>JARKND010000001.1 GCA_029309925.1 Fulvivirgaceae bacterium JP3-4
TGCTCTCACTACGAACTTTGTTTTTATACTATTCTTTCATCATCTACATGTCAAAAACATATTACAGACAGATGATTATCTGTCTCTACGATCTTAAGGTGACTATAGCGGTGGGGATCACCTCTTCCCATTCCGAACAGAGCAGTTAAGCCCACCAGCGCTGATGGTACTAGGATAACACCCGGGAGAGTAAGTCGTTGCCTATCTTTTATTATTTAAAAAGCTCGTGCTAAAACACGAGCTTTTTTTATGTCTATGCGGGGCTGCAGGCCGTTAGCTTCAAGCTGCAAGCAGTGCAAGGCTTCACGCTGCACGCTTCACGCTACACGCGATTCTTCAGCGGTGCATTCTGCGTGAGGTCCCTCGCGAATGGTGCGCTCTTAGTAGTAAGGGTGCAGGCTCGGGATGACGGCAGGAAAATCTTAATCGACAACGTCCGCACACTGCTTCGCTGTGTTTTGCGTGAGGGATAGGAGTGGAAAGCCCGAAGTGTGATGGGCTTGTGTTGTGGACGGACTTGGAACGGATAGCCCGACCCTGCGATGGCCGTGTGTGATGGCGGGGCACGCCCGAATACAAAATCGATAAAACAAAATGTGTCGGTGATCAGGAGACGCATGATTATGCGTCTCTAGGGGTTTTGTATATTCGTGCCGAATGCAGAAACCTTATACCATAGGAATTACTGGCGGAAGTGGGTCGGGGAAAACCTATTTTATCAAGACGCTGGCGAGTCGCTTTAAGCCGGAAGAAGTAACATTCATTTCGCAGGATCATTACTACAAGGCGAGGGATCTTCAATTTACGGATGAGAAGGGTGTGCAAAATTTCGATCTTCCCACTGCGATCGAGCGGGAACGGTTTCACCAGGATATAGTGAAGCTGAAACGCGGGGAGACGCTGCGAATCCGCGAGTACACGTTCAACAATCCGAATGCGAGGCCTTCAACGATCGAATTTAAGCCGGCACCGATCATTATAATTGAAGGTTTGTTTGTACAGTATTTCGAAGAGATTGCGCAGGAGCTCGATCTGAAGATCTTTATTGAAGCGAAGGATTACATCAAACTGAGCCGAAGAATTGTTCGTGACAATGATGAACGAGGATACGACATCAACGATGTGCTGTATCGCTATCAGCATCATGTGATGCCAATCTATGAGACATTAATCAAGCCCCTTAAGCACCATTCGGACTTTATTATTCCCAACAACAGTAATTTCGTGAAGGCGCTCGACCTGCTAACGCTGTCGCTGAAGGCAAAACTGGCTCAAAATGTTTGAGAAACTGCCTGCTTGCGGATTAACCTGAATTAGCTACTTTTGTACCCCTACAATGAAAAGAAACCTGAAATATATGACCATCGTTTTTGGCTGCCTGCTGGCCATGGCGATTGTATGTTCGCAGGTTTACTCGGCCCAATTGAAATTTTCGGCAGCTGCGGAGCAGTCATCGGACTCATCCTCGGATGATTCAGAAAAAGCTTCTTTCAGCATGGCTACTTTTTCCCTGCCAGCTCCGGTCAGTCTTCAAATTAATCTTGACCCACACTGTCTTTTTGAAATCACGTTTGAAGATGTGAAGGAAGAAACGCCTCACACCACTCTGCCATCGGTAGAAGAAAAATTGCTGATCACGCTCTTCCGCGTGATCATTTCTCCTAACGCTCCCTAAGCGCGCCTGGAATTTTCTTTTCTGCGGAGTTTCTGCTCCGAACAATTTCTCATTTTGTAATATTTCAAACCCTATATAATTTTTTATGCAAAACAAAGGATTTGTGGGAGTGCTCACGATAGTAGTAACGCTGCTATGTGTGTATTATCTCTCCTTCACATTGATCTCGCGTAACGTTCAGAAAGATGCAACGGCATACGCAACGGCTCCGGACGGGACATTCAATCCGGACAAAAAACAAAAATACCTGGACTCTGTATGGCACAAGCCAGTGTACAGTTTCCTCGGTCTGAAGGATTTCACTTACGAAGAAATAAAGAACAGTGAGATCAGTCTGGGCCTTGACCTGCAGGGTGGTATGCATGTGACGCTTGAAGTGTCGCCTGTCGATATCATTCGCGGACTCAGTGGAAACAACCAGGATTCTGCATTTGTAAAAGCATTGCAGACGGCACGTGTTCAGTCGAGAACGAGTCAACAAAACTTCAGCACACTTTTTTTCAACGCCTATCGTCAGGATAACCCGGGCAGGCGTCTTGCTCCTTTGTTCTCAACAGCATCAACGCGTGGACGTATCAGTCTGAATGCAAGTGACAGTGAAGTAATCAGCATTGTTGAAGAAGAAATTGACAATGCCGTTGATCGTTCATTCACTATTCTTAGCAATCGTATTGACCAGTTCGGTACTTCTCAGCCAAACATTCAGCGTTTGCCGGGCACTGGAAGAATTCAAATTGAAATTCCCGGTGCAGAGAACCCTGCGCGGGTAAGAAAATTATTGCAGGGCGTTGCAAAGCTTGAGTTCTGGGATGTGGTTGAGCCAACAACGCTGAACCCTGCACTGATGTCGATCAATGATATTCTCATGAAGGAGCAACGCGAAAAATCAACGTCTAACACCGCGCAAGCTCCTGCTCAAGACCAGACTGCAGCTGACTCAACTGCATCGGCACTCGAAAAGAGTCTTGCAAACGCTGCAGACAGCTCGAAGGCCGGCCTGGATTCACTGCAGAATCTGAACATCAGCCCATTGTTCTCGCTCAGCGAGCCTCCTTACAGCTTCCGTTACGCTCTGAAAGACACGGCTGAAATAAACAGAATCTTCAGGAAGGAGGATGTTAAGAACAGGTTGCCTAGAAATGTTGGTGTCTTCTGGGCTGCCAAGGCTGACAAGTTCACAACTGATGTGAACGAAGAGCCGAAACTTCAGCTGTACTTCCTTGACCTCGGAAGAAACAGAAAAGCGAGACTTGATGGGCAGTCGATCGTGAATGCAAGGCAGGATCTGGATGAAAAAGCTCAACCTGCTGTGAGCATGACGATGAACTCTACTGGTACACGCATCTGGGCCAAGTGGACCGAAGAAGCCGCGACAAAAGGTTCCCGCATCGCTATTATGCTTGATAATGTTGTTTACTCAGCGCCAGGCGTGAATGAGGCTATTCCATATGGTAGTTCTATTATCTCCGGAAATTTCACGAGCGAAGAAGCAAAAGATCTCGCAAATATTTTGAAGGCCGGTTCGTTGCCAGCTCCTACAACCATTCTTGAAGAAGCGGTTGTTGGTCCTACGCTGGGAGCCGAGTCTATTCAAAACGGTTTGATTTCAATCGTAGTTGGTTTCCTGATCATCATTGTGTTTGTGGTTGTGACGTACAGCTCGGCAGGATGGGTTGCAGATGCTGCTGTTGTGCTGAACTTGTTCTTCCTGCTTGGTGTGCTTGCATCGTTGAACGCTGCACTAACACTTCCTGGTATCGCAGGTATTTTGTTGTCGCTTGCAATTGCGGTTGATGCGAACGTTCTTATTAATGAGCGTGTGAAAGAAGACCTGAACGAAGGTAAGCCATTGAATATAGCAATCGCGAACGGTTACAAGAACGCATTCTCCGCCATTATTGACTCGAACGTAACTACGCTGATCAAGGGCTTTGTACTTCTTGCGTTCGGTTCTGGTTTGATCTACGGATTCGCGGTGACGCTGATCATCGGTATTCTGTGTTCACTGTTTACATCGGTGTTGTTTACACGTCTGATATTCGAATTCTTCGTGAAGCGTGGAAAGCAAATCAGTTTCTCTTTCCCATGGTCTAAGAACCTGTTCAGAAATATTAAGATCGACTTTATCGGAAATCGCAAGATCTACTATGGTGTTTCAGGTGCTGTGATTGTTGCGGGTATCATTTCGCTGGCGATCAACGGATTGAACTACGGTGTTGACTTCAAAGGTGGTCGTACATTCATCGTTGGATTCGAATCGCCACAGGATATCGATGCAATCCGTTCAAATTTGACTGAATCATTCGGAGAAACTCCAGAGGTGAAGACGTATGGCTTCGACAACAAATATCAAATCACAACGGACTTCATGGTTGAAGACGAATCTGAAGATGCAACAAACCTTGCAGAGGCTAAGCTTACCGAAGGCTTGTCTAAAACAGGTAGCGCCAAGATCCTAAGTTCAACGAAGGTCGGACCGACTATCGCTAGCGACATTCGCAAATCTGCGGTGTATGCGCTTGCAATTGCGATGGGCTTGATGTTCCTGTACATTCTGATTCGTTTTAGAAAGTGGCAGTTTGCCCTTGGAACGATGGTAAGTTTAATTCACACCGTGTTTGTTGTGGTATCACTGTATTCATTGTTGGCGAACGTAATGCCATTCTCGATGCAGATCGACCAGGCATTCATTGCTGCGATCCTCACGGTGATTGGTTACTCCATCAACGATAGCGTGGTTGTGTTTGACCGTGTGCGTGAGTTCTTGACCGGAATGAAGAGCGGTGAAAGCACTCCTACTGTAATTAACAACGCCTTGAACGACACGTTGAGCCGTACATTGATCACAGGTATGTCGACAATTTTCGTAATCATCATCCTGTTTATTTTCGGTGGTGAGACGATCAAAGGATTTACATTCGCAATGTTGATCGGTGTACTGATCGGTACGTATTCATCACTTTGCATTGGTACTCCAGTGTTGGTTGACTTCTCTACGAAGAAAGCGGGTCGTAAACTGGAACCTGCGAAGGCATAAAATAGTCACTAGTCATTAGTCACTAGTCATTCGGAAATGCAAGAGCCCGGGCGTGAGTTCGGGCTTTTCCTTTTGAAGGAATTGGGCATTAGGCATTAGGAATTAGGCACTAGGAATTAGGCATTAGTAATGCAAAAAGAGATCGTCTTCTTTTGTGCCGGAGAGGGATTGGCTGTAGCTATAGCTAATGGCGATGGCCAGGGCAATTTTTCGAGATGAGTTTGAGATTTCTTCATTTTCGCTATTAGTATGAAGAGACTCTTCATTAGAGAAACTATTTCACCGGAGAGGGATTGGCTATGGCTATAGCTAATGGCTATGGCTATTTATTTCGAGGTGAGGAATGATACGAGCTTGCTCACTGCAATGGCGCGGTGGCTCAGTTGATTTTTTTCTTCGAGGGACATTTCACCAAACGATTTTGTATGGCCCTGGGGAATGAAGACGGGGTCGTAGCCGAAGCCTCCGGTGCCTTTCCGTTCGGTGGTGATTGTTCCTTTGACGATTCCTTCGAAGGTGTAGATTTTGTCGAGGCCTATGAGTGTGAAAATAGTTCTGAATTGGGCGCGTCTGTCGGAAACGCCTTTGAGATTTTGCAGAAGAAGATTGATGTTGTCATCGGAGTTCTTGTGGTCGCCTGCATAACGGGCAGAGTATACGCCAGGCGCGTTGTTCAAGGCGTAAACCTCCAGGCCGGTGTCGTCAGCAAAACAGGGAATGTTGAAATTGGTGTAGACGTACTCTGCTTTTTGTAAAGAGTTGCCCTCTAACGTATCCCGTGTTTCGGGCAACTCTTCAAAGCATCCGATGTCGCTCAGACTCAGGATGGTAATTTTATTATTTATCGCGAAAGCGACCTCTTTGATCTTGTGTTTATTGTTTGTAGCAAAACACAGACGCATAATTTACTTTATTTCCAGAAGCTCGATGTCAACAATAAGATTCGAGTTAGCAGGAATGAGAATCGATCCGGTTCCATCGGTCGCATTTTCTATTCCGAACCCAAGTCCTGATGGAATAAGCACGCGGGTCTTTCCGCCTACTTTCATCTTTTGCAAAGCGACCTGCATCCCCTGGATGTAATCAACAACATAGCTGGTAAATTCTTCTGATGGTTCGCGTGTAAACGTGCGAATCTCACGGCTATCATCTGTCAGCAGAAAGTAAGTGTACTTCACCTTCACCTGGCTGAACCATGACGGTGCAGCGCCCGATCCGGCCAATACCTGAATGTATCGGATGCCAGTGGGGTCTTTGGTAACGTCAAGACCTTTGCTGGCAACGTAGTTGTTGATAGCGGTTGTGTCGGATTTGAATTTCTCCTTAGCAACATCGCTTAGCGTTGCTGATTTTATATTGACCTCAAATACTAAAGTCGAGTTGCCAGGTATTTTTGCTGTGCCGGATTGACCATAGGCATGATATGAAGGAATATAAAGGGTTGCTTTGGATCCGACAGGAAGCTTGCGCAGTCCGATCTGCCATCCGGGGATAAAGTTTCCGAGAAATCCGTTCGCAGTAGATTCTTCGAATACAGCGCCAGTGCTAAAGATCGAACCTTTATAGTCTACAGAGATTGTTTGTGTAGTTTGGGGTGGCAACTGTGTCCCCAGGGACGTAGTAACGATTCGAATTCCATTCGCATCTTTTATGTGAGGGATCGAATTTGTGGTAAGGTATTCATCAATCGCAGCGACTTCTTTAAAAAACTGCTCGGCCTGATCAAATGATTCGGGCTCGTCTTTCATACAACTGCTAAAGAAGAATGGAAGCGCTACGATCGCAAGGATAAGGGTCGCGCGTCTAGAATATATCATACTGTTATTTATTTACATTGATTGGTTGCAGGATCCAGCCCGGCTTTAAAATCGTGCAGGGTGACATGGAATAACAATGGTGCATCCGGAGGAATGCCATAGAAGCCATCCGGCCCATAGCCCAAACGAGACGGAATGAGCAGTGTTGCTGAGTCGCCTTTTGCAAGGTGCGTAAAGCCAATCTGCCATCCACGAATAACCTGATTAAGGTTAAAGGAAATATTTTCATTCTGATCGAAAATGCGGCCATTTCCGAGAAGCCTACCCTGGTACTTCACCTGCACACAGTTCTCAACGCTTGGTTTTGCGCCCGGGCGTTTTGTATAGTTAACGATGTACAAGCCACTTAAGTCTTTTACTGCCTCAAGATTATTTGCCTTCACGTAATCATTGATCATTTTATCATCGCGCGCAACAACCTTCTCGGCCTTCCATGTCATAAACTCATCCACAGACATTACATCTTTCACGGCAATGGTGTATGTCAGATTCAACGTTGAATCGATCGATGGCGGAGCAGGTCTTCTGACAATCGTTTTGAAGAAGTCAGGAACGCTGAGCGTTGCTTTTACACTGTCACCTACTTTCAATTCTGACAACATCTGTATGATCCCATCCTGTTGGTTGGTTGTACTGGTGTCGTTCTTTTCAATTGCTACAGGCATCGCATCCTTGTAGCTGTCATTCCAAAGTGAGTCTTTTGAGTCGCGCAGTTCAAAGTCGAAGACAAGAATTTCACCCTTCTTTGGCTCATCACCGCTGCCGCTTTTTATGACTGTATACTTGAATCCGTTAGGAGTCTCTTTTTCAGATTTCTCGCAGCTGCTCAGAATTAGAACCGCTGCAAGTAGTACGTAAGAAAATTTTATCATGATTATTTAGGTTAGACAATGTTTGTATAAAAAAGGTTGTAAGGGTGTTGCACTACCCCAGCAGCTGATCTTTATAAAGAGGCAAAAGTTCAAGGAATTTTTTTAGGGTTTCTTCAAGCGTTGTGCTGGTCTGACCGCCTGCTGCGTTTTTATGGCCGCCTCCGTCAAAGTGTTTACGTGCAAACTCATTTACAGAAAATTCACCGAGCGACCGGAACGATAGCTTTATATTTTCTTTTCGGTCAGAAATCAATACGGACAAGCGAACGCCTTTAATTGAAAGTCCATAGTTAACGAGGCCTTCGGTGTCGCCAGTCTGCGAGCTGAATTTTTTCAGATCTTCGGAAGAGAGGGTGATGTATGCAGTTTTGTACTGTGGAAGCACCTGGAGTTTTTCGCTGAGCACGTATCCCATCAAGCGTAAACGCTCGAGGGTGTTCGTGTCGTATATCAGTTTCGAAACTTTCGCGGGATCAGCGCCATGGCGGACAAGGGCGGAAGCGGTGTCAAAAACTTCGATTGTTGTATTCGGGTGACGAAAGCCGCCAGTGTCTGTCATCAGTCCTGCGTACAGGCAGTTCGCGATGTTGGCATCGACCAGATTTTCCTCACCAAGGTCAGCGATAAGCCGATAAACGAGCTCGGCAGTCGATGCGGCTGTCTGGTCCCATTGTTCAAAATCTGCGAAAGCTTCAGGCTCAAGATGATGATCGATCAGTACTTTTTTAGCTTTTGACTTCTGCACCATCACGCCAAGTTCGTTGATGCGCTGAAGACTCGAGAAGTCAAGACAAAAGATTGCGTCAGCATTCGCGATAAGATCATCGGCAGCTTTGGGCTTTTCCTTCTGGAAAATAAGTACCTCATTATTGCCGGGCATCCAGGTAAGAAAATCCGGATAGTCGCTTGGTGTAATAACGTTAACGGTGTGGCCTTTCTTCTTCAAATAACCGCAGAGACCGAGCGATGAGCCCAGGGCGTCAGCATCCGGTTTAAAGTGTGTCAGGATGACCACTTTTCGGGCTGTTTGAAAGAATTGCCGAAAGGCCTCAAGATTGCGCATCATTCAAGGGAAACAAGGGGCAAAAATGCTAAAAAAATGTCGAAACATCATGGTGGATGTGTATTCCCGCGTTAAAATGGCGGTTAGTTGAAAATCTTCTGACTCAGCGACTTGCACTAACGTTGAAACTGCTATTTTTGCGGCCAATAAAAAACGATTTATGGCTGGTAACAGAACTTTTACGATGATAAAGCCCGATGCGGTGAGTGCCAACAACACGGGTGCTATTACAAAGATGATTGAGGAAGCGGGATTCAAGATTATAGCAATGAAGAAAACGCAATTGACGAAGGAGCGTGCGGGTCAGTTTTATGCGATCCACAAGGAGCGTCCTTTCTTCAATGATTTGTGTACCTATATGTCATCTGGTCCGATCGTGCCGATGATTCTTGAAAAAACTAACGCAGTGGAAGACTTCAGGAAACTCATCGGTGCAACGGATCCGAAGAAGGCTGAGCCCGGTACAATTCGCAATCTTTTCGCGAAGTCAATTGAAGCAAATGCAATTCACGGTTCTGACAGCGATGCTAACGCTGAAATCGAAGGGAGCTTTTTCTTCGCGGGTACAGAGAAATTTTAATACCGTTTGCTGGTGCATCACTGAGATGCAGTTCACCGCAGAGGCGCAGAGGGCCGCTGAGTAAATTCAAAATGTGGACGGAAGGTTAGATGAAAACTCAGCAGCGAATTCTTAAGCCGATAGAATTTAAAAAATGAATTTTCTTTGCGGCTCTCTGCCTCTGGGGTGAATTCACTTCCATGAGCGCAAGCGAATATTTAATCGAAGAGTCCTCTGGTTCTTGCGGGTGGGACAATCTTCAAATGCTTGTAGGCCAGCTCAGTGGTTTCCCTTCCACGCGAGGTACGTTTCAGATATCCTTCCTGGATTAAGAAAGGTTCGTACACTTCTTCGATCGTTTCTGCTTCTTCTCCCACAGCAGTGGCAATGGTTGTCAGTCCTACCGGTCCGCCTTTAAATTTTTCGATTATCGTTGTGAGGATGCGGTTATCCATTTCATCGAGACCATTTTCATCCACGTCAAGTGCTTTCAGCGCTATCTGTGCAATGGACATCGTGATGGTTCCTGTTCCTTTGATCTGCGCAAAATCACGTGTTCTTCTTAAAAGATTATTTGCAATGCGTGGGGTGCCGCGGCTTCTTCTTGCAATTTCAAAAGCAGCATCGTTGTCTATCGGTGTGTTCAGGATTGATGACGATCGCTTCACGATCCCGGTGAGCAGCTGAGCATCGTAATATTCAAGGCGTGCATTAATCCCGAAGCGTGCGCGTAGCGGGGACGTTAGCAAACCTGCGCGGGTTGTTGCGCCTATCAAGGTGAAGGGATTCAACCCGATCTGGACAGACCTTGCATTCGGACCTGAGTCGAGCAGAATGTCGATCCGAAAATCTTCCATCGCAGAGTAGAGATACTCTTCCACGACCGGATTCAGGCGATGGATCTCATCAATGAAGAGCACATCGTTCGCTTCAAGATTTGTGAGCAATCCGGCAAGGTCACTTGGCTTGTCGAGAACAGGGCCGGAGGTGATCTTGATATTCGACTGAAGCTCGTTCGCAATGATATGTGACAGCGTTGTTTTGCCCAACCCCGGAGGACCGTGCAACAAGACATGATCCAGTGGTTCGCTGCGCTGCTTTGCTGCCTGCACAAAAACCTTGATGTTGTCGACTACTTTTTGCTGGCCGGTAAAGTCGGTAAATGAAAGCGGACGCAACGCCCTTTCAAATTCCTTCTCGGTAGCATTCATGCCCTCACTTCCACCTTGCAAATAGTCTTCGCGCATAGTTAATCTTCAGAGAGCAAGTTACGCATTCGCGCTAAAAATCCGTGATTTTCTTTTTACAACATTGTTGCATTTAGGAGAATTGCCCTACCTTTACCTTATGTTTAAAATGAAAACTCTGCTGACCGCGATCTTTTTGTGTTCGCTAGTTCATCAGGGCTTTTCGCAGTCCGGGGTCGCACCCATCCGCGTTGAAGGTTCAACAATGGGCACAACTTATTCTGTGCTGTACTTTGATCCCGGTAACCGAAATTTCAAAACGTCAATCGATTCACTACTCAGGGAAGTCAACCGCGGGATTAACAATTATGATCCAATTTCCGAGGTGTCGCGGTTTAATCACAGCACAAACGGGATTTCTTCAACATCTCAACACTTTTTAGCAGCGCTTGAGGTGAGTCTTGATATTGCAAAGGCTTCCTATGGACATTTCGATCCATCGGTTTATCCACTGGTTAACCTATGGGGTTTTGGACCAGCAAAAACGTCAAAGCCTTCGCAGGCGAGAGTCGATTCGATCCGGAAATTTGTCGGATATCAGCACATAAGGTTAGATGGTCAGAACGTGGGAAAAGATGATGTAAGGGTTGCTGTTGATTTTGGGGGAATAGGGCAGGGGTATGGTGTTGATGTGATCGCGCGCTTTCTCGATAGTCAAAATGTAAAAGATTACCTGGTTGAACTGGGTGGTGAGGGTTTTGCTTCGGGAAAAAATTTGACGACTGGAAGACCGTGGCGTGTTGGAATTCTGGACCCAATGGCACCGAAGGATGATCCTCAACTTCTTGGCTATGCGCTAGCGGAAGATCGCGCGTTTACCACGTCCGGAAATTATTTCAATTACCGGATCATAAATGGCAGGCGATATGGACATACGATCAGCCCTTTTACGGGTTTTCCGATTCAGCAGGATATCATCAGCGTATCCGTGTTTGCCAGCGACTGCGCAACTGCCGATGCGTGGGCAACTGCTTTCATGGTTGCCGGAAAGGACAAGGCTATTGAATTTCTGAAAGGGAACCCGGATCTCGCTGCGATACTCGTCATCCTTCAGGACGGGAAGCCGGGCTATGTTATTACAGAGAATATTCGTGAAAAAGTTTTTTTAGAATCGAATCATGACCATTAAGCTTTTAGTTCTTTTTCTAACTCCGTTGTTGTCAGGGCTGGCTATCTACCTTGTTCCCAAATCGAAGAGCACAAATTATAAACTGCTTCTTGTGTTTGCCGGGGCTTATCTGTTCGCGATCACGGTGATTCATATTCTTCCGGAATTGTATTCGCAAAACTCCGGGCTTGAACTCATCGGGCTTTTCGTTCTTGCTGGTTTTTTCCTTCAGCAATTTCTCGAATACTTTACATCTGGAATTGAGCACGGCCATCTTCATACACACGACAGCCACGACCATCATCATGGCCATCATCACCATCATCAGCATGAACCAGAAAAATCGGTATCTGCGCTTGTGCTCTTGCTGGCGCTTTGCATTCACGCCTTTCTGGAAGGAAGCCTTCTTACTCAACCAACTAATCCGGCAATCACGTATGATGTAAATGCGATCTTGCTTGGCATTGCATTGCACCGCGCGCCTGCAGCCTTTGCGTTGATGACAGTGCTCGCGTTTCAGCTGCGTTCCAAAAATAAAGCACTGCCTTACCTCATCGGGTTTTCGCTTGCCGCCCCTATCGGACTATTGCTGAGCACATACCTGGCGAATAATGCGGTGATCAGTACAACATTCCTGATTTACCTCTATGCGTTGGTGTGCGGGAACTTTCTGCATATTTCGACAACCATTGTGTTTGAGAGCAGCCCGGAGCACAAGTTCAATGCTAAGAAACTTGCGGTTGGCGTGTTTGGAGCCCTCATCGCGGTAGCGGTTGAATACATTCTCTGACGTCAACGAATGATTGACAAACAATGCTTCGTGTTCTGACACCGAAGCGGTATCTTTAATGATGCCACTTACTACCCTGAAGAGACTGCTTAACTTTTCAACGCACAGGATCTACAATCTGCCTGTTCTGGTGATGATGCCTCACAGTCGCTGTAACTGCCGATGCGTAATGTGCGACATCTGGAAAGCGAATCACGAAAAAAAAGAGATCTCGGCTGCCACACTCAGGCAGCACATCGGATCATTTAAGCAACTGGGCGTTCGTGAAATTGTTTTTTCGGGAGGCGAGGCGCTTATGCACAGCAACCTTTGGGAATTTGCTGCATTGCTTCGGGCAGAGGATATCAAACTGACTTTGCTGTCTACCGGACTTTTGCTGGCAAGAAATGCTCAGCTCGTAGCGGAAAATCTCAGTGGAGTAATTGTTTCGCTCGATGGCAGCCGGACAATCCATGATGAGATCAGGCAGGTGCCAAATGCCTTTGACAGACTTGTCGAAGGCGTGCGATCACTCAAGGCTGTGGATCAGAGTTTCCCTGTAACCGCGAGGTGTGTTTTGCAAAAGGGGAACTACGCTGATCTGCCAAACATCATAATTGCAGCACGCGAAACAGGTCTCGACCAGATTTCTTTCCTCAGTGCGGATGTTTCCTCCGGTGCCTTCAATCGGCATGATCCCTGGTCGCAGCAAAAAGTGTCTGACATTTCGCTTAGCGCGGATGAGACCGAAGCCTTTGCGGGAATAGTTGAAAAAACTTTTACGGATTTTTCGAAGGAATATCAAAGTAAGTTCATCGCAGAATCTCCTGATAAGATGCGCAGGCTGGTTCAGTATTACAGGGCGGTAAATGCTTCCGCCAATTTTCCTGAACCGGTATGTAATGCACCCTGGGTGTCGGCTGTCATTGAATCCGATGGAACTGTGCTGCCGTGTTTTTTTCACAAGCCTTACGGTAGCATTTACGACAATGATTTTTTGTCTGTCATCAATTCTCCGGGCGCGGTTTCATTCCGGAAGAATCTCAAGATGTCACAAGACGAGACCTGCAAACGATGTGTCTGTTCACTGAAGCTGGGGCTGACGCAGATGAATTAAATTCTTTTGATTGCGAAGAGAAAATCCTTCTCATCAAACAGGACATTTTTCTCCGCGATAAGGTCAAACACAAAACCATTCTTTCGCGAAATAGATCCGATCGCCTCAAGGTCGCATCCTTTTGTGAGAATCATGATGATCTGACTTTCAGTGTTAGAATAACCGGGAAGTTCACGGAAAAGTGCCTGGAAATATTCGAAGTTTTCACCGCAATACCACGCGTACTCAGCCTCTGTCTGCGGACGTTTCGCATAGTACGGTGGATTGATTACAACCCAGTCGTAAATTTGTTTTTGATGTGCCTGAAAGAGATCGGATTGAAATGCATTAAGGTCAACTTCATTTTTTCGCGCGTTGAGCTGCGTATTTTCCACTGCCGTTTTACTGATATCGGAAGCCACCACCAGTGCCCTTTGTTTCGCTGCGAACACACTGATCAAACCTGAACCGCAGCCAAGCTCGAGAAATTTTCTGCCGGCCAGGTCCTGTTTTTTCAGATAATCGAGAATAAACTTTGTACTGTAAAAAAAACCAGGATGGAACACACCTGGCTTCACCGTAATTGAAATACCATCGTATGCGTACGCTCTCTCCTTTCGCAAGTACCAACGGAAGAACGGAATGAGAATAACCGATGACAGGTATTTCAAGTATTTCCGCATCACTCCATTTTAAATCCTTCGATTTCCGGCTGGCGATATCGCCAGATCTTCTGAAGGGCTTTCAGTTCGTAAGGCAAAGCAAAAATGTTTTGCCGGTACCGAATTGAAGACAGCGTCCTTAGTATGCTACGCTTGATCGGAGTCAGTCTGAAATCGGACACAGTAGGATATTGCGCATTTAAGACAGTCTCGAATCCCCGGATCTTTTCGACCATGGCAGGTGAAAGCCATGGCGTCAAGGGATTTTTCCGCAGGTCAAAATTTTGCCAGGTTGGATTAAGCCAGTCATCAAGTTTTTCAGGGAATTTAAATCCTGCAGCGGTAACAAGGTTATAGAGTTCAGATCCTTCCGTTGGCACGGGACTGTAGACATAAATGATGATCTCGGTCTCGGGGTTGATCGCTTTGATTTCCTTGATATAGGCAATATCGCGATCGATCTGCTGCATCACTTTCTCCGGTGTTTCAGCAGGAAAGCCAAGAACGAAAGAGTATTCAGGAATGATTCCGAACTTTTTCATTCGGGCTGCAAACCGTTTCATCTGCTCGGTTGTCTGCGTGCCGCCCTTATCCATCTTCTTCAACAGTTCATCATTGCTCGTTTCTGCTCCGAAGAAAATCATTTTGCATCCCGCATCCCGCATGGCTGCGAGCGATTGGTCAGTGTATTTGTCAATCGTGTCGATTCTCCCTTCGCCCCACCACGAGATGTTTTCGTTTTGCACGAGCCTGGCAAATTCTACCGTTCGTTTTTCGCTAACGAAGAAGTTGTTGTCATGGAATTCGACCGCGTCAGCACCGTGCTCATCAATCAGGTATTTGATGTCTTTGTAAATGAGTGGTGCCGATTTTCCTTTCCAACGCGCATTGTAAAGCGGAACCACCGCGCAGAATGAACAGGTGAACGGACAACCCATGCTTGAATGGTAGGCTGCGGTTCGTTGCCCGAGAAAGGTCTTTCCCAGGTATTTCTTCAAAGGATAAAACGCATTCAGTTTTTCGTAGGGAAGTTGCGGCAGCGTGTCCTGATCCGCCAGCGGTGCCAGTGGTGTCTTTATAATTTGTTGCTCTTCGTTTTTGTAGATCAGGTTCTCAATACCTGTGACGGCTTCGTTTTTTGAAATCGCGTCAAGCAGAAGTGGAAAAGCTTTATCACCCGGGCCATTGATAATGAAATCGACAACACCCGAATTAATGACTGACTTGTATTGGTTCGAAGCAAAATAACCACCCCAGATAATTTTCATGTCGGGAAAATGCTGGCGGATCCGTTGAGAGAAGGGAATCGCCTGCTTCAGTTGGGGACCTGGCATCGTAGTGCATCCGAAGAGCGAAAATTCGCCACTGTTCAGAAGTCTTTGGATTGGCTTCCATGGATCATCCTCGAGGTTGCCATCGACAAACGCATATTCATATTTTCCATCAATCGAGGCTGCAACCTGCAGGATGGAGTTTGGAATCCTGTGTTTTGCGTTGGCACTTCGCGGATTGAAAAGCAGAATTTTTTTCACAAAGCTAAAGTAGCGATAAGAAAGAAATTTACAGCGTTAAAATCTGACACATAATTCGTGCATGGCGCAATGGTGGAAGTGGTTGTGATTTCCTATTTTCGAAATGCGTTGAAGACAACCGGACTAATAAGACAATTACTGTTTGGATTAACAATTCCACAGCAATATGTCTGCGTTTCTTCCGAGCGTCTTTTGAACCCGCTAAATGTATTTGCGACAAGTCATGACGGGCAACAAGTGGCGGATCCCAAGCTAGCTTTTGTAGGCTACAAGCCGGTCCTGTTTGGGGGTGCGCAACCTAAGGTAGCAGAAACTAACCTCTGCCTTCATTTCAATGCAGCTCCCGAATTACAGATTGATACCGCATGGCGAGGATTTGCTGCAGATAGTCGCTCCGTTGCACGGATGATTCTTCAGCGTCTGCCAGTTACGTTTAATGCCAATCCGGATCTTCGGCTTTTTGAAGGCAAATTCGGAAACCATCGTTTTTTACATCCGCTGCACCAGCTAAGCAATTCCGTCCGCGATGGCTTTACACGGCAGAAGCCAGGGAATGTGAATCTTCCGGGTAACCTTCATGATATGGTGAGAATTGCGTATGCGATGCCGCGAAAGATTGCACTCGTGACAGTGAGTGATGGTGAAAGAATCAACCTTTTCCCAACTGATCTTCACGGCAAGATTAATGACACGTATTACATCAGTTCGCTAAGGATCGGTGGTAACGCAGAGCAGCAGGTTTCCAGGCAGCGAAGGGTTGTGATCTCTGAAATAGAGAGTAGCTTTTACCGCGAAGCGTACAGTCTGGGCAAAAACCACATGCGAAACTTTATGCGTGAAGCCGAATTCAACCTGGCAGCATTCAGGTCGGATGGATTTGGATTTCCGTTGCCTGCGGGTGTGCTTCGTTACTATGAACTTGAAGTTCTGGAACATGCAGATGTGGGCATCCATCGGATATTCCTTTATAGGATTGCGAACTCCGTTGATGTGCGGCACGGGGATACGCTGGCGCACATTCATCAGTATTATGCGCAGTGGCGCGTTGTCCTAAAAATGAAATCTGAATTTTTATTAAGACCGTGATGAAGATCTGTCATGTATCATTTGGCAGATTGAAAACGGGGCCGCATGAATGGCTTGCGTCTGTCCCGTACTTTACAAAGATACTTACCAGCCTGTCGGAGAGACACGAGGTTATAAGTTTCCACTACGCAGACCAATCGACCTCGGTTGTTTACGGCAATTTGACCTACAGGTTTTTGCGAGCGTCAATATTTGAGACGTTTTCAGTCGGTAGGTTACTGCAGGAAGTGAACAAGGCAGGACCAGAGGTGGTTATCGTTCACGGCTTTCATTCAGCGTGGATGACTTATCAATTTGTGCGACATTTTCCGGCCGCAACCACTTACCTTCAGCACCACGGTGAGCGATGTTTTACCGGTGGAAAGCGTTTTCTTCACAAAAGAACTGATCAATATGTTCGCGGTTATTTCTTTTCTTCAATCGCAGAAGGACGAGAATGGGTAAATGCCGGGCTGATTTCAAACTCCGACAAGGTCAAGGAGTTGCTCGAGGTGACATCTTCGTTTTCGGGCAAGGATCGTGACCAACCGCGCGAGCATCCGCTGAGCTTTCTTTGGGTGGGCAGGCTCGATGAGAACAAAGATCCATTTACGCTGGTTGATGGTTTCATCACTTTTCTCAAAGCTCACCCTCACGCCACCGTTGACATTTTTTTTAAAGAATCACAGTTACTTGATGACTTAAAGGCCAGAATAAAAGGCCATGAACAAAACATTCGTTTGAGAGGTTTCGTCCCGCATGCTGAAATGGAGGCATGGTTCACGAAGTCTGACTTCATCATTTCAACATCACAATATGAGGTTGCCGGAGTTTCTGTTCTCGAAGCCATGTCGTGCGGATGTATTCCCATCCTTACTGACATCCCGGCTTTTCAAAAAATTTCCAATAAAGGCACAGTTGGGCTGCTGTTTCAGAGTCAGTCATCCCAGGCGTTAGCCGCTGCGTTGGAACGCGCCTGCCACTTAGATATTTCGAAGGAGCGCGCAAAAGTCGCAAGACACTTTGATGCCAATCTATCGGCCTCCGCGGTAGCAGCGCAAGTCATCAGCCTGATCGGTGAAAAAGAGCGATCATCTCCCGAACGCTAGTTTCCATGTTGCGTGCAATCACTGGCGATGGGTCCAGCTTGCCTTCCAGAAGCTCAGATATTCTATTCAACATTTCCGTTTTGTTTTTAACAACATGCCAGTGCTTCACCGGATGATTTTCGGCATAGGTGAAACTCACCACCTGGCATCCGTTGGCGAGCGCTTCCAGGCAAACCGTGCTATAGCCTTCGTAAGCGGATGGATGGACAAAAATTTTTGCGCGGCTCATCCAGTCCATTAGACTTGCGTGATGGGCTTCACCTTTCAGTTGAAAATTTCCGGTAAGGTCAAGCGCTACGATTTGTTTTCTCAGATTTGCCTCTTCGGGTCCCTTCCCGAAAAGGATGGCGTTGATGTTTTTATTTTTTTTTCTCAAATCCGAAACGATATCTACAAACACATTGTATTGTTTCAATGTGATCAAGGAACCTGCGCCCATTAAATCGATCTCGCGTTCGTTGTTCGTGAATGTTGGAAGCACACCATTGCAGATCACATGGCCAACTTTGATCGAATGGTTTTTTTCAAATTCCTGCTTAAGGAAATCTGACATTGCCACAAGGTCATCAGGTCGCGGCCTTATCCATTTGACAAATCCGTTTCGCTCGCGTGCATCTTGTCCGGAGATCCAGATCTTGTGTTGGAATTTTTTGGACGCAGCAAACGCCTGGCCGATCAAAGCAGTTTCATTGCACCAGAAACTGAGAATACCCAAAATACTCCTGCCTTTTGTCAGTTTCCGCAAAAGTGCGTAAGCCCTTAACCAAAGCACCGGCCGCAGTATACCGCTGTTTTTTTTTCCGTTCAACGGATAAACTTCAATCCCATTCCACACGTAAGTGTCTGCATCGTATGGATATTGAAGTGCAACGATTTTAATCTCTAACGCTGGGAACAATCGTTTGACGGTTAATACAAAAAGTTGCTGTGATGGAAGGCAGGTGGAATCGTTCTCATCTTTTGGGAACCCAGGTGTTATGATTATAAGTGTCTTGCCCTCTTTCATTTTGCGATTTTAACCCACGGGAACGGAGAATCCACCGTAAACTTTCTTTTGATCTTCGCCAAAAGATCAGAAGGGTCAAATAACAGCTGCGGATTGAACTCAGCCAGGTCGTCTTCAGTATGATGGTGGTAATGCTCCACCATGGCCGAACGTTGCGAAGCAAAATAATCTGCTGATCGTTTTTGCGCATCGCTGACAACATCACGCGTGTAAATCGGACTGTCGAGAATATGAAGTTCACCGCTGTCTGCCAGTAGGGATTTCACCTTTGCGATCAGTTGCGGAATATCATGGAAGTATTGAATGCTGCTCGCGAGGATGACGTAATTGAATTTTATAGTAAGATTCAATTCAAAAATATTGGCGAGCATGAAGGAAAGATTTTCGGCTTGTTTGAAAACACGCGCTGCCTGTAACAATTCAGTTATGTTTACATCGAGGCCAACGATTTCGGTACCCTCCATCTTTGAAAGATTATGAGCAAGCCATCCATTTCCGCAGCCGACCTCGAGAATGCTCCGGGCCCCAGCGTTCTGTTGGAGATATTTCATCAGTCGCTGCATTGAACGCTTTCGGATTTCCCATTCTTTGACGAGTGGGTGGTCTCTGTTAATGTCAGGAAGGGTAGCGAGTTGACCATCGTCATAAACCCGTCCCTCTTTGCTGCGAAGATCGAGGTATGTCTGCTCGAAAGTGTCTGTCGTAAATCTTGTGTGGATAAAAATTCCATCACGCTCAAAAAAGTTGCTGTCGGTCCGAAGTGCTTCCCGGGTAGTCATCACGGTGTGTATTGAAACGTAACAATGATGTGATCGCCCCAACGGTTGAATGGAAAATGATTTCTTAGCCGGTGATCAAGCTGGGTGAGCATCCGGTCCAGTCGAGGATATCTTTGAGGAAAATTGTTAGTATGCGGTGAAGGCGATAAAATCGCAAGCCCTTCAGATTTGATGAATCGGAATCGCGAGTCAAACGAATTTCTGATCGAACGCAGCGAATGATAGTATGTTTTGAAATAGGCACCTTCGAGGTGCGCGATTGTTCCACCACGATGGAACCTTCGGAGTGCTTTCCTTCCATTCTTGATTAGTCCTGCAATCTCCCACGGACAAACCCGGGGCATGATCACAAAGGTCACATGCCCGCCTGGCTTCAGCAAGGCAGGAAAATGTACGGTGACTTTTTTAAGATCGTCAGTACAGTTGAGTCCTCCGAAGTTTGAAAAAATAAAATCAAAGCTTCGTTCCTGAATTCGATCGAGATCGGTGAACGACAACTGCTGAAAAGTTATTTTGTCATTAACAGCCTGCGTCTTTAAACCGATCTGCTCAACCATTCCCGGGGATATATCGGTTGCGTGTACGCGATGGCCGAGCGCTGTGAAATAGAGCGCATCGATGCCGGTGCCTGCATTCAGTTCAAGGATATCTGAAGACGGTCGAAGCAATTGCTCAACGTGTTGGTAGATCTGCTGTCGCATCCGTTGAAGCACAGGATTTTTAGTGTCTTCATCGTCAAAATGAGAAGACTGTCTGCTGAATGCAATGCCTGGAGGTGAAAGTGTTGGATGCAAAAATTACTTCAATTGTAAATCTACAATGAAGTTATCTGACATTCCCGACAACAGCGAGCTTTGACCGAATTTTTTTTCGAAGTCGTTAAGGCTAAAGAGCCATTTCTTGCGAAGCTTGAAGAATCTTTCAAGATATACGGAGGGCAAGGTGACACCAATGGGTTTACAACTCACCATCTGGAACTTTTCCTTTGACCATGCTTTGATCTGGCGGGGCGAGTAGAACCAGGTGCGGATGTCTGATCCTTCATGGCTTGATATTACTTCATTTGACGTAAAGCGCCTGAATGCCTTCTTCATCTGCAGTCGCAACAGAAAAAACACAGTTTCCCACGCGCAAAATTTGGGCATCACCACACCGATGAATCTTCCGCCTGGTTTCAAAATGTGTGGTAGTTTGTTCAGGAGTTTTTTAAGTGACTCCGGGTTGATAGCGTTAATGCCACCAAAGTTTGAAAATACGAGATCGAACTTTTTATCAAAAAGCGTTTCGTTAAAGTTGTCCAGATCAACATAATGGGAGCTGATGGTATGTTGCATCGAAAACTGATTGGACTTTTTTTCAGTTACTTTCATCATCTCGGCACCGATGTCGGTTGCAACCATATTGAAACCACGTTCACCAAAAAGATCTGCATCATCGCCCGAGCCGTAGTTCAGTTCGAGCATTTCAAATCCTTTAAGCTGGGGGATAATTTTTTCAACGTAGCCCCAGACCCGTTTGCGCTGCAACTGGCCGATGGCACTTCTGCTGAACATGGAGTTATAAGGGCTTGCAATATGATCAAAAGGTAATGCCATTTTTACACCGTTTCTAGCTTTCTCAATTTTACTGCGTGTGCAAAGGTTGAAGGAATGTAATATGCGGTAGCAAGTCCATTGCGAATGTCCCTGTAGTTAAGACGCAAAGGATCGGCCATAAGTTTCTTAATTGCCAAATAACCTTTGTGCTTTCTGTACATGCTGTGGACGTAGCGGTGTAATTGCCGATAATATGCCGTGCTGAACGTACTTTCAAACATCATCGCTAAATCATCTGAATCGCTCCAATTCCTCTTCTCCTTTAGCTGATCTTTGACATTTTCATAAAATTTTGTGCCGGGCAATGGATAGGATACGGAAATTCCTACCTCATCGGGCATTGATTTCAACACCATTGCGATAGTCTCTTCAATGTCTTCCTTGGTTTCTCCGGAATAGCCAAATTGCAGGAAGTAGGCGACCTTTATGTTTCTGCTTCGCAACCGGTCACTCGCTTCATGAATTTGCGCGATCGAAGTTCCTTTGTCCATCGCATCGAGGATTTTCTGTGAGCCGGATTCTGCGCCTACCCACACCGTTTCTGCTCCTGAGTTTGCCAGTGCATCAACCACCCCATCATCGCACAGCAGATCGACCCGCGATTGGATTTTATAGCGAATTCTGATACTCCGTGCGTTAAGTAAAGCAGAAAACTGTTGGACCCATCCTGGCTTCAGTCCGAAAATGTCATCACAAAACCACAGGTGGTCTGGAGAAAAAATTTCCAACAGATACTCAATCTCTTTCACAACGTTTGCGGGCGATCGTGAAGTATACCGGTTGCCATAAATTGGTTTAGCGCACCAGTTGCATTTAAAAGGACATCCGCGGGTAGTAGCAACATTGAGAGAAAAGTAGCCGTGATGCTTTTTCCAAATCTTCCTGTATGCATCAACATCAACCAAATCCCAGGCAGGCAGCGGCAATTCATCGAGATTTTTGATTAACGTTCTGACTGAATTTACGATGGTTTTCCCCCGCCTCCGATAAACGATCCCAGCCACGACAGCCGGATCCTTGCGCGCATCGAGTGTTATCAAAAGCTCGCGCAGTGTCTCTTCTCCTTCACCTTTTATGACGAAATCAACGCTGTGTGGGAAATATTTTTCATAGTGGTCTGCGGCATCAGACGAAGCAACGATTACCGTGCACCCGAACTTACTTGCAACCTTCGACATCTCAAAAGCAGCTTCACGCATTTTTGTGAGGCACATCTTTGTGAGATAGTTGAAAGAATCGTCATAGATCACAAAATACTGCGGATGTTCATTCCGCAGAAAATCATTGAGTTGGTCATGTCCTTCACGAAGGTTAGTGTCGAACAGGGCCACATTAAAACCGCTTTCGCGGATGACAGACGCTGCAAGAATGGTTGCAAGTGGCGGATATGGTTGCTTGAACCGCCATTGTTTCGGATCAAAATGGTAAAAGTATGAATGCGCAAACAGAACTTTACTCATAATACTTCCATCTTTTTTGTCAATGTAGCTACGCGCTTGTTGTATGCATCCATTATTTTCTTCTGAAAGTTCCGCGGATGATTTTTTGACACATGTTCAGTACTCTTAAATGCAATCCTGAAGTCGTGTTGATCATATGCATTTCCGTAGCGCTTACGCCAGCGCTCTAAAGTTATGTTTCGGAACCATCGGTTTAGATATCGTGCAAGGAGAACGTTGAGCATGCCTTCTGCGAAGCGTTTCAAAAAAGGCGTTTTCAGTTCCCGATAAAGGCCGGTGCGTTTTTTGTAATTTGGAAAAGTTTGTTTCAGCCAGCGCTCATTCGCAGAAATCAACTGATTGTACAATGTGGATCCGGTGAGCGGAAGGACAGTCGCCAGTTCTGTCGCAGTGAAAATATTTTTCTCATCGATCTCCAGATGTTCCGTGTCTACAAAATAGTTGATACAAAATTGCTGATGAGAATTTTTCAGAAATAACCTTTTATATACCACTAGCAGCATGCGACTGATCCAGATGCGGTTTGGAGCACAGACAATAAAGAAGTCAAAGTCGGATTTATCCTCCATAAAGTTTTTTGAGAATGAACCGGACGCCATGACCGCGCGGACAAATGGAAATCCAAAAATAAGGTTTGCCTTCCTTCGCACTGCCGGGAGTAGCAGGTCGGCCAGCCAGTTTCCTTTAATTCTTCGCTCGAACAACTTTGGTTCGAACTGTAGCGAATACAACTCTCCCGCTTTAAGAATTTGTCCAGCCTCCACAAGCCTTCCCAATCCTTCATCGACATTTGCTTTTGATGCCTGAGTATCGAGCAAGTTACAGATTTCACCCGACTGCAAAGGATAGTTGAAGATATCGAAATACGTCATGGTGCGAAGAATCGCGTCATCAATTGCGATATCGTTACTAGTTTCTGACACTTGCTAATTTTAGTGAGGGAGATTGAACACGACTTCGTTGAAACGGTAACACGGAAAAGAAGATACTAAAAAAAACGACCCCGCGCTGCATTTCAAGCACACTTTCTGTAAAGCACACGGCAAGAAATAGTGTCATAAATCCGAGGAATACAATATCGCGGTGCTGCCAGGCTTTCAGAATACCAGTTACTACAAATCCAAGAAATAACAGAAGGCCTAACGCCCCCATTCCAATCAAAATAAACAGGTATTGGTTATGAGGATTATAAGTATTGAGTACATTTTTTACACCGTACTGTTCCGCCACTTGCTTAACGCGAGCCTCTACATCGCCTGTGCCAGCTCCAAACAATAAATCTGATTTGAGGTAAGCTCTCGTTGACAGCCACCAGAGAGACGCGCGTATACTCGTAGAATTATTATATGTTTTGTTTTCAGTGATGGACAAATTGGTGAGCACAATTTCATCTACCTGCCTGTACCTAGTCACCGGATTTATTAACATGCCTGCAATGAGCAAGGCAATGAAAATCAAAAGGCTTAACCCACTGAGTAATCTGTTGCTTCGTTTGATTAATTCAGAAAGAAGCAATGCAACGAGGAAAAATAGCAGTATAGCCAAAACAGCTCTTGATGCGAGCAAAACAATCGAACCGGTGAAGAATGCGATCAGCGCGATTAGTCCGAGCGATTTCCAGCGCGAAAGCGAAGATTCAAGGCTGCGCACAGCAAGAATGATGACACAAAATGCTGCGTACATTGAAAGGTAGGTCGGGTGCATCTTGATACCAGAGGCCAACGCTACATAGGAAAAGAACAACCAGTGTTCATTGTATTCTTTCTGCTGCCAGAAATCTGACGATGACAAATAGCTGATGGATTGAATTCCAATCTCACCTGCCCGGAATCTCTCAAATTGTTGCCACGCCTCGAAATAACACGTAACCAGCGCAATAAAACACGCTGCACAGAAAAGAGATAGAATGTTTTTTACAACGCGTTCCGAAATGGGAGTCCATGTCGCGAATGCGATGGGAAGCAAAATGAAAAATGCTTTCTTTTCAATCGCAAACCACGCTAGTGTTTTGTTTTCGCTATAGGTTACCCCTGCAAACATCATCACGGCAAACCCTGCAAGCGCAATAATTTGGAAGTTGCCACGAAGCGTTTGAAGTTTTTCCTGCAGTGTTTTATCAAACAATGAGAGAACAAGAAAGATGATGATCATGATGTGGCATGCCGTCATTGAAAACGGCATGCTAATTACACCACCGTACAGACTGTACGTGGCAAGTTGCCTGATCTGATTGCTTCGCTCACTATTCACCTGAGAACTTAAGGAGGATGCGTTGATTGATCGAATCGCGTTCACTGTCAGTGAACCATCCCCATTTGTTAAAATACCGGATGGCACTGAAAATATGATGCATCATAATTACGATGTTCTTATAGGAAGCACGCTGGTTGTGATGATAAATGACAGCTTCCGGATAGAACACCGTGCGGTAATGCTTATGGATCCTTCTGGTAAGGTCTGTGTCCTCAGTGTACAGGAAAATGTTTTCATCAAAGAGCCCAACCTTCTCCAACGTGGCAACGCGGAGAAACATAAAGCATCCCGAAAGGAATGGCACGTCCATCACGGTATTGTAGCCTGTAAAATGCATCTCATACCAATGATTCATCTTGTTGAGAAGGTTGGAATTGAATTTGAGGAACCTTCTTGAAAAAAGCGTGACGGGTGAGGGAAGCAGTTTACAAAGAGGCTGCAGTCTTCCATCCGGGTAGAGCACTTTCGGCATAAGCAGTCCCACCTGCTCATTATCCTGCATATAAAGAAACAATTTCTCTGTTACCGCCTGGTCAAAGTACACATCGGGGTTAAGGATAATATGATACTGTGTCTTGTGTTCCAGGGCCTTTCGTAGGGCGATATTATGTCCCGCACCAAAGCCGATGTTCCTGTTATTGAAAATGTAAGTGACACGTTCACTGTCAAACATACCGCGAAAAGTGTCTGTTGGAGAGTTGTCGATGAGGTAAAGCCTGGAGCTCGCGGTGCTTGCGAGAAAGCTTTCGACAGCCTGCATGAGCATCTCGGGGTCGTTCTTATAAATGACGATGGAGGCGGAAATATCAGCGTGCATAGCCCCGGTGAAGAATTAGGTTCTTGATTATATTATAGCGATTGATAAACTGCCTTCGCAATGTCAGCTGGCTGTTCATGCCCGTAGAGGAGGCGTTGTGCTGATGCCTGCGGTGTAGAACCAGTTTCTCAGGAACAAACGAGACGTCAAAGTACATTTCCGCTACAAGTCCAAGCCATACGTCATGCATGGGAATGTCTTTTGGAAATGGCAGTGCTTTCTCGAGAACGCTTCTGCGGAAGGCCATGCAACAACCCATATACGAATTCCGAATCAGGTTCCTGAGAATGCCCTTTCGGATAGAAAATCTTTTTTTGGACGCCATTGCTATCGGCTGCAAAGACTGATCCACTAACTCACAGTCACTGATAACGAGATCATTGTCAAGCAGTGCCCGATTGAGAAGTTTAACTTTTCCAGGCGTCCAGACATCATCCTGATCAGCGAGAAATATAATGTCACCTTTGCTCTCGGTGAGACACCTTTCGAAATTTGCAACGATTCCTACGCTGTGTTGGCGAGTCAACACCCTTATCCGCGCATCGTCAAAGGAACGAATCACCGAAAGCGTATTGTCGCTGGATGCATCGTCTGATATAACTACCTCATCATCTTCGCGCAGCTGCGGCAGAATAGACTGCAGCTGATCGGCTAGATAACGTGAGCCATTCCTGGTAGCGATGCAAACGGAGATCATTTTGAAAACTACCTATAAGTTAAAAAGTTGTAACGGAAATTTCATCACCTTTTTGGTGACGGAACGGATTTCTTTTTTTTTGAGGAGAGGCAACCTTTTCCGGACGATCCGAATAGAGATAGGTCAGTGCAAGCAGTGCGAAGGAGAGTCCTATGGGGTTATTGATGAACTGATTGGTCATAGACTGGAAAAACACAAAGCAGGCAGAAAAATAGTAACTCTTCGCCAGGGCACTTCGTGAAGATGAGGTGTAGGAGCGCATCAGCAGATAAAACAGGTAAGACCAAACTGCAAGGCCAACAATTCCTTGTTTGTGAAAGATCTCCAGGTACGAAACTTCCATGTGTACAGGCCGGGATGCAACACCGTTTCCAAAACCGTGACCAACAATGGCAGTCAGGGGAGTGACAACTGTAAACACTTCTCTTGCCTGCTGAATTCTGCCCTCGTCCGATTCATCGCGGTTCCCGAGTAATTTGTCTTTCGGTACATCCTCGGTCAAGCCTTTCAGTTCGTGCAATTGCGAGCTGAGCTGGTAGATGACCGGCTTACTGAAAAATAAGATTACCAACAGTGCGGCACCACTTATCACCAGCGGCAGGTACCTTCGTTCAAAGAGTGCATAAAAGAGATAAGTAACGGCCAGCGCGAATACAAACCCGCGTGTGAAGGTCAGGAGGATCGCTGTGCAAAGCACGATCATGGTGACCGTGCGGAACCTGTTGTGGGTGAAAAAAATAAAGATTAATGCAATGCACAGGTAAATAAATCCCTTGTAGAAGAATGTTGTTTCTGCACGGAAGAAGAATTCCCCTGTGCCGATTACGCGATCATAAAAAGATAAGAATGGCATTGCGCCTGAGTGGATGAGGATCAGAACAATGAAAAATGAAATGGCCATCAGCAGCGCCCCGACAGTGATAATTCGTGGCACGTGTCGCATCGCAGAGGTATCTTCGGAGACGAACACGAAAAATGGCAGGATCAGAACGTATGACAGAGGCTTGATGTCTTCCACCCACAAACGCGTTTCGGCACCTGAGCTGATTCCAATGATCAAAGCAAGGACGAGTGACGACACAAAAGCAACCAGGAAAATTGTGAAAGTTTTTGGCAGTTGCCTTCCACGCAAAAAGTAGATGGCTGTGATGATCATCGCTGCAGCGAACAAAACCATCCGCAGGCTGACCGGACCAATTGAGGTTAACCTTCCACCTCCGCCAATGACGAGTTCAGCGATCAGTACTATGAAAACGATGCGCGCAGCCTTTTCCATCACCGCAGGTTCAGAAACTTCCGGATGTACCATGTGTCGCGGAGCTGTGCCGAGAGCCTGGCTGCAGTAGGAAATCCGCTTCTCCAGTATGACACACTTCCTTTGCCGATTGCTTTATAGAGCGTAAGTGCCTTCAGATAATGTTCGAACCGTTTCCGCGCATGATCTGACAGTTGCGCTTGCAAAGAAGAGTGTTGGTGACGGATGCTGTCCGCGATGATACAAACGTCATATCCTGCTGATGCAAGTCGCTCACAAAAAACGATGTCGCTGAAGTCCAATGGAAATCGCTCGTCATACCCGCCACACGCAAAGAAAGCCTGAAGGCTGATGAGCAATCCGCTGTTGATTACTTTTAAATTGGTCAGGTTGTAAATTCCCGGCTTCAGATTTTCAATCCCGCGTCCGCGCCCTGCCGAAAATTTGAATGGTGAAAAGGTATGCTTTGAATCCTTGGCTATTGGAGCGAACACATGTATGTCAGGGTAACTTGCAACGGCATCTCTATACGACTGAAAGATCTGTTCCGCAAATGTTGTGTCCTGATCCATCAGCAACATGAACTGAAAACCAGCGTCCCTTGCAAATTCGGATGCAGTGTTGTAAGCCCGACTCACACCGTGGTTCTCGCTGTCATGAAGGTAATGATGAACGTCAAGCATCGTGTCGTCTCGTTCCGGGCTGTTGTCGTAAACGAAAATTGTCACCCTGCCCGGATATCGCCTCAACAGAGTCGTGAGACTAGCAGATGCTTGCGTCTCTTTGAACCGCTGCCGGTAGACGACAACAACAAACAACACGCGTTCGAGAAAGTCCGGGAGCGCCATACATCAAGATAGTTAAAGAATAATTGCCATGTGCCTGCAACACACTTCAATTTTTGTTTGATTTTCTGCAAAAAGAATAGAATTTTAACCCTCACGTCAGTAACAAAAACCGAGACAGCGAATGGCCCAGATCAGTTCGATTAAGCAGTATCACGAAGCGTACGAGAAGAGTATCAAATCGCCCGAGCTTTTTTGGGAAGAAATTGCCAGCGAATTTGTCTGGCGGAAGAAGTGGACCAAAGTACTCGAGTGGGATTTCAACAAGCCGGAAGTAAAATGGTTCATCGGAGGCAAGCTCAATATCACAGAAAACTGCATTGACAGGCACTTGCCCGCACGTGCAAATCAAACAGCTATCATCTGGGAACCTAACAATCCCGCTGATGAAGCAAAAAAAATCACGTATCAGCAATTGCATGACGAAGTCTGTCGCACGGCAAATTTGCTGAAGGCAAACGGTGTGAAGAAAGGTGACCGCGTCTGCATTTATCTTCCGATGATTCCTGCGCTTGCCTATACCGTTCTTGCTTGTGCCCGGATTGGTGCCGTTCATTCCGTTGTGTTTGCAGGCTTTTCCGCCAAATCATTGGTTGACAGAATTACTGATGCGGGCTGTAGGATCGTAGTCACATCTGATGGCGGCTTCCGCGGGGAAAAGACGATCAACCTCAAGGGAATCATCGATGAAGCGCTGCAGCAGTGCCCGCAAGTTGAAAGAACGATCGTGTATGAACACACCAACACGAAGCCGAACATGAAGACTGGCCGTGACGTGTGGTGGCATGATGCGATCAAAGGAATGAGCACTACGTGTCCTGCAGAAGAAATGGATGCGGAAGATCTGCTTTTCATTTTGTATACGTCAGGCTCGACAGGGAAGCCAAAAGGAATGGTGCATACCTGCGGAGGTTATATGGTATTTGTTAACTACACGTTCCGCACAGTTTTTCAATATCAGGAAGGACAAGTGTACTGGTGCACAGCTGATGTCGGCTGGATTACCGGTCACTCTTATATATTATATGGTCCGCTCTCTGCAGGTGCAACCTCTGTGATGTTTGAAGGTGTACCTTCGTGGCCGGACTGGGGGAGATTCTGGCAGGCAGTAGATCGTCATCAGGTGAATATTTTTTACACAGCGCCCACGGCAATCCGTTCACTGGAGAAAGCACCAATCAGTTTTGTTGACCGTCACAGTCTTTCATCACTGAAAGTGTTAGGAACGGTTGGCGAGCCGATCAATGAAGAAGCATGGGAATGGTATGACAAGCACATCGGAAAAGGAAAATGTCCGATCGTTGATACGTGGTGGCAGACCGAGACTGGTGGCTTCATGATCTCACCGATCGCCCATGTAACCAAACTCAAACCAGCACATGCAACGTTGCCGCTGCCTGGCGTCCAGGTGGCAGTGATGAATGAGAGCGGACTCGAGATCCAGGGAAACAACATCGAAGGGAGACTGACAATCAAATTCCCGTGGCCTTCGATGGCGCGAACAATCTATGGCGACCATCAACGGTTCAGGGAAACCTACTTTTCAACGTTCCCCGGAAAGTATTTCACAGGTGACGGCTGCAAGCGTGATGCTGATGGATACTATCGCATCACTGGCCGTGTTGACGACATCATCATCGTGTCAGGACACAATCTTGGCACTGCGGAAATTGAAAGCGCGGTTGACGAGCACGAGGCAGTATGCGAAACCGCTGTCGTTGGATTCCCACACGATATTAAAGGACAAGCGATTTACGCCTTTGTGATCTGTTACGACAAGCCATCCGATGAAGAAAAACTTCGTGCTGAGATCCGAGAGAAAGTTTCGAAGATCATTGGTCCGATTGCTAAGCCGGACAAGATCCAGTTCGTAAGCGGCCTGCCGAAAACGCGTTCGGGTAAGATCATGCGAAGAATTCTTCGGAAGATCGCGGAAGGTGACACCAACAATTTGGGCGACACTTCCACACTTCTCGATCCGGCTGTTGTAGACGAGATTAAAAACGGAGCGATCCAGCGGTAATCCGTTTTAGCCTATTATCCGTTGTTAGCTTCGTCAGGCGAAAACGGGGAGCGGAAAGAATTAAGTATTTTTGCCGGTTGAATGAAGAACCAGCTGCACTATTCTTTCCTGCTTTGTCTCGCCATCATTGGCGTGCTGCTGATTCTCTCGCAATTTTCATATTGGCATATAGGATCTTTCAGTTTTCGCAAGCTCGATCCCCTGGCCGAAATCCGAATCAATACCGATAGCACAATTGCTGCCTCACCGCTCGATAGCATTGCAAAGCCTGAAGAGCGCGCCATGCTCGACTCAGTTGTCGCCCATGTGGTCGACAGATGCCCGGACGGAATTTCGTGCATCGAAGATTACAGTTCTGACAGCACCGCTTTGCGCAGTTTCCTCCGCGCATTGGCGCGATCGGAAAAAAACAAAAATCCTGTTCGCATCGCCTTCTATGGTGATTCATTTATCGAGGGCGATGTTTTCTGCGGAAGCTTTCGCGATACACTGCAATCTGTATTTGGTGGACGCGGTGTAGGATTCGTTCCCATTACCTCAGAAGTCGCGGGCTTCAGAAACACCATCAAGCACAGGTTCCGAAACTGGAAAACGAAATCCATGATGAACAAGCGCGACTCAATGATCAAAGTCGGTCCTTCGGGATTTTGCTACGTTCCCCTCGAAGGCAACTGGGTTCAGTACAAGCCATCAAAGCAACGATTCCTTCGCGAGTTCAACACCGTAAAACTGTATTACCGTGCATACAAGGATGCGATCATCCATTACAAATTTGATACACTGGAGTGGTCGGATGTGCTAGAGTCATCAGGCAAACTGGAGGAATGGAAATACAGAACCAAAAAAGCGAAGCTTGTTGAGTTTGAGTTTGATCCGCATGACAGTCTTTATCTTTATGGTGCAAGTTTCGAAAGCAGCGAAGGCGTGTATGTCGACAACTTTTCAATTCGTGGCAATTCGGGGATGAACCTCGCGGCTATCAATGGTCGCACCTATCGCGACTTCAACAAATACCGTGAGTATCGTCTTGTCATACTGCAATTCGGATTGAACATGGTGACAGAAGATGGTTTTAACTATCGCGCTTACGCGGAAAAAATGGTCGATGTGATCAAATCAATGAAAAAGAATTTTCCGCAGGCGAGTTTTCTCCTGCTGAGTGTGAGTGACAGAAGCTCAAACACCTCCGGAGAATTCAGAACCATGCGTTCGATTCCAGCCATGCGCGATGCTCAACGGTTAATTGCGCAACGAACCGGAATTGCTTTCTGGGATATGTTTGAAGCTATGGGTGGTCAGAACAGTATGGTGAAATTTACTGAAGCAGAGCCACCGTTGGGTGCGCGCGACTATACGCACCTCACTTTCCGTGGAGGAAAGAAGCTTGCAGGTTCCCTTGCGAAAAGTCTGTTGTTTGAAAAGAAAAGGTATGATGCGCGCAGAAAAAAATAACATGTGGGTGGCGATCAGTGTGGTGATCCTTGTCAGTGCATTCACGTGTGCACCGCGAAGTTCTGTTGCGCAGGACGTTATCATTCCGGAATATAAATCATATGGGCTTGTTGTCGATTCACTTAACGTGATTCAGAACAAACAACACCTCGATGAATTTTACGAACGACTGTATCAGCTCAGGCATAGTCCCAAAGAGAAGGTCAGCGTTATTCACATCGGTGATTCGCATATCCAGGCAGATTTTCTCACGCGGGCTACGCGCAACCAATTCCAGACCTTTTTTGGGAATGCAGGACGGGGGCTTATCGTCCCAGGGAGAGTTGCGGGCACAAACGAGCCTTTTAATTTTCAAACTTCCTCAAATGTTAGCTGGGAGTCAAAAAGGTGCGTGCACCCGGATCAGCTGCTCCCCATCGGCATCGGAGGTATCACGATCCGGTCTGGCAGACAGGCTAGCCGACTTTACGTCTATATGAATGACGCTGCCCAGGATTATTCGTTCAGTCGCGTAAAACTTTTCCACCTGAAAGACGTGGCAGGCTTTTCATTCAATGTTTTGAACAACGAGTTCAAGCCGATTGATGCAACAATCGAAAACGATACGACCCGAAACGTGACAACCTTGAAATTGCCTCAACCGCAGACCAGCATAGTGTTTGAGACTGTCCGGACCGACTCAGTTCAGAACCACGCAACCTTGTTCGGTCTGTCACTGGAGAATGACAAGCACGGAGTATTGTACCACGTGATCGGTGCTAACGGTGCGAAGTATGCGCACTACAATGCCGCGAAATTTTTTGCTGAGCAAACGCACGCCCTCGCACCCTCATTGTTCATCATTTCGCTGGGTACGAATGAGGCACTCGATTATCCCTACATAGACAAACGACTTTCATTTCACATCGAAACGCTGGTGTCATCACTGCGTGCGAACAATCCTCTCGCAAAATTTATTCTTGTGACGCCACCTGATTGTTATATGAAGCGGACGCGAAAAAATCCTGGGATCCCAAGGATACGCGAAGCCATCATTCAGTTTGCTGTTGAGAATGGTCTGGCCTTCTACGACATGCATCAGGCGCTCGGAGGAGAGGAAGGGGCCAGCCGCTGGAAAGAAGCACAGTTGCTCCGGGCTGATGGAGTCCATTTCACCAAGGAAGGATATGACTACCAGGGAAATCTTTTGTTTCATGCCATCATAAAAGGATACAACGACTATGTTCCCGTTCGACATCCATAAGATTGGCGAGTTGTTGAAGTACAACCCTGATGAACCCTTGTTGTTCAACAGTGGTTTATTCCTTTTCCTCTTCACCGGTTTCCTGTGGCTGTACATCGCCCTCAGCCCGACCCATAAGCCGAAGCTGATCTTTGTGATTCTTTTCTCATGGTATTTCTATTATAAATCAAGCGGTGAATATTTTGTTCTTCTGATTTTTGCGGCCGTTATCGACTTCACACTTGCACAACTCATCTACTATGCCCGCGACAAGTGGTTGAAAAAACTTTTCATTGCGATCACGCTGGTGGTCAACCTTGGCCTGCTGGCATACTTTAAATACACGAACTTTCTCTTCGACAGTTTTTATTCATTGTATGGAAGAGAATTTGAACCGTTTGATATTTTCCTGCCTGTGGGAGTTTCATTTTTCACGTTCCAGTCGCTGAGCTACACGCTTGATGTGTATCGTGGAAACATCAAGCCCGTTGAGAATATTATAGACTACGCTTTCTTCGTTTCGTTTTTCCCACAGCTTGTGGCTGGGCCTATTGTGCGCGCAGCAGATTTTCTCCCTCAAATCGCCAAGCCAACGGTGGTGACAAAGGAAATGTTCGGACGCGCAGTTTTCCTCATCGGGTGCGGACTGTTTAAGAAGGCTGTGATTTCTGACTACATCAGCATTAATTTTGTCGACCGGGTGTTTGATGCGCCAACACTGTATTCCGGCCTCGAAAATCTTTTTGCTGTATACGGTTATGCATTGCAGATCTACTGTGACTTCAGCGGCTACTCTGACATGGCCATTGGCATCGCCCTGCTGCTGGGCTTTCATTTTCCCATCAACTTCGATTCACCCTATCAATCCCAGAACATTACAGAGTTCTGGAGGCGGTGGCATATTTCGCTGTCGAGCTGGCTTCGCGATTATCTCTACATTTCGCTTGGCGGAAATAAAAAAGGGGAAGTGCGCACATTTATCAACCAGATGATCACAATGCTTCTCGGAGGCTTGTGGCATGGCGCGTCATGGCGATTTATCATCTGGGGTGCGCTGCACGGAATTTCACTGAGTGTGCACAAGTATTTCCGGAAACGACCATCAGCCGAAGCGAAGCCGAAGACGCGCGGGCGCAAAATTCGCAACATCATCTACACATTTCACTTCGTTTGTTTTTGCTGGATCTTTTTCCGCGCGCCCTCAATGGAGACTGTCTGGCAAATGCTAGGGCAGATCTTCCTGCATCTCAATCCGCAGATCTTCTTTCAGTTTATCGCTGGGTATAAGGGCGTGGTCATGCTGATGTTTATCGGTTACGTCCTGCATTTCATTCCACGCGAAGTGGAGATCCGATTCCAGGAAAAACTAACCGCACTACCGTTTGTTTACAAGGCAGCATGGATGGTCATCATAATAATTATGGTTATGCAAACGAAATCAGCAGGAGTACAGCCGTTCATTTATTTTCAGTTCTGATTCGTTTTAATAATTTCGCGGCCACAGCATCAGCCAATGACTAAAAAGATCAAGCGCACCATGCGAATGGCTCGCTACGTAATCTACAAAGAAACACTCATCGATTACCACGAACATATCTGGACATTCGTTGGATCGTTCACCGGTATTGCACTCATTGGTTTTCTGAACAGTCACCTGCTCGATGCTTCAGACAGTCTTTTTCTGGTCGGATCGTTCGGAGCGACTTCTGTTTTGATCTATGGTGTGATCAATAGTCCCTTAGCGCAGCCAAGAAATCTCATCGGTGGCCATGTGCTGAGCGCTGTCATCGGAGTAACGGTTTCAATGCTGATCAGGGAAGTGTGGCTGGCTGCAGCGGTCGCGGTTTCGCTGTCCATTGTCATTATGCAAATCACAAAGACGTTGCACCCACCCGGAGGCGCAACCGCTCTCATCGCGATCATCGGTTCAGATAAAATAAAATCATTGGGATACTTCTACGTGCTCAGCCCGATTCTTTCCGGAGTCATGATCCTGCTGGTCGTGGCGTTGATATTCAACAACATGACACCGAACCGAAGCTATCCGAAAAACAAGCATTGGTTCAAGATCTGGCGAAGGAAATACCGCTAATTGGAGTATAATTCACTTTTTCGCGCCACCGGATTTCTGATTTTGACCACTCATCTACTGGCTGCGTAACATTTTCCAGCCAAATGGGTAAAATTGATTATGACCCATCAGATCAATCTTTTTCTGTTGCTCTTTGGTGCACTCCAGGGTTGGCTTCTCAGCCTTTGGTTTTTGAAGAATCAGAAAAAGAAAATTGCCAACCTCTATTTTGCGCTTTTCCTGATCGTGGTCGGACTCCAGCTGACGTTCAAGTTTATTACAAAAAGCTGGCTGATGGAAAATACGCGACTGCCGTATTTTCTCTCGTACAATCTCCCATACCTTGCCGGGCCACTACTCTATTTATATGTGGCAGCGCGTAAGAGAAATGAATTTTCCATTGCACAGCTCCTGCACTTCGTTCCGTTTGTAGTTGCAATCTGCATAACGCTCGGAACCGTCTCGTCATGGACTTTCCCGATCCGTCCCCATCCGTATACACATGCAGCGCTGCAGCTCTCGTCCATTTCGATCTACGCAATCCTGGCGTTACGGCTTGGCAACCCATTGCTCAAAAATTTCATCCGTGCGGTGTGGATCGCAGAATCCATTATCATGATCACTCTCGCGGTGATGATGATGTACTATCGGGTGTTCCCGGACATACGACTGCTCTTTCTCTCTTTAACGATGCTTATCTACTGGATCAGCTATCAGGCAATTTCAAAACCGGATTTGTTTCTCGAGGTGCCATCAACCCCCATTCTTTCAATCCTGCGAAAGGAGCCAAAGTATTCGCACTCGAGCTTAAAGCCTGAAGAAGCGCTGCGGATAGAGGAGGGGTTGAAACAGCTGATGACTAAGGATAAACTGTTTCTTGATTCGGAACTTACCATTGATGTGCTGGCAGCGAAGCTCAAGACTTCGCGGCATCATCTTTCGCAGGTGCTGAATGAAAAACTCAACCGAACGTATGCCGACTACGTTGCCGACTTGCGCCTGGAGGAGGCGAGAATGAGGCTTAGCAATCCGCAAAACAATCGCTTTACCATTGCTGCGATAGCGCTTGACTCCGGTTTCAATTCTGTCTCAAGTTTCAACGAGCTTTTCAAAAAGCGCTACCAGACAACGCCATCCAAGTTCCGGGACCAGCAGCCGGGTCAGATGACCGCATAAAGATTTCCAAACCGTTCGGAACGGTAGACCATACGAGCATAATGTGTCATTTTCACTGAAATAAAATCCTTATGATCCGGCATTACCTTACTGTTGCGCTCAGAAGCTTTTCACGCAGCAAAGCCTATTCGTTCATCAACCTGTTCGGCCTGACACTCGGTGTCTCGTGCTCTGTACTGATCTTTCTGTTTGTTTATGATGAACTGACTTATGATCGGAATCACACCAAAATTGACAACGTCTACAGGCTCAATGGTGGCTGGAGATCGGCCAACGATGGAACATCTCAGATGTATGCTTCAGTGGGCTACAACGAAGGTGAAGTGTTGAAACGCGATTTCCCTCAGATCGACAAGGTTGTTCGCTTTCGCAGATTCTGGGATGCGCGAATCGAAAAGCCCGGTTCAAACGAATTTTACCTGGAGTTCGTCTACGCCATCGAGCCGCAGTTGCTCGAAGTATTTACGTTGCCGTTTGTGCATGGCGATGCAACCACAGCATTGTCTGACAATAATTCTATCGTGATCACGGAAAAGACGGCCATCAAATATTTCGGAACGTCAGACGCTGTCGGTAGAACAATGCGTTGGTTCGCACAGGATACCACTGACTTCAAAGTTACGGGCGTAATCCGTGACTATCCGGATAACACACACCTGAAATTTGATTTTTTAGTGACGTTAAAACCTCCTGTCAATATTCGCGAGCAATGGTTTGAGTACGGCTACTATACTTTTTTTACGCTTCATGAAAACTTTGACATTGCAAGTGTCGAATCGAAGATCAAATACTTCACAAAGAAGGATGTTGCTGATGTGGAGAAGGAAATTGGATTCATCGCTGAACACACCATCGTTCCCCTGGGCGATATTCACCTGCACTCAAACCTGCCGGGCGAACTTGAAACCAATTCGAAGGCTGCGTATGTCTACACATTTATGGTTGTCGGAATTTTTATCCTGGTGATGGCGTGCATCAACTTCATGAACCTGGCTACCGCAAGGTCGATGACGCGGGCAAAAGAAATTGGTGTAAGAAAAGTGATCGGGGCGGTGAAGGCACAACTGGTGCGTCAGTTTCTAGGTGAAGCATTCCTGACGATCCTTATCGCATCAGTGTTGTCTGTTGCTTTTGTCTACACGTTGCTTCCGATTGTCAACGAGTTTACCGTGAAAAATCTGACGTTCTTTGATAAACCGCATTTCTGGATTATGCTGTTGTCGGTCATCGTCATCGTCACAATGCTCGCAGGGTTTTATCCGGCTTTTTATCTCTCGGCTTTCAAACCATCAGAGACACTGAAAGGCAGTTTTAAAAATTCTGATCGTGGAATACTGGTCAGGCAGTCACTCGTGGTCTTCCAGTTCACACTTTCTATCGCGCTGATTGCCGGAATAATCATCATCTGGAATCATATTTCTTTCATGCGCGATAAAGATCTCGGGTTCAATAAGGAGCAGGTTGTTGTTATTAATGGAGCAACGCCCGTCATGAAAGAGCAGTTGCTGGCCGTTTCCGGTATTCAGTCCGTTACTTTTTCCAACCGCGTACCGGGCTACACTGTGGGCGGAAGAACGATCATCAAGGGCTGGAACAAGAACGATACACAGGTGGTGCTTGGGCAACTGGCCGTGGACAATGACTTTGTGGAATTTTACAACCTGGAACTTGCAGCAGGACGTTCATTTGATGAAAAACATCCCTCGGACTCACAGGAAGCCTTTCTGATTAACGAGTCGGCTATGCGCTTACTTGGTTTTACAAAAGCAGACGAAGCCCTAGGGCAAAAGTTGTGGCTCGAAGACTGGGGCGGAAAGAAAGGTACCGTGATCGGTGTATTGAAAGATTTTCATTTTATCGGTGTGAACGCTGCAATCGAGCCGTTCAGCATGTTCCTGCATCCGTCAGCAACACGCTTTATGTCCGTGCGCATTTCGGGGGAGAATACGCAGGAACTGGTTTCGAAGATTGAATCGATCTTCAAGGCTAATGTGCAGGGGCGCGAATTTCAGTATACCTTTCTCGATCAGGAATTCGATAAACAGTACAAAGCTGAAGAGCGCTTCATGGCGGTGTTCTCTGTGTTTGCGGCTCTTGCCATCATTATTGCTTGCCTTGGCTTATACGGTCTGGCCAATTTTATGACGGAGCAGAGAACGAAGGAGATCGGTGTGCGCAAAGTTCTAGGTGCGTCAGTCCCGAATATTCTTGCGCTTATAACCAGGGATTTTCTGAAACTCGTCTTCATCGCCTTCTTAATTTCCATACCGATAGCGTATTTCAGCATGAACCGCTGGCTCGATGCATTCCCTTACCGGGAAGACATCGATGTCTCTGTCTTCATGATCACGGGCGCATCAGTCTTTGTCATCACCGTGGTGGTGATCGGGTATCAGGCTTTTACGAGCGCTACCGCTAATCCGGTGAGAAGCCTCCGCACGGATTAAGGATTTTTCCATTGAAGTTTCTCCAATCCTATCGGAAAAGTAGAGGCCCAATCGGATTCTCGATAAATCGTGATCTCAAGTCTTTGAGGCATGAAGCATCACGCGTTTATTTTTTCAGCGTTCTTTATCGGTGTGGCATTGTTTCCTCCGCCCGACCTTTCTCAACAATCAGCGCGACCCGAGGAGCCAAACCCACGGCACCTGGAAGAAGTCGTGCTCGATCCGAAAACAGGCTCGCTTTATCTCTTTGGAGGCGTTGAACTGCAAAATCAGAAGTGGATTGAGCCCGACAACCTTTACGAATTCAAAAGCGGATGGACTGAACGCAGGGAAAAAGGTCCTTGCGGCCGAAGGGGTCATGCGATGGTGTACAATCCGCGGGCTGCGGCAATTTTTATCATCGGAGGGGTCACGCAGGTTGGGTCACAGGATTCCGTTCTGCTTGATGTGTGGCAACTGACAGGCAAGAAATGGACCCGCCTTGAAACCCTATGCCCGGTGAAGGAAGCGCGTGCAGTCTATGATGAGGCATCAAAAAGTATTCTCGTCTATGGCGATGCGTATAACCTCGGAAAGGCCTGGGATGGCGGTGATGCGCGGAAGTTTGAGTTGTGGTCGTTTGACGGAAAGCATTGGACAAAACTGGGTGACAACGGCCCGGCTGATGGACCATTTCCTATCGCATACAATCGTCACGAGAAAGCATTGTCGTTGCTCGCATGGAAATCGAAAGATCAAGTTTTGCTCTGGCAATGGAAGAACAATCGCTGGACAAAAACCGAATTCGACACAGACATTCCTCCGCTGCGAACGAAGTATGCCATGTGTTATGCTAACGACATGAATGCACTCTTTTTGTATGGCGGGCTTGACGCTGACCGAAATCTGCTTGGAGATTTCTGGAAACTTGAAGGCGGTCGATGGACGAAAATACAAACCGATTTGTCTCCTGCACCCAAGGCATCGCTGCGATTGCTTGATGGTGGCGACAAATTATTTCTCTATGGAGGATTGAAAAAAGAAGGCCTTACGAATGAGCTTTGGGTATTCGCGAACAATAACTGGAAAAGACAATAACATCCCATGATCAGGAACCTAACTTTTGTATTTGTATTCATTCTCATGTTTCCTTTTCCATCGCTGGGCCAGGAATTTAAACAGTGGGGGAACTTGCAACCCGGTGCATACGCAGTAGGATATAAAACGATTCGTGTCATCGATCCTGCGCGAACTTATACCGTGAAAGATGGAGTAAGAATATCGCGGCCCTTGCAGATTTATTTATGGTATCCGTCAAAGCCATCCTCGAAGCCAAAAATGGTATTTGGGGAATATTTCAACGATGTAGGTTTCGACCAGGCAGGATTTAAAGATCCCGAAGTACTGCGCAATTATGTTATTTCAGAATTCCGCCTCGGGCCACTAGCCCCATCATTCAATCAGCCTCCGACCGCTGAAGTCTTCAATGGTATTGCGGGCACACCTACCGCTTGCGTGCGCGATGCTGAACCGTTGGAAGAAAAATTTCCTTTGCTCATCCACCTGCCCGGTGCAGTCAATCAATCTGTGATGATCGAATTTCTTGTCAGCCACGGATATGTTGTTGCTGCGCTTCCCTTGCTAGGATCAAGTCCGGCAACCTATGGCCGGGGTGATGCGAGCAGAACAGCATCACTCACGCAGATCGAAGATATTCAATTCGCATTTCGCGAACTGAGTAAAGAAACATTTGTCGACAACACACGGACTGGCGTGCTGGGAATGTTTGCCCAGGTGGGTATTGAACTGCAGATGAAAGATCAGTTACTTTCCTCCATCGCCTGCCTCGACTGCGCATTCGATGGCGCAACCTATAGACAAAGTCCTCATTACGATCCGCGAAAAGTAACGATACCTGTGTTACGAATCCAGAATTCCGAGCAAAACCAACAACCTTCTCTGGCGGATTCACTGGTGTATGCAAGACGAATTGACATTGATTTTACAAACCTGCCGCACGCTGATTTTTATCCTTTCAAACGCATTGCCAAACCTGAGAACGCGCGACAGGACATTAACTACGATCAGCTGTGTGATATCACACTGAATTTTTTCAACGCAACGCTGAAACCGGATAAAAACGGAATGGAAGTTTTTATGAGGGGATTAGATCAGTTCAAAGACAAAGCGCACATTTCAATGCACGAACCGCTACCCCCGTTGGCACATGAACAACAATTCCTCACGTGGCTCCGCGAAGGTGATGTCAGCAGCGCAAAGGATGCCTACCTGCGTAGCAATGGAAAAGCGCTCGCCCAGCGTGACCCATTTTTCTTCACCGTGATGTTCCTTTCGCGTGACCGCGCACCGCATGCATGGGACGCGTTGAAGATGTTTGTCGATTCGTACCCGCGTCATCCGCGCGCTCTCCGATTGCTCAATATTTATGGATATTACTTTTTGAACCAGGGATACAATCTGCGGGAAGCAAAAAAAGCTTTTCAAACAATGATGCGTGATTATCCGGAGTCACCCTATGCTCATGATGCTTGGGCAGACTATCTCATGGAAATAGGCAAAGCTGATGAGGCGCTACAACACTCACAAAAAGTGATCGATCTGACAACCACGAGTACGCTGCCTCCGGCCGAGAAAGACGGCATCATCAAAAGTGCACGTGACCGCATCGCGCGCATCAACAGCTTTTCGAAAAATCCTGAACGGGCAACGAAAGGCGAGTTCGCGGTAGGATTTAAAACCGTCAAAAGTAAATCGGCAAAGAATGACCCGATGCTGATCAGCATTTGGTATCCCGCCAGTGGCGGGAAGAGCAACGTTACACTTGGCGACTACATTAGAGAAGAGTCGTTCGAGAAATCTGCACCGGCATCTGGTGCATTGAATGATTTTCGAAACGTTGGTCAACGGATTTACAATACGCAGATTCCAGACAGTTTACTTACAGCAATCGGCAACACAAAAACAGCCGCGCTTAAAGCAGCGAAACCCAGAGCTGGGAAATTTCCGCTCGTGATCGCAGTGTCAGACCCGACCGCGTATCATCAACTTTTTGAGCGAATCGCTTCACATGGGTTTGTTGTAGCATCAGTTACCGCCCGATTTAATTCTCCAAACCCGGAGGCTGATTCACCAGATCACTACACACGATACACAAACCTGCTGGAAGATCTGCGGGGGTATATGGTGAAGCAATCATTTGTTGATACCTCGAACATCGCTGCGTTCGGTCATGGTGGAGGAATTCAGGCTGCGATGTATCTCGCGATGCGGTCAAAATCAATCGCGAAGGTTGTCAATCTCGATGGTGGATTTTTCGGTCCGCGATCAAAGACAACGAATTCGCGCGACTATCATCCTGAAAAATTTTCAATTCCTCTTCTTCATATCGTCACAAGCGGACAAAATGCTGAAGACGATCCGCACCAATTTGCAGCGATCAAAGCTCCTGTTACAAAAGCGATCGTTCAATCCAAGGCCGTCCGTCACCACGATTTCACTGCGTGGAGGAAACTTGGAGATCACAATCGGGAAGAAGATGAAAAGCAGATCGTGAATCAGACTGTCGCAGACATAGAGACCCTGGTGGTTCAGTTTCTTCAGTCTAGACCGGTTGAAAGTGGTATGACGCTCACGCTCGAAATCGAAAAAGTTAATCAATGAAACAAATACTCTTGATTCTCTTCACACTTGGGGCAGGCGCAATGAGCGCGCAGCATGTGTCACAAGATTTGCTAAAGCCGCTGGACTTCCTCGCTGGAGAATGGACCGTTGAGGCAAACAGACGGCTTGCGAAAGATGGACCATGGGACAAATCAACCGGATCTTCAAAATTTGAAAAAGTTGTGGGTCAGTCGATTTTTCAGGAGGACCACACAGGAACAAAGCAAGGCCGCGACTTCATCGTTCGAACATGGCTTGCCAATGACAACAGAACGAAATTGTATCAGCGTGTTTCGGTGGATTCTGATCATGGTGTTTTGTCGTTGTTCGAAGGCAACTTTTCGGGAGATACATTAGCTTTGTTCAATCAATTGAAGCTTCCCGACCAGGTCATCCACCTACGGCACCAGTACATTATTGTGTCGCAGGACAAATTCATCTTTGAAAGTGCCCGTTCAACCGATGGCGGAAGAAACTGGGACATGACATCCCGCCTTTATTACGAACGCGTAAAATGATGTTGAAACATTAAACAGTTTTATTGAACAGCAGACGGGTTGTGCTTGTTCTCTTTTTTTTCGGAAAGTCAAGTAATTTTAGGTACACTTAGGATACAAATATCCCGTACCCATTAAAATCTAAATCAGTTACTATGACCCGAAAAATCTCACTGACATTTCTGTTTGCCATCGCAATATTTTGTGTCAACGCCCAGACTGCTGACGAAATCCTCGCCAAATACTTCGAAAACACAGGCGGTCTCGCCAAATGGAAAGATGTCAAGTCTGTAAAGATCGAAGCCAAAGCCCCCACACCACAAGGTGACTTTCCTATCGTCATTTATTCTAAAGCTCCCAATAAGACAAAAGTGGTTGTCAATGTACAGGGCAAGGAATTGGTTCAGGCTGCCTATGACGGTGAAACTGCCTGGAACCTGAATCCATTTGCCGGTGGAACAGACCCGGTGAAACTCGATGAAGAGCAAACAAAAGAGCTGAGAGAACAGGAAGTTGAAGATTCATTCATCGACTACAAGAAGAAGGGACACGAAGTTGCCCTTGAAGGCAAAGAGGAAATTGACGGTGTGCAATGCTACAAGATTAAGCTTGAGAAGAACAAGAACAACGAAAAAGATGATATCACTGAATTCATCTATTTCGACACCGAGAACTATGTGCCAATCATGCGTAAGTCTTTCATCCGCTCTGGTCCGATGAAAGGACAGGAGATCCAAAGCTACATGAGCGACTACCAGGAAGTAGATGGTTTGATGATGCCATTCGCCCTCGAACAAAAAATGAACGGCAACACCATTTCGAAAGTGGTCATTGAAAAGTATTCGGTCAACGAAAACATTGATGACAGTGTTTTCGCTTTCCCTAAGAAGTAACGTTAAAAAGGCTGCACACTACTGCAGCCTTTTTCTTATCAAATTCATAACCCCGCGATGATTGTCAGCCGCTGAACTTCAGGGCAGATAGATCCTGTCGTGAAAACAGATTTCATCCATGAAAAAATTACTTCTCCTTCTCGCAATTCTTCCGGTTGCAGTGAGTGCACAGGAAATTTCCGGTAAAGCAATTCTCGGTGGACTTCGCGCAAGATCCATCGGGCCTGCCAGCATGAGTGGCCGCATTGCCGACCTCGATGTTGTAAACAGGAAGCCGGAGATCATCTATGTCGGCACTGCTGGTGGTGGTGTCTGGAAATCAGTAAGCGCTGGTGCATCGTTCCGCCCGATCTTCGATGACTATGTGCAGTCAATTGGTAAAGTGACGATCGATCAGAAACATCCCGACACAGTCTGGGTTGGTACCGGTGAACCTTGGGTGCGCAATAGCGTGGGTGTTGGAGCAGGTGTATATAAAACATACAATGGAGGAACGTCCTGGGAATTTGTCGGCCTGAAAGACTCTGAACACATCAGCGATATCATTATCCACCCGACAGACGGAAACATTGTCTATGTCGGTGCACAGGGAAAACTGTGGGGACCAGGCGAGGAGAGAGGTGTTTTTAAAACTACCGATGGCGGAAAGACATGGACAAAGATTTTGTATATCGATGAAAATACAGGGTGCGCAGAGCTTGAGATGGATCCGAAGAATCCTGAAGTGCTGTATGCAGCAATGTGGAGCCACAGACGTTATCCTGATTTCTTTGACTCAGGCTTCACAAAAACAAGTGCGCTGATGAAAAGCACTGATGGCGGAAAGACCTGGAACAAAATTCACAACGGACTTCCAAACAAAACACTTGGCCGCATTGGCATCGCAGCTGCGCCATCAAATCCAAATATCCTGTATGCCAGCGTTGAGGCAGAAGGAAATGAAAACAAAGGTTTGTTTAAGTCAACGGATGCAGGAGCATCTTGGAAGAAAGTCAATTCAGATTTCAATAACACGGTAAGACCGTTTTATTTTTCACGCGTGGTGGTTGATCCAACCGCGGATAGTGTTCTGGTGAAATGTGCGTTCGTACCGATCATCAGTGTCGATGGTGGATACAAATTCCGGCAGATAGGAAGTGGTGTTCACTCTGACATTCACGCTGCGTGGATCGATCCCAACAATCCAAAACATATTTTACTTGGAACCGATGGTGGCGTGTACGAGTCATTCGATCGTGCCTATACTTTCAAGATGTGGATGAACCTGCCAGTCGGACAATTCTATCACGTTACCGTTGACAATGAAAGACCTTTCAACGTTTACGGTGGTCTTCAGGACAACGGTTCATGGTACGGTCCTTCGAATAAGGCAGGTGGAATTTCAAACAGTGACTGGAAGCCAACGTTTGGTGGCGATGGATTCTGGTCTCACGTACATCCGTCCGATAACAACACAGTTTATGCAGAGTATCAGGGCGGACACATCATTCGCTATAATAAAAAGACAGGTGTATCGAAAGACATTCGTCCTTATCCGGAGAAGGGCGGACCTAAATTGCGCGCCAACTGGAACACACCGATCGTCCAGAGCCCTAACAAACCAGACCGTATCTACACCGGTGCGCAATTTGTTTTCATGTCTGATGATCGCGGAGATACCTGGAAGCGAATTTCTCCTGACCTCACTACGAACGATCCAAAACGTCAGCGCCAGACACAAACTGGTGGGCTATCAATAGATAATTCATCTGCAGAGAACAACACTACAGTGTATACCATTGCAGAATCAACCAAAGATGAAAAACTTATCTGGGCGGGAACAGATGATGGATTACTCCACGTGACGGAGAACCAGGGCACAGCGTGGACGAACGTTACAAAAAACATCGCAGGGCTGCCTGCCGGCAACTGGTGTTCGCATATTGAGCCCGGTCACTTCGATCGCAATACTGCTTATGTTTCATTCGACAATCATCGCAATGGTGACATGAAGCCTTACATCTTCAAAACAACCGACCTCGGAAAAACGTGGACTTCAATTACTACAAACGAAATTGAGGGACATGTGTTTGTGATTCGTGAAGATCTGAAAAACCCGAATCTGCTTTTTGCGGGAACGGAATTCGGATTATTCGTTACACTCGATGGTGGAAAGCGATGGACCCGATTCGAAAATAATTTGCCAAAAGTTGCCGTACACGACCTGGCGATTCATCCCCGCGACAACGCACTCGTGATCGCGACACACGGAAGAAGTTTGTACATCGTTGATGACTTGTCACCGTTGCGCCAACTGACACAGGACGTGATGGCAAAGCAAATTCATTTTCTTGAAGTGAACCCCACAGAATTGCGTGACCCAGGTGCCGGTGGTGACTGGTTTGGTGGCGCAGGAAATTTTGTTGGTGAAAGCTCTAACACCAACGCGACTATTGTATACTTCATGAACAAGCGTCATACTTTCGGCAAAATGAATATTGAAGTGTATGGCCAGGATGGTAAACTCTTGCAGGAAATTCCGGCAGGAAAGAGCGCAGGAATCAATGTCGTTGAAATGCCAACGAATATGAAACGTCCGAAGGTTGCGCCAAGCGATACACGTGAGTCTGTTGGCGGTACGTTCCTCGGCCCAACACTCGCGGCAGGCACCTATAAAGTAAAAGTTGTGAAAGGCAAAGATGAATTCTGGACGAGCTTCACGCTGAAATATCCGGAAGACTCTCCTTATTCGGCAGAAGACCGCAAGCTGCAGCAGGAGACAACAATGCGATTGTATAAATTGAGTGAGGAGCTCGCCTATGTGTATCATGTGCAGCATAGTCTCGTAACACAGGCGAAGGCAGCGGTGAAGTCAAATGCAAAACTGGGGAAGAGTCTCAATCCGTTCATTAAAGAGATCGAAGACCAGAATGCGAAACTTGTATTCAAAGGTGGCGATTTCTACATCGCGACCGAGGAGCGCATGACTGAAAATATTGCCGAGCTGTACGGGCAGGTCAACGGTTACCCTGGACGCCCGGGTGCAACGCAAATCGAACGCACCGCTGGCCTCGAAGCAGAAATGGCTGACGTGCAGAAAAAGATGAAGGAGTTCACAACAACCAAACTCGACAAGATCAATGCACAACTGACCGCAGCCAAACTCGACCCGCTGAAAGTTCCGACTGAAGATGAGTGGCGGAAAAGCGCGGATAGTGGTGTTTCTTCGGGAGCGCAGGAACTGTTCAGGTATATGCTTTTCAAATAACAGTTTACAACCCCGATGTGATCGGGGGAGTTGCAGAGTTCGCGGAGAATTTTTAAAGGTTATTAACAAAGCGCTTGAAGCCTTGCTTTAACAGAGGCACATTAAAGTTGATCAGGAAGCCGAGTCTCTTGTTTGCAAGTTTCAGGTAACTGATCAACTGCGCTTCATGAACTTTCAATAATCCTTCGACCGATTTCAATTCTAAGATTATTTCGTCTTCAACAAGGATGTCAATGACATAATCTTTATTAAGAGGTTTTGTTTTGTAATGCAATGGAACGATGACGGATTTTTCAACCTGAAGGCCTCGAGCTGTCATCTCTTCAATCAGGCAGTGTTGGTAGATTGCTTCGAGCAAGCCTGGTCCCATCTCTTGATGAACGGCAACAGCGGATTTGAAAATAGATAATGTAATTTCGTCAAGCTCCGTTTTTGATTTGAGCATATGTGTGAAGCTATCAAAAACAGTGTTGCGCTGAAATATCCCGTTTTCTGTATCTGCTGCTTTTCTTTTACCGCTATGGCGCAATGGCCGCGATGTTTCGCTATGAACTCATCGCGCAGCATAGCGTTCCCTGCGCCATAGCGGTGAAAAAAGAGTTGCGATCAGATGAGCCCAGCTACAACGCTAAAAATGAAGAAGCCCGACCTTCGGGGCCGGGCTTTTAACTATACAAACTTTAAACTTTTCGTCAGCTACCGCACGCCTCGCACGCATCCGGATTATCCAGTGAGCACGCCATGTCGGCACGCTTCCGGTCGTAGTCCGCTGCTGAAGGAGCATTGTATTGGATTGCCTGCTGTGCCTCTGTTGCAACAGCTGCAAGCGTAGCCTCTGCCGCAGCAACTGCATTTGCTTCGCCCACTGCTGAAGCGGTTGGCTGATTCATCGCAGTCTTATCAAGCGTGAACTTGATCGCGTCAGCAGCCGCAGTTGAACGCAGGTAGTACATACCCGTCTTCAAACCTTTCTTCCATGCATAGAAGTGCATTGAAGTGAGCTTGCCGAAGTTCGGATCAGTCAGGTGAATGTTCAATGACTGAGACTGACAGATAAATGCACCGCGATCAGCCGACATATCGATGATCGACTTCTGCGAAATCTCCCAGACTGTTTTATAAATGTCCTTGATGTTCTGCGGGATCTCAGCGATCGGCTGAACAGAACCGTTTGTTGCGATAAGCTTCTGTCTCATCGTCTCGCTCCACAAGCCGAGGCTGATCAGGTCTCTCATCAGGTGCTTGTTTGCAACGATGAACTCACCACTCAGCGTTCTGCGCGTGTAGCAGTTTGATGTGTAAGGCTCAAAGCATTCGTTGTTTCCAAGGATCTGTGACGTAGAGGCTGTCGGCATCGGAGCAACAAGCAATGAGTTGCGCACACCGTGTTGCTTCACTTCCTGCTTCAGCTTGTCCCAGTTCCAGCGACCGGATGAAGGCGTTACTCCCCACATGTCAAACTGGAAGATTCCTTTTGATACCGGAGAACCTTTGAAGGTCTCGTATGGTCCATGCTTTTTCGCTTCTTCCATAGAAGCTTCCATGGCTGCGAAGTAGATTGTCTCGAAAATATCTTTGTTAAGACCGCGCGCCTCAGGGCTGTCGAATGGCATACGCAGCATGATGAATGCATCAGCCAAACCTTGTACGCCAAGCCCGATAGGTCTGTGACGCATGTTCGATTTGCGCGCTTCTTCAACAGGATAATAGTTGATGTCGATTACCTTGTTGAGGTTGCGTGTAGCCACCTTCGTGATCTCGTAAAGTTTCTGATGATCGAATGTTCCCTGTTCCGTTACGAACTTTGGCAACGCGATAGAAGCGAGGTTACAAACGGCAACTTCATCAGGCGCTGTGTATTCGATGATCTCTGTACAAAGGTTGCTCGACTTGATCGTACCAAGATTCTTCTGGTTCGATTTTTTGTTTGCAGCGTCTTTATACAGGATGTAAGGCGTACCCGTTTCGATCTGTGCTTCAAGAATCTCAAACCAGAGATCCTGTGCTTTTACCTGCTTGCGGAATTTGCCTTCTGTTTCGTATTTGTGATACAGTCTTTCAAAATCGTCACCATACACGTCAGCAAGACCGGGGGCTTCGTTCGGGCAGAAGAGAGACCACATTTCGTTGTTCTCAACGCGCTGCATGAAAAGATCCGGAATCCAGATAGCATAGAAAAGATCGCGTGCACGCATTTCTTCCTTGCCGTGGTTTTTCTTCAGGTCGAGGAAGTCGAACACATCTGCATGCCATGGCTCAAGGTAAACCGCAAAGCTTCCTTTGCGCTTTCCACCACCCTGGTCAACATAACGCGCAGTCATGTCGAAGTTGCGGAGCATCGGAACGATACCGTTTGATGTTCCTCCGGTTCCTTTAATATAAGAGCCTTTCGCTCTGATGTTATGAATGCTGAGGCCGATACCACCTGCCGACTGGGAGATCTTCGCACATTGTTTCAGGGTGTCATAAATTCCATCGATGCTGTCGTCCTTCATCGTGAGGAGGAAGCATGATGAAAGTTGTGGCTTTGGAGTTCCCGCGTTGAACAACGTTGGTGTCGCGTGGGTGAACCACTTCTCTGACATCAGGTTGTATGTTTCAATCGCTGCCGGAATATCTTCACCATGGATACCCACGGCCACTCTCATGATGAGGTGCTGAGGACGTTCAACGGTCTTACCATCGATTTTCATCAGGTAAGAACGCTCGAGCGTTTTGTATCCAAAGTAGTCATAGCTGAAATCACGATCATAAAGGATCGCATCGTCCAGCTCCTGAGCATGTTCCTTTATAACTTTCCAGGTCTCTTTCGAAATCAACGGAGCATTCTGACCAGTCTTCGGATCGACATACTGGTACAAGCGCTTCATTGTGTTTGAGAAAGACTTGCTTGTGGTCTTGTGTAGGTTTGAAACCGCAATGCGTGCTGCAAGTTTTGCGAAATCAGGATGGCGTGTTGTCATCGTAGCTGCAATTTCAGCTGCGAGATTGTCCAATTCCTGAGTAGAGACACCGTCATACAGGCCATTGATCACCTTCATGGCCACTTCAACCGGATTGACGAACTTAGGATCGAGACCGTAGCAAAGTTTTTCGATTCTGGCGGTGATTTTATCAAACTTTACGGATTCCCGATGTCCATCGCGTTTTAGTACAAGCATCTTGAGAAAAGGGTTGTTGTTAAAGAAAGTTTAAAAAGTGATTTGAATGTATTAAAAATCTTCGTTCAAAGAAAACTTTGGCGCAGATTCTTTTTGGTCGGTGCTCTTCATCACACCTGCCTTCTGATATTCGGCCACTCGTTTCTCAAAGAAGTTTGTCTTGCCACGCAGCGAGATCATGTCCATGAAATCGAACGGGTTAGTAGCATTATAAACCTTCGTGCCAACGAGTTCATTGAGTAGGCGATCTGCCACAAACTCAATGTATTGACGCATTTGCGCTGCGTTCATGCCAATGAGATTGACAGGAAGAGCATCGGTAACAAACTCTTTCTCAATCTCAACTGCATCCTTAATGATCTGGATGACGCGTTCTTTCGGAAGTTGGTTCACAACATGTTGTGTATAAAGGTGACACGCGAAATCGCAGTGCAACCCTTCATCGCGGGAAATAAGTTCGTTCGAGAAGCTCAGGCCCGGCATCAATCCTCTTTTCTTCAGCCAGAAGATCGAGCAGAAAGAACCTGAAAAGAAAATTCCTTCAACGGCAGCGAAAGCGATCAGGCGCTCCTGGAATGTTCCGTCACCGATCCAGCGCAAAGCCCACTCGGCTTTTTTCTTCACGCAGCTCATGGTCTCAATTCCGTGGAACAGTTTATCTTTTTCTCTCGGATCCTTTACATACGTGTCGATGAGCAAAGAATATGTTTCAGAGTGGATGTTCTCGATTGCGATCTGAAAACCATAGAAGAACTTTGCTTCGGTGTACTGAACTTCTGACACGAAGTGCTCTGCGAGATTTTCGTTCACGATTCCGTCACTGGCTGCAAAAAATGCGAGCACATGTGTGATAAAATGGCGCTCCCCGTCATTGAGGTTGTTCCAGTCTTTCAAGTCCTGGCTGAGATCGATCTCTTCGGCAGTCCAGAAGCTCGCTTCGGCCTGTTTATAAAATTTCCAGATGTCGTGGTGGACGATCGGGAAGAGGACAAAGCGATCTTTGTTTTCCTTCAGAATGGGTTCCTCAACGGGTGCTCTGCTCATAGTGAAAAAGTTTTTAGGTTAAACCGAATATCCATGCAGGTCCAAAACTTTTGGTGCTTTTTACCTGTTTCTCAACGTATTAAAATGTCTTGGCTTTGAAGGTATCGTGCAGACTTGCGCGATCCGGTCAGCATCAAGTGTACAAATGAAAAAAACCAATTCGATAAATCAAAAACCGCGTTTTTGACGTCAAAACAACGATTGTGGATAACTTGTTGATGCTTTGTGGAAATATAAGTTCCTGTAAAATAGCCCATTAAAGCCCTATAGTTGTCGGATAATTTCGGTGTAAGAAACCGGCCATTTTCTGAAAAAATATTTTTTCGGTGCGGAATGGCCACATTGCGTGCTTTCTTCGCGGAAATTCTTTAAGGGATATTCCCACTTGTCAAATCTTTTCCTACCTTTGCAGTCCTATTTTTGAAAACTATGTACGCAATTGTAAACATTGCCGGAAAACAGTTCAAAGTGGCTAAAGATCAGTACATCTATGCCCCTAAGATGGACGGAGAGATCGGATCGGCTGTAAAGTTCGATAACGTTCTCCTGACAGATGATGGTGGTAAAGTGAGTATTGGCGCCCCTACTGTTAAAGGAATCACGGTTTCAGGTAAGATCCTGGAGCACGTCAAAGGCAACAAGGTGATTGTCTTTAAAAAGAAACGCAGAAAAGGATACCAGGTGAAGAATGGCCACCGCCAGCAGTTCACCAAAGTTCAAATCGAAAGTATTGGATAAACCTGCATTTGGCATTTTGCATTTCCCAATGCCTAATGCCCAATGCCTAATGACTTAAAGAAATGGCACACAAAAAAGGTGAAGGTAAAGTAAAGAACGGCCGCGAATCGGAAAGCAAACGACTTGGTATCAAGATCTATGGCGGCCAGAAGGCAATTGCCGGTAACATCATCGTACGTCAGCGTGGCACCAAGCACCACCCAGGACAAAACGTAGGCATCGGAAAAGATCACACGCTTTTCGCACTTACAAACGGTGTTGTTGTATTTAAGAAAGGAAGAGAAAACAAGTCCTTCGTTTCAGTTCAGCCTGTAGCAGAAGCTTAATTAAGCACAGCATAATATTTGAAGCCAGTGGGATCCCCGCTGGCTTTTTTTTTGAGTTCTTACCATCAATGCAGCCTCGCAACTCAGTCAATCATCGCACCACATAGGGCCACCGTATAAGTCACTTTCCTTACCGCTCTCTTATAAAACTCGCCAACTGACACATAACCCAAAAAGGGTTATCACGGGAATTTTAGTCGCTTCTTAATCAACGCTTGAACCCACACTCAAAAAGATCGGGTTTTCGCAAAAAAAGCCTGTTCTCCTAGTAATCAGACTACTGCAAAATTTCATTTGCCTGATGCAAAGGTTTGTAGTTGAAAATTAAGCATCCCCTCATAAAGGGGATATTTTGTTCTTTGGAAATCCCCCATTAACTTGCCGGCCTGACAAATTATTAACCTAAACCTAAACTTATGAACAAGTTTCTACTAACGTGTTTCGCGTTGGGGATTGCTGTCAGTTCCTTCGCGCAAGAGCGAACGGTAACTGGAAGAGTCACCTCCACAGAAGACGGAACCGCCTTGCCGGGTGTGAACGTCATCCTGAAGGGAACCACTTCAGGAACATCCACAGACGCAGATGGGAATTATTCAGTAGCCGTGCCATCATCTGGCGGAGCGCTGATCTTTTCTTTTATCGGTCTGGAATCAAAAGAAATTGAGATCGGTGAACGCACCGTTGTCAACGTGAGCCTTTCCCTTGACATCACCCAGCTCAGCGAAGTGGTGGTAGTGGGATATGGAACGCAGACCAAGCGTGATCTGTCTGGTTCGATTGCTTCTATTAAAGGTGATGAGATCGCACTCGCACCTGTACAGAGCTTCGAGCAGGCAATGGGCGGTCGCGCACCGGGTGTGAACATCATCCAGCCAAACGGTGTGCTGAACAACCCTCCGGTTATACGCATCCGTGGTGTCAACTCCATCAACCTCAGCTCGTATCCACTGATCGTTATCGATGGAATCCCAACGTACTCCGGTGATAACTCTGCAAACAACGCTCCGAACAACCCGTTGAGTAATCTCAACCCTGCCGACATCGAAAGTATTGAAGTGTTGAAAGATGCATCTGCCAGCGCGATCTACGGTTCGCGTGCAAGCGCGGGTGTTGTGCTCATCACAACCAAGAAGGGCCAGAAAGGCAAATCTAAAATCACCCTTGACTCATGGGTTGGTTGGACGAAGCCATTCCGTCTTTTCGATATGCTCAACGCAGAGCAATACATGGAACTGAAGAATGAAGCTGTGAGAAACCTCAATCAAAACACTGGTGGTGCAGCGGTTGAAGGATTCCTTCCAAGCTATGATGCAAATGGTAACCTGGTTGACACAAAATGGTACGACTACGTTTACCGGACCGGTTTTGCGCACTCTAATAGCTTGAGTTTCTCAGGCGGAACTGAAAAAACCAAATTCTATACTTCCGTTGGTTACACTGAACAGGAAGGTATGTTGAAGCGCAACGATTTCGAGCGTACTGCCCTTCGTCTGAACCTTGACCATAAAGTGTTCGACAACTTCACCATCGGTGTGAATATGTCTTACGCGAATGTTTACAACTCTGCGCCAAGTACCGGATCACTGCCGGGTGCTGCGTTTAGCACTGCAGGTCTCGGACGCCTTCCATTGGTATTGCCTCCGAACGTAAGTCCTTATAACCTTGACGGAACATATCACCTGAATGCAGCTGGTCTCGGCCCTGGTGCGAACCTGAACCCAACGGGTACGGCAGGTGCTGGTCTTGTAACAGGCTACTACAACCCAGCACTGATTCTTGACAAGAACACATTCACATCTGAAAGCAATCAGGTGCAGGGTGGAGTTTATGCAAGCTGGCAGATCATTAAAGGCCTCACTGCAAGAACCATGTACGGAATTGACAACATCAATTTTGAAGACATTTCTTTCCAGACAAGTCTTGGTGGTGATGGTTACTCCACTGGTGGTTCTGCTACCAATGTGTTCAGAACAAACAAGCGCTGGAACTGGCAGAACACACTGCAGTACGATAAGACACTTGCTGACAAGCACAACATCTCATTGCTTGTTGGTGGTGAACAACAATACACTAAAGTCGACAGATGGGGAGCTAACCGCACGACAGTGGCTGATCTCTTCTTCGAAACCTTCCAGGGTAACTACACAAACATCGCGGTGAGCGGTAACTTCCAGACTGAAAACTACCTTGTCTCTTATTTTGGTCGTCTGAACTACGACTTCAACAAGAAGTATTTTGTGTCTTTCAACCTCCGCAGAGACGGATACTCAGCCTGGGCGCAGAAATACGGTAACTTCTACGGTGCCGCTCTTGGCTATGCTATCTCTGAAGAAGGCTTCTGGAAAAATTCCTCATTCCTTGGAAACATCAACTTCTTCAAGCTGAAAGGTAGCTATGGTGAAGTGGGTAACGCTCTCGGCTCAGATGATTTCGGGTCACTCAATCTCTACAATTCAGGTTTGTACGGTGCAGTGGCTACAATCAACTTCAGCCAGGCAGGTAACCCGTTGTTGTCATGGGAAACCAGCAAGAAGACTGACATCGGTTTTGCATATGGTATCCTTAATGATAAGATCCAGGGTGAATTTTCTTACTACAAGAACCTTGTCGATGGTTTGATTCTCAGCGTGCCGCAGGCGCCTTCAAAAGGTATCCCTGGCGATGCAATCCTTGCTAACGTGGGTTCAATGCAGAACACGGGTATTGAGTTCAGTGTGAAGTATGTTGCAATTGACAAGGGTGATTTCAACTGGACGATCAATGCAAATATCACAACGCAGAAGAACGAAGTGTTGACATTGAACTCTGAGTCAGCCCGCATTCCGAACACTACGCTCGGACTTGAAACGGTCAACTACACTTCAGTTGGAGAGTCAGTGGGTTACTTGCTGGCGGTAGAGACGGTTGGCATAAACCCGGACAACGGAAGAAGAATGTTCAGAAAGGCTGATGGTACAATCGTGCAGTACGATCACCAGGGAACGGGCTGGACCCGCGTGGATGACGGAACAGCGATCTCAGCTCCAAATCAACTTGCAGATGGCAAGATTTTCGGTCCTACGCTTCCAACCTGGTATGGTGGTTTTGATAATACCTTCCGCTTTAAGGCATTCGACCTTGGTGTTTTCTTCCAGTTCCAGGGCGGAAACTATATCTACAACGGAACAAAAGCAGGTTTGCGTGATCAGCGTTTCTGGAATAACCATACAGACGCTCTTAATCGCTGGACGCCTGAAAATACAAGCGGGACATTCCCTCGCCTTGTGTACGGAGATAACGTAACGAACGGTTCAGCCCTGGTTATTTCAGAAAACGTTGAGAAAGGTGACTTCGTACGATTGAGAAACGTAAGCCTTGGTTATACATTCAGCCGCACATTGCTTGACAAGCTGAAGATCTCAAATGCGCGCATCTACGGTCAGGTGCAGAATGCATTTCTGATCACTAACTACACAGGCATCGACCCTGAAATTTCGTCAAACGGTAATGCTAACACCGGTGCTGGTGTTGATAGAAACTCTGTTGGACAGGCACGCACATATACGATCGGTTTGAATCTGGGCTTTTAATTACTGAACCATGAAATTTTTAAATACAATAAAAATAAAAACATCTGCAGTGGCTTTCCTGACTGTGTTTGCAGCGGGGATGTTCTCATGCCAGACGGAGTTGCTTGATCCGGCTCCTAAAAATCAATTCTTCGAAGGGGTTGTATTCGATACGCCTACACGAATTGAATTGCAAGTGAATAACCTCTATACCCAGGTGAAAAGCGGCCAGTTCCTTGGTGGTCGTTACCAGGTGTATGGAGATATCCGCGCGAACGATTTCATTAACCGCACCACAAACGGTGTAACCGGTTATCTCGTATGGCAGCACACACTTACTGAAACATCTCAGAACGATGTGATTAACATGTGGGACGCTGCTTACAACGCGATCAATCAGATCAATGTGTTCCTCGATGGAATGGATGCCAATGAAGCAAAATTCGCAGCTCCGGCATTCACCAACGTTGATCCGAATTACTCAACAGTAACGGCAGTGAACTACCGCGCAGAAGCTCGCTTCCTCAGAGCATTGTGCTATCACAGCCTCTTGCAGTTTTACGCACGTCCATTCGTGGACGGCAATGGTAGCCGTCCAGGCCTTCCGTTGCGCTTGAAGGGCGAAAAGGACATGTTCAACAATGACCTGGCGAGAAGCACCGTAAGTGAAGTGTATGATCAGATCATCGCTGACCTTGACTACGCTGAAGCAAATCTTCCTTTGACTTATGGCAATGCAACGCTCCGCACTACACGTGCACACCGCAATGCTGCAATCGCATTGAAGACACGTGTTTACCTGACAAAGGGTGACTACGCTAAGGTGATCACTGAAGCGAACAAGATCGTTCCTGCAGCTGCACCATTTACAGCTTCGTCAGGTGTTCCTCATGCATTGCAGGCTTCAATCAGTTCTGTTTTTGCATCTCCACAGGAAACTGCTGAAACAATCCTTGGTTTCCCTTTCACAGCACAAAATACTCCTGGTACACAAAATCAGCTCGGTTTTTACTACCGCGCTGGTGGAACAGGTGCGACAAACCCTGGTGGAGGTGAGTACTCGCTGAATCCAACCGGAATCATTGCAGCTAACCCGAATTTCCCTGCGTCAGACGCCCGCAGAGGCTTCTTCTATGTAGTTAGTGGTACAACTTACCTTGGAAAATATCCTTCAGGTACTCCTTATCTGGATAAAGCTCCTGTACTCAGATGGTCTGAAGTATTGCTCAATCTTTCGGAAGCGATCGCAAGAACAACCGCTGGCGTAGATGCACGCTCGCTTGCGTTGCTGAACGCTGTGCGCAGAAGATCTGATGCTTCATTCACGTGGGCACCCGCTGATAACACGGCTCTGGTCGATGCGATCTTGTTCGAGCGCAGAATCGAATTCATTGGCGAAGGCCTTCGTAACTCTGACATCATGCGTCTCAACCAGACATTCCCTGCAAAAGGCGCTGTGCCTGCGCTCGCTCCAAGCAGCGTGGTGTATGTATGGCCAATCCCTGCAACAGAAATGCAGACGAACTTGCTGATGACAAGAAACGACCAGTAAACATCGGTTGACTCAACCTCAATAAAACCCCAGGACCTATGTCTTGGGGTTTTTCTTTTTTCAGTTCATCTTTGCGCCATGCAATTGAAAAACGACCTCTTCCTGAGGGCAGCCAGAGGTGAAAAAGTTGAAAGAACTCCCGTCTGGCTTATGCGTCAGGCCGGCCGAATACTACCCGAGTACCGCCAGGTGAGAGCCGCGGCTGGCGATTTTAAAACGCTGGTCAAAACACCTGAACTCGCTACCGAAGTAACAATACAGCCCGTGGATATTCTTGGGGTTGATGCAGCGATAATTTTTTCTGATATCCTCGTCATTCCGGAAGCTATGGGTTTGAATTATGAAATGGAGGAACGGAGAGGTCCGGTTTTCCCGAAGCGGATTGCCACACGTGAAGATCTAAAAATGCTCCACGTATCCGAAGCTGAAGAACTTCAATACGTGCTGGATGCTATCGCGATGACTAAGAAGCACCTTAGCGGCAAAGTACCCCTCATTGGATTTGCCGGTGCGCCCTGGACGATTTTTTCCTATATGATCGAAGGAAAGGGCAGCAAAACATTCAGCGATGCAAAGAAAATGCTTTACACCCAACCGGAGTTTTCGCATCAGCTGCTGCAGATGATCACCGACAGCACGATCAATTATCTGAAAGGCCAGGTGAAGTCGGGTGCCGATCTCGTACAGATTTTTGATTCGTGGGCAGGAATTCTCAGTCCGCAACAATACGCTGAGTTCTCACTCAAATATATTTCGCAAATCTGTGACGCGATCAGGGACGTACCTAAAACAGTTTTTGCCAAAGGCGCGTTCTTCGCACGCGAAGCAATGAATTCCATTTCATGCAATGTAGTCGGCCTCGACTGGAATATGGACATCAGTGAATCAAGGAGGCTCGTTCCTGGCAAAGTGTTGCAGGGCAATCTTGATCCCTGTGCCTTGTATGGCTCGCTTGCTGATGTTAAACGCGAGACGGTCAACATGCTAAAAGCGTTCGGACCGGATAAACATATTGCGAACCTAGGACACGGATTGTATCCGGACACAGAAGTTGATAAAGTAAAATGCTTCATTGATACGGTGAAAGAATATCGACATCATGGCTAGGCTGAAACTTCTTTCCGTTTTCATGCTGTTCGCAGGTTTTTGCTACGGGCAGAAAACGGAAGTTTTGAAGCCTGAAGAAATCAACAAACTTCTTCCGACAAAAATCAAGGGCTACTCGCTTGACAAGGAATCAAAAAGCAGATTGCTGACGATCGGTTCGCTCCGATATTCTTTAAGTGAACGAATTTTTACTTCGCGAGACAAATCTGTTAAGATCCTCTTGTTCGACTACGTGGAGGCTCCGATCATGTTCAATCAGTCTTTGAGGAAGTGGCAGGAGATGCGTGAAGTCAACACTGATTCCATAGCTTTCCACAGCATCCAAACTGAGAATGGCCATCGCTGGGAGTCGACACACGCGCAAACGCAACGCGCACAAATCATCCTCGCGATCGACAACCGGTTTTTTCTTTCCCTTGAAGCCGAGAAGATGATGATGGAGGAATTGCATGAGTTCCTGAAGAATATCAAACTATCGGAATTTCCAGGTAGCCACCAACGCGCGAAGGACACGAAGTAGCACAAAGAAATATTGAAGCACCAATTACTCGTTGCGCAGTGCGTTCACGGGATTCATGATCGCAGCTTTTATCGATTGGTAACTCACCGTGAGCCACCCGATCAATAATGCCAATGTCCCAGCTAGCAGGAAGACATCGACTCCCACGTTGATTCGATACGCAAAATCCTCGAGCCACGACTCCATCAGGTACCAGCCCAGCGGAACGGCCAGCACAAATGCAATCAGAATCAGTCTCGTGAAATCTTTCGACAACAGGAAAACTACTCCCGCTACAGATGCTCCCAGCACTTTTCGCACACCGATCTCTTTCGTGCGGAGACTGGAGGTGTACGCAGCAAGCCCGAACAATCCCACACAGGCGATGATGATCGCAAGCAGAGAAAATATTTTGAAGACATCACCTGCCTGTTTTTCGCTTTGATATTGCTGATTGATGTTCTGATCAAGGAATACGTATTTGAAGGGCTGTGGGGAAAACTTTTTCCATTTCTCTTCAACGGCAAATAGCGTCTTTGCAAAATCGTCAGACTTTACACGCAGGTATCCATACACTGCACCACCGCCAAAGCTTTCGGTGTTGCGAATGGTAAGCGGTGTGATGTTGTCATGCAGCGATTGGAAATTAAAATCTTTCACAATACCAATGATAGTAAAATCAACAACGACATCCCCGCGTGTTTGCCGTAGCTTTTTCCCTACCGGATCTTCAAGCTCGAAGACCCGAACTGCAGTTTCGTTCAGCATAAGCGAAAGCGAATCCTCAGTCTCTTTCGAAAATGCCCTACCGCTTATCAGTTCAAATCCGATCATGTCGGAAAAATTGTCATCGATCGTCATGGTCTTCGAGGTGTGCACCTCTGAAGATCCCTGCGCTGTCCAGTTCTCACCGAAATAATCGCCAGCGCGCCCGCCACCAAGCAGTGAGAACGAGCCTGCTGTACTGATGACTTCCGGAATATTTTTTAATTCCTCAAGAAAGGTTTGTTGATTGTTTTGCAGCGTGAATACCCGATCAACAACGACCACCTGCTCTTTGTCAAAGCCAAGGGATTTTTCGGCCATATACTCCATCTGCTTCCCGACAGTGATCGTGCCTACGATAAGAATGATGGAAACCACGAATTGAAATACGACCAAAGCGTTTCTTAAGAGAGTGTTCTGTTGTCCGGCAGAAAAATTTCCTTTCAGTACAGTGACCGGATTAAACGCTGACAGAACAAAGGCCGGATAAATTCCGGCCATCACGCCAACGATCAGCGTCACTGCTGCCAACCCTGCAATTATTACAGGACTCAGTTCCATGGTCAGATGTCTTCCAGTCAGTGAATTGAAGAAAGGTAGCGCGAAATAGATAATGCCCAGCGCGATCACTGTCGCAACCACTGATAATAGAAGCGATTCAAGGAGGAATTGATTGATGAGCTGACCTTTTTGCGATCCCAGGGACTTTCTCACGCCAACTTCCCGTGCACGCCCCGCTGAACGAGCCGTGGCTAGGTTCATAAAGTTGATGCACGCAATGATCAGTACAAGGATTGCGATACATGTGAGGAAGTAGACATACGTGCGATTGCCTCCCGGTTTGATTCTGGCCTCGAGGTGCATGGGATCAAGATGTATGTCTGCCAGAGGCTGAAGGAAATAGCGATAGCCATTGCCTTCTTTCTTGTAGTCAGCCCACGACTTCCCGAGATTTCTTTCAATCTGAGCAGCAGCATACGTATCGACCATTTTCGGAAACTTTGCCTCGAGTTCGTTTGGATTATTGCCGGGCTTCAGCAGCACATACATGTGTGCGTTGAAGCCTGTAAAATTTTCTGCGCGGCCGAAGATCTGATCGTTCCATCGGATGAGGAAATCGAATTGCATGTGCGAGTTTTCCGGAAGGTCCTCGCAGATCGCGCTCACTGTGAAGTCATTGTTGAATATGCGTAATGTTTTTCCAACCGGATCGGCTGAGCCAAAGTATCGCCTGGCGGTCGATGCGGTGATGACCATATCGGTGTTCTTGCCGAACGGCTTGTCCGGATTCCCAAGCACAATCTTGTAGTCGAAGACAGAAAAGAAATTTGAATCAGCTGAGCACACCCAGTTTTCCTCAAAAATTTTTTCTTCACCCTTTTCGTCTTTATAGCTGACTCCGTTGTTATTGAACGGGCCACCAAACTTCACAACCTGTTCAACTTCGGGAAACTCAGTTTGGATAACATCACCATATGAATGTGGAATTACCGCATACAATGTCGAATGGGTCGGGTATTTCCGTTCGAGACTGATCTTGTAAATCCTTTCATGTTTCGAATGAAATCTGTCGTAGGAAAATTCGTTGGCAACGAACATCACAATCATCAGGCAGCTCGCTATGCCTGTTGCCAGCCCCACAATGTTGATTAATGTGTAGATACGCTGACGCAGGAGATTACGCACAGCAATGACGAGATAATTCTTCAGCATGGTAAATCAGGATGATGCATCCGAATTTACAAAAACGCCATCAAAATATTGGTAACCTTGTTAGATGCAGTCCATCTCCCACGAGAAGGAGGCCGGGGCGGTTTAGTTCTTTAACATCTGCAGCAGCGTGGTCAATCTGCTTTTGAGGTTTCTCCGGTCGACAATGAAATCGAGGAAGCCGTGTTCCAACACGAACTCTGCACTTTGAAATCCTTTCGGAAGATCTTTTCCGATGGTCTCGCGAATAACACGGGGACCTGCGAATCCGATCAGTGCATTTGGTTCGGCAATATTGAAATCGCCAAGCATGGCATATGAAGCTGTTACACCACCCGTTGTAGGGTCGGTGAGGAGAGAGATGTAGGGAATTTTTGCCTGGTCAAGCAGCGCAATTTTTGCGGAGGTTTTTGCCATCTGCATGAGAGACAATCCGGCTTCCATCATGCGCGCGCCTCCCGAGCGGGAAATCATGAGAAAAGGAATCTTGTTCTTCAGACTGTGGTCCATCGCGCGTGCAATCTTCTCACCCACAACTGAACCCATTGATCCGCCAATAAAACTGAAGTCCATACAGGCAATGGTGATGTCAAGGCCATTCATTTTACCGTAGGCCGTGCGAACGGCATCTTTCAATTCGGTTTTCGCCTGTGTTTCCTTGATACGTTTTGGATAAGGTTTCGTGTCTTTGAATTTCAACGGGTCAGCGGACTCCATGTTCTCATCCAGCTCAGTGAATTGGTTGTTGTCAAACAAAACTTCGAAGTATTCAGCAGACCCGATGCGCACGTGAAACTCTTCTTCCGGAACAACATAAGCGTTGTTCTTCAGCTCGCGCGTGTGAACTATTTTTCCAGCAGGAGACTTGAACCACAAACCATCAGGTACTTCACGTTTTGCTTCTGTTGGCGTGAGGATACCTTTATCGCTGCGTTTGAACCAAGACATAAAGACAATTTAAAATTTAAGATTTGAAATTTTAGATTTAATCCCGACATCCATCGAGACAACAACACATCAACTTCACAAAATCACAAATATCAACTATAGAAAATCAAATTGGTTTCTGATATCCAAAACAAAGTCCGGAGATCAGAAACCAATCCTAAGACAATTAAGCAACGTCAACTGACTTGTCGAGGTATACGTCCTGGATCGCGTTCAGGATTTCGACACCTTCTTTCATAGGACGCTGGAAGGACTTTCTTCCGGAGATCAATCCCATACCACCTGCGCGCTTGTTAACCACTGCCGTACGCACTGCATCGGCAAGATCGCTTGCGCCTTTTGACTCGCCACCTGAGCTGATCAAACCTGCACGGCCCATGTAGCAGTTCACCACCTGGTAACGGCAAAGATCGATCGGGTGATCTGAGCTAAGTTCCGTATAAATTTTTTCGTCAAGCTTTCCGTAGCTACTACCACCTGTATTGAGCGCTTTGTAACCCCCGTTGTTTTCAGGAAGTTTCTGCTTGATGATATCCGCCTGGATCGTTACGCCAAGGTGGTTCGCCTGACCAGTTAAGTCAGCAGACACGTGATAATCTTTTCCGTCTTTTTTGAATGCGCTGTTGCGGATGTAGCACCAGAGGATCGTTGCCATACCAAGTTCACGAGCGCGTTCAAACGCTGCAGCAACTTCCTGGATCTGACGTGTTGATTGATCAGAACCAAAATAGATGGTAGCACCTACTGCTACGGCACCAAGGTTCCATGCATCTTCAACAGAACCGAACATGATCTGGTCGGCTTTGTTAGGATAAGTAAGAAGTTCATTGTGGTTGATCTTTACAATGAAAGGAATTTTGTGGGCATACTTGCGTGACATCAATGCAAGACCGCCATATGTTGTGGCTACTGCATTGCATCCGCCTTCGATGGCAAGCTTGCAAATATTTTCAGGGTCGAAATAGATCGGGTTTTTAGCAAAAGAAGCACCCGCGCTGTGCTCAATTCCCTGGTCAATCGGAAGGATCGAAAGGTAGCCGGTGTTGGCGAGACGGCCTGTGCCGAACAATGTCTGCAAGGCGCGCAGTGTAGGCGCATTGCGGTTAGAATTCACGAAAATTCTATCTACGAAGTCGGGGCCTGGCAGATGAAGCTGGCTTTTCGATACTGTTTTACTCTGATGTTTCAGCAGGAATTCTGCGTCTTTTCCAAGGAGATCTGCGATGTTTCTTCCCATAGATTCTGTTGCGTTGGTTTTAAGGAGGTGACAAAGTTATCAATTATTTAATAGTATGCTAACGAAGGAAAAAATGCGTTTTCTACGATGTTTTCAAACGATTTAGCGGCTTTAGGGGAGGGTCTGAAAAGGAAAAAAGCCATCCCGAATACTTCAGGATGGCTTTCAGTTATTTCTAAAATGGCCTTAGATCTTTTCTTTGATACGTGCAGATTTACCCTGACGACCTTTCATGTAGTAAAGCTTCGCTCTTCTTACTTTACCCTCTTTCACAATCTCGATCTTATCGATAGAAGGAGAGACAATTGGGAAGATACGCTCAACACCTACTCCATTGGATACTTTTCTAACAGTGAAGGACTCACCGTTGCCAGTGCCCCTGCGCTGAATTACAGTACCTTGAAACTGCTGAACGCGCTCTTTGTTTCCTTCCTTGATTTTTACGTGAACGTTGATAGTATCACCAGGGTGAAAGTCAGGCAGGTTTTCGCGAACCTTTGTATACTCCTGCTCCACTAATTTGATTAAATCGGCCATAACTCGTATGCTTTTTGAAACGGACTGCAAATATAGGAAACTGGATTCAGTTGGCAATAGCGGGAGTTACAAATACTTTACGGTTCAAGTCGCGAAAGGCGGATTTAATGCTTTTCTAACATTCCCGGACGCCTTTTTTGAGTCCTTTCGGTAGCTTTTTCGAGTCTCCATTGCTCGATTTTCGCCTCGTGGCCTGACAACAACACATCCGGAACTTTCCACCCCTTGTAGTCTGCCGGGCGGGTGTAAACGGGTGGGGCAATCAGGTTATCCTGAAATGAATCGCTTAACGCGGAGGTTTCATCTGACAAAACACCGGGAATTAATCGTATTACAGCATCGGAAATCACTGCTGCAGCCAGTTCGCCTCCCGAAAGGACATAATCACCTATGCTCATCTCTCTTGTAACGAGATGCTCGCGAACACGCTCGTCAACACCTTTGTAATGTCCGCACAAAAGGATAAGGTTTTTCTTCAGACTCAACTGGTTGGCGATTGACTGGGTAAACAGTTCACCATCCGGACTCATATAGATGATGTCATCGTATTCGCGCTGAGATTTCAAATCCTGGATACAACGGTCGATCGGCTCGATCATCATCACCATTCCGGCTCCACCACCGTAGGCATAGTCATCAACCGACTTGTGTCCATCAGTTGCGTAAGATCTCAAGTCAATAATGTTCACCTCGACAAGGCCCTTTTTCTGAGCACGCTTCATAATTGAGTCGTTGAAAGGACTTTCGACCAGGCGAGGCAAGCATGTGATGATGTCGATGTGCATAAGTGGCTTCAAAGTTAGCAAGAATGTTTGGTGCAACTATTCCATAGCCACTAAGTCACTAAGAACACAAAGGAACACGAAGATATTTGATGCCCTCTTGGTGTTCCTTGGTGTTCTTGGTGCCTTGGTGGCTCCAGCATTTGAATCGATGTGAATACCGGTCGGTAAGAAGATATTAGATATCCAGGAAGCCCTCAGGCAACTCAACATTAATAGTCTTCTTACTTTTGTTAATGCTCTTAATAAAAGGACTGTTCACGGGAATCAACACTTCCTTTCCATTATAGATCAAAGTCAGAAGTTTGTTAGGACCAGCAGTGGTAATTTCAGTCACTGAGCCCAGATTTCCCTCCGAAACATCTGTTACTTCAAATCCGATTACTTCATCATCGTAAAATTCACCACGTCCTGATTTCGGTCGGGATGACTTAGGAAGGTATAATGAAGACTTCGAAATATCCTTCGCCTGTTCTGGCGTGTTGATGTCTTCGAATTTCAGATAAGCCTTCGTTCCGCTGATGGAAATTTCTTCGCGGAAGTAGGGAATCAACTGGTTGTTCCTCTCAACGAAGATTGTATCGATGTCTTCAAGGTCGGCCGGTGCTTCCGCGTCCAGAGACACCGTTACCTGTCCTTTCAATCCATGAGGTTTGAGAATGTATCCGATCTTGTAAGCTGATTTTAAATCCATAGTGATTTCCTAAAAGAAAAAATGCCAACACGATCGAACGTATTGGCATTTGTTATCGTGAGGATAAAATTATCCTTGCGCTTCAGTGTTTTCTGCAGGAGCTTCAGCACCTTCAGCAGCAGGAGCAGCCTGTGCAGCGGCTTCAGCAGCTTGCTGCTTCTTGCGAATTGCCTCAGCGCGTGCTTCTCTGACTTTGGTTTCAGCGTCTCTTCTGGCTTTCGCCTGAGCCTGTTTGCTTTGAGAAAGTGTGTCTTTCTTAGCCTGAATCTTTGCATCTTTTGCCTGCAGCCAGTCTGCGAGCTTCTTGTCAGCTTGTTCCTGGGTGATTGCGCCTTTCACAACACCAATCTGAAGGTGTTTTCTTAGCATAATGCCGCGGTATGACAGCATAGCCTTTACAGTGTCAGAAGGCTGAGCGCCATTCATCAACCACTCGAATGCGCGATCTTCGTTCAGAACGATAGATGCAGGGTTTGTGAGGGGATTATAAGTCCCGATCTTTTCAATAAAGCGACCATCACGTGGTGCTCTGGCATCAGCTACGACTACATCGAACATTGCCAGTTTCTTGCGGCCTCTGCGGGCCAATCTGATTTTTACCATTGTTTGTAATTTGTGGAACTCGTCCGTTAATTATGGGGGGCAAAGATAGGAATGTTTGTCTAATGGAGCAAGAGGGTTTCCAAATCTTGCCTGTACTTTACTGAAGGCTGCAAGCTACAAGCTTCAGGTTACAAGCAGATTCGGGGTAATTATACTGATTATCAAATGGTTGAGCACGCGTTATCCCATTCAAGTGGCACATCTCGGACTTGGAGCTTGTAGCTTGCAGCTTGCAGCCCTTTCGTGTGGAGCCCATCGGTTCGAACTGCCCTAACCAGCAGACCGTGAGCAAATAATCGTATAACCGAGTACACGATTTTTTAAATAAAACCTCGTTTTCTACATTTGAGGGCTTCACTCAATAACCATGGACAAATACTCCTATATCAGCAATGCAGATGTTGGTTATCTCGATCAACTCTACCAAAATTATAAGAAAGATGCTGCCTCTGTCGATTTCAGCTGGCAGAAATTCTTTGAAGGATATGATTTCTCTGTTCAACGCAATGGAGAGAATGGACACACCGCCACGGATGATCCGATGACCATAAAGGAGACTCAGGTTCGCAACCTGATCTTCGCCTATCGTTCCTTCGGTCACCTGGTTTCGAAAACGAATCCTGTTCGCGAAAGAAGGAACCACAACGTTCAATTCGATCACAAGAGCGTTGGACTCACTGATGCCGACCTGGATACTGAGTTTGATGTCGCTGCTGAAATCGGAATGCAGCGCACCACGCTTCGCAAGATTATCGAAAAACTGAAAGCCGTTTACCTCGGTCCGATCGGTTTCGAGTATAACTTTATCCGAAACGATGAGGTTCGTCAGTGGTTCTTCCAAAAGTGTGAGAAGGAATACTATGCATACAATCCATCCCTTGATGAGAAGAAGCGGATTCTTTCCAAACTCAATGAAGCGGTAGTATTTGAAAACTTCCTTCATACCAAATTCCTCGGACAGAAGCGCTTCTCACTTGAAGGTGGAGAAAACACAATTCCTGCGCTTCAAACCATTATCAACAAGTCGGCTGAGCTTGGCGTGAAGGAAGTGGTGATCGGTATGGCTCACCGCGGCCGCCTGAACGTTCTTTCGAATATTCTCGGAAAAACATACGAGCAGATCTTTACAGAATTTGAAGGAAGCGTAAATCCCGATTTGACCATGGGTGATGGTGATGTGAAGTATCACCTCGGTTACGCCTCGCATATTACGTCTCCTTCCGGAAACAAAATTTATGTGAAGCTCACACCAAACCCATCCCACCTCGAAGCAGTGGATCCATTGGTAATTGGTTATACACGGGGTCAGATTGACGATGAATACAAGGGAGCACTGAAAGACGCCATGGCAATTCTCATCCATGGTGATGCGGCTGTTGCAGGTCAGGGTATTGTTTATGAAGTAGTGCAGATGTCAGGCCTGCCGGGCTATACGACTGGCGGAACGATTCACTTTGTGATCAACAACCAGGTTGGTTTTACAACCGACTATGATGACGCAAGAACTTCAATCTATTGTACGGATATCGCGAAGATCGTTGACGCGCCTGTGCTTCACGTGAATGGGGATGATGCAGAAGCGGTGAGCTTCGTGTCAAATCTCGCTGTAGAATATCGTCAGAAATTCGGTCAGGATATTTTCATCGACCTTCTCTGTTACCGAAGACACGGTCACAACGAAAGTGATGAGCCGAAATTCACGCAGCCAAAGTTATACAACCTTATCGCGAAGCACCCGAACCCACGGGAGATCTATGTGAAGAAGTTGATCGAACGCGGTGATGTTGACGGAGCACTTGCCGATGAAATGGATAAAAGTTTCCGCAACCAGCTTCAGGATCGCCTGAATGAAGTGAAGCAGAAGCCACTTCCTTACAAAGCTCAAAAGATCGAAGCAGAGTGGGAGAAACTGCGCAGGGCAAAACCGGAAGACTTTGATGAGTCGCCAAAGACTGGAATAAAGCAAAGCATCATAGACAAAGTCGGAAAGGCGCTGACTACGATCCCCGAAAATTTCAAGCCGATCAAGCAAATCGAAAAACTTCTGAAAGATCGCCATACGGCATTCTTTGAAGACAAAGTTTTGGGATGGGCCGAAGCAGAACTGCTGGCGTACGGCTCGCTCCTGATTGAAGGCACACCGGTTCGAATGTCAGGACAGGACGTGAAGCGTGGAACATTTTCACATCGCCATGCTTACTTCTTTGACATGAATACCAATGCGCCTTACTGCGGATTGGACAATATTGAAAAGGGACAACAGAAATTTCATATCTACAACTCACTTCTTTCGGAATTCGGTGTGTTGGGGTTTGAATATGGTTATGCGATGTCATCGCCCCATGCGTTGGTATTGTGGGAAGCACAGTTCGGTGATTTCGTAAACGGTGCGCAGGTTATGATCGACCAGTTTATTTCAAGTGCTGAATCAAAGTGGCAGCGCATGAATGGTCTGGTAATGTTGTTACCTCACGGCTACGAGGGGCAGGGACCAGAACACTCGAGCTGTCGCCCGGAGAGATTTTTGCAATTGTCGGCTGAGTACAATATGATCGTTGCAAGCCCTACATCACCTGCAAACTTCTTCCACCTGTTGAGAAGACAGGTAACGTGGCCGTTCAGAAAACCTTGTATCGTTACGTCTCCTAAGTCATTGCTACGGCATCCGGCCGTGATTTCTCCGATCAAGGAGTTCATCGATGGTAATTTTATTGAAGTGATCGATGATGAGAACGTGACGGCAAAGGATGTGAAGCGATTGATTCTGTGTTCGGGAAAAGTGTATTATGATCTTCTGGAAAATCAGCAGAAGAAAAAGATCAAAGATGCGGCAATCGTGAGGATTGAGCAATTGCATCCATTCCCTGAAAAGCAAGTCAATGCTATTCTCAAAAAGTATAAGAATGCAAAAGTTGTGTTTGTTCAGGAAGAGCCCGCGAACATGGGATATGCTTCTTACATTTTGAGAATGATGCCGAAAGTATCTATGGATTTTGTATCGCGTAAAGCGAGTGCCTCGCCTGCAACGGGATACTCAAAAGTTCATAAGGTAGAGCAGGAGAAAATTGTAAACCAGGCGTTTGAAATATAATCCTGCAATCAGCTCCACCAAAAAATAACAAACAAACCAAAAAACATAACTCAATGGGAATACAGGTTAAAGTCCCCACAGTAGGGGAATCCATTTCCGAAGTAACGATTGCCAATTGGTTGAAAAAAGATGGTGATTCAGTTCAGGTTGATGAAGTCATTGCTGAATTAGAGTCGGATAAAGCAACGTTTGAACTCACTGCACAAAATGCTGGAGTATTAAGAATTGTAAAACAAAAAGGTGAAACCGTTCCCATTGGAGAGGTGATCTGTGAGATTGAGCCGAATGGTGCTGCTGCGCCTGCAAAGACAGAAAGCAAGGCCGCAGCTTCGGCACCGACTGCGACACCAGCACCAGCAGCTTCTGCTCCCAAGGCAACAGGCGGGGTAAAAGAAATGAAAGTGCCTGCTGTTGGTGAATCGATCACTGAAGTAACGATTTCGACCTGGTTGAAAAAAGATGGTGACTTCGTTCAGATCGATGACATCATTGCCGAAGTTGAATCAGACAAGGCCACGTTTGAGCTACCCGCAGAAGCGACCGGTATCCTTCGCATCGTTGCAAAAGAAAAGACCACACTTCCTATTGGCGGACTCATCTGCAAAATAGAAATCGCAGAAGGTGCTCCAGCGAAAGCTGCAAGTGCACAGCCAACGGCAACAGCGGCACCTTCGGCTGGTAGCGGTGATAAGTCATACGCAGCGGGTCATCCTTCACCTGCAGCTGGGAAAATCCTTGACGAAAAAGGAATTCCAGCGAATGAGGTTCAGGGAACTGGTGTGGGTGGAAGAATCACGAAGGAAGATGCAACGAAAGCACAGGCATCCGCTCCAGCGAAAGCAGACTCGAAACCTGCTGCGCCTTCCGGTCCTCCCGTAATAGCTGACGGGACAAGCCGTAACGATCGCAGAGAAAAAATGACTTCACTTCGCAAGACAATCGCAAAACGTCTCGTGTCAGTGAAGAACGAAACTGCGATGCTTACAACTTTCAACGAAGTAGACATGAAACCGGTCATGGAGCTTCGTTCGAAGTATAAAGACCAGTTTAAAGAAAAGTATGGTGTTGGTTTGGGATTCATGTCATTCTTCGCGAAAGCGGTTTGTGTGGCATTGAAAGATTTCCCAGCGGTGAATGCATCAATCGACAAAGATGAGATCGTCTACCACGACTACTGTGATATTTCTATTGCAGTATCAACGCCTCGCGGACTTGTTGTTCCGGTTATCCGCAATGCAGACAAGTTAACATTTGCGCAAATTGAAAGCGAAGTCATTCGCCTCGCAACGAAGGGTCGCGATGGAAAACTTTCTATCGAAGAGATGACTGGTGGAACGTTCTCGATTACCAATGGTGGCGTGTTTGGTTCAATGTTATCGACACCAATTATCAACCCTCCGCAGTCAGCGATCCTCGGTATGCACAATATCGTTGAGCGACCAATTGCAAGAAACGGAGAAGTAGTAATTCATCCGATCATGTACCTGGCGTTATCGTATGACCATAGAATTGTTGACGGAAGAGAATCGGTAAGCTTCCTCGTAAGAGTTAAGGAAATGCTCGAAGATCCGGGAAGATTAATCTTAGGTGTTTAATTACAAACTGATTTAGTCCACATATGCAATACAACGTCACGGTTATTGGCTCAGGTCCCGGAGGATATGTCGCTGCAATTCGTTGCGCGCAGCTCGGATTCAAGACTGCCATTATTGAAAAATATGATACGCTTGGCGGAACATGTCTTAATGTAGGATGTATTCCTTCCAAAGCAATGCTTGATTCATCTGAGCATTTCATCAACGCGAAGGAACATTTCAAAGAGCATGGTATCGACATTCCTGAACCAAAAGTGAATTTCACACAAATGGTGAAGCGGAAAGGCGATGTTGTGAAAGCGAACGTTGATGGCATTGCATTCCTGATGAAGAAGAACAAGATCGATGTTCACAAAGGTGTTGGGTCATTTGTTGACAAGAATACGATCAAAGTCACAGCGAAAGACGGAAAGGAAACCACCATCACCACGGAGAAAGTAATTATCGCCACAGGTTCTAAACCAACGCCACTTCCTTTCGCACCTTTCGACAAAAAAAGAATTATTTCAAGCACGGAAGCCTTAGAACTGAAGGAAGTTCCTAAACATCTTATCGTTATCGGTGGTGGTGTAATCGGAATGGAACTTGGTTCTGTGTATGCGCGTATCGGGTCGAAAGTTACCGTTGTCGAGTTTCTGGACAGCCTCATTCCAACGATGGACGGAACGATGGGAAAAGAACTTCAGCGTTCAACGAAAAAATTAGGAATTGATTTCTTCCTCGGTCATAAAGTGACTTCAGTATTCAATGACGGAAAGGAAGTAACAGTAAAGGCGGAGGCGAAAGACGGAAAAGCAATTGAATTAAAGGGCGACTATTGTTTAGTGAGCATCGGTCGCAGACCATACACCGATGGCCTTGGGCTTGACAAGGTAGGAATCGAGACAGTCAAAGGTCAGATTCCCGTTGATGATCATTTGAAAACGAAGGTCGACAACATTTACGCAATTGGTGATGTTGTAAAAGGTGCGATGCTCGCACACAAGGCGGAGGAAGAGGGTGTATATGTTGCTGAGCGATTGGCAGGGCAGAAACCACATGTGAACTATCTTTTAATCCCTGGGGTAGTGTACACCTGGCCAGAGGTTGCAAGTGTTGGATATACAGAAGAGCAGTTAAAATCCAGCGGCCGCGCGTACAAAGTTGGAAGTTTTCCTTACAAGGCATTGGGCCGTGCCCGCGCAAGTATGGATCTTGATGGTCTCGTAAAAATTCTTGCGGACAAGCAGACTGATGAGATTCTTGGAGTTCATATCATTGGGGCACGCGCAGCGGATATGATTGCTGCGGGCGTTACAGCGATGGAATTCCGCGCGTCTGCCGAAGATGTTGCTCGCATGTCTCATGCCCATCCAACGTATATGGAAGCGGTGAGGGAAGCGTGCCTTGCGGCAACCGCAAACAGACCAATTCATTTATAATCCAAAAGAGGTATACCACTTACGGGGGAAATCGGAAGGTTTCCCCTTTTTTATTACAAACCTTACACACACCTCATAAAAGATAACTTCCGCTCGAGTTCGCTCGTATTAGGAAGTATTTTTGAAGCATGACCGAAGTGGTAACCAGAAGGGTAATGACCGGACGGGAAAGGCGCTCTATTTTGATGGGCCAGATTTCCCTGTATGGCACCGCCTTTACGTTACTACACTTTTTTCTAGATTTTGGTCAGGGCATGTATCAGTCAGCGATCTTCGATCTGATCATCTCATTATCCATTTTCATCTGCTACATTCTCAACCGTTTAAAATATACCCGCATTGCAAAGTTCAGCGGGCTGATCGTTCTCAACAGCGTTCTGCTGATTTATGCATCGGTAGTGCCAAAGGAAATTGGAGTTTACTTGTTTTACTTTCCATTGATGGCGGTTTCATTCGCGCTTTTTGGTGATGATGAAAAGAAGTTCCGATACCCGTTTGTCATTTTGCCTTTCACTTTACTGATTGTTTTGTTCGTTACCGATTTCAACGTGCTTGGTGATTACAAATTTGACACGCCTCCAGGGACGAAGATGTTTTTCCTGATCAACATTATCTCAAGCGGGTTCATCATGATCATGGCGATCAGTTTTATGCAAAACCTCAATAAGGCAGCGGAGCGTGAACTGCAGCAGCTTGCCGATGAAGTGAATCAGAAAAACAAGGAACTTGAGAAGACAAACCAGGAACTTGATCGATTTCTATACAGCACTTCGCACGACCTCCAATCGCCACTCTCTTCGATTAAAGGTTTGATCAACGTTGCGCGCTATGACACAACCGATGCACGTACACATGTTTATTTCGACAAGATGACGGAGCGCGTGAACAGCCTTGAGAGTTTTATTAAAGACATCATTGACTACTCCAAGAACGATCGCACGCACGTTGCCATAGAACTGACGGATATCGACCTGTTGCTTGAGGAAGTAACAGAGAACCTCAAGTACATCAATGGCGCTGAGTCGATCAATATTAAAAAAGATGTGCAGTTGCAGAAGCCGGTGCCGCTTGACAAGGCGAGGATCAGTGTCGTGTTAAGTAATTTGATGGCGAACGCGATCAAGTATCATGATCCTTCGAAATCGAATCAATGGATCTCTGTGGAAGTTTCCAACAGTAATCATTCCTTGAAAATCCGCGTAAGCGATAACGGTTCGGGAATTTCTGAAGAGCATCAGAGCAGGATCTTCGACATGTTCTACCGCGCTACTTTGAAGTCAACGGGGTCTGGCCTCGGACTTTATATTGTGAAGGAGGCCGTAGAAAAAATGAACGGGGAAATTTCAGTCTATTCTAAGCCGGGAGAGGGTTCTTCATTTCTTGTCTCCTTGCCTCTTTCCTGATAATATACTGTGTGAAAGCGCGGACGCCCAACGCCATCACCAGTGGCACTAGCGAATAATGAAGCTTTTGCGGAAGAAACGGCCAGGTTGCAAGCAACACCAGTGCAAGAATTGCCGTGATCAAAAAATATTGCTGCAGCCACTTTGGATTTCTAAGCATCGCTATGACGATTACAATAAGATGTGTCGGTAGCGCCCACAGTAGGTTGAAGTTTTTCGCTGCAGCTTTGTGATCAGTTGCCACCCAAAGCAAAAACAGCAATGCCCCTACAAAGCCCACAATTGTAAACAGGATGATATCGAGCCATTGTGTGATTTTTCGTCTGCGCATATCGCGATAGCTGATCAGGCCAATGATGACGAATACAATCCCGAAAACCAGCAGTGGATGGATCAGCGTATTGGGTGGGGTATTGTGCTGCGATTCGTAAAGTACCTTTCGCTCTTTAACGAGTGGCTCGCTTACCCCGTTCTTTTCGATACTTGCGTTTTTAAAGCCGGCCTCCACATAATCCGGAAGAAACATATACTCGTAAGCGGTTGCCTTTTTGTCCATGGGAAGTCCAAGTCCTATGTCGATTCCAAGGTCGCCCCACGGTTGGTGGATCAGATACAAATCCGTGAGTTCACGAATCGTATAGTCTGTTTGAATGTGCGATGAATCAAATCGTATCGTATCACCAAAAACTTTCAACATCACTGCCGGGATTTTTGTTGCGCAGTTGTCATAGAAGTAATCGTATAGGTACTCTCGGTTTTCTGGTTGGGCGTTCCATTCGAGGTAATCAAACAGGCGCTGCTTCTGCTTCTGCGTCAGATTGAGTTCCTGTTCGTGGATGTAGCGATCGTAATAAATATATGAATACTCGAAGCGCTTGTAGTCAGCTACACCAAGCATGTAGATGTTGTGACCCGTTGCAAAATTCAGATAGAAGTCCGGTCGGTTGAAATCAAACACACCATAGTTATAGGCCAGATCAAATCCGTTACCGGGATCGCTTACGCGGAAGGCGCTATGACCGAAAGCCGTGTACACCTGACCATGCCAGGGCCCTAGGGTGAGAACCGAAATTTCCGCCTTGTCTGAAAGCTTTATCTGCCCAGCTGCAGAGGCTGAAACAAGTAAAAGCAAAGTGAGTAACTTCTTCATAGCGAGTATAAAGCTCGAAATATAAAGGTTTATCCCCTGACAGAGATCAATTTACCAATTATCTTGCAGGATGATCGGTGGATTGCAGGACGGCCTCAACTTAGCTTCGAAGACGAGTTGGAAACGCTTTGCCAATGCTGGGAAGGTCTATTCTTCATTTCGATTTTCCCGCTCGTCCGGCAAGCCATCGATGAACGGAATGCCCGTCAGTATTTCCATTGAGCCAACTACATCATGCAATCTTCGATGCCCTGAATGCCCCAGCGGGTTGCGTTCGTTCACACGCCCGACAGGGATGCTCGAGCAACCGTTGTATCGGAGCATTATTGACCAGCTTGCGCCTACACTCAGTTACCTCACATTTTATTTTCAGGGAGAACCGTTCCTCAACAATAGTTTTCTTGAAATGGTCGGCTACGCTTCTGCCAAAAGGATCTACACCGCTACATCCACGAACGCTCATTACCTGAAAGACGACATCGCACGCAGAACCGTTGAGTCGGGGCTCGATCGCATCATCATATCGATTGACGGAACAACGCAGGATACCTATCAGTCGTATCGTGTGGGTGGATCACTTGAAAAAGTAATTGAAGGCACTGAAAATATCCTTAAATGGAAAAAGCAGTTGCGCTCCAAAACGCCTCATGTGATTTTTCAGTTTTTGGTTGTGGGACCAAATGAGCACCAGATTCCGGAAGTGTATGCGCTCGCTAAAAAACTCGGAGTCGATCAGGTTGTACTGAAGACGGCACAGATCTACGACTACCACAATGGATCTTCACTTATTCCGAAGCAGGAAAAATATGCGCGTTACCGTAACAATGGTGACGGAACATTTTCCTTAAAGAACAAATTGGACAACAACTGCTGGAAGATGTGGCACAGCTGCGTGATCACGTGGGACGGGAAAGTTGTGCCATGTTGTTTTGATAAAGATGCCCACTTCGTGCTGGGAGACCTGACTAAAAATTCATTTGAGGAAATATGGCGCAGCGAAAAGTATAACCACTTCCGCTCAACGCTTCTCCGCGACAGAAGTGAAATTGAGATATGCAAGAATTGCACGGAAGGGACGAAAGTGTGGGCGTGAGGATCGGGAGGCCGGGGTGCTGGTGGCCGGGGTGCCAGGGAGGCCAGGGTGCTGGGGATCCAGTTGCCGGACGTGCTCATCGCGATCACTCTCTTCAGGATAAAACAGTTTCCGCAAATCGACAAGCAGCGTGATGCATCAGTTCCGCTTTAGCGGGTGGCGTGCCGTAGCCCCCGGCTTAAGCCGGGGGTTACTCGCGGTGTAGACGCGGCTTAAGCCGCGAAGGTGTGTGACCCAGCAGGGCGGAGGATGGCTAAAGCCACGCCCTTGCTAAGACCCAACTACGAATTGAGTCATCACTACTCGTAAACCACTCTCTTGAGATAAAACACTCTCGGGTCGATGACTGGCATCGAAGCTGATTCTACTACTGTGCCGCCTTTAGTCAGTGTGATCTTTTGTAATCCTTTGTCAGTGTTGACCTCGAGTGGCAGCTCCATATCGAAGTTGGTCGCTGAAACCCTGAACTTCTTCTCATCAACCTGCCTCACTGAAACGTCAAGCTTGTTGATCGTCCGCAAATAGAAATCAAACAGTGGTTTCAGATTCTTGCTTGATGCCGTGCTGAAAAGTTTTTCAACATCATCTGTGTTGACGAAATTGTCGTACGTGTATTGCGGATCAGTTGCCAGCTTCTTGAGTGTCGGAAAGAATATTTCGTCACCGATCACATACCGTAGCGTGTGCATGAAGAAAGCTCCTTTGCCATAGATGTCGCCAATGTAAACGGCATCGCTGTCCAGATCTTTTCCCTGCACAACCGGCTTCTTATTTTCCGTTTGTCTTGCAGTTTGTGCCATGTGCTTAAGGTACGCCTCTTCGCCTCCGACTTCACGGTAAAACATCGCATCACCGTATGAGCAGATGCCTTCCTGAATCCACATGTCTGCCCAGTCGACATTGGTGACTTTGTTTGCCCACCACTCATGACCGAACTCGTGGTGCAGCAACCAGTCGAAATCTTTTCCATTCATTTTTTGATACCTGAATTCATTTCCATAAGCATTCAGCGTCTGGTGCTCCATACCAAGGTGAGGAGTCTCACAGATCGCCATCTTTTCCTTTACCCACGGATATTCGCCAAAATATTTTTCAAGAATGCGTGCCGATTGTTCGAACACATCGAGATGCCGGGGCGCTTTCTTTGCGTGATAGTCGAGGACGTAGAACTCCATCGGTACTTTGTTTCCCTCTACTGTAGTGTAAGGTCGGCTGACAACTTTATATTTCCCGATGTTGAACACAATGCAGTAATTGCTGATGGTGTAGTTGGTCTTCCAGTTGTAAGTTGTCTTGCTGCCTTTTGTATTTGTTCCTTTGAGGAGGCCAGGGCCGGCTACATAGAGGCCTTTCGGCACGGTGATGTTCAAGGCAGCGCCTTCGTTGGGCTCATCGCTTGGATGATCCTTACACGGGAAATAAATTTTTGCTCCTTCGCCCTGGCACGTAATGGCAACCCATGGATTACCCAGCGAATCTTTTGCCCACGTAAAGCCTCCGATCCACGGAGCGCGCTCAGACTCTCCGGGCTTCCCACCGTAATCGATTCTTACTTTCGTTGGTCCGGCTGCCAGTGGCGATGCCGTTGTAATTCTGATCAGGTCGTTTTCATGGGTGAATTTCTCCTGCTTCCCGTTTACTGAAATCTTATTCACTTTGAGTAGGTTCACGAGGTCAAACAATAGGACATCAGATCCTTCCTTCAGGTTAAGATCGATCTCTGTAAAGCCATTGATTGATTTCTGCGCAGGGTCAACGTCAAGCGTGATGGCATAGTGACGGATGTCCATATTTGCCTGTTCGGGTTTTAGCTTGCCACCGGATTTCAGATTTTGGGCAAGGGCGCAGCCGGAGAAAAAAAGAGCGAAAAGTAAAAGATAGGTTTTCATCTGACCAGGAATTTTGATTCTCGACATCGCGATAAGTGTAGCCGTACACACAACCATGACGTTTCAAAATTCAAGGTAGCAAAAATTGCAGGCGCTCAGGTGAAATCTGAGAAATGTGGAAGGGTGAAGTGACCAGCGGATCAGAATCCTTTCTGCTTGAGTTGTTGCTCCAGCTTGGCAAAGTCAACGGCTCCGCATTTGCCGCATCCGGATCCGCATTCGCCAGCTTTCGACTGGAACGATTTGAATACCAGCCGGCCGACATAAAATACAGCGATTGCAAATGCTAAAATGACGATGATTGACTGGATCATAAGGCGAAGTTACGATGCTTTATTAATTCGATAACGCTGATCGGCCCTAAAAAATTCGTCCGGAATCGTTCAGTTATGAACATAAACGGATACCAGAGTGCACGGGAAACCATCTTTTTAAGGCGAAAAAAGCTCTTTTGCTTAAATGGCACTGTCATTGAAAGGGGTGGCCTGTCCTAAAAACTTATAACACCCATGTTTAAAAACTATTTGAAGACAGCCTGGAGGAATATTGTGCGCCAGAAAGGGAGCACGATCATCAATATCTCCGGTCTGACCCTGGGCATTACCTGCAGTATTATACTTTTCTTGCTGGTGGCGCATATTGCGAGCTATGATAATTTTCAATCAAAACGCGATCGCATATACCGCGTGGTGAATCAATCTGATGGTAAGAATGGGACGAATTACCAGACAGGTGTTCCTACGGTTCTCCCCGATGCATTCAAGGCGGATTTTCACGAAGCAGAGGAAGTGGTGTTCACCTCCTACCGCAATGATGCATTGATCCTTATTCCACAGCCGAATGGTGAGTTGAAAAAATTTCAGGAAGAAAATGGTGTTGTGTATACCGAGCCTTCTTTTTTCAAAATTTTTGACAGGACAATGATTTCCGGTGATCCGCTTAAAGGAATCGATGATCCGAACGAAGCACTGATCTCCGTTTCACTTGCAAAGAAATTTTTTGGAAAAGAGGACGCGACAGGGGAGGTGCTCAGCTTTGAAGGCGATGATTACAAGATCACCGGTATCATGCAGGATGCGCCTACAAACACTGACTTTCCATTTGAATTAATTCTTTCCTACGTAACGATCAAGGCACAGTCACAGCAGGCTGGGTGGGGCAGTATCTGGAGCAATGAGCACTGCTACTTTTTACTGAGGGAAGGTGAAGATATTTCAAAAGTAGAGGCGCGACTTCCTGCGTTCACAAAAAAATATCTCGGTGAAGACGACTTTGATCACACCGTGTTCACGACACAGGCTATGAAAGACTTTCACTACGATGAGCGCTACAACACATATTCAAACAGCACAACCCCGCGTGCAATGCTGATTGCGTTTGGTGTGATCGCGCTTGTGCTGGTGATCACAGCGTGCATCAACTTTATTAACCTGGCTACTGCTGAGGCGATCAAGCGCTCAAAAGAGGTTGGTGTGAGAAAATCGCTTGGAAGTTCGCGCGGACAATTGGTTCGTCAGTTTTTGGGTGAGACAACGATTGTCACGCTGGTAAGTGTGCTGATGTCGATAGCGCTCGCGCAGGTAGCATTGAACTTCCTCAATCCGTTTATGGAGCTTGAGCTCGAATTGAATTTCAGCACGCAGAGTTCCTTGTGGCTTTTCCTGCTTGGCACTACTATAGGCGTTTCATTGTTGTCAGGACTCTATCCGGCCTTTGTCATTTCAGGTTTCAGTCCAGCGCTTGTGCTTAAGAACCAGATGGGCAACAAGAACTCATCAAGCTACTTCCTGAGGCGATCGCTGGTTGTTACCCAGTTTATGATCTCGCAATTGCTGATCATCATCACTATAGTCATCATCTCGCAGATGAATTTTTCCAGAAACGCAGATCTCGGATTTACAAAAGAAGCGATTTTGTTTGTGCCGATTCCCGAGCAGGGAAACGATGCTGCCACAAGCAAGATGAAAACCCTTCGCGAAGAAATGCTGAATGTGCCAGGAGTTGAAATGGCAAGCCTTGCAAATACACCGCCTTCATCAGGAAGTGTTTCAGGAACAAATTTCAGCATTGCGGGTGTAGACGAGGAGTTCATGACACAGATCAAGACCGTTGACGGTAACTATATCGATATGTATTCGCTCGAGCTGATCGCAGGCAAGAACATACAGGACCTTGACACAACCCTTGGCTATGTGGTCAATGAGCGCCTCGTCAGGAATGCAGGCTTTAAATCTCCGGAAGAAATTCTCGGAAAGGAGATGACGATCTGGGACAAGCGTTATCCGGTAGTCGGAGTTGTCAAAGATTTCCACACCGTTTCTCTCCGCAGACCAATCGAAGCTACTGCGATGTTCAACCGCGTGGTCAGCTATCGTACGCTTGGGCTGAAAATCGAGATGCGCAAATCACAGGATGTGATTGACAATCTGAAGGATAAGTGGGAGTCGCGTTATCCGCAGCACCTGTTCGAATACCAGTTCCTTGACGAGAGCATCGCTGAATTTTATGATGGCGAACGCAGGATGTCAATTCTCCTGAGCATTTTCACTTCGATGGCAATTTTCATTGGCTGCCTTGGATTATTTGGACTTGCTACTTTCATGGCTAACCAGAAGACGAAGGAGATCGGTGTTCGCAAAGTGCTGGGTGCATCCGTGCAAAGCATCATCATGATTTTCTCAAAAGAATATCTGATCCTAATCACCATTGGCTTCGTGCTGGCGGCACCGCTCGGCTACCTTGCCATGAGTGCGTTTCTTGAAGAGTTCGAATACAAAATTCCACTGGGTCCGGGAATATTTATTACTGGTCTCGTGATCACACTGGCAATCGCTGCGCTGACGGTAGGATTCAAGTCGTTCCGTGCTGCAAGTGCAAACCCGGTGAAATCGCTTCGATACGAATAAACCAAACCAAACTTTTCAAACTACATTTTTCTGCAAAAAGAAACCTCCGGGAGACGCCTGGAGGTTTTTTTATTTAATCCACACCGCGGAGTTCGCTGAGCGTAGAGGCGCGGAGAACACGGAGATAATTTTAAAGACAATTATTACTTCTCACCTTTTGAACGATCGCAGACCTGGTTCACGCATTCTGCGCTGGCAGGTTTTGAAATCTATTCATACTGAAAACGAAAACGCAGAAGATATTTCCAAATATCCTCTGCGTTACTCCGCCTTAGCGGTGGGATCTGTTTATTTCGTCTGGATCTGCTCGCTCATTTCTGGATTAAGAACGAACTGGATGAAGTTCTTTGTGTCGAGATATTTTTTCGCCATGTCCTGAACGTCTTTCGCGGTGAGTGCGTTGACACGTTTCTCATACTCAAGAATTGAAGCCGGATTGTATCCCATTTCCACGCTCTGCACCAATACCCTGCTCCAATAATTGTTGTCCTTTACATTTACCAGGTATTGTTGTTTCCACGTTTCCTTCACTTTGTTGAGGTCTGCTTCCGTTGGTCCGTTGCTCCTTACCTTTTCAATTTCGGCAATGGTAGCACCAACAAGCTTGTCGACATTCTCAGGGCCACACGGCAACGTTACCGCTATTGAATAATTCCCGTAAGGATTTTTGCTCAGGTTAGCGGACATACCGCCTCCGTAAATTCCGCTAAGATCTTCACGCAGCGTTTCAATTATTTTGATGTTCATCACTTCAGCCAGCGCCAACAGTCTGAACTGTTCTTCTTCAGAAAAAGTTGTTTCGCCATTCCAGTAGAGACGGATCATACTCTTCGGCTCTGATCCTTTCTTAACCTCTTTTTTCAAAGGCCCTTTTGCCGAACGAAGTCCGACATCCTTGAATGTTGACGGGGCTCCCGTTGAAGGAAGGCTTCCAAGATAAGTCGCGAGTAATGGCTTGATAGCGGCAACGTCAAACTTGCCTACAAACACAAAGGTGAAGCCATTCGCATTTCCAAAACGCTCTTTGTAGATCTCCACGGCTCGCTCCTGGCTGATCTGATTGAAGGTTTCAACTTTCGGCAAGCGTGGTGCCCATGGATGATTTTTATAAAGCGTTCTGAGAATGGAATCCTGGAAAATGAATTGAGGGTCAGACATCGCGTTCTGATACAACGCCTGCTGTTTTGTTACAAACGAATTGAAAAGCTCGCTGTCGGTGCGAGGCTGGGTGAAATACAAGTGTGTGAGCTGAAGCATTGTCTCGATATCCGCAGCACCGCATTGACCGTTGATGCCTTCCGACAATTGAGTGATACGTGGACTCGCACTTGCTGATTTTCCGGCAAGAACCTTTCTCAGGTCAGTTGGAGAGAATTGTCCCACACCCATTTGACCGACAACCGTTGCTGCGTATTCTGCGTTTGCCCGTTCTTTAGGATCATAGTTGTACTGTCCGCCAAACCGCGTGGATGCCATCACCACCTGGTCGTTCTTGAAATCGGTTGGCTTCAGCATCACCTTGACACCGTTAGCGAAAGTGATCTCTGTTACACCGATTGCGGCATTCTCTTTTTCATCTGTGATCGCTCCGGCAGTTGGCTTCTTCTCCATGAGCGTTGATGCAATAACCTTCTCTTCATACGGCTTTATCTCTGCTTTAGCGGCAGCTTCCGCAATGGTTACGAGTTCTTCTTTCGTAGGAACTTTGAATTGATTTTCCTCCGGCCCTGTGAAGATGATGAGCTTGCTGTCGGATGACGGAGGAATAATTTTCGCGGTCGCCTGGTTCACTTCAGCCAACGTAATCGTCTTCAGAAAGTCGTTGTAGTATTTGTATTCGTTTGATATGCCTGGAATCGGTTCCTGTGTCAGGAAATTTCGGATGAACTCATTTGCAAGGCTAGCCGATTCCGTTTTTTCCCGTTCATTATAGCTGCGCTCGATGTTCTTGAGCATCATCTTCTTCGTGCGTTCAAGTTCAGCTTCTGTGAATCCAAACTTGCGTGCACGTTCATTTTCCTGGATCAGCGCTGCAATGGTAGGCTCAGCACCACCCTTGCTCACCAGTGCTCCAGAGCTGTAGCCTTCATATCCACGTACGAAAGAACCAAGACTGCTGAATCCAAAGACAAACGGAGGATTTGCTTTTTGTGTCAATTCCTGCAGACGCTGACCGAGCATCGAAGTGCACAGGCTTCTGATCAGAGACGTTCTGTAGTCGCCCAGCGTTACTTCGGGTTTTGATTTCGTATTTGAATAATAGATCTGGATGATCGGGTTCGTTGCTTCTTTATCGGTAGCGACTACGCCTTCGGTTGCGGTGCGTGCCGGGATCTCGGCATATGTTCTCGCACGCGGTTTTGCAGGATTTTTTAATTTCTCAAAATGTTTTTTCACCATTGCTTCCGCTTCAGTCGGGTCGATATCTCCTACCACAACCACCGCCATCAGATCCGGTCGATACCAGTCGCGGTAGAAACGTTTCACAACATCGTACTTAAAATTCTTCAGCACACTCTCCTGACCGATAGGAAGTCGGTTGGCATATTTCGAGCCCGCAAATATTTTAGGATACGTAATTTTATCCATGCGGTCATCAGCACCTTTTCCGAGACGTGATTCTTCTAAAACGACACCGCGTTCCTTGTCAATCTCTGTATTGTCAAATGTCACAGCGCTCGCCCAGTCTTCGAGGATCTGAAAACTTTTTTCAACTAGCTCCGGCTTTTCGGTTGGCACCGGAAGAATGTAAACCGTTTCATCAAAGCTTGTGTAGGCGTTCAGGTCGGCACCGAACTTTACACCGATTGACTGCAGAAATGAAACAAGATCATTCTTCTTGAAATTCTTTGTTCCATTGAAAGCCATGTGCTCCGTGAAGTGAGCGAGCCCTTGCTGGTCGTCATCTTCCAGAATGGAGCCGGTGTTCACCACGAGCCGCAACTCGACTTTTTTCTCAGGCCGGCTGTTTTTGCGGATGTAGTAAGTCAGCCCGTTTGACAGCTTACCAACTTTGATGAGTGGATCAACCGGAATTTTTTCGTTTACATCAAGCTGCGCGAATGCGCTTGTGGAAAGAAGCACCACCTGCATAAACAGGAGATAGTACCTCAATTGGGTCTTCAAAGTCATATTGTTTGGGTTATAAGACTTTTAAACTACAAAATAGGATTGTGAGAAAAAAGTGAGATGTGATGATCAGCCGTTCCAGCGGTCCTGGATCACTTTCAACATTTCTGTGTGTATAACAGTGTTCGAGGCGCAGAGTTCTCCTCCGAAAATGTAATTGTTGCCGCCTTTAAAATCTGTGATCGTACCGCCAGCGCGCTCCAGGATGAAGGTACCAGCTGCAACGTCCCATGCGTTGAGATTATATTCAAAAAAGCCTTCAAGTCTTCCGCATGCAACGAATGCAAGATCGATCGCAGCGCTGCCGAGCCTGCGGATGCCGTGACTCTTGACGAGAAAATCCTTGATGACTTCGAGATACACTTCGCGCTTATCAAGGTGATAGTAAGGGAAGCCTGTGGCGAGCAGTGATTCGTTGAGGCTGTTGACCTGTGTTACACGAATCTCTTTGTCGTTGCAGTATGCTTTTCCGTTTTCAATGGCGTGAAAACATTCGTTGGGTATGACATTGTGAACAACACCGAGGATCGGCTTGTTGTTTCTCACGAGTGCGATGCTGATCGCGAACAGCGGTAGCCCGTGAAGATAATTGGTCGTGCCATCGAGCGGGTCAATGATCCAGTTGTATTCCTGTTCACGTGCCTGTTCAACGGTGCCTTCTTCAGTGATGAAGCCCGAGCCAGGCAGAAGTTTGCTCAGAACTGAAACGATCTTTTTCTCTGACTCTTTGTCTACATATGAAACAAGATTGTTAAAGCCTTCTTTTTGTTCGATACGGCTCCGGTCGAAAGCAGCAAGTTCAGCCTTCATGAATTCGCTTACTTCATAGCATACTGAAATTACGCCTTTCTCGATTTGAACCAGATCCATGGACAATATTTGTTTTAACAGCAGGTAATTTACTATTGGTGGCGGATTACCTGCTAACCTTTCGTAAAAATCTGTACCGCTGCCTTATTCGTCCTGTTTTCCCTCGATTACAATAACGATTTCACCTTTTACCTCTTTGCTGCTGAAGTGTTGTATGGCCTCTTCAACTGACCCGTTAAACGTTTCTTCAAACATTTTAGTAAGCTCGCGCGATACTGAGGCCTTTCGGTCACCCCCAAAATACTCCTTGAACTGTTCGAGGGTCTTCACGAGTCTGTATGGTGACTCGTAAAAAATCATCGTGCGTTCTTCCGTAGCGAGCTTCTTCAGCATTGTCTGCCGGCCTTTTTTCTGTGGAAGGAATCCTTCAAAAACGAAACGATCTGCTGGTAAGCCGGATTTTATCAAAGCAGGCACAAAAGCGGTTGCTCCGGGAAGACATTCGATCTTCAAACCAGCGTGAAGGGCAGCGCGCGCGATCAAAAAGCCAGGGTCAGATATCCCTGGTGTTCCTGCATCGCTTACAAGTGCCATCACTTCACCTTTGTGAAGGCGTGCGATGAGGTTGTCAACCATCTTGTGTTCGTTGAAATTGTGAAAGCTTTGCAGTGGCTTGCTGATCTGGTAATGCTTCATCAGAAAGCCGGAAGTGCGTGTGTCTTCGGCAAGGATGGTGTCAACTGATTTGAGAATATCCAGTGCGCGCAGCGTTATGTCTGCGAGGTTGCCAATCGGAGTAGGGACAAGGTATAGTACTGTCTTCTCTTTTTCCATCAGGCAAGTTTGTCGATTGCTGCCGCAAGCTTTCGGTCCCGGTCAGTCACTTTATTTCCTGCATCGTGTGTTGAGAGTTCAATGCTCACCGTGTTCCAGGTGTTTGTCCACGTAGGGTGATGGTTCATTTTTTCCGCCTCCAGCGCGACCCGTGTCATAAACGCAAAGGCTTCTGAAAAGTCTTTGAACTTAAAAACTTTTTTCAGGCAGTTGTTCTCTTCTTTCCAGCTCATAACGGAACGTTTATACCACGATTTACGATTTTTTTTAACGCAAAGCCGCGAAGACGAAAAGAATAGACGATGTTACAGTGCAGGCATGATGATCGAAGCACGGCAATCAAAGCAGTTTACACTTTTCTTTGCGACTCCGCTTTGGGATGAAGCCTTTATAAGGCGATCAAACCCTCAATGGCTGAAGCCTGCTTATAGATTTCAATAACAGCAGCGCTGGATGGCATCATCATCTGAATGGTGATGCTGGAATAATTGCCGTTCTTAGATTGCTTTTCTGTGGTAGTGTGCAGCGGGAAAAGCTTCTTTACCGCGTCTTCTTTGCCCCTTGGCACGATGAATTTGAAGATATAAAGCGATGGCCAAGCGTAATGCTGGTCGAGTTTCTCTCCGAATGTCTTAAACCACTCCTGATCCATCGTAAAAAAAAAGCCGTCCCGTGGATAAACACGAGACGGCATGGTATTGATTCAAAAATTAATAAAACTTGTAACGCTTGTCTTCGATGTTAGCGTTTTCTTTTACCGCCTCTGCGATGTTAAAGCTGCTGCGCGTCTGAGCGTTCTGCTTGATTGGCAACTCATAAGCGCTGTAATCGTTCACTTCAGGAGCAATAGTCTTGTTCTGAAGTTCCATGATCAGAACACCGTTCTCCCCCGCGAATGGATCTGAGCGCTTGCCGTTCTCCAGTGCGAACGCGACACCAACCGCTTTCGGATCGAAGCCGGCACCCTGAAGTGCTGTGGCATTCATTTTCAGGTCGGCCTGAGAATAAACAGCTGCATCTTCTCCGTATGCGTTTGCAATTTCTTCGAGAGTTCCCTTTGCTTCCTTAAGTTTAGCAATGATCGTTTTTGCTTTCACCTGCTTTTTCACTTCAGGCAGGATTTCATTTTTCACGCTTTCCAACGAGCGATATCCTTCGTCCGTCTTGCCTGTCATAATGGCTACGACATACTCTGTCTGCTGATCGAATACTTGTGATACTTCACCTTCGGAAGCGTCACGGTACAGCCACTGAACTACCTGACGTGCATCGCCAAGATTGCCTACGCGTCTGTCACCGGATTTGATATTCTTCGCATCCTGGATGATCAGGCCTTCCGTTTTTGCACGCTCTTCAAATTCTTTGAGATTTGTCAGGTCTGCCTGGAATGATTCGGCTCTCCTGTAGGCCTCGTTGGTTGTCGCATCGCTCGGACCGATCACACGCTCTACAACTGCAACCTTATAGGCTGTGTTGTCTTTGGTATTGGTAATGCTGATGATATGATAGCCGAACTCAGTTTCTACGACATCGTTCACTAATCCGGTTCTCGTTGCGTTGAAGATTGCATCATTGAATGGCTTCACCATCATATTTTCCTGGAACCAGCCGAGGTCACCACCCTTTGTGGCAGTTCCGTCTGTTCCGTGCTCGAGCGCTTTTGCTGCGAAGCTTGCGCCTTTCTTAATCTCATTGAGAATGCCGCGCGCTTTCTCTTTTGCAGCTCTCTTGCCTTCGGCAGTTTCATTTTCCCACTTGATAAGAATATGGGCAGCGCGAGCGCTGTAAACTGTATCTTTAATTACGTCACTGACTTTCGCCACTTTATAAGCTGTTCCGTCAAGCACCGGACCGATGATGTTTCCTTTTTTCAGATCTTCTACCTTAACAAAGGCCGGAACATTTCCTGCATTGTATTTTCCAAAAGCTTCTGCACCGTCTGTGTTCGATGCAGCGTAGGCAGAGTCATCCTCAGTTTGAGAAAGCTCTGTTGCAATGCGTTTCATCTCAGTGAGGATGGCAGCCGAATCCTGCGCAGATGCGGTAATCGCAAATTCAACATATCTGAGATCGCGGGCTTCTTCAGTCTTGTAGCGTTCTTTATGGCTATCGTAATACGCTTTAAGGTCTGAATCGTTCACTTCAACGGAGTCACTAACTGCGTAGAACGGCACGTAAACATATTTCACTTCCGCTACGTCTGTCTGATTGTGATACTCCTGTTCCGCTTCAGCAGAAGTAATGTAATTCGTTTTGATCAGCAGGTTCTCGTACTTGATCCTTTCACGTGCTGGTACGAGGTCGCGCTGGAAAAATTCCCAGCGTGTGCGTTGCTCCTGCCACATCGCAGCCTGCTGCGGATCTGTAGGAATTTCGCTGTCGCGGATGCTTTGCATATACTGGATCACAAGATTTCTGTCGAACTGGCCTGTAGTCTGGTTGACGAATGCCTGGGTCTGTGAGATGTTGTCATTGACATTTTTTCCGTACAACATGTCATCGACTTCTGCGCTGGTCACGGCAACCCCTACTTCTTCAAATTGCTTGCTGAAAGCGTGACGCAAAACAAGAAGTTCCCATGCCTGCTGGCGAAGGTTGAGCATCTCGCGATCGCCCGGCTTTCTATTGAAGTTCAGAATGTAGTTTGCTTCGCGCTCCTGAACGGCATTCTGGAATTCTTTCAATGAAATATCGTGGCCTGCAATCTCACCTACATCATCGTTGTTCAATAGCACCGAGTTGTTTCCAAGAAGATCCTGAAGGACGAAAGAGATAATCGCAACAAACACAAATACCACCACCCAGGTGCCCGCCTTGTTGCGAAGTGTTCCAATAAATGCCATAAAGAATTAAAAAATTTTAGTGACTAGTTAGGTAACGCTTATCGTTGAAAATAGGTCTGAAATCAAACGATAAAGCCCGCAAATTTAATGGGTTCTGTCTATTAGAAAAACATAGTGTTTGAAAATATAATTTGCCTGTATGGATATCTCCTAAGCCATTGATTATCAGTCCCCCTCGCCACCCTTAGGCAAGATCAGACGGACGGTGTTAATGCGGTTCTGAGACGTAGAGTGGATGATGAATTTGTAGGGACTCACCGAGACCGTCTGGCCGGCTTTGGGAATGTCTTCAGTTGACGCGAGTATAAGACCGCCCAGGGTATCATAGTCACCCACCGGCAGTTGCCATCCGTATTTTTCATTAAGATAATCAACTTCGAGACGTGCACTAAGGTAATAGGTAGTGTCGTTGAGGCGCTGCTCTACGAGATCCTGCTGGTCATGTTCATCTTCAATCTCCCCGAAAATCTCTTCGATCACATCTTCCATGCTCACGATCCCTGACGTTCCTCCAAATTCGTCAATCACGCTTGCCAGGCTCTTGCGCTCGTTGATGAACCGTACCATCAGATCCTTCGCCAGCATGGTCTCTGGTACCGTTATGATCGGAGTGAGGATCTCCTCGACCTTGGATGGCTTTTTAAATAATGCAGACGAGTGACAATAGCCTATCACATCGTCTATTGAATCACGGAAGATAATGATTTTCGAATGGCCGCTTTCAATAAAAGCTTCGTGAAGTTTCTTAATTCCGGCATCCAGACTGACGGCAGTGACTTCTGTACGTGGAATCATGCAGTCCCGCACACGCACCGACTTAAACTCAAGGGCGTTTGTAAAAATCTTCGTATCAACCGCAATGCTCTGGTCCGGGGTCTTTTGGTGATGAATACTTTTCAGATACTGCGAAACATCCGTTAGGCCGAATACCGGTTTGTCCAAGGAGTACTCGAGCTTAAGAATGCTCACACTGATGAATCTGGCGAGCGTAATGACTGCATAAACAAAAGGGAACAGCACGATGGCAAGCAGTGCAAAAGGAATAGCGAGCACTACAAGCACCTTGTTCGAGTTGATGACGAAAAATCCCTTGGATAAAAACTCAACCGTGTAAAGTATCACCAGTGTTAAAGCAATGGACAGCAATACCGCCACAAGCGTTTGAAAGACGGTGCTGCTTGATACTTCTGGTGAAAAAAGATACAACACTCCTTTCGTAGCGAAATAAGCGAACAGGAGCAGCGATATGATGTTTCCGATGAGCGTTGTGCCGATAAACCATGTCGGTCGCTCAACAAAAAATGACATAATCATTCCCGATGGATTTCTCATTCTTCCCAGCAACTCGATCTGTAGTTTGTTGGATGAAAGAAATGCGACTTCAATTCCTGAAAAGAAAATTGAAAACGTCAATGAAAGAAGAATGGCAGGTAGAATCTGAAAATCCATTTACCTTTTTCTCCTCCTTAAATTATAAATAAAAAACAGAATGAGCGCAAGCATGATCGCCCAGTAGGCGTGCGCGAATCCCAGCGTGATGATTTGGTCGATACCAATGATCAGGAAAACGACTGCCAGGGACAGCAGTACAATGTCAGGAAGTTTCATTGAAATTGTGTGCAAGAGGCAAAGGTAACGTTTTTACGGCAGTGTTGTAGCCCGCGCACTGCTATCGGGCTGCAAGCTTCAGGCTACAAGCTACAAGCTCCTGACAACTGCGCTCGGGCTTGCAGCTTGTAGCTTGCGGCTTGCAGCGAAACGATATCCCCATAATTCAGCTACCAATACTAATTTTCCTTTACCTCGATTTCGCCTTCGGGTTTCTTGATCTCGTATTCCGACATGTCTTGCTTTGCTTCAAGACCCTGGCCGTAGATCACATCACCCTGCTGCCGGATGGTGACAAATTTCTCCGTATAGATTTTCTCCTCCGCTGGTTTCCAGAAGAGTTCTTCAGTATTGAGTTGCTCGTTCTTTTCGATGTTCTTCACCTCAACCTTGCCGCGGCCACGCCATTGATTTTCTTTTTTGAAAAAGTACGCGCGGTTTGCTTTCAGTGTTGATTCAAGTTTTCCAAACTCGTTGAAAAACTCAATGTACAGGCCGTTCGGAAATTCACGGTCGCCATTTTCATACTCATAAACATCGGCAGCGACCATCTTTACTTTGACGGTATTTTTTTCCGTATAGAAGAGTTCAACGTTCTGGATCTTGCGAAGCGGGCCGGTGTACTCCACAGGTTCTTTCAGATCGCTATCCTTGCAGCCGATCACACTTCCCAGAAGGATGACAGGAAAAATCAGCGCTGCGAATTTTGAAAATGCTTTCACGAATACACTTTATTCAAACCTGCGTTTGATAAACCACGTGTCATTGAAAGTAATGCCAAAGAAAATCTTAAAATAATTTTCCTCGAGCCCATTGTCTGAACGGTTGCCGCGTTTACCATAACGGAAGGCCATGTCAACACTCGAGCGGCCAGCGGGCAGCGAGAATCCAAAATTGATGCCAAGATCGTTCACCGTCTTGTTGTTTGCCTTATAGGGATATTGCTCGAAGCTCACACCTGCGCGGTAGATTATACGCTTGATGAATTTTTCGCTTACCTGGTCGGGCGTAATTTCTCCACCGAAAGCAAAGCGTGTTGATTTACCAAGGGTTTCTGAATCCTGATTGATGGTGCGAAAACTGCTCCAGTCCTGGTAGCTGAACTCAGTGCCGATGCTCCATTTTGTGCCGCGGCTCAAGGAAATACCTGCCGTATACGCTGGCGGAATGTGTGTCTTCCCTTTGACAGTGAAAAGGGTATCGCCATCGAGCGACCCTGTTGAGGTTGTCGATCGATATAATTCGGAACGCATTCGAGAGTTCAGATCGGTGCCAAAATTTGTTGTCGCACCAAAACTCATGCGATAACGCTTCCGGGCGAAAAGTGAATCAATGCTATATGATATTCCCGCGGTAAGCGAAAGGTCCTGAACGTAAAGTTTGTCCTCAACGGTAGAGCTATAGGTAGCCGGCTGGCTCGCTCTGATGAGACGGTTCGTATAACTGTTCTTAGTGGATCCGAAGATATACGCTGCCTTCAGTCCTACAGCAAGGCCCTTGTAAATGCGCACACCGTTCGACCAGTAAAGCTGTGTAAGGCCTCCGCTTCCTTCTTCAATCACTTCCGTTGAGTCGGTACTGTTGAGCACCTGACCGATGTAAGCAATCTTATATTTCACCGTGGTGTATGGCATCAACCCGATTCCCGTAGACCAACGGCCATATTTTACAGGGAATGCTGTGGCGAGGTAATTCATATTTCCGCCAACACTCTTCTCGCTGCTTGTGTCCTGTCGGATGGTCCGGCTCTCGGCAAGAATACCGGCCTGGAAAACGGTATAGGTATTATAAATGAGCAGAGCAGGATTCTGATTGTTCATGTGAAAATACTGAGGCTGGCTTACACCCACACCCGCCATGCCCTGTGTATTGATTAACGCGCTCCCATAGGGCTCGCCAATGCCAACGGTTGTGAATGGCGACCGTGCCGCCTGACCCCACACTTCTGCAATTGAAAACAAGGAAAGAACGACAAAAAAGAGACTTTTAACGCGTGACATTATAATTCAGGATGCTGTTTAACCCGATCAAAACCAGTTCGGGGCTCGCAAATATCGAGGCTTTCAACTGGTTTTCAAAAAAGCGCGTATCTCCGCCACACAAAATCACCCTCACAGAGCCAAATTCTTTCTGGTAACGGGCGATGATCCCTTCAATCTCGGCTATCAAACCATTGATAACCCCGCTTTGAATAGCGGTTTCTGTTGAGTCTCCAACCAGTGCGACATTTTCTTTCGGAGAGATTAACGGCAATTTGGCGGTAAAAGTATGAACAGCCTTGAAGCGCATCACTAATCCTGGAGATATTCCTCCCCCGCGGTAGCTCCCATCTTTATCTAGAAACTCATAAGTGATGCAGGTGCCTGCATCGATGGCCAGTGCATTCTCACCCGGGAAAAGTTGCCACGCACCACAGGCGCTTGCTATCCGGTCCATGCCGAGCGTGCGCGGTGTCGAATATTTGTTGCGGATGGGTAGAGGAAGGTCAGGCGTTAGGACAAACTTCCGCTGAGCGTGAGAGAACGAAAGAATTCTTTCAGGATCTTCCTTCACCGAGCTCACAATCAAATGATCAACCTTCGCCTGCCGCACATATTTTTCCACCTCTTCGACAGTAGCGAAGGTCGTAAAGCTGACAAGGGTTTCATGATCGAAAATTCCTACCTTCGCTGCGCTGTTACCGTAGTCAACTACAAGATTCATTCTGCAAAATACTAAGAGTTCATAACATGGAGACAAAAGAAACGTTTCGTTGCCTCGGACTGATGTCAGGCACCTCACTCGATGGCCTTGATATTGCCTATTGCGTTTTCGAGAAAAAAGAAAATGCATGGTCTTTCTCCGTGGAGAAGGCACAGACCATCAAGTACTCTTCTGCATGGAGGGAGAAACTTTCTACCGCCCACAAGCTCAAGACAGAAGATCTGCTTGAACTCGATCACGCATACGGTGCGTTTCTGGGGAAAACGTGTAAGGGATTCATGGAAAAAAATTCGCTCAAGGTTGACTTTATCGCCTCCCACGGCCATACCATCTATCATCAGCCGAAACGGAAGTTTACTTTTCAACTTGGCAACGGAAATGATGTCCACGCTTTCGCGGAAGTGCCCGTCATTTACGACTTCAGAAGTCTTGACGTTGCTCTGAACGGAGAAGGTGCACCCCTTGTGCCTGCCGGAGATAAATTTTTGTTTTCTGATTATGATGTATGTCTCAATCTCGGAGGCATTGCCAACCTCTCGATGGACGTGAATGGCGCGCGTGTGGCTTTCGACATTTGTTTTTGCAATATGGGTTTGAATTATCTCGCAGAGAAAAGCGGGAAGGAATACGACAAGGATGGGCAGATGGCCGAAGAAGGTGAGGTGAATAAAGACCTCCTTAAAAAACTGGATTCCATTTACAAATCTATCCGCAAGAAGCGGCCCTCTATCGGAAGGGAAATGTTTGAAAAGCAGATCAAACCCTTAATTGACAACAAAAAGATTCCTGTGAAAGACCGCATGCGTACGCTGGTTGAATCTGCAGCGAAAGAGATCATCAGCGCGATTGGAACCGAAAAAGAGAATGTGACGGTAATGTGTACTGGCGGGGGAGCATTCAATCGGTTCTTCATGTCGCGTTTGTTAGACCTTGGCGGGGACAGGGTTTCGTTGATCCTGCCAGATGAAAATGTCATCAAGTTCAAAGAAGCCATGGTGTTTGCATTTTTAGGTGTATTGCGCGTGCGAGGAGAGGTCAACTGTTTGAAAAGCGTAACACGTGCGACCCGCGACAACAGCGGTGGTGTTATGTTGGGATTTTAGCAATGGCAATTGGCCATAGCTATAGCTAAAAGCTATCGCCTTTTCTATATTTGCCACCGTTTGATTTTACCACGACATGCGAGAATTACAAAAGAAGTTTGAAAATAAAAGACCAGAGATTGTTTTTGAGTGGAAAGATTCCGAGACCGAAGCAGAAGGTTGGGTTGTCATTAATTCACTAAGAGGTGGAGCCGCAGGGGGCGGTACCCGCATGCGTGCCGGCCTTGACAAGCGTGAAGTTGAATCACTTGCTAAAACAATGGAAGTGAAATTTACCGTGTCGGGTCCTCCGATCGGTGGAGCAAAATCCGGTATCAATTTTAATCCCTCAGATCCGCGCAAAGCAGGCGTGTTGCATCGCTGGTACGCTGCAGTAATGCCGCTGCTGAAATATTATTACGGAACTGGCGGAGATCTCAACGTTGATGAAATTCATGAGGTAATTCCGATCACGGAAGACGTTGGGATCTGGCACCCGCAGGAAGGCGTATTCACAGGCCACTATCGCCCGACTGAGGCACAAAAGGTGAATCGCATTGGCCAGTTGCGCCAGGGCGTTGTGAAAGTGATCGAGGACGAGCGTTTCAGCCCATCGTTGAAAAAGAAATACACGATTGCCGATATGTGCACTGGCTTCGGTGTAGCACAGGCAGTTAAACATTATTACGAATTGTGGGGCGGAGAATTGGAGGGCAAGAGAGCGGTAGTGCAGGGCTGGGGCAATGTTGGTGCAGCTGCGGGATTTTATCTTGCGCAGCTAGGCGTGAAGGTTGTGGGTATCGTGAGCCATGAAGGTGGCCTTATTAACCAGAAGGGCTATACGCTGCAGGAGGTCACTGAACTTGTCGTCAACCGGAACGGAAACAAGCTTGTGTCGGATGACATGCTTCCATTCGATGTCGTCAACAAAAAGATCTGGGACCTTGACTTTGAAATCTTTATCCCCGCTGCTGCATCGCGCCTGATCACAAAAGAACAGGTTGATCGCATGATGGCATCGAAGCTTGAAGTGTTCTCTTGTGGCGCAAATGTTCCGTTTGCCGATCCTGAGATTTTCTTTGGCGCTACCGGTCTCTATGCGGATGAAAAATTCTCAGTGTTGCCAGACTTCATCGCCAACTGCGGCATGGCACGTGTGTTCGCTTACTTTATGGAAAATGAAGTGCGCATGGATGACGAGGCAATTTTCAATGACATTTCTCAAACCATCCGCAGCGCGCTGGTGAAATCTCACGCTACAAATCAAAAGAAGACTGGCATCGCACAAACGTCTTTTGAGCTGGCGCTGAAGCAATTGGTGCAATAGAAAAGACAAAATTTTAGATTTAAGATTTCAGATTTGAGATTTGGGAGGTGTCCGAACTTTAGTGTCACGGTATCGATTGCTTAATTCTGCAATTGCATGCCGCGAATTCCATCTCCAGTTAACACCAAATCTAAAATCTTAATTCTTAAATCTTCCCCCAGGGTGCAACCTCAGGCTCACGAAAGTCGTCTGAGAGGTGTTCGGTCTGTTTAACACCCGCTAGTATGCTCAAAAACTACCTTAAAACCGCCATCCGGATAATGCTTCGCCAGAAGGGTTATTCGTTCATCAACATTGCCGGCCTCAGCGTTGGGATCGCGGCCACCTTAATCATCATTACTTACATTGTTGATGAGACGGGGTATGACACGATGCACAAGGATGCTGCGCGCATGTATCGCATCGTGTGCTCGGGTCGTCTGCAGGGAACTGCGATGGAGATCGCTAATTCTCCGGCACCTGTTGCCGAAGCAATTCAAAAAGCGATTCCGCAGATCGAGGAAACGGTGCGTGTAGGGGTCTGGCGTACCATTCCCATCGGGTACGAAGACAAACATTTCACTGAACAGAACGTAGCAGTTGCAGACTCGAACTTTTTCAGGTTTTTTTCTTTCCCTGTCGTCAAAGGAAATCCCGACACGTTTCTGAAAGGAACTAACAAGATCGTTATCACTGAAGGTGTAGCGAAGAAATATTTCGGCAACGATGATCCGATTGGCAAGATCATGTATCGCGGATCTGATAAAATTGCGTGTGAAGTGACCGGTGTAGTGAAAGATGCACCTGCCAATTCGCACATCCAGTTTGATATCGTTGTGTCCGGTGAGTCTTGGGAATACATGAAGAATACGCAATGGACTTCCAATAATCTTTATACCTATTTCAAAGTGCGTGACAATGCCGATTTGAATTCGGTTAAAGAACAACTGAATAAGCTGGCGGAAACAAACATTGGCGCTGAGATAGAAAAATATGTCGGGATTTCGTTTAAGGAATTTAAAGCGCAGGGCAATGACTTCGGATTGTACATCCAGCCGATGCTCGACATCCACCTTCACTCGAATCTGTCGGATGAGTTTGTTCCGAATGGAAATATTCAATACCTCTATATCTTCGGTGTTGTAGCAGCATTTATCATTCTCGTAGCCTGCATCAACTTCATGAACCTTTCCACAGCCCGTTCGGCTAACAGAGCAAAGGAAGTGGGTGTGCGCAAAACCATTGGCGCATTTCGCTCACGACTTGTGTTTCAGTTTGTCTCCGAATCTTTATTGTACAGCATCGTCTCTACTCTTCTCGCAATGGTGATCATTGCGCTTTCGCTGGAGGGATTCAACATTTTGTCCGGCAAGCACCTCACCTTTTCAATATTCACAAGTCCCCTCGTAATTGTCTCGCTCATTGTGTTTGCGATCGTAATCGGACTGATAGCAGGAAGCTACCCGGCCTTTTATCTGACATCGTTCAAGCCAACAGAAGTTCTGAAAGGTAAGATTCGCTCCGGGTTCAGAAACTCTGGTTTGAGAAATGCACTGGTAGTGTTCCAGTTCATAATATCCATAGCGCTGATTTTTGGAAGCCTTGTCGTGTACAGGCAGTTGAAATATATGCAGGAGAAAAATCTGGGTTTTGACAAGGAGAATGTGGTCGACCTGCTGCACACTTTTTCACTTGGCAAAAACGCACAGGCATTCAAGAATGAAGTAGCAAGCCATCCTTCCTTTAAAGGAGCGAGCTTTGCAAACAATCTTCCACCGCGCGTGTCATGGACCAGCGCCTTTCGCAAAGGCGGCTCAGAGCAGGATTTCCTTCTTCACATCTACCAGGTCGATCACGATCATCTGAAAACGATGGGCTATGAGATGTCAATGGGCAGATTTTTCGAACGCGAATTTAAAAGCGACACGGCAGCCATTATTTTGAACGATGCCGCATGGAAGCAAATGGGCTACACAGATATCGATGACGCGGTAGTGCTCAGTTATCGTTCCGATCCGCCAACACCGCTGAAAGTTATTGGTGTGATGAAAGATTTCAATTACCAGACGCTGAAAGACAACGTTCGGCCTATGGCGGTACTACTCGGGGGTGAGCCGAATTTCGAGATGGCAGTCAGGCTTGCGCCTGGCAATACGCAAGAACAGATTAAAACGCTGGAAGGGATTTGGAAGAAGTTTGCTTCCGATGCACCGTTTGAGTATTCCTTTCTCGATGAAAATTTCGACCTGTTATTCCGCGCAGAACAGCGCATGAGTCAGATCATCCTGGTCTTCACATTCCTGGCGATTACTATTGCGTGCCTTGGATTGTTCGGCCTTGCGGCATACACGGCAGAGCAACGAGCTAAAGAAATCTCGATCCGGAAGGTTATGGGAGCATCCGTTCCGCAGGTGTTTATTCTCTTGTCAAAAGACTTCACGGTTCTGGTGATGGTAGCGTTTGTGTTAGCCACACCGTTGGCGTGGTACTTTGCCGATCAGTGGTTATCAGGTTTTGCCCACCGCATCGCGATTGACGCATCGTATGTGATTATCGCTGCCACTGTTTCTTTCATTATCGCACTGCTCACCATTAGTTATCAGTCGATAAGAGCGGCAAGGGAGAATCCGGTGAACAGCATGCGAGCTGAGTGATTAATTAGCCAATGTGCCAATGGGACTCCTTCATTGGCACATTGGCATATTGACCAATTGGCACATTATTTCAAACCAAACAATCCTTCGTTCAAAGCGTTCAACGCCTTCTCCTTGTATTGCTTGTCGATAAGGACTGATACATTATTCGCGCTTCCTCCGCTTGAAACCATGCTGACGGGAATTTCTTTCAGGGAGGCAAACACTTTTTCAAGAACACCTTTCTGATCCACGATTTTATTTCCTACGATGCAGATGATCGCCTGGTCTTTATCAACTTCGATTGAACCGAACTTTTTCAATTCATTTTCTATCGATGACAGGTTGGCGTCATTGTCGATAGTAAGTCCCACAGCAATCTCCGAAGTAGTGATCATGTCGATCGGAGTTTTGTAGTTTTCGAAAACTTCAAAGACCCGTCTGAGGAAACCGTAAGCCATCAGCATGCGAGATGACTTGATCTTGATTGCCGTAATGCCGTCCTTCACCGCCACAGCCTTGAACGTCCCTTCAGTTCCTTTGCTGGTGATGATTGTTCCCGGAGCTTTTTCGTCCATGGTATTTTTCAGGCGCACAGGCACGTTGTATTTTTGTGCCGGAACGATCGTGGACGGGTGAAGAATTTTCGCACCGAAATAAGCAAGCTCGGAAGCTTCATCAAACGTGAGTTCAGAGATTGGCACTGTCTTCTTCACGATGCGCGGATCGTTGTTGTGCATTCCATCGATGTCGGTCCAGATCTGGATCTCGTCTGCGCGGATGGCAGCACCTACAAGTGACGCAGTGTAGTCACTTCCGCCACGCTTCAGGTTGTCTATCTCGTTGCGATGGTTGCGGCAGATGTAACCCTGCGTTATGATAATATCAATGTTGGTGAGCGATGTCACCAGTGGCTTCAGGCGTTGTGAGATCTTCTCGAGCTCCGGCTCTTCGTTCTCGTCAATAGACATAAAGTGCAATGCCGGCAGCAGGCGGGAACTGATCTTGCGCTCCTGAAGATGCTGGTAAAACAATTCGGTTGAGATTAATTCTCCCTGCGCGAGGAGTTCGCGATAGCTCTTCACGTCAAACTGTCCTGCAGCGAGAAGCCGGATAAGAATGAAATAGCGGCTTACAATCTCCTGGCCGATCGCATGGAATGCTTCGCTTTCGTAAAGGTCTTTGATGAATGCATGGTAATGTTTTTCAAGCGCGACAATTTCCTCTTCTGCCTTGGCTGCTCTGCCGGCAGTGAGGTTGTCACCGATTGAAACGAGGGCGTTTGTTGTGCCGGAGAGGGCAGAAAGCACCACGATCTTTTTACCCGGAGTTGAAGTCACAAGGTTTGCAATCTTCTTCATCCGCTCGGGCTTGCCGACAGACGTTCCTCCGAATTTCATTACTAGCATAAAATGTATTTTTTAAAGCGGGCAAATTTAAGTATCTGGCAAGAATAATTAAGGCCCTCTCAAAAAGTTTACAATAATTTTTGCCAAACAACTGTTCACTTGCTTTTTCATTCCTGCGATTCGCTTTCGCTGGCATCGGTCAGCTTCTCGTCTTTCCGTTCAACGTTGATCGGCTTGTTCTCGTAGTCGCGTCTCACGGGGAAGAGCGCGCCCAGAAAACCCATGCCGCACAGTGCAAGAACAACGAGCATGGTGAGGCCTGCAAGCCGCAAAATGCTTTTTATTTTTTTCATGAGGATGTTAAAAAGGATGGAGCGATTGCTTTACTGAAGTCAGTAATCAATCACGAAACGATTTAGTCCGGAGAAGTTATAGCGGGACGTTTTCAGGCTCATCACCGCGAAGCGGAAGGTGATGCCCAATGCTGTGACGGCCGTCCTTTTTCGACAATCGAAAAATCTGAAGTGTATGATGAATGCGTATATGCTGCCAGATAAGGGCTGGAAGGAGATCTTGTCCTATAGGTGATGAGTATGTCGAACTTACTTCGTTTTGAGAGATACTCCCGAGCCGATAAGCGGAGGACGAAACCCGATCGCTGCGTTCTTCGTGTAACTCGGTTTTAAAAGGTAACGCAGTACCTGCAGCAACATGGTTCGTTGAAAAACCTGTCACGAGGAGGATGAAGGCAAATATCCACATGATTTCCCGGGTCGATATGTTCTGCTGCATCATATTCAAGGTACAAACAGTCACGAAAACATAATTGCGACAGCCAAATTATTGACAGAAAATTATATTTTTGAACTCCTAACCCCACTGACCCATGAGCCTTGTACGAAGGGTGAATCGTTCTATCGAGAACGTAATCGAATTCCTTGTTTTCTTCTCCAGATGGTTTCAGGCACCGGTATACCTCGGTCTGATCATTGGTTCCGGATTTTATGTCTATAAGTTCATGGAAGAGCTCGCAGCGCTTGGCATGAACCTCGACACATTTACGGAAGTAGAGGTGATGCTGCGGATCCTCGGACTGATCGATATCTCGATGGTAATGAACCTTCTTGTTATCGTAATCATCGGTGGTTACTCCATCTTCACCAGCAAGATCGACTTCGATGAGCAGGAAGACCGTCCGCATTGGATCGATCACCTGGATGCGGATCGCCTCAAGGTGAAACTTGCCACATCGCTTGCCTCGATCTCCGGTGTGCACCTTCTTAAAACATTCATCGACATTCACTCACAGACCAACACAACAAAAGAAATGGAAGCGCTGAAGTATGAGATCATTATTCATATGGTCTTCATCGTCTCAGCGCTGGTGCTCGCATGGATCGCCAAAATTCTTGACAAGGATGCAAAGCCGACAGGTCCCAGCCCAAGGATCTGATAGTTGAGTCCGAAATCACTAACAATAAAAAAGGCCTCTGATCTCTCAGAGGCCTTTTCGTTTGGAATATAAACTACTACTTCTTGTTATCGTTTACTTCTTCGTATTCAACATCAGACACATCGTTGTTCTGACCACCTGCCGTTGAACCACCCTGTCCGGCTGATCCGGCATCCGCTGACGGACCACCGTTAGGTTGAGCACCGCCCTGATACATTTCAGCTGCAGCTGCCTGCCATGCGCTGTTCAGTTCATTCATCGCAACATCGATCGCAGCAACGTCCTGGTTCTTATGCGCGTTCTTCAGTTTCTCAAGCGCACCGTTAATGGCGTTCTTGTTTCCTTCTGAAAGTTTTGCGCCATAATCCTTCATCTGTTTTTCAGTCTGGAAGATCAGCGAGTCAGCCTGGTTGATTTTTTCGATACGCTCTTTAGCTTTCTTATCGCCTTCAGCGTTCGCCTGTGCCTCCTGCTTCATCTTCTGGATCTCAGCATCGGTCAGACCGGAAGAAGCTTCGATTCTGATCTTCTGCTCTTTTCCGGTTCCTTTGTCCTTAGCAGACACATGGAGGATACCGTTCGCATCAATATCAAATGTCACTTCGATCTGAGGGATACCGCGCGGTGCTGGCGGAATTCCATCGAGGTGGAATCGTCCAATGCTGCGGTTATCTTTCGCCATCGGTCTTTCTCCCTGCAACACATGGATCTCAACAGATGGTTGATTATCCGCTGCTGTTGAGAAAACTTCAGACTTCTTGCTCGGAATGGTTGTGTTCGATTCGATCAGTTTGGTGAACACGCCACCCAGTGTTTCGATACCAAGTGAAAGCGGAGTAACATCCAACAGGAGAACATCTTTCACCTCACCAGTGAGTACACCACCCTGGATCGCAGCACCGATCGCCACAACCTCATCAGGGTTTACACCTTTTGATGGCTTCTTGCCGAAGAACTTTTCAACTTCTTCCTGGATACGAGGGATACGAGTAGAACCACCGACAAGGATTACTTCATCGATCTGTCCCACACTCACGCCAGCATCCTCTACTGCTTTGCGGCATGGATCGAGTGTTCTGCGTACGAGGTCGTCCACAAGCTGTTCAAACTTCGCACGGCTCAGCTTCTTCACAAGGTGCTTTGGCACTCCATCAATTGAAGTGATGTATGGAAGGTTGACTTCAGTTTCCTGTGAGCTTGACAATTCGATCTTAGCTTTTTCAGCAGCTTCTTTTAAACGTTGGAGCGCCATCGGATCTTTTCTCAGGTCAACGTTCTCATCTTTCTTGAATTCGTCAGCCAGCCAGTTGATGATGCGTTGGTCAAAATCATCACCGCCAAGGTGAACATCGCCATTGGTTGATTTTACTTCGAATACACCGTCACCAAGTTCAAGGATTGAAATATCGAATGTACCACCGCCAAGGTCATACACTGCGATCTTCATGTCTTTATGTTTCTTGTCCATACCGTAAGCAAGTGCTGCTGCGGTAGGTTCGTTGATAATGCGTTTTACATCAAGACCAGCGATCTGTCCGGCTTCTTTTGTTGCCTGGCGTTCTGCATCGTTAAAGTATGCGGGAACGGTGATCACGGCTTCCGACACAGTTGTTCCAAGATAGTCTTCAGCAGTTGACTTCATTTTCTGAAGGATCATTGCTGAAATTTCCTGTGGCGTATACAACCGATCGCCTATGCGCACTCTTACCGTATCGTTGTTACCACGTTCCACCTGGTAAGAGACCATCTTCATTTCACCAGTAACGTCATCATACTTCTTACCCATGAAACGTTTGATCGATGAAATGGTGTTCTTTGGATTGGTGATGGCCTGACGCTTTGCGGGATCACCAACTTTGCGTTCGCCTTTTCCATCGTCCAGAAATGCAACTACGGAAGGAGTTGTTCTTCTTCCCTCACTGTTAGGAATTACCACGGGCTCATTACCCTCCATTACGGCAACGCATGAGTTTGTGGTTCCTAAATCTATTCCAATAATTTTGCCCATGATATTTACAGGATTAAGTGTTCTACGTTTCTTATAAAACTTATTCCACCATTGATCAATGGTTGTGCCATTGGGAAAAGTCTGCCAAAAGTGTGTCAGTTTGACAGACTTCCCTTTGTTATTATTCCAATTTTCTCGTCCTATCAGTCATTTTTGAGATTCTACGGAGCTATCTTCCGACTTTCGCTCAATCTTGTCAATTAACATACACCTTTTAGACTCAAAGGCCGGTTCGTCCTATAATTGCACCAAAACGAACTGACAGATGAGAAGATTTACGTATTTGATGTTTTTGTTGATGATTGGCCTTTCTTCGTGCGTGATGGTAAAGGTGCCACCGGGTCAGGCAAAAAAGCAGGCAACACCAGCGAAGGCAGCCCCTGGCCAGGTAAAGAAAACCACTGGAAGCAAGTCAGCGGCACCCTATGCCCCTGGGCAGCAGAAGAAAGCGACCCCGGCTGCAACCAAAAAGAAAAATTGATTTTAATGAAGAGACAAACTAGTCGCTGTTCAATACAGTTTCAACAAGCTCTTTGTCCTTAGGATAATTGTTGGCTTTGAGGACTTTGAAGTCTGACTTAGTTTGTTTCTTCTTTCCCGCTTTCAAGCTCAGTTTCCCGCGTTCGTAATGGGAGTCGAGGTTCACAAAACCTCCGGCTTTTCCTTCTTCGATTGATTGATTGAATGACTCTGACGCAAGTTGCAGCTCCTTTCTGCCGAGGTGCGCGAGTCCTTTCAGGTATAATGCTTCTGAGCGCTCCCTGGCACCTTTAAACGGGACCTTCTCAGTATACAATGTGTACGAATAGAGCGCTTTGCTGAACTCCTTTTTCCACAGATATATTTCCATCTGCTGCAGGATCGGGAAAGCATCTGATGGGAACACTTTTGCGCAATGATTAAGTACTTCAATAGCGCCTACAGTGTCTTGCAGCAGAATGTTTGCAATGTACAGTCCCTGATGATGCTCGATCTTGAACGTGTCCAGAGTCAGAAGGGTAACATAGTCCTCCTTATAAGTCTTGTAATTCCCGACATGGTAGCTTGCATTTGCCCTGAGCTTGATGATTTCGACATTGAACGAATCCGATTTAAGGTATCTGGTCAGGTCGATAATGCAGCCATAGTGATCGTTGAGCGAAGCTTTCAATTGACCGCGGAGTTTGTAAGTGATGATGCTTTCAGGCTGAAGTTTCTCCATAGCCATAAAGTCTGCCGTAGCGCCACGCCAGTCGCGCAGGGCCGTGCGATAGATTGCACGCTTTTTATGTGCTTCAAAAATGTCATTGTCAAGGGCAAGCGTCTTGTTCAGACACACGAGTGACGAATCATGTTTTTCCAAGTACTCAAATGTACATGCTTTCAATAAAAACGCTGCCGCGGATGGCTGCACCGCCAGAGATTTGTCCAGATCCTTTAACGCATCCTCGTAGCTGTGCTTCACGATAAGACAATACGCTTTGCGCAATGGAGCTGCTGCCTCATCGCTCAGGCCGAAAATGTTACGCATAAGGTAGTGTGACGAGGCTTGAAGATCGATCTGTTTATTGGTTTGCTTTTTGGAGCCCAGTTCGAATTTGTTCTCGTCAATCTCCAGGTCGATGACGGCATTTTTCAGATCGGTAAACGCCTTGTCATAATCATCGAGCTCGATGTAAAGATAGCCCCGAACAAGCGTGTAGAGTGGCCGTTGGGGGTTCAACTGGATGAGCTTGTTCCAATCCACCAACGCTTTTCCCGCATGGCCGAATTCGATATTGATCAGGCCGCGCCAGAACAGTCCTTCCTGGTAAGTCGGATCAACTTCGATGGCTTTGTCAAAATATTCGAAGGCTTTGTTTTCTCTTCTGTTTGCAAACAGTCTCAGCAACCCGGCTTTCAGATACGCGTCTGGAAAGGACGGGTTCGCATCCATACATTTCTTATAAAACCTTACGGCTTTATCCGGATCTCGGCTAAGAAACGCAATGTTCGCAATTCCGTAATAGCCTTCAACTGAATCAGGCGCCAGGTCGCGTACTTCGTCATAGTACTTGAGTGCTTGGGTATACTGCCTCTTCTCCTGATATATTTCACCGATCTCGTATGAGATCTGAAATTTCCCACCAGACCTGGTCCGGGCGAATTCAAGATCCTTTAATGCATCGTCAAGCTTTCCGGTTATCTTCAGGCAAATGCCGCGGTAGTAATGGCTGATCCACAGCTCAGGAGACAGCCTAATCGCTTCATCGAAGCTGGCAATCGCCTGGGCGAAACGCTCTTCTTTCAGTGCCGTGAGACCGGCATTGAACTCGCGCTGGGTCTTGCCGTCAAAGTTCCAGTTGACAGGTATTTCTTTGTAATTGATGAAATCAGCCTCGGGAAAAAGATCATAGTTGAAATAGCGCGCAAGACTAACCTGAGCGTGACCCGCGGATGCAAACGATAAGAATAAAATGACAGCAGAGAGGGATCGCATATACATTAAGGGAATTTATTGAGACCATTCCGTTGGCGTTCTGTCCCATCGATGGGCGGCAAGGTCTTTCATCAGACTTTTGTCAAGTCGTTTTCCATCGCTTGCGGCAATATTTGCCTCGACATTTCTAACTTTACGCATGCCGGGGATGATGGTGTGAACATCGTCATTGGCCAGGATGAATCGCAACGCCATTTCAGGCATCGTCATTCCTTGCGGTACAAGAGGCTTCAACGCATCAGCGTGCTCAACACTGGATTTCAGGTTTTCGGGAACGAAATAGGTCGATCGCCAGTCGTCTTTCGGGAACACGGTGTCTTTTGTCAGTGTTCCGGTCAATGAGCCCTCGTCAAAAGGAACGCGGGCGATCACACCGATGTCAAGCTTTCGACAAAGGGGAAATAGTTTGTCTTCCGGAGCCTGGTCAAAAATATTGTAGATCACTTGCACCGAATCAATCAGACCGGTCTCAAGTGTCTTCAGCACATTATTCGGTTCCCAACGGTTCACACTGATGCCGATAAACCTTATCTTTCCTTCTTTCTTTAGCTTGTCAACGGCAGATTTCCACTCATCATGGTTGTGCCAGTTGTCTTCCCACACATGGAACTGTTGGAGATCAATGCGGTCAACGCCCAGGTTCTTCAGACTCTTTTCGGTGTATTCAACGATATGGCTGGCGGGAAAGCATTCCTCAAGTTTGAAATGTGATTTACTAGGCCACTTGAAATTCTTCGGTGGGATCTTGGTGGCACAATAAAGGCGCTTGTTTGAATACTTTTTTACAAGCTCGCCTAAGATCTGCTCACTTTTCCCCGCTCCGTAACCCCATGCAGTATCGTAAAAGTTGCATCCCATTTCAATGGAGCGCTCAAGGGCTTGCGCGACTTCGTTGGAATCAGAGCCGGTCCATCCGGCAAGTCCCCACATTCCATAACCGATTTCACTCACATTCCAGCCTGTCCTTCCAAATCGTCTGAATTTCATTTTGTCTTGTTTAGAATTCCAATTTACTAATCTGGAATTAAAATCCCGGGAACGGTGACATTTTACTACTTTTGCCTGTTTTTATTCACTCGCAGCATCCTGAAAAACGCGATTGGCAGTCGCTGTGAGTAACCGATTGACCCTTGAAGAAAGCGAAACGGATCAACAGATCAACGGATTAACGAAGCAACCTTGCAATGACACTCGAACAGGAAATAGAGAAAAGACGGACTTTCGGAATTATCAGCCACCCTGATGCGGGAAAAACAACGCTAACGGAAAAGCTACTGCTTTTTGGTGGAGCCATTCAGAAAGCAGGCGCAGTGAAGTCGAGTAAGATCAAAGACCACGCGCGGTCCGACTGGATGGAAATAGAAAAACAGCGTGGTATTTCGGTGGCTACGTCCGTGATGGGGTTCAACTACCAGGACGTCAAGATCAACCTGCTTGATACACCGGGTCACCAGGATTTTGCTGAAGATACCTACCGCACACTGACTGCCGTAGACAGCGTGATCATGGTGATCGACTGTGTGAAGGGTGTGGAGATCCAGACAGAGAAACTGATGGAAGTCTGCCGCATGCGGAGTACTCCGGTGATCTGCTTCATCAACAAACTCGACCGCGAGGGTCGTGACCCCTTCGAACTGCTTGATGAAATTGAAGAGAAACTGAACATCAAAGTTCGCCCCTTGAGCTGGCCGATCAGCATGGGAAAAACGTTCAAGGGCGTTTACAGTCTCTACGAAAAAAGCTTGCATCTCTTTACGCCAAGCAAGATTACGGTTGAAGAAGGCATAGAGATCAAAGACATCAACGACAGCGCCCTCGATGACTACGTGGGAGAGAACAACGCCAAACAATTGCGCGCAGATGTTGAGCTGATCGAGGGTGTTTATCCTGATTTTGATGTTCAGGATTACCTGAGCGGGAAAGTTGCCCCTGTATTTTTTGGAAGCGCTGTGAATAATTTCGGTGTAAAGGAGCTGCTTGATACTTTCATTCGTATTGCACCTCCGCCTGTTCCAAGGGAAACTACAATAAGAGTTGTCGAACCAGTCGAGAATAAATTTTCCGGTTTTGTTTTTAAGATCCACGCAAACATGGATCCCAAGCACCGAAACCGTATCGCATTCCTTCGGATCTGCTCCGGAAAATTTGCGCGTGGAAGCAACTACTATCATGTTCGTCACGACAAAAGCGTAAGATTTTCGAATGCGACAGCGTTCATGGCGCAGGATCGCGAAACAGTGGATGAAGCCTGGCCAGGCGATATCGTGGGTATTTACGATACCGGCAATCTCAAAATCGGTGATACGCTCACCGAAGGAGAGAAGCTTCTTTACACGGGTATTCCCAGCTTTTCGCCTGAGATCTTCAAGGAAGTGATCAATCTTGACGCGATGAAAACAAAACAGCTTGAGAAAGGATTGCTTCAGTTGATGGAGGAAGGCGTTGCGCAGCTGTTTACTTATGAGCTTGGCAAGAAGAAGGTGGTTGGTGTTGTTGGAGCACTTCAGTTTGAAGTAATTCAATTCCGCCTCAAGAATGAGTATGGTGCCACCGTACAATTTGCGCCACAAAGCATTTACAAGGCCTGCTGGATATCTTCAAAAGATCCTAAGAAGCTCGGTGAATTTATCGACTCAAAGCAACGCCACATCGCCCGCGATAAGGATGACAAGCTGGTGTTCATGGCAGAATCACGCGCATGGCTGCAGATGGTGCAGGATAATTTTCCGGATATTCAGTTTCATTTTACCTCGGAGTTTAAGGACTGATCTGTGAGTACTATTCGTCTTCGAAGATCTCTTTTCAAGAGTAGGCAGTAGGCAAAATTGCAGTAGGCAAAGCCTGACGAATTATTTCGTCTATCTATTGGAGATAAATCCTATTTGAATTTTTTAATTAAGGCCTTTTGGCACTGGCATTTTTTTGCCTACTGCCAAGTGCCTACTGCCTACTTTCAATTGCCCACTTCCCAATAAATAAACTTACTATTTCACCTTTGCCTCCAGCTTCGTAATTCGCTCCTGCGCTTCTTTCTTTCCAAGCGATAATGCTTTCTTATAAAGTTCTAATGCTTCGCGGTAAGTTTCTTTTTTCTTGCGAGGAGCAAGTTTCGTGCGGTTCGCGGCCTCTTCAACGGCCTGGGCACGCGCAAAGTATGCATCGGCTTCGGTCATCTTAAAGGTGCCGACCATTTCTTTAACCTTTGCATCGAGGATCGCCAGTTCCTGTTGTTTTTCTTCGATCTTGGTTTGCATTTCGGCCATCTCTGTCTGCTGCAATTTGACCTGGTTCATCAGGCCCTGATTTTCCTTTCGAAATTCTGAAACGGTAGTCTCGAGCGATGCGACTTCCTGGATACGAATGCTCAATTCGCTTTTAAGCGCGTCAACCATCATCATATAGGCATTTGCATTTTTGGATGATTTGCCAAGCTGCTTTTCAACTTTTGTGAGACGCTCCTGAGTGCTCTTCACATAATTGTTGATGTCGCGCAGGCGGGTGGAAAAATTGTCGTACGACATTCCTTCGCCAAGATCGGTACGAAGTGCTTTGCGGCTGACGTCAATCGAGTCAATTAGAAATTTCACGTCTTTCATCACCGCCACCATATCGTTGCGGGAAACCAGTTCCCCGCGAAGGGAATCGTTTTCAGCACGAAGAATTTCATTTTCCTTTTGATTGCATGCGGCAAGTGCGAACATTATTGCAATGGCCACCGGAAGAAAGATTTTACGACCCATACCTTAATGATACAAAGACAAAACTAATCATTCAACAGATTTAAAATCAGATTGTCTTATTTTTATCACTTCTATCATTAAAGAAGTGCAAAAAGTAACTCAGGGTGGACCCAGACAGCAATTTCACAATCGTTTTTGAGGACAATCATTTACTGGTTGTGAATAAGCGCGCAGGCGTTCTGGTGCAGGGTGATGAGACCGGAGATATTCCATTGGTTGACCTGTGTAAAGCTTATGTTAAGGAAAAGTATGGAAAACCCGGGGCGGTGTTCCTGGGTCTTGTGCACCGCATCGACAGACCGGTGAGCGGGATCGTGGTACTCGCCCGTACCTCCAAATCGCTTGAAAGGATGACTGCACAATTCCGCGAACGCGAAACGGCAAAGACGTATTGGGCTATTGTACGCAAGAGACCTCCGCAGGAGAGTGGTCAGCTCATCCACTGGCTTTTAAAGGATGAGAAGAAGAACAAAACAACTGCTTTTAAGAAAGAAACCCCTGGAGCCTTGCGATCGGAGTTAAGCTATCGTGTCATAGGCTCTATAACAGGTGAGTTTCTGCTTGAGGTAAAACCCGTCACAGGAAGGCCTCATCAGATCAGGGTTCAATTGGCTTCAATGGGTTGTCCGATCAAGGGCGATGTCAAGTATGGTGACGTTGAAGCAAATGCCGATGGGTCAATTTGTCTTCATGCGCGCCAGCTTGAGTTTCTTCATCCAGTAAAGAAGGAGCCACTTTCTCTCGAAGCACCTTTGCCTCACACCATTTACTGGCAAGCTTTTTATTAAAATCCGAGCCCGCCAGGATATCGGTTATAAAAATTCACTTAGTTTTAAGTTTTACACAATCTTAAACTGGTTTCCCGGCACTGACCTATGGCCCGCTGGATAGAAAAACTCAAATCGCGCTGGAATGTGAAGAACGGATGGCAGGTGATTCTGATTCTCATTGTATTTGCCTGCACGGGCTTCACCGTTATGTTCCTCAAGAGACCTATTCTGACTTTTCTGGGCGGGGAACAAGGCAACACTACTTTTGCCACAGTGCTTTACTACATTTTTATTTTACCACTGTACAACGTCATTCTGCTGATCTACGGATTCATTTTTGGCCAGTTTCAATTCTTCTGGCAGTTTGAGAAGCGCTTTATGGAACGATTTTTTTCCCTCTTCAGACGCAACAGGTAGAGATCAGTAGAATTCCCCTCAGACTTTCGAATGGTTACTGGTCGCCAGTTGCCTGTTACCGATCACTGGTAAATGCAATTCGCACAATCAAACTGTGATTTGCACGTGTGACGCATAACAGCGGATGCACAGAAACCAAAACAAACCAAATCATATGAAACATCTCGTCACCCTGGTTGTTAGCGTGTTGGTCCTTGCTTCATGTTCAACACCCAAATACACCTACAATTTCGACTATTACGATTACAACAGCGGAAGAAAAAAAGCGGAGGCTGAGAAGCTTCTCGCCCAAACTGAAACAACTTCTTCCGAAGCTGTAGAAGAACAATCGAGTCCTTTATTGCTGAGTGAGGAAAACGTAGTAGCCTCGGCAGCCGGGAAGGCTCCAGTTCCTGTTGCGAAACCTGTAGCAAAGAAGTACTCGGAGATGAGCAAATCCGAAAAGAAGGAGTTGCGCAAGGCAGTCAAGACCGAGATCAAAAATTATCTTAAGAATAAAAAAGGAGATGGGCAGATCTCAAAAGAGACAAAAGCGCTCGACTACAATCTGAAAATGGCAATCATCTTCGGAGCTGTAGCCTTAACGTTGAGCTTCTTCGGTGGTGTAAACTCCGTCTTCTGGATTGCCAGTGTGATTGCTTTGGTGATAGGCGTGGTGTTCTTTATCAAGTGGATCGCAGAGCAATAGGCTATGGAGATTGGCTATAGCTATGGCTTGTGCTCGGTGGGCTATGGCCAATGGCTATAGCTATGGCTTGGGCGTGCTGAAATTCAAAGTGCATCACTAGATTATGGAAACAAAAAAAGACCCAGCGATAAACTGGGTCCTTCGTTTCACAATTGTTTTCGTCTGGAGAATTTAGCCATAGCCATAGCTAAAAGCCATAGCCTTTAAGCTACTACTCCGTCCGCCAGAAGAACAACCTTATTCTTCAGCACCTCAACAACACCACCGGTGATTGTCAGGCTTGCGTTGCTGGCTTCCTTTGATTTATACTCTACGATACCTTCCTTCAGCAAGCTGATCAGCGGTGCGTGGTTATCCAAAACCTGGAATGATCCATCAGCGCCAGGGAACGTAGCAGAAGTCACGTTTCCTTCGAAGACTTTCTTTTCAGGTGTTAATATTTCTAAATACATAAAGACAATTTAAAATTTGAAATTTGACATTTTAAATTTAATCGCTTCGATCAACTTGAAATCTGTCGGTTTTGACCTTGTGTGACCGAAAGACTGATCGTCCTCACCCACGCAACTCCAAAATTTAAAATTTCAAATGTAAAATTTAAAATTTTTACCCGCGGGCTTCCGCCATCATCTTCTCACCCTTCTCAACCGCTTGCTCAATAGAACCTACAAGGTTGAACGCCATTTCAGGAAGGTGATCGTACTGACCATCCATGATCGCGTTGAAACCTTTGATCGTATCCTTAATATCAACAAGCACACCTTTCAAACCGGTGAACGCTTCTGCTACGTGGAAAGGCTGTGACAAGAAACGCTGTACACGTCTTGCGCGAGATACAACAAGCTTGTCTTCATCACTCAGTTCATCCATACCCAGGATGGCGATGATATCCTGAAGTTCCTTGTAACGCTGAAGAATTCCTTTTACACGCTGAGCACAGTTGTAGTGTTCTTCACCAACGATCTCCGGACGGAGGATACGTGATGTTGAATCCAATGGATCCACCGCAGGGTAGATACCAAGCTCGGAGATCTTACGGCTCAATACCGTTGTTGCATCCAGGTGAGCGAACGTTGTAGCAGGAGCAGGGTCAGTCAAGTCATCGGCAGGTACGTATACCGCCTGTACTGACGTGATAGAACCATTCTTCGTTGACGTGATACGCTCTTGCATCGCACCCATCTCGGTTGCAAGCGTTGGCTGATATCCTACCGCTGAAGGCATACGACCCAAAAGCGCAGATACTTCAGAACCCGCCTGCGTGAAACGGAAAATGTTGTCGATGAAGAAAAGGATATCGCGCCCTTTGCCTGATCCATCACCGTCACGGAAATATTCTGCAACTGTCAAACCAGACAGGGCCACGCGAGCACGTGCTCCAGGAGGCTCATTCATCTGACCGAACACGAAGGTTGCTTTGGAATCTTTTAATTGCTCTTCGTTTACTTTCGAGAGATCCCATCCGCCAGCATGAAGCGACTTCATGAAATCTTCACCATAGTTTACGATACCAGCTTCAATCATTTCGCGCAGAAGGTCGTTTCCTTCACGTGTTCTTTCGCCCACACCGGCAAATACTGAAAGACCAGAGTATGCTTTTGCGATGTTGTTGATCAATTCCTGGATCAATACCGTCTTACCCACACCGGCACCACCGAACAATCCGATCTTACCACCCTTTGAATATGGTTCGATCAGGTCGATAACCTTGATACCTGTGAAAAGAACCTCAGTTGAAGTGGAAAGATCTTCAAAAGCAGGTGCATTTCTGTGAATTGGGAGAGACTTAGTGCCTTTTGGCTGCGTGATACCGTCAATGGCTTCACCGATAACATTGAAAAGACGACCCTTGATATCATCACCGATTGGCATCTGGATCGGAGAACCAGTGTCGGTTACTTTCATTCCGCGCACCAGGCCTTCAGTACCTTCCATTGAGATCGTTCTGACGCGATCTTCGCCAAGGTGTTGCTGGCACTCCAGAACGACTTTCGTGCCGTCTGCTTTTGTAACTTCTAATGAATCAAGGATGTTCGGCAATTTCGAGCCTTCGCCATCAAAGGCTACGTCTACGACAGGGCCAATTACCTGGGTGATCTTTCCAATATTTGCCATTGCTATAAGTTTATTAATAAGGTCCAGAAAATTCGACCGCAAAAGTAGGTTTTAAAGGGTTAAGTACAAAGCGGGATTTGAGTCATTTTTGAGGTTTTTCGCAACCGGATTTTCGCTAGGTTAATTGAGTAAAAACCGAAGAAAATTGGTCGTTGAGCAACTGAAACAATGTGCCAATATGCCAATTCATCAATGTGCCAATGAGGAAGGCAAAAGCAAGGGGACAATTCGCACATGGGCTAATGGGAATATTAGCTAATTAGCTTTTTTGGGCGTGCCCCCGATCGCCATCGCGCGCAGCCGGGGCGCATCGGGGTCGCGTTTTCCGCTCCAACAACCAGCCCGCGGTCCTACGTGCGGCTGGCGTCACCCTGAACACTTCCATTTTCTTACGAAGTGCTTCCTGATTTGCGAAGGGCCATTCCGGTTTCTGCTCCAACCGCTCACGCGGGGTTGTCACCTTTCCGAATGACCGTACATCATATCCAGGCCGGATTTATTGGCGGGACCCGGTTTGTCTCCCGACACAGCATAATCACCTCATCCTCGGCCCTTCTCACGTCCGAGCAAAAGCTCGTTGAAAGTTCCAGGGACGTTTTGCTCTAGCGCATCCCGCTCCTTGAGGAGAGCGAGGGTCTAATTGGCATATTAACTCATTGGCACATTAATTAAGCCGCATCCAGCGAAATTCTGAAAGTCGTTCCCTGGCCCTCCTCGGAATGCTTCACGAAAATCTTCCCATTGTGGTAAGTTTCAATGATACGTTTGGCAAGCGTGAGACCCAGGCCCCAGCCTCGTTTTTTTGTGGTGAAGCCTGGCTTAAAGACAGCTTCGAGTTTGGAGCGCGGGATCCCTTTGCCCGTATCACTCACATCGATAAATACTTTGCCATCGCTTCCGCGCAGGATCTTGATGGCAATCGTGCCGCTGTTGCCCATCGCGTCCACTCCGTTTTTGCAAAGGTTTTCGATCACCCATTCGAACAAAGGTGCGTGTGCCAGTACCGTTATGGTATCGGAAAGCGTAAACACATCCATTCTGATTCGCGATGACACCCGCGGCCTCAGGTAGTTTACAACATTGTTGATCAGGGTCACTACATTCTCCTTCTTCAGCGCAGGCGTGGAGCCGATGCTTGAAAAACGTTCGGTCACAATCTTGAGCTTGTGGATATCTTTTTCAAGTTCATCGATCACGCTCTTGTCGCGCATCTCCGGGTCTTCGCGGATCACTTCAATCCAGGCCATCAATGATGACAACGGAGTGCCTAGCTGGTGGGCAGTTTCTTTCGCGAGGCCAACCCACACGCGGTTTTGTTCTGCTGCCTTGCTGTAGTTGAACGCCAGGTAGCTGATAAAACCAAAAATAGCGATCACCGAAAGCTGAATGTAAGGGTAGGCAATAAGCTGTGTTAAAAGAAACGAGTTCCGATAATACACATAGCCATATTCCTCCACTTCTCCTTTCTCATTCCGGTAGCTCATGCGGATGGGCTCGTATGTCTCTTTCATTGCCTGGACTTCGCGCTCGAGGATCCGATTTTTTCTTGCTTCAGGCATTTTCTCATCGATATCGATATTGCGATGAAAGTATTGCCCTTCTTTATTGATCCAGATAGTTGGGATTGAGTTGTTCTCTACTATGATTTCGTCAGTAACGAAATTGATGAGTTCGGTGCCCTGTTCCGTGACTGTGTATTCGAGCGCGCGCGCAAACAACTGGACCTGTCGTTTTTCCCGTGCCTTAAGCTGATCAACCAGAATATTCGTGTAATAAATGGAGGCAACACTGATCAAAAATGATACAGCCAGCACTACCCACTTAAGGCGTGGGTTGTTCCGATAAAATTCGCTGTCGATCCCAATTTTAGCCATGCCAATACTTCTTCACAAGAGTCGAGCTATAACGCGGACTCTTATCGAAAAGTATGCAATTATGATGAGAGGTGAAAGGAATGACAAGTAACGAATGACGAATGACTAATGTCGGGATAATTGTCACTCGTCATTCTACATTCAACATTTGTACTTACCCGCTTGTTCCGCGCCCTGCCACAGCTCCGTCAGGAGCTACCTGTTTCTATAAGAAAAGTGTTTTGGTTTTTGCAAGGCTCGTTAGAGCCTCCTGATGCGCGTGACTTGTCGGGCATGAACTTCGCTTAAGTGGTCGTGCTTTGTTAGAGCAGTTTAGGAGTTCCTGACGGATCCTGTCGACCTGTAACGCGGACTCTTGCGAAAAAGGATGCAATCATGATGAGAGACGGAAGGGGTGACGAGTAACGCGTTACGACAACGAATGTCGGGGTATTCGTCACTCGTCATTCGTTATTCGCAATTCGTCTTTACCCCCGCTGCATGAACCACTTAGCCAGCACTTTGTAGTTCACTTTTGTTCCATGCATCAGGATTCCAACGCGGTATATTCTGCCTGCGATCCAGGTGGTGAATAAAAATCCTGCGATCAGCAGAATCATAGACAACGCAAGCTCCCACGCGGGTACACCGGATGCAATTCTGCCTACCATCGCGACAGGTGAAGTGAATGGAATAATCGAAAGCCAGAAACTGGCCGTGCTGTGCGGAAGCCTGAGCACAATGATAAACAAGCTCAAATATCCTATGAGCAGCGGGAGGGTTACCGGGAACTGAAACTGTTGTGCATCCTGAACAGAATCAACAGCTGAACCAACGGCTGCAAAGAGCGCTCCATACAGCAGATAACCTCCGAGGAAGTAGAACAGGAAAACAATAATAATCTTGCCAAAGGGGAGTGACAGAAAATTCTGCAGTGTTTCATTTTGCAACCGCTCCGTTGAAGCTTTCTTCCCTGACAAATTCTCATTAATGGCTGAGTCGCCCTGCTGTGGTTCTGTCTGTGCATTATCTCCTGCGTCAACCTGTTTGGAGACCTGCTCCATCATTTCCTTCTGAGGAGTTTTCAAACCAAAATAGCCAAGCACACTCGATGTGACTCCGAAGCTCAGGACAATCCAGATAATAAACTGAAGCAAACCTACTGAGGCAATGCCTATGATTTTTCCAAGCATCAGCTGGAATGGCTTGACAGACGACACAATTACCTCGACCACTTTCGAAGTTTTCTCGTCAATAACACCCTGCATAATCTGAATTCCGTAGATCAGAACAAACATGTATATCAGAATGCCGAGCACCATACCGATGACATAGATCATATCAGAGCTGCTCGATTTTTCTTCACCGTCATCACCCTTTGTTACCTGCCGTATTTTAATGTCAGTCTTCAGGGCATCAAGTGTTGCCTGGTCAACCTTGTACTGCGCAAGCTTCATGTTGCGCACCTGGTCTTCGAAAAATTTATTGAGGTCCTCCATCTGTTCCATCGTAGCATTTTCGCGCGAGTAGAAGGTGAAGCCTTTTGGATCTTTGATATCGAATGGAGGAACATACACGAGACCAAAAGCATGCGAATCGTATTTTGCTTTTGCAGAATCCAGTGGTCCCTCGGCAGGAACGAACCTGAAGTAACGCGTTTCTTTCAGTGTGAAGCGCTGGCTCTCATCCAACACCTCCACAACTTCAATCTCCGTTGACTTCGACTGCTCGATCACGATATAGATCATAACACCCATGATCGCAGGGAAGATCAGCGGAACGAGAATGGTAGTGAGCAAAAAAGATTTCTTCTGAACGCGGTTAAGAAATTCGCGTTGTATAATAAGTAGTACTTTGTTCATACTGCGTTACGTTCATTTTAGATTGATTCCTGCAGGTGCGTGCGAAGAGCAATTTCATCTTCTCCTTGTACGAGTCCTATGAAGATGTCCGCCATGCTCGGTAATTTTTCATGAAAGCTGCTGAGCTCAGTTTTTTCAATCAGCTCCCGGATGACCTGGTTTGGCTTGATGCCAGTCTGCGCCTTGATGGTGGTGGCATATAAGTCACCTTCGATCACCTTCTGTGCAAGGATCTCATACCGGGTCGGATCAAGCTGGAAATTATTTCCGTGGTGCTCGATGGAGAAGGTGTTCGAACGAAACTGGTCTTTCACCTGCTTCTTTGAGCCTTCAAGGATCGTTCTGGATTTATTGATGAGTGCAATGTCATCACACAAGTCCTCCACTGTTTCCATGCGATGCGTTGAAAAAATAATGGTTGACCCTTTGTCGCGCAGCGCAAGTATCTCCTGGGTAATAAGCCTCGCATTCACGGGGTCGAAACCGGAGAACGGCTCGTCAAGTATGATCAGCCTCGGTTCATGCATCACCGTGCTGATGAACTGCACTTTCTGGGCCATGCCCTTGCTTAGATCTTCAATTTTTTTATTCCACCAGTCTGTAATCTGGAATCGCTTAAGCCACTCTTTGCTTTTGTCGAGTGCTTTTGCTTTTGTCATTCCCTTCAGTTGAGCGAGGTAGATCAGCTGATCGCCAACCTTCATCTTCTTGTACAGTCCGCGTTCTTCAGGCAAATAGCCGATTGTCCCGATATGTTTTTCGCTCAGCGGTTCTCCAAAAATGCTGATCTGTCCGCTGTCAGCATTGATGATCTGGTTGATGATGCGGATGAAGGTTGTTTTTCCGGCTCCGTTGGGTCCTAACAAACCAAAAATTCGATTTGCCGGAATAGTGAGATTGACGTTATCAAGCGCAGTGTGATTCGTGTACCGCTTGGTAACATTCCGTGCGACTAATGCTTCCACAGGGTTTGCTTTTATTCACCAAATTAGTGGAAAACGCGCGGAGATAATTACATCCTGAGAAAACTATTGGAGATGCCTTCGTGCCGGGAGCTTTGAAACCGGATCGTTTTAGTGCTTACTTTCCCGTTTCAAAAGTGTGCTGTTGCTTAAACATAAATGATCGGTGAGTCAGACGTGGAGCCCCGGTTTCCCGGCATCCTGGCTAACTACTTCTGCCCATCTTTAAAAGTAATGCTTCCCATCGACACATCGAGGTCGAAGACAAGACTGTTCTGCGCGTCTTTCTTGTAGGCAGCATTTGCGTAAGTCGTCTCGTTGATCTTCTTCAGACTGTGAGGAACATTTACGCTGCAGAGCCAGGAATCTTTCACCTTCACAATCACCGGAGTTTCCTCTGAAGGGAGGATGATCACAAGGTTTCCAGCACCAACGCTTCCGCGGATCTTGTTTGAAACAGCAGGTGTGTTGCTGAAGTCGAGCATCATGTTTCCGAAGCCCACATCTGCAACCATATAGCGTGCACGGGAAAGATTGAGATTTTTAACGGTAAGCGATCCGAGGTCGACATTCACGGAAAAAGTGTCCATATCGATCTGATTTTCCAGCGAACTGTAGCCGACCGTAACGTCAGCGCTTCCCGTATTGATTTTCAGATTTTTGATAGCGAGGCCTGAGAGATCAACGTGGGCATTGCCGATCGCGTAATCCAATTCCAGCAGATATGGCTTTGAATCTGTGAGATACATTTTCCAGATCTTGTCAGAAACCGGCTTTTCGGTATTTCCAAACATTTTCGTGGAGATGGTCTGGCCAATGCCCTCAGAATGTACTTCCTCGAGGTTCAATGAAACCTCGCACGTGCGGCCTTTTAATTCTTTGCGGTAGTTATGGGAATATGCAGACTCGTCCTGATTACTGAAAACATTGAGAATTTCAGCGTTTTGGCTTGGCTTAATAAAGCAATTGCCACTATTGGCCCTCAAGCGGAGCTTGATATTGTCGCACGCCTGGGTGTTTTCAACGGTAAATTGCTTTTTAATCTGACCCACCGCCACGCTCCACGCCAATGCAACACCGCAAACGGTTAACCACAAACTCTTCTGCATGCTGAATACTTACGTTCCTACTCCCTTTTAGTTACACCGTGTAAGATTATCTCTGAAAATGATAAAAATACACCGGGGCAAGTGCTTTAACGGAGCGAAAGTGTAAAGGTTGCAGCGAAAATGCAGGCCAATTAGCCCGTGTGCCAGTTAGCCGATTGGTCGCCAACGGAGCAACTCGTGTATTTTATACACATTAACTGAAAGCGATAACGTGCTAATGTGCCAATTAGCCAATATCCCAATGAAATAAACTATTCCATTGGCATATTGGCATATTAACAAATTGACTAATTAATTGAAGAACTCTTTCATCCGCTCGAAGAACCCTTTTTCGTTTGCATCCGGGTTCGGTTCAAAGTTTGGGGAGCTTTTCAGGCTTTCGAGTTTCGCCCGCTCTTCCGGTGTCAGTTTCTTCGGTGTCCATACGTTTACATAGATAAGCTGGTCACCGGTTTCGTAGCCGTTCAGATCTTTGAGTCCCTTTCCGCGCAAGCGTAAAACTTTTCCACTTTGCGTACCTGGTTCGATTTTTATCTTGACGCGTCCGCCAACAGATGGCACTTCAACACTCGTCCCCAGCGCTGCGTCAATAAAACTGATGTAAAGATCATAGATCAGGTTGTTGCCGTCACGCTTGAGTTGCTTGTCTTCCTGTTCTTCGATCAGGATCAGAAGATCTCCTGGAATTCCGCCCCCAGGCGCATCGTTGCCCTTGCCGGACATAGACAGCTGCATGCCATCCGATACACCGGCAGGGATTTTTACTGAAAGCACTTCCTCCTTGGAAACAAGTCCTGAGCTGTCAACTCCCGGAGGTCGTTTGTCAACAATTTGTCCTGAGCCATCGCAGGAACTGCAGGTAGTTGCCGAAACCATCTGCCCGAGCATTGTATTGACAACTTTACGAATCTGCCCTGAGCCCTGGCAGGTTGGGCAGGTTTTGAATGTCACACCTTCTGCACGTGTGAGACGGTGCACTTTCAGTTTTTTCTCTACGCCATTGGCGATTTCTTCCAGTGTAAGCTTGAGCTTGATGCGCAGGTTGCTCCCTTTCCGCTGGCGCTTCCCACCGCGTGTGTTTCCACCACCGAAAAAACTATCAAACGGGCTTCCTCCGCCACCACCGAAGATATCTCCGAACTGACTGAAGATGTCTTCCATATTCATGTGGTGACCACCGTACTGGCTGCCCGGCCTTGCGTGACCGTAGCGATCGTAATGGGCACGTTTCTCTGTGTCGCTGAGAACCTCGTAAGCCTCTGCAGCTTCTTTGAATTTCTCTTCAGCTTCCTTGTTGCCGGGATTCTTATCAGGGTGAAACTGAATTGCAACCTTGCGGTAAGCCTTTTTGATTTCCTCGGAAGTCGCTGTTTTACTAACGCCTAATATTTCGTAAAAATCTCTCTTTGTACTCATGACTGATTTTGCGTCAACAGGGATTAATTACCTACGACAACTTTTGCAAAGCGGACCACTTTGTCGTTTAACAGGTAACCTTTTTCTACTACGTCCACCACTTTTCCTTTCAAAGAAGGGTCTGGTGCGGGAACCTGCGTGATTGCTTCATGCAAATCTGTATTAAAATCGGATCCTTGTTTTACCTCCATTTCTTTTACGCCATAGAGATCAAGGACCTTTTTGAATTTTGCCTGAATGAGTTTAAAGCCCTCAGCATCCTTGTCCGTTTTTTCAGCGAACGATTTCTCCGCACGATCGAAGTCATCGAGCACGGGAATTAGTGCCTTAATAAGCTGCTCATTTGCTGACTGGACCATCTCCAGTTTTTCCTTTGCGGTCCGCCTTCTGAAGTTTTCAAACTCGGAATACAGTCTCAGATATTTATCTTTTGAGCTGGCCAGTTCCTCCCTGACTCTGTTGAGTTCCGCAGAATTCTGGTCTGCCTGAGCGAATTGCTCAGAAGCAGCTGTATTTTCTGCTGTCATTTCTTCGTTTTTCTCCAATTCTTCATTTATCTGCGTATTGTCCATGACCTCAAAAGTTTACTTTTTCGATTAGATCGCAAGATGTCAATAATTTTGCCAAGCACCGTGTCGTGACAATACGTCATTTAAAAAGCTGTTTTACCTAGGGAAACTGACACAAAACTCGAAAAATTCCTTTTGTTTATGACAAATCAATGGAGGTGTTTCCAAATCAGGTCTTTTAATTCCAAGATGCCCTGGTTAGTGACTGCTGAAATAAAAAGAGATGGTATTCCTTCGGGTAATTCTCTGGCCATTTCGGCCCTTAATTCCTCGTCAAGCATATCCGACTTTGATACGGCCAGCAGTCTCTTCTTATCCAAAAGTTCAGGATTGTATTTTCTCAGTTCGTTAAGCAGAATTTCATACTCCTGCCTGATGTCTTTCGCATCTGCGGGAATGAGAAATAACAGAAGCGAATTTCGTTCGATGTGTTTGAGAAAGCGGATCCCAAGACCTCTTCCTTCAGCGGCACCCTCGATGATGCCGGGGATATCGGCCATAACAAATGAAAGTCCTTCGCGGTATGATACAACGCCCAGGTTAGGCGTGAGTGTGGTAAAGGCGTAGTCGGCAATCTTCGGTTTGGCTGCAGACACAACAGAAAGCAACGTTGACTTCCCTGCATTCGGAAATCCGACTAGTCCAACATCTGCGAGAAGTTTTAACTCGAGAATCACCCAAGCTTCCTGGCCACGTTCGCCCGGTTGTGCGTGCTGCGGTGCCTGGTTAGTTGAGGAAACGAAAAAAGCATTTCCTTTGCCACCACGACCTCCTTTCATCAGGATGAACTCTTCATCGTGCGAATTAATCTCGCACAGCACTTCTCCGGTCTCGGCATTCTTTGCTACCGTGCCCAACGGAACCTCGATAATTTCGTCTTTCCCGTCTGCACCGGTCATGTTAGCCGCTTCGCCACCTTTGCCGCTGTCTGCAATAACATGTTTGCGGTATTTCAAATGCAGGAGCGTCCAGAGCTGACTGTTTCCTTTCAAAATAATGTGACCGCCACGACCACCATCCCCCCCGTCAGGGCCACCTTTCTGAATAAATTTTTCGCGATGAAAATGCAGGCAACCGGCACCACCATGTCCTGAACGCGCGTTGAACTTTACGTAATCAATAAAATTGGGAGACGACACTTTTTCCTTTCGTTTACATCAACAAACTCTTGTCGACTTCACGACAAATATTGTTGAAGATTTGTTCTTCTTCACCGACACCGATAACCGAAGAATACTTTTTCATTTTTTTGTAATAGTCTGCTACGATCGCAGTTTCTTTGTTATAGACTGAAATTCTGTTTTCAATCACTTCTGGTTTTGCATCGTCAGGCCGATTCTCTTTTGCCGCGCGGGATGCAAGGCGCTTGCGCAACTCATCTTCCGGAACAAGCAATTCGATGAACGCGTTGATGGGAGCGTTTTTTCCGTTCAACAACTTGTCGAGTGCTTCTGCCTGCGGAATTGTTCGCGGAAAGCCATCAAAAATAATCCCCTGGATATTGCCAGTTGATCTGATCTTATCATCAACCATGTCAATCACAACCTGATCCGGAACGAGGTTTCCCTTGCTCATGTACTCCTGCGCGAGCTTACCCAGTGGCGTGCCCTCTTTCAGGTGCTTCCTGAAAAGATCACCTGTTGAAATATGTGTTAATGAATATTTCTCAATAAGCCGGGCACTTTGCGTGCCTTTGCCTGCACCGGGAGGTCCGAAGAGAATGAGGTTTATCATCTGGAGGTTTAATTACGGTTTGTTTTTGTTAAAGCTGACGAAGATAATAATGAAAATGCTAAATGCGAACCTGTAACAGAAATTACCGGGCGGCCTTGTAAATGTCTTTAAAATTCCGGCCTAATCCATCGTAGTCGAGACCGTAGCCAAGCACGAATTCATCGTGAATGTCGAACCCTACATATTTGACGAAGATGTTTTTTTCCCGTGCCGGAGTTTTGCGAAGCAGAGCCACGACTTCAACCGACTTCACGCCAAGGCCCTTCAGCTCATTGATGATTTTTTCAAGCGTGAACCCGGTGTCAACAATGTCTTCAACGATGATGATGTGCTGATTGAAAAGACTTTCGTCCAGACCAACAAGCGTCTTCAACTGACCGGAGCTGTTCGTACCCTGGTAAGAAGAAACTTTTACAAACGAGACACGGCTTGGAACGTTGATTCGCTTGATAAGGTCCGAAGCGAACATAAAGGAGCCATTCAACACGGGAAGAAATACAGGAGCGAGGTCGCTGTAATCGCTGCTGATCCTGTCCGCTAACGATTGAACGCTCTCCAGTACCTTGCTTTCGCTGATGAACTCATTAAACTCCAAATCCTTGATCTTCATTCCATCCTTCGTTGGGACGGCAAAAATAATAGAAAAATCGGTACATGGTGGCACTCGCTGGCGCTCGTGGGAATGCAGTTGGCTGCAGAGCCACAAAGGGCGCGGAGGAACGCAGAGGATTTTGGTGCTACTTCCTGGCCTTTGACGTTATGGCTGGTGGATTCACGCTAGTTCCCGACCAGCCATTTGCTCAATTCGAATTTCTTTGCGTTTCTCTGCGCCTCTGCGGTGAACTGTATTCCGAGCGCCAGCGAGTACCTCAAGGCTCGTAACGATAATGCCCCGTAATGTTGAATTGAAACAGACAGTCAGAGATTTCCTGGCCTGCACCAATATTGTGAACGATCAGGTTACGCAACCCGTCTTCGGATTTCTTGTTGATGACGATTCCGATGTGAGGAACACCGGCAGACAGATCCCACGTGACGATGTCTCCCGGTTTGTAGTCTTCAGATTTTTTGGACAATGGAAGTGAAGTGCCGTGACGTGTAAAGAATGTCATCAGGTTGGGCACTCTGCGGTGATCGATATTTCTGTCTGGCTTCTTCAAACCCCAGCGTGCCGGATATTTGGAAAAATTCGCTTTCATATCTTCATGCACAAGACGCTGAAGGTCGATGTTGAGTTTTCGATAAGCGCGAATGATTACATCTGTGCAAACACCTTTACCTGCGGGCACATCTCCATTTGGGTAAGGGATGCTGAAGTATGACGGATCGTAAACAACTTTTTGTTTCGTCAGTTCAATGGCAACATCGGATAGCCTTGTACTAAAAGTTTCCTGAGCAAAAAGATTGTGGCTGATGAAAGCAAACAAAACAACGATCAGGCAATTCAAAGGCATTCGGCATTTCATTCGTCACTCGTAATTCGTCACTCGTTATTTTAATATGAATCGTCCAACGCGAAATTATTTTTTCTGTACATCCATTTTCCCTGTGTGAAGTCAGGGAATTCAACCGTTTCTCCGCCCATGCGAATCGAAGTTTCCGAAAGCGGTGTGATTGCACTCCACGTAACGGCATCATACACATCCTGCGGAGGCTGGACCTTTCGCTTCACAGACTCAACAAAAGCGTTTAGGACGAACCAGTCCATGCCGCCATGGCCTGCGCCCGCTGCATCGTTTCCGTATTTTTTCCAAAGCGGATGATCATACTTGTCAAGCCACTCCCTGGCGTCTTCCCATTGGTGTGGCTTTTTGCTTTGGCCTTCGATATAAATTGATTTGTTTACGTCCATCCATATGCCTTTGGTGCCCTGCACGCGGAAGCCCAGCGAGTAAGGCCGGGGAAGATTTGTATCGTGCTGCAGCAGAATTGTTTCTTCGTTTGCGCATTTGATCATCGTGGTGACGACATCACCCAGCTTAAAATTCACTTTGGCATTCGGATGATTCTCGCCTCCGACCTTAGTAACATAATCATGAAGACCGCGTGCCTTCGATGAGTAAGACACGAGTTCGGTAAAGCGATTTCCACGGTTGATATTGGTCATCGTGGCAATGGGACCGATGCCATGGGTCGGGTACAGGTCACCGTTGCGAACAACGGAGTGTTGCGTGCGCCACTGCGCTTCTGAAAAACCTTTCTCACCGAATTCTGCTCCGCCTCCGTACGGATTTTTGCCATCGTTGAATTTTACTTCGCGCAGGTCGTGCTGATAGCCACCCTGCAGGTGCACAAGTTCTCCAAAGATGTTCTGACGCACCATGTTGAGCACGGCCATCACATCCCTGCGATAGCAGACGTTTTCAAGCATCATCAACGGCATGCCTGTACGCTCGGAGGTGTGCACGAGTTGCCAGCATTCTTCAACCGTCATTCCAGTGATGACTTCACAGGCTGTATATTTTTTTGCGTTCATGGAATCAAGACACATCGTTGTATGCCATTCCCATGGTGTGGAGATCACCACGGCATCGATGTCTTTGTTCTCAAGAAGCTTCTTGTAGCCGTAGGGTCCGTCAAGGATGATCTGTGGTTTGGGTTTGCCTGATTTCTGGATCATCTCTGAACACATATCGATCATGCGTTGCTGCACATCGCAGATAGCTACTACTTCCACATCACCTCTGCGCAGTGCGAGTTCGAGATGGTTTTGTCCGCGCAAACCCACTCCGACAAATCCAAGCCTGACTTTTGGATCTTTGTCTTTTGCAAATACAATTTTAGAAGGGAGGATCGTTAGTCCTGCTCCAGCGAGTGCTGTAGACTTGATAAAATCTCTGCGCGTGGTTGACATATCCGGGGTATTAAACGGCTATAAATTCAGGAAACTAATTGCGGGAAGCAAACTGTTTTATACGTAAATTTAGAACATGGACGAAATGATATCGACACCACCAAAAACGATCATGGAGTTGTACAAGATGCTGCCCGAAGGAACCTTGGCTGAAGTAATTGAAGGAAGCATCTATATGTCACCAGCGCCTAATGACCGGCACAACGCGGTGTTAGTACCTCTCTTATCCCGAATTTTCGCTTGGACAGATATCCAGGATATTGGAAGAGTTTACACCGCTCCGCACACCGTCTTCTTGGATGCCAGCGTGAATGCCGTTCAACCGGATATTTTTTTTGTTTCAAAGCAAAATTATTCGATCATCAAAGAAGACGCTATTCACGGATCTCCAGATTTAATCATTGAGATACTCTCACCCGGAAATTACAGCAACGATCGCGTGCGGAAAAAGAACTTGTACGAGCGCTTTGGTGTACAGGAGTATTGGATAATCGATCCAATCACCAAAATAGCGGAAGGCTATCACTTAACAGATGGAATGTATGTGCAGTTCTATTTCGCAAAGGGAAGTATTGACTCAAAGCTGCTGAGTAAGGTTTTTCATTTCGACTAGTTACAGAAAATAAGCGCATATATGGTAAAGATGCTGCACAATCCGCCAAAAACTATAATGGAAGTTTACAAGATGCTGCCAGAAGGAACACCTGCCGAGTTAATCAACGGCCGCATCTATATGACACCTCCTCCCAACCTCTCGCATCAGGACATTTCATTCACGATAGCTGGTGAAATTTATGCTTTCTTAAAAAAGAAGAAGGTCGGTCGTGCTTTCGCTTCTCCGGTCGGAGTATTCCTCGATGAGGAGAAGAATGTGGTACAACCTGATATTGTTTTCGTCTCAGCCAAAAGGAGAAAGCTTCTAACGGCTGATGATGGCATTCATGGCGCACCAGATTTTGTTCTTGAAATATTATCACCAGGTAATCGGAATCATGACTTGAAGAAGAAAAAAAATCTTTACGAACAATTCCGAGTGCAGGAATATTGGATCATCGACCCAGTGACAAAACTTGCAGTCGGCTTTAAGCTGGTAAAGGGCTTATACCAGGAGTTTTATAGGGACACTGGTAAATACAGATCGCAAGTGTTGAAGACAACAATCAAATTCTAAAGATCCTTCATCAGCCACACATAAAGATCGATCATACTCTTGATGTCTTTTTTGTGAACTTTCTCATGCGGTGTGTGAGCATTGGCTTGCGGAGCACCAACAAAGCACCAGTCGAACGGATAAGGGGACACCTGGAGTTCACGTCCATCGCTCGATCCCATCCCTTCCACTTCAAGCTGAAAAGTCTGCTTTCGTTTTTCGGCAATCGTAATGATCTTATTGATGAAACTCTTTCGCGGGACGTTGCGGTCACGCATGGATATAACTACTCCCTTCCCGTGCTCTACGCCATCTGAAACCCACGTGATATCTGCCACGAGCGCCTGCTGCACTTTCCACTTTTCATAGATGAATTTTGCGAGGTAGGGCACCGAGCCACCACCGTGCTCTTCCCATGCACTGAAAACGATCACACCGTCTTTCAGCGTTTCTGCAACCTGTAGCGCGGTATATACACCAAGTCGGTTGTCGAGATATGGTGTTTGGATAAAATTTTTGTCTTCGCGATAATCGATCTTGTACGTCAGTGAAGTACCGCGATCGATTTGTCTTCCGAATTTGTAAAACGCATGGTGTTCCTTGTCATACTCAAGCTCGCATTCAATCGGACCAAGGGAATCTGTTCCGACAAGCTTCGTTCCTGCGTCAGCGTCAGGGCTTCCGATCGGCAGAAGCTGGTTGAAATATCGTACCGTGAAACCGATACTGTCCATGTGCGCGAATATTGCCGTGCGAGGTTTGCCGAAAACAAGAACGATGCAGTCCTGAAAGTCATCGCCATGGAAGATCTGCGGTTTCGTCTTCCATGTCTTCTTGGCTTTCTGAATATATTTGAGCAAAAAATCTTTCATGGCAAATTCTTCCCCGGAAGGGGCATGAATTTCGCAAAGCTGCTTTAGTAATTTCATCTCCTGACAATTCTGTTGGAAAATTTGATTATCCTTATGGTTCTTCCAAACTTTATTTAAACTTTGTTTAAAACCCCAACGCATGTTTGTGCTCAGCAGTAACGTCTCGATTGCTAATCAATTCCTGCTTGAACTAAGAGATTCAGTGTTGCAGAAGGATCGGATGCGTTTCAGAAAGAATCTGGAGCGCCTTGCCGAAATTCTTGCCTACGAATTGTCGAAGTCGCTGCGCTATAAAAATGCTACTGCGAAAACGCCTTTGGGATCGACAAACGTGCAAGTGATTGCTGAGCAACCTGTTCTGATCACAATCCTTCGGGCCGGGCTTCCTTTCTTCCAGGGATTTCTGAATTTTTTCGACAGTGCAGACGCTGGTTTTATTGGAGCGTTCCGCAAAGAAGATGCTGACCATCTGACAATAAAACTGGAGTACCTTGCGACTCCAACATTGGACGGGAGAACGGTTGTGCTGATCGACCCGATGCTGGCGACAGGCAGGTCGATCATCGATAGTGTCAACGCGATGATGAAGAATGGTAAACCTGCTCACATTCACATCGCAAGTTTGGTTGCTGCACCGGAAGGCATAAAATATTTACAAGAACACCTGAAGCTGCCTTATACACTATGGACTTGTGCGGTAGATGAAAACCTTAACGCGCAATTTTACATTGTTCCCGGTCTTGGCGATGCGGGCGATCTCAGCTTCGGAGAAAAACTATAACCCTGATTTTTCCTGGCTTTATGTGGGAAGAAATTTTGAAGGCGATTCCTGTTTACTTTTCGTGTATGCTAAAATTTATTTTAGGACCGATTGGGGGCTACGCTGCGGGTTTAAATCTGGTGACGACAATCCTGACGACAGTTTTCGGAATGATGACTGTCGTGTTCCTGTTTACCTTTTTCGGAGACTGGCTGAAAGCAAATGTGCTGAGCAGATTTCGCAGAAAGAATAAGGCGTCAGATGAAAGGAGGAACAACCGGTTCGCGAGCATCTGGAAGAAGTATGGCCTCGCTGGTGTTGCAGCGTTGACACCCATCATATTGACACCGATCGGTGGAACATTGCTTGCCGTGAGTTCCGGCAGTCCGAAAGACAAAATAATTTTTTTCATGTTCATCAGCGCTGCGGTGTGGTCAGTGCTGTTCAGTATGGCGATATATTTTTTCGGCAACGAAGTTCTGCCTGACTTTATCCGGTGATCAGATGGTTGTTTCATCCGGCAACACCTCAATGTCCCTGATCAGAACTTTCTTGGCAATAGCCTGCCCCGTTTTTGTTGCTGCAAGTCCACCGAGTGCTGTCTCTTTGTAACGAGTTTCCATACTCGCGCCAATTTCGCCCATGGCTTCGATCACTTCGTCAACAGGGATGACACTGCTCACGTTGGCAAGTGCAATCTGCGCAGAGCTGTTTGCAATTGCTGCTGCACTTGCATTCCGCACTACGCATGGTACTTCCACCAGTCCGGCAACAGGATCACATACCAGGCCAAGCATACATTGCACCGTAACTGCTACGGCATTGAACACCTGATCCGTATCTCCACCGAGGCAGTGCACGATAGCGCCAGAACCCATTGCTGCCGCAGTGCCCGTTTCCGCCTGACAACCCCCAACAGCTCCGGCAATAGATGCTTTCTGCTCCATGATGAGTGCGATGCCGGCTGAAATGAGCATCGCTTCGAGAATTTTCTTGTCTTCGATATTATGAATTTCCTGCAGCGTATACAGAACGCCCGGCATGATTCCGCTCGCGCCTGCAGTTGGTGCGGCAACAATGCGACCCATGCAGGAGTTAACTTCTTTTGCCGCGAGTGCGCGTGAAATCAGGTTCTGAAATTCTTTAGAAAGCACGGGCGTGGGATAATTAAAAACTTTCTTTGCTCCGTTGTTGATCATTCCGGATCGTGACGTCATGTCTTCAGAAAGCCCTGTGCGCACGGCATCTTTCATTACATCCCATGCAGTAGAAAGGCCGTCCCAGATCTCTTTTTCGGTTCTGCCCTTCTGAACACGTTCGTATTCCATCACCACCGCAGCAAGCGACATCGATTTGCTGGTGCTGTAGTTTTTCCATCCTTCAAAAGACTCAAACAGAAATGCCATACGCGAATAAATCTATGTGCGAAATAAGACCAATAAAACAACGAAAACAAGCGTTTTTATGAAGTTCAAACGTTTGAATCAATTTTTTAGTTCGGCAATCAGAACGTTATTGCTATACTTGAGTCTGATGAAAAAATTATTCCTGCTGTTCTGTCTCCTTATCCCTACTACAACATACAGCCAGACTGACAACTTCTGGCAGATACTCGCAGAAGTGAGCTTCAAAACTGAGCAGGACAAAGGCGGTTATACTATCGAGCGTCCCCAGTTCAGCAAACACCTTAAAACTTTTCAGGGAAAGAAAATCAAATTGAAAGGTTATATCATTCCGCTTGAAGAATCCGGAGGCAAAGGAAAATTCATGTTGTCTTCTCTTCCATTTAACGTATGTTACTTCTGCGGTGCGGCAGGGCCTGAAACGGTCGTAGAGGTCGAGACAACGGAGAATGTTAAATTCACTACGAAACAGATCGCGATGGAAGGCACACTTCACCTTAACGACAAGGATCCTGATCATCACATTTATATTTTAAAATCAGCACACTTTACTACCAAGTTATGAATCGGTTACTACTCATCATCTCTGGAGTTCTAATTTCTATAATCGTCAGCGCACAAACAACGCAGGAAGCCGCGATCAAATCAATCTACGATCTCGAGCTGACGAAGGGCGAGTCGTATTCGATGCTGGAATATCTCACGACCAAGATTGGCAGCCGTCTTAGTGGTTCGCCAGGTGCTGCTGCTGCCGTAGACTGGACGCGTCACGTCATGAAGGATTTTGCCGACACCGTATGGTTGCAGCCTGTAATGGTACCGCACTGGGTTCGCGGCAAGCAGGAGATTGCACGCGCAGTTTCGAAGCGTTCCGGAACCTATAGTTTGAATGTCTGTGCGCTGGGCGGCTCCGTTGGGACTGGCCCGTCAGGCATTTCGGCTGAGGTCGTGGAAGTAAAAACTTTCGATGAGCTGCGTGCGCTCGGTGCTGCGGTGAAGGGAAAAATTGTGTTCTTCAACCGCGGGTTTGATATGACCCGTATCAACACGTTCTCTGCGTATGGCGGGGCGGTTGAGCAACGTGCGATGGGTCCCTCGGAAGCTGCAAAGCTTGGCGCGATCGGGGTAATCGTTCGTTCCATGGCATCCGGACCCGAAGATTATCCGCATACGGGAGGTCTTCGCTATGCTCCGAACATTGCGCAGATTCCTGCAGTGGCAATCAGCACCAATCATGCGGATCAGTTATCCCAACTCCTGAAGGATGAGAAAAATCTGACACTTTATATTGAAACGCATTGCAAAACACTCGAGGATGCACCGTCATTCAATGTAATAGGGGAGATAAAGGGCAGCGAAAGACCTGAGGAAATAATTGTGGTTGGTGGTCATCTTGATTCATGGGACCTCGCTCAGGGTGCACATGACGATGGGGCTGGTTGCGTGCAGTCCATGGAGGTACTCAGACTTTTTAAACAGCTCGGCATCAGACCGAAAAGGACAATTCGTGCCGTGATGTACATGAACGAAGAAAACGGTTTGCGCGGAGGAACTGAATATGCAAAGCAAGCAGAGTTAAAAAAAGAGAAACACCTCGCAGCAATTGAATCCGACCGGGGTGGATTTACTCCGAGAGGATTTTCAATGAGCGGCACTGAGGCGATGAAAACGAAAGTGCGCAGCTGGAAGGCGATGCTCGAGCCTTACGGTCTGACAGATTTTAACCAGGAGGGAGGTGGTGCGGATATCGGACCACTTGCAAATCAGGGTGTAGCGTTGTTTGGCTACCTGCCGGATTCACAACGCTATTTCTTTCTTCACCACACCAAAGAAGATACATTCGATAAAGTGAATAAGCGGGAACTCGAGCTTGGTGCTGCAGCGATGGCAGCGCTGGTTTATCTGATTGACGTGAATGGATTATAACCGAGGGGCTGCTTCGGCAGTTCTTTAGTGCAGAATATCGAACAGAGAACAAAGGAATAGTGAATGTAGAAAGGTCAATCACTTCGACATTCACTACTCACGCTTCCATGTTCGACATTCAAATTTATCACTCATCAGATTCTACCGCGCCTAACAGTTCGGCATTTTCCAATAGATAGATCATTTTGTCCGGGATCTGTGTCGTTGATTCGCAGTACGCCTTTGATAGTGCTTTAATGCAGAATATCGAACAGAGAACAAGGAATACTCAATGCAGAACGGTCAGTCACTTCGACATTCACTATTCACTCTTCCATTTTCGACATTCAAATTGATCACTCGTGAGAATCCACTTCTCCTAACATTTCGGCATTCTCCAATACATAGATTATCTTGTCCGGATCTGTGTCGTTGATTCGCAGTACACGCTTTGACAGTTCTTTAGTGCAGAATATCGAACAGAGAACAAGGAATAGTGAATGTAGAAAGGTCAATCACTTCGACATTCACTACTCACTCTTCCATGTTCGACATTCAAATTTATCACTCATCAGATTCTACCGCGCCTAACAGTTCGGCATTTTCCAATAGATAGATCATTTTGTCCGGATCTTTGTCGTTGATGCGCAGTACGCCTTTGATCTCCATCGGGCGGTCGGAGTAACTGATCTCGTTCTTGAGGAAAACCTCGACAACTGTTTCCGGTCCGCCTACTCCACAGAAGAAACATGCGTTGAGCGGGAGGGATGTGAACATGAAATGCTTTGAGCGTGTCACACCGGTTTCAAACGGAACGATGTATCCGGGCAATGTGACGGTTTTTCCGTTCAGAGATTTCGCGGCTTCGCTGAAGACGGGCTTGTCAAATTCGCCCCGATCGTCTTTAGCTTTGACAAATTTTACGTCATAAAGCTTCGGCCACACGAGGGAGGGAAATCCAGTATAGTCTCTTTTTTGCGCAAAGGTTGTCAAACAGCCCATCAACAGAACGGTGAGCACAAAACGCTTGGTCATCAATTCAAATTTAGATTTTTCAACTCCACGGAAAAGACTGAGCCTTTGCCATATTCTGATTTGAAGGAAATGTTTCCATCAATTCGCAACGCAGCTTCTCTTGCAATATAAAGGCCAAGTCCTGACCCTTTCGCACTGTCGCTTCCACGGAAAAACATGTCAAAAATACGCGATTGCATCTCATTTCGAATGCCCTCTCCGTTATCTTCGATTTCGATGACTACCTTGTCGCCTTTCTTCCGTGTTGAAACTTTGATCAATGGCTCATGACCCGGCATCCGCTTCTGAAACTTCACCGCATTGGTGAGGATGTTGTTGAGAATGATCTTCAACCGCATTTTATCCTGAACAATTTCCGAATGTGTAAGTTCCGAAAGATCGACTTTGATCTTGTTAAAATCTTCGGTGTATTTCAGGTTGTCGAGGATCTCGTGACACAATTCCTGCAATCTGATTTGCTCACCAACGATCTGCTGCCGATTGTTTTTTGAGTAATCCAGGATCTCTGTGATGAACGATTCGAGTTTCCTGACGCTCGCTTCGATCTGCGCAAGGTATTGCACGTGATCGCTTGGATCGTTGGTGATCTTGCTGATGTTCACCAGGCCGAGAATCGACTTTAGGGGGGCGCTGAGATCGTGAGAAACACTGTATACAAATCTGTCAAGTTCACGATTGGTCTGGTCAAGTAGCTGGTTCTTCAACTTTAACTTTCTTTCAGCACGTCTGACATCGCTGATCACTCTTCCTGTAATTGCTGAAAAACCAAACAAGAGGCTTGCGCCAAGAAATACGTTGATCACGTCAGGGTAGTTTTCAAACTGTTGGGAACCGAACGACTTGAAAAATTTGGGCAACACATAGGTGAGCAGAAAAATGTAATAGTTCACGATCACGGCAGGTCCGAAGCCAAATCGGATCGCAGTATAAAGCGCGATGAGACCGTAGAGATACCAGAACTTTTCAAAGTTTATGACAAATACCATAGCGGTAATCGCGGTGAAAATAATGACAAGTTCAACAACCTGCAGGTTTTTAAGTCGCGTGTCGACAACCAGTCTTTTGGCGGGTGCATTGGCCAATAGCCCTGCCCGTTGCATGAATGGCGTGAGGTAGTAGAGTACTGGCAGTGACAGCCCAAAAGAGGAGGTGATTTCTCCCAGCCAGTTTCGCGACACCAGGTCCCACCAGTTGTTCATGGGTTGATCTCCGAGGTATACGAGAAGCGTTTGAAGGAGAAATATTTCCGGGATGATTGGAATCAAGATGGCAAGGGCCAGAAACATCAATGTGTTTTGAATATCCGGAAGCCAGTATTTTCCCTTGTACAAATAGGTGAACAGGTACCACGACAGCGTTGTGAACAGTGTCTCGGGAATCCCGTAGAGAAACCATTCAGGCCAGCGATCGAGAGAAATGCCCCAGAGGTGTGTGCTGGCCACAGCGTTGATATACATGGCGGGGATAACACGTGCCGGGCCCCACCAATTAACTAGAATCAGAGAGAATGCAGTTGGTAGATAATAATCAGCTACGCCCTCGTCATATTTGAATACAAGCGAAATTTCTGTCCCGATATGAATAATAATCAACGATGCCACGAACGTCCACGCGGGCATTGGGTGTCGGCCATTGATATCGGGTTTGAGCGTTGACACAGGGGGAACTCAAAAAAAATGCCTCGTTGGTTTCCGAGGCATTTTGTTCAATATACAAAAAATTGTGCTTACGCTGAAACGTTTTCTTCCGTTTTGGAATACAGCTCCATTGGAAGACAGCTGCAGACGAGATTTCTGTCTCCATACGCATTATCAACTCGGCTTACCGATGGCCAGAATTTTGCTTCCTTGATGTACGGTAGCGGATATGCTGCCTTTGAACGTGAATATGGCTTGTCCCATACATCTGCAGTTACCACGGCCGCGGTATGTGGAGCGTTTTTCAAGACGTTGTTCTGCTTGTCAGCCTTGCCTTCTTCAATCTCGCGGATTTCGTTTCTGATCTCGATCAATGCATCGCAGAAGCGGTCAAGCTCTTCCTGAGGTTCGCTTTCGGTGGGCTCGATCATCAACGTTCCGGCTACTGGGAAAGATACAGTTGGCGCATGGAAACCATAATCCATCAGGCGTTTGGCAATATCTTCCACTTCAACACCAGCTTTCTTGAAGTCGCGGCAGTCAACGATCATCTCATGAGCACAACGGCCTTTTGATCCGGTGTAAAGAATCCTGAAGTGACCTTCAAGTCTTGCCTTGATATAATTCGCATTGAGAATTGCGTAACGCGTTGCGTTAGTCAATCCGTCACCGCCCATCATGGCAATGTATGCATATGAAATCGTGAGGATGCTTGCACTGCCCCACGGTGCCGCAGATACGGCAGAAATTGCGTCTTTACCGCCTGTTTTCACAACTGCGTGGCCGGGGAGGAAGTCTTTCAGTTTGTCGTTCACGCAGATCGGGCCCATGCCAGGACCACCACCACCGTGAGGAATACAGAACGTCTTGTGCAGATTGAGATGACACACATCTGCACCGATGTTCGCAGGCGATGTCAGTCCCACCTGGGCATTCATGTTGGCGCCATCCATGTAAACCAATCCACCGTTTTTGTGAATCACTTCACAGATCTCGGTGATCGATTCTTCAAACACACCATGGGTTGATGGATAGGTTACCATCAGACATGAAAGTTTGTCTTTGTATTGTTCTGCTTTGACTTTCAGATCTGCGACATCGATTTTTCCTTCTTCGTCAGATTTTACCACAACCACATCCATACCTGCCATTACTGCACTTGCAGGATTTGTTCCGTGGGCTGAAGCAGGGATCAGCGAAATATTTCTGTGATCATCACCACGCGACTGGTGATATGCACGAATCACCATTAAGCCCGCATACTCGCCCTGGGCACCACTGTTCGGCTGGAGCGACACTCCGGTGAAACCTGTAATTTCTTTGAGCCAGTTTTCCAGGTTTGTCGTGAGTTCCTTGTAACCTTCTGCCTGATGTGCAGGAGCAAAGGGGTGCATCTGACCAAATTCCGGCCAGGTTACCGGAATCATTTCCGCAGTTGCATTCAGCTTCATGGTACATGAGCCGAGGGAGATCATGGAGTGAACCATCGAAAGATCTTTGTTCTCAAGGCGCTTGATGTAGCGAAGCATCTCGTGTTCGGAATGATGCATGTTGAAAACCGGATGCGTCATGAACGGAGATTTTCTGAGCAGCGATGAAGGCCAGCTGATATCGTGACCATTCGCTGAAAGCGCAACGGCTTTTTTGTTTTCCGCAGCAGCGAGTACATCTACAATAGCTTTGATGTCATTTGCTGAAGTGGTCTCATCAAGCGAGATTCCAATGTGATTATCGGCAAAGACCCGGAAATTCATCCCGTTCTTCTCTGCTTCTTTCACTACGGCTTCCTTATTGGATACTGCAACTTTCAGTGTGTCGAAGAAATGATCGTTGACTTGTTTTACGGCAATATTCTTCAACGCTGCATCCAGTGACTTCGCCAAACCATGAACGCGGCCAGCGATCTTTTTCAAACCTTCTGCTCCATGGTAAACAGCGTACATTCCAGCCATCACTGACAACAGCACCTGCGCAGTGCAGATGTTCGATGTTGCTTTCTCTCTCCGGATGTGTTGCTCGCGTGTTTGCAGTGCCATGCGATAGCCGGGATTGCCTGAAGCATCGATCGATGCACCGATAATTCTTCCGGGCATCTGTCTTTTGAACTCGTCTTTCGTGGCAAAGAATGCGGCATGCGGGCCACCAAAGCCCATTGGAACACCGAACCGCTGTGATGATCCCACAACAACATCAGCTCCCATCTCACCTGGTGATTTCAACAATACCATACTGAGGATGTCTGCAGCCATAACAACATAAATTTCTTTTTCATGTGCGGAAGAAATAAATGATGTGTGATCCTTAACTGCACCGTTGTTGTCTGGATTCTGAACGAACACAGCGAAGAGGGTTGGATCGGTGATGTCGAGTTTTTGAATATCACCTACAACAAGCTCTACTCCGATCGGGGTTGCGCGAAGTCTGAGTACATCAATTGTCTGCGGGAATGTATTCTGATCGACAAAGAATCTGGTTGCATTCTTTTTTGAACCTTTGCGCGATGCGAACAACAGGTGCATGGCTTCCGCTGCGGCCGTGCCTTCATCAAGCAACGATGCGTTGGCGATCTCCATGCCGGTAAGGTCAATGATCATTGTCTGGTAGTTTATCAGCGCCTCAAGACGGCCCTGAGCGATTTCAGCCTGGTAAGGGGTGTAGGCCGTGTACCAGCCCGGGTTTTCAAGAATGTTTCTCAAAATAACACCAGGTGTGATCGTGTTGTAATAACCTGTTCCGATATAGGATTTTAAGATCTTATTTTTCGCAGCGAGTTTCTTGAATTCGTTCAGAAACTCAAATTCCGATTTTGCAGCGGGAAGGTTGAGTGGCTTTTTCAGCCGGATGTTGCCTGGAATGGTTTGGTCAATAAGCTCGTCCATCGATTTTGCCTTGATTGCTTTGAGCATTGCTTCGGCTTGCCCGCTGTCGGGTCCGATGTGCCTTGATTCAAACTTTTCGGAGTACTGCGAATCTATTTTCATGTTTTAGTAATTGCTTATTTGGCCGGAATTGGAAAGGACTTGTGCTTTCGAGGTTGAATAGTGGTCGTCTGCCCCGAAAGTCAGTTATTCCAGTGCCGCAAAGGTAATGAGATAACACAATTTTAGCCGGGAAATTCCCGTAAGGTTTGCAAAAAAAGCACCGCTTGAAAATAATTTCCCGCTCACAGCATTGTTTAGCGAAAATTTGCGAAAGTCCATTAGTTTTGGGCATTAACCTATTCAAGCTATTGCAGAAAAATGGCTTCGGAGCAGTCGTAACTGAATCACTCCGAAACCACTTCTGCGACCAAAAAACAAACATTTTACTATGAAACTGAAATTCAGTGCTTTTGCCTGGCTGTTTTTGGGCTCCGTGAGCCTGTTCGCCCAGGATCAGGTCGCTAAAAAATATGGTGACCTCATCACCACTACCGATCTTAAAGAAAACCTTACAATCATCGCGTCTGATGCACTTGAAGGGCGCGAAACGGGTACACGCGGCCAGAAGATGGCAGCGGCCTTTATCGCTGCGCACTTCCAGGAACTCGGTCTGGCCGCTCCTGTAAACGGATCGAACTATCAGACAGTAGAGTTCTTTAAAAGCCTGCCCGGTGAGAGCTACATCAAGGCTGGGAACAACACTTACAAGAATTTTGAAACAATCGCATATTCCGGCAGCATGGACAGCAATGGAGAAGTGACACTCCCTGTTGTTTTTGCGGGCAAAGGCAGTGCAGAAGACTACGCTGGTCTGAGCGTTGAAGGAAAAGCAGTGCTTATCCTCATCAGTGGTGAAGCAAGTCCGCGCAGACTCGCAACAGTTGCGCGCGAAAAAGGCGCGAAGATGGTGCTGGTTGCAAACGCTGACGCAGCTGAAGCAAAGAGTTTACTCGATCAATACAAGATGTTCCTTTCCAGCGGATCGCTTTCGCTCAAACAATCTACTTCGACAAATGCCGGAATGTTCATTATCACCCCGGAAGTTGCCGAGAAAGTGATGAACACCACGATCGATAAATTGACAAAGACGATTGCCGCTGATGCGAAGAAGGGATCGATTGCAAAAGTGAAGCCTGGCTCAGTTACGTATAAGACCGCACTCAAAGTTGAAACTGTGAAAAGTGAGAACGTTCTCGGTTTCCTTGAAGGCAGTGATAAAAAGGATGAAGTTGTCGTGATCACCGCGCACTACGATCACATTGGCAAGAGAAAAAGCGGAGAGGGTGATCTCATCAATAATGGTGCAGACGATGATGGCTCTGGAACTGTTTCTGTTCTCCAGCTTGCGAAGGTTTTTGCCCAGGCAAAGAAAGACGGCAAAGGTCCTCGCAGAAGTATTTTGTTCATGACGGTGACTGGTGAAGAGAAAGGTCTTCTCGGCTCTGAATACTATTCCGAAAATCCTGTATACCCGCTCGATAAGACGGTGGTAAATCTCAACATCGACATGGTGGGCAGGAGAGATCCTGAACACAAAGACAGCGCGCCTTACGTTTATGTGATTGGTGCTGACAAGTTGTCGAGCGAACTGCACCGCCTGAGTGAGGAAACTAATAAGACCTACACCAATCTTATTTTCGACTACACGTATAATGATGAAAACCATCCGACCAATCTGTACAGAAGATCGGATCACTGGAACTTTGCAAAGAAAAATATTCCGATCATTTTCTATTTTGATGGAATTCACGAAGACTACCACAAGCCTTCCGATGAAGTTTCAAAAATTGAATTTGACCTGCTGCAGAAGCGTGCACAGTGCGTATTCTATACTGCATGGGAAATTGCAAACCGCGATCAGCGAATTGTTCCTGACGCGAAATAGAAACTGTTCCTCATTAAAATTGAAGGCGAGTCCCGTATGGCTCGCCTTATTTATTTTAAACCTGGATGAAGCAAGAAAAAAATGCCGCGTGTATCGCGGCATTTTGTTTACTGAATCGTGTCTCTTTGATTTCTGCTGTCAGTAGCGTTGCGATCTTGCTGTGACTGACCTGTTGTCCCTGATTCACCTCTGTCCATGTCGTTGTCATCCTGACGCTGATCCATATCTCCGGTTGAAGTTGTATCAGACTCGATCGTTGTTGTGTCAGGTTCTGCCAGTTCGGTGTTGTCACCGCCTGTGTTGGTGTCGTTGTCGTTCTCGCTGGAGCGATTGCTTCCGTCTCCACAACTCATAGCTGTCATCGCTGCAGCTGTCATCAAAATCATTATTACCTTTTTCATTTTTCTCACTTTAGGTTGAACATTTCTTTAGCGACTTTCGCCAGTGTAGTGTCAAAATCTATTGGGGAGAAAAAAAGAACTATGCCAACGCTACGGCTATTAGCAGGCGGCAACCACTACAGCGATTGAATCAGATGTTTATTAAGATATGGTGAGCAGCCGGCTTACGCGAGCGGAACATTTACGTGCCGCTCCGCATGATACGAAGAACGAACAAGAGGTCCGGCTTCTACATACTTGAGCCCACGCTTCAGGCCCTCTTCACGATATAAATCGAAAACTTCGGGGTGAATAAACTCAATCACTTCGTGGTGAAGTTTTGTCGGCTGAAGATACTGGCCGAGGGTAAGAATGAGCAGGCCGTTTGCTACCAGATCATCCATTGCCTTGAGAACTTCTTCCTTCGTCTCGCCAAGCCCGAGCATGATGCCGGACTTCGTTCTCATACCAGCTTCGCGAATTCGTTTGATCTGTTCGAGACTGCGTTCATATTTTGCCTGAGGCCTTACATTCCTGTAAAGCCTGCTGACAGTTTCCATGTTGTGTGAGACTACTTCCTGGCCACCTTCGATCATCCGATACAATGCGTCCCAGTTTCCTTTGGTGTCGGGGATCAGTGTTTCGATCGTAGTAGTGGGACTGACCTGTTTTGTCTGAACCACTGTCTGGTACCAGACTTCGGCACCACGGTCTTTTAACTCATCACGATTGACAGAGGTAATCACCGCATGCTTTACGCCCATCAGTTGAATAGCTTCAGCGACTCGCTTTGGTTCGTCAAGATCGTACTCGGTTGGTCTGCCTGTTGCCACAGCGCAAAACGTGCAGCTGCGTGTGCACACATTCCCGAGAATCATGAAGGTGGCTGTTCCAGCTCCCCAGCATTCGCCCATATTCGGGCAGTTGCCACTTTCGCAGATTGTGTGGAGTTTATAATTATCAACGAGCTTCCGGACTTTCGCATATTCAGGACCAACGGGGAGCTTCACCCGAAGCCAATCGGGTTTGCGTTTACGCGTCTGTTCTTGCGAGATTACCGGTAGCTCAATCATATCGTTGTGATTTGCAAAAAGAAGCAGACGCTTCCCTTACTAATAACCAATTATTTGCCGATTAGTTCCTTGTATTGTGCGGCAGTCAGCAAACCATCAGTTGAACCCTTGAGCTCAATTTTGATCATCCAGCCTTCACCATATGGATCTTCGTTCACCTTTTCCGGACTGCCATCAAGGATCGGATTGACTTGCAGCACTTTGCCTTTAACAGGCATAAAAAGATCAGACACGGTTTTTACGGCCTCAACAGTACCGAATACTTCGTGTTCGTTAACTTCCTGGCCGACCGTTGAAATGTCAACATACACGATGTCACCGAGTTCGCTCTGTGCAAAATCAGTTATGCCGATGATGGCGGTGGTGCCATCGATTTTGATCCATTCGTGATCTTTGGTGTACTTGAGTCCGTCAGGGATGTTCATGGTTAATGCGTTTTACGGGCTCAAAAATAACGGAATTTCCCGATTAAGGTGAGGAAATTTCCTCTTGCCGTCAGGGAAATTACTGCGTCAGGCTGTAGCGGATCTGAATGCCAAAGCGGGTGGTGGCTGTCGGGTAAGAATTGGTTACCTGCGGCTCGCGAACATTCCGGTCGAAGTAGGCCTGCAACGTGAGCTTCTGGTTGACAACATAGCTCAGGTACGGGCGCAACTGGAAGTTTAGATTCCCGTTAACGACTTTGGATTCGTCCTCGACCTTGCGCTGAATGGTGACATTGTCGTTTACTGACACGTTCACCTTAAACGTCAGGTCGTTCTTCAGCACGATGATTCTGCCCTGTGCACGGAACGGCAATTTCACGTTGTTTTTTGTGTAACCAATTTCAAACGCAAATTCTTTCGAGTTCATTTCAGTGATCTGTGCATTGGTGATCGTAACCATGAGATCGCGTTTGGTTTTGTATTCTGCCTTTGCCGTAAATCTGCCTTTCGTCTTTACGTTGATTCCGATCAGCGGAGAAAACTGTTCTGAGATCATCACCTGCGAGATCACATACACCGGGGTGAACTCACCTTTATCGTTGTTGCCGCCAAAGTAGCGGTTGTTGTAGTCTTCGATCGGCCTGTTGATGCCCACCTGGAAAGGATCATTGAACTCAAGCGAGTTATTGTAGTTCAACACGGTATAAGTTGATTGATAGCCGTGTGACAGTGTAATTGCCGCGAAAATGTTTTTCAGCGCTTCAACTTTGCTCAGACCATTGTAGTCGATGCGCCAGTTTGGTAGTGGCGTTTTAGGAAAGGGTGCGAGGCTGATGTTGTCTGCGCTTTTTCCTGTGTAAGCAGCCAGAAATGCCGGGATAACAACATCCTGCCCGGTGGTATCGTATTCCGGGTTGCCGGTGACTCGCCTGAAGCGGTCAACAATAGTATTGAGGTTCTGTTCGAATTGAGAAAATACTTCTGAGTTTGTTTTGCTGTTGGAACTCTTAAATGCGGTGTTGATGGTGTTAAATGAAATCTTGTAACTACCGGAGCGGCTCGGACTCAATGAATTGAACTGTTCATTGTCGGGATCCCATCGGAAAATTTCCTGGTACGATGACATTCCTTCTTTCTTCACATCCAGTTGAATTTTCAATTCTGTTGATGGCTCAACATTGGCGCGCAGACTCATGATCTCGTTGCGCACCTGCTGGAATGGCGTGGTGAGTGATGGTGTGTATGTGATCCACCCACGACTGGCAGCATGTTCTTTGATCCCGGGATTCTGACTACCGAGTACGAACTTCCAGCCGGGTGCCTTCCAGTTTTCATCTACGCCTAAGAATCTTGGTGTCTCCGTAAAGCCCGGCAGAATTGTGCCTTCAGTAAGTGAATAATTTCCGTTCAGGGATCTCACAGACATCAGCAGCCTGAAGAATCCTTTTACAAGTCCTGGTGTCTGCTTCACGGTATCAGGAGCAGGGGCTGGCTTCGCAGCAGGAGTTGAGGGGCGTCCGGGTTGAGTGCGTTGTGGCGCGGCCAGTCGTGGAGGCGCATTGATCTCCTTCAGGAACTTGATCTTGTTGTAAAGCTTTACAAAATCAACCTTGCCTGTCAGGCTGTTCTCGCGTGTGTTCTGAATTGTGTTCTTAAAATCCAGTTCATCCGGAATATCCTGGAGGTTGTTTGCCCTCGCGTAATCATCGTTGATGTTCACAGGACCCGCGCGCCAGTTATATCCGGCTGAATACCGGTAATCTGCGCCCAGCCAGTCCGTGATCGGAAATTTGTCAAGCGGGAGGGTGTAATTGACATTGAGACTCTGGTCGAACATTTTCAAACGACCAAAGTTTTTGAAGTTGTTGATAACACTGTCTTTCTGCTCTTGCGTAACGAGATCACCCTGTGGCTCATCAATGATGGCATTCGCCCTTGCCTGATACTCCAGCGACAAGGAGCGTGAAAAATTCCAGCGCAGATTATAAGTTCGGTTGAAGGTAAAATATTTCAGGTAGTTGGGAGCCGAGAAAGAATAGGTTCCGTACGCGCCATCGGAGTTCCTGTAAATTTTCTTGCTGAATGAACGGTCTACATCTGCCCTTACTGAAAGGTTTGACGGAAGAAGGCTGAGGTTAAAGTCCTTAATGAATTTCAGGTATGGCGACTTCAATCCTTTTGCTGTCTTGAAGGGCTCGATACCTGTTGCTTTCGGAGAAAAGTTGTAGGCAACAGAGCCACGGTACTGCTTAAGTAAATTCTCCTTCGTAAAGAAATTGGTTTGCGTGGCTTCGCTGAACGAATAACTGAATGAAAGATTTTCGATATCGTAAATGTGTGAGACCGCTTCCGGCTTCACTTTGTTCTTTTTAACATTCACAAAATTCAAGCTCCTTCGAACCGTTCGGTCCTGAATCAATTTTCTGAAATCATTTCGCTCCTGCTCAGAGTTAAAAGATTTGAAAGCAGCGTCAACGCGGATGTCAGGATTGGCCGGGTCGAAGTTCGGATTGATAATGGTGTTTTCGTAGCTGACGAACATCGGAATTTTGATGCCTGTGTTTCCGGGCAGAAGCTTGTCAACGTTGACGTTGGCAGAGACGTCATAAGCGGTGGTCTCTTCCCGCGTGCGCTCTCCGATCTTTGAACTTACTGAGCCGAAACCGAAAGTCGTGTGCCGGAGCGCACCTGTTACGGTGGCGAAATCCGCAAGCTTCGTTGCAACGGTGCCACTGGCTGCCCATCCGGGTGTGCGATTGAAATCCGTCACGCGAAGTTCATTTGCCCATATACATGCGGTGTGTGAGCGACCATCTTCGCTCCGTGGATTCCGAACGCCAATCATCATGACCTGTACGCTGGTAAGATCGGGTCGGCCGAAAATTCTAAGGGTATGACGGCCTGCCGGTGGGCCCGTATACACTGCAGTTGTGGAGGCATTCTTATCGTTATCCCTGCGCAGTTTCAAGGCATACAACTCATTCAGATCAATATCGATCTCATTTTCTTCGGGCCATACATCGCGGTCACTCGGGTCGGAAACAATGTCAGGAACTTTGAGCGGGATTTCGATTTCGTAATAATTCTGATCGAAATCAGTACCGAGTCTGATAAAGCCGTGGAGTTCATCATCTTCAGTAAGCTCACTTTCAGCATGGAAAAACATTTTCAGCCGGCCATAATTGAACAGGTCAACGCCAACGTTCTTGAAGATTGCACGGGCGTCACCATCTTCCAGGTTGTCCACGCATACCTGAACACCTTGCTCATTGAGCTGTCGCGAAACAGCAGAAGTATTGTCACGGTCACGTCTTACTCCTGGCGGAATGCGATACGGGCTTGTTGGTGCTGGATTATTTGCATCGAACGCCCCGTTCTCTTCGAGGTTTACCACAGACACGGTGAAGTCGTTATAATCTTCTTCGATCTTTGGTGCCACGCCACCGCCACGCAAATCTGCCTGGTATCTTCTCCATCGGCTCCCCACCATGCGGAAATTTGCCATGCGCAACACAACAGGCTGTTCGAAGCCGGTGAGTATAGTGCGAATATAGCGAATTGATTTGAACCCTGTGATATTCCCGAACTTGGCTTCAAACTCTCTGACAGGAATGCGGAACAGGAACCACTCGATTGTTTCACCTGCGTTGTTTTCGTTTGTGCTGATCTTGTCCACGATGTATTCCTGTCCGATGGCAAGCCCCGGTTTCAGATCAACATCATATTCATAGTATTCTTCAAGTTCACTCAGTGTGTTGTCCGCATTCAGGTCCTCGTTGTCAGGGCTCTGCGTAGCGGAGCGCGCAATGTCCTGATTGCCTGTGTTGACGGGCGAGTTACCATCCATGCCATTGAAATTCTTATAGCGTTCCAGAATCTGCGCGCCTCTCGCATCCAGATCACTGCCAAAGAAATATTGGAAGTCGTCACCCGAAGGATCGTTGTCATACAATGCTCGCGTCTCAGTGGGTAGTTGATCGAGGAAGCTCGCCCCGAATTTCTCACGCTCCTCGTTGTTGTTCGCTCCATCAAGACCTATATCCTGATTAGGACGTGAAGAGGGGTCATTGTCGAAAGCGTTGTTCAGAAATTGCTGATTGGTAACGTAACCCCATTCGTTCTCAATTTTCTGAGACTGCGTTCCGTCTGCGGGCAATCCATTTTCAAATGCGTGTTTCGAATCCCGCGCAACATCCTCAGAGATCGAACCTAACTGGAAGACAAGCTTACCTCCGGTTGTATTGTTCACACCTTCATTTTTTCCGCTCACAATCACCTTACCATTCGCACCCTGAATAAAAGGATCTAACAACCAGAATTCGATATACTCGATGTTCGCCTTGTCGAAGTCGACTTCCGTGCGAATCGCAGTAGTGATACCGGCCCAGTTTCCCTTAACATCACCCGGGCGCAGAACCCCCTGCGCACTGATGTCAGGGTTGTAATTGTAAGGACCGCGCTCAGCGGGATAATACGCAAGATCAAAAATTGGCTGATTGTTCATCTGCTGGTATCGCTGGAAGTACGGGAAGATCTCTGTCGGATCTACAGCGCGCACATAGTGGTTTTGAAGATCCGCTTCGGTAATATTTGGTGGCTTATATTGGCCTGACTGCCGGTAGAACTGATTGTCAATAGAATACCAGGCAAGCTTTGCACGTTTATAACCAAGTCGCACACTACGCGATCCGGAGCCAGTAGGCTCATCGTGAAAACGCGAATCCAGAATCGGAGTTGATGCGAGCTTCCATTGCTGCGTTCCCATCAGTGAGTAGGGCGTTGCTGTGTTTTCAAAATCGTCAACGTAAGCAGTTCCTTCCCCGCCAACGATATTTGATGTACCAGGGAGTAACTGTGCAAACTCTCCGTTGAAATTAATGGATGATGGCTCCTTGGTTTGGAGAATAGGAATGGCGTCAACAAGTTTTGTCAGTACGCGGCTGTCTTTGCGGACATTGAAGTCGAAACCATACTGCATGTTGCGCGCAGGTTCGGTACCAATCTGGTTGCGGCTGATCAGCGGTCGTTCATTGTAGTACAGAAATGTCGACCCAAGGTTGACGTCATCATTAAGCTTATAGTCGAACCGCGTTCCGATAAGGCTGCGCGTCTGAAACGCAAAAGGATCGGACTGCTCATATTGTACACTGATATTTTTGCCTGAGCTTAGAACACTTTCGTTGATGATCGTGACTTTGCCGAAAGTATAGTCCACTGTGTAATCGGTTCCTTCCTGTAAAGGCATTCCGCCCGCGAAGATCTTCACTGAGTTTTGTGAAACACCGAAGCCGGGGATGAGGATATCGCGCGAGGATCCTGCACTATATGATCCAACCATAAAGAACTTGTTCTTCGTAGCAAACAGCTCGGCATCTGCCTTTGTGGTACGGTACAGTGTGTCGTAAGAATATTTCTGAATCAGTACAGATTCGTTTGGCTGACCGCGGAATGCTTCCCGAAGTGCCTCCCGAAACGGCTCGAGGTAAGGAAAAATGATAAGACCCGTCTGCGTGTTGATGGTGATGTTGTCTACGAAGTCAAAGTTTCCATCGCGCTGGGGATCGTTCACAGGATTGAGTTTATCAAGACCGAAGATTTCAATGAGCTGTCTTTCGCGCAGCGTGCTGCTGCCTTCCTGCAACTGTGGGTTATCAATACCGGTGCGGTCATCGCGGTAGATGATTCGCAATTGAAAACCATCGCGCGTAAGCTGATTGACGTTGAGATTGTAAATGTTCTTCATCATCAAATCCCATGTCGGGATAATTTCGCCTTTGCCATCATTTCCTGCCCGGATGCTGATCTTTCTGGGGCGGAGCAACTTCAGGAAAATTACTTCTTCATCTTTGAGGTTAGCGTAATCTTCAGACAGTTCACCCACTTTGTATGGTCTTCCGTTGTGCGTGTACTCATAGGCTACGGCAAGTGCCTCATCATTCTGTAGCTTACGCGTTAGCGTAATGTAACCGAGCTGACTGTGGATTGTATATTCTGTGGGGTTGAGCTTTCGCGCAGTGGTAATTTTTTCGAAATCTCGGCCGTTTGAATTCTCACCAAAAATTCCGGTGAGAAGATCGTTGATCTGATCTGCATTCCGTGGAACCGATCCAAAGTTGATACGATCTGGCAGGTTGTTCGCATCGTTTGCATTGGGCAAAGCTGCATCCCCGGTAAAGAGATCGTCACGGAAAATTCGCACCGGCTCTCCGAGATCCATCAGACCTACGATATTGCGGTTGGTCTGCGTGTCGTTGTTCCGGTTGAGAACGTAGACTTCAACGCGGGTGACGTTGACGCCCGAATTGATTTGCGGCAGGTTCGCGATCCATTTCTGATAATTGTCTCTGAAAAAGTGGCCGAGAAAAAAGTGCCTGTTCTCATCGTAGTTGGACGCTACAATTTCAAATGGTCTTCCCTGGCCTGAACCACCCCCTGGGATTTCTATCGATTCTACTTTCCCGCGTTGCGTAGAAGCAATAGCCGTAACGTTGAGTTTGCCAAACTGCATCTGGGCCTTCACACCAAAAAGGTTTTGCGCTCCCTGGATCAGCGTGTTGTTCAGCGGTAAGCTTACGTTACCAATTTCGAGTTTCTGTAAAATGTCTTCCTTGTACCCGGTGTATTCAACCTTCATGTTGTTCTGAAAGTCGAAGGAGTTGTTATTGTCGAAGTTCGCAGTGACGGCAAGTTTTTCACCCACTTTTCCAACAACGCTCATGTTGATCTGCTGATCGAATTCAAAGCTTCCGTTTTTTTGCTGGCGTATCGGGATACTTGGATTGCTGATTTTCTGATGCTGGTAACCCAGGTCGAGCATGACGAAGCCGCGCGGAACAAGTTCAACGTAGCTCCCTCCGAAAATGCGATCGAGGATCGGACTGACGAATATTTTTGGCGTGAAGCCCCTTCCGCTTACTGCACTTTCGCCATCCATCGCACGGGAGCGGCCTTTCCAGTAGTCTTTTAAGATTTGCCTGTCCTGGTATTGTTTGAATTCCTCAAAAGACATGCTGCTGGTAGGCCGGTAGTTGAGGTCACCGATTTTTTCGTAGATGGTATAGTTGAGCGCTGTGTCAATGTCAACATCCAGCTTGAGCTTGTTCGGGTCTTTGAGGAAAAGGGGAGACTCACTGGTTGTATTTGAGAAGGGATCACCGTAACGATCCTGCATGCGAAAGGTCGGCCTTCGGCTCGGACGGTATCGGGTGCTATCCTCTTGCTGCTGTCGCTGCGCCACTACATCTTCGGGCACCAGGAATATGACGAAGCATGCCGCAATAATCCGGCTGAGGGAGATCACAAGAGTATTCTTCCAAATCGAGGTCAAGGTTTTAGTCAATTTTTCAGAAGTCTCAACGCAGTCCCTGGCTTCCAAAGTAATCTTCTGCATAAGCGCACGAATCCGGACATCAAGACTTCAGGGCTACTAAGCGTTTTTTAGAGCTTGCTTTACTAAATCTTCTAAGGTAATGGTATTTCCTGATTTTTTCAGGACCGTATCTACACTTTTCTCGGCCACGGCTTTTGGCAAGCCAAGGGTAAGTAGTGCTGATAACGCCTCTTTCCGCAAGGTATTGTGCGGACCCGCAGAAAGAGTTGGCTGGCTTTCTTCCCAGCTCTCTTTCTTGAGTTTGTCTTTCAGATCAATAATAACGCGCTGCGCAGTTTTGCCACCGATTCCCTTGATGGATTGCAGAGCCGCAGCATTTTCCTGCACGATCGCGGTTTTCAGCTCGTTCGAGTTCATGTACGATAACATGACGATGGCAGTGCTCGGACCAATGCCATTGACGGAGATCAGTTGCTGAAACAACCGCCTCTCCGCATCACTGCTGAATCCGAAAAGGATGTGTGCATCCTCCCGTATCGCAAGATGGGTGAACAGCTGAATGTCTTCCTTGTCTTTCACCTCTGAAAATGTCTGCAGCGAAATATTGACATGGTAGCCCACTCCGTTGACATCGATGATGACATGGGTTGGATCCTTGTGTGCAAGACGGCCTTTCAGAAACGCGATCATCTGATAAAAGTTTAACGCATCAAAGGTGATCGTTCTGTTCGTGAAGCTGCGCATCCACAACAGCAATTGCTGCCATGTTCACGATTTCACGAATTGAACTTCCAAGCTGAAGGATATGCACTGGTTTTTTCATCCCGAGCAGGATCGGACCAATTGCCTCCGCACCTCCGATTTCCATCAGAAGTTTGTACGCGATGTTGCCGGCAGCGAGATTCGGGAAGATCAGTGTGTTGGCGCCTTCTTTCGAAAGCGTGCTGAACGGATAGGTCTCCTGCTGAATTTCAATATTCAATGCAACGTTTGCCTGAATGTCTCCCTCGACCACAAGATTAGGATTTCTCTTTCTTGCGATTTCAACTGCTGCTTTTGTTTTTTCGGGAATCTCTCCTTTCGATGAACCGAAATTCGAATACGACAACACAGCCATACGCGGTTCCATATCAAAGAACTTCACCCCACGAGCTGTAAGCTCGATGATCTGTGCAAGTTCTTCAGCATTCGGATCGACATTCACCGTGGTGTCAGAGAAGAAGTATGTTCCACGCTTGTTCGTAATGATGTACATTCCTGCCACGCGATTTACTCCTTCAGCAACACCGATCACCTGCAACGCAGGAGAAATTGTTTTAGGGTAATCTTTCGTAAGTCCGGATACGAGCGCATCTGCATCGCCCAGCTCAACCATCATTGCGCCAAAATAATTGCGTTCACGCATCAGTCGCTTGCAATCCTGCAAAGCAAGTCCTTTACGCTGACGCTTCTTATAAAATACTTCCGCATAGCGATTCACAGTGTCTTCTTCTTCGCGCGGGTAGATGATAGGGCAGTCGAGCAGATCGAGCTTGTGATCTTCGATGAGCTGGAGAATTTCGTGACGGTTTCCAAGAAGGATCGGCCTGGCGATTCCTTCGTCTTTCAAAACCTGCGCAGCTTTCAGGATCTTATGGTGCGTTGCTTCGGCAAACACAACACGCTTCGGATTTTCTTTGGCGCGGTCAATCACGCGAAGCATCAGTTTCTGGTCGATACCAATCCGCTTTTGCAATTCATTGTGATATGCACCCCAGTCGGTGATCGGTTTTTTTGCCATGCCGGAATCCATCGCAGCTTTTGCAACTGCAGGGGACACGGTTGTGATCAGGCGCGGATCAAGCGGTTTCGGAATAAGGTATTCCGGACCGAACTTAAGCTTATCCGTTCCGTATGCTTTCACAACCATGTCAGGCACTGGTTCCTTTGTAAGTTTAGCAAGTGCATAAACGGCCGCGAGCTTCATCTCTTCATTGATCTCGGTTGCGCGGACATCAAGGGCACCACGGAATATGTAAGGAAAGCCAAGAACATTATTCACCTGGTTAGGATGATCGGAACGTCCGGTTGCCAGAAGCGCGTCAGGTCTTGTTTTCTTTGCAAGGTCATATTGAATTTCAGGATTCGGATTTGCAAGCGCAAACACAATCGGCTTGTCAGCCATATTGAGAAGGTCCTGCGGTGTGATGGCATCGGCAACAGAAAGACCTACGAATACATCGGCACCTTTCATTGCTTCCTGTAAGGTTGCTACAGTGCGATCGGTAACGAATTGTTTTTTGATGTCATCGAGGTTTGTCCTGCTCTTATTCAGAACGCCCTTGCTGTCGCACATAATGATGTTTTCTCTTTTCGCACCGAGCGCGAGATATAGTTTCGTGCAACTCACAGCAGCCGCCCCCGCACCATTCACTACGATAACGATGTCGCTGATTTTCTTTCCGACCAGTTCAAGTGCATTCAACAGCGCTGCGCATGAAATGATAGCCGTTCCATGCTGATCATCGTGCATGATCGGAATGTTCATCTTCTCGCGCAGTTCTGTCTCGATCTTGAAACATTCCGGTGCTTTGATGTCTTCAAGGTTCACACCACCGAATGTGGGCTCGAGCGCCTTGACGATCTTGATGAACGCATCAGGATCTTTTTCGTCAACTTCAATGTCAAAGCTGTCGATACCTGCGTATTTTTTGAAAAGTACAGCCTTGCCTTCCATTACCGGTTTCGATGCTTCAGGGCCGATGTCTCCGAGGCCGAGCACTGCCGTCCCGTTGGAGATTACGGCAACGAGATTTCCTTTTGCTGTGTATTTGTAAACGTCTTCTTTGTTTGCCGCGATCTCTTTGCACGGTTCGGCAACACCGGGAGAATACGCAAGCGCGAGATCGAGCTGAGAACTTAAAACTTTGGTAGGAACTACTTCAATTTTGCCGGGCTGACCCTGCATGTGATAATTGAGAGCGTCTTCTTTTCTTATTTTAATAGACATGTTTGGCGCTAGGTTTTCGAAGCGGTAAAGATAGGAAAGTTAGCGAAACCAGACGAATAACGAATAACGAATTACGAGTGACGAATGTCTCGTTGGGAGTTCCTATTCGTCATTGGAAATTCGTTATTCGTAATTTCAATTAGATGCCGATAATGAGTTTCTGTCCGGCCTGGATTTTATTGCCGTTGAGTTTGTTGAGCGACTTGATCTTTTCTACGGTGAGGCCCCGGAATTTTTTCGTGATGTCCCAGAGTGTATCGCCAGGTTGAACGGTGTATGTTTTAGAGCCTGTTACAGAAGAGGCAACGGAAGTGTTCTTCGTGCTGGTGGAGCGATACTTGCTTTCGGTTCCAGGCTTTAACCAGACCGTGAGACGCTGACCCGCGCGGATGTTTGTGCTCTTGAGGTTGTTCCACTTTTTAAGATCAGCAACGCTGACACGATGGCGGATGGCAATCGAACCAAGCACATCTCCACTTTTCACTTTGTAGACAATGCGGTCACGTCCGTACGTGCTTCCGGCACTATTTTTCGCGAGCACCTCAAGTTCTTTCCTTCCGACCTTCGAAGCAGAATCAAGAATGGCGAAGCGGTTTTGGTTCAACAAAAGTTTTGATTCCTGCGGAATACGGATAATGTAAGACTTGCCGGTTTCAGGAATGGCGTTTCGCTGAATGGAAGGATTTAGTTTCTGAAGATCATCAAGACATGAACCGGTTAGCGCTGCAAGTGTTTCAAAGTTCAGGAATTTCTTCACGTGCAGCGTATCAGAGTGAACCAGCATTTCCTCCCCTTCATGGACGAAGTTGTGCTGATCGAGGTGATTCATTGTGTAAATGATCGCCACGAACTGCGGTACATAAGAGCGTGTTTCCCGGGGCAGGAAAGAGTAGATGTCCCAGAAAGTTTTTTTGTATCCCGATCTGCGGATGGCACGCTTAACGTTTCCCGGTCCGGTGTTATAGGCCGCAAGCGCAAGCTCCCAGTCGTTGAACATGCGATGAAGGTCTTTCAGATAGCGACATGCAGCGTCTGTTGATTTTTCAGGATCCATGCGCTCATCGATATACCAGTCGTTGTGAAGGCCATAGTACCTGCCTGTGGCCGACATGAACTGCCACAAACCAACAGCTCTCACCCGCGATGTTGCACGCGGATTCAGGCCCGACTCGATGATTGATAGATACTTCAGTTCGTCAGGCATGTTGTATTTTTTCAGGTACTTCTCGAAGAGCGGGAAATACAGGTTTTTTCTCCGCATCATCATGCGGGTATACTCGCGATCTTTGATCGTAAAGTAGTTGATGAACGCGTGGATCTTGTCGTTATAGACAAGGGGAATATTTTTTTGAATGCAGGCAAGCCGGTCGCGGAACACTTCCGGATCATCATCTCCTGGCACGTACTCAAGTTCAGAAGGCAGGTAATAGTAAACGAAGTCCGCTGTGTCTTCCTTGTACATGATCTCCTCTTCGGCCTGCGCCACTTCAAGCGAATCCACGACCAGCGAATCAAACTGTGTAACAGCCGCTACAGTATCAAACAAGTTGGTGGGCGGCTCGATCTGACTCAATGCTGGAATTGAAAAAATGGTCAGACAAAAAAATAAAAAATGCTTCTTCATTACTGGTTTAAACCAATGATATATTTTGAAAATTGCAACAGTTTCAATTCTTCAAAGTCATCCGCAATTACTTGCAGTCCGATAGGCAACCCGTTCTTATCTTTTCCGCAGGGTATCGATATCGCAGGAAGTCCCACAACATTTGCCTGAACGGAAAAGAGATCTGCCAGGTACATCTCGAGCGGGTTATCGGTATGTTCTCCAATCTTAAACGCTGTAGTAGGCGTGATCGGCATAACTATAAAATCAAATTTCTTAAGTATTTCCTTCGTCTTCTCGCGGATGATCCTTCTTACCTTCTGTGCTTTCGTATAGTACGCATCGTAGTAACTGGCACTCAACACAAATGTACCTAATAAAATCCGTCTCTGCACTTCTTTCCCGAAACCTTCTGACCGGGATTTCTTGTACATCGACTCAAGATCAGTAGTACGTTCACTTCGGTGGCCATACCTTACACCATCGAACCGCGATAAATTTGAACTTGCTTCAGCAGTCGCAAGAATATAATACGTTGGAAGTATGTAGTCCATCAAGGGAAATTCAACTTCTTCAACTGAATTTCCTTCCTGCTTCAGCTTGTTGATGACCCGAAAAATATTTTCGCGGATCTCGGGCTGAAGTGCTTCGGATGTTAGCTCACGTATGTAAGCAATTCGCTTTTTTTGAGTGTTACCGGTATGCAACGCCTCGCTGTAAGGCTGAACCGGCTGTAAGGAAACGGTGCTGTCAAACTCGTCAGCGCCTGCGATCACTTCAAGAACCAATGCAACGTCTTCAACGCTTTTTGAAAAAATTCCGATACAATCGAAGGAAGACGCGTATGCAACAAGTCCAAACCTGGAAATTCTGGAATAGGTTGGCTTCAACCCGACTACTCCGCAGAATGCAGCGGGCTGTCGCACCGATCCACCGGTATCAGAGCCGAGCGATACCTGGCACATGTCGGCCATCACGGCCACGGCTGAGCCTCCGGAAGAACCTCCGGGAACACGCGTGTTGTCAATGTCATTGAGCACCGGGCCGAAGGCTGAGTTCTCGTTAGAAGAACCCATGGCAAACTCATCACAATTTTGTCGTCCGATGATAATTGCGTCAGCATCAAGGAGGCGCTGGACCGCAGTTGCATTGTATTGCGAGATGAATCCGTTTAGAATTTTGCTTGACGCCTGAAGGGGATGATCTTTGTAGGCGAGGACGTCCTTTAATCCAACAACAAGACCGGCAAGCTTTCCCGCTGTGCCGGTCTTAATTTTGTGATCAATTTCTTTAGCCCGCGAAAGCGCTTCGTCTGCATACACGCTCAAAAAAACATTGAGGTGCGCTTTCTCGTCTATGTTGGAGAGGTAATGGCGAACTAAATCGTGACAGGAGATGGTGCCTCGCTGCAGATCGTTTTGTATTTCGCGAAATGAAGCGTAGGATTTCAAAACTTATCTGCCTTCTTCGATTTTGCTGGTTTCTTTGGTTGACTCGTCAACTTCTTTCTTCACGTCTTTCACAGCATCTTTGAATTCGCGAACACCTTTTCCAAGGCCTTTCATGAAATCAGGTATTTTCTTGGCACCGAAAAAGATCAGTACAAAAAGTCCGATCACGAGAATTTCCTGCATGCCCACTCCACCTAAAAACAACAGTATGGATTTCATATTGGTAAAAATTAAAAATGTCGATTTAAGATTTTGTCCTTCCGCCCGCGAATTGTGATAAGAAGTCGGTAAGGATTACAAAAGTATGGTAAAAAAATGAATGTTTAACGCTTTTTTTACAGGAATGGGCCTGATTACAGGTTCCTCAGCCAACCTTGAGGATCAAGGGCTTGCATGTTCTTAAAGATCTGGAATCGCAGCTCCGGCACCCCTTCAATATTTTGTGTCACTTTTCCGATTTCCTGGTCGGGTGTTAACTGCTGGCCTGGCTTCACGGTAACGTCTTTCAGGCCGGTATATACGGTGAAGTACTCGCCATGCTTGACAAGCACGGTATTTCCAAAGCCGGCCACGTAAGCCACGCGCGCCACCTGCCCCGGAAACACGCATTTCACTCTTTCATTTTCCGGTGTCTGAATATTGACACCATCATTTTTGATAACAATTCCTTTCAAGACGGGGTGATTCTGCAATCCGAACTTCTGCGAGATGAATCCTGATCCCACCGGCCATGGAAGCTTATTCCTGTTCTCTGCGAATGAGGAGGATAGAGCAATCGCAGATGCCTTTGACGCTGCATTGGCTGCAGCAGCAAGGGCTGCTTCCCGCTCAAGTTCTTCTTTGATGATGTTCTCGATCATCTTGTCGAGTTTGGCGATCGTCTCCTTTGTATTTTCAAGGTCGCGTTTCAGTTTCTTTTCCTCCTTTGCCAGCGTTTTTATCAGCGCATTCTGCTTCTGCTTGAGGTTTGCAAGGTTCTTGTTCTCCATCACGCCTTCGTCAAGCAGTTTGTTTTTCTCCGCCCGCTGGCTTTCTATATTCTTGATTTGGCCGGTCAGCTCCTCCTGCACTTTCGTGATGAGTTCCGCCTGAAGTTTACGCGTATCCGAGTATTGCTCCATGTAGCGAAGGCGCATGATAAACTGGTCGAATGATTCTGCCGAGAAGAGAAAGGTCAGTCGGGTAGTGCTGTTGTTCGCCTTCTGTGCGGCAAACAACATGGATCGATATTCTTTTTTGAGTTTTTCAACATCGCTTTGAAGCGCCTGGATGATGTCGTTGTTCTCACCAATTTCTCCATCGAGAAACGCAATTTCTTTCTTGATTGAGGCGATGAGATTTTCCTGCTCAATAATGCGCTGATTGAGGGCAGCTAGTTCTCCCAGTGTGTTTTGCTTGCGGCTGCCGGTTTCAGCCAGGATCTTTTCCACTTCCCGGATCTTTTCGAGGTTTTGTTGCTTTTCCCGCTGGAGCTGACCTTTTGTTTTCTTTTGAGCCTCGCAAACGGAGCAGCCCATCACGAAGAGTATGAAGATCGCAAAAAATTTACCTGCGGTCATATCGCTTTGGAATATTGAACGGGAATTTTAACTCCCGGTCTCTGGCTTCGGCTTTGTTATATTCAAAAATAATAGTCGTGTTCAATAGCCCTGCTGTCGTCTGGTAGAAGAGGTTAATCGTTCCATTATAGGGAAACACCTTGGTGCCGACCGGCTGAAAGTTCGAATAATTAATCACAAGGGAATTGCTTGTGCCTTCCTCTTTCATCTCGACCTTCTCGATCTTCATGCTGGCAGCATTCACAAAGTTAGTAACGTCAATGTTGGCTGTTTCTTGTTTGAGCAGGTACATCGAAGTTTCCTGAACCACTTCATCCCTGTCTGTACGCTTGATAACAGGATTTCCCAGCATGGCAGCCTGGATGATATCATAATTGATGTCGACTTTGAATCGCTTGGAGAGTTCGGGATATGTAAACACGAAATATTCTTTGTCAATCGTGCTGACAATGGTTATTGAGTCCTTATTAATGAGGGCCATGCCTCCCTGAATGCCAATCACGTTGAAGCGCATCCAGATAACGCTGTCTTTTCGAATACGGATGGCAGCCTTCACATCGCGTTCTTTTTTCGAGTCACGCAAAACCATGCGCGCCTTGCCTTCAAAATACTCAAAGTCAATTTCTTCGATGTTCAGTACCGTCTTGGGAGTTGTATCGGTTGGGGCGACTATCTTTTTGCTACAGCTAGCGGCAAGCAAGGTGAGTATGATGAGGTAGAACCCTAAACCTTTATTCATAGATTTTCCTGTTCGCGATTTTCTTGTTTAATGTTTCACTCTTCGCATTGAGACCGCGTGCTTTCTCCCACTGCTTTACCGCATTGTCTACTTCGCCAAGTTGGTAAAGAATGTCACCGTAGTGTTCAAAGTGCGATGCATTGGCTTTCCCGGTAGTAATGGCCCGTTCTATCACACGCTTCGCATCTTTATACTTCTGCCGCAGATAAAGCACCCAGGCATGCGTGTCTAGAAAGGTAGGATTATCCGGATTATTTTTTATCAGGGTGGCTGACATTTTTTCCGCCTTATCGAGATTTTCTTTTCGCATGGCAAGGAAAAAACTGTAGTTGTTCAGCACAATCCAGTTCTCCGGATTGAGTACGAGCGCGTCTTCATAAGCTTTGTCAGACTTCACATAATCTTTTAACGCGTTATAGGAATCGCCAATCAGCCCATTAACCTCCGATGCAAGCTTTGGATCGGAGAGCGAGAGTCGCTTGGCTTGTTCGAGCGATGAAACCGCCTCGCGGTACATGCGCTTGCGTATCAGTGAGTAGCCGTTGTAATAATAGATGATGGCATGGTTCGGGAAAAATTCCAGCGCGGTTTCTGAATGCGCGATGGCGTTGTCCCACTGCTCGAGTTTGGTTTCTACAAAAAGCAGATTTTCCCACACCTCAAAGCTTACCTCCCCCTGGGCAACAGCGGCAGAATATTCCTTCATGGCATCCCGGTCACGGCCTATCGTCAGGTAAAGGTCGCCTCCGACAACATGTACGTTCGTAGTTTCCGGATTGCTCGTAAGAACTTTTTCAAAGAGCTCAACAACAAACTTTTCCTTTTCGGGATCGGCCTGACCTTTCATTTTTGCCTGGTGCAACTCTGCATTGTAGGCAGAGATAACAATGACCTTGCTCGAGACATCGACCGATGGATCACTGAATAATTGACTCAGCAGTGGTCGTGCTTTCGCCTCCTGCTGCGTGTCGCGATAGAATCCTGCCAGAAGCATTTTTGATGTTCCGGCAGATTCATTCTTCTTAACGAAGTTCTCCAGATATTGAATGGCTTCATTGCGAAAGCCTTTCTGCGAAAGCAGCTCCGTCAGCGCCATAACGAAGCTTTCTTCATCAGGGTAGGCGTTTAATAACTTTTCGCCTTCGGCTAGCGCCTCCTTGGTTTTTCCTGCTTCCAGCAGCAGCCGTGTTTTTTGCAACGTTGAAATATCTGTTAAGCCAAATACAGCTTCCGCACGTGTATACGTCCTGATCGCTTCTTCGGGCTTGTTGGCATACTGGTAAACAGCGGCAAGTTCGTAGAGAAATTCTTCACTGCCCCTTACGTTGTCGAGCATGGCTTCATACGCCTGCGCAGCCTTGTCGAATCGTGCCAGGCTGTTGTAGACATTGGCCGCGAGCAGATAGAAATATTTGTTCGTTTTGTCGAAATCGAGCGCGCGCTCAATGCTGATCGATGCTTTTATTAGGTCATCCTGCTTTGTGCTTTTTGAAAGCACCTCGGCAATCTTGTAGTGAACGGTTCCGTTGTCGGGATTTATTTCCAGTGAACGCTGATAGTATAGCAACGCTTTTGCATAGTCTTCGAGAATGAAAAACTTTTCTCCTTCCGTGAAATAGAATTCCGCTTCCCGAAGACGGATGCCTTGTGGACTATCATCGCCTGGTTTTTTCTTTTTTTGCGCAACACCCAATCCAGGCAAGGCAAAAATTCCAAGCAGAAAAATGATCAGGACTTTATGACGGATGCTAAAATTCAAATTCAGTTCATTGTGTTGAAGTCACCAACGCTCAAGTCGAGAGGCCGGGCTTCAAAATTAACGAAATTCCCCAACATACTATTCTCCAGGACCACCTGAGAAACCTTGGTATTCGTCTGAATGATTGAATTGCTTACACGGCTGTCTTTGATGTGCGAGTTTTTACCCACAGAAACATACGGACCAACGACAGAGTTCTCAATTATTGCCTCATCGCCAACAAAACATGGTGGGATGATCACCGCATTGTTCAGACGCGCTTTGGGGGATACAAGCTTTTGATCCTTGATGAATTCCAGGTAGCGTTGATTGGTCTGCACTGTAACATTCTTGTTGCCGCAATCGAGCCACTCGGTAACTTTCCCCGGTGTGAATTTGGCTCCTTTTCTATTCAGGTTTTCCAACGCTGTTGTAAACTGAAACTCACCTTTTTCTTTGATATTGTTATCGATCAGGTATTGCATTTCTCGCGCAAGCGCTTCGCCATCGCGGAAGAAATAGATTCCGATGATGGCCAGGTCCGAAACAAACTTGGCCGGCTTCTCAACGAATTCAACAATTTCATTTTTGTCGTTCAGCTTCACCACACCGAACTGTGATGGATCCTCTACCTGCTGCACCCAGATGATTCCATCCTTGGTTGTATCCAATTTGAATTCGGCTTTGAACAATGTGTCTGCAAACGCAACGATCACTTTTCCGGTGAAAAGTTCTTTCGCGAAAAGCAAGGCATGCGAAATTCCAAGCGCTTCTGTCTGATAGTAGATCTTCCCGGTAGCACCAACTTCCCTGGCAATCTCCTTAAGATTTTCCTCCACTTCCTTACCAAAGCTAGGATGGATGATAAAACCGATGCTATCGATTTTCTCAGGACAAACTTTTGCGATGTCTTCCACCAGACGGTGAACGATCGGTTTGCCTGCAATGGGTAAAAGTGGTTTTGGAACGGTCAGTGTGTGTGGTCTCATTCTTTTGCCGAGACCCGCCATCGGGATAATAATGTTCATGCGGTATAAGTTCGTGTTTAGCGACTGTTTGAAGTGTGATGAAGTTAGTAAAAAATCACGCCCGGTTTGCCATCAGGTTTTTCCTTTCGATCAGAAAGACAACTCCGACATATATGATAATGACCAGGATGTGAAATCCGGTGGCGAGCCATTGATTCATGATCTTGATCGCATTTACGCCATAACACAATAAGGTCGTCACAATGATGTAACCGAATAGTTTTCCCATATTGTAAGGAATCGGATAGAATTTCTGACCCGTCAGGTAGCAAAGCATCGTCATCACAAAATAACAGGCAAGCGCTGCCCATGCACTTCCTTCGTAACCCGCAATTGGAATCAGAACGTAGTTCGCGCCTATGGTGATTAAGGCGCCCACTACCGTGATGATTGTGCCATAATAGGTCCGATCTGACAGTTTGAACCACACCGAGAAGTTATAGTAAACTCCAAGGAAAAGATAGGCGAGAAGAAGTATGGGAACGATATGAAGGCCCTCCCAGTACTCCGGCTTGGCTAGAAAATGTTTCAGAATATCCAGGTTTATACTGACTCCCAGCAAAAGAAGACAGCATGCGATGACAAAGAAGTGATTGATCTTCGCGAAGAGTTGTGGAGAATTTTTCTCGCTTGCACTTGCAAAGAAAAACGGTTCTGCCGCGTATCTGAATGCTTGTATCGCAAGGTTCATCAATACCGCGAATTTGTATGCGGCCCCGAAAATTCCGAGTGCGTAGTCTGTACTCCTGCCTTTGTAGAAGCCTTCGGGTAGCCATTTTTCCAATGTGATCCGTGAGAACATTTCGTTGGTCATCCCCGCAAGTCCGGTGAGCATGATCGGAAATGAATATTCGAACACCGCAGGAGTAATCTGGCTGTCGTATGCCGGGCGCCAGCGCAACAAGCTCGGAGCAAGAAGCACAATGTAAAATGCGTTTGCGATCAGGTTGGCAAGCACCACGAATCCGACATCCGCGGAGCCATCGTTATTCATGAGCTTCAGAAAAAAGACGTTGAGGAAAACAAGGATTGCAACATTGGCAATTTTTCCAACCGCAAACCTGAACGCTTTTTTATAAAACCGCAACTGCGCAAAAGGTATAGCCACAGCGGCATCAATAAACATCAACACGACAAGCCAGATAACCAGGTCAGGTCTCGAAGGAATTTCGAGGTAGCACGCGACTGATTTCGAGAAGATGATCAGGAGGAGCGAAGAAATCCCGCTGATCAGCAGCACGACCGTTTGCGTAATGTTGAAGATCCGCTTTTCGTCCGCCCCCGGTTTGTTTGCAAACCGAAAATATGCGGTCTCCATTCCGAACATAAATATTGTGTTGATCACTGCCACATAGGCAAATAATTTGGTGATCACACCATATTCTTCCGGGACGAAGACCCCTGTATGGAGTCGTACCAGGAGAAAATTTAAGAAGCGGGGAATGATGCTTCCGAATCCGTAAAGAACTGTTTCGCCTGCAAGTCTCTTTAATTTGCTCATCTGCCTTCGGCCTACCTGCCTTTGAAAATTGGCTGACGTTTTTCAAGAAAAGCTGATGTACCTTCTTTGAAGTCTTCAGTGGTTGAACATTCTGAGAAATGAGTTGCCTCAGACGCATAGCCGGCATGTTCGAATGCGAAGCCAGCGTTAACACTGCGTATTATGTTGCCGATCGCGATTGGCGCCTTGGCAACAATCTTTGTGAGAATTTTTCCTGCCAGATCAAGCGCCTCTTGTTTTGTCGGAACGACATGGTTAACGAGGCCCAGATTTTTCGCTTCTGCTGCTGAGATCATGTCGCCTGTTAAAAGAAGCTCAAGTGCCTTGCCTCTGCCCACAAGTTGTGTGAGTCTCTGCGTTCCGCCATAGCCCGGGATGATTCCCAAATTGACCTCCGGCTGTCCAAATTTTGCATTTTCCGTTGCAATTCTCATATGGCACGCCATCGCCAGTTCACATCCGCCTCCGAGTGCAAAACCGTTAACCACCGCGATTACCGGTTTTGGACAATCCTCAATCGACTTGAAGATTTTTTGCCCTTTTTGGGCTAGTTCGAGGCTTTGCTCTTTGTTTAACGCGCTGAGTTCTCGGATATCAGCCCCCGCCACAAACGCTTTTTCGCCATCTCCAGTCAAAATCGCTCCACGTATCTGCTGGTTTTGGACAATTTCTTGCATAACTTCGCGCAGCCCTCCCATTACCTCAGCATTAATTGCATTTAATGACTCTGGCCTCGTGACCACAACGGTCATGATGGATTGGGATATTGACGTTTTTATTGACATAAAGTGGCGTGGTTAAAAAACCAACTGCAACATAGAAGATTTAATGTTTTGATGAAAAGAGATGATCGAGGAATTGAGTCGCGTCCTTGTGATTTTAAACACTTAGCGTCTCATACATGTAAGCACGAAGTCTAAACTGACCAATCTGCCTGTCGCCTGGTTGAAAGAATGTTGAAGCAGGGGAGGAGCCGGACCATTTAAAGGGCAAAAAAACTTTTAGAAATGTGACTTACTATTTTATAGTGTAACATATTTATAACATACAGCAAAGAGTGAAATCGTTGTTTTGCTCCTGCTTATAGATTCACTAAAATTTCACCAAAGTGCACCGGCTTCTTGTCATTTTTTTGGCCATCGTTGGCTCTATGTCGATTTATGGACAGCTCTCCGCGCAGACGAATACGCTTACGAGTGGAACCTGGGCTGACCCGACTGTATGGTCAACGGGCGCAGTTCCTGGCGCAACTACCACGGTAAATGTAAACCACCCGCTGACGATTGATGCAAACATCTCAATCTCCTCAGGTACCTACACTTTTAACGCAAGCTCAACCGATTTCACCGGTGGCACGAACCACACACTCACGATGAGCGGTGGATCATTGACCATTGGTAATGGAAGCAACACTCCCACCGTTACTTTTGGCGGTGCAGCCACTTTTGCCAATGCAACGATTTTAGTAAGAACCGGAGCGACACTTATTCTTGGCGCGACAACATTCAATAACGGAAACACAGTAACCGTTCAGTCGGGTGCTACGATTATTGTCAATGGAACACTCCTTAACAGTAACAGTGCCGGAACAATTACCATCGGTGGACTGATCTATGTTAATGGTGATTACGACACCAACAACGGTAACCTTCTCGTTTCAGGTTCTGGTGATCTCATCGTAACCGGCTCACTGACCAATCAAGGTTCTTCCACCACGTTCGGTTCAAACGCAGACTGCACCAGCGGTCCGTGTTCGGGGCAAAACCTCTGTACGGGTTTAAACACGGTGACACCTGCAAGTCAGTTTATTTGCAGTGGCGCATCTTCTGTATCAGTGCTGGATGGGAACGCTATGAGTAACGTAACGTATCAATGGCAATCCTCTACAACCTCAGCTACTGCTACCGATTTTGCAAACATAGGAGGCGCGACAGGTGAAAATTACACGCCTCCTGTGCCTGGCGTTACAACATGGTACAGACGCGTTGCAACCAATACTTCCGATGCAACGTGTGTCGGGAGATCTATAGCTGTGCAGATCACCGTTACGGCCAGCGGAGGCTGGAGTGGTAACGTCAGCACTGACTGGCATGATACGGGTAACTGGTGCGGTGGTGCGATACCAACGGCAACGACAGATGTGGTGATCAATTCAACTGCTGTGCGCCAACCTACCATTTCATCCGCTGATGCTGTGTGCAGAAACCTCACCATTGGATCGGGCGCAACGGTGACCGTCACCGACCGAACCCTTGATCTGAAGGGCAACCTTACTTACAACGGAGCTCTCGCTTTCAACGGAAGCGTAACAGGCACTCTTTCCTTTACGGGAACGTCAGCTCAAACGATCAGTGGATCTACACCATACATTTTTAATAACGTAACATTTAATAACACATCCGGGGCAACACCAGCCGTGAGTTTCTCAGGAAATGCAATTACGGTGAACAAGGCGCTAACCCTGACTGCAGGCACAATTGATCTTGGCGGCTATAATGTTACCATTGGAAGTGCTGTAGCATCGCCAGGCAGCCTTGCCTACACAGCAGGGAGGTTTTACAACGGTAACATTACACGCTGGTTTGGAACCGCTGCGATCACTGTAGAAAACGTTGGGGGATACTTCCCGATTGGATCGTCTACGGACAACAGACCGTTTTATCTTGGCTTCACTGGCTTAACAACAGGAGGAACTGTGCGTGTGCAACACACTGCTTCGCTCGGATCGACCTCAGCATCTTTCAATGACACTAACCCGGCTGCCACTATACAGGTTGTGTCCAATTCATTCTGGACGGTCTCGAGTGCGAACGGTCTTGCATATGCGGGCTCGCCCTTCAGCGCTACTGCTGGAGGAACAGGTTTCGGAACTGTTTCTGATGCCGTCAATCACCTGCGCTTAACACGTCAGGCCGCAGCAATCGGAGGTAACGCAGGCACAAATGCTTCGTCTACAACGGACTTGCGTATACGCAGAACCGCTTTTGCTTTCCCTACAAATCCTTTCAATGTTTACATCGCCTCGACCAACGCAGCGCTTTCATCGTTACCAATCACCTTAAGTCATTTTTCACTTCACGCGATGACCGAGGGTGTTCAGCTCCGTTGGACTACGGCCATGGAAGATAACTTCAGTCATTTTTCAATCGAGCGTTCCCGCGATGGGATAACCTTCGAAGGCATCGATGAAACCCCTGCAAAAGGCGCCCTGAACAAAGTCACTCACTATAATTATGTTGATGGCACCGCCAGATCGGGACGTTTCTACTATCGACTCAAGAGCACCGACATTGATGGGGCTTTTGAATACTCATCCATCGAGCGCATAGATCTTGAAAACGAAACGCTTGAGATTGCTTCGATCTTCCCTAACCCGATCGCGGGCAAATTCACTGTGAGCGTCTTCGAAGGCAAAACGGGTAAGCTTGTGGTGATCGATAAGTATGGCAAAAGTGTGGCAGAAACAATCATCCACGAAGGCAACCAGGATCTTGAATTCCAGAATCTCCCTGCAGGCATTTATTACGCAAGGATACACACCGAGGCCGGGATGCAGACAATCAAGATAGCTGTGAAATAATCACGCTGTCATTGTTGATAAAACTGACGGGAGGTTCGCAAGGATCTCCTTTGTCATTTCCTTCAGGCCGAACTGGTGATTCCAGCCCCAGTCTTTACGCGCGGCTGAATCATCGATTGACTTTGGCCAGGAATCGGCAATCGCCTGACGGAAATCCGGTTGGTATGAAATTTCGAATTCCGGAATGTGCCTCTTGATCTCTGCTGCGATTTCTTTAGGAGAAAAACTCATCGCAGAGACGTTGTAACTTGAACGCACTTTTACTTTTTCAGCAGGAGCTTCCATCAGGTCGATGGTGGCTTTCACAGCATCGTCCATGTACATCATGGGGAGATATGTATCCGGACTCAGGAAGCATTCGTATTTTTTGTCGGTCAGTGCCTTGAAGAAAATATCGACAGCGTAGTCTGTTGTTCCTCCACCGGGTTTCGTTTTCCACCCGATCAGTCCAGGATAACGAAGGCTGCGAACATCCACACCTTTATTCCTGAAATACCAGTCGCACCAGCGTTCGCCCGCTTGCTTGGTAATACCATAGATCGTGGTCGGATCCATGATCGTATCCTGCGGTGTATTGTTCTTCGGAGTCGTTGGGCCGAATGCAGCGATGGAGCTCGGCCAGTAAACCTTGTCGAGTTTGTATTCTACAGCAGCATCAAGCACATGGATAAGTCCGTCCATGTTGAGATGCCACGCAAACTTGGGATTTTTTTCGCCTGTCGCAGAAAGAACTGCCGCGAGGTGGTATACCTGTGTGATATTGTTTTTCTGAATGAAATCGAAGAGATTTTTTTGCTTGAGAACATCAAGGATCTCAAAGTTACCCTGGCTGAGAATTCCCTGAGGGTCTTTGATATCAGTGGCAATCACGTTTTCCTTTCCATATAAATTCCACAATCCTTGCGTGAGCTCAGAGCCTAACTGGCCGCCAGCGCCAATTACAAGTATTTTCTGCGTTTTCCTCATCGTGGTCGATTAGCGGGGCGAAATTACATAATTTTATGATTTACCTACCATGCGTTAGGAGTTGCTTATTACCTTTGCCGCGTGAATTTTGAGGAATATCTCATCTCGAAAAAGATCGATGCTGCTGCCTTCCGGCTGGCTGAACCTGCGTTGTTTCAGGCATGGCAAACTGAGTTCGATCAGATGCACGTGAACAGTTTCACCGTTCAGAAATTGAACCTGATCAATCCGATCAGAAGAAAGTACCAGCTAAAGGAATCGCCAAAAGAAACGGAGAAACCCACAACACCTGCCGCGCCAGCAGATACAACTCAGACCCAGCCCCGTGTGGCGAGACCTATGATCAAACCAAAACCGAAAATCAACTGACATGTATAACAAGCTTCAACCCGTACTTGAGAAAGAATTAGCCTCTATTAAAGAAGCAGGATTATTTAAAAAGGAGAGGATCATCACCACACCGCAGGGCGCAGACATCCGGACGCAGGATGGAAAAGAAGTAATCAATTTCTGTGCGAACAATTACCTCGGACTTTCTTCGCATCCCCGCGTGATCGAGGCCGCTAAAAAGGCAATTGACACGCACGGATTCGGAATGTCGTCCGTACGATTTATATGCGGAACGCAGGATATTCATAAAGAACTTGAAAAGAAGATCTCCGATTTCCTCGGGACGGAAGACACTATATTATATGCTGCCGCCTTCGATGCGAACGGAGGTGTGTTTGAACCATTGTTCGGAAGCGAAGATGCCATCATTTCCGATGAGTTGAATCATGCATCTATTATTGATGGGGTGCGACTGTGCAAAGCGATGCGCTACCGCTATAAGCACAACGACATGGCTGATCTTGAAAAACAGCTCAATGATGCAAAAGCCGCGGGCGCGAAACAAATGATCATCGTTACTGATGGCGCTTTCTCAATGGACGGCACGATCGCGAAGATGGATCAGATCTGTGATCTGGCAGACAAGTTTGGCGCGCTGGTGATGACCGATGAGTGTCACTCGACAGGATTCATCGGAAAAACCGGAAGAGGCGTTCCGGAATACCGCAACGTGATGGGCAGGGTCGATATCATCACCGGTACACTAGGCAAAGCGTTGGGTGGCGCATCCGGGGGATTTACCTCGGGCAGGAAAGAGATCATCGAACTGCTGAGACAACGCTCGCGTCCATACCTGTTCTCTAACACTTTGGCACCTTCGATCGTTGGTGCGTCCATTGAAGTTTTCAACATGCTGTCCGAGACTACGCAGCTGCGTGACAAGCTTGAGCAGAATACCAAATACTTCCGCACGGAGATGACCAAGGCAGGCTTTGATATCAAGCCTGGCGAGCACCCGATTGTTCCGATCATGCTGTATGAAGCGCCACTTGCGCAACAGTTTGCCGAAAAACTCCTGGCGAAGGGCATCTATGTTATCGGGTTCTTTTATCCGGTAGTCGCAAAAGGTCAGGCGCGGATTCGCGTGCAAATCTCAGCTGCGCACGACAAGCATCACCTTGACAAAGCGATCAAAGCATTCACTGAGGTTGGAAAAGAACTCGGTGTGCTGAGGTAATGTGTCAATATGCCAATGTGCCAACTATAATTCAATTGGCACATTGGCACATCGGCTAATTGGCTAATTTACTTGATGTCGAATTCCTTCTTCCTTTTTTCAACGATCTCGCCCATGCGCGAAGTGTCTTTCGCGATGAGACCGAAGGCAGCGATGATATTTTTTGACGGGAAGAAATAAATAGGCTCGCGCTTGCCCTTCACCTTCAGTTTGTAGACGTTGAAGATGGGGATAAGGCTCAGCGATTTCACCTCGGGCCACTCAAATCTCAGGTTGCGATCTCCCTCGATCACTACGATCTTGTTCTTCCCTACAGCAACGCGCTTGATCTTCGCGTTGAGCACGAGAAAAATTGAAAAAAAGACCGATCCGAGAACGATAAAAAGAAGGCCCACGAAAAAGTTCTTCGAATCAAACTGGAATTTCACCAGGACCACCGTTGCAACGAGCCACTGAATCAGTGCCATCGCCAGGAAAAAAGATTTGGCCAGATAAAACTTTACGGGATTAGCTTCTACCATTATAAAAAATTAGTTAAACGTTATCCTAATTTACGACACTATTCGTGTGAATGTTCCGCCATGCAGGCTTTTTTATCACTCGATGACTACTGGAAAATCCTGTCCGCGTGAAAACGTGTAAGGATACTGAGGCTTTCCTTTCAGCTTCCGGGTCATTTCCGGAACCTGATCGTCAATGAATGATTTCAATTCGTAAATGGTAACCTTGCCGTCTTTCGGAGCACCATCAGCTTCGCCTTGCAGCGCGCGGATAAGCACGTGGGTAAAAAGTCCGTGCCCGAGCGAGGCAAACTCTGCCGCAAATTGTTCACTTCCCGCGGAGGCCATCACGTGAATTCCGGCACTACGCGACAGCTGGGCAATGGCTTTTTCTTCGCTGGCGCCACGGTTTGCCAGCAATTCTACCGAGCCACCGGACTGGCAGGCGTCCATGATGATTAGTTGTTTTAACGCCTTTATCTGTTTGAATTTTTCCTGCAGCGCCACCGCCTCAATTGCGTCCTTGTTCAGAGAACCTGCATCATACAATCGCAACGCTTCAGTTGGAATAAAATAAAACTGGTTGTCGACCATGCTTCCATGGCCAGCGTAGTAGAAAATAAAAACGTCTTCCTGGTGAACTTTGTCTCTCAGCGCATCCAGTGTCGAAAGAATTTTTTCCTTCGTGGCATCTTTGTCATACAGCGTATGCAGTTCGATGGATTTGAAAAGATTTGTTGCCTTGTCATCCATGAGTTTACTGAACGTCATGGCGTCTGGCTTCGCATAGTTCAGCGTCATCTTCGGGTTCTTGTATTCGTTGATGCCAACAGCCAGAATATGGCAAACGCTGCTGCGCGAAGCATGCTCTGAAAAAATCTCCGCTGTGTGCGGATCGGCTTCGAGCTTCTCTTTATTGGAAGCCGTTGCTGTAAATGTATTTGGCCCGGTTACGAGGTCGATCATCTGACGGTAAGTCGTGCTCTGATTTTTGCCGCTTGGCAGCGACAGATTCTCAGCGCTTAGTGAAATACTTTTGCCGTTGTGAAAAATTCGCGGGTTGGTCACGCCTGCGCCATTGTCAGTCAGCTTCATCAGCAACTCTGCTTTACCTTCTCCGGACGGAAGCACGGCAATTCTCACGGTTGGAGGAGGCGAGCTCAAAAGTTTTCCCTGGATACCTTTCAATTCACCTGAACCCCGTGTTTGAAAAATTTTAGGCAGCAGATCGGGCCGGTAAAAGTCGTTGAAAAACTGGTCTACTGAATATGACTTCATTCCGTTCACAAAATGGATGTATTTGCGCGCTTCGCCTGTCCCATTAAAATACCCATCTGGATTTTTGACCATCCACTCTGTATCACCGAGATGAATGTGTTCGAAAAATTCCTGACCTGAGGTGAGATCCCAGAATTTCGTCACTCCATCCACACTGTGGCTGATCAGCATTTTGTTGTCGGGGCTGAACAGGAGGGAAGTTACCTCTGAGTTGTGCCCGGCAAACGTTCTCACAATTTTGCCCGTTGCAATTTCCCATACAGTTACGGTGCGGTCGCCATTGCCAGAATAAATATATTTCTCGTCAGCACTGAAGAGGGCGGTGTAGACCGGTGATTTTGCTTTGAATTTTTTCGTCATCAATCCTGATGCAACGTCCCACAACCTGATGCTTCCATCCCAGCTTGAAGTCATGAGCGTGCGCTGGTCGTTGCTCATGCGGATGGAAGAGATAACATCGGTGTGTCCAACAAAATTTCTCACCACCGACCTTGTGTCGATCTCCCAAAGTTGCAATGAATTGTCAAGACGTGCCGATATCAGGTACAAGTCGTTCGGATGAAACAGGATGTTGTAGGCAGCATAACTTTCAAATTCAATATACGTGAGCAGTTTTCCGCTCGTGAGATCGTGAATTTTCATCGTGGCATCCCAGCTTGAAGTTGCTGCGAGTGTTTCATCGGAATTGAAATGAATGTCGAAGATGGGCTCGCGATAGCTTCGGATCACTTTCAGCGTATCACCCGTCTCCATGTCCCATAGAATGATCGCACCATCACCGCCACCGGTAAGAAGTCTTTTTCCGTCACGTGAAATGTCATAGGCAAGCACCGCTTTTTTATGACCGTTAAAATCCATCACGCTTTTGCCCGTGGCGATGTCCCATTGTTTCACCCGCGTTCCGAATTTTCCTTTGATCAGCGACTTGCCATCGCGAGAAAGCAGGAGCGTGTTCTTGAACCTGACGTATTTGGCAATGGCAGACTGCCAGTAAAAGTTCGGGTCGTAGTTCAATCCGCCCTTATCGCGGTCGTTCAGAAAACCAGTCAGCACTTTTTCTTTTCGGTTCGTCAGCGGGTTCCAGATAAAAGCGGTGTTGTTATCGCAAGCTACTAGCAAGCGTTTTCCATCAGGAGTAAATTCCAGGCGATGGAACTCGCCTTTATCGTCTGCCTCGAGCGTTGCGACTTTCGCTTTCGTGAGCACATCGAACACGACAACATTCTTTTCAGTCGCTCTTGCAACATATTTTCCATCGCGGCTCAAAGCGAGACCCGTCAAGTCTTCAGTTTTTTCTTCGTAAGTGTCAAGTGATTTTCCAGAAACAAGGTCATAGCGGTTCAAAGTACCATTGTGTGAAGCACTGAAAAATGTTTTGTTGTCGTTGGCGAACCTTACCATGGTAGCACATCCGCCACACCAGCCCTCTTTGTATTCGATCGTGTGAAGCTTTTGCCAGTCTGATGTTCTATATAAATTGACAACACGATTGTCCTCACCGAAAGCAATGGCCTCACCATTGTCGCTGATCGCTACAGAAACTCCGTAGCCACGGCCCTCGTCAGCATTTACCGGGATCCGCCTGATAGGCTTGCGTGTTTTGAAGTCATAAACCGTTGCTGAATCCTGATATCCGGTTCGGTTATATCCTACCGAAATGAAAAATCGCACCTTGGGATCGAGTGCCACATCGGTAATTGCGTCCTCACCCGTGATGGTCGCGACTGCCTTCCCGTTGGAGACGTCCCAAAAGCGCGTTGACTTGTCATAGCTTCCCGATACGATGTATTTGCCGTCAGAAGAAAAGGCTATGCTTGAGACAGTCATTTCGTGGCCCAGAAAGCTCCTGATCTCGCGCCCGGTGCCCAGCTCCCACAGTTTGATGGATTTGTCCTTACTCGCGGTAGCCACAAAATTACTATCGGGGCTTACCGCCACCGCCACTACGGCTAATTCGTGGCCTTTTTGAATTACTGTTTCGAGATTTTGTGCAATTGCCCCTTCCCCGAGGATTGCAATCAGGATGATTGGTATGACTTTATTCATAGCTAGTTGAGTTCATTCAAGCGCATCGATGGGAATTGAAGAAACACTGACAAAGCTAATCATATCTATCGTCATAGGCGTAATCATTGGGGGAGAACGTGAATATCGGAACAAGTCTGCGGGGTTGAGAACGATCATTCTCATATGTCTTGGCTCCACAATATTCACGATGCTCTCCGATCATTTGGGGGATGCTGCCGGGGCGTCACGTATTGCCGCGAACGTTGTAACGGGAATCGGTTTCCTGGGTGCAGGCGCAATCATGCGTGAAGGATTGACGATTTCAGGACTGACAACGGCATCAACCATATGGGTAGCTGCAGCTCTTGGTATTGCCGTGGGTGCCGGGGAATATTTACTTGCGTTCAGCGCTATGGCGCTCGTGTTCCTTGTCCTGACTCTTTTCGTATATCTCCAACGCGCTTTCTTTCAGGCGCTGAGCAAGACAATTGAACTGCGTGTCGTGTTTGAGGTAACGAACAATAAAGTTGATCTCCTCGAAGCGCAGATGAAGCTTCTTCATTTGAAATTTATCAGGAAGAAGGAGTATCGGATTCAAACCGATAGTTACTATTATTTTGATGTTGTCGGCAAAGAAGAAAACCTGGCGCGGCTGGCAACAATGCTCAACCAGAATAATTACATCAAAAGTTTTGAATATTAGCTGGTGAGTTCCTCTGCCTCATTCTGGAACTCTTCCCAATTCTCCGGCTCGGTCTTGTGCAGGTACTCCTGGATCTTTTGTTCGACTTGTTTGAGCTTCAAACCGCGCAGGTATTTTCCGTTGCGGGCAAGAATGAGACGACCTGTCTCTTCAGAGATAGCAAGCACGAGCGTGTCGGTGTTTTCTGACATGCCTACCGCAGCGCGATGTCGCAAACCAAAATGTGCGGGCAGGTGATCATTCTCACTCACCGGCAGGATGCAACGTGCAGCTTTCACACGACCTTTGTAGATGACGACTGCGCCATCGTGGAGCGGACTGTTTTTGCTGAAAATTGCGATCAGTAGCCTTTTAGTTACTTCGGCATTCAGCGGATCACCGGTCTCGATGTAAAACTTCAATTCGACATCGCGCGAAAAAACAATGAGCGCTCCCGTCTTGGTAGCCTTCATGGTCTTCACTGCTTCCATCACCTGATTGATGTCGAAATCATCGTGGTAGCTGTTGCGCCAGTTCGCGATATTCTTAAAAAAGTTGTCCCTGAATTCTGTTCCGCGTCCGATCACGAGCAGGAACTTCCGGATCTCAGGCTGGAACAGAATGATCATCGCCAGAACACCCACGCCCATAAACTGTCCGAGTATCGTTGCGAGAAGTTCCATTTGTGCCGCACGCACGATCAGGTAGATGAGGTACAAGGCAAGAATACCAAGGAAGATGTTTACGGCAATACTGCCGCGGATGAGTTTATAGACCTGGTATAATAAGATGCTTACCAGTGCAATGTCGATCACATCAACCCAGCTAACATTTAAGAACCCGATCCTGAAAAGAAAGAAAACCATCCGTAACAAATGTAATAATTCAGAGAGAGTTTGGTGCGCTATTCAGTGGCATTCTTATCTTTTTTTGGATTGCTGGCTCGCATCATTTGACTGACCAGCGTTACCACCTGGACACATTCTCTGACGTCATGCACACGCAGTATGGAAGCGCCTTTCATGAGCGCGATCGCGTGAAGCGCGGTGCTGCCGTTCAATGCATCTTTCGGTTCGATCCCGAGCGTCTTCCAGACCATCGACTTTCTCGAGAGGCCGACCAGCAACGGCTCGCCCAGAATTGAAAAATGATCAAGCTTATTGAGCATTTCGAAGTTTTGCGCCCGTGTCTTAGCAAAACCGAATCCCGGATCAATGAGTATGTCGTGCACCCCGAGTTGCCTGAGGCGGTGAATGCGTGGATGGAAATAGTCAAGGAGGTTTTTCACAACGTCATCATACTCCGTCAGCTTTGTCATCGTTTTTGGGTTGCCTCGCATATGCATGAGCACGTAGGGTACCCGCAGGGTTGATATCATTTCGTACATCCGGCTATCAAGTTCTCCGCCAGAGACATCGTTTACCATGACGGCTCCTTCTTGTACCGCGCTACGGGCAACCTCGCTGCGAAAGGTGTCGATTGATATGAGCGCTGATGGGAAATGTTTCAGGACAGACTTTATGGCCCCGACACTTCGCCTGATTTCCTCCTCGATGGAAATGTCATCAGCTCCCGGCCGGGTAGAGTACCCGCCAATGTCGAGAAAGTCAGCGCCTTCAGTAAGCAGTTTTTCGGCCTGGCCAAGTATTTCTGTTTCAGACATAAATTTTCCGCCATCAAAAAAGCTGTCAGGCGTAACGTTGAGAATTCCCATCACTTTTGGTGAATCCAAAACCATTAGCCGCCCGGCAAGGTTGAGTGTTTTGTTTGTGGAAAATCCTGTAATTTGCACGCTGCTTATTTATGGTTGAAAAAACTGCTGTCGAATATAAAGAGGTAATTGCCACCTGCAAAACGCTTTTTGAAAAGAAGACCCGCGATTATGGCACCGCCTGGCGTGTGCTTCGGCTGCCTTCGATCACTGACCAGATCTACATCAAAGCGCAACGCATCCGCAGCATTCAGGAAAAGGGCGTCCAGAAGGTAAGTGACCCGATCCGGGATGAATTTGTAGGAATTATCAACTACTGCCTGATCGCGCTCATCCAGATGCAGCTCGAAAATTCGAATAAGCTCGAAATGAAGTTCGAAGAACTCGAGCAGTATTACGACCGTGCAGCAAAAGAGACGTTTGATCTGCTTCAAAATAAGAATCACGACTATGGCGAAGCGTGGCGCGAAATGCGTGTCACTTCAATAACCGATATTATCCTGATGAAATTGCTTCGCGTAAAGCAAATTGAAGATAATGCCGGCAAAACCCTCGTGAGCGAAGGGGTGCGGGCGAATTATCAGGACATGATTAACTATTCCGTATTTGCATTGATCAAGTTGAAAGCGTAAAAAATATGTTCAAAAGAATTGTTGATGAGATTTCGCGTTACCTGGTGGGGTTGTTGTTCATTTTTTCAGGGCTGATCAAACTGAACGATCCGATCGGCACCCGTATCAAACTCGAAGAATACTTTGAGGTGTTTGCCGAAGATTTCGGATCCTTTTTTGAATACTTTATTCCGTATGCACTGGAGATCGGTATGATCATGATTGTGCTTGAAGTAGTGCTTGGCGTGGCAGTGCTCATCTACTACAAGATGGAGATTACTACGAAGGTGATGCTCGCGCTGATGATCTTCTTCACCTTTCTCACTTTCTATTCAGCTTACTTCAACAAGGTGACAGACTGTGGATGTTTTGGCGATGCCATCAAACTCACCCCGTGGGAATCTTTTTCAAAAGATGTATTTCTGATGATCTTCATCCTTCACCTGTTCTGGTATCGGAAAACATACGTGCCTGTACTGAGGACACGTGAAGGGCATGCCGTGGTCGGATTCGTTACGGCCCTCAGCATCTTCCTTGGAATTTATGCGATTCAACACCTTCCGTTCATCGACTTCCGTGCATACCGCATTGGCAACAATATTCCGGAACAAATGAAGCCAGCGGAACAGCCGATCTTCGAATATGTTTTTGTAAAGAAAGACAATGGCGAAGAGGTTCGATCAGACAAATACCTGATGGACACCACACAGTATAAATACAAAAGTGTCGAGCAGACCAATGCCGGGCGGACAAAAGCAAAGATCACCGATTACGCGGTGACAAGTGTCGAGGGAGAAGACTATACGCAGCAGACATTTCAGGGCGCAAAGCTGATCATCGTGGTATATGATGTCCAGAAAGTATCAACTGATAACATTGCCGATATCCGCAAGCTTGCCAAGAATCTCGAGGGTAAAGTTGAAGTGCTGGCACTGACAGCTTCGAGTGGCGAACAGTTTGAAACTTTCCGCCATGAACATCAGCTCGCATTCCCTTATTACTACGCTGACGGAACGGTGCTCAAGACAATCGTCCGGGCGAACCCAGGACTAACGCTGTGGGTAGACGGCACCGTTAAGGGTATGTGGCATCACAACGATACCCCTGAAGCTTCAGAAGTTCTGGAACTCATTAACTGATATGAAGATTTTCCTGATCGGCATGCCTGGCTCGGGGAAAAGCACTGCAGGCAGGCAACTCGCCAGCACGCTGAGGACAACATTTGTCGATCTCGATCATGAAATTGAAAAGCAAGAGCAGCGGTCCATTCCGGAAATTTTCAGCCAGTCGGGAGAAGATTATTTCCGGCAGGTCGAATCGAAACTCTTAAATCAGTTTGCAGTTTCAGGCGAGTCATTCGTGATGGCAACAGGTGGAGGTGCTCCGGTTTTCTACAGCGGGATCGATGTGATCAACCAGAACGGGATAAGCATCTTTCTTGACGTGCCCCTCGAAACGCTTGTGAATCGAACCGGGAAGCGTTCGACACGTCCGCTTCTTCAAAATACTAGTGAAGAAGAACTGCGAATGAAACTTGGAAAAATTCTCGACACACGACTCGAGACTTATCGAAAGGCAAAGATCACGCTGCAAAATCCAACACTTGAAAGTATTCTGAATGCTTTGGATGCGAAATGAATCCCGTCCAAGGTAATCTTAGAAGAGCAATCCGAAGGTCAGCAGGTAAGAGGCAGAAGTGTATTTCTGATAGGCGATCGGATCCGGGCCATCGACAAAATACGGTGACCTGCTCCTGCGGGTATTGCTGAATACCGCTGCGAGATCGACAAAATATTTGCTGCCACGATAGCCTACACCTCCGCTGAAAGTTTTGATGCTCTGGTCAGTATCATTGTAGATGAACGGATCTGGCATATAATTGAATCCTGCTCTCACGCGATACTTTTCAAAGCGGTATTCGGCACCTGTTCTGAAATTATACTCTGTCTCATACTCAGCTTTGATCGACTGGTTTTCCGGATTGAAATCCGCATCAATGTTCGAATCGTAACGCGCGCCCGCATAGTTGCTGCGCTCAACATCAAACGTAATAAACCCGAGCTTGGAGATGAAAGTAATTCCTCCGCTTAAGCGCGATGGTGTCGAAAGGTTGTATTCCGAAGTCAGCGGATCTCCGAATCGCTCAAAGACAGAAGGCTGATCCGGATAATTCGAATTACCGTTGTCATAAACATTCCATTCACTGTCAATCCGCGCATTATAGTTGTCGACAATGTTGTAATAGGTTGGTGTTGCGTAGGAGATTCCCACCTGGAGAAAATCCACAGGTCGTACCACAGCGCCTAAAGTTAGGTTAACGCCTGAGCCACGGATGTTGTACTCTTCATCCGTCTGATAGTACTCGACAGGGTTATAGGTGGCATCCTCGCTGAAGCTGAAGTCAGACTCTTTGAAATACTGCCTGATCTTATAGCGGATAGAAGAAATGCCGATACCAGCCCCGAGAAAAACCATGTCATTGAAATTTGCACCGTAAGAAATTGACCACTGTGTTTGTGCGCCCCGCGACTCGCTGATCTCCTGCTGCGTAAGTGTGCGAATCTCGGCAGGCAAACCATTTTCTGCGGGAAGTGGTGTGAGCAAAGAGCGATACTCGATGTTTCCGTTCCCGGGATCAACATCTGAGATGAGGTAGTTGTTGTATGCAAGTCCGGTAAGCGTGAAGAAATTATCACCGGGCTCCTGGTTGTTTCGCCATAAGAAGCTTTCGGGATCAACGCCATCTGCATCGTTAAGGAAATAATCGATTAAAGAGTGTTCGCTGTTCACTCCGGTATATCGGAAGTTGCGATTGAAATCGTTGATTCGATTCATGCTTACACTGAATGAGCCGCCAAGGAAACCACGTTCTTTTCCGGATTCATGATGATAAACAAGACTCAAGCCTGGGATGCTGAAACCTATTCGGCTTTCGTCTGTCTTCGTGCCCAGGTAGTTTGAGGAGACCTTGTTGAAGTTGAATGACGGTGTGATTGTAAATTCAGACCGGTTGAACATTCCAAGGCCTGCCGGATTTGAAAAGGCTGAACTGTAATCCCCGCCAAGGGCAGTTTGGGCACCGCCAAGCGCCTGGATCCGCGCACTGCCTCCCGGACGCGTTCTTGAAAACAATAGCGCATTATCTACGAAGTCCTGGGCGAAACCAGTCGATCCTAAGGACATGAGTGTAACAATAAAGATGAGTTTTTTCATCTTAGATACCTTTTGTTAAATGTTAAGGTAAAATATTAGTCCCTGCCGCGAGACGATCTTGAACCGGACCCGCTCGAGCCACCAGATGGCGGACTAGAACTTCTGCCAGCATCCGAACTTCTTGACGGAGATGGCGAGTAAGAAGGAGTCGAACGCTGCTGGCTTTCCCATGAAGATCTGCTGTTGCCTGAATTGTTGCTGTTATTATTGTTCCACGAAGGTGTTGAGGTCCTTGGCGGAGTTGAGTAAGACGAATTCGTATTGCTACGATTCGTATTTCTCCACGTGCTGTTGTAGTGTTCCTGCTCACGGTTGACACGTCCACCGGAATTTGTTCTTCCATCGCGACCGTCAACAATTCTTCCATTCGTACGTGTGCCCTGATCCGAGTCGCGGCTCAACTGGCTGCTGCGCGAGTTGCGCTTGCCATAGTTTCCACGATAGTCATCATTCTCAATATAGACTACACGATACGGACGGTTCCATGCGCCTCCGCCATAGTAGTAAGGACGTCCAAACGACATGTAGGGGTTGTAACCGTACGCGTAGTACGGATTGTAGAAATCCATGTAGGGATCATAGTAAGCGTATGGTGAGCAACTAAAGCAATTGTTCCAGCCGTAATTCCAGCTGTTGCCATAGTAGAAGCTAAACCCAGACGACCACGAAGAGCGGTAGTAAGGATTTCCCCACGGACTTCCCCAGGCATCATAGGGTGAACCATAATATGGGGAATTCCATCCGTAAATGGAAGAACCCCAATAGTTAGACCGGTACCACGGGTTGTTATACCAGTTATTATAATTCGAGTTAAAGTTGTTGTAGTACGATTGATTTGCGTAGCGATAGTTAGCTACATAGTAATCCTCTTCATCGCTCTGCGAAGTTTGTGACTGAGCACGCGAAGTGTATTCCGGATTAACGTTTCTTGCCGAGTAGCTATCGGTTGGGTTCGAATCCTCGTCTCTTTCTTTCGCCTTGCGGGAAGAAGTATACGCGATGGAATTCGACTTCTCTGCTTCACGGAGCTTCGCGCGATCCTTGGCGTTGAAATACATATCATCCTGCTCAACCTGAGCAAATGCATTCCCAAACACCACAAACGAAAGAAGTCCTAAAATGATGACCTTGATTTTCATAGCACCCAATTTTGCTGTTGAAATAATAACGTTAATCGGTCGAAAAGTATTCTCTAAACTTACAAAATATAATCGGCATTTCTTTTGACCCGCAAAAGCGGTAAAAGGTTTAGAACAACCCTTCCTGCAATTGACAGATTCCCGATTATATTTGCCGTTCGAAACACTTGATTAGGGCAATAATTATACCAGTATGGCGAAAGATATACCATCCAGGAGCGAAGATTACTCATTGTGGTACAACGAGTTAGTTAAGAAGGCCGACCTGGCAGAACATTCCGAAGTACGCGGCTGCATGGTAATTAAACCCTATGGCTACAGCATTTGGGAAAAAATGCAGCAAGCGCTGGATAAGATGTTCAAAGACACTGGTCACTCGAACGCTTACTTCCCGTTATTCGTGCCCAAGAGTTTGTTCGAAGCGGAAGAGCAGAATGCTGAGGGGTTTGCAAAAGAATGTGCTATTGTTACACACTATCGCCTTAAAGCTGATCCCAATAAGAAGGGGAAACTCATGGTAGACCCTGACGCTCGCCTGGAAGAAGAGTTGGTGGTGCGTCCGACCAGCGAAGCCATTATCTGGAGTACTTACAAAAAGTGGATTCAGTCATATCGCGACCTTCCCATTCTGATCAACCAATGGGCCAACGTAGTGCGTTGGGAGATGCGGACGCGTCTTTTCCTGCGCACAGCAGAGTTTCTCTGGCAGGAAGGTCACACTGCCCACGCTAATGCCGATGAAGCGATAAAGGAGACCGAACTGATTTTGAATGTGTATGCTGATTTTGCCGAGGGGTTTATGGCAATGCCGGTTGTAAAGGGCAGAAAGAGCGAAGGTGAACGATTCCCTGGCGCGGTGGATACCTATTGCATCGAGGCGATGATGCAGGATGGGAAAGCGTTGCAGGCAGGAACATCTCATTTCCTTGGACAGAATTTTGCCAAAGCGTTTAACGTACAGTTTACGAGTAAAGAAGGAAAACTCGAAGACGTGTGGGGAACATCATGGGGTGTGAGCACGCGACTGATGGGTGCACTCATCATGGCACACTCTGATGACGATGGTCTGATCCTTCCTCCAAAACTCGCGCCTATCCATGTCGTTGTAGTGCCGATTTTCAGAAGTGAAGAGGAACTCAAAAAAATAACGGAAAAGGTTGATGAGCTTTCGTCAGCACTGCGCAAGCAGGGTTATGCTGTGAAGTTTGACAACCGCGATACACAAAAGCCTGGTTTCAAGTTCGCGGAATGGGAACTGAAGGGGGTGCCAGTGCGACTGGCGATCGGGCCAAGAGATCTTGAAAACGGAACCGTTGAGGTTGCACGAAGAGATACAAAGGAGAAACAGGTGATGAAACTCGATGAAGTCGCCACCCGTATTCCTAAGTTGCTCGATGATATTCAGGCAAACATCTACACAAAAGCGCTGAAGTTCCGCGATGAGCACGTCACAAAGGTGGATACATATGATGAATTGAAGAGAGTCCTTGACGACAAGGGCGGATTCGTTGCAGCGCATTGGGATGGCACTGTGGAGACAGAGGCTGCTATCAAGGAAGAAACCAAAGCTACTATCCGATGCATCCCGCTCGATGCCAAAGAAGAGGCCGGGAAGTGCATTTATTCAGGCAAACCTTCCAGCAGAAGGGTGCTTTTCGCGCGCGCTTATTAATACAATGGCGGTGCGAAGCCGCCATTGTTAAATTTCCTCACTATATTTGATTTTACCCCGCTTGTATGCTGATGTGGATAATCATTGTTGCCCTTTTGGCAATTGGCCTCGCACTCATTATTGCTGAAATCATTTTTATCCCCGGAACAACATTCGTGGGTGTGCTGGGCGTGGTGTTTTCCATCGCTGGAATCGTCATCAGTTATCAGCATTTCGGCAGTGACGTGGGTTTCTATATTCTGCTCGGAATGGGGCTTGCCACAGCAGGATCACTCTATTATAGTTTCAAAAGCGGTGCGTGGAATAAGTTTTCGCTAAAGACTTCGCACAAATCCAAAGTGAACGAGGGCCTTGTGGATGAACTTGTTATTGGCGATGAAGGCCAGGCACTCTCAACGTTGCGGCCTGTCGGAAAGGCAAGGTTTAAGAATCAGGAATACGAAGTGAAAACACTAGGCGACTACGTTGACAACGGAACGCCCATACGCATCAAACTCATACTATCAAATCAGATCATTGTCGAACCAATTAAATAAACCCGTACTATGGAAATTCAAGGAGCAGGATTGCTAATTGTGATATTCGGAGGAATAATCCTCTTCTTCATCTTTCTTTATTTTGTCCCGGTTAATCTCTGGATTACCGCGATCTTTTCCGGAGTGAAAGTAGGGCTGTTTGACTTGGTATTCATGCGAATCCGAAAAGTGCCGCCACGCGTGGTTGTCGATTCGCTGATCACAGCAACGAAAGCAGGACTCGCCATCTCTTCGAACGAACTTGAAACACACTACCTCGCAGGTGGAAATGTTCCAAATGTTATCCGTGCCTTGATTTCCGCTGACAAAGCAAATATCAATCTCAGCTTTAAGCAGGCTACAGCGATCGATCTCGCTGGTCGTGATGTATTCCAGGCTGTGCAGATCTCCGTTAATCCGAAAGTGATCACCACACCGAAAGTTGCCGCAGTTGCTGCTGACGGAATTCAGCTGATCGCAGTAGCGCGGGTTACCGTTCGCGCAAGCATTGCACAATTGGTCGGTGGTGCCGGTGAAGACACGATTCTCGCGCGCGTTGGTGAAGGTATTGTTTCATCCATTGGTTCAGCCAAGTCGCACAAGGAGGTGCTCGAAAGTCCGGATAAGATTTCGAAGCTTGTGTTGTCACGGGGCCTGGATGCAGGAACGGCATTTGAAATTCTGTCCATCGATATCGCGGACGTTGATGTTGGAGCGAACATTGGAGCAAAACTTCAGATCGATCAGGCTTCTGCCGACTTGAAAGTAGCGGAAGCGCGCGCTGAAGAGAGAAGAGCAATGGCCGTGGCGCTCGAGCAGGAAATGAAAGCGAAAGCACAGGAAGCCCGCGCAAAAGTAATTGAAGCAGAAGCCGAAATTCCAAAAGCTATTTCCGATGCATTCGTAAAGGGCAACCTTGGCGTGATGGATTACTACAAGATGCAAAATGTTCAGGCTGATACTGGAATGAGACAGTCGATCTCAGGTGCAGGCCAGTCAGGCATCAAGAAAGAGTAAAGGTCCAAGATCCAAAAACCAAATCCCAAATTCCAAAGGCTCCCGCTTTCGGAATTTGGGATTTTTTGTGACTAACCCGACTTCAAATTTGGATTTTTGGATCGTGCTATTGGATCTTCACAACTTCCCATTCCGTCCGTTTCATTGCCATAAACACATCATGGATCGCATCGTATGAAATTCCATCATACACCTGCGGAATAGTACTCAAACCGTCCAGCGTGACAACACCGTACTTACTATTCTGAGAAATGATCGCATACCCGTTGGGTAATGGTGTAAGTGTTTCGAACTTCGGATGCAGGAGGATCTTGCCGTTATTTTCCGACAGCCCCCACATTCCATTTTGCTTTACCTTGATACGCTTGTCAGGCAGTACCTCAAGCGCTTCATAACGGACCGGTAGCACGAGCTTTCCCGATTTGTCGATCAGCCCATATTGATCCCGTTGTTTAACCTTCGCGAAGCCATTGGAGAATTGTTCAACTTCCTCATACACCGGTTGCACGGCAATCTGATCTTCATGACTAATGAAGCCCCATCTGCCGCGGATCATGACCGGTGCCAGGCCTTCCCTGAAACTCCTGACGTTCTCATAACGATTGGCTATGCGCAGCCTGCCGCGGCTGTCAACAAAACCGTAGCGGTTATCCTTTTTGATCGCACGAAGCCCCTCACTCTCCTCGTATAATTCCTGGACGGCATCCGGACGATCGAAGCGCTCGGCAATCAATCCCTGCATATCGATTTTCAAAAATGATCCTGACTGCAGCGACTCGATCAGAAAACCATTTTTCAAAGAGAGTGGGTTATCAGAAAAGTAGATGATTTCTCCCTTGAAGGATTTCAAAAATTTTGTCTTTCCGTTTTGAACGAGGTACCGCTCAGTGTTGACGAGTTCGATCTTTCCGGCCTGCGGTGTTACCATCCAGTCTTCTTTCAGATTGATCACACCATACCTGCCCTTGAATTTTACGACTACGAGATCATCGAAAACCTGTCCGATAGAGTCATGTGTGCAGGCGATAATCTCTTTTCCTGCCGCATTCAGTGCGCCCCAGAATCCACGGTTTCTGACAGGAAAAAATTTTCCGTTGAATGGTTCGATAGACTCGTAGCTCCTGATTGAAAGAGAATTTCCGCCTGAGTCAAGCAATACGTAACGATGGTCAGTCACTAATTGAGCGATCGCATTGACGTTAACAACCTGGATTTTTTCATACAGGGGTTTCACAAGCAGCTTGCCGTTCTTATTGATGACACCAAAACGATTGCCTTGTGAAAAATATGCCTTCCCGTTATTGAATGTTCCGATTGACGAAAATGACTCCTCTGTAATGGGCGTAAATTCAGTGTTGGTCAGCTTGAATTTACCACCTGTCTTTATTTTCAAAAGATTTTTGCTCACTACGATCACTGTGTCAGCATTCAGCTCACGAGTGGCTTTGTTCTGACCGTCCAGAATCACCCAGCGGTTTGACGGTCGTGTGGAAACTAAGCCATCATCGTCCAGCCTTATCTCACACCTCGCAGCTTCGAGTTTGATTTCGCCATTGCGGTTGATCAGACCTTGCAGATCATTTTGATAGATGATTGCGAGGTCCTTTTTGAAAGAAGAAATGCTGTCGATTAAAAATCCGGAGAGCTGTTTTCCATCCTCGCTGAAGATTGCAGTTTTGTTTTCAAAATTTTCGACAGCAAACCGCAGGCTTCCGAGCGGATAGATGCGTTGATAATTCAGCGGAATAAGAACTCGGTTTTCAAGATCGATGAGGCCGTGCTTAAACTGGTTTCCCGAACGAGTGTTGACGATCGCACGGAACGATTCAATCCTTATTCCATCGTACATGAAAGGAATGATCTGTTTTCCTGACAAGCTGATACAGCCGCTTCGCACCGTTACAGTGCCGGGCAATTTTTTTCGGGCAACAATGATCTCGCCCTGGCCAGGTGTCAGCTCTTCGTATTCCGCTCTGGTTACTTTGTTGTTTTGCGTATTAATCAGACCCCAGAAGCCTTTGCTCCGGTAGCCCGTGACGTTGCCCAGCAATGAAAATTCACCATCGCTCCAGCCAATCGATTCGTATTGTGCCGGAATGACGATTTGCCCCTGCTCGTTTTTGAGGCCTACTTTTCCGTTCTCTTCAAACGGTGTGAATGCTCCAGGAGTAACGGCTGTTAGAAATGGCTTCCCGGGGTTACTGACAAGATTGAAAGGAACTAGCAGGGCGAAAAAAATGAAGAAAATACGTCTCACGCGATCCATCTGAAGGGTAAAGTTACATCGGCAAAGCTGAAATCCTGAGAATTTTTCTGAGATTTGTGGTGTTTTAAGCCAAAACAAGCAACTAGTCGACAGTCTGGACATTCTTCCAGACGATCGGATGAAGGTGCAAATCCCAAAAAGCGCATGTACATCGAACAACTTTACACAAATTGCCTGGCAGAGGCTGCCTATTACATAGAATCAGAAGGCGAGGCAGCGATCATCGACCCGCTACGTGAGACTGAACCTTATATCACCCTTGCAGAAAAAAGAGGTGCCAGCATTAAGTATGTTTTTGAAACGCATTTCCACGCAGATTTTGTGTCAGGTCATATTGATTTGTCCAGGAAAGTAAACGCACCGATTGTATATGGCCCCAATGCGGAAACACAATACAAGGTTTACAACGCGAAGGATGAAGAAATTTTTAAACTTGGAAGACTGAAGATCAAAGTCCTGCATACACCTGGGCACACGCCCGAGTCAAGTTGTTTCCTGTTGTTTGATGAGAAAGGAAAAGAGCACGCAATCTTTACAGGAGATACACTGTTCGTTGGAGACGTAGGAAGGCCAGACCTTCTCGATGGTGTGATGACCCGCGAAGCGCTTGCGAGTATGTTGTATGATTCGCTCAACACAAAAATCAAAACGCTGCCCGACAGTGTGATCGTCTACCCTGCACACGGACCTGGCTCTGCCTGCGGAAAAAATATCGGCAAGGAAACATTTTCAACGATTGGCGAGCAGAAGAAATTCAATTATGCGCTCCAGGAGCAGACGCGTGAACAGTTCATTGAAAAAGTAACAGAGGGAATTCTTCCGCCACCACAATATTTCTTTGAAGACGCGCGCATCAATAAGCAAGGCTACGATCCGCTTGAAAAAGTAATGGATACGAACAGCAAACCGCTGACGGCCGAAGATGTACGCAAGGCGATCAAAGCCGGAGCAACGGTGCTGGATACACGCAAAGCAGATGATTTTGAAAAAGGTTTTATTCCTGGCTCAATCAACATCGGACTGAACGGACAATTCGCGGTGTGGGTTGGAACGCTCATCGATATCACAAAAAGCATTGTGCTGGTGACTGAGCCGGGCAAGGAAAGCGAGTCAGTATTGCGTCTTGCCCGTGTTGGTTATGAAAATGTTCTCGGCTACCTGAAGGATGGAATCAGCGGGTGGGATGAAAAACCTGAGACTGTACACTCCATTACCGCAGCACAAATGAAAGCCGGGATCGACAAGGATGTGCAAGTGCTTGATGTGCGAAAGCCGGGCGAGTGGAATATCAGCCACCTGAAGGATGCTACATTTTTACCGCTTGCGGATTTTCCCGGGAACCTGGAAGGTCTCGATAAGAACAAACCTTACGTTGTACACTGTGGAGGAGGTTATCGTTCGATGACCGCCATTTCCATCATGAAGAATCATGGTTTTAAGAACCTGATCAATGTATACGGAGGTTTTGGCGCCATGCAACAGGCAGGTCTTCCCATTGTAACAGAAGAAGTACTCGATACTCTTTGAGACAGTTTCTCTTCACCTCACCCCCAACTCCTCTCCTAAAGGAGAGGGGAGTGTGCGCTTTAACTTCGCGCACCAAGTTGTAATCGGAGCACATCCCTTCTCCTTCAGGAGAAGGGGCAGGGATGAGGTGAAGATCGCACCAGTCCGACTCCTACTCAAGCCTCTTGTGAAAAAACAACTGATGCTGTGGCAGTAATTCCGGATGCGCAATCTTTACCAGGTCAAGCAAAATAAGATCTGGCCGCAGGTACCCGAGTTCAAGAAATTCACTTCCGCCTTTTGCACCTTTTCTTGCGTCATAGGTGTACACCTGCTTTTCGCGGAAGGGTTTAAATCTTGCGTAACGCTCATCTGCATTTTTCAGGTCGTTCAATGATTTCATCGTAGCAACACCTATCCACAAGTCAGCATCGTGCGCTTTTTGATAAACCGATTCGAAGCTCAATTCCAGATAACCGTTTGATGTGTCATCGCTCCACAGGTATTCGCACCCTGCATCCTTTAAAAGTTTAGCGGCATAGTTTTGTCCTCCAGGGAGAAACCATGCATCGCCATACACAATTCCGCTAAGCACTGTGGGCTTCCTTTCAGCGACTTTGACTTTTGCCAGCGTCTCATTGTAATTTTTTTCGATAGCATTGAAGACCGAGTCTGCCTGTTTTTCTTTGTCGAGGAAAAGCGCCATGTATTTTATCCACTCAGCGCGACCCAGCGGATGCTTCTCCAGGTATTCTGCATTCATCACAACACCGACCCCCAGGTCTTCCATCTTTTTGTATTGCCCGTAATCACCTGTCATCGTGTATCCCATCACCATAGAAGGTTTGAGCATCGCGAGCTTCTCCAGGTTCAAGCCCTTATCAACCCCAAGTTCCTCCACTTTCCCACCATCAACTCGTTTTCTCATTTTTTCCGAGCTGATGTAATCCGTTGTAGGAAAGCCCACGAGTTTGTCCGTTGCATCGAGGTAGTCGAGAAGTGGGATGTGGGTGGTGGAGGTGCAAACAATTGATTCGATAGGGATCTGAATCACCTTCGTATCGGGATGATGTTCGGGAACTTCCTCACCTTTCGGAACAAGCAGATAAGAATAGCCGGACGTTGCTCCCTGATAAGGGTAAGTCACTTCAACATGCGTGATGTTTCCAACCTTCGATACCTTGAATCCTTCGGCATACTTAAGTTCGACAGCTACGGTATCACCATTGATAGATGATGCTGACTCGCTTTTCTTTTCGCAGGCGATTAAAAAAAATAAAAGAATGGTTGTGGCAATAAAATAACGCATAGGCAAAAGAAATGAGAAAACCCGGATGAGCAAAATGCTTGCAACATGTAGCCCGCAGCGGCAGCTTTTGCATTTCACTCAAATCTCCCTAATATTGCGCCCAGATACACGGTTCTTCTGCTGAAACTTCATCAGAAGATTAAAAGGGAATACCGGTGCTCACGTCAGTGAAATTCCGGAGCTGTCCCCGCAACTGTATACCACATTTTGATTGCTGATCATCTTAACGCCACTGTGCTGACGGTACCGTCAGTATGGGAAGGCATCAGCAAGTGGAAGCCAGGAGACCTGCCTTGTGTCTGTAATAGTTCAGAGCTTTCGGGTGAAAGGCAATGAGGTAGACGGTACTCCGTTTTATTTCACTTTTTTTCTTCCAGGGCTCATAGTGTTTAACCCTTTAACAAAAAATGCTATGAGAAAAAAAATGCTGGTCCTATGTGGCCTCATCTCATTTGGTGCGCATGCACAGGATTCTTTAAAAACTACACTGCTTCAGGAAGTGGTGGTGACAGGAACGAAGTTTGAAGTTCCGGTCGAAAAATCAGGAAAAACAATTCACAAGATCCCGTTGGAACAACTCCAGCGAAACGGTGGAAAAGCACTCAGCGACTTGCTTAACGAGGTTCCCGGATTGCAGATGGACGGGAATTTCGGAACTCCGGGTGCGAACATCTCTTACTACCTGCGTGGTGCGAGAAACCGCCAGACGCTGATTCTCATCGATGGCGTTCCGCTGAATGACCCTTCCGCGATCAACGCAGAGTATGATCTTCGCTACATTCCCGTTTCCCAAATTCAATCGATCGAAATTTTGAAAGGCGGACTCAGCACACTGTATGGAACCAGTGCGGCAGCCGGAGTGATTAATATTAAGTTGAAGGATGCAGCTCAGAATTTTTCCGGATCAGCAGAAGTCACAGCGGGGTCTTTCGGCACATTCTCTCAGAACCTGAATGTCAGTGGGACCGAAGGCAAGTTCACTTATTTCGGTTCCGCGAACAATTTGTCATCCGAAGGATTTTCCGCTGCGCAGGACAATGATCCCGCTGTGGAATTCGACAAAGACGGATTTAAACGTCAGAATGGATTGTTAAAGCTCGGCTACAAATTCACCGACCGATTTTCCGTGAACCTCCATTCTGCTTATGAAAAATTTGAATCTGACTACGATGCGTTCGAATTTGCAGACGCCAGCAATCGCCAGGAATACGACCAGGTGCGGCTGGGCCTTGTGCCGCGTTATCAATATGCCAATGGAGAAGTTGAGGGAAAGTTTTTTTACAACGTGAACGAGCGGAAATTTTTCAGCGCATTCCCGGCCACCTATCAAGGCAATAACTTCCAGGGAGAGATCACGCACCGCCACCGTTTTTCGCGCAGCGTGCAGACACTGGCAGGCCTGAACTACCAGGACCTCGCATTTGAGCAGCAGGGAAGCATAAGCAATGACACGGCAAACTTTTCAATCTTCGATCCATATGTTTCATTGCTGATAGACTTGCCTGCAGGATTCAGCGTTCATGCAGGCTTGAGATTGAATACACATAGCGTCTACGGCTCGAAGGTTGTTTACAATCTGAATCCGTCTATGCTTTTTAACCAGGATGGAAATTTCAGGTATAAGGTTTTTGGATCGATCGCCACGAGTTATGTAACGCCATCGCTGTATCAACTCTATTCGATCTATGGAAACACGCAGTTGAAGCCGGAAGAAGCGCTGAATTATGAAGCAGGATTTTCGTTGCTGACGGACAGGATCACCTTCACCGGGACCTGGTTCTCCCGTGACGAAAGCAGTCCGATCGACTTTGTTTCAATTTTTGATGCCGAAGGCAACTACGTCAGGGGCGAATACAGGAATCTTTCTACCGAACGAAATGTCAACGGGATTGAATTGTCCGCAGCGGTTGAGCTAAGTGAATCATTGGCAGCATCCGCACACTGGACCACTATGGATACCGACATACCGGTGAGTTTCTACAGGATTCCTAAAAAGAAATATGGAGCATCGGTTACGTGGGCACCGATTCAAAATCTGACACTGAAGGCCGATTACAACTATACGGGTAAGCGCACTACCTTTGATTATTTCAGTTTCCGCGAAATAACGCTGGCAGATTTTCAGCTGGTTGATATTTTTGCATCGTATGATCTTTTCAAAAAGAAACTGAATGTTTATGCCTCAGTGAACAATCTTTTGGATGAGGATTTTGTTGCTGTTTACGGATACACAACACGAGGCAGAACCTTCAACACGGGCGTTCGATATAGTTTTTAGTGATGAACGAGGAAAAACCAAAAGACGATTCGAAGAACAATGAACCGGTCTACTGGTACATGGAGAATGGTCTGATGGTTTTTACCGAAGCCTATCATCTGAAACGAGGCTATTGCTGCAGGAATGGCTGCAGGCATTGCCCGTACGGATTCAGGAAGGATAAGCAGTCAAAATAGATGAATGATAGAGGAATGAAGAAGCGGGTAGCAGTAAGCTGGAGCGGAGGTAAAGACTCCGCTTTTGCTTTGTACAAAATTTTGACGAATCCTGAATACGAGGTTGATAGTATTCATACGGTGTTCGACAGCGAGAGCAGACGTGTCGGCATGCACGGTATTCGTGAATCAGTGATTGAAGCGCAGGCGGAGACAATTGGCCTTCGTCTCGAAAAACTGTACATGGATGCCTCGGAAAGTCATGATGCCTACACCACACTCATGGCGAATTATTACAGGACGCTCAAGGTGCGTGGTGTGGATGCCATTGTATTTGGCGATATTTTTCTGGAAGACTTAAAAAAATTTCGCGATGACCTTCTTGTAGACGCTGGTCTTTCGGGAATTTATCCGCTGTGGAAAATCGATTCCGATATCCTGATTCACGACTTTATAAACCTCGGTTTTAAAACACTGGTCTGTGCTGCGAATGGAAAATATTTTTCGAAGGCAGCGCTGGGCAGAACAATTGATGAAAAATTCCTGGCTGACCTGCCAATTGGTGTCGACCCTTGCGGGGAAAATGGCGAGTTTCATACGTTCGTTTATGACGGGCCGGTTTTTGCCGAACCTGTGCGGGTAAAAACTATCGAGGTGGTCGCACGGGACTACAAATTCAAATTTGTCGATGATGGTGGCGACATTCACGAGACTGTCACACCTTTCCTGTTCTGCGAGGTCACGATTCCCTGATCAACTTATGATACTCAGCGAGCAGTTGCTGAGCTGCCGAGTAAGGTGACGTTAATTTCTCCCGGACTGACACCGACAATTTCGCCATGGCATTTTGAAGAAACTCGTTGCGCTGAAAGTCAAGAACCAAAAGTTGCTGGAAGTATTCTTTAAACCACTGCACATTCTGTTCACTTCGCTGTTGTTCGAAGAAACCCGACTCAGAAGTTTTTGTCTGAAATTTTTTGATCAGCTTCCACACCTCCGCGATCCCTTTGTTCTCAATCGAGGAACTTGTTGATACGACAGGAGACCAGCCCGATGAACGTGCGGGAAAAAGATGAAGCGCATGTTGAAAATCCGCCTGGGCTTTGGTTGCGTGTTGAATGTTATCACCATCCGCCTTCGTGATCACGATCGCATCTGCCATCTCCATTATTCCTTTCTTGATGCCTTGGAGTTCATCACCCGCACCGGCAAGCATGAGCAACAGAAAGAAATCGACCATGTTTCTGACGCTCACTTCAGACTGACCAACCCCAACGGTCTCCACGATGATTACATCGAATCCTGCGGCCTCACACAACAGCATCGCTTCACGCGTTCGGTTTGCAATTCCACCAAGGATATTTCCCGAAGCGGTCGGGCGGATGTAAACGTTGGGATTTTTAGACAGCGATTGCATGCGGGTTTTATCACCAAGAATGCTTCCCTTCGTAAGCTGACTTGACGGATCGATGGTGAGCACTGCTATTTTTTTTCCATCGTCACTCAACGTATTGCCGAAAGCTTCAATGAAGGTGCTTTTTCCAACGCCAGGCACGCCCGTGATCCCGATGCGGATGGAGTTTCCGGTGCGCGGCATGATCTGTTCAATAAGCTGTCCCGCTAAAATCTGATCGTTCGGCAGGTTACTTTCTGCAAGCGTGATGGCTTTAGAGAGCACGATCCTGTCTCCGGAGGCAAGTCCGTCAACGTATTGAGCTATTGTGAGTCGTGAGTTATTCAATAAAATATGGTGTCTTTCGGAGCTAATTTCTAAATTTACTGGATACCTGGCCTGTTATGAAAAAAATAATTCTTAAAGGGATCTTTGTCACGTCCTTTGTCTTTCTGACCATGTGGGGTTTCTCTGCACTCCCGAACATGAAAGTCTTCAGCTTTATTGACCCAATCTCGCAGGCGCTTGGAGAGTTTCAGCTTACCGACTGGGTCTTTTCTAAGTTCCGCCCTGAACCAAAGCCCGATGACCGGATTGTTCTTGTAAATATCGGACCATCGCGAAGAGCTGTAGCACACCAGGTGCGTGTGATCAGCGAACATAAACCGAAAGTCATTGGCATCGATAGTTTCTTCAATTGTGAAGGCGGCTTTTACGATACTACAAACTGTCCTCAGCTTCGTGACACTTTGGGAAACCTCATGCTCAGCGATGCAATTCAGTCAGCGGGAAATGTGGTGCTCGTGTCGCGACTGATGCAAACAGATTCAGTGGCTGCGTTAGACGTGGCCGATGTCTTTGATACCGTTGAATACTCAGATCCGATTTTTCGCGAACATGCGATCAATGCCTATGCAAACCTTCCCACGGGTGACCGCGATGGCAATTATGTGGCAACCTACCAGGAAGACGTAAAGATCTGCCGCGACATCATACCCCAGCTGACCGTCTTCGGAAAGCGTGAGCTTGCATTTTCTGTGCAGATGGCGATGCTCTACGATTCTGCAAAGACAAAACGATTCCTGGAGCGCGGAAATTTTGAGGAAGTAATAAACTATACAGGGAATCTAAATATCAGTGATGTGCGTGTGAAGGAGTATCGCGATCAGATGAAGTCGGTCTCGGAGTTCAACGCATTGTGTTACGCCATCGACTGGCAGCAATTTATTGATGGCGATTACGAGCCATCCATCTTCGAGAACAGCGTGGTGATCATTGGATACCTGGGTGATTACTTCGGAGATCCCGCATGGGAAGATAAATTCTTCACGCCACTGAATTCGAAACCCGCAGGTCGCGCAAACCCCGATATGTTCGGTCCGGTAATTCACGCCAACGTGGTGGCTATGATACTTAATGAAGATTATATTGACGAAATCGGTCTGGCAGCACAAGTCATCATCGCAGCGATCATCTGCTTTTTGAACGTGCTATTGTTCTCCTGGCTCGACAGGAATTTTCCCTTGCTGTATGATGCACTTTCGGTCATTATCCAGCTTGTTCAGATCGTCATTGTGTCGGGAACCATCATTTATGTATTTGCAAAATTTAATCTGAAACTTGACCTGACAATGACGATGGGTGCGGTGGCATTAATTGGCCCCTGTTTTGATATCTACAAGGGCGTTGAAAATATTATCGTTAAAAGGCTTACTCCCACACAACAACCCGTATTAACAACTCAAGACTAAGAAAATTCGTATTTTAGACAGTTTTTTATCCAATAACCCAATGAAAACGAGAAAGTTGACCCTAATTTTTGCCCTTTCCGCCATAGTATGCTCAGTATTCGGTCAGGATTATACTTTTAAGGTTCTGGCCAATAAAGGTTCGAATGAGGTGAAATCAGGTGATACCTGGCAACCCTTGAAGACAGGCGCAACCCTGCGGGAAAACGATGAGATCAAACTTGCTGACAATGCTTACGTTGGTCTTGTGCACAAAAATGGCAGCCCTCTGGAGTGGAAGAAAGCAGGAAACACAACGGTGAAAGTACTTGCCCAGCAGTTGAAAACGGGAAGCAGTGTACTCAACAAATACACTGACTTTATCCTCAGTTCAAATTCAGCGGAAGCGAAAAAAAACCGATTGAGTGCAACGGGGGCGGTGCACCGTGCCACTGAAACTGCAGCGCTTACGCTTATCTTCCCTGATAAGAACAAACCTGAAGTTTACAACAACACCGCTGTGGTTAACTGGGAAGATGCGAAGGCTTCCGGTCCTTACGTGGTATCAGTACTTAACCTCTTTGAAGAAGAAGTGATGACGATTGAGACACCGGAAAAGAGTGTGAAGATTGACCTCGCAGATCCAAAGCTTGCAGCTGAGTCCAATCTTCTGGTTGAAGTGTATTCAAAGGCTGACAAAAAAGTTGCTTCGAAGCAACACATGATCAAGCGCATGAGTCCAGCTGAAAAAGAAAATATTAAAAAATCGCTGGGCGAAATTATCGGAGAGGTAAATGAGCCTACTGCGCTGAACAAACTTCTGCTTGCAGGTTTTTATGAGGAGAACAATCTGATCATCGATGCGATTGCTGCGTACGAAGAAGCGATCCAGCTTGCCCCTGATGTTCCAACATTCAAAGAGGCGTATGATGAGTTTCTGCTGCGACAGAATCTGAAAAAATAACATTCGAAAATATTTTTTCGAAAAGAGCCGCTTCCCCGCGGCTTTATTCGTTTTAGTTGAAGGCTTTAATCGGAACGAAATAACCCATTATTCTCAAACTAACGATTATGAAAAATACTTTCTTATCCTTTGTCTTTCTGGCGTTCGTCATTACGGTGCAGGCACAGGATTACGATTTCAAAGTGCTTGTGACAAAAGGAAAAAACGAATTGAAGCGCAGTGCGTGGGAGGGGCTCAAGGTAGGCACAAACCTTAAGAAAGCTGACGAGATCAGAGTCGGTCCGAATTCGTATCTGGGCCTGATTCACTCGAGCGGAAAACCACTAGAGCTAAAGGAAGCAAAAACTTACAAGGTGTCCGATCTTCTTACAAAAGTTACCAGTAGCCCGAGCGTGTTAAACAAATACACAGAGTTTATCATTAGCTCAAACACGACAAAGCGCAATAACCTGACCGCAACGGGAGCCGTACACCGCGGTCCAAATACGATTCATTTATTCCTGCCGAAGTCAGAGCTGGCGTATGCCTATGGTGATTCAATTACAGTACAGTGGGAGAAAGACAAGGCGGCAGCTCCATACATTGTGACATTTACAAGTTTCTTTGGCGATGAATTGTTCAAGACTGAAACAAAAAACAATTATGTAACGGTGAACATCAATTCACCCGCCTTTGCAAGCGAGAATGAATTCCAGGTGAACGTGGTTTCGAAAACAGACCGGAAAAAATCTGACGACTACCCGATCAGAAAAGTGAAGAAGGACGAGCGCGCACGCGTGAAGCCATTGCTTACTGAAGTGTTGAACCAAACAAAGGAGAACACCGCTATCAACAAGTTATGGCAGGCAGGATTTTTTGAAAAGGAAAAACTTTTTATCGATGCCGCTACTGCATTCCAGAAAGCAGTGAAACTTGAGCCTGCATTACAGGAACAGTATGATGAGTTCCTGCTGAGGAACGGAATGAAGGAACTGCCGAAGAAGTGATTTTGAAAAACATCTGGATAATAAAAAAGCCGTCAGTGAGTGACGGCTTTTTTTGTTGGTTAAATATTTAGTTCACGTTCAGCTTTCTGTTGCCCGTCCCATAGTTGATATCTGCGGTATAAGTTTTTCCCGCCTGCGCTGTAATGGTAGAAGGGAAGACTCCATTTTCGGCACCCTTGCGGTTCAGATTACGAAGGTACCCCGTTCCCTTATTTGTAATAGTATAAAGCCCTGTCCAGGAATACTCACCGGTCGAAATATCGAACGAATTTGCGAGTAATATGCTGGCCCCCGACCCAGCCGCGCCAGTTACCGTTGGCTGCACAGAAACTGTCACGGGTGAATCGTAACCGTTTCCACGGTTAGTGTTCGGAATTGATTCTATCTCTCCCGCAGCATTGATATTATCAGCTGTGAGCGTGTGTTTCGCATTGGATGGGATTTCAGTCGTGACAATAATGGTCGGTGGAGAGCCTGACCTGGTAACCGTTCTCAGTATACGATTAGGTTCGCGTACAACTACATCGCCAGCGGATATCATTAATCTTGAAGACAGCGGAGACGTTGATTCAAATGTGCCAGAAAGTGACCAGGCTTCAACATCGGTTTCTGAAGGAATGACTGCCAAGGGTGAAGGTGGATAGGTTATTGACAAGGCAGGTATTAAAGGATAGTCTGAGGTGTTTGTATTGTTTGGCACAACGGTCCAGTGAACAGGCAGACTAACAACTTCTATTGATGCATGGAGGTTACTTCCATCCACCAGTCCACCTCCACTTAAAATGAGTTGCGGTTTACTCGTATATCCCGATCCACCATTTGCCACATTGAAGCCAAAAAGCTCAGTGTTAAACACTCCAGTAATTGCAGCGTTACTTCCTGGGTCATTTACATTTTGCTTTGTCACTGTCATCTTAAGCGATTTAGTACCACTAGCAACAGTCTGCTGATTGAAGGGCTTGAAGCCTGGTGTATTGTTGAAGGGAGCGAGGTTAATGGTAGCCGGAAGAGTACCAGCCTGTGTAACCAGGGCGTTTATACTGCTCAAAACCTCCTCAGTATCGTCTGACCTGACCCGTACAAGATTTAGTAATAGTAAAGATCCGGGTGAGTAACCAACCCCCACGTTAGTGACCGTAATTGACGAAACGTACGTCCGCATTACGGCATTGACAACTGCGCCCTGCCCTCCGCCACCTGTAATCGAGATTGTCGGAACTGCACCACTCGAATAGTTACCACGGCTGATGATACGGTAAAATGTATTTCCCAGTTCAACCACCTCTTGTGTCGAGCAAGTTCCGGCCCCAAGACTGCGTGCTACCGGTGTGTAATCAAAGGTAAGGCCTGAGCCCGCTGCGGGCGGAACTGAAAACACAAGCTTCGCACCAGCAACAGCAGGAATGGTATTGCCGAAACTCAATGGTGCTTGCGGGCCCCAGGTGGTTGGAACATCTCGGTACTCCGGTGCAGGAAGCGGAACAGCCTGGCCAGTGCCATTGTCGTAACCGTTAACGGCCATGCGCACTGTGCCTTCAATATTTGGAATGATGAGATTTATCGGAAGGCCTGCGGCTGTAGCAGGAACGGTCATAGTGTAAGTTCCGTCCTGTGCAACTGTTGCAACTCCTAAGCCCGCATTATCTTCAAAGGCAAAATTCGAAATAAATGTGTTTGCAGGAAGGTTCATCAGACCTACCAGGTTTGCCCTGATCGTAATGCCTGTCGGCACTTCTTGAGCAAGATTCGTGACGTTGTTTTCGATTACAACCTTGCCAGTGATTGTTGCTGTTGACTTTCCTCCCGCTGATGCTGAATACATTGGAATGAGTGCTTCTTCAAACCGTTTTGTCGGGGGAACATATCGGTTTACCGTAACTCCGGTGATCGGGTTAGTTACAGGGATCGCCATTGGGTCATCTGGTTGTCCAAAGTCCACAGTTGCAGTAGAGCCTACGTACCCTGTCTTTTGAAAAGAAATTGTTCCGGAACCGATCACCACTTTTTCAAACATGACATTCCCCGTTGCATCAGTGATTCCGGTTTGGACAGCTTTTGTTCTTCCGGAAGAAATCGCATTTGCAGTGCTGGTGGTCAGGCTCACCGTTACTCCCTGGACAGGGATTCCATTTTCCCTCACCATCAGGTTTAATGAGAGCAGGTCTCCAGCTTCATTGACCGCGTTGATGTATTCTTTCACAGCTTGCTCACTCGCAGAGTCGTACATCGCTTTACGCGCTTGGAGCTGTTGTTGAATGAAATCCTGTTCGTTAAAATCATCTTTGCAGGCGATGATTGCAAGCCCGGCAGTAATTGCCATTGGTAGAGCACGAGACAAGTTCATAATTTTCGATTTAGTTTATTCTTATTCGAATAGGTTGTGAAAACGAGCTGAAAAAAAAAGCCGCCAGAACTGACGGCTTTTTTCTTTTGACAGTGATTCTAATTCACATTCATTTTTCTGTTACCGGTTCCGTAAACTATATCGGCAGTGTACGTTTTACCTGCCTGTGCCTGAATTGTAACAGTAAGGCCGCTGGCATTCTCCGCAGCCTTTTGATTCAGGTTGCTGAGGTAGCCAGATCCCTGGCTTTGGATGGTAGTCGCTCCTAACCAAGTATACTCCAATGTTAAGGGGTCAAAAAAATTAGTGAGTGTGATGGCGGCCCCAGAGCCTGGCGCCCCGGCAATTGCCGGTTGCACCGAGACTGTAAGAGGTGCATTGTAGCCGTTTCCTAGATTTCCAGCTCCTGGGAAACTTGTAATAGAACCCTGTAGGATGTTGGCGGGCAGCAAAGGTCTTGCAGCGTTCTGCGGTGTTTCGGTCGTCACTAGGATAGTTGGTTTGCCTCCGGATTTAGTGTTCGTTCGTAACACTCGAGCAGGCTCACGCTTTACGATATCGCCATTTGAAACAGTTAGCCTACTTGTTAGTGAGGTAAACCCTATCTCTAGATCTCCTGAAGCTGACCAAACCTGTACAACGGTTTCTGCTGGTATATCACCGTTAGGACCAACCGGATAGGTGACAGTACAAACTGGCACGAGTGGGTAATCCGTAGCGCTCGTATTGTTTGGCGAAATCGTCCAATTTACCGGAAAATCGACAACCTGTACAGATGCATGATCGGCACTGCCATCTGCAAGTCCTCCGCCTGTGAATGTAATCGTAGGAGCGCTTGTAAATCCACTTCCGGGATTCGCCAGTCCGCTTCCTGCATTTAGTAACGGGTCAAAGGAAATGCGTTCTAATTCGGTCTTAAACACGGCACTTACAACTCCTTCGGTATTATCTGGCCCATCTCCGGTCACAGAAATTCTTAACGATTTGAGATTGGTGCTGGTCATAGTTACCTGGTTGTTAGGATGCCACCCAATTGAATTTGCGAAAGCAGCCAAATCGATAGTGGGTGGCAATGTCCCAGTTGATGTGGCTTGAACGGTAATCGCGTCACCTTGATTAAATACTAAGTCATCATGTCGCACGCGTTGGACCCGTAATGTAATATTGCTGTTGGGTGTGTATCCAGCGCCTACGTTTGTGACCGTCAGCGCAGCCACATAAGTCCGCATAAACACATCCGCAACAGCACCCTGCCCGCCACCTCCGCTAATCGACACTGCTGGCGCGGGGCCGCTGCCATAGTTGCCCCGACTTGCAATCTTGAAAAATGTCTCGCCCACTTGCATTGTTTCAGCCGAACTGATTGGCGTCCCTGTGCTTGTAACAAGCGGTCGTGGAACCGGTGTGAAGTCAAATGTCAACCCTGTACCTGCAGCCGGTGGTTGCGAATAAACGAGTTTTGCGCCTGCTACTCCTGGAACAGTATTTCCGAAGCCGGTAGGTGCCTGCGGGCCCCAACTGGTTGGAACATTTCGATACTCAGGGCCGTTAGCCAGCGGAACAATAACGCCCGCGCCATTGTCCACTCCATTCACTGCCATCCTGCAATTTCCTTCGATGTTTGGTACGATCATGTTAATTGTAGTTCCAGCCGCAGTTGCCGGAACAATCATTGTGTATGTACCATCTGCAGCAATCGTAGCACGACCCAGTGTGCTGTTATCACTTAAAACATAGGAAGTGAAGAAACCTTGGTTGTTTGGCAACAGGTTCGTCAGGTTTGCACGCAATACAATTCCCGTTGGAACTTCTGGTGTAAGGTTGGTCACGTCATTTTCGATAGTCACCTTACCTGTAATGGTTGCGGTTGATCCTTCAGAAGCTGTTGCAGAGATCATCTGCACTACTGCTTCTTCGAAACGTTTCTGTGGTGCTATGTAATACGTGTACGTTCCGCTTCCATTCGGGTTCGGTACTTGCACGGGTACAGGCGCAAGGGCAAGAGAACTGAAATCATAAGTAGCCGATGCGCTAACGTAGCCAGTCTTTGAAAAGGTTGCCGTACCTGATCCGATTGTTACACGGTCGAAAACAACATTTCCGGTTGCATCTGTTGTTCCTGTTGTAACCGCATTTGTGCGGCCGGATGAGATTTCGTTCGTTGTACCGGATGAAAGCGTAACCGTTACACCTGGCAACGGATTTCCGTTTTCGCGCAGGATAAGAGACACAGAGAGGAGATCGCCAGCCTCATTCGCTGCGTTGATATACGATTGAACCGCTTCTTTGCTTGTCGAGTCGTTGCGTTGCCGCATCACTTCATCCTGCTTGAGCTTTAATTCGGATTGTAAGCGCAAAAATTCTTCTTCGTTGAAATCATCTTTACACGCTACGATAGCAAATGCTGCGAGAGCCGCTATCATTGTTAAACTAAGTAATCGTTTCATGTGAGTTGGTTATTAATTGATTATTGTTTTAGAGACTAGAAATTCAAGATGGACATTGAGAAATTGATCGACAGTGTTGACGAATACAGATTTCCGCCTGTGCCGGGAATACCGATGTCGCTGCCGTTGCCCGGTGATGCAAAACGGAACTGGTTGAGATTGTTGAGGCCATGCCGGTAGCGTATATCCATTCCGAAAGTGCGCTCACCAGTCTTCACTTTTATACCCATACCCAGCCACAGACTCCACTGATTGCGCAGGTAGTTGTCTGTAACATTTTCTTTCTGGTAGGAGACATCCATTTCAGGCATATTGTAAGTGGAAGACGAACTTGAGCTACTCGATGACGATCCGAGTTGATCGTTGAATGAATAGCGCTTCGTATGCACTTCCATTGCTGACATAGTCATCGCATAGCTTGCACCGACAACAATAAAAGGCACGATGGTCTGATCGGTAAGTTCTGGGAGCGTGGCTTCAACAAGAACCGGTAATACCAGGTTATGGAACCTCACGCTCGGGTTGATGTGATGGACGTAATAGATATTGTCTGAGACGGCTCCATAATACTTGGAGTAGTTCGGCCTTGCACCTCCTTCCAGCGAATACTGCGGTTCTATCTTTACCGATAAAAAAGAATTGAATTGATACGACCCGTACGCACCAAGGCTTACGCCTATTGTGGTTCCGGGTTGCTGAAACTGATTTAAGTTCACTCCGGTTTTAGCGCCAACTGAAATTTGTCCTCGGGCGTGAAATGACATCACACAACATCCGAGGGCACATAAAATGGTCACGAGCTTTTTAGTCATAATTAGATTAGATGAAATTGAATTAGTTGAATTGTGAGAGGATGAATTCTTCTTCACGAAGAATCATAAAGGATACCGCGAGTCATGATAACAGGATTAATTAACCAAGAGGTTGCACATTTTTGTTAGCAACATTTTTAGTTAAATCCTGGGGGAGGAGATTAAACTGAAACGTTTACCCGATTTCTTTTCTTTGATTTTTACACCGTTCGCTGCGATGTAATTTTTGTGAAAATGGTGCAAGCTGTTAGCTCAATTGATCGGCTCCGATTTTCAACTACTCAAATGTATACGTTGATTTTATAAGAAGTAATCATTACTTAAAAATTTTAAACTGAAGTACAGGAAATGTGGTATAGCCATACCGTTGTGATACCCGATATATAGGGTATCATTCAACTTTACTCTTCGAGATTTGAAATTTTAAAATTTGAAATTTGAAATTTGAGGAGCTTGCTCTCTCATTGTGGTGGGATCAATTCGTAAGCACCGCCATTGCTTAGTGCTAGGCTTAGACAGATGTTGCAGAACAATAGGTTGGAGCCTGATGCACATAATTTCGAAAGATAGATGTAGGGATACCCGCAATATCCAGCGATAAATTTTTACAGTCATATCTTTTTTAATACTTCGTAGTATGTCTCGCTGAAACCGTAGCTTTTTTTATTGCGATGGCGTTGTAGCCGCTGATGTTCGGCAATGAGATCCAGAAATACTTCCCTCTTTGAACTAGATTACCTAACCGATGTGAATACCAGCGGATTTATGCAGTCAAATTCCTTTGTGCAACTTCGTGCCCCTTTGAGTCTTCGTGCCTCAAAAAACCGCTAAAACGAAATAATTTAAATGTCCGGATTTCTTCTATTTTTGTGCTTCATTAAATCGGATTCCCCATGAGTGTTCTCGTAAATAAGAATTCACGCGTAATTGTTCAAGGTTTTACTGGTTCGGAGGGCTCGTTCCATGCCGGCCAGATGATCGAATACGGTACTAATGTAGTAGGAGGTGTAACGCCAGGTAAAGGCGGTTCAGAACACCTTGGCAGACCCGTGTTTAACTCTGTAAAAGAAGCGGTTACAAAGACCGGTGCGGATGTTTCCATCATCTTTGTGCCACCCGCATTTGCTGCCGATGCAATCATGGAAGCTGCAGAAGCAGGTATCAAGGTGATTGTCGCTATCACGGAAGGAATCCCCGTGAAGGACATGATGGTGGCTAAGAAATATATTCAGAACAAAGGAATTGTATTGATAGGACCGAACTGCCCGGGAGTAATCACACCGGGGGAGGCGAAAGTCGGAATCATGCCGGGTTTCGTTTTCAAAAAAGGAAGAGTAGGAATTGTATCGAAATCAGGTACGCTGACCTACGAAGCTGCAGACCAGATCGTGAAAGCCGGACTGGGAATTTCAACGGCCATCGGTATCGGTGGTGATCCGATCATTGGAACACCGACAAAAGATGCGGTTGAAATGCTAATGGATGATCCCGAGACTGACGCGATTGTAATGATCGGTGAGATCGGTGGAAACTATGAGCCGGTGGCTGCACGCTGGATTAAAGAAAGCGGAAATAAGAAACCAGTTGTTGGCTTCATCGCAGGTCAGACAGCTCCTCCCGGAAGAAGAATGGGTCACGCGGGTGCGATCATTGGTGGTGCTGAGGATACTGCAGCGGCAAAAATGAAGATCCTTAAAGAATGTGGTGTGCACGTAGTTGAATCTCCGGCAGAAATCGGGGAGACGATGCTGAAGGTGTTGAAAAAATAAATCACCCCCCTGCCCTGAAGGGGTTCTTAGGGTAACTCCTAATATTTTTTTGAGATAATACTTTATGCGAATGTTTAACAGCATTCGCATTTGTATTTACAACCACTGATGATCAGTTCCATTCATCGAGAACCTCAGCGCGCTTTTCTTTGTCGCAGCGTTTTTCTTACCGGGATGGCTCGAGGAACGCTAGGGTACGCGATAAGCGCTTTCAAACTTTAAACGCTAACGACTCACAGGTCTGACAGAGCCTAACTCTTGGGAGGTCTGATTTCGTCCTCGAGCCTTTTGTTAAACTCGTCAATGCCGGAGATCACCGTTACGCTTTCCGGATCGTTCTCAGTGTTGTCGTCAACGAACAGAATTTCGGCAAAAATATTCCGGAACATATACATATAGATGTATCGGCCATTCTTCCAACGAGAGCCAAGGCTGATGCCCCTCTTTTTCATGAACTTTGCCTGGGCTGGAAGACTCAAACGCTTAAAGAAAAATTTAGTGATCATAGCTGTGTAGAACCAGTTACTCACAAAGCACACCAAATTAAAAAAGCCTCAAATTTTGAATATTCGAGGCTTTGATGTCCTAGTTAAATCCTGTTTTGGGAAAAAATCCCAATTTAAAGAAGTTGGTTTGCCAAGTTGGCCAGCTCCGAACGCTCGCCCTTTTCAAGCGTGATGTGGGCGTAAAGCTCGTTGTCCTTCAGCCTGTCGATCAGAGTCGAAAGTCCATTACTTTGCGAATCCAGATAAGGCGTGTCGATCTGATAGATGTCGCCCGTGAAAATGATCTTCGTGTTTTCGCCTGCGCGGGTAATAATCGTTTTCACTTCGTGCGGTGTCAGATTCTGCGCCTCATCAACGATGAAGCAGATATTGGATAAACTTCTTCCGCGGATGTACGCGAGCGGAGTGATCACAAGTTTCTCCTGGTTCACCATCTCGGTGATCTTCGAATACTCCTTATCGGTTTCGCTATACTGATTCTGGATGAACTTCAGGTTGTCCCAAAGCGGCTCCATGTATGGATTCACTTTTGACTTGATATCACCCGGCAGGTATCCGATGTCTTTGTTGCTGAGTGGAACGATCGGACGTGCCAGATAAATTTGTTTGTACTCGCGTTTTTGTTCAAGCGCTGCGGCTAATGCGAGAAGCGTTTTACCCGTACCTGCCACTCCCTGGATTGACACCAGTTTTATTTCGGGTTTGAGTGCAGCGTGGATGGCAAAAGTCTGTTCGGCATTGCGTGGCTTTACACCATACACAGAGCGCTTCTCAACATGCTCCAGCATTTCGTTGAGCGGATTGTAATAGGCAAGTGCTGATTTTTTTCCGCTGCGCAGGATGTAGTAGTGATTCTTGACTACTTCAACTTTGCCAAGAATATCTTTCGGAAGGCAATAGCCTTTTTCATACAGCAAGTTGATCACATCAGAGTCGACATCTTCAATGATTGTCTTACCGGTATAAAGCGAAGAGATGTTCTGAACTTTACCAGTGGTGTAGTCTTCTGCCTGAAGGCCGAGTGATTTTGCTTTCAGTCGCAGGTTGACATCCTTTGAGACAATGATCACTCGCTTGTCCTTCTCTTCTTTCTGAAGCTGGAGTGCGCTGTTGAGAATCCTGTGATCGGCTTTTACCTCGTTGAAGACTTTGTTGGCATCGATGGCGCTGTGCATGTCCATCAGCACCTTGAATTTTCCCTTGCCTTTTCCGTTGATCGGATTCCACTGGTGGAGGAGTTGATCTTTGGCAAGTTTGTCGATGAGGCGGATGAATTCGCGCGCCTCAAAATTCTTTGTATCGTTACCTTTCTTGAAGTTGTCCAGTTCCTCGAGAACGGTTATCGGGATGCCGACATCGTGTTCATCGAAATTGAGGATGGAGTTGTGTTCATAAATTATTACAGACGTGTCGAGTACGAAGATCTTCTTTTCCTTCTTGGATTTAGACATGCTTCACAAAGAACTTGGTTTACGAAATGTAATGAAACGAACGGAAAATTTTTATCGTTTCGATTATTTTTTTTCGATTACGATTTTCCGAACGCAAGGGAATAGAGATCGCCTTTCTCATGTGGCGTGATGCGCAATACATCTGCAAGTACAAGCAACACTAATTTTTTTGAAGCTTGAAATTTTTTCAGTCCACTTAATTCTATAAATCGCTTGAGCGTGATATTGGGGTTAGTATCAAGGTATTGCATGAGGAATTTTTCGTGCTCACCGTAGTGGAAGCGAATGTCCTTTTTTCTTCGGGCGCGCTTTACAATCTCGCGTATCTCGCGACTTGCCTTGATGCTTTGATCGTTGACACGCACGTATGAGGTCTTCTGCTCGCCTTCTGAGTAGAAGTGAGGTTTGCGATCACTTTCATCAATGTCGTAGCGTATGATAGTGCGTGCGTTGCCGATGGGTATGAACTGTTCCCTGACCGGTAGTCGCGGGCGACATTTCTTCAATGCCTCCTGCACCACATGTGACTCGTCTTCCGGAAACTTTAAACCTGGCAGCGTTTTGTCATCACCAACACCCAGCAGAAGAACACCTCCATAAGAATTCGCAAAAGCAATCATTTCCCGCACGATCTTTTCCGGATATGCTGCCTTTCGTTTGAACTCGAGCATAGCACCTTCGCCCTGCGCCACAAGCTTTTTCAGATCCTGAACTTGCCGGGCATTGTAAGGGTTGGATTCCTGGGGCTTGCGTTGTGTCAAGGGTTTTCTGCAGTTTTAAAGTTGCGTCTTCATAAAGGCTACAAGCTTCAAGCTTCAGGCTACAAGCCTTTTCTTCAAACATATTAATAATTTTCATTGTTTGACTACTCTGCTTGAAGCTTGCAGCTTATAGCTTGAAGCCATCTTTAAGAAGTAAAGGATTCACCCGCTACTTAAAGCGTCCCCTAACCTCATCATCCTCGTCTTCATCTTCATCAGCGCCAGGCCGAGGCAGTGTGAACATGCTGCTCAGCAAGTCTTTGAACTGCAGGCCTGCAGAAAGGTTGTGCTTGCTGATGAGGCTATATTCTGCGAGCCCGTGCAGTGCAAACTCCATCAGGAACAATTTTGTGGCTGCATCCTGCCCCTTGTGAAATTCCTGGATCAGTTCTGCCAGTCCTGGTACGGCCTTAATTTTCTTTTCAAATTCGGCCTGCGTCATGTCGTGAAGCAGATCGATTGCGTTACCGTCACCAAACCACTCGGTAATTTTTTTGTACGGACTCTTTTCTTTTTGCTTTCTGAATTTGTCAGGGTCGGGAAAATAATTTACGAACTGCGTGCGAATCGCTTTCCCGACAAGGTTTTGCGCAATGATGTTAGGACCTTCCTGTTCGCCTTCATATACCAGTTCAACCTTCCCGGTAATTGCCGGGATCACACCGATAAAATCTGAAATCCGGATGGCGGTATTTTTTTCGCCATTAATAATGCTTCTTCGTTCTGCTGCTGCCACAAGATTTTCAAACGCGGAAATTGTGAGACGTGCGGACACACCACTCTTCGCATCTACGTATTCGCTCTTTCTTGCTTCGAACGCTATCTGTTCGATCAGGTCTTTTGCAATTTCATTCACAGCAATTGATTTCTGAGCATCTTTCAAACGCGCCTCCTGCTGCGTGATGCGCTTGCCGATCTCGAGTGACTTTGGATAGTGGGTAATGATCTGACTGTCAATACGGTCTTTCAGTGGCGTGACGATGCTTCCGCGATTCGTGTAATCTTCCGGGTTGGCAGTGAATACAAACTGAATGTCGAGCGGAAGACGAATCTTGAATCCGCGGATCTGGATATCGCCCTCCTGCAGGATATTGAACAGTGCAACCTGGATCCTGGCTTGCAAGTCTGGCAGTTCGTTGATTACGAAGATGCAGCGATTGGATCTTGGAATCAGTCCGAAATGGATGACTCGCTCATCGGAGTAGGGCAGTTTCAAAGATGCAGCCTTGATCGGATCCACATCACCAATAAGGTCGGCAACTGATACGTCAGGTGTTGCAAGCTTTTCGGTGTAGCGATCGTTGCGATGAAGCCATGAGATCGGAGTCTGATCGCCCATCTCTTTTACCTTGTCTTCGCCATAGCGCGACAACGGAGCAAACGGATCATCATTGAGGTCTGATCCCTCGATGACAGGAACATACTCGTCAAGAAGCTGGACCATCAGCCGTGCAAGGCGTGTTTTAGCCTGGCCGCGAAGCCCGAGCAAATTGATGTCATGCCCTGCGAGGATTGCACGTTCGAGGTCTGGAATAACGGTTTCTTCGTAGCCCCAGATTCCCGCGAAGACGGTTTCCTTATTTTTTAATTTCTGAATGAGATTTTCTCTCAGCTCTTCTTTTATCGAACGGGATTTGTATCCGGATTTTTTGAGTTCGCCTAATGTTTTAATGTTTGTCATCCGTGTTGACTATAGGTTTTTTCTTCTGTTCTTTTTAAAATCTTCGAAAACGAGATTGCCCAGTCCCTGGAGACTGCTGTAGTAGGCGTTTCCGTTATTCGCTTTTGTAAATTCTCTGACAAAGGTCTTGAGGTATGGGTCGGTCGCAATCATGAAAGTTGTTACCGGGATTTTGAGTTTCTTCAGCTGGCCAGCCAGGTTCAACGTTTTACTCAGGATCTTTTCGTCCAGACCGAAGGCATTCTTGTAATATTTGATCCCCTGCTTGATGCAGGTCGGTTTTCCATCGGTGATCATAAACACCTGCTTGTTCGAATTCTTCCTTCTGCGCAGAATATCCATGGCAAGTTCGAGCCCTGCAACTGTATTCGTGTGGTATGGTCCCACCTGAAGGTAAGGCAGGTCTTTGATTTCGATCTGCCAGGCATCATCACCAAATACTAGCACATCCAGTGTGTCTTTCGGATATTTCTTGGTGATCAGTTCCGCGAGCGCCATGGCAACTTTTTTTGCCGGAGTGATGCGGTCCTCTCCATAAAGGATCATCGAGTGTGAGATATCGATCATCAGCACGGTTGAGGTCTGCGTTTTGAATTCGCTTTCCATCACCTCGAGGTCATCTTCGGCCAGGAAGAAGTTTTCGAGTCCGTGATTGATCTGCGCGTTGCGAAGTGAATCTGTTACGGAGATTTGTTCGAGCGTATCGCCAAACTCGTAGTCGCGTCTGTCGGTAGTCTGTTCGTCACCGCGCCCGCTCTGTCGTGTATTGTGATCGCCCGACTTCGTTTTCTTCAATTGGCCAAAAATTTCTTCGAGGGCCGACTGACGAAGGTTCTGTTCACTTTTGGCGTTAAGTTTAAATTCACCCTTCGGCCCCTCCTCCGTGATGTAGCCTTTCCGCTTGAGATCTTCAATGAAGTCACCGATACCATATTGTGGCGTTGTGAGCTTGTGCTGACGATCAACTTCAGTTAACCACTGTAAAGCTTCCTGCACATTTCCGGATGTAATTAAAACCAGTTGCATGAAGATTTTCAGCAGCCTGTCGAAGTCACTTTTGCCTTTTTCCGGTGGAGGAGAATATTTTGAGAATCTGTATCCTAGCATCTGCCTGAGAGTATACCGTTATAAACCATTTATTTGCATCTTCTGTTCTCTGCTCAGCCGTTTTCAGAACAATTTTCACTGGCCGTGTAATAATTCAGGGATTACGGCAAGAAAATGAAGGAATGGACGTTATACTTTTGTCCATTCAATTTATAACATTATTAATGGCAATGAGAAAATCTATAGCAGTTTTAATACTCGGAGTGCTTGCTGTGGTGGTAAGTTCCTGTTCAGTGTATACTTGCCCTACTTACACGAAGTCAGTCAGGCAGCAGCCTGAAAGTACACGTAATGTGTAGTTAAGATCATACGGAAAATAAAAAAAGCCGCTTTCAAGCGGCTTTTTTGTTGTGATGATGTGTGTGGGTCAGATCCTTTCCCTGCTTATCCCTCATCGTTCCATACACATAATCCCAGAACGGTGACGAAACTCCGAAAACGTATTCGCCATGTTTATAATGATGCACGCTGTGGTTGATCCAAAGCGCCTTGAACATATTTTTCGGTGGCTGATATACATGCACGATATAGTGCACGGACAGGTAGTAAGCATACCCAACCAGAAATCCCGGAAGGAAAGCGAACACCAGATCACCCAATACCAGACGTAATCCAAGCAATAAAACCGTTGCGATGGTGATGCTCAAAAGCGGTGGCATCGCCAGGCGTTCTTTGTCTTTTGGGAACTCATGATGCACACCGTGAATTGTGTACTGAAGCTTTTCCCGCCACTTCGTGTAGGTGTCCATGTGGAAGACGTAACGATGGGTCATGTATTCCACCCACGTAAACAGCACGAATCCAAACGCAAATAGCCCAATCGTTGTCAACGCAGTGAGCGAAGTATGCGTGATACTCCAGTACAGTAAGGCTGCAGCATAGGAGAAGAAAATTGTCAACGGAATGGATATGTGCGTCCGCGACAGTTTTTCTAAAATCGGATTCTTGAAAAGTTGTTTGGTGCCTTTGTTCTTCGGCACATTCGTTCTGAATTGAGATCCAACATTATCAGTCATAACCAAAATTTTGCGTACTACTTTTACACAAAAAGGATACAACGGTATTATGATAGTGCTTTTGCTGCTGTTTTTTCCATCACCTGCTGATAGTATGATTCATACAGTGGCAGGATCTTGGAAATGTCAAATTGCTTTGCTCTCTCGAGCGCATTCTGCTTAAAGCGTGGAAGATTGTTCTTGTCCAGCACAAAAAGCGCATTTCGCGTCATATCCTCAATGTCACCAATGTTGCTTAAAAAACCTGTACCACCATGGATATTCAACTCGGGTAAACCTCCCGTGTTGGTGGAAATTACAGGCACTTCGCAGGCCATGGCCTCGAGCGCTGCCAGTCCGAAACTCTCCTTTTCACTAGGCATCAGAAACAGATCGGCTACCGACAACACCTCTTCTACAGCCTCGAGTTTTCCTAAAAAGCGCACGTCATCACAAATTCCGAGTTCGCGGCACTGGGCTTCTGCTTTCACGCGCTCCGGCCCGTCACCAATCATCAGCAGCTTCGAAGGAATCTCTTTATGGATATTGGCAAAGACGCTGATCACGTCCTGCACACGTTTTACTTTTCTGAAATTAGACGTGTGAACAATCAACGATTCACCAGCCGGGCAAATTGCTCTCTTGAAATGATCTTTCTTCTGCTTCTTGAATTTTTCTAGATCAATGAAGTTTGGAATCACTTCAATGTTGTTCGTGATCTTGAACGATTTATACGTTTCTTTCCGCAAGTCTTCGGATACTGCTGTAACGCCATCGCTTTGATTGATGCTGAAAGTTACAACCGGTTCATAGGACGCATCGCGCCCCACGAGCGTAATGTCAGTTCCGTGCAGGGTCGTAACCACAGGAATTGTAATTCCCTGAGTTCGCAAAATCTGCTTCGCCATGTAGGCTGCGGAAGCGTGCGGGATCGCATAGTGAACGTGCAGAAGATCGAGTTTTTCGTTTTTCACCACATCGACCATTTTGCTGGCCAGCGCCAGCTCGTAAGGAGCAAATTCGAAAAGGGGATAGGAGCGAATGTTTACTTCGTGGTAGAAAAGGTTCTCGTTGAGAAAATCCAGCCGTGAAGGTTGTGAGTAAGTGATAAAGTGAACCTTGTGACCTTCCTTGGCCAACGCTTTTCCTAACTCTGTCGCTACCACTCCGCTACCACCGAAGGTCGGGTAGCAGACGATTCCAATCTTAAATTGCTCCATTTACAAAGGTTTAAAAAAACCGGCTCATCCTGTTAGTCGTACCAGCCAAAAAATTATTGTGACTGACCAAGAGTCTCTACCGGAGGACTAACAGGTACGGGAGGTTCACCGCCTGCCGTTTTACAATATTCAAATATCGCCTGATAGATCACGTCCTGGATACGAGAACGTATATTGGCGGTTAAAAGTTTATTGTTAGTCATATCGGGGTGCACCCGATTCGACAGGAAAATATAGACAAGCTTAAACTCAGGATCCACCCAAATGCACGTGCCGGTAAATCCTGTGTGGCCGAAGGTTTTCCCGGAGGCATAATACGATGTCGGTCCATTCCAGTCTCCGGGAGTTGCCTTATCCCAACCAAGGCCCCTGCGGCTGTTGTCGAACTGCTTGGCGGTGAAGAGTCTCACGGTCTCTGGCTTATAATATTGAATGCCGCCATACCGCCCTTCCTGTAGCAACATCTGTCCAAGTTTCGCCAGGTCATTGGCGTTGCTGAATAACCCTGCATGTCCGGCAATCCCGCCCAGCATCGCTGCCCCCTGATCGTGAACCGTTCCAATCAGCAATGATTTTCTGAACAGCCTGTCATTCTCAGTTGGGGCAATTTGCCTTAGCGGAAATTTTAAGAGTGGAAGATATCCTGTGGACACAGATCCCAACGGCTCGTACAAATTCTGGGAAAGAAAATCTTCAATTGGTTGATTCAGCAAACGCTCCGCCAGGTGCTGCAGAATGTAGAAGCCCATGTCACTGTAACGGTAATCATAAGGAGTCCGCGCAGGTTTTTCCCGGACCCGCGCCTTGATGATCCATGACCAGAGACTGTCTTTCATGGCAACGCTTCCAAAAAGTTTGTCGGCAATCACGAGTGGATACTTTGCGGAGAGTGAGTCGTTGTAAAACTCCGGCAGGTATAGAGAATCCTTCATCGTCTGCGCCCAGAATGGCAAAAATGGCCACAAACCCGCCTGGTGTGTGAGAATATCTCTCAGGGTGTAATCTTCCTTGTTCGAATTCTTCAGTTCAGGCAAATACACCGAGGCTTTTTTATTGATGTCGATCATGCCTTTGTCGTACATGAACATCACGGCCTGCAAGGTTGCCGTTACTTTGGTGACGGACGCAAGATCGTAGATTGTCTGGTCCGTTACCTTTTCCTGATTCTCATAGGTGAGGTGACCGAAAGATTCTTCGTAGATCACCTTCCCGTCTTTCGCCACCAGTACATGACAGCCAGGAGTTGCTTTCATTTCAATGGCCTCGCGTGCAATCGATTCTATTTTTCTGAGTGTACGCGAATCAACTCCGGCTTCCTCAGGGAAGGAGTAGGTGAGTCTTTGCAGCGCATCCGTATTTACGGACGTGCCTGCAGGAATTTGCCCATAGGTAATGGGCAGAATTCCGGAAGCCCCCCTGCCGCCAAAAATTACTTCCGGGATAGCCTCCAGCATCTCAGCATCATCTGAGTAGCCTGATATTATTGTGGGAAAAAATTGCGCGAAGCTTCGAAACACAGGCGACCCAAAATCACAAATGATTATCTCACGGTTCTGATCTGCCGGACTTAGCGCTGAAAGCATCCGCTGAATTGTTTCTTCTTTGCTGTTCGGGAACACTGCAACGATGATCAGTTGCTTGTCCTTAGGGTTGGATGGAATTTCAGGAAGCTCTTTTTTATCGTTTGCCAGGATCACGGTGGTTCCGATATACTTTTTGATCTTCGCTGCAACCGCCATTGCGCGGATGCTGTCATCGGCAGCAATGAAAGTAAACCGTTTCTCGTCAAGCGCGCGAACCGGAACTGCTGCCGTTTCATTTTTTACCACGGTGACTGCAGCGCGGTAGAGATTTTTTTTCAGCAACGTGACTTCCGGATCGTTCAGGCGGTGGAATGCGCCTTCAGCATTCACCACCGGTCTTCTCCAAAGGCCTGCATCGTATTTCAGGCGCAAAATTCTTTTTACGGTTTCATCGAGCTGCGCGCGATACTCTTTTTCTTTTTTAAAGAAACGCTTCATTTTCCGCAATGCGGGATCAGGGTCAGAACGGATCACCTGGATGTCGTTGCCGGCCTGGAAGGCAAAGATCTCGCCTTCACCATTCGCAAGCCTGGCGGAGCCGCGAGTCAGCTGATCGATGTCAATGAAGATGACACCGTTGTAATTCATGTTGGTTTTTATCCAGTTTCCAGCGAATGATGCCGACAATGCACTTCCCGAAAAAAGGTTCTTGATCGCAGTTTTCTTTTCAGTATAAAAAAGAGGGAGATCGCTTCCTGCAGCCATGATTGCAGGCAAACCGTTTTTGAAGAGCGTTCGGAAAGGGTAAGTCTCTATGGAATCAACACTCAATTCTACCTCGGGCATTCCTTTCTGAACTTCTTTTACCTGTACGGCATGAATGGGAAAGTCTTTCGCGCAAGCCAGGATCCCCTGTGACTGAATGCCGCTCCAGTAATCGAGAATTTTATCGCTGACCGTAAACCGGTTTTCGGCATAGAATAGATCTGCGTTCGGATCATCAACCGCGCCCGCGTTTGCGTTGATAAAGTTGATGTTGATTCCAATGTCCTTGTATGCTTTGCCGAGTTCGGTAGCCATCGCCTTTACAAGACTGTCGCTGGCAACCGCGCCCTGGGCCAGCATCACCGGAAATTTTAGTGACAGGGAATCTTCAGGTTTTCCGATTCCGGATGTTCCTTCCACACCCACCAGGATCGGAACTCTTGACGAAGCATGAAACTGGCGGGTGTAGTTGATCTGCCTGCCGAGACTACCTTTCGTAAATAGAACTCCTCCAATATTATCAGACTTGATTTTGCGTTCAATTTTTTCCAGCTCGGCTTTTTCAGCATCAGGCGAAACCGAGATCATAAAAAGTTGCCCGATTTTATCCGCAACTGACATGGTCTGGAAAACACTATCCACCCATTTTTCCCGAGGCGGCTGCGCCTTTGCAGAATATACGAACGCACAGAAACCCAGTAAACAACCCAAAACTTTCTTCATCATGCCAAATGCTGGAAATTGATTGTGTTTGATGCCATAAAAATAAGAAGACCTGGCAGTTTGCAGCGACTGTATGAGCAAGAATCACACCCGCTGTGCCCGTAAACTTGAAAAAATTTCAAATCGGTACACTTTGGTTGGTGCTTGAGTGGAATACTTTAATTTGCAGGGTCTATTTTTGAGAAACTCCATGGCTGATATCATTCAATTGCTCCCCGATTCGATAGCGAACCAGATTGCTGCCGGTGAAGTGGTTCAGCGCCCGGCTTCCGCGGTGAAGGAGTTGATTGAAAACTCGATTGATGCAGATGCAAAAAATATCAAGCTGATCATTAAAGATGCGGGAAAAGCACTCATTCAGGTAATTGATGACGGCAAGGGGATGAGTGAAACAGACGCGCGGATGAGTCTCGAGCGGCATGCAACCTCAAAAATCCGAAAGGCTGAAGATTTGTTCACCCTTCGCACGATGGGTTTCCGGGGCGAGGCGCTTGCCTCTATCGCGGCAGTTGCGCAAGTCGAAATAAAAACGCGCCTGGCTGTTGATGAGCTGGGCACCTTGATCGTTGTTGAAGGCTCTGAAGTGAAAAAGCAGGAGGCAGCGGCAACAGAACGTGGTACAAGTATCAGCGTCAAGAATCTGTTTTATAACATCCCTGCACGAAGGAATTTCCTCAAGTCAAATCCTGTCGAACTGCGCCATATCATTGATGAGTTTCAACGTCTTGCACTAGCCAATTCAGAACTTGGATTCATATTCATCCAGGGCGATGAGATTGTGTATGATCTTCCTGCAGGAAAATTGAGTCAGCGCATTGTCGGACTTTTTGGCAAAGGGTATCAGGAACAGCTAGCGCCCTGCCAGGAGGAAACCTCACTCGCGAGTGTGAAGGGTTATGTAGGGAAACCAGAATTTGCGCGCAAAACACGCGGTGAACAGTTTTTGTTTGTTAACCGGAGATTTATCCGCAGCAATTACATACATCATGCAGTGATGAGCGCATTCGAAGGACTGTTGCCTGAAAACAGTTTTCCTTTTTATGTGTTGTTCATCGAGATCGATCCGAAACACATTGACGTGAACGTTCATCCGACAAAAACAGAGATCAAATTTGATGACGAACGGGCTGTATATGCGGTTGTTCGTTCTGCCGTCAGGCAGGCAATTGGGACCCACAACCTCACACCTACGATAGACTTTGATGCAGACGTCAATATTATTTCAAAGCTCAGCCAGTCAGCCGCGCAGTCCAAAGACGTGTATTTCGAGGAACGGTTTTCGACAGCACTTCATAAGTCGAACCAGGAAAACTGGGAGAAGCTGTTTGAGGAACGGGAGAAGACGTTGCCCCAACGCGACATCACTCCGGAACCGCAGACCATGCGTTTCGAGAGTGCACTCAATAAACCTGAGCAACCTGAAACTGCGCTGGAAGAAAAATTTCTGTTCCAGCTTCATAATCAGTATCTGATTCGGCCTGTAAAAAACGGATTGATGATCATCGATCAGCAACTGGCGCATGAGCGCATATTGTTTGAGCGGTTTGTCAATCAATTAAAGAATAAAGCTTCCGACAGCCAGCAGAGCTTGTTTCCGCAAACGGTAACCCTAAGCGCTTCAGACTTTGCTTTGGTGATGGAAATGGAAAAGGAAATCACGGCCCTGGGTTTTCGTTTTGAAGTTTTTGGGAAGAATGCGCTGCTGATCAATGGCGTTCCTCCGAATCTGGCGAGGGCGGGAGAGAAAGCGTTGTTGGAGGGATTGGTAGAACAATTCAAGATCAACCAGTCGGAACTGGCATTGCCGATCAACGAGAATCTGGCGAGGGCGCTGGCCAAAAAGGCATGTATCAAAAGCGGACAAAAGCTTGTTAAAGAAGAGATGCAGTCGTTAATTGAAGGCCTGTTTGCCTGCCTTACCCCCAACTATTCACCGGATGGAAAGCCGACATTCTTTATTTTTGATAATCTTAAAATTGAAAGCTATTTCAACCGTCAATAGGTAAGTATAAAGTTAATTCCCTTTTCAATGTTCAGGTTAACACCAGTTGTTCAAAATCTTCTGATAATAAATATTGGCATATTCATTCTGCAATCTATAATGCCGGCTGTCACGGAATGGTTTGCACTTTACAATGTCACTACGCCTTATTTTAAGCCGTATCAGTTATTCACCTACATGTTTACGCATGGCGGGTTTATGCACCTTTTCTTCAATATGCTGATGTTCGTATTTGCGGGGCCGATCATTGAAGATTTTTGGGGTTCGAAAAGGTTTATCATGTTTTATACACTATGCGGTGTGGGTGCGGGGATATTCAACATCCTGATCAATGTATTTTTTGGCGTTGGAGATTTTTCCGTGATGATTGGTGCGTCTGGCGCAGTTTATGGCGTTGTGACCGCTTTTGGTATATTGTTCCCCGATACCCGCTTAAGTTTGCTTTTTCTGCCCATTAGTTTTAAAGCAAAGTATCTTGTGATGGTCCTTGGAGCGATTGCAATTTTCTCCGGTCTCAGACCCTCGGCAGGAGATACGACAGCACACATGGCGCACCTTGGCGGAATTGTGGTGGCAATCGTAATAATTCAAATCTGGCGAAGACGATAAGGTATACTTTTTGAATTGGAGATAGCATGTTTGACGAATTCAAAAGCGCATTTAGCAGGTACAACAACGCGCACATCCAACTGATCATCATAAATGTGGTGATTTTCGTTGCGCTGGGCATTTTGTATGTAGGTGCCAAATTATCGGATAGCCCGTTTGTTTTTAATATTGTATACGACCAGTTTACAATCCCGTCAAGGTTCAACGAATTTATCCGCGAACCCTGGACGCTTTTCACCTACTCATTCGCGCATTATTTCAGCTACGAGTACAGTGATGTAGGAATCTTTCATATCCTTTTCAACATGCTCGTGTTTTACTGGTTTGCGAGATTGTTTGTTGAATATCTCGGAAGTGATAAGTTGGTGGCGCTATATATCCTTGGAGGCCTGGCCGGAGGTTTACTGTACTTGCTACTTTATAATACGGTACCATTTTATATCGCAAGGCCGAGTACGATGGTTGGAGCCTCAGCTGCCGTGTATGCAGTTGTTGTCGGGGTTGCCACACTTTTGCCGAACTATACATTCTTCCTGTTATTCCTCGGTCCGGTGAGGATAAAGTACATTGCAGCGTTTTATATCCTGATTTCGTTCCTGGGGTCTGTGGGCAATAATTCAGGAGGCAACGTTGCTCACCTCGGAGGCGCCCTGATCGGATTTGTTTACATGAAACAATTGCAATCCGGTATCAACTGGGGCGGATGGATCACCATGACGATCGACTGGTTCAAAGACCTGTTTAAAGAGAAGCCACGTGTTAAAGTCTCCTATCGCAAAGAAACCGGGGGCACAACAACTGCCAAACCTCAGCCCGGCAAACCCTCGCAAGACGAACTCGATGCGATCCTCGACAAGATCTCAGCAGGTGGATATGAAAGCCTGACGAAGGAGGAGAAGGAGAAGTTGTTTAATGCGAGTAAGAAGTAGTGCTTCGATTCTGAATTTTTCCTAATGATTTCTTTGTGGCATCGATCGGAGATTTTGTGCTCAGGTGTGTATGTGGTCATGTGTTCATCTTGTCGAATCGCTAAGTGAGCGCTTCGAGAAGTGATCTCGGTATCATTAATCCGTCAGACTTTGGTTTGTCGTTCGACCATAACACGAGCACATGAGCACCTGGACACACGAGCACATGAACGCGAAACGATGACGCTCAATCAACCTTAAAATAACTCAATAGCCCCACGCATCTCTTCCGCCTTTTCCTCCTGCACGAAGTGGCCGGCATCTTCAAAGGCGATCGTTTTGGCGTCAGGGAATTTCTCTTTCCATTTCTCAAGTTCTTTTACAGGAACAAACTTGTCTTTCAACCCCCAAAAGAAAAGTATCTTTTTGTTTTTGAGAACATCTGCTTTTTCCCAGAGTGACTGCCACCAGTCTGAGGCATTCATCAGTTCTTTGGCAAAGGCGAATGCCGCAGTGCGCTGGCCTGTCGGCAGGGCGTTTTTGTAGTGCGCGTGAATGTGTGGTGTCAGCAAATTTTTATTTCCAAACGCGGCAGGCATGATGATATTTACCGGTGCATTAAACGTCAGATACAGCATTCGTCCAAACCATGAGTTGACTGCCTTCGCAGGACCGGAATAATGTTTATCATCCTTCAACGACCACATCCAGGTATTGAACAATACGATCCCGCGAATATTTTCTGGATGACGAATGGCGTATGACATCGCAATGCCGCCACCGAAGTCGTTTGCTACAATCAGAATGTTTTTTAGATCGAGTTGACGGATGATGAATTCGAGGCGGGCAGCGTGCGCCTGACAGGTATAGTCAGCGTTGGGACTTTTATCCGACAGACCAAAGCCCAGCATGTCAACTGCAATGCAGCGGTATTTCGCGCGCAGACCTTTGATCAGATCGCGGTAGCCGAATGACCACTCGGGGGTGCCATGGGCGAAAAGGATTACATCACCTTTTCCTTCATCAATATAGTGAAGGGATTCGCCTCCGACCTCAATCCATTTTGATTCGAAAGGAAAGAGTGTTTTATCAAGCCATGCAGGTTGGATATTTTTCATTTGACGTATCGTTTGATGAGTTGCCTTCCAAGTTGTTCTATGGGAAATTTTTGGTTTTGCAGATACATGATGACAAGACCATCGATCTGTGTGAGGAATAATTGTGCTTCAAGTTTGGGTCTATCAAATCCCAGCTGCCGGAAAACTTTTTCAAAGATTTTCGTCACTGTACTCACGATCTCCCTGAACAGGTCCTGCACTTCATCCAATACGCCACCCTGCAGCCGGATCGCGTGAAGCAATCGCCAGAATTCCTTTTTCTTTTTGATAATGTGGATCGTTTCGGTTACATGCATTCGAATCGCTTCCTGCGGATTTGATATCGTTACGTAAGCCTGCATTGATTCACTGATATCTGCCGCTCCCTGTTTGATCATTGCCCTGAGAAGTTCACCCTTGCCTGGAAAAAAGTTGTACATGAGTCCCTGGGAAACGCCAGCATCTTTGGCAATCATGCTGACCGGTGTTGCACTGTAACCATTCGTGGCGAAGAGTTTCAGCGCAGACCGGAGGATCAAATGGCTTTTATTATCGGATTTGGGCATATATATGAATGAACGTTCATTCATAAATAAAGTTACAAAAAAAATGTGTTTCATGTGCGCAGGTGCTCATGTGCTCATGTGGGAAGACGTTCCTTGAAATTGGATTGCACTTGAATGTTACAACCGCATGAGCACATGCGTACACGAGCACTTGCGCACATTATTTCTTCACATGTTCGGCAAAGTAGCGGAAGATCAGTTGCACGACATCTGTGTCATCGAGGTCGTAAATGAATTCTTTGTTTTTCTGGTTGAAGTTGGCAAGGTGGTCGAAGTATTGTTGTTCTGTCAGGTTGTAATCCTTCATCAGTTTGTCTTTTACTTCCGGGTCGTTCACCAGCGCGACATATCCTTTCGCAGCTGCATTTTCTTTCTTTATCTTTTCAAGTTTCTTTTCCTCTTTTGACGGCTTCAAATCTCCGAAGCTGGAAACATAGCCAGGGCCGAAAGTCTGGATGCCTTGAAATCCCAACACCTCGGGACGCTGCGTCTGGGGAGTTGTAGTATTGCGGTACGCGCTTTCTGCATCAAGTTTTGGGAGAACGGCCGAGATGTCGATCCTGCCCGTAAACTCAATCGTTTTGAGCATTTGTATGGCTTGCGTGAGGTATACGACTGACGCCTTCCGGATTTCCGCGACTCCGACTTTCTTTGAGTAGTAGCCTACAATTGAAAAATTCAGGCTGTCATTTTCGGAGACATCCATAGCGAAATAACCTTGCTCATTTGTGATGGTTCCGCGATACGACTTGTCGATCCGGACAGTAACAAAAGCGATGGGCTTCAGGGTTGCGGAATCTGCTACCATTGCATTAATGGTCACCTGCGCTGAAGTCAGCATAGGGGAACCGAGGAGAACAATCATGGCGAGGACCTGGAATCTTCTGAGCATGGCGGAGGGTCGACACTTACAGATGATTAACGGGGGGGAATAGTTTGAAATTGTGTTCAGGTTCGCATGTGTTCGTGTGCTCATGTGCCAGTTGAGGCAACGACACGCTCCGCAACTGCCGATCGTATTCATCGTCATGGTCGTGAGGGCATCAGACTGTACGCTGGTAAACCCTCGACTTTAAGTCCGGGTTTACCAGCTAATCGCATACTTAAATAGAATCTGGTCACACGCGCACAGGAGCACCCGAGCACACGAACACATTTCAAGATTTGTTCGCCAGCTGCCCACAGGCCGCATCGATGTCTTTTCCGCGGGACTTGCGGACACGTGTAGTGATACCGTTACTTTCAAGTAGATGCATGTACATATCGATGGCTTCCTGCGATGCCTGCTGAAATTCACCATCATCGATCGGATTGTATTCGATAAGGTTAACCTTGCACGGGATGATCTTGCAAAATTTCAGGAGGGCCTGCGCATGCTCTTCACTGTCATTGATACCTTTCCACACTACATATTCGTATGTTACTTTGCGCTTGGTTTTTTTATACCAGTATTTCAATGATTCGCCAAGTTCTTCAAGTGAGTTCGTGTCGTTGATCGGCATGATGGATGAACGCACATGATTCAATGCCGAGTGCAGTGAGACTGCCAGATTAAACTTCACACCATCGTCCGCCATTTTGATGATCATCTTAGCAAGTCCGACTGTAGAAACGGTAAGCCGCTTCGAGGCCATATTCAGACCTTGCTGCGAAGTGATTTTTTCGATCGCTGCCATCACGTTGTTGTAATTCAGCAACGGCTCACCCATCCCCATAAACACGATGTTGGTCAACGGCCGACCGAAGTACAATTCACTTTGCTGCTTGATCGCCACCACCTGATCATAAATTTCGTCAGGATTGAGGTTGCGCATCCTTTTCAGCCTGGCTGTTGCACAGAACTTACAGGCAAGGCTGCAGCCGACCTGGGATGATACACACGCTGTAATACGTTTGTCGGTGGGGATAAGCACGGATTCAACGATCAGCCCATCATGCAGTTTCACGGCATTTTTGATAGTGCCGTCAGCACTGCGCTGCATATTGTCAACCTTGATAAAATTGATGGTAAAATGGGCCTTGAGCATTTCGCGAACCTCGAGCGACAGATTCGTCATCTCGTCAAAATCCTTGACGGACTTTTTCCAAAGCCACTCATAGACCTGCTGGGCACGAAAGGGCTTTTGTCCGTGCTGAACAAAAAATTCCTTCAGTTCATCAAGTTTGAGTTTGCGTATATCTCTTTTTACGGTCGCTTCTACCATCATGCAAAGGTAGAACAAAGGGATGAATTGATTCATTCCGCTGGTGGCTTAAGAATGAGGAAAAATCCAAAAAACAATAACCAAATATCAAATGTGGGCTAAGATGTATGGCAGAATCGACAAATCGAGGTGAAGTCGGTTCGTTCAGGCGAATTTTTTGTTTTTTGTCTTTTGATTTTTGGAGCTTATTTGCGGCCTATTTTTAAAAATATGCGCGTCTCACATGGCCGTGAGGCATTGGCGAGTATCAGCGAGTCAGCCGAGAATTTTTCAACGATGTAATTGTCGGTGATGGTGCGGGAGCGCTTGTCGAGGATCATCAGCATCTCTCCGTCAAACTTATAAAGGAAATTCTTATTGTATCCGCTTTTGCGGCTGTTGAGTATTCGGGTTGATTCCTCCCCGGCCATGTTATCCTTGAATGTGATTGTACTTGCAGTTGCCGATCCGCGGCTTTTCATATCATTGACAAGTCGCTGGGTTGAATCAGCAAGGGGCTTCATGTTTTCTTCCATGCACGTACTCTGCTTTACCAGTTGCCATTCACCAACCAGATTTTGCCCCAAGAGTGCGGTCGCCAGAACCGTAAGGAATAATGTAAGAAGCGTTTTCATAAGGAAATTTTTTGTTCGTTATGGGAAAATCAAAACCTCTAACGATTGCGTAAGTCAATTTAGCCAAAATTGGGCCAGTTGCCTTCAGAAAATCAATCAAATGATTTTACACTACTGATCACTGAAATCCGGTATTTGAAAACTGGCTTGTATATGCGAATTTCGGGCCTTTTACATACGACCTATGTCTGACAACGCAATTGTAATTACCGGTGGATTACTGGACACTATCAGCGCGAAAACAGCGCACGGCCTGATTCGGGGAACTGAACGCTTTAATATTGTTGCCATCATCGACCAGAAGCATGCCGGGAAAGATGCAGGCGAGGTGTTGGATGGAAAAAACAGAAAGCTGCCGATATACGCTACGATTTCGGATTTTCTTGCCGCTGGAAAAAGCGCGAAATATTGCATCGTTGGTGTTGCCACGAAGGGTGGCGTCATTCCGGAGGCGTTAAAAGCGATCCTGCGCCAAGCCCTGGAAAACAAACTTTCGATCGTCAACGGGCTTCATGAATACGTATCGGATAACGAGGAGCTGGCTGCGCTGGCTGCGAAGAACAGTCTTGAGATCATTGATGTCCGCAAACCGAAAAAAGTCAAGGATCTTCATTTCTGGTCCGGCAAGATCAAGGAAGTAAAATGTCCAAAAATTGCCGTGCTGGGAACAGACTGTTCCATGGGTAAACGGACTACCACGCGTTTCCTGGTGCAGGCGATGCGAAAGGCAGGCTACAAGGCAGAAATGATTTACACTGGTCAGACCGGATGGATGCAGGGAGCGAAGTACGGCTTCGTATTCGACTCTACTTTGAATGACTTTATCTCGGGTGAAATGGAGCACGCGGTGGTCACGTGTTATCACGAAGCAAAGCCTGATATAATTTTTATTGAAGGTCAGTCTTCACTGCGGAATCCCAGTGGGCCTGCCGGGGCTGAGTGGATTGTTTCTGCGGATGCCGATGGCGTTGTCCTGCAGCATAATCCACCGCGGAAGCAATACAAGGACATGGAATTTTATCCCGCGTATCTTCCGGATCCGAAAGATGAAATAGCATTGATAAAGATTTACGGTGCCCCGACCGTTGCGTTGACCGTTAATACAGCCAAGATGACCGAGGCGGATGCACGGTCTTACGCGAAGAAGTATGAGGCAGACTTAGGCATTCCGACTATTTTGCCGCTGGAGGATGGTGTCGATTCGCTTGTTCCCGTATTTGAAAAAATGATCCACGCAAAGAAATAACATGTCACGCATAAAAGATGTGGAGGTGTGGAGCGCTGACCTCGCCAACACCAAACCGTACACGATCGCGTTCAAAACGGTTGACCAGGTGCGAAACGCCTTTGTCGAGATCAGGCTTGAAAACGGTATAACGGGAATGGGTTCGGGAAATCCAAGTGAATATGTAGTGGGAGAAAATCTTTCGCAAACACTGGATGCACTGAAGGAAACCAACCTGGAGTTTCTGATCGGTCGTGATATCCGCGAGTTCCATCAACTGGTGTTTGACGTACAGGCCCGCTTCCCAAAAAATCCTGCGGCACGTGCTGCACTCGATATCGCGCTGCACGACACGTTCACAAAATTCCTCAATGTTCCGCTGGTGAAGTTCCTCGGGCAGAAGATCAAGTCACTTCCAACTTCCAATACAATCGGAATTAAAAATGTTGCCGATACCGTAAGGGAAGCTGGAGAGTACATCAAAGCCGGATTTAAAATCCTGAAGGTGAAACTTGGAAAAGACCTTGAAGAAGATATTGAGCGGCTCGTGAAAATCCGCGAGCACCACGGCAAAGACGTTATTATCCGAATCGATGCTAACCAGGGGTATACCGTTCAGCAGACACTGGATTTTTACAAACGCACGCTGCCGCTGAACATCGAACTTATTGAGCAGCCACTTCCTGCAAAAGCCGTGGCTGAAATGAAGAACCTGCCGGAGGAAATCAGAAAAATCATCGCTGCGGATGAGTCTCTTATTTCACCTAAGGATGCGATCGATCTTGTAAAGCCTCCAAAAGCCTCCGGTATTTTTAATATTAAGCTGATGAAATGCGGTGGGGTAAGCCAGGGATTAAAGATCGCTGACATTGCACGGCTCGAAGGGGTTGACCTGTTCTGGGGATGCAATGATGAAAGCCTCGTCAGCATCACCGCTGCCCTGCACGCTGCATTTGCCTGCGATAACACGAAATACATCGACCTTGACGGAAGCCTTGACCTCGGCCGCGATGAAGCGAAAGGTGGCTTTGTTCTGAAAGACGGAATTATGATGTGCTCGGATAAACCGGGGCTTGGAATAGAGAGGATAGGGTGACAGGTTTCAAGTTCCAGGTTTCAAGTTCCAGGTTCCAAGTTCCAGGTTCCAAGTTTCAAGTTCCAAAATCCAAGATCCAAAAAAATGCAAAGAGGGGACTAAATCTCATCTTGGTATTTGGAGCTTGGACTTTGGATCTTGGTATTTGGTATTGGATCTTTCTGCGGAGGGCTGCGGTGTGTCAGTTCAACAGTGCCAAAATTTCTTTTTTTATGCGCTGTCAGGCAGTGGGGAAGGAGTGGAACAAGGTTTGATGTAGGCGAGGTCGATTTCAATTCTTTAAACCTTCATTTTCATCCCCCTATGGAAACGACTAGCGTTTATTTAAAGGAATTGCCCGCCCAACTCAAAAAGATCCACGAGAAAAAAATTGACATCAAGATCTACAATCATTCAGGGCAATGGTCAGATCATTTTTTTGGTGTACTTGAAGTCAAGGAAATAAAAGAAAAAGACTATGACGTGACGGTGCTCATCTTGTTTGATCCGGAAACAAATGACTCAACCGCCATCGATGTCAAATCAATAAATATGGTGGAGCTGAAAAGCGAAATGACCGTTAATGGAAGGGCAGTCAGAAAACTGAAGATCACAAAATAAAAAAGCCATCCCTCAGGACAGCTTTTTTGCTATGTGTACAACTGTTATTTATTCCACACGGTTGGGAATGAACGGTTCTTTGAAGTATTTGTCGTGCAGTTCATGATACTTCTGACGATCCTTCTCCTTGACTTTTTTTCCATTGATCTCAATTTCATCATCCTGCCAGCGCAGGCTTTCAACTTTCTCGTCTTTCTTCAGGTAGCCGTCTTTGATTGCCATTTCCTTGATGGTCGTTGCAAACTCGTCAGACCAGGCGTGAATCTTGTCAAGCTGAACGCGTGCCAGTTCCAGGTCTGCTGACATTTCATGAAGGTCGGCAGCAAATGGCACTGCCGCAATTTCGTCCAGCGTTGACAAAGCGAGATGCTGCGCAGCATTCATTTCTTCGAGGGCCATATGTTGCTGCGAGGCTGCCAGGGACTGAAGCTCGACAAGCTCATTGAGATGTTGCATGTCAAGTTCTTTCAATTGCAGATAGCTTTGGTTGTCAAAATCAGCTTTGAATTTTTCTTCCATTGCCTTCATCATCTTGTCAAACTCTTTTTGATTCTTTTTATAGAAGTCACTGAACTCCTCGCTGAATTTTTTCTCGAACTCACGGCTGAACTCCTCCCAGTTCTTGCCACTGTGATACCATGCGCCCGGAATTGTGTCAGGTGTCCATACATCTGCCGGCATAGACGGGAATGCCGGGAAGTTTGGGAATGAAGGGACGGCCGGTACTTCAAATGTTGGAGGCACTGGCGGCACGGGCATTTCAAAAGCGAAGTCAGAGTCGCCTGAAAATTCTTCAAATACTTGTTCGTGTGGCTCACCCTTTTCATCGAATGTGATAATTGTTGTGCGTGACGACCTGCTCTTTTTTACCGTAGTGTCCTGTGCGAGGGTACTATCTTTCTCTTCGAGGGAGGACGAGTTCTTTTTCTGTACAGTAAGCCATGAGGCGCATACCAATCCAACAATGAGCAATGCAGCAGGCACCAGCCTGTCTTTTGCAGAATACTTTTCTCCGGTCTTTTCCATAATACGTTTGATTCGGTGTAACAACTGATTTTTATTGGCGGCCAGTGCTAACGCGAAGGTTGATCTGGTGAGTTTCCATTCTTCCAGCTTTGCCAGGGTTTTCGCATACTCCAGCGAGCTTCCATGCATGCGTATGACATCGTCATCACAGCAATACTCGCGTTCCCTGCGGATAACATTTGATAAAATCCAGACGAAGGGATTGAAGAAGAACAACGTTTCAATAAAGGTCTGCGCAAGATTGATAATGTAGTCGTGCCTGCGGATGTGCGCGAGCTCGTGCAGGAAAATCGTTTCTATCTGGGCCGGACTCAACCCGGCAAGCATACCTGCAGGCACCAGGACCATTGGTTTAAAAAATCCGATGACCATCGGTGTAGTGATCCTTGTCGACTCGGCAAGTTGAACAATTTTTTGAATCCCGAGATTTTCCGCAAGCGTCTGCAGTTGCTCATTCCAATGCTCCGCCACCGCAGTCGACTCGGATTTCAAAGTCGAAATAAACCACCAGCCACCAACAAGTCGTAATGAGAACACCAGGGCACCAACGGCCCATGCCGTAAGGATCCACCGCATGTTTTGGTCGAGAAAGCCCAACGCAAAGGCCAGCGTCTGCTCCATGGAAAAACTTTGGGCTTCAGTCGTCATCTCTTGTGTTGAGACAAGAGACGAATGTGCGAACTCCGCAATAACTCCTGTGCGATCGTCAATGTTATTCGCGAGAATTATAAAAGTTGCAAGGCTCACGAGAAACGCTGCGGAGATTCCTGCGCAAGCGATGGCATAACGAACTTTTGAAAAACGTTGAGGAAGAATCCTCAATATCAGGATGACCAGCAGCGAAATAATTCCCGCCTGCCATAACGAATTAACAAGTGTCCATCCGAGTGGTGCCGTCCAGTTTTCAAAATTGTTGATCATTGCTCACCTCCTTCAAGTTTTTGCAAGTACTCCTTGATCTGTTGCAGTTCCTCTTTCGATGATTTGTTGTTGCCGAGTGCACTCATCACCAGTTGCATGGCCGAGCCTTCAAAAACGGTGTGAATCATTTTATCGACCATCTGCTGCCGTGTATTCTCCTGGGTTGGAACCGCTTTATAGAGATGAAGCTTTCCGCTTTTTTGGCGTGTCACCAAACCTTTTTCGTGCATAATCTGCATGAGTTTAAGAATGGTGGTGTAGCCGTTGGCAGTTTCCCCGCCCATTGCCTCATGAACGTCTTTTACGGCAACAGGGCCCCGATTCCACAAAATTTGAAGGATTTCGAGCTCTTTTTCAGTTGGTTTTACCTGGATTTTTGTCATATACGAAGAAGTTCGTAATACAAGTTTAAAGCTTGAACGGTTCGGACGCAAGCCTTGTTACGAAAATTTTCGTAAATCTTAAAAATTCCAGGATCGAGCGCAGCGGTTGAGAAACAATGGTTAACCGCAGAATTTGCGAATCCCTAAAAATAATTGTGCAACCGGTTCTGGATGTACTTAGTCTCTCGTTTCAATCAGGCCTTTGAGGAGGCTCTTCCATTGCACATTCGAAAAACCCATGATTGCAGTAGAACCGACAATAGCGTTTCTCACTTTGTCGATGACGTTGTTTGTTTTCGTGTTAGGCACTTCGTTGCGACCATATACTGCTGCAGTCACCTCGCGACCATGACGCTCCAGCACAAACGAACTCGTTGCAGATTCTTTAAAGAAGTGAGCAGTCTCGTTTCCCTCCGTCAACGGACTTGGTGTTGGCCTCACACGAATTGCAATGCTTTCATTCTCGCCATTGGGATTACCAGTTTCCTCAACTGCTTCAACTCTCACCCAGTCGTACCCTTTTCCTTCGGTTGGTCCGGGTGCGGGTAAATCGATTTTGAATAGGTCACCTTTTTCCACGGTCCTGTCGACTTCGTTTCCGTGCTGATCCGTCAGCCGGAATGTTGCTGAAGCCGGTCCGCTATACTCCCTCCAATGGTTAACATCGACAAGCCGGTTCCTGGCGATCATAAAGAGTTTGCGCGCATCGTTTTCATCAGCGGCAGTTACGGCATGGTCTATATCTTTTTTAGTGCCTTCTTCCTGTGGCGGCACCGTTGGCTTATTCTCAGTTGTTTCTTCTTTCATAAAAAAGCATCAAAAACATCCATGCCCCGCTTCCGGGAATAAATCTTGTAGCTGCTGCAGGCTATGGTAAAATTCAGGATCGGCTGTTCCGGCTATCAGTATGCAGAATGGAAGGGCATTTTTTATCCGCTTGACTTGCCCAAGAACAGCTGGTTTGAATTTTACTGCGAACGCTTCAACGCCATCGAATTGAACGTGACGTTCTATAAATTTCCGCGAGCGGAGTTTTTGAAGAAATGGTATGATCGTTCGCCTGCTGATTTTTCCTTTTCTGTTAAGGCGCCTCGCGTGATTACTCATTTTAAAAAGCTGCAGGATTCTAAACGTTATCTGCGCGATTTCTACACAGCGCTCGAGAAGGGATTGAAAGAAAAAACGGGGACCGTGTTGTACCAATTTCCGCCACAGTTCGAATTTACGCAGGAGCGACTTGACCTGATTGTGGAGATGCTCAACCCGGCATTTACCAACGTTGCGGAGTTCAGGCATCCGTCATGGTGGACTTCACAAGTGTATGAGACCTTCAGAAACCATAGGATAGTTTTCGCTGGAATGAGTCATCCGACACTACCCGATCCGGTCCTTATCACCCATAACATTCTCTACTATCGCATGCACGGTGTTCCGCATCTGTATACCTCGGCTTACGCACAGGAAGACCTTGAAGCAATTGCGGCAGAAATCATCAGGGATGAAAATCTTAAGGAGGCGTTCGTGTTTTTTAACAATACTGTAGCGGGAGCAGCAGTAGGCAACGGCAGGCAGTTTCAAAATATTGTCGAGCTCGTACATTGAATGTTGAGCGAGCCATAAAAAAGGAACGTCCCGCATGAAGCGGGACGTTCAAACCAAACCCCTCAAACCAACACATCCTCCGAGTTCGGAGGAATCACCAATCCTTAAACCTATCTATATAACATAATGCCAACGCGGATGGTTCAGGAAAATTTTGACTTCTAACGGCAAAAATTCCAGATTAACTGAGGTATGGTTTTCATTTTTACCACGGGAAGTGTTGAAGAAATGCCGTGTAAATTTTACGGCAACACTTCTTCCGCTTCCACATTTTCGAAAATGAATTCCGTCTCGTCTTTGAGATCCACAAAGATCAATGAGTCTTTATGAACCCTACCCGCCAAGATCTGCTTGGAGAGCTCGTTGAGGATTTCTTTCTGCAAAACCCGCTTGAGTGGACGTGCACCGAACTGCGGATCATAACCCAGTCTTGCAAGCCGCTCGCGGGCACTGTCTGAAATCTCCAGCTTCACGCCAGCTTCATCAAGGCGCTTCCTGATCAGGTCGACCTGGATGTCGACAATCTTGCGAATGTCAGCACGGCTTAGCGGACGGAACATGATGATCTCGTCAATGCGGTTCACAAACTCCGGTCTCACCGACTTCCGCAGCAGATCCAGCACTTCATCCTTTGTCGACTCGAGCACCTCGAAATAATTTTCATCGGTGATCTTTTCAAAATTCTCCTGGATGATCGATGAACCGATGTTTGTGGTCATGATGATGATCGTGTTTTTGAAATTGGCGACCCGACCTTTGTTGTCAGTGAGTCGGCCGTCATCCAGCACCTGCAGCAGAATGTTGAATACATCCGGATGTGCTTTCTCGATCTCATCAAGAAGTATAACTGAGTAAGGTTTTCTACGAACCGCTTCAGTTAGTTGTCCGCCTTCATCGTATCCAACATAACCCGGAGGCGCACCGATGAGTCGGCTCACGCTGTGTCGCTCCTGGTATTCGCTCATGTCAATGCGCACCATCGCATTGTCATCGTTGAACAGGTAATCTGCCAGCGCCTTAGACAGTTCAGTCTTACCGACACCGGTTGTACCCATAAAGATGAACGAGCCGATCGGACGTTTTGGATCCTGCAGACCGGCCCGACTTCTTCTCACAGCGTCACTCAGCACGCGAATAGCTTCTTCCTGACCGGCAACACGTTTCGACAGTTCGTCTTCAAGGTGAAGCAACTTCTCGCGCTCACTCTGCACCATCTTTGATACAGGAATACCAGTCCACTTGGCCACCACTTCAGCAATATCTTCGGTGTCTACTTCTTCTTTCAGAAGTGAATTCTCGCCCTGCATGGCTTTCATACGTGTCTGGAATTCGTTCAGCCTTTTTTCAGCTTCGGTAATTTTTCCATAGCGGATCTCCGCCACTTTTCCGTAGTCGCCACTCTTCTCGGCCTGCTCGGCTTCAAACTTCAGCCTGTCGATGTGTTCCTTTTCACGCTGGATGCCGTGCACCACTTCTTTTTCGCTTTCCCATTTTGCCTTCAGGGAATTGCGTTGTTCGACAAGTTCAGCGATATCCTTGGTGAGGAGTGCTTCCTTCTCTTTATTCTTTTCTCTGCGGATGGCTTCGCGCTCGATCTCGAGCTGCATGATCTTGCGATTCAATTCGTCAAGCTCTTCCGGCAGCGAATCCATTTCGAGGCGCAAACGCGCTGCAGCTTCATCCATCAGGTCGATAGCTTTATCCGGCAGAAAACGATCCGAGATGTATCGGCTCGATAATTCAACGGCCGCGATCACTGCATCATCCTTGATTCGCACGCCATGGTGTAATTCATATTTTTCTTTGATACCGCGCAGAATAGAGATCGAATCTTCTACTGACGGTTCATCAACCATCACAGCCTGGAAACGTCTTTCAAGCGCTTTATCTTTCTCAATGTATTTCTGGTACTCCTTCAGCGTGGTGGCACCGATCGCATGGAGTTCTCCGCGAGCCAGTGCTGGCTTCAGAAGGTTTGCTGCGTCCATTGCGCCTTCACCTCCGCCACCCGCACCGATCAGCGTATGGATCTCGTCAATAAAAAGGATGATCTGACCATTTGAGTCCGTGACTTCTTTAATAACTGATTTCAAACGCTCTTCAAACTCGCCCTTGTATTTCGCACCAGCGACAAGCAAGCCCATATCGAGCGACACAAGGATTTTATTTTTCAGGTTTTCGGGAACATCTCCGTCTACGATGCGCTGTGCGAGTCCCTCAACGATGGCGGTTTTACCCACACCGGGCTCACCCAGCAGGATCGGATTGTTTTTCGTACGTCTTGACAGGATCTGAAGGACGCGTCTGATCTCTTCGTCACGTCCGATCACCGGATCGATCTTACCTTTTTTGGCGAGGTCATTCAGGTTTTTGGAATAACGTTCGAGTGACTTGTATTTTGCTTCAGCGTTCTGATCAGTGACAGATGAGCCGCCACGCAATTCTTTAATAGCTTTAATAAGCCCAACCCGTGTGAAGCCAGCATCTTTGAGGAATGGCCCCACCTTGTCTTTTGAATTCAGGAGGGCAAGGATCAGGTGCTCAATGGCGATGTACTCGTCTTTGAACTCTTTCAATTCCTTTTCCGCTTGTTGCAAAACACTGTTCGTGGTTGGCGAGAGGTAGGGCTGCTGACCCGAAACTTTTGGATAACTATGAAGCACTTCTTCGATTTTGGTATCGAGAAGATTTTTATTGACATTCAGCTTCTTTATCAGGTAGCCTACAACATTTTCATCCGTTTCAAGAATAGCCTTCAGCAAGTGGCCCGGCTCAATAGCCTGCTGCTGACTGTTCATGGCAATCTCAGCCGCCTTCTGCAGCGCCTCTTGTGACTTGATTGTAAATTTTTCGAAGTTCATATGCTTAATTCTCGCAATTGATTTATCAAATTGTACTCCACCCGACTCGGGAACCAAATTCAGGAAAGTTTGGCATTGCTTTAATAAAGAAATAAGGCCGATTGTGGCCAAAATGGCTTAATGTATGTCAAAAAGGTCTGGCGCTTCTTCCTCGGTTCTCCCTAACGCTCTACTCATGGAAGTAGCGTGGGAGGTTTGTAATCAGGTAGGTGGAATATACACAGTCATCCGGTCAAAAGTGCCAGCTGTTATGCAACAATGGGCCGGGCGATATTGCCTGGTGGGGCCCTACGTCCACAAAAACATCGGTGCAGAGCTGGAGCCCATCGATGACGTAGAAGACATATTTGGTCAGGCAGCGGCAGTTCTGCGCAAACGAGGTTATCATGTTCAGTACGCAGAATGGCTGGTGACCGGTAGGCCGAAAGTTGTTTTACTGAATCCCAATGCGGTCGAAGACAAAGTGCTGAACGTGGTGAAATACCTGCTCTGGAAAAATCACGGCATCCCGTTCCCGCCTGACAATCCTTTGATCAACCAGGTGGTGGCCTTCGCGTTCCTTGTGAAATTGTTTGTTGATGAGGTAGTGCGACTTTCCAACGGAGATGATAAGCTGATCGCGCACTTTCATGAATGGATGGCCGGGCTGCCGATTCTCGATATTAAACGCGAGAAGCAACCGGTGAAAACAATTTTTACAACCCACGCGACACAGCTTGGCCGTCACCTTGCGATAAATTCTCCACTTTTCTATGCGCACCTTCCCTTTTTTAATTGGGAAGACGAAGCAAAAAAATTCGGGATTGAAACGGAGGCAAAGATTGAATACGGCTGCGCGCAGCATTCGGATGTGTTTACAACCGTGAGTGAAGTTACCGCCCGCGAGTGCAAACATCTGCTCAAACGAAAGCCCGATGCAGTGTTGCCAAACGGATTAAACATTCACCGCTTCGAGACGCTCTACGAATTTCAAAACCTGCATTCGCGATATAAGGAAATGATCCACCACTTCGTGATGGGCCATTTCTTTCCATCATACACATTTGATCTCGAAAAGACGATGTATTTTTTTACATCAGGGCGTTTTGAATTCAAGAACAAAGGGTTCGATCTCACGCTGGAAGCGCTCGTCCATCTCAACGAGCGATTAAAGCAGGAGCACGCTGATTGCACAGTGGTGATGTTTTTTGTGAGCAAGCGCGATTTTACCAACATCAAACCTGAAGTGTTGCACTCACGTGCTGTACTCGAAGAGATCCGCCAGACGTGCGATGCGATTCAAAAAGAAGTTGGAAAGAAACTTTTCCGGGAAGCAACGATGCGGGAAGATCATCGCCTTCCGATACTCAATGAATTTGTAGATGAATACTGGCAGCTTCGCTACAGGCGTACAATCCAATCGTGGCAGACGGCAAAGCAACCACTGGTACTAACGCACAGCCTGGTGGACGAAGAGCATGACGAAATTGTAAATTTTGTACAAGCGCGCAATCTGCTCAACCACAAAGAGGATCGCGTGAAGATTGTTTACCACCCTGATTTTATCAGCTCGACCAATCCATTGTGGGGAATGGATTATCTTCAGTTCGTGCGCGGCTGCAACCTCGGAATATTCCCGAGCTATTACGAACCGTGGGGCTACACTCCGCTCGAGTGTCTCGCGTGTGGAATACCCTCGGTGACAAGTGATCTTTCAGGCTTTGGCGACTACCTGCTCCGGCACTTCCCGGATCATGACAAACATGGAATGTACGTAGTAGAGCGCGGAAAGAAAACATTCGACTTTAGCGCGCATCAGCTTTCAGATTTTCTTTACGCCTACCTGAAACAGGATTTGAAAGAGCGGATCATTCAACGCAACACGGTAGAGAAATATTCAGCTGCTTTTGATTGGGAAAATCTGATCAAGTACTATAATGAGGTGTATAGGAAGGTGAGTGAATAGGGGGGTAAGTTCCAGGTTCCAGGTTCCAGGTTTCAAGTTCCAAGATCCAAGTTCTAAGTTCCAAAACCCAAAAAGTAGCGCCAGTCTTGAGGCGATTCCGCGTCAGCGGAATGATGCGAAAGACCCTTAGTTAAAAGAGCAGGCCTGAACGGGTTTGGTAAGTCTGCTTAAGTAGCGGTGAGTTCTAAGACGAGTCTTTCATAATTATGACTCAACTTCGCATTAAAGGATCTATCGATCGACAAAAATCACCAGGACTTGACAGGGGTCCTTCGCTTCATCCCGATAAAATCCGGCTGGCTCAGGAACAGTTGCTTTCTACTTTATTTATCAAGCCAATATCCACTTCGACCCTTCGACATTCTCTATTACTTATTCTTTACTCGATATTCCGACTTCCTACTTCTTCTTCAACGTACACCCTACCGGTCTGACCTCAGCAGTTTCAATTTTCTGATTGGCGAGCATAATGTCTATCGCATCACGCAAGTAGTGGTGACGAACGTCTGCTTCAACCTGTGCGTTGTCGTCAATGGCTCCACGATAGACGACTGTAAATTTTCCTCCATCATTCTTCAACAGAAAAGCTTCGGATGTCTTCTTCGCATCGAGCGCTGTCATCAGCGTTTGATTCTTGTCTTCGAGGTAAGGAAATGAGAAGTTTGCCTGCTTTGCTTTTTTAGCCATGTTCTCTTTTGACTCGCTTGGGTCTGGCTGAGAGTTTACCAGGAGCACAGGCACCTTGTCCTGGTAGCTGGTGGCCAATTTCGCGATGCGGGCGCGGTAGTATTCATCGTATGGACAGGTGTTGCTGGTGAAAATAATGACTAGTCCGCTGCATGATGGATACGAGCCGGTAGAGACCGCCTGATCATTCACGACATTCACGAGTTTAAAATCCGTGAGCTGCTGGGCAGACGCGATCACACTCATAAACGAACAGAACAAGACAGCGATGGTTTTCATTTTTAGCGATTTAAAACAACGACAAAATTGTCTTCAACATAATACTGCAGAGGAATTGCCGTCTCCATACTACCGACAATAAGTCTGCCAACTAAAAAGCCCTGTTTTTCCCTTGAAAAAGGCTTAATCCGGATGTTTTCAGCGAACACAAGGTCCTTCTTTCCGTGAATTTTTACAAGCGATTCCTTAGCGCTCCAGTAGATGCAATGCTTGACGATGTCGTCACCGGCATCAGCCAGTTCCTCCACATGCAACACGCGCGAAGCTACTCGCAACAATTTTTGTTTGGGCTGCTCGAGGTCAATTCCAGCGGAGCCTTCCTTCTGAAGTATCGCAGCCACGTACGGATAGGAATGACTCAGTGAAACCTGGTAGGGATAACCTGTAGGATAGGGTTTTCCAAATTCATCTTTTATGAGACCGCGGTAATCATGTCCCCAACGTTTAAGAAGTTCTGCCACAAGCACGCGCGCGCCAATGAACTCCAGGCGTTTCTGTACGTTAGTAATCTGGTCGGGAACGGGTTCGAGACCGGGTGCATACTGGCGAAGGAAATTTTCATCTTCTTCCAGTCGCCACAGCGCCCAGGTGTGGTTCGGTGCCTGATGTAAATTTTCTAATGGCATTTGATAACTTTCGGAAAGATAATCGAACATGTCCAAAGTTCAAGTTCAGAAACTCCATAGCCTCACCGGTCACAACGATGCGATCTATACACTTCAGCCATGCAGTGAGGCCCCGATGTTTTTCTCTGCTGCGGGCGATGGAATGGTGGTGCTGTGGGATTTGCGCCAACCCGAAAATGGCCAGCTGATAGCCCGCCTGCCCAACTCAATATATTCGATCTACTATGACGGAGACAGCGACCTGCTGGTGGCCGGGCATAACTATGAGGGCATTCATGTGCTCGACTGGAAGAATAAAAAAGAAATTGGTTCGTTACAACTGACGAAGGCTGCGATCTTCGACATCCAGCGATTCCATTCGGGAATACTTGTTGGTGATGGCGAAGGTGTTATTACCATGACCGACCTGAATTCCCTTCGGATCATTCACCAGGTGAAAGCCAGCGAGAAGAACATCCGGACAATGGTTCAGAACCACGCGACCGGAGAACTTGCTGTAGGCTCGAGTGACAATTTCATTCGTGTGTTTGACGAGAAGCTCGGTATGAAATTAGAGTGGCAGGCGCATAACAACTCGGTTTTTACGCTGCGGTATACTCCTGATGAACGCTTTCTCATCAGCGGATCACGCGATGCGCGGCTGAAGGTGTGGGATGTTGCTGCAGGATATAAGCAGGTTGAAGAGGTGGTGGCGCACATGTATGCAATAAATCACCTCGATTTTAGCCCCGATGGCAAACATTTTGTAACTTGTAGCATGGATAAGTCCATAAAAGTGTGGAGCACGGAGGAGATGAAGCTCTTGAAGGTCATCGATCGGGCAAGACACGCTGGGCACGGGACATCTGTCAACAAGGTACTCTGGACGAGTCATCAGGATCAACTGGTAAGTGCCAGTGATGACCGCAGGATTTCAGTTTGGCAAATCATTTTTTAAACTATCCGATATATGAAGATTACACCACTCGAAATACGTCAGAAGACCTTCGAAAAAAACTTTCGGGGGTACGAGAAAGATGAGGTTCACGCGTTCCTCTTAACCCTGTCTCAGGAATGGGAACGTCTCATGGACGAAAACAAAGAGCTCCGCATCAAGCTTGAAACAACCGAGCGTGAAGTGTCAAAACTTCGCGAAGTTGAAAGTTCATTGTTCAAGACTTTGAAAACGGCCGAGGATACTGGTGCGAGTGTAATCGATCAGGCAAAGAAAGCTGCTGAGCTTCACCTGAAGGAATCGCAGCTGAGGGCCGAAGCGATGCTTAGCGAAGCAAAATCAAAAGCAAAAGATACGATCGAAGAGTCTGAAACGCGGGCAAAGCAGATTGTGGCCGACATGGAAGACAGACTCAAAGCACTCGTTGATCAATACAAGAAATTAGATTCGTCACGCGAAGACCTGCTTGGAGACCTGAAGCGCATGGCGTCCGACCTGATGGATCGCGTTGAACGAATGCGCCAGTCGACAAAAGACTTTGATGCCGATAAACACCTTGCGGCTGTGAAGCGTGAGAGTAAAAAGATCATCTTCCCAAACTATGAAAGCGAACGCCCGCTGCGTGAAGAGCCGAAGGTTGTGAGGGAAGAACCGAAGCCAGTGCGCGAGGAACCAAAAGTGGAGGAAAAGGAGATCGTGATGGAGGAAGCAATGCCTCAGCCCGAGCCTGTTCCCGTTCGCAAACCACAGAAGTCATTCTTTGACGAGATTAATTAGCAACGTCTTGGTCCAATGGTTTTCCACTGAAATTTTAGATTTTAGATTTAAGATTTTAGATTGGTGTGTCTACCAGGCTCGTATCGGGTAATCCCTACAAACTTAAATCTCAAATCTTAAATTCTAAATTTTATAATGACTGGCCGTGTAGCACTTGAAGGACTGGAGTTTCATGCATTCCATGGTGTTTATCCGCATGAGCGCAATTCAGGAAACTGGTTTGAGGTTGATATTGCTGTGGAAACGGATTTTAGTGAAGCTGCCGCCAACGATGAACTTGCGGGTACTGTCAACTATGAAACGCTTTTCGCGATCGTAAAAACAGAAATGGAGGAACCTTCCAAACTTCTTGAGACCGTTGCTGAAAAGATTGTGAAAGATGTTCTTGAGCAGCTTCCGGCTGCGATGACTGTCGAACTAAAGATCTCGAAGATAAATCCACCGATAGGGGGGAAATGCAGGAAGGCGAGTATCTCCATATTGAAGAGACGTTCCTGATTGACTATACGTCTTGGGAGAAGCACCAATAATCAATAACCAAATTTCAAATGGAGCATACCATGGTTAGAGTTATTGGTTCCCAGTAGAAATTTTTAGGACTGATAGTTCACAATTGACGCCACACCCGATGGAGCCGTGATTCCAAGCATTCTGAATTTGCTTCTGAAGTATAAGATCGATCAACAAAAGACAAAAATCAAATAGAGCATACTCGCGTTGAAGGTGGCGATTTCGATTGAGATTTGCCTAACCAGCAAATCGATGACATACTCGATCAACGAACACGTCACTGTTTGTTTTTTGGTTATTGATTATTGGTGCTTATACCAATGCGCCTTTTCAATCAAAGCCGAAATCGTCCCCAACACCTAACCCTTTTCCGCTTCACGAAACAAAAAACCCCTTCCCTCTTCCCCGTCATAAAAATCGACCTGTTTCCCGATGATGTACATCGTGTGTTTTTTATCAACGTACACCGGAATATCTGAGATTGTGTAGGCCACGTCTGAGTCTTTTTTCCTGTCGAAGCCGATGATGAGGGATACACCACAGCCTCCGCCCTTCACGCCAACACGCAATCCGTAGTCCTGCGGGATGTTTTTCGTTTCCATGATCTTTTTGATCTCGGAAACAGCCCGGGAAGATATCGTGACGGGATGGATGTTGTCAAACATGTTTTTAGATTTGTGAGCCAAAATTATCTAAATTTCAAACACAATTCTGGTTAAATAAATTCTATGGATGTTCTGATTGAATTTGGTAAGATTCTTATCCCTGCCTCGATCGTTCTTTACGCTGCCTATCTCATGGTACGGTCATTCGCGCAAAAGGAAATTGAGCTGAAGAGACTCGAAGTACGCGGAAAGGCAATCGAGACAGTTCTTCCCAACAGGCTCCACGCTTACGAACGGATGACGCTATTCCTTGAGCGGATGTCACCGCAGAATTTATTGGTGCGCCTTAACACAGGGACAATGCCCGCAAGGGAGTTTCACCAGCTGCTCCTGGCTGAAGTCCGCAACGAATACAATCACAACGTATCGCAGCAGGTGTACATCAGCGAAGACGTGTGGGAGAAAATCAAAAGCGCGAAGGAAGATCTGATCGTCACGATCAATGACGCAGCTTCTGAAATGGGAGCGGAATCAACCAGCCTTGACCTTTCGAAAAAAATTTTTGAGAAAGTGCTGATGAAGCCGGCCGATCCACTGGCGCACGCATTGTCGGAATTGAAGAAAGAAATCCAGCGCGCGTTCTGACGGCACAGCGCTTGCAGTATATAATCTGATATGGTAAAAAACGCATTTTTCGACCTGGCGCTGGGTAAAGCGGCAAAAATGGCAGGCAAACCTGGCCGTTTACTGATGTTACTTTCCAAACTGGCCCTCAAGCTGAGAACCGTAAACTGGAAGGAAATCAGAAAAGAGGATGTGAAGGAGAAGTTTTTTGTGCTGGGAAGGATCCTGAAAGCTTACGCAAAGGGGCAGTACAAAGCAATCCCGTGGAAAACGATGCTGATCATTATTGCGGCCGTCATCTACTTTGTTAATCCACTCGATTTTATTCCTGACCTCGTTCCGATAGCGGGACTCGCGGATGATTTTGCCATTCTGCTTTGGGTCTACAATGCTGTGAGCGGTGAGGTTGAGAAATTCTTATCGTGGGAGCGTTCACAGATACCGTCATGAAGACAGCATTACTTGCAGGAAGCACAGGGCTGATTGGAAAGGAGCTTCTCCAACTTCTTCTGAACAACAGCCGATACAGTGTTGTGAAGGCGCTTACGCGGACAAAGCTTGATGTCACTCATCCGAAGCTTGTAGAAATTAAAGTGGACTATGCGAAACTTGAGGAAGTAAAATCTCAGCTCCAGGCTGACGATGTTTATTGTTGTCTGGGCACCACTATGGCGAAAGCGAAGACAAAACAAAAGTTTCGCGAGATTGACTACACCTACCCGCTTTCACTGGCGAAAATCACAAAGGAGCTTGGCGCGAAACAGTTTCTGCTGGTGTCGGCACTGGGCGCAGATAAACGTTCATCGGTTTATTACAACCAGGTGAAAGGTGAACTTGAAGATGCGATCAACACGATCGACTTTGACGCGATTCATATCTTCAGGCCGTCACTGTTGCTGGGCTTGCGCGAGGAGAAGCGCGCTGGTGAAGATGCTGCCAAGATTGTATACAAAATCTTCTGGTTCCTGATCCCCGACAAATACAAGGCGATTGACGCCATTAAAGTCGCGAAGGCGATGGAGTACTATGCACAGCGCGACCAGAAAGGAAAATTCATTCATGAGTCGCGCGAGATGCAAAATCTACCTGTCGGTAATCTTTCCTTGCCGCAATAATCGAAATTATTTTTAAGTTGTATTATGATTGCCGTAGTACAACGTGTTTCATCTGCTTCTGTTGAAGTTGAAAAAAAGCGCTGCGCAAGTATCGATCAGGGTCTCTTGATCCTGGTCGGAATTGAAGACGCAGATACGCAGGAGGATATTGACTGGCTTGCCGCCAAAGTAGTGAACCTTCGTATTTTCAATGATGCTGATGGTGTGATGAATGTCAGTGTGAAAGATGTCGGTGGCGACATTATTGTAGTCAGCCAGTTTACGTTGCATGCGAGCACAAAGAAGGGAAATCGTCCATCGTATATTAAGGCATCCAAACCAGATGTAGCCATACCGATGTATGAAAAGTTCAAGGATGCGGTAACGCAGGAACTTGGCAAGCCGGTGCAATCCGGAGTTTTCGGAGCGGATATGAAAGTTAGTCTGTTGAATGATGGTCCTGTGACGATTGTGATTGATACTAAGAACCGGGTTTAAGATGTAAGCTAAGTCTCAGGGGAGACTAACGCCTTCGGTAATTTATAAGGTGAGAAGTCAGGCAACGCCTTCAGTTGGGCTTTAGCCCTTTCGTGCTGTAACCCCCCGGGCTTAAGCCGGGGGTTACTCTTCGAGGTTGAGTGTGGCGCTCGTGCTGTGGCGCCAGTACGTGCGCGATACTCTGCCGAGGTCAGCGTCTTAGTGCACGTCACGGATGAACAGTTAGTGCCAGTATTCATAAAGCATTCTACAATGAGAAGATTTGTTTTTTTTGTTTTCATCTTAGTTACTGTCACTGCTCAGGCACAGTACAAGTATGGTCTCAGGCCGATGACGTATGACGAGTATCTTACGGCAGTGAAATCGGCACCCCGGAAGGAACTGGTTGATTTGTCGAAGTTTGTTCCCGGACTCGTCCTCGACATCCGTTACGCGACCACAAACAACTTTACCGGTACGCAGATCTACAACCTCGCGAAAGCGTATGCGCGAAGGCCGGTAGCGGAAGCGTTGTTCAAAGTACAGAATGAACTGAAGCCGAAAGGTCTTGGAATCAAAATGTTTGATGCATACAGGCCCTACAAGGCAACAGTGAAGTTTTATGAGGTGTACAAAGACACAACGTATGTTGCATCTCCGTATCGGGGTTCGCGGCATAACCGCGGCTGCGCCCTTGACCTGACGATCATTAATCTCAAGACAGGTGAGGAATTGCAGATGCCAACGGAGTATGATTCGTTTAAGAAAGAAGCCTGGCCGTCTACACCAGTGAAAGATCCCGTTGTGCGTGCGAATCGCGCATTGCTCATCGAAGTGATGCAGAAACATGGTTTCAAAGTCAACGGATCGGAGTGGTGGCACTTTGATTTCATCGGCTGGAAGAACTACGAGGTAATGGATATAGATTTTGAAGAACTCGAAAAATCGAAATAGTATGACCATCAGCGAAGCACAGCAACAGGTTGATCAGTGGATTAAAACGCATGGGGTCCGGTACTTCAGCGAACTCACCAACATGGCCATGCTTACAGAAGAGGTAGGTGAAGTTGCCCGGATAATTGCAAGGCGGTATGGTGAGCAATCCGAGAAAGAATCGGATAAGTCGAAAGATCTCGGTGATGAGATGGCCGATGTGCTCTGGGTACTGATGTGCCTGGCAAACCAGACTGGCGTTAACCTGACGGAGGCATTTCAGAAAAACCTTGCAAAAAAGACTGCAAGGGATAAGGACCGACATCACAGTAATCCGAAACTGCAGTAGTTCACCGCGCTACATCGCACCTTTTCGACTCACGGCAAAAAATTATGTTCGGCCAGAGGCACTTTCTCCAAGCTGTCGGCTGCTGAGCCAGATCTGGCTGTGCATTTGCAATAACTTCACGACATCATGCTGCGTCTCGAATTTGGTTTATCAGTTATCAAAATTTTTTCACCGCGATGGCGCGGAGAACGCAATGTTTCCCGATGCGTTCCGCGGAATTTATCAAGTGTGCTTTCTAGCACAACGCGAATAAAACACTTTTGATTTTTGATTCTCGTTCCTCAAAAGTATTTTTAAGAGAACCAAAACCCGACCTGCCCCATGGCTGAACAGCAATCGCGTTACCTCGCCCTCGATGTCTTTCGCGGGATGACTATCTGCTTCATGATCATCGTCAATTCACCGGGCAGCTGGGACATTGCGTATGGTCCGTTGCTGCATGCACCCTGGCACGGCTTCACACCAACTGACCTTGTATTTCCATCCTTCCTGTTCGCTGTTGGAAACGCCATGGCATTTGTGATGCACAAGTTTGAAAATCAGCCGAACAGTTTGTTCTGGAAGAAAACACTCAAGCGAACATTTCTGATCTTCCTGTTCGGTTATCTCATGTACTGGTTTCCGTTCTTCCGCGAAGCTGAAGGTGGCGGACTGAACTTCAGCGAGATCAGGCCATGGAGCACAACACGCATCCCAGGTGTGTTGCAACGGATCGCATTGTGTTACTTCTTTGCTTCTGTCATCCTGCATTTCGGTTCGAAGAAATTTGCATTGTGGTTCAGCGTGTTTGCGTTGCTGGCCTATTGGATCATCTCGTACGCATTCGGAGACTATACGCTTGCCGGTAATGCTGCGCTCAAACTTGATTTATGGCTGATGGGCGAAGGCCATCTGTATCATGGCGAGGGCGTGGCGTTCGACCCTGAAGGGTTGCTGAGTACCTTACCAGCGATTGTCAATGTGATTGCCGGGTACTTCGCAGGAGATTTTATCCGCAGACTCGGCAACAACTACGAAACCATTTCGAAACTGATGATCGCAGGTGCAGTTCTCATCCTTGTTGCGCTCACGTGGGACATGGCCTTCCCGATCAATAAAAAGTTGTGGACGAGCTCGTTTGTTTTACTTACGGTCGGCCTTGATCTGATTATTCTGCCAGTGCTCATTTACATTATCGAGATCTATCACGCACGAAAATGGACGTACTTCTTCGTTGTGTTCGGCAGGAATCCTTTGTTCATCTACCTGCTGTCCGAAGTTTTGTTGATCAGTTTATACATCATCCCGGTAGGCGAGAAGCGTGTGCCGCAATGGTTGAACGATGATGTGTTCGGAAGTTTTGCAAGCCCGGTGAACGCTTCATTCCTGTTTGCCTTTTTCTTCATGCTTACCAACTGGCTTGTCGGCTATATTCTTGACAGGAAGAAAATCTACATCAAGGTGTGATTGAAGGGAGCAATTCCTGCAATTTTGTATAGAAAAATCCTGAGGACAGTTTCGGCAATTCGGCTGCGAGCACTTCTCCGTTAGGTCCGATCAGGATCAGCCTTGGGATGTACATCTGTCCTCCGCTATAAAATTTCTTTTGCAGTGATTGCACCAGTTTCTTTTCTGCGCGGATGTGATGCCCGCTTAGGGTGAAATAGTTGATCGCGTTTTTCCACTCGGCTTCTTTTTCGCGTTTGTCCATGCTGATAAAAACAGGTTCGATGTTTTTCGTTTTCAGAAAGTGGAAATACGCATCATCATACTTTGCAAATTCATGTTTGCAGGGGCCGCACCATGATGCCCACAGGTCGATGAGGACAGCTTTTCCTTTGAAGGTGCTGATGAATGCATCGAAATCTGCATCTGCGAATGATGGATCTACGTACTCGATCTTTCGGTTGAGTTTGAACTTCGGTTTTGAAGCTTCAACATGCTGTTTTGCAATGAACAGCGAGTCATGCAAGACCGGGTTCACTTCGATCGACTGGATCTCGAAAGTGTTCAGGAGCATGCCGTTCAGATAGTGAAGGTTTGTCATTGGGATCAGCACATCGCCATGCTTCTCATAATTTGCCACGATCATCAGATTGCCCTTGAAGTTCTCCACCTTACAGGCGATCAAACGACTCGTTTCTTTCTCGAAGTAATATATTCTGTTAATAGGAAAGTCTTTTTTTGACAACCGCGTTTTCACTGCATACACCGGCTGGTCATTGATTGTTGTGTCCGCCATCTTTTTCAGTTTGCGCTTCGAATAGGCGATGAGCAGCTCATGGGCGAGTGATTGCTGCACCTTCATTTTCGCCTTTTCAATTTTGTTTGGAAACGGATCATATGCGTAGAAAGTAACCCCTGATGGGTTTGCGTAGGTTTCGAACATCAGTTTTTCCTCTTTATACGAGCGACTGTAAAACGAGCTGATGTCCTTCGTAGCGCTGATGATAACAGTGGTATCTTTTTTTGGATAATGCTGCAAATTGATTCCCCTGACCGATGAACTCTTGAAGTTTCTCACGGCATCGATGCCTCCGATTGCGGTGAAATAGTTGCCGAGAATCTCTTCAGCAGTTTGTGCGCCTGCTGCAAATGAGAAAGCCAGGAGGATGACAAGGAGGGTGCTTCGCATAGTGGGGTGTTATGGAAGCAATTTACGAAATCGTACGTTAATTTATTTTGCGCAAAACGTTATCGCGGAGAACGGGCACCACCGAATATGTGTCTTCCGTCAGGCAAAATGTAATGTCTTTGTGAATATTGAGTTTTGCGAGGCGTTTAACGTGACTCGAGTTGCTGAGGAAACCAACCATGTTGCTCTTTGCCTGGTTGTAAAGGGCCTGCGCGGCAAGTGGTGCGTCACAGGCAGGATTCACTTCTCCTTTCAATTTTTCAACCAGTGCGCCTGCAAACAAAGTGTCTTCAAGATTGAACTTCCCTTTCCATCCGGCACACACAACAAGGATGTTTTGCGGAAGCGTTTTCAGATGATTTGCTACTGCAGTAAGATTTAGAAACGATCCGATAATGATTTCGCTGGCTCCAAGCGACTTTACAATGGCCTGAGTACCGTTAGTCGTTGTGAAGGCGATCTTTGCACCTTTCAGTTTCGGATCCTGATATTCGAACGGAGAATTACCGAGATCGAAGCCGTCCACCTTTTTGCCATCGCGCTCGCCCGCTGTATAGAAACCATTGACCTTCATCGCGAGGCAGTGTTCGAGTTTTGCAAATGGAGCGATTGTATCAATGCCATAAGCGAATGCCGTAGTCATGCACGATGTCGCGCGGAGAATATCAACTACCACAACTGCGTGATCAACGACAGGATACAGGTGCATCATGTCAGGAGAAAGACATACATCAATTGTTCTCATGCATTCAATTCAATAAAGCCTTCAAGATACGTTTTTGCTTCACCGGAAATCAGAACGCGATCACCACGGTCTTCACACCATAATTTTCCCTGGCGCTTTGATAACTGGAGCGCAGTCAGTTCCTTCTTTCCGAGTTTCTGCGCCCAAAGTGGAATCAGCGAGCAATGCGCAGATCCTGTGACCGGGTCTTCAAATATACTGGCCTGGGGCGTAAAAAATCGCGACACAAAATCTGCATCTGTTCCTTTGGCGGTGATAATGATGCCTCCGGGATCAAGGTTTACCTGGTCGAGTATTGAACGATCCGGTGCAAGATCGCGGATGACATCTTCATGTTCATATACTGCGATGTAATCGCGCGACTTCCAGGCCTCCATTGGCTTTTTACCGAGGCCTCTGGCGATCAACTCCGGAAGCTCTGCTTTCACCGGCATGCGCGATGGAAAATTGAGTGTGATCCGCGAACCATTTTTTGTCACCACGAGTGGACCGCTTGCAGAATGGAAAGTGATGGTGTTCTGAGTGAAGTCCAGATGGTTGAATAGAACATGTGCAGACGCAAGCGTTGCGTGGCCGCAGAGATCCATTTCGATGTCTGGTGTAAACCATCTCAGTTCGAAATGCCCGGTATCTTTGGCCGGCACAAAGAATGCTGTTTCCGGTAAAAAATTTTCAGAAGCTATTTTTTGTAAAACATCGTGCGATGGCCACTTCTCTAATACGCAAACCGCTGCGGGATTCCCGCGAAAAAGTGTATTCGTAAATGCGTCTACCTGAAAAAGCTTAACACGCTTCACGGTTAACCGATCAACGGTGTTTTAGCAACCTGTGCTTTCAGACTCTTGCCGCGAACATCAATGAAGATCTCACTTCCAACAGCCGAGTGCTCGGATGCAACATATCCCAGACCGATGCCCACGCTCAACAAAGGTGATTGCGTTCCTGACGTTACTTTTCCAATTACTTTTCCGCTCGCGTCTTTGATCTGATAGTCGTGACGTGGAATTCCTTTGTCGATCATCTTAAAACCAACAAGCTTTTTCTTAACGCCTTCTTCTTTTTGTTTCTTCAGATTCGCAGAGTTGGTGAAATCTTTTGTGAATTTAGTGATCCATCCGAGTCCACCTTCGAGCGGAGATGTTGTATCGTCTATGTCATTTCCATAGAGACAAAATCCCATTTCAAGTCTCAGTGTGTCGCGCGCGCCAAGTCCGATTGGTTTTATGTTGACGTCTTTGCCTGCTTCGAAGATCGCGTTCCAGGTTTTCTCTGCATGCTGTTTGTTTACGTAGATCTCAAATCCTCCAGCACCTGTATACCCCGTGTTCGACATGATAACGTTCGGAACACCGGCAAACTCACCGATAGCGAAATGATAATATTTTATTGACTTGAGGTCAGTCTTCGTCAATTTCTGAAGTACGTCAACGGCCTTGGGCCCCTGCACTGCAAACAAACAGATGTCGTCAGAAATGTTTTTCATCTCCGCACCTTTCGTATTGAATTTGCTGATCCAATTCCAGTCCTTTTCTATATTGGATGCGTTAACAACTACCAGGTAATCGTTGTCTTTGATTTTGTATACGATCAGGTCGTCAACAATTCCACCATTTTCATTTGGAAGGCAGGAATATTGAGCCTGGCCATCAACGAGTTTTGAAGCATCATTGGACGTCACACGCTGGATCAGATCCAGTGCGTGCGGACCCTTGATGGTAAATTCGCCCATGTGCGAGACGTCAAAAACGCCCACGCCATTTCGAACCGTCATGTGTTCTTCAATATCGGATGAATACCGCACGGGCATATTGAATCCTGCAAAAGGAACCATTTTGCCACCAAGTTTTACATGAACATCGTTCAGGGGAATCTGTTTTACTTCCATAATGCCGTTTTAGATGGGCACAAAGGTAAAAGATTTCGAGAAGTAAAAAACTACCGAATTACGTGAACCCAGCCTTTGAATTCCTGCGTTTTTTTCGCGGGGTCGCTGGTTTGAAAATCAACTTTGGCTTTATAGAAATAGGTTCCCGCTGAAACCTCAATGCCGGTGTTGGTTGTTCCAGGCCAGAATATCCTGGTCTCCTGATTGCTAATTTGCTTTAAAAAAATCTCCTGACCCCAACGGTTATAAACCAGCAATTCAACCCGTGTGACGGATCTTGCACAGTCGTTCACCGTAGAATTCTCCTCATCATATGCTGTGAAAAAATCGTTTTGTCCATCATTTCCTGGCGTGATCACATTCGGAAGTTTGAAGTTGAGACAACTGGAATTGCACGCGACCACACTGCTGTCACTTCGATTTCCAACGTGATCGATCGCAACGATCCGGTAGCAGTAATCCAGGTTTGATAAATTGTTGTGGCGATATGATGTTTCTTTTACTATTCCGTGTGAGGTGTAATTGCTTGTCGTATCGCTTTTAACAAGAATTTCGTATCCAACAATGTCTTCGTTGCAGGGTTCGTTTGTGCTCTCCCATCTTAATGATGTGAAATAGCTTCTTCCATCACAGGAGAATTGGTTGCAGCTGATTGCTTCTATCCGGGCAACTGGAGCGCATGGAGGAATAGTATCAAGCAATTGCCCGAAGATGACAGCTGAAAAGTTTTCCAATGGATCTTTCACAGACGGGTTGCCGTACGTTCCGCGCGTTTTAATTTTGTAGAAATAAGGATCACGCGACAGTGGTCTCAGTCTTCCACGGTCGGCATAGAAGAAATCGTTGCTCAGCACATTTACGCTGTCGATCAATTCGAATGGCCCATCCTTTTGTGTGCTTCTGAAAATCAAATGATATGGATTTTTCTCAGCGTAATTTGACCAAGGTGTCTTTGCAGACCAACGAAGTTCGATCTGATCAACTTTTGAATCGGACGTTGCAACGATTGAAGATGCTTGTGAGGATGAATCCAGCGGTGAGTTTGACAATGTGGGCACAAACAGTTGAACGAAGTAGCGAAAGGTGTATTTACTTGTGTTAATGGATTGATCGATAAAAGTTGTGTCGGATTGTGGTGCGCCAAGGGGTTCAAAAGGAAGCTTTAATGTTTCATTTTGTCGCAGAACCTGATATCGATAGGGTGGAGGATATTGTGTTTTATCGATATCAAAAGGTGATGTCCATCGTAAGAGAATCTTTCCGTCAACCGCGTCTGTGTCTTCGATGGAGACGTTTGTGATGACTGGTGCCTCTGCCGGCTTCGGAATAAGACAAGTATCGAGAGACAATTTGCCTGGAATGCCGCTGACAACAGCAATAATTCGATAGCAGTATTGAGATCCGATTTCAAGGTTTCGATCAACGAACGTTGTCTGTGCCTGAGAGACGACTGCGATAAGTTCGTATCGCAAAAATGCAGGCATTCCTTTTGAGCACCTGGGTTCGCTGTACTCAATAGAAGAGGTGCGTCTCCAGATCTGATAGGACTCCAGTCCGATACATGATAGGGTGGACCATTGTATTGATACTTGTCTTGAAACAGGATTAACAACAACAGATTCGAGTTCAGGAGGCGGGGCTATAACATGGATTCTAACCGTATGATATTTGGACAACGGGGAAGCATTTTTTTTGCGATCGGTTACTTTCACAATTAAGGTGTACGGTGCGCTGCGCACTGTTGCGCACGAGGTTGGCATTGTAAAACGCAGTTCCAACGGAGACGATCTATAACTGGCGATACTGTGGGTTGGTGAAACGACCGCCTGATAAGTTGAAGATTGAAACAATTCTGAGACAAAGTCAACACGAATTGAGTCACCATCCGGATCAGATGCGCGAATCGTGATATCAACAGACTCGCCCGCGATAACGCAAATGTCGTCTGCCGCGATGAGAACGGGCCTCTTGTTCGAGCAGTCATTGACGTTGATCTGCATATCGCGGATGACGTAACTGGCTTCATACCAAACTCCGCTGCTGTTCTTTTTCCATTCGCGGACTTTAATGGCGGTAGCATACTCACCAGTCGCTCCCGGTGCGTCCCACGTCAAAAAGCCGGAGAAGGGGTCAATGTGAAACACCGGAGGAGCTGATTCCATTTCATTTCCACGCGCATACGCGATACCCGCTAAGTCATAAAATTTCCGGTCATTGGGATTCAAATAATCCGTGACAGGATTTGTGTTGTCTCTTTTGGGCGTTACAAGCTCATAGGAGAGACTGTCTCCGTCTGCATCGAAGCCAACGGGATTGTGAAAGAATGCAAGGCGCTGACAGGCCTGATCGATTGGCGGATTCAGGAAGATCGGATAGGTATTACATTTTCCATCCTCGACCAGAATCATACTCTCAATTTGAAAACGTGTGCTGGCCGATGACTGCATGTTCAGTACGTTTGCATTTCGATTCGGCTCTACATACGAGATGACATAAGATCCGGCTTTTGAATAAGTATGTTGGATGGTAAAAATTGTCTTTCCAATTCCCAGCTGTGAATCAATCATCTGCGAGACGTTCGTTGGCGGAACAAGCAATGACTGGCCATCGCCAAAAAACAAAATATCATCGTCACCACCCACCGTGACGGACGAGCCGATGGTGTTTACATAGATGGTAAGTGTAATGTCAAAGGTGAGAGAGTTGCAATCGATCCGTTTTACCTGTATTTCACCCGCCCTGAGATGAGTGGCGTACAGATTCGTGCAAGCACAAGAAAACAGTAGCGCAGCCGTTATTGCAATGCTTCGCATGGTTTAAGTCTTTTGGATTTCAACGAGCGAGCCTCTTAAATATTGCGCGTTTCATTAATGTTAATGCGCTCTGCGAATAAGCAAGACGGCTCGGCTTACTTTAAATCAGGAGTTCAACTCAAAAGATGCGATATGAGAAAAGCAGACTTGCGCGGTTTACAGAAACGGCAATGGCGGGGACATCTGACCATCCATTTGTCGAACTCAACCGAGCTTCAAGCGCAAACTTTTCGTAAGTGACTCCTGCACCAAGCCAGATCCCGATCTGGTAAGGCCGGGTAGCAATATCTTCATGATATGACTCATACGGTTGTGCTTCGTTCAACCGGATTTTATTGTCAGTCGTGTAGGCTTCACGCTTCACTGAGAATACGCCTGTCGCCCCGATGTCTCCAAATGGGCGAATTGTGGAATTCGCAAAATAGTAGCGTCCGCCTACGTTTAAAGTGAGGTCGCTAAAGTTATAAGTATTGACATATACAGTTCGGTAGGCGCTGTTACGGACTTCATTTGTCGAAGTCACTTCATATTGCTGGAAAAGCAGGTCGGTGTGAAAAGCGAGTCGCCCGCGGTTTCGTGGCGCAGTGGCTGTCAGCTGGATGCCAAATGATGGCAGCATAGATTTCACTGACTTACCATTGAGGTGCTTGTTAGTCGTTTCTTCTGCACTGACGTTTGTTCTTGTTTGTGTCAGGCCCGCGACAATACCAATTTGTGTTTTGTAAGAAGAGTAGTCTTTTTGCTTTTCAGTTGAAATCGATTTGCACTTGTAATAGCCGAGGAACACTTTTCGAAGCGCTTTCTCTTCAAAAGTGAGGCGTTGCAAGTCCGGAAGCAGTGTTTTGCAGTCCTCAAACGCATTTATCAGCTGAAATTTATATTTCTCATTACGCTTCAGTAAGAGCTTGTCACCGGTTGTTCTGTAATCGCTGTTTTGCCTTTGCGTATGCACACCTGCTTCCGAGTCATAGGGATTTTTGCCACGAACGAGCCGGGCCTGGTGAAGAAGTTCCGTTACCTCACCACCTTTCTCAAAATAGAAATGATCCTTGAAGTCAAACGAATGGAGAAGTGCGATCGGTCCGTTTACGAGCACTCTCAGGAACAACGTCTCTTGAGCGGAAAGCAAATGACTTTCTTCAGTGACATGGTCAGCCTCGGTGGGAGACTTGTCAATGATCATAGATACCGCCCGGAAATTTTCGTTGCTTTTTTCAAGATAAAACCGCGTGATTTCTGCGGGCGTATAATTGAATAGGTCGCCTGAGGCGGAGCGAAATTCGATCGACTTTGGATTGGTTTTCCAGTCGCGGTTGTTGATCGCTCCCCTTAATGTATCGCCATTCGTGAGAACAACGTAACCATTTTCAAATGTACTTTGGCTATTAGCGGTGTGGGCAAGGCAAACCACTACTGCAATCAACAGGTAGTGAGGGTTTTTCATTAATAGGTCTTTTGTATAGTCGAGGAAATTTCAGAAAAATACCACGAATTTATCAGGATGCAAAACCTGAAGTGTATTGCATTATGCTGTCGAAGTGTAATCTACTTGCTTTTGATTGTCGTTACTGCTTCTCTGCAGCTTCAATAGCCTTTAGCATGTTGTCGCGAACTCTTTGCACACGTTCCATTTCGCTTTCGAGGTAGGCTTTGGCTTTTTCTGCTCCTAGGCTATCTGGCAGAGGTCGGAATTCGCGCATCCATACACGCATGCCCTGGTCAGCTGAGTCAAGCTTCGCATACATGGCATCGAGTTTCAACCTTTCGGTTTTCGGAAGATTAGGATTCTTTTCGATCTTTTCACGGATAGACATCTTGAGCCTATGGATATTTTCCATTTTTGGCATCACCTCGTCATGAACCTTCATCACTTCATTGTATAGTTTTTCGTTCGGGCTGATTTCGGTCTTATCCGCAGCCTCTGCATCATGATGATGGGCATGATCTTCAGCCTTTTGCTGACAGGAAGTAAGTGAGAGAGCAGAACCAACGAAGAAAGCGATGACCGTGTGTTTCATATGCATGAAGTTTCAGCCCAAATGTACATCGAAAAAATCAACACAAAAAAACAGGCGCCCGCCTGGACGCCTGTTTTGCATCTGATTCACGACCCTAAACTATTTTGCAACGAGGATCGGCATTTGTGCGGCCAGGGCGATGAGGTCCTCATCTTCAACCTTTTTCTTCTCATCGGCAACGATCAGGAATTGCTCATAGAACAAGTCGAGTTCGGCCTTGCCTGGCTGATATCCTAACAATTCAAGTCTGTGCTTGAGCGCAGCGCGTCCACTTCTCGCAGTCAGCACGATCGATGAGCATGGAACGCCAACGTCATCGGGATTGATTATTTCGTAGTTCTCGGAATTCTTCAAAAATCCATCCTGGTGAATTCCCGATGAATGCGCAAATGCATTTGCACCAACGATAGCCTTGTTCGGCTGAACCGGCATCCGCATCATCTCTGAAATCAGTTTGCTGATACCGTAAATTCTTTCTGACTTGATGTTGGTATGAAGGTTCAGATCCTTATGTGTCTTCAGGATCATTGCCACTTCCTCCAGTGACGTATTACCTGCGCGCTCACCGATACCGTTGATGGTAACTTCGGCCTGACGTGCACCATTCGTGATTCCGGCAATCGTGTTTGCGGTCGCCATTCCAAGATCGTTGTGACAGTGCACAGAGATAACCGCCTTGTGAATGTTGCTCACATTATCATACAGGTATTTGATGCGCTTGCCATACAGTTCGGGAAGGCAATAACCTGTCGTGTCGGGAATATTGACAACATCTGCTCCGGCTGCGATTACAGCTTCCACCATTTGTGCGAGGAAGGCCAGGTCAGCGCGGCCGGCATCTTCTGCGAAGAACTCCACTTCAACACCTTTAGCTTTGGCATATTTCACTGCCCACACACCCTGCTCAAGAACTTTCTCACGGGTGCTGTTGAATTTTGTCCTGATGTGAACATCAGAAGATCCTATACCTGTGTGGATCCGCCCACGCTTGGCATAACGGAGGGCTTCCGCTGCCACGTCAATGTCATCTTTCTTTGAGCGCGTTAGTGCGCATACAACAGGATCATTGACAGCTTTTGAAATTTCGATCACGGAAAGAAAATCGCCAGGGCTCGAGATCGGAAAGCCGGCTTCAATCACGTCAACACCGAGCAGTTCAAGTTCTTTCGCTACAATGACTTTCTCTTCTGTTGAAAGCTGACACCCCGGCACCTGCTCACCATCACGCAAAGTTGTGTCGAAGATTTGAATTTTTTCGCTCATAATATTTTTCGTTAGTGGGGGCTACGATTTATTTTTCAACAACTACTGAACTCATCATCCTGATCTGGTTCGCCACGACATTACCCATCACTTCTGTTCCGAGAATTTTTTCGTGACTGGTATTTGAATCTGCGATGTCGCGTGTGCGATAACCCTGCTTCAGCGTTTTCTCTACTGCCTTGATCACCATTTCAGACTCTTCTTTCAAACCGAAAGAGATATCGAGCAACAACGCGGCAGAAAGTATGGAAGCCAACGGGTTGGCTATACCCTTTCCCGTGATGTCGTGGGCACTTCCGTGGATGGGTTCGTACAAGCCAACTTTATCGCCAACCGATGCTGATGCCAGCATTCCCATCGAGCCTGCGATCTGAGAGGCCTCATCTGTAAGAATATCACCAAAGAGATTTCCGGTAAGAACGACATCGAAACTGCGTGGGGCCTGGATCAGCTTCATTGCCGCAGCATCAACGAACATATGATCAACTGTGACATCCGGATATTGTTTGGCGACTTCCTGCACAACAGATCTCCAGAGTCGTGAACTTTCAAGAACGTTAGCTTTGTCTACTGAAGTCAGTCTCTTTTTTCTTGTCTGCGCAGCCTTGAATGCCTTGTGCGCGATGCGTTCTACTTCATAAGTCGAATAGATCATCGTGTCAAAAGCTGTCTCATTGTTGTTCTTCCGTCCGCGCTCTCCGAAGTAAACATCACCGGTCAGTTCACGGAAGAAAAGAATGTCGGCACCCTTCAGGATTTCTGGTTTGATACTCGATGCTTCCAGCAACTCATCAAACAATTTGATCGGACGCAGGTTCGCATATAACCCAAGTTCCTTACGCATCTTCAGCAGACCTTGTTCCGGTCTTACGGGAGCTGATGGATCATTGTCGTATTTCGGATGACCCACGGCACCAAAAAGAATTGCGTCAGAATTTCTGAGTTTCGTCAGTGTCTCGTCAGGGAGCGGATTGCCAGTTGCTTCAATGGCATCATGGCCGATCTGTCCGTAGTCGTAAACGAATTCATGGCCAAAACATTCCGCAATCTGGTCGAGCACTTTCTTCCCGCAAGCCGTTACTTCCTTGCCGATGCCATCACCCGGGAGTATCGTAATCTTCTTCTTCATTCTCTTAATGCGTTAATTCAAATTGTTTTATTTCATCCCGAAGGCTGAGCAGATAATCGATATCGTCATAGCCATTCGTGAGGCAGGTTTTTTTATAAGCATTGATGTCAAAGCTTTCGCTTGAACCATCTTCCAGACTTACTTTTTGATTTTGCAGATCTACTGTTACCATGGCTTTCGGATTTTTGGTAACGGTGTCGAGGATCTTTTTCAGGAACCCGTCAGACACCTGTACAGGAAGCAACGCATTGTTAAGCGCGTTGTTCTTGAAGATGTCTGCAAAGAAACTTGAGATCACCACACGGAATCCCGCATCGTAAATTGCCCATGCAGCGTGCTCGCGACTGCTTCCGCATCCGAAGTTCTTTCCAGCTACCAGTATCCTGCCGGAATAGGTAGGATTGTTCAGGATAAAATCTGCCTTGGGTTTGCCATCCCCATCGTAGCGCCAGTCGCGGAACAGATTCTCACCGAAGCCTTCGCGCGTGGTTGCTTTCAAAAACCGCGCAGGAATGATCTGATCAGTATCAATATTTTCAATCGACAGCGGTACTGCCTGACTTTTCAATGTTGTGAATTTCTCTTTTGCCATGTCACTTACCTATTTCTTCTCTCCACCCTTGGGTCCCCAAAAGACTGCCCAAGTGATTATATCTTCTGAAAAATTTTCAAACCGATGGTTTTTTCCCGCTGGCACAAACAATACATCTCCGCTTTTGAATTTGTGAACCTTTCCTTCAACGATCAGTTCACCTTGTCCTTTTACCACTATGTACAATTCATCCTGATCGTGCGGTGTCTGATAGTCTTTTCCATGCGGTGTATAGACGATCAGACTCATTGTTCCATGCCTGAAAGCCTCTGTATCCCACACACCTTCAGGCCATTTTGCCGTAGCAGGGAGCGGAAGTTTCGCGAGGTGTTCTTGCAGCGAAAAAACCATATTACACCAGGCTTCGGACGTCTGTTACCTTGCCGGTGATCGCAGCTGCAGCTGCACTCAACGGACTCGCCAGAAATGTTCGCGACTTCGGTCCCTGCCGTCCTTCGAAATTTCTGTTCGAAGTGCTGATACAATATTTACCTGCAGGAATTTTGTCTTCATTCATTCCCAGACAAGCGGAGCAACCTGGTCCGCGAAGTTCAAAACCGGCTTCTTCAAAAATTTTATCCAGCCCTTCCTTGCGCGCCTGCTGTTCTACCTGCTTCGAGCCTGGAACAACCCACACTTCAACGTTGGCTGCTTTTTTCTTGCCTTTCACCATTTCAGCTACGAGGCGTAAGTCTTCAATGCGTGCGTTGGTGCAGCTTCCGATGAACACGTAGTCGACTGACTTGCCGAGCAGTTGCGAACCCGCTTCAAGTCCCATATACTCAAGTGACTTGTTGAACGAAGCCTGCTCGCTGATATCTTTCAGTTCCGCAACGGTCGGGATACGGTCCGTAACCTTGATACCCATTCCCGGATTTGTTCCATAAGTGATCATCGGGCCGATATCGGCAGCATCGTATTTCAGAACCTCATCGTAAGTTGCGCCTGCGTCTGTCTTCAGATGTCTCCACTGTTCAACCAGGCGGTCGAAGTTTTCACCCTTGGGTGCGAATTGCCGTCCCTTGATGTAATTGAAAGTTGTTTCGTCAGGAGCAATCAATCCGCCTCTTGCTCCCATCTCGATACTCATATTGCAGATGGTCATCCGTGCTTCCATCGACAAACTTGTGATGGTGTCACCGGCATATTCAACGAAATATCCTGTTGCACCACTCGCGGAGATCTTCGAGATGATGTAGAGAATAATATCTTTTGCCACGACACCGCGCTGTAGTTTTCCGTTGATCTCGATGCGCATGCGCTTCGGCTTGTATTGCAGTATGCACTGTGTTGCAAGCACCTGTTCAACTTCGCTTGTGCCTATTCCAAAGGCTATGTTTCCAAAAGCACCGTGTGTTGATGTATGACTATCGCCACATACGATCGTCATCCCTGGCAGTGTCAACCCGAGTTCCGGTCCGATGATGTGAACGATTCCCTGAAATGGATGACCAAGGTCGTAGAGGTTCACACCAAACTCCGCGCAGTTCTTACGCAGCGTTTCAACCTGGTGACGTGACAATGCTTCTTTGATGGGGAGGTGCTGATCTTTTGTTGGGACGTTGTGATCGGCAGTTGCCGTTGTACGATCAGCGTTGAAAACTTTGATGCCTCTTTTTCGAAGGCCATCGAATGCCTGGGGGCTGGTTACTTCATGAATGAAATGGCGGTCGATAAATAAAACGTCCGGGTATCCTTCGCTTTGTTTGACGACATGCGCGTCCCAGATCTTGTCGAATAATGTTTTCGGTTGATGACTCATTTTTCCTTTTTTACTCAGCTCAAAGCCCTTCAAAACAACTGTTAGTTCGTTCACAATTCCTTAAAACGAAACCGTCCCGCAGCAGTGGCGGGACGGTGTGTTTTATGAAAATATGTATTTAAAACGTTTGCTGAATGTCTGTTCTCTGTTATGGTTTTGTAACCAACGAAGATGACAAAAAGTGTAGGCTACATCAACATAAATCGCAAAAAATTTTGATCACTAACGAGTGCTAGTTCTCGTTTTATCACTTCAAGCAGCTGTTCAGGCTGCACTAAAAAATGGTATCACCGCTATAATTGCCTTGAAAAGCTTCGTGTCACTTAGTGCCCTTAGTGCCTCCGTGGCAAGACCCGAGTTGAAAACAAATGATTATCTTTATCTTATGAAGGGCCGTGTATTTTTTGTTGTTGCGATACTTCTCTGCTGGATTGCAAGTCCTTCCTTGCCACAGTCTGCTGCCGGCATTGACAGCCTTCAGCATCGCCTGGCTAAATCTTCAGGAAAAGATAAAGCAGTGGCGCTCTACGATCTCACGTATGCTTCGCTTCGTGTTGATATAAACAAGGCTAAGGAGTACCATTCACAAGTGTTAACAATGCTTGATGAAGAAACGGATGCGGCCTCACTGGCATATCTGCACATGGCCTCCGGCATCTTCTTCAGCCGGACTGGCTTACTCGACAGCGGAATCCTGAGCCTGAATGAGGCGAAGAAATTTGCTCTACAGGCTAATGCACCGGAAGTGCTCGTGAAGATTAATGCTGCGTTGGGTCATGCATATATTTCCAGCGGACGGCCTCAGGAAGCGTTGGAGAATATTTTTGCGGGACTGAAGATACTGGAATCAAATCCTGACAAGGAAATGGAATTGAAGTTGAGAACTAACGTAGCGTGGGCATACCTCGAGCTGAAACAATATCGCGACTGCATTAATTATGGTCTTGAGAACCTGCGGCTGATGGAAGGAACGCAGTATGAATGGATCGCACTTTATACCTACAATAACATTGCGGTGAGCTATGGCGCCCTGAAGCAAGTTGACTCAGCTAAATTTTTCATCGATAAGGGGATCCGCGCAGCGCAAGCGAACAACGACATGCAGTCGTTGGCGAACGGGTATTTTATTCTTGGAACAATCTATGCCGAAGCCGGCAAGTACCGCGAAGCAATCGAACAGTATATCAAGGCGCGGCCTTACAGGGAGAAGGTAGGCAATCCATTCTTCATTGTGTCAGATCTCTACACGATGTCAGACCTGTATTATAAAACAAAAGACTATCAGAAAGGTGTTAACGCGGGGCTTGAAGCGTTGACCATGGCTAAGCGTTACGGTCTGGCACTGAAGTTTGAAGGCGCTTACGAATCGCTCGGCAGGAATTACGAAGGCCTGGGCGATTATAAAAACGCGAGTAAATATTTCCAGTTGTGGGCGGCAGCAAAGGATTCCGTTTACAAGAACTCGTCTGCAAACGCGATGGCCGAGATGCGGACGAAGTTTGAAACGGAGAAGAAGGGACAACAGCTGGCCATTCAGAATTCTGAGCTTGCACGAAAGGAAGCTGAACTTCAGATCACCTACCTGACGATCGCAGCGATGCTGATCATCTTTATCTTTTCAGCGATGATCTTGTTTCTCGTCAGGAGCCGTATGCAAAAAAACAGGCTGGCGCTATTTAAGGAAGCACAGATCCGCGCCACCATTGAATCACAGGAAAATGAACGTCAGCGATTTGCACGTGACCTTCACGATGGGATGGGACAGTTGATCTCTGCGTTGCGACTTACGATCCATTCCCTCGATAGTCCTGGCGGACAGTCGGCTGTTTCTCATTTTTCAAAAGCCGAGACGTTGCTCAATGACATGCACCAGGAAATCAGGAGTATTGCCTTCAACCTCATGCCGCAGACGCTTGTAAAAAATGGCGTTATTCCTGCGTTGAAAGAAGTCATCAACAGGTTGTCTTCGTCTGCAATTAACATCACCATCACGAGTTTCGAAATGCCCGAGCGCCTCGATCACTTGAAGGAGATCGCTTTGTACCGGATTTTGCAGGAGTGGTTGAACAATGTCATCAAGTATTCGAATGCGAAAAATATTGAGATTCAATTTGTTGGACACGAAAACGAATTGACTGTTATCATTGAAGACGATGGAGACGGATTCGATCAGTCGCTGCTTACGAGGGGTGATGGTCACGGCTGGAAAAACATTCAGTCACGCGTGAGCTTCCTGCACGCCACCATTTACCTCGATACGCAACCAGGCCGGAAGGGAACTTCTTTTACTATCAACATGCCGATGGCAGGTGCTGTTTCATCAGAGGGGAAAGTGTTAGCTTTACCTACCCGTTAACCTAAACCATGAGCGAATCTGGTAATTTTTCATTTCCGAAGTCTGACCGTGTGCGCGATTCGCTGGCGATACTGCTGGTCGATGATCACACCATGCTTCTCGAAGGCATCAATCAATTGTTAGAACGGCAACCCGGAATCTCTGTAGTCGGAAAAGCTGCAGGTGTTGCTGACGCGATCGAGCTGTTGAAGAGAACGAAGGTCGATCTGATCGTTACCGATCTGCATATGCCCGGTATGGATGGCGTTGCTCTGTTCAACCACGTCAGGGAAAAATATCCGGTGATCAAAACAATAGTTCTGAGCATGGATGACGAGATCCACCTGGTAAAGGAGCTGCTCCGCGCAGGCGTGAACGGCTATGTCTTGAAAAAGGACACCCACACCGAACTGCTGAAGGCAATTGATGAAGTAAAGAATGGTAAAGTGTATGTGAGCAGCGAAGTGAATAAGGTCCTACTTGAAGGTATTCACAACGACAACGAAAAGCCGCTGCTGACGACACGAGAGCTTGAAATCGTAAAACTGATCGTCAAAGAATATTCAAATAAACAAATTGCGGAAGAACTGTTTATCAGTGAACGCACAGTTGAAACTCACCGGAAAAATATTCTTCGGAAAACACGGGTAAGCTCGATCGTTGGATTGATCAAGTACGCTTACGCGAACAAATTGGTCTAGATCAAAACTGCAAGGTCCAAATACCAAAAACCAAATACCAAACGAACTCAGCAGGTGTACCTGTTTGTCTTTGATATTTGATTTTTGGATCTTGATTTTTGGTTTTTGGTCTTTGGATCTTAAATAAGGTACTCGAACAAATTCTCGTTCTGATTGACGAGCGTGTAGTTGAGGTTATGAGACTTCATGCGGTCGATCAGCGAATTGAAATCTTCCTTTGATTTCACTTCAATGCCGATGAGCGCAGGACCGGATTCCTTGTTGTTCTTCTGGATGAACTCGAAACGTACAATATCATCATTGGGACCCAGGATGTGATTGACAAATTCTTTCAGCGCCCCGGGACGCTGCGCGAAGCGTACGATGAAATAATGTTTGAGGCCTTCATAGAGGAGCGATCGTTCCTTGATCTCCTGCATCCGGTCGATGTCATTATTACCACCGCTCAGGATACACACCACTTTTTTTCCCTTGATTGCATCGGCATATTGATCGAGTGCAGCAATCGAAAGGGCACCAGCCGGCTCCGCAACAATAGCATCTTCGTTGTAAAGCTGAAGGATCGTTGTGCTGACTTTCCCCTCCGGTACCAGCAGCACATCAGAAAGCGTGTCTTTGCAAAGTTGAAAGGTAAGCTCGCCCACTTTTTGGACGGACGCCCCATCAACGAAGCGCTGAATTTTTTCAAGCTTCACAGGCTTTCCGGCCTTCAGTGCTTCCTGCATAGATGGCGCACCTGCCGGCTCAACGCCCACGAGTTTCGTTTTAGGTGAATACGTTTTGAAGTATTCGCTTATTCCCGCACACAATCCGCCTCCACCGATCGGAATAAAGATGTAATCTATGCCAGAGATGTCGTCAAGGATTTCCTTTCCGACAGTGCCCTGTCCTTCGATCACTTTGGGATGATCGAAAGGAGGGATGAAGACCATGTTATTCTCTTTGGTGAATTCGAGGGCCTGCGTCTGGCATTCGTCAAACGTGTCTCCTGTAAGCACGATCTGGATCAAATCGCCACCAAACATTCTGACCTGGTTGATCTTCTGCTTGGGAGTAATGGCAGGCATGTAGATAACGCCTTTGATGTCGAGTTGCTTGCACGAATAGGCAACACCCTGCGCATGATTTCCTGCGCTGGCACAAACAACACCGCGTGTGCGCTGCTCTTCATTCAGACTTTGAATGAGATTGTAGGCTCCACGTAACTTGTATGAACGCACCACCTGCAGGTCTTCACGCTTCAGGTAAATCTCCGCCTGGAATTTTTCCGAGAGCTTACGGTGATATTGCAATGGCGTCTTGAATACCACAGACTTCAGCGTGTAGTAGGCTGCGTTGATATTCAGGTCGGGTGTTGTCTTTGTTTCGGTTACCATATTCTTTTTAGTCGTCTGACTGTCTCAAGCGCCTGCCTTACGCGCAGTAGTCGGACGACTTCCCGCGCGTGTGAGGCGTACTAGTTTATCATACTTGCCTCAACTTGCTGCTTCTCTGGTCTGAGCGCTCTAACCGCTGCGCCAGCTTGCCACAATTCGCTTTCGCGAAGTTCTTTCAATTCTTCCGCGAGTTTTTCCCTGTAGTCAGGCTTGCTGCACGTTTCGATAGTGCGCTTCGCTTCCTGACCGGATGCAACGCTCTTGTAAAGTTCCTGGAACACAGGAAGTGTTGCGGCTTTAAATTTCTTTTTCCAGTCGAGTGCACCACGTTGAGCAGTAGTCGAACAGTTGGCATACATCCAGTCCATTCCGTTCTCCGCTACAAGTGGCATGAGTGACTGCGTGAGTTCTTCAACTGTTTCGTTGAATGCTTCGGAAGGAGAGTGACCATTGGCTCTCAACACTTCATATTGCGCTTCGAAGATTCCAGCAATGGCGCCCATTAGTGTTCCACGTTCACCGGAAAGATCGGAGTATACTTCTTTTTTGAAGTCTGTTTCGAACAGGTATCCTGAGCCAACGCCAATTCCCAACGCAATTGCTTTTGTTTTTGCATTGCCAGTGGCATCCTGAAATACTGCGTAGCTTGAGTTGATACCTTTGCCTTGCAGGAACAATCTGCGAACAGAAGTTCCTGAACCCTTCGGTGCTGCAAGAACTACATCTACGTCAGCAGGAGGTACGATTCCAGTTTGCTCTTTGAATGTGATGCCGAAACCGTGAGAAAAATAAAGTGTCTTTCCTTTTGTAAGGAATGGCTTGATCGTTGGCCACAGTTGAATTTGTCCAGCATCTGAAAGCAGGAACTCAATGATTGTTCCACGCTTTGCTGCTTCTTCTATGTCGAAAAGCGTTTCACCAGGAACCCATCCGTGTTCAACGGCCTTGTTCCACGTCTTCGAATTCTTACGCTGACCAACGATAACGTTGAATCCGTTGTCGCGAAGGTTCAATGCTTGCGCAGGACCCTGCACACCGTAACCGATGATCGCGATCGTTTCATTTTTCAATACGTCCAGGGCTTTTTCCATGGGAAATTCTTCCCGTGTAACCACTTCTTCTATTGTCCCACCGAAATTGATCTTTGCCATTGCTTTAAGAGTTTATGTGAATGTGTTTAGTTACTAGTTCTTGTTACGTTTTAAGATTCTCATGTTAGGCTATGGCTTTTGGCTATGGCCATGGCTTGAGTCTGCTTGATAATCTTGTTTTGTCACAGTTGAAAAATATTCATTGTTTGACGGTTAGCCGAAATACCCGGACTTTGGCCATAGCCATAGCCATCAACCATAGCTTATGCCACTTGCCGATTACTTCTTTCGCTCAACTCATAATACATCGAAGCGCCCTCGTGATACACTGCGGACTCCACTTCAATACATTTCTCGAGCTGATGTTTTACTTTTTCAACAAGGTCTGAAGTTGTGTACACCAGGATGATCGCCCCTCCACGAGTGAAATCATTTTCGTTTTCGTGGGCGATGAGCTTCTTTATCCTGACACGCCTGCGGTTCAGCACATTCACAATCCTGTTGAGGATGGAGAAGTTGTTGTCAGCAGCTACTTCGAGTGTATATTCCTTTTTCATACCTATATAGTTCGTAATACTTCTTGATTTGTCATTATCTGACGCAAGCTTCAAGCTGCAAGCTACAAGCTTCGAGCCCTGCCGCAAGACTTGTAGCTTGCGGCTTGAAGCTTGCAGCTTACTTCTTCTGCGGTGGCTCCAGCAACACATCCGACACACATCCGCCTGCTGGCACCATTGGGAAAACATTGTCTTCTTTTCCAACAACAGCCTCGAGGAAATACGGTGTCTTCGCGTTCAGCATTTCTTTCAAGCAATTTTCGAGGTCGCCATGAGCCGAGACTTTCTTTGCAGGAATGCTATACGCTTCGGCAAGTTTTATGAAATCCGGGTTCTGCATTTCGGTGAATGAATAGCGCTTCTCATGGAAGAGTTGCTGCCATTGACGCACCATTCCAAGGAAACTGTTATTTAATACCAGGATCTTTACAGGGATCTTATACTGCATGATCGTTCCCAACTCCTGAACAGTCATCTGGTATCCGCCATCACCGATAACAGCGATCACTTCTTTATGCGGCATCGCGAGTTTTGCACCTAGCGCAGCGGGTAGGGCAAATCCCATTGTACCTGCTCCACCGGATGTCACTTGCGTTCTCGGCTGTTTGAATTTGTAATAACGTGAAGTCACCATCTGATGCTGGCCCACATCGGTTACAACAATGGCTTCACCTCCTGTCAGCTCCGACAGGTAGTTAATGACTTCGCCCATCATGAGTTCGCTGCCTTCAGGCTGGAACTCTTTCTTAATTACTTTTTCGAATTCAACGCGGTTCAGCGTATGGAAACTTTGAATCCACTGGTCGTGTTTGTTCGGTTTGCAGTAACCGATGAGTGCAGCGAGTGCCTCTTTTGCATCTGCGTGCACGGCTACCTCCGTGTGCACGATCTTGCGGATCTCCGCCCTGTCTATTTCGATGTGAATGATCTTGGCTTGTTTCGCATAGCGCGCGACATTTCCGGTTACACGGTCATCGAAGCGCATGCCCACAGCAATGAGAACATCGCATTCGTTCGTGTTCACATTCGGTCCGTAGTTGCCATGCATGCCGAGGTATCCAACGTAATTTGGATGATCCGTTGGAATCGCTCCAAGGCCGAGCAACGTGCTGGCTACTGGTATTCCAGTTTTTTCGGAAAAGGCGATCAATTCCTTGGAAGCACCGGAAAGCAATACGCCTTGTCCTGCGAGAATGTATGGGCGCCTTGCATTGTTGATGAGTTCGGCTGCCGCTTCAACTTCGCTGCTTTTCAGAACAGGCTTCGGCTTGTACGTTCTAATCAGCGTGCAGCGGTTGTGCTGGGTTCCTTCGATAACTTCGTTCTGCGCGTTCTTGGTGATGTCGATCAGTACTGGCCCTGGTCGTCCCGAAGTAGCAATGTAAAATGCTCTAGCAACTGCATCGGCAATGTCTTTTGCTTCAGTTACCTGGATGTTCCACTTCGTCACCGGAATAGTCGTATTGACAACGTCAGTTTCCTGGAAAGCATCGGTCCCCAGCAAGTGCGCGAACACCTGACCGGTAATACAAACAACAGGCGTTGAATCAATGAGGGCGTCTGCCAGACCTGTGACCAGGTTTGTTGCGCCTGGACCTGACGTTGCAAACACAACTCCAGGTTTACCGGATACGCGTGCAAATCCTTGCGCTGCATGGATGGCACCCTGCTCATGCCGGACTAAGATATGATTCAGTCGGTCGGCATAGCTGTACAACGCATCGTATACTGGCATAATTGCCCCGCCAGGATAGCCAAAGATAGTCTGAACGCCCTCAGAGATCAGGCTTTCAAGAAGCACCTGTGATCCCGTTAACTTTTTGGGCGCTGATTTATCGGTTTCAGCTTTCGGCTCACTCTTCGTCAGTAACGCATCCATCCGCAGCAGTTTTTACTTGTTTCGCATATTTTAAAAGGATTCCGCTTGTCACGCTAAGCCTGGGTTGTTTCCAGGCAGCTTTACGTTTCGCAAGGGTTTGAGCATCCACCAGTAAATTGATCTGGTGTCCTTTGATGTCAATTTCAATCTGGTCGTTGTCTTCAACCAGTCCGATCAGTCCACCTTCAAACGCTTCAGGTGTGATGTGACCCACAACAAATCCATGAGTTCCTCCGGAGAACCTACCGTCTGTGATCAGCGCAACACTCTTGCCGAGACCCGTTCCCATGATGGCAGAAGTAGGCTTCAGCATCTCCGGCATTCCGGGAGCGCCCTTAGGCCCTACGTTGCGTATCACCACAACGTCACCAGTCTTCACTTTTCCGCTTTGAATTCCATCGATCAGCGCAAATTCACCATCGAACACGCGGGCCGGTCCTTTGAATTTTTCGCCTTCCTTACCGGTAATTTTCGCAACAGAACCTCCCTGAGCCAGATTTCCATAGAGGATCTGCAGGTGACCAGTTGTCTTGAGCGGTTTCTTCACCGGTACGATCACATCCTGTTTTGCGAAGTCGAGGTCCTTCGCATCGGCCACATTTTCGGCAATTGTTTTACCGGTAACGGTGAGGCAGTCGCCATGAATGAAACCTTCATTCAAAAGATATTTTATCACGGAGGGGACACCACCGATGCGGTGCAATTCCTCCATCAGGTATTTACCACTGGGTTTCAGGTCTGCGATCAAAGGAGTCTTATCAGAGATTGTCTGGAAATCGTCCTGCGTTAATGAAACGCCAACAGACTTTGCCATCGCAATCAGGTGAAGGACAGCATTCGTTGAACCACCCAACGCCACGACTACCGTTACAGCATTCTCAAATGCTTTACGTGTCATGATATCCCGGGGCTTGATATCATATTTCAGCAACTGATGAATTGCCTTTCCTGCTTCATTACATTCTGCAGATTTTTCTTTGCTTAGCGCGGGATTGGAAGACGAGTATGGCAACGCCATGCCTAGTGCTTCAATTGCTGAAGCCATTGTGTTAGCAGTGTACATTCCACCACAGGCTCCCGCTCCAGGACAGGCATTCTGAACAACACCTTTGAAATCCTCCGGTGTAATGGTTCCGGCCATCTTCTTTCCCAGTGCTTCAAATGCAGAGATGATATTGAGTTTTTCACCTTTCCAGTTGCCACCTGCAATCGTTCCGCCATACACCATGATCGCTGGACGATTCAGTCTGCCCATTGCGATCAATGCGCCAGGCATATTCTTGTCGCATCCGACAACAGCGATCAATCCGTCATAATATTGAGCGCCACAAACTGTCTCGATCGAGTCGGCAATTACTTCACGGCTCACAAGTGAATAACGCATTCCCTCCGTTCCGTTGCTCATGCCATCGCTTACACCGATCGTGTGAAACATCAGACCCACGAGGTCATTATCCCATACTGCGGTTTTTACTTCCTGTGCTAACTTATTGAGGTGCATGTTGCAGGTGTTTCCATCGTAGCCAGTGCTGACGATTCCTACCTGCGCTTTTTTAAGGTCATCTTCCGTAAGGCCAATCCCGTAGAACATTGCCTGCGCTGCAGGTAGTGTGGGATCTTGCGTGAGCGTCTTACTGTATTTGTTCAGTTCAAATTTCTCTCCAACGGCAGCACGGCCATTCGCACTTTTCGTTGTCGTAGTTGTTGAGTCTGTATGTTTATCCGGATCTACCATCAAATTCTATCTATATCTATATCTGCATTTGCCTTTGCTATAGCTATGGCATTAGATGATTACATAACTAAAAGACTTGTCCAACACCTGGCATTTATACGCCTCCTGCACAATCGCGCCAAGGCTTTCTTTCCACGGCTTCGAAAACTTGTGCGCATCGATCGACTCAATACCTGCGATCTCAACAGCAGTTCCACATAAGAATGCGCTGTCTGCAGTTTCTAGTTCGTGTGGATTGATATGCCGCTCAACAACCTTAATGTCAAGCTCACGACAAATATTCAAAACCACATTGCGTGTGATGCTCGGGAAAATATGTCCAAGCGGTGGTGTGTACAGGACGCCATCTTTTTCCAGGAAGAAGTTTGCTGCAGGAGCTGCAGCTACGTTGCCGTTCATGTCGAGCAACAGAGCTTCATCGTATCCGCGAACTTTCGCTTCACTGGTTGCCAGTATTCCGTTTACATAATGTCCTGAGATTTTTGCTTCGACTTTGATTGATGCAGGGTTGGGGCGCTGATAAGACGAAACGCAAAGCTTGAGCAGCGAATCACCGTGATACTTGCCCCACTTCCACGCGCAGATCATCAGGTACACATCTTTTGGCGTAGTGAGATACATGTTCGGACCGCAGTATGCCAACGGACGGATGTATGCGTCAGTGAGGTTATTCTTCTCAAGCAACTGATAGGATATGCGCGTAAGTTCTTCAGAATCGTATTCCAGCGGGATGCCAACGAGTGCGCAGCTTTTCTTCAGGCGCTCGAAGTGTTCAACAGCCTTGAACATCTTCACGCCATTGTGAGTCTGATATGCACGGATTCCTTCAAAAGCGCCAAAGCCGTAATGTAGCGACTGGCTGAAAAGGTCGGTATGCGCATCGGTTGCTTTGATGAACTTACCGTTGAGGAAGAGTACCGTGTCCTTTGTGTAGTACATAAATTTTACAACTGTTAGTTTGTTATTGCCTGTATAAAACAAAACCGCCCCGGATTTCTCAGGGGCGGTTGGTTATAGTCTTTAAAATTTACACCAATATAGCCCCCGTGGGTTTCACTAGAATCAGAATGACGATAATCAGCACAGAAACGAGATTGCTCACGTTTGCGGTGGGGATGAGTGGACTGACTATGCTGTTAAAAAGTTTCATTTAATTCTGTCGTGATACAAGTCTCACAAATAATCAACTACTATTCAAGAATAAGCCAATAAATATTTTGTTTCTAACGAATGTTAGGTGGGAGAGTGGCTATAGCATTTGGCCATAGCTATGGCTTTTGTGTTGTACGCAAAGGGCGTCTAAATGTGCTCGCGAGATTTAGGGACAGACCAGGGAGTCGCACACACATACCATGGCCATAGCCAGAGCCATAGCCTTACGTTACTCATCTTTCAATACGTCAACGGGGTTCATACGCGCAGCCTTAAGCGAGTGATAGCCGGTAATTAACATAGCGATGATGAGCGTGCACATGCCTGTTGTTAAGAAGATGACCGGAGATGGCGCCACCCGGTAGGCGAAGTCGTCAAGCCACAACGTCATCATCCAGTATGCCAGCGGTGCACCGATCACAAATGCAACAGTGATCAGTTTAGTGTATCCTTTTGAAATCATCACAAGAATATCCCAGACGCGTGCTCCGGATACTTTTCTGATTCCGATTTCTTTTGTGCGCTGTTCAAGGGAAAAGACAATCATCCCAAGCAACCCTAGTGATGCGATCAAAATTGCAAGTGATGCCATGCCCGTCAGAATACTTCCGAATTGTTGTTGAGTCTTGAAGGTGTCGGCAAAGAGCTCGTCTACAAACTCGTAGTCAAATGGGGTGTCTCCCGCGTGTTTCGTCCAAAGACCGTCAAGACTTCCGAGGGTCTGTTCCCATGCCTTACTATCCTGCGGCTTAACACGAACAACAAGGTATTGTCGTGGCCCACCGTTGACACTTTTGTTGTTTACATGGAAAATAGCCATTGGCTGGATGGCGACTTCCAGTGACCAGTAGTTGAAATCACCGACTACACCGATCACTTCAAACTGTGCCTCATCGCTATTCGGATAAAGAATTTTCTTTCCGAGCACAGACTCATCGACAGCCCATCCAAGTTTTCTGGCAGTGGCCTCATTGATGATGACTTTATTAACATCAGATGGATCATTGGTAAAATTTCGGCCCAGTTTCAATTTTATTCCTAAGGTTGGAAGGTAATTCTCGTCACCGGAAGTGAAGTTCAAAGCGAAGTTCTGTCCAAGCATTCCTTCAGCAGAAAACGAGTCGCCTCCAAAAACATTAGGTGGTGCAGAGCTGCAGAGCGTGGCACTTATGGCACCGGGCGCATTCATTGCCTCTTGCTTTAAACTCTCCGGTGTCTTCAACGCTTCAGCATGCTTAAGCACAACGAGATTTTCTTTATCAAACCCCAAATCTTTTTGGTTTACATAATTCAATTGGTCGAATACGACTGCCGTACAAATTATCAACACAATCGAAACACAAAATTGAAATACCACCAGGCCATTGCGGAAGAATTTTCCATCCTTACCAACCTTAACCTTGCCCTTGATTGCCTCTACTGGATGAAACTTGCTAAGGAAAAATGCAGGGTAGCTGCTGGATACTAATGCCATGACAACAACTAATGCAACAAGCGAAGGGAGGAGCAAAGGGTTGGCGATAAGGTCAAATTTCAACGCTTTACCCGTAGCGAGGTTAAAGAGAGGAAGCATCATCTGCGTAAATGCAAGTGATGCCATTAGAGCAACGCTACAGAATATAATAGCTTCGAGAAAATAACTTGCGCCAAGTTGTTTTTTGCCAAGGCCGAGAATTTTACGTACGCTGACTTCTTTCAGACGCTTTGTAAACTGAGCAGTCGAAAGATTCATGAAGTTGATGCACGACAGCAGCACAACAAAGATTGCTGCTCCAACAAACGCGTAGATGATCTTTTCATTTCCTGTATTCGGAAACGATCCCACAACCGCCTCCTTTGGTAAATGCAATGTATTGATTGGCTGAAGAAACAGCTCCCACTTTTTTCCTGATGCTATGTATTCTTCCCATGTTGTATTCATCACCCTCCGCAACGTTTCCGCTGCGCGCTTCTCAGGAATCTTTGAAAGCTTATCGCGGACCTGCGCGATGTCAGCATTTTTGTCAAGCAGAACAAAAGTTTCGAGTTGTGTCCAAACCCAGCTCCAGTGAAGGCGTTCTACAGGATACCCCTTCATCGACAATAACATATCGAACTGAATGGTAGAATTGTCAGGAGTATCTTCAACCACTCCCGTTACTTCGTAGGTCTGTTGTTCTCCACCGGTTAGCGATCCGAGGCGGATGAGTTTACCCACAGGGTCTGCATTGCCAAAGTATTTTTCAGCCGTTGACTTTGTCATTACGACATTGTTCGCTTGACGGAATGCCGAAGCTGGGTCACCTTTGATCAATGGGAAATTCAAGAGCTTAAAGAAATTGCTGTCAGCAGCAAACAATTCGGTTTCCTCGTGAGAAATAACTTCACCGGAAGGAGCAACATATGATACGATATAGCTTCCTGGCGTATGCAGACTTGTGATAAGTTCGACTTCGGGAAGTTCTTCGCGCAAGGCAGTGGCCACACCAGGCCCGGTCCGCGAAAATTGCTGATCATCGTTTTCGGCCCAGATGAAGGTCTGATTCACGCGGTAAAGACGGTCACTGTTCGGATGGAAATTGTCATAACTCAATTCATGCTGCACGTACAGATAAATGAGAATCGTGCTGGCGAAACTTACCGTTAGGCCGAGTAGATTGATTACTGAAAATAGCTTTTGGCGTCTGAGATTTCGGATGAAGAGGATGAGGTGATATTTGAGCATAAAACTATTTTACAGCGGTTTTGCAAAGAACATACCACTGCACGCGGGATAGCCAGGTTCCATTGAAACGCGGTTTTGTGATTTGAGGACCGTTCGATTTCCTCCGGGCGTGTTCGCTTTTGGGACTCGTTAAATTTAAACTATGAACGAAGATACTCCACAATTCCATCGCGAATAGCGGTGAACGTTCTGATCAATGTTTGCTCATCTTCTTCCAACAATGTAACGCGAAATCCCTGCAAATCGGAACTGAAAGATGAGATCGGCACCACACACACACCCTTCGCGCCAAGCAGGTAGTAAACAAATCGTTTGTCGAGCTGAATGTCATCCTGGTTGACCCAGCTTTCGACAAGCGTTTTCATGCGCGGGTCGCTGATATTCATTTTCTGGTGGCTCTTAAGCGCGCCCTTTCTGAAAATAATAGTGTTATAAAACGCACCGAACGTTTCATTGAAAGTAAGTTCGGGAACGGTGTGAAGAATGTCCGCAATGATCTTGCTTCGCTTTCCGATATTTTGATTAGTCTGGTCGCGATACGCTTTGAACCTCGGATCGCCAAAAATCAACGGGATAGCTAGCTGCGGAAGTTTGGTCGAACAGACTTCGATCATTTTTGCATTATCGATGGCCTGGCAGAACTTGTTAAAATCCTGGTCTTTGTCTCTATTATAATATTCCATCCAGCCGCATCGCGATCCCGGCCACGGCAGTTCTTTAGAGATCCCTTTCATCGAAATGCCCGGAACATCATCAATGATCTCAGCAAGGGAATATGCGCGCGCTCCGTTGTAGGTGATGTTGAGATAGATCTCGTCTGCCACCAGGAACAACTTAAACTCTTTTGCTATCTCAACGATCCGCTTGAGTGTTTCGAGCGGATAGACCATGCCGGTTGGGTTGTCAGGGTTAATGATCAATATCCCGACAACATTCGGATTGTACTTCACTTTATTATACAGATCGTCAAGATCAGGATACCAATGGTTATCCGGATCAAGTTTGTAAGTCAGGGGCTCGTGATTTGCATGTGCCGCTTCAGCACTCGAGTGTGTGGAATAAGCAGGCGAAGGACCGATCACCCGTGACGTGTCAGTAATGTATTGATACACTTTGCCGATAGCATCACCAAGTCCGTTGAAGAAGCAGATATCATCCGGTGTGATTTGTGCTCCGCCCATGGCGTTGGTCTGCTTTGCCAGGAACTCACGCGTCTCGAGCATACCTTTCGAAGGGCAATAGCTGTAGACATCATCGTTCTTCACAAGATTGGAGATGATGTCTTTTATCCAGGCCGGAAGCTTGTGGTGTTTTTGAATCGGATCACCGATGTTTTCCCAGGTGATTTCAAGTCCGAGCTTTTTCAGTTGCTCTGCTTTCTTTACGATTTCGCGGATCTCATAACTGAGTTCCTTTGCTCCCTCACTGAGTAATTTTTGTCGCATGCTGATATTCGATCAGCGATGTTGGCAAGTTTCGTGGAGCGAGACAAGTACAACTCCATAATTATTTTATGAACGACTGTTAGGAGAGTTCGTCTGAACCTTCGACTGATAGGGGTAATCATGTTACGCAGACATCTGATGTAGGAGGCTCTACCGAGCCCGGGCCTGATCCATAGCCCATCGCTTAGACACAGGAGGCTCCTGGCGGAGCCGAGTGTGTACCACGTGATCATCTGGTTGCGATTAGTACTCTGCGATGTCATGATGGTGTTGAGGTATATGATGTAGGAGGCTCTAACGAGCCCGTGCACGATCATAGCTCATGTGGTAGAGCCAGGAGGCTCCTGGCGGAGCCGAGTGTGTACCACGTGATCATCTGGTTAGGATTAGTACTCTGCGATGTCATGATGGTGTTGAGGAATATGATGTAGGAGGCTCTAACGAGCCCGTGCACGATCATAGCTCATGTGGTAGAGCCAGGAGGCTCCTGGCGGAGCCGAGTGTGTACCAGGTGATCTCTGGTTACGATTAGTACTCTTCGATGTCATGATGGTGTTGAGGGATATGATGTAGGAGGATTAGCGATTTAGCGCGCGACAGTAGATTGTGCGTAGAGCAGAAGCTCGGCACGAGCCAAGGAGCGATGAACACTATCCGGCTCCGTCAGGAGCCACCTGTTTCTAACCGGGAAGGCTGTGAGCCTAGGGCCGGGCTCGCTAGAGCCTCCTAACACAGTTGCTATCAGACACACTGTAATCCAACTACTCACCCAGAACACAAGGTACACGAAAGCCGCCTTCGCGAGACACCTCTCTATATTCATGCATACTGAATTAACTTCTTTATGGCCAACTCATACTCACAAATCTATCTGCACTTCGTGATCGTGGTAAAACGCAGAGAGAACCTCATTCCCAAAGAGCACAAGGAAGAACTTCACCGTTACATCTCAGGCCTTGTGACAAACCGTGGCTGCAAGATGCTGGCAATTCATTGTATGCCAGATCACACACATTTCTTCGTTGGATTTAAACCGGTAATTTCTATCTCCGACTTTGTGAAAGAGATCAAAGTCGAGTCGAATCAATTCATCAATCATAAACGTTGGACGAAAACCAGATTCGCATGGCAGGAAGGTTTTGGCGTGTTTTCGTATTCTCACTCACATCTGAGCCGAGTGATCAACTATATCAAAAATCAGGAGCAGCATCATGCGAAGAAAAAGTTTGAGCAGGAGTATCGCGCGCTTTTGAAGAAATTCCAGGTCACATACGAAGAGCGGTACATTTTCGATTTCATCGATTAATAAATCGGCTAAAATCAAAATTGGCTTGACGAAGTTTTTTCTTCTTATCTTAAGAGACTAATCAACCAAAGTATTATGACCCAGATAAGATCAATAGTGATGGTGGCGATGATGGTCGTCTCTTTTGCAGCGGCTGCACAAACCGAAATAGGCCTCCAACTTTACAGTCTTCGCAATCAATTTAAAACAGAAGTTCCGGGCACGTTGGCTAAGGTCAGCGAGTGGGGAATTAAAGAAGTAGAGGGAGGAGGAACGTATGGGCTTTCCATGGACGAATTTCAAAAACTGTTAAATCAAAACAAACTGAAGGTCGTCAGTGTTGGCGCAGACTACAATGTATTGAAGGACAACCCGCAGGCCGCCATCGATAATGCGAAGGCCTTCGGTGCGAAGTATGTTGTGTGTTTCTGGATCCCGCACAACGGTGATGAGTTTACTTTTGAGAATATCAAGGAAGCGACCGATGTATTTAACAAGGCCGGAAAGCTATTGCAGGAAAACGGCCTGTCGTTGTGTTACCATCCGCACGGATATGAATTCCGTCCCTATGAAAACGGAACCTTATTCGACTACATGGTAAAAAATTCGGATCCCAAATACTTTAACTTTGAAATGGATGTATTCTGGATCAAACATCCGGGTCAGGATCCTGTTGCGTTGCTGGAGAAATATCCGAAGCGTTTTCTGTTGATGCACCTGAAAGATCGTAAACCTGGAACTCCCGGCAACCAAAATGGTCATGCAGATGTGGAGAGCAATGTCGTCCTCGGTCAGGGTGATGTTGGAATTGATCGCGTGATGGCTGCGGCAAAAAAGGCAGGTGTGAAGCATTACTTCATCGAAGACGAATCATCACATTCTGTGGAACAGATCCCGCAGAGTCTGGCGTACCTCAAATCTCTTGACAAGGGTAAGGCGAACAAGGAAGCAAAAAATCCAAAACCGAAAAAGAAAGGACGGTCGTAGCTTATCTGGTCTCAGCGCCTTTCAACTTGTCAGTCAGGATTGCCGGGGCTGAGGCCACTTTTCTTTTGTCATAATCGAAGCATACAATTCCCGTTTTTCCGCGCGCGACCTCTTTTCCGGAATCTTTGTTGGTGATGCGGTACAGGAGATCGAATCCATACTTATTGAAGTCTGCGGCTGCAATTTCGCAAACAAGCACCTCACCAAAAAACGCTTCCGACTTGTAGACGATGGCGGCATCAGATATAACCTGGCCCACTGGCCCTTCAAAACTCAATTCATTCTTGAACCCGAGTGAGCGGTAGAATTGCATTCTCGCTTCATGCATCAGACTTAAAATGTTGTCGTTTCCGACATGGTTGCCGTAGTTCAGGTCGGTAACTCGCACCCTAAGCTCAGTGGCGTAAATGAATTTATCAGGTAGGGCAATTTCAATTCGTGCCATAAGTGATTTTCATTTTAATATAACACTATATTTACGGTACGCAATTTTAATATTGTGTCGATGTTATGGAACAGCAATACATTACGCATGAAGTAAAAAGTTTTCGCGAGTTTCAGGACATCATCCTCGGGATTCCTACGGAACAATTTATTCTTTATCGCGGGCAGGCGCTCGATAAAACGCTACTGCCGAAGATCGCCCGATACAATGTACCGGACGTGGAAGAGACGGAACGTGAGATGCTTGAGGATTTCAAGCGAAGGAGCTTGCATCTGATTGATTACCATCCGGGCAATTCATGGGATTGGCTCGCCCTAGCGCAGCACCACGGCATGGCTACGCGCTTGCTCGACTGGACTGAAAATCCGTTGATTGCACTCTGGTTCTCCATGTCTACGCGGATTACCGAGAACAATACCGACTATTCTGTAGTGTGGGCTTTCAATGTTCCAAAGGATGACATCGTTTTGTCAACGGAAGACAAAGACCCCTTCAAAGGCCGCACGGTAAAAGTTTTCAAACCCAACCACATCACCAAGCGTATCTCCGCCCAGTTTGGCTGGTTCACCATTCACAAAAGCGAGCGCGGTGAACGATTCGTGCCCTTCGAAATGCATCCTGACTACAGCAGCAGAATTTTTAAGATCAAGATTGACCCCTCGTGTTTTAAAGAATGCAAGATCCGACTGCACAACTTCGGGATCAACTCTTCGTCCATGTATCCTGATATTGATGGACTGGCTAAGCATGTGGAGTGGCTTTTTCTTGAGAAGGAATTATAAGCTCTTCCACAGATAGAGGGTTGTGTATGCTTCCCATCCTGCAAATTTCCTGTAAAATTTTTTCACTTCTTCAAGTGTGGGCTTACGATCCATTCCCGTCAGGTTTTTGATTGCGTTGTGCACGCCTGCATCTTCAAGTGGAAATGCATCGCGGTAGCGAAAGGTCTTCATCAGGGCGTAGTTTGCAGTCCAGTTGCCGACACCTTTGATCTTCATCAGTTTTTCTTTCGCCTCTTCAAGGGGTAGTCCGCGAAGTTGCTCTTTCGAAATCTCGCCACTGGCGAAAGCATTGGCAATGTTAACGGCATAATTACTTTTTTGTCTTGAAAATTGGAGCGGAGCCAGGAGGTCGTGAGATAAGCCGGCAACCACCTCGGGCTGCGGAAACAGATAGTAGGATTTATCTTTCCAGTGCAGACGCTCACCGAATTTTTCAACAAAGCGTTGTTTCAGGGTGTAGGCGAATTGAAGATTGATTTGCTGGCCGAGTACTGCCCACACGATCGACTCGAAGAGATCCGGCTGACCGATGATCCTGTAGCCAAAATATTTTTTGACCAGGGGGCCGAGAATCTTATGCTTTTGCGCAAGCGAGTAGAATTCCGTGAGGTCTGAATCAAGATCAAACCATTCGCGCACATAGTTTCTCACAAATTCCTTTCCTGCTTCGGTCGGGTTTCCATTTTCAAATTCGATAATCAGTTTTCCCGACCCTTCGCTTATGCTGAACAGTATTTTTTCATCCTCGTACTTTACCACCTTCTGCACTTTTCGTCCGTTGGTCTGATGTAAAAGTTCGCGTGGTGAACGTTCAAGAAACTGGAAGTTCATCTCGTAACTATACTCTTTTGGCACCGGCAGGTATATCTTCGACATACAGTGCGTAATAATCTGAAATTAGTTTGACGATTAATAGCAAGAATCGGGTTTTCAAAGCGAGCTGCGATTTCCAATTTTGAAGTGCTAACCGCAACGGCTGCGCATCGAAGATCCCGATCGCATCGGGGAAGCCGCAACGGACGCAACGGTTCTCAATTATCATGGTACTAACGAACTTGACTTTTTATGGAAAAGTTAGAAAATATTCAGATTGCTCAATCACTCAACGACAAGGGATACGTGCACTTGAAAGGCGTGTTGACAGTTGACGAATGTGTTGAGTTGCAGGAAATGTACGATCAGGCGCAGCGTTTCAGAAGTGTGATCAGTATGCAACGGTATCGTTTCGGCAAAGGCGAATACAAATACTTCAGCTATCCGCTGCCTGAAGTGCTGGAACAACTTCGGAGAAAATTTTATCAAGCCTTGTTTCCCATTGCAAATGATTGGATGAAAAAGCTCGGGATTGAGGTTGTGTTTCCATCTTCACTTCAGGACTTTCTCGCACAATGCCACCACCACAAACAACTTCGTCCAACACCATTGATCCTGCGTTATGAGGAGGGCGGCTTCAACACACTACATCAGGATCTTTATGGAGATGTCTATTTTCCATTCCAGGTTGTGTTTGTACTGACCAGTGAACATAAAGGTGGTGAACTGGTGTTTGTAGAGCAGGTGCCGCGCGCGCAGTCGAAAGCGGAAGTTGTCAATCCCGCTCAGGGTGATGGCGTAATTTTTACGACTAACTTTCGTCCTGTAAACGGGACGCGTGGATTTTACAAAGCCCGCATGAAACATGGCGTCAGTGAAGTTAAATCTGGTATGCGAATGGCACTCGGACTAATCTTCCATGACGCTGCATGATCTTGAACTTTGAATTTTTAACCGAAATGCGCAAGATTCAGGTTGAGATGAACAGGTGCGCAGGCGAAATTTGATTTAAAATAAACCGATATTTGTATGACATTGACAGCGCAAGAACACCATATCAACTATCTGCGGATCGAACAGGCAATACAATACCTGGAAAAAAATTTTACGCGTCAGCCGGATCTCGATGAAGTAGCCGAAAAAGTTCATCTTAGCCCTTTTCATTTTCAGCGCATCTTCACGGAATGGGCGGGCATCAGCCCCAAACGCTTTTTGCAATTTCTGACTGTTGACTTTCTCAAAGACAAACTGCAACAATCGCGAACGCTGATTGAAGCAGCGGACCTCGCAGGACTATCAAGTCAGTCGCGCGTATACGATCTTTTCACAACGCTTGAAGCGATGACGCCACAGGAATATAAAATGAGCGGGGCTGGTCTTCGCATCGAGTTCGGCTTTCATCCAACGCCTTTCGGCATGTGTCTGATCGGAGTGACTGAGCGCGGTATCTGCTGGCTCTCATTTCTCTCATCGGATGAGGAGCCTAGAAAAGCACTTGAAGAAATGAAACTTCACTGGCACAATTCGATCTTCCACGAAGACAAGCAGCTTACCAGTTCATACGTTGAGAAGATCTTCTCAAACAAAACCACTGACAAGCTCCATCTTTTTGTGAAAGGAACGAATTTTCAGGTGAAGGTCTGGGAAGCGCTGCTGCGGATTCCGCAAGGTGAAGTCACCACGTATGAGACTATTGCACGCACCATAAGCAATCCCAGGGCACTTCAAGCAGTAGGCTCGGCCGTTGGCTCGAATCACATCGCTTATCTGATTCCATGTCACCGCGTAATCCGCAAAGATGGGATTCTTGGTGAGTACCGGTGGAGCCCCGCACGCAAAAAAACCATGATCGCCAGAGAAATGGCAACGTTTGAAATCCCTAACAAGCATTAGTTCAACGAAAAAAGTTCAGGAATCTTCGTGACAATGCTTGCAACACCCGAAAATTTACGTTTATCTTTATATCAACAAGAACAAGAGATGAAAGCTATCAGCAATACATTCTTTTATTTTTACTACTTCTTTAAGACCCAGACGGGACTCTAAGAGTGGTGTGTTGTTAAAGCCAAAAATAAACTCGAAGGTCCCGGTAAATCCGGGACTTTTTTTTTACCCCTCTGCTTCGCGATACGAAGCGCTCCCCAGGCCGGAGATTGAAGGAGGCAAAATGAACTGGCAGTTAATGGAAACGAAAACTAAAATCAACGGACGAAAACAACTCTCCCCTTTGGGAGAGAAATCTTTGACGAGGTCAAAGGAGAGGAGTAAGGTGCGGGTAGCCATTCAAGGCATCGCTACATCGTTCCATGAGGTTGCTGCGTTCAGGCACTTCGGCAATAATATTCAGACCGTTGAATGTTTGTCGTTCCACGCGCTGTGTGAAAGTTTGGAAAATGGACAGGCGGATTACGCAATGATGGCAATCGAAAACTCCATTGCTGGAAGTATCCTCCCTAACTATTTTCTTCTTCAAAGCTATCACTTCAGCATCATCGGGGAACTGTATCTCCCAATTCACATGCACTTGCTTGCGTTGCCAGGCGTGAAACTTCAGGATATTAAAGTGATTGAATCACATCCAATGGCTATCCGCCAATGTTCTGAATACATACACGCATTAAATGGTGTTGAAGTGCGGGAAAGCGATGATACGGCACTTTCTGCAAAGCGCGTGAAAGAGCTAAAGTTGAAAGACACCGCAGCGATCGCCAACGAATTTGCAGCAGAGAAATACGGCCTTCAAATTCTTGAAAAAAGAATCGAAACACATAAGAAGAATTTCACACGCTTCCTGGTTCTGTCAAAAAGAGTTAACCACGATGAGACGACCAACAAAGCTTCATTAAGTTTTGAAGTAGCGAACGAGGTCGGAAGCCTCGCTGAAGCATTGATGACATTTAAGAACAACACCATCAACCTGACGAAGATACAGTCCATTCCAATCATCGGGAAGCCGAGCGAATACTCGATCCATATTGATGTAGAATGGTCGAAGCGGAAAAACTACGATCAGGCTATGCGCCAGGTCCTCCGCCAGGTGAAGAACCTGAATGTGCTCGGAGAGTATAAGAAAGGTAAAATAGAATATAAGTGATGAACTGCCAACACCCAACAGCCAATAGCCAACAGCCATGATAGAGACCGCAAAACGAATAGCAAGTGTAGAAGAATATTACTTCAGCAGGAAGCTGGCAGAGGTACGCGCGTTGGATACGCCTGAGCATCGCGTCATCAATCTCGGCATTGGAAGTCCTGACCAGGCACCCTCTGCCAACGCCATCGATGCATTGATCGCTTCTGCAAAAAATCCTGCGAACCACGGCTATCAGAACTACAAGGGTATTCCACAGCTTCGTCAGGGCATTGCTGACTTTTATATGAATGTTTACGGAGTGAAGCTGGATGCAGAGTCATCGATTCTTCCGCTCATGGGTTCGAAAGAAGGCATCATGCATATCGCGATGGCGTTTGTCAACGAAGGCGAAGAAGTGCTGATTCCCGATCCGGGATATCCAACGTATTCGTCTGTAGCCAATCTGGTTGGCGCTAAACTCCGGCCATACGCATTAAAGGAAGAATTGAACTGGGGAATTGATATCGAGGCGTTGAAGCGGAGCGATCTTTCTAAGGTAAAGCTGATGTGGGTCAACTTCCCGCACATGCCAACAGGTAGAACTGCTTCGAAGAGTGAACTGAAAGAGTTGGTTGACCTTGCCCGCAAAAATCAATTCCTCATTGTGAATGACAATCCATACAGCATGATCCTCAACGACAACCCGATGTCGATCCTGTCGGTTGAAGGTGCTGAAGAAGTTGCTCTCGAGCTGAACTCACTCTCGAAATCTCACAACATGGCGGGATGGAGACTTGGTTGGGTTGCCGGAAAAAAGGAATTCATCGAAGCCGTGTTGAAGGTAAAAAGCAACATGGACTCTGGAATGTTCCTTGGCCTTCAACATGCGGCTGTGGAAGCGCTGAAGAATGGCAGCGAATGGTTTACGCAGCTGAACAAAATGTATTCAGACAGGAAGACTCTCGCAAAACAAATCCTGGATGAATTGGGTTGTAGTTATTCGGAGAAGCAATCGGGCTTGTTCGTCTGGGCAAAGGCACCGGATACGGTAAAGGAGGTTGAAAAATGGATCGATGATATTCTTTACGGAACCAAGGTGTTCATCACGCCAGGATTTATTTTCGGAGAGGCGGGAAGGAGGTTCATCCGGATCTCACTTTGTTGTACGGTTGAAAAACTTAACGAGGCATTGATCAGGATCCGGAATTTCAATTTTGATAAGAAGACAATAGTGCAGCGCAATGCATCAACGGTAGGAAAATGAGAACAACAGTAATTGGTTTGGGATTGATTGGCGGAAGTATGGCCATCGATTTGCGAAAGGCGGGAGTAGCCACTGCGCTCACGGGCGTTGAACTAAATCCGGAGAACGCTGCGCGGGCCGTTGACCTTGGACTGGTCGATGAAGTCTCCTCGCTCGAAGATGCAGTCTCGAACGCTGAGCTGATCATCACGGCTATACCGGTCAATGCGATCCGATCGGTGCTTTTGAAAGTGCTCGATCTCATCGGAGACAATACAATTGTTGTAGACACTGGCTCCACCAAGTCCCAGATCTGCAAAGCGATTGAAAAACATCCGAGGCGCGCACAATTCATCGCAGCGCATCCCATCGCAGGTACAGAGAATTCCGGTCCTGATGCTGCGTTCAGTGGATTGTTCAGAAACAAAACGAACATCATCTGCGAGCAGGAAAAATCATCCGCGAAAGCGTTGAAACTCGCTGCGCAGATTTTTGAAACGCTTGGCCTGCGGACAATCTTTATGGATCCGGTCGAGCATGACAAGCACGTGGCTTACGTGTCGCATCTTTCGCACGTGAGTGCCTTCCTCCTCGGGCAAACTGTGCTTGACATCGAACAAGACGAGAAGAATATCTTCAACCTGGCGGGAAGTGGTTTTGCATCCACGGTGCGTCTGGCAAAGAGCTCACCCGACATGTGGGCTCCGATCTTCGAACAGAATGCAGAGTATCTTAGCCAGGCGTTGCTGGAGTACATCATGCACCTTCAGCGCTTTCAGTATCATCTGATGAAACGTGATACAAAGGAGCTGCACAGGATCATGACGCGTGCAAACCAGATCCGCAAAACACTCGATGGCATCGAGCTGAAACAGAAACCAACAGTAATTGAAAAATAATCTTCGTAATTTTATATTTTGAATCCTATGAAAAAGGCATTGCAACTCGAATCTATCTCAACATGGCTGCCGACCGCCAGTAAACCAGTTATCATCAGTGGCCCCTGCAGCGCTGAGACGGAAGATCAGATGATCGCCACCGCAAAGCAGATCGCTGCAACGGGCAAGGTACACGCGCTCCGCGCTGGTATCTGGAAGCCGCGCACACGGCCCGGCCAGTACGAAGGCGCTGGTGAAGAGGGATTGAAGTGGCTCGTACAGGCTAAGAAAGAAACAGGTTTGCCTGTAACCACCGAAGTTGCCAATGCCGCGCACGTGGAAGCATGTTTGAAAGCGGGCGTTGATATTCTCTGGGTTGGTGCGCGTACAACTGTGAACCCGTTCTCTGTTCAGGAAATTGCGGATTCATTAAAAGGAGTTGATGTACCAGTGATGGTGAAAAATCCTGTGAACCCTGACCTTGAACTTTGGATCGGAGCGCTGGAAAGATTGAACAAAGCAGGCATCACAAAACTAGCCGCGATTCACCGCGGATTTTCATCTTTCGAAAAAGGACCGTTCCGAAATGCGCCAATGTGGGATATGTCTATCGAACTGAAGACGAGAATTCCTGAGCTTGACATCATCTGTGATCCAAGCCACATTGCAGGAAGCCGCGACCTCATTGCGCTGATTTCACAAAAAGCGCTTGACCTCGACATGGCCGGACTCATGATCGAAAGCCATATCAATCCGGATGCTGCATGGAGTGACGCAAAACAACAGGTAACTCCGGCTTCGCTGTCAAAGATCATTGACGGACTTGTCGTGCGTGCTGTAACATCCGACAACAAGATGTTCAAGGATACGCTTAGTATTCTCCGCGAGCAGATCGACCAGCTTGACGATGAGATCATGCAAAAAATTTCTGCCCGTATGAAGATCTCCGAAAAGATAGGCCAATACAAAAAGGAAAATAACGTAACAATCCTTCAGGTATCACGCTGGGAAGAGATCATCGCGACACGTATCGCACTCGGTAAAGCAATGGGCTTGAACCCGGAATTCACCAACGACCTGCTGAAATTGATCCACCATGAATCAATCCAGGTACAGACTGCTGTGATGAATAAAGCGGAAGCGAGAGTTTAGTTGCATTTTAAATCATACACGAAGAGGCGCATGACCATGTGCCTCTTTTTTTATCCTTAAAAATTAGCACCAGTCCCTGAGCCATCCCGCCCCGCGGGATGAGAGAAGGGCCCCTGGGTAAATCGCTTCGTGCGAACAAGCTTGACGCAGTTTGTAAAATACCGGTGACTACGAAGGCGAATCCCTATAACATCAGACATCATTTGTCCTTCCAGTCAACGCTCTCAGTCTCCGTTGTTGCAGGGCTACCGTATCCGAACAGACAAATGTGAACGTGCATGACTTCGATCACCGATAATTTATACAGTGGTCAAAAATTTGGCGTTCATCTCTATTAACACAAGGGTCCTTCGCCCTAATTCCGCGGGGCGGAATTGCTCAGGAGCCGGTGCTGCTTTTTGAGGTGCGATTAAAAATAGTACTCGCCTTTAGAATTCACTTTCACTGGACGCAGCTTCTTCGTGTTTTCGAAATCTTCGAATATCGGCTGGAGATTTTGCCAGAATTTCAGATGCGGTGAGCCTGGGTGCTCTTCAGTCAATGCGGAAAATCCTTTTTCATCGAGATGTGACGGGTATATATGGATGGGAATGTTTTGTTGTCCGTTATTGCGCGCTTCCACTGCGAGAATGTAGAGCTCTTTTATTTTGTCATCAGTGATCGGGATACAACCAATCGTAACGCAATTGCCATGGATGAAGATCGCCCCACCGGGATGCTTTTTGTCACTGAGAATTTTGTCTGACGAATTCGGGTAGCTCACGCCAAGCGAGAGGTGAAAATTAGATAGCGGGTTGAAATGATTGAGGGTGTAAATACCTTCGGGAATCTGGAGATCGCCTTCTTTTCGCTTTGGTCCGAGATTTCCTGAGCTGGTGCAAAATGCAAATGTGACAAGTCGCTGGTATTTGTCTTGATCAGCTTTCACCCAGGCTTCGACAACTCGTTCCGATTTAAATGCACGGATAAAGAGAGAGAATCCTTTGTAGGAAATGCCTGCGGCCTTAAAATAATCCTGCACAGTTTTTTCTTTTTCTTCATAGGCTGCTTTTACCCGGGTGTGCTGAAGCTGTTTCTCCCTGAAAGAAATTCCCTGTGTGATCATTACTAATCCAATTAACAAAAGTATTTTCATTGCAAGGATGCTGCAGTGTTGTAACAAATTTCATACTAAATATGATAACAAGCAATGGCAGTATGGTGTTGATGGTGTTGTCGATTTTCACCTGCATCCTCGTGTTTCAGTTGTGGCGCAATTCTGTTCTTGTCACGCAATTGGCGCTCATACGCGCAAGAAACGAACACGATGAGTTTTCAATCGTGAGCAAGATCATCGAGGAGGAGCGCAGCCGGATTTCTTCAGAGCTGCATGATGAACTGGGAACCCTTTTGAGTATCATTTACCTTGATCTTGAACTCGTCACGCATGAAGCAGGCTCTCTTACGCCTTATGCGGAGAACCGCTTGATCGAGATCAAAAGGAATCTTAATCTCGTAATTGAATCGATCCGGACAAATATCTGGAATCTCTCTGCACAGATGTTTGATGAGATCGATCTTCCTTTCGTGATCCGAGAGTTGTGCCACAAACTTGACCGTTACAAAGGGACGCACGTTACTTTTATTCAGAGCGGAATACCCTTTGGGCTTGACGAAAAATACAATCTCAATCTTTTTCGTATCACCCAGGAAATACTGACGAACTGCATCAAGCACTCGTCTGCCTGGAATATCTCTGTACATATGGATTGGGATAAAAATAGAGATCTTTTTATAGTAATTGAAGATGATGGTGTGAGTTACTCCGATCGGAAAATCTCTGAGGGCATGGGCATCCTGAATATTTCAAGGCGTGCGAGTGCGATTGGTGCTTCTATTGTGAGACAAAAATTAAAGAAAGGACAACGCGTTATTATTTCGGTTCAATATCCTAACCGATGATGCCGTTCTCATACGCGTAGGAAATCAGCTGTGCAACATTTCCTGTTTTGGTTTTTTTGAGCATTCCTTCGCGATAGCTTTTGATCGTGAACTCTTTCAGTTGCATACGTTCGGAAATTTCTTTGGTGGAACGGCCCATCTTCAGCAATAAAAGTATTTCTGCTTCTCGTCTGTTAAAGGCAATTGCCGGGACGTGAGTTGCTGGAAGGAGTGCATTCTTCAATGAATCCGGAATGTATTGCTTACCGGCAAGTACGGCTGTCACGGCATCTTTTATATGATGGGCAGCCGTGTTCTTGAGAAAAAAGCTGTGAACTCCTGCTTTCACTAGATTTCTGATCATCGCCTCTCCATTGTATTGTGTTACGATGAGAACTTTAACATTCGGATATTCAAGAAGAATTCTTCGTGCGATTTCGACACCCCCTATTTCTGGAAGACCTATATCCAGGAGCACGATGTCAGTTTTATAAAGCATCAAGGCGTGCATAGCCTCTGAGCCATCGCCTGCTTCACGGATACGCGCGTCCGGGAAGTGCTGCTTTAGCACGAGCGCTAATCCTTGCCGCACTAGTTGTTGATCCTCTACTATCAGTACACTGAAACTTCTCACAGCCCGGACGAGTATTTTCATGAAAATACTTGAAAATCATGACTGGTACAATACCGGATTTTGCCGGTATTAGCCGGACCGCAACGCATACTCCAACCGTTGCACCCAAAAAAAACTTTTACAAAAAACCGGAAAAATGCGGTAGGAAATACACCGTCTTTATCCGGTTTCCGCGGCTGAAATTTGTTTGACGAAACGCCAAGACCTAAAATTGAATAACGTTTTGGATCGAGCATTGATCCTGAAATGTTGTGGGCTCCTGACTCTGCTTCCCTGAAGCAGAGTCTCTTTTATTTTTTGCTTTCACCTTCTGCGGGTGGCATTGGGATCAGCGATGTATGTGGCGTTGACACGATATAAATTCCATTTTGCTCGAGCGTTTCCTTGATCTTGAAATTTATATTTTGCTGAATGTCCATAAATTTGTTGAAGTCGGCATCGAGAACGAAATAGACCACTTCGTACTTCAAACTCCAGTCGCCAAAAGATGCAAAATGGGCACGATCGAACAAGACAGGCTTTTGTTGTTCGATGATTGAACGCAGGATGCCGGGAATTGCTTTCATCTTGTCGAGTGGTGTGCGGTGATCGATATTGATGGTGAACGCAATCCTCCGGTTGATCATCCGTTTGAAGTTGTGAATTCGGGATCCCGTCAGGTTTGAGTTCCCGATGATGATCTGCTCGCCTGATAAACTTCTGATCCGGGTCGTTTTTATACCGAGGTACTCCACTGTTCCCGACTTATCATCGACAACAATAAAATCTCCGACTTCGAAGGGCCGGTCGAAATAGATAACAAAGTAGTTGAAGAGATCGCCCAGAATATTCTGAGCCGCCAACGCAATGGCTATACCACCAATTCCAAGACCTGCAACAATCGCATTGACATCGTACTCGAGGTTATCAAGAACGAAAACGATGCCTAGCACCCAGATGATGATGTTGATGACGAGCATCAGGCCTCCGAGTTGCTTGATCTTCTCTTCGCCATGTTCCTGCCTGCGGATATGCGATTGTAAAAGGAGCAGGATGACCGAAGAAAGAAAACGAAGAATGAAGTAAGTTATTATTACGGTCGTAGCAACTTTTATGACGTTCTCCGCTTCCGTGGACAAGTCAAGAAAATTGAGCCCCCAATAGATGATCGCAAATTGAATAACAGGTAGCCCGAACCGATCAATCCCGTCAATAATGAAATCATCGACCGTTCCCTGAGTCTTTGCCGCCAACGCGCGAAGACGATTAATAAATAAGCGTTTGAACGCGCGTAAAATCAGAATGCTCAGAACGATAATTCCTGCCACGAGCAGGTAGTCCCGCATGGTGTTGTGATAATAAACTTGGTCAAGAAATTCTTCCATAAAGAGGCTACAGGAGATCAGGTATTCAGCGCATTCCCTGAAGGTGGGCGCAAGTTAATTTTTTCCTTTAAAAACTTAAAAAACCATACCAATTCAATGATATTGCATTTCAAATCTTTGTTAACCCCACACGTACATGAATACCCTACCCTGGAAGAAGATCGCGCTGGTCGTGATAGTCCTGGCCGTTTTTGTCGCTGGTTTATTCTACATCACGAAATCTAAAGGAACCAAGCCCGCGGAAGCATTTATCAATCCTGCATTCGGTGAGTACATCTCCTCATTCACTTCTGGTGTTATTGCTTCGGGATCATCGGTGAGAATTGTCCTCGCAGAGAATGCTGTGGACTCATCATTTGTTGGTCAGGAGTCTTCTGTAGCGCTTTTCGATTTTAAACCTTCGGTGAAGGGAAAGACGGTTTGGCTCGATGCGCGCACCGTGGAGTTTCGCCCGGATGCAAGGCTCACCTCCGGTCAGGTTTATGAAGTGGAATTTTCGCTGGGGAAACTCTTTACGCATCTGACATCCGAACTCTCAACTTTCAAATACAGCTTCCAGGTAATTCCGTTGAATTTTGAAGTCGCCATCGACAACATCAAGCCGTATTTAAAAACAGATCTCAAGCGCCAGAAGGTCGAGGGAACGCTCTCTACATCTGATTATGCGGATAGTGAGGCCGTTGAGAAGACCGTAAATGCAGTTCAGGATGGAAAAACGTTAAAGTTAACATGGGCACACCTCAATGAAGGCCGTCAGCACACCTTCACGATTGAAGAGGTAGAGCGAAAAGAAGCCGCGAGCAAGGTTGCTCTGAGTATTGATGGCAAACCGCTTTCGGTCGACAGGACCGATAGCAAGGAAATCGAGATCCCTGCACTTGGCGATTTTAAGGTCACGAACGTGCGCGTAGAACAGAGTTCTAACCAACATGTCGTAATCCAGTTCTCCGATCCGTTGAACGAGAAACAAAACGTTGAGGGATTGATCAGCATCAGTGATCTGCGTGATCTCGATTACGAGATCCGCGACAATGAAATTAAAGTTTATCCTCCGGTGCGCCAGGCAGGCACGAAAACGATCACGATAGAGCCGGGCATTAAGAACATACTCGACTATAAACTTTCGGAGACCGCAACCTTTGATGTGATGTTCGAGCAGTTGAATCCGGCAGTTCGTTTCACAGGTAAGGGAAATATTTTGCCGTCAACTGATGGGCTCATTCTTCCGTTCGAAGCGGTGAATCTGAAGTCAGTCGATGTGCAGATCATCAAGATCTACGAAAAGAATATTCTGCAATTCTTTCAGGTAAATGATTATCAAGGAAGTTCAGAACTGAGAAGAGTCGGTAAACCTGTGCTCAACAAAACGATTTCATTGGAGAATTCGGGCCTGAATGACCTTGGAAAGTGGAACCGGTTCACACTTGACATCGCCACCCTGATCAATACGGAACCTGGAGCGATTTACCAGGTAAGGATTGGGTTCAGGAAATCACATGCCGTCTTCGCTTGTTCCGAAGGTGAAGATCCAGGTTCCTCCGGTAACAGCGCAGCGTTTGACGAACAGGAGTTCGATTCGGAAGCAAACGAAAGCAGCTACTGGGATTCTTACGAGCAATATTATTATGACGAGGATTACGACTGGGATGAGCGCGACAACCCATGCCACTCATCTTATTATAATGCGAACCGTATCATCAGACGCAACGTCCTCGCTTCCGACCTTGGGTTGATGGCGAAGCGGGGCGGAGACGGAAATACGATCATATTCGTCAACGACCTCAGGACAACGGCACCCCTGGCAGGCGTGAGTCTGGAATTGTATGATTATCAGCAACAGGTTATTGGAACCGCATCCACCGGTCCTGATGGTAAAGCCATCATCAACTCTAAAACCGCACCTTTCGCGCTTGTCGCGAAGAACGGCAATCAGCGAGGCTACCTGAAAATGTTTGATGGCGAAGCCCAATCTGTCAGCAACTTTGACGTAGGTGGTGAGCGCATTACCAAAGGCCTGAAAGGATTCCTTTACGGTGATCGCGGTGTGTGGCGTCCTGGTGATTCTCTTTTCCTCACCTTTATTCTGCAGGATAAGATGAACCTCCTGCCGGATAACCACCCCGTTGTACTTGAGCTTCAGGATCCGCAGGGGCAGGTTGCAAATCGCCTTGTAAGATCATCGTCAGAGAATGGCTTTTATAAATTTGCTACCGCGACACGATCCGATGCCCCGACAGGGAACTGGACTGCGCGTGTAAAAGTAGGTGGAGCTGAATTCAGCGAGACTGTAAAAATAGAAACTGTAAAGCCCAACCGACTCAAGATAAACCTCGACTTCGGAGTTGATAAGATAAAAGCGGGTAACACGAACTTAACCGGTGACTTGCAAATCAATTGGCTGCACGGAGCTCCCGGCAGAAACCTGAAGGCACAGTTCGAAGTAGTACTTACTCCGGGCGAGACAAAATTTGCCCGTTACCCGGATTATGCGTTCGAAGACCCATCGCAAAAATTTACGAGCGAAGTCCAAAGCGTATTCGATGGTTATGTTGATGAAGAAGGAAAGGCACAGATCAATGCAACACTGCAGCCTGCGACAGGTGCGGCTGGTGTTTTGAACGCGGTGTTCCGCGGCAAGGCATTTGAAGAAAGCGGAAACTTCTCTGTTGACAGGTTCAGCCTTCCTTTCTATCCCTACGAATCGTTCACCGGAATCAGGCTGCCAGCAGGTGACAAATCCCGCGGAATGTTGCTGACCGACACCACACACACCGTTGACATCGTAACCATTGATGCTGATGGCCAACCGGTTTCAAGAAATAACATCGAAGTATCGCTTTACAAACTCAGGTGGAGATGGTGGTGGGAGACGCAGTCACAAAATTCGATTTATCTCTCCGGTGACTACGCTACGTTAATGAAGAATGCCACGATAAAAACCAGCAACGGCAAAGGCACATGGAGTTTCAGGGTTGCTGAAAATGAATGGGGGCGTTACCTGGTAAGGGCGTTTGATCCGGTATCCGGCCATTCCACCGCGAAGGTTGTGTACATCGACTGGCCGGGATGGGCTGGTCGCGCACGGCAGTCTGGAGATGGAGCCACAATGTTGTCTTTTTCTTCTGACAAACCTGCCTATAATATAGGAGAGAAGGCTACGGTGGTGATCCCGGGCAGCGGTGAAGGTCGTGCACTGGTGACAATTGAAAACGGAAGCCGTGTGGTTGAAAGCTACTGGGTTGAAACAAAAAAAGGTGACAACCCATTCTCCTTCGAAATCACCCGCGAGATGACACCGAACGTCTTTGTTCATATTACATCACTCCAACCACATTCCCAGACTGTCAACGACCTGCCTATCCGCATGTACGGCATTATTCCCCTACAGGTCGAAGACCCTGCGACACATCTCGCGCCTGTGATCGAAATGCCGGATGTGCTTGAACCGGGGCAGGAAGTAGTGATAAAGATCTCAGAAAAGGAAAAGCGCAAAATGACCTACACGATCGCTATGGTCGATGAAGGTCTGCTTGATCTCACCCGTTTCAGAACACCTGATCCATGGAAACGCTTTTATGCGCGTGAGGCGCTGGGTGTAAAAACCTGGGATCTGTACAACGATGTGATGGGTGCATTTGGCGCAAAGCTCGAGCGACTTCTAGCAATTGGCGGTGACGATGAACTAAAAGGAAAAGATGATGACGCGAAAGCAAATCGTTTTAAGCCTGTAGTGAAATACTTCGGGCCATTTACGCTTGATGGAGGAACTGCCGAGCATGCCTTCACCATGCCACAGTACATAGGTTCAGTGAAAACAATGGTAGTTGCGGGCTATGAAGGTGCATACGGTTCAACAGAAAAAGCAACTCCGGTGCGCAAACCTCTGATGGTCCTCGCGACATTACCTCGCGTACTGGGCCCGGATGAAAAAGTGAAATTGCTGGTGACGCTTTTTGCGATGGAGAAGAGCATAAAGAATGTGAAGGTGGAAGTGAAGAGCTCGGGTCCGCTCCAGACCGTTTCATCAGTGCAGAATGTAGTAATGTCCGGAAGCGACATGACCGTAGACTTCGATTTGACTGTCAAGAGTGTGCTTGGTGTTGGAAAGGTCGAGGTTATTGCAACGTCAGGCAGTTACAGTGCAAAAGACAATATTGAAATTGATATTCGGAATGCAAATCCTCCTGTAACGCGCGTTGTTGAAGGCATAATCGAAGGCAACAAAGCCTGGAGTGGAAATGTAACTCCCGTTGGAATGGCAGGAACGAACTCGGCTGTGCTCGAAGTTTCTTCTATTCCTCCGATCAACCTGGGTCAACGCTTGCGCTACCTGATCCAATACCCCTACGGATGTATCGAACAAACCACTTCTTCCGTGTTCCCGCAACTCTACCTCGATCAGATCAAACCAATGACGAAGAATGAGTCAGAGACCATGCAGCGAAATGTACGTGCAGGTATCGAACGCCTCAAGTCTTTCCAGCAACGTGACGGTGGATTTACCTACTGGCCCGGCATGCAGGACTACGACAGCTGGTCTTCAACCTACGCAGGTCACTTCCTCGTAGAGGCGGAGGCGAAGGGATATTTCGTTCCGAATGAAATGATCAAGCGATGGAAAAAATTCCAGAGAACAAAAGCACAGGAGTGGCGTAAGAATAAAGAGTATTACAGCAGCGAGCTCATCCAGGCATACAGGTTATACTCGCTTGCGCTGGCCGGAGATCCCGAGATCGGTGCGATGAACAAACTTCGCGAACAGGGAAGTCTTCCTCCGACCGCTGCATGGTTACTGGCAGCTGCGTACGCGAAGGCCGGACAGACCGAAGCTGCAAAGACCTTGATTTCCAAATTGCCAACATTGGTGAAACCTTATCAGGAAATGGCATACTCCTACGGGTCTGATGATCGTGATAAGGCAATCATTCTTGAAACACTTACCCTGGTAGGCGATCGCACAAAAGGGTTCGAATTATTGAAAGATATTTCTAAGGAGCTGAGTGACGATCAGCAGTGGATGAGCACACAAACTACCGCGTGGTGCCTCAAGGCGGTGGCAGGATTTGTCAGCCTTCAGGATCGTGGCGAACTGAAATTCAGTTACACACACAATGGGAAAGAAGTGACTGCGTCAACCGAATTGCCGGTCGCGCAGGTTGAATTGCCTGTTGACGGTGCGAAAGCTGCAGCGCTGAAGGTGCAAAGTGAAAGTAAGGGAGTGCTGTTTGTACGCATGATCACAGAAGGCACTCCGTCTCGGGGCGAGGAAAAAGAAGAGGCGTCAAACCTGAGCGTATCTGTCAGCTATGCCGACAACGATGGGAATCCGATTGACATCAGTTCTCTTCAGCAGGGAACTCAGTTTATCGCCACTGTAACAATTACAAATCCGGGAACCAAAGGTTTGTACCAGAATCTTGCGCTCAGTCAGATCTTTCCGTCAGGATGGGAAATCAACAACCTGCGACTGGATGATGCACAGAAGCGGTTGAAAGGTGATGTTCCTACTTACCAGGACATCCGTGATGACAGAGTATACACCTACTTCGATCTGTCGGCAACCCAACGCAAAACATTCCAGGTATTACTGACAGCGACTTATGCCGGCACGTATTACCTGCCTGCAGTGAGTTGTGAAGCCATGTACGACAGAACGATTTACAGCAGAACGAAAGGACAGGTTGTTGAGGTGATCAAGCAGGTTACGGAGTAATCAAAATGATATCTCGTAAAGTAGGTTAGTAGGTTCTTGCGGGATGAAAGTTAAATTTTTCAGAATGACTGTGCAGTACTGGTCGGAATTAAGATCGATGCGATTGCGGTGGAAGGTCACGGTATGCGTGATTTTTCTTGCAGCCGTGGTGTACACTTTCTGTCTCCCGGAAAAATTATTCAATGATCCGTATTCAACAGTCCTGAACGCATCTGATGGTTCGCTCTTAAGTGCAACCCTATCCTCCGATGGCCAGTGGCGATTTCCGCAGAATGACGCTGTCTCTGAAAAATTTGCGCAGGCGTTAATCACGTTTGAAGACAAGCGTTTCCGGAGTCATCCGGGAGTCGATCCGTTGTCGATGGTGCGCGCCATGCAGCAGAACGTTCAGGCTGGGAAAATTGTAAGTGGGGGCAGCACGATCAGCATGCAGCTGATACGTCTCTCACGCAAGGGCCAATCGCGGACTGTACTGGAGAAGGGAATTGAGCTTGTGCTCGCTACGCGGCTCGAGCTGAGGTATTCGAAAGATGAAATTCTCTCCATGTATGCGTCTCATGCACCTTTCGGGGGAAATGTTGTCGGCCTTGATGCAGCCTGCTGGCGATATTTTGGTGTTGATCAAAGCGATCTTTCCTGGGGTGAGGCTGCCTTGCTGGCAGTGTTGCCAAATGCACCATCGCTGATGCACCCGGGCAAGAACCGCGAACTTCTGCTCGCGAAGAGAAATCGTCTGCTCGATAAACTTCAGGAGGCTGGTATAATCGATGAGTTTACGTGCACGCTTGCAAAGGATGAACCGATCCCCGCACAGCCCAATCCATTGCCACGTCACGCACGCCATCTTTTGCTGCGCGCGGTAAAAGAAGGATCGGCACAAAAACGCGTGCACACTACTATCGACAAAAATCTTCAATGGCGCGCAGAACAAATCGTTGCTGACCACCACGAACGCCTGAGCGGGAACCAGATCTTCAATGCTGCTGCGATCGTAGTTGAAGTCAGGACCGGAAATATTCTTGCCTATGTGGGCAACATTCCCTCGGTCAAGCCTGAAGTGCAAAGCGAAGTGGATGTGATCGCAGCACCTCGCAGCACGGGAAGCATTCTCAAACCTTTCCTCTACGCGGCAATGCTCGATGAAGGAAAAATGCTGCCGCGGACATTATTGCCAGATGTTCCATTGATGATCAACGGGTTTTCGCCAAAGAATTTCACGAAGCAATATGATGGAGCCGTGCATGCAGACCAGGCATTGATTCGCTCACTGAATGTTCCCGCAGTGGAGATGCTGCAGGAGTATCGTTACGAAAAATTCCATTCACTGCTTCGCAGCCTGGGATTTAGCACGCTGATACAACAGCCCGATCACTACGGGCTTTCGCTGATCCTTGGAGGAGCAGAAGGAACGTTGTTCGATATCACCGGCATCTACGCTTCGATGGCAAGGACACTCAACAATTATTTCGAAGTTGCCGGTCGTAACCGTTATTCAAAAAATGATTTCCGACCATTGACTTATGTCAGTCGCCCGGACTCAGTGCGAACACTGGAAGGCACATCGCTCTTCAGCGCGGCATCGATCTATCTCACGTTCGAGGCGCTGAAGGAATTGTATCGTCCGGGTGAGCAGACTGGATGGAAGCATTTCAGCAGCTCGAAAGAAATAGCCTGGAAGACCGGAACAAGTTTTGGTTTGCGCGATGGCTGGGCCGTTGGTGTCACGCCCGAATATGCCGTAGGGGTTTGGGTCGGAAATGCTGATGGCGAAGGCCGACCCGGACTTACCGGCACTGAGGCTGCATCGCCACTGATGTTCGAAATATTCTCTCAGCTGCCGGAGACCACCTGGTTTGACAAACCGCTTCCTGAACTGCACCAGACTGTGGTGTGCCGGCAGAGTGGTCATCGGGCGGGAATGTATTGTATGGAAAAAGATACAGTAGCGGTTCAAAAAGCCGGGCTTGAGACTACGGCATGTCCTTACCACAAGATGCTTCACCTCAGCAAAGATCAAAGGCATCAGCTGCACACCAACTGCGCGCCCCTCGAATCGATGGTGCATGCTCCCTGGTTTGTGTTGCCTCCGGTGCAGGAGTTTTATTTTCGGAGCCGAACATTGTCCTACAAAGCCTTACCGTCTTTCCGGGCCGATTGCGAGACTGGAACAACCACGCCTTCTATGGACCTCATTTATCCCAAGGTCAATGCGAAGCTTTTCATTCCGCGCGACATTGAAGGAAATCCAGGCAGCGCGATCTTTGAGCTTGCGCACCATAACGCAGCTGCGTCCGTGTACTGGCATCTCGATGGCGAATACCTTGGTGTCACAAAGAAGACACACCACTTTCCGGTCAATCCGCCTGCCGGGAAACACCGGCTCACAATTGTTGACGACCAGGGCCAGTCATTGGAACGGTCATTCGAGGTTGTAGGGAAGTAGCAGGCGTCCGTTCGCTATACGAAGAAGAGGCTTCCGTTTAGTTTTTCGAGGCAACCACCTGAATTTTAGTTTATTAAGGATTTTTAATATATTTATTACTGTTTCACCAAAGAACCATTGTGCGATGAAGAAATTCATATTTTTTGCACGGGTAGGCTTATTTTTTTCGTCCTTATTCTTGCAGCCTGCTATCGGAGCACAACCTCAGTCACAGTCGCCTGAGTATCCAAACTATGTTGTTATTGGCGCATTTGCCATTGAACAGAATGCCATGAAATTCACACGTCAGGCTCACGCCTCGAATTATCATGCACAGTTCGACATCAACCCCAATCGAAACCTGTATTACGTTTACGTGCTTAATACAGCTGACCACGAACAGGCAATAGCCGAGGCGTTGCGCTTGAGGAAAGAGTCGAAATACACTGATGCGTGGGTTTACCATGGTGCGATCGGCAAGGATAGTGGGAATCATCCACCCGGCACTGATATCAACCCGGTTACGGAGAAACCACTCGCAAACGTCTCTGCTCAGGAGCATGCAGAAGATCCGGTGACTGACGAAACTCCAAAAGACACGGCAAGCCAGATGGCTGTTGCTGGTCCACCGCTTGAAACACCAACCGATACAAAGCCAAAACTTACGGAGGCTACGCTTACCGATGAAGAGATCGTGGGCAAGAACTTTTTGTTCAACCTTTTTCGTGCCACCGATGGTGAAATGGTAGAAGGTGAGGTCGATGTGATCGACACTGAGAAATCCAGAAAGATGTCGTCATACAAAGGAAATACACCTGTGCGGATATCTTCACCTGCAGGGAAGACCGGAGCTGTGTCTTTTGTATGCGAAGTGTTTGGATATCGTAAATCTCAGGTGGAATTTGCGTTCAGAAGTCCCGAACAGAAACTGACGCTTGATGAAGCAGGAAACATCGTGATCCCGTTTGAACTTGTGCGACTTCAGAAGGGCGACATCGCGGTGATGTATAATGTTTTCTTTTTTAAGGATGCCGGCATCATGCGACCGGAGTCGCGCTTCGAAGTGACAAGTCTCATGGAGATGCTTAAAGAAAATCCCAATTATAAGATCCGAATCCACGGCCATACCAATGGAAATGCAAGCGGTAAGATCATAACGATGGGTGAAAGTAAAAACTTCTTCTCGCTGACTGACACCCGCGATGGATACGGTTCCGCCAAGAAACTATCTGAAGTTCGCGCCATAGCGATCAAGGACTTCCTGGTGAGCAACGGGATTGCCGAAGACCGGATGCAGATCAAAGCTTGGGGAGGAAAACGACCGATTCACGACAAGCACGCGACTCGTGCGCAGGAAAATGTCAGAGTTGAAGTGGAGATCCTCTCGCATTGATCCCGGCCGCAGGTGATGATTATTTTTCGTTGACGATAGCGGCTTCGAGGTTACGGCTTACTTCGCGAATGATTGAATCGAGTTGATCGCCACACGTTTTCAAGTGTCCAAGAATCGCTTCACGCTCTTCAGGCCGCACCTGGTGCACGAGGTTGATAAGGCCAAGAATGCTTGCTACCGGAGCCCGAAGTTTATGCGCATTGATGAACGTATACTCTGCCAGCCTTTGGTTCTGAAGTGTAAGCTGAGAAGTTCTTTCGGAAATCCTTTCTTCAAGATTTTTATTCAATTGCTGAAGCTCTTCATTTAGTTTGAGGAGTGCTACTGCCTGCATCTCGATGGCGTCTCGCTGGAATGAAATTCGTCTGCGCTGCTGGTAGAGAAACCATGCAAAAATTCCCGCCAGGAGGAAACTGACACTGATCGCGATGAGCGTAATACGTTGTGTACGTAGTTCTGAGTTTCGAAGCTCCCGTTCACTTCTCAGCTGCTGATTCTCTTTCTCACGCGTATCGCTCTCATAGATTGTCTGCAGTCGGGCGATCTGTTCTGCTTTCAGGAGATTGTAGACGCTGTCTTTGAGTGAATTGTGGCGCGTTAGAAAATATAGCGCGCGCTCGAGCTTTCCCTGCTGCGCATAAAGTGAAGATAATCGAAGGTATGTGTTGACCTGCAGATCCGCCACGTTGATTTGCCCCGTCATTTTCAGTGCATGGATCAAACGTTTTTCAGCTTCAGGGAATTTTTGCTGTAGCTTCAGGATGTCGGAAATTTCCTGGTTCGTTTGTACGAGCGAACGCACTTCCCCGAGTGATTTCCAAAGTTCCTCTGATTTAAGATAATCTTTCAAGGCGCCCTCATAATCGCCTTCGATTCGCTTCAACGCGCCCATGCCCCAATAATCAAACGCCAGAACGCGCGTTAGGTTCCGTGCCTTTGCAGCTTCGAAAGAACGTGAAATGTAAGACCTCGCTTCTTCAGTTTTTCCAAGCCGCAGGTACAGTTCACCGATGTTGTACATCGTGAGCGGGAAATTGATACTGTCGCTGTGGGTAAGGTCGCGCGCCCTCAGCAAGTATGTGAGCGCCTTTTCATTTTCATTTAGCTTCTTATAGACCTCACCGATGTTGTTGTACGTCTGGCCAAGTCCTACGCTGTCATGAATCGATTGATATTGTCGCGCGGCAAGCAGATAATAGTTCTGCGCGAATTCGTAAATGCCTTCATACCAGTATGAGTTTCCCATCACCGTCAGTGCCCTTGCGTAACCGCGCATGTATTTGATCTTCGGGGCCACGTCCAGCGCGTGCGCAACGATGGCGCGGGTAACATTGGGATCTGTCTTGAGATATCCTGAAGCCATCACATTCAGCTGATCAACGTATGCGGAGTCGCGGTCCTTCCCGTCAAAATGCTTCCGCAAACTGTCGGGCAACGTTTGCCCTGACAGTTTCAAAAATGTGCAGCAGAAAATAATGATCAGGAAAATTTTACTCATGGGGGTGATCGTGATCTGGAACCACTAGCTGGTCATTGCCTTCAGCACATCGTGTTGCGTGATGATGTGCACTTTCTCTTCGCTGTCGCGGATGAGTACGGCTTTGTTGTCCTTATTCAGCAATGATGACAAAACATCCAGCGTACTGTCAGGTGCAACGAACAGCATGGCCTTGTCCATCACATCTGCAACGCTTTTGCTCTGCAGTTGAGGATCCTGAATGATTTTTTCGAGAATGCTTGAGGATGTGATGCTCCCCACAAAGTGGCCGTTGTCGGTTACCGGAATCTGATCGATACCCTCGCGGTTGAACATCAGGATTGCATCGCTCACTTTCGCAGACTTACTTACTGTGATCAGGCTGTCTTTTCCATTGCGCTCCTGGATAATGTCGCGCGCAGTTCCAAAAGATCTTGTTTCGAGAAAACCATGATCTTTCATCCACTGGTCGTTGTACACCTTCGCCAGATAACGGGTGCCATGGTCAGGTAGCAGGATCACCATCACATCATCTTTCTTTATGGATTCACGTGCATATTCGATTGCTCCATGCACCGCTGAACCACTTGACCATCCCACAAACAATCCCTCTTCACGCGAAAGCTTGCGCGCCATAATCGCTCCATCCTTATCGGTAACTTTAATAAAAGTATCGATCACATCGAAATCCACATTCTTGGGAAGAATATCTTCTCCGAAACCTTCGGTCAGGTACGGATAGATTTCATTCTCATCGAAGATCCCGGTCTCTTTGTATTTCTTAAATACAGATCCATAGGTATCAATACCAACCGTCTTCAACGATGGATTTTTCTCCTTGAGATATTTTGCAGTGCCACACATCGAACCGCCTGTGCCGACAGTAGCTACATAGTGCGTTATTTTTCCTTCCGTCTGCTTCCAAATCTCCGGGCCGGTTGTTTCGTAATGTGCCTGGGCGTTTGAAGGGTTGTCGTATTGATTCGGATAGATCGAGTTTGGAATGTCCTGGTTGAGCTTGCGCGCCACGGAGTAATACGAACGTGGATCATCGGGCGCAACGTTGGTCGGACATACAATAACTTCCGCACCAACCGCTTTCAGAATATTAATTTTCTCCTGCGACTGCTTGTCAGCCATCGTGAAGATACATTTGTAACCTTTTGCAACGGCTGTAAGCGCAAGCCCCATCCCCGTATTGCCGGAAGTTCCTTCAATGATCGTCCCGCCCGGTTTAAGTTTTCCTGCCCTCTCGGCATCTTCAATCATCTTCAATGCCATGCGGTCTTTTGTTGAGTTACCGGGATTGAAGTATTCAACTTTCGCGAGCACAGTGCCGGGAATTCCTTTGAAAAGCTTATTTAAGCGGACCATCGGGGTATTTCCAATGGTTTCGACAATTGAATTATAGATCATGGACATTTGACTTGGAGGACAAAAATACAAAAAAGCCCAAACTTGGTTTTTTGCGCAGTTCGATGGAAGTTGCGAAACTTCGCAGCGCAATCGATGGAAATTTTCACGTTCACCGATAGCTTTTACCAGAAAAATTGCATCTATTGGAATAAAATATTGCGACACAGCCGACCGCGACCAACCAGTACTTATGGTTGATTTTTATCAAAGTCTGCGTTGCCTATGACGAAAAGAAGATGAAACGTTTTGTAGTTATTGCCTGCTTTGTTCTATCGCAACAGGCGTTTTCGCAGGGTTGTTTTCAAAAATGCCTGGATCACCTCACCCAACCATTGCGAAGCCAGGAAGATGTGGAAGCCCGCCTTGCCCAATCCGAGAAAATTATTCAAAATCTGGTCGGCTGCGATGCCCCTGACTTTAATGTGAAAACGATCACAGGAGAAAGTCTTTCGCTGAAAGAACTAAGAGGGAAAGTTATTGTCGCGAATTTTTGGTTTGAGGCATGTGCGCCATGTATTACCGAAATTCCTGCACTGAATAAACTTGTTGAAGAATATCAGAATCAGGAAGTGGTGTTTATCGCCTTTGGCAAAGATCCGGAGGCACGCATCAGTAAGTTTCTGTCAGAGAAAAAATTTGAATACAAGATGGTTTCCGGTAAATACGATGTTGTCAACGACTTCTGCGTGATCTCCGGTTTTCCCATGAATATGGTTATCGATAAGGAAGGTGTGGTGCGGTTCATCAAAGTCGGTGGTTATGCTGACGATCGCGCGAACAGCGCTGCGTACGACATGCTGAAGCCGCAGATTGATGAAGTCCTTCGGAGGTGATCACGCAGTAGCGCTCGCCAGCAAATACAACACTGCCATTCTCACTGCTACACCATTCTCTACCTGATCCAGAATAATTGAGTGTGACGAATCTGCGGCATCACTGCTGAGTTCAACTCCGCGGTTGATCGGACCTGGATGCATCACTACAATTTCTTTTTTAAGATTGTCGAGCATTTTTTTGGTGATGCCATAGTACAATGAGTACTCGCGCAATGAAGGGAAATATTTGATCTGTTGACGTTCGAGCTGGATACGAAGAACGTTTGCAACATCGCACCACTGCAGCGCTTTGTTTACATCGAGTTCTACCTGAACGCCCAGCTGACCAATGAATTTGGGAAGCAAGGTGGGAGGTCCGCAAACCATGATCTTTGCACCAAGCTTCTGCAATGCAAAGATATTTGACAAGGCCACGCGTGAGTGAAGGATATCTCCAATGATCGCAATTTTTTTGCCGGCAACACTTCCGAGTTTTTCGCGAATTGAAAATGCATCGAGCAACGCTTGGGTGGGATGCTCATGTGTTCCGTCACCGGCATTGATAATGTTCGCTTTAATGTGCCGTGACAGATAGTGCGGTGCGCCCGGGCTGGCATGTCTCATCACCACCATGTCAACTTTCATCGCCAGGATGTTGTTGACTGTGTCAAGCAACGTCTCACCTTTTTTAACGGAGCTGGTAGAAGCAGAAAAGTTAACGACATCAGCGCTAAGCCTTTTTTCTGCAAGCTCAAATGAAAGTCTGGTACGTGTTGAATTTTCGAAGAAGACATTCGCGATAGTTACATCGCGCAGTGATGGCACTTTCTTGATTGGTCGATTAATAACTTCCTTGAAATTGTCTGCTGTCTCAAAAATTAATTCTATGTCCTCTCTGGTGATGTCTTTGATTCCTAATAGGTGCTTTTGAGATAGCTTTGACATAGTACTAATCCTTATTGATCAACCAGATTTTGTTATGTTTATGACCTTGGGCCTGTAGCTCAACTAAAACTTTTTGTGTCGACATAGTATTCACCGCTTTTCCAACATAGTCCGGAGCAATGGGTAACTCGCGATTGTATTTCCGGTCGATCAACACGAGCAATTCCACCTTCGCGGGTCTTCCAAAAGCAATCATCGCCTCCATCGCTGCGCGGATAGTTCTTCCGGTGAACAATACATCATCGACAAGAACAACTTTCTTTTCTTCAATTATAAAAGGAATTCTGTTTTCACTCGCTTTCGCGGGAATCTCCCTTCTCCGAAAGTCGTCACGATGAAAGGTGGTATCCAGGTACCCGAGTGGAATGTCTCTTTTTAGAATCTTTGTAAGATTGCGGTGAATGTGCTCTGCGAGATAAATGCCCCGCGGCTGCATTCCGATAAGAACCGTTTCCTTAAAATCGGTATGATTTTCAATTAATTCCTGGCAAAGGCGGCTGACCGTGATGTCGAGGAGGTCAGAATCGAGGATAAGTTTCTTTTGCATACTTTGCCGGGGGCAAATATAGGGGATAGACCGGGTAGTTCAAAGTAGTCAGGCCAGCTTCCGGAAACAGCTTTAATTTTTGAAAGTGACTTTATTAATAAAAAACACTTTTCGCTTCCCGAGCCCATGATTGATGATTTCCTGCACCCCACATGCGTAAAGCTTGTCATTGTACCAGTAGTCGAGCTTCCCTTGCTCAACTTCGTTACCCTTCACAAAATCAAACTCGCGAAGCGTCTTGATGCCGTCTGATGTTTTTCCCTCCAGCACCTGGTTGTCTTTGATCACCTTGGTGCGGATCTGGCCATCGAACAGATACATCATTGCAATTTTGTCATCATGCACTTCGAGCTTTACAAATTGCTCCAGTGTAAAGCTGCGGATGTCATTGATCTCGAAACTATTGTCCCACAACATTTTTCCATTCTTGTCGAAGCACATGACCACTGCATGCGTGTACTGATAGCCGGCAAAAATGCGGGTACCGCTTCCGTAAGGTGCTAAATAGTTCGCTCTCATGTTTTCGTATTTCGGATAGAACGCCTCTCCGAGCAGAATGTAATTTTCCTGATACGGCACAAGTTCATGCAACATAAAACGATAAACCATCCGGATCTTTTTGCCTTTGATCTTCTTGCGCTCGATCCGGCTTTTAACACGTTGTTCGCGTTTCGCTTTCATGAACTTGAAAAAATTTTCCATGTCCGCAAAATTATAATAGCGCGTCTCCTCTTCTCCATTGCTGAGGTTTGTCACAAAAATTCCTTTGGAGAATTCGCGGACACGGTTGCCGAAGACCCCTGCGATGATTTGCCCGTTTTCACCGGGCCTGACCTCGCGGCCGAAGATCAAGTGGTTTTGTCCTTCAGGTGTCAGCGCTCTGTTTTCGATAAGCTCGCCCTCGGGCGTGTAGCTCTTGATCCAGATCGTTCGTTGCTTGTTCCTGTTACGGGCTGCTATTAAAACATCAAAGCTGTTATCTCGATTGGTTTTGATCTGATTGAGCTCGCCAACTTCGTTGAACAACCCCGGCAGCACTTTTGAACGCATCGTTCGCGTATCGTAGTGGAGTACGATAGGAATTGTATTGTAGTAGCCGCCAACGAGCACAGCATTTTCGGTAATCTCGAATTCGGTTTGAAAGAACGGGATATAACTTTTGATCGGGTGGCGGAAGAAGGTGCCGTCATCGTTGTTCACCACATACAGAAGTAAATTGTTGTTTGAGTAGTTTACATATCGCAGCAGTATGTAAAGGCGATTCCGCGAAACCTTACGGGATGCAATGACATAATTCCGTGGTATGTGCAATACGCCACTCCAGTTCTCGCGAAAAGTCGTGTCGAGCTTGATCAGTTGAAGATACTGGTCGCGCGCGTCAGCAACGACACGGTTGAGATACAATCCGTTTACTGAAGCCGGAATGATTGAGAATTGATCGTTATATGACGTTATGGGAATCTCATAACGCTCGGTCTGCTCAATTTGCCCTGAGGCAAAAAGAGGAGCGAGGGTAATAAGACAAACAGCATAAATGCTATTTGACAACCACTTTGTTAATGTAGAAAACATCGCGCGTACGGTCATCCTTGTTGAGGACATTGCGGACGGTATGGTAGCCCCACACGTAGAATGCGTTGCCATACCAATACTTCACACCCTCTTCAAATTCTCGTTCATTACGGATTTCATCCTGCTCGTCAAGCAGTTTTATCTTTTCAGTTGATTCCTGTGCTTCACCATTTCCGATGTCAATCGTTTTAATCTTAAGCTCTGATTCTTTCTTGTAAACGATCACAGCGTTGGACTCCCCAAAGTGATAGTCTGACACCTGTTCAAGCGATGGTTTCTTTATTTCGTCAAGATTGACACTTTGATCCCATTTCAGCTTTCCCTGTGAATCAAATGCAACGAGAACACTTGCATACGCTTTGATGTCATCCGGGTTCCGTGAGTTGTTCCCATACCCATAGGCTGGCCGGTACATTCTCATACCGGGGTAGTATCCCCAGAACGGATTATACATGTACGGATTAAAAGCGTAGGGATTATTGTAAGGACTGTTGAAGTAAGGATTTGAACTGCTCGATGGATGATAAACCTCAGCAAGCATCAGAAATCCTTGCTTGTTTTCCTCCACGCGATACGGCATCACATAAGCCGTGAAGTTGGGCTTACGTCCTTCAACCGCAGCCTCTTTTGCATTTTCCCGAATGCGGGCGGCACGTTTTGGATTCATGTAATCAGTGAAGTGTTCCAGTTGTCCGAACGAAAAATAGTTGATCTTCTGTTCGCCAAAAGGATCCACAGGCAATGCAAAAAAACCGGAGGATTGTTTTCCTGTGCGGTCGCCCCACGTGCCGAGCACCATCAGGTCTTCGCGCTCAAGCGTGCTGCTGATGCTGTTCTGCAAGGTCCGGTCATCTTCGATCGGAACGACATCTTCGAGAAGCATTTTTCCGCTCTCGTCAAATGTTTTGAAAATCAGCTTGCGCTCGGAACGCGTGCTCCGGTCGATGATCACTGCGTTAAACGTTCTGTTCTGATTCACCCGCACATCAACGAGTTCGTTGTCTTTCTGGAAAAAGCCTGGAACCACTTTGATCTGATTGTCTTCCATCTGGTAGATCAGAAGTGCCGGCTCATTGCTGACGTACCCGCCAAGGATCATGCTTCCACCTACTTTGTTGAAGTGTGTAATGCGGAAATCGAGTTCAGGCTTGATCTCGTAGCGTTTTGCCTCAGTTCCATTGTTGAGGTCGATGTCGATCAGTTCAAGACTGCTTTTAGTATGCTCACCCATTCTGAATAGCAGGTAAAGTCTGTCATCAACGTATTCGTAGCCGATCAGCGGATTGCGGGGCTCGATCATGAGCAGCAGGTTCTTACGTTCATTCAGGGCTGAGTCAAGAAGAATACATTCCCAGATCTGCTTGCCGGCTTCATAGTCATTCTTCTCTCGCAGCAGCGCCAATCCATCTTCCTTTAATGGAATAATTGAAAAATATTCGTCACTGCCTCTTTGTTTTTTCTCAAAGCGGTGCGTCTGCTGCACCTGCGCATGGCTTCCAAAAAATGCCAGCGTCAGGATAATCAATAGTGCGGCAGTCGTGCGAATGCTTTCTCTGCGGGTTAACGTCATCTTATTTTCCTTCACTCAGTTCGAGGATTATTTTGTACTCGTTGTCTTTCACTGGCTGGACCGACAGGCGTGAAGCCCGGACCAGCACCATATCAGATAAACGTTTATCAGACTTTATTTGTGATAGCGTGACGGGATTTTTTAACTTTTTGTCAGGCACGAGGTCTACCACCGTCCAGTCTGGATCTTTCGGTTCAGGATAGGGCTCGCTTGAAACCCTGGCCAGCCCTACGATTGCTTTTTCATCGCCCGTATGGTAGAAGAAAACCATGTCACCTTTTTTCATCGCCTTCATATTACTGCGCGCCTGAAAATTGCGTACACCGTCCCACGTTGTTTTTTTATCCTTATTGAATTGATCCCACGAGAATGTGTCGGGTTCTGTTTTAACGAGCCAATAGGTCATGGAAGAGTCGTTTTTATTGATTTCCAAATTAATAAAAATTGCGACCTTATGCCGTCAGGCTGCCAATAAAAGCTGATGCGCTTAGCGTGAATCTTGAGATGAACTGTGATCGGGAAAGTGCGGGTGCGTGCTCACGCTTTGCCCTTCTCCCTTGGGAGAGGCGGCTTACAATCTTTCAGCCACTGCTCACGCAGACGGGGTGAGGTCAATAAGCCCTTACGAGCTTCCCTTCCATGTAGTTGATGTAAGAGCGGTTAACCACCTTCATTCCGCCTGGTGTCGGATAATCTCCGGTGAAATACCAGTCCCCGGTGTGCCGGCTGCAGGCTTTGTGCAGGTTGTCGACTGTCTGAAAGACTACCTCCACGTCAGCCTTCATGTCAGCTGGCTTTACGATCTCAGCAACCTTCGCAGAAATTTCTTCATCGGTAAATTGTTCGTAGAGTGCCTTCACATGATTTTGCTGCGTCTGATGACCACGGGCGCGAATGCATCGTTCGTATACCTCGCCCAGCATATAATCTTTGCCGCGTTCCTTCAGCAGTGCAATCATCGCGCGGAACGCCACAAAATCGCCCATGCGGCTCATGTCAATTCCATAGCAGTCTGGATAACGGATCTGCGGAGCCGATGAAACGATGACGATCTTTTTAGGACCAATGCGATCAAGCATTTTCAGAATGCTTTTCTCCAGCGTTGTACCGCGAACGATCGAGTCATCAATAATTACCAGCGTATCTTTTCCTTTCTTCACCATCTCATAGGTGGTGTCATAAACATTGGCAACCATATCATCGCGATGCTCATCATCGGTGATAAAGGTGCGCAGCTTCACATCTTTCAACACGAGCTTCTCAACGCGTGGACGGAAAGATAAAATGTCTTCAAGTGAATCAACTGTTGGCTTTCCATCGAGGATGATTTCCTTCTGTTTTTTGATCAGGAAGTCTTCAATACCCGCCATCATTCCATAGAACGCAGTTTCGGCTGTGTTGGGAATGTAAGAGAATACGGTATTCTTCAAATCAAAATTAATGGAACGCAATACCTGTGGTACAAGAAGTTTTCCAAGTTGCTTGCGCTCCCTGTAGATATCCGGATCGTTGCCACGCGAGAAATATATGCGCTCGAATGAACAGGCTTTTTTCTCTCCAGATTTAATGACGCTGTGCTGGCCATACTCACCACTTTTTGAAATAATGAGTGCGTGTCCTGGCTGTATCTCTTCGATCTGACTGTATTCAACGTTGAAGGCAGATTTGATCGCAGGCTTTTCGCTGGCAACCACCACGACCTCATCATCAGCATAGAAGTACGCAGGACGAATCCCGTTAGGATCACGCACAACAAACGCTGATCCTGAACCGGTCAGTCCTGCCATGGTATAGCCACCATCGAAATCCTTGCACGCGCGCTTTAACACGCGGTGAAGATTCAATTCGTTTTCGATGATATCTGAAATTTCGCGGTTGGAAAATTTGTCTTTGTATTTTTCGAAGAGACCCTGAACTTCTTCATCGAGAAAGTGGCCGATCTTTTCCATCACGGTAACGGTGTCCACTTTTTCTTTCGGGTGCTGACCAAGGTTTACAAGGATGTCGAAAAGTTCTTCAACGTTTGTCATGTTGAAGTTTCCCGCCATAACCAGATTACGGCTTCGCCAGTTGTTTTGTCGGAGGAAGGGGTGAACATTCTCGATGCTGTTCACACCATGTGTTCCGTAGCGCAAGTGGCCGAGCCAAAGCTCTCCGGTAAATGCGATATTTTCTTTTAACCAGTGTTCGTCCCTGAACTTATCCTTGCCAGCCTTCTGGGCCTTCTTATATTTCTTACTGATCTTCTTAAACAAGTTCGCCACCGGCTGCGACTTCACGGATCGATAGCGGCTGATATACCTGCGACCCGGCTCCACATCGATCTTGATGTTGGCGACCCCCGCGCCATCCTGCCCGCGGTTGTGCTGCTTTTCCATCAGAATGTACATCTTATTCATGGCATAGGTCGGGCCATATTTATCGATGTAATAAGACAGGGGTTTGCGCAGTCGAATCAGGGCTATTCCGCATTCGTGAAGAATCTGGTCGCTCATAATTGAATTATCTGGTGGTTCATCACAGCCAACTCCGATGACTGTTCCTGATTATAAAACAAAGTTAATTTTATTAATCCAACTCATCAACAATCCGGGCTGGAAGAACAGAATTAGTAGCATTACAACCAGAAATGCTCCCAAAAAATTTTCGAAATGAAGGATATTATGTGAAAAGGCTGGTTTGCCATCTTTTAAGAAAGCATAGTATGGGATACGCAGATAATAAAACAGGGAAACTACCGTATTCAGCAAACCGACTATCAGCAAGACCATAAGAATGGTGTGGCCCTGTTGCTCGAAAGCCGTCCACACACTGGAAAAAAGAAACAGTTTTGCCGTAAATCCAGCAGTAGGAGGAAGTCCGGTCAGACTGACGAGGCCGATCAGCAGGAAGACGATCGGAATCGCAAATGTTCTACCAAATCCTGCGTACTCCGCAATCGTTGTAGTACCTCCATTTTCGAATGAATTGATGTACAGGAAGACAAGCAGGTTGCCGATCACAAAGGCCGTAGCATAGAACAGGAAAAAATGGATGCCCTGCGGAAGGAAAACAATGAGGCCAATCATAAGAAATCCTGCTTGCGCGATGGAAGAATACGCCATCATGCGTTTGACACTGTTTTGTTTGAGCGCGGCAAAATTGCCCACGGTTATTGTTGCGATGGCGATCGCAGCCAGGTACAACTGCCAGTTGAGTGATGTCTGCCCGAAAAGATTGATCGCCAGCAGGAATTTCACGAATACAACCAGGCCTGCGAGTTTTGGAACCGTGGAAAAAAAGGCAACGACCGGGGCTGGCGCGGCATTGTATACGTCTGGCGCCCAGAAATGCATAGGCGAGGAAGAGATCTTGAACAAAAACCCTGCAAAAACAAAAAAGATCGACAGATACGCGAGTGCGTTCTGGGAGTCGAGCAGAGCTGACGTGAAAGTCTGATTAGCAAAATCTATTGTTCCCGTAAGTCCATACAAAAAAGTAAATCCATAAAGCATGACGGCCGCTGATACAGATCCGAACAGAAAATATTTCAGGCTTCCTTCAGCACCTTTCTTATCGAATGCATATCCCGCGAGCACATAGGAGCTGATGGAAATGATCTCTATCGAGATAAAAATCATCAGAAAGTTGGATGTCATCGTCAGCAGGTGCGCGCCCAATACGATCGCGATAAGGAACGCGAAATATTCACTGAGATGTTCCTTCACCCTGGTTGATATCAGGCAGGTAAACAATGCTGAAAAATTGAGGAGGAGTTTGATGAATGACGACACACTTTCCACGCGGAGCATGCCAAAGACGATTGGGCTTGTGGTGTAAAGGTCAGATGCGACCAGAATAAAAACGCCTGCAAAAACAATTATTGTCAGACCCTTTACAAGCGAGTTTCCTCTTTTAATCAACCCGATTACAAGGATCACTAAAAATGCTGTTGCAAGGATGATCTCGGGGATGATCCATTTAATGCCTTGAAGTATAGTGTCTACCGACTCTTGCATCGCGTTTACAAATGAGGCGACAGGATTCTGCCCTGATAAAGCAGATGGTTTACGAAGTCTGTGGCAAAAGGATTGATCAGATCCAGAAGTGGCTGTGGATATACGCCAAAAATAAATGTGACCACCGCAAGTGGAAACAGCATGAGTATCTCCCTATTGTTGAGATCGGGCAGTATGCTGTTTCGCGCGTTTCCTTTCACGTCATACGTACCGAAGAACATTCGCTGGATCGCCCAGAGAAAATACGCAGCACCGAAGATGAGGCCAAGTGTTGCGATGATGGCAAGGCTTTCGTGGATGAGTCCGTTGTGTGCATTAGATTTGAACGCTCCCAGGAAAATCATCAGCTCGCCAATGAATCCGGAAAATGCAGGCATGCCCATGGATGCGAAGAATGCTATGAGAACCATCGCGAAGAAATACGGCATTTTTCCAGCAAGGCCGGAATAATTTCGAATCAATCTGTCACCAGTCCTGTCGTAGAGAACCCCGGCAATAATGAAGAGCATGGCCGAAAGAATTCCATGGCTTACCATCTGGTACACAGCGCCTGTTACCCCCTCCGTTGTGCCGGACGCAAGTCCTAACAGCACAAAACCCATATGCGAGACTGACGAGTACGCAATCATGCGTTTGAGGTCTTTGCTCGCCATGGCGGTAAGCGCACCATATAGAATTGAGATCACTGCAAAAACGGCAACCATTACGCTGAAATCGAGCGCGGCCTCGGGGAAGATCGGGTAAGCGATTCGTAACATCCCATAGGCACCGATCTTCAATAGCAGGGCAGCAAGAATTACCGACACAGGTGTGGATGCCTCAACGTGCGCGTCAGGCAGCCAGGTATGCAGTGGCACCATTGGCAACTTTATTGCAAACCCAAAGAAGAGAAATAGAAACGCCCACGAACGCGCGGAGAATGGTCCGAGTGTCACGATATTATTAGGGTCGAGAATCGTATTTGAAATATAATTCGATGGATCAGACATGTGGAGCATATTGAATGTATGAACCAGACCACCTGATCCGGATGGATCGTTCACCGACAGATACAGACCAATCATCACGATGAGAATAAGGATTGATCCAAGCAGGGTGTACAGAAAGAATTTTATTGAAGCGTATTCCCTGCGGCTTCCGCCCCAGATACCGATGAGGAAGAACATCGGCAAAAGCATGAATTCGAAGAAAACATAGAACAATAGAAAATCCAGGGCTGCAAAGCTTCCGACCACGGCCGCATTCAGCAACAGGTATAAGCTGAAGTAGCCTTTCGGATTTGTCACTCCGTTCCACGAGGAGATGCACGCGATGAGCATGACGAAAATTGCAAGCCCGATGAGGGGAAGGCTCATGCCGTCAACACCAAGAAAATAATCTGCCTTCAATGTGCCCCATGAGCCCAGGTCCAGTGAGATCCATGATCGTTGTTCGACAAATTGAAATCCACCACCGGCCTCGTAATTGCTGACAAGTACAATGAAGAGGATCAGCTGAAGCGTGACGGCAATCAATGCAAGCCAGCGGAAGAGTGAAGTCTGTGTCGGGCGAATAAGCAACGCAGCCAGAGAGCCCAGCAGCGGAATCAAGATTAGGAAGGAGAGAATGTTTTGCATTAATGCGTAATCCCGATCTTTATTAAAGGAGCCAAATTAGGAAAATAATCAATGCTAAGATGGCGTACAGTATATAATCCTGGATCTTTCCGCTCTGATAGGATCGCGCAACACTCCCAATCCACCTTATGGTTCCGGAGAAAACATGCACGAGGCCATCAACCAGAAATTTGTCGAGCCACGCGATGATGTGCGCAAGTGTTACGTGACCATACGCGGAAGCGTGTATAACAGCATCGATCACTTTCCTGTCTGTCACCTCAGCAATTGAAGCAAGTTTGTCAACACTACTCCGGAACAGAAAGCGGTACGCGGTGTCCAAACCATATCCGTTTGCAACAAATGCATTGGACGCAACTGGAGACTTCCGGAAAAGGAAAAATGCTGTTGCCAACGCAACGCCTACCCAGGTCACAGAGAAAATCGTGAGCCACCACGGGTGGGCTATTTCTCCGGCTATCCATCCGCTGAAACCAACCGGATTCAAAGACACAATTGGCCAGGTAGAGCAAAGTGCCAGCAGAATCATAGGAACGCGCATGATGACAGGTGATTCTTTGAGGTTAGTCCCGCCTCCTGAGCGTTCATCTCCGAAAAAGATAAACCAGATCAGACGGAAGCTATATAACACCGTGACGAAGGACACGGCTGCGAGCGCGAAAAAAATGAGGATGGAAAACGAATCTTTATTTAACAACGCAGACGCATACATTGCTTCTTTGGAAAGAAATCCAGAGAAAAATGGAATTCCTGCCAGTGACGCTCCGCTGATCACGAATGTAAGAAACGTGACAGGCAATTTTTTTCTCAGGCCGCCAAGGTTTCTCAGATCCTGCACATCAAAATGATGGTGATCTCTCCGGTGGGCCTGATGTAGCGTATGAATGACAGACCCTGCTGAGAGGAACAGGCATGCTTTAAAAAATGCATGGGTGAAAAGATGAAGAAACGCAGCTTGTGGTCCACTGGCTCCGATCGTGACGATCATCAGTCCAAGTTGCGATATGGTGGAATAGGCAAGAACCTTCTTGATATCAAACTGGACAAGCGCAGAAATACTGCCGGACAGCGCTGTAATCGCTCCGACAATTGACACAATCATTAGCGCAGTGTCCGTAAAGACCGGATGCAGCCTGATGAGCAAATAAACCCCGGCAGCTACCATGGTCGCAGCGTGGATAAGTGCCGAGACGGGTGTCGGGCCTTCCATCGCATCGGCAAGCCAGGTGAACAATGGAAACTGAGCGGACTTTCCGATCACGCCTCCGAAAATACAGAGCGCGGCAGCGGTCTGCCATGAAAAAGTCTGATGCCGCAACGCGGAAATTTCAAGGGTTCCTGTGCCACTCCACAGGATCATGATACCGATGAGGAAAGCTGAATCACCAATGCGATTGTATAAAAACGCTTTCGTTGCCGCATTTCCTGCTTCCGGTTTTTCATCCCAATGGCCGATGAGCAGATAGGATGAAAAACCAACGAGTTCCCAGAAAACAAAAAGCACCAGGAGGTTGTCGGACAATACAATCCCAAGCATGGCAAACGTAAACAAGCCGAGCACACCAAAATATTTTCTTGGATTCGCATCGCCAGCCATGTAGCCAACGGAGTAAACATGCACCAGGAAAGAAACAGTCAGTACGACCACCATCATCAGCAATGATGTCTGCGATACGAAAATGTTGGCAGAGATTTCCGCCTCAGAGAGCGTTAGCCAGGGGAGCTCAATAATTCCACCGCCACTATTCCAGCAGCTGACAGTAACGATCGTTGCAAAGACGGTGGCGAGCATCAGCAGGAACGGTGCGTTGAGAATGATGAGCCAGGAATAACGGTCTGAAGTCAGAAACGATAGAACACATGAGACAAGCGGAAGCACCACTGCAAGGAACAAGCACAGGGCAAGAAATCCGTCATTGAATGAAAATGTTTCCAAGCTTACCCTTTTAGTTCGTTGAGTTCGTCAGGAACCGATGTCTGGTAATATTGATATACCCTCAGCACGAGTGCAAGACCGATCGCAGTCTCGCACACGGCCACGAGAATAACAAAGATGGCGAACATCTGTCCGTCAATTGTTGCGGGATGTGACTGATTGAAGGCAACGAGATTGATGTTCGAAGCATTGAGCATCAGTTCGATCCCCAGGAGCATCATGATCGCATTCTTTTTTGTCACAATGATGACCACGCCAGTCGTGAACAGAAAGGCACCTAGCAGGATCATCATAGTCAAGGTATCAATCATTGCCGTTTTAGTTTCATAAACGCACTGATCACCGCAGCGCCAACAAGCGTCACCAGTAGTAGCACCCCGATAACTTCGAACGGCAAGGTATAATCAGTCATGAGGAGTATGCCAATCGCCTCAACAGCGCGGGGGGCGTTCTCTACCGATGTAGTATTTTTTAGATTGTCAACGATGAGATTTGCCAGTAACCCAAGGGTTAAGATGCCTGCCACCGCGCCTCCGAACAGATTGGTGCTCTCCACAAGAAGTGGCTTTGCTGCCAACTTTGATGTGAACATGATTCCGAACAGAATGATCACAAGAACACCTCCGGCATAGATCAGGATTTGCGTAATGGCAGTAAACTCAGCGTAAGAGAGAATGAATAATGCCGCTATTGACAGCAAACACAACAAGAACCACAACGCGGCTTTGAAAACGCTTTTAGACAACACAATGGCTAATGCAGAAAGCGCAGTGGTTGTGATAAAAAAATATTGGGCAATCACGGCTGTATTCATGACGCTGGCGGAGGACCCGGTGGTTTAATCTTTGGTTTGAATACAGGTTTTGCCGCAGCTGGCTTTGGACTTTCCGGTGATGGCACGCTTTCCGATGCCTGCACGGGTGGGGTTGCCGGCTTGGCTTTGCTTTTCTGGTGTTCCTCGAAAATAGTTTTCTTCTCCTCGATCTCTGCAGCAGTCATTTCAGCAAATTCATACGTATGCTCATTGATGTCGGTGACACTGAAGTCATACACTTTTGTCATCGTCAGGCATTCCGTGGGACATACCGTTGTGCAGAGCCCGCAGAAGCAACACTGCGCCATATTAATATCAAAACGAGCTGCATAAATCCGCTTTGATGTTCCATCCGAAGTCTTGCCAAATTCTTCGACCGACCGGATAGGTTCAATGGTTATGCAATTCACCGGGCAGATCTTCGCGCACTTATCACAAACGATACAGTCATCGATCTCATTGTGGAGGCGATAGCGACCGTTCACCGGTACGGGTAAAATTTCGTGAGGATATTGGATGGTTGAAATTCCGTCAGGCTGCTGGAAATAAGTTGAATCAAAAATACCAACCGGCTTACGCGTTCTTCGCGCGTTCATAAAGTGACGGAACGTAAGCCGCAGTCCGGTCAGAAGCGATTCTACCGATGATGAGATGTTTTGCCAATATGACTTCCGGGTTTCCTCCATGTCTTGCTCACACACTCAGCAAAGATGGCAGATAAAATCAGTTTGGTTTCGGCAACGTGAAAGAAAACTTGCTTCCTTCGCCCGGTTTACTTTCCACCCATATTTTCCCGCCATTTTTTTCCACGAATTCTTTGCAGAGAATCAGACCCAGACCTGTTCCTTTTTCATTGGCCGTTCCGCGGGTCGTGTATGGAGCAGTTTTGTCGAAGAGAATTTTCAAAACGTCAGGATTCATTCCGATGCCATTATCTTTTACTGATACCAGCCACTCGGTTGGCTTCTCTTCTGCAGAGATCACAACGATACCACCATCATTAGTGAACTTGATCGCGTTAGTCATAAGGTTCCTGATCACCAGATTCACAGTATTTGAATCCGCGAAGGCGATTGCATTTTCCGGAATCTTGTTCAGTAACTGGATTTGTTTGTTCTGCACCGAGGCAAGAAGCTGGATGTTTTCATCAACAATTTTCTTCAGGTCGATGCGGTTTGCTTGCAGGTTGAGTTTATCCATTTGCAGCAGTGTCCAGTCGAGAAGGTTATTCAGCAAGGTGCGTGTATGGTTGAACCTTGTTTTTAATTCGCGTACGTGGTTGGGTAATTCTTCGGGTTTTACGGCACCTTTATCAAGCAGGTCAAGGAGCCCCGCGAGCGCGTTGATGGGTGAACGAAGATCATGTGAAATGATCGAGAAGAATTTGTCTTTCACCTGGTTGAGCCGCTCGAGTTCTTCGCTGCGCTTCTCCATGTCTTCCTGGTGCTGCAGCAGAAGCGTATTGATCTGACGCCTGCGCTGACCGCTGCGGTAGACGGTTGCGAGAAGGATAACACTCAGCGCCATTACTACGACTAATATGTTGCGGATGAATTCCTGACGTTTGATTTGATCATCCCTGATGTCGCGGGCGCGGCTCAAAGCTTCTATCTGCGAATCTTTCGCTTCCGTTGCAAATCGCATCTGATCGCGGAAAAGTTTTTCCTGCATATCCTGGCTAAACAATGAGTCTTCCAGTTGCTTGTACTGCTTGAAGTATCCTAACGATTTTTTGTAATCACCTTTCGCTTCCCATAGCTGCGACAGTTTCGTATAGCATTTGATTTCGAGAATCCGGGCATTCGACTCCTTTGCGATGGCAAGACTACCCGTGATCAGGCGGAGTGCTTCGTCATACTGACCCTGGTCGTACAACACAATGCCGCGTCCCAGGTTCACTTCGGCAATGCCGAAACGGTTGTTGGTTTGCGCGTGCAGCTGATAGGTTGTGTCATAGTAGGCTAGTGCCGTCTTATGATCTTTGTTATGCAGGTAGATGGTCGCGACTTTGCTGAGTGTCTTCGGTTCAAGTACATGAAGCTTTTGTTCGCGTGTGAGTCTGAGGGAGTGCATCAGCGTAAGCAAAGCGGAATCGTATTTTCCGATGCGCAGCATCACGTCCCCGATCTCATCATATGCATACGGCACTCCTTCCTTGTCGTTGATTTGTTCGCTCATGCGTTGTGAGATCCGCAGATGATCGAGCGCGCGATCATACTGACCAAGCTCCTTGAAAACGCGCCCAACGTTGTGGAGGGCTACGGTCATTCTCAGCGAGTCATTGCGTGCACTGGCAACGCGGTAAGATTGTGTGAAATAATTATAGGCTTCATCGTATTCCCCCAGGTCATAGTAGTCGTTGGCAATGTTGTTGTAATCAATCGCAAGCGTAGTGCTGTCGTTGTTGAACAGGCTTTGCTGGAGCGCCTGGTTGTCGTATCGCAACGCAGTGCTGTAGTCACCGCTTATCGCATAAAGTAATCCGATGTTCCGGTAGGCGAGGTTTTTCCAGGAACCGGTATTTTGTTTTTCGGCCAGGTCTACTGCTTGTTGGGCGTACTGCTTGCTTTTTGGATAGTTGGTGTATTGATACTGTTCTGACAGGGAAACATAAAGTCTGATGCGCGTTGTATCCGCAGGTGATTTTTTTAACTCGGCTTCAAGGCTATCAATTTTGTTTTGAGCAAGACAAAAAGCCGAAGCGAGAACAAAAAGTATTAAAGCTAGAGGGCGCACGATATTTAAATGAATAGTATTTTCCAAAATGCAAAAAGAATCACTAATCCCAGGGCGGCAGGAGTTAAGTATTTCCAACTCAAATTCATTAGTTGGTCAACCCGAAGCCGCGGATAAGTCCACCGAACCCACATTTGTACAGCTACAAAAAACAATGACTTACTCAACAACCAAAAAACACCCCACAAGGTTGAAGCAAATGTACCAGCTTCTCCGGTAGTCCAGTTTGCCAACTGGATCGGGCCAATATTTGGCAAGGGTGAACTCCAGCTTCCAAAAAATAATACTGCCCCTAATATACTTACTAAAAGCATCATTGCATACTCTGCCAGCATAATTACAGCCCATCGGAAGCCTGAGTATTCGGTGTGAAACCCTGCCACCAGCTCCGATTCAGCCTCCGGGAGATCAAAAGGGGCACGATTGGATTCTGCCAGCGAGGCGATAAAGAAAACTACCCAGCTGAAGAAAAGCAGTGGCATTCTCACGATGTTCCAGTTCAGAAACCCGCCAACAACATTCGTTGTGATTCCAAGTGCCGGAATGTCAAACAAATATTTGGATTCCGGTGACAAGATGCTTTGCTGAATGGAAATTTGCTGCAGGTCGATGGTACCGCACACGATACAAACGGTCAGCACCGAAAGTCCGAGCGGAATTTCATAGGAGACGATTTGGGCAGCGGATCGCATTGTTCCGAGCACACTATATTTATTATTCGAACTCCATCCCGCCACTACAATCCCGATAACATCGAGGGAGACTATTGCAAGCAAAAAGAAGATACCGGAGGTCATTGCGGCCCCGGTCCACCCAGGGGCTAGCGGTAGCACAACAAATCCCGCAAACACAGAAGTGAAAATAATGACGGGGGCAATTTTAAATAAGATCTTATCCGCTTTCGCGGGAATGATATCCTCCTTTTGGATTAGCTTGAGCAGATCGGCAACAGTCTGTGCCAGGCCATACGTGCCGACTTCCATCGGCCCAAGCCTGTCCTGGATAAAAGCGGAGATCTTTCGCTCGGCATAGATCGCCATGATCGTGTAGATCAGAAGAAAGGGCAGGATAAATAAAAGCGTTGTCAAACCACGATGAAAAACGCTGGAAAGATCATAAATATTGCGGTGGGAAACAAAGAGGGGGAATGTGCTCATGTGGTCATGTGCCCAGGTGTTCGTGAGGAAAAAGCGTCAACGGCCGAGATGCGAGCCGTAAAGATGCTGTGACGTTATTTAAGCTAATGTGTATGCCTTTAACATGACCACACGAGCACACGAACACATTTTCATTCCCACAGGTGGTGTTTCTCCAACTGAACAGCATCGTGGAAGAACATCCTTGCGGAAGTTTCAAAAGATTCGGTGTAATCGGAGACAAGAAAATGATCGGTCGAGCCGGCTTGGGTATTTAGCAGGTTCTTTGATTTCAGGTGAGCATAAAGTGCCTGCGCAACAACTTCGGACGAATCGAGAATTTTCATCGATCCCTTATAATACTGGTCAATTTCTTTTTTGATCAGCGGATAGTGGGTACAGGCCAGGATGAGCGCCTCAATGTCGGCAAGCGCTGGATCAGAAAGGTACTGCGCGATAATTTCATGACTGATCTGGTTATTGAAAAAGCCTTCTTCGATCATCGGAGCGAGCAGAGGCGTTGCAAGCGAATGCAGCGTGATCCCTTTATTCGCTTCTTCGATCTTGCGATTATAAACTCCGGATTGCACCGTGCGCTTAGTACCGATAAGCCCGACATTTTTTCCCTGAAATTCACGGGCTACCAAGGCTACCATCGGGTCGATCACATTGATGATGTGTGTGTCTTTGCTGACATATTCCTTTAACAATTCATAGGCGGCAGAACTCGCTGAATTGCAGGCGATGACAATTACCTTACAGCCTTTCTTCAAAAGAATGTTGGCGATGCGCACAGAGTACGCCTGGATTGCTGCCTCGGATTTATCTCCGTATGGCAAATGAGCCGTATCACCGAAATAAATCATGTCTTCGTTTGGCAATAGTTTCTTGATGGCATGCGCAACCGTTAACCCTCCGATGCCGCTGTCGAATATTCCGATTGGTTGCTGTGGTGTGACACTCATGTGTGGACTTTGCTTTTGACCGCTCAAGTTTGTTAAAATTATCTGGACAATAAAAAAATCCTGACCGTGTGATCAGGATTTTCCGGTTTGGGTTGTTTGGATGCGGTTAAGCAATATTTTCTGAAAGCGCAGCTACCACCACTTCCTTCGCTTCACGGTGGCCACAGTATGAACATTTATAGTGTTTAATAATGAGGCCTGATTCAGACGCTGCCGGTGCCTTTTCTATTTCCTCTGAAGCAATCTTCATCGTCACATATCCGCATTCAGAGCATTCGATCGCGTGTTGATAAGAATGATACTTTTCGATTTTTTTATAGCCGGTCGCGTCATCAAGCCATACATCATAGTCCACGGTATGCACCTCCTTTTGTTCCGCGAACTGGCTGGCCTCAAGATGGGCCTCTTCCTCATGCTCGCTGAGGCGCCTCATCACATTTCCAGAAGGTGAGATCCGGGGCTTTGTCCGCAGTTTAGCTAAACGCTTTTCCACAAACCGTGGATAGTAGATCCGTACAAGGCTGTAGAACAGGAAATAAGTAATAACCAAAAATGACAACGTCATAAAAGTCCTTACATAGAACCAAGTCTCTTTACTGCCAAATATATCCATCGAAATACGTGAAGCGGCAGCATTAATATAGAGCGCTACTGCCAGGATCAGCGCCATCACTGCGTACCAGAAGTAGCGAATTTCGTGCAGGTTCACGTAGTCGTATTGCGCCTTGTAGTCTTTAATCTGAAAAATTCTGAACTCGTGATACAGCAAAATCAGCCCGGCAACTGCGGCAAACCCATAAGCTCCGGGAATGAGATAAGCGTCCAGGGCTTCAACGAAATGAGGCGTGGTTTCCATAGGGTGTATTGGTTAGGAATGTCAATTTATTAATTCCCGGGCTGTTTTCTTACATCTTATTGGGTAATTTTTGGGCCTCGTTTTCCGCTTACCTTCAGATTCGTAATATTGTGGGAAAACGTAACGGCCCGCCTTCTTAATGGTCTCTTTTCCGCACGCGAAAATCAATTTAGGTCTCAATGTCGTCCGAAAAAGGGCAGACGGCTATCACGATCTCGAAACATGCTTTTATCCGATTCGCTGGACAGATGTGCTTGAAATCATCCCGGCAAATGACTTTCGGTTTACTGCCAGCGGGCTGACCATTGGCGGAAAAGCAGACACGAACCTTTGCGTGAAAGCTTATACACTGCTCAAGGAGGCATTCGGCCTCCCACCTATCCACATACACTTGCATAAGATTATTCCTATGGGCGCTGGCCTTGGAGGCGGTTCCGCTGATGCCGCCTTCACACTGCGGCAACTTAACGAAACGTTTGCTCTGGGCCTTTCTGCTTCAGCATTACAGACATATGCTGCACAGCTCGGTAGCGATTGTGCATTTTTTATTTCTGATGAGCCAATGATCGGCTCAGGCCGCGGAGAAATACTCTCGCCAATAAAATTATCACTGGCGGAAAAATTTCTGGTTGTGATAAAACCTCAGGTTCATGTTTCAACGCAGGAAGCCTATGCGGGTATAAAACCTCACGAGCGCGTGCTCCCCCTCAGGGATATCCTTGAAAAAAAATCAATCGGTGAGTGGAAAGGTGTTCTAAAAAATGATTTTGAAGAATCTGTATTTAAAAAATACCCCGTGATAGCCGATGTCAAAGCGGAGCTTTACAACCGCGGAGCGGTCTACGCGAGCATGAGCGGATCCGGGTCGAGTGTGTTCGGTATCTTTGAAAAGGAAACAGATCTGCGAGATTTGTTCACGGGAATGTTATACTGGAGTTCGCTGCGCGACTAACGTCAATCGATCAGCACTGTTTTATCAAAGCGTTTTTTCAACAGCGGGTAGAACGCCACAGCACTCAGGATGATAACGGTGCCGATGTAAAAATTAACATTCATTTTTTCTTCCTGGCCGAAAATGATCACGGCCATAATAATCCCATAGACAGGCTCGAGGTTCAGTGTGAGCTGGATCATGAAAACCGAAACACGCTTCATCAGTTCAACGGCAACGGTATACGCATATACGGAGCAGACACCGGCAAGTACCGCAATATAAAAGAGGTCCATTCCGGATGGAATGAGGTGCAGTTCTTCAGTTCCTCCTGCGAATTGATAAATCGGCAAAAACAATCCCGTGCTGATGAAAACACCAATCATTTCATAGAACGTGATGCTTCGTGGGGCGACACGCTTAACCAGCCGCGAGTTGAACACGGAAAAAAGTGCAGAGGTGAAGCCGGCCACGACACCGAGGAATAGTCCCCATTTGTATTGAAAGTCAAATGAAAAAATAATATAAAGACCCAGCAGAACCACAAGCCCAAGCACGAGTTCGTATTTTTTGAGCCTTGTTTTATTGAACCACGGTTCCAGCAGCGCTGCCCAAAGTGAGTTGGTAGCAAATCCGACAAGGCTCACAGACACGTTTGCCACGCGGGCTGAGCCGAAGAAAGTGAGCCAGTGAAGTGCCACGATGAATCCAATGAGCAACATGTATCCCAGATCAGCCGATGAAACCCTGAATGAGCCACGCGTTGCCGCAATAACCCCTGCCATTCCGATCGCTGCGAAGATCGAGCGATAAAATACCAGCTCAACAGCCGGAACAGTAACAAGCTTACCGAGAATGGCAGAAAACCCCCAGAGAAAGACGATGAAATGTAATTTGAAATAATCCGAGGAAGATGCCATCAGCGGGGAACGTATTTATACATAGCGAGCGAAATCATCGCGAAGATAATGTTGGGAATCCAGACAGCAATCGCGGCAGGCGCGGCTCCCGCTTCAGCATATGTTCTGAAAAGTGTGAAGAACAATATGAACACGAATGAAAGGCCGAAGCCCAATGCGATCTGCAAACCAGTTCCGCCCCGGCTTTTTCTTGACGCAACGATGCAGCCCATAAACACCAGAATGAAGATCGTGAACGGTGACGAATAACGCGTGAACTTCTCCACCTGATAAGCTTCGATACCTGACGAGCCCCTTGATTTGAGTGTGTGGATATAGTCGTTCAGTTCCGTGAGGGTCATGCCATCATACTTACGATAGTCGCTTTCAAACTCTTTCGGATGAATGACCAGCGCTGTGTCGAGGGAAGAACCCTGAATCAGGCTGTCAGCGCTAAGCGCAGTTTTGGTGGTCTCAAAGCCTGGAATGGATTCAGGATGCGACTTGCTCTCAAATATGCGGTCGATCTTCCGGATCTTGTATTCCCGCAATGTCCACTTCTGCTTGGTGGTGTCCCACTCGATGCGATTGGCCGTCAGCTTCTCAACAAGCTTCTTATTTTCGAAGCGCTCCATTGTGAAATGATAACCGATGTTTGACGTGTTGTTGTAACTCTGCATGTACAGGTATACGTCCGGGGCCACCTGGATATGGATGTTGCGCTTGTCGTAATAAAATCTGGTTTTCAGGTATTGCACTTCAAAAGCCAGTCGTGTCTTGTTTGAGTTAGGGATGATCCATCCCGTAAGGATAAAGCTCAGCGCAGCAACAATAGCGGCTCCTATAAAAAACGGGACCAGAAATCTGCGGAAGCTTACACCTGCGCTGAGGATAGCAATGATCTCGGTTCGTCCAGCCATCTGTGCGCATACATACACCGTTGCAATGAAAATGGTGATGGGCGTGATCAGGCTTCCGATCCAGTAAACGTAATCAACATAGTAAGATGCAATCTGCCCTGCCGACACACCCGCCTTTGCAAACTTGTCCATCTTGTCGGTGAGGTCAATTACCGTAATTACCGCCATAAGGATCACCACCACAAAGAAAAAGGTGCTGAGAAAACGTTTGAGAATGTGGAGGTCGAGTAACTTCATTTGTTCACCGTCTGCGTCCGTCTGGTACTATAGTCTTTGAGAAACAATTTTCACCATTTTTTCTTTCCACGAAGCAAATGTTCCTGCTTCAATCTGCGTGCGCGCCTCACGAACAAGCCACAGGTAAAACGTAAGGTTCTGAATTGTAGCAATTTGTGCGCCCAAAATTTCCTTGTTGTAGATCAGGTGGCGAAGATACGCTTTCGAATAGAAAGTGCTTGCATACCCGCCCAGGAACGGATCGATCGGTGAGAGGTCATCCTTCCATTTTTCGTTTCGGATGTTGATAATGCCTTGCGTTGTAAAGAGCATGCCGTTGCGCGCATTGCGTGTTGGCATCACGCAGTCAAACATATCAATACCGAGCGCGATGCATTCCAGGATATTTTCCGGAGTGCCTACACCCATGAGGTAGCGAGGCTTGTCTGCCGGAAGAATCGAACACACAAGGCTGGTCATTGCATACATATCCTCGTGCGGCTCACCCACTGAAAGTCCGCCAATCGCGTTGCCGGGTTGATCCTGGCTTGCGATGAATTCAGCTGATTGCTCCCGCAGATCTTTGTAAGTGCTGCCCTGAACGATCGGGAAGAGTGCCTGCTCGTAGCCGTATTTCGGCTCTGTCGAATTGATCCGGTCAACACAACGTTTCAGCCACTTATGCGTCAGGTGCATCGATGACTTTGCATAATTGTAGTCGCATGGATAGGGTGTACACTCATCAAACGCCATGATAATATCCGCACCGATTAGCCGCTGAATATCCATCACTGATTCAGGTGTAAAGTGATGTTTCGATCCGTCAATGTGCGACTTGAACGTTACGCCTTCTTCAACAATCTTACGGTTCTCCGAAAGCGAATACACCTGATAACCACCGCTGTCAGTCAGGATGGGATGACTCCAGCCGTTGAACTTGTGAAGTCCGCCCGCCTTCTCAAGCAACTCCGTACCGGGTCGAAGGTACAAATGGTAGGTGTTGCCAAGAATGATTTCAGCTTTGATATCTGTTTCAAGTTCGCGCTGGTGCACGGCCTTCACAGACCCTGCAGTGCCGACCGGCATAAAAATCGGAGTATGGATGGTGCCGTGATCCGTTTGAAGTACTCCCGCCCGAGCTTTCGATTGCGGATCGACTGCTGTAACCTGAAATTTCATAAGGGGGCAAAAATACGAAATAGCTGCAAGCTTCAAGCTACAAGCTGCAAGTCCAATGCGTGCAGACATCACGCATATCGATCAACTTAAGCGTTATCGGTCTTACTATGCTAGACGGCATGCATGCCACGGCTTGAAGCTTGCAGCTTGCAGCTTGTAGCCTTCTCAGTGTATTCCCGAACTCAGATACGAAGCCAGGTTCTCGCGCGAAATAATCTCAAGCGGAAGCAATTCGTTTGCTGGCGGATTCTTGTGAAGGATCAGTTGGCCTACGAGGTGGTTGATACCCAGAAATGCCTGGCGCTTTGGATTCTGGTTGATGAGAAAATCGATTACGCCTTTTTTCATATAAAAGATATTCTCTTCCAGCATATCGTAGCCGATCAGTTTAAGATCCGTGCGTCTGTGTTTTTCAAGAAACGCGGCAATGATTGCTGTGGCCTTCGAAGTGCTGATAAATAAACCGCGGACCTTGTTATTTCCGATCAGCTCCAACAACTCTTTCTCAAAAGCCGGATTGTTCGGGCTGGTCAGATTAAGTGTTCTGATCTCAAACGCGTTCGGATTTTTGTCATCAAAATATTCGCGGAATCCTTTTTCCTTTTCTGCAAGGTGGACGGAGTTTCCAAGGTCCTCATTCACGTGAAGCACAGCAAGAATTCCTGCCTGACCGTTTTGCGAAAGATGCATGAGTTCCGCACCAAGTCGTCCGCTCTGGTAAAGATCCTGTCCGATAAAGCTCAAGGGCTGCCCTTCATGAATGTTGGTATTAAACAACACATAAGGGATTCCCCGCTCGCGGAACTCTTCGAAAAACGGCAGCGTCTCGTGATAAAAAATAGGTGCGACCAGAATTCCGTCAGGTTCGCTATCCGTCACGCGTCTGGCAACTTCGGTGAATGTGTTCTTGTCGTAAAGATTGAAAAAGAAGGGCTGAACGGTGACCCCATATCGCAGCCACTCCGCTTCTGCCTGACTGATACCTGATTTTGATGACGCCCAGTATGGATCCTGATCGGGGTTTGGAACAAGGGCAGCAATCCTGTAGGTCTTATTTGCACCAAGTGTCCTGGCAATGAGATTCGGCTTATAGTCGATCTGATCCAGAACAGACAATACCTTCTTTAATGCATCCTCGGAAACCCGACCGCGGTTATGCAGCACCCGGTCTACGGTACCCACAGACACCCCGGCAAGCTGGGCGATGTCTTTGATTCGGATATTCTTCGTATTCATTGGTATAGCTTTAGGTCAACGAAAACCCCCACTCTGCGCAAAAAAACCACTGTTTGCGTGCACAGCTATGATGTGTGCGCACACAATTTTACTTTTTTCTTTTGATTTTTCAACATAGTTTTTAAATTTACTAACGGTTAATGAATTGAGTCTCCAAAAGTCCCCTCAGAAACTTATTGGACACAGAGCACGACTACTTTGTTAATGATTGGTTTATAAAGTAGGGTTAATTGAATAAAGGGGCTTCCTGCGCGAAGCCTCTTTTCTTTTTAGAAAATTTTCAATTCTGACATTTCATGTTTTATGTCGTTTTTTTTGAATCCTGAAAAAGAAATCGTCTTTCGGAAGGGAACACAAAACTTATCTTTGTGATTCTTAAACCTCATTCCCCTTGCTGATCCTGATTGTTGTTTTTTGTGCTGCTGCTGGTATTCAGATCATTTTCTTCTTCACCTTTCTAACTGCCTTGAATCGTAAAAGGGAATTGAAGATGAAAGCTTCATATCCCGTGTCTGTGATCGTGTGTGCACACGATGAGGAGGCTAACCTCAGGGAACTGATCCCTCAACTTCTTGCGCAGGACTATGATGCCTTCGAGGTTGTGGTTGTGAATGACCGCTCGAACGATGGCACGTATGATTTTCTTCTCGAACAAACGAAAATCGATCCGCGATTAAAAATGGTGAACGTTGACCGCCTGCCGGTTCACGTTAACGGCAAAAAATTTGCGCTCACGTTGGGAATCAAAGCAGCCGCACATGAGTGGATCCTGCTCACCGATGCGGATTGTCGCCCGGTGTCGAAACAATGGATCGCGTCAATGAGCAGTCACTTCTCAGAGCATTCCGACTTCGTCCTCGGCTTTTCACCATATCTGCACACGCCAGGATTTCTCAACAAGTTTATCAGGTTCGAATCGCTTGTTACTGCCATCCAGTATTTTTCGTTCGCCTGGCTTGGCAATCCATACATGGGAGTAGGCAGAAATCTGGCTTACCGCAAATCTTTTTTCATGCAGAATAAAGGCTTCAATACCTTCCTGAATGTGACAGGAGGTGATGATGACCTGTTCGTGAACAGGCACGCAAAAGGAAATAAAACTTTTGCTGAGCTGCGTCCTGAAAGTCATATGGTTTCAATCCCGGAAAAATCGCTGCGCTCATTTTATCGTCAGAAAGTCAGACATTTGTCGGTTGGGAAACGTTATAAGCCCAAACACCGTATACTGCTGGGAATCTTCACGGCAAGCTGGCTGGTGACGTGGTTTACGGGAGTTGCAGTGCTGATGATTGACTTAACCTATTGGTGGGTGATACCCATCCTGTTGACGAGAATTATTCTTTTAATGTTCACGATTAAAACCACGGCCCGACAGGCGCACCTCACATTCGAACTGTGGACAGTGCCCATTTTAGATTTTCTTTATTCGATTTACTATCTTTCAACGGGTCCTGTGGCCCTGCTAACCAAGAAGATTCGATGGAGGAACTGAAAAGGGATTTTTCTGACAAGGCGATCGAGGATTTCCGCCTGATCGATATGGCGGTCTCTGGCGATGACAAAGCCTACGCGCGTCTCCTTCAGCGGTATAAGCGGCCGGTGTACCACATGATCCTGAAAATGGTCCGCAATGTTGATGACGCTGAGGATCTGACAATCGAATCATTTGCAAAGGCCTTCCGCAGTCTGCATCGCTTTAAGAAAGACTTCACGTTCAGCACCTGGCTGTTCAGGATTGCAACGAATAATACCATCGATTTCATCCGGAAAAAGAAACTGAATACGCTGAGTATAGAGAACACCTTCACCGATGACGATGGTCAGTCAGTCTCCATTGACGTGGAGGACGAGAACCTCGACCCGCAGGAGGAAACCATCCGCTCTCAGAAGGCAGAACTGATGCAGGTTTTTGTCGACAAGCTTCCTGGAAAATACCAGAAGCTCGTCCGACTTCGCTACTTCCATGAATTGAGTTACGAGGAGATTGCTGAAGAACTCGATGCACCTTTAGGAACCGTCAAAGCACAACTCCACCGAGCGCGCGAGCTCATGTTTGAGATGGTGAAGAACAAGAGAGATCATATTTGATTTTTATATCCTCCTGATTAATTTCCCTTAATGAAAACGAAAACCAGCAAGCGTGCACCAAAGCCAGGCAGTTCTGTCAATAAGCCTTTGGTTAAACTAAAACGGGTTAAGGCTAAACGGGATATAGGAGCATTGCAAGCAGGGATTGCCAGGAACACGAGAGCTGCTGTTCACGACCTTGTCGACAAATTGCCAGAAGATCAGTTACCAGAAATAAAAAATCGATTGGAGCATGTACTTGAAAGAACTAGTGCCTCAAAATCAAAGAGGACCAAAAGTTTAAAGGGGATATGGGCCAATAAAGGATTTGAAAATATTGATTTAGAAAAGGAAATCCGTGCTGCCAGAGATGCTATGCAAAAACAAATTTTGGATAGACATCTTCGAAATGAATTATCTTCTTGATACCGTTGCAATCACGCGGCATTTTTCCGGACAGGGTAAACTTGGCAGCAAAGCCTGGAGAATAATACAACAAGCTGAGGCCGGGAAACATAAGCTGTTTGTTTCTGTGGTTAGCATGTTCGAAGTCCTCTACTTATCAGAGGCCGGAAGAATCCGGGTTTCACTGGCTGATATAGCTGATGGTTTGAAATTGAACAGCTGCTATTCGATTGTTGACGTTTCACTTGACATAGTCATTCTCTCCGAAAAAATTTCCTTCTACGAAATTCACGACCGGCTCATTCTTGGAACAGCCAAATTCCTGAATGCACCGGTTATTTCCAGCGATGAAAAGTTTGATGGGATAACAGGAATCAAAAGGATTTGGTAGTTTCGAAGCCAAATCAAACTTTCGTGCAAGACGTCAGCATCATCTTCAAATACTTTCCCGGCCTCAGCCCCCTGCAGCAGGAACAATTCAAAAAACTTTTCGCCCTCTACAGCGAATGGAATGATAAGATCAATGTCATTTCCCGAAAGGATATCGAGAACCTGTACATCAACCATGTGTTGCATTCGCTTGGCATTGCCAAAGTGTGCCAGTTTAAACCCGGCACCAGCATCCTTGATGTCGGCACAGGGGGAGGATTTCCGGGAATTCCATTGGCCATCATGTTTCCACAAACGAATTTTCACCTGGTAGACTCCATTGGAAAGAAGATCACAGTTGTAAAAAATGTTGCTGAGAGTGTTGGACTCACCAACGTAAAAGCAGAGCAGATCCGTGCCGAACAGATAAAAGGCGAATACGATTTTATAGTAAGCCGCGCGGTGACCAGACTTAAAGAATTTTATGGATGGATCAACAAGAAGGTAAAGAAAGACTCGCGCCACGAACTGTTCAACGGCATCCTCTACCTGAAGGGCGGAGACCTCGATGAAGAACTGGCCGAACTCAAACGACCTTACCAGCTCACCGAGCTCTCCACGTTTTTTGAGGAAGAATTTTTTCAGACGAAAAAAGTAGTCTACGTACCGTTAAGCTGAAAGACAGCATAAAGCTAGTGTCGGGTAAATCTGATATTTCATTTAGGATACACGCTGCTCCCTTTGGACAACTCGCGGTACTACTTAAGCTTTTAGCTTTTAGCTTTTAGCTTTATGCTTTATGCTTTTAGCTTATTTTGACGTTTGCAAAAAAACTCCGTAATTAGTATTCACCTAGCCCCCATGAAGAAACTTGCTTCATACCTGCTCGTAGTCCTCCTGTTGCTGAATGTGATGGGATATTATGGCGTTTTCGTGGGGCTGAAGTACAAGCACACCGCTGACATCAATCAGCAACTCGATGACCTCCGCTACGATGAATATCAAACTGTAACGCTTAAGGTTCCGCTTACCATCCCGTATTATGGCGATACACAATACGAACGTGTGTCAGGCGAGATCGAGCATGATGGAGAATTTTATCGCCTGGTGAAGCAGAAATTCGAAAAGGACACATTATATATAGTGTGCATCAAAGACAACCAGACAAAGCGGATCAAACAGGCCCTCGCAGATTACGTTAAAAATTTCAGCGAGCACTCCTCCGACCAAACATCCAAGACCGTTCCTTCTTTCATTAAGGATTACATCTCAGCAGACTTTGCATTCCAGAAGTGCACATCAGGATGGAATCGCGACATTCAGTTTGGGTTAACTGAACAAAAGGTCAAAAATATTCCCATCACCTTCATTCCGCCCCCTCCCGAAGCTCTAGCAGGTCAAGTTTCCTGATAGTGCTTCCTTCTCTTGGTTTGGGTGAGGAAGCCTATCTATTTTTTTCAGCCGTTTTAGGCAAACCTCATTTCTAATCATACCGACTTTTTATGAAAAAACTTTTACTGTTGTTCAGTATCTGTACACCAGCGTTGCTATTTGGCCAGACGATTAATGATGGCCTGATGATGCCTGCCAAGACCGTGTGTACAGGATTTGTGTATAGCCATGACCAATGGACAAACTATTGGGAGGGTGAGCTCAAGCGCGAGAACGGAAACATTGGCACACTTACGACAACCGCTGCAACGTGGATGGCGGCTGTCGGAGTAACTGACAAGATCAATGTGATTGCGATGTTGCCTTATGTTTGGACAAAAGCCAGCGGAGGAACACTTACACCAATGGAAGGCATTCAGGATCTCAGCCTTGCCGTTAAATATAATTTCTTCACAAAAGAATTCGGTGAAGATAAATTCAAAGCATTTGGTGCGCTGACCTACTCACGTCCGGTGAGTAATTACAGTGCCGACTTCCTTCCGCTCTCGATCGGGATGGGTTCTCAGAACCTTTCTTATCGCATGACTGCCAATTACAATTTCAAGAAGAAGATTTATGTGAACGCGTCAGCAGCCTACACGTGGAGAGGCAATGTTGAGCTGGATCGCCCGTCATATTTTACCGGAGGGCAAATCTATTTTACCAATGAAGTGAAAATGCCAAACGTATTCGACTACATCGTGAACGTTGGATATCATAAGGGTCCGTTGCAGGTAGACCTGAATTACATGCAACAAAACACGCTGGGCGGAGGCGACATCCGCAGGCAGGATATGCCATTCGTGTCCAATCGCATGAATGCGTCAAAGGCAGGCTTGTTTGTGATGTACTACCTCGCTGCGCCAAAGGGACTTGCAGTTCGTGCCGGGGGAATGACTACCGTTGCCGGCAGAAATGTTGGCCAGTCGACAACGCTCATGGGCGGACTCCTCTATACCTTCCGTTTTGGCCCTCAACCTGAATAAGAAATAAAATGAAAAACTATACGATACTTATAAAATCAGGACTTGTTTCAATCTTTGTCCTGGCCGTTGGACTCATCAGCTGCGATAAATCTATCGACATTGATGGCAACCTGAAGAGTTATACTCCGTCTTCACCCGATGCAAACGCAGGCACATGGCGAATGCTTGTGCTTTCTTCATCAAGTTCTATTGCAGTAGCTGCGCCCACTGCCGTTACTTCTGACGCATACCTCGCAGAACTTGCTGCCGTAAAGGATGCACAAAGCAAGCTCACTAAAGAACAAAAGGATATTATCGAATACTGGAGCGCAGGTGGTGTGTTGAGATGGAACCAGATCTTCAGAGACCTGGTTGCGGAATATAATCTTCCGCCAGCACCGAAGGCAGACAATACCTATCCTGTGCCTGATGCGGAAAATCCGTTCGGAGATCCAAACTTCCCTTTTGCAAATCCGCCATACGCAGCGCGTGCTTACAGCTATGTGAGCGTGGCGCAATACGAAGCGTTGAAAGCGGCCTGGCACTACAAGAGCGTTTACAACCGACCTGCTCCCTACCAGGTTGACAGCAGCATCAAAAATCTGTTGCCTGAAACTGGAGTCTCAGCGTATCCATCGGAAGATGCAGTGATGTCAGGTGCTGCTGCAGACATGTTGAAAAGTCTTTTCCCCGCAGCAGTTAGAAAAATTACATTGCGTGCAGCAGAGCAACGCAACGCTGCGTTATGGGCCGGCCGTGCCACTGCGAGTGATATTTCAGCAGGACTTGCACTGGGCAAAGCGGTAGCCGTTCAGGTGCTTGCCAGAGCTGGTGGTGACGGAATGCGCACCGCTGGCGGTAACAAAGCCATGTGGGATGGCTTGGTGGTGAACGCGGAAAGCCGTGGAGAAATTGCCTGGGTGAGCCAGGACACACCGAAGCGTCCTCCAATGCTTCCGGCATTTGGTGCGGTGCGCGCATGGAACATGACTCCGGCAGAAATTGTTGCCAACAGACCTGCTCCGCCTCCGCCAACATCCTCTGGTGAGATGGATGCTGAGGTAAAAGAGGTTTTGTATTATTCCCAGAACATGACGCGAGATCGCCTGGCGATTGTCCACAAGTGGGCGGATGGCGCGGGTACATACACACCTCCCGGACACTGGAACGATATTGCAGAGGAGTATATCTCTGAAGCGCGCTTCAGCGAGGTGCGCGCGGCAAGAGCATTTGCACTGCTGAACATGGCGATGCATGATGCGGCTGTTGCATGCTGGGAAACAAAGTTTTTCTATTTCAATCCGCGTCCGTCACAACTGGATCCGAAGATCAAGACGCTGACAGGACTTCCAAACTTCCCGGCTTACACTTCGGGTCACTCTACATTCTCTGCTACTGCTGCAACAGTGCTCTCGTATCTGTTCCCGCAAGGGACTGAGTATTTTGATGAGCAGGCAAGAGAAGCTTCTTTGTCGAGATTGTATGGCGCTATTCACTACCGCTCCGATTGTGAGATGGGCTTAGCGCATGGAAAAGTGATTGGCGGATTTACTGTGAACAATGCGCTGACCGATGGCGCGAACTAACTTTCTATAAAAATCCAAATTCCAAATTCCAAGATCCAAATTTCAAATTCCGCGACAGACTGTTTCGTCAAGGGTTTGGAACTTGGAACTTGGATCTTGGAACTTTGAACTTTAAACTTTGAACTTTAAACTTTAAACTTTGAACCCGGAACCCAAAACTACCTCGCATTAACAATCATCGCCTTCATCACCTCAAATGTTCTCGCTTTGAGTTCCGGTACATCCCTGGCAATTAGCCCTACCGTTGAAATTTCAGGCGCGACATAAATCCGGATAAGCCCTGGTTTCAGATTGATCGTTCCCGGAGGCATGAGTCGACCTGCGCCAACAACCACCATCGGTAAAATCGGTTCCTGCGTATCTACCGCCACACGAAAAGCACCATCGTGGAAAGGTTGAAGAATCTCTTTCGTGCGGTTCTGTGTTCCTTCCGCAAAGATGAGAATGGAAATTCCCTCGCGCAGTGCTGCCTTCAGACGGTCGATACTTTTCTTCCGGCTCTCGGGACTTGACCGGTCAACGATAATTGTTGCGGCCTGTGCAATCCATCCGAACACAGGAATTTTTTTCAGTTCTTTTTTTGCGAGTGGCCGGAACTGTCCCGGAATGATCATACGAATTCCCGGCAGGTCGAGAAAGGAAGTGTGATTGCTCACATAGATGTAACTTTGGCCCTTCCGGAAATTTTCTGTGCCGTAAAATTTATATCGGATGAAAGTCAGTTGACTGAAGATCCAGCTCCAGATATAAAGAAAGAAATACCCGACTCTGCCCGCCTGCATTCCAAAGAAAAATGGAAGCACCAGGCCGGGAAGAAAGAGAATCATGAAGACAGTGAAGACAAGGAATACCCAAACCTTGTACAGCGTGCTGAGGATAGCGTTGACGATTTTCAAAATACCTTATTCGATTACTTTAGGAACACGGAAATAATCGTTGTCTTTTTTCGGAGCGTTGAGAAGGGCGCGCTCATGTGAAAGGTGGTCCTTCACTTCATCTTCGCGGAACATATTGGTCTCATACGACATGGTGGTGAGGGGTTCCACTCCGTCCGTATTCACTTCCTTTAATTTTTCAACCCAGTCAACAATGGCCGTCATGTCCTGCATCATCTTTTCAGCATCCTTTTCATCAAACTCAAGTCTGGCGAGGTGAGCTATTTTATCAAGATGTGCGCGATCGATTTTCATTCTTCAAATGCAGTTGTAGTTCATCATCAATTATTCTTCGCACATCCTCCTTCATTTTTTCAATGGTATCGAGTGTATATGCCGAAGGGTCAACGGGCTGATGAAAGATAATTTTCATCGGTCTCCAATTGAGCAGAAATTGATCAGGAGGCAAAATTATCCAATTATACGGTATCGTGACCGGTACGATAGGAATCTTTTTCTCGATCGCTGCCCTGAACGCTCCGTCCTTGAATTTCGCCATCACGGGGTCTTTTTCGGTAACGATGCCGCCTTCCGGAAAAATGACAAGGCTTTTCCCTTCCTGTATCGCCTGCAGCGTACGCAGCATTGTTGAGTACCGGCTTTTCAATTTCGAGCGATCGACCGTGATGTGAAGCTTCTTGTACATGAAGCCAAAAAGCGGAATATTCTCCATATCATTTTTGCCCACGAAGATGCTGTTATGGGTGTTCAGGCCCATCGTGGCAATGTCCATATAGGAAAAATGGTTCGGACAAAAGATGTATTGTTTGTTCTTGCTGAGCTTTGCCTTATAAACGACTTTCCACGGCAGCAGAAGAAATGTGAACATCAGCCGCGCCCACCATCGGTTGAAGACACCCACGAGTTTGAAGCGGGATGGAAAAATGATCGGCACAAGGAGAAAGGGGAAGATCAGAATAAAAATAATGGCGAAGACCACAACTCCGTAACCCGTGTAAATCGCCCGCAGAATTCTCATCACCTCGCTGTTATTGATGGAAGATTGTCGCCACGTAAAGGTAGAACTCATTTTGCTTTCGCGGGAATTAGGATAAGATCAGTCTGCCTGCCGTCAATGTACCGGAATCCTCCCTTGTCAAAGTATCCGTCTTCTTCAAGTTTGATGAGAATATCCTTTTTCCACGCTGACAAATGCACAGTAGTATTTAATTCAATCGAGTAGGCGGTATTGTAGTGCATGGGATAATCACCGTCAAACGGAACACCGCTTTGCATATCCCACAGCCCTATCGTTGTACCCGCTGCGTGACCATGATAGCCGATCGGATGTGTGTAGATCGATGGCTTCAACCCAGCAGCGAGTGCCTGTGCGCGTGAGTCAGCAAGAATTTCGTTTCCCGTTTTGCCTTCTTTGAAATTTGACGTGAGAATGTCCTGCAGCTGATTTCCCTGTGCGAGCGCATCCGAAAGAAAGCGCGGTGCCGCATCCTCACCTTCTCTAAGAACGTAAGCATGCTGCTGAATATCTGTATTAAGCCTCAGGTATGAAATGCCAAAGTCAACGTGAAGGAGGTCTCCGGGAAGAATGGTCACAGGCTGGACACGTTTTAAAAAGATGGCATCCGGCTCGTTGCGCTGTATTGATACTGAGGGATGAAACCACGTATCGAGTTTTAAGTCCCTGATGCGTTCGCGGAACCACCACGTCACATCATCGGTTGTTGTTTTGCCCGGCTTGATCACCTTCGAAGAAAACCCTTCCCTGATGATATCGTGCGAGATGCTGCACATCTGCCGAAAATATTCCATTTCTTTTTCCGTGCGTGTTTCAAGCCATGCAACGGCAAGTGGTTCAGCCGAAATGATTTTCGCCTGAAGATCCTGGGGCAGAGCTTTCCTGAGCTTTTCCAGTTCAGTAGCGCTGATGCCATCGGCAATGCCCTCATGTTCAGAAATGTTCACGGCAACCTTGTTCGGTTTTCGTGTTGCTATCACAGCTGCGAGTTGTTTCCATTGATCCGGTTCGGCTTCCGGGTCCCACGAGCGCCTGAACAATTTGCCGACATCATAGCGCGAGATGGCCAGGAGCTCAAGTCCTTGTTCCTCATCGCGATCAAAGGCAACAAGCATCGTTGTTCTGCGTGCAGCCATCCACGTTGCGGGGAGGAGTGTTTCAATAACCGGATCTTCATTGTATTCCCGCGAAATGATCACCCAGCAATCGATTTGTTCTCTGCGCATCAAAGCCGGCAATAAAGTCTTTACGCGATGCTCGAGTATGTCATCGATCACCTGGGCTTGTTCACGTTGTGTCAGGATCGAATAGGTCTGGCCTTGGGAACTCAGTGCTAATAAAGAGAAGAGAATTGAGACGAGCAGTGGTTTCATGAAGTCACCTGTTCATTTTTAAACACAATTTTGCAGCGTTCCCCCTTCAGGATCGTTTCAGCATTGTTCACTTCGATTTGCGAGCGTGCATCATCCATTTTCTCCTTCACACTTTGTTTGATCTCTTTCATGCGCATGCATTCGATGAAGCGTTTCACTTCTTCTTTATTTTCCAGGATCAATTCCGGGACAAGTGCTGGTTTGTCGTCATCCCCTTTGGCTACCATGGTAAAGTACGAGGAGTTAGTGTGCTTTATGGTGCCGAGCTTCACGTTTTGTGCCTCTACACGGATGCCAACGATCATGGAAGTCTTGCCCACATAATTCACTGAGGCGTGCAGCGATACGAGTTCACCTACTTCCACAGGCTGAAGAAATTCAACTTTGTCAACTGACACGGTTACGCAGTATGTGCCGGCATGTTTGCTTGAACAGGCGTATGCAACTTTGTCCATCAGTGACAGTAGGATCCCACCGTGGATCTTGCCGCCAAAATTTGCGTACGAGGGAATCATCAACTCGGTGATCGTAGTCTGAGATTGCTTTACCGTGCGGGCAAAGTTTTGCATAGTGTGGGAAATTTACAAAAGATAACAAAAAAGACGGAGTGGCTGGCAGCAGCCGGACGGGAATTTGTCAGAGTCCTTTCATACGGGCAACTTTCAGAATCGCCATAACACTGATTCCATCTGTAATTTCTCCGCGATCGATCATCTTCAGCGCTTCTGCCAGCGGAAGTTTCCACACTTTCAGATCGGCTTCCGTATCGTCAAGGATCATGTCACCTTCCGTAAGGTCTTCCGCCAGGTAGGCGAAACCAATTTCGTCAGTTACAGAGTTGGAAGTATGATAGGTCAGGATTTGTGTCCAGCGATTTGCCGTCAATCCAGTCTCTTCTTTGAGCTCACGTTTCGCTGCATCCAGTGGAGCTTCCCCCTGAGGGCCACCACCTTCCGGAATCTCCCACGACCACGCGTTGAGTGTATAGCGGAACTGCCCAACAAGCCAGGTGTTCAATTCATTGTCCAGCGCTACGATGCCGATGGCTGTGTTTTTAAAATGCACTTTGCCGTAGATCCCTTGCCCTCCTGATGGGTTCACCACCTGATATTCTGTGACGGTAATCCACCGGTTGTCATATTTGACCTCGCCCGATAAAGTTTTCCAGGGATTTTTTATTTCGGAATTCATTTGAAGTGTGATTGCTTACGGTGTTGATAGTGAAACCGGTATCGGATAAAATTTAATGCCAGTAAAGACTTTTGTGTCTGCCAAAGCTATAAATGTTTTTCTGAGGAATTGCTTTTCGTTTATTTTTACACAACGGAAATGTGCGATGCTACGATCATCTTTCAGTAAACATATGATTGAGGCCGGGTGTGACGAGGCGGGCCGCGGGTGCCTGGCCGGACCTGTGGTGGCCGCTGCCGTGATCCTTCCGAAGAAATATCGCCACAAAAAACTCACCGACTCAAAACAACTTACCCGTGAAGAGCGGGAAGAACTTCGCGTTGACATCCAGCGGGATGCGTTGTGCTGGGCCGTGGCTGAAGTTGATCACTCAGAAATTGACAAGATCAATATCCTCAATGCCTCCTTCAAGGCAATGCATCTTGCCCTCGACAAGCTTTTTATGGTTCCCGACCTCATCCTTATAGATGGAAACCGTTTCAAACCCTATAAGGAAATCAAACACGAATGCATTATCAAGGGTGATGGAAAATATCTCTCGATTGCAGCAGCCTCGGTGCTGGCGAAAACCTATCGCGATGATATGATGAACTCACTCGCGAAGCAGTTTTCGGGTTATGGATGGGAGACGAATGTAGGCTATCCAACCATTGAACACCGCGAGGGAATTCGTCAGCTTGGAATCACGCCTTATCACAGACGTTCTTTTACCCTTCTGCCCGACCAGCTTGAACTCTTCCCTGATTGATCTGTCTCTTTCTGCCAAACAATTTCTCACGTTCGCAATTTTCTTTTACAGATTTGTGTTATTTCACATTACGATGAGGTTCATTGAGGTACCGTAACAATGTGTTTAATCTTCATTTCGATCAATCAACATCCGCGCTATGAGCTCGTGGTTGCCGCCAACCGCGATGAATTCTATAATCGCAAGACTGCACCTGCGCATTTCTGGGAAGATGCACCCAACATCCTTGGAGGAAGAGACCTCGAAGCCGGAGGAACCTGGCTTGGTGTGAATACAAATGGAAAAGTATCAATGATCACCAACTACCGCGATCCTAAGAACATTAATCCCGCTGCACCATCCCGCGGTAAACTCGTGTCGGATTTTTTGGGCGATAATACGGACGGAAAGAAATATCTCACCTCTATTCAACATCCCGAGTCATACAACGGTTTTAACCTGATCACCGGAACCGCAGACGCACTTTATTACTTTTCAAACTATCGCGCTGGTATCACGGAAATGAAGTCCGGCCTTTTTGGATTGAGCAATCACCTGCTCGACACACCCTGGCCAAAAGTGAAAAAAGGAAAGGAAATGATGACAGAAATTCTGTCGCGACCATTTACTAAAAATGATTTGTTTCAACTTCTGGCGAACGAGAGCATGGCAAGCGATGACATGCTTCCGGACACAGGTGTCGGACTTGAGCGTGAACGTGCGTTGTCTGCCATGTTCATCAAATCACCGGGTTATGGTACACGTTGCTCAACAGTGATCCTCGTTGACTACGAAAACCGCTTCGAATTCTCCGAGCGCGTTTACGATCTTGCCAACTTTTCCTACATCGAAAATAATTTTTCATTTGTAGTGTGAAGAAAGATAAGACACCGCTTTTGCTCAGGTTTGTACGATGGTTTTTTCCATTGCTGGAAAAGACTGTTCCGTTTTTAGCTCACCGGTATTTCATCAAAATATTTTTCACGCCCCTGAAGTATAAAACGCGTGAGAAGGAATTGGTTTTGGAAAACAAGTCGCAGAAGTTTTCGGTGCTTGCCTCCGGGAAACGAATTCAGTGTTACAGCTGGGGACGAGGGCCCGTAATCCTGCTCATCCACGGTTGGGCTGGGCGCGCAACACAGTTCAGAAAATTTATTGAAGCATTCACGGCACTGGGTTACCGTGTTGTAGGATTTGACGGCCCCGCACACGGCAAGTCGGAGGGAACCAAAACAAACATCGATGAATTTTATGAGGCGCTGAAAAGCATTTACAAAGTAACGGGTGAGCCGGTGGCGATCATCTGCCATTCCTTTGGAGGCAGTGCGGCATTGTTCGCTGCGAAGGAGGGCCTCACTGTGCGCAAGCTCATCAACATTGCCAGCCCTACCATCGGAGATGAGATCATCAATACATACCTGCGGGCGATCAATGGCTCGCAAGCTACGGGCGAATTTTTCAAACGATATGTCAGGAAACAGACCGGGAAAACATTCGATGATTACACCAGCCTGAATTTTATCCGCCACATCAAACAAGATATTTCACTGCTGCTCGTTCATGATCAGGACGACAAGGAAGTTTACCTGAAGCATGCCGAAGCTTTGAAAGAAGCATATCCGTCTGCAACATTGCTCGTGACGAAAGGACTTGGACATACCCGTATACTGAAAGATGAAACGGTTGTTGCCAATTGTGTAACATTCGTGCGGGAAGGGCGTCTCAAGTGAGAAATACCAAGGTCCAAATTCCAAAAGCCAGGTTTCAAGGAAATCCAACCCCAGCAAATAAAAAGCCCCTGACAAGAAATTTCTGGAATTTGGTATTTGGAATTTGGTTTTTGGGTTTTTAACACGTTTTTGGGCTATTTTGAAACTTTGACGACCTTGAAGAGTATAATGAACTGAAACTATTTAACATTTTGCCGCATCCCTGTAATTACAGTCTAAAACCCTCAACTAATTGACCGATGAAGATCATTGAAACAAAAAATATCTCGCGTGTGTACAAGATGGGTACACAGGTCGTGAATGCACTTCAGGACATTTCTATCTCCATCGACAAGGGTGAATACTGTGCGTTCATGGGCCCGTCTGGTTCCGGAAAGTCAACCCTCATGAATATTGTTGGTTGCCTGGATACTCCTTCCGGAGGATCATATATGCTCAACAACAAACTCGTCAGTGAAATGACTGAGAACGAGCTTGCGGACACACGCAACAAGGAGATTGGTTTTGTGTTTCAAACGTTTAACCTTTTGCCGCGTGCCAGCGCGCTCGAGAATGTTGCGCTGCCGCTGATCTATGCGGGCTATTCAAAATCCGACCGCGAAGAGATGGCGATGCACGCACTGGAAAGTGTAAGCCTTGCCGATCGTTATCATCACAAACCCAACGAACTTTCAGGTGGTCAGCGTCAGCGTGTAGCCATTGCCCGCGCACTGGTCAATAATCCATCGATCATTCTTGCTGACGAACCTACTGGTAACCTCGATACAAAAACATCCTACGACATCATGAACCTGTTCCAGGAACTTCATGATAAAGGAAACACCATCATCATGGTAACGCATGAAGATGACATCGCTCACTACGCGCACCGCATCATCCGTCTCCGTGACGGCCTGATCGAGTGGGACCGCAAGAACGAGAATGTGAATCGTGCGGGAGCACCTCCTGTCACAACGCACTGAGAAAGTGCCAATGGGGTTAATGTGCCAATATGCCAATTGATCCCCGCTAAATCAAAATTCTATTCGTTCAATTGCTGTTGCATTAGTGCATTATGATTGGCACATTGGCACATTGATTAATAGGCACATTGACATGAAGATCTACACCAAAACTGGCGATCAGGGCACAACAGCTCTCTTCGGAGGTAAGCGCGTTTCGAAAGCAGACCTTCGCATCGACACCTATGGTACCGTTGATGAACTCAACTCCTGGGTCGGGTTGCTCCGCGATCAGCAAGTGAATTCGGAGCGCAAAGATTTTCTCATCAACATCCAGGATCGGCTTTTCACCATCGGATCAATTCTCGCTACCGAGCCGGGGAACACCAAAGTGAAAATTCCCGCACTTGCAGGGCAGGATGTACACGCACTTGAGAAAGCGATTGACGAAATGGATGCATCACTTCCTGCGATGAAATCTTTTATCCTTCCGGGAGGCCATCAGTCGGTCTCATTTTGCCATGTTGCGCGCACGGTGTGCAGACGGTCTGAGCGCCTTGTGATCGCACTCAATTCACAGGAACCTGTTGACTCGCTGTTAATACAATATCTCAACCGGCTTTCGGATTACCTTTTTGTCCTCGCACGCAAAATGGGCCAGGAACTGAAAGTTGACGATACACCATGGAAGCCGAAAATGTAGCCTAACAATCGTTAGTTCATTTGATTTTTTGCGTATCTTGCGCAAAATGTAATCCCATGGTAGAGACACTTAAGATAGATATAGAGAGGTCAAACCGATCGCGTCTTCCCCAGACAGACTTTACAAATCTTCCCTTCGGAAAAGTATACAGCGACCACATGTTGCTTGCCGACTATCGCGATGGCGAGTGGAAAAATTTCCGGATCGTTCCTTATGGTTATATGCCGATGAGCCCTGCGTCACCTGCGCTGCACTACGGCCAGTCTATCTTCGAGGGAATGAAAGCTTATCACTCGTCCAGTGGTGAAGCGCTCGTGTTTCGTCCATCGGACAATCTTAGGCGCCTGAATATTTCAGCCGAACGCATGTGCATGCCGGCTCTCCCGGAAGATCTCTTCATGGAAAGTCTCAGTGCGATCATTGACACAGACAGGGAATGGATTCCCACGGCAGAAGGATCTTCACTCTATATTCGTCCGTTCATGTTTTCTGCCGATGAATACATTGGCATTCGCCCTTCACAGGATTTTACATTCATGATCATCCTTTGTCCGGTAGGTGCCTACTACTCCACGCCCGTGAAAGTGAAAATTGAAACACACTACACGCGGGCCGTGCAGGGTGGTACAGGTTATGCAAAGGCAGGTGGAAATTATGGTGGCGCAATTTATCCTGCCAAAGTCGCGCAGGATCAAGGCTACCACCAGCTCATCTGGACGGATGGAAAAGAGCACCGATACATCGAAGAGTCAGGAACGATGAACGTGATGTTTGTCATTGAAGACACGCTGGTGACACCTGCGTTGAGCGATTCTATTCTCAATGGAATTACGCGCGACAGCGTGTTGAAGATCGCCAGGAGTTGGGGCATGAAAGTGGAAGAAAGAAAAATTTCCGTTACAGAATTAGTTGACGCGCTTGCTGCTGGCAAAGTGAAAGAAGCTTTTGGTGCCGGTACTGCCGCTACCATAGCGCACATCGAATTGATCGGTCATGAAGGTATCGATTATAAATTACCAGCCGTGGAGGAACGCGTATTCGCGAATAAAGTGTATCGCGAGCTTGAGGCAATCAAACGCGGCACGAAGCCTGATCCTTTCGGATGGATCGTAAAAATGTAAAAGGTTTTTAGTTTATATGTTAGTAGCGGACCCGATGTCCGCTATTTTTTTTAGCTTTAAATCAACGTGAGAGGTGTTGTCACAACGATATTGCTACTGATCACAGTCTTGTCGGTTTCAGGGCAGAAGCAATTGATTCTGATGAAGCGTGAGAATGTTTTGTTGCGACTCTATCCGGGCAATGAAATTGTCATGAAGGTAAGAGGTAATCCGCGTATCTGGAGAACATACATCAATAACATCTCTGATACATCGGTCGTGACCCACCGCGATACCATTGCCTTCCACAGAATCGAACGCTTGTATTTTCCACAGTCAAAATTTCATAACCGGCTCGGTGCATATCTCATCGCAGGAGCGGTTGCGCTCTTCGCCATCGATCAGATCAACTATACTTTGATCCAGGGCAACGAGTTCAGCGTTGACAGCGGAATTTCAAGAGCATCGATAGGCGGAATTCTGATCGGTGTACCGCTCGTGCTCGCGCGAAAAAAATATCAGCGGGTGGACTACCGCTACCGACTGTTCATGGCCGAAAAAGGTTCCCCGTTCTACCTGCCCGCCAGGACAATTGGGGCTTCGCCATACCTTGAATACCCCTAAATCCCCTGAAGGGGACTTTAATACTGAACACGCTGCATTTAATTCCCCTTTAGGGGATTTAGGGGTGGCTTACTATATTTGCCCCTTATTTAACTTTTTTCAGTAAAGCCATGACAACAGAACAGTTGAAAGACTTGAAGGCTCGTGTGAGCGCCTTGAGGAGGTATCTTTGACTACGATCGCAAGAGTGTAGAAGTAAAAGATGAAGAGCTGATCACCCAGCAAGCAGATTTCTGGAATAATCCGAAACAAGCTGAGACGATTCTAAAAAACATCCGGACCAAAAAAGTGTGGACAGATGCCTATGAGAACGTGAGTAAAGCGTTGGAGGATCTTGAGGTGCTGAATGAATTTCACGAAGCTGGTGACGTCAGTGAAGAGGAACTCGACAAGGAGTATGAACGCACATCGAAACTTGTCGAAGAACTCGAATTCAAAAAAATGCTGAGCAACGAAGAAGATCAGCTCAGCGCAGTAATTGAAATCAATCCGGGTGCCGGTGGAACGGAAAGCCAGGACTGGGCCGAAATGCTCAACCGTATGTATATCATGTGGGGAGAGAAAAGCGGTTATAAAGTCACACAGGTCGACTATCAGTCTGGCGATGTGGCTGGAATCAAGTCTGCAACACTGGAGATCGATGGGCCATTTGCCTACGGAAAATTAAAATCAGAAATAGGTGTTCACCGCCTTGTCCGAATCTCCCCGTTTGATTCGAATGGTAGGAGACATACATCGTTTGCTTCCGTGTTTGTTTACCCGCGTGTTGACGACACCATCAATATTGAAATCAACCCTGCTGATATTGAAATTCAGACGTCACGCTCCGGTGGCGCTGGCGGGCAGAACGTGAACAAGGTTGAAACGAAAGTTCAGCTGACGCACAAGCCTTCGGGCATTGTTATCGTCTGCCAGGTTGAGCGTTCGCAACACGCCAACCGCGAACGTGCGATGCAGATGCTGAAGTCGAAGCTTTATCAGCTCGAGATGGAAAAACGAAATGCTGCGCGCGATAAAGTAGAAGCCGGAAAGATGAAGATCGATTTTGGTTCGCAGATCCGGAACTATGTATTACATCCGTACAAGCTTGTAAAAGATGCGCGAACGGGAGTGGAGCGTTCAGATGCACAAAACGTTCTCGATGGCGACCTTGACGTGTACATTAAAGCATTTCTGCTTGGGGCCCAGGAAACTGCGCAAGAATCAAATTAAAGAATGACGAGTAACGAATGACGAAGTACGAATACATCGCTTCGTTATTCGTCACTCGCAACGTGCGAAGCCGCAACACGTAACACACAACCCGCAATTACAATTGGTTTCAGTTTCTCTTTACTCTCGCCAATTCTGGCTCATCTGTCTGAGTTCTCTTCTGTTCTTCGCAAGCTTCAACATGATTGTGCCGGAGCTTTCGGGATTCCTATCATCACTTGGCGGTGCGGACTACAAGGGATACATCATTTCACTTTTTACGGTCACTGCAATGTTGAGCCGGCCTTTCAGTGGCAAGCTCGCAGACCGCATCGGACGATTGCCTGTAATGATGGCTGGCTCCTTCGTGTGTCTCATCTGCAGTCTTTTTTATCCGATACTCACAACGGTGTCGGGATTTCTTCTGCTTCGTCTCATCCATGGTTTTTCAACAGGGTTCACGCCCACAGGACAAACTGCGCTGCTCTCAGACATCATTCCTGCCGATCGAAGGGGCGAGGCAATGGGCCTGCTCGGCACGGCAGGCAGTTTGGGAATGGCAGCAGGCCCGGCAGTGGGAGGGCTGGTTGCAACGGCCTTTGGACTCGATGCAATGTTTTACCTCTCATCGGCCTGCGCTTTGTGCTCCATCATAATTGTTACGAGCCTGAAAGAGACACTGCCGGAAAAACATCCTGTTGGTTTTGCATTGCTGAAGTTGCATAAGCATGACTTGTTTGAGCCACGGGTGATCCTGCCATGCATCATCATGGTATTGTGTTCATATTCTTATGGCGCAGCATTCACCGTGCTGCCGGATCTTGGCGATTTTGTCGGCATCAGGAACAAAGGTGTAATCTTCACTTTCCTAACCGTTGCATCACTGATCATCAGACTCATTGGAGGCAAGGCTTCTGATCGGTTCGGAAGAAAACCTGTGCTTCGTATATCGTCACTTACAATCGCAGTAGCCATGCTCATCATCGCTTTCGCGGATTCGAGATTAATGCTTTTGGCTGGCGTAAGTTTATACGGTCTCGGCCAGGGTGCTACTTCACCAACGTTGCTCGCATGGGCAACAGATTTGAGCAATCCGGAACACAAAGGCAGGGGAATCGCTTCGCTCTATATATTTATGGAACTTGGGATCGGAATAGGTGCATTCCTGTCGGGTTACATTTACGCCAACAATGCAGGCAATTTCTTCACAACCTTTGTCGTCTGCAGTGTGTTGGCAATGATCGCTTTCCTATATTTGATTGTGCTGAGGAGGTCGGCAGCAGGTAAACCTTAGCGAAGCGGAGTTTGACTGAAAATTACTATGAAGAAGATTGCCCTTGCAGTTTTTATCTTATCGGTTGTCGGCATTGTGGTGTTTGAATTTACGCACATCAGCGTGATTCATGTGATCAGTAAACCGCTGATCGTGATCTCGCTGCTTGCCTATTATTATTCCGGCAGTGCGCGGGAAGATCGTTCTCCGCTTTTCATGCTTGCATTGATTGCCTGCCTTGGTGGTGACATCTTTCTCATGAACCCTGAGTATTTTGTTCCCGGCCTCGTTTGCTTTCTGATTGGTCACATCCTTTACATTTTTGCCTATCGGCAGCATCAGAATGATGAAGAAGCTGATTCACTGCGAGGCTTGCAACGCGTTCGCCTTGCTTTTCCCATCATTCTTGCCGGAACCGGACTTGTCGTAATCCTGTATCCGGTGCTGGGTGACATGCAGATTCCGGTAATCATCTATGCAGCCGTGATCACCATAATGACCCTCACTGCATTGTTCCGCTACGGCAGAACTTCGACCGATAGTTTTTGGCTGGTATTTGCCGGTGCTGTATTGTTTATGATCTCAGACTCCGTTCTTGCCGTCAATAAATTTCTTGATCCGATTGAAAACTCCGGTCTCATCATCATGGTCACCTACATGGCTGCTCAATTTCTGATCGTACAGGGAATTTTGAAACATCCAACCTATAGTGGAGTGAAAACGTGAGCGTAGCTTACTTTTTAAAGTTCAGCTATGCCCAATCAATTTCAGGGAAGTCGGGAGAAATGGTGGCATCCGCTGCGCGAAGACCGGATCGTTTATTCAGATGGGTTGTGTACTCGTTGCAGTGCGCAGAAAAACGTTTACAGATGCTGAATTTGGGCCAAGGTGTCTCTTCATCAGCTTCCATTGCAGGTAACGCCAAAAAAAATTCAAGGCTCAATAACCTTGAACCTTGAACTTTGAACCTTGAACTTCGAGCTGTGAACGTTGCGTTAGCCAGATTACAGTTTCCTCACAGACCCGCTACCCGAAGCATGACTATTCACCTTACTCGGATTGCCTTTGTATGAGATCGATCCGCTGCCGGAAATATTGGCATCGAGTTCATTCTTTACATTGATCTCAACATCGCCTGATCCGGAAATGCGAACTTCGCAGCGATTCGTTTCGAGATTTGCGGCAAGCAGTTTGCCTGAACCGCTGATGCTTGTCTTCACGCGGTCTGAACTTCCGCTTGCATAGATCTTTCCTGATCCTGACAGTCCGAAGTCAGCAACTTCAGCGATGGCTGCATCCACTTTCACGCTTCCTGAACCGCTTACATCGCTCTCAAAGCTGCGGCACCTGCCCTTCATCTCAAGATCGCCTGATCCTGAAACATCAGCTTCAACATCGCCTCTCGCATCAACTTCCACAGTCAGCGAACCTGAGCCACTCACGTTGAGGTCGATGTTATCGGTGACGATCTTTGTCTGACCGATGAGGTCGCCAGATCCACTCACACTAAGACCTTCGATGTTTGCAACGGTGATGTATACGTTGACTTTTTCATCGCCATCCCAATCCCAGTTCATCCACTTGCCTTCCTTGCCAATGACAAGCCTGCTTCCCTCTACTTCTGTTTCAATTTCTTTCAGGATATCTTTCTTTCCCTCGATCTCAACTTTCTGAGGTGATCCCTGGCGGAGATACAACTTTCCGGGAACTCTGAAGGCGATCTTTGTAAAGGTGTCAACGTTGCGCGTTTCGCGCGTCTGCGCTACTGCTGCTACCGACAGAAGAAGCATGGCGAGCAGAACGGTGATGGATATTTTTTTCATGGGTAACGGTTTTTGTTTTGGAAACAGCCTGTCTTATGCCTTACAGGTTTTTAGCCATAGACTACACTTTAGGGCAAAGGTTGCATGGCGCCAGGCACTTTTCTTACTTTGAGACGCAAAAACGACCGAAAGCGTTACATGAAGCCATTTTCTTTCAAAACTATTTTAGCGGAAGCGGAAGGGCTTTATAAGGAAAAGGGCAGCAAATTTCTTGCTTTTGCGTTTCCTGTCGCAACGGAGGATGAAGTGAAGGCAAAATTGCAGCATTTGCGCAAGCAATTTTTTGACGCACGGCATCATTGCTACGCGTACAGACTTGGGAAAGAAGGCGAGAAATTCCGGGCTAACGATGACGGAGAACCAAATCATTCTGCTGGCGATCCGATCCTCGGTCAGATCAGGTCAAAGGAGCTGACAAACACACTGGTCGTGGTCGTACGATACTTTGGCGGAGTGAGGCTTGGGGTGGGAGGGTTAATAGCTGCTTACCGTGCTGCCGCGGAAGATGCGCTTTCACAAGCAAAGATCATCGAACGCGAAGTTACCCAACGCATCGTTCTTAATTTTCAATACAACGCCCTAGCCGATGTGATGAAGATGGTCAACGATTTTTCGATGACAATTGTCTCACAGAATTTTGAAGCAGGGTGTTCGATAGAACTTGAGTATTCGTTGCGGTTTAATTCCCAGGTATCTGAACGCGTAAAGTTGCTTGTCGACCTTGGCCGCGTGCGCGTGTGACGTGCGTTGTCACAGTGAGTGTGCGATGCAGATTAAGTCTTTCCTATTTTCAAAGAATATACGTTATTGTGTAGCCAATTCTCAACCCATGTCACAGAAAAAAGCTGCCCTTGGTTTCATCTTCGTTACCCTTCTTATCGATGTTACCGGGTTTGGAGTGATTATTCCGGTTGTTCCGACATTGCTCAGCGCGATGCTCAACTCGACAATCGAAGAAGCTTCGCCCTGGGGTGGGTGGCTTATTGCAGCGTTTGCTGCCATGCAGTTTTTGTTCTCTCCATTGATCGGAAACTTAAGCGATCGCTTTGGAAGAAGGCCAATTCTCCTTGCATCATTGTTTGGTTTCGGTGTTGACTATCTGCTCACGGCATTTGCGCCCACTATCGGATGGCTGTTCCTCGGACGGATTGTGGCTGGAATTATGGGAGCAAGCTTTACGACTGCAGCTGCGTACATCGCTGACATCAGTGAACCCGAAAAGCGTGCGCAGAATTTCGGAATGATTGGTGCCGCATTCGGACTCGGGTTCATCCTGGGCCGGCATTGGGTGGCTTTCTGTCTGACTACGGTGTCAGAGCTCCTTTCTTTGCCGCAGCAGGTCTCACCTTGCTCAACTGGCTCTACGGGTACTTTGTGTTGCCCGAATCTTTGCCAGTGGAAAAGCGGAGGAAGTTCGAATGGAAGCGCGCGAACCCGATCGGCTCGCTCGAATTTTTGCTGCGCTACAAAATTATTCTCGGTATGGTGGCTTCGCTCGTTCTGCTTTACATCGCAGCCCATGCGATCCAGAGTACGTGGGGATATTATACAATGTTTAAATTCAAATGGGATGAGTCGATGGTTGGATACTCGCTTGCATTTGTCGGACTTCTCATTGCCCTCGTGCAGGGACTTTTGATCAGGCTGATCATACCCAAACTCGGTCAGCAGCGAAGCGTTTATGTAGGGCTTTCGGTCTATGCCCTTGGCTTTTTGCTTTTTGGTCTGGCGACAGAAGGGTGGATGATGTTTGTTTTCCTGATTCCTTATTGTCTTGGAGGGATAGCCGGTCCTGCATTGCAGGGTATCATGTCAACACAAGTTCAGCCGAATGAACAAGGCGAACTGCAGGGAGCGCTGACAAGCCTCATGGCACTGACGTCCTTCTTCGGCCCACCGATTATGACGAACATCTTCTCTGCATTTACAAAACCTGGAACAGATTACTATATGCCAGGTGCAGTCATGTTCACTGCGGCATTTTTGACAATTGTAAGTGCGTTCCTCGCTCGCCTCAGCCTGAAAAAAAATCACCCCGTGGTAAAGGCGCCAGTCGAAACGCAGCAAACCGTCCACTAAATGCCAAGTACCGATTTCATTTTCGTGTAACCACTTCTGCTCAGCGGAATCTTTGCACCGCTTTTGAGCAAGGCAACATGTGTGTCTTTCTCGTGAGGTTCGATGCGGGTCAGGTGCGACACCTGCAGAATATACGAACGATGCACGCGCACAAATTGTGATGCATCGAGATTCTGCTCATAGAAGCTCATCGTTTTCTTTTTCAGAAACATCTCCTTTGCCGTATAGATCTTCACATAATCATCATAAGCCTCAATGTATTGAACCTCATTGATCGGTATGATCCGGATATTTCCGCCTTCGCGCACAACGATTCGATTTTTTTCTTCCGGCTGACGGATGTCGTCTGACTGTAGTAGCGATTTTTGCTGTGCTGGATTCTGCTGACGTTGTGAGAGCCATTTTTGCATCGCTTTGTCAAATCGCTCCTTGCTGAACGGCTTGAGCAGATAGTCGATGGCGTGGGCTTCAAACGCCTTCATCGCATATTCATCAAACGCGGTAGTAAAGATCACGGAAGGAGGTTGTTCGATAAGTTCGAGCATTTCAAACCCATTGATCTTTGGCATCTGGATGTCGAGGAAAATCAGATCGGGCTTGTGCTGGGCGATAGCCTTCACGCCTTCAAAACCATCGTTACATTCCTGCGCGATCGATATCTCGGGGTACGACTGCAAATATTCCGCGACAATACTTCGCGCAAGCGGTTCGTCATCGATGAGTACTGCTCTGATCATCTTACTGTGGGATTTTTAGCTGCGTGATAAATTGATTTTCATTTTGCTCGGTGGCAAGAAGGTCCTGCCGCGCATACAACAGGTAGAGCCTCCGTTGCACCGAACTTAGGCCGTAACCGGTGCCCTGCCGTGGCACAGAGGTGGCCGGGTCGAACGGGTTCTGCACGCGAATTACGAGATAGCCTTCTTCATTCTTTCCTTCGATAGCAATATTTGTTTCACCCGTAGTATCGTACAATCCGAACTTAATCGCATTCTCCACCACAGGTTGCAACAACAGTGAAGGCATCGTCATTGCCGTTGATGCAGCATCGCATGTGATAGTTGTTTTTAACCGGTGGCCAAATCTTACCTTTTCGATTTCAAGGTAAAGGTTCAGGTGCTCGAGTTCTTCCGCAAGCGTTACGAGCTGCTGATCGTCCTTTTTTAGAGTGCCTCGAAGGAAATCTGACAATTGCTGGATCATCTTGCGTGCCTGTTCAGGTTTCGATCCTGCCAGAGCACTGATGGAATTCAAACTATTAAAAAGAAAATGCGGCTGAAGCTGCTGACGGATTCGTGACAATTCCGCTTCCCGGGCAAGTTTCTCCGTGGATGCATTCCGTAATTCCATCTCCTGTTGCTCCTTTACCGATGACCACAGCCAGCTTATCGTGCTGATCAGGCTCACCATCAGCCATCCATACAGTGCGCGGATGATCATTGACCGATCGAGAAATTCATAGTACGCTGGGTCATCTATTTCCAGGCCGATCATCGTCTGTTTAAAGATGAACATGCAAAGCGAAGAAAAGATCACACTCATCACAAGGCGCACGACCTGGCCCGGCTGGTAGAACCGCATAATGCTGATCATCACATATCCTGCGAGCGCCAGCAGAAAGTTTGTTATACATGCATCAAGCAACGCGAGGCGCCATGGAAACCCGAATGTTGCATAAAGCGCAAAGCCCTGAAGTCCGACCCAGCATACACACCAGATCACATACGTCAGGGCAAGTTTGCGATATGAATAATTCCTAAGGACCACCGTGCTATCCGGCTACGAATTCGTTCCTGATAAAGATAGCTTTTTGATGAACACAGTGTATGTAGCTTTTCGCCTCGGTGGTTTCATGAATGTTTGAATACAATTCAGCGCCATCTTCAATGTTCTTCAAGGGAAGGATCTCTGAAACATTGATGAACTCCCATCTGACCGTGTTGTTCTTGTCGTTTATATAAGCATCCTCTTCGCTTAAACCAAGCTTTCGCGCTTTCAGGAAAGCTTCCTCGCTCGACCCGGCTGCAATTAACCGGAGCTGTTCATCAAACTGAGGCTTGTGGTCAGTGTTTGCCGATGAAATGCTGAAGACGATTTTAGAGATGTACCAGTTCATAAGAAGCGCTTGGATCAGGATGATGAAACCATACATACTTTAGAAACTTTTGATATCGATTCCACCGAGGATACACGTTCCTTTAAGAACGAGCACTTTGTTGGAGTCTATCGCAGACGGATCGCTCATGATCGGACGCTTGTCTTCAACACCGCCCAGGATGCAAACCACATCCTGCGATTGGATCTTCCAGTGCGGAGGAACGATAAGTTTTGTTCCTCCAAAAACCTGCGTGAGGTCAAGTACGATGGGGTTGGGTACATCAGCCTGCGTCAGGTTGATCTCTGTTCCACCGAAAACAGTTACAGCTTCGCCTCCCTTAAAATTCTTAGATATTATATTCTTTTTTACACCACCGAATATTACTGTCGAGTCCAGGTAGTCGTCACCACTGGTTTCCTGAAAGTTGGTTGCGTCCCATTTCTTCCAGGATGGATCATTTCCTTTTCGGCCTGAGCGGAATACCATGAAGAGTCCGATGGCAATCAGGATCATCGGCCAGATGTAGCGGTGCAGGTGGAAATCAGGATAGAAGTCATTCATGAAGAAAACTACACCAAGCGCGATGGGAATCATCCAGCCCCACCCCTTAAAGTTATGACGGAAGCCGAGGTACAATCCAACAGCGACCAGGATCATCTGCCAGGTGCGAAGCCAGTATGGCAATTCAACGCCAGCCTGTTTTGCCAGGAAGATCAGACCGATCACGACAATAAATAATCCGCCCATGACGCGACCCGAACGATTCGGTTCTTTTACCGGAGGTGTGCTGGTCGTCTTTTGATTGTAGGTTTCCATAGTTTCCGTTGATTTTTATGTAAATGTACGGGCGCGGCCACGGGTGGGCTATGGGAGATAGGCTGGTGGAGGGGGGCAGTAGGTGAATGAGGGATCGGAGTCGGTGAAAAAGTTCAGGTGCCCGCAAATCCGCTATTTTTCCAGTGAAACATGCTTTTCCGTTCCGGATCGTTATTGCAAGACTGCACATTCTGCATATTCCTTACGTGAGGTAAAATCCTTGATGCCGATTTATTATTTTGGCAATTAAAACCCTATCCCTGATGAGATGCTATTTTTTCTTTTCTGCCTTCTTTTGTGCAATTGTTTCATTGCACGCCCAAAATATTCAACTGATTAATTCCGGGAAAGTTATAGAGGACGCTAATGTAGCCTATGACTCTGGCGATTATGCCTCCGCGATAAAAGTACTGCAGACGATTCATCAGGCTGACACGAATTATGTTTTCATGCTCTCGGAGCTGGCTGATGCGTACAACGCGGATGGTCAGCACGACAAGGCGCTGGAGATTGCCGACCAGGGGCTGAAAAATCCCAGCGAATATCGGCCGACATTTCTGCGTATCCAGGCGCAGGCCTTTGATAAAAAAGGAGATCTGCAGAAATCTGTGGAACTGTTTAACAAGGCAATTGGCGAATACCCGACAAGTACTATGTTCTGGTACTTTCTCGGAATCACTTATTTCAACAACAAAGTCTATGACAAGGCAATCGACTGCTTTTTTAAAGTGCTATCAATAAATCCCTACCACGGAGGCAGCCATCTGAATCTTGGCAAACTGGCAATTCTCCAGGGACGAAAAGTTCACGGTATGTTCTCGCTTGGAATTTATCTGGGTGTCAATAGTCGTGATAATGGTTCGCTTGTGCTCCTTGACAATTTTCTTGACAACGAGGTTACCGATGAGGGTACAATCGCACCTGTGGGAACTAACGCTGCGGAAAAGCTTGACCGGGTGATCAAAGCACGGATTGCGATGGAAAAAGATTTCAAATCATCTATTCCCATCACAGCCGCAGTAGTCAAGCAATATGAATTAATGCTCGATCAATTAGGTACGCTGCCTGAATCGCCAGATGATAAATGGTTCGCTTTCTACCTGCCGTCTTACCGTGCCATCAGGGAATCGCAGCTGGAAGAGCCGTTCATCTATCATATGCTGAGCTCATCAACGATCGAAGCAGCGAAAAAATGGAGATCGAAGAACGAAGATGCGCTGAAAAAGTATTACAGCTCCGTCAGTGCGGAACTCGGCAAACATCGTGCGTTTCAGACCCTGCCCTCCTATGGGTTCGCTAAACCGGTGCAAGCCTGGTATGGAAATAACAACGTGATGGAGGCATTGGGAGCTAAAGAGGGGGACGTCCGTCAGGGGAAATGGATTTACCTGCATCCGAATCAAACCAGGAAAGCTGAAGGCAGCTATGACAAAACCGGTAAAAAGATTGGTGTCTGGAAATATTACCATTCAGATGGTCTGTTAAAAAGTGAAGAGAACTACGACACAGGAAAGGCGATTGTATACTATGATGCCAGGAGTCCGAAAGAGGAGTTTTCATTAAAAGACGACAAGATTGATGGAGAGGTTGTTCTGTATTATGAGTGTGGCAGTGTGCGCGAGCGGCTACTTTATAAAGGTGGAGTGCGCGCTGGCAAAGGAGAAAGTTATTACATCTCAGGAAAAATTCAGAACAAATATTTTCATGATAATAACCTGCTGCAGGGAGAATACACCAGCTACTATGAGAATGGTGGTATCGAAAGCAAACGCATCTATGACAAAGGTTACTACAATGGCAAGTATCTTGAGTTTTATGAAAATGGAAAACCACAGAGTGAAGGCGAATATGCAGCTGGTGTAGTTGTGGGCAAGTGGACTTTTTATCATGACAATGGAAAAATCGCGCGGACAGGAACATATTCTCCAAAAGGCATTCCGCAGAATGAGTGGCAGTATTTTGACGAAGATGGTCAACTTGTGGAGAGTCGGAAATTCAACAATGACGGAGAATTAAACGGTGAGAACGTTTTTTATGATCGCGGCAAACGCCACTACGTTTTGAATTATAGAAATGGTGTTATGACGAAGTGTACTTACTATGATAAGAGTGATAAAGTCATTGGCACTTTCGGTTCAAACAACGGTGATTTCGCAGTGAAGCACTTTTATAATTCTGGTCAGGTTTCAAGTGAAGGCGCTTACAAAAAAGGAAAGCCCGAGGGCTTGTGGAAATACTACGATCGGTATGGAAACAGAACCTCAACGTATGAGTATAAAGAGGGCTCTCTCAATGGCCGGCATGAATCGTTTTATGCGACCGGAGAAAAGAAGCTCGTGTGCGTCTATCAAGGTGATGAACTGCATGGATACTTCACTGAGTATTTCCGGAACGGAAAAATCAAGCAGGAGGGTTGGTATCAGGATGGCATGCGGCAGCAGCGCTGGCTTGGTTATCACTCTAATGGCGATGTGGAATCCGAATATTATTACCTGAATGACAAGACAGTCGGACAGGGGAATTCTTACGGTGTTGATGGTAAGATCACTTCAAAGTTTGAATATAAAGACGATAAGATCATCAACATCACATTTTTGAATCCTGAGGGAGGCGAACGGATGGTTCGCACACCGGTTGCTGGCGGCTTTTCAGTCGCATCACTTTTTCCTAACAAGAAAATCAGAATAAAGTATGAAGTAAAATGCGGAGCGTTCAGCGGAGAATTCTTGTCACAAACACCGGAAGGAAAGCCATTTATCCGGTATTCTTTTTCCGAACGTGGCCGTCACGGGAATTACGAATTCAACAATGTGGATGGGACCAAAGATGTGACTGGCCAATACACAAACGGCTTGCGTTCGGGAACCTGGAGAATATACTATGAGGATGGAAAAATAAATTATGAAGGACGTTACAGGTCAGATAAGCAGGACAGCGTGTGGACGTTTTACTTTCCCAATGGTAAAATCAGTTCTACATCATCGTTTAAGAACGGGTTGCGCCAGGGTGTCAGTCAATACTTCACTCCTGACGGAGACCTGATCCTGGAAAAGTTGTTTCTAGATGACGACATGATCGCGTATCGGCCAATTCAGGCTGGCAAAGCACAGGAGTGGATCAACTTTACCGGAAACGAAAAGATCGAAGTAAAAAATGCGGGTGGTCAAACTGTGTGGGAGCAAGAGTTCAAAAATGGCGAACGTCATGGTGTCTTCAAACTTTACTTCAGCAACGGTAAGATCCACGAGATTGAAAATTATCATCATGGTGAACGCAACGGAGAATACCTGAGTTACTTCAGCAATGGTAAAGTTGCGGAACGCGGTAATTACAGCAATGATGAGCTCGAAGGCGTTTTCCAGTATTACAATGCTGACGGAACGCTTCGCAAAATGGAAACCTTCCATATGGGCACACAGCACGGGAAAACCGTGCTTTATGCCGGGGGTAAACCCGTTAAAGAGCTGGTGTTGTGGAACGGCTACATTGAATAAAAAAGTCTATGAAGAAGCTCGTTTGTCTTTTGATAATGATTGTTTTCTGCCACTACTTGTCTGCGCAGGATTATGAACCGGTCAAACTCAAATATCCGCACGAGAGTGCAGTGTTTCTCGATAACCGGTCGATGCTCGATATCGCTGTAGAGGGTGACTCACTCCGTATTCGATGCGTTGTTGACGAAGAAGTGCTCTACCTTAAAAACCAAACTGATGTGTATGGCGGAAAAAAAGTGTTCGGTTCACATTTTGCAGATGTCACCTCCATAGAGGCCAAAACGCTTGTCAGAGAGGGAAACAAATATCGAGTCGAGAAAGTATCGGACTTTAAGAAGAACAGCAACGCGCGGGGGTCGGTCTTTTACGATGACTCATATTTTTACGCTTTCGATTTCCCCTCAGTTGCCGCGGACAATAGAACAATCCTTCATTATGAAGTCAATTATAAGGACAGCAGGCTTCTTCCGGTTCATTTCTTCCAGGGATATGTTCCTTGCGTCAATTCGAGCTTCACGATAAAGGCGCCTGCTGATCTTGAGATTTTTTTCAAAGTTCTGCATGATGAGAAGAACGCAATTCAGTTCACGAAATCACAAAAAGGCAAATTCGTGTATTACACGTGGATGGGGCGAGATGTGGAAGCCATGAAGTTTGAAACGGGTGGCCCTTCGTACAATTATTACAGTCCACAGCTTGTATATTTTATAAAGTCATATCAGGGTAAATCGAAACGGCACACTGTGTTGCCAGACCTGAACGCGCTTCACGAGTGGTACAAAACGTTTATTAAGGATCTTAATAAAAAGCCCTCGCAGGAATTGCAAGAGCTCGTAGCGTCACTGAAAGCCGGGAGCAAATCCGAGCTCGACCTTGTGAAACGCGTATTTTACTGGGCACAGGATAATATCGAATACATTGCCTTCGAGCAGGGTATGCGCGGCTTCGTTCCTCATGACGGATCCTATACGCTGGAGAAGCGATATGGTGACTGTAAAGATATGGCGAACCTGATTGTGTCGATGCTCGATGTCGCAGGTGTAAAGTCGTATCACACATGGGTCGGCTCCAGAGATCTTCCTTACCGGTATTCTGACTTTAGCTCCCCGATCGTAGACAACCACATGATCGCCACATATATTTCCAGCGATGGCACTTATTATTTCCTTGATGCAACCAGCGATTACACAGCGTTCGGGTTTCCTTCATCAATGATCCAGGGCAAAGAGGCATTCATTTCGAAAGGTGATAAATTTGAAGTGTATGATATCCCGGTGATTGCAAAAGAGAAGAGCGTCATGCGCGATTCAATGTCGCTGGAGCTTCTGAATAACGAAATTATAGGGAAAGGAAAAACGACCCTTATCGGATTTCCAAAGGCATTTGGAAGCTCTGAGCTCGATCGCTCCGGTACCGCTGATGTTAAAAAATATGTCACGAAGCTAATCGGCAAAGGAAGTAACAAGTTTTTTCTTGACAACTATGCAGTTGCTGATCTTCGAAACCAGGATCGTCCTGTGACGATAGACTATAATTTTCGCATCAGTGATTATTTTCAGAAACTCGGAGACGAGATTTATTTTAACCTCAACCTGAGCAAGGACTATTTTAACAGTTTCATCAACACGGATACGCGAAAGACACCGCTCGAGATAGACTATGCTTACCTGAAGGAAGAGATCATTGACCTAAAAATCCCTGATGGATTTGATGTTGAATATATTCCGGAAAATTTTACCTATAACGGGAAGTTTCTGGGATGCGATCTCTCGTACGCCAAAGCTGCCAACGGGCGTGTCACGCTGAAGCGAAAATTTTACCTTGACAGTATCCTTATCAAGCCTGAAGATTTCAAGTCGTGGAATGACGACATCAGGAACCTGAGTAATAGTTATAAAGAATCTATCATTTTCAAACGTAAGCCATGAATTGTAAATCCCTCTCTTTATTATTTTTTCTTCAATGCTGTATTATTTTCCATTTGTGTTCGGCACCATACACTTGGGAAGAGAATCGCAAGCGCATCAAGCTGACGGCTGAAGAGGCCGCGTTGAATGAGCTTTTCCTTAAGCAACACGCAGAATATAACTACCGGTTTGAAGGTGAGCAATTGGTGATGGACTATATTCTCCACCGGATCATCTACGTCAATAACCCCGAGGCGATCCAAAAGCACAATCGCCTGAAAATTCCGTTGAACAATGTTCTTGAAGTGCTTGATATCAGGGCGAGGACGATTACCAAAGACGGTAAAGTTATTTTGTTCGATAAAAACAATCTGAAAGAAATCAAAGACGAAGAGAGTGGGAATGCTTTTAAAGTATTTGCCCTGGAAGGAATTGAAGTCGGCAGCGAGATTGAGTACTACTTTGTGAAAAAAATGCAGTATACCATATTTAACAATGTAGCCCTGCAGATGGATGTGCCTATCAAGGATGTTTCCTTCAGATTAATTTCACCAGCACACCTGAAATTCGACTTCAAATCCTATTGGGGATTCCCTGAAGTGAAAGCGACAAAGGAGGGGGAGACAAATGTATATACGGTGGCGGCTCAGAATATTCCTGGATTAGAAGAGGAACCGTTGTCATTTTTTGATGCTTCGCGACAGCGAATCGAGTTTAAGCTTGCCTACAATACTGCAAGGTCCACTGCGCGGCTTTATACATGGGAGCATGCAGCGAAAACTTTTTTCGCGCTTGTAAGCCAGACGGAAAAGTCTGATGAAAAACCATTGGCGCAGTTTGTTGCCAGTCTCAAAGATGATGCAACCCAGCCGTTGGATTCACGCGTCAGAAACATCGAGCGCAAGATAAAAACGTCTATCCAGGTCAACACGGAAACGCGGGATAAGAGCCTTTCGGAGCTTGACAGGATCATTAAGACAAAAGTCAGCAATGAAGAAGGTATGACGAAATTGTTTTATAACGTTTTCAGGAAGCTTGGAATAGAAACGAACCTTGTGCTTTCATGCAACCGCGAGGCAGCAAAATTTGACGAGAAATTTGACACATGGAATTACCTTGACGACTACCTGATCTATTTCCCGGCATCGAAGAAGTTCCTGTCCCCGTACACACCAGAGACGCTCTATCCCATTATTCCGGCCCACTTCACCGCGCAGAAAGGTTTGTTTATCGAACCATTGACTGTCGGTGGCGTAACGTCTGCTTTGGCAACGCTCCAGGAAATTCCTGCGCTGCCAGACGACATCAGCTATGACAACCTCAATATCACTATTGATTTTAACAGCGACCTGCAGACCAACACTGTGAGGGAAAGCAGGATGTTTGGCGGGCATCCCGCGGCTTTTATTACACCGTATTACCCACAGATGACTGAGGAGCAGCGTCAGAAAATGATTGAGGATATGCTCGAGTCAACAGCTCCTGACAATAAAATACAGAAATGGAACGGTGAAGTCAAAACCAATGGCGCGACCGATGAGTTTTCCTTCGATGTGACGTATGAATCGGCACACTTCCTCGAGAAGGCTGGTCCGCGTATTCTGTTCAAAGTAGGGCTGGTGATCGGTCCCCAAATTGAAATGTATCGTGACGACAAACGCACTACCATGATTGAGAATGATTTTAACAGACGTTACGACCGGGTAATCCGGGTGAATATTCCACAAGGCTACGCAGTTAAGAATGCGGATGACCTTAACATGAGTGTCAAGTTCAACGATGGAGAAAGAACAACCTTTGCTTTTGTATCCTCATACAAAATGGAAGGCAATTCCATGGTGATCAACATTGAAGAATTTTATAAGGAGATCTACGTTCCCGTTCAGCGATATGAAGATTATCGGAAAGTCATCAACGCCTCCGCGGATTTTAATAAAGTAACGCTGATCCTGGAGAAAAAGTAGCTTATTATCCAGACGGTAATAGCACGCGCTTACAAAAGCGAGTTCAACTTCGCATACTGCAGCAACATAATCGTCTTGGCGTCTTTAATTTCTCCGGTCTCCATCATTTTCCAGGCATCGTTGAAGGGAAGTTCAAGCACCGTGATGTTTTCTTCGCCTTCAACGCCACCGCCTTCATTCACTTTCTGGTCTTTGGAGTATTCCGCTACAAAGAAGTACAGGATTTCCGTGACTGATCCGGGCGACATGTATGCTTCATAGATCTTTTGAACGTGGCTGATGCGGTACCCCGTTTCTTCTTCTGTTTCCTTGCGGATGCAGTCTTCAGGGTTGTCCTTGTCAAGGAGACCAGCGCATGCTTCGATCATCATGCCGCTGGCATTTCCATTCACGTAAGTGGGCAAACGAAACTGCTTGGTTAGGATAACGGTTTTTTGTTGCTTGTTAAACAGCAGGATCACGGCACCGTTGCCGCGATCATACGCTTCACGGCTTTCCGTCTTCTTATTTCCTTTTTTGTCTACAGTCTCGTAGGTGTATTTGTAGAGCTTATACCAGTTTTCTGAAAGCGTTTTTTTCTCGAGGATCTTTACGGGTTCGTTGGCCATGTTGAAATCGTTGAAATTACTGTTACGTAAAGTAGGTCAATTTAGTTAGGATTATGCCAGTCAAATAAATAATGAAATTCTTCGGCCTCGTTTCAAACGTTTTTAGTTATTTCACCATTGATACTTAACCTAAACTATGAAAAAAGTCATCGTTGTATGGCTGTCAGCCATATTGCTCATTGCAAACGCCTCATTCGCGCAAACCGGAAAGGAGCCGATCCTGGTAACAGATCTGCTTCAGATCAAAACAGTTTCAAGTGTTTCCATCAGCGCTGACGGCTCGAAAGCATTATTTGCAGTCACTTCGATTATTCCTGACGAGGCAAACAAACTCGATTACAAGTATCAAACACAGATCTATTCAGTGTCAACTGCCGGCAATGAGGCACCTGTTCAGCTTACCACTTCTAAAGAGGGAGCATCACAACCTGCCTGGAGTCCTGATGGATCCAAAATTGCTTTTGTACGGACTGCAGATGGCAAGCCACAGATATTTGTCTTGTCGTTGAAAGGCGGAGAGCCGCAGCAGATTACGAAGTATAAATATGGCGCATCAAATCCGAAGTGGTCGCCCGATGGAAAGAAGATCCTGTTTTCATCCAACATTCCGCTTAACGATCTTCTCAAAGATTCTGTGCTTAACGCATCACGTGCTGTGCCGAACTGGCCCACAGAAAAACCCGGATTCAATGCCAATGAGCAACTTAGGATAAGCAAGGCAAAGCCTGATCCCAACGGGAATATAGCGGAGATCAATGCGTACCTCGCAAAAAATGCAGCCGATAAAAAAGCGATCGTCCTGAATAAGCTCAACTTTCAAAACGAAATGAATATTTCCGATGAGTTGAATTTCACACAATTCTATCTCACCGATGCTACCCCCGGAAGTGAGCCTGTGCTGCTGACAAAAGTGTTTAACCGTTATAACAGCGCTGACTTCATGCCAGGAGGAAAAGAAATAATTATTTCGGGCGATGTAGATTCACTTGAGGCACCGGACCGTTCACTTGAGAACCAGATCTACATCGCTGACATCGGTTCGAAGCGCGAACGGCTGCTGCTCGGGGAAAATGGCAAACGTTTTACCAACGCTTCTGTTTCGCCAACCGGAAAGTGGATTGCTTTTCTCTACGACACAACAAATTTTCTGTCGATTTCGAGACTCGCGCTGATGCCTGTGAGCGGATCATTTAAGGATGCCGTCACCATTCCTTTCGATCGCAATATTTCAAATCTCGCATGGTCGCAGGACGAGAAGTCGATTTACTTCACTGCACCGAGCAATGGTGGAACTCCGCTTTATCGCCTGAATGTCGCCACAAAGAAAATTGAAACACTCACATCCTTCGATGAGGGGATTTCCAGTTTTGATATCTCCGGCAACAAGATTGTGTATTCTAAGATCAAAGTTGCCAATCCATCAGAGCTCTACATCGCAGACGCAAATGCAAAGAATGAGAAGCTTGTCAGCGATTTCAATGCATGGGTCAAAAACAAAAAGCTGAGCTTTCCTGAAAAGAAAACATTCGTCAACGATAAAGGACTGACCGTTGAGTACTGGATGATGAAGCCAGCACAATTCGAACAGGGAAAAAAATATCCGCTGCTCCTGGAAATTCATGGTGGGCCAACCGCGATGTGGGGACCGGGAGAATTTTCGATGTGGCATGAGTTCCAGTATTTCTGCAGCAAAGGTTATGGTGTGGTCTACAGCAATCCGCGGGGCTCGGGAGGTTATGGACTTACTTTCATGAAAAGCAATGTTAAAGACTGGGGAGCAGGCCCTGCAAGTGACGTGCTCACAGCACTCGACAAAACAATCGCAGAAGGCTGGGCAGACCCGGAGAAGCTATTGATCACCGGAGGTTCGTATGCGGGATATCTTACCGCCTGGATCATCAGCCACGATAAGCGTTTCAAAGCAGCTTGCTCTCAGCGGGGCGTTTACGATCTTCTGACATTCTTCGGTGAAGGAAATGCCTGGCGCCTGGTGCCGAATTATTTCGGTGGATATCCGTGGGAACCTGCAGTGAAAGACATCCTCGTGCGCGAATCACCGATCACATATGTTCACAACATCACGACACCTTATATCATCTTCCACGGAGCCAACGACAGAAGGACCGGCTTCGTGCAGGGGGAAATGATGTATCGCAGTTTGAAAGTGTTAGGAAGACCGGTCGAGTATGTTATCCATCCAGGTGCAACGCATGAGATCACGCGAAGCGGAGACAACCGTCAGCGAATCGATCAGATGCTGAGGACCTATGAATTTTTTCAGCGCTGGGTGAAGTAATGTGTTCAGGTGGTCATGTGCTCGTGTAAAGGAGCACGCAGAGTGGGATAGGTTATGATCATTGAATGAGAGCCACAACATGAGCACATGAGAACCTGAGCACATGCGCACATTTTTACTTCGTTCGTAGCTTTTCGTAGAGTTCGAGGCAGACCCAGGCATCGGTTGCTGCATACTCGATTTGTTTTTGAGTAAACGTGGCGGCTTCCCAGTTGGAAGTTTGGGCACTTTTTGAAATTCTGAATCCGAGCAGAAGGGCAGTCAGTTTTTTTACGCTCTCCACCTGCAGTCCCGCTTTCTTTGCCAGCGTTGACAAATCAAAAAATCCCTCTGGATTAAACGGCTTGAGCTTCTGCAATGCTTTCAGGTCATCGCGAATGCCAACGCCAGCCTTTACGATATTTGCATTTTCAAACAATTCCTTGATCTCGTCAGTCACCCCGGTGTGATTCAGACGTATGAGGTAAGCTTTTTTAGGGACGGCAAGCTGAAGCAGGGCTACCTGGTAAACCTGTCCGCGCTTGAAGCTCGGGCGGGTTTCGGTATCGAAGCCTACAACATCGTGCTTTTCGATTTCCCTGATTACTTTTCCAACCTGGGCAGCGTCACTGACAACGACCGTTTTGCCTTCGAACGTTTTCAGTGGGAGTGTGTTGATTTCTTCGGCAGAAATAGTGAGCCGCAACTCCTCACCTTCAGGCTGAATAATGTTATGTTGGGATGTCGGTTCCATCAAAAAATTCCCCATGCGATTAAAAAATGGTCAGCGTTGAATCCTCAAGTTATTAAAAAAAATCACGTTTATTTCTCAACATTACGAAATAGACAAAAGTTTGCCCATGAGCGGTCATCCTCAAAACCGTATTCAACTCTGGTAATTTTTAGTATTTTGGCCGCTCCTAAACCCTGATTCATGTCAAATTCTCTTTTTCGTAAGAAGTCAGTTGAAACCATTCTGAGAGACGTTCAATCCGGAGAAGGAGATGGACTGCATGGAAATCTGAAGAAAGTCCTGGGTGTCCGCGACCTAACCTCATTAGGGATTGCTGCTATTATCGGTGCCGGTATCTTCAGCACAATCGGCCGCGCCAGCTTTAACGGAGGCCCCGCAGTAGCGCTTTTATTCGTATTCACCGCAATTGCTTGCATTTTTACTGCCTTAAGCTATGCTCAGTTCGCATCGACCGTGCCGGTGTCAGGGAGCGCTTATACCTATGCATATGTGTCGTTCGGGGAACTCTTTGCCTGGATCATCGGCTGGGCGCTGATCCTGGAATATGCCGTGTCAAACATGGTCGTAGCCATTTCATGGTCTGAATACTTCACTTCCATGCTGGCCGGGTTTGGGCTTTACCTGCCTGACTGGCTAACCGTTGATCCCGGTTCTGCCAGTGAAGCGACAGCTGCAGCGGCTCCATCCATCGGAGGCCTCAAACTTATTCTCGACCTCCCAGCCGGCCTGATCACTGTATTGATCACTGCCCTGGTTTATATTGGTATCAAGGAGTCAAGAAATGCGAGCAACATCCTGGTTGCGCTCAAGCTTGGAGTTATTCTGCTGGTGATCGTTGGTGGCGCGTTTTACGTTAAGCCGGACAACTGGAGCCCGTTTGCTCCGAACGGTGTTTCCGGGGTGCTGAGCAGTGTGGCAGCAGTCTTTTTTGCCTTCATTGGCTTTGATTCTATTTCAACTACAGCTGAAGAATGTAAAAATCCTCAGCGCGATCTTCCACGAGCCATGCTGTGGTGTCTCGCGATCTGTACGATACTCTATGTTCTTATCGCGCTGGTGCTGACGGGTATGGTCAATTATAAGGAATTGATGGTAGACGATCCGTTGGCTTATGTGTTCCAGAAGGTGGGTTTTGATTTTATGGCGGGAATAATCTCAGTCTCTGCAGTGGTTGCAATCACCAGTGCCTTATTGGTTTACCAGCTGGGTCAGCCGCGCATATGGATGACGATGAGCCGCGATGGACTGTTGTGGCCAAAATTTTCTAAGATTCACCCTAAGTTTAAAACGCCATCATTCGCTACAATCATCACGGGTTTTGTTGTGGCAATTCCGTCAATGCTGATGGACATGCAGTTCTTTGTCGATCTGACGAGCGTAGGAACGTTCTTCGCGTTCATTGTAGTGTGCGCAGGGGTGCTCTTCATGGATAAGCGGGGACTGAGCGTTCACGCAAAATTCCGGGTGCCATACGTCAATGGAAAGTATATCGTTGGCGCAGGTCTGATCATCGCTGCGGTGGTGGCCTTCAATGTCGGCATTATGGACACGATGGCTGAGAAACCACTCCTCTATTTTTTCTGGATTACATGGATTGTTCTCGCAGTACTCAGTTTCCGTTATGACCTTTCACTGCTGCCAATCCTTGGAATACTCACAAACCTCTATCTCATGACGGAACTTGGCGTTTGGAACTGGGGAGCGTTTGTGACGTGGCTTGTGATTGGCCTGGTAATCTATTTTGGTTACGGATACCGCAAGAGCAAGTTGAGCACCAGCGCCAGGTAAACCAAAAGCGAAGTATTAGCTTTTGACGTTGTAGGTCACTCCGCGCTGCTGCAGGTAGTCAACAATGAATTTGAAATTTCCTTCGTCCTCACCAAGATATTCAGGAGGACAGATCCCCTTGCGTGAAAATTTTCCATCGAGTACCAGGTGTACTGCCGCAGTGCAGGTGTATCCGGTAGTACGAGCCATGGAAAGCGTGTTTGTTTTCTTGTCCGTCCGATCCAGCAGGTTGTATTGATAGCGTTTTTGTTTGCCGCCTTCTTCACCTTCGATGATAATCCGCATCACAGTAAATTCTTCTTCGCCCGGCTTCAGCTTCCATTTTGGAAAGAGAAGTTTTGCGGTAAGATCGATTGGCCGGATTTTGTTTCCCTTCACATCGATTTCCTCGTAAGAGAAAAACCCGGTCTCGCGGAGCACCCGGAGGTATTCAATGCAACCAGGATATCGCAAAGTCTTTTCGATCATGTTTGGAATATCAGGCATCGTCTTGATCAATGAACGCAACCCGTCAGAATTCCAGGACTCCAATGTTCCTACCCCATCAAAGTGAATCAGCTCGGGATCTGAGAGTGCCTCCTTCACAACCACAGCACCATTCTGCACATAACGCGCAGGGCGAATGTATTCTTCAATGACATCGATAGGCGAAAAAACAGCTTTGTATTCGTAAGGCCATTCACGAACGACAGGCAAGCCACCCACAAGACATTCGTAGTCGCGGATCTTCATGCGCTTGTTGTGATACCCTAAAATTATATTGCCCATCCCGGGCGCAACACCGCAATCCGTCACGATCGTTACATTGTTTTGCTTTGCAAGTTCGTCAAGCTGAAAGGGATCTTCCGGGAAGAATGAAATGTCAACCATGTTCTTCTTTGCCTCGATCACCGTTTGCGCATTTTTTAAACCCATGAAACCTGGTACCGCGCCAACCACAAGGTCGAAACCGCCAACAAGTTTTTTTAATGCTGCGAGATCTGACAGGTCCTGTTTTATTGTTTTAATTCCCAGCTCCTGAAGACCCGCAAGCGCTTCCGGGCTGATGTCCGCAGAGGTCACGTCAAAATTTTTAGCGAGGTCTATGGCAATGGCTTTTCCGACAAGCCCTGCACCGAGCACAATAATTTTTTTCATGAGAAAACGATTTGTGCAAGTATACTATAAATTCCTGCGCAAAACCTATTCGATAATTGAGGGTTTCAATGGCGGACGACAACAAAAAACTTAACTTACATGGACTAACCGATGCATCATGTTTGATCCGAAAGAAGTTTACGAAAAAGCAAAAACGTCACCATTTTATATGAGGCTGCTGAACTGGTCGTTGGGCAGAATGATCCCCTTCAATAAGCCTCACGGGTTTAAAGTTGTCGCGATCGAGGATTATTCAGTGAAGACCATAATTCCTTATCGCAAGTCAAACTTCAACCACATCCGTGGGTTACATGCCTGCGCGCTAGCGACTATCTCCGAGTTCACCACTGGCTTTCTTCTGGTGTCAAAGCTCGATGCAAAAAAGTACAGGCTGATTATGCAACGACTTGAAATGGATTATCACTACCAGGGAAAGATGGATGCGTTCGCTGAGTTCAGGATCTCTGAAGAATGGTTGAATGAAAAAATCTACATACCCTTGAAATCGAATGATGCCGTTGTTGTGCCGTGCCAGGTGAAGATCACCGATGAAAAAGGAAACCTCCTCACCACCGGCAATATTTACTGGCAGATCAAAGACTGGAATAAGGTGAAAACGAAGGCTTGATAACTTCTCGCATTCCGAGTAAATTAGATTCAAATTACGTCCCGCTAAACCCAACGTGTATGAGAAAAATTGACGCCCTTCTCGAAGAATATGGCCAGAGTCATCAGAACGAGACGAACAAGGCCATTCACTGGATTTGCGTTCCGTTGATTTTCTTAAGTGTGGTAGGATTGATTGCAAGCATCCCTTCAGGCCCTGTGCAGAAAGTGTTGGGTGAAAATCCTTATGCAAACTGGGCTTTTGTAGTGCTTGTACTCGTGCTGGTTTATTACGTTTCACTCTCGATCCCACTCGGATTCGGCATGTTGCTGTTTGGGGTTTTATGTCTTTACATTATCCGGGTGCTGGCGCAATCTGAGATCGCTCCTTTGTGGATGATCTCCATTATTATCTTTGTTGTGGCGTGGATCGGGCAATTCTATGGTCACAAAGTGGAAGGGAAAAAGCCATCATTTTTTAAGGACGTTCAGTTCCTGCTGATCGGACCAGCATGGCTTATGCACTTTATCTATCGCAAACTTCGAATTCCTTACTGATTGTCGGAATATCAATTTTACGAGGGTAAACTCCCTTCTGCCTATCGGTATAATTTCGAGCAGTATCTTTTTAATCGGGAAGAGTACAGATTGCTGCAGTCCGCTGCTCACTGGATTTCATTTTATATTTTGAATGAGAAAGATCTTGTTGTGGACGGACACTTTCATGTGTACGTGAAAGGAGATACGGCAAAGAGTATTATTCAAAGCCCTTTCGGTGGAATTGAATTCAGCGATCGTGTCGACAACAAAACTGCATTCAATTTTATCGAGTTTTGCAGCAGCGAGCTCAAGGATCAGAGAATTGCCACGCTAACAGTCGTAAATCCTCCCCAGGTATATAACACGGACCGGCAGGCGCTGATTGAGACTTTTCTGCTCAACAACGGTTTTGCGATCTCCAATGCTGAGTTAAGTTCTGTGATCAATGTGACCACGAGACCCTTTTCAGAGATCCTTCATCCGCGAAAGCGAAGAAAATTGAACCAGACACTTCCATTCGGATTACAATTTGAAAGATTGTCAGCATCTGCATTGAACGCTGTGTATGATTTTATTGCAGAACACCGTGCCGTGAAAAATTATGTCCTTTCCGTTTCGCTTGACCATCTGCGCAATTCAATGGAGCGACTGCCGGGTGCATATATGATTTTCGGAGTCTATGACAAAGACCGACTTGTTGCCGCCTCGGTGGCTGTTCTCATTTCGAAAGATATCCTCTATCATTTTATTTCTGATCATGACCGGAAACTTGGTGAAGCGAAGCCAGCGCTCGTGCTTATGCTCGGAATCTACAACTTTTGCCAGGCAAACAACATACGGCTTCTCGATCTCGGTACTTCCGTTAAAGAATCACAGCCCAATTTCAAGTTGATAAAATTTAAAACCGAAATTGGCGGACAATTGACGAACAAATTCACCTTTACAAAAAAGCTAAGCTGATGCAGGATCCGCTGGTCACCGTTGTCTGCGTGTGTTACAACCACGAACGGTTTGTAGAGGAGGCTATCCGATCGGTGTTAGACCAGACTTATAGAAATCTTCAGGTCATTATTGTTGACGATGGCAGCAGCGATCGATCGGTTGAGAAGATCAGATCTATTCATGCCAGTAGCCGGCAGGTTGAGTATCTGTTGCTCGAAAAAAACATAGGCTATTGCAAGGCGTTTAATAAAACGCTTCCGCTGATGAAAGGAGAATTTTTTATTGACTTTGCGACTGATGACGTGATGGTCCCTGACCGCATTGAAAAGCAAGTGCGAAAATTTCAATCACTCGATGGAAGTTTTGGCGTGGTGTTTACCGATGCGATTTATATTGATGAAACGGGATTTGAGCTGCGACATCACTATGACTACATGCTCAGAAAGGGATTGATAGAAAAGATTCCTGAGGGCTATATCTACAAGGAACTGTTGTCGAGGTATTTTATCGCTGCGCCCACGATGCTTACGCGGAAGCAGGTGATCGATGACCTCAACGGATACGATGAAAATCTGAGTTATGAAGATTTCGATTTCTGGGTTCGGTCCGCAATCCGATATCAATATGCATTCCTCAATGAAAAGCTGACAAAAATCCGAAAATCAAACGGCTCACTTTCCACTGGCTTGTACAGGGCAGGGAATAAATTGCTGCACGACACCTACCTGGTCTGCAAGAAGGCGCAGGTGCTCAACAGAACTGACCAGGAGAAAAGCGCGCTGGCACAACGTGTACGCTATGAGCTTCGTCAAAGTGTACTTACATCAAATCATGTGGAGGCTGCCTTGTTTTATAATCTGTTGCGTGAACTGGCGCCCCTTACAATAACTGACAGACTTACCTTTCAATTGGGAAAGCTCAGGGTGCCTTTGCGTTCTGTCCGCACGATCTGCTACTGGCTGCGCTATCGTTAAATTATTTCCGGTTGTCGTCTTCTGTCATGATGCCAACATAACTTTCATAGCGGGATAGTGCAATCTGTCCCGACTGCACTGCATCAATGATTGCACATTTTGGTTCATTCAGGTGAATGCACCGTGCTCCGAATTTGCAGTTGAGCCGCAAGTCACGCATCTCTGGAAAATAATCGGAGACCTCCTGCGGCTCCATATCAACGAGACCCCACTCTTTAACGCCAGGTGTGTCGATCACAAACGTCTTTTCATTTAGCTGGAACATTTCAGCAAATGTAGTCGTGTGCGTTCCTTTGGATGAGAAGTCGGAGATTTCTGAAGTCTTCTGGTTTATGTCGGGGGCGATTGCATTGAGGAACGTTGACTTTCCCACTCCGGAATGACCGGCTACAAGCGTGGTCTTACCATGAAGCAACGGAAGTATCAACGCACTATCGGTGTGCGCACTGATCGAAAAAGCGTGGATACCTATCTTTTTATAGTGGTCGATCAGTGTTTGCTGATAAGCCAGCGATTCCGGGTCGAGCAGGTCTTTTTTGTTGAACACAAGAATTTGCGGGATGCGGAATGATTCAGCTGCAACCAAAAAGCGGTCTATGAATCCCAGCGATGTGCGTGGAAGCGCAAGCGTTGCGATCACCATAGCCTGATCGATATTGGCGGCAAGCACGTGTGAATGCCCCGTCTTTTTCACAGAACGCCTTAACATGTGATTGGTGCGTGGAAGAATCTCTGTGATTGAGCCCACCTGATTTTCCATTTCAAACTGCACGCGGTCGCCCACAGCCACAGGGTTGGTTTCCTTAATTCCTTCGAGCCTGATCTTTCCGCGTACCTTGCAGTTGTAACGCATGCCGTTTTCTGCCAGTACATCGTAGAATGATCCGGTTGAACGAAGAACAATTCCCTGCATAATTTTTATTAAAGGATGCCTTTGAAATTTTTAGCGAGTATCGGCTTACAGTATTCCATGATCTTGTCGGTCGCGCCAAGGTTTTCTTCAACGTACTGGCGGGTAACCTCGCAGGCAAGAAGAAAACTTTCCGGCACATTCAGCATTTCATATTTCTCCTTGAGGTCAGGATAATCGGCAACAGCAAAAGCCCCACCCCGATTGATCAGATCCACAGCTTCCTGGAACTTTTCGTAATTCTTATTCCCGAAAAGAATAGGAATGCCGTTGGAAGCGGCTTCGAGTATGTTATGCAGCCCTTTTCCAAACGCACCACCAACGTACGCAAATTCACCGTAGCGATAAAGTTTACTCAGCATCCCGATGTTGTCTATAATCAGCACAGAACAGTCATCCACATTTTTGTCGCCAGCCTGAGAATATCGAATGGATTTTACCTGAAGGGCAGCCTCAAGTTCGCGAATGCCGTTTTCATTGATCTCATGCGGGGCGATGATAAATTTCAGGCGGTTCTCGTTGATGAAAGGGATCAGCACGTCAAGGTCCTGCGGCCACGAACTCCCGACCACAAAAACCTTTTGTTCATTTTTGAATTTTTCAACGATCGCAACCCGATCACTTGAGCGCTGAATTTTTCGAACACGATCAAACCTGGTGTCTCCGGCCTTCGAACAATTCTCAATGCCAATCGAGTTAAGCAGTTTCAGTGACTCGTTATTTTGTACAAAAAACCACGAAAAGTTTTTCAGGATCTTCCGGTGAAGGCTGCCGTATGACTTGAAGAAGATCTGGTTGTCGCGGAAGATAGATGACACCGAAATCAATGGAATATTTTTCTTTCTCGTTTCAGCCGCATAATGATACCAGAATTCATATTTAATGAAGATGACAATGGCAGGTTTTACGGTATCGGTGAACTGCCGTGCGTTTGCCTTTGTATCCCACGGAAGATAAAACACAAAATCAGCGAGCGGAAAGTTTTTTCTTACTTCAAATCCGGAAGGTGAAAAGAAGGTAAGAAAAATTTTGTGAGCAGGGTAGGAGGCTTTCAGTGCTTCAACAATCGGTCTGCCCTGTTCAAATTCTCCGAGCGATGCGCAATGAATCCATACTATGGGGGATTGATTTCCATGCAATGAATTTTTAATCGATTCCAAAATCTTACGTCTACCGGTTACAAAAGCCTTCGCTTTGGGATGAAAAAGACTTGCCGCCCTCAGCAGTATTCGTAATACTGAAATTGAGATATCGTACAGGAGAATCATGGGGTGCAAAAATACAATTTATGGTGGCGCCTGCGATTTTTTTACCTCTTCATTTCAGGAACTGAGCGGCAAAATCAGTAATTTGTGAACTTATAATTATCCTAAATACCCACTATGAGATCGTTTTGCCGAGTTTCGGTTTTATTCGCAGTGTTTGCTGCGTTTTCAATCCCATCATTTGCCCAGGATGACATTGAAGAATTGTTGCAGGAGAGTGTTGTTGATGGTCGCAAGCTCATTGGGGCGTATGTCGACCCTTTTATGAAAACGCTGAGCCTCGGATTGAATCAGGGCTGGTACAATACAGCGAAGCCTCATAAGATCGCAGGTGTTGACCTGACCATTACCGTAAACGCATTAACAATTCCTAACGATGAACTCCTGTTTCGCCCTGATCGCCTGGGATTGACTCAGCTGGAGCTCGCGCCAAATTCTGCAGGCTATCCGTACGCACCAACGATCGTGGGACCAGACCGGGAGCCAACCTTCCAGCTGAAGAGCGATCCAACACAAACGTTTCAGGGCCCTCCCGGGCTGAACCTTGAAGAAGAGATCGGCTCGAACAAAGTGCCTGTACCAATGGTGCACCTTGGCTTCGGTCTTCCCAAAGGAACTGATATCAAATTCCGTTACATCCCGACACTTGATGTGGGCGATGACGGAACAGTGAAGATGTTCGGAATCGGTGTCATGCACGACATCAAACAATGGATTCCCGGAATCAAGCTTATGCCTTTTGACCTTTCCGCTTTTGTAGGATATTCGAAATTCGAATTGCAGTCTCTGCTTGATGCAGACAACCCGCAAAACCTTGATCAGCGCGGAATCTTCACCATGAACGCGACCACAATGCAGGTGCTGATCGGAAAGAAATTTTCTGTGATCACATTCTATGGCGGCCTCGGCTACAACATTGCAAAATCAAACCTCGCATTGAAAGGACAGTACGACATCAATGGCGATGGCGATGAAGTTGACCAGTTTGAAAAAGATCCTGTTGATCTGAACTTCGCAGCATCTGGACCGAGAGCAACGATCGGTACACGCCTGAAACTTGCTGTGTTTACATTTCACGCAGATTATACCCTGCAGAAGTACAAGTGTTTGACTGTGGGATTTGGTATTTCAGTCAGATAGATCTGGATCCGGGATGCCGGAACCCGGGAGAGCCAGGCGCGCAGGCCTTGGCTCTTTTTGTTTTTTACAGCGCTACTTTCCTTTGTATTCAGGTTTTCGTTTTTCCACGAAGGCCTTCATCCCTTCTTTTTGATCGTCAGAGGCGAATGCTAAATAAAAGTTCTTACGTTCGAAATGTAAACCTTCGTCAAGGTGCGTTTCAAAAGACCGATTGACGGCTTCCTTTGCGAGCTGCGCAGCCACAGGCGACATCTCCGAAATTTCCTTTGCAAGCTGAACTGCTTCGTGTAAATACATCTCAACAGGAACTACTTTGTTGACTAATCCATAATGCATTGCCTCCTCTCCGGAAATGAATCTTCCCGTTAGGACAAGTTCCATCGCTTTCGCTTTTCCAATCGCCCGTGTGAGACGTTGCGTTCCACCCGCGCCTGGCATTACGCCAATTTTAATCTCCGGTTGACCGAACTTTGCAGTCTCTGACGCAATGATCATGTCACACGTCATTGCCAGCTCACAACCTCCTCCCAATGCGAATCCTGATACCGCAGCAATGAGTGGTTTTTTAGTTTTTCGGATCTGATCCCAGGTGCTGAACTGATCAACCTTGAGCATATCGATCGCAGATTTGTCGGCCATCTGTTTAATGTCTGCGCCCGCAGCAAAGGCTTGTTCGTTTCCGGTAATGATGATTGCACGAACATTGTCATTCCTGTCAAGGTCAATTAACGTATCGCGCAGCTCCATCATGAGTTGCAGATTCAACGCATTTAATTCTTTCGGGCGATTGAGTTGAATGAGTGCAACACGTGGCGCGTACTCGGGCGTGACGATGATGTATTCCATAAGCGTAAATGTAAAATTCCAAAATCCAAATCCCAAGTTCCAAATTCCAAACTACCGGACTCCTGTTTGGACCTTGGACTTTTGAAAATTGGTTTTGATAACTGGCTGGTAATACGAAATAAAACCTCCGAATGGATTAGGTACACTTCCCCTTTAAGGGCAAGGGGTAATAACAAATTGAATTTAAAATTTGAAGATTAAAATTTTGAAGCTGCTTGAATTTGAATATGGGCTTAAGATAGAGTACAGTTTTGTCCCCGCTAGGGGACGCCTGTATATTAGAAAAGCCTTCTCAGGCGGGAGAAAGGCTTTTCACAAATCCCGATTGCTCGGGAAGCGGACAAAAATGGTGCTTTGTCATTTTATATGCGTTTTGCCGGCCGCTTGTAACCCTTGATTATCCTTCTTTGCGCCTTATTTTTACCGCCTAAACGATCAAAAAACGAGATAATGGCTAAAATAAAGGTCCTTTTTGTATGTCTGGGAAATATCTGCCGATCCCCGCTGGCCGAGGCAATTTTTAAGCACAAGGTTAAAGAAAGAGGGTTGGAACACCAGATTGAAGCAGACTCTTGCGGCACCTCAAACTACCATATAGGAGACAACCCCGACCCGAGGACCATCGCGAATGCGAAGAAGAACGGAGTGTCAATCAACCACTGTGGTCGCCAACTTTCAGTCGAAGACATCGAAAGCTTCGACTACATACTCGCGATGGACAGCAGTAACTTTTCAAACATCCACCGACTCCTCAAAGACGAAAAGCACAAACCGAAAATTCAAATGATGCGTGACTATGATCCGCAAGGGAAAGGAGATGTGCCAGATCCATACTATGGGGGAGAGAAGGGGTTTCAGGAAGTCTTCGATATCCTCGATCGAACGATGGACCGCTTTCTCGACAAGCTTGCGGAAGGTTTGTAGTTTATAGTTTATAGTTTATAGTTTATAGTTAAGCTCGGATCAAGGCGTTGGCCTTCAATAATGGAAACCCAACTACAAACCAAAAACTACAAACTACAAACTTAACTACTACTTCATCAACAACTGCAGCGTAGACCTCGAAGACTGTTCCAATATCACTCCTGGTTTCTTCCGGAATGAATCGAAACTCTCCTGGTCGTAATTCTTGATTGTGACAAGTGTGAGCCCTGTGTTGTAGTACACTTCGAAAAAATGTTGCAGCGTTTGTATCAGTGCCTTCACTTTGCTTTCACGGAAGTCAATACAGAACGAAAACGAGATGGCGGAGTTCTGCATGACGTTGAGGTGGATGTTGAGTTCGCTCAGCGCATGAAAGATCTTTCGCATGTGGTCTTCCGTGACAAACGTATAGTCCGTCACCTTGCAGGAGATCAGACACTGATTGTCTTTAAAAACGTAAAGTGGTGGCAGCTTTTCAACGTGGCACTCGTGGATCTTTGTGCCGGGCAATGATGGATCATCAAAATTCTTCACGTAAAGCGGAATCCCTTTCGTGGCGAGTGGCTTGATCGTTTTCGGGTGGATTACTGAAGCACCATAGTAGGTCATCTCTGCTGCCTCGCGGAATGGTAGTTCTTCAAACACGGTAACGGCTTTCATCCGCTTCGGATCCGCATTCATAATACCCGGCACATCTTTCCAGATCGTCACTGCTTTCGCATCGAGACAAAAGGCAAATATTGCTGCCGAAAAATCTGATCCATCGCGGCCGAGCGTTGTTGTAAAGCCCGAGATTGTCCTACCGATAAATCCCTGCGTGATCTTGATGTTGTCCTTGCTGAAGTCAAGCGTTTTGATCCTGGCAGTGGTCGTGTTCCATTCCACCGTGGCCTCGCGATAATTCTCATCTGTCACAACGTACTCGCGCGCATCAAGCCACTGAACGTTAATTTTTTGGTCCTGCAGATAGTGCGCAACAATCAGCGTGGAGATGATCTCTCCCTGCGAAACCACCTGGTCGTAGCGCTGATCCGGCTCATCGTATTGCGCTTTCAATTTGCGTTCGGTGATGCGCCATTCATCATCGACCATGTTCCAGATTTTGTGCTCTGGAGCAAAGAGCTCCCGCATGATGTTGTTGTGGTACTCTTTTAGTAGCGACAGTTCGTGCAGGTAGTCAGCAGCGTTGTTAAAAGCTGTCAGAACGCGCTCTAACGCATTCGTGGTTTTACCCATTGCGGAGATGACCACCACGAGGTCCTGGTCAGCGAATTTCTGTAGAATTAAGGCAACATTTTTTACGCCTTTTGAATCTTTAACGGAGGCGCCACCAAATTTAAAAACCTGCATTTTTGTTGTACTAAATCGTTTGCGGAGTAACTTTACACCCGGATATAAATATGCGAAGATCAATGAATAATGCCTACACAATGAGCATGGAAACCTCACGGATAGCTCAGCCCATCGGTACTGCCCTTGACCGGTTCATCAAGAACAATCAAAGTCAGTTTGCTTATGCGAGTGGCGAACTTTCGCAATTGCTTCGCGACATCGCCCTGGCGTCAAAAGTAGTGAACCGCGAAGTAAATAAAGCGGGCCTTATCGACATTATGGGAGCCGCTGGATCTACGAACAACACGGGTGACCAGCAACAAAAGCTGGACGTGCTGGCAAACATCCGGTTTACGCGTGCACTCATGAAGGGTGGCGAAGTCTGCGCCCTAGTGTCTGAAGAATCTGAATCGTATGTCGATCTGAACAACGAAGGCAAATACGTCATCGCTATCGATCCGCTGGATGGTTCTTCAAATATCGATGTGAATGTTTCCATCGGAACGATCTTCTCTGTCTACAGACGTAAGACGATGGCAGGCATGCCCATCCAGCAGGAAGACATTCTGCAAAAAGGTTCGGAACAGGTTGCGGCCGGATATATATTATATGGCTCGTCAACAATGCTCGTCTACACCACCGGTCACGGTGTCAACGGTTTTACGTATGAGCCGAGTCTGGGTGAATATTTCCTATCCCATCCTGACATGCAGATCCCCGCAGACGGAAAGATCTATTCGATCAACGAGGGATCTTCAAACTCATTCGACAACTCGGTGAAATCGTACTTGCAATATTGCAAAGACAGGAGTTATACAGGTCGTTACATCGGTTCACTGGTTGCTGATTTTCATCGCAATCTTCTGAAAGGCGGAATCTACATTTATCCCGCGACAGCGAAAGATCCGCATGGAAAACTGAGGCTGATCTACGAATGCAATGCGCTTGCGTTTATCGCAGAACAAGCCGGTGGAAAAGCTTCGTATGGACGTGGAAGGATTCTGGATCTTGACCCAACAAACCTGCACCAGCGCACACCGTTCTATGTTGGTTCAAAAAATATGGTAGAAAAAGCTGAAAGTTTTATCGAAGATTAAGACTTCTTCTTTTTTGGCTTTGCTTCAGCAGCCTCAGCTTCTTTTGCTGGGGCTGTTTGCTGTTCAGCCTTCTTTTCTTCTTTTGGTGTTGTGAAGAACTCAGGTGCGTATTTACGAATCAACTCATACCACTTTACGAGCTTCTTGATGTCTGATACATAAACGCGGTCTTCGTCATACTCAGGGAGGACGGACTTCAGGAAAGCTTTCAGTTCGGAAGCGTCAGCGTTGGCATCAACACCGAGGTCATCACCGAAATCCTTATTGATTTTTCTCAGCACGTCTTCCAGCGCAACGGTACCTTCTTTCGTGGTGGTATAAATTGAGATTTCATTCAGCAGCGACAGGCGATGACTGGTAGTTGCAATCAGCTTGGCACGGCTCTCATCCATGGCCTCGAGGATCACGCCTGATTTTGTGGGCGCAACAACCTTGAACAATCCACCCTTACCTGAAACGGTTGCAATTTTTTCTAATGTCATAGCTGAATTTTATCGCGACAAAACTAAACATTTACTTTTGTTGCGCCAGCGTCTCGTCTATAAAAGTCAGCAGCTCCGACTGCCCCGTTTTTTCCGTTGACGAGGTGACAAAGACGGGCGGCAATTCATCCCACATGACCAGCAGCGTTTTTTTGTAACGGGCGAGGCTTTGCTGTAACTGGTTTTTGGTCAGTTTATCCGCCTTTGTAAAGACGAGTGCGATTGGAATTTCTTTTTCACCACACCACTGAACGAAGGCGAGGTCGTTCTTCTGTGGCTCGAGCCTGCTGTCAAGCAGGATAAAAAGGCAATTGAGGTTTTCGCGCTGAAGCACATACTGCTCGATCATCTTTCCAAACTCGTAACGCTTGTCGCGGCTCGTCTTGGCAAAGCCATAGCCAGGGAGATCCACCAGGTACCATTGCTGATTGATGAGAAAGTGATTGATGGTTTGTGTTTTGCCGGGGGTCGCGGAAATTTTGGCCAGCTTCTTCTTGTTAGTCAGCATGTTAATCAGTGACGACTTGCCGACATTCGATCGGCCGATGAAGGCAAATTCGGGCTTGTCAGGAGGTGGTGATTTTTTTACATCTGCGTGACTCGAAATGAACTCAGCCTGCGTTATCTCCATCGGTTAAAGTAAAGATTTAAGGGCAAATTACTAAGAATGTAAGGTCAGAGTACCTTATGTATCCATTATTTGCGTTGAAATCCATCAATTTTCCTATATTAGCATTTGGAACCCTATCCACTTTTTTACCTAACTTGATTGAATAAACTTTTTTAAGCGATGTCCAGTATCAAAAGAATACTGATTTTTTTAACTGTCTTAACCGCTTTCTACTCTCAGTCAACAGCTCAGGAACAAAACAAGGAGCTGTCGAAGGAGTTGATGACACAGGCAGAAATAGTCATGACCGAAACCAAGGCGTTGGACATTGCCCGCGACCTCATGGTTCAGGCTGCCGATTCGGATACAACCAGCCTTCGCGCAAACTATGAAGCAGGCCATCTTCATCTAATCACCATTAACCGCGGAGCTGCAGTGAAATATTTTCTCCGCGTTTATCGCAACGATCCGGCCTACCGCTTCGACCTGGAATATCGCATCGGAAAAAGTTATCAGTACGGTCTTGACTTCGACAACGCTGAGAAGTTTTATAATCTCTACAAGGAAAAACTGACGGCACGTTCAACCTACCAGGGCCGCGACAAAGTTGACATGGCTACTGTTGATCGCTCTTTAAATGAAGTAACCAACGGCAGGCGCTACGTTCAGAATCCGCAGAACTTTTCAATCGTGAATATCGGTCGCGAGATCAATTCGGAATATGATGACTATGGGGCAGTGTTCAGCGAACGCGAAGATGAGATTGTGTTCACGTCACGCAGAAAGGACGACAACCTGAACCAGAACGTGTATGACGATAACTTGCCCTATGAAGATATTTTCACCACAAAGAAGAATGGCGCCAACTGGGCATTTGCAACCAACATCGGACCGAAAGTAAATACGCTTTACCACGAGTCGAGCCTTGCGATGTCAGCGGATGGTAACACACTTTTCATTTACAACGATGTGAATGGCGGTGATATCCTCTATTGCGAAAGACAGCCCGATGGCACATGGGGCGAACCGATTCCGCTGCCCGGCATCATCAATTCCAGCTTTGAAGAAAAATCCATTTCAATTTCGAAAGACGAGAACACGCTATATTTCACCAGTGATCGCCCTGGTGGTTACGGTAAAACCGACATCTACCGCGCGACAAAAGACAGCCGGGGTGAATGGTCGAATGTGAAGAACCTCGGTCCAAAGATTAACACGCCTGAGAATGAAGACGGACCGTTCATCGACTACGATAACGTTACGCTTTACTTCAGTAGCAACGGTCTCGCCAGTGGAATGGGCGGCTACGATATTTACAAAGCGAAGTGGGACGCAGCTGCGCAAGACTGGTCTGACCCTGAAAACCTCGGCTATCCGATTAACACACCCGACAACGATGTGTACATCATCACTTCGCCTGACGGGAAGAGAGCTTACTACTCGTCAGTCCGCGAAGAGGGAATGGGATTCACTGACATTTACGTGATCACCGCAAGTGAACCGCTTCGCGATACGAAGCCGGTTGAAACAAAGCCTGTTGCCGAAGTCAAGCCAGACCCTGTTGTTGAACAACCGAAGAAGGACACAGTCGCCATTGTGAAAAACGATCCGCCAAAAACCGATCCGAAACCAACGGAGACAAAGCCTCAGGCAAAACCTGAGCCGCCAAAGGTCGTTCCGTTGAAATATGTAGTGACAGTGGTGGATGCCGAGACCAAATCACCGATCAATGCGAAAGTCCGCCTGAGTGGTCAGAAGGATAATGTGATTGTGAAATCAACTTCAACAGGTCCGGGCGTTGTTGAGTTTACGATTTCTGATAAAGCGGCAAAGAATTACCGGCTCTCTGTCGAGCAGGATGGTTATGTTTTTGTGAATCAGAACGTGAATATCGCTGGCGCGGGAACAGAAGCGAAGACCCTGAATCGCTCCATTGAACTTAGAAAGCTCGCTGTCGGTGTCACTTCGATACTTCGCAACATTTACTTCGACTACGACAAGGCAAAGTTCAAGACCGAGTCATACACCGAACTGAATAAGCTCGAGGCGATGCTAAGGAACTCGAATGTGAAGGTTGAAATTTCCGGTCACACCGATGCTTATGGCAAGTGGGATTACAACCGGCAGCTTTCACAGAGGCGCGCAGAAGCCGTGAAAGATTACCTTACCAAGAAGGGCATCGATCCGCGCAGAATCAAAGCTGTGGGCTACGGTGAGAGCAAGCCGCTGGCCAGCAATGACGATGAACAGGAAGGCCGTGAGATCAACAGGCGTGTCGAGTTCAAGGTGCTTCAAAACTAAATTTCTTTCCTACCATTAATCCTCATAATTTCACCCGGCATTTCAATGAAAAACCGGCAATGACGGTATTACCATACAAGGATGAATCATCGGGGAAAAAGGCGCAGGTAGCGCGGATGTTCAACAACATCAGCGGAAGCTATGACTTTTTAAACCACTTTTTGAGCCTGGGGATCGATCGGGGATGGCGCAGGAAAGCGATTAAACTGATCCGCCCGCTGAACCCTAAGGTGATGCTGGATGTCGCTACAGGCACGGGTGATTTTGCGTTACAGGCACTGGATTTGAATCCCGACAAGGTAATAGGTGTCGACATTTCGGAAGGGATGCTTGAGGTAGGGAGGAAGAAAGTCGCGAATCGCCACTTGTCGCCCAAAGTTGAACTTTTGCAGGGCGACTCGGAAAATCTGCAGTTTGAGGGTAATAAGTTCGATGCCGTGACCGTTGGGTTTGGAGTAAGAAACTTTGAAAATCTCGAAAAGGGACTTGCTGAGATCTTAAGGGTGATGAAGCCGGGGGCAATGCTGGTGGTGCTGGAATTTTCCAGACCAAAGCGATTCCCGTTCAAGCAGGTCTATAATTTTTATTTTAAAAGCATTTTGCCTAACATCGGTAGAATGGTGTCAAAAGATAAGTCGGCCTACACGTACTTACCCGAGTCGGTGGACGCCTTTCCGGATGGAAAAGATTTTGAAAACATTCTGCAAAAAGTTGGATTTAAGAATACAACATGCGAACCACTCACTTTTGGAATAAGCTCTGTTTACACAGCACGAAAGTAATCGTAGTGTTGCTGCTGATCTTTGCCGCGCAACAGGCGGAGGCACAACAGAAGAAAACGCGCTGGGTAAAACGTAACAATCCAAATTACGATGACAAGAAACTCACCTACGGGTTCCTCATCGGTTTGCACACCACGGCCTACCAGATCAAGTACTCTGATGTATTTGTAACGCAGGGCTTTGATACGCTCTATGCCGTAGAACCCAAATGGTCTCCGGGATTTTCGCTCGGGTTCATCATGAACTATAAGCTGGCGGACCTGCTCGATCTGCGGCTGACCCCGAAAGTTGCCTTCTATGAAAACAGGCTTTTATATCGCTATACGGATGATCAGCCCAACGAAGAAAAGCTCATAGAAACTACGATGGTAGAATTGCCACTGCTGCTGAAATTCAAATCCGAGCGCAGGGAGAACCTTCGCATGTACATGATCGGAGGGATCAAGCCTGCCATTGAGGCTTCCGGCAAAAAGAAGCTTGAAAATACCACGTCAACGCTCGAGGTAACGGGTGGAAACGTGAGCATCGATGTGGGCTTTGGTCTGGATATCTATTATCCGCTCTTCAAGTTCTCACCCGAGGTGCGCTTCTCACGCGGCCTTGTTGATGTGCTTGACAACAGGACTAACGCCTATGGCCAGCCGCTGCAGCGCGTTAACACAAACACGATCACGCTTTACCTTCTGTTCCAGTAATGGATAAACGAATTGCACTCATCACTGGCGCAACTTCCGGAATCGGAGAAGCAACAGCCAGACTTCTTGCATCCGATAATTTTGAACTCATCCTTTGCGGCCGAAGGAAAGAACGACTCGATGCTTTAAAGGTGGAGTTGTCGGAGCACACGGAGGTTACGACACTTTCCTTTGACGTCCGCGACTACGAGGCAGTGAAGTCAGCACTCGCATTGCTGCCAACACGATGGAAAAAAATTGATGTACTCATAAACAATGCAGGCAACGCACACGGGCTCGATCCCATTCATACGGGAAGTGTGGAAGACTGGGATGCGATGATCGACATCAACGTGAAAGGATTGTTGTATGTATCGCGGGAAGTGATTCCGGGAATGACAGAACGCAAAGCAGGACACGTTATTAATATCGGATCCATTGCCGGAAAAGAGATCTACACCAATGGCAATGTCTATTGCGCGAGCAAGTTCGCTGTGGACGCGTTAACCCGTGGGATGCGTATGGACCTGAATCCCTTCGGTATTAAAGTTACCTCGATCAATCCGGGCCTTGTTGAAACGGAATTTTCGGTGGTGAGATTCAAAGGTGACACCACGCGGGCTGCGAGTATTTACAAAGGAATAGAGCCGTTGCGCGGAGAAGATATTGCGGAAATTATTCGTTACGTGCTGGCAGCTCCAAAGCATGTGGTGCTTGCCGATATTACCGTCTTCCCGACAGCGCAGGGTGCAGCAACGTTAGTCAATCGCGCTTAGCCATTGAGACACTAAGAGCTTGGCTCAGCCTTCTTGGTGTCCCTTGGTGTTCTTAGTGTCTTGGTGGCTATACAAAAAGTTCAAGCAGCGCCTTACCTTCAATATCATGCCCACCCTCGAAAGTCACTATCTCGATTTTAGTATTAAGCTTCTCCATCAACGATTTCATCTCACTAAACCGCGTATCCGTCAGGAAAGGATCGTCCTTCCCATAGACCATCACAACTGACTTATCCTTCAGCACATCATTGCCGAGCTGAAAGTCCATATCCGTAGGAAGAATTCCTGCCCACAGGATCAGCCTATCGAAATGTATTTTCTTGCTCAATATCCACCGCGATGCTGTTGCGGACCCTTGAGAAAATCCTAAAACCGAAACAGGAATTTTCCTGTCGCCCACAGTTTGCGCGAAAACGGTGTCGAGATAGTTGACGTAATTTTCAATATCAACAAGGCGGTCTTCTTTTGTCATCCATGTAGCGCCAACGCGGTTGGTTTTTCTTCCAGCGCCTTCAAGTGGGTCGAGGTAAAAACGCGAGAGTCCTTCCGGTGCGATGACAACAACGCCTTTGCTTTCAAGGGCTGCAAATTTCCGGATGAAATATTGTGCAAGCTGACCATAGCCATGCAGGGCGAAGAGGATGTGTTTTGTGTTCTCTGTTATTTCACCGGAGATATAGTAGCGGGCTTTGAAATTGAAGGTGAGGTGGTGTTGCATGGTGGGTGAATATAGTGAATATAGCAACCAAGACACGAAGACTCCAAGGAACACCAAGAAAGTTGCGCCAGGCTCTTTGTGTGCCTTGGTGCCTTGGTGTCTTGGTGGCTACAAAAAAAAAGGCTCTCTTTCGAAAGCCCTTATAGACAATGCTTTTTTCAACTATCGCTTGAACCCGAGCGCGCTTCCACCACAATAGCTTGTCGAGCCATCGAAAGTGTACTGGATATAATAGATACCTGTCGTGTTGCAAGGGTAGGTCATCGCCTGGAGGAACTGACCATTGTATTTGCTGCTGGCAACCTTGTTGCGGTTTGAATCGAAGAGGCTGACCACGATGCCATCGGTGTTTGCACCGCCAGCACAGATGTTGATCATGTACTGAGTTCCTTTTGTAAATACGTATGAATATTCAACGAATTCTTTTCCGCCTTTTTCGATCTTATAGCTCTTCAGAAAGTTGAAGCCCGTGGCCAGTTTTGGAATGCAGGCCGTGCTTAAGCTTTCTGCATTACATTGTGCGATAACATCAAGCGTGCTGAAAACGAAAACCGAGAAAACAAAAATGAGTAATTTTTTCATAAAAATTCCTGTATTAGCTGATGATCTTGGATCTGATGTTTCTTGTTATTGAACTGATGTCTTCCACATCTTTTTGAGTGATGTCGATGGTGCTGGTGCTGTTGTCTTTGATCACCATCACGCCATCAACAACTTCAAAGGTAGACTCCTTGTATGTGTAGGTGATATTAACTTTGTCATACGATTTTTTCAGTTCTTCCATGTCAGTCAACAATGATGCCATGTTCGGATCACTTTCCTTGTAGAAAGATAGTAACAGCATGATGTTCTCAAGTATGATTTTCTGTTCACCTATTGTTTCCTGGAGCTCTTTATTGGTAGGATTTGCTTTCGCAACCTCGCAAAGTATGTGCAGTGCTTCAACCCATCCTCCTGTAAGCAACAGAACACTGAGGTTTGCGCGATCCTGCGTCTGAAGAAACTCATTGATACTGTTGAAGTTTTGTGTTGTGATCAGCAGAAGCGAATCGAGATTCTTGCTGTTCGTGGCAAGGCGTGCGATTGTCTCGCCTTCAAAGAACTGGCCGATGTTCAGCCCGTTTGCGAGTTCGCTGATCGAGCCCATATACTTGATGCCATCCTGGTTCTGCTCGTATATATTGGTGTAGCCAAGGTCCGTACCATAGATACCAAGGTTCAGTGCCCTTTTGTAATTGCTATTGTACTTGGAAAGATTGTCAGGGGAGTTGAGGAAAGCACTATTATACTTCTTGCCGGATTCCTTCAGCAGAACGGAAATTTCCAGGGGGGCGGGAATTCCCTGCAGGATCTGGCCGATTACTTGCGCATCAATGGTGGGACCCACAGACTGTGCTGTGTCGAGGCCAGCCACGAATTCAGCTTCCTTGTTGCCGGAGCCACAGGAAGTAGACAAAATAGCTACGACCAATCCCGCGATAATTATTCTCATAATGGATCTAAAATTATACGTTCACAAAGTTAAAAAATCAACAATCCCGACCAAAACGTTACATCTGCAATACCCTATTTCGTTTTTGGAAGCGTAACCTTCGGCAAGTTCATTTTCCCGGGCACTTTATCGAAGGAATTCACGAGTTTTTTCAGCAATTCGAAGTAAAGCGTCACATACAGCACCACGCACATGATCCAAATGATCATCACGTTGAACCAGTATGTGTTTACCAGCGCGCCAAACAGGTTCTTGCGCGGAGCAAAGAAATGCGCCCTGTAATCCAATGGTCCGCTTGGAATTGGATCAAGGAATACCGGATTGATCTGCTGTACGAGACTTCCGTCATATTCAATCACCCTGTCTTTCTCTGCGATGTTGGTTACAAGGTCGGCCAGGCTCTCGTTGTAATAGCGGTCCTTGTAGGCGTTGTAGCTGTAGTCACTTTCCTGTTTTTCCCGCGCAACAATCGCTTTCTCGCGTGCGGCAACTGCCTTGTTGTAGATATCCTGGTAGAACTTCTTGTAAGCTGCGAAAAAGTCTTCAAGCTTCTTGTTCAGCGCAGGGGTGAACTGCGCCAGTGTCCACGGTGTCTGCAGATCCAGGCCTTCAAGACCCTTCTTGTAGAAATCGTTCTTTAGCGTGTTACGGATAACATTGAGCTTGTATTCAAGAACCTGCTTTGCAGAATCCGACTGCTCATCGAGGTTATCGGCTACCAGCCTTCTGCGTTTGTCCATTTCATCCACCAGGTAAGATGCTCTGAAATCGGACTGCGCCTCAATCCGCTCGAGGTCGTAATAAGGCTTTGCGTAAGAGTTGTTTTTAAACTGGTGCACGGCCATCGCCTCGTAAGCCCAGCGCGATGCCATCATGTCGGCAACAACGGGAACTTTTCCTTTTGTGCTGATGAGGTCGTTGAGTTTATCGAAGCTGAACAACAAACCGCTGAGGATCATTTGCGGGATAAGCAAGAGCGGGATCAGGACATAAACGGTGACAGCCGAGTTAAATGCAGACGAGATATTTAGTCCCAGAACGTTTGCGAGACACGAGACGCTGAACAGCACGAACCAGAACGGTAACAGCATGCTCCATTCTATCTCGAGGATGAGATTACCCAGCAGCACAAAAGAAAACGTCTGGATAGCTGAGAGCGAAAACAGGATGATCAGTTTCGACTGCAGGTAACTGTTCCAGCTGAGGTTGAGGAATGACTCGCGCTTTAGAATTTTTCTGTCGCGGATAATTTCCTCGGCACTAACGGTCAGTCCCATGAACAGCGCCACGATAATGCTCATCATGATGAAGGCCGGGAAGTTGTCGTTGAAGCGGAAGAAGTAATCGTTTCCGCCTGGAGCGCTTTTGTATTTAATAATGAACGCCAGGATCATTGCCAGCAACGGACCTTCCAGCAGGTTGATCAGCAGATATTGTTTGTTGCTGAGTTTTGAGAGTGTATCGCGAACGGTGAAGATCCACGTCTGCTTCATCTTGTTTGGAAGATGCAGAGAATGCGGAGGCTCTTCCTTGATGTCTTCCACTTTGTGAATGCGGAATCTCTCTTTGTATAATTCGTACCACTGCGGAGGCGTGATCTTGCGTTTGCTTGTTGGCTGACCATATTCGTCAACCACTTTAGCTTCGATGATGTTGAAGATCTGCTCGGGATTTACGTTACCGCAGGTCTCGCATTGCCCGCGGTTGCTGTCTACCTGCAGCGTTGATTTTTTGAAATAGGTCACAGCCTCAACCGGGTGCCCATAGTACGCAGGGTATCCACCAGTGTCCATGATGATCATCTTGTCAAACATTTTATAGATGTCTGATGATGGCTGGTGAATGACGACAAATATCAGTTTTCCCTTAAGGGAAAGTTCTTTAAGCAAGTCAATTACGTTTTCCGAATCTCTTGATGATAAGCCGGAAGTAGGTTCATCGAGGAACAGGATCGCAGGCTCGCGGATGAGTTCGAGCGCAATGTTAAGACGCTTGCGCTGACCACCCGAAATTGTTTTGTCCAGGGCGTTACCAACACGCAAGTCTTTTCGCTGATCCAAGCCAAGGTTCTCGAGTACCTGCATCACGCGTTCGTGGAGTTGTGTCTCTGTGAAATTCGCAAAGCACAGTTTCGCGTTGTAGTACAGGTTTTCGTAAACAGTGAGTTCTTCAATGAGCAGGTCGTCCTGTGCCACATATCCGATCACACCATGGATGCGATCCTTTTGCGTATGCAAGTCGAAACCGTTGATGAGTATCTGTCCCTGCGTTGGCTTAACAAGACCTGCAAGAACATTAAGCAATGTTGTTTTACCGGCACCGCTGGCACCCATAATGCCGATGAGTTTTCCGGGGCCTTCCGAGATGTGCACGTTGCGAAGACCGATGCCTCCGTTGGGAAACTTCAGCTCATCGACCACGGCATTGAAGGACAGCTTTGCCGTTTTGAGCTCTTCGTTGAAGTTGGCAACCAGGTCGCTGTAGTAGAGCGCATCACCAGCCTGCGTCTTGATCGTGCTGCCGTGAGAGAACAGATACACTCTGTTGGGCTGCATGATGAAGCCATTCAATACGTTCGATTCGTCACCGAGGTATTTCGTGAAATACATTTCGACACTTCTTACCCGCATGAAGATCAGGCTTCCGTGAATGTGGCCGTGAACGTGCTTGTAAACTTTCCCTTCTTCGGCAGCAGCCTTATCATTGAGCAACAGAATATCCGGATAGTCGATCGAGCCGGCATCCTCATTGATCACAAATTTTTCGATCAGTTCGAACTCGTACTTATCGATGTTAAATACGGTAGCAACTGTATTGATAATTTCTCTTCGCTGCGCGGAGAAATTTTTATCGGAGCCTACGAGTTCAAGAAGCTTGATCAACACAACAACCTTCTGCTTTTGGGTCAGGGTTTTGTTGATCTTCTTACAGATCCCAAGGGTTTTTACGGAGTCTTTTACAGAGGTAAGTTTCGCCTTTCCGCCTTCCTCTTCCTCCTTACCGTAATCCGAAAACTGATCGTAGAGTGCTAGGTATTCGTTAACAGAATCCTTGTCTAATTCAGTCTGGAAAAAGGTAATTACGTACTGGCGTTCTTTGGCAGTAACCCCGCCATCCTGCTTCGTTATAATGGCAAAAAGCTGGGTTAGAGCTTTGAGTATTTCCTCACTCATGTTTCAGGTCTAGTTGGGCTTTATCGAATTGATAAAGGTAGGAAAAAAATATCGGTTACCCGCCATTTTGGTGATCCTAAAATTGACTGAGACAGATTGAAAATGCAGTTTTACCGCAGAGGACATTATTGGATTGGTCTTATTTACTTATACGTGAATCTGATTCAGATTTTCAATGTTTCGAATACCGAGCGACTTTTGGAGGCATCGCGCCCGGGTCTGTTCTTTCCTGTGTTGCGAGTTTGTCTGCGCAAGATCGCAAAGGTCTTTCTCAAGGTGTATAGTCGCGCTATTGCTTGGGCTTCACTCCTGCGACCTTGGGAGAAAGGCTTCATTCACTTTCATTTTTTCGTTCTCCTCTCTTTTTCCAATTTAATGGCTACCATTTTTAAGGACTTGAATACTGTCCCGCTATTTTCTTCCTTTGAGTACCTCAAACCGATAAAGAATGCCTATGAAGCCAATTGCTTTGATCCTTTTGCTTATTGCAACTTCGGTGTCTGCTCAGGATAAAGGGCAAAAGTCATCAATTCAACTTTTTCTTGGCAAGAGTTTTCACGGCACGGGCGATGTGTTTGGTATTGAATACGGAGGAATATACTCATCTGACATCGGAAGAAAATCATTCTGGTTTGCTGAGGCTGGTGGTTCAATTCATGATGATCGATGGCCTCTGTATTACACCAATCCGTCTGGTGAATGGATCGATGCTTCCATCCATTACACTACTGCAGGCGTGCAAGCAACTGGGGGAGTTGGTCTCAAGTTACTCACTAAAAAAAGGCACGACATCGGTTTGAGGTTGGGAATCATGGCGCGATACCAATCTAGTTCATATTGGGACTATGCAGAAGTATTATACCCCCCGTTGACTAATCTCGATTTTCCGGTTGCCCACTTCATCAACACTACTCCTAAAAAAACAATGAGCCTCGGTGGTCGAGGCTCATTTTCTTATTCTTTCACTTTTACTCCGAAGTTTTTTCTTGCTCTAAATGCCTCGATCCAAACAGACTCAAATGGTGATACGTTGACATCGGCAACACTTGGCATTGGAAGAAAATTGTAATCTCAAAGTGCTGGCTTACTTGCTGGTCGGATCAGTTCCCTTTTACGTTTTCCTGCTTCCGTTTTGCTCCCAATGACTAGTACTAATGACCAGTGACTGAACCCGCTAATTCCTAATGCCTGATGTCTAATGCCTAATAGAATTAGTACGTTTTGAATTCGAAGGGTATTTCGACAAGTTCCGAAAACTCCTGTCCAGCTTCTTCCATATCTTCATCGTCTTCGTGGAAGTACCAGTGGATCTTCATGCCTTTGATATCTTCCAGTGCGGAAAGCACATCGAGGATGAGTTTTGAAGAGGCGGTGTTGAAATATTCCAGTTTGAAAACAAAATCGGTCGAAGGGTTCGCAGCTTGTCCATACTTCTCGATCCAATCCAGAACCGGACGATAGAATTCCGCAGAGTCCTCAGGAAGGGAACGGCCTGAGATTTCAAAAATGCCATTCTTCTTGTCGAGGATTATTTTCGGTGTATCTTCAGTTCCTTCAAGATTTAAGATTTCCATGGTATATAATCTTTAATTTGTTCAACATTAATTATTACTCAGCCGTTTCGCGGGGCACGTTTACCTTCAGGCTGAAGAAGCAATACTCGGCCGACATTTCAGGGAATTCGAATTCGAGCTTGCCGCCAGATTTTCTTGCCATGTCAACAAAACCAAGACCCGCTCCGCCTTTTTCAGAAATGGTCGTGTTCTTGATGATCTCTTTGTAAAGCTCTTTCAATCCGTCCTTGTCGAGCGAGTTGATGTGATCCAGGCTCTTTTGCAACTTGGGAATATTGGTTTTGCGGATCGGATTTCCCGACATGATCGTATAGCGGTTCGCTTCGCGTCCGATCAGGAAAATAGCCGCGTGGCTTTTGGTCTGACCATCCACAAGCTCATCGCTGTGCTTAACGATGTTCTGGAGTGATTCCACCATCACGTTAAACACCTTGCGCTTGATGTTTGACTCTTCACCAGACGAGTCAATATTACGTTCTGCCATGGCGAGAATCGATTTGGTGGTCTCCTGGGTGAAGTCACCCTGATACACCAGAATCAATTTCTGTGACATCATGGTGCGGTGCAGGTCAAAGATAAAGTTCATGAGTCAATAAGGGATTACAGTTAATTTGCTAAGTTATAAGTTTTTAACAAATGCTTCCATTGACGGCTAGCATTATGGGGTTAAAATTTAATTCCAATCAATAAAACGTCATCAGTCTGTTTGGTGTCGCCTCGCCATTCTTCCCACTCTTTCTCGAACACATTCATTGCGTCTGTCATCGGCATCTTGTGAACACGTTCGATGATATCGCGGGTCTTCTTCGGACCGAACTTTCTTCCTTCCGTTCCACCAAACTGATCAGGGAAACCATCTGAACTGAAATAGAACGAATCACCTTTACTCAGCTTCACTTTTGTATTCGTAAAGTTAGTCTGGTTCTTAAAAATACCTCCACCGATAGGGAATTTATTTCCCTTAATCTCTTCCATCACACCATTTTTCATGATGTAAAGTGGCCGGTGCGCACCGGCATATTCCACCTCGCATGAAGCCATGTTGATCTTGCACAACGCGATGTCCATACCGTCCTTAGTTGTCGCATCTTCATCCTGGCGAAGGGTCGTGGTTACGCCTTCGTCAAGGAGGTCGAGGATCTTTCCGGGCTCTGTTACCTTGCGGCTTCGCACGATATCATTAAGGAGGAAGTAACCGATCAACGACAATAATGCTCCCGGCACACCGTGACCTGTACAGTCAACGGCTGCAATGTAGATATCGTCCTTGATCTGTACGAACCACGGGAAGTCGCCCGATACGACATCGCGCGGCTTGTACAGGATGAATGAATCCGGCAGCGCGCGGTTGATCAGTCGCGTATTCGGAAGTATCGCAGTCTGGATGCGTTTTGCATAGTTGATACTCTCCGTGATCTTCTTGTTTTTATTTTGGATCTCAAGCTCGATGAGTTTCCGGTCAGTGATGTCGTGCGATACCACGAGCACTGATTCGAGTTTTTCCGATTCATCGTATTCCGGAATCGCGTTCACCTGCATGATGCGCTTTCCGATCACTGAAGGGAAGTCCATTTCGGTTGCAACCTTACCGTTGGTCGAGTTAACCTCTTCAACGATCTTCAGCCAGCTTTGCAGCACGTGGTCGTCCAGTTCAGCTTCATTTACCTTGCGGTTGAGGAATGACTCCGGAGCCTTGCCGGTATACGATTCGATGACCGGGTTGATGTATGAGATTGAGTCCGCTTCGAGACGTGTAATGAGGTCAGGCGAGTTTTCCGACAACGCCTGCATCTTGCTTCGCATGCGCTGCTCCTGTTCCGCCCTTCTTCTTTCTGTGATGTCGCGCGAGTTGAGAATGTAACCGTGGATCGCTGGGTTTGACATACAGTTTGTGCCGGCCGATTCAATCCAGATGTAGCTTCCGTCTTTCGCCTTGTATTCGTACTGCACGGTGATCTTCTCGTCAGGCGATGCTTTCATCTTTCTGAAAATATCTCTGAATGTGTCGCGATAGTCCGGATGTACTTTGTCGGCATCGCTCTTTCCGATCATCTCTTTCTGGCCATAACCAAGGATGGTTTCAACCGAAGGAGAAATGTATCTGATGGTTTCGTCTTCTTCGTAGATGGTGATAACCTCGGATGCATTTTCGAGAAGAAGCTGCATGCGCTTTTGTGTGCGATTCACTTCTTCGATCTGCTCTTCAAGTTTCTGGTTCGAACGCTGTAGCTCTTCCTGCGTTGCCTGCATCTCTTCCGCGTTCTGCCTGAGTACTTCCTGCTTTTCTTTCAGCTCGTTACTCATCTCCTGAGATTCTGCCAGGAGCTTACGTGTGCGTTCGTTGACTTTGATGTTGAAGATCGTCCGGGCAAGAATCAAGCTCAGTTCCTGAACGAACTTAACCTGCGAAGGATTGAATTTTTTGAATCCGGCAAACTCAAGAACACCATATACTTCTTCGTTTGTGATCAGCGGAACGATCAGGAGACAAGTCGGTCTCTGATCGCCAAGAATACCCGAAGTGATCGTCACGTAGTCATCGGGGATCTCTGTGCGGAGAATCGTATCTTTTTCTGCTGCAGCCTGACCGATCAGTCCTTCCGCAAACTTGAATTTCGCCTTGAGGTATTTCTTGCGTCCATAGGCATAGCTGGCGCGCATCTCGATAACGTTGTTTCCGCTCTCGTCCTCAGTCACGACATAAAATGCACCCTGAATGGCATCGATCTTTCCCAGGATAAACTTGATGACGTCTTCACCAAGTTCGTCCGTGGAGTCGTGCATCCTGAGGATCTCAGAGATCTCTGCGACACCGCGCACGATCCAGTTTCTTTCCGTATCGCGTCTTTCGTTTTCGATGAGGTTGTTGCGCATGTTGATCAGCGACATTCCGAGCATGTCGTTCTCACTCGCTGGCCTGAACTGCGTATCGTATTTTCCTTCACCTATCCGTTGCGCGAATTCAGCATTGCCGCGCAGGGTATGAACAAGTTCTTCCACGGTTGAACCCATCTGGCCGAACTCGTCTTTCGAATAATGGTTCGAGCGTTCGGGCAGCACACCCTGGGCTACCAGGTTGAGTTTGCTCTTCATCGAATAGAGCGGACGGGTGATGGATCGCGACAGCGTCATGGCCAGCAGCACGGCAAGTGCAGCAATGCAAAGCCCTGCGTAGACGAGCGTCTTGATAACAGCATTGTTCTCTCCATGCGCTTCCGCGGAATTGATCTTGGCGAGGACAACGATGTTTGCATGATCGACTTTCTTTGCAACTTCAATCACCGATTCATTTTTGTAATCTACCGATTGTGGCAGCGCAGGTTTTTTGTCCAGGGCATTTTTGATGTTCGCTACCTGCTTATCGGTTTCTTCGAAAGTTGTTTTCGCGGCATTGCCACGCAGCGGGCTCACAAGCTGAATCTTCCGAAGCGCAGCATTGTATTGCGCCAGGATCACCTCGCCAGTTTCGCCAAGTCCCTTTCTGTCATTGAGAATTTTGTACGGCTCTTTCAAATCAACGCGAACGATGACCAGTTTTTCGCCATCCGATCCGCTGACGGGAGCAGCTGCATAAGTTTGTGTTGAGTCCGGGCGGATGATGCTGAAGTAAATTCCTTTCGCACCTTCGCTGAATGTTGCGCCATCGGGATCGAGGAAGTTCCCGGATTTACCATCCGTTGATGCGATGATGCCTCCGTTTGCATTGGTGAGGATAATGTCCTTGAATCCGAAAATTTCCTTTTGCTTGTTAAGATAATCGGTCAGCGAATTTCCGGAACCTGTGCTTAGCGGTTCACTTGTTTCCTCTGCTGATTCTTCAGCCGGGGCTTCGGACATGGCTGCGAACGGATCGCCTGTTGGCGCTGCTTCCGATGACTGTGACGCGCCTCCTGATTTGATGACATCCGATTCCTGCAGCGAACGGAGTGCGACCGCTACCTTATCGAAGTAAGCGCTGAAATATCCTGCGCGGTTCTCGGCAATAACATTCAGGTTCACCAGGTATTTTTCCTGGTTGGTTTTCTGGATGTGGTCGTAGGTGAAAAAGCCGACTGCGGTAACCGCCACCAGTGAGACCAGGAGGATAAGGAGGGTTATTTTCGTGCTGATGTTAATGTTCTTCACGGCCAAGTAGGGTTAATCTTATTTACCTGAAATTTTTTCTGCAACAATCTGTGCAGACTCTTCCACGAATTTTCGTTGGTCTTCCGTAATGGATGAAAACGTGGCAATTTCCATTACGCCCATGACTTTCTCTGCTTGCTTTACAGGTACGATCAGCAAATATTTCGGTGACGCCATTCCCAGCCCTGAAACGATTTTCACGTAGCCGGTAGGAACGTCATCGATGTATAAAGTTTTTCCGGAGGCAGCGGATTGTCCGATCAGTCCTTCACCAATTCCATAAGCGACCACTGTACCTTCTGCAAGGCTCAGCGCATATCCGGACTTCAATTCCACTTTGCGTGCACCATCTTTTTCTTCGATCATATAGGCTGCGCCCTGGCCTGCCTCGAGTTGCGCGCACACTGCCTGCAGACCGTTCTGAATAATTTCCTTCGCGTTGCGCCCTGTCTTCACGCTTTCGCGTACGGTGTCGAGCGAAATTGTAGTTTGCTGTCCGGAGTTAGCGTTTTCTTTTGCGCTCACATCCTGCTCGAGCTTCTTGTCGCGGTAGACGATGATCTCATTTTTGCTGTTGAGCGCTGACCAGATCGTATACGCGCCAATCAGGAAGGTGATGCCGAGCACAAAGTAGACGTTCGACAATGCAGGGTGATAACCATCAGCTACCATCATGTTATGCGGTAAGCGATAGATCTGATACAGGGAAATTAAAATCCCGATCAGGAAAAGTGTGGCGAGGATCAGACCAGTCTTGTAGCGATCTCGAAATAATTCCATCATCTGTATTGCTTATCTAGTTCCTTAAAAAATTCCACAATCTGATCGACTTTCAGCACGTGATCTATTTTTGTGATGGCCAGTGCAGCTTTCGGCATGGTGTCGATCATACATTCCGAAGGTTCCTGCACCAGGGTAAGTCCGCCTTTGTCACGAATGGACTTCATGCCAGCAGCTCCATCGCGATTGGCACCTGACAGCAGAATACCAATCAGTTTTTCCTTATACACAAATGCACACGTGCTCAACGTTATATCAATCGCGGGTCTTGAGTTGTTGATCATCTCTTCTGTCGAGAGGGCGAAATGATTGCCCAGTTCTACAGACATGTGATAATTTGCCGGGGCGAGGTATACAGCACCCTTCTTGATCGGCTCTTTATCATATGGCTCAGTCACCTGGACTACGCTTTTGATCGAGAGGGCTTCCACAAATCCATTGCGAACATGCTTGAGCCTGTGGAGGCACATGATGATCGGCAACGGAAACCCTTTCGGTAACTGCGAGAGAATCTTTACCATTCCCTGGAAGCTGCCCGCTGACCCACCAATAACAACGGCTTTGTAGCTGTTATTTAAGTTGTATTTGTTCATCAGTGGGGCTAACTAGTCCTTAATTTTCTTATAAATCTTTTCCTCGTTGTTTACTACAATGAACCGGTTCGCGTAATCACACCAGATCAAAGATTCCTTCGACCCGATTGCGAGATAGCCGTATTTGAATAAACTTTCGTGGAACTTCTTTAGCACCTCGTTCTGCAGCGCCTGGTTGAAATAGATCATCACGTTTCTGCACAATACCAGATCAAACTTGTTGAACACTTCTCCCAACACCAGATCGTGCTTGCGAAATGAAACTCCGGCCAACAGATCTTTATTGAAGATCGCGTTGCCATTCTCTTCGCGGTAGTATCCTTTCAGCGAAGGCGCGGTTCCCTGGAATCGAATGTAATTTTTCTCATTCAACTCCATATTTTTGATCGGATACACACCCGATTTCGCCTTTTCAAGGATATTGACATCCAGATCGGTTGCGATAATGCTTACGTCCTGAAGGATGCCCATCTCTTTGAGCATAATGCACATGGTGAGCACTTCCTCGCCTGAGGAACAGCCTGCATGCCAGATTTTGAATTGCTTGTGGTTCAACAGGATGGCGGGAATCACTTCTTCGCGCATAATTCTCCAGAAGCTCGGATCGCGGAACATCTCCGTTACATTCACGGTGAGTTCGTCAAGAAATTCGTTGATGAAAGCAGGAGACTCCTGAAGTTTCTTGATGAGCGCATCCACCGTCAGCTTTTTAAGCTCCATAATCCGCAGAACACGTCTTTTGAACGATGACATGGCATAGTTCCGAAAGTCGTAATTGTACTTCTGGTGGATTAATTCGGAAATGCGCTTGAGATCAGCTATGTCGATGTCCTGCATGGGGAATAAAAATCCAAAGTTATAGTTCGCACCTTCCCGACCGGACATATTTCGGCCTCAAATATTACATGCGTGTTAGGTCCGGTAAACCCTATCATTTTCAGGGGGCTGCTTATAGGGAATTTGTGCTAATTAGCTGAAAAAAAAGCATTTAAAGCAAATAAATTTGGATTATTATAACCTCCAATGAGGCACCTCCGCAACTTGAAAAAAACCAGGCAGGTCCTTTACTAAACAGCCTTCAGAATCTATCTTTGACAATTCCCGAATCAATCCGATCTGAGCCCACCTGATTGATTGAACACAAAAAATATTATGTTAAAACAATTCATTCAGGAGTGTCTCTTTTTCCGCAGCGCTGAAAAAATGCATAAAGTCTTCGGGGCCTTATGCTGGCTCTCGATTGCACTGTTCGTCTACGCCATTTCAAATCTCATCATCACCTGGTAATGAATGACGAATTAAGACAGCAGGTCACTTTCGGGAAAGTTCTTCTTCGGTGATGCGCAGCGCATCCAGTTGAAAGCGCAAGGTTTTCTCTACTTCTTCAGCCACTTTCCATTCGTCACCTTTTGCAGGCTTTGCAGCAATCTTCGCTTTCAGGTCGCGGACTTCGCGTGCGTGTGTCGATTCCTTTTGCTGCTGTTCAGACTTCAACGTCTCCACTTCGCGTTTCAGGTTCGCTGCGTTTGCAACTTCCTGCTGAAGCTCGTGGATCTTCGCAATATAGTCTCTTTCCTTTCTTGCCATCTCTTCCTGGGTAGCCTGAAGCTCTTCCATATTCTGGCGCATTTCTTCTTCCTGGGCGCGCATCTCTTCCGTTTGCTGCTGGAATTGCTCGATGAGCTGTCTGTTTTTCTGGGCGGCCTTCACTGACGCGAGGGTAGATGCGATCGTCTCTGCCAGCTTCTCTACAAACTGAATTTCGTGCTCATCGTACGAATCGAACGAAGCAAGCTCAACGATGCCATACACTTCCTTGTCGACTTTTAGCGGAACAAACAGCAAGGCGCGAGGGTTGGCTTCACCGAGACCGGAGGTGATGCGTATGTATTCGTCTGGAATTTCCGTGAGTGATGTAGTTTCTTTTTCAAGAAACGTCTGGCCGAGAATACCTTCTCCAAGTTTTATCTTCTGTTTCTCGAATTTCTTGCTGTTGAAAGCAAACAGGGAAACAAGTTCAAGGTATTTGTTGTGCTGATCCTCATCGTTGAGAATGTATAGACCACCCTGGTTCGACCCGGTGTATTGAACGAGATTTGAAATGATCTTGTCACCAAGCGTGCTGATGTTGTCATTCGATGAGCGAAGGATATCGACAAACTTTGTAAGTCCCTCGTTTGCCCAGTTTCTTCGTTGTTCTTCAACATTCATCTCGCGAAGTTTTCCCTGCATTGAAATGAGCGAGTCTGCCAGTTTATTTTTTCCGGGCTGGTAGTTGCTGTCGAGTGATTTGTAATCAAGGTCGAGTTTACCTCCGCCAATGCTCTCAACGAATTCGGCAGCGTCTTTCAGTTGCTCAAGGATTTCATTGACCTCAACCGTAAGGCTGCCGATTTCATTCTGGCGTTCTGCCTTGCGCTGAATATGGTTTGCCGTATTGTGCTCAAGCACGGCAAGTGGCTGCAGCACATGTTTTCGAAACAAAAAGAAAACACCCCCAAGGAGAAGCAAATCGAAAAAGATGAAACTGAACACCCAGTTTTCTACTGATTCTTTTTTAGAATTAGCTTCATCTGTCAGATCGATTTCGAGCTGCTTATACCAGTTGCTGAGCGTCAGCCATTGTGCTGGCAGGAGTGCACGTGCGCGGCTTGCCGGTGTGTGAATAACATTGCCGAGTGAGTCTGTTTGTGGAGTTGCCTTGCCGTCCAGGAGAATCGTCATAACGTTCTCCTTATACTTTGTCCATGCAATTTCAAGCTGGTCGAATGAAATCCGCGGCAGGCGTGACAGTGGCCCGAGAAAAACCTGTGTGCCATCGATGCGCCCGCCTTCTTTCAAAACTTTGAGATCGTGATCCTGCGCGTCAACGCGCGAACCGATCTCCGCTTGAAGATTTGAAATTCCGTTGAGGTGTTGCTGAACTGCCAGAGCAATCTGCTGACCTGAAAGCTGGGCGCTGCGCGCGAAATCTTTCTTCTCTTCAACTTCCTCCAGCTTCTCGATCTTATAACGAATAATCACATATTCGGCAAGAAGGATCAACACCATCGCAGCCAACAGGTACAGTCCCATCCTTTTGAGCGATCTCTTCATATTCAGGTAGTTCGGGGGTTAGGGCATCAAAGCGCGGTTTCGGGCATTGACGTTTTGGCAAGATATTAATTTAATGAGATTGTTATTCTTTTTTTTCGTGGTGTTCCAGACTCGCCTTTGTAAAACTGAAAGGAAGCAAAGATTCGCAGGATGGAGCGAGCACCCAGCGGTGGTCCTGACTTTGCATCACTACCTGGATTGGTTTTTCCTGGCGCTGTTCATACTCGAGCATCACCTGTCTGCACTGGCCGCATGAGGTTGCGGGAACTACTTCTTTCCCGCCCTTGCGTTTTGCGACCACAGCAATTTTTGTAATCACTTTGTCAGGAAATTGCGCGGACACTGAATAAAGCGCCACACGTTCGGCACACATTCCTGCCGGGTAGGCTGCGTTCTCCTGATTGGTACCGACTACGATGGTACCATCTTCGAGCAACACTGCAGCGCCCACATGAAACTTTGAATAGGGGGCATAGGCGTGACTGGTTGCATCTTTGGCTTTATGGGTAAGATATTTCGATTCAAGGTCCAGGTCTTCGAGGTGATCTACGATCGTAAACTTTTCCATACACATTTCGTCTGGTGCGAAGTGTAAGTTAATTAATTTCAGTTCAGAATTCCAGAATAAGATTTTGTAACAGGCAATTTGTGAAGAGACGGATTGACCGCGACTAGTGTCATTGAAAATTTTCCGCTTCCAGATAGGGCAGCTGGTGTATTGCGTCCGGCCTGAACCGGATTCGCGCAGCCTGCCAGGCCAAAGATCTGGTTACGTCCTCCGTGAGTATCCCGGAAAGATCCTCCCCATTAAAAAGTAATTTCATTTCAGCATAAACAAAAACGCACCACATCGAACAAACCTTTCTAAATATTCTAAGATGCCAGATTCGACAGTAGATTCCGGAGGGCGAGCGAATTAAAAGTTTTCATTTACTTTGTTGCATGAAGAATCTGTTAGTGCTTGGCGCGGGCCGTTCATCCTCGTCACTCATAAAATATCTGCTGGACAACGCTGCAGCGTGTGACTGGAATGTCACCGTGGGAGATGTGTCGCTGAATGCAGCTGCCGAAAAAGTTCAGAATCATGCGCGCGGTAAAGCAATCCGGTTCGACATCAACGAGACGGCAAGTACAACGGAAGCCATCGCGAGTGCTGATATCATTATCTCGCTGATGCCAGCACATCTTCATTCGCTGGTAGCGGTGCGATGCCTGGAGTTTGGCAAACATTTGTTGAATGCCAGTTACGTCTCGGATGAGATGAAGACACTGCACAATGAAGCAGACTCAAAGGGACTTTTGTTTTTGAATGAGTGCGGTCTCGATCCCGGAATAGATCACATGAGCGCGATGCAGGTGATCGACAAAATCAAATCTGAAGGTGGAAAACTCGTGTCATTTGAATCCTTCACGGGAGGCTTGATTGCACCAGATACAGATCCGGAAAACCCGTGGCGTTATAAGTTCACATGGAACCCGCGAAATGTGGTGATGGCAGGACAGAGTACTGCGAAATATTTGCAGGGAGGAAAATTCAAATACATTCCTTACCAACAACTTTTCCAGCGAATTACTTCCATCACTGTTCCGCAGTTCGGAGAGTACGAGGGCTATGCCAATCGCGACTCACTGAAATACCTCGACACTTATGGTTTGACCGATGTGAAAACCATGCTGCGCGGAACACTCCGGAACAAAGGTTTTTGCGCGGCCTGGAATATTTTCGTGCAACTGGGTTGCTGCGATGACACTTATCAGATGGAAGGTGTAGATCAGATGACGCACGAGTCATTCATGAATGCATTCCTGGAGGAGAAAGCGGGAAAATCAGCAGAGCAGAAAATTGCAGAACGCTTCCAGTTGACGTCTTATGGCCACGAACTGAAAAACCTCCAGTGGTCCGGAATGTTTTCAGATGAGCCGGTGGGTTTGAAACAGGGAACGCCCGCCCAGATACTTGAGCACATTCTCAATAAGAAATGGAAACTTTCAGCTAACGATAAAGACCAGATCGTAATGTGGCATCGTTTCGTTTTCGAAAAAAATAATCAGCAACATGAGATTCAGTCATCACTCGTTGCCACAGGAAGTGATCCTGTTTTTACCGCTATGGCCAAGACAGTAGGATTTCCGTTGGGCATTGCGGCAAAGCTGCTGGCGCAGAACAAAATTAGCGCACGCGGTGTGGTCATCCCTACGTCAAAGCAATTTTACGAACCCATTCTCAAGGAGTTGAAGTCACAGGGAATTGACTTTATAGAAACGCATCCCTGATGGTACTGTTCTAGCATCGTTACGTAGCGTACGTTTTCGAATATGCTACGTAGCGCGTTCAATACTTGTGTTTAGCCAATGTATTTGCTTTAACAATTTGCCTTTCCACACAATTCTGTACACAGGGGACCCAACGTTTTCCGGCAAAATCACCTCATGTTTAATTTATCTTACATGATGAACCCTTCCGCCCGTTAATGATGTAAATTCAACAATAATTTGCTGGTTTCGCTGCTGCGAGGCCACAGGTATTCACCAAATTCCTATACCATGAAAGAAACTACCCGGATGCTAATGGTGGTGACGCTGCTCTTTGCAGTCACCATTGCAGGTGCTGCACAATCAAAGAAGACACCTGCCTGGAGTGCTAAATTCAAGAACGCTGTGAACTGGCAGCGTGTCCATTCGCTTGGCTATCTGATTGTCAGTACCAACGATGGTCTGTATGGCGTCAACCCTACAGATGGAAAAATCCTGTGGGAGAACAAGAATTTTCCCGCACTGAATGTTGATAATTTCCAAGAGGTGGAAGGCACTGAATTCGTCACTATTTCTTTCCTTACTGATAAGAGTTCCACCATCCCGATGCAAGCCATTGTAGAGGTGGTGGGCGGCAAGGTTCTCTTTGATTCACAAAAGGAACAGATTGGAGTATTGAGCCGCCATGTCCTGCCGCGTTCAGGAAGACTGCTCGTGATCGGTGCCCGTCCGAACACACTGGCAGCATCGCTTTTCATGTATGACATCGCTTCGGGCAAACAGTTGTGGGCGAATGATGATATGTTCAAAGCTGATGCTCCCGCACAGAAAGGTCTGCTGGGAAAATTGCAGCAGATGGGCCAGCAGTTGAGCAATCTACAGTCGCTGACAAGTGAACCAGTAGAGTTTCCTGATGAGACCATGATCATTACGCATCCGAATTATGTGATCAAACTCAATTCTGCAGACGGAAAAGTGTTATGGAAAAATGCGATAACGCCTTCGAAGGCCGGCAAAATTTATTTCTCGCCTTATCAGAAAGATGTTGTATACGCTGGCACCGAAATCGAATCTGAAACCGGGTCAGGTTTTACAACGAGTTCCGGAAGTAACAAGGGTGAGCCACAGAAATTCTACTACAACCAGTACTATGCCTTCGACATGAAGACCGGGGCTTCGCTGTGGAAGGAGCCTGCGAAAGAAAATGACAAGCTCAATCAGGTGATCATGCATGAAAAAGGACTCATCATTTGTCCGCGGTCATCGCAGAAGCCCACGATCAATCTCATCGATTATTCAACAGGAAAAATGATGTGGGGCAACAAGGGCAAAGGAGTAAAGGCACAGGGAAGTGTTGTGAGCTACATTCCGACATCGAAAGGTATTCTTATTACGACTGCGTTCGATAACGCCTGGAACAACAAGGCGGAAGAGTATTACCTCAACATTCTCGACCCTGCCACCGGAATACTGAAGTACGAAAAGGCAGTGAAGTTGAAAGGCGATCTTGTGAGTAGCGAAATTGTGCCGAAAGGTCTGCTGTTCGTCACCACCAAAGAGGTCAACGTGCTTGACACGAACACTGGAAAACTGCTGTGGGAAAATTCAATCGAGGCGGGTGTGCCGTTTAATAGTGACAAGCCGCGCCCGTTCCCAACTGCGGCCAACGGTGACAAGATCTACGTGTTCTCACCAAAGGAGAGCGGCTTATACGAGATCGACAAGACAAATGCGCTGGCCAAAAAGATAACGCCCGCAAAAGTTGAGTTCGATGGTAAGGAAGTTCCCAAGGCAATTGATGTCAGTAGCGATGGCGTGTTGCTTTACTCCGACCAGAATGTGATGAAGCTGGGATATGATGGCACACAAAAATATTTCAAGTATTATCCTGCTCCACGCCAGCCCGCGCTGATGCGCGCGTTGCTCATGGCTCAGGCAGTTCGTGCAGCGTATATCGGTGCAGCTGCGTCAGCCTATTCCGCAGCGTTTGCGGATGCAGCATCAAAAACAACCGATGCAACAGGAAAGGCAGTAGGGCAGGAGTTGTCACGCGGTTTTGGTGAACTTGGTCAGGCCGGCTTTGCTTACTCAGGTCGCGCGCTCAAAGAATTCAATGCGCGTTACAAAGCTTCGCAGAGCACGCCAACTTTCGTGATGATGATGACGACACAGGAGAAAAAAGGAAATCAACTCGTGCAGATCAACAAAGCCACAGGCGAGATCATGAGTGCTGTCGATATCAAAAATGATCGCGAACCGGAATACGATGTCGATCAGATTTACAACTTCGTGTATTACAGGCCGAGCGCGACAGAGATTGTTTGTTATAAGTTGACCCCCTAGCCGCTGAAGGGAAAACAGAGAGAGACTGCTTGTCGATCCTCTTGCAACACAAGCTGAGCAAAGAAAAATGTATTTGAAGTGCTTTCGGTCCCCCTTCAGGGGGTTAGGGGGTCTTCTCGTACTCTTCGTCTACCAGGAGATCAAACCCTTCTGAGGCTTTGACTGCGAGGTAGTCACAACGTTCGTTTTCGGGATGACCGTTGTGGCCGCGGATCCAGACAAACTTCGGGTTGAATTTTTCGTGGAGCGGGATATATCGCTTCCACAGATCTGCGTTTGCTTTCTTTTTAAAATTCTGTTTCTCCCACGTCCAGATCCAACCCTTCTCCACAGCGTTTACCACATATTGGGAGTCTGAGTAGATCGTCACCGGGATTCCTTCTTTCTTGATGGCTTCAAGTCCCGCGATCACCGCGAGCAGTTCCATCCGGTTGTTTGTTGTCAGGCGAAAGCCCTGCGACAATTCTTTCACGTGTTCGCCATACTTCATGATGGTTCCATAACCACCGGGCCCGGGATTTCCCTTAGCCGCGCCATCTGTGTAGATCTTTATCATCCGGGGAACACATTAGACTTGAAAATTTTAACAGCGATTGCGAGGAGTATCACACCGAAGACTCTGCGCAGTACGGCAAATCCCGACTCACCGATCACGCGCTCCAGCCAGGCGCTCGAACGCAGCACAACGTAGACGACAATTACGTTGAACACCACGCCAATCAGGATGTTGATCTCTTCATATACTGCACGAAGGGAGAGGATGGTCGTCAGCGTTCCTGCACCTGCAATCAACGGGAATGCCAGGGGAACGATAGAGCCTGAACCTTTCGCGTGCGGATCGTCTTTGATGAGCGTAATCCCGAGGATCATTTCCATCGCCACAATAAAAATTACAATCGCTCCAGCCACGGCAAATGATGCCACATCCAATCCGAATAATTGCAGGATCGACTGGCCGAGATAGAGGAACGCGATCATCAGAAACGCTGAGATAATGGTCGCCTTTTCGGCTTCGATTCGTCCTTCGCGTTTACGGATGAGGATAATAAATGGAATAGATCCTAAAATGTCGATGACAGAGAACAGGATCAGGGTGACCGAGAATATTTCTTTGAAATTTACCATCAATGGATTGTGATGCGTTATCCATCACGCTACAAAAGTATGATAAAATTGTTATAGCGCCTCTTGCAGTTTTTGGGCAGTTCGTGGTGGGTGAAAAGCGCTCGAGGTCAACGTCATTCCGAGCCTTAAGCTATGTTAAATGAATAACAACAAACGCGAGCCTCTCGCTTGATCGTGCTGAATGATGTGCAGCTCGAGATGACAAAAAAATGCCGGACGTCATCCGGCATTTAGTCTGCTGTAGTCCTAACCTAGACCTAAGAAAACCTGTACTGCAGCAGTGCAGGCCCTACTTTGAAAGATTGCTCTTTCGAAAAAGTGAGCAAATAAAATTTGTGTTGAACAAAAATTGAAGTGCAATGCTGTCAGCGGAAATATAGGACCGTGAATGGTCAGCGCGTAACCATACCGTTGTTTACAGTAAAAAGTTCAGTATGTGTCCAGGAAATTCTTCAGCTTCTCGATTTCTTTTTTCTTCAGCGCAGGAAAATTTGCAATGCGGAATGTCGTTGACTTGAGATCGCCATACCCTTCGCCCAGTAAAAATCCTTTTTCCTTCGCATCTCTTTTCAACTTCGTGATCGCAGCTTCTGATGCTGCAATGGGTAAGACGGTGAATGAATGCGCAGCTTTATTTCGTATAAGATGGTTCAGCGTCTGCTTTCCTTCAAAATACTTGACCCACTTGCGGTAGCGTTTCCTGATCTTCTCATCTACCAGAGCAATGGGTTTTGAATTCTCGAGCACGCGCATCAGCAGGTAGATATTCAACACATTAGGCGTGAATGGCGTCTGCCATTTTTCCATCATGTCGTTCATGAAGGGAAGACTGTTGTAGAAATTCCTGTCATTGATCTTTTCAACAACCTCCATTGCCTTCGGAGAGCAGACAAGCACCGCCAGACCTGCAGGCAAGCCAAAACACTTTTGTACGGAGGCAAACCAGATGTCGGCAAGTTCAAAATTCAGCGCAACTCCGGCCATGCTTGAGGTGGCATCAACCGCGAGAAGATGATTGGGATTATTGTCTTTAAGATCGCGGATGAATTCTTCCGGCAGCTGCGTGCCATTAGAGGTTTCGTTGTGCGTCACGCAGATCACACCATCGCCAGATCCAAACTTATATTTGTTGACATTCGGAAGTTCTTCTCTGTCGAACGGAAACTGGCGGGCGCCAGACCGGATCCGGTTCGAATACTCGTACCATTTCTGTCCGAACGCTCCATTATATATGTGATAGCTTCGCTTGCTCACAACTGACTGAGCAATAATCTCCCAGCATTCCGTTGCAGAGCCCGTAAAAAATATTTTATAATCCTGCGGAATGTCGAGCTTCTCTTTCAGCAGGGCAACGGTCCGCTCACAAATGCGCATGAATTCTGCGCTGCGATGGTTGATACTGAGAATCCCCTTCCTGTAAGCATACTTCACATACTCCGGAATCTCCTCATGAACTTTTGATGGCCCTGGATAAAAGCTGATCATACCGCTTTTTTGATTTTAGTCAGATAATGCAGTGCCATCACATAGCCGTCCATACCGAAACCCGTGAGCATGCCTGCACACTTTGACGTGATAAGACTTTTGTGCCTGAACTCTTCCCGCGCATATACATTTGAAATGTGAACCTCAACCACGGGTGTCTTAATACCGCCAACCGCATCGTGAATCGCAACTGAAGTGTGGGTATAGGCTCCGGCATTAAGGATGATTCCGTCAAAGCTGAATCCCACCTCGTGAAGTTTGTTCACAATTTCGCCTTCCACATTCGACTGATAATATTCGATGGTTGTGTCGGAAAATTGTTTTTTCAGTGTCGCAAGAAAATCTTCAAACGACTGGCTTCCGTAGATGGACGTCTCCCTTTTGCCAAGGAGGTTGAGGTTGGGGCCGTTGATAATCTGAATCTTCATGGATGGCGGAGTCTTGCAGAAACGTTAAACGCTTGACATTCAAGTCAGAAAGATAATCATAAGAATTGATTTCGAAATCTGCGGGCGTTTGCTTTTATGCCTGCACCGCTCGTACTTCGCACTGATGTGGGATCTGCAAATCAAACATTTTCAGAATTACCTCCGGCTGGAGCGATCGTTGTCACCCAACTCGATAGAAGCCTACGTCCGCGATGTGGAGAAACTCAGGCAATTCATTGAAATGCGGCACGCGAAAACTGCCGCCACCAAAGTCACGGCAAGGCAGCTTCAGGGTTTTATCGAATTTGTCAATGAGCTTGGTATGAGTGCCCACAGCCAGGCCCGGATTCTCTCAGGCGTGAAGGCTTTTTATAAATACCTGTTGTCGGAAGACCTGATCGAGACGGATCCCACCGCGCTCCTTGAGGGACCAAAGCTCGGTCGCAAACTTCCGGACACACTCAGCTATCCCGAAATTGAGAAACTTCTCGAAGCGATCGACCTCTCAACCCCGGAAGGCGCGCGGAACCGTGCGATGATAGAAATGCTCTACAGTTCAGGGCTTCGCGTTTCCGAGCTTGTCAACCTGAAGCTGAACAACATTCATTCAGATGTTGGGTTTCTGCAGGTGATCGGTAAAGGGAACAAAGAGCGACTTGTACCGATTGGCAAAGATGCGATGAAGTTTGTCAGCATTTATATTGACAGCGTACGCGGAGTGCCACCACACAAAGCGCCACAGAAGGGAAACGAAGCTTTTGTTTTTCTTAACCGCAATGGCAGGAAGCTCACGCGCGTCATGGTGTTCACCATTATTAAGAACCTCGCTGCGGCTATTGGATTGAAGAAGACAATCAGCCCGCACACGTTCCGACATTCGTTTGCCACACACCTCATCGAAGGAGGAGCTGACCTTCGTGCCGTGCAAGAGATGCTGGGGCACGAGTCAATTACCACGACAGAAATTTATACGCATCTCGATCGCGATTACCTCAGGCAGGTAATCCAGGAATTTCACCCGAGGAGCTGAAGGGACGTTGATACGTTGACTAGTTGATACGTTGACTAGTTGATTCGTTGCCGTGTCTACATCGTGCGTGCTTTTCTCGATCACAAGCAGTTTTAGATGCAGGCACAATTTCCGGTAAGGCAGAGTTCTGCAGGTTCAAAGACGTATCAACGAATCAACTAATCATCGTATCAGTCCTCCAAAAAAAAGGCAGCCTCGCAGCCGCCTCTTGATTGTTATTCAGGATAGGTTGTCAGAACCGGAAAGTCAGACCGAGTGAAAGCGGTGCAAGTCCGTAGCCGAGTTCTCCGTAGCCCGCAACTTTAGGCGCGAAGTAGTAACGTGCACCGGCATGAATACCCGTGCGCAATCCGCCACCATAATCATCGTTAAAGCCTGAAGCGGCTGGCCCACTGTAGCTGGACACCAGGAATCCAAGGAACACACCACCATAGATGTCAACCTTTTCATTGGTGATACCGAACAATTCGCTGAAGTGATAAGAACCTCTTGCACCAAAGTCGAGGAACGTGTAGCGATAATCATTGGTGAAATAACCATAATTCCAGGTTGTGTACCCGAGGTACGGACCAACCGAAATTTTATCTGTTACAAGCCACTCTCCAGAAACTAAAAGAGGGACACCACCGGCATAATAGTAGCCTAAGCCGATACCTGCGTTCAAAAGGAAATCACCTTTGTCATATTGCGCTTGTGACTGAATCGTCAGAATTGTTGAAAAGGCAACCAGTAGTAATAGTTTTTTCATGGTGAACTTAAGTTTATTTATCAGTGCGAACTTATAAAAAATTACTATTCGCCCGGAGGGACGTCCACGAAAACTTTATTTGAAGTTTAACTCGGTTATCTTTGCGGCCATGTATAAGCAGATTATTCGCCCAATTCTCTTTTTAGTCGATGCAGAGAAGATACATCATTTTGTTTTCCGCCTGCTGAAGATCACGGGAGCGGTTCCGGGCGGAAAAGGCGCTATTGAAGGGGTTTTTGGTTATCATACAAGTAAAACTGCCAGAAAGCTGTTTGGGATCGAATTCAGAAATCCGGTAGGACTCGCTGCCGGTTTTGACAAAGATGCCCGGCTTATCGATGAGCTTGCATCACTTGGATTCGGTTTTGTGGAGATCGGAACACTCACACCAAAGGCACAACCGGGAAACGAAAAACCGCGGCTGTTTCGCCTGCCAAAGGACAAAGCGCTCATCAATCGCATGGGCTTCAACAACGAAGGTGTAGCTGCAGCCGTAGCGCGCCTGAAGCAAAGAAAGTCGGATGTCATCGTTGGCGGTAACATTGGCAAGAACAAAAACACCCCGAATGAAAAAGCTTTTGATGACTATGGAATCTGCTTTGAAGCTTTGTACGACCACGTTGACTATTTTGTCGTAAACGTGAGCTCGCCCAACACGCCTGGCTTACGCGAGTTGCAGGAAAAAGAGCCGTTGAGGCAACTCCTGGGCTATGTGAAATCGCTGAGCAATGCAAAGCCGAAACCTAAGCCGGTGTTGTTGAAGATCGCCCCGGACCTGACTCGCGAGCAACTCAACGACATTGTCGAAATACTGATATCAACAAAGACAGATGGCATCATCGCCACGAATACAACAATTTCCCGTGAGGGTCTGATGACTGCCAGCGATGACGTTGCAAAAATCGGAAATGGAGGTCTCAGCGGTGCACCATTGACTAAAAGATCCACTGACGTCATCCGTTACCTTCGTCAGTCGCTGGGACCAAATTTCCCGATCATCGGTGTGGGTGGAATCATGTCTGCCCATGATGCGATGGAGAAGTTCAATGCCGGTGCCGACCTTGTGCAGCTGTACACCGGTTTTATATATGAGGGGCCTGCGCTTATCAAAGCGATCAATAAAAAAGTTGCAGCGAGGAATTAGTTTGTCGATTTTCCGAAGAAAAGATTTGCTGTGACTTTCCCATCGAACTGCTGTCCGGAGTCGGGATGGGTATAGCTTCCCTGCTTTTCAATTTCAACTTCAAGGTCTGCAGTCGTCAACTCTCTGATTTCGTACGTCCCGGAAAGGTCAATCATTTCGAAGCTGTAGTCGATTGTAATTGTCAGCTGATTCCCGCTTTGAACATACGATCCGGTTTTGCTTACACCTTTGTTGTCGGTGAGGACCAGTGAGCCATCATTTCTAAAATCAAGCTGAATTGGAAACTCGTCTTTATGTATTGGAAATGCCGGGATCACGCCAGAAGGATTTACCTTGAAGTCTGCTTCACGTCCGTTCCATTTGCCGACAATCGTTGCTGAAATTTCGCTCTCATCCTTACAGGCGGTTAACAGCATCACAACCACCAGAAGCAGGTTTTTTAAAGCACATTTTATCTCCATATTCATTAACTTTAGTAAGCAAATGAGTCCCCAAAAATGTGCCAGCCGAACCGGCTTGTCATATGATGAGTTTTAAAATATTGGATTCTTCTGGCAGCGTTATGGTTTTTCTTCGTTGTCACCAAAACGGAGAAAAGTAGAACCTTACCAGCATTAACCCGTTTCTGAATTTTTTCAAACCCCTTAATCATGAAAAAGCTGAAATATATTTTGATGTTCCTGCTGGTGATGCTCACCATCGCTGGAATCGTGTCTTGGAAGCCCTACCAGAAACCGATTGTGATCGCAGTCAAATCAAACGCTGTTCCGATCACGATGTGTGGCGCTGGACTGACTGACTGGACGGACACTACCTATCAGCAAGCGAAGTTGCTGCCAGGTATGGGGACGCTTCATTATAAGATCACAACATCATCCGCGAAAGCGCAGGAATTTTTCGATCAGGGACTGAAGCTGGTCTATGGTTTCAATCACTGGGAGGCGATTCAATCTTTTCGTGAGGCTACCGTTCAGGACCCGACCTGTGCGATGGCCTACTGGGGCCTCGCGCTGGCTTACGGACCAAACCTGAATGATGTGAATCCTGCCGATCGCGAAAAACTTGCGTTTGATGCTATTCAGAAAGCAATGGCGAGAAAGCAAAGCGCAACTCCAGTGGAACGTGATATCATCGAAGCCATGGCCACGCGATATGATGGCAAGTCATATGCCGTCAGAGATTCATTAAACAAAGCTTACGCGGATGCCATGCTGCTTGTCGCTAAAAAATATCCCAATGACGCGGAGGCGCAGACAATTTGTGCGGATGCCATCATGAACACGATGCCTTGGGACTACTGGCAAAAAGACGGGTCTCCAAAGCCAGAGACACAGCAGGCGAAAACAATTCTCGAAACTGCGATCAGAAAATTTCCGCAGCACCCGGGCATGCACCATCTCTACATTCACCTGGTGGAAGCTGCGCAACCTGAGCTTGCGTTGCCGAGTGCAAAGTTTCTTGAAGATGCAATGCCTGGCGCAGGACATCTCGTACACATGCCTTCCCATATTTATGTCAGGACGGGTCAGTATGATCGTTCGGTGATGCTAAATCAGCGCGCATCGCTGGTGGATGAGGAATACCTCGCAGGCTCTGATAATCGCGGCATGTACCGCTGGGGTTACTATCCGCACAATGTTGATTTCGTAGCCTACAGTGCTTACATGGAAGGACGAAGTACGCTGGCGATTCAAACAGCGATGAAGCTCGCGTATAAAGGAAGCCTGATCACCAATTCCAATCCCGCCTTTGCCCAGTATTTTACGGTTGAGCCGCTGCATGCCTTTGTGCGTTTTGGAAAATGGCAGGACATCCTTTCGCTTCCCGATGCAGACGACAGCTACATTTACGCGAACCTTATGACGAACTACGCAAAAGGACTTGCCTCGGTTCGTACAGGGAACCTGCGTGCTGCACAACTTCATTTGCACAAGGTTGATTCTCTCAGTAAACTCGACACGCTAAACCAATTTTATTTTTCGTTCAACGCTGCCGCGAATATTGTACAGATTCCTGTTAACTTGTTAAAGGGAGAAGTCCTGATCAAACAAAATAAAATGGCTGAGGGACTGGCTGCGCTGCAGAAAGCAGTAGAAGCTGAGGAAGCGTTGCGCTACAACGAACCACCTGACTGGAAAATTCCAGTGCGACATTTTTTAGGCGCGGCCTTGTTGGATGCCGGTAAATTTTCGGAAGCAGAAAAAGTGTTCAACGATGACCTGAAGAAAAATCCACTCAATGGATGGTCGTTGAAAGGACTGATGCTTGCGCAGCAAAAGTTGGGAAAGAAAACAGAAGCTGCCGCGACAGAAAAGTTGATGACGAAGGCGTTCAAGAACTCTGACGTAACACCAGCCAGCTCACGTTTTTGAAGATCCAAATCCCCAAATCCAAATTCCAAAACCCAAGATCCAAAATCCAAATCCCAAGAAGCATCTTCGTTTGGAACCTGGAACTTGGATCTTGGAACTTGGATCTTTTACTCCGCTATTCCCGCCTGATCGAGAATAAACGCGTATTCCTCAGCAGTCTCGCGATAAACTTTAAATCTGCCTGTCGTTCCTCCGTGCCCGGTTTCCATGTTCGTGCGGAGCAGCAAGGTGTTGTTATCCGTTTTCATTTCGCGAAGCTTGGCAACCCACTTGGCCGGCTCCCAATATTGCACCTGTGAATCGTGAAGCCCGGTGGTTACCATCATGTTTGGATAGTTCTGCGCCTTCACCTGGTCGTAAGGAGAATATTCAAGCATGTACATGTATGACTCCAGCACATCAGGATTTCCCCATTCGTCAAACTCACCGGTAGTCAGTGGAATATCGTCATCGAGCATTGTCGTCACTACGTCCACGAAAGGAACTTGCGCCAGCACAGCCTTGAACAAATCGGGTCTCATGTTTACTACGGCACCCATCAACAATCCTCCGGCACTACCGCCTGAAGCAAAAAGTTTTTCAGGCTTGGTATATCCTTCATCGATCATAAATTCGGCACAGTCGATAAAATCGGTAAACGTATTTTTCTTCTTGAACATCTTTCCATCTTCATACCACTGTCGTCCCATCTCCTGTCCGCCACGGATATGGGCGATCGCATAGATGAAGCCGCGATCCAGCAAGCTCAGGCGCGTTGAAGAAAAGAAAGGATCAGTGCTCGCCCCGTAGGAGCCGTAGCCATAAAGCATTGTGTTATTATTGCCATCTTTCTTCATTCCTTTCTTGTAGACAATTGACATCGGGATCTTCGTACCGTCATCTGCAGTTGCCCATAGACGTTCCGTTACGTAATCGGCAGGGTTGTAACCACCTACTACTTCCTGCTGTTTCAGTAGTTTTTTCTCCCTCGTCACCATATTATAGTCATACGTAGAGTTTGGAGTTGTGAGTGATGCGTAGCCGTAGCGCAGGAGCGGAGTCTCGAAATCGACATTTGTTGCCGGGTAAACGACATAGGCAGGCTCTCCAAAGTCGAGGTAGTGTTTCTTACCGGTTTTCTGATCGACCACCCGCATCAGCGTGTTGGCGTTCGCGCGCTCCGTCACCACCATATGATCTTTAAATAATTCGATGCCGGAGAGAAGTGTGTCTTTGCGGTGTGCAATTTTTTCTTTCCAGTTGGCCTTTCCTGTTTTTGTTTCTGGCGTCTCCATCAAGCGGAAGTTTACAGCATCGAGGTTTGTGACGATGTAGAACTTGTCGCCATAGTGATCGATCGAGTATTCAATTCCTTTTTCCCGCGGGGAAAATTCAGTAAACTTCCCTTCAGGCTTATTTGCATCCAGGATCTGATAGTGATTGGTAAGCGTGCTGGACGACCAGATCACCATGTACTTGTTTGACTTTGTCTTGTAAATACCGGTGTAGAAAGTGTCGTCATTTTCAGTAAAGATCAGCTGGTCTTTTTTAGGATCGTTGTTCACCTTGTGGCGATAGATCCGCTCAGACCGCAGTGTCACTGAATCTTTCATCGTGTAAAAGTAGACCGAGTTATCATTGCTCCAGGCAACATATCCTTCAGTATTGGGCACTGGCTGATCGATGATCTTTCCCGTGGCCAGGTCTTTTATATAGATCGTGTACCGTCTGCGCGAAACAGTGTCCACCCCGTAGGCAAGCAGGTTATTGTTTTCGCTGACGCTAAGGCCCTGCACCCGGAAGTAATCGTGTCCCTTCGCAAGTTCATTCACGTTAAGCATGATTTCTTCTTTGGCATCGAGCGTGCCCTTCTTGCGGCAATAGATAGGATACTCCTGCCCCTGCTCAAAACGGTTGTAGTACCAGTAACCGTTTTTCTTGTAAGGGACTGACTCATCAGTCTGCTTGATCCGGCCAACGATTTCATTGTAAAGTTTTTCCTGGAACGCTTCCGTATGCTTCAGTTTCGCTTTCCGATAGTCGTTCTCTGCATTGAGATAGTTGAGTACCTTTTGTGTCTGCTCATCTTTCTGCTCAGCATTTTTTTGAGCATCAGATAATTTCATCCAGTAATAATTGTCCGTGCGTTTATTGCCGTGCGCGGTGAGCTCAAACGGAACCTTTTCCGCTTTCGGTGGCTCCACATCCACAGCTGCCGCCTCCTTATCCCTGCCTTGCTGACAAGAGATGAGAAGGGCAACGCTGACCGACATGAGCGATAGCCTGATGAGGTTTTGCATAAAGTTAGGATTTGAAGAGGTTAATGATGTTGTGGGAAATTACAAAAATTACCCTCATCAAGCCTGCACAATTGATGAAGGGTAATTTTTTTGTTTAGCATCAAATTTTCATTTGACTGTTGAACGATCTCTCTACCGTTTTAGTGACAAGTAGCCTGTCTTCATGGCTGGCGCATTTTGTCCTGAGAATTCAATTTTATAGAAGTATGTCCCGGATGGGAGCTCGGCTCCGCTATTATTCAACCCTTTGAATACACGGTTTTGATTGTCGTAGTTCGAAATCTCAAATACGATATCACCCCATCGGTTTAGAATCGTCACTTTATTGTTTCTTGTGCGATCGAGCACTTCAATGTATTGCAGTCTCAGGAATTCATTCAGTCCGTCTCCGTTAGGTGATATTGCGTTGAACACTTCAATCTCTCCCGCAACCTCAATCGTGAGATTTTCTGTGACACAGCTTCCCGCCAGATCGCAGACGCGGATGGTCAGGACATCAGTTCCGGAGAAAGATACTCCGGAGTAATCAAGCAGAAGCTGGCCGTTCGCGATTGTCGCCTTAGCACCGCTTTGTGGCTGCGTGACGATAATGATGGAAGATAAGTCGATGTTGTTGTCTGGATCGGATATGATCGTTGTGAGATCAAGAGAAACACTGCCCTCAATTGCAGTTGTAAGCGCTTCTGCATTGATCACCGGAGGTTCATTGCATGCATTGGCATCGATCACAACCTGAATCGCATCTGAAGAAACACTCGTGCACGAATTGCCGTCTGTCACCTGGACAGTAAAACTTCCGGCAGTTGACACGCTGATCTGCTGTGTTGTTGCACCGGTTGACCACAGGTACGTGAACCCGCCAGGAGCGCTGAGTGTTACCGAGCCGGTGCAGATCGTCACTACGTTTGATATTGGTGTTACACTGGATGCAACGGATGGCTTTGCGGGTGTAGTGTTGATCGTTGCAGTCACCGGTGTGCGCGAGCTTTCGCAGCTTCCGGACACAAGCGCTACGTGATACGTTGTGTTTTCAGATAGGGATGGAGTTGTAAACGCGCTGTTCACGGCACCCGAAATAGCAGTGCCACCCGAAGCAACATCGTACCACCGGTAATTTCCATTGGTGCCGCCAGATGCGTTAAGGATTAAGGTGCCCGGACCACAGCGTGCTGCGGCAGCAGAGGAAGGCGCTGCGACTGTTGTTACCGATGCAATTGCTTCTGTGCGTGGACTTTCACACGTTCCGTCTGTAATCGAAACGAAGTAGGAAGTTGTTGTCGATAGAGCAGGAGTGGTAAAGACGCCATTCACCTGACCTGCGATAGCAGAACCACCAACAGCAGATGAATACCATCTATACTGGCCGTCCACCCCACCCGTGGCCGATAAGTTGGTAGTCGTATTTGCACACAAGTTCGTACTTGTGACCGAAGGTGCCGGGAGTGAACCGATGGTTGCGATTACTTCCGCGCGAAGGCTTTCGCAACCGTTGATAAGATGTGACACAAAGTACGAAGTTGTCGATGAGAGAGACGGTGTCACGTATGTGTTATTAACTTCCCCGGAAATTGCAGACCCACCAGATGAAGAAAGATACCATCTATAATTTCCGTTTGATCCTCCGGAGGCTCCCAACGTCACGGATCCATTATCGCAGCGCGCATTGTTAATGGCTGTAGGTTGCGATGGTGTTGGATTCACACTAGCGATGCCTTCTGTTCGAACACTCTCACAGGTTCCATCATTCAACGCTACAAAATAGGATGTGGTGGTTGTCAGTGAGGGTGTGGTAAACGTACTATTTACCTCGCCAGGGATTGCGGTTGGGTCAGTAAGCGATGTGTACCATCGATACTGGCCATTGGTTCCGCCACCACCAGTAAGTACGACAGTGCCAGCATCACAGCGACTGCCATTGGTAATTGTGGGGGGTGTTACCGTGTTAATCGTGGCAACGACCTCCGTACGAATACTCTCACATCCATTGTTATTCAGCGCCACAAAGAAAGAAGTGGTTGACGTGAGCGAGGGTGTCACGTACGTAGAATTGACAGCCCCGGCAATAGCGGTACCTCCTGATGAAGCGGAATACCAACGGTAGTTGCCGTTTGAGCCTCCGGATGCAGATAGGCTTACCGTTGACGCAGGGCATTCCGAATCTCCGGTTACCGTTGGCGGAGATGGCGTTGTCGAGACTGTTAAGACGGCCGTGGCCGAAACCCCAAGACTGTAGTCTCCCTGCACTACCGCACGATATGTGTCGACAAGCGGTGGATTGGAAATGTCAAGCGTTGGAGAATTGACTCCATCATAAGTTGCATCATCAGGCACGTCTTCAAATCTTCCACTAACCGTGTTAAGTTTTTGCCACTTGTATTGCAGGTTTGTATCGCCCGTAGCAGCAACGGTGAGATCCGCATTCATCACATCACAAAGTGTAGTCGTTGCAGGTTGTGTCGTGAAAGAAACGGTGGTCGAACTGACCAGATTCTCCATAACCGACAACAAGCTGCCAGTTCTGGTGAAAATGAGTTCGGGGCGGTGGTCCAGGTTTAAGTCTGCTGCTGCGACTGCCCGCGCTCCGCTGAGCGCTATCAATCCGGATGAAGTAAACGAAGTTACATTGATCGTTCCCGGAGTCGAGTTGTTTTTAAGAATGTAAAAACCTTGTCGTGCAGCTGTGGTAGATGCAGACGTAACGATGATCTCAGGTTTTCCATCGCCATCGAGGTCAGCAACTGTGCTTGGTCCGCCAATTGTTCCCGCTGCACCGGTTACTGCTCCAAGTTGGTAGTCAACTCTCGTAAATGAGATAGAACCTGTTCCTATATTGTGAAATACGGACATCATGTTTCCGTTAAGACCGGCAGCCTGATAGTATACAACAAGATCCATCTTGCCGTCAACATCAAGGTCTGCCTCGTAAATTCTTCCTGGAAGGTCAAGTGTGGGAAACGTGCCAGCGTTTGCAAATTGAGATAATGAAATCCTGTAACCGCCATTGTTCTTAAAGATCACCACGTTATCTGCAGTCGTATTAACAGTGGCTGCTATGTCTTGCAACCCATCATTGTCGAAATCTGCTACCGCTGAGCCAACGGCCGTTCCACCTGAAGGCAGGTTGAATGGGTCACTAAGAGATGCGAACGTTCCGGTTACGAATGGGCCTGGACGCATTTGATTTTCGTTCACCTCGATCACGGTTCCGGTTATTCCGACTACATCCAATCCTCCATCAAGATTGAAATCTCCATAACCGATATTCGTTGCACCTGCAACTCCGGTTACTGCATCGAACGAAATAGTGCCGAGCGTTGACGTGTTCCGGAATGTTCCCTGAATTGATGTGATATCGGGTTTGCCATCTCCATTTAGATCGATCAGCCGCGGATTGGCTGCGCCCGATGCCGTGTTTCCCTGAATGGTCAATGACCCGGTGCCGATCGATCCGGCAGCATGGGTATTTCTTATGAAGTAAGATTGCTGACTTGCGCCTTCAACGACAAGATCAATCTTGTTATCACCGTCCAGATCGGCAGCATCGATGTCAAAATCAGCAGTCGGCACGGTAAAATTGACGGGGCTGCCAAACGTTGATGCGTTGAGTGTGGTGCCAGGAGAAAAAAGAACTTTGAAAGGCAGGTGGTATTTAGCTGTCAAAGCATCGCGCGTTACACTTACGGCACCATACGCTGCACCGTTCGGGACCTCAACAGTCAGCTTCGTCTTGGTTGCGGTAATCACTTCGGCTTTCACTCCGCCAAACTTTACAAGATTATTTGAGGGGGTTGTTGAGAAATAATTTCCTGTTATAGTGACGGTACTGCCTACGGGCCCCGCCAGTGGCGAAACGGTTGTCAATGAAATTTCCGGGGTGTGAACATTTTGATTTTCAAAGAATGATAGACGTATAGGGTTTACGTTGGTAATTCCGACCAGCATATCGAGTTTGCTATCACCATTAAAGTCCGCGGCAACAGGTGTTGTCGGATAAGTAGAAATACCAACGCCCTGGTGCAAATATCCGGGGACAAATGCGCTGACGTTAAAAACGCCACCACTGAACACGTTTTCAAAAACTGCAATGTTGGAAGAATCGCTTATCATAATGTCGGGCTTACCGTCACCGTTGATGTCGGCTATGCTAATGCCGCCATAGTTGAAAATGTCGCAGTTCAATACCACTTCAGTTGTGAAATCGGTGGCACTAAGCGTTCCTCCCGCAAAAGTATTCAGCCGGATCCGGACATCGTCATTATTCTGCCCTTGCTTGAAGGCGATGTCATTCAAGCCGTCAAGGTTGAAGTCAGCGACTACCACTCCGCCTGAGACACCTTCATTAATTATGAATGGTGTACCGAACGCAATTACACCTGGTGTTGAGTTGTTTTTGATAATTTGGAACTGACCGCCAAAACTGTGTTCGACAATAATTTCAGGTACACCATCGTTGTCTAAATCACCGTACGACACGCCATCGCCAGCGTCCAGGGTCGAACCTCCGAAATAACTTCGCGAAGCGCCAAACTCAATATTGCCTGGCGTGCTGATGTTTTGTGCAATCCAGAAGTCAGGGGAAACACTCCCGTTCCCGTGTTGGCCAATAAGATCCAGTCGGCCGTCACCATCAACATCTACAACGGATGACAGCGATCCGGAATACACCAATCCTGCCCATAGCTCAGCCGTTTCAAAAGAGATGTTCCCGACTGTACTTGTATTGCGGAAAGTAGTAAAAGACATGAGCGATCCATTGGAGAACGCTGCAGCGATGTCTTGCTTTCCATCTCCGTCAAGATCAGCAATAGTAAGCCCTCCTGCGGCATTTGATCCAGGCAGAGAAACTTTTGATGCAAATGAAGATGCTGTAATGTCGCCTCCCGTGCCGAGGTTTCGCAGCACGGATGTATTTCCCCCACTCTCAGAGACCACAACATCCATCCACCCATCACCATCGATGTCGCCCGCGCTTACGCCATAAATATCCACGACACCGGTAAGCGAGATATCAACCTTCGTTTTTAAAGATGACGGAATGATTCTGCCTCCATCGGTAAACGTTGGATTGAATGGTCTTGAACTTCGACAAACTACACCCGTTGTCTTATTTGTGAGCGAAAGCAATCCATACGTGGCACCTTGCGGGACCTTGACAATAAGTTGTGTGGGGGATGCATTGGTTATCTCAGCGGCCATGCCGGCAAAGTAGACTACATTATTAGATGCGGTTGGATCGAAGCCATTTCCGAATATAGTTACCGTTGTACCTGGATTCCCTTTCGATGGAGTAAAGGAAGCAATAACCGGAGCTGCATTCGTGGATAAAGATTGAAGGATTACATTGTCAATTCCGCCTACATCAGGCGTTGCATTTCCCGGACCATTAAATTCTCCGCGAATTCTAAGAAAAGTGATACTTGCAAGAACTTGTTTTATCTGCGCTTTTGAAGCAGCCGTTCCTGTACTGCTGTTGGATGTTTTCCAGTTTCCTGAGACTTCGCTTATTGTGACTGAGTATGTGGTCCAAAGCGGTGCAAGGGCAGGCGATGTTGCTGGAAAATAAAAGAGCGTGGTAGTTCCGTCTGAAATTCGAATGAGAGATTCGTTAGGCGTTGTTCCACTAATGTTTTGCTGAAGTTGAAACGACAACTGCAAGCCATAGGAAAAAATTCGATTGCCGAGGAATTTTGGAGGCGCCTCCCAGTACCAGAACACTGGCGCAGCGAATCCGGTTTCGAGATCGGCCCCGGATGCATAGCCGCCAGGATTCCCTCCTGAAGCATTGTACGTAACTGCCGCAGATCCATTCTGCACTAACGTCCAGCCATCAGCATCGGTGTCAAACGTACTCGTAATCTGTGCTTCGCTGACAAACGCACACAGCATTGCCAACAGACAAAGTCGGAAGGATCGTAGCATCTTCAGGGGGATTGAAGGATTTCAGATTTAAGATAGGAAAAGTTTTCAAAGGCACCCAGACGCGCACCGCCCGCTGTTGTTCACTCTATATTTTACCGTTAAAATCCTTGCGATTCCGCGTCAGAATCAATGTTTTTCTTAGTTTTGTAGATTAGAGCGAATGGCACAGAACACATACAAGTCAAACACGTTTAAGAAGCCTGAAAAGGAGAAGAAGGGAAAGTCGTCAAAATCAAAATTCAACTTTGAATTCCTGAAAGATCCGCGCATCAAACTAGCCGCGGGATTTTTTTTGATGATCGCTGGGCTCTATCTGTTCCTGGCTTTGTTTTCATACCTGTTCACAGGAAAAGCCGACCAGAGTGTTGTGCAGGCAATCTCCGATTCTTCACTCGTTGAGTCAGGTCGCGAAACGGAAAACTGGCTCGGACTTTACGGTGCAGTCGTGTCTCACTTCTTCATCTTTCGCTGGTTCGGTATCGCAGCATTCTTTATTCCCCCGCTTCTTTTTGTAGTCGGATTCAAGATCGTTTTTAACCGAGAACTCTTTCGCGTATTATCATTCTCGATCTTCTCGCTCTTCTCAGGTTTATGGCTTTGCCTTCTGCTCGGCTACATGACGCTTGTGAACGATGGAACAAGCGAATGGACTTTCCTCGGTGGTGGTCTTGGTTATCAACTGGCGTTGCTGAGTGAAAGCATGTTTGGTTGGGGAACATTTCTCATTCTTATTCTCAGCCTCTTTGTCTTTATCATTTTTTACTTCAACATCACTTCTATTCCTGCCTTCCAGGCAAAAGATCCGAAGCCGATGGGCAGCGATGCGATTGTGCCGGATGCAGAAAAGTCCGAAGCGGACAAAGGTGAGGATCCATTGTTTACTGCCTACACGGATGAAAAAGACAACTGGCCGGAACAAGTTAAGACTGAACCTGTGCCGGAGCCAATACTGTTAGTGAAACCGCAGGAAACTGAACCTGCTCCGATCAAGGATCTCAAACTCGAAATTGAAAAACCAGTAGTTGCTCCCAGGACAAAGTCAGAGCCGGCTTTCATCATTGAAGAACCTGTTCTTGACACCGATAAACTAGCAGAGCAGCTCGTAGAAGAGCAGGGCGTGTACGATCCTACCCTGGAACTGAGCAATTATCAATTCCCTCCGCTTGAACTGTTGAATGAATATGACGGAGGGAAAGCAGGTGTAACACAGGAAGAACTCAACCAGAACAAAGATAAGATCGTTGCCACGCTGGTCAATTTCAAAATTGGTATTCAAAGTATCAAGGCGACCATCGGTCCAACGGTTACCCTATACGAGATTGTTCCGGATGCGGGGATCAAGATCTCGCGAATCAAAAATCTGGAAGACGATATCGCCCTCAGCTTGTCTGCTTTGGGAATTCGTATCATCGCACCGATCCCCGGAAAGGGAACGATTGGTATCGAAGTGCCGAACAAGAACCGTGAAATGGTGAGCATTCGCTCGCTGTTCGGCAACCAGGCATTTGTGAAGTCGGACAAGGAGCTCCCGATCGCTTTAGGTAAAACCATTTCCAACGAAGGCCTGATCATTGATCTCGCCAAGATGCCTCACTTGCTCGTGGCAGGTGCGACTGGTCAGGGTAAATCTGTGGGCTTGAACGTTATTCTCACTTCGCTGATCTACAAACGCCATCCGTCACAACTCAAATTCGTGCTGGTCGATCCGAAGAAGGTAGAGATGTCGTTGTACAGCAAACTCGAAAGACACTTCCTGGCTAAGCTTCCAAACAGTGAGGAAGCCATCATTACCGATACACGCAAAGTTGTGCACACGCTCAACTCGCTTTGTATCGAAATGGAAAACCGTTACGAAATTCTGAAAGATGCAGGTGCGCGAAACCTGAAAGAATACAACACCAAGTTTGTTGCACGCAAACTGAATCCGAAGGAAGGCCATCGGTTCCTGCCGTACATCGTGCTCGTGATCGATGAGCTTGCAGACCTTATGATGACAGCCGGCAAGGAAGTGGAGACTCCGATTGCACGACTTGCGCAGCTCGCACGTGCTATTGGTATTCACCTCGTAGTGGCAACGCAACGTCCTTCGGTGAACGTCATCACCGGTGTGATCAAGGCGAATTTTCCTGCCCGTCTTTCTTTCAGGGTAACATCAAAGGTTGACTCGCGGACCATCCTCGATACAGGTGGCGCAGATCAGCTCGTAGGGCAGGGAGACATGCTGTTGTCGTCCGGCTCTGACATCATTCGACTGCAATGTCCGTTTGTCGATACGCCTGAAATTGAAAAAGTTTGTGATTTCATCGGATCGCAACGCGGCTACGACTCTGCTTACATGTTGCCTGAGTATGAAGGCGATGATGAAGGCGGAGCTTCCGATGTGGATCTTTCGGATCGCGATGCGTTGTTCGAAGAAGCTGCAAAACTTATCGTGATGCATCAACAGGGAAGTACATCACTCATCCAGCGCAAGCTGAAGCTCGGATACAATAGGGCCGGCCGACTCATCGATCAGCTCGAAGCAGCCGGAATTGTCGGGCCTTTTGAGGGCAGCAAAGCACGTGAAGTGCTCATAAAAGATGAGATGAGTTTGGAACAATTATTGAATGCATTGCGGGAAAGACATTCTCAATCGTAATATTGTGCATCTTTAAGACTTACCAGAAATAATGAAAAAGCCGTTTTTAGCACTTCTCTTGATGTTTTTTGTGAAACTGACGTTCGCCCAGTACGATGCCAAGGCATTGGAAACGCTGGATGCCATGAGCAAAAAATATAAAAGTATTCCTGCTTTCGAAGCGAATATCTCCTATACGTTGACCAACGATGTTGAGAAAGTGAATGAAGAATTTAAAGGGAAGATTACGGTGAAAGGGGATAAGTATCGGCTGGTTCTGCCCGAGCAGGAAGTGATCAACAACGGCACTACGATGTGGACCTATCTTCCGGAAGCAAAGGAAGTGAACATCGACAATTACGATCCTAACTCTGACGAGATCAATCCATCGAAGATCTACGAGATCTATAAAAAGAATTTCAAATACCTGTACCTGGCTGACAAGACTGAAGGCGGTGTATTGTGTGAAGAGATCGACCTCGTTCCTGAAAAAAAGGACGCGCAGTTTTTCAAGATCAAGATGTTCATCAGCAAAAAAGACAAGAGCATTCAGAGCTGGACAATGTTTGATAAGAGCGGAAATCGTTACAAGTACACCATTTCAAAATTCAATCCGAACGCCAGCGTAGCTGATGCATTCTTCACTTTCGATCCAAAGAAATATCCGGGAGTGGAAGTAATCGACCTGAGGTAGAAGGCAATGGCGGTTGGCTATAGCTATGGCCACTGAGCAGTAACAAGAGAGTGACGCGCCCTGATTATTTCGGGGCTTTTGTTTTTAAGATCATCTTAGATTGAGCATAAGCTGCTACAGCCATAGCCATAAGCCATAGCTTTTATTACTTTTACACCATGACCGCCTCACAACTCTTCGCGCAGATTCAGAAAAAACAATCTTACCTCTGTGTTGGTCTCGACACTGATTTGGAGAAGATTCCTACGCATCTGCGATCACTACCGGATCCCGTTTTCGAATTCAACAGGCAGATCATTGACGCCACACATGAATTTGCCGTGGCGTATAAACCGAACATTGCTTTTTATGAAGCGCTGGGGTCAAAGGGGTGGGAAAGCTTACAGAAGACACTTGAGTATATTCCGAAAGATATTTTTACGATTGCCGATGCAAAACGTGGTGACATTGGAAACACTTCATCGCTTTATGCGCGCGCTTTCTTCCAGCAAATGAATTTTGATTCTATCACTGTGGCGCCTTACATGGGTGAAGATTCTGTGAAACCCTTTCTGGCGTTTAAGGATAAGTGGGTGATCTTGCTTGCCCACACTTCAAATCCCGGAGCAAGTGATTTCCAGTTGATCGAGTCGCGTGTGACCGGAAGAAAACTTTATGAAGAAGTGATCCTCAAATCAAAAACATGGGGCACTCCTGATCAGCTGATGTATGTGGTTGGTGCCACACAGACGGACAAGATCGAAGCGATCCGCGAGCTAATTCCGGATTATTTTTTCCTGGTGCCGGGCATTGGCGCGCAGGGAGGTGATCTTGAGCAGGTTTCAAAATTCGGTATGAACAGTCAATGCGGACTGCTTGTGAATTCCGCACGCGCGATCATCTACGCATCCACCGATAGAGATTTTGCTGCAGTTGCCGGGAAAGAGGCGAAAAAAGTCCAGGAAGAAATGGAGCGTTATCTGCAGACTTATCTTTAAGAACCCCTTAGCCACGAAGTCCCCAAGGATGTGATGTGATCACTTTCGCTGCTCCCACTATACTTTCGCTGCATGTACCAATGTCTAATGCATTTGCCTTTAGGAAATGAATTAAAAAATTAGGAATACCCTATTTAATAACGTTACTTTTACTTTCACACCATCGATGCTTTGACTCATAACTATTACTTATGAACGAAGCATTTCTTCACTACATCTGGCAGTATCAGTATTTTGAGAAGTCAGATTTTCGGACCACCTCCGGAGAGATCATCACAGTTCTTCACCCCGGATTTAAAAACACCAACGCAGGCCCGGATTTTCTGAATGCAAAAATCCAGATTGCAGATGTTGTCTGGATAGGCCACGTGGAGATTCACATCAACTCGTCTGAGTGGATAGACCATCGCCATCACATTGACATGGCATATGACAATGTTATCCTGCATGTCGTCTGGAAGGAGAATCAATTTATTCTGCAAAAAGACGGATCGAATCTCCCAACTGCCGAGCTCAAGGGACGTGTCTCGGAGGACCTCTTGCTCCGCTACCGAAAACTGGTGAACCAGCCGGAATCAATTCCCTGTGCACATCAGCTTCCAGGTGTTGCTCACATTAAGAAGATAACAATGCTTGACAAGGCGGTGATCGAACGACTTGAAAACAAGTCATTGCTTGTTCAAGCACTTCTTGAAAAGTATGGAAATGACTGGGAGCAAACTGCCTTTCATGTTCTCTGCAGAAATTTCGGATTCAAGATCAACGCTCCTGCATTTGAGCGCCTCGCAGAAATTCTGCCACAGAAACTCTTATTGAAGCACGATCAGATGACACACCTGGAAGCACTCATGTTTGGTCAGGCTGGGTTCCTTGAAGGCGACTGTGCTGATCAGTACTTTCAGCACTTGAAGCGTGAGTATCATCTGCTCGGGAAAAAGTATGGCATCAGTGACCGAAAGATGAGCAAAGCACAATGGAAATTTCTGCGACTCCGTCCTGCGAATTTCCCTACGCTCCGGATCGCGCAGCTTGCAATGCTCGTTCATCAGCAAAAAAATATATTTTCAAAAATTGTAGATGCCACAACTTATAAAGACCTTTTGGATATGTTTTCTGTAACGCAATCGGAGTACTGGCAAAGTCATTATCGTTTCGATTACCCAACTGACGAACGGATCGCGGGGATGGGCGAAAGCAGCGTATATAATTTGCTCATCAACAGTGTTATTCCGATGTTAGTTGCCTATGGAAGAAGCCGGGATGAACAGGTCTACATCGACCGTGCCGTCAGTTTCCTGCAGGAGATACCCGCGGAAGACAATGCCATTATCAAGCGATGGAAGAATTGTGATTGGCTGGCGGCATCGGCAGCAGACTCTCAGGGACTGATCGAATTGTTTAATAATTATTGTATGAAAAGACGCTGCCTCGATTGCACGATCGGATTCTCGCTTCTCCTCCCCGGGAAATCATGAATATATTTTTCGGAATAGTTTTCCTGTTGATTGCTGCAGCTTTGTGCATAAGCGTTTTTCGGAATGAATCCGCATTGCGAAAATTCTTTCTGGCTGCACTTGCTTGGAAGGTGATAGCCGGGGTCGGTGTTGGAATAGTTTACGTCTTCTATTATAAAAGTGGAGACACAATCGCCTTCTTCTCTGATGGCGTTAGCCTCGCCAACATAGCTTATAAAGACCTCGCATCTTACTTTAACTTTCTGTGGTCGTCTTCATTTCTGAATAACGTTTCGGCACAACTCTCGTTCGGTGACCAACGCGCGGTATATATGGTAAAGATCGTGAGTTTGTTCACCCTGGTCAGCTTTCAAAACTACTGGCTTGTGTCCATTTATGTTTCTCTGGTCTCCTTCTTCGGAGCATGGTATCTCGTAAAGCAAATTCATAAAAATTTCCCCTCAGCAACGGCCCCTGCAATGGTTGCACTTTTGTTTTTTCCGTCAGTTGTTTTCTGGACATCTGGTCTTATCAAGGAAACGTTAGCGATGGCGGGTCTCTATTTTATTTGCGGTGTCTTCATCCGATTTTGGTTTCGTAAAAAAATATCCGTGGCTGAGATACTTGCCACAGTTCTTTCCGCCTACTTGCTGTGGAAACTGAAGTATTACTTTGCCGGCATTTTTTTCGCCATTCTCGGTGCCACGATACTCTACCAATTGTTCAGCGTCATTGTGAAGACGGAGTGGCGAGGTGTTCGCGGCTATCTCGTCTGGCTCGCCATTCTGTTCGCGCTGATCGCGGGCGTATCGCTGCTGCATCCAAACTTTCGTCATGACCGGCTCTTACAGGTAATGGTTAATAACTATAACGCCTTTCAGGAATTTTCCCGGCCAGGCACCACTATCATTTTCGAAGACATTGAGCCTTCACTTCGCAGTTTGCTTCGTCATAGTCCGGAGGCCCTCTTTGCCGGTTTGTTCCGTCCGTTGTTCTTTGATGCCGGCAACTTTTTTGGCTGGTATATCAGTTGTGAGAATCTGGTCTTGCTTATGTTGTTCGCGTTGTCGCTGAAACACATCCCCAAAATCTTCAGCTCAAACGTTAGCATCCTTTTATGTGCAATTGTTGTGTATGTAATATTGTTAGCCATATTCATCACACTTTCCACACCGAATTTAGGTACACTTGCACGGTATCGCGTTGGATATCTTCCGTTCTTCGTATTTTTGATCCTCCTTGTTCCAGCCACAGCAATCCGTTTGCAGCGAATACTTCGCATTCCTGCAATTGATCAGCGTGGATGATCAGGTGATCAAAGTAACACTGATAATAAATGGATAACCCAGTATTAATATTCGGAGCTAATTTTCTCGGTCGTGCTGCCAAAGAAATCTTTGAAGGCAATGATAATGTCGTTTACGGTTTTCTCGATGACAACAAGTCGCTGCACAGCACCGAAATTGATGATGTGCAAGTGCTGGGCAGCACGGACGATGATGGATTTTTGAAACTTATTGGCAAGAAGTGTGAAGCGTTTGTGGCGGTTGATGACAATAAGCTGAGGAAGAGTCTTGTGAAGATGATACAGGAGGTGCGTCACATGCAACCTGTTAACGCAATACATAAGTCTGCCGTAATTCCTGACAGCACTTCGCTCGGCCATGGAAATTTTATTGACGTAGGTGTGACAATTGGTGCCGGGGCAGAACTTGGAAATCACTGTCTGATCAATGCAAACGTGCACATTGGTGCAGAAGCGAAGCTTGGTGACTTCGCTCAGATAGGAGCAGGCAGCATTATCAATCCCGGTGTTGTGATCGAGGATGAGGCGTTTATCGGTTCGGGTGTAGTTGTTGTGTCGGGAATCACCATTGGCAAAGGTGCTCGTGTTGGTGCGGGCTCCGTAGTGATCGGCCCGGTCAATGCAGGTGAAACGGTGTTTGGAAATCCGGCACAAAAAGTAAAAGCATAAATCCCCTTATGCGCAAAATATCTGAAACTGATTTGATCCTGAATGAAGACGGGAGTGTCTACCATTTGAGTTTGCTTCCCAGACAGATTTCAGATACCATCATCACGGTGGGAGACCCCAATCGCGTGAATCGTGTAAGCGAATTTTTTGATGACATCGAGTTTGAGATGAACAAGCGCGAGTTCATCACACACGTAGGAACCTACAACGGTAAACGCATCACGGTGATGAGCACCGGCATTGGCACAGATAACGTTGAGATCTTCCTCACCGAGCTTGATGCGCTTGTCAACATTGACCTGAAAACGCGCGAACCAAAAAGCCGTAAGAAAAAACTGAAGATCATACGCATTGGTACATCCGGAGCATTGCAGGAAGACATCCCGGTTGGATCTCACTTGATCACGGATTACGCAGTCGGATTTGACAACCTGATGGCCTTCTATGAGCTGAAACAGGATGACTTTGAACACCACATTGCCGAGGATATTCAGGCGAAAACGAAAATTCCATTTAAGCCCTATGTTGTGCGTGGCTCGGAACAGCTGCGGAAACAGATTGGAGGTTCGGATATGATCGTAGGCAACACGGTGACAACGCCTGGCTTTTATGCACCTCAGGGAAGAGAATTGAGAATCAGCACGAGGTATCCTAAACTGTTGGAAGACCTCAACTATTATCACAATAAAACGAGTGATTTCTGGCTGACGAATTTTGAAATGGAAACTGCTGGCTACTATGCTATGGGACGCCTGCTTGGCCACGAGATTTTAAGCGCCAACGCCATCATCGCAAACCGCATTAAAAACAAGTTTTCTAAAGATCCGAATAAGGTTGTCGATTCCTTAATAAAGAAAGTGCTGGACAGGATCTAAAATCACAAGGGTTGGCATGCACTACAAATGCCCAATGCCTGTGCCTAATGCCCTTTTTCCTCCCCAACCGAAAAACTAGCCGTGTACGGCACTATCCATTCTGATAATTTGTTTACCAGCTGTAAAGGGTTCGGAATTGTAGAAACCAGAAAGAATTCTATGGGCAATCTGCTCAATTACAAGCTCTTCATCGGTTTTACCTTCTTTTCCTAACCAATAAACCCGGTTGCGGTGTTTTTTCATCTCCTCAACATACGAACGGGCACGGTCATACTGTTCAGTAGTAAAGGTAATGGTAAAGCAGGTTTTTACTTTTTGTGTATTCATAGCGGTTTGAAATTTGCAATCATTATGCCAGTTGCATTCCTTCATTAATTACGCAAAAGCAAAAAAAAATGGCAAATGCTTTGACCGGGATCGGGCAAAAGTGTTCGTAGTCGAAACAGTTTATTTAATAACTTGTACAAATGAGAAATATCAGGATTTTTCGCTTATCCAATGGAATACGGGTGGTGCATCAACAGCTGGCTACAACCAAGATTGTCCATTGCGGAATCATCCTTGATGTAGGCAGCCGTGATGAAAATACCGACAATCAGGGGATAGCGCACTTCTGGGAACACATGGCCTTCAAGGGCACCCGCAGGAGACGATCCTATAATATCATCAACAGCCTTGACTCCGTGGGAGGAGAATTGAACGCGTACACTGACAAGGAGAAAGTTGTGTTCTATGGATCGGTGCGTGATCAGTATTTTGAAAAAGCAGTTGACATCCTTAGCGACATCACATTCAACTCAGTGTTCCCGGAGCACCAGATCGAAAAAGAGCGCGGGGTGATCCTCGAAGAGATGGCAATGTATTACGACAGTCCCGATGAAGCATTGCAGGATGAATTCGAAGCGATCGTCTACAAGGACCATCCGATGGGAATGAACATCCTTGGAAAACCTGAAACGGTAAAGTCGTTCAGGAAAAAAGATTTCCTTTCCTTCTTCAGGAAAAATCTCAGCACCGACAAGATTGTTTTCTCCTGTGTTGGAAATATTTCACCTGATGTTGTTGAACGGATGGCGCGGAAATATTTCGAAGGGGTGAGATTCAGAAAAGCGATGTTGAGCCGTGAGAAATTCAAGCGCTATTCCGCGAAGGAAGAAGTGCTGCGAAGAACTATTAAACAGGCCAAGGTCGCGATCGGTCGCGATGCGTATCCATTGAAGCATCCCAACAGAATTCCGTTGTATGTCCTCGTCAACATGCTTGGGGGACCCGGCATGAATTCGCGGCTGAACCTTGCACTGCGAGAGCGATATGGTTTTGTATACTCGATCGATGCGCATTATGTTCCCTATACCGACACCGGATTGTTTGCGGTGTTTTTCGGAACAGAGCCAAAACAGCTCGACAGGTGCATCAACCTTGTTAAAAAAGAATTGAACAAGTTCTGCGAGAAACCGCTCACAAGGCGTCAGCTGGAATCCGCTAAGGAACAGTTGAAAGGCCAACTCGCCATGGCTGAAGAAAATAACCTAAGCCTCATGCTGATGATGGGACGAAGTATTCTCGACCTCGGCAGAATTCCAACTTTGGAAGAGACGTACAATCAGATTGACGAAGTTGATTCGTTAATGCTTCGCGACATCGCTCAGGATATTTTTGACGAGTCGAAGATGAGCTATCTGATTATGGAACCGGAAAAAGGCTGATAGCTATTGCTATAGCTATGGCGAATGATGATGGTTGTGGACTATGTGTCTTCGGCTAACTGTATTTACCATAGCTATAGCTAACAGCCATAGCTTTTAACTAATTTTCGTGATGGAATTTATCAACCCCGACATCCTCGCCTATTCCGAAGCGCACACAACGCCCGAGAGCGATCTGCTCAAGCGGATCAATCGCCACACGCACGCGAACGTCATGATGCCGCGCATGCTTTCAGGTCACTTGCAGGGACGTTTACTTTCCATGTTCAGCCATATGCTCAGGCCGAGACGGATCCTCGAGATCGGTACATACACCGGCTATTCAGCGCTGTGCATGGCAGAGGGACTTGTACCGGACGGCAAACTCATCACCATTGACATCAATGAAGAGCTTGAGGATTCGGTGCGAAAATATTTTGCGGAGTCAGGCTATAATGATCGCATCGACTTCCGCGTTGGAAATGCAGTGACGATTATACCCGAGCTTCAGGAGAAATTCGACCTCGTTTTTATTGATGCCGACAAAGAAAACTACAGCAGATACTACGATTTAGTGATAGATAGCGTAAATTTGAACGGTATTATACTGGCCGACAACGTCTTGTGGAGTGGAAAGGTGCTCCAGGACAAGCCTGACAAGGATACCCGGGCAATACTTGGCTTTAACGAAAAGGTGAGCAAGGACAGCAGAGTGGAAAGCGTGCTGTTACCGGTAAGGGATGGCATAATGATATTACGTAAAGTCAGACAGTAAGAAATTTTTTAATCTATGCGAATACTTGTTGCGCTACTTTTTGCTGCGGTATTTCCGTTAGCTGCGCAGACTCCTCAGGTTCCCCATAAGATGGAATTTGCCGGCATTACCCTTACCATCCGTGATGATGCGCGAAGGGAAATTCAGAAAGATGTTGATGCCATGACACAGTCGCCTAAACACTATGCGATCAAAGTCGACCGGGCGCGCGCTTATTTTCCAATCATTGAAAAGATTTTTGCCGAAGAACAGCTCCCTGACGACTTCAAATACCTTGCGTTACAGGAAAGTGCGTTAATCGCGGATGCAGTGTCCGTTTCAAATGCTGTCGGTTTCTGGCAATTCAAAGATTTTACCGCGGTCGAAATGGGTCTGCGGGTTGATAAGCACATTGACGAGCGTCTCAACATCGCATCGTCATCGCGTGCAGCGGCCCGGTACATCAAAAAGAACAATACGTTTTTCGACAACTGGATCTACGCACTTCAGGCTTACCAGATGGGAGCAGGAGGTGTTATGCGAAGTGTCAGCGACACACAGGCGGGAGCGTCACACATGGAAATTACAAGCAAGACATACTGGTATGTAAAGAAGTTTCTTGCCCATAAGATTGCTTACGAGCCCTCCGTTGCCGGCAAAGGACAAGTCGACCTTGTTGCTTATCCGAACAGCCAGGGCAAATCTTTAAAACAGATTGCCAAAGAAGTTGGAGTTGACGAAGCACAGCTGGTGGCGTACAACAAGTGGACAAAGACAGGTGACGTTCCTGATGACAGGACATACATCGTGGCAGTTCCTGTCGTGAATGCCAGCACAGTTTCGATACCAGTCTTTGCCAGCAACGAAAATAAGACTGTAAAGCCTGCGCCTACGTCTCCTGCTGTAAGAGTTCAGGCGGAAAAGAAGCGCATCAATGGCGTTCTTGCCATCAAAGCTGGAGAAGGTGAAAATGCAGCCGCACTCGCACAACGTGCTGACGTCAACCTTGCAAAATTTCTCAAGTGGAATGACATGTCTTCAGGTCAGACGATAAAGGCGGGCCAATACTATTTCCTCGGCAAGAAGCGTGGAAGAGCCACGGAAAATTTCCATCGCGTAAGGGAAGGCGAAGATCTGTGGCAGATCAGTCAGCAATACGGAGTGCAGCTAAAAAGACTGCAGCGTTTCAACAGGATTGGGGGCGCTACCACCGTTGCCACGGGCCAGACAATTTTCCTCGCGTCTATGCGCCCGCAGTCGGATGGTTTGTCAACGTCAGCCCAAACTACCGTGGCAGTTGATAACAGCGAAACATTCAACTGGACCGCTTCTACCGACTCGCCACCTGTTCGCGACACTGTTGTTATTCCCGAAACCACTGATGTCCAGTCCTCTGCGGTGAGTGAGTCGCTCGGGGCGGTTGCGACCGCAGAAGTCGCAACGGACGAAACAGACGTGAACAAAAAAACTGAAGTTCAGCCAAATGAAGCAGTTGCGGCCGACACTCCTGTAGTTGAAGACCAGCCGGTAGAGACAATTGAAGTGGTTACAGAACCTCAGCAACTTCCTGAACCCCTTCCGACAGCGAAAAAAACGGAGCATGTGGTCCAGGCAAAAGAAACACTATACTCCATCGCAAAGCTGTACAATGTTGGTGTGATGGACCTGGTAGAATGGAACAAACTCGATCTGCAGCAAGGGCTCAAAATTGGTCAGATTCTGAAGCTCAGTGGTGCGGAACCTGCTGCCGAAGTTCCCACCGCCCGCGCAGCATCGAAGGAAGTGCTTCACGAGGTCAGATCGTCTGATACCTTATACAGCATTGCCCGCCAATATGGGGTTACGATAAAAGAGTTGATGGATTGGAATGAAAAGAAGGATTTTTCACTTGCAGTGGGTGAAAAGTTAAGAATCCAGCAACGCCAATAGTAGTTTTTCATCGTTTAGGCACATTTTATTACCTGTGTGCCCGCAATTTTTGTTGAGCGATTACCATATTTTGTAAAAAAGAATATTTTTGTGGATTCCGAAAGGTAGGCGGAGACTTGTTACGCTATAAATGTTAATGCAAACTGATACAAAAGCCATTGACTTAGTAATGCTAGTAGATGATAACGATACTGATAATTTTATCAGTAAGAGGATCATCGAGATCACTAAGTTCGCAAAGAGGGTAGAAGTGAAGGGTTCGGGTAAAGCCGCGCTTGACTACTTGCGCGAAAACCAGAACAGCGCGGATAATCTCCCCAGCTTGATCTTCCTGGACATTAACATGCCAATTGTGGATGGATTCGTATTCCTCTACGAATTCGAGAAATTCAATGAGGTGGTTAGGAACAAATGCAAAGTGATCATCCTGTCAAGCTCTGATAATAAAAGAGACATTGATAAGATTGTGAACAACAATCACGTCATTAAGTTTATCACCAAACCACTTACCGAAGTCGCACTGGACGAAATAAAATTGAACAATATTTAGTATTGTTGGTGGTTTGGTATCCTTTTTTAGGGCCTTAAACCGTTCAACATATGAATATTGCCTTGACGCTCCAGAAAACCATACTGGTATTTATCCTCTTTTTGATCCTGCTTTCGCTGCCAATCCTGATTTTTGCCCAGGATGCAGGCGACACGTTGCTGTGGAAAAAGAAATTCAACTTCGCCATAAACCTCAATCAGGCCTCTTTTTCATCAAACTGGAAGGCCGGAGGTGTAAGTTCTCTCGGGTTTAACACATTTCTCAACTACAAAGCCAACTACAAACAGGATCGTGCTTCGTGGGACAATGAATTTGATCTGGCTTACGGTTTTGTCAATAACGCTGGCCAGGGTAAGCGTAAATCAATAGACAGGCTGTTCCTGGACACAAAATATGGATATGAACTCAGTAAGAACTGGGGATTGTTTTCATCCCTGACCTTTTTATCGCAGTTTGACAAAGGCTATCTCTATAATGATGACGGCACAAAAAGCCTTATTTCCGATGCCTTCGCCCCAGCCTTCATTACATCCGCCTGGGGTTTCGAATATCACCCGGTGGATTATTTCAAACTCAGGCTTTCACCTTTCGCGCCACGTCTCACGATTGTAAAGGATCCAACACGGTTTACGAAAACAGTGGGCCCGGAACCCTACGGTGTCGATTCAACCAAAACTACCCGACTCGAACTGCTGGCATTCCAGGCTATGGCTGACTTCAATAAAGAGATCGCCAAAAACGTAAACCTGAAAGCACGCTATCTCCTCTACGCCAACTATGAAACGTTCGAAGGCAAAACAGTCGACCACAGGCTTGACGTAGATTTTGTAGCCCGTGTAAATCGCTTCATCAATGTAACGCTGGGTGGTGTGTTGATCTACGATTATGATCAGGATCCGGGAGCGCAGCTCAGCCAGGTGTTCTCATTAGGATTCCTCTATACGTTTCAGAATTACGAAGAGGAAAAGAAATAACTTATTTCTATTTGACTGATCCTAAAGTTCTGATGGCAGCTATCCGAACATCGCCTCATCGCGCCCCTGCGGTTAAGGCAAGTGCTGCTATCACAATATGCTGAAATTCGAAGCACATCACTGTTGAACTCATTTAATGGCATCACGGTCGGCTTATGTTAATAATCTGATCGTTATTTATCCCTATAGCCAATCACCTCATCGGCCTTCAACTGCTAATGAATTCAGCGGGTGTTTGAAACTTTTTCGAGCGCTGCATTAAAGTCCCCTTTAGGGGATTTAGGGGTCTTTTTATTATGTTTGGTCATGGATAAATCGGCATTCATTTCTGCTATTCAGAAGTCGTACACATTCAATTCATCAACAATTTACCTTGGAGCAGGCGTACTCGGTGGAGAAATCATCAGCGATGCAAAAGTGAATCTTGCACTGCGCATGATGAACCGACATGGTCTCGTTACTGGCGCAACCGGCTCAGGGAAAACCCGCACCCTGCAGCTCATCGCAGAACAACTCTCGGCAGCAGGTGTGCCGGTCTTCATGCCCGACATCAAAGGAGATCTTTCCGGGATGGCAAAGGCAAACACGACCAATCCGAAGATTGAGGAACGTGCTGCAGCGCTCGGCATCCGTTACGAACCATCAGCCTTTCCCGTTGAGCTCTATTCGCTCACCGGCAAGAACGGTGCACAAATGCGCGCAACCATCACCGAGTTCGGACCGATCCTGCTCAGCAAAATTCTCGAGCTCAATGAAGTGCAAACAGGGGTGCTCAATGTCATCTTCAAATATGCAGATGACAAAGGCTTGCCGATTGTCGACTTTAAGGATCTGAAAAAGGTTCTCAACTACCTCACAGAAGGAAAAGGTGCGGAAGAAATAAAATCAGACTACGGCAAGATCTCATCCTCTACATCAGGAACAATACTCCGCAAGATCGTTTCACTGGAGCAGCAGGGTGTCGATCATATTTTTGGTGAACCATCGTTTGATGTTGACGATCTCTTTGAAAAGGTTGACGGTCAGGGTGTCATCAGCATTCTGAACGTTTCGGACATCCAAAGCCAGCCCGCAGTTTTTTCTACCTTCATGCTTGCGTTGCTGGCGGAAATCTATCAGTCACTTCCCGAAGCGGGTGATCTCGATAAACCAAAACTTGTTTTCTTTATTGATGAAGCTCACTTGTTGTTCAAAGATGCATCGAAGGCATTCATGGAACAGATCGAGCAGGTGGTACGCCTCATCAGGTCTAAAGGTGTTGGCGTGTTTTTCTGTACGCAGTTAACGGCTGATGTTCCAGGATCGGTACTGTCGCAGCTGGGAAACCGTGTGCACCATGTGATTCGGGCGTTTACACCCAACGATGTGAAGTCGTTAAAGGAAACGATCAAGACTTTTCCTTCCTCGCAGTTCTACAATATGGAACAGCAGTTCACACAGCTCGGTACTGGCCAGGCCTTCATCACCGTGCTGAATGAAAAAGGTATTCCGACCGAAACAGTGGTAACGCACCTTGTTCCACCACGCTCGATTATGGGTCCTCTCGAAGCGAATGACTATACTTCGCATCTCAACAAGTCAGAGATGTACAGGAAATACAAGGATGATGTCGATCCGCAAAGCGCGTTTGAGCTGCTCGAAGCGCGAATGAAAAATGATGTAGAAGAAAACGACTCTTCTCGCCCTGCAAGCTCAGGCCGACCTGCAAAGAAAGAAAAATCAACGTTCGAAGAGGTCATTGCATCACCGGTCGCAAAGCAAGTCGGCAAGGAACTGGTGCGTGGTGTCTTTGGGTTGTTGTTTGGAACAGCTCCGCGCAGACGAACATCTCCAAGACGGAGAAGTATTTTTTGATCATGATCAGGCAAATGTTATATTAAGAGGTGAGGCAACAGGCCGCCTCCTCTTAATTAGCTGAAACTCTGACCAACCCTATTTATGTGGGAAGACGATGATGACGATGATGATGACGGCTACGATCCGGAAGAAGAACAGCGCAAGCTTGAATCGCTCCCCATCTACAAAAAATCACTTGAGATTCTCGATCTCACTGAACAGATTGTAGATACCTTTAATGACGAGGGCCGCGCAAAGTATCACCGCGACCTGATGTTGCAGGACGCGATGATCATTCCTGCCAAGATCGCTGGCGCAGAAGCCATGGACGACTACATTTTAAAAATGGAGAACGCCACCGTTATCAAGATTCACGCCCGAAGCCTTCTCGCGCAAACCTCTTCCGCAAAGTACCTGGACTTACAAGACGAACGATACCTCAAACTTCTTCGCGATGAAATTGAAAGTTTCCGTGTGCTCTTTCTCGAGTGGATAAAAACTTTCGAAAATGGAACAACGAAAGAAGGGGACGGGTGGGGACTCTTTGTTAAGGAATAGGAGGCCGGGATGCCAGATAGGCCGGGATACGGGCTCGGCACAACTTTCCTGGATTCCCGGGGCCCCGGCACCCTGGCGTCCAGCTAGAAATCTGTATCCAGCCCCAGCCTGTCCTTCAACTCTTTCAGAATGGGGTTCTTGTCTGCGAGGTAGTCAAACTTGTCGCGGTTCGTGTAGATGATTTTTTTGTCGTCACTTTGGGTGAGCACGCCCGTTACCTGGATGTTACTATTTTTCAATTTGTCTCTGAGAAAACCTGCGAGCTCGACTTTGATATTGTCGAGCATTGTTTCATGAACAGGACTCAGCAGCGTCACGATAATCTGCTTGTCATTGAGCTGATACGGTTGTGAAAGCATTTGGAACTCCGCCTGATATTTTTTGCGTTGCTCGGCATATTGATTCCAGGCGTCACGCAGCTGTTGCTCAGTGAACGGCTCGTTCATGATCTTTTCCGCTACATGCTCTTTGCCGGCAGCTTTTGTGTCCGTCTTGAGCAGATCGGTGAGCTTCACTGTCTTCGGAATTCCCTTCGACTTCGATGGCTCATTGCCTGATGTTGGAAGCGGTGGAGCTGGTGGAGGATTTGACGCTACTACTGGTCGCTGTTCAGCAGGTGGTGGCGGAGCAGGAGGAGGTGAGCTGACTTCAGCGGATGTTGCCGGAGCCTCTTCAGACGTTACACTAATTTTTTTTTTAAGCCTGCTAATGCGGGATCAGCGAAAGCGCCATTCTGTACATTGAGCACATGGCCCACATGCGCCATTTTCATCAACGCCAGTTCAGCAGAGAGTCGTTGGTTCTTGCTTCCCTTGTAATTGATGTCGCATTGGTTCGCGATGTTCAGCCAGGTCAGCAACAACGATGGCGATGCAGACTGGGCTTGCTCAGCGTATTTCTTCTTCACGCTTTCAGGCACTTCCATCAGCATGACGGTGCGGACGTCTTGCGCTACCAGAAGGTTCCGCAGGTGTTCACTGAGTCCGACAATGAAGTTGTGGCCGTCAAAACCTTTCTTCAGCACTTCATCAAACAACAACAACGGTTGGGTGTGATTTTGCGACAGCAACGAATCGATTACCTTGAAGTAATAATCATAGTCGAGGATGTGAAGGTTTGAGAGTGTGTCTTTAAACGTAACGCCTTTCCCTGAGGCATACGTTACCATCAGGTCGAAGATGGACAAAGCATCGCGCAAAGCACCGTCAGCTTTCTGTGAGATCAGGTGCAGTGCTTCATCTTCTGCAGGAATACCTTCGTGCTTCGCGATCTTCTTCAGGTGGTTGGCGATGTCGCTGATCTGAATCCTGTTGAAGTCAAAGATCTGGCAACGCGAAAGGATCGTAGGAATTACTTTGTGTTTTTCCGTTGTTGCCAGAATAAAGATCGCGTATGGAGGAGGTTCTTCCAGTGTCTTCAAAAATGCATTGAATGCAGCGTTTGAAAGCATGTGAACCTCGTCAATGATGTATACTTTGAATTTTCCGAACTGCGGAGGATAGCGAACCTGGTCGATCAGGCTGCGGATATCTTCAACGGAGTTATTGGATGCGGCATCGAGTTCAAAGATGTTGAGCGCATTATTTTCTGCCCGCTCTTCGAAACCATTGATCAGGCGAGCCACGATGCGCGCACAAGTCGTTTTACCGACACCGCGCGGACCGCAGAACAGAAGTGCCTGTGCAAGCTTGTTGTTATCGATCGCGTTTTTGAGCGTAGTCGTAATATGCTCCTGACCTACAACCTCTTCAAATCCGGTAGGCCTGTATTTACGCGCAGAAACGACAAAATTTTCCATTCTGCTGCAAGATAAGAGAAGTAGGCAGTAGGCAAAAAGACAGTAGGCAAATCCTCTGAAAAATTGTTCGTGTGACAATTGAAGTGTTTGATAATCATTGAAAAATCAACGAAACTATTTTCTATTTATATTTGTCTTTCTATTTGCCTACCGCAAATTGCTTATTGCCTACTGGCTCAAACGGGGCCGACCGGTTTTGACAGGCTGTGTAATGGCGTGTGGAAGCATGCAGGCTCATGGGATGAGAGCCTTAAAAGATAGTCCTACATCATACTTGGCGAAAATACTTACGCCATGGCCGCTTAATTTAGCAAAACGCTAAGTAAGCTTAGGGTAGAGCTAAGAGCTCCCCAGCCATCATCGCTCAGGGCCTCCGTTTTACGGGCGCTGGTATAGCGGTGTCGTTCAGTAAAACTGCTCCGTGTGAGGTTACTAATCACGGCTAAGACAAGTGACTAAGGTGTAGTTTAGGTTGTTGATGACCTTGCTGCTCCCGACAATCAATATCAACTAAGCATGTAGAAAGCACTTCACTATCTTCTCTGGACCAGAGTTCGATTCTCTGCGGCTCCACGATCACTTCAACCCTTCCGTCTGGAAGGGTTTTTTATTTTTCTGCCATCTCCTCGAGCGCTCATCGTGGTCTGGATTTTCCCCAACAATGTGTTGAGCGACAAGAAGAATACACTGAGATTCTCGGTGGCATGGTCCTTTAAAAATCCTGAGTTCCACTAAAAGAAAGCCTATGTTTTATCACGTAAAGGATTTACAATTCAATGCACGGGTGTCCGGACCTGATCCCCGTTTTGCGAATTTGTTGTTACAGCAGTTCGGTGGACCGAACGGAGAGCTGAAAGCTGCGATGCAATATTTCGTTCAGGCATTTCCAGCGAAAGAACCGTATCCAGACAAGTACGATCTGTTAATGGATATCGCAACGGAGGAATTCAGCCATCTCGAAATTGTTGGCGCAACGATTCAGATGCTGCTCGCAGGAGTGAACGGCAAATTGAAAGATGCAGCCGATGAAGCTGAGATCATGAAACTGATGGGAGGGAAGGCAGCGAAGGAAGATGTGATCCACGAAGCCATGTCGAATCCTCATTTCCTAATTGAAAGCGCAGGCGGTCCGGTTCTTACCGACAGTCGCGGCATTCCATGGCAGGGAACATACGTCAACGCAAATTCTGACCTCACTGTTGACCTACGCTCGAACATGGCAGCAGAATCACGCGCAAAGATCGTGTATGAATACCTGATGAAGTTTACTGACGATCCGTATGTGAAGGAAACATTGAAGTTTCTCATGACACGCGAGATCGCTCACTTCCAGATGTTCGATGCAGCACTGCAAACCATTCAACCGAATTTTCCTCCGGGCGTGTTGCAGGGCGATCCGAGGTTTAGCAACATGTATTTCAATCTGTCCAACGGACAGGAAGTTCGCGGACCATGGAACGAAGGTGTAAGCCCTGAGCTTGGAGAAGTATGGCGATATGTAGATGATCCGATCTCCTATGTTTCTCAAACTGCTGGAATGACAAACCAGACGATCGAAGGAACGCGCAGGACGGAGGAAACAGTTGAAGAGCTTGACAAAGCGCTCAGCGCAACACGCAGTAAAGAAGTGACTTCAGCAACACCAAAGGGTGAAAATCAATGGAGCACTTATGCGAATGGCCCGGCAGGAAGTTCAGACCGCGAGCCCGGAAATCAATCATCACAACGTTCAACACCAGGGGAAGAAAGTGCAAAACAAAAATCAACAAAAACAAGTAAGTGATATACACATGGTGGGTCAGGTAAAAATTGATTTTTATACTGACCCGCTTTGTTGCTGGAGCTGGGCGCTTGAAAATCACTGGCGCAAACTTCTGGAAACCTACCCGGAAGAAATCCGATACGATTATGTTCTCTGCGGCATGATTCCGGATTGGAAGACATACAATGACCCGATGAATTCAGTTACCAAACCGATTCAGATGGGTCCGGTGTGGATGCATGCCAGCGAAGTGACGCACGTGAAGATGAAGTACAGCATCTGGCACGAAGATCCGCCATCTTCATCATATCCTGCCTGCATTGCCGTGAAGACTGCCTTGCTTCAGTCGAAGACCGCGGCTGACGATTATCTTTTCCAGATCCGGAAATGCCTGATGGAAGAAGGTGAAAATATTTCCAGGCGTGAAGTGCTCCTGGATATTGCATCAAAGTTGAAATACGAAGATTTCAACTTTGCTCAGTTTGAGACAGACCTGAAGACCGACAAAGGTAAAGATCTCTTCAGGTCAGATCTGCAAAAGGCCAGGTTTTACAGCATTGGAAGATACCCTACGCTTACCATGAAAAATGCAGAAGGCAAAGGAATCATGATCGTTGGATACAGACCGTACGAAGCGCTGGTGGAGGCGTATAAACAAGTGCAGCTTTCAATGAAGGATTATCACTTGCAGAATGACAATTGGAGTGGCACAAACAGGGACTGACCTGGTCGGTCAAACAGTTTTCGTCTTCTTTCCTGTCTTCAGTACCGCAAGCGTTTCGCGCACGGCAATGGCCGGAAGCGAATCTTTGTTTTCACGCACGTAATCCGACACTTCATTTTTGAAATTTCTGATCATGCTTCGCAACAGCCAGGAAATTGCTTTCGTGATCAGAACTTCTTTTTCGTGCTTGAGCCGTTCGATATTTTCAAATGCACTTCGGCCATTTCATTATTGTCGGCATAGCGAATCGGGGAACAAAGCAGTACGAGTGACGCTCTCCTTTTGTTGATGTTTTTACTTTTTGCGAAACGCCTGAGGAGCTTTTCCCACGCGCTCCAGTTCTCCGGGATTGCTTTGATTGTAAACCTGCCTGTGCAGACCGCATCCACTTCCGCCCAGCCCTCAAGTTGGTCCAGCCATCTATCAAAAATTTTTGGATCGAATGTGATCTGCTCTTTCGTGCCGTAATCCATGATGATACCTGCCATTACCTTTTCGGTGGAGGAAGGAGCATTTATCAGCGAATCCAAAACAGAGCAGAATTCTTTGGCAGTGAGTGTTTTATTTTCTTTCGCCCAGGTTTTTGCAATTTCTCGCAACGTTGGTGCATTGATCGGATACCGTGGATGGGAGTTACCCAAATAGCCATCGAGAAACGTATGACTTGTTGGCACTCCCGATCGCGCCTTAATTTCATTCAGGATTGCAGCATGATGCGTGTTGATCTTCAAGGCAAAAATTTTATCTTGTACGTCTTAAATTACAAGATTCCCCGCAAACTCAATTTTTTGTTCTTAAAATGAAAACCCTCCTGCCTGGCTTGTTATCTCTGCTCGCGGTAGCCGTTTCTGCCCAACCGCCAACAAACTATCAAAAGGATGCGTTGCTTCTTGTCCAAACCATCAGTAAAGAACATTTTTCGCCACGGCCTATCGATGATCGATTTTCGCAATGGGTTTTTACCAGTGTACTCGATGAGCTCGATCCCGATCGCTTGTACTTCACTGAGCATCAGGTAAAAGCGCTCGCGCAAACATCGGCTGCAATTGACGATGACCTGAAAGGCAAGGGATGGCGATTCCTGCCCCACCTCATTCAGGAATACAATAATTCTCTTAAGCGCGTTTCAATTACGATCGATAAAGTGATCGCTGAGCCTTTCGAGTTCATCAAGCAAACATCTTTTGACATAGATACAACGTGGTCGCCAGACGAAAATTCCTTGGCACAGCGCTGGCGACAAAAGGTGATGCTTGAAATGCTGAAAAATTTCAACGACATCAGGCAACAGAAAAAGATCAATTCTGCCGACAACTCATTTTTGAAACAGCACGATGCCGAAGCGCGACTCCGGTCGAAGAAGGCGATACAGCGCTATGCATTCCGCCTGAAAAATCATCCTGGCGGAATGGACAACATGGTGGCAAGAATGTATCTGAAAACTATCGCGGCAGCGTTCGATCCACACACCAATTACCTGTCATCGACTGATATGCAAAATTTCATGTCATCACTGAGTACAAAGGGTTTGAATTTTGGATTCACGCTTGATGAAAATGAAAGCGGGGAGATCGTTGTCAGCCAGCTCACACCCGGTGGCCCTGCGTGGAATTCTGGTTTGTTGAACACGGGAGATGTTATTAAAGATTTGCAATGGCAGGGCAAACCGAATGTTGATGTAAGCGGAATGGCGGTGCAGGAGGTCGATGAAATTATGTCTGCCGAAAATCAGAACGTGTTGACCATCACAGTGGCTAAACCCGGTGGCCTTCTCCAGTCCATGTCACTGAAAAAGGAGATGATCGAGAACAACGAGAACATCGTTAAGAGCTTTATTCTGTCGGGTGAGCGCAAGATTGGATTTATTTCGCTCCCCGGATTTTATACGAGCTGGGGCGATGGCGGGTCGCAATGCGCGAACGATGTTGCCCGCGAAATCATGAAGTTAAAGAAAGAAGGCATTGAAGGTCTCATTCTTGACTTGCGTTACAACGGAGGGGGATCGCTCCAGGAGGCTGTTGCCCTCGCGGGGATTTTTATCGATGCCGGCCCTGTGGGTGTGATCAAGGATAAAGCGGGAGTGATGCAAACGGTGAAAGACATAAATCGCGGCACCGTGTATGACGGGCCGCTGGTGGTAATGGTTAATCCGTTCAGCGCTTCGGCTTCTGAGTTTGTGGCCGCAGCACTTCAGGACTACAGGCGTGCGATAGTTGTTGGTGGACGAACTTACGGCAAGGCTACAGCACAGGCAATTTTTCCGCTAACCGCCAATGCGAAAGCGTATAATTTCAATGCGAAAGTCACAACGGCAATTCCGCACGCAAGTATAACGCTGGAAAAAATATACCGCGTCAACGGGAAAACTGCGCAGTTTGCAGGTGTAACACCATCGATAGTAATTCCGGATCTGTATGATTCTTTGTCGCTCTCTGAAAGCATTCTGCCGCGTGCATTGCCACAGGATTCGATAGTAAAAAAAACTTACTACACTCCGCTGCCGCTTCTGCCCATTCCGGAGCTTCGCGAAAAGAGCAGAATGCGAACATCGCAAAACCGGTCGTTCGAAATCGTATCGGATGTCCAACTCATGCTCAGAAAAATTTATGGTTCTGACGTGCCTGATCAGTTGAGCTGGAACTCGTACCAGCAATCCGTTGATGAACAAAACGCGCTCCTCAAACGATATCTCGATCGGCCTGAGACTTCACGCTATGAAGTGAGTTTTCACAAATTCGACACGGAGCACATGGTGGTGGACAGTTTTATTGACGAGTACAATAAAACCTGGGTGAAAAAGATTAAAAAAGATATCTCGCTGGAAGAAGGCTTTAATATTATTTGCGACTATATATCCATAACTAAAAGAGAAAAAAAATGACCCCGGTACATTTACTATTCATTCTGTTAATCTGCGTTCCTCTTGCCACCTTTGCGCAAGCCGACAGCCCTGTGGCGCATATGACCGAGCTGACCGACCGAGATGAAGAACTTCGCCAGAAGTATATGAGTTACATGAGCGAGGTTGCGCACGGTCAGCGCGCGCGTAAAATGGAGAAGCGCAGGGCTGAATTGATCACCACCATCCAGACCGTCATTCGCGAAGGCGGAAGAATTCGTCCTTACAAAGGCGATATCTCTCTGCGGAATGCCTACATTGAATACTGGAACATCTTGTTGCATGTGTTCAAGGAAGATTATCACAAGATCGTTGACATGGACGAAGTTGCGGAGCAGTCATATGATGCCATGGAGGCTTATTTGCTGGCACAGGAGAAAGTTGAACAGAAGCTAAAAGATGCATACGCAAAGATTCCTCCGGCATACCAGAGTTTTGCTGCAAAACACAATGTAACGCTCACCGAAGGAAATAGTAGTAAATTAGACCGCAAACTCGAGCAGGTCGGTCAGGTAAACCAGTATGTCAATAAGCTGTTCCTTATCTATTTTAAGAGTGCAGTGCAGGAAGGTACGGCACTTGAGGCGCTGAAAGCAAACAATCTGAATGGTGTGGAGCAGGCGAAGAACTCCATGCTGAAATATGCCGATGAGGGGCTGATCCGACTGGATACCGTAAAGCAATTCAAGGGTGATGGAGCGCTGCTAAACGCCTGCAGAAAGGTGCTCGAGTTTCACAAAGCAATGGCGAATGAAAAAATTCCAATGCTGACAGATTTTCTGATAAAGGCGGAGGAGTTTGAAAAGATCAAGAAGTCGTTCGAGTCGAAACCAGCGAATAAGCGAACGCAACAGGATGTCGACAAATACAACAAAGCAGTGAGCGACTTCAACAAAGACGTTGCAGTGTACAACAAAAATTCAGATCAGATCTTTGCATCGCGCAACAAGGCTGTCACCACCTGGGAGCAATCAAAACGGGGCTTTATGGATCGCCATATTCCTCATAAATAAGTATGAAAGAAAAACAAGTGCATATCCTGATCGGCTGCGCGGATGCGCGTGACCTGAACCAGATTCAGCTCGATGCGATCAATCACGTGACAGAGGATTTCCGAAAAAAACGAGACATCGAAGTGGAGATGCACACGATCCGCGCTGCAGGATCTTTCGTCACACCGGATGTGGTGATGGACATCAAGCGTACCTTCGAGCAGGCGCAACGCAATGTGTCAGATGCGAATGTACCCATCTACTATTTTGTGCACATCCAGACGCACGGTCACCTCACTGAAGATTCCAACGACAGCTATATCAGTCATGTGCACGATCTTAAAATTGTAGAGGGATCTCCGCTCAATTGTGGTATGCTGGGAGCCAGCAGCGTTGGTGTGGAGATCGAGCGGATGATTGTCGAGGAGAAGCCGGAGATCGAAGTGCGCGGAAAAAAGATCCGGATCTATAACGATACGAAGATCAAAACGTTGCTGACAGAGGTCTACGCTTATGAAGGCTATCTTGCCGGAGACTGGATCACCAGCATTGACTTGCTGCGCACCCATCCGCGACACCAGCGTACGATCCTTGAACGCGCAATCCAGCACGATTCGGAATTGAAGATGCTCAATATTCAGATCACGTGCGGTATCAACGACTACGCGATCCATGCAATGATACGTGTCGATGACGGGGAACCAGAAGTGGAATTCTGGGACACTGTGCAGGCTTATATACGCAAGCACGTGAAGAGCGACAGGAATGCAAAGGACCTGCTCATCTCACAATCGCAGAAGCAAAAACCCCTGGCCGGATTGCTGAACATGAGTGATCCGAGGATGGCTTCAAGGATCCATGCTGCAAACTATTATATGGATCTGAAGGGAATAAAACATAACGGAGAGTACCTGCCGAATACGCTTTTCAATATGACCGGAACTTCCTTTGATATACCACACACACCATTTGGGCCGTATGTCATAGCCGGATTCTTTTACGCTGTGAAACATCTGCAGCTTACCGATCAGATGGTGATGGGTTATGATGCAAACCAGACTGCTCGCATCGTTCAGAAAATTAACAACGATCCACTGATGAGCATGATCGTGAAAAAATTTAATGTAAACCTGATTCCAATCAACCAGGTTGACTTCCTGAAAAAAGCCTGACATCCTTTACGATGGCACGCGGTTCGATTTTTCAATTCATTACGCTTGACGATCATTCGGCAACGCCCAAGTATCAGCAGTTGGCCAACTCGATCATCGATGCGGTGCAGGCCGGCAAGATCCGGAAAGACGATGTGCTTCCTTCGATCAATGAGCTGAGCTTTGAGTTTGAAATTTCGCGCGATACTGCCGAGAAGGGTTATCGTTATCTCAAACATCTCGGAATTCTGGGATCTGTTCCCGGCAAGGGTTTCTTTATAAAGAATACTGAGCTCGATAAACAACTGAAAATTTTTCTGTTGTTCAACAAACTCAGCGCCCACAAAAAGATTATTTATGACGCGATCGTGTCTTCGCTTGGTGATCGCGCGGCCATCGACTTTTATATCTACAACAACGATTACTCACTGTTTAAAAATCTTGTGTCAGCGAGAAAGGATGATTACACACACTTTGTCATCATTCCTCACTTCCAGGAAGGCGGTGAAAACGCCTATGAGATCATCAACGAAATCGACAAAAACAGGCTCATCCTGCTGGACAAAAATTTGCCTGGTGTGAATGGAAAGTTTGCAGCTGTGTATGAAAATTTCGAGAAAGATATTTATTGTGCGCTTGAACAAGCACTGCCGAGGCTATCGCGCTACCAGACACTCAAGATTATTTTTCCCGAATACACGTATTTTCCAAAGGAGATTTTGAAAGGCTTTTCGCGATTTTGTGATCAGTATGCATTTGCTTCAAAGGTTGTGCACGATATTTCCATGGAGCCCATTGGAAAAGGCGAAGTGTTCATCAACCTGATGGAAAATGATCTTGTCATACTGATCGAGCGGATCCTCGCAACATCGTTCAGGGTTGGAGAAGATGTTGGCGTGATTTCCTACAACGAAACTCCATTAAAGAAAATTATCCTCAACGGTATCACTACTATCTCCACAGATTTTCAGCTGATGGGAGAAAAGACTGCTGAACTGATACTGAATCGCGCGACTGAGCATGTAGAGATCCCATTTTATCTCACCCTGCGTTCGTCCTTGTAGTAGCGGTGATATCACCAGAAGTCTGGAATTTCATAGGATGCTCCCGGATACTTGCCAGCGCAGGTTTCTGGGATAATACCAGGCGGCTCGAGGTAGATGGGGAAATCAAAATTGCGGATAAACATTGATTTTTTTGTGACACCGTAAACGCCAAAGAAGCCCAATGGTGCCTCGACATCCTCCGATCGTGATCTGACGTTTCCTGGAATGTGAAAGTTGTTTGGCTGGAAGAGACTTCCGTTTGCTTCCTGCTGACGCTTCACCAGATCCCAGAATTTATAACCCTCTTCGCTCATGCTCATCTGGTGAACTTCAACGAATGTGCGAATGAAAAAAAAGTCGTCCGCAGCGAGTCGCGCGACCTGCTGTCCTCTGAAATCATTGCCATCAACAGCGCGGTTGTTGGAAAGTGAGACAATCTCTGACCTCCGTTCAAACCAACACCTGCAGCATGAACATGGCGCTCCGTCATTTGCATCCGCGTGAGCGCATTTCGGTATATCAGGGACTATCAAAGGAGGACACGGAAAGTCTGGCGGACCGCTGCAGCTCCTCGGCTCTTCCCTCGTGCGAAGGTGCGGGTAAGTTCGCATTTCATGTATGGCGCGCCACTTCCATCGAAACAAATTCGGGTAGCCATCAACGCCACGACTATCGATCGTGAGGTCTATTGCATGATGTGGTTTTAAGGGATCATCTAAGTTGATAACGTTTTGTTCAAAGTGATAATAGAGGGAGTCAATTTCACCGGAAGGCAGTAGCTCCTGCGGTTCTGTGTAGTATTCCTTCTCGCCTGTGGAAATGGTCAGCCAGTATTTTCTACCCACTATTCCCCTTATTGACTTGGACGTGTAGCGTCCGCCACCTATATGCATAAGACGTTCACTTTCGCCAGTGTTGTCGTGGATCATGACGAGTGCACCAAACACAGGTGGCTTGTAGGTTGTGTCGATCTTCGAACTCATTGACAACTGTACTGTATAAGGGCCGGGCTCGTCAGTGATTGCTCCATTGATAACAAGTTGCGCGGAATAAAGACGATCGGGCAAATCATATGTTTCGATGCACGCATCAAGCAAAAAGATCAGCGGAAGAATTTTCGCGTACTTGAACATATGAAAGGGTCGGGACTATCAATGTAGCAAAAATCCAGCTAGCCAGCAAGTAGGGAATGCGTTGGTTCTTGCTATATGCTTACAAGAAAACAATGCGCAAAGAATCCATCACTCATGATTTATTGGCTCTGGTGCATCGAGAAACTTTTTGTGTTTCCCACGCAGCGTTCCGAAAAATAGAATGAGTGGAAAAATGAAAGCCTTCACCAATCCAGGCACTTCAACAAGGTCAAATTCCGATTTATATCTGAATTGAAGATAGGCTCCGTCAAATACCGAAGGTCGTTTGCCTCCGTTAGCTTTTGTCGACTTATAGATTTCGGTAAGAAAGTATTCGAGATTATTCGCGGGTGTAGCATAGCCGTGGCAAACCAGGACTGTATCACCGGCATTCCAGAACCTGTGGGGCACACCACGTTTAAATGTTACAGTTTCACCAGGGCCGTGAAAAGTTGCTGGTTGCCCTAAAACCTGCGCCCCAATTTTACCTTCGATCACCGTCAGGGCTTCGTCCTGCAAATGATGCACGTGCATCGGTGGACCTGAGCCTGGCTGGACCCGGTTTTCAATTTCAAGCATGCCTCCATCAGGTCCGGGAATAAAATTTACAAAGGTGATCATTTCACCACCACCGTTGTCAATACTATGCGGGTAGACGTATTTCATTGTGACTGTCTTTTAGAGACGGAAACTAATAGCATAAATGTAAGCGCGACATTGATAACACCCAATCCACTGCGAAACCAGTTCATCGAACTCCATTCACGCCACGCCTGTTGAATTGCCTCAGCCTGGAGTGGTGCCGCAAAAAGAATTTCGTTGCGTGGGTAGAAGTATCCAAAGGTAAACACGTCAAGCAATACTGCAACTGCAAGGGAGGCCAAGGCGATATACCGATTAATGCGCCAGCACAGGAACACTGCGGTTAGCGCGAGCACCTGATTGATCGGTGATATCATGCGGAAAAATGTGCCAGGGTTGGTGGCACTGTAGTATGCTCGGGCGTTGACAATTGAGTTGGGAAGATCTGCGCCCCAATTGGGTGCATCAACAATCGAGGTGTAAAGATTGACGAAGAGGATTCCGGATGCAACAGCACACGAAATTCCAAGGACAATTAAACGATTCATAGTTTTTACAAGGGATTTGTCGGATATTTGGTCATTGTCCTAATCAACGGAGATTTACAAAAAAAGTTAGGACATTGACCAAAATTTTATGGAAAAGCGTTCACCTGTTGAAGAAAAGATTGTTTCCACCGCGTTAGCAATGTTTAACGAAGCCGGGATCGAGTACGTAGGTATGCGGGAAATTGCTGCAGCACTTGGAATGCGTGTCGGCAACCTCACTTATTATTTTCCAACAAAGGATGATCTTGTGAACCGGCTCACGCTCGATCTGGCTGAAGCCAACAGCAAAGCAATTATTCCACTGGATTCAATTACGTTGGAGCGTTTTTTCGAAATGCTCGAGCAGGTTTTCCGCAATCACATCCGGTATCGCTGCCTGATGCTCAGCTTCGTCCATATCATAGAGCGCAACCCGATTGTTGCAAAACGCTATAGTAAGATTCAGTCCGAGAGAAATGATTCATGGGCGAAAAACATTGCAGTGCTCAAGCAGGCAAAATATATCACGGCCGATGCGCAGGAAATTGCGTTCCTTGTGTCGACAATAGCCCTCATCGCGCGTTTTTGGATTTCAGAGGCCGCAGTTTCCTTTCGCAAAGAGGCGCCTGAGGAACAGATGCGGCACTACCTTAAAATGGTTGCAAGAATTTTCCTGCCGTATGCAACCAAGAAAGGCAAGCTGACGCTGGAGGGGTTGATTTAAGTGCTGAAGTAGTCCCGGCAGGAATCGAACCTGCATCTTCAGAATCGGAATCTGAAATACTATCCATTGTACTACGGAACCAGAAAAAAATTCTAAATTTTTAGATTCTACATTTGAAATTTAATGCACCTAACAATGACTGTTAGAAAATCCGAAAATGTAAAATATCTAATTTCAAATTTAGACCAACGTCCACCCCATCTGAGTAAACGCGGGAGTCGAGAATCGATGTGCGGTGACACACACCATTGCTCGCCAGCAAAATAACGGAATCTTTAGTCGGTAAAAAAGCCTTGCTTCACAATTTCATAGGCGTTTGCCACAATTCCTTGCGGGAACATCTGCGTTTGTCGTATCTTTTTGCATGACTAACACGCAGACTGCACCTCCGCCTGCACGAACGGGGCAGCAATCCCAGCAACGCTTCCTGTCCCTTGACGTTTTCCGGGGCCTCACCGTGGCCGGAATGATTCTCGTAAACACGCCCGGCAGTTGGGAATACGTGTATGCCCCGCTCCGCCATGCACCATGGAACGGATGCACCCCGACAGACCTTGTCTTCCCGTTCTTCCTGTTTGCAGTAGGCAACGCGTTGAGTTTTTCAATCGGCAAATACCAGTCGTTGGGTTCAGGAAAGGCCGTGCAGAAAATTCTCACCCGCAGCGCGCTCATCTTTGCCATCGGTATTCTTCTCAACTGGTTTCCCTTTCTGAGATTGGAGGATGGTGAGTTTGTGGCGCGAACATTTGAAAATCTTAGAATCTTTGGCGTGTTACAACGCATCGCGCTTGCCTATCTTGGTGCAGCGTTGATCGTCCATTTCTTTAAACCACGCGCTGCATTTGTTGTCGGGGCTGCACTTCTCCTGACATATTGGGCAATACTGCTGATGTTTGGCGACCTCACCCTGGAAGGTAATGCCGTGCTACCAGTAGACCGGTGGTTGGTGGGAGAGGCGCATATGTACAAGGGTTACTTCAGCGAAGTGCTGCAGAAAAATATTGCTTTTGATCCTGAAGGTTTACTGAGCACGATTCCGGCTGTTACCTCGGTGATTTTTGGTTTCCTTGTCGGGAATTATATCCGCAAAGAAGGAAGTTCATATTCATCCATTGCACACTTACTTTTCGCGGGCATGCTGCTCGTCTTCGCTGGCCTCTGCTGGGATCTGGTGTTCCCAATCAACAAACCCATCTGGAGCAGCTCATACGTGCTCTACACAACAGGTCTCGCGATCACGCTGCTTTCGATGATCCTCTTCGTTGTTGAAATGAAAAACTACCGCGGATGGACTAATCCATTTGTGCTGTTTGGCAAAAACCCGCTGTTCATTTATGTGATGTCAGGAGTCGTGGTCAAGGTATATTTCCTCGTGCGCATAGGCGACACGAATGCCTATGGAGGACTTTATAAATATGTCTTTCAGCCAGTCGCTGGCAATTATTTCGGATCGTTTCTGTTTGCAGTCTTTCATGTACTCTTGCTACTGCTGCTGGGGTGGTTCCTTGACAAGCGCAAAATCTACATCCGTGTTTGAGAGCGACCGTACACTGCATGACGTTCATAGAGTTGCTTTATCCGCATTTTGATGCCGGTAATCTTTTTTGAAGTGAATCTTTTCGGATGGATTGCGTTATTAGAGCAAATCATCAAGTCATGGAAGGATCATTGTTATTTTTGGGCGGTGTAGGAATGCAGGAGCTTCTTGTCATCGGCTTGTTTGTACTCATTTTCTTCGGAGCGAAAAGAATTCCCGAATTTATGCGCGGTCTCGGCAAGGGTACACGTGAGTTCAAGGAAGGCCTGAATGGCGTGAAGAAAGATCTTGAAGACGAAGAGCTCAGCAAGAAGTAAGTTTAATTCAGGAGCTCCCGCAGGTCTACAGGCGACACATATTTCTCGAGGTCGGAGTCGTGGGCATCACAGATCCATACAATCTCATCATTGACTTCATCCACCAGCAGTTCAACAAACTTGCATTCGTAGCTGTACAGGTGAATGCTGTAGTTATAGTACGCCCGTGCTTCAACAAACCTTCCATATCGCAGGATCTCATGCACGCGCTCGGTTAAAATCTTATTTAATCGCTTCATAACGCACCTCCTCATCCTTGAATTTCAACCCGTTATGAATAGAATAATTTCTATGCCACGCGCTCCATTTGTGGAATAAATCCTTTGATCGTATAGCGGGAAATGTAAATTTGTAGAACAGCCATACTACACATGCAAAGACGAACAGCCGTAAAGCAGCTTCTTGTCATGACCACCGGAGCGTTACTCATTCCCTCCTGCGTGCGAGAAGCAAAAAAGATCTCAATACCATTAGACAATCTCAAACTCACAGCGGATCATGAAACGCTGATGGCGTCCATTACCGAAACACTGCTGCCCACGAGTGATACTCCAGGCGCGAAAGAACTCAAGCTTCACGAGTTCGTCCTTCGGATGATGGATGATTGTTATTCGCCTGACGAGCAAAAGGAATTTCAGAACGGACTCGAATCATTCGACAAATTCGCGGAGAAGTCATCAGAGAAATCTTTCCTTGAAATGTCTGCAGATGAGCGCAAATCATTTTTGTTGGATCTGGAAAAGAAACGTGCTGACGAGTCATCACTGAAGGACGATGAAAAAGCTATTCTCCAATTCTACAGCAGAACAAAAGGTCTTGCCATCCGTGGCTATATGAATTCGGAGCCGGTGATGACAAAGTACACCTACTACCAGATGGTGCCGGGAAGATTTGACGGGTGTGTCGAAATTAAAGATCCTTCAGACTATAAAACGATTTACGGATGAGCTACCTGAATATAAAAGCACAAGAACAACAAACATACGATGCTATCGTGATTGGCTCTGGTATGAGCGGAGGCTGGGCTGCAAAGGAGCTCGCTGAAAAAGGTTTGAAGACGCTGATCCTCGAGCGCGGACGGGATGTCAAGCATAATGTGGATTATCCAACTACCAACACTCCACCATGGGAGTTTGAGCATCTCAACCAGATCACGCATGAAGTGCGCGAGGCAAACCCTGTCGTAAGCAAGTGCTACGCTTTTCGCGAAGATGCCGCACATTTTTTTGTAAAGGATAATGAACATCCTTATGTGCAGGAGAAACCTTTCGACTGGATTCGCGGATACCAGGTAGGTGGCAAATCACTGCTGTGGGCACGACAAACACAACGCTGGAGTGATTTCGATTTTGAAGGACCGGCCCGTGATGGCTTTGCTGTTGACTGGCCAATCCGCTATAAAGACATTGCGCCATGGTATAGCTATGTCGAAAAATTTGTGGGCATTTCCGGCAACAAGGACGGCCTCGCTGAATTGCCCGATGGTGAATTCCTCAAGCCGATGGAGTTGACGTGCGTGGAAGATTATTTTAAGAAGACGATCGGGAAGGCCTATAATGACCGGCATGTGATCATCGGCCGTTGCGCGCACATCACAGAGCAAAAAGATATTTTCGCGCAACAAGGACGTGGAACGTGTCAGCACCGGAATCTTTGCCAGCGCGGTTGTCCGTTCGGTGGATATTTCAGTTCAAATTCATCCACCATTCCATGGGCATTGAAGACAGGGAACGCAACACTGCGGCCCGACTCCGTTGTGCACTCGATCATCTATGATGAGAAAGCGCAGCGTGCATCAGGTGTGCGTGTGATCGATGCGAAGACAAAAGAAACAACCGAGTATTATGCCAAGGTGATCTTCGTCAATGCATCAGCGCTCAATACAAATCTCGTCCTGCTGAATTCAACGTCCTCACGGTTCCCGAACGGGCTTGGAAACGATAATGGTTTGCTTGGGAAATTTGTGGCATTTCATATTTATCGCGCGCGCATCTCTGCGCAGTATGAAGGATTTGACAACTTCACAAAATATGGCAACCGGCCGAACGGATGTTATATCCCGCGGTTCAGGAATGTGCGCAAACAGGAAACGGATTTCCTTCGCGGGTATGCCGCTGGTTTTTCAGGCTTCAGAAGATTGGATCGCTCCGACAGTGGAGTAGGCGAAGAGTTAAAGCAAAATCTGCTCAGACCGAAGCCAGGCGCCTGGGCAGTCGGTTCTCATATCATGGGTGAAACAATTCCCAAAGAGACAAATTATGTGAAGCTCGATACAACCAGGAAAGATGAGTGGGGCATGCCTTTGCTTAACGTGTCAGTCGATTATGATGACAACGATGAGAAGATGATCAAGGATTTTATGGAACAGTTCACGGAGATGTATACGAAAGCCGGGTTCACGAATATTGAGACATCCGATTCAAAGCAGGCTCCCGGTCTCGACATTCACGAGATGGGTGGTGTACGTATGGGAAAAGACCCGAAGACTTCGCTGCTCAATAAGTGGCATCAACTGCATGCATGTCCGAACGTGTTTGTTACTGACGGAGCATCGATGACATCGACTTCAACGCAGAATCCGTCACTGACTTATATGGCATTTGCTGCGCGAGCGGCCGACTACGCGGTGAATCAGTTAAAGACCAAAAATATCTAGGAGAGTGATTTAGCTGAAAGCTGATCAATGCTGATCCTTGATCAGCTTTCAGTTATTATTCATGAAAGATAGCTTCCTGCTTCTTGATGTGCTTTTCCTTCACTACAGGAATATTGTGCGAGTTCAAAAGCTTTTTCAGCGTATTATTCCAGTCATAGGAAGTAAATCTGAAATCAATGGTTGCCTGTTCGGCATTCGAGTTATCAAGCGGACCGTTCTCAATGGCATACGTTGATAAAGTCTGGTATAAATTGTGACGGTTATACAACAAGAACGCTTCCCACAATTTCACCTCAACTACTCCTTCCTGCCTGTCCCGAAGGCCTGAAGGTATGTTATTCGTGTTCTGCATAACGGTTTCGATTGTTTGTATTACAAAAATACCTTACGCGGAAATTACATCCCACTTCTCCGAACCCGCGTAAATACATTTTACCGACTAAAAAAGCATTTCACAACGGTATGGCTGGTGGTCAATGGCGGGCTTTCCGCCATCGTTTGAACTCGCAGGGAATGCAGATTATTCACTAGCTTTGAGCAAACGTTATCTTTATGTTAAGCAAGGAGCAAGTCAAACAATTCGTGCTAACGGTGCTTGATCTCCACCGTGAGAACTTCATACAATTATTGCACAATCCGGAGTTCCAGGGCAATTCCGTTTCGCAAAAGGAAAAGGCTGTTGAATACATCACAGCGATTTTTAAAAACGAGATCGAGCAAAACCTTGATTCATTTATTAAGACTAACCCCAACTGAAATTTCCGCATCAAACTGTTGACATTTTCACCAGCAACTGTCGCTTTGCCAGTCTTGTCAAAATCTCCGTCAGCAGCAGCTGATATATTTTTAAGACAGTTTATCCACGACATAAACCTCCCGGACGGGAGGACCGGTGTTTCTCACCCACAATCGGAACATTGTTTGATCTTACTGCGTAAGTCTTTCAATACAACCTAATTCTCATACACATGAAGATTCTATATGCTGATGATGATGTTGATGATTGTGAGTTGGTAGTCGAAGCGCTCGAAAAGATCGATCCGAATATCGAATGTGAGCGGGCAAGTGACGGGCGCGAGGCGTTGAATATGCTGATGGAGAATTCGAATTCTGAGTTACCCGATTATATTTTTCTCGATGTGAATATGCCGGTAATGGATGGCAGAAAGTGTCTGATGGAACTGAAAAAAGACGAGCGACTGAAAGATATACCTGTTGTGATCTACTCAACCAGTCAAAATGAAAAAGAGATCAGTGAGCTTTACAAAATGGGAGCACAGGAGTATGTTCAGAAACCCAATTCATTTAATGATTTATGCTTTTCGCTGAAACTGCTTATTGACAGGCTGCAGGCTGCATAATACTTAGACCATAGAGCTGTGATTCGTGAAGTGGTCTTCTATGGTTGGCAGGGGTGTTCGAAAAGAGCACCCCTCGCTTTTTAAAGCAAGCTCAAAATAAAATCCTTGAGAATGTACAATCCGAGAAGGATGAGGAAATATGGAAGAATCTTATGGCCCCAGTTTTCTGCATAGTGTTTCACTTTTGGATGACTCGTGAGATAGTAGGCAAACACGCATAACACTGCTGTCAGGAGCAGGAACACCGTCACATACATCCAGACGAACTCAGGGCCTGGCAATGATGCGAACAATGGCACATAAACGCCAATATTGTCGCCACCGTTGGCGATCGTCACAAGCGCAACATTGATAAATTGAAAATGGGTTGATTTAACAGAGAAGTCCTCACTTTCTTCTCCTTCTTCACTCAGCAGCTCTTTAATGCCAACGATTATCGGCAGGATACCAAGAAGACTGATCCAGCGGTCACTCAGAAAGTTTCCGAGCACCACTCCGGTGAGACTAATGAGAATAAGTGTAATGATGCCGACAAATTGGCCAGCGACAATGTTCCTGCCGCGGTAAGATGGAGCCGCGAAGTACACGCTCAGAATTAGCAAATCATCAATGTTCGTGATCACAAATGTGACCACCGCTAAACCAATATGCGGTATCATGCATGAACGTTGTAGATCGCGGGATCGGCAAAAAATGCTGCCGGGAGGAAGACTATTCTTCTACTTTTCCCTTTGATTTGGCAGAGATTGCCTTACCATTCTTGAACTCGCCCAGGTAATTTACGTCATAGGCGGTCTTGTACTGGCGAACAGCTGACATGATCTCATTGTATGAGTCTCTGCGAATTTTCGTTGACTTCGCTGCGCCTTTGCTTTTCACTTCGATGTAGAACCCGTCTCTTAACTTAATTTCCCGTGTAATTGGCCTTCCCATTATAATTGTGTGTTTAATTACGAAAAAATGGCTGTTTTGAGGGGTTTAAAATGCAGAAATTGGGCCAGACTAAGACAAAACGACAGGAAACCCTTCTCACAACCGCAAAGATAATGAATTTTGCGGTAAAAAAGTTCATTTAGATCGCAGTATTTCGTGATTATTAAGCAGTTAAGCCATTAGTTCGCACCATAGTAATGTTGCCAGATCTCAAACAATTTTGAGTCAAGTAACGGGTTCAGCGGTTTTAGATTTTCGTTGTTGAAGAGCAACGCACTCTTGCTGTGAAGTACTCCGTACTCATCTTCCCAGCGTACTTCACATGATAAGTCCTCGCCATAGGATTTCAGTGGGACAACCAGGCAGTCATGTGCCGGGATCTGATAATGCGAATTGTATCTCTTTATACGGGTTTCAATAATCTTATAGCCGGTTCCTAACTTAATGTTTGTCATACGCCACCTTCTCCTTCGTTTGATTATACAACTTATTGGATTGGCAGGCCAGAGTAAATTCTTAAAGTATGAATGGAAGATTTCTTCTTTGATTCAATTGAAATCTTTGCCAGATTTCATGAGTGGCGCGACAAAGGCGCGCGCACAATAAGATCATAAATCAATTTTTTGCTCAACAGCAGTCATTCTATGAAAACAAATGTCATCGCGATTACCTCCGTATTGTTGCTGCTGAGTCTCACGGGGAAGGCGCAAACATTCCAGCTTCGGGAAGCCGACAGCAGGACCGATGCATATTTCCGTGGTATGTCTGTAGTGGATGACAACGTTGCCTGGGTTAGTGGCAGCAAAGGTGTTGTAGGACGCACTATCAACGGAGGGGCTACCTGGAGGTTTCTTCAGGTTAAGGGTCATGAAAAACTCGAGTTCCGGTCGCTGTATGCATTTGATTCTTTGAATGCCGTTATCGCGAATGCGGGTTCACCCGCAATAATCCTCCGAACAGCTGATGGCGGGCGGAACTGGAGATCTGTTTTTCAGAACAGTCATCCCGATGCATTCATTGACGGTGTTGATTTCTGGAATGAGAAGGAAGGTATTTTTTACGGTGATGCGATCGAAGGATCGATGCTGATCATTGAAACGAAAGACGGAGGTCTCACCTGGTCGGAAATCCCTGCCGACTTACGACCCAAACTACTTGAAGGCGAAGGATCCTTTGCCGCCAGCGGAACAAACATCCGATGCATCGGCAATAATACGATCATTGCCACAGGTGGAAAGCATTCTCGTGTATTTGTTTCCAGTGATAAAGCAAAGTCGTGGAAGATCTTTCAGCCACCTATCATCCAGGGAGAAACAATGACGGGCATCTTTTCCATTGCCTTTCGAAATGCAAATCGGGGAGTGATTGTGGGTGGAAACTACGAGATCGATTCCCTTGCGAAAGATCATATTCTGCTGACTGAGGATGGCGGCAAAACGTGGAAGGCTCCCGAGGTGCCAACTCGCGGGATTCGTGAAGGGGCTGAGTATATTTCCGATCAGGTTGTAATCGCAACGGGCTACCCTGGCATTGATATCAGTTATGACGGTGGCCGAACATGGAAACGATTTTCTGATGAGAAACAATTCGCAGTTGTCCGCAAGGCCAGGAGGGGATCGTTGATTGTTATCGCGGGAGGAAGTGGCAAACTGGCGTTGATCACTGCTCAAAAATAAAGTAAAACTTCATGGAATATTCTGTAAAGCCGAATCCATCCGGTGAGCGCTGTTGATAGTGTTACTATTTGTTCAAAGGACGTAAACTGGTTTCCAGTATACGAACCGTTAATTCAAGCGATGTTTTTGTTTGCATCATAAAAGCTGAAACACGTGTTAATGCATTCGTTATATTCTGTTGGGACAACCGGCAATATCGTTATCATATATGAAAATCGCGACTTATTAGCCGAAACCTTACATTCACAAAGCAGCTGTTGCCAAGTCTCAACTGCCGCTAATTGTAGATCAATTACCCCAAATTTTTAAGTCGACAAATTGTGCAACGACAAACTCACATTTTTCTCTATGGAATGATGTTTACACATTTCCTGGTATTGGAATTAAATTTCTAAAAATCAGGAATGAAAAGCACGCTGAAAATCTTGATCCTCGAAGACGTAGAAGACGATGTGGAGTTGATCAAAAGGACATTGAGAAAGGCCGGGGTGGAGTTTGAAGCCCGACAGGAAGATACTCGTGATGGATTTCTGCGCGCTCTTCATGAGTACGAAGCCGATGTCATTCTCTCAGATCACTCATTGCCACAGTTTGATTCAGTTGAGGCGCTTGCATTGAGCAAGGAGCACGCACCCAACGTTCCTTTTATTCTTGTAACCGGTGCTGTGTCCGAGGAGTTTGCAGTTACGTGCCTCAAGGAAGGCGCTGATGACTACGTATTGAAATCGAATCTCGCCCGGCTTCCTAATGCAATCAGAAACGCCCTGAAACAGCGCGAGGCTGAGGATGCGAAGATGCGTGCAGCGCTGGCGTTGCAATCTCAAAATGCAGAATTGAAAAAAATAAATAAGGAACTCGACAGCTTCGTGTACAGCGTATCGCACAACCTGCGGGCACCGCTGATGTCAGTGCTGGGATTGCTGGACCTTGCCAAACATGAGAATCAAAATAACAAGTCCGAGCTCGAATTGTATTTTTCGATGATGGAAACGAGCATCCATAAGCTTGATGAAACGGTTAAGGAGATTCTGGACTACTCGCGGAATGCGCGCCAAAACGTTTCCATTGAAAAGATCGATCTGAAGAAAGTAATTGATGAGCATTTTGAGAAAATGCAGTTCATGCCTGGATCTCAAAGCATCGAACGCATCATAACTATTGAAAAGAAGGCAGATTTTCATTCCGATAACTACAGGTTGTCTGTCATCATGAACAATCTCATCTCGAATGCGATCAAATATCATGATCCGAAAAAAAGTCAGCCCTTTATCAGAATCACCGTACATGTCGATGAAGAAAAAGCTTCAATGACTTTTGAAGACAATGGTATTGGTATAGAGGAGCGGTACCTTGACAAGGTCTTTGATATGTTTTTCCGGGGAACGGAAAAAAACAAAGGAGCGGGACTCGGCTTATACATTGTAAAGGAGGCCATTGATAAACTTGGAGGCAAAATCGCTATTCAATCAACGGTTGGCGAGGGAACCCAGTTCTATATTCAGCTGCCAAACTTTATTGCGTCCGATGCATCTGTCAATGACACTGTGGAAGCAATTTATTGAGCCTTGCTCAGCTTCAACGCGTAATCCTGCACGCGGAAGATCTTAGATGAACAGCTTTTGTAGGTGAAGTAGTTGTCGAACTCGATGCTTTCAATCTGGCTAATCTTAATGTCTTTTTTGATCTGACCGCTCGCCCCAGCGTTAATGACAATTTTTTCGAAGCGTTGATCAATTTCCTTTACAAACCCATCTATCGGCTCATTTCCCCTGCCGGGCATAATGATCCGCACGCGCTGATGTGTATCCAGCAATTTAATGAGGATTACTTTCAGATCATGCGGTGGAATTTGTGTTTCAAGCTGACGAATTTTTGTATTGGCTTCATTGTCGCTTACAATCTTGCGAAACGTTTTACGCAAGCTGTCTTTATACAACGTCTGAAACGACTGCACGCGATCAATCTGCTTCAGGGGAATGCAATGCCTCTCATGGTTCACACCGTGAATATCAAATTTTTTGAACGAGATCATCTTTTCACCCGTCACACCGCTCTCGTAGATATTTTCAACGGCTGTGAGGAACAGCGTATGGCCTGCGGCTTCAGAAGTCACACCCACAACATTGCCACGGTGAAGGCTTTCGGTAAGGCATTTCAGGATCTGCTTTTGATCCGTAATGAAAGTAAGGTTGGGTGATGTCATTCAGCACAAAATCAGGTTCACGGTAATTCAATGTGGTAAATGTAAGCCGCAAATGATTGCCGAACAGCAAAAGGTTTCTATGCCAGCGTGTAATGGGCTCTTTTTCCGTTAAGATCGACATTCAATCGTTTAATGACGGCTGCAAAAGCGTGACGGCTATATGGATTCCTTGAGCCAGACGAAAAAGTCTTCCGGATGAATATTATGAATGGCAAGAAGCTTGGCCAGACTTTTCAGCGTCACGTTCGCTTTTCCTTTCTCAATTCTCCAGTATTGGATCATAGGGAGGTTGTGATCGCGGGTGAAATCAGTAAGGTTTTCATAGCCCTGCTGTTTGCGGAGCGTTGACAAACCTGTCCCGATGCGTTTTAAAAAAGTTTGAAATGTTTTCGTCTTCATCGTTGTGCTCATAATATTTCTTAAAGTCGACAGTCATTTTTCAATTAGCCTGCCAGCAGGAAGACGAACGCAGTTTCCGTGCATAATCATTGAAATTTGAAGATTTCCTGTTGAAAATTTCCACACTCAGGATTTATTTCTACGCTCAACTTGCTGAATTACAATCCAGTCGTGGTCGTTGTTAAAAACTTTAAAAAAAATTCTAAATCCGGGTACATATTTTTAACTTTATCATCAGCCCATCCCTTCGGAGACACTCCGAGTTATTTAAATTTATTTTGAAATGAGTTTAGAAAGTTTTTAGTCTCCGTAAGAAGATGCTCAGATTTTATTTCAATAGGCGGATAGTCGCAGGGCTTGTAGCAGCGCTCTCAATTCTGTTTGTACTGGCCTACCTTTCGAATGAAAATAAACTGCGCCTGGTGGCGAATAGCGACAGCGTTGCACATACATTGGACGTTTTGTTCCATGCGGAACGCGTTTTGAGCCATGCTATCAATCTTGAACTTGGACAAAGGGGTTATACCATCACGGGCAACGACACCTTTTTGTTGACCTATGCGGCTGCCCGAAGAAGATGGCCGGAAGAATTGAATCGATTACGGCAATTGACGGTGGACAATGACCTGCAGCAATCGCGCGTGAATGATCTCCAGCACACTTTGCGAAAGCTTACGGAGTTTTCGGACAGTGCGGTTCAAACGAGAAAGGTCAGCAGGGAGAACGCGATCAAGCTGAATTCAAGTCTCGAAGGAAAAGGGCTTCTTGACGGTGTACGAAGGATCGTGGCGGCATTTCAGGCCGAGGAGCACAGGCTACTCGCTATCAGGTCGGGGCGGAATGAGATTGGCATCTCACGGTATAATCGCACATTTATTCTTTTGCTGGTAGCCACCACGTTGATCCTGCTTTTAATCTTTTATGCGATCAATGTGAACCTGAGGGCTCGGATCAGGACGGAAAACCGTCTGAAGATCGCGCTGCACGAGATTGAGGATTTATATGATAATGCGCCATGTGGCTACCATTCACTGGACGAAAACGGTGTGTTTGTGAATGCGAATAGCACGCTGTGTAACTGGCTGGGGTATAAACGCGGGGAGTTACTCGGTAAGGTGCGCTTTCGCGATATCATTTCAGAAGCGGACCAGGCTCTTTTTGAAGAATCCTTCCCTAAGTTCAAAGCAACGGGCGCGATATACGACATGGAATTCACCCTTATCGGGAAAGATAAGCGGGAACTTCCCGTTGTGCTCAGCGCAATAGCTATCAAGGATAAGGATGGCCGCTACCTGAAGAGCCGTTCTATCAGCATTGACAACACTGATCGTAAAAGTGCCGAAATGGAAATCAAAAATCTCAATCAGGAATTAGAAGCATTTACTTATTCCGTTTCGCACGATCTGCGCGCTCCGCTGCGATCAATTGATGGTTATGCACGTATTCTACAGGAGGATTATTCTCAAAAGCTTGACGCAGAAGGAGAACGCGTGATCAATGTCATCATGAATAACGCGAGGCGAATGGGAAAACTCATCGATGACCTTCTGGAATTTGCGCGCCTTGGCCGAAAGGATCTGCAGCGCGTCAATGTTGACATGACGGGGCTTGTAAATTCCATAAAAAAAGAACTTCTTGAAGAGCAGAAGGGGCGCTCAATTGAAGTTGATGTGAAGTCTTTGCACAACGCTCCTGTCGATATTGATATGATCAGGCAAGTTTGGATAAATTTGTTGGCGAATGCGTTGAAGTACACCGGTAAGGTGCCGCACGCCCACATTGAAATTTCCTCAACAAAATCAGATCATTCTGTCGAATATATTGTTAAAGACAATGGAGTCGGGTTTGACATGGCCTATGTTTCGAAATTGTTTGGCGTTTTTCAACGTCTCCACCGCCCGCAGGATTTTTCTGGTACCGGTGTCGGGCTGGCCATCGTCAGGCGTGTTGTCGAAAAACATGATGGTCAGGTTTGGGCAACAGGCGCTGTGAACCAGGGCGCCAGCTTTCATTTTACAATTCCCACGAATAATGGATAATAATAATGCCGTTGAAATTTTACTGGTTGAAGACAATCTTGATGACGCGGGTCTTACCATACGCGCATTAAAAAAACACAACCTCGCAAACAACCTTCTGCATCTGCAGGATGGAGAGGAGGCATTGAACTACCTGTTTTCGGAGAAAGTGACATCAATTCCGAAAGTAATTCTGCTCGATCTGAAAATGCCAAAAGTTGATGGAATTGAGGTGCTCAGGAAGTTGAAGGGCGATGACCGGAAGCGCGTTATCCCTGTTGTGGTGCTTACATCATCCAAGGAAGAAAAGGACATCGTAGAATCGTACAAGCTTGGCGTGAATGCGTATATCGTGAAGCCCGTTGATTTCGACAAGTTTGCAAAAGCAATTTCTGAAATTGGATTCTTTTGGTTGTTACTCAATCAACCGCCAAAGTAATTTAATACAAAGACCCCGATGAAAGAACCACTAAGGATATTGATGCTCGAAGATGTCCCTGATGACGTTGGACTTATCGAACGAACGCTTTCAAGGCAGAAAGTTGAGTTTGTAGGCAAGCGTGTGGATACAAGGGACGAGTTCATTCTGGAATTAAATTCGTTCAAGCCAGATGTGATTCTGTCAGACCATGTTCTTCCCCAATTCAATTCGCTCGAAGCACTTTCTATTTGCCAGCACATAAACCTGAACGTGCCATTTATCTTGGTAACAGGAACCGTGTCGGAAGAGTTTGCTGTGAGCTGCCTCAAGCAAGGTGCGGATGATTACGTACTTAAATCGAACCTCGTGCGGCTCCCATCTGCCATTCAAAATGCGCTGCGACAGCGTGCACTCGAGGGGCACAGGAGAAATGATGAACGGCAACTTCGCCAGCAAAATGAGGAACTTACTAAAATCAATAAGGAGCTTGACAGCTTTGTCTACAGTGTTTCGCATAACCTCCGTGCACCGCTGATGTCATTGCTGGGGTTGCTAAAGCTGGTGGAAGTTGAAAGCGATAACCCGTCCAGCGACCTGAAACCATATTTTGCGATGATGAATCACAGCATAGGAAAGCTGGACGAAACACTAAAAGAGATACTCGATTATTCGAAGAACGCGAGAACAGATGTTCATCGTGACAAGATCGACCTTCAAAAGCTGGTTGAAGAGAGTTTTGAAAAGTTGATGTATTTGCCAGGATCGGAGTTCGTTAAAAAGTCGATCACAATTAAATCGGATGGAGAGCTTTGGCAGGATAAATCGAGATTGTCCGTCATCATCACGAACCTGGTTTCAAATTCGATAAAATACAGGGACGAAAAAAAGAATCAGTGTACAATCGATGTTCAATGCCACTTTGACGAAAAAAACTTCACGCTGATTTTTCGCGACAATGGTATAGGCATCCCGCCAGAATTTGTTCCAAAAGTATTCGACATGTTTTACAGGGCCACAGAACGCAGCGAGGGCGCGGGGCTTGGGCTCTACATTGTTAAGGAAACGATTGATAAACTCGGTGGCGCAATCTCTGTTGAATCGCGGGTAGGCGAAAGCACCACCTTCAAACTCATCCTTCCCAATCTTATTTAATATTATGGCCGCTTCAGCTGGCGCAGCTTTTTTAGTTGCTTCGCGGAAGCTCTATGAAATATCTTTTACTTTCCCTTCTGTTTGTACTTTCTGGTCAGCCGTTTTCTACCAAAGAACGGGAGAAAATAGTTATGTCTCGGGCAGCCCTCTATGACAAGATTAAAGGCGGGTGGGCTGGCCAGCTTATTGGCGTGACTTATGCGGCTGATATGAAGGCGTCTGCATCGCTCGAAGTCAGAAACGAAAATACTGCCTGGAGCGATGGGTATCAGCTGGCAAGTTTTCAAAACAATCCGGAGTTATATGATGATATTTATATTGATCTAACATTCCTCGAAGCCATTCGAGAGCACGGAACCGAAGTGACGCCTAAAAAATTGTCGGAGGCTTACCTCCAGGCAAGCTATCACATGGACCACGGCTGCCAGTCTGCCAGATATAATCTCATGAAAGGCAAAAATCCCCAACGCGCTGGTTATTGGCTTGACAATCCGCATGCAGATGATAATGACTTTCAATCACACGCAGACTTTATCGGCTTAATGTATCCGGGCCTTCCACAATCGGCAGCTGACTTAAGCAATAAGGTTGGGCACCTCATGAATTACGGAGATGGGTACTACGGTGGTCTTTATGTTTCAACTTTATATTCCCTGGCTTTCACAACAAATGATCCGAAAAAGCTTGTGATTGAAGCATTGAAAAGCGTTCCGGAAAAGAGCACTTTCTATCGCTGTGTCAATTATGCGATCGAGCAATACAGGCAATTTCCCTATGCGTGGGACCGGGCCCTGGGTCACTTTCAGCGCAAATGGAAAAATGATTTTGGCTGTCCCGACAGGCTGATTGGAAAAGAAGATGCCGATGCGAAGGTGAATTCCGCCTACCTGACACTTGCCCTTCTCTATGGAGAATCCGATTTTGAGAAGACGATGCAGGTGATGAGATCCATTCGCCAAGCCGATTGTAACGTGGCAACTGTTGCTGGGATCCTGGGCGTAATGTCTGGGTTTGAAAAGATTCCTGCGCCATGGAAGCAAGGCATCGATGAAATTGAAACGCTACCATTCCATCATTCGAACTTAAGTCTTGCCGAAGCATGTGACATTACATTTCGCGAGGCAATCAAGGCAATCGAAGATTCGAAAGGAAACACAAGTAAAGATCAGGTTACGATTAAATTGCAAACGCCATCGCCTGCGAGGCTTGAAAAAAGCTTCGAAGGTCATTATCCCAGGGAGGTACGACACCTTGGCGACACACTTCTTGCGGATCGCATCGATCTGACTTTTGAGGGTATTGGGTTCGTTGTACGTGGCTCCCTCCCTGAAGCTGAATCCGATGAAGTGTTTCTTGCAGAACTTTATATGAATAACAAATACATCGAGATCATTGAGATTCCTCTGATCAGAAATAACAGGCGCCCCGAATTGGTGTGGAAATTTCAGTTGCCGCATGACACTTACGCGGTGAGTCTGCGACCGTTAAAAAAGAATTCTGGTGTCGATGTAAGGCTGACTGATCTCGTGGTGTATGATGTCACACCCAACTAGTGAGCGCCAGACTCAATGATCTCCACTTCAGTTCTGCGGTTGATTTCACGACCTTCCTGCTCATCGTCATTGGACACAAGCGGTCTTTGAGATCCGAAGCCTTTTGCGCTCACGCGCGAATTATCGATCCCTTTTGAGACGAGATACTGAACTACAGCTTCGGCCCGCTTAAGCGACAAAGCCATATTCGTTGCATCGTTTCCCGTGTTGTCGGTATGCCCGTTGATCTGAATTTTCAGGTGTGGGCTCGCCTCGAGGAGCATCTTCATTTTTTCCAATTCTGCAATCGATTCGTTCTTCAGCTCACTCTTGCCGACATCGAAGAAGATGTTTTTCAAAACTACTTTTGATCCCACTTCTGCACGCACCATCAGAATGTGTGTATCGATTTCCTGGAACTCTGCAAATTGCGGCAAGTTGAAGTTGATCGAGTTGAAAAGATAACCTTCCTTTTCGGTAGACACACCATAGTTGCCACCGTGGGGGATGACGAGTTCAAAGTCTCCGGTCTGTGGATTTGAATTGATCCGTGTGATGACGTTCTGCGTTTCGTTATCAACAAGCGTGATCACAGCACCAATGGCAGCCGCGCTCACCTCATCAATCACCTTACCTTTCAGTACTGTTACGATCTTCATATCGCGATGGAGCTGAATGATCGGATCAACAAAAGCATCCGGATTAACGGCAGCTGTGTCTTCCACAGGAGCAGTTACAACAACTGGCTCAGGCTTGGGTGGCGGATCGAGAAATTTAACACGGTATATATCTGCGTCACCATAACCATTTTCATGCAAGGCAGAATAATATCCAGTCTTTTTGTCCTGCGACAAAGTAAAGAATCCATCGTACTCAATAGAGTTGATCGGGAATCCAAGGTTCTGCGGTTTGGTCCACTGGCCGTCAACCAACTCTGTTTTAAAAATATCATTGCTTCCCATCGAGGGATGCCCATCAGATGAAAAGAATAATGTTCTTCCGTCATGATGGATGAAAGGTGAGTCTTCATTGAAAGGAGTATTCACGGTAGGGCCGAGGTTCACGGCTTTTCCCCACTGACCTTTCTGGTCGAGTTCCGAAACGTAGATATCGAGTTCGCCCTCGCCACCGGGCCGGTTGCTCGTGAAGTAAAGGCGCTTGCCATCGGCAGAAATGCTGGCGGAAGTTTCCCAATACACCGGGCTGTTAATATTCTTATTCAGTGGCTCTGGTTTCGTCCATGAATCACCTTCCAGTCGGGAGGTATAAATATCGCCTGCGCCTTCTTCATAATAGAGAAAAAGTGTCTTACCGTCAGCGGAGAGAGAAGCTGCGGCATCATTGTACTTGTTGTTGATGTTTTCGCTGATCTTCTGCGGTTTGCTCCAACCGGTTTCGGTGCGCTCGCTGATGTAGATGTCCTCGAAAGCCAGGCCGCTCTTCATTACCATATCCTCGGTGCGGTTGGACGTAAAGATCAGCGTGTTGCCATTGTCTTTCGCCAGCGGAGAATAATCGTGGAAGCTTGTGTTGATGACAGGCCCCAGGTTTTCTATCTCAACGTAGGCCGGATGATGGGAAAGTGAGTCGCCAATCTTGCATTCAAGAATTTTTTGATCTGCAATTTCAGCAAGGCGCTTGTTTTTTTGTTTGAAGGTTTCGAGATGGCGAATCGCTTTTTTGAAATCGTGATTGCTTTGATACGCCAGTCCGAGGTGGTAATCAATATCCTGATCGACATCTGGCTTTGTCGTGTATGCGCGTTCGAGAAAGGCTAATGACTTTGCTTTCTTTTCCGTGTGGAGGTAACAGAGTCCGACCCGGAAATTTACCCCGGCATCATCCGGTGCCGATTTATTTGCTTCGAGGTAATTTGTGAGTGCGGTCTCGTAATCCTTTCTTGCGAAAGCCCTGTCACCTTTTTCAACAACGGCTTTGACGTTTTGAGCGTGCACGGCAATGCTCAAAACAAGCGGTATGAATGTCAGGTACAAAAACTTCCGCAGCATGGTTTAGGGGCTCCTTCGAAAAATAAAGATACCCGAAAAAACGATGAAATAAAGGCGGAAATCTCCCAATCGGCCGCCTTTTCTTACATTCGGCAGAACGCCACATTTTAACGTTTATATCCAGGCCCCCGGATGATCCGGCCCGGCATTGCCTGTGTATGTTCACCATTTGCGAGCACTTGCACACCGTTTACGAACACGTGAATCATGCCGTCTGCATACTGGTGAGGCTTTTCGAACGTTGCGTTGTCCTTAACGAGTGTGGCGTCAAACACGACAACGTCTGCAAAGTATCCCTTCACGAGGCGCCCGCGCTTTTTAATTTTCAGATTGGATGCAGGGAGTGAAGTAAGTTTTCGGATACAATCTTCAAGCGAAATTACCTTTTCGTCACGCACATACCTGCCGAGTATTCGTGCAAACGTTCCATAGGCACGGGGATGAGCGCCCCATTTTTCAAATTCTGGCGTCACCGCCATGGAGCCCGCATCGGAACCAAAGCTCACATACGGGAGCGCGAGAATTCTTCTTACGTTCGATTCGGATTGCAGGTAGTAGATTGCTTCAATCGGAGATTTATCTTTAATGATGAGATCGAGTGTTGTCTCATCCGCGCTTTTCCCGTGCAACGCGGCCACTTCACTGAGCTTCTTTCCTTTGTAAAGCGCATTGAGTGAGTCGAGCCGGAATCCCATCAACACGACAGATGACGGATTAGAATTTTTGTACGGAATTCCCTTCTCCATTTCGTAAAGGACCTTCTTTCTGAGAGCCGGGTTTTTCAGGCGCTTCCGCATTTCCCTTGCGCCACCTTCCTGCACCCATGTTGGCAGACGTGACGTCAGCCCTGTGCCGCTGGCGATGTACGGATACATGTTCGCTGTAAGTTTGATTCCTGCTTTGCGTGCGCTGTCGATTTTGAAAAGCACCGTATCGATTTTATTCCAATTGCGTTCCAGGTTTAATTTGAGATGATAGATCTCTGTAGGGATATCAGCTTTTTTCGCAATCTGAATGGTTTCGTTGATCGCAGGAAGAATGAAATCTCCTTCGCTGCGCATATGCGTGATATACATGCCTCCATACGATGAGGCTACCCTGCAAAGTGCGACCAATTCGTCAGTCTTTGCATAGGTTGCCGGGGCATATATCAAAGATGAGCCAACGCCCATTGCGCCTTGCTCCATCGCCTGGGCTACCAGGTCCTGCATCCGTTTCAGTTCTGCCGGTGTTGGAGCGCGATTTGCCTGTTCAAGCTCATGCATGCGAATAGTAGTGGCGCCAACAAACGATGCAACATTCGGACTAATTCCTTTTTTCAATAAGTATTTGAAGTATCCGTCCAGGGTAGTCCATAAACTATCTACCGGCTTTCTGAGTTTGCGCTTCACAGGTCCGGGCGAAAACCCCTCACCGAAAACTTCTGTGGTGACACCCTGTTTGATATCACTCATGGAACGTCCGTCCATCAGCAGCGTTTTCTCCGACCAGCTTAGCATGTTGATAAACCCTGGCGCAACTACAAGGCCTGATGCATCAACTTCTGCTTTTCCTTTTGCAGCTTGAAGGTTGCCTATGGCTGCAATCGTGTCGCCAGCAAGAGCAATGTCACCGACAAAAGGTTCATTTCCCGATCCATCATACACCATCCCTCCGCGAATAACCACATCGTAAACCTGTTGCTGCTGGTAAGGCATAAAGGCTAGACCGCTGAGGACAAGAAAGAACACAAGCAGAAAGAGGCGCATGCGGCAAAGATCAAAAATACAATGCCTATTTCCCAACGAAGAAGTGATGGCACATGTATCAAGTAAGTAGTTTGATAACAATTTTACCGGTTACGAGTTGACGATACCCAGCTTAACAAAGACCGGAAAGCGAACTACATTTGATACGCTGTCTTTCCAAACGTGTTCAATCGATTGGATGAAGTCCGGCACCGGGTTGTAACCCTCCGTCTTAATGAACTTCTGTGTAGCAGACCATGACGTGAGATAACCAGCAAATTGTTCACGAGTCCATTCGGTCGCGATTTCAAATTCTTTTTCCAAACGATCAGAAAATGGAAATTCAATTCCCGAATATTTATTCTCGACAAGCCTCCGCGCAGCGTCCCAATACCTGCCAACGATGTTGAAATAAAAGTTGTTGAAATGCTCGTCTAGTGCCTCGTTTATCGTGAGCAGCGAATAACCCCAGACAGCCAGTGTGCTTCCGTTGCGACCTACGCGATTTACTTCGTTGTAGAACGCTGTAGTATTGATCCAGTGCAGCGCCTGACCCACTGTAATAAGATCAAAATATTTATCAGGGAAGGAAGTCTGCTCAGCTTTGCTTATTGAGTATTCGATATTCGGGCCGCAGAACGCCTCATCAAGCTGCTGCTGACTGATGTCAGTGGCATACACCTTCGTGACGCGTGTGCTCAGGTCGCGGGCTACCTGACCGTTACCGGTGGCGCAGTCCCACGCGCGCTCGAATTTTTTTGTATGTGCAAAGATGAATTCATAAAGCTCCCGCGGATAGGTAGGACGAAATGCCGCATACGCTTTCGACTGACTTGAAAATAGATCTTTCGCTGCCATGCAGTGTCTTTACTATCCACAAAATACCCCGAACGGACCGTAATCGCGAGATTACTTTTTGGTTTGCTTTACCAAAAGCGCCAGTTCATCCAGTTGTTCCTGAGAAATCGGTGATGGAGAATCGATCATCACATCCTTACCCGCATTGTTCTTCGGGAACGCAATGAAGTCGCGGATGGAATCAGCCCCGCCAAAGATTGAACAGAGGCGATCGAATCCGAATGCAATCCCTCCGTGTGGAGGTGCCCCGAATTCAAATGCTTCCATAAGGAAACCGAATTGCTTTTTCGCTTCTTCTTCCGTGAAACCAAGATGATTAAACATCATCTGCTGTGTTGGCCTGTCGTGGATCCGGATAGATCCGCCACCAACCTCCGTTCCGTTGATCACCATGTCATATGCGTTTGCCCTTACTTTGCCGGGATCGGTATCGAGCAGTTTGATGTCTTCGGGTTTTGGCGAAGTGAAGGGATGGTGCATCGCGTGGTAGCGCTTCGTTTCTTCATTCCACTCGAGCAACGGAAAGTCCGTTACCCATAGCGAAGAAAACTTGTTCTTGTCGCGAAGGCCAAGCTTTTCACCCATCAGCAGACGGAGCTCGTTCAGTTGCTTGCGGGCTGCATCCGTTGAACCTGAAAGAATCAGCATAAGGTCACCCGGCTGCGCACCGAATTTTTCAGCCCATTGTTTCAGATCGTCTGCGGAGTAAAATTTATCTACTGACGATTTGATGGTGCCATCGCTCCGGTACTGAACGTAAACAAGACCTTTTGCACCGATCTGCGGACGTTTAACATATTCGGTGAGTTCATCGATCTGCTTGCGTGTGTATTCAGCACAACCTTTGGCGTTGATGCCTACAACAATTTCCGCGCTATCGAAAGCCTGGAAATTTTTTCCGCGTGTGAGCGGAGTTATTTCAACGAACTTCATGTCGAAGCGCGTATCTGGTTTGTCTGATCCATACAGACGCATAGCCTCATCGTAGTTCATCCGTGGTACTGATGCAAAGTCGAGGCCCTTGACGGATTTAAACAGGTGCCTGATCAAACCTTCGAATGTATTGAGAATATCTTCCTGCGTGACAAATGCCATCTCGCAGTCAATCTGCGTGAACTCCGGCTGACGGTCAGCGCGGAGATCTTCATCACGGAAGCATTTAACAATCTGGTAGTAGCGGTCGAAGCCGGATACCATCAGCAATTGCTTGAATGTCTGGGGAGATTGCGGAAGCGCGTAAAATTCGCCATGGTGAATTCGTGAAGGAACGACAAAGTCCCGCGCACCTTCCGGGGTTGACTTGATCAACACAGGCGTTTCAACTTCAATAAAATTCTGACTGTCGAGATATGCGCGTGTTTGCTGGGCCATTTTGTGGCGCAGCTGGAGACTCTCACGTACTGGAGTTCTGCGAAGATCAAGATAACGATACTTCATGCGCAGCTCATCACCGCCATCTGTGTCGTCTTCGATTGTGAATGGTGGAGTCTTGGCTGTGTTCAGGATGGTAAGCTTCGATACCTTAAGTTCAATCTCTCCGGTGGCGATCTTATCGTTTTTTGAAAGGCGCTCTACAACGGCACCTTCAGCCTGAATTACGAACTCGCGCCCGATCGAGCGCGCTTTCTCCAGCAGCTCCTGAGCAGTTTTCCCTTCTTCGAAAATAAGTTGGGTTATACCATAACGATCACGCAAATCCACCCAAAGAACACTGCCTTTGTCCCGTGTGCGCTGTACCCAGCCGCTTAGGGTTGCTTGTTTGCCGACATCCGATAATCTCAATTCACCGCAGGTGTGGGTTCGTAACATGATATAATTATTATTTTTGCACCGTTTTATTGAAATCTTTTCAATTGGTCAACAAACATGTGTTGGCGAACGAAATTGAAAGATTTCGAGAACTTAAGTTAGCCGCGAATTTAACCGAAAAATGTTAATTGAAAGGCCCAATTTGTGCATTGTTGACAATAGCATTCAAGTTTTGATTCAATAATTGACCGATTCAGCCGTTATTAGATAAACCCGAAATAAATGTCCCGCTTCCTGCTTTTCACTGTCTGTGTTTTCTTGCTTTCGTTCGACCAGCCAAAACTTGTAAAGACCAAAATCGCTGACGGAATCACGGTTTCCATTCCGGAAGACTGGCGCCCAATGGACCAGCTCGATTTCACCGAGCGTTACCCATCTGTACGTGCACCGCTTGGCGCCTATACCAACGAAGAGCGATCCATCGATTTCAGCGTCAACATTTCGGCAACGCGATGGGCTGACAAGGATATCGAACTTGCGCAGCGATTTTTCAAATCAGGCATCTCAAACCTGTTCGACCGCGTGGAGATTATCAACGAAGGGATTGTTGAACGGAAGGGAAAGAAATTTATCTTCTTCGAGTTTGAATCACGTGTTAACGGAAACCGCGAGAAGGAAGGGCAGCGCGAACCGATCCTGAAATATTCGTACATCCAGTATTATCTCAAAGGCGGACAAACGCTGGTGTTCTCCTTCAACTGCCCGAGACGCGAACGTCAGGCGTGGGAGGGAACTGCGAAGCTGATGATGGAGTCGATCAAGGTAAAGTAGATCCCGTAAGTCCTGCAAATTAAGCCAAATAGATTAGGGCCCGATGCCGCACCTTATTGAGAGACCTCCGGCTTTACACCGGAGGCCAGGAGGAGAGGCAGCAGCGACCTACTCGCCCAGCAACTTCAACACTTCGTTGTTCGTCACTGAATAATCTACCAGGCGGTTTGAATAGACCTGATTGAGCCATTGCTTCCCGGGATTTCCCTGAACGTCATAATTTACTTTCGGTTTTGCAAAACGAACGAAGTCCACGCTCAGGACAAAGTCAGGCTTGCCGAGGTGATCAAAGGTTTCGCTGTTGAATTTCAACGGGTCACCCCACGAAATATTTCCCGGCACGGCATAGCTGTTGGTGTAGCCATTCAAGCCGACTTGCAAAACCGGTGGCCAGTCAACGAGGTAAAACCGGTCGTGCACAGTCCAGGCCTTATCGCTGTCATATTTGTAAAGCATGATAAACGCGTTGCCCACACGCACAATCCGGAGCGTGATCCACGCGGCTTTGGCATCGCGCAGTTTCAGATTTGATTTGCTGTTGATGGTGTACTTGGTTTCGATAACTTGTTTACCAGGTTCTTCGGCCACACCTGTTGTCATGAACATCCAGTTTTCTTCCTTCGGTTTCCACTGATCTTTCCCTGAACGTTTCGGGACACGTACCATGAGGCCTCCGAGAGACCATTGTGTTTCAGAAACATCCGTCTTAACCCCCGAAGCTCTTACACGCGCCTGGACATCGAAGTCGCCAGTGATTTCTTTGTATAGAAATGGTGCGTTCTTGTCGGCAAACCATCCGGATGTACCCATCTCGAGCATCAGCTTTCCGTCTTTCACTTCTTTCTTCCGGACTTTATCGGGCCAGCCTTCGGTGTCATGCAGCCATTTCCAGCCAGACAAATCATCCATAGAATTGAAATCCGTCTTCTCTTCGCGAAGTTGCGTTTGTGCGTGTGCGAAAAATGAGATGGCCAGTAGTGCAAGCGTTGTGTATAATCTCGTCATAGATCAGGTTTATAATTTTTGGTGTTTAACTGAAACCCCATAGCTATGTTTCGTTTTTCGGAAAGTTTTAACCTTATTTAACTTTAAAATCACACCCCTTGCGGGATCGGCATGGAACTCTACACAGACGACTATTTCATGAAAGAGGCGTTGAAGGAGGCGAGGAAAGCCTTTGACGACCATGAGATTCCCGTGGGCGCTGTGGTGGTTTGTAAAAACCGGATCATCGCGCGTGCACACAACCAGACCGAAAAACTCACAGACGCAACAGCGCATGCCGAGATGCTTGCTGTTACGGCTGCAGCAAATTATCTCGGTTCAAAATACCTCAATGAGTGTACATTGTATGTAACCCTCGAGCCCTGTGTAATGTGTGCTGGTGCCCTGCACTGGGTTCAATTGCAAAGGCTGGTTTTTGGCGCCAGCGATGTTCAACGCGGCTATTCGCTCGTGGCAACCCCGCTTCTCCATCCAAAGACTGAAACTACAAAGGGAATCCTCGCGGCTGAGGCCAAAACTCTTATTGACGAATTTTTTGCCCGGCTGCGTTCCTGATACCAGCGATAAAAACCTGGGTTAATTTTTCAAACAGCTGGTAAATTGAATTTTCTGCTCTCGATTAGGGTTGTATATTTGACGACTTCGAAAAAACAATGTTAAACCATAAATAACAAGTCCTATGGCATTTACGCTTCCAGCTCTTCCCTATGCTTTCAATGCGCTTGAGCCTCATATCGATGCCCGCACCATGGAAATTCACCACGGTAAACACCATAACACCTATGTGACAAATCTTAACAATGCTGTCGCAGGAACTGATGCAGAGAAACTGAGTATTGAAGAAATCTGCAAAAACGTTTCAAAATATCCCGCTGCCGTGCGCAACAATGGCGGAGGTCACTACAATCACTCATTGTTCTGGACAATCCTGGGACCGAATGCCGGAGGCAAACCATCGGGCCCTCTGGCTGATGCAATTAATGCAGCCTTCACAAGCTTTGATGAGTTCAAAACGAAATTTGCTGCGGCTGCGACCGGACGTTTTGGATCAGGCTGGGCATGGCTGATCAAGGATGCCAGTGGTAAACTTCAGATCACCTCAACGCCTAACCAGGACAACCCTTTAATGGATGTAGCTGAAGCGAAAGGCACACCGATTCTCGGACTTGATGTGTGGGAGCATGCCTATTATCTGAATTATCAGAATCGCAGGCCTGATTATATCGCTGCATTCTGGAATGTTGTGAACTGGAATGAAGTGGCGAAGCGCTTTAGCGCAAAGTAGCCAGCAAGAAAAAAGAAAGAGCAAAGGCTTCTGCGGTAATGCGGAAGCCTTTTTTAATTCCTAAAGGTGCACGAATAACGCGCACAGCATCTGACTCGGTGGAAAACAAAACTGCAAATATGTACCTTGGTGCCGATGAGAAAGTTTTACATCCTTTTTCTTACTGTTTTTATGGGCTGTCAACTGAAAGACAATCCGGAGCTCAATAAAGAGGTTACCGAAATTCTATCGAGGGAAAAGGGAACGTTTGCCGTTGCCTTTAAAGATCTGCAGACCGGTGAAACGTTGTTTATAAATGAGCGTGAAATTTTTCACGCAGCGAGCACGATGAAAACTCCAGTGATGATCGAAGTTTTTCATCAGGCCCGGGAGGGAAGATTTTCACTGAATGATTCAGTTGTGCTCAAGAATGAATTTCACAGCATTGTTGACCAAAGCGTATTCTCGCTATCGGCTGCAGACGACAGCGAGCAGGAACTTTACAAGCACCTCGGTGAAAAGAGAACAATTGACGCCCTGATGTACGATATGATTATTTCCAGCAGTAATCTTGCAACAAATATGATCATTGAACTGGTCGATGCCAGTAAAGTAACACAAACGATGAGAGGACTTGGCGCCTATGACATCCAGGTGCTTCGGGGTGTGGAAGACAATAAGGCTTATGAGAAAGGGATGAACAATGTTACCACTGCTTACGACTTGATGATACTCTTCGAGGCAATTGCCAATCACGAGCTGGTCAGTGAGGAGGCCTCAGAACGCATGGAGAAAATACTGCTCGACCAGCGATTTAATGAAATAATTCCAGCACACCTGCCTTCGGAAGTAAAGGTTGCCCATAAGACTGGCAACATCGCTGGCGTACAACACGATTCAGGCATCGTCATTCTTCCCGATGGCAGGAAGTACGTTCTTGTATTGTTATCGAAAGACCTCGAAGATGAAGACTACGCGATCAATGCGATGGCCGAAGTTTCAAAAAAGATTTATGAGCACATCCTTAAAGAGTGATCACAGCTTCCAGAAAACATAGGTGAACCCGGCACGAATGGTAATGTGACCGGCAAAATAAAAATCACTCAGGGCTTCAAAGCGCAAATTCTCTTTTAGGGGCATCGACCAACCACCTCCGATCGAAACATCATTGGCACCCAATAGTCCGCGGACGCGAATAAATGCGTCTTCAACCGGATACCACCGTGCACCCGTAACGAGGCTGAATTGCCTGCTCTCTGTCCAGTATTCCATCCCACCCGTTACACTGAATTTTTCGTGGAAGAAGTAGTTGCCTTCCGCGCCAGTCTGAAACCGTTGAAAATAACCAGAATTGTTCGTCTTGATAAGATCCAATTGAAGGCCGATGATAATCTCATTTTTGGATTGTGACAAACAAGCCGTTGAGCAGAAGACGAAAAGCGCGAGAAGAATATGTCTGTTCACAGCCGAAAATTACAATCTTTCAACAGTGACTCAAAAACTATTCCCAATTGCAAGTGAATTCAGGATTGGATGAACGCCTTTAGTTGGTTCAGATGACCTCGCTTTCTTATTTTTCGGCAATGAGTTTTTGAAGCGCGCTGTATTCATCCCTTAGTTTGGCAGCTTCCATAAATTCAAGCTCTCTCGCAGCTTTCTCCATCGCTTTCCGTGTACGGTCAGCCATTTTAAGCAATTCATCTTTGCTGAGGTAAGCTACGACCGGATCAGCAGCAAGTGTTGCCTCTTCCTCTTCGATGTATGCGCGCTTGCCCTTCTTCGAATCCGCAACCTTTGTCTGGCCAAGAATTGAATCTTTCGACTTCAGCACGGTTTTAGGAACAATGCCATGCTTCTTGTTGTACTCCTGCTGTACGGAGCGTCTGCGATTCGTTTCTTCTATTGCAACCTGCATCGATTCAGTCACGGTGTCGGCATACATGATCACCCGGCCATTCTCATTTCTCGCAGCGCGGCCGATCGTCTGAACCAGCGAGCGCTGATTGCGAAGGAAGCCCTCTTTATCCGCATCGAGAATTGCCACGAGTGAAACCTCCGGCAAGTCGAGCCCTTCGCGAAGAAGGTTAACTCCGACAAGCACATCGTAAACACCGAGACGCAGCTCGCGCAGGATCTCAACGCGTTCGAGTGTATGCACCTCGGAGTGAATGTATCGGCACTTGATTCCTGCGCGTTCCATAAATTTCGTCAACTCTTCCGCCATACGCTTAGTGAGGGTCGTCACAAGCACGCGTTCTTTTTTCTTCACACGCTCGTCAATTTCTTCCAGCAGATCGTCAATCTGGTTTTTGCTTGGACGCACATCGATCTCCGGATCGAGCAAGCCTGTCGGGCGAATGAGCTGCTCCACAACGATACCTTCTGATTTACGAAGTTCGTATTCGCTTGGCGTAGCGCTCACATAGATCACCTGGTTGACAAGCGCTTCGAACTCATTAAAGGTTAACGGGCGGTTGTCAAGCGCAGAGGGTAGGCGAAATCCGAAATCCACGAGGTTAACTTTACGCGAACGGTCTCCGCCCCACATCGCGCGCACCTGCGGCACCGTAACGTGACTTTCATCAATCACCATCAGGAAGTCGTCAGGGAAGTAATCGATGAGGCAGAACGGGCGCGCCCCGGGTTGCCTTCGATCAAAGTAACGAGAATAATTTTCGATGCCTGAACAATATCCAAGTTCACGCATCATCTCGAGGTCGAACTCGGTCCGTTCTTTCAACCGTTTTGCTTCAAGGTGACGCAACTCCGACTCAAACATTCCCACCTGCGTCACCATATCCTGCTGAATCTCCTTCATCGCGACATGAAGCGATTCCTTTCCGGTAACGAAAAGATTGGCAGGGAAAATAGTGACCAGCTTTTCATCGCTGAGTTTTTTTCCTGAATTCGGATCTATCCGCTGAATCGATTCAATTTCATCTCCATAAAAATAAATGCGCACAGCATAATCCGCGTAAGCGAGAAATACATCTACCGTGTCGCCTTTAACGCGAAACGTACCGCGTTTGAATTCAACTTCCGTGCGATGATAGAGTATGTCAACCAGCGCAAACAGTAACCTGTTGCGTGCAACCATCTCGCCCACTTTAAGTTTGATGACGTTCTTGCCGAATTCATCCGGGTTACCAATACCATAGATACATGAGACCGAAGCCACGACAATCACATCGCGTCTCCCGGTCAGCAGGGCAGACGTTGCGCTCAAGCGCAGCTTTTCAATTTCTTCGTTTATCGAAAGATCTTTTTCAATGTAAAGGTTGGACGATGGAATAAACGCTTCCGGCTGATAGTAGTCGTAGTAAGAGATAAAGTATTCAACCGCATTGTTCGGAAAAAACTGCTTGAATTCTCCATACAGCTGTGCTGCAAGGGTCTTATTGTGGCTAAGCACGAGGGTGGGCTTGTTGGTCTGGGCAATCACGTTGGCAATCGTAAAAGTTTTTCCCGAGCCGGTAACGCCAAGCAGCGTCTGATGTGCTTCGTTGTTCTGGACACCGGCAACCAGCTGTTCAATTGCTTTCGGCTGGTCGCCAGTGGGTACGTATTCGCTTGTGAGTTGGAAATCCATGAACTCAATTTAAGATTTAAGATTTAAAATTTGAGATTGAACAGCGCCTTGGCTCGTTGAAAGATCGGGCTATTCACTGACAACTGTATGTCAGTAACATCAGAAGGTACCTCAAAAGTTTAGGGTTTTGCTTTCTGAACAGGACAGACCTGAAATCTAAAATCTGAAATCTAAAATCTGAGTATCAATTATTCCAGATCTTCCATGACTTCTCTGCCTGCACGTGCAGCATTTCAAGGCCATTCTTGATCTTGGCGCCATGGATCTCAGCTTTTTGCAGGAATTGTGTGCGTGCCGGATTGTAGATCAGGTCGTACACGTAGTGATTGGGCCCGATTTCTTCAAAATCGATAGGAGGCATTGTTTCCGTATTGGGATGCATGCCCAAAGGAGTGGTATTGATGATAAGGAGCGACTGTGCAACTATCTTAGGATCTTTCTCTAGGTCCGCGTAAGTGAGATTGCCTTTTTTTGCTTCGCGCGAAACAATCCTGAAGTCGACATTCATTTTTCCGAGCGCAACCTGCACTGCCTTTGAAGATCCTCCGGAACCTAGCACAAGTGCCTGGAAAGACTGATCTTTTGGAAGCCACTTCTCGAGCGTCTCGTAGAATGCATCTGAGTCGGTGTTGAATCCTTTGCGCTTGCCGTCTTTGAATTTGATCACGTTCACTGCGCCAATTTTTTTGGCAACAGGATCTACTTCATCGAGAAAATTGATCACTTGTTCTTTGTAAGGAAGCGTCACGTTGAGGCCCGTGAGACCTTTTGTATCCTTGATGAGCGTTTCGATCTCTTTTATATTCTTGAGCGGGAACAGTTCGTAGTGATGGTCGCGCAGTCCTTCGCGAAAAAATTTTTCATCGAAATACGCTTTAGAGAACGAATGACTAACGGTTTGTCCTATCAGTCCGAATACTTTTTCCATGATCAGATTTTGTTTTTACTTTCTGCAATCTTCAATTAATTCCCACTTACTATTTTGTCTCTTGCCAGCTACAAAATGGCAGAAAATCTGAGGACCTTTTTGATTTCTAAGGTGTTAAAAGGGCCAAAAGGTAGTCAACCTGCATTTCATTTCAAAGCACAACCAACATCTCTGACAATGGCCAGTTTTTCAGCTCAAAACTAGGCTAACCGTTTGATAATGAGTAGTGAAAAAATAAAAAAATTACATGTCCTGCTTGAGCGGTTAAACAGCCGCTTCGGGTCAGTCAATTTCAAATGGAGGTGCTGAGTTGTTTTTCTTCTTCTCAATCCCGAGGAAATGCAGGAATGTGTCACCCCTTAAACCAAGACGGATCGTTTCTAACGGGATAACTTCTTCTGGCGCAATATTTCCAAGATTGACATTCGCGCCCAATAGTTTTATGAACCACACTTGCTGCGCCTTCTGTGGAGCTTCCCAAATAATTTTTTCAAACGGAATTTTTGTTAGGATCTCCTGAACGAGGCCTGAACGCACTTCACCGGTCGACCGGAACAGACCGACATTTCCGCCTTCACGCGCTTCGCCAATCACTTTCCAGGCACCAGCATCAAGTTCTTTCTGCATGAGCTCGATCCACATGTATGGTGGAATAATCTTGTCTGCGTCTTTGGAACCGACTTCAGACAGCACCGTTACCTGCTCCGAAAGTTTCGTGATGTAATCACATTTTTTATCGTGATCAAGGTCGATAGAACCATCGGATACTTCCGCAAATGACATATCGAACTTGTCAAGGATCTTGCGGTACTCTTCAAATTGATCGCGAATCACGAATGCTTCGAAGAGCGTCCCTCCGAAATATACGGGAAGGCCGGCTTCTTTGTAAACACGCAATTTGTCTTTCAATTTGGGAGTGACAAATGAAGTAGCCCAGCCTAGCTTAACGATGTCGACATGGTCGGCACAGTTGCTCACAAAATCTTCCGCTTCACGAACGCTGAGGCCTTTATCCATGGCCATGGTAAAACCATATTGTCTGGGCTTGCTAGTACGCTCAGGCAAATTTTTAAGGTCGTAATTCATTAATGGTTTTCTTTTCTAAACTGTTCGATGATCTTGTGCAGCGCCTTTTGAGTTTCGATTTTGGGGAAGAAATCGAAAAGTGCCGTGTGACCATCAAAGTCCAAAATTAACGCATTTTCCAGATAATTAAAGGCCTCTTTAAATTTGCCGCCTTCAATGAGGTAAACGGTCATTCTGTAAAACAGCTCTGCATCGTCAGGGATGGTATCAAATGCTTCTGCCAGGATATCGGTAGCTTTTGAGAAATCGCCTTGCTCATAGTAAACAAATGACCAATTGAGCCAGATCTCTTTGTCTTCAGGATCAAGTTTACTTGCCTCTTCATAGGCATCAAGGCATGAAATGGTATTGCCGATCTTGAATTCAGCGTGGGCGACTGCTTTCCAGTATTCTGCATTCTCTGTGTGAATCTTCAACGCTTTATTATAGAAGTGTAGCGCCTGATGCCACTTCTCTAATTTTTCGAGGCAAGCTCCTGCGCCATACCACGCTTCATCGTAAAGTGTATCGAGCTTGGTCGCTTTCTGGAAATATTTCAATCCAAGCTCATATTGCTCGAGACTCTCATATGCAGCGCCTATGCAACAATATACTTCTGGGCTTGGTCCCTCAAGCTCAACAGTTTTTTTAAAGGAATCAAGCGCTTTTGTATACTGCAACTGGTTCATATAGGTGTTGCCCATATTGAAATATGCAGATGCAAAGTTTTCGTCAATTGTTATCGCATAGTCGTAGGCGTTCAGCGCTTCTTCATACTTCTCAAGCTTGTTGTAGACGATACCCATATTGTACCATGCGGCTGCAGAGTACGGATCTTCATCTATGAATTTCTGGTAGTATGAAATGCTGCTTTCAAGTTGGCCTGTGAGGTCGAGACAATAAGCGAGCTCATACAGCGCACCATCGTGACTGATGTTTATTTCGATCGCATTTTTATATGCTTCAATCGCGCCATTGTAATCATCCATGCTCTGCTTCGCCAACCCGATGTTGTAAAAAACTTCATCCTTGTCTTCAGCGAGCGTCAGCGCGAGTTCATAGTTTTCAATGGCCTCAGCAAATTTTCCCTGAAGCGAGAGGATGGATCCGCGTGTGATGAAAATCTCAGGGTCGTTTGGCTGAAGCGAATGCGCCTGATCGAGCAGCAACAGCGCCTGATCGTAATCTTCCAGATTCGTTAGAATCTGGGCTTTGATGGTGATGAGTTCAGTGGAAAAAGGATATTGATTGATGGCCTGGTTGACAGCCTGCAATGCGCGCGTGTGTTTACCGCGCATCATGTAATATTCTATTATTTCTTCGTAGGCGTCAAGATCAAAAAATTCTACTTTCTTTTTGCGAAGGTGGTCTTCAAATCGTTTTATCAGCTCGTTTTCCTCTTCTCGTTTACGAAATTCTCTCGCCATTGGCTATTGGTTTTCCTAAAATAGGTAAATCTGGTGTAAAGGTAAATGGATTTACGTCATTTTTTAGCGTTCGAAAGGGTAATGTAATATTCGCAACACCATTTTATCGTGTCGTCAATCGATTGAAATTGCAAATTGAGTTGGTTTCTGATTTTTTTATTGCTATAGGTGAAGTGGCTTCCGGCCATCCGCGCGGTTTCGCGGGTGATCAGCGGTTCGCTCCGTGTAATCCAGGATCGAATGGCTTCGATGCGCGAGATAAGCTGGAGTACATTTCGGCTGACCTTGATACCCGGTGGTTTCTTGTTGAATCGGTTCGCTACATCGCGAAAGAATTTCTCGAGCGTGATGGTCGCTGCATTCAGAATGAAACGTTGACCTGGCGCGTCCACGTCAAGAAATGCTACCGCTGCTTTTGCCACATCACGAACGTCCACAAAATTAATTTCTTTGTCTGCAAAAAAACTTTTTTCGTCCCATACATACTTGAAAAGTTTTGCGCTGCTCTTTGTCCAGTCAGCGGCAGCAAGAATCACTGAAGGATTCAGAATAACCACATTCAAACCTTCTTCGTGACCCCTGAACACCTCGAGTTCGGCAAGATATTTCGTCTCCGCGTATGTAGAGTTCAACGGATTGTCAACCCACTTGCTGTTTTCATCGATCGCTTTTATTCCTGGCAGTCTCCCTAACGCGGCAACTGAACTGATGTGAATCAGTTTTTTCACGCCAGCCGAAAGACAGGCGTTCACCACGTTGCGTGTACCGAGCACGTTTACTTCGTGAAGCTTCCTCCGGAGATGTGGATTGAACGAAACAATTGCAGCGCTGTGGATAACATGCGTAACACCCTGAAATGCTTCCTCGAGTGCGACAGGATTTGTCACATCGGCATCAATCCATTTGATTTCTGATGCAAGATCCGACAATAGCGTTAGATCGCTGCCCTCTCTCTTCAGTGAAACGAATTCACGCTTCGCCTCAATGAGCCTCCGCACAATGTAACTTCCTAACAACCCGTTTGCTCCAGTAACTGCGATCATAGCAGAGTATTGTTCAGTAAAGGTAATGATATTGCTTTCTGAAAATATTTGGTCTGGATGGATTGTTTGATGATAGTTGTCTGCAGGAGCGTATGGCAATCGGTGCCAAGCAAATGTACATGGCCGCTTTTGATAAGCTTTTCAGCAAGCCTTTGAGACTCTTTTGAATAGTAGCCGGTAAGCGAGATCAGATTGATCTGAAAGAGTACGCCACGATCAATGAGATCCTGCACCTTCCGGAAATCATGTTGCAGATAGATATACCGTTCGGGATGCGCAAGAACGAGTCTGTAGCCCTTTGTTGTTGCCGAAAAAATAAACTCTTTCAGAAACATTGGTTCGTTCAGAAAGTTGGTCTCGAACAACAGCATGTTTTTGCCGAATGTAAGAAGCGGTTCGTTGCCAGCCACCTTCTGCATGAGTGATTCATCCAGGTAATATTCGGCCGCTGCGCCAACTTCAGTGTCAATGTTTTGGGCCTTCAAAAACAATTGCAGCTCTGCAAGTTTCGGTAAAATTGTTTCCGGTGAGTTTCGATAGGAATCAGAGATGATGTGTGGTGTTGTAATAACCTTGCGATAGCCCATTGCAGCGAGCGCTTTAATCATTGCCACGGAATCATCAAGCGATTGTGCTCCATCATCAAGACCGGGAAGCAGGTGGGAATGCATGTCCACCGTAAGGGGATTGTAAAATCTGCCAGACTTCTTAAACCAGCTAAACACCGACTTTGAAAATTGACTTTAGCTTATCGCTTCCGTTCTCCTCGTAGTAACCGTAACCATAGCTCTTTGATGGACCTGGAACTGCATTCAGCACGGTGGTGATGTTTGTAAACTTATTCATTGTGATCACACGTCTCAAGGTCATCAGAAAATCCTTCTTAGAATAGTTTGCGCGGAAAACGTAAACCGATATGTCGGCCCGTTTCATGGCCATAATTCCATCCGTCACCAGCCCGACCGGAGGCGTATCGATGATGATAAAATCGTAATGCTGTTTCAGATCGGCCAGCAGTTCCGTGAATTCGCCATTGAGCAACAGCTCTGAGGGGTTCGGAGGATGTGGCCCTGAAGGAATAACATCGAAGTTATCGAGTGATGTTTTCATCACACACTCTGTCCACGTGTTACGTTTGATCAGGATTGTACTTACACCTCGTGTTCCATCGGTTGGCTCCACCGGAAGATCAATCTTGGCCTTGCGCATGTCGAGGTCAATGAGCACCACCTTCTTTTTCGATAGCGCGATCACTCCGCCCAGATTCATGGCGATAAACGATTTGCCTTCACCCGATATTGTTGAGGATACTGCGATGACCTTGTGCTTCGCCTCCACCTGGAAAAAATCCAGATTCGTACGCAACGTCCTGATCGATTCACTGACGACAGACTTTGGATAGTCGAGAATGTGAAGCCCTCCGTTCATGCTGTGACGTGACAGGGGCACTGCACCCAACAGCGGTGCACGTTCGATCCGGTCGAGTTCAGCAAGACTGGTAATCTTGTTATTGATTACGTACAGCACACACACCACGACAAAAATAATTACGATGCTGGCAACCAGCCCGACACCCGCAATCATGAGGCGCTTGGGAGAAATTGGCTTTACGGGTAGGCTTGCTGAAGAAAGGATTTTAAAGTCCGGGATACTACCTGCCTGGGCGATTTCAAATTGTGATTTCGATTGCATGAGCGTCAGGTAAAACTCCTCATACAATTTGTAAAACCTTTGATTTTTTGTGAACTCGGTTGACTTGTCGGGCAGGGTTGCGAATTCCGTTTCGAGTGTAGCTTTGCGCTGATTCAGTTCCTGCAGGTTTTTCGTCCAGTTGCCGCGAATCTCATTCACCTGCGCCAGCAGACTTGCGCGTGTATTTTCAAGTTCCCGCTGCTTCTGCCGATAGGCAAAGCTCACCTCCTGGTAGGAAAGTTTGAGGCGCTCCTGCTCTGCCTGAAGGCGCTGTAACTGATCGATACTCTCAAGTGTCTGTTGGGGAAGGTACTGTCTGAGTGAGAATGACGCGGCAGCTTCCTTCTTCTGTAACGACTCGATAAACTTATTTACCTCACTCACCCGCTTGCTGAGTTCAAACCGCTGCGAATCGATTTTGTTAATCGCGTCAACTGTTGTGCGAAAATCTTCTTCGAGGTTATTGCTCTTATTCTGGAGCGTAAATTTCTTGAAGTAGTCTTCATGCGCCTCCATTTTCCTCTCGAGCTGGCTGAGTTCGTTTTCGAGCCAGTCAATTTTTTGTTTGTTGGCGAGATTCTTTTGCTCGTTGCTGTATTGCACGTAGAGGGTATCGATCCTGTTAAGCACGGCACGAGCCTTCAGTGCATTGTTATCTTTGAATGAAAGGCGGATGGTGTTTGCATTAAAGTTTAGTGGCTCCACCGACAAGTGTTTACTAAGGTAGTCGAGCATCGACTGTCGGCTGTTGATTACGAAGTAGTACCCAATCTCATCACCTTTTGCGAACGCTTTATTGCGCTGAAGAACCAGTTCAAGATCATGAATGATCGCTTTGCGGCCAAACCTTCCTTTCACTTCGGGCTGACCTTCGATTTGCAGTGTAAATTCATGTTCATTAATCGGCTCGAATGAAATCGGCACATCATACAATGAATGATCCTTATTGTAGCTTTCAATTCGGGCCGGCCCCTGCGTAAACAATTCATTATTCAGTACACGGCCGACACTATAATAGCTGACTTCAAAATTTGAATACTCGATCACCCGGTCTAAGAAAAGTTGCGACCGTATTATTTCTATCTCACCTGCAATGCCATTGACGTTTTCATCGTTAATCATGTTCGCAATACCAAGGTCTGAAGCCTCGCTCTTGAAGTCGAGTTTCAGTTGCGATTGAGATTCGTAGACGTCCTTTGTGTATCGGATCACCAGATAGGCAGCGGCATTTACGAACAGGAAGATCAGTACGGTCCAGATCCAGTTCGCGCGCAGGATCATTCCGAGCTTCTTGAAATCGATCGTCTCTGCGGAGTTCGATATGGTGTGCGGGTTGTCCAATTTTAATTTCGCGTTGTGATGATCACGACAAGCGTTGCCAGGCCGGTGAAGATTGTGAAGAACGGTGCATAGTTCTGGAGTGCCTCAAGAAACGGGCGTCTCACTGGCTCCACATAAATGATATCACCAGTTTGAATAAGCATGTCGTCTCGCAGGTAGCCCTCTACCGTGCTGAAATCGGCCAGGAAAACTTTGTCTCCTCTGAGGACACGGATGTTGCCTGCTTTTCCGTCAGAGGTAATGCCGCCAGCTAATGCCAACACCTCTGTCAACCTGATATTTTCATTAACAAGCGGAACGACTTTCCCCCCAGGCGAGCCGAGAACGGTAACGCGCCTGTTCACCACCTCTAAAACTACAAACGGTTCCTGATATTGCCGGGCATATTCGCCTTGTAAAATACCTTCTGCCTGCCTGATCGTTAAGCCCTCAAGTTTAATCTCACCGAGAAGCGGGAGCTTAGCCCGACCCTCCTGGTCAACCAGGTAGGTAATTGGCTCTGCACGCTGTTGCGCGCCCTGGCTGTTTTTAAAGGATTCAAAGTTCGGATCGATGATCTTATCCCCTTGATTGGTAAAAACCTCCAGTTCAAGAATGTCATTCTTCTGAATCACATAGTTGGACTCCGCGGCCTCTTTTTCCCTGGTGAGCTTCGTATAATCACCTGTCTTAAACATGATGTTCTGTTTGTACGAGCCGCATGCGCAAACGCATCCAAGCAGCGCAACAAGCAGGAAAGTGTGAAGTTTCACTGGAATAAGTTTGCTGAAGTTACTCATTTTTTGAGTAATTCTTCTAGGGTTGGAAGGATCTGGTCTTTCTCCGAGACGATCGGGTTTGAAACCGGCCATTGAATGTTCAGTGTCGGATCGTTCCACACAATACCCGCTTCCGAAGCTTTGTTGTAGAAGTTGGTGCACTTGTAATAAAAAAGTGTGTCTTCTACTGCTGCAAAACCGTGCGCAAATCCTTCGGGCACCATCAGCATATTGCGCTTCTCAGAGTCTAGCTCCTGGTAGTAGACTTTGCCAAAAGTCTTTGACGCAGGTCTGAGATCGACTACGACATCCACTACCTTCCCTTGAAGCACGGTAACCAGTTTTCCCTGCGCAAAAGGTTCTTTTTGCAGGTGAAGACCGCGGATAACTCCTTTTTTCGAAAAGGAAGTATTCTCCTGTACAAAGTTGTAGCTGATACCAGCCAGGTCGAAAGTATTTTTATTATAAAACTCGTAAAACCAACCTCGGTCGTCTTTAAAGATGGACGGAATGATTTCAACCAGTCCTTCAATACCGGTTTCTTTAACTTGCATGTTCAGTGATTAAGATGCCTTTTGAATTTGTTTCAAGGCGTGAAGATACTTGTTTATCACTAAAGATTCATCGTACTCGGCTTCCATTTTGGTGCGGCCGTTTTTGCCGAACACTTTCAAAATCGCATCATCATAACCGCTCATCTCGCGCATTTTTGATGCAAGGTCATTGGCATCTTTAATTTTGCAAAGAAGGCCGTTAAAGTTGTCTACAACCACGTGGTTACAGCCGGGCACATTGGTCGTGATAATTGGCTTACTTGAACTCGCTGCTTCAAGGAGGGTTCGCGGAGTTCCTTCGCGATACGATGGCAGGACAATGCAATCAGCCTTCTGGATGTGAGCGCGGACATCATTTGTAGTGCCGAGGTATTCAACCGTTTCCGATTGGATCCACTCATTGATAACGTCAAGCTTTATTCCACGCTTGTGCTCGGGATCTTTTGCACCAAGAATCTGAAATTTTGCGTCCAGTCCTTCAGCTTTCAGTTTTCTGACCGCTTCAATGTATTCAAGGATACCCTTATCTGTTATCAGACGGGAGATCAACAGGAAAGTAAATTTCTCATTTCGCTTAAACTCCATTGGCTGAAACCGTGCGAGGTCTATACCTGAACCCGGAACGAGGTCTGCTGCCTTTTCTGAAAGAATTCGTTTGTCAATAAACAATTTGCGATCGTCAGGATTCTGAAAAAATACTTTCCCGGCAAAGCGAAAACTGATTCTGTACAAAAACATCGCGAACGCACTGACAAGATTTTTCTTCAGGAATACCGTCCCGAGTCCACAAACGTTGTTAATTACCGGAATCTTCAATATTGCTGCGGCAAGTGTGCCGTATACATTAGGCTTGATTGTGTAGTGGAGCACAACATCGGGTCTGAGCTTACGATAAATCATGAACAACTCGATGATCAGTGCGGAATCTTTAATGGGATTGGCACCGCGGCTGTCCATTTTCACGCGGTGGTGGGTGCAACCTTCTTTGACAAGTAGCTGGCTGTAGTCGTCAACCGGTGCGATTGTGTGCACCTCGTGACCCTGTCTAATCAGCTCGCGGATGAAATTCATCCGGAAATTGTAAATGTTCCAGGACGTGTTGAGGACAATGGCGACTTTCATTTGGGCTTCTGTTTTGGCTTTACACCAACTTACTTTTTTCCACCCTTCGACAAGTGGTCAAAATTATCGTTAGAATGCCAAATTCTGAATGTAAATACCTCAAATATATGACAAAGTAACCCAATATTGAAACCTTAAGATAAAATTGGACGTTACACAGGACCTTTTGGACTTTATGCAAGAAAACTTGAATACATCAATACTGGTTGCGATTGGCGACACCAAGGAACTCGGTGAAACTCAGGAACATCTCGATGAGCTTGAATTTCTTGCTGAAACCGCAGGAATCAAAACGCTCCGACATTTCATTCAGAATCTTCAACAACCGGATTCCCGCACTTTCATTGGAAAAGGCAAGCTTGAGGAAATTAAAACGTTTGTGTTTGCCAATGATGTCAGAAATGTAATCTTCGACAGCGATCTCAGCGCGTCTCAGCTGCGGAATCTTGAAAAAGAGCTGAATCCCAAAGAACGTGAGGAACAAAAGGTGCGAATTTATGATCGTAGCTTGCTGATACTCGATATTTTTTTGTGGCGCGCACAAACTGCACAGGCAAAGACACAAGTGGAGCTTGCACGTTTTCAATACCTTCTCCCGAGATTGACCAGAATGTGGACGCACCTTGAACGCCAGCGCGGAGGAACGGGAACACGTGGTGGTGCCGGTGAGCGGGAAATTGAAACTGACAGGCGAAACATCCGCTACCAGATAAGTATTCTGAAGGACAGGCTTGAAAAGATTGAAAAGCAGCGGGCCACACAGCGCAAGGGTCGTTCGAATATTGTGCGTGTGGCACTTGTCGGATATACAAATGTAGGTAAATCAACGTTGATGAACCTGCTGTCCAAATCTGATGTGCTGGCTGAAAACAAGCTGTTCGCAACGGTGGACGCTACTGTACGGAAAGTTTCGGTCGGTGATATCCCGTTTCTGTTGTCAGACACGGTTGGATTTATCCGTAAACTTCCACATCACCTGATTGAGTCCTTTAAATCAACACTTGATGAAGTCCGGGAGGCTGATATCCTTGTGCACGTAGTGGACGTAGCGCATCCGTTCCACGATAACCAGATTGAGGTGGTGAAGCGTACGCTCGGTGAAATCGGGGCAGGGGATCGACCTACCATTCTCGTCCTCAATAAAATTGACTTGTATCTCAAACAGCATCCGGATGCCAACCTTGAAGAGATGAAGGGATTCTACCGCGAGCACGGCTTCGAGCATATTGTTTTTATCTCGGCCACCACCAAAGAAAACATCGACCAGCTGAAAGCAGTTTTATTCGAGCAGGTGCGCAAAAAACACATGACCATCTATCCGCATTATGTACAGCAGGACATGTCGTACTACTCATCAAACTGGAAAGACTCAACCCCGGTTGAATCGTAACCTTTATTGTTTAAATTTGCCTCGAGAAAAAATTTAAAATTTAGTATTTGAAATTTAATATTTAAAGTTTACCCGGTTATTCGTTTTCCTGTTGAGCCAAACGTCTATCACGGGTGGTCCAAAATATAAAATTTCAAATGCTAAAATTTTAAGATTGGCTTTTCCGGCCCCGTAGTTCAATGGATAGAATAGAAGTTTCCTAAACTTTTGATACAGGTTCGATTCCTGTCGGGGCTACCATTTTTTTTCACCTTCTCCCTGCGTGTCTCTTTGAGTAATTTCCAAGACTTTATCAATGAAAAAAATTCTGCTGGTTGACGATGAACGAATCTTTCACTTTCTCAGCACGAAGATGTTTGAAGTAAGTGGTGTAACCGTGGAAGTTTACTCCGCATACGATGGACACGAAGCGCTTCAGCAGCTTAGCGATGGCATAACCCCGGATGTGATGTTTGTCGATCTTGACATGCCGAATATGAATGGCTTTCAGCTGATTGAGAAATATAAGGCCACTCACCCAAAACCGCATTCAAAAATCGTTGTTTTGAGTTCATCGGTGTCGGATGAAGAACGAAGGCGGGTTATCGCTCTGGGGGCGGATGTCTATATGTCGAAACCGCTGTCGGAAGCGGATGTTCGCGCGTTACTCATACCTTAGCCATTTCTTCTTTTTCCACCGGCAACGAAATTTCAAAGCGCGTTCCAGTACCCGGAGTCGATTCAACTTTCACCTTCCCGTGGAGTACATCAACCTGAGCTTTGATGAGGTAGAGTCCAAGCCCACGGCCCTCAACGTGTGAATGGAATCGTGTGTAAAGACGGAAAAGTTTATCGCGATGCTGCGTAGTATCAAACCCGAGGCCGTTGTCCGAAATTTCTATCACGGCTTTCCCATCTGCAAGACGACTAGCGGCACGGATCATCAACCTTCTGTCCGGTGAGCGGAACTTGATCGCGTTGCTCAGCAAATTATAAAAAATGCTTTGGATCATCGGCCGCACAGTTACCAGTTCTGGCAGCTCGTCAAAATCTGATACGATTTTCTCCTGCCCTGTAAGACTGTCTTGGAGAAGGCTAAGACTTTGTTTCCACTCCGCTTGCAGATTTACTGGCTCGCGGAAGCGGTGGGGTTCGTTACGCAGTTCAAGTATTGCAGACAAATCTTTTATGATGGTATCGAGATCCGCAGCCGTTTTTGAGATGAGTGTGATCCACTGTTTCGCCTGCGTGAGGTCAGTTTCATTTTGCGTAAGCATTGACAATCCCAACACCCTGGCTACCGGCCCGCGCAGGTTATGAGAAACGGTGTAAGAGAATTGAAGTAATTCGTTGTTGTGCTTCACAAGTTCTTCATTGGTCTTGCGTAGCTCAATCGTTTTTTCCGCTATTAACCGTTCGAGATCCCGGTTCATGTCTGTAATGCTGCGGTTGCGTGATGCAAGTTCATTGGCTTGCGCCTGGATTTCTTCATTCTGTTCTGATACTTCGAAATACAACCTGTTGAGTTCCTGGTTTACTTCCTGTAGCGTGGTGGACTGCGCTTCGATTCGTTTGTTCTTTTCCAGGATCGTAGTGTTGAGCGTTTTGATCCTCGCATAAAAGCGGTTGTAGATCACAAGCATCGTAGCGAGCAAACCTATCCCCGCAAGACCTGCGATGATCAGAATGTACTGCTGCCGGATCCGCGACTGTTGCAACGAGATTTTGTCTTCCGCAAGCTGTTTATCTTTTTGCAACACTTCGATGTTTCGGTCGCGTTCCTGTATCTCCTGGATTTTTTCAAGGTTAACGAAACGTCTCGCCAGGTCTTTCCGGTGAAGAGAGTCTTTGAGCTGACTCGCCTTCTCAGAATACGTCAGTGATTCTTTGTAGCGTCCCTGTGCTGCGAAAAGATCTCTGCGGGTATGATAATTTAAGATCAGAATTTCGTTTGCGTGGATGATTGAACAGTACTCCTCAGACCGTTGCAGGTATTTTTCGGCATTGGCATAATCTCCGAGTTTGAAATAGATTTCTCCGATACCCCAGTTTGACCATGCCTTTCCGTATATGTAATCTACCTGATCTGCGAGCGCAATACTTTCCTGGTAGAGTTTCAATGCTTTGTGGTAGTTTGAAAGCTTTGCCTCGAGGGTCCCGAGGTTCATAAACGTTTCACTTAAGCCATGAATATTACCGGCCCTTTGATAGATTACCTTGACCGAGTCAAGGCAACGTCTTGCATTTTGATATTGCCCCAGATCTGTCAGGACCACGCCTTTAAGCGTGAGCGTGCTCGTCAGATCACCAATCAATAATTTTTTCGGCTTTGAGTAAAGACTTTCGTCTGCCAGTCTCAGCGCCTGGTCCAGGTCCCCCAGGTGAAAATTTACCCACCCAATTCGCGTGCGGATGATATACGTTTCTGTTTCGAAACCTTTGGACTGACTTAGGCGAAGCGCTTCATAATAGTTATTCAGTGCCAGCTCATAGTCGCCACGGTCGGAAAAAATTTTTCCAAGATCGGTTAGTAGTGTGATGTACTTGCGAAAAAGTTCGAGTCTGAAATAATAGGAGCGCGCGGAATCAAACAGCACCATTGCTTCGTCAAACTTTCCTCTTTGGAAAAGCAACAGTGCGCGGATGTGTTTGAGATCATTGCGATTTTCCAGGTCATCCGGATAATCGGCAAGGATAGATTCCGCTTCGTCCAGCAGCGCTTCAGCGCCCGCGATATCACCGGTTTTCAATTTGAGGGTCGCCTGCACACCTAACGCATCGACAAGCCAGGTTTTGTCGGGAAGTTTTCTGCGGATCTCTATCGCCTTTTCAAGGTAATACTGTTGAGAGTCCTGCTGAAACAGCTGACCATACATTGCACTCATGTTGCGGTATACCTTTGAAAGCGATTCTGGATTCTTACCATCGCTGAAAGCAACGAGCGCCTTTCGAAAATAGAAAGATGCTGAATCTGTGTTCACTTCTTCAAGCGCACAAATTCCGAGTTGCAAAAGTGTGTAGCTGGTATTAGCTGAGTCACCGACTCGCCTTGAAATCCGCAGTCCCTTGTGAAGGTGTTTGTGCGCGTTTTCAAACCGACCAGACATATATTCAAATACACCGCGATAAGTATAGGCAACACCCTCGCCTTTTTCGTAGCCAATTGACCTCGCCAGTTCAATTGCTTCATCGTTGTAGCGAGCCACCTTCGCGTTGTCAACGGAAATGTATTCATATGTCAGTTGATTCAGTATATCGACACGGGCTTCACCTTTGGCAGACGGAAGTTTTTTCTCAAGGCTCTCGGCCACGGAACCCTGCGTGAAAGCAAGGAGCGGTAACAATGCGCAAAGCATTGTAATAACAAGCCTCAGGTGGAAAGTCATCGCGTGGGGATATACGCAAAGTTAGCGCGATTTACGGAGGAACAAACCGACCAGAAAGTAAATATTTCATGTAAGATAAACGCGCATCCGGTGAAATCAACAGACGCAAAAGCCGTGTTTACGTTTGCAATTCCATAACTACTGTAATTCCGCGATGTATGATTTCAACCGAATTGCAAGAGAGACTTGAATTACTAACAACTGTTATCGTTGACAAGCCTCTGCACAGGCTTCACATTCTTCTGCACAGGCGCGGCAGTGATCGTGGTTGTGCTTGCGGCATTCTTCTGCGCACATCATGCACATGGTTGAAACGAGTTTCAGGTAATCCTCTTCTATTTCACTTTCACGTTGCACCATCCGCGATCCAAGCATGCAGATGTCTGCGCAGTCACGGGTAAGTTCAATACAACGTGCGAGCAATGTGATATTGTCTTCGTTGAGGCATGCGGTTTCGCAGCTTTCACAAGCGATTGCACAATTGATAAGTTTTAGTTGAAGTTCGCTGGTTGAAAATGTTTTTGTTGCTGTTTCAGAAGTGATAGCCATACATATTGGTTTGAAAAAAAAACAAAATATTTATGCCGCTACGCGTGATCGGATTACGTGTAGAAAATTACACGATGGAAACGGCCATAAGTGTAATGGTAAACGAGAATCATATATGAGGGGAAGGCACGGCTTTTGGCTGTTTGCTTTGTAAAATGTAATACTATGTCGAAGAGAATTCATATCATCCTTTTTGCCTTTGCATGTGCATGCACCTCCTACGAGGCAAGTGCTCAACGCGAAGACAATGCGCAGGGACAGGACAAAAAGAAATATTCTGTAAAGGATAAAAGCGATGTGCCCGTTAACAATGAAACCCCGGTGAAGAATATCGAGAAGGTTGTGGGGGTTTGGGAAGTCACCGCGATTTACAAGGGCGCAAAAAATATCACGAACACAGATACGGTTGGTTTGAACAGGTCGTTCGAATTCACGCGCGAAAATAAATATATCAGCTACTCGGATCGCGAGCAGATTGACAGCGGCACGTTCAAGCTGAATGAAGTGCAAAATGTGATTTATCTTGAAAGCGCGTCCGGCAATGATGTTGTTGAATATAAGCTTAGGTTTGACGAGAACACAATGACGCTCCAACCTTCAGAAAGCGCTGACGCAAATGCACAACGCTTCCGGTATGTGTATACAAAGAAGTCGGAGAGCGATAATTAAGGGAAAGAGTGCTGTACTTTCAAAGGGTCTACTTAGCGTGGGCCCTTTTTTCTTTTACTTCGCGCCACGTGGTAAGGATAATCTTTTCACGCTCGAGAAACTTCTTGAAGGCCGGGTCCATCATTGCCAGCAAATCACCTTTCCGGGTCTTTCCTGAATCGCTTATTTTCGGAAATACGTCAGATGTCTGCGTACAGTGCATGATCACCATCGTCAACCCTGGCTTCAGTTCGCTGATCGTGCGGATGTAATTCTCCGTAGCAATCTTCTGAAGCTCGGCATCTGAGAATTTCTGGTTTTCCTTATAATCAAAACCATAGCTGACATTGTGCAGATCATCTAAGACCGGTAGGCCTGCGTTCCATAACATCTGACCGGTTTGGGCTAATTGGGCCCGTAGCTCGGGAGTTGCGTTGAGCTGTTTGGCTATCGCTGTATTATGTCCTCCGGGAAACATAACGGGAATCTTGTTTTCGATTCCAACTTTAAGGTATCGCTGCATGAATTCGGGTGTAGCGAACAAGGTACCCATGTGCGAGTCGAGGTGGGTAGGCTCAAAACCGGCTTCACGCGCCCGTTCAAGCTGGGCACGAATCTCCATTTCCACTTCATCCGCGGAAGCGTTCTTCACCACCTCTTCAACCGATGGCCACAGCGCACCTTCCTTGTCAACAAGTCCGGGCACGGCAGGTTTACCCTTGAGCGGCCCCCAACGGTACTCCTTCCACTCGGAAGTTAAGGTCAGATGAAGACCTGCATCTGTCTCCGGGTGACTTTTCAAATAGTGCAGGAATCCCGGGACCCATGGGCAAGGCATCATCACGCTCAGGGAATTTGCAACGCCTTTTTCGATTGCGTTGATCGCGCCTTCGTTTGAATCCCACGACATGCCAACATCATCAACGTGAAGGATCAGCACCTTGGCTCCTTTTGGAAAACCAAGCTTTTCGGCATAGGTCTGTTCCTGGGCGAACGAATGGAAACAGAACAGGATGAAAATACCTGAAAGGAAAAATTTATTCATAGTTTATTGAGTGACTTTGCTGCCAGGACGCATTTCATAAATATTGCGAAGCACAAGCGCGTCAATCGTTTGGCCATCAGCCGACTGATGATCTACAACATAGCCGAGACCGCGAACGTATATGCCTTCAAACTTTTCCTTTGCCAGCGAGAAGTATTTTGACCTCGCCTTCGCGAACATGCCACGGTCAGACAGCGCCCATGTTTCCCGTGTATTCATTTCAAAAAATTCGGATGTGTCATTCACAAAAGTAATATAGCCTTCGACCGTGAACGCTTTTGAGCGCCTGATAAGTGAATAGCGTTCAGAACCGATTTCATTGAAGTTCCGGTCAATACGCACAAGTCTGTTGCCCTTTGTTTTAAAGTAAAGATCAGTGGTGCGCTCCTTTTCCTTGAACATCCGTTTCGCCTGGTCGGGAGTCAGGTGACCGAAGAACCTGGGTTGGTTGATGCGGCTGTCATGAAGCTTAATGATCACTTCGTCAGGCGATGGCCCCATCAGCGTTGTGTATGTGCTTTGACTGCTGCGCCCCATCATGTACACGTTGTTCTCCGCACTCCACTCGTTCAGCTTGTAATTTGCGTCCAGTCCGGGCGATCCTCTTTCCAACGAAAGTTCAATGGTGATCTCTTCTCCGGATTCGAGCTCGACAATTCCTTCATAGAGGATCCACTCAGGCTCGCCTTCGTAGAGTGCAGGAAGAACAGCTTCCTTATTTTCGGCCTCACAGCAAAAAAGAAAAAGGAGAAAGGCAGGATAGATTTTTTTCATAAGGTCTTTTGGATTGAGAGGTTATCCAATCTAAGAAAAAAAGACCTTATGTGCCAGATCAGCTATTTGCCATAGATATCATTGAGCACTCCGGCAAGCCTGACACCCGCCTGAAGCAGGCGGTGACGGATGATATGGTAATAAAGATAGGAGTAGCGGTAGCCAAGTCTCCCGTTGCCAGTATCGTAAACCTGCTCAGCGTATGACTGACTTTCCTTCGCCCAGTCCATCACCCCCGCAGCCTGCCAGGCTTTCAGTTCATTTTCTGTGGGATTGTTAAGTGATTCAGCAAGTTCTGTATAACTCAGTTTTGTGTCGTCAATGATATCGCTGTCCCACACGCGGTGGAGGTTGCTGTCAGCACGGAACCACATCACCTTCACGTCATTTCCACCTTTGTCGTTTTTGCCGCCCACATGCAATGGCTGATGAATATCACCAATGAGGTGAATGAGGATCCTAATGCGCTGGACCTGCTCGGCCTCATTAAGTTTTTTCGATTTCAGTTCGGTGATGATCCGGTTCAGTGTCTGAATGATGTCACCATTTTTATTTTTTTCAGTCTGCTCATAGGTCTGGCCGTAAGGGATGGTGACCCAATGCCAGTCTGACATATAATCGAAGGTTGAATCGGATTTGATCTCATCCATCCATGTGCTTGCCATGGCCAGTGACTGACCTTTGAGTAATTGTTCAAGCGCTTTTCGGGCTTTCTTGTTCAGGTATTTGTTTGCTACATGACCGGTTACACGATGACCTGTGGCGCCCCAGCCGAAGCTGTTCAAAGAGAAGGCAACAACAAGGAGGATGGTAGAAAGAACTTTTTTCATAGCAAAGTATCAAATGAGGCTTCAATATCCAGATTTTTGATGCAATGCGGAATTGTTAACACATTAATTTAAGTTTATATTTATCAGAATTCCTTCCGAACACCCTGCATGAAAAAAGAGCTTGCGCTGAGCTTCGACATACTGGCTCAACCGGACGAGGTCACCTGTGGACCGACTTCCCTGCAGGCACTGTATCGCTACTACAAGGACGACATTGCCATCAAGCAAGTTATCAGGGAAGTAAAAAGCCTGAAGAATGGCGGGACGCTTGCCGTGATGCTTGGCAACCATGCGCTAAAACGCGGATACAAAGCCAAGATCTACACTTACAATCTCAATATCTTCGATCCGACCTGGTTCAAACACCCTTCAAAAAAAATTGTTGGTTTCCTGAAGGAGCAAATGGAATTCAAGTATCGAAGGAAGAAATTGCAGGTGGCATCGCAGGCTTACATTAAGTTTCTCGAGTCAGGTGGCGATATCCGTTATGCAGACCTCGATGAAGACCTGATCAAAGGCTACCTGAAGAAATCAATTCCGATTTTATGCGGGCTGAGTGCAACGTACCTCTACGGCACAGCACGCGAAATTCCTCAGTTCGACATCTATGACAGTATTAAAGGGGAACCCTCAGGTCACTTTGTGGTGATCACGGGTTATGATGAGGATAAGAACAGTGTTTCGATTGCAGACCCGATGGAACCGAATCCGTTGGGAAAGGGACATGTGTACAGTGTTCCGTTCGTTCGTTTGATCAACAGCATCATGCTCGGTATTCTTACCTACGATGCAAACTTGCTGATCATCGAGCCTAAAAAGTAAGCGTTGGTTTGCCGTTTAAAAATATGGTATTAATGTTCAGCGAATGCAGAAACTGATCATTGTCGAAAACCCGGATCACTGGCAATTCAATCTCTATGATGCAGAGGTTGTAACTCCGGCTAAATACATTTCTGCAGAAACCTATCAGCAGTTCAAAGGCCTGAAGGTGATTAATCTCTGCAAGTCGTATCAATATCAAAGCCTCGGCTATTATGTTTCACTTCTCGCTGAAGCACGCAGGCATAAAGTACTCCCGGGCATTTCTACCATTCAGGATCTGCGTTTCCCCTCAATCCTTCGAGAAGACTCTCAGGATTTTGACGACCTTATCCAAACCTCATTTAAAAATGAGAAACGCGACCGCGTGGAATTCGATATCTATTTCGGCACAACGCAGAACGAAGACCTCGATAAACTGGCGAAACAACTTTTCCAGTACGTGCAGGCGCCATGCCTTTGTGCAACTTTTTCAAAAAAGAATAAGTGGGTGCTGCAGAGTATCAAACCATTAAGTCTTGGCGAAATTCCAGGTGAAGACAGAGAACTGCTGCGCACTTCCGTGGAGTCTTACCTTCAGCGGAAGCGCGATGTAAAGCCGGATAAGAAAAAATATGACATGGCAATTCTTGTGAATCCGGAGGACAATAATCCGCCTTCGGACGAAAAGGCAATTCAAAAATTTATTAAGGCTGGCGATCAGGCCGGGTTCAACGTGGAGGTGATTACGAAAAATGACTTTGGTGAATTGATACAGTATGACGCGTTGTTCATTCGTGAAACCACTTACGTCAATCATCACACTTTCCGTTTTGCTAAAAAAGCACAATCACTTGGCCTCATCGTGATAGATGATGCAGAGTCAATTCTGAAATGCACAAACAAAGTCTACCTGTACGAACTGCTCAACGCGAACAAGATCCTCACGCCAAAATCGTATGTGATCAGCAAGGAGAATTATAAAAACCTTCCTGAGAAACTGAACTACCCTTTTATCCTCAAGCAGCCCGATGGGGCATTCAGCAAAGGTGTGTTCAAGATCAACAATTCGGAGGAATTCAAACAGGTATGCAATGCGATGTTTCAGAAATCTGAGCTTGTGATTGCGCAGGAATTTTTGCCTACTCCATTCGACTGGAGGGTTGGCATTATCGATGGCCAGGTTCTTTTTGTTTGCAAGTACTACATGGCTGCGGAGCATTGGCAAATCGTGAACTGGAATGGCAAGCAAATGCAAGACGGAGATGTGGAGTGTATACCGCCTGACCAGGCGCCATCAGGATTGCTGAAGACAGCGTTGAAGGCCACTGCGCTCATTGGCAAAAGCCTGTATGGTGTCGATATGAAAGAAGTGGATGGAAAATTTTATGTGATCGAGATTAATGATAATCCCAACATCGACTCAGGAATTGAGGACAAGATCCTCAGAGAAAAATTGTATTCGACCATAATGGATGTTTTCCTCAACAAGATAAAAGCTGATAAATGATGCAACCCCCACGCCTGCATTTGTTCCAGGGATATGGAGTCGAGCTTGAATACATGCTCGTTGACCGCACAACTCTTCAGGTGAAGCCCATCACCGATGAATTGCTCAAGCATGTTCTTGGCAGCTACGGAAGCGATTACGAAAACGGAATGGTGACGTGGTCCAACGAACTTGTTTTACATGTTGTTGAGTTGAAGTCATCGCGGCCGGAAAGCAACCTCAACGGTCTTGAGCACGCTTTCGCGGAAAATGTTGAACGTATCAATGCTTTGCTTTCAACGTGGAACGCCATGCTTATGCCTTCCGCTGCGCATCCGTTCATGAACCCGCAGACGGAAACAAAGCTGTGGCCGCACGACAACAATGAAGTATACGAGATTTACAACACGATTTTTGATTGTCGTGGACATGGCTGGTCGAATCTGCAAAGCACACACTTAAACCTTCCCTTCTATGATGATGAAGAATTTGCAAAACTTCACGCTGCAATCCGGTTGATCCTTCCGATCCTTCCGGGATTGTGTGCAAGTTCTCCGATCCTTGATGGGAAGTATACGGGAGCCCTGGATATGCGAATGAATTACTACAAAACGAACCAGAGCAAACTTCCATCGATTACCGGAAAAGTTATTCCCGAGGCTGTATTCTCGAAGCGGAATTACATCAACGCCATTTACGAAAAAATCAAGACCGATATAAAACCATTCGATCCGAACGATGATCTGAATCCGATCTGGGTAAATTCCCGCGGTGCAATTCCACGGTTTGACCGTGGTTCGATTGAGATCAGGATCATGGATATCCAGGAATGCCCCTCGGCAGATCTGTCGATCGTCAAGCTTGTAGTCGAGACGATCAAGTGCTTTGTGTCGGAGAAATTCCTGGACATTGAATCTCAAATGAAATGGAAGACCGAAACGCTAGCTCAGTTGCTCGACCAGACAACTCAGAAAGCGCAGGAGGTTGTCATCGAAAATGAAGATTATCTCAAGGTCTTCGGCTATCCGGGGAAAAAAGCTACTGTGCGCGAACTATGGCAGCATATTTTCGAACGGCTGATCCGCATCGGCACAGATTCGCTCGGAAAGACAAACCACGAAATTGAAGTGATTCTTTCTGAAGGGACGCTCGCACAACGGATTCTTCGTGCGCTTGGCAAAGATCATTCACCGCAAAATATTTCAAGTGTGTATCGATTGCTCTGCAGCTGCCTGGCTCAGAATAAGATGTTCATTCCCTAAGGGAAGATCGAAGTTCCAAGTTCCAAAATCCAAAATCCAAGGTCCTAACATAATCGTTTGGTTTGGTATTTGGATCTTGGTATTTGGATCTTGGCCTTTGGCATTTGGCTTTTGGATCTTGGTATTTGGCCTCACGAATTGAGATCCTTCAAGACCAACTTCAGCTTCTCCAGATAGTTTCCATAAAGTTTTTTCAGGATCCAGTTCACCAGCCAGGTGCTGCCTATATAAAATAGAGCGGCAAAGCCGAGCAGGTACGCGATGGTTTTCGGCTGTGAAAGGATAGTCAAAAACTGTTCGACTCCACGTTCAATAGCACCGAACGTCAGTGCCAGGAAAAAATAAACAGGATATAATAATGTGTAGCTTCGTTTGTAGAATTTGAGATAACCGGAGAGACTGCTGGTCAGATTTTCAAGGGCTGCACGCAAATTGCCTTCCGGATTAAACCGGTTCAGCAGCATAAGCTTTTTCACATAGTAGAAGGAGTAGGCAACGAAGATTGCAAGAATCGAGACCGAAGTCCATTTCAAAGCACCGCTTGGAAGCGTCAGTGCATAAATAAGCAACACGATTCCCGAGACCAAAGTAAAACCAAGTTCAAGCCATACACTTCGCTTCAGCTTGTTGACAATGGACTTGCTGTTGCCCCTCAGCATGGATGCGAGCTCTGTTTCCGCCTTTGGCTGGAAGACAGCATCGCTTTTTTTCCATAAGTCTTTCAATTCATCGAGTTCCATGGCTGTCGGCAAACATTAGTTTTCTTAATTTTTCCCTGATGCGGTTCATCCGTACGCGCACGTTGTTCTGGGTAATACCAATTGTTTCTGCAATCTCTTCGTAGGGAACTTCTTCAAGCGCCATCATGATCATGGCACGCTCAACTTCAGAAAGCTGTCGGATGGCCCACTGTAATTTTTGCAGTTCCTCTTCCTGTTCAACTCCGCCACTGTGTTCGGAAATGTTGAAGTGAAATTCCTGAAGGTCTTCCGTCTTAACATTGCGGCTGTTCTTGCGGTAACCTGAGATTGCCGTGTTCAGGGCGATGCGATACATCCACGTAGAGATCTTCGCCTCACCTCGGAACGTGTGAAACGATTTCCAAAGCTGAAGCACGATTTCCTGAAAAAGGTCGTTGCGCGCCTCCTGATCATTCTCATACATGATGCAGACCTTGTGCACCAAACCCTGGTGCGCTTTTATCAGATCGATGAATCGTTTTTCTTCGCCAGTCACGGGGTGGAGAAAGTTCAGAGTTCGAGGAAAAAGTTCCATGCAGATCCATAACTGCAAAAGAACGGCACCTTAAGCAATGAACGCTAGTGTATTGGTCGAAGGTAGGGAAAGAATGTTACAACGGAAAGGGGAAAAGTTCAAGGTTCAAGTTCACCGTTGGAGCTAACTTTGAACCTTGAACTTTGAAATAAAATTACAGGCTATTCAAATAAAGATGCAACGCCTTCAATTCCGTATCCGAATACGCCTTCGTCATTGTCCATGGCATTTCTGTTGGCTTCAGCACTTTTCCTTCGGGTGTTTTTCCTGTGCGCAATGTCTCCATGAATTGGTCGTCTGTCCACTTGCCAGGATGACCCGTTGAGCTGATGTCGGCAACTACCGGAAACCCTGGTGCTACGGGCTCACCGCCTTTCATATTTTCGCGGTGACAACCCTGACAGGCTATCGAAAGGTATTTTCCATATTCAACTGACACCTCGGCTTTCACTTCTTTCACAAGCGTTCTGTTGTGATCGATCATCTCAGCAGGTACCAGCGGAAGTTTTCCAAGATCTGTCAGAATTCGCGCGACCGGTCCAAGATTGTGTTGAGGCAACTCGCGGTCAACATTCGGCAACTGCGAGCAATAGGCGATGATTGCCGTCATGTCCTGCTCCGACAGCAGTGTGTATTCGTGAGCGGGCATAAAGAGCAGTGGTTTTCCGTCTCTGCGGATACCATGTTTGAGCGCCAATACCCAATCCGTTGTCGAGTGATCCTGTGGCAATCCGCCTTTGCCTTTTGTGAGGTTCTTTGCCACAAGAAGCCCGAGTGCAGGATCGTCAATAAAGACCTTGCCGCCAAGATCTCCACCGTGGCAATCGTTACAGCCTTTGGTGGTGATGAGTCGCTCACCGGTGGCGAGAAGCGTAGAATCATTGGGATCGAAGGTGAGTTGCTGCGGGGTTACAGCATACACTTTGTTAAGGCGACTTTCTGTGCTGAAATAAACCTTTGTGTAGAAAATGCCGGCAATGACTATGAGGACAGCCAGCACAACACCAATTACTTTGAGAACTTTCTTTAACATATGAGCAGTTTGGGAAATGAACGGGAAACCTTATCCCCCGACCTTCGTTAAAAGGAGCATTTCCTACGCATAACGGATTCAATGACTACCCCCACACTCGAAATTGAGTATCGTGAGCTGGCCTCGGAATTGCGAAACGTGACAGTTTCAGAGTCTCCTTATGAGTTCTCAGATCGCAAGGCCCACAACACAGACATTGGCTCGTTTCACGAACGCTCTATCGTCTGCGAGGGCGTGCGCATCAATGAGATCACAACAAACTTCCGCACAAACTGCAGAATCGAGGTGAACGATGCCTTTCTTGCTGACTCACTTCACCTTTGCCTGCCGTTGTCAGGAAGCGTGGGGGGTGTATTTGAGGAGGCAGGGATCTCAGCACTGCTCAAGCCTAAGACGCATCATTATATGTTCATCCAGGGAGATGAGTATGAGTTGATGTTTGATAAGGAAGTCAACCTGGCGCACATTGAATTCGGCCTGTCGTATTTCGATTCCCTGTTATGCCCATCAGAGCGCTGGTCTGCGGAGTTAAAGGAAAGATTGTTCCGACAGGAGATTGTCTACAGCGGGGGCAGCATCACTTGTAAGAACACCAATGATGTCATTCATGCAATATTGAATTGTCAGCTTACCGGGAATCTGCGGAAGCTTTTCATTGAAGCAAAAGTCATCGAGCTGATCACACTTCAGCTGCAGCACTACCGGTCACTGACAGAAGGACAAACACGGCACGCGCTTCGAAAGTCTGACCAGCAGCTGATGCAGGAAGTAAAAAGATTTTTGCTTGCACATTTCTGCGAAGATCATTCGCTCAAGTCCATCGCGCTTCACTTTGGAATCAATGAATTCAAGCTCAAAAGAAATTTCAAACTTGAATTCGGTCAGACTATCTTTGATTTTATTTTTGATCTGAAAATGGACCACGCTTACCAACTGCTCAAGGCAGGAGACAGGCTTGTGAACGAAGTGTCGCGTGAAGTCGGTTATAAGAATCCAAATCACTTTGCTACTGCTTTCGCTAAAAGGTTTGGGGTAAGTCCGTCAAAGCTGAGAGCGTAGCTACCTCACCCCCGACCCCTCTCCTAAAGGAAGAGGGGAGACGCTTCGAGCAAAACTCAACAGCTCTAATCCGGGGCAATTCCTTTCTCCTAAGGGAGCTAGTCTATATACATCTTTAATTTGCTTGAAAGTTTCTGATGCATTCATTGCGAAACATCGCGCCCATAGCGTCACTGCGGTAAAAAAAGCGCTTATGCTTGATGAATTAACTACGAAGCACAAAAGTGTTCTGTCACAAAAAGTATATCGCCAGCATCTAACTATCGAGACTATCTGATTTTTTCACCGCTGTGACATTATGTTTCGCTGCCGAGTCTGTCTGAACTTCAATAAGATGTGTGTATAGAATACCTTAAGGAGAAGGGTTTGGGATGAGGTGAAAAGGACCAGGCGCAAAAAAAAATCCAAACAGAACATTTTACCATTTGGATTTTGATATTTGTCTTTTGCTTTTTGGATCTTACTTCTTCTCTGTCACCTTTTCCAAATTGAATAACTCGTTCAAAATTTCTGTGAGTGATTCAGCATCGCCTCGTTTGCACGCAGCCTTCAATTGAAGTACAGGATATTTCAGAATCTTCTGCATCAACGAGCGGCTCATTTCTTCGAGCTTCGCGGCTTCCTCCGGTTTTGCGTTCTTGAGGAATCGCGCTAATTCTTCCTTGCGGATCTGCTCGAGTTGATTCTTCAATTTCTGGATCGTAGGTGATACGATCATCTCCTTTGACCAGTCTTCGAATTCCGCGATCGCTTCGTTGATAATCGACACAACCTTCGGAATTGCAGCTCTGCGCTTATCAACGGCTTCGTTTGTTTTTTCTTCGAGGTCGTCAATATTATAGACGATAGCACCGGCTACTTCTTCAACAGAAGGTTCGATGCTTCTCGGGATTGAAAGGTCAATAAAATATTTGTGCGAAAGGATGCCAAGGCCCTTAACAAGTTCTTTCGTAATCAAGGGCTCATTTCCGGAAACAGAACTGATGATCACATCCGCCTTCGCGAGTTCTTCGGTCAGCGACTCGATCCCTTTGAATTTGAATCCACACCTCTGAGCAAGTTTCTCGGCTTTCTCAACGGTGCGGTTGACGATCGTCACGTCTTTGAAATTCGAGTCGACCAGGTTGAGGCAAACATCCTGACCAATCTCACCAACACCTACAACCAACGCTTTGGGTGAACGTACACCAACTGCAAGGTCTTCGGCAAGTTCTTTGGCTGCATATGAAATGGAAGCTGCTCCATCTCTGAAGGCGGTTTCCTGAACAACACGCTTGTTGGCGAAAAATATAGTGTGCATGAGGCGATGCAGGTATGGGCCGGCCATTCCTTCGTCAGCGCTCCATTGATATGCATTCTTGACCTGACCAGAGATCTGAAGATCACCGATCACCTGAGCGTCCAGACCAATGCCCACTTCAAATAAATGTTGGACGGCAGCCAGACCTTGAAAAGCTCCAAAATGCTGCTCGAAACCACGATCGGGATTCTTGATGAGGGAAATTCCTTTAAAAATCTCCCCGGAGAGATCGTCAGCAGCGCAATAGTAGATCTCAGTGCGGTTGCAGGTAGACACGATCAGTACTTCCGTGGCCGGGGTGTATTCCCGAATGAAACGGAACAGCTGTTTGGTAGCTACCTCATTCAGAGACACTTGTTCCCGCACCAGGAGGGGAGCGGTCTTATAAGTAAGGGCTAAAAGCTTGAAATTCGATGTCATTAGAACCACAAAATTACGCGCTGAGCAAAAAACAAGTATGAGAAAAATCAGGTATTATTTAATTTAGAATCGCTCTAAATAGCACTTTCGCCCTCATTTGGCGTGCTCATACCATTACGATTTAAGCTCGCTTTTAGTTTCCTGAATTTTCTTACCACGCAAGACTAATGTTTCAAACTGAAAACGTTTTCGCTTTCAATTTTTGAATTTACTTTAAAGTCTGGTCCGCCAGGGATGCATTAACTGCTGCCGGGCCTATGAACTTTCTTAGAAAATGGATTCGTAACCTCCTCGGTTTTTCCGGACGGGAAGCCAATGGTTTTATCATCTTGCTTCCACTCCTTATAATTATCATCGCTTCAGAGCCGGTCTACAGGAATTTTATCGCGAGCCAGGATCGTGACTACAGCCACGACATGCGAGTTCTTGACAGCCTCATTGCCATTTGGCCAACAGACACAAATCAAACCGTACGTGAGCTGCCTGCGCGAAAAACAACTCCGAAGGTATATCGATACTTCGCCTTCGATCCCAACACTGCAACGGAGCAGCAACTTTCTGCGCTGGGGTTTCCCGATTTCCTTGTCAGACGTGTGGTAAGTTATCGGCAAAAAGGTGGAAAATTCAACACTCCCGCTGATTTGCGAAAAATCTACGGGATGGACTCTGCGCTCTTTAATTCATTAAAAAAATACGTATTGATTGAGCACCGCAACGGGCAAACAGCGAAACAACTCGAAAAAGCTGCCATTCAAAGCACGAAACCTCGCCTTGACCGCTTTGACATAAATGAAGCAGATACTGCTGCGTTAAAGTCAGTGTACGGCATAGGAACAAAACTTGCAGAAAGGATTTTGCGGTTCAGGTCAGGGCTGGGTGGTTTTGTGAGTTTGGACCAGTTGTCTGAGATTTACGGATTGGACACTTCCGTTGTAAATAGTTTGCAAAAACGTGCGTTTATTCATGACGATTTCAGACCAAGGAGAATCAATCTCAACACAACCACAGAACAGGAAATGGCAGCGCATCCCTACATCTCAAAACCACTGGCAAAAACAATTGTGGCGTGGCGTTTCCAGCACGGAGCATTTAAATCAGTGGACGAAATAAAAAATCTTAGCACGCTAAAGGCAGACGACATCGTGAAAATTATTCCATATTTAAAAGTGGAGGAATAGCGAGAGACTTTACGTAAATTTTTTTCTGTGAACGATTCAATGAAGAACATCCTGCGCACGTACCTGCGCAGATTAACCAATTTGTCAGGCAACAACCGCTCATTGCTATTGCTGCGTTTGTCGCAAGACCAGTTGATGGATTTGCATGAAACGAGTTTTCTCAATGGCCTGCCTTCCTTTGAAGTGATCAGGGCATTGATCAATTCACGTAACGTAAAATTATGTCAGGTTCTCGACTCACGACTTGAAGCGAACAACGAGGCGAGCAAGAAGTTGAAAAAACTTCAGCGCACTGATCATTTTTTGTTTGAGGAGAGAGGATCCTACGATCTGCATGTAGGATGGCCATTCGTTCGTGGGAAATTTTCAGATGGCACGTTAGTCCGTTGCCCACTGCTCTATTTTCCTGTTACCATCGTTCAGGACAATAATTCCTGGGTCTTGCATCCACGACCTCAGGCCGGCATTACGTTTAATAAATCATTTCTTCTCGCATATTCTTACTACAACAAAGTAAAGCTCGAAGAAGACCTGCTGGAAACAAACTTTGAAGACTTCGCAGTTGATAGCACGGTCTTCAGAACACAGTTGTACCAGTTGCTGAAAGAGAAAGTTGAACTGAACTTCAACTCCGACAATTTTCGCGATGAGCTCATTGCGTTCAAACAATACAAAAAAGAAGAGTTCGATAAAGAGCATCGCAATGGAGAACTGAAATTGTTTCCGGAAGCTGTTCTCGGAATATTTCCGCAGGCAGGTTCTCAGCTCGTTCCGGATTATCTCAACCTTATTGAAAACAGCACGGTAAAAGATCTCGAAGAATTTTTTATCGAAAAAAATGCGGAGCCTTCAGAAAAGCCGAAGTATGGGCTGCCTTCCGTGAAGGAGGAGAAGATCTATACACCGTTTAACCTTGATGCCTATCAGGAAAATGCGATTCGCGCAATTAAGAATGGTCAGTCGATTGTCGTGCAGGGACCTCCAGGCACCGGCAAGTCGCAGCTGATCTGTAATCTCATGGCGGACGCCATTGCCTCTGGCAAGAGGGCATTGCTGGTGTGTCAGAAGCGTGCAGCCCTTGATGTTGTATACAACCGGCTTCGCTCGAAAGACCTTGGAGATTTTATCGGACTCGTTCATGACTTCAGGAACGATCGCAAAACGGTTTTTGCCAAAGCAGCGCGTCAGATCGATAACATCGACAACTACAAGGGTCAGAACCGCAGTGTCGATCTTATTCAGACCGAACGCAGGTTCTTTCAGGTTTGCCGTTCGATCGATCAGATCAGCGAAGACCTGGAAAATTTTAAGATCGCGCTGTTTGATGATAAGGAATGCGGGCTGAGTATCAAAGAGCTTTATCTTACATCCGATCTGCATGGCGATACGATCAACATCAGGCAGGAGTATCGCGACTTTGCGTTTCCCTCACTGCCGGAATTTCTGAGGAGGCTTCGCCAGTACGTTGGTTATGAAAACTCGTTCGGGAGGGATGGGTATCTGTGGAAAGAAAGGAGATCGTTTTCAACATTCGGTTTTCCCGAATTGAAGGAACTGGAATCAATTGTTGCTGACATCCCAGCGTATCAGCGAAAGCTCCAGGAAGATTTTCGCAAGCTTGTTGGTCACGAGCTGAATATCGAAGAAGGGGAAAGCCTGCTCAATCGTCACGATGAAATTCTTGGAATGCTGGCGCTTCTCAAAAACGACACTGTCTATAACTACTTCCTCGCGATGATTGAGGAAACGGACGATGAAACGAGTCTTCTCTGGTTCTCAAACGTTGAGCGGATGATCATGAACTGCTTCGAAGACCCGGGTCCTGAAACTACGCTGTCGATGGAGCAGCTCGCTAAAGTGCAGGAAGTACTCCAGCACCGCATGAATGCGCGAAAGGATCCAATCCGATTTTTCAAGTGGATGCTTTTTTCGAAGGAGAAATTTTTCCTGAATCGCATACTGAGTATGAACAAACTGCCGCATACGGGCGCTGGCCTCGAAACGCTCGAGTCAAAACTCGACAACAGGCTGAACCTGGAGCACCACCTTACGGCTATACGCAAGAAGACGTGGCTTGTGGACATGCCGGTGGATTACGACCTGTCGCAACTGAAGACGTGGTTTACAAGGCAGAAACTTGCCATCAGGGCAAAATTGATTTTCAATTCGCTCAGGGAAATCCGTAAAGGAATCAACCCTGCAAAGCTGAAGCGTACTGAATTCCTCGAACTGATGAAGCAGTGTATCGGCAGAGTTGCAGACATTCCGGAAAAGAAACAGGCGTGGCTGAAGTACATTACGCCATTTCAGCTGCGTCAACTGATTTATGAGCCTCTGCTTGAAAAAGAATTTCAGAAAACCCTTCGCAAGGACTTCGACAGTCTCTGTGAATTCGACAGGCTGCGTGAAAGCCTGACGGAATCGGAACGAAATGTCATTCACCGTCTCTTTGAAAAAGCCGGGTGGGATTTTGGAAAGCAGGAAGAGTTACTTCAGAACAGCTTGCGACTCGCATGGATTGAGCATATCGAAGCAAAATACCCGGACCTTCGTTCGGTGTCTTCGCGAAAGATGCACGAGCAGCAGGTAGAACTAGCCAGGCTTGTTGAAGAGAAACAAAATCTCAGTGCCGATATTCTTTTGCTGCGGGCAAGAGAACGTGTTTACGATCGCGTGGAATACAACCGTCTCAACAACCGCGTGACCTATCGCGATCTGTACCATCAGCTAACGAAAAAGAAAAAAATCTGGTCGCTGCGCAAAGTTGTTACTGACTTCGAGGACGAAGTTTTCAACCTGCTCCCTTGCTGGATGGCTTCGCCTGAATCGGTGTCTGCTATTTTCCCGATGAAGGAAATGTTTGACCTTGTCATCTTTGACGAAGCCTCGCAATGTTTTTCCGAACGAGGTATTCCGGCAATGTATCGCGGTAAGCAGGTCCTCGTTGCTGGCGATGATATGCAGCTTAAGCCAAGTGAGCTTTATCAGATCCGCTGGGATGATGAACTCGATCATCCTGACGTGGAGGTTGACTCATTGCTGGCGCTGGTTGAACGTTATCTTCCAACAGTTCACCTCCAAGGTCACTACCGAAGCCGCTCGATGGATCTCATCGATTTCTCGAACCGGAATTTTTACGAGGGGAGATTGCAACTTCTTCCGGACCGCACCATTCTCAATTTGCAGGAGCCAGGTATCGAATACTGCAAGGTTGATGGCGTTTGGGAAAATAACGTTAACGCTGTTGAAGCTGTAACGGTTGTCCAGCGTGTCATGGAACTCGCGCGGATGTTTCCCGCCAAGGAAATTGGAATCGTCACGTTCAATGCACCGCAGCAACAGCTGATCATGGATTTGATGGAAGACCTGTTTACGCAATCAGGAATGACAATTCCGTCAACCTTGTTTGTGAAAAATATTGAGAATGTTCAGGGTGATGAAAAAGACATCATCATCTTCTCGGTGGGGTATGCTCCTGACAAGCGTAAGAAAGTGAGCATGCACTTCGGCAGTCTCAGTATGGCAGGAGGTGAAAATCGCCTGAATGTAGCGGTGACTCGTGCAAGAGAAAAAATCATTCTGATCTGCAGCATCGAGCCAGAGGAGTTAAGGACTGACGACATTAAGAACGAAGGTCCGAAGCTTTTGAAAAAATACCTTGAGTTTGCGCGGGATGTTCACCAGCAAAAGTTCAGACCGAAAGTAGAGAGCAAAGTTCGACAGCAACCAACGTGGTACCTCAATCACAAGCTGAAGCAATGGGGCGAAAAGAAATTCACAGGCCTTCAGTTTGAAACCGATACCATGCCGCTTGCAGACCTTTATTTCAAAAACAACGGCCAGTACCTTGGGATCGTAAGGACGGATGACGCAAACTACTTCAACAGCTTGTCGGGAAAAGATTCCTTCGCATACGTTCCATCATTACTGGAGCAAAAGAACTGGGGATCTTTCTACGTCTTCAGCCGCAACCTGTGGCACGATCCTGAGAAAGTAGAGGAGGATCTGTTGAGATTTATCGGGTCGAAGATGATTGAGTCGCAATGAAATGTGCTCATGTGTGTAGGTGGTCATGTGCTCATGTTTGGCGGGTGAATCTTTTTTGTTTCCTAAGTAAGGGATTTTTCAAAAGGAAGTCGGAAAGTCAATGCGCGACACATGAGCACGTGCGCACATGAACACCTGCGCACATGACGCAAGGCACCGATGTATCGCTATGGAAAATCTTTAATACGGGTATACGACCTTCGTGGACCTCATCGAATGATCCAGCTGAGGCTTTCCGTTTTTGGCGGAGCCGTTCAGATAATAGCAATTCAGGATAGAGTCCATTTTCGTTTCACCCCGCGCGATCCTTTTAGCTCTCTCCTGATTTTCCTTCGAAAGGATTTCAAAAAGTGGTTGATCAACCTTTAAGAGGTGCGGGAAGGCGCTGAGGAGTTTTTCGTCCCACAGCGGATAATATCGCAGCAAGTCGTCCGGGTAAATGACATTGCGATTCGACCCTGGCTCAGGAAGAACTTCAAACGGTTCATCAAGGTTCAGGTAGCCGTAATCATCGGTCAACTCTTCGCCCGGCTGGATATCGCGAATGGCGATTTCAAAATCGTAGGCGGTGGTAATACAATTTGAATTTGAACTGTGATTTACAAACCGTGCATTGTCCCAGCAGAATACGTGGTTTCCGTCAGGATTCCGGTACGAGTATGTGTCCATTGTCGACTGGTACATTGGCCCCATCTCCTTGATCTGCTGAGGTGTGAAAATTCTGTCGAGCTTATCAAGTGCCCAGGTGATTGTTCCTTTAGGGATGAACTTGGTGGCTACCACTCCGTGCCCGATTTTATCATTGATAAACCGAAGCTCGGTATGAGGATGGATCATAGCAGGTGTCGAGAATTATTTTTATCAAAGTAATATAAAGTTAATCGTATTCGCGAATAAAACTGGCGTAAAAAAAAGAAGCCAGGCGTTTCCACCTGACTTCCACTAAACAACCAGACGCCTATCTTTAACGTCCGTTTACCGTAGCATATGCCGGAACAGTCTTTACTGTCTTGATGATCCGTGCAGCAACCTTGTAAGGGTCGGCTGCGGAATTCGGTCTTCTGTCTTCAAGCCAGCCTTTCCATCCGTTTTCTACCGTGGCAATCGGGATACGTATCGAAGCTCCGCGGTCGGAAACTCCGTATGAGAACTTGTCGATTGACTGTGTTTCGTGTTTACCAGTCAAGCGTAAATGATTGTCAGCACCATACACTGCGATATGCTCTTTCACTACAGGAGCGAACGCGCCACACACCGTGTCGTACACGTCTTTCGATCCTGCATTTCTTAAAAGTGAATTTGAGAAGTTGGCGTGCATGCCGGAACCGTTCCAGTCTGTTGCACCCAGCGGCTTGCAGTGCCAGTTGATCGCTACATTATATTTTTCTGCAGTCCTTTCGAGCAGGTAACGGGCAACCCACACCTGATCGCCAGCAGCTTTCGCACCTTTTGCGAACACCTGGAACTCCCACTGGCCAGTTGCAACCTCCGCATTGATACCTTCTACATTGATTCCTGCGGCAAGGCAGATGTCGAGATGCTCTTCAACGATCTCGCGGCCGAACGCATTCTTCGCACCAACAGAGCAGTAGTAAGGACCTTGTGGCGCTGGGTATCCATCTTTCGGAAAACCGAGTGGCTTGTTCGTTTCAGGATTCCAGAGGAAATATTCCTGTTCGAAGCCAAACCAGAAGTCGTTGTCATCGTCATCGATGGTAGCGCGACCGTTGGTTGGATGTGGCGTTCCATCCGGACTCAACACTTCGCACATCACCAGGAATGCAGACTTTCTTGCAGGATCAGGGAAGAGCGCGACAGGTTGTAATAAACAGTCTGATGATCCTCCCGGTGCCTGTTCCGTTGAGCTTCCATCGAAACACCACACAGGACAATCATCCAGGGTTCCGTTGAAGTCTCGTACAATTTTGGTTTTGCTTCTCAGGCTTTGAGTCGGCTTGTAACCGTCAAGCCAGATGTACTCGAGTTTTGTTTTTGTTTTTGACATAAGGAATGTTTAGTTATTTTTTGGTTGTTAGCGTTGTTGTCCGTTCTAGAATTTGTATACAGCAGCGAGTGTCAGGCTTGGCATCATGTCGGTAGCCTTTCCATCCGCATCGATGAATGAATCCTCTGAGGTCTTGTCGATTCTGAACTCAGGAATGAATGTCAATCCGCCTACCTTGTAGTTTCCTGACAAAGTGATTTCAGTAACACTGCCTTTTCCGTCAGCATCCGTTCCGAAAATTCCGAGGTGGCCGTTGGTGACACTCAGGTATTCCGCTCTCAATCCGAGAGCGAAGCTTTCTGATAAAGTCACTTTAGGATAGATTGCAAATCCTGTGAAAGTTGAGGCGTCTCCGGATGCATCCTGTACGCTGCCTTCTGAAATGAAGGATTCTCCGGCAGCTACAGATTGCATCGAAGTATTAAAGCCCAGATAGAATTTTTCACTAAGGTTCCAGCCCGTGGTCAGGTCAACCTGGAAGAGTGATCCTGCTGAAGTAATAAACAATGGATTGCCAGCTTCATCAAGAAGAATATTTCCGTCATCATCCCGAAGGTAAGCATCATCTTCTGTATCGAGTGTTCCGTCCTGGTCGCCATACAGCACGTTCAACCAAATACCACCTTTATCACTCGTATGACCGATTTGCCCGCCAAGCGTGTATGTGTTGACAGGGTTGAACTCAACGATGTCAGTCGGGTTCATGATGGCAAGTTTTGCTACGAGTCCGCCACCAAGGTCAAAATCTGCGCGAGCTCCCGTGTGGTTGAAAGGTCCCCATGAGAACAGGTAAGAAGTTGAATAATGGAAGTTTACTGCAGGTGAAATAACTTCATAACCGAGGAAGGTGTTGAATTGTCCAAGGTTGATAGTGACTTTATCCGACAGCTTGTAAAAGGCAAACATCTGGTTGATCACAGCCTGGCCCGATGCAGTGCCGAAGACTGCAGCCTGCCCGCGTGGACCAAAAACGAGGTCTGCCGTGAAACCTGCTTTCTCGCCTGAATAGCTTGCAACAAGGTTCGCCATGCCTAACCCGAAACCTTTCAGATCTGCGAATGAGGTTGATGGACCATAGTTGCCCATGTATGGATTCATTGTTCCAAACGATGAGCGGAAGTAGGTGTCAACCGAGCCCGATAAGGTGAAAGTCTTAACTTCTTCGTCCTTTTTTTCTTCTCCCGCAGGTGTTGTCATGGTTCCGTCTTTTGGTGTTGCTTCAGCCGATGCGTACACTTGATCCTGGCTAAAACCGCTGGTAGAAATAAGCAATGCACTGAGTAAAAGTCCGCTGCATATATTTATAGTTTTCATATTTTTGTTCGTGTTTTAATTAACAATAAGCTAGGGTTATCCCGGTGGGGTCTCGTACACTCCCCGGGGTGCTTTAGCGATCTCACTTTCGCAAGATCTTTTCGAAGAGTCCCGTGTTTTTACCACGGGACTTTTCATTTTAGGTATAGGTTATCAAAGAGCTTCTTTTGCCGTTGCCAGATCGAAAGGCACAAGGTTTTCACCGTGCTGGCTATAATCCTGACCCACTTTTTTATCTTCGGCTGAAACTTTCAGCGGAGAGATGAGGTCAGTGATTTTGAGGATGATCATCGATCCAACGAATGTGTATGCAACCACAATGGCAAGCGCAATCATGTGGGCAGTGAACAGTGTTGTTTCACCGAACAACAGACCGTTACCTGTGGTGTTTGCACCGTTCACAGCTGTGTTTGCAAGCAAGCCAGTCATCACCATTCCTACCAGTCCGCCTACACCATGGCAAGGGAATACGTCAAGTGTATCTTCAAGAGATGTCTTGGACTTCCAGTGTACAACCACGTTGCTGATCAATGCGGCAACTGTACCGATAAACAAACTTGACGGGATCGTTACAAATCCTGCTGCAGGCGTGATGGCAACGAGACCAACCACGGCTCCGATGCAGAATCCGAGCGCAGAAGGTTTTTTACCGCGAACAGAGTCGAAGAGAACCCAGCAAAGACCGGCAGCAGCAGAAGCGGTGTTAGTCGTTGCGAAAGCAGATGCAGCCAATGGACCAGCACCTAGTGCGCTACCAGCGTTGAATCCGAACCATCCGAACCAAAGAAGACCTGTTCCAAGCAGAACAAATGGGATGTTAGCAGGAGCGATGGCTACTTTCTCCTCCGATTTATTTCTCAGGTAAATTGCTGCGGCAAGCGCTGCAAATCCAGCTGACATGTGTACTACCGTTCCACCAGCAAAGTCGAGCACGCCCATCTTGAAGAGGAATCCGTCAGGATGCCATGTCCAATGTGCCAGCGGAGCATATATGAGTAGTGAAAAGAGAACCAGGAAAATGATGTAGGATTTGAATTTGATCCTTTCAGCAAATGTTCCGGTGATGAGCGCTGGTGTGATGATCGCGAACTTCAGCTGGAAGAATGCGAAGAGCACTAGCGGTATCGTTGGAGCAAGGGACCACGGCTTGCCATCCAGCACGTTCTGGAACATAAAGAATGAAGTAGGGTCTCCGATAAATCCGCCTTTCGATTCTCCGAACGCAAGGCTGAATCCTACTACAATCCACAACACGCTGATCACGCCCATCGCGATGAAGCTTTGCAGCATGGTCGAGATGATGTTTTTGGTGTCGATCATCCCTCCATAGAAATACGCGAGGCCGGGTGTCATCAGCAGAACGAGAGCGGTTGCCGCCAGCATCCATGCAACATCCCCTGAATTGATCCCATCGGTAACGATGGTGCCTGGCACTGCGGGGATGAACAGAGCCAGTACGCTCACTGCGACAAGCAGAATAAAGGGTACAAGTGCTTTCTTCATAGTCGTTTAGTTAAAGGTGGTTAAATTTTTACCTATTTGTGTCTGTTTCGAGTACTATTTTCGGCACAATAGGGTAAAAAACGATCCACATTTCACAAAAAATTAACGGAAACGTTGTAGTAAAGGTCAAATTTTAACCGAAAACGAGAAGAAATTATGATTTTTTCAAAGAATTGGCTTTCCGCAGAATTCAAATAATGAATTGCTTTGTTGCATTTATACAATATTTTAAAAAATATACCTGTAACAGAATTTAATTCTGAATTGCGTTGGCCTTTAGCTGCCATCCCCGCCATGACGGGGGTATTGTATAACCGTTATTTTTCCACGCACTTCTAAATTTGCAATGTCTAACTGATTCGGCTTTATGATGAAATTATTCAAGCGACTCCCTATCGTTCTAATTTCCGCGCTACTGCTTGGGTGCAGCAGAGACCCTCAATTCGAAAGTCAAGTCAGTTTTTCTTTCAGGTTCGACAAGGAGCAGGCCCGTCTGCCAGTTCGAACGGTTGGCAGGAAAGACTGTGGTGGATATGGGCTTGCGCGGTTTGTTCCGATTGTTGAGTGAAACGGTAACTGCTTGAATTTTTGGAATTTGGAATTTTTTCGTCTGCTTATTGATTATTGGCGCTTTCTGTCCCAATCCATCCAAGATGCGTGTGTTTAAAGTTATCTGCATACTTCAAGCCGTAGCCCATCAATCGATCAAAACTACTATGGCCAAACAGCACCAGACCCGCGAATTGTAATTCATGCTTACCTGTAGTGAGTCCTATAATATAGAGTGTTATGCCGAGTCCTTTGTGATGAAGGAAGTTGTAAGTAAACGCCCCAACTCTCGTGTTGATTGCATAACCGATGAACCCTATGTCGGGCGAAAGGAACCATACCCAATACCACCACCAGGAAAAAGGAAGAAAGGTGTTGAGGTAAACGCAGAGTAATAGTTGGAATAGTTCTTCGGTTCGAAGGAGAGTTTTCATGGGGATGATTTTAGATTTGAGATTTTAGATTTACGATTAGAGCTATGGGTTTACTGAACTTATCCGTCAGCGATCGCAGTTATTTTCAATGGAAGATAGTTGCCAGATCGATGACCGCCAAAATCTAAAATCTCAACTCTAAAATCTTAAATTAAATTGTCTTCCTCCACCACCATTGAAACACCACCAGGCCCCAGATCCTTGCATGCACATCGCCCGGGTTACTTGAGAAAAGTTGCTTTTTCAGTTTTTCAATTTCCGGATAGCTAAAGATATTCTGTTCTTCGATAAATTTCTTTGACAGCAGATCGTCAGTGATCAGTGACTTCATTTCTTTGCGGAACCACTTCAGCAATGGCACTTCAAATCCTTTCTTGGGACGATTATAAAGTTCTGGCGGAAGCATGTCGCGAAACGCATCCTGTAAGATCCGCTTTCGCAGTGAAGCATTGATTTTGTAATCGTCAGGTAAGGAGAAAATAAAATTGACAACGTTGTAATCCAGAAATGGTACGCGTACCTCAAGACCTTGTGCCATGCTCATCAGGTCAACTTTCGTCAGCATGTCGTTGGGCAACACCATCTGAACGTCCGCCAGTAGAATGTCATTCATCGAATAATTATCCGGAACGTTTTTGATGAGCGAATTTTTTCGCTGCAGGTATTCCGAAGTGAAACTGCGGCCGACCGAATTGTTTAGTAACAGATTTGCTTCGTCTTCATCGGCAAAGCTTGCCCAGCGCCAGTAGCGTTCCGATGGTGACAATCTTTTTCCTTCTCCGAAACGAACCAGTTGTCTGATTTTATTGGTAAGTGCGTTGCTGCGCGATTGCGGAAGAAGTTTCAATAAAGGCAATAACGCGCTGGCTGCGTTCTCCTTCAACCCGGGATGAAGCATCCGGTAGAACGCAGCGTGTTTGTTATAGCCCGCGAGCAGTTCGTCAGCCCCATCGCCCGACAGGGCAACCGTTGCGTGTTTGCGTGTTTCTTTACTCAGGATGAAAACATTGATGGTTGACGAGTCTGCAAACGGCTCATCGATGTAATTCAGGATGTCGTGAACATGAGCATACAAGTCATCATTGGTCAGTGAAAAGACGGTGTGCTCCGTCTTGAAGTGTTTTGCTACTAGACGCGCATATTCCGTCTCGTCAAAGAACTTTTCATCGCGGAAGCCAATTGAAAACGTATGAAGATCAGGTTTGTGTTTGCTTGCGAGCCCGGTGATCACCGAAGAATCAATTCCACCGCTGAGAAAAGCTCCGAGTGGTACATCAGCAACAAGTCTTCTTTTTACGGAGTCATCCAGCAAAGCTTTCAGCTTTTCCTTGGCATCATCATAGCCGATCGTACTCAGTTGCCCGTTGGCAGCGTATGGGATCTCGTAATATTGTTTTATTTCAAGCTGGTTGCTGCGGACCGTGATGTAATGTCCAGGGAGCAACTTCTTGACATTCTTGAAAATTGTAGCTGGAGCGGGAATGTAATTGAGCTGGAGGTAAGTGTGCAGCGATGCGAAATCAATATCTTTTTCAATTCCATATTGGAGGATCGCTTTCATCTCTGAGGCAAAGATGAATTTGTTGTCATCGAAGAGGTAGAGCAAAGGTTTGATTCCAAAACGGTCGCGGGCAATGAACAGCGTTTGTTCTGCTTTGTCGTAAATGCAAAATGAAAAGAACCCATTTAGTTTGGGAAGGCATGCCTCGCGTTCGCGGATGTATAGCTTCAGCAGTACTTCGGTGTCAGACTGCGAAAAAAATGTGATACCATCCTTCGCCAATCCTTCACGCAGTTCCCGGTAATTAAAAATCTCACCGTTGAAAATAATGCAGTAGCGTTTTGACTCGTCCCACATCGGTTGATGTGCAACAGAAGAAGTATCAATGATCGATAGTCTGCGGTGGCCGAGTCCAACCCACTCGTCCGCATACACATCCTGGAAGTCAGGTCCACGTTTCTCAATCGCACGAGTGGCAGCGGAGATATGGATCTTGTTGAACTTGCCAACAAGATTAAAAGACATAATTCCCGTAATGCCGCACATCTGCTTCGTGATGGTTAAGCGCGAAAGTTACCACTTCGGAAGGAAAAACAGAATTTTGAAGGCACGGCCACGTTCAAGAGAATGAAGACAGAATATCGAACAAGGAACAGGGAATAGTGAATTTCGAACGGGGTGAACTGTCTAAGTCCTAATCTGCTAAAGCTGAGATTCAAAAATTGAATATCGAACAAGGAAAAACGAATAGTGAATATCGAACAAAGCGAACCGTCTTCGGCCGAACACCTCGACATTCACCGTTCACCATTCGCGATTCTCTGTTCGATATTCTGCACTTAAGTCTGTTCGGGAGACAAATCTGCGAGAGCCTAGCATTCAAAAATTGAATGTCAAACAAGGAACAGGGAATAATGAATTTCGAACGGGGTGAACCGTCTTCGCCCGACCAACCTCGACATTCACCATTCACGATTCTCTGTTCGATATTCTGCATTTCTTGCGTCAGCATTAGACTCCACCAGTCATGCTTTATGCATTTGCCGAATAGAGCCCTCTCCACAGAGGGAGTGAGGGTGAGGTCAAGGTTTTATATACACATTCCGGAACCACACTTCCTGACCATGGTCCTGAAAGGCAATCAATCCTTTCGGGGCGATCCCATATCCTTTTGCATCTTTCCACTTGCTGGCAGCCTTCAGTCTTTTCCATTCACTGGAGTTAAGTTCATACTCAAGCATCTTGGCGCCATTCAGCCAGTGCTCGACATGATTTCCGTTTACGACTATCTTCGATGAATTCCACTCTCCCTGCGCGTTCATTGGTTTGTCTGCAGGTGCTGCATGCATGTCATAGTTAGATCCGCTGAGTTGTGTATCTTTCAACGGATCTCCTGGCCACCCTTTGTCATCGATAATCTGATACTCGGGTCCTGATAAATATGGAGCATCAAACTCCTCAGTGACGCGAAACATTACGCCACTGTTTCCACCCGGTGGAACTTTCCAGTCGAACATGAGTTCAAAGTTTTCGTATTGGTCGACAGTTACAAGGTCAGCGCGCTTCGCTGATTCAGACGTATCTTGTTTAGCATGAAGCATACCGTCAACAACCTCCCAGCTGTTATTTTCTTTGTTCTGGTAAAAGCGAAATCCCTCAAGACTCCGTCCATCGAATAGGGCCTTCCAGCCCTCAGCCTTTTGTGCATCTGTCAACTGATTTTGCGTTGATCCAGCCGGTTCAGTCGTTGCGACCTGTGTGGTGTCATTTCCAGCGGTGTCTTCTGTTTTGCTCGATTGACATGAAACGAAAACTGCAGCTACCAGCGCAAAGAGGATAGTTAGTTTTTTGATCATTGGCGATTGATTTGGTTTGACTTCCAAAATACGAAAAAGTCGTGTTGATTGGAGCCTTTGTAGCTATGGAAACAACTCGATAAACCGCAAGAAACAGCTACGGACGTAGCGGCCTTTTTACACGATCTGGCCGTAATTTTGCGTTACAATGGTATGAGGTTGATAGTGGCGAAAGGATATCATACGAGCACACCACATAAACGGGACTTCCGTCCCTCCCACGAATTCAATATATTTGAATACTTTTTAAGCTGTATTATGAAGCTATTTTTTAAACTGTACATTCTGCCAAGGCTTCTTTTTCCAGTGATCGCAGCAGTGCTAGTTCTGCTTGTGTCATGCGGCTCAAGCAAAAAACTGGCCGTCAAGGAAGCCAATGTTGAAAAAGTTGTCAGCGTTGCGCGAAGCTATACCGGAACGCCTTATAAATACGGTGGCACTACACGCAATGGTATGGACTGCTCCGGACTGCTGATGAATTCGTTTAAGGCAATCGACATTGAATTGCCACGAAGTTCTGCAGACCAGAGCAAACTCGGGAAAGAAGTCGATATGAGAGACCTCGAACCCGGGGACCTTGTTTTCTTCGCCACCGGAAAAAAGAAACGGCAGATCACACACGTAGGACTTGTCACCGAAGTTAAAGGCAAAGACAACGTCAAGTTCATCCATGCGTCATCCTCATTGGGCGTGGTTGAAACGAATATATACGCTGAGTATTACCAGAAGCGCTTTCGTGGCGCGAGGCGCGTCATTGACTAAAATTTGAAATTTTAAATTTTAAGATTTTACATTTTAAATGCATCCGCGATTCGGGCCGCGTTTCTCATTTAGGAATAGTTGACGTAAATTGTCATCTGGCCCGTTCCCAGATTTTAAAATTTAAAATTTCAAATTTTCCCCATGATCCGCAGACACTTCATCAAACTTTCCGCCCTTTCTGCTGCCGCCCTTTCTGCTACAAAAGGCTTGGCTGCAACTCCGGGAACGAAACCCATCGTTTTATCGACCTGGAATTTCGGATTGGCTGCGAACGTTGAGGCCTGGAAAGTTCTGTCCAAAGGTGGTCGTGCACTGGATGCCGTTGAAGCTGGTGCGAAGGTGCCAGAGGCAGACCCAACGGAAACAAGTGTCGGATATGGAGGACTTCCCGATCGTGATGGCCACGTCACGCTCGATGCCTGTATTATGGATGAAAACGGAAACTGCGGCTCTGTAGCATTTCTCGAACACATCATGCATCCGATCTCAGTCGCAAGAATGGTGATGGAGAAGACTCCGCACGTCATGCTTGTAGGTGACGGAGCGCTCAAGTTTGCCCTCGACAACGGCTTCAAAAAAATAAAGTTGCTCACACCATCGTCAGAGAAAGCCTGGAAGGAATGGACGAAGAAAGCGGAATACAAACCCGTGGTCAATATTGAAAATCATGACACCATCGGTATCATCGCGCTCGATGCAAACGGAAACTTGTCAGGCGCGTGCACGACAAGTGGAATGGCGTACAAGATGCATGGTCGTGTGGGCGATTCGCCTATCATCGGTGCCGGTCTTTATGTAGACAATGAGATCGGAGCAGCTACATCTACAGGTGTGGGCGAAGAGGTGATCCGGATTGTCGGCTGCCATCTTGTAGTTGAGCTGATGCGACAGGGCAGAACTCCTGAAGAGGCGTGTAAGGAAGCCGTTTCAAGAATCTTGAAAAAAAATCCCGAGAAGGCCAAAACAATCCAGGTCGGTTTTCTTGCGCTGAATAAAAACGGAGATTACGGAGCGTATTGTTTGCAAAAAGGTTTTACGTTTGCCGTTCACGATCAAAGCGGTAACAAGCTCCACGATTCCAAAAGCAATTTCTAAATGACAGTTGAGATAGTTGTTTACAACATTGAGGCTGCACTCAGGGCCCAGGAGGGAGGCGCAGACCGGATTGAACTCTGCGAAAATCCTGGCGAAGGGGGAACAACGCCTTCTTACGGAACGATCGAACTTGTAAGGCAGAACCTCTCCATCGATGTTTTCGTGATGATTCGCCCGCGTGGCGGAGACTTCCATTATTCCAACTACGAATTTCACGCCATGAAGCGCGACATTTCTCAATGTCAGAAGCTGAGCGTGGATGGACTCGTTTTTGGAATTCTTACGCCAGAGGGGAGAATAGATATTAAACGTTGCAAAGAGCTTATCGACAAGGCGCGTCCGTTGAAAGTGACTTGTCACCGTGCGTTCGACATGACGCGAGACCCGTTCGAGGCGCTCGAAGATTGCATTGCAGCCGGCTTCGACAGAATTCTGACGGCTGGTCAGCAAGCACAAGCAGTGAAAGGTGTTGAACTAATTGGTGAGCTGATTAAGAAATCAAACGGCCGCATCAAAATCATGCCGGGCTCAGGTGTGAATGAAAATACGGTGGCGGAAATTGTTTCGAAATCTGGCGCCAGCGAAATTCATTTTTCCGCGACCGCATTCCGCGAAAGCGCCATGCAATACAGAAATCAGAACATTGCGGGGATGGGTTCGGATGAAGGAAGCGAATTTAAGTTGAGGACGGTGGATCCGGCAAGGGTTAGGGCGATCAGGAGTATTGCGGAAAAACACCCCTAAATCCCCTAAAGGGGACTACGGAAATGTTGACTGTTGATTTGGCGATTCGTTCACGCGCTTTATATTTGGCGTTCCATTCAAGGGGGATTAGCTTAGCTGGCTAGAGCGTCCCGATGAAAATCGGGAAGGTCATCAAGTTGGACTGGGCGAAAAATAAAAAGGGGGATTAGCTCAGCTGGCTAGAGCGTCCCGATGGAAATCGGGAAGGTCATCAAGCTGGAGTGAGCGAAAATAAAAAGGGGGATTAGCTCAGCTGGCTAGAGCGCTTCCATGGCATGGAAGAGGTCATCGGTTCGACTCCGATATTCTCCACAATCCATAATTGATGCTTTTTTTGAAGCACAATTATGCCGTATCACGTATACATCATTTTCTGCAGCACGTGTGACAGGTATTACATCGACCACACTGCTTCGATCTCGAAGCGAATACAAGAACACAATATTGGAAAGCGAGGAAAATTTTCCTGTAACTGTATGCCGTGGACTCTGGTCTACTCCGAACAATACAATTCGAGATCAGATGCAATGAAGAGAAAGCAGAAACTGCAGGAAGCACTCGAATTGTTAATCGTTCAGTAGGTAGAGCGCCCTGATCTTCATCCGGAAGGTTATCTTCTCACCCAAATAGATGGTTTAACGCTGTAGAAGATTTTTTCCACCTTTTCGTCTTCACCACGGATAAGCCTCACTTCCTGTCGAATAACACTGAGACCATTGGTGTGCCTGTAGGTGAGGGAAATTGCGTCAGAATTATTGAGTTGAAGCATTGCCGTTTTCACTTTTGCGCGATCATCGCGGTGAATTGAGTCTTCCCAGAAATTTGGCTCGTCAAGAACACATCTGCGGGTGCAACCGTACAAAGCAAGTGCGGCTTGGCTGACGGACGTTCCGTTCGCATCATGTAGGTCTATGATCCAGAACACATCCGTTGCACCCTCTGCAAGGTCGTGAATGAGTCGCTGCATCCGTTGAATCTTAGCTTCATAGCGAGCCACGGCTGTCCGGTTCGCATTCTGAAGTAGCTTGTTCACTTCAATTAACTCATCGTTGTTTGCATTGATCTCGCGAATGCGAATCTGCAGCTCCTTGTTAAACAACGCAACCTGGTAAACCCTGTCGTTCATTTGCTTTTCGTGCATTTTCGTGAACTCCACGAGGGCTTGCTCTGCTTTCACCTGATTTGAAACATCCGTTGACATGATCAGACCAGCGTGCTCCCTGTTATAAGTAATAGAAAACGCTGAGACTTCCATGTGCACGATCGATCGGTTTTTGTGAATGTGACGCGAGTTTCCAATAAACCGGTAACCACTCTGCAATTGCTCAACCGCTTTTACAAGTGCGGGCAGGTCTTCAGCAGGCCGGATGTCGGTGATCTTCATGGAAAGAAATTCCTCACGACTGTAGCCATAAATGCTGACCGCGGCTTCATTCACATCGAGAAACTCAAATGTTTCAAGATGGTAGATGAACATCGCCTGCGGATTTTTTCGGAAAAGATCCTGATCAACCAGTTCGCGATTGTCTACTTGGCTTTTTCGCTGAATGACGAAGAAAAAAATTCCCATAGCCACTACGAACAGAATTCCCTTGAGGATTTCAAGGTGAAAAATAGGGAAGTGGTCGATGGAAGTATTTTGTGAAAGAAATAAAACCAGGTCGGAAACCACAATCCACAACACGCCAATCCCGACAAATTTTAGTGTGGGAATGTAATTGATGGTGACGGCTTCTTTTTTAAGCTGCGAATGCAACACGCTTGTCATGAGCGGAATGGTGTTTCGCAAGCGAAGATACAGGAGCGGTAGCCCAAAGTAATGCACAAAAATGCAATTCAGTATTTCTGCGTAGCCCGGCTAAGTACTTCGAAGTGGGTTTGAATAGTAAGTAGGCAGCGAGATTATTTCAGTTTCGAAATTTCGCCAAAGAGATCGCGGAAGCAATTCCACGCGGTGTTCACTTCCCCAGGATTTTTGGATTTCCCATAAAATCCATCAATGAAACTTTTCGTGTCGGACCACACGGTTTGCATTACGCCCTGAAAGCGCGGCTTCATTTGCGCTGTAGCACTCTCGCGGTAGTCCAGCATATCGTGCAGTTGCGTCACAGCAACCGGTGGGTTTCGCCAGGGACAAGTGATTACATTAAATCCTTTTGCTGCAAACAAAACAGCAGTCTTATCCGGGCGCTCGTAATGCCAGTCGCATACCACAACGTCTTTCGAGATCATATCTATCGAACGATGTGTGTTGTTCATGCTGGCTTCCCACATTCCTAAACCTGTCGTCTTCCCATCGATCATTCGGTCGCCCCAGATCCAGAGTTTTCGGTTTTTGTCGCGAAGGTGATCAGCAATGCGATTCACTTCTTGGGCAAAAAGTTCTGCTTTGTCATGGCCGCTGCAGCGTGGACATTTATCATCGCCTATATAAAAAACTTCATCCATACCGGCATGAAAAGCTTTCGATTCGAACGCATCGCAAATTTCATCCATCAGGGCAAAAACAATCTTGTGAACATCAGGGTGGTTTGGGCAATAGCTCTTACAGTAAAGCCCGTCTTCGTTGGGCCAGGCATACTTTTCCGGCATCTTCACATGCGGTGTTTCATCGAACTGCGGATATTTTTCCAACAAGTTATTTGTTTTTGATGCCCACGACTGGTGACCCAGTAGATTGATCTGAGGGATGAGGTTGATATTGTACTTTTTACAAACTGCAACCAGCTTTTTTACCTCTGCCTTTGATAGTGCTATGCTGTCGCGAAGCTCGGGGTGAGAATCGAACTGGTAGTTGTAGTCAACGCGCAACACAAGTGTGTTTACTTGTCGCAGTGCGAGCTCTTTTTCTATGAAGGTGAGAAAAGGATTGAGTTCAGCAGGAGTTGGTGCAGCAATGCAAAACCCGCGAACAGGCATGATGCTATCAAGGGGAATTTGACTGAATCCAACATGTGCTGACAGCAACATGATCAAAAGATAAGGGCATTTTCGGTTCATGTTCTAAAATAGAGAGAACCCATGAAAATAAAAATGCTCTCCCTATGTGCATCTTAACACACAGGGAAAGCATTCACCAGTCCTTAGCGAAATCACAGTTTTGCGATCTCGTTGCGGATTTCTTCTTTAGTCTTGCCGAGACGCTGTTGCAGACGTCCATACAATTCATCTTCTTTTCCTTCTGCAAAAATCAGATCATCGTCTGTAAGCTGACCATACTTTTGCTTGAGTTTGCCCTTCATTTCATTCCAGGCTCCCTTGATTCTTAAATCTCCCATTGCAGTAAGCTTTAGTTGTACATACCCTCCAGGAACCATCAAATACGTAGAAAAAAGTAGTGCCATCTGCCAGGTTTGTCAAGCCGCAAAATGTTCGGAAAGCAGCAATAATTTGGAAATTAAGATACCGATTGGTATCTTCGCATCTGTATGCGCAACCCTGACCAGACAAAGGAAAAAATACTCCGTAAATCCGGAATGTTATTCAACACCCACGGTTATAAGGCTACATCTATCAGTGACATTACCACGGCAACGGGCCTGACAAAAGGCGCCATTTATCGTCATTTCAAGAATAAGGAAAATCTGGAGCGCGAGACGTTGTTCCACCTGTCGCTGATCATGTACGGCAAAATCCGCGGCCGAATTAAGGAAGCGAAAACAGCGGGTGATAAGCTGCGCGCCATTTTTCGGTTCTTCGATAGCTATGTGACGAAGCCGGAATTGAAAGGAGGATGTCCCCTTCTGAATGCAGCGATCGAATCAGATGATGCGCACCCAATCCTCCGGAAGGAAGCATTGAAAGTTCTGGATACACTACAGGGTTCTGTCGTTACGATTTTGGAAAACGGGATCAGGTACAATCAGATTCGTAAGAATACAGACAAGGAAGCGTTTGCAGCCTTGGTTATTGCATCGCTGGAAGGCGCAATCATGATGAGCAAGCTGCGCGGAAATAATGATGATATCCGTATCATCATAACCTTCCTGGAACGACAACTGAAAGAAATCGAATTGTAATTTTTTTTACCCATGAAGATACCGATCGGTACCTAAAAACAAATTGATTATGAAAAATCTCATTATCCGAATGTATGGTGTGTACATGAATCTTCTTGCACGCATTGCTCCCTCAAAAGCAGCCGAAAAAGGTTTTCTGCTCTTCTGTAAACCGTTCAGGATTCCCATTAACCAGAAACAAAAGGAATTCTTCAACAGCGCTGAAAAGTTTACCATCGACCATGAAGGCCATGCGATCCAGGGTTACAAGTGGGGGCGAGGGGATCAGAAAATTCTGTTTCTTCATGGATGGCAAAGCCACACGTACCGATGGAAGCCCTACGTGGAGGCACTGAAAGACGACAACTACACAATCTATTCGATCGATGCCCCAGGCCACGGAATGTCATCGGGAAATTTTTTGTCTGTGCCCTTGTACAGTGAACTGATTGAAAACTTTATCCGCGAGCACGGTCCGATGCATACGATCGTAGGACACTCTCTCGGTGGCTTCTCACTGTTGTATACATTTCATAAGTATCCGCTCCTCCAGGTAGGTCAGCTGATCCTGCTTGCACCGCCCGGAGAAGCAAGCGATTTCATCTCAGTGTTTCAGAAGACTCTGAAATTGAGTCCACGGGCAATGGAACTGATCATCGATCATTTTGCAAACCGCTATGATGTGACGCCCGATTATTTCTCGACAAAGCGCTTTATCAAAAGTGTAAACGTGAAAGGCCTCATTATCCACGATGAAGAAGATAACGAAGCGCCATATCACTATTCATTACCACTGCACCATGCGTGGGAGCGATCGCGCCTGATAACCACAAAAGGATTCGGCCATAATCTGCGTTCTGAAACGGTGGTTCAGGATGTGGTGGATTTCATCAATGATGCAAGACTTGAAACGTCTACCGCGCAGCCACTTTCTTTACAGCAGGAAAGATTGTAAAGTTCAGCAGCTCTGTATGACGGATAACTGAGATGTCGATAGCATTGATGATATCCTTTCGGGTGAGCTCCTTGAACAACTCGTGCAGCGAGTTTACTGTTTTTCCATTAAACGAAATTACGATGTCGCCTTCCTGTAACTGGGAAAGTGACGCAGGCGAGTCTTTTTCTATACTCACAACGAACAGACCTTTCTGGTTGGGCAGGTGATAATGTCTCAGGATCTTCTGATTGATCGGAACTTCCTGCATCGCCACCCCGAGGTATCCTTTAAAAACCTTGCCGTCACGGATCAGTTGCGTAGCAATTTCTTTTGCGGTATTGATATCAACGGAAAAGCTCAGCCCCTGCGCACCGTTGATCATAGCCGTGTTAACTCCGACTACTTCGCCATCCGTGTTGATCATCGGGCCGCCTGAATTTCCCGGGTTCAGCGCTGCATCGGATTGAATCACATTATCCACCAGATGACCGGACTGCGTTCGCAACGACCTTCCTAACGCACTCACGACACCCGCGGTCACGGTGTGCTGATAGCCAAATGGGTTTCCGATTGCAATCACAAACTGGCCAATCTGCAGTTCCAAAGCGTCACCAAGTTTTGCTACCGAGTAGCCATCTGCATAAATCTTTAAAATCGCGAGATCAGTGTCGGGGTCTTCGCCAATGAGGGTTGCTTCAATCTCATTTTCGTTCAGAAGGCTCACCATGATCTTTTCGGCCTCGTGAACTACGTGACTGTTTGTAAAAATGAGTCCATCCGAAGAAAATATAAATCCTGAGCCGGATCCTGCAGGCCTGAGCTTGCCTTTGGCAGTTTTATATACATCGATCTTGACAACTGCATTTTTGATCTTGTCAACCGCATCGATGATCATTTTAGAAAATCCATCCATATAAATGTTTTCGCTTGAAGCTCAAAAATTTTACCACAGTGCAAATCGATTCTTTTCGGCATTCGGTGGCCGTCAAATTGGCTTAAAAAGGGATACAATAATTTTTGGGTAATTGCGTCTTGAAGCAATTAGCGATTGAAAACATTTCCATTTTGGCAGGCAACCTGACTTTTCTGCCAGCCGGGCCGCTCGGCATGCATTTTAGGAATCGTATATTTGTATGGTGAGATTCTCGCTTATCGTAATTGTCTTCTTAGTGGGGGTTGCATGCACAACGTCCACAAAAGCTCCTGTGTCCAGTGAGCCACCGCGGCCAATTCCGCTCCCTACCACTATAGGCAATGAAACGCTAAATGGCTTACCGCTGAATGCCAGGGCGACCGTCAGCGCATTTTACAAGCTCAATCAGATGAAACTTGTGTGGATGGATTCCTTTGCCATGAAAGCGGATGGTGATAGTCTTGTGCACCTTATTGAACAGGCAGAGTTCTCGGGACTGATTCCGGAAGATTATCATGCTGGCCGGATCAAAGCTTTACTTCATGAAGAACTTCAGGCCGGGAATGCAGCGCAGGCTGACGCGCTTTTGACCGATTCATTTTTTTCTTTGTGGCATCATTTGAAAAATGGGAGAGCTGACAGAAAATCTTTTTCCCGAACGAAGATTGATTCGCTTGTGCTTACTGATGCTATGGACGCTCTTAAGAATGCATTGGCGACACATTCGATTGCTTCTGTGCTGAAGGATCGTGAGCCGAAGCTAGCGGCATACATTGCGTTGAAGAAGTCTCTTGCCATCTATCTGGGTAAAAATCTTCAGGACACGACAATTGCCAGGCGCAGAGATCAACTCATAGCAAATCTGGAACGGCTGCGGTGGGAGGCAAAATTTCCCGCGCGATATATCAGCGTGAACGTGCCCTCGTTCATGCTAAAAGTCGTTGAAGACGACTCGCTGGTGCTCGAGTCGCGGGTGATTATAGGCAAACCGGAGACACCCACTCCGAACATCAAAAGTGTAATTCATTCGTTTATCATCTATCCTTACTGGCATGTTCCGAAAAGCATTCTCAAGGAGATCCTTCCGGCTGTGCAGTCGGACACCAACTACCTGCGGAAACACAACTACCAGGTAATTGACAGCAAAGGAAAGGTGATAAAAAATTCGACAATCGATTTTAAAAAATACACATCAGACGATTTTCCCTATGTGCTTCGCCAGCGTGAGGGTTCTGAAAACACGATGGGCGTGATCAAGTTTGTGTTTCCAAACAATTATGGAGTTTACCTGCATGATACCAATGCGAGGCGACTCTTTTCAAAACCTGATCGCGCATTGAGTCATGGTTGTGTGCGTGTGCAGAAAGCTGTTGACCTTGCAAAATATCTCGCCAAAGATGACGACACTTACGTGGATGCAGCCGACCTCGAGCAATACCTCATGGTGCAGAAACGTCTTGATGTAAAAGTCGTCAGGCCAATACCCGTGCACCTTGATTATTTTACAGTTCAACCGCAAGCCGACAGCGTAGTGTTTTACCGCGACCTCTACAAAAAAGACCGCGCTTTAGTCGACTCGCTCAATCGCGTAAAGCCCCAACCGGCCATTTGACGCTTTCTCCAATCTAAGAACGGCTATTTCCGCAACGCTAACTCACACGCCTGGCTTCGTACCTGTCTTTTATAAATGCCAGAAAGTATTTTCCTATGGAGAAGGTCAGCATCTCGCGATAAACCTCCTGCGGCACATTCGATAGGAAAGGATCGTGGCCGATTGATTTTGCCAAGGATGAGTTTACATGCAGACGTTCCATAACGAATAATAAAAAAAGCCCGCCTTCGCTGAGCTTTGGCGGGCTTAAAGTCGGGGTGAGATGATTCGAACATCCGACCCCCACGTCCCTAACGTGGTGCGCTAACCGGGCTGCGCTACACCCCGAGTCCAACTGCATTAAAGTTGGGCAGCAATATTAAACAATTGATAAATAGGAGAAAAGCGTTCGCGGTCTACTTCTTCTTATCCTTCTTCAACCCATTAAAAAACTTCACCCAGTTGAATGGGTTCAGGAAAGGGTTGGTGACGGGTTGAAAGCGATCGTTCTGGGTGGTTGCCCATTGATTGAGCGCATATCGCTGATTCATCGTGCCATCCATCGGTGTGGTTTTCAGCATCAGCGCAAGCAATTCTGCATTCAGATTTTTATCATCGATCGCTTTGTCAGCCGGCAGATTCAGGGCCAGCACCGCTTCTTTAAAAACTTCCTCTGTCGGATATGGAACAATCACGATTTCTTTCAGGTATGTCACATCTTCAATCATCGGAACAATGATGGTGACAAACTCCTTGTCGGACGGCTCTACTATATAGTTTCTTCTTTTATAGCCAACAGAACTGATCACAAGACTATCGCCAGGCAGCACTACGAGTGAGAAAAATCCGACAGCATTGGTAGTAACACCTCGGCCGGCTTTCGGAATATACACGTGAACACCCGGCAGCGGACCGGCAACAGTATCCATAACAATACCTGAAAGCTGAATGGCTCTTTTTTGCTGCTGAGCCTCAGCCTTATTCGCAATACCAGTCCAGCAGATGAGCGCCAGGAGGGTGATTACCAGGTATTTGACCTTCATTTCTTTCACAAAGCCAACATTTAAATGCTAAATATAAATATACGACCAATGCCAGCCTAATTCATAACTTTGGTCCTTAATTAATAGGATGCCAGATGCGTCTTAAAAGTTTCAATTTAACATTGGGATCGCAGATTTTTAGAGCTTGCGCGGATGAATCAAGGCTCCGTATCCTTCACCTTATTTTTTTGAACGGTGAAATGTGTATCTCCGATCTGGAAAAGATCCTGGATTTTACACAGGCAAAAACGTCCCGGCACCTCATTTATCTCAAAAATTCCGGCATTCTGTCGTACCGCAGGTATAATCACTGGGTTTTTTATCAGATAAAAGATGAGGTTTTCGAAATTCTTAAGCAGATTTTTCAGTTTTTAAGGAAAGACCAACAATTACAAAAAGATCAGCAGGTTTATCAGACCCTGTATAGCAATCGCGAACTGGCGGTGAACAAGCGGGAGATAGAGGCCTGGCAGAGCGCCAATTGAGAAATGAAGAAACCGTATAAAGTTATTTTTTTTGACCTTGACCACACACTGTGGGATTACGAAAGCAACAGCTGCGAGACGCTACAGGAGTTATTCGATTCATATGATCTGAAGACCAGTGGCGTCATAGACTGCAAGTCCTTCCAGCGGCAGTTTAAGAAAGTAAATACTGAATTGTGGGAACTGTACGACAGAGGTCTGATTACCAACGAAGTCATTCGCAAAGAGAGATTCAAGCAGATTTTATCTCACTTTAATATCGTGAATGAAGAATTGTGCGAAAAATTATCACTTGATTATTTGTACGCATGTCCGAAGAAGAGCGGATTGATTCCGTTTGCGCAGGAGACACTGACTTACCTTTCCGATCACTACGCGATGACAGTTGTCACCAACGGATTTGAAGAAATTCAGAACCTGAAACTTGCAGCCGGCAACCTGCATCGATATTTTAATTTCATTGTGACTTCTCAAAAGGCAGGAGCAAAGAAACCTTCCCGCCAGATCTTCGAGTATGCCATGAAGGCAAATAATGTAAAGCCGCACGAAGTGGTAATGATTGGCGACAACCTGATCACCGATATTGGCGGAGCGTTGAACGCATCGATCGATACCATCTTTTTCAATCCTGAAAAGACGGAACATGACGTAGCGGTGAAATACGAGATCTCATGTCTGTCGGAATTACAGAACATACTTTGATTTATTACCTTTGTCACCTCATTAATTTAAACAACAATGCCTAAAGGATTTTTCCACGTCCCGATTCCCAAAAACGAACCTGTTTTGAGCTATGCTCCCGGCAGCAAAGAGCGACAGCTTCTCAAGAAAGCGCTTGCGGATGCGCGCGCGCAGGAACTTGATATTCCGATGTACATCGGTGCTGAAGAAGTTCGTTCGGGGAACAAGAAGAAACTTTCACCTCCACACGATCACAAACACGTGCTGGGATATTTTCATGAAGGCGATAAGTCGCATGTTGAGCAGGCAATCCAGGCCGCGCTTAATGCGAAGGAACTGTGGGCTAATCTCGGATGGGAGCACCGCGCAAGTATTTTTCTGAAGGCAGCGGATCTCCTTGCCGGACCATACCGATATAAAGTAAACGCAGCGACAATGCTGGGCCAGTCGAAGAATGCATTTCAGGCGGAGATTGATTCAGCCTGCGAGCTCATCGACTTCCTTCGCTTCAATGTATACTTCATGTCACAGATCTATTCCGAGCAGCCTGAGTCATCCCCGGGCGTTTGGAATCGGATGGAATACCGTCCGCTAGAAGGTTTCACGTTCGCACTTACGCCTTTCAATTTCTCAGCAATCGCAGGCAATCTTCCTTCGTGTATGGCGCTGATGGGTAATACCGTTGTATGGAAGCCGGCCAACACACAGGTGTATGCGGCCAATGTGATCATGCAGGTATTCAGAGAAGCAGGACTTCCCGATGGCGTTATCAATCTTGTTTATGTCAGCGGTCCGGATGCAGGCGAGGTGATCTTCAATCACAGAGACTTTGCAGGAATTCACTTCACAGGTTCGACAGGCGTATTCCAGAACATGTGGAAAACCATCGGAGCAAACATTCACAAGTACAAGTCTTATCCGCGAATCGTTGGCGAAACGGGCGGAAAGGATTTTATCATGGTTCACAAAAGTGCGAATGCAAAAGAAGTGGCTACAGCAATTTCCCGAGGAGCATTCGAATACCAGGGACAGAAATGTTCCGCTGCCTCACGCGCCTACATTCCATCGAACCTGTGGGATGAGGTAAAAAAATATGTTCTCGAAGACCTCAATTCGTTCAAGATGGGACCGGTCGAGGATTTTGGGAATTTCATCAATGCCGTCATCGATGAAAAAGCTTTCAATTCAATCACCGGGTACATTGAGAAAGCGAAGGAAAATCCGATGAACGAAATCATTGCCGGTGGTAAGTACGATAAGTCGAAGGGATATTTCATCGAGCCAACCATCATCGTTTCGAAAGATCCATCTTCTGTTACCATGTGTGAAGAAATTTTTGGGCCAGTGCTTACAGTGTATGTATATCATTCCGAGAACTTTGAACAAACACTTGAACTGGTTGATCAGACTTCGCCATATGCCCTTACGGGATCGATCTTTTCAAAGGACCGCTATGCTGTTGAGCTGGCGACAAAGAAGCTGACAAATTCAGCGGGTAACTTCTACATCAACGATAAGCCTACTGGCGCGGTAGTCGGACAACAACCGTTCGGTGGTGCACGTGGATCGGGAACCAACGACAAGGCTGGAGCAAAAGTCAATCTGCTCCGCTGGGTGTCTCTTCGTACAATCAAGGAAACATTCGTTCCCCCGGTTGATTACAGATATCCGTTCCTCGAGAAGGACTGATCTTACAATGAAAAAGGCACTTTCTAAGGTGCCTTTTCATTTTTATTTGGATTCGCTTTTAGCTTGTAGTCAATTCAGGCTTTTTCCGTTTTCAGGCTTTCGCTATACCACTTCACCTTTCGCGAGAAATACATCAGCGTAGCCACGATCAGGAACAGACCAATGCTTCCCAGCAGCAATGAGAAATCCTGTTGAAGAATGATGATGTATATGAACGCGTAAAAAACAATCAACAGCGCGGTGAAGAGAATTGAAAGTTTCTTGTCGGTGAAGAAGGTGGTTGAATAGAGGCTGATAAGTGTCACGGTAGACAGGGACGCAATGATATAAGCCGCGTTGTATCCGATGTGTTCAGAGAAGCTCAGCAATAAGGTGTAGTATATAATGAGCGCAGCACCGATGAGGATGTACTGGAACGGATGGATGCGGATTTTTTGCGTGATCTCCACCAGGAACAACGCCATGAACGTAAGTAATATGATGAGTACACCATACTTTGATGTACGGATGCTCTTCTGATACTGATCTACCGGGATCAATAATTTTACACCAAAGTCTGCTCCACTCAGCTCCTGTTTGTTTTCAATCCACTGCTGTGAAAATGGACGGTTGAAATGCAGAACTTTCCAGCTCGCCTGAAAGCTGTTGTCCGTGATTTCACGTGAAGCAGGCAGGAACTCACCATCAAAACTTGGATTATTCCATGGACCGCTGAGTTTCACTGAAGTAGTTTTCCCTGCAGGAACAAAGTCGAGTCTGCGGCTGCCCTTGAGGTTCATTTTGACGTTCAGATTTCCTTCAAAGCTTTCCGGACCTGTCCAGGCAAGTTTTGTGATAATTCCAGTTGATGATATGGTCGCAGGTTTTGGTGTGGCTTCGTATCCATAGTCATTGGTGAGTTCGTTCGTGTTGCTGCGTGTGTTTACACCGATATTGTTGGAAGGCTCCGCAACAAGTGGAGTTGTCCCGAGCTCGAAGGTTGGATTATCACTGATGCCGCGCAGATCTGAAAGTCCGAAGACCATATACGCATCTTTCCACAGCACGTCAGCCTCTGCGACAGAAAGCGATTTGAAGTCTGGCTGCTTAAATGATGCATTTAGCTTCAATGACGACTGATATACAACGGCATCAAAAATTCCACGATGGAGAATTTCAGGTTTCACTTCTCCAATGATCTCCAGGTTGTCCGGCAGGAAAAATGCTTTCTCGACTTTTTCGCGGATCTCCTTGCCATCTTTGCCGCGATCGATCACTTCCAGTTTTTTAAACGGAATGACCAATACCGGTCCGGACAATTTCTGTTCGCCCGACCATTTATCGGCTACTTCATCGATCACGGCATCTGCGCGTTGCTGCCGCTCGTAAATGAGATCATCGATCCATGCAGTTGGGATCAGCAGGATAAGGATCAAAAATCCAATCGAAAACAACTTTACCATAATTGATTCCTGGATCCAATTGTTGAACCGCTCCAGGATGTTCTGCGTTTGTGAATGAATCGTTTCCATACTTTAGAGATTGTTATTTATTTTTTTCAACGGATGTCAGTGCAATGTGGGTGGATGGCGGGACAACAATAAGTGCAGCGATAACGTAGGGCGTCAGTATTGAAATCGTCAACTCACGCTCCAGCGGGAATCCGCGCGTTACGAACAAGAAAAAGCCGATCACGGCAATGCATGCGAGGAGTGCCAGCGAGATAACGTAGAACAGCTTCGATACAGGCGTAGGAAAACCAGGCTGAATTGCAAGGGCGGGCGCAACCACGAGATAGGACGGTGTTGAAAAGACCAGGCTCAGCGCCAGGATCTGGAAGAATGGAAGCTCGATCACGCGTGTTGGAGCGAGGAGCAACGTGCCCGTGACGCTGGTGGCGATCCAGACGATCGTAGCGATTCGCAGGCACCGTATCGTTGTTTTAAAAAGTACTTTCAAATTCAAAGTGAACATATAAAAAAAATTATTTCGTTTGCTTCACCACAGCTTCCAGCGCATCAACGTGTTTTTTGAAAGCAGTTCTTCCCCTTTCGGTGATTTTATATTTGGTATTGGGTTTTCGGTCAACGAAAGTCTTTGTCACGGAGAGGTACTTCTCTTTTTCCAGCGCCTTGATGTGTGAGGCCAGGTTCCCGTCCGTTACACCGAGCACTTCCTTCAGCGAATTGAAATCGAAAACATCATTGGTCACCAGCACCGACATGATTTGCAGGCGAAGCCGGTGCTCCAGCATCTTGTCGAGATGATCAAACGGATTCTTCACCGGTCGTATTTGTTATACATAATCAAACCATAGACAATGTGCATGACGCCAAAGCCGAGTGCCCAAAATAGTAAACCGTATCCCGCAAAGTAGGCACAAACCAATCCGATGATTATTTCGCAGTAGCCGAGGTTTCTCACTTCGTCATACGTATTTGGACTTGCAAGGATCAGCGCAAGGCCGTAAAAGATCAGGCTGGCCGGAGCTGCAAGCCCGAAATGGCCATTGGCAAGCATGATGAGAATGAACGCGCCACCTGTTAAGAGCGGAATCGCCAGATTAAATACCATTTGCTGACTGGCGTTGTTCCAGAATTTGAGGTCGTGCTTTTTAGCTTTTCGCATGCTTTGCAACACTCCTGTTGTGATGGAAGCCACGAATACGACCGCGGCAACGCCAAGTAATTTCACTACTACACTATCATCGCGCAGGGAGTATGGCCTGTAATCGAACGGAGATGCAGGATATTGAGCAATGTAGTAAGCGGCCGCAGCTCCAAGTAGTGCATAGATTCCTGCGAGGACACCGGAGAGCCCACTTAATGAGATGAACTTTGCCGACCGCTCCATCATGGTGCGGATTGACGCAAGGTCTTTTTCGTACTCCTTAATTTCCTTCATGCGAAAGTACTTTGAATTACAAAGTTACTCAACGGAAAACACTTTCAAAGGTTTCCATCATTAAAAATCTTGTGGTTCCATTGCAGGAGCATAGCGCGCGCCACTTCAAGTTTCACGTGATGAACGTTCGGTTACTGGTAAAATATAGTTGAGATTCATTCGAAATAAATCACAGTCGCGTTTGGATAATTGAAGCGCAAGTCATTAATATTGCAGTCCCAAAATTCTGAGGGCGACCTCAGAAAGGGCAGTTTTCCTCCTTAGCTCAGCTGGTTAGAGCACCTGACTGTTAATCAGGGGGTCCTAGGTTCAAGCCCTAGAGGAGGAGCTTAATTATCAAGCAGTTACATGTCGTGTAACTGCTTTTTTTGTTTTATTCCCGGCTCGGTTCTGATTATCGCATTCTAATGCCGGTTTCAGGCTCCCAAATACAGGAGCGAGGTGCTTCATTCCTTCAAAGCAGCCCACCCGATACCCCATTTCAGTAAGACCTCAAACGATACGTTTTGGACACTCCGCAATAATGTTTGAAAAACAGCCAGTCTACCTTTAGACAGCTAATCAAAGTGTGATGGTTCTTTTTGATTCCGCATACCTCAAAATTGAATTCAGGAACGTACCGTGCCGTCACCTGGCGATATCATGGCTTGGCCTTCCCCTCACGGATATCTTTCACGAAGGTGTCAACACGATTCTCAGATGTTGCGAGGAGAACGATGTCAGGAAACTACTGACAGATATCCGCTATCAGGAACAGTTACCTGAAGCAGATGAACGTTTTGCGGAAGAGGCCATCAATAAACACGGTGCGAGGTATGGAATGATTTACAACGCGATTGTATTGTCAAATGAAGTCTTTGTGCGGTTCGACTCGCGCTATCTGGAAAGCCAGAATAATCAAACGTACCAGGTGAAGCAGTTTTTCGGAAATGAGCGCGAGGCAACGGCCTGGTTACACGAAATCGATTTCACTTTACCGTAAACAATTTAGATATGACAACAGCTTATCCCCGATGTTGCACACTCACAGTGTTAATGCTTGCGTTTGCAGTTTCAAACGCGCTTGCACAAGTCTCAAATTACAAAGCCTACACTTTGTTTGTCTACAATTTCACGAAGTACATCCAATGGCCTGATGGCGCCATTAAAGATGAGTTCGTAATTGGTGTATTCGGTAAATCCCCGATCCAGGAAGAACTGCAGAAAATGGTTTCAATAAAGAAAGCCGGTGATAAATCCATCCGTATTGTCGAACTATCAGAAAGAACACTTGATCAGGAGGTACATATTCTATTTGTTCCAGACGACAAGAGTGCCCATCTGGTCAGCATTGCTGCCGAGCTCAAGGGTAAACCAGTTTTGCTTGTTGCCGAAAAGGAGGGCGGTGTTCAGAAAGGCGCAGGCATCAGCTTCCTGTCTGACCACAACAGTCTGAAATTCGAACTGAACAGTTCATCTATAGCTGCCCAGAACTTAAAAGTTTCAAAAACACTGGAAGCACTTTCATTCCGCGGTCCGAGCTGATGAGCTGAAATCAATTCCCCCATGTCTGCGAAAAGTATTTATTACGCACTTTTCATCATGCTGTCACATCTTGCCGTGGGCCAACACGCTGCTGTGATCATCGATGATGTTGAAGACATCGTTGCCACCGGGAAGACAATTGATTTCTTTTTTGATAGCACCGCAACGCTCTCCCTCAAAGACATTGAACAACGCTATTACAACGGAAAATTTTCTAAGCGAAATTCCGCATTCACTCCATTTACTCTCACGCGTGGAACGTTTTGGTTTCATCTGAATATCAGAAATCTGCTTGATGAACCATTGTACATGTACTTGCCCGACATCTTTATTGAAGACATCACCATCTATTTTCAGGATCCATCAGGCAGGTGGCAGTTGGTGAAGACAGGATTCTTTCATCCTGTACAGACCAGGGCTCTTCCCTTAAGTGCCTATACATTGGAACTTCCGCAATATACACTTCCGACCACCGGCATTGTATTCGGGGCTGTGAGCACGAAACCTGCAACTCCATTTGTTCCAGTGGCCTTCGTTGGAAGCGTTGCAGCAATAAGCAAGCACCATCGCTATTCAGAATTTTTTTCAATCACGATTCTTGGTATTGCCACGCTGATGCTCATCTATTCCTTCTGTTTCTGGTACACAACACGTGATCGCTTGTTCATGCAATTTTTTGCGTGTATACTTTCTGCAATCTGGTTTCTGCTCTGGCGCACCGGCCTCTCATTTGAATGGTTCTGGCCGAACTCTCCATCTTTCAACAGCTATCCCTGGGGCTTGCCTCCATTTGTCTTGCTTTACGTTTGGTTTGCCAACGCGCTGCTGCGGGTGGAGGCGCATTTGCCAGGGCTGTACCGGGTAAGTTATGTGGTGTATATTCTGATCGGACTACTTGTGGTGAGCGTTATTATGCCGCACGACACCTCTATCACTATGTTGTCATTATGCATCACCGCTACAGCAACCATCTATCTCATCACCAGCTCGCTGCTGCTTCTGCGAAAGGTTGCAAGCGCGAAGCTGTTCATCATTGCATGGATGCCAGGTCTGGCAGTCGCAGTTGTGAATCTCTTGCTACAGGCGGGCTTCACAGTTGATCACACCTGGTCAGGGCTTCAAGCTGTGGAGTTTGCTGTTGCCTGGAACCTGCTGATTTTATCATTTACATTCGCACACCATTACGGTACCATTCAACGCGAAAAGTTTGCTCTTGAAAATGCAAACATTCAAATGATTACCGAGCAAAAGATGTTGCTTCGAAAAATGGTAAATGAGCAGACCGAAGAAATCATGGCGCAGAACGACCAGTTGCTGCAACATCAGGATGAGATCAAAGCACAGAATGAGAGGCTTGAGACGCAAAACAAAGCTTATGAAAGGCTGAAGGAACTGATCTTAAAGCAGAATCACGAGCTGGAGTCGGCCGTTAACCGCAGAACGTTGCAGCTTGCTCAAAGTCATGAAGAACTGAAAAAGCATCTGCACCAGGTAGAGCAGTTCAGTTTTATTTCCGCGCACAACTTGCGGGCCCCGGTCGCGCGGATTTTGGGACTTGCCTCAATATTCGATCGTTCGAAAGATGTCGGTAAAGAGAACTTGTCCATCCTGGACCGGATTGTAGCCTCGGCAAAAGATCTTGATATCATCATTCATGATCTGGGTGCGATACTTGATACACAAAAAAATACAAGCGAGAAGACCGAGCTCATTGACGTCAGGCAGTTGCTGGATAAGGTATTGTTTCGCTTTGAAGCAGAAGTTGGAAAAGAAGGAATTCATATCGCGATCAACGCGGAGGCAAAACAAATTCTCGCAGTACCTGCATACATGGACAGCATTCTGTCAAACCTTATTTCCAATTCGATAAAATATCGCACAGAGGAAAAGCATCCTTATATTCAGATCACCACCGAAGAACTTCCTTCCGGATGGAAAATTCAGATAGAGGACAATGGTTTAGGTTTTGACAGCAAGCAGGTCTCGCGCAAACTTTTTGAACCGTTCCAGCGATTTCACACACACAAGGATGGCAAGGGCCTGGGAATGTTTCTCGTCAAAACCCAGGTTGTAGCCATGCAAGGCACCATTGAACTTCACAGCGAGCCTAACAAAGGAACCCGCGTAGACATCACGATACCCAAGCGCAGGCTGCAGAAAACAGCTTAACCATTTCAGTCCTTTCCGTCCCTGGTACATCATGTGTCCCAATTTTCAGCTGTCTGAACTTTTGATTTATTTTTCTGGAATGAGTTGTATAAAAGGCTGGAAAAAAAGGAAGGGGTTGCAGGAGCAACCCCTAGAATCACGTGGATCGTTGTTACCTGTGATTCTTATCCACCAAAGATGCTGAGATAAAAGTACGGGGCTTCCTTGAAATCAAATACCAAATAAAGACCATTTTAAATATCGTAAAGTTCACCCGGTTGATCCCGCATTCAGATGATACGAATCCAATTAATTGCGCTCGCAAGATCTCTGAATATTCTGTAGCGCGATTCTCCCGAGTAAGGTCTCAGTAAGTGAAAGAGGATGCGTGTGCGAAAGTTTTTTGTAAGGACAGCGAACCGTTTGAATCCATCGATGTTTGCTTTTCTGAACGCAAGTGTCTCGATCAGCGATAGGTTACGCGCCTGCGATACATCGATAATGAGTGCCTGCAGTTTGACAAGCTGTGATCGTTGTGTGAGAAAGCTGAGCGCATTTCTTATTCCTTCTCTGAGCCCGGTGTCGTTGTTCACCGTTACCAGGACCGCGTCAGCACCAATCGTTCGGATTGTTAAACAGTTGTCTACAAAAAGAATTTTTCTTCTTGTCTCAAGGTCTGCGAGTGTTGAAATCATGCTCAAAGGAAATCAAACCCGGTACGGGATTTTATCAGCATAGGTTCAATCTATGTGCTGCGAAGCCCCTGAAAATAGAGTATTGATTAGCGACTATCCCGCACTGAAAAACTCCTTCGCTTTTTCTTTAACACTGGTGTGAAAAAAGATCCAGAGGAGTTCGCGGAGTTTGCCTTGAAGGAGCATTGCCCAATTGTTTTTGTCTTTGTATGACTGGTAGTAAAGCAAGATGGAATCAGTAAAGACTTTTATTTTATCGTTGAGCGGTATCTTCAGTAAAATGGGTGCCGTGTTAGCGGGTTCGAGTTCGAATGGCAGAAGCGCATATTTCAGCGAGGGCTCATCAAATGATATCATCAGGCACCGAAATATTTTTTTGTGCTCAGTTGGAATCGACATCGATACCGAACAATTCTTCTTCATCATGATAGCCTCATCTTTATGAACAAGCTCCGTCATGGTGTCGTCATTCACACTAAGCGAGCCATCGAGTATGATCACCAGTGTATGAAGTGTAAATTCAAGAGGACTGTTATCATCTTTGACCAGGGGTGAATCGAAGAGAAAGACTTCAACGCCTGCACCATCAATACGGTGGGGCAGCATCTTAAATGCATCGGGCACTTGCAGTCTTTTCATTGGAGAAATGTAATGACCAAAGGTAGCCATTACTCAAGAAACCGGGGACACTTTTGCAGGATATATTTTTAAAAATGTACGTGCAGAAAAAAGAAAAAAGGAAATAAGCACTACTCTGAATTTCTCCGACAGCCGTTTTCAGAATAGTGACCTATTTCCTTGAAATCCCCCATTAAAAATCAGAATCGGTTTTCAACTTTATGGCTGTGGAGTAGCGAATTGATCCTGATATGCTAATGTAGGAATTGCAATTCCCATAAATTATTGTCTGATGTTCAATTCATGTTTTTACAAGTTTTCGATGTCAGGTCTATATGTAAATCCAATTGATACTTCAATTCCGCGTGCGGGAAAGTGATCGGTGAAATCAAGAGACGATGATGGATAAGTATATTTTGTGTTGAACATATTTCGAAGCGTGGCCTGCAAGCCGATTGGTGAATTCTGTGGCTCATAAATTATATTGAGGCGTCCGACAAAGTAATTGCTTACTACATCTCGTGTATCACTCAGACTTTTTGCGAAACGTGCGCGGTAGTTGAACCCCGTGTTTATGTTGATACGTTTGTACCTAAGATTGTAATCACCGTTGATCATGGTATTGGGCTGGTATGCGATGGGATTTCCGTAACCATCGTTGCTTCCAAAATATTGTGTGAAGTTCAGCGCAAATGTTGAGTTATTGATTCTTGTGATTACTTTCCCATCCACACCATTGTTCATTTGGTCTTTCTCAGCGGAGGTGTTTATAAACTGTCCGATAAATCCTTGCGCGCGAAGTGCGTCAGTAATTGACGCGTTTGTTTCAAGGCGATTTGAGAGCGTTGATCTGAATGCCCCGATCTCAACACGAAGATTATCGGATAAATTTCCAATCCACTGCAATTGGAATGTTCTCATTCTTTCCGGGCGGTTATTTGGATTTCCGAGGATTGAAACGGAAGACAGTGTTTCGAAGCCATTAGGTATCCGAGTCGCAGTTCCGTACAAGAGTTTGATTGTGTTCGATTCGTTTACCGTGTATACGAAAGATGCGCGAGGGTTGAGCTCGCTATATCGCTGGGCAACAAGAATGCCTGTACCGGAGTAGGTGTCGAGCCGGAGCCCAGCGGCTACATTTAGTTTCTCAAATATTGTGTAGTCGGCCTGTGCGAACCCTGCGAGTGTCTTGCGCGATGCACCAGGGTCGAAAAGCCAATTGTTTTTGGCATCATCGATGCGTCTGAATGGCGTGAACATCAAAGGGTCTAGATTGAGTTCACTGAGTCGCTCAGCGTGAAGAATTTTGTCATCGGCTACATAAACGCCTACAACCAGGTTATTGCTGCCCCGATAGTTTGAAATGAATTGCACCTCCGCATCTAACGATCGAGTATCTGCGCCCTGCCCATCCATGAAAAATGACGTGCTGACTTCCGAGCCGTGCCTGGTCAGTTCGAGCGTATCGAGAATTGCGTACCCTGCATCGTCAACAAGCAATCCGCTACCATCGGGTGTTAACTTGAATTGTGGGATCAGCGCCACTTCGGTCCAATTATCCTGATGCCACCCTGCCAGGAGTTTGATCTTCGATTTGTTGCTAAGCTTTATTGTTTTATCGGTGCCGATGGCATATGCATACATATTGAGTGTCAGTTCATCCATATTGGATGGGTTAACGCCATTGAAACCGGTAACTGTTTTTCTGCTTTGGTTAGAAATTTTCGAAAATAGGTTGAAGCTGCCATTGCTGATGAAGACTTCTCCATCAATGGCATGATTTACACCATCGTTGATGTCGGCATTTCCAAAGAGTGAATTCTTGACTGATAAAGTTTGTCCTTGCTCTTTAAAGTAGCGGAATGCAGTGCTTAGGGTTCCCTGCTTTCCGATCCCAACAGTTGCTGCGTTGTTGACTGTGACACCCTTCGATGTTGGAATATAGTTGGCAGAAACGATAACCTCATCCTTCGAATTTTGCGAAAATCTCTTTGTGATAATATTTACCACACATGTGAATGCGCCCGTACCGTACAATGCGGACCCCGGGCCGCGAATAATTTCTACGCGTTCAATATTGTTAAGGAGATACTCTTCTCCTCCAAAACGATTGCCGGGAAGAAATGCGTTGAGCCGCTGTCCGTTAAAAAGGACAAGCATGTTCTGGCCGGTATCGAAACGGAAACCAAAGCCCACATTTTGATTAGTAGGCTCGCCAATTCCCCAATTAGCGCGGTCTTCGTGGTTGTTGGCGATATCGTTGAGAATATGCGCAAGATGTTGATATCCTCGCGCCTTTATTTGTTCAGCTGTTATAATTTCAATCACAGCGGGGGATGCATCAGATTTACCCTCAGTCTTTGTTGCTGTGGTGATCGGAAGGTTAAGAAGTTGCTCAAGGGATAACTCATATAAATCCGTTGGCTGCGGATCATTTTGCTGCGCGAACGTAACTAGCGGAATCGCAAGAATAATTGCGAGAATCTTGTGTGTTTTCATTTCACGGGTGTTTTAAGTATCTCCGTAAAATTGGGGGGTGTTGCAATTATTAAATATCCATCGAAAGCCAATTAATGTTGCAACAAGGCCACTCGTGGATTTTCACGCTGCAGTCAATTTATACTGCAACTGTTTGGGTGTAATCCCAAATTTCGCCTTGAACGTCTGTATAAAGTGGGATGGATTTTCAAACCCAACTTCAAAGCAAATCTCTGAAATCGTTTTGTCTGTCGTGTGAATTAGGTGATAAGCTTCGTCAAGCCTGCGCGTCTGTATCCATTTGCCAGGCGTTGTATGATACAGTTGCTCAAACTTGCGCTTGAAGGTTGAGATGCTGCAGCCGGCTTTGGCCGAAAGATTTTTCAGGCTTAAATTTTCACGATAGCATTTTTCGAGCATGAAATCCAATGCGAGTTTCTCACGTTTGTAGATTCCGCGCAGAAAAGCATAGAGTTCATCCTGGTCAAGTGACTGTTTGAGGATCCAGAATAATTCATAGAGCTTAGACTCCGAGATTATCTTGAGATCTTTCTTTGTAGTCGCCAATGGCAGGTAAAGTTTCAGGGATTGAATAAAACATTCGAGGTTCACTGACTGGGTAAGCTCCAGATCGTCAGACATGATCATGTTTCCCGATAGGATTTCGTGGTGTTCGAATGATCTGATGATGTTGCATACTGTGTTGGTGTCCACGAAGCATATCATTCCATCAAACGGTTCCTCATTTACTTTCCTGATCGAGTAATGCGAAAACTGCTTCATGATAAAGCCTCCGCCTTTCTGCACGATGTGCTTTCCGGATTTGCTCTGGATCGAGATTGCTCCATCTACAACCAGTACAATAGCTACCTGTTCACCAGGAACGCTTGTGGTTTTGTCATCTCTTTTAAAGATCTGGCAGAACCTGATTCCTTCACAATCATAATTTGCATGTTGGGGTTCCATACTGCTCCTTTGTTAAGTGGGTTAGCAAGATTAACTGTGAAAGCAGTAAAATGACGAATTTTTGTAGGCTACAAATGGGCTACATAAAGGCTAAAAACAGCCAATGGGAGGTATACAGATGGTCTACACTGCCATTTTTGGGACCTATTTCCGGGGCGTGATAATGAAAATCTGTCAAGTCGTCATATTATTTTACGAAAATTTCTAGCGACAAAATCTGGTAGTATATAGCCTGCATAACCACTAGCTTTTGCGAAATTTTTTTTGGAATTCCCTTACTTGTTCGTGTTGACCTCCCGGTATCGTACTCATCTCGCTGGCAAATCCCAAATACCGCCAGAACATTTGGTAGAAAGAAGAACGCAATTCTCTCAACCTTAACTGTGGCCTGCGCGAGTCACTGAACTTCAACATACAGCAATTGAACCTATAGGGGCAACTCTAAATACAGTTGCCCCTGTATCTTTCCGGAAAGTTTTGTGGATTCATGGATATTTTCCATCGTCACCAAAACGACAGGCTGAAACGATATTCGAATCTCAACCTCGAATATGAACACGAAACTGAAAGGACAGCATGATTTCGCTCGAGAATACATCGCTTTCGAATTTTTATGAGAGCATCATCGAGAATGCAGAGTCGAACGTTTTGATCCTCGACAATAATTTTACCATAATAAGTTTTAATCAGGGCTTCTACTGGGCGTTTCGTGATGCACACGATATTCACATCGGCAAGGGGGAAAACCTCTTCAAGATAATGCAACAGGTTACACCCGATGTTGCCGATCGATGGATGGGCCGATGCACCGCTGCCTTAAAAGGCCTTTCAATCAGTGACGAAGAGGAGTTCGAATCGAATGGCCGACAGATTGCATGGAAAGTATATTATAAGTCTGTGCGCCTGGGTGGCGAACAATTCGTTTCAATCTATACGCGCAACATTAGCGCTAACAAGTTATTTCAAAACAAAATTCTGATTCATGAAGCGAATCTGAGAACGATTATCAACTCGCTCCATGCAAGCATATGGCTCGTTAACGACAAATTCGAAGTCATCGATTTCAATGACAGTACTTTCAGCTACTTTCTCAATTCTTATAGTATAAGCCTGATTCCGTCTAAAAGTTTTATCGAACTTTTGCCAGAAGCCTCCGGCTTGCGCCAGACCTGGCAGGATCGGTTTAATGTTGCCATGATCAGCAGAGAGACAACCTCGTTCCTCGATCACGTGAATGTTGGCGGAAATGAAGTTACATGCGAAACGCGAATCATTCCCGTGCTTTCCGGAGATCACGTTATTGGTTTGACGATTTCAATGGAGGACATCACGCAGAAGGTCGCAGATGAGCGGTTGCAACGCGCACAGATGAGTGAACTCATTAAACTGAATTCTGAACTTGATAAATTCGTGTACAGCGCATCCCATGATCTTCGTGCACCGGTTTTATCGATCATGGGTGTGATGAATTTAATGAAACGCGAGTCACCAAAGGATCAGCTTTATTTCAGCCATATCGATTCCAGTGTTCGCAAGCTCGACAACTTTGTGACCAACGTCATTAATTATTCACGGAACAATAAGCTTGATGTGATTCCCGAGAAAATCGACTTTCAGCTGCTTTTGGATCGCATTTGTGACGGACTCGGGTACCTGGAAGGATCAAGAGTTGTCAAGTGTGAACGCCTTGTCAATGAACAGGTGCCATTTCACACCGATGTGGACCGACTGACAATCATCTTCCGCAATCTGCTCACGAACGCCTTCCAGTATTTTGATCGCACAAAATCCTGCAGGCTTACCATCAATGTTCAGGTCAATTCACAGTTTGCTATTATTACGTTTAAGGATAACGGGATAGGGATCGATCCCGCGTTGCAAGACCGCGTCTTCGAGATGTTTTTTCGCGCGTCAGAGGCGAGCAACGGATCGGGTCTCGGGTTGTACGTTGCGAAAAATGCGGTGGAGCGGCTTGGGGGAGAAATCGAACTCACGTCCGTGTTTGAGGTCGGGACGGAAATTGTGATCAGGCTTCCCAATATGCTCACCATGCAACTGACTGAATAAATTCCAAAACCGGACGGATTTGATCGGCATCGACCATACCTAGCTGATCAATCTCCCCGTATCATTCAATATATCAATCGGTATAATAATTGAGCGATAGTGACATGCTTTCGTCAGACTGTCCGTACTGCTCCCAGGCAACCAAAAAGGGTGAACTATTCTGTTCGCAGCATGACAAAGATATGAGTTCGCTCAAGAGTGGCGTTTTCTGCATCACTACGGATAAACTCGAAGAATGTGACTGGCATGTGACTCGCCTGTCACTTAATTTTAACCTGGATGGCCCACAAGTCTATCAAGCTGGAAGCAGGTCATTCACGATCCGGCCTGAATCATTCTTGCTTATCAACGAGGGACAGCGTTTTAAAACATCGTCAGACAGCCGCTACGCGAATCGAATGATAACGATTGCTTTTAAAACCGGACTCGCAGCGTCTATCATGAGTTCGCTCACAATGGGGCCTGATCATGCCCTTGATAACCCTTTCCGCAATTCATCAGGTAACGCTGAATTCTTCGAAAAAACTTATTCAACGGATGCTGTTGTAAGTCATGCAGTAGCAAGCCTTGTTGATGTGGATGTTGAATCAGAGGCGCTGGACCAGGCGCTGGAAAACCTTCTTGTGTACATATTACAAAAGCAATTGGATCTCCGGAAGGAAGTATTATCAATAAGCAAATGCAAGGTGTCTACGAAGATTGAAATCTTCAGGAGGTTGCAGTGGTCAATGGATTTCCTTCGGGAGAATTTTGCCAGCGGCATCACCGTTGACAATCTCGCTGCTGAAGCTTGTCTGTCAGCCTTTCATTACAAGCGACTCTTCACAGAGGTTTTTAAAACTTCCCCTTATCAGTACCTGATCAATTTACGGCTTGAAAAATCCCAGGCACTTTTGAAAGAGCAGATGATGGTAGCTGACGTATGTCGCGCGGTGGGATGGAAAGATCCTTCTTCCTTCACGCGCCTGTTTAAAAAGCGTTTTGCAACAACTCCCCAAAAATTCAGAAACGAAGTGTTCAGCTAGTGGCTGACCTGACTATGCAAATCATGCTAATTTGGATTGAGGCCTTCGTTTTATTTCGTCAACGATTTTTTTTCCGGATATTGAGTAAAACACATAAAATATGAACAAGATCATCTCACTTTTCATTTTTGTCATTGCTGCGTCATATGCGAATGCGGATGACAAACCTATACTGGTTGATGTAGACTGGCTCAAGTCGAATTTCAACGATCCGAAAGTGGTGGTTCTGCAAGTAAGCTTTCTGAAGTTTGACTATGATCGTGAGCACATCGAAGGTTCCCGCTACTTGTGGCCCGGATGGCTCGGCCCGGATTCCCCGGAGGGCGCGTTAAATGTCCCGGAACTTGACAAAGCGACAGTTGTGTTGCAGGAGCTTGGAATCAACAACGACTCTCATATAATATTGTGTCACATCCGCAATGAAGTCAGCAGTACTGCACGGATCTTTCTGACCCTTGAGCACCTGGGTTTACGCGGCAAAGTATCTTTTCTTAATGGTGGACTTGAGCAGTGGAAGAAGGCGGGAAATCCGGTTACCACGCAGGTGCCATCGGTGAAGAGAGGGAATGTGAAAATTAAAGCAGGCGATCTCATCGTTAACAAGGATTATGTTTTGAAAACATTGAAGTCCAGCGATGCCTTTGTAGTAGATGCCCGTGCAACTCGCTTCTATGATGGCGAGCCTACCGGAAACCCGCGTGACGGACACATCACCGGTGCGAAAAACATTCCGTTTATGGATCTGGTAGATGCAAACAATCTTTACAAGCCGCTTCCGGAATTGCAGAACTATTTCACACCCGTAGCTTCAAAAGACAAGGAGCTTGTGGTTTACTGTTTCATTGGTCAGACTGCCAGTGTAGTGTATATGGCTGGTAGACTTCTTGGCTACAACGTTAAATTATATGACGGGTCGATGCAGGAGTGGAGCCGTATTGACTCGCTGCCGATGGAAAAGACCGAGAAAAATCCTTAGCAGACAGAACAGACGGGTGGCATACTTTTTTGCCTGAAAGTATGCATGAATACATTTTTAAATACGCAGCCTGTAAATAAAGAGCGGTGGCTGCAGCGCTTTGCGAGATTCGGTTTCGTTTCGAAGGGAATTGTTTATTGTCTGATGGGGATTTTGACCGTCCTGGCTGCACTTGGACTGAGTGCCGAGAAGGGCAACAAGACCGAAGCGTTTGAAGTAGTTTATGAGCAGCCGTTTGGAAAGTTCCTGTTAATAACCATCGCTATCGGACTGTGTGGATACGTGCTGCTCCGCGTCTTCCAGGCTTTTTTTGACATTGACGGAAAAGGAAAAGATGCAAAAGGCCTTGCGACACGGCTTGGCTATGCGATAAGTGCGATTCTTTATCTGTCGCTCGTTGTGTATGCTATCAAACTGGCGTCAGGCAATCCTGGCAGTGGAGATCAAAAGCAATTTTTCATCAGCAAGATCATGCACTACCCCATGGGCGAATGGCTCATCGGAATAGCCGGACTTATCATAATAGGTTCGGGGATCAATCAGATCTATAAAGGGATCAGCAAGAAGTTCATGAAACGTGTCAAGCTTTATCGTTCAGAATACCATGACACATTTCAGAAAGCGGGAATTGTCGGGTACATATCGCGTGGTCTCGTGTTCGCCATTATCGGATATTTTCTCGTGCGAGCTGCCCTTGACTCTAACCCGCGGGAGGCGGAGGGAACAGACGCTGCTTTCGAATTCCTGCAACAGAATTTTGGCAATGTGCTGATGGGTGTCGTTGCCCTCGGCCTGGTCGCATATGGAATCTTCATGTTCGTGCGCGCACGCTACGAGAGCTTCCGGTTCAGCCAGTAAGCCTTTACAATTCGAAAAAATACTGGTAACATTGGATTAACATAAGGTCCCATGTTCACCAGAATTTCGCTTAGCCTTTTATCCGTCATTATATTCTTCGTTTGCTTTTCTTCGTGTAAGTCAGATGAATCTGATCCCGAGGTCACAACGGATGAAGGTATTTATATCAATGAGCTATATGCGTCTGAAGGCGATGACTGGATCGAACTTTTCAATACCGGTGATCAGGCCAAAGATTTAAGTGGCTATAAAATTTATGACGATCCCGCGAACCGGTACGTGCTGCCTCCCAATACTTTCATCGACCCAAAGTCATATCTGATCATCGTGTGTGATGATAGCGGGACAGGCTTGTTCGCGAATTTCAAATTGAGTTCGCTTGGTGAGACGGTATATCTGGAGAATGCCGCTGGAAAATTAATTGACAAAGTCGCTTTCCCCGCCCTTGAGGATGGGCAATCTTACGGCAGGTATCCTGATGGAAGCGGCACATTAAAAATCTCCGGGACGAGTACCCGGGGGGAAACAAACGGAGAGACAATTGGAACAATCATCAACTCGATTTCACGCGCGCCTCTGGTTCCAGCGCTGAATGAAAGTGTTAAGGTGAATGTCGAAATTCTAAGCACAACAAATGTAAGCTCGGTCAAACTGTTTTACCGCGTCAACGGAGGAGGCTACTCGCAGGTGGCTATGACAGCGGCCAGCACTGTTTATTCCGGTACGATTCCTGCGCTTAACGCCACGGGAATTATTGACTACTATGTCGAGGTAGCCAACAGTAGTGGCGTGATTTCCAGGATTCCGCATGATGCTCCCGAAGATACGTACACTTATTTCCTGAATGACGATCCGCTCCCTGCACTGAGGATAAATGAGTTCATGGCCAACAATGTTTCGTGCTGCCCGGACACAGATGGTGGCACGCAGGAGTTTGATGACTGGATTGAAATCTACAACGGAGGCGCTACTGCGGTGAACATTGCGGACTTTTATTTATCGGATGATCTGAGCAATCCATTCAACAGCAGGATTAAGAATACGAATGCTGCGAAGACGACCATTCCGCCTGGTGGTTTTCTTTTGATCTGGGCTGACAACAACCGCGATCAGGGTGAGCTGCATCTCGATTTCGGTTTGAGTACCGATGGAGAGGATGTTGCACTTTTCTACAAAGACGGTCGAAAGATTGACAGCTACTCGTTCGGAGCGCAGACTGCAAACCGATCTTTCGGACTGAAAACGAACGGAGGTTCAGTGTGGCAGGCCTTTACCGCACCAACCCCTGGACGATCAAATGAGTAGCGACCTTGCCAAGTTTTTATTAACTTAATCCATGTTTGAATTATTCCCTGACGGGCCTGTCTACGAATTCCCCGAGATCGTCAACATCGCGTATGCGTTCTTGTGGGCATTTGTTCTCGGATCGCTCGTTGCCATTACGCATCGCCTTACATTCACGGGCGATTATTATCCCAAAAACTTTTTCCAATCGCTTGTCCTTGGCGCGCTTGTCACCACGCTCGTGATGATGGCAATCGGTGACAGCCTCGCCCGCGGCTTAGGTGTGTTTGGCGCCATGGCGATTATTCGTTTTCGCACGCGTATTGGAGACCCGCGTGATGTCCTGTTCTTGTTTGCGGCCCTGAGTACAGGTCTTGCCATTGGTGTATATGGGTTCACGATCTCGTTCATCGGCACAGTGTTGTTTTGTACGATCGCTTTCATTTTGCATATCTCGCCTTTCAAGAGCTTTACGCAGAACCATCACCTGTTCTTCGCGCTTCGCGATCCATCAAATTTGGAGCGTGCGCTCTCGATCATTCGCGAGTATACGGCTGAGTGCAGGCAAATGACCATCCAGCTTGACAAGGAGAACCTCATGCGTTACCAGTTCGGAATTTCGTTGAAGAAGAATGCAGACACTGTGTCGATGATAGAAGCACTCAAGACCGTTGATGGAATCTCACTGGTGAAAATCTCTGTAAACGAATTAACCACTCTCTCGTGATGGACCGTACCGCAAACTTCAACTGGTTCTATGCGCTGGTTTTGATCCTGATGGGGGCGCTGCTTTTTGTAAGCGTCCGGTTCTTCCAGGGATCCGGTTATTCATCGATTGGTCTCACGCAAGGCAATGAATACAAGGTAAATGCCGAGAGGTCTTCCGTTGTACGGGCTGTCCACATCGTTCCAGGCCAGCAAGTGAAAGCTGGTGATGTGCTTGTGGAATTGACTAGCAACGAACTTGACATTGAAATTGGAAAGCTTGTGAACCGAATTGATGTACTTCGCTCGGAACAGGTTGAGAAGGTAAAATTGTCGAAGTCAGATATCGAATACATGCGGGCCGAGCAACAAATTGAAGTAGAAAAAATAAATTCTGAGTTGCTCGAGGCAGAAGGCGAACTCCGCTTGAATCAACAGCTCACAAGAAATTTTACACAGGCAAAAGACAGTGCAAATCCGAACGATCCAATTCGCGTACGGATCAATGCATTGCGTCAGCAGAAAAAAAAGTTGGAAGAAGCAACGGGTATAAAGTCGGATGCAATTTCGCAAGGTGATCGAACGGAGCAGGAATTGCTGAAGAACCAGATTGTTTTGCTCGAAAAAGAACTCGATATACTGAAGAACGAGCGGAAGAACCTTAAAAAGGTCGCTGCCGCAGATGGAGTGATCGGCAATGTGTACGTGAAGGTTGGTGAACAGATTGAAGCGTTCAGCTCATTGCTTTCTGTCAACCCGATTCATCCCGTGTCGGTCACAGGGTACCTGGTTGGAAACAAAAAGGAACTGCCCGTGGGTGCAAATGTGAACGTGCGATCATTCGAGCATAAGGACAACACGGTAAGAGGAAAAATAATCGGTTACGGGTCGGTGGTGATGCTGCCCGAGATTCTCCAAAAATCTACTGCTGTGAAGGCTTTTGGCCGCGAAGTGTTTATCGAAGTAAATCCACAAAATAATCTGGCCAGTGGCGAAAAAGTTTTAATTCAATAATGCGCTGCTTTGCACTCCTGACTTTCTTTGTTTACAGCTTCGCTGCCTCCGGGCAGGTGACGATCAGCGATTTTATCAAATCAGCAAACGATGATCCGGAGGTAAAAACATTCACTGAACAAAATCGATACCTTCAGCAACGTACCTACCGTCTTCCGTTCCTTCAGCGCCTGGAGTTTCGTACTCAGAACCGCGAGCTGCTCGCCAATCAACAGGAGTACGCCCTTCGTCTGACGCCTTCGAATCCGTGGGAGGTACGAAATAACAATCGATATTTTCAATCGTACCAGAATTCGTTGCTTTTTGAGAAAGAGTTTTTACTGAAGGATGCGTTGCATGCGAGATATGAAAAGGTTATAACACTGGTGTACCTGACTGAGCTTGCTTTGAAAAAAACCGATCTCATTGAAATGAAGGCAAAGCAAGTAGCAATTCTCGAAAAGCAGATGGGTAGTAGCTTCTTCGATGCCGATGACTACGTAGATCTCCAGCTTGAAAAACTTGATGAGGAAAGTGAACGTGACGAAGCAGACGCCTTGATCGCGGACGAACGCTTCTCAATTGCACGTATTTACCAAAACGCTTTTAATAAGAAAATCGAGTGGAACTTTAATGTTGTTATTTCTCCTGAAAAGATAAAACGCGTGACTGACAGCCTCAGCACAAGCGCTCTTCAGTCAAGGCTGATCGCATATCAGAAACAAAAGATCAAACTGGCGCAGGATGAATATGCGCTTGAGAAAGCAAATATCAATTTCGGTTTTTTACAGGCAGAGTTTGATAACAGACGCGTTGAACAAAATCGAACACCTGTAAATATTTCCGGTGGCGTGACCATTCCTATCTTCAACCCGAATAAGGGCGACATGACGAAACGCAAGCTTGATGCGATTGATGCAACCTTTGATCTCGAAGAAGCAGAATCTGAAGATAAGGTTGACAAGATGATACTGCATGAACGAATCAATTTTTTATTTGAACGATACCGAAGGCTCGAAGAAAAAATAGCCTTATTAAGGAATGATGATGTGCCTGCAACACTTCAGGCTTTAAAAGGTGGAGATCCTGCAGTACGCATCCGTTTTTCAGAAAGTATTTTGAAACTGGAGATGGTGCAGTCAAAAATTAAACGCGACTTACTGCTCGCTTATCTCGACTTCCTTTACACAAGCGACTTCCTTCAGCTTGACCCACTCACAAACTATATCTCGCCCTCGCTTGACCTGCTATGATTCTTGAGCGACTATGAACTCGAAGACGGAATAGTTTTTATACGATTGTCAGCCAAACTAATTCTGACATGTATACCTTGGGAATTAACGCGGTGTTTCATGATTCATCAGCATGCCTTGTGAAAGATGGAGTTCTGCTTGCCGCAGCAGAGGAGGAGCGATTTACGCATATCAAGCACGGTAAGAGGCCGGTGCCTTTTTCAACATATGAACTGCCATTTCATGCGATAGATTATTGTCTGAAGGTAGCGGGCATCCACCTCAATGATGTGGATCACATTGCCTACTCATTCGATCCATTCCTGCTGACAGGAGAGGGGTTCCAGAGCAGTCAGCAAATAACGTTGCCGTTGCGGCCTGGCGTCCAGCAGACATTATCTGAGGTTGTTGCTTTACCTGCGAACACAGAGGTACTTGAAGAAGCGGGAAAGTGGAGTAACCCGTGGGATCCGCTTTTTCTTTCATATACTATCAATGCACCACGACAACTTGTTGACGGATGGCCGCATCACTTACAGGAACGCTTTATCGGGGCAGACCCGATCGAGCACAAATGGCATTTTGTCGACCACCATTTGAGTCATGCCGCCAGCGCCTTTAACGTCAGTCCGTTTCAGTCAGCAGCGGTGATGACGATTGACGGACGAGGCGAGAAAGCCACGACCTCATACTACCGGGGACGCGGCAATGACCTTGAGTTGCTCGGCCAGGTTGATATGCCACATTCGCTTGGCTTATTGTATGAGCGAGTGACGACACATCTTGGATTTCTTCATTCATCTGACGAGTACAAAGTGATGGCCCTTGCCTCGTATGGCAAGCCTGAGTTTGTCAACGAGTTTGATGCGATGATTCAGATAGCCGAGGATGGAACGTATACGATTGATGATGTAGATCTCGAAATGCTGTTTGGGCCACAGCGCAAAAAAGGTGATGAATTTACTGCGCACCATTTTAACGTGGCGCATTCGTTGCAGAAAGTATTGCAGGATAAGGTTCTTCAGTTAACGAAATGGCTTCATGAAACAACAGGCGAAGACAATTTGTGTCTTGCAGGAGGCGTTGCACTGAATTGTGTTTTAAATGCTTATCTCCGCGATCACGGACCATTCAAAAATATATGGATACAACCTGCCGCGGGCGATGCCGGCACTGCGCTTGGAGCCGCGATCTGGATCGATGCGCACGAGCGCAACAGCCAGACACGGTCCTTTGTGATGGACGATGTTTACTGGGGGCCGGATTTCTCAGACGAGGCAATCGAAAAATTTTTAAAATGGGCCAAGGTAACGTACAAAAAATTTGACTCGATCGAAAAGGAGGCTGCCCGCATCCTCGCTCAGGATAAAATAATAGGGTGGTACCAGGGCCGTATGGAGTTCGGGCCGCGAGCACTCGGAAGCCGGTCTATCATCGCGTCACCCATCAATCCGGGGATGCAGGCGAGATTGAACGAAGTGAAAGACCGCGAAGATTTTCGCCCGGTAGCTCCTGTGGTGATGGAAGAGCATGCGACTGAATGGTTTGAAGGGGCCCAGTATTCCCCTTTTATGCTATTTGTGTACCCAGTAAAGAACGACAAAGCTGACAAGATGCCTGCGGTGCGACATGTCGATGGAACGGCAAGAATCCAAACCATCAATGAAAAGCAGCATCCGCGCTATTACAACCTGCTGAAAGAGTTTCACGCAATCACCGGAGTTCCCGTGCTCGTGAATACGTCATTCAATACGTTGGGAAAACCAATCGTTTGTACACCACGCGATGCGGTAGAATGTTTCTGGTCATCGCCTTTTGATGCGCTGGTGATCGGCTCATTCCTTATCGAGAAGAACCCGTGATCGATTCTGCTGAAGTTGTTTGAGTGCACATGATACTACCGTTTCTTCGTGTTCGCTCTCTTCGGCCGAAATTGCAATATGAAGCTGACTATCTATTGGCGCCCAGCGTTTTTGATCTGAATGAGGTGAGAAGATGATCACGCTGGGCACTTTCCGGGCGGCCGCGATGTGTGAAACACCGGTGTCGTTGCTGACAAGTAGTTCCGCATTGTCGATCAGTGCACCTAAAAGTCCCACGCCATAACTACCCAACTTTTCCACACTATTGATCAGCGGAGCGGAAGAACGTTTTTGCAGCTCTTGCATGAGGTCTAACTCAGATGTTGAGCCGGTGATTAACACTTCATAGCCTGCGTTGTAAATTGCCTCAGCAACGCTCGCAAACTTGTCAAGTGGCCACCTGCGCCTCGGATCGCGCGCACCAGGGTGAAGGCATACGTATTTGCCAGTCCGGATTTGAAGGACCTCGCAGGCGCGGCTGAATTCCCCGCGCTCATTTTCCGAGATAGGAAATTCCAGGCCCGTTCCGTTGCGTTCAGCGCCAATAAGGTCAGCAATTTTCAGGAACCGAAGTACTTCGTGCTCTGTGTCTTCGGAGATCGCATAGCTTCCTTTCGAAATCATCTCACTGCTTTTTCTTAAACCTGCAGTGTGTCTGGCGTTCCACAACAAGCACATACTGTTCGTAAGGATTCCGTTGCCTTGCATCTGAAGGACGAGGTCGAAATGCATGTTCTGCATTGCGCTGACAAATTCGATACAGCGTTTCGGATCCCACGGTATCTCCGGAAGCCCTGGCCAGCCTGGGAATTCAACGAAGTTGTCAAAATATTTAGGAAACCGCTTGACAAGATCGGTTTGCCATCCAAGACCGATGAGCGTAATGGATGCGTCCGGAAAGGCAGCGCGCATTGCACGAACAGTTGGAATGACACATAACATGTCCCCGAGCTGCAGTGCGCGAAAGATGGCTATTGATGATATCGTATTTTTTTCAAGCATGGTACGGCATAAGATTTTTTCCTACCGCTTCGAAACGAATTGTGATGAAGATCTCGGTAGTCGTCCCCACATACAAGCGTCCTCAGCTACTACTGCGATGCGTTGATGCGCTCTGTCAGCAAAACTTTCGACAGACTGAATATGAAATCATCGTGGTTAGTGACGGACCCGATCCCGAGACGCAGGCAACATTGGCGCATCTTAAAAAAGACGGGCCAATCGTGAGATTTTTATCTCTGCCAGCGAAGAAGGGCCCGGCAGCAGCAAGGAATCTCGGTTGGAGAGCATCGCGTGCAAAGTTGGTTGCGTTTACCGATGATGACTGCATCCCAGAGCGGAACTGGCTTGCAGGTTTTTGGAATGCTTTCCTGCGGACACCGGGGAATAAGGCGGCTTTTACCGGAAAAACCATTGTGCCCATCTCGCAACCTCCCACAGACTACGAAAGAAATATTGCGCATTTGCAGGAGGCGGAATTTATCACGGCCAATTGCGCATGCACACCGGCAGCTTTAGTGAAAGTGGGTGGCCTGGACGAGGAATTTACAATGGCATGGCGTGAGGACAGTGACCTCCAATTCAAGCTAATGGTGAGTGAAATCCCTATTGTCCGAGTTCCTGCGTCAATTGTAACACATCCCGTGCGCAAGGCTCTCTGGGGTATCAGTATCAAAGATGAAAAGAAGGGAATCTTTAATGCGCTGCTGTATAAGAAATGGCCGACACTATATAAAAAACGGATTCAATCCTCAGCACCGGTTCACTATTATGCAATCATTGTTTCCATGCTGGCGTTCCTTACAGGAATATTTTTATCCAATTGGACGTTGGCGTGGGTCTCGTTTGCAACCTGGGCATTGATCACAATCTGGTTTACTGTAAGGCGTCTTAGAAATACGTCTCACACCTTTGCCCACGTTTCTGAGATGTTCGTCACTTCAATGGTCATCCCCTTTCTTTCAATTTTTTACCGGATCTACGGGGCAGTAAAGTTCCGATCACCGTTGATCCCCTGAAACGGATTTTTTCGGTTCTGCTGGCAGGACGAGTTCCGGAATGTATGAGAGCTTCGTATCTGTCAGGAGCTCAAATGCTGCAGCGACAATCTGATCGGATGACGGCATAGGGCAATGTTCATTCATGTATTTCTGCCGGACAAATTTCAACACTTCATTTTTGCTTTGGAAGCTTGTTTCAATGGTGTATGGAAATACCCTCCCAATAGTTTTCCATGGGCTATGCTGAGGATTTGTCAACGCGTAGAGGACGATCGCTTTTGTGCTTGTTGCTGACGCGATGTGTACGGTGACGGTATTCACCGAAATTACGAGCGGTGTTTGATGAATAAGTAGGATGAATTCCGCCAGAGTTAGCTTTCCCGCAGCCGCGATTGCCTTGCTTCCTATGCCAGTCGCGATCGAGGCAACCAGGCCCGTATCGCGGGACGCACCGGTGATGACCACCTGGTGATTCAGTTCACGAACGATGCGTTTTCCGAGGTCAATCCATTTTTCTTTCGGATACTCGCGTTTCGCTTCGCTGACTCCGGGGTGCAATATAAGCCATGGCTTCGCGTCATCGAATCCGAGGTTCGAAAGTTTTGAGACTACGTTATTCCATCGCTCCGGCTCTGTCCGGATGGGAATTGTTTTGTCGTAAGTGAAGGCTCCCAGAAACTTTGCCAGATCGAGATCTCGCTTTACCTGGTGCCGGATCGTTGAATATGGTTCAGGATCGGGTAGCCAGTGGGTTAACAGGTTGTAAAGATTCTCACGACTGTATGACGCCCGTAGCGGAATATTCGCCATCCACGTGAGCAGGATTGCCCCGAATGGATTCTGACTGTAAACATTGAATATTACTGCGCCATCGAAATTTCTTGCGCGGACCGCTTCGACCGTTTTCATGAACTCCGCACTTTCGGTTTCGATCTCGTTCCTTACCCATGGAACATCAAATATCAATACATCGTCAATGGTCGGGATATAGGATGCAATGGGTGCTGCCATTGAAGATGTCAGAACAGTAATCTTGCAGCGGAATGTTTCCTTCAATGATGTAATGGCCGGGGCGCTCATCAGCAGATCACCCATATTGTCGAGCCTGATACAAAGCAAATTTTTACAGTCTTTCCAATTGGCCATGGTTTTTCATGTGGTTCATTCTGGCGCTGTCACCGTTTATTTTTTTTATGATCGAGGTGGTCGAGTGGTCCGGAACATGTGGAACGAAGTGAATTACTCCGCCATATCCTTCCACCGTTTGAGCTTCAGGTAACATGTCTTTTGTATAATCTCCGCCTTTCACAAAAACATCGGGCTTTACGATGTCTATGATTGGCACAGGGGTGTCGTCCGCTTCGCTTCCGAAAGGAACAATATGTGTCACACATGTTAAACCCTCCAGCACCTGCATCCGGTCAGGAAGCGAATTGATTGGCCGCGTGTGGCCTTTGATCCGTTTGATGCTTTCATCGGTGTTTACACCAACGATCAGGACATCTCCAAAATCTTTTGCCACTTGCAGGTACGTGACATGCCCACTGTGCAGAATATCGAAACATCCGTTGGTAAAAACGATTTTCTTCCCCATCGCGCGGTATCCATCGCATAAATCCGTGAGCTGTTCCTGGACGACTATCTTTTTGCGATCAGCCAGGAAATATTTTTCAAGCTCTTCATTAGAACATGTGGACGTGTATTCCTTCGAGATTGCGATTGTTGCCGCAGCGGTCGCAATTCGTGCGCTGAAAACCTGATCTCCGTCACTCAGGTCTGACAGCACAAACGCAGCGAGGTAAGTGTCTCCAGCGCCCGACACGTGCGCGAGTTCAACTTTTCCTGCGCTGGCGCGGTAAACCAATTCGCCACTATTATAGATCAGTGAACCTTCCGAGTCCAGCGTAAGCGCAATGGTACGTGAACGCGTTAGTCGAAAGAGCTCTCTTCCCTTGTCGCTCAATTGCGCAACACGGTTTTTAAATGTTGGAGAAAGCGCCAGCAATTTAGTTGCCTCATCATAGTTTGGCTTGATAAACGATGGTGTCAGGCCGGAAAAAAACTGTAATCGCTTCGAATCAATTGCGATGTATAGATTATTGGCAACCTGCATCTCCGACACGCAATCAAGCAATGCTTTTGTGATTATACCTTTGCCATAATCAGAAAAGATGATGGCGTCATAATGGTTGTGAAAGCGCGACATCACCCCGCAAAGTCTGTCACTTAATTCTTCTGAAATGTCTTCGGTAGAGCCGGCATCATATCTCGACACCACATGGCCAGATGACAGTATTCGTGTTTTCACCAGCGTAGTCCGTGCGCTGCTTGTAAATAAGAACCTGGTCGAAATCCCTTTTCGTTCAAGAATTTGTTTTACTTCTTTTCCAGATGCGTCATCGCCAACAACACTTAAAAAATCAACGGTTGCGCCAAGGGCTTTAAAATTGCAGACGGTATTGGCCGAGCCTCCTACAAATGCTGCGCGGTCTTCAACATCAACCAGTGGCACGGGAGCTTCGGGGCACAGTCGCGTGCTTTTGCCATGCAGGTAGACATCGAGGATTGCTTCACCAATTACGAGTACCCGTTTCTTTCGAAACGATGCTAAAATGTCAATGTAGGGTTGAAGTATGTTCATCTTTTCTCTCCTCACTTAAAATCAGGTCAACGGCTTCGCTAACAGATGCTGCTATTCCGGTTGGTAATCGTTTACTGTTGATGCGCCATTCGGTTTCGTTGCCGTTGTCGATCAGAATTGTTTTGCATCCGGCCGCATTACCAGCTTCAACATCGTGGAGGATGTCACCGATCATCCATGATTGATTCAGGTCGATCCCGAAATTTTCTGATGCCGCCAGAAGCATGCCCGGTTTTGGTTTTCTGCACTCACATTCCCCACGATAATTATCCACCACGCCATCAGGATGGTGCGGGCAGAAGTACAGTGCGTCTAATTGCACGCCCTCTGTTGCGAGGTCCTGCTGGATCTTTTGTTCAACACGCTTCAAGGCATCGGTATCAAAAAATCCCCGTGCAAGCCCCGATTGGTTAGAAACGACAATGAGCAAATACCCATGTTCTTTCAATGCTTTCAAACTTCGGCCGGTATCGTCATACAATTCGATGAGTTCGGGATTGACGTTGTAGGGAACATCTTTGATGAGCGTTCCGTCCTTATCAATGAAGACTGCCTTTTTCATTTCTACGAGACCTTCAGATGTCTTTGTATTTTCGTGCCTTTAATTTCATCTGGCTTCCTCGAGCCGAACAGCTTTACTTCAACCAGGTGGCACAACGTATGCAATATGTGCAGGTGTAGTTCCTGGATACGCTGGGTGTTGGTTGACGGCACCACGACATTCACATGGGCATACGATGTCATTTCGCCACCGCCCTTCCCGGTGAGTGCGATGCAAGTCATCTCCTGGTCGAGTGCAGCTTTCATAGCATTGATGACATTTGCCGACTGTCCACTTGTGCTGAAACACAGAAGTATATCGCCTTTCTTACCATACGCTTCGACCTGTCGGGCGAACACATGCTCGTAGCCGATGTCATTTCCCCACGCGGTGAGGATCGATGTGTCTACATTCAGTGCGATGGCGGGCAACGCTTTACGGTTACTCATCTCAAAACGACCGACAAGTTCAGCGGTGAAGTGTTGACTTTCAGCTGCACTGCCACCATTTCCGCACACCAGCACTTTTCTTCCCGATGCGAAACACTCCGCGAGAAGATTACCTGCATTGATCAGGCTGCTGGTAAGCAATTTCTTCGCGCGTTGAATAGTTGCAATAGCGTGATCGAATGATTCATCAATAAATTCAACAGCATGAGATTCGAATTCCTGTTCCGCTGGTGTGAGTATGCGGTCGTATAAGGCGCGAACCCGATCTGCAACTTTCGCCCACGTGAAGTGGAACTGCACCCTTCTGATAGCGTTATGACGCATCTTCTCCAGTCTATGCTGGTCCTGCAACAGTTCAAAGAGTTTGCCTGCAAGTGCGTCCGGATCCTCCGGTGGAACCAACGCTCCCGTCTTGCCGTCTTCTACGCTATATTTTATTCCTCCCACATTGGACCCGATCACTGGCGTACCGCATGCCATTGCCTCGAGCGGTGTAATACCAAATGGTTCATACCATGGTGTCGTTACAAAAATATCAGCTGCCGCGTAGTAGTATTTTAAGATGTCGCGCTTTTTTCTTCCTGCAAAAGTTATATGCTCGCGTACACCTTCATCCTCAGCGATTCGCGCGAGCCTTGCAAACTCAGGATTGTTTTCAAAATCCACTTCGTCCTTTTCACCGCCAACGATGATCAGGTGGACAGGAAGTGAAGTCTTCCGAATGCGCGACAGTGCACGGATCACATTGTCAACACCCTTGCGTTTAACCATGCGCCCGAGCTGGAGTATCACAAAATCCTTTGTTTCAATGTTCAGCACCATGCGTGCAAGCTGGCGGTCCATGGGATGAAATTCCTGTTCGGAAAAACCGCAGGGAATGATGCTGATCTTTGCGCTGTCAGCCCTATAGTGATTGATCAGGTCTTCGCGATCCTGAGGACATTCTGCAAGGATGTTGTCTGCTTCATCCACCACGCGCTTTTCGATCGTCTGGCGTTCAGCGGGAAATTGGTCATTATCCTTCTGGTGAATTTTGCGGATAGCACCGAGCGCATGAAATGTAACCACGAACGGAATGCCCAGCTTCTGTTTAAGATCAGCGGCAACAAGCGCAGACATGAAAAAGTTTGCATGGATCAGGTCATATGAGATGTTTTCCGATGTCATGAACTTTTCCACGTTCTCTGTAAACTCACTCATAAACGCGAGCAGCCTTTCTTTTTCAACAAAATGCTGCGGACCCGCTTTGATGTGGATGATGCGGACGTTTCGGAACCACAGCACGATTGCCGGTAATTTTTCATTGTCGCAGCGTGTGAAGATATCAACATCATAGCCAAGCTGTGCGAGATGTTTTGCCAGTTCACCGACATATACGTTCTGCCCTCCGCTATCGACTCCGCCTAATGTTGCCAATGGGGACGCATGCTCACTTATAAAAGCAATTTTCTTTTTCATTTTTTTTAGTTTAGCACAACATCTGCACGCTGTAGCGCTGGTGTACCGGATGTCACACGCTTAAAAAGATGCTCCCAATCTGAAACGAACCGTTCGATGTTAAATCGCCTGCCCGCAACTTGTCTCCCTTTCAGTCCAATCTCAGCTGCGAGTGTTGGGTTGGCAATGAGATCGTTCATTTTTCGAATCAGGTAGTCAATGTCTGTATGAATGAATCCTGAGACTTCGTTTTCAATGACCGTTACGAGTTCCGTTGTGGCAAGCCCAACTACCGGCACACCCATTGTCATCGCTTCAAGCACAGCCAGTCCGAGACTTGTGTAGCGGATCGGGTTGAAAAAAAACCTGTACTGACTGATGAATTCCGGTAGTTGTGGATGTAATATTTCACCTAATCCACCGATTTTTTTTGTATCCATTCCGATGAGGTCTAATGGGACCTTTTCGCGAACCTCAAGGAAAATATCAAGACCGAGACGTCTTCCGCGCTCATTGAGGTTGTTGATCACCACGATGCCTTTGGGAATATCACCCTGGTAACTAACTCCGTTCGGTACTATGCCATGGTCGATGACTACAGCAGGCGTGCTGCCATTGTCCCACATTACCTTATTGAAGTGTGTTACATGTACAAGAGTTATACTCGGGTCATTTACAACATGACGCGTATCTGTTGGCACTTGCTGTGGCGGATCATGCTCAAGGTATATTTTCGGGAGCAAACGTTGTTCGTCCGAGAGAATCTCGTACTGGTCGTAGAGATAGTTTTTCGGGGTCTGGAAGAGTATGCAATCGAAAGAAATTTCTTTGACTGACTTGACATCAACTTCGATGACATTGTCTCCAAAAGGAAACGTACTACCGCGACCGATGTATCCTTCTTCCTTTTTATTGCTGATCGGTATATAGATTTCGAAAGGACCTTGAGATAAATAGTAAAGGTAACTTCCATGAATATGCCAACTGAAAACTCTGATTGTACGCTCACGCTTCATGGTATTGCTTTTAGAAGTAGCAAGCGGATAAAAATTCGAACCACACCTTCAAAGCGCTGTGCAGCTAGCCGCTCCACACTTCCAACGCTAGCTGCTTTCAAGCGGTTCTGGCGAGGAACTTCCACAGAAGCGTATGAAGCACTTTGGTGTTTCACCTCCATTCATGTACGTGAAAGATGTAATAATACAGTTCAGATTAAACTTCTTTTACCACGTGAGAACAGGGAATTTTGTATCCGAAATAACAACAGCCCCAAGAATGCAAAATCCTTATTTATCGCTTCTTCGCACTGCGTGGAAATATGCGCGGGAAAAAAAGAAACGTTTCGTTTTAATATACAGCATGTTCGTTGTCGCTAACATTATTGTGGCAATGAACCCACTTTTCTATGGATGGTTTATCAACCAACTTCAAAAAAATGGACTCGAAGTGCTGAGCACTGCATGGATCTATGTCGTTGGCTTTCTCGGGCTTCGCCTGCTCGAGTGGATGTTTCACGGACCAGCGAGAGTGATGGAACGACAGCTGGCGTTCCACGTTAGCAAAAACTACCTCGATGAGATTTATCACAAAGTGTTGCATCTCCCGGTGAGCTGGCACCAGGAACATCACAGCGGCTCAACTATTAGCCGACTGCGCAAAGCGTACGAGGCACTGCGCGATTTTTTTCAGCAAGGCTTCATCTATCTGTATTCGTTTGGAAAATTTATTTTTTCGTTTGCAGCGATGCTGTATTTCTCTCCGCTGTTCGGTTCTATCGGTGTAGCGTTGGGTGTCCTGACGGTGTGGATCATCATTCAGTTTGACAAGCCTTTCATCAGAACGCTTCGTGAAGTGAACGAGCGTGAACACGAGGTTTCATCAACACTGTTCGACAGCCTTTCAAATATTTTGTCTGTGATCACGCTGCGCCTTGAGTCACGGATCCAAAAAGGTTTTATGGCGAAAGTGGCGAATGTGTTTCCTCCTTTCAAACGAAACGTTACCATCAATGAGTGGAAATGGTTTACAGCGCAGATGATGGTGGGATTGATCTATGCCGTAATCACCATCGGCTACGTGTATCAGCACTACACGCCTGGCGAAACGTTTATGATCGGTGGCCTGATCATCCTTCTTGGATATGTCAACCAGTTTACAAGCGTGTTCAATGATATCGCTTCGCAGTATACGCAGATTGTGAAATACAACACCGATGTTCAGAATGCGCGCGGTCTTGAGGTAGCGTTTGCAGAACGAAAGATAAAGTCTGAGGAAAAATTCCCGGAAGCTTGGGATAAGATAGAAATTGAAAAACTGAATTTTGTTCGTCATGATCCGTCAGGCAAGCGCAAGGCATCGGGCCTTGTTGACCTGAACATGCGCATCAAACGCGGTGAGCGCATTGCACTCATCGGTGAAAGCGGAAGTGGGAAGAGCACATTGTTAACTTTGTTGAGAGGCTTGCATGATGCCAGTCCTGGCAATAAGACAACGCTTGACGGTAAGGAGATTGCGTTTGACTCCATCGCCAACACGGTAACATTGTTTCCCCAGGAGCCGGAGATATTTGAAAACACGATCTTGTACAACATTACGCTTGGCTTGCCATTCTCCGATGAAGAAGTGATGAAAGTGTGTCGGGCTGCGAAGTTCGATGAGGTTCTGAAAAATCTGCCGGAAGGTCTTCACACGCATATTCAGGAAAAAGGTGTAAACCTCTCCGGTGGCCAGAAGCAACGTCTCGCACTTGCGCGGGGAATCCTTGCTGCGCAACAGAGCACGATTGTGTTGCTGGACGAACCAACAAGCAGTATCGATCCGCGTACCGAGAAACTTATATACAATGAGTTGTTCAACGAATTCTCAAACAAAGCAGTCATTTCATCTCTGCATAGATTGCATCTGCTGAGGAGCTTTGACTATATCTATGTGTTAAGAGACGGTTCGGTGATCGAAGAGGGAAGTTTTGAATTCCTGAAGCGATACAGTCTTGTGTTCCAGGAAATGTGGAACCACCAGGCTACTGCAGCCCGGCAGGAACAGGAAGAGTTGTTGCCGAAGTTGAACGTAGCGCTCTAAAAAAGCGAAAGCCACAGTTGAGGCTGTGGATTTTTGTTTTGATCGGATATGTCTGCCTAGGCGGCTTCCGGAATATTTTCAACTGCTTTGTATGACTGAGGAATGTATTTTTTGAACCAACTTTGAACGGTCATCTGCAGTACGCCAAAGAATGCTTCCTTGAAAATTCCAGCAGACATTTTTGATTCTCCTCTTGTGCGATCGGTGAAAATGATCGGCACCTCACCCAGCTTAAAACCATATTTCCACGCAAGGAACTTCATTTCGATCTGGAAGGCGTAGCCGACAAATTTCACGCGGTCGAGTGGAATGGTTTCAAGAACTTCCCGCTTGTAGCAGACAAATCCGGCAGTCGTATCACTGATCGGCATACTGGTGATGAGACGCACGTATGTGCTTGCAAAATAGGAGAGGAGCACTCTTCCCATCGGCCAGTTGACGACATTTACTCCCGTGGCGTAGCGAGAGCCGATCGATAATTCGATATCATTTCGGTAACAGGCATCATACAGGTGAACGAGATCTTTGGGATCGTGCGAAAAATCAGCATCCATTTCGAGGATATAATCATAACCCCGGGCTATAGCGTACTTGAATCCTGCAATGTAGGCAGTGCCGAGGCCTTGTTTGCCCGGCCTTTTCATCAATTGCAGTCTCGGTTCTTTTGTGTTAAATCTTGTTTGTAGGTCTTCAACAATCTCCGCAGTTCCGTCTGGCGAATTGTCGTCAACAATCAGCACGTGAAATTGCTTGGGCAAGGCAAAAACCGCTTCAATAATGGCGCGGATGTTTTCACGTTCCTTGTAGGTTGGTATAATTACGATAGCATCACTCATGTTGACATGATTCGTGTTATAACAAAGCTATAAAAACCACCGTTTTTTACAATCGTTTTCGGATGCACTGCTTCTTTTTTTCGCTGAGGGTCAAATTTGGCGATGCCGCGCTAGTTTAAGGGGTTTGATGGCTGGATATGCGGTTAAAAAGTCACCCAATTTGCACAACTGGCCAGCGCACGAAAAAAAGCTGCCTGCTAAGAAAACAGGCAGCCATTAAAATAAGTTCGACTTGGTTAAACGACCTCTAGCTCCTGCGTTGCCTTCGCTACCTGCTGCTGGATCTCATGAGGCACCGGGGCATATTCTGCGAGTTGCTGATGAAACCTTGCCCGCCCCTGGGTTAAAGAGCGCAATGCAGTTGAATAGCGATCAAGTTCAGCCAGCGGAACGCGGGCTTTAATGACCTGGTGCTGCCCATTGCTGTCCATACCCATGATCAATGCTCTTCGCGTTTGCAGGTCGCCCATCACTTCGCCCATCACTTCTTCCGGAAGGAATACTTCCACATCATAAATCGGCTCAAGCAGTTGTGGCTCTGCGCGCATAAAGGCATCCTTAAATGCCATCATGCCCGCAATCTTAAACGAGATATCATTTGAATCAACAGCGTGCATCTTACCATCAAAAACACAGACGCGAACATCGCGCACGCGGGAACCCGAGATCGGACCTTCTTCCATTTTTTCCATGACGCCTTTCAGAATTGATGGAATGAAACGCATATCGATTACGCCACCGACAATGCAGTTGTAAAACGCAAGCCTACCGCCCCAAGGCAAATCAATCACTTCTTTTCCCCGCACGTTATATTCTTCAGGCTCCGGCATTCCTTCAAAGTACGGTTCAATCTTCATGTGCACCTCACCAAACTGCCCTGCTCCGCCACTTTGCTTTTTGTGACGATAGCTCGCAATCGCAGGCCTGCGGATGGTTTCGCGATACGATATTCTCGGTGTCTCAAACCGGATGTGAAGTTTGTAGACATTCTCGAGATACCACTTGCATACTGCCAGGTGCAATTCACCCTGGGCGGAAAGGATCAATTGTTTCAGTTCCTTCGAGTATTCCACTTGAAGCGTTGGGTCCTCCTGGTGGATCTTGCTCAACACTTCACCGATTTTTTCATCGTCATTTTTGCTCAACGCCACAATCGCAGTACGAATTCTTGGCTCTGGAAATTCGATGGGCTGAATGGTGACCTCGTATCCTTTGGCGCGCAGTGTCTGGTTTGTGTATGTGTCTTTCAATTTTAGTGTTGCACCGATGTCGCCTGTCACGAGCTTTTCAACAGGAGTTCGGTTCTTCCCGTCCATGATGAACAACTGGTGAATTTTTTCTGTGGCTCCGGTCTGGCTGTTTATCAGTTCGCTGCCGGCATTGATCTCGCCAGAGATAACTTTGAAGAAAGATAGTTTTCCGAGGTTCGGTTCGAGGTGGGTTTTGAAAACGAATAGCACGGTGGGTTTTGCCGGATCGTAGGGGAGATCTTGTCCTGCAGAATTTTTTTCGGGTTTTGCTTCGAGCGCAGTGGGAGCAACGTTGTCGATGAACCCCATCATTCGTCCGCTGCCCATATTCTTTTTGGCCGACATACAGAACACCGGGAACAGGTCGTGGTGGATCATGCCGAGTTTTAAGCCCTGACGCATTTCATCTTCATCAAGTGTGCCCTGCTCGAAATATTTCTCCATCAGTTTTTCGTCATTCTCTGCGGCTTTCTCAACCAGTTCGTTATGAAGGATATTTGCCCTTTCTTTTTCGTCATCCGGGATCGGGAGTTTTTTTGGCTTTCCTCCGTCTACCGGAAACTTATACATCACCATTTTTAACAGATCGATAATCGCGTTGAAGCCTTCGCCCGGGTTGTACGGATATTGGACTTGTGTGACCGCATTTCCAAAACTTTGCTTCAGTTCTCCAAGCGCAGCATCGAAATCTCCTTTCGGATGATCCACCTGGTTGATCGCAAAAATCGTTGGCTTTTTGTAGCGGTCGATGTAATCCCAGATGAGGTTTGTTCCGACTTCAACCCCGTGCTGCGCGTTGATCACCAGCACGCAGGTGTCGGCTACGCGCACCGATGAGATCATCTCTCCGATGAAATCGTCAAATCCAGGTGTGTCGATGATATTGATCTTATAATCCTGCCACTCGGTGTGAAGTGATGTGGCAAAAACCGAATTCCCGCGCTCGTGTTCAATCTCGTGGAAATCAGAAACTGTGTTTTGTGCTTCGATAGTACCTCTCCGGTGAACGATACCGGCTTCGAAAATCATGTCTTCGGCCAGCAAAGTTTTGCCGGCCTTAGGCGCGCCCAACAGAACAATGTTCTTGATGTGTTTTTCATCATAGACTTTCATAAGTGTAATGATTAATGGTGATGGAGATAAAGAAAGGATGGGCCGTTTTCAGGAAGCATTTCATCTCGCATAATGAATTCGTGTTATGACTCATAAAGCGACTACTAAAAAAGGCCGGAAAAAAGAATGGGGAAATGAATGTAGGGAAAAAAGCTGAAAGCTTAAAGCTAAAAGCATAAAGGTTGACTTACCTTAAATTCCATATTCACACTATGTTTTAATGCTGTTTCAATGGGATAGTGGCTTAATGCAGCACGATCTGCTTTCAGAAAAAAGCGAAACCTGAAAGCATAAAGCTTGACTTATGTTAAATTCGGATGCACACTACCTTTTTTGTGTGGTTGGTGGGGAGTGGGCTTCATACAACAAGATCTCCTTTCAGCTTTAAGCTTTCTGCCTTTAGCTTTGAGCTTTCCGCTTTAAGCTTTCTCCATTCCACAGGTGTAAGGAAATGGCCGGTTATCCACAATAACAGCTTTCGGGCGGCTATACTTTTGCCACTGATTAAATCCCCATAAGCATGAAGAAGATTGCGACATTACTTCTGTTCGCCTTGGCTGCAAACGCATATGCCCAGACGGACAGCACTCAAACAGCGGACGACCTCTTTGATCTTTCTCTGGAAGAGCTTCTAAAGATCGACCTTGTAGACAAGAATTTCTATCTCTACGGTTACATCAATTCGAACTTTCAAAAAACATTCTCATATCCATCACTTAACGCGGATGGCACTACTGCGACAGCTTCCGACCCATACGAGTGGGATCCTGTTAAAAATTTCCATATCTACGGAAAAGGGAATTTCACTGGAAAGATCGGATACCTTTTCAACCTCGCGCGCAATAATGATTTCCTCGAGATCAGAAATGCCTGGGGAAATTTTGCGTTGTCTGATGCATTTCAGATCCGTGTTGGTAAAATGTACCGGAAGTTCGGCTTATACAATGAGCGACTCGATCAGATTCCAACATTTATCGGCATTGAAGCGCCTGAGATGCTCGATGCAGACCACTTGTTTCTGACGCGTACAACAAACTTTATGGTGCACGGTGAATTCCAAAGCCCGAGGAGTGTAATTTCTTACGCGCTGATGACCGACAATGGTGAAGGCGGACCGAAGAAAGGTGTTGTATCACTCGGATGGGACCTCCGCTATAAGTCATATGTGAATTCATTGATCATTGGTACGTCAGGGTACTCCTCAAGCATCAGTGATCGCAAAACCACTTCTACTGTTGATTTTGGAAACGGTTCACCTCGTGGTGGAATTCTGCCATGGATGGATGGTGATCGTTTTAACGTGATGGGCGTCTTCCTTGAGAAACAAATTGGCAATGTATTGATCCAATCAGAATACTACAGCGCTGCACACAAGGCTGAGCGCAACCCTAACATGGTCCTCGCGCTGATCAACGATGCGGGATTAAATTCAGCACAGCGCGACAGATTTCTTGTGTCGAATGAAGATCAGCCAAACGACATGCTTACGGCATTCGATGTAAAGCGCCACGTGAGTTACAACGTACAGACATGGTACATTCGTCTCGGCTACAACATTCAGTCGAAAATCGGCCAATTTGTGCCTTACGTATTTCTCGACTGGATGAGCCACCCGGAAGTAATTCGAAACAAAGATTTCGGTGGTGATGACGAATCTGGCCTGGCTGATGACGGAAAATTCTGGAAACCTTCTGCGGGCGTAGTATATCGCCCCGTGTCAAACGTAGCCATCAAACTTGACGGAAGCTATCACGTACAAAACTTCAATGGCAAGCAGGTTTCTTATCCGGAGCTGAGATTGGATTTTTCGTTTGCTTTTAGTAATAATCAGATTGAGAAGGTGATTGGCAACTAAACAAAATTAAGATTTTAGATTTTAGATTTTAGATTTTAGATTTGAGTGTATGTGAATTCTATATTGACCATTACGAATACTAATGAAAAAGCCGGGACGTCATATCACCGGCTTTTTATTCTTAAATCTAAAGTCTAAAGTCTAAAATCAAACTTACTTCTCGTACCCCAGAACCTTCAACATACTCTCGCTGCTTTGCTCGCCAGCGAAAAGTTTGGTTGAGATTTCTCCATCTTCATTACGGTCGATGAGCACGTGCTTCGGTGCCGGGATGAGGCAGTGTTGAATTCCCCCGTAACCGCCAAGCGATTCCTGGTAGGCACCAGTATGGAAAAATCCAATGTATAGCGGCTCTTCGTCATTGATCATTGGAAGGAACACTTCACCGGTGTGCGCCTCTGAGTTGTAGTAGTCCATGCTGTCGCATGTCAAACCACCCATGTTCACTTTGTGATAGGGGTCGTCCCACTTGTTGATGGCAAGCAGAATATATTTCTGATTCAATCCCCATGCATCAGGAAGATGTGTGATGAACGAACCATCGATCATGTACCAGAGCTCCTTATCATTCTGAAGTTTCTGGTCGATCACTTTGTAAAGAACCGCTCCACTTTCTCCAACCGTATAGCTTCCGAATTCTGTAAAGATGTTCGGGACAGGAACATTGTTCTTATCGCAGATCCACTTGATGTTCTCCACGATCTGTTCGATCATATACTTGTAATCGTACTGGAAAGTGAGCGATGTCTTGATCGGAAATCCGCCCCCGATGTCGATTGAGTCGAGAGTCGGGCAGATCTTCTTCAGTTCGCAATATTTGAAAATGAATCGGCTTAGCTCGCTCCAGTAATACGCAGTGTCTTTGATACCGGTATTGATGAAGAAGTGAAGCATCTTGAGCGAAGCCTTCGGACTATTCTCAATCTTATCCTTGTAGAAGTTTGTAATGTCGCTGTAGCGGATACCGAGACGTGATGTGTAAAACTCAAACTTCGGTTCTTCGTCTGCTGCAACGCGAATCCCCACCTGGTAAGGACCGTTCACACCTTGCTCATAGGCATCGATCTCACCCATCTTGTCAAGGATCGGCACACAGTTCTTGAAGCCATCATTCAGCAGCTCAGTGATATATTGAGTGTAGAGCGGCATCTTAAAACCGTTGCAAAGAATATAGGTGTCCTTGTTGATGCGACCGCGATTGTGAAGCGATCGAACAATCGGAATATCGAATGACGAGGACGTCTCAATATGAACGTTGTCGTTCTTGAGGGCCTGCTCAAGCACGAAAGAAAAGTGTGACGATTTGGTGCAATAACAATAGGTATACTTCCCGTTGTATTTGAAACGCTCGATAGCATTGTTAAAAGTCGCCTGAACGAAGCGGATGTTCTCACTGATGCGGGGAAGATAGGTCAGCTTCAGGGGCGTACCGTATTCCTTGATGATGTCATTCAGTGGCACATCGTTGAATAGAAGCTCGTGGTCTCGTACTTTAAACTCTTTTTGGGGAAATTCGAAGGTTTGCTCAATCAGCTCGCGATAGCTCTTCATGTAGCGCGTTAATCGTTAAAATGTTTCAAAAAAGAAATCATAATGCCCTGACCCTCAGCGTATTACTCCGGACGATTAACGTTTAGCGGATAACGAATAAACGATTCTGAGAGGAGTGCAATATTGGGATAAATTTGCCATCTTTGCAATAACTTACAGAACGTATGGTTAACCGTTTTCCTAATTTTCTCCGACCGGACAAACCCCGGGTCACGTTTGGACTGCCTGACTACTAACGGCTCCATTCACGGCATTTTTTAGGTTAACCATAAATCAATCAAAATAATTTTTTACCTGCCAAAAAACCTATACCGTCCCGGTAAGCATTTTGCAGGGATCATAAGACAACCAGAAGTATGAAAGAGATAAAGATCATTGAAGTAAAGTCAGAGATCGGGGCGGGTACCCGCGGGGCCAGCCTGGGTGTAGAGGCAATGAAGATCGCAAGCCTTGATCTGAACTCCGATTTTTTTAAGACATACGACTCCATCGAAGTAGAGAACGTGAACGAGCTCCTGTTCGATGGCGCCAAACACTCATATGCTAAATTTATTGACGGTGTGCTCATCATGGAAGAGCGTGTGTGCCTTGAAGTATATGAGCAACTGTTTGACGAATATTTTCCGATCATCATGGCTGGTGATCACAGTACATCATACGGAACAATTGCCGGTATCAAAAAAGCACATCCGAAGAGCAGATTGGGAGTGATCTGGATCGATGCGCATGCCGACATTCACACGCCTTTCACTACTCCTTCCGGCAACATGCACGGCATGGCGCTGGCGATGGCTTGTGGCATCGATAACTTCGAATGCAAAGTGAATGATCCGCGCGGTGAAACACTTGACTACTGGGAACAGATCAAGAACGTTGGTATGCCGGGTCCGAAGATCTATCCCGAAGACATTGTCTATATAGCCGTGCGTGATCTTGAGAAACCTGAGAACTATCTGATCAACAAATACAACATCAACTTCATAGAAGTTGAGGACGTGAAGAAACTGGGTTCAGCTAAGATTGCCGAAAGGGCGCTGCAGATGCTCGACCATTGCGATTACATTTACGTGTCGTTCGATGTTGACAGCATGGACTCACGCATCTCGACAGGAACGGGTACCCCGGTTCCCAACGGACTTGCCGTTGATGAAGCCAAAAGCCTGAACGTTGAGCTTGCCAAATCTCCTAAATTAATTGCCTGGGAGATTGTTGAAGTAAATCCAACGCTTGACACCGAAAACCGCATGGCGGAAAGTGCATTTGAAATTGTGGAGGCGACTGCGAAGGCGATTGTAGGAAGGCCAGTCTTAGCGGAATAATATTCGTCACACGTAACAAGTTTCAAGTCGCAGGTCTCAAGTTTCCATGCGAAGCCGCTTGCATCATGGAACTTGTAACCTGCAACTTGCGACTACTTTTCGACAAGCTTTATATACTCCTTAATCGTACTCATCATGTTGCTTCGTATCACCGGGTCGGTGAAGATTCGTGGAATTGAGCTTGGGTATGAGTAAATCCTGTAAGTAATCCTCATTTTTTCTTTTTGCCTCTCGAAAAGCCAGCTTCCCGCGAGGCGCATGCGGTGTGCATCTTCATCCACCGGAGCCAGTTTGTCGTTGACGATACTTTCAAATGTCACATACACCGTGTCTTTCGACTGGTGCTTTATCTCGTAAATCAGGAAATGATCCTGGTCGCTCACGGGCCACGGAATATCGTGGTATGAGTATTCAAACCATGTCGTGTCTGTCTGTGGGTAGACCTTGAACTTTGACACGTGACTTTGCCAGTCATAGATCAGCTTTTCATTCTGCAGAAGATTAAGCGCTTCCTTAAAGTCGGTTTTCGCGTAGAACACACCTTTCACTTCGCGTGCCTCTACAGGCGGATTGGTTTTTGGGAAAAACCGCCATCGTTCGTATATGGAGATGTTGTCTTTTTGCTTTACGAGGGAAAATCCTTCGTTGTCGTCAGGGACCTGGGCAAATACGGAGCAGGTGTGCAGCGCAAGAACTGCTAGCATTGACATTAACGAGAAGGGGTTCATCGAGTTTAAAAAAGGTAAGATATGTAAAGAAAACAAGACTGCAATTTTAATGTCGTTTGGCTGAAATCGTAAAGAAAAACTCTATGCCATTATGCAAATAAAATGAACTAAAAAATCACTTTTCTGTTTTTTGACCGTATTGTTTATTTTCGCCTTTTAATTTAACGACATGAGCCAAAACAGACCGATTTCGTCATTCCTGGAAAAGCATTTTCTGCATTTTAACGCTGCAGCGCTTGTGGATGCTGCTAAGGGATATAAAAAGCATATTGCAGATGGCAAGAAAATGATGGTGACACTGGCCGGTGCCATGAGTACCGGTGAGCTGGGAATCAGCTTTTCGGAGATGATCCGCCAGAACAAAGTACATATCATCTCCTGTACTGGCGCCAACCTCGAAGAGGATATCATGAATCTGGTGGCTCACTCTCATTACAGACGCATTCCTAATTATCGCGACCTCACGCCACAGGACGAGTGGGGTCTTCTTGAAAACCACCTGAACCGCGTCACGGATACGTGTATACCGGAAGAAGAAGCTTTCAGAAGATTACAGAAACACCTTTTCAAAGTATGGAAAGACGCAGAAGACAAAGGTGAAAGACTTTTCCCGCACGAATTTATGTTCCGCATGCTGAACAGCGGTGACCTGAAACAATATTATGAGATCGATCCGAAGAACAGCTGGATGATTGCAGCTGCCGAAAAGAATCTTCCGATGGTTGTACCCGGATGGGAAGATTCAACGATGGGTAACATCTTCGCATCGTATGTTGTGACTGGCGAGCTGAAGGCAAGTACCATGAAGTCTGGTATCGAATACATGGTTTGGCTTGCAGACTGGTATACGAAAAACTCAGGCAGCGAAGGAATCGGATTCTTCCAGATCGGTGGCGGTATCGCAGGTGATTTCCCGATCTGCGTAGTGCCGATGCTTCACCAGGATCTTGAAAGAGACAACGTTCCGTTCTGGAGTTACTTCTGCCAGATCAGCGACTCGACAACGAGCTATGGTTCGTACTCCGGTGCTGTTCCAAATGAAAAAATTACCTGGGGCAAACTCAGTATCGATACACCTAAATACATTGTTGAATCAGACGCAACCATTGTCGCGCCTCTGATCTTCGCATACATCCTCGAATGGTAAATTTAATGTGCCAATATGCCAATTAGTTAATGTGCCAATTGGGTTTATCCAATTTGTCTGTGCATTCATTGATGGCTCATTGGCACATGGCACATTAACTCATTGCACATTAACCACATGTCTCTCGATCAAACGCTTCGTTCTCACATTCAACAGGCTGTCAGCGCACTTTTTAACCAGAACGTTGAAGCGCTTCAGATACAACCGACAAACCAGGAGTTTGAAGGATCTCACACGTTGGTTTGTTTTCCCCTAACAAAAATTTCGAGGAAGAAACCTGAAGAAACTGCCGAAGCCATCGGCCGTTATCTGGTTGAGGAGTCATCAATCGTTGAACGTTTCAATGTTGTAAAAGGATTTTTGAATCTGGTTCTTTCTGAAAAGGTCTGGATTGAAACGCTGCAATCAATTTTTGCAAACCCTTCTTATGGTCACTTGCCTTCGAATGGGCAGGAGATTATGGTTGAATATTCTTCGCCAAACACAAACAAGCCTTTGCACCTGGGGCACTTGCGAAACAACTTCTTAGGATGGAGTGTAGCCGAGATTCATAAGGCTGCAGGATACCAGGTTCACAAGGTACAGATCATCAACGATCGCGGAATTCATATTTGTAAATCGATGGCCGCGTGGAGTCTCTACGGTGACGGGGAAACTCCGCAATCATCAGCCATGAAAGGCGATCACCTTGTCGGGAAGTACTATGTGGAGTTTGAGAAAGTAATTACCGCGCAGGCAAACGCTCTCCTGAGTAAATGGGAGACTGGAAATTTCGATGGCATTGCGGAAGACATCCGGCAGAAGTATCAAAAGCTGAATGACAAGCTCAGTTCGGCTAAGAATGAAGAAGCGAAGAAAGAGGTTTCTTCGGAGATCAAAGATCTTGCGCGATCAGTCACACCGATCATGAAACTAGCTTCTGAAATGTTGCGGAAGTGGGAACAAAAAGATCCTGCTACGATCGACCTTTGGAAGACAATGAACGGTTGGGTGTACGAAGGCTTCCAGGAAACGTACAACAAGATGGGAGTGGACTTCGACAAACTCTATTACGAGTCGGATACCTACCTGCTTGGGAAAGAAGAAGTATTGAAGGGAGTTGAGTCCGCAGTTTTTTTCAAAAAGGAAGATGGTTCTGTGTGGGTCGATCTCACGGCAGACGGTCTCGATCAGAAAGTGCTGCTGCGTTCCGATGGTACGTCTGTATACATGACGCAGGATATTGGAACTGCGATTTTGCGTTTCCGCGATTTTCCAAAAATCACCGGGCAGATCTACACCGTAGGTAACGAACAGGAATATCACTTTAAAGTTTTGTTCCTGATCCTTGGGAAGCTCGGTTTTGATTGGGCCAAACGTTGTTATCACTTGTCATACGGAATGGTTGACCTTCCAACCGGAAAAATGAAATCACGGGAAGGAACCGTGGTTGATGCAGACGACCTCATCGCTGAAATGGTTGAAGAAGCGGAAAAACAAACCCGCGAGCTCGGTAAAGTTGATGAGCTGACGCCCAATGAGGCGAAGGAATTGTTTAGGATGATCGGGCTTGGCGCATTGAAGTTCTTTCTTTTGAAAGTTGATCCGAAGAAGCGCATGCTGTTCGATCCGAATGAGTCGATTCAGTTGCAGGGATTCACCGGTCCGTTCATTCAGTATACTCATGCGAGGATCCGCGCAATTCTGCGTAAAGCTGAGAGCATGAACCTCCGCGTAAGCGATACAGACCTTGCATCAGCAGCATCACTCACGGCCGGTGAAATTGAGGTGATCCAGGTGCTTAGTCAGTTTGAGAATAAGGTTCGCGAGGCCACTAAGGATTATTCACCGGCTGTTGTCGCGAATTTCGTGTACGACCTGGCGAAAACGTATAATCAGTTTTATCAAAACATTCCTATCTTTAATGAGAGCGATGCAACGAAGCTTAAAGTGCGTGTAGCCCTTTCCAGAGCGGTAGCAGATGCAATTAAAAAGGCAATGAATTTGCTGGGGATCCAGGTGCCTGAGAGAATGTAACAGGTTGAACAATCAGTCGGCTTTTTCTGTTCTACAACATATAACCTATAGACCAAATGAAAATCTTAACTTTTATCACGCTGATGACGCTGTTTACTTCTTCAGTGAATTCCATCTACGATTTCAAGATGAATTCAATCGATGGGCAGGAAATTGATTTCAAGCAGTATAAGGGAAAAAACCTCCTGATTGTCAATGTTGCCTCGAAGTGCGGCTTCACACCTCAGTATGCCGACCTTGAAAAGCTTCACGAGCAGTTTGGCGACAAGGTGATCGTGCTGGGTTTCCCTGCTAACAACTTCAAAGGCCAGGAGCCAGGCACAAACGAAGAGATTGCTGAATTCTGCCAGAAGAACTACGGTGTAAAATTCCAGATGTTTGAAAAGATTTCCGTGACCGGTGCCGATCAGCATCCGCTGTATCAGTTCCTGAAAGAAAAGACAGGGCAGGAGCCAACGTGGAATTTCTGCAAATATCTTGTGAAGCCCGATGGCACCGTGAAGTTCTACAACTCAAAGGTGAAACCTCTTGACAGCGAGATAGTCGATGCACTTTAAGCATGTCATCATAATTACACTCATGGGCTTTTCTTCGATGCTTTCTGACCTCTTCTCAACAAAAGACGAAGCGCCTGGCTCTATTTATGATTTTACCATGAATAGCCTCGAGGGAAAGCCCATCGACTTTTCTCAATACAAAAACAAGACATTGCTGATAGTAAACACCGCCTCGAAGTGTGGTTACACCTATCAGTATGAAGGGCTTCAAAAACTCCATGAGCAGTACGGAGATAAAGTAGCCATCCTCGGATTCCCCGCTAATAATTTTCTGTGGCAGGAGCCAGGTTCCAACGAGCAGATTGCATCATTCTGTCAGAAGAATTACGGAGTGACGTTTCAGATGTTTGAAAAAATCTCCGTAAAGGGACGCGATGCGCATCCCCTGTACAAATGGCTTTCACAAAAATCGGGAGAAAAGCCATCCTGGAACTTTTGCAAGTACGTGATCGACCGGAATGGAGATGTTGCCGGCTTCTTCGGCCCCAAAGTCGATCCGCTCGATAAGCAAATAATTGAAAAGATAAATCAGTGAGTAGAACAAAAGTCTGGATCAGGGCTTTTCGCCTGAGAACGCTTCCGCTGGCGTTATCCAGTATCGCAATGGGAGGTTTCCTGGCTTCAGCAGCAAACGCCTTCCGATGGGACATATTTCTGCTCGCAGTACTCACCACGATTTTCCTGCAGGTGCTTTCAAACCTCGCCAACGATTATGGAGATTCGGTGCACGGAGCGGATAGCGCTGACCGCAAGGGGCCCTCACGCGCTGTGCAGTCTGGCGCGATCACCAAAAAGCAAATGCGTGCTGCGATTGTAATTCTTGTCTTGTTGTCGCTGACAAGTGGTACCGCGTTGCTCCTTACAGCATTCGGCCTCGACTGGAAGGCACTACTTTTCTTTTTTGGCCTGGGAATCCTTAGCATCCTCGCAGCGATCGCTTATACAGTCGGACGAAAGCCCTATGGTTATCTCGGTCTTGGCGATTTTTCTGTGCTTGTCTTTTTCGGTTTTGTCGGAGTGATGGGCTCGTATTATCTCTTCACGAAGAACATTTCTGCATACGAAGTGCTGCCGGCATTGAGTTGCGGCATGTTCTCCATTGCAGTGCTCAACATCAATAACATCCGTGATATCGAATCGGACAGGAAAGCAGGGAAATATTCTATTCCCGTCCGGCTTGGTAAGCGCAAAGCTGTCGCATACCACTGGACCTTGCTCGTCCTTGGCGTCTGTGCGTCCGTTGCATACCACTGGCTCACTTACACTTCACCATGGCAATTCTTGTTTTTGCTCACGCTTCCACTCTTTTTCTTCAACGGAGTTTCCGTCTCGCGGAAGCCATCAGAAGCATTGGATCCATTTCTGAAACAAATGGCCTTATCGACCTTGCTGTTTGTGATTCTTTTTGGTGTGGGTGTGATTTTGCGATAATTCTGTGAGCGGTTTAAACGCCCGGGCCGTCTGGCGTGTCTAATAAACGGAACAATTTTTTTGTCAGTGGTTTCGTTTTCTATACGAATCGCTGTCGATTCACCAAAGGATATCCACATGAGAAATTATTTATTATTGCTGGCAGCTGCTTTGGCTTTTGCGGGGTGCCGACCGGAACCGGAAGCGGTTGAATTGGTTGACCAGATGGTGGTTTCAACCAACTATGACAATACAGCAGATTTTTCCGCATATAGTACCTACGCGATACCAACAGATACCATCGGTTTCATTTCCGAAACTTCTAACGATACTATCATTGTCGCTTCGAAGAGCTCATTTCCGAGACCTGTCTTGCAAAGAATTAATTCCGAACTCCAGACCAGAGGATTTGGCCGGGTGTCAAAAAATCAAAATCCTGATCTGGGTGTCAATGTTCTTGTTGTAAATGACTTTAACGTGTTTCAGGATGTCGTTTATCCGAACTATTATGGCGGCTATTACGGAGGCTATTATGGTTATAACTCCTGGTACAGCTATCCTTACGTGCAGACTTACGCGTACAATACAGGTGTTCTGATCATCGAGATTGTTGATCTGAAGAACCTCACGCCTGATAATAAGGTCAAAGTTCTGTGGACTGCTTACATGGGCGATGTGTATAGTACAATTGAACTGGAGCGTCAGGCACTGGAAGCTATTCAGCAGGCGTTCACTCAGTCACCTTATTTAACCCGTTGATCCGATGAAGGCAATATTGAGCATCCTGGTGTTTTTCGCTTGCGCTACAGCATATGCGCAGCCAAAATATGTATATGTTGGTCTTGACTACAATGCTCCCATGAGTAATAAGGAGTGGATCGGAAAAGGGAGCGCACGCGGTATTCGTGCGGGGTATCGCACGTTTATCACGGACAGGATATCCGCAGGGATCGACATCGGATCAACCGCGATCTACGAGTACAAGCCGACACGCACCATTGAGTATTCTTCGGGTGCGATCACAACGGACTACTTCAATTACATTTATTCATACTCAGCCGTGATCAGCGGGCAATACAACTTCCTGGTAGGAGATGGCGATATCGTGTTCCCGTATGCCGGACTTGGATTGGGTGCGAACTACAATGAATACACCCAGTACTACAACATTTACACGAATGCCGATAACGCTTTTGGTTTCCTCGTCCGGCCTGAAGCGGGGATCCTGGTGCGTTTCGGAACCCGCAGGTCCGTTGGCGCGATGGCTGCCATCCACTATGATTATTCAACAAACAAAAATGCAGAATTCGGCTATAAGAACTTCACAACAGCGGGCTTTTCGATTGGTTTAATGTTCATGGATTTGTAGGTTCGTTGATCCGTTATACGTTGATTAATTGATCCGTTGTGGGGCCTAACATGCATAGGGATCAAAGCCTGTCTCCTATAATGATAACAAAAGGGAATGGTTCATGTGAATTTGCTTGATCATCAACGAATCAGCGAGTCCACGAATCAACTTTTTCAAGGCAGAGAAGGCCTCTGAAAAGCATATTTTTTTAAAATCGGGGTAAGCCGGGCTCAGGTGTTCTGTTATCTTTGCACCATGTCTCAACAGATCCTAATTCTTGATTTTGGCTCTCAGTACACGCAACTTATTGCCCGAAGAGTCCGGGAACTAAACGTTTATTGCGAAATCCACCCGTTCAATAAAGTCCCTGCTATCACAGAAAATATAAAAGGTGTCATCCTGTCCGGAAGCCCATGCTCGGTTCGCGACAACAACGCCCCGGCTGTTGACATCAAAGCTTTCGGGAATATTCCCGTGTTGGGCGTTTGCTATGGCGCTCAGCTGATTGCTCATCAGAATGGCGGCAAGGTAATGCCGTCTACAGCACGCGAGTACGGCCGGGCAAAATTGTCGACTGTTGACCATCACAATTCACTGCTGAAAGAGATCTCACTTGACACCCAGGTGTGGATGTCTCATGCTGACACGATCATGTCCATTCCCGATAATTTCGAAGTGATCGCAAGTACTTCGTCTGTCGCCATCGCAGCATACAAGGTAAAAGACACGAATGTTTTTGGAATTCAGTTCCACCCGGAAGTAACGCACACAGTAGAAGGCAAAAATCTACTCCGGAATTTTGTCGTTCACATCTGCGGATGTGCACAGGACTGGACGCCCGATCAATTTGTCGAGGCAACGATCGATGATCTCAAAAAGAAATTGGGTAACGACAAAGTGGTGATGGCACTGTCAGGCGGTGTTGATTCAACTGTCGCGGCAACGCTCATCCACAGAGCGATCGGAAAAAATCTCCATTGCATTTTTGTCGACAATGGACTGCTGCGCAAAAATGAGTTTGCACAGGTGCTGGATTCATACAAGCACATGGGATTGAATATCAAAGGCGTTGACGCGAAAGATCAGTTCTACACTGCACTGAAAGGATTGTCTGATCCTGAGGCAAAACGTAAGGCAATCGGAAAAACCTTCATTGATGTTTTCGATCAGGAATCTCATAAAATTTCCGATGTGAAATGGCTCGGCCAGGGAACGATATATCCGGACATCATTGAATCGGTGTCAGTAAAAGGTCCGTCCGTTACCATCAAATCACATCACAACGTAGGTGGCCTTCCGGAGAAGATGAAGCTGAAAGTTGTTGAGCCACTGAGCACACTTTTCAAAGACGAGGTTCGCATTGTAGGCAAGACGCTGAATATTGACAACAGCATCCTGAGTCGCCATCCGTTCCCGGGACCGGGACTCGGAATCAGGATACTTGGCGATATCACTGCTGAGAAAGTCAGCATTCTGCAGGAGGTCGATAATATTTTTATCAGCGGACTGAGAAATCACGGACTTTACGACAAAGTGTGGCAGGCCGGAGCAATACTCACTCCGTTGCAATCGGTTGGCGTCATGGGCGATGAACGTACATACGAACGCGTTGTCAGTCTGCGCGCAGTGACGAGCACTGACGGTATGACAGCTGACTGGGCGCATCTTCCCTATGAATTCCTCGCTGAGGTTTCCAGCGACATCATCAATAAAGTAAAAGGTGTTAATCGTGTCGTGTACGATATCAGTTCAAAACCTCCCGCTACCATCGAATGGGAATAAAATTTGTAGCAACTTTCATTCTGTCGTTGAACATAAATCTGAAAATGATGAAGAAGTTTCTGCTATGTATATTGATCTTGATTTCCTTAGGCGCTTCTGCGCAGATCGATTACAACAAGCAATACGCTAATGGAAAAGCGCTGTATCGCGATGGAAAGTATGCCCTTGCGATGGAAACTTTTAAACCTCTCACGGTTTACGATAAAAACAACCAGTATTCAGCATACGCTTCTTTTTACTACGCTCTGGCTGCCTATCATCAACGCTTCAACGCGGTTGCCAAGGATATGCTTACGCAGATCAAGTCACTTCACCCAACATGGGACAGACTGCCCGAAGTAAATTTCTGGCTTGGAAAAATTCTTTTTGAGAACAAAGACTACTTCCAGGCAATGAAGACGCTGGCACTTATTAGCGACAAAAGCTTCGACAAAGATATTGAAGCCCTCAAGACCGTGAACATTGCAACCATTACAGATGCAGAAACATTGAGGATGCTGCACGAAGAGTATCCGAAAGATCCGGTCATCGGTAAACAACTTGCTATGACCATCGCAAAAAGCGTCACAAGCGAAGACGAGCAACGTGAGCTCGAGAAACTGATCAGCCAGTTCAAATTGACACGAGCTGAGTTCATACCGGAAGCACCGAAAACTTTCCATAAAGAAAAGTATTCAGTGGCTATGATGTTTCCATTTATGGCGTCAACACTGGACCCGACACCCGGAAGAAAGCGCACGCAGATTGTCCTGGATTTTTATGAAGGTGCCAAGCTTGCCGTGGATACATTGCAGAAACAAAAGATCAACATCAGCCTCCGTGCTTACGACACGGAGCGAAGCGTTGACAAGCTTAAGAAATATCTTGAAACAGAAGAATTGAAAAGAACGGACCTGATCATTGGCCCGCTGTTCCCTGAAGAAAGCAAGGTAGTGCAGGAATTTTCGATGGAGAACAAGATCAACATGATCCATCCGATGTCGAACAGCACTGACTTTATCGGAATGAATCCGCACGCGTTTCTGTTCCAACCGTCTGCGGAAACCCTGGGCAGAAAATCCGCTGATTACCTTGCTGATCATCTTCGAAAGAAAGATTGTATGGTGTTCTATGGGCCTACTAAAAAGGATTCAACGCTTGCCGCGACTTTCATTGCCCAGGCACAGGAGAAAGGCATTACAATCCTCGGCTCATATGAGATCCACCCGCGGGAGACAGGCAAGGTGAATGATATTCTGACGACTGCCACCGAGTATGATGAGTTCAAGTATCCGAAAGAATTCACGTTGAAGAAAGACAGCCTGCATAGCATTTTTGTTGCAACTGATGATCCGCTTATCTACACGAAAGTTGTTGGCGCGAAAGAAACAAGGGCAGACTCAACGATCCTTGTAGGCTCGGAAAACTGGCTTGATGACAACGTGGTTGAATTCGACAAATATCAGACACTGGGAATCATTCTCACATCTCCGAACTACCACAAGTCAACTGATGCTGATCTGAAAGCATTTGAAAGGAAGTACCTGCGCACACACGGCCGTCAGGCGAGCAACATGGCGCGCCTTGGCTTCGAGCTGATGATGTTTGTTGGAAATCAGCTGCACAAGAATGGTGTATACTTTCAGGAAGGTCTGCAAAAAGCAGGTATTATTCCCGGATATATCAGCGAAGGATTCGACTATCGTTTCGGTCGCGACAATCAACTGGTGCCATTCACAACATTCAAGGGGGGAGAGCAAACCCTGTTAGAAAAGCGATAAACAAGATGGGCGAAAGAGCAAGAAGTAAAGCCTTATTTGAGAAGGCCAAACAGTTTATTCCTGGCGGTGTCAATTCTCCGGTGCGTGCGTTTCGTGCCGTGGGCGGGAACCCCGTGTTCATGAAGAAAGCCAAAGGTGCTTATCTGTATGATGAGGACGGGAACGAATATATAGACCTCATCAACTCATGGGGTCCGATGATTCTTGGACATGCACATCCACTGATCGAGGAGGCTATTCGCGAAGCGGTATCATCTTCACCATCTTTTGGTGCACCTACCGCACGTGAAGTTGAAATGGCAGAGCTGATCACAAGCATGATGCCTAACGTTCAGAAAGTGCGGATGGTAAATTCCGGAACGGAAGCAACGATGAGCGCTATACGCGTTGCCCGTGGCTTCACCGATCGTGACAAGATCATCAAAATGGAAGGATGTTATCATGGACATGGTGATTCCTTTCTCATCGCAGCCGGCAGTGGTGCGCTGACTTTCGGTTTTCCAGACAGCCCGGGTGTAACAAAAGGAACGGCACAGGACACGCTGATCGCACCGTTCAACAACCTCGATGCAGTTAAAACTTTGATTGATAAGAATCCCGGCCAGATCGCAGCATTGATTCTCGAGCCTGTGGTGGGAAATATGGGATGTGTAATTCCTGCAAAAGGATATCTCGAAGGCTTGCGTGATCTCTGCACAAAGCATGGAATCATTTTGATCTTCGATGAAGTGATGACGGGCTTCCGTCTGGCAAAGGGTGGCGCTCAGGAGCTATACAACATCACACCTGATATGAGTACGATGGGTAAGATCATCGGAGGAGGCTTGCCCGTAGGGGCGTATGGTGGAAGAAGAGAAATTATGGATGCAGTCTCACCTGCCGGACCGATTTACCAGGCTGGAACGCTTTCCGGAAATCCAATGGCAATGGCAGCAGGACTCGCGATGCTGAGATATCTGCAGGCGAATCCGCAGACCTATCAGCATATCAACAAGATGACCTCCATGATCGTTGACGGGATCAAGGCGGAGAATAAAAAGGCAGGATTCAATTTCACCATCAACCATGTCGGTTCCATGTTTACTTTGTTCTTCACCGATAAAGCTGTGACCGACTACGACTCTGCTAAGACTTCCGATACAGCGATGTTTGCTAAATATTTCCAGTCGATGCTTGATCAGGGAATTTACCTCGCGCCTTCGCAGTATGAGGCGATGTTTATTTCGAGTGCTGTGGATGAAGCGGTCGTTGACAGAATCCTTTCTGCGCATCGTGTGGCGTTGAAGCAAATGCAATAGCCACTAAGACACTAAGACTCTAAGGAGCACCAAGAGCTTTGCGCTACTTTCTTCGTGTTCCTTGGAGTCTTAGTGTCTTCGTGGCTATAAAGCGAGTTAGATTCTGAAAGACAACCCGATGTACACCCTCGTAGGAGCCGGCTTGTTTAGTCCTACATTCGCGGCAACATCCACTTTTACATTTCGAGTGACATTATAGATTAGCCCGCCATCCGCCAGAAACTGCGCATCTCCTTTCGGAAAAACAGCAAGTCCTTCCAGGTAGAAATCGAGGTTGCCCACGACAGGGCCTCCAATAACCACGGTTTGAAAATAGCTTAGCTCGTAGTCAATGCCATTGTAGATAAAATCGAGCTGTGGCTGAGCGCCCAAATCATAGTCTTCATTCAACGCATAGGAGAACGGAAATCCAAAACCGAAATTTACGTCAGAGTCGAAAGGATTACCAGCAGTGAAGGTTGCATAGGGGATGATTCCAAAAGCTGTCTTCGTACCTCCATCATTTCCCCAGAAGTTATGCTTGAAACGCACTGTGGTGGTGCCATATCCTTCATCTACTTTTTCTGCGTCAGGATTCTGGTAGATGTTGTACAGTTCGATACCGATATGAATATCCCACGAGTGAGACAGACCCATCTTATAAAGACCGTTAAAGAAAGCGATTGAGCGCGCAGCTCTGCCACCAGACGCTTTTGTCCATTTGATAAGATCGCCTTCAAATTGAAAATGCCCGGCATCTACGGTGATCGGAGACTCAGTGACATCAGGCCGGTCAATGCTGAATTCGCGCATGATATCTTGTGGAGCGGGATTGAACAGATGATACCCTTTCTGTTTTTGCGAATAGACATGCGTTTGAATCACAGCCAGCATTGTGAGCAGGAACAGTCGGGCGCGTAATTGTTTCATAGGCATCTTGCTGCAGCCAAGATAAAGAAGGTTAGGGGAGTTCTAAAGAACGAGATTCAACTTAGAAAGAGTACAAATAAAAAAGGGACCGTGAAGTCCCTTCTTTAGTATCTAAATTTGAAATCTTTAACCTTTCGGTGCAGGCGCGTTAAGCTGTTTCATAAATTCTTTTGCACGCTCGTAGGTAGGATCGATGGCAAGAATCTTTTGGAAGTACTCCTTTGACTTCACCACGTTTTTCTCAATCTGAAGGGTATAAGTTCCGAGGTAGTCGTACGCTTCGATCAGATCTTTTTTATACTTCTCCGGATTTGTTGAAGCCTTTTCAACTACCTGCTCGTACATCGGTTTAGCCAAACCTTGTGTACCGGTTGAGTCAATATGTTGTCTTGCGCGACCTGCCCAAAGCGGGCCGACCGTCATGTTTGGCTGCTTTTCAGCCAATTCAGTAAATGCACTGTCTGCCTGAACAAAATCCTCATTCATGTAGTACGCTCGGCCGATATTGTACAGATCCTGAGAAAGCACTTGTTTACGGCTGGCCATCAGATCTTTGAACGCCTCAATTGCTTGAGGGAATTTCTTCCTTTTCAAAAGAGTCTCTGCATGAAGACTTAACACGTCAGGGCCCACTGCGGTATCCATTTGGATTGCTTTTGCAAAATATTCATTTGCCAGTGAATCGCCTTGTGGTGTTTTGGACTCCAATTGTACTTTCGCGTATTCCGCATAGTCATCAGCAGTGATGTCCTCTTGCTTCGCCTTCTGGAAATACTTCTCGTACATGGTGACTGCTTCTGCTGCTTTACCTTGCTGAACTAATGAAAGCGCATAATACTTGTATGCTACGGCAGGCACGTTTGGATTCGTTGTTACTTCCTGGAAAATCGTGTTAGCCTTATCATACTGCTTTGCACCGAAGTAAAAGAATGCGAGCTGGAACTTCGCTTCCTCTGGCTTCTCAGTGATAGACATATACTTTTCCGCAGCCTGTACAGCTTTCTCATATTCCTTGTTCAGATAGTAGATCTGTCCAAGCTCTTTGTATGCAGGAGCAAAGTCGGGATCGATCTTAATCGCCTGCTCGTAATAGCCAACAGCGATGTCATTGTTCTTCGCGCGCTGATAAAGTTTGCCAACTTTGTAGTGCGGCTTTGCATACTTAGTGTCAACACGGCCTGCCTTCTCGTAAGCCGTTACAGCAGGACCAGCATTCTGCGGATTCTGGATCAGTGCAGCATCACCCAAAAGCATGTGAACTTCAGGATCAGTGTTATTGATTCCCGCAGCTTTATTCAATAGGTTGATCGCGTCAAGCAAGTATTTTGTATCAGTGAGGTAAGCTTCAGCGACAGCCTTCAGCACGTTTACGTCTTTAGACTTCGATACCTGAAGTGCCTTGTCGAGATTCGCTTTCGCATCAGTCGGGTTCTTTTCGATCAGACGCACGTGACCTTTGCCTGCGTAGTTCAAACCATCTTTGTCGTTGGCAGCAATTCCTTTTTCAAAATTCGCCAGCGCTTTATCCTTTTGTCCAAGGCGCAGCTGTGCAAGACCGAGGTAGTAAAGGTTATACGAGCTCGGTGTTGAGCTTGCCATCTGCTCCAGTGCAGCAAGGCCTTTTGACGGTTGTTCAATATCAACTAACCGGAAAGCCTTTCTGACCTCCGGATTTTGAGCGTAGGTGTTAGCTGCAATCAAGAACATGGCAAACACAAGGGCAAAAGCTGCCTTCATCTTGCCAAGCAAAACTGGACGCATGCTGGATCCAGGTCTTTGATACTGCAAATTCATAATTCTCGGTGTTTAACGTTAACAATCAATCGGGCGTTAAAAATAACATGCCCAGTGAAAATTTATCTAATTTTTATTTCGAATACGTCATTTACTTACTCAGGGTGCACATTTACAATGCGCAGGGGCATTGTTTTAGGCACAAGTCCCGATTTTAGAACAATTCTCTGTCCTCTTTCAGAGGCAAAAAAGTTCAAAAATCCCCTTCCTAGTCCCACGCGCGCTTCACGGCTCAGCACCGTAATCCTTCGCGTGAGCGGATACTTCTTCAAAGCGATATACGCCTGATAAGGTTGATAACTCGCGCTGTCTTTAGCCTCGGCAATCGCAGCTACCTTCACCTTATTCAGGAAGCTGTTCGAGAGCGAGTCATCCTTGTCGCTGATCCACTCGAGGCCGATGAATCCGATCGAGTTAGGTGTCTTCGCTACATAGTCAACTACCGCGGTGTTGTTTTCCGCTGCGTAAACGTTCGAAGGAAGTTTATCAAATGAAGCTACGGAGTCTTTCAAATGTCTTATCAATCCAGAGTTCGGGTTATCGAAAACAATCTCTATGCCATCCTTGGATTTGCCGCCTAACTGGCTCCAGGACGAGATTCTGCCGTTCAACAACGAGCGTATCTCATCCATCGTAAAGACCGTATCAGTTTGCGCCCGGTTGAGAATCACGGCAATGCCGCTGTACGCAACATCAAACTCTGTCGGTGTGATCTTAATGTCTTTAAAATATTTTTTTTCTTCTTCGGTGAATCTGCGGGTCACGACTGCGAGACGCACGCTGTCTTTCATCAGCGCATCGATCGCATCCGCTTCAGGAAGATAGCTGCAGTCAATGTGTGCCCGAACATAAATGCCTTCGAAGGTGTTGAGCTCTGCTTCTACAAGCGGACGCAGTGATTCGTCTGCAGAGATCTTAATGTGACCGGAGATGGGCGTGTCGAGCTCCTTGTCTGATGAACGGCTGCAGCTGATGATGACCAGGGCCAACGCCAGGACACCAAGGATAGATTTTTTCATTTTCGTTAACGGTTAGAACTTCTTCGAAAAATTTTATAGGCCCGGAAAAGCCCATAGAGGATTAGGATCACGCCAAATGTCCTTGCTGTTGGCTCAGGGATATTGGTCATGAGGTGGGCTTTAAAAATAATGGTTGTACCGAGCGTAATGTACAGTACAACCATTATTATTCCGAAGACCTTGGAGACCTTTTCTGCTACTTCCAGTTTAGGTCTCCCGGGTTGATCTTCTTCCAATGTATTAATTCAGTTTGAACTTGATCGGTAAGTTAAATCGTACGAATACGGGCTTACCATTTTGCTTTCCTGGTTTCCATGGCGGCATTGACTGCACAACGCGAACGGCCTCCTTATCGCAATCTGCGCTGATACCACGGAGCACTTTCACGTCATTGATCGTACCATCCTTACCCACAACGAAACTCACATACACGGTTCCATCGATACCCATACGTCTGGCACTGGCGGGGTAGCGCATGTTTTTGCGGATGAAGTTCATCATGGCTTCATAACCACCTTCGAATTCAGGCTGCTGCTCAACGACCATGAAGATCTTGTTGTCGTCTTCTTCAACAACAACTTGTTCTACCGGCTCCTCGAACACGACTTCTGCATCGCCCTCCACTTCAACTGCGGCTACTTCGTTTTGTTTAATCTCTTCGATTGTAGGAATCTCTTCTACCACTTCTTCCTTAACAACTTTAGGCGGAACGAACTTGATCACCTTCTGGAGCTTCGGAAGCTGGATCTGTGGTGGTGGTGGTTTTGGTTTATCGATTGGCGGTGGTGCCGACAATTCGGTGTACACCAACTTTTTCGGTGGAGCCTTTTCTACGACTTCCTCACCTTTAAAAAATTCTACGATTGCCGGGAAGAACATGATAATCAACAGTACAACTGCTGTTATAATCAGGCCATAGAAAACATTCTTGCCGTATACTTTGCGAAGTACGTAGGCACCGTACGCCTGATTACGATTCTCAAATACTACATCTTCCCATGTTCTCGCTACTACTGCTTCTGTCTTCATGGCGATTAATTTTCAGTTTCTGTTGTAGTTTCTGCACCTCCTGAAATGATTGTCTTATCATCTGGAGTATAATCTACGATCGCAAAACGCTTGGTTGCTGTGATGTCCATTTCGTCCAGAATATCCACCATATTTTCATATTTGGATTTGTCTTCCGGCTTAATGAGCACCATCAGTTTTGGATTCGCACGGTTTTGCTCAAGTAGCACTTTTCTAACACCGTCTTTTCCGTAACCTGTTGTGGTTACAGGAGGTGTTAGCCCGATCCACCAGTGGATCTTATTATTTTCGGCCAGCACGAGGTTGAGAATATCCTTTTCGTTGATTTTCGTCTGTTCCTTTTCGTCAACGACCTTATCAGGCATATTCACTTCCATCGTCTTTGGCTTGTTGAACGTTGTAGTGAGGATGAAGAAGGTCAGCAAGAGGAACGCAAGATCCACCATAGGTGTCATATCGATCTTGGTCGAAGCTTTTTTCGCTCTGACTTTACCTCCGCCTTTCTTACCACCGCCACCGCCACCTTGACTTACTTCTGCCATGGTATTATAACATTTAAAGTTTTGATTCTTGTTCCAGGCCAGTGATCAAATTGAAGCGCAATACCTTACGGTCGATTAGCGTCTCCACTACTTTCTTGATCACATCATAATTCGTGCCTCTGTCACCTTTAATCGCCACGCGCAGACGTGGGTTGTTCATACGAGCGTAGACGATCCAGTCGGCAAGCTCATTATTCAATGAGTCAACCGGGATGCCTGGCTGCTGAATTCCCTTTCTTTCGTCAGGATGATAATCCAGGTATTGAGGAAGCGACCTTACGGGAATTCCGAAACCCGACAAAATCGCGAAGCTGTTCGCCTGGTCGTTCGTGAAATTCACACCGTATTTCTCACCAATCTGCAGCAGCATTTCTTTTCTATGAAGCTTGTTATCCATATCGAAGAATACGCGGCCGTCATTTGCAACGGAAATAATCATCCTGTCTTTGTCAGGAAGAATGATTTCCGACTCCGACTTCGGAATATCAACTACCACTGGTTCTTCCGGAGCGAACGTGGTCGTAAGCATAAAGAATGTTACGAGCAGGAACGCCAGGTCAACCATCGGGGTCATATCCAATGAAGGCGGAGTTCTATGTACTTTAACTTTTCCCATGTGTAAGGAACGTTTAAAACTTAAGCTTTATTACGAGCTGTGAAATTCTGGATGATGCTATAGCTGGCTTCATCAATTCCGTAAGTCAATGAGTCGATCTTGCTTGTGAAGAAGTTGTAGAAAATGATCGCAAGAGCGGAAGTACCGATACCAAGAGCCGTGTTGATAAGCGCCTCAGAGATACCGTTCGCAAGAGCAACCGCATCAGGAGCACCTGAAGTCGCGATCGCGGTAAACGCGCGGATCATACCTGTTACAGTTCCAAGAAGACCCATCAATGTAGCAACCGAAGCGATCGTAGCGATGATAACGAGGTTTCTTTCCAGCATCGGCATTTCAAGCTGTGTTGTTTCTTCAATATCCTTCTGGACAAGAAGTACTTTCTTCTCTGGCTCAAGCACCGTATTTCTTGATAGCTCGTCATACTTCAAAAGACCAGCTTTTACCACATTGGCTACAGAGCCTCTTTGTCTGTCGCACTCAGCGATTGCCTGGGAGATATTATTTTGAGCGATAAGGCTTCTTACTTTCGTAACGAACTTCTTGATGCTGCCCCTTCCGGTAGCTGAGCTGATGGTAATCAGACGCTCAACTGCGAATGTCAACACTATCATCAAAAGCGCGATAAGAACCGCCACTACAACACCACCTTTGTACACAACGCCAAGGTAGTTGCCTGGAAGAGGGTGATTGTTTGGATCGCCACCTTCAAAGTTTGCGGGATTACCGAGGATGTACAGATAGATAAGTACCGCAATAACCAGTTCTAGAGGAATTACAATCGCTGCGAAGGTTGACTTAAGACTATCTCCAAGTGAAGAGCCAGATTTCTGTGCCATGATAAATTAGATTTTAGGTTTATAGTTATGTTTAGTTGGCAAAAGTAATGAGAAAGCGTTAAAAATGCTGTTTTTGGCAATAACTGCAAAATTAAATCTTTCAATTTCGACCTTTTTGAGCCTTTATCATGCCGTTTTAAGACATAATGCCCGAAAATGCCCTAATGTTTAATCTTTCGCTAATAATTTCCGGTTTTTAAAGTAAGTAATGATTACCGGAATAGCGGATACCAGAATCATCCCTACTACAATGATTTCAAGATACATTGTGATCTGTGGAAAGATTTTTCCTAAAAAATGTCCTGACAACACCATGGTAACGATCCAGATGGTTGCACCCAGGAAATTAAAGAAAACGAACTTCGGCATATCAATCTTAACCATGCCGGCAATGATGGTTACAAAGGTCCTAACAATCGGTAGGAATCGGCCGAGAATAAAAGCCATCATTCCATGTTTTTCGTAGAACGCCTGCGTCACGTCCAGATATTTCTTCTTAAAGAAAATACTATCCGGCCTGTTCAATAAGAATTTTCCCGCCCAACGCCCAGTCAGATACCCGACTGTTGAACCGCTGACGGCCGCCAGAATCAACAGCAGGATCAGGATTGCAACATTCATGTCAAGATATTCCGTGTCACTGAGAAGACCCGCAACGAACAGCAATGAATCTCCCGGCAGGAAAAACCCGAAGAATACACCGGTTTCTGCAAAGATGATGAGCAAAAGCAAGCTCAGCCCCCCGTATTGGATGATGTTCTCCGGATTAAAGGAGTCCAGAAACGCCAGTATACTCATGAAATTAACCTCGAAACTCATTTCCTAATTGTTAAACAGCTAAGCACCTCCCGTAAAAGATTACGCCACACCCGGTCTGTTTAGCAATTCTATACCACACAGATGCAACGCCATCTTCTATTCCATAAAGAATCGAGAAAAAAAAGCTGAATACTTACACTCCACTTAAATTAATCGATTTACGATATGAAAGGTCGGCAAGGTAACCGAAAATTGTTTTTTCGAAGTATCCACTAGTCAAAAATTTTGGAATTTTAGATTGTATTGTTTACGCTGAGATTCTGCCGCTTCGCGCGGAAAGATTGACACCAGCAACTTCCAGGACTTTCACTCCATATATCGTACAAAGCCCCGCAAAATCTTACGCCTCCAATTTCGCATACCTACTCACGCCCGCTGCCTTAACCGTAGACATTCAATATTTTACGATAGATTTCGGTTAATTTTAGAATCATCAGCCTCCATTAAGAACGCCTAATTTTTTTGTATGAAGTTATCCAGAGCTCTCCGATACACGCTAGTCTTTGCAGCGGTCGGAGTGATTACGTTGTTTTTGATCGTATATGTTCAGCGTAACACCATTTACACTTACAACAAAAACCTCCCTTACATCAGCCTTGGTGACAACATCAAAAACAGAACCACGAAAGCGCACCTGTGGTTTGAAGAACTAATGGCTGGCGACAACTCCATCAACTTTGAGAATGACGTACTCGTCCTCTTTACATCAAGTCAGGAAATTCTGAAAGGTGCATATGATGGCCAGTCTACCGAACTGGGTCAATTCATCAAAACCAATGATGAAGAGACACGCGTGATGCTAAAAGAGTCGATCGTGGGGATTGAAAATCTCACGACCGCTGCACGTGAACGATGGGCAGCCCATCAGGCAAGTGCAGGTACTGGTGAGCAGGCCGGGGGCAACCTGGATCAGCAGTTCGATCAGCGCTATGAAGAGTTTCAGCGTTCAATGGATAAGCTGGTTGACCATGTACGCGCAAACGTCAATAGCGACACCAGCAATCTCAACACACTTTCATGGCTGACCAGCGCAATGGTATTTGTCACTTTTTCAATTCTCACCTTTCTCGTGTTCCGTCTCCAGAAAGGAAACGATCAAATGGAAGCTGAGAACACACGCAAGCTTCAGGATGAGTCCGAGCGCGTCACAACGCTGACCACCTTTATCGAAGCGGTGTCAGCCGGAAACTATGGAATCGAGTTGCAGCGCACGTCCGAAAGCGACAACCTGATCAACACTTTGATCACCATGCGCGACAAACTCATGAAGAATGCAGAGGATGATCGCAAGCGCAACTGGTCAACGTCAGGTCTTGCACAGATCGGAGAAATTTTGCGCTCATCAACGGCAGATTCATCCACACTGTATGACAACATCATCAAGTTTGTGGTGAAGTATACAAAGAGCAACCAGGGCGGGCTTTTTATTCTCAACGAAGACAACGAAAATGAAAAATTCCTGGAGCTCACGGCATGCTACGCGTTTGAAAGGAAAAAATATCTTACAAAAAAGGTAGACATCGGTTCGGGACTCGTGGGACAGTGTTTCCTTGAAGGAGAAAGGGTCTATCTGCTCGAAGTCCCCTCGGAATACATCAGCATCACCTCCGGACTTGGTGGCGCTAACCCGAATGCATTGCTTATTGTTCCTTTGAAAGTAAACGACAAGATCTACGGTGTGCTTGAGCTCGCTTCATTCAACAAGTTCCAGGATTTTGAAATCGATCTGGTAGAGAAGCTCGCGGAAAGCATCGCTTCAACCATCTCGAACGTACGCGTAAACGACACCACGCGTTTGTTGCTGGAGCGCACGCAACAGCAGGCCGAGGAAATGAAATCGCAGGAGGAAGAGATCCGCCAGAACATGGAAGAGTTGGAAGCGACTCAGGAGGAGATGAGACGTAAGCAGGGAATCCTGGAAAAAGAACTTGAGCAATCGCAAAAACAGGCTGACGTTCTGCGGAAGCAGGAGCGGAAGCTGAGCGAATCGCAGGCAACACTTCAGGGAATCGTTGATAATATTCCGCGCGCCATCTTCTGGAAGGATAAGGAACTTCGCTTCATGGGTTGCAATAAGATTTTTGCTGCGGTTGCCGGTGCAAAGTCTCCTGACGAACTAATTGGCAAGACCGATTTTGATATGGCGTGGAGCGCGCAGGCCGATGCCTACCGCAAGGATGACCTTGAAGTTATGCGTAAACGTCAGGCGAAACTGGATATTGAAGAAGTCAATATTAATAGTGAAGGAGAAGAGTCGTGGGTGCTGACCAGCAAGGTACCGATCGCCAATCAGGACGGTGATGTTGTTGCGATTTTGGGAATGTTTGAAGACATCACTGCGCGCAAACGGAAAGAGGCGGAGGTTGCCAAAAAGCTTGAAGAGCGCGAGCAGGTGATGAAAGAACTAAAAGCGCTGAAACAACTCCTTGAAGCCGGCAAGGCTTAGTACCGCAAGGCCATGCGACTTAACAAGATATTTCGTACCTTTACTGGATATTAGCCCGATACCTGAGCTATGAAAAACCATTTTTTAATCTTTACAGCTGCGATGTTGGTGGCTTCAGCCAATCTTTTTGCGCAGGATAGAAAAGACAAGACACCGGTTACGTTCGAGGAGATCTATGACGAGCCTTATTCTGTCAACAAGCTCTTTGTAGGATTTCAACCGCTCTACGGTGAATTGTTTGTCACCAACGTAAATGCAGGCTTCGGACTCGAAGCAATGTATTTCCACCAGGACAAGTTCAGCATCAAAGCACATTTCCGGAAAACATACGGACAGAAGTTTTTTGACTTCGCCCGTCAGATATCTTCCACGAACAGTGATGTTGACAACCGCGCAGAGGTTTACAACTATTATGAAATTGGCGGAACTTACCACGTCAAGGATTTTGAACAGGCATCCAAAACAAAGATGGTCCTCTATAAGTCAAGCTATAAAGGCAATCGCTGGGCATCACGCGTCCCGTTGGACGCAGAAGTTCCATGCAAAGTGCGAAAGATATATGGTGTGCGCCTTGGCGGGATCATGTGGGATAGTTCAACAGAACTGACGCGTGCGCTTGAAGCACAGGGTCTTGACAACACCGCACTTCTTGCAGGAGATATTCCACTCGCGACCCAGGAGTTCAATCCAAACACAGGCGAGATGGAAGCGGTTGATGCTTTCTCAAACATTTCTTCCAAAGGTTTGTACATCGGTGGATCGCTCTCGTGGTTCCGCAATGTTGCCGTGCACTTCGACAAATTTGAAGAAGGTGTTGACGATGGCATGCTCACCGTATTTGCCGATATTCTCTTCTCACCGTCAGTAACGGTAGATGATGTTGTCTACACGAGCAAAGATGCACAGGGAAATCGCCTTTCTACGGATGTGTATTCTACAAGCGCCATCAAAACAAAGAACCTTGGTTTTCGACTGGGTATCGATGGCAGATTCAACAGAACGCTGAGCTGGTCATACGGTGGCGAAGTTGGCTATCGCCCGAGCATCGAAGGCCGTTCGTTCTTCGCGATGTTCAAAATCAGCTTCCCCGTATATGGAACCAATCTCGACTATAAGGTTGAGTCGTTCGGGAAGTAGACACTGAAGATTTACACGTTTATCAAGCGCAAGTATTCTTGAGCTATTCTCCGAAAGCAGAGGTAAGCGAAAGACCCTTGTCAGTCCGGGTGACTGTGCAAGGGACAATCTCAATCGGGAGACAAATTTTTTTTGGCAATGCCCGCCTCCGCACAAGCCGTCATCCCGAGCCTGCGAAACTGAGTAAGCGTGCTCATTAACCGCGAGGGACAACGCTGGGCCCGCGCTATCCGCTCCAACAATCCGCCCGCATGCCACTCCGGTTTCCGCTTCTATCGCTATTGCTAGCACCACGAAATTTTGCAATCACTGGTTTGATAAATTAACATAAAAGGTACAGTTCGTGCCTGTCCCGTGTTTTCGCGGGAAGCAGCGTTGACGTCTGTCAACGCGTCAGCAAAGGATCTTATCAAGTCCTGGTGCTAATTCAGATACCAACTTCGAGCGGTGAACCTTGCCGCGGCTTAAGCCGCGTACTCACGGACCCTGACGGCTATGGAGCTCTCGCCTTAACCCCCGGCTTAAGCCGGGGGTTACTGCACATAAAGACGACCGCGGCTGCGTGGCGACATCCGATCACGCACCTATTTCGCGCCAAAACGTGTATCAACTTCTGCAAAAGGATCCTGTGGCGCGACCGGTGTTTGGATAATTCATCTACCGATATTTGATCCCTGACGGGATCAGGTGACATCTTGCAACGCGAAGGTTGTCCGGATTCACACCTCGAGATCCCCACTCGAAGTTGTTAGCGCCCATCGCGGCTTAAGCCGCATCCTCCTAGCATAGCGAGGAATTCGCACTTTCTCACAGTAACCCCCGGCTTAAGCCGGGGGTTACTACACAAAGCCCACTAAGGCTACGACAGGTCCTTTCGATCACCCGCCTGTTTCGCGCCAAGACGTGTCTCAACTTCTGCAAAAGGATCCTGTAGCGCGACCGGTGTTTGGATAATTCATCTACCGATATTTGATCCCTGACGGGATCAGCTGACATCTCACAACGCGAAGGTTGTCCAGATTCACACCTCGAGATTCCCAATCAAAGTTGTTAGCGCCCATCGCGGCCTAAGCCTCATACTCATAGCATAGCGAGGAATTTGCACTTTCTCAATTAACCCCGGCTTAAGCCGGGGGTTACTAGACAATGCCCGGTGTTTGATATTTTCCCTATCGAAATTTGATCCCTCACGGGATCGGCCTACACAGTCGCGATGCCGCCTTTGGTATTTGGTGAGAGTGAAAACAATTTTCATCGGAGCTCGGATCGTTGATCGCGGCTTAAGCCGCATACTCATAACTCTCCGCGGAATTCGCACTCTCTCACATTAACCCCCGGCTTAAGCCGGGGGTTAATACACAAAGCCCATTAAATACGTGCGAGTCATCTGCGCGCGCACCTGTTTCGCGCCAAAACGTGTCCCACATTCTGCAAAAGGATCCTGTGGCGCGCCCGGTCTTCGGATAATTCATCTACCGATATTTTGATCCCTGACGGGATCAGAGCCAGCTAGTTTGAAATTTGGTGCTTGGCGCCTGGAATTTTACATTTGACGAAACTTCAAAACATTTGTCAACTCCTGACCTCCTCATCACGAACATCAAAGGTCTCGTTCAGGTACGAGAGAGAAACATAGAACGCGTTGCAGGAAATGCGATGAGTGAACTGCCAATTCTTGAAAACGCTTTTCTCGCGGTTGACGGTGACAGGATCGCTTCCTTCGGAAACATGTCCGGTCTGCAATCGCGCGAAGCGAAGAAAACGATCGATGCCTCAGGGAGATTTGTCTTTCCTTCCTTTGTGGATTCTCACACGCACCTGGTTTTTGCTGCGACCCGCGAGGAAGAGTTTGTGATGAAGATCAAAGGCGCCACTTATGCAGAGATTGCTGCGAAAGGTGGCGGCATTCTCAATTCCGCACGGAAACTTCAAGGTATCTCCGAAGATGAACTGTTCGAGCGATCGCTGCCGCGGGCGTGGGAAATCATTGCCAGCGGAACCGGAGCAGTCGAGATCAAGAGCGGATATGGCTTGACGCTCAAGGACGAGTTGAAAATGTTGCGTGTAGCCAAACGCATTGGTGAGCAGACACCGTTGTTGGTAAAGACAACCTTTCTTGGCGCGCATGCCGTGCCTGCCGGGATGTTGAAAGAAGATTACATTTCATCCATTCTTGCCGAAATGATTCCAGCGGTGGCGGAAGAAAAACTTGCCTCATACATTGACGTCTTTTGCGAGCAGGGATTTTTCTCCCCGGATGAAACCGAAAAAATTGTGGAAGAAGGCAAACGCTTTGGATTGAAGCCTCGCATCCACGCCAATCAATTGCATCGTTCAGGAGGTGTGCAGGTAGGAGTGAAGACTAACGCCTTGAGTGTCGATCATCTTGAGAATATCGGCAGTGAAGAAATTGACCTCTTGAAAAATTCTACAACTATGCCGACTGCCCTGCCCGGTGCGGCCTTCTTTCTGAATTTGCCTTTCCCCCCCGCGCGACAAATGATTGAAGCGGGATTACCGATCGCCATTGCCTCCGACTATAATCCTGGAAGCTCTCCTTCGGGCAATATGCAGACAATGATCTCCCTGGCTTGCATAAAGATGAAGATGACACCGGAAGAAGCATTCAATGCTGCAACCCTCAACACTGCGGCTGCGCTTGAGCTCTCGCACGAGGTCGGTAGCATCTGTGTTGGTAAAAAGGCAAACCTGTTTATTACGAAACCTATTCCTTCCGTTGCGTTCATACCCTATTCATTCGGGACGTCTTATATCGGGAACATCATCCTGAATGGAAATTTGATTTACTAAGTTTCTGATGGCGCCTTGATCATCTGGAGCTCGAATTTGTAGTAGCGCTTTTGGAAGATCAGCCAGGAGGTGGTCAGATCCAAGGCGATCAGAACAGGAACGGGTACTTTGAAAAGAATCAGAACAATGTGCGCAATCGTCACACCGAAAATAATTCTTCCGTAGGTTTCCTGGTTTTCGAACCGCACGTAAAGTAATGAGTATAGTAACATTGCCAAGCACGGTATCAGCAGGGCTGCCGAGACAAGATTCGTCAATCCCACGGGAGCGTATTTCCAAAGAACAACAGTTTCCGTAGCTACCAAGATCAATGAGATAAGCAAAATGTAAATCCACCTTCGCATTAGCGTAATTGGAAGTGCCCGCATCAAGTTGAGATACTTAAGCTCGAAAAGTTGCAGTTGCATTACTATCATATAGTTGCCGGCACCGCCTATCGTTGCACCCATCGCCAGCAATCTGCCATCATACGTCTCGCCAATGTATAGTTGCGAAATGGCGAAGAGCAGCACTCCGGTGAAAATCTTCGTTCCAAAAAAAAGAAAGGGCTCCTGTCGCAACACCGTCACGATGTAAATCCACCAAAGCGGTCTGACAGTGTGCCTGTCGATGAATGACTTTAAGGCTGACGTTTTGTTTTCTGGAATTGGCGTTCGCATCCCGCGCATTAACGCTATTGCAGAAAGTATGAGCAGGACGATGACCGAACAAATTATGATTACAATTGTACTGATCCTGCCATTCTTTAAGGCCGTCATGAGAAGAAACCCAGCGTAGGCTACGACCGGAGCGAACTGAACAAAGACCGTCTGCAGGCCGAGGCTGAATTGCCGCGGGGATGATACCAACGTTGTTTCAAAGAGGAATCTGTTTTGGGGAAGCTGAAGTCTCTGATGATTGAACAGGATTACCTTCAACGCATACATACTCCACACTCCGATCGGGATCAGTGACAACAAAGGAGATGCAACGAAGAATTCCGCCAGCGCCTTGTGCTCCGCTCCGCTCATGAAACCGAACGTAAGCGTGGTGACAACGATAAAAAATCCTGCGTTCAGCCGATAGAACTCGCGTACAAATACTTTGGTGAAAACGTTTGCCAGGTCAAACACGGTGGAGCGCCTTTTGTTTAACTTCAAAAACGCCTGACAGTTCGAGGTTGTGCTCGATCAACTGGTGTGAAGAAATCAGAAACGTGACACCGGCTGAATGGAATTGCCTGATCAGTTCAACAAGTTTTAGACGTGTTTGCTCATCGAGCGTGATCAATGGCTCGTCCAGTATAATCAGTCTGGGTTTGCCTAGAAATGCAAGGGTAAGTGAAAGTTTTTTAAGCATTCCGCTTGAATATGTTCCGCAGGCCTTTTCATAGAAGTGGTCAACGCCAAAGTGTCTGGTGACTATTTGCATTTCCTCATCATTTGATCCTCTGATGTTGCCAATGAACCGAATCAGGTCTTTGGCGGTAAGAAAATCAGGATACAGAGGTTCCGCTTCCGCGAAATTGATCATCGAGCGGTAGGGGACAGGTTGCGTAACCACATTTGTTTTTTCGAATTCAATTGAGCCTTCAAAGGGAACAAGCCCGGCAATACATTTGAACAACGTAGATTTGCCCGAACCGTTTTCTCCTTTTATCCAGTAGATGCCGGGAGAAAGTTCAAGCCTGTCGATCGCGAGGACCAGCGTGCCATCGTAACGTTTTGCGAAATCCCGGATCAGCAGCATTTGTTTTTACGGTCTGATTACTTCTACCGAAAAAGTAACGGATGCTTTCAGCGAGTCGGCCACCGAGCAGTACTTTTCAAGAGAAAGCTTTGCGGATTTGCTGAGCTCCTCTTCAGTTACATCGGGTGAAACAACAATGTATTTGCAATGTATGGCTGTGAATGACCGGGGAGGCACTGCTCTGCGTATACCTTCCGTCTCGATGTGGAATGCCTGTACTGTTTTCTTTCTTTTCCTGAGCATGCCGACAATGTCAACCGCACCACAGGCTGCGAGTGCTGAAAGAAGTGATTCGACCGGAGACATATTTTTTTTCACCGGTAGTGCACGCATATCGATCGTATCGCTGATGCCATCAGTTGTTACCGATTCATAGAGCTCTTCTTCAATCATCCTCGTGACTATCTTCATATTAAGTTTTGATTTGGTTATCCCGGCCGTATATTTGACGCACACCTCACAGCATAATTACATGACGCTTGCCGATAAGTTCAAGTCAGTTATCCGCGATGTAAAGGATTTTCCTAAACCCGGCATTGTGTTCAAAGATATAACGCCTGTCTTTAACGACCCGCACCTTGTAGGTGAATTGCTGAACGAAATGGCCCAGCACATCACGGTTCTGCGCCCTGACGCGATTGCCGCCATCGAGGCCCGGGGCTTTATTTTTGGATCGCTGCTGGCGCACCACCTCGGCTGTAAATTCATTCCTATCCGAAAAGCCGGAAAGCTTCCTTACCGCACCCGCAAGGAGGAATACTCGCTGGAATACGGAAAAGCTGCGATCGAGATACATGAGGATGCTGTCGTTCCAGGCTCCCGCATTGTTATCCATGATGATTTGCTGGCGACTGGTGGAACGGCTGAAGCTGCGGGCAAGCTCGTGGAAAATGCAGACGGGGCTTTGGTGGGCTTTTCTTTTCTAATAAATCTCAGTTTTTTGCCAGGTGCTGAAAACCTTAGGACCCGTTTTGGAGTTAATCCTTATTGTATAGCAGAGTATTAGTGGTTCAATGATTTTGTGACGACCGTATGTCAGAACCTGTTAACATTCCCATGTTTCCGCTCACGCTCTTACCAATACCCGGTGAGTTGGTTCCGCTTCATATTTTCGAGCCGCGTTACAGGGAATTGCTTTCCGATTGTGAAACGCGTGATATAAGCTTTGGTATTTTTTGCAGTCATGAGCTGAACAAGCAACGTATCGGCTCTCTCATGAAGCTGGAGAGCGTGATCAAGCGCTACCCTACAGGTGAGTCTGACATTATCGTCCGATGTCTCGATGTCTTTACAATGGACAAACTCTACAGAACATTTCCGGGAAAGTTGTATCCGGGTGGTGACGTTGTGATGAAGAAAGTGAATGCTTCAGAAATTCCTTCGATAGAGTTGTACGAACTGTTTGTTATCTATCAGCAAAGAAGGAAGCTGAAACATTTCGCAACTGCGTCAACATTTCAGATCGCCCAGGAATTGGGGCTTGACCTTTTTGAACGTTACAGATTTCTCACAAGCAGTACAGACAGGCAACAGGCATTTCTTGTCAATCAATTGAAATTCCAGATGCATGTGATCACGCAGGAGGAGAAAAGCAAAGACGTTTTTCATCTTAATTGATTGTACATTTCCGTACATCATCTGTTCACTCCGGAACGCTCGAAAATTCTTTTCAACTTCGCGCATCCTTTTAACCATGCAAACGTTTCAGCGTGTCTTTGCAAACGAATGAAACCTTACTCCACCATCTTACGGTATTCTTGATTTCTTTACCATTTATTAACGATTGCACTGAAACTTTAGGCCATGTCAGACCGTCTTATCGGTGTATCTAAAATTTCCAATTATGAAAAAGTTCCTATCTATACTTGTTGTGCTCGCTGCGGTGAGTGGTGCGGTAAACGCGAATGTTATTGACAATCCTAATGCAAAGACGGGATTAGCGCTGATGAAGTCAGAGAAAGGTTTTAAAGTATTCTATAAGGGAACCAAGTCGGGAAACGTTCGTGTGACGATCACAAATGCAAATGGAGAGAATATCTACCAGGAAACCCTAAAGAATGTTGAAAGCTTCATGAGACCTTACAACCTGTCAGCGATGACGGAAGGTGATTACAGCATCGAGATCAGTTCTCCTGAAGGCAGGACGATTGAAAAATTTTCGTACTCGAAGCATAAAGTTGAGAAACTTATGAATTTGGTACATGTCAAGGACGGTGATGGCAAATATGTTCTGCGCGTAGCCAACAAAAATGGCAGCGATCAGTTGAAGGTGAATATCTATGATAGCAAGTACAACCTCATATACACAGGCGTTGAGAACATCACCGGAGACTTCGCAAAAGTATATGATCTGAAAAGCCTTGGAAAGAATTTTATTTTCGAAGTGCGGGATAGTGCAGGAGAAACTAAAACATTATCGTACGTTCAGTAGTACTTTCTTTCACATATATATAGTTAAGTTCAGGAAGAGCCACGTGTACAGCGTGGCTCTTCCTTTTTGTTCTGCGCACAACCATACCGTTATGCAATCGTTGGTGGAAAATTCCGCTTCACCGAAACCGTTTTGAGTGCTGTTGAAGCGACTAATTTTCGGTTTTTCTCTCCTGCAAATTCTGCAAACGTTGTTTCAGATAATAAAACAGGTTTCCTTACAAGAAACGTCCGCGCGTATAGAGCCCCCGTATATTTGTATCATAAACAAAAACAAAAACGAATCATGAAAACAAAATCTCTTTTCTTCGCAGCGTTTGTCTTAGTGAGCTCACTGGCTGTTGCAGCTGGAAAGGATGAGCCACGTAACATTGGTATGGCAATCATACCGGTGAAAGGATCCGAAACATACAAAGTTATCTATAAAGGAGAGACTGCCGGCAAGGTTAGGCTCAATATCTACAACTCTGCTTCACGCATCATCCTTACAGAAACTTTCAACAGCACACAAGGTTTCATCGTTCCTGTGAACTTTGCAGGTCTTGAAGCTGGTGAATATACAATCGAGTTGATCGATGCAACAGGTAAGAAAGTTGAAAAGGTAGTTTACGGTGCAAAGAAAGCATCTGATAAAATTGCCCACATCAGCAACATCGATAAGAAAAATGGCAAGTTCCTTTTGTCAGTTGTTAATCCGGCAGCTGGTGAAGTAAACGTGAAGATCTACGAAGGCGATATCCTGGTTCACAACCAGTCAAGAGTTGTGAATGGCGACTTTGCTCTCGTGTACAAACTCAATCCTGCAGCGTCTTCGGTTACTTTCGAAGTGTCTGATAACTCAGGTAAGATAAAAACCATCCGGTTTTAATTAAGGGTAGATTGATTGGAAAACGAAGCCATCCTGTCTGACAGGGTGGCTTTCGTCTTTTGATGCAAAATGCATTTACCACAGAGGATTGTGTATGTGTTTACTGCTTGAAGCGTTGCTCTTTTGCTGTTGCGAATTTATTAAGTGTGTAATTGAGAGTTCTTAATTTAATGTACAAAGCTCACAAAGTTTTCAAGCCTAAACGATCGCGGATAACGCATCGAAAGAGCTCACTGAGAATGCGGGTAGTCGCGCTGACGCTTGGATTTCTTGGGCGGGGCTCATAGCAATTTCTTTTTAACAGTGCCGCTTAGGTTATTCCCAAGCGCGGGAATAGCACAGCCCTTGTTCCAAGCGCTAGCGCGACTGCCGTATTTCTCTGTGGTCTCATCGCTTAGGCGCAACAAATTGTGGTGACGTTTCAAACAGGTTAAGAACTGCTTGTCCTTTCGGAGCGCCCTCCAAAGTGAACTAAATAAATGACTTCGCCAGTCGCAAACCATTCACAGGTATATATACCGACCGAAACCTCTGTGGTAAATGCATTTCTGTATTTCCGCATTTTGCATTTTTGATTCTTTTCTTCACATTGAATTAAAATCCACAATCATGACCCGCGTACTTTACATTATTTTCACGCTCATGTTGTGTGTGAATTTCACACACGCCCAGTCAACAGACCATACTGCCGAAAATCTCTTCTCAACCAATATCGAAGGCCCCGCTTTCGATAAAAATGGCAACCTTTATGTGGTGAATTTTCAGAAGGATGGAACGATCGGATTGGTAAAACCAGATGGCACCGTTGAATTATATGTTACGTTGCCCGAAGGCAGCACTGCCAACAGTATTCAAATCGACTCGAAAGGTTGCATGTTTCTGGCGGACTTCACCGGGCACAACGTGTTGAAGCTTGATCCAAAAACAAAGCAGGTGACAGTGCATGCTCACAACGACAAGTTCAACCAACCGAATGACCTTTGTATTAATAAGAAAGATCAGTTGTTTGCCTCAGATCCAAACTGGAAAGAAAGTACTGGTCAGATCTGGCGGATCGACCCAAACGGAAAAACGACCTTACTAATGGACGGAATGGGAACGACTAATGGCATCGAGCTGAGCCCGGATGAAAAAACGCTCTATGTCAATGAAAGCGTTCAGAAAAAAGTATGGGCGTTTGATGTAGACGCATCCGGAAACATTTCCAACAAAAGACTTTTTGCAGAATTTCCCGATTATGGATTTGACGGGATGAAGTGTGATAAAAAGGGCAACGTGTACATCACGCGCTATGGCAAGGGAACAATAGCGGTACTTTCACCACAGGGAAAACAGATCAAAGAGATCCAGCTCAAGGGAAAAAATTGCAGCAATCTTGTATTCGGTGGCAAGGACGGCAAAACTATTTTTGTTACGCTTCAGGATAGAAAAGGAATGGAAAAGTATCATAACGACATTCCTGGCAAGAAATACTAAGGGCACTGATTGACAAGTGCAAGCCTGCTCACAATACTTTTTGGTTGCAGGATTGTGCCGGGAGAGAGTACTGCGTTTGCACCTATCTTCGAATGGTCGCCAATGAGCGCGCCAAACTTTTGAGAACCCGTTGCCATCGGTTTGCCTCCGCTCAATACAAAAATCTCTTTATTGTCCCGATCGTTGTGATGGTTTGCCACGATGGAACCTGCCTCGAGATTGACATTCGAACCAATCAGGGAGTCTCCTGCAAAGTTGAAATGCGCAAGGGTTGAGCGTTCGAGGATGATTGTAGACTTCACTTCACAACCGGGTCCTATGATGACGTTGCGGTCGCAGAAGACCCCCGCCCTGAGATAAGCATGGGCGGCAACAAAACAGTTTTCCGAAATAATGACCGGGCCTTTCATCACAACGCCTTCTTCGATCTTCGCAGACTTGTGAATTGCAATATTTCCCTTCACATCAAAATCAGCGCTGCAGCTTCGAACTTTTTCCAGGATGGTTTCTTCAATCTTTTGTGTTATGCTCCATGGAGATTTTAACACGTGTGACGGGAACGCTCGCGCGAAGGAGGTAAGATATTCAGAGATTGTGATCATCACATTTCGTAAAGTTCAAGCGGTAGTTTGTCCGGATCTTCGAAAAAAGTAAAACGTTTTCCGGTAAATTCGTCCACGCGCACGGGCTCGGCTGATATGTTGTTGGCTTTCAGTTTCGCGACCGCCTCTTCAATATTTGTTACTTCGAACGCAAGGTGTCGCAGTCCGCAGGCCTCCGGGCGTGAGACGCGTTGAGGCGGATTCGGAAATGAAAATAATTCGATGGCATAGTGATCTCCAATGGCGAGATCGAGCTTCCATGAATCACGTTCTCTCCGGTAATGCTCTGCCATTACACGCAAGCCGAGAACTTCCGTATAGAAATGCTTCGATTTCTGGTAGTCCTTACAAATTATAGCGATATGATGTATACTATTCAGCTTGACCATAAATGAGTTGCCATAATTTCCTCTGATGGATAAAATCCCAATTTGTAAATTTTAATCTAAATTAGGAACCATGGACGTGCTCTGGCTGGTACTCGGAATCTTTTTAATGCTTGGTGGAATTGCGGGGTCAGTACTTCCGTTCCTGCCCGGCCCTCCACTCTGCTATGTAGCACTCCTGCTTCAACAGCTTCAAAGCGAACCACCTTACACTTCAGATTTCCTCTGGACCTGGCTCGGCATTACCATCGTGGTGACTGTTATCGATTACTTTATTCCTGTCTATGGAACAAAGAAATTTGGTGGAACAAAAGCTGGAATGTGGGGATGTATGATCGGCCTTGTTGCCGGAATCTGGCTCGGACCCGTTGGTATCATCATTGGCCCGTTCATCGGAGCTTTTATTGGTGAACTGATCGGCAACAGCGATTCAAACCAGGCACTCCGGGCTGCCATCGGGTCGTTCCTTGGATTCCTGGCAGGCACGCTCATCAAATTGATTGCGTGTTTTGTGATGGCTTACTACTTCGTTGAAGCGTTCTAATGTTATCGGGTCATTACACGTTCCATCACTCCTTTATTTTTCCATGATGCGTTTCTTTCGCTGCTGAACTTTCCAACATTGCGTTTTTGCCCGTCAGCCGCTATTTCTACATACTATTGAAATTATTTTCTATTTTTACCAACATCAAAATCCTGCTATCATGAAAAAAATTCTTGTTCCTACCGATTTTTCAAAGCCTGCGCAAATAGCCACGGACGTTGCGGCAGACATTGCAAAGAAAGCCAATGCTGAAGTTACCCTTTTACACATCGTAGAGGAGGCTACCGCAGGCTCATTTAATATCGAAGGAGAAGTCTCGAGCCGCGAAGATGATTGGGAAAACAAGATCTTCACCATGCGACTGATTGAAAAGGGAAAGAAGCAGCTGGCGAATGCTGTGGAAAATCTCAAGTCGAATGGTGTGAAGGTAAAGAGTGAACTTAAAATTGGTGCACCGTTTCACGGAATGCGTTCGATCATAACCGATCACAATGTCGACCTGGTGGTGATGGGCACTGCCGGGCAGACAAAACTTGAAGAAAGTATTATCGGATCCAATACTGAAAAAGTCGTAAGGCACTCGAATTGTCCTGTGCTTACGGTGCACAGAAAGCCAAGCAATACAGATTTCAGGAATATAGTATACGCCACCTCATTGAGCGAAGATGAAGCGGTGTTCTCCCGCGTGATAAGAAAAACTCAGCAGATGTACGACTCTACTCTCCACCTGGTACGAATCAACACGCCAGGAAATTTTCAGCGTGACGCGGTGGTGAAGAAGGCGATGAGTGATTTCGCCAGGAAGTTACAGCTGAAAAACTTCACGATAAACGTGTTCAATGACCTCAGTGAGGAAGAGGGAATTATCTATTTCGCTGACAGCATCAATGCCGATCTTATTGGTATGGCAACGCACGGTCGCACAGGTTTTGCGCATGTTCTTGCTGGAAGCATTGCTGAAGACGTAGTAAGCCACTCTAAGCGTCCGGTATTGACGTTCGTGACGAAAAACAGAAAGTAATCCAACGATAGCCCTAAGCAAGCCCCAATCCGGGGCTTTCTTTTTGACAATGAAGGACTATTACAAAATATTAGGCGTTCATCCCTCAGCGCACGCTGCTGATATCAAGCGCGCTTACCGGAAACTTGCGCTCTTATATCACCCTGATAAAAATCCTGATCCCACAGCAGAGCGTTATATCAAAGAAATCAACGAAGCTTACGATGTTCTCTCGGACCCAGAGGCAAGGCAGGCCTACGACCTAAGGCGAACAAACCCGCTGCACGATATCCTTCAGCATACTCAGACCACGCATCGTGACCCTGCCTATCGCGGGCAGTCACCAAACCGCCCGAAACGCAAATCAGAAAATGAGAAGATGTTTGAGCTCATGGTTGAGTATCACGCTCACGCGAAATGGATGGTCATCGTGGCGTTTGCTTTCTGCATCGTGCTTTGCCTGGATCTTCTGATTCCGTTTAAACAGACAACGGACCGAATCGTGGACATCCGCCATTCGAAACAGGTGATGACCAGAGGCAGGTATGGTGAGAGCATTACGACAAACATCATCGTATTTGACCATAGCTCACGCGTGAAAATAAGCGCAGTTGACGGTGACAACTTTAATATAGGTGACTATGTGCAGATCAACAGCTCGGCTTTCTTCGGAATTACGCGCAGTATCGTGGGCAAGAATGCATATGTAGCGGAAGCACCCGTCTCAATTTACGGGACCTTTTTCTTCGCCCCGATTGTTCTGTTGTTGATCTCCGCTGTCGGGCTCGGTGTGCGAAAGCGAATTGAATTGACATTCAACCTCGGGGTGGCATGCTTCTTTGTGTTGATATTAAATGTGGTGTTTATCCTAATGAGCTGATATGGCAAAGAATAACGATTGGAAAAAGCGGGAAGGTGTTGTCTATTCAACCAATCCTGACTTCGGGTTTGAGTACCAGCAGGATCAGCAGCAAGCCACGTTGCCGCCCCAGCAACAAAATCTGCTGGTTTCGCTCGACAAAAGCGGAAGAGCAGGGAAACAGGTTACGCTGATCAGCGGATTTGTTGGGACCAGCGATGACTTGGAATCACTTGGTAAGATGCTGAAGTCGAAGTGCGGTGTAGGCGGGTCAGTGAAAGATGGTCACATCCTCATTCAGGGTGACGTGCGGGAGAAGATCTTACAGATTCTGCAGAAAGAAAAATACAAAGCGAAGCGGGGAAATTGAGAAAGATCCAAAAACCAAAAACCAAGATCCAAAATCAAAAACTGCACTTTCGTCACTGCCGGTGTTTCGTGTAGTTTTAAAATTTTAAAGTTTAGGAATTTCGTGCTCCGTCAAACCATTCCTTGAACTCTGCTACTTTTTCGCGGCTCACAATAATCTCTTTATCAAATTCCTGCTGCAGGGTGATCTTCAGGCGGCTATTGGAATATACCAGCACATCCTTAATCGCATTGATGTTGAGAATAAAAGTCCGGTTCAGACGGAAGAAAAGACGGGGATCGAGAATGTCTTCGAGTGCTTCCAGCGTGTAATCGATAATAAACTTTCGGTTCTGACTGGTGACGAGATAAACATCACGGCCATCCGCATAGAAAAGACTTATCTGGTCCGAAGTAATCGATCGGATATGTTCACCAAGCTTCACCATGAAACGGTTTTTGTATTCGCGCGTCTTCATTCCGGAAACCGCCTGCTGAATTTTCTCGCTTTGGTCGGCATTGCTCTGGAATTGCTGACGGAGCGATTCAAATTTTTTCAACGCAGAAGAAAGATCGGTAAATGTAATTGGCTTGAGCAGGTAATCGATGCTATTGACCTTAAAAGCATCAAGTGCAAATTCATTAAATGCTGTCGTAAATATCACCGGCCTGCGCACCTGCACCTGCTGAAAGATCTGGAAGCTCAATCCATCGATCAGCTGGATATCCATAAAGATCAGATCGATTGACTCCTGGCTTTCTTTCAGCCACGGAACAGCTGTGCCTACGGAGTCGAAGCGTGCAACGATCTGGATAGTCGCATCATATTTTTGCAGGTAGCGCTCGAGCTTTTCTGCTGCGGGTACTTCGTCTTCTACAATAATGACTTTCATCGTTTACGACAATCCGGTTTCTTCGGCCACAAGGATGACGGGCAATTTAACATAATTTTCCTGGTATGCTTTTACTTTGATGAGTGGAAGGTCGCTGTAGAGCGAATACGATTTTTGCAGTCGCGCAAGGGCGATCTCGCTCGAAGGATGCAGCATCAGTTTGTCGTTGAGCCGGCTTTGTATCGTGATGTAGTCGTCTTCAACGTAACAACGAATTACAAAAGGTTCGAACCGTGTGATGATGGTGTTTCGGATCATGCCTTCCAGAATCACTGGCAGAGAACCAGGAATCAGCATGTAGTCCAGTTCATCTTCCTCCAGAGACGACTCGAACTTTAACTGGCCATGATACTTTTCGTTCAGCAACTTTACCAGCGTTCGTGCTGCCTCGAGCTCGGTTCTGACGGAAACCAGTTCCTGTTGTCGATTTGTGAGCACGTAACGGTAGGCGCTTGCAAGTGAGTCGATATAATCTTCAGCCTGTTCAACATCGCGATACATCAGTCCGATCAGATTTTCGAGACTTTCATAAAGCAAGTCGGGATTGATGTCGTTTTTAAACTCAAGCATTTCCAATTCAAGCACTTCACGCTGCTGCTTTTCTGAATTCAGCTTTAGCGTGTTTTCCTTTTGCAAGTAGTAATTGCTGAAGTATAGCACATTGTAAAGCAGTGCGGTAACCGTGAAAATCGCAATGAAGATCAACAGCTGCGTACCGGTAATGCTGAACCCATAATAGTAATTGAAATAAACTTTCAATGCGGCAACAACAATGAAAACAGAGAAAGCGGTGGTGATGATGAATTGGAACAGCATGGTCAGCCCTTCGGATTCCGTCTTGACAAATTTTCGGATCAGTACAATACAGATCCTGATAAATTCAAAAGAAATATACGACAGTCCGATGCAGACATAAACCTCCTGCGTGACAAAAAGATCGTTGACCTGCGTAACGTTATTGTTCAGTAACAGGATCAGCAGATAGATCAGAACGCCATACACTGGTGGTGCTACGATTCGGAACAAGGGATTATGTATAAAGTATCGCTTCATCACGCGGAGTGTTTTTGTTCGATATTTTCCTTGTGGTGAATTACTGGCAGCGACACCATGAACTTTTCATCATCCTTCACTTCAATTTTCTTGTCGGTGAAGTACTGATACCTGCGCTTGATATTTTCAAGTCCAACGCGGAACGAACTCACGGTGTCAAGCACTCCGGTCTTCGTATTGATCACCTTGAGGTATGTGTTGTCCTGCGCTGTGATGTAGATGAAGAGCTTCTTGTCTGATGAGAGCGAATTGTGCTTTACCGCGTTTTCAACCAGCATCTGCAACGTCAGTGGGGGAATCTTGCTGTTCATAATCCCGGAAGGAAGATTGATTTCCACACTGAGTTGCTGCTGGAACCGGATCCTGAGCAAATAGTAGTATGACTGCACAAAGTCCACCTCTTCTTTTAAGAGGACATACTTTTTGTTCTGCGTTGCCAGAATATACTGATACGTCTGCGCGAGCCTGCGCACAAATTGCTCTGCGGACGGAAGATCTTTGAAGATGAGTGAGGAGATCGTGTTAAGGCTGTTAAAAAGGTAGTGGGGGCTGATCTGTCCCTTCAATGCTTCGAACTGAAGTTCCAGTTGTTTTCTCTCGCTCTGCAGTGTTTCTATCTGCGCGATTGCATAATGCTGGTAGGAGTACAGCAACGCATACACCACCTTGTAAATAAACAAAGAGGTCAGCAGCAGGATGGTAATTTTCACAATCACATCTTCATCCTGCGGGGTTAATCCCGTCCAGAACGACTCTTTTCCTGACAGGTGAATAAAGGCAAGTGACAGCCCTATGGTGATCGCCAGGCCAATGGCGAGATTGCTGAGATATCCGGTGAGAAAACGGCCTGCGAAGTATTTTCTCCATGGTATCCATCGATCGAGCAGATGATTGAAAAAGTATAGCGCGGCACCGAGCACCCACCCGATGAGAATACTCGCCAGAATCTCTTTGCCCACGGATGCAACCGGGGGAAAAATATTATTCTCGCTGAAGTGCAGATAGGTATAAAACAGCACACCAAGCGTCCCCGAAGTCGCAAGCAGGATTGCAATTCGTCTTATCCTTTCACTCACCATTTGCTTGTATTGCGCCACGGAAACCAAATTAACGAAATTTGGTAACTATGGATAGTTAATAAATTACAAAATGAGAAGGCCGAATGACGAAGGGATCGATTCGCCATTCGACTGTAGTTAAATGGAGTTATTATTCCTCGATTGCACGCAGCACCCGACCATAATAGTGCTCTGAGTCAATTCGCTTCGCAGCAGAGCGATACGCGTCCTTCATCACGTTATTCCCGGCTTTTACTTTTGGCGCTGCATCGAGCAGCACCTCAGAGATGTAGTGATCAGAATCCATATCCTTTGTGATATTGATGATCGAAACAACTTTTGCATCCGGGATAGATTTCGATAACAGGTCGCTTAACACTGTCATTTTGTAGTGATCGCTATCCATCTGGCCGACTGCACTGATCAGCTTTTCAAACTGCGTCTCTGTCAGATCCTGGCGCTTCAGGAGCGACTTCAACACTTCTGTTCTGTAGTGATCAGACTCAATTGAATTCGTAATGTCGAGCAGGAGCGTGAGCATTTCATCGGTCAGCTTGTTGTCGAGAAGATGTTTGATTACCTGGGTGACGTAATGATCAGACTCGATACCTTTCACCGACTCAATCACTTTCTGGAACGATGTGTTGCTCAGTCCTTGCTTGTCCAGTGCCCGTGTAAGCACAACCGTGCGATAGTGATCAGACTCAATGCTTTGGGTTGTTGAGATCATTTCAGAGATCAAAGCGTCATTGAGGTTGTCCTGCTTGAGCAGCGAGGTCAAAACTTCAGTGATGTAGTGATCTGATTCCATTTTTGATGCTGACTGGAGAATAACTTTTACATTCTCGAGCGAGGCGATCTGTCCGCGAAGGGCTTCTTTGATCACAACAGTTTTATAGTGATCAGAGTCCATGTTTTGTGTCGCGCTGAAGAAAGCCGTTGTGGCTTCTTTAGTCTGCATAAACTTCGACACATTGTTCTTCAGGAATTCTGCGATATAGTGGTCAGACTCCAGGTCATTGGCAAGCTTGCTTACAATCGCAGCGTAATCCTTTGTGGCCACGGGATGCTTCATCAGCAGGTTAGCATAATGTGACTTTACGTGATCACTCTCGATTCGTCCGATCTCAGCCAGCACCGCATTTGTTCCCCCTTGTTTGAAGATTCTTGCTACGCGGCTTTCAGCGCCAATCGTTGTTGTTCGTACAATCTCAGGAAGTATTTCCGCCATCCATTGTTTGCCTGCAGGTTCCCATTCCATCTTTGTCCGACCTTCATAGTATTCCTTCTTCACCTTTCCACCGCCAAGCGATTCAATCACCAAAGTGCGCTTGCTGCCAAAAGTTGTTTTGTTGATTTCGAGATATCCATCATCGGAAATGCTCTTGATGTCTTTGTCATCGTCAGTAAGCTCGATCTTACCGCGCATTTCGATATTAAAGTCTGTGACGCCTGTCGAGTGCCTCCAGCGATGCGTTGAGCGGTCGTTGATAATTGTTGTTGTTGATGATGTACTGGTTTCTTTAGCAGTCTCCTGCGCTACCATGGGCCCGGCCAGCATGGTCATCAGCAATCCCAGGGTAATCATTATTCGGCACTTCATAGTCGTGAAAATTTAGTTCTACACAGTAATACGGTACAATGATGGTCAATAGATTCACGGTGCAAAAGCCTTATGTATTGAAGTGTTAAAGATGTGTATCGAGTTGTAAAAACATCGAAATCGGTGTTTTTAGGATGGCAAAGCCCCCTATCTGGCGATTTTACCACTGGTGTAGAAGCTGATTCGTCTCCCGCGAACTCACCCTATTTTACACCTTTAACCTAAACCTCTTTGTATGAAGAAATCTCACCGAAGCCCTGCGTTCGGAAATGTGCTGTTCTGGCTGGCGATGAGCCTCTCTATGACCGCTCACGCCCAGCAGTTTGGCCAGCAGCCCCAGGAAGAAAAGGAGCTGGCGCCTGTTTCCCGAACGTATGCAATTACAAACGCTACCATCAATCAAGGTCCGGGCCGAAAAATAACGCAAGCCACGCTGGTCATCAGGAATGGTTTGATCACTGCAGTCGGGAAAGGCGTACCTGTTCCTGCCGAAGCGATCATTATAAAAGGAGATAGCCTGCACATCTATGCTGGTTTCATTGATGGCCTTTCGCGCGTTGGCGTTGCGAAGCCCAAGGAAGAAGCAAACCGCGAGCGTCCGAAGGATCCCGGAAATCCAACACCGGAGTTTGCCGGCATCACGCCTGAAAAGGATGTAAGGACTGCAATAAGCCCTCAGGAAAAATCAATTGACGAGATCCGCGCGCTGGGATTTACCGCAGCGCAGGTTGTGCCGTATGGCAACATGCTGCCGGGTAGTGCAGCCGTTATCCTGCTGGGCGGAAAATCCGTTGATGCCATGATCCTCAACGGAAAGTCTGCTTTGTTTTCGGAACTGCAAGGTGCGCAGCGCGCCTATCCTTCAACGGTTATCGCGGTGATGGCAAAGTTCAGAGAGCTCTATCGCCAGGCGCTGCAGGCAAAAAACTACGAAACGCTCTACGCGTCCAACCGCGCAGGCTTGAACCGCCCGACATCTGACAGAATACTTGAAGCATTCTATCCGGTGATCGACAAGAAAATTCCGGTCGTGTTCGAAGCTGACCGGTATCTTGAGACGCAGCGTATCATCAATCTGCAAAATGATCTTGGGTTTCTCCTCGTGCTTGCCGATGTGAAAGAAGGGTGGGAGGCGATCAGTAAGATCAAATCAACCAACACAAAAGTATTTTTAAGTCTTGATTTGCCGGAAGACAAAAAGGACGAAAAGAAAGACAGCAAGGACAAAAAGCCGGAACCGAAAGCAGAGGACACAACGCTGACAGCCGAAGAGAAAGAAGCATTGGAGAAACGCAAGGCTGAATTCCTCGCGCTTTACACCGGACAGGCCGCAGCTTTTCAGAAAGCGGGGGTTACGTTCGGTTTTTCAACACTCAGCGCCAAAGCGTCTGACGTTCGTGCGAACCTTCGCAGAATGATCAAGGCCGGGCTTACCGAAGATCAGGCGCTGGCCGCCCTGACCACCAACAGCGCACAACTGCTCGGATTGTCTGACCGTCTCGGAACGCTTGACAACGGAAAGATTGCAAACGTGGTGATCACGGATAAACCTTATTTCAACGAGAAGGCAAATGTTCGTTACGTTTTTGTGGATGGTGTCATGTATAAATACGATCCGAAAGATGCACCCAAGGCGGATGCTGCCGGAAAGTTTGACATCGTTGGCACGTGGACAGTAACGACAAACACGCCTGATGGCAAAACGGAAGAAATTGTCACGATCAAGAAAGAAGGAAAAGATTTCAGCGGATCGGTATCTGGTGGAAAGCTCACACAGGCTGTACCTCTTGAACTTGTTGAGCTGAACGGAACATCCCTCAAATACAATTATACGGTCCAGGCCGGAGGGCAATCCTACAAGGTGGACGTTCAGGCGACCGTTGATGCCACTTCATTCAAAGGAACAGCCCAGGTCGGAACAACCGGAAGCTTTGCTGTTGAAGGAAAGAAAGAGCCAAACCGCTAAAGGAAATCAGAAATGAAAAAGATATTCACAATACTATTTAGTGTGATCGTGCTGTACGCTCAGGCGCAGCAGAACACCAACAATCTTTTGATCAAGGGCGGTACTGTGCTCACGATCACGAAAGGAACACTCGAGTCTACAGACGTTCTTGTCACCAATGGAAAGATTGCCCAGATCGGAAAAAATCTTTCAGCACCATCGGGGCATCAAACGATCGATGCAACAGGCATGTTCGTGATGCCCGGAATAATAGACGCCCATTCACACGCGGGTATCGATGCAGTTAATGAAGCAACGAGCCCTGTTACTGCCGAAGTAAATGTTGGCGATGCACTGAACCCGTTTCAGATCGGACTCTATCGTGCGCTCGGTGGCGGTGTAACAACCATTCACTCGATGCACGGATCAGCAAACGCAATTGGCGGACAGTGCGAAACCATCAAGCTTCGTTATGGCGTGAAGGATCCGGAAGCGCTTCGCATGGAAGGCGCACCACGCACGATCAAGTTCGCGTTGGGTGAAAATCCTACTCGCGTACACGGTGGTGGATCGAACATCGTGCCGCGTACGCGGATGGGTGTGGAGTTTGTGATACGACAGGCTTTCTCGCAGGCGAAAGAGTACATGACGAGCTGGGACACGTACAACAAACAAAAAAATCAGAAAGGTTTTCGTGGAACTCCTCCGGCTTACAACTATCGTCTCGAAACACTTGCTGATATTCTCAAAGGCAACATCATCGTTCATTGTCACAGCTACCGCGCAGACGAATTACAGATGATGCTGAAAGTGGCAAAAGACTTCGGTGTGAAACGCCTTGTTTTCCAGCACGTAAACGAGGGCTTCAAGGTTGCCCCGGAGATTGCCGCACAGGGCGCGATGGCATCTGTGTTCTCCGACTGGTGGGCATACAAGCTCGAAGTTTACTACTCAACAGCTTACAATGCCGCTATTCTTGCGAAGAACGGAGTAACGACTTCAATCAATTCAGATGATGGCGAACTGATGAGACACTTGTACCACGAAGCTGCAAAAACGCAGAAGTATGGAAATCTGACCGATGACGAGGCGCTCGCGATGATCACGATCAATCCTGCGAAGCAACTTGGAATCGAAAATCGTGTAGGCTCGCTGGAAGCTGGAAAGGATGCGGACATTGCAATCTTCAGCAAACATCCGTTGTCAATTTACGCGATTCCCATGGTGACGATTGTCGATGGCATTGTGCGTTTCGACCGGGCTAAAGACCCGGATGATATGCGCATCGTGGTCGACCCGAAGCAACCGCTGGAAATCGCAACGTTCCGTGAGCATCATGGCCACAGTCATGAAAGCTGTCTCGAGGGAGCGGAACTGAGCTTTGAAGAATTATTTGGAACAACTGCTAACCAGGAGTAATCATGAGATCAAAATATATTTTTCTGCTTGTTGCCTTCTGCATATGTTTTTTTGCAGAGGCGCAAAATCCGAAGGCTAAGTTCGGAACGTTCGCCCTGACCAATGCGAATATTGAGACCGTTACGAAAGGCGTGATTAACAACGGCACCGTCATCATTAAAGACGGTAAGATTGCTGCTGTTGGAACGAACGTCCAGATCCCGCAAGGCGCAGAAGTTATTGATTGCAAAGGCAGCTGGATCTATCCGGGCATGATCGACAGTGGTACAACGCTTGGGCTGATTGAATTCGGTGCATACGCGCAGGCTACTGACGTCAGCGAAGTAGGAGATGTTGTTCCGCAGGTTCGCGCGCTCACTGCGGTGAATCCGAACAGTGCTGCGATTCCGATCAACCGGATCAGCGGTGTCACGACAGCACTCACCGTTCCTGATGGAGATCTATTCTGCGGTACGGCCGCGTTGATCAATCTGCATGGCTATACGCCTGACCAGATGTTTGCCGGCTTTGAGGGATTGATCCTGAATTACCCCCGGACCGGAAGACGAGGAGGATTTGACCGCAGAACCGATGAAGAGATCAAGAAGGCTAACGATAAGGCTATTGCACGCCTGAACGAAATCTGGGAGAAGGCAGTACAGTATCATAAACTTGATTCGGCTACGAAGGGAACAACCGGTTACTATCCTGAAATGCAGGCACTGATCCCTGTAGTAAGGGGAGAGATGACATTGCTCATTGAAGTGAATGCCGCGAAAGACATCAAGGCTGCATTAAAGTGGGTGAAAGAAAAGAACATCAAGAAAGTTGTTCTCACCGGAGTTGCTGAAGGCTGGCGTGTCGCTGACGAAATCGCGAAAGCGAACATCCCTGTGCTCGCGGGGCCCGTGTTGGAACTTCCTTCGCGCGACTACGACCGTTACGATAAAGCTTATCAGAATCCAGGCCTTCTCAAAAAAGCGGGAGTAAAAGTTGCCATCCGCACAGTCGATGGAAATCTGAACTACAGGAATCTTCCTTATCACGCAGGCTTTGCTGCCGCTTACGGCATGGGACGTGAAGATGCACTGAAAGCTATTACAATCGTTCCCGCAGAAATTTTTGGTGTGAGCGACAAACTGGGTTCGATCGAGCAGGGTAAAGTTGCAAACCTCTTTGTCTGCAGTGGCGACCCGTTTGAAACTAAAACACAGGTGAGCCACGTGTTTATTGAAGGTTGGCAAATGCCAATGGTGAGCAGACAGACTCTTTTATATGATGAGTTTCTCCAGCGTGATCCTGGTGTTACAAAACAGAAGTAAAAACTTTGGCAATAATTGAGAAGCCTCGGAATTTTCCGAGGCTTTTTCGTTAATTTACAAATATGTCGACCCATACCCGATTAAAAAAACTTAACGAACTCAGGCTAAAGCGCATCAATTTTATACGCGCGCTGAAGGACGTTGTTTTCATATCGTTTGGCGTGGTGTCAGCTGCGTTCGGCCTGGAAGGATTTCTTCTTCCGAATAATTTTCTCGATGGTGGTGTTGTGGGAATTTCACTGCTGACCAACGTGCTGACGGATATCAATCTTTCTTACTTGCTTGTCATTATCAACCTTCCCTTCATGGTCATCGGCTACACGCAGATCTCAAAAATCTTTGCAGTGAAAACGCTCGTGGCGATTGTGGTCCTGGCGTTGCTGCTGCAGGTGGTCGACTTTCCAGCCATCACCAACGATAAACTGCTCGTTTCTTTCTTTGGCGGATTTTTCCTCGGGCTCGGGATCGGGCTGTCCATCAGGGGAGGCAGTGTGATCGATGGAACCGAAGTGCTCGCAATCTATACCAGTCGCAAGACTGCGCTCACCGTTGGCGACTTTATCCTGTTCCTCAACATCCTGATTTTTTCTGTTGCGGCTTACCTCATTAATATAGAGACCGCACTCTACGCGATTTTGACCTACCTCGTAGCGTCCAAGACCGTTGACTTTGTAGTACATGGTATTGAAGAATACACAAGTGTGATGATCGTGTCCAACAAAAGTCAGGAAATCAAAGAGGCGATCATCAAAAATATGGGCCGTGGTGTTACCGTGCTTAAAGGAAAGAGCGGGTTCGGTAAGCAGGGCGTCCGCGACAACGATATCGATATCCTTTACTCAGTCATTACACGCCTCGAGCTTCAGAAATTAAAAACAGAGATTGCAAAGATCGATGACGATGCCTTTGTTGTGGAAAACAGCGTCAATGACATCAAGGGTGGAATGATCAAAAAACGCCCGCTCCAGGAGTAGCTATTCCGCGCCAATCCATTTTCTGAATTCAGGTGCTGTTTCCTTGCTCACATGAATTTCCTCTTTCATTTCAGGTTTCAGAAAGATCCTGATCTTGCCATTGTCGGGTTTGAACTTTTCAATCGCACCGATATTTGCGATGATCTTCCTGTTGATCCTGAAAAACCTGTTCTTGTCAAGCTCATCTTCCAGTTCACCCAGATTTTTATCGATGATATATTGCTGCCCGCCAAACACTTTGACGAACACGATTCGGTGTTCAGTGAAGAAGAACGCGATTTCATCGAGCGTCAATGCTATGAATTCAGTTCCCTTCCGGGCAATGATGCGATCTTTCTGAGCAGTCTGCGATTGCTGAATCAGTTTCATCATGTTGCCATAAATGAAATGATGTTCAAGCTTTTTCAACTTGTTGAGCGAGCGCGTGAGTTTTTCTTCCGTGATCGGCTTGAGCAGGTAGTCGATCGAATTGAATTCAAAACTTTCAAGAAGATATTTGTCGAATGCGGTGGTAAACACAACGGGGAACTGGGCAGGATGCCTTCTGAAGATTTCAAATGAATGATCGTCAGACAACTGTATATCGACAAAGGCGACATCGGGCTGCGGATGAGTGGCCAACCATGCAACGGAATCCTTTACACTGCTAAGCTTCCCTATGATCGTGATGGAAGGGTCAAGCGAGAGCAGCATGGCTTCGAGTTTTGCCTGCGCGAGTAATTCATCTTCAATGATCAGAACCTTCATGGCTAGCTTGTTAACGGTATTAGCGGCAGATGGACCTGGAACGTTTCGCCACCATTGACTCTGGAGACAATATTTTTTCCCGTCACGATGCGGAAACGTTCGTCAAGGTTTTTCAGACCGATCTTCGATGAGTGCTGGAGGTTTCGCTTTGCGCGGATCTTGTTGCTGATCGTGAGCTGATCTTCTTTCATGTCGATATCTACCTGCAATGGAAACTGCTCAGAAATTTCGTTGTGCTTCACTGCATTTTCAAGTGCAACAAAAACTGAGGTGGGCGGGATCAGGTATTTTTTTTCAAGGTGATCAGCAAAATGTTTCTTGAACATCAGTGCGTTGCCAAATCGCAGGTGCAAGAGTTCGGTGTATTTGTGTGTGAAGATCAACTCATCCTCAAGCAACACAAGGGTCTGATCTTTTTGGCTCAGAATGTATCGGTACACTTCCGCAAGGTTGTCTGTAAACTGCGAAGCACGTTTCTGGTCTTTCGAGATCAGGTAGGAAAGACTGTTCAGCGAATTAAACATGAAATGCGGATCGATCTGGTTTTTCAGCGCAGCGAGCTCTGCCTCCGCCTTTGCCCTCGACAACTCTGCATTTTTTAACTGCTCGCCCTGTTGTTCTTTTACCATAAACACAGTCTCGTACACATGCGTCACGAAAAGGACACAGATCACGTTGATGAGGACGACAAGCTGGATCGAACTCCAGTTGACCTTTTCGAAGCCTGCAAGATTATACCACATACAAAGCCAGCCTACCGTGAGCGGTGAGGTGTAGAAGATGTTGTTGATCAGCAGCAGAATTAACTTTTCGATCGGCTTGTCAAACCAGGTGAAGCGCTTGCGTGTCCGGAACAACAGATACCGGTTTCCTTGCCAGATCATGTAAGCAAGTGCAATGAAGTAAATATAACCCAGCCAGTATTTTGGATCAGTAACCTCAAGATCGCCAAACAATCCGGAAACATTCGGGATGACCAGTCCGAAGAAGGGAATACCCAGTAACCTGATGAGGTTATCGTTCAGCTTTACATCTGGATTATTTACCCTGGTGTCTGGCATTTCCGGTTGGCGCAGGAATTTTTCCGCTTCAGTCAATATTTCCCCCTTCGCGTTTATAAAGTTCGCAATTTCAGTTCAGTAAAAACAACGCAGTGAAAATAATATCGTTCATAGCGCTTATGGTAATCTCGGCACACGCAATCAGCCAGACGCAATTCAAGCCGACTCGTATATCCAAGTCAGCTTCGTTTGTCGTGAACGGAAAAGTTGAAGATGTCTTTCCATTGTTCGGGCCGATCCGCGAAAAGGAATGGGCAGACGGATGGAATCCGGAAATGATCTTTAGCAATGGCGCGCTTGCCGAACAGCATATGATCTTTCGAACAAAGTGTGCAGCACCAGAAGATTTTTTTACATGGGTCATCACGCAATACGATGACGCACATCATCTCGTTGAGTACACAGTTTCCACCGCCAACAGGATCTGGTTCATTAATGTGAAGTGCGAGGCCGCGGGAAAGACAACCACCGCGACTGTGACTTACACTTATACGAGTCTCAATGCCGAAGGAGAAAAGCTGAATCGGCTTGCGCTAAACCGGATGTATCGCAATAATTTGAGAGATTGGAAGGAGGCGATAAACTATTATCTTGAAAATGGAAAAATGCTAACAACCCCATGAAGACGAGAACCCTTTTAATTCAAGCGCTTTGTATGCTTGCTGCGACATTGGTGTCGTACAATGTTTTTGCTCAGACGCTGACTGCTGCCGAAAAGGAACTGATTAAAGAAAAGAAAGTTAACCTGTATATCCGTATCAACGCTCCATTGGATAGTGTGTGGTCGCGCTGGTCGTCTGAGAAGGGAATCAGAAAATTCTTTGCACCGGCATGCAACTACGAACTCCAGACTTTTGGCAAGCTTGATATTTTCTTCGCACCAGACGCGCCTCCGGGCCAGCGCGGAGCAGAAGACAACCGCATCCTTGCGGTCGAAGAAAAGAAAATGGTTTCTTTCACATGGGATGCACCTCCACAATATCCTGCCATCCGAAAGCAAAGAACATTGGTGACCGTCAGGTTCTACCCGACTTCAGAAAAAGAGACGCTGGTAACGCTGACACAGACAGGCTGGGGTCAGGGCCCTGACTGGGAAACGGTGTTAAATTATTTCAACGAAGCCTGGGCCGGATTCGTGTTGCCAAATTTGAAGTATAGCCTGGAGGTTGGCCCAATCGACTGGACAGACTTCCCAAAGAATGCGCCACAAGGATTAAAGCCCGCTCAGAGATTCTGAAAAGCTTGAACGAAAGCATGAAAAACACGGAACACGGAACTTTGAACCTTGAACCTTGAGCGTTCAACTAAAAACTACAAACCCTAAACTAATAATCTATGCCACAATTCAACATCTGGGCGGTCATCGTTGCCGCTGTCTCGACCTTCCTCATCGGAGGGCTTTGGTATTCACCTGCTGTATTCGGAAAAGCGTGGATGCGCGAAAATGGTTTCACCGAAGAGGGAATGAAAAATTCGAACATGGTGAAAATTTTCGGGCTTGCATTCTTTCTTGCCTTCATTGCTGCCATCAACCTGGCGATGTTTATGGGGCCGGAAGACCGCATTGAGATGGGAGCGTTCTGGGGATTCCTCGCTGGCTTCGGATGGGTTGCAACGTTTGTCGGTACACATTATCTTTTCGAAAGAAGATCATTTACGCTCTTCCTCATTAATGCAGGGTATAGCGTGGTTGCGCTCACCGTGATGGGCGTGATTCTCGCAGCGTGGAAGTGACCCGCTGGCACCCCAAGGCGGGAAAGAAATTATGATCGGGTTGAGTGTATCCAGCTTAACTCGACCATATTCGACATTCCGATAATGACAGATGCGCACATAATTTTGCCTGCATTTTAGTCCCCGTTAGGGGATTAGGGGCTATATTTACCCTGCATGGATGAGCAGGTATATATTTCGGAATTCGGAGAGGTGTTGCTGTATATTATCGCAGGAATTCTATTCGTTTCGATAACACTTTTTGTCTCCCGCGTGATTCGTCCCAGCCGGCCGAATGCACAGAAACTTGCCACGTACGAAAGTGGTGAAGAACCTGTAAGCGCTGCGTGGACACAGTTCAATATCCGCTTCTATATTATCGCCCTGATATTTTTGTTATTTGAAGTGGAGCTCGTGCTTTTATTCCCGTGGTCGACAGTATTTGCCGACAAAGACCTGAATCAACAAACCGATGGGACCTGGGGATGGATTGCTTTGACCGAAGCGATTGTGTTCATTCTTATCCTCGCGATCGGGCTTGCATATGCATGGGTGAATGGTTTTCTCGATTGGATAAAACCTAACCCGAAACCAACTGAGTATATATCGCCTGTTCCAAAATCAAAATACGAAGCCGTTAACGAAAGGTATAAGAAGTGAAAGGATTGTTAGATCAACGATTTGAAAATGGTGGTGTTATCATCACGAAGCTGGAAGACCTGATCAACTGGGCGCGGCTGTCATCAATGTTCCCCATGACTTTCGGCATCGCGTGCTGTGCTATCGAGTTTATGAGTACCGGAACATCGGTATATGATATGGATCGTTTCGGGATGGCTCCGCGCGCAACACCACGACAATCAGATGTAATGATCGTGGCTGGCACCGTCACATTTAAAATGGCGGATCGTATCAAACGCCTCTATGAACAGATGGCCGAGCCGCGTTACGTCATTTCGATGGGCTCATGTTCGAATTGTGGTGGTCCATACTGGCAACACGGTTATCATGTGGTGAAGGGTGTTGATCGTATTGTCCCGGTCGACATTTATGTTCCTGGCTGTCCGCCCCGCCCGGAGGCACTTATCGGTGGCTTCTTAAAATTGCAGGAGAAGATCCGCAATGAAAGGCTGACGGGACCTACCGCTATTGAAAAATTAAATCAGAAAGAGCATGCTGTCATTTGACGAGCTTGTCGAATTCGTAAGGGGCCACAGCCGCAACGGTGAGCCTACGCGGGATGAAAGCTCCACGCCAAAAGCGGTTCGCATTTCCACTGCAGACCTGGTAAATGTTTGCCAGAATCTCCACCAGAATGAGCGCACCTACTTTGATATGCTTTCCTGTATCACCGCCCTTGACAATGGGCCCGAACCAAATACAATGGAAATGATCTACAATTTGTATTCAATTCCATACAACCATCATCTTACTATCAAGGTAAGTTTATCACGCGCAAATCCGGAGATCCCTACAGTAACTCACATCTGGAAAACAGCAGACTGGCATGAGCGAGAAGCGTTCGATATGTTCGGAATAAACTTCATAGGACATCCCGATCTCCGCAGAATCCTCATGCCCGCAGACTGGCAAGGATTCCCGCTGAGGAAAGACTACAAGCAGCAGGAGTACTATAGGAATATAAAGTTGGATTACTGACGTTTCAAATGACCAATAATTAATGATCAAAATCCAATCGAGATATTAACGATCAACCTCGTAGAAAAAAAACGATTGACCCCAAAGGCCAAAAACCAAGAACCAAAAATCAAAAAACAAAACAGTCCACGAAGTCGAATCCTGTATTCCTAATGCCTAGTGCCCAATGCCCAATGCCTAATGCCTAATTCCTAATTCCGAATGCCTACTACGGTTCAATATAAATATCACCCATCAAACCTGAGTCAGTCTGAGCCTAACAAGCTCAAGGCGGAAAATTTGCGTTCGGAGGAGATGATCATCAATCTCGGGCCGCAGCATCCGTCAACGCATGGTGTGCTTCGCCTGGAGGTGCTGATGGATGGGGAAATCATTCGGGAAGTCGTGCCGCATATCGGCTACCTTCATCGGTGTTTTGAAAAGCATGCTGAGAATCTGCCGTACAACCAGGTCATCCCCTTTGTTGATCGGCTCGATTACGTGGCTGCAATGAACTGCGAGCACATTTATGCGATTGGTGTGGAGAGGATGCTTGGCATCGCAGACCAGATCCCGAAACGGGTGGAATACATCAGGGTGCTGATGGCAGAGCTCAATCGAATTGCCTCGCACTTTATTGCGATAGGAACTTACGGAATGGACATCGGTGCATTCACACCGTTCTTTTGGCTGATGAAAGACCGCGAGCACATCATGCGATTGCTGGAGTGGGCAAGTGGCTCGCGATTGCTTTACAACTACATGTGGATCGGAGGATTGTTTTACGATCTCCCCGTGGGATTCGAGGAGCGATGCAAGGAGTTTCTCGTGTATATCAAGCCAAAGCTGAAGGAACTTGAAGAGATTCTGATCACGAACAAGATCTTTATCCAGCGTACTGCAGGCGTTGGTGTCCTACCGCTCGACCTCGCGATCAATTGCGGAGTGACGGGACCTGTACTGCGCGGCTCGGGCCTCCGCTTCGACCTGAGGAAAGTTGATGCATACTCTGTTTATCCCGAACTTGATTTTGAAGTTCCCATTGGTGAGGGAAAGATGGGAAAAGTTGGTGACTGCTGGGACCGTACGTGGGTGAGGATGGAGGAGATACATCAATCCGTAAAGCTTGTCGGGCAATGTCTTGAAAGACTGACATCGGATCATAAGCGAACAAAGGATTTTGATCCGCAGGCACTGGTTCCAAAAAAGATAAGACCGAAAGCACAGGACTTCTACGTACGCGGGGAAAGCGCGAAAGGAGAGCTTGGCTTTTTCTTCCGGGCCGATGGCAAGAGCGATATTCCATTCCGGTGCAAATGCCGGTCATGTTCATTTGTTAATCTGTCAGTGCTTCCGGAAATTTCGAGAGGAATACTTATTGCAGACCTCATCGCAATTATCGGTACCATTGATGTTGTAATGGGAGAAGTCGATCGGTAAATGGCTATTGGCTTTTAGCGATCAGCTTTCATCATTGAATTTCACAGACCGCCAGGTTTTAGAAAAGCCAACCGCCAATGTCCAAAAGCTAACGGCCCGATATGATAAAAATCCTCAATACGCAACAAATCCGCGAACTCGACAAATACACGATTGAGCACGAACCCATTGCATCCATTGATCTTATGGAACGCGCATCGCGTGAGTTTGTGAACTGGTTTGTGCAGCATTTCGATCCGCTGAAGAAAGTAGGAGTTGTGTGTGGAACGGCAAACAATGGCGGTGATGGGTTGGCGATCGCCAGAATGCTGCTTGAGTGGGGTTATCCGGTGAATGTTTGGATCGTTCGTGGCAAGGTCGCAGAAACGGACGATTTCAAAGTAAATCTGGAAAGACTTCGTTCAAAAAAAATCGAGATCTCTGAAATCACAAACGAAGCCGATCAGGGCCTTTTCAGCGACCGCGATGTGCTGATCGATGCACTTTTTGGATCCGGACTGTCAAGACCTGTTGAGGGAATTTACGCACAGGCCATCCGTTGTATCAATAAATCCGAGGCGAAAGTTGTTGCTGTGGATATGCCATCAGGATTGCAGGCAGATTCAAAATCTGCCGGAGAGATTGTTGAGGCTGATCATACCATTACATTTCAATTACCCAAGCTCGCGCTTTTCTTACCTCAATCATTCAAGTACACAGGTGAGTGGAAGGTGATCAATATCGGGCTGTCAAAAGAAAAAATCAGGGAAGCGGAAACTGATTGCTATCAGATCACTGCGAAGGATTGTCGTAAGTTATTGCAACCCAGGAAAAAATTCGATCACAAAGGCAGCTACGGACATGCCTTGATGGTGGCTGGAAGTTTTGGAAAAGTTGGGGCCGCTATTTTGGCCAGTCGCGCAGCGCTTCGTGCGGGCCTTGGTCTGCTTACTTCACATGTACCCAGGTCGGCCTACGCAATCATACAATCCAGCGTGCCGGAAGCAATGGTTTCGGTGGATGATGGGGACAATACATTTTCACAGGTCGGGGATCTGGAAAAATTTTCTACGATAGGAATCGGCCCGGGCCTGGGCCAGGCGGGTGAGACTGCTCAGGGCCTGAAAAATATTTTTGAACGCTACCGTAAGCCCGTTGTCCTTGACGCAGATGCGTTAAATATTTTGGCTCTTGACGAAGAGTTGCAGAAAATGATACCAGCGGGCAGCATTCTGACACCTCATCCTAAAGAATTTGAACGACTTGCGGGAGCGTGGACGGATGATTTTGATCGCCTTGAAAAGCTCGGCAACTTCGCAACGAGATTGAAATGTATAATCGTGCTGAAGGGCGCATTTACAACGATTGCGGAACCGCAAGGAAGCGTTTATTTCAATCCGACTGGGAATCCAGGAATGGCTACGGGGGGCACGGGTGATGTCCTTACCGGCATATTAACCGGCCTTATGGCACAGTTTTATTCACCTGTTAAAGCAGCTATTCTGGGAACATTTCTGCATGGTGTAGCGGGGGATTTGGCGGCAGTCGAGAAGGGAAAAGAAAGCCTGATAGCGTCAGATTTGGTCGAATTCCTCCCGAAGGCATTCCAGAGTCTTTACGGAGAATAATTGTTGCGACTTTAAACTATTGGCAGCTGTTTTGCATCTAACAGATAAAAAACGGCTTTATTCGAGAACACTGGTTTATATTTTGTCGTATATTGTAATAATTTAACTCTAATGCGTTTACTCAGGATCGTTTTATTTGCCCTCTTTGCCGCTGCAGCGCAGACCGGCTGGGCTCAGGCGCAACCTGAAGAAACGAACGTTTATACACCCGAACGCGATATCTCAAAAAGCGTCCATATTTTCCCGAATCCGGCTACTGAATTTGTGCATGTGAAAACGGAGCAGTTTCCCGCAGCAAAAGTCAAACTGACTCTTCACAACATCATCGGCAATCAGGTTGAAATTGAAACTGAAATTGTTGACGAGCATGAAATTCGTGTGAAGGTCAAAGACCTCGCCTCTGGTTATTATCTTCTTGCTGTTCGCGAAGAAGAAGCGAAGTATCGCGGCACTTTTAAATTCCTCAAGCGTTAGACAACGCTCTTAACTTAGTTATAAAATTTCTGATCTCTTCTTCTTTTGTATCAAACGAACACATGAGTCGTATCTCTGAAGTTTGATCATTCCATACGTAGAAGAAATGTTCTTTCTGTAGTTCCGGAATGATTGTCGGTTTCACCAGCGCAAAGATTCCGTTTGCATCTACAGACTGCGTGATTTTCACCGAAGGGATCTTCTTTAACTCTTCCTCCATCAGCTTTGCCATCCGGTTCGCATGCTGGGCTGGCTTTTTCCACAGATCATTCGCAAGCAACGCATTGAACTGTGCACCGATGAATCGCATCTTCGAATGGAGCTGCATTCCCTGCTTGCGGATGTACTTCATGTTTTTCGCCAGTTCGCGATTAAAAAACACAACGGCCTCGCCAAACATCAGTCCGTTTTTTGTGCCGCCAAACGAAAGCACATCAACTCCCGCATCGCGTGTAAACGATGCAAAGTTTTTATTGAGACTTACTGCAGCGTTGCAGATCCGCGAACCGTCCATATGAAGCAACAGCTTGAATTTCTTTGCAACAGCAGAGATAGCCTTTATTTCTTCGATTGAATAGACTGTAGCGTACTCAGTGGTTTGCGAAATAGAGATCACTTTAGCCTGTGGATGGTGCTGATCTTCCAGCCTGATGATTCGCTTTGTAATTTCTTCCGGTGTGATCTTGCCTGTCGTGGTTGGAACCGGGATCAGCTTGGCGCCCGTGAACTTTTCCGGTGCGGTCGACTCATCGACATTGATGTGCGCCAGTTCAGAGCACAAAATCGAATTGAACGACTGCGTGATTGCTGACAGCCCGAGTACATTCGCCCCCGTACCGTTGTAGGCAAAGTACACTTCAATGTCGTCTCCGAAGTGCGACTTGAATTTTTCAATCGCCTGCGCTGTATATTCATCCGCCCCGTACGATGACGCGTGTCCATTGTTCGCTGCCTGCAATGCCTCCATGATCTCAGGAAGCACTCCTGCATAATTATCACTCGCAAATGTTCTCTTCTGCATATTTCAATGAGGCTGGCAAAATAAGAAGATTATCAAACAACCGGAAGGGTAACGCAAAGATCTCCTCAAAGGGCTAAATCCTGAGCCTAAATCTCAAAACTAAAAATCTAAAACCTTATCTTGCTCTATGCTCAACATTCTCGTCCCCACAGATTTCTCACCGCTATCAAAGATTGCATCCAACTTTGCAGTAAAGATCGGGTGCCAGCTTGATGGCAACATTACATTTATCCATGTGCTCACGATCACCGAACCGGTGCGTGTATCGATGCACGAAAAAATGAAGAAGCTCGCGGATGATATGGTCCGGCTGGCGGAGCATGATCTGCACCGGTTAATTAAAGATGTGAGCAAAAACCTGGAAGTAAGTGTGCCGACCAAAAGTGTCGTTGTTCGGTCTTCTGATTTCGTAAGCACATTGAATAAAGAGTCAAAGCGCTTGCGCTCCGGGCTGATAGTGATGGGTACGAAAGGTGCAAGCGGTCTGAAGAAAGCAATGCTTGGAAGCAACACCACCTCCGTGATCGAAGGAAGTCACATTCCCGTACTGGTTGTCCCAGACAAGGCGCGGTTTAAGGGTTTTCACGATATTGTTTACGCCTGCGACATGAAAGACCCCGAGCGCGAACTCAAGCTTCTGTTGCCGTACGCGGAAAAATTCGATTCAGTGATCCATCTTGTTCACGTCACTTCGAGTGGCCGGAAGATTGAGGAAGTGGAGGATAAAATGGAAAAGATCCTGCAGAAGCTGAAAGCGAAAAACGTAGCAACGGTTGTACTACTGGACGATGACATTGAAGCTGCCATCGAGCAATACATCAGCGTGAACAAAGCCAGCCTGCTCGCGATGTTCACACACAAACCAACTTTCATCGAGCGCCTCTTCGACAAAAGCATGACGCGCAAAGTCGCCTTTCACAGTTCCGTGCCGTTGCTTGCGTTTAAAAAGAAGAAGTAGTAGGCTGGTAATTATGTGGCGCTCAGTTCAATCCACCTCGGGTTGACTTTATTGATTAGTTCGAGCTTAAACCGAAGTGTTTTCTTCTTTAAAAATTTCTCACGCGCCCTGGCTTCGTCAACATCCGAAAATTCTTCCAGGTAAATCAGCTTGTCTACATTATATCTGGCAGTGAAGGACTTCGGATTTTGCTTTGTCTTATGTTCCCACATTCGTGTGCGCAAGTCAATTGTTGACCCGATATAAAGAACCGTATGGTTTGAATTTGTGAGTATGTATACCCATGAAATGGCATCCGGCCAAATTAACAACGCAGACTCTTCATCGTTTGGTTCTAAAAACAAAAAGAGTGGCACCAGCCCCTGAGCGCAGCGAAGGGCCCTTGTGTTAATCTAGATAAGCGTAATAGTCAGATGCATTTAATAAAGTACCGGTGACTTCAAAGACCAAGCCTCCAGAAAAACCGGTCGCACGGATAACGACTAAGCTTCGAACAAAACCTCCATCTACCCAATCACCAAAACCTCACAGGGGTCTTTCGCAAACGTGTTGACAAGTCAACACGGCTCAAGAACAGGTGCTCTTTATTTTTTTAGTTGTTTGTTTTTCTTTCAAAAAAAAATAGCACCAGTCCCTGAGCGCAGCGAAGGGCCCTTGTGTTAATCTAGATAAGCGTAATAGTCAGATGCATTTAATAAAGTACCGGTGACTTCAAAGACCAAGCCTCCAAAAAAACCGGTCGCACGGATAACGACTAAGCTTCGAACAAAACCTCCATCTATCCAATCACCAAAACCTGACAAGGGTCTTTCGCAACGTGTTGACAAGTCAACACGGCTCAAGAACAGGTGCTCTTTAGAGTTTAAAACTCTGCGTTACCCGGGAATCTTGGATAAGGGATGACATCGCGGATATTTGTCATGCCCGTGACAAAAAGGATCAGTCTTTCGAAACCGAGTCCAAATCCCGCGTGAGGGGCTGAACCAAACTTTCGCAAGTCAAGATACCACCACAGTTCTTTTTCAGGGAGCCCCAGTTCGTTCACACGCCTGAGCAGTCTGTCGTATCGCTCTTCACGCTGCGAGCCACCAATAATTTCTCCGATGCCCGGGAACAACACGTCCATGGCGGCAACGGTTTTTCCATCCTCGTTCTGGCGCATATAAAACGCTTTGATGGAAGCTGGATAATTATAGAGTATCACCGGTTTTTTGAAATGCTTTTCAACCAGGTAACGCTCGTGCTCCGACTGAAGATCAACGCCCCACTCGTCTATCAGGTACTGGAATTTTTTCTTTTTGTTTGGATTAGAGTTCTTCAGGATGTCGATTGCCTCCGTGTAGCTCAGACGCTGAAAGTCGTTGTCAGCAACAAATTTCAGGCGGTCGATCAGACCCAGCTCGCTGCGTTGGTCCTGAGGCTTGCTTTGCTCTTCTTCTTTCGCGCGCTTGTCCAGGAAGTCAAGATCTTCTGCGCAGTTGTCAAGCGCATAGCGTACAAGAAATTGCAGGAACTCCTGTGCAAGCTGCATGTTGTCCTGGATGTCATAGAATGCCATCTCTGGCTCGATCATCCAGAATTCGGCAAGGTGACGAGTCGTGTTTGAATTTTCTGCGCGGAATGTCGGACCAAAGGTATAGATCTCCCCAAGGGCGAGTGCATAGGTTTCACCTTCAAGTTGACCCGAAACCGTCAGGTTGGTTTCTCTTCCAAAAAAATCTTCCTTAAAATTTATCTTGCCGCTCTCATCCTTAGGCGGATTCTGCGGGTCAAGTGTTGTTACGCGGAACATCGCGCCAGCTCCTTCGGCATCTGATCCGGTAATGATCGGTGTATGAATATAAAAAAATCCCCGGTCGTTAAAGAACTTGTGGACAGCAAATGCCATCGCATGACGGACACGCATCACTGCGCCAAACGTATTGGTGCGCGAACGCAGGTGCGCAATCTCCCGAAGAAATTCCAGTGAGTGTTTCTTCGGCTGCAGTGGAAACTTTTCCGGATCGCTGTCACCAAGAATTTCAATTTGCTTCACCTTCACTTCTACAGGCTGACCTTTTGCCGGAGAGGGAATAAGTTCACCGGTAACAGACACGCAAGCTCCGGTGGTGATGCGCTTCAAAATGTTTGGATCGGTATTATTAAAATCAACAACTGCCTGGATGTTCTGGATGGTAGAGCCATCGTTGATGGCAATGAACTGGTTGTTTCTGAAAGTTCTTACCCAGCCCTGCACCGTCACTTCCTGTCCGGTAGGCGTTGTCGAAAACAGTTGTTTGATTTTCGTTCTTTTCATTTACGTAGTGGTCAGTTGTCTCCTGATATTTCCATCGCTGTCGACCGCAGCCGCAAGCTTCCGGAAAGGGATTGCAAAAAACGAAAAATCCGGGTGAATTTCATAGTGCAAAGCCCGTTTAACCACTATTAGTTGTTTTGTAATCGATTGATTACTAAGTTTTAATGAATCCGGTACAATTAATGATAGGGAAATTCGGGAAAGTGCGGGTTTTACGGGTTTTTCGAATGACCTTAATTGATAACTTTACCGTTCAATATTAAGTTTAAGAAGTAAGAGGAGGATCTCAGAATGCAGAAACTTGGTTTAAGCCAGTCGTTACAACAAAAGCTGTCACCGCAGCAAATTCAGTTTATCAAACTGTTGCAGGTGCCGACAGCCGAACTGGAAAACCGTATTGAGGAGGAGCTGGAAATAAATCCGGCTCTGGAAGAAGGAGAAGAGCAGGAAGCACCGGCTGAAAGTGCTAACGAGGAGGATACACGCGAAGAGGCTTCGACAAGCGAGGAGGAAATCGATATCAAAGACTACCTCCGTGATGACGACTATAGCGGCTATAAGATGCAGGGTGATGGCGATGACGATGAAGACCGTGAAATGCCAATCCCCGGTGCTACGTCACTCCATGAACAACTAATGAGTCAGCTCGACTTCCTGGGGCTTGATGAGCGGCTTTACGCGATCGGAAAACAGCTGATCGGAAGTATTGAAAGCGATGGCTATATCAGGAGAGACCTCGAAGCCATCGTCAACGATCTCGCTTTTTCTCAAGGTATCGAGACCAATTACGAAGAGGTAGAATCGGTGCTGAAAAAAATCCAGACTTTTGATCCCCCGGGCATTGCTGCGCGCACTTTGCAGGAATGTTTGCTGCTGCAACTCGACCGTATGGACAATGGTCATGACATTGACGTTGCCGTTGCCAAGAAAATAATTGCCGAGTGCTTTGACGAGTTTACAAAGAAGCACTACGCGAAGATTCAAAAGAAGCTGGATACCGAAGATGAGGAATTTGTTCGTGATGCGATCGACCTGATCGTGAAGCTCAATCCAAAACCGGGTGGTGGAAGCACGAACACGATGGTGAAGAACCAGTATGTGATTCCGGATTTTATCCTGACAAACAACAATGGAAAGCTCGAGCTCGCACTGAACAGCCGGAACGCACCAGAACTGCGGATCAGCAGGTCATATACTGAAATGTTCAAGGCATATGACAAGAGTGATAAGCGCGACAAGAAATTGAAAGAGGCTGTCACTTTCGTGAAGCAGAAGCTCGATGCTGCGAAATGGTTTATCGATGCCATCAAACAACGTCAGCATACGTTGCTGCGGACCATGAAGGCAATTGTCGATTTTCAGTATGATTATTTTCTTGAAGGCGATGAGACCAAACTCAAGCCAATGATCCTGAAGGATATTGCATCGATGATCAACATGGACATTTCCACGGTATCACGTGTCGCCAGCAGCAAAGCGGTGCAAACTGATTTCGGGATTTTCCCATTGAAGTATTTTTTCTCTGAAGGGATTTCTACGGACTCCGGTGAAGAAGTCAGCAGCCGCGAGGTGAAGCAGATCATCAAAGACATTATCGATGCGGAAGACAAGAACAAGCCGTTGTCGGATGACAAGCTGGAAAAGATCCTGAACGACAAGGGCTATAACATAGCGCGCAGAACGGTGGCGAAGTATCGCGAACAACTAAACATTCCCGTAGCAAGACTTAGAAAGGAGATCTGACGTGAACGCGCTTGCCCGGGTAATTTCTTTTGTCTTTCACCCTTTGTTGATGGCCACCTATCTTTTCGCACTCATGGCCTGGGTTTTCCCGTCAGCACTAGCACCAATTAACGCTGAAGGCCACAGGACATTTATCCTACTGATTTTTGTTGTAACGTTTTTGTTGCCTGCATTCAATATTGGTCTTTTCAAAGCGCTCGGCACCATTCAGTCATTTGCCATGGTCGAACGAAAGGAGCGAATCATTCCGTTTATATTTATCAGTACGATCTATTGCATAATCACCTATTTGCTCTACACAAAAACCAAGATGGATCTGCATGATAACTTCCTTCGCCTGATGATCGTCATTGACATGCTTGTTCTTGTGTCTACCATCCTGACCTTTTTCTTCAAGGTGAGCGTTCACAGCATCGGTATCTGGGGACTTGTTGGAATGCTGATCCTGCTGACAAAAGTCACGGCATTGAACAGCCTTCTTTATATTTCGCTCGGATTGATCGTGCTGGCAGGCATTATTATGTCAGCACGGCTGCAGCTCGGTGTTCACACATCGCGTGAAGTAATGTGGGGAAGTATCGTGGGGCTCGTCACCGGAGTGACTGGCATGCTCGTTTTGTTTTAACCTACTCGCTATGAGTTCATATAAATTTCTTCTCTACCGTCTTGACAACGGTGTGGCAACCATCACCCTCAACCGTCCTGATGTTTACAACGCATTGAATGATGAGATCACATTTGAACTGCAGGATGCGTTTAAAGCTGTAGCGAAAGATGAGTCGGTGCGCGTGGTCGTGCTGACCGGGGAGGGAAAAGCATTTTGTTCCGGTCAGGATCTGAAAGCATCGCAGGGGCAAAAGCGATCATTCCTCGATTCACTTCACAAGCGATACAATCCGATCATCCGCGCCATGCGGAATTTGCCGAAGCCGGTCATCTGCAGGCTTAACGGTGTGGCTGCTGGCGCTGGATGTTCAATTGCGCTGGCGTGCGATCTGATCGTGGCTTCGGAAGATGCCACACTGATCGAAGTCTTTATCAATATTGGATTGGTTCCTGATTCCGGATCATCATGGTTTCTGCCGAGACTCGTGGGAACGGCAAAAGCATTCGAGCTTGCTTCTATGGGAACGAAAGTAAAAGCGAAAGATGCTGAAGCGATTGGATTAATTACAAAAGCGGTCCCTGCAGATCAACTCGACAAAGCGGTGGCAGACTATACGAGTTACTATTCGCAGGCGCCAACGAAAGCGATTGGCCTGATCAAAAAAATGCTCAACAAAGCATCGAATGCTTCCCTGGATGAGATGCTCGATTACGAAGCATACTGCCAGGAGATTGCCGGAAATTCGGAAGACTATCAAGAAGGGGTGAAGGCTTTTCTTGAAAAACGAAAGGCTGCGTTCAAAGGCAGATAAATGCAATAACCGCGAAGTCCGCAAAGAAGGCGCTAACCTCGCCAATAAAATACGAACCGGTTGCGTACTTTGCCATCTATCCAAAAAGAACTATTAATCACTCGTAATTAGGTATTCAACTTCCGATATACTTTAGAAGCCCGGCAGCGAAAAAAGCAATTGACGTGACGAATGCCTAGCGCTCGCAAATATCTATGAACTGGCCTCGAACCTTTATCACCAATGCAGATACCTTGCGATAAAAAAAAGAGTCCCACCTTTCGATGAGACTCTTTCTGCCTTGCTCAATAAATGTTATCCACTGATATAGTCGCGCTTTGTCGTGCGGCTTCTTTCAGAGCCTGGCACTGCCGAAGTAGATGTCGACTCTGTTTCTGTTGTGCTGCCGGAAGTTGTTCCGGTAGTTCCGCTCATGCTCGATGAACCACTACCAGAAGAACCTGATACCATCGATGCAGTTGATCCTACGCGAATTCTGTTCTCCACGTTCTTCACGCCAGACACAGCTTCTGCGAGATCTTCCGCGCGTCTCTTGGTGCTGCGGTGATCAACGGTACCGGTAAGCGTTACTTCGCCATTCGATACAGTTACATCGATATCAGATGCATCGATGAATGGATCATCGCTCAGCTTGTCGTTGATATCTTCTTTGATCCGGTCATCCGAACGACTGTAATTCTTTGGTCCTTTGCCGCGGTGACTCAGTTGTCTGTCGCGTTCGCGTCTGCGTTCAGCATCTTCATCGCCAAACCATGATGACACTTCATCGGTAGCACGGTCCCACCAGTTGCGGTCGTGGTCGCGATCGCGGTGAGATGTGTTGCCCCAGTTACCACCATAGTTTTCGTTTCCTCTGTAGTAGCTGCGATCACGGTCGCCATAGTTTCCGCCATATCCTGAGCTTCCACCGTAGTTCGATCCGCCAATGCGTGTACCGCTGTTTGAATATCCACCGCGGCCCATGCCCTGATAATCTCTGTCATACAGGTTGCGTTCGCGGTTTGAATTTGATCCGCTGCCCCATGAAGAGCCCGAGCCGTAGCCGCTGCCTGAACCATAGTTGCCTGAACCATATTGGCTTCCGGAATTATAACCTTGTGTTCCGTAGCTATCGCCACTGCTTCCTGGTCCGTAGCTGCTGCCTGAGCCCATGCTCATGCCTGAATCAGATCCGTAGTATGAAGCGTATCCTGAACTTCGGTCGTTTCCATAACCTGCAGAGTTGAAGTCGCTTTCCCAATGCTTTCCGTATCGTCCGGAGCTGTACATGCCTGCTCCACGCCCATAGTCATCACGTTGGTGACGGCTCTGTGAGCGAGATTGATCCCAATCGGAGCTGCCTTGATTTTGATTGCCTGAATTCCAGTTTTGATTTCCCGAATTCCAGTTCTGTTCATTATCCTGGTCTCGATTGCTTCGGCCGCGATTGTCGTTCCATTCCTGATTTGAATTGCGGTTTGAACCGCCCTGGTTACGATTGTAATCTGCCATAGGTATAATATTTTAGAATGTGAAAAATTGTAATAGACAGATAGAGGGCTCCAAAATTGTGCCTCAGCCGATTGAATAAAAATGCAATTGTCGCTGTAGAATGATTACCTCTAACGATTGAAATGGAGGAAAATGGTTGTGCCAACATTCGGTTCTGACTTCACTTTGATCGAACCGCCATGAACTGCCATAATCTGTTTTGAAAGACTCAGCCCGATTCCCGAACCGTCTTTTTTCGTAGTAAAAAACGGAATAAAAATTTCTGAAAGTTCTTTTGATGAGATACCCTTTCCATTGTCGCTGATTGCAATGACCGCTTGTTTCTCCAGCTGGTAAGTTTTTATTGTTATGGTTGGTGACGTGTTGCCTTCGACAGCGTGGAGACTGTTGGTGATGATGTTGATGAGCACCTGCTCGATTTGTACAGCATCCAGGCTGATCTCAAGTCTTTCAGTAAGATCGAGATGAAGCGCAACATTGTTCCTGTTCAACTCATGCTCCATAAATTTAACAACCGAATGGACAAATGCTGAAACATCTGTTTTTTCCAGCGAGGGCTTCGGCACCTTCGTAAGTTTTCTGTAATTGTCCACGAACTGAAGCAATCCATCTGTTCTTTTCTGAATCGTGCTCAGTGAAAAACGAATGTCCGAGATCGTATCCTGTTTCAGTTCTGATAACTGTTTTTCTGTTCCATCTTTTCGTTCAAGCATTGTTTGCATCGTTTCGGTGAGCGATGAGATCGGTGTTACGGAATTCATGATCTCATGCGTCAGAATACGAATGAGCCGATGCCATGCTTCGATTTCCTTTTGCTCAATTTCTGAATTGATGTTCTGAAGTGTTACCAGCTTCAACGGTTTATTAAGTATGAGCAAAGTGCTAACTGCCGCGGAGGTAAAGTACGACTCACCCGTGGTGTTCATTTCAATCAGCTTTTTGCCATGTTCACCGAGCTGTTCAATTTCCTGGGCAAAGCGCGGGTTCATCTGCTGCAGCAATTTCCAGTTCTTGAGTCCCTCTATACCGACCATCTGTTGTGCTGTCGGATTGATCAACGTGATGGTTTCATTATTCTCAATGGCAATGATGCCGATGTGAAGCTGATTAACGAGCATTTGCAGGAAGTGGAACTGCGCTTCTTTTTCAATTTTCACCTGCTTGTATGCCGAGATGATATCGATCATGCTCTCGCGCAATTCCTTGAACGACTTTCCAGCGATGGGTTGTTTAAAAGTGATCGAAAAATCCGAATGTCTGATCGCATAGAAAAGTTTTGTCAGTTCGCGATTTGTAAAGTTTACAAAACGAATCAACTCACCGATCTGGATACAAAGGATCAGTCCCAGGATGATCTGATTGAAAAACAAACGCTTGTCCCCCAGAATAGCCGACATCAGCAGTACGTTGGCAACGATCAGAATAATCCTGAAAATAATGAGAACAGAAAATCGTTTGTAGATCATCAGATGCCGTGCTTTTTCATTCTCCGGTATAAGGCCGTGCGTGTCATTCCGAGTGCGACTGCAGTCTGGCTGACATTTCCGTCATTGTCATCCAGCGACTGAAGGATGAACAGTTTTTCCATTTCTTCCAGTGTTCGCGGATGCTGCACATCCTGTTTGGGTTTTAGTGAATTAGGATTGATTAGGAGCTCCGCACTGTCAATGATTTTCTCTTCGCTGAGGATCACTGCGCGTTCTACAGCGTGTTGCAGCTCACGAATATTGCCCGGCCAGAAATACTTTTTCATCTTCTGTATTACACCTTTTTCGATTTTCATTCCCGGGCGTTTGTACTTTCTGCCGTACACCGTCAGAAAATGATCGGCAAGCAATGGAATGTCATCCTGCCGCTCGCGCAAAGGGGGCACACGGATCTCTACGGTGTTGATCCGATAAAGCAGATCCTGGCGAAATTTCTTTTCATATACCATGTCATTGAGAGACATATTTGTTGCGCAGATCAGCCTGAAGTTAACTGGTGTCTCCTGCGTTGCGCCCACCCGTTGCACCTTTCTGTTTTGCAACACCGTCAGCAGTTTCGATTGAAGACTCATGGAGAGGTTTCCAATTTCATCCAGGAAGATCGTTCCGCCATTAGCGAGCTCGAAACGTCCAGGTTTGTCCTGCTTCGCGTCAGTGAACGCTCCCTTCACATGCCCGAAGAGTTCGCTCTCAAAAAGTGTTTCTGTGATGGCCCCGAGATCAACGGAGATAAAAACTTTATTCTTCCGCTGCGAATTCCGATGGATCGCCCGCGCTACCAGCTCCTTTCCTGTACCATTTTCTCCCAGGATCAACACATCTGCGTCAGTCGCTGCCACGCGGTCGATAAGTTCGTGGATTCGTTTGATCGCTGGAGACCCGCCAATGAAATCCATGAACGGCTGATCGTTTACATCGTTCAGTTTCTCCTGCGTTACCTTCAATTTTTCAACTTCCTTCCGCGATTCCCGCAAACGAAGTGCAGACATGATCGTGCCCAGCAGCTTCTGGTTTTTCCATGGCTTGAGAACGAAGTCCGTTGCACCTTGCTTCATTGCTTTGACTGCCAGGTCAACTTCACCGTAAGCAGTAATGAGAATCACCACTGCCTGTGGATCTGATTTCAGAACTTCCGAGAGCCAGTAAAAGCCTTCTTCGCCATCGTTCACTCCGATCTTGAAATTCATGTCAAGCAGCACCACATCAAAGTCGTGCATCTTCATCAGCGCTGGAATCTTTGTAGGATCCTGTTCAATCTGTACGTAACTGAATTCCTGCTTCAGGAACATTTTAGCTGTTTCAAGGATGTCGCGATCATCATCGACAATCAAAATTCTCGAGTTCTCCATTTATTAAAGGTAAGAAAATGTATCACTTGTAAACATCGAGTTGTATCAATAGCGATACAATTAATTGCATGAATAGTATCGTAATGACCTAATGTACAGTAACTTATGGAGTGGCCTGATTTTCGTGAACTGACATATAAAACCTGCTATGCTACGGATTCATTTCATCACAGCCCTTCGAAACTTCAGACGGACTGTTTCAACTTCAGTGATAAACCTGCTCGGTCTTTCGATCGGTCTCGCGACTTGTATCGTTGCCGGTTTATATATCAAGCAGGCCGTGATTGCAGACCGGTTTCACAAGGATTTAAACTCGATCTATCGCGTCAATGTCAAAATCAAGGACTTCTACATGTCTGGGACGCCATATCTGTTTGCCGAGACGATCAAAGCAGAGCTGCCCAGCGTTTTTGAGACTTTACGGACATCAGACCGCCAAGTATCATTAAAGATCAACAATGAAATTCATAAGCATCAGGTAGTTTTTGCCGATTCGAACTTCCTCACATTTTTCACTTTTCCGCTTGAGTTTGGTAATCGTCAGAAAGCACTGACAGGATTGCGGCAAGTTGTGCTAAGTCATGAGATGGCGGAAAAGTATTTTGGAGACGAGAATCCGCTTGGGCAAGTCATTAAACTCGAACTCGAAAATGTGTTCACGGACTTTGAGATCACCGGTGTTGCAAAGCCGACTCCGCAACTATCAAGCATGTACTTTGATTTCCTGATACCGCTTGAAAACAACTTGCTTCGCGATCCGCGCATGAAGGAAAATTGGGATCATTTTTTCTTCACAACTTTCATTAAAGTATCGGAAAGGAATGTCGCCTCCCTGCGGGAAGCGATGCCCGCGTTCGTCAGCCGACACATGCCTGACCAGCGGGGACCGAATGATGAACTTCGAATGAATTTTATTTTGAATTCGTATGCTGACCATCATCTCAGTCAGGGGATGACAGGCGGTGGATTGCGCGAGGGAAAGAGCCGCGAATCGCTAATGATCTTCGCAGCGATCGCCCTTGTCATTCTTCTGCTTGCATGCTTTAATTTTATGAATCTCACGAACGCGCAGTCATCGCGCAGAGCGGTAGAGGTGGGGATTAAAAAAGTTGTCGGTGCCATGAGGCCTCAGTTGATCAGGCAATTCCTGACCGAAACACTTGTATTGAGTTTCATTGCGGCATTTATAGCGCTTGGTCTGGCTGAACTGGGTCTCTTCGTTTTTCGTGATTTACTGCAAACTTCACTTTCATTATTTGACGGTGCCAACTGGGATGTTTTCCTGGGCTTGCTCATCATCACATTTGTTACCGGTATCCTTGGCGGAATGTATCCGGCATTCATCCTGTCGAATGTCAGTACCCTTAAGACCTTCAGGAAATATTTTAAGGTAGGAGGCAGCAACTGGGTGACACGGTCAATCTTGTCGCTGCAGTTTACGCTCTCGATCATTCTCATTATATGCGCGATTGTGATGTGGAAACAACAGCGCTATCTCATGGAGAAAGAACTCGGTTATAATCAGGAGCAGGTGCTTGTTGTAAATATCAATCCAAAGGACACTGCATCCACGGACTTCCTCAAGAATGAAATCAAAAAGCTGCCCGAGGTGATCAATGTATCGCGGTCATCGAATTCTTTCACGCGTGGAAGCAGTGTATCACATCACCTGACATCGGACAAGCGCAACATGTTCATCTACATGATGAGTGTCGACCAGGATTTCATACCTACAATGGAGATGGAGGTCGTGAAGGGTTCTGCGTTTACAAACCAGCACCGCGAGCGCGGAAGTGACATCCTCGTAAATGAGACCCTGATCAAAACACTTGGTTTGCAGGATTCAATTGGCATAAAGCTGAACAGCACGGTAGGATGGATCGATAAGCCGACCATCGTTGGTGTGATCAAAGACTTTCATCACTCGATGCTGAAATATGAGATCCAGCCGATGATGATTTTGAACAGCCACTGGATGGAAGAAACTTATCTGCTGATCCGTCTTGCACCAGGAAAAACGCTGGAGGGTCTGAACAAGGTGCAATCACTGGTTGAAAAGACAAACCGCGATTCTTTGTTTGAGTATTCGTTCCTTGACGACAATGTGACAAAGCAATATGAAGCCGAACTGCGGTGGTCGATGATCATCAGCCTGGCCACAGGTGTCGCGATCTTCCTGTCAATTCTCGGCTTGCTTGGTCTGGCGATGTTTACCGCTGAGCAGCGCAAGAAAGAGATTGGCATTCGCAAGGTTCTCGGAGCTTCGATCGTTCAGTTGGTGTCATTGCTTTCAAGAGGTTACATGGCACTCATCACCATCGCTTTTATTCTTGCAATACCCGGAGCGTACTACCTGATGAACGAGTACTGGCTCAATAACTTCGCCTATAAAGTTGAATTTGATGTTTTCATATTTGTCATCGCATTGGCCGTTGTCATTATTATAGCAGCTATCTCTGTTGGCACGCAGACCCTGCGCGCTGCACTTCAAAATCCTGCAGAAACGCTAAAAGAAGAATAGTCATGTTGATTACCTATCTCAAGGTTGCATTCCGAAATTTCCTGAAGGAAAAGTTCTTTTCGCTGATCAATGTGGTAGGGCTTTCCGTAGGGATTGCCGTTGCATTACTCATCACGCTTTTTATCATGCATGAAATAAGTTTTGACAAGTTCAATTCAAAGCATGATCGTATTCACAGGGTGGCCATGTACCTTGAAGTAGGTGGCAACGGTTCTGAAGTGAACTCAACCTTTCCGCCCCAGGCTGCCGCGATGCAAGCGGATATTCCGGAAATTGAACTTGCGATACGGGTGTCTCCCTTCAATGGAAAGATTTTCAAGCACGGAGATAAGCTGTTTACCGAGGACAGGATCGTGTATGCTGACTCAGCGTTCTTTTCGGTTTTTGATTATAAGGTTTTGCTTGGCGACAAGACAAGCGCTCTGTCAAAACGAAACCAGGTAATGCTTACACCATCGCTGGCAAAGAAATATTTTGATACGGCAGATTTCAGCGCGGTGGTTGGTAATTCCATTTCAATCAATAATGAACTGTTCGAAATATCAGGATTAGTTGAAGAGCCGCCAGCGAATTCGCATATCCAATATACCGCGATTGCCTCCCTGGAATCAATTCCCCAGGGCCGCGATCAGACCTGGAACAGCCTGAATGTTACAACGTATGTGCTGCTGCAGCCTGGTGCGTCTATTCATACCGTTGTAGAAAAAACGACCGGTGTTTTGCGCAAGCACATTTCAGGGTATGAGAACTACGCATCATCCGGAATTGTGATGCAGCCTATTTCCATGCCACTGACTGATATTCATTTAAAGTCGAATATACGGGGTGAGTTTGAGCCTGGCGGAAGTATGTCGAACCTTTACATCTTCGGCTCAGTCGCGCTTATTGTCGTGCTGCTTGCAAGCGTGAACTTTGTGAATCTCCTCACAGCAAGGTCGGCCAACCGGGCGAAAGAAGTTGGTGTCAGGAAAGTTCTCGGCTCCGCCCGCGCAAACCTGATGCGTCAATTCATTATGGAATGTATTCTGCTGGTGGCCATTTCAACGCTGCTGGCGCTGGGTGTTGTAGAATTGCTTCGCACACCGTTTACGTATTTGTCGGGCAAACCGCTTCCGTTCGACCTTCTGCTGACGCCCGCATATCTCTTCGGACTTCTCGCTTTTATTGTCGTTCTCGGAGTGATCTCCGGGATTTATCCTGCATTTTATCTTTCAGGTTTTCAGCCTGCGCAGGTGCTCAAGGGAAAAATCCGGTCGGGCTTTAAAGGAGGTCGACTAAGGAATACGCTTGTGACCATTCAGTTCGTTATTTCGATGGTGCTTATCAGTTGTACATTGATGGTGCAGCGCCAGCTTGAATTCATGCGTTCAAAGAAGCTGGGCTTCGACAAGGAAAATGTTCTCGTGATCGACAACAGCAACAGGCTTCCAAGTCAGAAAGCATTCATCGATGAGATATCTCGTCTTTCAGGTGTAGAGCTCGCAGGAGCCGCTACGTTCAGGCCGGTTGATGATTACGATGGAATGGTGATCTCCACGGAAAACGGAAAAGATGATCGGAAGGCGGTAAATTATTCGCGCATTGATGATAAATACCTCGAAGTTTTAAAATACGAATTTCTTGAGGGAAGGAATTTTTCGAAATCGCTCGCTTCAGACTCTGCGGCAATCGTCATAAACGAGACGGCTGCAAATCTTCTGTATGGAGGATCTGCGCTTGGCAAGAAACTCTACAACGAATTTGAGTATACGGTGATCGGTGTGGTGAAGGATTTTAATTTTGAATCGTTGAAGAATGAGGTTCGCCCATTGGTGTTCTACCCGCATCCGAATCAGCGTTTTCTTCACGTTCGCATTTCCCCAGGTGACTACCAGCAGACCATCGCTTCAATTGAGAAAACGTGGAAGAGTCATACATCAGATCTTCCATTCAGCTACTCGTTCCTCGATGACACCTACAACAACCTGTTTAAAGAAGAAGTCAGGCTGGGAAACCTCTTTGCAATTTTTACAGCACTGGGTCTCGTCATCGCGTGCTTAGGCCTGATGGGATTGACAGCTTACATGGCTGAGCAGCGCAAAAAGGAGATCAGCGTCAGAAAAGTAATGGGTGCAAACAGCAGCCAGGTGTTCATTCTCTTGTCGCGTGATTTTTTGAAGATCATTCTGGTTGCCTTGTTGCTCGCGTTGCCACTCACCTGGTATATGATGGACAAGTGGCTGGAAAGTTTTATCTATCGCACAAATGTGTCAATGTTGATTCTTATTGTTGGTGCGCTGGCGGTGGGCTTTACGGCTTTTGTAGCAGTAAGTTATCAGGCCCTTCGTGCTGCGCTGATCAATCCGGTGGAGTCGCTAAAGGAAGAATAAGTTTTTGATGGCTGTCCGCTTAACAATGTGAAGTTGTAGAAAATTTCGTCAACTTCCATCACGCTTCAGAGACCATTATCGCCTCCAATCAGAGTTTTTCGCGGCAGAATACGTTTGCGTCAAATCGTGGCCTGATAATTTTTATCTCCCCCGCGGATTGAGTCGAAGGTATGAGGAGATTGAGAGTAGGGAATCAGGCGCATTGGCAAAAATTTGCTAACACTTTTAAAAACAAGACGGAATCGCTGCTTACCGTATTAAGCGGATTCATTCGGTATTTTGAGAAAAACAAAAAAGCCCGCATCATTACCACGTGCGTTGGTGCTGTTGCTTTGCCTCTTCTGATCCTGTTTACTTTCGTGTTACTTCAGGTTCCTTCAAACAAAGACTTGCAGAAAATCCAAAACCCGATTGCCTCTGAAGTTTACACTGCCGACAGTGTGCTGATCGGCCGCTACTTTATTCAGGACCGAACACAGGTGGAGTTCGAAGATATTTCGCCCAATATCATCAATGCACTGATCGCCACGGAAGACGTTCGCTTCTTCAAACATGGAGGTGTGGATCTTCGAAGCCTCGGCCGTGTATTCGTCAAGACCCTCCTGCTGCAAAACGAATCGTCTGGCGGAGGTAGCACCATTACCCAGCAGCTTGCAAAAAATTTATATCCCCGTAAGGAGTATATGATGCTCTCGATGGTCGTGAACAAATGTCGTGAGATTGTTATTGCGCGGAGGTTGGAGCGTTTGTATTCGAAAGAAGAAATCATCGCCTTATATCTTAATACGATTCCGTTTGGCGACAATACATATGGAATTCAGGCCGCAGCGAATCGTTTCTTTTCCACAACGGCAAAAAATATCTCGCAGCAGGATGCGGCCGTGCTTATTGGCATGTTGAAAGCAACACATAACTATAACCCGAGGTTGTTTCCTGATAACTCCCTTGGGCGAAGGAATGTTGTGCTGGCGCAGATGAGCAAATACAACATGATCTCGCAGGCTCAACGCGATTCTTTGAAAGCATTGCCACTAAAGCTGAAGTTCAGTGTTGCAAAAAAAGAAACGGAGATTGCTCCGTACTTCCGGGAAAATCTAAAAGCTGAGCTGCAGAAATGGTTCGAGGAAAATAAAAAGGCAGATGGATCACACTACAGTCTTTATACGGATGGGCTGAAAATCTATACGACCATCGATTCAAAATTGCAGGCTTACGCTGAACAGGCCGTTGCCAAACAGATGGAAGAATTGCAGAAACAATTTTTCACGCATTGGGGAAAAGAAAAGCCGTGGGGCAGTAACGATCAGGTTGTCATTGACGCAGCGAGGAGAACGCCCCGGTACAAGCAGTTGAAGCGCGATGGATTCTCTGAAGAGGAGATTCTGAATGAACTCAACAAGCCGGTTATCACACAGCTTTTCTCATGGGATGGTCCGAAGGAGGCAAAGGTTAGTCCGCTTGATTCAATTCGTCATCATCTCCAGTTTTTGAATGCAGGTTTCCTGGCGATGGAGCCGTCTTCCGGAGAAGTAAAGGCTTGGGTTGGCGGGATCAATCACGATTTCTTCCAATATGATCATGTTCGTGTAGCTACAAAGCGCCAGGTTGGTTCGATCTTCAAGCCATTGGTTTATGCGGCAGCTATTGAACAAGGAGTTTCCCCGTGTGAGTTCATTCCCGCAGGTCAGGAGACATACATCGATGACGAAGGAGACGAGTGGACTCCGAAAAATTCAAACTATGATTATCCGGTGGAGTATTCGATGAGGGGCGCTCTGGCTTATTCCGTCAATACCGTGTCCGTTAAACTTATCAATCGCGCAGGCATTCACAACACCATCAAGCTTGCCAGATCAATGGGAATCCGCAGTGAGATTCCGGATGTTCCGTCCATCGCGCTCGGCTCGTCACCGATATCGCTCATGGAGATGGCTGCAGCATACGCATCGTTCGCCAATGACGGAGTCAGCAGTTTTCCATTTTTCATTTCATCCATCCAGGACAGAGAGGGAAATGTATTGAGAGATTTCAAGCCTAAAGTTTCAGGCAGGCAGGTAATGGCGAAAGAAACTGCACAACTTGTACGACACATGTTGAAGACCGTTGTCGATGAGGGAACAGCTTCTCGTCTTCGTTGGAAGTATGGTATATACAATGAGGTCGCTGGTAAGACCGGAACCACCCAGGCGAATGCTGACGGATGGTTTATGGCAATAACACCTAAGCTCGTAATGGGAAGCTGGGTAGGTGCTGACGATCCACGCATTCGTTTCAGGAATACTGAACTCGGTCAAGGTGCCAACACAGCGCTGCCACTGGTTGCTTACTTCCTGAAAAATGTAAATGCTGATAAGCGCTATGCTGAAATTTCCAAAGCGAGATTCCCTTCAATTAATCCGTCAGCACGCAGAAAACTCGGGTGTGACCTCTATGAGATCAATGACAACCTTTGGGCGCAAATCGAAAAGACAGTTCATCAGCGCGATTCGCTTATGATGATCGATACGCTGGCCACACCACCGCCACAGACATTCCTGCAGACGCTCTATAAACGCAAACAGAAAATTTTGCTGGCATCCCAGGCAGCGATGAATACAACCGCAGAATAGGTGTGAGGGTTAATCAACAGATGATTCGTTCCCATTATTCGTGCGCTGACTTTCAAGTACTGCGCTGTTTTGCACAATGAATGATTCGATCAGGAGCATAACCATGCCCACCATGATCGATACGTCAGCCATGTTAAAAATTCCGGTTTGAATTATTCCGAAATCGATATGCAGGAAGTCAGTGACAGAACCGTGAACGAGTCTGTCATAAATATTTCCAAAGCCGCCTCCGACCACAAAACTGATTGCAACCACGCGCGGCAGTGAAAGTGTTTTATTTGTAAAAACGTAAATGAAGGCAATAAAGAGAAAGAGCAACGGCAGGAACACCAGAATCAGCGTTTTGAAGGGCTCAGGCATTCTATTTCCGAGGCTCAGAAATGCACCGGTATTTTCCACTTTCTTCAGTTTCAAATACGTGCTGACGACTGAAATTTCTTCGAAGTGAAACATCTTTTGCCGAACGATCTTTTTTGAGATCTGATCGCAGCTGATGTTTGCGGTAAGAAGCAGAAATATGAGACTGTATCGGAAAAATTTCATTCGGTCGCGTTAAGTGAAAAACCCAGTTTCGTTGACGAATGACTAATCGTCAAGTCGTCCATGGCAAGTAAGTTACGAATTCCGAAGGATGTTTGTCAACGGTAAGATTTTCAATTACACGTGCAAACAGAAAATTGAAGCGGCTGTATTGTCTTGCCATTCGTTCCCTGGCCATCGTAACTCGCATATTCGAGTTCCAGAGACCCGGGTCGATTTGAAGCGGCCCTTCCACGTGACGATCCACCGGAGCAAATGGCGTAGAAACAGTGTCTTATTGATCCAATCCAATCATCATGAACGCGCCCCAATAAATCGGCTCGGGATATTCCACACGCAGTTCTTTTTTCGCGTCAATGAAGCTTTGTCTCAGGTTGTTTGTGTTGAGCCACTTCTGATAAAACTTCAGCATCAGCTTTTGTGTCGCTTCGTCATCCACTTTAAACATACTCATGATCAGAACTTTTGCTCCAGCCACGAGGAATGCGCGTTGTAATCCATACACACCTTCACCTGCTTCAAGATCACCCAACCCTGTCTCACATGCACTCAAAACGACCAGGTCAGTCTTGTCGAGGTTCAGACTCATTGCTTCATAGGCCGTGAGGATTCCGCTTTCCATGTTGTAGTTGTAGTCAGTCTTGTCGAGAAGGTCGCCTGCACCACGGAGAAGCAAACCGGTTCTCATCAGCGGATTTTGTGTCAGAACCGCTTCGTTGCCCTCGATCTGTTTTTCCAGTGTCACTTCTGTAGATGGACGATATAACCCATGCGTTGCGATGTGGAAAATTTTTGGGCTGTTTAGTTCTTTGATCTTTTCTTCCGCAGCGGAACGCTCAACGAATTCATTTGTCATCCAGCCTTTGTCTTTCAGTAAGTAATGAAGTTGGTTGATTTCTTTTTCCGTTCCAGGCAGATCGGGGATCGCACGGCTCGCTGACGCTGTAACGTAGAATGTAGGATTACCGAACATCGAAGCTGTGTTGTCACTTCCAGCCTGCTTTTTCTTTGTAGATCTGAGATAAATATCCTTTGTGTTGCTGACAAGAATAATATTTGAGTTATCAATCACATAGCGTCCATCCGGAGTTGCAATAGCTTCCAGGTTTATCTGGTTGTAGATTCCATCTGCCGAGATATAAACGGTAGAGACCTGCCCGATCTCTTCAACAATCGGCTGCCAGAATACACCGTAGGAGACGTTGTCCTGGATTTTTCCCGTGATCGCGTTACGATAAAACTTGAAGTACTTGCCTTCCATCTTGTGTCCGTCCTTCAACATTATAACTCTTGGGCTTCCGAAGTCGGACTTTGTGTAGAGGGCCGCGTAAATAACGGAGTCTGTGAAAGTATGGTTGAAGTAACGGTAGCGGACCATCTCGATCGCCACTTCATTCGGCTTCAGCGACTTTTTTACATCTGCAAATTCGATACGCTTGGCTTCAAATGATTGTCCGAAAATTTCGGATTTCTGGCTGAGCTCTTTTTCAAGTCGTTCGACCTCCTGGTGCAGCACTGCAACATCTATTTCAGCTTCGGTGAGTTGCTGGGTGCTCATGGAAAGCGCAAGCGTGAGCAGTTCCTTTTTCTGGATCCACGCAGCGTATTGCGACTTGAGTGCCTCATCCGAGCTATTTAGAATTCTTTCACGAATCTTGATCGATGAGCTCAGCAGTAAAGCTTTCGTGAGCAACTGGTAATCGTATATTTTCTTTTGATCTTTTCCACGGAAATCTTCAAAGTTTCCAAATGCCAGTGTGTTGTAAAATTCAAAGTCACCTTTGATTGTATTCCAGTACTTTGCTTTTTCACGTTCGCTGAGCGCTGGAAAATATTGTTTGATAAAGTCTTCATATTTGCCAAGCGCTTCTTCGATATGGTCTTTGGACGCCTTGATGTTCTTCTGCATGTAGTAGACCTTCGCAAGCTTTGACACAACCTTCACGTACTCAGGATGTGTTTCGCTGAAGAAACTCTTATACAATGCCTTTGACTTGTTGTAGAACTCCTCGGCTTTCCTGTAATTCTTTTGCTGATAGTAAACGTCACCGGTAAGTGTGTAAATGCTTGCTGTGTTGATATTGTTCTTTCTGCCGGCTTTTGTTTTCCAGATATTTTCAGCAATCGTCAGCGAGTTAAAGGCGATGTCGAACTTTTTCTCTGAGATGTAGAGAACAGCAACGTTTTTAAGGATTTCAGCGTATTGCGGATTATCTTTTCCAAGTTTTGCTGCCATAATATCGCGCGACTCCAGCATGAGCTTTTCAATTTGCTTTTTGTCGTCACCCTTATAGAACTTGATGAGTGCCAGTTGTGAAATAGACTTTGCTACTTCGATGTGGTTTCTGCCAAATTGTTTTTCCTGGCTTGCAGCCGCCTTGGTGATACTTGTCTCTGCTTTATCATAATCGCCAAGCGTATAATAGATATCGGACAGCAGTTTCTGTGTTGGCGCAGACTTAGTGGATGTTTCCCCGTACGTGCTTACCGCGATCTGGTTGGCGCGCAGTGCAGTCTTTTCAGCTTCCGTGTAGTCGCCTTTCGCAAGAAGGATACGGCCTTTGTTTACAAGTGGCTCTATCAGACGCAGGGAATTGGGTCCGAACAAAGTTTCGTTTTCCTGGATCAGCGTTGTGAGGAGCTTGTCTGTTGACGAATATCTTCCGAGCTGTATAAACAGCGAAGACAATTCTTTTGCTGTTGACAGTTCGTCTCCGATAGGAATGTCAGACTTTGAGATGAGTCTTTTTGTTTCTTCAAGATTTTCCTCGGCCTCGTCAAACATTCCTTTGATACCATACAGTGTTGCCTGAGTTTCAAGCGCGCTGATGAATGCAGGTCGCCATTCAACGTAATCCCGATTCGCTTTCAAATTCAGAATTTCGATCGAACGTTTCAGGTTCGCTTCTGCCTGCTCATATTCTCCAAGTTTAATCTGCAGTTTGGCGATCTGGTCAAGCTCGATGCCCATGAGAATATCCGTGTTCTTGAACTTATCGTTCGCGGCATCACGCGCTTCGTTGAGCGTTTTTGCAGCGAGTGAATATTTATCCGTGAACTCATACCATTGCGCAATGTGATTGAGAATAGTGATCCTGTCCTGGTGGTTTTTCGCAATTTCCTTCGACACTATCTTGAAGAAGCTCGCATCATAGATCTTGCCGGCTTCGTCAATTTTGTTTGTGTAATCCAGATAGAAATTCGCCAGCTTTATTTTAGCGAGGTGATACTCAACGGAGTTGTCTCCGCAGAGTTCTTTTTTAATGTCAAGCAGGCTGTTCAGGTATGTTTCGGCATTTGCGTAACGTTTTTCCGTTATCGCGACATCATAAAGGAATTCATAAATGCGGACGGAGGTAGGATAAGCCTTCGGCAGCGACTTGGCGGACACTGTATTCAAAGCTGAGCTTTCGAGGTCTTTTGTATGATCGCGCGAAAGCTTGGCGTTAAATTCAACCGCCTTCAGGTTAACACGATGCAAGCTTGACTTGGGATAATATTTGTCGATCACTTTCTCATACTCAAGCTTTGTGTTGAGGTATTTTGCACGGTTGTCGTTCTTCAGTAAATACTCCAGCTGATTCAGATAGAGTTCATGAGCAAGGGTGTTGGTCGGATTTGTTCTGCGCTTCAGTTCATTCAGGATGTTGTCAAATTCGAGGAAGGATGGCAGCACAAGGTTTCCGTTGTCAACGAGTGCTTTTGCCCAAACGTATTTGTACTTAACTTCCGCAAGACTGGTTTCACCAAAAAACCGCTTCTTGCCCTTCAGCCAGCTCTCGAGTTCTGCAAATGCCACATCAACGTCAGGATTTTCACTGTCGGCACCGATGATCGAGATCAAACCTTTTTTGGCAATCGCACTTCCCATTAATGTTTTGAGTCTGGCGTAGTCGTTGAAGCGTTGGAAGATTTCGTTTTCGGGGATTCTGCGTGTTTTGATCTCGTTGTTCTCTACAATTGTTTCTTTATCGACCGCCCTGTCGAAAAAATATTTCTCGTACTGTTTTAACAGGTCGATGGCGGCATTCGCGAAACCCTGACCGATCATCGCCTCCGCTTTGGTCAAGGCGATGCGTGCTTTGAGCGCATCGTTCATCTGACTCGTTTTTGTAAGGATGCTTTCTGCCTTTTCTGCGTATTCACGACTGAGCCGGAAGTTTCCGTACTCAAGATAGATGTCGGCAACGTCAAGCATTGTTACCGCATAACTTGTGCTATTATCGCCATATGCAGCCAGGCTGGTGTTCAGTGCATTTGTGATGCTGGATTCAAAAGTGGTAAGCACGCCCAGCGCAAGATTGATTTTTGCCTCGCGGATATGCGCCATCAGCAGATAATTGTTATTGGGACCGAGCTTTTCAGCACTCTTCTTGAATTTGTTCAATCCGCTTAAAGCTTTTTCAAACGCCCCGCCATTGTAAAGCCCGTCAATTTTCTTGAGAGATTTGTCGAGTTTTTTGTTCTGTGAGAATGCTGGCGCAAGGGAAAGGAAGCAGAACGCTGCACACAGCAGGAAGCTACTGAATGATTTCATGGTATGGGTCGTTTGCGTGGTTAAAAACAAAGTTAGTGAATTGCCGCTATTTACGATCAATATATATAGAGTAAGTCCGGGCGAATGGAAACTCCCCTTTTCCGGATAAATCGGCCATTTTTGGCGTATTTATACGACTCGCGAGGGGCCGGCAACCGGGCTGCCTTTTCGATTTCTAAAAATTTTCAGCGTTGCCTCCAACCCGACAGAACTTGTCATCTTTCCTTGTTAAACTTGCTGCTTGATTAAACCCCAGGAGAAAATATTTTCTATCTACAGAAGCTCGGCAGGGAGTGGTAAGACCCGCACGCTCGCCAAGGAGTTTTTGAAGCTGGCTTTGCGTTATAAGTCAGACTACTTCAAACACATTCTGGCGGTGACGTTCACCAACAAGGCTTCTCAGGAGATGAAGGATCGCATTCTTTCGTATCTCGATGATTTTGCAAAGGGAAAAGAGAATGAGCTTGCCCGTGAGCTGCAACAGGAGCTCGGACTGGACGCGCAGACATTTCAGCAAAACAGCCAGGCGGTGCAGGCCGGTATTCTCCACCAGTACGCGCAATTTTCAATCAGCACGATCGATGCTTTCTTTCAGAAAGTGATTCGCTCGTTCACGCGCGAGTCCGGACTGATTGGCGACTACCGCCTCGAAGTTGATCATGATGCCATCCTTGAAGAGGTAATCGACAACCTCATCGATGAGCTTGGTGCAAACAAAGAACTGACTGAATGGGTCGTTGAATTTGCAAAAGAGAATCTTGAGAATGAAAGGGCCTGGGATGTCCGTTTTAGTCTCATTGATTTTGCGAAGGAAATTTTCAGAGAAGAGTTCAAGGCAATTGAAGATCAGCTTTCCCAGTCAACTGTTGACGTTTCTGTTTTCCGGAAGATCCGCGACAAGCTCTGGAGCACAAAAAACTTTTTTATCGAACAGGTGTCGAAGCCGGCCCGGGAATTCCTCGAAATAATCGAGGCCAACGGATGGACCTTTGATGACTTCAGCTACGGAAAGGGCTCCGGCCTCGCAGGTTTTTTCACACAGTTTGCCTACGAAAAGAATTTAAGCAAGTACCGTCCGATTGGCGCACGGGTACTCAATCACTTTAACGGTAATGCAGCAAACTGGCCGAACAAGAAGTCCATGCACGCCAAAGCGATTTACCAGCAGGCAGAACTGCGCTTTGTGAAACTGATGGGCGATATTCTCACCGAGTACAACGACCACTACCAGCGTGCGCTTAGCGCAGAGGTTGCCCTGAAGAATCTTTATGTATTCGGGCTGATTTCCGACATCGCCCGGAAACTGAAGGAGTACAAGAACGAGAACAATGTCATGTTGCTCGCGGATGCGCCAAAATTTCTCAATGGCGTGATCAGCGACAGCGATACGCCTTTCATTTACGAGAAAGTCGGATCCTTTTACAGAAATTATCTCATCGATGAATTTCAGGATACTTCCGGCATGCAGTGGAGAAACTTTCAGCCGCTGATCACGAATAGTCTTGATCAGGGTTATCCTGGCCTTGTGGTTGGCGATGTGAAGCAGGCCATTTACCGCTGGCGTGGCGGTGATCTGAATCTGTTGCAGCGGGAGATCATTTCGCGGATCGGTGAAGACCGTGTCGATGTGAAAGAGCTTTTCAAAAATTTTCGCAGTGCGCGCGCAGTCATTGGTTTTAACAATGCCCTATTCAAAACAGCAGCGGAGATCGTTGCATTGGAAACCGGAGAAGCGATTGCACAGGAAGCGTATACGGATGTCGGGCAGCAGAATGTAAAAAGTTCGGAAGGATTTGTTGAGGTGAGATTTATCAGGCCGGAGCCGGATGAGCAGGAAGTCACTTTGTTTACCGATGATGCTGAAGGTGGTACCACCGGTATGGACTGGATGTCGCTGGCGCTTGAGCAACTTCCGGGAATGCTCGAACAGCTTCAGAAACGAGGTGCGCGCCTGAAAGACATTGCTATCCTTGTCAGGAGGAATGACGAAGGTCAACGCATTGCCACGGAGCTTCTGCAGTATAAGAACTCCGGTAAGGCAAAGCCCGGATGCAGATACGATGTGGTGTCAAATGAATCGCTGAGAATTGACGGAGCAGCATCTGTGAACCTGTTACTTGGTGCGTTGCGTTATCTCCTAAACACGGACGATGCCATCGCGAGGGCTCAGCTCGGTTTTGAGTTTGCCAGGATGCATGAGCCTGAACGTCTGATGCCGGAAGTATTTGCCGTTGCCAATCTTGCCACATTTGAAAATAACCTTCCGAAAACTTTTACCAGCCAGAAAGCGCATCTTAAAAAATTGCCGCTGATCGAGCTGACTGAGTCGCTCATTCACATTTTCGATTTGGGAAAGAATCAGGGCGAACTGGTCTACCTGCAGGCATTCCAGGACCTCGTGCTCGAGTTTTACAGCCGCGAGCGCAATGACCTTGGAGCGTTTCTGGAATGGTGGGAGGAAAACCGAAAGAAAAAATCGGTTCAGATTGCCGGGGAAGTGGATGCAGCACAAATCCTGACGATTCATAAATCCAAAGGGTTGCAGTTCAAATATGTGATCGTTCCATTCTGCAGCTGGAGTATGGACCATGAAAGTTTCAAAGCTCCGAACCTATGGGTGAGTTCAGAACAGGGACCTTTCAAAGGAATGGGTTTTCTGCCGGTCCGCTATGGTAAAATTCTTGAGCAGACATACTTTGCCGAAGAGTATCGCAAGGAATTTACAAAAACGTATCTCGACAACTTGAATCTCCTTTACGTTGCCTTTACGCGTGCAGAGCAGGGATTGCTTGTGACTGCGCCCCATCCGGATGTGCGCGCGAAAGGAACGGTTGCGAATCTGCTCTTCAATGCGATCCAGGGTACGAATGAATTGGGCAGCGGGTGGAATGAGACATTGGCCATTTATAAATCGGGAGAATGGAACATCGCTGAAACAGCTTCTGCCCCTAACTCAGAATCCATGAGCCTCCGCGAATATGTTTCGACATTGTGGCGGGAGAAGCTCGTGATCAGGCAAACCGGTTCAGACTTTTTTGAACAGACCGATGAAGCCCGCGCGAAAATAAACTACGGCATTCACATGCATGCGGTGCTTTCTCGAATGAAGTATGCTGACGAACTCGAGGATACGTTGCGGCAGATTGTTCTGGAAGGTCTCATCACTGAAGAAGAAACTGAAACCACGCGCAAGCAATTAAATGGCTTGTTCGCGATCAGCGAAGTCGCATCGTGGTTCTCACGGGAGTGGAAAGTTCAGACGGAAATTCCGATCATTCTTCCTGGAGGTGATGAGAGCCGGCTGGATCGTTTGATATACAGTGAGAAGCGGGCAGTAGTCGTTGATTTCAAAACGGGAGAGCCGCGCAAGGGTGATAATCAGCAGGTGCTCGCCTACCAGGACACACTGCGACAAATGAATTATGTTGATGTCAAAGGATATCTCCTTTATCTGCGGACAAATCAGCTCGTTGAAGTTCGCGCGCCTGGAAAAGAAAAACTTGTCAGAAAAAGTAAAGATAAAGATCAGTTGAGCTTAGGATTTTAGATGAAGACATTTCTCGAAGAACTGGCAGAAAAAGTTTACAGGAACTTCCCGGTGCTGGAGGAAGTGACGCTCGTGTTTCCAAATCGGAGAGCAAGTCTGTATTTCCGGAAGCATCTCGGCATGCTGCTGACAAAACCGGCATTCTCGCCAAAGCTTATCACCATCGAAGATTTTATATCAGGATTTTCAACCGCGAAAGTGCCTGACAAGCTTGAACTCATTCATGTTCTTCATGCCGTGTACCAGCGCATTATTGCGATTGACAGTGATAGGGAGGGCTCTGCCGCTGAAGGCCTTGATCAATTTTATTTCTGGGGCGACATGCTGCTGCGCGATTTTGACGAGATCGACAAATATCTGGTCGATGCCACGCAATTATTTAAGGATCTGAGTCACCAGAAAGAGTTGGATTCCAGTTTCGATTTTCTGACGGATGAGCAACGCGAATTTCTGCAGAATTTCTGGTCAAACTTCGAGGAAGCTGAAACTGCAAACAAGAAGAAGTTTCTGTTTGTGTGGAGGCGGCTGGCAGAGGTGTACACTACTTTCAAAGATGAACTTCGCAAGAAGGGTTATGCCTTCGAAGGTATGCTTCACCGCGATGTGGCTGATAACACAGCTTCGCTGACTTTTGCTGAGCCCTCGAAACTCATCTTCGCGGGATTCAACGCGCTCACGGCAGCCGAGGAGAAGATCATCAGCCATTTTGTTGAGCAGGGTGCAATCGTCCACTGGGACATGGATAGCTATTATGTCAACAATGTCGCGCAGGAGGCCGGGAAATTTTTCCGTGAATACCAGGAACATAAAACATTGCGAAGGACTTTTCACGAAGACGTGCCTTCGCACTTTTCCCAAAAAGTTTCCGAGAAGAAGCCCATTCATTTGTATGGCGCACCGCAACCTATCGGTCAGGTGAAGCTGATGGCGCAGATCCTCGATGATGAGATCGCCAAAGGAATGAAACCGGAGGAAACACTGATTGTGCTTCCCGATGAAAAGCTCTTGCTGCCCGTGTTGCACAGCATCTCTCCTGGAATCGAGAAGCTTAATGTCACGATGGGATTTCCATTGAGCAGCACACCAGTATTCAACTTTGTAGAGCTGATCATCGATCTTCAGATCAATCGCAAGGATGATCACTTCAACCATCGCCAGGTGCTCGCGCTGCTTGGACATCCGTACGTTGTCGCTGCCGATGCTGCATCCTCGCAGGCAAAGCGCAAAGAAATACTAAGGAACAATTGGGTCCATATCCCCAAAAGCTATCTCGCTACAGAAGTCATGCTCCATCGGGTAATATTTCATGAGCTTGATCTTGCTGGAGTACAGCAACCGCTTTCTCATCTCACGCGTTATCTCAAGGCTATCATTGCAGAGATTGGATCGTTGAAATCGATTGGGGATCTCGACAAGGAATATGCATTTCACTTTATCAAATTTTTTAATCGCCTGGACGAGGTGTTTGCAGGCGAGACAAATTTGTCCGCGAGTTCGGAAAGAAGCCAGAACGTTTCACATCTGAAGTCTTTTTTGCGGCTGTTCCGGCAGCTGATCCGCGTTAACAAAATTCCGTTCTCCGGTGAGCCCCTCAGAGGTCTTCAGATCATGGGTGTGCTCGAAACAAGGAACCTGGATTACAAAAATGTGTTTATTCTGTCGCTGAACGAAGGCGCATTTCCTGCGTTGAGTGGAAAAGGTTCTTACATTCCGTTTTCCATCCGGAAGGCATACAAGCTTCCAACGGTGGAGCACCAGGATGCGATCTATTCCTACTTGTTCTACCGTGTGCTGCAACGGGCGGAAAATATTTCGCTGTTTTACAATTCTGAAACCGATGTACTCGGTCAGGGTGAAATGAGCCGTTACCTCCAGCAGCTCCTTTTTGAGTCAGGAATTCCGATCGAGAAGAAGGTGCTGCACAATCCTATTCAACCACAGGGAATTTTACCAATCGCCTTTCCGAAGAACAAACAGGTCATGGAGCAGCTGGTCCGATTGAATGAAGGCAACTCGTACTTCAAGGGGATTTCCCCTTCTGCGTTGAATACATACATCGAATGTCGCCTGAAATTTTACCTGCGGCATGTGGCAAAGATCCGCGAGGCCGATGAGGTAGAGGAGGAACTCGATGCCCGCGTGCTGGGAAATTTCCTTCACGATGTGATGGAGAATTTTTATAAGGAGATTCGCGACCGAAAAAAAACTTCACTGGTGGAAGCCGGAGACTTCGCAGCATTTGAGCAGCGTGTTGACAGGCTGATCGATAAAGTTTTTATTCACACATATCGACTCGACCCTTCAAAGAAAGTGCAGTATGAAGGACAGCGCCTGGTAGTGAGGGAAATTGTCAAACGCTTCGCGCATCGGATTATTGAAATTGACAGCAAGCATGCACCTTTTCACATTGAAGGGCTTGAACACGAAGGTTTGACTTTCACAGTCAAGCTCGACCTTCCTCCGTACAAAGCGGTGGTGGGCGGAAAGATAGACCGCGTTGACCGAAAGGACGATCAGGTGAGAGTGATCGACTACAAAACCGGAAAGGATAAATTGAACTTCGAGAGTATCTCTTCACTTTTCCTCCGCGACTCAAAGCGAAATAAAGCGGCTTTCCAAACGTTGTTATATGCGCTGCTATACCGGAAAAACTTTCTGAGAAGCGATAAACCTGTACAGCTTGTGCCAGGGCTCATCAACCGACTTAATCTCTTTGATGATGATTTTACGTTTGGCTTGCGGATTGGAAAGGATCAGATTACAGATGTGACTGGTATCTTACCTGAATTCGAGCAGCACCTGAAAGCCTTGTTTGAAGATATTTTTAATCCCGAGCAGCAGTTCGACCAGACCAGCGATCTGGAAAACTGCAAATTTTGCCCTTATACATCGATCTGTTACAGGTAATTCTTAAAAATCGGGATAAAACTTATTTCGAAATGTTCTCAGGGTTTTTTACAATAAAAGTATATTCACCTGAGTTTACCTTTAACCTATGCGGAAGTTTTGGGTTGCCTGTTTATTTCTACCGTTCGTAGCGACTGCCCAGGTCGATACTGTGTACGTCAAGCAGTGGGATGCAATACGCGTCATTGATGGCGCGGCTTATACGCTCACTTCACCTGCCCGCTGGAAAGGAAAAGATTTTGTGAAGGCAGGTGCGGTGGTAGTGGGAACAGCTGCAATTTCTCTCCTTGACGAACCAATGCGTGATTTCTGGAAAGGAAAAGAAACACGCTTGTTGGATAAATTCGAACGGATCGGCAATCACTACGGCAAGCCTTATAGTGCCGTTGCCGTTACCGGTGGTTTTTATCTGACCGGATTGATCTTTAAAAATGAATGGGCGAAAGAGACAGGACTTATGCTGGCATCCGGATTGGGCAGCAGCACGATTGTGCAGACGTTCTTTAAGAATGCAATCGGCAGAGCCCGACCGAATCTCAACATCGGCAACTATGAGGCAGATCCTTTCAATTCAGATTCTCCATACCACTCCCTGCCATCAGGTCACACAACCGTAGCATTTACAACAAGCTTGATTCTCGCCCGGCAGGTAGAGCCGATCCCGGTAAAAATATTCTTCTATTCGCTCGCGACACTCACGGCCGCAAGCCGGATGTACCTTGATGTACACTGGGTATCAGATATCGCGTTTGGTGGAGCGATCGCGTGGTTTTGCGCAGATGCTGCAGTAAAGAGAATGGCAGCGAACAAGTTTCGGCCAATCGTACGCCAGCAAGCCATCCAGGTCAAATTATATCCGTATCCTGGCGGACTAAGTGTTCGTGCAACATTATAAACTATCCTCCGCCTGCCACTCATAGCGCTGTTCGATCAGCGATTTTCCAAACGCATTTGATGGAATTCTCTCGGTCATTTTGAATCCGTGACTTGTATAAAGCTTAGCCGCAGCGCCAAGCTCGTCAGTCGTTAGCAGAAAGCTTTTCCGGTAATTGCATTGTCGTAGAAAATCCATGTACAGTCCCATCAGCTTCTTTCCAAGACCGATGCCTCTGTATTGCGGCAACACAAGGAAGTAGCGAAGCTGAGCAGCATCACCGCGATTCATCAACGCAATGCAGCCGATGATCTTGTTGTCATGTTCACAGATCCAAAAGCGATTTGTTTCCACATCGTACTGTTCATAAAATTCAGCGAGTGTTTTGGCTACATAAGCTTCGAATTCAACACCGAAGTTGTATTCGTCATTATACATTCTTCCATGAAGGTAGGTGATATAGCCAAGGTCACCGGGGCGCAGGGCTGTGCGGATCACAATATCATCCAGCGAAAGCGTTTTCATCCTCAAAATTTAGGAAAATTTTCGGCTAGAAGTTGACGGCTGAATCCCTATCTCAATACTTGTTCCATTCTACGTTCGACAACTTCCTTTAGTTTTGAAAGCACCTGGCTCCAGTTACTTTCGGAATGCGCCACAGATTTTTCATCCGGAAGATTTGAGTTGGCGACTGTCACAGTTGTTTCTCCATCCGTTTCCTCAAGTTCGTACGTGACGTTGAAATAGTTTTCCGGCTTGTCTTCAATGCCCGACATAGCGCTGTGATATGTGTGCTGAAGGAGTTTTTCCGGCAACACCTGAAGGATCTTTCCTTTGTCTTCATAGGATTTGCCCTCGTACTCACCGCGCCATCGGATATCACTTCCGACTTTCCAGTCAGTTTCAGTGTTTGTTCCAAACAAATATTGCCGAATCAGTTCAGGTGACGTCAATGCGTCCCACACTTGCGCAGCAGGTGCATGGATCGTAACACTTGTTTTGGATATGAAATTTGCTGACATGATGTTATCTGTTTTCGATTAATACTTCATTTATTTTCTCACCTGAGTTTTGTTCCGGCATTTTGCTTTCCTTTCCCATCAGTGATTTGATGCCGCGCAACGGAATCACTACCCAGTCGGGACGATTGTTAAGCTCGTAGTTCAATTCATAGATTGCCTTTTCAAGCAGGAATGTCCGCATGAGGATCATCAGGTCTTCTTTGCTTTTTGGAATGAACGAACTGCCTTCCACGGTTTCGAGATACGCGCGAACATAAAACTGGCTCATGTAGTAGTACCACTGATCAATATATGGGATCAGCTTTGGAAAGTCGGCTTTCCGGATCTGGTTGTCGAGGAACAAGCTTGCATAGGCGGCATAGTGAAATGAACGTATCATGCCTGCCACATCGCGAAGCGGTGAGCGCTTCAATCGCCTCTCACTGTAGCTGCGTGCGGGCTCCCCTTCAAAATCCGTCAGTATAAAGTCCTTTCCGGTATAAATGACCTGCCCCAGATGAAAATCCCCATGTATCCTGATCTTCGTTACATCAATTTTATGTTTGTAAATGTTCTTCAGTACATTGAGAATCTCATTCTTCATTTCAAGTACTTCAATCGCCTCGTTGCGAACCTCGTCAGACAACTTGATCAGATTTTTCGCCTGGCTTTGGAACGTTCCGCGCACCAGCGACTGCAGGCCTGCAAACAATGATCGTTGATAGTGAAGCGAATACTCTTCAGGTTTGAAATCGACCGATTGTCCTGCGGCCAGTGCCTTGTGCATTTCTCCCGTCCTGACACCCAGCATGCGCGCTTTCTCTGCAATATTGGCATCAAGCAATTCCTTCATTTGCTCCGGCAGTTCGTCATACGAGATCGGATTGATAAAGCTTCCTACCTTCGGTGGTGGTCCAGCGTGGCCAGGTGATTGCTCGAGGATCCGGTCGTTAAAGTTGTCGAGCCGCTCAAGCATGTAGGTCCATGCGTCACCACTGTTTTCGACCGCTTCCTGCATTAAACCAAGCACCATCGAGCCGCGGTCATAATACCATTCAATCGACCCAACGAAAGGCGGAATGTTTTTGAATTTTCCCTGTTGCGAAAGGAAATGTGAAATTTCAAGGTCAGGGTTCATTGCGCGGTCAACCTTTCGGTAAAGTTTCAAAAAGAACCGGTTCCCATACATCAGCGATGTGTTGCTCTGCTCACCCGACAGCACACGAGGTTTTGCATTTTCCTGTCTTTCAAGGTGATTTCTCAAGACATCGTTTCCACGGAATACGATATCGCCTTCTACGAGTGAAATTTTCTGATTTCCCCCAAGTTGCTTTAGAAGATATTCCTGAAGCTCGAGACCGTACAGCGCATCGTACAGAATTCCATCCTCACCGTTAACCCGCATGTTACAGATAACAGCTTTAGGGCAATTGTCTTTCAGCTTCAGCGCGAGTGACTGCTTTCCAAATGCTACTGGCAGGAAATATATATCTGGAAGTCCGCTCTGATAATTTACTTCTATGAGCAAGAAGACTGCAGAATTTTCCTCCAACGGAATTGACGTTGAACGAATGATTGACATGGTCTCGACCACACGGCCCTTTCCACCGAACCAACGTAACTTGCTGAGATACTGTGGCAGCACTATATTCTCAAGGCGCAATACGGAGTCGCGCTGGAGAATATCCTCCCAGCGCGTCAGCTCAATTCGCGGCAGCGCGTTGGTGCTGTTGAGCAGTGCCGTTTGCTTTTCGAGAATGAACCACTGGCAATCGTGTCCACCCAGCGTTGTGAAGTATGTTCCGTCCTGTTTGATAGACGGAAATTTATTCTTGCTGAAAACCTCAACTGGCGTGTAACCAGAGAAGTGTGCCAGGTCAAGTTCCACCGGCTGCGTGTAGCGCGACAGGTTGACAACAACGAGCATTGTCTCATCCTCGTATGTTCTTGTGAAGGCAAGAATTTTTGGATTCTCCGAAGAGACAAACTTCATGTCTCCACGACTTAACGCTTTATATTGTTTTCTTCTGTTGATGAGTCGCTTCATCCACCACAGCAGCGAAGAAGTGTTCCAGTTCTGTATTTCAACATTCACCGCTTCATAGTGATATTCAGGATCGAGGATCACCGGTAGATACAGTTTGTGCGGATTGGCTTCCGAGAAACCAGCATTTCTGTCGGACGACCATTGCATCGGAGTTCGCACGCCATCGCGGTCACCCAGGTAAAAGTTGTCTCCCATCCCGATTTCGTCTCCGTAGTAAATCACGGGTGTGCCGGGAAGCGAAAACAGCAGGTAATTCAGCAGCTCAATTTTTTTGCGATTATTTCCCATCAGCGGAGCTAACCTGTGGCGAATCCCAAGATTGATCCGCGCTTTCGGATCTTTGACATACACCTTATACATGTAGTCGCGTTCTTCGTCAGTCACCATTTCAAGCGTGAGCTCATCGTGATTGCGCAGGAAGATCGCCCACTGACATGTTGCCGGTATGTCTGGAGTTTGATCGAAAATATCAGTAATCGGATAACGGTCCTCGGTTTGCAACGCCATGAACATACGCGGCATCACCGGAAAGTGATAGTTCATGTGACACTCATCGCCATTGCCAAAGTATGACGCTGAATCTTCCGGCCACATGTTTGCCTCCGCAAGCAGAAGCGTTCCCGGATAATGATCATCAACATGCTTCCGTAATTTTTTCAGAAATGCGTGCGTCTCCGGAAGATTTTCTCCGTTTGTGCCTTCGCGTTCAAAAAGATAAGGCACGGCATCAAGACGGAACCCGTCAACGCCCATCGAACACCAGAAATCAAGGATCTTGAAAACTTCCTGCTGCACAAGCGGATTGTCGTAGTTCAGATCGGGCTGGTGATGGAAGAACCGATGCCAGTAGTATTGGTTAGCGACCGGGTCCCACGTCCAGTTTGATGTTTCGAAGTCCTGAAAAATGATCCGAACGTCTTTGTATTTCGTTGGGTCATCCGACCACACGTAATAATTTCTCAAATCGGAATCTTTTGGCGCAGTGCGCGCCCGCTGAAACCATGGATGCTGATCGGATGTGTGGTTGATCACAAGTTCTGTGATCACTTTCAGATTTCGCGCATGTGCTTCTTTAAGCAGCAGCTTCAGGTCGTCTATATTTCCGTATGAAGGATTTATGCTGAAATAGTCGGCAATATCATAACCGTCATCGCGGAGCGGAGACGGATAGAAGGGGAGCAGCCATATGGCCGTGACACCCAGATCTTTCAGGTAGTCCAGCTTCTCAAGCAGCCCTTTGAAGTCGCCAATACCGTCACCGTTGGCATCGCGAAACGCCTTGATGTGAACTTCATAAATTACTGCATCCTTGTACCAGTGCAGTTTATCGTCCAGAATATTCTTCTTTTCTTCCATAATCCCCTTGCTAGACAGTGCTTAGAATCCAGCTAAAATCGTGTACCCATCAGGTGGCGTTGGATAAAACGCTCCACTATTCCTTTGTTTGGCTATGTGTACGGCCCGTTCATCGAAAAAATTTCTTACAGTGACTGATTCCCGGGATTTTTGGTCATCATTAAACAATCAATCTTATGAAGAAACATCTTTTAATATTCGTGATGATGGTCGCCCTTCTCCAAGGGTGCATTGTCAAGTCCCTCCACCCGTTCTACCTGAACAACGACCTTGTCTTTAAAAGTGAGCTTGTCAATACCTGGTCTGACCAGGATGGCAACAGATGGAAGATCAGTCGGGTAACCAATGATGCACATGCCTATGAAATGATATTTACAAAGGACGGCATGGACGCTTCGTTTCTCGCTTACCTTTTTCAGCTAGACGGGAATTTCTTCCTCGACTTGCGTCCGCTGGCCAGCGATGGCAGCGTAAACGATTTATTCGAAATGCACCTGCTGCCCACGCATTCGGTCGCAAAAGTCTCTAAACTCGATGCGGAGACTGTTGAGATCAAATGGTTTAACGAGGAATGGCTGCACAAACTTTTCAGTCAGAACCGGATCAAGATCTCGCATGAGGTGATTGTGGACGAGAATTCCGGAAAGGATGAAGACAAATCGTATGTGTTGACCGCATCAACTGAAGAGTTGCGGAAATTCCTGATCAAATATGGCAACGATGAATCCGCATTCGAAGGAGACAATGCGATGGCACTCATTCTAAAAAGATCGATCTGATGATAACTGCCTTTTCTGTTAATACGCGATGGATCAAAGATCTTGTGTTCTGCACCGCTGCGTATTTTATCCTGCTGAGCATTTTTGCAGGCTCAAGTGAGTGGCAGATGATCGATCATATATATACTTCAATCTTTCTTGGCACACTCATACTTTTCGGGGCCATCAATGAATGGGTTATCCAAAAGCATTTTTTGAAAAATGAGAGGTATATCGCATTCGTTGTATTGAGCCTGTTCAACGTGATGGCCGGAGCCCTTTTCAATTACATTCTTTTCGACAAGCTGATCGATGTGATTATGCCAGGCTATTATTTCATTTCCTATTACAGTTTCGGTGATCTGATGAAATTCTTTTTTGTGTACATCTTTCTCCTGACACTTCTGGATCTCTCCTGGGAATGGTTTCAGTTTCAGGAAGCGCGCCACCAGGTGATTGTGCTTGAAAGGGAAAAAGTGAAGGCAGAACTGAAAGCATTGACGAACCAGGTAAATCCACATTTCCTTTTCAACAGCCTGACGGTACTTTACGGCCTTGCGCTGAAAAAATCTGATGAAACGTCTGACGCGATATTGAAATTATCAGAAACGTTGCGTTATGTAATTTATGAGTCCGCCCGTGGCAAAGTCAGACTTTCGTCCGAAGTAAGCCTCGTTCACAATTATCTGGAGTTGCAAAAATACCGTGTCCGTGATTCGGCCCGCATTTCCTTCCAGCATGAGGTTGAGAATGGCGAGTTGGAGATTGAACCAATGCTTCTGTTGCCACTCGTAGAGAATAGTTTTAAGCACGGCCTGATGGGCGATGGCATTGATGGTTTTGTAACGATTGAACTTACTTCGAACGGTCGTCAGGTTAACTTTCGTGTGGTTAATAACAAAGGACTGGCCCCATCATCAGAGCAAAAGGGAGGCGTAGGCCTGAAAAATATTGAGGAACGACTGCGATTGGTCTACGGCAATTCATTTTCGTTTAAAGTGGAAGAGACTGATCACTTATTTACCGTAAATTTGAACCTGAAAGTCACATGAAGCGAATCACGTGCATGATTGTTGAAGATGAGCCGGTATCGCAGGAGATTCTCACGCGGTATATCAATGATTTCGAAGTGCTCGAGTTGCTTGGGGTGTGCAATAATGCCATCGAAGCCTCACAAAAACTTCCGGCACTGAATCCCGATCTTCTGTTTCTTGACATCACTATGCCAAGGTTATCAGGTTTGGATTTTTATAAATCATTGCACAATCCACCCTACGTCATCTTCACAACAGCTTATCCCGAGTATGCAGTAGCTGGATTTGAAGTCAGCGCAGTCGACTACCTTGTCAAGCCGTTCCCGTTTGAGAGATTTGTTAAGGCCGTTAACAAGTTGCAGGGAATTATGTCGAACACTTCGCAGCAGGCGGATCCGTTCATCATGTTACAGGCCGATAAGAAATTTCACAAGGTGGCAATCGATGAAATTCTTTTTCTTGAGGCGATGGGCGACTACGTCAAGGTGGTATTACCGGGCAAGACGCTCATTGTTCATCAGACATTGCAGCGGTTGTTTGAACAGTTGCCTGCCGCATTATTTCAGCGCGTCCATAAGTCGTATGTGGTAGCATTGAGGAAACTGGAATACGTGGAAGGAAACCAGATTTTTATCCGCACTTTTCGTGTTCCTATCGGCCAGACTTATCGCAACGATTTTTTAACTGTGCTGCAAAAAAAATGATCAGCTCTTTTCTTTTTTCAAGGTAAAAATCAGCAACACGCGCCCATTCTCTTCCTCGTTCAATGTTTCAAGTTCCAGTATCTCGCACCAAAGGCGATTGCCGTTATCCGTTTCAACCTGAATGCGATCTCCAACCGCATAATGGAACAAGTCGAAATCGTCTCTCGACAAAATCATTTTTGATGTCACTTCATAGTCGCTGTGGAGAAGTTCAAAATCACTTTCACTGATTTGGCCAATAACAAAATTTACAGGAACATTCACTCAAGGGTCATTTTTCATTTATCTCGTTAATAACGATGAAGTAAACCGCGATTGAGCGTATACTCTTCTACCTGCATATGTCAACGTTAAACTATCGTATAAGAGAAATGAATGGAAAGGAGACAATTGGGGGCAAAAAAAATAAAAAAATTATGCCATCATCCTTTCAGACGATGGCACAGAACTAAACAGGACAAAAATATTACTTGTTGCTTTTCTTGAATTCAAGCGATGTCGAGTTCACGCAGTAGCGAAGGCCGGTACTGGTAGGTCCGTCATCAAACAGATGACCAAGATGAGAGCCGCATTTTGCACAAAGTATTTCTGTACGAACCATTCCATAGCTCTTATCAACCTGTGTGATGATCTTTCCGCCTTCTAACTCGCGGTCAAAGCTTGGCCATCCGCAGTGGGACTCAAACTTCATATCAGAAGTAAAAAGTTCGTTACCGCACGCTGCGCATGAATATAAACCCTTTTCCTTGTTAAGTGTGAGTTTGCCGGTGAATGGTGCATCGGTTCCTTTTTCGCGCAATACATGGTATTGTTCGGGTGTAAGGACCTTCTTCCATTCTTCCTCGGTTTTATAGACTTTTTTTACAGTATCCATAGTTGAAGTTTTCACTTTTGATGCGGGAACTTGCTGATCCTGTTGAGGCCTTGCATCTTTGCAGGCTGCCAGCATAATCACGAAGAAAAGCAGGGTGTATCGGATCATATGTTGCATTTTTTTATTGAACAATTGCTGGTAGAAAATAATTCGTTCTTAGCCTATCTACGTATTAAATATCAGCTTTGGATTCGCCTATTCCATTTTTCCGACCTATTTGTTCAGCGAAACAAAAAAGCTTGCACCCTGGCCGAATTCACTTTCACACCAGATTTTGCCGTTCATAGCCTCAGCAAATTTTTTCACGATTGACAGACCCAGCCCGGTAGATGATTCATTTCCGGTCGGTCTGGCCGATAGTTTTTGGTACTTACCAAACAACTTTTTCATATCGTCCTGGGAAATACCTGGTCCCTCATCCCTGATCTCGGTTGTGATCCCGTCCCGATCTTTATAAACACGGATGAAGATGTTTTTGTTTGGAGGGGAGAATTTAATTGCGTTGGACAGGAGGTTGTCGAAGATCTGCATGGTGTACACCTTGTCGGCCATGACGAGAATATCCTCTTCAAACTGCGTTTCAAGCCTGATCGACTTTTCAGCTGCTGCAAGTGAGTATCGCTCTACCAGCAACTTCAGGATCTCGGATAGATTGAATCGCTCCATCACCAGGTTCAGATCCTTTGACTCGATGGCTTCGACATCGAGAATTTTTGCGATCAGCGCAGTTAAACGCGTGGCACTTTTTTCAATCATGTCGAGGCAAGCGGTGGTTTCAGCATCAGTTTTATCGATTTTGACTTTGATGATGCTAAGCAATCCGCGCATCTGGTTCAGGGGGCTCTTCAGGTCGTGGGCGACAATTCCGATAAGGTTGTTCTTTTCGTTATTGAGGTTCAGCAGTTCTTCGTTCTTCTTCAGGATCTCGTCTTTTTGTTTCTGCACCTCTTCGTGCATCATTGTGATCGTCTGATTCGCTTCGTGCAAATAGTCTGACTGATCCTGGAGTGCCTCCTTTTGAAGTTCAAGCTCCTTGTGCTTTTCCAGAATCTCCTGGTGGATCGCATGAAGTTCCATTGACTGCTGTGTGATCATCTGCTGCTGCCGCACAAGCTCAGCATTTCTTGACGTAATGTCTTCGTTTGTCTCTTCAAGTGCACTGGCAAGGTGGAGCAGGTCTTTCTTTTTGTATTCGAGAAAGAGGTTGTCTGACCGCAATGCTTCTTTTGTCTTGTGGAGGGTCTCGATCTGTTTTTCAAGATCCTTCGTCCGGATTTCGACAGCGCTCTGCACAATGGGGTCTAACTCTTCCGAGTGCTGCTGAATCTGCGAGAGGCGCTTCTCAACCTTCTTTTTTTCCTTCTCTATAAAAGCCAGAAGATTGGTGTCACCTGAGGTGTAGGCATGATTGGCAGCTTGCTGAAGAAAGGCAAGCGTTTCCTGGTGATGGTTTCTTAACTCTTTCTTGAAATCTTCGAGAGCATCCATTAAAATCGCCCGGTTCGCTTTGCTAATTTACAATTTAGTAATGAAATGGTAATGCGCGGGCGATGAATATTGCAGCTGCACCAGGTTTCCTTATTGCGGCTCCTGGTACGTTATTTTCTGTTAAATATAGGTCGCAAAACATTTTCATCACCATCGATCGGAGGGAGGGGCATGTCGAGCAGGAGCGCGACAAACGGATAGATGTGAATGTTTTTAAACGCAGGTATCTTTTTGCCCGCCTTTACCCTCGGGCCTCTCGCGTAGAAGATGCCGTTCATATCTTTTACTTTAGCCGGATCATAGCCGTGCACACCGAACGTGCCGCCCGAATTCGATTCCTTCGCATGCGCCTCCTTGTTGCCGACCACGAGATACTTTCCTGGATCGGCTATAATCAAAACGTCACCGGAGCGCGGATTATTGTAATGCCAGTCACGGGGAAATTCCGTTGCCGAAACCACGCTGAATCCTTTCGCAAGTTTCCTTAATGATGTAGCGAGGGAGTCGCGTTGGCTTGTAGATTTTGTATAGACATGTGCTTGTGTGCCACCATTCACTACGTGTATCCCGGGCGTTGCTTTTACCAGTTCGTCAAGATAGACGTACGTCTCAGGCTTGTCTGTTAGCTCTTTCATCCCGTGATCCGATACAAGTACCATGTTCACTGGTAACCTGGTGGCATCCACCCGCTTCACCATTACACCAAGCAGGGAGTCCATCTCGACCACTTTCTTTCGTGTTTCCGGTGCCACGGGCCCATACCGGTGCGACTCGAAGTCGGGCGAAGAAAAATACAGCGTGATCATCCGCGGACGATCAGCCTCCGGCATCTGCAGCCATTCTACGATTTTGTCGATCCGGTCTGCGAAAGGAACGGACTGGTCGTATTGATAGTAATAATCAGGATGGAGATTTTCCTGGCGCAATTCAGAGCCGACCCAGAAATATGATGCAGACTTGATTCCATTCCGTCTCGCCAGTTGCCAGAGGGGTATTCCACCGTAAAATGAAGAGTCTGTCACCACCTCGCGATTGCGCATTGTATATAACTTCTCCTGATCCGGATCGTAAAACCCGTTGTCAACAAGACCATGATTCCCTGGATACAATCCGGTCACAATCGTATAATGGTTCGGAAACGTCTTGGATGGAAATGAAGGGATCAATCCCGCTGCAGCGGAACCTTCTTTTATAAATTTTTTGAAATTGGTAAGTTGAAAACGCTCCACGTAATCGTGGCGGAAACCATCGAATGAAACAAGGATGACATATGGTTTTTCATTTTTCTGCTGTGAAACTGACAGCAGCGAAGAAGATATCCACAGAACGGATAGAACGAATTGCCGCATAGAAGGCGAAGAAATGAAATTAATATGAGTAAGTAAAGGATAATTTCATCTCTCCTTAACACGACACTAATAAGCTGGGTTTAATATCCTTCCCACCAGCGCGTGGCAGGATAGGACCCATCGAGATAGATCGCTTCACCGATAAGTGGTGTCGTGACATTGACGCCAAGCTTCTTTGCATGAGCGGTTGCCCTTTCGATCGGTTCTTTCCAGGGATGAAGCGCAAGCGTAAATTTCCCCCAATGAACCGGCAAAAGTGTTTTCGCGTTAAGGTCGATGCTTGCCTGAACCGTTTCCTCCGGCATCATATGGATATCAGGCCACTGCTTGTCATACTGACCACATTCCAGCATCGCAATGTCGAACGGCCCAAGTGCCTCACCAATAGCTTTGAATGAGTTATCGTAGCCTGAATCACCTCCGATAAAAATATTGTAACCACCGGTCTTCAGCACAAACGAGGCCCACAACGTTTTATTTCCGCGAAAGCCTCTGCCTGAAAAATGACGCGCAGGAGTACAGGTAAGTTCGATTCCCTCCATAACCGTTTCACCTTCCCACCAGTCGAACTCTTTGATCTTGTTTGCAGGGACACCCCAGTGTATCAGATGCTCTCCAACGCCAAGCGGTACACAGAAAAATTTTGTTCGCGGAGTCAGTGCGACAATGGTGTTGTAGTCGAGGTGGTCATAATGATCATGGCTGATTACGATTACATCCAGGGCTGGCAGATCTGCTACATCGAAAACGCGCGTCCCCGGGTAACTCTTACTTCCTGCGTATTGCACCGGAGACGGCCTGTCACTGAAGACCGGATCAGAAAGGATCCTCTTACCATTGATGGAAATAAGGAACGAAGAGTGTCCGAACCACACCAATGAAGGTTTTTCTTTCGGAAGACCGTCCAGATTGGTTTTGACTGAGGGAAGATTTTTTACCGGCTCGCGGTCGATGCCCTTGCCAAAATATTTGGTTACCATGCCAAAGTATGAAGCATCAGCAGCAAGCAACTTCGTGGGCTCGATATTCTCAAACGATCCGTCTTTGTACTGTTTGGAGTTTTTGATGCGTTCAAGTCGCGCACCGGAAGGAAGCTTGCCAAATGATTTTTGTTGCATAAACACAGCTGTTGCAATGGACAGAAGGACCAAAAGGGAAACGAATCCGATAAAGGTTTTTTTCAGCATTACCAGTTAAGTCGAACCTGCCTGAGATTTATTGTGCCTTTTTGCAAATACCTACAGTAAATTTACCGAAAATGACGTAGGCTCTGACTCCTCCTTCCAAAACCCTGACTGTGCCAATTCCCAGCGAATTTGTAATTTGTATGAATATCCATGCATATGCGAAGTCTCCTTTTAATATTAATTGCCACGATTAGTTTTGACAGCTTCTCTCAAAATATAACCGAACGAAAACGCGCGCGTGACCAAGGCGTGAAGATCGGTGTGCTTCAGCCGGGAAAACTAAATGCGATCACGGATGTGCCAGGCGTAACGGTTGGACATACAACGCTGATCGAAGGAGAGCACATCCGCACCGGTGTTACAGCAATTGTTCCTCACAGTGGTAATGTGTTTCAATCGAAAGTGCCGGCAGGAGTTTATGTTGAAAATGGATTCGGTAAGCTTGCAGGCACAACGCAGGTGAACGAACTTGGAAATATTGAGACACCGATAATTCTCACGAACACGCTCAGTGTTGCCGCTGGAATGAACGGACTCATCCAGTATACATTGAGTCAGCCGGGAAATGAAAATGTGCAATCGGTGAACGCTATTGTGGGTGAAACGAATGATGGCTACCTGAACGACATCCGTGGACGTCATGTCAAAGAGGAGCATGTCATTGCTGCGCTGAAGCGTGCACAAGGTGGTGCAGTGCCGGAAGGGAATGTTGGTGCGGGAACAGGTACTGTGTGCTTCGGCTTTAAGGGTGGAATTGGCACTTCGTCACGCGTTCTCCCGAAGGAAGCCGGTGGCTACACTGTTGGCGTTCTGGTACAAACAAATTTCGGTGGTGTCCTTACCATTGATGGTGTGGGGGTAGGAGAGGCCCTGAAGAAATTTTATATGAGTCCGCTGCTGCGGGATACGGCTGACGGATCATGCATGATTGTCATTGCAACCGATGCGCCACTAGACGCACGCAACCTCCAACGCCTTGCGAAACGAAGCATGCTGGGTCTTGCAAGAACCGGAGGAATTGCATCGAATGGAAGTGGCGATTATGCCATTGCTTTTTCGACACATGAAGCGAATCGCATCGAGCACAGCGCTGATAACCGACTTGATCAGATGACAGACCTCAGAAACGATGCAACATCACCGCTATTTATGGCCGTGATCGAAGCAACGGAAGAAGCGGTGATCAACTCGCTGTTTATGGCAACCACGATGACCGGCAAGGATCAGCATACCATCGAAGCATTGCCGCTTGATGAGGTGCTCAAACTCTTGAAAAAGCACAACGTCATTAAATAGCCATTCGTTTGGTCGGATCGAAATTGATTGGCCGCAGGAAACTTCTTATACTAGCCGAGTCGTATATAAATAAAGTGAGCTTATGAAAATACGGTTGATCGTTTTATTCATACTTCTTGCCCAGGCAGCCTTGTCGCAGGCGCCACTCCGCAACATCAGTGACCTTTCGTTTATGTCAGGCAAATGGGTTACAAAGGGACAATGGGGCGACATGGAAGAAAACTGGAGCGAGCCGCTGGGGAACAATATGATGTGCTCGTACCGCTGCGTCAAAGATGGCAAGATTGTCTTCTACGAATTTATTGTAATTGAACAACAACCAACAGGACCTGTAATGAAGCTGCGTCATTTCAGTCCGGGTAATATTGCGTGGGAAGAAAAAGACAAGCCGTACGAATACCCGCTCATGTATCTTGATGAAAACGTTGCCCGTTTCGAGCGCCCTGATAAAAAAACATCGCTCACGTTCGAACGCACAGCCGTTGACAAACTTAAAGTCACCCTCGAGCGCCAGGACAAAGACGGCAAATGGGTGCAGGATGAATTCAACTATACAGCCTCAAAATAGTAATTAGGCATTGGGCATTAGGCATTAGTGGTGGAAGAGTGTTCCTGCCAACCGGTATTCGGATAGGTAAAGTTTCCACGGATTGGCTTCACCGCAATCCGCAGCCAACACGCCTATTTCCTAATGCCTAATGCCTAATGCCTTTCAATCCGAAGCCCAAGAAGACGTAAACGCTTAAGAGCCCCCGAGGGCGAGAGACGAATTCTATAAGTAGGAAAGCCACCAGTCCTTATGCGTACTCTTATATCGGTTGTACCACACGCAGAATGGGTAGAGGAAGATGACGATGGCAATCCATACGAGATATGTTGTCGTGAGAGAGTAGCCACCTTCCGGAGTGATGCCACCAAACGATTGGCTGAAATGGAAATCAACTTCGCCCAGCGACTTTCCGGTTTTATTCAGGAAGAACACGAGGGATAATGCGTGGATGAGATAGAAATGCATGATGTAGTAGAACATCGGCACACGTCCGAAGACATTCAATGGTCGCAGAAATGACAGATCGAAATTTTCGAGCAATGCGAGTATCACGAGGACCGGACCAAGCGTCATCAGGGTGTATAACAACGAAACCGGATACTTGGTGGTGTTCAGAAAGCTCATGAGCGTGAACAATGGATTCGCCTGCACTGCCCAGTGTGATGGGTCACCATAAACGTTAATAAAGCGGAGGATGATGAAGAGAAGGATCGCGCCCCCGCCAAGTGAAAAGAGAATTTTTCTTCGTTCTTCTTTTCTGTATTCACCCGAATACAATTTGCCCAGGCCAAAGCCGAGCAACATGATGCCGAGCCACGGTAGAAGGGCATAAGGTACGAACACGGAAGTTGTTGGTGTCACACTGAAGAATCCCGCCTGACGAATGATGGACCACAAGCCGAAAAACCTGTCGCCCTGCTGGAGCGGGAAGAAGTCAAAAATATTGTGACCAAAAACGATAACGAATCCAAGCGCTACAATCGCTTTGTAATTGAGGTGGATCAGGCCTGCGAGGATTACCATCGAGCCACCTATGGCCCAGATCACCTGCAGAATGATCACATCGTAGTAGAAATTAAAAAGAATACCGAAGCGGACGACAACAAGCTCCAGCACGATTAGCCAGAGGCCGCGTGTTAAGAGAAATCGCGAAAGCTCATGCTTACTTTTTCGTTGCAGATTGAGATAGATTGAAGTTCCCGCCAGGAAGACAAAAGTAGGCGCGCAGTAGTGAGTAATCCACCGCGTGAAAAACAGCGCAGGCGTTGTCGTGCTCATGTTCGTTGGGTCCTCCGTGAACGCACCATAATGGAAGAAATCACGCACGTGATCGAGGGCCATGATTACCATCACGAGACCGCGCATCATGTCGATGGAGTTAATACGCTGCTTTTCCGTTACAAGGTCAGGAGCTAGAGCGGCCGTTGTCATACTTGAAGGGGTTGAGACTTATTTTTACGATATTTGCGTCTGAAATGTTGACGCAACCTGCCGTGGACCTGGAACAATTTAAGATACAGTCGAAAAATAAAGAAAGGGAAAACCGGAAATATCTCTCCAGTCTGAAGAAGCAGGACTCACGTAAACTGGATGATGTATTCCACAGCGTTCACGAAGAGGTTTTTGAAGAATTTGATTGCCTGACTTGTGCAAATTGTTGTAAGACGACAAGCCCGATTTTTTATCAGACCGACATTGAGCGCGTGTCTAAAGCGCTCCGGATGAAACCGGGTGACTTCATCACAAAATATCTGCGCATAGACGAAGATAAAGACTACGTGTTACAATCATCTCCATGCCCCTTCCTTGACAGCGATAATTACTGCAGCGTTTACGAAGACCGGCCCAAAGCCTGCCGCGAATACCCGCACACCGACCGAAAGAAGATGGTTCAAATCACTGAACTCACTTTTAAGAACACGATGGTATGTCCAGCGGTGTTTGAGATGGTTGAGCGATTGAAGAAGGTTATCTGAGCAATGAGCTATGGCTTTTGGCTATGGCAATGGCCCGCTTATCCGAACCTAGAAATCTTACTTTCACGAGGAAATTCAAAATCAGTGCGTACAGACGTTGGAGCATACCAAATCTAGCCATAGCTATAGCCCAAAGCCATAGCCATAAAAAAGCCGATAGCCACGAGAATACTCCCATGGCTATCGGACCTGGTCTAACAAACTTATTTATGAAACGTGTTTCTTATACTACCTGAGCTTCAAGCTTCTGGGCAAGCACTGACTTGGGTACTGCGCCAACCTGCTTGTCTACAATCTGGCCACCTTTGAAGACCAGAAGTGTTGGAATGCTGCGGATGCCAAAACGGGCGGTTACTGATGGATTTTCGTCAACGTTGAGCTTAGCAATCACGGCCTTGCCTTCATAGTCACCAGCCAGTTCTTCTACTACAGGACCGATCATTTTACAAGGACCACACCATTCTGCCCAGAAATCTACTAAAACCGGCTTATCAGAATTGATGGTTGCGTCAAAGTTAGCGTCATTGAGTACTATTGTTTTGCCCATTTTGTTTGAATATTTAAGGTTTACAGTAATTCAACACGAAGGTAGGGGAGTTAGTTCAGACTTCCATGAAAAAGCTGGTTGAAAGCTATGGCGTTTAGCTATGGCCATCGCTGACGCCTCTTTATTTATAGTTTTGCGTTGTAGTGGTGGCAAATCCTATGACCGCGTATTCAAGCCATAGCCATAGCCTCTCAGGCTGGCACCCAATCCCCTTCAGTAGTTTCTCCCGACTGCATTTCCCACTTGTCTTCAAGGTAGGTCATGTATTTGGTGCGAAACTCCAATTCCATCGCTAGTCTGATAAGTCCCACGAAGGAAAGCCAATAGCGATTTTTAAGGCAGTCCTCAAAGTCGCTCCTGAGGTTCCCTTTGTTGGCTTCCTTGAACGATTTGATATTCTTTTCGTCACTTAAAAGATAATGTAGTGAACTGACGATATAACCCGTGTGATTCACTCGACCGCTATCGATCTCGAGTATGCGTTCGCGGTGACGTGTCATCATGCTCTTAAACTGGTCGAGCGTAGTCACGTTGAATAGTCGCAATTCATGAAGCACTTCCCTGAAGTCGCGCGCTCCAAAGTCGTTCTGCGGTGGAAATAATGAGACCATCGTGGCGTAAATGTTGTCGGTGGTGAGGTCGTTCATGGGATTGAAGTTGGTCCTCAACGTTCGATATTTCGTGCACCTAAAGAAAGAGCAGGAAGCTCAAAGCATAAAGCTGAAAGCCCGATTATCACTTGATCACACTTTACCCGATGTTTGCTCAAGGCTGTGAAATCAAAGGAACGGTAACTACTCCTTTCTGCTTTATGCTTTTTGCTTTCGGCTTTAAGCTTTATGCTTTAAGCTTTTTACATCACGATCTCGACATCCGCCAGCTTCTTCATCTCTTTCACCATGTCATTCACCGGGTTCACCCTGAACTTTCGGGACATTAGTTCCAGGTTGATGTTCTCTTTTTCATCTCTCAGCTTCAGATACAATGGAGCGCCACCGGAGAAGTTTGCGCAGAGATCTTCAATTTTTCCAATCAAGTCTGGAGTCACCTCACTGAGGTTTACACGAAGCGAAACTCCTTTGCTGCGTTTCACACCAATCTCGTTCAGCAGATCGATGTTCCGGATTTTGTATTCGATATTCATCTGACCCCATGTGTTCTTCATCACCACGCCTTCAATGAAAAGGAACCAGCCTACGTTCATAAACGTTTTAAACTTCAGGTAATCTTCCCCGAAGAGGGTAAATGTTGTGTTGCCACTGTAATCTTCGATGGAAAATTTCCCGAAAGGCTTTCCGGTCTTGGTTGTACGGTGTTCTACCGCTGTAACGATTCCACCTATCTTAAGATCGCGCCCCAGCATTGGTTCGAGCTCATTCAATTGGTTGCATGCTGCAGTGCAGAAAGTTTCCATTTCGAAGCGGAAATGATCCAGCGGGTGTCCCGAAATGTAAATCCCGACAACTTCTTTTTCGAGGTTTAGTTTCTCAATCTCGCTGAATGGTTCGACTGGTTCAATTCTCGGCTTTGGCATAGCCGTGCCTGATGTGCCACCGAACAAGCTCGCCTGCGAACTTTGCTCATCCTGCTGTGTCTTCGTGGCGAACTTGATCGCTTTTTCTACAAGACTGATATCACCTTCACGCGCATATACGTATTGCCTGCGATGAAGTTCTTTCCAGCAGTCGAAGGCTCCGGAAAGCGCAAGACATTCAAAAGTTTTCTTGTTGACCGAACGGGCGGTGAGTCGTTTCGCGAAATCAAAAATGTCCGTGTAGGGACCTTTCAGGTCGCGCTCCTGGATAATGGCTTCTACCGCAGCATCGCCTGCGCCCTTGATTGCACCCAGCCCGAAACGGATCTGACCTTCTTTGTTTACTTCGAAATAAACACCGGATTCATTCACATGCGGTCCCAGAACTTTTATTCCAAGGTTGCGACACTCTTCAATGAAGAACGTAACGTTCTCCAGATTGCTCTGTGAGTGCGTCAACACTGCAGCCATGTACTCCGCAGGATAATTCGCTTTGAGATATGCGGTGTGATAAGCGATCAGTGAGTAGCAAGTCGAGTGTGATTTGTTGAATGCGTATTGCGCAAACGCTTCCCAGTCGGTCCATACTTTTTCGCAGATAGCCTGGTCGTGGCCATTCTTCTTGCAGCCCTCGATGAATTTATCTTTCATCTTGTCCAGCACCGCTTTCTGCTTTTTACCCATCGCTTTACGCAGAACGTCAGCATCACCCTTGCTGAATCCGGCAAGCTTCTGAGACAAAAGCATTACCTGCTCCTGGTACACCGTGATACCGTACGTCTCTGCAAGGAATTCTTCCATGGCAGGCAGATCGTATTTGATCGGCTCGCGACCGTGCTTGCGGTTGATGAAGGCAGGAATGTATTCCATCGGGCCGGGACGATACAACGCGTTCATCGCGATCAAATCTTCAAACTTATCCGGCTTCAGCTGACGCAGGTATTTCTGCATCCCCACACTTTCAAACTGGAACGTACCCGTTGTTTCGCCACGCTGGAAGAGTTGATACGTCTTCACATCGTCAAGCGGAATTTCATCCACTACGATATCGATGCCGTGACTCTTCTTGATATTTTTGATTGTTGTGGTAATGATCGTCAGCGTTGTCAGACCAAGAAAGTCCATCTTCAGCATGCCCGCACTTTCGACCACGCTGTTGTCAAATTGCGTAACGAGCATGTCCGAATCCTTAGCGGTAGCCACCGGAACGAATTTCGTCAGGTCGTCAGGCGTGATGATAACGCCACAGGCATGCACACCCGTGTTGCGGACAGATCCTTCAAGGATCACTGCCTGCCGGATCACATCTGCCTTCAGATCAGACCCCTTTTTGATCTCGGCAAGTTCCTTCACTTCATCGAAGGCCATATCGAGCGTGGTGCCTGGTTTCTCCGGAATCATTTTCGCAAGGACGTTGGCTTCATTCAGCGGAAGCTCCATCACGCGCGCGCAGTCACGGATGGACGACTTCGCGGCCATGGTACCATACGTAATGATCTGCGCCACCTGGCTCTTACCGTATTTCTCAATAACATATTTCAATACGCTGTCGCGACCTGCATCGTCAAAGTCGATATCGATATCGGGAAGTGATACGCGGTCAGGGTTAAGGAAACGCTCAAAAAGCAAGTCGTACTTGATCGGGTCAACGTTTGTAATTCCGATGCAGTACGCTACTGCAGAACCAGCAGCAGAACCACGACCCGGTCCGACACTCACGCCCATCTCGCGTGCTTTTGAAGTGAAGTCCTGCACAATGAGGAAATATCCCGGGTAACCGGTTTTCTGAATCGTTGCCAATTCGAAGTCGAGACGTTCGCTAATTGCTGGCGTGATCTCTGAATAACGTTTTTTTGCACCTTCGTAGGTAAGGTGACGCAGGTACTCATCTTCCGTATTGAATTCTTTCGGAATATCGAATTTTGGAAGCAACACATTGCGTTCGAGTGTGTAGCTTTCAATCTTGTCAAGGATCTCCGAAATCGTGTCGATGGCTTCCGGCATATCGCGGAAGATAGATTTCATCTCATCCTGAGATTTAAAATAGTATTGATCATTGGCAAGACCGAGGCGATGCCCGCGTCCATACCCGATCGGAGTGGATTTAAATTCTCCTTCTTTTATACAGAGCAATACATCGTGGGCAGGTGCTTCATCTTTGTCGAGGTAGAAACATTCGTTTGCAGCGAAGTACTTCACGTTATACTTGTTCGCGAATCGAAGCAATGTTTCGTTCACGTGATCTTCTTCTGCAATACCGTGCCGGTTGATCTCCACATAGAAATCTTCACCGAATACAGAATGCCACCATTTAAAGGCTTCCTCAGCCTGCTTTTCTCCAACATGCAGGATGAGGTGCGGAACTTCGCTGTGGAGGTTTCCGGTAGTGGCGATAAGGTCAGCCCTGTATTGCTGAACCAACTCTTTGTCTATACGCGGGTAGATCCCATACAATCCTTCGGTAAATCCGAGCGAACTCAGCTTAGCCAGATTGTGATAGCCATTTTTATTTTTGGCGATGAGCACCTGGTGATAACGCTTGTCCGGATTGTCTTTGGTGAATTTCAGTTTCTTCCGCTCGTCAGCGATAAAGAATTCGCAACCAACGATGGGCTTGAGCTGATGATTGATCGCTTCCCGCACAAACTTGAATGCTCCGTACATGTTACCGAGGTCTGTGATCGCCACGGCAGGCATTCCAAGTTCTTTTGCTTTCGTCACCATAGCCTTCACGTCCGGGGTGGCCTGGAGAACAGAGAACTGTGAATGGGCATGGAGATGAACAAAAGGTTTGTCGGAAAGAACTGCAGGAGTATCGGTCAGTGAGTAACCGGCTTCTTTTTTCTTTTCCCGCTTCGTGAAATTTGCATCTTCGAGCTTCGGCTCTTCGTATACGATCTGCTCGGGAGCCGTTGCATCAAAGGGTGCAACAACTTTTTTGTTCAGGAGTCCGAAGTAGCATCGTGCCGTTGCAGCAACGTCATACGAAGCATCGTGCGCATCTCCGAAATCTTTTCCAAAAAGTTTTTCGTGAAGCTCGACCAGTCGCGGCATCTTGAGCCTTCCGCCAATGCCGCCCGTCAGTTGGCAGAATTCCGTTGACGCAATGCCTGTGTCGATCTTGTCGAGTTTCAAAAACTCATCGATCAGAAACTGCTTGCGCAGAAGTTCTGCTCCGAGGATACTGATATCGAATTCAATGTTGTGGCCTACAAGTCTTTGCGTTTGTTTGAGGTCGGAAAGGAATGCCTCAAGCACTTTGATCATGTCATGACCTTCTGCGAGCGCACGTTTTGTCGAAATGCCGTGGACCTGTTCAGCTTTATAAGGAATGTCGAAGCCTTCCGGCTTAATAATGTAATTGTGTTGTGAAAGCAGCTTTCCCTTATTGTCGTGTAATTGCCAGGCAAGTTGAACAACGCGTGGCCAGTTATCGAGGTCGCTGATGGGTGCAGTTTTGTTGTGCGGAATACCAGTGGTTTCCGTATCAAAGATCAGATACATGAATCGAGTAGTGGTTGTAGGTTGTAAAGTTAAACGTCATCACGAATTCTCCGCGCTCCGAAGCGGTGTCTGGCTGATCTCGCAATAATAATAGAGTGAATAGACAACTGATGTCTAGAACGTTAGGAGAGCGGAAAAAATTTGAGCTTGAAATGGGCTTTTTCAAGCCGTTTTCATCGATTGATACCGGAAGGGTCCCAAAACGGGAAAATTTTCGCTATTTGAGTGGTTTGACCCTGTCGGGATCACCCAATTTCTCGGGTAACATTCTCACATTCAGACGTTTATTGGAAGGGCGCGCTTTTTGACTGTTTACAACGAAATTCTATCACACTTTTATGAAATTCATTTTTGAAAAAATCACCAGGTTCCTCCAACGTGAGTGGTTTTTGTTGGTCATGGTCTCTGCGATCAGTCTCATCGTCCTGCTCTTCGAAGTGTTGTGATGAAAGTTCCCGCTTTCTCTATTTAGAACATTTTTAAAATAAAACGCTTCATTGTTTGGTAAAGCATTGAGGACTATTTTTGGCGCAACCTAAAACTCCTCAGTTAATACTTAACTATGAATTGGTTTTCTAATCTTCTGTCGAGCACGCTTGGCAGAAAGCTGGTGATGGCTCTGACCGGTCTGTTCCTCATTCTTTTTCTTGCAGTACACCTGGCGGGTAATCTTCAGCTCCTCAAGAACGATGAAGGACAGGCGTTCAATATTTACGCGCACTTCATGACGTCTAACCCATTGATCAAGGTCATCTCGTACGTGAACTATGCGTTTATCCTTTTGCATATCGTATGGGCGATCATATTGACACGAAGAAACCGTGCAGCGCGTGGCCCTCAGGGTTATGCCGTATCGAACAACACGTCCCACTGGTCTTCCCGTAACATGGGAATTCTCGGAACATTCATTGCCCTGTTCCTGATCATCCACTTGCGGGGCTTCTGGTATGAAATGCACTGGGGAGGGATCGCTACCGCGAATTATGACGGGGTTGACTACAAAAATCTCTATGCCGTGGTTGATGCCGCTTACAGTCAGTGGTGGTACGTCACCATCTACGTTGTCAGCATGATACTTCTTGCGTTTCACCTCTATCATGGTTTTGGCAGTGCTTTTCAGACACTCGGCCTAAACCATGTGAAGTACAATCCTGTTATTAAGTTTGTAGGTGTTGCCTTTGCCATCATCGTTCCGGCATTGTTCGCATTGATTCCTATCGTAATGTTTTTGGACTGATCTAAGAATACATTCAGATGAAATTAGATTCTAAAATTCCAGAAGGCCCGCTGGCAGAAAAGTGGTCGAAGCACAAATTCAATCTTAAGCTCGTAAACCCTGCGAATAAGCGTAAGTATGAAATTATTGTTGTGGGCACCGGACTAGCCGGAGCTTCTGCTGCAGCGTCACTTGCCGAACTTGGCTATAATGTAAAAGCTTTTTGCTTTCAGGATAGCCCAAGACGTGCGCACAGTATTGCAGCACAGGGTGGTATCAACGCAGCAAAGAATTATCGTAACGATGGCGACAGTGTATACCGTCTCTTCTATGACACCGTGAAAGGTGGCGATTATCGCGCGCGCGAAGGCAATGTTTATCGTCTTGCTGAAGTGAGTGTCGATATTATCGATCAGTGTGTTGCGCAGGGTGTGCCGTTTGCCCGCGAATATGGCGGACTGCTCGACAACCGTTCATTCGGTGGTGCACAGGTGTCGCGCACATTCTACGCGCGCGGTCAGACAGGACAGCAATTGTTGCTCGGAGCTTACAGCGCATTGAACCGCCAGATCGCCAACGGAAAAGTGAAGATGTACAACCGTACAGAAATGCTTGATGTTGTTGTCTCTGACGGAAAAGCAAGAGGTATCATCACCCGTGACCTGATCACCGGAAAGATAGAAGCGCACAGCGGTCATGCAGTATTGTTGTGTACTGGCGGATATGGAAACGTGTTCTTCCTTTCAACAAACGCAAAAGGATCCAACGTGACGGCTGCATGGCGCGCACATAAGAAAGGCGCTTTGTTCGGCAACCCTTGCTTTACGCAAATTCACCCGACCTGTATTCCGGTTTCTGGAGATCACCAGTCCAAACTTACGTTGATGTCGGAGTCATTGAGAAATGACGGACGGGTGTGGGTTCCGAAAGTTGCAAGGCCTGGCTTGAAAGCCGTTGATGCGGCCAAGATCCCTGAGGCTGAGAGAGATTATTTCCTCGAAAGAAAATATCCATCGTTCGGAAACCTCGTGCCACGAGACGTTGCATCGCGCAATGCAAAATATGCATGCGATGAAGGAAAGGGCGTAGGCTCAGGTCTTGCCGTCTTCCTCGACTTCGCGGACGCGATCAAGCGCGATGGCAAAAAAGTAATTGAAGCGAAATACGGTAACCTGTTCGATATGTATCAGCAGATCACCGGTGACAATCCATACGAAGTGCCGATGATGATCTTCCCTGCCGTTCACTACACAATGGGCGGACTTTGGGTAGACTACAATCTGCAGACAACTGTTCCCGGACTTTATGCGCTGGGTGAAGCAAACTTCTCTGACCACGGTGCAAACCGCCTTGGAGCGAGTGCGTTGATGCAGGGTCTTGCTGACGGATACTTCGTAATTCCGTATACGATCGGTGATTACCTTGCTAACCTCGGATGGAGCGATAAGATCGGAACAGATCATCCTGCCTTCCGCGAAGCGCTGGAAGGTGTAAACAGCCGTCTCAACAAACTGCTTTCAATTAAAGGCAAGAAGACTGTTGATGAATTCCACCGCGAACTCGGCTTGACGATGTGGGATTACTGCGGTATGTCACGCACGGAGGAAGGTTTGAAGAAAGCCAAGAAGAAGATCCAGGAGCTGCGCGCAGAGTTCTGGACAAATGTAAACGTGCTTGGCAGCAACAATGAACTCAACCAGGAACTTGAGAAAGCCGGCCGCGTTGCTGACTTCATGGAACTTGGTGAACTCATGGTTGACGATGCCCTCAACAGATCAGAATCCTGTGGCGGACACTTCCGTGAAGAATCACAGACGCCTGATGGTGAAGCATTGCGCAAAGATGACGAGTTCGCCTACGTTGCAGCCTGGGAATACAAAGGCGACAATCAGCCTGAAGTGTTGCATAAGGAAGAGCTTGTTTTTGAAAATGTTAAATTGACTCAACGCAGTTATAAATAAAATGCAAGAGCCACGAAGACTCGAAGGACATGAAGTACCACAAAGGAATTTCTTAGTGCTCCTTAGTGTCCCTGGTGCCTTGGTAGCTAAGAACTAACCCGACTATGAAGATTACATTAAAAGTCTGGAGACAAAAAAGCAAAGAAGCAAAAGGTGAATTCAAAACCTATCAGCTGGATCATGTATCACAGGACATGTCTTTCCTCGAGATGTTCGATGTGCTCAACAATGATCTTGTAAAGAAAGGTGAAGATCCTGTAGCATTTGACCACGATTGCCGTGAAGGTATTTGCGGCATGTGCAGCATGTACATCAATGGTCGTCCTCACGGCCCGCTTCAGACAACCACTTGCCAGCTCCATATGCGGTCGTTCAAAGACGGCCAGACCATCACTGTTGAACCGTGGAGAGCGAAAGCATTTCCTATTATCAAAGACCTTGTGGTCGACAGGAGCTCATTCGACAGGATTCAACAGGCGGGTGGATACATCTCGGTCAATACCGGTGGTGTTCCTGATGCGAACGAAATCGCTATTCCGAAAAAAGATGCTGATGCTGCTTTTGACGCGGCTGCGTGTATCCAATGCGGTGCGTGCGTTGCGGCATGTAAAAACTCGTCAGCCATGTTGTTTGTGAGCGCAAAGATTTCACAATATGCATTGCTTCCGCAGGGACAGCCTGAACGGAAAACACGCGCTGAGAACATGGTTGCGCAGATGGATGCTGAAGGCTTTGGAGCCTGCTCTAACACACTCGCTTGCGAAGCTGAATGTCCGAAAGGAATCAGTGTAACCAATATTGCCCGCATGAACCGCGAGTACTATGTGTCTAAGTTGTCATCGGATAATGTGTAAAATTTTAGATTTTAGATTTTAGCATTTAGAATTTAAAGAGCGGTTCGGGAACGGACTGCTTTTTCTTTTTTTATCGTTTTTTTATCCGGTAGGGATTAGATATCGGTAGAAAAAGAGAAACCATGCAGGTCGCGCCATATGCGCTTGGAATAAAAATGCGATTACTTTCTGGCGCGAAACCGGGTGCACGATCAGATGGCGATGTGTTCCGTGTCGTGTGAATGTGCATTTCATAGAAAGCGTGTAGTCGACACGGTGGTAGACCCTTGTCATTTATGCTACCGAGATTTCGTCCCTGCCGGGACTTTGCGAAATGTGCGCAAAACGACTGCCGACAAATACCTCCTACAAGGGTTAATTATAAATGCAATGCTTTTATCCCGGTAGGGATTAGATACCGGTAGAAAAAAAGAAACCACGCAGTTCGCGCCATATGCGCTTGAAATAAAATGCGATTGCGTTCTGGCCGAAAACGGTGCAAGATCAGATGGTGATGTATTCCGTGCCGCGAAAATGTGCATATCAGAGAAAGCGTGTAGTCGACACGGTGGCAACCGTTGTAATTGTGCTACCGAGAATCCGTCCCTGCCGGGACTTGCGAAATGTGCGCAAAACGACTGCCGACAAATACCTCCTACAAGGGTTAATTATAAATGCATGCTTTTATCCCGGTAGGGATTAGATACCGGTAGAAAAAAAGAAACCACGCAGTTCGCGCCATATGCGCTTGAAATAAAATGCGATTGCGTTCTGGCCGAAAACGGTGCAAGATCAGATGGTGATGTATTCCGTGCCGCGAAAATGTGCATATCAGAGAAAGCGTGTAGTCGACACGGGGCAACCGTTGTAATTGTGCTACCGAGAATTCGTCCCTGCCGCGACTTGCGGATGTGCGCAAAACGAATGCTGGCAATTATCTTTTACAACGAGAGTTGATTATAAGTGCAATGCTTTTATCCCGTTAGGGATTAGATATCGGTAGAAAAAGAGAAACCATGCAATTCGCGCCATATGCGCTTGGAATAAAATGCGATTACTTTCTGGCGCGAAACCGGTGCACGATCAGATGGCTTGCGCGACAGTCACAAAAAAATGTTGACGGTGTTTTAGCCTACACGTACACGGCTGCGTGAGTGACAGCAGTGAAAAGCCCGAAGCGCGGTGGCTTTGTGGGCGGGCGGACTTGTAACGGATGGCACGACCCGTGCGCGTGGTCCTTCGCGGTTAATGCACACGCTTGATCTTGTCGGTACGGCTTCGCGCTGAAATGCGGGACAGGCAGGATGACGGCCGCGCGCGGGAAGGGGCACGCCCAAAAACTGCTGTTGGCTATCAGCATTTCGCTTTAGGCGGTTGCATCGCAGCATCAGCTTGAAGTTGCACAATCGATCGCAATTTAAGTCGCTTGGTGCCAGCAGCCTCCGACTTAAGTCGGAGGTTACTGTGAGACGGGTTTAAGCCCTCGGTGCCTCATAGTGTTTGCCAACTAAACTATTGACAACACTTCCCAATAGCCAATAGCCAACTGCCAACCGCCTTGCCACCACTATAATGTAAGGTGGCACCGTGCTCCCAATTTAAATGCCTACCTTTGCGGTATAATTACAATACATGCAATCTTTTGAAGCCCTGGGCTTATCCGGGCAAATTGTTGCGGCCATCCGCAAACTGGGTTTTGAACAACCCACACCAGTCCAAAGCAAAGCCATCCCTGTTCTCCTTGAAGGCAATCAGGATGTTGTGGCGCTTGCTCAAACCGGCACTGGAAAAACGGCAGCGTTCGGCCTGCCGCTGATCGAACTTATCGATGAATCCGACCGCACTACTCAGGCGTTGGTCCTTGCACCGACACGCGAGTTGTGTATGCAGATAACAACTGATTTTGAAAACTTCACGCGTGCTGTGAAGCCGCTGAACATCGTTCCGGTGTATGGTGGCGCAAGTATCGCAGAACAAATCAGAAGGATCAAGAAAGGCGCGCAGATCATCGTTGCAACGCCAGGGCGACTAATGGACCTCCTTGAAAGACGGGTCATCAATCTTGAGCGGATAGAGTTCGTTGTTCTTGACGAAGCAGACGAAATGCTCAACATGGGTTTTAAGGACGATATCGATACGATCCTGTCACAGACCTCGGATGAGAAAAACGTCTGGTTGTTTTCAGCAACGATGCCGCGTGAGGTGCGACAGATCGCAAGCACGTACATGAATAATCCGATGGAACTCACAGTAGGTGAGAAGAACCAGGGAAATCAGAACATCGAGCATCAGTACATGGTGGTTGATGAGAAGGATCGTTATGCTGCGTTGAAGCGGATCGTGGATTACAATCTGGATATTTTCGGGGTGATCTTCTGCCGCACGAAAGTTGATACGCAACGCGTAGCCGAACATCTTATGAAAGACGGCTACAATGCGGATGCCCTGCACGGTGACCTGACGCAGCAACAGCGCGACAAGGTGATGAAAAGCTTTAAATCTAAAGCACTTCAGATCCTGGTAGCCACAGACGTTGCAGCACGAGGTATTGACGTGAGTAACATCACGCACGTGATCCACATGAACCTTCCTGACGAAATCGAGTTTTATACGCACCGAAGCGGAAGAACGGCACGTGCGGGAAAGACTGGAATTTCAATTGCGATTATCACGCGCAAGGAAGTGTCGAAGATACGACAGATTGAAAAAGTGATTCAGACAAAATTTATCAAGAAGGAAGTGCCTACGGGTGCTGAAGTCTGCGAGAAGCGTGTCTTGAATATCGTTCACCGCCTGCGTGAAGTTCCGCTGGCCAATCGCGAGATCGATCATTTTCTTCCGTCCGTGTATGATGAACTTAAGGATCTGTCGAAAGAAGAGGTCATCAAGCGTTTTACCGCACTCGAGTTTAACCACTTCCTCGACTACTATCGCGATGCTCCCGACCTGAACAGAAGTGAAAAATCCGATCGTTCAGATCGCGACCGTGGCGAATCATATCGTGGTGCCGGTGGCGATCGCCTGTTCATCAACCTTGGTAAGATGGATGGCCTGGATGCCGGTAAGCTTCTCGGCTTGATTTGCGACCGCGCAAAAGTCTCGAGAGAGATCATAGGCCGGATAGACCTGAAAGGAGCATATTCATTTTTTGAAGTCGAAAAAGATTTCACGAATTCCATCAGGGATGCCATTCATGGCTTTGAGTACAAAGGAAGAATGGTGCGCATCGAAATTACCAACGAAGGTCAGGGCGATTCAAACCGCGGAGGCGGCAGAGATCGCGGTCGTGGTGATCGCAAGCGAGGCGGAGGTGGATGGGAGAAGAAGAAGCGGTGGTGAGTCTGCGAGGTTGCTGGTTGCCAGGGAGCCGGGAGGTTGGACGTCACAGGTTACAAGTTGACAGGCTCCAGTTTGCAGGTCACCAGACAGGTTAAAACGGAGACTACTCTTCTGCCACCGTCTGGAACAGCGGTTTTTTTGCAGGGGTGTCTATATCCATCTCGCGCAGCATACGCTGGTTTTTCTCGATAAACTCGTTGTAATTCGAGGCGATCTCATCGTATTCTGCGCGATAGTTTTCAACGCGTTGCTCTGCGGTGCGAATCGATTCGACAAGCTTTTGCAGCGTAGTATTGTAAGAGAACTGCGGCTGGGATTCAGCGAGGGCGATCAACTCAGTCACCAGCGAGTTGGAAGCGAAATCATATTCTTCGATGACATGGGCATTTTCCATTGTCTTCTGCGTGTAACGCGAGTGCGCCAGCTGGTCGAGGCGTTCCTGGAAAGCCTGGAGCTCTTCTTTTTTAGACGGATTTGAAACCGTCAGCTCGTGCAGCAGATTATGCATTGCCTTGAGCTTCTGGTTGTCATCGTTGATCATCGAATTCCACGTTTCGAGCATGGCATCTTTCAGATCAAGGTAGGTATCTGTCAGGGAGTCGGCCTTTGTAAAATGGGTTTCATCCGGGCGTTTGTGCTCACTGCACGCCAAAAAAGCGATAGACAGGAAGAAAAATGCAATTCCTGGGTAAAAACGTCTGGTCATTTCAAGGCTCCTTAACGTGAATTACGGGATTGTTATCAAAATGTTTTGTGGTGCGCCTAATAATCGGGCTTGATGTACCATTTTAATCGAAATTTATATAAACGGCTGGTTCAAAGCGGCTTAAACTGCTCAAACGCCTCTTTGCAGGTATTGCAGTAATGAATAGATCGGCACAGGGTGGGCCCGAAAGGATTCTTTAATTCAGTATCCGTACCGTTGCATCGCGGGCAGGGTACGTGTTCTAGAATATCAATGTCGGTGAACAGGTTTTGCGCTGAAGGCGGTGGAGCAAGGCCGAATGTCTTTAACGCTGCTTTTCCTTTTTCCGAAATGCTGTCTGATGTCCATGGCTTGCGAAACGAAACTTCGATGTCAACTTTAAGTCCGCGTTTCTCCAGCACTTCAACAATGTCACCCTTCATCATGTCCAAAGCAGGGCAGCCTACAAATGTTGGTGTCATTTCAACAAAAACATTTTTGCCGTTCAGTTTCACATCTGTGATCACGCCCAGGTCAACAAGCGACAATACTGGAATTTCCGGGTCTTTAACCTCTTCCAGCCACTGGTAAATATCGTTTGTTGTGATCTCCATTACTTATAGATAACATCAAATGATCCGGGAATGATTTGGTTGATGTGATGTTTCATATGTTTATTATAATCTGCCGCCAGCCATTCGATCGTGCGAAGCTCAACAGCAGTTTTTCCCGTATCGGCCTGCTTCGTGAAATTTTTCGGCTCCATGTTCTTCAACACACTTGCAATGCTTTCGTTTGTGAGCTTCCACAACCGGATCACATCCGCTTTGCTGCGATTTTGATAGCCATTTGCAGCGACCCAGAAATCCTGATCATAGGTAATCTTTGGTGGCGCTGATTCATACTGCGCGACAATAAATCTTCTGAGGTTGTTTTGCGCTGAATCGATCAGATGTCCCAACACCTCCTTTTTGCTCCACTTTGCCGGGTTTGGCTTTGCAGAAAATTCTTCCTCTGAGAATGCATCGAATTTTTTCGAGTACTCAGCGAGGATGGCGAGAAGCTCAGTGATGGTTGGGTTCATTGGATTTGGGATTTAATTTCAGAAGTTGACTAGCTTTCAGATTACCACTCTGCAGTAGGATCGATCTTGAATACTTCACTCATTTCATCGAGCAGAGGCTGAAGATGTTCGCTGTGTTTTCCAACTCTTCCACCTTCCACAGGGTTCATGCTGCTGGTATCCGGAAGCTGAAGTTTTGTCTGTGCGATGATCTCCTCAACTTTCCTAAGCCATTGTGATTTCAGAACTTCTTCTCCGGCAAAAATCCCTGACTTGATGATTTCATCTTCATAAGGTGATTTTTCAAAAATTCCCAGCGCGAATGGCAGTGCGTACTCCAGCGATTTCTGCAAGCGTTGGATGCTTTCAGGTGTTGCCGATCCTAATTGCTTAACCCACGTGTTTGCGTGGAGGGTATGGTATTTCAGTTCGCCACGAATTTTTGTTGCCAGTTCAGCCAATGGTTTGAAAGCTGAAGTTGAAAGCATTTCAAAGCGGATGGCAAGCGCGGTGTCATAAAGGAAGTGCCGTATCAGGCTAAAGTCATATTCACCATTGGGTAATTCCGCAAGAATGCAATTGTGAAACTGATTTGCATTGCGCATGAACGCAACCGTATCAGGATTCTGCTCGCCCAGCGCATGGAGAATTTCATACAACGCCTGACTTTGTCCCACCTTGTCCTGCGCCATAGAGGAAAAGGCAATGTCTTCTTCAAGCAGCGGCCCAAAGCCTGTCCATTCCGAATTGCGGTGACCGAGGATAAGCTGATCATCCGCTACTTTGTATAAAAATTCTTTCAGTGCGAGCTCGTTCATGACATTCTATTTAGCGCGTTCTAAAAATTCTTTCAGTTTGTCGCCTCCCTTGTAGTCGGATGCGTCCCGGAATTTTTTTTCGGGCAATGTTACCCACAGGTCTTTGTCTTCAGGCGATGTAAAGCGAATATCACTGGTGCGGATTGCCCACACGTTGTAGATCGCTTTATCGCCACGGAGCTGCGCTTTAGCTGCAAGCATCGCTTCCTGCGGTCCAACTGCACTTACCGTTCCTGCGTGGATGTGTTGTTTGCCCCGCCTGAGGAGGTGATAGATCTCGAAGGTTACCTTTTCACCAGATTGTTGTGGAATTTCCGCAATAAGATCGTACGCGTTTGTCGTATTTTCGGTCATTGGAGAAACATACACATTGCGCGTATCAGCAACATACAGCGAAGAACAAACAAAACGCCTCGTGAAGGTCTCTTTAGCCAGCACGTAAGCCATCTCAATGTTTGGCGCATGAACGGCTCCTTCGTGCTGAAACGGTTTACCTTCTTTAGGTTGAACAAAGACTTCAAAGGTGCCAAACTGATCAAGCGGTGCTTTGGCAGCCACCTGGCCCGGCACGCCTATTTTAGGCAAGCGGTTTACTCTTGGGTCGAGCGAATTTCCATTCATAACTTTAGAATCTCAAATATACAGTTCGCAACCGATTGAATGCCAATAAAAGACAAGATTCTGAAGAATGGGAAACCGCGCAACAGGTTAAAGACATTCGCGGGATGCGGAGTTTTTAAGTTTGTGAACAGTGGTGCAAAGGAATTAACACACGACTTTAACCAACGAGTCAGCCAATGTTTAACTTACAAGGGCAATGAAATACTTAGATCTGCTTCTGGCACTCGATGTTTTATCGCGGTACTATCCCAGGTACTACAGCCATGAGCTTGTGCAGCTCGCGGAAGATGTTTTTAAATGGCTGAACAATGAGCTACCGGAAGACAGCAGCAGACTAATCTATCTCAAGAGTTGTTTCAACTCACCCACGGAAGCGGTGAAATTTATCTGGAAGGAAGTGCAGTTGCTCGCGGGACCGTTTCTGAATTTGAACTGAGGCAGTGCCAAAGGCGTGCAATATTTCAACACGTTGCAAGTTACAAGTGTCAGGTTCCGGGCGAGCTGGTTGCGCAATTTGCGACTTGCTACCTGCAACCTGGAACAATTTCGCAGTTCAGCCAATACTTGCAGCTTGAAGCTTGTAGCTTGAAGCTTGCAGCCAAATTTCGCAGTTGCGTGACTGAGAGCCCTACGCCAGTGGCGCCACATACTCCGCCTTCGGTGCCTTCAACGCTTCACGCACCCAGCGCCCGCGTTCTTCAGCGATGCGTCTGACTTCGAGACGTTCTTTGTTGCAAGGCCCATCGCCATTAATGACGCGTTTGAATTCTTCCCAGTCGGGTTCGGTGTAATCCCATCTCCCTGTGTCCGGATTCTTTTTAAGTTTCGGATCAGGGATTGTAAAGCCAAGCTCCCAGATTTTTGGAACATACATGTCGAGGAACTGATTGCGTTGATCATCGTTGCTCGACATTTTCACTTTCCAGCGCATAAGCACTTCGGTGTGTGTCGAGATTTTATCGGACGGACCGAAGAATTGCATCATCGGGGTCCACCAACGGTTGATGGCATCCTGAAACATTTTGCGCTGATGCGCGGTACCAGCGGCAAGGAAGATAACGCAGTGGTGACCGTACTTCAGGTGGAAAGATTCTTCAGCGCAGATTCTGTCCAGTGCGCGACAATACGGGCCATAACTTCCTTTCGCGTTGGCGAGCTGATTCACAATAGCACCCGCATCAACCAGCCATGAAATGAAACACGAGTCGGCCCATGTGAAGGTTGGGTAGTTGAATATGTTCGAATATTTTGATTTGCCGGTGATCAGGTCCTGGATCATTTGCTCGCGGCTTTTGCCAAGCGTTTCTGCTGCGCTGTACAAAAGCTGAGCATGTCCAACCTCGTCCTGTACTTTCGCCATCAGGGCAAGTTTGCGTTTGAACCCAGGCGCGCGTGTAATCCAGGTTCCCTCCGGCAGAGCGCCAATGATTTCGCTGTGGCCATGTTGCTCAATCATGCGGATCAGCTGCTTGCGGTAAAGTTGCGGCATCCAGTCAACCGGCTCTATTTTTTCACCGCGTGCAATTTTCGCTTCAAATTCAGCGAGCTTGACCGGGTCTTCCTGCGCGAGGCTATCGGTTTTTACGCCTTCGAATGTGTTTCCTCCTCCGTACATCGTGCTTTATCTAAATCTGTGTCTGTTAATTTTACAACGGATGCTCCTTAAGTCGTGGCTGCAAGCTGCACGCTTCACGCTGCAGGCAATGGCGCGCAGACATGAAGTTTGACACTTGTAGCTATTGCAGATCCTACAAAGGATGAGCCTGCTACTTTCTCCGCAAGATACCGCAAACGTTTGTTAGAAAACAGCGTTGTATCAGATTTTGTTCAAACGGACACTTTTTGAAAAACTGAGGAATAGCGTGTAGCGTGTAGGGCTGCCTACTTCTTCAACCCATTCACGAGCATGTCAGCCAGCTGTACGCCAAGCTCTACAGGCTCGATGATTCCGCCAGATGGATCGTACCACATAGGCATCCAGTTGAGTGACGAGAAAAGGGTCATTACCGCGAGCTTCTTGTCGATCGTGGATTTAAATTCGCCCGTGCGGACGCCTTCCTCAAGAATCGTTTTGAAGCGATTGATATAGTTTATGCGCAGTAGAAGGAAATCGCGCAGGTAAGGCTGACTGAGGTGACGGTGCTCATTCATAAACACAGCGGAGGCCGTGAGATCCTTTGCCATCACCTGAATGTGACCGATAATTCCCCTGCGAAGTTTTTCGCTCGCGGGAAGTTTTTGTTTCTCTACTTCCTCGAGAGATTTTCTGAATTCTGCCGCCATGTCAAAGCACAAGCTTCTGAGAATTTCTTCTTTCGATTTGATGTGCGAGTAGAGACTGGCGGCTTCTATGCCGAGCAATTGTGCAAGGTCGCGCATGGAAGCTGCAGCATAGCCCTTGTCCTTGAACAGCTCTGCGGCCTTCCTGATCACTTGTTCTTTCCTGGATAAATTGGCGATAGCTTCCGTCATAATATCAAAAATATACAAAATAAATCACAACCCCGAACATCGGAAGCAACTTCGTACCTTTGGTTAACGACTCTATGGAATATTTTACCATCGGACAGTACTTCACGAAGCTGAACATTCGTTTGCTGAGCATTATTCTGATCCTGATCGTTGCATTCGTTGCAGCGTACTTGCTTAGCGCTGCTGACCCTGAGTCGAAACCATGGCTGACACGCACGCAAGTCGGATGCATCATCGCGGCCGACTGGACCATTATGTTCCTTTACTATCTTAAAAAAATTAAATCGATCGCTAAGGATCAAGGGTTGGGTTTAAAACTTACAAAGTTTTTTTACTTAACAATCGTTCGTTACATCCTGATCGCGTTCGCTTGTGTGTTTCTGCTCTACAGTTTCTTCATCACAAAAGATGACGTGATGACGGCAATCTTTGTCGCCAATCTCGGCCTGATGGCATTGCTCTGGCCAACGCCTGCCAGGGTATGCCGTGATCTCAGATTAAAAGGTGATGAGTATGAGATGGTGTTTTATAAGAAGGATCAGCTCTGAAAATGTGTGTTAATGTGCTCAGGTGTTCATGTTGTCTTTGGGACGTGACATGTTCAGGCCTTCCCTCTTTCGGAAGAATTTAGCCAAGCGCGGTCTGGTCTCGTCACTTGCTTTATGCTGAAAAGAAAGAGGATCTCGCATTTGAGACCCTCCTCATTATTTCTATCCGATAACATTTGCGATCAGGGAACATGAACACATTAGCACATGACCACCTGAACACAATTCTAAAAGATGACTCCAAAACTAAACGCATTTAACTTCGGTCCTTTTCCTTCTGCGAACAGTTCGTTCAGATCGTAGTTGAAGAAGAGGTCGGTGCCGTGGAAGCCAAGTTGAACGCGCGCACCATAGCGAAGGTTGCTAAGGTAAAAGCTGTTGCGTTGCTTTTCTTTTTCCAGATCGCCATCTTCCTTGTACACGAGCTTCGAACGGCTTGCTACACGATAGCCAACGTACGGACCAAATCCGATGCGGAACGAACTACCGTATCCATCCCACACCCTTGGCTTTCTTCCGCGGTCGCCAAAGTCGATTACGGGCACGAAGGAAGCATTGATGTAGGTTGCCGTCAGTTTGCTCTTGCGGTGGTTGACATCACGGGTATCGGTGATGAACTCAACACCATTGTCTGTGCGCTCGAGCATGGTGTCATCGTTCTGGAATTTGAAGTTATACCAGCTCAGACCGATGGCCCACTCGAGGAAGAAGTGTCTTGCAACACGGGTACGCTGGGTAGAGGTCGCTGCCAGGTACCATGATCCCCATGGGCGAACGGTGTAGGTTGTATCCTGAAATTTTCCATTCGACAGGTAATTGTTGGTGCCGAGGTCGAAGTTAAACGATTGCCAAGTTCTTCCGCTTCCGCCCCTGCGTCTTTCAACCTTGTGGTTCCACTGTTCATCATTTTCATCTTCTTCTTCGTATGTCTCGTCATTGCGTGTGACATTCCAGTTCTCTTCATCCGGCTTTTGCTTTGCAAGCGTTTCGGTATCGTGTTCTGCCTCCGGCTCGCTGGTGGCAACAGCAGCGGTGTCTGTGCTTTCAATTTTCGTCAGGATGTCCTGGAACATTTCCTGGAAGTTATAGTGCCTGAGGATTTCAATATCGCTGCGATCCTGAATGGTGAATATAACCTGGCTGGTTTTACCGAGAGGAACGATTACTGTATCGCGTTTTTCCTGTCCATTTGCGTATAGCGAGGCCGTGATGGCGAGGGCTACAATCCATATCTTTCGTATCATACATTTCATTTTTTCACTTACGTTGTTTGTCTGTTCTAAAATTCAGCGCGAGAATTTCATTCTTCTTCTGCCTGAGATCGCCAAACGGATCCTGATTGTATTTCAGGTCGTAAGCTTTGTCAAGCAGCTTCTTCAACGTAGATGATTTCTTGTCTTCGGAGGTTGCTTCTGCCAATGATTTTTTATCGAGATATTTATTGTTGACTTCGTCAGCTGAGAAAATGATTTTCACTTTTTGTGTTTCAGCCGAAGCCACTACGGCAGTTTCGGACTGCGCAGGAGAAATGATAGATTCTTCGTTTTGGGATAATTCCTGCTCCACCACATTCATGTTATTTTCCGCAAGCTGCACTTGTTCCTTCTCAGCGATTGGTGCTTCGATCTTTTCCTGTACACGTTGCTTCTTCGTTGTTCTATTGGAAAGGTTTGTCTGTTTCTTAGCGATAACATTTTGCGGAACCGGTGTCGACTTCACAATCTGTTCCTCAGTCTTTATCTCTGGCTTAGTGGTCGTTGAGGGCTTCTCTGTTTTTGTTTGATCGGCCAGCGGTGTTGATGGCGTGATGATACTGTCGGATGGCCACAACAGGTAGGCCGCCACAGCAAGAAGGAGCAAGCTTGCAGCGATGCGCAGCCACAACACCTTATTGTTTTTTTTATCGAGGTTTGCTTCGATACGATTCCACGCGCCAGAAGGAGCAGGAGTCTGGTACGACTGAAGCTTGTCTCTGAAGAGTTTGTCAGGTTGCTGATTCATCGTTGCTGATTTTTTGATTGGAGATCCAATCGTTCTCTAATAGTATCTTCTGTAAATATGTTCTCGCCCTGCTGAGTTGTGACTTGGAAGTGTTTTCGCTGATACCGAGTTGTTCGGCAATCTCTTTGTGCGAATAGCCATCGATCGCATACATGTTAAACACAAGGCGGTATCCGGGAGGCAATTCCTGAATCATTTTCTGCAGGTCTTCTGCTTCGAGATGGTCGCTCAGGCGGTCGTAGTCGGGCTCGCGATCGGCTTGCTCAAGCTCGGTCTCAACATACATGACGCGGGCTTTGCGGAGGTGGGTGAGGGCTTCATTTACCACTACTCTTCTGATCCACCCTTCGAAGCTTCCTTCGCCCTTAAATTGTTCAATCCGTTCAAAGATCTTCGTAAATGCCATGACCAGTACATCCTCTGCTTCCATAGCGTGGCGGACATACCGATAGCATATCGCATACATTTTCGATGCGTAAAGATCATACAGTTGCTGCTGCGCGTTCCGATCACGCTTCAGACAACCTTTGACCAGTTCATCTTCCTTGGCCCGGTAAATTTTGAATTCCATTTAAGGGTTATGCTATCTAGATGGGGTTTTCACCGTCCAGGTTGCATGGCCCGGTTAATAATCTTAAAACAATGCAAATTTAGCTGGATTTTGAGGGAAGCATGCAAGAATATACCTGCCCGAATGCCAGCTGAGACGCAAAAATAGCGCATAAAAAAGCCTTCCGAACCGGTTCGGAAGGCCTGTAAAAGCAACAATCTACCATGTGTTTACATTATCAATATGATAAAGTAAACAAGCAGGAAAAGCAGCAGAAAAATCATGATTTCAGGGTTTTGGTTCGTTTTCGATAGACGCTGGCCAATCTATAATGTTACACGGTTTAGTCTCTTTTTACCACATTAGGGTTTCCGCGGTAATCCACGTCACTAGCCACACCCTCTTCAATCTCAAGATTGGCCGACACATTGACTTTTGCGGAAGAGGCGCCTGAAACTTCAACCATCGCATCCACGGCATCCAGGTTGTAGGCCCGCAGCTTCGATGCAAGTTCGATTCGTGCATTCAGATTGTTCACATGGCCGGAAAGATCGGCTTCGGATTTACCACTCAGGTAAACGCTCAATTCCTGCATGTCCAATTCGCCACGGATCTTGATTGGTCCGCGGGATTCGATCTCCATTTCATTCCCATTGAAGTTGTCGAAACGGATATTTCCGAAGCCGGTCGCCTCCAGTTTCTCCAGGCTTGGCATAGTCACGTGTATGCGCATTTCTTCGATTCCAAGATCGTTCACTTCCCAGTTTTTCTTGCGACCGATGTATTCGATTACAAGTGCCTTTGATGTCTTATAGATCTTGTATTTTTCTTTCTCGCGCTCAGGCCCGAACATTTCCACTTTAAAATCATTGCCGTTGATAATCCGCAGGTCGAATTTGCCGGTGATTTCCAGCTCATCGAAGTCTCGCAGATCTGCGGTAGTTCCGTCTTCGTCATCGTCCTCCGATTTTTCGCACGTTATACATTCGAGTCCGTTGGCCTCTGTGAACTTCCACGTATGGTTGTCGCGTTGTGACCAGTCGATATACTGGTTGAGGATTCTTGTCACACCTTCATCCATCGTAAACGGAACATTATACGGAACCATCAAGGTCATGTCGAGCTGCTGTGCACGGAAGACTGCATCTGGCTTAAAGCGAAGGTTGCTGTCGAAAGTGAATACAGAATCGCGGAAATCTACATTGTAATCCACCATCCGGGCGTTTTCAATTGCTTTCGCTCGAGTTGTGCCTTGTGCTCTGAACTCCTGGATCAGCCTGAAGTCGTTTCCATCGTGGGCCTTGAGGTAAAGACGGGTTGCATTGTAGTCATCCATACCAACCTCGTTGATTTTCAAGACTGCAGTCTTGCCGTTTATCGTGTAAGTATTTTCAACCTTGAATTCACCTTCCTCTTTGAATGAGAACACAATCTTCGGAATAGAGACCGCGAGTATGATCATGCTCACAAACCAGGTCACGAAAAGAGTCCATCCCGCGGCAGCGCTGAATACAATTCGCTTTGCAATAACCGATGCTCCGAGAAGGATCAGGAAGATGCTTGGCACTGCGCTGGCAAGGAATCCCGCAAAGGCCGTCCAGCCTGAAAATGTATTCGTGAGCGTTTGGATTGGAATACTCGACTCATTGAACTCATTCACCCACGGGAGCGAAAATGTTCCGGCCGTGAATATTCCGAACAGAAAACCCGCGGTAACAACCACTGAAAATAGCAGACATACACCGATCAGGATGATTACAATACCAAATGCTACGCGAATGATTTCAACAATTGGTACCAGCACGGCACCGATTGCTCGCAAGATCATTCCGATCAGTCTGAAAGGGAACAGGAGGATTTTTGTAAGTGTTGATTCCTCTTCAACGACTTTTTCAGTTTGACTTTTTTTTATCGTTGACTCAATGTTGGAAAGTGTAACAGGCTCCCCCTGCATTTGCACGCGGTCAGTAAGCGTTTTCGCTTCGGGAAGAATCAGCCACAGCACGATATATATGAACAATCCGATTCCACCACCGAAGACAAGAAGGATAAAAATGACGCGCACGGCTACAATGTCAACGCCCAGGAATGCAGCTACACCACCAGAGACCCCACCGATGACTTTGCGCTCAGGATCACGAAACATTTTCTTTCCCGTGTCAGGCTCATCGAGTTCGTAGGAACCTGGCACGGCAATCCACATCACGATATATACGAGCAGTGAAATTCCGTAGGCGAAGAACATGAGCGCGAAGAGCAGTCTTACCCACAATGGATCGATGTTGAAATAGTTACCGAGGCCAGCGCTGACACCACCAAGGATCTTGCGCTTTTGATCGCGGTAGAGGCGCTTTGGCGGAACAAACGTGGTGCTTCCGCTTTGCGTGCCCGTGTTCTGTCCACCAGAGGATGTTGAACTTCCAGCGCTAGAATTTTCCGGACCTGAAGTCACAGGTTCTGTTTCCTGATCTTCCGCAGCCTTAAAGTCACTGACACTACCCATGGTGGCGATAAGCCCATTCACGTCTTCGAGGGTGATCACCTGCTTCTCTTCATTCAGACGTGAAAGGAAAATCTCAGCGATACGACTTTCAATGTCTGCGAGAATTTCGCTACTGTCTTCGAATGTTGAAAAATATTTATTGATGGAATCAAGGTATTTCTTTAGCGTGTCATACCCATCTTCCTCGATGTGAAAGATGATTCCGCTAATATTTATACTGATATTCTTTTTCATGTGCTTGGTGTCGTGAAATTAAGCGTTTGATTTTGAAGTGATCATTTGAGCGGAATGGACAAGCTCATCCCAGGTTTCGGTAAGCTTTTCAAGAAACTTACTTCCCTTATCCGTAAGGGTATAGTACTTTCTGGGTGGCCCTGATTTCGATTCAATCCATTTATATTCCAGGAGTCCGGCATTCTTAAGACGGGTGAGCAGGGGATAGAGTGTACCTTCTACTACGATCATTTTTGCAGCCGTCAATTCGTCTAACATGTCAGACGCATAAACTTCGCCTCGTGATATAATGTGAAGGATGCAGTACTCCAAAATACCTTTTCTCATCTGTACTTGCGTGTTTTCAAGGTTCATACATCCAATTTTCACTATCCCTTGCAAACATTATACAGAAAAGTACTATGTATCACCAAGTACTGGGGATTGCGGGGTTTCGAACCTTAAAAAGCCGCAATTTACGCTAAAAATACACTTTCTTTATTTTTGATGTGCTTGAAGAAATTCACGGAGCGCCCGCTGCTCTTGTTCATATCTGAACATTTTCACATCTGTCCTGTACATTCTTGAAATCATTTCGAACGTGTCGCGGTCATAGTAATCCCGGTAATCATATGCCTCAGCACTGGCGTTTAGCACGGGCATTTCCAGGCCGTAAATAGAAAGGAAAGAATTGACTTCGTCAGGCTTTTCAATTTTCAGCATCACCACGTTCGAATTTCTTTTCCGGTAGTAGTCGATGAAATAATGTTGTGGCTTTACATGCGGATCCTTAAGTAAATCCGGAATACCCTCTACTCTTTTTACAAAATCACGAAATGATAAGCCGCTGCTCAGGATACCGAAGAGATAATCATCGAAGACATTTTCCCTTGAAGGATTTTCGACATAATCCCGATACACGGAAACGATTCGGGCAAAGGGATTTCGCACAACCGTGAAAAAAATATCATTGTTATCGGAAGCGCTGACTGACCGCCTGATGTTCGCATCAATAAGAAAATTGATTTCCTTGTTGTCGAGAGGGATGGTGCTCAATCCGGGATAGATAACTTTCAGCACCGCATAACCGAGAGAGGTGCTTCCGGATTTGGCAATTCGGATATAGGAGACGTTCAGGAAGGGAACATGCAAGTGTCCACCATGGGGTGTCACAGTCTCCTTGGCGAGCGCGGCCTGTGTGATGATGTTTCGCATGTAGGCATTTTTCATGAACAGCGTTTTTACAGGACTCAACCACCCCATTGGGATCAACGGAGATGTTGGTTCGGGAACAAATGCCTTAAGTGTCTGTAACGTGTCAGAGCGTTCTTGATTGAAGTCTCTACCCGAATGTTTGAGGCGTCCAAAGCGGACGATCATGTAGAGTAAACTGAAGGGAGATTGGATTGAACTGAGCACGCGACCTGTCTAGATTTTTATTGCACGCGTGAATTTACTTTATCCCTTTTATTTGTATTAAGCCGAGTACAGCTTTTGTATATTTGAAGTCAATATTTCTGAAGGGTTGGCTGATTCATGAAACGTTTCCTACTCGTTGCGCTTATTTCAGGCCTGTATACTGCCGCTTCAGCCCAGACCGGCTTTGAATGGATAAACTTTACTTCCCCGTATTATAAAATATCTGTTGGAAAAGACGCCATTCACAGGCTCACGCGTGCTGATCTTGTTGCTGCCGGTTTGCCTTCGTTTGTTGACCCACGTACCATCAAGCTTTACCATCGGGGTATCGAGCAGGCGATCTATGTGGAAGGTGAAAACGACAGCCAGCTCAACGCCAGTGACTTCGTGGAGTTTTACGGCAGAAAAAATGACGGCACGTTAGATCAGCATTTGTTTACCAGTCCCGCTGCCCAACCCCACAAACTTTATAATCTTTTTTCGGACACAACAGCATACTTTTTAACGTATGGCGGTGCTGCAGGCAAGCGCGCCAATACAAACGCTGTGTCAACTTTGAATTCCCCGGAGAGTTTCCATTGGGATGAAAAGCTTGTCGTATATCATGATCAGTACGCCCCCGGCATTGACTATGGCGACATTCAACTTACCGCCTTTGAAAATGGCGAAGGCTGGACGAGTCCGCAAATACTTCAAAATCAAAGCAACGATTTTATAGTAAGCGGAATTACAAACACAGTTCCGACTGCAGGTGTGCCACATCTTGAAGTTGTTTTTACAGGCCGAGGGCCGTCAACTCATAACATTGAAATTTCCGCTGGTGCGCGATTCATTGCCAGCACAACTGTCAGCGCATTCAATTCAGTGAAGTATGAGACCGACCTCCAGTGGTCAGACATTTCTCCCGGGGGGCAATTCACACTTCGCATTCGCGTGCTCGGACTGAATGGATTGCCGGCCAGGGCGAGCGTTGGGTACATCAGGATTGCCTATCCTCAAACAGTTAACGCCACGACCGCAACTGAAAAATATTTCACATTTGCAGAAAATCCGTCAGGAACCATCGCGGTAGGTATACAGTCACCGCCTGCCGGGGCAGTAGTGTATGATGTAACCAATCCTGATAATGCAAAGCGGATTCCGTCTTCAAGTTCCGCTTCACTTGATTTTGTCCTTGGTGACGCTGCCGTGAAGCGGAAGGTCTTTGTTTCAAATACATTTGTCACGCCAAAGATCAGACGTGTCAGCTTCCGGCAGATCAATCCTTCATCGCAGGATTACGTCATAATCACACATTCTTCGTTGCGAAAACCCGTAGCGGGTTACACGGATCCCGTGAAAGCACTTGGTGAATTCAGAGCGTTACCACAAGGCGGAAGTTTCGACACCTTAATCGTGAACATAGATCAGCTCTACAATCAGTTCAGTTACGGTGAAACCACACCGCTCGCAATCTTTAATTTTCTGAAGTTCCTGAAGACAGGACAACTGCCGCGGTTTCTGTTACTGGTTGGCAAGGGTCTTGATGTCAATTATGGCTATCACCGCAATCCTGCTTCATATCCTCAGTTCAAAGACCTCGTTCCCACGGCAGGTTATCCGGCTTCTGACATGGCTTTTTCTTCCGGACTTTCAGCCACTGCCGGAATCCCTGCTGTTGCAACGGGACGCCTATCGGCTATGGGTCCTGCAGATGTTGCTGCATACCTCAATAAGCTGAAGGAATTCGAGGCGCAGCCTTTCGATAACCTTCGCAGAAAAAATCTGCTGCACCTCAGCGGAGGACTCTACAATAATGAACCCCAGGAGTTTCGTGCCATCCTCGAATCTTTCGGAACAGTCGCAGAATCGTACCGGCTCGGAGGAAATGTGAAGGCTATCGCAAAACAGACAACTGATATAGAAGTTATCAATGTTGCAGATGAAGTTAATAAGGGCCTGAATCTCATTACGCTTTTTGGCCATTCATCTCCGTCATCAGGAGACTTCGATATTGGCCTGGTCACAGATCCCCTCATGGGATATAACAACAAAGGAAAATATCCAGCCCTCTTACTGAATGGATGTCTTGCCGGATCGTATTTTCTTGATGCATCGATTTTTGGCGAGAACTGGACCAACGCACCGGATCGTGGAGCGATCGGAATCATTGCCCACAGTTCGTACGGGTTTGCTTCTCATTTGAAAATTTATTCGGACTTCTTCTACAAGGTTGCGTTCGGAGATTCAACTTTTATCAACAAAGGAATAGGAGAAGTGCAGCGTGAGATTGCCAGACGTTTTTACGCTACTTATTCAAATTCACCTGTTTCGCAAAGCCAGGTACAGCAAATGGTACTTCTCGGAGACCCGGCTGTTTCGTTGTTCGCAGCACCAAAACCCGATTATGCCATTGTTCCGAATTCTGTACAGCTGCAGTCGAATGATGGATCGAGGCTTTCTGCATTCTCCGATTCACTTTCACTTCAGATGATCATCAACAATTATGGACAGGCGAAAAATAAGGAGATACGTGTGTCAGTGACGCGGACGCTGAATGACAATTCCACAGTAACCTATGATACGCTGATCAATGCCACGCTTTACAGCGATACAATTTCCGTTCTTCTTCCCGGAAGGATATCGCAGGGGTTTGGCAACAACAATTTCGCTATCAAGGTGGACAGCGATGGACTCATCGATGAGCTGAACGAAACCAACAACAGCTACGAAAAGAAATTTTTTATTCCGCTCAGTGGCACAAAAAATCTTTATCCGAACGAATACGCAATAGTCAACACGCATACACCACGCCTTTCGTTTCAGCACACCAATCAGCTTTCAGGTGAACGCGAATTTCTTCTGCAGATCGATACCAGCAAAACGTTCAACAGCGCTTTCGCAAAAGAGTTCGTGATTAAAGCAAAGGTGCTGGCATCACAGCAAGTCGCCCTGTCAGCGAAGGATTCGGTGGTGTATTACTGGCGAACGAAGCTCAAAGATCCGCAGGCAAATGAAAACAACGACTGGGAGCTCAGTTCTTTTGCCTATATCAATAACGGTCCGGCAGGATGGACGCAGCGAACGTTCGGACAATTTGAGGAGAATCTTACCGAGGGCTTGCAGAAGAACTCAGGGTCGCGACAAATTGAATTTGGACAAACCACTACCGATGTGGCTGTCGTTGCGTATGGTCCTTCCGTTAACGAAACCTCAAGTGTAAAAATCAACAACGCGGAATACAATCTCTTCAATCAGACCGGCAATTTTCAATGCCGCGATAATACGATCAACCTGATCGCTTTCGATAAGACTACCACGCAGCCTTATGCCGGTCTTTATTTCACATGGATTGAACTGCGTGACAACTTTGGAAGCGCTGCGCTGCTCTGCGGTCGCGAGCCGTATGTTATCAACAGTTTCCTGGCGAGTGAAGTCGCCCAGGGGCTCGGTGGCGATCTCATTCAATACATTAATAATATTTCAGCCGGAGATTCTGTCTTGCTGTTCACAATGGGCGATGCCGGTATTCCATCCTGGCCAGCCGGGGTAAAAGAGAAGATAGGCGAATTAGGCGTCTCTGTAGCACAACTTGATCAGCTTCAGAACGGAGAACCGGTGGTGATCTTTGCGCGCAAGGGAGCCCCTGCCGGCACAGCACAAATTTATCGGACGGACGATGCATCGCCAGCAGATGGCACACTGTCTGTCAATCGCACCGTGACCGGTCGCGAATCGGAAGGACTGATGACCACATCGCTCATCGGTCCTGCGCTGAAGTGGAGTGATTTTCTCGTAAACTATTCCGTTGATCATGTCAGCGACCAGGTGGATTTTACAATCCACGGTGTTGACCTTACCGGGAAAACAACCCTGCTGGTTGACAATGTAAAGGAGGACATTTCGCTTTCATCGATTGATCCCAATCTTTATCCCTTTATCAGGATCAGCTACCTGACCAGAGATGAAACGTTTGTCACTGCCGCGAAGCTTAATCGCTGGATGGTAACGTACGACCCTGCTGCGGAGGGTTTACTGTTGTTCAACGGTGAGCAGCAACAGCAAGTGGTTTCAGAGGGGCAATCGTGGACAGCCAACTACAGTTTCATCAACATCAGCGATAAGTCATTCGGAGATTCACTTTCCATAAATTATCACATCATCCGAAGCGGTACTTCATTTGCCACGGAAAATTCACTTAAGGCACGAGCGCCCATGCCGGGCGATACAACTGACTTCAGCATCGCGTTTCCGACAAGACACCATTCAGGCATCAATGATCTTTTTGTATTTGTAAATCCACGCGTTCAACCGGAAAATGACTTCGATAATAATTTTATCACGTTGCCAAAACACCTTAAGGTCTTACCTGATACAATCGCACCGGTTCTTGAAGTGACGTTTGACGGACGTTTTATTTCACAGCTTGAATTTGTATCGCCACACCCTGACATCACGATAAAGATCATTGACAACAATCCTTTTCTGCTGATCACCGACACGACTAACGTCAAGCTGTTCCTCCAGGTACCATGTGAAGACCTCAACTGCGTTTTCACTCCGCTTTACTTCTCGAGTTCCGAGCTGACCTGGTCTGCAGAAACCTTTGAGTCGGAATTTGTTGTCAACTACCGGCCAATGTTGTCAACGGAGGGGATATACACACTTCGCGTGATAGCGAATGACGTGACAGGCAATAAGTCCGGAGTTGAGCCTTATGAAATTTCATTCACCGTTGCCCATGAAGATCGTGTCACGCTTTTGCCACCGTATCCAAATCCTTTTGATGATCGGGCGACATTTGTCGTGGAGGTATCGGGCGAGACATTGCCATCAGAGATTGAAATGACATTATTCAACACCAACGGTTCCGTGGTCCGCCAATTTGCTGCCGAAGATTTTGGGGCAATTCATTTTGGCAGGAACATGTTCAGCTGGGAAGGGCTTGATGCCCAGGGAAGACCTGTTCCGAACGGCATGTATATCTACCGGCTTCGAATAAAATCGTCTGATCAGGTCGTGGAGAAAACCGGCAAACTCAGTCTTATCCGGTAACAAAAAAAAGGCAACCGCAGCTGCCTTTGTATTTTCAAAAGAATGTTATTGCGAAAATTTAATGGTGGTGACCACCCGGTCCGTGCACGTGGCCGTGCGAAATTTCTTCGTTGGACGCATCACGAACGTCCATCACTTCGACTGCGAAATTCAACTCGACACCTGCGAGCGGATGGTTTGCATCCACAGTTACACCGTCAAGACCAACATCTGTTACGGTGACAACGCCACCCTGGTTGGTTGAGAAGCGCATACCAGGTTTTACTTCCTGATCGCCAAACGCAGTGCGTGGCACTTTCTGAACAAGTGATGAATCCTTTTCTCCATAGCCTTTTGCAGGAGAGATCTTCAGATTCAACTTATCACCTTTTGATTTGCCTTCCAATCCTTCTTCCATACCGGCAATCAGGTTGCCTGCGCCATGAAGGTAGTGTAGCGGATCGCGGCCTTCACTGGAATCAATGATTGTTCCTTCGTTATCGCGTAACGTGTAATGGATTGAGGCCACTTTGTTTTTCGTGATTTGCATAGATAAAAATTTTACGTTGATGAAAACGAAGGCAGGAATTATGCTGATCTAAGGAGCAGAAAGGCTGTCGTTCGCTTCACAAAATTAACAAAATATGCATACATGCATGGGGGCAGGAAAACTAAAAGCATGCCGTCAGGAAGCGGGCATTTTAACCCGGAGCGATGAGCCCTCATCGCTGATAACTTCTACATTTTCATTTTTTTCAATGAACTCACCGCGAGTATAGGCATCGTATAATTTTCCATCAATCAGAACTTTTCCGCTTGGGCGAAGGACTGTTTGTGCGACTCCGATTCTGCCAATCAGTGCCTGTTGAACGCTGGTCGCTACATATCCCTCGCTTCGGTTTTGTCTGTCCGTTAAAGCGACTTTGCTGTATATCGGTGTCTTGTCGAGATTGGCACCAAGAACAAAAAGCAGAATGCCGCCTCCGAGCAAACCTCCGACTGCCGCAGCGAGTGCGATCAGAATATCGTTCAGATGCACAAACTCAAAATCGAATGCATCATTGTTGATCATGATCAGAACGAGAGATCCAATGGTGAGAACAATTCCTGAAACGCCAGCTATCCCAAAACCTGGTATCACAAATATTTCAAAGCCGATGAGCACAATCCCGATAAAAAATGCGATGATTTCCCAGTTCTCGGCAAGGCCGTTGAGATAGTAAGGCACAAGGTACAGAATGAGTGCAACGAGTGCAGCAAGTCCCGCAAAGCCCAGCCCGGGTGATTGCATTTCAAAATAAATTCCAGCGATGATGATCAGAATAAGTATTCCACTAATGAATGGATTCAGTACCATGCTTATAATTTTTTCAGAAGTGCCCAGCTCGAATTTTTCGATCGTGGCATCCCCGACATTTGCACGCTTCAGAATTTCTGAAATGGATTCCACTTTCGCTTCACAATATCCGTTCTTCAGTGCCTCTGACGTGGAAAAAGTGAGAATCTTTCCAGCTGCCTTCACTCCCGGTATCTCGACATCTTCATCCACCATACCTTCAGCGATTTTTGGATCGCGTTTGTTTTCTTCTGCCGTAGCCCGCATGATCGACCGCATGTACGACTGATATTTGTCGGGGGCTTTCTGCCCCGCACCATCTACTACCGTTGCCGCTCCGATCGTTGCACCAGGCGCCATGTAGATACTGTCGCAGGCGATCGAGATCAACGCACCGGCCGATGCCGCATCGGAGTTGATGTACACAAACACAGGTTTCTCAAAGTGCATGATCTTATCGACAATTTCTTTTGCATCGGTCAACACACCACCATAAGTATCCATCTCAATGACCACAAGATCTGCTTTGATGTCTTTCGCTTTCGCGAGTGCGAGATCCACATACCGCGTCATCCGCGGATCGATTTCGCTTTTGATTTCCATGATCATCACCTTCTTCTGGCCGACAGCGAGTTGTGCGATGCAAGTGACAATGAATATTAGGATGTATTTTTTCATGTCCTGAAATGTTATCCCAAGTGCCTTTTGTTTCAATTTCATTTATCAGAAGATTTTTATAGGAACATTTCCTACCTTCCGTACAATTACCTAAAGTTACGGAAAATTCAACCCTTTGTCTACTTGCATGGGTGTGAGCTCGCCTGATGAAAGCCTGATACTTCATGCTTCAGAAACGTTTGCAGATCCTGTCTGGAAAACGCTCGTTGATGAGCAATCCGGTATTTTGTTTATCGAGTCGCGCAACGTTGAAACACAGACCGTAAATTTTTCTGCGTGGGATGTACCGAACAAAAGATTTCTTTGGCAGAGTCTTCAATTTGAAGAAAAATGGTGGCTGACGCTGGGTTATGCGGGTGCTGGTATGCTTTTGTTCACACATTATGCCGACACGAATAACCCCGACAAAAAAAGTGTGATGGCGTATGATGTCGTTCAACAACAGTTGAAGTGGTGGAAGAATAATTTTGTAGTTGCCAACGTGAATGACAACATTGTAGTAGGTGCCGACACCAAGTTTGGATCTCGGGAGTTGATGGTCGACATCCGAACAGGAGATGAATTGAAAGAATCCGTGAATTTCTCGCCATCACAAAATTTTATGGTAATTCGACCGTTACAGTACTTCGAACAGACCGAGCATTTCAACACCGTAAAAGATTTCATTGAACGCAAATGCGCCATTTCAGCCACGCAATTGATAGAATATTGCGAACATCGGTCTTTGATCATCATCTCGGCTTTTGCCGAAGAAGGAAATCTGGCTAATTATTTGATGGTCTTTAATTCGGAGGGTGATATTGTGCTAAAAGAACAGTTGGGCGAAAATTTAAAAGGAATTGCCTTCGATACTTTTTTCATCCTGACAGGTTTTCTAATTTTCGTAAAAAACAAGAGGGAGTTGATTAGCTACAGATTCGTATGATTAGACTGTTGATTTTTTTCAGTTTCTCGGTGGCCCTGGCCAAAGCCGATGTGCTTACACCTATGGATTCCGTTGGTGTCGAGACTGTCAATGGAAAAATGTTCGTCATCCACAAGGTTGACGAAAAGGAAACGCTCTTCGCCATCTCGAGGCGATACAAAGTGCCTGTTGATGACATCCTGGAATTTAACAAGGATGCAGACAAAGGTTTGGAAATCGGACAAATCATTAAAGTGCCTTACACACCGAAGCCAACGATAAAGAAAGCTGACGGCCTTGTACACACAGTTGAAGCGAAGGAAACGATGTTTTCAATATCACGCAAGTATGGTGTGACTACCGATGAGATCAAGCAGTGGAACAATCTCACTGACAATACCCTGAGCATCGGTCAAACCCTGGTGATCAAAAAGAAAGCGGGCATGCAACAACCATCAGTCACTCCGGTTACGAGCAGGAAGGGAGTGCACACGGTAAGTCAACAGGAAACACTTTTTTCTATTGCGCGGCAGTATGGCGTGACGCCACAACAGCTGAAAGACTGGAACAATCTAGCTTCAACTGAACTGAAGATTGGGCAAACGTTATTCGTTACCCAGCCAGAGCGCTCTGCAACCGCCCAGCAGACTACGACACCTGCTGAGCAGCCCGTAGTAAAACAAACACCGCCAGTAGTGGTTCAGAAAGAGCAGGAGCCTGTGAAGAATACCGAAACAACGAGAACTGAGCCTGCAAAAACTGAAACGCCAAAGCAGCAGACGGAGCAACCCGTTCCAACAATAAAGATTTCTGAATCTGTAAAAAATGGTTCTGAAACTGTTCAGGGAGGATTGGCGGAGCTGATCGAGGGAACAGAAGGCAATCGGAAATATCTTGCCTTGCATCGCACAGCGCCAATCGGAACCATACTCAAGGTGCGAAATGAAATGAATAACCGCGAGGTCTTTGTGCGTGTAACCGGTAAGTTGCCTGATACCGCGCTGACAGATAAAGTGATCATTCGCATTTCAAAATCCGCATACGACAGACTAGGAGCGATCGATCAGCGTTTTAGAGTGGAGGTCACGTACTACAAATAATCCGTGGCCTCGTCTGAATGAGGCTCTCTTTCTTAATTTTTCTTCTTCCGATCTCCATTGCTGGGGCGCAGAACCTTGTCCCTAACGGTGGATTTGAGACCTATCGTGCGTGTCCCGGAGATTACAGCCAGGACCCAGCTGAATTCTATCCGACATCTTGGAGTTCTGCGAGCGCGGGCACACCGGATTACTTCAATGCCTGCAGCAACGGTGAGGCTGACGTTCCGCACAACTGGGCCGGAGCCACCGATCCATATGAAGGCGCTGGTTATGCAGGAATCTACATGTGGATGGCCAACGGGCAAAACTACCGGGAGTACCTGCATGTTCAGCTTACAGACTCGCTGAGAAAAGACTCATTGTATCATGTTGAATTTTTTTACAAGCTTTCATCCTATTCGAAATACGCGATCGACCGCATCGGGCTGTTGCTGACGGATTCTGTGTTCCGTTCTAAACACGACCGCGTCCTCAAAGTCAGGCCAACGCTTTCGATTGTGAAAGATTCCGCGCTGACACCAGAAACAGGCTTGTGGGAAGAGGCGCAAATTCTCTACAAAGCAAAAGGCGGAGAGAAATTTTTGCTCATCGGAAATTTTTATGATGATCAGTCTACAAGGCGCTATAAAATTCAGTTTCGTCCGACACCTCAGCCAATGCTGACGCAAAGTTCCTACTATTACATCGATGACGTCCGTGTTGTCCCTAAATACATCCGCGATCAGCAGCGGCTTGCGCAGATCGTCCCGCAGTTTGAAGTGGAAGAGATCAAGACAAACACGAATTACGTGCTGAACAACATCAACTTCCAGTTTAACAGTTATCGATTGATTCCGCCTTCATTTACTGAACTCGACAAAGTGGCGGATTACCTGCTCCGCCATCCGGAGTTGCAGGTGCAACTGTTTGGTCATACGGATGATCAGGGAACCCAGGCTTATAACCTTAAACTTTCGCAGGCACGCGCGAAAAATGTGGCAGAATATCTGACAACCGTTGGCATTCCACGTGAACGCGTTGATTACTTCGGCTTCGGCAAGTCAATACCGTTGAAGGAAGGTACATCAGAAGAAGCCCGCGCAGTCAACAGGCGCGTTGAGATCCGGTTCGTCAGCCGCGACCGTTAACAATTATTTATCACGCCACATTCACAAACTTTCTTATTTTGCTGAACTTTTGTCAATGATGATTCAGGTTCAGCAGGTTGCATACTCATATGAAACAGGGAAGACGATTTCCTTTCCGGATTTTGCCGTTACCGGAAGTGAACCTTGTTTGCTGCTCGGTGAGTCTGGGAGTGGCAAGACAACGCTTTTGCACCTGATCGGTGGGCTGCTGAAAAATCAGCAGGGAAAAATCGTAATACACGACACGAATATCTCTCAGCTCTCTGAAACTGAACTTGACAAATTCAGAGGCAAGCACATCGGATTTATTTTCCAGAAGAATCACCTGATCTCAGCCCTTTCTGTGAAGAACAATCTGTTAATGGCTCCTTATCTGAGTGGCCTGCCCCAGCAGGAGTCGCGTGTGCGCGAGGTGCTTGAAGGAGTTTCGCTGCAGGAAAAAGAAAATGCAAATGTAAACGCTTTGAGTCACGGCCAGGCGCAGCGCGTTGCCATCGCCCGTGCTGTGCTGAACAAGCCAGATGTGATTCTCGCAGATGAGCCCACATCAGCGCTCGATGATAAGAATTGTATGCGTGTGATCGACATGCTGCTGGCCGTAGCGAAGCAAAACAATTCTGCGCTTCTTATCGCAACACATGATCAGCGTCTAAAATCTAAGATCTCCCGTCAAATAATACTCTGATATGAATTTGCCTTTGCTTGTTTGGAGTTATTTGAAATCCCGGCCGCTCAACACAGCGTTGAACATCGTGCTGCTTTCCCTCGGCATTGCGGTGATCACCATACTCTTACTTTTTAATAATCAGCTTCAGCGGAAAATCACCGACAACGCTAAAGGCATTGATCTGGTGGTGGGGGCAAAGGGCAGTCCGCTGCAGCTCATCCTTTGCAATATCTTTCACATTGACTTTCCCACCGGAAATATTAATCTGAAGGAGGCGGAAAAAATTTCAAAAAACCGTCTCGTAAAAAAAGCAATCCCGCTTGCATTGGGCGACAGCTATAATGGTTATCGCATCATCGGGACGAATCAGTTGTATGCTGAGCAGTACAATGCGCAACTTTCATCAGGCGCATGGTTTCAGAAAGAGATGGAGGTGACGATCGGTTCAAATGTTGCGAACGCATTGAAGCTTAAGACCGGAGACAAGTTTGAAAGCAATCACGGCCTCACTTCAGACGGGCACGCCCACGATGAACAGAAATTTTCAGTCGCGGGCATCATGTCTCACACGAATTCCGTCCTCGACAACCTCATCCTCACGCAGGTCGAAAGTGTGTGGAAGGTTCACGAGGCGCATGGCGAGGGTGAAAAAACGCATGACGATCACGACCACGATTCTATTGCCAATCCTTCACCGCTGATACCCTCAGTGGAAGCTGGAGATTCCACAAAGGAGATCACATCGATGTTGATTCAGTATCGGTCTCCGATGGGAGCTATCCAGATGCCGCGTTGGGTTAATGGTCAGAGCAGCCTGCAGGCGGCATCACCCGCTTTTGAAACTGCGCGGCTCTTTTCAATCCTCGGTGTCGGTGTCGACATCCTGAAAGCTTTCGCCTATGTGCTGATCTTCATCTCTGCTCTGAGCATTTTTATTGCATTGTATAATTCATTGAAAGAGCGCAGGTATGACCTTGCGATCATGCGCTCAATGGGAGCAAGCCGGGCCAGGCTGGTGACTGCCATTCTGATGGAAGGAGGCGTACTGACGCTGATGGGCTGCGTAATCGGGCTTTTGATGGGCCACGGTGCACTCATTGTGATGGGCAATCTTGTGGAAGAAACTCAAAAAGCTGGGATAAGCGGTCTTGTTTTCTATGAGGAAGAATGGATAATTTTGGTCGGAAGTTTGTTATTAGGAACGTTGTGTGCGATTATTCCCGCCATTCAGGCTTATCGCACCGATATCTCGAAGGTTTTGGCGGGTAATGAATAATACTTATGAAAAAATTACAAGTTCTTGCAGTCGCTTTGTTGATCTCAAATTTTGTTTTCGCGCAGGGTAAAACAGATACCTGGAATGAGTTCGCGAAAACTAAGTTCGAATCGAAATATTATGAGAAGCTCGGTGAATACCTGTTCTATCCGAATTTCCCGGCTGAACTCAAAGCGATGGAGGGAAAGGAAATTACCGTGCAGGGATATTACGTTCCCTTTGCTCCGGAAGACGGTGACTACATTATCATTTCAAAATATCCCATGAGCCAGTGCTTCTTCTGCGGAGGCGGAGGCCCGGAGTCGATTGCTGAAGTAAACTTCGGGAAAGATCCCGGAAAATTTCAGGTTGACGATCTCATCACCGTTAAAGGCAAGCTTAAGCTTAATGCGGAAGATCTCGATCATGTCAACTTCATCCTGACAGACGCGGTACTTGTGGCAAAGTAAAAATTATCACTAGTTACTATTCAATTGGCGGAACAACGGTTCCTTTTTTCTTATTTCTCTTTCGGTTTCCTCCCAATGTCTGGTGACAAGTGACTCATCCCTCACGTTTTTTGCTAACTTGACTTGGAACTTTGAAGTCAAACTTTGGAAACACCCATAAATGTCCTCACTAAATACTGGAAGCACAGCCAGTTCAGACCGCTCCAGGAGGATATCGTGAATGCTGTTCTCGCGGGAAAAGATACTCTCGCATTACTTCCCACAGGAGGGGGAAAATCGGTTTGTTTCCAGGTGCCCGGTATTATCCGCGAAGGAATTTGCATCGTCATCTCACCACTGATCGCGCTGATGAAAGATCAGGTTGAACAATTGCGTCAGCGCGATATTCTCGCAGTCGCAATCCATTCGGGGATGTCGCGTCATGAAATCGATGTGATGCTGAATAATTCAATGACAGGCGTGGTGAAATTCTTGTATGTCTCACCTGAACGGCTGCAGACTGAAATTTTCATTGAACGCTTTAAGCAGATGAAAGTGGGTTTGATTGCTGTTGATGAAGCACACTGCATTTCGCAATGGGGTTATGACTTCAGGCCTCCTTACCTTCAGATTGCTTCACTCCGCGATTTACAACCGGATGTGCCGGTCATCGCCCTAACGGCCACGGCTACACGCGAAGTGCAGGATGACATCGTAGCAAAGCTGAGATTTCATCCGGAAGCTGCGGTGTTTAAAAAATCATTTGCGAGGGATAACCTTTCCTTTGTTGTCCGACATACGGAAAACAAAGAGAAGAAACTTCTGGAAATTCTTCAGAAGGTGAAAGGTACGGCTATCATTTACGTCCGATCACGCAAGGCAACGCAGGATGTTGCCGGATTTCTGAACAGGAAAAATATTCGTGCATCGTTTTATCATGCCGGCCTCACGTTCGAAGAGCGCACTGCTCGCCAGGACGAGTGGATAAAAAATCACACACGCGTCATGGTGGCGACAAACGCATTCGGTATGGGGATTGACAAACCGGATGTACGTATTGTGATTCACCTCGATCTTCCCGATACGCTTGAAGCTTACTACCAGGAGGCAGGAAGGGCCGGACGTGACGGGCTGCGTTCATTTGCAGCATTGCTGTATCAGCCTGCCGATGGAAAAAATCTGCTTACGAAGACAGAGCAGTCTCAGCCATCTGTCGAATTTCTTTCAACGGTATACCAGGCGTTATGCAATTACTACCAGCTCGCGATGGGCAGTGCAGCAGGTGAAAGTTTTGACTTCGATGCCATCTCTTTTGCCGAGCGATTCCGATTTAACGCCATCGAACTGTACAATGCGCTTAAGAAACTGGAAGAGGAGGGACTCATTCAGTTCAATGAGAGCTTTTACAGTCCTTCACGCCTGCACTTTGAACTTGACCACCAGAAGTTGTATGAGTTCCAGGTAGCCAGCGCACAGTTTGATCCGCTCATCAAGATGCTGCTCAGGTTATACGGAGGAGAGATGTTTTCAAACTACATGAAGATATCAGAGCCGTATATCGCAAAAGCATTAAAAATGAATACACATGAGGTGGTGGCGATGTTACGTCACCTTGACGAACTGAAGGCAGTAAGTTACATGCCGGTGAAGGACAAGCCTCAGATCACATTCATTATTCCGCGGCAGGATGCCGCAAAGTTACCTGTGAACCGGGAGCGAATTGAAGCGAGAAAGAAACTGATCATAGGCAAAGCGCAGGCTGTCGTGAGTTTCGTGGAGAATACATTTCGCTGTCGCATGCAGTTTGTTCAGGAGTATTTCAACGAACAGACCGATACAGAGTGCGGCATTTGCGACATTTGTATTGAAAAAAGAAAAAAGAGTAACCTGAAAGATTACGATACACTGGTGTCAGAAGTATTGAATGTACTCACCCTGAAGCAGTATTCCGTTGAGGAACTGGAACAGCATATTGCCCCTAAAGACAAGGAGTTGTTCGTAGATGTGGTGCGCGACCTCGTGGATGAAGGCACACTTGTTTACGATTCTGTGTGGAAGCTTAAGGTCTCAAAGGCACAGAAATAAGAATTTCTGCGTTCGCGTTAAACAAAAGGCCAGGCCCGGGGTTTTTCTAAAAATTGATATGATGTCTAAGAAAGCCATAAGGAGGATAGTTAAGATCTTTTTATACAGCCATTTATTCCTGCTGGCTGGTTTCCTGTGTACACACTGCACTTACAGTCATTATGCCAAGAAATCGTACGCCCAGGCAAAAAAGGAAAAGCCCTATGACGTTGTAATTGTTCCGGGTGTTCCCTACGAGGGCACTGAAACCACAGGAGTGATGAAGATGCGTCTGTACTGGGCAAAGCATCTCTATGACAGCGGCTACACCAAGAACATTATTTTTTCAGGCTCGTCTGTTTACTCACCTTATGTGGAAGGAATTGTGATGAAAGTCATGGCGGATTCGCTGGGAATTCCATCTCAAAACACGTTCTCGGAAACGAAAGCGGAGCACAGTACCGAAAATGCATATTATGGCTATCGCATGGCGCGCGAACTCGGTTTTACAAAAATAGCGCTGGCAACAGATCCGTTCCAGGCGGGAATGCTTCGTTCGTTTATTCGCAAATTTTGTCCGGGCATGAAATCCGTTCCCATCGTGTTCGACAGCATGAGCATGGATGATAAACAACTTCCGGTAGTGGATACTTCCTCCGCTTATGTTCCATCATTTGTGTCGATTAAAGATCGCGAATCATTTTGGGAGCGCATGCGCGGCACGCTTGGCAAGAAGGTAAAAGAGGAAGCCAAGGCTGACATGAAACGGGAAGTAGAGGTGAAGAAAGGACAGAATGCCGGAGCAGACTAGGCGGGAAGCCGGGTACCGGGACCCCCGGGCGGCCGGCCCCGACTTAAATAAATTTTCGGACTGAACGTGATCGCTTTTCGAGAGCGTTTGCGGTCGACCGGCCTCTTGGCTTCGCGGCACCCGGCTCCCCGGCACCTGGCTTCCCTGCCTCCTGGCTCCCCGGTCAGCCGGCTAACAACTCCTGAGCATTTTCCAGCGCAACCTTTGATGGCTTCGAGCCTCCGATCATCTTGGCAATTTCCTCCACACGTTCGTCATCGGTGAGAAGTTTAATATTGCTCACTGTCTTTTTTGAAGTATTATCCTTGTAGACAAAATAGTGCGCGTTGCCTTTCGCGGCAATCTGCGGAAGATGACTGATCGTGATGAGCTGATGATCTTTCGACATCGCCTTCATCATCACCCCAAGTTTTATCGCAATTTCCCCGGAAATTCCATTATCGATTTCGTCAAGTACGAGCGTTGGCATGGCCGTCCGTTCTGCCATGACATACTTGATGCAAAACATCACGCGGGAGAACTCGCCACCCGATGCCACTTGGGCAAGAGCCCGTGGTGCGATGCCTTTGTTCGCACTGAAAAGAATTTCAATTCTATCAGCACCACTTGAAGCTGGGTCGGTCTGTTGCCACTCAATGGCCAGCGTTGCATCCGGGATCCCGAGTTCCTTCAATAGTTTTGTGATCTGCTTTCTTAGAGGTTCGAACGCTTTCTTCCGTGTTTCGGAAAGTTGCGCTGAAAGTTTCTTCACTTCCTTTTCAGCATCCGCAAATTTTGCTTTGGCCGTTGCGAGCGCCTCATCCAGGTTTGACGTGAGATCTGATTTCTTTTGCAGTTCTTCCTGAATATGGAGCAACTCTTTTACGGTGGTGACGCGATGTTTTTTCAACAACCGATAGATTGTGCTGAGCCGCTCCTTCAGGAATTCAGATCGTTCCGGATCGAATTCAATGTTCGATTCTTCTTTTTCAATCTCGTCACCGATGTCTTCCAGTTCTATGCGAACACTTTCCAGGCGCTGGAAAAGTCCATTGTATGCGGAAGAGTATCCAGCGATCGCCTGCAGCTGGTTCCGGATTTCACCGAGTGAATTGCGGACTGCGTATTCGGAATTATTCAGAAGTTCCACGATGCCGTTGAACCGATTCTTAATTTCTTCTGCGTGTTCCATGATCTTTAATTCAGATTCATGGTTCTCCTGTTCGTTTTCTTCGAGCGATGCTTTACTGATCTCTTCGAGCTGAAACCTGGTGTAATCGGATTCCTGTCGCAGTGTTTCCGCCTGGTCGCGTAATGATTCGAATTCCTTTTTTGCATTTTGGAAAGTATGCCATGCGCCCGCGTACTTTTCGCGCAGCTCATCGTTTTCCGCGTATGCGTCAATCAGCTGGAGTTGGAAGAATTGATTGCCAAGCTGCAGCGTTTCATGTTGTGAGTGGATGTCCATCAGCATCGCACCAAGCTTGCGCATCACTTCCAGTGTAACCGGAGTATCGTTGATAAAGGCGCGCGATTTTCCTCCGGAGCTGATCTCCCTTCTGATAACCGTCTGATCATCATAGTCGAGATCTTCGTTTTTGAAAAAGGATTTAAGCTTGTAGTTCTTGATGTAAAACACACCCTCAACAATACATTTCTCTTCTTCATCCCATAGCACTTTCGTGTCGGCACGGTTTCCCATCAGCATGCCGATCGCGCCAAGCATGATTGATTTTCCTGCACCGGTTTCACCGGTGATCACATTCAGATGTGCAGATGGATCCATCTCCAGATGCTTGATGAGCGCGTAGTTTTTTATCGTGAGGTGCTTCAGCATTTAGTCAAGGGTGTCAAAATATAGCTCGGCTACCTCGTTAAAGCGGAACTTCATCTCTTTCCTTCGCAGGTTCACGAGTGTCAGTTCTTCATTGCGAACAGCATCGAGCTTCCCCGTTGATGTACGGCCATCGTGCAAAACTACGGTAATCGATTTACCCGCAAATTCAGTTATTCTTTCCCGAATTTTGGAAATATCATTGATCCGCAGCTGACGTGAATGCGCCATACAATTTGTGGGATGAAATCAAAAATCTGAAAATCCCGGCCAAAAAGAATCAGTTCTGAATAATTTTTTCGTAGGTCGAGCGATTTGACGGGTCGATGGTCGTGATGATGTCATAGGCTTCACGTCTGAGCTGAATATTGCCATCCGAAAAAATGTTGGCAAGCTCTTTTCCTTTTGCATCGAAAAAGCTGATAATCAGGATAGCATTGGGGTTGATATCGCGCAGTTTTTTGATGTCCCTCAATCCTTTAAGGATGACAGTACGGCTCTTGTTCGGATCCTTGTCGAACGTATCAAGTCCGAGCCGGTGGTAAGAATAGATTGCCTTTCGCAGATCAGTCAGCTGTGGGTTGTTCAGGTTTTCCACAAGCCAGTAGCGGCTACGGTTGCTGCCCAGAGATTGCCATCCGGGTCTGCCGGCCTGCTGTGCATTCTGCACCACATTCAATGCACGTTGAAAGTAGGGCGTACCGCCAAGTTCTGAAAAGGAATCATAATCAAGACCCAAAATAACATAGGCATACAACGCCAGCATTGACGTCAGGTTGCTCATATACGTGTTGTCGTTGTATTCGAGCTGCATCGACTCGATGTATTCAAATTCCCAGTCACGGTCAGCGAAGTTGAAGAGGAGACTCGGATAATTTGTGTTGAAAACCGGCCGCGCTGACTGCACCTGAACCGAGGCTTCGAAGCTGCCGATAGAAGGCATTTTCGTGATGGTGATCAGGAAATTGCAGTTGATCTTCTCGTGTGTCTTGAAAACATCGTTGGTCCATTTCCGCGTGTTGATGAACTGTTCGATCGAAGTTTTCATCTCTTTGAAGATGCTCTGATCCGAAGTCTGAACCTGGCTGGCGTTAATGGTGACGGTGCACTTCAGTTCCTGTGCGGAAACACAAGCAACGGAGAGCAACATCACGGCAAATGTGAACAAAAGCCTAGACATGGATTTTTTCAATGATTGCGTTCACAATGTCGGAAGCTACTTCCTTTTTACTTTTCAGCTCGAAGGATTTTGAGCGTTGCTGGCGATCGATCAGCGTGATCTTGTTGGTATCATGCCCGAAGCCTGCACCTTTGTCGTTCAACGAATTCAAAACGATCAGATCAAAATTTTTGGATTCCAGTTTCTTCAGTGCGTTGGTGTGTTCCTGGTCGGTTTCCAGCGCGAAGCCGACAATGATCTGACCATTGTGCTTGAGTTTGCCAAGTGATGCAGCGATGTCGTGTGTTTTCGTCAGGGTTAGCGTCAACTCCTCGTCTTTCTTTTTGATCTTCTGTGGCGCAACCACAGCAGGCCTATAATCGGCTACGGCCGCGGAAAGCACGGTGATATCAGATGAGGGAAAAAGCGAGGTGCAGAGCGTGTACATTTCTTCGGCAGACGTTACACGATTAACGCTGATGCGAGGATGTTTGGTATGTTGCTGTGTTGGTCCGGTAACGAGATTCACGGTGGCGCCTTTGTCAGCGAGTGCCTCAGCGATAGCGAAGCCCATTTTCCCACTCGAGTGATTTCCAATAAATCTAACCGGATCTATTGCTTCGTGGGTTGGCCCTGCTGTGACGAGCACCGTTTTGCCCTTGAGAACCTGGGCTGCAGTGAAGTGTTTTTCCAGGGCAGCAATGATTTCCTCCGGTTCAGCCATTCTTCCCGTTCCGGTGAGTCCGCTGGCGAGCTCACCATAGCCTGGTTCGATCAAGTGATTCCCGAAGCTTTGAAGCTTGCTAATGTTGTCTTGCGTTGACGGATGCTGCAACATATCAAGGTCCATTGCCGGAGCAAAGAAAACATCGCACCGAGCGGAGAGATAGACAGCTGAAAGGAGATTGTCACAAAGGCCATTGGCGAATTTGGCGATCGTGTTCGCGCTGGCCGGGGCGATGACCATGCAGTCAGCCCACAATCCAAGCTGTACGTGATTGTTCCATTGACCAGACTCGTCTTTCACGAAGTCTGTCAGTACGGGATTCTTTGAAAGGGTGGATAATGTGAGGGCAGTAATAAAGTCGTGAGCGGATTTAGTCATGACGACTTTCACCTCGGCCCCGGCTTTCACAAGCAATCTGACCAGCACCGCAGATTTGTATGCTGCGATACTGCCGCTTACTCCCAAAAGTATTTTCTTTCCCGTAAGCATTTACGTTTAATGTTAATTTCCGCCTTCCTGAGAATTCTCTTCGCGGGAAGGCAGAAATTGCACGTTAGTCAAGCTTTGGCTCTTCGTCTCTCATACGGTGGTTGAGTTTTCCTTCGAGAAACTCTTCCGTAGCGGTAGTCGTTGGCTTTGGCAAGCGCTCATAGAACTTTGAGATCTCGATCTGCTCGCGGTTTTCAAACACTTCTTCGAGGTTGTCAACCGTTGTAGCAAACTCGGCAAGCTTGTTATTCAATTCTTCCTTGATGTTAACGGCAATCTGTCTTGCGCGTTTTGAGATAACAACAACGGATTGATAAACATTGCCAGTCTGGGCTGCGATCTTGTCAAGGTCGCGGGTGACAACTGAGGATTGTACTGCCATAAATTTTAAACTTTAAGATTCTTTAACTCATTTAATTTCTCCAGACTTTCTGCATATTCTTTTTCAGCGTCCTTCAAAAATTTACTTTCCGGGTATTTCTCCAGGAATTCTTTATAGTTCTCAACAACGGAACGATAGCGTTCAGCCTGTTTCGTAATAATGCTCCTTTGCGCCAGCCTGAATTCTGAATCGATCACCAGGTAATAGGCTTCCTCGATGTATTTTGAATCGGGGTAGTCGAGCTTGAAATTGTTCAGCGCAATTACCGCAGCCTTATATTGCCTCATGCGGTAGTATTGATAGGCATTTTCAAAACCTTTTTTCTCCAACTTTCCCTGCGTCGTATTGATCACATCAATAGCCTGGTCGCGGAATTTGCTGTTCGGGTACTGGTTCAGATAGGCCTGCATCGCTGCCATGGCATCCACGCTGCTGGATTGATCCAGATTTTCAGACGGTGACGATGCGTAGAGCGAGTAAGCATACATATACCTTGCCTCTTCAGCCAGCGTACTCCTTCCATAAGTCTCGTAAAACGTTCGGAATTGCTCCGATGCCAGCAAATACAGTTTATCGTGATATTGACAGTAAGCGAGATAAAATTGGACTTTTTCGCCTTCCGGTAATCCGCGAACGATCGGAAGAATCTGTTCAAATAATACCGAAGCCCGATAATAGTCTTTCTTCGCATAATAATTGAGCCCGGCCTCATATTTTACCCGCCAATCCTGGCTGCGTTCATATTTCCTGAATTTGCCACAGGAGACAAAAAGAATAAGAAGACAAAGGAAGCCGATAAACGCTGTTAGTTTCCGCATAAGCCCGCAAATATACTATAACGATTTTGAACTGTAAAACGTGGTTTACAGGCCGTTTTGCATATGCTGACGTCAATTTGAAGATTAACGGGCTGCCGCAGTCTCAAAAATTTTGACACTGATTTTAGGGACCGCTAGGTAAGATTTACCACTCGTTTTCTACAGTATCGCAGCACTTTTGCCCGTTTTTGCCCGGAAAAGCGAATCCTTCCCCAAAAAAATGAAGGATTTTCCGTTGGGTAAGTTTAGAAATGATATAGCTCAGTGCGCCCGTTCGTCAGCTGGTACTTTTGCAAAAATAAATCTCACTCTATGAAAAACATTTTTCTCTTACTCACCTTCCTTGCTGTTTGCACTTTCTCGTCCACAGCACAGGACTTCAAGAAATTTTCAGTTGGCCTTGGTCTTGGCTATGCAAAGCCAGGCGGAGAAGGTGCAGGTGGCGGCATCCTTGTGGCATTGGAGCCAGGATATCGGATAAATGATGCAATTCAATTAGGGTTGCGGCTGGAAACAGCAATCGTTGCAAGGGGCTTGTCGGAAAGTGCGTCTGATTTTGACGCATCGGCAGCCGGCATTAATTCCTATACATTGAACGGCAAGTACTACCTGAGCAATAATGCGTTCAGGCCTTTCGTGGGCGCAGGGTTTGGTCTGTTTAGTCTCGCTGCGATATCCTTCGGCACCGCTGAGGCAAAATCGGAAAGCAAGATCGGATTCTATCCACGCCTAGGTTTTGACTTGGGACATTTCAATGTTACTCTCGATTACAATATTGTGAGTCCTAGCAAATTTGAAGGGTCAAACGTTGAAACGAAGAATAGCTATTTCGGTATCCGTATTGGCGGGTTCTTCGGAGGCGGTAAAAAGTAAATCTTTCCTCTAAAAAGGAGTCTTGCAAAGGTTGCTCTCGTTGACGGCAACCTTTTTTATTTGTAAAGCGATGATGGACTCACTCGAGGAATCAACCAGTAGTGCCATAATTAATTTGAATAGTATAGCCCTCGAAAGAACGTGTCAAACGCGCATTCCGACCGAACAACTGTTATGGTCAGCAATGCCCGAAGTAAGTTTTAAAGACGTTATCCAACCAATATTTGACGTTTTATCTGCAAAAAATGGGGTAAAAACGCTATTTAAGCCCTTTGTAGTAGTTGTTTGGGAAGTATGATTACCAATAAAATAGGGTAGTTTAAGTGGAAAAGGCCGCTTACCTTTACAAAAAAACTAACTAATCGACTATGAAAAAAATTACGACTGTTCTCTCTCTTATCCTGTTTGTTGCCGTTGCAGCAAATGCTCAGGAGTTTAAGAAATTCCGCGTAGGAATCGGAGCAGGTTATGCAATGCCAAGTGGTGAAGGTTCGGGTGGTGGTGTCATGTGGGCTCTCGAGCCTGGATACCGTGTTACTGACCAGATCCTTGCTAACTTGAGAATTGAAGGTGCTGCAATTATCAGAGGTACTGCTGATGCTACATCAGCGTCTTTCGATGTTGCGGGTGTGCGTTCTTACACGTTGAATGGTCAGTACTTCTTCAACAACAACAACTTCCGTCCTTTCGTGGGCGTTGGTTTTGGTATCTTCTCTCTTGCTGCTGCAAAGATTGAAGCTACCTCAGGTGGTTCTACAGGAAGCGCTGCTTCTGCTGAGAGCAAGTTCGGTTTCTACCCACGTATCGGTTTCGATGCAAAACACTTCACTGTAAACATCGACTACAACTTCATTCCTAACACTGAAGCAGTTGTTGCTACTGGTACGGGAACTGTGAACACTGAGTTCAAAAACAGCTACATCGGAATCCGCCTTGGTGGTTATTTCGGTGGTGGAAGAAAGTAATCCCGCTTAAAAGCATTAACAAAAAGGCTGTTCATTGAACAGCCTTTTTTATTTGTTGCCCCTGTGTGCCAGGAACCTGTGGCTTCACTACGTCTTCACGTTTCGGTTTCTCCTTCGCTTTCCAGTTAAAGCCCTTCAGCGTCCTGTCTTCCGGTTTTAGCTCGTGTGGTGGAATGAATCGGGCATCGGGTTTCACATAGGACGTGAGGTTATTGACCTTCCCATCACGGAAGCGAATCGTGATATTGCTGCAGATCATGTAGTTGAGGCCTGTCAGCGTCATTAGCTTCTCATCGATAAGGTAATAGATGCTCTCTCCATTTCCTGTAACAATCATGCGATTAAGTTTTCCGTTTGCCAATTCGGCTGTCATGCGCCTGCCCTTGATCTGGTTATAATTCCGCAGCGTGTCTTCTGCTATGACGAACGCATTTGATACAAGAAACACTTTGTCAAGCGTATTATTCTTGACGAGCATGCGAATAGAATCAGCACTCATCTGGTTTCCTTCTGACCAAAGCACAGGTTGTCTGTAAAAGAAAAGTGTGCTGTCAGCCAGACGGTATTCCAGCGAGTCTGCCTTTCCCTGCATGTCTTTCTTAAAGATGCGGACGTTCTTATACGCGAGCAGCCGGTCTTTTGTGGGATCTTCCGAATCAATTGACACCAGCGTGTCTGCGGACATGTATAGGGTATCATTGTCTTCCGTCACTTTCGCGATGTACGCCTTGTTATAAACCTTCGTAAGCCCTTTGAGTTTATAATAGTCCGATGCCTGCCCATAGATAATGAGGTTTTCCTTTTTAGAAGTCATTACCACATTGCCCCGGACTTTTCCTATTTCTCGCACACCATCATAAGCATAATTCAATCCCGAGATCGTATAATCTTCAGACTCGCCCGTACCTGTGCTTACATCGGATTTTTTGGTCGCTGTGTTGTACACACCGTCCTGGTAGACAAAGGTGCTGCTATCTTTGTTGACCACTGTTGTTTCCGTGACGAAGTAGATCACCTTTGTGCGTGAATTATACTGCAGACTGTCAGCGGTCATGGTATAATCCGGATTTTTTACATGGACGTTTCGCTTGAATGAAGCCATGTTGTTGTTAAGATTATAATATCCCTTGGTACTCGTAAGCGTGTTGGTGCTGTCAACAAGCTTTCCTCCATTGTAATAATAGGCGAGGTTTCGTGGCCGTGAAAAATCCAGATTGTCTGTGTATAGCGTGGCCGTTGCTTTTTTTCTGAACACGACATTGCGCTTCAGTTTTGCGAGCTTTGTGTTACCATCATACTGCAGCAGAGATCCGGTGATATCGACAGAATCACCTTCTGTAATATGCACGCGGCCATACGCCTCCATCTGATTTTGCTTCTTGAAGATCAGTGCAGAGTCGCAATAGATGGTGGTTTCGTTCTGGGTGACCACCACATTTCCGATCAGGCGTTCATAGCGCTCACCATTTCTTCTTCCGCTCTTAAGATTGTCGGCACGTTCAATTTTTACGCGTTTTTGCGCCTCGGCCCCTGTGCCGGCCAGCATCATCATTAACAGGAATATGATCGACCAGAAAGATTTAGAATGGAGTAAAAAACGCATAGATCCGACCTAAGTATTTAAATTTGGGCGTGTTAGAGCAATTATTACTCCATATTGAGCGCCATCAGCTGTGCAAAACTACTGATAAAATCCTATTGGCTGTGAGTGGTGGAGTTGACTCAATGGTCATGCTCGACCTTTTTGTCAAAGCGGGCTTTCCGGTTGGCGTTGTACACTGCAATTTCCAGCTGCGCGGCAGCGATTCACTGGAAGACGAGGAATTTGTGAGGCAGCGTTGCAAAAAGACAAATATTCCCTTTTTTACTGAACGGTTTGACACCGTTGAATCTGCCGGCCACTACGGACTTTCCATCCAGTTGGCTGCCCGAAAACTGCGATATGATTTTTTTGAAACCATCCGCGCGCGATACGCATATGACTGTATCGCCACGGCACACAATCTGAATGATTCACTCGAAACGGTGTTGTTAAATTTAAGCAAGGGAACAGGACTGAAAGGTCTTGCGGGCATCCCGGGCAAAAATGGATTCGTGATTCGCCCGTTACAATTTGCTTCACGCGATGAAATTGTTCGTTACGCGCAGGAGCAAGGCATCGGATGGCGTGAAGACGCAAGCAACGCTCAAGATGACTATCAGCGCAACTTCCTGAGGCATCATGTGATTCCTCGTCTGAAAGAACTCAACCCGAATTTAGAACAAACATTTGAAAAAACGCGCGAGCGAATCTCCGGAGCAGTGGACATGACAATGGCGTTTCTTCAAAACTTCCGCAACTCGTCAGTCTCTCAGCGTGGGGATGCGCTTTACATTAATATCAACGATCTTCACCAGCATTCGTCTCCACAGGTTATCCTTTGGGAACTGATTAAGGAATTCGGTTTCAACTACGATCAGTGCCGCGATGTGATCGGCACCACACACAGCGGGAAACGGTTTTACTCCTCAACACATAGCCTGATCGTTGACCGGGAGGCTTTGATCATTTCTCCCGTGAAAGATTCAGCGCTGCCTGAAATCCTGATCGAAGCCGGGCAGCTTCTTGCCACCAACGGAGATGTGTCACTTTCAATCGAAATAAAATCAAATATAATTTCCATTGATAAGCTTCCCACGGTCGCGCAGGTTGATGCATCATTGGTTTCATTTCCGTTGCGCTGGAGAAAATGGAAAGCCGGTGATATTTTCCGACCGCTTGGAATGAACAACCATAAAAAGATCAGTGACTTGCTGATCGACCTGAAAGTTCCGGCTCCCGAAAAGGAGAAAGTTACAGTGATAGAGTCGGCAGGAAAGATCGTGTGGGTGGTGGGCCACCGCGTCAGCGATGAGTTTAAAATTACCACCTCCACCACTGCATCCCTGCGTCTTAAGGTCCAAAAACTTGACCCTGAAAAAATTTCATAAAGTGGGTTGTTATTCGCTAACTTGGCGCCCGGTTTTAAAGGATCAGCGCTCACATCCGCTAGCTAAGTCATTGATCGATAATAATTTACATACGACATTTCTCAGCAACAGCATCGTTAATTCAAGGCTGTTCCAAACTATCTATAACCCTAAATCTCTATTCTTATGAAAGTAACTGTAGTTGGTGCCGGTAATGTTGGTGCCACATGTGCCGATGTGCTTGCTTACCGCGAGGTGGCAAACGAAATCGTGCTCATCGACATCAAGGAAGGATTGGCCGAAGGAAAATCGCTGGACATCTGGCAGAAGGCGCCCATCGATCTGTACGACAGCCGCACTGTTGGTTCTACTAACGATTACAAAAAGACAGCAGGCTCAGATGTTGTCGTGATCACTTCGGGTCTTCCGAGAAAGCCGGGAATGAGCCGCGATGATTTGATTACAACCAACGCAGGCATTGTAAAATCAGTAACTGAAAATATTGTTGCGCACTCTCCGAATGCTATCATCATTGTAGTATCGAACCCGTTGGATGTGATGACCTACCAGGCACACATCACATCGAAGTTCCCGAGAACACGCATCATGGGTATGGCCGGAATTCTTGATACGGCACGTTACCGCGCATTCCTCGCTGAAGCATTGAACATCTCTCCTAAAGACATCCAGGCAATGCTGCTTGGCGGTCATGGCGATACGATGGTTCCGCTTCCAAGATATACAACGGTGTCAGGCATTCCGGTGACTGAACTTATCGATAAGGACAAGCTCACCGCAATCCTTGAAAGAACAAAAGTTGGCGGTGGCGAACTCGTGAAACTGATGGGAACTTCAGCGTGGTATGCTCCGGGATCGGCTGCAGCCCAAATGGTTGAGTCTATCGTGAAGAATCAGCGCAGGGTATTCCCGGTTTGCGTGAAGCTTGAAGGTGAGTACGGCATCAAGGACTGCTACCTCGGTGTTCCGGTAATCCTCGGAAAGAATGGTATCGAGAGAATCATCGAGCTTGACCTGAACAACGATGAGAAGGCACTCCTCGAAGCGAGCCGCAAGGCGGTACGGGAAGTGATGGATGTGCTGGACAAGTTGAAGTGATCTATTGAACTGGATAAGTGGAAAAGGCTGGAGAGATCCAGCCTTTTTTTGGCTACAAGCTGCAAGCCACAAGTCCTGCGAGTGTGTGTGGAAAGCGTTGTTATGGAGCAACGGTAGAAAGCTGTGAGCGCACCATCGGGCTTGCAGCTTGCGGCCTGAAGCTTGCAGCACATCCGGGCGAGATACACTCCTCCCATCCCGCTGCAATCGATAGAAAATTTTGCATCTGTCAGAAAAACAGTGCATTTTTATTCGTTGATGACTCCATAAAAACCCAATCATCACGTTTTCTACCTTACTAAAACCTTACTAAACCTATGCAAAAGTTAGGGACACAAGACTACATTGTCTTTCTGATTTACTTCGTGATCGTGGCCGCGTATGGCTATTGGGTTTATCACAAAAAGAAAAAAGCTCAGCTTGATTCAAAGGACTTCTTTCTCGCAGAAGGAGCACTCACGTGGTGGGCGATCGGTGCATCGTTGATTGCATCCAACATTTCAGCAGAACAATTCATCGGGATGTCAGGCTCGGGATTCAAAATGGGTCTCGCGATTGCAACCTATGAGTGGATGGCCGCTGCAACACTCCTCGTGGTTGCCATTTTCTTCATGCCAATCTATCTCAAGAATAAGATCTTCACGATGCCTCAGTTCCTGCGGCAGCGTTATAACGAAACAGTGAGTACGATCATGGCGGTGTTCTGGCTATTGCTCTACGTTGTCGTTAACCTTACATCAATCCTCTTCCTTGGAGCGCTTGCAGTGTCAACCATTTCCGGTATCGACTTCTGGGTGTGTATGAGCGGACTTGCCATTTTTGCAATCGTGATCACACTCGGTGGTATGAAGGTGATCGGATATACCGATGTGATCCAGGTGTTCTTCCTGATCCTCGGTGGTCTTGCCACTACGTATCTCGCACTGAATCTTGTTTCCGAACACTATAATACTACAGGTGTGTTTAACGGCATGTCGCTGATGTTCGAGCATGCAGACGATCACTTCCACATGGTATTTGATCAGAGCAACCTGAATTACCTCGATTTGCCGGGTCTTTCCATCCTGATTGGAGGTATGTGGATTGTTAACCTGAACTACTGGGGATGCAACCAGTACATCACGCAGCGCGCGCTCGGAGCAGACCTTCCGACCGCACGGAATGGTATTCTCTTCGCAGCCTTTCTGAAACTAATAATGCCGATCATCGTGGTAATCCCGGGTATCGCAGCTTATGTACTTCATCAGGAAGGAATGTTCCAGTCCGAGATGATGATGGGAAGCGAGATCAACCCTGACCGCGCTTATCCGGTTTTATTAAACTTGCTTCCTGTCGGATTGAAGGGACTTGCCTTTGCCGCACTCACCGCTGCGATCGTTGCTTCGCTTGCCGGTAAAGCAAACAGTATCTCAACAATCTTCACGCTCGATCTGTACAAGAAATACTTTAACCCCGCGGCTACTGAAAAGCAGTTGGTCTATGTTGGTCGTGTAGCAATTTTTGTTTCGATGGTGCTCGCCATGGTGATTGCTCCGTTCATGGGTATCGATAAAAAAGGTGGATTCCAGTATATCCAGGAATACACTGGCTTTGTGTCTCCCGGTATCTTCGCGATCTTCATCCTTGGATTTTTCTGGAAGCGCACCACGGCAACTGCCGCGCTGGTTGGTGCCATCATCACGTTCCCGCTTTCACTGTTGTTGAAATTCCTTCCACGCTGGGCGGACCTTTCATGGCTCAGCGATTTCGGTTTCTCTGTGAGAAATCCTGAGTCAGCAATTTTCGAAATACCTTTTATTGACCGGATGGGTCTCGTATTCGTATTCGTTGTAGCGGTGATGGTGATCATCACGCTTGCCGATAAGAACAGTAAAAACAATCCGAAAGGACTTGAGATTGATGCAGCGATGTTCAAACCTAAGGGTGCATTTGCGATCGGTGCAGCCCTTGTAGTCGGCATTTTAGCTGCGCTTTACATCGTTTTCTGGTAAACTTTCGCAGAATTATAGAAAGCCACGGTACATCCTATCGTGGCTTTTTTTATTTTTAATGTATGAACAGGATAGACCGTCTCACTGCCATCCTTATCCACCTTCAGACAAAACGAGTTGTCAAGGCTGAAGAGATCTCTGATCGTTTTGAAATAAGTCTTCGCACGGTCTATCGCGATGTTCGCGCTTTGATGGAAGCTGGTGTTCCTATCGGCTCTGAAGCAGGGAAAGGCTATTTCATTGTTGACGGTTATCATTTGCCACCGGTCATGCTTACGCAGGAGGAGGCCAGTGCGATGCTCACTGCCGGAAAGCTCGTGGAAAAGATGACGGACGACTCGATACGGAAAGCATATGAGTCTGCGCTGATCAAGATCAAATCCGTGCTCAACGATTCTGAAAAAGATCACCTGGAAAACCTTCAGTCATCGATCCAGGTATTTCGCTATCCCGATCAGGCAAGTGAATATCCGAATCAATATATGTCGGAGGTGACGAAGGCGATATCGCACAAGAACGTACTCGCGATGGAGTACGAGTCAACAAAGACGCAGGAGCAGACGACACGTGAAGTTGAACCTATCGGCATCGTACACTACAGCGGCAAGTGGCATATGATTGCGTGGTGCAGGCTGAGAAATGGCTATCGCGATTTTCGTTTGGATTGTATCAAAACCCTGACAGACACAGGAAAGAATTTTGATGCGCGCAATTTGTTTTCATTGCAGGAGTACTTCCAAAGCCTGATGCAGGCTCACAACGATATGGAAAAAGTTGTGGTGTCCTTCGATCATTCAGTATCAAAGTATCTCAAAAATGTCAAGTACTACTATGGGTTTGTATCTGAAGAGGAATTGCCCGACCGCGTGCGCATGACGTTCCTCATCGGTAATTATAAATCGTTTTGTCGCTGGCTTGTGATGTATGGCAGCGCAGTTGAATTGGAGGCACCGGAAAAGTTGCGTGTAACTATGGAGGAGTTGGTGGATGAGCTGAGCGCCCATTACAAATCAACAGTCCTTCAGTAGATGCATATACTCTTCCACCAATATGACCTGATCAGGCAGCGCAGAGAAACCCTGCTGGGATATTGCGACTCTTTGTCCAACGGACATTTTAATGAAGACCTTGAATCATTCGGGGGCAGAAGTATTTCGTACCTGCTCGTGCATATTGCAAACACGTACAATTTCTGGATCGGAGATTTTCCCAACATTGATAAAAAACCCGTTGCAAAGGCAGGAGAATTCACGTCTGTGAAATCAATGCGTTCGCTGTTCGGTGAGGTTGACAAAACTGCGCAAAAGTTTTTGGACGCCTACAATCCTTCACCGGAACAACCGATCACGAATAAAATACCCAACCGTAATATTGAGATTACAATCACACCGCTTCAGTTGTTCACCCATGTGATCACGCACGAATATCACCACAAGGGTCAAATCCTATCAATGAGCCGGCAGTTGGGCTACACACCAATCGACACGGATGTGATTCGGTTTGATTAAGATTTTTTGAAATCGTCCACTTTTGTTTTTTCTGCTGACATAAGGCTGTCAGGGCGGGGTTGTTTTTTAGCATAAAAATCACCGTTATGGACGTGAAATCAATTCATCCCATCAATTTCCTGTATTTCCGCGTTGAGACGAGGGTATCAGAGTTGTCCAGGTTCCTGCCCGTTGCGCAGGACTTATTCCGTGAGGCCGCGCAGCAAAACATTCCAGTAACCGGACCGGTGCATTGGCATTACTACGGATTTACGGGCGATGTCAACAAGCCATTTCAGCTCGAAGTGGCCATCCCGGTAGGAGAGATCCCTGATGAATACGATGGCAGGTTCCATTTCAAACGAACTGAGTCATTCAAATGTGTGATCGTGCGCCATGAAGGGAACTGGCTCGACCTACCGGCCACCTATGATAAGGCAATGGAATTTATGAAACAAAACAAGCTGACACCATCGGCAGTCAACCGCGAAGTCTATATCAATGCAGACTTTAGATATCCGGAAAGCAACATTACGGAAGTTCAGATCGGCATAAACTAGAAAGTTATGAAACGGACTTTGATGATTGTCGTAGGAATAATTGTTGGCCTGGTGGTGATGTTCTTTTTTGCCAACGCAAACACGGGGATAATGACGAATTTGGAGTGACGAATGAAGCTGGGTCGCTCAAATTCAATGATGGTGTTAATAATTTGGCAAAGTTTGCGTTCGGAGAACTTGCTCATAATAGTAACCACTGACTTGAGCCTTGTGGTTAAGATGTATTTTCGAAGTGGGAATCACTTAAGCTCACATTCATCGCGGAACATGGCGTCCATAGCGCCACCGCGGTGAAAAGAGTTATGTGTCAGGAAAAACATACTACGAGGTTTTTCAAGACAGCTGGTAAACGTTTATCGCCAGATCTTAGTGTTTTGTGTAAATCTAATTGCGTTTACCGCGATGGCGCGGTGAACGCCATGTTTCGCGGTGAGCGCATCAGAACTTCAGCGTATGTTGGATAGTCTTCGATGTGCAAATGCATAAATCTAAAATTTCAAATCTAAAATCTAAAATCTAAAATCGCTTATGCGTAAACTCATTGTAGGTCTTGCCATCACCCTTGACGGATTTATTGAAGGTCCGAACGGTGAATACGACTGGTGCTTCACCGACCAGGATTATGGAATGACGGAATTCCTGAAAGGCATCGATGCTATTTTTTATGGAAGAAAATCATGGGAGATGATGAAAACATATTCTCCGCCTGAAGGCACGGAAAATCCCTGGAAGCACATTAAGAATTACGTGTTTTCTAATACTTATAAAAAGGGCGGAGAAGATTTTGAACTCGTGACTGGCGATGTAGCTGAGGAGGTCAAAAAACTTAAATCGCAGCCGGGGAAAAATATCTGGATGTTTGGCGGAGCTTCACTGAATGATAGCCTGATGAAAGCGGGACTGATTGATGAAATTGGACTTGCAGTGCATCCGATCCTTCTGGGCAGAGGGAAGCCCTTCTTCTCTGACTATGGTCAGCGCATCAAACTGAGTCTGTCGGATTGTAAAACATATCCGAGCGGACTTGTTTACCTGACGTATCAGGTTCAACACTAAGATTTCTTTATGTCAAAAAAGATAGCAGCGAAAAAAAGCACGTTCAGTCCGGGCAAGGGCAAAACGTGGAGTGAAAAAATCAACAGCGACAAGCCTCACGAGGTAAAGAAGAACGAAAAAGGATTTGCAGACATCACGGCAGGTAGTACGATGCTAATCGCCACACCCAAAATCGTGGACGATTATGTAAGACAAATTCCGAAGGGCAAGGAAGTGACGCTTCAAACGATGCGGAAAGATCTCGCAACTAAATACAATGCCGATTACACTTGTCCTGTCACGGCAGGAATTTTCGTTCGCATAGTTGCAGAAGCAGCGCACGAGCAATACTCAAAAGGAAAGCCACTATCGAAGATCACACCTTTCTGGCGCGTAATAGATGAGAAATCCACCATTGGTAAAAAAGTCTCCTTCGGTTCGGACTTTATTAAACAGCAACGTGTCAAAGAAGGCTTGACTAAACCGAAGTAACTGTCGGTGCTCTAAACCACCACTGCGCATGTTGTCGATCCGTTAAGTCCTCTTTAGGGGATTTAGGGGTTGAGCTTAAATACCGCACCGAACCTATACTCCATCATGTTGAGCATATTAGTATAAACATAACCCACATGATGTGTGTGGATGACCTGTGTTCTTGTGTTGATGAACTTCGCCATAACATCTGAATCCGGAGGCGTTGATTTAGAATCCTGGTGCACATTCATGTATTGAATACGTCCACCCTGCACCGCATGAACGCTGAGGTCGAAGTAAAAGCGTTTCTCAGTCATGTTCTTGAATATCGTGGAGAAGTCAATTCTCGCCCCTGCACCTGCGCTGACGGAATATGTGTTGTCACGCTGCAGTACATCGTTTACGAGTGGTGTACATCCATCGACATCTTCCGGATCTTCGATGGTAAGTCGTGTTGTAAACCACGCCCATCCTGCTTTGCCGCTGATGTACGGGTTGAACTTCTTGTCTTTGCGCAGAAAGTACTTTCCGGTAAGCCGAAGGTTGGTGATGTTGTTTGAGACTTTAACATTTGTTTCTGTGGTAGTGCCGTCATCAAATGTGTATTCCTGCCATGAGTTCTGCGTGCCGTACGACCCGAATGTCAACTCAGTGCCTAGTGTAAACGGAACGTTTTTGAGTTGCCTTGCGACATCCATCGTCATTCCGAAGGCGTTGTCCATATCGCGTTTCATTCCGGAAACAGGCTGCGAGAAAATAAAGGATGATCCCATCTCCCAGGATTGTGCGGACGCGCTGGTCGCTGCAACAAGCAAAACGGTGACGATTTTAATGATTTTCATGGTTGGAAGGCTTTGAACGCTGAATAATGCGGCTCTGGTAGTAAAATTTACGAAGAAAGTTGGTAAAATGTCTGTAGTTTATAGTTTTTAGTTTGTGGTTGGTGGCGTCCAAAGAGTGGCGTGACTGATGAAAAAGCCGGAAACTATAAACTACAAACCACAAACCACAAACTTCCATGCATCCAAACGAAGAGGTCATTCACAAGTTTTATAAGGCTTTTCAGGCAAAGGATTTCAAAACCATGCAAAGTCTGTATCGTGATGATGCCTCGTTCAACGATCCCGTCTTTCAAAACCTTTCGGCACCGGAAGTCCGTGCGATGTGGGAGATGCTGATCAGCGCTTCCACCGACCTGAAGATCGAATACGGCAGTGTGTCAGCAGATGACCGTGTTGGAAAATGCATGTGGCAGGCGTGGTATACATTTACAACAACGGGCAGGCGTGTTCACAATGTGATCTATGCGAACTTTGCTTTCCGCGATGGGAAGATTTTAAGTCACATCGATAAGTTTGATTTCTGGCGCTGGTCCAAGATGGCGCTCGGTACTCCTGGGTTGCTGTTGGGATGGACACCGATCATCAGAAATAAAGTGAGGAACACCGCGAGGAAGCGTTTACAGAAGTTTATGGGTGCGGAGTAGCCACTCCTGCGAAAACGCGGGACCTTCGGAAAGACACGAAGGGCACCAAGTAGCACCAAGAACTTTCTATTATTTTCTTAGTGTTCCTTCGTGCCCTTCGAGCCTTAGTGGCTACTGTATTTAAATCAGTTTGATGATCATATCCGGGAACAGCCCAAGGATGATCGTTGAAAGGAGGCAGATCACCAACATCACATTATGCATGGTCGTAACGGCCACCGGAGTTGTTGTCTCAGGTGCCTTGAGGTACATCGCAATGATGATTCGGAAGTAGTAATAAATACCGATCAGTGAAGTCACCACCGCGAGCAACACGATGCCTACATAACCACTTTCAAACGCCACGGTAAAGATGTAATACTTCGCGAAGAAGCCTGCCAGCGGAGGAATACCCGCAAGTGATAAGAGCGCTACTGTCATGGCGAAAGCGTGGAATGGATTGCGCTTACTCAGACCGTTAAATGATTCTGCGGAAGCATTTTCATTTTCAAACGCAACGTTGTGCAATACTGCAAAAGCTGCGAGGGATGCTGCGGCATAAGCCAATACGTAATAGAGTATCGCACTAGCGGAAATTTCATTTAGAGCGACCAGTGTGATCAACAAGTAACCAGCGTGCGCGATACTTGAAAACGCCAGCATTCTTTTCACACTGTTCTGGTAAACTGCAGTGATGTTGCTTACGACTAACGTCAACACCGCAATCACCTGAACGACATTGACCCATTCACCGGAGACACTTGCAAAGCATGTTGCAAAAAGACGGAAGAATCCCGCGAAAGCGGCAATCTTGACGATCGTAGACATGAATGCTGTTACCACGGTTGGAGAACCTTCGTAAACGTCAGGTGCCCAGAAGTGAAAAGGAACAGCGGAGATTTTGAATGCAAGTCCCACCATCATCAGCAACACACCCGCGTAGAGCAGCGCGCTGAATTCTGTTGAGCCAGCGGTAATTACCTGGTTGATTTTTCCAAGATCGAATGACCCTGTTACTCCATAAACTAAGGCAATGCCGAAGAGGAGGAAGCCGGTAGCAAACGAACCCATCAGGAAATACTTGAACGATGCCTCGTTTGAGAAGAGGTCGGTCATTTTGCTTCCAGCCATGATATAGAGGGAGATCGAAAGAATTTCAATTCCCAGGAAGAGCATGGCGAGGTTGCTATACGATACCATGAACACCGCGCCAACCAGCGAGAACAAAACAAGCGCGAAGTGATCGGTTACGTGCGTATTATTTTCAAAATAGTCCCTTGACATCAGGAACCACAAAAATGCAATCACAGCAATGCCTGCACTGAACGCAATGGCATAGTTGTCGAAGGTCAGCATGTTGCTGAAGTGGGAGGTACCTGTGTTCCAGTCCATCACCAGCAGGCCAGCCGTTGCGAGAAGGCCAAGAAGTACGATCGGAAATAATATTTTCCTGAAGCTAAAGATCTCAGCCAGGAGTGAAAAGATACCAAGTCCGGAAAGTATGTAGACTGCGTTCATTTATAGTTAGATCAAAATACTAAGTTCCAAAAACCAAATCCCAAATTCCAAAAACCAATTTCAATAGCTATCGGCACCAAATTCTAACCCTGATGTTCAACACCAAAAGCTAAAGGCCAAAGGCGAAAAGCCAATAGCTTTACTGACTTAAAGCCTGATAGTTTGTGAGGATCTGATGCAGGTTGTTCACCGCAGCTTCTGAAATTTTCAAAAGCGGTGCGGGGTAAACACCAATCAGGATCACCATTACTACTATCGGATATAAGACTAGTTTTTCATTTAAGCCAAGGTCAATGAAGTTCTGCGTGCGGACGTTGGCCTCACCAAGCATCGTTTGCTGGAAACTTCTGAGCATGTATACCGCACCAAGGATCATCGTAAGACCTGCAACAGCACCAATGATGTTGTTAAACTGGAATACGGAATTGATCAATAGGAATTCACCAACAAACCCACTCGTCAACGGAAGGGCTACGCTACCCAGCATGATCACTACGAATACCGTTGTGAATATCGGAGCTGAGTTTCTGATCCCGCCAAGGCTGGCAATTTCCTGTGTCGTTGTTCTGGAGAAGATGATATCGATGATGTACCAGAGACCTACGACTACGATGCCGTGGCTGATCATCTGGATCATAGCACCCTGCATACCAATCTTGTTGAGCGTAAACAATCCCGCAGCAATCAGTCCTACGTGAGCGATAGACGAATATGCGATTAGACGCTTGAGATCTTTCTGAACGATCGCCAGGCACGATGCGTACACAATTCCAATTACCGACAAGATGATCGCAGTGCTCGCCCATTCGTTCACACCTTGCGGAACAACGGGAAGCAACCAGCGGATCACTCCGAAGATACCCATCTTCAACATGATTCCGGAAAGCAGCATCGTTCCCTGTGTAGGAGAGGTATGGTATGTATCCGGCTGCCACGTGTGGAACGGGAACACTGGCATCTTGATCGCGAAGGCGAGGAACATCGCCCAGAAGATCAGGCTTTGTGTCGATGCAGGAAGATTCTGACCTGCAGCATACAAAGCTTCAACAGCGAAAGAGTGTTCACCTGGTGTCTGATAATAGAGGTAGATCAAACCCACAAGCATGACCAAACTACCTGCGAGCGTATAAATGAAGAACTTTAAAGTAACAGCTCCGCGATTTACACCACCCCAGCGGAGGCAGATGAAGTAAATTGGAATCAGCGCCATCTCCCAGAAGATGTAGAAGAGGAATCCATCGAGCGCTACGAATACGCCAACCAGTGCCATCTCCATGAAGAGAATGAGACTGTAGAAAGAGATGTGTTTTTCGTAGCTGTTTTTAAATGAGGAGAGGATGATCAGCGGAGTAAGCACGGTAGTCAGAATAACAAGCAACATACTGATGCCATCGATACCAACATAGAAATTGATGCCGAGCGATGCTACCCACGGATAGTTAACAACGAACTGTGTAGTCGCATCAGGTTGAAACTGTGCAACGGTAACAATTGTCAGGACGAGTTCAATCAATGAAACGGTCAATGCCCATGGTTTTGCAAACCTCGCATCGAGTGCGAGTAGTATTGCAGCGCCAACAAGCGGCCAAAGAATCAATAGTGTTGTTAACATCTCTATATTAAATTCGAACTATTCTTATAAAAAACTTCTGCTCACGAGCAGCACAATGATGCTGATCACCATCGCGAGAATGTAAAATCCTGTATTTCCGGTCTGCACGAGGCGAAGCGTCTTGCTTCCCCAGGTGATTGCTTTCCCTGTTCCGTTCACAATGTTGTCGATTAATAATTTCTCAACCACTGAATCGAAAACTTTGGAAAGGAAATACAAAGGCTTTACTACAACGGTGTTGTATGCTTCATCCACGTAGTACTTGTTGTACACCAGACGATGTGCTGCACCAAGTGATGCTTCATTGGACGTTGGAACGCTTTTCCTTCTCACGTAGATCGAGTACGCGATGAAGATCATCACGAGCGTAAGACCAACGATCAGCCCCATCAGGATCAATTCGGTTGAATGATCGAGGTGATGATGCTCACCTGCAATTTGCGCTGATTGGGCGAACACCGGTGAAAGGAAGTTATTCAATGCATGACTTCCACCAAGCACTTCTGGAACTCCCATAAAACCACCGATCAAGGAAAGAACAGCGAGAACCATCAACGGAATAGTCATGCTTTTCGGTGATTCGTGGATATGATGCTTCACTTCCTCCGATGCTCTATTTTCACCTGAGAACGTCAGGAAGAAAAGGCGGAACATGTAGAAGGATGTTAGCAATGAAGCAATGGCTCCCACGGCATACACTACTTTGCTGTGCGCGAACGCATTTGCAAGGATTTCATCCTTCGAGAAGAAACCAGCGAATGGAGGAATACCCGCAATGGCCAGGGTTCCGACCAGGAAGGTGATGAACGTGATTGGAAGATATTTCCTCAGGCCGCCCATTTTGCGTATATCCTGTTCGTCGCTCATGCCGTGGATTACGCTACCAGCACCAAGGAACAACAACGCCTTGAAGAACGCGTGTGTCGCCATATGGAAGATACCTGTTGTAAACGCTCCAAGTCCGAGTGCAACGAACATCAACCCAAGCTGACTTACGGTCGAGTAGGCAAGTACTTTCTTAATGTCATTTTGTGCTATCGCGATGGTTGCTGCGAACAAGGCGGTTGCAAGTCCGATTACCGTTACAATTTCAAGTGTGAAAGGAGAGAGCGTGTAAAGTACGTTGTTGCGGGCGATCATGTAAACGCCAGCCGTCACCATGGTTGCCGCGTGGATAAGGGCAGACACTGGTGTTGGGCCCGCCATCGCATCAGGAAGCCATGTGTACAATGGAATCTGTGCACTCTTACCAATTGCTCCGACAAAAAGAAGGATCGTGATCCAAGTGATAATTTCAGAACCTACCGGGAATTCACCGGCCTTTGAGAATACGTCAGCGTAATTAATGCTGCCGAAAGTAACGAAGATCAGAATCACACCAAGGATCAGACCAAGGTCACCGATGCGGTTCATGATGAATGCTTTCTTGGCTGCATCGTTGTAGTCCTGATTCTTGAACCAGAAACCGATCAGCAGGTAAGAGCAGAGACCAACGCCTTCCCATCCTACGAACATCAGCAGGTAGTTTGAACCCATCACCAACAAGAGCATGAAGAAGATAAACAAGTTCAGATACATGAAGAATCTTCTGAAACCGTCATCGTGATACATGTAGCCTACCGAGTAGACGTGAATTAAAAATCCAACGCCTGTGATGATCATCATCATCGTGGCACTGAGTGGATCAACCAGGAATGAAAACGATACTGAGAAGTTTCCGGTTGTAATCCAGTCGAATGCAGTGTATGTAAATGCAGCCTGGCCCTCAGGAGCGTTCAATAAATTAAAGAACAGGACGGACGATAAAATGAATGCAACGAATACTGCTCCACACGCAAAAAAAGACACCCAGCCTTTTGTAAGGCTTTTATTCAGAAATCCGATGAAGAGAAAACCCAGTAGGGGAGCGAGTGGTATAAATCCAATCAAATCACTCATTACCATTTCAATTTATTGAGTACGTTAATATCCGTTGTTTTCGTGTTGTGATAGATCACAATGAGGATCGCGAGGCCGACTGCAACTTCAGCCGCAGCTACCGCCATAATAAAGAATACGAAAACTTGTCCTGCGCCATCACCATGATAAGCAGAGAAAGCTACCAGCAATACGTTCACGGCATTCAGCATAAGCTCAATGCACATGAAGATGATGATTGCATTCTTTCGGTACAGCACACCCAGCACACCGATCACAAACAATGCGGTGCTTAACCAGATGTAGTAATTCAGCGGAACACCCTGAATGGCCTGTGTTACGTTTTCGTTCATTTCGTAAGCTCTTTAATATTTCCGATTCCTCTTGCCGAGGCAACTGATCCTCGTCCGTTCTTCTCATGTGCAATTTCTTTAGCACGTTTCATGTGCGTTTTGCCAAGCATCACGGCACCAACCATGGCGGCAAGAAGCAGGATCGAAACGATTTCAAAAGGGAGGAGGAATTCGTTGAACAACAGTCGTCCGAGATTTTTTACAAGACCGGTGTTGTTGCTTGACGCAAAGGACACGCTTTCAGCTTCAGCACCGCGCAATGCACCCACGAATACTACCAGCAAAAGTCCGGATGTAATCACTGCGCCAGCTTTCCAGAGATTTGATTTTTGTGATTCGTCATCCTTGTTGAGGTTCAGGAGCATAATCACGTAGAGGAACAACACCATGATGGCACCGGCATACACGATCACGTGTACGGCCGCCAGGAACTGTGCATTTAATAATAAGTAATGACAGGCCACGCAGAAGAATGTGATGACAAGGTAAAGCACGCTGTGGATGGGATTCCGTGAGAATACGACCATCAGTGCGCTAAGCACGGCCAGGAATGAAATAAAATAAAATGCGTATAGAGTCACGACACTGGTTATTTAATCCAGCCGAAGCTGGTATAGGTTTAAGTCTTATCGGTTATGAGATAAATTCTTGTGCTTCTTGAATTCAAGAACCGCAGGAGTTTGTCTCTTCGTTACATCAACACGGTTGTCCACTGGCTCTACCAATTTATCTTTTCCGTAGATGAATTCGCCACGGCCAAACTCCGTTGGCACAAGGCGATCAGTCAGGAAGATGGCTTCTTTCGGACATGCTTCCTCACACAGCCCGCAGAAAATGCAACGCAACATGTTGATCTCGTAAGTTGTTGCATATTTTTCTTCGCGATACAGATTCTCCTCGCCCTTCTTGCGCTCACCTGCCGTCATGGTGATAGCTTCCGCTGGACACGCTACGGCACAAAGTCCGCAGGCGGTACACCGTTCCGCACCTTTGTCGTCACGCTTGAGCACATGCTGGCCTCTCCACACCGCGCTAAACTCTCTTTTCTTTTCAGGATACTTCACAGTAGCCTTTCTTTTGAAAAGGTGTTTCAGGGTAATGATCACGCCTCCAAGAATCGCAGGCAGGTACATGCGCTCCGCCAGCGTCATTTCTTTCTTCACAACAACTTTTGATCTTCCAGATAGTGATGTCATTTGATATCGTTACTGTTAACTTCTTAGTTCATCTTTCTCTGTTGGGGCTGCAAGCTTCAAGCTACAAGCTTCAAGTTGTGCGCAGTCCTCAACGGTAGTCGCTCTTATCACGACTATTAATTCTTTGATCAATATTTTCGTTTGGTCTACCCGGCTTGCAGCTTGAAGCTTGCAGCTTGTAGCCCATTCTTCAGTCCATCAGAATCATCACAAGCCCCGTCACAGCCACATTGGCAATCGCTAATGGAATCAAAATCTTCCAACCCAGGTTCATCAGCTGATCATAGCGGAAGCGCGGGAGTGTCCAGCGGATCCACATGAAGAAGAAGATGAAGAAGCCGATCTTCATGAAGAAGAATACGGTTCCGAGAATGGTGGCGACATTCGGATCGAGTCCGAGGTCGTTAATAAATGGAATGTTGTATCCGCCAAAGTAAAGCGTAGCCATTACTGCTGACGAAGTGAACATGTTAATGTATTCTGCGAACAGGTAGAAACCGAGCTTCATACTTGAATACTCCGTGTGGTATCCACCGACAAGTTCGGTTTCCGTTTCCGGCAAATCGAACGGCATACGGTTACATTCCGCGAAAGCGCAGATGATGAAGATCATGAAGCCTATTGGCTGATACACGATGTTCCACATATTCCAGTCAGAACCTACGCCACCGCCTTGCTGCGCGGCAATTTCCTGCAGACTGAGTGTTCCAGTGATCATGATCAACGCGATGATGGAAAGTCCCATCGCCAGTTCGTAGCTGATCATTTGTGCTGATGCGCGGATCGCGCCAAGCAATGAGAATTTGTTGTTCGATGCCCAGCCACCGATCATGATACCATACACACCGATCGAAACAACTCCGAAGATGTACAGGATACCGATGTTCAAGTCAGCGATCTGAAGATTGTACTGTGTTCCGTTGATGGTCAGTGTTCCACCCCACGGAATGACAACGCCCGCCATGATCGCAGTAAGCATCGCCACGCAAGGGCCGACAATGAAAAGGAATTTGTTCGAGACGTTCGGGATAATTTCTTCCTTCATGAACATCTTCACACCATCAGCCAGTGGTTGAAGAAGCCCAAAGGGACCCGCACGGTCAGGACCAACGCGATCCTGGATGAACGCAGCAACTTTACGCTCAAGATAAGTTGAGTACATGGCGATCAGCAGGGTGACGCCAAAAATTGAGAATACAAGAATCAACTTAAACGTTAGTACTTCGCTCATTCCGCTGAGTTATTAGTCTGTTCTAATCTTTTTCCTTCCTGGAACTTCAATTGACGCTCAACATCTTTCTTCAGTTTCACAAGGTCAACCTTCTCGTAGTGGTTTTGTGAAATCACCGAACCACGGTCAATGTGACGAGGTCCTTCAACCGTCCAGTGTGACATGTCTTTATGGTCGTAACGGCATTCGTTACAGATAAACTCTTTCACTTCACCATACTGATCTTTGCGCGCTGTTACGCGCAATACATCATTGCCTTTAGTCCAGAGCACAACCTTACCGCTACACTTCGGACAATCCCTGTGAGCATCCAACGGTTTCGTGAACCACACGCGTTGCTTGAATCTGAATGTCTTATCAGTTAGTGCACCGACAGGACAAACATCGATCATGTTTCCGGAGAATTCATTGTCAACTGCTTTCTCAATGTACGTGCTGATCTCTGCGTGGTCCCCACGATTGATCACACCGTGCACGCGGTTATCCGTCAGCTGATCGGCAACATACGTGCAGCGATAGCAGAGGATACAACGGTTCATGTGAAGCTTTATCTTATCACCGATGTCGATCGGGTCGAATGTTCTGCGTTCTTCTTCATAGCGGGTTTTCGCCATGCCGTGCTCGTAGGCGAAGTTCTGAAGATCACACTCACCGGCCTGGTCACAGATTGGACAATCCAGCGGGTGATTCAACAACAGAAATTCAACAACACCTTTGCGTGTTTCAAGCACCTGCGGGTTTGTTATGTTCTCAACCACCATACCATCTTGTGCCATCGTGATACATGACGGAACAAGTTTCGGCATCGGGCGTGGATCTTTCGCAGAACCTGCCGCCACTCTTACGAGACATGCACGGCACTTACCACCGCTATTTTTCAACGTGGAATAGTAACACATCGCAGGAGGAACAATTTCTCCCCCGATTTGACGAGCTGCCTGCAGGATGGTTGTTCCTTCGGGCACTTCGGTATTTATTCCGTCTATTGTTACCTTTATCATCTTCTGTTATCAGATATCTAAGTTCTTCGTTAAATCACGCTATGGCTTTTGGCTATAGCTATGGCCAGTGTCGCGTTTAATCTACTGGCGTACTTTTTAGGACTAAAATCCAAGCTGTTCGTTTTGAAAGTCCCGATGCATTAGCCATTGCCATAGCCAATAGCCTTAGCTTCCTACGCCATCACCAAGTTCTTCTCAGAGCGAAACGGTTCTATCTCGAAATGCTTCGGATTCATCACCTTCTCCGGATACTTGATGTGGTACTCAAACTCTTCCCTGAAGTGACGTATCGCACTGGCTACTGGCCATGCGGCTGCATCACCTAAAGGACAAATTGTGTTTCCTTCTATTTTCTTTGCTACATCAACAAGCAGGTCGATGTCATGCATATGTCCGTGACCGTGTTCGATGCGGTGGAGCACTTTTTCCATCCACCCGGTGCCTTCGCGGCAAGGGGAACATTGTCCGCATGACTCGTGGTGATAGAAACGCGCGAACGTCCACAGGTTGCGAACGATACATGCCGTTTCATCCATGACAATGAAGCCACCGGATCCCAACATTGAACCGCTCGCGAAACCTCCATCTGCAAGAGATTCGTAGCTCATTAAACGAGCTTCACCTTTTGCATTCTTGAGAAACAGATCTGCCGGGAGAATTGGCACTGATGATCCACCCGGGATAACGGCTTTCAGTTTTCTTCCTTTCCACACGCCACCGCAGTATTCGTCAGAGTTCAGAAATTCTTCTACCGGAAGTCCAAGTTCGATTTCGTAAACGCCAGGCTTGTTGATGTGACCGGAAGCCGAGATCAACTTTGTACCTGTGCTTTTGCCGATTCCAATCTTTGCATATTCATCGCCACCCATGTTGAGGATGTGAGGAACTGCTGCGATGGATTCAACATTGTTTACAACGGTTGGGCAACCGTACAAACCAACGATCGCAGGGAACGGAGGTTTGTTACGCGGATTACCACGTTTTCCTTCGAGTGATTCGATCTGTGCAGTTTCTTCTCCGCAGATGTAAGCACCTGCACCGGAGTGAACATACAATTCAAGATCGTATCCACTTCCTAAAATATTTTTTCCAAGGAAGCCGGCAGCGCGAGCTTCTTCAATTGCTTTTTCAAGAATAGGGAAGATCCAGCGGAACTCACCGCGCATGTAGATGTAAGAGGTTTTCGCGCCAAGTGCAAAACTTGAAACGATCATACCTTCAATCAACGCATGCGGAATGTATTCCATCAGGAAGCGGTCCTTGAATGTACCAGGCTCACTTTCGTCTGCATTGCAGATGAGGTAACGAGGCTTCTCTGATTTTTTGTCGATGAAGCTCCATTTCATCCCGGTAGGGAAACCCGCACCTCCGCGACCGCGAAGACCGGATTTTTTCACTTCTTCGACAACCGCATCGGGAGACATGGTCTTCAGTGCTTTCTCAACCGAAGCATAGCCGCCTTGCTTGCGATACACTTCGAAAGACTTGATTCCCGGAACGTTAATGTCCTTTAATAATAACTTCCTTCCCATTTGTATTATGCTTTATTCACCGGGTATGGCGAACCATAATCCGGTGATGGAACATTATGTGTTTCTCTTAATTTCTTCAGAACGTCATCCATCTTTTCTACTGAAAGATTTTCGATGAAGTTATTGCCAACCTGCATCATAGGCGCAGATCCACATGACGCGAGACACTCAACAACTTTCAATGTGAACATTCCGTCAGCAGAAGTTTCACCTGGTTGGATTCCAAGTTTGTTAGAAATGTATTGAATGATATCATCCGACCCTCTCAACCAGCATGGACCCGTCTGACAAACTTCCAATACACATTTTCCAACAGGCTGAAGATTATACATCGAGTAGAACGATGCTACTTCATACACTTCAATTGGCTTGATGTTGAGGATCGAAGCAACGTAATCCATCGTCTCCGGACTTAACCATCCGCCAAACTCAGCCTGCGCCACGTGCAAAATTGGTAGCAATGCAGACTTGTGACGTCCCTCAGGGTAACGTTTGATGATCTTCTGGACTAGAGACATTGCTGCCTCGGAGAATTGTGGTTTAGTACTTGATGTCATTCTACTACTAGTTGGTTGGGCTATGGCTTTTGGCTATAGCTATGGCCAGTGTTTACTTTATCTATTTGTCAGTTTAGCTATGGCTATGGCTTTTGGCTATAGCTATGGCTAGTGGTTACTTTATCTATTTGTCAGTTTAGCTATGGCTATGGCCGTTGGCTATAGCTATGGCTAGTGTTACACTTAATGTTCGGTATCCTTCGTATTCACTAAAATCAAACGCTCCACTTTCGATGGTCCAGATGCACAAGCCATGGCCATAGCCAATAGCCATAGCAGCTAACCTACGCATCGAGCTCACCTGCGATTACGTTCATACTACTCATCGTCAAAATCGCATCCGAGATATTCGTTCCTTTTATCATTTCGGCATACGCCTGATAATAAATGAAACAAGGACGTCTCATGTGCAAGCGGAATGGCGTGCGACCGCCATCGCTGATGAGGTAAAATCCTAGTTCACCATTTCCACCTTCAACGCAATGATACACTTCACCTTTTGGAACATCGGTTTCACCCATCACGATCTTGAAGTGATAGATGAGCGCTTCCATGTTATTGTATACTTCCTGTTTCGGAGGAAGATAAAAATCAGGAACATTAGGCGAGTAGTGAGGACCTGAAGGCATCTTTTCGATTGCCTGTTTGATGATGTTCATACTCTCCCACATTTCTTCCTGGCGAACCATGAAACGATCATAGGTGTCGCCATTGAGGCCTACAGGAATTTTGAAATCGAAATCTTCGTAAGAAGAGTACGGGTTCATCACACGTACATCATAGTCAACGCCAGCAGCGCGGAGGTTGGGTCCGGAGAAGCTGTAGTTGAGTGCGCGTTCTGCTGAGATAGGTCCTGCACCAATCGTGCGGTCCATGAAAATGCGGTTACGCTTCACGAGGTTTTCAAATTCCTTCAACGCCTCCGGGAATTCCTTGAGGAACTTGTCGATCTTCTTCCAGGCTTTGTCGTTGAAGTCTCTTTCGAAACCACCAATGCGTCCGATGTTGGTTGTCAGACGAGCGCCACAAATTTCTTCGTAGATCTCGTAGATCAATTCACGGAACTGGAACAGGTAAACGAATCCCGTAAGGGCACCGGTATCCACACCGATTACCGTGTTACAAATAATATGATCTGAAATTCGTGCAAGCTCCATGATGATGACACGGAGGTATTGAACGCGTTTCGGAATTTCTGCCTGAATAAGTTTCTCGACCGTCATGTGCCACCCGATGTTATTGATCGGAGAGGAGCAATAGTTCATGCGGTCAGTGATCGGAGTGATCTGGTAGAACGGTCTGCGCTCGGCAAGTTTTTCGAATGCGCGGTGAATGTAACCGATAGTCGGCTCCGAGTGAACGATCACTTCGCCATCCATCGTCAGCACGTTCTGGAAAATACCGTGTGTTGCCGGGTGAGTAGGACCTAAGTTGAGCGTTGAGTATTGTTTCTGCTCGACTGAAGTATTGGGGTTTATGATATTTTCGTTTGCCATCGTCTATCGTCCGAACATGAAATCTTTTTTGTCTTCGCGCGTCTGATCTTCCAGCGGATATTCCTTCCGCAATGGATGGATGATCATATCTTCAACATTCAAAATTCTTCGCAAGTCAGGGTGCCCGGTGAACTTCACTCCGAAGAAATCGTACGTCTCGCGTTCCATCCAGTTTGCGGCTGAATAGAGAGTCGTCAACGTAGGGGTTACCGGGTTTTCTTCCGGAAGGTAAATCTTCAAACGAACGCGCCAGTTGTTGGTCAGACTGTGAAGCTGATACATAACAGCGATCTGCTTAACGTCAGGATAATGGATTCCGCACAAGGTAGTCAGGTACTGGAAGCGAGCTTCATTATGATCGTAGAGATACTGAATGATCTCAATGATCTTCTCCTTTTTTAAATTGATGGTAAGGAAATTATACGGAGACTCAACTGAGAGTACTTCAGCTTCAAAATTTTCCTTGATGATGTTAACTACCTTCTCTTGAACAGTGCTATCCATGGGGTTATTCAATGCCATATTTGTTCAGCATCTTTTTGTATTCTTCTGAATCTCTTCTTCTCAGTGATTCATTTTCAACCAGATGCTGAATTCTCATAATACCATCTATGATTTGCTCAGGACGAGGAGGGCATCCTGGCACATAAACATCAACTGGAATAATTCGGTCGATACCCTGAAGCACGCTGTATGTGTCGAAGATACCGCCACTGCATGCACACGCACCGACACTCAATACCCATCTCGGCTCGGCCATCTGCTCGTATACCTGGCGAAGTACCGGTCCCATCTTTTTCGCGATTGTTCCCATCACCATCAGCAAGTCTGCCTGACGAGGAGAGAAGCTCAAACGCTCAGAGCCGAAACGCGCCAAGTCATAGTGAGCGCCCATCGTTGCCATGAATTCAATTCCACAACACGATGTAGCGAATGGAAGCGGCCAGATGGAATTTTTGCGCGCCATACCAACGACTTTATCGAGGCTGGTTGCAAAGAAACCTGCACCTTCAATGCCTTCCGGTTTTTCTACAAGTGTAATTTTATTTTCAGTTGCTGTCTGCATGTTTTTCAGTTTGAAGTTCCCCCTATAAAACTACAGGAGCTTGCCTTTTGTTCAGTCTTCCCACTCCAGCGCTTTTTTCTTTATTATATAGAAGAAGCCGACCAGGAGGAGTCCAATGAAAACGATCATTTCAATGAAGCCGGGAATTCCGAATTCCTTGAAATTAACCGCCCAGGGATACATGAAAATCACCTCCACGTCAAAGAGAACGAACAGGATTGCCACGAGGAAATACTTGATCGGAAATGCCTGACGCGCATTGCCTTTCGACTCGATTCCGCACTCAAAAGATTGCAGTTTTACCTTGGTTTTACGCTTCGGTCCCAGCCAGTGCGTAACCACCATCGTAACACCCACAAACCCGGCCGCCAACAGGAACATCAACAATATCGGCAGGTAATCAACCAGTCCAGTATTCGTCATAATTTTATGCTTAAAGGCCGCCAAAATTAAGGCTAATTCTGGTTTTAAAATATTATTTGGCCCATTATTCTCACGTGAAAAGGCTATGGCTATAGCAATTGGCTATGGCTAACTTTATCCATGAGAGTGATTGTGCAGCATAGATGGCGAAATTCTCAGGAGATCCTTGCCATAGCCTTGGCCAACAGCTATAGCCCCTCATTCAATCGTTTGAATATATTTTTCACCAAAACCACTTATCTCCTCGTAGCTTTGCCCCTTCATGGAATTAATTGACAAAGTAAGGGCAGTGGAAGGTGTGTTCCGGGATTTGGATGCCGCAATAAATACGTTCCAGACGGCTACAACCTTACATTGCAAATTCGGTTGTGGCAAATGTTGCTTCAAACCCGACATCGAAGCCACACCGGTCGAATTTTTGCCGTTCGCTCATTACTTATATGAGAACAATCTCGCGGATGCCTGGTATGAGAAGTTGCGCGTCAGTGACGATGAACTCTGCCTTATTTTGAATCCAACGCAGGCCGGAGCAGGCTTGTGCTCCGAATATGTTCACCGCGGATTGATTTGCCGATTGTTTGGATACTCCGCCCGTGTTAATAAATACGGTGCGAAAGAACTGGTGACTTGTCAGATTATCAAAACAGAACAAAAGGATGCGTATGAGTCCGCGGAAAAATCAATTTCCGCTGGCGGACCGGTTCCGGTGATGAATCAATACTATATGCAGCTGCACGGAATCGATCCGGAGCTGGCGAGGGAGTTTTATCCTATCAATAAGGCGATACGGAGAGCGGTGGAGGTGGTGTTGAGTTATTATGCGTATCGTCAGTGAGGCACGAATAGAGCTGCAAGCCACAAGCTACAAGCTGCAAGTCTTTTCGAAGCACTCATCGGCTTGAAGCTTGAAGCTTGCGGCTATAGCAGTCGAAGAGGAATAGTCAATGCAAGTCTGTTGGCGTGCCCCCGATCGCCATCGCTCATGGGCCATCGCTATCGGGGTCGGGCCTTACGCTGCAACTTCCCATCGCACGCAGTGCCTGCGGCTGGCGTCACCCTGAGTGTGCTTCGTCATCTATGAAATGCATCAACTACTTGCGAAGGGCCATTTCGGTTTCCGCTGCAGTCCCTCACGCAGTGTTGCGTCTTGTAGAGAGCTGTGTTTCAGCAGGCCGATACGTCAGTAAAGGAGATGTCTTAGGAATAATATCGACCATCGAACACTGAATAATGAATGTCGAAGTAAGGGTGATCGTTGTCGTGTCAAACGTTTACACCATGGCATCTCTCACTTCGACATTCGACATTGAGTGTTGAATGTTCGATATTCTCACTAAGCCACCACGATTATTGATTAGCCTTCGATCTTATTTCAAGAATTTTTTCTGGCGTGCCCCCGATCGCCATAGCTCAAAGGCCATCGCAATCGAATAATGTCGAACATCGAACAAAGAATAATGAATGTCGAAGTGATGTGGTCGTTGTTGTGTCAAACCTTTGAACCATGGCATCTCTCACTTCGACATTCGACATTGAGTGTTGAATGTTTAATATTTTATTAAACCGTTATCACGAAGTTAGGACAGCGAGCCAGCGACCCGAGGCGGCTTCCGCTTGCGTCAGAATCAATGTGGCGTATTCGCTCGTGATGCCTGGCGACTAGAAAATCACCTCAGCCACGGACTGAATAAAAACCGGAATTGCTTTTGGAATCGTAAAGGTAGGCATTGATACCGCCTGACGCGATTCGAGTGGCAGTGACCCGTTCACCATGAACATCAGCGCTGCAAGCAGGGCGACAATGATGCCGACTGCGAGTGTGATGTGTTTTATGGTGATCTTGATTTTCATTTCTGCCTGTTTTTGCGAACCTCGTGCCACACACCTAAATATGCGTTTTTAGCTGAATTTCGCTGTTTTTCTATTTGAATTTGTTCACTGGTGAACAGTTCATTCCAACAGATCCGAACATAATACTCTGTGCCCGGCTGAAGGTTACTATTCTTGATGGCGTTTAATCAATAATGTAACCCTGCGTTTTGATGGTTTATTGCCTGTCGTCTGTCGCCTGGTGTGCTGATTTGAGGGATTTTGCAGATAACAACTTTAAACCATCAACTACAAACTAATCTATTCACTAAATTTGTTGTACATCCAGCCAATCTATTACGGTTTATGAAAAAAATACTTTCAGGCATCATATTCTTTGCCGGGGCCCTTATGCTCAGCGGAATGTCACCTGTTACAGATCCGCTGGAAGGCGGTGCAGTGAAGTGGATGACTTTCGAAGAGGCAGTAGAAAAGTCAAAAACCGAGAAGCGGAAGATTTTTATCGATGTCTACACCAACTGGTGCGGATGGTGCAAAGTGATGGACAAGAATACTTTCAGCGATCCCGAAGTTGCTAAACTTTTGAACGAACACTTCTACCCTGTAAAATTTAACGCAGAGCAGACCGAAGATGTGGTTTTCAAAGGGGTGACTTATAAATTCATTCCTTATGGCAATAGTGGAACGCACCAACTCGCTGCTGCGCTTTTGAACAATCAGCTCAGCTACCCAACAGTGGTTCTCGTTGAGGAAGATTTCAAATCGGTTTCACCGGTTGCCGGCTATCGCAAGGCCGATGAGGTGCACAAGATCCTGACGTACTTTGCGTTTGATCATTTCAAAAAAGGTCCTAATGCTCTGCAGGAGTTTGAAAAGGTGTATAAATCTCCTTACGCGACAGGGAAGTAGGCTGTTTCTCGCGGCTATCCGGAGCATTTAATAAAAAAAGCAGGCTCGAAATGACGGTCGAAGGATTGTCATTTCGAGCCTGCAAATTATCTCCGGGCTTCTCAATCACCGCGAGAAAAAAAAGCCTCACGAATATCGCGAGGCTTTTGCATTAATATTCGTTCAATGACGTTTAGTCTTTATTCTGCTGTTCCTTCTTCGCTTTCAAAAAGTCGACATAGCCCAGGGCAAGTGCAAAACCCACCAGGACTGCCACGATTGCAAAAAAGATGTTGGCTCCGTCTCCTATATACTGCTCAAACATGGTTGTTGTGTTATTTCGGTACAAATCTATCAGAATAGTACTAATAGAGAAATGAATTTGGTGTTAAAATTTCCTGCGCAGACGTTACGTTTTTTGATGATCAACAACAGGCAGGTTACCATCGTTTGCATAGGTAAGTCAGGCATTGAGCAGGTACGAAAGATCCTGTCCTGCATGCAGCCCCAGAACCTCTGATCCATGGACATACAACTTTGCCACGCGGCCAGCTTCGCCTTTGATACTCAAGGTATTACCGGAGCGTTGCAGCAACATTCCCTCTGGCAGGCCGACTACCTTGCGGGACGGATTAAAGGCGATAAATTCTTCAAGCCGCTCTTTTCTTGTCTCGCCACCCTGTCCTTCAAATTTGAGTTCATGATAATGAGGGTTGATCTGAAATGGAATAAGACTCAACGCATCCATTGAAGCAGGTTGTACGATAGGCATGTCGTTGGTCGTCATGATCGTAGGACAGCCGAGGTTTGCGCCTGCGCTCCAGCCGATGTAAGGCGTTCCAGCAGCGATCTTTTTTTTCAGAGGCTCAAGCAGTCCGAACTTGTAAATATAGTGGAGCAAGGCGAACGTGTTGCCACCACCTGTCACTATCCCGTCACAAGCTGCGAGCGCACCAACCTTATCCTCGACCCGATGCAAGCTGTTGACCTCATAACCCAGCGCTTCGAAAACTTCTTTCACCTTTTCTTCATAACCATCATACGAAAGTGTCACAGCCGCGAACGGATTGAATACGAGCTTCAATCTTTTTGTACCCAGGAAATCTTTAACGTACGGTCGTGGCCAGGTAAAGAATTCTGTTCCGGGTAGCGTTGAGTTTGAGAGAAGCAGCGCGTTGATCATGTTGTTTCCGTTTTTTTCGGCCAAAGTTAAAAATGTTTACGTATGCGGAATTGACTCGGTGGGCCGTCATTTCAACACCATTCACATCACAGCTGGCGCGTTTAAAACGTTTGAATTAGTTTTTTTTAAGTATTTTAATTTACTTCGGATTGTATGCACGACCAAACCAGTATGCTTTCCGAAGATTCTTCCCTGTGGGAAGCCATGCTGCGTGGTGATGAAAAAGCCTTCGAAAAGTTGTATCAGGGTTACTTCAAGCTGCTTTACAATTATGGCAGGAAAGTATGCAGTGATGCCGCCCGCGTTGAAGATTGCATCCACGATTTGTTTGTTGACCTCTGGCGTTACCGTGCTACGTTATCATCGACCACTTCAGTAAGATTTTATCTCTATCGTTCATTGCGCAGAAAGCTGGTCAAAGACAAGGACGATTCGCTCACGTATTATGATGATGTCCGTTTTGTCGAGCAGGTACTGCAAATGTCAGCACAATCCACGGAACACGATATCATCCAGGTAGAATCGATCGACCAGAAAACAGCTCAGCTGCGCAAACTGCTCAACGACCTTTCTCCCCGCCAGTACGAAGCCCTCATGCTCTATTTCTATGACGAATTCACGTATGAGGAAATTGCTGCAATACTGGCTATCAACGAACAATCCGCCCGCAACCTCGTCCAGCGAGGCCTTGTCCAACTCAGGGACTATGCCCGCCATATCGTTTCGCTAGGGCTCTTTCTCCTGAGTTTTCTTTTTTAAAAAAAAATTTCCGCAAAGGTGAGTTAAAACCAGGAGCCTTGTGCTTTTAGGTTGTGTAACGTTTGAATCCGGTGTAAATGAGCGCACCACGTATGAAGAAAAATTACTCCTCTTATCAAGCTGCTGACTTTGCCCGCGACCCCGAGTTTCTGAAATGGGTTAAATACCCACAGCAGAACCAGTCTCTCAATTTGTTCTGGAATTCCTGGCTTCTCGAAAATCCAGAAAAGCGACACGAAGTCGAGGAGGCGCGCCAACTGATCTTCGCAATCCTCGAGCAGAACTACACGCCAAGTGATGCCAAGCAGGCTGAACTTTGGGCCAGGATCCGAATGACGCTGCACGCTGATGAGGTAAACTCACTGGAATCCAATCAATCGGAAAAACATACAGCTTTGTTCTGGATGAAAATTGCTGCCGGCATCATTCTGATTGCAGGTGTCTCCATTGGAACATATTATCTGTATCCAGCCAAACAAATAATCCAACCGGCTGCCGCAGTTGAGAAGCCGGTGTTTGTCAAAGAAGAAAACCTCACAACCTCCGGCCGCACAGTCGTGTTGCCAGACGGAAGTTCGATTGTTCTGCAGCCGCATAGTTTTATCCAGTATCCGAAAGGACTTGGTGGAGAAGAGCGTGAAGTGTACCTGACGGGGGAAGCTTTTTTTGAAGTTAAACGCGATCCGTCCAGACCTTTTCTGGTTCATACCAATGAGATCGTGACACGGGTACTCGGGACAAGTTTTACAGTCCGTAGTTTTGAAAACGAAAACGTGGTGGTCCGCGTCAGGACCGGAAAAGTTTCAGTGTTCAAATCAAAAGAAAGCAAAAAAGGAGATGCGGTTGAAGGCGTGGTGCTCAGTCCGAATCAACAGGTGATTTATGAAAGGGAAGAAATGAAACTCTCAAAATCTTTGATCGAGGATCCGGTCGTGCTCGGAACCAAACAATTCTATGATTTTGAATTCAAAGACACACCGGTCAGCAAAGTGTTCGAAGAGATTGAAGCCGCGTACGGGGTGGACATTGTGTACGATGAGGAAGCGCATGCACATTGCAGGCTTAACGCGTCACTCACAGATGCCCCGCTCTACGATAAACTGAAACTTGTTTGCAAAGGTATCAATGCACATTACGAGCTGCTCGATTCACAAATAGTCATCTACGGAAAAGGATGTAACGCAGACTGACCTTCAAAAGCCCAAATCAATCAATCTAAACCCAACCACCTAACCTTATGAAAACATAACCGCAGACAATAAAAAACCGATGGTGCTACCAACACCACCGGCTTAAAATGTCCCCAACTCGGAAGCAGGGGATGTTTCGTCTTTCACTGAATTGACATTTCAAGACAAAACATTCAAAATTATGAAAAAAGAACTACAAGTTCATGAACGGCTATTGTTCATTATGAGAGTTACTTTCCTTCATTTTATGCTGATTATCACGCTTGCAGGGATGGCGAATGCTACAGAACTCTCTGCGCAGGTGCTCGATACCCGCATCAGCCTAAAGATAAAGAAGGCAACCATCCGCGAAACGCTGCAAAGAATTGAGCAGCTCAGCGGAGTAAAATTTCTTTACGAATCACAGATCATTCCTGCATCAGACAAAGTTTCTGTTTTTGCAACTGAAGAGAAACTTGGTGTTGTACTTCACAAAATTCTTGATGAAAAGAAAATCAGGTACGAAGCTGATGGAAACCAGATCATCCTCACGCGCAACGAACCTGTATTTGAACACGCCCTTCCAGCGGCCGATGGGCCTTGGGAGATCGTTGTTTCCGGAACGGTTACCGATGATGCTAATCTTCCGCTCCCTGGTGTGAACGTGCTGATCAAAGGCACTACCAATGGCACGACCTCCGATGCAAATGGGAACTTTACCTTGTCCGTGCCTGATAAGACAAGCGTACTTGTTTTCACTTTCATCGGCTATCAGCCACAGGAAATCACTGTGGGCGAGCAGACACAGATCAGCGTGAAAATGGCTTCTGACGTGCGCTCTTTGCAGGAAGTGGTTGTTGTAGGTTATGGAGAAATTAAAAAGTCTGACCTCACCGGTTCGGTAGCCTCAATTAAGAGCGAAGATATCAATGCATACCCCACCACTAACGTTATGCAGTCTATGGCGGGTCGCGCCACAGGTGTTCAGATCTCGCAGAACACCGGGGCTCCGGGCGCTCCATTGAGCGTTCGCATTCGCGGAACGAACTCAGTCCAGGGTGACAACGAGCCGCTGTACGTTGTTGACGGATTCCCTTACAACGGTAATCCTACGCTGCTCAACAATGCTGACATTGAGTCCATCGAAATCTTAAAGGACGCATCAGCAACTGCGATCTACGGTTCGCGCGGAGCAAACGGAGTTGTCCTGATTACCACAAAGCGTGGAAAAGCCGGCAAGACAACGGTTTCTTATGACGGTTACTATGGATGGCAGACCATACGCAAGAAAATTGAAATGATGAATGCCCGTGAGTATGCTGAGTTCTACAACGAGCAGGCAGTGAACGACAATGTGCCAGCGCATTTCACGCAGGAAGAGATCAATGCATTGGGTGAGGGAACAGACTGGCAGGATGTTGTGCTCCGCACGGCTCCGATTCAGAACCATGCCGTGTCGGTGAATGGTGGTACTGATAAGACGAAATTCTCGCTGTCGGGAAGCAATTTCAATCAGGAAGGTATCATCATGGGCAGCAACTATGTGCGGAATTCCATTCGTGCAAATGTAAATACAGAGCTAAGCAAAAAATTCACGCTCGACCTGAATGCCATTCTGAGCCGCATTGATTCAGACAGAAAGAACAGTGGATTTGGAAACCGTGGAGGCTCGCTGATCTCTGCGATGCTATCAGGTTATCCAACGTTCGGCACACACGCAGCAGACGGAACGTATACGCGTCTTGCGGAAATGTATTCATGGGGATCGAACGTAATCACCAACCCGCTCAATTACCTCGAGCAGGAATCGGATCACATCCGCTCAAACAAAGTGCTCACCAACGCAGCATTGATCTTCAAACCAATTGAAGGTCTTTCAATCAAAGTTTCCGGTGGTATTGACAATACTGACGACCGTACAGATTACTACAGAACGCGCAAGTTTATCAACTCACAGGGTGCGGCAAGTATCGCCACTGAACAACGCACCAGTATCCTGAACGAAAACACGATCAGCTACGTAAAGGACATCGGCAAGCATAGTATTTCTGCCGTTGCAGGTTTTACATATCAGAACTTTAAATCAAGTTCGCTCGGTGCTTCCGGAAACGGATTTGTCAGCGATGTGCAATCCTCATTTGATATCGGAGCTGCCACAACGCAGGGCGTCCCATCGTCTTCTTACTCGGAGTGGGCACTGCTTTCATACCTTGGCAGGATCAACTACACATTCAATGAAAAGTATCTCGCAACGGTAAGCTTCCGCGCAGACGGTTCATCGCGCTACACCGAAGGACAGAAGTGGGGTTCGTTCCCATCGGCATCACTCGCGTGGCGATTGTCGGAAGAAGAATTTATCAAATCAATTCCTTTCATTTCCGACTTGAAGATCAGGGCGGGATATGGTGAGACCGGAAGCACAGCGATCGGACCTTACTACACCCTCAATCAGCTGAATTCAGGAAAAGTTGTATTTGGCGATGCCCTCGTAACATCGTACGCACCCGGAACGCGCCTGGCCGGACCGTTGAAGTGGGAAACGACTGCGCAGACCGATGTAGGAGTAGACTTCGGCTTCCTGGACAATCGCTTCACGCTGACTGTCGACTACTACGTGAAGAACACACGCGACCTGCTCAACAGCGTTCCGTTACCTTCGTCACAGGGATATGCGTTTACTGTGCAGAACATAGGTAAGGTTCAGAACAAAGGTTTTGAATTCGCTGCGAGTGCAGTTGTCTCAGAGGGTCCGTTCAGATGGAACATCGCTGCAAATCTTTCAACAAACACAAACAAGGTGCTGACACTCTATGGCGGCAACGATGTGCTCGGTGCGCCAATCGATATCTCCGTCATCAACGATAACGTCAATATCCTGCGCGAAGGTCAACCGATCGGTTCGTTCTTCGGCTATATTGAAAAAGGATATGATGCTACAGGAAGAATTGTTTACGAAGACTTCAATGAAAACGGAACACGTGACATTGGCGATAAACGTATCATTGGCAATCCAAATCCTGATTTTATCTATGGCTTTAATTCAGTGATGAGCTTTAAGAATTTCGACTTCACTGTGTTTATTCAGGGTTCGCAGGGTAATGACATTTTCAACGTGAGCGCAGTGAACCAGACGCTGGATTATGGCCAGGCGCTGAACATGCCGCGTGATGTTTACGAAAATCACTGGACGCCTGAGAATCCAAACGCAAAATATCCGGTGATCAGCCGATCTTCCGGAACACAGGTTTCCGATCGCTTCGTGGAGGATGGTTCTTACCTGCGCTTTAAGAATATTCAGCTAAGCTACAATGTGCCCGTATCTGCGTTAAACCTTTCGTGGATGGGCAGAGCGCAGTTGTATGTCAGTGGTCAGAACCTGATCACCTTTACAAAGTACTCATGGTATGATCCGGAGATCAACTCTTACGGTAGTGGCAACAGTATCCGTCTTGGAATTGACCACTACAGTTACCCGACTGCAAAGTCTGTGACGGTGGGAGTAAGACTGGGATTCTAAGTAAACACTTAACGAAACTATCATGAAAAAGATATTCATATATATAATTGGTGCAGCTTCCATTGTGGGCTGCAGCGATGTTCTTGACGAAAATCCAAAATCGATAGCAGCCGAGGTTTTTTATAATACAAATTCTGAAGCGGAAGCTGCTGTGAATGCGATCTACGGTCCAATGCGCGTAAACAATGCGTTGGGGATTAATTATCCTGCCCAGCTGGAAGGTCTTGCGGACTATGGCAACTCGCGCGGAAGCCAGACACCGGTGAGTTTGTACCAGGGTTTGGACAACACCAACATTTCGCGTGTGTCCACGATCTGGGATAATTTTTATCAATCTATCAGGAATGCGAACCTTGTGATCACGAATGTTCCCAAAGGACGCGAGATCACACCGGAAGCTGCTGCGCGTTTTGTCGGAGAGGCGAAGTACCTGCGCTCTTTGATCTACTTTGCAATGGTTCGCAACTGGGGTGGTGTGCCACTCAGAACGGAAGCGAATATGCTTGAAGCGAATGTTGAGCGCGCTACTGTTGATCAGGTTTATGAGTTGATCCTCGCGGATGCACTCGAAGCGGAACAGACGCTTCCGGATAATCCGGCATCACCAGGTCGCCCGACTAAATGGGCTGCAAAGACATTATTGTCTGAAATCTACATGAATCGCAACGACTGGGCTAATGCAAGTGCGCGCGCAGCAGAAGTGATTGCTTCAAACAAATATTCGCTGGTGCCTGTGTCCGTACCGGAAGATTTTCAGAAGATCTTTGGTCCTGAAGTTGTGACAACGACAGAAGAGATCTTTTACTTCAAGTATTCCCGTCAGCAGGGATTTGGTCTTGTTGAATATGCACACCGCGCGATAGGGCCTTACAAATACTACGGTGGCGGTGGGGTGTATGCGCAATACAGCGATTCAGTCGCCAACTCTTTCATCAAGACATGGGACAAAAAAGATCTGCGCAAGGAGCACATCATGTACAATGTTGATATTGGCCTTGGAAAAAATTCAGTGCTCTTCCGCAAGTTCCGTGATCCGATTTCCACTGCGGGTGGTGGTGGAAATGATTATCCGTGGTACCGGTATGCTGACTTGTTATTGTTCCATGCCGAGTCCGCAGCGCGGGCAGCAGGTGTTCCTACCGCTGCAGCAATGGAAAGTCTGAATAAAGTTCACAGACGCGCTTACGGTTACAATCCGAATACACCATCGCCTGTCGACTTTAACATCAATAACTACACGCTGGATTCATTCATTGACCTTGTGGTGCGCGAACGCGGTTACGAAACGATGTACGAGGGCAAGCGCTGGCTCGACCTGAAACGACTTGGAATTGCCAAGCAACGGATCCTTCAGGTGAAGGGAATCGTTGTGGCCGAGAAGCACATGATGTGGCCGATTCCAAACTCGGAACTTCTTTATAACAAAGCGCTGGATCCGGTTGCTGACCAGAACCCTGGCTACTGATTGAATTTACTGACAACAGGCAGCATGTGTTTGTCTGTTGTCAGATTTCCCGAACCTAAAATTTTTTGACGTGAAAAAAACAATTCTGCTTCTGGCGATCCTTTCGCTATGCCTTCGTGCGAATAGTCAGCAGGTTATCGATGTGGATGTATGTGTCTACGGTGGCACTTCAGCAGGTGTGATCGCGGCTTACACGGCCGTGAAGCTTGGCAAGAAGGCAATTCTTATTGAGCCAGGTCGTCACCTGGGCGGGATGAGTTCCGGAGGGCTTGGTTATACCGACATCGGAAACAAATATGCGATCACCGGCCTTGCACGCGATTTCTATCGGAGGATTGGTAACCACTACGGCAAATTCGAACAGTGGACTTTCGAGCCCAAGGTTGCCGAAAAGACTTTCAACGACTATGTGAAAGCTGCCGGATTCAAAGTTCTCTATACAAAGCAGCTCCGCGATGTGAAGAAGAACGGGACGCGAATCACAGAGATTATCCTTGAAGATTCAGAGAACCAGGCTGCGGCACCGATCACTGTTCGCGCCAGCATGTTCATCGACTGTGGCTACGAAGGCGACCTGATGGCGAAAGCCGGTGTCTCATACACGGTGGGCCGCGAAGCGAACTCCGACTACAACGAAACGATCAATGGCGTGCAGCTGATGAGTGGTCACCAGATGCCTGACGGAATCGATCCCTACAGAGAAAAAGGAAATCCTGAAAGCGGACTTGTGTGGGGCGTCAGCGATGCCAGGCTTGAGCCCAATGGGACAGGCGACAAAAAAGTTCAGGCGTATAACTATCGGATTTGTCTGACCTCTGATCCTTCAAACATGGTTCCAATCACACGTCCTGCGGGCTACGATTCAACGAAGTATGAACTCGCGCTCCGCCTTCATGAAGTATGGCCGAACAGGCGAAAGCTGAATGACTATTTTATCTGGAGCGGAATGCCGAATCAGAAAACTGATATCAATAACCGGAACGGATTCTCAACCGATATGATCGGTATGAACTACGATTACCCCGATGCATCGTATGCAAGGCGAAAGGAGATTGTGCGTGAACACGAGGAGTACACCAAGGGGCTTCTGTATTTCTACGGCCATGACCCGCGTGTGCCTAAGGAACTCAGAGACGAGATGCTGAAGTGGGGTTATCCCAAAGATGAGTATGTTGACAACGGACACTGGTCGCCACAGCTCTATGTGCGCGAAGCAAGACGAATGGTTGGCAAGTACGGGATGACGCAGGCAAATTGCGAAGGCAAAGTAGTTGCGGAAGATGCTGTCGGGCTGGCGGCCTACACGATGGACTCACACAATTGTCAGCGCCTGGTTGTGAATGGGCAGGTGAAGAACGAGGGGAACGTGGAAGTTGGTGGGTTTGGTCCCTATCCGATCTCATATGGTTCGATTGTTCCAAAGCAAAATGAATGCACTAACCTGCTTGTTCCTGTTTGTCTCTCCGCCACACATATCGCTTATGGGTCAATAAGGATGGAACCTGTGTTCATGGTGCTTGCACAGTCATCGGCAACCGCTGCCGTCATGGCCATTGATTCTAAAACCGACATTCAGAACACAGACATCTCAGCACTGCAGAAAAAGCTTGCAGATGATCCGTTAGCCGATGGAACCGCTTTTGATATTCTCGTTGACAACGATAATGAAAAGCTTGTGAGCAAAACGGGAGAATGGATAACCGAAAAGAAAGGTGGCTATGGTCCCTCATTCGTGACAACTGCAGATGCGAAGGCATCAATTGCTTTCAGTACTCCCATTAAGAAGAAAGGAAAGTACAACTGTCTTGTCTACGTCCCGAAAGTTGCAGAAACTTCTTCTGTAATCCCGGTAACGGTTACTGTTGGGAAAAAGTCGAGCGAAAGATCGATCAGGCCTGCCGACCTGGTTGTTGTCGGACAAACTTCGGGAGAATGGGTTTCACTCGGGACTTACAGTATTGCGGCAAACGAAATGACAAAGGTTGAGATTTCAGCGAAGGGCACCGATGGCAAAGTGATTGCCGATGCAGTGATCTGGACGCCTGTAAAATAAAAGTAAAAAAAAGAACATCATGCAAAAGAAAATATATCTCGTACTCGTGTCTCTGCTCTTGTGTTTTTCTGCACAGGCACAATATGATCTGGTGATTGTAGGAGGAACTCCGGGTGGAATTATGGCAGCGATTGCAGCCGCAAAGCAAGGCAAGAACTCCGTCATACTTGAACGCACGGCACACATCGGAGGATTGCCGGCCAACGGGCTTGGTGCAACAGACATCGCTACACGCGGTGCCACGACAGGGCTATTCGCAGAATATGTCCAGCGTATCAGACAACATTATGTAAACAAGTACGGTGCGGACTCGAAACAGGTGCAGGATTGCTCCGATGGTTTCCACTTTGAAGCTTCGGTTGCGGAACTGGTGCTCGAACAGATGATCGCGGAGCACAAGGGAAAGATCACGGTGTTGAAGATGCATCAGTTCGATGCTGAAGATCAAAACATTGTGATGACCGATGAGCGGATTGAGAAAATTAAAGTTCTTAATCGCGAAACTAAAAAGATTCTCGAAGTGACCGGGAAAGTTTTTCTGGATGCAACATACGAAGGTGATTTAGGTGCGGCCGCCAAAGTGCCTTTTCGTCTTGGACGCGAGGGTAAAGAAGAATTCAATGAGCCAGGGGCAGGCCGTGTGTACAAGCACTGGGGCGGACCCGAGGGAGAGGGAAGCACCTTTCAGGGTGACAATGCAGTTCAGTCGTACAATTATCGGTTGTGCCTCACAACCAATCCTGCGAATCGCGTTGAAGTGAAGAAACCCGCGCGTTACAATCGTGAAGAGTATGTGTCTCTGATCGAAGATGTATGGACGGGACGACATACAGGTGTGCAGATGATGAGCATCACGCAGGAAATGCTTGAAGAAAATCGCAAGCATATTCAGAAGGGCAACCCTTCCAAACTTCCCGGGGACGTTTGGGGAATCGCGCGCATCAGCAACATGGTGAAATTGCCGAATGAAAAAACGGATGCTAACAACCAGCACATGGCGTTTATTTCGACTGACCTTCCTGAAGAAAACTGGCCGTGGCCAACGTCAAGCTGGGAGTGGAGGGATAAGTTTGCCATCCGTTTGAGAGAGTATATTGAGGGCCTGATCTGGTTTGCTCAGAACGATAAAGAACTTCCTGAGCACTTTCGAAAGGCTGCAAAAGAATGGGGCTTTGCGAAAGATGAGTACCAGGACAACGGAAACTTTCCACGGCAGGTCTATGTGCGCGAGGGCAGACGGTTTGAGGGAATGTATTTCTTCACCGCTAATGATGCGATCGCAGTCGGAGCGGGGATGCGTCCTCCGGTACACAGTGAAAGCATTACTGCCAGTCATTATGCACTCGACTCGCATGCAGTACGGAAACGCGAGTCTGGAAAAATCCACCTCGATGGTTTCCTGAGTTATCCTACGGATGTGTATACAGTTCCTTATGGTGTGATCGTTCCGAAAACAGTCGACAACCTTTTGCTGCCCGTACCTGTTTCGGGAAGTCACATTGGCTTTTCAACGATCAGGATGGAGCCATGCTGGATGGCGTTAGGACAGGCAGCGGGTGTAGCCGCATCGCTGGCCATCGACAAGCAAACAAAGGTGAGAAGCATTTCTACCACCGATCTTCAAAAAGAATTGCTGGACCAGAATACTACGCTGATCTACTACCGTGATGTCACAACTGCAGATGCCGATTTTAAAATGATTCAGCGGATGGGACTTCGCGGCTACCTTCCCGGTTGGGAAGCCGAACTTGACCAGCCGATCGATCAGAAGACGATCGCTGCGTGGCAGAAACGTTCCGGTGTGAAATTTACAGCGGAGGCCGGCAAGGCGACACGCAGACAAGTGTTGAAAGATCTGTTCACGCAGTTGAATGGCGGAGCGCAGAAATCTGGATCAGCAGGGACGCATTAATTAAATAAACAAGCATTTAAAAAGTGATGGACAGGCAATCGGTGCCTGCGCGCTATCGGTTTGTGTTATGGAAAGAAAAGAAATTTTAAAACAGGTTCTTCAGCCTCCGGTGATCATTGCCGCACTTGGGTATTTTGTCGATATCTATGATCTCCTGCTCTTCAGCATCGTGCGTGTTCCGAGTTTGCAGGCTATCGGTTTGTCAGGTGATGAGCTTCTGCGGCAGGGAATATACCTGATCAATGTTCAGATGGCAGGCCTCCTCACAGGAGGAATTCTATGGGGCATTCTTGGCGACAAACGCGGAAGACTTTCTGTGTTGTTTGGATCAATACTACTTTACTCCTTAGCCAACATTGCTAACGGATTTGTTACAACGGTACCCCAATACGCATTCCTTCGCTTCGTTGCCGGAGTGGGGCTTGCTGGTGAACTCGGGGCTGGCATCACGCTCGTTGCGGAGATCCTTCCGAAGAACATCCGCGGGTATGGTACTACATTGGTTGCATCTGTCGGACTTTTCGGAGCGGTGCTGGCATATTTCGTTGCCGAATTCACAAACTGGCAGGTCGCCTACCTGATCGGTGGTGCGCTCGGATTGTCGCTGCTTGCCTTGCGGTACACCGTTTCAGAGTCCGGGATGTTCAACAGCATTAAAGAAAAGAATGTCGGTCGTGGAAATTTCCTTCAGATCTTTCGGGAACGCAGGCTGCTGACGAAGTACATTCAGTGTATTCTCATCGGTTTGCCGATCTGGTATGTGATTGGAATTCTCGTGACCTTCTCGCCAGAGTTTGCCGTTAACTTTCGGGTAGACGGTGTGATCGCTGCAGGAAAGGCTGTGATGTTCTGTTACATCGGCTTGTCATGCGGTGATCTTGCCAGCGGACTTCTCAGTCAGTATCTCAAGAGCAGGAGAGAAGTTGTTCTTTTGTTTCTTTCGCTGACGACCCTGGCAATTGTATTCTACCTCACATTGTCGGGAATGTCCACTTCAGTGTTTTACTTCAACTGTTTTCTGCTGGGCGTCTCCATAGGATATTGGGCGCTGTTCGTGACGATCGCTGCAGAACAATTCGGAACAAACCTTCGGGCGACCGTGGCCACTACGGTGCCGAACTTCATTCGAGGAACGGTTGTGCCGCTGACATTTTCTTTCGAACTGCTGCGGGCGCAAACGGGCATGATTTCCAGTGCGTGGATTGTAGGTCTTACTACGATTGCCATTGCATTGGTAGCACTCTGGCGAATGAAAGAAAGTTTTGGAAGGGACTTGAACTTTGTAGAATAAGAAAATAGAGCAACGTTGCTTGGGTTGGGGTTTAAAGGTTCGCTTAGCAATAGGCGGGCCTCCCCTTTTTTAAATCTTCAGCTCATCTTTGTTTTGGCGCAAAACGTCAATGATAAACTGGATGTGCTCTGTGAGATCCACGCCCAGCAACTCTGCTCCCTTGTAGACTTCATCACGTTCAACCTTTGCTGCGAAACCTTTATCCTTCAATCGCTTGATCACCGACTTCGGTTCGAGTGTTGCAATTCCATCCGGGCGCACCTGAGAGCATGCCACAATGAAACCTGTCAGTTCATCGACAGCAAGTAACGCTTTGTCGAGGTTATTTGTGTAAGGCACGTTCCACTTGGTATAATGAGCGGAGATGGCATGCGCGATTTTTTCTTCACCCATGGCACGAAGCTTTTCAACAATGACATTCGGATGTTTTTCCGGAAACGCTTCGTAGTCCGCGTCATGAAGAAGGCCTGCGACAGCCCATTCTTCTTTGCTTTCTCCAAACTTTTCAGCATACGCGGCCATTACCAGTTCGACAGTTCTCATGTGTCGGAGAAGGCTCGCACTTTTTGTAAGCTCGTTCAGCATCTGACGAGCTTGTTCTAAACTGATCATGAAAATAAAGGGAATTAAGGGGTGACAAGTTTTTTCTTCCGGTCGAGGTAGAAAAGATTTATCAGCGCAAGCGCAACGAGCACACCGAGGATTACAAGGATGATGAAAAGCCTGCTGTTACGGAGTTCAAGTGTCTTGATCTCATCTTCACGCTTGAGAATCTCGAGTTCTTTTTCTTTTTCCTGGAAGTCCATCACCATCTCCATCTGTGCAATATTTCTGCTGCTCTCTTCGCCATAGATCTTTTCACGCGCTTCATCGTACTTCACCTGCATCTGGTAAGCTTCCTTCCACCTTCCCTGGTTTGCAAAATTGTCTGCGCTGGCTTTGTAAATCGTGGGTAAAGCGGTGTATGCCTGCAGTTCGCTGGAAAGCCGCTCGGCTTCAGCAAGGTACTGCGCGGCCTGCGCTGGCTGCTTCGACTTTGCGTAGGCGATTCCAAGATTTGTCATGATGTTGAGCATGCCAAGGCGATTGTTATTTTCTTTCTCAATCGCCAGAGCCTTGAGATAATAATCGATGGCCTTCGGATAATTGTTTTGCCGGAAAAAAATGTTACCGAGGTTGCTCAGCGGGTCACCATACTTCAAACCGTTAGCCTCACTCAATTGGTACGCTTCCGAGTAATATTTGTGCGCTTTCTCGTATAGCTGAATATCACTGTACAGATTGCCAAGGTTGTTCATCGAGCCAATGATCCTGAACTTGTCACCCATCTGCGAAAGCAGCGCATAGGATTCTTCAAGATATTTCATCGCCTGCCCATAATCTTTCTTGATCGAGTAGATATTCGCGATGTTGTTTTTTGTTGTGGCGATACCTTCCTTATTGTCGAGTTTGGTATAAATTTTCAACGATGTGATGTAGTACTCAAGCGCTTTGTCGAGCGCGCCCTGGTTGCGGTAAGCAACACCAAGATTATTATACGATGCTGCCATGCCTTTTTCATCGTTGATCTCGGTTGCAACATTTAATGCCTCGCGCGTATATCCGAGCGCTTTTACCGGGTCGGATGAAATGTAAAATCTGAAGAGCTCATTTAGCGTCTTTACTTTCTTGTCGCCTTGCGCTGATTCCAGCGTGGTAAGAAGGCTGTCTGCGTTCTGGGCGGCTACGGAAACCGCGAACAACAGGCAAAACAAGGCGTAGGGGAATGATTTTGTGATCATAGGGTTGTGTGCGGAGGCTAAAAATAGAGATTTTTTTTCATAATTCGTTATCGTTAACAGCCGCAACTGGTTCACAACTGCGCCTGTAGCTGCACTTATTTCCCAGAGCATTTACAAGCGTGTATGGTGATGCCACCCAGTTTTCACCGCTCGCGTAAAAATCGACAGATTGTTTTCCTGAATATATATCTTGTTAAAATATATCTTGTTAAAAAATGCTTCGTATGAAAAAAAGAATAATCCCTGCATTGCTTGTCACAGCATTTATTTTTGCTTCTGTCTGCTGCAATGCGCAGGCGTCTTCGGAAGAAGCTGCGGTAAAAGATGTGATCGCACGCCTGTTCAAAGCGATGGAACTTGGTGACAGTGCCATGCTGCGATCAACTTTTCATGATCATGTTACATTGGGTACTGTGTTTTCAGATAAGAACGGCAACACCGTTCTCCGCAATGAATCTTCTATCGCTGAATTCGCGAAGGCCGTAGGAACACCGCATAAGGAAGTGTGGCACGAAGAGATCTGGGATGTGAAAGTTCAGCTCGATGACAACTTTGCCCAGGTGTGGTGTGACTATGCGTTTTACATTGACAAAAATTTCAGCCACTGTGGTGTAGATGCATTTCACCTGCTCAAAAGCAAAGACGGATGGAAGATCTTTCATCTGGCAGACACGCGGAGAAAAGCGGGATGTAATGTGCCGAAGGAGATTGCGGAGAAATATAAATAATATGTTCATGTGTTCATGTGTTCATGTGTTAATGTGTTAATGAGGCTATGCGTTTATGAAAAGTTTGATCTTATTATTTTGTTTGTTTTCAACCGCTGTTGTGGCGCAGCAGGAAAAGATAACTACATTAATTTTGGTGAGGCATGCTGAGAAAGCGAGTGATGGTAAAGATCCGGAGTTGAGCGAAGCAGGAGTAGCGCGCGCTCAGCGGCTTGCAGCTTTTTTAAGCAACACCGCGATTGGCGCGGTATATTCAACGAACTACAAGCGGACTCAAAATACAGTCGCACAAATCGCGAGAGAGAAGAACTTGTCGATTACCAATTATGAGTTAATGACCTTGGACCACCTGCGAGAATTGACGAATCGATTCGCAGGTAAAACTATTTTGATTGCTGGCCATTCAAATACGATCCCGCAAATTGCGAATGCATTGTTAGGCCGCAGCCAGTTTCAGACTTTCTCAGACAGCGAGTATGGGACAATCCTTATCCTTTCTGTTGTTGATGCAGGAAAAAACGCAAGTGTGTTGCACTTGACGTATTGATACCGCACATTAACACATGAACACCCGAGCACACCTCGTTTGGCATACTTTTTACCACCTGACACGTTATATTCACTTCAGTAAATCGTGTTCAAGTGGAGCTTCTTCAATTCACCGATAAGGGAATTTATTGTGAACAGGCCGGGGTTTTTCTCGATCCGTGGAAGCCGGTTGACAAAGCACTGATCAGTCACGGGCATTCTGACCACGCCTACTTTGGACATAAACATTATCTCACTTCCTCCCTCGCCATGCCTGTAGTCAAACACAGGTTGTACCTCAAAGACAATATAGAATCGATTGATTATGGGAAAACGATCAGCATCAATGGTGTAAACTTTTCGTTTCATCCGGCAGGGCACATTCCGGGCTCTGCGCAGATCCGCGTAGAGTTTCGCGGAGAGGTCTGGGTATTCTCCGGAGATTACAAACTCGAACATGATAACCTCTCGACTCCATTTGAACCGATCAAATGCCATGCGTTCATCACTGAATCAACGTTTGGGCTACCTATTTATAAGTGGAAACCTCAGCACGAAGTTTTCAATGACCTGAATGACTGGTGGAGAAAAAATCAAAGTGAAGGAAAAACATCTGTGATTGCAGGATACACGCTGGGAAAAGCGCAGCGCATCCTGCGGAATGTCGATGCGTCTATCGGAAAGATCTTCACGCACGGTGCAGTGGAGTCCATCAACCAGGTTCTTAAAAATCAAGGACTCGAACTTCCCGATGCACCCAGAATTTCAGATGAGATTAAAAAAGAGGATATCAAAGGTTCGCTGATTGTTTGTCCTCCTTCAGCAGTTGGCTCATCGTGGATGAGAAGATTTCTGCCGTACTCGCTGGGAGTTGCATCAGGATGGATGAAACTGCGGGGAACAAGAAGGAGAAGAGGCGCAGACCGAGGCTTTGTACTGAGCGATCATGCAGACTGGAATGACCTGAACAAAGCGATACTCGCTACCGGAGCCGAAAGAATTTTTGTCACGCACGGCTATACGGAAATTTTCGCGCAATGGCTTCGCGAGCGAGGACTCGATGCAAGAGAGGTAAAGACGAAATTTGAAGGCGAGCTTGGCGAAATGGCGGAGGGAAGCACCGAAGCCGTTGCCGACAGCGTTGGTAGTGCGACTGGCGACATCCAACAAAGCAATGGCTAATGGCTATGGCTATGGCGGTGTGGGCTTGTACGCAGAACAATTGGGCTTATTCGAGAAGTTTCTGAGGTTAACACCGAGGAAATTGATTGAAAAAAATTATGAGAAATTTTAGAGAAATGATTATTTGGAATCATGGCATTGATCTCGCTGTTAAAATTTACGCGATAACAAAAAAACTTCCTTTAGAAGAACGGTTTGGGCTAACGAGTCAGCTAACCCGAGCTGCTGTTTCAATTCCATCAAATATTGCTGAAGGCTGTAGCCGAAGAAGCGAAAAAGACTTTGCCCGATTTTTAGAACACTCTCTTGGCTCCGCATACGAAGTTGAGACAGATTTAACAATTGCTGAAAGGATAGGCTATTTACAAAAGGAAGTCGTGGACGCCTATCTGGGCGATCTGCAGTCTGAACAACGTCAAATTCACAGCTTAATTAACAAGTTGAGATAATCTTAACGCCATTGCTATAGCCAAAAGCCATTGCCATTCATGAAGCACTTCACCCGCCTCTTCACCGAACTCGATCAAACCACCAAGACCCTTGGGAAGATCAAAGCGTTGATGGACTATTTCGATCACGCTTCGGATGAGGACAAACTTTGGACGATTGCTATTCTTTCACACCGCAGACCCAAACGCAGTGTCAATGCAACATACCTCGCAGAGTGGGCGCGTGAACTCTCGGGTTTGCCTGAATGGATTTTTTATGAATCATACACAGTGGTGGGTGACCTCGCAGAAACCATCACACTTGTGCTCCCTTCTGAATTTGAGCATTCAGATTTTACCTTGACTTACTGGATCGACTTTATCAAATCACTCGAGCAGTTAGACGTGCCGCAAAAGAAAGAGAAGATCCAGGAGGCCTGGCGTCTGTTAAACGAATCGGAAAGGTTTGTGTTTAACAAACTTCTTACCGGAGGTTTTAGGATCGGAGTTTCACAACAGCTGATGGTGAAAGCGCTGGCAAAACACGCAAACGTGAAAGAAAATATTGTCGCGCATAAGTTGATGGGCAACTGGTCGCCTGACACCAACACCTTTCAGGATCTGCTTCACTCTAATGACGGAACGGATATTTCAAAACCTTATCCTTTCTACCTGGCCTATGCACTTGAAGACGATGTCAGCACACTTGGGGATCCGAATGAATGGATTGCTGAACGGAAGTGGGATGGAATCCGTGGACAAGTGATTGTGAGAAATGGACAGTTGTTTGTGTGGTCGAGAGGAGAGGAATTAGTGACCGACAAATATCCGGAGTACCAGGTGATGTTGAATCTGCTTCCTGACGGAACTGTGATTGACGGAGAAATTCTTCCTTTCAAAGGCGAACTGCCCATGTTGTTCAGTGCATTGCAGACACGCATCGGACGAAAAACATTATCACCAAAAATTTTAAAGGAAGTGCCGGTGTCATTTGTTGCATACGATGTCCTCGAATGGCAGGGCGAAGATTTCAGAGCTCGTCCGTTTGAGGAACGCAGGAGAAAAATAGAAGAGATTTGCGGTCGTACCGATAGCAAGGTGTTGAGACTGTCGCCACGGGTTCACTTTGACAGCTGGGAAAAACTGGCAGACGAACGGATGCGCTCCCGTGAATTCCTGAGTGAAGGAATTATGCTGAAGCGCAAAGACTCCATCTATCGAAACGGACGAAGAAGAGGGGACTGGTGGAAATGGAAAATTGATCCGTTTACAGTGGATGCTGTGATGATATACGCCATGCGCGGCCACGGAAGACGAGCGAACCTGTACACTGATTACACCTTTGCTGTCTGGGATGGGGATCAGCTTGTTCCCTTTGCAAAGGCATATAGCGGGCTGACCGATGAAGAAATTAAACAGGTGGATCGTTGGGTGAAAGCAAATACGGTTGAACGTTTCGGTCCAGTGAGAAGCGTGAAACCAGAACTTGTTTTTGAACTTGCTTTCGAAGGGATCAATCGTTCGACACGACATAAATCAGGAATCGCCTTACGGTTTCCAAGGATGGCGAGATGGAGAAAAGACAAAAAGGCGAGTGAAGCGAATACGTTGAATGATTTGAATGCACTGTTGAAAATGGAGTCAGGGGGCCAGGTGGCTGGTGAGCCGGGGAGCCAGGATGCCGGGGGCCCGGGAAGGCCAGATGAAAAGTTGCCGAAGATATTTGAGTGACCCTCATCCCTAACCCTTCTCCTGAAGGAGAAGGGAACGCTCTGATCACAACGGGTGCATTATGCGCGAAGAGGCGCTTCGCTCTACTTCAGGAGAGCGGTCGGGGTGAGGTGAAAGACAATGTTAAAAATTTGCAAACATTCCCCAAACTCCCACCATTTTACTATCTTCACTTCATGCGCTTCCTCAGTGCCATACTGTTTAGTTTTCTCACGCTTCCTGCGGTAGCGCAACAGTCGAAGGATGAAATTCGGATGAGTATTTTTTTCGGAGGCGGCAGTTATTACATTTCAGAAGATCAGGTGGAGAAACTTAATCACTGGCTTGATTCCATACCGAACCTTCTCGAGAAATATGAAATTCAATTGATCAGCCACACGGATCCGATCGGTGGAAAAGAATACAACGAGTGGCTTTCAAAAATGCGCAGCGGAGCTGTTCAAGGAATTCTGATCCAATATCCCATCCCGGAACATAAGATCAAGATCAAAGACTGGGGACTTGAGAATGCCGTATACCGTAATGACACGTGGCAGGGAATGCAGATGAATCGCAGGGTGGACGTGATTCTCTATCCGATCGTGTTTTGAGTGCGTCCTGCTTTTGTGCGTCTCGTTTTTTCCACCTTTAATAGGATGGCACACGCTACAAGCTTCAAGCCGTGATGGTAGACTTCTAAGGGCGCGCTGCGATTAAATATGCTACGACTTTAAGACGCACGCATAGACTTGCAGCGTGTAGCGTGCAGCTTGCAGCCCGTTCAGACACTGACGTGCCCTCACAGTACAGGTAAGCCTCATGTATCCGTTTCCGGACACCCTTTTTCATATCCGAACGTCCAAATCCATCCTAAAACAGCTTTTTTGCAAACCAGAACCGGAAAATCCCGTTGGCACCATTATTGGCTTTCGGACACTACTTTCGCAATAAGCGGCTTATAAACCTTCATTTTTAAAACTCAGCACATGATAAAACTACGCGATATCGATAAGTATATCGACTCACGCTTTCAAAGAACTTTCATCCTTAAGGGCGTTAACCTGGATGTTCAGCAAGGCGAATTCCTGACAATTATGGGCCCATCCGGAGCAGGAAAGTCTACGCTCATGAACATCATTGGAATGCTTGACGAGCCTTCTGCAGGTGAATACTATTTCTTTGACGAGCCGGTTCACAAAATGAAGGAAAAGCAGAAATCGGACATGCACAAAAACTACATCGGTTTCATTTTTCAGGCCTACCACCTGATCGATGAGTTAACGGTGTATGAAAATATTGAAACGCCATTGCTCTATAAAGGCGTGAGTGGAGCACAACGCAAAAGCATGGTGGCAGAAATGCTCGACCGCTTCAACATGGTAGCGAAGAAAGACCTTTTTCCTGAGCAGCTCAGCGGTGGTCAGCAACAGCTTGTTGGTATTGCGCGCGCCATTGTTGGTCAGCCCAAACTCTTGCTTGCTGATGAGCCTACCGGAAACCTGCATTCAGATCAGGGAAAACAGATCATGGAGATCTTCAAGAAGCTGAATGACGAAGGCATCACCATCATTCAGGTGACACATTCGGAAGAAAATGCACGTTACGGCAAACGCATCATCAAAGTGGCCGATGGTGCTGTAGTAGAAGATAATCTTGTTTTAGAAAGAGTTTAAAAATGAAACATATCGTTCTGTCATTTTTTATGGCTGCACTGGCATGCACAGCCGGAGCGCAGCAACAACAAGCTGATTCAGTTCTCACGTTCAAAGAGGCGATCGATGTTGCGTTGAAAAACAATGCAACACTCATTCAGCAGAAGAATAACCTCAACCTCAGCCAGGTTAATCGCACGTTCCGCGCAGGGCAACTTGGTCCGCAGGCGCAGATCAGCGGAAGTGCCGGAAGGTCGAATGGTAACAACTGGATCCAGCAGGAAGGCCGCGTGGTGAATGCCACCGTGGATGCGGCATCTGCAACGCTGCAGGTGAGTATGCCAATATTTGGCGGACTATCCGGAATTAACACATTGCGGCAGGCCAACAGCCAGCTGGATGCGCAAATGGCATTTGTAAAACGCACTACCCAGGATGTTATCAACTCCGTTGCCACGCAGTACCTGCAGGTGCTGCTCGACCAGGAGCTTCTCAAGATCGCGCAGGAAAACGTAGCACTTCAGACAGCGATGTTCCGCCAGGTGAAGGCGCAGGTTGAACTTGGCGCCCGTTCACCGGTTGACGAATTCAACCAGCAGGCGCAGGTAAGTAACGCTGAACTTCGCGTGGTGCAGGCAGAACTTGCTTTGATTAACGATAAGGCTACTCTGTTTCAAACGTTGATGTTTGATCCGACCTACAATGTAAGGATCACAGAGCCATCATGGGACGTAAATGCGATTACGCTTGACAATCTCAGCCTGAGCGAACTGGTGTCTACGGCACTGGCTAACCGTGCGGACCTCAGACAGGCCGAATACACCGAACGCGCTTCCAAATTTGCCATGCAGTCAGCCAAAGGTAACTACCTTCCAAGCCTCACTGCGTTCTATCAGAATGGCTCTGCATGGAACTTACAGAAAGGAACGCCCCGCGATTCAACGTACCGGAATTTTAACGACCAGTTCTTCACCGACAACAGACGCAATTACCTCGGTGTCGGCCTGACAATTCCGCTGTTCAGTGGTTTCCAGAACCGGGCTTTTTACTATCAGTCGAAGGTGCAGTTTCAGAACAACCAGGCGCTCACAAAAACCCGCGAGATCCTCGTGAAGGGTGACGTTGTGCGGGCGTACGAAAATTTTGAAAGTGTCAAGAAGGCATATTCAGCTGGCATGATCGGGCTTGAGGCCTCCCAGATGGCTTATAACCTGGAGCAGGAGAGATTCAACCTGGGCATCACAAGCTTCGTGGATTTTGCCAACGCAAACCGAACTTTCATCCAGGCGCAGACAGACATGGCGCAGGCGAAATACCGTTTCCTTTTCCAGAAAGTAATGCTGGATTATGCGGTTGGTACGCTTAAGCCGGAAGACCTGCCGGAATAATGACCAATAAACAATAATCAAATCTCAAATAGAGGCGTATACGTTCGGAGTGTACGTCTCTTTTTTTGTTGACACACAAGGGGAAAGAGGTTTGTGTGGTAGTAGCAGATTGGAAAAGTTGTTCGGATAAATGATCAAAAAGCAATAATCAAATCTTAAATAGAGGCGTATACGTTCGAAGTGTACGCCTCTTTTTTTTTGCCGTCCGCGTGAGCGGCAGGAGCGGCACCCCGCACCCCGATAGCATTTGCGGTGGCCTGCGCGCATCGGGGGAGGAGTATAGCGGATGACGCGACCCCGACTGCGGGGCTTGCGTGATGGCGGTCGGGGGCACGCCCAATGAATGAAAGCGCCAATAACCAATGACCAAATTCCAAACAAAAGCACCAATAACCAATGACCAAATTCCAAATTGAGGTGTGTACGTTCAAAGTACTCGTCATTTGTTTTGAAGTGGTCCCGTCCTAGGAGAATATGTTCAACGTATACGTGTATGTTTGAGATTTGGTGCTTGGTTATTGGTGATTAAATGCGAAGGGATACAGTTTCAACCACACGCCCCTATTTGATATCTGGTGCTTGGTTATTGGTTATTGACCAATGCCGCGTCCCTGTTCGCTACAATGGAAGTTCACTACGACTTTCACGTCAATTTTGGCTAAATCCCAGATTCTCATTACCTTTGCAGCCCTGCTCGAACGAGTGGGACTCTTTCAAACGAAAGAGGGCATGTAAAACCAAATTTGCATCGGCAAGCCCGGCCGCTGCATGTAATTCAGGGCGAATTTCATTTTATGGCTAAAGCACCACAAAAAGGTCCTGAACAGAGACCTAGAAAAGCTGCAGGTTCTTCTTCCGCAGCTCCGGCAAGCAAATCAAAAGGACCAAAGTCGTCAGACAACGAAGACGAAGATCCAATCGAAGCTGCTAAAAGACGCAAGCGCGAAGAAGAAGAAATTGCGACTGAAGCAATTCCTGTAACCGAACTGAGAAAGAGCCTTTATGCAGTTCAGGTACCTGGCGAATTCGACTGGGATGCCTTCGAAAGCAAAGGCTTCGGAGAAGGTTATTCGAAAGACAAGCGCAATGAGATGCAGAACATGTACTCAGGCACAGTGACCACCGTTGATTCAGGTGAAGTTGTGAGCGGTACAGTAGTAGGAATCAATGATCGCGATGTTATCCTGAACATTGGTTTCAAGTCTGACGGTCTTGTGCCGTTGGCAGAATTCAAGGACATGCCTAATCTTAAGATTGGCGATATCGTTGACCTCTTCATCGAAGAGCGTGAAGACAAGATGGGTCAGCTTATCCTCAGCCGCAGAAAAGCGAAACTTGTAAAAGGCTGGGAGTATGTCCAGAAAGCACTCGACAAAGATGAAGTCATCGAAGGTTTTGTTAAGCGCAGAACAAAAGGTGGTCTTATCGTTGACGTATTTGGCATCGAAGCTTTCTTGCCAGGTTCACAGATCGATGTGAAGCCTATCAGGGATTTCGACATCTACGTAAATAAATCTATCGAAGTAAAAGTTGTGAAGATCAACTACACAAATGACAACGTAGTTGTATCGCACAAAGTCCTCATCGAGAAAGATCTCGAGCAGCAGAAGGCAGCTATCCTTACTAACCTTGAGAAAGGTCAGGTACTGGAAGGCGTTATCAAGAACATGACCAACTTCGGTGTATTCATCGATCTTGGTGGTGTTGATGGTCTTCTCCACATCACAGATATTTCATGGGGTCGTATCAACCATCCTGAAGAAGTTCTCAAGCTTGATCAGACCGTTAAGGTCGTTGTGCTTGACTTCGATGGTGACAAGAAGAGAATTTCACTTGGTATGAAGCAGTTAACGCCTCATCCTTGGGATTCATTGCCACAGGATATCCAGGTTGGCTCTAAAGTAAAAGGTAAGATCGTTAACGTTGCTGACTACGGAGCATTCCTCGAGCTTCAGTCAGGCGTTGAAGGTCTGATCCACGTAAGTGAAATGAGCTGGTCACAGCACCTGCGTAACCCTCAGGACTTCCTGAAAGTGGGTGACGAAGTTGAAGCTGTTGTTTTGACACTCGATCGCGAAGAGCGCAAGATGTCACTCGGTATCAAACAACTTACCGAAGATCCCTGGACACGTCAGGACGTTCTCAGCAAGTATGCTGTTGGAACGAAGCACAAAGGAATCGTTCGTAACCTTACTAACTTCGGTCTCTTCATCGAGCTTGAAGAAGGTATCGATGGTCTCGTGCACGTATCTGACCTCAGCTGGACCAAGAAGATCAAGCATCCTTCAGAATTTGTGAAGGTTGGTGATACAATGGAAGTTCAGGTTCTTGAACTTGATGCAGCAAACAGAAGACTGGCCCTCAGCCACAAGCACCTCGAAGAAAATCCTTGGGATACATTCGAGACTGTGTTCACAGTGGGTTCAGTTCAGAAAGGAACTGTTATCAGCAAGAACGACAAAGGTGCAGTACTTGAACTTCAGTACGGTATTGAAGGCTTCGTAAATGCAAAGAATCTTCAGAAAGAAGACGGTGGCAAAATCGAAGTTGGTGATACACTTGATTTCAAAGTGCTCGAGTTCTCTAAGGACGACAGAAGAATTGTATTGTCACACAAAGCGATGTGGTCAGTTGAAGAAGAAGTTGCCGCAGCGAAAGCTGGTGCAGCGAAGAAAAGCGCTCCTTCAAAAGGCAAGACCATCCAGAACATCAACCAGGCTACTGAGAAATCAACGCTTGGCGACCTTGATGCACTTGCTGCATTGAGAGACAAGATGAGTGGTGGTGAGAAGTCTGAATAATTAGCGTAAGTTTTATATGAAAGAGGCGGTCGAAAGGTCGCCTCTTTTTTTTGTGAGTACTTTTTTGGGGTGATGGGGGAAGGGTAATGGGTGATGGGTGATGGGTAATGGCTAGGGGTGTTTTTGGTGAGATGTCTCTGCGAAGACTGTTAAAGTCTGGACAGAAAAGAAAGTAGCACCAGTTCCTGGCCATCCCGATTTTATCGGGATGAGGGAAGGACCCTTGTGTTAACTAAGGAAAGTGAAAAAGTTTGACGAGCTTGGTAGACTATCGGTGATTTGCGAAGCCGAATAGTTGATGGCGGTTTTTAAACTTCCCTAGCTCGAACCTCCATTCCTTTTGAATGTTCATTGATTGAGATTTGCCTCTGGATTGGGATCAACGTCTGCAGAGCGGGTGCAAACTTGAGCGGGGTCCTTCGCTCATCCCGCTGAAGCGGGATGGCTCAGGAACAAGTGCTTTCTATTAAGGAAGCTTACAAGTAAGTTTTAGGCTGCTTCCTTCTTCTTCCGCAACGCCTTCAACTTATTCAAATACTCCACCGACTTCGGTTTGTACTCGCCAGTAGCATGCACGTTGTGCGCTTTCTGTTTATAGAAATATTGGAACAATCGCGTCAGCTCTTTTACGATGCGAGTGATCATCGCAAAAAATAAACTTCCATCTTTTGCCAATGTTCTCGGTAGCGTCCAAACACGAATGGATCGATCGCGAACCTGATCTATTTTGCCCATTTCACGAAGAAGGAAACACAATCTTCCGTCTTCACCGCGCACCGGGGTTTTCACGAAACCTGCTTTCAAGCCCAGGTCTTTCACATATCCCATGCTCATCCCGACTGCATTCACACAAGGTCGCTTCACGTGACGCACTTCGGCAATGCCATCGTGAAGAAATTCATAGATGGCCAGTTTCCATCTCGGCATCTCACGTGTGCCGAGAAACGAGTAGCGACCATACACCAACGCTACATTTTTTTTCTCTAATGCTTTCACCATTTTCTGAATCCAGTTCTGTGGATAGAAGCAGTCAGCGTCTGCCATCAAAATATATTTTCCCTGTGCATTCTCTTGCCCAATTTGTCTGGCCGGTCCACAGCCTTTGATGGGCTGAAAGATAGATTTCACATTTGGAAGTTGGTCCAATGCCTCCTGCGTTCTGTCGGTTGAATTGTTGTTGACAACAATAATCTCGAAGGGAAATGTCGTCCTGCTTTTCGACAGTGAGTCAAGTGTCCGCACGATGTTCACCTCTTCATTCCACGCTGGTATCACAACGCTCACGACCGGAGTCGCAGTCTGTTTTGACAATCGTGCGTTAATCCGATCAAATATTTCGACAGGAATTTCATCGAGCGATTTGCATTGAAGCAGCCGCGTCTCGATCCAGGATGGATTTTTCAGAAGGGACATAAAGGGAAGTTTAGTCTTAGGTGGACTAAACGTGTACCCAGGAAAGCACCAATAATCAATAACCAAAATCCAAATGAGGGTACATTACGTTTGTAAATTCCCCTCCGAAAAAGATCCAAAAGCCAAAATCCAAAAAGCAAGGACAATAATTGCCGTTTTGGAATTTGGGATTTGGTTATTGGAATTTCATCCATGGGATAAATTGAGAATATGAGATTATTCTCGGTTAAACGCCAAAATGACGTTGTAAAACTCTCCAAAATGTATAGTTTTGCGGGTTCATTATTGGGTCCCGTGGCCGAGCGGCTAGGCAGAGCTCTGCAAAAGCTTCCACAGCGGTTCGAATCCGCTCGGGACCTCAGAAAAAGATCAGCCCCTAAAAGGCTGATCTTTTGTTTTTAAGAGCTACAGCGGGTCGAAGTCGAGGGCATGTGCGCATGCCTGCGCGGACGAGTAATCCGCTCGCGAACTCGAAACGGGTCAACTCTTAAAAGGGTTGACCTTTTTAATTTCCAGGGGTGTCAATATCTTCAACTCGGAGCCTGTGCCGGGAGGCCAGGATTGTCTTGCCATGCATCAATTTTTCAGCTAGCGTTGCCAGGGTCGAAAGCAACATTGCGATCACCGCCCTTTTGTCCTCCCTCATTCCACTTTCACTTTTTCCTCCCAATTTCCAATGACCAATGACTAGTTACCAGTGACTGTTGCACGATGGACGCGCGTCTGACATCGAACCGGCATTATATTTTTACCATATGAGGGATGCTTCGTAACCTTATTCAAAAAGCTGCTATTTGGGCCATAGATCGTGTTGCGCGCTTTTTTCCAGAATGGAAATCTGCAACCGTAGTAGATGTGCTGCCACAACTTGAATGGCTGCGCGTTACATCACCCGTAAATATCTCAGAGCTTCCAACCTTATTCCGGTCGCAGTTTGTACGCGCCAAAAACATTCCCCTCAGGCGAATCTTCCAACTTTCTAATGTCTGCGTAACAGCTGAAGGAGTTGCATTCCGAAACCTGCGCGTCTTTGTTCCGAGTCTTCCGTGGAGTAAAGATCTCGAACGCTATCAGACCGGTGACTTCCTCACGAGACAATGGAAACAAAGTACGCGCAAGGTAGCCGAACCGTTGATATTAGCTTTCGACAACTGGGCCTTATCCAATTATTATCACTGGATGATTGAATCTCTTCCCAGGTTAATCATCGCGCAGTCGTGTTACAAGGATTGCAAAATACTTCTCCCATACGATGTTCATCAATACGTCATCGCCAGCCTTGAACTGCTGGGTATAAAAAACTTTGAGCGCATTGGCATCGATGAAACGATTTTGGCTCACCGTCTCACCATGCCGGAGATTATCTACTACAATGGCGTTGAAAACGAAGATGAACCTCCACCACAGCATGCCGTTGCTGTATCGCATCCGCTGGCAAACGAAGAATTGATCTTGCCTGTACGCAGGAAATTGCTGGAGGGATTTGCACCAAAGGATCCATTTCGAAAAGTGTATGTTTCACGATCGCGGTCGAGAATGCGGAGGCTTGTCAATGAACAGGAAATACTTCCTTCCCTCGAAGCATCGGGTTTCGAGATTGTTTTTTTTGAGGGAATGTCATTGATCGAACAGATCCGGTTGATGCAGGAGACAAGCATATTTGCCGGAGTACATGGCTCAAACATGGTGAACATCCTTTTCCTTCCCAACACTGCGAAGGTAATCGAACTCATGAATGAGCATCAGCTGAATGATGCATTCTATCTGTTGGCATCCACAATCGGTATCGATTACTACTCCGTGCCGTGCAGCATGCATGATGAGTCACTGAAGCATTCTTCCGATAGTGTGTTGATCAACGATGCAGATCTCGTGGCGGATAAAGTTTGTTTTGACCGGGTGTTGACGATCGCTTTGGTAGCACATGAAGTGTCATCACCGCTTGCGTGATTGCGAAGCAAAACCAGACTTCGCATGTCAATTTCTTTTTTGGGCGTGCCCCCGATCGCCAAAAGCGCTACCCGCGCGCATCGGGGTCGGGCCATTCGCTGCAACTCCTCGTGCAACTGGGCGTGCGCAGCCTTCATCGTGAACCTGCGCCACTGCTGAGCGCACCGCACCAGTGCAAAGGTCGGAGTTTCCGCTGCTGTCCCTCACGCGGAGTTGTACTTTGGATCCAGCAATGTGTAACGGAAAGTTGTACTGCAAGCGGAGTATTCAGCGTTTGTTGGTGGAGCTTGCCCACTGTTTTACACGCAACACCAACAAAGGCAGGGGCAGCGTTGGTTGGTGGAGTTGGGCCGCCTTAAACAGAATACAACAAAGGCAAAGCAGTTGCGTCAGATTGGAGCCGCCACCGCGCTAATGATAAATATCATGAGTGAAATTCCTAGCAGCAACGCTCACATCAATAGTTCAGCCTTTAGCAAATAAAGCAGTCCTCGTTTAATTGATTTCAGCTTACTTCAATATACGAATTTTACGCCTGTCCTGTTGCGTCCTGATCCCACACAGCTTGTTATTCAATTTCATGCAATTCCATGATTCCAAGTGCGCGATACTTAATTTCTCGTGCTTCGCCTTCTTCGTAAGTGTGAAAATGTCCGTAGTACCAATTTTTCGGTTTACAATTCCTTATGGTAAGTGAAAGTATCAGACTGTTCAGATCGCTCCGCTCACGGCTCAACTCATCCAGCAGTGATGCATCTATCCTTGCGTAGTGCTTTACGAAATAATCGATTGTAAATGGCCAGAATGCTTTTGGCGCTGTGTGCGTAACAACAAGATCAAGCTGACTCACACCTTCCAAGGCAATCGCCAACTTTTTTGCATTAAAAGAAAACTTCTCATCGGTCCAGTAATTCACGCCTGCCGTTCGTGTTGTACGATCAACCGAAATTGCGCCTCCAACAAAAAGAATGTTTTTACCATCCAGTGTTAAAACGGAATAATCTGCAAGGTACGTGATATTTGAAAAATGCGACCAGCCAGTGAAATACGCTGGATTATCATGATTTCCCCTGATCACATACAGCAGATTATTTTCCTTTACCAGGAAGTTATTCAGTTCGTTCAACTCCGCTTGTTCCTGCTGCGGCTTCTTAAAACCAACACCAAAATCTCCTACCTGGATGAGATTTGCATTGCTGATTTTTCTCGCCTGCAGCTTACTGGTCAGTTCCTGAAAATCAGCGTGAATATCACCTATTAGAATGATCATAAATCGCTTTGGCTTACTTGCGAACTTCGCATAACAGCAAACCATTTTCAAGACCCGATAAATAGCAAAGTCCTATCCCCGGTTTCCAATTAGAGCCTGCACTAATAATTTATCAGGGTTAGCTAAAGCAATTGACAATCTCGTGTCAATGGAGTTCCCCCAACAGTGCATGATCTGGCGTCAGCCACTGATTATTGAATCGTTCACAAATAGGTCCGCATGAAACCAGTCTACACACTAATGCCTAATGCCTAATGCCCAATTCCTTCCCAATAGATATGTGAAAAAAAAAGGAGCAGGGAGCACGCCTTCTGCGCGCCACCCTGCTAACCCAAACCTACGTTGAGAAGAGAGAGAGTCGTTATGTGCGGTCTTGCAGCGGGTATCCGGCTGCGAAATTTTTCTGAATGAGTTCAGCGGAATTTTTTGCCTGAAATTTTTTCAAAAGGTTTTTCCTGTGCGACTCAATCGTATGCCGACTGAGGTTTAACCGGTCTGCAATCTCTTTGGTGGTTAGTCCTGAAGAAACCATCGACAGCACCAATCGTTCTTTGTTAGTTGGACAGATCATGGTATGGGGGTTAAAAGTCTGCACTTCATGTATCGAACCCGAGAAGGTAACCCTGGCAATTCGCTAAATTCTTTTGGAAACAAAAAAACCTTCCCGGTGGAGAAGGTTTTTTTTGCTGATGTTGAAATTACTTCTGGCGAGCAAGAACATCTGCAGGTGCCTTAGGCGAAATTGGCAGCTTTTTCTTCGATTTGATCACAACAGAACCATCGGTGCGGACAGCAATCATCAGGCGGATCTTATGATTGACAAGGAGCACATAGTATTCTGTTACCGAGCCGGTGATCATCTCATATATATTGGCAATTGTGACAGCGCCATACTTGTTTTCAAACGACTGTTTCTGATTGAGCATTCCAGACTGTACACGCACTGGAAGTTCGTGGAGCGTTATTCTTCTTCCCGAGGTGAGTAATTTCCCATCATGATCGTAGTAAGCAAGCCATGGTTTGCCCATAAATGCGAACTGGGCAAGAGAGATCTTCTTAGGACATGCGGACCATCTGACTTTGGTAGCACCCTGGAAGGCTTTCTCAAAGCTTTTGGTGACAGATGCATTCACAGAAGCTGCGTCCTGTGCTGTTGAACTTGCGAGGGAGAGTACGAATAATACTGCCCCAATAATAATCTTGTTTTTCATGGTGTTTGTTTTTTGATGTGAACTGTGCTTTATGGCGGGGCAGTCAAAACGTAACTTCCCAATTTTCAGGGAAAAAAGTTATCTTTAGTAAAGAATTGAGGCTTTTAACAAATCTTCCGCTCAAGGGTTACTTCCTATACTCTTTTACATTAAGGCCAATTCACTTATGTCCGAAAACCAAATCATAGAACAGATCAGGAGAGGCGGCCAGGCCGAGCTCGGTTTTGTCTATGAAACCTATCGCTCTGAATTCCTGCAGTGGATTATGCGCGAGTACCAATGCTCTGCGGATGACGCCAAGGATATCTATCAGGTGACGATCCTCATTTTTCAGGACAACGTGAAGTCAGGTAAGCTTGTGCACATGTTAAGCACGATCAAAACTTACCTGTTTGGAATCGGAAAGAATCTTGTAAAAGAAAATATGAGGAAAGCCAAACGCCACACTCCAATCAACCAGGAAAAATGGCTGAAGGAGTATCTGATTGACGATGCCGAGACAAGCCCAGTCGAGGAAGATGTATTCAGCACCGCAAAGAAGGCCCTGAAGAAATTAGGGCAACCCTGTCAGAAACTGATCGAACTCTTTTATTATGAGAAGAAAAGTATGGAAGAGATCAGCTCGATTCTGAATTATAAAAACGCAGAAACAGCCAAGAACCAGAAGTGCAAATGCATGGCGCGGCTGCGGAAAATTTTCGAACAGGAGATGACGAATACAACAATCACCACAACCACTACACTATGAACGACTCTACACAATATATAGAACTTGTTGAACGATACTTTGACAATGAAATGACGGACGAGGAAAAAGTATTGTTCATCCAGCAACTCGATACTGACAAAGCGCTCAGGCATTTGTACGATCGGGAAAAGCTGCTCATCAATACCGTGCGATTCGGGGCTGCGAAAAATCATCTTGAATTTTTCAAGGAACTGGAGAAATCATTGCCGGATGTTACTGCAGAAAAGAAAGAATCGGCCACCTGGATGTATTATGCGGCTGCGGCAGCCGTTCTGCTATTCGTGGTAGCCGGAATTTACATCTTCGGTAACAATGAAGCCACACCTGACGAATTGTATGCCGAATACTTTGCGCCTTATCCGAATGTTTTCGAGCCAACGGTGCGTGGGAGCGAAGAAGCTACGAAACGTGCATTCGCATTTCAGAAGTATGAAGAAGGGGAATACGCGCAGGCTGCTGCGTTGTTCGAAGAGATTTCACAAGAAAAGAAAGAACCCGGAGTTTTGCTTTTGTTAGGGAATGCGAATCTCGCGCTCGGCAAAACCGATGCTGCAAAGAATAATTTTAACGATCTTATTCAGCTGGCTGACGCAAATGCGGTCGCAGCGCGATGGTATCTCAGCTTGTGTTATCTGAGAGATGGCCAGTTGGAGCAGGCAAAAGCAACACTTGAGGCGGTTGCAAAGGGTGAGAATGCCTATTCTGAAAAGGCACGGCAACTGCTCAATGCGTTAGCGAAATAGATTTCACACTTCTTCGCTTCTTTAGAATAACCACTGATGACGCGAGCAAAAGACCCAGGCCGAGAATGACAATAGCGAAAAGTTCTCGTGTTGAAAAATAATCGAACGAAAGCGGATCTGTTTTGCCGTTGATGATAAAGCCCGCCCAGAAGAACGGATGGGACATTTCGGGATGTTCCTTGATAAATTCCAGTTTCGCAAGTTGCAAAGCTTCGTCTTTCAGGTGCCCGTCTTTCAGGAATTGATAAAACTTTGTCATGAGAATGCTGGCGGACTGGTCGGGTACTTTCCAGAGGCTGATAACGGTTGATGGTACACCAGCATACATAAACGCACGTGACAAACTCATCATCCCTTCCCCACGCTGAAGTTTACCGAGTCCTGTTTCACAAGCGCTGAGTACTGCAATCTCAGCATTCAGTTGCATGCTGTATAATTCATTTGCTGTGATGTCAGCGTTAGTGTCGTCACCAGTGCGGGTGAAGACCAGACGTGAGAACATGGGCTTTTCATCGTTGATCAGGGAGTGCAGAGCCAGGTGAATAATTTTAAAGTTCGCGGCTTTTTTTCTGAAATCATCGGCCGTAGCTGATGCAAAACGAGTTGAACGGAAGCCAAAGATGCTTTCAATCGAGCTGACCTCCCGTGCGGCTCCCGCAAGTTGAGGCAGGTGAGGCTGGTTTGAATAATCCGCGTTGAACGCTGCGAAGAAATTTCCGGTCGGTGTCATTTGTTTCTGCTCCCGCAACAGCGCAGCCGAGGACGCGTAACTGATGGATACCGAATTCACCAGGGGCGTCCCAGATTCGGAAAGCATTTCAAGTGGAAGGTAGTTTAAGACGTCATGTGGAACAACAATGATTCGCTTAGCAGATTTGAGATGTTTTTCCCAGGGCGCTACAACTTTCATGGACACTGCCTTGCAAATTGAGTTCCACTTCGCCTGATGCGGTGCGTCTGCAAGATTGCCAGGTCGCGCCAGCATATCTCTCAACGTTTCAACGTGACTTCGGAGTGAATCGATTGCTACCGTGTGAAGTTCCGCTGTTGTTGGTGTAACGGCCATCGCATAAAGTATGGAATCACTAAAGAAGTATTCGACAAGCAGTTCCTGAGGCTGCAGCATGCTTTGTGCTTCAGGAAGCGTTAGTTGTTTGTTTTCAATCCGGAGTTTATAATAGTTCGGTGCGGAAACTTTGATGTCGTTAAGCAATGCTGCGTATGCTTTTTTAATTTCTCCGAGGTGCTGACGATGGATGCTGGTTTCTTCTTTTTTAATTTCAGCAGTATAAAGCTGTTGTTCTGCTACAGACAGCTCGACTTTCAATTCCCTTTCACGATCAACCAATCTGGATGGAATTCCCCCGAAGTTTTTCACGAGCTTGATGTGATCCATCAGCACTGCGCTTTTGCTTTTGTCGATAAGATCAAAGCATTCTCTGAGATAGCGTTGGTCATTTGTTTGCCGATAAAGCTCATTGGCAATTTGAAGGCCTGTCTGATATACTTTCACGGCATCTTCGCCAAGCACTACTTTGTCTTTTTCGAGACTGAATTCGTTTCGCGTGCTGTCGAGAAGCTGGAGGGCGAGGTTGTTTGTGGTTCTTGCTGCAACTAGATATTTGGTTGCCTTCGTAAAAGTATAGTATTGGCTGAGGATACCAGCTTTCTGATGTAATGTCATGAGTACATCCTTAGGCATGTATAAATAGCTTAGCGCAGGATTTGCCTGATAATCTAATGTATCCAATTCTTCTGCTGGCGCAAGGCTGTTGAGTGCCTTTTGTATATTGGACAACGCTTTATCAAAATGTTTTTCTACGAGGTGTAGACCAGCGATAGATCGGTAAGCATTGGCGGATAGGTAGTGTTTATTGCCTCTCACCTGAATTGATTGAGTAAGAGACCTCTGGAACAATTGAAGCGCGTATTGGTATTTTTTTTCTGCCAGTGCAATTTTTGCAAGGCCATCACTTATGCGGGTAGCAAATGTTGGATTGTTTATGTGAACCGAACCTGCCTGGTTGTAATAATATCTTGCACTATCCAGCTTATTTTCCATACGGTACAGCTCTCCGAGTGAATTGTATAGAAGCAGCGCATGAGTCCGTATAATAAAATCCCTCGATTGCTCCGGGCACGTATCTAAATTTTGTTTGGCTGACATCAGATATCTGCGAGCATTGACTGTATCGCCCTTTTTACTATAGGCAAGACTTATATTGCGATGGACCAAAATGTAGTTGGGGTATGCAAGCTTCGAGCGGAAGCAATCAAAATACTTAATGCTTCCGAGGTGTCGATCGATGCAAGACTCGTATTCACCTTGGAGATAGTAGATAGAAGCCTGGAACTGGAAAATTTGATACAGGCTTATGCAACCGGCTACTTCTTTATTCCTCGCGCGCCAATATGTTTCAGCGCTGTCCAGCTTTAGTAAAGCGTTGCCGTAGCCGCTGATTACATAAAAGTAATTCGCCTCGATCAGCTGCGTCTGTGCTCTTAAACTGTCAAAACGGTCGCCTAACAACGGCATGTAATTGTTGACGGCTGCATGAGCATCTGAAAGATGTCTTTTTGCCTTTGACGCGAGGCCATGAAATAAACATGTCCAGGCGCGCTCATGGAGAAGTCGGACCCAACTAGCTGGATATTGATCGATTCCTAGTTCGGTGATTCTTACTGAGGCCGCATCGTAAATGGAATCGGCTATTTCAATGTCAGATAATCCCTTTGTTCTCGCGGCTTCAATTAAGGAATCGATCTCGTGACCGGGCAGTGACTGACAAAATCCGGACCGCGCGCAAAAAATAAAAATGCAAACCAATCCAAGCTGACTAAGCAGGATCGGTTTGCATTTATATTTATTTACTTTTTTCAATTCATCTGACTACAGACAGCTTTCCGTCTTTAATTTCCATTTGAATCTCATACTTCCTGAAGCCTGTATCGCCAAAGTTGCCTTCGATCTTTAGCGTGAATGTTCTATCGTCCAGATTTTTTAACTTATATGATTTCCATCCCACGTCTACTCTTCCATCGAGGTCCTCAGGCTCTAATGGAGTTGTATTATCGTATACTTTAACGTCAGTGGCTTGAGTGGTGAACAGAATATTAGTAGTTGTTGCCGGACAAGGACACATGCCTGTGTTACCGGGGCATGGGCATAGATCTGCCATTTTTCCATTTGATGCTGCAGCTGCGAACGCGCTATTGATTGGAAAAACTTCTGCTGTGTAATTGCCTTCTTTGCCAGGCGTCCGCGATTTGTTATAGCTGATTGTATCTCCGTTGTTCTTTAAATATTTACTCAAGTTGCTGCTGTCTCTTTTGGACAGCTGACGTAGGACATTCCTTTGATCCTGCGTCAATGATGAGTCTTTTAAAGATGCGTAGGAAACGAGGCCTGTAAGAACGACATGCGAATCCGTCTTCTTGGGGTTGCATGATTCGAAAACGAGGTAGGCGAGTGCAAACACGCCAATGATTGCGATGATCTTTTTCATTTTTATAGGGGGTTTACGGAGAGCCACCGAATTTACATAAAAGATAAATTAAAAGATACTCCGGTACAGGTTTTTCAATATGCCTGATTACCGTGAACCAATTGAGCTCACGGCTGGCCTATGGCCGCAAAAAACGAAACTAACGCAATGGCGTGGAATCGTAAGCTTGATATTAGAAGTGGAAACCAGGCGCCTGGGGCAATGTGGCGATGCTTGACGCCCATGTTTGTCCAGATTACGAGCAACTACATGCGGGAAACAAGACACGGTTTAAGGCGGAGTTGTCTGACTGAAAGATACTGACGATTGACCAATCTCATTCATCCCGTAAACTCTCTACCGGATTCACCATGGCCGCCTTTATCGCGCGGAAGCCTGTGGTAAGGAGGACAATCATTCCGGCTAGCGCGGTGGCAATGATGAAGGGCATTGCTCCGATCGAGGTCCGATAGACGAAGCCCTCGATCCAACCATCCAGCAGGTAGTAGGCGAGTGGCCAGGCGATGAAGCTTGCGATCAGTAAGAGAATTAAAAATTCTTTGATGAGCATGAACGAGACATTTCCGGCTGAGGCACCAAGCACTTTTCGAATGCCGATCTCTTTGGACTTCCGCTCCGCAGTAAAGGATATCAGTCCGAAGGTGCCAAGGCATGCGATGATAATGGCAAGAACAGTAAACAGCGTGAATACTTCGGTGAACTTCTTTTCGGCCACATATTGAACTTCAATGTCATCGTTGACGAACGTGTATGTGAAATCGCGATTCGAGACAAATTTTTGATATGTATTTTTTACCTGGGCCAGCGTGCCTGTCACATCTTGCGGTTGTATGCGGATGTAGCTGAAGGAGAGTTGTCGAGGATTCAGAATGAAAATGATCGGGGCTATTTCCCGGTGCAATGACTCGAAATGAAAATCTTTGACAATGCCTACGATATTGAAACGTCTGTTGTTTAGCTCGAGCCATTTGCCGATCGGATCTTTCCATCCAAGTTGCTCTACCGCAGACTCATTTAATATCAACGATGCTGAATCAACCGGCATATTGATTGAGAAGTTTCGTCCATCGATGATGCTAGCTTCAATCGTTGTCAGAAAATCATAATCGATGCGAATAATTTTCATCGACTTGCCTTGCGACTCTGCTTGAGGAACATCCTCAGCTTTGTATGAAGTGCTGTTCCCAATCCAGCCCGGCATCCGCATGTTTGAGTAGCCAACCTTTTGGACCGATCCGATCTTTGCAAGCTCCGTTGTGAATGCACCGATTTGCTGACGGTCCATAGTCTGCAACGGGACGGTGATCAACATATCTTTATTTATGCCCAGCGATTTATTTTTCATGAAGTCCCATTGCTGGAACACGATAGCGGATCCTGCGATCAGTCCAATTGAAATTGCAAACTGAACGACAACGAGTGCTTTGCGCATCACAAATCCCGATTTCCCTGCATTGTTGGATTTCATGCTATTCAACGGGCGGAAAGATGAAAGCATGAAGGCTGGATATAGACCCGCGACCAGGCCGATGATGATGAGTGAAGCAAATAGCGTTAAAAGAACCTGTGGACTAAATATCACCGATGCTGCGATTTGTTTTCCAGCAAATTGATTGAACTCGGGAACGAGAACCGTAGCAAACGCTAGTGCGAGTATTATCGCAACACCCGTCATGATAAATGACTCGGTCAGGAATTGATTCAGCAGATCGAACCGTTTCGCGCCCAGCACCTTCCGCATGCCGACTTCTTTAGCTCTCCGCAAAGAACGTGCAGTGGTGAGGTTCATGTAATTCACGCAGGCAATTACAACTATGAATATTCCAATGACGGAAAAAGTATAGACACGGAACATGCTTCCATTGGGTTCAAACTCAAGTCCAACGTTCGACCCAAGATGGATCGATGTCAGTGGCTGCATAAACATCTTGAAGTTCGTTGATTTGAAGAACTCAAGATTCTTGTCAACAAATGAAGGGAACGATACTTCCATCTTTTTCGCATCCGCTCCTGGAACCAGTTTTACGTAGACGATCTGCGAGTCCCAGCCCACGTTAGTGAAAAGACTTTCGGGTGCTACGCCTTTAAGTGTGGCGTTCGATAAAATGAAATCGAAGTGGAAGTGAGAATTGGGGGGCATGTCTTTCATCACTCCGGTTACCACAACTTCGAATGCGCCATCCTGCACTTTAAAAACTTTTCCGATCGGATTTTCTGTTCCAAAGTATCGGACTGCGGTGGTCTCGGAGATTACCGTCTTGTTTGGCCCCTTAAGTGCTTCGGATGGGTTTCCCTGTACGAGCGGAAAGTTAAAGACTACAAAAAAGTTGTCATCGACCCAGGCGATTCTCCGTTCATCGACACGCTTGCCACCGTATTCGAACATGTCGTAGTCGTCCATGATTCGTACCATCTGCTCGATCTCGGAGTAATCATTTTTCAAAAGCTCGGACGTACGCCAGGAGTTAGATGCGTACGGCTCCCATACTCCTTGTCGCATATAAGCTGCCGCAACACGATAAATTCGGTCATTGTCGGCATGAAAGCGGTCGTAGCTTAGTTCATCGGTAATGAAAAGATAAATGAACAAACAGCACGTAAATCCGAGTGCAAGACCAGACACGTTGATGAGACTATAGAGTTTTTCTCTATTGAAAACTCGGAGTGTTACTTTCAAATAATTTCTGTACATACCGGATGGGTTATAATGCTGTTGGCGCGGACGAATAATTCCTGGCCTAAATAATAGAAGCACGTCTATGAAAAACCGGAGATCTGCTTTGTATTTCGACATTTTGGCCAGACGTCTTCGATACACTTCGATAAGATCCCCCTCGATATAATCAGCTAGTCTTGGATGGCAATACCATCGGAACAATTTGGAGAATATGCGTGGAGGCAGTTGCTTCATAAATCAGAAACTGCCTTTCAATTCCCAGACAATCTTTGGAATGGCGCCCCAGAGTTTTTCGCGGCTCTCCCTAGCATAGGTAATCGCTCTTTTGCCTAATGCAGTGATTTCAAAATATTTTCGTGGTCGTCCTGCGCGTTCTTCGGTAGCGTCACCATCAACAGAGCGTATATAGCCTTTATCTTCGAGGCGAAGCAATGCTGTATGCATGGCCCCCATACTAACATCGCGTCCCAGCCGACTTTCAATTTCATCTTTGATTGACACCCCGTAGGCTTCACGATGCAGGATGGCAACAGTTAACAAAACGATTTCTTCGAATTCTCCGAGGTAGTACTTTTTCATCGAGCGGAATAATATCTAAATGTAGGAATAACAACCGTGCCAAATTCGAATGGGGCGTGTAGACAGGGTTTTACGATAGGGCAGTCGTCCGGATGTGGACGATTTGGTGGCGGAAACGGACTATTCATGCATTTTACCCCAAAGAGCGCAGCGGTTTTGTTTCCGCTCTCATGGAGTGTGCTCATACTTTTTGATTGGCAGCTGCTAGTAGTTGCCCTGACTTAAGGTCGCCATGAGTGTGTGGATCAAGTCCGTCAAGACTTTACACAACGTTTTCCTGCGACAGCGTGACGTCCGTGCAAGGCGCTGCCCACGCTTTGCGAAACTTAGTCGGCAGTACGCCTGGATGTAAGGGCAAAAGGTGCAGTATAATCCGCCCCGGAATTAGCTGACCTAATATTTCTGCGGCTTTGCTTTCAAATGCATTTTGCAACCCAATTGCACCACTTTTCCATTACTTTTGTAGTGTGAAATACATCCTGATCATGCTGTGTGCGTACCTGGTGTTTCTGTCATTCTTCCCGTGTGTTGGTGACGGATGCGGTGGAGAAGAGCATGCGTTTGCGCAGTCCAGGCAGGTGGATTGTACGAACGATGCGGAGAGGTCCGATGTCTGCACTCCGTTTTGTTTTGACGGGTGTTGTCTGGCTCATGTGATTTGCCAGCCGCGCCCTTCAATTATATTTGGCAGGTCTTTTCGCGCATCGGCTATAGAGACCCGCTACAATTCCATTGCGCCATCGCTGCCCTACCTTTCTATCTGGCAACCGCCCAAGGTGTAAGAACGTCCACTTCATCTTAAAATTTTTTCTACATCGTTAACAAAACTTGTTATGCGTTTCGCATGCACACTCATTCTATTCGTTGTTGTATTTGATTGTTCTTCACAAAATACGTTACAAGCTGTCGTGCGTGACAGCGAAAATGATGAGCCCCTGGTGGGAGCATCTGCCACCGTGTTAGGAACTTCCTTTGGAGCTACTGCTGATGAAGATGGGATAGTTCAAATTCCCAACCTTCCTGATGGACAACACACTGTGCGATTTTCGTTCCTTGGATACGAAGAGAAAGAAATTTTAGTGCTGTTTCCACTGACATCCACTGAGCCGGTGGTTGTTCTTCTCTCTTCTGCCCATGAAGAACTTGAAGCGATTGTCATTTCATCCACGCGGAGCACCAGAACAATCGCAGATATTCCGACCCGGGTTGAGTTCATTGCGGGCGAGGAATTAGACGAAAAAGCAAATATGAAACCTGGCGACATCCGCATGCTGCTGAGCGAAAGCACCGGCATTCAGATTCAGCAAACTTCAGCTACAACAGCGAACGCCTCGATTCGCATCCAGGGACTTGACGGACGCTATACACAAATATTAAAGGATGGGTTTCCCTTGTACTCAGGGTTTTCCGGTGGACTTGGATTGCTCCAGACTCCGCCACTCGACCTGAAGCAGGCTGAGGTAATTAAAGGTTCATCATCAACTTTATATGGAGGTGGTGCCATTGCAGGACTTGTGAATCTCATCAGCCGCGTACCAACAGATAACCGCGAGCTCAGAGTTTTAGCGAATGGCACAAGCGCAAAAGGTCTTGATCTGAGTGCGTATTACGGGGAGAAATACGGTAAGATCGGATTGACGGCATTTGCGTCCTACAATTCGAGTAAGGCCTACGACCCTGCGAATATCGATCTGAGTGCTATTCCGGAATTTCAGCGGTTCACATTCAATCCGCGGCTGTTCGTAGACTTTACAAATAAGACCAAACTCAATGTTGGCGTCAACTTTTCAACGGAAGATCGCATAGGCGGAGATATTCACTATATCGAAGGGAATGGTGATGCTGTTCACCGCTACTTCGAAAAAAACACATCGGATCGCGTCTCAACCCACTTGTCGTTTTCACATGCATTTAATGAACACACAACGCTGAATTTCAAAAACAGTACAAACCACTTCGACAGGCTGTTGCAGATTCCCGAGTTCTCTTTTGACGGTTCTCAGACTGCAACTTTTACGGAATTGAATATCGTTGCTTTCAATGAGCAGACAGAATGGATAGCAGGGCTGAACCTGTGGAGTGACGACTTCTCTGAGCGACAACTTTCAAATGCCGGCCTCCGCGACTATCAACAGACCACCGTGGGCGCTTTCATTCAGAATAATCTCACCGTCAACGACAAAGTAAATCTTGAAACAGGAATCCGTGCGGACTATGTATTTGATTATGGACTGGCAGTGCTTCCGCGAATATCGCTGCTCTACAAGCCAAGCCCGAGGTTCAGTACGCGTGTTGGCGGTGGTTTCGGTTACAAAGCCCCAACCATTTTTACAGAAGAGAGTGAGCGACTCCAGTTTCAAAATGTGCTTCCGATTTCAGCGAGTAACAACAAGCTTGAAAGAAGTTACGGAGCAAACTGGGATATGAACTATCGCACCGAGATTGGCGAGGCAGGCGTGAGTGTCAACCAACTTTTCTTTTACACTTATCTGAATAATCCTTTACAGCTTCAATCAACCGGTGATGGCTACTATCAGTTTATCAACATTGCCGGATACATGGACAGCAAGGGCGCGGAGACGAACGTTAAAGTTGAGTTTAGAGATTTCAAATTATTCCTTGGTTATAGCTTTACCGATACGCGGATCCATGACGGAGGCGTATCCGTTGTGAATCCGCTCACTGCGCGCAACAGACTCAATAACGTATTATTTTACGAGGTCGAAGAGAAATGGAAGATTGGACTGGAGGCGTATTACTTCAGCAGGCAGCGCTTGTCAGACAACACCTACGGAAGAGATTACTGGATCTGCGGATTTATGGTCGAAAGATTATGGGAGAGCTTTTCCATTTTCATAAACTTTGAAAACTTCCTTGATGCCCGGCAGACGCGGTTCGATTCTATTTACACAGGCTCGGTGTCGGCTCCGGTCTTTCGCGACATTTATGCGCCACTTGACGGTTTCGTGATCAACGGGGGCTTCAAGCTGAAATTATAAACGATGATCATAGTCTGCGCTGCGCATCCCGGATTTTCTGGTCATCGAGGAAGCCCTGGAAGACTTTATCAAGGGCCTTGTTAAAAATTTCCTTGTCGGGAATTGATTTGAAGTAATTTTCCGGATTTGCTACGATCGATTTTTTTGTTGCGAAAACGAAACGGATCCACGCGTGTCTGGTCATCGTGTGCTTCTGCGACATCAGAATCACTTTGATGTGGCGAAGCTCACGATCGAACTTACGCTTGTATGTGTTTACACTGAGATCCGGTTTCGTAGGCATCCGATGCCAAAATACTGAGTCATACAAAACAAATCGCGCCAGGAAATCAAACAACACAATAGTTTAACATTGAACTAACATTGCTTTAATGTTCTCTCCGTGTCAAGGCAAATTTGACTTTGAGTTGTTTTTTCCGCTGGGTTCGAAGGTTGATTCTGATCTGAAGCGAACGCGTTCCGGTTGTACACGACATATGACGTTCCTACGCCCTGAAATGCGTGCAAGGCTTCAACTTTATGAGTAAGGGTATTGCCGTTTCTGGGCAATTTAAGGCCCGCCTCCGATTCTGTATTGATCAAAGGAGAATAAGTCTCTGAGAAACCCGAAATTGTGACCAAGGCCGATGTAGCCTCGGTTGTTGAGGTTGAACAATGCCGGAAAACTTCGGTTCGCTCCGAGTGTGCTTTCCGCCTGGGTGAAGCCACCGCTGTATGGGTGATACAGGTAAAACACAGGAGTTGAAAACTGATTGCTGTGTAATAAGAGAAACTCATTGAATTTTACAGCATCCCAGCCGCCTGCAAATGAGGGAATGCTGCCAAATGTTTCGCGTGTAGTCCATACGTTAGGACCTGGATCATAAGAATACGAAATCAACATGGTGCCGCTTTTGCCAAACGTATAGCCCAGACTTTGATGTTCGAATGCGATCGATTGGGATAGTGCGTAACCTGGCAATGATGCTTTCTGTGTCCAGATGTTTGTCGCGGGGTCGTATTCCCAGAAGTCTAGCAGCGCCAATGCGGTGGATGATGCTGATCCGCCTCCAACATAGACTTTGTCGTTGATTGTGAACGTGAAGTTAAGCGATCTCGTCACGCCAGGAAAATCTGCCTTTCGCGTCCATTGGTTTGAGACTGGATCGAACTGCCACCAGTTTTTATTTCGATGAAGCAAACCGTAGAAGATTTTACCTGCAGCAGTAGCAGCGCGCGTGATCCCAAAATCTCCCGACTCAGGAAAATCCGCCATGCGTTTCCAGGTTGTGCCATCGAATTGCCACCAGTCTTTATACCAGGTTGAGCTTGAGCTGCCCATGCCAACATAGGCGAAGTTGCCAATGGTGACGGAAGCGGGGCGTGATCTTGAATTCCCCGGGAAACTTGCCTCCACTTTCCACGGTGCTACGTAGTCGATCACAATATCCTGATCGCTTGTTACGCTCAAGCCCATATTTGTTATGACGGTGAGTTTACCCGTTAATTGCTTTGAAAGGTTGTCGTTCAAAAGAAGATCCATCGAAACAGTAATCTGAGTGCCATCTAAATCTGCTCCGCTCGTGGATACCGGTTCACCATTGATATAAACGACATTGCCAATCGGACTGAAATTTTTCCCGTTAATGATCAGAACGTCATACTGGCTTGTAATTATAGCCGGGCTGAAGCTTGTTATTTCGGGCGTGTGGTAAGTGAAACCGTTTTCAATCGTTGTTGCGGATTGACAATAGATAACCGATACATCCACGGTAGGAATTGTCGATGGAATTTCGACCACGCGACCGCGAAGCTCAGTGCTGCTGGCATAGGTTAAGTCTAGAAAATCAACAGTAATTGCATTGATATCATCGGGAAATCCTTCTCCTTTGATTGCGATAAGATCTCCAATTTTTCCATTGTTCGGTGTTATGCTCGTTATTTTTGGCGGACGTGGCTTGATATCAACTGACGAGACTGAGAATGTATTGCCGGAGATGACAAACTTGGTAGTGGGAATGCAGCCTGATGGCGCGATGAACCTGATCCGATCCATATTGTTTTCAATCACTTCTACGGGATATTTCAATCCGTTTTGGTGACTTAGTGACACAGATCGCTGAATGCAGGCAGGCCAGTTCCTGACTGAGACATCAATCGTATCGCCAGCCTCATAAAGATCCTGGCTGATTGCTGTAATCTCCGGCCGGATCTGTGACAGTTTCTGTGGTGCAACCTGCTGGAACAGGCCGCCATATACTTTCACCTCAATTGGATTGTTAACGAGTGAAGTCATCGTAAACTTAATCTGCTTGGACGAAACGGAAATAACCTTTGCTCCGAGTCCATTCATCGCAATGAAAGGCTGGCTGCCAAAAGACGACAGTGCCTCCCCGGTCATTGCGATGGTATCGCACAGCGTGAAAGTCTCGAGCGAAAATCCTGTGATCTTAGGCGTTTTTAGTTTGAAGATTTTTTCTTCGCTGGCATTGTCCAAGATAGAGACACGGACGGCATTGTCTATTCGTGTAAGGCTTGGGGCAATTACGGATAAAAGCGTGTCTGTTGACGACACAACTTTGGCAGAAAGTTTGTCAAACACTACGACATTCAACTCTTTCCTGAAGCTAAAATTTTTGCCGCGCAAGTTGATCGTGTCACCAGCGCTGCCTTCGGCAGGAGATATTTCTTCCAGGATGGGGCCCTCACTTCCCAGACTCATAAAATCCTGCATTGGGCCGTAAACTGTTTTGCCGTTGGCGATGGCGTATGACCGCACATAGTATCGCTGCTTTTCAATTATGCCGGAGCGGATCGCTGCAGAAAATGTCTCCCCGGCAGCTTTGCCCAGCCTGAAGTAGATAGAATTTTCCAGCGATAACTCTTTTTCTTTCCCCAACACAAAGCCGTGATCAACGACATCGTTTAGATTATGGAATTGGATGGTGCCACCAAGCGACACACCTGAAGCTGTTATTTCGTTTACCGTTGTTGTGACGATCGGATGCGTTTGCTCCGGCAATTCTTCCTGGATACATGTGGCAAGAAGAAAGATAAGAATTAGAAAATATGAGTGTCGGAAAATTTTCATGTCAGAGCTTTCGAAGTATACCTAGATTGAAATACACGCTGCGGAACGTGGCGCTTACACTTGTAGCAGACGGTGCATTAAAATCAAATTTCGTCTTCCCGGTGCTGTAAGCAATTTCGCTATAAGCGCTAAGGGCGCCTCCCACGGGAATAAAGATGCCCGCTGCAGCCTGCATGAGTATTGGTTCTTTAAAATTGTCACCTGCATTGTAGTGGTCGATGTAAATTCCACTTTCAGTCTCGCGCTCCTGCATAAGCGTACCGTTAGCCTTCAACAGGATTGGCAGTGATATGCCCGCCTTCACATAAGGTTGAGCTTTTGAAAGCACAAAGTTTCCGAGCTCAAGCATCACGGGAAGCCGCAGCGTGGTACTGTTGAACCTGAAAGTCTGAACTCGCGTGTAGCCACCCACGAAATCGGTCCCAGTCAGGAAAAATTTCTGATCGTTGTACGATATGCCTGTGGTGATTCCCACATAGCGCGACCATTTCGGCCTGACGGTATATTGAATGCCTCCGGTTGCAAGCGTGCGATCGAGAAATGCCTGGTTATTAAAGAATGAGGGCTGTGTTGCGGTCATTGTGAATTTAGTGCGGTCCAGCCCGACAAACACTCCCAACCCGTGAAACGATTTTCTTCTGATGAATGTGGTTTTCCCCGAGCTTGCGCAGCTGTTGTACGAATCAACGAGCTCTTTCAGCTGCGATTTTGCAATGGCAACCTTCCGTGCTCTGCGTGCAACATCCTCACAATCTCCCATCAACGACATCACCGTGCTGCGATACGATTCGAGATTTTCCTTTTCATTCTTCAGTTCGTAAAATGAGGAACCGCGTTCAATAAATAGTCTCTCGAAGACGGTGTAAAGCGAGACAGTGCCATCTGTGATAGCTTCCATGAAAACTTGAGTCTCAAGATCCTCACCCTGCATAAGAACAGGTCGCTTTCGGAAGTGGTTGCCATTGATTACCCCGTAGGCCTCAATCTCCTGTGTTGTGTACGATGTCGGAGCAGCATCTCTGGTCGCTTTAAACAGACAACCAGAATGCGGAGTGGGAAGAAAAGCAATGTAACCGTAAACAAATTGCTGATTCTTGTCAACAATGAAGCCATCGCGGAATTCGGTCTGCGCGAAACTGTCAGCAAAAACAAGGATTAGAAAGCATCCTACGAGGGTCGAAACGAGGGTTTTCAAGATAGGGATTTAGAAACGAAGGTAGTGAATTTGTACGAAGCGGCCAATAGCCCAACCGCTGAGCTTTGGCAAAAAGAAAACAGAGCCGTTCGCGTTCCTAAATGATGTGAACACGCATTTCAACTAAAAGAACGATCGACTCAGCAGACAATGATTCAAATTCGACTTTCGTTTCATCCATGAGGGAAAGGCCGTCACGCTGTTGAAGCAAACGGTTCTCGAATTCTACTGCGCCTTCGATCACTAACGCAAACAATCCTGAATTCTTATTGTGTAATGTGTATCCGATAGTCACCCTGCCACGGAATTTTCCAATGAAAATATCGACTCCCTTGATAGCCAGGACATGGACGAGGCTGTTCATATGCCGATCAAGATCGAACTCGTTTCTAATTGTTGTGTGCTGGACAGCGTGCGGCTTCAGCCAAAGTGTGAGATAGTTTATAAGATCTTCGTCAAAGGGATTGTGAAACGAGATGCGCGAACCTTTCATCGCAAAAAATAATTCGCAATTTCCCGGATACACGTTCTTCGGTGGTTGTTCACCCGATGCATAATCTACAGATCCAACAAGGGGTATGACACAAACCAACGCGTCATCTACAGCAACATGGCTCGCAGTTTTTCCTGCCGCCAGCGTCTCATCGTTCAACGCGTTCAGTGATAAGAAGGGGCCGCGTGTACTTTCGCGAAACTTTCCGAAATTAAAGGTATGAAAGCTTCGGTAGATGCCAGTTTCGCTCCGGCCGCGTTGTGAGGCAAGGTAAATTTGTGCCTGACTTTCTTTGTTCATCGACCACACTCTTTAACCGTTCACCACGATCGTATGCGCGAGTGTGAAGCCTTCATTAATGTTGCCGGTCGCCACCCCTAGCTGCCGTGCCAGTGAATCTGCAAAGATTCCATCCCGTGCGTTAGAGGTGTCCTGTTTTCCTTTCGTGTAAAACTGAGTTGCAGTGGTATATACAGCGTCACATACATCTGTGGGGAAAGCGATCTGAGTCACCAGCAACGATTTTCCGGATGCATCGAACACGTGCACGTGAATATGTGGCGCGCGACCGTTGTACCACCCTGGGAAGATACTGAGGAAGGAAACTTTTCCGTTTGCGTTGGTACTTTGACGCCCGCGCAGGAAGTGTACATTTGTGAGGTTCAGAGACTGTAAGCCCGTGCCTCCATACTCGGAATAATATCCATCCTTGTCGCAGTGCCAGATATCAACCATTGCACCTTCCAGCGGACCGCATCCGGTGTTCTTATTTTGAACGGTGATCTCCAGCGTCATGTCAATGCCCTGGCGATCTGAGCGAATGTCCTGGATCACAAAACTTTCAGGTGATTTTGTGGGAAAGGGACCCGCGGTTTCGGCCGGTGATGTTGCGCAAGCATCGTTTGAATCTGGATTTTCCGCTTCGTTGCCACACGCAGCAGACAGTGGGATTGCAAGACTTGCAAAACCCAGCGTTTTCAAGAATTCCTTTCGTTGCATAACAGTGGATTTATATCCTATATAACGTAAAGATCGCCAATTCGTGCATGCGATGTATCGGTGTTCGGAGCAAAGTGGAGATTGAAGCAAACTGCGGCCTGGAAATCGTCTTAGGCGGATTCAAAAAACATTCATAAATTATTCACGCAAGGCGGTGCCTGCGACAAACGAACGTATGGAAGAAAAGTCATTAAGAAGTCGAAATTGGTTTGGTCGAACCGGAAAAGACGGATTTATTTATCGCGCCTGGATGAAGAATCAGGGCATCCCATCCCACGAATTTGATGGCCGACCCGTGATCGGCATTTGTAATACATGGTCGGAACTTACGCCCTGTAACGCGCATTTCCGCGAGCTTGCGGAATCCATCAAGCATGGTGTTTACGAAGCGGGAGGTTTTCCGGTTGAATTTCCTGTAATGTCATTGGGGGAAACACTCATCAAGCCCACTGCGATGTTGTATCGCAATCTCGCCAGTATGGATGTTGAAGAATCTATCAGGGCAAATCCGGTTGACGGTGTGGTGCTGATGTGTGGCTGTGATAAGACAACGCCTTCGCTGGTGATGGGGGCAGCAAGTGTCAATATTCCTGCGATTGTGGTTTCAGGCGGACCGATGCTTACCGGAAAATTTAAAGGGAAAGATATCGGAACCAGTGACGTCTGGAGATTTCACGATGCAGTGCGGTCCGGTGTGATGGATCAGGATCAGCTCGTCATGGCAGAGGCTAGTATGTGTCGCAGCCGCGGCCATTGTGCCGTGATGGGAACCGCATCAACCATGGCATCGATGGTGGAATCGCTGGGATTGTCATTGCCACACAACGCTGCCATCCCTGCGGCCGATGCCAGAAGGAAAGTCGTGGCGCATCTCAGCGGAATGCGGGCAGTTCAGATGGTAAAAGAAAATCTCCGGATGTCCGACATTCTCACGAGGAAGGCTTTTGAAAATGCCATTGTCGTAAACGCTGCCATCGGAGGCTCAACCAATTTTATCATTCACCTGCTGGCCATTGCCGGCAGGATTGGCGTTGATCTCACGCTTGAAGATTTTGACCGCTTATCGCGGAATGTTCCACTTATCGCGAACCTCCAGCCTTCCGGCAAGTATTTTATGGAAGACCTGTACTACGCGGGTGGTCTGCCGGCCGTGATGAAAGAGCTCGAGAAGTTTCTCAACCTCGATTGTATCACCGCCAACGGTAAGACTGTACGCGAAAACATTGATAAAGAAGAATCCTATAACCGCGAGATCATTGCCACTGTCGATCAGCCGATCAATCCATTGTCGGGTGTTGCTGTTTTGAAAGGCAATCTCTGCGAGAATGGCGCGGTGATAAAACCTTCGGCAGCAAGTCCACACCTGCTGAAACATTCAGGAAAGGCTGTGGTGTTTGAAGATATTGATGACTTCAAAAAGCGCATTGATGATCCCGCGCTCGATGTAGATGAGAATTCCATCCTCGTCCTGAAGAATGTTGGTCCCAAAGGATATCCCGGAATGCCTGAAGTTGGCAACATGGGTATCCCGACAAAGCTTCTTGCAAAAGGTGTAACCGACATGGTGCGCATATCCGATGGGCGAATGAGTGGAACGGGTTTCGGCACGGTGATCCTGCACGCCTCACCGGAAGCCGCGCTTGGAGGAAATTTTGCGGTCGTGCAGACAGGGGATACGATCTCGCTTGACGTTCCGAATCGCAGAATTCATTTGCATGTGTCCGATGAGGAACTCGCGAAGCGGAAATCTGTCTGGCGCAGCATCGTGAAAGTTTCAGATCGCGGTTACGTCAATCTTTACCAGACGCATGTGCAGCAGGCGCATCTTGGAGCAGACATGGATTTCCTGGTTGGCGGTTCGGGCAGCGAAGTTTCGAGGGACTCTCATTGATTAGCACGATGACGCATAGGGATAAGGTTGCAATCGTGACGGGCGCAGGTCAGGGAATCGGGCTTGAGATCTGTCGACAACTCGCAGAGCAGGGGGCGAAAGTTATTCTCAACGATCTCGATGCAAAGCTCGCAACTCACGGAGCAGACAAAATATCAAAGGGTGGAAAGCAATGCATTCCGGTAGTTGGCGACTCAAGCCGTCCGGAGACTATCAATCGCCTGGTCACTGCTGCAGCAGATGAATTTGGCAGACTCGATATTGTAATTGCCAATGCAGGTATCACGCTCTTTGGTGATTTTTTCGACTATCAGCCCGAAGCTTTTTCAAGAGTGATGGAAGTCAACCTCGCAGGCACTTTCTTTCTTGCCCAGGCTGCCGCGAAGCAGATGAAAAAACAGAACAGCGGTGGGAGCCTTCTTTTCATGTCTTCTGTTACCGGCCATCAGGCACATAAAGACCTCGCAGCTTATGCGATGAGTAAGGCAGCAATTGAAATGCTCGCGAAGAACCTCGTCATTGAACTTTCACAATTTAAAATTAATGTCAACACCATTGCGCCAGGGGCTACCCTGACCGAGCGCACTACCAACGAGCCGGATTACGAAAGCATCTGGTCAAAGCTCACACCGATGGGCAGACCATCACACGTCTCCGATATTGCCAGCGCAGCATTGTTCCTCGTCTCCGATGCAGCAAAACAAATTACAGGACAAACGCTGGTGATCGATGGCGGCTGGTCGAGTATCAGTCCGAATCCTTGAGATGTGCGCAGGTGCTCGTGTGTTCAGGTGCTCGTGTTGTGTTAAGGTGCTAAGGTGTTAGTGTGTTAGTGTGAGGGAAGCGCGTAGGACTTGGAAGCCGGCTGGCATAGGAATATTAAAATTTAATGATCTAGTCCAAAGCGCTACTATAAATGGAAACTCAATCGACACTGAACATCGAACACGGACACATTAACACTTTACCACATTAACACATTTTGTTACTTTTAAGCAAGACCAAATCACCAATATGAAACTTATTCGCTTCGGATCCTTTGAAAATGAAAAACCAGGTGTGCTCATCGATGGCAAACGCAAAGACCTTTCGGGTCATTTTAAGGATTGGGACCGAAATTTTTTCAGAAAGAACGGGCTTGAGGAACTTGCGCGTCTCCTGAAAAAAAATCCATCGTTGCCGGATGTTGCCGAGTCGGAACGGTGGGGTGCATGTTTTGCACGACCAGGCAAGGTGCTCTGTATTGGACTGAACTACTCCGATCATGCAAAAGAATCCGGCATGGCCATCCCGACAGAGCCTATTGTTTTTCAAAAGGGGTCTAACACCGTAGTCGGCCCGTATGATAACATTATTATCCCGCGCAAAAGCGTAAAGACTGACTGGGAAGTAGAACTTGGCGTCCTCATCGGAAAAGACGCGCGTTACCTCAACTCTGCGGAGGAAGCGGAGCAATATATTGCCGGCTATTGTGTATCGAATGATGTGTCCGAAAGAGAGTTTCAGCTCGAGCGGGGAGGGCAGTGGACGAAAGGCAAATCATGCGACAACTTTAACCCGGTGGGACCATACCTTCTCACGCGGGATGAAGTTAAAGATCCGCACAACCTGTCGATGAAACTTTCTGTTAATGGAAAGCAGATGCAGAACGGAAACACATCTACGATGGTGTTCAATTGTTTTTTTATCATTCACTACCTGTCACAGTTTATGACGCTGGAGGCTGGTGATTTTATTACTACAGGAACGCCTCCCGGAGTGGGCATGGGACTTAAGCCGCCAACCTATCTCAGGAAAGGCGATGTAGTCGAACTCTCAATCGATGGCCTGGGTACACAGAAGCAGACCTGCATTGACGCCTGATACCTGTAATCAGTGATTTTATCGTAAGGCTTTTCTAAAACTCTGAAAACCGCTACTATTGTTTTTTCAACCGTGGCGTGAGAGAACAACTTCTGAAAATATTACCACCGGAACGCATCCGCGACAGATATATCGATCTGGTTTCCTTCGCGTCTGATGCCGGCTTCTACTATCTGCTTCCAAAAGCTGTCGTTCAGCCGCTCAGCGAGCAGGAGATCATTTCGCTTTTTGAGTTGTCGCAGTCGCACAACATCCCGCTGGTGTTCAGGACGGGCGGAACAAGTTTGTCCGGCCAGTCTATAACAGATGGTATACTTGTTGACCTGAGTCAGTTCTGGAATAAGATTGCCGTGGAAGACAATGGTGATCAGGTTCGCGTGCAGCCGGGAATCATCGGGGCGATGGTCAATCTTCACCTGAAAAGATTCAAAAGAAAAATTGGCCCGGATCCCTCAAGTATTGGCGCTGCGATGATGGGCGGCATTCTCTCAAACAACGCAAGCGGTATGTGCTGCGGAGTGAAGCTCAATTCTTATCACACCGTAAAACACATCCGATTTATTTTGCCCAATGGCAAAGTATACTCAACAGAGCTTGGGGCCGACTATGGACGATTCGAAGGCGAGTGTCCGCAGTTATGTGCCGAGCTTATCGCGATCCGCGAACAGATTCATGAATCTCCCGGGTTGTTTGCGAAGATCAGAAAGAAGTACCAGACGAAAACCACGATCGGGTATTCACTGAATGCCTTCATTGACTACGAACATCCGCTCGACATCCTTGCGCATTTACTGATCGGAGCGGAAGGCACGCTCGCCTTTATTTCTGAAGCAGTGCTGCACACCGTTCCGGACTTTCCGTACAAGTCGACTGCGCTGCTCTATTTCCCTGATATTTATGCAGCATGTCAGGCAATTGTTCCGCTGACGGAAGCCGGAGCAATGATGGTAGAGCTGATGGATCGCGCTTCACTGCATGCAGTGGAGAATTTGCCGGGTATGCCATCCGTTGTGAAAACACTTCCTGAAGAAGCTTCGGCTTTGCTGATCGAATTTCAGGAGAACTCAACGTCAGCGCTCGAAGCCCGCGTCAGCGATTTTATCAAATCTTCCTCGCAGCTTTCGTTATTCAATGCGCCTGTGTTTACCACCGATGCGAAGGAGCAGGATTTCCTGTGGAAGGTTCGCAAAGGTCTGTTCCCAGCCGTGGGAGCAGTGCGCAAAAGCGGAACTACCGTTATACTCGAAGACATCGCTTTTCCTGTTGCCCAACTTGGCGATGCCATCCTTGACCTGCAGCAACTTTTTAAAAAATACGAATACTGGAATGCAATCATCTTTGGTCATGCGAAAGATGGAAACATTCATTTTGTGGTCACGCAGTCGTTCAATACGGAAGACGAGATCATGCGATATGACCGTTTCATGCGAGAAGTGATCGAACTCGTGGTGAGAAAATACAACGGAACACTCAAAGCGGAGCATGGCACAGGAAGGAACATGGCTCCGTTTGTTGAAACGGAATGGGGTGGCGAGGCTTATGAGATCATCAAAAGAATCAAAGTTGCTGTGGATCCGCACCAACTGCTTAACCCCGGAGTGATTGTCAACAGCGACAAAGATGCTCACATCAAATTTTTAAAAGGATTGCCGACTGTGGAATCGGAGGTCGATCGCTGTATCGAGTGCGGCTATTGTGAGCCGAAATGCCCAAGCAAGGACCTCACAACTTCTCCGCGCAGGCGTATTGTCATCCGGAGAGTGCTTAAGAATCTCGAGAAGCAGACCGATAAAACAAACTATAATATCCTGCTCGATCAGTATCAATACGATGGGATCGAAACGTGCGCTGTAGATGGTTTATGTGCCACTGCATGCCCGGTTGACATTAACACCGGTGACCTGATCAAAAGACTCAGGAAAGAAAACCACTCGCCAGCTGCCAACCTGGGTGCACTGAGAATCGCAAAAAATTTTGGGAAGGTGCAAACACTATTGCGATTTGCACTGCGAGGTGGTGCGGGCATTAATGCGCTGTTTGGCAACAAGACTATGACCGGGATCACCAAGGCAATCAAGTCTGTTTTCTCTTCGGCACCGATCTGGACATCGGGATTAGTCAAACCTCCGGACCTGTCTGTATTAGAGCAAAAACGCGATCTGAAATCAGCAAGATCGATTGTCTATTTTCCTTCCTGTATTTCGCGACTCATGGGCACGTATCCGGGAAAGAAAAAAAATATCATGGAGACATTCATGAGTGTCTGCGAGAAGTCCGGGATTGGGGTCAGTGTCATCAGCAACGTTAACGATACTTGTTGTAGCCAGATCTTTTCTTCCAAGGGTTTTCATGCTGCATATGAGTTCACCGCCAACAAGACAATCGACAACCTGTGGAATTCTTCAAACCATGGCGAGAAGCCGGTGGTCATTGACGTGAGTTCGTGTGCTTACACGCTGCATCAGCTGAGACCGTTGTTGACGGACGACAACAAGGAAAAATTCGACAAGCTTAGAATCCTGGACAGTGTTGATTTTCTGTATGCCATGGTGCTACCGGCCATCACACCTAAAGTCAAAAAAAATAACGTTGTGCTTCATCCTGTCTGTTCTCTTCAAAAGATGAAGTCGGAAGACAAATTTGCTGCTATCGCACGCCACTTTGCAAACGAGGTTACGATCCCGAAACACGCAGGCTGCTGTGGCATGGCTGGTGACCGGGGCTTTCTCTTCCCGGAGCTCACCACCTCCGCGACAGCTCCGGAAGGAAACGAAGTGAGGCAAAAGAAATACGAAGGTTATTATTCGACAACCAAGACGTGCGAGATGGCTATGTCAGAAGCAGTGAGTGAAAATTACGAGTCGATACTTTATCTCGTTGATGAAGGGAGTTGAAGAATGTGCGCGGGTGGGCATGTGCTCGTGTGCGCATGTTTTTGATGTATGTGTTAGTGTGTTAAGGTGTTAATGTGTAGCAGGTAGACCAATCGTTCGACAAGTCCTTATATCTTAATAGCACTTGTAACTTTAATTTGCGACAGCAACCCCACATTAACACCTTAACACGTTCTACTCCGAAGCCTTGTGTTGCGTAAACACCGACCCACATGAGCACCCGCGCACTTGCGCACCTCTCACGGACTATTTAGCTTCAAGAAGCCACCATCAATCGGGAAATCCGTTCCCGTGATGAAAGACGCCTCTTCTGAACATAGATAGAGAATCAGGTTGGCGATCTCTTCCGGTTTGCCCATCCTTCCTATCGGCTGCGTCTTCGACAGTTTTTCAAACATTTCGGCTTCCCTGCCGGGGTAATTCTTTTTCAGGAAGCCATCAACAAATGCAGTATGTACTCTGCCGGGTGAAACGCTGTTGCAGCGGATGTTGTCGTTGAGATAATCTTTTGCGACAGACAGCGTCATTGCTGAAACGGCACCTTTGCTCATGGAGTATGCAAACCGGTCTGGGATGCCGACAGCGGACGCGACTGACGAAACGTTCAGGATCACGCCTCCTTTGTTTTTCTTCATCAACGGCACTGCTGCGTAAAGGCAGTTATAAACGCCCTTCACATTTACGTTGTAAATTTTATCAAAATCCTGCTCCGAGGTGTTGTCGACCTTGCCAATGTGAGAAATTCCAGCGCTGTTCACCAGGATATCAACCTTGCCGATCTTATTGAATGTCTCAACCACAAGTTTCTGATCGGTTACATCGCATGAATATCCCGTGGCCATGCCACCAGATGCTTTGATCTCCTCAACGGTGGCTTTGATCGCATCGCTATTCAGGTCAATGATCTGAACGGAAGCGCCCTGCTTTGCAAATACGAAAGCGACCGCTTTCCCGATACCACTTGCCGCACCAGTGATTGCCGCGGCCTTTCCTTTAAGATTAAACATAACGTCAAAAATTCACGACAAGTTAACAGGAATCAAGTAATCCAAAAACAGATTTCATCTGGGTGAATGGCGCATTTACCATAAATAATTTAATGTTACCTTCACGTGCCAACAGTGTAAAACCCTATGACCAAAGCCACCTGTCTCATGTTCGCTGCAGCCATACTTGTCTGCGCCTGTGAGGTAAAAACAAAAGTAAGTGAAAGCCCGGCTCCGCTGGCAGGCACGTGGAAGCTCGTGAGCGGAACACTGGTTGAGAAGGGCGATACAACTTTTACGGATTACACCGGTTCCCGTGAAATGATCAAGATCATCAACGCTACACATTTTTCGTTTTTGAATCACGATAAAAGTGACACCGCTGCATTATTTGTTGCTGGTGGGGGAAAGTATACCTTCAAGGAAGGTAATTATACCGAGTTCCTCGAATATTGCAGCGATCGCCAGTGGGAAGGACATGAATTCAATTTCAAAGTAGAGATTGAGAATGATACTTTGGTGCAAACGGGGACCGAGGTGATCGAAAGCCTGGGCATCAATCGCCTCAACATCGAGAAGTACATTCGCGTAAGTGAATAAACCGGAAAGTCTCCGGGATAAAACATATTTACCCTGCTGCCATGAGAACAATTGTGTTTTCAGTTTTAATGTTCTGCGCGTTCCAGACGTTTGCGCAGACATACACGGTTCAAACCGTTCCAAATACAAAGCTTATCAATAACAGCTATGTTTCTGATCCGGATAATCTTCTCAAGCCGGAAACGGTTGACGCCATTAATCGCGAGCTCAAATCTCTGGAAGACAGCACGACCGCACAGGTCGCAGTTGTAATGTTAAAGTCTATAGGAAGTGCGGACAATGTTGAGTTCGCACAAGAGCTATTTGACACGTGGAAAATTGGCCGGTCATCAAATGACAATGGTCTGCTGATATTGTATGTTGAAGATCAGCGAACGATCCGATTCCACACAGGTGATGGTATGGAAGCTGTGTTGCCGGATGCGCGTTGCAAGCAGATCCAAAGGGATTACATGGTGCCACGGTTTAAGGATGGTGATGTTGATGCGGGGATGCTTGACGGTGTTCAACGCACCGCAGCCATTGTGTTAGATCCGCAGCACAGTGAAGATGTTATTGGCGCGAGTGAACCACAGGAAGCGGATTACGCGGGTTTTGCAATTTTTTTCTCGGCAGTCTATGGAATTCTCTTTTTGATCACATTCCTGGTAAAGTGGACGAGTCATAAATTCCGGGATTCCAAAGAACGTGCGCGGTATTCTTATCCTAAACAAAGCCTGACGAAGCGGGTCTGGCTTATCACCTACGGATTAATCCCTGCGCTGATCGTGTTTGCGTATAGCTTCATGGATGACGATTCGTTTGCCATGGCGCTTGCTTTTTTCTCGCTCTACTTTTATTTCATCGGAACCCTTGCCTGGCGACTTGTCAGGGTGCAAGGTGTAATCAATGAACTCCTTTCGAAACAAAAATATTTCGAAGTGGCTGATATCATCAAGGGCTCACAGGTCTATTGGTTTTTTATCGGCCTGATTTTTCCAATCCCATTCTTCATCTACTTTTTTATTCATCTCTATCGAAAGCGCTTTTACCGGAATTATCCACGCAATTGCAACGCATGCGGGGAAGCTATGCGCAAGCTCGGGGAGAGGGAAGACGACTCCTACCTGTCAGAATCAGCGCAAATGGAGGAGAAGCTGAAGGCTGGTGATTACGATGTGTGGCTGTGCAGCGGGTGTGGCGCAACTGAAATGTGGTTCTACAAAAATTCATGGTCGAAATACGAGGAGTGCCCAAAATGCAGAACACTTGCCATGTATACAAAGAGCACACGCACCCTTCGGAGTGCAACTTATTCGTCAAGCGGAGAAGGCGAGCGAACCAAATTGTGCAAATTCTGTCAGCATACTGCCGTGAGCACATACTCAATTCCACGGCTTGAAATGTCGACCAGTTCATCGTCATCCAGTTCTTCATCCTCTGGGGGAAGCTGGGGCGGAGGATCCTCGAGTGGGGGAGGAGCAAGCAGCAGTTGGTAAGTGTGCCTCAGCAGGTCATCGATCGCCAGGCATAATTTTTTCATGCTGTTGGCGTTGTATTGTAGTGTATGAGAAAATTGCAGGCTGTTTTCGTTTTCCTTTGTGTTTCACTGGTTTCCTGTGATGATAAGAATGCGGATGACCAAAGTCGGCATTCTGCTAAAGTTGTGGAAGTCGAAAACAGAGCAATCAATGGCGAGCGGTGGCGCATCACCAGCTACAAAGAATCCAATGTTGATCAGACAGCAGCCTTTGCGGGTTATATTTTCGAGTTTGATCCAAATCGTCTACTTACTGTTACAAACGGCTCGGACAATATTTCCGGGACGTGGTCTGTGTCAGCCGATAATTCCGATGATGACAACACCACTTCCGAATTTGACGATATTGATTTTAATATATCATTTACCAATCCTCCGCTTTTTATGGAACTGACGGAAGATTGGGAGATCATTTCACTCAGTAACGCTAAAATCGAGTTACGACACACCAGTGGTGGCAACGGCAGCATTGACCTGTTGACGTTTGAGAAGATCTGAGCAAATACTCTCTTCCTTTTGAATTCATTGGAAATATCTGATAACTTGATCAGATGAATTCCGCACCACGTTTGCAAAACGAAGACACGCCAGCTACACCTTGGTGGAAACTGACCAATGAAGAAGTATTTTCAAGTGCAGCGTCTTCTCCAAACGGTTTAACTGCCGAAGAAGTCAGAAGACGTCTGGAAAAATTTGGTCTGAATGAACTCGAGGTAAAAAAGCGTAAAACTCCGCTTACCATTTTCCTCAATCAATTTAAGGACTTTATGATTGTCGTTCTGCTTGCCGCTGCGATCGTTGCAGGCATTGCAGGCGATGTAACAGACACGATTATCATTGGCGTCATCGTTTTGCTTAACGCGATTGTCGGGTTTGTGCAGGAAAACAAGGCGGAGGAGGCCATGGAGGCGCTGAAGAAGATCTCTGCCCTGCAGGCCCATGTGCTCCGCGATGAGCAGGTTCAGACAATACCATCGTCAGACCTCGTGCCTGGAGACCTTGTGCTGCTCGAGGCGGGCAACGTTGTTCCAGCAGACCTGCGCCTTGTCGAAGCATTTAGCCTTCGCATCAATGAGTCTGCGTTAACCGGTGAGTCGGTGCCTGCGGAAAAATCCAGTAACGTTTTGGAGAAAGGTGAATTGCCTGTTGGTGACCGTTTAAACATGGCATACAAAAGCACGCTGGTGACGAATGGTCGGGCAAAAGGCGTGGTCATTGGCACCGGTATGAAAACAGAGATCGGAGCGATTGCCTCGATGCTCCAGCAGCCTGAGGAGACTACTCCGCTTCAGAAACGCATGGCCGATTTCGGGCGCAAGCTTTCATACCTGGTCATCGTCATCTGTGTGTTGTTCTTTGGTGTCGGATATCTGCGTGGTGAGGAACCGATCAACATGCTGCTCACTTCCATTTCGCTCGCGGTAGCTGCGATCCCCGAAGCGTTGCCGGCATTGATCACAGTTGCACTGGCGCGTGGTGCAAAACGATTGGTAGCCAAGAATGCGCTTGTACGAAAGCTCTCCGCGGTTGAAACGCTGGGCTCGGTCACTTTTATCTGTTCCGATAAGACTGGAACGCTTACGCAGAATAAGATGACTGTAGTGAAGGAGCACTCCTGTCACGAATTGATTGAAGGTGATCTGGATCTCTTCTACGCAGGCGTCATCCTCAACCAGGATGTGAAACGCGGAGCCGATGGCGAGTGGAAAGGTGACCCAACCGAAATCGCCATGGTGGAATACTTCAAATCCGAAAAATTCCCTAAGCATTACGAAAAGACCAGCGACCACTTTCCGCGTGTTGAAGAGATCCCGTTTGACTCCGATCGCAAGCTGATGACAACAATCCATCGCTTTCACAACCGGTACATTGTGATTACGAAAGGGGCGATTGAATCTGTGCAAAGAGCCTCAGGCAATGCTGACGACACTGTAGGCGGCCTCGCTGATGAATGGGCTAGTGAAGGTATCCGCGTAATTGCCTATGCCTATAAAATCATCGACCAGCTTCCACAGCAAATTATGGCCGACAAGATTGAACGCGATCTGACTGTTGCAGGGATCATTGGCCTGATAGATCCACCGCGTCCTGAAGCGAAGGCTGCGATCGATCAGTGCAAGACTGCAGGCATCCGGGTAGTCATGATCACAGGCGATCACCTTGCCACTGCAAAGGCCATTGCCCGGCAACTTGGAATACTTTCGAAAGAATCGATTGCCGTAACAGGCAGTGACCTGCAGGGAATGTCGGAGAGCGATTTTAAAGAGAAAGTGGAAAACATCCGGGTGTATGCCCGTGTTTCACCCGAGCAGAAATTGCGTATAGTGAAGGCGTTGCAGGACAAGGGCAATTTTGTGTCGATGACGGGCGATGGTGTAAACGATGCTCCTTCCCTGAAGGCATCGGACATCGGTGTAGCCATGGGTATTAGTGGCACGGACGTCAGCAAGGAAGCCTCCGACATGGTACTCCTTGACGACAACTTCGCTACCATCGTAAAAGCAGTGAAGGAAGGCCGTCACATCTATGACAACATCCGCAAGTTCGTCAAATACATCATGACGTGTAACAGTGCTGAGATCTGGACGATGTTTCTGGCCCCACTGCTCGGCCTGCCAATACCACTGTTGCCAATTCACATACTATGGATCAATCTTGTCACGGACGGGCTACCGGGCCTCGCGCTGGGAAGTGAGCGTGCTGAACGAGATATCATGCAACGACATCCCAGGAAAACGAACGAGAGCTTGTTTGCGGATGGCGTTGGCATTCACATCATCTGGGTTGGTCTGCTGATGGCTGGCGTTACGCTGGGCACCCAGGCGTGGTCGTTAAGCAATGACTTGCCACACTGGCAAACGATGGTATTTACGGTCTTATCTTTGTCGCAGCTCGGCCACGTGATGGCAATCCGAAGTGATAACCAATATCTGTTCCGTCTCGGTGTATTCAGCAACAGGCCGCTGGTCGGTGCGGTCCTGCTTACGTTCGTGCTCCAGATGGGCGTAGTATACCTGCCATTCTGTAATGAGATTTTCAAGACGCAGCCGCTTACGCTGAACGAAGTAGTGATTTGCCTTGCACTATCATTGGTTGTGCTAATAGGTGTGGAAATAGAAAAGTTCGTAAAGCACAGGATCGGCAATAACAAACGATAGCGCGGTCAGCGTATGACAAAAGTCAGCTTTCATTCCGGCAACGGTCATCAACCCATATTGCCAATGAGACTAATTTTGTTAAAAATCTTCAGTTATGAATCAGAACATGACCGCGGGGCTACTTCTTGCTGAAAAACTCGCTCTGTGGGGCAACTGCAATGGATTGATCATCGCAGTGTCGAAAGCTGGAGCAGCACTTGGAAAAGTTGTTGCTGCCGAACTTCAGTTACCGATGCATGTAAGTTACTGTATGGGTATCCACGATCCTGCCAACCCGAAAAAATTTGTTGGGTCAGTTTCAGCGGATACTGCAATCACTCATGCTTCGTATGACCTGCCACAGGATTACCTCGCTCACCAGGTTCGGCTCCTCCAGCAAGAGCTTCGCAATGATGATACATTCAGATTAAATGAGAATCTGGAGATGGCCGATAAGGTTGTAATCATTATCGACCAGCACATTGAAACGATTGACGATCTGCTTGCGACCATCCAGGCTGCCAGGAAGCGCAATGCATTGGAAGTAATCGTTGCAGCCGAAACAATTTCGCTGGACGCCATCCGACACCTCAGCGATATAGCTGATGAAATTTTTTATGTAACCACTGACACGCACGCAGTGGAACTATCTTTTTTTAAACCTGAATCAGTTTAACCCGCACTATGAAAGTATTAGTATATAGCGCTCGTCCGTACGACAAACGAGCTTTGGAAGATTTTATTGGAAACAAACATCAGTTGACATTTACTGACAAGAAGCTTGCACTTCAGACCGCATCGATGGCGAGCGGTTACGATGCCGTTGCACTGTTTACTTCAGACGATGCATCAGGCCCAGTTCTGCAAAAATTGAGTGACGTTGGAATCCGGTTTGTCGCTTTGCGCTCCGCGGGGCATGACCACATAGACCTGAAAGTAGCGGCACAGTTGGGCATTCAGGTGGCCAATGTGCCGGCATATTCGCCATACTCGGTGGCGGAGCATGCAGTTGCCATGTTGATGGCCTCTAACAGGAAAATCATCCGCGGACAGAAATTGATCGATGCGCAGGACTTTCGTCTGGATGAACTCACCGGATTCGATGTGCATGGGAAAACCGTTGGCGTAATCGGAACAGGAAATATCGGACTGGCATTTTGTAAGATCATGCTTGGCTTCGGAGCAAAGGTTCTGGCAACTGATCCTGTTGAAAGTGAAGAAGCGAAAGGTGCAGGCGTAAAGTATGTAACGTTTGAGCAATTGTTGAAAACGAGCGATGTCATTTCAATTCATTGTCCGTTGAACAATGCAACTCGCTATATGTTTTCAGCCGCGCAGTTTAGCATGATGAAACCTAGCGCAACATTGATCAATACTTCGCGTGGTGGACTCATCAATACAAAAGACCTCATCGAAACGTTGAAGCGTGGCAAGATCGGAGCTGTGTGTCTGGATGTATACGAGAAGGAGAAAGGATTATTTTTTAACGACTTGAGAAACGTCATGCTGACCGATGCTGACTTCAGGCAGTTGCGCGGTTTTCCAAACGTCCTCATTACAGGACACCAGGGATTTCTTACGCGCGAAGCCCTGACAGGCATCGCCAGGACAACGCTGCAAAATCTTGATCATTGGCAAAGTCAACTGCAATCTCCGAACGAGCTCACGCTGATGGAAATGGTGCAACGTTGAACCGCGGATTAACCGACTGGTCGCAATTGATTCTAAAATGTTATTGATGTGTGAGGCTAGATTCCAGAGAACAATTCGATGTTTTCCAGATACTCAGGCTGCACAACGTTCCATCCGAGGCGCGCGCGAATTGCTTTTCCGTACTCCTCAAGATTCTTTCCTTCGCCATGAACGGTGAAGACCATCTTCGGGGCTGATTTGAAATTTTTCATCCAGTCAAAAAGTTCAGTGCGGTCGGCATGGCCGGAAAGTGATGTCATGTTTTCAACTTTGCACCGGACCGGAACATCTTCACCGAAAATCCTGATCGTGGCATGACCGTCAACAAGGTCGCGGCCGCGCGTTCCTTCCGCCTGGTAGCCTGCCACGATGATGGTGTCATTCGGATTGGGCAGACGGTTGTAAAGGTGATGAAGTATCCGTCCGCCTGTCATCATGCCGCTTGAGGAAATAATAATTGCTTTGCTTTTGATTTGGTTGAGCGACTTTGAATGCCGTGATGTCTTTACGAAAACAAGCAGGTTTGTCTCGAGCTTCTGCGCAAACTCAGAATGATTGAATTTTACTTTGTGATACTTCGGATATTTATAATAGAGATAAGTAGCCGAAATTGCCATGGGGCTGTCGATGTAAACAGGTACATCCGGGATGCGATCTGTTTCCATCAGCTGGTGCAGATAATAGAGCAGTACCTGCGTACGGCCAACGGCAAAAGCCGGAATCAACACAACGCCATTGCGATTGAACGCGTCATTGATGATCCGTTCGAGATCGCCATCAGGGTCACTCACAGGGTTGTCCTTGTTCCCATAAGTCGATTCGATGAAGAGAATATCAGCAGAGTCGAGCACCGTTGGTGGATTGAGCATAATATCATTTGATCGGCCGAGGTCGCCCGAGAAGACGATCTTCTTTGTCTGACGGTCACCTTTCAAAAACATTTCCGTGATGGCCGATCCCAGCAGGTGCCCAGCATCGCGAAAAACAATTTCAATGCGATCACTGATCTGGATTTGTTCATCGTAGTTATATTTTTTAATGAGTGGAAATACATTTTGTGCATCGACAGCACGGTACAATGGTTCGGGATTAGTATGCTTTGAGTACCCTTTCTTGCGCGCGAATTCAGATTCTTCCTCTTGCAGCTTGGCGCTGTCGAGCAGCATCAGTTCCATTAAGTCTGAAGTGGGCTTCGTGCAATAGATCGGTCCGGTGTAACCCTCCTTCACGAGTTTTGGCAGATAGCCGGTGTGGTCGATGTGCGCGTGACTGATCACAATAGCATCGATTTGAGAAGCCTCAACTGGAAAAGGCTCCCAGTTCCGCAAACGCAGTTCCTTTAATCCCTGGAACAGTCCGCAGTCGAAAAGCAGTTTGAATCCATCAATAGTCAAAAGGTAACGTGAACCGGTAACGGTGCCGGTGCCGCCAAGAAATTTTACGCTTACATCCATAGGTTCAAATTAATCTAAAAAAGCTGACATAAATCATGTTTTTGAGTGACCGCCCTCAAAAGGAAAGAATCTGCCTCGCGATACTTTTATATCATCAACAAACATTATCGCCATGCAAAAAATACTTGTCCCTTGCGATTTTTCAAAACCGGCAATTAACGCATTTCGTTTTGCCCTTGATATCGCATCTCAATCCAAAGGTGCAATCCACCTTTTGCACGTTATCGAACTGCCTGTGCTGCACGACACTGTGCTCATGCCAGTACTCAACTTTGAAGAGCAGTTACTCCAGGAACTTCGCGACAAGGCTAATGAACGCTTCAAGAAGATTGCTGAGAAGTACACTGCAGAGAAAGTGAAGATCGTGACTAAAGTGGCATTTGGGGCAGTGACACGGATGATCAATGACTACATATCCGAAAACGGAATTGATCTTGTGCTGATGGGTTCACACGGGTCGTCTGGTGTTCGCGAGATTTTTATAGGTTCTAATGCAGAGAAGATTGTTAGGAACTCTCAGGTGCCTGTTTTTATCATGAAGGACTATCACAAGGGCCCGATCAAAAACATCGTGTTTCCAAACACGCTGGATACTGAGAATCAGGAAGAGCTGGTGATGAAGGTAAAAGCACTCCAGAATTTCTTCAAGGCAAGGCTCCATATCGTCTGGATCAACACACCAGTAAACTTTACATCTGATGTTAAAACAATGGAGCGACTGAATGCTTTTGCAAAGCGTTTCATGCTGAAGGATTACACCATCAACGTCTTCAACCATCCTGACGAAGAGAAAGGCATATTGTATTTCGCTACCGCGGTAAAAGGCGATCTGATTGCCATGGGTACGCACAGCCGCAAGGGATTGGCTCACCTCGTCAGTGGAAGTCTTGCAGAAGACATTGTTAATCACAGTAAAGGGTTGATCTGGACCTACACACTTCAGACGCAGCCCGAACCTGTGCAATAGTCTGTCGGCTGGAAGAAAGTTTTTCATTTCTAACGTCTATGGTGGCAGAAAGAATTAGTACGAAGGTTCAATGTTTTCATTGTGGTGAAGACTGCGATGAAGTTTTCAGATTTGATGATAAGACTTTTTGTTGCTTCGGATGTAAATCGGTATATGAGATTCTTAGCGCAAACGACCTTTGCGACTATTATGGAATTGACAACGCACCAGGCCTGAAGCAGAAGAGCAGATCGGATGAGTCATTCGACTATCTGGACGATCCAGCCATCCGCAGAAAGCTGGTGAAATTTGACTCTGTCGACTATTCGCGCGTCACGTTTCAGATTCCGGCCATTCACTGTGTGTCGTGTATCTGGCTGCTTGAAAATCTGCGCAAGGTCTGCCCTGGTGTGTTAAAGGCGCAGGTGATTTTTGGAAAGAAGGAACTTACCATCGATTTCAATCCGCAAGAAACACATCTGAGTTCACTTGCGTCTACGCTTTCTTCCCTTGGCTATGCGCCACGCATTGCTTTGGATGCGGAGAAGAATGTGCCTGAATCAGTTGATCGCACTCTGCTGTACAAGCTTTCTGTTGCAGGTTTTGCTTTTGGAAACGTCATGCTATTCAGCTTCCCGGAGTATCTGGGTCTGGATAACCAGGATGAATTGCTGACGCGAGTGTTCTCACTGCTGAACCTTGTGCTCTCTGTGCCCGTGTTTTTTTATAGCGCCTGGCATTACTTTACTTCTGCAGCTGCCAGCTTCCGGCAAAAGCAAATCAATATTGATGTTCCGATTGCTGCAGGTTTGCTTGCCTTGTTTCTCCGCAGCAGTTATGATATTCTGACGGCAACCGGTCCCGGATACCTAGATTCTTTCACTGGCCTGGTTTTCTTCTTGTTGATCGGCAGATGGTTTCAGAGTAAAACCTATGAGAGCCTTGCGTTCGATCGTGATTTCAAATCATACTTTCCGCTGGCTGTTAACAGAGTAGTCAACGGTGTGTCTCATCCCACAGTGATCTATCAGCTTGCCAAGGGAGATGAGATCCGCATCCGCAATCTTGAAATTGTTCCTGCCGACAGCACACTTAAAAGTGATCATGCATATTTTGATTACAGTTTCGTGACGGGTGAAGCAAAGCCCGTCAAAGTGCTGCGCAATGAATTGGTGTATGCCGGGGGCCGTCTTGTAGGGCAACCGGTAAATCTCATCATTGAGAAACCGACTTCGCAAAGCCACCTGACATCGCTTTGGAACAATGATGCCTTTAAGAAGCGGCACGAGAGCAATTATCAAAAGATCATCGACCGCGCTGCGAGAAATTTTACCTGGATAGTGATAGGTATTGCAGCGGTGACAGCTGTGTACTGGCAGCTCTACCATCCGGACCGCATGTGGCTTGTGTTGACTTCGGTGCTAATGGTTGCATGTCCGTGCGCGCTGGCACTGGCTGCCCCGTTCACGTATGGAAGTATGCTGAGAGTCTTCGGGAAAAATGAGTTTTACCTGAAAAATGCCGATGTCATTGAACGCCTGGCCAATATCGATGCGGTTGTATTTGATAAAACCGGAACAGTCACGACAGGTACAGTTCCCAATGTTGACTTTACAGGAGCGCTTACTTCGGATGAACGAAGCTATGTGAAAGCCCTCGTGTGTGCATCCACGCACCCGTTGAGTGCAATCGTCAGCAAATTTATTTCGGAAAAGCCGTGTCTGAAGATTTCGAAGTTCAGGGAAGTGCCGGGCAAAGGTGTGGAGGCAGTTTTGGATGGTGCTCTCGTGAAGATCGGCTCTGCGGCCTTCGTGGGAGCAGTTTCTAAAAAAGAAACGTATGCTTCTTACGTGTTTGTGTCCATTAACAACGAAGTGAGAGGCAGCTATGCTATTTCTACAAATCCGCGTGCAGGAATAAAAGAAATGCTGGACCGTTTGGGTAAGAGGTGCGTTGCGCTGCTCTCAGGCGATAATGAAGCAGAGAAACCCAATATGCAACGACTTTTCGCTCCTTCGGTTCAGCTTCTGTTCAACCAGGATCCACACAGCAAACTTGCATTCGTATCATCGCTTCAGCAGCAGGGACATCGCGTGCTCATGGTTGGTGATGGATTGAACGACTCTGGTGCCTTCAAGCAAAGCGATGTAGGCCTGGCGATCAGCGATGACACCGGTGTTTTTACGCCTGCAAGCGATGGCATCCTGAAAGGTGATAAGCTAGTGATGCTCGACAAATTTCTGTCACTGGCGAAAAGCTCCTCGCGTATTCTGTGGATCGCATTTTCAATTTCATTTTTCTACAACGCAATCGCGCTCGGGTTTGCCGTAACAGGTCACCTCACACCGCTTGTCGCAGCTATCCTGATGCCGATCAGTAGCGTCAGCGTTGTAGGTTTCTCAACAGTTGCGGTGAATTCGGTAGCACGCAAAAAACTTCAGTCATGACGATCATTATTGGATTAATCTCAATCAGTATCACCATCGCCATCGGATTCCTCGCTTCATTTTTGTGGAGCCTCAGAAACGGACAATTTGATGACACGTACTCACCTTCTGTAAGGATGCTGTTCGATGACAGGCGTCCAGGCAAGACGGTCGATCAAACCGCAGAAGCTCCGACAAAACAGAAAGATGACAAAAGTCAGCAGCTGACTTGATATTCTTCAAGCCCAAAACGGGCGATTGAAGGTAGTTTTGATTATGATGAATGTCTTGTTAAGAAAGTACGATGTTCCCGCCCCACGGTACACAAGTTATCCTACCGTTCCCTACTGGGAGACGGATTCATTTTCTATTGTTCAGTGGCGTGATGCCGTAAAGCAAACATTTGATGAATCCAATGCATCGAAGGGAATCAGTCTTTACATTCATCTTCCGTTTTGCGAAAGCCTGTGTACCTATTGCGCGTGCACTACCCGCATTACGCGTAACCATGCCGTTGAAATTCCATACATCCAGGGGCTGCTCAAAGAATGGGAGAGCTATAAAACTTTGTTTGGCAAACGGCCTGTGATCAGGGAACTGCATCTCGGAGGCGGTACGCCCACATTTTTTTCTCCGGAGAATCTGCACTGGTTCATCTCTTACCTTCTTGAAGGCTGCGAAATCCACAACGATTTTCATTTCAGCTTTGAAGGGCATCCGAACAATACGACACCGGAACATTTGAAAACATTGTTTGACCTTGGTTTCACACGTGTAAGTTTCGGAGTACAGGACCTCGATGGGAAAGTACAGCACACGATCCATCGAATCCAGCCTTTTGAAAACCTCCAGCATGCGACTAACGCTGCGAGAGAAATCGGATACGAGTCGGTGAGCTTTGATCTGGTGTATGGCCTTCCGTTTCAGACACCGTTCACTGTGTCCGATACTTTGGACAAGATTCTGACGCTCCGGCCGGATAGAATTTCCTTTTACAGCTATGCCCATGTCCCCTGGTTGAAGCCAGGGCAACGCGGCTATGGAGAAGGAGATCTTCCATCCAGTTTTCTGAAGCGCCATTTGTATGAAATCGGCAGGCACAAGTTGCTCCACGCAGATTACGAAGACATCGGAATGGATCACTTTGCACTTCGTCATGATGATCTGTTTAAAGCCACTGTTAGTGGAAAACTGCATCGCAACTTCATGGGCTATACGACAACAAACACCGAGTTGCTGATCGGCCTTGGATCATCTGCGATCAGTGATGCAAAATATGCGTATGCGCAAAATGAAAAAAAGGTCGAAAGCTATCTGCAAGCCGTGAAGGAAAATAGCAGTGCGATCGTGAAAGGGCACACCATGTCGGAAAGAGATTTGCTGATTCGCCAGGCTATTCTTCAAATCACCTGTCAGGGCAGGCTGAACAACGAAGTTCTCAGTCAGCTTATGTCGCCTGACGTTGCCGGGATCCTTGCTCAAATGGAGATGGAGGGAATTCTGTACATCGATGAGTTCGGCTTGCAAATCACAACGCAGGGCGCACCATTCGTCAGAAATGTTTGTAATGTTTTTGACGAGCGCATGACCGGCCATCGGATTCAGCAGTTGTTCAGCAAAGCGATCTAGCATTATGTTGCGCTGTTGATCCGCGATGGTTAATTTGAAGAAGATTATCAATAGATCGTGACGACACAAACCAGGACAGATATCGCTACCATTGAAGATGTTGAGCGCCTCATCACTTCATTTTATACAAAAGTACGGCAGGACAAAATTTTGGCTCCTCATTTTGCTGCAGTAGACTGGGCTCACCATACTCCGCTGATCGTTGGCTTCTGGTCAATGATCCTCCTTGGAACACCTGGCTATCGCGGAAATCCAATGGCAAAGCACTTGCCGATGAAACTCGTGAAAGCTGACTTTGACCGATGGCTTCATCTCTTTACCAATACTGTTGACGAATTGTTTGAAGGCGAGAAAGCTGCAGAAGCTAAGCAACGTGCATTATCTATCGCAGCAATGTTTCAGTTTAAAATGGGAGTAGAACAATAATTTCTTTTATTCGAGTCGCGTTGAGTGGAGCATTTTTAGTTTCCATCCGTCTTTTTCCTTTACCAGCACAGCTGACTCGAGCCAGCGCACAGTGCGATCTTTGTTGTTGGCATGAATGTCTGCCCTGTTGTGATAACTGACAAATGCCATCCTGTCGGTGATCTCGCGCTGAAAAAATTCAAATGTGTTCACGCGTTTAAAATCAGCAGGACGTTTCTTTGCCAGGTAGGCTCTTACCGTGTCAAGCGTCCACACCACGCCATGTTCCAGAATTTTCACATCAGGCGTGACGGCTTCTTCCATTTTTTCAATACTGCCCACAGACAAGGCGTCAAACACGAGTTCGATCACCTGCTCGGGTGTCTGGAGTGCGCTGTTGTTTTTTTGGCCGAACACAGGTACTGAGAGTACCGCGATGGTCGCAATTAGAAGAGTCTTCATTAAAACCAGTTTGATATTCCAATTTACAAATATAAACCGTTCGCTAATCCACGGGCTTTCCTGGAAGGGTAGACTTGAACAGATGTTTTGCGGACAGACTGACGAGAATAACTCCGACAATACTATATATGAGTTGCAGGAAATGAATCTGTTTTATCATCATTGCTTCGGTAATAATCCAGATAAGCGTAGCTACCCCGTTGGCGAACACAATTTCTGCAGCGAATGGCTTTTTCAGATGTAGTGAAGCAAATGCAAATACAGCACCGACTCCGAGACAGGTAAATAGGAAAAGCCCTGGAATAAAAAAATTGTGGAAGGGAGAGGCGACAAGTTGCTCAGTCGAAAGTTGCAGCACTTCACCAGAGGGATCGATTATCAGCATGAATCCGCCCGGAAGGGCTGTAATGGCAAGGAATGCAAGTGTGATGAGGATCACACCATTCTGCAGTTTAGTCTTCACTGTATTCGATGGTTTGGATATCAAGGATTAACCACGTAAAGTCGCCCTCCTTCAGACGCCAGGTTACCTCGCTATGCGCGCCAATAGGTATTCCGTTGAAGTATCGGTATTCGCTTATTCGGATTGACCATGTTTCAAGCGAATATTTTCCTTTGACTTCGCGGTACCGCGGAGCCTCAAATGCGATCGGGAATCCGTCATCGTTGAACGTATAAACGCCTGAGGCTGTAATATCTCCGTAACTCATGGTCACCCTCGCGTGATTGCGGTCGATTTCTTCCCAGTCAAGATAGTCGTTGAATGCGGCTTGCGGATACCATATCATCTCAGCCATGAACCTGAGCATGCTGCCCTGGTCAATCTCTTTTCCGTGCGCATCGGCAATCGGTATCAGTGATGCTGCTTTGATGAGCATGTTTCCCTGTCCGTTTTCAAATTTGTCACGCCCTGCGATATCCACGAAAGAATGAATGCGTGCGTTCCATACAAAAGCTGGTGGATCAAGCGTAGTAGTTTGCTCGGCATCAAATGACATCCCCTGACCTCCGGGCTCTGTTTTCATCCTACCGGTCTGCACGAGTCGCACAATGGATCCGAATTCGTTTCCAACCATTTGGGTATTGGTGATCCAGCGCTGAACGACTGGTGGCAGTTCCTGAAGCATGTCAGATGATATTGAAATACCTTCAACATTACTGTTCGACACCGCGTGGGCGGCTTCTTTGCGCGCCATCCGGTTAAAGAAAAATGATGCCGCAGCAAACGCAATCAGAATGAGAAGAATGATGTTCAAGACAGAGCCCCACTTTGCATCATGCCAATATGTTATAATCAGGAACTGTGAAATCGTAATCGAAAATATTAAAGGAATCCAATACCAGTCCTTCCTGACGAGCAGCAGAACGGCCGACAGAAGCAAAACCATGCACACCAGTAGCCAAAGAAAACCGGCAAGCTTTGGCGAAATGACGAACAATTTTTTACTGTTCAGCTGACTGCTGAGCCCAAAGCCCCATTCCTTTACCATTCCCATGATATGAATAAGCCCATGCATAATAATGGCTGACGAAAACAGGATTCGTATCATGTTGAAGTTTTTTCTGCTTTATACCGGCAAAGATGAAAACTTCTTCGTACGCACTGCTTGAGCACCGTCACTCGAGCAGGTGATTTTCGTCACAACGACTCCGAAAATACCGGCCAACACACTTCCTGACAAAAATCAGTTTTCGCACTTACAGGAGTCAGTCCCGGTCATCGTGCGCACATCTACTTTTATCTGAGAAATAAAACCCGGGTGAAATCCCTTCTGTATGCAAGTAGAAAAGTTTAGTTACGACAACAAAATTGTTAAGGCCTTCATGATTGCCACGGTTGTGTTCGGCCTGGTGGGAATGCTGGTCGGATTGACAGCTGCAATTCAGCTCGTGTATCCGATCTTTAATTTCGACACACAATACACTTCCTTTGGCAGGATTCGTCCGTTGCACACAAACGCAATCATTTTCGCTTTCGTGGGTAACGCAATGTTTGCCGGTGTTTATTATTCGATGCAGCGACTTCTGAAGACCCGCATGTTCAGTGATCGCCTGAGCTGGATTCACTTCTGGGGCTGGCAGCTCATTATCGTTGCGGCAGCGATTACCCTTCCGCTCGGTATGACAACTTCGAAGGAGTATGCAGAACTGGAGTGGCCGATCGATATCGCCATCACAGTCATCTGGGTTGTGTTTGGTTGGAATATGCTCGGTACCATCATCAAGCGCAGGGAACGTCATATGTATGTTGCCATCTGGTTCTACATTGCAACGTTCATAACGGTAGCCGTACTGCACGTGGTAAACTCATTTGAGATGCCGGTCACTTTTATGAAAAGTTATTCGTGGTATGCGGGTGTTCAGGATGCGCTTGTACAGTGGTGGTACGGACACAATGCAGTGGCATTCTTCCTTACAACGCCATTTCTGGGTTTGATGTATTACTTTCTGCCAAAAGCTGCGAATCGACCAGTCTATTCGTATCGGTTGTCGATCATTCACTTCTGGTCACTCATCTTTATCTACATCTGGGCCGGACCTCACCACTTGCTCTACACGACATTGCCTGACTGGGCTCAGTCTCTTGGTGTTGTATTTTCGATTATGCTGATAGCACCTTCGTGGGGTGGAATGCTGAATGGTCTGCTTACGCTGCGTGGAGCATGGGATAAAGTACGCGAAGATGTCGTGCTGAAGTTCATGGTTGTGGCGATCACCGCATACGGAATGGCAACACTCGAAGGTCCGCTTTTGTCTTTAAAAAATGTTAACGCGATTGCACACTTTACAGACTGGATCGTAGCGCACGTTCACGTGGGCGGTCTCGGCTGGAACGGGTTCCTGATCTTCGCGGTGTTGTACTGGGCGATTCCGCGGATGTGGAATACAAAACTCTACTCTGCAAAGCTCGCCAACACACATTTCTGGCTGGGCACACTTGGAATCATTTTCTACGCATTACCCATGTATGTGTCCGGTGTCGTGCAAAGCCTGATGTGGAAAGAATTCAATCCCGAGGGATTCCTCGTATACAAGAACTTTCTCGAGACAACGGTGGCGATATTGCCTCTTCACGGTCTTCGTGCGCTTGGCGGTGGCCTCTATCTGATCGGAGCGATCATCATGACCTACAACCTTGTGAAGACTGCCTATGCCGGTAATTTCGTGGCGAACGAAGAAGCAGAAGCAGCTCCGCTGGTGAAAGAGTACGTGGCAACGCAGGGTGGATGGCATCACCGCCTGCTTGAGCACAAACCGGTTTTGTTCACTGTTCTCACACTCGTTGCTATTCTCATCGGTGGCGCGATAGAAATGATCCCAACGTTTCTGATCAAATCAAATGTCCCAACGATCAGCAGCGTGAAACCTTATACACCACTTGAATTGCACGGACGGGATATCTATATCCGCGAAGGCTGTGTCAACTGTCACACGCAGATGGTTCGTCCGTTCCGGTCGGAGACAGAGCGCTATGGAGAGTATTCGAAGTCAGGCGAGTTTGTATACGATCATCCATTCCTCTGGGGATCGAAGCGCACGGGGCCGGACCTCGCACGTATGAACGGAAAATATTCAAACACCTGGCACTATAATCACATGCTCGCGCCAGATGCTGTCTCAACAGGCTCAATCATGCCGGCATACCCGTGGCTGTTCGAGCAGTCGATTGACAAATCGCTTACCTCCGGAAAGATTGGAGCCTTGCGTACAGTAGGCGTACCGTATGAGGACGGATACGAAGAATACGCAAACGAAGATCTCGATAAGCAGGCGCGTGAGATCACGGGAACGCTGAACGCAGATGGAATAGAAGTAGCCGAAGATGCCGAGATCATCGCGCTGATCGCCTACCTGCAACGCCTTGGAAAAGATATTAAAATTGAAAAGACCGCAAACAACAATTAAACGCCCATCTATGTATAAAAACGTCTTGCAAAGCATCGATAACATCGCCATCTGGCCGGTGATATCGTTCGTTATATTTTTTGCCTTCTTTCTCTGTCTTTTGATCTGGGTCTTTACCGTTGACAAAAAGTTTGTCGCGCGGATGGAACAGCTTCCTTTTGAAAACAAAAATGAGAATAACAACACGGCTGAAAAATTACCATTATGAAAAAGATCATCATCATGTTAGTTGGGTTAGTGGGAAGTGTGAATGCGTTTGCCCAGGAAGCCAGCACAAAGACATTCTGGGACGACCCTTTTACTCACCCGGATCTTCCGCTCTTCGTTGTTTCGGCATTTGTCTTCATCGTGTTGCTGCTGGTGATCATTACCTCGCTCATTCTATTGCGCGCTTTCAACACACTGGTAGAACAGACTGAGCGCGAACGGGCCAAAGCGCAAGGAATTGTTTATACACCGAAGCCGTCCTTCTTCTCGAAGATTTCTCAGAAACTGAACGACTCTGTACCGTTGGAGAAAGAGAAGGATATTGATATGGGTCACGACTTTGATGGCATCCGCGAGCTCGACAATCACCTGCCTCCGTGGTGGAAGTGGTTGTTCTACGGAACGATCGGATGGAGCGCGGTATACATTTTCCTTTTTCACTTTTCAGGCTCCCTGCCGTTGATGCAGGAGGAGTATGAAGAAGAAGTCGCTATCGCGGAAGCTGCAAAGAAAGCTTTCCAGGCCAGCCAGCCACAGGCGGTGATCGATCTTGAGAAGCTTGTGTTTACGCAGGATGCAGAGATCATCGCACGCGGCAGGACAGTATTTGCGGGCAACAATTGCGGCTCTTGTCACAGGGCCGATGGCGGAGGAAACACGATTGGTCCGAACCTCACTGACGAGTACTGGATCCACGGTGGCGATGTGAAGAAAGTATTCGCAACAATCAAAGACGGATTTGTGGAGAAGGGTATGCCTGCGTGGGGTAAGGCGCTTAGCCCCACGGAGGTTCGTGATGTAACCTTTTTCGTGATGAGCCTGCAGGGTTCCAATCCGCCAAATGCTAAAGCCCCGCAGGGTGAATTGTTTAAGATGGATGTTCCGAAAGCTGATACAGTGAAAGCACAGGCCAGCCTGTAAAGTATGGAGGGAACGATTTACAATATCAGGAAGGAGAGACTGGACCAATCTGCAAGGAGCAATCCGGCAACGGGAGTGGTCGAGCAATTTAGAAACAGTATTGCCACTGTAGATGAGAAGGGAAAACGCATATGGATCTATCCGAAGAAACCTTCCGGGAATTTTCACACGTGGAGAATTGTCGTGACCACGGTTTTACTGACTTTGTTGTTCGCAGGTCCGTTCATCAAGGTTGATGGTAAGCCATTCTTTCTTTTCAATATTTTAGAAAGAAAGTTTATCTTTTTCGGGCAGGTGTTCTGGCCCCAGGATTTTGTGCTGCTGGCGATCACGCTAATTACTTTCTTCGTCTTTATCATTTTGTTTACGGTCGTATTCGGTCGGGTATGGTGCGGCTGGATGTGTCCGCAGACACTCTTTATGGAAATGGTTTTCCGCAAGATCGAATACATGATCGAAGGAGATGCAACTGCACAACGCAGACTCCATGCGCAGACATGGAACGCTGAGAAAATATTTAAGAAGACAGCAAAGCACACCATTTTCATTGCAATCTCATTGCTGATAGCCCACACGTTGATGGCATACATTATCGGCATTGACACCACGCTGGATATTGTCAGCAATTCACCTGCGGATCATCTTGCCGGATTTATCGGCCTGATTGCGTTCACCGGAATTTTTTATGCATTGTTTGCGAAGTTTCGCGAGCAGGCTTGTATCGCGGTTTGCCCTTATGGCAGATTGCAGGGCGTTCTGCTTGTGAAAGATTCGATTGTTGTAGCCTACGACTGGCTGCGCGGTGAGCCAAGAGGCCATTTGAAAAAATCGCAGCCACAGCAGGAAAAGCTCGGAGATTGTATCGACTGCAAGCTTTGTGTACATGTATGCCCTACCGGGATCGATATCCGCAACGGAACACAACTCGAGTGTGTCAACTGTACCGCCTGTATTGATGCCTGCGATGACGTGATGCTGAAGATCGGAAAGCCGAAGGGACTGATCCGCTACGCATCGTACAACTCCATCAGGAACGGCATCCAGAAAATTCTTACCGCGCGCGTCATCGGATACTCATTCGTCCTGATGGCCCTCCTTGGAATTCTGAGTTTCACGCTGGCGACTCGCTCTGACGTGAAAACAACGGCACTCAAAGTTCCAGGTACACTTTATCAGCGCACTCCTGACGGCTTCATTACGAACCTGTATAATATTGAGTTTGTAAACAAGACATTCGACCCTGTTACGGTGGAGGCGAGAATTGAATCACCAGCCGCTGCAGTGCTTGAAAGAGTTGACGGCAAGGCGCTTTCGATTCCTGCTGAAGGCATGATGAAGTCAGTCTTTTTCATAAAGATCCCGGCTGAAGAAGTGACGAGTGCCAGGACCATCGTTCGCGTTGGTATTTATCAGGATGGCAAAAGGATCGAAACCTTGAAAGTGAAATTTATCGGACCGGTCAGCAAGGCTAGTGATGTCAACAGCAGGCTTAAGGACGAACAACAGTTAAAATAAGAAATCATGAATTGGGGAAAATGGATTGCTGTCTCTTTTGTTGCGTTTGCCGCATTCATCGGTACACTTGTCACGGTATGTGTGCGCCAGGATGTGAACCTCGAATCAAAAGAATACTATAAGGAAGAGCTCGCTTATCAGCAGCAGCTTGAACGTAAAAAGAATGCAAGCGCACTCGTGCATAAACCATCTTTTTCTGTTGAAGCAAACAGAACGTTAAAAGTAAGCTTTGAGTTGTTTGACGCAGTCGATGAAGGGGAGCTGATCCTTTTTTCCCCCAGCAATCCAAAGCAGGATGTGAAATTCAGGATCGGAGATAAAAAATCCAATGAACAGATTTTCGATCTGAGCAATATGAATGGTGGCCACTACAAGGCACGAATGAAGTGGACAATGGCAGGAAAGGAATTTTTCGTAGAGGACACGATCTTTATTTAAATGTGGGTAACAGCAATCGTTCTGGGTGTCGCCTCAAGCCTGCACTGTGTCGGTATGTGCAGCCCGCTCATGCTTGCCGTTACAACCAATTCTTCTCGCGCGATCTACAACCGATTGGCTTACAATGCCGGAAGGATCATAATGTATGGCGTGTTGGGAATGCTTGTAGCAAGTATCGGCTCGCTGCTTCCTATACAGAGGTATCAGAATGTTGTTTCACTAACGCTTGGCGCAGCAATGATTCTGATTGCTCTTCTGCAAATCAATGTGACCAGGTTGAATTATCTAACGAGCATCGCGGCACCGGTGACTGTTTTCCTGAAACAGCAGTTTGCATTTTTCCTGAAACAACGCAATTATTTTTCAGTAACATTTCTGGGGATGCTGAACGGACTCTTGCCCTGCGGAATGACATTGATTGCGATGACGAATTGTCTGGTGCTCGCAGGGCCGATCGATGGATTTAATTTTATGATACTGTTCGGACTTGGAACACTCCCTGCCATGATGGGTTTTGCAACGCTGCTGATGATCGCGATCAAAAAGTGTCAGCTAAACTTCCGGAAGATCACCGTTGCACTCATTGGCGTTTCAGGTGTCCTGCTGATTGTTCGCGTATTTTTGCATGCAGGTGTTGAAGCCCACGCAACCGGACGAGATTTCGCAGATATTGTGTTGTGCCGTTAAGGGTCGATTACCTTGCCAAATTCCAGCGCACAACTTTTTCAAGCTTTGGCTGCGATTTGATCCTGATCTTTCCGCTTTCAATATCAATCAGTCCTTCGTCTTTAAAATCCGAGAGCACGCGAATGACCGATTCGGACGCGGTGCCGACAATTTTTGCGAGATCATCACGAGAAATCTGGATGTTCTCCTTGTCGTCTTTCAACTGGGAAACTTTGAGCAACGCTTCGGCTGTACGCTGCCGTACGGAATTGTAGGCCAGGTTCAGCAGCTGATTCTCCTTTTCTGCAACCTTTTTGCACAGCATGGAGATGAACGTTGAAGAGACGCCCGGAGACTGGATCAAGGTAAGGAAATCTTGTTTGGGAATCACAGTAAGTTCGGAATCCTGAAGTGCTACCGCTGATTCTTTATAGTCCGTCCCCTCGAGAACAGATTCGTACCCGAAGAAATCATTTTCGTTTGCTATGGCTGTGATCAGCTCCTTCCCATCCGGATGCGACTTAAATATTTTCACGTTTCCTCTTTTCACGAAGTAAACGGAAGTGGGGGAATCCCCTTCAGTAAAGATTTCATGTTTCTTTTTGAAGCTCTTCACCTTTTTATCTTTTGCAAAATCTTTATTGTGAAGAATTGTCCTGGCATCGCTCAGGAATTGTTCCAGACCTTCGGAATTTGAAGCATAAAGTTTTTTCTGTAATTCACTTTTTTTCAGCCGGGCTTCAATCGCATTGAGCAGATCTGTATCGTCAAACGGTTTGGTAAGGTAGTCATCGGCTCCAAGGTTCATGCCCTTGCGGATGTCCGTCTTCTCGGTTTTAGCCGTCAGGAAGATGAACGGAATGTTCGCAGTCTCGGGTCTCTTATTAAGAATGTGCAAGACACCGTAGCCATCGAGTTCAGGCATCATAATGTCGCAGATGATCAGGTCTGGCGTGTGTTTCTGCGCAGCTTCAACACCAAGCTTTCCGTTCTCTGCTGCCACCACATCATAGCCGGCCAGTGTAAGAATTTCAGAAGTGTTCTCCCGCACTTCAAGGTTGTCTTCGATTAACAGAATCTTTTTCATGAGGTTTGATCTTGTTTAGCTGCAATTTTTCTGCTACTGCTTTCGTCAACGAGTCTGTCGCTACCGCGAAGGCAAGTTCACAACAAACGTACTGCCTTTTTTATACTGACTGGTAAAGGAGATACTTCCGTCCAGCAATTCTACATATCGCTTAACAATGTTTAGTCCGAGTCCGGTACCCTGCACCTGGCCCGCATTGCTGGCGCGGAAGAATCGTTCAAACATATGCTTCTGATCTTCTTCCGGAATGCCGATTCCTTCATCTTTGACGCTGATCGAAAACTGACCATCCTTCCGGCCGCAGCTGAGGTAAATTGATCTTCCAGTCTCTGAATATTTGCTCGCGTTGGTGATGAGGTTGAAAAGTATATTGCGAAGAATGCGGCTGTCGCTCAGGATCTCGTCATCGTCCACGGAACACTCGATCACTACCTGCTGACCTTCCTGAAGCACACCTTTTATTTCTTCACGGATCTCTGTCAGGAACTGTCCCAGCCTGATCGTCTCGATCACCACGTCAATTTTTCCTTCTTCCAGTTTTCCGAGAGAAAGAAAGTCGTTCAGGATACCAGTAAGCTGATTCACGGATGATTTGATCCTCGAGACGTGCTTTGAAATTTTGTCAGGTTCGTTACGCTCAACGTATTGTCCGATGAGGGAAGCCGAACTCAACACAGAACTCAATGGTGTTCTGAATTCATGAGAGGCAATTGAAACGAATTTAGTTTTCAGCTCGTTCAGTTCGCGTTCTTTTTCAAGCGACTTGCGCGCTTCCAGTTCTGCCTTCTTTCGTTCGATGACTTCCTGCTCGAGTTTTTGAATCGAGTTGTTGAGGGCTTCGGTGCGCATTTCCACTTTTTTTTCCAGTTCGGCAGCATAAAGGATCAGTTGCTCTTCGCTTCGTTTAAGCGCATCCTCGGCCTGTTTGCGTTGAGAAATATCACTGATGAAGGCCATCACCAGTAGCTGGCTTTGCACCTGCGTATAGCTCAGGCTGATCTCGACCGGAAATTCGGTACCATCTTTCTTCAGCGCCAGCAGATCGCGGCCCGCACCCATTCTTCTCGGGTGGGGATTGGAGTTGAAATGCTTGCGGAAATTCACATGACCCATGCGGTAGCGCTCTGGCAACAGCGTTTCCATCAGAAGCCCGTTCAATTCTCCACGGCTATATCCGAACAGCTGCTCTGCAACGGGGTTTGCTGTGACGATCATCCCGTCTGGGTTCACCATAACAATTCCCTCCGACATGCTCTGAAAGATCTCCCGGAAAGCATCGTTGGTTAGAAAATTTATTTCAGCACCTGTAGCCATAGCGCAATATAATCGGTGGCAAAATATAAAACCTGACAAAAATCAGGTTGGTCATTGATGAAACTCGGGCCGCTGACCACTGAAATTCTCTTATGTTCGTGCTATCAAACAACTGCCAATGAACATGAGTAATGGGATTCTGTGCACGGTCGATTTTTCGCGAGGGTCGGAAGACGCGGTGAAGTGGGCGATATCGTTGGCAACACAACTGGGATGTGCCCTGACCATCCTATATACTTACCGGCTGACTAAAAATATTGAAGGAGACGTGGTCGCTTATAAGAAAAAGATCGAAAGGGAAGCTGCCGACAAATTCGCGAAATGGGAAACCGAGCTGCTCAAGCCGGCCGGGATAAAATACAAGTTTAAAATCGAAATTGGTTTCATGGCTGACAGGGTAGAAGACCACGCAAAGAAAAACGCGGTTAGTTTCCTGGTCATGGACAGAAATATGAGCAAGCAGAACCGCGAGACATTTAATGACCTGGTTGAGCATGTCAACGTTCCGCTTGTAATCGTTCCCTGACTATTCCGGCTGCAAGAAAAACTAAGTGCAAAAATCTAATCTTATGAAAAAAATCCTGGTTCCAACCGATTTTTCTGAAACAGCACACTGGGCAATAGAGCTTGCGTGTGATATTGCCCTCAGAGCTCATGCTGACCTCATCGTGCTGCATATCGTGGAGCAGCCGGGAGATAAATCGTTTAACGCGATGGGCCAGACAGACGATGACGATCATTGGGAAGACAAAATTTACACGGCCAGGCTCATTGAAAAGGCAAAAGCGCGGCTTGACCAGGTACTCGCAAGCATTGAAGCAAGAGGGTTGCGTGTTTCATCTGAACTCCGGCTCGGCAACACCTATCACGGCATTCGGGAGATGGTTACCGATCACGTAGTCGATCTTGTGGTGATGGGAACGAATGAACACAGCAGAGCAGAACAAGTCCTGCTCGGATCAAACACACAAAAGGTGGTTCGCTTTGCGAAATGCCCGGTATTGACCGTGCATCAGAAGCCCTCTGCAAATGATTTCAAAAACATCGTGTATGCAACCTCAATGAGTCTTGATGAGGGTTCATTTGCTGCGGTCGTTAAAAATGCGCAGGAACTCTATGGAGCGACCATCCATCTTGTTCGCATCAATACTCCGATGAATTTTAAGCCTGATATTGATTCGATGAAGGCTATGAAAAGATTTGTTGAAAAGCTTCATATTACCAAATACACACTGAGTATTTTTAATGACCTGAGCGAAGAAGAAGGCATCGTCCATTTTGCTGAAACGGTGAATGCGGATCTGATTGCCATGGCGACTCACGGGAGGACAGGATTTGCGCACATGCTGGTAGGCAGCATTGCAGAGGATGTCGTGAACCACTCACGAAAGCCAGTATTGACCTTTGTAACTCCGAACCTGAATCAGAATTAATGCTTGACGAGATCTGTCAGTTCGATCTTTGAAAGATACTTGAACATGTCTTGTTCGGTAGCTTCCGAAATGCGTGTCACTTTTTTCTGCTCTGTATCGAAGTATTCCTCTATAAATGCAGCGCCAAGCGAATGAAGCCGTATCATATAGTGATAGTATGGCATCGCGAAAAGCAAAACTGATTCTTTCTTAAGTATTTCCCGTTTGGACGTCATGTCCAGTGTCTCAAAACCCCGCATAATCAAACCCCTCTAGATCGATTGGAACCGTTTGATCGGTTCATCTTTTACGAAATCTCTAAAAGATTATGCCGGACGCGATGACCTAATGAAAGGACTTTGAGAAGGTAAAGCTGAGTTCATGAATCACTGAATCTTTCGATTTTGACGCGCTTATATCTTCGTCAAACAGCCGGTTCAGGTTATTTCCAGCAAGATCTTCAAGCAGCGGATTGATGCTGATTGTGTAACGGGATTCCAACCATGGATTTTTCGGTACAAATTGAACGTGGGAATCATTCTTGTCAACGTGCAGCGTGCCAGGAATTTCATTTCCGAGATTGTCGAAGACGCGGACACCGGTGCTCAATAATATAAAGTCGTGTGGCTCTTGAAGATCAAGCATAAGCGGTGCAGTCCGGTGTTGTGGTGACGAAACACTATAGAAGTTTTTTGACGGAGACGTCCGGTCTGCTGCCACGCAGTGGAACGTTTTTTGGAAATCCTGATCTGTGAGCTGACCATCGATGTCTTTCCACCCTTCTTCCACTACAAGTGTATATTGTTCGCCAGCTTTTAAGGCAGGTTTCATTTCGAGGTTGGGACGCAGTCCTCGCTTGATCCGCCCTGGATCGAAAAGGATGGTCACTGTTTTCATCTCCTCATCCCAAAGCTCCTGGTCAAGGATAAGAAAGGGCTTTTCAACAAGATTATTCTGCTGGTCGTAGAGCTTCACTTTTTCATATACATAGCCAAGTGACATCGATTTCGAAAACGTCAGATGAAACTTAAGGAGGTTCTCAGGCAGAACGTCTGATGTCGGATGTATAGCCACCAGGGTTGCCGGCACTTTTCCAACTGGCGTAAGCGTGAATTCAAGCGTCATTGTCTCGGCCGGCATCTTTGGCAAATAGACTTCGTTGGCGTTCCGTGCAAGTTGTTCGGCATGGAAAGTTGCAACATACGAGACACCTATGGCAAATGGAAATCTGGGAGTGAACCCTACTGCATCATGCGATACTTTATAGGTGCCCGATACAACAATACCATTCGTGCTTTCTTTAGTAACAATGGGAAACACCGATTCCCAGTCAGTTTGTGAATTGAAATAGCGCGTAAAAGTATACAGGACCTCCGGGTCCAGGTCGCGGGCCCAAACGCTCCCGTACTCGTGAATCAGTCTGGGTTGTTGAGCAAAGGCATTCACGAAGAAGAACGTTGCCAGGAATGTGAATGCTCCCGGCAACGATCTGAGTTTTTTTACAGCCATCGCAGTGTAATTGAAACAAGATTCAGTTCTCCAGTCTCGATGTCGCGTTGAACTGCAGCAATGTATTTCGAGTTCAGGTTGTCGATATGAAGGACACCGATATAGCCTGTCGCCACGAACGGAGTTCCGCTGCTCACAAAGATGCCGTCAACAGGCGTAGTGAGGGGTTGAGACTTTTCAATGTCTGAAACTTTCATTTTGAAAACCGTGCGGTTGCTATTGGCAATCAGCACAAAATTTTCGCCATTCTTTTTATAAGTGATCATATCCAGTGGCCTGCTGCCGCCACCGAGCTCCGCCAGTGTCGCACCTTTCACATGCTTTTGTGATTTAAGATCTGCAACCGAAAATTTAGCCAGCGGTGCGCATCCGTAGCCGGCAAGAATGCTGGGCTGGTTGTTCAGCGTCAGGGGAAGCATCGTTTCGATGGGAGCATGTGTTTCGTAGCGATTGTGTGAGGTATGAAAAACTTCTACAGACGTGCTCGACTGATTTGCCTTAAAAGGAAATTTCATACTTCTGAGCCGTGAAGCAAACTCTTCGTTCGAGAGACCCGCTACATAAAGGTCGCCATCATAATATTGAAGGTCGGTGATGGCCATGGCGCGCTTAGATTCTCCCCATCTCGTTTTTTCTTCCGGACCCGGAAGGTTGGCGAGATCTGCTTTTGAAAACAGAATGTTGTCAGTTTTTACTTCGGATATGTTCTTATTGCGGTCAACCTTGATCAGCACTGCTGTTGCATCTGCACTCCGGCCGCGCGAAACAGACAAATAAATGTTTTGCGATGCGGCATGCACTATCATATCATTGATTACAACATCGGAAGCGGAAATGCCGAGGAATGATCCCAGTGCCTTGTCGATGCTCTTGAGTTCGAAGGCAACAGAAGAAGTGTCACGCTGTGTGTCCTTCACATCGAGGGCATAAATAGCTCCGCCCCTGGTGTCAGCGACAAACAGAATTCCTTCAGGTCCAAAAGCCAGAGCACCGGCTGATTTTAATTCCACTTTTCCTAATGTCAGCCCATAACGGGAAGCGGGAGTCTCAACACCATAGGCAGCAATAGCCGTAATGGCAAAAAGAAGCGTAAGTAACTTGTTCATGTTGTTAGCGTTTGTGAATCGATATTACACAATTCCTTCGCGCGTGCGGAACCAGATTCCGCTAAAGCGTATGAATAGCGACAACCAACGTATTAATGGCTCTTGCGAAACGACAGATTGCTCGAAGTTCTCACTTAAACCGATTGCCGCAGGCTGGGGGATGGGCAGCGATTGTTGGGCTTCGACAAGCTTACTTCCTTTTTCGATTTACATGTGGAAACATGCGGTGTTTATCGCAGATGATAACTGTGGAACTTATTCTACGAACTATCATTTACGATAATTATTTTTCTTAGATGCTTTCCTGTCCTTCAGTCACCATGCAGAAGAAATCCTGCAAGGACATATTGTGAACGCTGAGGATTCGAGCCAGCGATTTCAAGGTGATGTTTGCTTTGCCTTTTTCCATGCGCCAATACTGAATTTGCGGCAGATCGTGGTCTTCCGCGAATTCTTTTAGCGTTGAATAACCTTTCTTTTCGCGGAGTTCTGCCAGTCGCAATCCAACCACAGTCAGAACTCTGTTAAAAGATTTTGTAGACTTCATAGTTTTAATTTGATGCCTGCTTCAAAAAAAATGTTATGCCCGCCTCATAGGCTTCTAGTTGGTATGATTTTTTTAAAGAGTGTCAGATTGGCCTTATCATATACGATAATTATTTTTCGACAAACGCTCATCATGTTGCAACAAATTTCTTTACTTCACGCCCTTAAACCTGAATTAGACATATAACCCTTGGGCTAGGCAATGACGGTGAAGACATGTTTGCTGATTACTGATGATCCTGACGATCATCAGGCATTTTCTGAGGCATTTGCTGAAGTGTCGGAAGAAACAATTGTGCTTATTGTGCTGGATAGTCAGAAGGCACTCGAGATGCTTCGTGCGAAAAAACACGCTCCGGATTTTATTTTTCTGGATATGTCGATGCACGGCATCCGTATCAATACATTTTTGAAATTTATCAAATTTGATCATAGTGATTTGAATCAGGTACCGGTAGTGGTGTATGGAGATCATGGCGAATTTTATCGGCTCGAATATGCCAGCGAGGTTACGTTCTTTAACAAAGAGTATGAGTATTCAGAACTGCGGGATTTTCTGAAAGAATTTTTCCGCATCCCGGGCAGTAGGCTCGTGTAGATTTATTTCAATTCAGGCAATGCACATTTTTTACGTTGATGATGATTTCGAAGACCGCGAAATATTTAGAGAGGCAATCTCAGAAATAGGTCCGGCATACGTGTGCAATGTTGCCTCAGGTGGTAGCGAGGGAATGAAGTTTTTGGAAGATATGACGGCCGTTCCGGACTATATTTTCGTGGACGTGAACATGCCCATCATGAATGGCCGCCAGTTTCTCGAACTGTTGAAAAACGATCCTCGGCTCCAGGATGTGCCCGTGATTATGTATTCTACCACAAGTTATTCTCAGGAACGAACTGAATATTTTAAACTGGGCGCTCGCGATGTGCTCGTAAAGCCCAGCACCTTCGATGAGATTTGCGAGTTGCTGAAAGGCGTGATAAACGGCCCGGGACTCGAAGTGGCAGCTACGGCATGAGGATCACACCCAGGTTCCTGTAACATCACTGCTGACAAGAAATGTTTCCTTGCTTCGGGGAGACATCAATTTACCGGTAAATATCTCGGCAACATTCCGCTTCAACTCTTCATACGAATTGGGTTTTCGCAAAAACAGCTTGGCACCAAGTGAGTAAGTCTCGTCAATGTCGATCGGATTAACCGATGTCGAATAAATCACTATCGGAATTTTACTCAGCTCAGGGTGCTTCACAATTTCGTAGAGACACTCCTTGCCATTTTTTCTTGGCATGTTAAGATCGAGAAACAGAAGATCTGGTTTATGATAGTTGCGCAGAATGAACATCAGTTCTTCACCATCCTGTGCTGTGGTAACAACTGCGTTCGGTTGAATATCCGACAAAGCCTCTTCGAACAGCTCGCGATCATCGCCATCATCATCGGCAAGAAGAATGCGTGAAGGATGTGAAGAATAGATACTTTGCATAGATAAAATTGAAACTACCTTTTATTAGTGTCAGATGTAGGATAAAGGTAAGCGAATATGATTCGTTTTATAATCATATCCGATAGTAATTTCATTTGGGAAGACTTGTCGACAAGCGTGATCTTCGCCCGTAAAAAGTCATGCCAACGATTTGTTCCTGAAAGTATCACCTTCACTTGCTCTGGCTGAAACAATCCCTAAATTGCCAGTTAACACCTTCTACATCAAAGGATCCACCAATATGACAGCGCTGCAGACTCCGGAATTTCTTGCGGGGGGAGGAGAGATGGGCGAAAAAATCCGAGGTTTCGACTGGTCGAAGACACCGCTTGGGCCAGTTGAGAATTGGCCGAAGAGTCTGCGCACCTGCGTTCAGATTATGCTTACCTCACGGCAGCCCATCTGGATCGGCTGGGGCAAAGAACTTATCAAGCTCTACAACGATCCGTACATTGACATTGTCCGCGGCAAGCATCCCTGGGCTTTAGGGAAACCGGCTTCTGTTGTCTGGGCCGACATCTGGCACGACATCGACCCCATGCTGCAGAAGGTGATGCTGAAAAATGAAGGCACCTATGTAGAGGAGCAGCTCCTGATCATGGAGCGCAACGGTTATCCTGAGGAAGTCTACTACACCTTTTCATATACTCCGGTGGCTGGAGATAATGGCAGCACGGAGGGAATGATCTGTTTCAACTCTGACGACACCGAACGCATCGTTACCCAACGTCAGCTTGGAACACTTACGTTGCTGAGCAAGTCGCTTAGTAATGCGAAGACCGATCGCGAAGTTTTCGAAAAAACGATTGAGGCGGTGGAGGCAAATCCCCACGACTTTCCCTTCGCAATTATTTATGAACACGTTGCCGGTAAACTTAAGCTCATTAAAAATACAGCTTCGGGATCATGGCGTGGTGCACCCGGGGAAGTGATCTTCTCAGACCGGTCGCGGCTTGCCACCGCAATGAAGAATGCGCTCGATCATAAATCTGTTGAGCTCGTGGCCGACATTCGCAGCATACTAGCTGAGACACCCCGAGGTGTCTGGCCCGTTATGCCGGAGCAGTTGATTGTTCTTCCGATCGCGCAACGTGGACAAAAAGATGCATTTGGAATACTTGTCATTGGCGCGAACCCGTATCAGTTGTTGAAGGGCAAATATCTCGAATTCTTTAGTCTGGTGGCCGATCAGATCGCAACCAGCCTGGCAGATGTCCACGCACTCGAGGAAGAACGAAAGCGCATACAGGCGCTAGCCGAAATCGACAAGGCAAAAACAACTTTCTTTTCCAACATCAGTCACGAATTCAGAACTCCGCTCACGCTGTTACTCGGCCCGATCGAAGATCTGATCAATGACCCCACACTTGACGAGGACAAGAAATCAAAAACGGAAGTGGCATACCGGAATGCTCACCGGATGCAGAAACTTGTGAACCTTCTTCTTGATTTCTCGCGCATCGAGGCCGGACGCATGGAAGCGAATTTCACACCGGTTGATCTCAGTTCCCTCACGCAGGATTTTGCGAGCACATTTCGATCGGCTGTTGAGAAGGCGGGGATGCAACTCAACGTTGATGTGCAACCCGGATCGAAGCCTGCCTTGGTTGACATCGACATGTGGGAAAAGATCATTCTGAATCTGTTATCGAATGCATTCAAATATAGCGAGCGTGGCAAGATCGATGTAATTGTGCGCGAAAGCGGAAACAGTGTTTCGGTCTCTGTAACGGATACTGGTGTTGGAATTCCGGAACACGAGCTCGACAATATTTTCCAGCGTTTCCATCGTGTACAAAACAGTCATGGCAGAAGCCAGGAAGGTACTGGCATCGGTCTGGCGATGGTAAAAGAGTTGGTAAAGCTTCACAACGGTGAGATTACTGTCAGAAGCAAAGTGGGCGAGGGTTCCACTTTTACGGTGACTCTCCCCCTGGCTGCGAATGCTGTGGAACTCAGGCCGATTAAACTGGCGCGCGGCTCTGCAGCTGGAAAGTTCTATGTCGAAGAAGCGATGCAGTGGATCGACAACGGCCGCGCTATAGTCAAATCTGATGAAAAGCAACAATCTGCCAAGCCACATACGATTTTGCTTGCCGATGATAATGCTGATATGCGATCTTATGTCTATCGGCTCATCGAACCTCAGCATCACGTGTTGATCGCAAAGGATGGCGAAGAAGCATTTGCCCTTGCCATTAAGAATGTTCCTGATCTCATCCTGTCCGACATCATGATGCCCAAGCTGGACGGATTCGGCTTGCTGTCGAAATTGAAAGCTACGCTGAGCACACGCAATATTCCGGTTATTTTTCTCTCAGCCCGTGCCGGTGATGAAGCAAAGATAGAAGGCCTGAATGCCGGAGCGAGCGATTACCTTGTCAAGCCGTTTTCATCACGAGAACTACTCGCACGTATTGATGTCCAGCTGACTACTGCCGAGGTACGCAGGCGAACAGAAAAAGAGTTCTTCAACCTCTTTCTGCAGTCCCCAGCACATATTCATGTTTTCAAAGGACCCGAGCATGTGGTTGAGTTTTTCCATCCGCTTGGAATTGCATTCATCGGCAGGGATATTACAGGCCTTAAACTTCGTGAAGCACTTCCGGAACTCGCGGGTCAGGGCTTCTTTGAAATGATAGATTCGGTGTATCGGGAAGGAAAGACGGTACAGCTTCCAAATTCCAAGGCAATCCTGAAAGATAAGAATGGTGTGATGCGTGACCACTACTTCAACATTACCTACTTACCGTTGCGTGACGTTGCAGGCAGAATAGAAGGTGTCCTCCAATTCACATTTGAAGTAACGGAGACGGTTGAGCAACGGCTCAAAGCTGAAACCATCGAACGCAAATTCCGGTCTATTGCCCAGCAGGCTCCTGTCGCGATGTCTGTGTTGCGCGGACCGAAGCATATCGTGGAAGTTGCAAACAACCGCGTACTCGAAATGTGGGCGAAAACGTATGAAGAAGTTATTGAGAAATCTGTCCTTGACATTTTTCCGGAACTTGTCGAGCAGGGGTTCGGGAAAATTCTTGAAGACGTTTATAAAACAGGAAAGCCGTTTCTCGCCAACGAAATCCCACTAACTTTTATCAGGAACGGAAAGCCGCGCAAAGTGGTGATGAATTTGTTGTATGAGCCGTTCCGCAATGAGAATAATGAGATCGAAGGTATAGTTGCGGTGGGCACGGACGTCACCGAACAGGTTGAAGCACGGAACAGGATTGCCGAAGCGGAATTCAGGTTCCGGACAATCATCGAGCAGACACCATCACCGCTCTGCATCTTCAAAGGCGAAGACATGGTACTGGAAGTAGCCAATGATCCGGCCCTCGCTGTCTGGCAGACATCGCGAAAGGTAATTGGAAAAAAGCTTGTAGAGATCGTGCCTGAAATGCAAAGTCAGATTTTTCTGGAGTTGATGCGCGATGTTTATCACAATGGCGTTAATCGCTTTGGCTTCGAAGCGCCAGCATATTTTGTCCGCGACAACGGTGAAATTGAAAATCGTTATTTCAACTTTAACTATGTTCCATATCGCGAGCCGGATGGCAGGGTTAGTGGTGTGCTGGTGCTTGCCTCTGACGTAACAGAGCAGGTAATTGCGAAAAAGAAACTTATCGACAACGAAGAGCGTCTCACCATTGCCACGGAAACGCTTGGCCTGGGTACATGGGAGTATGATCCTGTTCACGACACCATTTTCTGTTCTGAAAAAACCGTGGAGTTGTTTGGCTTAAAACGCGGGAGTGCAATCAACCTTCGGAACGCGATAGAACTCATTATCGAGGAAGATAAGCAACGCGTGATCGATGCGATCCAATGGGCCTTGAATCCTGAGTCTAAGGGAAAATATGATATCGAATATTCGCTTATCAATGGAAATGATGGCTCATTGCGTATGATACGTGTAAATGGCCAGGCATTTTTTAATGAAAGCAATGAAGCATACCGTTTTATCGGAACTGCGATTGACATTACTGAGCGCAAGAAAGCTGAACTAGAGATCCGCACACGCGAAGAAAGGTTCCGCCTTCTTGCTACCACCATTCCTCAGATCGTTTGGACCACGGACGCAGCCGGGAAAACAGATTACATCAGCGACCAGTGGGAGGTGTTCACGGGGCAGCGCCCTGAAGAAGGAGTAAAGGATTTTTCAAAACTTGTTCATCCACAGGATCTTCCGCATATTACCGGAAAGTGGAATGTTGCACTTGCGTCCGGTAAAGCGTGGGAAGGTGAATACCGCCTTCAAAACATCCACACGGGGCAATACCGGTGGATGCTTGGCAAGTGCGTACCCTTGAAAGACGCGCAGGGAAATGTGCTGAAATGGATTGGCTCTGCCAGCGATATCCACGAGTTCAAGGAACAATCGAGCTGGCTCGAGTTGCAAGTGCAGGAGCGCACACGCGCGCTCAAGGAACTTAACCAGTCCTTGAAAGTTTCAAACGAGGATCTTCAGCAGTTTGCGCACGTGGCCAGTCACGATCTTAAAGAACCTATCCGCAAAATCAAAACATTCGGCAACCGATTGCTGGACGATTATCGTCAGCTTCTTCCGGAAAAAGGTACCAGCTTCCTCACTAAAATTCTTAGTGCAACGGACAGGATGTACGCAATGGTGGAAGGTGTTCTTTCGTATTCCACAATGTCTGCAGCAGACCAGCCGGCTTCCCCGGTTGATCTCAATGATGTGATCAGAAATATCGAAACCGATCTTGAAGTCCTGATTGCCGAGAAAAACGCCAGAATCAGCAGCGAGAAACTGCCTGTGATCGAAGGTGCACCGGTACTTCTTTATCAGTTGTTTTATAATCTTATCAACAATTCAATTAAATTCTCAAGGGAGAACGAGCCCGCTTTCATAGCCATCACCTCTTCACAGACGGAAATTGAAGGAAACAGGTTTGCAAAGGTCGTTGTTGCCGATAATGGTATCGGGTTTGAACAGGAGCAGGCAGAAAAGATTTTTACTACCTTCACTCGTTTGAACTCAAAGGATAAATACGAAGGGACCGGTTTGGGACTGGCCCTGTGCAAGAAGATCGTTCAGCGCCACAACGGATTCATAAGTGCGCGTGGCGAGAAAGGAAAGGGAGCCGAATTCACAATACTTTTACCCATTAAATAACGGGTTTGAATAAACTGTTTCTATTAGCGGATGATGACCGCGATGATGCTGAGCTTTTTGAAGAAGCGCTGTCAGACCTCAAGCCACCCGTGCGTCTCAAGCACGTGTCGGACGGGAAAGCTGTGTTTCAGTTTTTAACGGATAAATCGAATCCCAAACCGGATTTGATTTTTCTTGATCTGAACATGCCGGAGATGAGTGGCTGGCAATGCCTCGCAAAGTTGAAAAACGACATGGATCTGCGCGAAATTCCCGTGATCATGTATTCAACTTCTACCAATCCACGCGATCGGGAAATTGCCAGCGAATTGGGCGCAGTCGGATTTGTTACCAAGCCTACAGATTTCAAATTGCTCACCAGGATACTCGGTGCCGTGGCAAAAAGCAATCCGGACAACCTCAGGTCAGCGTTGCGGTCTTCCCCAATAGGATGGTAGCACTGGGGGAAACGTTTCCACTGCCATTCATTGATTCGCTTTAAATTAAATGGCTTCAGGCTACTGTAGATATTTTTGCACGGGTACGGTTATTTCGGTTGCTTCAGATACCTAAAGGGACTTTCGGCTTAAAACCGACTTCCCGAAACCCAGACTTATTCAACGCTATGGTCGTATTAATTGTAGACGATGACAAGGAAGATTGCGAACTGTTTTTTGAGGCAATCCACGATATAGATCCGGCCATCAAATGCTGGACAGCTAAAGATGGAAGACATGCGTTGAATATGCTCACCAAAGACATGGTGCTTCCGCCTGACTATATTTTCCTGGACATCAACATGCCGCTGATGAATGGCAAAGACACGCTGATCGAGATCAAGAAGCAGACCCGGCTGAAAGAAATTCCTGTCATTATGTATTCAACCACGTCCGATACGCGTGAAATACAGGGCTATTATAAACTTGGAGCGCATGACTTCCTGATCAAGCCAAACAATTTCAATAAACTTGTTGAGGCACTGACGTCCATCATCATTTCGACCCGCACGTCAAAGTGATTTTAAAAATTTTGTAATCGCTTTCTGCAGGTATTGTTTGAAAGTATCGGGTCCTTGCACCGTGAGGTCGTCCATCATACCCAGCACGAATCTTCCCACACCCTCGAAGCCCGCCACGGGCCCGTGGAAGTAATAATCCTTTTCGCGTTTTTCGATAAAGGGAACCGAGAGCGGGTATTCTTCGCGCAGCAGAAGATAGGCCCGCATTCCAAGGGAAAGTGATATCCAGATGTTAGCGTCACCGTTGAAGCCAAATATGTCCGACTGGTTTTTCTGGTGTTGCGCCTCGTATTGAAAACCGTTTTTCGTTTCCGCTATCTCCCCGATCCTGTCAAGTTTAAATTGCTTCGATGCTTTGTCGTTGGTATCGAGTGCAACCACCGATTGATAGTTATCGCCAAAATGAATCGGTTCAACCAGCCGGTCGCGGATTTCGTTGCTGTGCGCTGAATGATAATTTTTAAGGATCACCTGTTTTTTGTCTTTAATTGCTTCCGCCAGCACCTCCACAAATTTTCCAATACGCGCTTTCACAAACAACCGCGGCATGGAATCCATTTCGGAATTCAGCGCAAGTTTTTTAAGCAACAGGTTTTTAAGCGGATTGTCGCCAGCACCCGACTGAATCAATTTCTTGATGAGTTTTGTTTCTTCAACCGAAAACTGCGACTGTGACGGATCGTCATCGGACGTGACAATAAAGTAGCGGTTGTCAAAGTCCTTTTCGATCAAAAATTCAACTTCTTCCAGCAGATTAATGTATCGATAGATAGTGCGTTCGCTGGTGTCAAATCGCTCAGCAAGCTGTTTGATTGTCCAATGACCGGACTTCAGCACGGCAATGATCTGAAACAACCGGAGCAATTTTGCCTGAGGGATAATTGAATCTTTCTTGGGAGAGCTCGTCTTCTTTTTCATTGATCGTACATATGGGGTAATGAATAATCTGGCATTTTCGCAGGACCGCCAAAGCGTTTCGCGGGCATAAATTATACCTTTTCCAGCAAAAAAAAATTCGAAGAAATAAAGAGAGGCATTTTACTGCATCCGCCTGAATGAATGCCGCGGTTCCTTTAGCAGAAGCCACCAGATTGTAAGGCCATAGTAGAACGCAGCAAGCATTAATGGAAAAACCAGGTGGTAGACCGACTTTTCTACGATCAAACCAAGATTGAGACCCAGGACGTAAAAAACAAAGAATGCAAGAGATAGTGAAAGGTGAAGCGTCTTATATTTTAGCAGAGGAGCCTCCCTTAACACAGACAGTGCCGAGCTCACGAGTTGGATTGGACCGATGAAAAGCGCGATAAAAACTGGCGTTTCAAGGCCCAGAAAATCAGTTGTAAAGGGCGTGATTAGGGCAAAGGTCTGCAAGGCAAAGTCAAAATATTTGATCATAAGCATCCTGATTCGATTGATTTTGCATGACAATGATCACGATTCCCAGGTGTCAAAACTGTTGGGAAAAGGTCAAAGAATATTGTGGAGAATGCGAACCTTGGGATTTGCGACAGAAGCTGTCACTGACCACTGATAGCTTGGGTACAAATTCAAAGGCTATGGAAGTAATTCAGACAACGGTGGTGTGCCCGCATTGCGGAAACAAGTTCAATCCTGACGAGCGTCTTCGCCATGATTTGCGGCTCCAGCTCGAACACGAGTTTGAGCGCAAGATGATGGAAACAACTAAACGCATTGAAGAACGGACGAAGAAGCAGGAAGCGGAAAAGTACGCAGCACAAATGCGGTTGATGGACGATGACCGGAGGGCTAAGGCGAATCGTTTGCGCGAACTTGAAAATGCGGCACTGACAATCCAGCAAAAAGAACGTGAGCTGGCAGATCGCGAGGAAAGATATGAGGTGGAGATGAAGCGAAGGCTGATCGAGCGGGAAACACTTCTTAAGAATCAGCTTGAATCCAACCTCCGCGAAAAGCTGCAGCTTGAATTCTATGAACGCGAGCAAAAACTTCATCATGAGCGCGAACATATTGAGTTGATGATGAAGCGAAAAATTCAGGAAGAGGCTGAAAAAGTACGGGAAGAGGAGCGCATGCGAAACGCTGAGCTGCAGAAAAAACTTGATGACCAGGTCAGGCTGGTGAACGAAATGAAACGGAAATCTGAGCAGGGCAGCATGCAAATGCAAGGTGAGGTTCAGGAACTTGCCATTGAGAATTACCTCACATCAACTTTCCTGCGGGATGAGATTCAGGAAGTGTCGAAAGGCAAACGGGGGGGAGATTGTGTTCACATCGTAAAGGATGACTACCAACGCGTCTGCGGTAAAATTCTGTATGAGAGTAAGCGAACAAAGCATTTCAGCTATGAATGGATTGCAAAATTGAAAGATGATATGCGCCAGGAGCAGGCCGACCTCGGTGTGATTGTTACAGACGTTTTCCCTGAAGGTATGACCAGGTTCGGTTGCGTGGACGGAATCTGGGTTTGTACCTTTCCCGAATTCAAAGCGCTATCAGTTCTGTTTCGTCAAAATCTGATCCGTATTGGCGAAATTATTTCGGCACAGGACAATCGGGGAGAAAAAATGCAGATGATTTACGCGTATGTAACCGGAAACGAGTTTCGCCAGAAGCTCGAAGCATCCTTTGAGTCGTACCGGGATATGCTTGACGATCTTCAGCGCGAGAAAACAGTGCTCATGACACAATGGGCAAAACGCGAAAAGCGGCTCATGAAAGCAATGGAAAACCTTGTGGCGCTCTACGGAGACGTGCGCGGAATCGCAGGAGGAGCGGTCCAGGAGATCCAATCGCTTGAGCTGCCGGAAAACTTACTTGAAGCATAAACAGATTTACCTTCATTTGCCATAGTGAAGTAGCGGCTCAAAAGGCCGCTTTTTTCTTTGCAACGTGCTAGCCATGCGCTCAAGATTTGTCCCTTTTGCTTGTTCAACAGGAAAAACAAGCGCATTTTAGTACATGGTTGAAGAGGAAAGGCAGAATGCACGCGTATCGCGACTTGAAAAAATTGTTATGGTCAGCCATAATCAGATTCTGGTCGTTGAGGATCAATCGCTGGCAGTTGAATATGCGAATACTTCCGCGCTGGCTGCCCTCGGGTATTCGGCTGCGGAGTTGCAGCAGTTGAAACTCACAGACCTGTTTGTATTTCCCGATGAGATGGCCATCCAGGCGCTGCTCAACACGCTTCGCAGAGCACAGACCGATCGCCTTGAACTTCAGCTGCGCTTCAATCGAAAGCATGGTGACTACTACGATGGAGAAGTGTTGATCCAGGTGCTGGAGAAAGGCCAGTCATTCGTTCTGATCGTGAGTGATATCACCGATAAACTCGTTACTGAAAAGAAATTGCTTCACACCATTCATGAGAAGGAAACCCTGATCAAAGAAATTCACCATCGCGTAAAGAATAATTTACAACTAATCTCTTCCATCATTTACTTGAAACTTCATTCGGTAACCGATGTTGACATACGAAGTTTTCTGGAAGACACGAGACAGAAGATCCGCTCAATTGCATTGATCCACGAACGATTGCTGCAGACCGAAACGCTTGATAAAGTTGAGATCTCCGACTATCTCGGAAAGCTGATTCAGGATCTGAAGGTGACTTACTTTCGTGATGGGGTTCAGCTGGAAATCGAAACAGAACTGGACAAGGATATGCTGAGCCTTGACATGGCGATCATCTGCGGGCTGATTGTGAACGAACTGCTCACGAACGCGATCAAGCATGCATTTCCCGGAAATCGCGCAGGCAGAATTGTGATTCGGTTCAGGCGGGGTGAAAGGTACAGCCTGATGGTTGCCGACAACGGTGTTGGCCTTTCGCCAGCAGTGGAACCGGGAAGCTCGCCATCGTTCGGTATGCAGCTGATTGACGTCTTTGTAAAGCAACTGAACGGCAGTCTTTTGATTGATCGGACAGAAGGTACTAAGTTTACCATTGAATTCAGTTCATGACGTATGGGAAAGGCCCGCATTCTTATCGTTGAAGATTCGCTTATCGTGGCGTATCACCTCAGGAAAACACTTGAGCTGGAAGGGTACAATGTCGTGGGCATTGAGTCTGCGGGAGAAAGTGCGCTTCAATCAATCGCGCGGCAGCTGCCCGAGCTCGTGATGATGGATATAATGCTTGCCGGCAGGATGGATGGCGTTGAGGCAGCTATGCAAATACGGTCCCGACATCGCATTCCGGTGGTTTTTCTCACAGCACTGAGCGACAAAGATACCATTCAACGTGCTAAAATCACCGAACCGTTTGGCTACGTTACCAAACCATTCGAGGACCGTGAAATTTTTACGGTCATTGAGATGGCGCTGTACAAACACTCCATCGAAATGAAGCTCCGTCAAAGCGAAGAAAAATACCTGTCCACTGTCCGCGCGATTAGCGATGGCGTTGTAACAGTCGATCAGAATTTTACGATCTCTTATTGCAACCCCAGTGCCCTTCGCCTCCTTGGCGGTACGCTTGAGTCTGTGCAGGGGAAATATGTGTTCGATCACGTCCGGTTAAAGGATACTCAGACGAATGATTTCCCGGTCAATCCTTTTCAGGTTGTGGTCAGCAGCGTATCGGATAATGCGCTGCCTCCAAACCTCGCCCTTATGGCAAAAGATGGCCGGGAAATTCACATCGAAGGAAGCATTAGTCCGGTGATTGACTCAAAGGGCGCTATTACCGGCCTGCTGATCATCATGAAAGACATTTCTCAAAAACTGTCACACGAAAAACTGATCAAGGAATTCGAAAAACGTCATGTTGCCGCAATTCTTGAAGGACAGGAGCAAGAGCGCAGCAGAATCGCCAAAGATCTGCACGATGGGCTTGGACAAATGCTCACCGCGCTTAAAATGAATATCCGACTCACTGAAATCGATGAACGCCACGTGGCGAACCTTTACCGCCAGATCGATGAAGCCATCCAGGAGTCGATCAGGATATCGGAGAATATATTGCCTGCGAAATTGCGTGACTTTGATCTTGCAACCTGTCTGAAATCACTTTGCAACGGTATCAATACAGCTTCTGAGATCCCCGTTTCTTTCGACTCACATGGACAACCCACGCGGATCAGTCAGAATCAGAAGGTAAATCTGTACAGGATTACCCAGGAGGCCGTGAACAATGCGATCAAACATTCCCAGGCTGAACTGATCAGCGTGCAGCTCAACGAAGACGAAAATTTTATTCAGCTGACAATCGAAGATGACGGAAAAGGATTTAACAGCAGTGGCTCTTTCGACCAGTCGATTCACCACGGACTTGCTAACATGCGGGAAAGAGCCGAAATTATGGGCGGAAGTCTGACGATCGAATCAGATGAAAACCGGGGAACACTCATTATAATAGACGTGCCCCTGGCGGCAAATGAATATAGTCATGCAAAAGCACAAAATTCTAATAGCAGATGATCATGCTATGGTTCGCGATGGTGTTAAAAATCTCGTGAGCCAAAACAAAGACCTGACGGTTATTGGAGAAGCTTCTTCCGGAAAAGAGACCCTCGAACTCTTCGACAAGCTTCAGCCTGATTTACTTGTCATGGATATTTCGATGCCCGATATGAACGGCATGGAAGTATCCAAAGCAATCCTTACTAAAAATCCCAACGCCAACATCGTTATCCTTTCGATGTATGACGATGAAGACTACATCAGCCGCTGTCTCGAGTACGGTGTGAAAGGATATGTGATCAAGAACGAAAGCGGAAGCGAACTTGATTTCGCCATTCGATCGGTTCTGGGTGGAAAGAATTATTTCAGCCGCCATGCTCAGGATGTCATCTTCAAGAAGTATACCCAGAACGTCACGCGCAAAAAACAGCATGAGTCGGCCATCAAACTCACCAAGCGCGAGGTCGAGATCATCAAGCTTATATCGGAAGGTCTTACCAGCCAGCAGATGGCCGATAAACTGTTTATTTCACCGCGTACAGTTGAGACGCACCGCGCCAATCTCATGAAAAAACTCGGTGTGAAAAATGCGATCGAGCTGGTGAAAAAGGCGGAGCAGCTCGAGCTTTTGTAATATCAGTATTTCTACGCTCTTGACCGGCATTTTTTAAAAAATCCCCTCAGGCGAGCTGGAATTGAACACTGTAGAGAAATTTTCTAAGTACTTCTACTCATTTCCACAAGTACAAGGCGGTACTTTAAAATACAAGTTTTATCGGATTGATGTGCCCTGTGGCCAACTATACTTTTACAGTATAATTTTTACACATGGCCAGGCAAATATTCGCAGCAGAAATCAGTCACGAAGATACCCCTTTAGCGATTCGTGAAAAGCTCGCGGGCAACGAAGCCACTATACGCGAGCACCTCAGTAACCTGAACCTGCTGGTCGATGAAGTATTTGTTCTTTCTACCTGCAACCGCTTCACCATATATGCGGTGAATGATTCTATCACTCCGCTGACGGATTTTTTCAATCAGTATCCAACTTTGAAAGGATACACACAATTCTATTATAACACAGAAGAATCTGTCACGCACCTCTTCGCGGTAGCGAGCGGACTGCTCTCGCCAGTTAAGGGTGATCACGAGATACTGGAGCAACTGGCGACTGCTAAAAAACGTGCTCATGATACCAACAGCATCGGTATTACACTCGACAATCTGCTTCGTCATGCTATTCGCATTGGCAAACGCGTGAGAACGGAAACTGGTATCGATAAATTTTGCGTTTCTGTCGTTGACAACGCGATCGAAATTCTTTACAACAGGCTCGATACACTCCACGACAAGAAATTCCTCGTGATCGGCACGGGCAAGATTGCCCGCATGGCAATTAAATACCTTTACAACGAAGGAATCTCTAACGTTTCGATCGTCAGCAAAGACTTCGTACGGGCGCACGAGCTTGCTGAACAATATTATATGACTGCCCTGCACCTTGATGACCTGCACGAGCATGTCAAGCAGGCCGATGTTGTGATCGGAGCCACTCACTATGAAGTATCGTTATTCCCTGAATCGTACCTGTCCGGATTTTTTGATATTCACAAGGCTTGGTTTATCCTCGACTTTGGAATGCCACGAAACTTTACCAGCAAACTTGCAGACCACAGCGCCATCGAACTCTACAATCTTGACGATCTGAAGAGACTTCACAAATCTCCGCTCGATGCCTTTGGAGGTATTGAGGCGGCATGGGGTATGGTGATGAAAGAGGCGAAAGCATTTATGGAAGTGTTCGTTCAGCTGGAGTTCTCACCTGTGCTGGCAGCTTACTGGAGCAGACTGATGTTTATCAAGAACCGTGAGCTCAACGTCTTGTTGCCAAGACTTGACCAGGAATTGTCAGCGGTTGATGTTGAGAAAATCCGCAGGCAGGCGAATAAGATCATCCGCACGATCTCGGGTGATGTAAAGAAGAGTTGCAAAGTTCTTTCCAATAACAGCAGAGCAGAAAAGGGTTCAGTAGATGTTAGTTCTTTCACTGCCCTGAACAGTATCAAGTTCAATATCTCTCTCAATTGATCTAAAGCGCATTATGTAAATAGTCCCTTCAGCCCGGAGAAACGCTAGCCACTGAGCACCGTCTATTGCCCAGTTGTATTGTTTCAGAACCCCAAACTTCCGGGCGAAGTGGACGCCAACTTTTCTTTAAATCCACACCGCAGAGAACGCTGAGAATTTGCGCGGAGAAACGCGGAGATTTATTTTAAAACGCCAAAGTATTCTGGGTGTCAGAAGGTCCCTCTGCGGTTCACCTCCATCTCCGATCTGCATTTATGTTTGCATTCTTCCGAGCATTTTGGCATTGAAACGCAAAGCGTCACTAGACAGATTTCACACATCATTGTCCGCGTCTCTCCGCGCATATCCTCCGTGCTCTACCGATGCGAGACGATCGGCATCTTCGACCCGCGGTGTGGATTTGTGCATTTTCTTTGAAGTTCAAGCGAGCTTATTTCGTTTACTTTTTTCCTGTGCGGATTTTCATAAAAAATCTCCGCGTATCCTTTGTGCTCTCCGCGGTGTGGATTTCTGTATTTCTATCAAGTTCCTTCAAACTCATTTTTTCGCACTCGTTTGCAATCCTCAACGAACACTCGTTGTGGGGGATATTTTGTTAAAAATATCATAAAAATCAGGCGGGCTGTTTGTTTTGTGATTTAATACCTATAATATTGGTAGACATTACAGACATGAGAACACGGAACGCATCACCCAGGGAGTTTAAAGTCATTAAGATGACCTGGTGTTGTATGCATCTACATTCACATGCAGGAGAACTTGAGTAAAAAACAACTTGACAATTAACCCAATACCGAGCCTTTCCTGCACCAACAGGATAGGCTCTTTTATTATAACCGATAAACAACATGCTTAGCTTTCGCACCGAACTAGAAGATTTGAATAACCCGATCGTTGCCAACGACATCATCACGCTCGAAAAAAAGATCCGGTTATTCCGCGAGGGAAAAATTGATGACGAAAAATTCAGAAGCCTCCGCCTCGCACGTGGCATCTATGGTCAGCGTCAGCCTGGCGTTCAGATGATTCGCATCAAATTGCCTTTCGGAAGAGTGACCACCAAACAACTCCGGAGAATTGCAGACATTTCCGATGAATATGCATCCAGCAACCTGCACGCAACCACGCGTCAGGATATTCAGATCCACTTCGTGAGCCTGGATAAAACACCGGAGCTTTGGGCAAAACTTGAGCAGGACGAAATCACCCTGCGGGAAGCATGTGGCAATACCGTAAGAAACATCACCGCTTCTGCCACAGCAGGCATAGATCCAAAAGAACTTTTTGATGTCTCGCCATATGCCTACGAGACTTTTAAATACTTCCTGCGCAACCCGGTCTGCCAGGAGATGGGAAGGAAATTCAAGATTGCATTTTCATCATCCGAAGATGACACCGCCTATACTTTCATTCACGACCTCGGCTTTATTCCAAAGCTGCAGGATGGCAAACGTGGATTCAAGGTCGTTATCGGTGGAGGCCTGGGCGCTAATCCATACCTCGCACAGACCGCCTACGAATTCCTGGAAGAGGATCAGATAATTCCATTCACGGAAAGTGTGATCCGCGTGTTCGACCGCTATGGAGAACGTAACAGAAGAATGAAAGCACGCTTAAAGTTCTTATTGGATGAAATCGGTCTCCCGGAACTCATGCGACTCGTTGCAGAAGAACGCCTTGCGATCAAGCACAAGCGGTATAAGATCGACTACGACTCTTATCCCGATCCTGCTGTCCCTGAATTTGTCCCCCAGAACCCTGTAACAGATATCGATGAAGAGAAATATCAACAGTGGCTTGATACCAACGTATTTGAGCAAAAGCAGGAAGGTTTTTTTGGTGTTTATGTGAAGTTACCGCTTGGAAATTTGTCTTCGGACCGTGCGCGCCAATTTGCAGATATCGTTGATTCTTTCGCATCTACAGAGTTGCGCATCACGGTCAACCAGGGATACCTGATTCGTTTTGTGCGCGCAGAAGTGCTGAGACATTTATTTGCAGCGCTTGATAAGATGCAACTTGCCGAACCTGGATTTGACAGTGTCGCTGATATTACCGCCTGCCCTGGAACTGAGTCGTGCAACCTCGGCATTTCTGACAGCACGCAGATTTCACTCGCACTTGAGAAAGTTATCCGCGAAGAATTTCCCGATTTCATTCACAACAGCGACATTAAGATCAAGATCAGCGGCTGCCCGAACTCTTGTGGTCAGCACGGTCTTGCAGGAATAGGTTTTCACGGAAGCACCATCAAGGACAAGCAGGGAAAGATTCTGCCAGCGCTCGTGGTGCTGCTCGGAGGTGGCAAGTTGCAGAACGGAAACGGAATTATTTCAGACAAGCTGATCAAGATTCCGAGCCGCAGGGGGCCCGATGCGCTTCGACTTCTGCTGACCGATTATGAAGCGAATGCCTTTGACGGTGAATACTACCATGATTATTTCCAGCGCCTGGGAAGAAATCATTTCTACACGCTGCTCAAGCCACTTGGAGATATTACAAATACCTCACCAATTGAGTATATCGATTGGGGACAGGATAACAATTTCATTTTGCACACAGCGGTGGGTGAATGTGCGGGGGTGATCATTGACCTCGTCTCAACTTTGCTGTATGAGACAGAAGAAAAGATCGCATGGTCGAAGGAAGCCATTGAAAAGAAATTGTATGCTGACGCGATCTATCACAGTTACAGCGCTTTCATCAATACTGCGAAAGCCTTGTTGCTCACCAAAGAGGTGAAACCAAGCACGCAGATTCAGACACTCAATGATTTTCAGCTTCACTTTGTGGATTCAGGTGTGTTTCCATTTGCTGAGAATTTCAAGGAACACGTGTTGAGGATCAATAAGAACGAACCTACAGAGGATTTTGCTTCTGCTTTTCTAGCGGATGCCCAGAATTTTATGGAGCAGGCTTTCGCATTTAAGAACGTAGAAAAAGTATCTGCATAGTTTATGGAAACGATTTTGTCATATCATAAAGAACCAAAGGTAACACTGGTCGGAGCCGGTCCTGGCGATGCAGAGTTGATCACGGTGAAAGGCATCAAAGCGCTGCAAGCTGCCGATGTAGTCTTGTACGATGCATTGGTTTCTCAGGCGATCCTGGAGCTCATACCTGCGCATGTTCCGAAACTTTCTGTTGGAAAGCGCGCGGGGGCACATTCTTACACACAGGATGAGATCAACGAGCTGATTGTTGAAATGGCTTTTTTATACGGCCATGTAGTACGACTGAAGGGAGGAGACTCTTTCGTCTTCGGACGTGGAGGAGAGGAACTCGAATTCGCACTGAAGCACGGATTGCAGACAGCAATTGTTCCAGGTATCAGCAGTGCGTTGGCGGTACCTGCAGCAATTAATATCCCCGTTACCATGCGCGGTGTGAGCGAGAGCTTTTGGGTAGTGACCGGCACGACTATGTCAGGAAAATTGTCGGGCGATGTTGCGCTGGCAGCCAAATCCACGGCAACCGTTGTGATTCTCATGGGGTTGAACAAGATCACGGAAATCGCAGCATTGTTTACGAAGGAAGGTAAAGGCGATACGCCCGTTGCGATCATCCAGAATGGAACACTTCCCACTCAACAGAATATTGTCGCCACGGTTTCAACGATTGTCGATAAAGTAAAAGCATCTTCCATCGGAGGACCTGCTGTGATCGTGATTGGTGAAGTTGTGGGCTACGCAAATGGATTGAATCGCCTGATGGAAGCAACACGTGCTCAGATGGAACAATTTCAATAGATGACTATGGAAACCGAACGAAACAACCTCTTTCCGATTTTTCTCAAGCTCGACCAGCTCGAAACGCTGATCGTAGGCGGAGGAAATGTCGGCCTTGAAAAATTGTCCGGTCTTCTTAAAAACAGTCCGGGATTAAGAGTTACGGTAGTTGCAGATCGCTATCACCCGGAGTTGCCTCAGCTCGCAAAAAGTTTTTCAAACGTCAGGCTGGTTGAGCGCAAGTTCCGAAACCGTGACCTTACAGGAAAAGATCTGCTGATCCTGGCAACCGATGACAAAGCTTTGCACGAGCGGATTCGCATCCTCGCCAGAAAGAGAAGACTTATCGTCAACGTTGCTGATACGCCCGACCTTTGCGATTTTTATTTAGGGTCTGTCGTTACGAAAGGCAACATCAAAATTGGAATTTCTACCAACGGCAAATCGCCAACCATCGCGAAACGCATGCGTGAATTCTTTGAAGAGGTCCTTCCCGAAAATACAAACGAGCTCCTCGACAACATGCAAAAGATCCGCGATCGTATTAAAGGTGACTTCCGCACTAAAGTCGACACGCTGAACCAGATCACTTCATCCTGGTTGCGAAGATAGCCCGATTCTATTTATGATGAGAGCGGCCGCGCAAACAGGCTTCGCTGCTGCAATACACAAAAACGCCACGCACCTGCTGGCCGGTTAAACCACCGGTCACGACTTTTGAGCGCACGTCAATCAACTTCTTTTCATAAATTAGGTTTCCAATCAAAAACCAGGATTTATGAGTCATTCAAGAAGAGAATTTATTTCAGCGTCAGGTAAGGCGATTATCGGAGCCGGCATGCTGAGCAGCCTGCCTTGGGAACTGATAGCGAAAGCCAAAAGTCGCGTGTCACAAAACGATAAGATCAACCTCGGTGTCATCGGCATCAACGGTATGGGCTGGGCCGACACGAAATCCATCATGAAAATACCGGAAGTCAACCTGATGGCTATCTGCGATGTGGATGAAAATGTTATCAACAAACGTGTGGCCGAACTCAAGGAAGGCAACATCAAGGTGACAACCTACACCGACTATCGCAAGCTTCTTGAAAACAAAGACATCGATATCGTGATCATTGGTACTCCCGATCACTGGCACTGCCTGCAGATGATCGATGCATGCGCTGCCGGCAAAGATGTTTATGTAGAGAAACCAGTGGGCAACTCCATTGCAGAGTGTGACGCCATGATTGCTGCGCAGAAGCGATATAACAAAGCAGTGCAGGCCGGTCAGTGGCAGCGCAGTATGCCGCACTTCGTTGATGCCCTTAACTTTTTACAAAGCGGAAAGCTCGGACAGATCCGCACCGTGAAGGCGTGGGCATATCAGGGGTGGATGAAAGACATTCCTGCTAAACCGGATTCTCCTACGCCTCCAGGCGTAAACTACGATATGTGGCTGGGCCCTGCCCCGAAAAGACCTTTCAATGAAAATCGTTTTCACTTCAACTTCCGTTGGTTCTGGGACTATGCGGGTGGTCTGATGACAGACTGGGGTGTACACCTCATCGACTATGTGCTGCTGGGTATGAAGGCACCGCTTCCAAAATCTGTTTACGCTTCTGGTGGAAAGTACGCGTATCCCAATGGTGGCAATGAAACTCCCGACACGCTCGCGACAACTTACGACTTTGGAAACTTCACGATGATCTGGGAGCACGCGCAAGGGATCTCTAACGGAAATTACGGAAAGGACCACGGTATGGCGTACATCGGAAACAATGGAACCCTTGTGCTGCATCGCGGAGGATGGGAAGTGATACCAGATGAAAAACGGATGGAAGCAGTTCCCTATCAGCCCAACAAGGGATCGGGCCTCGATGCGCACACACAAAACTTCATCAATGCAGTTAAGTCGAGAAAATTCGATGAGCTTACATGCCCGATCACCGAAGGCGCGCACGTAGCAAAAGTCTGCCAGATGGGCAACATCTCATACAAAACAGGTATGATCCTTCATTGGGACGAACAAAAGAAGAAATTCAGGGAAGAAGAGGCAAACAAGCACCTCGGTGTGAAGTACCATAATGGGTATGCGATTCCGAAAGTCTAAATGTGACAATACGGCAATTAGTCAATGTGCCAATGAGGTAAGTAGTCTCCCATTGGCACATTGACATATTGATTCATTAGCATATTAACCCTTGAGCTTCTTCAGCTCTCCCTCATAAAAAGCGAGGTTTTGCTTCTGGTTTTCAGGAAGGTTTTTAATTGCGGTCTCCCAGTTCTTGATTGCGTTCTTGTTGTCGCCAAGGGCGGTGTAGGCGCGCGCAAGACCAACGAACGTTGTAAACTTATCATCGGGATGACGCTGGCGATTTAGTTTGAATACTTCGAGTGCTTTTTCTTTTTTGCCAGCCGCCAGCAGTTGTCTTCCGTATTGATGAACCGATGTTACGTCTGCGCTGGGGTGATTGAGCGCCTTTTGCATAACCGCTTCGGCTTCACTTTCGCGATTAAGTGCGGTGAGGACGTTTGCTTTTGTACGAAGGCTTCCAAAGTCTTCGACACCTACGGGAGAAGAGATTGCATAGTCCGCCCACGTTAACGCTTCCTCCAGGTTGATCTTGTTTTGAACGCAGAAGTTTACTGCAGCCTGAATGTTGCGGTAATCGAATCCATCGAAGTTGCGTAGCTCGTTTCGGATGATATTCACATATAGTTCATTTGCATTCGGCACATCGATCTTCAGCGGAACGCGTTTGTTCTCCCACTGCATGTATGCTGTTGCCGTTGTCAATTCGCGGGTGTCAAACCCGAAGGTTAAATATTCTGTGTACTCAGCGTCAACAGGTGTTGTCTGTGTGCGAAGTGCGTCTTCTTTGGGATCGTAGAAGTAGCTGCCCCAGCTTTCATGATTTTTTGAGAATATCCAGGTGTAAGGTCCTTCCTTTTCTGCAATCAGAAACAAACCGTATGTTCCGGCTTTCAAATCCTGTCCGTTGATCTTTACATCGTGCGAGAAAGCAATAGTAGTGTTTTCGTTTGCGCCAGCGCGATACGGTGCCGCCTTTGATGAGCCAAAACCCTGGTCAATTAATCCGTAATGCACCACTCCGCCCCAGATCTTTCCCTTGCGGTCTTCACCGTTTGGTCCTGTGACGTTAGGGCTGGAGTAATTGATGGTAACCGAAACAGGGCCAATCCACTGGGTTACACTTGATTTCTGATTGCCACCACTGGGAGGCAGCGTGATGCCCTGGGCAAACACTGCGCTTCCGCTCAGTGTCAGAAGCACAATAGCTAGATACTTTTTCATGTTAGGTTAATTTTAGCTTGAAGGTACATGGAAATCCAGTGTACTGAATTAACCCCTCGTGCGGTATTTTCGGGTGGCGGAGGTGAGGTCGTCACGCTGTGGGAAATTCCAAATACCAAGATCCAAATCCCAAATTCCAAGATCCGAAGCCCAAAAGTCAAAGCCGTATTCGACCTTGGATTCCTTGGTATTTGGATCTTGGATCTTGGAACCTTGAACCTTGAACCTTGAACCTTGCACGCGAAATTTGCATTCAAGGCTTCTCCGTGCTCGGATGCACCATCATCTTTAAAGCGGAAGGTTGCAAAGCGATCGTAAACCGGTCTGAGGTACCACAGGGTTCACCATCTACGTGGTATGCCATCTCGTGATCAAGGGTGATGTCAAGATTTTTTACTTCCAGGATTTCACAAAACGAAGAGGTATCGATCGTTCCATTGAAAAATGAGTAGATAAAATCCATCCGGTATGGCGGAATTTTCTTCAGAATGGATATGTGCAGCAGTTCATCGCATACAGATGCAGCAGGCGCGATGCGTGCGTTGTTCCCGTACTGCGATGAATTTGCTATCGCGATCACAAACGCTTTTTTCGTGATGCTTTTACCATCTGCCGTCAGCCTTGCTTCAAATTCCTTGAAAGCAAGAAATTCGTTGATCGTATGTTTCGCATAACCTTGCAATCCGCGTTTTTTTTCCTTACCGAAAATGTTGGCGATGTGTCCATCGAATCCTATACCTGATACATTCAATGACAGCTTTCCATTCAGGGTAAAAGTGTCAATGGCGATGGCTTTGCTTTCCATCAGGTAAGTGAGCGCTTTCGGAATGTTGATTGGAATTTTGAGGTGGCGCGCCAGACCATTTCCGGATCCATTAGGGAGAATTCCCATCGGTGTTGACGAACCCGTCAGGCCTTGTGCCACTTCATTTACAGTTCCGTCACCACCTACTGCTACCACCTGATCGAACATCCTTCCCTCACGTGCAAGTTCCGTTGCATGTCCTCGTGCTTTCGTGTATTCGATCGAGCACTCGATATTGTTTTTTACGCATGCATCGATGATAGCACCCTCCAGTGCAGGCTGATATCCTTTGCCAGCATGCTTGTTGATAATGAACAATACCTTGCTAACTTCGTTCTTCACAATCAGATAACTAAATTTTTCCCGGAATGGATTTCTATCATCCGCGTAAGCTTATGTTCAAAGCCTGGAACAAGGAAGCGAAATTACTGATGCGACTCAACAATATCGACTGCCGAAGAGGGGAACTTTTCAAAAAAGATCACGTGATCCTGCAGTTCACCGGTCAATACGACAATCAGCACGAAGAAATTTACGAAATGGACGTGCTGTTGATCGCCAATCAGAAATACGTAGTGATCTGGGATGATACTTCCAACGGATGGCAGATCGTGAAAATGAAAGACAAATCAGGCGCCCAGCCTTTTGTCAAATCGATTGCCACGAAAGGTCAGCGGCTATGGAGCTACTTCGAATCAGCGGATAAGGACAGCCTGATACAGTAAGCGTAAAGCAAAAAGCTTAAAGCTTAAGGCCTGAGATTACGACATTGAAATTTTGCAACAGAAGAGTAAGGGTTAAACGACTTCCTATGAGGTGAGTGTGGTTGTCAGAAAAACTGCTTTCTGCTTTAAGCTTTCTGCTTTAAGCATTAAGCCTTCTGCTTTTTCTCAATTTTCTCCTGGATATACTTCACGGCCTGGCCAAACGTCTGCATTTTTTCAGCATCGTCATCGGGGATACGGATATCAAAAGTTTGCTCGAATTCCATGACGATTTCAGCATAGTCAAGAGAATCGATTCCAAGGTCTTTTACAAAATTGGCGTCAGGTGTGATTTCAGATTCTGCGATTCCAAGCTTCTCAACTAATATTTCGGTTACTTTCCTGGGAATTTCCTGCATAGCTAGTGATAAATTGCGGGTAAATGTATTAAATGCCGGGAACCCATCCAAACCGTCAAAAATGAGGTGTCGGTCGCTTTAGCCTATTTCCGCCAGTTGGCTGGATCCACGCGCCATGCCTTCAGCGAAGTGACCTGCTCTTCGGTGATGTAGTTTTCCTTCAGGGCCTGTGTGAGCAAGTGACTATAGTCGCTCAGGCTCACCAGTGAAACATCGGCTTCGTAAAAGTTCTTTGATGCAATATCAAATCCGTAGTTGAAGATTGACACCATTCCAAGTACCTGAAATCCGGCCTCACGAAGCGCTGCCACCGTTTTTAATGAGCTGCCTCCTGTTGAGATCAGGTCTTCTACTACAACAACCTTCTGACCTTTTGTGATTTTTCCTTCGATCAGGTTTTCCATGCCGTGATCTTTCGGCTTCGGCCTGACATACAGGAACGGAAGAGTCAGTTGATCAGCCACCAATGCACCCTGTGCGATGCCGGCAGTAGCCACGCCTGCGATTCCTTCGGCTGTGTGGAAGTTTTCCCTGATTACGCTCACGAGTGCATCTCGCACCTCGCTTCGCACTTGTGGATAGGAAAGCGATAGTCGGTTGTCGCAGTAAATCGGTGATTTCCAGCCAGAGCTCCACGTAAATGGCTTCTGCGTGTTCAGTTTAATGGCTTCGATTTTCAACAGCAATTGGGCGATCCGGGCTGCAGTTTCAGCCTGCACTTTGATTATTGGCATAGCCTCAAAAATAGACGGAATTTCCGTTTAGTGAAAGAGGCGGGCGTTGCAAACGAAAGCATCCTTTGGAATGACAAAAATCTTCGCCTAAATCGCGCCCCCCTCTTGTGACCTACCGAATATTTTACTCTCTTGCAAGGGAGGAATTTTACCTGGTTTCTGAATGATCATTTTTATTAACGACATTCCTGTGCGCATCCTGAAACCCGGTGAAAAGCCGGATTCCGGACGCTATAACCATACTATTGACGCTGCAAAAGAAGCAGTGACTCAGGCGCGGCTCATTCATCATGTTTGGGTCGACAATGTTAACGAAACAAGCTTCGAAACACTACTAGGCCTTCTCAATTCCAATGTTCCTTCGAATGTGCTCACGCTCATCCTCACCGTGGTAGACTACGAAGGAATTCTCGACTTTCTCGAACGCAAATTCAAGATCGTGAAAGCCGCAGGAGGGCTTGTGCGCAAGAAAGAGAAGTTCCTGATGATCTATCGCCTGAAGAAATGGGATCTCCCCAAGGGGAAGAAAGAGAAGAACGAAAAGTATAAGCAGACTGCTGTTCGAGAAGTGGGAGAGGAGTGTAACATTCAGGTGAAGCTCGGTAAAAAGATCTGCACCACGTGGCACACGTACACGATGAACAAACGCGCCATGCTGAAAAAAACAAAATGGTATGCAATGGACAGCATGGACGACTCACGGATGAAACCCGCCACAGAAGAAGACATCGAAGAGCTTCGCTGGATGAGTCGCAAGGAAGTATATCATGCCCTTGAACATTCCTACAAATCAATCCAATACGTCTTTGAGCAATATTACGAGAAGGCAGAGAATCGGTTGAAGGCAGGCTAAGGCTTTTGACTATCGCCATGGCTTTTATCAGCGATTCATCGTCCACACCCATTTCGCCATTGCTATCGCCAAAAACCATTACCCCGATCATCTCTTAAAATGGATTTCTGCATTTCTCCGTCCCCTCATCGCTCTGGCATGAGCAACGCATTAGACAACCTTGCTCACCCTCATGTTCGCATATTCTCATTTGATCAGCCTCCAAAGCGCATCTCGTATGTACAAAGGCCCGATTTAGCAGAAGTCACCTAGTAAAGAGCTACAATACCTCTGTGGTAAAATGGATTTTGTATTTTGCTTAGCTGAGCTTATACGGTAAAAAATCACTTACATCCCCGCCATACTTGTGAACCTCGCGGATGATTGATGAATTGATCCATGCGAATTGAGGTGTCGTGATAAGAAATACAGACTCCAGCTGATGATTCAGTTTGCGATTGATCTGCGAGATGCTGTTTTCATATTCAAAGTCGGTGGTGTTGCGCAGGCCGCGAAGCAGGTAACGCGCATTGAAGCGCTTGGCGTACTCAGCGGTGAGCTCAGCGTACGTCTGCACCTTAATGCCCGGATAATTCTGGAAGGTCCCACGGATTTTTTCCACCATCAGATCAATCGGGAAGTACCGGTTGCTCTTCTGACTGTTGTATCCGATGGAGATCACAATCTCATCGAAGATCTGAAGCCCGCGCAGCACAATGTCTTCATGACCTTTCGTGAACGGATCGAAGGAACCAGGAAACAATGCTACCTTTTTTTCTGCCATGATTAAGAGTGTTCGTGAGTTGACTTATTGCCGTTGCAGCAAATGCATTCCGTAGAGGTCAAAGAAGTGGTGGTCCTGCACTTCATCAAACATATAACCGAACGCAAGAAACTTCGGGCGGTGACCAAACACAACGTTATTGATATATTTGTAGAACTCGTTGTAGTGCGGTGAGTTTTTTCCGATATAACCCCACAATACCACCTGGCTGTTTTGCTGACTAAGGTTCAGCGACTTGAGCACGAGCATGATATACTTCACGTAATCCGAAAATTGCCTGATCGCAAACTGGTTGTAGTATAAGAGATTGCCGTTCCTGCAGGAAATGATGTGGAGTTTGAAGCGGTCCACATAGATGTACAATGAGTTGTCTTTTTTATAAGTCGCGTAGGTTGTCAGCGTTTCAATCAGCACCGCAGACTGATGCATGAAAATCATTTTGCCCTTCGGGTACAGCTCATGCAGCCAGTTCTTGAGTGGCGTTGAAATGGCAAACACCGTTACGGCTTTTGTTTTTGGATTGGGAACCGCCAGCACTTCTTCATCGTCTTCGATGTACGCATTAAACCGCAGGTATTCTGATCTTGCTTCTTCGAGGAATAGCGCTTCGGGCACCTGCACGTACTTGTTGTTTTTGATCGAGATCTTGATCGTTTTCCAGAAGGCGGCCCTCAGAAATGCATGCGCATCGAAAAGCTGGTCTAAGATCTGAAGAAGTTCGGAAGGTGATGTCAGGGAGGGAAACACGTAATCTTCAAGGAGAAGCATCCGGTTTTCGCGATCGTCAATTACACCTACCTGAAGGTCGCGGAAGCCAATATTGATCAGCAGCTGATATTCATGAATGAGGTCTTCGTCAAAACGCTCATCCTTGATTTTTTTTATGAGCTTGAAATTGAGCGCTGCTGTCTGCAAGTTATTGGCCGTTAAGCGGTTTTCATATATCCTACAAGTATAAAGATTTTATGGGGTTTTACGAAGTGGCTTCTTACAGATGTTCGTTAAATCCTGAAAAATCCGCGCAAATTCTGTAAGTCGGCTGGCGACTGAACAATTCTGAAAATGCCATGGAGTTCTTTCTTTGGAAACGACTCGATCTCGGCACTGCTTAGAAACTTAACGTCTTTAATAATTTGTATTTCCGGATCGCAGCCTTTTTTCAGCGTGCCTGAAGTTGCCCTGATCGCGTAAAACAACTCGATAGAGTGGATGGGTTGCTCAATGTATTCGCATCCAAAAAGAAATTCTCCAGGCACCACAGCAAAGCCTGTTTCCTCCAGAAATTCTTTCTTCAGGGCTTCTTCAATCGACTGCCCGAATTCAACGCCACCTCCGGGAGGTGCCCAGAAGTTTGTTGATGTGATGCCCGCGTGGTTCACCATGAGGAGTTTTTCCCCGTCCCAGCAAATGCCACACGCGCGAACCCTTACTTTATTTCCATAAACTTTGGCAACTTCTTTATCCATGACTTTGTTCTGTTCCTAAAGCTCGTGAAAAAAACTGGTCCCTAAGTTGCTAAACTTCTGATAACGCTGTTTAGCCAGTAGTCCAAAAGGGCTCGGATGTACGTTGCCGGAATCTTTTAAATTTGTGAAAACTTCAGATATGAAAAAATCATGGTTGTTATCCATCTGCTTACTGGTTGTAATCGCTGGCGTCAACGCACAGGCGACCACCGAGAAAGACGGACCGGTCATAACGTTCGAAACGCGGACTCACGACTTTGGCGACATCGCGCAGGGAGATAAAGTTGAAAAAGTGTTCACATTCACGAATACCGGAAATCAACCGCTGATCATTACAAATGTTGAAGTTACCTGTGGATGTACTACGCCAAAAGGATGGCCAAGGGATCCGATCGCTCCGGGCGAAAAGGGCGAACTGACCGTATCATTTAACACGGCAGGAAAAATCGGCCGTCAGAATAAACCAGTTACGATTGTCAGCAATGCCATTAACCCGGAAGGTAACAGGCTGTCATTCTCGGCAAACATTCTCGAGAAGGCGCAGCCACAGTAACAGTCTTCGAGTCTAAGTTTTTTGTTCTTTCTTTTTTCCGAAAGAGGCCATCATCATCAGCCATCCCACGATAAATGCAACGCCACCGAGAGGCGTAATGGCACCCAGGATAGTGATGCCGGTAAGTGAAAGGGCATAAAGACTTCCGCTGAAAATGACAATACCAGCAACAAAGGCGACAGATGCCCAGCGAAGCCTTCGCTCATCAAAGTATTGCATCAGCATGCCTGTGATTAGCAACGCGGCCGTGTGGTAAAAATGATACCGGACTGCAAGTTCGAATGTCTCGGTGCGTTGATTCGCTTCGAGCAGAGACTTGAGTCCGTGAGCGCCAAAGGCTCCGATCGATACCGCCAACGCTCCGGCTATTGCTCCGATCTGTAAAGTTGTTTTCTGTTTCATCTCGTTTTTTCAGTTGCTGTAATCTCGCGTGCCGAAGATTGCTGTCCCCACTCTGATGAATGTGCTTCCATTTTCGATCGCCTCGCGGTAGTCGTTGCTCATTCCCATGGACAGCTCTTTCATCTCCATATTTTTCGGAAGTGAGTGTTGCCTGAGTTTGTCAAATAGAGATCGCAATGAACGAAATTCTGAAGCAACCTGCGTCTTGTTTTCAGTGAACGTAGCCATTCCCATCAGCCCGAGTATTTTTACATTCACCAACTGGTCAAATGCAGCTTTTGAAAGCAGCTCCAGAATTTCTTCTTCTGAGAATCCGAACTTCGTTTCCTCGCGGGCGATATGTACCTGAAGCAGGCAGCTGATGACACGGTTATTTTTCCTTCCCTGTTTGTCGACTTCTTCAAGCAGCTTCAGACTATCGATGGAGTGAATAAGATGTATGAAAGGTGCGATGTATTTCACTTTATTGGACTGCAAATGGCCGATCATGTGCCACTCGATGTCTCGCGGCAACGCCTCGGCTTTTGGCACAAGCTCCTGTACTTTATTTTCGCCAAACTTGCGCTGACCCGCCTGATATGCCTCCAGAATCACTTCAACCGGATGTGTCTTTGACACGGCAATCAGTTCGCAATGGGGTGGGAGCGACTCTTTAAACGCTGATAATCTGTTTTTTATGCTCATCAAACCGACAATTCTTTGGTAAATTTAGGGAGGAATTTGTATGTAATAGTAACGTGCTGATTGAATTGGGCTGTTATCGATTTCATTCCTATTTTTAACGCTTTAAAAGCTGTCCAAAAAGAACTATGGCGATCCTCGGAACATTGCTCAAGAAAGGAATTCGAATCCGCGAAATGCTTGAGCAGGAATATACTTCTCCCTTCGACCTGCAGAAGAAGGAACTCAAGGAATTGCTGATCACCGCGAACGCCACCGAATTTGGAAAGTATTATGGATTTCAGGACATCCTCAACGGATTTAAGCAGGGCGACAGGGAATTTTATAACCGCTTCAAGAAGAAGGTTCCGATCCATACATACAACAAGATCTATAACGATTGGTGGAAACTTGCGCAGAAAGGAATTAAGAACGTGTGCTGGCCTGGTCGTGTGAAATACTTTGCACTGAGTTCAGGGACATCGGAAGCTGCATCGAAATATATTCCGGTCACGAAAGATATGACCAAGGCCATTCAGAAGACGAGTGTCCGTCAGATCCTTACGCTTTCAAAGTATGATCTGCAGCCTGAAGCTTTTGAGGCTGGTATCCTGATGCTTGGCGGAAGTACACACCTCAACCGAAAAGGAAGTTTTTTTGAAGGCGATCTCAGTGGTATCCAGGCAGCGCGCCTTCCATTCTGGTTCCAGCATTTTTATAAGCCCGGAAAGAAAATTGCCAAGAACAGAAACTGGGATGTAAAGCTCGACCAGATCGCGCGCAACGCAAAGGACTGGGATATCGGAATTGTTGTAGGCGTTCCCGCATGGATACAGATCTTGCTGGAAAAGATCATCAAGTATCACAAGCTTAACAACATTCACGAGATCTGGCCAAACCTTATGGTGTATGTTCACGGAGGCGTATCGTTCGACCCATACCGTAAAGGATTTGAAAAGTTGCTGGGCCGCCCGATTTATTATATCGAAACGTATCTGGCTTCGGAAGGCTTCATCGCATTCCAGGCATATCCGAACCGCAGAACCATGCGCCTTGTGCTGAACAATGGCATCTTCTATGAGTTCGTTCCTTTTGAAGAAAAGAATTTTGATTCGAACGGTGAAGTAAAACCTGATGCAGAAACACTCCTCATTGACGAGGTGGAGGAAGGGAAAGAGTATGCATTGCTGCTTTCGAGTTGTGCCGGAGCCTGGCGTTATCTGATAGGTGACGTGATCAAATTTACTTCACTGGAAGAATCGGAAATTGTGATCACCGGAAGGACAAAGCACTTCCTCAGTTTGTGTGGCGAACACCTTTCAGTGGATAACATGAATAAAGCCATTGAGCTTGTCGCGAATGATTTGAACATCGGCATTCCGGAGTTCACCGTAGCGGGTATTCCGTACGAAACGCTTTTTGCGCACCATTGGTTTGTGGGCACTGACGATAAAGTGGACCCGAAACTGCTGAAGGAAAAACTGGATCATCATCTGAAGGTTTTGAATGATGACTACGCGGTGGAACGCAGTGCAGCCTTAAAAGAAGTTTTCGTGGATGTGCTCCCGCTGAAAACATTTTATGAGTGGATGGAGTCGAAGGGAAAAGTTGGGGGACAGAACAAGTTCCCGCGGGTGATGAAGAAAGCTCAGCTTGACGAGTGGAAATCATTTCTACAATCCCGATCGAATGGAAAGCATTCTTAACGGAGTCGTTTCAGGTTTAGTGCTGGCCTGTCTCATCGGGCCGGTGTTTTTTACCCTCTTGCAAACCAGCATCGAACGCGGTTTCTGGAGCGGATTTTTTGTCGCGATAGGTGTTTCCCTCAGTGATGCATTCTACATCACCATCTGCTACATGGGCGTTTACCAGTTGTTCGACAATGAAAACTTCAAGGAATATCTGGCATACTTTGGGGGCGGTGTTCTTTTGATCATGGGCTTGTACTACCTGTTGATCAAAAGCAGGAGACTTGCGAAATACGATCCGATGAATGTGCAGGCCAGGAGCCCCTTCAGACTGATTACCAAGGGATTTATCATCAACGGCCTTACACCGATGGTATTTATCTTCTGGCTCGGAACCGTAGGCGTAGCCACAACAAAACTGGGCTACTCCACACCAGGCAAAGCCATCCCTTTTTTTGCCGCCATCGTGAGTACCGTATTTATTACCGATATCATTAAAGCGAAACTCGCAGATAAACTTCGGATTGTGCTTACACCAAAGTTCATCCGGACGTTGAATCTTGTGCTTGGTTTTGTGCTGTTGATCTTTGGAGGAAGACTCATTTTCATGGCAGACGATTTTCACGGCCTCTAAGTCGTCCGACCACGCCTCGTGGTCTGATGACTAAAATCTCCATCCCTTGCCGCCCTCCCTATTGTCTGACGACTAAACTCTCCCTGCCTTGCCGCGCTCCCTATGGTCTGACGACTAAAATCTCCCTGCTGGCATCCCTTCTATAGTCTGACCACTTCGAGTGTTTTCTTGCTTGTGCCTGTTAGACTTGTCGTTAGTCCTGCAACACATTCGTGACAAACGTGCTCTTGAGGGCAAGCCACAACAGGAAGAAACAAATAGCCCATTGAAGATATATGAAGTAGTAATCTGACGTGTCTTTGAATCGCGTCTCTTTGATCTCCGCTTTTTCATACTGATCGATCTTCTGGAACACCTGCGACAGCGCCTGGTTGTCTGTCGCACGGAAGAATTGTCCACCGCCAATTTCAGCCATCTTGCGAAGCGTGGTTTCATCAACAGTGTTCTCTATCATGTTCGGTCTACCAAAAAAATCTTTTCCGTAAGGCACAAGACCTTCTTTCCCTACCACGATGGTATAGACTTTAATGTTGTAGGCTGATGCGAGTTCAGCTGCTGTGATCGGGTCAATATTGCCTGCCGTATTATCACCGTCACTCAGCAGAATACACACCTTTGATTTTGATTCGCTCTCGCGCATCCGGTTTGTCACAACAGCCATCGCACTTCCGATGGCGGTGCCGCGGTTCTCAATCATTTCAAAATTGATCTCGTTGATGTACGAGCGAAGCAGATCGTAGTCAGTGGTAAGCGGAGCAAGTGAAAAAGCATCCCCCGAGAAAACAACAATACCGATCCGGTCTTGCACTCGACCCTGGATGAAATCGAGCGCCACACGTTTTGCTGCCTGCAAACGGTTAGGAGTGAAATCCTCGATCTGCATCGACTGCGAAATATCGAGCGCAATCATAATGTCAATCCCTTCTGTCCACTGTTCAACTTTCTCATTTGTCTTTTGCGGACGCGCCAGGGCTGTAATAATCAGCAGCAGGGCGATCATCATCAGCAATTCCGGAACGAGCCTGACCAGATTGATTGGCGATGTTCTAAGGTCACGTTGCGAAACTGCTACGGGCAACTTTTGATTGAAGTAATATCGAAGCGCCCACCGCACAACAAAAATGAGCGGAACGGCCAGCAACAAGTAAAGGAATTCAGGATGCTCCCACGAAAAATTTCCCAGGGTGGTTGGCTGGTACCACTCGAGCGAATACCACGGGGCAGAATAGTCGTTAACCATGCTGCACCTCCTGTAGTTTTTTTGTGAATCGCTGGTCGGCAAAAGCCCTCAGCTGTTCAAATGGTGTAAGTGCGGTAGGCCGATCAGAATATATCGCTCGGTCGATCTGACTGAGATTATTGGCGAGAGATTCGTCCTTCGTTAGCATCAGCGTTTCGCGTGTTGTAAGTTTAGTGAACGGATAGCGTTCAAGCACTTCCATATATCGCTTCCAGAATGATAAAGCCTTCTCCGCTTCGTTGCTGTTAAATCCGTTTTGCAATTGCTGAACCATCTGGCCGTACCCCCTGATGAATTCTTCATGCTTGCGCTGAAGACGTTTAGCGCGGAAGTAGCGTGCAATTCGTTTTCCGAAAAAGATCCATACAATAACGCCAATAAGCACGAGCACACCGATCGCGATGATCAGTATCCAGTAGTTGAACTGGAACGGTACTTTCTGATAGGCTGTATTCATCTTCAGCGGGAGCTGATCAATCGCCACCGAATCAGGTACTTCGGCAACCATTTGCCTGACGAGGATCGTATCTGCCAGAGATTGAATTACAGTGCAATCGCGCGGTTGGAGAATGAAAACAGGAAGCTGCAGGAACTGCGCACGATCGACTTCAAACGTGCTGACATAATAAACAGCGCTGTCTACGCTGATGCTGTTTCTTGTTTTTGTCGCGAAGTATGTCTTTCGGTCGAATTCAAAGGTAGAAAATTGATACGTGGAGTCTGGAAAAAGCACGCTAACGCTATCTCCGTAGTGTGCTGCCAAATAAAAGCCTGTGGTCTCTCCGATATCAATACTGTCTGCAAGAAATCCTGCGCGCACATCGACTGTCTGTGCGGAAGTTTTTCCCGGCACAGTCAGCAGCATCAGCAGGGCACTAACCTGGACGAAACGCATAAAAAATATTCTGTCAGGAAAACTCCGCAGCATGACTCAGGTAGTTTTGAGCGACTTATTTCTCACTTTGAATAACTTCAGCAGCTTCGGAACATAGTCCTCATCTGTGTCGAGTGAGATAAAATTGATCTGGTGTTTTCTGCTGAAAGATTCCAGTTCTGTTTTTCTGCTGGAGTAGCGTTTAACAATCTTGTCGCGGAAATCTCCGAACGATGTGTTGATCCAGAGTGTCCGGTGGCTCTCCTTATCTTCAATCGGAATAATTCCGAGTTTCGGCAGTCTTGTTTCACGCTTGTCGCTGATGTGAATGACAACCAGGTCGTGTCTGCGCGCCAGTGACTTCATGTTATGAAAATAACCTTCATCGATAAAGTCAGAAATAAGAATAACGACACTTCTGCGCTTGATGGTATTTAACGCAAAGGAGATCGCCTTTGAAAGATTGGTCTTCGCTGATTTCGGCTTCAGGTTAGCAAGCGCAGAAATTATCTCGTAAGCCTGGAGATTCCCCTTGGTCGGCTTGAGGTATTTTTCCTTCATGTCGGAATAACAGATGAGCCCCACATGGCTTGATTCCTTGCCCGCAGAAAGTGCCAGCACCCCGCAGATCTCTTTTCCGATATCAGCCTTCGTACGACCCGGGCTTCCAATGTTCTCGGAAGCGCTTACGTCAAGGATGAAAAATACAGTCTGTTCTTTTTCTTCACGGTACGTTTTAACAAACGTTCCATGGCCCTTAGCGCTTACGTTCCAGTCAATCGTGCGTATATCGTCACCGTATTGATACGGACGAACATCATCGAACTCGAGGCCTGATCCCTTGAAGATCGAATGGAAATCTCCCTGCATCTGGCTGTTGATCGCCTTGCGGATCTGGATCTCGTATCTTCTAAGTTTTCGTAATAACTCTTTCACGGCCTTTAGTTTGCTAAAACTGCCTTTGCTGGCAGCGACAGTTTCAATGTGCCTGTTGGGCCCGAAAATAGGATAATTATGAGTATTTTGCGCATCCATTTAAGGAGATTAGGTTATTATAAACTGTGAAAGGTCTGATCACATTTGGTTCCCGTTTTTTCGTGCTGGCTTTTGCTCTTGCGGCTGCGTTTTCGTGCACAAAAGAGCAGAAAAGAAAGCCGGATTATATTTTGTCACATCAGCAGATGGTGCAGGCACTTGCCGAAGTTTACCTGGCAGAACAAAAGGTTAACCGCCTGTCGCTGAACGCAGATTCGGCTGCGTTGGTATTCGGTAGTATGGAAAAGAAGGTGTTCGCGAACCTTAAGGTGCCTGATTCTGTTTTCCGGGCGTCAGTAGATTATTATATGGACCATCCCAAAGAGATGGAAGTTATTTATGCCACCCTCATCGACTCCCTGCAGCTGCGGGAGCAGCGGGTGCCACGCGATCATCAGCAATGATTTTCCCAGAAACATTAGAAGAAAAGCTTGGTGTTGACCAGATCCGTCAACGACTCAAATCGTATTGTCTCTCCATTGCAGGTGCCGGGTGGATAGATCGCATGCGCTTCAGCACCGATGCTGAGTTCATCAAGATTTTATTGCGGCAAAATCTCGAGTTTAAGCAGATTCTCGAGAAGGGTGAAAACTTTCCGTCACAGCATTTTTTTGATGGAGAAGAGTGGATGAAACGCATCTCGCTTGAGGGCAATTACCTTGAAGCGGAGGAGTTTCTTAAACTTGCCCAGGCGCTTGACACAATCATCAGCAGCCGTTCTTTTCTCGCCAAATCAAAAGAAATTTATCCGCAGCTCCACAAGCTTAGCGAGCCTGTTACTATCACGAGCCAGGTGCCACAACAGATTTACGATAAAATCGATGATCGTGCGCTCGTGAAAGATTCTGCGAGCCCGGATCTTGGCAAGCTCCGCAAAAAATTGCGCGAGGAGCAGACACGTCTCCGCAGACTTGCCGATCATCTCTTCAGACAGGCAGTCAAACAAAAATGGGTGCCCGAAGGTGCGCTGCCTACCATTCGCGATGGCAGACTCGTTATTCCGATCCAGGCAGAGCACAAACGCAAGTTGAAAGGTTTTATCCTGGATGAATCAGCAACGGGTCAGACCGTTTTTATGGAGCCGACCGAGATGCTCGAAACCAACAATGAGATCCGCGATCTTGAGCATTCTGAAAAACGCGAAGTGATCAGGATACTGAAAGCGCTTACCGACCAGATGCGGGAGCGATTGAATGAGCTAAAACTGTCATTTCAGTTCCTCGCCCAGATTGATTTCATTCGCGCGAAAGCGAAGTTCTCATTAGAAGTCGGAGCGGATATGCCTGTGATTGAATCTAAGCCTGCGCTGACCTGGTATACTGCCAGACACCCGTTGCTCTACCTGAGCCTGAAAGGTAAAAGAGAGATCGTCCCGCTGAATATTGACCTTGATCCGGTAGACAGACTGCTGCTGGTATCGGGACCGAACGCGGGAGGAAAGTCTGTAACGTTAAAAACGGTTGGCTTGCTACAGTACATGGTGCAGTGCGGTATGCTGATTCCAGTTTCGGACCGGTCACACGTTGGAATTTTCAATGACATATTTCTTGACATTGGTGATCAGCAGTCTATCGAAAATGATCTGAGCACGTATAGCAGTCACCTGAAGAATATGGGAGCATTCATCCAGCATGCCACGGATCGCTCTCTGATTTTGATGGACGAACTTGGCTCCGGCACCGATCCAAACTTCGGTGGCGCAATTGCCCAGGCTGTGTTGGATGCCTTGTTAAAAAAGCGTGTCTGGGGCGTGGCAACAACCCACTATTACAATCTTAAACTTTTTGCCGGGCAACGTCAGGGCATCCGCAACGCTGCGATGCGTTTTGATGACAAGAATCTTGTGCCCCTCTACATGCTCGACATCGGTAAACCTGGAAGTTCGTTTGCGCTTGAAATTGCGCGAAAAACCGGCTTACCACAACAAACGCTGATGCAGGCGGAGCAACTCGTAGGAAAGGATCTGGCAGGCTTTGAAACTTTAGTGCGCTCACTCGAAAAAGAGCGCCAGGAACTCAGCGAAAAGATCAAACGCATGGAGCGACAGGAAACTGAACTCAAGGCTTCGCTGGCGAAATACCAGACACTTTCCAGCGAACTCGAATCGAAAAAGAAAGAGATACTCAACAAAGCGAAGGAAGAGGCTGCAGGGATTTTGAAAGAAACGAACCGTGAAATTGAAAAGACGATCCGCCATATCCGCGCCAATCAGGCCGAGCGAAAAGAAACGCTTAAGGTGCGAAAGGGACTGGAATCGCTGACGCAGAAAGTGCTTTCACCAAAAAAAGAAGCAGCAGAAAAATCCAAACAGGATATTGCTGAAGGAGACCGCGTCCGAATCGTAGGTCAGGATAGCAGCGGAGTTGTGCTTTCTGTCAAGGGCAAGACAGCCTCAGTGCAGTTTGGCGAGTTGAAGTCGTTGATTGCCCTCGACCGGCTCGAGAAAGTAACGGGAGCAATTCAAAAAGAGATTTCCGCAAGACTTCGTTCAGTGGGCCTCAACATCCACGAAAAACAATCACAATTCAACAGCACACTTGACGTGCGTGGTAAGCGGGTGGACGAAGTTATCGCTATCCTTGATCAGTTTATTGATACCGCAATTCTGCTGGGGCAGGGTGAACTGCGCATCCTTCACGGGAAGGGAGAGGGCGTGCTGCGCAAGGTCATTCGCGATCATCTCAGAAAGTACAAACAAGTTGCCTCAGTCAGCGATGAGCATGTAGAGCGGGGCGGAGACGGAATCACACTTGTAGTACTCAAATAAAAAAAGGCTCGTTGACTTACGAGCCTTTTGATTTTATGTCTTGTGTGATTTACTGCTTCACGAAATTGAATGTCCAGGTACCACTCACGGATTGTGTACGCCCGCCAACCCAGTTGTCTGGAATAACGAAGACAATTTCGAGGTCAGTTGCAGATACTTCATAAGTCGCATCGATCTCGATATCATCACCGGGGTCGCGGATAATCTGGGTCAAAGGGTCGGTTCCAAACTTCCACGTGCCGGATGCTGGCCAGGGGCTAGGGTTCGGACGAGTGCCTGTCAGGCTGTAGTTATACGTGCCGCCCTGACTAAAGCTACCGGCAACCGTCAAAACAAGGTTTGAAAAGTCTGAAGTCCTGTCGTTGCCGTCATTTGCCGACACCATTGCCCACGTTCCTTTCAACTGATCGAGCTGTTTCTCTTCCGTTGTGCGGTTATCCGTTGGTTCTTTGCCGCAACCAGAATAGAACACGGCAAGTCCGACAAAAGCGAAGAGGGTTAGAAATCTTGTTGCCACTTTCATTTGATAAAATACTCTTTTTGTGAACTGTAAAAATAGTAAAAATCGATACCATTCAAACCCTTTAGTGGGCGCCTACCGGCAGTGTATATCATGGTTTTCGGTTATGTAACCGTAAAAACGTGGAAATAACGATTTCCAGACCCACAAACGCTGTCTAAAGTCACTTTTTATAGGTGCGCAGATCTATGAGTTCAGTAGCATTTTCGTATTCCGCAGGGTCATTCGATCCGATAAAAACGATACTGCTGGCCGGTAGTGTGGCAAGTTGACCACGATACCATTGAAATGCCCTTTCGTCCAGGTGACTTCCAGGTTCATCCAGAAACACCACCTGCGATTCCGTGTAGATTGCCAGACCCAGTTTTAATCGCTGCCTCATGCCTGACGAAAAATTCCGGATGAACTTATCCCGATTGTCTGCAAGATACATCCTTTCGAGAATCTCATCATAAGAAAGCTTGTTGCGAACGCGTTTCAGTTTGAAGTGGAATTCAACCATTTCGATGAGCGTGAAATCTTCGATAAGATCCATATATGGAGTGGCGATGGAAACGTGCTTGTACACCTCATCTATTGCAAGGTTTGTATTTCCGACACGATAGCTCAACGATCCGTGTGTAGGTGGAGTCTGTCCCCAGAGCACGCTCAGCAACGTTGATTTGCCGGAGCCATTAGGTCCGGTGATAGCATAAATATTTCCAGGCTTGAACTGATAAGAAAAGTCCCTGAAGATCCACTCGCGGTTAAATCGCTTGGCCAGTCCTTCAATCGATATCGTGATGGGGTTCGATAGATTTTCCATGGGAAGACCAGCATTCACAAACTACGCGAAGCAGACCAGGACGTTAGTCGTTACCGCCATAACCCTTCATGATTCCACGCTCCGAGGTCTTGATAAAATCCAGGATATAATTCCGCTCATCGCTGCCAGCGATTTCTTTTTCGACCATCTCAAGCGCTTTTGAATTGTTTATTCCTTTAAGGAATATATAGCGATAAATTTCCTGGATTTCATTGATCTTCTCGGAACTGAAACCTCGTCTTCTGAGACCAATGGTGTTGATGCCAGCGTAAGTGAGAGGCTCCCGCGCGGCTTTCGTGAACGGAGGAATGTCCTTGCGTACAAGCGATCCACCCGAAACCATTACATGTGCACCAACCTTTACAAACTGGTGAAGCGCGCTCGCGCCTCCGATAATTGCCCAGTCGTCAATGGTAACATGACCGGCAACCTGAACGGCATTCACAAGAATACAATTGTTGCCAATTGCACAGTCGTGCGCCACATGCACATAGGCCATCAACAGGCAGTTCTTTCCAATGACGGTTTTGAATTTATCGGTAGTACCGCGGCTGATGGTGACGCATTCGCGGATAACCGTGTTGTCGCCAATGTGTGTTTCGGTTTTTTCGCCCGCAAACTTGAGGTCTTGAGGGATGGATGAGACGGATGCTCCCGGATAAACTTTCACATTCTTTCCCAGCCGTGAGCCATCCCAGATCACTGCGTTGGGACCGATCCAGCTTCCATCATCGATCACTACATCTTTTTGAACAGTCGCAAAAGGTTCGATGGTAACATTATTACCAATCTTTGCTTCGGGGTGTACGTTTGCTAATGGAAATCGGCTCATGAATCTTTTCGAACAATACTCGCGGTCATTGTACCTTCACACACTAGTGTATTACCAACAAATGCACGACCATACATCTTTGCAATACCTCTCTTGATCGGTGCCACCAGGTCACATTGGATAACAAGTGTATCACCGGGTAACACCATCTTTCTGAACTTGATATTTTCAATGCCGAGGAAGTACGTCCAGTAATTTTCCGGATCCGGAACAGTATTCAATACCAGTATTCCACCAATCTGCGCCATAGCTTCGATCTGGAGAACACCCGGGAATACAGGATTGCCCGGAAAGTGCCCCTGGAAGAAATATTCGTTTGCTGTAACATTCTTCACACCGGCAACGCTTTCGTTGTCGAGGTAAATGATCTTGTCGATAAGCAGGAACGGATAGCGGTGCGGAAGCGTAGCGGCTATCTTGTTGATATCCATCACCGGTGGAAGGCTCGGATTGTATTTAGGTCTTCCCTGTTTGTCGGCTTCGGCCATCGCTCTCTTGAGTTTCTTCGCGAAAGCTACATTGGCTGCGTGGCCCGGTCTTGCAGCAAGCACCTGTGCCTTCAAGGGACGACCTGCAAGCGCAAGGTCACCCACGATGTCCAGCAGCTTGTGACGAGCGGGTTCATTCTTATAACGGAGTTCGATGTTGTTGAGAATACCTTCCTGCTTGACGGCAACCTTAGGCTTTCCCAGCATCTTGGCGATATTGTCGAGTTCATCATCTTTAACCACACGGTCCACAATGACGATCGCGTTGTTAAGGTCGCCTCCGCGGATGAGATTGTTTTTGTATAACATCTCAAGCTCATGAAGGAAACAAAATGTGCGGCAGCTTGCAATCTCTTTTTCGAACTGACGAATGTCTGTGATAGATGCGTGTTGACTTCCCAGCACGGGTGAGTTGTAATCGATCATTACCGTCACCCGATAATCATCAAGCGGGAGCGCAGCAATCTCAACGTTGCGCGCAGCTTCGCGATAAAACAGCGGTTCCTGGACTTCGAAAAAATCACGGATTGCATTCTGCTCTTCAGTACCCGCCTCTTTCAGCGTCTCAACGAACTGAATAGAACTTCCGTCCATGATTGGGCATTCTGGCCCGTCAAGCTGGATTAAAACATTATCGATTTCAAGGCCAACAAGGGCAGCCAGTGTATGTTCGATGGTGCTGACTTTTGCACCGCTTTGTTCGATCGTGGTTCCTCTCGACACATCAACCACATTATCACAATCGGCATCAATTATTGGTGATCCTGGAAGGTCGGTTCGCTGGAATTTAATACCATGGTTAGGCTTCGCTGGCAGGAATGTCATCGTTGTCTGAACCCCAGTGTGGAGGCCAACGCCTGACAGCGTCACGGATTTCTGTATAGTCTGCTGTTTGATATTGAGCATAAACTTGGAAAGTCGGCAAATTTAAGCGCAATTATCGGGATTACCCAATAATCGAAAAACAGCTTACGAAAACGTTTGAGCTTGCAGAATGCCGCTTTTCAAGATTGAATCGGCTCCTTCCGGACCAACTCGGCCATTTTTCGTTCAAGTTCCTTGAGCCGGTGTGCGATATCCGGAAGGTTTTTGAAAACCGCATATGCCCGGTAATATTCGGTTAAACCGATGGCCGGAGATCCCATCAGTTTCTCGCCAGGCTGCGTATTCGTTTTTCCAATGCCTGACTGCGCTCCCACACTAAGATTGTTTGCCAATACCAGATGACCTCCGATTCCCACCTGTCCTCCAATGATTGAGCTTTCGCCCACCTTGGTTGAACCGGCAACACCAGCCTGCGCTGCGATCACGGTGTTTTTGCCGATCTCTACGTTGTGGGCAATCTGGATCAAGTTATCAAGCTTAACTCCCTGGCGTATGATGGTGGCGTCTCCCATCATCGTAGCACAGTCGATCACTGTGTTGGCTCCGATCGCTACATGGTCTTCAACGATTACATTGCCGAGTTGAGGAATTGTTTTGTAAGTTCCATCGGCTTGAGGAGCAAACCCGAAGCCATCGCTGCCGATCACTGTGCCTGCATGGATCAGGCAATGGTTTCCGATTTTAGTCCCTGCATAAATTTTCACCCCTGCGTGGATCACGGTATGATCACCGATCACGCAATCATCTCCGATGAATACGTTTGGGTAAATCTTGACATTTACACCGATGGCAACGTTGTTACCGATATAGGAAAAGGCTCCGCGATAAATGCCTGCTCCTGTGGTTGACTTTTCACCAATGAACGAGGGCTGCTCAACGCCTGTCTTTTGAAAGCTGATCAGCTTATGATACTCTTCCAGCAGCGCGGTAAAACTTGAATAAGGATCTTGTACAAGAATGAGCGCACATGCCAGATCCTTTTTAGGAACAAAATCATTCTTCACAATGACTGCGGTTGCGTTCGTTGTGTAGATGAACTGCTCGTATTTCGGGTTTGATAGAAAAGCAATCTGTCCCTTCTTCGCATCCTGGATTTTCGCCAGCATGTTTATTTTTTCATTCCCATCGCCCTGCACTTTCCCGCCTAAAAGACCTGCTATTTGATTTACTGTAAATTCCATAGATTTTAGTCACTAGTCATTAGTCACTAGTCATTGGGAGTAATCGGGAAATGGAAAAAAGAAAAATGGTAGTGAGGATTAGCTAATCAATTTCGTTTTGCCGTTTCCTTTTTCCCTCTTTACATATTTCTCCCAGTTACCAGTAACTAATGACTAGTTACTATCTTACAAAGATACGTTTTTAGGCCAGCACAGATAGTTTTTTTTAACGATTTTGGTGAGCGCTTTGATGTTTGGCAGGTCCGATGCCTGAGCAATATCAAGCAAGTCACCGTGCTTTGTCAGAATGTTGATCTTCTGTCCCTCGGCATAAGCTTCGTTCGATACCATCCCATATGAAAACAGATAACTAGATTCCGCTCGCAGTGTACGAAATTCCCTGCTTACAGCGGTTCGTATGCGATCGATAGATAGTTTCTTTATCGGCTCGATGCTGAGCAAGATCTTGAAGAGGTTTCGCTGAAGAAGCATTTTCGATAGCGTAGAGAGAATCTTGTCATCGTGGTCTTTCCATAGCTTGATTGCTCCCCAGATGTCATGATCGTCCAGCTGCCCGAAGGCCAGCAGTGCCTTTCTGTTTTGCTGAAAGGTCTCGATCGTGAAATTTTCTTTCAAAAAGAATTGGAGTCCTTGTGACGATGGAACACGTTCGCCTGCCCTCACCAGTGCCTGTGCCCTGCGTATCAGATTGACCAGCATTCGCTCCGCGCTTACCGAAGCCTTGTGAAGATAAACCTGCCAGTACATAAGCCTTCTCGCATTGAGAAAATGTTCAATACTATAAATACCCTTCTCCTCAACTACGAGTTGATCTTTATACACATTGAGCATAACAATGATACGTTCGATGCCAATAGTGCCCTCGTCAACTCCCGCAAAAAACGAATCGCGGTTGAGATAATCGAGCCGGTCGATGTCGAGCTGGCTGGAAACAAGCTGATGAAAGAATTTGCGGTCGTAGCTGTTCCGGAAAATTCGCATCGCCAGTGTCAACGCGCCATTGAACTCATCGTTCAGCTCCGACATCAGCAAATAGGAAATGCTTTCGTGCTTCACGCCCTGCAGCAAGGTTTCCTCAAGCGCATGCGAAAAAGGACCATGACCTATGTCGTGCAGGAGAATGGCAAGCTGTGAGGCCTCATATTCCTGTTCGGAAACTTCCACGCCTTTAAAGCGCAGATGGTCAAGCACGCGGCCCATCAGATGCATCGCCCCGAGCGCGTGTTGAAAACGGGTGTGCTGGGCACCCGGGTAGACAAGTTCCGTTAGCCCCAGTTGTTTGATGTGCCGCAGCCGCTGGAAGAATGGATGCGAAATGATGTCGAACAGGAGTTCGCTGCGGATGTGAATGAATCCGTAGACAGGGTCGTTGATTATTTTTTTCTTATTCAAGTTCTGAGAACAACGCTGTTAATTCACCTTAAAAATACAGCTATAAAGTTATTGCCGACCAATATTAACAGTTTTGAAACTTTTACCCGAATTCAACTAATGGACATATTATGCTTTGAATCGCTGAACCAAACCACTGCCCGAAACGTGATTATTGAGTAAATTGACGAAAATTAAGCTATGCAACGCTACAGTATACTTTGGGCAGACGATGAAATCGACCTTTTGAAACCCCACATCATGTTTCTTGAACAGCGAGGTTATGATATCACGCCTGTCAACAACGGTGCTGAAGCAGTCGAGCTCTCAGATGAGAAAAATTTTGATGTTGTCTTCCTTGATGAGAATATGCCGGGTATGTCCGGTCTGGAGGCCCTGAGCCAGATCAAGAATAACAAGCCGAACCTGCCTGTCGTAATGATCACAAAGAACGAAGAGGAGCAGATCATGGAAGAAGCGATTGGTTCCAAGATTGCCGATTACCTGATCAAGCCGCTCAACCCGAGCCAAATCCTGTTGTCGATCAAGAAGATCCTCGACAACAAGCGACTGGTAATCGAGAAGACGAACCTGAACTACCAGCAGGAGTTCAGAAAGATAAGTATGGCTTTCCAGGATGTGATGAACCACGCACAATGGGCGGAGATCTATAAAAAGCTGGTGTACTGGGAGCTGCAGATGGATGACAACCAGGAGATGGCCGAAGTCCTCGACATGCAGAAAACGGAAGCCAATGCCAACTTTGCGAAGTTTGTGATCAGAAACTACGATGCGTGGCTGAATGACCCGAAAGCAGAAAGGCCGTTGCTTTCCCATCAGATCATGAAGCGCAAGGTTTTTCCGGAGCTCGGAAAACGCAAACCAGTCTTTGTGGTGCTCATTGACAACCTTCGTTTCGATCAGTGGAAAGTGATCGAGCCCATCGTGAGTGAATATTTTAACATCGAGCAGGAAGATCATTATTATTCGATCCTCCCAACGACTACGGCATACGCACGGAACGCAATCTTCTCAGGTCAGCTTCCGTCTGAGATGGCCAAAAGTCATCCAGAGTTGTGGGTTGGTGAAGACGAAGACGAGGGTAAGAACAATTTCGAGCAGGAGTTCCTCGATAAGCAGTTGCGCAGAAATAACCTGCAGGTGAAGATGTCATATCACAAGATCAAAAACATGGAAGAGGGTAGAAACCTTTCCGATACGGTGAACAACCTCTTCAAAAACGACCTCAATGTTATCGTCTACAACTTCGTTGATATGCTATCGCATGCACGGACGGATATGGCGATGATCCGCGAGCTCGCCCCGGACGAATCTGCCTATCGTTCGATCACCCGTTCATGGTTCCTTCATTCTCCCTTGTTCGATATTCTGAAAAAAATTGCCGAAAAAGATGTTCGGGTTGTCATCACTACCGACCACGGAACTGTGCGCGTCAAGCGGCCTTTCAAAATTGTAGGCGATAAAACGGTCAATACCAACCTGCGGTACAAGCAAGGAAAGAATCTGGGCTACGAAGGGGATAAGGTAATGCAGGTACCGAAGCCCGAGCGGCTTTTTTTGCCTAAAATGAATGTCTCAACGTCTTATGTATTTGCCACGGAGGATCAGTTCTTCGCTTATCCGAACAACTATAACTACTATGTTAACTTCTATAAAGACACTTTTCAGCACGGTGGCGTGAGCATGGAAGAGATGATCATTCCTATAATTTTCTTAAATTCGAAGAATGTGGTCTGAGGATGGCGGTTTGGTCTTCCATGAAGCCAGCCAAAGCGACTTGCTTGAAATTGCCCGAACATTCCTGCAGAAAGCCGGTGACAAGAGGATCTGGCTTTTGAAAGGTGAAATGGGCTCAGGAAAAACAACATTTATCAAGGTAATGGGCGATGCTCTTGGCGTTACTGACCACATGAGCAGTCCGACTTTTTCTATTGTGAACGAGTACCTTGCCAGACATGACGAGCGGGTCTACCATTTTGACTTTTACAGGATAAAAAACGAAGCGGAAGCTTATGATATCGGAACAGAAGAATATTTTTACTCCGGGAATTATTGTTTCATTGAATGGCCGGAAAAAATTCCCTCATTGTTGCCGGCTGAACGAGTTGAAGTGATCATTACACCAGAAAATCAAACGCATAGAACTTTAGCCCTTTCTGTTCATGACAGATAAGAAGAAAACCGGATTTGAAGCGCTTGCCACCAAGACCAGCCTGTACCCACAGGAGCAGTTGCAGCGAGTCAGCACGGGAAAACACTCATTTTTTATTGGTCTGCCCAAAGAAATATCACTGCAGGAAAACAGGATCAGCCTCACACCAGACGCGGTGGCTTTGTTGGTGAACAACGGTCACGAGGTATGGGTCGAGACGAAGGCGGGCATCGGCTCCAAGTTTTCTGACAAGCTTTACAGCGATGCAGGAGCAAAGATTGTGTATTCCGCCCAGGAAGTTTACAAAGCGGAAGTCATCTTAAAGATTGAACCGCCAACAGTGGAGGAGATCGAGATGATGCGCCCAGGCCAGGCGTTGATCTCTGCCATCCAGCTTGGCCATCTCAAAGCCGAATATGTTCAGGCGCTGCTCAAGAAGAAAGTTACAGCGCTGGCGTACGAGTTCATTGAAGATAAAGTCGGAGGTATGCCGATCATCCGCGCAATGAGCGAAATTGCCGGAAGCACCGTGATGCTGATCGCGTCAGAATGGCTGAGCACGGCCAACAATGGCAAAGGTGTAATCCTGGGAGGGATAACCGGAGTACCGCCAACAAAAGTGGTGATCATTGGAGCAGGAACAGTGGCCGAGTACGCAGCACGCGCTGCCCTGGGGCTTGGCGCTGACGTTCAGATATTTGATAATCATCTGTACAAGCTAAGGCGGGTAAAGCACCTGTTAGGCCAACAGTTGTATACGTCAACCATCGATACAATAACCCTTAGCGAAACGTTACGCACAGCTGATGTTGTGATAGGAGCCCTGCGCGCTGAAAAAGGCCGCGCACGACATGTCGTCACCGAAGAAATGGTGAGCAAGATGAAACAGGATTCCCTGATCATCGACCTCAGTATCGACCAGGGCGGATGTATCGAAACTTCGGAAATTACAACGTTGAGCAAACCTGTCTTCCGCAAGCATGGCGTTATCCATTATTGCGTGCCGAACGTTGCTTCACGCGTAGCGCACACAGCCACGACCGCACTAAGCAACATCTTCACGCCAACCATTCTGCGAGCAGCGGAAGAAGGTGGAATTGAAGAGATGATCTTCACCCACAAATGGTTTATGAAAGGCGTCTATACCTATAAAGGCGGCCTTACCAAAGAGCACGTGGCGAAAAAGTTTGGATTGAAGTATAAGAATATAGATCTGTTGATTGCTGCAAGGTTTTAAAAGATTAGTACAACGTTTTGTACGTTTTTACGTACATTTGACATATAATGAAAACCGCAACTGTAAGCGACTTTAGAGCTAATTTGAAAGAGCACCTTGAATCAATCAAAAACGATCAGGATATTTTGATTATTTCGGGCTCTAAGAAGAGCGATTTTGTCGTTTTAACGTTGGAGCAGTTTGAATCGATGGAAGAGACCGCGCATTTACTGTCCTCCCCCGCAAATGCAGCTCGTCTGGCAAAAGGTGTAAAGCAGGCTAGACTAGGGAAAATTTCCTTGAAAAAAATTAAAATTTAACAGCAACTCAATCCATGACAATCGCCTTTACCGAAACGGGCTGGCAGGATTATGAGTATTGGCGAAAAAGTGATGAAGGGACGATCCAGAAAATCCACGACCTCATTAAAGACATAAGCCGGGAACCCTTCAAGGGGTTGGGAAAGCCCGAACCACTTCGCGGCAATCTTGCTGGTTTTTGGTCAAGACGGATAACAGCTGAGCATCGCATCGTCTACTGCGTCAGCGGGACCAGGCCAAATCAGATGATCACAATCATCCAATTACGCTACCATTACTGACACTTCTTACGCCAACCTTGCGAGTGACTCTTCCAGCGATTTAATCTTCGCCTCGGCATCAGCTTTTTTCTTGCGTTCGTTCTCTAACACCTGGGGAGGTGCTCCTGAAACGAATTTTTCATTCGACAACTTCTTCTCAACGCTGGCTAAAAATCCTTTCTGATAATCAATGTCTTTGAGGATTGTCTCGCGTTCTTTTGCAGTATCTACCTTTCCCTCCATCGGAATAAAGAACTCCGTAGACTTCACCACGAATGGTGTTGAGGGCGTAGCGGGTGCTTCCTTGACGAATGTCACTTCACTCACATTCGACAATTTCTTAACGATGCCCCAGAAAGATCTGATCGGTGCATGCTCACCGTTCTTCACCAGAAGCTTCATTGCTTCTTTTGGAGAAATTCCCTTGGCATTGCGCGTGTTCCGGACCTCGGTGATCACTTCAAAACTGGTCACCGCTTCATCCAGAATTTTCTGATCAAATTGTCCCGGCTGCGGAGCAGGTGCAACAATGATTGCGTCTTTCCCTCCGCGATCCTTCAACTCATGCCACAGCTCTTCGGTGATAAATGGCATGAACGGATGAAGTGCCTTCAATAATGTCTCAAAGAAAACAATAGTCTGTTCATATGTGGTCTGATCGATCGGTTTGCCAAATTCCGGCTTAACCATCTCCAGGTACCACGAACAGAAGTCGTCCCACACGAGTTTGTATATCGCGTGAAGCGCATCAGAAATTCTAAACTTGCTGAAGTGGTCTTCAATTTCTATCAGCGATTGATTCAGCTGCGACTGAAACCACTGGATCGCAATCTTGTTTTCTTCAGGCTGACTTGCTCCCGTGGTCCAGCCTTTCACAAGACGAAAAGCATTCCAGATCTTGTTTGCAAAATTTCTCCCCTGCTCGATCAGTTTCTCATCGTAAAGCAAATCATTTCCGGCAGGCGCAGAGAACAGCATCCCCGTTCGCACCGCGTCTGCACCATGGGTGGCAATGAGGTCGAGCGGATCGGGCGAGTTACCCAACGACTTAGACATCTTTCGTCCTTGCTTGTCGCGTACGATTCCCGTGAGATAGACATTGCTGAATGGTTTTTCACCACGGTACTCATACCCCGCAATGATCATCCTCGCTACCCAGAAGAACAAGATCTCAGGAGCAGTAACCAGGTCGTTTGTTGGATAGTAATAATTGAGGTCTTTGTTTCCTTTGTTGTATGGAGCTTTGAAAACAGTGGTATCGAATACCGCTATCGGCCAGAGCCAGCTCGAAAACCACGTATCCATCACATCCGGATCTTGCGTCAGCTTTTGGCTTTTGGAATTTGGATATTGGCGCTTGTATTTTTCCTGAGCCTCTTGCTCTGTTTTGGCAACGACAAAATTTCCCTCTTCATCAAACCAAGCTGGGATTCGGTGACCCCACCACAGCTGACGCGAAATGCACCAGTCGCGTACGTTCGACATCCAATGGTTGTACGTGTTCTTGAATTTCGGTGGCAGAAGCTGGATCGTGTCGTCCATCACATGCTTGTGTGCAGGCCGGGTGATCTCGCCCATTGTCAAAAACCATTGCAGCGACAAGCGCGGCTCAATCACTGCATCAGTTCGTTCTGAAAACCCAACATGGCTAGTGTAGTCTTCGACTTTTGCAAGATGGTCTTCTGCTTCAAGCATCTTTGCAATTTTCTTACGTGCAACAAAACGATCTTCACCCACGAGTATCTGCGCATTTGAATTGAGTGTCGCGTCCTCATTGAGAATATCGATCACCGGAAGGTTGTGTTTCTTTCCGAGTTCGTTGTCGTTCATGTCGTGGGCAGGTGTTACTTTTAAACAGCCCGTACCGAAATCCATAGCGACATAGTCGTCTTCAATGATTGGGATTGCGCGGTTGATCAGCGGGATCAGCACTTTCTTCCCCTTCAGGTGTTTGTAACGGTCGTCATTCGGATTAACGCAGATGGCAGTATCCGCCATAATCGTTTCGGGGCGAACGGTCGCGATCGTTACAAAGTCGTTCGAGCCCTCGATTTTGTATTTGATGTAATACAGCTTCGAGGCAACGTCTTTGTGAATCACTTCATCGTCTGAGAGCGCGGTTTTACCAACCGGGTCCCAGTTGACCATCCGAAGGCCCCTGTAAATATTTCCTTTGTTATAGAGATCGATGAAAACGTCAATGACGGCATCGTAGTAGTCGGGATCCATCGTGAACGTAGTGCGATCCCAGTCGCATGAGGCACCGAGTTTCTTTAACTGTTCGAGGATAATCCCACCGTATTTCTCTTTCCACTCCCACGCGTATTTTAGAAAGTCTTCACGCGAGAGATCGGATTTTTTGATTCCCCGCTCGCGCAGCATGGCAACAACTTTGGCTTCGGTTGCAATAGACGCGTGGTCGGTACCGGGTACCCAGCATGCCTCTTTTCCCTGCATTCGCGCCCTGCGCACAAGAATATCCTGAATGGTATTGTTGAGCATGTGGCCCATGTGCAATACCCCGGTTACGTTTGGCGGGGGAATCACAATACAGAAAGGCTCTTTATCCGGGTTGGGTTCCGAATGAAAAAAACCATGCTGTAGCCAGTAGCTATACCATTTGTTCTCTACTTCCTGTGGGTTGTACTTGGTTGATAAAGACATGCTGAAACTCCTTAAAACACCCCTTTTAGGGCAATGAAGGGGCAAAAATAAAGAAATTCGAACAAAAGCCACTTTTTACTTACACTCCAATCCAACCGGCTTGCTGTATTCGTAAATTGTACAAACTAAGGAAGAATTTAAGATTTGAGATTTTAGATTTTAGATTCTAGAATCAATCCAAAGTCCGAAATCTTAAATCTTAAATCTTGAATCTTAAATCAATTTAATGGAAACCGTATCGATCCCTAAAACCGAAGTCCGCCAGTCAGATGCTATTCATTGGAAACAACTTTGGAGTCTTGCTGCACTTTACGCTTCGATCATCATCGGATGGATTGCCTACCAGAACTATCAGCCGAAGTTGCTGATCCAGTTCGGGTTTACGGACTTTGCATTTTTTCTTGCGGTGTCACAGGCCATTATCCTGGTAGTAACGCCACCGATCGCAGGAAAGATGGGCGACCGTTTTCGCTTTGAGAAAGGACACAGGCTTCCTGTAATTTCTTCCGGGATAAGTTTTGCCGCGATGGTGTTCATGGCGGTAGCCTTCACGTTGTTTTCAAACCCCGGTGAAGTATTCAAGTGGGCGCTGCCGGTTATGATTGTGTTGTGGTTGGTGGCCATGAGCATTTTTACAAGCCCGGCTTTGTCGACAGTCGAGTTGTTTACGCCCATTGACAAGCTTCCTAAGGCAATGGCATTACTAACCATCGTAGCAAACCTCGTGTATGCCATCGAACCGGTGATTGTCGACATCATCGACTTTCTTGGAGCGCCACTCACATTTGTTGTCGGAGGTGTTGTCACGCTCGCATCCGGTTACGCGATGAAGAAGAACTCGCTTGGCCTTTTCAAACAGACCGGAAACAAAGAAGTTGCTCCAAACAAGAACCAGGAAAAAACAACTGCTTCATCTTTTGCTTTTATTTTTCTTCTTGGAATAATTCTCGGAATCGGAACCACTGTAATGTTCAACATTTTTCCTGACGTACTTGCCACCAAGCTTTCTTCGATCCTGAATAATACGAGTGGGAAATTAATTCTTGTCGGGATGCTGATATTTTCTGCGATACTTTCGTGGCCGATCAGCACTTACATCAACAAGTATAGTATGGACAATGTATTCTGGACAAGCGCTGCTTTGATCGCACTGAGCATGGGCGGGATCTTTTTATTTGACATCAGCTGGGTTGTACTTGCCCTCGTTGTGCTCTTTACAGTGATGATGACGGCCTTGTCGGTGAGCTCGCTTCCACTGGCAATCAATCGCTCAGGCTTCTACGACAAAGTATTTTGTGTCGGAATTTTCTTCAGCGGAGTAGCGGTTCCCGAAGGAATTTTTGAATCGATCCAGGTTTGGTGAAATTCAGGTTCAAGGTTCAAGGTTTAAGGTTTAAGGTTTAAGGTTTAAGGGTTCGTGTTCCGTGTTTCGTGTTCAGGGGTTCGGGTTGCGGTAGACTTGTTGAAAGTTAGACTTTAAGATTGGTACGGATGCGCCAGTCGATCGGGTAGAGGTTGTTGAAACGGTTCCCGAGGCTATTGATCCAGCCCAAGGGGACGCCTTCGAATGTGACCAGCTGAAAACCTCTTTCCTTATCAGTCCATGAAAATGTTTCACGTCTCAGATATTGAATTGCTTCATCGAAGCTTAGTTCTGCCGTGTCGAAATTTTCTTTGTTGATATGAATGCTCATCGCGGACGCATGTTCGGGAACCACTTTATCGTGCTTGAGTGATGCGAGCGTTGTGCCTGCCTGACCGAGTCTTAAGTTTTGTTTAACCAACTCCAAAATTTCATTCTTTGCTTTCGGAAAAATGAAGACGTACTCCTGATGCTGAAAGAAGTCAAAAGTTTCCGCGCGGCTGATCCAGCTTGTCAACGTTTCCTGAACTTTTTTTGAAGGAGTGGTAACTGTCTTTTTTATTTTATGGATACCGGTTGTCGATTCTTTCTTGCGTATTGCGGAGATGAAAAAGCCTTCACCTTTAACCCGATGCGGATAAAAGCGATATCCTTTAATCGCATTGTTAACCTCTACAACACCCCATGCCGGATCAAGACGCATCCGCAGGAATTCCACAGCATGATTTTGCTGAAGCCACAGCAGGTTCTCTTCGTTCTCCTTTTCGTTATATGTGCACGTTGAGTACACCAATATTCCGTTTTCTTTCAGCGCGGGCCAAACGTCTGCCAGAATTCTTTTTTGCCTGCTTGCACAGAGGTTGACATTGTCGGGTGACCATTCATTCATCGCGTCAGGTTCTTTACGAAAAAGTCCTTCGCCTGAGCAGGGAGCGTCAACCAGAATCACATCAAAGAGTCCAGGAAGCCTTTCAAAATCTTTCGGATCGTTGTTTGTGACGAGGCTGTTGGGATGACCCCATTTCAGAATATTCTCAGCGAGTATTGTAGCGCGCGCCCGGATGACTTCATTTGAAATCAAAATACTCTCAACATCGATCAGGCTGAGGATGTGCGTTGACTTTCCACCGGGTGCCGCGGACAAATCGAGAATATTTAAGCCGGTTGAATTGACGTGCTGCCGGAGAACCTGTTCTAGGAACATGGAGCTCGCTTCCTGTACGTAATAGGTTCCTGCATGGAACAGCGGGTCAAAAGTAAATTTCGGGCGCTCGTTCAGGTAGTAACCAAATTCAGTCCATGGTACTCTATCGGCTGACGGAATAGAATTTCGCTTTCGCGGATTGATACGTACGCTGACAGGAGAATGTTCGTTGAGGCTCTCGCGAAACGCGTTAAACTCGCTGCCAAGTTTCTCTTTGATCTTGTTCTCAAACTCATCCGGGATCGTCATGATGCAAGTTAAAATTTCTATTCGGCTTGCTGCCTTGGGTCGAAAAATATAGGTTTACCCTTTCTTTTTCCAATATGCTCAAATCGAATGATCCGGGGTTGAAGAGCTGGGTGCATGTGCCCAAAGGTTCTGACTTTCCTATTCAAAATCTCCCATTTGGTATTTTCAAAACGAAGTATCTCAGTCCTGTGGCAGGTGTTGCCATTGGAGATTATGTTGTCGACCTCGTGTACCTTCATGAAAACAGCTATCTGGATGGCCTGGGACTTCCCGCAGGTATCTTCAATCAAAAATATCTCAATGATTTTTTTGCGCTTGGGAAAAAAAAGGTTCGTGATGTGCGCGAGCGCCTGTCGGAATTGTTGCGTGACTCCAATGACGAGATGAACAAAGCGGCCCGCGAGATCGCCCTGATTCACATGGACGAAGTGCAGATGATGATGCCGGTGAAGGTGCAAAACTATTCAGATTTTTACAGCAGCGAGGAACATGCAACCAATGTCGGTTCGATGTTTCGTGATCCAAAAAATGCATTACTGCCAAACTGGAAACATATCCCGGTAGGCTATCACGGACGTGCATCGTCAATTGTCGTCTCAGGAACGGCAATTCACAGACCGAAGGGACAGATCAAATCACCAGATCAGGAATTGCCTACATTCTCGGCCAGCAAAAAACTTGATTTCGAACTGGAGGTCGCTTTCATCACCTGTGGAGAAACGAAACTTGGTGAATCGATATCGACAAAGGCTGCTGACGATTTTATTGTGGGCTTTGTTTTGTTCAACGACTGGTCTGCACGCGATATTCAGCAGTGGGAGTATGTGCCGCTTGGACCTTTCCTTGCGAAAAACTTTGCCTCAACCATTTCACCCTGGGTGGTAACGATGGATGCGCTGGAGCCTTTTCGCGTGGAGGGACCACAGCAAGTGCCGCAAGTACTTCCTTATCTTGCATTTGAAGGCAAAAAGAATTTTGATATCGTTCTCGAAGTGGCGTTAAAACCTGAAGGATCAGAAGAGACCGTGGTGTGTCGATCGAATTTTAAATACATGTATTGGAATGTCAATCAGCAACTCGCACATCATACTGTGAATGGCTGTAACATACAGGTGGCCGATATGTATGCCTCAGGAACAATAAGCGGTCCTTCACCCGGATCTTATGGTTCGATGCTTGAACTGAGCTGGAACGGGCAAAAGCCGTTGCAGATGCCTGACGGAACAGAGCGTATTTTTATAAACGATGGGGACACCGTTGTGATGAGGGGACACGCTGAAAGGGATGGTGTCCGGATCGGATTCGGAAATTGTAAAGGAAAAATTCTCCCTGCGACTCACTGACCTTATGCTTACGATCAATCCCAAGGAAATCCCGTTCGCAAAGATGCACAGCTATTTACTTGGCGCGGTAACGCCACGTCCGATCGCATTCGCGAGTACGGTTGACAAGGCCGGAAATGTAAACCTGAGCCCTTTTAGTTTTTTTAATTGTTTCGGAGCAAATCCACCGATCCTTATTTTTTCTCCTGCAAGGCGTGGCCGTGATAACACAACCAAGCATACTTATGAAAACGTTCGTGAAGTATCAGAGGTTGTGATAAATGTTGTCAACTACAGCATGGTGCAGCAGACTTCTTTGGCCAGTACAGAGTTCCCAAAAGGTGTAAATGAGTTTATTAAAGCCGGCTTCACACAGGTTCCTTCAACATTGGTAAAGCCACCACGCGTAGGCGAGGCCCCGATCGCAATGGAATGTAAAGTGTTGCAGATCATACAAACGGGTGATCAGGGTGCTGCCGGAAATCTGGTAATCTGTGAGATCGTTTTGATGCACATCCACGAAAGTGTGCTCGATGCTGAAGGAAAAATTGATCCATGGAAACTTGATGCGGTGGCGAGGTTAGGGGGTGATTATTATTGCCGTGTTCAGGGAGACATGATTTTTAAAGTTCCAAAACCGCTGGATAAAGTGGGAATTGGAATAGACCAGTTACCCGATACAATCCGCAATAGCAAAATTTTGACAGGGAACGACCTTGGTATGTTGGCGAATATTGAGAAGCTCCCATCGGGGCCACATTCTGCGGATGAATCAGTTCACAAAAATGCACACCTCTTGCTCCAAAAGGGCATGATTGAAGAGGCATGGAAGGTTCTGTCACAGTAGTTATAACATCAGACTGCCACTCCGCGAAATAGACCTGTTTTCCGTTGTAAGCAGTCCAATCCTTGTTCTCTCGCGTCCAACTAGCCAGACGTTGAGTTACTCTGCTTTTACTTTGTAAATAAAGGCAAACGGTAATCGCGTCATGAACATTATTCAGAAACAGATCGCTGGCGTTCTGCGCCCTCCCCGTCATAACTCTTCACCGGAGGGTTCGTCCCGCAGTCTGCTTATCTCACTTGCCGCCCTGATGTCTTTTGGAGGAATTGTCTGGGGTTCCCTTCTTGTGTACTTCAAGATTTACGCAGCTTCGGCTATTCCCTACGGATATGTTGTGTTGTCGGTCCTGAACATCCAGCTCGTGTCGGGACGGTACCTGCCGTTGGCCCGATCAATTCAAATACTCATTAGCATGTTACTTCCCTTTGGGCTGCAATGGATGTTGGGCGGATATTTCTCATCAGGGATCGTGATGCTTTGGTCAACGTTGTCGCTGGTCGGTGCGATAACACTTTTGCGCGGACAATTTGTGTATCCCTGGCTTATATTCTTTATTGTGCTTACGCTTTTTTCTGCATGGATCGAACCACTCCTGTTGCCATTTAAACCACCGATTCTCACCGAAGAGATTTCGCAAATTCTCCTTTTGATCAATGTGTTGATGATCAGTACAATTGTTTTTGTTTTGTCGAAAAATAAGACAGACCATGATCTCGAATTAAACAAACAATTGGAGAATGCCAACAGCGAACTCGAGCGAAACCGGGACAAACTTGAACTGGCAGTCCGGGAGCGCACCGAACAGCTTGAAGTAAACATCGAGTTGCTGAAAGTAATTCAGGAGGACATGAAGCACGCCAAAGAAGAAGCGGAGAAAGCAAACGAAGCGAAATCCCAATTCCTCGCAAATATGAGTCACGAAATCCGTTCGCCCTTGAATGCGATTTTAGGGTTCAGTCAGATCATGAGCATGAGTGCGAAAGCCGTAAATCTCAACAGTGATTTCAGGCAGTATCTGGACAATATCAAGCTAAGTGGTGAGAACCTTCTCGAACTCATCAATAACATCCTCGACCTATCCAAGATCGAGGCGGGGAAGGTGCACCTGTCTTTTGAGACGATCAACATCAAACAGCTTTTTAAGGGGATCTTTCAGATCAACAAGGGTAAGGCAGAGGAAAAAGACATTCAATTCTCCTATGAGATCGATCACCGTGTTCCCGATTGCATTGAAGGTGACCGGACAAAGATCAATCAGATCCTGATGAACCTGACGACCAATGCCATAAAATTCACGCCTGCCGGCAAATCTGTTCACATGAAGATGTACCGCGAAAATGATTCACTCGTGTTTGAGATAATTGATACCGGTGTTGGTATCGCTGCTGACAGAATTGGATATATTTTTGACCCGTTTGAGCAGGCGGACAATTCAATTACTAGACAGTTCGGAGGTACGGGGCTTGGCCTGACCATTACGAAAAAGATGACAGACCTCATGCGCGGAAAAATCACAGTGCACAGCGTTGAAAAAGTTGGCTCGACCTTCACTGTCAGCCTTCCGATGGTAAACGCAACACCTTCTGCTGAACCTGAATCCGGTTTATCACTTGACAGCCTGAAGTTCACGGAAAAACTCACTGTTATCGTGGTTGAAGATAATGAGATCAACCAGCAGCTTTTAAAAATTCTCCTGACGCAACTCGGAATAAATGTATTGCAGGCCTATAACGGAAGGGATGGCATTGAGCTTATTGCTGAACATCATCCGGACATGATCATCATGGATATTCACATGCCTGTAATGGACGGGATGGAAGCGATCAGAAAGGTTCGCGAGGTAAAGGCCTTTAATAATATTCCAATCATTTGCCTGACCGCAGACGCGTTCACGAATCAGCAAAAGAAGGCGATGATACTAGGTGCGAACGACTACCTGACGAAGCCAATCGAATTGGTTAAACTCACACAGGTGTTCTCCAAATACTTCGCATCGAAGATTCAGCAGAATTAATGTCAATTGCTCATCTGAACTTTGCCCGCATGTGGGTTGGCAGAATATACTGTCCGCCAATGGTAAAGAGGAATAGCATGTCTTTGTCATTCTTGCTGCCGCGGATATTTGTCTGAAGTTCTGAACCGAATCCGGCCTCCACCATGTATTGGTTTCCGTCACGGCCTGTATAAGCCTGTGGTCGCATAAGGGGCACATCATTTCCCCGATAGGAGAGCGCCCTGGCCACCTCATTATCAAAAACGCCAAGATCAACGTAGTTCCTGCTCACATCATCCAGGTAGTCTGTGAATGTATACCGGAAGGTGACTTCGCAGAAAATATTGATCTGGCTCCTGTATTTGAATCTTGCGCCAACCCCAAATGGTATTGACGGCTGAATTCGTTTATACGGCTTGATACCATAATTGGCATCGGTTTCAAGCAAGGTTGCGTGCTGCCCTTCTGTCCCGATTGGTTGAAGTTCTATCCATTCGCCAGCGCCAGGCAGCGGATTGCCATGAACATCTTGTCCTGGAATTTTAGCTTTGGGATTATGATGGAATACACTGATGCCGGAAAAAATATAAGGAGCAAACGAAGGCCTGCGCATATAATAGTTGTTGTTCTCGAACAAATCAAAAACAAAAGTCACCGACAGATCTTTGATATGATTTTTGAACGACACATTTCTACGATACCGATAATATGAGTCATTGAACCGATCATTCGCAAGTGCCTCGTCCACATCATCACTCAGCCGTGCATCTGCCGCCCTGATCGTTCCATAAGCGAAGGCAGCGCGATACGAAAACCTAGGCCCTTTGCGATGTTCGAAACTGAAGGCGTAGGAAGGTCGTGTCTGGCCCAGATCAGTACTGATCCTGTCTGGCGCAGGAGCAACATCGCCAAAGTAGTTCATGGAACTCACCGAAAATCCAATGCTCTTGTAGGCAAACTTCTTAAACGATTTCCGCATCGTGTAGGTAGCCTGCTTGTGTGTGTTCTGACGAGCCGACTGAGCATTGATACTTGTTGTGTTGGCAACAGTGAGCATTACAAATACAAGCGTAATAATTCTCACCAGCAAATTCCCGAAGAGTGTCGATTCGCACTGCGGACTTGAGTGTGCAAAGACGAAAATTTTCGATCGCATTTCTGTTCTGAGTGAAGGGGCTTTTTTCACTCTCAGCTAATTTATCGACAAGGAATTCGCTGTGATAGCGTGTGAACTTCACGCCATATAATCTGAATGTCAGAGGATATGAATTCCTCAGAAACTGGGGAGTTCACATACCATCGAGGTGTTGTTTTAAGAACGTCAACGTCCTCGCCTGTGCTATGGTGCTCTCAGGCTCGTCATTCGAATCAAAGCCGTGCACAGCATCCTGATATCGTTCAACCACCGCAGTTCCACCACCAAGTCTGCGCATCGTTGCGATGAGGCAATCTGTATTGTCAGTGAGCGGATCGTCAGTGGCGAGATGAAACAAGATGTCGCAGTATGATTGATAGATCGCTGCCTCGCTGCAGATGTTGCCGTAGTAACCATTTTGATATGATCCCGGATAATAAGCAACGGCAACTTTAAATCGTGGGTCCGTTGGTGCAGCAGGAGGTCGGATTTCTTTTTTGTAAACAACACCATCGAATGATTGTTGCCAGGTCCAGTTATCAGGCGTTGCGCGCACATTGTACACTGTCGACAAGACTGCCGTGCCGCCATCAGAAAATCCTAACAGCGCGACATTGTTAATATCGACAACAGGTGTGCCTGTATCCTGCCACACCAGCTTGTCAAGAAGCGCAAGTGTTCCAATGGCGTCCTGGTTCCTGATAAAGGTACCGCTGATCGCGAACCGAAGCGGAGGCACTTTATACGCCCCTTCGTTTTCACAGGTGTTTCGTGAAGAATAGCTATCGGGAAATGCCACGGCATAGCCCTCAGCACGTAACGCCTTTTCCCAATTTTCAAATTGCATTTCAAGGGAACCTAAGTTACAGACGTCATCAACACCATCTCCATTTGAATCCCGGCTCGTCCACAGTCCTCCTGAGCCATGCAGCACTACGACCGCCTTCGCGGGAGATTGTTTCGACTCCGGAAATGAAAAATACACTGGAATGCGCGTACCGTCTGCAGTGCTCTGAAATTCGAGCATGATGCCGCAGATGTCTCTCGAGATAGAGATTGTTTGTGTGGCGCAATCCTCGTTGCAGGACAACATGATGGAAAGGAATATGTGAAAAGAAATGATACCTTGTTTTGCCTTGATCAGTTTTGCCATTGAACGCAGTTTTAGGATCACACAATAACCACTGCAAGGTGACACTTTCGGAAGGTGTAAAGTGTTGCTGAATGTTCAATCAGTATTACGCGATGATCGCCCCGCCAATCAGGCAGGCAAAAAAAAAACCGTGATGATTTCGCACCACGGTTTCTCCGAAATTAAACTAAAACTTTTCTTTAGTCTCTATACAACACTGCTTTTACCGCCTTCACTGTGCGTGCAACATTTGGCAGAATAGCTTCGATTAATGTGGGAGCATAAGGAAGAGGAGCATCCCAGCTGTTTATGCGATGAACCGGTGCGTCAAGGTAATCGAACGCATGCTTTTGAATATGGTAGGTGATCTCTGAAGAGATCGCAGCCAATGGCCACGCTTCTTCAACGACAACTAGTCGATTGGTCTTCTTAACAGATTCAACCACGGTTGCGTAGTCGATTGGTTTTACAGAGCGCAGATCGATCACCTCGGCAGAGATACCTTCCTTCTCAAGTTCTGCTGCAGCAGCAAGTGCTACCTTCATAATCTTGCCGAACGAAACGATCGTTACGTCAGTGCCCTGACGCTTTACGTCCGCCACTCCGATTGGAATGAGATATTCTTCCTGTGGCACCTGTCCCTTGTCACCATACATCAATTCAGACTCCATGAAAATAACAGGATCATCATCGCGAATGGCAGATTTCAGGAGGCCTTTTGCATCGTATGGATTTGAAGGCACCAGCACTTTCAGACCAGGCGTGTTGGCAAACCAGTTCTCAAAGTTCTGCGAGTGTTGTGAACTCAGCATTCCTGCGTTTCCGGTCGGACCGCGAAACACGATCGGTACACTGAACTGACCACCCGACATTGACATCATTTTCGCGGCAGAGTTGATGATCTGGTCGATTGCCACCAGTGAAAAGTTGAACGTCATGAACTCAACGATCGGCCTAATGCCATTCATCGCTGCTCCAACACCGATTCCCGCGAATCCAAGTTCAGCGATCGGGGTATCCAACACCCGTTCCGGCCCGAATTCGTCAAGCATGCCCTGGCTGACCTTGTAAGCGCCATTGTATTCGGCAACTTCTTCACCCATCAGGAAAACACGTGGATCTCTCCGCATTTCTTCATTCATGGCCTCTCTGAGGGCTTCACGGAATTGAATTTCTCTCATAATTCGTTTGAAAACGCCCGCCTACATTAAACTTCGGTGGGGCAGGCCGTAAAAATAGTATCTCAGGTGGGATTGGCAAAACCTCGGGAAATAAAAAACCCTGTCTCCCGAGGGAAACAGGGTTTTCTAAAAATCCAATGAGTTATCTTATTTAAGCGCGTTTCTGAAAGGTTCAGTTGCTGACCACTTAGCGAACTCAAGGTCGCTGAGGGCTGCTTCTTTCAGGGTCGGATCCGCTTTCACAGCGTTAGTAAGATTGCTTACTACACCATCAGCATTACCGAGACGGGCCGATGCGATTGCAGCGCCATAAAATGCTACTGCCAGGTTGCTGTTCTTGCGACCGGCTTCGTTGAATGAAGTCAATGCATTCTGGTAGTCTTTATTCAACACCTGAGCAAGACCTTTGTTGAACAGGTTGTCAGCGTTGTCAGAAGCAGAAGATGTCGAGCGAACTGCATCGGCATATTTTGCCATCTTGATTTCTGCGGCACCTTTCACACCATTTACACCGGCAGCGTTGTCACCGCTCAACCCTGAGCTAAGTGATTTTGAGGCGTGGTTGTAAGCAGCATAATGATTTCCTTTCATCATGTGTACAGATGCAAGGTTTGCGCTTACTTCAGGAGACTGCTGAATTCTAGCGGCAAGTTCAAGCTGAGCTAAAGCCTTGTCAGCAAGTGATGCAGCGTTTGCTGAGTTTTCCATAGCCTGCGCTATGTAAACTGCACCAAGGTTATTGTGTGCCTGCCAGTGCTGACCTTTCTTGGTAGCAGCTTCGTAGATGGCAGCTTTTTCTTCAAGAGAAGGAGTAAGTGTAGCACCGTACATCATTTCTTCATATGAAAGTGTGTCAGCGTTAACCTGGCCCTGTGTTACCTGCTTAGCAAGTACAGAGATCTCTGCATCTGTCTTCTTATCCTTAATGGTAAGGATTTCAGTTTTAGCTGTTCTCAACTTAGGATAAACATCTTTGAAAACTTTTCTGTATGAAGGAAGTCTCTTCATAGCCTTTTCCTGGCTTTCGAAAGTTCCACCACCGTTAATGATGTTCTGGTATTCTGTCTTCTCGTCTGCAGTGATGCCTTCATATGAAGCCAGAACAGTCTTGAACTCAGTCCAGTCCTGGATCACTGGCTTAAGGATAAACTTCACTGAATCAGCCATGCCTTTGTAGTCATACTTCTTCATTTGCTGACGATAGTATTTTTCGATTGCGGCTGCTCGATCCGGAGATAGTCTGCTGTTGATACGCTCGGCACCTTCAGGTGAGTGGGTACCGGTGATCGTTACAGTGCGGGTAGCATTCTTAGAAGCGATGAACGCATCAAGTTGCTTTCCTTTTGTGCTTCTGGTTTCAGAAGTTCTGAGAACTGATCTTCCTTGCTCGAAGATGAAATCAGGGATGATTACAGGCTCAAGCTCTTCCTGGTTGTTGTAACCGTGCTCAGCATAGGCTGCGTAGAACACAGGCTTCACAAGCTTTGAAGTTGTGATCACACCGGTTGCAACCTGCATACGAGGTGAGTTCTTCGACTTAGAACCTTTGGATGCAACACCTTCAATCTCCAACACACCCTGCTTCATTGCAGGTGCATACGGGAATGAGAAAGTTTTCGTCACCTTAGGCTGTTCAGTGCTTGAGTTTGGATAATCTTCTGCCTTGAATGGAATCGGGTCAAGAGCAAGCTCCTGCTCTCCGTACTTGTAGAAGGTATTCATCGTGTAGACGGTACCTTTTTTTAACATCTTAACAGGAAGATTGGCTGCAACGTCAAAGGCAACAGTGTCTTTGTGTACTTCTAGTGGGTTTGGTGTAACCGTTAACTGTTGGTCTTTTGACATCTTCACCATCTTTGGAAGTGTACAGCTTCCAAAGGTCAATGCACCGATAACCAGTAATGAGTAAACGCTTTTTCTCATTGGATTTTGAGTTATGTTGTTTATAATCAGGGTTTAAAACTAAACTTATGTGTATTTTTTTGCAATAATAGTCAAAAAAATAAGATTCCAGCGATAACATTACAGAGTCCATGGCCTTATATTTGTGAGCCGGATTTTTGGTCGATGAATCAACTTTTTAGAGAGTTGAAAGTTAAAATATGACAGCAGTATGAGTCCAGCAATGAATAAAATCCAGCATTTTTTTGAAGCCTACGCTTTTGGGGTGTGTACACGTCTCGGTGAGAAATTGGGGATGGCAACATCGAGCATTCGATTGTTTTTCATTTATGCCTCATTTATTACATTCGGATCGCCAGTAATCATTTACCTGGCGCTGGCGTTCATCATGAACATCAGGAAGCATCTCCGGAAAAGAAGCCCCATCTGGGATTATTAGATCAGTCTTCTACGCCTTTTGAGGTAGTAATCAAACAAGATAAGACCGCTATACACGGTGTTTCTGTGGTAGGAGGGATAGCGTGTGTGTATATCAACACGTTTTACTTTATGCAAGCTGCGTTGCTTGATGAAATCCACGTGGGCGCGAACAACTGCCGATGCGCTCTTGAATTTTCCCTGAAAGATAAAAAACAAGGCGGCTACCCAGTCGAGCACAAGCCTGAACGGCAGTTTATACCAGAGCTCTCGTCCGTCAAGATGCTTGTAGATTAAGATCAATCCGTTGCGGAAATTGAGATAGACTTTACGAGGATTGTCGTACCCGAGAGTGCCCGCTCCAAGATGATAGACTGAGCTGCTTCCGGCATACATAACTTTTTGAGACGTTCGGTGAATCTTCCAGCAAAGGTCAATTTCCTCCATATGGGCAAATAAGTCCTCATCCAGGCCACCAAATTGCCGATAGATGTTTGACCTTATGATAAAGCATGCACCTGTCGCCCAGAAAATCTCCCGTTCATCGTCATACTGGTGCATGTCTTTCTCCACGTAATTAAAGATGCGTCCCCGGCAGAAGGGGTAGCCCAGCGCGTCAATAAATCCGCCACCGGCACCGGCATGTTCGAACTTTGTGCGGTTGCGATAGGAAAGAATTTTTGGCTGCACTGCCGCCACATCCGGTTGTGAATCGAGCATCGCTACCAAGGGCTGAAGCCAGCCATCAGTGACTTCAATGTCTGAATTCAGCAGCACATAATATTCAGCATTAATGGAAGCGAGAGCGCGGTTGTATCCTCCGCAGAAGCCGAAGTTTTTTTCCAGCGCAATAATTTTCACCGAAGGAAACTGACGCTGCAGCAGCGCGAGGGAGTTGTCTGTCGATGCATTGTCTGCTACATAGATGTCAGCACCACTGGAATGCTGTATTACGGAAGGGAGAAATTCAGGTAGTAATTTTTCTCCGTTGAAATTCAGAATCACAACCGCAGTTTTCGTCATCCCATCATGCCGCTAAGGTCGAGTCCGGGAATGTTAGGTAATAAGCCTTCTGTACTTTTCTTCATCTCTTCCTTCGCCTTCACTTCGGCTTCTTCTGCTGCTTTGTTGACCGCAGCCACCACGAGATCTTCAAGAACACTTTTATCTTCAGGCTTGAAGAGCACCGGGTCAATATCGAGTTGCAGCAGCTGACGCTTTCCATTCACCGTAGCCTTCACCATTCCTCCGCCCGATTCACCGGTTGCCGTAATCTTCCCGACATTTTCCTGAGCTTCTTTCATGCGGGCCTGGATTTCCTTCATCTTGCCCATCATTTTCATCATATCGAACATAGTCAGCCTGGTTAATTTGTGATCGTTTTTAGACAACGAATATGCCGTAAAAATAGACGAAGGTTTTTAACCGAAAAATTTAATTTTTTCGCAGGAGCAGCACTGAACCGGACTCCTTGATATGACGGCCTGCACGATCCTGGATCCGCACGATGAACGTGTAAGTCCCTTCCGGCATCTGATTACCTTTAAACGTTCCGTCCCAGCCTTCGGTTATCTCCGTGGTGGTATACATCAGTTCGCCCCAACGGTTAAAGATGCTTAGTTCAAACTCGTCAATAAACTGTCCGAATAAGTTGAAAACGTCATTCAGATTGTCGCCATTGGGCGTGAACGCCCGCGGATAAAAAAGATTTGGATTCTTGATGATGGTAATGCGGTTTGAGATAGAGGGTGTCACCCCCGCTTGCACAGGATTCGCGCGTACAACATATACCAGCGCCTGATGCAACAGATCATCCGTATTGTCTGTGAATGTTGTCGATGTGCCAGCATCGAATGTCTGAAGCAGCGCACCTTCAAGTGTATATTTCTGAACGGTATAACTTGCCACGCCATTCACCCAGCCGTTGTAGGGTGTCCAGGTTAAAGAGATGCCGTTGTCTTTCTCGAGCGTCCCCGTGAGTCGGATCGGACACACCTCGATGCTCGGATCACTCTGGTTGCCACAAACATCTTTGTACGAAATACGATAACAAGTCTCAACATCTGTTGAATAGCTCTGATCAGTGTAGAAAGTTGTGTTTGTATTGTCGAGCGCGTTCAGCCCCTTGTTTATGAACTTCTGAATCGAATAAGTTTCGGCTGTAAATAACGGATTTGCCTGCCAGATGAGGTCAGCCGTAACGGTATTAACAACTGAAGATATGTTTTCGATTGCTTCCGGAGTGTCGTTGGAAATTGCCGTGCCGCATTTGATGAGCGAAGTGCTCTGACTTCCGTTCGGGTAATTTGTTGTGAGCTGATAGCAGTAATCCTGACCGCATCGAACATCCGTATCGATGTGCGGTGACACGACTGATGTCGTAATCAGGCTACTCCCGGAAGTCGTGCGTGTCACACGAAAGTTCGATACACCTGTTGTGCGTGTCTGCCAGTTCAGAACGTTCTGATTGTTCTGGATGGTGAGATCGGTATTCGCACTGCAGATGACTTGTGAATACTGAATTTGCCCGGTGCACGGATTAACAACGCCAAGCCGATAACAATAGAAGTTGTCATCCGCAGTAAGATTTCTGACTGTGTCAGCCGTGACATTGTAAAGTGTTTTCACTGTCTGGAATGACGGAGCATTGTTGGGTGCGACTTCGAGCCTGTAAACGATGTTAGGCAGTCCGTTGAATGCGAGCCTGATTGACGATGCATCCAGCACGTTAAGCTGCGTCAATGTCGGCACCGGAAGCGTGGCCATGACATTGATCTGCTGCGTTGCTGACGCGCAGTTATCAATCGCATTGTCATTGATTCCGCGCACGCTTACATCGCGCACCCCGGGAGCAGCATACACATGACTTCCCCGCAGTGTGATATCACGCTGAAAAGTTACCTCCGGAGATCCGTCTCCGAAATTCACAATGTAATTTTCAAAGTTTGTGTCGGTGATATTGATAGCCACCGTGTTTGCTGCACAGGTGTAGAGTTCAAAGGCAGGTGGCGTGTTCGGACTGACTACGATTTGAACGTCATCAAAACCTGAAGTTTGAAAAAGGATGCGAAACGAGTAGGTGCCGGGTTGTGTGAACGTGAACGATGTCAGATTTTGTCCAATCGAAGTCGACCCGTTGAAGAAAGCACAAGGCGTAGACCCGTCACAGGCGAATGGAGCTGTATAGCCTGTTACTTTGATCGTCAGTGGAGCACATCCCTTGATCTGATCGACCTGAAACCGACCCAGCCGGCTGCTGAACTGCGCCTGCGCACAGAGAGAAATCAGCAGAAACAAAAAAGTCGTTATCCGGGCCACAAATGTCATTCTACAAGATCACTGTTTTTCAGGAATTTCTCAGCACGCAGCATGTCGTCATGAAGTATCCTGTCATCTTCTATAAACGGCACCACGGACCGGAAAGTATGCACCAGTTTTTCCAACGGACCGGAAGTTTTCATCGGGCGTCTGAAATTCAGCGCTTGTGCCGCAGTGATCAGTTCTATTGCAAGAATTGAGTAAAGGTTGTTGACAACGCGGTAGGCCTTCGTGGCAGCATTGGCGCCCATGCTCACGTGGTCTTCCTGGCCATTCGATGAAACGATGGAATCAACGGACGCGGGATACGCCAATTGCTTGTTTTGACTTACAAGCGATGCGGCTGTGTACTGGGGGATCATTAATCCTGAGTTAATACCTGGATTCGCAACAAGGTAATTGGGCAATTCGCGTGAACCGGAAACGAGCTGATAGGTTCGTCTTTCAGAGATATTTCCGAGCTCAGACAAGGCGATGGTCAGAAAATCAAGTGCCAACGCAAGAGGCTGCCCGTGAAAATTCCCTGCCGAGATGATCGTGTCTTCTTCAGGGAACACGTTCGGATTGTCGGTGACACTGTTGACTTCAGTGAGAAAAACATTGGTGACATAGTCGATGGCATCGGAGCTGGCGCCATGAACCTGGGGAATACAACGGAAGGAGTAGGGGTCCTGCACGTGTTTCTTGGGCTGACGGATCATCTCACTGCCCTCCAGCGTTTTTGCGATGTCTGCTGCAACCTGCTTTTGCCCTTTGTGTGGACGAATATCATGCACCAGACTCAGAAAAGGCTCGATGCGGCCATCAAAAACATCCAGCGAAAGCGCTCCGATCAGGTTTGACAATTTCAGTAAGCGCTTTGCATGCAGAATACACCACGTGCCGTAAGCACTCATGAACTGCGTTCCGTTCAGAAGCGCAAGGCCTTCCTTAGCTTCTAGATGAATTGCTTCCCACGAAAATTTTTTGTTGATGTCTTTGGATGAGTACTTTTTTCCTTCATGGGCAACTTCACCTTCGCCAATCAATGGCAAAGATAAATGCGCGAGTGGAGCAAGATCACCCGATGCACCCAGAGACCCCATTTCAAAAATGGTCGGATAAACATGCTGGTTGAACATGTCTATGAGTCGCTGGACCGTCTGGACCTGAACGCCCGAATATCCATATGCCAGCGACTGAACCTTGAGAAATAGCATCAGGCGAACAATCTCTGGAGGGACTTCAGCACCTGTTCCGCAAGCATGCGACTTGACGAGGTTCTCCTGAAGTTTTTCGAGCTGATCGTTTGAAATATTTCTGTTGTAAAGCGACCCAAACCCAGTATTAATGCCGTAGATCGGATTGCTTGTGCTTTTTACTTTTATATCGAGGTATTCGCGGCAGCGCTGAATCTTTCTTTTCGATTCCTCTGAGAGCAACAAAGAAATCTCCCCCGAGAAGACGCGTTTCAAATCATCGAACGAAAGCTGTCGGTCAGTAATGGAGTGCGATGCCATTCTTCAGAATTGTTTGATGATTTGATCGATAGTGAGTTTCTGCTGTTCACCGTTAGTCATGTTCTTAAACGCCAGCGCTCCGGTACTCACTTCTTCAGAGCCAATAACGATGGTGAACGGAATCATCTTCTTATTCGCAAAGTCAAGTTGTTTTTTGATTTTGGAAAGATCCGGGTAAATCTCTGAAGCAATGCCTGCCTGACGGAGTTTTGAAAGCACACCAAGTCCGTAACGAAAACTTTCATCATCGAAATAGCAAATCAGAACTTTGGAGGAAACCTGCGCATCCTTCGGGAAAAGATTCAATTCTTCCATGGCATCGTAAATGCGGTCAACGCCAAAAGAGAATCCCACACCGGAGAGATTTTCCTTATCGCCAAATGCTTTCGTCAGGTTATCGTAGCGCCCACCGCCACTTACGCTTCCTATGCTCACATTGTTGATCTTCACTTCGAAAATGCAGCCCGTGTAATAGCTTAAGCCTCGCGCGAGTGCGACATCGAGTTCGACATTGGATTCATCAGAACCGTAATCGCGCAGGAAATCAAAAACGAGGCGCAGGTCGCGCAGGCCCTTTTGTCCGGAAGCTATGGTCTCGAATTCCTTAAACAGCACAGCAAGCTTGTTGGTGTTGGAGCCTTTGACGTTGAGGAGTTGGAATAACTTCGTCAGTGCATTTTCCGAAAAGTTTTTTTCGCGAAGCTCTTCCTTTACTTTTTCTTCTCCGATCTTGTCAAGCTTGTCGATGGCAACAAACATCGGTGTTTCATTTCCTGCAGCACCGATTGCTTCTGCAATACCATTCAAAATGCCGCGATGATTTATTTTGATTGTATAATCTGTAATGCCAAGCCCTTTGAAAACTTCCCTGATCATGAGAATGATCTCGGCTTCGCAGATCAGTGAGTCAGTGCCAACAACGTCAGCATCGCACTGGTAGAATTCGCGGTATCTTCCCTTCTGGGGACGATCTGCTCTCCACACGGGTTGGATCTGGCATCGCTTGAATGGAAATGCCACTTCGTTCCGGTTCATGACAACGTAGCGCGCGAACGGAACTGTCAGATCGTAGCGAAGACCTTTCTCAGAGATATCGAATGTTAACTGTTTCGAGTTTCGTGTTTCGAGTTTGGTGGCATCTGCATTCTTGAGGTAGTCGCCCGAGTTCAAAATCTTAAACAAAAGCTGGTCGCCTTCTTCTCCGTATTTTCCGGTCAGCGTAGTGAGGTTCTCCATTGCCGGAGTTTCAAGGGGCATGAAGCCATATTTTTGAAAGACCTTTCGGATGTTATCAAGAATAAATTGCCGTTTGGCCATTGTTGCCGGGCCGAAGTCACGCGTTCCTTTTGGTAGAGTTGGCTTGTCCATAAAAATTGGCCGCAATTTAGTCAAATAGTCTATTAGCCAACGCGCGAAAAGATGGTTCAAAACCCCAATTTCCGAGACTTTACGAGTGTTTCGTTTCGAAATACCTTTATTTCAAATCAAGAGCATCGTGACTGACGAAAGGAAAGAACGAATACGTTTCAATACGGAAATGATCAAATTGTTAATGTTAGTCTTCCTTGCATCAGGAGGCGGGGTAATTTCGTTACTTTTGCAGGGCGTCTCTATTGGGCGTGAGGGTATTATCCTTGCGGGAGGAATGATGTTTGCCCTGGCTTCCGGAATATCCGCCTGGGTTGTTTATCGAAACACATCAAAATTGATTAAATGAAAGAGTTTTTTGAATACGTGGTAATTATTGTCGTGATGCTATCCGGTCTTATTCCGTTGGTGGGAATTCTGGTTGATCAACTAAAGCAGAGCAGACACCTCAACAAGCGTTAATATTCCAGTTTTTTTAATTGGAATCACTTGTAAAACCGAAATTCCGCCTTATTTTTGCGCTCCTTTTAATAGAAAAAGCCATGGCAGTAACCAGACTTAAGAGAAAGAACCGCAAAGACAAAGCAAAAGCAGCGGTGAGACGTCAGACGTTGAAAAACCAGAATTTTCAGCCTGTAATGAAGATGGTTGACATCGAAAAGATCAAAGAAGAATTCAAGGCTAAGGCTTCAAAAAAGGCTTAATTCGCATTGTTTTGAATGATAATATCAGAAAAGACCTTCAAAAGAGGTCTTTTTTGTTTTCCGGCCGGCCATCAGTTACCTATTAGGGAATTTCCGTATTTTTCTTGCAAAACCTCACTATGGAAAACTTCACGGAATGGTGGGACGGCCTCAGTTTCTCCCTGGCCGCCTATTGGACGATTGCCATTGTTTTCTCACTTTTCTTCATTCTTCAGTTAGTACTTTCAGCATTCGGTGGCGATGGCGTTCCTGACGACCTGCCCGATTCTGAAATTGCGGCAGACACTGGTATTCCCTTTCAGTTTTTTTCAATCAAGAACTTCATCGGATTCTTCACCATTTTCGGATGGGCAGGGATTGCAGCCCTCGATATGGGCTTTTCGGAAATGACAGCACTTGCCATCGCGATGGCTTCAGGCCTTGTGATGATGACGGTAATGGCTTCTCTGTTTTATCTTCTCGCGAAGGCCAATGCCGATGGAACTCTCCAGATCAGAAAAGCGATTGGCGGTGTTGGCGAAGTATACCTCACCATTCCCAAACAACGCAACAGTATTGGTAAAGTCCAGATCAATGTCCAGGGTTCGATAAGAACACTGGATGCGATGACTGATGATGACCAGGACATTCCGACAGGAAAGCTCATCACCGTCAAGGAGGTTGTCAACTCTAATATTCTGTTAGTCTCGTCACGTTAATAAACCCTATTATTTCCAAACCCCATGAGTGCATTTACATTACCCATTGCGGCAATCGCAGTATCTTTTGTCTTTATTATTCTGGTTTCATTTTTCAGGCGCTACAAGCGATGCCCTTCCGACCGCATTCTTGTCGTGTATGGTAAAGTGGGAGGAGGATCTGCAAAATGTATCCATGGTGGAGCCTCTTTCATCTGGCCGGTGTTCCAGGATTATGCTTTCATGGATCTTACGCCAACATCCATCGAAGTGAATCTCACCAACGCCCTGAGCAAGCAGAACATCCGTGTCGATGTACCATCGAAGTTTACAGTAGGTATTTCAACAGAGCACGGTGTGATGGAAAATGCCGCAGAGCGTTTGTTAGGACTTCAGCGCGCAGATGTTCACGCACTCGCGCACGACATCATCGTTGGCCAGATGCGCCTCATAGTGGCGATGATGGACATCGAAGAAATCAACAGCAACCGGGACAAGTTTCTTTCAAACGTATCGCACAACGTTGAAGTGGAATTGAAGAAGATCGGGTTGAAGCTGATCAACGTGAACATCACGGATATCAAGGACGAAAGCGGATATATAGCTGCGTTAGGTAAAGAAGCTGCCGCGAAAGCGATTAACGAAGCGAAGATCCGCGTGGCGGAGCAGGAGCGACTTGGTGACGTTGGTAAAACGGAAGCTGAGAAAGAACGCGACATCAAGGTAACAGAAATGCAGCGTGACCGCGATACGTCCGTTGCCTCAGCACTGAAGGACAAGGAAGTATTGATTGCTGCTGCCAAACGCGATGAAGCGATCGGTAAAGTTGAAGCGGAAAGAGATACCCGTATTAAATCAGCGGAAGCCAACGCATTGGCTGTACGCGGAGAAAACCAGTCGAAAATTGCGATTGCGAGTTCGGATGCCGAACGAAGAGAGCGTGAAGCGGAAGCGTTGAAGAAGGCGATCGCTGCAGAAAAAGTGCAATCCGCGAAAGCGCTGGAAGAAGCGTACCTCGCTGAACAACGTGCAGAAGAGGCGCGCGCTGAACGTGAACGTGCCTCACAAAATGCAAACATTGTGATCTCGGCTGAGATCCAGAAGCAAAAGGCAATTCTCGAAGCGCAGGCTGAGGCCGAGAAAGTGCGTGAGCGCGCGCGGGGTGAGGCCGATGCAATTCTCTTAAGAAAACAGGCAGAGGCGCAGGGTATTTATGAGGTGCTTACCAAACAGGCCGAAGGTTTGAGACAGATCGTTAACTCTGCGGGCAACAATTCAAAAGATGCTGCGATGCTGATCATTGCCGACAAACTGCCTGAGCTGGTGAAGTTGCAGACAGAAGCGATCAAGAATATTCAGATCGACAAAGTTACCGTGTGGGATGGAGGACAGGGAAAGGACGGAAAAACTTCGACTGCTAACTTCATTTCAGGAATGTACCAGTCGGTGCCGCCACTCCAGGAGATTTTCAAGATGGCCGGACTGGAGTTGCCGAGCTATCTCGGATCTGAGGAAGAGAAGAAAGCAGCGCCCAAGCCGCCAACAGCATTGCCGCCTTCCGAGCCAGAGAAGCCTAAGAAATAAAACTGCAAGTCCCGCCCGCGCGGGACTTTTTTATTTACCCGCTTTGATGCTATTTCGCATTACTTAAAATCAATTCGATGGCTGAACTTCATCTCGTCAACTGGAACGTCAACGGCATCCGCTCCATCATCAAAAAAGATTTCCTGAAAGACATCAAGATCATGAATCCGGATATCCTCACCCTCCAGGAGACGAAGGCGTCAAGCGAAGAAGTGAAGTCGACCCTTGAACTGCTTCCCGATTTCAAGATGCATGTCAATTCATGCAAAACACGAAAGGGATATTCAGGAACCACCATTCTGACGAAGATCGAACCACTTAATGTCACCTGCGATATTGGTGTTGAGGAGCACGATCAGGAGGGCCGTGTGATGACAGCAGAGTTCAACGACTTTTACCTGGTGACGGTGTATGTACCGAATGCAGGTGAAGGATTGAAGCGACTCGATTATCGCGCGAAGTGGGACGTTGATTTCAGGAATTATCTCGTCAATCTTCAGAAGAAGAAACCGGTAATTGTGTGTGGCGACTTCAACGTTGCGCATCAGCCAATCGATATTGCGCGGGCGAAAGAAAACTACAACAAGGCAGCGGGTTACACGCAGGTGGAAATTGATGGATTCACCAAACTGCTTGAAGCGGGATTTGTAGATACGTTCAGACGCTTTTATCCTGAGGAGGTGAAGTACACATACTGGAACTATCTGTTCAATGCGCGCTCGCGCAATGTGGGCTGGCGAATTGACGGGTATCTTGTATCAGAATCGCTGATGCCGAAAGTAAAAGATGCGATGATTTACAATCAATACCTGGGTTCAGATCATTGTCCCGTAGCCCTCAGGATAGAAATTTGATCACCATAGATCAGCATTTTTTCCCGGCCCACCGGATTGGGTTGGTTTTATTGTGTCGATTCATTATTTTTTTTGAAAAATTCGACCGTCATGCGTTCTCTTTTGCTTCTCATTGCGTGCTTTTCAGGACTTATCAGCTTTGCCCAGACCAATGCGGCAGAGACCGGGTCTACGTTGCAGTCGATGGCAGAAGGGGGCGGGATGTTCAGGTCGTTTGACAATCGCTCACGCGAAACAAAAGGTTCGCTGAAGGTATTTGAAGAATTTCTTCCAGGTGGAATCACCATGAATGATGGGCAGGAGTTTGAATTCAATCGCATGAACTACGATGGCTTCTACGATGCGATCATTGTCATTCGCAAAAAGCAGGAGCAGGTCGTGACAACGATGATGGTGAAGGCTTTTTACATTGTTGATGTGACTGACACATTATACTTCGACAGGTTGCTCAGGCCCGACAATCGCATGGGGTACTACCAGCGCCTGACGAGCGGAAACAAAGTAAAGCTTTACAAAAAGTTATATACTACGATTCAGCAGGCAACATACACGGGTGCGTATTCAACTGGCAGCACGCAGGCTGAACTCATCGCTAACTTTGCGTTCTACGTGCAGGATGGAACGCTTCGCCCGCAGGAGATCAAGAACAAGAAAATGCTGTTCGAACTCTTTCCAGTCGAGAAAGAAAAGCTGCAGGATTTTATAAAGGAGAACAAGACAGATTTTAAGAAGGATAAAGATGTAATGACCCTGATCGAATATCTCGATTCGATCAGAGCCGTTGTTCCGACAAACTAAGCGATGCGCTCAATGTCGGCACCGAGTGCTTTTAGTCTGGTGTCAATATTCTGGTAACCGCGATCGATCTGATCGATGTTTGATATTTCACTTACGCCATTTGCCGACAGCGCTGCAATGAGCAACGACACACCTGCACGGATATCGGGCGAGGCCATTTTTATTCCGCGAAGCGCAGTTCTTCTGTCGAGCCCGATTACCGTAGCCCGGTGAGGGTCACAAAGAATGATCTGTGCGCCCATGTCGATGAGCTTATCAACAAAGAACAGACGGCTTTCGAACATTTTCTGGTGGATGAGCACAGTTCCTTTTGCCTGCGTGGCAACCACGAGCACGATGCTCAGCAAGTCTGGAGTGAATCCTGGCCAGGGTGCATCTGCGATGGTCAGAATAGAACCGTCAATAAAAGTTTCAATCTCGTATTTATCCTGAGATGGAATGTAGATATCATCACCACGGAATTCCATCTTGATTCCAAGACGTCTGAAAATTTCGGGAATGATGCCCAGCATGTCGATGCGACAATTTTTGATGGTGATCTCGGATTGTGTCATCGCAGCAAGGCCGATGAAACTTCCGATCTCAATCATGTCAGGAAGCATGGTGTGTTCGGTGCCGCCAAGCTTGGTTACACCTTCTATCGTGATAAGGTTAGAGCCGATGCCGGAGATCTTTGCGCCCATACGGTTGAGCATCAGACAAAGTTGTTGCAAATATGGCTCACATGCTGCATTGTAGATCGTGGTCTTTCCTTTTGCAAGCACGGCAGCCATGACGATGTTAGCGGTTCCTGTTACGGAAGCCTCATCAAGCAACATGTAGGTGCCTTTCAATTCTGATGCATCAATATGAAAAAGATGTTCGCTCGAGTCAAAATTGAATTTTGCTCCAAGTTTCTGAAAGCCGAGGAAGTGTGTGTCAAGTCTTCTTCTGCCGATCTTGTCTCCGCCAGGCTTGGGCATGGATGCTTTTCCAAAGCGCGCCAGGATCGGCCCCAACAGCATCACTGATCCGCGCAAAGCGGCTGCTTTTTTCCGATAAGCATCGGTCTCCAGAAAATCTGTATTGATGTTGCTGGCTGTGAACCGGTATGACTCAGGTCCCACCTTCTCAACCTTGCAGCCGAGATCGCCAATAAGGTCAATCAGCTTGTTGACGTCAACAATGTTTGGAATGTTGTGGATTGTGACCGGCTCAGCCGTGAGCAACACTGCGCTTAAGATCTGCAGTGCCTCGTTCTTCGCGCCCTGAGGGATAATTTCTCCCTTTAATTTTTTTCCTCCTCGGATCTTAAAAATACTCATTGAAACAATTGAAAGTTATCTCCCGCCTGCACGGGAGCAATTGAAAAAAATAATTAATGAATGAATTTATGATTGCAAGCGACTCAGTGGCAACCGAGTCGTAACACATGCTTACTGGTCTCTTCTCCGTTTAAAGTTGTTGCCTTTGTGACCGCCTTTACCAAAATGCTTGTGACCACCACCACCGCCACCATGACGCTGACCACCTGCCTTGCGATCGTTGCGATCGTTGCGTTCATTGCGTTCGTTGCCGCCACCGCTGCCTTTCTTCCGCTCCTTATATAGTTTTTCAAACAGATTGTCTTCCCGAACTTTTTCGATCGTCATTTTCAGAGCACCGCCAGACATATCCTGGATATCTTTCAGGATCACAGAGTCATCAATCGTCTCTTTATTCCAGTTGCCATAGAAGGTTTTCATGAGCTTGCCAAGGTAAATGATGGCATCCTCACGCTCCTGCTCGTCTTCCTTCTTGAGGGCTTCTTTCACAAGCTTCTCAATATTTTTTCCGTAATGCTTGAAGCGCACCTGGCTTTGCGGATACTCAACTTTCAATGGCTTCTTGAAAAGAATTTCTCGTGATGGCTTTTCGTACGGACCATTTATATCGAGGTCAAAATCTGCTATGATGTACAGATCATCCCATACGCGCTGGGGATTCTCAGGTTGATCTTTGATGGTTGGCGTGAGCTGCTTGATGAGTTCGATGAGCGTAAATGCAAGCTCGGTTCTTTTTTCCTTGCTTGGGATATTGCGGATGTATTCCACAAGCTTCTGGACGTTGCGACCATATTCTTTGAGAATGATATGCGGTCGCTGGGTGTTGTAATCTGCTTCCATTATTGATTTTAAGCGTAAGAAAATAAATCGCTGTTGCGTTTTAAACAGTCCCTTGTAACGGACGTATTGTTAAAGATTTTTTTACTATGAGCGATGACATCAAAAAGTTGAGTACACTAATTAAGCCTCCAAAAAACAGAAAACTCCAGGCTTCGGGATTGGTACTACCAAGCTTTGACGCGTCTGATAGATATGCAAATAAAATGAGAATTGACCAGAAAAACATCAAAACCCCCGTAAGTAAATTCAGCGATTTTCGCCCAAAAAATACAAGCCCGATAAAGCCGGTTGCAATCAGGAGAGGGATTAGCCCTGTCCAAACCCCGGATTTGAGCATCGGGATGCCAATTGAACTCCAAATTGCAAAGAAGTAGAGGAAAGGAGCATTTTGAATGGTCTTTCTCACAAAATCCATGACTGAAGGTATGAAAATCGCAGCATAAACCATCCTCCAGCCGAAGTTCATCCTACCCATTGCGCGTCAGAGCGGCATCACGGCAAAGAAATGATGCTAAGAAGCGTGGTTCAGGAGACAATCCGAAGCTTCGCGAAACTCAACAACAGCGTTTTTTCGCCCGCTTCCGCGAATTGAATTTTTGCCTTGCGATCTGCTCCTGACATATCCATCATTACCACCGTACCGAATCCGAACTTCGGATGCTCGACTTTCATGCCGGCCTGCAGGGCAGAGGTATCGCTCGGGACAAAGTCAACGGGGGCCTTATGCGGCTGCTGTGCTGCTTTGCGCGGAGGCGGTGCCGAAGAAATCGTCTTGCGGATTCCATTGACAAGGTTCTTCGCGTACTGGCTCGGAGGTGGAGTTGATTCGAGGCCACCGCCAAACTTCGTACTCATCTTGATAAATCTTGGATCGATGTCATCCAGGAAGCGACTTGGTTCACAGTTCTTCAGGCGGCCAAAGCGATATCGTGTTAGCGCATAGGTGAGAATAAGTCTCTTCTGCGCCCGCGTGATGGCTACATAGAATAATCGCCTTTCTTCTTCCAGGTCTGCGCGGCTGCTGAGCATCATTTGAGAAGGGAAAAGGTCTTCCTCAAGTCCGACAATGTAGACGTATTTGAATTCAAGACCCTTTGCCATGTGGATGGTCATCAACGTGACCTTATCAGGATCTTTGTCTTTGTCTTCATCCTGGCCCGTCACGAGAGAAACTTCCTGCAGGAAAGCACCCAGCGATTTGTCTTCCTTGTCGGGATCGTCAGTAAATTCCTTGATGGCGTTCAGCAGTTCCTGCACGTTTTCATAACGACTCAGGCCTTCAACGGTTTTATCTTCGTACAATTCGCGAAGCAAACCGGAACCTTTCGCAATTTCAAATGCAGCCTCGTACGCATCTTTCCGTCCAAGCTCAATATTAAAGCGCTTGATCATTGCCACAAAATCTTCGATCGGACCTGCAGCCCGTCCACCCACGAACGGTGACGGGTTCTGCAAAATTTCCCAAATTGAAGTTCCATGATCGTTGGCTGCAACAACAATCTTATCAACCGTTGAATCACCGATACCGCGCTTGGGCAGATTGATGATCCTGCGGAAGGAAGCTTCATCCTGCTGATTCAATGAATACCGGAGGTACGCCAAAATATCCTTGATCTCTTTGCGCTGATAGAATGACAATCCACCAATGATCTTGTATTTGATGTTCATTCTGCGCAGCGATTCTTCAATTGCGCGCGACTGGCTATTCGTACGATAGAGCACTACGAAGTCACTGAACTTCAGCTGGTGCTGCATCTTTTCTTCAAAGATCGATGATGCTACAAGCCGGCCTTCTTCATTATCAGAAACAGCTTTGATCAATTCGATGAGATTGCCTTCCTCGTTGTCCGTCCACACGTTCTTTGGAATCTGCGCACGGTTTCGCTTGATAACGGAGTTAGCTGCATTAACAATATTCTGCGTTGAGCGGTAATTCTGTTCGAGCTTATAAACTTTCAGGTCCGGGTAGTCGCGTTCGAAGTTGAGGATGTTGGAAATATCGGCTCCGCGGAAAGCGTAGATACTTTGTGCATCATCGCCTACAACACAAATATTCTGACGGACGGCTGCAAGTTTGCGGATGATAAAATACTGGCAGAGGTTGGTATCCTGAAACTCATCAACGAGAATGTAGTGGAAGCGATGCTGATATTTGTTAAGCACCTCGAGATGATCTTTGAAAAGCTTGTCGGTATTGAAGAGAAGATCATCGAAGTCCATTGCTCCCGATTTGAAGCAACGCATCGCGTACGTCTTATAAATTTTTCCCATCTCAGGCCGCATGTTGGCCACGTCATCGGCCATCAGCTCAGCGTTTTGCAGATAATCCTGCCAGCCGATCAGCCGGTTTTTTGCGGCTGAGATCCTGTTATATACTGTGTTGGCCTTATAGATGTTGTCATCGAGGCCGAGTTCTTTTACGATCGAGCGGATGAGAGACTTCGCGTCATCGGTGTCGTAGATCGTGAAGTTGTTCGGGTAGCCAAGGTGATGAGCTTCCGATCTCAAGATCCGGGCGAATACCGAGTGAAATGTGCCCATCCATAAATTCCGCGCATCGCTGCCTACAACGTGCTCGATCCGCTCGCGCATTTCTTTGGCTGCCTTGTTGGTGAACGTGAGCGCCATGATGTTGAATGGGTCAACGTCTTTTTCCTTCATGAGGTATGCAATGCGGAAAGTGAGCACGCGTGTCTTACCGGAACCGGCTCCGGCAATCAGCATACACGGTCCTTCCGTATTCAATACGCCCAGACGCTGGGGCTCATTCAAACTCTCAAGGTATTCAGTCATAACCTGCAAACTTAAACCAGATTTTCGTTTCAATAAAGGATTCACGCGATTCTATTTCTGCTGCCTGTCTTCCGGCTTTAGCAGTTGTATTGGGAACCGCTGATAATGTGCCAATTGATCAATGTGCCAACGTGCCAATGAAGATGCGCTCGGAATACAATCGCGCGAAGCTTTGAAGGTACGCCCATTGGCAGATTGGCACATTAAAACATAACAACGTCCTGAAAAGCTTAGACGTTCCTTCCGGCAACACTCCGAAAGGACAATTATGCTTATCTTTGCTCCATGCTAAAAATTGGTGAAGTTCTCGTTTCTGATGACATCCGCGATAAGGAGTTTGTCTGCAATCTTGAAAAATGCAAGGGTGCATGTTGTGTAGAAGGCGATTTTGGCGCACCGCTCGATGAGGATGAACTCCAAATCCTTGAAGATATCTATCCGATTGTTAAACCTTACCTTTCAAAAGAAGGAATCAAGGTGATTGAGAAGGAGGGAACGCATACTACCGATGATGACGGTGACCTTTGCACTCCGGTGATTGACGGCCGCGAATGCGTTTACGCAATTTATGATAAGAAAGGAATTTTGAAGTGTGGCATCGAGCAGGCGTACCTTGACGGCAAGATCACCTGGAAAAAACCAATTTCATGTCACCTTTACCCGATCAGAATTACTTCGAAGAAAAATTTCGAAGCCCTCAACTACCACAAGTGGCACATCTGCTCGCCAGCCTGCTCGCTGGGCAAGGAGTTGCAGGTGCCTGTCTATAAGTTTTTGAAGGATCCTTTGATCCGGAAATATGGCGAGAACTGGTATGGTGAATTGGTCAAAGCTATTGAGGAGAATCCCGTTCCACTCGCACCGAAGAAAAAGTCAGTGAAGAAGGCCTGAGGATTCGCTCGCCTGTCAGCGCGATACTATACTTTTGGCGTAAGCCACAGCGCTGCAGCTGAAATCACAAACATCAGATAAAAAAGCCACGTTGCGAACGGTTTGTATTCCCATGACGAATGCGACTGAACTGGCTTATCAGAAGAAACTTTCTTTGTATTGCGAATCGCGTTTGCAGTAGCTAGTGATCTCCATTCAGAATCATCAGATACGTAGTAAAAAGTTTTGACAGAGTCACCCTTGATCTGCAACTCATACCATCCCGGTTCACCTGCCCAGACTTTCGTTCTCCATAAATCATCGATGACGAGATCTTCAGCCATGGGCACTTCGATGCCGTTGTGAACGAGCGTTGGCGCAACCGTTGAACTACCTTTTACTTCAATCTGAACAGGCTGACTTTCATAAATTGGAAAATCGTTCGCGATGGAAATTTCAAAGTTTCTATTTTCCGTACGGGCATTACTATGAAGAATGCTGAGCCACAAATTACGGTACGAAGAAGAATCGCCTTGCAATGCCAGTGAGTATGTCTCCTGCAAAAGCTGGAATCCGATTTTTCCGAATCCTTCGTAGGCATATCCCGTCAGAATCCGTTCCTTGTTTTCGATGATCGGAATAATTTTTCCTGCTGATGTCTTTGCTTCAACGGGCCAGGCTGGCAATGTCAGACGCTTGCCAAGGTGGAAGTGAGCCGTGTCTTTTTGAATTTGTCTGAAAGTAAACGGAAGAAATAATTGCGCATTGGTGCCAGGCTTCGGACTTTCAGTGAACAGGATTAAAACTCCCAATCCAGCCTTAACACTGTTTTCCAGATTCTTTCGTTCTGCAGGAGAAAGTGCAGCGAACGCATCCATGTCGATCATCACAAGATCGAATCGAGTGAGCACTTCAGATGTCAGCCTGTCAATCCGGATGTTGGGGTGATTAATGTATTCGTATCTGAAGTTGTTCTTTGAAAGCTGGTACCTGAAGGCGAGCCGGTGATGTGATGCAAGAATATTTTTCAGGTAATTTGTTTCGAAGGTTGGAAACATCTGAATTACCAGAACCCTTTGCTGCCGCGGTGAATGTATGATAACAGGAAGTGTTTCTGTTTTTCCGTTGACGGACAACCGATATCCAACATTGCCGGCTTGCTTCGGCACAAACCCAAGGCTGAACGGTTGCAATCCTTTTCCGGCAATCGTAACAGAATCAATTCTTCCTCCAGGTCCGCTGAGCGCGAGGTTTACGCTATCTGACTGGTTATTGATAACACCTGTCAACTCGCAGTTTCGCTCGGCAATGATTTCTTTAGGCAACCTCAAATCGATAATCCCTTCAGGCAAGTCGGAGGGAAGGTAATTGAATGATTTTTCCGGCAGCACATCCAGGGCGGCCGCGTTCAAACCGTTGCCCGTAACAATGCCTATTTTCTTTTCCGCGAGTTCATGATTTGGTGAAGATGTTTTTTCCGAATTATCCAGGCCACTCCCGTGAGAAAGAATGTCTGCCCCCGGAAATTTCTCCTTCAGGCTGTCGATCACTGTTGCAGGTGTGTTATCTGTTACCAGAATCGAAAAGCCTGATGATTGTGTGCGTATGTGCGGCCTGAGGAGGATCGCAGCAAGGGATACGGTCAACACCAACGCGGATATAACACGCAAAGTTTTGTAATGTACCGCCTTTGTGACTTCCAGCCATAGAAGAACCGCAGTCAGAATCACGAGGGCAATGCTGATCAGCCAGACGGAAGCAACGGGTTGAAATGAAAACATCGGGTCAGTCATTTTTCAGCTTTTGCAGATTATCGATGAATGACTGATCAAGGTCGGTTGCGCGAGCGTTCGCGGCAGCTGCGGCATTTTGCTGAACGGGGAGTGCCGAATATAAGATCTTTTGAAGTGTTCGTAGGGATATCTGCAGTTCTCCTTGTTTAACCTGATTTTCCTGAATTTTTTTGATCAATGACAAGGCAGGAAGAAATGTTCCGGGGTTGCGCAGGGCAAGCGGTGTCAATTCCTGGCCAGCCCTTGTGAACGTTTCCTTTTCTTGATCTGTCATTTGAATTCTCTCGCGGAGAAGAAGTTTGTCTATTGTCGAGACTGCTTTCCTGATTTCAGGATACAAAGGACCCACCCATCGGTCGTCTTCGCGATTTGAATTCTTTATTTCTGATAAGTCCCCGGTAAGTCGCTTCTCTTCCTTGATCGGTGGCGGATCGAAGCCAGTTTTGTGCACATAGATCCGTGAGTCATTGCTCACCTCCTTAAGAAGTTTAAGAGCCTTGTACTGGTAAGGCAGAGATTTTTCAGGCTGATAAAGGCGAAGATACAGTTCTGCATCCCACATTTCCGTCAACGCGGCTTTGAGTTTTGTTCTTACGGATTGCAGGAAGAATGTGGCTTCTTCGGCATCATCGTGCGCGTGAACAAATGCTTCGAGTGGATCTTCTTTCGCTTCGGGATCTTTTGCTTCGTCAGCATGGTTGTGCTTTTTTTCATCTACGAGATTGTGTTCGTTTTCGGTGTCATGTGCATGTCCGAACTTCTCAGCCAGGTTTTCTTCATCATCGTCTCCATCCTGGGCTCCAGTTTCAATCTGCTCTTCTGCTCCCTCATCGCTGGGTGCAAGTTCTGATTCGAATTCTTCGCCAAGAAATTCACCATATTTCAGTCGAAGTACTTTCTGATCATATCCGAGCTCGTTGCTCAGGAAGTTGAACTCTTTTTTCGATATCGCTTTTTTATTTCTGAGGAGCTTTTCGGTGTCCATGATGATCTGACGCTGACTCCGGAAATACTCCGGCATCAGGTCTACTCCCAGACCAGCATCTACAACAGATTCAAGCGCAGCGGTATCAAGCAATGTAATGAAGAAGGTTTCTGTGCGTGTGCGATTTCTCGTGGGGTATTGATTGTCAAATGCCTCTGCATAGAAGTACAATTCATCACCGGGTTCAAGACCAAGTTGCCGGATATCAATAGTCCGCCTCGCCTCAACTTTCTTTCCCGATATTGTGGCAGGCTGTGAAAATTTAAGTTTCTCCTCACGGAATTTCACAGACTCACCGCTCCCTTTTGCAACGGTAGCGATAAGGTAAGCTTCTGTTATGTTGTAATCATCGGAGATTCTTGCCTTAACATCAATTGTTGGCTTGTCCTTTAATGTCAGTTCGATCGATTGACGAAGGTCGCGAATTGTAATTTCCGGTGATTTGTCGGGAATCACCTCGAGCTGATAGAAATCGGAAGCGTGTTTAACTCCGCTGTTGTCCGTCCAGGTAATTTGATATATCGTAGAGGTTGTTAGTTGCTTCGTTATACGAAATTGATCTGATTGAAGGTCGAAGTTGCTGCTGTCCTTACCTGCGAAATGGATAGTTGTTCGTTGCGGTGTCTCGCTGAATTTCAGTTGCCATGTAATCACACTGCCCTCAGATACTTTCAGGCTGAATGTTTCTGAACCATAAACCCGCTGCTGCGTATAGGCGGGTGGTGAGATTTTAATGGTGAAAGAAGCGAGGGATGCCGGTGGTTCTGATTTAACTGATTCCCTGGTTTCCGAACCTCGCTTTTGCCCGGGCTGCTGAATTGAGTCAAATCGCACGTCAAGTGCAGCAAATACCAGTACGATAATTCCAGAGGCGATTAAAGCCAGCGCGGCTCTTCCGATGTGATGCGGGACATTGATCTTTGGTATCAGGTCATCTAACTGCTGAAGCGTTTTTGACAGTTGGATACGCTCGAGTGTAGTTAACGAATTGGTGTCTTTCAAGAGGAGGTCTGCGCTCTCCTGAAGCTGTGGGTACGTCATGTTGATGTAACTGACCAATAGCCCGGACGATATTTTATGAAGCCTGAAGGCCAAAAACAGTGTGACCCAGGCAATGGTGAAGCTCAGTACAGTAGTGAGGCCTGTGAATTCCGGTTTTACAACGTAGGCAATCGCGAATGCGAGAACAGCAACCGCCATCGACCACAGAGAAATTTCAATTCCTCTTCTGGACAGATACTCGCTTTTAAGCCTTGCGATATAATATGACGGCTGATGATTCACTGGTTTCTTCTGTATGCGATTATTCTTTCAGCTAACAAAATCAATAACAACAGATAGTACAATGCTGGTTCGGTTTCTGCCTCTACTTCCTTATCTCGAATCCCTGTTTGATGACTTTTAGTGTCTGTAAATACAAGATCGCTCGGTAGAGAACGTTGATCATAAGCTTCAGGTCTACCATTTCTCCGTATGGGAAGATCCTGCGAGATAATTTTCCCTATCGATACCGCAAGCGATCCTCGCAGCGCACTTTCTTCATCTAAACGTTTTGTTATCAGCCAGTCGAAGGTGCTTGTGGGGTTACATCCTGGTACGTCATCGGTTACAATAATTAGCGGCAGATTTTCGGAGTCACACGAAAAGTATCCGATCACTTTTGGCTGTTGCAATTGGCAGGGCTCTGTTGACAGCCAGAAGAGGAAATCACTCTGGTTATCGATGGAAGATGTGTCCCCCGTGATCCTCACCTCGATTTCTTCCGGATAGGTTTCGGATAATGCACCTAGAGCCGCCTGAACAATTTTCCGATCGTATTCGAAATCCTTGTCAAAGAAGATTGTGACGAGCATCGTGTCCAAACTATTTGTTATCAACGAGTCAATCCTTTTCATCTGTTGCCAATCTCGTTGGCTTATCCGCTCATAGGTCAGTGAAGTTCCGACAGGTGTTGAATGAGCAACTCGCGCTGAAACAGAATCCCCTCTGATGGATGCTGAAATTGCTACGTGGAGTTCTGAGGGTTCAACAGCTACCCACTGAATTTGTTTTGGCAGTGACAGCTTTTCACCTTTGAACGCGCGTGAGAAGTTGTAGCTGAGCACAACAGCACTATCGGTGAGCGCATCCAGTTGGTAGATGAGTCTTGAATAGTTCTCCACTGGCATCAGTCCCGAGCTGTCCGCGTATGCCGGAAGAGATTCAGCAAGCCAGTGAATTTCAAATCCATTTCCGCGGACATCCTCCGAAATACGTTTGAACTCTTCACTCTTTTCAGTTCCTTTTTCTAACACGAGCCATTTTCTTGATTCATTATTTTTTAAAGCGATGTCAGATCCCGCAAGGATCAGTACCAACACAGTGATGAGAAGCAAGCGCAACATGAGCAATAGGATTTCATTGAGGCGGATGCTGCTGAATTGTGCGGTGTCAGAATCGGTGAGGTGACGAATGCTCCCGATGTAAACTGTTTTGCCTTCTTTCCGGCTGAGAAGATGAATGGCTATCGGGACGATGAGCCCAAAAAGACCATAAAGCCACGTTGGATTCGCGAAGGAGATCATCGCATCAGCATTTTACGGGATTTGAGAAAATCGCGAAGCACCTGCTCCGGGTTTTCGCTCATCGACACGGTGTAGTAAGAAATATTTTTCTCCAGCAGGAATGCTTTCGTTTTGCTGATCCACGCCTGGACCTTCTTTATATAGTCCTGTTGCTGCGCGACAGTGTCCACCTTGAGCGTTTGCCCAGACTCGAGATCTTTGAAAGTGAACGAGCCGGCATGGCTGAGTTCCAGTTCATTCTTGCCCATCAGATGGAAGATGATCACTTCGTTCCTCGATGTCTTCAACCTTGAAATGAATTTCAGCAGGTCTTCGTCATCATCGTACAGATCTGTAAGGAAGATCAGGAGCTCTTTCCCGTGATGGTCGAGAAGTTGTTCTACGCCATTCTGTCGCCATGTACTTTCAGCTTTTATCGAGACGAGTTCATGAAGAAAGCGCATGAACTGTTGCTGCTCAAATCGCGGATGCACGATCGAAAGTTTTTCATTGTTCACAACATACAGGCCGAATGTGTCGCCTTGCTTTCGCGCGAGGTAGGCGAGGGCGGCAGTAAGGACTTTTGCAAACTGCAATTTTTCAAGACCGTTTTCCGTGTAATGCATCGAACGGCTTGCATCGATCATGAACTTTACGGTAATATTCGTTTCTATCTCTGCCTGTTTGATGAAGTAACGCTCCGACCGCGCATACATCTTCCAATCGAGCTGACGAAGGTCATCGCCTGGTTCATAATTGCGGTATTGACTGAATTCCTGACCAACTCCGATTGACTGACTTCTATTGCTGCCTGACATGAATCCTTCCACAACGATCCGGGCCACGAGTTCTAGCCCTTCCATCGTGTTGATGATTTCAGGTTTCAGCAAATCTCTCAGTCGTGCGTCCATTACAAATTTCTTTTGTGCAGCGTGCTTACGTGCTCTACAAGGTGCTGCGTAACAGCATCGGAGGAGATGTTCTCGGCTTCTGCTTTGAAATTCATGAGAACGCGGTGACGCAACACGGGAAGGGCCACATGTCGGATGTCGTCCATGGTCACAGCAAAGCGCCCGTTTAGCAGCGCGCGTGCTTTCGCTGTCAGGATCATAGCCTGTCCTGCGCGGGGTCCTGCACCCCATCGCACCCAGTCTTTCACCATCTTCACCTCCGTTTGATTGGGGCGTGTAGCCCTGACGATATCGCTGACGATGGCAATGAGGTCGGAGCTGATGTGCACTTCCCGGACAAGTTTTTGCGCTTCAAGAATCTTTGCTCCATCAAGGATTTTGTTTACGCCCGATGTTCGTTTACCCGTTGTGCTTTCCAGGATCGCGCGCTCTTCTTCCTGCGTGGGGTAGGAGATTCGCACGTACAGGAGAAAACGGTCAAGCTGCGCTTCCGGCAGCGGAAAGGTACCGGCTTGTTCAATTGGATTCTGTGTTGCCAGAATAAAAAAAGGTTTTTCCAGCGGATACGTCACACCGCCATAGGTTACTTCAAACTCCTGCATTGCTTCGAGCAGTGCTGATTGTGTTTTAGGCGAAGTACGATTTATTTCATCTGCAAGAATGATGTTTGCGAACACAGGACCTTTGTTGAATTTGAAAAAGCGTTTTCCTGTTGCGTGATCTTCTTCCAGGATTTCCGTACCGATGATGTCCGATGGCATCAGGTCGGGTGTGAATTGTATTCTGCGGAAGCGTAAGTCGATCGCTTCGGAGAGCGTTCTGATCATCAGCGTTTTTGCCAGACCTGGCACGCCTTCAAGCAACGCATGTCCGCCAGCCATAAAGGTGATCAGTAGCTGGTCGATGGTTTCTTCCTGCCCCACAATCACTTTCTGAATTTCTTTCTTGAGTGACTGAAGCTGATCGATCAACTCCCGAACTGATTTTTCTGCAGCCTGAATACTTTGTGTCATACTTTTCTAGTTCCTTTCAACTTTTAACCGATTCTTCAGGTTGTAGTTTTTTGCCTACAGCCAATTGCCTACTGCCTACTTTTTCCGGTCATCGCATCAGCGCATACATCACAATGTTTACGCTGAATCGTGTGTTATCTATTCTGTAAAATCTCTTGTTTCGAAAATCATAATCCCACTCACATCCGTAATCTTTGTTACTGTAGAGAACTCCGATCCTGCCGTTCACTTCGATTGCTTTCAAATAGTCGTGAACGATGTCATCGCCCCAGCCATTCAATTCCTGTGACGTTGTAGGCGGCCCCTCAAACCTGAAGAACATTGAATACAGCATATGGTTGTTCGGAATCTTCTTTAGCGCGCCAGCTCCGAAAATCCTTTCCATCTGCGACTCGAATGATTTGGCAAACAATCCGTCAATATCATGATTGCAATCATCAACAAAAACAAAGCCTCCGTTGCGCACATACTTTTCAAAATTCTCGCGCTCCTGCGCAGTGAACTCCACCAGTTTGTGGCCGCTGAGGTAACAGAACGGACATCGGAAAATTTCGCTGCTGGATAATGAAACTATATTCTCCTGGGTGTCCACTTTAAGCGTAGTGTACTCAACCAGCGAATTCAGCACATTAGAGGGCATGCGCTGATCCACGTCCCAATCACCGGACTCATATTGAAGACGCGTGAAGAAGAATCGGTTATCAGCCATGATGCAATCTGAAGTTTCTTGTTGAAAAATGGAAGGCGTATTATTCAAGCGGAGCCAAATGATCAAATTCCAATAATCAATAATCAATAATCAATAATCAATAATCAAATCTCAAACAGAGTATCCGACTCGAATACTAGCGGACGTGCAATTAACCCGATGGCGTTCATTACAATGAAAAATCCCCAGTTTTCACACCAGGGATTAAATCTTAAATTTTAAATCTTAAATATTTACACTGCGTCCGAAAGACTGGTAAACGTAAAGTCCCTGATCTTCATATACGGGATCAGATCTCCGTCTACGCGAACTTGTTTTCCGAGCGTTTCCAGGTTATTCAACATGATCACCGGACTTTCATTGAACCGGAAGTTTTTAACCGGATGCTTGATTTTTCCGTTTTCGATGTAGAAGGTTCCATCGCGGGTCAAACCAGTGTACAGCAATGTTTGCGGATCAACGCTGCGGATGTACCAAAAGCGCGTGACGAGAATTCCTTTCTTCGTGTCCTTGATCATCTCTTCCAGGGATGCTGAGCCACCCTGCATGATAATATTGCCCGGGAATGGAACCGGAGCAACATTCTTCTGCGATGCCCAATAGCGATCGTAAAACATATTTTTCACGACACCACCATTAATGATATCCATTTTCCTGCGTGCCTGTCCATCGCCAGTCCATGGTGATGCAGGAACCTCAGCGTTAAACGGATCGGTGTAGATATTGACGCGCTCATCAACTAGTTTTTCGCCAAGCTTGGTTCCACCACCTTTTTTCGAAAGGAAGCTTCGTCCTTCATCAGCCTGACGTGCACTCATGTTGAAAAACATGTTACCGAGGAGTTCAGCCGATGCTGCGGGCTCGAGGATGACGGTATACTTGCCAGGTTCGATTGCTTTCGCCTCCTTCGACATGATCGCCTTATCGATCGCCACACGAGATGCTTCAGCGGTGTCGAGCTTGCTCACATCGTTGAAATCTCGGGTTACCCAGCCGGAGCCTGTTCCATCGTTTGTTCGCATGGTTGCCGTGAAGTTCACGCTTGTGCTTTGGTTATAAGCGAACAATCCCTTGCTGTTCATCATCGAAGCAAAGTTGTGACTATCGTCAAGAAATCCTGCTGCAGTCACATCTTTCGCAGATGCCGGATTGATACTGTTGGCAGCAGCCTGTGCACGATATTCGGGTGTAATCTTAGCAGTAGCCTCCGAGAATGTTTTTGATTCTCCATAGGTTTGCTGTGGAAGCGACTCCATGAACTCGGGATTCTCCGGAGAAAGTTTCGCGAGTTCTTCAGCTCTGCGCACGACCTTCTCAAGTGATGCATCGTCAAATTCATTAATGGTCGCGGTTCCTGATTTTTTTCCGAAGTTGGACTGAACAGCAAGCGTGACGTTGCTATCCTCACCGGAAGTTGAAACCGTGTTTCGCGCATAGCGGATATTTCCGCCATTGGAACCATTGAGGTTGGCTTCAATGCCATCGGCTTTAGAGAAGCTGATCACTTTCTCGAGTATTCGTCTAGCTTCCTCTTTTGAAAATATAGCCATAGAATAAGTTGGTTACAGTTTAAGGTTTAAATTGTTCGGGCAGTATTGATTACGTTGACTCCATTGAATCGTGCAGTAGACGAACCGTGGGAAACCGCGCTCGATTGCGAGGGCTGACCCTTGCCATCGAAGAACGATCCGTTCAGACGGAAGTCACGCTCATCGCAGACCTGCACGCACGAATTCCAGAATTCCTGGGTATTCGACTGATAAGCCACATCTTTCAGCATCCCAGCGATCTTGCCGTTTTTGATCTCAAAGAACAGCACGCCTCCGAACTGGAAGTTGTAGCGTTGCTGATCGATAGAGTATGATCCGTCTTTCACGATGTAAACACCTTTCTCAACATTCGAAATCATTTGTTGCGGTGTGAGTTGCTCTTTTCCTGGTGCCAGCGAAACATTCGGCATGCGCTGGAACTGAACGCTACCCCAGTCATCAGCATAGCAGCATCCATGCGATTCTTTTTCACCGATGATGTGAGCCTGATCGCGAATAGCCTGGTAGTTGACGAGGATACCGTCTTTTACGAGATCCCAGCGTTTTGTTTTCACGCCTTCATCATCATATCCGACTGCGCCAAGTGACCCCGGCTGGATCTTATCGGCAAACAATGTTACCTGCTTGCTGCCGTAGTTGAAATTCTTCGTCTTCCACTTGTCAAGCGTAGCGAAACTTGTTCCTGCGAAGTTGGCCTCATAGCCGAGTACGCGATCGAGTTCCAACGGGTGGCCTACTGACTCGTGGATCGTCAGCCACAAGTGAGATGGCTCGAGCACGAGATCATATTTGCCAGGCTCCACAGACTTTGCCGCAATGATCTGCTTTGCCTGTTCAGCGGCCATGGCTGCATCCTCGACAACATCGTATGAATTGTTGTACAGAATGATGTCGCCTGGCGCCTGAATTTTATCCTTCGGATTTCCATCAAGGTATTCGTAACCCATCCCAACAGGCGCACTGAAAGATGCACGCTGCTTGAACTGCCCGGAAGTTTTATCCACTACCGTAACGGTGAAGAACGGCCATGTGCGGTGAACATCCTGATCAATGTACGAGCCCTCCGTGGAAGCAAAATATTTTTGTTCATTGACGAGGAACAGAATGTTGTTGATGAAGCTTGCTCCTTTTTCCATGGCTTTAGCGTTTGCCTTTAATAGCAGATCCGCCTTGTCGCCAATCGGAACTTCAAATGCATTCTTTACAATAGGAGTCTTGTAAGTCTGGTCTCCATATCCCTGCACCGGCACGAGCTTCACGGGCTCTTTCTGAACCTTGGCGTTTGCCTTTGCAATTTCTACTGCTTTTTTCGTTGCCTTGTCAATTCCCTCTTTGGTTACATCGTTCGTTGACGCAAAGCCCCACGTCCCGTTGGCAATGACGCGAACACCGCAGCCGAACGATTCCGTATTTACTACGTTTTGAACTTTGTTTTCGCGTGTAACGATAAATTGATTGAGGTAACGGCCAATGCGGATGTCAGCGTATGTTGCTCCGTTTGATTTCGCTGTGTTCAAAGCGACATCTGCGAGCTGCTTTTTCTGCTTTACATCGATCACCTGATCAAGCAGTCGCGCAGGGTCAACATTTTTTGCAAAGGGGGAAATCGGCAGCATCATTGCACCGGCCCCCATCCCCGCAAGTTGTATAAAATCCCTTCGTTTCATAATTGGGTTGTTTGCTATTTAAATGGTCCTGCCAGTATTGATGACGTTGATGCCGTTGAATCGGGCGGTAGAACTTCCGTGGGATACTGCGCTCACCTGTGACGGCTGTCCCTTTCCATCGAAGAATGAACCAAATAGTCGATAGTCACTTTCATCGCAGATCTTCGTGCAGCTGTTCCAGAACTCCTGCGTGTTTGACTGGTAGGCAACATCGTTCAGCATGCCTGCGATTTGGCCGTTCCTGATTTCATAGAAAACTGTCCCGCCAAACTGGAAGTTGTAACGTTGCTGGTCGATAGAGTAGGAGCCACGGCCCGCGATGTAGATTCCCTTCTCGACATCTTTGATCATCTGGTCGATACTGTATTTGTCTTTACCCGGAGCAAGCGAGACGTTCGGCATTCGCTGGAACTGAACATCGCTCCAGCTCTGGGCATAACAGCAGCCATGTGATTCGTTCTGCCCTAGAATGTGAACCTGATCGCGGATAGCCTGGTAGTTAACAAGAACACCATCTTTAATGAGATCCCAGCGTTTTGAAGCAACGCCCTCGTCATCATAGCCAACCGCGCCAAGCGACCCCGGCTGAGTTTTATCAGCGAAGATGGTCACATGAGGACTACCGTACTTGAAGTTGCCGGCTTTCCACTTATCGAGTGTCGCGAAGCTTGTGCCCGCATAGTTAGCTTCGTAGCCGAGAACACGGTCGAGTTCCAACGGATGGCCTACCGACTCGTGGATCGTCAGGCCAAGGTGATTCGGTTCAAGAACAAGGTCATATTTTCCAGGCTCAACAGATTTGGCGGTCAGCATCTCTTTTGCCTGTTGCGCTCCAACCTTTGCATCCTCTATGATATCGTAACTGTTTTTGTACAGGATAATTCCGTTCGGACCTTTCAGCTTATCGGCCTCTTTCGGCATCATGTATTCATAACCCATTCCCATAGGCGCACTCAACGCCTGGCGGGTTTTGAACTTTCCTGCAGCCTTGTCAACGGCAGTGACATTGAATGTGGGCCATATGCGATGAATATCCTGATCGATATAAGAGCCTTCGCTCGATGCGAAATATTTTTGCTCGTTCACCATGAACAGGTTTGAATTTGCAAACGCAGCACCATTCTGCATCGCAGCGCTGTTCGCGCTCAGCAGTAATTCTACTTTTTCAGAAACAGGAACTTCAAAGGCATTTCGCTGGATCGGAGTTTTCCAGGTGATTTCGCCATGTCCTTTTTCAGGCGCCAGCTTTACGGGTTCTTTCTGGAACTTTGAATTTGCTTTTGCGATGGCAACCGCTCTTTCAGTGGCTTTCTTCACGCCATCATTTGTTACATCATTCGTTGCGGCAAATCCCCAGGTGCCGTTGGCAATCACGCGCACCCCTACACCAAATGACTCAGTGTTGACGGTATTCTGCACTTTGTTTTCACGCGTGGTAAGAAACTGATTGAGATATCTTCCGATGCGCACATCCGTGTAAGTTGCGCCAAGCGATCTCGCAGTGTTCAATGCAACATCTGCAAGAACTTTCTTTTGTTTAACATCTATCGGTGAGTCAAGGAGATATTCAACAGGAACATTTTTGCTGAATGCGGGCAATGGCAGCACGAGTCCGCCCAGCGCCAATCCCGAAAGGGACACAAAATCTCGTCTCTTCAAAGTGGTAAGATTTAAGGTTTGAACAATAGCGGGCATAAACGCCAGCCTTCATCTTTAAAGATATTCAAAAGCCCTTCGAACCGTCAGAAAATAGTATCCTCTGCTATTAGTTTATATGAGTGGCAATTGAACCGATAGATTTTGTCCTTATCTCCCCCAAATCCAGTTGCAACGGAATAACTACTGGTTAACCGGGTATATATGCTTAAAAACAAAAAAAGGCACTTTTGAAAAAGTGCCTTTGTTATTGATGCAACCGTTGCGCTATTTGTTCAACGTTGAAAAATCAAATGACGTTTCCAGGAACTTTGTGGTAAACTTTCCCGAGCGGAAAGTCGGATTATCCATCAAAGCAATGTGGAATGGGATTGTAGTCTTCACACCTTCAATTACGAACTCCTGAAGGGCGCGTTTCATGCGCGTGATCACTTCTTCCCGCGACTGACCACTTACTATCAGTTTGGCGATCATCGAGTCATAGTTCGGAGGAATGGTGTAACCGGCATACACGTGGCTGTCAATTCTAACACCATGGCCACCCGGCATATGAAGGTTGGTAATTTTTCCAGGAGATGGACGGAAGCCGTTGGCAGGATCTTCTGCATTGATACGGCACTCCATTGCAAATAGATTGGGAAAATAGTTCGTGCCTGAGATCGGAACACCGGCAGCGACCTTGATCTGCTCTTTGATAAGATCATAATCCGTCACTTCTTCAGTGATTGGGTGCTCTACCTGGATACGCGTGTTCATTTCCATAAAGTAGAACTGTCCATGCTTATCGACAAGAAACTCGATCGTACCTGCGCCTTCATAGTTGATAGCCATTGCACCCTTGATCGCAGCTTCTCCCATCTTTTCACGGAGTTCCTGGCTGATGATCGGAGATGGAGTCTCTTCCACAAGTTTCTGATGTCTTCTCTGGATCGAGCAATCGCGCTCAGACAAGTGACAAACTTTTCCGTACTGATCACCGACTACCTGTATTTCAATATGGCGAGGCTCTTCAACAAATTTTTCGAGGTAAAGTCCATCGTTCCCGAAGGCAGCACCAGCTTCACGTTTAGCATCATCCCAGGCTTTTTTAAATTCGCCTTCTTCGTTGATGATGCGCATACCTTTTCCACCACCGCCTGCGGTTGCTTTCACAATCACGGGATAACCGATTTTCTTGGCAAGTTTCATTCCTTCTTCAATAGAAGAAAGCAAGCCATCTGATCCAGGAATTGTTGGGACACCAGCCTTCTTCATGGTATCCTTTGCGGTGGACTTGTCACCCATCGATTGGATCATTGCAGGAGTAGGGCCAATGAACTTAATCCCGTATTCATGACAGATTGCAGAGAACTCAGCACGTTCGGACAAGAATCCATACCCAGGATGGATCGCGTCAGCATTGGTGATTTCTGCAGCTGAAATAATGCGGGGAATGTTGAGGTAAGAATCTTTGCTTGGCGCATCACCGATACACACCGCTTCGTCAGCGAAGCGCACGTGAAGACTTTCACGATCGGCTGTAGAGTAAACTGCTACAGTTTTGATGTCCATCTCGCGGCAGGTACGAATGATACGTAACGCAATCTCACCGCGGTTTGCAATTAATATTTTTTTAAACATGACGTTATTAAATTCCAATGACCAATAACCAAATCTCAAATCAAAGGCAGCGGCCTATTGGGTTTTGTTTTCAGGTTCAATTTTTACACGAAACTTCAATTTTAAACCAACTCCATTTGGAATTTGGTTATTGGAGCCTGGTTATTCTGACTAGTCGGGTTCCACAACGAACAACACCTGATCGTATTCAACTGGTGAAGAGTTCTCTGCCATTACTTTCACGATTGTACCGGAGACCTCTGATTCAATTTCGTTGAACAGTTTCATCGCTTCGATGATACATACAGTCTGGCCTTTTGAAACCTTGTCTCCAACGGAAACGAATGGTGCAGCTTCCGGTCCTGATGAGCGGTAGAATGTTCCGATCATTGGTGACTTGATGTCAACCGTTTTCTTACCTGACGCAGACGCGGCCGCACTGGCCTCAGCTCTTGGCGCGGCTTGCGCTTGTGGAGCTTGTTGCTGTACAGGAGCAGACACTTGCGCAGCCATTGGTGCAACAACAGGTGTAGATTTGAAAACTTTTTGATCTGGTTCACGCTTTACGTGAAGTTTCAATTGCTGTGTTTCGATATTTACTTCATTCAAGCCTGTCTTGGAAATAAAATCGATAAGATCTCTGATTTCAGATGTTTTCATTTCGGGTTGGGTTGACGATGCAGATCCGGAAAATGATTTAGCGGACGTTTCCTTTTTCGCTGTTGGTTTTGACGTACGTGCTTTGCTCATAAATATTATTTTACACGCTCGATATATTCTCCCGTGCGGGTGTCAATTTTAACTTTCTCGCCAGTGTTGATGAACAATGGTACGCGTACTTCCGCACCGTTTTCCAATGTTGCTGGCTTCAGTGTTCTGGTGGCAGTATCGCCTGCAAGACCAGGCTCTGTGTAGGTTATTTCCATGACCACGTGAGCAGGTGCTTCTGCAGTGATCGGGTTTGTTCCATTCTCAAATGCAATCAGAAGTGTAACGCCTTCTTTTACATAAGCTGCCGAAAATCCAAGCAACGCTTTGTCGAGATAGATCTGATCGAACGTTTCGTTGTCCATACAAACGAGGCTATCACCATCGGAGTACAGGTATTGCATTTCTTTAGTTTCTACGCGAAGGATCTCCACTTCATCGCCAGGACGGAAACGGTTTTCTGCAACTTTTCCATTGCGAACGTTCCTCATTTTGATCTGATAGAATGCGCGAAGGTTTCCAGGTGTTCTGTGCAGAAGTTCTTCAACCTGCACAACTTCACCGTTGTAGCGCATGTAATTTCCTTTACTGAGATCCGATACGGTTGCCATAAAATTTTAAAAACGACTTTAAGTTACAAATACCTCAATTAAATACAAGTTGTAATGGATGGAAGCGCTCGGGTTGAACATTGGTTTAACTTTTCAGATGAAGTCATTGAATAAATTCCAATAATCAATAACCAAATCTCAAAACCGTTGCGATCACTAATTCACTAATTCCTAGTGCCTACTTCCTAATAACCATTGACTAGTTACTATTATATGCCCACTTGACATATACTGCTCCCCATGTGAATCCGCCGCCAAAGGCTGCCATGATGATGTTGTCGCCCTTCTTCAGTTTCTTTTCATAATCCCAGAGCAGCAGCGGAATCGTGCCGGCAGTTGTGTTGCCGTAGCGCTCGATATTCATCATCACCTTATTTTCACCAATGCCCACGCGATTCGCGGTTGCATCAATAATTCTTTTGTTCGCCTGGTGGGGTGCAAGCCACGAAATGGTATCAGCCGTGAGGTTGTTGCGCTCTGCGATCTGGGCAGAAACATCCGCCATGTTTGTGACGGCAAACTTAAACACCGCTGAGCCTTCCTGATATACAAAGTGCTGGCGCGCATTCACCGTCTCCAGGGATGCAGGTCTTCTGCTTCCACCGGCTTTCATGTGGAGGTAAGATTCTCCAGAGCCATCGCTCTTTAGAATAGAGTCCATCACCCCAACATCTTCTGTTGTCGGTTCAAGCAAAACTGCTCCTGCGCCATCGCCAAAAATGATACAGGTTGTGCGGTCTGTGTAATCGAGGATCGCTGACATTTTATCGCCACCGATCACGATAACTTTTTTATACATACCCGACTCAATGAAACTTGCTCCTGTTGTTAATCCGAAAAGAAATCCTGAGCAGGCTGCGCCCATGTCGTAACTCCACGCGTTTGTGGCGCCAACGGCAGTGGCTACAATGTTTGCCGTTGCCGGGAAAGTCATATCTGCAGTAACCGTGGCGAAGATGATCAGGTCAATCTCCTTCGGGTCGACTTTTGTTTTTGCCAGAAGATCCTTAACAGCATTGATTCCGAGAACTGATACGCCCAGATTGTCTCCCTTTAAAATCCTTCTCTCCTTTATCCCCGTGCGGGTGGTTATCCATTCGTCTGTCGTTTCTACCATTGTTTCGAGTTCTTTGTTGGTAAGCACGTAGTCCGGTACATAACCTCCAACGCCCGTAATGGCAGCTCTTACTTTTTTCATAGTTTATTTTCTTCGGTCTTGATCGGCAGTTTGCTTGCAGATCATATAAATGAAAAATGCCCGGATTCACCCGAGCAATTTTTTATATCTCAGCTAACTAAACCACGGCAGGATTTTTCCCGCTGCAGGGTTTAGCAGAACACACATGTTTGGTGGATGTGTGGCGGCAATGCATTATGCAAGTACTTCTTTTTCCATCACCACTTTACCCTTGAAGTAAAGTTTACCCTCGTGCCAGTATGCACGGTGTGGAAGGTGATGTTCACCCGTTGTAGCATCAACCGCTAGTTCTTTAGCAAATGCTTTATAGTGTGTTCTTCTCTTATCCCTTCGGGTTTTCGAGGTTTTTCGTTTCGGATTTGGCATATCAACAACAGTTTATTTTAACTTCTTCAATTGCTCCCAGCGTGGGTCAATATCCTGCTCACCTTCGTCACCGGAGTCGCTTCCGGAACTATAGATGATCTTTCCCTCAGCTTCTTCATCGAGCTCAAGCTCGCCTTCGTAGCGCGGATGAAGCTTTTTCATCGGGATCGCAAGCGCAATGAACTCATACATATATTGTCCGAGTTCAAGGTGATCTGAGTCGCGGTGAATCATGATAATTTCATCACTCAACTCCTCGTTCGCATCGCCATATTTGAAGATGACTTTCTTATCAATCTTCAGCGGATGCTGAAACGGGTCCAGACTGCGGTCGCAGATCAGCTTTACCTTGCCACTTATTTCAAACCGGGCTTCGATCATGGTTTCGTGCTTGTCAAGCGTAACCACTGCCTTTAAATCACCTTCGGAAACAATTCCGTCTCCGTAATGCCTGAAGAACTCATCACCGATATGAAAGTCATATTGATGCTGCTTATTGCTCAGGCCAATGATATTGATCTTAAAATCCTTCATTCCAACTCAACACCAGGCTTTAAAAAATAAGTCGGCAAATTTAGAAAAATTGGTTGGAAACCGCAAAAGAATTCAAAAAATGAGGGTTTGAGCGTTAAAAAGCCGGATTCCGGGAGTGTAGACGTTCATTTTTATAGCCACTAAACTCCAAGACTCAAAGAAACACGAAGAATCTGGCTGAACTTTGTGTGCTGAATCTTATGGCTTTAAAGCTACACGATGAATTCCTTCACCAAATGCTGCTTGAATTCGTCACGCGTTTTTTTACCGTAATTCTCAATGATGAAATCGACCACACCCTTCTTGAAGCCGAGCTTGATAGCGATGTTCTTGCAGAAAATGATCTCACTCTCAAAGACGTTGTGATCGGCAAATACCAGCTCGATAGTTGATAAAAGGTACTCTAGTTTCTGCTCGTGCGACAGCGCGCCAAGTGTGTCAATGGGTTCCGGATTTCGAATCAGGTCGTTGACGGAGTCTTCAGGAAAGTTGCGTTCTTTTGCAATCCTGAATATCATCTCCCGCTCTGCCTTCGCGAAATGTTTATCGGCTTCCGCCAGTTGGATCAGAATATTCAGTTGCTTTTTAGTGACGATATCCATTTAACGATAAGCTTGAATCCAAATTTATAAAATAAACCTTTGTTCGCGGCATGCGGCAGTTAAATGGTAGTTTGAAGTACTCAATAAAGGTTATTTTTCTTTGGACGGTTCGGTTCTGTATCTGAAAATATCCCCGGCACGGTAGATGGCTTCCCGCAGGGAACTTTCACTCGCCTGGTTCTTTCCCGCGATGGCGAACGCTGTTCCGTGATCCGGTGACGTGCGGACTACCGGCAGCCCGGCAGTGAAGTTGATGCCATCATCAAATGCAATCGACTTGAACGGTATCAATCCCTGGTCGTGGTACATTGCGAGCACTCCATCATATTTTAGATAAGAGGCGGAGCCGAAGAAACCGTCAGCGGGAAAAGGTCCAAAGACGAGTCGACCCTTATTTCGCAGATCATTCACAACGCCCTTGACTACCTGCTCATCTTCCTGCCCGATCAGCCCATTATCTCCTGCATGCGGGTTAAGCCCAAGCACGGCAATCTTCGGCTTCACAAATCCGAAATCTTTCTTCAAAGAATTTTCCATCAGCGCAAGCTTGGTTTCTATTCTCTCCTTTGTCAGCAGGGACGACACCTGACTCACCGGCACATGCTCCGTGACCAGGCCAACCTTAAGCTTTTCGCTTACCATAAACATGAGACTGTCCTGGCTTCCAAAAAATTGCGTGAGGTATTCCGTGTGACCTTTGAACGGGAACTCCTGGCTGTGGATCATCTTCTTATCGATAGGAGCTGTAACAAGCGCATCGAGGTAGCCGTCCTTCAAATCTTCGCAGGCATTTTTCAGCGCGGTGAATGCTGCCTTGCCAGCTTCGGCAGTAGGTTTGCCTGCATTGACCTCCAGTGTCTCTTCCCAACAGTTAACAACATTGATGCTCTTGTGAGCGAGCTGCCCTTTCGTGCGGACCTGCGTATAATTGAACTCCTCGATGTTCAGCAACTTTTTGTAATGTGAAATTACCTTGGCTGATCCGTATACAACAGGCGTGAAGAGCGCGAGGATTCGGTTATCGGAAAGTGCCTTGATCACAACTTCGGGACCGATCCCGTTCGGGTCGCCCAGTGTGATACCAATGCGTGGCTTTTGCTGCGTCATTATTGAGATAGATTGCTGCGAATTAACGAAAAATAAAAGGATTTTTTGGATTCGCGGAAATACGGTCTCAAATTCAAACCGAAATGAAGCCATACAAAGGTGATAAAGTAAGACCGAAGAAATCGCTCGGTCAGCACTTTCTGCACGATGAAACAGCCGCCAAAAAGATTGTCAACGGACTGATCGTTAATGAGACTCCGGTTACTTCCGTCCTTGAGATCGGACCGGGAATGGGTGTCCTAACCAAATACCTCGTTGCAGAACCTCGTGTTGAGCTGAAGGTGGTCGAAATAGACAGGGATTCGGTCGCATACCTCAAAAAGAACTTTTCATCGCTTGAAGGGCGCATTATTGAAGGTGACTTTCTCCAATTGAATCTCGATCAGGTGTTCACGCATCCCTTTGCTGTGATCGGCAATTTTCCTTATAACATTTCATCCCAGATTTTCTTCAAGATCCTAGGGCATCGCGACCGGGTTTCGCAGGTTGTGTGTATGCTGCAAAAAGAAGTTGCCGACCGGATTGCCGAAGAGCACGGCACAAAGACATACGGGATACTGAGCGTTCTGCTGCAGGCCTATTATGAAATAGATTATTTGTTTAAAGTTCCTCCGGGAGCTTTCACGCCTCCACCGAAAGTGATGTCGGCTGTTATCCGACTCAGACGTAACTCGCGTGAGAAACTTGGCTGTGATGAAGCAATGTTTGTGAAGGTGGTGAAGCAGGGATTCAATACGAGACGCAAGACCTTGCGCAACGCTTTAAAAAATTTAAATTTGGCTGCGGATGTTGCGGCTCTTCCTATTATGGACAAGCGGGCAGAGCAACTTTCAGTAGACGATTTTATTTCGCTCACCAAATTAATTGAGGACAATCGTGGAGGAACCAATAGTTGAGTTCGAGCTGACGAAGGATTTCAGAGACAGGTTCCAGCAGGCACTGGACGCGCGTGATGCTGCGTTCATTCGCGAGAGTCTGGACGGAGTTAAAGCTGCTGACATCACTTCACTCCTTTACGAATTCAATGCTGAAGAGTCAAAGTATGTGATGGATCTGCTCCCGCTGGAGTTGCAGGCTGAAATCATTTCTGATCTCGACCCGGAGACACGAAAAAATTTTCTGAAGATCTATCAGCCTTCTGAGATCTCAACATTCCTCAATCAACTTGCTTCTGATGACACGGCCGACATTCTTCACGAGCTGCCAGTCAAGGAACGCGAAGAAGTCTTGTCAGGACTTGAACCTGAGTTAAGAGCCCAGGTTACCGAGCTGCTCCGCTACGAGGAAAATGTAGCCGGTGGACTGATGGCGAAGGAGCTTATCAAGGCGCGGCAGCACTGGACCGTGGTGCAATGTGTTGATGAGATCAGGAAGCAAGCCGAAAACGTTTCTAAATTTTATGCCGTATATGTGGTCGACAATGACGATAAGCTGATTGGGCGGGTTGCGCTTCAGGATCTGATCATTTCCGATGCGCGGACGGTTGTGGGTGATATTTGTGAGAAAGACATCATCGCGGTTGAAACATACCTCGAAGATCGCGAAGTGGCAGAGATCATGTCTCGCTACGACCTGGAATCCGTGCCTGTCGTCAATGTGGCAGGTCAGCTTGTAGGGCGGATCACCATCGATGACGTTGTTGATGTGATCACAGAACAAGCGGAAGAAGAACGTCAGGCGATGACCGGTATCAGCGAAGATGTGGAAGAGGATGACAGTGTGTGGCGAAATACACGCGCACGTCTTCCATGGCTGCTCATTGGTATCCTGGGTGGTTTGATGAACGCAAAATTTATGGGCTTGTTTGAAGCGCAGCTGATTTCACTCACGGCAATCGCATTCTTTGTTCCGCTCATTCAGGCAACGGGGGGAAATGTCGGCATTCAATCGTCATCGCTCATCGTACAAAGTCTTGCCAATCCGAATTTTGTGGATGAAGGTTTGTGGAAGCGCCTTCTCAAAGTTTTTTTTGTAGCGATCCTCAACGGACTTTTTTTGTCGGTGATCGTACTGCTTGCAAACATAGTTTTATTTCAGGAGTATGAACTGTCAACGGTAGTTGCTATTGCGCTGTTCAGTGTTGTTCTGTTTGCGTCATTCATCGGAACGATTACACCGTTGATCCTGAATCGTTTTGGATTTAACCCTGCGCTTGCTGCAGGACCGTTTATTACTACCATCAATGACCTCCTCGGTTTGAGTCTTTATTTCCTTATAGTTCGTATAATGCTGATTTGATGAGTCGCAAGAAGCTGCTGATTATTGATCCGATGCACCCGAGTTTGTTTTCAATGCTCACAGCGATTGGCTGGGAGCATGATTACCGCCCCGATATTTCAACGGATGAAATAAAAAAGATCATCGGCAACTATAATGGCCTTATTGTGCGCAGCAAAACAATTGTCAACCGCGATTTGCTTGGTGATAATCCAGCGATAAAGTTTGTAGGCAGGGCAGGTGCAGGTGTAGACAATGTGGACGTGGAATATCTGAAAGAAAAAAACATTGAGATCATTCATGCTGCTGAGGGAAACCGCGATGCTGTCGGAGAGTTTACGGTTGGAATCCTGCTCGGGCTCATGCGAAACATACCGCGGGCGGACCGCGAGGTACGAGACTTTATTTGGGAAAGAGAACGCAACAGGGGCGAAGAGCTTAATGGCAAAACCGTTGGCATTATAGGATGCGGAAATATGGGACAGGCATTTGCTAAAAGGTTGGCTGGTTTTGGATGTAAGGTTTTAGCATACGATAAGTATAAATCGGGTTTTGGAAACACCATTTGCGAGGAGGTTTCAATGCAAAGGATCTACGATGAGTCCGATATTCTGAGTCTTCACATTCCGCTTACGCGTGAAACCAGGCGAATGGTGACTGAGGAATACCTCAACCGCTTCAGGAAGAACATCATCCTGGTGAACACCGCAAGGGGTGAGATTGTCGGATTAGATGCAATCGTTAGAGGAATTGAGTCCGGAAAACTGCGGGGTGCCGCGCTTGATGTGCTGGAGAATGAAAAGCTAAAAGCACTTTCCACTGAACAAAAACAAGCGTTCGAATACCTGAAAGGTAAGTCTAATGTAATATTCACCCCACACATTGCAGGCTGGACATACGAATCGCATGTGAAAATTAATGTAGCTTTGGTGGAGAAAATCAAAATGCTGGGTGTGTAGTTGGAATTTGATTTTTTAGTTATTTTCAATCCTGACGAAGTCTGGCTCCTATGGGTTTTTTACAAACGAGAATGAAAAAGTGGACCGAGTTTTACAACTCGATCATCGAGAAGCCTCTGTTGACTTCAACCATTGTTCTCATCTTCATGGCGGTGCTTGTCATCAGCCTTAGTCTTCAATATTATATCCGTGATTTCGACACGTTCATCCAGCAGGTGCTGGCAGAAGCGCACGGTATGATCTTCGATATTGCCGTGATCGGTATCCTGATCTTTTGGCTTAACCAGAATGGTGAAATCCGTCAACGCATTCGTACGTATAAAGATGAAATCGATGACTTCCGTCTTTGGGAATCGGAAGAAGCTGCGTTCCGTACAGTGGGTAATATCAAAAGGTTGAACCGCCATAAGATCCACGAAATCAACCTGGTGAATTGCTATTTGCCACGGACGAACCTTAACTACTGTAACCTCGCGGGATCAAACCTCAATTCATCAAATGTATCACAGTCTTCGCTGATCGAAGCGAATCTGGAAAATGCGCGCCTCAACCAGACAAACTTCGAAAACTCTAATCTGAACTCCACGAATCTTAAGAGCGCCTACGCCAGTGGCGCAAATTTCAAAGATGCATTTCTCATCAAATCACAATTTGAAAATGCCTTTCTTATCAAAGCAAATTTCAACAATGCATTTCTGATGGAAGCTAATCTTCAGAATTGCTACCTGATGGGTGCGGATTTTGAAAATGCCAGTTTGTATAAAGCAGATTTGCGCGGTGCGAAGGGGCTGACAGTCGAACAGCTTTCGAAAGTGAAAACGCTTTACCTGGCGAAGTTTGATGATGAAATTCTCGAACAGATCAAGACAAACCTGCCGGAATTGGTGGGAACTTAATTTTTTGCTTTCGTAGTTTAAAGTATTACCTTTGTATACGACAACGGTCTCAGCGATGAGGCCGTTGTTTGCTTTTTCGCCTCCGTGAATAAAAACGGGGCGAATTTTATTTTTCAACTAACGATCATCGTTATGAGCAAGATTTCATATTACACCAAAGACGGTTTGGAGAAAATCAAAACCGAACTGAATACGCTTAAGACAAAAGGTCGTGCTGATATAGCGCGTCAGATTGCAGAAGCTCGCGATAAAGGTGATCTCAGCGAAAACGCAGAATACGATGCCGCGAAAGATGCACAGGGCCATCTGGAAGCGAAGATTGCGCAACTTGAAGATCTCCTGAGCAATGCCCGCTTGCTGGACGAAACAAACATCGATACTTCCAAAGTCTCTATATTATCCAAGGTTACAATCAAGAACCGTAAGAACGGAGCTTCTGTAACTTACACGCTTGTATCCGAAGAGGAAGCTGACCTGAAATCAGGCAAGATCTCAACGATGTCGCCTATTGGAAAAGGTCTTCTTGGAAAAAAGAAAGGTGACACGGCAAAGATCAAAACGCCTGCCGGTGAAATGGAATTCGAGATTGTCAACATAGGCATTTAACCCGGGAATTATGGCGAGTATTTTCACGCGCATCATCAACCGTGAGATTCCGGCCTACATCGTTGCCGAGAATGATCAGTACATTGCATTTCTTGACATCAATCCGCTCGTGGTGGGACATACGCTGGTTATTCCGAAAAAAGAAATCGATTTCATATTTGATCTGGATGATGAGACGCTGGCCGGCCTGAACCTTTTTGCCAAGAAGGTTGCGCTCGCGATTAAGAAATCGATTCCATGTCGGAGAGTCGGAGTGGCGGTGATCGGGCTTGAAGTGCCGCATACACACATTCACCTCGTGCCGATGAATTCAATGAATGATCTTAATTTCACAAGATCAAAACTCAGCCCGTCAAAAGAGGAGCTGGCCGAGGCTGCAGAAAAAATCAAAAAAGCTTTTGTTTAAAGGAAGTCGATGTCCACGTGTAGTGGATATCTCATGAGGTAATCCAGCGCTTGTTTTACCGTGAGGTCTTCAAACAACACCTTGTAAAGCGTTGTGGTGATAGGTGCGCGTACGTTATAGTGCTCTGCACACTTCTTTGCAATCTGCACGGTGTTTATACCTTCTGCAATTTCGTCTGTGCTTGACAGGATATCACGAAGCGTTTCTCCTTTTGCGAGTCGATAACCAACATTAAAGTTACGGCTGAGCGAACTGTTGCAGGTCGTGACCAGATCGCCCACGCCAGCGACACCAAGAAATGCTTTCGTATTTCCGCCCAGTGCGCGGCCGAGGTAAACCATCTCTACCATCCCGCGGCTGATGAGAAGACCTTTTGCGTTTTCTCCATAGCCCATGCCGCTTAACGCGCCAGCTGCAATGGCTATCACATTTTTCAACACGCCCGCGAGTTCAACACCAACAAGGTCATTGTTTCCATAAACCTGGAAACGATCATTGCGAAGCAACCGCTTTCCGATTTGAATTACTTCGTTGAACGGGCTGGCAATTACCGTTGCAGCTGGCTGGCCCGCGGCAAGCTCTTTGGACAGATTAGGTCCGGCAAGACATCCAACCCGCACCACCACGCTTTCTTCACGAATCACTTCACTCATGGTTTTTACGTGGTTGCGATCAAGTGTTTTCACGCTCGTCAGCGTTTGTCCGGCCGGCAGCTGTATATCAAAACCTTTTGTTCCATGGATGAGGAGGTGATAGGGATGCAGGTAATTCGACAGGTGTTTCATCATCGAACGAAAGTGTGCTGACGGAACGATCGGAAAAATAATATCGCAGCTTTGTGCTACATGCGCCATGTCGCTGACAGGCTCAATGTTCGGATGCATCCGATGTCCGCGGTTCTCGCCCGAATTGGATATGCGTTCGATCACTGATTCGTCCCGGGCATAAAGCAGTACTTTTCGCTGGGGGGCCAGCAGGTTTGCCACTGCGCTGCCGAAGTTGCCAGCACCAATTACGCCTACCGGCTTATCATCAGATAAACTTTTCAAGGTCATAGCCGGAGAGCCTGTTGTGATAGTAGTAGAGTGTATTTAAGTCTTTCGTAATGATATCGCCTTCTTTGTTGAACAGCAAAGGGCGCTTCAAGTGAAAGATCCCCACATTTTCTAACCCGTGACGAATGACAAGATCTATTTTTCCTTTGAGATGAGTTGCATGGTTAACTTTACCTTCTTCCTTCAACTGGTAAATTTGTTTTCGAACCGTTTTGCATGCTGCCTTAAATTCTTCGTAGGGCAGCGACAGATCTTCTTCCGGCAATCGCAACAACTCAAACAAATCAAGTTTAGGATGCTTGCGCTGCCACATTTCAAATGCAACGAAAGCAACAAGGTGACTCGCAAAAACACGATTGATGCGATGATACTCGGAAACAATCTTCGCACTGAGCATCCGCGTGTACTGATCTTCGCGTTGCTTATCTACTACAAGTTCTTTGTTCGTAACAAAGTAATCGCGCGTGTTGATTTTCCTGCCGTTTGAATCAAGACTGTATCCCTCATCATCAACATAGTTGCCCATCACATCCAGCGCTTTTCCGATGGAAACTGAAATATTTGAACCCTTCGTAAAGAATTTGAAGAGAAAGCGAATCAGCTGGAAGCTTCCGTACTTATCGTGTTCGGGAAGGTAGCGATCCTGACCTTTCACCGAGAGGTACTCGTCAATAAGGTCCGGAGCCTCAAGCACGAAGTGGTAGTTCAATGTTACGGGGACAATGAAGATCTTCCGGACATCTTCGCTGTTAGGGTTGCGCACGTAGAGGTTGCGCTGCGCTTCAATTGTTGAACCCAGCAGTCCAAGCTTGAGCTGCTTTTCAATCATGCCAGAACGCGAGCGCGTCCCGCCCGGGAAGAATAAACTGTGCGCGCCTTTCTCGATCGCCAGTGTTGAATAAGCCTTCAGCGTTTCGAGGTAAGGCAGATTCTTTTTTCTCCGGTCGACCTTGTAGGCACCGAGGCTGTTCATGAAGTAGGCGAAAATCTTGATATTGAAAAGATTCAAACCTGCGCCATATATAAATGCGGGAAGACCGAGAGAATGGATGACCCATCCGATCAGCACCGAGTCTAGGTTGCTGAAGTGAGTTGGAACCATCACCACAGTACCCTTCAAAGCAAGCTTTCGAAGCTGCTTTACTTTCCCAACAATGTGAATTTTATCACGGAGTGTATACTGGTTTCGGAAAATTGCTCCGAATTTTTTCACGCGGGCTCCGTTCAGCAGACGGACGAACCAGAATTTTACAACCTCCCGCGTGAAGCGGAAAGAACTTGGCTTGAAATTCCCAGCAATTTCTCCCGCATAACGATGAATGATGCGGTACAGGATATTGTCGGCCCGCGACTGAGCTTCTTCCGAAGTTTTATCGGTTAACGAAACCAATTCATCCTTGATTCCCGACCAGAACTGCGGTTCATCAGCAGGGTCAACCCGCCAGCGGTTCCGCTTCATGCGTTGCTGTTCGCGATAGACGGTAGCTTCAAGTTCGTCAAGAAGTTGCTTTGTAGTTGGTCGAAGTTGTTTCGCCTGGCGAAATGCTTCCTGCGAAACCTCCTCGATGAACTCCTTCCGGTTTTTACTCAACTGGTATACAGGCCAGTCAGGGATACCATCCAGGATCGGTTTATACTTCTTGTTCTTGTTTTTCTTTTCTGCAACTTCCATCGGGATCGCAAAATAATACAAATTCTATCACTGGTGTATAAAAACGATCAGGCGATCCGGTGCTGCGCCTGTGCCAGCGATGCCGCCATCTGTTCGAAGCGCGCAATGCATTGACTTACAAATTCTTCATCAACAAGCTGAACAACTTCCTGCTCGTGGTTCAGGTCGTATTCATTGAGCTTGAACGTCTGTTCAAAGAAGCCGCGCTCTACTTTAATAATGTAGCGGTTGTTCCAGGCAAAAAGGGTGATTTTGCAGGAGGGATGAGCAATTTCTTTGATGACTCGCATACCAGGGAAAAGTCAGCAAAGGTAATTAAGATTGGGATATTATCAGCTGAGATCCGAAGGGGGCGCAAGGCGCGTTTTTACAGTTTCAAGTTCCTGTTCGAGATTCTTATAGACAGGGCTGCTGCTGAGGTTATCTTGCTTCATTTGCCGAATGATCTTCTGAAGTTCAGCTTCTCGTTTTTTAAGAAGCGCCTTCATCATCATGGGATCAGGTTTCATCTTTTGCGGATCGGGGGATTGGTGTGACGCAATTTATTTATTTATACACAAATGCTAAAGGCCAAACGTCATTTCTTCACCGTTTTTTCGATTCATACGCGAAAGCAGATGCAAGTAAGCTGTTCGGGTTAAAAAACTTAACCGAAATAAAATAATATTGCGCAGTGTACCGGGTATGATTTTGTTCCACCTAAGCTGCCGTATTTTACGCGTTCGATTTTAAAAGAAATCGCTAAAAACCAGACTAATTTGTGGATTTTACCGTTACCTTGAGTACGTTAGTTGGGGAATAATCCGGGTCAAATCCCGACACCGCGCGAAAGAGTAAATTTTCTTTTCCTTGAATGAATTTGAGTTCACCATTTTCTAAACTTTTGTTTGCAGGTATCCTGTGGCTCGGGATTTCTATCTCTGCCTACGCGACACATCTTCGCGCAGGAGAAATCACAGTCGAGCGTGTCAGCTGTAATAGTCTGACCTTCAGGATCACGATTACCGTGTTCACGAACACCAAGAATACAAGCGTATTGTTTGGGGGCGAAGATGACTGGCTGGACTTTGGTGACGGTTCTAAGCCGATACTGGTTCCTGAAACACCGAATACGTTGCGTCCGGACCTGGGCGAGGGAATTGCAACAGCTTCCTTTACAATTGAGTATACCTATCCGGGATTCGGTGAGTACATCATCAGCTACAGCGAGCCCAACCGGAACGAAGGCGTTGTAAACATGGACCTATCCGTCAACACACGCTTTTATCTCGAGACAAAAATTCTTGTTGATCCATTCTTTGGCTGCAATAACACACCAAAGCTCCTGGTACCACCAATCGACCGTGCGTGTACTGGCGTTGCCTGGTTCCATAACCCAGGTGCTTACGATCCTGATGGCGACAGCATCTCATACGAACTGGTAGTACCGTTTAGAGCGGAAGGTCAAACTGTTATCAATTATAAAGACCCAAGCGATCCAAAATTTTATACAAATTATGAGATTGGAAATGAGGCAGGGACGGGAAGGCCAACCTTCAATATCAACCCGACTGACGGAACACTCACGTGGGATGCACCGGGATTGGCCGGAGAGTACAACGTGGCTTTTATTGTCAGGGAATGGAGAAACATCGGAGGTCAATGGTACTCCAACGGCTTTGTTCGCAGGGATATGCAGATCATTGTCGATGACTGCGATAACGAACGACCTGACCTGGAAGTGCCTGAAGACATCTGCGTGGTAGCAGGCACTGTGATTGATGAGACGATTTTTGGAACAGATCCCGACAACGATCCGGTAAAGATCGAAGCGTTCTCTGAAATCTTCGAGTTTGCTGTCGCACAATCGCCAGCAACATGGAAACCCGATGACGGAGTTTTCAGACCATCATCGCCTGCGTATCAGCTTAAGTTTCAATGGCAAACAAAATGCGAGCACGTCAAGGAGCAACCTTACCAGGTTGTATTCAAGATAACCGATAACTCAAAAGAAGGCGCTAATCTCGTTACGTTCAAGACCTGGAAGATCCGGGTTGTTGGTCCCCCTCCTGAATGGGCAAATGCCACTGTTGATTTGCAGACGCGTGTCAGCACGGTGACGTGGGATCCTTACTTCTGTCAGAATGCAGAGACCATGCAAGTGTGGAGACGGGTTGATAGTTTTGAGTTTGAGCCCGACTCGTGCCAGACGGGAATGCCGGAGTTTCTGGGCTATGAGATGATTGCGACTGTCAACGCAAAGACGACTACGCAATTTATTGACAATAACAATGGAGCCGGACTGGCCGCAGGCGCTCAATATTGCTACCGCCTTGTCGCAATATTTCCTTTGCCAAAAGGGGGTGAAAGTTATGTTTCAGAAGAGATTTGTCTCGATCCGATCCTGGCTGACGAACCGGTTATCACGAATGTTTCAATTGAAAGAACTGCATCCAGCTCCGGTCGGATTGTGGTTCGTTGGACGGAACCCTTTGAGATTGACAAGACGCAGTTCCCCGAGCCGTATCAATACGAAGTTTACCGAGCAGAAGGTTTTGCGGGAAATACGAATCTGACAAAAGCCCATCCAGGCCTTTTGAGCGACACTTTCCTGATAGATGAAGAAACGAGCCTCAATACACGTGATATCATTTACAACTATCGTGTGATTCTCTGGGCGAAAAGTGCGACCAATCCGCAGCCTGCCAGAATTGATACATCGTCAATAGCCTCAACGGTTCGGCTGAACGCACAGAGTGAAGTCGGCCAAATCCAGCTAAACTGGTCAGCATTCGTCCCTTGGTCAAATATCGTTCAGACAAATCCGAACAAACATTTACTCTTCCGCGGTCCGAAAGCTTCAACAGAAGCAGATCTGGTGCTCATCGCTGAAATCGATCCGACAACAGGTGGAATGACTTACCTCGATCAGGGTCAGCATAACAACGTGCCGCTTAAGGATTCTGAAGAGTATTGCTATCGCGTAATGACGCGGGGCGCATACGGGAATCCTTTCCTCAAAGAACCGCTTGAAAATTTCTCACAGATTGTTTGCGCACAACCTAACGATACGATTCCGCCCTGCACGCCTACGCTGGCTGTTCAGCTGACAAATTGTGAGGAGTTCTTTGCAACACAGCCGTGCAACATCAGCAGTTTTAAAAACACACTTTCGTGGACGCGCGCGACATCGGACACGTGTGCTGCAGATATTCAGGGTTATAAAATCTATCGCTCATCCTCGACCGATGGTGTGTACGTATGGCTTGACAATATTGGTGAAGAAGGGATTGTGCGCGATACTTTCTTCATAGACGATGGCGAAAATCATATCGGACTTCCATCACTGGCTTTCTGCTACAAGGTTTCAGCCGTAGATCGGTCTGGCAATGAGAGCGAGTTGAGTGAAGCATCGTGCAACGACAATTGCCCGTATTATGAACTGCCTAACGTGTTCTCTCCGGATGATAAGAACGGATGTAACGACACTTTCAGCGCGTGGCGGACTCCAGAAGCTTATGGAAGCACTGATGAGAGCAGCGGGCAAGTAACCTGGAAGTGTGGTGAAGTAGATACAAAAAAATGTGCGCGATTTGTCGAGTCTGTAGTCTTTCACGTTTATAACAGATGGGGCAAAGAAGTCTACTCATACGAATCAGGCAGTGAACGATCAATTTATATTGACTGGGATGGAAGAGATAATGAAGGCCGTGAACTTGCGGCTGGCATCTACTACTACTCTGCAGATGTTGTGTTTGATTCTGTAGACCCTGCGAAAGCAAATCAAACAGTCAAAGGCTGGGTTCACCTGCTCCGCTGACGAAGCCCCGTATTGTTTTTGCTGTCTTTGCACCTTGCATCCACATTATCCAGCATGATCCGTCAGGCAAGTTTGCTTTTGCATCGCAAAATCGTGGTAGCCAAAAACTGTTCATTGGAACAATCGCTACAACATTTTTTTTTGACGGCAGGCTTTGGATGCTATTACTACTTGACCTCACGCGCTCGCTTTAGCGGCCAGCACTATTCTTCCATTATCGTCCCTCCTTCGATTTCATGAGATTTTTATATTTTTGCCACTCTATATTCGGAACCTAAATGAGCGTTTACATGAAAGCATATGTTTTTCCAGGACAAGGATCACAGTTCCCAGGCATGGCAAAAGACTTATATGACAACAACCCAAAAGCAAAAGAGTTGCTGGAAAAAGCTAATAGTATCCTTGGATTCCGAATTACCGATACCATGTTCAGCGGAACAGCAGATGAACTCAAGCAGACGAAAGTGACCCAGCCAGCAATTTTTTTACATTCGGTTGTTCTTGCACTAACCAGTGAAAGTTTTGCGCCTGATATGGTGGCAGGTCATTCGCTGGGTGAGTTCTCTGCGCTTGTGGCAAACAAAACACTTTCGTTCGAAGACGGACTCACGCTTGTTTATAAACGCGCGCTCGCAATGCAACGAGCTTGTGAAATCAATCCATCAACAATGGCGGCCATACTCGGGCTCGCAGATGAGAAGGTTGAAGAGATCTGTGCATCAATTAAGGATGAGATTGTGGTAGCCGCAAACTACAATTGCCCTGGTCAGCTTGTAATTTCCGGAACGATGAAAGGCGTTGAAATAGCGTGCGAAAAAATGAAGGCTGCCGGAGCCAAGCGCGCACTTCCTTTGCCAGTGGGTGGTGCGTTCCATTCTCCACTGATGGAACCAGCAAGGGAAGAACTCGCGAAAGCGATCGAGAGCACAACATTTTCAAAGGCAATTTGTCCTGTATATCAAAATGTCAATGCCGCTCCATCATCGGAGAATTCTGCAATAAAGAAAAACCTCATTGCGCAGCTTACCGCTCCTGTTCGCTGGACACAATCGGTGCAACGAATGACAGCCGATGGTGCTAAACTGTATGTTGAATGCGGACCTGGAAAAGTTCTGCAGGGCCTCGTCAAGAAAATCTCACCTGACGCTGAAGTAGCAAGTCTATAACTGAAGTCTTTCCACTGAAAGGGGATCTTCGCATTCCGACAATAGCACGCTAATCGGTTTCCGCAGGATCGGATGAACAAAGTCTGGCGCTATTTCAGCCATAGGAGCAAGTGTAAAACGCCTCTTGTGTAACGCGGGGTGCGGTACCTCCAACTTTTCTGTTTTGATGACGATGTCATCGTAAAAAAGGATATCAATGTCGATTAATCGCGGACCCCACTTGATTTCGCGCTGCCGCCCCATTTGTTTTTCTATTGTCAGGACTGCTTCAAGGAGTTCGTGCGGTGTTCGCTCCGTCAGCACCTCAGTAACCTGGTTAAAGAACTCAGGCTGATCTGTTTTACCCCAGGCAGCGGTTTGATAAATCCCGGACTCACAAATGATTTTTCCTGCTGTAATTTCCAACTGTTGTTTCGCGACTAACAGGTTAGTATGACGGTCACCGAGGTTAGTGCCTAACAATAAAAACACGCGTTTGTTTAACGGTTGCTGCACGATGCAAACATACTTTTTTATTCCATCGAGTATTGCTTATTTTGAGCCTAAATAGTGAATTATGAGTTTTGGTAAAGCGTTTCTGTCGTCCTGTCTCGGTGCACTCGTTGCCATGATCGTCTTTTCGATGATCGCGGTGTTTTTTGTTATCGGACTCGTAAGCAGTGCCGGGTCAGATGACAAAGTAGTGATTGCCGACAACTCAGTTCTTCACTTGAAACTCGATGCACAGATCAACGAACTTCAGCAAGACGATCCTTTCGCAGGGCTGCCCGTTTTAGGCAACAGTGTGCCCAAGATCGGCTTGCTGCAATTAAAGGAAGCCATCCAACACGCGAAGGATGACAACAGCATAAAAGGAATTTACCTTGAAGTCAGCTATCCAATGACAGGGTTTGCCTCACTGGAAGAAATCAGGGAATCGCTGATTGATTTCCGCGAAAGCGGTAAGTGGGTTGTAGCCTATAACGAAGTGATGTCGGAGGGTGCTTATTATCTCGCGTCAGCGGCATCAGAGGTATATCTCCATCCGGAAGGTGAAATTGAATTCAACGGTCTTACAGCAGAAATTGGTTTTTACAAAAATCTTTTGGATAAACTGGAAATCAAGCCACAGGTTTTCCGCGTAGGCGAATTTAAGAGTGCCGTGGAGCCGTTCCTTCTCGAAAAAATGAGTGCAGAAAATCGCTTTCAGCTTCAGGAAATGGTGAATTCGATCTATGATCATGTTCTTACAAGGATATCTGAATCGCGCAAGGTACCGAAGGATGTGCTGAAAAATGTTTCAGACAAGATGCAGATTCAAAATGCATCAGCTGCGGTCGAGTTTAAGCTTGTTGATTCACTGCTGTACCTCGATCAGTTCCAGGCGAATCTGCGCAAGAGACTCGGGGTGGATGACACCGATGATATCAAGCTGGTCAAGTATAACAAATACAGAAAGAGTTATTCGAATTATAAAAGCTCGAAGAATGAAATTGCGGTTATCGTTGCCGAAGGCGCAATCATGCCCGGGTCAAATGATGACTCAGAACAGGTGATCGCTGCTGATCGGTTTGTAGACGAAATCCGAAAAGCGAGGGAAGACGATGATGTGAAAGCTGTTGTATTGCGTGTCAATTCTCCCGGTGGTGAGTTCCGCTCATCAGACATGATATGGCGTGAAATCGAACTGACGAAGAAAGTAAAGCCAGTCATTGCTTCAATGGCTGACTATGCTGCCTCAGGCGGGTACTACTTATCTATGGGATGCGATACAATCGTGGCGCAGCCTCATACCATCACCGGATCGATCGGTATTTTTGGAATCCTGTTCGACATGAGCGGATTTCTCGGCAACAAACTGGGGATCACGTTCGATGAAGTTCGGACCGGTGACTTTGGCGATACGTACACAGTAACAAGACCGCTGACGCAGGTGGAAAAGAATTTCATCCAGAAAAATCTTGAGGATCACTATAACACTTTTACACAGAAGGCAGCCGATGGCCGCGGTGTAAATCAATCAGATATCCAGCAGGTGGCTTCTGGCCGTGTGTGGACAGGTGCGCAGGCAAAAGAGCGCAAGCTCGTTGACGTGCTCGGTGGTTTCAACGATGCGGTGGAGATCGCTGCAAAGGAAGCCAATGTGGCAGATGATTATAAAGTTCGCTACTATCCGAGACAGAAACCATTCTTCGAACAATTGGTAACGCAGCTTGAAGAAAACGCTACGGCCGGGCGCATCGACAGCGAACTCGGTGATTTAAAGGTGTACTATCAGCAGCTGAAGAAAGTTCAGCGATATAATGGTGCTGAAGCAATTCTGCCATTCGAACTACAAATTCATTAGAAATTAAATGACTGAAATCCGAAATACGTGGACCCGGCAGGAAATTGCTGAAATCTACAACACCCCCGTACTTGACTTGATCTATCAGGCCGCAACGATTCACCGCGAATTTCACGAAGTGGGAGAGGTTCAGGTCTGTACACTTTTGTCTGTGAAAACAGGTGGCTGTCCTGAGGATTGTGCTTACTGCCCACAGGCCGCGCGGTATCACACCAACGTGAAGGTGCATAAGCTCCTGGAGGTAGATGAAGTCCTTGGAAAAGCAAGAGAAGCTAAGGATTCGGGCAGTACACGTTTTTGCATGGGCGCAGCATGGCGCGAAGTGCGCGATAACCGCGACTTTGATAAAGTCATTGATATGGTGAAGGGCGTAAACGCCATGGGTCTCGAGGTTTGCTGCACACTGGGAATGCTCACACATGAGCAGGCAACAAAGTTGAAAGACGCAGGACTCTATGCTTACAATCATAACCTCGACACCAGTGAGGATTTTTACGGAGATATTATTAGCACCCGTACTTATAACGACAGACTTGAAACACTCGAAAATGTGAGACAGGCCAAGATCTCTGTTTGTTCAGGAGGTATCATCGGGATGGGCGAGAAGGAAACCGACCGTATAGGCATGCTTCACACCCTTGCCACGCTGCCGGAACATCCTGAGTCCGTTCCTGTAAACGCGCTGGTTCCCGTTGAGGGTACTCCGCTTGAGCTCCAGGAGAAAGTTTCCGTATGGGAAATGGTCCGCATGATTGCTACCGCGCGCATTATTATGCCAAAGGCGATGGTCAGACTTTCTGCCGGTCGCGTTCGCATGAATCTGGAAGAACAAGCGCTTTGTTTCCTTGCGGGAGCGAACAGTATTTTTGCGGGTGACAAATTGCTCACAACGCCCAACCCTGGCTATGTAAAGGATTCCGAGATGTTTCAGGTGTTGCAACTTAAGCCCCGGCCTTCGAATAAACCTGTTCACGCCTGACGAATCATATCGCCTTGCGCGTCACTTCAACGGCTTGTCTCGCCTGCCGGCAACCCTTTTCGCGATGACAGCCTGAGTTTGCGCTTCATCCGAGCGGCAGGTATACTTTTTTTATTTCCCTGAGTCAATTTTTCATTCTCTTGAGTGAAGCTGAAACGCTATGGGAAAACTTTTTAAAATACTCTTTGCCTTAAGTCTGATCGTCAACTCCACTTACGCGCAAGTCGATACCACTTTAATCTACAGCAACGACCGGCCGTATGGTTCGCTGGATATCAGGATTGCAAAGTCATCAAGCAATTATTATTTCCTTGTTGAAGACAAGACCTTTTCTTTTCGTAAGAATGCAGGCGCAAATACCGACACCTATCTGGATATGACATCATGGGATTCGTCTCCCTATGCCCAAGGTCACATGAAGGAAAAAACAAGCACTGCTGATCTCTTTGTAATGAACTACCGCCTGCTGAAGCCGGAAAACTATAGCGCAACGTATTCGCCTGGCTACCCTTTGGTTGTTATTTTCCACGGACTGGGCGAACGCGGCAATTGCTGGGACAATAGATGCTACCATGCGGACGGAGCATGGACGCCAAACACAAATTCACCCGCTGCGCCAACAGATCCGACTTCGCAGCTCCTCAATAACGATCATCAGCTCACAAACAGTGGTAACGCTCATCTTCGCGCGCGTAACGAAGCGAAAGGCAAGCTGCCAAATGACGCGACACTGAGTCAGAAGGCTTTTCCCGGATTCGTGCTTCAACCACAAAACCTTAATGGTTGGACTGTATCGACAGTACAGGATGCGATACGGCTCACACGATTGATCGCAAAGAAGTATAATATTGACGAAAACAGGATTTATGTTCATGGACTTTCGAACGGTGGACAAGGTGCCTTCGAAGCGCTGAAGCGTGCGCCATGGATGTTTGCGGCCGCAGCGATGATGTCACCCATTGGCGATGCGCTTATCAATCAGCAGGGAATGGCTGGAAGTATTGCACACATTCCGATGTGGATCTTTCAGGGTGGCCAGGACAAGAATCCATATCCACAGAAAACAGAATCCATGATCCGGAAATTTCGCGATGCTGGTGCGGTTGTGCGTTACACACTTTATCCGGAGTTGGGTCACGGCACCTGGGCAAGTGCTTACCGTGAGCCCGATTTCTTTAGCTGGTTCCTCGGGAAAAATCTTACTAACCTTCACTTGTATGCGGGGCAGGGTGTGATTTGCGGAACGACAGGAGTGAAACTTCAGCTTCCGCAGGGTTATCTGGCATATCAATGGCAATTGAACGGGCAGAATATCTCCGGAGCAACTACCGGAACTTTTACTGCAACCACCGCTGGCAAATACAGAGCACGTTTTGCAAGGGTCGCGAATCCAAGTGAGCAACAGTGGCAGCCTTGGTCGCAGGAGGTCCAGGTCAATGCAGGTCAGGCTTTGCCTCAGGCACAGATCATTCAGAAAAATACCGTGTTACTCCGCGACCCCAATGGAGGAAATGAAACAACACTCGAAGCAAAAGGATCATACGACCGATATCATTGGTTCAAGAATGGAGCCCGTGTCGATTTTCCTGGTGATGATGATGATTCACTTTCGTCAGTAACGATCAATGCAACGATGGGAGCAGGTCAATACACGTTGGTTGTTTCAAATTTTGACGGATGCAGCAGCCCTGCCTCCGCACCAAAAAATATCATGTTCAATGATCAGGCTGCGATGACAATCACCGCGCCATCAGGTGTCAACGGTAGTGTTGTATCGGGCGTGGAAGTTACATTAACGTGGACAGACGCGTCAGCCAATGAGACGAATTTTGAGATCTGGAGACGGAGGAAAATTAATAATACTACGTTTGCGCCCTGGGAATTTGTCGCACTCACGCCTGCAAATACAACCTCTTATAAAGACTCAGGCCTACTTTCGTCTACGTCATACGAATACAAAGTTCGCGCAGTCAGCAGCAATGCGCGTTCAGAGTATTCGCCTGCCGGGGCAGCGGGCTTCGCATTGACAACTACGGTTGATACCCAGGCGCCCTCTGTGCCAGCCCGGCCAGATGCTCAGGTCATCGGTGTGTCTAAGGTTAGAGTCTCATGGGCACCCTCTACCGACAATAGTGGTGTGAAGGACTATGTGATTTATTTTGGAGAAGATTCCGTTATTACTACAAACTCGGATACTGTCTTCGTGGTGACAGGGATGCCGACAAACGGTGAGTTTAAGGTGACCGTCAAAGCACGCGATAATTCCGGCAATCTGAGTGCTGCAAGTCAGCAGGTCAACGTCAATACCTATGTAACAGGCTTATACTACGAGCACAGTACCGGTGCGTGGCCAGACCTCGATTCGATCAACTGGACCTACGCGGAATTCACCGGGAGAGTTCCTGAGTTTACCCTGGCTCCGAGAACTCAGGAGGAATTCTTCAACTTTAAGTTTGATGGATTTTTGTTCATAGAAAATGAAGGTAATTACGAATTCAGGGTAGGCTCAAATGATGGGAGCCGCATGGTGCTGAGTAATGAAGTGATTATCGAGAACGATGGTATACATGATTTTAAGGTTGTGGCCAGCGCTGCCAAAGCTAAAGCGAAAGGAGCGCATCGTGTTACTGTATACTTCTTTGAATACACGGGAGTGGATAGTCTGCTGGTGGAATACAAAGGTCCGGACACACAGGGTCAGTGGTCGAAAATTCCACGGGAAAAACTTAAGAGTGCCGAACAGCTGGTAACTGCCATCGGGCCAGACAACGGACCTGAAGACAGTTTCAGCGTAGATGTATATCCAAATCCGACCTCCGCGGATAATATTCACCTTGCCGTGACCACTGTCATCGATGACCCGGTATCGATTCACCTCATCGATCCAATAGGGCGTACGTTGATTCGGAAAATCTTTCAGCGTGACGAAACTGAAGATGTGCGACTCTCCCTCGAGGGAGATTTGCGTCCCGGAGTTTATTTCATTGAAGTAATCCAGCGAAACATAGCAGTCAGGCAGCGTATCGTTATCAGGTAATACGCTTACCTGATGTGAGGAATTTCGCGAACCCTTTGGGGTTTCACGATATAGTTTGATATCGTTTGCATGAGGAATGGAAATTTTCCCCGCTAATGTATTCTTCCTCTTAAAGGCTACGCTATGAAAAGACTCTTTACACTTATCACATTTTGCCTGTGCTCTTTATACTCGCTGTCGCAGGTAAAGTCGAATTATATTTACAGCACATCGATGCCCTATGGCACACTCGACCTTCGGACGAAGATCAGCAGCACCAACTACTATTACCTGAACGAGAACCAGACTTTTTCTTTTCGTGAGAGTTCTCCGGGCATCAGAACGAACACTTACATGGATATGACGAGCTGGGATTCGTCACCCTACACGCAGGGACACCTCAGATGGAAAAATGGGACAAGCGACAAATTCGTTTTGAACTACCGGCTGCTTAAGCCCAATAATTATCAATCAACGTATGCAGAAGGATACCCGCTCATTGTGATTATGCATGGAGCCGTTGAGCGCGGTAACTGTTACTATAATGCGTGCTACCATTCAAACTTTTCCTATGATCCAAACAGAAATTCTCCAGCCGCGCCTAAGACGAGCACGCACAAGCTTCTCAACAACGATCATCATGTGAGCATCGGAGGCAAACAGCATCTCGATGCCAGAACGCTTGCAGGAACGAAGCTGCCGAACGACCCAACACTTGCATCGCGGGCCTTTCAGGGTTTCGTGCTGATGCCGCAGATGATGAATATCTGGGATTCGTTAAACGTCCAGGATGTGATTCGGACGGTGCGGCTTTTGCAGGAAAAATACAAGATTGATCCTAACCGGATTTACATTCACGGACTTTCGATCGGGGGCTATGCGGTTTACCAGGCGATTAAGAGAGCACCATGGATGTTTGCCGCAGCGCTTCCGATGTCAGCGGTGACCGAAGCCGCTTACATCTTTAAGCACAATCAACAAAACAAGGTGGCACACATTCCGCTGTGGGTGTTTCAGGGCGCAACAGACACCAACCCGACACCATCATTCACGCAGAATGTCATTAATAAATTTAAAGCGGCAGGTGCCACACCGCGTTACACAGTGTACTCGTCCACAGGGCACATTGTATGGAACAAAGCGTATGCAGAACCTGATTTCTTTTCATGGATGAAGACGAAGAATAAGGCTGACCTGCATGCTTACAAAGGCATTACTACTATAATTAAAAGCAAGAGTCAGTATCCGAAGCTGATGTTGGCTGAAGGATTCTTTGCATATCAATGGGAGAAGAATGGGGTGATTATTTCCGGAGCAGCGTCCAATACCTACACCGTTACAACACCGGGCAAATACAGGGCACGATTTTCAAGAATCTCGTCAGCTCCCACGGCATCGCAATGGAACCGGTGGTCACTTCCCGTTACTATTACAGAGACTACTGCCACTACAGCTGCCGGGGAACTTGTTGAGGTGGTTGATTTGACAACGGAGGAGCTATCAGCTGATGTGTATCCGAATCCAACCTCATCAGATCGAATCCAACTCAAACTGCAGGTGCCAGGGGAAGGCGCAGTTCACATCCAGATAGTTGATCAGATTGGACGGTCATATTTTACGGATCGCCTGGTTGACGTGCCAGGTGAAGGTCGCGTGGAAGTGAGCGTACCCGGTGGTCTTGCTGACGGAATGTACCTGCTCCATATCAGCCACGGGGAGCGTAAAGTTGTTCAGCGAGTTATGATCAAGAATTAGACGCCAACCGGCAGGTAACCCCGTTTGGTTGCTGCTATTAGCGCTAAATCAACATGCCGTATTACCAGCGTTAAAAGATGCCAAAAATAGGGTGTAAAAGGCTTGTTTTTGACTTAAAATCACCCCCAGGGTGGTTATTTTTCATGTAAGTTTTGAAGCGGTAATAGTAGAAAAGTACTATTAAAGTAACACTTTAAGTGGCTTCTTACTTTGGCTTTTGTCCGACCGGTCATCCGGCAGCCTGCTTTCGTGCCGGCCAGCTGCGGCATCCACCCCTACCACATAGCAAGGCGTTCCGGTACGACTATGGTGTTTTAGCCCTCTGGGTGCCGACTGCCAGTATAAACAGCTGTTTGGCTGAATATCTATGATTGGGGACAATAGCCTTAGTTTTCCTCAGATACAAGTCCGCCAACCGCTTCTGATTTTGAAGTTGTCGCGACAGTGTTGTCAACCGATTTCTGTTCGTGTGTTGCAACGTAGGTAAATGAAAGGGTTACAATAGCTGTTAGAATTACCAACAATGTCATCTTGATTTTCATATACGTGGTATTTTTGGTGTTCGTATTTGGATTAAGGAATATTGAGTGAATAGCGGTGATTACTTATCAGGGAATTCGCTAACGCCACCACCACCAGTGCCAGTACCAGTCGTTTGTGGTTCAACTTGTTCTTCAGTGCATGAAGTGATTGTAACACTTGCCGCGAATCCAATCAGGATAATGTAGAGTAGCTTTTTCATAATCGGTTTAGGTTTTTTTGGTTTGTGTTTAGGATTAGATACTGAAATCGGTAACTATTAAGGCCATTCGCTAACGCCACCGCCACCAGTTCCGGTTCCGGTGCTCTGAGGTTCAACTTGCTCCTCTGTGCACGAGGTTATAGTAAGGCTGGCTGCGATGCCAATGAGAAGGATGTAGAATAGCTTTTTCATTTCGGTTTGGTTTTATGGTATCCGTATGTATTTACCCTTAAGTATTCGTTAAGGACAATTCGATGCAGTGCATTCGCTAACGCCACCGCCACCTGTTCCGGTACCGGTATTTTGTGGTTCAACTTGCTCTTCAGTGCATGATGTAATTGCCAGGGCGGAGGCAACGGTGATCATAAGGATTGACAATAGCTTTTTCATTCTTTAGTAGTGGTTAAGGTTTAAGCGAAAACTTTAAAATATTGGTTTAGTATTATTCTGTCTTTTGGACTATTTTTATTGGTCGTGATTGACAGTTCAAAGATGCACGGTCGCCATTGACTTTACTGAGTAATAATTTTTTATACCTAACCTGTGTACTTTATAAATTTTAAGTTCGAAAAATCAGGTCTACTGTTAGGCACGCTTGTGTTGTTGATTTTTTGCTGCCTGGCTTCGAACGCCCAGAATCAACGGAGACTCGATTCGCTGAATCAAGTACTTGAAAGTGCATCTGGTGCCACGAGGACAGATGTGCTCTTCGAACTTGCTGCTGAAACTGCCTCTAAAAACAATTCGTTATCCCTTCAGTATGCTTTGGACGCTTACGATAATGCTTCGAGCTACGCAGATACTTTCAGGATCATAAAAAGTCTGCGGGTAAAAGGTCAGGCTTTCCGAAGGGTCGATAAATTAAATGAATCAATCCGCGCTTTTGCTGAAGGAATGCAGATCGGAAAAAGGCATGTGACCAACAAAGACATCTTTAAAGAATACAGGAACTGTCTTAACGGTATCGCAATCACCTATCAGTTTCAGGCCGATTACGAAAAAGCTCTTGAATTTTATTTGATGGCCCTTGACCTGCTGGAATCACAAGGCAATAAAGGGGAGACAAGTATAGTCCTGAACAACATTGGTCTCGTCTATTTCAAGCTATCTGATTTCACCCGTGCACTTCAATATTATAAAACGTCACTCGCATACAAGCTCGAGAGCGGCAACCATTTTGACATGGATCGCCTGTACATCAACATTGGCCTGTGTTACAACCAGGTACAGGATTTTCAGGAGGCGGAAAGAAATTTTCAGAATGCGTTTGCCGTTTGTCGCGAAAACTGCAGCGATGCAATCAAGGTAGAAGGCCAATATGGTCTGGGTGTTTCGAAGTACGGGCAAAAGCAATATGAGGATGCTTTGAAGCACCTCACTGAATCATTGAGGTTCGCGAAGCAAAGCTCAAACACGCGTTTTATTGGCGAGAACCTGATCCTGATCGCTCGGGTTAACATGGATATGGACAACCGGAATCAGGCACTCAAAGCGCTGAGCACCGCAGACAGTCTGATTGTCGCAACGAATTATAACGAGTTACTGATTGACTTGTACAGACAGTATTCGGTTCTGTATATGCAGCTCAGGGATTTCGAAAGGGCAACGCTCTACCAGCGCAAGTACATTACACTCAACGACAGCATTTACAGCAAAGAGCTGATCAGCGGTATTGCTAAAGTTCAGACGAAGTATGCCGAGCGAGAAAACCTGAAGATGATCGCTGATCAGGATGAAGTGATTGAACGTCAGCGAAGCCTTAACTTCGCCATCGTCATCATTGCCTTGCTGGCTGCATTACTCATTTTCGTTCTCTTCAGAGCGAATCGCGTTCGCAAAAAAGTTAACCTGGCACTCAGCGATGCCAAAGCAATCATTGAAGATCAGAATCGCCAGCTTTTGAGTTCGAATTACAATCTCGACCGCGAGCTGAAAGAGAAAAACACCGAACTGCAGAAGGCCAACGAATCGTTGTTACGCGTTAACGATGAGCTCGATAATTTCATTTACAAAACTTCTCATGATATCCGGGGGCCACTGGCAAGTCTCAAGGGCATGTGTAACGTTGCGCTTATGGACGTAAAAGATCCGCTTGCGTTGAACTACCTGAAGAAGCTTGATATTACCGCAGAAAAACTAAACACGATCCTCACACGATTGCTCATTGTCAACCAGATCAACAACTCTGCACTTGGGCAAGACCGGATTGATTTCGATACAATTGTCAATGACGTGTTATTGCTCGAAAAGAAAAAGGGTTTACCATCGAGACTGAAGGTAAAAAAATCGATCGATCCGCTGATCGAATACTATTCTGACAAGGAGTTTGTTCGCATCATCTTTGAAAACCTGATTGACAACGCCATCAAATTCTATAATGACTCACAGCGTGTCGAACCGTTCGTTGAGATCATCGTGTCGCAGGAGGAAAATCAAATCCGTATCCGCGTCATCGACAATGGCATCGGTATAAGTGAGGTTCACCCTGACAAGATATTCCAGATGTTCTCGCGCGCGTCTGAGCGTTCCGAGACCGGAGGGATTGGTTTGTACATCACGAAAACTGCGACTGAAAAGTTGGGTGGTTCGGTGAATTTGAAAACAAGTCCTGAAGGGTATACTGAGTTTTACGTTCTCCTCCCGCTGTCGACATCCAAAGTGATGGTGTGACGCGGCCCTAGCGGAGCTCCTGCACTTTTTTCACGACATCCTCGCTTGCCTTGGTTGCAATCCATAGATCATAGTTTGACTGCAAGTTCATCCAGTATTGTGGGGTTGTTTTGAATGCCTTAGCCAACTTGAGCGCCATCACTGCAGATATTCCTGCTTTTTGATTTATGATTGAAGATAGATTCGGCCTTGTAATCAAGAGGTGTTCTGAGGCCTGAGTTATATTCATTCCAATTGGCTTTAGATAGTATTCAAAAAGTACTTTGCCCGGATGAGGCGGATTAGCCTGCGTCAGCTTCTTCATACCAGTGTCTTTTAGTGTGTGTCAACATAATCAACATCAAATATTTTCCCATGGTCAAACCGAAATACAATCCGGTAATTTCCGGTGACATCGATTGAATAATATCCTTGATATGGTGGACCTTTCAAAACGTGTAGTCGAAAGGAAGGAATGCGCAAGTCGTTTATGTCTATTGCCGAATGCATCATTGCAAGGATGTCTCTGAGTTTCCCGATACGCTCAGGTGGAAGTTTAGCGCTGTGGCCGGTCAGAAAAAGAGCTTTCAATGCCTTCGATTTAAAAGTAATTATCATGCTATTACAGTTAGTCCTGTGTAAGCATGCTTCAGCGGAGTACAAAACTAATGTAATGCGTACTAAAACACAATACACGATATTTAGTGTTCGGATATTGATGTTTGTTGTGTTGCGTTGCGTATTTTTGCTGGCATTCTGCTTTGAAGCTCATACAGACAAAAGCATTGTTGACGGTTAAATGAAAAAATTCAAGCGCTATACAATCACTTCCGCCCTCCCGTACGCCAACGGACCATTACACATCGGCCATATTGCTGGCGCATACCTGCCTGCTGACACCTACGTTCGCTTCCTTCGACTGAGAGGCGAAGATGTGGTTTATGTCTGCGGCTCCGATGAGCATGGTGTGGCGATCACACTGGGCGCCAAAAAGGAAGGATTGACTCCGAAAGCTTTCGTTGATAAGTATCACAACATCATGAAGAAGGCGTTCGAAGATTTCGGAATTTCATTCGACATCTATTCCCGGACCTCTAATGAAATCCATTATAAAACCGCGCAGGAGTTTTTTACGAAGATCAACGATCAAAATCTTTTTACGATAGACTCTTCCGATCAGTACTACGATGAGGAGGAGAAAATATTCCTTGCCGACCGGTATATCATTGGCACGTGCCCGAACTGTGCGAATCCGAATGCGTATGGAGATCAATGCGAGAAGTGCGGCACAAGTCTGAGTCCGAAGCAGCTTATCAATCCGCGCTCGACAGTGTCAGGTAAAACGCCCGTCCTTCGCCCGACAAAACACTGGTATTTTCCGCTTGACAAATTCGAAGGCTGGCTCAAAGAGTGGCTCGTAGAGGGTCACAAGGATGACTGGAAGACAAATGTCTACGGTCAGTGCAAATCGTGGATAGATCAGGGTCTGCAACCGCGCTCGATCACACGCGATCTCGACTGGGGGATACCTGTTCCCCTTCCCGAAGCAAAAGGGAAGGTACTTTACGTTTGGTTTGACGCACCAATCGGATATATTTCGGCAACCAAGGAACTCAAAGGCAAGGACTGGGAGAAATACTGGAAAGATCCTGAAACACGATTGATCCACTTCATTGGAAAGGACAACATCGTATTCCACTGTATCATTTTCCCTTCGATGCTCAAAGCGAATGGTGAGTTCATTCTTCCGGACAACGTTCCTGCGAACGAGTTCCTGAATCTCGAAGGTGAAAAGCTGTCGACCTCGCGAAATCATGCCGTGTGGTTGCACGAATACCTGCAGGAGTTTCCCGGCAGGAGAGATGAATTACGCTATGTGCTAACGTCCATTTCTCCAGAGACAAAAGATGCGGACTTCACATGGAGCGACTACCAGAAAAAAGTCAATAGCGAGTTGGTTGCCATCCTCGGCAATTTTGTGAACCGCGTGATGGTGCTCACATGGAAATACTTTGACGGCAAAGTTCCGTCAGAAAAGGAAATTGCCGGCACGACTGAAAAACGCAAAAAAATTCTTGCATACTACAATCAGGCGCATACCGATCTTGACAAAACCGTGAAGGAGATGATCAATTGTCTGCAGACGTTCAAGTTCAGGGAAGCGCAGTTTCAGATGATGAACCTCGCACGCATTGGAAACAAGTTTCTGGCAGATGCTGAGCCCTGGAAATTAGCGAAAGAAGATATGGAAGCAGTTGCTGCCATCCTTAACTATGCGCTTACCGTAGTTGGAAATATTGCGGTCGCATGTGAACCGTTTCTTCCTGACGCAGCCAAGTCGATTAAAAAGCAACTAAACGCGTCCGGCTTGGACAAAAAGTGGAACGAACTATGGACAAAGGAGCAACTTGTTCACACGGTTCCGGAAGGGCATCAGTTGAATGCTGCAGAATTGCTTTATAAAAACATTGAAGACGAAGACATTGCCAGGCAAGTGTCGCGATTGAAAAAGACAGAGAGCAAGCCTATGGAAGCTACAAATCTAAAAGCAATCAAACCTGAAGTTGTATTCGATGACTTTTCGAAACTCGACATCCGCATTGGTAAAGTTGTAGCGGCTGAGAAGATGGAGAAGTCAGACAAACTTCTCAAGCTGACGATCAATGCAGGGGTTGACACAAGAACAATTCTCAGCGGCATCGCGAAGCACTACTCAGCAGAAGAGATGGTAGGGAAGCAGGTTGCGTTCATCGCCAACCTCGCACCGCGCAAAATGATGGGTATTGAATCGCAGGGTATGATTTTGAGTGCTGAAGACAGTGATGGAAAACTGAGACTGATCAGACCGGACGAAATAGTCAACCCCGGTTCGACAGTAAGCTAATCAATTTTAAATTTGATATTTTAAATTTGAAATTTTGGTTCGATGTGAGGCGACCATCCAGACCACGGAATAGCCTCGGGTATTAAATTTCAAATTTCAAATGTAAAATTTCAAATCTCAAAGGAATACTTTTCAGGTGTTGTAGAGACTCATCGTCTTCTCCGGCCCGATCATACAAAACGATATAATCATCTCGTTCGCTTTTTTGATGATCTCGGGGAGCTTAGCGAATTCTTCTTGTGTGAAGTTGCTGAGAACAAAATCAACTTGCTGTCCTTTTCCAAACTCACTTCCGATACCAAAACGCAGACGGGAGTAGTCCTGACCGCCAAGCACGAGTTCAATATTCTTTAACCCGTTATGTCCGGCTGCGCTTCCTTTCGTTCTCATGCGAAGGGATCCGAATGGAAGAGCGATGTCGTCTACCACAACAAGTACATTTTCCTTTGGGATTTTCAGTTCATTCATCCAGTAGGCAATTGATTTCCCGCTAAGGTTCATGAACGTTGTGGGCTTGATGAGGTGAATCGTTTTTCCTTTCAATCTGAACTCAGTTTTGTCAGCAAGCCGGGCTGATGCAAAATCAACTTTGTGCTGATCTGCGAGCTGATCAAGAACGAGGAAGCCAATGTTGTGGCGTGTGAGTTCGTACTCAGGACCAATGTTGCCAAGACCAGCGATCAAAAACTTCATTTGAATTTTGGGTAGCTTGCAAAATAACCAAACCCGTTACAGGTTGCAAGTTGCAGGCCGCAGGCGTGTCGGTGTCGGCTAGAATCCTTCGAAGCATTGAAACTTGCGACCTGGAACTTGTAACAAACAAAAAGTCCCATCGTTTCCGACAGGACTCTTTGTTTTTTGCATTAGACCTGAGCGAGGCGTTTTGCCTACTGTCAATTGCCTACTGCCTACTACTTTATTTCTTACCCGCGTCCTTTTTCGGAGCTTCTGCTTTCTTTGCATCAGCGCCTGCAGCAGGAGCACCCGCAGCAGGAGCAGCACCGGCAGCAGCACCTTCAGCAGGAGCAGCAGCCGCGGCAGCAGCAGCATCTTCAGCAGCCATCTTCGCAGCGCGAGGAACTTCAACGGCAGCGATCGTAGCTTGTTTAGGATCGAGGAAGTCGAGGCCCGGAAACTTCATATCACCAACTTTAATTGCGTGGTGGAAGTCAAGCTCTGAAACGTCAACATCGATATGGTCTGGCATATCCTTAGGGAAGCCATACACTTTCAGTGCAGCTCTCTTACGGATAAGCGTACCACCTTTTGATACACCGGGAGCGCTTCCAACAAGACGAGTAGGAATGCTCATCTTTACTTTGCGGTCGTCAGCGATCTTCAGGAAGTCAGCGTGAAGGATGATCTCACTCACAGGATGGAATTGAACTTCCTGGAGGATAGCTTTGCTTTCTTCTCCTTCGATGTTCACGTGAACGAAGTGCGCTTCATTCGTGTAAACAAGCTCACGGAAGAGGATCATCGGAGAGTAGAAATGTACTTGCTGATCTCCACCATACAGTACGCAGGGAACAAGGCCTTCATCGCGAAGTTTTTGTGCGTCAACCTTGCCGAGATTTGCTCTTTTATACCCTATAATCTCAACAGTTTTCATGATTATATGATTTAGTTTTAAAAAAGTTACAATTTAATAAACAACGAGCTGATCGATTCGTTATCGTGGATCTTGCGGATCGCTTTTGCGAACAGGTCAGACATCGTCAATACTTTGATCTTTGGTGATTCTCTCTTCAATGGGATCGTGTCAGTCACCACGAGCTCCTCGAGCACAGAGCCTTCAATATTTTCATACGCCTTGCCGGAAAGCACCGGGTGTGTACAAACGGCTCTGACAGACTTCGCTCCATTTTCTTTCAACAATCCGGCAGCTTTGCATATCGTTCCGGCAGTGTCTACCAGGTCATCGACTAGGACTACGTCTTTTCCATCCACTTCACCAATCAGGCGCATGGACTCGATCTTGTTTGCCTCCTTGCGATGCTTATCACAAACAGCAAGTTCAGAATTGAAAAACTTTGCAAAGTTTCTCGCACGTTTGATCCCGCCTACATCAGGCGTTGCAAACATAATATCTTTCAGTCCTAATGATTTGAGGTAAGGCACGAAGATGTATGAACCATCAAGGTGATCGACTGGAATGTCGAAGAATCCCTGGATCTGATCGGCATGCAGGTCGCACGCCATAATTCTGTCTGCGCCTGCCGCAGAGATAAGGTTCGCGATCATTTTTGCCGCAATGGCTACCCGCGGCTTGTCCTTGCGATCCTGGCGCGCGTATCCAAAATAGGGAATGATAACGTTTACGTTATGCGCACTTGCACGCTTTGCAGCGTCAACCATGAGCAGCAGTTCCATGAGGTTGTCAGCGGGAGCAAAGGTCGACTGAATGATGAATACATCATGGCCCCGAACCGACTCAGCTAAAAAGGGAGACATTTCGCCATCGCTGAATTGTTTATAGTCAACGCGTCCCAGTGGTTCACCGTAGGCGTTGGCGATTTTTTCAGCCAGATACTGCGTGGCTTGACCACTGAAGATTTTTACTCCCATAGCTTTTAAAAACTAAATCCCGGTCTTTCGGAGGAAAAACCGGGATATGTTGACCTACCAGGGCTCGAACCTGGACTTTCTTGAATCAAAATCAAGCGTGTTGCCAGTTACACCATAGGTCAATACCCGAACTAATTCTGCGAATTAGCCCCAAAACGTTGATTTTGGGTCTGCAAAGGTAGAATTATTTTCGAAAAAAGGTATGGCCGGGCTAATTTTTTAGAGGTCTTTTTCCTCCGCCAGCTGGGTTCCGCCTTCGAGGAATCCCTCCGCCCAGAACCGGTATTTGTCGAGAATTGAGATAACGGCATTCTTCAGGTGGCGGCTGTTATTGAAATCGATTGATCCATACATAGTGGTTGCATAACCCTGCCAGATTGATCTGTTTTGCCGCCTGTCGTAGAACTGGATTAGCAAAGTGCCGGTTTTGAGATTATACTTTTGTGGATCGTAGTTGAGATCTTCTTTCTGATTCCTTACCCATTCCTCAATATCTGGCTGGATGTAACCGTTAAATTTGAGACTGTCGTTAAACATTTTGAAACCAATAATGAGGTGCGGTTTGTTTGACGCCTGCCGGTAACCGAGAAATTTCATCCTGGCAACAATGGACTTTTCAATAACCTCATTGACCATTGTGGTATCAGTAATCCCCGCAGGTTTCATGATGTCGAAAGTGCGATACTTCTTAAAATTGCCTTTATAGCTGTAGTCGTATTCTACGGGAAGTTCCTTGTATCCAAGACATGAAACGAACAATAAACCGACAACGAGAGGAGTCCAAAGTTTCTTCATAGGTCTACAGTATTGAAAAGTGAATTTGAATATAATTCAATTCCTACACCGGAACAAAAAGAACATGAAACCTTTTACTTACCCGTTCTTTCTAAGCCATTCACGCGCGTTCACAAAGGCTTCAATCCACGGAGAGATAACATCATTTTTCCGTGTTCCCGGGTAATAGGCCCAGTTCCAAGGGAAAAGCGATCTTTCAATGTGCGGCATTATTGCCAGGTGGCGTCCGTCTTTAGAATAAAGTGCGGCAACAGAAAGATCAGAACCTCCGGGTGTTCCGGGGTACTCCTTGTAAAAATACTGTGCCGCTATCTTGTAGCGGGATGCATCAGACGGCAACCTGAACCTTCCCTCACCGTGTGCCACCCACACACCGAGTTTCGAGCCGCCAAATGACTTCAGCATAACCGAATCATTATGCGGGATCTCAATCGTCAGGAACGTAGATTCAAACTTTTCCGAACTATTGTGGTGCATTTTCTCCTGCCAGTCGGGATAAAGAAGCCCAAGTTCCATCATCAGCTGACAACCATTGCAGACACCCAGGCTCAAAGTATCTTTTCGAGCGTAAAAATTATCGAGCGCTTGTTTCGCTTTCGCATTGTAGAGGAAAGCTCCCGCCCAACCTTTCGCAGAACCGAGAACGTCTGAATTGGAAAATCCTCCAACGAAGACAATGAGATTCACATCAGACAAATCTTCACGGCCGGAAACCAAATCGGTCATGTGAACATCCTTCACATCAAATCCTGCGAGGTGTAGACTGTAAGCCATTTCACGATCGCCATTCACGCCTTTCTCCCGGATGATTGCGGCTTTCAGACCGGAGGGTTTATTGCGTTTTGGATCAATACCGTAGGGCGTAAGCTGCCCGCTGAAATTTTTCGGGAATGTGTAGTCGAGAACCTGGTGCTTGTAATTTTTATAGCGCGCTTCTGCATGCGCTTTCGGTCTTTGCTTGCTGTCGAGCAGGAAAGAAGTTTTGAACCATGTATCTCTCAGCTTATCAATGTCAAGTTTTTCTGATGTGCTGCCCGACTTCAGGTTCATCGTACGATCTGATGTTACCTCAGCAATCACTTCGAAGGAAATGTTTTTCGCTCTGAGCAGTTCCGATGCTTTTTCACCGGAAACCTGCAGCAATACGCCAGGATTTTCTGCAAACAAGACTTTAATACGATCCTGCCCGAGTTTGCTGATGTCGACATTAAGGCCAACTTTTGGAATGGCAAACGTCATCTCAAGGAGCGCAGTGATCATTCCGCCTTCAGAAATGTCATGACCGGCAAGAATCAATCCCTCACGGATAAGTTGCTGTACCGCGCCAAACGCATCTGCAAAGTACGTTGCATCATTGACGGTTGGTGTTTCATTGCCTAGCAGATTGACTACCTGCGCAAAACTGCTTCCGCCAAGCTTGAACTGATCTTTTGAAAAATTGATATAAATGACCTTCGATCCTGCGATGGGCTGAAGCACTGGTGAAACGGTCTTCGTAAAATCTTCTGACTCGCCAACTGCCGTGATGATTACCGTGCCTGGAGAATACACAACTTCGCCACCCGGATATTTCTGTGTCATCGACAACGAATCTTTTCCGGTGGGAATGTTGATGCCAAGGCTGATCGCAAAATCGCTCACCGCTTCAACAGCCTGATACAGTCTTGCGTTCTCGCCTTTATTTTTTGCAGGCCACATCCAGTTTGCGCTGAGTGAAATTCCTTTGAGTCCGTAAGTAAGGGGTGTCCACACAATGTTTGTCAACGATTCAGCGATGGCAAGTTTGCTTCCGGCAGCGGCATCGACAAGCGCAGCTCCGGGAGCGTGACCAATCGCAGTAGCAACTCCTTTTCGCCCGGTATAGTCGAGTGCCATGATGCCGAGATTGTTCAGCGGAAGCTGAATGGGACCACACGTTTGCTGATGTACTACCTTGCCTGTTACAGACCTGTCGACTTTGTTTGTCAGCCAGTCTTTGCAGGCAACAGCTTCGAGTTGAAGAACATTGTCAAGATATTCGCTGAATTTTGAATCATCATACGTTACTGGTTTGTACGCGATCGGTTGTGTCGAATCTTCGAGAATAGTTTTAGGCGATGAACCGAAAAGATGTTTCAATTGAAGGTCAACAGGGTTCGGGCCTTTTCCATTTTTTGTGAAAGTGAGCTTCTGGTCTCCGGTCGATTCACCCACCACATAGAAAGGCGCACGTTCGCGTTCCGATACTTTTCTCAGCGTGTCAATATCCTTGTCGCGAATGGCGAGGCCCATGCGCTCCTGCGATTCGTTGCTGATAATTTCTTTGTCTGACAGTGTCGGATCTCCGATGGGGAGTTTATCGATATGAATTGTTCCGCCTGTCTCTTCAAGCAGTTCTGACAGACAGTTAAGATGTCCGCCTGCGCCATGATCATGAATGGTGATGATCGGATTTTCATCCGCTTCCACCATCGCACGGATTGCGTTCATCACACGCTTCTGCATTTCAGGATTTGAACGCTGAATAGCATTCAACTCAATCGCATTACCGTATTCACCCGTGGCAACCGATGACACTGCTCCGCCACCCATTCCAATCCGATAATTATCGCCACCGAGCAACACTATCTTATCGCCCGGCTTGAGGTGTTCTTTTTTACTGTCCTGTGCTTTGCCGAACCCAACTCCACCGGCAAGCATGATCACTTTGTCGAAGCCGTATTTTTTATCTGCTTCAAAATGTTCGAAGGTGAGGACGCTTCCGCAGATGAGTGGCTGGCCGAATTTGTTTCCAAAATCAGAGGCGCCATCAGACGCCTTGATGAGAATTTCTTCAGGGCTTTGATATAACCATTTGCGTGCTTCAAATTTTTTCTCCCATGGTCTTCCGTTCTCGAGACGCGGGTAAGATGTGATGTAGACAGCAGTCCCTGCCAGGGGGAGAGAACCTTTCCCTCCGGCAAGCCGGTCGCGGATCTCGCCACCGGAACCAGTAGCTGCACCGTTGAAAGGTTCAACTGTGGTCGGGAAGTTGTGTGTTTCGGCTTTGATCGAAATAACCGAATCGATCTTTTCCGTTTTAAAAAAATCAGCAACGTCCTGTCGTGCAGGCGCGAATTGTTCGATTTCCGGTCCCTTGATAAACGCAACGTTGTCTTTATATGCGCTGATCAGGTGATTCGGATTTTCTTTCGAGGTTTGTTTGATGAGCTGGAACAGCGTCTGAACTTTTTCTTTGCCATCGATCACAAACGTGCCGTTGAAGATCTTGTGGCGGCAATGTTCAGAATTCACCTGCGAAAATCCGAACACTTCGCTGTCGGTGAGTTTGCGGCCAAGTTGCGCGCTGACACCTTCGAGGTAGTCAACTTCTTCTTTGCTGAGTGCGAGACCTTCCTTCTCATTGTATGCACCAATGTCTTCGACCGCTCTGATTGGCTCGGGCTGATGATGGATTGTGAAAAGATCCTGATCTAATTTTGTGTAAAGCACTTCAAGCATTCGGTCATGCTTTGCAGCGGCAGAATCGACTACAGTAAACTCTTCAATTCGCTGGATACCGGTGATTGACATATTTTGCGTGATCTCAACGGCATTGGTGCTCCAGGGCGTCACCATTTCTTTCCGGGGGCCAACAAAAAATCCGATTACGGTGTTTTCCGCCAGCAGGTCAGCTCCGCTGAAGAGCCACGTAAGCTTTTGAATGTCTGCTTTTTGTAAAGGGTGTGCCGAGCCAACAGCGTAAAGTTTGTCGGCTTTCGAACGAAAGAATAAGATCATTTAATCAGTGGTCGATTAGAAGCTGCAAAAGTACTAGCAATTTGTCGTTTTTCGCTGCAAAAATTCTCATTTCTCAAACTGGTCTGCCCATAATGACCAAAACTGCTGTCTGGTCTATTATCTTTGCGTCAGCAACGAAGCAAAATGAAAAAATACTTTACTGTGGTGTTGATCCTCGCCACGCTGGCTGCCAACGCGCAATACGATCCTGATTACAAGAAAAATCAACCAGAAGCATCAAATTCTCCGTTCAATATTGGTCTTGGTATAGGCCTTGATTATGGAACGTTCGGGGCAAAAGCTTCAGGATTTCCAGTGAAGAACTTTGGTGTGTTTGCCGCTGTAGGATACAACCTCGTGAATGTTGGATATAATTTTGGCGGTATCGGTCGCATACTACCGGGAAAGAAAATCTGTCCGTACCTCACAGCAATGTATGGCAACAATGCGGTGATCAAAGTAATTGATGCAAATCAGTACGACAAATCCTACAATGGTCCTACGTTTGGCGGAGGCATTGAGCTTCACTTCAGGAGCAATCAGAATTTTATGAACTTTGGATTGCTTGTCCCGCTTCGCTCAGAAGAATTCTACGATGACTGGGACGCGCTGCGGGCAAACCCTGCTATTGAAACTTCCGAGCTGCTTCCGGTAGGGCTGAGCATCGGATATCATTTCACAATTGCCAGTCAGGATTGAATGAAATAAGGAATTGATTGATTGATAAGGCCTGTGTGTCCACTTTCAACAATCTCAAACCTGAATTTTTTTAGTCGTCTTAGGAAACGATCCATATTTTTCGGCTCAATCACCTTATCATATCGCCCCGCGATCAGCGTGAATCGAATGCTGTGGGTGTTGATGGCGTCAGCAACTTTTTGAAGGTCGGGCGTCAGGTGACGGAAGACGACCCAGGAGTAATAGACGCGGTTTCGTTTTTCTTCACTATTCATCTGGTACTCGGCAAATCGGATCAGCCCCTTGTCAACAAGACCCGAGCGGTTTAATGATTCTGCGATTTTCATAAAGCGCTCCGGGTGAAGTATCATACTTTTAAAAAATTTTCGAAGCAAAAGGGGATAGGTTGCAAGACTGTACCAGAAATTCGTTTTGATACCATCCGGTGCAATAAGGATCACATCATCAATGCGATCGGAAAAGTTTTCTACTGCTGTAAGGGCAAATTTTCCACCGAGACTGAATCCGCCAATAGAAAAACGATTGATGTTGTTCTCGGTAAGGAAGTTTGACAACGTTGATGTCCATTCGCGCTTCGACAACGTTTGTTCATCATGTGCCCACACGCTTCGCCCATGGAAATACAAATCGAACAGGTAGAAGGTGTAATGTCTTGCGAGTGATCTGGTCAGATAATCAAAAACTGATCGGTCCTGACCGAAGCCGTGAAATATTAACAAGTGTTTGGTGCCGGTTCCGGTCTTTGAGTAATGAAGCCTGCTGCCCCTGTATGTCACAAACTTGTCATGAATCATGCTGTAAATCCGCTGCGGGTGCTCAACTTTACAACAAAATTTTGAGTTTTATAAAATAATAACATAAGCCTGCCGTCTCTGGGTAAAACAGAGCAGGTATGGACCTGGCCATGCAGATAAAAGAAGAGACATTCCTGAAGGAGAAGGACCGGTTGCTGAGTTTCATTCGCAATCGGGTATCCTCAACGGAGGAGGCGGAAGATATTCTGCAGGATGTTTTTTATCAGTTTGTGGCAGGTTTTGATTCTATCGATTCGCTCGATCGCGTTACCTCGTGGTTGTTTTCGGTTGCCCGTAATAAGATTATCGATCGTTACAGGCGTGATGCAGCGCGTCCAAAACGAGCAGACCTTGCATTGCAAACAGGAAGCGATGACGATTCTCCCATAACACTTTCGGAAATTTTGCCGGACTTTGGCAATACTCCCGAAGACTCTTATTTAAGAGACATGTTGTGGGAGGAAATTATGGAGGCACTTGATGAATTACCGGCAGATCAAAGAACAATCTTCATCCAGAATGAAATTGAAGAAAAAGGGTTCCGCGAAATTGCTGAGGAGACGGGTGTTTCGATAAATACCTTGCTGTCCAGGAAGCGATACGCGATTCTGGCGCTGCGCAAGCGTTTGCAAAAGCTCTATGATGAACTATGAAACGATCATAAAGAAATTGTTATGAACAAAGCATTGAAAATTTTGAAATGGACGGTCCTGGGGGTGGTGTTCGTCATCGCCTTCGGAGGAATTGTGATGCTGCTTTGGAATTGGCTGATACCGTCAATCTTCAACCTGCGAGAGATTTCGTTCTGGGAAGCGCTTGGCTTACTACTGTTAGGTAAATTGTTATTTGGCGGCTTTCATGGCAAAGACAGGTCGCGAAATGGAATGCGTTGGAAGCAACACTACTACAACAAGTTTTCTTCTATGACACCAGAGGAACGGGAGCGATTCAAAGAGAAGATGAAAGAAAAATGGTGCTACCGTGAAAAAAAGGCGTCAGACACACCTTCTGATCCCTCAACGGTTTGAAAAGTGCGCTTCACGAAAGAATAACACAAAAAGTTACTGTTTGCGTCAACCCGAAAAGGTGAACGCCCGTTAAAGGAAACGTTGGAAACTTTTGAAATGTCTAAAGTTTCCATAGTTTTGCAGCCCTATGGAAGAAATCCAAACCAAAGAGAAAATCTTAAAAGGCGCTGAGGAGTTATTCACCAAATATGGTGTAAGGAGCATATCGATGGATGACATAGCACGTCATCTGTCAGTTTCCAAAAAAACGCTCTACCAGCACTTTGCGGATAAGGAAGACATCGTCACTCTGGCGTGCAAAAACCACCTGGAACGCCATGCGAGTGAGTTTGAGGCCATTCGGTCTACTGCGAAAAATGCGATTGAGGAGCTTGCTAAACTGTCGGTAGCATTGAAACAAAACGTGCAGGATATGAATCCATCGCTGTTGTTCGATCTGCAGAAGTATCATCCGAAGGCGTGGAGTGAGTGGATTAACCATAAAAACAAGTATATCCGCACCTCGGTTGAAAGGAATTTAAAGCAGGGAATTGAGGAGGGTTACTTCAGGCCCGAAATCAACCCGAAGGTAATTGCGGCAGTAAGGCTGGAATTAGTGCAGCTGGCATTTGACGAGAGCATTTTCCCACGTGAGCATTTCCGCCTGGCGGAAGTTCAGATGCAGATATTCGATCACTTTGTATTTGGCCTCGTCACTGATAAGGGGCGGAAGCTATACCAGAAATATAAAGACGTTAACAATCATGAACCTTCAACAATCCTATAACATGAGATATATATACCTGCTAGTAACATTGATTTTTGCAGCTCCAGCGTTTGGCCAGACGCAGAATTCCGGAGGCCAGTCCTTTTCGCTCGAGCAGGCAATAGAGTATGCGTTGGCCAATAATGCCAATGCGAAAAACGCTACACTTGACGAGCAGATTGCAAACGCAAGAGTGAAAGAAACACGGGGCATAGGTTTGCCGCAGATTGATGCTTCCGTTGGAATAACGCACAACCAGAAGTTGCCAAGGTTTTTTTCCCAATACAATCCTGATCAGCAAGGTTTTATTGATTTGAGTTCCATCCCTGGAATTCAGGCTGGCGATGTTGTAGCGCTGCAAAACTTCTTTCAGTTGAAGTCTGCAGGAAACGCTTCACTTACGATCTCTCAGATTCTCTTCAACGGCTCATACCTTGTTGGATTGCAGGCGGCAAACGCTTATCGCGAGCTGTCAGTAAAAACGAATGCACAGACGAAAGAGAACATTGTTGAGCAGGTAACGAAAGCGTATTACAACGTTCTTATCAACAAAGATCGTGTGACACTGTTTGATGTGAACATTGCCCGCGTTGACTCACTGTTGAAAACGACAAAGGCCCTGAATGAGAATGGCTTTGCTGAAGCGATCGATGTTGACCGAATTCAGGTAACAGCCAATAACCTGAAAGCACAGCGGGACAATTTTTATAACCTTCAGGAACTTGGATTCCAGCTTCTGAAATTTCAGATGAACTATCCGATGGACCAGAACATCGATGTTCAGGGCGACATCGCATCGTTGCAAATTGATGAAAATTTGCTTGCGAGTTATTCAGAAAAGTGGGACTACTCACAACGCGCGGATTACAGCATCCTTGAGACTAATCGGAAACTTCAGGCGCTTAATTTAAAAAATAAGTATGCCGAGTCGCTGCCGAGTCTTGTCGCTTTTGCGAATCTTGGCTATTCAACACAGTCGCCTAACATAGGTGGTTTGTTTAAGACAGAAAGCAATATTCAGGAAATTCCGGAGTTTGGGATCGGGCCCGATAAGTGGTACTCTTTCTCATCATTTGGCGTGACGTTGAACGTTCCGCTGTTCAGTGGTTTGCAGAGGAGCTATCGCGTTCAGCAAGAGAAGCTGAATCTTCAAAAGATCGAAAATGGATTTTCGAGTTTGAAATCCGCGATCGACCTGCAGATAAAGCAATCAGCAATTAGCTACCTCAATGCGGTTAATTCACTGAAGTCTCAGCAGGCAAATAAAGAGCTCGCGCAAAACGTTGCGCGCGTAACAAAGATAAAATATGAACAAGGTGTCGGCTCTAACCTCGAGGTGACTGAAGCCGAGAGTGCTTTGCGCGAGGCGCAGATCAACTACTATGCTGCGCTATACGATGCGCTTGTCGCAAAAGTAGATCTCGACAAAGCTTACGGAAAACTGAACCCACAGAACGCACAGGACAAATAACAACAAACTTTTATGACCGCTACAAAACCTACATACATGAAATCAAATTTTTACTACCGCATTTCAGCGGTGCTGGTTGTTGCAAGTTTGCTTGCAGCATGCAGCGCTGCCACAAAAGATGATGATAAAAAAGCTCGCCTTGAAAAACTCAAGACAGAGCAGGCTGAGCTCAGCAAAGAGATTGCTAAACTCGAAGAAGAGATTGCAAAAGAAAACCCTGACTCGGCAAACGTTAAATCGAAAGATGTAGGCGTGACAGAGCTAACTCCCAAAAAATTCAACCACTTCGTTCAGACACAAGGCACGGTTGAATCTGAAAATAACCTTCTGATCAGTGCAAAGGCTGCCGGCACAATTACGCAGGTATTTGCAAGCGAAGGTGATCAGGTTTCAAAAGGTCAGACCATCGCGCAGATCGACAACTCTATCCTTATGAGAAGTATCGAGTCGATGAAATCTCAGCTTGAACTCGCCACTTCAGTATTCGAACGCCAAAAAAACCTGTGGGCCCAAAAGATCGGAACGGAAGTGCAATACCTTCAGGCAAAAACTCAAAAGGAAAGCCTTGAAAAGCAGATTGCCTCATTGCAGGAGCAGAACGAGCTCACTAAAATCAAATCGACCATCACGGGAACGATTGATGATCTGATGATCAAGCTTGGCGAGAACGTTGCTCCCGGGATGCCTGCTGTTCGCGTGGTGAATTCCGCTGATCTGAAACTTACTGCAAAGATCTCTGAAGCTTATGCTACGAAGATCAAAAAGGGCGACAAGGTATTGGTGAACGTATCTGAATTGAATCGCGAGATCCCGGCAGCAGTAACTTTTGCTGGCCGCACAATCGATCCGTTGTCACGTACGTTCGATGTTGAAGTTAAAATTCCTTCGGAGGCCGATCTTCGTCCAAACATGACCGCGACAGCGAAAGTTATTTTTCACACAGAAAACCAGGCGCTGATAATCCCTATCAACGTGATCCAGGAGATCAATAATGAGAAAGTGGTTTATATCGCTGAGGCGAAGGGAAATCAGACAGTAGCTGTCCGCAAGGTTGTTACCGTTGACGGAGTTTATGGTGGCATGGCGCAGGTGAAAGGTTTAAAAGCAGGCGACAAGGTGATCACTGTGGGCTACCAGGGTCTCAACGATGGAGACTATATTAAAATCTAATGCAGTTCCGGAAATACAAAAGCCGAATTTATGCAAGACATAGAAAAAGAATTTAAACCTACCAGTTGGGCAATCGATAACAAGGTGGCGATCTACGTAGCCACCGTGCTCATCTGTCTGATGGGTATCATAACCTATCTTCGACTACCAAAAGAGAACTTCCCTGAAGTTGTTTTCCCTCAGATCTACGTGGCAACGCCATACCCCGGGTCACCAACCGATCTTGAAAACCTGATCACCAAGCAGATTGAAAAGCAGGTGAAGTCGATTGCGGGTGTGAAGAAGATTTCGAGTAATTCGATCCAGAACTTCTCCAACGTTATCATCGAGTTTGAAACTGATGTGGATGTCACCGAAGCGAAACGCGAGGTCCAGGATGCCGTTGACAAAGCAAAGCCTGATCTGCCAAGCGATTTGCCCGATGACCCTGTGGTAATGGATATCGACATTTCAGAAGTGCCGATCATGTTTGTCAACTTATCGGGAGACTACGATCTGAAGACGCTGAAGCGCTACGCTGAAATGATGCAGGATCGGTTTGAAGCGGTGAAAGAGATCAGAAGGGTAGACATCGTTGGTGCACTCGACCGTGAGATCCAGATCAACGTTGACATGTACAAGGCTGCGCTTGCGGGAGTTGATTTCAGCGACATCCAGCAGGCTGTAGGAAGTGAAAACGTTCTCATTCCCGGAGGTCAGCTCGGAGTGGCAGGGATGAAACGATCGCTGAGTGTTACTGGCGAATACAAAAGCGCTGAGGAGATTGCCAACACGGTGATCGGATCGATCCGTGGAGGAAAGATCTATCTGAAAGATATTGCTGAAGTGGTTGACTCACACAAAGAGCAGGAAAGCTACGCACGTCTGGATAAGAAAAACGTGGTAACGCTTAACATCATTAAGCGAAGCGGGGAAAACCTGATCGATGCTTCTGATAATATCCGCGCGGTCGTTGCCGAATACCAGGATGGAGTCCTTCCGAACGGACTTGATGTAACGATCACTGCTGATCAGTCTGACAACACGCGCGTAACGCTTCACGACCTGATCAATACGATAATTATCGGTTTCGTGCTTGTAACGATCATCCTCATGTTTTTCATGGGTGTGACAAACGCGATCTTCGTGGGATTGTCAGTTCCGATCTCCAGTTTTATCGCGTTCCTGGTATTTCCGGGCATCGGATTTTCCCTGAACATGATGACGCTGTTTTCGTTCCTGCTTGCGTTGGGAATTGTCGTAGATGACGCGATCGTGGTGATCGAAAATACACACCGCGTTTTTGACAACGGAAAAGTACCAATTCGCAAAGCCGCGAAGATTGCAGCTGGTGAAGTATTCCTTCCTGTGTTGACAGGAACACTAGTGGTGCTTGCACCATTCATTCCGCTTGCATTCTGGCCTGGCGTAATCGGTAAGTTCATGATGTACCTGCCAATCACGCTTATCGTTGCCTTGCTTGCTTCGTTGTTTGTTGCCTACATTATCAACCCTGTGTTTGCAGCTGACTTCATGAAGCCGCATGATCACGATGAACACGACAAGCCAAAAGTCACGAAAGGATTTAAAGTGACATCGGTAACATTTGCTGGTATTGCGGTCGTCTCCTACATGATTGCATTTGGTCTCGGAAACTTCATTGTCTTCCTTTACCTGTTGTACGTGCTGAACCACTTTGTGTTGAACCGTGTGATTTCGAATTTCCAGACATCCACCTGGCCGAAAGTTCAGAATGGATACCGCAGACTGATAACCTGGTGTCTCACAGCATACCGCCCGATCTGGGTTGTTGTAGGGGTAGTGGGTCTGTTCATCTTCAGTATTGTATTCACTGCGATCAGACAACCCGGTGTTGTATTTTTCCCAGGTGGAGATCCGAACTTCATTTATGCTTACATCCGGATGCCGATCGGTACAGATACCAAAGTGACTGATTCGATCACAGCAGTTGTTGAAGACAGGATCATTAAGGTGATGGGCAAAGACAATCCGGTAGTGGAATCGATTATTTCAAACGTGGCCATCGGAGCAAGTGATAACCCGTTCGATGCAGGAACGCAGGCGAGCTCGCACTTAGGAAAAGTATCGATCGCATTCGTTAAGTTCTCTGAAAGAAATGGTATCTCTACGACCCAGTATATGGACGAGATCCGCGAAGCGGTGAAAGGAATAAAAGGTGCTGAGATCGCTGTTGATAAAGAGGCCAACGGTCCGCCTACTGGTAAACCTGTCAACATTGAAATTGCAGGTGACGACTTTGAACAATTGGTTCAAACTGCAAACCAGGTGCAGCGATATCTTGTCAACGCTCAGGTGCCCGGAGTTGAAGAATTGAAGTCCGACTTCCAGAGCGACAAGCCGGAGATCGTGATCAACATCGATCGCGAAAAGGCGAACCGCGAAGGAATTTCGACCGGTGCGATTGGTAATGCCTTGAACACCGCGGTATATGGAAAAGAAGTGTCAAAATTTAAAGATGAAAATGACGACTACCCGATCCAGCTCCGTGTGAAGGAAAGTCAGCGCAACGATATCAACGCACTCATCAACCTTCCGATCACGTACCGCGACATGGGTTCGGGCGGAATCGTTCGCCAGGTGCCGCTGTCAGCGATCGGTACCATCGAGTACTCTAACAGCTATGCAGGCGTTAAACGAATCGATCAGAAGCGGGTCATTACGCTGCAGTCGAACGTGCTGGGCGGATTCAACCCCAATGAAGTTGTTGCTGATATTCAGAGCCGTTTGAACAACTTTCCTGTGCCGGACGGTGTAACGGTGAAGATGACTGGTGAGCAGGAAGAGCAGGCAGAGACAATGGCGTTTCTCAGTCTCGCATTCGGCCTGGCCTTCGGATTAATGTTCATGATCCTGGTCGTACAGTTTAACTCTGTGAGCAAACCAGTAATCATTCTGCTTGAAATTGTCTTTAGTATCATTGGCGTCTTGATTGGTTTCTCATTGTTCAAGATGGAGATTTCTATCATCATGACTGGTGTCGGTATCATGGCGCTAGCCGGACTGGTTGTGCGAAATGGAATCCTGATGGTGGAATTCACGGAGTTGTTGCGCTCTCAGGGTATGCCGCTATACGAGGCCATCATTGAAGCAGCAAAAACGCGTATGACACCGGTTATCCTGACTACCCTGGCAGCCACAACGGGTCTCATTCCGCTGGCAGTCGGCCTGAACATGGACTTCGTAACGTTGTTCTCTGAATTTAATCCGCACATTTATTTTGGTGGTGACAACGCAGCATTCTGGAAGCCGTTGTCGTGGACCATGATCTTCGGATTGATCTTCGGAACATTCCTGACATTGATCCTGGTGCCTGTGATGTATCTGCTCGTAACCAAACTGAAGGAGCGTATCTTCAAAAAGCGCCAGAATGAAGCCCCAGAGGCAGACGGAGCAGTAGCATTGAATTAATGAACTAAAATACAGGGAAAGTCGTCTTATACACTAAGGCGACTTTCTTGCTTTATATGCAACCCCGAATGATGACTTTCCTGTTTTTCCTCGTTTTCTTCCTGCTGGTGGATTACTATTTGTTTCAGGCTGTGCTCACGGTAAGTAAAGACTGGTCTGCCGGCTGGAAAGCTGGCGTTCGCTACGGCTTCTGGATACCCACTGTAATTGCAATTCTTGCACTCGCCTGGTGGATGTTCACTGACCCATATAAGATTTCAACCGCTACACGCAACTGGATACTCACAGGATTATTCGCAACCTACTTTTCCAAGATCTTCGGCATCGTGTTCGTTTTTGTAGACGACCTGCAACGCGGTTTGCGCTGGGTTGCAAACATGTTTTATAATCCCGAGCCTGAAAAACTCGCTGGCCCTGCGATCTCGCGTTCGGAATTTCTTGCGAAGACTGCGCTTGTCGCATCAGCTATCCCGTTTGGGGCGATGGCGTATGGCATTATCTCGGGCGCGCACGACTATCGCGTGAAGAGAGTGACCGTAAAACTCCCCAACCTTCCAAAGGCTTTTGACGGACTTACGATCGGCCACGTTTCTGATATCCATTCCGGAAGTTTCTTCAATAAGGTTGCTGTGAAGGGTGGCGTTGAAATGTTGTTGGATGAAAAGCCTGATCTGATTTTCTTCACCGGGGATCTCGTGAATAATGAAGCATCTGAAGTTAAAGATTACATTAATATCTTCGACAAATTCAAGGCACCGCTGGGAGTATATTCCGTTACCGGGAATCACGACTATGGAGACTATCACAACTGGCGCTCCATCGATGAGAAGCGCGCTAATTTTAAAAACCTGATCGAAGCTCATCGGTTGATGGATTTCCACTTGCTGATGAATGAGAATCATATCATCGAACAAGGCGGTGAAAAGCTTGCAATCCTTGGAAATGAAAACTGGGGAGGAGGAAGATTTGCAAAATATGGCAAGCTAAACCTGGCCCACAAGGGAACGGAGGAGGCTGCAGTGAAATTGCTGCTGTCACATGACCCGAGTCACTGGGATGCGCAGGTGCGCCCACTGTATAAAGACATCGATGTCCAATTCTCTGGTCACACGCATGGTTTTCAATTCGGTGTTGAGATCGGTAATTTCAAATGGAGTCCATCGCAATATGCATACAAGCAGTGGGCGGGATTGTATCAGCAGGATCACCAATACCTCTACGTAAACCGCGGCTTCGGATATCTTGGTTATCCCGGAAGAATTGGAATGCCACCCGAGTTGACGATCATGAAGCTTGAAAGAGCGTAGGTCTGTGCGCATGTGCACTAGTGTTCATGTGCTCATGCCAGGGCGGCTCTGTAGTGTTGGACTTGTCATTCAGATTTGACAGGCGAGTCTCCAACGGGAGAATCAGCGCCACAATATTTGACCTCCCTTCGCACGAGCACCTGAGCACACGAGCACTTGAGCACATCTTTCATTTCTTCTCAACTGCGTGGCCACCGAATTCGTTTCTCAGCGCAGCTACGATCTTTCCTGAAAAAGTGTCTTCCTGCAAAGACCGATAACGCATCAGCAAGGAGAGCGCAATGACGGGTGTTGCAATTTGATTTTCCAACGCGTGTTCCAGGGTCCACCGGCCTTCACCAGATGAATGCATCAGACCTTTGATTGTGTCGAGATTCGGATCTTTTGAAAGCGCATTTTCCGTCAACTCCATCAGCCAGCTCCGCACTACGGACCCATGGTTCCACACGCCTGCAACTTCTTTCAGGTTGAGATTGAAACTACTTTTCTGCATCACTTCGAAGCCTTCTGCAATAGACTGCATCATACCATACTCGATGCCATTGTGGATCATCTTCACAAAATGCCCTGCGCCCGAAGGCCCGCAGTATAAGTATCCTTTTGGCAACGCGATGTCTTTAAAAAGCGGTTCGCAGATAGCAAACGCTTCCTTGTCTCCGCCAATCATTGCGCACACACCGTGCAAGGCACCTTCCGTTCCGCCACTTGTGCCGCAATCGAGAAAATGAATCTGCGAGGCCGCCAGCATCGCTGATCTTCTCATAGAATCTTTGTAATTCGAATTGCCCCCATCGATGATGATGTCGCCAGCGTTAAGAAGTGGTTTCAGCGACTCAATTGTTTTGTCTACCGCAGGCCCGGCAGGAATCATCAGCCAGATTATTCTCCGCCCGGAAAAACTTTTCACCATGGCTTCCAGTGACGCTACTGTCTGGACACCTTTCTTATTGATTCCTTCAACAAGCGATGCATTCAGATCAAATGCACGCAGCTGATGTTTGTGATTGTGAATATTCTGAGCCAGGTTGAAGCCCATTTTTCCAAGGCCGATTAGTCCGATTTCCATAGGTTAGATCATTAAGTCTTTTGTGCAGTTATATACTTTGCGGAACGATTCAAAATTTTGTTGATATGCTTCGCGGTGAGCTGGTTGGGGAAGTACCTCCTTTATCGTTTTTGGTTTTATTGAATCAAGATTATCTACCAGTCCAGCCTCTTTCAGCCCCATGAACGCGGCACCTAATGCGGACGCATCATCGCTGTTGAGAAGGCATACTTTCAGGTTAAAGATGTCAGCAAGAATCTGCAGCCACGCAGCGGAGCGTACAAATCCACCACTGACATGGATCTGACGGATTGCAGAACCACCGCTCATGAGGTTTTCTGCGATATCAAAAAGTGCATATGAAATTCCTTCAACCACCGCCCTTGTGAAATGCTCCTGCCTGTGATGACTTTTTATGCCAAAGAAAACACCAAAAGCCTCGCTGTTCCAGATGGGTGCTCGCTCACCGAAGAGATAGGGAAGGAAGATAAGTCGCTCCGAACCTGCAGGTGCTGCGTTGATTGTGTCCAGTATGCGGTTATAATCATCGGCTGTTGCCAGGGGTAGCTTCAGAAAATTAGTTACGTACCATCGGAGCGCTACGCCTCCGTTATTTGTCGGGCCGCCACAAATGAATGTGTTGCTGTCAAGGCGATAGTTGAATGTCATCGCTTTGAAATTGTACACAGGCTTGGTGCTTGCCACACGCACCGCGCCACTCGTTCCTATTGTAAGCGCAGCGATTCCAGGTTCCGTGGCAAAGCTTCCGAGGTTTGCAAAACATCCATCGCTGGCTCCGCTGATGATGATTGTTCTGGTCAATATTCCCAGCTGACTGCATATCTCCGGGTTCACGTTGCTGCGTTTGTAGTTTGTCGGTACAAGTGCAGAGAATTTCTCGTCTCCAACATTAACAAGTGATAAGGCATTCGAACTCCATTGACAGGTTTGGATATCCATCATCCCTGTCGCAGAAGCGATAGAATGATCGATCTGGAAATCGCTAAAGAGTTTGAACCAGATATACTCTTTAATGGAAATGAATTTGTCTGTTTTTTGAAAGTGGGCACTCTTATTTTCTTTCAGCCAGAGGATCTTACACAAAGGAGTCATTGCATGAAGGGGTGTTCCGTTCTGTTCGTACAACAATTCGCCCAATGCCGACTCCTGGATACGTTTGGCGATTGAAGCACTCCGGTTGTCAGCCCAGATGATCATCGGGTAGACCGCATTTCCATCAGAAGTAACCGGAATAACGCTGTGCATGGCGCTGCTTAGCACGATTGCTTCGGGTGGAGATTTTAATTCAGTAGTGATTTTTTTTATGCACGTTACAAACGCGTTCCAGACGGTTTCCGGGTCCTGTTCGCAGAATCCCGGCCGAGGCGTTACGATGTCGTAATGAATCTGGCTCGAGGTAAGTGTTTCACCGCGGGCGTTGACCGCAAGTGCTTTTGTGCTTCCTGTACCGATATCGATGCCTATGACGTATGTGTACACAGTCTTTTTTCCGTGAAGATAAAAGAAAAGGGCATCTGGTAAGATGCCCTTTTGGATTAGGTTTTGGTAATGAGAAATTTTTAATGTGTAGCTTCCATTTCTCTCCTCCGGATCGCGTCAATCGAAAAACGTCCGGCACCAAAGATTATAAACACGATCAAGCCAGCAAGTACAATGAGAGACACTTCAAGCTCCATGTGATTACCAACTGAGAACAGGCCTTTCGGGTAGTTCACCAGGAATACTGCACCAATAAGGATCGGAAGCTGAAGCGCACAGGCGATTCGGGTGAATAATCCTGCAACAATAAGAGGACCTGCAAGAATGTGCGCGAAAATGACGTAATGAGCGAGGAAAGCTCCGGCAAACCACACGTTGATTCCAGCCGTTGTGTTCTCCAACTCATTCATGTGTGTGATAAAATGAAGTCCTTTGTAGGTGATGAAAATTCCCAGGATCATTCTGAAAATATCGAGAAAGCCAGGGCGATGATTGTTACCCCACCTTTCAACATCGGTTAATACACTCATAAGCCATTTAAATTTGGTGGATACAAAGTTTACCGAAAAAATCTGGCAATAGCTAACGAAAGTGTAACTATAGAGGCATCAGGAATTGGGCAGTTAAGGCATTAGTTAAGGCAGCCGTGTGCAAAGTGCATTTGATCGAACCGGAAAGTATATGGTTCAGCGCTTCAGGCGTATCCTTCAAAATGAATAGAATGATAAAAACGAAGCTCTTCCGATTGATAAAATAAAAAAAGCTGCCTCAATCAAGAGACAGCTATGAACAAAAATTTATGGCAATCAATTAATACTCGTTCTTGCGGTTGAATCCACCACCGCCTCCGCTTCTATATCCACCGCCACCACCGCCACTGCGAGGTGCATCAGTTTTTGGTCTTGCTTCATTTACTACGAGTGTCTTTCCAAGGAAATTAAAACCGTTCAAGCTTGTGATCGCCTGGCGCGCAGCAGCATCATCAGCCATTTCGATAAAACCGAAACCGCGACTACGCTGTGTTACTTTGTCCATGATGATTTTGGCTGAAGAAACTTCGCCATACTCTTCGAATAATCCCTTCAATTCCTGTTCGGATGCCTTAAAAGGGATGTTGGCAACATAAATGTTCATTGTTTTGAAAAATAAATGAGAAAATGATTTACGAAAACTGACAAACTTTGACTGGAACTGCACAATGAAAATTGATGAGGCACAGAGAAAGATTAAATCAATTAACAAGTTAAAGGTAATAAAAAAATAATGATAATGTGGTTCGGACCGTTTTTACTGAATTTCATAAATGAAATGGCGTTTTGATGCATTCAGAGGCATTTTCATAGCATTAAAGCTGCTTCAGCCATCCCAAAAAAGGTCTATTAGCCGTTGTAACATTTAATCTTAAAACAAAAAAAGCGCATCACTGCGCTTGTGAGATCGGATGTATATGGCACCTAGTAGGCCCGATCAACGCTGCCTGAACCGTATACTTTCTTTTGAGAGGTTTTGGTGTTGCCTTTGTGTTTGATCTGGCCGCTTCCAAGTACCATCGCATCAATCATATTGGTGACATTAAGCTCACAGGTGCCTGACCCCGTCACTTTAACTTTCGCATTTTCAAGGGGACAGTTGAAAGCGTTGATGGTACCCGAACCGCTGACGAGCGCATCAATCGATGAAGCGTATCCGCGAAGCGCAAGGTTACCTGAGCCTGACACTTCCGCTTTCAGAATGTCTCCTTTGATATCGAGGTCCATGCTGCCATTTCCATTTACTGCCAGCGTAAGATTATTTGCAGCAAGCGAGTTCTCGGAAATTATCTTTCCATTGCTGTTGACCTGCAGTTCTTCAATATTTTTCATGCTGATGTACAGCTTCATCGTTGGGTTAAGTTTGATATCGTCAATTTTTGCCCAGAGGCTTTTGTTCGGGTTTTCGGGTTTCCGCTCGATGTTGATCATCAGCACTCCGTTCTCGACCTTGATATCGCTGACCGAAAAAATTTCTGTCAATGCCTCAACATTTACTTCCTGCTTGTTGGTTTGCTTGAGGTAAACGGTATAGTTTGAATTCACATAAACGCTTTTAAATTCCGGCAGTTCGAGAGTCTTTTTTGTGACTTGAGAAAAGGCACCAATGTTTGCAAACAAAAGGACGAAGGCTAGTAGTCTCGTTTTCATGGTATAGTTAGTCTAGAAGGTAAATTGCTCGGGTAAATACTGTCGATCCGGGAATAGTAATTGTAATTCAACAGGCGGGAACTCACTTAAAATTAAGAAAAATTCCGTTCATCGACAGAATTGGCGTTCAACCACACAGCTAATGTTTTTTGCGAAAAATGGCTTTAAAGATCAGAATGAATGCTATTCCTCCGATACACATTACCAACAATACTTCCGGGGTAATCTGATTTACTGCGTGCATTTTTAGAAACGTAAAACGACCTGAAATTTAACATCATTCTTTGTATTTCCATGAATGGATTCAGGGCCTGACCCGATTTCTTCGCGTTCTGAAAAATAGCTCCGGCTATATCGCACGTAAACGCTGAGGTGTTTTGAAAAACTGTACTGGAGCATCAATATGCTGCGTGTTCCGGTGCCATCGTAGAAGGGAAGAGAAAAAACAAGGTACACATCATTCTCATAAACATACTGGCGGTTGTCGAAATCGTCCGTTTCAAACAGCGCATAGTGTCCGGTAACCTGGAATTTTCCGAACTCGGCACCGATACCCTGAAGGAGCACAATTCCATCAGATGTCTTTCCATTAAACCGATAGGTGCTGTACTGAACCCGTGTCCGCATGCGCAGCGCGCCTTCGCTAAATGCCACCGATGCCCAGAAATTACTTTTCAAGCCGTCCTTCACAATGTACTGGATCGATTCGTCTGCAGTATTGCGTGACTTGTTTTCCTGCCGGGCCTGCGCAAAGAGTGTGATTTTTCTTGAAGGCGAAAACGTGACGCGTCCAAGCCATTCATGACCATAGGTGGGACCGTATCGCCTGAAGGCAAGCCACGGAAACCGAAACATATCGAAATAGCCTGCCGCGGTCCATCGCCTGTTGAACTTATATTTTACCCCCCAGTATATTCCCGTTTCATTCTGTGGCTGTGTGTTTTCAGAAAATGCGTTGCCGTAGAACAGGTAATAATCCGGGCGGTAGTTTCGGTAGAGAATAGATATGTCAAACGCAGGTGTCAATGACCCAATCGCTCCTGTCACAATCGCGCTGCCGGCCCGATGTGTTTTTGCGATTTCCCCAAAAAAGCAAAAGTTGTTGATGGTGTAGTTGTAGAAAATTGAAGCGTTCAGGTTCGACCGCCCTGAGAACGCAAACTGGTTGTAACTGTTCGGTATACGCTCCATCGGATGTTCAAAAGAAGTTTGTTGTACGATCAAGCCCCCATCGAATTGTTTCCGGTTGTAATGCACCACGGCTCCGCTCACAGTCTCAGTTGCATTTCGTTCACGGGCTATTTCACTTTCGTTGCGATGAAACCCGCTATATTGAAATGCCGTGATTGTCTTGCCTTCTTCCTCGACCGAGATAGATGCGTCACGTTTAATGTGTGAGACAAAGGCAGACATACGCAGATTCTTCATGAGTTCATACGTTGCTGCAAAGCCGCGGTAGAATCCGGATTCACCCGCGGAAGTGTGGGGCAGAAATCCGAGTGTTGTCCTTCGTGTGGTCGTGATCGTCTCGGCACTTTTTCCCAGACCGAATGCTCCGCCCAGAACAAGTCCCTGTGCAAACTGTGCCTGATAATCGCCTGCAATCAGGTTTCGCAGCCTGCCTTTGTTGATCAGCTGCAGGTGAGCAGAACTGTAGTCACCGCCAAATTTTCGCTTTCGCGGATTCCACTGTATTGTTTCGCCCGCATCTTTTTCCAACGTAATGCCTACACTGTAATCGGATGGAATCGCGCTCCGGAAACGCATGAATATTTTCTGATCGGATCCCTGATATGCATTGGCGGCTGACGAGTCGCGATAACCCGCTTTCTCTTCAAGTGTTTTTTCCCAACGTGTAATCAGGTACGAATTGCCGCGACTCAACATGCGTTTTGCCAGCGAGGTGTTGATCAATGATTCATTGGCAACAACTTTTACGAGAGGAGCGAGCAGCGAAATTGTATTTTGATCAAGATCTTCTACCGCCTGCAATTCATACACTGAAACAAATGAGCCGTGCTCGTTGCGATAGCGAAGCAGCGTTTGGATTTGACTTTCGTTAAGGAAATAGAATTGCCGCAGATCATCTGCGTTTACTTTGTTAAGATCAATCGGATGCTGAAGCAACAGCGTCAGGTTTTCGTAGCGCGATTCCAGTTCAGACTCATCGTCTTCATTTTCAATGGAAACAAGATCATCGGCAACCCGGATCAGGTCTGACTGCTTATCCTGTGCAGAGCCGGTCAGAGCTATCAGGCTTAGCGTGATGATCAGAGCGTATTTCATTTTTTCTTCGTCAGCACGGCAATGACTGTTGCCTGATGCGCTGCTCCGAGATATTCGCTAAACTGAAATGCATAGTCGAGTTTGAATTTCCGTAATATGAATCCCAATCCACCAAACCCCGATCGTGGATTGAGATTGAACCCCGTTCTCGCAAACACCTTTTTATGAAGCGCATATTCGAGTCCGGCTTTGGCAAGCGGGGAGTTTTCAAAGTCTTTCTCCACCTCGACAAGCGCGAGAACTTTTTCGCTGAGTTTGGATCCTACACCAACTTTAAAGCGTGTTGGTAAGCGTTCATCACTGTTGGATGATAGTTTTGGCTGATTGATGTTTTCGATCACGGCACCGATCATGAGCTTTGGTGTGATGCTGGCGATACCCCCGAACGAAATAGTGAATGCCTGTGCTGATCCGAAGCCTTCAAGCCGATACTGGACATAGTTGCCTTTCAGGCCAAGCGATGCAATGCCGAACTTGTTTGCATACCCGATGCTGATCAGCTGTTCATTGTACAAATCATCACCATACTTGAAAAAGCCTGCACCTGCAACACCCACAATGACCGGTAGCGAGGCCGTTGCCGCAATTCTGTTAAAGGGCTTAAATGAGGGGATTGTGTAAAATGCGACCGCAGCAGAAAGGTTTTTGATCTCAGCGAGTCCAGCTGGGTTATTAATGAGCGACCATTCGTCTGAAAGGCAGGCTGCAGCATTCCCAACAGCCATTGCGCGGCTGCCCATGACAATAGAATTACTCTGGGCCGATATGTAAGTTGCGGTGAGCGTGAATAATATGATGAAAAAATATTTAATCGCTGTATTTTTATACAGAGAAAATTAATGAAGCCGTGATACTCAGAAAAGTATTTGTTGCAGTATTCTCCATCATGAACCTCAGCGGATATAGTCAGGACTTTATTAAGGATTACTATCCTAACAAAGTACTGAAATCGGAGGGCCGCAAAGTTGGTGATATGAAAGAAGGCGAGTGGAAATACTATTATCCATCCGGCACACTCATGGCTCGTGAGATTTTTCTGAACGGAAATCTTAATGGCAAGGTTGAGTACTACTTTGACAACAAAAAGTTGCAGGCAATTGAGCAATGGAATGACGGCCTGCTGCAGGATTCCGCCTGGTATTATCATCGCAACGGAAGGCCTGAACGCAGAGGAAAATATCACAACAGCCAATATGAGGGAGAATGGAAATACTTCTTTGACAACGGACAGCTTCAACGTGTCGTCCGCTACGCTGAGGGATTGCCGCATGGGCAAGTCCTCATTTATAACGAGGCTGGCGTGCTGGTTCAAAAAGGAAATTACAACGCGGGACTTGAATCAGGTTACTGGGAATTTTATGATGAATCAGGAAAGCTTGAATACAGCGGAAATTATGACAAAGGCGTTCGGATTGGCGATTGGTATCGGTACGACCGCAAAGGAAATAAGAAACGCTGGAAGTATTAGAACTCTTTCTTGAGGTGAAAGAAGAATCCGTTTTCTCCCTCAACGTTAAAACTGTATTCGAGACGAAACACGATGTCGTATGAGCCAACGATGTCGAAACCAAATCCTCCACCGGCAATCAATTTATCCGAAAGCTCCACGTTCACGGGGACTTTTTCATAATCAGGATAATTTTTTACCATACCCGCATCGAAATACGTTTTGAAATAGACGGCAACCGGAATGTGCCTGAATTGTTCGATGGGCATATCAGCCCAGTGGTAAGTATTTGAAAAGATCTTTTTCTTCAATGTCGTCTTATTCAGTGCGTACATCGGTCCTTCGATGACGTAGATCTCGTAGCCCCGCACAAATTGCTTCCGCAAACCGAGCGCACTGAAGTTGACATAAGAAAGGTCATCAGGTGTAGAGGCGTAAACGATGCTGTTATTTGAAAGGTAGTAGTTTCTTTTCAGATCGATGTAGCGCGAGTACAGAACGCTGCCTTCCAATTTGTTTACATCATCATTGGGGAGAAGTCCTGTTTTTCTGAAATCAACGGCAAACTGGAAACCCTTGAGCGGGTAAGCAAAAAAATCACGGTGATCCGCATTGAACTGGTAGTTAAATGACGTGTACTCCAGTTCACGCACACCTTCTCCTTTGATGAACATGGGGTTGTTATTCTTCACCGTATCAGAGATGTGTGTCTTGCGGTATTCTATCTTGGCAGCATGCGTCTTGTAAAATGATCTGCGGTAGGTGTAGGTCAACCCCGCGACACGATCGGACTTCAGTATATAGTCGGACGGTAAGAAAACGTACTTGTGGCCCACAGTCCGAACAGCCAGGTTTTTCGTTTCAAGGTAACCTAAGTCAAGCGACAAGCCGTGCTTCTGCTTTTTGTCGATATAGGGAAATCGATAGAGGAGCTCGAACTTTCGTTGAAATCCGAATTGTGCGTGAAGCCTGAGGGTTTCGTTCCTGCCACGCATGTTGTATTGATAAAGGCGTAACCCATAATTCACTCTGCGGAAATCATGGTCATAGTTTTCCCACCACTCGTTGAAATTTCGGTCGGCCAGTTCGAAGATGGGAGCGGGAAATGTATACCAGCGTTCATTCATGTCGACCACCAGATCAACCCGCTTTTCATCAAGCTCGAGTATTTTTATTTCAACGGTGTTAAAGAGCCGCGTGTTGATGAGCTTCTTCCTGTCGAGGTCAAGTATTCCCGCCAGGTCAGCGCTGTAAATAATGTCTCCTGGTTTTACACGGAGCTCCCGCAGAATGATCTGGTCACGGGTGATCCGGTTTCCAACAAGAAATATGCGGTTGATCTGGATGAACTTTCTTGTAGTGTCAGTAGTGATGAGCTGTGTCTTGCGTGGGCGCTTTAACGAGTCACTGTCGTCCGTCACATGGTGTGATCCATGGCCGGTAAACAAACTCAAAAATCCAAAAATCAGCGCCAGCATTCTTGTTCACTTTGACTTCCACGCAACAAATAAGTTTAACTCTTACTTTCTGGTGTTGGTATTTCTTTTACGCGGTATGAGTATATGAGAATAAAAACTCCGGCAATCACGAGCGGGATACTCAGGATCTGTCCCATGAACAATGGCAAATCGTTCTCAAATGATTCCTGAGGCTCTTTCAGGAACTCGTAAGCAAAACGAAGTCCGAAGCAGATAATCAGGAATAATCCCAGAAGTCTTCCGGGTGGGAGGTTCTCCTTGTATTTTGCCCATATCGCGTACAGTAAGATGAAAAGCAGAATGCACGAAGCAGATTCATAAAGCTGCGCAGGGTGTCGCGCTATGCCGATGACTGAAAGCCGCGCTGCAAGATTTCCGTCTTCCTGTGTAGCTATTTCAAATTCGGGTGTTTGTGACCGATCGAAGAATTCAGGCATTCTGAACGAAAGGTTCTGTGCGTAGGCCATGATCTGGTTAGCCTCTGCTTCTGAAACGCCTTTCTTGAAAAAGAAGTATACGCTCAACGGAATTTCTCCATTAGCTCCTCTTGGCAATGAATCATTTTGGTGATAAACAATTGACTCAATCACTTCCTTGGTGTCCCAATCCTTCACAGCTTCAGTCAGGCGATTGACGAAAACCACACCAACAGCGGAGTTGGTTGGCTTGCCGATTATTTCAGAGTTGAAGAAGTTTCCAAAGCGGATCAGCGCACCGACTAGTGCAACGAGAATTACGATGCGGTCAACTACCTGAAGGTATGTTTGTCCCGGCTTCTTCTTCCTGCTGTATAACCACAGTGCGAAAAGAATACCAATAGCGGCCCCGTGACTTGCAAGTCCCTGCAAACCGATGAAGCGGAAGGGGCTGAATTCGAACGGAAGGAAAATGCTCAGAGGCTCTTCCCAGATGATCTGCGGATCGTAGAAAATGATATGTCCCAGACGGGCGCCTACGATCGTTGCGATCACCATGTAGATTGTTAAGGTATCGACATCATTCTCAGGCTTTCCTTCCTTGCGATACATGTAGTAGAGAATCTGCTGGGTGATCAAGAAGCCGAGTGCGAAAAACAACCCGTACCAACGGAGAGAAAATGTTCCGATGCTAAAAATCTCCGGACTTCCGTTCCAAATAATAAAATTCAACATAGCCATAACGGCAAATATAAGCAGAAAGACAGAAGCGGAAAGCTCAAAGCATAAAGCTTAAAGTCCATTTGCGCGATCATTTTCAGGGAAGAAATTCCAGTACCAGGGCGGGCGTCCGGATACGAGGAGCAAAGGTAACTTATAGATTATCAAGTAGTTCCAATTCTTCCTTAAAACTTGAAGAAAGTATCGGAAACCGGCACCAGCTTCGAGGGTCAACATTGATGTCATCGAGATGGAAGGATGGTGCAAGCCGTTCGCGCTTCCACTGGTTCGCAGACCAAAGCCTGAAGAACTTCCGGATGTATCCTTTCAGCCGCGCGGGCTCAACTGTCGTCTTCATGTCTTCAAAAACCTGAATGGGTGATTTTCGGTTTTGGATGGCATGCTTTTCAATTTCTGCGAGGATGGTATACGGCATCAGGTCATCTTCATCGGTTTGATTTCTTTCAAGCGGTCTGAGCTCGGCAGTAGGCTGAAGGTTGTTAACTGCATTCAAACCAGGCTGATCCAGATTTTTTTCTGCCCACCTGAGCCACTGGAGAATAAAGACCTTGCTGAGCCCAGCGATGGGGGCAAGGCTTCCACTGGTATCGCCATCCATGGTTGCATAACCGACATCTCCCTCACTTCTGTTTGATGTTGTAAGCAGTACAGCCCGTTTGATATTGGCGAGCATCCAGATAATCGGTGAACGCGTTCTCGCCTGGATATTCTGCATAGCAATGTCGTCCGTCTCCCACTCCAATTTGCGTTGCAATGCCTTCTCGATTTTTGACGAGTATGAATTTACTTCATCGTCAATTTTCCATTCGTGAAATTCTGCTCCGATAGATCCGGCCAGAGATTTCGCTGCATGCAGGGTTTGGTCAGATGAATTTTTCGTTCCCTGATAAGCGCACGTAAGAATTTTGCCTACCGCAGTTTTCCAATCTTCGCGGATCTCGCTTTCAATAAGTCCGAGCGACTCGCAGAAATTTTTCCAGCCTATTTCCTTAGGAACACGCTTCACCATTTCAGCAACCAACACCGCGCACATGCTGGAATCTGCTCCTCCGCTGAGCGACAGGGTAAACCCCTTCGCCTTGCTTTTTCTTAAGTAATCATAAAGTGCGAGAGACTCGGCCTGCGCAAGCTCTTCATTTTTTTCTTTGTTGTCAGTGATCGCTGCACATTTCGACTGCTGCGGATCTTTGAAATCAATATCGCACGAGATTACATTGAATTTTTTGAACGACAATCGCTTGTTGATGACGATGAGCTTTCCGTTCTGACCAATGATAATGTCGCCATCGTAGATCATGCGTCCCGCTTCATTGCCGAGAAGATTTACATACACGTAAACGCAATTGAATTTCCCTGATCCCTCGATCACTACTTCATGTTCGCGCAGCTCGCTTTTCCCCATGGAGAAATGACTTGCGCTTGGATTGAGAATCAACTCAACTGAACGTTCCTTCAGCCGATAACCTGGCCGGTTTGTCTTACGCCAGGCATCCTCACAAATCTCAAAGCCGATGGTGATGCCCTCAACTTCGTAAATGAGATCACCCGCAAGGGTATTCTGATAGTCATGACCAAGTGAAATAACTTTTCCGACAGGCCATTCTTCAAACCAGCGCGGCTCATAGTGCACCCCGTCACGGGCAAGATTCTGTTTCAATGTAACACCCAGGATCTTTTTATTGCTGATGACACAGGCTCCGTTATACGTGACATTATCAATCAGGACAGGCAGGCCAATGGAAACGGTGATGTCTTCGGTATGTGGGACAATCGTCTGAAGCTTCACCCACGACACCTGCGACACCCAGGCTGCGAGAAAGAGATCTTCACAGCCATATCCCGTAAGGCACAGTTCGGGCAAACACAAAACGCGGATCTTCTGTCGTTTCGCTTCAGTGATTGCGGCTATGATATTTTGAAGATTATTTTCCCAGTCGAGAGGAATCTGATTAACGGTGGCGCCCCCAATTCTCATCGTGCATGCTTTCTATAAGGTGTGAACGAAGATTGAGAGAAAGAAGTTTTTCTGCAAGATAAAATGCAGAATATCGAACAGAGAACAAGGAATAGTGAATGGCGGAGTGTGGAAATATGGAAATATGGAATGTCGAACAAGGAATGAGAATAGTGAATTCGAAGGAATGCGGCTGTATACTTAAATGTTATGGGGACCTTTTGGTTTCTCCTTCCGGCTGGCTTTTTCTTCCTTTTCGCGCTTTAGATTTGCTTTCGATGTCTTGATGCTGGTTACAAAGATGGATATAAGTTCGTCACTTTCACGAAGGACCTTTATCAAAATTGGAGCGTTCTTAAAGTAGTTTTTCTTATAGATAACCTTTTGACAGATGAATGATTCGCGGATTTCCTTCAATGCTACTCCCATTTTGTGAATGAAGTCCTTCCTCGATTCGGCAGCTTGTGCTTCACCATACATCAGCGCTGGTGCAGTTCCTGACCTCACAAGTTGTCCCGCCAGGTGATTTGCACCTTTTGTATCAGGTAACATTTCGGTGATGTTTAAATTGACGACTGCATAGTCAATCAATCGTTCTTCCAGATTAAATTCTCTCATCTTAATTGATCCAATTTTGCATCCTTGGCCGATTAAGATCTACGGGTTACTATTTGGGATTTTGCATCCCTATTCAAAATTCACTATTCCCTGTTCCTTGTTCGATATTCTGTATTGAAAACTAAGCAATCAGATTCAACTGCTCACAAGTTTTCAGCGCTGCGTCTTGCTCGGCCTTCTTCTTGCTATTCCCGTATCCAGTTCCCATGGCTTCATTGTCTACAAGAACCTGTGCGGTGAATTCTTTGTGATTGCGTGCTTTCTTTACGTTGAGGATTTCGAAGCGCACTTCTTTGCCTTCGCGCTGAGCCCATTCGATGATCTTGCTTTTGAAGTTGGAGTTGGAGTTGACAAGCTCATCGAGATCGTAGTTTGGGGCAATTAATTTGTCGATGACGAATTTACGCGTTCGCAGGTAACCTTTGTCGAGATAGATGGCGCCAACGATGGCTTCGAGTGTGTTGCCCAGGATCACTTGCTGCAGGTGGGCATTCTTGTTGTCGAACTGCACAATGTTACCGACACCAATCTTTTTTGCAAGCGTATTTAATGCTTCACGGTTCACAATCCGTGACCGGATCTCTGTGAGAAACCCTTCAGGCTTAAATGGAAATTTTTTGAAGAGATAATCCGCGACAGCAGCTCCGAGAATCGCGTCACCGAGGTATTCCAGGCGCTCGTTCGATTCCTTAAATCCGTGGTCGTTTTCTTTGGCGATGGAGCTGTGAACCGTAGCGAGGCGGTAAATTGCCAGGTTTGATGGCGTGAGGCCCGCAATGTTCTGCACAGCCCTGATCAGTTTCAGGTCGTTTGCCGTTTTTCCCTTAGGAATTTTTAAAATCTTCCAAACCAAGCGTTACGTGCGATAAATTTCCAATTACAAGGTAATAAAAATTGGCTATTGGTAATTAGGTGGTAAAATCGAAGGTTTGTTGTTTGTGGTTTTGGTTTGTAGTTGCGCCCGATCAACTGGCATTGCAGGTGAAAGGGTAGAAACCCCAAACTACACACTATAAACTACACTGCAACGATCAGACTTTCTTCAACAGGATTGAGAAATTGTGTCCCCCGAAGCCGAACGTATTGCTCAATGCAATATTGACTTCCCGCTTCTGCGCTTTGTTGAACGTCATGTTCAGTTTTGGATCGAGGTCCGGATCGTCAGTGAAGTGATTGATGGTAGGCGGTACGATCGACTCTCTCAGCGCAAGGATACACGCAATTGTTTCAACGGCTCCGGCTGCTCCGAGCAGGTGTCCTGTCATCGACTTGGTAGAGCTGATGTTCATTTTGTAAGCGTGCTCACCAAATACCTTCTGGATGGCTTTGATCTCACCGATATCACCGAGCGGTGTAGAGGTGCCGTGTGTGTTGATGTAATCGATATCTTCCGGTTTGATACCGGCATCTTCGAGGGCATTGTACATCACCTGAATGATACCAGCGCCTTCCGGGTGCGGGGCAGTGATGTGGTACGCATCGGACGACATTCCGCCACCGATGACCTCTGCATAAATTTTAGCACCGCGCTTTTTCGCGTGCTCGTATTCTTCGAGAATGATAGCACCTGCTCCTTCACCGAGCACGAAGCCATCGCGGTCTTTGTCATAAGGTCTTGAAGCAGTTTCCGGAGAGTCGTTGCGTTCAGACAATGCCTTCAAAGCATTGAATCCACCGACACCTGCTTCACACACTGCTGCTTCTGACCCACCGGACACGATGATGTCAGCTTTGCCAAGTCGCAGGAATGTAAATGCATCATACAAAGCGTTCGTTGATGATGCGCATGCTGAAACCGTAACGTAGTTAGGACCGCGGAAGCCATATTTAATAGAAATATGACCTGCGCTCAAGTCCGGAATCATTTTAGGAATGAAGAAAGGGTTGAAGCGAGGAGTGCCGTCACCTTTAGTATATGATTTTACTTCTTCCTGAAAGGTTAACAACCCCCCGATACCTGAACCCCAAATCACACCGATGCGGTTGGGATTAAGTTCGGTCAGGGGGAGGTTTGAATCTTTGATGGCCTCATCCACGGCAACCATGGCGTACTGCGCGAAAGGGTCCATCTTGCGGGCCTCTTTGCGGTCCATGAAATTACCGATATCAAAGTTTTTTACTTCGCAGGCAAACTTCGTTTTGAATTTTGACGAGTCGAAGCGCGTAATAGGCGCTGCACCGCTTTTACCGTTCTTCAGTCCATCCCAATACTCGTTCAAAGTATTGCCGATGGGTGTGAGTGCACCAAGCCCCGTAACGACTACTCGCTTCAACTGCATGTTCAAATGGATGTGGTTGATTAATGATAATCAAATATTATTTCTTAACGTTTTGCTCAAGATAGGAGATCGCCTGGCCTACAGTGGAGATGTTTTCGGCCTGATCATCTGGGATAGAGATATTGAATTCCTTTTCGAATTCCATGATCAACTCAACGGTATCTAATGAATCTGCTCCAAGATCGTTAGTAAAGCTAGCCTCAGGAGTAACTTCAGATTCTTCAACACCAAGTTTCTCGATGATGATCTGTTTTACTTTTTGTGCAATTTCAGACATGTTTTTACGGTTTAATGATTTAAAAATCTCTGCAAAGAAAGAGATTTAGCGCAATATTGTCAAACTTTTTTGATCTTGGTCAAATTGGGCTAAAACGTGTGTTTTCGGTTAAAAAATGAAGAAAAGCAGGTTAGTAATCGACTATGAATACAACTTCGAACTCATCGGAATCACTACGGCCGTTCGCGGTTACAGGCTGGCGTGGGAACTGAACCAGCGCCTCGGGATTACACTGGTGAAACAACCCGACCTGGTGGTCGGTTTTAAGAATCAGGAGGAGAAATCGTTCTCCTTTTATGCATTTGAAACGCCTCTCAATCGTTTGAAAGTCTTTAAAAACCGTCCAACCGATCAGGAAACGGGAAAGTATTTCCTGATCCCTGAGTTTCCTCACTTTGATTTCATAATTTTGGCGGCCATGGAAGAGCATAAGCATCAGCAATTGATTGATTTACTGAAATCTGTTCCGTCCATTCAACTGGTGAGTCCGATTGCCCTGGAAGGACTCAAATCAAAATCCAATTTCATTTTCTGATCATGTTCCAACTTACACCAAAGAGCATCTCTACTTTATTGTTTATATCCTGAACCTTATGTTTGAAAAAATTTCTTACAACAAAACGAAGATTGTTGCCACAGTAGGTCCTGCTTCCAACAACAAGGACATGCTTCGTGCGCTTATTAAAGAAGGTGTTGATGTTTTTCGTCTTAATTTTTCTCACGGCAGTCACGAAGATCACCTCAAGGTGATAAACGCAGTTCGTGAACTCAACCAGGAGCTCGGCACAACCGTTTCGCTTTTGCAAGATCTCCAGGGACCAAAAATCCGCGTGCAGGAAATGCAACCTGACACCACGATTGTGCGCGGACAGGAACTTATCATCACTACACGTCAGTTGCTCGGCAATAATGAGATCTGCAGCACTTCCTATACGAACCTTCCACGGGATGTCAAGTTCGGGGACATGATCCTCATCGATGACGGAAAGATTGAATTAAAAGTAAAAGAAGTTCGCGATACAGATGTGGTGACGGAAGTGGTGTATGGCGGGCCGTTGAAATCACGCAAGGGTATAAATCTTCCGTTCACAAAAGTGTCAGCGCCATCATTGACTGAAAAGGATTTAAAAGATCTTGAATTTGGGATCAAGCATGATGTGGACTGGATTGCATTGTCATTCGTGCGTAAAGCATCGGATATCTATGCACTCCGTGAGATCATCGATCAGAATAAGTCCACCTGCCGGATTGTTGCAAAAATTGAAAAACCGGAGGCATTGAGCAACATCGATGAGATCATTGCAGCTACCGATGCGTGTATGGTTGCCCGTGGTGACCTGGGTGTTGAGATCTGGCTGGAAGAAGTTCCGATGGTTCAGAAAATGCTCGTGGAGAAATGTAATAAGGCGGGTAAACCTGTTATTGTCGCAACTCAGATGATGGAGAGTATGATTGAGAATCCTCGTCCTACGCGCGCTGAGACAAATGACGTGGCAAACTCGGTGATGGATGGTGCAGATGCGGTTATGCTGTCTGCAGAAACAGCTGCCGGAAAGTATCCGATCGAAGTAATCCGCTCGATGGTCCGCACCATCGCTTCTGTTGAAAAGAATCCGAATATTTATTTCCGTTTCCGTGAGCCCGATCCTACATCGTCAATTTACGTGAACGATGCGCTGGTTCTTGCAGCCTGTAAACTTGCTAAAGACGTTGGCGCAAAAGCGATTGTGGGCATGACTGCCTCCGGTTACACGGCATTCAAGTCGTCATCACACCGGCCAAATGCTAATATTTTTGTGTTCACGGGCAATCGCTCGCTGATCAACAAAATGAATCTGGTGTGGGGTTCGCGCGCATATGTGTACGACAAAAATGATTCAACCGATGAAACGATCTCAGACGTTGAAGCAATTCTTAAACGTGAGGGGCATGTGAGAAGCGGAGACATCTTCATATTTCTCGCAAGCATGCCGATCAGTGAGAGAGCCAGGACGAATACGTTGAAAATTAATATTGTGAAATAAGCTGAAAGCTTAAGGCGAAGAGCTGAAAGTCGATGTCATGTGACATCGGCTTTTTTTGTTTCCCCGGCTTCGGGAGATAGCCACCAAGGCACCAAGGCACAAAGGCGCACTAAGAGTTCTGTGCTTTGATGAACACCATCATGTACTATCAAGCTCTTGGTGTTACCTGGTGTTCTTAGTGTCTTGGTGGGTATCAGTTCAGCTTAGGCACGGCCATGATAATTTCTTCCCGTTCCACCACTACCATCCCTGCCGGATCGCCTTTTCTTTTTCTTACAAATTTTTTTGGCGTGACGATAACGGGGCAGAGTGAATCGTTTTTCCTTTTGGAATTATAGGCAGCTAATTCGGCTGCGCGTTCAATTACATCTTTTGGAAAGTTCTTACCAGCCTGGTACTTGATTATTACATGCGATCCTGCCACGTCTTTCGCATGGAGCCACAGATCTTCCTTATAGGACAGTTTCAGCGTAAGCACATCGTTGCTCCCGGCATTCCTGCCCACCCAGATCTTATAGCCCTTGAAAATAAACTCATGATAGGGTAACGACTCGTCATCCTTCTTTTCTTTCAACGACTGGGCTTTTGTAAAACGTTCAAGCTCTTTTGCCGATGTGGCTTCGCGAATCGAAATCAGTTCATCTTCCATTCGCGAAATTTCCTTGAGTTTTGACTCAAGTGTCTCATTCAGTTTGTCAATCTCGATCTGCTGATTTTTCGCTTTACGGTAAAACGTTTCGGCATTCTTCTGAGGCGACTGATCTTTCCGGAGCCTGATTTCCACCCGCTTATTATCATTGTAAAAGTTTTCAACGGTGATTTTTTCTGCACCCGGACCGATCGCATGCATATTCGCCATCACGAGGTCGGCCCACACCTTGTAATTATTGTTATCACGAACCTGGTTCAGCTTACCAAGCGTTTTTGTATAATAGTTCTTTGATGATTGGATTTTGGATGTAAGCTGACTGATTAGCCGCTGCTGTTGCGCTTCGAAACCGGAGGCTTGTGATGATGCGTAAAAGAATTCATTCAATGCCTCCAGCGGATCACCAAATTTTCGTTTTACGATCCCTGCCCCGAATAATGTCAGGGTTGGTTTTGCGTCTATTTCACAGATAAAAAAATCAGTTGCACGCTCAAGCCTGTCACGTGTGTTGACAATCATCTTCCACTGGTCTTCACTGTCAAAGTTTCCAAAGCCCTCGTGGTGCAGGTGTTGCCAGACAGTTTTTCCAAAAGTGAAATAGAGCGCAGAAGGACTTTTTCGATGGGTCTCAAATGCTTCGAAGCTCCAGTCAATCTCGCGGTCAAGCGAGTCCAGTCTTATCTTACTGTCAGCAACGAGGGAATTTTTAAATAATAAAGGCTCATCTTGTTTTTCAAATACGAGTATGTTCGCCTTGTTGCCGTGCAGCTTGAAGAGAAGTTGGATATCATCTGAAAGAGCAATTGCAAAACTTCGCTCATTATTAAACTGACGGATCGTTTGTACCCTTCGGCCAATGATGGTTTCGAAGAGATCGATGCTGTTCTTTCTGGCACGATGAAACTCCCTGGGAAATGATAGCGTGCTCAGCTGCGGTGTCAGGGACGCCTTGATGAAAAAGGGGAGGGTCGCAGTTTCAAATCGAATAACAAGTTCGTCTTTGTTCTGACTGAAACATTCTGAAATGACAGTGCCGCTCAGCACTTGTTCCAGTGCCGGGGAAAGTTTTCTCAGGAAGTAGTAGTTGTTGTGCAAGCTTTCAGTTGAGAAAGCCTAAAGATAAGAAACAAGATCAAAGCGTAAGCTGCAGTCCGTCATAGGCCAGGGAAATGTTCTCCGGCAATTCATCCGTCACTTTTGCATGTCTTCCGAGCTTATGACTCATATGGGTAAAATATGCTTTGTCAGGTTTGATGCGATTCACCATCTCGATCGCTTCTTCAAGATTAAAATGCGAGATATGCTGTTCGCGCTGAAGGGCGTTCAGCACGAGGATCTTTGTGCCTTTCAGTCGTTGCATGGTTTCTTCAGGGATGAATTTGGCATCCGTGATATAACTGAAGTCGCCAACGCGAAATCCCATGACCGGAAGCCGCAGGTGCAGAACATGCAGCGGAAGTATATCCACTCCGTTGATGTTGAAAGCGTCATTGTCGACCAGACGGAGTGTAATGCGCGGGATCCCCGGATAATATTTTTCTGCGAAGGCGTAGGCGAACTCTGTGCGGATCTGGTCCAGTACCTGCTGTGTTCCATAGACGGGCATATCCATCTGGTGGAGGAAATTGTAAGCCCGTACATCGTCCAGGCCGGCAGTGTGATCGCGATGTGCGTGTGTCAGCAGCACTGCATCGATGCGGGCAACTCTTTCGCGCAGCATCTGCTGCCTGAAGTCAGGGCCGGTGTCAACGACAAATGTCTGGTCTGAAATCTGAATGGAAATGGAAGTCCGGAGTCGCTTGTCGCGATAGTCCAGGGAAGTGCACACATCGCACGTGCAGCCGATCACAGGCACACCTTGAGAAGTACCGGTGCCCAGGAACGTTACCTTCAAGCCGCTTGTGATTGTTGGAAGAGTTCTTCGTGAAGTTTAAGACTCTTTTCAGAAAAACGCGTTGTGTCCAGCGAGATGCTCTTGAGAAGATCCAGCAGCGTGTTGATCTTTCCTTCAGTAGGGTAGAATTTATTCACGATGATGATCTTCTGATCCTTCAATACACAATACCCTGACTTGAAATTCCCTTTTTCGTACCGAAGGGTGTAGTCCGATTCGGCAATAAGATCTTCAAGTTTGGTCAAAAATTGCGTGGTGTATTTAATCATAGTGGTTAAAAAGTCGTCTCCAATACAAAGATAAGTCTATTTTTCGTTCAAAAACGCGGTTTTGTGGAAAATCTTGTGGATAGAATTAATTCGTGTGGATAACTCTTAGATTCCTAGCCAGTTCTCGCAATTATTTGATCTATTTGTAGAATGCTTCGATAAATATCGGAATGGTGGCTTTGGGATTTTTGAGCTTAAACACTCACTTTTGCCCGATTGGAAACGTGGAATAAAACACTGATCGTAATCGCTGGGCCCACGGCAGTTGGTAAGACCGACCTCGCTGTTCTGGTCGCAAAAAAACTCAAAACGGAGATCATTTCAGCTGACTCACGCCAATTTTTTCGCGAGCTCGAAGTAGGAACTGCAAAACCCTCAGCCTCAGCGTTGCACCAAGTGCCTCATCATTTCATCAATTCCCATTCGATCACCGAGCAATATGATGCAGCGCAGTTTGCCGAAGACGCCCTGAAAGTGATCAACCAGCTGTTTCAGGAGCGCGACACCTGTGTGATGTGCGGTGGATCCGGCTTGTACATCAAAGCTGTGACTGAAGGTTTCGATGATATTCCTGAGATAGATGAAAGCATTCGCGAAAATCTGGTGCGCGAGTATCAGACAAACGGGATCGCCTGGCTTCAGCAAAGGATGGAGATCGAGGACCCTTCTTATCTGGAAAAAATCGATCGCCAAAATCCGCACCGGTTGATCCGGGCCCTGGAAGTCAAATTAGGAACGGGAAAATCGCTGTCGGATTTTTTCACATCGCGCAAGACAGCTGCGCGTGACTTTGATGTCTTAAAGATAGGGCTCGAGTTGCCGCGTGAACTGTTGTACGACAGGATCGACACGAGAATGGAACAGATGATCGCTGACGGATTGTTTGAAGAAGCTCAGCGCGTGTATCAATTTCGCTCGCATCAGGCACTGCAAACAGTTGGATACAAAGAGATTTTTGATTTCTTCGATGGACTTTACGATCGCGAAGAAGCAATACGATTGCTGAAGCGAAATTCAAGACGCTACGCCAAACGACAACTCACCTGGTTTAAGAAGGACAGCGAGTTTACGTGGTTTGACGCGCGGAAGCAAGATGAGATATTGAACTATATTGATAAACGATTACTAAATGACGAATAACGAGTGACGACTGACGAATAAATACAAACAGTATTTCAAAATCGTCATTCGTTATTCGTCATTCGTAATTCAAAATGGCAGACACGACCAACAAAGTACTCATCATTACTTATTACTGGCCTCCGTCAGGCGGAAGCGGAGTTCAGCGTTGGCTGAAGTTTGTCAAATACTTGCCGCAACTCGGGTGGCAGCCGTATGTATTTACTCCCGAGAATCCCGCGTTCGACCTCAAAGATCCGTCTCTGCTGAAGCATGTGCCTGACGATGCAGAGATAATTCATTTTCCCATCTGGGAGCCGTATGAGATTTTTTTAAAACTTTCGAAACTCTTTGGCGGTGCGACATCAATTAAACCGACCGCAGTTGTCGGATCGAAAAAGCGTTCAGTCTTTCAGCGTTTCACTACCTGGATACGAGGTAATTTTTTCATTCCTGATCCAAGAAAATTCTGGGTGAAGCCATCAGTGGAATTCCTTGAAGATTTTCTAGAAGCGAACAGGATCACAAAAATTATCACAACCGGTCCTCCGCATAGCATGCATCTCATTGGTCTGAGGCTGAAGGAAAAAAATCCAAAGCTGATGTGGATCGCTGATTTCCGCGATCCATGGAGTGAATGGGGTTTTCTGGATACATTATCATTGAGCTCGCTTGCGCGAAAGCAGCATCGGAAACTTGAATCGAAGGTTTTGAAGCGTGCTGACCGCGTGGTGACGATAACCCCTTTTTACGTTCGCCATTTTGAGAGATTGGGCGGGAGAACAGTCGACTTACTTACCAATGGTTTTGACGAAGACGACTTCAGCCAACTCAGCTATTCGAAGTCAGATCGTTTTACTATTCGCCATGTTGGTATTATCAACGAGAAGTGTGATCCGCGTCCATTCATGAATGCCCTGGCGGAATGGGCTATTGAAAATCCCGAAGCGGGAGCAAATACTTCGATCGAATTTATTGGTGAGGTGCACCCGGAATTTAAGAAGTTTGTCACTGACTCATCCACTCTCAATCGCATGGCAACTTTCACGGGCAACATTCCTCACCAGGAGTTGATGAAGCAATATGGGGCTTCATCGCTCTTGCTCATCGTACTCACGGGTTACAAAGATGCCGAAGGATACATGCCTGGAAAATTGTTCGAATATATCGCTACCGGCCTGCCTATCCTTGGCATCGGACCAGAGGGTGGTGATGCAGCTGCATTACTTCGCGAAAGCGGGGGAGGCGTGATGATCGATGGTTCACGAAAAGACGAAATCAAGAAAGAGCTCTCGCTTCGCTTCAATGAATGGCAGCAAAACCAATCGCCCGTTGTGAAGAAATCTTCAGCTGCCGCATATTCACGAAAGGCAATTACGCAGCAGCTGATCAACCTGCTTCAGGTAAGACCGTAGAGAAAACCCATCTCCAACGCCTTCGTGATCAGTTCGGCAGCGTTGTTGACATTCAATTTCCGCATCATGTTTCTACGGTGTGCTTTCACTGTGAGGTGAGAGATTTTCAATCGCTCTGCGATTTGCTCGCTTGTTTTTCCTGATGCGATGAGGCGAAGTATCTCGTGCTCGCGATCTGAAAAAGGCGATTCGATCTTTGTCGTTGTTGCTGCTTGAGGGAAAAGTTTCTGACCCTGCACAGTCTTCAGCAACGATTCGATCAGCTGCATGCTTTCCATCGATTTGTTGAGGTATGCATCTGCGCCAAGCATAAACGCTTCCTGTGAGAACACGTTTTCCTCGTGCATGCTGAGCACAACGATTTTGGATGAGCTGTTGTTCAGCCGTATGCGCTTGATGGCATCGAAGCCATTGATGTTGGGCATCTCAACATCGATGATCAGCAGATCGGGGTTGTGAACATTAATTTTTTCGAGCAGTGTTTGCCCGTTGTAAAATTTCTGGATCACCTGGAAGTGACCAGAGTCGTTGAGCACACGCTCAAGTCCATCGCAAAAAAGTTTGTGATCGTCAGCTAGTATTGTTTTAATCAAGCAACCTCCTTATTTATAGTTATGGGGATATCGATAGTGTATGAAATGCCAAATTTCCCTGACTCAAATTTGAGCGTTCCGTGGACTGAGTGAATGCGCGACTCGATATTATCAAGTCCAAGTCCGCTCTGGAGCGGATCATAAGAAAAGCCGATCCCATCATCCTCATACATCACGTTCAGTACATCGTCAAAAGAGTTGATGTGAATCGTAATGTTCTTTGCAAAAGAATGCTTGATCGAATTGTTAAGAAGCTCCTGCAATACCCGGAACAAAATGATGTTGAGGTCGGTGCCACCCACATCTTTTCCAAACGTCTTGAGCGAGATATTGATCGGAATATTTTTATTTAGTTTTCCGATGTAGTTTCTCAGGCTTGTAAACAGTCCGTAGCGCTCGAGGCTTGGTGGCGTTAAGGCGTAAATGATCTCCTTGATCTCGCGCAGCGCGATCTGAAACTGCTCTTCTACATCTGCGGCATGCTGATCTTTGTGATGCTGAAGAATCTGATTGACGGTCATCTTAATTGCCGTAAGATTCGTGCCGACACGATCGTGGAGTTCTTTAGCGATCCGGTTGCGTTCGCGTTCAAGGGTCACAATCTCAGACTGTATCAGTTTCTGTTGATGTTCATTGATGATCTTGAGGTAATGGTTTTTTTGTTTGTAAATCGAACTTTGATAACGGAAATACCCGGCACCCAGGCAAAGAATAACTACTAACGCAATCACCTGATTGTACCAGCGCCCATACCAGGGTTCTTCTATATTGAAAGCCAGGTCAGGGAACGCGCTAACCCAGTCCTGGTTGTTGCTCGAATACTGCAGGTCAAAGTCGTAGTGCCCTGGGGCAAGTGATGTAAAAAGAATTTTGTTGTTCGTTGTGTAATTCCAGTTCTCCGCATGGTTTGTCCTGTATCGCAGCAGGATGTTCGGGTTGTTGAAAGAGATGTACCGGTACGACACTTCGATGTTGTTGTTATCGTGGGGTAGCGAGTACGTTGTAGCTTTAGGGACAATTTTATCGTTCACGCGTATTTGTTCAATATAGAAAAGGGGCTGTGATTTTGCGAATTGTGTGAAAGTGGCCGGTATAACGGAAAACATATTGTCGGAGAATGCCCAAACGGATGTACCGACTTTTGTCAGGAAGTCAATCTTGTCGCTGATCAATCCGCTTTTCTTAGTCAGATACTCGATTCGGAACTTCTTTCCTTTCAGTTCCGACTTGCGTAATTTGATCAGTCCTTTCTCGGTTCCAAGCCAGATCAGTGAATCGTCCATAAGGCTTGAGTAGATATGATCGGCAAGGAAATCATTTTGGGTGTTGTAGATCCGATGGTGCCCGGTGTACTGGTTCATCAGAATGAAACCTTTGCCGATGGTTGTGATCAAAACAACCGAATCGCTGAAGGGAAGGATGTTTGAAATCTTCATCGTTGAAAATTCCTGGTAGGTTTTTATCAGCTTCATTTTCTGTGTGCGAAGCTGTAAACCCAGGCGATCAGCTGCCATTACAATAGTATCGACCGCATGAATCGATCGGAAAGGGACATCGATCTCCATCATAAAGGCCTGATTATTTTTTTGATCGAACCTTCTGAACCGATATCCACCGAATGCGTATGTCTCACCGGTTTTGGTTCGCGCATAATCATTGACAACACCGATGAACTCCTGCTTTAATTTGAATTGCTTATCGAAGAGCCTGAGCATCGCGCTTGTGGAGACCCAGAAATTCTGATCATCTGAATGGAGGGAAATGACCGGGCCCTCAAGCGACAGCAGTGTGCTGCTTTTCTTTGAATCTGCATCGATTCTATAAACCCTTCCCGTCTGGTCTCCAACCAGCGCATGGTCATCGAAACCAAGCACACCTTTAAGCCTTGAATTTGATGCCGATGGAAAGTGCTGAATGAGGAGATTCGGAACGTGGTAGACTCCATTCTCAAGCGTAGAGAACCATAATCCACCTTCAACGTCATTAAAAACTTTTGTGACGGATCTCGCCTTTAAAAATTCAGGCTTCCATGGGTTTTTGAATGAGAAGTCCGAATACCGCTCGACACCCCCATTCATATAGCCTACCCACAGGTGACCGCTGTTGTCTGTCGCAATGCTGATCACCGGTTTATCAGACTGAAGAACCTTTCTGACGTTGCTGCCATCGTATTCAAAAACTTCCTTGTTCATTGACAGGTACAGGCGTCCGTTCCAATATGTTGCTCGAAAAACGCGATTCTGATACGTAGCATCGGATATCGTAATTGGAAATATTTTTCCTTTGATGATCAGCTGGTCGAGCGGGAATAAATGATCTGAGATGCCGATGAGGTGATCATTGTCGTATTCTTCATAGAAGACACCTTCATCTGTTATTTCTTCTACGAAGAGCTCGCCCTTCGGGGTCAAGGTGCCGCGGAATTCCCTTGATGTAAAGATCAGGTGATCAGTCTTCGTTACAATAAAGTTTAAGAGACCGCGATTGGTATAAAGACTGATCCGGTCGTTGTAGGGATAAAGTTTGATGCTGTCATTTTCAAGGTAAGAGATCTTACCTGAAAATGTCCTGAACCACAAACGATGTTTTGAGTCTTCAAAAAAACTGAATACGACAGGGTCAGAGAGCCCGTCTTTAACGTGATAGTTCTGAAAGTTGCGGCCATCAAATTTTGTCACGCCATTGTCAGTGGCAAACCATAAAAATCCGCGGCTGTCCTGGAACACTTCATAAACTTCTGAGCTTGGCAGCCCTTCCGGAACCGAGTAGTTGTAGATAGTGAAAGATTGCGATGCACCGTGCCACGCTACAGCAGTGAAAAAAAACGTGAGTATGGTGGAGAAGATTCGCATAGGCCAGTGGCGAATACAAATCTACACATAAGTAGTGAGCGTTTTTTTATCGCAAAGCAGGCAGCGGCTATACAGGGGGTTGTAAGGTGTGCGCATTTTTAAACAGGTGTCTTTGATTAAGTGATTGATTTCCAGTAGACAAAAAGAACCGTTAGTTACAAAGGACTAGCTGTTCGGAAGCATGGAAATCAGCTTTCTGAGTTTTTTTCGCTGCAAACGGAGTGCGACCTTCGAGACATCAAACGTAATAACACTTCTAAACATTTACAATATTTTTAGAAGACCTTCTCTCTGGCTTTGACCATTAAAATAATGACCCAGCGTCATCGTTTTAGTGGTCTTGCCTTTTTATGCGGCTTGTAATAAATCTCAAGACCGACCGGAATCCCTTATTGATCTCGTCTGAACTTCTGGTTGTAAGAATCAGTACACTGAAGACAATTGTGATTATCACGGAACGATAGCCGATGTTGATAAAAACATTCTCTACCTGCGGCAGAAGCTTATTAATCAATGCCACAAAAGCTGTGATGGCGCCAACCTTCAGCGTGGCGATCGTAAACGGCTGGAGGCGGAGCTTCACAAGGATGAAAACAAATTTAACCAGATTGTATAGCACCAATGCTGCTACCGAGCCGTATGCCGCCCCGCTGATGCCATAGCGCGGGATGAAAAAATAATTTGCTATCACGACAATGATCGCCAGACTTGTGACACATACCAGGTTGAACCAGTAATATTTCGACAGCCCGATGATCTCGCTGCTTGGTCCGAAAGCCATGTCTATAAGTTTTCCGATGCCGATCAAGATCACAACGACAGCACCGGCACGATACTCATCACCATTCGGCATCAGCTTGAAGATGTTGTCGAGATTAGCCCAGATGCCGAGCAGCAGCAGGGCACCAATGATCAGCTGATTAATAGCGGTTTTCCGATACAGGCTTTGCACTTCTGCCAGGTCATTGCGTTCAAATGCCCTGGCGATCAGTGTGGTCGTTGTTTGAGTAATAGCCCGCTTCGGAATTTCGATTACCGTTGCCATATAGTAAGCGGTGCTGTACACGGCCACAGACGAAAGGCCAAGGAAGCCTGTCACCATCAGGCTGTCCATTTTCCCGATGAAGATCATCGCGCTGACGCTGACAAAGCTAAGCGAACTGAATGCCATTAGCTCACGGATCTTAGACCACGAAAATGTTCTCACAGCAGCGAAGTCGAAACCAATGGTCAGTCGCAGGAGAAAAAACAACAAAGCGGCAAGTGACACAAAGTAGATCAGCACCGACCCCACAATGAATTCCTGAAATGTGAGCAGTGAATAAAAGAAAGCAATTACGAGCAAGGCCTGCAGGAATCGAATGCCTACTTCTCGCAGGAAATTTGGCAGCGCTATTTGCATAATCGATTTTGCGAACTGCTCGAAAATGGTAATGAACACCAGTGCGAGTGTGAGGGCAAGCGCTACATTTTTGTATCGCACCAGGATGCGCGCGTTTTCTTCGAAGAACCCAAGCAGCTGCCTTTCAAAGACGTTGAACACGATCAGAAACAACGTGAACGAGAAAACACCGAGCAACACAATCAGGCTTACGAATTTCCGGCTCTCTTTTTCACTGTGGATGTACTGCGGAAAAAAACGCAGGATTCCCTGCGCAAGTCCGAGTGTTGCAAATGGCGCCATCAGCATCGCTGAATCTTGAATGGCACGCAGTAACCCCAGTTGCTCCTTCTCAAGGAATTTGGGGTAGAGATAAAGGAGGTTTATATAGCCGATGATGATTCCCGCATATGAGACAATAGAAGTAAGAATGCTTTGACGGACTACTATTCCCATAGTGGATTCTGCGCGCGAACTCTGGCTTTATTGAAGTTTCAGTTTACCTTTGGCTCGAAAAGTATAAAATATTCTCCGCATTTCATGTTCCGCGATCGACTTGCAACTTTATTTCGCAACCTTAATGCAAACCTCCTGTATGTCAATTCAACGCTAGCCGAAAAGGCGTTGAAAATTCCATTTTACCTGTCGGCCAGGGTATACCAGCGATGGAGACAAGGGAATATTAAAACTGAACGGAAGATTATTCTCATCGATAAGACAATTGCCATGAATGTAGACATCTCCAAATCGATAGGAGGTGCCTTATACTGGATCGGATTTCACGAACTGAATGAGACACGCTTTCTTCAGCGCTATTTGAAACCGAATATGGTTTTGCTTGATGTGGGTGCAAATCAGGGTGAAGTAACTGTGTTTGCAGCAAAGCGACTTACGGAGGGAAAAGTTTACAGTTTCGAGCCGATGAATGAATTGTTTTCAGTTCTTCAATCGAATATCGCTTTGAACAGATTTGGAAATGTTACTGCATTTCACTTTGGTCTTTCTGATAAGGCGGGTACTGTTCCCTTCTATCTCGGAGAACAGGGGCGAGGAGAAAATGAAGGTCTTGGAACGATGTTTCAGTCTCAGCAGAGAAATCGCTTTGTGCAGGATATAACGCTTAAAACTCTTGATGATGTAGCCGAAGCCAATCATATTACCAAAATCGATTTTATAAAAATTGACGTTGAGGGAGCCGAGCTTTTTGTCTTACAAGGTGGCCGCAAAACCATAGCGAAGTCTCAGCCGGTTGTGATGATCGAGTACAGTGAAGACACATACGGGTCTGCCGGATATTCTGGGAGTGATATCCTGAATTTTTTTAACCAGCTCGGGTATTCGATGAATCGGATCAGGAAGGGTGGATATCTCGAAAAAATTTCGAGACCACCAAAGTTTTGTAACCTCGTCTTTACGCCTGCCGGCAAATTATGAAAATCCTTTTTGTCACCCCGTGGTATCCCGATGAGGAACGGCCCAACTCCGGCATATTTATCCGCGGGCAGGCGGTGGCCCTGGCAACGGAACATGAAGTCGTGGTGATTGCATTAAAGGTCGATTATACGCATTTCGGATTTTCAGCGTTTACATCCACCCAATCTTTTAACAATGGTGTTGCCGAACATAGATTGGTCATTGCGCGATCGCTGCCTTTCTACAATCAGTTTAATTATTTGCGGCTCGCTTTGAAGTTTGCAACCGATGTCGGCACGCGACTAAAGCCAGACATTATTCATACATCGATCGGGTATCCGGGCGCAGTGTTGGGATGGCGGCTAAGCAAAGCGCTCGGTGTGCCTTTTGTTTTTACAGAACACACAAGACCGCGAAACAACTTCAGAAGTTTTTGGCACAAATTCGCGACTGTTGCGGGGATGAAGCGCGCATCTGAGATCATGGCTGTGAGTAGTGCGCTTGCAAATGAGATTGCTCCTTTGGTTGGCAGGCAACCCGTTATCGTCCCGAATATTGTTGACGATAAAAAGTATCGGGGTGTTCGCACAGTGATTGCTACCCCCTGGCAAATTGGATTCATTGGCGGGATGAACACAAACGTAAAGGGGCTGGATATCCTTCTTCGCGCTGTTGCTAAAATTGAACAGCCATTTTTCCTGCACATTTGTGGGGATGGAACACTAATGCCTGAATATAAAAATCTCGCTGTGGAACTCGGTGTGGATTCGCGATGCAAATTCTACGGATTTATCGACCCTGTCCAGATCCCTGGATTTTTTGAACGAATTCATTTTTTAGTTTGCTCAAGTCGGTATGAAACCTTTAACGTTTCGCTGATCGAGGCAATGGCGTGTGGCCTTCCCGTTGTCTCAACAAAATGCGGAGGTCCTGAAGACTTCGTTTCACGCGAAAGCGGGATACTGTGCGAGAAGGAGAATGCTGCAGCCCTTGCCGAAGCGGTAACCACAATGATGCAGGAATATTCGCGATTTTCTCCACAAACCTTGCGCGAAGTCGCTTCCACGTTCCGGCCAGAAGCTATCGTAAAAAAACTGGAAGCCGTTTATACCAGCGCGATCAGGGAACTCAGGCAATAACACCACGAACGATCTTCCTGATTTCTTCCGCGTTTTTTTCTGCATTAAGATTCTCAGCAGCTCTTCCACTGTTCTTTTTCATCCGGTCGATTTTTTCCGCGGTAAGTGCATTCAACGCTCTCGCCAGAGAATCTGCTGTAAAATCTTCTGCCACCACTCCGTTATGGTATTCGTTCACAATCTCGGCCATCTCCGGGCTTGGACCAATAGCGATTGCCAGCCGCGCCTGGATAAAATCAAATAGTTTATTCGGCAACGTATTGGCATAATTGAAATTGATAGGGGGGAGCAGGAACATTCCAACATCGTAACCGCGGATCTTTTCTACCACTTCGCTGCTTTTCACGGGCTCGACAAAATGTATGCGCGGATTGTGTTTTGCCTTGCCGCGAAGCTCGTCAATGTATCCGCGAGTGCTTGCAGACGCAAACCCGGGGGTGAGCAACATCAGGTCGAGTGTGAATCGGTCGTCCAGCAAGTCCATCACTGCTATCATCAGTTCGAGATTGCGGGAGCGGGTGGCGATGCCATGATGAATAATGCGAACGGTGCTCCCCGTTGGCCGCGGAGCAACATTTACATAGTTGTTGGCATTGGTAATCACGTGAGGAAGCTTGCCAAAGTTTTTCTCATATTCTCGTGCGAGTCCCTTGCCGACTGTCATCATCGCGGCTACCCGCGGAATGAACGTCCTGCACATCCAGATGTTGAACCGCTGAAAAAAGATTCGCCACATGAGCTTATCTTCAAAGTGTCGCGGAGCATATTCATGGGCGTCAAAAAGAACCTTGCCCTCCGGTTGAATAGCAAAAGCCAGGGGTAATGCCTCGATATCGTTTGCAATAATCAAGTCGATCCTGCTCTGTGAAAAATGTTCAACTACTTGACGATAGCCGTGAAGCAGGCTCCAGGCTGTTCGAAAGAATCCGAAAAAAAGGAAGAACGAAGTGACTACCTTCCGCATCAGCGTCAGCGGTGTCGGTTTGATGATGAATAGTTTATGTTTTGGATCCGGATCAGCATTAAAGCAGACAACTGTGACATCGAATTCATTATGCAGTGCCTGAATCTGCCTGCGCACACGAGCATCACTCCGGAGATCGCTGAAGACAATGATCAGAATTTTTTTCATACTACCTCAGCCGGTCCGGGTGTTGTTTCAAAAATGATTCCCATGATTTGGCCGTTTCCTTCGCCATACCTTTCTGAAAATGATGGCACAACGCAACAGCCAGCGCATCCGTTGCGTCAAGCAACTTGGGAAGTTCACGAATCTTCAACAAAGTCATCAGCATCTTTGCAACCTGTTCTTTCGATGCGTTACCATTACCTGTTACCGCCTGCTTTACTTTCTTTGGCGCGTATTCAACGATTGGGATTTCTCTGGACAGGGCTGCAGCCATCGCAACACCCTGTGCACGACCCAGCTTCAGCATCGACTGCACGTTCTTGCCAAAGAATGGCGCCTCCAGCGCAACTTCATCCGGTTTATATTCGTCCAGCAAACTGATGACACGTTCGAATATTTTTTTCAGCTTCAGCTCATGCCCCTCGTATTTCGACAGGTGGATAACGCCAAACTGCATGAGCTCCATAGCCTGCCCGCGAATGATCACGATTCCGTAACCCATCACTGTTGTTCCGGGATCCAACCCTAAAATGACCTTCTCTTTAATAACTTTTCCCACGCAACAAGATAGGCAGCGTTTATAAATTATTGAAATTGGGACGTGATCCTGACTATAATCATCGTTCTGACAGCCTACTGCGTGCTCTTGCTGGTCATCCACGCTGGCTGGCTCCGGGCAGTGCATGAACGTCCCCTGCAAAAGTCGGCATTCTATCCGCTGATCTCGGTTATCATTCCGGTCAGAAATGAAGAGGAAAGTATTGGAAGACTTTTGGCTTCATTGAAGAAGCAATCATACGCGAATTATGAAGTAATTATCGTGAACGATCACTCTTCAGATCAGACGGCCGAAATCGTCTCACAAAACCGTTTCTCAAACGTGACCGTCATTCAAAACAAGGATCAGGGCAAAAAAGCAGCGATCGAAACCGGAGTAGCACATGCGAAAGGCGAAATTATCGCGACCACGGATGCCGACTGTATTTGCGGAAGTCATTGGCTTGAGTGTGTACAGAAAACATTTTCCGATCAGCGTGTAGCCATGGCGTTTGGAGCGGTGGGAATGACAGATGATGCGCACTTCTTTTCAGCGTTGCAGCGGGTCGAATTTGCAAGTCTGATCGGCACCGGTGCTGCAACTGCTGCGCTCGGATTTCCAACCATGTGCAATGGCGCGAACCTCGCATACCGAAAGGAGTGTTTTGCAGAAGTAGCAGGTTATGACGGAAATCGTCAGGTGGCGTCAGGGGATGACGAGTTTCTAATGCGTAAGTTCCGGAAGCGGTATCCCAACGGCATCTCATTCATCCCTTATCGGGCCGCATCTGTGCTGACCGCTCCGCAGCAAAGGGTAGCCAGCTTTTTCAGCCAGCGCATCCGTTGGGCGGGGAAGTGGAAACATAATGACTCAGCGGGTACGGTTGCGCTGGCAATTTTCATCGTCCTCGCGCAGATCAGTGTTTTGGGAGCGTGGATTTCATTATTCTTCGTTTTCAACTACGGGATCATCCTCCTGCTTTTCATCAAGCTTGTTGTCGAAGGATCATTGCTGAGCCGGGTCTGTCGTTTTTCAGGAAGCCGATTCTCACCAGGCGCTTTCCTGGTACTTCAGCTATTGTATCCGCTCTACGCGATAGCAACCGGAGTGATCGCCAACGTTTGGTCCGCCTCGTGGAAGGGAAGGCGCGTCACGGCTTAACTACCACTCGTTGGTTTACCCGGCCCGCTTTGACAAATCTGTTTTTGTTCTTTAAGCTTTCAGCTTTTTCTTAAATTAGCACCATAACCTCATTATGACGCAGCTGGACATCAAGAAACAATTTGAGATCAAAGAACTGGAACTCAATGCGTTGCTGGAAATTACCCAGGCGATCAACAGTAATCTACCAGAAGAATCTCTTTATAAGATCTATAACTTCACCCTGCGGTCTAATCTCAACATCAAGAAGCTCGCACTTTTTGTTTTGGATGACGAATGGAACTGCAAGGCAAGCTTCGGAACCGACAAGCAATTTTTTCGCGCCAAGCTTCTGCCGGAATTCAAGACCATCCAGGACATCACGCACCTGAAGGACTTTGATCAATGCGACTTTACAGAATTCGATATCATCATTCCGGTTGCGCATAAGTCACACACGCTTGCGCTGGTGTTCGTAGGAGGGCTCGACAAAAACGACCCACGCTACGAGAACGAAGACGGCATTCGCTTCATTCAGGCGTTGAGTAATATCATTATCGTTGCGATCGAAAACAAGAAGCTCGCACGGAAACAACTCGAGCAGGAAGCCTTCCGCAAAGAACTTGAAATTGCCAGCGATGTACAGCAATTTTTGTTTCCTGAAACATTGCCAAACACCGAAGTTCTGAAGGTGGAAGCAAGTTACCTGCCGCATGACAGGGTGGGCGGAGATTACTACGACTACATTCCGATCAATAAAAACCAGTTTCTGATTTGTGTTGCCGATGTGAGCGGGAAAGGAATTCCGGCAGCACTCATGATGTCGAACTTCCAGGCCGTGTTGCGCACACTGCTGCGACAAACACCAAATCTCACCGACATCATTGAAGCGCTGAACTACCAGGTACTTGAAAATACGAAGGGAGAAAAGTTCATTACGTTTTTTGCCGCGATCTATGACGTTCGCCTGAAGACAATGGTGTATGTGAACTCGGGGCACAATCCACCGATCCTCTATGATCGCAAGAATGGTTTGCGCCTGCTGGAAGAGGGTTCGACTGTATTGGGAGCGATGCACCCGCTGCCGTTTCTCAACGAGGGTTTTGTCACCGGTCTCGATGACTTCCTGCTGTTCTGTTACACCGATGGCTTAACCGAAACGGTGAACGAGCAGGGACAGGAGTTCGGTGTGGAATCACTCCTGCGCTACTTTGAACAGAAAGACACCTTCACAAAAGATTTGAAAGTAATTCATCAGGATATTATTGTTGCACTTGACAGGTTCAAAGGCAAGAATGGCTATCACGATGACATTACTATCCTTTCGTGTCGTGTAGGATGATACCGCATCGCGTACCGTTTTTTATTCCCCTGCTTTATCCTTCGCTGGTATGGCGCATGCCTGCCGAAAACAAAAATCTCTATCTCACGTTTGATGATGGCCCGATCCCCGGTCCGACCGAGTTCGTACTGGACGTGCTCGCAAAGAACAAAATCAAAGGCACTTTTTTCTGTATTGGCGATAATGTACGAAAGCATCCCGGCATCTTTGACCGTATCCTGACTAACGGACACGCTATTGGCAACCACACATTTAATCACCTGAAGGGCTGGACAACTGACAACGCAATTTATCTCGAGAACATCCAGCAATTTGAACGGATAATCCTTGAGAAGCAGAGATCTTCGTCACTCTTGTTTCGCCCACCTTATGGACGAATCAAGCGATCGCAGATTGCTGCACTGAAAGATTTCAGAATTGTGATGTGGGATGTGCTGTCGTTCGATTTTAACAAAAATCTTTCGCCTGAAAAATGTTTGAGTAAAACGATCAGCGCCACACGCGAAGGTTCAATCATTGTTTTCCACGACAGCCTGAAAGCTGAGCGTAACATGCAATACGCCCTGCCGCGCTTCATCGATCATTTTTTGTCGAAAGGTTTCAACTTCAAAACGTTGTAGCATGAAAAATGTCCTGGTGGCACCACTCGACTGGGGACTGGGACATGCGACCCGGTGCATCCCGATCGTGCGTGAGCTCCTGAAGAAAGGCTGCAACGTTTCCATTGCAGGCAGTGGTTCTTCCTTGTTGTTGCTCAAGGACGAGTTCCCAAAACTCCAGCACTTCGAACTTCAACCGTACAATCCTGTCTATCCCGAAAGGCGAGGAGGCATGGTGTGGAAGATGGCATCACAACTGCCGAAATTTTATCAGGCGATCAAGAAAGAGCACGATCAGATCGAGCAGCTCGTGAAGGAAAATAAATTCGATCTGGTGATCTCCGATAACCGATATGGATGTTGGTCCCAACGGGTGCCCTGTGTGTTCATCACCCATCAGAGCAACATACTGATGCCAAAAAGATTCGGATGGCTTTCCCCCCTTGTCAGCCTCATCAACAAAAGACTGATGAAGAAGTTCGACTATTGCTGGATCCCGGATTTCCCGGATGGCAACAACCTTTCGGGAAACCTGAACAGGTTCAGCAAGCATGAAAAAGACAGGTTCAGATTTATTGGTACGTTGTCGCGATTCAAGGCTTCGGGCAGGAAGCGCGAGGTGTTGTACGATGCAACCATCATCATTTCCGGCCCCGAGCCGCAGCGATCGATTTTCGAAAAGATCGTGAGACTGCAACTGGGCGCTTCCGATATTCGATATTGCCTTGTGCGCGGTGCTTTCAATCCGGCTGAGCGGTCCATGGTACCAAATATCCACGATTACCTCGGCACCGAAAAACTTCAGGATGTCATTGAAGTATCAAGGATTGTGGTGGCGCGAAGTGGTTACAGCACGGTGATGGACATGGCCGCGCTTGGAAAGAAAGTCATCTTTGTTCCAACGCCCGGGCAGACCGAACAGGAATATCTGGCAAGACGTCTCCACGCAGCGGGCATTGCTTTTTCATGTCCGCAACATCAGTTCGATTTGCAGTATGCACTGGTTGAATCACGGAACTTCACCGGCTTCAGAGACTTTCCAGCAGAATCAGGTTTACTGTCTGATGCGATAGATTCAGTGTTGAACGTGAGACGCGTAGTCAAAATCTCCTCGCAAAAAATTTAGACTACCGGGAATTTCCATGGTGAACGGTAGTTTGGCTTCAACAACGCATTTGCTTTCTCATCGTTTTTGAATTTTCCTTTCTCCGCATCCCAGAAAATCTTGTTGCCGGTGCGGTAAGCAATGTTGCCCATATGGGCCACAAGCGCAGAATTGTGTCCGTACTCGATATCACAGATTGGTTGCTGACGCGATTTCACACACTCAATAAAATTCCTCACATGTTTTTCATGATCTTTCGGATCGGAAGGCTGCAATGGAATCAGTTCGGTCTTCGCTGCGTTTTTGTTGTCAGTCTCTGCAATCACTTCCCAGCCTTCGCGGTTCACAACAAGCGTCCCATTGTTTCCGACAAATGCCACACCGTAGTTCCTTCCGTAGATTCCTTTCTGAATTCCACCGGCATGATCCCATTCCAAGGTAAATTTTCCGAAATCATACAGCACATTCAGGGTGTCCGGAGTTTCAATGCAATTCTCAGGATAGGCATAAATGCCACCGGACGCCATAACGCTTAGGGGTGTCGTTACATTCATCGCCCATAACGGTATGTCAAGCAGATGCACGCCCCAGTCAGTCATGAGTCCTCCGCCCTGGTTCCAGAAGTGGCGCCAGCTTCCGTGAAAACGGTTGGCATTGAACGGAGTCTTCGGGGCCGGGCCCAGCCATGTATCATAGTCAACACCGGCCGGAGGAGCCGTGTCGGCTACTTTTGGATTTCCCTTTCCGTATTCAAAATATCCCCAAGTTCTAATCTTGCGAATGGTTCCAAGTTTACCTGACTGCACCAGGGCAACCACATCCTGCCAGTGCTGCCCGCTGCGTTGCTGCTGACCGACCTGTACAACGCGTTTATACTTGCGCGCTGCTGCGAGCATCACCTGGCATTCTGCAATACTGTTCGCGAGCGGTTTCTCCACATAAACATCTTTCCCCGCCTGGCAAGCCTCAACCGTTGGAAGACAATGCCAGTGATCGGGCGTACCAATGATCACCACGTCAATGTCTTTATCGTCCAGCACCTTCCTGTAATCTTTATACAATTTTGGCGATTTCCCTGTGAGTTCCAGCACTTTTGCGGCACGCTCATTCAACACCTTGTCATCGACATCGCATAAGGCAACGCACTCAACCTCCGACATTTTCAGATGGTCTTCGAGATTATAAAACCCCATCCCGCGACAGCCGATCAGCGCAACCTGAATCTTGTCGTTCTGCGAAACACCAGCATGCAGCTTCGAATAAAGCAAGGGAGTCAGTGCGGAAGCTGCGAGCACTGAGCCGGAGAGGTGGAGAAAATTACGTCTTGAACTCATATGTGTCTGGTTGGTGTGTACCAATATACAATTCTGGCATGGAAAAATAATAGAGAGAATAGTATGGAACTGTCGCGCCCGAAGTGGACGTCTATTTTCTAAGTATGTTTAATTTTGCGTACGCGTGGATCTCCTTTTGATTTTTGATATTTGGAGCATGGTATTTTAATTCACCATCTTTGCCCGAAATTTGATCCCATGCCAGACGCTTCTATAGACGGAAATTTTTTTTTCACAGACTCTCATGCGCACATTTATTCCGATGAATTCAAGTCTGATCTGGTCGATACGCTTGAGCGGACGAGGTCTGCGAACGTGCTCAAACTTGTTATGCCCAATGTAGATCACACGTCCATTGACGCGATGATGGAGATCGAAGCCAAATGGAAAGGAATGTGTTATGCCACGATGGGCTTGCACCCCTGCTCGGTCAAAAAAGATTTTCAGCGCGAGCTGTACATCGTTGAAGACTGGCTCTCGAAGAGAAAATTCTCGGCAGTAGGAGAGATGGGCACCGATATGTACTGGGACAAAACGTTGTGGAACGAACAGGTCGAAGCTTTTAACATCCAGGTGGCGCTCGCGAAAAAACACAAGCTCCCGATCATCATCCACTGCCGTGAGACCCTTGACGAAACAATCAGGCTCGTGGAGGATGTTCAGGACGGAACGCTCACAGGCGTGTTTCACTGCTTCGGGGGAAGTGCTGCGCAGGCGGAACAAATTTCCAAACTCAAATTTTATGTTGGCATTGGAGGGGTGGCGACCTTCAAGAAGGCAGGTCTTGATCTTGTACTTCCCGAGGTGCCGCTGGAACAAATCGTACTTGAAACGGATAGTCCATACCTTGCCCCGGTTCCCCATCGTGGAAAGCGCAATGAGCCGTCATATATTCCAATCATTGCTCAGAAAATTGCAGAAGTTAAGCGGATCAGCGTGGAGGAGGTGATGAAACAAACAACGGCCAATTCATTCACACTATTTCCATCAATCGCTTAACTTGTAGCCACAACCAGCACCCATGCAGTTCAAACAAGTTGTCATTAACACCGCCCTTCCGCAATCGCCAAAGGGAAGAGTGCTCATTATATATACAGGAGGTACCTTCGGAATGACATACGACCAGGATGGCGTGCTCATTCCCTTCGACTTCGCGCTGATCCTCGAACACCTGCCGACCCTGAGAAATCTAGCGCTTGAACTGACGGTGATCTCATTCGAAAACCCGATCGACTCTTCGAACATCGAGCCGGCACACTGGCAGGCGCTCGCAACGATCATTTCGAAGAATCACGAAACACATGACGGGTTTGTTGTTCTTCACGGAACAGATACGATGGCGTATACAGCCTCTGCGCTGAGCTTCATGCTTGAGGGTCTGGCAAAGCCAGTGATCTTTACAGGAGCGCAGCTTCCCATTGCTGAGCCGCGTTCCGATGCCCGTGAAAATCTCATCACAGCACTTGAAATTGCTTCCGCGAAAAAAGATGGAAAAGCACTCGTGCCGGAGGTATGCATTTATTTCGATTACGAATTGCTCCGTGGTAATCGAAGCAAGAAGGTCGAGAGCATGCAGTTTGATGCGTTTGACTCTGGCAATTATCCGCCCCTTGCCAAGGCAGGCGTCAAGATCGATTACAACTTTGCGTATATCCGGGAGGTTAAATCCAACGGAGCACTGAAGCTGCGTACAAAGATCGATGCGAATATTTCTATCCTGAAATTGTTCCCGGGCATTTCCACATCCACGATCGAAGCAATTCTCGCCACGAAGAATTTGAAAGCGGTCATCCTTGAGACATACGGATCCGGCAATGCCCCAACTTTTCCAGCGTTGATCAGCGCGCTGGAGGCTGCCATTGACAGAGGCATTATTGTTGTGAATATTTCACAGTGCTCCGGGGGCATGGTCACCCAGGGCAGATACGAAACGAGCCGTGAGCTGCTACGCATTGGTGTGATCGGTGGTGCCGACATGACGACCGAAGCTGCCGTCACAAAACTTATGGTTCTGCTTGGAGAAAATGGAGAATCAAGTGCGCGGGAGTTGATTGCCAGGTCGCTGGCGGGCGAGCTCACGGTATAGTTTTCCGTTTTCTTGCAAACCGCTGATTTTCTTGCTTTTTTTGCCGTCCCAATGTCTTAATTGGAATCAACTGGAGAGGTGTCCGAGTGGTTGAAGGAGCACGCCTGGAAAGTGTGTATACGGGAAACCGTATCGCGGGTTCGAATCCCGCCCTCTCCGCAGAAGAGCTGCAAGCTACAAGCTACAAGCTTCAAGCCTTGTAAGTCTTGGATGAGACAGGCACCTACCATCGTCATTTCGAGCCTGCAAAATCGATCAGGCGATACGATCACCGCGAGAAACCGCCCTCTCCGCAGAAGAGCTGCAAGCTACAAGCTTCAAGCCTTGTAAGTCTTGGATGAGACAGGCACCTACCATCGTCATTTCGAGCCTGCGAAATTGATCAGGCGATACGATCACCGCGAGAAACCGCGCTCTCCGCAGAAGGGCTGCAAGCTACAAGCTTCAAGCTTCAAGCCTTGTAAGTCTTGGATGAGACAGGCACCTACCATCGTCATTTCGAGCCTGCAAAATCGATCAGGCGATACGATCACCGCGAGAAACCGCCCTCTCCGCAGAAGAACTGCAAGCTGCAAGCTTCAAGCCTTGTAAGTCTTCGATGAGACAGGCACCTACCATCGTCATTTCGAGCCTGCAAAATCGATCAGGCGATACGATCACCGCGAGAAACCGCGCTCTCCGCAGAAGGGCTGCAAGCTACAAGCTTCAAGCTTCAAGCCTTGTAAGTCTTGGATGAGACAGGCACCTACCATCGTCATTTCGAGCCTGCGAAATTGATCAGGCGATACGATCACCGCGAGAAACCGCGCTCTCCGCAGAAGGGCTGCAAGCTACAAGCTTCAAGCTTCAAGCCTTGTAAGTCTTGGATGAGACAGGCACCTACCATCGTCATTTCGAGCCTGCAAAATCGATCAGGCGATACGATCACCGCGAGAAAAGGCGATACGATCAGTGCGAGAAACCTCTCCGCAGAAGAGCTGCTAGCTACAAGCTACAAGCTACAAGCTTCAAGCCTTGTAAGTCTTGGATGACCCAAGCACCTACCATCGTCATTTCGAGCCTGCAAAATCGATCAGGGCGATACAATCACCGCGAGAAAAGGCGATACGATCAGTGCGAGAAACCTGCCCGGCATCTTTTATGAACCACTGCTGAAAAAATTTTCTTTAAATTTCGGCTACTCCACCCTTCACTATGCTAATTCTATTGGTCGATGACGACCCCGAAGATCGTTTAATTTTTGAGGAATCAGTCCATGCAGTTTCGCCTGATTACAAGTGCATCGGGGTGCGTGATGGAGAAGAGGCATTACAGTATTTGCAACATGATGCTGTGGTACTACCAGACCTTATCTTTCTCGACATCAATATGCCGAAGCTGGATGGCCGACAAACACTCTCGCTTTTAAAGTCGTCTGACACTTTTAGAAATATTCCAGTGTGCGTCTATACGACTGAAAGTCGCCCCGTGGAGCGGGACGCGATCATCGAACTCGGTGCACGATGGTTCGTTACCAAACCGGCATCCATTCTTGAGGTTCGGAATTGTATCGCAACCGTTATCAAAGAAGTAAGTAGCCGATAAGAACCTTGGTCTGCAAGCACCGATTCCAGTAGGTATTCAGCGAGAACTGTTTTTTGAATTTGTGGTTATCCACAGCGTGAATTTCATATCATATGGGCATTCGAACCCACCGTGGCTTAGGTTCTGTCTTGTTTTCTCAGTGAATAACTCTCCCAATTGGTGCTGACCTTTGCTCGTCTCAGCCTGGATGTCTAGCTTTACGCTATCAAACTTATGTCAGAACAGCCCAAAGCCTACATACTTTATGTTGACGATGACCGCGATGATCAGCACATCTTCAGGGAAGCAATGCAGGCCGTCAGACCCGACCTGCTCTGTAAAATCGCGAGTGATGGCTACGAAGCTTTGAAGTTGCTTGAAACTACCGATCTTCCGATTTGCATCTACCTTGACATCAATATGCCGATGATGGACGGGCTTGAAGTATTGGGGAGGATCAAGGAAAATGCACTTCTTTCTGCAATACCGGTCTTCATTTTATCTACTTCACGATCTCCAATGAGTGAGAAGCGTGCGATGGATCTGGGTGCAACTGACTACCTCGTTAAACCGAATACATACGGAGCGTACGTTGATTTGCTCGGTGCATGTTTCGTAGCACATTTTCCGAAAAATTAATTCTCTTTGGAAGTCATTCTTACAATTCCGCGTGCGTTGCAACACGGAATGGCTTTTGTCATAAAAATAAAAAACACTCTTCGCTAAGACGTAGTAAATATTTGCACACTGAGACCCATCGTCATATCGGCCTCCCTGCGCCCGGTATAACGAAGCACGATGGAAAATCACGAACAGCAGACGCTCGTTGCGATCAATGAAAGCAACCAGGTACTGTTAAAAGTACAGCAGTCGAAAAGATCAAATGATGAACTCATCAAACAATCAAATCTGGAAATTCAAGACGCTAAAAGGATAATATCAAGGGCTAACCAAATTATCGTTTCAATTACGACACCAGAGCCCTGAACTGTTTGAAAAAAACTAAGGCTGGAGCTTTACATGGACGATCAGCAATCCCAATTCCTGGGATAAGTTCCGGTTTTGGCAAGGATAAAAAAGCCGCAGGCACTGCGACTTCAGTTGTTTTGAAAACGGCATCGCGCGAAAGGCTACTTTTTATATGCTATAAAGAATGATTTTGTCTTTGCTACAGCATCCTGCAGTGAATCAAAAACTCTGTTCTGCCCTTTAGCATCCAACAGATAGGTGCTCCATAGGAGGGAATGGTTCGTGTCAAACGCCTTACAGAAAACGGTAAAACCTCGCGATTTTTCATCAGGCTTCACAAAAAATTTGACGGTAAGTCCGCTTAACGTGAGTTCCTCTGTGTGAACTTCGGTCGTCTTAATATTCATCATAGGAAAGCGGATGTTTCTGCGTCTAGTATCACATCGTAGTGGTTGTGCGGCTCTATCCCTTTAAAACGATGGTCAATTTCGAATTGCATTATTTTTGATAGCTCGATTGAAACGAGTCTGTGGCGTACTTCATCGTTCACCAGTACACGGTTGTCTGTTACGTTAACAACTCTTACGAAATGCGGTTGCCATAATTCCCCGACCAAACGCAAATGGACACAAACGTTTTGTCCGTTTTCGAGTATATCAATGAGGGTAGACTTCAGTTTTGTTACTGAGTATGCTGATTTTTTCACTTTCTCTTCTTCCCACCGCATAGATACAAATAGTTCAAAATATAAAAATCTCGTGCCAACCCTTCTCTTATAAGATAATCGGCAGATTGCCGAGACATTTCTGAAGTTATCGTATATGATAAGGCATTTATAGTTGGCCATGTAAGGTTCAGCACGGAATAACACCGGGGTAAACAGCCAGGTAACGTATTATTGCTTCAGAATGGGGGTTAATTAGGGATTATTACCATTCTCGGAGACATTCGCTGCTGGACGGGCAGTTGAATGTCTCTTTTTTATGTTGAAACTTCGATTATCTTAAAAGATAGTCCTGGCATAAAAATTTTACTGCTGGTTATGACATAAATTTCTATGACTTCGCCAGCTACGACCACCGGGACTGCAAACGTCTCATTATCATATATCAAGCGAAATCAGCTACCTTCTTTACTTCAGAAATTGTCAAGAGTTGACGCTATATCGATAAAAATTAAACGGACAGATCGGCTGAACGAGGGAAATTTTACCACAGTCGCACGCGCTAGTTTTGCTGTTATTATTCTTCGTGATGTGGTTACGGGAGCCACCGAAATTTTACCGGATATTTCGGTTATCAGTGAATTTCAGCTGAGCGATAACTTCGATCAGTGCAAAGGCAACGTAGCCTATATCGTCATCCCATAATACAAGAAATGCATGGTCATGGTTTAAATATTGGCTAACTACACACACCTCCCTGACCGTCTTATAAGTCGCTCTAGCAATAGGCGGCTTATTTTTTTTGGTTTGCTGCCCATTGCGGGTTGGTGTTGGCGCTCTGATCGAAATCTGAATTGATACGTGTATTTCTGAATCCCCAAAAGACCAGCCCGTGAATCCTAAAAAAAATTGCGGGAATATTTTTATATTTAGTCTGATTCCGCGCTGGATGCGATATACAATCCAATTCATCTTTTTATTTGTACTCGCTGGTGGATGCATCGAACGCTTTGAACTACCTGTCCTCAGCCTCAACCCAATCCTCGTGGTTGATGGCGCTATCACCAGCGATCCCGGACCATACAAGGTAACACTCTATCGACCTCATGTCACGAACAGGATTATTAAAATACCTGAATACGTAACACAGGCTACCGTTCAGATTTTTGACGACCAGGGCAATAGTGAGATGCTCACAGAAACATTGAGCGGTGGCGAATATTACACGTCAGCTAATGGCATGCGTGGTACAATTGGCCGCAAGTATCACATAAAAATTGTTACGGCAGATGGGAAAGAATATGCAACACAACCGCAGCTCATGACTGCACCCGGGAGGATTGAAAATCTCCGGTATGAACTTTGGTTGAACGCACTCAATCGTGACGATGTCTTCAAGCCCCAGCATGCTGTAAAGTTTTTGATTGACTCGAAAGGGGGCGCTGAGCAAAGTAATTTCCTGCGCTGGCGCTGGACAACTACTTACGAAATCAGGGATGCTCCCCATGAGAAAACGAGAGTGATTAACCGTTCGGGATTGACGGTACCTGATCCGCCTCCCTGCAGCGGGATGCGACCCGGGTCTAACGGCCTGGAAAGTTTCGGACCTTGCACATGTTGTACATGCTGGGTCGTGAATAACAGCTATGGCGTCCTGCTTTCAAACAACAGGTTTTATACATCACGCGAATTTAATGATTTGCTGATGGCAACAGTTCCACTGGAGCCCCGCACCTTCGATCTGCGTTTTCACATTCGTGTCGATCAGTTGAGTCTCACGGAAGAAACTTACCAGTATTGGAAACTCGCTCATGCACAGGAGATCGGAAACGGAAGCTTGTTTGTGCCTAACGCGATTCGCATGCAGGGGAACGTGTTCAGCCTAACCAATCCGGATGAGCACGTACTCGGTGTCTTTTCGGTCGAGGGTATAACTTCCGCATCAATGTTTATTAATTCGCGCGAGCTCCCATACGAAGCGTTGATGGAAGAGCGAAAGGAATCATGTCTTACATTCCCGCGCTCCACCAATGTGAAACCGCCTTTCTGGTAGCCGAAGGCTGTTATCATTCATGATAATATTGCTTTAGTTAAGCACGGTTGAACATGCTGTTCCTTATGTCAATCGTGAGTATTTACATTGATTTCATCGGTTTTGAAAATTGAAAATAAAAGCGGGCAGGAGGCGTAGGTAATGCCTGCATATTTCAGTACCTTCATTTAAGCAAACCATTTACCTCTACTTCCCAACAACACTCACTGAAGTTCTTCTAGGTGGTACGTCCCGCTGAATGGCCTTGAGGCCAATGTCGAATTTAAGCCACCTGGATATGAATGGGCGCACCAGACCTGCCTTATTTTTAATCATTGATGACGACTCTGACGATCGCGAGATTTTTGTGTCAGCAATCAGGGACGTGGCCCCGGATACCGTGTGCAATCAATGTGCTGACCCCGAACAATTTCTTCTGCATTCATCGAAGGAACCCGCGCCAGATGTGATCTTCGTTGACATCAATATGCCAAAGATGGATGGCTTCCAGTTCATCGCGGAGGCAAGCAAGAACGGAATATTAAACCATAGCAAGGTTGTGATGTATTCCACGTCACGCAGTTCTGCCGACTTGAACAAAGCAAAAGCATTAGGCGCGCATAGCTTCATTACAAAAACCAACACGTATCCTGAACTCTGTGAGCAACTTAAAAAATGTCTGTCATCGATTACCGTTGGCGGTGAACACAAGGTACAACATATCTCGGACGCAATCGCGCAAGTGTTAGTGGCGCGCGGGGAATACAAAACTATCAACGAAGCAAAGTCTGCGCTGTATGATACGTTTTGTAAATCTTTTCCCAAATGGAGCTATGATGAATGGGACGAAGGCCTCTCCGATCAGGCCTTTGCTATTCTTACGAGAACGTTGTCAAAAATTCCACTCACCGAACTGAAGATATTAATTCTTGATTTGATCCCTGTAGTGCGGAAATTGAGGTCGTGGCGATGACGCGGTTACCCATGCAATCACCGGAAGAAAAAACAATCATTGCGCTCAAACAAAGCAACGAGGTGATTATGCAGGTGAAGCAGTCGAGGAATTCGCAGGATGCGCTGATCCATCGGTCCCTCGAAGAGATAGCCGACTCGCGAGATGCAATAATGAAGGCAAACGCTGCACTGGATCGCTCGCGTTCATTTCAGAAGTTATGGACCGCCTTGTCATTCCTGGTTGCCGGTATCACAGTATAACTTTTCGTTATTTTGTGATCTGATTGAAAGCTGCGTCACTATTTCTATTGCAGGAAACACGTGTCATTCAGGAACAAATTTGCTGGCCTTTAATAGTATGCTGTCTGGCTGCCCGTAGCTTTCACCTCACACCACCGACAATCGTAATTCTTAAATTGCAGCACTCTGACCGATCGGTTACTTTTTACGCCCGTAATCGAATCAAGTCCGCAATGAAGCAAAAGCAACTCATTATTTCATGCCTCGGCTGGCTCGTGGTGCAATTCGTTTCCAGCCGGTTTATTCTTGACTATAGCTTCAACCAGAGTCTCTTCAACTCACTTTTTTCTACGGGCTTCTTCGCGTTTGTTGCGTTCTACCTGATACCGAAATTGGCGAAACGTGAAGAAAAGAAACTTGAGAGATCGCTACCGTCTCTGCAGCTTATACCAGGCGAAATTGTACTGCTGGCCGCTCCCGCCAACAGCTGGAACGGAGTTGAAAGCATTGCGGGGAAACTTACACTCACCGACAAGCGCCTTATTTTTCGATCCCTAAAGTCGGATAAGGTTCAGGATTTCGACCACGCATCAATCGCTTCTGTTAATCCGCATCCAAAACTGGAAAGAGGGATTGAACTCACATCAGCCGAGAATACCCGTTATATTTTCCTTGTCCATCCGCGCAGGCACTGGATCAAACTGCTTAATGACAGGGTTATTGCATAACCATAAGCTAGTTGTTGCATGTAGTGTTCACTAACGCACCTCACATTAGCCTTGCGCTGAGAAATTTTTTGTCCTTCCGGCATCCGCTCAATCTCTGTCGAAAAGTTTCTATCTTGCTATGAATCTCACTGGCCAAAATGATGACGACAGCAACAAAGCTCAACGATCCTAAAACTGTTCGCGCCTGGACCATGTACGACTGGGCTAACTCCGTGTACTCACTGGTCATCATCACGGCAATTTTTCCAATATATTACAAAGCAGTCGCAGTTGACAACGGAAGTGATGTCATCAATTTCCTGGGCTATCAAATCCAGAATTCAAATTTGTATTCATACGCCTTGTCGCTGTCGTTTCTGATTGTGGCTGCAATCCTGCCGTTGCTATCTGGTGCGGCCGACTATACCGGCAACAAAAAAGTTTTCATGAAAGCCTTTGCCTGGACGGGCAGCATTGCATGTATGGGTTTGTTTTTCTTCACTGACCTTGAAACCGTTCCGCTTGCAATCTTCCTCTCGATCATCGCCAGTATCGGTTATTCAGGAAGCCTTGTCTTTTACGATGCGTTTCTTCCCGAGATCGTAACTTCAGACCGATATGATGCGACCAGCGCGAAGGGATATTCAATGGGCTACTATGGCAGCGTTCTGCTGATGGTGATATGCCTTGTTCTGATTCTTGGTCACGAAACCTTCGGCATTACCAGTGGTCTTGCTTCGCGCATTTCATTCGTGCTGGTGGGCTTGTGGTGGATGGGATTTTCGCTGATTCCCCTTCGGAGACTTCCCGACAATCCTTATAACCGAAAACCTTCCAACGACATCTGGGCAAAGGGCTATCAGGAAATTGCGAAAGTGTGGAGAAGCCTGAAGGAGCAACGCGATCTGAAAAAATTCCTGCTTGCCTTTTTCTTCTGGAACATGGGCGTGCAGACTGTGATGTATCTCGCAACCTTGTTCGGAACTGATGTTCTGCAATTGAAAGATGACACGCTCATTCCCACGGTTGTTGCCATTCAGCTGCTAGGTGCAGTGGGAGCCTGGGCCTTTTCGCGGCTCTCCATGCGCAGCGGAAATCGTTTCGCACTCATGACAATGATCACCATCTGGATCGGCATTTGTGTCACCGCTTACTTCATTACGACCGCCCTACATTTTTATATTATTGCTGCCGTTGTGGGGCTTGTGATGGGTGGCATCCAGTCGTTGTCCCGGGCAACCTATTCGAAGCTCATCCCTGAGAATACGATCGATCACGCCTCGTACTTCAGCTTTTACGATGTGACGTACAACCTCTCGATCGTGTTCGGAACGTTTTCATACGGCTTTATCAATCAGCTTACAGGAAGCATGCGCAACAGCGCGCTGGCGCTGGGTGTATATTTTGTAATCGGAATGATCGTGTTACTTACTGTAAAGTCTTCCAACCTGCTCGGAAAAAAAAACGAAGTTGAAGAAGAAGTGCTCAGTACCGAAGATGTTTTACAGTAAGCCCCTGGTTGATCAATTGCTTCAGTGAGTCGATACCGATCTTGAGGTGGCGCTCAACAAATTTCGCTGTCACCGACATGTCGCTCTTCTCAGTTTTCACGCCTTCAGGTACCATCGGCTGATCCGAGACGAGCAGCAATGCACCTGTTGGAATTTTATTATGGAAAGCAGTAGAGAAGATTGTAGCTGTTTCCATATCAATGGCCTGTGCGCGGATCTTGCGCAGATATTCTTTGAAGTTTTCGTCCCATTCCCATACGCGCCTGTTAGTCGTGTACACCGTTCCTGTCCAATAGTCGTGACCGAGGTCGCGAATGGTTGTTGAAATTGCTTTCTGTAGTGCGAAGGCAGGAAGGGCAGGCACCTCAGGTGGGAAATAATCATTCGATGTTCCTTCTCCGCGGATCGCAGCGATCGGAAGGATCAGATCGCCAAGTCCGTTTTTCTTTTTAAGTCCTCCGCATTTTCCCAGGAACAAAGCAGCTTTCGGATTGATCGCGCTCAGGCAGTCCATCACCATGGCTGCGTTGGGACTTCCCATTCCAAAGTTGATGATCGTGATACCGCCTGCGGTTGCGTTGCGCATGGGTTTGTCGAGTCCGATCACCGGAACGTTATGGATTTCTGCGAACATCTTCACATAGTTGTCGAAGTTGGTGAGCAGGATGTATTGTCCGAATTGGTCAAGGGGTTGGCCGGTGTAGCGGGGGAGCCAATTCTCAACGATTTCCTTTTTGGTTTTCATTGTCTAAAACATTGTAATTTGTCGGCTTATGGTTAAGCTCAACCTGCCGGAATACGACTGCAAGCTTAAGAAAGCAGAGGGAAAAGTATGGATTTTTGACGTGATCCGGAAAAAATATATTGTTCTGACGCCAGAAGAATGGGTGCGGCAACATTTTATTAACTACCTGGTCATCGAAAAAAAATATCCGAAGGCGCTCATCCGGGTGGAAGGTGGATTGAACTACAACCAGCTTCAGAAACGCAGCGACATTGTGGTGTTCGGACGTGACGGCAATCCCTGGATGATTGTTGAGTGCAAATCGCCTATGCTGGCATTATCCGCTACAACCCTACAACAGGTTTCTGCATATAATGCTTCGTTGAAAGCAAAATTCATTTCTGTTACGAATGGAATGGTGCATTATTGTGCGTTAACAGACTGGAGTTCGGGAAAAACTACCGTCCTGGCAGACTTGCCCGAATTTGCCTGACACGGCAACCTTAGTACCGATTACCGTAAACGTCTGACAACCCTGAATAAACGCCCGGGCAGTTCATTTACAACAATGTAATACATTCCAGGACTTAATTCCCTGAGGTCAAATTCATATTTGCCGGAATTCATTTCCCGGATTGTGACGTTGCTGCATTTCCGCCCTGAAACATCGACAATTGAAAAAGTTCTTTCATCGGCCGTTTCTAGTTGTAATGTCACGAATGCATCGGTTGGATTCGGATATAGCGTTGTGCGTGTCTCTCTTTCAATCACGGATGATACCAGTTGGACAACTTGTTCTCGTAAGACGGGTTCCGCTCGAAGGTAATTCTGGTTTCCTTCCTGAACAGCCCTTATTGTTACTGTTCCTGGTCCTTTGATCGTGGCAGTAGTACCGGAAATCGAAATAATATTCGAATTATCACTTTCGAAAGTGACACCCAGGCCAGACGTTGCATGCGCCTCGAGCACAAATTCCCGATCCATTGTATTTTTCGATTCGAGCGCATTAAACGTAATTGTTTGCGATGCCTTCCTGATGACAATTTGTTGCGATGATTGCGCTTCAGAATAGTTTTCGTTACCATCTTGTTGGGCAATAAGTGTCAAATCCCCGGCTCCAAGAATGGTTATTTGGTTGTCGCTAACAGTCGCAATCGATACATCGTTGCTGATGAATGAAACGGGAAGTCCTGATGAAGCGGCCGCGTGGATTTTTAAAGGTGCGTCCCCATAGGTGAGCGTTTGAATGCTTGAGAATGAAATTTCCTGCGTTGCTTTATTGATGATAAAATCCTGAGTTGCTATAGCAGGATTGTAATTCGCGTTCCCAGCCTGCGTTGCGGTGATCGTTACCGATCCCGCCTTTAATATTTCGACTTCATTACCTGTAACCTTGGCCACGGCCGGGTTGGCGGTGCTGTAATCAATGTGAAGACCGGAAGTTGCAATTGCATTGAGTTTGAACTGAGCATCGCCAAATGATTTCGACCCGATCTTTTCGAATTGTATCTGCTGTTCTGCTTTTTTAACAGTGAGCGTTCGTTGAACTGAGGCAGATTTATAATTGCTATTGCCTGGCTGTGCAGCGGTAAAGGTGGTGACACCAGCCCCGACAATCGTCACTTGATTGCCGCTCACAGTTGCGACAGCAGGGTTACTGCTCTCGAGCGCGAGGGGCAACCCGGAGTCGCTTGCAGCGTTGAGCAGAAAGTCACTTTCTCCAAACGTCTTTTCTGAAATAGCATCAAACAGAATTTGCTGATTGGCTTTCTCTACAGTCAGCAATCGTTGCACCGGGCTTGCTGGATTGAAATTAACATCGCCAGCCTGTGAAGCTGTGATAATAGTGGTGCCTGCCCCGACAATCTCAATCACATTTCCACTAACAGTGGCTACCGTTAAATCACTGGATTCAAAAGTCACAGGAAGGTTTGCACTTGTTGAGGCCACGAGAGCGAAGTCGGGAGCGCTAAACGTTTTTGTTCCTATTGGATCAAATATGATGGTCTGCTCGGCTTTTGCAACAGTGAGTTGTAGTTCACTTTGGGCTGCGTTGTAATTTGCATTGCCTCCCTGATTTGCAATCAGAATGACGGTACCAGCACCAAGGATCGTTGCTGCATTACCATCGCAGCAACGATATTTTCATTACTGGATTCAAAGATTATTGGCAGTCCGCTGTTGGCTGAGGCACTCAAGGTAAAGGCTTGGTCACCGAAGATTTTTGTTCCCACCGGATTAAAAGTGATGATCTGCTCGGCCTTTGCAACAGTGAGTTCTAGTTCACTTTGGGCTGCGTTGTAATTTGCATTGCCTTCCTGATTTGCAATCAGAATGACGGTACCAGCACCAAGGATCGTTGCTGCATCACCATCGATAGCAACGATATTTTCATTACTGGATTCAAAAATTATTGGCAGTCCGCTGCTGGCTGAAGCACTCAAGGTAAAGGGTTCATCACCAAAGTTCTTTACAGATACCGGATCGAAAGTAATTTGTTGATCTGCCTTAGCTACCGTCAGTTCGCGATGAACCATGGGTGCCGCGTCATACAGTAGATTTCCATTTTGTGAAGCAGTGATTGTAACATTGCCTGCTGCCAGAATCGTCACTTGGTTCCCAACTATTGTTGCAACATTTTCGTCACTGCTTTGAAAGGTCACTGGCAGTTGTGAACTCGCCTGTGCCGTTAAAGTAAAATTTAGATCACCGAAAGTTTTTGCAGATAATTCGCTGAATGTGATTGTCTGGACACCCTTATTTACTGTGAAGGTTTGCTCCACAATGTCGGCTGGTGTGAAATCAGCATTGCCAGGCTGGGAGGCTGTAATCGTAACTTCACCAACACCTACAATCGTCACAACATCGCCAGTTATCGTTGCCACACTTGGGTTGTTTGCCTCAAAGACTACTGGCAAACCTGAACTCGCAAAAGCTGAGAGGACGAAGGGGCCATCACCAAAAGTTTTGTTTGGAATGGGTTCAAAGGTAATTGCCTGGTCAACCTGATTTGCCGTGATCGTTATTGTCGCGAAGGCCTCTGCTGCGTGGAAGTTGGCAGTCGGTTGTTGAAATGCACGGATATGCACGGTGCCGGTGCCTAATGGTGTGAACTGATCACCGTCAATTTGGCCTGATCCATTTCCGCCAGAGACGATGTTATAAGTGATCGCTCCGTCAGAATTTGATGACGCTGACAGTGTTATAGGCTCGTCATCAACAAAACAATTTTGTGACTGAAGTTCAATGAGCGGAGTTTGCTTTGGCGGTTGCTGGCCACTCCGAAATTCATAAAAGCCGTAACCGCGGCTCGTTGTAATCAACGAATTTCCATTCGGTGCCAACACAACCGCATGTCCTTTTTGAGATCCATTTCCCTGTGGAACGACCTTATTCCCATCCTGTACCCACGCTGCGCCATCCCAGTTAAAAAAATAAATCGCACCTGCGAAATTATCCGAGGGTGCGCCCACTGCTACTCTTTCTCCGCTGGCAGAAACGCTGATAGCAGTGGCGAAATAAACTGAACCAGCCCCGAAGCCCTGTGGTTTTGCTTTCGGTGCCTCTTGAATCCAGTTGTTCCCATTGAGAGCAAAGGACCAGAACGCGCCCAGGCAGCCATTAGATGATTCGAGTGGGGTGCCGGCAACAATGCGGCTTCCGTCTGCGGTCACTCCTAAAGTGGAACCGAATTGGACATTCGCTCCGTTCATGTCGTTAGGCACGAGCTTCGTTCCATCATTCATCCAGTTGTGGTTTACATCATCATACTCGTAAATCCATAAAGCACCTTTTCTGTTATTGTCTTCAGGACTGCTGATGGCCAGTGTGTTTCCGTCAAGTGAGAATGCGAGCTTCGGAAACCTGCTTAGCCCTACGATTTCACCCGGTGGTGAGATTTGCTGACTCTGCTGCCAGCTTCCGTCAACAAAATGAAACACCTTAACAATGATCGGGTTGTTGGAAGTTGACAATCGGCCGAAAGCCAGACGTGTACCATCACCAGATATTGCGATCGAATATGATCCCGATGTAGGACTGGGCAGCACATGGGTTAGTTCCCAAACACCATCGTCATTGCGCTCATAGAGATATGGCGTGGTTGTAACCTTGCCCGCGATGACAAGCGTTTTGCCTGTTGCAGACAAAGCCAGTGCGTAACCAGCTTGTTGACTCTGTTGGAGAGGAAGCTGAATGAATTGCACCTGCACCAATTCTCCCAAATGGTTTCGCTCGAACATTCTCACGCTCCCGCATTGCGTGCAACCTGTGTCATCTAAAGACGCGCCAATTGCTACAACAGATCCGTCAGCAGAAACTGCCAGGGTTTCGCCAAAGTTTGTGTTTGCAACAGGGCTCGTTCCAGTCATAATGTTTCCAACTTGCTGTTCAGGTCGACTGGAAGGAGTAACGGTAAAATGCTGCTGGCTTGATGCAGTGTGTTGTCCAACTTCGACATCAACAGATCCCGTAGTACTGTTAGGCATTGCAAGAGCTCTTATGCGCCCAGCATTTTTTTCCAGAACGTAGGTTTCAGTGGCGTTGACTTTAACTTTCGTTGTTGCCTGGAAATTTTCGCCAAATATTGAAATCACAGTTCCTACCGAACCCTCTGATGGATCGATTGCATAAATAACCGGAGCAGGTTCAACGAATGTAAATCCTCCGATCGTTGTAATGCCACCTTCTGACGAAACTGAGATTTCTCCTGACATCGCCTCTATGCTGACGGCAGCCTCAATGTTACCCTCCTCATTGATGGAAAAACTTGCAGCCGGAGAACCACCAATGTTGACTTCATCGACCCACCACAGATTAGTTCCTGTAATCGTCACGATCGCCATTGGTGATGCAGACGCTGGAAAAAAATTAACGATTTGTGGCGCAGGCGTCACAAAGTGAAAATCCTCTAATGAAACGGTTGAACCTCCGGGTGTTTGCAGAGAAACTGGCCCGTTAGATCCTTTGCCAACAGTTAGCTCGATCTGTGTGTCGCTGCTGACTTCAATAGTTGCAGTAGCGCCTCCAATAGTTGCGCTGCTGATATGTTGCAGGTTCTGACCAACGACTGTGACAATCGTTCCCGGACCTCCGCTCAGCGGATTTACCGAGCTTATAACGGGAGGTTCAACAAGTTCAAAATTGCCAATACTCACCTGCCCATTCTTTGCAGTTAAGAGGATGTTACCGATGCTGTTTGTGCCGCCAGTGATCGTGGTTTGCACCTGTGCTGTGCTGGCGATGAACAAATTTGTGGGGTTCCCATTTACGCTTACCTCCTGTGTCCGGTCGAGATTCGATCCGTTAATTGTCAGCACGGTATTGATGCCGCCAACATGCGGAGAAAAAGATGTAATCTCCGGTGGATGTCCAGACTCCCACAGGTAGATACCATAGTTTGCGTCAGGGCTGCCCATGGCCAGCACGGTGCCGTCTGGTGAAATTGTTACTGAATATCCCTGTCCATCATTGGGGTCGTATTCAGTAAGTTCATTCAAAGAAAAGTAATAGCGGACTTTTCCCGCCTGCTCAACCCAGTTGGTCCCGACCTTTAAATAAATTCTGACACCGCTCGCATCAAGGTGAGCAGGGTGATATTCGCCCACCGCCAATACAGAACCGTTGTCGCTAATTGACACGTCACCACCTTGGTATTTTAACACAGAATAGTGCGTAGACTGTAGTTTTTGTTTGAAAGTGAAACTCTCTCCGGGTTCTCTTTCGAACACGATAGTGGCGCCAGGGGTGTCGCTTTGAGGACCATTTTCATACGGAGTAACCGGGGCTCCAACCGCGAGTGTCAACCCGTCCCCACTCAAATCAACGGAGTATCTCATCTCTCGCACGAAATTATCAGGCGGCACCAATTTTTGAAATTCGGTCCACTGGTTTCCATCGTCTGTAAAAACCCACACTGCGCCTTTTGAACCATTGTCAACACCTGAAATTGCTAACGTTTTACCATCATTGGAAAGCGAGAGCGGCCACTGGTGGGAATTACCTAATCCAATCACACCACTCCCTGTGAGCCGAGGCCCATCTTGTTCATAGACTCCGTTAATCCTTTTAAAAATCCAGGCGCCACCGTCCGAACTGGTACCGCCATGGGGAGAACCGGCAGCAACGACATTTCCGTCAGCAGAAATTGCTACCGATGAGCCCATCCCATATCCGAAACCAGCTACAGCGCCAGTCCCCACATGTTCACCTACTTCGGTCCACTGGCCATTTATTCTTTCATATATTCTAATAAGTCCAACGCTTTCATTCGGGCCGGGTGCGCCAACCACAAGTGTATTGCCTGCAGCGGAAAGAGCAATCGCAAAACCAGCCTTACCCGATTCCGTGATAACTGCCTCCTCAACAAACGCATTTCCCTCACGCCTTAAGATCCTGACCTTTCCAACCTCGGGTGCTCCAATGGCAATCGTATTGTTGTCCGCGGAGATCGACATTGACGTTCCTTCAGAATTATATCCATCAAGCATCTTGTTCACCATGAGACTTGGTGCTTTAAAGATGTTGAAGGGCAGTACTGTGAAAGCACCTTGTGAAAATCCATCGCCCGACACATTCGTTAACCTTAATATCCCTGTCGAAGCGGTTTCGGAAATTAAAAGCCTAACGGAATTTTCATTTTTGTTTAGAATTATTGCGCTCGTGTTCCCGATCGCTGCATCAGTGACGTTATTGAAATTCGTTCCCGTAATTTCAATGACCTGACCCGCCCATCCTTCTGACGGATCAAAGGATGTGATGACAGGGGCCTGGGCGAAACTTGCAAACGATACTGCAATGGAAAGCGCGATCGTCAAAAATTGAAAGTAGAGCTTTTTCATTCAGATATAGATTTCATTATTGATAATGAAAAGCTCCGAAAAGAGAACGGCTACTTAATGGAATGGACTTTGTACGACAAAGATTGGACAGAAGGCAATAACAAATAGACTAGGAGTTACTAATCGATCCAATCCGAAAAACAGGGCTTCCTTGTTGCTGGTCAACAAAAAAAAGGCAGAACACGTGCCCCTGCCTTTTTTATCCAGTTAAGTTCCTGATTACAAAAACTTCTTCACATCCGTATACGGCATGTTGAACGCATCGGCAACGCCTTTGTAAACCACTTCACCCTGCACAACATTCAAGCCCAATCGTAAATCTGAATTTTCTGCGCACGCTTTCTTCCAGCCCATACCCGCGAGGCGGATCGCATAAGGAAGTGTTGCGTTGGTAAGCGCAAGTGTAGATGTATAAGGTACTGCGCCTGGCATGTTTGCCACGCAGTAGTGAACCACATCGTCAATAATGAATGTAGGATTTTCGTGCGTAGTTGGTGTACAGGTTTCAATACAACCTCCCTGATCAACGGCTACGTCAACGAGAACTGTTCCAGGACGCATTGTCTTCAGCATATCGCGGGTAATGAGCTTCGGGGCTTTTGCACCAGGCACAAGTACACCACCGATAATGAGATCATGATCCTTTACAAGTTCGCGAATGCTGTATTCGTTCGACACCATGGTGTGAACGTTCTTCGGCATCACGTCATCGAGGTAGCGCAGGCGCGTGATGTTCAGATCCATGATGGTGACATCGGCACCCATGCCGGCAGCAATCTTTGCAGCGTTCGTGCCCACAACACCGCCACCGAGGATGAGCACTTTCGCAGGCTTCACGCCCGGAACACCGCCCAGCAGAATACCACGGCCCTTCAATGGTTTCTCAAGATATTTCGCACCTTCCTGGATCGCCATTCTTCCAGCTACCTCAGACATTGGAATAAGAAGCGGGAGACTTCTGTCTTCGCGCTCAACAGTTTCATATGCGAGACACACTGCACCACTTTGGATCATTGCCTTTGTCAACGGCTCGTACGAAGCGAAGTGGAAGTAAGTGAAGACAAGCTGGTCTTTTTTAATCAGTTTATATTCCTGTTCAATCGGTTCCTTTACCTTGATGATCATCTCTGCGAGGCCGAAAATTTCAGCGGCATTCTGAATCATTTTTGCTCCGGCTTTCGCGTATTCTTCATCGCTGAACCCGCTGCCAAGGCCTGCAGAATTCTGCACGTATACGGTATGTCCGCGCTTCACCAGTTCCTGTGTACCGGCAGGAGTAAGGGCGACACGGTTCTCATTGTTTTTGATTTCTTTAGGAACACCGATTATCATATTTCAAACGATTTAGCGGGTGCAAATATAGCAAGTCACTTTATATTGAGAGGATTTGCTTAAGTTTTACTCAGGATCAGGCAAACCGAATAAAACGCGCATTGTTCTCGGCAACACGGTGATAAATTCTGACCTGCGGGTGAAATGTTTAGAAAAATTCCGCGACCAGAAATCAATTCATTGGCATTCGATTATTATTCGTTTTTGAAAGAATTATAAAAACTGTTTCGAAGGTAGCCAGGGTTTTTGAAAGGTAAGGGGTAATGGCTATTTTTGAACCTAACAGTTGTTCAACTATCTAAATCCACGGACTTGAGCATAACGAAGGAAGCCAAAGTGAAGTACTCGCAGGCGAGGGTTAAAGAGATCCTGGCCGACTACAGACTCGCTGTTGAAAGTCGTGAGGCCAGCATCATCGGCCGCAAGGAAGTATTCATGGGCAAGGCGAAATTCGGAATCTTTGGTGACGGTAAAGAAGTTGCGCAGATCGCCATGGCGAAAGTTTTCCGTAATGGTGATTTCAGATCAGGCTACTACCGCGATCAGACCTTCATGTTTGCCATCGGTGAGCTCACTGTTCAGCAATATTTTGCCCAGCTCTATGCACACACAAGTGTTGAGGCAGATCCTGCATCTGCGGGCCGCCTGATGAATGGCCATTACGCAACACGTATGCTTGATGAACTCGGCAAGCTTAAGAACATCGCGCAAAGCAAAAACAGCAGTGCTGATATTTCTCCAACTGCCGGACAAATGCCGCGCCTGCTCGGACTTGCCTATGCTTCGAAACTCTTCAGAAACAATAAGGCACTGCATGCTTATCCTGAACTATCCGACAACGGAAATGAGATTGCTTTCGGGACGATAGGAAATGCATCGACTTCTGAGGGTATGTTCTTCGAATCCATCAATGCAGCTGGTGTGCTTCAGGTGCCTATGCTGATCTCCGTGTGGGATGATGGTTATGGAATTTCTGTTCCTCAGGAATATCACACAACGAAAGCCAGCATTTCCAAAGCACTTGCCGGCTTGCAGCGCACGAAAACCGAAAAAGGTTATGAGATCATCGTTGCGAAGGGATGGGATTACGTTGGCCTGATCGAAGCTTATCAGCGTGCCGAAAAAGTCTGTCGTGAAGAACATGTGCCCGTGTTGTTCCATGTGGAGGAGATGACGCAGCCACAGGGACATAGTACTTCGGGCTCGCATGAACGCTATAAATCAAAAGAGCGGCTGCAGTGGGAGGCTGACTTTGACTGTATCAAAAAAATGCGCGAGTGGATCATTGATGATGTGATGATCCTCCCGGAAGAAATTGACGAGATAGAGAAGGAAGCCAGGCAGTCTGCCAAGCAGGCACGTGACCGCGCGTGGAAGGCGTTCACAGACGACATTAAAAAAGATCAGAACTACATCGCTAAAGTGCTTGCGGCCGCTGAAAAGGAAAGCACAAAAGCAGCAGACGTGGAAGAGATTCGCATCGAGCTGATCAAGACGATCAATGCAACGCGGCTGGACACGATGCGTGCTGCGCGAAAAGCAATTGTACTTTTGCGCCATGAGCCAAATCTTGAATCGCGTAAAAATCTGATACAATGGGTTCAGGCGGCAGAAGCAGATAATCACAACCGTTACAGCTCTCATCTATATAGCGAGTCGAATGAGTCTGCGCTCAAGGTTACCGCAGTTCCACCGCAGTACTCGGAAAGCTCTTCAATTATTGATGGCAGAGAAATATTGCAGCACTGCTTTGACGCAGCGCTGACACGCGATCCCCGTGTGCTTGCGTTCGGAGAAGACGTGGGCAGGATCGGAGACGTGAATCAGGGTTTTGCAGGCCTTCAACAGAAACACGGAGAGCTTCGCGTGACTGATACAGGCATCCGTGAGTGTACTATTGTAGGACAGGGCATCGGCCTTGCGTTGCGGGGTCTTCGCCCGATTGCGGAGATCCAGTATCTCGATTATTTCATCTATGCTTTGCAGACTTTGTCTGACGACCTCGCGTGTCTGCATTATCGCACGAAGGGTGGACAGAAGGCGCCTCTGATCGTGCGCACGCGCGGGCACCGCCTCGAGGGTGTGTGGCATGCCGGATCACCCATAGGCATGATCCTTCACAGTCTGCGCGGAATTTACATTCTGGTTCCGCGCAACATGACACAGGCGGCCGGGTTTTACAACACGATGCTCCAGTCAGACGATCCTGCTGTGATCATTGAACCGCTCAATGGTTATCGCCTCAAGGAAAAACTTCCAGATAATGTCAGCGAGTTTACCGTTCCCCTCGGAAGTCCTTATGTACTTCGCGAAGGCACTGACATTACCATCGTAACATACGGATCGATGTGCCGTATCGTGATGGAAGCAGCTGAACAACTTTCCAAAGCCAATATCTCAGTGGAAGTCATCGATGTTCAGACCTTACTTCCGTTTGATATACATCACACTATTGTTGCTTCGCTCCGGAAAACAAATCGCGTAATCTTTGCAGACGAGGATGTGCCGGGTGGTGCTACTTCCTATATGATGCAGCAGGTGCTTGAAGTACAGGGTGGTTACCAGTATCTCGATACCGCGCCAGTAACGATTTCCGGCAAAGAGCACAGACCTGCGTATGCGTCTGACGGAGATTACTTCACCAAACCAAGCGTGGAAGACATTTTCGAAAAGGTGTATGGGATCATGCGTGAAGCAGATCCTGCAAACTTCCCTTCATTGTTCTAGGGAATTCTGATCTGATCGAGCGTAAACGGAGGTGTGACGATCGTGTTGCTTTCGTTGAAATTCCGGTCACGGATCTTGATACGCAATTTGAGCGTCTTGATCGTGAAAATGAATTTGAAGCCAACCGTTGTCATTGCATAACGTATTGTTCCTTCCAGCGGAGAACCTTCATTATCGGTAAGGAAAGGGAAACGTCCATCGAGGTTCTGCTGACAAAACTCCTTTCTCCAATTGTATTCGACAAAACCATCCTGATCAGCACCAGGCTTTGAAGGATCCTGCACCAGAAAATCTACTTCTATGTTGTAGTGATCTGGATTTATCTGGAAGTAAAGCGTATCGCGAACGATGTAGTGTGTTACGGTCTTGGTTGTTCCCTGGCGTAGAAACAACGTATCCACGACAGCTGACTGATCGAGTACTGCTTTATTTTTTTCTTCAACTGCGTAGTTGGCAGCGCGGAAATATTCATAATACTCGCAGTGGTATGCTGGCAGATATCCGTAACCGGCTTGCTTTCGCGTGCGTGGGAAGACAAGTTTGCCACGCGTAGGATCTTCAATCTTGAGAACGTGCACGGGAATCGTTACCCGTTGATTCTGCTTGTTCGTGTGCTCAACGTTCTCCAGTGCGGTATTCACGGGAATCAGATTCGCCTTGTCAGCTTCGTTGGTCTGGAAAAGCCTAAGGTTGTTGAATGGTGCACTGTTGAACCTTGGATCGGATGGATCCAACCCCAGATCGCCATCGCCATCCTTGAAGTCAATCCAAACCATGAGAGAATCTGTGCGGTTTGTTGCATTTCCCTCTTTGAAACCAACTTTTACGAAATCAATTTGCGGTGTAGCGGGAAATTCAGGAGGATCGAAGCACGAACCCAGCGTAAGTGTAGTCACCAGAACCGCTAAACCCTTAAATATCTTCATCTTGATTTTGGAATTGAGGTAAATTAGCAAACGCTTGAATACTTTTAAAAGTTTTGAAACACAATTATATAAAGTAAACGATAAGTCGTTTGAGGATATTGCGTTATCGGTTTTTCGGTTCCAGGCCGCAAATAACCCAGTCTACGGTAGTTACATTTCGAACCTTCGCCTAAATGTCGATAAAATTCATACCGTCAGTGATATTCCTTTTTTGCCGATCTCATTTTTTAAAACAAAGGCAATAAAGACGGGGGAATGGGCATCGGAAACCATTTTCGGCAGCAGTGGCACGACCGGTTCCGCGACAAGCGCGCATCATGTGGCAGACCTGCAGTTCTATTTAAGGCATGCAGTCAGGTGCTTTGAATACTTTTTTGGAAGCATCCGCGATTACCATTTTCTCGCATTGCTCCCGTCATATCTGGAGCGCACAAATTCTTCGCTTGTAGCCATGATCGATCATTTTATAAAGCAATCGGAGTCTGCTCATTCTGGATTTTATCTCCACGACACGGAAAAACTGCTCTGGGACCTTCAGCAATTGAAAACAGGGAAAAAAAAGGTGATTCTTTGGGGCGTTTCATTTGCCTTGCTGGATCTGGCCGAAAAACAGCGTCCTGACCTGGGCCACTGCATTGTTTTTGAGACCGGAGGGATGAAAGGGAGAAGGAGGGAAATTACACGTGATGAATTACACGAAAGTCTGCGTGATGGACTGAATGCGAGGCATATTTATTCCGAGTATGGAATGACAGAAATGCTGTCACAGTGCTATTCAAAAGGCGAGGCTCAGTTTTATTGTCCACCTTGGGTGCGGGTAATAGGCCGCGACACCTCGGATCCGTTTCAGAAAGGGTTACAAAATCAAACCTGCGGGATTAACGTTGTCGACCTCGCAAACTGGCATTCTATTTCCTTCATCGAAACGGAGGATATTGGAAAATCCTTTGAAAATGGCACTTTTGAGGTTCTTGGCAGGCTGGATAACTCCGAAATTCGGGGTTGCAACCTGATGGTCGAATAGACAATCCGGAAGACAGGAGGGTGATATTGCCGGTTAATTTGTTTTCTTCTTAAAGAATTTTATTTTTGTTAATAGACAAGCCAACTCTAAAGCTAAAAAAATGAAAAAAATCGTCCTGTTAGTAGCTTTCGCAGCGTTTTTGAGCGCATGCAGCCAGTACACTTGCCCTACTTACGCCAAGAAGGAAGCTCCTAAAAAGTCTGAGTCAGAAAAAAGGATCTGATTACAGGTACTTCTCGACATCCTGTGGTGATATCTCCTCACCACTCATAATTACCAGACGTTCAACAACGTTTCTAAGTTCGCGGATATTCCCTGTCCAGTTGTGTGCTTTTAGTGCGGTCAATGCTTTTTCATTGATCTCTTTCTTTTTTGCTCCGTATTCTTCCGCGATGTCTTCCAGGAATTTATTGGTCAGCAAACCGATATCGTCTTTGCGCTCGTTCAGCGATGGAACTTTGATCACAATCACGCTGAGGCGATGATATAGATCTTCGCGAAAGCGGTTCTCCTGAATTTCCTTCCTGAGATCTTTATTAGTCGCAGCGACAACGCGTACATTCACCGTGATCTCTTTGTCACCACCCACCCGCGTGATCTTATTTTCCTGTAACGCACGCAGTACCTTTGCCTGTGCTGACAAACTCATATCTCCGATCTCGTCAAGGAATAAAGTGCCACCCTCAGCAAGCTCAAACTTTCCGATGCGTTGTTTGATCGCGGACGTGAACGAACCTTTTTCATGACCAAACAATTCGCTCTCGATGAGCTCGGACGGGATTGCTGCACAGTTCACTTCCACCATCGGTCCATTCGCCCTTTTGCTGTTCTCATGCAGCGACTTTGCGACCAATTCTTTTCCCGAACCGTTAGGTCCTGTGATGAGCACGCGCGCATCGGTCGGGGCAACCTTGTCGATCATCTCCCGCATTTGCTTTACAGGCTCGGACTCACCGATCATCTCGTATTTTTTCGAGATTTTTTTCTTGAGATTTTTCGTCTCCCTGATCAGTGAAGTTTTGTCGAGCGCGTTTCGCAGCGTAATCTCCAGGCGCCCGAGGTCAAAAGGTTTTTGCAGGAAGTCAAATGCTCCTTTCTTCACTGCTTCCACAGCAATGTCGATGTTGCCGTGCGCTGATATGATTACGAAGTTGGTCGGAATGCCAGCCTCCTTGGATTTGTCAAGAACTTCCAGACCGTCCATCTTCGGCATTTTGATGTCGCAGATGCAGAGGTCGTAAATTCCCTGCTCCAGTTTTTGAAATCCTTCTACACCATCCTTCGCTTCGTCTACTTCGTGATTTTTATCGAGCAGTATTTCCTTCAGAATAGCACGGATTTTTGAATCGTCCTCAACAACCAGGATTTTAGACATAGTAATCGTTTCAAATTTGGTCTCAAAGTAAGTGTTTAAAGCACCAATAACCAATAATCAAATTCCAAATAGAGTCATGAAGTCGATTGAGATGCGCACATGAAAAAAACCAGGCACCAATAACCAAAGGGAGACCGACTATTGGAACATCGGTACTCACTGTTTGGAATTTGATATTGATTATTGGAATTTCTTTTTGACCTCCAAAAAAGATCAGGCACCAATGACCAAAACTCAAATGGGACCGACTATTGGAACATCGGTACTCACCATTTGGAATTTGATTATTAATTATTGGAATTTCTTTTTGGCTTCCAAAAAGAGGACCAGGCATCAATAGCCAAAACCCAAAGCGAGACCACGTTTTGAAACATGGTCCTTACCATTTGAAATTTGGTTATTGATTATTGGTTATTACTTTTTTGTTTCAAAAAAAGTAGCAAGTCTGTAAGCCGGGTTCTGTTCCTCCCGACTTTTACATCGGGATACCTTACCATTTATCTAGCCCGGATGTCACCATCAGGGTCAAGCGATCTACCCATCACGCTGAAATTCCTGCGAGCAGCAGAATCCCTTTCAGGAGCGTGACCTATTTGATTTTACAACTCGTAAGGTTTACCATGCGCCCTGCATCGCTGCAGAACCGGTGAGCTCTTACCTCACCTTTTCACCTTTTCCCCGACAAGTCAGGGTAGTTTGTTTTCTGTGGCACTTTCTGTACTGCTGACTGTTACATCAGCAGCCCTTCCCGTTAGGAAGTACGATGCTCTGTGTTGCCCGGACTTTCCTCCCTGCACTTGCATGCCGGGCGATAAGGCAACTTGCTGCTGCAAAGATACAAGGCGCAAGGCGCAAATACCAAAAATCCAAGATCCAAGATCCAAATACCAAAAAACAAAACCCAAGGGTTTCAACTTCTCCTTGGGCTTTGACATTTGGATTTTGGCTTTTGGATCTTGGAATCTGGTATTTGTTGTTTCGCTAATGTATGTCTTGTCCCGTCAGCCTGTACTCATAGTGGTCTGCCAGCTGCGCTACTTCTTGTATCATCTCCTTCACCTGCGCTTCAGATGCTGTTGAAGGAAGGCATGATGCTTCTACTTTAAGATAGCCATCTTCCACAACAAACTTGCTGTAGTCGAAGCTTGCGTTTTGTTCCATGAGCATTTTAAGGTCGATGCTCGAATTGTATTCGCAAACCTTCGATGTAAATACTGCCTGATCGCGGCCCGACACAGGACTCTTCTGCGTGACGGCAAGCACCGTTTGAAACCTACTCTTATCCAAGGGCACCACGATGACCGACTTAGTGTGGTCATAGTCTGTAAACTGGCCACCGATCTGGTCAGCGTATTGTTTTACGGTATTGATCACATTCATAAGGGGATGGTTTAGTATTACGAAATGAAGTTACTAAAACGCTGGGGAAGGCGGTTTGCCCGATCGAATTATATTTTTCAGAAGTAAAAGGCTCTGAATTCAGCCTTATTTCTTGAAAACAGGAGGGTGGGGCCGGGGATTTTGATGATGTTAGCCGCAAACAGCAGCGTCTTTACGAGCTTCGACCGTGTGGGAATGGCGGTGACGTCAAAGTCAATCGACAGGTAAAACTCCCGATAAGGAGAATAGCCGCCCGCTTCGTTTTCAGAATCGCGTGAGTACACCATGCCGTTGGCGCCATATCCCACTGCGATGTTAAGCCACTTCGGGAAACGTGTGAATTTGTCGATGTCGAAGCTGAGCCAGTACGTCTGACCATTGTAGTCCTTAAAAATCTGGCTTGTGAAATTTTCTCCGAGGAGCTGAGGTCGCAAAGGCGCGTAGCCGGTTTGATGAAAAGAGAATTTTGGATGGATGCGGATCTCATTCCATAATTTTTTTTGTCCCAGGAAAAATACCGGCCCTGCTGCGTCAGCAATTAAATCGCCAGGCGAAGCACCATAGTCTGCTGCATAGCCATCAAATAATTCGATTGGTGCGGTGATCAGGAAACCAGCAACAGCACCCGCCAGATCTGCGCGTGTCGGCTTCACGCCAGACCATTGCAAAACCTGCGAGCTTCCGTAGCTAAAGTAAAAGCTGGAAAAGAAATGTCCCACTTTATCGACCTGTTTCCATTCTGCATTGTCATTAAAAAAAGTAAACGGTTGACTCGGTGAATCCTTGTACCAAAGTTGATACAAACCTGCATACGTTGCGGGAAGAACCACTGCTGAAGAAATGATCACGGTGTTGAGGCGCCTTCGGTTGAGCGTGTCGCTTTGCGCGCAGCCCGCGTGAACGAAGCACGCATGGAGAAGAACGCAAAGCGCGAATTTTTTACTCTCCGCCACCATCTTCTTCATTTTTGGTAGCTTCTTCATTTACATCTTCATCCACTGGCTGCTCTTCTCTTCTCTTGCGCGCAGATTTCCAGATATCCTTAATGGCGTTGAAACTCTGTGTGTGGCTTAAACTTACCCCTGCCGTAACCGTTGTACCGGTGCCCAGCGAGTTGAGGATCGGGTTGAAGTTTGTACGGTTGTACATTTTTATTTTGAGCTTCCCGTCAGGGGTGAGCAGGTAATCAACGGTCCAGTCTCCGGCAATTGCGCTGACCTGGTTGCCTGTATTGTTCGGAGCTGTTGTTGTGTTCTGCCCGTAGAAGGTGCCATCTCGTGTGACGCGCAATCGTCCATTGAGGAATGTGTAAGAAAGTCTCAACTGAAAAGTGTTGTATGCTTCATTGTCGAAGGTGGCAAGGTCAACATCTATTTCAAGATTTTCATCCACCTGGCTCACAAAGTTGCTGAGCTGATTCGACAGCAATTCGCTCACACTATTCACGATCGATCCGCTCGTGTTGAATGCATCAGGTGGCGAAAATCTGCGGAGTATGATCAGACTGAAAACCTGGCGATTGAGTTCCTGCTCGTCAATACGATTTTTGAATGCCTGAAACTCGAAGTCCAGACGAATTGCTCTCGTGCCGATGGAGACGCTTTGTGGCAGATCGCGCGCAACGATATCGAACCTGATGTCGGGCTTGAGCATGAGGCCGTCAACTTCAAGCAATACCTGCACCGGGTATTTTCGCCTGAGCTGTGGGGCATTGCGTTCATCGTCATTGAGTGTTTGTGTGATGATAGGTGCGAACGATGCATTCTGATTGTATGAAGCGTCAAGATCAAGCGTTGCTTTGTAAGGATCGCCAAACCAGGTTATCCTGCTGCCGGGTTTGATTTCGAAATCCTTATTGACGATGTCGTAGAGCGTGAAGTTGTATTTTCCCTCTGTGAACACGAATGGCCCGAACATGTTGAATTCACCTTTGGTATCCAGCTGAAGTTGGATTTCGCCTTTCCCGCGTCCGCGGATAATATCTCCTGCTTTACGGTCAAGAATGATCTCGCAATACGCGTCAGGCGTTACATCAAGATTGAAGTCTATGGTGATTCCCGTGAGGTCAAGTTTGTTTCGCTCTTTTTCCTGTAAGGATTTCTGGAACGTAGAGTCCTTGAAACTGACAAATTTTAGATACGTGCTTTGCGTGACTTCAGACTCCTGATCAAACGGTATGGATATACGCGTGTTTTTGTCAGTGCGCGCGTTGGCGGTAAAGCGAAGGTTGTTCACCGGACCGAAGATGTTGAGATCGCCTGTGGCATATCCCTGGCCAAAGAACAAACTGTTGTCTTTTTCTGAGGTGTTGAGTACCTGCAGGTTTCGGTAAGTGGCGTCAATGTTGATACGCGTTTCGCGGAAGTCGCGGTGTGAAATTGTTCCACTTAGTGTTCCCTTGTTGTTCAGGTTATCGGTAAGCTGAATGTTTTTAAAATAGATTGAGTTTGGTGACAACCCTACAATCCCGGTAAAATTGTAATGTACTCTCGTATAGTTGATCGTGATCTGCCCGTCAGCAACCTGTCCTTCGCCCGTGATGGCGGGAGAGGCAAGCTTTCCCGAAATCCTGTAGTCACCCGAAATTGAACCATTGATGTTTGAGAACATGTAGTCGAAAAAAGGCTCGATGATTTTGAGATTTGCCTTGTCAAGGTGCGCGTTTACATCAAGGGGATTACCGGTGCGTGAGGGATTGTAGTCTCCGGTGACATTGACAATGCGTTTGCTTCCGCGATCCACAAAAAAGTCGATGACGAATTTATTCTCAAGCGTATCCCACCTGTTTTTTCCTTCGATGTTTCCAACCAGGAAATTGTCAACAGTAAGACTATCGATGCGAAGGTCATTCTGTACGAAGGGATCGTAGTAGAAATTGCTCAGATCAAAATCGGCATCGAGTGTGCCTGTAAGCTTTCGGCCGGTCAATGGATTAAGAATTGACAGATCAAGATCACTTACCTGCAGGGACATGATCCTCGATGGATCTGTCGAAAGCATTCCATCAAACAATACGAACTCATTCTTATGCTCGAATTTCAGATCATGCACGATGACATCGCGCTTTTTTATCGTAACGACATTTTGCTCATCTATCACCCACGACTTGTCAAGCAGGTTTATTGTTGACGGCAGCATTCTCACTTGCGTGCTGTCTTTCAGAAAATCAACAGCGCCTTTTAAGCGCACATAGTTGGTTTGATTTTCCTGTTCCGCATCGATCCCGAAGTCGATGTGGTTTTTATTCCAGATACCTTCAACGATCAGGTTTTTGGTTGAAAGTTTATCTGTGATCACCTGTCGTTGCGAGTTAACAAACGCCATCGCCAGTACGCTTGTACTGTCTGCAATTTTCGATGCTGTAATTTCCGCTTCCGTCTTGAGGAACAAGGTATTGTTTAAACCCAATGAATCCATGCTGGCAAATGCCTGCAGGATTGTTGTATAACCGCTGGTGAATTTTCCTTCCACTTTCGTGTTATTTGAAAGCAGGAGATTGATCTGCAGAAGGTCGGAGAGCGGATCGATGTCTTTCAGGTTTACATTGAAATTGGCCTGATAAGTTTTCGGGCGATAGTTTTCGGTAGCGTAGTACTGCTGAATTTCCTGCTGATCATTCCGAACGTTAAGCAAAACTTCCCTGACAAGCTTTTCAATGTCTTTTGAAATATCAGTCAACAGGAAATCCCCTTTCACCTCGCCATCGACCAGCGTGGAATTTACAAATACTGCGCGCTGGTTGTGAGACCGCTCTGCTTTCAGGTTTACACTTGGCAATGCAAGCTTCTCACCATCATAGTGAATAACAAAATCTTTCAGGTCTGCGGTGCCGCTCAGGCTGTCAAGGTGCAGACCGCGTGTATTAACGTTGAGCGCAGAATGGAGAAAGATGCTCTTTGATGTAAGGTTCAGGTTATGGAGGTACGCAGTATCCAGTTGTGCCTGTACCTTGATCAGGTCCTGTCCTTCGCGCAAGTCTACCGAACCCTCTGCCGTAAATTGAAGATTGGCATCATCGATCTTGAAGAACCCACTGAAAAGTTGGGACGCAAACCTGGCGTTCGTTTCAATGTTGGTGTAATTGTATTTACGGATGCCGATAGAGCTTACCCGTCCATTGAGTGTAAAATCAGCTTTATCTTTAGTAAGACCTTTTCCTTTTACTTTCCCGCTGAGCGAAACGCGTTGAAAGTTAACCGTGTCTTTAAGATACGATCCCATGTCGAAATCCTGGAGTGTCAGTTGGCCGCTGTAGACTGAACGATCAAAATCCTGTTCATTTACCTTGAAGTTAATATCTGACCGAATGCTTCCCAGGCGACTGTCGACACTTCCTTTGGCAACAAAATCGTGCGGGTAGCCGAGAAACTGGCCGTCAAGCCCTACGCGACCGATAGGCGTTAGCCTGTTCACCACTTCATCATTGATAACAAAGGCGAGATCGTTAAAATCAAGCTGTGAGTTTTTTAGATCGAGGATGATGAAGGTTTCTGCGATGTCAGGCAGTCCATCCATGTCAAGCGAGCCGCGAAGGACGGTGTTGCCCGTTGCCACTTCCATTTGCGTGAACCGGAAGTTGTTCACACGCCCGTTAAACCTGCCGTTCAGCAGAATCGGCTTCGTCATATTTTTGACGTCCGGGGCGAACAGGGCGAGGTCGCGCGGTTGAAGCAAAGTTTTCTTCAACGTTGCTTTTACATTTACTTTCTCAATGAAATCGCTGAGCTCGCGCTGGCCGTTGAATGTGAACTGGATGCTGTCGGAGATGAAGCTGTCGTTCACTTTCAGATTTATTCCAAAAAATTCCATGCTGGCCTGCGATAGCCGGAAGAAGGTAGAAAGCTCTTTAATATTCAGGTCTGCATGCCTGTCTGTTGCGATCAGCGTTGTAATGTTGAATTCGGTTGTATCACCTAGTACCAGAAAATTCTGAAGTTGTGCTTCATCAATGTCAAATCCGAAGTGGTTGTAGTTGAATCCGGTTTTTACTGAATCCCTGTCCTGGTCAACGTAAGTAAAATTGCTGCCGGCTACTACTGCCTCGCCTATGTTAATGCGCTGTGTCCGGCCTGAACCGCGCGCGGCACCGTAGTTTTCATTGATGCGGTCGACAAAGACGTTGATATTAAGGTTGCGGGCAGTGTCTGACTCATTGATCTTTGTGACGAACACACGGGCATTTTCGACCGACACGCCATCGATGTTAATATCATTTTGTTTCGTGACGAGTGTGCTCAGCTTGAAATTAACCAGGATCGTCTCCGCATTGATCATCTCGTTGTTCTCAGGATCGATCACACGCACGCCCGCTAACTCCAACCGGTCAAACCAGAGGAGGCGAAATGTTTCGATTGAGGAGTTGAAACCAACAACTTTGGAGAAGCTGCCCAGGTAGCGGTCAATCAGGTAATCCTGTACCGCGGGGATCTGAAGCGTCAAAAACGCAGAAATAAACACAAAGACTATACTCGTTATGGTATAGGCCAATATTTTCCGAATGCGTTTTTTAATAACTTGCCGGTTCATTTTATGAACATGCATCCAATCATCCTTGCGATTGAATCTTCGTGCGATGAAACTTCTGCTTCTGTTGTATCAAACGGCAAGGTACTTAATAATATTATCGCCTCACAGGCCGTCCACCGAAAATACGGTGGTGTCGTTCCTGAGTTGGCATCGCGCGCCCATCAACAGAATATCGTGATGGTTGTGCAAGAAGCGCTCCAAAGTGCTGGTGTAAAAACAGCCGAATTGGATGCCATTGCTTTCACGCGGGGTCCTGGTCTTATCGGCTCACTCCTCGTTGGCGTATCGTTTGCGAAGGGTCTGGCGCTTGCGCATCAGCTTCCACTCATCGAAGTGAACCACATGGAAGCACACGTTCTCGCGCATTTTATCGAAGATCCGGTACCATCTTTTCCTTTTCTTTGTCTGACCGTATCAGGCGGTCACACACAGATTGTTCTTGTAAAGGATTATTTCACCATGGAGGTTGTTGGCGAAACCCAGGACGATGCAGTGGGAGAAGCTTTCGACAAGGCAGCCAAAATCATGGACCTTCCTTACCCGGGCGGACCACTCATCGACAAGTACGCACAATCCGGAAACCCAAAGGCGTTTAAGTTCCCGCTGACATCAATGCCGGGGCTGGATTTTTCTTTCAGCGGCATCAAGACGGCATTCCTTTACTTTCTTCGCGATGAAATGAAGAAGAATCCGGATTTCATTAAAGAGAATCTGAATGACATTTGTGCCAGTCTTCAGCACAGCCTCATCACGATGCTGATGACGCGCTTTGAGCAGGCCCGTGAGCAATTTGGAATCAAAGACCTGGCAATCGCGGGTGGTGTTTCAGCGAACTCCGGACTGAGAAATGCAGTTACCGAATACGGTAAAAGAACAGGTGCGAACGTGTTCATTCCAAAGTTTGAATATTGTACCGATAATGCTGCCATGATCGCCATTGCTGCCCACTATAAATTCCTGAAGAAAGATTTTACTACATTAGAGGTTGTTCCGCTGGCGCGCATGCCCATCGGAGGCTGACAAGCATTCAATGATGCAACTGAAATGAACCATTGTTTTAATCCAGGTGATACAAAGCAGTATCGAATGGTGGTTACCGCTAAAGACGTGGCATCGTTTCACGGAAAAACGGTTCACGCGGTTTGTTCTACTTTTACGCTTGCGCGTGATGCGGAATGGACCACACGGCAGTTTGTACTTGAAATGACCGCGGAGGATGAAGAGGGAATTGGTACCTTTATTTCAATCAATCATAAAGGGCCGGCATTTGTCGGTGAGGAGATTGTTTTTACCGGAAGAGTTGAAACACTCCAGGGCAATGAGCTGATATGCTCGTTCGAAGCGCGTGTCGGCAGTCGCCTCGTGGCAGACGGAAAGACAGGGCAAAAGATTTTTAAAAAAGAAAAACTTGCAGAACGCTTTGCGCGCGTGAAGCATCAGGCATAGTATGGCAAAGGAAAGATTTTCAAAAACAGTAAACATCCAGAACCGGCAGGCTCGTTTCGAGTACGAGATTCTGGACAAGTATACTGCGGGAATAGTGCTCACGGGGACTGAGATCAAATCCATTCGTGAAGGAAAAGTAAACCTGCAGGATGGCTATTGTTATTTCAAGCAGGGCGAAGTGTTCGTGAAAGGTGTTAATATCAGTCCGTATGCACAGGGGACACACTACAATCATGAGGCGACACGTGAGCGTAAGCTGCTGCTGAAAAAGACCGAAATCAGAAAAATGGAAGGAAAGATCGAAGAGAAAGGGTTGACACTCGTCCCTTTGCGATTATTTATCAACGATCGTGGGTTTGCCAAGATGGAGATTGCCGTGGCTCGCGGAAAAAAACTGCACGACAAACGCGACAGCATGCGCGAACGCGATGCCAAACGCGAACTCGATCGAATGAAAATATAAAACCACACAAGCTTAATGGATATTTTGGACTATGGTGTTTGCCGTTTGAGTATCATTAGCGTGCGCAAAGACCCCCAGGACGTTAGTGAACAGGTAACACAGCTTTTGTTTGGCGATCACTACGAAGTGATCGAACGAACCAACGATTTTAAATGGGTCAAGATCCGTATCTACTTCGATCAGTACACCGGCTGGATCGATGCAAAACAACACCAATCGATCTCCAGGGAGTATTTCAACTATATCAACGATTCGGAATACAAGATCACGACAGACATTACCTCAACGTTATTATTTAATAAGAGTCAGCTCACCGTTCTGCTGGGCAGCATCATCCCGATCTCAACGGCCGAATTGTTTAAGATGGAAGAACAGTTCGCATTCAACGGTGAGACAAAAAGCCTCGGACAAAAAAGGGAATTCGAATTCCTGAAGACCATAGCTTTCAAGTACCTGAATGCTCCGTATCTGTGGGGAGGCAAATCTCCTTTCGGGATTGATTGTTCAGGTTTTACGCAGGTCGTGTACAAAATTGCCGGCTATCGGCTTTTGCGAGATGCATGGCAACAGTCAACCCAAGGCAAGCCTATCGGAAAGTTTTCCGAGGCACGGGCGGGCGACCTGGCGTTTTTCCTGAATAAAGATGGTAAAATCATCCATACCGGAATTTTCCTCGGTGGCGACAAAATCATCCACGCCTCAGGCAAAGTCCGGGTCGACACACTGACGTATGAAGGCATACTGAATGGTGAAACCAAAACGTTTACCCACAACCTGTCTCATTTTCGCAGGGTACTTCCTGAGTGACCCCGCAAATTGCGAATGGCTATAGCCAATAGCCATAGCCGATAGCCATAGCTAATCGGCAGAAGACTCAGCCACATAACCGTTTTTATTCGCCAGCGAGGCAGCAATCCCCGTTGCTACTTTCAAACTTTGGACTTATCTTACAATCATGAATAGTAGGGTTTTGGTGCTGAATCAGGATTTTAGTCCACTGATGGTCTGTTCAGTGGAGCGCGCCTTTATTCTAGTTTATCTGAAAAAAAGTGAGTTGGTCAGACCTGCGAACGGGCACAAGTTGCATTCGGTCACGGCTACCTTTCCTATGCCATCTGTTATTCGCCTGAACCGATATGTTAACGCCCCTTACAAGGGCGTTAATCTTACCAGGCAAAATATATTCAAACGCGACAACAACGAATGCCAGTACTGCGGCACCAGGAAGGAACTCACGATCGATCATGTGACACCTCGTGCCCGCGGTGGTAAAGACACCTGGACCAACCTGGTGACTGCATGCAAAAAATGTAACGCGAAAAAGGGCGACTATTCGCCAGAGGAAGCAAACATGCCCTTGCGAAGAAAACCTTTCAAGCCTTCGTACTCGATCTTCCTCCGCGACCACCTTCATGGCCAGGCGAATGAATGGGATGCCTTCCTGGTCGATCCTATCAATTGATTTTTCCTGAAAAAATTCCGGTCTACGAAATCGTTGTTTACCTTGAGCTAATACAACGATGATCATTGATTCACACCAGCACTATTGGAAGTATTCGCCTGAGACACACGGATGGATCTCAGACGACATGAAAGTTTTGAAACGAGATTTTATGCCCGACAACTTTCTGTCCGTAATTGACGAGCACAAGATAGAAGGAACGGTTGTCGTGCAGGCCGACCAGAGTGAGGAGGAGACAGAATTTCTTTTGTCGCTGGCAAAACAATTCCCGTTCATCAAGGGTGTTGTCGGATGGGTGGACCTGAAGCACCCTGAACTCTCAAACAAGTTGAAGGGGTTCTCACAGAACAAGATACTGAAGGGATTTCGCCACATTGTGCAGGCTGAGGCCCCTGGCTTCCTCAAAGATCCGAAGTTTGTCGCAGGAGTAAAAGCGCTGGGAGAGGCCGGCTTCACATATGATTTGCTCATCTACCATCACCAGCTAGCCGAAGCGTTGGATTTCGCAGGAAAAACAACGAACGTAAAAATTGTGGTCGATCATATCGCAAAGCCATCGATCCGCACGGGTGAGAAAACTCATTGGGAACTGAACATGGCCGCGCTTGCAACATTCCCTAACATATATTGTAAGCTGTCGGGCATGGTGACAGAGGCGAAATGGAATGACTGGACATACGAAGACATAGAACCTTTTATCGATGAGGTGTTTGAAAGCTTTGGAGCCGACCGCGTCATGTATGGCTCCGATTGGCCTGTGTGCCTGCTCGCAGGTAGCTATAACGATCAGTTCTCGGTTGTGAAAAAATACATTTCACGACTCAGCGAAGATGAAAAGCGCAAGGTCCTTGGTGAAAATGCAAAAAGATTTTATAATCTTTAATTATGGATCTTCAGCTAAAGGACAAAGTGATTCTTGTGACTGGTGGCGCCAAAGGTATTGGTGAAGCCATCAGTGCCGGGCTTGTGGAGGAAGGTGCTATCCCAGTGATCGTTGACAAGGATGAGGTGGCAGGAGAGGCACTCAGGGAAAAACTTCATGGCCGCGCATACTTCATCAAATCGAATATCATCTCAGCCGATGCGTGCAATGACGTGATCACGCGAACAATCGCCTTAGCGGGAAGCATTCATGGAATTGTCAACAACGCGGGTGTGAATGACGGAGTTGGATTGAAGAACGGCTCACCCGTAAAGTTCATCACCTCGCTGAACAACAACGTGGGTCACTATTACTACCTGACACACCATGCGCTCCCGCACCTCACGAAATCAAAAGGAGCTATCGTCAACATCAGTTCGAAGACTGCGCTGACCGGCCAGGGAGGAACTTCCGGATATGTTGCTGCGAAGGGCGCAATACTTTCGCTGACGCGGGAATGGGCTGTCGAGCTGCTCGAGCAGGGCATTCGCGTAAATGCAGTCGTACCCGCAGAAGTATGGACACCGATGTATGAAAGCTGGGTGAAGGCTCAGAAAAATCCTGAACAAAAACTTCAGACGATCACCAGCCGCATTCCGCTTCACAACCGTATGACTACCGCGCGGGAGATTGCTGACACGGTCTTGTTCTTATTATCGTCAAGGGCAAGTCACATCACCGGTCAATGGATCCATGTTGATGGTGGATATGTACACCTCGATCGCGCCATTCAAAAAGATTAAATACTACCATAATGCCAATAGGAGGAACAACCGAGACGTTTATCCCGAACACCACCGGAAGACGTTCATATTTCGTACCCTTGATGCTGGTGACAAGCTTGTTTTTCCTTTGGGGGATCGCCAACAGTCTGAACGGAACACTGATCAAGCATTTTCAAACTGCCTTGAATCTGAATCGTGGGCAGGCAGGAATTGTTGACTCAGCTTTTTACATCGGATATTTTGTGATGGCGTTACCGGCAGCATTCCTGATGAATCGTATCGGGTACAAGAAAGGCATTCTCATTGGGTTATTTCTTTATGTAGCGGGCGCTCTCATCTTCTACCCGGCAGCGGAAGTTCGCGTTTATGGACTTTTCCTTTTTGCGCTTTTTGTGATTGCCTGTGGACTTGCGTTTCTGGAAACCGCTGCGAATCCTTACGTGACGGTGCTCGGCTCTTCCTCGTCAGCGGAAAGCAGGATTAATTTCGCTCAATCATTCAATGGCCTCAGCCTGATCCTCGGTCCCGTTATTGGAAGCCTGTTCATTTTTTCTGACGTAGAATATACAAACGAACAACTTGCAGCGATGCCTGCAGCACAATCCGAAGCCATCAGGATTGCGGAGGCGCAGTCGGTGCAGATGCCCTATCTGGTCATTGCCGGAGTTGTACTGCTGGTAGCAATTTTATTTGCGATTACCAGAATGCCGGAGATTTCATCGCCTGATGAACGAGGTGCCACGTTGAAGGGAATCACCCGCCATCGCCACCTGATGTTCGGTGTGCTTGCCCAGTTCTTCTATGTAGGTGCGCAAGCTTCCCTCTGGGGTTACTTTATCGATCTCAAACTGCATTACGCGAAAACGGAACATGTTGGTCTGGTGAAGGTGATCTATCAGTTTACCGATGACATGACGCCAACGGTCATTGCAAGCTATCACGCATCCTTTGCTCTTGTCCTGTTCATGGTTGGAAGATTTGTGGGGACATGGCTTCTCACGAAATTTCCTGCCCATAGGCTCCTGGCTTCATATGCTGCCGCCTGCGTTATTCTTATTGCTTACGCGATCATGGCATCTGGCATTTCGGCAATTGTTGCAATCAGCCTGACATATTTCTTCATGTCAATTATGTTCCCGACAATTTTTGCGTTGTCGATCAAGAATCTTGGCGACCAGGTGAAACTCGGTTCAGGTCTTGTGATCATGGCAATAGTCGGAGGTGCAGTGCTGCCGCCACTCACTGGCTATTTGTCACTGGCGGGACTCGAAAACGCCCTTATCATTCCGCTCATCTCGTTTCTCGTTATTTTGTTTTTTGGAATGACGGGCTATAAAGTAAAGCGCGCGTAGCACATCATTTAAATCGTAATACGATGAAACGATATTGCCTCACCCTCGACCTGAAGAACGATGCAAAAGCCATCGAAGCCTATGATGAATATCACAGGAACGTCTGGCCTGAGATCCAGAAGAGCCTGGGCGATTCCGGAATCGCAAGCATGCAGATCTATCGCGCTGCCAATCGTCTGTTTATGATTATCGAAGTAAGTGACGACTTTTCATTTGAAAGAAAAGCAAAAATGGACAATGCTAACCCGAAGGTGCAGGAATGGGAAACGCTGATGTCTAACTACCAGCAACGGCTGCCGTTTGCAAAACCCGGTGAAAAATGGGTAGTGATGGAGAAGGTCTTCCAGTACAACAAATAATTGTCCAAATAAATATACCGATCGGTATATTTTGATATTTTTCCCTATATTTGTGCCCGATGACCAAATCGGAGCGCACACGCCAGTTCATTGTTGAGAAAACAGCGCCTCTTTTCAATACGAAAGGATTCGATGGAACGAGTTTGTCCGATCTGACCGAAGCAACGGGACTCACAAAAGGTGCGCTGTACGGGAATTTTTCCGATAAGGATGAAATTGCCGTTGAAGCTTTCCGGCACTCGGCAAAAAAAGTGAAGGAAATGGTCAGGGATCATCTGCAAGGAGCCGACACGTATAAGAAGCGGTTGTTGCTGCTGCTGGATTTTTTTGCCCAGTATGTTTTTCACCCGCCCGTCCCTGGTGGCTGTCCGTTGCTCAACAGCGCCATCGAGGTGGACGATCATCGCACGTCCATGCGCAGGATGGTAAGTTCTGAATTGCTCGAAACCATTGACTTTATTGCCGGCTTGCTGAGAAAAGGCGTTCGTGCAAAAGAATTCAGGTCAGATATCAAGCCGCGGCAACTTGCGTATACCTTTTTTTGTTCTATCGAAGGCGCGCTGATGTTCTCAAGGGTTGAAAAATCGAAGGAGCCGATGGACATTATTGTGAAACATTGCAGAGGAATTTTGGATGAAATTTCGATTTAAGATTTAAGATTTAAGATTTAAGATTTAAGATTTAGGATTTAAGATTTAAGATTTAAGATTTAAGATTTAAGATTTAAGATTTAAGATTTAAGATTTAAGATTTAAGATTTAAGATTTAAGATTTAAGATTTAAGATTTAAGATTTAAGATTTAAGATTTAAGATTTAAGATTTTTGTCTCAGCGGCTGATCCGTACTTTCGAATCAACGTATCAACGTATTAACGTATCAACGTATTAACGAATCAACGTATTAACGAATCAACCTATCAACTAATCACTAAATGCAACAACCACGGAGAGTAGTAGTAACAGGTCTGGGAGCGCTGACGCCACTGGGCAACAACGTGAACGATTTCTGGAACAACCTCATTGAAGGAAAAAGCGGAGCAGCTCCGATCACGAAATTCGATACGACAAAGTTCAAGACGAAATTTGCATGCGAAGTGAAAGGTTTCGACCCGCTCAATTATTTTGAAAAGGCAGAGGTGCGGAAGATGGATCCGTTCACGCATTATGCCATGGTATCAAGCGAGGAGGCCCTGAAGGACTCGGGACTTGATCTCAGCAAAATCGATAAAACCCGTGTAGGCGTGATCTGGGGTTCCGGCAACGGAGGTTTCTCAACGTTCCAGCAGGAGATCATGGAATTTGCCAAAGGCGATGGCACGCCACGGATCAACCCGTACTTCATTCCAAAGGTGATTGTTGACATCGCTTCGGGCTGGATCTCCATCAAGCACGGTTTTATGGGGCCGAACTTCACAACGGTGTCGGCATGCGCTACTTCAACAACTGCGATCATCGATGCCATGAACTACATCCGCTGGGGCAAAGCTGACGTTTTTGTTACCGGTGGCTCTGAAGCTGCTGTGAACGAAGCGGGTATCGGTGGATTCAGTGCCCTCAAAGCGCTGTCGACACGCAATGACGATCCGGCAACTGCATCGCGACCATTCGATGTTGACCGCGATGGCTTTGTGATGGGAGAGGGCGCAGGAGCGCTGATCCTCGAAGAATACGAGCACGCAAAACGAAGAGGTGCAAAAATTTATGCAGAAGTGGCTGGTGGCGGAATGTCGGCAGATGCATATCATCTTACTGCCACACATCCGCACGGGACAGGTGCAGCGCTTGGCATGAAGTGGGCACTTGAAGATGCAGGAATTGAACTAAGCCAGGTAGACTACCTGAATCCGCACGCTACGTCTACACCACTGGGTGATGTCAGCGAGATGAAAGCCGTTATAAATTTCTTTGGCGAAAAACCTGATCACCTGCACATCAGTGCAACGAAATCTGCAACGGGGCACCTACTGGGTGGCGCTGGAGCGATTGAAGCCATCATCTCTATCAAAGCCATCCAGGAAGACACAATTCCGCCAACGATCAACACTACCAATGTTGACCCAGCATTGCCAACGGGATTGAACATCGTCTTCGGAAAAAAACTGAAAAAGAAAGTAAACATTGCGTTGAGCAACACGTTCGGCTTTGGAGGACACAATGCGAGTGCAGTGTTTAGGAAGGTGGAGGATCGGACTTAAGCCGGAAGGACGGAGAGGCAACTGAGGCGAGTCATACTCCTTTGCTGTGCACACTTTCCATTTCAGAACTTCATCGTAAAAATCGTCTGCACATCCGGCTCTGATTCAACCGACAAACTTCCATTGTGCATCTGCATAATCTGCCGCGACAAACTCAAACCAATGCCTGAGCCGGTGCGCTTCGTGGTGTAGAACGGAACGAAGATGTGTTCGCGTGCTTCCTTGATAATTCCGGGACCGTTGTCGATCACTTCGATCTTTACGGCATTGTCGTCATAGCGCCCGATTAGCGTAAGCTTTGGATTTTCGGTTTCGCCCAAAGCTTCGATTGCATTCTTCAGCAAATTGATCAATACCTGTTCGATCATCTCCTCGTCAGCCTGGATGGTGAGGTATTCGGAGCTGTATTCATAGTGGAACTCGATCTTCGTTTTCCGGAGCTCGGTCTTCATCAGCATCGCGACTTTTTCGATGAGGTCTTTCAGCCGTACCGTTGTCATTTTTGGTTTCGGCAGTGATGTATATTCGCGGTAGGCATCTATAAACTTGATCAGCCCTTTGCTGCGGTTTTCGATCGTGCTCAGCCCCTCGCGCAGATCATCTGCTCCCTCGTCTTTCAGAACATAATGTCCATTTTCCCTGATCATATCGTGATCGAGAATTTCACGCAGCGTTGACGTCAGCGAAGAGATCGGAGTGATCGAATTCATGATCTCATGTCGCAGCACGCGTGTCAGGTTCTGCCATGCTTCGAGTTCCTGCTTCTGCAATTCAGGTTGAATGTTCTGCAGTGTTACCAGCTTCACATCAATTCCGCGAATGCGCAACTCAGTCGACTGAATGGTGAGGTAAAGATCGTTTCCACTCTTATATAATTCACTTTTGCCGGCATCAACACTGTTCACAGCATGATAAAGTCGCGGATTTATCTGGATCAGCTCCTTGATGTTCTTAATTGAGGTGACGCCCATGAATTTTTTTGCATTGGCGTTCATGAGCTGCACGTTGCCGTCAATGTCGTATGAGAGAATACCGGTCCGCACCTGCTGTACAACCGAGTTCAGGTATTGCCAGTGTTCTTCTTTTTCCGAGCGCGCCTTCCGGAATGCTTCCAGCACTTCGTTGAAGGCGATGTTCAGATCTTTAAAGCTCTTTCCAAGTTTATTGTCGTTGGCAAAGCCGGAGATAAAGTCAGAATATTTTACAGACTCGAGGAAGCGTGTAAGCTTGCGGTTCGTCTGGCTGACAAATCGAAAAATCTCGACAAGCTGAAGCAGGATGATGACGAACGTGAGGATAGCCGCGAACAGCATATTCGGTCGCACGACCATATAGCTGAACAACGCCATGGAGAGGCCAAGGAAGATCACTCTAAGAATAACCCGCGCACGGAAATCGTTGAAGCCCCTCAAGAAATTTTGGATTTTAGATTTTCGATTTAAGATTCAAAAACATCCCAAAGTTAAGATTTTCCTGACCTAGCGGACAGTAGTGAAATGTATGCTACTCCAAATCTAAAATCTAAAATCTAAAATCTAAAATTATAGCCCGTACTTCTCCAACCTCCGGTACAAAGAAGACCTGGTGAGCCCGAGTTCCGAAGCTGCTTGTGTAATGTTCCCGTTGTACTTCTTGAGTACTTTCCGGATGAGAAGCTTTTCGACTTCTTCCAGGTTGTACTGCTCCAGGCTGAGCTGACCGTCTTCTTTGCCTGCATTGTTGGTGTTGAAGTTAAAATCTTCGGGTTGCAGAACGCTGCCGTTGCTGAGGATGACAGCGCGCTCGATGGCATGCTGGAGCTCGCGGATATTTCCAGGCCATGGATGTTTGTGCATCCGCGTAAGCGCTCCGTCACTGATCTTCGATACGCTTTTGTTGTAACGCGCAGCATAATGCTTGAGAAAATGTGTTGCGAGTAACGGGATATCTTCAAAGCGATCGCGCAGTGGAGGAATTTCAATTTCAATGGTGTTGATCCTGTAAAGCAAATCCTGGCGGAAGCGGTTTTCTTTCACCATCTCGTACAGCGGCATATTCGTAGCGCAGATCAAACGGATATCAATGTTGGTGTCTTTATTGGATCCTACGCGGCTCACTTTCCTGTTCTGCAGCACAGTAAGAAGTTTTGCCTGCAGTGGCATGGAAAGGTTTCCGATCTCATCAAGGAAGAGTGTGCCGTTGTTTGCAAGTTCAAAACGTCCAGCGCGGTCTTCCTTTGCATCGGTGAACGATCCTTTCTTATGACCGAACAACTCGCTTTCAAAAAGTGTTTCGGTGATACTTCCGAGATCAACGCTGGCAAACGTTTCATTCTGCCGTGACGAATTTCTATGGATCGCGCGGGCGATCAGTTCCTTTCCGGTTCCATTTTCACCGAGGATCAAAACATTAGCATCGGTTTTAGCTACGCGGTCGATGGTTTGAAAGATCTTCTGCATGGCAGGACTTTGTCCGATGATCTCGCTGTAACGATCGTTGATCTCCTGGTTGATCTCATGATTTTTTATCTTGAGCGTCTCAATTGTGTCGCGGGACTCGCGCAACCTCATTGCAGAGTAGAGCGTGGCAAGCAACTTTTCGTTTTCCCATGGTTTCAGAACGAAGTCGGTAGCGCCTGCTTTGATTGCCTTTACCGCCATCTGCACGTCACCATAAGCTGTGATGAGCACAACGACTGCGCTCGGATCGAGAGTCAGGATCTTCTCCAGCCAGTAATATCCTTCGCTGCCGCTGCTTACGTCTTTGGTGAAGTTCATGTCAAGGAGGATGACATCGTAATCTTCGTTATTCATCAGCGCGGGAATCGCTTCAGGATTTTTTTCAATATCAACCTGCGCAAAGTGTCGCTTCAGGTGCATTTTCGCGGCTTTCAGAAGGTCTTCGTTATCATCAACGATCAGAATTTTGCCGTGCTTGTTTTCAGCCATGGGTTTACAGGTTTGCGATATAAAAGTGCTTCGTTTTCGAGACGAGATGTCCGTTTGTGGGCAAAGGCCATACCGAAAGCGAGAATTCGGTCTTTTACGCGAAAAAGTGGTTTTTATACGATTTTCGCAGGTTTTTCCTGTTCGCATCCGGACAGGCTCGTTCACATGTGAACGTAAAATAAAGCAGAATCCAACTTATTGATAGTGTTTTGACCTGTTAATTCACTTGGCACGTTTGTTGGCAATGGCCCTACCGTTGCCTGAACCTATCTATATCAACAACCAACGATCGGCAACTAACTAACAACAATGGATAAACAGTTAAAAAAGAAAAAGTGGACAGTAAAGCGTATCGCGACATACGGTGGTATTGCCCTGTTCACCGTGTTTGTAGGATACCAATTTATTTTTGCAGACAGACGGAATAAGCTGAAAGTAGAAAAGGACAAGATCACGATTTCGGAAGTAAAACGAGGTGTGTTCCAGGAAACCATTCCGCAAACCGGCATTGTTGAGCCAAGTCGTACTGTTTATCTTGATGCTGTTGAAGGTGGAACGATTAAGAGTGTTGTAGCCCAGAGCGGCCAGATGTTGAAGAAGGGTGACGTTATACTTGAATTGAGCAACATCAACCGTGAGATCACCGTGCTTCAGCAGGAAGCTGCGCTCAACGAAAGTATCACGCGTCAGCGCGATACCCGTCTTGCTATCACACGAAACGATCTCGAGCAACGCCAGACGCTCGCCCTGATTGATAACCAGCTTCAGGTTCTTGAGCCTCAATACATCCGGCAAAAGCAGCTCTTCGAAAAGAAACTCATTTCAAAGCAGGAATTCGAAAAAACGGAAGCCGACTACAAATATAACCTTGAGCGCAGACGGATTACCTATGAAGTTTACAAAGCAGATTCAGTTGATCGTCTTCGCCAGCTTAAGGAATTGACATTCTCCGAAAGGAAAATGAGCCAGAGTCTGGAAGGCGTAGGAAAAATTCTTGACAATCTCGTGATCCGCGCCCCGATGGATGGACAGCTTTCACGTCCGCAGCTTGATCCGGGTCAGGCCGTTGCTCCTGGTCAGCGTTTGGGACAGGTGGACATTGTGGGAAGCTATAAGGTTCGTGTTCCGATCGATGAACTTTACCTGCCAAGGATCAACGAAGGTCTGCAGGCTACCGCAAGCTTTAACAACAAAGACTATTTGCTTGAAATCACATACGTGTATACCACGATCTCCAACGGACGTTTCGATGTTGATATGCAATTTGTTGGTGAAGTTCCTCCTGGCATCCGCAGAGGTCAGTCTTTAAGATTGCGCATCCAGCTGAGCCAGTCTTCAGAAGAGTTGCTGTTGCCGGTGGGAGGTTTCTACAAAGACACCGGTGGAAACTGGGTGTATGTTCTTGAAGAAGGTGGTAACCGCGCGGTGAAACGTGACGTCAAACTGGGTAGAAAGAATCCCGAGCACTTTGAGATCCTTGAAGGTCTCCAGCCGGGGGATAAGGTTATCACGTCATCATATGAAAACTTTGGAAACAACGAAGTTTTGATCCTTAATGAGTAACCTTTCAAAAGATTGTAAGTATACCATGCAACTAATTGCCTGCTAATAGCATCCTTAAACTAATTATAATCGAAAAAATAGAACGCCATGATCAAACTCAAAAACCTCGAAAAAGTTTACACTACTGAAGAAGTAGAAACAACTGCTCTGAACAACATCAACCTGGAAATTAAAGATGGAGAATTTGTAGCCATCATGGGTCCTTCTGGTTGCGGAAAGTCTACGCTGTTGAACATCGTAGGGCTTCTCGACAACCCTTCAGGAGGAGAATATTATTTCGGTGAGCACGAAGTAGCGAAGTACAGCGAACGCCAGCGTGCACAGTTGCGCAAAGGTTCGATCGGCTTCGTATTCCAGAGCTTTAACCTCATCGATGAACTCACAGTTTTCGAAAACGTAGAGCTCCCTCTATTATATATGAAGGTTCCTGCAGCGGAACGCAAGACCCGCGTGGAAGAAGTATTGGAGCGCATGAACATCATGCACCGCAGAAATCACTTCCCTCAGCAGTTGTCGGGTGGTCAGCAACAGCGCGTTGCGATCTCACGTGCCATTGTTGCAAAACCAAAAGTGATCCTTGCCGATGAACCTACCGGTAACCTTGACTCTGCGAACGGTGAAGAAGTAATGAAGCTTCTCTCTCAATTGAATGAAGAAGGAACAACAATCGTAATGGTGACACACTCTCCTTACGATGCAAATTACGCACACAGAATTGTCAATCTCTTTGACGGAAAAGTGGTTACTGAAAACATTAAAGAGCACTTCCATATTTAAACTAGTAAAAGTGAATGTCAGGTGATTGTGGCGGTCAGTAAACCCTGACTTCCCTTTTCTGTGGAGCCTTCCAGGTAACTCTGGGAGGCTTTTTTTTCTCGCGGTGATCCTGAAGCCAGATCGGATGTGTAGGGCTCGAAATGACAAGCCGTGTCATTTCGAGTCTGCAGGCTATAGTAAATGCTCACGATCACAGCGAGAAACCCGGCTTCCTGTCTTTGAACACTCAACTGTACGTAATCGTACAAATAATAATCACGTGGTATGGAATCCACGTCAATCCCGCATCTTTTCAGCAATGGCACATTTCTTGGCCGCCTGGTGCAACCTTCAGTGCCTCACTGTAGTCTTAGAGCTGACTTCAACACCAAAACCCACATGATCAAAAACTATTTACTCATCACCTGGCGGAGCATGATGAAAAACAAACTTTTCATCTTCATCAACATTTTTGGGCTCGCCATCGGCATTGCGTGCTGTATCGTTGCGTACTTCAACTGGGAATTTGACAGTACTTTCAACTCCTATAATAAGAATGGAGAGAATATTTATCGTATAAGCACGGTTCGCGAATTCGAAGGGCGTGAACGCCTTTACGGATATGCGCCAGAACCCCTCGCGCTTGTGGTGAAACAAAATATGCCTGATGTCGATAAGGTTGTCAGGTTGAACTGGTCATGGTCAAATTTTAAAGTTGGCGACAACCTGTTTCCCGCTGAGCTCGCTTATGCGGACGCGGAGTTGTTCGAAGTTTTCACGTTTGAAATGATTGCGGGAAACCCCGCTGATCTGAAAGATAAATCGAAAGTGTTCCTTAGCGAAGAAATGGCGATGAAGCTTTTCAACTCGACAGATGTGGTTGGGAAGCAGGTGACGCAGGTGATGGGTGCTCAGACAAAAGAAGTGCAGGTGGGAGGGGTGTATAAGAAGCCTGCACCCAACTCGAGTATGAGCTGGGAATCATATATGTACTATGATAATTTCTTTGACGAATCAAAGGAATCAAAAGACAGTGATTGGAAGTTGAGGAATACGGTCTTTTTACAGGTGAAGGATCCATCGCGCCTCACGGCAATCGACAAAGCTATTCAGCCCTACAGGGAAAACAACAACGCAGTCCGCGAAGATTTCAAGATCAAAAAATTTGTGCTTGATCCATTCATCGGCATGGCCCAGCGTGACTCAGCAAACGATACGTGGTCGATGACGCGCACAGCGAATAACCGTGCTGCCGTAATTGCACCGGTGTTCATGGCAGTGCTGTTGTTGCTTATCGCATGCTTTAACATGACTAACACTGCCATTGCGATTTCGTCAAGAAGGTTAAAGGAAATTGGTGTGAGAAAAGTGATGGGTGGATTAAGGAGTCAGCTGATCGCGCAATTCATCGGTGAGACAACATTTATCTGTGTGATTGCACTCGGTTTTGGTTTGCTATTGGGCGAAGTGCTGCTCAGTTCCTGGAATGCCCTCTGGACAGAAATGGAACTGAACTCGCATTATCTTGATAATTTTGGATTCCTGGTTTTCATTGTAAGTACATTATTGATCACCGCACTTCTCGCAGGCGCTTATCCTGCATTCTATGTCAGCCGTTTTGAGCCGGTCAGCATCCTGAAAGGAACATTTAAATTCGGTGGTTCGAATTTCTTCACGAAGATTCTTCTTGTGCTTCAATACAGTTTTTCGCTGTTGGCGATCATCTTCGCGATAGCATTTTACGGCAACTCAGTTTATCAGAAAGATTTTGATATCGGATTCGATCCTGATAATGTGATCATCGCCTATGTTGACAACCAGGGCGAATACGAAACATACAAGAATGCGCTGTCATCGAACAAAGATATCAACATCATCGCAGGGTCGCAGCACAGCATTTTCTCATCGGGATACAATGACCCGGTAAAGCACGAGACAAAAGAGCTTGAAGTTGATATCATCAATGTCGGTGACGACTATGTGAAAACGATCGGCCTTCAACTGCTTGAGGGACGCGATTTCATCAAGGATTCAGAAACAGACCGGAAAGAATCTGTGATCGTTACAAAAAAATTTGCAGACAGTTTCGGCTGGGATAATCCAATTGGAAAACAAATTACCTGGATGGATACGGTGCAACTCTATGTTGTTGGCGTGGTAAAGGATGTCTACACCAATGGTTTGTGGCGCGAAATGGATCCGCTGATGATCCGCTACACTACGCCTGACAAGTACACGCACGTCATTGTGAGCGTACCGCAGGAGAAAGTCAAAGACGTCAACACGTTTATGGAAAAGGAGTGGAAACAGATTTTTCCGAATCGGCTTTACAACGGACGCGTGATCAACGAAGGCATGGTTGAAGCGACACAGGTTAATGTTAATATCGTGAAGATGTTTGCGTTCCTCGGAATTGTTGCCTTGTTGCTTTCGGCCACCGGATTGTTCACGCTCGTTTCGCTCAATATCATCAAGAAAATGAAAGAGATTGGCGTGCGTAAAGTCCTTGGTGCATCGATAGGAAACATCACCCGCATCATCAACACTCAATTTGCCATCATGCTGGTGATCTCGTCACTGCTTGGATCATTGGGTGCTTACTTCCTGGTGGATCTGCTGATGTCGACAATCTGGAAATACTACCAGGCAACAACGCCTGTTACGTTAATTCTTTCTGTTCTCATGATGTTTCTGATCTCCGGGATAGCAATCGGATACAAAGTTTTCAGCGCAGCTTCAATGAATCCTGTGAAAACCCTTCGTGTTGAATAATTAACCCGACAAAAGAGCTCCCCTGCGCCACGGGGGAGTTCTTTTTTTTTGCCAACCTGTAACAAGCATGCAATTCCTGCGTCTAATTTTTCAATGACTACATTATGCTAAGTAATTATTTCAAAGTTGCATTGCGCAACATTCTTAAATACAAGTTCTTTTCAGCGATCAACATTCTGGGAATGACGATCGGGATAACCGCCTGTCTGCTCATCGTGTTGTATGTGACAGATGAATTGAGCTACGACCGCTTTCACAGCAAAGCCGACCGCATTTATCAGATCGGCTTGCATGGAAAGATTGGTGACCAGGACATTCGAACATCCACCACGTGTCCTCCTATGGCCGAGGCTTTCGTGAAGGAAATTTCGGGTGTGAGCGAGGCCACGCGGATCGCGAACTTCTGGGGCGCGCCAATCATCAAAAACGGTGATAAGATCTTTACCGAAGAACGTGTTTTCTATGCTGATTCAAACTTCTTCAGCTTTTTCTCATTTGTGCTGAAAGAAGGAGAGATCAAGACCGCGTTGCTGGAGCCCAACACTGTTGTGATAACCGAAAGTATGGCGAAAAAATATTTCGGTAACGAATCGCCTATGGGCAAGCTGCTGACGATCGGTCAGGATAACGCTACCTACAAGGTCACTGGCATTTCGGAAGATGCTCCGCTGAATTCGCATTTCATTTACAATGTCCTGATTTCGAGCGCATCGGGTCAGCACCTGAAGTCAACGCAGTGGCTCAACAACTATCTGCACACATACATCGCGCTCGAGAAGGGAGCAAGCCTTGCAACGGTCCAAAGCAAATTTCCGGAAATGGTTGTGAAATATGTCGGCCCTGAACTGGAAAAACTGATGGGCATTTCCATTGAGCAGATGGACAAGTCGGGTGGCGCATATGGCTATTACACCACCGCACTGACTGACATTCACCTGAAGTCAACTTCACAGCATGACATGGAGCCTGGCGGAAATATTACTTATGTCTATTTCTTCGCTGCCATCGGATTGTTCATCATTGTTATTGCCTGTATCAACTTTATGAACCTCTCTACCGCGCGATCTGCAGGTCGCGCGAAGGAAGTAGGTCTCCGGAAAACATTGGGTTCACTTCGCGGTCAAATGATCGGACAGTTCCTTGCTGAGTCGATGGTATACAGCCTTATCACGGTTATTCTTGCTTTCGGGCTTTGCTACCTACTGCTGCCACAGTTCAATCTTCTCTCGGGAAAACAACTGGGCATGGATGTTCTCATCAGCCCGCTCTTCATCGGATCATTAATTGGCGTGGCAATTTTTGTCGGCCTTGTTGCCGGAAGTTATCCGGCATTCTATCTCACCTCATTCAATGCAGTGGAAGTTCTCAAAGGCAAGGTACGCGCAGGGGTGAAGAGTAAAGGCGTGAGAAGCATGCTCGTGGTGTTGCAATTCGCGCTGTCGATCTTCCTTATCATTTTTACCGGAGTGGTTTATCAGCAGATCAAATTCATGCAAAACCGCGACATGGGTATCGATAAACACAACGTGCTTGTCATTCACAGCGCGACCCGGCTCGGGAATAATATGGATGCCTTCCACAATGCGCTTACCGAGCAAACCGGGATCGTAAAAGCGAGCTATACGAACAACAGCTTCCCTGGCGTGAACAACACAACAGTATTCAAGGCGGCAGCTTCGGAGCAGGATCATATCATGGGCGTATACTACGCTGATTACGATCACCAGGATGTGATGAAATTTCAATTGAAGGAAGGCCGTTATTTCTCACGCGATTTTCCGTCAGATTCTTCAGCCATTCTGCTAAATGAAGCCGCAGTGAAGGAGTTTGGTTTCAAAAATCCATTGCAGGAAGAAGTTATTTACAATGACGATGGCGCCAGCGAACGTCTCCGTGTGATCGGAGTCTATAAAGATTTCAACTTCGAATCGCTGAAGCATGAAGTTCGTCCACTGGCGATCCGCCTGACAAAAACGTCACATCAACTCATGGTTCGCTACGAAGGCGATGCAAAAGCTGCTGTCACAACTATTGAAAAGCTGTGGAAGCAATACGCTGCCAATGAGCCCTTCGACTATGCGTTCCTCGACCAGAATTTTGACGGACTGTTCCGTGCAGAGCAACGGATGGGTGAGCTCTTCACCATCTTCTCCGGCCTTGCAATCTTTATCGCATGTCTTGGCCTGTTTGCACTCGCTGCATTCACGGCAGAACAGCGCACGAAAGAGATCGGAATTCGCAAAGCGCTCGGAGCATCAACATCCGGTGTGGCCATTCTGTTGTCGAAAGAATTCACGAAGCTGGTGCTTGTTGCAATTATTCCGGCAGTGCTGGTAGCGTACTATGTTGTCACAAACTGGCTTGGCACCTTTGCTTATCATGTTGAATTGAGCCCGTGGATTTTTATCGCAAGCGGTGCGATTGCGATTGTGATTGCCTGGATAACAGTGAGTTTCCAGTCGATCAAAGCGGCCGCCACAAACCCTGTTGAATCCCTTCGCTACGAATAAATTCGTAGCACCAACCGAATAAAAAGAGGCGCTTTTTGGCGCCTTTTTCGCGTTTTTTAGGGTCAATATTAAGTTTTTGAAAAGGCGTTCGTCTTCCGGCCAGTTTTTATAAATTGGATTATCAACCACTAGTTATGGAAAAGATCAAAGTATCGAAGAAGGCATTGAAGAGCTTGCTGAGCGATTCAATGAACACGGCTATAGGTAACTTAGAGCTACCCAAGCCAACAAAAAAGGTTAAGAAACTTCTTGACCGCAGCTCAAAGAAGCTGGCTTCTGAATTCGTTCGGATCATGAAGAAAGAACATTCGAAGTCGAAAAAAGCTGAAAAGGATCTGGCATACGTGGACGATGTCCTCAAAGGAAAGAAATCCAAAAAAAACCGGAAACTTCAGCCTGTTGAAACGGTTTAGTTTCAGGTTTATAAACGATGTTTGAAACCAGGGGGAACTCTGGTTTTTTTCATTTCTACTAGAGTCACTAGTCACTGGTCATTAGAAATTGGGAGGAAAGAGGTCAATGAGGAAAGAGGAAATAGGGATAGTCACTGGTCATTAGATACTAGGAGGAAAAAGTAATTGGGAAGTCAGGTCGAAAGAAAATTAGAGGAAAAATGTCTTACAAAAAAGGAATTGGGATTGCCAGCATGATAGGAAAAGTCTAATAAGGAAAAGGTAATCGAAAATGTGCCGCTCCTTTTTTCTAATTTCCTTTTTCTCTTTCCTCCCAATGCCAATGACCAATGACCAGTGACTAGTGACTAATAAACCCTCCGATATTCGAGTTCCTCCGCAATAGTCACTGACATGAGAATCATCAGCATTCCATAAAAGACATCTTCAAGCGGAATTGTTCCGAGGCGGATGCCCATGTTTTCATTGTCGTTGTACCACACTACGGGTTCATCGATCCAGGATCCGGTGAGGATGCCGTTGACGATAAAAAACGGGATGAGAATGAACATGAAGGAAAAATAGAAACGACCCATGTATCGCGGGCGCAGTTTCAGCATCTGGTACGCGAGGAATAAGCCCAGCGCCATGAAGGTTACACCTGTGTATGCATTACCAATGTAATAGCCACCAAAGAGCAGCATGCAGAAAATAATGACACTCGAAATTATCTCATGGTGCGGATAAAAGTAATCGCGTTCAAAGAGATATGTCAGCGCAAAGTTCATGAAGATGCAGGCGTACGGAATACAGAAGAAGAAGAGCACTTCTTCGAGCGGCAGACTCATAATCTTCATTCCCGTAAGGTATTTCTCATTAAAACCCCAGATTCCCATTTGTGTGAACAGCTCATCCCACAGAATGAAGATGATGGCCGTGATCGTAATGGCAGGAAGCACATACTTCCATTTTTTTGAAAAATTAGCCTTTGGATAGAAGCTGAACAGGAATGGCACGATGAAAGAACCAATGTTCAGCGCCAGATACAGGTATTTCTGATTCAAAGTGGGGACTATTGAGTTTGCGATCTTTCCTTCCTCAATATAAAGTTTTTTGGTTCATATTTTTTCGGGGCAATCAAGAAACCAAAAGCTTCGCAGCCTTCCTTCGTGTGTTTGCTGTGGTGGACGTAGTGTGCATTGATCATCCGCTGAAGGTACCGGCTGCGCTTCGCAGGTCTCCAACGCAAACGTTGGTGCACAATGATATCGTGGAAGACGAGATAAAAAAGACCATAGCAGAATATACCCAACCCTACTGCGAGCATATAAGGGTTGTACTTTACAAGCGAAAAATAATAGAAGATCCCGATCGATGGAATGCTGAAAACAACTGCGAAAAGATCGTTGCGTTCCAGGCTGTGGTCATGCACTGTATGGTGTGACTTGTGCCACGTCCATAAGATGCCGTGCATGATGTATTTATGCGTAAACCATGCAACAAATTCCCAGAACAAAAATGTCGCGATGACGATGAGTGAACAGATAACAATTACTTTCGCTTCCATAACTAAACACCAGCCGGCACAGCGGTCTTACGTTTTGTAAAATAAGTTCCCAGTACGCTGAACCGGTAATCAAAAATAGCATTTACTTCACGCGCCACAAACAGAGCATTGACGAGCCTGCCCAGGATCCCAAAGGGAATCGCGTAATGAAGTTCGTCTGTCATCTCCACGCCACCTTCAACTTCCTTAAAATGATGCTGATGATGCCACAGCCTGTACGGTCCCGACACCTGAGTATCGACAAAATGATAGGGCTCGTTAACCTGCGTGATCTCGGTGACCCAATTGACGGACAGCCACGATTTGATGCGCACCCGATACCGGATGATCTGCCCTGCATACATCTTGTCTCCTCCTGATATGTGCAGAATTCTGAAGTTCATCTCTGCCGGAGTAATGACACCAAGATTTTTTGGAGACGAAAAAAAATCCCACGCCTGGCTCAGTGTGACCGGCAGAAACTGCGTGCGTTTAAGGTGATAGACTTTCATCGACTTAATAACAGGGATAATGCGGAAATGTTCCTACGCTTCCAGCGCAACTTTGTAGGCTTCTAACACCCGCTCTCTCGCAAACTGGTGGTCAACGATCGGCTTTGGGTATTCCGGTGTGTCGAGTTCCGGAACCCACGTTCGGATATATTTCATTTCAGGATCAAACCTCTGTGTCTGCAGCATCGGGTTGAATACGCGGAAGTATGGAGCTGCATCACAGCCCGAGCCCGCAGCCCATTGCCAGCTTCCATTGTTCGCTGCGAGATCAAAATCAAGAAGCTTCTTCGCAAAGTATGCCTCACCCCATCGCCAGTCGATGAGGAGATGTTTGATAAGAAAACTTGCCACGACCATGCGAACGCGATTATGCATAAAACCCGTTGCATTTAGTTCGCGCATGCCGGCATCCACGATCGGGTAGCCAGTTCTGCCTTCACACCATGCTTCGAACTCCTTCACGTTGTTCCGCCAATGGATGCGATCGTATTGCGGTTTGAATGCCTGATCGACTTTTGGAAAGTGCCAAAGGATCATCTGGTAAAATTCCCGCCAGATCAATTCGTTGAGCCACGTCTCATTTTTCTTCACCGCCAGTTGCACAAGCTTGCGGATGCTCACGGTACCAAAACGCAAATGCACTCCAAGCCGGCTCGTCCCATGAATGCCGGGAATGTCACGGCTGAGGTGGTAATCTTTGACAATGCTCATCTTCACCGCGCGCTCCGGAAATACTGCGCCCGTAGGCTTGAAGCCGATATCTTCAAGTGAGGGGAATTTCAATGGCTTTGTCTGCCATAAGTGTTCGAAATATTTTTCAGTCGGATAACTTTTCTGATAAAATGCATTGAGCTTTGCTTTCCACTTTTTGCTGAAAGGCGTGAACACCGTATAGGGAGTTCCGTCATCTTTCATCACTTCATCCTTTTCGAAAATGACCTGGTCTTTGTAAGAGTGAAAACTGACCCCTTTTGCTTCAAGGAGCTCTTTTATCTTTTTATCCCGGTCACGGGCATAAGGCTCGTAATCATGATTTGTGTAAACGGCCTTTGGAGTAATTTTTTCAAAAAGTTTGATCGGATCTCCATGAAGAACGAGTAATGATGATCCGGCCTCTTCAAGCGACTGCTTCAGCACGCGAAGCGATTCCACGATAAATTCCACCCTGCGGTCTGCTTTGTCGTCAAGCTCATCAAGAATGACCGTGTCGAAAATGAATATCGGAAGAACGTTTTTATTTTTTTTCAGGGCGCGATACAGGCCTGCATTGTCAGTAGCGCGGAGGTCTCTGCGAAACCAGAACAACGTTGTCTCGCGATCAATTCTACTAAAATAGGATTCATTCGCTGTAAACATCCGGGTTAATTGTATTTCTCAAGTTGCGGATGTGACAGGATGAGTTTGAACCAGTGGGTGTATTTGGAAGGATTTTTTTTCACGTCTTCGCGAAGCCATGCCAGACTCACATACTTCCAGTCTTCGGCTTCGGCAGCATTTAGTACAGGCCGGTCATTGTATTCAGCGACAAATACATGATCCAGTTCATGTTCGATAAGATTCTGATCGAGGGCGGTTTTGTAAACAAACTTATACGAGAAGACCGGTTTAACATGTATTCCAATTTCTTCACGCACCCTTCGCTGTATCGTAACTTCCATCTGCTCTCCCGGCATCGGATGACTGCAGCACGCGTTGGTCCACAATCCACCACTGTGGTATTTTGACTTCGCACGTTTCTGAAGCAGCATTTCTCCTTTTGAATTAAAGATCAACACAGAGAATGCGCGGTGAAGCTCACCTTTGCGATGCGCTTCCATTTTCTCCATCGTGCCAATCTGATTGTCGTCCTTGTCTACTAAAATCACCATCTCCATCAAATCAAATTTAGTTGATGCTTAACAAAAGAATAAGCAAGTAACGTTGCTTTATGGCGATTTCTTATACGGATTCGTCTGCTGAGCACCAGTTCTGAAGGGGTGTTGCGTATTTTCTTAAACAGCGCGTAATAGTACACGTAAGCCACATACACCCCGAACCGCGATGCCTTTGGAAGCCGCTTTATCCCTTTGAACGCGTGACTGAAATCTACAAGAATACTCTGCTCAATGCGCTTTTTGCTGTTCTCGTCAAAACGCTTCAGATCGATTTCGGGAAAGTAGGAGCGGCCCATGCCTACGAAGTCTGCTTTCAAATCGCGGAGGAAATTCACTTTCTGAAACGCTGAGCCGAGACTCATCGCAAACGGTTTTAGTTCCTCGTACATTTTCCGATCACCTTTCGCAAATACCCTCAGGCACATCAGCCCCACTACCTCGGCCGAGCCAAGAATGTATTCCTTAAATCCGTCTTCGCTGTAATCTTTCTGCAGCAGGTCCATCTCCATGCTCTTGAGAAATTGATCGATCAGTTCGCGATCAATACCGTAGCTGTTCACCGCGTGTTGGAAGCTGTTGAGGATGGGGTTTAAACTGATTCCTTCTTCGATACTTTTATACGTGTCTTCTCTGAATCGCTTCAAGAGTGTTTCCTTATCATACTCGTGAAAAGTATCAACGATTTCATCTGCAAATCTGACGAAGCCATAGATGGCATAGATCGGGTCACGAAGTTCCTTCTCAAGACAATAGATGCCAAGAGAGAAGGAAGTACTGTACGCCTTGGTTGTAAGTCGGCTACAGCGGATGGAGACGTTGTCGTATAATTCCTTCATGTGTAATCTGCGTTTTTTTTTTAAAACACACATGGAATGTCCACGAACAATCTCGCATCAGCTTCGGTGTTTGCTAGTGGCCATTTCATCAGGCGGAGTTTTTATTTTTTTTAATCAGTTCCCGCGCTACTACCTGCCCGGAGATAATTGACGGTGGAACTCCCGGGCCCGGAACAGTGAGCTGTCCAGTATAAAACAGATTTTTAACCTTTTTGTTAAGAATTCCGGGTTTCAAATTTGCAGTTTGGAGGAGTGTATTTGCGAGGCCATACGCGTTTCCCCGGAAGGCGTTGTAATCGGCAATGAAATCGTTGTGTGCGTATGACCGTTTGTAAATAATATGCGGTTTAATAGACTCCCCGATAATCAGTTCCAGCCGGTCAATAACAAGCGAAAAGTATTTTTCACGCTGCGACTCTTCATCTTTCAGGCCTGGCGCTACAGGAATGAGGATCAACAAATTTTCACAACCATCCGGTGCAACGGTCGGGTCCGTTTTGGACGGGCAACTCACGTAAAATTGAGGTGACGTGGGCCACTTCGGATCCTCATAAATCTCTTTGGCATGCAATGAAAAATCCTGGTCAAAAAAGAGTGTGTGGTGTAAGAGATTCTTAACCCGCTTGTTCAATCCAACATAAAACAAGAGACTTGAAGGTGCCATGACACGGCTGTCCCAGTATGATGATGAATACCGCCTGTATTTTTCAGGAAGGAGATGTTGTTCGATATGATGATAGTCCGCACCTGCAACGATATAGTCGGACGGGAACATCTGATCGGAAACTTTCAGTCCTTTCGCTTTGACACCGTTCATTTCAAAACCAGTGACAGCGCTCTCGAATCTGAACTTAACTCCCTGCTGTTCTGCAATTGAAACCATCGCCTCTACGATTTTGTACATGCCGCCCATCGGATACCAAGTGCCAAGCGCCATGTCTGCATAGTTCATGAGGCTGTAAAGCGCAGGAGTGTTTTGTGGCGTTGCACCCAGGAATAATACAGGGAATTCCAGCAGTTTGATAATTTTTGGTTCCTTAAAAAACTTTCGGATGTAGGTTGAGATGGATTGAAATACGTGAAGCTTAAATAAGCCTTTAAACAATTCGGCATCTGCAAACTCCAGCAGCGAAAGCCCTGGCTTGTAGACAAGGTTGTTTATTCCGAGCTCGTATTTGTATTTGCCCTCATCGAGAAAACGCAGCAGCTGTTTACTGCTGCCGGGCTCAAGCTGATCAAAGAGTTTACATAAGGCCTCAACGCCAGATGGAATGTCGAGATAATCATCTTTCCCGTAAAAAATTCGGTATGAAGGATCAAGACGTCTTAAGTCGTAGAAGTCGGAAGTTGTTTTGCCGAAGCTGTTAAAATATTTTTCGAACACATCGGGCATCCAGTACCAGCTGGGCCCCATGTCGAAAACAAAATTGTTCGCTTCGAATTTCCGCGCGCGGCCTCCCGGCAGAGCATTTTTTTCGAAAACAGTTACATCAAATCCCTCCCTGGCGAGAACAGCGGCTGATGCCAACCCTGAAAACCCCGAACCGATGACCGCTACTTTTTTCATCATACAGAAACCATCAGGAAATTACTCAATATCCTGTCAACTTTTTCTGTATTTCCTTTCGCGCGTGGAAAATCCTGTTCTTCACTGTTCCGATCGGCAGATTGAGATGTTCCGCAATCTCATGATACTTATATCCGCTCGTGTGCATTTTAAAAGGAATCAGTAATTCATCGCGTAGCTCATTCACATTTTTCCAGATGTCCTGGTATTCAAATCTGCCGGAAGGCGAATTGAATGTATGTGTGTCTTCAACGTTGAGAAAGTACAGTTCTTTTGTGGTGTCGTTCGAAGTTCTTGCGCGCTGATTCTTTCTATAATTATTGATAAAGGTGTTCCGCATAATGGTGAATAACCATCCTTTTAAGTTAGTGTCTTGCGTGAACTTGTCTTTATACATCAAAGCTTTCAGGATTGTATCCTGCACCAGGTCAGACGATTCTTCACGGTCATTTGTGAAACGCCTCGTGAAAGTCTTCAGCGTACTGCGAAGATTCGTGATTTGGTGCGTCAGTTCCAGTGCAGTCATATGTTTAATGTTTAGAATTAAATTATAAACAAATATACCCTAATAAATGGATTAAGGTCAATAATGTTTAATAAAAACTTAAAATAATTAAACAATACACTGAAAATGACTTTTCAGAGCCGTTTTTACTGATTTACGCAATGCAGCGAAGAACTGGATTTAAAGAGAAATGTTACTGGTTATCAGCGAGATAGATATCAAGCTCTGACACCTGCTTCAGAAAGCGGATGTTACCATGCTTGGGCTGATAGTTTTGAATTTGCCAGCCGGTGATAAGAATGTCGGCCTGGGGGAAATTAGTAGAAAGTCTTTCAAGGTAGTTCTCCAGGCTGTTACGCGTCATGGCAGACGTGATGGAGGTCAGCAGCAAGTGGGGCTGATGAACTTCGAATGCAGCCTTGAGGTCGTTGAACGGAACGGTTTGGCCAAGATAGAAAGTGCGAAAACCTGCCTTGCGAAAGCGATAGTGTGAGAACAGTAAACTGATTTCGTGCAACTCGTGTTCTGGAAGAAAAAGCATGACGCGCTTTGCAGTCTTCTGTGCAATCGGCAATGAGTCGATGGCAACGATCACTTTCTGACGAATGAGATTCGATATGAAATGTTCCTGCGCTGGATTGATGTGATGCGTCTGCCACAGGATTCCGATTTTTTCGAGAAACGGGTAGAGGATCTCGACAACGGTTTTTTCGAATCCGAAGCGAAGAATCAAACCTGACAATGTTTTCTCGAACTTCTCTTCATCGAGTTCAACCATGGCGATGACGAGCTGATCGATGTGTACCATCGCCTCCTGTTTCGTCTCGCTGATCTCGATGACCTTGCGGCTCATCTCATCGACAGACATGCCTGCAATTTTTGAGATCTTGATTCCGTTAGCGTTGAGCAGTGATACGTTGATGATCTTTTTGAGATCGTCATCGGAATAGAAGCGGATATTGGTGGTGGTTCGCTGGGGCTCGATGAGGCGATGGCGCTTTTCCCAGATGCGAATGGTGTGCGCCTTTATGCCGGAAAGCTGTTCAAGTTCTTTAATTGAATATTTACCCATTTGCGAACATTTAAAGGCTATAACAACGGGGTGCTGAAAATGTTTTTGCAAGAATCATCAGAATGATACCTTTAATTATGGCAAATGATCCTTTAAAGTTAGGAAAAGATTGGTTTGAGAAAATGGGGTGGAAACCATTTGCCTTCCAGACCGAGGCGTGGAATGCCTACCTTTCAGGAAAGAGCGGTCTGGTGAATGCCCCTACCGGTAGCGGGAAAACATATTCACTTCTGATGCCCATCGTCCTTGAATTTCTGAAGAATCACCCGACCGCGAAATCGCAGAAAGCGAGTGGGCTGCAGGCGATCTGGATAACACCCATCAGGGCGCTTTCAAAGGAAATTGATATTTCAGCCAACAGGTTAGTCGAAGGACTCGATATTCATTTCCGGATTGGCGTAAGGTCTGGCGATACAAAGCTCAACGAACGTGCAAAGCAGCGACTGAAACCTCCGCAGCTGCTCATTACTACTCCTGAAAGTCTTCATCTTTTGCTCGCCAGTAAAAATTACGCTGACTTTTTCAAAGACCTGAAAGTAGTGGTGGCAGATGAGTGGCATGAATTGATGGGATCGAAGCGCGGTGTGCAGGTAGAGCTTGGCCTTTCAAGGCTGAAGGCAATTGCACCTTCGCTGAAAGTGTGGGGCATCTCTGCAACCATTGGAAACATGGATGAAGCAGTTGAAGCACTACTCGGCAATTATTATGTTGAGGACAGGTACAAAATTATCCGGGCCGATATCCGGAAGAAAGTAGAAGTGGAGGCAGTGATGCCCGACAGTCTTGAGCGCATGCCGTGGGCCGGTCATCTCGGAATTCACTTGTTGTCGAAAGTGATCGACATTGTCAAGAACAGCAACAGCACCCTGATCTTTACCAACACGCGATCATTTGCAGAGATCTGGTATCAGAAAATGCTGGACAAAGCACCGGAGCTCTCCGGTTTGATAGCCATGCACCACGGATCGATAAGCCAGGAGCTTCGCAGCTGGGTCGAAGATCAGCTACATGAGGGGAAGCTTAAAGCTGTGGTATGCACTTCGAGCCTCGACCTGGGTGTCGATTTCCGTCCGGTGGAAACCGTAGTGCAGGTGGGAAGTCCGAAAGGTGTTGCTCGTTTTCTTCAACGCGCAGGTCGCAGCGGTCACCAGCCCGGGGCAATAAGCAAGATCCATTTCGTTCCTACACATTCCCTTGAATTGATCGAGGCCGCAGGACTGAGGGAAGCTATTCGTCAGAATATCGTTGAAGACCGGTTTCCCTATGTGCGTTCATTTGATGTGCTGATGCAATATCTCATCACGCTTGCCGTCTCCGATGGATTTCGTCCCGAAGAAATCTTCGGGGAGATCAAAGGCACCTTCAGTTTTTCAAGTGTTACGGAAGAGGAGTGGAGCTGGCTTATCTCTTTCATCACGACTGGAGGAGATTCGCTTCAGGCTTATAACGAATACAGGAAAGTTGTGGTCCATGATGGTGTGTATAAAGTTGAGAACCGGAACATCGCCATGCGGCATCGCCTTTCGATCGGGACAATTGTTGGCGATGCTTCTCTACACATTAGATTTGTATCGGGCAAATATCTCGGAACAATCGAGGAATATTTCATCTCGAGACTTAACCCGGGAGATGTTTTCTGGTTTGCGGGAAGAAATCTTGAGCTCGTGCGCATCAAAGAAATGGAAGTGCATGTAAGGAAGACGAACAGGAAGTCGGGAGCCGTTCCTTCCTGGCAGGGTGGACGCATGCCCTTGTCTTCACAGATGAGCGAGATGATCCGCTACAAGATCAATGAAGTTGTGGAAGGAAATCTCCGTGATGAAGAGCTGAAATTTCTCACACCTCTTTTTGACTTGCAGAGACAGCGCTCGTTTCTCCCTTCTTCAAAAGATTTCCTGATCGAATACTTTGAGACAACGGAAGGCTACCACGTGCTGATGTATCCGTTCGAGGGAAGGTTTGTTCACGAAGGAATGGCAGCACTGGTTGCTTATCGGATTGCGCAGATCCAGCCGATCACTTTTTCCATCGCCATGAATGATTATGGTTTTGAATTGCTGTCGGATCAACCTATTCCCATTGAGGAGGCGGTGGAGACGGACGTGCTGGGCACCGATAACCTCAGCCGTGATATTCAGGCGAGCATCAATTCGATAGAGATGGCGCGCAGAAAATTCAGGGATATCGCAGCGATCTCCGGACTAGTATTCAAAGGCTATCCGGGCAAGCCTGTGAAAGACAAACACCTTCAATCATCGTCTCAATTGTTCTTTAATGTGTTCAATGACTACGAGGCACACAACCTTTTGCTCCGGCAGGCGTTTGAAGAGGTAATGGACTTCCAGTTGGAAGAAGCCAGGATGCGAAAAGCGCTCGAGCGGATCGCCACACAAAAGATCACCATCACGAATCCAGAAAAACCCACACCGTTTGCTTTTCCCATAATGGTCGACCGGATGCGTGAAAAACTGACCACCGAAAAACTCGAAGACAGAATTAAGAAGATGGCGTTGAATTACGCAGAATAGGAATTAGTCACTGGTCACTAGTCACTAGGAGGAAAGAGGGATATTTCTACCAATTCTAATGACTAGTGACTATTGACTCCTTTGTATTGGCATACAATTTATCTAATATTGAAAACAATTCAATTCGCACAGATCGTGCAAACCAAAAATCAAGAACAATTATGAAGGGGATTTATCGTGAGATCTTGAATCCGGATCATGTCGTGAAAGTAATTAGCCGAAATGATGACGGGCTCTCGTATGAAGATGGTGGAAGGATTATCTGCACCAAACGCGTGAAGAGCTTCGATCAGAAATTCAAAAAGGATGAAATGGCAACGAATGCCGAGATCCTTGCCGATTACAAGATTCCGGTGTAATCGAGTCAGACTAGAAGATTGAGCGGAACAACAGGAAGAGTGTTCCCGACATCAGTATCACCACAGGTAAGGTCAACAGCCACGCCATCAGAATGTTGCGAACTGTATCGGCCTGAAGATTCTTTATCCCTTTGCTGGCCACCATGCTGCCCGCAATTCCAGACGAAAGAACATGCGTAGTACTTACAGGAAGTCCGAGATTGGTTGACAGGCCGATGGTACTTGCTGCCACTAATTCCGCGGAAGCGCCCTGCGCGTAGGTAAGGTGCTCTTTACCGATCTTCTCGCCAATCGTTTTTACGATTCGTTTCCATCCGATCATCGTTCCAAGCCCGAGTGATATGGAAATCATGACGATCACCCAGCGCGGTGAGTAATCAGTGATCTTCTTGATCGTTTTCAGTTCATTGGCAATAACAGCTTTGTCAGCCGAACTGATCTTGATCTCCGGCTTGTCAACGATCGACTTGAGATTGCGATCCATGACCATAATGTCTTTGCGAACCAGAAAGCGGCTGTTCTTCTCGATGGCTTCAACGGATTTTTTGCCGTCTACGGAGGCCATCAGGTTTCGGTTGATCTGGCGAGTTTCTTCGAATTTTTCCTGATCGGGCTGCGAAAGCGGGCCTGGATCAAGCGATGCGAGCACGGCTTCGATCTTCTGCAATGGCTGTGACAGCGAGGTCGGGTTAACATTCGTGTTCAATGCGTAGAATGCTGGCACGATCCCGATAAGGATCAACATCACAAGGCCGATTCCTTTCTGTCCGTCATTCGAGCCGTGGTAATAACTCACGCTGGTACAGGTTAAAATCAGTATGATGCGAATCCACATTGGCGGTGGGGCGTTTTTCTTAGGCTCCTTGAACAGCGCGTCACCATAGGATGTCTTTTTCGTGAGCCGCCTCAGCAGGAACATCAGGATGATCGTCATCGAAAAACCGAACAGCGGTGAGATCAGCAGTGATGACCCTATTTTGCTCGCTTGCGACCAGTCCACTGCAGCCTGTGATGTATCGGGCAGAAGCGAATAGGCAATACCCACACCGAGGATCGAGCCGATGAGCGTATGCGAGCTGGAGCATGGAATTCCAAAATACCATGTCAGCAAATTCCAGGCAATCGCACTGATCAGCAATGCCATGACCATCGCCAGACTATGCGCGAGGTTCTGATCAATGAGGGATTCAACTGGCAGGAGTGCAACGATACCCATGGCCACTTTCACACCGACAAACAGACCGGAAGAGACACCCAGGAAATTCCAGATACCGGACCAGATTACCGCTGTCCAGGGTTTGAGTGAATTTGTATAAATAACTGTCGCAACTGCATTTGCTGTGTCATGGAAGCCGTTTACGAATTCAAAACCGAAAGCCGCAATGAGACAAATAACTAAGAGGACAGTGTACGAAAAGTCTAACTCGAACATAAATACAAATTCGGCCCGCAATCTAAGCGGAATTCGCCATCCCATCGGTATGGCTCAGTTAAGATTTTATGAAATTGCCGGTTGGGCCGTTATTGCATTGGAAAACACACGCCTAGTCCGAATTTCCTTGCGTTTTTTGCTTAAAAAGCCATGGTAGCAGATGGGGTTCCTGATAGGCCTGCACCCAGCTGTCGTGTTTGATATCAGGGTATTCGGTGTAGCCGGGGGTACCACCCGCCTTCCGAATCGCGTCAATCATCGTTCTGGACTGCCTGGCAGCAACGATGTTATCAAGGGCGCCATGGAAGGCCCAGACAGGAATATTTTTGAGTTTTGAGGCAGTTCGTTCGTCACCGCCTCCGCAGACCGGCACGCCTGCAGCAAATTTTGAAGGAAAACGCGCAAGCAGATCCCAGGTGCCGTAGCCACCCATCGACACACCAGTCAGATAGATGCGGGTCTCATCGATAGGAAATTCATCCGATATCTTATCAATCAGCTCCACTAGCAGCTGCGTAGGTTTAGTGGGCTGCGACTTCACCGAACCATCGCGATTGTGTTCGGCCCACAATTGTCCTTTCGGGCATTGCGGCACCAAAACATAACATGGGTACTTTCCGCGGTTTCTCGAATCAAGCACGAGGTTCTTAATGTGTTTTATTTGTGCTTCGTTATCAGATCCCCGTTCACCGGAACCATGGAGAAAGATAATGAGCGGAAACTTTTCCAGCGCATTTGGATTCACTGGTTTCAGCAACCGATAGGGCAGCGAGTCAGAACCTTTGGTATAAACGAGCTTGTCGAAAAGATCTGGAGTTTGCGCGTGACCCATAATAGAGATCGTGAATGTCAGGATGATACAAAAGAGTTGGCGCATAAGGGAGAAAAGTATTGGAAGTTTCAACGGGATGATAAAAATTGCGTTCCCGCTGGGGGTATACAGGTCTTCGAGATTAACATTGCACAGCGCTTGACCCATGTTTGACGATTAGTCTTTGAACATTTGAAATCTGAAATTTGAAATTTTGAAATTTAATATCGGTGTATCCTTGCTTTAAATTTCAAATGTAAAATGTCAAATTTAAAATCATTAAAGGTGCGGTTCAGACCGGTGATTATAGGATGAATATTGAAGTTTGTAAAGAAGTCATGGAATTATTCCCCCAGAAAGCCCTTTTCTGGAAGAAGCATCGTATTTTATTCCTTGCTGATCTTCATCTCGGAAAAGTAAACCATTTCCGCAAGTCAGGATTTCCGGTGCCATCAAAAGCAAACGATCACAACCTCGAGCTTCTGCTCGATGTCGTGAGCCTGGCAAAGCCTTCACGCATTATCTGCCTGGGCGACCTGTTTCATAGTCACTATAATCCGGAGTGGGAAGTTTTTGGTGAAGTGGTGAAGCATCTTTCCGGCATTTCGTTTGAACTGGTGATGGGAAACCATGACATCATGAGCGAGCGTCAGTATGAGCGCAAGGGGATTAAAGTATATGATGAATTGACCATCGATTCTTTTTTGCTCACGCATCACCCGATGGAAGAGATCCCCGAAAATCTTTACAACATTGCCGGGCACATTCACCCGGGAGTTCATCTTGTGGGAAAGGGAAGGCAGTCGATGACGTTGCCGTGTTTTTATTTCGGAGCGAGGCAGGCTTACCTTCCAGCGTTCGGAATGTTCACCGGGCTGGCGCGAATTGCTCCAAAGAAAGAAGATAAAGTATTTGTAGTCGCGGATAATAAAATTCTGATGGTTGCATAAACCGGATGAACACACCAGCTCAAAAATAACGACATGAAAAAAGTTGCCCTCGTGCTTTTGCTATTTGTAATCAGTGGATTTGCTGTCGCGCAGGACACAACACGATTGTCGCTGCTTTTTTTTGGCGACATTATGCAGCACGATTCTCAAATTTCTGATGCGTATGACCGCGTGACGAAGAAGTACAATTACGATCCGTGCTTTCAGTTTGTGAAGCCGTATATCCAGTCCGTTGACCTTGCGATTGGAAACCTGGAACTAACGCTGGCCGGCCCGCCTTACAAAGGTTATCCGCAGTTCAGTGCTCCGGACGAATTGTTGCATACGCTGAAAAGTTCAGGCGTAGACGTTCTTGTCACAGCCAATAACCACTGCGTTGACACAGGTAAAAAAGGACTTGAACGCACAGTGATGATGCTGGACAGTCTGAAGATCCCGCACACCGGAACGTTTGTCGATGAAGTTGACAAATTGAATAACCATCCACTTATCATTAATAAGAATGGATTTAAGCTGGCGCTGTTGAACTACACTTATGGAACGAACGGACTCCCGATAACAAAACCAAATATTGTAAACCTGATTGATACAGCTGCGATACGCCAGGATCTCATCAAGGCGAAAGCCGCGAAACCTGATGCCATCATTGTGTTCACGCACTGGGGATCCGAGTACCAGAGTCTGCCTTCAAAATGGCAGAAAGATGTGACGGAGTTTTGCTTCAGACACGGAGCTCAGCTGGTGATCGGAGCGCATCCGCACGTGTTGCAACCGATGGAATTCCGCAAGGACAAAAATCAATTGATTGCTTACTCCCTTGGGAATTTTGTTTCGGGTCAGCGGAAGCGCTACACCGATGGTGGAGCGATGATCACGATGTATCTGGAGAAGGTGACCTTCAATGACGAAAGCAGCATCACTACGATTAAAAATCCGGAGTATACCCTCGAGTGGGTTTACCGGACAGTGGATGCTGAGAAAAATTATTATATCCTTCCTGTTCCGGAATTTGAAAAAGACACAACAGGATTCATCAGGGATGAAGAATCAAAAGCCGCCTTCAAGTTGTATGCGGCTGACTCTCGTGCGTTGTATAAGAAACACAACATTGAAATCCCGGAAAACACTGACATTCCCTCCGACACCCTCGTTACATTTAAGGTGCAGGTTTCTGCGTCATCATCGAGCAATAACGGAAGTACATTGAACCTGCCTTATGGGATCGAAAAGTCAGATTCGGGCGAAGCGGAGCTCTACTATTCAGGAGAATTCCTTGAGCAAAACGCTGCGGAAAAATATCAGAAGAAACTCGCTGCCCTAGGCTATACCACCACGGTTGTAAAATTTATGAACAACCAAAAGTCCGACTAGCCTTCAACCTTGAACCTTGAACCTTGAACGCGTAACTCGTAACCCGCAATCCCGCTGTTCCGCTTCGCTTCAATCGGGGGTCCGCGCTACCAGTCTTCGTCAATCACCTGATTCACTTTAATCGTAAAGCTGTCTTTAAAGCTTGAGTGAAGGATGTCGAGGTTTACGGCATTTCGTTTCTTAAAGTGTGTGCGATAATTGTTGAGCGCAAAATCTTCCAGTGTGCCTGAAACTTCGTGCTGTTCGATCGTGGCCTTGCCGGACCCTGTCGATGCCTGAAGCGCTTTGTACGTGATGCCCTGCAGAATGACCCTGTATTTTCCTTCCTTGAAATTGATTCTCACTTTTCCGAAGAACCTTCCTGTGCGGACAATGGATGATGTATTCGTAAATTTTCCGCCATAGCGTTTGTAGTCGGGGCGATATTCGGTCAGTTCTGCAACGATGTCTGTACCCTCAAAGTGAATGTCTTTGATCCACACTTTGTTTTTGAGATGGGTAAACAGGCGTTCGGGTAAGTTTTCTACCACCGGCTCTTCGTGATACACCTGCACCCATACTACATCTTTGTGCTCGATATGAAACGAGCGGTACGCAACGGGAACCTGGGCAGAAACAACGTGGGCGACAAAAAGTAAAATGACTGAAATAAACTTCATACAGTTATCGCCTGCGCTTTTTATAGTTCTTCTTCGGACCATTTCCACCACCTGAGGAAAAAATCAGGCCGATAGAAAATTCCAGACCTGTAAAATCCATTTTTGCCTCAGCATAGTCAAGTGATTCTGTTGCGAGCGGAGAGCCTCCGCCCGTTACGCTGCCACTGACCGGAAATTTAGCCTGGCCCACAAAATAATTTGTTTCAAGAGAAACGCCAACATCACCTGTGACATTGATGGTGAGCTCCGCACCGCCATGATAACCGAAACCCGGCCTGGCCCTGAACGACAAATCTGAATTGGCAACTTCCCAGCCGTAGTATCCCCGCAAGGCACGATCGAAATTGCCATAGTTGATTTTGTTTCCGAACGTGTGAAAGAAGAATCCTCCGCCTTTGATATCGAACTGGAGAGCATTGCCGCGCAACTCAAAAACAATTTCTGCAGGAACCAGTATTGTAAAATTCGGGCCGATGAGCGGTGACTTACTTTCAAAAGGAAGGTCTTTCAGGTTGAGACCAGACATTCGATAGAGAGACGCGCCTGTCTCAAAAGCAACAAAACGATTCAGGCTAAAGCCAAGACCGCGGATTGAAAACGGACTTATTGGCGTTGAGAAGTAACCGTTCTTCGGAAGGAAGTATGAGAATGACAATCCGAAGTCTTGAGCGCTGGCTGATGATATGGCGAATAATGAAATAGCGACAATTCTTACAAACACTTTATTCATGCATCTCAAAGGTAATCATTTTCCCGATGGGCTCGCGAGGCATTACTTCGCGTTAAAATCTGAAAACATAATTTGCTGATACGCTTTCGTGCGCTCTAAACTTTCCTGTGAAGCACCGCTGGTCTCCAGGAACCTGCGTGCAGTATGATCGAAGACGATGTATTGATCCGGATCTACATAGCCATAGCCATTGTTGAAGAAGTAGAATGCAAACTGTTTCACATCGGGTGCCATAATGTTTTTGCTGAAGCGAAACTCCTTGCTCGGTTTGTCAATCTGTGCCAGCAATGTGTTGGCGATATCCGTCTGACCCGCCACTGTGTGAATCAGAGTGTCGCCTTTGATTGCTCCACCACTGATTATAAACGGAATGCGGAACCGCTTCTTATCTTTTAGCTCTTTATTTCCCGGCTGACGATGGCCATGGTCGGCAACAAAGAGAATTACTGTGTTATCCCACCAGTTTGACTTCCGCGCAGAATCCATAAACGTACCGATGCTGCGATCGGTATAGTGGATCGAATTCAGGAAAAGCGAATCTTCGTTGTCGCCTTTGAACACCGGTTCCATCGGCACATCAAATGGTTCGTGGCTGCTCAAGGTCAGAATCACTTTGAAGAATGGCGAACGCGATGAATCGATTTCATGGAGTGCGCGATTCAAAACAATATGGTCGTGATAGCCCCACTTGCTCGGTTCACCATTCTCATCGTTGTCGAACTCATCGTAGGTGACGAGGTCTCGGAATTGGCAGTTCGTCAGGTATGATCGGAAGTTCGCGAAGTTTATATCACCACCGTAATAAAACGAAGAGCGATAGCCGAGGTCATTCATTGCACGCGTCAGGTACGGAAGCTTCTCGGTCTTAGATGGGAATTTGCTGATGCTGTTTAATGGCTGCGCAGGGTATCCACTCAACACACTCACCACGCCTTTGTCGGTGCGATCACCGCTCGAATAAAAGTTTGTAAACAAGATTCCTTCTTTTGCAATACGGTTCAGATTAGGCGTGAGGCCCTTTATTCCACCCAGTGGTTCTATCGCATCTGCTGTGAAGCTCTCCAGGATAAAGAGGATGACGTTCGGTTTTTGTGTCGTAAAGAGCCTGAGGGCTGAGTCGCTTTCTGAATAATATTCTTTGAAATATTCTTCCGACTTCGCTTTGTCAAAAAAGCGCTCGTCATATTTGGTCTTTGAACTTTTGGAGAGGCTGTAAATAAAATTCCAGATGACATTGATGGCAGCATGGTTCGCGAACGCATTGGTCTTGTGAAAGTAGACAAATCCGCTGTTCATCGGTGCAACGGAAAAACTTCCGCGGATCGGTATAAACATCAATGCAGCGATGACGATAAATACGAGCGCTTTCTTTTTTTGTGTCGGCTCTAGCAGTTTAAGATTCGGCATGAGCCAGGTGGAGTACACAAACAGCGCTATGGCTACAAGGGCAGTGAGAATCAGGAATAGGTTGATAACCACGGAAATTTCCACGCTGCCGGCTGCTTCTGATTCAGCTCCAGCGATATAAAAAAATGGTGTTGTGTCGAGCCGGAAGCCCCAGTGGCGATACAGTTCAATGTCAACAATTGTGATGATCGAACAGAGGATGATCAGCGTGATGGAAATGGTGTGGAGCACGATGTAGAGCCAGCGTTCCTGCACAAAGACCGTAACTACAAACAGCAGCGATGTGAGCATCATGAAATATCCGACAATGCTCAAATCCATTCTCAGGCCACTCCAGAAGACCCGGGCAATTTCGCCTGTCGTGAGCGCTTCTGCGAGTTGTCTGTTATAAAGCAGGAACAGACCGCGGATGACAAGCTGAAAACCAATCCAGAATGCTGCGTAATAGGCCAGTAGTCTTAAGCGTTGACGCATTCAGAATGGATTTTAAACCGTAAAGATAATTGGTAAGCCGGTTCCACAAATAATGATTAACATTGCGCACAAATTTAAACCTCATGCGATTGAATACTATCATCCGCGTTACAGCTTTTCTATTTGTTTTAACTCTGCTCGGCTGCGGTCGCTCGAAAACGCCTGCCGATATGGTTATCCATGGCGGCAAGATATACACTGTTAACGACAAAGAGCCGGTGGTTGAAGCCGTTGTTGTAGTGAATGGGAAAATCGAATTTGCGGGAAAGGAAAGTGAAGCGCGCGATTATATCGGTGAGAAGACGCAAGTGATCGACCTGGCAGGTAAAACCATGACACCTGGTTTCATTGAGGGGCACGGTCACATCATGGGTGTCGGTTACAACGAATTGAATCTCGACCTTGCTTCCGTCAAAAACTACAACGAACTCGTTGAGAAGGTTCGCGAGGCAGCAAGCAAGGCAAAACCCGGTCAGTGGATCCAGGGTCGTGGATGGCATCAGGAGAAGTGGGATCAGAAACCCGACAAGCTCGTCAAGGGATTCCAGACGCATCATCTGCTGAGCGAAGCATCGCCAAACAATCCGGTGTTCCTGCGCCATGCAAGTGGCCATGCTGCGCTGGCCAATGCGAAGGCTATGGAGATAGCAGGAGTAAATCCGCTTTCGGTTGAGAAGCTTCAGCAAAACCTCACGCAGCAAGGCGGTGAGGTGATTCTTGACGAACTTGGAAATCCCACTGGGATCTTCAACGAGCGCGCGATGAGTCTTGTCACTCGTCATATTCCTGAAAACACTTCGGAAACAAATGAGCAGGCGCTCGATCTGGCTATCAAGGCTTGCTGGAGAAACGGGATTACAAGCTTCCATGATGCGGGCGCGGGGAGAGAAGACATTGAATTGTTCAAAAAGTTTAAAGCAGAAAACAAACTTGGAATCAGATTGTATGTAATGCTCACGGGATTCGATCGCGAGCTCGTGTACGAGCGGTTTAAAAAAGGTCCTGAAATTGATAAGGACAATTTGCTGACTATCCGATCAGTGAAGCTGAATTGTGACGGAGCGCTCGGATCGCGCGGGGCGTGGCTGCTTGAATCGTATTCTGATCGTCCGAACTTCTTCGGCATGGCAACATATCCGATGGACACCGTTCTCAAAATATCGCGTGAAGCGCTGAAGGCGGGATTCCAGGTGTGCTCACATGCGATCGGTGACCGTGCGAACCAGGAGATACTGAATCGTTACGAGCAGGCAATGAAAGAAAATCCAGGCGCAAAAGATCATCGCTTCCGCATCGAGCATGCACAACATCTTCATCCGAACGATATTCCGCGATTCGCTCAGCTCGGTGTAATACCAGCGATGCAGGCAATACACATGTCGTCAGACAGACCATGGGCAATTGAGCGCCTTGGCGAAAAGAGAATCAAGGAAGGCGCTTACATGTGGCAATCGTTGCTGAAGTCAGGTGCGCATATCGTGAACGGTACAGACGCCCCTGTAGAACCATTGAATCCGATCCCAAGTTTTTATGCATCAATCACCCGCAAGACGCTGAAAGGTGAACCCGAAGGTGGTTATGAACCGGAGGAGAAGATGACACGCGAGCAGGCGCTGAAGTCATACACGCTTGATGCAGCCTATGGTGCTTTCGAAGAGAATATCAAAGGCAGCATTGAAAAAGGCAAGCTTGCCGACTTCGCCATATTTTCCAAAAACATCATGGAAGCAGAAGAGATGGAGGTGCTGACTGCAACCGTTGAGATGACTATTGTGGGGGGTAAAGTGGTGTTTGATAAAAAGCTCCAATAACCAAAATCCAAAGACCAAATCCCAAAAACCAAAAACCAAATGGGAGAGTACACTCCACGGTACACGCTTCTATTTGAGATTTGGTAATTGATTATTGGATATTTTTAAATGCGTTGAACGCTAACTCCAAAGGAGAATGCTATTGCCTCAACACGCCCCTCTTTGAGATTTGGTCATTGATCATTGGTGCTTTTCACCCCGTGGTCTTTGAACGAGGAATACTAGTGCTTCAACACGCCTCCCATTTGAGCTTTGGTCATTGATCATTGAAATTTTTAGTGCGTTGAACTCCAATTGGAGGAATGGACGAGCTTCGACACGACTCTATTTGAGATTTGCTTATTGACCATTGGTGGTTTTAACAGTAACTATTAAAACAAAAGAGGGGCAGCTTTCGCAACCCCACTCTATATTTTAGGTTTTTAGGTACTATTACGCTTTCAAAAACTTCTCTGCTTTTTTCTTCACCATGTCGCGGTCTGCCGTGATAGATGGATCGCTGTACACGTGCTGAGAGATTTCTGCCACTACTGCTTTTTTATAACCAAGCTTCTCAGCGATCTGCTCACAGAACACAATTTCACTGCGGAACACCTGGCCGTCCATTTTCATGAGTTGGATCAGGTAGTAAAGGTGGGTGAATTTTTCGTCATTGGTGAGGGTCGCAATATTGTTGATAGGTTGAGGATTTTTCAACATGGTGTTGATTTCGTCCGTTGAAATTCCATTCGCCTTACCAATCATGTGAATGAGTTTGGATTCACGTTCAGCAACGTTTCTGTCACTTGCGGCAAGATTAATGAGAACATTCAATTCCGCCTTTTTGTCAAAAATCATAGTAGCTCTTTTGGTTTGTAGTGCAAAGGTTTTAAAATATATATTGAAAATTAATCAAATTTACGATGTTTTAGTACATCGGAAAAAAAAATATGGCGATGCAACCCTTATCTTTAAGCGCTGTCTTTAGGGCAAATTGACACTTATGAAGAAGGTTTTAATCGTTTTTTTGACTTGTATCTCAGCACTGGCTTTCGCGCAGGAAACTGAAACACGCAATCTGAGCAGTTTCACAGGCGTGAAAGTGAGTGAAGGTATCAGCGTATATCTGAAGAAGGGTGATAAGGAGTCGGCACGCGTAGAAGTGACTGGTACAAAACCGTCAAACGTCATGACAGAAATTTCAGGATCTTACCTAAAAGTACATATGCGCGATGGCAACTATCGCAACGTCAATGCGAAGGTGTATGTCACCTATGTGTCAATCGAGAACCTGTATGCCAGTTCTGCGGGGAACTTGTTTTCGTCCGAGACGATCCGAGGCAACGACATTGAGATCAACGCCTCAAGTGCGGGAACTATTGAAGTTGTTGTTGAAGCGCAAAGGCTTGAGGCCAGCGCCTCTAGTGCCGGTGATGTAGAAATCAAAGGGCGGGCTAAGTCTGTGATCATGGAGGCAAGCAGTGCTGGTGAAGTGGACGCATACGATCTTGAAGCTGACGAAGCTGAAGTGGAGGCAAGCAGTGCCGGGGCGGTGAAGCTCAGTGTGAAGTCAGGCCTGGATGCGCGCGCCAGCAGTGGAGGAAGTATTCGCTACCGGGGAAACCCTGATAAGTCGAACACAACCTCGAGTAGTGGCGGGTCGGTGAAGAAATCTAACTAAACAAATACCCCGGTTAACCGGGGTTTTTTATTATAAACGCTGCCATTTTTTGCAATTCAGGCAAAAAATAACCCCATTGCAATCGTATTCTTAACAATTTTTTAAAAACGAGGGGTCATTTTTACCCAGCACTGGTAAAAATCGCATATTTTTGCGCACCACTAAACAACAACCAACTATTCTATGGCGCAATTAAGATTCGAAGCTCTCAAAAGGCTGAGCGAACGGCCCAAAGTGCATGTTGACCTTTCCACCCCATTTGTGTCCAAGTTCTTTGGCGAAAATGTGTATGGAATTGAGCAAATGCGCGCAACGTTAGCCCCTGCTGTATTCAAGAAGGTAAGTCAGGCTATCAAGAACCACGAAAAGATTGATGAAGCAACAGCCGATGCAGTAGCTTCAGCAGCAAAGTCGTGGGCTATCTCGAAAGGTGCAACGCACTTCACCCACTGGTTCCAGCCAATGACCGGTGGAACAGCAGAAAAGCATGATTCGTTTTTCGATGCGTTAGCAGGAATTGAAAAATTCAAAGGCAGCGAACTCGTCCAGCAGGAGCCAGACGCATCGTCTTTCCCGAGCGGAGGAATCAGAAGTACTTTTGAAGCACGCGGTTATACAGCTTGGGATCCAACCTCCCCGATGTTCCTTTATGGAAAAACGCTCTCCATTCCTACTGTCTTCGTTTCTTATACCGGAGAAACACTTGACACAAAAGCGCCATTGTTGAAAGCTCTGAAGGCAGTAGACATTGCAGCAACGCAGGTTTGCCAGTTGTTTGACAAGGACATCCAGCATGTAGTTGCCTCTCTCGGATCTGAGCAGGAATATTTCGTTGTTGATTCTGCACTCTTCCAGGCACGACCAGACCTGGTGATGGCGGGTCGCAGCGTGTTTGGTCATTCACCGGCACGCGGTCAGCAGATGGAAGATCATTACTTCGGATCAATTCCGAGCCGTGTTTATGATTTCATGAAGGATTTTGAAATCGAAGCATGGAAACTTGGAATTCCGGTTCGCACACGCCACAATGAGGTTGCGCCAAGCCAGTTTGAAGTGGCCCCGTTGTTTGAGGAAGTAAACGTAGCGAACGATCACAACCAGCTCCTGATGGATGTGATGAATCGTGTCGCTGAAAAGCATAGCCTTAAAATTATTTTCCACGAGAAGCCTTTCGCGGGATTGAACGGATCGGGTAAGCACAACAACTGGTCGCTGATCACTGACACCGGTGTGAATCTTTACGCACCAACAAGCAGCGCGCGTGATAATCTTATGTTCCTCACCTTCTTCATCACCACAGTGAAGGCCGTGCATGAATACTCTGATCTGCTCCGGGCAAGTATCGCTACCCAGGCAAATGATTTCCGCCTCGGTGCGAACGAAGCTCCTCCAGCGATCATGTCTGTATTCCTTGGTTCACAGATGTCTGCCGTGCTTGATGAGCTCGAGAAGAAAGGAAACGTGAAGATTGAGAAAGGTGACAATATGTATATGAAACTCGGAATCGACCAGATCCCTGAGATCATACTCGATGCAACAGACCGCAACCGTACTTCGCCTTTTGCATTCACCGGAAATAAGTTCGAGTTCCGCGCAGTAGGAGGAAGCGATAACTGTGCTACACCGATGACCGCATTGAACACCATCGTAGCGGAACAGCTCACCCATTTCCTTGCTGCAGTAAATAAGGAAATCGACAAGGGTGAAGAAAAGCGTATTGCGATTGTGAACGTTCTCCGCCAATACATCAAGGAATCGAAGAACATACGTTTCGAGGGTGATGGTTATTCAGACGAGTGGGTACAGGAAGCAGCGAAGCGTGGTCTTAGCAATCTGAAAAATACGCCACGTGCTCTAGAAGCTTACCTTCAGAAAAAATCAATGGATCTCTTCGAGAAACATGGTGTTATGTCGCACAAGGAGGTTGAAGCGCGTACGGAAATCCGCTGGGAATCGTATATCAAGCGCGTGCAGATCGAAGCGCGTGTGATGGGTGACCTCGCGATGAACCATATTGTTCCTACAGCAATTGCTTACCAGAACAAGCTGATCACAAACGCAAATGGGCTGGCAGGTCTTGGCATTGATAACAAAGCTGTTGTTCAGACGATAAAGGAAATTTCCGGATACATCGAGATCATCAAGAACGGTGTGCGTGAAATGGTTGAAGAGCGCAAGCGCATCAACAAGATCACTGATACGCATAAACGCGCCATCGCCTACTGCGATGATATCAAAGAAAAATACTTTGAGTCGATCCGCGATGCCGTTGATAAGCTTGAATTGCTTGTTGATGACGAAGACTGGCCACTGGTGAAATACAGAGAGCTTCTTTTCCTGAGATAAGCTTAAGCTTAAAGCAAGAGGAGTACAGGTTGATTATTAAGATCAATCAGCCACTTGCAAAAGTGATTGACGTTTTTTTTTTCTTAAACCTAAACTTTAAAAGCGGTTTCCGAGAGGGACCGCTTTTTTAATTTGTCCAAAGCCCTGAAGGATGACCATTTCAATTGTTGGCCTGACATTGATAATACACGAAACCTGCTTTCTGCTTTTAGCTTTCAGCTTTTATACGGAAGGTTAGGAACTCATCCCAAATTGCCTTTTCTTCGAATCCCTAAACTTCAAACGAATGCGGAAGGCAATTTTAGCACTTTTCATCCTGGTCAGCACGCTGACATTTGCGCAGAAAAAGAAAGGTGCAGCTTCAATTGACGATATTATCAGGCCAGAGGAAATTGAAGCTCATCTCTCATTTTTGGCTGCGGATGAAATGCGTGGCCGGAATGCAGGCTCACCCGAAATTGAAATTGCGGCCAACTACATCCGGGCAAACTTCAAAATCTATGGCTTGAAACCTGTGCCCGGTGCCAGCAATTATTTTCAGCGCGTAGACCAGTTGAAGTTATCTCCGGCCACTTTCGGTGAGGCATCGATTGGTGATAAGAAATTTTTGCTCAAAGAAAGTCTGCTCGTCATTGATGGCGACTCACTTTCTTGGTCGGGAGATTTCATCTATGTCGGCTATGGCAGCGATGAAGACCTGAAGAAATATGATCTTAAAGGCAAAATGGTGCTTGCCCTTGCCGGGGCGAAAAATGCTGACCAGCTGAACAAAGTGTTCAACGCTAGCTCGGCAAAACTCAAAAGCGTTCGTGACGCTGGCGCGCAAGGTCTCGTAGAAATATTGGCACTGCCACAGGCACCCTGGCCAACGCTGGTAAATTATTTGTCAGGAACCTCGTGGACAATCAGAAGACCGGACAAAGTGATCCCACATGTATGGGTGAAGCCTGGTGACCTGGCATCACTGTCACTGCAGGAAAACACAACTGTCAAAGGATCATTGTCAATGTCCGGCAAGAAGAAAATCGAAGTGCCCGGAAAGAACGTGGTGGGCATGATTGAGGGCTCTGATGCAAAATTGAAAGATCAATACATTGTGATTACCGCCCACTATGACCATATAGGTGTCGGCAAGAGTAAAGATGGGCAGGACTCGATTTTCAATGGCGCGCGCGACAATGCTGTAGGAGCAACAGCGTTGATGCAGACGGCAAAATATCTGAAACTTAATCCACCGAAACGCTCTGTTATATTGATTGCACTGACCTCAGAAGAGAAGGGGCTGTTGGGTAGTAAGTGGTACACCGAAAATCCGCTGATACCATTGAACAAGACTGTGTTGAGCATCAATTGCGATGGGGTAGGTTATAACGACAAGTCAATCATTACGAGCATCAGCTGGGGGCGGACATCTTCCGATCCCCTGGTAACGAAGGCAGCAAAGGCGTATGGCCTGGGCGTTGGTGGTGATCCAGATCCAAAGGAAGGATTTTTTGAGCGTTCCGATCAGGTTTCATTTGCCAGTAAAGGAGTTGTTGCCATCAAGCTTCAGCCCGGCCTCGCGCGGATGGATGACGAGATCAGAAAATATTATCACCGCCAGGCGGACGAAGTATCGACACTCGACTTCGACTACCTGACCAAATTTTATAAAACCTTCGTCACCGCGGTACAACTGCTCGCCAATGAGCCGGGAAAATATTCATGGAATGCAGGTGATAAGTATGAGGAGGTTTCCAAGAAGCTGTACGGGCAGTGAAATGTGTTCATGTACGCATGTGCTCTGGTGCTCATGTCAGGTACTCTGAACCGCTTTTTTGGCAGAGTAGCTGAGTCGCGAACGGCACTCCCACATGAGCACAGAACACCCGATCACCTGCGCACAACTACTTTTTGACCGTCAGCGAATCCGCCCTTACCACCATCTTTAAAACAGCATCGGTGATCAACTGCGGGTGCGACCACGGGACAAAGTGATTCATGTCGTCAACGATCACATATTCGACTGGCGCATTGACGAGCATCTTTTTTGCAAACTCCACATTTTCATAAGGCACAAGCTCGTCCACTTTTCCCTGGATGACAATGACCGGACACGTAATGTTCTTCCAGTAAGGGAGCATCTGTTCCAGCTCAGGCTTGAGGTGATAGATTTCTTCGTTTGAAGCCCGAAATGCGCCAGGTAAAATCCAGCTTAGAAAGGGAGTGGCGAGTGGCGCGCGAAACCAGGTTTCATTCGGTTCGAGTTCGGGGTCAATCGACCCGGCAACGATGATCAAACCATCCACAAGTTCAGGATACTCAATCGCCATTTTTGCAATCAGCGGTCCTCCAAGGGAATGACCGACAAGCACTCGCGGTTTGTTATGCCGGTACTTTTCGAGAATGGGTTTTAGTGCCAGTGCCTGTTTCTTTAGGGAAGGTTCTGCGTTTCCGAAGTTTGAGTAACCGAAGCCCGGACGATCTGTTGTAACCAGAAAAGCATTTTCTCTAAGCTTCTCCGTTGCGAGAAATCCAATGAAGGCATCCAGCGAGCCGGGCGATCCGTGAACAAACAATACAAGCGGTTTTGTACTGTCTCCTGCGCTGACATAATGAATATCACGCCACTCGTATTTGTATTGATGCTGGTTTGCGCTGAGGTTTCTGCTTTTGAAGTAGCTGTCAACTTCTTTCGATGACATCCGAAAGCTCGGCATGCACGAGTGGAGGAAAAGTACAGGCGCGGCAAGAACGATCAGGATTGTGATAACCCCGATCCTCCGAAACGACAACTTCATTTATTCTATTGTAAATTAAGTAGCTTCCTGTACTGAGGAAGATTGTGAACGATTTCAACTGCTTTCTTGATATCCTGATCGTATTTGAAACCGGTTTCAATCCCGCCTTTCTCAAGGTGATAGCGCGACACAATCTCTTCCTCGAGCAACATCTTGATCTGCTCTTTGTGGAGCATTAACTCATTCTTTTTGCTCTCTTCAATCCGCTTCTGGATCTGATCAAGTTGGCCTTTGATCTCACCATAATACTTCTCTTTTTTCGCCTCTTCGGTCAGCTGCTGGATGCCATACTCAAGAAACGTTTTGTAAGCATAATCTTTGTCCTTCATCCACGTTACAAACTGCTGATACTCGTCATCTGAGAGACTGAAATTGCGAGCATCGACCTGCAGGTTCTTGCCAGTCACGTAATGGGTAGCGAAGTCAAAAAGAAAGCCCTTTTCAAACAGCACCTGTGTGAGTGGATGCGCTTCCTCAGCAGCCACTTTAATGTCCGGCTCAATGCCACCGCCATCATGCACCGTGCGTCCGGTTGAAGTCTTGAATTCGCGCTTCAATGAATCGGGAATCGACCCCACACTGCCATCGTCTCTGCGGTGAGCATAGTCGAGCACCTGGATACAACGGCCGGTTGGTGTATAATATTTTGCTGTAGTGACTTTAAGTTGAGAGTTATAGGACAACGGACGGCTTACCTGCACCAGGCCTTTTCCGTACGACTTTTCACCAATCACAATAGCGCGATCATAATCCTGCAATGTGCCAGCAACGATCTCTGAAGCGGAAGCGCTTCCGCGATTAATCAGAACCGTTACGGGAATCTCAGTGTCTGTCGGGTTGTTTAAGGTTTCGTAGCTCAGGTTGTTTTCCGGAATCTTGCCTTTCGTGCTCACTACAAGTTTCCCTTTCGGGAGAAACAGATTACAGATATTCACGGCTTCGATCAACAGACCTCCAGGATTTCCGCGAAGATCGAGGATCACGCTTTTTGCACCTTGTTCTTTCAGCGCCACCAAAGCATTCTTCACTTCTTTTCCTGCATCAGGTGTAAAATCCGACAGGTGGATATAGGCAACATCTTTTCCAATAAGGCCGAAATACGGAACGTTGCTTACCTTGATCTTTTCACGTTTGAATTCTAGTCTGATGGGCTTGTCAACGCCTGCGCGCTTCACGGTAAGGGCAACGGGAGTTCCTACCTGACCTTTCATGAGTTGGCTCGATTGTTCCCGCGACAGCTTTGACAACTCGATATCATCAATCTTTAATACTTCATCTCCGATTTTCAAGCCACCTTTCTGTGCGCCATAACCTTCCATGATCATCGTTACCACAGTGCGATTGCCGATCTCGCGCGTGATGGCTCCTATGCCACCATACTGTCCGGTGTTGATAGTTCTGAAATCCTCAACTTCATCTTCAGGGATGTAGTTTGTGTAAGGGTCAAGCGAGGTGAGCATCGCGTCAATCCCTGTCCGCACGAGTGTGTTGGGATTAACCTCATCCACATACAGTGCGTTGACTTCCTTAAACAGTGTTGCAAAAATGTCGAGGTTCTTGGCGATCTCGAAATATCGTTCGGCCGGCCTCGTAAACGAGAAGGCGATGAGTGCAACAATAAATATCAGGGGTAAATAGAATCTCTTCTTCTTCATATCACAGGAATCAACGTCAAATGCAGGATAAAATTACTGTACCGTAAGTTCCTGATTTATACGTAAAAAAGCATCCAGGTAAATGAAATTTTCAGCGGATTTACGGGAATCTGCTTTTCGGAGCGACCAGTGGCAAGCCGGGGTTAATGTGCCAATGTGCCAATTAGTCAATGTGCCAATTGACTGACGTTGATTGCGCTAGTCGAGGTGGCAAACCCGTCCGCATGAACGTATAACTTCGAATTTAACGTTTCGGTCATTGGCACATTAGCATATTGGCTAATCAATTCATTGACGCCACGCGTTTCTGAGAAAGCGGAGCCAGTTTCCATGCATCACCTTTTCAACATCACCATCGCTATACCCACGTTTTTTCAATAAAACAGGCAGTTTCTGAAGGTCTGCGATGGTCTCGATGTCATACGGACTTTGCTCTTTGCCAAATGCCCCATCGAGGTCTGACCCGATCGCAATGTGGTTTGCGTTACCAGCGATCTGGCATATGTGATCCATGTGGTCAATCAGCACATCGAGTCCACAGTTCATTTGTCTTGGGTCGGAAACTCCCTTGTGCCAGTTCGGGACCATCATCCAGGTATCCATCACACCTCCGATCACTGCCCCGCGGCTGATCAGTACCTTGATCATCTCATCGCTGAACTGCCGGTTGTGATCCACAAGTTTGCGAACGTTGTTGTGACTCGCCCAAACGTGGCCGTTGAAGTTATCGAGTGCTTCCCAGAAGCTGTCATCACAGAGATGCGTAGCATCGAGTATGATGTTGAGGCGTTCCATTTCCTTCAGCAATTCTCTGCCTGCCTTTCCGATACCACCTTTGGCATTTGTTCCCTGGGCGTAACGGCCGGGGCCATAGTGTCCGGGACCAACGGCACGCAGGCCATAGTTGTGAGCACGTTCAAGGTGTCTGATCGTCACGATCGAGTCTGCACCCTCGAGGCTCAGAATGTACCCGATAGCCTTGCGGGAAGTGTCCTGCCCATCATGCCAGTACTTCAAATGTTTTTCAAGTTCTTCAAGATTGCGGATAGGCGTGAGTTCGCCTTCTTCTTCCATTTGCTTGTACCATGCAAGCTGTCCCTGCGTCTGAGCCCATGCCTGTTCTGGCGAGTGCCAGCCCGGAAGTTTATTTTCTGGCGCAACATATCGTGCAATTTGTGTTGCTACCACCAGACCAATATTGCCTTTTCTCAACTCTTCAAAGTTGACAACATTTTTTCCGCGATCCGGCTTGTCCGTCATCCCTTTCTCGCGGTCGCGAATTTCCCGGATCGGTTTTCGGTAATCCCGATTCCACTCCATCGCATTCATAGCAAGATCGAGGTGAGCATCAATGATGAACATGAAAACAATTTTAAATTTGAAAATTTTAAACTTGAAATTTGCCTGGCATTCCCCGGCTTCCGGATGTTTCGCATCGCTACAATCGGGGTCTTCGACCACGATGTTTCGCTTCGCTACAATCGGGGTCTTCGACCCGGCCGGCCTCCTGATTATATCGTCAGCTTCCTCCTCCTCGCTGCATTCCTCCACTTCTCACCAGCAAGTCCATCAACTACCGTGTGCGCTATTTCGTGCAGCGCTACCGTTGGGCAAATATGGAAAGGCACACCATACAAAACATCACCAACCTTGTAATCGATACCCGGGACTGTTTTAAATACCATATGCTCTTCACTATGACCAACGGGTTGAAGCTCGGGCGCATTCAGGAAGTGCACGCGATTCTGAATCGGATTTTCAGAAGCAATGGCTTTGTGACCAAGGTCGACACAGATCGTATTTTTCGCTGGTGTCGAGACCACGCGGGTTACAACCAGCGCAGCATGCAGATATTTCTGCTCCTGCAATATTTCTTCATAGCCTTTGTCCCAGTAGATATATGTTCCCGGGCTGCACTCCACATCCTGCCGATTCCTGTGGATAGAAAAGGTTGGTGTTCCTCCCACTACTACAATCATTTTTTTTCCGAACGCCCTTTCAATTTCCTGCCGGAGTTGCTTTACCGGTTCAAATGCTGCGTCACATTTTTTTGCGCGCAGATCGAGGTCCGCATCGCGAAGGTGACCATCGTAAGCATGGAGGCCAATGATCGAGATTCCGCTTAGTCTTTTGCTGTCGTCAAATAACCCGAGAGCATCGGCTGGGGAGATCCCGGTTCTGTTCATGCCCACATTGAGGTCGATGAAAACGGAAATTTTCTGCTTTGCCTCATCGAATATATAAGAAAGATCTTTCGCAACTTCAACGTCATCGATTAGGCAGGCCCATGTGATGTCGGGAAATTCCTGTACGAGTGTTGCAAGCCGTGCGGCCTTAGGACCAACAGGCTGATAGGCGAGAAGTATGTCTTTCACACCAGCTGACGCGAGCATTTCTGCTTCTGCGATGGTCGCACACTTGAACTTCGTGATGCCGGCCTCAAGCATCATCTTGGAAACTTCGTACGACTTGTGTGTTTTGATGTGCGGGCGAAGGCGACTTACATTACCAATGCTCTCTATAAGTGTTCGAATATTTTTTTTAACCCTGTCCGGATACACCACGAGACAAGGTGAATCCAATGCATCAATATCTTTTATTAAATACCAGTCGGAGGTCATTCGGATTTACTGTTCAAGTTCAAACATCGCTTCAATTTCTACCGGGATATTGTCAGGCAGCGAGCCCATTCCGACAGCGCTGCGTACACCCACCCCGTTGTCGTCACCCCAGACTTTTGCAAAGAGTTCGCTGCAGCCGTTGATGATGAACGGATGCCTTTCAAATTCAGGAACACAATTCACCATGCCGAGAACTTTGATGACCCGCGTGATCTTGTTGAGAGAGCCGAGATTTTTTTTCAGGGTTGCAAGGATGGCAAGTCCTACCTGTTGTGCTGCGAGCTTTCCTTCTTCGGGAGTGAGATCTTTGCCGATCCTTCCGATGATCAGCGTTCCATCATCTTTCACCGTACCATGTCCGGAGACGTAAACAAATTTATCAACGATGAGAAAAGGTTTATAGACGCCCAGCGGTTTCGGAGCGGGTGGTAACGACAAATTCAATGCGGCAAAGCGCTGATCGGGAGTAGAAGTATTCATTAGTTAATCAAACTGTTTAAGATCAGGACACCAAGTAGTCCAACGATACCCACGATGGTTTCCATAACCGACCACGAACGGAGTGTATCCTTTACACTCAGATTCAGATATTCCTTGAATAGCCAGAAGCCAGTATCGTTGACATGTGAAAACATAAGACTGCCTGCACCGATCGAAAGTACCATCAGGTTGGCATCGACATTCAGGTTAGGGAGCATGGGTGCCATAAGTCCTGCAGCGGTGAGCCCTGCAACGGTTGCCGAACCAACGCACACGCGAATCACACACGCCATTGTCCATCCTAACACGAGCGGGTGAACATCCATCCCGCCAAGGAGAAGGGCAATTTCATTACTTACTCCGCTTTCGATCAGAATTTGCTTCAATGCCCCAGCGCCACTCATGATCAGGAGGATCATCGCGACATCCTTCACCGCATCTCCATAAATGTCCATAATTTTTTTCATGGTGAATCCGTAACGCAAACCAATTGAATAGGTCGCGTAGGCAAGCGAGATGAGAAGCACGATTACGGGATCACTCAAAAAAATAACGATCTGTTTTGCGAGACCGTCACCTTGAATGCGAGGTGAAATTATTGTTGTCGCAGCGAGTAGTACAACCGGCAGCAATGACGAGATAACACTGTTCGCCATTCCTGGAAGTTTCCCGGTCTCGTTCACGTTGGGCTTAAATGTGTCGGGAAGTTTTGAATCGATGCGCTTTAAGGTTTTTGCGAAAAGCGGACCTGCAATGATCACCGTGGGGATTGCAACGACAATTCCATACAACAGCGTTTTGCCCATGTCGGCATTGAACTGCGCAACCAATGCCGTAGGCGAGGGATGAGGTGGAAGAAAACCATGCGTAACCGAAAGCGCTGCAAGCATCGGCAATCCAATGTATACAACTGGAAAATGGTAGCGGTAAACCACCGAGAATATCAATGGTATCACCAGAACGAAACCAACATTATAAAACAGTGGAATTCCGATAATAAATCCTGTGATCATCAGTGCCCAGTGAATGTATTTTTCACCGAAGAGATACATCAGGCCTGACGAGATGCGTTGTGCTGCTCCGCTTTCGGCAACAAGCTTACCCAGCATGGCGCCACTGACGATAACAATTACAAGACTGCCCAGCATGTCACCAATTCCCTTTTGTACTGCACCCGTGATGCGTCCAACAGGTATTCCTAAAAGCAATCCGGCAAGAATCGAGATGATGAGGAATGCGAGAAAGGGATTGATCTTGAAGTAAGTGATGAGAACAACAAGCAGCGCAATACAAAGGAGGACGATGATGATTGCCATTTGCCTGTTGTTAAAATTTATCAGGGATCTGGATTACACGAACCACGATCTCGTGCGGGTCACCGTCTTTATCCACCAGATTAAATTTCACCATCGGGTTGTCACGCTTGAGAAAAGTTTCAACTTTCGTGATTGCATTTCCCTGCAGGTGTTTCTCGAGATCTTTTTGGAGAATATAGAGTGCATTCGCGAAGTCAACTTCTATAGGAGAAGGGTTGTAGGTGGAGGTTTTCATTCTTACAAGTTAGAAAATTCCCATGGGTAATTGATGGCTTTAGACTTCGAATTTAAGCCATTCAACCAATAATCAGAAATCCAAATTTCTTTATTGCCAGCGGATCAGCGCAGAGGCCCAGGTGAAACCGCTTCCAAAAGCTGCAAGACAAACGAGGTCGTTCGGTTTGATCCTTCCTTCTTCCCAGGCTTCACTCATCGCAATGGGAATGGACGCAGCCGTGGTGTTGCCATAGCGCATAATATTGTTGTAGACCTGCGCATCTGACAGTGCAAGTTTCTCCTGGATATACTGGCTGATGCGAAGATTAGCCTGGTGGGGCACGAGCAGGTTAATATCTTCCTTCTTCAAGTTGTTGGCGCGCAATGCTTCGTTGATCACTTCCATAAAACGGACTACGGCATGTTTGAAAACCTGGTTTCCGTTCATGACAACTTTGAAGGTTGTGGTGTCGGTGATCTGCTCTGGTTGACGTTCGCTGTGAGGACGGCTACTGCCAGGATCTTTTACATAAAGTTCTTCGGCAAACTTTCCATCGGAGTGAAGGTGTGTCGAAAGCACACCGGGTTTGTCTGACGGCTGCAGAATGGCGACCCCCGCACCGTCACCAAAGATTACCGCTGTGTTTCTTCCTCGTGTAGAAATATCGAGCGCTGTTGACTGAATTTCTGCACCAACAACAAGGATTGTTTTATACATTCCGGTCTTGATGAACTGGTCAGCCACTGACAAGGCATAAATAAAACCTGAGCACGCATTGCGAATATCCAATGCAGGAATGCTCTCAAGACCGAGTTCGCGCTGCAACAGCACACCTGAACCCGGAAAAAAATAATCGGGTGTGATGGTTGCAAAAACGATGAAGTCAATATCCTTTTCCGTGAGGTTTGCGCGCTTCAGGGCCATTCGCGTTGCCTTCGCAGCCATGTTGGCCACGGTATCTTTAGCAGGATCCATCCAACGCCTTTCCTTGATGCCGGTTCGTTCAATGATCCATTCATTGTTGGTGTCCATCACCGTTGAGAGGTATTCGTTCGTGATCACACCTTCAGGTACGTGATGTCCGAGTCCTACAATTTTGGAATATGGCATGGCTGGAAAATTAGTGCGCTAATGTAAGAAATTTTGCGAATGGGTGTTAGGGTAGTTGATGAAGCAGTTAATTTGGCTGAAAATTTGTCGTAAATTGACAAACGACCTGCTTATGACCCTCTCCCCATTGAAACGACTCTTCTTATTATTTTGTATTGCCGTCCTTGGTTTCGCCTGCGAACGCGATGAACCTGTTCCTGAGAAGGCGCTGTTCACACTCGACATCCGCGATAATTTTTTCAGGTTTAATTACATGTCGGTGGTCATCATTTCAAACACCAGCGGTGATGTGCTGATCACGCGGCCGATAACATCTGTTGGAGAACTGGCATTGAAGGTTCCGAAGCAGAACGATAATATCTATAACCTAACTTTCTATGGCGACCTGCAGACCTTCACTACCTACGCGCACATACCATCTGGAAAGTATGTCTTAGATGAAGATGTGCCCTCCAACTATTCACCAGTAGTTGGCACTCACTCCATTTTCTTTACGCCTTCATACATTGAGTTATCAGGTTCGAGTGCTCGTCTGGTCGCGCGCAACAATGATCAACTGACTTTGAATATGAGAAAGGAGACAAGTGATGCATACATATTCTATGACACTGGCCCTGCCGGACATAGTGGGTATGTCTATCTTCCAACAATATCCGTCAACGAAAGTACAACGTTGACTACAGAGGCAAACGGCCGCAAATTCAATACAGTTCGCGTCATGATCGAAAACACAACGGGTACACGCGTCACGCTGGAAGGCGGCAACGAACCGCATGCGAATGAAATGCAGTATCTTTTGTCAAGGAACTTTCTACGATCAGGTGGTGATGATTTGAGGGTGCCCGCGAAAGGAGAGCCACCATTGACCTACTATCGGACTACTTTTTTAACAAATGACGGGCATTATTATTCGGTGACTGGGCCTGAGATTGCAACAACTCAGAAGCAGCTGAACACGAATGTGCAGTTAATTCGGACAACGCCAGCATCCATTGAATATTCGATCGAAAGCAATGCGACACTTATTGATTGGACTGGTGAGTCTGCAGGCTTTACCTGGCGGGTCTTAAGTCCAGCAGGAACATCTATGAAAATCAATCTTCCTAAATTGTCGAGAGAATTTAAGGATCAATACAGCATCCCCAGCATGGAGACTCTCAAATTCTCCTCGGCTTCGGTTATAAGCGACTCAAGATTTGGATCATACACGGAAACGATAAAGTTTAAGTATCTGGAGCAGCGGCCCGGAGCAACCGGAAAGTCGTCATACGAAGTGATTCAGCATCCAATGCCCGTAGATTGAAAGCAGGGCGTAGCGGGTCTCCGCTCGGGGCCGGGCGAGTCATTTCTTGTCGGGATGTTGCCTTACATCAAAAAATGATACGATGATGATCCTGTCGTTTTTTATTCGGTATAAAACCCGGGTTTGTGGAGTAATCTGAAACCCTCTGATATTCTCACTTTCCTTTTGACCGATAAGCGGGTACTTTTTTAGTAACACGAGCATGTCATCAACTTTCTTGATGAACTCATGAGCAGTTGGGGCGCCCCACTTATTCTTGATATAATCGACAATTGAACTGAAATTTTTTTCCGCTCTTGCGGTAACGAATACCTGCATTAGTATTTGTTCTTGATGTCATCCCATGTTTTTAAGTTGGCATCTTCTTCGGATTCTTGGTAGGACAGATAAATCTCCTTTTTTTGCTCTTCTGTAAGTGTAGCCCAGAATTTTCCCTCGTGCTGATCTTTATTTTCTTTAACAAAATCATAGATCGCACGGAGCAACTGTTCATTGTCGATTGCTCCTAGCATTTTAATCAAGTCAGATCTTAGTTCTGAGGCACCCATAACCGATAATCGAGAGTGATTAAGGTAACGATTTTAAGCACGAATGTCAACCGACAATCGGCTTCAGGTTTCAAGTACCGGAGTGGTGTCCGCTTCGGCAATTCGCGTGGCACTGCCTTCCAAGGGCCTACACCACCACATTCACAATCTTCCCCGGCACGATAATCACCTTCTTCGGTGGCTTTCCTTCGGTCCATTTCTGCACAAGCTCTGAAGCCATCACTTGCTTCTCCATGTCTTCCTTCGGCATGTCGAGTGCGAATTCCATCTTCGCCCGAACTTTACCATTGATAGAGATTGGATATTCGAAAGAGTTTTCTTTCAGGTATTCTTCGTTGTGATCCGGGAACTTCGCATTCAAAATCGAATCCTTGTGACCAAGTTTCTCCCACAACTCCTCTGTAATGAAAGGCGCATAGGAAGCCAACGCGATGGCTAGTGGCTCAAGGATCTTGCGCTTGTTTGTCTTCAATGAACCCAACTCATTCACGCAGATCATGAACTCACTCACGGATGTGTTGAACGAAAAGTTTTCGATGTCGTAAGCAACTTTCTTCAACGTCTTGTGAAGCAGTTTCAATTCTTCGCGCGTTGGTTCTTCATCGGTCACTTTCAAGTTGCCTTGTGGATCGTGGAAGAGATTCCAGAATTTTCGCAGGAACTTGAATACACCATCGATGCCGTTTGTATTCCACGGCTTGGATTGCTCCAATGGTCCAAGGAACATTTCATACATGCGAAGCGTATCGGCACCATAGTTGTCGATGATGTCGTCAGGATTCACCACGTTGAAGTATGACTTACTCATCTTCTCAATAGCGGAGCCGCAGATATATTTTCCGTCTTCAAGCACAAATTCCGCGGAAGCGAAATCAGGTTTCCATTTCCTGAATGCTTCCGTGTCAAGCTCAAGACCATTGACAATATTTACATCCACGTGCAACTCATCCGTCTCGTATTTACTTTTCAATCCTGCAGACACAAACTTTTGTGTTCCGCGAATGCGATAAACAAAACGTGAGTCACCTGTGATCTTTCCCTGATTGATCAACTTTTTGAACGGCTCATCAAAATTGAGATAACCTAAGTCGTGGAGGATTTTCACCCACAAGCGTGAATACAACAAGTGTGCAACTGCGTGCTCTGAACCACCGATGTAGACATCAACTTGTCCCCAGTAGTCAAGCCCTTCACGACTTGCAAATTCTTTATCGTTGTGCGGATCGGTGTAACGCAGGAAATACCAGGCAGCGCCAGCATGTGTCGGCATGGTGTTGCTGTCCCGCTTTTCTGTCGGACTAATGTTGATCCAGTCTTTCAAGTTTGCCAACGGACCTTCACCGTTTCCTGAAGGTTTGAAATTATTGGAAGGTGGTAACTCCAACGGAAGATCTTTCACGTCCATCGCATAAGGCATGTCGTCTTTGAACACAACTGGGAACGGTTCGCCCCAATACCGCTGACGGCTCCATCCTGCATCACGCATCTTGTAATTCACCTGACGCTGACCGATTCCCATCTCTTCAACTTTCTTCACCACAACTTCGATCGCATCTGACATTACCATCCCGTTAAGGAAATCAGAGTTTTCCAGAGTGGCGTCTTTGGTTGGATTGGCTTCATTGCCGTTGTAGGCAGCGCCAAGAATATTGGTGATCGGTAAGTTGAAGTGTTTCGCGAATTTGTGATCACGCTCATCACCGCTTGGCACACCCATGATCGCACCGGTTCCGTAGCCAGCCAAAACATACTCGCTGATCCACACAGGAACTTTACGACCATTGAACGGATTGATCGCGTAAGCACCCGTAAAAGCTCCCGTGATTTTTTTCACTTCGGCCATTCGGTCTACTTCCGAACGACTCTCTACATATTTCAGATAGGCATCAACTTCTTTCTGTTGCGCTGCGCTCGTGATCTGTTTCACGTATTCGTGCTCCGGAGCCAATACCATGAAGTCAACACCGAAGATTGTGTCGGGACGTGTAGTGAAGACAGTCAACGTTAAATCCTTCGTCTTCTCACTTTCTAATTTGAAATTGATCTTCGCACCAACGCTTTTACCGATCCAGTTGCGCTGAATCTCTTTCATCGAGTCGCTGAAATCAATTTCATCCAGACCTCGCAACAAACGCTCAGCGTATTCGGTAATTCTCAAGCTCCACTGACGCATCTGTCTTTTTACCACAGGAAATCCACCGCGGTAGCTCACACCATTGATGACTTCATCGTTTGCCAACACGGTGCCCAAGGCCTCACACCAGTTCACATCGGTATACGCCAGGTAGGCCAGACGATACTGCATCAAAATTTCTTCTTTCGTTTTCGCGTCAAACGCCTTCCATTCAGCCGAAGTGAAAGTAGTTCCGCCATTCGCCAGCACAAACTTGGCATTCGGGAAGGGATTATTCTTATTACCCTCGCTCTCAAAAATCCTCACCAACTGCTTTATGCTTTCCGCTTTCTGCTTTCCGCGATTATACCAACTGTCGAATATTTGCAGGAAGATCCACTGCGTCCACTTGTAATACTTGGGATCACAGGTTCTCACTTCACGAGACCAATCGTAGCAGAAGCCGATCTTGTCGAGTTGTCTGCGGAAATTCTGGATATTATTTTCTGTCGAAACCGCTGGATGAATACCGTGTTCGATGGCATACTGTTCAGCCGGAAGACCAAATGCATCGAAGCCCATCGGGTGAAGGACGTTGAAACCCTTCAAGCGCTTGTAGCGGGAGATGATATCGGAAGCGATGTAACCAAGAGGGTGGCCAACGTGAAGTCCCGCCCCGGACGGATACGGGAACATATCGAGGGCATAATACTTCGGTTTGGTCGACTTGTTGTCAACCTTATAAACCTGACGTTTTTCCCACTCCTTGCGCCACTTTTCCTCAATCCTTTTGATCTCTTCTTTGCTGTATTCGGCCATTTTCCGTTAAAAATTGCTGTTCGAACAGCAAAAATAAGCCAATCCGCGGAATTGCCTATCCCGGAAAGGCCACAACTCATCTCTTTTCTTCGACAGTCCGGTAACACGAATTATTACCGCAGCCCGCCCCCGGACATCTTTGACTCGCAAATCGCAATAACCCATGCAACAAACGCTACTTCTGATTTTGATCACATCTTTTTCCACCGCCCTTGCGCAAACCACCATCAGCGGAAAGGTACTGGACCAAAGCAATCAACCCGTGCCGATGGCGAACGTCTTCCTGAAAGACACATACGATGGAACAACGGCTGACGAAAACGGGAACTTTTCATTTACAACAGAGGAAAAAGGCGACCACATCCTAATCGTGCGGCTGATCGGCTTCAAGGAATCTGTTCAGTCTGTTACCCTTTCGGGGAGACCATTGGCGATCAACATTGAGATGAAGGAAGAGATCAGCGAGTTGAAAGCAGTAACCATTTCGGCTGGGTCGTTTGCGGCAAGTGATGAATCGAGAAGAACAGTTTTTCGCGCTGTGGATATTGCCACAACAGCTGGAGCTACCGCTGACATTGCGGGCGCATTGAACACACTTCCAGGAACACAGAAGAATGGAGAAAGCGGCCGGCTGTTCGTTCGCGGTGGCGATGGTAACGAAGTAAAAACATTCATTGATGGAATGCTTGTGCTCGATGCGTATAGCCCTTCTGCTCCGAATACACCCTCACGCGGAAGATTTCTTCCATTCATGTTTAAAGGAACGAGCTTTAGTACCGGTGGATACTCGGCAGAGTTTGGTCAGGCACTGTCGTCAACACTTGCGCTTGACTCGAAAGATGAGACGACCCAATCACGAACGGACTTTGGATTGCTTTCCGTTGGAGGAGATGTTGCGCATACGCAAGCATGGAAGGGGGGATCGGTGGCGGGTAAAGTCCAATACACGAACCTGACGCCCTACATGGGATTAATCAATCAGGAGATTGACTGGATTGCTGCTCCAGTTTCCTGGGAAGGAATTGGGTCATTCCGTCAGCGTGTCAACAAAAATGGCATTGTTAAAGTATATGGAAATTTTAATCGCTCTGAATTTTCGTTGAACAATCATGACATCGATGATCCCTCGTTGACACAATACTTCAAACTCACCAACGATTACAACTACATCAATGCATCTTACAAAGACGTACTGAAAGGTGATTGGATGATTCGGGGAGGAGTTGCTTACACTAGCCTACGAAACAAATATGATATCGGGAATGACTTGATCAACGAATCGGAAAAAGGTGCACACACAAAAGTTGCTGTAGAAGGATCGGTCACGGACCACATGGAGTTAAAAGCCGGAGTGGAACTATTTACACGGGAGTTTTCGCAAGGCGGAACGCAGGAGGGAAGTCCGTTCTCGCTTGGATTCGATGAGATCATCACAGCAGGTTTTGTTGAAACCGATTTGTATGCGAGTAACAATTTTGTAACGCGAGCGGGTGTTCGTGTTGAACAAAACAGTCTGACGGAAAAGGTCACAGCTGATCCACGCATGTCACTTGCATACAAAGTAGGTAACAATGGACAGTTCTCATTGGCGTGGGGTAAGTTCAGGCAAACTGTAAAGAATGAATGGCTAAGACTAAACACTTCGCTTCAAGCCGAGAAGGCCGACCACTACATCCTGAACTATCAACGGATCGAGAACAACAAAACATTCCGTGTTGAGACTTATTATAAAAAATATGACAACCTCATAAAGATTGAGAACGGAGTTGTAACCAACAATGGATACGGCTACGCGCAGGGGCTGGAACTCTTCTGGAGAGATAACGAGTCAGTCGACAACCTTGACTATTGGATTTCATACTCGTTCCTCGATACAAAACGCAACTACCTCAATTTTGCTCACGAAGCAGCACCAGGCTTTTCATCGAAGCATAACCTGTCAATTGTCGCGAAATACTTTGTCGTGAAATTGAAAAGCCAATTGGGTACAACGTTTTCCTATACCAGTGGCAGACCCTACAACAATCCAAACGAAACGAAGTTCAACGGAAGCAAAACACCTTCTTACCAGGATCTGAGTTTCAACTGGAGTTACCTCCCGAAACCTTACCTGATTGTTTACTTCTCATGCACAAACCTGCTCGGACGTGACAATATTTTCGGATATGAATACGGCTCAACGCTGAACGAGCAGGGCATGTACAACAGCCGGGCTATACGCCAGTCAGCACCACGATTTCTATTCCTCGGAATCTTCCTAACACTTTCAAAAGATAAATCTGTAAACCAATTGCCAACCCTGTAAATAGAAATGATTATGAAACAATTAACGATCATCCCCATTCTGATTGCTGTGCTTTTCTTCGCACTGATCAAAACAGCTTTTGCGAACGATGGCAAATATGTCGAAGCTATGAAGAAAAATATCGATGCCGTTTACAAGGCGGCAACGATTGACGAGTTGCAGGCTGCTGTCAACGCTTTTCAACGCATCGCGGATGCGGAGAAAACAAAATGGGAACCCAACTACTACGCAGCGTTTGGAAGTATCCTGATGGCAACACGTGAAAAAGATGGCGCTAAAAAAGATGCTCACCTGGATCGCGCCATGGAGTTTGTAAAAAAATGTAAGGAGATCGCACCGGAGGATTCTGAAGTCATCACGCTCGAAGGGTTTATCTACACAATTCGCGTGACCGTAGATCCTGCCACACGAGGTCCGCAATTCGCTGGACTTGCCATGCAAACTTATGGAAAAGCAATTGCTCTCAATCCTGAAAATCCACGAGCTCTATCGATGCTTGCCCAGATGCAATATGGGACAGCGCAATTTTTTGGTTCGTCCACTGCAGAAGCATGTGCAACGCTTGATAAATCGCTTGAAAAATTTGCTACCTACAAATCAGATAATCCGCTTGCTCCGATGTGGGGCAAGAAAGGCGCGGAAGATTTGAAGTCACAGTGTAAATAAAAACGAAGTTTAATTGTGCTCAAGGTTGCCAACTTTTGCGCAACTTTGAGCTTTAAGATAGTGTTGCATGCAAAACCGTCTGGCTGTCGAAGCTTGTCCAAAGAGAAACGTATGGATTGAACTGCGTGACATCGCCATCCTCATTCTTTTCGGATTTCTCATGACCTTAGCAGGATTGAGTTGCCGCAATTGTCCTTTTCCAGGTAAGGAGTTCTGGATCCTGGGATCATTTACAGCGCTGGTTTGGGTTGTGCTGTGGAAAGGAAATGATTATCTCGGAGCATACATATCATCGAAGATCTCCTGGTTGAAATTTCCGGTTAAGCGATTTGTGATCGGGGTGATTTCCACTTTCGCATTCACGCTGACGGCAATTTACATACTGAGTGCGGTGTGGAAAGCGATTTTCGAGGTTAACATTTCATACGGTGTTTTGTATTCGGTCATCATCACGGTCATCATATCCCTCTTTCTGCATGGCCGTGCTTTTCTTCTAAACTGGCAGCAAAGTAAAATTGATGCAGAGCGATTGCAGCGTGAAAACATTGCAGGGAAATACGAGGCCCTGAAGAACCAGGTAAATCCACACTTCCTGTTCAATAGTTTGAATGCGCTTTCCAATCTCGTTTATGAAGATCAGGACAAAGCCGTGAAGTTTATCAAGCAGTTATCCGAAGTCTATCGTTACGTTCTGGACACCCGCGATCAGGAAATCGTCTCACTTGAACAGGAAATCAAGTTCCTGGAATCATATATCTACCTGCAGCAGATTCGTTTCGAAAACCGGCTGAGTGTTGAATTGAACATCACTGATGGGAGTGTTTATGTGACACCACTAGCGCTCCAGATGCTGATCGAAAACGCCATAAAACACAACATCGTGTCTGCTGACGACCCATTAAAAATTCACGTTTACCAGGATAACGGTCAGCTGGTAGTTGAAAATAACCTGCAGCGTAAGCAGATCCTGGGCGAACCTTCCGCAGGTGTCGGTCTTGAAAATATTGTGAAGCGCTACGAGCTGCTCACCGAGAAGAAAGTGGAAATTGTAGATGGCCCCGGGAAGTTTGTTGTAAAGCTTCCTTTGCTCCGGAATTCAAAAATATGAAGATCTTAATTGTTGAAGACGAACCACACGCGGCACAGCGCTTGCAGACGCTTGTTTCCGGGTTAATTCCCGATGCGGACATCGTTGGTAAAATTGACACGGTGAAAAAATCAGTTCAATGGTTGAAGGACAATCCGAATCCTGACCTGATCTTCATGGACATTCAGCTGGCGGACGGATTGAGCTTTCAGATCTTCGAGCAGCATGCGATTAGCTCGCCCGTCATTTTCACTACCGCTTATGATGAGTACGCGCTGAAAGCCTTTAAGGTGAACAGCATCGACTACATTCTAAAACCCGTTGACAGAACTGAGCTGGAAGCAGCGCTGAACAAACTTAAAACGCTTTCCGGTAACGGTAGCCCAAGTCATAAAGATGTGCTTCATAACATCGGTCAGGCTGTAGAAATGCTTTTAAAAAAGTATAAAACGCGTTTTGTGGTCAAGGTGGGGGAGCATCTGCGTACGATCGAAGTCAACTCAATCCGTTATTTTTTCAGCCAGGAAAAAGCCACCTTCTGCGTTACGGATGATAACCGGAACCACATCCTCGACTACACACTTGAGCAACTGGAGGAAATGCTCGATCCGTCTGAATTTTATCGTATTAACCGCAAGTATCTGGTGCGGTCAAACGCCATTCAGGACATTATCAATTACACGAACAGCCGGCTGAAGCTTGTACTGAAAGGGTCGCACGATAACGATATCATTGTTGCACGCGAACGTGTGCAGGATTTCAAGATATGGCTTGACCGCTAGCGGTTTACATCACCGCGATTTTTTCACCAGTTCGTTCAATCTTTCAATATCGGACTGCTTCAGCGGTTTGGTGATAAACTGGATCACGTTCTTGTTTTCGAAGGCGAGCTCGCGGTCTTTTGAGCTGTTGGAGCTTGTCAGTACCACAATTCGTGCGGCTTTTCTGACCTTTTCGGGTAAGGTTTCAAAACTTTGGAGGAAGGCAAATCCATCAACTTCAGGCATGTTCAGGTCCAGGAAGATAACGTCTGGCGGGTCCTGACCATCGATATTGCGGAGCCAGTTGAGCGCATCGCTCGCAGACTTGTACGAAACCAGCTGGTTGGAAAAGTTGTAGACTTCCAGGAACCTTCGTTGAATGAACAGGTCGATGTCACTATCATCGATGAGCATGGTTTTGTTGACCTTGATTGCCATAGTTTTGAGCGTGACACCTATTCATCTAAACTTACCAAAAAACCACTCAAATACCAGAAATTTCGGCCAAAAATATAGTTACACGTTTTATTGGATAAAAAAATGTGTTAAAATTGAATCTTCTAAACCTATTAATGACCTTGAATGGACTTCGGTCGATTTTCTAAGCAGAATTTCAATCGCAGGACATTTATAAAAACAACAAATACAATATGAAATTCAAGCAACCCATTTCGTTCTTTTTTAGTGTTCTTCTCGCAGCGGGTCTGGCTTCGTGCGCGTCTTCCAGTGAGGATAAGTCAAAAAACTCTGATGAGTTTGACGAGGCAAACAAGTCCCTCAAGAATCAGATCGAAGATGTTGTTTACAATATTCCTTCTCCTTCTGAGATCCCATATCTCCTTCAGGCTACTGGTGCAGAATTCAACGAAACACTGCTACACGACCGTAAGAAGGTAGATTCTTATAACACTAAGAACGACAAGGCTGCCATGAACCTCGGTGTTTATGTCGCTGACATCGGCTACCTCACTTCATATGATAAAACACAGGACGCCATTGACTATCTGACCGCTTGCAAGACGCTTGCTGATAACCTTGGCCTCATCGGAACTTTTGATTCAGAGCTTGGAAAACAATTCGAAGCTAACATTTCTAACAAGGATTCACTTGCACACCTCCTTGACAGAACCATCAAGCAGGCTGAGGCATTTCTCATCGATGACAACCGTAACAAACTTGCTGCCCTGATCGTGACTGGCAGCTTCATCGAAGGTCTTTACATCTCGACAGGTCTGATCAAGTCCTATCCTAAGAATATCCTGCCTGAAGACAGCCGCAATCTTGTGTTGACACCACTGATGCGCGTAGTACTTGAACAACGCAAAGCTGTTTCTGAATTGCTCAAGATCCTTAGCTCCGTTGAACAAACAGGAAATATCGCGACCATTACAGGCGACCTGAAAAATCTCGAGGCTGCATATTCAAAACTTAATATTGAAGAGCAGATCAAGAACAACCGTGCAGACCTGGTTTTGACTGACAAGAACCTTGAAGAGATCACAACGATTGTTGAAAAGGTTAGAAAAGATATTACGGAATAGTTAATCCGCTGAGGATATAAGAAAAGGACTGGTAGCTTTTACCAGTCCTTTTTGTTTAATGAGATTACATCTTTCTGTATCTTTAAAACTTAAGCCTATACCCCATGAGTGAAGCATTGCTGAAAGCCATTCTCCGCCTGTTTGCCGTTGTTGCGAAAGAAGGTGAAGTGACACGACAAGAGCGCGATCAGATCAAGAACTTCCTGGAAGAACACCTTAGCAAGGTTGCCGTTGACAATTATCTCAAATTGTTTGATGAGTACACCCAGGCCTCATCGGATAAATCAAGTGATGCGGCCTCGATAACTAAACTTTGCGATGAAATCAATCCGCAGCTGACGCAAAAGCAGAAGATCGTCATTCTTTTAGAACTTACTAGCATTATTCAGGCTGACGGCACCGTGTCGGCAGGCGAAGACAAGCTGCTGAAACTTATCGGTGAGAATTTCAAGGTAAGTGCCGAAGATGTCGATATGATAAAAACATTTGTCCTGGGAAAGGCGCCATCTGAACTCGATCATGACAAGATTCTCATCATTGATGCTTCGGCAACAGGATATCCGAAGGCACGTCACCTGGTCAGACCACACCTCAATGGATTCATTGCCGTACTCTTTCACCAGAAAACTGAGTTGTATTTCATCAAATATTTTGGCAAGACTGATATCTATCTGAATGGTGTTCCCGTGAAGGCGGGCAAGATCAGTGTGCTTGCTGTGGGAAGTCTTCTGCGCTGGGATAAAGATGATCCTGTGTACTACGGACAGATCTTGAATCAGTTTGTGAAGTTCACTGAACACACACGAACATCGTTCGAGGCCTCAAACCTCGTGTTCAAATTCAAGAGCGGGAGGATTGGCTTGCGCGATGTAAGCCTTGCAGAAGAATCGGGAAATCTGATTGCATTGATGGGAGGCAGTGGTGCGGGAAAGTCTACGCTCCTGCATGTACTGAACGGTTCCGAGAAGCCGGCATCAGGCCAGGTGCTTATCAACGGGATCGATATTCACAAAAATCCCGAAAGGATAGAAGGCGTGATGGGCTTTGTGCCGCAGGACGATCTGCTCATCGAAGATCTTACTGTGTACCAGAATCTTTATTATGCAGCGAAACTGTGTTTCAGCAAAAAGTCGGAAGAAGAAATTGACTTTCTAGTAATGAAGGTATTGGAAGATCTGGGTCTTGCTGAGACCAAGGATCTTAAAGTGGGATCGCCCCTGCAAAAGACCATCAGTGGAGGGCAGCGCAAGCGTCTTAACATTGGACTTGAATTACTGCGCGAGCCTGCTGTGTTGTTCTGCGATGAACCCACCAGTGGACTGTCGTCACGCGATTCGGAAAATATTATTGACTTGTTGAAAGAGCTTTCGTTGAAAGGGAAACTCGTATTCGCGGTTATTCACCAGCCATCATCAGATATTTTCAAAATGTTTGACAAGCTTGTGATACTCGATGCAGGTGGCTACCAGATTTATTACGGAAACCCCGTTGATGCCATCGTATATTTCAAGAAGAGCATCGACATGGTGAACAGCGATGAAGGAGAATGTCACGAATGCGGAAATGTAAACCCTGAGCAGATCTTCAACATCATCGAGACAAAGGTGATCAATGAATACGGTCATTTTACAAACGAGCGGAAGATCACTGCACAGCAATGGAACGACATCTATAAACAGAATTACAGACCATTTGCAGTTGAAAAATCAAATGACCAGCCGCACTCATCGATAGACATTCCTTCAAAAGTAAAACAGGCGCATTTGTTTTCGATGCGCGACATCACTGCGAAGCTGCACAACAGGCAGTACATGATCATCAACTTACTCGAGGCACCTGTACTTGCTTTTATTCTTGCATTTATTGTAAGATACTATCACAAGGATGACGTACTGAGTTCGGGTTATCTGTTCTCCAAGAATCTCAATATGCCAGCATACCTTTTCATGAGTGTGATCGTGGCGTTATTTATGGGACTGACGGTGAGTGCCGAGGAGATCATTCGCGATAGAAAAATTTTGAAACGCGAGGCTTTTCTTCATCTCAGCCGGATGAGTTATATCTGTTCGAAAATTTCGATTTTGTTTATCCTGTCCGCGATACAAACTTTCCTTTTCGTGGCCGTTGGAAATTATATTCTTGAGATCAAAGGATTGTTTTTCGAACATTGGTTTATTCTATTTACGGTTTCATGTTTTGCCAACCTGCTGGGATTGAACATTTCGTCAGCATTCAATTCTGCAGTAACGATCTATATCCTCATTCCGCTGCTGCTGATCCCCCAGCTTATTCTCAGTGGCGTGGTCGTTAAGTTTGACAAGCTTAATCCTGCGATCGGCAACACTGCTACGGTTCCGTTCGTGGGCGATCTGATGGCATCGCGCTGGGCCTTTGAAGCTGCAATGGTGACGCAATTCAAAGACAATCCTTTTGAACGCGAGTTTTATCTCTACGACAAAGTGATGGCGAATGCAGACTTCATGAAAGTCTATTTCATTCCGAAGCTTGAGTCGAAGCTTCAGTATTGTCTGAACAACTACAAATCAGGCGATCCGGAAGTGAAAGAAAACGTGCGGAAGAACCTGGCGTTGATCCGTTACGAGATAGGACAGGAGCTTGAAGCTGTGGGTAAAGATAATTTCGCAACGCTGGACATGCTGGTTCCCGAAAAGTTTGATTCAGCTGTGTACCGTGATGTAGCGGCTTTTCAGGAGACACTCAAGGCGTTTTACGTAAAGCGATTCAACAATGCCGATCAGCAGAAGGAAAAAAAGATTTTTGAAATGACAAAAACTCCCGAGCTGGAAAAACAATTTGATGAGTTTCGCGAAACATACCACAATGAGACGATCACAGAGCTTGTGAAGAATACTGCCGAGACCAACCGTATCATTGAGGTAGATGGAAAGCTCATTCAAAAGATTTATCCGATTTACAAAGATCCGGAGCCCGACCACATGGTGGATTTCAATGCGCAGTTTTACATGCCCTCTAAGCACTTTTTGCGAAGCAATGTTGATACGTTCTGGTTTAATACCGGTGTGATCTGGTCTATGACTTTGGTTCTGGCCGTCCTATTGTATTTTGATGTATTGCGAAGGATTATAGATGGTATTGGAAACCTGTCGAACCCGTTGAACAGAAGGATGTAGGACTCATCTGAAATGTTTTTCTTTTTGTCAAAAACGCTTACTTATCTGGTAATGCCACTCACCATTGTGTGTGGTATGTTGATTTACGCGGCAATAACAAAGCATCAAAAGAGGAAGAAGATATTTTTCATTACGGGCCTGAGCCTGTTGCTGTTTTTTTCGAACGATTTTGTTGCCAATGAAGTAATGACCGCATGGGAAGTCGAAGCAAAGCCAATTGCATCATTGAAGAAATATAAGCTCGGCATTGTTCTTACCGGAACGACTATGCACCGGTTTCCCGATGACCGCGTGTACTTTCTGAAAGGAGCTGATCGCGTAACACACACAGTCCAATTGTACAAGGAGGGGTTGATCAGCAAAATACTCATCAGTGGCGGATCCGGACGGTTGAGAGGAGAACCGGAGCCTGAAGCGAACAAGTACAGGAAAGTTATGTTGCTGATGGGCGTACCTGATGCTGACATCATTATTGAAAACGAAACGCGCAATACGCACGAGTCAGCGCTTGAAGTAAAAAAGATGCTGGATCAGCTAATGCTTCGCGGAAGCGATTGTTTAATCATCACATCGGCATTTCACATGAGGAGATCACTCGCATGTTACCGAAAAGTTGGGCTTGAAATGGACAGCTTCGCAACGGATTTCTACACCTATCCACGAGACTATCATGTTGATGCATTTGTCGTTCCCCGTGTGGAGGCAATAGCGGTGTGGCATAAACTCGTGAAGGAGTGGGTTGGATTTGTTGCATACAAGGTTGCGGGGTACATTTGATGTGTATGGAAGCAAATGAAAAAGGCAGCCTATACAAGACTGCCTTTTTTTATTGGTGTTATTCAGTTTTTTTAAGGAAGAGGCAAACCAGTGGCGCCTAGTTTCGCAAGGTTCACCTTTGGAACGGATGCGCCAAATTTTGCATTGATTGCATCGATAAACATATTCGCTATAAAACCATAACCACGTGTGTTCGGATGCATACCATCTTCGGAATAGATTCCGGTAGGCGGATTAATATTCGGGGTTAGTGTAACGCCATTTGCAACAGCAGCCTTTGCTGTAACAAACGCTGTGAACGAAGCATCGATATCTGCCAAAGCGAGACGTGTCGCGTTTGCAGCTGCAGCATTTTTAATAGTTGTATTGAAAGCCTGGCGCGCTGCTTCAATCGCTGCAATTTCAGATGGTATGAGCGCATACTGATCTGCAAGAGGTACTGCCACTCCGCGAACTGACGAAGCGTTTCCTGGCACCGCTAATGTTCCCAACACACTTCCTGTTGCAAGAGGAATGATGTCTCCAACTTTAGTCATTCGAACCTGTTCGTAAGGAACGAGTGCAGCCCGCTGTTCAGCTGTGATGGCACCCGCACCACGAAGAATGTCAAATTCATCGCCATAGTCATTCAGTGTCTCATCTTCAATGACAAATCCATTCGCGCCTGCAGCGAAGGCAATCTTACGCGCGTTCACTTCCGCAACGGGGTAGTTAAATGGTGCACCTTTCAGCGCGTCAAGAATTGCGTTGTAGCCTGCATAGCCTGTGTTTGCAGCAGAAGCTGTTGCCGCATCCATCGTCACTGGGTTCCAGGCCACAGACGTGAAGTGAGGCATTACAAAAATGTTAGGGAAAGTAGCAATCACACCTTTTGATGTTGCGCTCGCGCCAAGCATCTGCCCAAGTGCAAAGTTGTATGTAGAATTGAATCCAACACCTACACCACCATCTGCAGGTGTCAAAGGTGCCTTGGTTGGATCACCACCAAAAGCCGCGTGTAACAGGAAGTCGTCCATACCCTGCCAGAACATGAAGAAAGTTCCACCCTTTGACGCTGCGTCACCTAATATTGTTGATGAGCCAGGAGCAGAAGCAAATCTTGCATAGAAAGGACTAAATCCTAGCGCTGGGTTTGGTGCTGCCCAGTTTCCTGCAGCAGGCGTTAAAATCTGTCTTAAGAGAATTGCCTGCACTGCGAAGTTGTTGAGCGCTGCCTTGTCTCCCGAGTACATGAAGCCAGGGTTCAAAGTTGGATTTGGGATCGCCTCGTTTCCGGCAAGCTGTGGCGTTGGACGAGGAGGGGTGCCCTGTAATCTGAAACGTCCCAGCGTTGTAATGCTTGCTCCGTTTATGATTGGATTAGGCGTGATAAAAATGTTATAGCCATTTGTCGATCCTATAGTAGGCTGATTGAATGCGCCACCACCAACACACGCAAACTGATTGGCAAGCAACTTCGCAAGTGAATTGTCCTGGCCTTCCGTAAAGAGCGCTCCTGCTTGGAATCCCGCTGTGTAGGAACTTCCGAGCGCAATAAATTTGCTGAAGTTGGCCGAACCTGCCGTTGCACCATCAGGGCATGCAGGAGGTTCTTCACCCGGACAAATGATAGACGGGTCATCCGATGGACACGGTTCACCTGAATTGTCGACAAGCTCCTGTTCGCAGGAAACGCCAACAAAAAACAGGGAGACTAAGAGTAATTTATGTAATGCTTTCATGGATATCTTAGTTAAAGAATTCGTCAAATGTTAGTGACAGGTAGTATTGCTGACCGATGAAAGGTCCGCCAAGGTTTGTTCTGTAGTCGCCACCTGCGAGGTTTGTTCCGCCAAGTTTGATCAATGTCTTGATCGAAGGAACCTTGTAAGTAAGCTGTGCATCGATCACACCAAATGCCGGCACTGTCCAGTCACCGAAGTCAGATTGCCATAAAAATTCCTGCTGCCATCTGTAGTTGACGTTAAATCCAAACTTATCAGTGACCTTTCGGTTACTGATACCAACGTTGAATTTATTTTCAGGTGTGTTGAAACCTGCGCGGTACGTACTGCCTTCAATCGCTGGCTGGTCAAATGATGCGTAGTTGTAGCCAGCGTTAACAGTGTACCCTTTCAGGAATACGTAGCTCAAACCAAGTCCGACACCCATTGAAGTTACTTCAACTGGTGAATTCCTGTATGGTGAGAAAATTCTTCCTGCCGGAACCACCACACCCTGGTGCATCGTCTGCCTCTTCGAAGCAACATCGTCACCTCCAATGAAATCATTGTATTCAGTATAATAAGCGTTGAGGTCAAGGAGGAACACATTATTGAAGAGACCCTTATAACCGATTTCGTATGCTGTTAATCTTTCCGGCTTCACGTACTCAACGTAGTCTTCAACGAGGAGTGATGGGTCACCACCGGTTGGAGTTCCGTCAGGGCCATCGAGTCTTCCGCCTGAGGCGAGGTAACTTTCGTAAGACGCACGCGTGTAAGCGCCACCTTCGTGCACACCGTAGCGTGCAGCGTTAGATCTTGCGCTTCCCAGTAGCGTGTTTGTTCCCGCAGGGAAGTAGATAAACTGTGCCTGCGTATCCGGGTTTCTGAAACCTGTCTGGAACGATGCCCTGATATTATGATTATTAGCTACCGTGTACACCGCTGATACGCGAGGCGTAATGCGGCCGTCAAAGTTTTCATTCTTGTCGTAGCGAAGTGAACCTGTCAGTTTCAATACATCGGCCAATGTTTTTGAAACCTGTGTATAGAAGCCGAATTCGTCAATGTTGATGCGCTGGAAATTCGTGCCATCGTCAGGCGCTTCATTGAAGATTGTTCCGTCTGAGAACAAGCTGTATCTTCTGAAATTTCCACCGATCTGGATCTCGGCAAACTTCACTTTTTCAGCAAAATTGTAGTTGAACTCTCCGTGATAGAGTCTTGAATTATCGATGAATTTTGCGCCTGCAGGATTGCGCTGGAAGTAATCGTTGCGAACTGCTTCTACAAGGTCTTTAAACTCCTGCGATGCTGGATCAGGTCTGGTTGCATCGGCCTGGCTGCGTGCCCATTCGTGGGCGGCTGCGTCATCGCCTGCCGGTACACCAAGGCCCATGAAATAACCTTGCTTCGCCAGCACGAAATTCTGACCGTAGGTTGGCGCCCATTGTGCAGCTGTCGGGCTGATTCGTTCGTTGACCAATCCGCCAAGCGCAGCCATGTTGTATGAATCACCCGCGTCTGTTGCCGTCACGTAGCCTCTGACAAAGAAATTATTGGAACGTAGTTCAACTTTGTGGAATTGCTGCGTGAAATTACGCAGTGCATATTTCTGTGAGCCCTGATACACAGAGCTACCTCCGCCAATCCGGTAATTATAGAGAGCTTCAAGTTTGTCTGTAACGCGGTAGTGAAGGGCGAGGTCACCTTTCATACTTTTCGCATCATAGTTGTCAACAAGATCTTCTTCTTTCCAACCTGTTCTTCTCAGGTCGAATGGAGCAATGCTGGGAACACCAACGTTGAAGGCGATCTGGTTTTCGTCACCATACAGGTTCACGCCATCGAAGTTCGGCTGGCCTGTCAGGTTCACCGTTGACTCCGGACGGTTTACATCCGTTGCATAGTCATTCGAGTGCCAGTCTTCTGCATCGAGCATCGAGAAGTTGATCTTGAATGCAAATTTGTTGTTGAAAGCCTTTGCGTAGCGTAGACCGAAGTTGTAAAACGGGTAAGACTCACCCTGCGCTTCAGATGTCGTGATGCCCCCTTTCACTTGTGCGCTCAACCCCTGGTATTCGAATGGGCTTTTGCTTCTCATGATCAGGACACCGTTGAAGGCGTTTGGTCCGTACAGCGCAGAAGCTGTACCCGGAAGCAATTCCATGCTTTCCGCATCAAGCTCGCTGAGACCGACAATATTTCCGGTCGGGAAGTTCAGGAGCGGAGCCTGCGTATCCATTCCGTCAACCATTTGCACGAATCTCACGTTGGCGATCGTAGCGAAGCCGCGCGTGTTGATCTGTGGAAAGTTTAGGCTGCTCGAAGTGAACTGAACACCTTTCACATTGGCCAGCGCATCGTAAAATTCCGGAGCCGGAGTCTGTTGAATACTGATGAGATCGACTTTTTCAACCGTCACTGGTGAGCGGAGAATGTTCTCCTCGAAGCGTGAAGCTGAAACCACAATCTCCTGTCCGAGCATGGTTTGCTCCTCCAGTGAAATGGCAAGCCCGGTTGTGTTTTGATCCGTGATGGCTACCTCAGTTGAGCGATACCCTACAAATGAAAAGACGAGGGTCAATGGGGGAGAGGCTGATACTTTCAGGGAAAATTCGCCATCGGTGTCGCTGATCGTTCCGATGACCTGCCCCTTCACAACGATGCTTACTCCCGCGAGTGTTTCGGAAGTTCCGGCATCAGTTACTTTTCCCGTGATGGTTGTTTGCGCATATAGTTCTGTCATCGACAGAAACAAGCACAATATTACCGCCAGCGAGCTTTTGTAAAACTTGTTCATAAGTTCTTTTGCTAATAGTGAGTTTAAGATTGGATTAGTGCAAGGATATTCTGCATACCGAGCATTTTCTAATCGTAAAATACTAAATTTTACAAAAACCTAAAGAAATGGGCTGGAAAAACGTTTGCAGTGACCCTGAAATCAGGTATTCTCTTTCTGCAAATGCTTTACTAATCGTTCACACAGCGCATTGGTTTCGTTTGACATTACTTCGTCACCAGTTGAGGTGAGCATGCTTTGCGCGAGGCCTCCGAGGCAGTCTATATAGAAGCGTTTCATTTCATTCACCGGCATATCTTTGGTCCACAGGTCGATGCGAAGCGTGTTCTTTTGCTTCTCATCCCAAAGGGCTACACTGATCGATTTTGTTTCCGACATCTTTGGATCGGGCTTGTCTGTGGCATCCCAAAGGATCTTCTCGGGAACGTTGTTAGCATCGAGTTCTACGGTAAACGTAATGGTTGATTTTTTCATGGGGCAATTTACGAATCCCTCGCTTTTTGACTCAGAATTTTTTGAAGGACCTCGACATCGTAGGCATCCAAATGGGCTTTCTCGCCCGAACGGTTGAGACTTTGTTTGTTTTTGATCAGATCACGGATGTTAATAATTCTGATTTTTTCACCTGAAAATTCAATGGTTGCTGCGTTTCGATACGCGATCTCGAAGTCAATCCCAGGCGTTGAGTTCAGGATATCCACAGCATCGGGTTCGAGGCCGAACGACAATACTAATTCCTTTTCAAATTCTTCAGGATTAATTTCAGGAAGCGAGAGACCAATACTTTTTAACGCGTCAATAAGTCGTTTCCCGTTTAGCTGAGTGGGCTCGATCAGAATGTCGAGATCACCGGTATTCCGCCTTACTCCGTGAAAAATCGCAGCGTAGCCACCGATAATGATAAATTTTACTCCGTGAAGTGCAAGCGACTTGATTAATCGTATATGATCTTCACTGTTTGTACTCACGATCTCCTCACTGTTACGACTTTCCCTTTAAACGAATAATCCACACCTGCTTTACGCATTCTTAGGCGAATCTGGTAGGCTTGCTCCCAACGTTCAAGTGGAGTCAACCTCAGGAAGGCTTGATCTTTTTCGCGCTGTTCTTTGTCAAATGTAGTTTTAACAACATTGGCCATAGCCAAAGATACAAAACACTGTGGCAATTATGAATGCTTAGCAAGCCGGATAAAAAACTCCATTGACCCCGGGTTCTTTAACGCCCCCGCATTCACCACCTTCTTCGGATCTTTGCCCATCAGCACTTTTTTGACGGGTGTTTCCGTCTTCTTGCCACTGATCGTGTATGGAATATCCGGTGCCGTGATGATCTCGTCAGGCACGTGGCGTGGCGTGTATTCGCTTCGGATGGTCTGATTGATTTTCTTTTTGATGTCGTCCGTCAGCGTTATTCCCTCCTGCATCACAACAAACAAAGGCATCCAGAATTCGCCCCCTTCTTTTTCGATGCAGATGATAAGACTGTCCTTTACCTCGGTCACTTTGTCTACCGCCCGATAGATCTCACTGGTGCCGATGCGTATTCCTCCGCGGTTCAACGTAGCATCTGAGCGACCATAAATCACAACACCGTGCCGCGGAGTAATTTTTATCCAGTCGCCATGACGCCAGATGCCGGGATACATTTCGAAATAACTTTCTTCGTATCGCTTGAAATCGGCATCATTCCAGAACGCAACCGGCATCGAGGGCATAGGCTTCGTGATGACCATTTCGCCAACCTCACCGATGATGGCATGCCCTTCTTCATCAAATGCTTCGAGTTTGCACCCGAGTGCGCGGCATTGTATTTCACCTGCGTACACAGGCCACGTTGGCATTCCCCCGACAAACGCGCTGCACACATCGGTGCCACCGCTCATCGAAGTAAGCCAGAGGTCCGCCTTCACATTTTTGTAAATCCAGTCGAAGCCTTCAGGGGGAAGGGTGCTGCCTGTTGATCCGATCGAGCGAAGAGATTTTAAATTATTTTGCGAAGGCTTTATCTCTGCTTTCATGTTTGCCAAAATGAAACCTGCGCTTGTTCCGAAGTGATGGATGTTTGCTTCTTCGATGAACTGCCAGAGAACATTCAGGTCGGGATAACCGGGACTGCCGTCATACAGCACCATCGTTCCGCCTGCCAGCAGGCCTCCATGAATGTAGTTCCACATCATCCATCCTGTTGTGGTATACCAGAAGCAATTTTCTCCTTCTTTAAAATCATTGTGGAATGTTCCGTATTTGAATTGCTCGAGCAGGATTCCGCCATGGGAATGCATGATGGCTTTGGGAAGCCCCGTGGTACCTGATGAATATAAGACCCACATCGGGTGTGCAAAAGGGACACGTATAAATTTCAATGCTGCGGAAGTTCTGCGTGCGACATCTTTCCAGAGATAGGTATTCTTTGTGCTGTCATCAATTTTACCCGCCACAACGATGACAACCTGAATACTCGGTATTGCCCTTAGCAGTTCATTGATCACCTCGCGTTTGTCAAACTTTTTTCCTCCATAGTGATACTCATCCACCGCAATCAGGACCTTCGGCTCGATCTGGGCGAAACGGTCGATCACCGCATTGGTCCCAAAGTCCGGGGAACAGCTTGACCATATCGCCCCGATTGAATTGGCAGCAAGAAATGATACGGTAGCCTCCGGGATGCAAGGAAGGTATCCAACGATGCGATCACCGGTCGTTATTCCCTGATCAACCAGGAATTGTTGGACAGATGCCACTTGCATCTCGAGTTCTTTCCAGCTTATTTTTTGAAGGGGAGAATGTTCAGACTTAAAAATGATGGCGGGCTGTGAATTACTTTTCCTATGGAAAATATGTTCGGCATAATTGAGGCGGATCCCGTCAAACCATTTTGTACGAGGCATCGCATCATTGCTGACTACCTCCGAAAATTGTCCATCATAACGGATCTGGAAAAATTCCAGCAGCGTCTGCCAGAAGACCTCAGTTTTGTCGACTGACCACTTCCACAATTGCTCGTAGCCTGAGAAGGAGAGACCGTGTCGTTGTCTCAGCCATTCAGTATATCCGGTAACGTTTGCATTTTTCCTGAATGCGTCTGAAGGTGACCAAAGCAATTTTGGTGTGTCCATCGGAAAGTCTATTTCTTTAATTTCTCAAGAATCGAATGAGCGGCAATCTTGTCGAGGGTGATCTGTTCTCTGAGTGCCTCGAGATCACTTAACTTTTTATCACCACGAATCAGCTTGTAAAATTTTACAGTGAGGGATTCGCCATAGATGTCCCGGCTGAAGTCGAAGATATTTACTTCGATGTTTTGTTTGGTGCCATTGATCGTGGGGCGGTTGCCGATGTAAAGCATGCCCCCGTATTCCTTGTGTTCGTGGACCACAGTGACGGCATAAATTCCGTCCATCGGAATGAGTTTGTGCTTTACTTCAATTTCAAGATTGGCAGTAGGGTAGCCCATCATCCTTCCAAGTTTGTCTCCGGCCACAACCCTCCCGGTAAGCGCATAGGGTTTTCCGAGGAAGTGTGTTGCCGTTTCAATATCACCTTCTTCAAGCGCCTTGCGGATTTTTGTAGAGCTTACACCAACGTGGTCGACATCCTGCCTTGGAATCTCCTCCACTTCGAAACCGTATTTCGGTCCGTTGAGCTTGAGCTGTTCAAAACTACCTTCCCGGTTTTTACCGAAATGATGGTCGTAGCCTATGACAAGCTTTTTTGTTCCGATGGTGTCGACAAGAATGTTTTTGATGAACTGCTCGGAGCTAAGCTGTGAAAACTCCTTTGTGAACGGAATGCGGATCAGGTGGTGGATTCCCTGTTCGCGAAGCAATTCCGCTTTTTCTTCAAAGGTGTTCAGTACTTTCAGCGAGTTGTCTTCCGGATGCAACACGAGCCGGGGATGCGGCCAGAATGTGATGACCACCGTCTCTCCATTATTTCTTGCTGCAATTTCCCGGACGCGATCGAAGATCTTCTGATGGCCCACGTGGACGCCATCAAATGTGCCGCTCGTGACGACTGCAAAATCTAACCTGGCAAAATCTTCAATTCCGTGGTAGATCTTCATGGTTGCACCTGATCAATAGAAATGGCATCCGACAGCAAATAAGGCCCGATGCGTGTCCGGCAAAGATGTGAAAGATAGGCACCTACTCCAAGCGCTTCGCCAAAATCGCGCGCCATACTCCGGATGTATGTGCCCTTTGAGCAAACAATCCTGAACGAGACCTCAGCGCCATTAAATGCTGTGATATCAAAAACGAGAACGTCAACCTCGCGCGGTTGAAGCGCTACTTCTTTTCCCTGACGTGCAAATTTGTAAGCACGCTTGCCGCCAATCTTGATGGCAGAATGCAAGGGTGGGAGCTGGCTGATTTTCCCGGTAAGGCTTTTCGATGCCTTTGTGAGATCGTGTTCCGTTATATGTGTAATGTTCTTCGCTTCGCTGACTTCTGTTTCTAGGTCGAAGGAAGGCGTTGTCTGACCGATGACGAATTTTCCTGTATACTCTTTTTCAAGACCCATGAATTCCTCAATGCGCTTCGTCATTTTTCCTGTGCAGATGATCAGTAGTCCGGTGGCAAGCGGATCAAGGGTTCCGGCATGACCGATCTTTTTCATTTTTAGTTTGTAGCGAAGCTTATTAACCACATCGAAAGACGTCCATTCGTATGGCTTGTCGATCAGGAGAACGCGGTCAACTTGCGGCTGCTCTTCCATTAAACGATTGAAAGTTCAACGCCAAGGTAGTAAAGAATCAGAATCACAACTCCGACAATAATGCGGTAATAGCCGAAGATGGCGAATCCGTGTTTTGTGAGAAAGCTTATAAAGGATTTAATAGCAATCATCGCTACGATGAACGCTACAACGTTTCCAACGATCAGCGCTGTGATCTCCGTTTCACCAAATGTCCCGCCTCCCGAATAGAATTTGTACATCGCGAGGCACGTTGCTGCGAACATGGTTGGTACAGCAAGGAAGAAGGAGAATTCTGCTGCCGCTTTTTTTGTCAGTTTTTGTGATAGGCCACCAATTATTGTTGCAGCCGAGCGCGAAACTCCCGGTATCATCGCGATCACCTGGAAGAAACCGATCTTGAATGCTTTCGGATAAGTAACCTCTTCGTCTGTTGCTCTTTCTGTCTTGAAGATCTTGTCCATGAAGAGGAAGAATATACCACCGGCCACAAGCATGTAGGCTACGACATCCACACGCTCGAGAAGCGCTTCAATGTAGTCGTTGAATAAGAGGCCGAATACTGCCGCAGGGATAAAAGCCACAAATAGCTTAAGATAAAAATTCACCGTCTGAAAAAATCGCTTCCAGTAAAGCACGATAACGGACAGGATTGCCCCAAACTGGATTGCTACCGTAAACATTTTTGTAAACGGATCCTGCGCAATGCCCATCAGCGATGAACCGATGATCATGTGTCCCGTAGAGGAGATAGGCAAAAATTCTGTGATGCCCTCGATAATGGCGAGGACTATGGCTTCGAGTATCGACATTCCAAGGATTTAAGATTTTAGATTTAAGATTTTAGATTGTGTGTGAAAGTTTCGAAATGAGTGGATCCTCAAATCTTAAATCTAAAATCTCAAATTTTAAATTATTTTGTAGGGTTGTGAAGGATCGCGTAGATCTCAATGATGAAACCGGCCATCACAATAACGGGTCCAAGGGTGAGCCCGAGGAATCCGAAGCCGTGGGGTTGGTTGTCGAGTGACATGATCGTGAATCCTGCAACAAGCGTGATGATCCCGATGATCATCCACTGGTAATTTTTGCGGCCAAAAGGAAGTTTATCCATAACGTAGAATTTCAGTAAAGTTGATCCAATGACATTTTGAGGTATTTGCGAATCGAGAAGAACGTGCTGATTACCGCAACGATCACCCCAATCAATATCAGTAAAATTAATAACACATAGAATTGATCTTCATTGTGCAGAAGATTCAGGTCAATGATCTTATTCCGCGCATAATCCGACATGGCCCACATCAAAAGCGATGCAATCAGCCCGCTTAAAACTCCGTACCCGGCAGCACGCACGATAAAAGGTCGTTGTATAAACCAGTTCGTTGCGCCCACGAGTTGCATGCTCCGGATGAGAAATCGCTGAGAGAACAACGCAAGCCTTAACGTGTTATTGATAAGCAGTACGACAGTGACAAGCAGAACTACAATGAGGCCACCGAGAAAGAAGCCGATTTTGACAACATTATCGTTGACCGATTCGATCAGGCCCTCCACGTAGTAAACCTGGAACACGCCATTCATTTTCTGAATATCCGTTTTGATTTTTTCAAGCTGCGCTTTAGTATGGTAGGCAGGATCAATGGTCACGAGGTAAGCATCTTTCAACGGGTTCTCGCCAATAAACTTGATGAAGTCTTCGCCTGTTTCTGCTATAAAGTTTTTAGCGGCCTGCTCTTTGGAAACGTACGTGACCGCTTTCGCTGCCTGCTTGGAAGTAAATTGCTGGGAGAGCAATTTATTTTCAATCTGCAGTCGCTGGTTTTCCGTCAGATTTGACTTGAGATACACCTGGAGGCGGATGTTTTCGCGTACTTGTTTTTCAAGCTGTTGCGAATAAATGACGAGGAGTCCAAAAAGGCCCACCACGAACAACGCGAGGGTCACGCTCACCACGACACCTACGGCCGGATAGCCACCCAGTTTCTTTTTACGTCTATTTTGCTCCATCCTAAAGCGCGAATTTAAGGAAAAAAACCAAATGCGTCCCGATAGCTTTGGACCGCGAGGATGCTATGTTCTTGTTCCCGGTTCGAATTAATAAAAGGTTTTTATTCAAAGACCAATGCACAGTTGAGATAACGCAAGGAGCGCACCGAGAAATGCGCGACCCGCGGGCGCTCACACTGGAGGAATTGTGGGAAAGAAAAAGCCCCTCCTGCGTGAACAGTCGGGGCCAAAAAAACCGAACTTCGACCTATTTATTCCTGTACTCCTTGAGTTTGCCAACTAACTCAGCATCCTGAATGGCGGTGAGAGGTTTAAGGGAAGTGTTATTATCTTTCAACAAGTAAAATTGTTCTTTGTAGAATAAGAACAATGTACGCTTTTCTTCTGTGAAGAATTCCATGATCTCGTAGACGTCTTTCTCAAACGGTCCATAGAGGAAGAGCTTGCCATCTTTGAACTGATAATGGAAACTATATTTCTTATTGCTGGTATCGATCTCAACTTCTACTGATGGCGTTACGCTTTCGTGGCTGTTAGCCAGTTGTTCGTGTACCTGTTCGGTATTGTTTTCTTCAAGCTCTTTAGACGGATCATACACCTCGATCTTTTGCGCAGGATCTGCCGGAACTGTTTTCTTTCCTGGCTTTGGTGGAGTAACCGGTTTGCGCTCGGATGAAGATTCCTGCGAAGAAACAACTGGCGAATCTTCGTGCGTTGCATCTGTGGGTTTCTCCTCTTCTTCTTTTTCTGTCGTTATCGGGGCTTCGCTCTTGTCAGGCGCTGTCGTTTCTGTGTTTGGCTCTACAACTTCATCAACATTTTTGTTGTCGACATACAGGTAAACTCCTGTGGCAATGAGGCCGGCAACGGCCACCCACAATGCCACCTTGGTGCCAACTGCGACACCGGTTGTCTGACCTGCAGGTACAGGGATATTGTTCAGCATTCCTTTGAGTTCGGAGATGCGTGCTTTTTTAATAGCGGAAACCATTTCCTGCTGAATCTCCAATTCTGCCCGCAGCTCCTGATCAGCATTGATCTTTTGTTCAAACGCAGCACGTGATTTTTCATCCATGCGGTTGCCCAGGTAGTCGTCCAATAATTCTAAATCGCGTTCTGCTGCCATTGCTCTTAATCTAAAAAGTCCCGCTCAGAATACTGAGCCTTTACTAGTTCATCAAGTTTCTTTTTGCACTTGTATTTTTTTGTTTTTGCAGTATCGGTGTTAGCAAATCCTAACTTTTCAGCGATGTCCTGCATAGACATTTCTTCAAAATAGTAGTACATCAAAACCTTCTTACAGGTGTCACCCAGCTGGTCCATACAACGGGCGATTATTTTTTCTTTTTCAGCGCTATCCATATCGGTGGTTACCGCTGTATCTTTTTCTTCGTTACTAAGTCTCTTCTTTCTGTCCAATTCCTTCCGCCAAAGGTTCTGGCAGATACTATAGATATAGGTACTGATCTTCGAAGTAAGGACGAGGTTGCCCGATGTAGCTTTCTGCCAGAAAACGATCAGGGCATCCTGATAAATATCCCGTGCCTCCTCTTCCGTTCCACTATTTGTGATAACCAGCTTGGTCATCATTCGATAGTATTTCTTGTACAGGAACTCAAGAGCTTTCTCGTCACCACGCTGGATGCGCTCGAATATCTCTTTTTCGTTCATGGATGAGCTCGACCTGAATACCATTATTGAATCTCTTTGTAACCTCGTTTGTTACGATAAATTGTCGCTTTGTCGATTAATACATGCGTTTGTCCGGACCTACTGCGCTTTCTTCCATGACTGCGTCCGGAAAAACGGTCCCCAATAGCCCCTAACCTTAAGTTCACTTCCTTCAACCCATAGTTTACATTTATATACTTTGCCGTTTTCAGGGTCTAAAATGTCGCCATGGGCGTACTCATCTCCCGATTTCCTCATATCACGGATGATTTCCATCCCGATGATCTTTTTCTTGTAGCGAGGATCATCACTTTCACACTCATCGCAGACAGGGTCGGGGTCTTCATCTGGTCCGCGGAATAGCTTGGTTACCTTTCCAAAATACTTTCCACTTTTTTCAAAAATCTCAACAACGGATTTTTCTTTACCTGAGTTATCATCTATAGTGGTCCACTTGCCGACAATGGACTGTCCATTGACGAGGAAGGGAACCAGTGTCAGTAGCGCGATGAGAGTCTTCATACTTTGATCAGCTTAGTCAAAAATAGAAAAAGCCCCGTAAAGGGGCTCTTTTTTGATATGTTATTTCAACTATTACTGGGCAACTTTAGCCTGTTCCGCAGCAACTACCTCGGTTTTCGGGCCTTTCAGCTCGCGATTCTCAGTGGTTGAATGATCTTTTTCTGAGATGTGTGGCGCAATAATCAGCGCCACAATTGACGTCAGCTTAATTAGGATATTCATTGAAGGACCGGAAGTGTCCTTGAATGGATCGCCCACGGTATCACCCGTAACCGATGCCTTGTGAGGCTCTGACTTTTTATAGTACGTCTGTCCGTTGATCTCAACACCTTTTTCAAATGACTTCTTTGCATTGTCCCACGCGCCACCGGCATTTGACTGGAACATACCCATCAATACACCTGACACGGTAACCCCAGCAAGCAAACCACCAAGCACTTCCGGACCGAAGGTGAATCCGACAATTACCGGAGCAATGAGCGCAATAGCACCCGGAGCAATCATTTCCCGGATGGAAGCCTTGGTCGAGATGGCCACGCACTTTTCGTACTCAGGCTTTGCCTTGTATTCCATGATGCCCGGAATTTCGCGGAACTGGCGTCTTACTTCATTTACCATATCCATTGCAGCACGACCCACCGCTGCAATTGCAAGTGAAGAGAAGATGAAAGGAATCATTCCACCTATGAACAGGCCGGCAAGCACCGGAGCTTTGTAGATGTCAATGGCACTGATGCCTGAGATACCAACGAATGCTGCAAATAACGCAAGTGAGGTCAATGCAGCGGAAGCGATAGCGAACCCTTTTCCGGTTGCTGCAGTCGTGTTTCCGACAGCATCAAGGTTGTCCGTGCGATGACGAACTTCTTCAGGCAACTGACTCATTTCAGCAATACCCCCTGCGTTGTCAGCGATTGGTCCGAAGGCGTCAATTGCCAGCTGCATGGCTGTGGTTGCCATCATACCTGCTGCTGCAATAGCAACACCGTAAAGTCCAGCGACCTCGTATGATCCAATGATACCACCAGCAAGCACAAGGATCGGCAGCACTGTAGATTCCATACCTACTGACAAACCACCGATGATATTGGTAGCGTGTCCGGTTCCCGACTGACGGATGATCGACAACACCGGGCGCTTGCCCATTGCGGTGTAGTATTCGGTGATCATACTCATCAACGTACCCACTACCAGACCGATAATGATGGCGATGAACACATCATTCGAAGTGAATTCAACACCGCGGTGAATCATGGTTTCCGGGAGCAGATATTTTACAGCGAAGTATGAAGCAATGGCAGTCATGATAATGGATGACCAGTTGCCGATATTCAAAGCGCGCTGTACGCTGTCAGTTTCATTTTTAATTCTAACGAACCAGGTTGCAACGATTGAGAAGATGAGTCCGAGACCAGCGATCAGCATCGGAAGAAGGATGGGGGACAAACCTCCGAAGTTGTCTGATGATGCATCAATCTCCTGGCCGAGCACCATGGTCGCAAGGATGGTCGCCACATATGAGCCAAACAAGTCAGCACCCATACCTGCAACGTCACCTACGTTATCGCCTACGTTATCGGCAATTGTTGCAGGGTTGCGAACGTCATCTTCAGGAATTCCCGCCTCAACTTTACCTACGAGGTCAGCGCCAACGTCAGCCGCTTTCGTGTAAATACCACCACCCACACGGGCAAACAACGCAATGGATTCTGCACCAAGTGAGAAACCTGCGAGTACTTCGATCGCACGCTTCATTTCGAGACCAGTAATGGCCGCACCTTCAGGAACAAAAAGCTTAAAGAACACAATGAACAATCCACCAAGACCCAGCACAGCAATCCCTGCCACACCGATACCCATTACAGAGCCACCGGTGAAAGAAACTTTTAGCGCTTTTGCAAGACTTGTTCGGGCTGCATGTGTTGTACGCACATTCGCCTTGGTAGCGATCTTCATCCCGATGTAACCTGCCAGTGCCGACAGCACCGCACCGATGAGGAACGCTATTGCGATCACAGGGTGAGAGTCCTCAACCAGCGTACCTGACCATCCGAGAAGGATCGCTGCGATAACAGCGAAATATGCTAAAACTTTCCATTCGGCTTTGAGGAAGGCCATTGCGCCACTGGCGATATATCCGGCAAGTTCCTGCATTTTTGCATCTCCGGCATCCTGCTTGGACACCCAGGCCGACTTAATGGCCATGGCAATTAGCCCAACTACACCGAGCGCGGGGATCAGATAAAGAATACTATTCATGTGTTGATTATTTTATAAGAAATCGTTGGTTCCCAGTTAAAAAAACCATTGCCGGGCAGGAAATGGTTTTAAAAGTTGCGCAAAGATATAATAAGTCCGAATACAGCCAAAAAAGGTCTCATTTTAAGAATTTGGACGAAAATCAGGCGCCAAACATGCCCTTCAGTGCCACCCACAGACTTTTTTTCTTTGCATCATCGAGCGCTCCTAATTCATCGGCTTTGATAACTGAAAAACCTTGTGCCTGCACATGCTCGTAGGCATTGACATCAGCCTGGGTGCCGAAGAGAAGAATTCGCGGGGCTGCGAAATCCTGCAGTTCCTTCGAGCTCACCTGATCGCGGTGAATGATTCGCGCGGAAGCCAGGTTAACCTTTACCGATCCGAGGATCTTTGCCAACAGAGCTTTATGGTCATCCGTCATGGAGTCCCATGTTTTGTTGACAATGATGGTCACCGATGGAGGAATAGTGTAGAGTTCCTCGTTAAAGAGGTGTGCGAATGGCGAGCTGCTCACGACTGTGCTTCTTTAATATCGAAGATTGACTTAAGTTCGTTAGCCTCCTGGGGTTTCATTCTTCCGGACAGGATGAGACGAAGTTGTCTGCGTCTAAGGGCACCGTCATACAGCGCCCGTTCTTCGTCAGTCTCCGGTTCAACTTCAGGTACATCAATCGGCTGATTGTTATGATCCACTGCCACGAATGTGAAGTAAGCGCTGTTGCTTTCTATCTTCTTCGCTTGCGGAATATTTTCTGCGCTCACATCGATGCGCACTTCCATGGAAGAGTTAAAAGCACGCGTGACTTTTGCTTTTAACGTAACAACATTCCCCAGCTGGATTGGATGACGAAATGAAATGTTGTCCACCGATGCTGTCACCACGATACTATTCGAGTGGCGCTGCGCTGCGATGGCGGAAACGATATCCATCCAGTGCATCAGTCTTCCGCCCATGAGGTTGTTCAGTGTGTTGGTATCGTTTGGCAGAACCAGTTCGGTCATCGAGACGAATGATTCGCGGGGGTATTTCTTTTTCTTCAAGGACATAAGTTTTGTGTTCCAGGTTTCGTGTTTCGTGTTCCGGGTTTAGAGTTGCGGGTTGCGCTTCGATTAATGCGTATCGTCATCTGAAAACGGAAACACGGAACTCGAAACACTGAACACGGAATTGTATTTCCAACGATTGCAACCGGCTACTAACCGTTAGTTCGCACAAAAATCATAAAAAATACTTTGCAAACAACTCTATCATTTCATTATTTCGAACAGTAACATGAACGCGAGCCAAAACATAGCACACCTTTCAGCTGCACCTTCGTTGGTGACTGTGGCTACTTCGTTCATTCCCGCTACAACTACAACTACAATTATTACGGGGTAACCCGTGTTCATTTTTTACCCCAACCCGTGTCTGCATATGTTCATTTCAAGGAGGTGAGCAGGATCAGATCAACTTTTTCAAACACGACTTACTCAATCAAAAATGAAAATTCTAAAATTCGGTGGTTCGTCAGTGGCGACACCGCAGCGTATACAGTCTGTCATCGAAATCCTCAAGCCTTATCTGAAGGAGGAAGTTGCTATCGTTTTTTCAGCATTCGGTGGCGTAACAGATCAGCTTATCCAGATCTCGAAACTTGCTCTTGAAGGAAACCACGAGTACAAGAGCAAGCTCGAGCAACTTCAGAAGCGCCATCTCGATGTGGTGCGGGAGCTGGTCAGCGTGCAGCGGCAGAGCAGTATTCTCGCCCAGGTGAAGATCAAGGTGAATGAACTGGAAGATGTTCTTCATGGCGTATACCTTGTGAAAGAAAGAACGCCACGGACACTTGACTACATCATGAGCTTCGGAGAGCGCTTGTCTGCCTATATCATTGCAGAAGTTATGCGCGACCAGGCGCTGGCTGTTGAATATCTCGATGCGCGCACGGTGATCCGCACTGACAGTAATTATGGTCATGCGAAAGTAGACTATGCAATCACCAACAAGCAGATTGCAGATCATTTCAGACATCATCAGGATGTTCAGATCATTACAGGGTTTATCGCGACAGCGGAAAACGGAGAGACCACTACGCTTGGACGCAGCGGATCTGATTACACGGCCGCAATTTTTGCTGGCGCGCTTCATGCAAAAGACCTGGAGATATGGACGGATGTTGACGGAATGATGACGGCAGACCCACGACTGGTGAAGAAAGCATTCACGGTTCCGGAAATGAGCTATGAGGAGGCTATGGAACTTTCACATTTCGGTGCCAAAGTGATTTTTCCTGCGACCATGCAACCCGCGATGATCAATCGCATTCCCATCTGGATCAAAAATACTTTCAACCCAACCTTTAAAGGAACGAAGATTCATGCAGATGCCAGCAATGGTAAGCTGATCAAGGGCATCTCGTCTATGAGTGGCATCAGCCTGCTAAATGTGCAGGGAAGTGGCCTTCTTGGCGTAGTAGGATTTTCCATGCGTCTGTTTGCAACACTCGCGCGTGAAAAGGTGAATGTTATTCTCATCAGCCAGGCATCTTCTGAACACTCCATATGCATTGCTGTCGACAGTCATTATGCACAGGCTGCAAAAGTTGCTATCGACCGTGAATTCCAGAACGAGATCAGAAATGAAGAAGTCGATGAGGTAATGGTCGAGCAGGACCTTGCGATTGTAGCGGTAGTAGGTGATGGCATGAAGCAAAGTCCGGGAACGAGCGGGAGGATGTTTGCAGCGCTTGGAAAAAATGGCGTGAACGTTTCTGCGATCGCACAGGGATCTTCCGAACGAAATATTTCTGCAGTTGTTCGGCAGCAGGATGTAGGGAAGGCGTTGCAGGCACTGCATGAAGCCTTTTTCCTGTCAGACCGGAAATTGTTAAATCTCTTCCTTGTCGGTACGGGGCTGATCGGCAACGCGCTGATCAATATGGTAAACGAGCAGTTCTCGAAACTTGCTGAGGATAATCTACTTGAAGTGAATGTGGTTGGCATTGCCAACAGCAAGAAGATGCTTTTTAATGAAGACGGGCTCAATCTGAAAACCTGCCTTGCAGAAATGAAAGAAAAAGGTGAAAGCATGAAGATGTCCTCGTATGTTGACAGGATGCTTGCGCTCAACCTTCCGAACAGCATTTTTGTGGATTGTACATCAAGTGAGGAAGTGACCGACTGTTATGAAGCGATTCTGTCGGGTAATATTTCAGTAGTCACTCCAAACAAGAAAGCCAATTCAGGTTCGCAGCAGAAATACAATACGCTTCGCAAAACAGCGATGAGACGTGGCGCGAAATTTCTTTATGAGACGAACGTGGGAGCAGGACTTCCTGTAATCAATACGCTGAACGATTTGCTGCTCAGCGGTGACAAAGTGTTCAGCATCGAAGGTGTGTTAAGTGGAACGTTGAATTTCATCTTCAGCAATTTCACCGAGGGGAAAAAATTCAGTGAGGTAGTGAAGGAGGCGAAAGCCAAAGGGTATACGGAGCCTGATCCGCGCGATGATCTCAGTGGGATGGATGTGGCGCGAAAGATCCTCATACTTTCACGCGAAACCGGATTGAATCTTGAACTGGGCGACATCAAAGTTGAGAACCTTGTGCCCGCAGATTGTCAGGGCGACATTTCTGTTGATCAGTTTTTCAAGAATCTCGAGAAACACGATGCAGCATTTGAAAAGCTCCGCGCGAAGGCTTGTGCAAACCAGGAGAAACTGAGATACAAAGCAGTTTTAAAAGATGGTGAAGTGAAAGTCGAGCTTGGTTCTGTAAAGGATCAGCATCCGTTTTATAGTTTATCGGGAAGCGATAACATCATCCTGCTGACAACCGAACGCTACCATGAACGGCCAATGGTGATCCGCGGGCCTGGTGCTGGTGCTGCCGTGACCGCTGCGGGAGTTTTTGCCGATGTAATTCGTATTGGACACTATGCAAAATAGCCTCAGGCTTTTGGCGAATGCGCTGTCTTTGCCAAAAGCCAATCGCTAACAGGCAATAGCCTGGAATTGACGCGTATCCAAGAAATAAGATGATGAACCCAATAACCACCGACAAGTTGTGAAGACCATAAAAGCTTTTGCGCCTGCTACTGTTGCCAATGTTTCCTGCGGCTTTGATGTTTTTGGATTTGCTGTTGAACAGCCTGGTGATGAAGTGACGCTTACGCTTACAAAAACTCCGGGCGTGAGGATGACCAAAATTGAAGGTGACGGAGGCAGACTTCCGCTTGAAGCCGAAAAGAACACGGCAGGTGTGGCGGTTATCTCTTTTCTGAAGTCGATTGATAGTGATGCGGGAGTGGAGATCTTTCTGAAAAAAAATTTACCGCTTGGGAGCGGGATGGGTTCGAGCGCTGCGAGTGCTGCTGCGGCCCTTGCCGGGATCAACCATCTTCTTGGTGAGCCTTTATCGAGGAGGGAGCTTTTGCCTTTTGCGATGGAGTCAGAACGGATTGCCTGCGGCTCTGCGCATGCCGACAACGTTGCACCATCACTGCTTGGCGGCTTCGTGCTGATCAGAGGCTATGAGCCGCTTGACGTGGTTTCAATTCCCACCCCTGACAATTTGTTTTGTACCCTTGTACATCCCCATCTCGAACTGAAGACGCAGGACTCGCGCCAGGTGCTGCGTTCAACCATACCGTTGAAAGATGCAATCACACAATGGGGAAATATTGCCGGACTCATTGCCGGGCTCATGAAACCTGACTTTGGCCTGATCGGCAGGTCGCTCAAGGATGTTGTGGCAGAGCCCATCCGGTCACTACTCATTCCCGGCTTCGATGTTATTAAAGAAAAGGCTGTGGAATCAGGAGCGCTGGGTTGTGGAATTTCCGGATCCGGTCCAACAATTTTCGCGCTAAGCACCGAAAAGGAAACTGCGCTGAGAACTGGCAAAGCAATTCAGCAGGAATTCAAAAAACTAAAGCTTGAAAGCGAAGTCTACATCTCGCGAATCAATTCAACAGGCGCAAAAGTTATCTCATGACCATTGCATTCCCAATGCCCAATTTCTAATTCCCGACCACAATGATCCTTTACAGCACCAGAAATAAATCACACCGGGTTACATTGAAAGATGCCGTGATCCGCGGGCTTGCTCCTGACAATGGACTTTACATGCCAACGGAAATCAAACCACTTCCTGAAAAGTTTTTTAAATCCCTTCCCGAAAAATCGTTTAGCGAAATCTCGTTTCAAGTTGCCAGTCATTTGATCGGGGATTCATTACCGGTAACGGAATTAAAAAGGATTATCGATCATACGATTCAGTTCGATGCGCCACTGGTTGAAGTTGAAAGCAGTGTATATGCACTTGAATTGTTTCACGGGCCGACACTGGCATTTAAAGATTTTGGCGCGCGCTTTATGTCGCAGCTGCTGGGCTACTTTGCGCGTGAGGAGAAAAAAGAAATCGTGATATTGGCAGCAACGTCAGGAGACACAGGCAGTGCTGTTGCGAACGGATTCCTTGGTGTGAAGGGAACGCGTGTAGTAGTTTTATATCCCAAAGGGAAAGTGAGTGTTATCCAGGAAAAGCAATTCACAACGCTGGGACAAAACATCACCGCAATTGAAGTCGATGGTACGTTTGACGACTGCCAGACACTTGTCAAAAAGGCTTTTCAGGATGAAGAACTCCGTGCCGAATTTTTTCTTACTTCGGCCAACTCGATTAACATAGCACGGCTTATTCCTCAATCCTTTTATTACTTCTATGCATTCAGCAGGCTGATGCACCTCAAAAAGCCTGTCGTGTTCTCCGTACCCAGCGGCAATTTTGGAAACTTGACAGGTGGGCTGCTGGCGAAACGCATGGGCCTCGACATCGCCCACTTTGTTGTGTCTACCAATAAAAATGATGTGGTTCCCGAATACCTTCAAACAAAAAAATTCAATCCTCGCCCATCAGTTCAGACTATAAGCAACGCAATGGATGTTGGCAATCCGAGCAACTTCGAGCGCATTCTAGAAATCTTCGACAATGATTTTGAGGCGTTAAGCAATGCGGTTTCTGGCTTCTGCATTTCTGACGATGAGACACGCAACGTAATGAAACAGGTTGAACGGGAAACGAACTATATACTCGATCCCCATGGAGCAGTTGCTTACGCAGGTCTTAAAAAATATTTGAAAGGTAAAGATCAGGTCGGTGTTTTCCTCGAGACCGCCCATCCGGCAAAATTCCTTGAGGTAGTGGAGGAAACGCTCGGAAGAAAACTGACTCTGCCCGACAAACTCGCTGACTTCCTGCGGAGAGAAAAAAAATCGCTGCGATCAAGTGCGGACTTTGCCGCTATTAAAAAACTTTTAGTCAACACGCTCAGCGTTGCCGATTAGTTTGTGTTTCACAAACGCCCACATTTTTGCTGCGCCTCCGGCCGCGAGTACAACAACCGCTGGCTCCATCGGAATGTAAAATCTGTTATCCCAATCTACTGTTGAAAAACCGATAAGGAGGCAATTGATAGCGATTGTTGACAGACAGAAGATTGCAATATCACGCCTCAAAATCGTCCGAAGGCCAATGACAGCCCACCAATATACTGCGATGAGAAAGGTAATCGTCACTGCGTTGTGAAGCAGGGAATAGTAGGGACGAATACCAGACATCAGATAAAAGATTTTTAGGGACGCTGCTTTCGCGAAGTGCCCGGGGTTATGATAGATAAAATCAGCAATCTTCATTACCGCATTGGCCGATGTGTCAGGCGCAATGAGTCCGTCCGTTGGTAATCGCAGGCTTTCGAAGTACAGGGGTCGGCCTTCGATGGAGTCCATATAGGTGATGATATTCCCCCTGACATACTGTTCTGTAAAATCCCAGATGGAAAACATCACGATGCCTCCTGCTGCTAAAAATGCAAACAGTGCCGTCAGAACTCCAAACCTGAACAACGGCCTGGCGCGCAAAGATTCCCGGTAACGGTAGAGCCAAAAAATGGTGACGCTGATAATGCTGATCACTCCGGTTGGCCGCGTCAGCAGAGAAGCAATGCAGAGTATTATCAATGTAAAAAAATCACGCTTGCCGTCTTTAAAGAAAGTCAGGTGATACAACAAGAAGCAGAGCAGGCTGCAGGCGAGAGACTCCGTCATCAATGCGGTGTTCCATTGAATGTTGTCCCACCAGAGCGTGTAGATCAGCGCAGCGCACAGGCCAGCGCTGCGTGCGTTGTATGCGCGTGCTGCAATTTTATAAAGCGCTAGTGCGGCAAAGAAGGAAATTGCAGACTGCAGGAACAAAAATACAGTGAGACTGCTGTCGGCTTTCTCAAGAATTCCGACAAGCAAAATTGGAATAATGTAAAACGTGTAGCCGGGCCGTGGGAGTGGGGCATTTTCCACGAGTTCCTGTCCCATGTCGCGATAGCCACGCGAGTCAAAGAGATCAGCCCGCAATCCGGGATATTGAAAAAGTATGCTGTGGATGACAATCCAGACGCAGACGATGAGCGCTATATCTTTTTTTTCCGGAGACATCAGGATTTCCATCCCTGCTCGCCCAAGAGCGGAACAAACGCGAAATTCGCAAACTCTTCTTTTTGAAGCTTATCGCCTGTTTTCCGGATTCTAAGCATCCGTTGCGATTCACGGTCACCTACCGGGATTATCAGAATACCGCCATCTGCCAGCTGGTCGGTTAAGGCTTTGGGGATGACAGGGGCGCCAGCCGTGACGATAATTTTATTAAAAGGGGCCTTTGCCGGCAGGCCTTTCGAACCATCCCCATAGAAAAAGTACGGATTATACCCGATTTGGGGCAAAAACGACTTTGTCTGTTCGAAAAGGACCCGATTGTACTCTATTGTATATACACGGGCTCCGAGTTCAACAAGTATGCAGGCCTGATATCCCGAGCCAGTGCCGATTTCAAGCACCTTGTCGCCCGGCCGGATTTCGAGCTTTTCGGATTGGAATGCAACAGTATACGGTTGGCTGATCGTCTGGCCTTCTCCGATCGGAAAAGCTTTGTCCTGATAAGCGTGCTCAAGAAGGGCGTTTTCAAAGAAAAAATGTCTCGGAACCTTCGCAATGGCCGCTAAAACACGGGCGTCAGAGATGCCCTTTTTTTCGAGCATTTTAACCAGTTTATTGCGCAATCCCCGCTGCTTATAATTATCCTCTAACATGCAATTTTGGCACAAAAAAGCCATTTTTTCAGGCATAACAAAGTTTGAGAAATTCTTTAGGAAAATTCGAACCGATGCCGTTACTTTAAAGTCCTCTCCGCACAGTGATTCAGCTTTTTGCCATAGCGTTTTCCTGTGTAACCTGCTCCTGACAGTAGAGAGGAGAAATCCTAAAAACTACTGCAAGGGCAGGTATAGGAGGGAAGTTTCGACTTCCCTTTTTTTATGTCCGAAAATTCGCATTCCCCGACTTACTTCTTCAGCCTTCTGACCGCCACAGTAAATGCGTTTCGTGGATTCTGATGTATCAGATTTTTGATTTCAACATCGGTGAGGTTTCGTTGCTCCAGCTGAGGGATAAGTTTCTTAAACAGAGTGGTGAAACTCCGGAAGTTTCCGCCACCTGGTTTGCCAGGCTCGAACCATCCGGCATCGTGCGAGATGAGCAGGCGATGAAGGCAATTTTCCTTTTTCATAAACTCAACGTGGTCTGCGTAAGCGCTTGCGTTCTCATCGTTCAAACCATCGAGACTTACCCACGCACCATCTTTCACGGCCTTTACAAAAAAACTTCTGTCAGTTTCATTTTGCGCATGAACCCAAATGAATGCTGAGGGATCTATCTTTCCTCTCTTCAGCATTTCAATCTGTTCCATCGCTGGAATTGCGGGACCCGTGTGCGAAGCGATCGTCAATCCGGTTTTGACATGCGTGATGATCGCTGCCTGAATTAATTTTTTTGAGATGTCGGTCAGCGGTCCGGGATTCACACTCGTCTTTATAAAGCCAGGCTTGATTCCGGTTTTGTCGATGCCAAATTTCCATTCATTGATCCACCGGTTAGCCAGCGCGTCAGCAGTTTCAGTGAAGGCATGGTCAGGGAGAAATTTGTTGTCCGAACCTCCATAGTAACCGGTGTTGGTAATGATATTGATTTGAGCGGTGGAAGATAATTTCTCCAGCAGCACCACATCCCTGCCAAGGTAGTTTGGTGTGCAGTCGATCAGTGTATTGCATCCGGCAACTCTGGCTTCATCGAGATAAGGGAGAACCTTGTCCATTACCTCGTCTCTGTTCCACCGTTCATTGTTGATGAGTTTAGCACCGATGAAATCGACAAGGATGTGTTCATGCGGGAGTGTGTTTCCGATCGATGCCGGGTCAACAGGGCCGCGAACGGTCATAATAATTGGTGATTTTCCCTGCGCTGGGTGTCGAAATGAGCTCGCGGTGGCGGCAAGTACGGGTAAAGTAAAAAGGAATTGTCTACGGGTCTGTCGCATGATATTACCGGTTCAAACTTTATTTCTAATTTTTTCGTTAGTATCTTTGTGGTCGTGAAAAGAGTCGCAAACAAATCGGTGAAGATCGCAACCAGGGCAATGGCTATTGTTCTTGTCGCGCTTTACGTTTTGTTTTCGGTCGGTGTAATCAAAGCTACACATTTTTGCATGGGGCGTGAAGCCTCCGTTCGGTTCTTCAGCGCAGAAGCCGCCAAATGCCCGTGCAGTTTGTATTCAGCAGAAAAATCTTCCTGCTGTGACGACCATCACGAGCTGCTTCGCATTGACGATGAGCAAAAAACAATCTCGACCTTGTCAGCTCCTCTTCCCATCTGGAAGGTTGAACGTATTTTCACTGAACGACTCCTCACATTCAGCGTGGTTTCATTAAATCAGCCTGTCGAACAGCCTTCGAAGGCTCCTCCTAAAATTCCAATCTGGAAAGCTACCAGCTGTTACGTTTTCTACGATGGTTCCGACAGTGATCTGCATAGCTGATCATTCGTCAATTTTTTTTTCCCTCGATAAAAATTAATTAAACATGAAAACTAACATCATAACCATATTTGCATTTTTGTTTGTAGCCGTTGTTTCTCACACATCTTTTGCGCAGGGAAAGACTGTAAAGGCTAATATTAAAGTTTTTGGTAACTGCGGAATGTGCAAAGAGCGCATCGAGACAGCACTTGACCAGGGAGGCGTTAAGCTTGCCAGCTGGGATACAAAAACAAAGAACCTGGAAGTTGTATACAATTCGAAAAAGATCACTGAACAGCAGATCCATGAGCTGATCGCGGGTGTCGGGCACGATACTGACAAGGTGAAGGCGAAGAACGAAGTATACGCAAAGCTTCCTTTCTGCTGCCTGTATCGCGACCACGATCACAGTGGTATGAAAGACGACAAGCATAGCAACCATTAATCTTTATGAGAATGCTTATGAGACACATTGCCGTAACCGCGGCAATGTTATTGGTCGTTGCCGTCAGCGCCCGAGCTCAGCAGCTTATGGGGCTGGTGGTTCAAAAAAATTCAGATAACGTTGATGAGGCTGTTGTAGGGGCGAACGTCCATTGGCTCGGAAAGAGCGATGGTGTGATCACCGGAAGCAATGGGATCTTTATGATCGATCGGGCCGAAGGTTTTGACAAACTTGTTGTAAGCTTCATTGGACTGAAATCTGATACGCTCACGATCACCAATCAAACCAACGTAAAGATCGAACTCAAACCCACAGTACTGAGGGAAGTTACTATTGAAGGATGGAAGCCGGCAACGGGAATCGATCAAACGCGAGGTATCAATACACAGGTGATGCTGGAGAAAGAATTGTTCAAGGCAGCCTGCTGTAATCTGTCTGAGAGTTTCGAAACAAATCCCTCAGTTGATGTGGCCTTTACCGATGCGCTGACTGGTACAAGACAGATTCAAATGCTGGGACTTGCGGGCCCCAACACCATGATCTCGATCGAAAACATGCCGGGCGTTCGCGGCCTTGCATCGAGTCAGGGGATCCAGCTCATCCCGGGTACCTGGATCAATTCCATTGAAGTGACAAAAGGTGTCGGGCCTGTTGTGAATGGATACGAAAGCATTGCGGGGCAGATCAACGTTGAGCTGAAGAAGCCTCAGGAAAGTGAGAAGTTGTATGTCAATGGTTATGTAAACCAATCGGGTAGGAGCGAACTGAACGTCAACACAACACTGATGGCGGGCAAGAAGTGGGCAACAACATTTTTGCTTCATGGAAGTGCACGCCCGTTCATGATGGATCAGAACAATGATTCATTTCTTGATTTTCCTACCGGGAATCAGATCAACGCGGTTAATCGCTGGGTATTCAACAGCGGCACCGGCTGGCTTGGGCAGTTCGGAATAAAGGTGCTGCGTGACGATAAGCTTGGCGGACAGGTTGACTATGAGCCGATGGACAAGTTCACGATGATGCGGTATGGATTAGAGATCAACACCAGGCGCACCGAGTTGTGGGGAAAACTTGGCTATCAGTTTCCCATGAAGCCTTTCAAGAGCATAGGGCTTCAGTTGTCAGCGAGTCAGCATGACCATGACAGCTACTACGGATTTATGGCGCATACCGCGCTCGAAAAATCCGGCTACGCCAATCTGATCTATCAGTCGATCATCGGTTCTACGCAGCATAAGTTCAAAACCGGATTGAGTTTCCTTTATGACAATTACGATGAGCGGCTTTTGTCCGGCATGGGCATGATGCATGTTGTTCAGAACGATGGTACCATGCAGATGGAAAACGTGCTCAATTTCGACCGCGTTGAGAAAGTACCGGGTGCATTCTTAGAATACACTTACGATTATCTCAGCAAAGTGGTGATCATTGCAGGAGCGCGAGTTGACTATCACAATCTTTTTGGAACGATTTTCACACCGCGACTGCACACTTTGTTTAACATGACGCCAACGACCGCCCTTCGTTTGTCGGCAGGCAAGGGTACACGCGTTGCCAACGTGCTGATCGAAAACACAGGTGTGCTCGCGTCTTCAAGAGAGTTCGTTTTCTCGGGATTTCAATCGACTCATGCATACGGTTTCAAACCAGATGTCGCCTGGAATTATGGTGCGAACTTCACGCAGGATTTTACGCTTGATTACCGACCGGGAACAGTCACGCTTGATTACTTCTACACCGATTTTAAAAACCAGGTGGTGCTTGATTTCGATGAGTCAGCGCGAGAGGCAAATTTTTTCGGGTTGAAGGGAAAATCGTATTCGCACAGCCTTCAGGCGCAGGTAGACTATCAGCTGATGAGGAGGTTCGATGTGCGACTGGCGTACCGCTACCTCGATGTTAAGACCGACTATCTGTCTGCGATGCTGGAACGTCCGTTGATTTCAAAACAACGCGCTTTCATCAACCTCGCTTACGAGACGAAGAGCAAATGGAAGTTTGATTACACCGTTCAGTGGTTGGGCGAACAGCGCATTCCCGACACGTCTGAAAATCCTGCGGGATATCAGCTGCCAGAATATTCACCAGCATATATCCTGATGAACGCGCAGGTGACCAAAGATTTGAAGTCCCGTTGGAGTGTTTATGTGGGAGTTGAGAACCTTAACAACTACACGCTGACGAATCCGATCATCAGTTCATCCGAACCTTTCAGTCCGTACTTTGATTCGTCACTGGTATGGGGACCGATCTTCGGACGCATGGCCTATGGGGGATTCAGGTATCGTGTGAAATAATTAGCATCTGGCTGTTGCCTATGGCCAACAGCCAGGTGCTGGTTTTAATACCCGATCAAAATAAAGGGCGCCCAATAGAAAGGCGCAGAATACTTTTCATTTTGCATAAGGGCAAGCTTTGCCCCGCGGAGGCTGGCGGCATATCCGGCTGAGGGATTTTCAAGAAGTCGCTGGTAAAATGTTTTCATCAATTCCGAAGTCGACTCATCTGCAACGCTCCAGAATGAAACGATAATACTTTTTGCTCCGGCATAAACAAGCGCCCGTGACAAACCGATTACACCTTCTCCTTTAGAAATCTTTCCAAGTCCTGTCTGGCATGCGGAGAGCGTGACCAGGTCAGCATTCATCTCAAGGTTGTAGATCTCGCCTGCAAACAGGTTTCCATCTTCGGCTTCCGAACTGCTCTGCAAAAATATCCGTGATAACTCCGGTGAATTCTCATCAACAACACCATGGGTCGCAAAGTGTATCAGGCTGTATTCTTTCAGTGGCGTTGATTTGATCGCATGTTCATTGGCATCCAATCCTGTAAACATTTTGGCTGCAATATTTTTGGAATCGAAAAGTGACGTTATTGTTTTCACTTCCGACTCGGTTCCCGGCAGTGCATTGAGATTATCTTTAGCAGGGAACGTTATAGGGGCACAAAGAAAGATCGAAGGACTTTTCGATGCGGCCTGTTTCGTCTTCTGGAGCAGAAGGCCTGCAGAAAATTCATACCTGACCGATTTGCTTTTCATCAGGTATTCTGCGTCAAAAGATTCGGTGTCTTTGATTTTTTTCGTGGTTAAAGCTTCGAACGGAATAATGCCTAATCTTCCGGTTGGTACGACTACCAGGTCGGTAATAGAATTAGGAATTTTCGGAAGGAGCAGACGCGATAAAGTATTCGATGCTTTGGAATAAGCGGAGGCCGCGCTGAAGTAAATTCCGTTTCTCAACCCCGTTATGTTTTTGTCGAAATCCTGAGGAAGGAGATGATCTGTTACAGCGAACTTTCGCTTTGAAATCTGAAAAATATAGATGCGATTGTTTTCTTCATCGATGAAGTAACTAAGCAACGCAGTCTTGTCATCGAGCAGGTTCTGAATCTGCTGTATCGAAGGAGAAGCTGCATTGTACTTCAGGTTGAAGTAGGACGGGTATTCTTTTTCAAGATTGCTGACGAATGCTTCGTATGTTCTGTTGAGTGCGTACGAGGTCTCGCGCAAATACTTTTCTTCTTCCGGATCGGGTTTTTGCGCCAGCTTCTGGCCGGTGAGTGCAATTGCTGATTTCAGCGTTTTTTCTTCTTCAAGAAGATTTGCCGGAATTCCCGCGAAGGATTTTGCATCCGCATCGGAAATCGCCTCCAGCAAAACCGCAGATTTGCTTTTTTCTGCGAAATAAAATGCTTGTTCGAGAAGTGGCTTCTTTTTGAAAGCCACTGCAGCAGCTTCGTAGGCCGTCCTCACGCCATCGGCATACACTTCAGTTGCAATCGCGCCAAGCGCCATCTTATCTGCTTCGTTATTGCTGTGCTGTCGCAGTCGATCAATCAGTGAATCGCAGCGTTGCAGCACGTTAAGTGATGTCAGCAGGTCCGACATCTTCAGCGATTTCCCAAAGTGGCGTGACTCGAACGCTTTTGCTTTGAATAGCAGGGAGTAGAGCAGCACGCGACCGATGTAATAATTCTCAAGTTTGGGATTGACGAAGATGTCTTTGTTGTCGAAGTTTTGAACGTTGCTGCAGAGAGCCTCCTGGAAGTACCCGAGCGCCCGATCGTACTTTGAATTCGTCAGCTCAAGGTATCCATAGTCGTTAAGCACCTGTGCGATGTCTGGGTGTTTGGCGCCATAGCTTTGGCGATACATTTCAAGCGCCCGCTGATAGTAACCCCGCGCAGCTTCAGTGTTTCCCATCTGCGAATAGGTCTGTCCAAGGCTGTGCAATACAAACGCTTTTGCCTGGTGCGGTCCGCTGTGAATCTTTTCCCAGACTTTTAATGAACTCTCGAAATTATTGACGGCATCACCGAAGAGTTCCAGCTTACGATAAACAAAACCAATGTTGGAATTGATCTGCGCAATTTTCGCGTGTTCTCCGCCATGTAGTTTTTCATAGATTGCCAAAGCCTTTTCATAGTAGTCAAGCGCCCTGTCATTGTCAACGTCAGCATAGACGAGGCCGAGATCGTTGTATGAGGCAGCAATTAATTCATGATCACCTTTCAGAAGTCCTTCACGAATTGTCAGGGACATGCGAAGTTGTTCATCAGCCTGCGTTGTCTTTCCCGTAAATTTATAGACTTGTCCCAGGTAGGCAAGTGCCTGTGCATTCTCTAATGTGTTCTGCCTGCCTGCGTTTTCAAATTCGTGGAGTGAAGCCTGCAGCGATTCCAGCGCGAGGTCGTTCCTTCCCTGATAAACATAAAGCAGGCCGAGGTTTGATTTTGTGACCGCTTTTGTAAATGGGCTTCCCTGATCACCAACTTCTTTTAAAAGATTTGAAGCTTCATTCAATTTCCCGAGACGTGTCAGGGCTTCGGCTTTTTTATTGGTGAGGATCAGTTTTTCATCGGCTGAAAGTGTAGCCATCGGGTTGTCGGCAAGGGCAATTACCTTGTCATACTCAGAGTTGACCAGAAGCAGATCAGCCTTTTCAAGAACGGTCTGAGCGGGCAAAGGCCTCACGATCGCCAGAAGAAAAAACAGTGGCAGAAATTTTCTCATGGCTAAAAGCGATAAACGTAAGACATTGAAGTGACTAGTTCGCGGGTCAAACCGTCAGGATTAAAGTCGCGTTGAACAATTTTATGTCCGATGAGAGCCTTGATGCCGGATCGCACATTAAAATTATAGCCTCCAGTAAGAATGCCTGACAGCGCCAGGCCTTGCGCGTCATCTCTTTTCACGACAACAGTCCCCGGCATGATCTCATCGCGTGTGATCCTGTAGATGGGAAGCAGACCCAATGAAAAATTGAATCGTGAGAACCTGAAGTTGCGCTCCACACGAAGCATGACATCTGTGCCGCGTTTGAGATAGCGTGCCTGGTTGTACCGATCTACGTATTCCTTCTCGGGATGATCTTCCCACCTGCTCCAGGCGAATTCGTTATCGTTTTTGTTCAACGGAACCTGGATACCAGTTGCGAGCAGCCATCGTTTCGTAATGAATGATACGCCTGCGATCGCATCATATGTTCCAAGACTTGTTTGATAATACATCGGAAGAGGTCTTCCATCGACTGACTTATCCGAGCCGTTTGTCGGGATCTTTGTTCCAAGTGAAAAATTCACATCATACTTTTCTTTCGTGACCAGGTTTTTTGTGAAACACAGCGAGATATCTCCGAGGCCTGAGGTGTTGGCAAGTCTTCCAGTCACAAACTGATACGGTAACTTCACCTGAAAAGAAGTTCGCGAATTCAATCCGAAATTCATATCGGCAGTCACCACGTGAATCACCGGGGTAAGTGTTGTTGTGCCGCGATAAAAACTCAGCTCCATGGAGCGTAGCGTGAGTCGGATTTTTTTATTGAAAGGTTGGTCCGGTTTCATCGCACCCATAGTGCAGAAACCTGCATCGCTGCAGCCCTGGCTAAATGCATGAACAGAAAGGAGAAAGACAAACGTGCAAAGAAGGCCGCAACACTTTCTCATGGGGAATTTGGTTAGTACAGCTAAGATAAGATTATTTCCAGCTGTTTCAACGGTACCGTTGCTGGAAAGTTAGGCAGGGGGTTCCCCTGTCGCAGATGTTGTTACGGGGATGTGTTAATGTGCTAAAGTGGTAATGTGTTAATGTGTTAATGTTTCCTGGCTCATCCGAAGATTGCGTAGCCGCAACATTAGCACATTAACACATAAACACCTTAACACATCTTTACATTCCCAACGATTGGTTCTCGGTAGACGCGAGTTCGAGGATCTTCTCGTATTCGGCCGGTGTAAGGTCGTTGAAGAAATAGTGGACGGGATTTACCTGTTCACCGTTGATCAGTACTTCGTAATGCAGGTGAGGGGCCGTTGACATACCTGTGTTACCAACGTAGCCGATGAGGTCACCGCGCTTCAGGTTCTGCCCGGTGCGCACGGCAAATTCGTGCATGTGCGCATAGCGGGTGCGGTAGCCAAAGCCATGATCGACTTCCACCATCTTTCCATATCCGCTGAACTTTACATCAACCAGTGCGACCTTTCCATCAGCAGTGGCATAAATTGGCGTTCCGATCTCGGCAGCAAAGTCAATTCCAGCGTGCATCTTCTTTACTTTGTACACCGGGTGAATCCGGTTTCCAAAACCAGAGGCAAGCGCTATCAACTGTTTGTTTGCGATCGGCTGAATTGCGGGAATCGCAGCCAGCATTTTTTCCTTGTTGTCGGCCATCGTCACCACTTCATCCTGTGATTTCGATTCGATATAAAGTTTTCTGCGAAGCTTATCTACTTTTTCGTGAAGACCGATCACCAGTTCATCGTGCTCGATATCTTTTTCGCGAATGTCGGCATAGCGGTCTGCACCACCCACACCGGCATCACGCACAGATTTTTCAATAGGTTCTGCACCGAGAACTACACGGTAAATATTGTCATCGCGGTTTTCAATGTTGTTGAGAATTGCGCTTAACTTTTCAACATCGGTGTTAAGCTTGTCGTAATAGAATTCGAGTTCCTTTACTTCGTTTCGTAAGATCAGTTCCTTAGGTGATTCGAAGTAACTGCTGTACAAGAACATCAGGCCCACAGCCATGATCAGGGTTAGCGTCAGAATGCCGAGCGCGTTGAGGACCACATCGCTCTTTTTCGTCCGCACGCGTTCGTACTTGCAGGTCTCGGTGTCGTAATAATATTTAATCCGTGCCATACCTTTTGTTCGATTTAAGCGGTTTTAGGCCTGAATGCCTTCATCACGTTTTCGTTGCATTCGATGAAAGGCCCTTCTAAAAGATCTATGCAGTACGGAATTGCCGGGAACACCGCATCAAGACACTCGCGAATTGATTTTGGTTTACCTGGCAAATTCACAATCAGTGTTTTATTTCTAATCCCTGCTGTTTGTCTTGAAAGGATAGCTGTTGGCACGTACATAAGACTTCTTGCACGCATCAGTTCACCGAACCCCGGCATCATCTTATCGCATACAGCCTCCGTTGCCTCTGGAGTCACATCCCGCTCTGCAGGTCCGGTACCGCCTGAAGTGATGATCAGGCAACACTCTTTTTCGTCAGCCATCGAAATCATTGTTTGCTCAATGATTGACTGCTCATCAGGTACCACTGCGTATTCCTTTTCCCACGGACTCTTAAGGTACTCATTCAGGGTTTCAGCAATTGTTATGCCCGGTGTATCCGGGTAAATTCCCTTGCTGGCCCTGTCTGATATATTAATAATTCCTATCCGGATCATTCTCGATCGTATTGCATCAAACCCCGGAAGAAGAATGATTATGCGTCTCTGTGGGCCGCCCTTTCAGCGTGCGACCCTTTTTAAAAACCTGTCGACCTTTGTTCACACCCTGGCGAATTTCGCGTTGTTTCTCCACAGGCAATGTGATAATCTCTTTACATTCTGTGGAACAACATCCATCATATTTTGCCGCACATTCTGAACATTGAATAAATAACAGGTGGCACCCGTCATTCTTGCAGTTTGTGTGGTCATCACATGGCTTTCCACATTGGTGACAGGTTGCGATGATGTCATCTGTGATTCGTTCGCCAAGACGTTCGTCAAACACGAAGTTTTTGCCGATGAATTTATTTTCAAGTCCCTGTGCTTTCACTTCCTGCGCATACTTGATGATGCCCCCTTCGAGTTGAAAGACGTTCTTGAATCCGATGTGCTTCATCCAGGCACTTGCCTTCTCGCAGCGAATGCCGCCTGTGCAATACATCAGTAGGTTCTTGTCTTTCTGTTCCTTCATGATGTCTTCCACGATCTGGAGCTCCTCGCGGAACGTATCCACATCGGGGCAGATGGCATTTCTAAAATGCCCGACTTCGCTCTCATAGTGATTGCGCATGTCAACGATGATCGTATTGGGGTCATCAGCGAGCGCATTGAATTCTTGTGCGTTGACATGGACACCCTTCTTCGTTACATCGAATGTGCTGTCGTCCAGACCATCGGCCACAATCTTCTTGCGCACCAGAATTTTCAGCTTGAAAAACGACTTACCATTATCTTCAACGGCAATGTTCAGGCGAACACCGTTCAGAAAATCGATCCCGTAAAGGTATTTTCTGAAAGCGTCAAGGTTTGCCTCGGGTGCGCTGATCTGCGCGTTTATACCCTCGTTTGCTACATAAATACGACCTAATACCCCAAGCTTTTCGAGATTCAGAAAGAGCTCGTCTCTTAGCTTCTGGGGATCGGAAATCTGATGGTATTGGTAAAATGAGATGGTTATTCTCTTCTCCTGGGCGCCACGCATCTTCTCCTTGAGAATACGGCCCTCTATCCGGTTGTGTAATGGCATAAAGCGCTGATTAATTGCAGGTTAATCGAGTTCTTCTGTGGTTGTAAACCTCAAAGATACGAAGAATTTGCTACCCCTCCTAGCCTCCCCCAAGGGGGACTCGGCAGCTACAACGCTCACAACTGCATTCAAAATGCGTCTTGCGCTAAATGCCATCGAACGTACATCTCAAGGTTTTCAAATATTTGCTCGTTCTTCACCGCGAGGTGCAAGGCGCATGCTCCGATTCGGAGTAACGGGAAAAGCTCAGTGCGATTTCCACGCGGAATACTACTTAACTTCGATCAGCTTATATGGTCTGTTGAATGCTTCTTGCGAAACTTTGAAGTATTCGGAGAGCGTTCGGATATTTGCTTTAGAAAGACCTTTCTTATAATTCAAGATATCAGACACCAGGCCCTTCCCGACATGAAGTATCTCAGTTAAATCCTTTGCCTTCAGGTTTTTTCCGGACATTAGCGACTTTAGCAGCTCGATGGGATCCTGATTATCAAATGTGTTGTGGTCTTCGTCCCATTGTTCGATCAATAATGTTAACAGATCGATTTCGTCTTTCATCTCTTTGTTCTTGGGATAGGCATCAACTAACCTTTCAAGAATTTTTGTGTACTCTTTGTATTGTGTCTTCGATTTGATCACTCTAAACTTCAGCGCCACCATACCTAATAGTCTGTTATTGTATATTGTTTATTTCCGTTGCACAGGTTGCTATATTCCGCATGCGTTCCAATCCATAAAACAAATAAGTGAACCTGCTTTTCGCCAAATACATATTTGCAGATCATCCTGTAGTTGTTTCCGCCAATATTAAAGACAACACGATTACTTCGTTTTCCCAGTAGATCGGCCGAGCCAAATGTTTGCCTGATATCGGACGGCAAGTTCCAGTCAGCATATTTATTGCTGAAAGCCAACTTGCAAATGAAGGCCGACTGCGCACCTGGTTTTTTGCGTAGTCTTCGATTGTTTCTCTTTTAATTAGGCGAATTCTCATGGCAATATACGAGCAAAGTTGCAATAGTTCACAAAAAGTGAACTATTAGTTTCAGCTGCTGATTCGGTTCTTCATCGAACTAGTTTTTACAGCAGCGAAAAGATAGGAAGCGACAAGCGCGGAGCAATATTCGACACTCGGAATTCAGGTTCCCCGGTGCTAGCGGTCTACTTCGCCCTCAGTTTTCAAGGTGTACGAAAGTTCCCTTTCTTTTTTGGTAATGTCCTCTAGATATCACCTTGCTCTTTAGCGCCCGCGCGGGGGACGTTAGGAGGGGTTTACTTCTTTTTCAAATCACCGCGCAACAAAGCGTTGTATTCTTTACAGGTGAGCATTCCGTGCTCGTCACAGTAGGGGCACGTTTTGTATTCGTTCCCAAACGCACCGCGTTTCACAATGACATGCTCGCCTTTGCAGACCGGGCAGCTTACCTTGTTCGTTGGTCCGCAGTCAATCTCGTAGTTGTTTGAAAGCAGTTCTCCGGCTCGTTTCGTTTCGTTGCTTTTTTCCTTTACATACTCGGCTTCGGCCCGTTGCAACACTGCGATCGCATCGTTGTAATATTGTCCGCCTGTTCCTTTCAGCTGGATGTATTTGTTCAGCCAGTCGATGCTTTGTTTGAACTTCAGGAGGTAGTATGAATTCTTTCCAAAATAATAGGTGAGATCTGAGGGAACACTGCGCACATTGTCAAGCACGAATCTGAATTTCTGATCTGCAAGTTCGTACTGAGCGTTGTCCATGTAGTAAACACCCGAATCCAGCTGACGCATTACCTCTGCGCGCCTGCGTTGTTCTTCCTGGCGCAAAAACTCCTGCGTGCGCTCATTCTGCTGCGCAAAAGACGCTGCACAGATCAACAGAAAAGCCGGGACAAAAAATATTCTTACACTCATGAGAATCTTTCCAACGGTACGTTTAACCATTCTAATGCGGACCGGTAAAAAATGTTTTCAACAACGTTCTTTTCCAGGCCCATTTCTTCAATGAATTTTCCGATCTCAAGATCGCCAAGCGGGAATGGATAGTCCGTTCCCAATGTGATCTTTTCTGACCCGATCAACTTGATGACATACTCAAGCATCATTGGATCGTGCGTTGCACTATCAACCCAAAAATGTTTGAGGTAGTTGCGCGGGCTCACATTATTGTCGATCGCAACCAGGTCGGGCCTGCAATCGAAACCATGCTGAATCCTGCCAAGCGTAGGCAGAAACGATCCGCCCGCATGCGCAAAGTTGACGCGCAACTTGGGAAGACGTTCAAAAACTCCGCCAAAAATCATTGAGCAGATTGCACGCGAAGTTTCAGCAGGCATTCCAACAAGCCAGGGTAGCCAGTAACGCTGCATGTTCTTTTCACCCATCATATTCCAGGGATGAACGAGAACGGCCATACTTAATTTTTCACACGCCTCGAAAATCGGAAAAAATCTTTCCTCATTGAGGTTAAGATCGTTGACGTTTGAGCCGATCTGAACGCCCTGCAGTCCGATCTGTTTGCAACGTTCAAGCTCTTGAATTGCCAGCTCGGTGTCCTGCATCGGGATCGTAGCAAGTCCAAGATAGTGCTTCGGATGCTTTACAAGCAGATCAGCAAGATGGTCGTTGAGATATTTTGAAAGTTCGAGGCAATCGAGCGGACGCGCCCAGTATGAAAACATTACAGGGATGGTACACACCACCTGCACCTGCGTATGAAATTTTTCGTATTCCTTTATTCTCAGATCAGGATTCCAGGCATTTTCCTTGATTTCCCGGAAGAACTGATTGCCGCGCATCATTTTAGCGTAGCCCTTCTTATGATGCTGCAGGTAGATGAAATCCCCATAGCCGAATTTCTCACTCCAGTTCGGTAATTTTTTAGGAAGAATATGCGTGTGGGAGTCAATTTTCAGCATTAGCGGCCAATCAATCCGGGAAAGATCGGGAAAAATCCCCGTTCTTCAAATGTGGGTGGAAGGTGTCCTTATCTCAAGCAAATCTAAAAGTTTCAGGTTACAGGTCATGCCTCTAACCTGTGACCTGCAACCTGAAACAATCTAGAGGCTCCATCCTTCCCGATACTCCCGCTTCACAAACTGGTTTGCTTCATCGAAGTTCGTGATCTTCATATTTTTTGCATCCCACAAAAGCTTCTTACGACCGGGGAATCCTTCACCATTAGGACCGCGCATCGCGTAGCTTCGAAGCGCGAGGTTACCCATGATAACTGCTTCCGTAAAAGGTCCTGCGTAATCGAATGGTGAGCTGAGCTGCATTTTGCCATAGCCAGCTTTGCATGCGTCAACCCATTGCGTGTAGTGACCATCCGGGCCTCCTGGTACGCGTGTCTGCGTCTGTTTCGGCAACTTGATGTCTTTCATACGTGACGTTGGAAGCAGGACAGGAGAGGTGTTGTAGTTACCCATCAGTTTTCCTTTCGTGCCTTCAAAGATGTATCCGCCATCCCAGTCACCCATCTGTTCATTTGGAAGCAATTCATCCGGGCGTTTTGGCAGCAATCCACCATCCATCCAGGTGAGGTTGATATTTCCTTTTCCATCTTTGCGCAGGAACTTGAGGTGAATAATTGACGATGCAGGACAACTTTCATCGTAGTGTGCCTGATCGAAAAATCCCTGCCATTCGGTTGTTGTGCTGCATTCGACTTCAGAAGGGAAATCGATCGGCAGAATTCTGAAAGCGGCATCCATCACGTGGCAGCCCATGTCACCGAGCGCACCTGTTCCGAAATTCCACCACCCTCTCCAGTTGAAAGGAAGGTAGGCAGGATTGTAGTCGATCGGTTTTGCAGGGCCCAGCCACAGGTCCCAGTCGAGTTCCTTTGGAATTTCATGTTTTCCGGTTGGCGTAGGAACACCCTGCGGCCACACCGGACGGTTTGTCCATGCGAGAACATTTTTTACATCGCCAATCAGTCCTGCATCAACCATCTCTTTGGCGAGTCTAACGTGGTCGGCAGACGCAAACTGATTTCCCATTTGTGTCACAACCTTGTTTTTCTTTGCAGTCTCTGCCAGCATCCGTGCTTCGAAGATCGACCATGTCAGAGGTTTCTGAACGTATACATGCTTGCCGCGATTCATGGCAGCCATTGCCGCCACTGCGTGCGTATGGTCAGGTGTTGAGATGGTAACGGCATCGATTCCCTTTGCTTCCTTATCGAGCATCTCTCTGAAATCCTTGTAGTATTTCGCTTCAGGAAAATTCTTTTTCGAATCAACAGCCATGCGATCATCCACGTCACAGAGGAAGACAACGCGTGCCGCTGGATTTTTTGCAACCCCCGTCAGGTCACTTGTCCCTTTTCCTCCGACACCGATCCCGGCAATGTATACTGTATCGCTCGGAGGGATGTAGCCTTTTCCTCCGAGCACAAAGCGTGGAAGAATGGTAAATGCTGCACCCGCTACAGCTGCGTTCTGAATAAATTTCCTTCGTGATACATTCTTGCTGGTAGACATGACGTTTTAATGTTTAGTCTTTAAATGTAGAAATGAAAAAAGACAGTTCATAAAAAAAGGCCACCGTTTTGGCAGCCTTTGTTTTTTATTTTCCGAGTGTCCAGCCTTGCCGGTACTCTCGTTTCACAAATTGATTTGCGGCATCGAAGTTTGTGATCTTCATGTTCTCACCATCCCACATCAGCTTGATATTTCTTCCCGGATAATCAAACTGAGGAGCAGGATTCGGATTGCTTTCTGTAGGTTTCACTTCTCGTGGTGTGCGGATATCGTAGCTTCGTATTGCCAGGTTACCCATGAGCACCGTTTCCGTCAATGGTCCTGCAATTTCGAAAGGTGAACTCACTTCCATTTTGCCGTAACCCGCAAGACATGCCTCCACCCACTGGGCGTAGTGGCCCTCAGCACTGCCAGGCACACGCTTGATGGTTTCAGGAACTTTTGTTTCTGCCGTCTTTGACGTTGGCAACAACTGCGGATTGGCACCATACGTTGCGCACATCATTTTTCCCTTGGTTCCGATGAAAATCACTCCGTTGCCACCATCACCCATGCGTTCATTCGGCCCGAGTTCTTCAGGACGCTCCGGCTGAATTCCACCATCCATCCAGTGCATCTTCACAGGACTTTTCCCGTTCTGTCCAGGGAATGTCAAAATGATGTAAGAAGAAGGAGGACAGCTGTCAGGGAAATAGCCGCGTTTGAATTCGTCAACATATACGCTACCGACACTTGCTGTTACGTCAGTTGGATATTTCAGTCCGAGCACACGGAACGGAGGCTCAATGATATGGCATCCCATGTCACCGAGTGCGCCTGTTCCATAATCCCACCATCCACGCCAGTTGAAAGGAACAATCTTTTCGACATAATCTTTATAGGGGGCGGTTCCGAGCCACAGATCCCAGTCGAGTTCTTTTGGTACTTCGGCTTTTTTGTCGGACCACGGAATTCCCTGTGGCCAGATTGGTCTGTTCGTCCAGCAGTAAACCGTGTGAACATCTCCAATGACTCCTGCCTTGTACCAATCCATCAACTGACGAACACCATCACCAGATGCTCCCTGGTTTCCCATCTGGGTTACGACCTTGTATTTTTTTGCAGCTTCGGTTAGGATGCGAGCTTCATAGATGTCGTGCGTCAAGGGTTTCTGAACATATACGTGCTTTCCCAGCTGCATTGCTGCGAGGGCCTGTACTGCGTGGTTATGGTCAGGGGTTGACACAGATACTGCATCGATGTGCTTGTGCTCTTTATCGAGCATCTGGCGGAAGTCTTTATAATACTTTGCCTTCGGGAATGCGGCAACTGATTTTGCAGCCCTGCGATCATCAACATCGCACAGGTAACTGATTGTTGCTTTGCCGCTTTTCGCGAAGCTCGCGATATCGCTTTCGCCTTTTCCACCTACACCGATACCAGCGATGTACAATGTATCACTGGGAGCGCGGTATCCATTTCCAAGAACAAATCTGGGAACTATGGTAAACGCAGCTGCGGCCAATCCTGCATTCTTCAAAAATTTCCGCCTCGAGTTTTCTGCAGGCGCGATCGAATTCTTCTTTACTGGCATGTCAAAAGGTTTGATTGATTGGAAAACAAGTTTATCAGGCGTTGAATTTCACAGCAATGTCGAGGGTGCGCTGATCATATTTTACACCGTATTGGTCGAGCACCTCCTGTGGTACGCCATCCCATTGATTTGGTTTGTTGCCTTCATAACCGAGGTCAGCGATTCCGATTTTGCTTGTGAAGAAGCCACATGCAGTCAGGTCGCGCATCGTGTTAAAGAAATTTACACCAGGTTGCATTTCAGGTTTAGCGCGCTCAGGGTAGGCGATCTCTTCAACCATTTCAATCTGTTTATCTGAAGGAAGGGATGCAAAGTCGCCATCGTATCTGCGCATGCACTGAAGATCGAGCCACTTGATTCCACCACGGATCGGAGTTTGATATCGCGGCATGTCTTTCACGATAAATTCGATAAAGTCGGGAACACCGGCCTCCGATGCGCTTCCCGAGACGTCATCTTTTGGAATGATGATATCAGCGAGCACAGTGATGGTTTTCATCTCGTGCTCATCGAAAAATTTTTCAGATGCAAGTTTGTTCTCGCGGATCAGTTCTTCCTTCGTGCGATCGATGGTAAACTTATTCTCAACTGGTCCTGCAGCCGCGCTTTCTTTTGGTCCGCAAGATTGTTGTATAAGTAAACCGGCTCCGGCTGTGCCGAGCGCGAGCGATTTTAAATATTTTCTTCTGTCCATAAAATGATGGTTCAAAGTTCAAGGTTCAAAATTCAAAGTTCGAGGTTCAAGGTTAACGCGGGAATCCTGCTAACCTTGAACCTTGAACCTTGAATTAAATATTTTGTTTTTTAAGTTCGTCAATCATGTACTCAGATGCGCGCATGGAAAGGGCGAGTATCGTCCACGTTGGATTCTTGTCTGCCTGAGAAACGAATGGTGCGCCATCAACGACAAACAGGTTCTTGCAATCATGCGCCTGGTTGAATTTGTTGAGTGCGGATTTTTTCTTGTCGTCACCCATGCGAGCCGTTCCAACTTCGTGAATGATACGACCTGGTGCTTCGAGGCCGTAGTCGTTATCAGCCGAACCCTGACCCCACGTAACAACGCCACCCATCTTGTCGATGATTTCTGCGAACGTTTCTTTCATGTGCTTCGCCTGTTTCACTTCGTAGTCGCTCCAATTGTAATGGAAGCGCAGGACGGGAATTCCATATTTATCAACTACGTTGGGATCTATTTCGCAGTAGTTGTCTTCGCGCGCGATTGCTTCACCGCGTCCGGCCATGCCAAAGGTTGCACCGTAGAAGTAGCGGTAGTCATCTTTCAGTGAAGCGCCATATCCGCCAGCAGGTTTTTGCTTTCCATCGCGGCCCGGATATTTGCCGTTGGTGTTCTGCATTCCGAAACCGAAACCGTAGCCCGGCATTCCCATGCCACCCCAGTACTCGATGTGATAACCGCGAGGGAAATCAAGTTTCTTGTTGTCGAGCCACCACGGTGTGTATACGTGCATGCCGCCAACACCGTCTTCGTTGTAGCGCTTGCGTCCCACGAGCTTCGGAAGAATACCGCCCATTGATGCACCAGTTGAATCGTGAAGATATTTACCGACAACGTTGCTTGAGTTGCCGACTCCGTTCGGATGTTGCTTCGACTTTGAATTGAGCATAAGGCGAGCAGATTCACAGGCACTTGCAGCGAGCACAACGATTTTCGCATTCACAACATACTCCTGCATGTCATCTTTGCTGACGTATGATACACCTGTTGCAAGTCCTTCATCATTCGTAAGAACTTCGCGCGCCATGGCATTAGCGATCACATCAACATTTCCGGTCTCCATCGCTGGCTTGACAAGAACTGAAGATGAAGAAAAGTCTGCGTACACCTGGCAACCGCGGTTACACTGTGAGCAGTAGAAACATCCACCGCGTTTGCTGTTGTTTTCAAGCGGTTTGGTGAGGATAGACAACCTCGAAGGAATTACAGGGATACCAATGGATGTTGCTGCATCCTTGATGAAGAGTTCGTGCAATCTTGGTTTTGGCGGAGGAAGAAAAATTCCATCCGGTTCATTTGGCAGATTTTCAACTGAACCGAAAACACCAATGAGCTTATCAACTTTGTCGTAGTATGGAGCAACGTCTTCGTAGCTGATAGGCCAGTCATCACCGAGGCCATCGATGCTTTTGTGCTTGAAATCTTTTGGACCGAAGCGCAGCGAGATACGTCCCCAGTGGTTTGTTCTTCCACCGAGCATCCTTGCGCGGAACCAGTCGAACTTTGTTCCGTCTTTCTTTGTGTAAGGCTCGCCATCCAGTTCCCATCCGCCATAGGCTGCATCGAAATCACCGAAGTGACGAAGCGGAGTGCTCGCACCTCTTCGTGGAGATTCGTAAGGCCATTTAAGCTGCGTTACATTTTTTGCAGGATCATACATCGGTCCTGCTTCGAGCAGCAACACTTTCACGCCAGCATTTGCCAACGTATAGGCTGCCATTCCACCGCCAGCACCGGAACCCACGATGCACACGTCATACTGCTTTGAAGATTTTTTAATTTGTAATTGGGGCATAGGTCTATGTTCTGATAAAAAAGTAAGGATGCCCAATGTACATCTTCTGATAAATACTTCACAGTAATCGATTGCGTTGTTTGGATTTATTTTACGCGAACGATTGCAATAAATTTTGAAAGGAAATGTGTTGTTACTTCTTTTTTGGGACCGGATCGTATCCATGCGTACCCCACGGATGACAGCGGGCTATTCGCTTCGTACCCAACCAGACGCCTTTGATTACGCCCCATTCCTGAATCGCTTCAACTGTATAATGCGAACATGATGGTGTGTGTCTGCAGTGCACACCAAGTAATGGAGAAAGTGTGATTTGATAAAGTCGGATGGGCAATATGAAAAGTTTTTTCAGCAACGTATTAGCTTTCAATTGAATAGGTGATCTCTCCATCTTTGCCATCCTTGAGCTGAACGCCTGCCTGCTTGAGGTCATCCCGGATCCTATCGGACAAGGAGTAATTGCGATCAGTCTTGGCTTTTTTGCGGAGATCGATCAGCACATTGATAACATCTTTCAGCAATGCATCGTTCTGTGCCGATTCTTCCTGCAAACCTAGAATGTCTTCCATAAAGCCGATGTATGTGCTTTTGAACTTTTCGAAGGTGTCGTTGCTGATTCTGCTCAGTTGAATATTTCCCGACTTGATGTCGTTGATGCGCGAGGACATTTCAAACAGCACGGCCAGCGTTTTTGCTGTGTTGAAATCATCACTCATGTTGATAAAACACTCATCCACCATGCGGTTCAGCTCTTTTTCGAGCTGTGCATCGCCAACGGTAGCGCCAGGCGCAGCACTAAAGCCCTTAACCAGTTTAAGTGCATTTGCCAGTTTCCTGAAACCTTTTTCGGCAGCGTTGAGTGCTTCGTTCGAAAAGTCAAGGGTGCTCGAGTAGTGTGATTGCAGCATAAAGAAGCGCACGGTGGAAGGGGAGTAGCCCTTCTCGAGCAGCTTATGATTTCCGGAAAACAATTCTGACGGCAGAAAAGAATTTCCCAGGGACTTACTCATTTTTTGGCCGTTCACGGTGAGCATGTTTGAATGGAGCCAGTATTTCACGGGAGGTTTTCCATTTGCTCCCGTAGCTTGTGCAATCTCGCATTCATGATGCGGGAATTTGAGGTCGAGACCGCCACCATGGATGTCAAATGTTTCACCGAGATATTTCGTGCTCATGACTGTACATTCGATATGCCAGCCCGGAAATCCTTCACCCCACGGTGAGGGCCAGCGCATAATGTGTGCTGGTGATGCTTTTTTCCATAGTGCGAAATCGATCTTCTCGCGCTTTTCGTCCTGGCTGTCGAGGTCACGACCGCTTTCCATCAGCTCTTCGATCTTACGTCCTGATAAAATGCCGTAGTGGTGTGACTGATGATACTTCTTTACATCGAAATAAACAGAGCCGTTCACTTCGTAGGCGAGGCCTTTGTCAATCAACCGTTGTGTAATTTCAATTTGTTCTACGATGTGACCTGTCGCTGTTGGTTCAATGCTGGGAGGAAGGATATTAAACTGTCGCATCACGGTGTGAAAATCTTCCGTGTACTGCTTCACGATCTCCATCGGTTCGAGTTGTTCGAGCCGGGCTTTCTTTGCGATCTTGTCTTCGCCTTCGTCAACATCGCCTTCAAGATGACCGACATCAGTGATATTCCGAACATACCGGACCTTGTACCCGAGGTATCTGAAGTATCTGGCGACCGTGTCGAAGGTCATGAACGTACGGGCATTTCCGAGATGTACATTACTGTATACTGTGGGACCGCAGACATACATTCCAACTTTTCCCGGATAGAGAGGAGTGAAGACTTCTTTCTTGCCTGAGAGCGAATTTGTCAATGAGACGGGATACTGATCAAAAAGTGCCATAATAAAGGGGCCAAAATACGCATTTCTAGTATACAAGAGGCGTCAAAAAAAATCGAAAAGAAACCCTGTTTAAATCCAGTGTTGCCGCACACGCCAAAACGGTCGTTAGGCTGCGTGTAATTTCGCACACGCTTGTGGGAACGCTTTCACTAACGTCACCACAAACGTTTGTGGAAACGATTTCTGAACATTTTTTGGCCTTTTTTTGATATACCATTTGCAGAATCTTTACATTCGAGAAGTCCACAATCCCGAATTATCTTCTGTGTTGTGGGCACATAAGGAAATAATGTAAACCTTAACCCAAACCATTTTATTTATGAAAAAACTCTACTGTAGTTTGAGCGTAGCATGTGTTTTTCTGCTGCTCATAACAGTGCCTGCCTTCGCGCAGCAAACAGTAAGCGGAACAGTGCTTGATGACACAGGCCAGCCATTACCGGGCGTTTCCGTGATCGAAAAGGGAACCACTAACGGTACGACCACGAGTGTGGATGGCAAGTACTCGCTTAGTGTTTCGCAAGGCGCTTCCACCCTTGTTTTTACCTTCATTGGTTTTAAAAGTCAGGAGGCATCAATCAATAACCGTTCAACGATAGACATTACTCTCGAAGCCGATGTCACGGCTCTGGAAGAAGTTGTCGTAACAGGTTATACAATCGAAAACCGCAGAGACATCGTTGCAGCGGTTTCCACGGTGAAGGCAAAAGACCTTACCGTAGTTCCTTCCGGAAACGTGGAGCAGCAGCTTCAGGGACGCGTTCCTGGTGTTACTGTAATCACCAACGGTCAGCCTGGTACTGCGAGTATTATTCGCGTGCGTGGTTTCGGTGCGTTTGGCGGTAACAACCCACTCTACATCGTTGACGGACTTCCTTTCTTCAACATTGATTTCCTTAACCCGGACGATATTGATGTAACTACCGTGTTGAAAGACGCAAGCGCTGCCTCTATTTACGGTGCACGTGCATCAAACGGTGTGATCGTTATTACAACGAAAAAAGGATCTGAGAAAAAGTTGAGCATTGCCTATGACGGCATGTTCGGATTCACCGATCCTGGCAAAGGACAGGAAATGATGAATCCTACGGATTTTGCCGAATGGACCTGGAATGCACAACGCAACACCCAGCGCTTCTCTGGCAATCCTCCAACATTTACTCACCCACAGTTCGGAACAGGCACATCTCCTGTAATGCCGGAGTACCTGTTGGTAGGTACTGCAACCGGAGTGACCGGTGGTGTAAACCTTGACGCAGAACGCGCCAACTACAACGTGACGGATTTTAGCCGCCCGATCTACCAGGTTGTAAGAGCCAATCAGGCTGGAACTGACTGGTATGATGAAATTACACGGACTGCTCCGATAATGAGAAACTCGCTTTCATTCAGAGGTGCTGGTGAAAATTCACGCTACTATATAGGCCTGGGTATGCAGGATCAGGCAGGTATCCTGTTGCATCAGCATTTCAAGCGTTATACAATGCGCTTCAACACTGAATTTGACGTCTTAAAAAATCTGCGCATCGGAGAAAACATTCAGGCAACCTACCGCCAGGTGAGACTTCTCCAGGGTGGTGCTGGTGGTGCCGGTGTATCCGATGATGAAAACGATATCCTTCAGGCATTCCGTATGCCGTCAATTATTCCGGTGTATGACGAGTTTGGTGGGTATGCAGGTACACGTGCCGGTGGTTTCAACAACCCGCGCAACCCGGTTGCCAACCTCGACCGTCAGAAAGACAACAGAGGCTTCGGTGCTGGTGCTTTCGGTAACGTCTATGTAGAATTCGAGCCAATTGAAAACCTCACTTTGCGTTCGAGCATTGGTGGTAGCTTCGGATCGTCTTACTTCTGGAGCTATTTCGGAAGACAGTATGAAAACTCCGAGAACAATGCTGCTGTGACTTATGGTGAGGGAGCATCCCAGTTCTTTGCATGGACGTTTACAAACACTTTGGCTTACAGAAAATCATTCGGAGACCACAACGTGTCATTATTGTTAGGCCAGGAAGCTCTGGATGATGGAACTGGCAGAAACATTAACGGTAACGGTTTGGATCCATTCACTGAAGACCGTGACTTCGTAACCTTGAATACAACTACTGCTGGCGCGACAAGAACTGTAGGCAGTAACTACTTTAAAGGCAGCCGATACTCCTCAGTGTTCGGAAAAATTGACTACAATCTCAAGTCTAAATACTACGTGAGTGCTGTTGTCCGGAGAGACGGTGCATCCCGTTTCGCTGAGGCAAATCGCTTTGGTATCTTCCCTGCATTCAGCTTGGGATGGAGATTGTCAGAAGAGTCATTCATGAATGGTATTGCGTGGATGGACGACTTCAAAATCCGTGGGGGATGGGGTGTGATGGGTAACTCTATCAACGTAAGCCCTAACAACCAGTTCAGTTTGTTTGGAACAAGTGTAGGAGCATCTTCTTATCCAATCAACAACGGTGGTGCTGCTGAAGGTTATTATCGTACACGAATTGGAAACCCAGAAGCAAAGTGGGAAAGAGCGATCACTTCAAACATCGGTTTTGATGGAACAATTCTAGATGGAAAAGTAGATATCATCTTAGACTACTGGACAAAGAACACTGATGATCTGATCTTCACAGTGCCAATCACTGTGATGAATGGTATCAACGCTGCAGCTCCGGCTGTAAACATTGGTAAAATGCTTAACAGAGGATTGGATGTTCAGGTAATTACAAGAGGAAACATCACATCAGAGATCGGATACGAACTGACAGTTAATGGCGCGTGGCTGAAGAACGAGATCAAGGAGATTGCTCCTGGCATCACTTACCTCACCACTGAAAACCCTGCTTATCGTGGAATCGAGCCTATCCGCAACCAGGTGGGCAAGCCCATATCTTCTTTCTTTGGCTACAAGACAGTCGGCCTGTGGCGTGATGATGCAGAGGTGGCAGCTGCGGATGCAGCGGATGGAAACTCAGCTACTGCATTCCAGTCTGGCGCAGCTCCTGGCCGATTTAAGTTTGCCGATATCAACAATGACGGTGTGATAACCACCGCAGACAGAACTTACCTTGGAGACCCTGTGCCGGACTTCACGGGTGGTTTGAATTTCAAGATCACGTACAAAGGACTTGAAGTGCAGAGCTACATGTTCCTGCAAACAGGAAATGAGATCTACAACGTTTCAAAGTGGTTCACAGATTTCTATCCTTCATTTGCCGGTGCCGCGATCAGCGAACGCGTAAAAGAATCATGGACACCTGAGAATCCAAATGCGTCCATACCGATCTTTGAAAACGTATCGAACTTCTCAACGAATACACAATCAAACTCATTCTATGTTGAGGACGGATCGTACTTCAGGATGCAGAATATCTCCGTTGCATACAACCTGCCAACATCTTTGGTGTCTCGCTGGAAGATGGAGAAGTTCAGAGTATTTGCGGGGTTGAACAACGTGTTCACCATCTCAGGATATGAAGGGTTGGATCCTAGCGTGGGTGGAGATGCCGATACGCGCTTTGGAATCGACTTGGGTAACTACCCTATAACAAGAAGCTTTACTGCGGGTATAAACCTCGGATTCTAATTGAACACTACTAGAAAAAATAGAAATATGAAAAATACAAAAAGGATATTAGTTACGATACTAACGCTGTCCATAGCTATTTCCTGTGACGAAAGCTTCCTGGATGTGAAGCCAACGGCTTCTATCACAGAAAGTCAGCTGACGTCACAAAAAGGCTTGGAAGGTGCCCTGATTGGCGCTTACAGTATGCTCTCAGGTAGAGGCGGCTTCTATGCCGGTGCAACTAACTGGCTTTGGGGAAGTATTCTTGGTGGCGAAGCTAACAAGGGAACGAACTCCGGAGACCAGTCTCAGGCAAACGAGATTCAAGCGTACAATTCGCAAGCTACAAACTCGTCTGTTCTTGAAAAGTATCAGACGTTGTATGAAGGTATCGCGCGTGTGAATGCATTGCTGCGAATCTTGCCGAATGCTCAGCCAACTGTGTCAGCTGCTGCAAAAGCACGCATCGAAGGAGAAGCAAAGTTCCTCCGCGCATTCTACTACTTCGAATTGAAAAAGTTGTATAACAACACGCCTTATGTCGATGAGACCGTAGACTATGGAAAAGGAATTGAAAAGGTTGCCAACAACCAGGACCTCTGGCCGAAGATCGAAGCAGATCTCACGGTAGCAATTGCTAACCTGCCTGCAACGCATACCGCAGCAGTTGGTAGAGCTAACGTCTGGGCTGCGAAGGCTTATATGGCAAAAGTGTTGCTGTATCAGAAGAAATATGCAGCGGCTAAAGTTTTGTTTGATGATGTGATTGCCAACGGTGTTACCTCAAACGGAGTGAAGTATGATCTGGTGCCGACTTATGGAAGCTTGTTCCGCATTGCTTCAGACGTTAATTCTGAAGTGGTATTTGCAATTCAGTCTTCTGCAGGTACTGGCACAATCAATAACGCCAACCCTGATTTTGCACTGAACTTCCCGTACAACGGGGGTCCTGCAGGTTGCTGCGGATTTTTCCAGCCTAGCTTTGAACTGGCAAACTCATTCCGTGTGGATGGTGCCGGTCTTCCATTGCTCGATGGTTCATACAACACCGGTGCAAACCAGTTGAAAACTGACCAGGGTGTTGCTGCTACTGCAGCCTTTACACCGGATGCAGGTCCTGTTGATCCACGTCTCGACCATTCAGTAGGCCGAAGAGGCATTCCGTATCTTGATCATGGAAACCACCCTGGAGTGGCCTGGATCCGCGATCAGAATTACGGTGGACCTTATGCGCCAAAGAAATTTATCTGGAGTAAGGCTGAAGAAGGAAGCGGTGTAGACAAGAGTTCATGGACTCCTGGCTATACGGCCCTCAACTTCCCGCTCATGCGCTTTGCGGATGTTCTCCTCATGGCTGCTGAAGTCGAAGTAGAGCTTAACAACCTGGGCCAGGCGCTTACTTATGTTAACCGTGTTAGAGCAAGAGCGGCTAACCCAGCCGGCTTTGTTGCCGGAAGCCCAACAACTTACAATGTTCAGCCATATCCAAGCTTCCCTTCACAGGCATATGCACGTGATGCGGTAAGAATGGAGCGCAAGCTCGAGCTTTCAGGTGAAGGCCACAGATTCTTTGACCTCGTGCGTTGGGGCATCGCTGATGCAACGCTTGATGCTTACCTCGCATACGAATCCGCTAAGGTTTCTGCTACGCCATTCTCTGGAGCTACGTTTACCGCTGGTAAGTCAGAGTATCTGCCGATCCCTCAGCGCGAGATTGACTTGCTTGGCAAGGATGTTCTCGTCCAGAATCCTGGTTATAACTAATCGTTGATTTAGTAATTACTTCAAGGGCCAATTGTTAAATTGGCCCTTGCTTTTTTACCCCTATGCTAAGACGCGCGCTATTCTTCCTGCTTGCGGCATCAGTCTTTGTTTGCTGCCAGCAAAAATCAAAAACACTTTTTACAAGACTGTCGTCCGATGACACAGGCATCACGTTCAGGAACGACCTCAAAGAAAACGATTCGCTGAACATTCTTACCCTTGAATACATTTACAATGGAGCTGGTGTTGCTGCAGCAGATTTCAATAATGATGGCCTTACCGATCTTTTCTTTACAGGCAACCAGGTTTCTCCCAAACTGTACCTGAACAAAGGTAATTTTGAATTTGAAGACGTTTCGGAACAGGCAGGTCTTGCGAACCTTACGAAATGGTATTCAGGTGTTGCAGCTGCGGACCTGAATGCGGATGGATTTACTGACCTGTACGTGTGCGCCACGATAAATGATGATTCCACAGCGCGCAAAAATGTGCTACTCATCAACCAGGGTGTAGGCGATGGTGTTCCTTCATTCAGGGATGAGGCTGCCTCTTACGGTCTTGACTTTGACGGCTACAGCACCAACGCTGCGTTTATCGACTACGATAACGATGGAGACCTTGATGTCTACATCATTACGAACACAATTCAGGCCGGCATCCCAACGTCATACAGAAACAAAATGAACGATGGAACGAACATCAACACAGACCGGTTGTTTCGCAACAATGGCGACAAAACTTTTTCTGATGTATCGGGAGAAGCCGGGATTGTTCATGAAGGATACGGACTCGGACTTGCCATCTGCGATATCAACCTGGATGGATGGCAGGACATCTACGTAAGCAACGACTACATCACCAACGATCTGTTGTACATCAACAACAAGAACGGAACTTTTACAAACGCAATTGACTCCCTCATCAAGCATCAGTCGCAGTTTTCAATGGGTAACGATGTGGCTGATATGAATAACGATGCCCTTCCTGACATCGTTACACTCGATATGCTTCCCGAAAAAAATCTCCGCAGGAAAACGGTGATTCATGCGCCTAATTACTCAACATACATCAACAATGAACGTTACGGCTATGCGCACCAGTATACCCGCAACATGCTCCAGCTGAACAACGGCAACGGAACGTTTAGTGAGATCGGGCAGTTGAGCGGTGTACACCAGACCGAATGGAGCTGGTCACCCTTGCTCGCAGATTTCAACAACGATGGTTATCGCGACCTGATCATTACAAATGGCTTCCCCCGGGATATTACCGACAAGGATTTTGCAAACTTCAGGAGCGATCCTGGCGGAGCGCTTGCGTCAAATGAAATACTGCTTGACTCTGTTCCGGTGGTGAAAATTCCCAACTATGCATTTGTCAATAACAAAGACCTGACATTTAAAGACGTAACATCAGCGTGGGGCCTGGAGGATCCTTCATTTTCTTACGGAGCCGCTTTCGCGGATTTTGATAATGACGGAGATCTCGATTATGTGATAAACAACATCAATGATGAAGCATTCGTCTATCGCAACAATCTGATGGAATCGAATAAAGATTCAGGCGTGAATTTCCTGCGTCTGAAATTGACAGGCCCGCAGAATAATCTCCAGGCACTGGGAGCAAAGGTTACGCTATACAGTCAGGGGAATTTACAGTATCATGACCATTCGCTTTTCCGCGGATATCTATCTACGGTTGAAAATGTAATTCACTTTGGATTGGGATCGCAGACAAGGGTTGATTCTGTCGTTGTCAGGTGGCCGGACGGTAACGTTAGTGTATTGAAAACGCCTGCAATTAATCAGGTTATCACACTCGATCACAAACAAAGCAAGACTGGTACTGCCAAGCAGCCTGCAGAGACACCGCGCACCTTTAAAGAGATTGCTGGCGCGCTCCAAATCAATTATAAGCATGCCGAACAGGACATGATTGATTTCAATATTCAGCGTACCATACCGCACAAATTTTCGCAGGCGGGGCCGGGACTCGCTGTGGGTGATGCAAACGGGGATGGCCTGGATGATTTTTATGTCGGAGGGTCGTCAACGTTTAACGGAGTACTGTGGACGCAGACGAAGAAAGGAACATTTACCGCACGCGAAGTCGTTAAGTCAACCACAAAGCTTGAAGAAGACAGGGGCGCTTTGTTTTTTGATGCCGATGGCGATGGTGATCAGGATCTCTACGTGGTGAGCGGTAGCTTTGAATTTCGTGCTGGCTCTGCCGAGTATCAGGACCGCCTGTATTTCAACGATGGCCGCGGAAATTTTGCTTTGAATGCGCAGGCGCTGCCAAACACAACTGCCAGTGGATCGTGTGTACGCGCAGCTGATTTCGACCGTGATGGAGATCTTGATTTGTTTGTCGGAGGTCGCGTGGTTCCGGCAGCATACCCGATGCCCGCGCAAAGTTATCTTCTCGTCAACGAAGGAGGGAAGTTTTCAGATAAGACCAACGAACTCGCGCCAGATCTGGGTCTGGCAGGCATGGTCACAGATGCATTATGGACCGATGTGAACAATGATGGAAAATCAGATTTGCTTGTGATTGGAGAATTTATGGCGCCAACCATTTTTCTCAACTCCGAGGGGCGCCTGATCAAAGCACCAAATGATGAACTCCAGAAGAATCGAGGGTGGTGGAATTCCATCACAAGCGGGGATTACGATTCGGATGGCGATATCGACTATGTACTCGGAAATCTCGGAGCGAACAACTTTTACAAAGCGTCACCGTCTACACCTTTGCGTGTTTATGCGAAAGACCTCGATGAAAACAACTCAGTTGACGCTGTGCTCACGTGTTACCTGAAGGCTGAATCGGGTGAGATGAAAGAGTTTCCTGTGCATTTTCTCGATGAGCTGAACAGCCAAAGTCCGAAGTTCAGAAGACGGTTTGCCTACTATAAAAAATATGGTGTTGCCGATTTAGAACGGACACTGACTCCTGAAGAACGCAAAGACGCACTGATCCTTGACGCGACAAACATGTCAACGTCAATGTTGGAAAACCTGGGTGACGGAAAGTTCAGGGTGACAGCACTGCCTGTCCTTGCACAAACGGCACCCGTCAATGGAATTGTTTCAGAAGACATCGACAGCGATGGTGACCTCGATTTGCTGCTGATCGGAAACGACTACGGGAATGAAGTATTCACAGGCCGACATGATGCATTCAACGGTCTTGTGCTTACTAATGATGGCGATGGAAAGTTCGCTCCGCTGCCTCTGACAAAAAGTGGTTTCGTGGTTCGCGGTGATGGCAAAGCACTTTCGAAAATTGTAGCCGGCAATAAGACGGTCTTTCTTGCGAGCCAGAACAGAGATAGCCTGAAGGCTTACGAGTCGACCTTGAATTCGAGCCGTACGATTTTTAAGCCTGAAGCGGATGACATTTCATGTGAGTTTACATTGGCGAATGGCAAAAAGTCGAAGGTTGAGTTGTATTGGGGGGCTGGGTATCTTGCGCAGTCTACGCGTCAGATGCAATGGCCTGCCAATGTAAAGGCAGCCCGGATGCGCAACGTCAGGGGCGAAGTGCGAGAGATAAAGCCAGCTAATTTCTAAGCGGGAATACAGTCTTCAGTTTTTCGTGCACCATCTGGAGATTCACCTGTGATGCATTATTAGAAGTCATTTTGATGGAGGTGCTCTTCAGGCGATCAAGGTCTGTCAGGAAACCTATCACAATATTGTCAACCACAACAGCGACCTGCTGGTTGGGGAAGGCAATTGCAACGCCTTTCAGCTTTGTCAATCCCTGTTCCGTTACCACGAGGCTGAAGTAGGGTTGATTACCGAGGTCCAGACGCATGGCCGTGATGTGTGAAACGTCTTCAAGTTTAAGGATTGGTTGGGCTACAAGACAGATCTTTTTCTTATCGAAGTTTTCAAGTTTCTGGGCGCATTGTTTTCTGCTGTTCGCAGTCATGTAAACACCAAACGTTGATGCCTGGGCGTGCGCGGTCCATGGAAGCGAGGAAAAGGCAACCATTAGCACAAGCACTTGTTTTCCTATTGGTGCAATCAGCGCCATATGAGGAGATGTTTAGTTCAAAAACTGCGGCTCCGGAATTTCCAGTGAACAAACTTTATTGAGTCGTTGAATCACGTATTTGCTCAATTCGGGTGAATGAATTTCTTCGTGCTGGTGCATAAAGAAATATGCGCGTTCCAGCCCCTGATCCGCCCACCGTTTAATGCGGTCAACCCAGGCATCAACGCGCGTGTAGTCGGTGGGATGCAATCCGTTTCCAACAAAGCGGATGAATGCCTGCGGGAGCGTGAGGCGCATGTGAACACAGTCTCTGCGGCCAGAGGCATCCGTAATAACAGATCCGGCTTTAGCCTGTTCGAAAATATCGAAAATCTTTGTGAAAGCCTCCTGATCCTTAAACCAGTCAGCGTGGCGAAGCTCTACAAACACCTTAAAATCTTTCGGCAGTGATTCAAGAAATTGCGCTATCGTGTCCGTTGTTTTCGGGCCCATGGCGGGATGTGCCATTAGAAACGAAGGTCCCAGTGTTTCGCCAAAACCGGAGATACCATCGAGGAAACGGTCTGTCATTTCTTTTGCATCCTTCAGGCGCCTGAGGTGCGTGATCTTGTCGGAGAATTTCGGGCAGAATTCAAAGCCAGGTCCTACTTTACTTTTCCAGCTGGCCGTCTGTGTTTTCGAGGGGAGTTTGTAGAACGTTGCGTTTAGCTCAATGGTGTTGAAAAACTTTGCGTAATGCGAAAGAAAGTCAGCTTCTTTCGTTCCTTTAGGATAAATTTTTCCAACCCAGTCTTTCCGGCCCCACTTTGCGCAGCCCACGAAAACCTGTAGGTCTTTTTTTTTCTTTTGGCTTGTCAGTAATGACGTAGTCTCAGGTTTGTCAGGCGGCAGTCCAAAGTCAACCGCCTCGATTTCCTCCTGCGTAACTTTTCCGAATTCCATAGATGGAAAGATACGAAGGAATACGCGGAAGTTGGCGAAGGTTCAGCGTTCAAAGTTGTAAGGTTTGAACGCTGAACCAGAATCTTACTCAGTCTTTTTCAGATTCATTTCGAAGAATTTATTCCAGGTATTTCCATCGGCCGAAAACTCACCGATTTCATTCCATGTTTTATTGTCGGGGTCAAGTTTGATTGAGTAACGTGTCTTCCCGCGATTGGGAATATCGAATCCCCACTGGAATGTATTTTCGCCAGTCACGGTAAACCATGCGTCAGAGCTACGGCCATCTTTCAGGTGTGTCCGGAATTTATATTGTCCCGACCCCTGATCGTAGGAGAGAAGCGCCAAAGCGTGATGAACGACAGCTTCCTGTTTTGTTTGAGGGTTGATTGCCTTGCCCACGCCTTCCACGAGGTAAACCATCCCATCAAGTTTTGCCTCGATCTTTTCATCGACCGTAGATTTTTTTGGTTCGCCAGGTCCCATCTGCATCCAGCCTTCACCCTGCCATCGGCCAACCCAGCCGGCAAATACTTTCATCTTTTCTTTGTTGCCGAGTTCGGGCTGCGCGTCAGCATTCTGAATGATCGAGCAGACAATGAGCATCGGCAGAAACATTAAATTTTTCATAGCGGTGTATTTAGGTTAGAATTTATTTGTTGATGTATTGCTTGAGGGTGTTGACATAATCTTCAAAGGCCTTGATGCCCCTGGGCGTGACTTTACAGGTAGTCAGCGGTTTTTTTCCTTTGAATGATTTTTCAACACTGATGTAGCCAGCCTCCGAGAGTTTGTCAATCTGTACGCTGAGGTTACCCGCAGTGCTGTTGGTTTTCTCTTTCAGGAAAGTAAACTCAGCACTCTCGAGCGACATCAGCAGCGACATGATGGCAAGCCGCAACTGGGAATGTAAGAGTGGATCGAGATCTTTAAACATTGTTATTCTTTCATTTTCAGCAGGTAGCCAGGTACGATGTATCCGCAGAGGATCGCCACTGCTCCGATCAGCGGTTGTGTTTCATGTGGTGTAAGAAAGCAGATGATGCCAAACACCCAGAACGACATTCCACCGAACACGAGTGGCCTGAACCGGATCACTATCCCGCTAAGGAAAGTAGGAATGCTACTGATGGTGAGGATGACCGGGTTCAGCTGGTAATTGATCTTGCTCCCGAAGGCAACAAGCGTAAAGATCGTAATACCAAAGGTGAGCCATAGCCACATCGATACCGTATCGAGGTGTGTTGTTTTGCGCTGTGCTTTGCCCTGGCGGTAGCCACGCACCATCGAAATGATCCACGCGGGGATTGTGATGACCCATACAACGTAGAAATACTCGTAATTCATTTTTTGCAGCACGTACATGCCAAGGTTTGCCACAATGACAACCCAACCCCAGAGCAGAAAATAGAATCCGTTGCGCATCATGTTGCCTTTTGCCTCTGCGATCATGCGTGTGATGATGTCAAGGCTTTCCTGTGCGGTCATTGCGTTTTCCTCTTTCATATTTGATTAGATGTTTGTGTTCGTGTGAATTCGATATGGTATTTGCCACGCTATTTCAATGCTTTCGAGCCCTCCACAGTGGTTCAACGCAATAAATGTAAACTAGTTTATATTATAAACCAAAATATTTTAAAATCCTGTTTTTTACGCTAATTTGGGCCATGTTTACTGGAATTATCGAGTCTGTTGGCCGGGTTACTGAACTCGTTCAGGAAGGGACAAACCTTCATATGATGGTTGAAAGCGAGATCAGCAATCAGCTAAAAGTTGATCAGAGCGTTTCGCATGACGGGGTTTGCCTGACGGTGACAAAGGTTGAAGGAAATGCGCACTGGGTCACGGCTGTTGACGAGACGATACGGAAATCGAACTTCAGCGCGCTTGCACGAAACAAGAAGTTCAACTTAGAGCGATGCATGCTGAACAATGGCAGATTTGATGGTCACATTGTTCAAGGCCATGTTGATCAAACTGGGATTGTAAAAAAAATTGAAGATCAGCAGGGCAGCTGGCTGTTTCATTTCGACTATGATCCGTTGCTCAATAATGTGACGGTAGAGAAGGGTTCGATCGCGGTGAATGGTGTGAGCCTCACATGTTTCAACTCAGGGCCGTCATCCTTTACGGTAGCCATCATACCGTATACATACCACAACACGAACTTTCATAACCTCAAACAAGGCGATAGCGTAAACCTTGAATTTGATATCATCGGGAAATACGTGAAGCGGTTGCTGGGTAAGTAAGGCTGGCTACAATACAGGTTTGTCAATCACGACTGAGATCTTTCGATACAGTACATAGCAACCGATAGCGCAGGCAACACCAACGAGACCTCCCACCAGAATATCTCCGGGATAATGCACACCTAAATAGATTCTTGAATAGGCCACCAGTAATGCCCAGGCGAACATCCATCCCACCTTGCGTGTCTGCTGGCGGAATAGAAGAAAGACAAACATCGCAAGCCCAAACGTATTGGCTGCATGACTCGATGCAAAGCCGAACCTGCCACCGCGGTAGTTGTCAACAATGTGAACCATCGCGGCAAGTTCAGGATCGTGTGTTGGTCTTAACCTGCCGAAAAAAGGTTTCATTACAGAACTCGTAATCTGATCAGCGAGCAGGATGGTCAGCGCAATGCATACAAAGATCAAGAGAGCGCGCTTGCCGTGAATTCTGAAGATATGATAAGCGATAAACAGATACAACGGAATCCAGACGAGGGTATTGGTGACGAACATCATCACCGCGTCAAGCCATTCCGCATGGTAGGAGTTCAGTTCAAGAAAAAGATTTTTGTCGAGCTCTAGAAAGAAATCAATCATACGGAAGTTCGTGTTGCGGCTTTTTCGTTTTCACGCTGAATCCAGTCGACCGCTTCATTAAAGGTAGAAAAGTATTCCTGAACGATGCCAAGCTTCAGCAAAGTTTCGCTGATGCCGGCCATGTATTGCTTTGCATTTTCATCAGGAACACCTGGCCGGATAGCTGCAATTCTGCGAAGTCCGTACTGGGCAGCTTCCGGCATAATATCATGGAACATCCACAACTGATCTTCTCGGGCAATGTAGCCTTGTTCTGAAAGATCGGCAATGTAGTTTGGCGTGCTGTAGACTTTCACAAACTCGAGACATTTCCGAAAGACGCTGCGATACTGGTTGCTCGATACCGGACCTTTCCATATGACACCTGTGGAATTGATTCGGGCATCAAAAAAGATGCGGGCGTGTGGTTCCTGGTAAAGAATTTGTCGCTCCACGTTGGCAGGCTGATCGAGCATGACTTTGAACGTGGTCCATTGGTTGATTTCGCTTTGCACTTCTACACTTCCGCCAAGCGCTTCTGCCTGTAGCTTCACCAGGTATAAACCAAGTCCCTTTCCCTCGGTGTGATAATGGAATCGTTTATATAGTTTAAAGAGATTCTGCTTATGACTGTTCATGTCAATGCCCAGGCCATTGTCACTCACAACGAGAATATAATTTCTTCCAACATCGGATGAAATTTGAATTTCCGGCCTTCGCGTATGGGCGCGATACTTGATGGCATTGCTGATGAGATTGTAAAGAATGCTATGGACCATGGGGCGAACCGAATAGATCTCAGGGCATTTCTTGAAATCTGTCTTGATCTGCACATCGTGTGCTTCAAGATCTTTTTTAAATCCTTTGACAATATCCGCGACTTCAGCCTCAAGGCTGATCTTCTGCCGGATATGAAAAATATCGTGGCGGATGTCGATGATCTTGCTCAGGTCCGTAATAATATTGTCCAGTCGTTTTACGGATGTCCTGACGTGTTCATGGATATCCTGATTTTCTTTCGAGAGGCCGGCTGTGTCAATCAGACTGATCAATCCCATCAGACTCGCTACGGGTCCGCGCAGGTTGTGCGAGACAGTATATGAAAACTGACGAAGCTCGTTGTTGTGTTTAATTAGCTCGGAGTTTGTTTCCGTCAGGTCTTTGTTTATTCCGACCAATTCCGAAGAGAGGTTGATGTTTTGATGGACGAGCATATTTTTTTGCTCTTCGATCACTTCGTATGCCTCCTGCAGCTTGTTCTGACTCTGATTGAGATTTTCAGTTTGCGCCAGGATCTCGGCATTCTGTGATTCGATCTCCGTATTCTTTTCGATGAGGTCTTCGTTCGTCTGGTTGAGTTCGTGGATCAGCTGTGCTGCGCGTTCTTCGCTGTCTTCCGAGATCCACTTGAGAAACATGACCGCTCCCATCATGATTCCATATGTGATCAGGATCACAACGTTTGTGAATGCGTAATTGGTTTCCTTCAGAATATGTTGCCGATATGGTACGCCAAAATATTCGTGAAGCGGGTCGTGCCCTATCAGGATCAGGAACGTGATAAGAATTGTCGAAATCAGCAGAATTCGTTCACGGAAGGAAAAGAATATACAGGGGAACACACACGCTGCGAGAATAATAAAGCGAAAAGTAAAGTAATCGAGTTCTTCCTGGTAGTCGTAATAAATGATCTTCGCGTAAATCGAGATAGACATCGCGACAACCGGTATCAGCAACGTGAGAAAGACACGGCTGATGAGCGACAGGTTAAAGTAGTTAAGAACAATTGTTGCCAGGCACAAAATGCTGGCTCCCACGATTGCCCCCGTGACAATTCCCCAGCCGTACCATGCGTGATAGGCAAAAAAGAGAACAGTGCCGAGACAAAATATAATTAAACTGACGATATTCGAAAGCAGAATACTTCTCCGTTGAAAAGGTCTGTGGGCGAAATGAACACCTGTAAAGGCTAGCTTGCGCAAAAAAGACATTCGTGACAGGGGACGGAATAAGTCGGTAAATCCCTCAAATTTAATTAATTATAGCTAAATCGCCTTGCCAATTTCATGAAGTTTCAGCAGCAACCGCACACATTGTTAATGGTCCGTCCAAAACGTTTTGCGTTCAATCCGCAGACCGCTAGTTCAAATGCATTTCAGGTGGCGTCAGTTGCAGATGAAAGTTTGGCGTTGGATGAATTCGACAAAATGGTTGACTTGCTCAAGGCGCACGAGGTTGCAGTTGAAGTTGTCGATGATACTGCGGAGCCGATAAAGCCCGATGCCATATTTCCAAACAACTGGCTTTCGCTTCATGAGACTGGCCAGGTGATTCTTTATCCGATGATGGCAGAAAATCGCAGGCATGAGCGAAGGGCTGATGTGCTGGATCAGCTGCGTGCGAAATTTCAGATAACCGATGTCATTGATCTTTCGGCTCACGAACGGAATGGAGTATTTCTCGAGGGTACCGGAAGCATCGTGTTTGATCATGGCAATCGAGTGGCTTATGCGTGTCGTTCTCCGCGAACCAGCGAAGTTTTGCTCATGGAGGTTTGCAAAATGATCCAGTACAAGCCCGTTGTTTTTGATGCAGTCGATGAAGGCGGTAAGGAAATTTACCACACCAACGTTCTAATGAGTGTGGGAGAAAAATTTGCGGTTGTCTGTCTTGACGCCATCACAAAAGATGAAGATCAGGAAGTTGTGCTCGCCAGGCTATCGGATACAAATCATAAAGTTATTTCGATCAGTTATCAGCAGATGAAATCGTTCGCTGGAAATATTCTTGAAGTTAGCACCACCTCTAGGGAAAATCTTGTGCTGATGTCGGCAACGGCATTTAACGCGTTGTTGCCGGGGCAGCTGAATGCGATCACACAGTTTTCAGATGTGCTGCCTTTGCCTGTTCCCACGATCGAGAAGATTGGTGGAGGCAGTGTTCGGTGCATGGTCGCTGGAATCCATTTACCCATGCGAAAATAGGATTCAAAGCTGTTGAAATCGCTTTAAAAAAGTTGTAACTAGTCAGTAGAAACCCCATTGTCTTGGCTTATGGAGAAATATGATCTGGTCGTGATTGGTGCAGGACCATCCGGCTACGCGGCAGCCATGCGCGCCCTTGATTTCAAAAAACGAACTTTACTGATAGAGAAAAACCGCGTTGGTGGAGCAGGTGTTACCAATGGTGCGCTCTCTTCAAAAACCTGGTGGGAACTCTCACGAGAGGCTGCGGCCTTCAAAAAAAATCTGAAGCGTTTCAACCTTCAGGCTCCCGTCTACAACTATAAAGAAATCCAGGAAGAAGTGAAGAAGGCTGTTGCAGAGCGAAAGGCAATGCTGGAGGATCACATGCGCCAGATGCAGGATTCCCGCCATGCTCATTTGCTTACGTTCAAGCAGGGTACTGCGCGGCTCGTGTCGCAGCATGAGATCGAAATTTCGCATGGCGCAAAACGCGAACGCGTGTATGCCGAGAATATCATCCTGGCAACCGGTAGCCGTCCGCGTTATTTACCCGAGTTGCCCATCGATGAAAAAATTGTGATGACCAGTGACGGCATTGAACAGATGGAAAATTTCCCGGAGAGCCTGGTGATTGTTGGTGCCGGGGTGATTGGTTGTGAATATGCAACAATATTCTCCGGCTTCGGTCAGACCAAGGTTCACCTGATCGACAAAGGCGATCGCATTCTTCCATTCGAAGATGAGGATATCGTTCGCGTTGTTGAGCGGAATATGGAGAACAGCGGCATACTGATCCATAGAAACTCGCGGCTTGTAAGAATGGAGATCAAGAACGGAAGGGTGGAGTATGAGCTTGAATACAATGACGGAGGAAAGGAAATCTTCAACGTAGAGAAAGCGCTGGTTGCTGTGGGCCGCACACCAAACTACGAAGAACTGTGGGATGATGCCGTTGCGATCAATATCAGCAAGCGCGGCATTGAAGACAACGATACACAAACCAACGTCTCAAATATTTACGCGGTAGGCGATATCACTTCTGATATTTCACTGGTGAACGTAGGAGAGCTCGAGGGCCGCTATGCGGTTGAAAAGATCTTTGGCAGCCCGCTGAGAAAATTAATGTACGAGAACATCAGCACCATCATGTTTCTCAATCCTGAGGTTGCCGGTGTCGGCCTGAATGAGATCAGCGCGCGCGAAAAAAATATCGATTACAAAGTTGTCACACTGGATTACAGTTGTATTCCACGCGCAATCGCAAAACGAAATACCCAGGGATTCATCAAGCTCCTGGTAAGCAATGATGCCGAAATGAAAATACTCGGACTCAAGATCATTGGAAACCATGCGTCAAGCGCGATGCAGGCGGTGGCACTGCTGATCTCCATGAACAAAGGCATCGAAGAGCTTGCAGAATGTGTGCATCCCCATCCGTCTATCACCGAAGGCATCCAGGAGTGTGTGCGAATGCTTCTCGGAAAATCATTGTTCAAGCCGGATGCAATGAAAGGAAAGTTGTCGTGCCGCACCAACCTTTCAGGCGTTTACGAAGATATCCTCTTCTGATGTTCCCTTACTTTGAATGACGGGCTTTCAGTACTTCGAGAACGTCATCCAGCGAATGACCTTTTGCAGATAGCAGCACGAGGTAGTGATACATCAGGTCTGCAGCCTCATTCAGAAAAAGTTCTGTGTTGTTGTCCTTTGCTTCGATCACAAGTTCCACCGCTTCTTCTCCTACTTTTTGTGCAATCTTGTTCAGTCCGGATTGAAATAGAGAAGTAGTGTAAGATTTCGCATTTGGATTTTTTTTCCTGTCGAGGATGATCTGCTCGAGCGCGGATAATGTCCATCCTGAGTTCTTTTCATCGAAGCAGGTGTCCGCACCGGTATGGCACACTGGTCCGGCAGGATTAGCTTTGATGAGCAACGTATCTTTGTCACAATCCACTTTCATTTCTACAACCCTCAGAAAATTTCCGGAAGTTTCACCCTTTGTCCACAGGCGTTCTTTTGTCCGCGAGAAGAATGTGACGTTACCATCAGAAATTGTTTTCGCGAGGGCTTCTTTATTCATAAACCCCAGCATGAGCACTTTCGAAGTCACCGCATCCTGGACAACAGCGGGAATGAGTCCTCCTGATTTTTCAAAGTCGAGTGTCAAGTCAGTCATAATCTATCGCGTAATAATTCCTTGGTTCAATAAATACTTCTTCAGATCGGGAATAGCGATTTCACCAAAATGAAAGATGCTTGCTGCAAGCGCAGCGTCTGCTTTTCCTAAAACAAATGCCTGCGTAAAATGTTCCATTACTCCCGCGCCACCGGAGGCAATAACCGGAATTGATAAAAAATTGTGGAGTTTTTCCAGTGGATCGATGGCAAAACCACTTTTTGTCCCATCGTGATCCATGCTTGTAAAAAGAATTTCACCGGCACCGCGTTCCTGACCTTCCTTTGCCCAGGAGAACAACTTTTTATCGGTGCTTGTCTTTCCGCCATGTGTGTGAACAACCCATTGGTTATTGATCTTGCGGGCGTCAATTGCAAGCACGATACATTGTGTTCCAAAGGCGTTAGCGAGCTCATCGAGGAGTTCGGGCCTTCGGACAGCCGAGGAGTTAATGCTCACTTTGTCCGCGCCAGCTTCAAGCAACGGCCCGACATCGTCAACGCTGCTGATACCGCCACCAACAGTGAAGGGAATGTTGATGTGTCTCGCAATGTCTTTTACAAGTGCAGCAAGTGTTTTTCTTTTTTCATTTGTAGCGGAGATGTCGAGGAACACCAGTTCGTCTGCGCCTTGTCGCGCGTAGGCGGAAGCGAGCTCTACCGGATCTCCGGCATCGCGGATGTTGACGAAGTTCACGCCTTTGACTGTGCGTCCGTCCTTAATATCCAGGCAGGGTATAATTCGTTTTGTCAGCATTCGTCAGAATTTTGCCAGTTCCTCAAGAGTGATACGTCCTTCGTAAATCGCTTTGCCTATGATTGCTCCTGCAACACCGGTCTTCTTCAGCTCATGCAAGTCACCGATACTGGAAACACCGCCACTCGCGATCCAATCGATCTTCGGAAAAGAAGCTGTGAGTCTTTCATACAGCTTAACGTTAGGGCCGCGGAGCATGCCATCGGTGTCAATGTCCGTGCATACAACGGTGGCGATACCGTTTTGATGGAAATCTGTAACCAATTTGTCAATGGTGAGAGAAGCGTTTTCCTGCCATCCGCTGATTTGTACAAACATCCCTTTCACGTCTGCACTGAGGATAATCTTGTGTGATCCGAAATCTTCGATCCACTCATAAACAAGTTCCGGATTCTTTACCGCGATGCTTCCCAGGTTGACCTGCCGTACGCCAAGCTCTAACAAGCTTCTAATGTCATCTTTTGTTTTGACGCCCCCGCCAAAATCAATGGCAAGGCCAGTTCGGGTGGTCAGGCTTTCGACAACCTTCCAGTTTACTACTTTTCCTGCTTTGGCACCATCAAGGTCCACCAGATGGAGATGCCGAAGTCCGGCTTCTTCAAAACGTTGTGCCACCTCGAGTGGGTTTTCGTTGTATATTTTTTTCAACGTGTAGTCGCCTTGCGTGAGGCGAACACATTTTCCATCGATCAGATCAATTGCAGGTATCAGTCTCATAGGTTTAAAAAACTTTTCAGGACGCGTTCTCCCGCTTCCGCAGATTTTTCAGGGTGAAACTGCACCGCATAAAAATTATCTTTCTTCAGTGCGGCACTGAACGGTACGATATATTCGGTGATTGCAGATGTATGTGGATTCACCGGAACGTAATAACTGTGAACAAAGTAAACGTTCTGATTGTCGAGTGCCGGATCGAGCCAGCCGTTGCTCAACGCCAGTTGATTCCAACCCATGTGTGGAACTTTGAATTGAGGACCTGCCTGAAACCTTTTTACTTCTTCGTCAAAAATGCCAAGGCATTCCGTATTATTTTCTTCTGAATGCCTGCACAGCAGCTGCATGCCGAGGCAAATTCCAAAAACGGGTTGCTTCAGTTCACGGATAAGCTGATCAAGTTTCCGCTCGCGCAGATATTTCATGGTTGAGCTTGCTTCACCCACACCCGGAAAAAGAACCTTGTCACTTTTTCTGATCGTTTCCGGATCATCTGTGATGGTGAAGTTGACACCAAGCCGTTCGAGTGCAAAACTCACGGACTGGATGTTGCCTGCGTTATAGCGGATTACCGAGATATTCATTGGTAGAATATTTAAAGTCGCGTCAATTTTAAATTACGAATAACGAATAACGAATTGCGAATAACGAATGACGGATTTGGTTAGCTGTGATACTGTTTTGTGGTTTTGATTGATTGGACAGTGATGGCAAGAAGTTCGTTACCCTCTTTCATCAAGCTGATAATCGTACCTTCAAACGGCTTGTTAAAATGCAATAATAGATCAGCGAAGAATACAGATTCGTCAAGCTCCAATTTTAAGTTTATTAATAAAATCACCTCTCGACTTACCCCGGCAGGCAGCGTAATAGTTAGCTGCCGATGAACTCGAACATCTGATCAGTTGATTTGAATAAGCATTGTTTACAGTGTTTTTAGGCAATGCCTGAATCAACAGAGCAACGTCAATTGCAAATTGCTTAAACCGGTTCTTAAGTTGTGTGATGCTCATAAGTTTATAGTTTAGTTTAAGCATCTTCGCAGATTGAATCACAAGCCAATCAACAATCCATTCGCTATTCGTCATTCGTACTTCGTAATTCTTAATTTGTCTTTCATTCGTACTTCGTCATTCGTTATTTGTAATTTCAAAGCGTTCCCTTTGTACTTGGTAGTTCGTTTCCTTCTTTTTTCACCGCCATCCTGATTGTTTTAGCGAATGCCTTAAAGATCGACTCGATCTTGTGGTGCTCGTTGGTACCCTCGGCTTTGATATTCAGGTTACTCTTTGAGGTGTCGGAGAATGACTTGAAAAAATGATAAAACATTTCTGTGGGCATTTCTCCGATCTTCTCGCGCTTGAAATCGGCTTCCCAGACCAGCCAGGGTCGGCCGCCAAAATCGATGGCAACCTGCGCGAGGCAGTCGTCCATCGGAAGCGTGAAACCATAACGTCCGATTCCACGCTTGTCGCCCAGCGCTTTGAGGAATGCTTCGCCCAGTGCGAGCGCTGTGTCTTCTATCGTGTGATGTTCGTCAATGTGGAGATCGCCTTTCACTTGCACGTCAAGGTCAACATTTCCGTGCCGTGCAAGCTGGTCGAGCATGTGGTCGAAAAATCCTAGCCCTGTTGAAATGTTGGATTTACCGGTGCCATCCAGATCCAGCCGGATTAAGATATCTGTTTCCTTCGTCTTCCTGTTGACAGATGCCACGCGCTGGCGGCTGGTGAGAAGTTTGTAAATATCTTCCCACGAAAGTGACGTCAGCGCGCAGTAGGTTTCAAGATTCTGCTCTCTAACTTTTTCAGACAGGCTACCGGAGTTGATGAGTATTCCCTTGCAGCCGAGATTTTTTGCAAGCTGGATGTCGGTGATACGATCGCCAATCACATATGAATTCGTCAGGTCATACTCTTTTGCGAAATATTCGGTGAGCATTGCAGTGCCTGGCTTGCGCGTAGGTTTGTTTTCGTGAGGAAATGACCGGTCGATAAATACTTTGCGAAAGCTGATCCCCTCGTTTTCGAAAGCCTTGATCATTTTCTGATGAGCAGGCCAGAAAGTGTTTTCGGGAAACCGATCTGTGCCAAGCCCATCCTGGTTCGTCACCATGACGAGTTCGAAATCTGTTTCGTTAGCGATCCTGGCAAGCCATTGAAAAACTCCGGGATAAAACTCGAGTTTTTCGAGACTGTCGATTTGCTCGTCTGGCGGTTCGATGATCAGCGTTCCATCGCGGTCGATAAATAGTACTTTCTTCATGCGTCTTTAATAAGCTTGTAATGCTTTGATGAGTTTGCTGTTTTCCTCTGGCGTGCCGACTGTAATGCGCAGACAGTTGTAACACAAGGCAACTTTCGAGCGGTCACGGACAATTATTTTTTCCTCCATGAGGTAGCGATAGACCGAGGGCGCGTCTTTTACTCTGGCAAGGACGAAATTTGCGTCACTCGGAAACACTTTTTCAACCTGCTTCAATCCCTTAAGGTCACGAACAAGTTTGTCGCGCTGACGCAGGATCTCATCAACCCAGATGTCTTTCCTGTATGCATTCTCCAGCGCATCAACCGCAAGCTCCTGCGTTTGTATGTTTACGTTGTACGGATACTTGATCTTGTTGAGTATGGATATGATGTATTCGGATGCAAACGCCATTCCGAGACGCAGTCCGGCAAGTCCCCAGGCTTTTGAAAAAGTCTGAAGCACAACGAGGTTGGGAAACTGATCGAGTTCTGCTATGAACGACTTCGAGTCGGCAAAGTCGATGTACGCTTCATCAATTACTACGATACCATAAAACTTTCTCAGTACCTGGTATATTTTGTCGCGACTCAGCAAATTTCCACTCGGATTATTCGGACTGCATAAAAACAGGATCTTGGTCGTAGCATCAAATGTTTTTGTGAATGTGGTCAGGTCGAGATCGAAGTCAGGCGTTAACTGTGTTTTTTTGATGTCGACTGCATTGACTTCGGCACAAACAGAATACATCCCATACGTGGGCTCTGTGATGATGATAGAATCTTTGCCAGGTTCACAGAATGCACGGATAAGAAGATCGATGGCTTCATCACTGCCATTGCCGAGGAAAATTTGTTTTGGATTGACCTTTTTGACCAGGGAAAGTTTTTCTTTCACTTTCCATTGAAGCGGGTCGGGGTACCGATTGAAAGGAGAGGGGTAAGGATTTTCATTTGCATCGAGGAAGACCTCTGCTTCACCTTTGAATTCATCACGTGCGGAAGAATAGGGTTTCATCGCGAGAATATTCTTTCGCACGAGGCTGCTGACATCAATAAATGGTCTGGTAGTGCTGCTCATGATTTCTTATTTGAGATCCTCCAACCGAACGCGAATGGCCATCTTGTGACCGATAAGTTCTTCTGCCTCTGCCATCTCTTCGACAATTGGACCGAGGTTCTTCAATCCCTCGCGCGTAAGTTTCTGGAATGTGATGTATTTCATAAAGCTTTCCAGGGAAACGCCTGCATACGCTTTCGCATATCCGTTTGTCGGGAGCGTATGATTGGTTCCTGAAGCATAATCTCCAACTGCTTCGGGCGAATAGTTACCAAGAAAAACCGAGCCTGCATTTACAACCTGCGAGGCCACAGACTCCGGATCATTCGTATTGATAATCAAGTGCTCCGGTGCGTAGGTGTTTACAAACGCAACTGCCTCCTGAAGATTTTTAAAGGTTACAATCCTGCTGTTGGCAAGCGCCCTTTCGGCAATCGCTTTCCGCGGAAGCGATGCGAGCTGACGATCAATTTCATTCAATATTTTTTCTTTGAGCGAACTCTCGAGCAGCACAAGCACGACCTGACTATCTTCTCCGTGTTCAGCCTGAGAAAGCAGATCAGCCGCAATGTATTTTGGATTGGAAGTGTTGTCGGCCAGCACGAGTACTTCAGACGGGCCTGCCGGCATGTCGATAGCGACACCTTCTTCGGTAACAAGTTGTTTTGCCTTTGTCACATACTGGTTGCCCGGCCCGAAGATCTTGTACACCGAAGGAACAGATTCTGTTCCATAAGTAAGGGCTGCGATTGCCTGGGCGCCCCCGATCTTAAAGATCTTTGTCACGCCAACAAGTTTGGCTGCAAACAATATTGCCGGATTGATCTTTCCATTTTTATCTGGTGGTGTGCAGAGTACAACTTCTTTGCATCCGGCCAACTTTGCCGGTGTGCCAAGCATAAGTACCGTTGAGAACAGTGGCGCGGTGCCGCCAGGGATGTAGATGCCGACTTTCTCAATCGCCACAGGTTTTCGCCAGCACACGACACCTTCTGTTGTCTGAATTTCCTGCACGTCCCGCTTTTGTGCACTGTGAAATTTAGCAATGTTTGCAGCAGCTGTTTCGATTGAAGACCTGAGTGAAGGCTTTAATGATTGGACAGCCTCCGAGATTTCCGATTCAGAAACCTGAAACCGTGCAATCGAGATTTTATCGAATTGTGCTGTAAGCTCACGCAGTGCTGTGTCACCTGATTTTTTTACACGATTGAGAATGTTCCGGACTGCACTTTCCAGAAACCCGAGCTCGAGCTGCGGGCGCTCGGTGAGCGATTGCCAGGATTCGCGTGAAGGACTTTCAAATACTTTCATAGGTAAATCTTAATATTTTCAAGCTATCATTTTTTCGATCGGCACGACAAGAATTCCTTCAGCGCCAAAGCTTTTCAAAAGGTCTATTTTCTCCCAGAAGTCATTTTCGTCAACAACCGAGTGGAGTGAGCTCCAGCCTTCGCGTTTTAAAGGAATGATCGTTGGGCTTTTCATTCCGGGTATAACTGAGGTGATGTTTTCGATTGCTGTGTCGGGGCAATTCAGCAATATGTATTTGTTGTTTTTCGCTTTTTGAACGGCTTCAATGCGGAAGAGAAGTTTATTGAGAATGATGCGCTTTTCGCGATCGAGTTCCGGGCTTGCAATGATCACCGCTTCCGATTGTATCACCTGTTCAACTTCCTTCAGTCCATTGCTCATGAGTGTGCTTCCGGTACTCACGATATCACAGATGGCGTCAGCCAGCCCAATTCCCGGAGCGATTTCTACTGAACCGCTGATTTCGTGAATGCCGGCCTGAATTTTGTTTTTTGCAAGGAAATCGCGGACGATGTTGGGGTAAGACGTGGCGATATTTTTTCCATGGAGCCACTGGATGCCCGAGTAATTCTCAGCGCGGGGCACGGCAATGGAAAGTCTGCATTTTGCAAAGTCAAGGCGCTTTACCAGTTCATTTTTGCGTCTCTTTTCAATAAAGATGTTCTCCCCAACGATACCGATATCCGCTACTTTATCTTCAATGTACTGGGGGATGTCATCGTCACGAAGGAAGAGTACCTCAACCGGGAAGTTCCGCGCAAGCGTTTTCAGCTGGTCTTTGCCGTTGCTGATGGCCAGGCCGCTTTCCTTCAGCAGTTCGAGAGAGCCTTCCTGGAGGCGTCCTGACTTTTGAATCGCGATTCGAAGCGTTGTTTGCATAAGAGTTCAAAAACGGTTTAAATGAAAAAAGCCTGTCGTTTTGGTGACAGGCTTCGATGTTTTTAAGTCTATAAAAAAATCAAAATAATACCTTGCCACACATCGTGTAGTGTACATGATGGTGGTGGTGGAGGCTTATGTTGATTGTGCTTTGCATTATTGTGGTGCTAAATACCAAAATAGTTGTGAAAAAATCAAAAACATCGCGAAAGAATGTTGAAAAACCTGAGTAAACGTTTGCAAAAGCATTAAAATCCAATAAAAACCCTGAACTAAATTCGGTGCAGCGGCCGGTCTCTGATGGGTTTGTGTGTCTAACAATCATTAGTTTTGCACGATGATCACCCGACTTTTCTATTTTTTTCTCATAGCATTTGTTGCCTGCGCCTGCCTCGACTCCAAAGAGAATAAGGTGCAGCGTTTTCTGATCCAGGGGAATGACGCAGCGGCCCGCAAGAGTTTTCGGGAGGCTAAGCGTTATTATGGCGAGGCACTTAAGCTCGACTCATGTTTCGTAGACGCCTGGAATAACCTTGGGACAGTATATTATAGAGAAAAGCATTTTGCCGAGGCGCTAGATGCCTACACGAATGCATTGCAGTGTAATCCGAGAATGCCTGACGCACTGGTAAACCGATCTAATACTTTCTATGAGTTGAACAAACCGAAGGAAGCTCTTGATGATATTAATGCATTTGCCGCCCTCGCACCTGATACCTTTATCGTTCATCTTTCACGCGGACTTATCTATACACGCATGCAACGGTATGATGACGCGATAGGATCTTTTAGTGAGGTACTCGATCAAAATCCGAAGCACGTGGAGACACTCGTAAATCTTGCCACTGTTTATTATTACAGGAAAAGCTACGATTCGGCAAGGTTCTACCTCGACCGGGCGATTGCTATCGATGACACGGAGGCAAATGCCTTCAATGCTTACGCACTTCTTGAGTTGGATCTGGGCAACACCGATGAAGCCCTGAGGCGCGTGAATCAGGCGTTGACACTTCGAAAGAATGATCCGTATTTTTTGAACAATCGCGGTTTCATTCTGATTGCTGCTAATAGCCTCGATAAAGCTTTGGAAGACATTGACAATAGTATCAGTGTCGATCCGTACAATGCCTGGGCTTATCGGAATAAAGGTGTTTACTTTTTGCGGAAAGGTCAGCCGGAAGATGCGCTGCGACTTCTGACAAGGGCCGAACAAATGGATACAACAGTTTCGAAACTCTTTTATTATATGGCAGAGGCCAATTTTCTTAAGGGCGATCGCAATATTGGATGTCATTACCTGACTAAATCACGCAACCGCGGTGAAATCAAAGCAGACGAACTCAGGTTAAAATGTAAAGAGTAAGCGTTGAAACACGATTAATAATCCCGTCATCTGGCGGTTTTTCCTTTTCCTTACCCAGGTTTTCAATCGCCAGAATACATTAGCCGCTGATGAGTGGATGGTGGAATTAATTCCCCGCTAAATCACTGTTAAGTGATTCCAACTTTTATTTAGTATTGCCCGTCTAATGGACATCACTCGCTAGCTAACAGAGTATGTTTTTTAAACTTTAAATTGAATGGAAACAATTTATTTCTTTTGCTTCTTGCTCTTCGTTGTTGGCTACCTCTGGTACGGACTACTTTCTTACTTTAGAAGGAAAGCTGAATAGACAGAACAAAAAAAGAGATCCGCATCGGATCTCTTTTTGTTTCAGAGCGTTTGCTGCTTATGATTTTGTTTGCGGAGGTAACGGGCCCTGCCAAAGAATGTTTACGATCATCCACTTGCCATCGAATTTTGCAAGTTGAAAATAGTCGGTGCCCCAGTACGCTGTCAGTTTAGCACTCGCAGTTTGGTCCTGCACATCGAAGATCTCAATCTTCTTCACCGCATCTTTCGCAAGCCAGCCTTTTGCATTCCACTTTGCTGCCAGGTCAACGAGTTGCTGGAATGTCATCACACCTTCGTACGCGTACTCGGTTTTGTCTTTGCCTTTCCAAAAACCTTTCTTCATCAGTTCGGGGTGAACGGATTTTTTAATTCGCTCCGGTTGCACCAGATAGAGTGCATCGACATAATCTTCCACCGCTGCGTAAACAAGTTCCTTGTCGGATGTTTGTGCGTTCGCTGTAACAACCGTCAGGATGAACAGCGCGCAGAAGTTTAATAGAGTTTTCATAGGTTCCGGGTTATGATTTTTCCTTTGTCTTAATCCACCGGTCGACAACTTTGTTGAGTGCCGGGAGCGGTTCTATATCGTACTCAATCTTTTGGTCGTTGTTTTTCAGAAGGCAATACCAATGACCGTTCTCCATTCTTCGCCACAGGATTGTATCAGGAAAGCGAATCTGAGGATTTACAAAAGTCATCTCTGAAGCGGTTAAAGTGTTAAGGTTCCAGGAATGTTGTTCGTCACCAAAGACTGCTTTCCCTTCTTTGATGACAATCTTGCCAATCTCCGACACCGTTGTGTCTGCACCGCTGATCTTTACGCCATACTGACGGAGTTCATTTGATCCTGCTTTTCGCCATGCTTCGTAAAATGGAGCGCCACCCGCCATACCTTTCCAGCTGCCCACAAGCCATTGCATTTTTTCCATCGAAGGTTTTGTCTGCCCCGCGGAGGAAAATGATGCCATCATGCAGACGCAAATCAATTTCAAAATAAAACTTAGCTGCATTTTATTCATTGCGTAACGCGTTTACCGGATTTGACATTGCAGCACGGATAGATCGGGCGCTGATCGTGACAAAAGCGATCAAAGCCGCGATCAGCGCGGCCGTGGCGAAAATGCTGACACTCATCGGAATGTGATACGCGAAGTCTTCGAGCCAGCGCTGCATCATGTAGTAGCTTAGCGGAATTCCAAGGGCTGCGGCTGCCAATACAAGAAGCAGAAACTCTTTTGAGATGAGTCCTACGATGCTTTGAACAGAAGCACCCAACACCTTGCGCACCCCGATTTCCTTCATGCGGCTTTCAATCGAGTAGGAGACAAGTGCAAACAATCCAAGGCACGCAATGAGCACGATAATCGCTGAAAAAGTGACGAACACTTTTCCGCGTTTCTCATCGGCTTCGTAGAAACGCTCAAAGCTTTTGTCAAGGAACGTATATTCCAGCGGGCTGTTGGCATCAATGTTTGTGTTCACGGCCTTCAACTTCGCCAGGGTCTGATCCCAGTTATTTGTGTTTACGCGTAACGTATAATAGTCGATTCGTTGAATCGGTGTATTCGCTGCACCGAAAATCAATGGCATCATCTCCTTTCGGAAAGATTCGAAATAGAAATCTTCAACTACCCCGATCACTTCCACACGAAAAACGCTTTCGAGGTTCTCAATGCTTCCGCCCCAGCGTACCGTTGGGATTTCGATGATCTGGCCGACAGGGTTAGAGAGACCGAGCTGTTTCACGGCAAGTTTTGTCAGCAATACCTTTGTCGAATCGCTTCTGCTGTCGGCAAAGTTTCGCCCTTCCAGCAACCTGATCTTGTATGTATCAAGAAAATCCTGATCGATGCCAACGAATATTGTTTCTACTGATGCGGGCGACCCGGCCTGGTTGATGGTTGTAATCGGGAAACTTTTCCATTCGCCAGGTACACGTGTTGAGGTGGAAATTTGCTGCACCTCTGCAACCTTTGCAAACTCTGCCTTCACGTTCTCGAAGTTTCGCCTGAGCCGCGCACTGTTAATATCAATTACGAGTAAGTTATCCACCGAAATGCCAAGGTCCTTATTGCGCAGGTACTGCAGCTGCTTATATATAATGAGTGTTGATGCGATCATTACGATGGAGATAGCAAATTGTGCGACAACGAGTATTTTTCTGACAGGGAGGCTTCGGCTTCCGAGGCGAACATCTTTCTTGAGGGCTTGTGATGGTACAACCCGTGTGATGATGAAGGCCGGATAGAGCGATGAAACGATCCCTGCGAATATCACAACACCGATCACCAGCAGAATTCCCTCAAGTGAGAGATTTTGTAATGCGAGGTCCTTGCCCAGGAAGGTGTTAATAAAGGGAAGCGTTATCTGCAATATGCTGATGGCGAGCAGCAGCGACACCGTTGACAATACAAGTGCTTCACCGGAGAATTGTCCGATGAGCTGGCTCTTCAGGGCGCCCAATGTCTTCCTCGTCCCGATTTCTTTCGTGCGTTTGTACGCAGCTGCCGTTGAGAGGTTCATATAATTGAGACAGGCGATAAGCAGGATAAGGATTGCCACAGCGCCAAACATGTACAGGTAGAATGGCTTGATGCTTCCTGCATTTACTTCGTTACCCTGAATGTTTTCAGAATACAGGTGGATGTCCTTCAGCTGTTGAAGGGTGAATTCACTTTTGAATTCCTTTTCGCCAGAATAATTTTTCCGAACCAGCTCAGTAAGTTTGCCTGCAACGTTTTCATGATTTACACCCGGCTTCGTTTTGATGTAGGTAATAAACGTGTTGGACTGCCAGTCAGAGTTCATGAAGTTTGTATACCATGGGAAGATTGTTGGCCATGATGCTTCAGAAAATATGATATCAGCCTGCAGGTGTGAATTCTTGGGCGAATTCTTCATAATCCCCGTCACCACGAATTCGACAGGTTGCTCATTGCGCTCCAGCGAAGACCACAGGCGTTTTCCCATCGGGTTTTCTTTTCCGAAATATTTTTCAGCATAGCGCTCGGAAATTACAATTGCATCCGGGCTCTTTAGCGCAGTTGCCGGATCACCTTCGATCAAAGGGAAGTCGAAGAATGTGAAGAAATTTTCATCGGTGGTCAACGTCACTTCGTAGCCGCGATTGATGGGATCGTTTCCCATGGTGATTCTGCCGAGGGCAGACAGTCGAACAGCATCTTCAACTTCCGGAATTTGTTTCAACGACTCCGATCCAATCTTTGCTGCAATTGGTGCTACTTTTCTTTCCGATCCGTCTTCAAGCTGTTCCAGCTGAATGATTCTGCTTATTCGGTCTGCATCACGGTGAAAAAGATCGAAGCTCAGCTCATCGTGAATATACAGTGTGATGAGGATGAAGCAGAGGAATCCAAGGGTAAGCCCGAAGATATTGATCGCTGAAAAGGTGCGGTTCTTGAGCAGGTAACGGAATGCGATCTTGATGTAATTGACAAACATAGTGTTGGGTTATTCGTTTCGTAAAACATTTGCGGGATTACTTGTGGCTGCCCGCAACGATTGAAAGAGGACTGTCAGAACTGTTATGCTCACGACAATAAGTGCTGCTTTGATAAAAATTAACGGATCAATCTGGATGCGATACACAAATCCTTCCAGCCACTGTTGCGACAGGTAGTAGCTCACCGGAATGATTGCGATGAACGCGACCGTAACAAGAATGAAGTATTGTTTTGTAAGAAGCACGAGGAGGGAAGAGGTGCCGGCTCCGAATATCTTGCGGATACTGATCTCTTTCGCACGCTGGTTCACGCTGTACTCCACGAGCCCGAACAATCCCATGCAGGCAATCAGAATCGCCAGGAACGTAAACGAGGTAAGAAGAGTCGAAAGTTTTTCTTCGTTCTTGTACATCTTGTCAAAATTCTCGTCAATGAAGTTGTAATTGAACGGCCACTCGCTGTCGGCTTTCTTCCAGGTTGATTCAAGATGTGCGATTGTTTCTTGCATGCCCTCCGGTTTTATCCGTAGTGTGAGTGTAAAGAAGTATTGAGGCGCAATGTGCATGACAAGCGGTGAAATTTTATCTCTGAAATTGCGGATGTGAAAATCTTTAACAACGCCTACGACTTCTCCGTGTTTCAGCGAGTCGGTGCCCCAGATCTGCCAGTCTACTTTCTTGCCGAGTGCTTCTTCCGGTGTTCCGTAGCCGAAAGTCTTCACTGCTTCTTCATTGAGAATAAATGCATTGGCGGGATCGGAAGGAGAATTTTTGTCAAACATTCTTCCTGCGATCATTTTCATTCCAAACGTTGAAATGTAGTCTTCGTCAGCAATGATCATACTGGCGCCCCAGTTCTTTCCGGTAGCGGGATCAGTGATTCCATCACCCGCTACGATGTCACCGGGAAGTCCATAGCTCAATGTGGCGCCAAGGATATTCGGATGATTGCCGTACTCGTGTTTGAGCGCCTGAATGTTCTGACGTTGCGCACTGCTCAGCCTCACAACAAGCAGTTGCTCTTTTTCAAAGCCAAGATCTTTGTTTCTGAGGTAATCGTTCTGCGACAGCACGATCATTGCGCTGATGATGAGAAAGAACGAGAACGCAAACTGAACCACAACAAGTCCTTTGCGGAACAGTTCTACATTGCTTGAACCACCAGTGCCGCCCTTATGTGAGAGGATCATTGCCGGGCGGAATTTTGAAAGGTGAAAAGCCGGATAGCTGCCCGCAACGAATCCCAATACCACGGCACCGAGCGCCAACGCCACAAGTGTAAGTGGAGTAAATGGATCATGAATAGATTTCTCTGCAAAGGCGTTAAGGAACGGCAGCGCTGCCGCTGTAACCGTTACGGCAATGAACAACGCAATGCAGGTGATCACTACAGATTCCATCACAAACTGAATAACAAGTTGCGACTTCATTGCACCCACAACTTTTCTCACCCCGACCTCTTTCATCCGCCTGATCGACCTCGCTGTTGAGAGATTGATAAAATTCAAACATGCAATGATCAGGATGAGTGTTGCAGTGATTGTAAGAATATACACACTCTGGCCACTGCCCGCCACAGCGACATCCCATTGGAAGTCCGCAGAGTTAAGGTGAATGTCCCGGATGTTTTGGAGATGAGGTTCGTGCACGAATCCCTGCGGTTTTGTTTGGGGATCCGAGTATTTGTCAATGAGTTCGTTGACCTTGGCTTCAAATGCTTTTGCATCGGTACCCGGCTTCAGCTTCACATAAGTGATATATTGCTGATTGACCCAATTCTCAAACCTGACGGGTGCCCAGTTTTGCGTCAGGCTTGGGAAAGACAGCAGGTAGTTCATCCTGAGGTGGGACGTGGCCGGGAGATCTGCCACGACACCTGAAACTGTATAATCACTCTTCGATACTTTGATCGCCTGGCCGAGTGCGGACTCTTCACCAAAGTATTTTTTTGCTGTTGTCTTACTTAATACGATCTGATTTGGTTTGTCGAATGCAGTCGCGGGATTTCCTTCAACAAAATTTAGGGAAAGCATTTCAGTTATTTCAGTTTCGGCAAAGAGACCATGCGATTCCTGCAATTGCTTTCCATTTACCTCGAATAAATTGTCTCCGAAGGTGCTCATGATGCGCAGGGTGCTCTCAACTTCCGGCAGATCCTTCTGGATGTACGTTGCCAGCGGATAGGGAAGCACCGCTAGTTTTCTGGCTTCGCCACTTTCACCAATCGGGGAATTGTAGAATCTGAATTTTCTGTCAGCATCAGTGATGTGCTTGTCGTACTTCAACTCATCCATCACAAACAACGCGATGGTAAAGACGCTTGTCAGGCTGATGGACATTCCCAGGATGTTGATGAAAGAGAAGAGCCGGTTTTTCATCAGGTTCCGGAAGGCGATCTTGAAGTAATTTGTGAGCATAGAATCGGTTTAAGCAATGGGTCGATTCCAATTATTAGTCCAAATGTAAAAATGGCTTTTCTGCTATGAAAACATAGATTCACTCTTATTAACCTGTGCGGCAGTGAGCGCTTTCGTTCGGTGGCGGGCAGTTTAAATAATCACGAGGGGCACAGATTTTTTTGCATGGGTGGAAAGCACGCTTATGAAAAACAGAAATCAGAATACACCCGATGCCTCAAAGCGTTCTGAGGATCCAAAGAACCTCAAGCGCAATGAAGATGCATCAGAGAGAGATGATAAAAAGCTGCCCGGTGAATATCCTCCGCAGGAAGATATTATGAACAGACGAGATCAGCAGCGCGTTGGGCTTGATGTAGAGAACTTTTCTCGCAGCATTGGCGCAGAAAATCTCAATCGTCCTGGCGAACCGATCGTGTCAGATCCGAACGATGTGCTCGAAGCGCCTGTATTGGGAAATATTGAAGACCTCGAAGAACCGTCTGCGAAAGAGATGGAGAGGCCGGTCCCCCGCAATCTCAAGCTCGACAATGACAGCATTGAGTTTGCTACCGGAAACGAATCGGACGTAACAGAAGAAGATCTCCAGGCGCTTGGGCCGAAGGATCTGAGTCTTGACATGGGCGAAGATGAAGAACTGTTGAAAAACAGAGTCTGGCCTGTTGACATGGCAGGCAAAGATCTGGATGTACCTGGCTCTGAAGGTGCTGGCGACACATCGGATGAGGCAATCGGTCCTGAAGACGAAGAGAACGATTACTACAGCCTTGGTGGCGATGAGAAAGAAGATAACATGGAAGGCAAATAGGAGGAGAGGGGATTAAATGAAAAAACCTGCAGTGATATTTCACCGCAGGTTTTTTGTTTTCGGGTAGTCTATTCGTAACGAAGTGTGTTTGCAGGATTGCTCATCGCAGCCTTGATTGTCTGTGAGCTCACGGTGATCAGCGCGATGAGGATCGCAGCAAATGCAGCCAACAGATACAGCCACACGTTGATTCCGATGCGATACGCAAACGTATCAAGCCACTGATTCATGAAGTACCATGCGACAGGCCACGCAATCAGGTTCGCGATCAGCACGAGAACAATAATCTCTCTCGATAGCAGTTGCACAATGTTGATCACGGATGCCCCAAGCACTTTGCGGATGCCGATTTCTTTCACGCGCTGGAGTGTGTTAAACGTTGCCAGTCCAAACAATCCAAGGCATGCAATCAGAATGGCAAGACCAGCGAAAATGGTGAACAGTTGTCCTTGTTGCTGTTCCGAATTATAAAGTTGTGTGTACTGCTGGCTGAGGAAACTATACTCGAATGGCCTGTGGGGTAAGAATTCCTTCCATACCTTTTCAATGTGCTGAAGACCTGTCTGCATATTGTCTCCGGCAATCCGCACCGAAAGTCGGTTGTAGAAACGTGATGGGTGAAACACCACAGGAACAATTTCTTCATGCAACGATTCAAAGTGGAAATCTTTTACAACTCCGATAACTCTTCCTTTGATGCCTCCGTATTGAAATTCTTTCGTGAGAATACTTTCATTGGTTTCACCTATCATTTTTACAGCAGCTTCGTTTAGGACAAAAGCAATAGAGTCGTCAGTTTTAATTTCTTTCGAAAAATTTCTTCCCGATGCAAACTCAACTTCGTATGCGTTGAAGAATTCGGTGTCTACGCGGATATTTTTTAGTACTACATTAGTGTTTGCAAGGGAGTCACCTTTTTGAACCTGTGCTGTTCCATTGGAATCCAATAATCTGCCGGTGGGGACCCGGCTCGAACGACTCAGGCTTTTTATCGATGATTGGTTTAGAATCTCATTGTAAAATGCATCGAACTGTGGAACGAGCTCTCCGAAGTAGCGCAGGGTCACTATCTGGTCTTTATTGTATCCCAGCTCACGGTTATTGAGAAATTGCAGTTGCTTGAACGTGATCATTGTTGCGATGATCAGAACAATCGAAATCGAAAATTGTGCGACTACTAAAAACTTGCGTAACCCTGCTTTGCCCTTTGATGAGCCCTGCGATCCCTTCAAGATCGCTGCGGGCTTGAATCCCGAAATGACAAACGCGGGATATATACCGGCAAGTATGCCGACAAGCAATGCGAAAGCGATCAATCCAACGAACAGCATTGCATTCGATGCGGGGTTGAGTGAGAGCGCCTTTGACGTAAATGAATTCAGCCAGTCGACAGCGAGGAATGAAAATGCCACAGCAAGAATCAAAGCAAAAAACGCGATCATAATCGACTCGCTCAGGTATTGGCTGATGAGCTGATTCTTAAACGCCCCTACAACTTTACGCAAGCCTACTTCCTTAGCGCGTTTTGTCGCCCGTGCAGTGGAGAGATTGATAAAATTGAAACATGCGATCAGAATTATGAACAGTCCGATCACTGACATCATATAAACGTTCCTCATGCTGCCATTGGTCTCAACTTCTGAGTCTAGTGCAGAGTGAAGGTGGATATCCGTCATTTTCTGCAGGTACAAATGGGTGAACGAAGACGGCTTCACTGCATTTGGTCCTGTACCAATAGGCATGTGTTTGTCGAGGAACTCAGGAAATTGTGCACTGACTTTTGCCAGATCGAAATTGTCATTAACGAGTATATACGTGCCGAATGAATTGTTTCCAAAGTTGGTTTCCAGGCCGCGTCTTCCGTAGATCGTGCTGTCGTTCATCGTTGAAAAAGCGACAAGCAGGTCGGGATGCCAGTGCGATTGTTCAGGGAAATCCTTAAACACACCGTTGATCGTCATGTCATAGGTATTTCCGATGCGGAATGTTTTCCCGACTGGACTTTCATCACCAAAATATTTGCGTGCAGTTTTTTCGGATACCATCAGTGTAAAAGGATCGACCAGAGCCTTATCGGGGTTTCCTTCAACCATCGGAATTGTGAAGATCTTGAGGATCTCGGGTTCCGCATAAAATGTGTTGTCCTCGTAAGATGATTTCTTTTCCGCGCCATCTTCCTGATATGCTACTGTAAATCTTGTCTGCAGCGTTCGTGCTACGTAGTCAAACTCTGAAAAATCATTTTTAAGAAGGGGACCGAACGGAGGAGCAACGTGGCCCAGGTGCAGGTTGACGGAGCCGTCCGGAGACATGAAGTCGCGGGTTACACGATAGATCCGGTCTGCGTTAGCATGATACTTGTCGTACGAGAGTTCGTCCTTCACAAAGATAAAGATCAGAAGACAGCACGTCATGGCTAACGCTAGTCCAAAGATATTGATGAACGAACTGAGTTTATTCCGCAGGATCGCGCGAAACGCAACTTTCAAATAGTTTCTGATCATGATATGTGAGTTGGTTCTTGGTTTATTCGTTTCGTAATGCTTTCACAGGATTGTTGACGGCTGCTTTCAATGATTCAAACCCAACTGTAAAATAGGCGATCAGGAATGCGACCACGCCCGACAGGACAAAGACGGTAATCCCGAGTTCAATCTTGTAGGCAAAATTCTCTAACCATGTATCCATGGCATAATATCCAAGGGGCACCGCTATCACAAATGCAATAAGCACGAGCTTGATGAAGTCTGTTGATAACATGGAGACAATATTCGGGACAGTCGCGCCAAGCACTTTCCTGATTCCAATTTCCTTGATCCTCCTTTCAGCGACATACACAGAGAGCCCGTACAGACCAAGACAGCAAATTAGGATCGCAAGTCCGGTTGACCAGCTCAGCATCAGCGAAATCTTGCTGTCTTCTTCGTATTGTTTGTTCACGCTGTCGCTGAGGAACTGACTTTCGAAAGGCGTATTCTGCACAATTTTACCCCACGCATCTTTCATCTGTGCGATGGTCTGCTGATAATTTTCGCCATTGATCGAAGCCGTCAGGTAGATGTAGTTCGTTCTGCCGGAAGGGACGAAGAAGATCATTGGCGCAATGGGCTGATGCAGCGAGAACTGGTGAAAGTCTTCAACCACACCAATAATCTCGAAACGCCTCACGCCACCCCCATAGTCACTGTTCAGCTGTGCACCAATTGCCTTCGAAAGGTCAATTTGAAATTCCTTCAGGCATGCTTCGTTCACAATAATTTTGTTGTCGTTGACGATGTAAGAAAGTGTATCTCTTTCCGCCACGAAGTCACGGCCAGCGAGCATTTTGATGTCGAGCACTTTGAAATAGTCTTCGTCAACGTGTATAACGCGATGCAAGACGCCTTTATCTGCGGTCGATCCCTGCGGAAATAATGCGAAGTCGCGGAAGACTGGCGTTGACGGCAAACTCGTTGTGGCCGACACGGCATTCACTCCGGCAATTCCCCTGAATGCGTCTCGCAGGTTGACAAAATTGCGCGTCACTTCATCCGTGCGCATCGGCACCATGATCTTATGTTCATGGTTGAAGCCCAGTGGTTTCTCCTGGATAAATTTCAACTGCTGCTGCACGATAATAATGGATGAGATCAGTGTTATCGTAATCACAAATTGAAAAACAACGAGGCCTTTGCGCAGCCATTGGGAGCCGTCACTGGTCAGGCTTTTGTTTTTCAGTACTTTTGCAGGCTCGAACGAAGAGAGAAAAAATGCCGGATAACTTCCCGCAATGACTCCGGTAACCACGCCAACCACGACCATTGCCAGCGCGATAAACAGTGCGTTGGTCGAGTTCACGCTCAGATCTTTTCCGGTAACATTGTTGATGGCCGGCAGCACGAGAGCCACGAGCAAAATTGAGATGAGCAGCGATGCAAATACAATCGTCATTGACTCACCCAGGAACTGTTTCATCAACGTAGCGCGATTTGCGCCCATCGACTTTCTGACGCCAACCTCATTAGCGCGTTGAGCAGCTTTTGCTGTCGTAAGGTTCATGAAGTTGATGCACGCAAGGAGAAGAATAAATAAGCCGATTGACCCGAGAATGTAAACGTACATGATTCCGCCTGATCCGTTATCACCGAAAGTTTGTGAGAAATCAGAATAGAGGCGGATGTCAGTCAGTGCCTGCAAGCCGAGTTCTTTTTTCAATCCCGCATTTTTTAGATCGGTACCTGCATATTTTTCGAGCAGTTCCGGAAGTTTTGCTTCCACAGACGATGGAGAGGTAGAGGGTTTTAGTTTTACATAGCCCGATGCGAAATTATTCCAGGCCCAGGTCCGCTCAGTCAGAATGTATTGGCCCCATCCCTGGCTGCGCATGCCGAGATAAAAATCAGCATCAATATGTGAGTTGAAATCCGTCCTGCGAATTACACCGGTTACTTTGAAGGTATCCGCTGAACGTCCGCTGTTTACAATGAGCGTTTCGTCAAGAGCGCTTTTCGAACCAAAAATTTTCGCGGCAAGCGTTTCGGAAAGGAGCATGCTGGCCGGCCCGTCAAGTGCGGTGGCTGCATCTCCTTCTTTCAGCTCGTAAGGAAATACCTCAAGGAACGTTGAGTCTACCAGTACGCCATTTTTTTCGTAAAAAACTTTGTCGTTATACCGGATGAGATGTACTTCCACTTCGGGCGGTGCTACAACGCGAGTAGCAGTTTCCACCTCGGGCACCTCGTCAATGAGGTCCATTGCAATAGGAGGAGAAACGCGCGGAAAACTTTCGGGCTTTCCTTCACGAGTGAACGTAGTGTAGAGCCGATAAACCCGTTCGTGGCCTGCGAAATGTTTTTCGTAGCTGAGTTCGTCCTGGATAAACAGGGCAAGCAAGAGACAACATGCAATACCGGTGGAGAGCCCAAGGATGTTGATCAGCGAAAACGTCTTATTCTTGAGGAGCTGACGCATCGCTACTGTGAAGTAGTTTCTAAGCATAAATTCAGGCGTTGTTGAACGTAAAGACTCTCGTTTTTGCCCAACGTTACACAAAGACCATACATTTTCTGTTGGGTTGCAGAACACGCCCAAAATCACCCTTTTTGTGGATTTGCACTGTTCATCATCGGCTCACCTCTGTTCAGTTCCGGACTATTTTTATTTGTCCACATGTGGCTAAATCCTATATCTTTGAATATGATGAGGATTGCGCTTGTTGGTTTTTTTGTTTTTGTCGCTTTTACCGCCACTGCCCGGGTTAATAATGATAGTCTGATTTCCGTTTTAAAACGGGAGATTGACCAGCGAGACGTTTATGTTGAGGCGAAGCTTGAGCGCATTGAGCGGTTGAAGAACACGCTTGCCGGTACGGAGCCGCGTGACCTTGAAAAGCGATTCGACATCTACAACGGACTCTATCACCAATACAAAACATTCATTTACGATTCTGCTTTTCAGTACGCAGACAAACTCGTCCGCACCGCCTATCAGCTTCGCGACCCCGTCAAAATCAGTTATGCACGTGTAAAACTTGGATTCATTCTGATCTCTTCCGGAATGTTCAAGGAAACATTTGACTCACTTAAACGTGTGGAGGTGAAATATCTGGTCGATTCCACGAGGATTGATTATTACAGACTGCTGTCGCGCGCTTACTCCGACCTCAGCATTTATAACAACGATCAGCATTACCGGAATTTTTATGTTGATCTCGATCAGCGATATCTGGATTCAGCGCTTTCAATAAGTCCCCAAGGCTCCTACAATTATTATTATCTGGGCGGAGTGAAGAATATTTACCTGCGGAATTTTGAAAAAACTATCGATCTCATTCAAACACTTCTGCGGACGCAAAAGCTGACTTACCCGCAGATGGCTGTCAACTATTATGACCTCAGCAACGCGCATCGCAACCTGGGAGACGAAAAGCGAAGCATTCAATATATGGTGATGTCTTCTTTGTCAGACATTCGTGCTGCGACCAAGGAGACGGCTGCAATGCATACGCTTGCGCGGATGTTGTACGAGAAAGGTGACACCGAGAACGCTTACATTTTTATCAAGCAGGCCCTCAACGATGCGGAATTTTATGGCGCCCGTCAGCGGAAAGTTGAGATCATGTCGATCCTTCCACTGATTGCATCGGCTCAATTGAATTCCGTTGACGAGCAGCGCAGGGTGTGGATCACCTATTCTGCCGGGTTGACAATTCTCGTGCTCGTGGTGGTGGTTTTCTCGATCATCATTTCGAAGCAGCTGAAAAAGTTGAAAATTGCCGAATCGGTGATCAGGCAGGCAAACAGGAATCTCCGGGAGATCAATCATAAACTGATCGAGGCGGATAAGATCAAAGAAGAGTATATCGGCTATTATTTCAGCAACAACTCGCATTATATAGATAAGATTGAGTCGTTTCGGAATTCGATCGACCAGAAATTGCAAACCCGCAAGGTTGATGACATCCGCTACCTGGTGAACACCATCAACCCGGTTCACGAACGCGAAGAACTCTATTTCAATTTCGATAAAATCTTCCTCAAGCTCTTCCCGGACTTTCTGACCATTTTTAATTCCTATTTCGAACCCGAGAACCGCATCGTCCTGAAGGAAGGTCAGCTGCTCAACACCGAGTTGCGGATCTTTGCCCTCATCCGCCTGGGTATCCATGACGCTGAAAAAATCGCGAAGATTCTCGGGTATTCGGTCAATACCATTTATGCCTATAAGAATAGAGTGAAGAGCAAATCCATTATCGCAAACGATGAGTTTGAAGACCGGATCATGGAAATCAACAGCGTTTCCAATCACAAATCGTGATATTCAGTTTATATTTTTTCCCAAGGGCGTCCTTTTTAAAATTCACAGGATCAGGATGTTGCCGAGAAAACGCCTTAATATTTTTTATATTTTGGATGGATAAATTGCCTTCCCATCGGTCCAGGTGTTTTTTTGTTAACGTGGATGAACTCCGCACGCCTTAAAAACAACCTATGGTCAAGACGCTACTTCCACCGCTTTCGGCTTCACGGCTTTTTGAATTCATTGGCGACCACAAAGACGATTCGATTGTGATCGGGAACTACGGGGACGCAAAGCTTGTCGCGAAAGGCAGGTTTGAACTTTCCGGTCTCGTGTTTTGCTCAAAGAACAACCTTGAAATTTCAATTGACGGAACAGGGACAATCTCGCTGAGAGGTGTCTGCAAGAAGCTGATCATCCGCGGCATTCGCGGGAAAGTAACCCTTGACCTCAGCCAGCTGACTGCAAAGTTTGTCTGGTGTGAGTCTGTTAAAGACGAGGCGCAAATCAAGCTCGGACCCACAAAAATCATTGAACTGATCAGCCTGGACAATGAAGCCTCCGTGCATTATGAAGGCAAGCCGGTTTTGATGAACTACGCGCTGCGCGGAAATTCGAAAATTCACGGACACCGCGAAAATTAAGCTTTCCCATATTCGGTTCTTTTAGGCACCTTCTTAACTTTAAGAAAGGTTCGCCATGAAAATTTTACTTGCTGCTTTCTCACTGTTTGCCGGAACAAATCTGCTTGCGCAGGAAGTGCAAAAAACATATTGCAACCCGATGGATATAAACTATCGGTACAATTTCGAGCAGCTACAGGAAAAGATCTCTTATCGATCAGGTGCAGACCCGGTGATCGTCAATCACAAAGGCGAGTATTTTTTGTTCGTGACCATCTCCGGGGGATACTGGCACTCGAAAGACCTGGTGAACTGGAATTATATTGTTCCAGACAAGTGGCCGATGGAAGATATGTGCGCGCCCGCTGCAATGTCGGTCCGTGATACGCTTTACCTCTTTCAATCTACATTCGAAAGACGACCAATCTTTATCTCGACCGAACCCGAAAAAGGCAAACTTATCTTTTACAATCGCTGGCCTCCGCCACTTCCAAAAGACATTGGCCCGTGGGACCCTGCACTCTTCTATGACGAGGAGCTAGACAAGTGGTATATGTACTGGGGTTCTTCAAATGTCTATCCGCTGTTTGGCAGTGAACTCGACAAAAGTCAGAACCTGAACTACAAAGGTCAGTACAAGGGATTGATTTACCTTAATCCGGAAGAACACGGGTGGGAGAGATTTGGCCGCGACCACACCTCAAGCATCAAGCCGTTCACTGAAGGCGCTTGGATGACGAAACACAACAACAAGTACTACCTGCAGTACGGAGCACCCGGTACAGAATACAACGTATACGCTAATGGCACATATGTTGGCGATCATCCGCTTGGCCCGTTTACCTATGCACCATACAACCCGGTTTCTTACAAGCCGGGAGGATTTGTGAATGGAGCCGGTCATGGAAACACGTTCCAGGACAACTATGGAAACTACTGGAACACCGGCACACCATGGATTGCAGTGAACTGGAACTTCGAAAGAAGGATAGCTATGTTTCCAACGGGATTCGACAGCGATGGACAAATGTTTGCCAACACGCGCTTCGGTGACTTTCCACACTATCTTCCTACAAAGAAGTGGCAGAATAAAGACGAGCTCTTTACAGGATGGATGTTGCTCTCGTACAAGAAACCGGCAACATCGTCTTCGGTGATGGACACGTTCAAAGTTGCATCAGTCACCGATGAGAATCCAAGGACATTCTGGGTAGCGAAGCAAAATAAGGAAGGAGAGTCGATAACGATCGATCTGCAGAAACTCTGTTCAATCAACGCTCTACAAATAAATTTCACCGACTACAAATCCGAAATTTTTGACGGGTTTGATCCGAAGATTTACACGCAGTTCAGAATTTTTATTTCGAAGGATGGCAACAGCTGGGAGACGGTGGCTGACTTGTCGAAGGAAAAGCGCGATCGCCCGAACGCCTATATTGAATTGCCACGGCCGGTGGAGGGTCGCTATGTAAAGTACGAGCACATTTACGTTGCTGCGAAGAACCTTGCCATAAGTGACATTCGTGTGTTTGGAAAAAGCAAGGATCCTGTTCCGGCAACTCCGGGCGGAGTAAAAGCCACGCGCGATGCCGATCCGCGCAACGCTACGGTTACATGGCAAAAAGTCCCGGGAGCAACCGGCTACAACATTCTATGGGGAATTGACAGGAACAAACTCTACCAAACGTATCAGATCTGGGGCGATGCACCTTCTTCAAAGGAAATCCGCGCGCTGTCCAAAGGTGTGAGCTATTACTTCGCGGTCGAAGCCTTCAACGAGAGTGGAGTGTCGAAGGCTTCAGAGGCGGTGTTCATAAAGTAAGATCCAAAGACCAAAGATCCAAATTCCAAAAACCAAGATCCAAATCCCAAGGGAGGTATAGCCGTCTGTGGCCTTGAATCTTGAATCTTGAACCTGGCTCTTGGAACTTGGTATTTCCGCCCCGGCATTCCCGGCTCCCCGGCTCCCCGGCCCCCTGGCTCCCCGGCCCCCTGGCTCCCCGGCCCCCGGCCACCTATTTCGCCCCCTGCTTCACAAGCTTGTCAACATCATTATTTACCGAAAGGATCAGCAGACATGTTGCTGTGCAGAACACCGGGCTCGTGATACAGTGATGACCATTCCAGCTTCCGTCATTGTTCTGAATATTCAGCAAACGTCCGCTCATGTTATCGTACCATTTTTTCCATCCGCTATCCTTGCCTATGATCATACTCTCTCCGGTCTGTAAATAGCTCATGAACTCTTCACCACCGTTGTTGCCAAAGCCACTCATCACATCTTCGCGCTGCGCCTGCACTTTGGCAGATTCGTACACATTGTAAGCTGTTGAATATTTCAGCGCGTCATCCTTGTCGTAACCGATCTTCTCAAGGCTCTCAGCACTTACAGGAGCAGCGGCATCAATGCGTCCTTCTTCTTTCGCACGCGCGAGTTCTTCCTTCACTTTTCTTGCTTCCTTTGCACTGGCACGCGCAGAGCCTGTTACAGAATAAAGAACGATTCCCGCGCCCATATCGGTGTTCACATCTCCCGTGGCTACATCGTAATTTTTCTTTTGAAATTCGCGCGACTTGTCCAATGCCTTCTTGTCAACGTTCGCACCTTTTGTTTCGGCAGCTTCCAGTGCGTTTGTTGCAAAGGATGACTGCAGCACACCCGCCCAGCCGGCTCCGGCAATACTTCCATTCACGTCCTGCGCTTTTTGAATTTTGGAGACACATACATCGAGCGCTTTTTCAACACGTCTTTTCAGCGACTCATCGTAGCTCGCATGATCAACAATATCAGAGAGGAACTGGGCGGTGAGCACAACATCGATGTTAGCACCCAGCTTCGTCTGGATTTGTGTGCCCGTAAGTTCAGTGATGTTGTGATGCTGAGGCGAAGATTTTTCAACCGCCTCGAGTAAATAGTTGAGTGCCTTTTTCAGCTGTGCAGAATTTTTTCCGCTTGTCAGCGTGCTCCCGCTGCGCAGCAACGCCATCGCCACCATGGATGTTGTAGCCGGATCTGTCTGCACTGCATGTGGATCGCGAATATCCTGGCGGGAGTGACTGCCCGCACCCCAGCCACCATTTGCATTTTGTGCTTCAACAATCCACGCGAGACCTCGCGTCATAGAAGTCAGCACTTTCTCCGGTGTCTTATACACAAACGAAGAATCAGAAGATTCCTCACCCATTACCGTACGGAATACACATCCCTTTGGCGGCACGAAACCCGTTTTCTTTTTGGAAATCTTTTCATCCGCTCTGCGGAACGTAAAGGACAACAGCATGACCGTGCTGACTGCCAGCAAAGCCATCACAACAATTTTCCAGCGTTTCATAAAAGTTTTTGTTTGTTGATATTCTAAGGATGCATCGAACCCGATGTTTCCATAACTATATCAACTAACGGCTTTTAATTGGAACAGAGGATAGCAAATGAGTGAAGAGGCGGTTTGACTGAGGGAAGGGGGAAATTTAAAGTTCAAAGTTTAAGGTTCAAAGTTGTGAACTTCAAACCTTGAACCTTGAACTTTGAACCTTGATTTAGTCGTGGAAGATGGAAGTGCGTCCAAAGACGAGTCTGCGATTGACATTCGCCCCGCCATTCACATGAATGCTTGGCTCTCCAAAGGCGTCAACACGAACTTCTTCCGTTGAAGTAATTTTGAGATCACCTTCTCCAAAAATGCTGGTAGAAACATAGGCGCTCTTCAGGGCGCGCGTGTCGATTCTGTTTTCTCCGTAAAGCTTGTACTTCTGCTCGACTACTTTTCCTTTGCTGATCTTCAATTCGTTGGTACCGTACAATGATGCTTTAAAGAAATCTGTCTTGAGTGACGCCAGCGTTATCTCGTTTTCGCCATAAGCCTTCAGACGAAATTCGTCCGCTTCAATAGGGTCATAGCAAGTGAGCTCCTGGTTGCCGCGGATTTCCAGACCTTCAAGATATTTGTAAGTAACATATGCAGTGATTGAAACACCATCGTACATGTTTCTCCTCGGCCCGAAGTCGTTGCCATACGGATCCATCTTCTCCACCTTGCGTGCGTTGTCGAGGTAAAGGTGGAGGGTGTGATTCGATACTTCGATGTTGATTTTGCTTTTGCTCACATCATTATATACGAGGCGGATACTTTCCTTTTCACCTTTCTTAAGAATGAGATTCACGCGGGGTGAAGCTATGATGCGCGAAAATGACTTGAGCTCTTTTTGTATTTCCTGCGCAAATGCTCCGGTTGCCATGGCCAACAGGCTTAGCGCGATAAGGGCTGATTTCTTCATAAAACATCAATTTACAGTGGTAAGACTATTCAAAGACAACATAGGTTGCTTTGACCCCTACTCATTTCTTAAGGAATTTACGGGATTTCCGGAAGCGGCCCTAACAGCCTGAAAACTAACGGAAAACAACGCGATCAGGAAGGTTATGGCGCCTGCGATCAGGAAAATCCACCATGGGATAGTGATATGAAAGGCGAACTGGTCCAGCCATAGACTCATGACCCACCAGGTGAATGGCCACGCGAGAACATTGGCGATAAGGACAAGTTTAAGGAAGCTCATGTTCAGCATCCGGACGATCTCGTGGACAGTCGCGCCCAGTACCTTCCGGATTCCGATGGCCTTGCGTTGTTGTTCGGCAGTGAATGTCGCCAGTCCAAACAATCCGAGACAAGCTATCAAGATGGCCAGGAGTGTAAAGATCATAAACAGTGTGGCCACACGTTGCTCTGTCTCAATCTTATGTTTGAAATTGTCTTCAACGAGTGAATATTCGAAGGGTGCGGTGGGGGCGAGCTCCTTCCAGATTTTCTCCAAAGCTGCAAGTCCGTCTTCGAGATGGCCCGCCTTGATGCGCACAGCCATCTCCCAGTTCGGCTCATAGCCCAGCACAACAGCAAGGGGTTGTATCGGATCTTTAAGGCTCCTGAAATTAAAATCCTTCATGATCCCGATCACCTGGCGGACGCGTCCTGAGGGTTGATCGTAACCGGAAAAAACTTTTTGGCCATCAACTATTTTTATCCCTAAGGCCTCCGCTGCCCTTTCATTCAAAATAAGGTATGCTGAATCTTTCTTCGAGCCCGGGCTGAAGAACCTTCCCTGCAGCATGGTGTACCCCATCGTCTTCAGGTGATCATAGTCCATTTCATAGACGGAGAACAAATGATCCCGGTCTGAATTTTCGTTTCTGAAAATCGATTGCCAGTCAACGTTTGGTGGAAGACGGTTGCAATAGCTTGCGGACACGATGAACTCGTTTTTCAAAACAGCATCCTTGAACACCTTTCCCTTATCGCCAAGATTCCGTGTGTGGAGCAGGTTGACGATATTTTCTTTATTAAAACCAAGGTTGGCGCGTTGAACGTATTGCAGTTGCTGGTATACGATCATGGTAGCGATGATCAGTGCAGTAGAAATAAAAAACTGGAACACCACGAGTATGTTTCGGATACCGTAGCTGCGAAGCTTGGCACGCAAACTTCCTTTTAAAACTTCTATCGGACTGAATTGCGTGAGGTAGAATGCGGGATAACTCCCGGCAACCAACCCGGTGACTAACACGAAGAGAATTATTCCTGCGATGAATTCAAGACTAAAGAGCGTGGTGAACGAAATCTCTTTCCCGGTAAAATAGTTGAAAGGTTGCAGGATCGCAATGAGGACCACGACTGCAAGCAGAACTGCGATCCCAACGTAGAAATATGACTCCAGCAGGAATTGGGAGATCAGTCTCGCATTTTGCGCACCAACGGATTTCCGTACTGCAACTTCTTTTGCACGACTCGCAGACTGCGCGGTAGTGAGGTTCATGAAGTTGATACAGGCAAGCATAATGATGAATGCCGCAATGCAGCTGAACAGATAGATGTATTCAATACTGCCATTCACTTCAATTTCTTCCGCCAGGTCCGACTGGAGATGAATGTCGCCCATGCGCTGCACGAAGTATCTCAGTTCATTGCCCTGCTTGCGGAATTCTTCGAGTGAAAGTTTGCGAACCTCCTGCAGTTCTTTGTTGAGTTTGAAAGACAGTAGCTGATTGATTCGCTCGGCCAACTGCTCAGACGAAGCATCGGGCGCGAGCTTGAAGTATGTGAGTACCTGCGTTGAGATCCAGTCTTCGCTGGCAGCAGCATTCCACGAGTCGAGTGACAGGATCAGTGAAAAGTGAAAGTGACTGTTCAGCGGAGCATCTTCAGCGATGCCTGCAACATAAACTTGATACCCCTGCGCCATCTCGAATTTTTTACCGATAGGTGTGCGATCACCGCGGCCTTTATAATCGAAAATTCTTTTCGCTGCCGATTCAGAGATCACAACTTTTCGTTCACCGGTCAGAACTGAATCCGGATGACCTTCGAGGAGCCGGAAGTTGAAAAACCGAAAGAAATTCCGGTCGGCAAGAAGCAGGTATTTTTCGGTGAAAGTTTTTCCGTCATGATGAATCGGGAACGTTTGCCACTTCACCAGACGCGTGGATGTTTCCACTCCCGGCAGTTCTGTGCGTAACGCATGGGCTAGCGGAAACGAAGTCAGCGTTGAGCGGATACTTTTACCCTGCAGTTTACCCTCGAAGCCTACGCGGTACGAGCGGTTGATATCAGGATGGAAACGATCGTAAAGCAATTCATCCTGAACATATAGAAGGATGAGGAGGCTACAGGCGATGCCCAGCGTGAGACCTGAAATATTGATGACTGAGAATCCCCGCTGGCGGGACATGAACCGCAGAACAATAAGCAGGTAATTCTTGAGCATGGGGATTTAACCGCCCAATATAATATTAATGGACGAAGAGAGGAAGGGATGCCAGTTTTTTTACTGACAGCCCTTCATATATGATCACTCATTTCGCAGTGAATCCACCGGGTTGGTGAACGCTGCCTTCAATGCCTGAAAACTGATCGTGAGCATAGCGATCAGGATGGATGTGAGTCCTGCCGCAATGAAGATTCCCGCTCCAAGTTTTATGCTGTATTGGAAATCTTCGAGCCACTTCGTCATCACGTACCATGCGATACCGCTCGCAAGCACGAACGAGATGACGATCAGTTGAACAAATTCGATGGATAGTTTATAAAGAATGTTTCCATTACTTGCACCAAGTACTTTTCGGATTCCGATTTCTTTTTTCCGTTGTTCGGCCGTAAACGCTGACAGGGCAAACAATCCAAGCCCTGCAATGACAATCGCTAGCACTGTGAAGTGTGTGGACATCGTTGCAAAGGCCTGCTCATTGCGATACAGGTTTGCAAACTGTTCGTCAAGGAAAGCGTACTCAAAGGTCCTGCCGGGATTCACTTTCTTCCAGGTGGCTTCAATGTGTGCCAGTGTTTCCTCCATACCTTCAGCTTTCACTTTTATCGCGACAGCAGGATTGTTTTCGCTGTATAGCATGAACATTGGCTCGAGCTTGTGGCGTATCGTTGCGAAATGAAAATCCTTTACAACGCCCACTACGGTGTAAGGTGTGAGGTCAGTTGGATTGGGACCTGACTGCAGGCTGATCCTTTTTCCGATCGCGTCATCCCACTTCAGCAGGCGCATCATCTCTTCGTTGATGAGCATCGATGAAGAATCGACAAACTCTCTCGAGAAATTCCGGCCTGCCGAAATTTCCATACCCATTGCAGGAATGTAAGTCTCATCCGCAGACATAATGCTCGTAATGATGTTGGTTTCACTCGTGGCTCCGTCCGGGACGATATTTGTCCGGCCCAACTGCTGGCCTATGCGTGCCGAGGCAGTTCCCACGGCAGTAATGTTTTTATTTCGGAGCAGTTCGGTCTTGAATGTCTGTGAGAGCCCTACTGCAGGGCCACTTTGCTGAATGGTGATCACCTGATCACGGTCATAGCCAAGGTCTGCCGTGTAGATGTATCGCATTTGCTGATACACGATACCGGTCCCTACCATCAAGGCAATAGAGATGGTGAACTGCAGCACGACAAGCGCTTTCCTCAGTTTGATGCCACTATCGGAATTCTTAAACGACCCTTTTAAGACCATGATCGGCTTGAAGCCGGAGAGAACAAAGGCGGGATAGATTCCCGCGAGTAAGCCTACGATCAGGATCAGGCCGGCAATCACAAGCAGGCTTTGCGGCTGAAACAGGATCATAAAGTCAGCATAGCGCTGATAGCTGCTGTTGAGCACTGGGGTCAATACAAAAACCAGTGCAATCGCGATCAGCGCTGCCAGCAAGGTCACGAGGATTGATTCAACGAGGTGCTGCCCGACAAGCTGATATCTGACCGCTCCGATCACTTTGCGCATACCAACTTCCTTTGCACGACCTGTCGATTTGGCCGTCACCAGGTTCATAAAATTCACAGCTGCAAGGACCAGGATCAGGAGCGCGATAATACTAAGCACATACACGTTAAGTTCATCCGCCTTATTAGCGTTCGTTTCGAACAAGATCTCTTTGGATTTGAGGTGCACGTCTTCGAGCTTCTGGACTACCGGAGTAAAAAATGCAAAGGCATTATTTTTCTTGCTGATCGCCTGAAGTTTAGCGTTGAGATCAGATTCATTGACAGGTTTGTCAAGATGGAGGTAGGTGAAGCAAAAGATTCCCTGCCAGGTCTCAAGTGACTGCCGCAGCCCGTCTTCGTTCTGCCCCGGCACAAGCGTTCTGAGCAGATCAAACTGCAAATGAGAATTGTTTGGTTGATCAGCCAGTACCGCAGTGATGTACAGATCGGTGTTCTGATTGAGCCTGATGATCTTACCGACCGCGCGTTCTTCGCCAAATATTTTTTTGGCTAGAGATTCTGTTATGGCAATTGATCCCGGCTGATCGAGAATGCCGGTGGTGGCGCCATCGATGACCTTGAAATCGAAAACGTCAAACACGGACGGGTCTACGCGAAACGCTCCCTGGCATTTGAGTGCTTTGTCCTCGTAGCTAAGATCATACGGCTGGCCCCCGGTGAAGCGAACACTGTTTACGACTTCCGGTAGCTCATCCGTTGCGGTCGGTCCCAGCATTGGCTGCGTGACGCCCACCAGTTTGCTGCTGACACCTTCTGCGCTGTCAATCGTGAGAACCCTGACGATATTCTTGAAATTCTTATGATACGTGTCATAGCTCAGATCTTCCCGCACATACAGATAGATCATCATGCTTGCCGCCAGGCCGAAGGCCAGCCCGAGGATCTTGATGATGGAGTATCCTTTTTGTTTCAGCAGGTTTCGTAGTCCGATGACGAAATAATTTTTAAACATAGGTTAGATTACTTTTTCCCAACCGCGGCATTCCAATAGTGATGCCAGTTGTGGTTATACATGCAGATGCTTCAATTCGCGATTTAGTTTTGATTACACTGCGCGAAATTGTTACAAAACGTCCGGATGCGGTCGGAAAAATTGTTAATTATCGTTAATGAACGTTAATGCTATTCGGTCCGCAATGATTTCACAGGGTTTGTGATAGATGCGCGAAAGGATTGATAAAAAACTGTCAGCAGCGCCAGGAAAAGCACACATGCCCCGGACAAGATAAAGATCAGCCACGTCAGCTCGAAGTGGTAAGTGTACCGTTCAAGAAAAGCGTTTGCGATGAAGTAGGCAATTGGCCATGAGACGAGAATGGCAATCATTACAATTCTGGCGAAATCTGAGCACAGCATAGTCACCAGGTTGGACACAGAAGCGCCAAGCACCTTACGGATACCCAGTTCTTTCGTCCTCCGCTCGGCAGTAAATGACGCGAGTCCGAAAAGTCCCAGGCACGAGATAAAAATTGCTACAACCGTGAAATATAAAGCAACCTGTTCGGTCGTACTTTCCATTTTGTATTGCCTGTCAAACTTTTCACTGAGAAATGAATAGTCGAATGGATAGTTCGGGTCGTAGAGCTTTTGGATTTTCGCCAGATGTTGGATGCCCTCGGTGATGCCTGCGTGTTCAATTTTTGCAAAGACCATCCATGTGTTCTGCGGCCTTACAATGATGATCTGCGGATCTATTTGCTTCGAAAAATGATTGTTGTGAAAATTCCTGACAACGCCAATGATTTTTCCGGTTTTTGTTCCCCACACCTCAAGCCCGCTGCCAATCGGATCATCTGTATTGATAATAGCAAGAGCAGCTTCGTTGACAATGAAGTTTGTTGAATCGGACTGATCATCGATGAAATCCCTTCCCTCCACGATATTCATTCCGAGCGTCTTTATAAAGTCTTTGTCGCAATTAACGATCTTAAACGGGGTCACCGCGCCTTCGGGTTTTCCCGGCCACGTTACTGCAGTGGTTGTCCATGAAATTGAAAACGGATCCTGCCCTGCAAACGTCATCGACTTGATGGATGGATGTGCCAGCACCTGGGATTTCATCGCGTCTTTATTCTTTGAGGCATTGCCTCTCATTCGAAACGTGATAACCTGATCGCGATCGAAGCCGAGATTTTTGTTTTTGATGTAGTTGACCTGCCTGAAGATCACCACGCTCGTGATGATAAGTACAATAGACAACACAAATTGTACGACAACAAGCGTTTTGCGCAGCGCGCCCCCTGTAATTATAGAACGTGTATTTCTTTTCAATACTGTGACCGCGTTTAATGATGAAAGAAATAATGCCGGGTAACTACCCGCAACCAAACCTGTAAGGAAGGTTATGCCTACAACGGAAACTGTAAAACCAGGATCTGTGAAATCGAGGCTTACGTTTTTCTCCACGACAGAATTGAATGCCGGAATGAGTAATTGCACCAACGCCAATGCCAGCGCTAACGCGACAAAGGAAGTGAGCAGCGACTCACCGATGAATTGCGCGATCAGGCTTTTCCGCTGGGCACCGACAACCTTTCGCACACCCACCTCGCGACTTCGGGTAGCAGAACGGGCGGTGGAGAGGTTCATAAAATTGATGCACGCGATGATCAGCACAAGTACTCCTGCCACGGTGAAAATGCGGATGTATTCGATTCTCCCTCCCGAAGCTTTTCCGTTCGCGTAGGAATCGTAGAGGCGTGTTTCCGAAAATCTTTGAAGCCAAACCTCCGAGTCACACTGGCCACATTTCGAGCGGATGTGCCGTTGAAGTTTTTGGTTCAGCAGCGCTGCAGAAACTCCCGCATTGAGCTTCACGAAAGTACGATCGTTGGAATTGTCCCACTCGAGGAGCCAGGGTGTTTCCTCGGTGGCGATCTGATAATGCACAATAAAATCAAAGGGCAGTTGTGTATGGTTCACATCTTCAATGATGGCTGTCACGCGCATGTCATATTTCTCCTCAACGCTGAACACCTTGCCAATGCCGCCTCCCGCGGGGAAGAATTTCTCCGCTGTTGACCTTGTCAGCACAATAGAATTTTTATCGGGCAATGGGTTTGATCGGGACCCTTCGAGTACTGTGTATTGAAATATACTGAAGATGGATGGATCTGCGAGAATACCTTTTTGCATTATCGACTTGTCTTCAAATCGCAGTAAGCGGTCTTCATCCCAGCTCGTGCGGGCCGCAAATTGTATCTCGGGATACTCCTGGACAAGGCTCTCTGCGAGAAGTCCGGAGGTCTCGGCACCTGTCTCAATTGTACCATTGGTGTAAAAATGATTTGTGATCGCAGCGTAAATGCGATCAGCCTCGTGATATTGGTTGTCGTAGGTGTATTCGTCTGCAATCCACAGGTAGATCAATATGCTTGTCGCAAGACCAATGGTCAGTCCGAAAACGTTTATGCTTGTATACGTCAGGTGCCGGTAAAAATTCCGGAGCGCAGTCTTCAGGTAATTTGTAACCATACTATTTTAACCGTTTTAACCTGACTTTGTTCTACTCGTTCCGGAGGGAATCAACAGGGTTGTTCAACGCGGCCTTTACCGACTGACTTCCAATCGTGAACAGCGCAATCACAATAGCTGTAGCGCCTGCAAGAACAAATACCCACCACTCAATTTCGATTTTATAGGCAAACTCCTCGAGCCACTGGTTCATTCCATACCACGCCATAGGAATGGCAACGACCACAGCAACTCCGACAAGCCGAATATATTCTTTCGACAACAACGCTACAATATTGGTCACCGATGCACCCATTACTTTGCGAATTCCAACCTCTTTGGTGCGCTGCTGTGCCGCAATGGCTGACAAAGCAAAAATTCCTGAGCAGGAGATCACAATAGCAACAACTGCGAAGAATGAGATCAGGATCAGTGTCCGTTCAACGCTTGCGTACTGGCTGTCGAATTGTTCATCAACAAAAAAGTATGAGAAACTCCCGTAAGAGTCTAGGGTTTTCCATTGGTTTTCAAGATATGATAACAGCTCGGTCGCCTTTGCCGGAGTAATCCTCAGGCTCAGGTAGTTTGCATTGTCAATCGATTTTGGTCTCTGATAAAAGTGCAGGAGTGGCTGAACGCTTCCCTCGAGGGATCGGTAATGAAAATTGTCGAAGACACCGATTATGGTGAATTCGTCTTTTGTTCCGTTTCCCCGAATACGTTTTCCCACAGCACTCTTCCAGCCGTAAGCATCGGCTGCAGCTTTGTTAATCATGACGTAGTGCCCGCTGTCGGCAAGAGATCTTGAGAAGTTCGATCCTTCAATTAGCTTGATGCCGTAAAGATCGAGGTACGACTCATCCACTGTTGCCTGACGTAGTGATACAGGCTCACTTTGTCCTTCCCCCAGATAACCGTTGTAGCTTTCGGAATATCTTCCGGGTGTGGTTTGAGAAAGGGACAATTGAGCGACATCAGAACGGCCGGCCAGTTCATTGTAGATACCACGCAGTTTTGTTCTTGCTGCTTTTTCATCAACGTAACCTGTAGACAGGTTTATTACGAGCACATGCTCCTTATTGAATTTCACATCGGCCGATTTCATGAAGTGGATCTGGCGCGATGCAACGATGACACCGATGATCATTGCGATCGACACAGCAAACTGGCCGACTACAAGCGCATTACGCAGCGTTACTTTGCGGCTGTAGTTTGGAATTTTTCCTTTCACCGCGTTCACAGTGCTGAATGATGAAAGATATCCTGCCGGATACACCCCGGCAGCAAATCCAATAACGAAAATCAGTATAAGAGAAACAATCGCAAGGTCAATCAGTTGAGCAAGGCCAAGTGTCAACGATACGCCCAGGATAGTGTCAATCATCGGCAGGACAAGCTGCAGCAGTCCAACGCTGATGAAGCTTGCGATAAAAGTCAGCAGCGCAGCCTCGAGGAAAAATTGAAGGATGATAGACCGTTTTGCCGATCCCATCACCTTACGCAACCCGGTTTCTTTCAATCGCTTGAGTGAGGAGGCGATGGCGAGATTCATGAAGTTGATGACAGCGACCAGCAGGATGAGAACACCGATTGTTCCCAATCCATAAATAAATGTCTGGTTATCTGTTTCCGACTGACGGAGGTTGCTTAATGGATACACTTTGAGAACGCGATCCTTTGCTGCCTCGTGATAATGGTTTTTGACAAGGCCTGGTAATTTCTCGCGCAGAACCTGTATGTCCGCCTCTGGTCTCACCTTTATCACAGCATGCGCAATGGTGTTATACCAGTTTCCCATCGACTGAAAGTCTTTGTCGTTTTCTTTGTCAAGCAGCGAGATAAGAACATCGGGTTGAATGCTTGAGTTTTGCGGAATATCGCCAAGCACGCCACTCACTGAGTACACTTTGCCGTTCTCAAGCTTGAGCGTCTTACCGATCACATCGGTGGAATTAAAAAGCTTATTGGCGATGACAGAAGAAATGACGATCTGATCTTTGCTTGCGAGACACGTGTGTCTGTCACCGGCCACCATCGGAAAGCTCAGCACTTCGAGGAATGTTTTGTCAACATATAGGACCTGCTCGATAAATCGTTTATTGCCGTCCATTAATACATGTTGCTCCCAGTCGAAATAGCGGGTTCCACTTTCAATTTCGGGAATTTCGTCAAGCATCGTGGGAAGCAATGGCAGCACCGTCTGATAGTATGCAGCTTCGTCTTCGTTCCCCTCTTTCGATCCTTCACCGATAATGTATATCCGGTCTATATCTGCGTGGAATTCATCATAGGTGAGCTCATTGTTCACATACAGGTAGATGAGCATGCTCGATGCGATGCTGACGGCAAGACCAACAACATTGATCGTGGTGAAAAGTTGATTCTTCAGTAAAAATCTGAAAGCTGTGATAAGATAGTTCCTGAACATAAAGACAATGACCTATTCGTTACGTAATGCGTTTACCGGATTTTTTGATGCAGCCTGGAAGGATTCGAAGCTCACTGTGAGCAAAGCGATGAATAACGCGCTGATGCCTGCCACTGTAAATATTGAAATGGATACCGGTGCCTTATAGGCAAAGTTTTCCAGCCACTTCTCGATGGCGTAGTAGGAGAGTGGTATCGCAACAACAAATGCAATCACCACGAGTTTAACGAACTCTCCGGACATCATCTGCACGATCTGCGAAACGGTTGCACCCATTACCTTGCGCACGCCAATTTCTTTGAATCTTCTTTCAGCCATAAAGGTTGATAATCCGTACAATCCCAGGCATGAAATGATCATGGCAATGACCGTAAAGCTTGTGATTACGCTTGCCACACGTTCATCTTCTCCGTATTGCTTCTTGATGTTCTCATCGAGGAACGTATACTCAAAAGGGGTGTCGGGATTGAGATTGCGCCACACCGATTCGATCGATGACAGCGTTGTGCTGAGATTTTTGGCTTCAGCATCAACGATCACAAAGTTGTGCGCATTGATGTCAGGAGCAAGGAAATACAGGATCGGAAATATTTCATCTTTCACAGAAACGTGGTGATAGTCTTCCATCACACCGATCACTTCAAATGCTGTGCGGCCAGTACTCCTGTCGTTGTAAAGCGTCTTTCCGGCAATTTCTTCCGGTGTAAACCCAAGTCTTTTCGCAGCCGTTGCATTGATGATGATTTTGTTCTGGGTATCGGCCTCGCGATTTTCAGTGAACCCTCTGCCCGCCACAATATTGATCTTCATCACGTCCATGAAGTTCGGCTCCACGCGCACGTTCTTCACCATCACCGCTTTTTCCATTGAAGATCCTTCCGGATATAGACTGAAGTCATGCCAGATGTTGGAACCCGGGAGATAGTTGGAAGCTGTGACATTGTTTACAGAAGCGATCTTTGAGACCTCATCGCGTAGTCCGACATAGCTTGTGCGGGCGGCCTCCGCGCGTAGCGGCAACACGATTTTGTTTCCGCTATCAAATCCAAGATCTTTCTCGTGCATGAAGCGCAATTGTTTTGTGATCATGATCATGCCGCACACAAGCGTGATCGCCACAACAAACTGGAACACTACGAGGCTCTTTCGCAGAAAACTTCCGGACTGATTAACCGCAATCTTTCCCTTCAGAACTTTTGCAGGCTGGAACGATGAAAGGTAAAATGCTGGGTAACTTCCCGCAACAAGTCCAGTGACGATGGCGATGCCGGCCAGCGCGGCCATGAAGAAATAAGCATTACTGCTGTCGAAAACGATAGACTTCAGCGTCACCTGGTTGAAGACCGGTAGCAAAAGCTGCACGAGTCCAAGGCTGACAAAAATCGCGAGGGTCACAATCACCATCGCCTCTCCAAGAAACTGACTGATCAGCGATGAGCGATAGGCACCAAGTGTTTTGCGCAGCCCCACTTCATTGGCACGCTTCGTTGCTTTTGCCGTTGACAGGTTCATGAAATTGATGCATGCGATCAGTAAAATGAAAACTGCGATGGAAGCAATCACATAGAGGTATGTTATTCGCGGGCTGCTTTCACCGTATGATGCATGCAGGTAAATTTCCTTCAGTGGGAACAGACCAAGTTTCTTTTTCATTCCCAGTGCTTTCAGATCTTCGGCACCATACTTCAGGAATACCTTATTCATTTTTGGAATAAACTCATCTGGGTTTGCGCCAGGTTTGAGTTTGATGTACGAGAGGAGAAAATTTTGTCCCGCCCACTGGTCGATCACAGCAGGGCTACGCAGGTACTCCGCCCATCCACTGCTTGTCATGGAGACAAAAAAATTCGCTTTAAGTTCTGTGTTGTTCTGCTTCTCCGACAATACACCCGTTATTTTAAAATCACCGGAAGGTCCGCTCTGATTAACATTGATAACCTTGTTCAGGGCCGGCTCATCACCGAAAAGTTTTTTCGCCATCTGCTCCGTGATGACAATGCTGTTGGCCTCAACCAGTGATGTCTTGGGATTTCCTTCTTTGAAGTTGTAGGTGAAAATATCGAAGAGGGTGGAGTCAGCGATATATCCGTGGCTTTCGTAAAATTTTTTGTCTTCGTACGTGATGAGGTTTTGCGCAACGCCCGGAGGATTCACCAATCGTGTCACCGTTTCTATCTCGGGAAGTTCTGGCTTTATTCCCCAGACAATCGGTGCAGAGGTGGTGTGCATGGTGTGCTCAGCGTTTTCTCCCATGAGTGAAAGAACACGATAAACGCGGTCAGCATCGCGATGATGACTGTCAACGCTAAGTTCATCCTGGATGTACAGCGCCAGGAGAAGGCAGCACGCGATCCCCACGGACAGGCCAGCGATATTGATAAATGAGTAAACCTTGTTTCGAACGATGCTTCGAAGGGCGATGGTGATGTAGTTGCGTATCATGAAGACTGGTTATAGCCCCACCATTTCCAACATTAGTGCCATTAAAAAAGACCGAAATCTGAATAAAAACAAGGTTTTTGCACAAAGAGCCCGGTCAGTAGTGGACAGGGGTGTCCGGATGCGGATAGAGTAATTTTAAATTTGGGGATTTGAAATTTGAAAATTTAAATGCCCCAGATTACACGGTCTGACCGTTAACTCGTGCAGATACGGGAATCAAATTCAAGGAAGGAAAGTTTCCATTGTGATCGAGACCAATTTTAAAATTTAAAATTTCAAAATTTAAGATTCCGCCTATTCCCGTTCACGCTTAATCTTCACCTTCGCCTGCGGCCCTACTTGTATCGGAACCTTTTCAATTTCAAGGTTGGCGGCTTCAATTCCATAAAGCTCTTCGGTAGAAAGACTGTTTGCCTTCAGGAGACGATAACCCTGGATGATGAAACGCTCGAAGTTGGAAATTTCACTGTCCGATGAAGCCCATGAGTGAAGGATGATGAATTTGAAGTCAGCCATCATGCTATACTTGTGCAGCGCAGGATACGGACTCGTCAGGTCGATTTCTCCGGCATCGGCCATCTCGTGAATGATCTTGTTGAAGATCAGGTTTACGCGGTGATCGGTTTTAAAACCGAGTTTGATCCTCACAAAAAAGCATTTCTTTGGAATGATGGTATCGACCACATACTTGCTCGTGAATGGACTATCCACTGTATCAACGTGGACAAACCAATAGACATCGGCACGCTTCGGTCTTTTCTTGAAGATCGAATAGATGATATTTGAGTCGATGTAGCGCTTGCTGTCGGCCATCGCCAGGTAAACGAGATTCGTTGCTTCCTTCGGAACACTCATGTCCGATTGAAGATCCTGGATCATCCCCACGTAATGTTTCAAGTCAACGAATTCAGTATGACGCTCGCGCAGTTTTCTCGCCCGCAGCAAAATGTACATCATCAGGAAGAACAGTGATGCAATGGTAAAGCTGAACCAGCCTCCATGTGCGAATTTGTTCAGGTTTGAAACAAGGAAGGCAAGCTCAATAGAGAAGAAGAGAATTCCCAGACCGATCGATCTCCAGACAGACTTCCTTGTGATAGAGAAGTAATAGACGAGCAACGAAGTTGTCATCAGCATGTCAAAGGTGATCGCAAGTCCGTAAGCACCTTCCATTCGGGACGACTCTTGGAAGATCAGCACAACGAGGATGCAGCCCACCATCAAAATCCAGTTGATCGCTGGAATATAAATCTGGCCTTTCACCTGGCTTGGGTAGCGTACACGGGTTGCTGGCCAGAGTTTCAGTTTCATGGCTTCGTTCACCAGCGTAAACGTTCCTGAGATCAATGCCTGACTTGCAATGATGGTCGCCAGTGTTGCGATCACAACACCGAAGATCAGCAGATACTCAGGCATGATCTCGAAGAACGGGATCTTGTCACCGAGGTATTCGCCTTTGTGTTCAAGCAGGTATGCTCCCTGACCAAAGTAACTCAACAGCAACGCAATTTTCACAAATCCCCAGCTTACGCGGATGTTGGATTTTCCAACGTGGCCGAGGTCGGAATACATCGCTTCAGCTCCGGTCGTACAGAGAAAGACCGCACCGAGGATCCAGAAACCGCCCGGGTATTTTACAAGAAGATCGAAAGCGTAAACAGGATTGAGCGCTTTGAGGATTTCCGGTTTGTGCATGAGGTGCGAAAAACCGATCACGGCAATAAACGAAAACCAGATCATCATGATCGGGCCAAACGCACGGCCGACAACTCCGCTTCCAAACTGCTGGAAGATGAATAGAAGAACAAGGATGATAACAACGATCGTGATGATCGTGCGTGTCGATATCGTTGGATCAAGTGTTCGCAAACCTTCGATGGCTGAAGTCACCGAGATTGCCGGAGTGATAAAACCATCGGAGATCAGTGTCGCGCAGCCTATCACTGCAGGGAAAATTACCCAGCCGGCTTTGTATCTTCTCACCAGCGCGTAAAGTGCGAATATTCCACCTTCACCTTTGTTGTCCGCGCTCAGCGCGAGGTAAACATATTTAACAGAAGTAATGAGCGTCAGTGTCCAGAACACACAAGACAAGCCACCGAAAATTAAGTCTTCTGTGATCGGATGCTCATCAACAATGAATCGGAAGGTATAGATAGGAGAGGTCCCGATGTCTCCGTAGATAATACCAAGCGAGATCAGGATCCCGGCAGTCGTGAGAGGTGTAAGATGTTTACTATGAGAGTCAGCCATTGTTTATTGCACCCCGTCTTTTGGACGAGCAATAATTAGTCTATTGCTTTTATCGTATGAAAAGTAACTCCACAACCAGCTTATTAGTACTAAAAATTTATTTCGGAAACCGATCAGCGACATCAAATGAACGAACATCCACACAAACCAGGCAAAGAATCCCTGAAATTTAACAGCTTTCAGATCCACAACAGCACGGTTGCGGCCAACGGTTGCCATCGAACCCTGGTCCTTATAACGGAATGGTTTCATCGCTTCCTTCCGTAGCATTCGCTTGATGTTTTTTGCAACAAGTTCACCTTGCTGCATCGCAGGCGGTGCCATCATCGGATGCCCTTTCGGGAAATCGGGATCGCCACCTTCCATTAATGCAACATCGCCAACAGCGAAAATGTTATCGTGCCCTAGGACCCGGTTGAACTCGTCTACTTTCAATCGCGAAGCTCTGCCCAAACTTTCAGCCTTGATTCCAGCAACCGGATTTCCTTTAACACCGGCAGCCCAGATTAGTGTGCGCGTGATCAGCTTTTGGCCGTTGCTGAAAGCGACTTCATAACCGTCATAGGTTTTTACTGCTGTGTTTAAATGAACCTGAACGCCCATCTTTGTCAGATAGTCGTATGCTTTCTGGCCGGCAATATCAGACATACCATTCAGCAGCCGCGGAGTTGCTTCAATCAGGTGTATGTCCATCTGGCTTACTTCAAGCTCAGGGTAATCTTTCGGAAAGATATAGTGCTTCAATTCGGCAATCGCACCGGCAAGTTCTACCCCGGTAGGTCCGCCACCAACGATAACAAAATCCATGAGGCTGTTCATGAGTTCTTTGTCATCAGTCAGTAATGCTGTTTCAAAATTCCGGATGATGATGTTCCGCAGCTTGATGGCATCGATGATAGTCTTCATCGGATGAGAATATTGCTCTACATCCTTCATACCATAAAAATTCGTTTCTGCGCCTGACGCAATCACAAGGTAGTCATACTTCACGCTGCCGATCGAAGTTTCAATGCAGTTGTCATCTGCCTTGATCGCATTCACTTCAGCGAGCCGGAAGTAAAAGTCTTCCGCTTTCGCGAAATGTTTACGGAAAGGGAATACAATCGAGCTTGTCTCAAGTGCCGAGGTGGCGACCTGATAAAGAAGAGGTTGAAAGCAGTGGTGATTGTATTTGTCGAACAGTACAGTCTGCACTTGAGAGCCGACTAGTTCCTTTGCTACTTCTAACCCTCCGAAACCCCCACCGATAACGACTACTCGAGGTTTGCCCAGGTCAGCAATACGCGTTTGCGTGTTTATTAATTTGGGCATTGAGCTTTTAGAATAACCCTTTTTTCAAAATTGTGCCAAATTTAGAGGGCTTTCGGTAATAGCAAAAACAAAACAGCAGAATGTTCAGCTGTTGGTTTTCAGCATGCTACGCCCACCGGAAATTTTTAATTGGTTTAAACGCCCATACTCAATAGAAATACGGCTATTTTTACCGCGCGAACCCCAAAATTTGACGCATTATGTTGAGAAAATTGATGTTTTGTATCCCTCTTGCTGCGTGCATGATCGCCTGCGACACAAAAGAAAAAGAGGCGTTGAAGCGCCAGGTCGATTCATTAAATGTTGCCCTTCAGGAAAGTCATGAAATGTCTCAGACTTTGTCTGAAGTCGGTACCCTCATGGACTCCATCGATGCAAGCCGCCAGCTCCTTCGCGTAAACATGGTTGAAGGAACAACCTATGACGACTACGCTGCACGGATGAAGGATCTCAACACCTACATCAAGCAGACTCAGGGAAAGATCAATGAGCTTGAAAAGAATTTGAAGAACTCAAAAGCAAATGCAAGCGCTTTCGCGAAAACCATACGGCAGTTAAAAGCTGACCTTGAAGGCAAGACGCAGGAAATTGCTTTGTTGCAGGAGCAAGTCGAAAAATATCGCAGCGAAAATCAGAACCTGGTGACCACCGTTGGTTTGCAGGAAGCAGAGATCGCTGACAAGCAATCGCAAATCGAAGCTAAAAGCCAGGAACTTGCGCTTATCGAAGCCCGCGTGCAGGAGCTGATGATCCAGTCTAAGATGTCTGAGGCCGATGCTTACTATACGCGCGCTGCTGCTGTAGAAGAGGCTGCCAACAGAACACGTCTTGCCCCTCGCAAAAAGAAGGAAACATTGAAAGAAGCGGTAGAGCTATACAAAAAAGCACTTTCTCTGGGTAAAAATGAGGCCCAGGCCAAGATAACAGAGCTTGAGAAGCGACTGTGATCAATTTCTTCAGATTTCGTTATTTTTGTGGGCTGTTTTCGGACAGCCTTTTCTTTTTTTATGGTTATTGACATCCTCCTGACATTTTTTCTCGTTGCCCTGAATGGATTTTTTGTCGCAGCGGAGTTTGCTATCGTTAAAGTGAGGTCCTCTCAGATCGACCTGAAAGCTAAGGAAGGTCACCGGATGGCGAGTTTGTCGAAGCACATTATTGCCAACCTCGACTCATACCTTTCAGCTACGCAACTTGGAATTACAATCGCATCACTTGGTCTTGGCTGGATCGGAGAAGATGTCGTTGCCAAACTCGTGCTTGACTTTGTAGCCGCGATCGGAGTTGAGCTAAGTCCTGAAGCAGCACATCGCATTGCATTGCCAGTTGCATTCTCTGTGATCACTGTTCTTCACATCGTGTTTGGTGAATTGGCACCGAAGAGCTATGCGATTCAGCGGCCAGAAGCCACAACGCTCTGGCTGGCGGCACCACTGAATGTTTTTTACTGGATCTTCAAGCCGTTTATCTGGGTCTTAAATGGATTTTCAAACTTTATACTACGGCTTATTGGCATCACACCGCTCAAGGAAGCGGAAGTGCACTCTCCTGAGGAGCTGCGCATGATGGTGGAGCAGGGAAAAAAGAGTGGCGTGATTGAAGCGCGAAAGTATGAGATCATTCGCAACGCGTTTGACTTTGCTGAGCGTTCTGCACGTCAGGCTATGGTTCCGCGGACGCATGTGTTTGGCGTGAGCAAAACAATGCCCATCGCTCAAAGCATAGACAAGATTCTCGAAAATGGATATTCGCGCGTTCCCGTGTATGAAGGAACCATCGATCATATTGTCGGAATCATCTTCACCAAAGACCTCCTGCAAAAGCTTCATAATAAGAAGGACTTTGCGATAGAAGATATCATCCGGCCCGCACACTACATTGCTTCAAATAAGAAGCTGATCGACATCATGCGCGACTTTCAGAAGCAACACATCCAGTTCGCAATCGTGGTCGATGAGTTCGGTGGGACGGAAGGTGTTATCACCATGGAGGATATCCTCGAAGAGCTTGTCGGTGAGATCCAGGACGAGTACGATTCAGAAACTCCGCTGATCGAAAAACTCGATGAAAAGAAATATCGCGTTCAGGGACAGGTAACACTTGTTGCCCTAAACGAAAGATTGCCAAGGCCACTTCCCGAAAATGAAATCTATGTTACCCTTGCGGGGATGTTGATTGATGTTGTCGGAAGAATTCCAAACGTGGGAGAGAGCATTCCTTACGAAGACTACGTGTTCACCGTGGTAAAGCGAATCAAAAATCAGATTATCCTTGTCGATGTGGTAGACCGCGCGAAGCCGGTCGAATCCGACTAAGCAAAACCGCAAGATTTTTTGCGCATGTTCAGAAAGTACATCCATGGTGTGCGATGAAAGCGATAGCGATAAAAAACGTCCGCAGTTCGCACACGCTCACTTTGTACGTGCTGCTATAAACATACAACCCCTTCGGGGTTGGTTGATACGCCAGGGACAAAAATTTTCGAGGATGTAGTGGGTTCCTGAATACGTCAGGCACGAGATTGCCATTGAAAAAGATGGTAGCATCACCTGTATTTTTTCATCCAGAAGGATGATATGTTTATAGGAATGTGTCTATGGTTTGCCCACGTGACTGCAGGATCGATCATAGAAATGAATCACATTGGCACGTAACCAACAATGCTTTTTATAAGGATTTGCATGGCGCGAAATAGAGCATTACACTAGAATCGCCCTGCTTACACGAACCTGCTTTCTGCTTTTGCTTTAAGCCTTCCGCTTTCTCAAAACCATTTCTTGTACTTAAAAAACCCGATCATCGATCCGGCAATCACAATCATCACGATCCAGATCGTGTGATAACCATATTGCCACCTTAGCTCCGGCATGTAATCGAAATTCATTCCATAGACACCCACAATAAACGTTAACGGGATGAAGATTGTCGAAATGATGGTGAGAAGGCGAATCACCTGGTTCAGTTTGGTGTTCTGTGTGTTGATGTAAATATCAACAAGACTTGATGTGAGATCCCGGTACGTGTCAAGGGAGTCGATCAGGTGGATGACGTGATCATATACGTCTGAAAAATATTTTACATTTTCTTCTTCAATGAAACTGCTTTCATCCTTCACAAGCTTTCCGATAGCATCGCGCAGCGGGTATAAAGCCTTGTGGAGGTAGATCAGTTCCTTTTTCAGCTGCTGAACCTTCTGAAAATTTTCTTCAGTAGCGTCCTGCTGAATTTCAGATTCGGTAATCTCGATCTGCTCACCAATATTTTCGAGAACGCTGTAATAATTCTCCACAATGATGTCGATGAGTCTGTAGAGCAGATAGTCTGCGCCCTTCTTTCGGACGCGTCCCTGATCGAGCTTAATACGCTCGCGAAATCCATCAAACCAGTCGCCTTCCTTTTCCTGGAAGCTGAGAAGATAATTTTTCCCCAGAACGAAGCTGATCTGCTCGTAGTCAATGGATGAGCCTTCAATCCGATAAAGCATCTTCAACGTTACAAAAAGGTAGTCGTCAAACTCTTCAACTTTTGGACGCTGGTCGTTCAGAATGTCATCGACCACCAGCGAGTGAAAACAAAAATGCGCCTGTAGTTTTTCAATTATGGGCGACACATTCAGGCCATCAAGGTTGATCCAGTTCACCCGCTCGGGATGAAGGTTGCGGAGGAGCTCGTCCACATTGCTGAAAGGATTCCGGTCGTGCTTTTCGCGATTGTAGCTGATGAGCTCCAGGATAACCTGCTCACTTGGCAGCTCATGAAGATGATGGTGATGCATCCGGGTGGTTCGGGGTTTTACACACTTTTTTCTACCCTAATATAAGCCAAAGCACTGAAATTTATGCAAATCGTCAGCTGGAGATCGCAAGGCCAAATAACAAAACCCCTGCAATTGCTTGTGACAGACTGTGGTAATCCTTTGGACTCTCGATGTATGCGCACATTATCTTATAACAGATCAAAATCCTTCGTATTATTGCGTCAATGTCCTTGAAGTTAGAAGACATAAAGAAGCCGATCGCGAAAGAAATGGAAGACTTTGAACAAAAGTTCAGGGCTTCTATGAAAACAAAGGTGCTCCTGCTCGACAAGATCATGGGCTACATTGTCAAGCGCAAGGGCAAACAAATGCGGCCGATGTTCGTCTTCCTCAGTGCAGGGACGTGCGGTACGATTGCGGAGTCAACCTTCCGGGGTGCTTCACTTATTGAGCTGCTGCATACAGCCACGCTCGTACACGATGATGTGGTGGATGAAGCCAACTACAGACGTGGCTTCTTTTCGGTGAATGCCCTCTGGAAAAATAAAGTTGCTGTACTTGTCGGTGATTTTCTTCTTTCACGTGGCATGATGCTGGCACTTGAAAACAAAGATTTCAATCTTCTCGCGATTGTCAACGATGCCGTGCGTGAAATGAGTGAAGGCGAGTTGCTTCAGATCGAGAAGTCCAGACGGCTTGATATCACCGAAGATGTATACTACGAAATCATCCGTCAGAAAACAGCTTCACTCATCGCTGCATGTTGCGGGGTAGGCGCAAGTTCCTCTGGTACAGACGAGGCCACCATTGCCAAGATGCGATTATTCGGTGAGAAGATCGGAATGGCGTTCCAGCTGAAAGACGATCTCTTTGACTATGGCGAACTCGAGATCGGCAAACCAGTAGGTATCGACATTAAGGAAAAGAAGATGACGCTGCCGCTGATCTACGCGCTCTCAAAATCCGGCTGGCTCGAAAAGCGCAGGATCATCAGCATCATAAAAAACGAAAGCGACAAGCCAAAGCGAGTGAAGGAAGTGATCGCCTATGTGAAGCGTTCAGGCGGCATCGAGTATGCAATCGGAAAAATGCAGCAATATCACCAGGAGGCGCTCGCCATTATGAAAGAGTTTCCGGAATCAGAGTACAAGCGCTCGCTACTCCAGTTGGTACAGTTTACGATCGACCGGACGAACTAGGAAAGCCGCAAGCTGCAAGCTTCAAGCTACAAGCTGAGTCTACCTTCGGAACGTTGGTTGCTTATCGAGTAAGTTTGGTAATAAGAGTTAGTGTAATAGTGGTATCACAGACACTTGCAGCTTGAGGCTTGAAGCTTGCAGCCAAGCTCAATCTTCAAATTGGCATCGACTTCAAAAAAAGAACCGCCCTGGTTACGCAGGACGGTTCAACCTAAACCTAAATCTATGAGTAAGTATTAATGAAGTATAACTCTCGATCTTCCAGCTTCAAGCACTGCATAGTCCTTGAAAGACTGATATGATCCTGGATCCATTACCTGCAATGCGTTGCCGGCATTGGCCGGTGTAAACTGACCCGCAGTTTCCCACCATTTCTTTGCGAGATCCTTCGCTGATTTTTTATCGATATTATCGAACAGGTTGATGCATGAATCCGAAATCATCCATGGCTTTTCTACGCTGCTGTATTTTTCAAAGATCAGGCTTCTCATGCGTGTGCCGCTCTCCTGATTCTTGAAGTGAGATACAGAATATGACAGCGTTTCAGGCTCCGTCATGATCATGTCCCAGTATTTCTTGGATGCGATCACCTGCGCAGTAGTCAGTAAGTATCCAAACCCATTTTCGATCTGCTCCTTTGTAATAGGGCAACGGGCTTTTACTTCCGGTTTCTTCTTTCCAAGTAGTTTTTCTAAAAAAGCCATAGTCGTTCTAATTAAGGTTTCGGTTTCTTCTCTATTAGATACTCCGAAAAGGGTGAATAGTTGCACATAAGACTCAAAAAATCACAAAATGTTACAAACGGCTGAAATTCAGGGGCAAAAAAATACCTGAAACATTTAAATGGCGCTTAAAAAATAATCGAACTGTACATTTTTGAACGTACAACTGTTCGGTTTAGAGCTTCCTGGCGGCCTTTGCTTTTTCAACACGCTCATGCTGCTGAAGGAAATCCTCCACCTTGTCGACCGGTAGTTTCTTTGCGATTATCTTTTTGCGATTGTCAAGAATGTATAGCGATGGCGTTGTGGCGCAGTCATACAAGTCCTGAACCGGGCCAACGTATGTTCTCGGACCATTCACCGTGATCCATTTCATATCCATCGTCTTGATCCACTCTTTCATCTTGGCCATCGATGTGTCCAGGCTTACTGCATATACTTCGAGATCGTACTTTTTCTTCTTATACCAGCTTGAAAGCTTTGGAGTTTCTTCTTTGCAATGTCCGCAGTCAGGATCGAAGATGTATAATAAAGTGTACTTGTTCTTGATGTCATACATCGACCGCGGACTTTTGTTGACGTCCTGCATGATAAGATTTGCGCCCGGCTTTCCAACGAGACTCTTGCGCATGCGGTCTGCCGCATCTTTCAGATTCTTGCGCATCTTGTCATTCGCCCAGAAATTCATTTCTCCAGTGGCGAAGTACGTATCATAGAGGTTTACATAAACTTCATCAAGGCCCATAATCTCATGCGCCTGGTATTTGACAACACACGCCCAAACCGAGTACTTATACGTTTCCTGATTCTTTTTAGCTCTGCTGACAATGTTTGAAATTGCTTTCTTCAATGAATCCGGTTGGGGTACAAAGAGTTTGTCGAGGTATTCGTTGATCTTCTGCTGATAGATGGGCCGCGGCATACGGATCATCGCATCGTCTGCAAGATCGAAGTTATCAAAGAAGTGTTCGCGATACCATTTCAGCTGGAATGTAGAATCGATAGAGCCATCAGCTCTCTTCGGAGGGTCGGGAACGCGGATCGGTTTGTTTGCTTTGAAAATGCGGGCCGTAAGTGTAGCTGGATGTTGGGCGATCACGCCATCCTGGTATGCCATCACCTTGTCATTGACTTTATTAAACTCTTCACGGGCGGCTTTCTTCTGATCGTCTTTTAGCGCACTGTCTTGCAATACTTTTATAAAAGGTTCCGCTTCTTTGTGACGCTCCATATTGAAGACCATGTTCTCGAAGAAAAGCTTGTTATCCTGATCTCCGGTTACAACCATATTTTTGAAATAGTCTGTTGTGTTGGTCGCCAGGCTGAACTGTTGGTCGCCCGAAACTACGAAATCGAAAAGCCGCGTTTTATCCAATACGAGGAAGTACACGCCCTGGTCGAGGGCTTTTTTTCCCTCAAAAACAAACTGACCCTTCGAGTCAACTTTCGCTGTGTCTTTGACAAACGTGCTCTCGCCATAGTAATAACCGAGGTAGGCCGTTGTGTCCTTCAGACCATCGACCTTAAAGTCAATTCTATAACCGGTCTGGGCAACGACTGGGCCTGCCGTGAGCAGGAGAAGGCTAAAAAGTAGAAGACGCATGGGATTTAGAATCAATTAGTCTGCAAATTTCTGAAATTAAACGATCAATACAATCAGCGGCAATTAATGAGCCCTTTTTTCGTTTGGTAATCGCGACATTTAACAATTATTAACAATTCGCTTAGATAGCCTGCATTCATTATTTTTGCCGACCCGAATGTCAGTTACCGTTCAACACCTCACTAAAATTTACGGCACCCAGAAAGCCGTTAGCAACGTCACCTTTTCTGTATCCAGAGGACAGATTGTTGGCTTCCTTGGACCGAATGGTGCCGGGAAGTCCACGACAATGAAAGTGGCCACCAGTTACATTCCGCCTACCAGTGGTCGTGTGCTGGTTGAAGGTTACGACTCCGCTGCGCAACCCATGGATGTGAAGCGCGTGATCGGCTACCTTCCTGAGCACAATCCTCTGTATCTCGATTTGTATGTTCATGAGTACCTGAATTTTTCCGGAAAGCTTTATGGCATGAAAGGACTTGCCCTGCGCAAACGTGTTGCCGACATGGTAGATCGCTGCGGACTGGGCGAAGAGCAAAACAAAAAAATTGAATCGTTATCAAAAGGATATAGGCAGCGTGTAGGTCTCGCGCAGGCATTGTTGCACGACCCTACTGTTTTGATCCTCGATGAACCTACTTCTGGACTTGATCCGAATCAGATTGTTGAGATCAGGAATCTCATCAGGGATATCAGCAGAGACAAAACTGTAATCTTCTCCACGCACATCATGCAGGAAGTTGAAGCGCTTTGCGACCGCGTGGTTGTGATCAACAAGGGTGAGGTGGTCGCGGACGACACGGTACAAAACCTTAAACTGAATGCAACAACATCTTCTGTCGTGATCATCGATTTTGAGGTGGAGGTCGACTACGCAACGCTGGCCGGACTGAAAGGCGTGAGGCAAGTTGAAAAAGTTGATGCCCCTTCGCTGCATCGTTACAGGCTTTACGCGGATGCAGGGGTGGATGTGCGCCCTGAGATCTTCAGATTCGCTGCAGACCGCAACCTGTCGCTTATCGGCTTAAAACAGGAAGAAGGTTCTCTCGAAAATATTTTTCACACCCTTACGCAAAAATCATCTCCATCGAATTCATAGGTATCATTCATGCTTCAGATCCTCGCTAAAGAATTCAGCAGCTTTTTAAACTCACTGATCGCCTACATCGTGATGGGCGTGTTCCTTACGGCCATCGGTTTGCTGATGTGGGTGTTTCCTGAAACCTCAGTTCTTGACTACGGCTATGCTGATATGTTCACGCTGTTCTCACTCGGCCCTTATGTGTTTATCTTCCTGATCCCTGCCATTACCATGCGCAGTTTTGCCGAGGAGAAAAAGGGTGGAACGATGGAAATACTGTATACAAAACCAGTTTCGGACTGGGATATCATTCTTGGCAAATATTTCGCATGCCTGTTGCTTGTTGCGCTCACGTTGATTCCAACACTCATCTATTATTTTTCAATTTCTGCTCTTGGAAATCCGGCAGGAAACATTGATACACCGGGAGTGATCGGTTCTTACACAGGTTTGATCTTCCTTGCTGGTGCGTTCTGCGCCATTGGCATTTTCTCTTCGTCAATTACACCAAACCAGATTGTGTCATTTATCCTTGCTGCATTTCTGTGCTACCTGGTATTTGCCGGCTTCGAATCTTTATCGATGTTAAATGTGTGGTCTGCAAATGCGCTCCTCATCAAGCAGATCGGATTGCTTTATCATTATGAGTCGCTTGGGAAAGGACTGATCGACTCACGCGATCTTGTATATTTTGTCAGCGTGATCGCGCTGGTCCTGCTTGTAACACGAATTAACCTGGGGACGCGCACATGGTAAAGCTCACATCGAAAAAAGCCGGAGATTTTCTGTTGCTCGCCAACGGTGTCGTGCTGATCATACTCATCAATCTGTTGTCGTCCCGTATCTTTTTCCGGGCTGATCTCACGGAGGAAAAGCGTTTTCAGATTAAAGATCAGACAAAAGAGATACTTCAGAATCTGGATGACGATGTTTTTGTAGAAGTGTTTCTCGAAGGAGAGCTCAACGCGGACTTCAGACGATTCAGAAATTCCGTTCGCGAAACACTGGAAGAATTCAGAATCCATTCTGACAACAAAGTGCAGTTTGTCTTTACCGATCCCGCGACAGCGCAGAGTGAAAAAGCCCGAAATGAGTTTATGGCCGAACTTGCAGCAAAGGGAATTCAGCCCACGCGCGTGATCGACAACGAAAACAATCAGCGATCTGAAAAACTAATTTTTCCTGGTGCGGTCGTTGCGTACGGTAGTGCGGAAGTGGGTGTTCAATTGCTGAAAGCCAACAGGGCGGAGTCCGCAGTTGAGCGGATCAACCAGGCAATAGAAGGGGCTGAGTATGAACTCGCGAACGCAATCGTGAAACTGTCTTCTGATGCGCCTGCGAAGATTGGCTGGGTAACAGGGCACGGTGAGCTTGACGGACTTGCTGCCTATAGTTTTCAGAACGCCATTTCTGAAAGTTATGCCTTTGAAACGCTTTCACTCACGCAGAAAAACCTTAACGAGTTTGAAGCATTGGTCATCGCGAAACCAGTAACTGAATTTTCAGAGCCAGAGAAATACAACCTCGATCAATTCATCATGCGCGGAGGAAAGGTGTTATTCATGCTTGACAAACTTGACGCAAGCATGGATAGCGTTTCTGCGCAATCTTACTTTGCATTTCCATACGACCTGAAGCTTGACGACCAATTGTTCCGGTATGGTGTGCGTCTGAATATGGACCTCGTTCAGGATCGCGTTTCGGGGAAGTATCCGATCGTTACAGGACAGTCAGGCTCCCGTCCGGAAATTCAGCTGATCGACTGGCCATATTTCCCAATGATCAACCGCTACGGAGCTCATCCGATCACAAACAACCTTGACGCAGTGGTGCTGAAGTTTGCGAGCAGTATCGACACCGTGAAGGCGCCAGGAATCAGGAAGACACCGCTGTTGTCTACTTCACAATACTCCAGAACGCTCACAGCTCCCGTGAATGTCAGCATTCAGAATTTGTTCAGCGAGACGAAGCCGGAGGATTTTTCAAAACAGAATATTCCCGTGGCCTATTTGCTGGAAGGAAAATTTACATCGTTATACAAGAACCGTTTTCTGCCGGAAGGCGCTAATCAGAATTCATATCTGTCAGAAGGAAAGGATTCTAAGATTATTGTTGTAGCCGATGGCGACCTCGCGGCCAACGTGTTCAACCCACGCACACGACAGCCTCAGCCCCTCGGGTTTGATCCGTTTACAAATGCCAACTACGCTTCACGCGATCTTCTGCTCAATATGCTCGCCTATCTTACCAGTGAAAACGGACTCATCCAGGTAAGGTCAAAGGAAATCAGGATACGCCCTCTCGACAAAGAGCGCATTGCAGAGGAACGTATGAAATGGCAGGTGATCAATATCGGGCTGCCACTTCTGATGATTGTGGTGTTCGCAATAGTGAGATCCGCGTTAAGAAAAAGAAAGTATGCTAGCTTCTGAAATTCAACAACGAAAAAACAGGCGAAGCCTCATTACACTGATCGTACTGATCGGTGCAACAGTGGCAACCGGATTCCTGATCAGGCGAAGCGACAGGCCGGCAGTTGAGAAGGATATTTTTCGAAAGGCAAATCTTGAGGACGTTAACAAGATTACCATTGTGAATCCTGATGATACGATCGAGCTTGCATTTGAAAATTCACGATGGCGCGTTAACAAAGAATATGCAGCGGATCGCAACCTTGTGACGCTGCTCTTCGCCACACTGAAACAAGCCGAACCCAAGCGGGAAATCGCATCGACCGACTCGATCGCTAAACTTTTCAGTATTTCAAGTAAGGTGACGCTTTACGCGGATGGCAATCCCGTCCAAGAGTTCATTGCTGCTCGGAATGCATCAAAGACGCAATCGCTTTTCAAAGACCTATCGTCAGGCAAGATTTACCTGATGACGATTCCCGGCTACCGCGTCTACGTCAACGGAATTTTTGAACTTACTACCGGAGGCTGGCGTGATAAGATGCTTTTTGGAAGCTTCAACTGGAGGAACTTCCAAACGCTCGAGGTGCGGTTTCCGGAGAAGCCAGCCGAGAATTTCAAAGTGCAGGCAGAGGGAACAGGACTATTTGGAGTGGCAGGAGTGAAGACGGACACCGCAAAGCTCAACACTTTCCTCGATGATGTGTCATTGCTGACAGTGGAGGATTATCCGGAATTTGCTTCTTTGCGCGACAGCTTAACCCAGGTCAAGCCATTTTTGGAGTTGGTGATCTCCGATATCACAGGCAAACAGCATGGACTGAAAGTTTTTCGCGAAAACGGGAATGGTGTTATGGGCCTGTGGATGGAAAATGAGCCTGTTTTATTTAGTACGCAACGCATTCGAAATATTATCCGCCCGAAGTCGTATTTTGTTCAGAAATAGAGAATTATTTCGTTTTTTTAAGCCTTGACGCGGGGTTTTAAAATTGGGTTTTCTTTATAACTTTACCCCCGCTAGAAACCAAAACCACTTTTTCACGAATGAAGTTTATCGTTAACTCCGCTTACCTGCTTAAGCAATTATCCAATATTAACGGTGTCATTACAACCAATCCTGTAGTTCCGATTCTGGAGAACTTCCTTTTTGAATTAGATAAGGGTAGCCTGACGGTAACTGCCTCAGATCTACAGACTTCCATGATTACCGAACTGCAGGTGGAGTCTAAGGAGAAGGGTAGCATTGCGGTTCCTGCCAGAATTTTGCTTGATACGCTCAAAAACCTTCCGGAACAACCTGTAACGTTCTCGATCGATGAGTCAACCTACAGCATCGAGATCATCTCTGACAATGGCCGATACAAGTTGTCGGGTGAGAATGCAACGGACTTCCCGAAAGTGCCAAATGTTTCTAACGACTTCACCGCTGAACTTTCTTCGGAAGTACTTTCACGCGCAATCAACAACACCATCTTCGCAACGAGCAACGATGAACTTCGTCCTGCCATGACAGGCGTTTATGTGAATCTTGGTGAAAAGAATACAACCTTTGTTGCTACAGACGGACATCGTCTTGTTCGCTACAGAAGAACTGATGTTAAGTCTGACAACGGCAATGCAATCATCATTCCGCGCAAAGCGTTGAACCTCCTGAAAGCGACATTGCCAACGGAGAACACAGAAGTAAGTGTAAACTTCAACATGTCGAACGCGTTCTTTAAATTCGGCAACATTCGCATGATCTGCCGACTGATCGATGAACGTTTCCCTGACTATGAAAATGTTATTCCTTCAGGCAATAATATCAAGATGACCATTAGTCGCACGGATCTTCTCGGTGCGCTGAAACGTATCTCCATCTACGCAAACAAGACTACGCACCAGGTTCGTTTAAAGATCACTGGCAGCGAATTGCAGATCTCTGCTGAAGACCTTGATTTCTCGAACGAAGCAAATGAACGCTTGTCGTGCGAGCATGAAAACGAAGACATTGAAATCGGCTTCAACGCAAAGTTCCTCGTGGAGATGCTGAGCAACATGGACTCAGAACAGGTTCGCCTGACAATGTCTGCGCCTAATAAGGCAGGTGTTATTCTTCCGGCTGAAAAAGACAAGGCAGAAGATATCCTGATGCTTGTGATGCCGGTGATGCTGAATCAGTACGTTTAGTGGCTATGGCCATTGGCTAGGGCTATGGCTTAGCGAGTACCTGGAATTCGTAGAGATTGTTCAATTACTAGGCGATGCATTGCCATGGCTATTGCCAAAGGCCATTGCTTTTCAAAGCACACCACGCTTTCCCAGCTCAATCACCTCCATATTTGAAATTACGCCTTTCGAAACATCGAATCGCACGATCGTTTTCATCATGTGAAATCCATGGTTTCCGCAAGCGCCCGGATTGAGATAAAGCATATCGTGGTAAGCCGGATCTTTTTTGATTCTCAGAATATGGGAATGACCACATATAAAGAGCTTTGGCGTTTTTTCCCTGAATAGTTTTTTTGCGCGAGGATTGTAGTTTGGTGGTGCTCCACCGATGTGGGTAATCAGCACATCAATGCCTTCACAGCTAAACCGAAGGTCTTCAGGGTACCGGTTTTGCATTTCGCGGCTATCGATATTGCCATAAACAGCCCGGAACGGTTTAAACTTTTCTAACGCATCCGCTACTGCAGCGTCACCGATGTCACCGGCATGCCACACTTCATCACATTGAGAAAAATGGTCGAACACCCGCGGATCAAGGAAGCTGTGTGTATCTGAAAGCAGGCCGATCCTCATCTTTTTTTTGGAAAAGTAATGGTTATTTGGGTACAACACTCAAAAAAATTCCAATCAGCCAATAACCTTACAGGGCTGAAGGCCAGACATTCTTTTTATCTATATTTAATACAACAATACCCTCAATATGCGTCAGCTGATTTTTTGCTTCCTCTTTATTAGCGCAACACTGCCTGCGTCTGGTCAGGACGGAGATTTCCCTTTCGGAAATGTGACTTATCGCGAACTGGGCATGAAAAACTACCCGAAAGATACCTCGGCAATAGCGGTCGTGCTGAATGAATTTGGACAGGCATATTTTGATAATGACAACGAGTACAATCTCATGTTCGAGTATCATGTCAGAATCAAGATATTTAAGAAGGAAGCGCTCGATTATGCGAACCTTGAAATCCCGTTGATGAAGTCCGGATCGTCAAGCGAAATATTGAGATCTATTCAGGCATCGTCTTTCACATTTGACAATGGTTCAATGCGTGAAACGAAAGCTGACACGAAAAGTGTTTTTACGGAGGAATTGAGTAAACGCTGGCAGCTGAAAAAGATAGCCATACCCAATGTACGCGAAGGAAGCGTGATTGAGTTTAAGTATACAATCGAGTCTCCGTTTTCATATAACTTCCGCCCATGGGAGTTTCAATCGGAAATTCCAAAAATGCGCAGCGAATACTGGGCTGTGATTCCGGCAAACTATCTCTACAATATCACACTCAAAGGCTTCCTGCCGCTCACAACGAATACGAGCAAGATTGAGCGCAATTGCTATATGACATCCGACTGCTCGAAATTTATTTATGGCATGAAGGATATTCCGGCTTTTGTTGAAGAGGAATACATGACGGCAAAATCGAATTTTCTCTCTGCGATCAACTTTGAGCTTGCCGAGTATCGTTATTTCGATGGCCGGGTTGATAAAAAGACAAAGGAATGGAGCGATGCCGAACTCGAACTGAAACGCTACGATGATTTCGGTCAGCAATTGAAAAAGGTGGACACCAAGGTTAAAGAGGATGTGGAAAGGTTGGTTGCTGGCGAAATGGATCCTCTTGCAAAGACGAAGAAGATCTTCTACCACATCGCTCAAAACTTTCAGTGGAACGGCAGATTTGGAATGTTTACTGATCTTGGGGTAAAAAAAGCCTACGAGGGAAAAATCGGCAACGTGGCAGATCTTAACTTTATGCTCATCGGTGCACTAGATGTTGCCGGTATTGCTGTCGATCCGGTGATCCTTTCTACACGTGACAACGGTGTGCCTATCGATTTGCACCCTGTGATCTCGGACTTCAATTATGTGATTGCACGTGCGGTGGTCAATGGAAAACAATATTTGCTGGATGCGACTGATCCATTCCACCCGTTCGGCCTGGTTCCCGAACGATGCCTCAATGGAAAAGGGCGGGTTCTCGGAGATAAAGAATCGTACTGGATTGATCTCACAGCTGCTGATAAGGCTAGAAGAATATCATCGTCAACCCTGCAGCTAAAAGAAGATGGACTGATGGCAGGAACCATTCAGATTACCTACACCGGCTATGAAGCTGTCAAGCAGCGCAAGGCGATTCACAAATACACAGATCAGAAAGAATACATCTCAAACTTTACACGAAATCTTGACGGCATTGAAGTTTCAAAATTCGACATCCAGAATTTCACAGAAGTGGAAAAGCCGCTGGTGCTGAAACTTGACATCAGTCTTCAGGCCTACGATGCTGAGGCTGCCGAAAACTTCCTGCTTAATCCATTCATGGTGCACCGTGAAAAGGAGAATCCCTTCAAGTCGAATGAGCGACTGTACCCTGTCGATTTCGGAAGCCCGCGTGAGATTACGAGCATTCTAAACCTGGAATTTCCCGATAAATATGAACTCGTGAACAAGCCCGAGAAAATTGCGCTGTCGTTGCCAAATTCCGGGGGGCGTTTCCTGCTCGATGCGCAGATTCTGGGAAATAAGCTTACGCTTAATAACACGCTGAGTATCAACCGGACAGTCTTTTCCTCGCAGGAGTATCCCTATTTAAAGGAGCTCTACAGCCGCATCATCCAGTCACAAAATGAGGACCTCATATTTAAAAAGAAGTTGTGATTTTTTCATCGGCAGGAATTGACATTTGACGATAAAAAAGTTCGTTAGCACAAATAGCATAGGAGTGCCGTTATTTTAACGATAAATTGCGGTCCATTTAAAAGTAAAACTCCCTATGAAGCGTGTCCCTTTGTTGTTGATGATAGTATTGTTGGTTGCGGGTTCAGCGTTTGCTCAAACTGCAGAAGATGCGTTGCGAAACGACCAGCAGACGCTGCGTGAGCGGTACCTTGTGATGAAATCAAAATCGCAAAACTACCAGGAATACAAAGTTATTAAAGAAAATATCCTTGACGGCATGTGGAAGATCGTGCTTGATACGATGTCTGCAAAGCAGGCTGCCATTCGCAAGTCAAGGGCCGAGATCAACAACCTTCAGGCGGAATTGAATAAAAACCTGGAAACGTTAAAGTCGAAGGAAGACTCGATGAAGGAGATCGTTTATGCCAGCACGCACATCCGTGTTCTCGGTATCGACTTCGATAAGGGATTCTTTGCGGGATTGTTCGGTGCGATCCTTGTCATTGCCGGCCTTGTTCTCGCTGGCGTACTTTACAGCATGAAAGTGTTGCGTAAAAACCTTTCTGAGAAAGAAGAACTCGCCAGCGCCATCAGCAATGAGTATGAAGACTACAAGCGCAAGGCGATGGACAAGCAGACCAAGCTTTCGCGTGAACTTCAGAACGAGCGGAATAAACTTCAGGAGCTGGGGGCACTGTAATAATTTGCCAATGTGCTAATATGCCAATTAGCCAATGAATGCATTTGCTAATTGGCTTTATTGTTTAATTATGGCTGGTCCATTGGCACATTGGCTAGTTGACCATGGCACATTGACTAATTGATCATTGGCACATTGACTAATTGATCCATTGGCACATTGACTACTTGATCATTCGCACATTGATTCATTGATATACTCGTACATAATCGACCTCCATCCGCTGCGGCCAGATCGACTCATCCACGCCCTGCGCACCTCCCCAGTTTCCTCCGACAGCAATATTCATCAGCAAGTGAAAACGCTGATCAAACGGCCATCCCGTGAAATCATCTTTCGGATCGCGGATTACCGTATGGTACACTTTTCCGTCTACGAGAAATTCCATTTTATCTTTTTCCCAGTTCACCGCATATACATGGAAGGCATCCTGCGCATCAGGGATCGTTATCTTTCCTTCTTTCTGTGTTTGCTTCACATGGTTGTATTTCTCGGTGTGGATGGTACCATGCACCACGCCCGGGTCGTATCCTACGTGTTCCATGATGTCAATTTCCCCACTCGCAGGCCAGCCTCCATACTTCCAGTCTGTGGATAGCATCCAGATCGCAGGCCATGTTCCTTTGCCTTTCGGCAGATTTGCGCGCACCTCGATTCGCCCGTAGGTCCAGTCACCTTTGTTTTTTGAAATGATCCGGGTCGAAGTGTACGACCGGTCTCCGCGATTTTCCTTGTGGGCTTCAATGATCAGGTTCCCGTTTTCAACGCGCACATTCTTTTTCTCATTCGTATAGTATTGCAGTTCGTTGTTTCCCCAATAGCACACGTTGGGGCAGCCATTGCCAAGATCATAATTCCATTTCGTGGAGTCCGGTGCGCCCGGCTTGTCGAATTCATCCGACCACACAAGTTTCGGTTTCCCGGACTTCTTTGGAGCCTGGGCATCGCACGCAAACACGGTAAAAACAGCAATAAATAGAAGTAAGTTTTTCATTGAGGTGGACTTTAAAAAAGCGGCATTCGGCCGCCAGATACCAAACTACAAACCCGCGGTTATAAACCCCAAACATTTGCCACTATTTGTAACTTTATCTGTAACCTTATTCACAACCCAGAGTTTCCCTGCTTGAAAACGACATCTGACTTGGACTCATTAGCGGATAATGCCTTGATGCTCAAGGTAAAAGAGGGTAACCTCGACAAGCTTGGCTTACTCTTCGAGCGCTATAAAAAGCCGTTGTTTGGTTTTTTTTACGGACTTACGAAAGATGCCGAACTCTGCGAAGACCTTGTGCAAAACGTGTTTTTCCGAATACTGAAATATCGTTACCTCTTCCGCGGAGACGGTGACTTTAAGACGTGGATGTTTCATATCGCGCGAAATGTGAACCACGATCATTACCGGAAGAACAAGTGGAAGCTCAGGGAGTCGATTGAGAACTGGGAAGACAAACTTGGCAGCTTCGAAAATCGGGCAACAGAATTTCAGCAGGATGAAGAGATGCAACTTCTTTCCATGGCCATGGACAGACTGCCTGAAGAGAAACGCGAGATATTGATGCTAAGCAAGTTTCAGGATAAGAAGTACAAAGAAATTGGAGAGATCCTCGGGTGCAGTGAGGGCGCTGTCAAAGTAAAGGTGTTTCGCGCACTGCAGGAGTTGAAAGAAGCATACAAAGAATTAGAAAAGCATTTATAAGCATATGGAAAAGGCAAGAATTCAGGAATTGATCTCAAAATACAATGCAGACCACGCATCTGCTGCGGAAGTTAAAGAGATCGAACAGTTGCTGGAGTCCGGGCAGATAGACCTCGATGAACTGCACGAAGTTCAGAAGATAGATCGCGCAGTTGCAAAGATCAGTTTTCCGGAGCCTGGCGCAGACCTCGATCACCGATTCTATCAGATGCTTGCGCTTGAGAAAGGAAGCAAAAGCTCATTTTCCTGGCGGGAATTCTTTTCATGGCCTCAATTAGCTCCGAAGCTTGCGCTTGCGTCAGTAATGCTCATTGTCGGAATCGGGATCGGCTATCTCATGAAGCCCGAATCGCCCGCGAATGCACAATTGGCGGAGGTAAGTCAGCAGGTAGTAGACCTGAAAGAAATGATGATGCTGTCAATGCTCGAGAAGGAGTCGCCAACGGAACGCCTGAAGGCCGTAAGCCTTACTTCCGAGATGAATTCCGCAAGCCAGAGAGTGACTAATGCATTGCTGGAAACACTTAACAACGATGAAAACCTCAACGTGAGGCTTGCTGCCCTCGATGCGCTGAAACCCTACGCAAGAAACGGTGAGGTGCGCGAGGCGCTGATCCGCTCGATTGCCAACCAGGACTCTCCGCTCGTGCAGGTGGCGCTGGCCGAGATGATGGCGCAACTCCAGGTGAAATCATCCGTCAAGGAACTTCAGAAAATATTAAAATCCGACAAAACCCCGGAAGATGTTAAGTCGAGAATCAAACAAAGTATTGACGTCTTAATCTAAACGATATGAGAACATTATTAATCCTGTTGGGATGTATGATCACCACGTTGGCGACATCGCAACAATTCAGCGAAAAAATTAACAAGGAGTATACCTTCGAAAAAAAATCGGCTGATAACGCAATCATCGTGGCAAACATCAACGGTGACGTGAAAGTAAGCGGATACGATGGCGATAAAGTAATTGTGGAAGTAAACCGACAGATCTTTGGAAAAACCGAAGCGAGGCTGGAGAAAGGCAAACAAGAATTACAACTCGGTGTTCTTGATCGTGCCGACACACTGATCTTTTATGTGATGCAGGGATGCAACCAGTTCGGCCAAAACCTGAACGGGAACAAACGCAACGGATGGTACAACAACGGCTGGGGCTACAACTGGGATTGCAAAGGCAGAGACTGCCAGCCCCAGTACGACTACAAGATGGACTTTACGATCAAAGTGCCCGCAGGAATTCACGTAGCCGTCAGCACGGTCAATGATGGCGACATCCTGGTAGAAAACGTGAAAGGAAGTGTCGATGCAGACAACATCAATGGAAGCATAAAACTGACAAACCTCGTTCGCGAAGCTGCCGCCAGCACAATCAATGGTGATGTGGACATCGAATACACAGCGAATCCATCAAAAGACTGTAGGTTCTACACGTTGAACGGTGACATCAATGCAACGTTTCAGCGAGGACTTGCGGCAAGCCTGAGCTTTGAAAGCTTCAACGGAAGTTTCTATACCAACATTGACAACATGACGAAATTGCCCGCCCAGGTAGTCAAGAGTACAAAGGGTGAAGGGATCAAATATAAAGTTACCGGCAACCGGTACCAGATTGGAAAAGGAGGTGCGGCTTACCTCGACTTCGAAACATTCAATGGTGATGTTTACCTTAAGGAAAAAGTCAATTAATAAAACTTGAATAACGATTACAAAACATACTGAGATGAAAAAGAATTTTTTGACAATAGCCCTGACCTTGATAACGCTGGGATTGATCATGATTGGCTCCGCTGCTGTTGCCCAGGGAACAAATGAATTCACTGTACCATTGTCCGATCCTGCCAAGCGCGGGAAGTTAAAGGCACACCTGAACTACGGCTCGATCACGGTGAAGGGCACGGGAAGAAAAGATATTCTCGTAAAATACAAGCCTGAGGCTGATGATGACGACCATCGCGGAAAAAACGGAAAAAATCTTGAAGGCATGACGCGCGTCAGCGGTGGAGGAATGGACCTGGAAGCTTCTGAGAATTCAAACTACGTGAAGATCGGTTCCGACTCATGGAATAACAAACTTGATCTCGAAATCGAAGTTCCCTCCGGCTTCGACCTGGACATCCATACTTATAATGATGGAGATCTGGTGATCAGCAATATTCAGGGCGAACTTGCGCTGACGAATTACAACGGTGAAATCACCGCCATGAATATTTCAGGTTCAGTGGTCGCAACAACCTACAACGGTGATATCCGAATCACTTATGACAAGGTAACCGAAAATACTCCGCTGTCATACTCTACTTACAACGGTGATATCGATCTCACGATGCCTGCTGCAACGAAAGGATCGTTCAAGATGAAGACAGAGCAAGGCGAAATCTACACAGGGTTCGATATGGAAATTACCAGCAGCGGCCCGGTGCAGAAAAAAGATGCAAGGTCCGGTACCTTCAAAATTGTGATTGATGACTGGAAAAAAGGAAATATCAATGGAGGCGGCCCCGAAATGACTTTGAAAACTTATAACGGAGACATTTTTATCAGAAAGAAGTAATAGCTGCAGGTAAATACGTTACAGGTAAATACGTCAAAGGCTCCAGCGATCTGGAGCTTTTTTTTTGTTATTGTTCAAGTATCTCTACTTCCACACGGAGATTTCTAATTGCATTCGGTCCGTTCTTATCGTATAAGGGTCTCTTTCCTCCCCACGATTTGATTTCAATGCGGTGTCCGGCAATACCGTTCGCGATCAGAAATTTCCTGATCACTTCAGCACGCTGCCCGCCCAGCAACTTTGCAGATCCAAAAGTTTCGCGTGCATTCCTGATGTTGAAAAGGTTGTTGTCATCGCTGGGCAAAAGAATCTTCCCTGCATGGTTTCCATTGGAATGCCCGTGAAGTCTGATCCTGTAGCGTTCATTTTCCATCAACATTTCGAGAAGCTTGTTCAGCTCATACTTCGACTCGGGTTGCATCACCGAAGCATCGTGATAAAAATAAACATTGTAGAGCACCCGTACATCACCTTTTACATACCGCACCATGTCGAAACGAACGAGTGTGATTGTTCCGATCATTTCAATGTTCGGATTTGAGCCATCTGCGTCTGCGATCGGGTATGAAATTTCATTCTGAACTTTCCGATACCCGAATACATCACCAATCAATGTGAGACGTTTGCTTTTACTTTTTGGGTCAGGCAGAATATAATAGGAGTTACCCTTCGTTTTTTCGATCAGCCTGCTTCGCTCCGTGTCAATGACTTCAACGGTGCCATCTACGAGCCGGTCATTCGTTGCGTTGTATAGGTGCAGAAATATTTCAGTGTTGCTGATCTCAAACTCAGTTCGAAGCGCAGGTGGTTTCTCAATGTTCTCCTGAATGGCTACAGGTCGTTCAACTACGATCGGTTCGGCTTCAGCGATTCTGGCGGGTTCTGTAACCTGTTCTCCAACAGTCTTGACCCACGCATCGTAGAACTCCGGCTTTTGCCGGAGTGAAACCGCACTTGTAATCGCGTTGTCTTTCGTAGGTGCCTTGCCCAGATGAACATAGTAGAGACCGGTTATCACATCCTTACCAATTCGTGCTGGCAAACCTTTCGCAGTTAAAGACTGACGATAAGCAAGGGCGTTGTTTGGAAAACGGAATGTTCCTACCACGCAATAAAATCCGTCTTCCAGGGCGGGTGTCGGTTGAGATGTCGCGGGCATTCCGTAAAACAACAGCAAGAGGAAAATTGTCAACTGAATCCGTTTGATCATTCCGGGAGCATTAACTGACATCAAAATTATCCGGCAGGTCAGGTAGGAAATATGATTAATAGATCAAAAAATGTTGCCTGAAGCCGTGGGTTGCATGGCCCTTTGCATTTCTCATCGCATCAATTGAACTGCATTGAACATTTATTGATTTGACCGCCCGGTAATTTTATTTCTGGGTAACGGGTGATGACAGGCGGATTTCTTTTCATCACCTGCAGCAATAATCAAATGTTCATCTTGATGAGGCTGTGTGCAATTACATTTTTGATGGTTTGCTCTTTGCAGGTTGCGTTATGTCAGCCGGGTAATGGAAATGGCAATGGGCATGGCAATGGGCAGGGAGGTGGTAACTGCGGAAATCCTCCTTGTGGCGGGCCCCACGTACCTGTCGATGCAGAATGGTTATTATGTGCGGGTCTGCTTGCAGGGTTTTATCTGAAATTCAAACTTCGGAAAGCTACTTAACCCCGAGGTAAAGCGTTTCCCCCTTCACAAGGCCGAAACGCTTGCGCTCTTCATCCGTTTTTTCATTTACGAAGTTACTCTCAACAGCCTTGAGGCCGGCACGCAAAATTCGTTGCGGATAATCCTTTCCATACTTGCGAACATGGTCATCCTGACCAAAAGCTTTTTCTCGCGCGCGCGGATCAGTGATCGAAAAATCCTCGAATGTCTTATCGGGAATCGGATTGAAGAAAGGCACCTGCAGCACAGCAAATCCGCCAGGCTTCAGCACGCGATGGATTTCGCGCATCGCCTTAATATCGTCCTGCACGTGTTCGAGCACGTGGTTGCATAAAACCGCATCGAATGAATTTTCATTAAATGGAATCTGATGGATATCCATCTTCACTTTGGCGAGCGGAGATTCGATGTCAGCCGTGATATAGTTGTCTCCATGTACTCTTTCCAAGGGTTTCATAAAGCATGCTTCCGGAGCGATATGAAGCACGTGAAGCGGCTTCTTGAAAAAATCTGTCTTCTCCTGCAGATAAAGCCAAATCAGGCGATGCCGCTCGAGGGCCTGGCACTTCGGGCAGAGGGCATTCGGCCGTGGATTGATTCTTCCATAGGGCAGAAACTTCCTGAAAGTACCGTTACAAACCGGGCACAGAACATTGTTTCCCGCGTATAGCACGGCCAACACTTTCAAGCCAATGCCCGAAACCCGCTGAAGGTACTTCCTGGGAACAAACCGGATGATTAACGAAATAAGCTTCTTCATATTCAAATCCCTTTTGAAAACCGCGCCCTGGCAGCCCAAAGGGTCGTAAAAATATTGGTTTCTGTTAAAACTATTTGCCGGCAGACCTCATCTTTATATCAGAAACGATTAAAAGGGCCTAAACCAAGCCTGCGGGGCGAAAAAGGGAAGTTATGCATGCGGAAACTTTACTTGACATTGCAATGATGCATTCGGATGCGCTGATCCTTCGGGCAAAGCAGGGCGACCAGAATGCCCAGGGCAAACTGGTTCAGCTGTGGTATAAGCGGATATACAATTTCAGCTATAAATTCTTTCAGGACCATGACATGGCGATGGAGGTATCTCAGAAGACCTTCATCTCAATGTGCAAAAACCTGGGCGGTCTTCAGGACACATTGCGCTTCAAATCCTGGCTTTACAAAATTGCTGTGAACTACTGCAGGGAAGAAGCAAGAAAGACCAAAAACAGCCGCTCGCTTTCGTTCGACACGGTTTGGAACCGCGAAGCTGAAGATTCACCGAGATGGGAGTCTTCGGGGCAACGAAATGATAACCCTGAGAAACAACTCGAGCAGCTCGAACTCTCCGACATCCTTCAGCAGGCCCTCTTCGAACTCAACGATGAGCAACGCGAGGTGGTGATCATGAAAGAATATGAAGGACTCAAGTTCAGGGAAATTGCAGAAGTGCTGAATATCTCTGAGAACACAGTCAAGTCGCGAATGTATTATGGACTGGACGCATTGAAAAAGATTTTGGAAAAGAAGAACATTAATAAAGATACAATCGGCTATGAATTATAAACCAGACGAAAAAGATTGGATGGCTTACCTCTACGGTGAGGCAGAAGGGGTGGAGAAGGAGAAGATGGACCAATACCTTCTCGAGAATGCCGAAGCCCGCAAACAGTTCGAAGCATTTCAACATATGCGAAAGCTGATGTCTTCAGTTGAAGACAAAGAAGTGATCGCTCCTCCGATCATCATTGAAGGGTCGAAACAACGCTTCCTCTGGAACACACCATACTTCCGGATGATCGTCAGCATAGCGGCATCGCTGCTGCTGATCATCCTGGTGGGACGTGCCACCGGAACACGCATCAGTATGAGCGGAAACGAGTTCAAGCTGAGCTTCGGAGCTGAGCAGCCGGCTCAAATCAATACTCCAGCGAAGGAAACAACGCCATCGCTCACGGCAGATCAGGTGCAGGACATGATCAACAATTCGCTTGCTGCCAATAACACGCAGATCGAATCAAGCTGGGAAGAGTCTCAGAAGAAACTGAACGCCTCGATCAAACAAAATCTTGCAGTGAACTCAGCAAAAGTTGATGAGCTGATGAAATCAGCATCGGTTGCCTCGCAGGAGCAGATCCGGAATTATGTGGCATCGATGCAGGCAGAAAACATGCAGCAGGTGAAAGACTATTTCCAGATGACAAGTGCACAGCAGAAGACATATATCGAATCGTTGCTCATCGATTTCGACAAGTATCTTCAGCAGCAGCGGAACAATGACCTGCAACTCGTTCAGACCCGCCTGCACAGCATTGAAGAAAATTCAAATGTGTTCCAGCAGGAGACCGAACAGATCCTCAGCAGTATTATCAGCTCGGTAGGAACATCGAATGTAAACGAGAAGAAAAATTAAAATATAATCTCCGTGCGCACGGAAAAACTCAAACACAAAAATTAATCAAGGCATTTAATCTTAAGCATTAACTTTTAACACGACCAATCATGAAGGATATGAAATTGACAGTGAGATTTTGGGCGGTGGCTATACTGGCAGTAACCATGCAAATGCAGTCGGCCTTTGCGCAAAAAATAGATCAGGAGCGGATGGAGCGCGACATCGAAGTTGCAGAAAACGTACTCTCAACGCTACTTCGCCAGGAAGTAAGTCCAAACGGAAGATTTTTCGGACTTGAAGTAAAAGGAGTTTATCAGGAGGGATATGGCGTCACGTTCCGGCTTCCTGGGGAATACAGTTCACCGATACTGATTCGCGGCCAGGGTGAAGGAACGGTGATCTATCGTGAAGCCGATCCACACAATGCTCCAACGGTTGCCTATAGCTATTCTCAGGATGCTGAACGCGATGCGCGTGGTAAAGCCGAAAAAGAGGCACAGCTCAAAGATAAAGTAATGGAGAAGCGAAGAGTAGCTGTAGACAGCGCGCGCAACGCATACAACGACAGGTTGATCAAGGCTTCAAAAGATTTTATCGTTGACTACTCGGATTTCCTCACCCAACTTTCCCCAAACGAAAGGATTGTCGTCACCAATAAAAATGAGAATCGCTCATGGTACTATAAGGAAAACAAGCGCAAGCATATTTCTATCGAAGCCTTGAAGAGTGACATCATTGCGTTTAAGCAGGGAAAGATCACCCGAGATCAGGCGTTCGCTAAACTGAAAGTCGTCAATACAGAAGTTGTGGATGTTAAGGAGCAGGATCTTGAGTTGCTCACGAGTATCATCGGAAGATTGTATCGCACCGATCTCGCCAAGACTTACTTCTCTTCCGAAAATAATATTTACTACGAGCGTCTGAAAGACTACGGTGTAATTTACTACATGGAAGTGTTCAGCAGCAATGAACCAATGCCTGGAAAGCTCACGCTTCCAACGCAAGGAATGACGGACGTGGACAAAGAAACCCGCGATAAAAAAGTGACTGAGCTTTATCCGAAGTTCGAGCAGGAACTAAAAGAAAATATCCTGGAGTATGGAAGAACTTTGAGGAGCCTGGGTGATGAGGAAGTGCTGGTATTCAACGTGTCACTCACAAAATGCAAAGGCTGTGGAATCCCGAGCACGGTGGAATTGAACATCAAAAATTCGGTTTTAAAGGACTTTGCTGCCGGAAAAATCGACAAGAACACTGCGCTGAGCAGATTCACAGTAAAAAAAGGAGTCAATCAATAATTAACGGATAAATAAATCGTTTAACACAAGTGCTGATGTTATTGGGGGATTGCCAACGACATCAGCATTTTTTTTACACCACAGGAAGCTTATCGCTACAGGTGGTGGTTGCCAGATGTAACCATTAGGTTAACTTTAAGTATATAAAAAATAAACCCTTAATTAATGAAAAAGAACCTGATCATCGGGGCTGGCGTTGTCGTAGTGCTTTTGGTGGGCTACTTCATCGTGAGAGGAAACAAAGCATCTGAAGTTGCCGACATCATGGCAAACGTCAAGAAGGGTCCCTTCAAAGTCGAGATCGAGACCACGGGTGAGCTTGAAGCCAAAAATTCTGTTAAAATACTAGGCCCTGCAAGTCTCCGTGATTTCCGGATCTGGCAGGTTACAATCCAATCAATTGTAGACGAAGGCACCGTAGTGAAGAAAGGTGACTGGGTTGCCACGCTCGACCGCTCGGAGTTTCAGAACCGCTTCAATGAAAAACAGATCGAGATGGAGAAAGCTAACTCCAAATTTGTTCAGACTCAGCTCGACACCACACTTCAGCTTCGCCAGTCGCGCGATGAGCTGATCAACCTGAAATATGCTGTAGAAGAAAAGCAAATCATTCTCGAACAATCCAAGTTCGAACCACCGGCAACGATCAAGCAGGCAGAAATCAACCTCGACAAGGCAAAACGCGGCTACGACCAGGCGCTTGAAAACTATAAGATCAAAAAGAATCAGAACATCGAGAAGATGCGTGAGGTTTCTGCCGAATTCCGGAAAGTGCAGAATGAATTCAACGCCATGACAAAGGTGCTCGAATCGTTCAACGTGCTCGCTCCTGAAGACGGAATGGTGATCTACGAAAAGGGGTGGGATGGCAAACCCGTGAAGGCAGGATCGCAGATCCAGATGTGGGAGCCCAACGTTGCGCAGCTTCCCGACCTCACGAAAATGCTTTCCAAAACGTACGTCAACGAGGTGGATGTGCGCAAAGTAAAGCCCGGGCAGAAAGTCGAAGTGGGATTGGATGCTTACCCTGACAAAAAACTCTCCGGACAGGTAATGCGCGTGGCAAACGTGGGTGAACAGCGTCCGAACTCCGATGCAAAAGTATTTGAAGTATCCGTGGAGATAAATGGTACGGATCCAACGCTCCGCCCTTCGATGACAACCAGCAACAAGATCATCGTGAGCGTCAAAGACAGTGTGTTGTTCATTCCACTCGAAAGTCTGCACAGTCAGTTCGACAGCATCACGTTCGTATACAAAAAAGATGGCATCAACACCATTAAACAGGAAGTGATCGTAGGCGAAACAAACGCGAACGATGCTGTTATTCTCAGCGGTCTGAAAGAAGGCGAACGCATCTATCTTTCTGTCCCGGAAGGGCAGGAAGACAAGGATTTCAACCTCTTACCTGAGATGAATGGAAAACGGAAGAAGAAACAGCAGGAGGAACCGAAACCTGCGGATAAAAATACCCCAGCGGTACTGCCGAGCGCTAGCGTAGAGAACACACCGAAAAAGAAAGGTTAAACCTCCAAAAGTTTCATTATGCCAGCACGATTAATGGCTAACCTATACATCGCGATCAATGCGGTGATAGCCAATAAAATTCGTTCACTGCTCACTGCATTAGGTATCATCTTTGGCGTTGCTGCTGTGATTGCCATGCTTGCCATCGGAAACGGAGCCCAGCAGGAAATTCTTGATCAGATCAAACTTGTCGGTGTTAATAACATCGTGATCAAACCGGTGATCGAGCAGAAGGAAGAGAAATTAGAGGAAGAAGTGGGCAAGAAGGAAAAGAAAAAATTCTCGCCCGGTCTTACAGTAAGAGACGTAAAAAGTATCCAGGCAACGATCCCCGGTTTGACCAAAGTAAGTCCCGAGATCATTCTTGAGACAAACGTCATCCGCAAAGGATATCGCAGGTCTGCAAAGCTTGTAGGGGTGGAACCGAGCTATTTCGAGATCTATAACTTCGAATTGAATGAGGGCCAGATGTTCAACGAAGAGCATAAGCGCATTGGGTCACCGGTATGCATCATTGGCCACGCGATCAAAACACGCTTCTTTCCAACCGAAAATCCTATCGGGAAAAATATAAAGGTGGGCCCGCACTGGCTCACGATTATCGGTGTGTTGAAGGAAAGAGCCGTATCGGAAAACAGCATCAGCAAACTTGGGATTCGCGATTTCAACATGGATGTGTACGCACCATTACAAACTGTGCTGATCCGTTACAAAAATCGTGACTTCATTACGGCCGATGAACTGCGAATGGAGGCATTGCGCAGTCGTGGAATGGTTTTCATTTCCGGTAATAACCAGGAATCCGAGACAGCAGAAAAAGAGCGTAAGAACTATCATCAGCTCGACAGACTGGTCATCCAGGTGGATGAAACCAAAACACTCACCGCTTCCGCGGAAATTGTTTCACGCCTTCTTCAGCGCAGACATTACGATGTAGTCGACTATGAAATTGAGATTCCCGAACTCCTGCTGAAACAACAACAGCGCACAAACGACATCTTCAACTATGTGCTTGGTGCGATTGCAGGAATTTCTTTACTGGTCGGTGGGATTGGCATTATGAACATCATGCTCGCATCCGTCCTGGAACGCATCAAGGAAATCGGTTTGAGACTTTCCATCGGTGCAAAGAAGAGTGATGTGGTGCAGCAATTTCTTTTCGAAGCCATCATGATCAGCGTGACCGGTGGAATCATCGGTGTCATTCTCGGCATCAGCATGGCCTACCTGGTCTCGGAAGTCGCTGGTATTCCTACAATTATCAGTTTCAGTTCTATCGTTCTATCCTTCGGAGTGGCAGCAACCGTTGGATTGATTTTTGGAATCGCTCCAGCACGCAAGGCTGCCAACCAAGACCCTATTACTTCATTGCGATATGAATAAACCGAACCTACGCTATCTCTTACTGTTTTCAATATCACTTTTTGTTTCATCAGTTCAGGCGCAGCAGACTTTCACGATTGAAGATGTGATCCTTCGCGCGAAAGCGCAGTCACCTTTTTCGAAGCAGGCTGAAACCCGCAGGGAAAACCGGTACTGGGGCTACCGCTCTTACCGCACGACTTTCAATCCACAGCTCGTGCTCCAGGGAACACTGCCAAGCTATTCGAAATCGGTAAACCCGATCCTGCAGGATGACGGAACATACAAGTACATTCCGGTTGAACAGACCTTTAATAATGTGCGGCTCGGACTACTTCAGCCAATCTTTGCTACAGGTGCAACCATTTCTGCAAACACGAGTCTCAACTACTTTAAAGACTACAGTTCGCTCAACGCGGGTGAACAGTGGAGTGGCTCAGTCATGAACATCGAGTTGGAGCAACCGCTGTTTGCTTTCAATCCGCTGAAGTGGGAAAGAAAAATCCAACCGTTGTTATTCGAAGAATCAAAGCGCGAGTATGTCGAGCAAATGGAATTTATCTCCGAGCAAACCGCTGAACGGTTCTTCAACGTGCTGCAGGAACAGATTAAACTCCAGATTGCCAAGTTCAACCTTGCTAACAACGATACAATCTATAAGATCGAGCAGGGCCGCTATAACATTGGCACGACTTCGCTGGATAAGCTGCTCCAGGTTGAGTTGCAGTTGCTGCGTTCGCGACAGGCAGTAGGGCAGGCCAACCTCAACCTCGAAACTGCGCGCCTGGAACTACGGACTTATCTTGGTCTTCGCGAGAACGATGCTTTTCCCGAACTGATCCTTCCTGAAAACATCCCGACATTTGAAGTCTCGATTGATGAGGCTATTGCCTATGCGAAGAAAAACCGGAGTCAGTTCATCAGCTTTGAACGGCAGCGCCTGCAGGCACAGCGCGACCTCGCGCAGGCAAAAGGCAATCGCTTCCAGACATCGGTATCAGCAGCCTATGGATTGAACAACAATGGTGTTATCCTGAATGATGTGTATCAGAACCCCCTGGAGCAGCAGCAGGTCAACTTGTCGTTCAGCATTCCAGTGCTCAACTGGGGAAGAAACAAAGCGATGATGAAGCGCGCGATCGCGAATAAAAAACTCACCGATTACATCATTGAGCAAGATGAAGTGACTTTCGAACAGGATATCATGACACTCGTGCGGCAGTTTGAACTTCTGCGTCTGCAGATAGAAATCACCAAGAAGTCAGATGCGGTAGCTGCAGAGCGATACAACGTTGCGCAGAACCGTTACCTCATCGGCAAGATCGATATTACCAACCTGAATATCGCTCTCGAGGAAAAGGATAACGCGAAGACAAGCTATATCGAAGCGCTAAAATCTTTCTGGACTTCCTACTACCAGCTGCGCAGGCTGACGCTCTACGACTTCGCAAGCAAGACGTTGTTGTATGTAGAAAGTGCGAATTAGCTGGAAAGTCGTGTTAAGGTGTTAAAGTGCTAACATGCTAATGTAGATGAGTTCGTGGATCACGCTGCGTCAACATTAACACATTAACACTTTAACACATGAGCACATCTCTTAAATCCCCGTATAATTAAACGGAGTAATCTCCTTCAGCTTCTTTTTCACCGACTCCTTCACATTGAGCGTATCGATGAAACTGGCAATACTTTCTTTCGTGACTTTTTCATTCTTGCGCGTGAGGCCTTTAAGCGCCTCGTATGGGTTAGGGTACCCTTCCTTGCGAAGGATGGTTTGAATTGCTTCTGCAACAACAGCCCAGTTTGCATCCAGGTCGGCATCGATTGCTGCCTTGTTCAATTGAAGTTTGGAGATTCCTTTCAGCAGAGACTTAAACGCAACATAAGTATGCGCCAGAGGCACACCAATATTCCTCAATACGGTAGAGTCAGTCAGGTCGCGCTGGAGGCGTGAGACAGGCAGCTTCGCAGAGAGATGTTCGAAGATTGCGTTGGCATATCCCAGATTGCCCTCGGCATTTTCGAAATCGATCGGGTTAACTTTGTGCGGCATGGCTGAAGAACCAATTTCTCCTTCCTTTATCTTTTGTTTGAAATAGTCCATCGCAACATACTGCCACACATCGCGTGCAAAGTCTATGAGAATCGTATTGATGCGCTTGAGATTATCGAACATCGCAGCAAGGTTGTCGTAATGCTCGATCTGTGTTGTAGGGAAGCTGCGGGTAAGGCCGAGGTGTTGGCAGAACTCATCTCCGAATTTCGACCATTCAATTTCCGGATAGGCAACGAAATGTGCGTTGAAGTTACCTGTGGCACCACCGAACTTTGCAGAGAACGGAATGGTCTTCAACAACGTCACTTGTTTTTCAATCCGGGTTGAGAAGACCGCGATTTCCTTTCCAAGCCGCGTAGGAGAGGCTGGTTGTCCGTGCGTCCGTGCGAGCATGGCAATGTCTTTCCATTCCTTCGAGCACAGGTTAATATCGCGGATGAGATCATCGAGCAGCGGAAGATATTCACGCGTGATAAAATCTTTCAGCGAAAGCGGAATGGCGGTGTTGTTGATGTCCTGGGACGTCAACCCGAAGTGGATGAACTCTTTGAGGAACCCGAGGTTAAGCGATTCAAACCTTTTTTTCAGGAAATACTCAACGGCCTTCACATCGTGGTTGGTGGTCTTTTCGATTTCCTTGATCTCTGCGGCATCTGCTTCTGAAAACTGCTTGTAGATCTTTCGGACATCGCTAATCTGATGTGCAGGAAAGTCAGTCAATTCGGGAAGCACCGCGGAAAGCGACAGCAGGTATTCAACTTCGACCTGCACCCTGTAGCGGATCAGACCAAATTCAGAGAAATACGGGCTAAGGATCTTTACCGAATCAAAATATCTCCCGTCAACCGGGGAGATAGCGTTCAAGGGATTAAGCTGCACGTTGAGGATGTTAAGGCGCAAAATTAACCTGTTAACAAAATTTAACAAAGAATGTCTCTTTTAATGCGAATCCCCGATTTCGACCAATTCATTCGAATGCGCCTTTTTGTTAGTTTTGCCGCCCCATGACGCGCTTTTATATTCTTATTGTTGGTATTTGCCTTCTGGCTAACCTCCCGGTGATCGCCCAAAATCAGCCCGGCAAACAGTTGCATGTGAAGAAGGCCGCTGCACCCATCAAACTCGATGGTGTGCTCGATGAACCTGCGTGGATGGAAGCAGAAGCAGCCACAGGTTTTTTCATGAACTACCCGGTTGATTCCCTGGCGCCAACATTTCAGTCTGAGGCACGGATGACGTTTGACGAGCACTTCGTTTACATCTCATTTGTCTGCTTTGACGACTCAAGCCCGGATATCGTTCAATCGCTGAGGCGCGATATCGACTGGGACGTAAACGACAACATCGGAATCTATTTCGATCCTTTCAATGATTTCACTAACGGATTCTTTTTTACGATCACTCCGATGGGCGTTCAGTCCGAGGGAATCATGTCTGGTGGAGGCTCGTCCGATGACAGCTTCAACGACAGCTGGGACAACAAGTGGTACTCAAAGGTTTCGAGACTGAACGACCGATGGATCGCAGAGCTTGCCATCCCGTTCAAAACGATCCGCTATAACCTCAACGAATGGAACGTGACTTTCCTTCGCAATGATGTAAAGCGCAACCAGATCAGCAGCTGGATCTCCACACCTATTGCCTATATTCCCGCATCTTTTGCGTATACCGGAAAGGTTGTGTGGGATTCACCGCTTCCTTCTCCGAAATCAAACGTGTCCTTCATACCTTATCTCTCAGGCTCAACCTTCCAGGACAATGAAGGCGAGAACCCGGGAGAATTCGATCATACTGCCAATGTTGGCTTTGACGCAAAAGTTGGTTTGACGCCTTCGGTGAACCTCGACCTCACAGTAAACCCGGACTTTTCACAAGTGGAAGTTGACCGGCAGGTGATTAACCTGACTCGTTTTGAATTTGGCTTCCCTGAAAGACGTCAGTTCTTCCTTGAAAACAACGACTTATTTTCGCAGCCGGGATTTCCGGATTCGCGTCCGTTCTTTTCCAGGCGCATAGGGTTGGCGTTGGACTCCACGGATAAGATTCAGCGCGTTCCAATACTTTATGGAGCAAGGGTGAGCGGGAAGCTCGGAGAAGACTGGCGCATCGGACTCATGAACATGCAGACCACGGAGAAGACTTCCCTGGGTTTGCCGAGTCAGAATTATTCGGTGGGCGTTGTTCAGCGACAGATTTTCGCCAGATCAAATATTGGTTTCGTTTTCGTGAACAAGCAATCTCTCGGGCTTGGTGAATATGACAAGTCGAGGTTCTATCACAAATCACTGTTGCGCGAACGGGTGGTTGGAAGTGACACCATCACCACACTGAATAAATTCAACCGCGTCTATGGCGTTGATTTTAACCTGAACACGAAAGACAATCGCTGGCAGGGAGATGTTTTTTATCATCGCTCTGCCGACAGCTACAAGCAGGACGAAAATTATTCGTTCGGAGCATTTGTCGGATATTTCACACGCAACCTGAATGTTTTTGTGGGGCAGCAGGGGCTTGGTGAAAATTACAATGCAGAAGTCGGCTTCGTTCCATCACTCGATGTCTATCCCGGAATGTACGGTGGTTTCACGCAAATCGAGTACAAGATTTATCCGAAGAACAGCAAGATCGCAGTGATGGGACCGACCGCGGGTGTTGATTACATCATGAATCCGAATTCAGCTCTGCTCACTGACAAGGTTTTTCGATTTGATTATGCGATCAGTTTTCTGAATACATCAAGCTTCAGGATCGCAGCGAATAATACATTTCAGCGTTTGCCGGAAGATTTTAATCCACTCGATCCAAAAGGTGATTCTACATTGCTTGCAGGTCAGTCATTTACATGGAATCAGATCGGGATGGAGTACCGGTCTGATACTCGAAAGACCTTTAATTACGCGATCGAAAGTATGTATGGCGGGTTTTATAGCGGTAAGCTCGTGAGTATGGGAGGGGAAATAAATGCACGTTATCAACCCTTTGGAAGTTTGTCGATCCGCGCTGACTACAGCTACCTCAACTTTCACGAAAAGTACGGAAAAGCCGGTTTTTTGCTCATTGGGCCACGTTTAGACCTGACTTTTACGGATAAATTATTCCTCACTACTTTTGCGCAGTATAACGATCGTGACGACAACGTTAACCTGAATGCCAGATTTCAATGGAGGTTTAAACCGGCATCAGATTTTTTTGTTGTTTATACCGAGAATTATCTCCCGGCTGGAGTCACCAGCAAGAACCGGGCACTTGTTTTAAAACTTACGTACTGGCTTAACCTTTAATATAGCCAGGACGACAAACGTTGTTTTTCGCTATGGCATTTGGATTTTTTAAGAAGTCAGACAAAACAGAAAAGAAAGAGCAGACTCCCGCTTCTTCAGGCGGACCACATTACTATGATCTGAACGTAAAGCAGGTTATTCATGAAACGAAAGAAGCCATCACCATTGTGTTTGAGCAGCCTGCACAGAAGATACAATATAAAGCCGGACAGTTTTTAACACTGATCATCCCGGTTCAGGGCAAAGAAGTTCGCAGAGCATACTCACTATGCAGCTCACCTTTTGTTGATCAGGATCTGGCAGTTACTGTAAAGCGTGTTGAGAATGGATTGATGTCGAACTGGCTTGCAGATAACCTGAAACCAGGTTTGAAGATCAAGGTGATGGAGCCGATGGGGCAGTTCACCACGGAGTTCAGCAAAAGCAAAAAGCGCCATCTCATCATGTTTGCCGGAGGATCCGGGATAACACCGATGATGTCAATCATCAAAAGTATCCTTACCCAGGAACCTGACAGCATAGTCTCTCTCATCTATTGTAACCGCGATATCGACAGCATCATTTTTAAAGATGCGCTCGAAAAAATGTCAACTCAGGACGAAGGTCGCTTGCATGTCATTCACATTCTCGACACAGCGCCTATGAACTGGCAGGGGTATTCGGGCTTGTTGAATCACGAAATGCTGACGAAACTTTTCGAGCGAATTCCAGACTGGGGCATTGCCGACACCACCTATCTCATGTGTGGTCCTGAAGGCATGATGAAAAATGTCGAGTCGTTGCTGGCGATGCGTCAGATCCCGTCAACCAAGATTTTTAAAGAGAGTTTCGTACAGGGAACGATCGATAAAAAAGACAAAGCAGAAGCCGTTGCTGAATCCACTGAGCTGAAGGAGCGCGAAGTCACAATCCGGTATGATGGCCAGGAGTATAAAGTTGTGGTTCCTCCAAACAAGGCCATCCTCGAAACTGCACTTGACCAGGGAATCGATCTTCCGTATTCATGCCAGAGCGGACTGTGCACGGCCTGTCGTGGAAAAGCACTGTCCGGTAAAGTCAAGCTTGATGAAGAAGAAGGTCTCTCAGCATCAGAGCGTGCCGAGGGTTATGTGCTTACCTGCGTAGGCCATCCGCTGACGGACGATGTGGTGATCGAGATTGGCTAAGACATTGCCAGCTAATCCGTGCCGATGTTGTGTTTTTCATTTGACTCAACATTCTCCACGCTCCATACTATTCTCTTTTTGAACGTGTGATAACGCACGGGGCAATCTTCTTTGATGCAGATCGGACAGCCGATAGGCAGACATCCGTCTGAATGAACAAAGAACTCAATGGAACTCCCGAACTGGTCGCGCACGATCTTTCCAAGTTTGTCAATTTCCGCGTGGGCTTCATGTACGTTCAGGTACCAGGGTACGGTAAGATGACAGTCGATGTGAAGAACGCTTCCGTACTTGATGATGCGAAGGTTATGCAGGTCGACCCAGTTATTGCTTCTGCCGTTATCAAGCGCTTTGATCATCTGGGCCAGCAGCTGCTGGTCGCGCTCATCCATGATTCCTGCCAGCGATGTGCGGAGAATTCTGAAGCCTGTGTAAAGTATGAAGAAGCTGAAGGCAAGGGCTACTGCGCTGTCAAGCCACAGAATGTCTGTGATGTAGATCAGGCCGAGACCGAGCAATATCCCCAGCGTTGTGTAAGTGTCGGACTGCAGGTGCTTTCCGCTTGCCTGCAATGCGAGTGAGCTATTCTTTTTCCCGGTGCGGACGCAAATTGCTCCTACTATAAAGTTTGCAGCTGCGGTTACCGCGATGAGGATGATACCGACATCGAGTTGCTGCAGGGGTTGAGGTGTAACCAGATTTCGCAATGCCTCAATGATGATCAGCACGCCAGCGACAACGATCATGACGCCTTCTACCGCTGCGGAAATAAATTCAATCTTGCCGTGACCGTATGGATGGTCTGCGTCACGCGGTTTTGCTGAGAGCGTCAGACTATAAAGACCAAAAAATCCCGCCACAACGTTGACGATACCTTCGAGAGCGTCAGTCAGAACAGCAACCGAATTTGTGAGATAATAGGCGATCAGTTTGACAACCAGCAATGTCACCGACAGGATTGCCACCCATTTCTGAATCCGAATGTTTTGCCTTGCTGCGTCCAACTATTTCTGCGTAACGTTTTTCTTCATCAAAACTCTGCCGATAGCAATTAAAGCAATCAAAACCCACACCACGTTGATGAATGCGCTCGCGTATGCTGCTTTGTAAACCGTGTACACAATGAGCGCAAGTCCTCCGGTCAGGTTCAGGAGGTAAAACACCATCGAGTCAGAACGTAACCTCTGGTAGCTGTTGAGCGCATATGCCAGCAACACTTCTATTGAGCCGATCCAGCCGACTATTTCAATTAACAAATTCATAAAGAGCTTTGGCGTTTAGCTATTGGCCGTTGGCTGTTGGAGTGGTGATAAACTGTTTTATTCCGATCGGAGAAAATGATTTCGTCATGTTGATGGAACAGCTAAAAGCCAGGCAGATGCTATCTCATCTTGAGCCTCAGCAGTTTATTCTTAGAGGTCATGAATAAAGTTTTGCCATCGTCTGCGAGTGCACAATTTGCTGTCGCATCCGGTAATCTTACTTTACCGATGACAGTTCCCTTCGAGTTGAAGATCCAGATTCCCCCGGGACCGCTCGCGAATACATTTCCGTCTTTATCAATTTTGAAACCGTCAGGCACTCCGGGGTTTGTTTCATTGACCATCGCTGTAGCATCGTAGAAGATGCGGGCATTTGCAAGTGAGTCTCCTGCGGTGATATCGAAAACATACCATATGGCTTTCGCAGGATCTGAATTGGCAACGAGTAACGTCTTCTCGTCCGGGGCAAGTGCAATACCGTTCGGCTTGGTGAGTGAGTCAACAAGCACCGTCACCTTCCCATCGGTGCTTAGTTTATATACTCCGTTAAAAGGAATTTCTTTGTCGGGATCTTCATCAAGCTTTCTAAGCCCGTATGGAGGATCGGTAAAGAAAATATCTCCGTTGCTTCTTACGACAAGGTCATTCGGACTACTTAGGCGCTTGCCATCGAAGCGGTCTGCAAGGGTGCTGAATTTCGGTTCAGGTTTGTCGAACGTGCCATCGTATCTGGAGACCCTGCGATCACCATGCTGGCAGACCAGCAGATTGCCCTGCCTGTCCAGCGTAAGCCCATTCGCCCCAGGTTCGCGACTGACTGTAGGAGTTGTTCCGGTATATCCCGAAGGAGTCAGGAAAACTTCTACACCATTTTTTTCAGTCCATTTGTGAATGACATTATTGGGAACGTCTGTGAACAACAGCATTTTCTGCGATTCAATCCACAGCGGACCTTCACTCCACGAGTAGCCTTCACCAAGCAACTCGATCTGGGCGTCCGCATTGATAAGCGCATCAATGGAAGGATCCATTCGCTCAACCGAGCCGAGGGATTCACCGCTTTGTTCTTTGGTAGCGGTGCAGGCAGCACAGAACAGTAACGAGAGCGCAAGCAACTGATTTTTCATAGGACAAGCATTTAGGCGCGACAAGATAAAAAATAAAACGATCCCCCGCGGTTTGAGCACAGGAGATCGTAGGTGTATCTAAAAAAACTAATTGAGCGCAGGTTGGTTCACCTTTTCTGCTGCGAAAAGTTGTTTCAGCGAGAAGAAATGCAAGGTATAAGCCAGGGGAACTAAGAAGCCAGGCAGGAAACAGATAGGGAAGGTGGCAACCGCCTCACTTGAAGGACCTTCCATAAATACCCGGATCGGTGAAGGCGTGGATAGAAACGCAATGGTCACGATATTGATCAGCAGTCCGAGGCAGGCAAAATTCCACACGATCGCGATGGTCTTTGAAATTTTTTGTCTCTGTAGTGCCCATGAAACGAAAGGCGCAGTCAATCCCGCAAGGATATCAAAGTTTCTGCCCTCGAAGCTCATCTGCTCCGGAATCACGTTGCCAACAAACAAACCCCACAGAAGCAATTCCACAAACACACGGAAATTCTGCAATACGATGATTCTTTCAGGCGGGATCTGCGCAAGGATTTGCGCCAGTCCCTTCGAAAAAATCACGAGCATCAGGATTGTTACGAGTGGGACAATCAGTATTGGGGCGAAATTGAATGGAAAGTTTTCAAAATTACCCATGGCACCACTGGCAGACCAGATGGAAAGAAAAACAAACCAGATCAGGATTGTGCCTAAGATCAGGTTGAAAACCCGTTGTTTAGACGAGGCGCTCCAGTTTGTGTGATCAATGCCGTAGCGCAGCGTGCGCATCAGAAAATAAAGGAAAATCACTGTCAGAGCAGCGAAACCAATTTGTGATAGAAGCAGGAGGTTGGCGTTCATAATATTGAATTTACATAATTCAACGATTTTCGCCTGCGGACTGAAATGACAAAAATTGCTAATTCGCCTTACCCGTTATCGGATCTGGGTTGGATAGCACCCGGTATGATTAAAGTACAGCCTGCTGAAAGTTGAACTGTCGCGGAAACCCAGGCTTCTGGAAATTTCCTTCACTTCGAGTTTGGTATTCGAGAGAAGGGATGTTGCGTGTTTTATTTTGACTTCGTTGACGAACTGATGCGGTGTCTTTCCAAAGGCAACCTTGAACAAGCGCAAGAAATGAAACTTCGAAAGACAACTTATTCCCGCGAGGTCATCGAGCGAGATGTCGCGATCCAAATTCGAATAGATGTAATCCGTTGCGTCTGCCATCCGCCTGAAGATTTCTTTTCGTGTTACATTTTTGACAGACGGGAGCATCGACTCCGATTTCCGCAACTGTTTATCCTCAATGAGTAATCGCGTCAACACCTCAAAAAGTTTTTCTTCCTCTCTCAGTTTATCGTTTGCACAATGCTTGAGATCGTTGAAAAGGAGCTGAAGATCGGCACTTACCTCGTAAAGCTTATTGTGGAGTTCAACGCGGGTGAATGGCCGAGTGAAAATCGATTCGTCCAGAAGTTTTTCAGCGGAGTTGCTCAATGATCGGGAGGCCTGGTCTATCCAATAGTCACCAAAATGTATGTTGAGGGTCTCGGTTTGTTCTTTCTTTTCAATTTCCAGTGTGTAACGCTGATCAGCATTTGAGATGTAAAAATAGCCCGGGTTTACCTTCGTTCGTTTCGAACCTGTGTGCACGTGGCTTGCGCCAGATAAATTTGTGAACAGGGAAAGCGGGCCGCGAATGTTGTCGCGAAAGATGTCTTTGGTTGAAACGTTGAGTACTACGGTGGGCCAGCCCGTACCAGGCAGTTCCCGCCCCTGCCACGCCTGCCGGTTGGCAAAGTTTGATTCTGACTGGTTTTTCAGCCATTGTAGGTCGGGAAACTGATTGAAAACCATATTTGTTAATGTACGAATAAAGCGGCCGAAGGTTAGCCGGATGAGCCGCGGATATTTTAACCGTTTCATGCAAACATTCCGGATGATGTTGCCTGATTTTCATATTTTGCCACCATTAAAAAAATGTACGTCATGACTGAAACGCTCGAGATTCCAAAGCGCCCTACCAGAAAATTTTTGCCTGACAATTTTGCTGTGACCTCGTGGGATGTGCTGAAACCATACTTCGACCGGCTGCTGGAAAACAAAATTTCTTCGCTCGCAGAACTGAAACAGTGGTTCCTCGACCGCAGCGAACTCGAATCTGTTATCTCGGAAGATCTGGCGTGGCGTTACATCCGCATGACGTGTTATACGGGGAACAAGGAATATCTAAGCGCCTACCAGGACTTCATTCAGAACATTCAGCCTCAGATCGCGCCTGTGTCTGACGCGCTTAACAAAAAAGCTGCTGCGTCCGAATATCTCGATGCGCTTTCACAGCAGGAGGGTTACGGCATACTGATCCGGAATCTGAAAAAGGACATTGAAATTTTCCGCGAAGAGAACGTACCACTCTTTACAGAGATCGCCACGCTTGCGCAAAAGTATGCGCAGATCTCAGGGGCGATGACGGTTAATGTTGACGGCAAAGAGATGACGCTGCAGCAGGCTTCGGTTTTTCTGATGTCACCGGATCGCAAGAAAAGAGAAGAAGTATACCATAAAGTTGCGGAGCGCAGACTCGTAGATCGCGATCAGCTCGATGAGCTCTTTACTTCGCTCATCAAACTTCGCCACCAGGTAGCTGTGAATGCGGGTTTCAAAAACTTCCGCGACTACATGTTCAAGGCTTTGGGGAGGTTCGATTATACTCCCGAGGATTGTTTTAAATTCCATGAAGCTATCCAGCACGAGATCGTTCCGCTTCTCAACGATTTTGCAAAGCAGCGCAAAGCCTCACTAAAGCTGGATTCACTCAGACCGTGGGACAAAGCAGTCGATCCGGAAGGAAAAGACGCGCTGAAACCATTTACCAGCGGGAAGGAACTCACTGAAAAAACAATTGAAGTATTTCAAAAGCTCGATCCGTTTCTCGGTCAGTGCCTGGCGATCATGAAAGCGATGGGACATCTTGATCTGGAGTCGCGCATCGGCAAGGCACCGGGCGGGTACAACTATCCGCTGGCAGAAATCGGAGTACCGTTTATTTTTATGAATGCGACTTCCACGCTTCGCGACATGGTTACAATCATGCACGAAGGAGGTCACGCCATTCACAACTTCCTTACACGCGATCTCGAGCTCAATGACTTCAAATCGACACCATCCGAAGTTGCGGAACTTGCATCGATGTCGATGGAGCTCATTTCAATGGAGCACTGGGATGTGTTCTTTACAGATCGCAATGAACTGCTTCGCGCGAAACGCGAACATCTCGAAGATAGCATTGAGACACTGCCATGGGTTGCCACCATCGACAAGTTTCAACACTGGATCTATGAAAATCCAAACCACACCACCGAAGAGCGCAGAAAGATGTGGAATAAAATTTTCGATCAGTTTACCGACAGTCACACCGATTGGTCGGGACTGGAAACTGCTAAAGACTATCTGTGGCAGAAGCAACTTCACCTGTATGAAGTTCCGTTCTATTACATAGAATACGGCATGGCGCAGCTTGGTGCGATAGCGGTCTGGAGAAATTTCCGGAAGGACAAAACGTTGGGACTGCAGGGATATCAGAATGCGCTTAAGCTTGGATACCTCCGCACAATCCCGGAGATCTACAAGGCCGCGAATATCAAATTTGATTTCAGCCGTCCTTATATTAAAGAGCTGGTGAGTTTTGTACGGAGTGAGATTAGGTAATTTGAAATTTGATATTTGAAATTTTACATTTTAAATGCAGGCGGTTACGACACTGGAGCTGCAAGCATTGCGATGGTCTCTTAAATTTCAAAATTCTAAAATGTCAAATTTAAAATTTCACCCCCTGCACTTATCCAGCAGATCGCTCAACTGAGTTGCTTCTTCCGGGGTGATATTGATTGCGAAGTCTAGCTCCTTCTGATGCTTTTCAATCTGGTTGAGAAGTTCAAGGCCCTGCGCGGAGATGAAAACATCGGAAGCGCGCTTGTCGTTTTCACTTGCCGTTTTTGTGATCAGTTGCTTTTGAAGTAAACGGTCAAGAAGTCTTGAGACATCGGAGTTCTGATCGAGCAAACGCGATTTAATTTCTGTAGCAGAAATGCTTTTTGGATATTGTCCTTTAAGTACGCGGAGTATATTGAACTGGTGGCCTGTAATGCCGAAGGGCTTGAAGAACGCCTGATGCTTGTTTTGCAACCAGTTGGAAGTGTAGATCAGATTGATCACAGCCTTCTGGTGTGAATTTCGAAACTTGCTTTGTTGTATCGCGTCTTCGATTTTTTTCATGCAACAAAAACAAAAAACCCCGGCTATTCACCGGGGCTTTGCATTGTTTATGCTTTTTTATCAAGCTCGATCTTGCAGACAATTGTTACAGTGTCGCCAATCACAAGCTCGCCTGTCGGTGTTTTGCCACCATAAGTTACACCAAATTCTTGACGGTTTACCTGGCCGGTCAATTTAAAACCGGCCTTCATGCCGCGGCCTGTGTTCATTGTCCCGCCATAGGTTACATCAAATTCCACTGGTTTAGTTACCCCTCTCATCGTCAGATCGCCCTTGAGCTTGTATTTTCCGCCATCTTTTGACAGTATACCTTTGAAGCTTACCTCTGGATTTTTCTCCGCATCAAAAAAATCACCCGACTTCAGGTGACCGTCTCTTCTCTCGTTATCCGTGTCGATAGAGGCCGTTTTCGCTGTGAAAGTGACTTCCGCTCCGTTGAAATCATCAGCTTTGCTGACAACAGATGCGTCAAAATCCTTGAAATTTCCTTCTACTTCGGTGATAGCATAGTGCGGAACCGAAAAGCCAATTCTCGAGTGTGCTTTGTCGATCGTCCAGGTAGTCTGGGCCATTGCTGCGCCTGCAAAAAGCAGGAGTGCGAAGAGTGAGTTGAATTTTTTCATAGTTGATTGAGTTTCGAATTAGTATACAAGTATAACACCACTTTCATTGACAGTTGTTTAAACAAGAAATGTTAATTGCAACAGTCTGTTTTTCAAAATGTTATGATTGTTAATGATCTGTTAACGTCATGCCTTAAGGTAAAAATCCCGGGTCAGTGCGCGATATTCGTCCGTCCACTCTTCATTTATCTTATAAAGTAACAACTCCTCTGACTTTACCTGAGACTGTTTTCTGGAAAATTCGATGAGTAGTCGTTCGATTGGCTTATTCTTCCGCGACCGGAACGTAAGCTTTCGGATCGGGTACAGTCCAACGGTTTCCGCCATGCGCAAAAACTGGTTGCCTTCTGCGTAGGGTAATACTACAGCAAACAATCCGGCAGGTGCAAGCAGTCGGATCACAGAGGCAAGAAGGTCGGTAAACGATAATTCATTCGAGTGCCTGGCCTTACTCCGGTTCTCGTCTGGTGGAAGCCAGCTGTTGATAAAATACGGAGGATTGCTGACGATGAGATCGTAAGGTTTTTCCGAAACGAAATCCTGAATGGCAGTCCGGAGAACGGTGACTTTCTCTGGCCAGGGAGAGTTCTTAACGTTTTCAACGGCCTGATCTGCATCATGTGGTTGCAATTCAACTGCATCGATCTTTGAAGCAGGAGCAGAGCGTTGTGCAAGCATCAGCGCGATCACACCTGAACCCGTGCCGATGTCCAGGATCCGTTCAGCGCCATGCACCCCGGCCCACGCACCGAGTAGCACTGCGTCCGTCCCCACTTTATGCGTGCTGGCGTCATGGGAAATCGAGAACTTTTTGAAATGAAAATCACCACGCGTTTTCATACTTTCACACCGTTAAATAAAGAGGCATGGGCAAAATAATCCGATGGGGAATATTAGGTGCGGGAAAGATAGCAAACAAATTCGCTTCGGATCTCCGCTGGGTCGAAGATGCTGAACTTCGCGCTATCGGTTCTCAGAACAAACAGAAAGGAGAGGAGTTCGCAAAAACGCACAACATTCCAATCATCTACAATTCCTACCAAGCGTTGGCGTCATCTCCGGAAATTGATGTCATCTACATCGCGACCCCGCACGGCTTTCATCATCAACATGCCATGCTCTGTCTCGGGCACGGAAAAGCAGTGTTGTGCGAAAAAGCTTTTGCGTTGAATTCACGACAAGTTATGGAAATGGTCGAACTGGCTTCGCGCAAAAAGGTTTTCCTGATGGAAGCATTCTGGACCAGGTTCATACCGCAATACGAAATGGTGAAGACGATGATTGACAGGGGCGATATCGGTGAGATAAAGTTCATCCAGGCGGACTTCGGCTTCAAAGCACCATCGCCACTAGCCCAACGGTTATACGATCCGGAACTGGGCGGAGGCTCACTTCTCGACATCGGGATCTATCCTGTATTCTTTGTGCTGTCGCTCCTGGGTAAACCAGTTGCGCTCAACGCGATCATGACTCCTTACCCTTCCGGTGTCGATGAGCAGATCGTTGTCAATATGAAATTTGCAAATGGAGCACTCGCTGTCCTGTCATCCACGTTTGCTGCTGATACTCCGACAGAAGCACTCATTGCCGGAACGCAGGGACGGATTCATATGCGCAATCGTTTTCATAATCCGGTGGGCCATATTGAATATGTGAAAGGCAGAGATGAAGTGCACCAGATCAACGTGAGAAGGGAAGAAGGATTTGGCTATCAGTTCGAAGCGCGTCACGTTGGCGAATGCCTGCGAAAGGGTTTGACGCAAAGTCCTGTTTTCAGTTTGCAGGACTCTATTCTACTGATAGAAACGCTTGACAAAATCCGGGAAGCCGCGGGCATTGCATACGCGGCAGACAAGTAATACGGGGAATGAGATTTTATAAAAATATTTTCCGATCATTGCACCTCAAACTGACACACGATGAAAGCAGTTCTTACCCTCTCAGGCGATAAAAATTCGGTCTTCGCCACGGTTGAAAAATATCTCAAAGACAACAACTTCAAAATCGTTGATAAGGATTTTAACAGACCATGGGGCGGTTTTTTCGTGCTTGATGAGAACCAGGCTCCAACGTTTGCGAGCATGTTCTTCCCTGGCATCGAAGTTTCTTCGTTGAAGATCGGAGGGAAGCTTAGTCCAAAGATTCTCATGGTTCAGCCCGATAAACGTCTGTCATGGCAGTATCACCACAGACGTGCCGAGATCTGGAAACTGGTAGCCGGTACTGCCGGTGTGGTTATCAGTGAAACCGATGAGCAGAAAGACGTGAAAAAATTGTCTGTTGGCGAGATTATTCGTCTGAATCAGGGTCAGCGCCATCGCCTAGTCGGTCTCGATGGCTGGGGCATGATCGCAGAAATCTGGCAGCACACGGATGCGGGTAATCCCTCTGATGAAAATGATATTGTCCGGGTGCAGGACGACTTTGGAAGATAGTCGAAATTGAGAGAACATGAAATTCCAATATCGAATTGTGTTGATGTAACAATTCTCTAACTTCGAAATTCACTATTCGTTATTCTTTGTTCGAAATTCAGTTCATCTCACGGCCTCGCATACTGCCCTTAAGAATCTGTTATCGTCCAGGTATTCGCTGTTGTGCGAGAGACTGAGCTTCACGATCACCATATTCTTTGAGGGGATAACGAATACGTTTTGGGATTCGAAACCATCGGCCCAGAAGACGTCTGCTGGTGCGTCAGGGAACATTCGGTCTGCAGGGTTGCCAGGTGCGCCAGCATTCAGCCACCACTGCGCTCCGTACTGACCGCGGTTCGCTCCCCTGGCCGGTTTTGCAGTGTACTTAACCCATCCCTCAGGCAAAATCCGCTCGCCATTCCATACACCATCGTTGAGATAGAGCAAGCCGAATCGCGCCCAGTCGCGCGCTGTGCCAAACGCGTATGACGATCCAACAAAGGTCCCGCTGGCATCCGGTTCCAGAACGGTATTGAACATACCGATCTTGTAAAGAACTTCTTTGTATGGGAACGCGAAATATTCATCTTCTCCGACCGTCTGGCGGATGATCCGCGAAATGAGATTTGTCGTCCCACTTGAGTAATAAAATTTTTCTCCGGGTATATCTTCGAGTGGTGATTGCGCGGCAAACGATCCCATATCTGCTTTCTTGTAAAGCATATTTGTCACATGACTGGGTCCACCGTAATTTTCAGTCCATTCCAATCCGCTGTTGGCGTTCATCAGGTGCCCGAGCGTTACTCGTTTTCGATCGTCATTTTCCCATGCGGCAACAGGAGCCGGTTTTTCCAGCGACAGTTTGCCCTGCTTCACCAAAACACCGACTTGTGCATTGGTGATACTCTTGGACATCGACCATCCCATCAGTTTCGAGTCTTTATTAAAGCCGTCAACATATCGCTCGGCAACAATCTTTCCATTATATACAATGAGCATTGCGCGCGTGCGCCTGGTTTTTTTGTCTCCGGGCTCTGAAAAAGCTTCATCGAGGGCCGCGTTGATTTTTGTCATATCGAGGTTTGCGAATGCACTGTCAGAATTTAGATTTCCGGTCGGCCAGGCAGTCGAATCCTGCTTGATGGCGGGCACAGTTGCGAGATTTGCCTTTTGATTCCGCAAGTCAGACTCATCCATTTCAACAACAAGTGTGCACCCAAGCCCTTTTCGGTAAATCGCTTTTCGAGTTGCCATCCCAAAAACACTCGAAGTAGCGGATGAATCCTGGAAGTTGACTTCTGCCTCGCTAAGGCTCATCGGGAAAAAACTCAGTTCCTCTTTTTTAATATCGTCCGGGTTGCGACCTGCTACCATCGCGCAACTGCACATTGCCTTGGCGCTGTAGCCACTGATGATAGGAACGGCCTGCCACGCGTAGTAAAATCCATAAGCCAGTCCGGCAAGAATGAGGACCAGGAAGGTTCGAAGGATGACTTTCTTCATAGAGGTGGGGCGAAACCTAAAGATATTTAAAGCCGCATCAACATTGCAATGATTTGCTGTATTCTTGCAGATACAAACCGATTCCGTGAAGACATCGCGCAAAATTGACTGGCCGGAGCTGAAGGAGTTTCTCGATAATAAGGTCGATAAGTTCAACCGCCCTGATTTCATCGAAAACGATCCCGTCTCAATTCCGCATCGGTTTAAAAGAAAACAGGATATCGAGATCTCGGGCTTGTTTGCCGCAGTGCTCGCGTGGGGTCTGCGAAAAACGATCATAAGGAAATGTTCGGAACTGATGGCGATGATGGGCGATGAACCATACAACTTTATCAGAAATCATTCCGAGAACGACCTCAAAGGCCTCGCTCATTTTAAACATCGGACCTTCAACACGACCGACACCCTCTATTTTGTTGAATCTCTGCGCGATTTTTATTCAAAACACAGATCACTGGAAGACGCCTTTTTCACTTCCGCTTCGGATGAGACTGTAGAGAACGGACTGATCCAGTTCCACAACGTCTTTTTCAGCCTTCAGCATTTTCCACACCGAACGAAGAAGCATATTCCAACGCCTGAGCGAAAGTCTACGTGCAAACGCATCAACATGTACCTGCGCTGGATGGTGCGGAGCGATAATAAAGGAGTTGACTTTGGTTTGTGGAAGAGGATAACACCTTCACAACTGATCTGCCCGTGCGATGTTCATGTCGACAGAGTGGGAAGGAGGCTGAAACTCATCAGGCGGAAGCAAACGGACTGGCTAACAGCACTCGAGCTTACTGAGAATCTGAGGAAACTTGACTCACTGGATCCAGTGAAGTATGATTTTGCACTTTTCGGTTTGGGAATTGAGGAAGGTGAAAGATCCAAAAAACAAAAACCAAAAATCAAATAAAGTACCGTTTAGTAAGTACTTAACTACGATCGACTTGGAAGTAGATCCTCCGATTACATTGCACGTCAATTCAAGGAAAGTCTGCTCAGGTTGTCTACTCTGTTTGAGATTTGGTTATTGGTCATTGGTGCTTTACAGCGAAGACCACACTTGTTCGCCTGAAACTCCCGAATTCGCTGTTTAAAATCATTCTAAATTAACTTTTTTATGCCCCTTCTATGCATTTGCACCTTACTTTCGCACCCGGACCATATACGTCTTAATTGGGCTGAAAATGCCGATTAATTATTGCGCAGAACTGTAAATAAATTTGAAAAAATGAGTTCCAATAGTAGATTTGTGCCACTTGTTTTGGAAACGGACACTAGCTTTAACATGATAAAAAACTATCTACACTCAGCGTGCAAGTCTTTCCTTTTTCTCTCCTTTTTAGTATTAATTAGCTTCTCCTCTTACTCTCAGGAAATCTCAACAGAGCCTGCTGCAATCACAGCCGGAGGACAGATCTTTAATGCTAACTGTAAGGCTTGCCACCGTGTTCAGCAGAAACTCGTTGGTCCTGCATTGGCCGGAGTGGAACAGCGCGCCCCATCTATTGATTGGATCAAGCGCTTTATCAAAAACTCATCTGCAGTCATCGCGAGCGGTGATGAATATGCCGTCAATCTTTATAATGAGTACAACAAAACTCAAATGACAGCCTTCACTTCATTGAAAGATGAAGATATCATGAACGTGCTGGCATACATCAAATCTGAAGCGGAGAAACCAGCGACACCACCACCTGGGCAACAAACAGGAACTGGCGGAACGGCAACAAACGCTGGAGGCGGGTCAGAATACTTGAATGTGATCCTCATCGGAATGGTCATAATCCTGATCCTTCTTGTCATCATTTTAGGATTCATCATTTCATCACTCAAACGTTTCCTCGATCAGCGTCCTCTTTCTGAAGAAGAAAAAGAAGTTGTTCACTCGCCAATCACTTTCAGTTCAATCACAAGCAGTCGTGGATTCCTTTTCATCGTGGTGTTTATCGTTGGAGCGCTTGGGTTCAAAACTGTGATCAACGGATTGTACTCGGTGGGTATCCAGAAAGGGTATGCTCCTAAACAGCCAATTGCATTTTCGCATAAGGTCCACGCAGGCCAGTATGAGATCGACTGTAAATACTGTCACATCGGAGTGATGAAGGGCAAGAGCGCCACCATTCCTTCCGTCAACATCTGTATGAACTGTCACAACCAGATCAAAACTGGTACGAACACCGGTGAAGGGGAGATCGGAAAGATTGTCCGCGCGTTCAACGAGAACAAGCCCATCGAGTGGGTGCGTATTCACAACCTTCCTGACCTCGCGTACTTCAACCACGCACAGCACGTGAATGTTGGTGGCGTTGAATGTCAGACCTGCCACGGACCAATTGAAGAGATGGATGTAGTTCGTCAGCACTCATTGCTGACCATGGGCTGGTGTATCGACTGTCACCGCAAGACCGATGTGAACTCAAAAGGCAATGCCTACTACGATAAGATGGTCGAAATCCACAAAGAACGTGAAGGCAAAAATCCGATGAAAGTTGAAGACATCGGTGGTCTGGAATGTTCGAAGTGTCACTATTAATCTGAACCTAATTACGATCAAGTATCGCGATAACCTGATTTATGAAAGATTCTAAAAAGATATACTGGAAAGGCATCGAGCAACTCGCAAACAGTCCTGAGTTTGTAAAACATGCTCACAACGAGTTTGCGCCAGCTCCAACTCCTGAAGAAGCTTCCGGTCATAACCGCAGAGACTTCCTCAAGATGATGGGCTTTGGTATGGCTGCTGTTTCACTGGCTGCCTGCGAAGCACCGATCCGTAAGGCTATTCCTTATGTGAACAAGCCGATGGACCTTGATCCAAGTATCGCTAACTACTACGCATCTTCATATGTGAATGGCGGTGACTATGCTAGTATCGTGGTGAAGACACGTGAAGGTCGCCCGATCAAGGTTGAAGGTAATGCGTTGTCAAAGGTGACAAGAGGCGGGACAAGCGCACAGGTAGAGGCTTCGGTTCTTTCGCTTTATGATAACTCACGTTCGCGCTATCCGAAAATCGATAAGAAGCGTGCGGCATGGGAAGATCTGGATGCACAGGTGATCGCGAAATTGAACGAGATCGCTGGCAAGGGCGGACAGATCAGAATTGTAAGCAACACAATTCTCAGCCCGAGCACAAAATCAGTTATTCAGAAATTCATTGCCAAATATCCGACTACCCAGCACGTGCAATACGATGCAGGTTCGCAGTACGGTATGTGGAAGGCAAATGAAGAATCGTTCGGTACGGGCATGATCCCGACTTACGATTTCAGCAAAGCAAAAACAATTGTATCGATCGCAGCTGATTTCCTTAACAGCTGGGGATCGTCCATTGAAAATACAATCACGTACGGTAAGAGCAGAGAGGTAAGCGAGTCTAAGAAAGACATGTCGCGCCACTACCAGTTCGAATCCATTATGTCGATCACTGGTGCCAATGCAGACTACCGTTCGCAGATCAAACCTTCGCAGGAAGGAGCGGTTGCGATCCAGTTATACAACCTCATCGCAGCAAAAGCAGGACGTGCAACGGTGTCGGGATCAGAGCTGAATGTTCACCACCTGGCGAAAGCAGCAGAAGAGCTTTGGGCAAATCGCGGCAGCGCAGTGGTGGTTGCCGGCTCAAATGACAAAGCCGTTCAGGTAATTGTAAACGGAATCAACGACATGCTTGGAAGCTATGGCACTACCATTCTTCCAAATCAACCGGTAAACTTCCGCCAGGGTAACGATGAGGCTATGGCTCAGTTCGTTACTGACCTGGGAGGCGGCAAGATCGCAGGCGTGATCTTCTACAACTGTAACCCAGTATATGATCACCCGATGGGTGCCCAGATCGGTGAAGCAATCAAGAATCTTACACTTTCAGTTTCGACATCCTATAAAGAAGAAGAAACCGGAGTGCTTACGTCATTCATCGCTCCTGATCATCACTACCTCGAGTCATGGAACGACTTTGAACCAAAGAGAGGCAGCTACAGCTTGTCGCAGCCTGCCATCACACCGATTTTCAGAACCCGCGCTGCACAGGAAAGTTTGCTCACCTGGTCAGGCGAAAAAAATCCTGACTACTTCGAAGTAGTGAAGGAAAACTGGAGAAACTGGTTCTTCAAGGGCCAGACAATGGACTACCAGACATTCTGGGATAAGTGTTTGTATGATGGCGTATTTGACACTGACGCAACAGGCGGTGGTTCAGTTTCCTTTGCAGGAAATGTTAATGCAGCGGCAAGCGCGATCGCAGCTAATTATAAGACAGCGGGTGTCGAACTTGTAATCTATCAGAATGGAACTGTGGGCGATGGTTCTCAGGCCAACAACCCTCTTCTGCAGGAGTTACCTGATCCTATTACAAAGGCAGTTTGGGATCACTATGTGACTGTGTCTCCAAAAGATGCAGCAGGCATTTCATTCGAAGAAAGCAAGACAAAACTGGCTACCATCACGGTAGGAAATAAATCAATCACTGTTCCTGTACTGGTTCAGCCAGGCCAGGCGCAGGGAACAATCGGTGTTCCGCTTGGATACGGACGCACAGAAGCTGGCAAGGTTGCCAACGGTATCGGTGCGAATGCTTATCCGCTGGTCGCCATGGTGAATGGCTCATTGAGCTTCGGTGCTTCCGATGTGAAGTTCGAAATCACTGAGAACAACTACCAGATCGCACAGACACAAACGCACGAAACATACATGGGTCGCGAGACCGTTGTTCAGGAAACAACCCTTGCTGAATTCCAGGATGGTTCGTACGTAAAAGACAAATACGCTCCGCAGATCAACACATGGAAACAGGAAGATCACAAAGCTGATCCTGAAGTGATGACCATGTGGAAGAACCATGATTACAATATTCACCACTGGGGTATGGCGATTGACCTGAACACATGTACAGGTTGTGCAGCCTGCGTGGTAGCATGTAACGTGGAAAACAACGTGTCCCTTGTGGGTCGTGACGAAGTGATCAACCGCAGAGAAATGCACTGGTTGCGCATCGACCGCTACTACAGCAGCTCGGCAAGTGTTGATGACTGGAAAGGACTTGAAGAAGCTGCGGAAAACCCTGAGGTTGTATTCCAGCCAATGCTGTGTCAGCACTGTAACAACGCGCCTTGCGAAACAGTGTGTCCGGTAGCTGCAACAACCCACAGCACGGAAGGCCTAAACCAGATGGCGTATAACCGTTGTATCGGTACGCGTTACTGCGCAAACAACTGTCCATATAAAGTAAGACGCTTCAACTGGTTCAAATACCACGATAACAAACAGTTCCAGGATGTTAACCCTGCGATGAATACCGACCTTGGTAAGATGGTGTTGAATCCGGATGTGACCGTTCGCTCTCGCGGTGTGATGGAGAAGTGCTCATTCTGCGTGCAGCGTATCCAGTTGGGTAAGCTCAACGCGAAGAAGGAGAGAAGACGTGTTGCAGACGGTGAAGTAGTCACAGCATGTGCTGCTGCCTGCTCTACAGGTGCGATTGTTTTCGGTGACATGAACGATCCGGAAAGCAAAGTCTCTAAGCTTCTTCAGATCAAACCTCTGTATGATGAAAGAAAGACAGTGAACGACAAAGAGGCGATGAACCCCAGAGCATATTCGGTTCTTGAAGAAATCAACGTAAGACCGAATATCTTCTACCTCACCAAGGTAAGAAACAAGGAAGAAGCAAAAGCTTAATTGAAATTTGACTATTACTAATAACGGATAACGTATAAACGACAATGCAAGTAACTTCATCAGTTCGCGAGCCTTTGATCACCGGTGGTAAGACGGTAAAAGATGTGTCGCATGACATCAGCCGCCAGGTTGAAGGTGCACCAACGAAATCCTGGTGGATAGCAATGGCCATCTCTCTTGTAGTGCTGGCATACGGCTTCTACTGTTTGTGTTACCTTCTGTGGGAAGGTGTTGGGGTCTGGGGACTTAACAAAACAGTAGGTTGGGCGTGGGATATCACCAACTTCGTTTGGTGGGTTGGTATCGGTCACGCGGGTACTTTGATCTCTGCGATCCTCTTGCTGTTCCGTCAGCGCTGGAGGATGTCGATCAACCGCGCTGCGGAAGCGATGACAATCTTTGCCGTTATCTGTGCTGCCACATTCCCGTTCGCTCACATGGGTCGTCTCTGGTTAGGTTTCTACTGGGTGTTCCCGCTTCCTAACACATGGGGTTCTCTATGGGCAAACTTTAACTCGCCACTCCTCTGGGACGTTTTTGCGATCTCGACTTACTTCACCGTATCACTTGTGTTCTGGTACATGGGTCTCATCCCTGACTTTGCAACGATCCGCGACCGCGCCATCGTGCAGGGTGCAAAAGCGAGAGCAGTTGTCTACAACGCATTGAGCTTTGGCTGGTCAGGTGGCGCAAGAACCTGGTCACGTTACGAGTCGGTTGCGCTGATCCTCGCAGGTCTTTCAACACCGCTGGTACTTTCAGTGCACACGATCGTATCCATGGACTTCGCGACTTCCGTTATTCCCGGATGGCACACCACGATCTTCCCTCCGTACTTCGTTGCGGGTGCGATCTTCTCAGGCTTCGCGATGGTATTGACGCTCTTGCTCATCACACGCTCGGTATTCAAACTTGAAGACTACATCACGATCTATCACATTGAACTGATGAACATCATCATCATCGTTACCGGTTCGATTGTGGGTATCGCTTATATCACTGAGCTTTTCATCTCCTGGTATTCACAGGTTGAATACGAAGGTTATGCATTCTATAACCGCGTTCAGGGTCCTTATGCATGGGCATACTGGTCAATGATGACGTGTAACGTAATTTCTCCTCAGCTTTTCTGGATCAAAAAGATTCGCATGAGCATCGTGGCAACGTTCGTATTGTCGATCGTTGTGAACATCGGTATGTGGTTCGAACGCTTTGTGATCATCGTGACTTCGCTTCACAGAGATTACATTCCATCGAGCTGGACCATGTTCCACCCTACGATGTACGATATCGGGGAGTACCTTTTCACATTCGGTTTCTTCTTCACTGCATTCCTGCTGTTCGCCAAGTTCTTCCCGGTGATCAACATGGCTGAAGTAAAGAGTATCGTGAAGGCTACTTCTGAGAGAACCGAAGGCGCTGTAGGCCAACCGGTGGAAGGTGGATTGCCAAGACATTAATAGAAGACTAACATTCATAACGATAGACAATGGACGTTAATAAGAATTTTCTGGTAGGTGTTTTCAACGATGAAGACGTGCTGCTGACTGCAGTGTCTAAGATCCGCGCAAGCGGAGTGAAGATTCACGAAGTGTATTCTCCATTCCCGGTTCACGGACTTGATGACGCACTCGGCTACAAGCGCAGCCGTCTTCCGATTGCCGCATTTCTTTTCGGAATGACCGGTACTTCACTTGCCCTTCTGATGCAGATCTGGATGCTCGGTTACGACTGGCCGATGATCATCGGTGGTAAGAACTATGCTTCACTGCCCCCATTCATTCCGGTGACTTTCGAATTGACTGTGCTTCTTGCAGCACTTGGTATGGTGGGAACTTTCATGATCGTGAGTGACATGAAGCCTTACGGATGGCCGCGCCAGTTTGACGTTCGCAGTACGGACGACAAGCACGTGATGGCAATCGATGTGGATGTTAACTCCGCAAAGTCGAGAGATGAGATTACAAGAATTTTAAGAGATGCCGGAGCATCAGAGGTTAACACAAAAACTTTTGAATAATCACACTACGAATATGCGCTTACTAAAAAGCTTAACGATAGGATTTTCTGCAGCCGTTATACTCGCAGGTTGTAGTGCGGAAGGAAATGATCAGGGAACGGAGTACGCTCCGAACATGTATCACTCGGTGGCCTACGAGCCTTACAGCCAGATCACAGATGAAGATGCTGGCCGGTGGTTGACATCCATCGAGTATCCTGCTACTGTAGAAGGAGGAGAGGGTCACGCAGAATATTACAATTCAAACCGATTCAATCCCAACAGGATGAACATGCGCGAGCTCCCGGCCAACACCGTGAGACGCAATGCCCAGGGATGGCTGCCTTACAGAATTCCAAACGATTCGACAGGTTTGCGCCTGGCTAACCGTCTGAAAAATCCGCTTGATTCTTCAGCACAGGTTCTCGCAGCCGGCAAAGTGTTGTATGAAACGTATTGCGACCATTGCCACGGTGCAAAAGGCGAAGGCGATGGTAAAGTTGGTGCAGGTATCACCGTGGATGGTGTTCAGAAGAGTGCCTATGCCGGTGTGCCTAACTACAAATCCGATGCGCTTCGCAACATTTCGGAGGGACACATTTTCCACGTAATCACCTATGGCAAAAACCTGATGTGGCCGCACGGCTCGCAGATCAGCCCTGAGGATCGCTGGAGAATAGCCAAGTATGTAAAGACATTGCAGAAATAATTTGACTTAAACCGACCAGGATAACGATAACGACAATGGCTCATCATTCAATAGTAGCGGACGAACTGTACATCTTCAGACCGGAGACACGCACCAAACTCTTCTATCTCTTAGGAGTGGGTATCGTGCTGTTCGTTGTAGGATTAATAATGGCGATTTACGGAGGTGATGGTCATCATGCTGAAGAGCACGCAGCCGTAAAAAGCGAGCAGCTCGTTGCCAATGCAACGGCAAATGCTGTTGATCAGGAAGAGGCGCACGCTGCGGAAGGTCATGCCGAAGAGGGTGGACATCACGGTCCTGCGCTTTGGGTAAAAAGACTGTACACCACATTGTGGATGAACAATACATTCTTCGTAGGTCTTGGGATCATCGGCTTGTTCTTTATCGCTATTCAATATGCTGCACAGGCAGGCTGGTCTGCCGGAATCCTGCGTGTTCCTATGGCAATGGCTACGTGGATTCCAATTGCAGGAATTCTGATGCTCATACTTTACTTTGTAACTGGTCACACTATTTTTCATTGGACGCACGCTGATCTTTATGATGCGGACAGCCCTGCATTCGATCCGATTATTAACGGAAAGGGCACTTATTTTTACTGGCTGGGTTCAAAGGGAGGCTTCCCGACATTCTTCATTCTCAGGATGGTTGTATTCTTCGGAGGCTGGTACTGGTTCTTCATCACCATCCGCAGAAGGATGCTTGCTGAAGACAATGAGATCACAAATCAGTACTGGTATGCCAATCGTGTTACATCGACTTGGTTTCTCATCTTCTTCGCTGTCAGCTCTTCAATTGCAGCATGGGACTGGGTGATGAGCATCGACACGCACTGGTTCTCAACGATGTTCGGCTGGTACGTATTTGCAAGCTGGTGGGTAACAGGTTTGGCAATGATCACGCTGATCGTGGCTTACCTGAAAGACGCGGGATACCTTAAGATCGTTGACTCAAACCACCTGCACGATCTCGGCAAGTTTGTGTTCGCCTTCTCGATCTTCTGGACGTACATCTGGTTCGGACAGTTTTTGTTGATCTACTATGCGAATATTCCTGAAGAAACCGTTTACTTCATTGAACGCATGAGAACCAGTCCTTACAGCTGGATCTTCTACCTGAATCTTATTCTTAACTTTGTTCTTCCATTCTTGTTATTGATGACGAGAGATGCGAAGCGCCAGCTATCGACCTTGAAACTGGTTACACCGATCGTGATCGTAGGCCACTGGTTCGACTTCTTTAACATGGTTACGCCAGCGGTTATGCAGGAGCAGGGCGGAGTTGGATTTTTGGAAATCGGTACCTTGTTGATCTTTTTGTCAGTGTACCTGCTGGTCGTGCTGACCAGCCTCGCAAAGTACCCGCTGATCCAAAAAAATCACCCGATGTTACAGGAAAGTCTTCATCACCACATTTAATAAGGATAAAGTATTATGATGAGTTTGATAATTGGTTTAGGTGTAATTCTCGTTCTGGTTATCCTTTACATGATCTTCCGGGTTGCTAACCTGGTGACGATCGCGAAAGGAGAAAAGAACGACAGAACAGATTCAAGCAATAGCTTAAACGCTGCATTGTTTATCGTGTTCATGGTGGTGAGCCTTGGCGTGTTCTTCTGGTATTCTTTCGAATATTTCGAAGACTATACATTACCGATCGCTTCTATACACGGTGCATGGACTGACACGCTTTTCTGGATCACGATGGCGGTGACGGTAATTGCTTTCTCGATCATCAGCATCGTGATGTTCGTGTTTATCTATCAGTATCGCTATAAGCCTGAGCGCAGAGCTAAATTCTATCCTGATAATCACTACCTCGAATTAGCATGGACAATCATTCCGGCAATTGTGCTTGCCGTTCTGATTTTCACTGGCCTCCGTGCATGGAATGATATCACGGCACCTGCGAGTGAAGAGGCTGAAGTCATCGAGATTATCGGGCAGCAGTTTGCATGGGTCACGCGTTACCCAGGCGTGAAGGATAATACGCTGGGCGGTCACAATTACAAGCTGATCGATGCGGTGAATGAATTCGGTCTGGACCTTCGCGATAAAAACACATTTGACGATTTCAAATCGCTTGAACTTCACATCCCGAAAGGAAAAGAAGTATTGCTGAAGATCCGGGCGAAGGACGTACTTCACAGCGTGTTCCTTCCGCACTTCCGCGTAAAGATGGATGCGGTGCCGGGTATGACAACACAGTTTAAGTTCGTGGCAACCAAAACAACGCAGGAGATGCGTGACGAACTGGGCAACCAGAACTTCAACTACGAACTGGCTTGTACAGAGATCTGCGGCCGCGGTCACTTCTCGATGAGAATGCCGGTGGTGGTAGATGAACCGGAAGCTTACGAAGCCTGGAAGAAGGGCCAGGAAGCCTGGTTGAAGCAAAACCCTGACTACCTGAAACAAGTGCCAGAAGCACTGAGAGAGGCAGCGATGATAAAGTCCGGAATGCAAAAAGATCCGGGCGCAGGTGTAGCAGAAGTTAAAAACTAAAAAAGGAATTTAGAACATGGCAACTACAGATATTCACATCCATCATGACGTTCACCACCACGATGATCATGGTCATGATGAACATCATCACGAAGGTAATTTCTGGACCACGTACGTCTTCAGCCAGGACCACAAGGTAATTGCAAAGCAGTTCCTGATCACAGGTATCTTCTGGGCGCTGTTCGGTGGTATCCTGTCGGTAATCTTCCGTCTGCAACTTGGTTTCCCCGAAGCAAATCTTGCATGGCTGAAACCGGTTCTCGGCCAGTGGATCACGCCTGAAAATAAGCTTGACCCTGAATTCTATCTCGCGCTGGTGACCATGCACGGAACCATCATGGTGTTCTTTGTACTCACAGCCGGATTGAGCGGTACCTTCTCGAACTTCCTTATTCCGTTGCAGATCGGTGCACGCGACATGGCATCAGGTTTCCTGAACATGCTTTCTTACTGGTTCTTCTTCCTTTCAAGCGTGGTGATGCTTACATCATTCTTCCTTGAGACGGGGCCTGCAGCCGGTGGTTGGACAGTATATCCTCCGTTGAGTGCGCTTCCGCAGGCGATCAAAGGTTCTGGTACAGGAATGACCATGTGGCTGGTAGCGATGGCGTTGTTCATCGTCAGCTCACTGCTTGGTGGTATCAACTACATCACTACAGTGATTAACATGAGAACCAATGGTATGTCGTTTACACGCCTGCCATTGACGATCTGGGCGTTCTTCTTCACTGCAATCATCGGTGTACTTTCATTCCCGGTATTATTCGCTGCAGCACTGCTCCTGATCTTCGACAGAAGCTTCGGTACGAGCTTCTACCTCTCGGATATTTTCATCGGTGGTGAGGCATTGCCGCATACGGGTGGAAGTCCGATCCTGTTCCAGCACTTGTTCTGGTTCCTCGGCCACCCTGAAGTATACATCGTGTTGTTGCCGGCACTCGGTATCTCGTCAGAGATCATCGCGACCAACTCACGCAAGCCAATCTTCGGTTATAAGGCCATGATCGGTTCGATGTTGTTCATTGCGATCCTGTCGTTCATCGTTTGGGCACACCACATGTTCGTAACCGGTATGAATCCATTCCTCGGTTCGATCTTTATGTTGCTGACGCTCATTATCGCGGTTCCTTCTGCCGTGAAGATCTTCAACTATGTAACAACGCTTTGGAAAGGTAACATCAGGTTCACACCGGGTATGCTTTTCTCGATCGGTCTTGTATCGTTCTTCTTGACAGGCGGTATCACAGGTATCTTCCTTGGAAACTCAGCCATTGACATTCAGCTTCACGACACATACTTCGTTGTTGCTCACTTCCACCTGGTAATGGGTAGCGCGTCATTCTTCGGAATGCTCGCAGGTATCTACCACTGGTTCCCGAAAATGTTCGGAAGGATGATGAACGACAAGCTCGGATACATTCACTTCTGGTTGACGTTCGTAGGTGTTTACCTCGTATTCTTCCCGATGCACTACATTGGTATCGCTGGTTTCCCAAGAAGATATTACACGTGGACTAACTTCGAAACCTTCAGTGGTTTTGCAGATCTGAACATGCTTGTAAGTGTGGCTGCGATTGTTACCCTTTCAGCTCAGTTCATCTTCCTGTTCAACTTCTTCTATAGCATGTTCCGCGGACGTGTGGCTTCAGCCAACCCGTGGAACTCAACAACACTCGAATGGACAACACCTCGCAATCCTGGTCACGGAAACTGGCCTGGCGAAATTCCATCGGTGTATCGCTGGCCATATGACTATAGCAAGCCAGGTGCAAAAGATGACTTCATTCCTCAGACTATTCCGTACTCAGAAACTCCCGAATCAAATCTTCCTCATGAAAATGAGCTGATCAAGCTGGAGAGCTCTAACGGACACGGTGCGATTATCGTAGAAGGAAAGCACTAGTCTGAAGCAAAAGCATCGTTAATACGGTGTTCTCACAGGCTTCAAGCCTCAAGCTACAAGCTTCAAGCCCGGCTGAAGCACACATAGACTTGAAGCTTGAAGCTTGTAGCTTGCGGCCGATCGTAACTGTCAATTCTTAATACCACAGCGAAGCGATGAGTACTCGCAGTTCTTTCTACCGTCTCAGCCTCTCGACATTGCTGGCGGTCTACGTTCTCATCCTCGTGGGTGGGATCGTCAGGAGCACCGGCTCCGGCATGGGCTGCCCCGACTGGCCGAAGTGCTTTGGCAGCTGGGTTCCGCCTACCTCCGCAAGTGAATTGCCTCCCAACTACAAAGAGATCTATTCACAGTATCGCGAAAAGAAAAACGTTCGGTTTGCGAAGTACCTGCGCACGATAGGAATGACCGACACAGCCGATAAGCTCCTCAATGATAAATCCGTACTGGAAGAAGCTGATTTCAATGTGACGAAAACGTGGATTGAGTATGTGAACCGAATCGTGGGTGTCGTGATCGGATTTTTGATTTTTGCTGTGTTTGTTTCCTCGCTGAAGTTTCGAAAGACGAATCCGACCCTTACCATCGTTGCATTTCTCACGTTTGTACTCGTAGGATTCCAGGGCTGGATCGGTTCGTTTGTAGTGTCTACGAATCTCACACCATGGACAATCACGGTTCACATGCTGCTGGCGCTGGTCATTGTGGCCATGCTGATCTACCTGACAAACGCGAGCGCAGACTCCCGCCCGGTGATCGTTTCTCCCATTAGTTTCTGGCTTCTTATTGCCTGTATGGCAACACTTTTAGTTCAGATCGTTTTGGGAACCCAGGTGCGTGAAGCAATTGACAGAGTGTCTCTAATTGCAGTACGTGAGGAGTGGATCGACCAGATCTATGCCGACCTTTTTATCCATCGGAGTTTCTCCTGGATCATTGCCATTCTCCACGTGATTTTAATAGTGAAATTGGTCAAAACTACTGGCCTTAAAGCTTTCTCAATAGTGCTAATCCTATTAATTTTGGACACCATTTTAACAGGTGCGGCAATGGCATACTTCGGTGTTCCGGCTTTTCTTCAGCCCATACACCTGCTGCTGGCAACTTTTACTTTTGGAATGCAGTTCATGCTTCTGCTGAAGCTGAAAGACAGTGTTAAACCCATAGTAGCAACACAACGATGATAGCAGGGCCGATCCATACGTTAACAGGTTTCTCCTTGGCGCAGGCAAAGTCAAAAGCGTATTTTGAATTGCTTAAGGCTCGTCTTTCTTTTCTCGTTGCATTCTCGTGTGCCTTCGGTTACGTCCTTGGCGCTCCGTCCGTCAGCTATCTTACACTAACGATGTTGTTCATCGGTGGCTTTCTGCTGTCAGGTGCTGCAGGCATTGTCAACCAGATCATCGAAAAAGATCTCGACAAACTGATGTCGAGAACGATGAGCCGGCCGCTGCCAACGATGCGCCTGAGCGTGCAGGAAGCGTGGAGCTTCTGTGTGATCTGCCTGATTGCCGGTGTTGCAATTCTTCTCGTTTATACTAACGTACTGACTACCGTTCTTTCGGTGATCTCGATGATCCTGTACAGTTTTGTGTACACGCCATTAAAGCGCGTTGGTCCTGTAGCAGTGTTCGTTGGCGCGATTCCGGGCGCTCTTCCGCCACTGCTGGGCTGGACTGCGGCCACAGGCGTGATCTCACACGAGGCGTTGATCATTTTCGGAATCCAGTTCATCTGGCAGTTTCCGCACTTCTGGGCAATTGCGTGGGTGGCGCATGACGATTATAAAAAAGCTGGTTTCAGACTTTTGCCGTCAAGCGGAGAGAAGGATGTGAATACGGCTTTGCAGATTATGATCTATACGCTGTTTTTGATCCCGCTCGGTCTGCTTCCGGCAACATTTGGAATCACGGGAATCAACTCGGCAATTGTGGCAACTGTGTGTGGCGTATTATTTTTCGCGATGACTTTCTCGCTAATGAAGACGGGTGATCGCAAATCGGCTTTGAGAATAATGTTCGGTTCTTTTTTGTATCTGCCGATTGTGCAGATCGCATATTTGTTGGATAAAATTTAATTGTTGACAGAGGAGTATGGCAGCTGAAATAAAACTAGTAGAAGAAGCAAAGGTGCAGGCTGGGATGAATCCCAAAAAATTTGCGCTTTGGCTTTTCATGGTGAGTGTGATCATGATCTTTGGCGCACTGACCAGTGCATACATTGTGCGTCAGGCAGAAGGCAACTGGCTGGATTTTGAAATGCCGACTATGTTCTGGATCACAACAGCAATGATCCTCACCAGCAGCCTCACCATGCACTGGGCATATTTTTCGGCAAAAAAAGATAACGTGGAGATGGCGAAAGTGGCGATGGTGATTACCGTGATTCTTGGTGCTGGTTTTTTGGTCGGGCAATGGTTAGGCTGGTCCGAACTGGTGGCAAACGGGATTTATCTTGTGGGCCGTGAATCCAGTGGCGTTTCAGGTTCCTTCCTGTATGTGATCTCAGGCCTTCACGGAGTTCACGTGATCAGCGGAGTAATTTTCCTGACCGTTGTAATGGTCAATGTTTTTCGTCTGAAGATTCATTCAAGAAGCCTGAGCCAGATAGAAATGTGCACAACTTACTGGCATTTTTTGGATGGACTTTGGCTATATTTGTTCGTCTTTCTATTATTGAACCGATAAATCGTAACTAAAAATGGCAAGTACTTCAACTAGCGTTCAGACTCCCGGCAGAAGTGTTTGGGACGGTGGCGTGTCACCAATGGGCGCCAGCTATGGCAAGCTCATGATGTGGTTTTTCCTCCTGTCTGATGCTTTCACGTTTTCAGCATTACTGATCACCTACGGGCTCGTTCGTTCAGCCCATCCCGGCTACGATGGACCGATCGATGATTATGTTTTTTCTCCGGCCTATTGGCCAGTTCCAGAAAAAGTATTCGATGCCATTCCATTCTTCCACGGACTTGAAGCTCCGCTTGTTTTCGTAGGTATCATGACATTCATTCTGATCATGAGCTCTGTAACGATGGTATTGGCTGTTGAAGCAGGACACAGAATGGATCGTGCTGCTGTTGAGAAATGGATGCTCTGGACAATCGTTGGTGGTCTTACATTCCTCGGCTGTCAGGCATGGGAGTGGACGCACTTCATCGTTGGAACGGGAACGCCTACGATCATTGATGGGGTTGAGGTATTTGGTGCGAACCTCGTGCAGAATCAATACGGCCCTCCGGATTTTGCTGACTTCTTTTTCTTCATCACAGGCTTCCACGGCTTCCACGTATTCAGTGGTGTGTGCCTGAACTTCCTGATCTACTACAACACTGTTACCGGTGTGTATGACAGAAGAGGTCATTATGAAATGGTTGAAAAGGTCGGTCTCTACTGGCACTTTGTCGACCTCGTTTGGGTATTCGTGTTCACATTCTTCTACCTGGTTTAAAATCGCTTAACTCCTATGGCATCACATTCTCACGAACCAAAAGTAACGGTACTTCCTCCGGATAAGGCAAAGATCAAGAAGCTTTGGACGGTAGCGCTGATATTGTTGTTGATCACCATTCTTGAATTTATCATAGCATTCACGGTTCCTCACGAATATGAAACATCACGCGTAACGATCTTCATCCTGATGACGATTGTGAAAGCTGCATACATCGTGGGTGAATTCATGCACTTGCGTCACGAAGCAAAAGTGCTGATCTGGTCAATCCTGATCCCAATGGTATTTGTCATCTGGATGCTCGTTGCTTTCGTATATGAAGGTATGGCTATCTTCAACACGAGGCTCTAATTTCAGATTAACTTTTGATATTACCGGAGGCTTGGGCAAATCCTGAGCCTCTTCTTTTTTAAACACGATGCAAGGGAAAAAAGCGATCTTCCTGTTTCTCGCCTTACTTCTGCCGATAGGCATTTTCATTTTTCTGAAAATGTTCGGGAAAAATGAATTTGATATTCCTCCATTCTATCATGATCAGGCTCCGGTCGCAGCAAATTGTAATATTGAATATAAAGCTCCATATGCGCTCGCTGACACCACTATGAGTGAGTTGCGCAAGGGACGGCCTGCAGAGCTTTATCTCCTGAATTTTTCCGGAGAATTGTCAGCAAGAATTAAAGATGAGCTAAACTACAGCGAGCTGAAAATTGTTAATAGTGAAGAATTCGAACCGCTGAAGAATGACAGGTTCAGGAGATGTGTGCTGATCATTCCTGCTGAGGAGGATTTGGTTATTGTTGATAAGCAGGGCAGGATCCGCGGATATTATACGAGCAGTAACCGTGAAGAGGTAGACCGTTTGTTTCTTGAAGTTAGGATATTATTGAAAAAATACTGATATGGCAGAGAACACCAAAACCATAGAAAGAAAGGATCCGTATCAGAAGCTGATCATCGCTTTATCCATCGCAATCCCGGTCGTAGTGGCCGTATTGTTCGGAATTCCCAAGGTGAAGGGTTACGACACCTCATTTCTTCCTCCGATCTATGCGACAATCAACGGCCTTACAGCACTGTTGCTGATTGTAGCTGTGATGGCGGTGAGGCGCGGGAACCAACTTTTACATGAGCGCCTGATGAAGGTATGTATAGGTCTGTCAGCGCTTTTTTTGGTGATGTATGTCATCTATCACATCACCAGCGAGGCGACTTCATACGGTGGGGAAGGCGCTATCCGTTATGTCTACTTTTTTATTCTGATCACGCACATTTTGCTGTCGATCGGTGTTATACCTTTTGTATTGTTTACCTTTGTGAGAGCGCTCACCGGCAGATTCGAGAGCCATAGGCGCCTTGCGAAAATCACCTATCCGCTCTGGCTGTATGTCGCAGTCACAGGGGTGATTGTTTATCTGATGATTAGTCCATATTACGCGCACTGATATGAAAAAGGTGTTGATCATTTTTCTGGCGATGGTGATTCTGAATGTGACCGCAGCATCTGCGCAATGCGCCATGTGCCGCACGACACTTGAAAACAATTTTACCAACGGAAATCCCGGCATTGGTGCAGGCATCAACACGGGAATTCTGTATTTGTTAGTTCTTCCATACCTGGCTGTATTGACCCTCGGATACTTCTGGCTAAAATCAAGCAGAAATGCGAAGCAACAGCTTACCAAAGAGCATTCTTGAGTGTCGTTGTCCGCGATGCAGGACCGGCAAAGTATTTTCCCATAGCGCATTCAACCTTGCGAAGTTCAACCGGATGAACGAACGATGCCCGCATTGCGATGTGAGGCTTGAACCCGAACCCGGATTTTACCAGGGAGCAATGTATGTGAGCTATGCCTTCACTGTAGCGTTTATCGTTATCATCGGAATACTTCTTTATTACCTCGCGAATGATCCCAACGAGTGGGTCTATATTGGCACAGTCATTGGTGTCATGATCGTGCTGGCTCCGTTGAATTACCGGTACTCACGAATCATCTACCTGTATAGCTTCGGTGGCATTCGGTACAATCCAGCGCTGTCAAAGTAATTCATTATCTTTAACGACCACCCAACTTGATCAGGTTGAAGAAGAAGGTTGCCATTGGTATTGCTCTTGCTGTAGTCTGTCTTGCCGCGGGCCTGGTGTGTGCGTGGCGTGCAGGGACCATCGTCAATGAGAAATCAATTGCAGCGCAGATTGCAGAAAACCTTTCAACGGAACTTGAAAAATCTGCGGATGATCTGCAGAAAATTCAAGCTTCACTTTCTTCGGATTCAACTTCCGCTGCGGAACTGATCGGGACACTGCATTATCCGTTTTTTATTTACGAATCAGATTCTCTGTTCTTCTGGTCTGACAACCATTTCGTTCCACCGGCTTCGATGGTTGAAGATACATTCGATACGAAGCTTGTCAAGACAGCAAGTGACGTGTTTCTGCTGAAAAAACTCAAGTCCGGAAATTTCACGATCGTTTCTCTGATCACGCTTCAGCGCGACTATTCAATTCACAACGACTACCTGAGCCTGGAATGGAACAAGAAAATCTTGCCGACTTCAAGCCTGTATGTGCTGGAAGCAAATGCAGCTATCGGAGAACCCGTTTGCGTGAAAGGCGACTGCCTGATGAGGGTTAGCGCAGCGGGCAATCTCCCGCAGGATAATCTGATGACGATTCTTGCGATATTCCTGATCTCAGCAGCAATCATCATTTCTACAGCGCTATTGTATAGTGCTCTGGTTCCTGTGACCCGGAGGGCACCTGAAATCAGCATCATTGCATTGGCCGCTTTTTTTGTTGCTGTTCGCAGCGCCATGGTGTTCCTTGATTTTCCCTTTGGACTCATTTATGGAGCGCTCTTCGACCCGGTTGTGTTCCGCTCATCGGCATTTAATGCATCTCTCGGTGACCTCTTCCTAAACGTGTTGTGCCTCCTCGCGATCTGCATTTACATTTTCAGAAACTACTACCGATTTTCATTCGTGCAGAATCTGAAGAATGGTTCGGTCGCCTGGATTTTTTCGGTGGTTGGTGCGCTCGGTGTGCTCTTCGCTTCGCTGTTTCCTTTTGTTGTGATACAAACCATCTACAACAATTCATCGATCATTCTCGATATATCTGAATCGCTGCGATTTGATGGACTCCGGATCGTTGGCCTGCTCACCGTAATCATTTCGGGAATATGTTTTTTTCTTTTTTCACATCCACTTCTCCGATTGCTTGGCAGTGATCCGAAGAAAAGTCGAGTGATGATTGGCTTTCTCATTGCTCTTATTATTTTTTCGTTCATCAATGAGGCGTCAGGCCAGGCTTACCGCTTTACGCTGGTCGTTGCAGCCCTGTACTTCATCATTGTATTTGTATTCAGATTGTCCAGAAGCCTGAGACGACTCAGTTATGCCACCTTTTCCTACTTGTTCATAGCTACTTTTTGCGTGTCCATCATCGGTGCGATTGCGATTCATATTTTCAGTTATAAGGAAAAGATTGAAAGCCAGTTTCGGTTTGCCAGCAACTTCCTTATCGATCGCGATATTTTTGGGGAATACCTGCTGCACGAAGCTTCGCTGAAGATTGCCAATGACGCCTTTACGCAGGCACGCATTGTAACACCATTCCTGGGAATCGATGCCATTGGTCAGAAAATTCGCCAGGTATTCCTGCCAAGCTATTTTAACAAGTACGATGTTGAGATTTTTATTTTCAATGCTGCCGGTGAGTCGGTAGGAAATAACCTTGCACCGACTTTTGCAGAGATGGTGAATCGATATGACGCGGATCCATATCGTACTTCCTACCAGGGCGTATATTTTGTTAATAATCCTCAGTCTGATATCACACAAAAATATCTCATCGTGGTGCCCGTTTACCGCGCTGCATCCATTGCCGGATATGTTGTTGTTGAACTTTCGTTGAAGAAAATTATTCCCGAAAACGTATATCCTGAGTTGCTGGTTGACTATACGTTCCAGCAGTTTTACAGGACGCAGGACGTAAGCTATGCGGTGTGGGCCAACGACAACTACATTTTCACTTCCGGAGATTTCAACTATGAGAAGCTGTTCACGCGATCAATGATGGGCAGCACGGATCTGCACACTGTCGGAATGTCTTCGTTTGGTTATGACCACATCGCGCAGGAGGATCAGAACGGACGCGTGGCACTTGTATCGACAAAGGAATCTTCATTCACCTATCGGATAGCAAACTTTTCATTCCTGTTTGTCCTCGGACTCTTTGTTATCCTCGTACTTGTATTTTTCCAGGGCTTGTACAACTACTTCCGGGGAAGGCGACTTTTCTTCTCCGCCCGGATACAGCTCTACCTCAATCTTGCTTTTTTTATTCCACTCATCATCGTAAGCATCACGGTTGTGAGCCTGACAACACGTTCTTCGAAACAACAGCTCGACCGCGAGTATCGTGATAAATCAAGGGTATTCGGTGAAGAGATCAACAGTTACCTGGACGATTATCTCTTCCGCAATATTGAGAACGCCATGTCGTTCAACAACAGGTTATCTGAACTTGCTAATCTTTCAAATCTCGATGCTAACATCTACAGCCAGGATGGTTCGCTCCTCGCAACAAGTCAGCCGCTGATCTATGAAACGCACTTGCTGGCGCCATACATTAATGCCAACGCTTTCGCGAAAATCAAGAATGGAGAGAATTCATTTATTGAGTCGGAGCGCGTTGGCAAGCTTGAATACTTTATCGCCTATACGGCTTTGAAGTCGACACAGACTGCTGAACTGATCGGTATTCTTGGAATTCCTTTCTTTCAGTCGGCATACTTCCTCGAGCAGGCGCAGATTGTCATTCTTACCAACATTCTTAACATCTTTGCCTTCATTTTTATTGCATTGCTTATTCTCTCTTACTTTGTTTCGGAGTGGCTCACGTTTCCATTGAAATTTATCACCCAGTCACTGAAACGCACGTCATTAAATCGTCTTAACAAACCGCTGACCTGGAATACCACGGATGAGATCGGCCTGATGGTGAAAGAGTACAATGCGATGTTGTATAAGCTCAGCGAGAGTAAAAATCAGCTGGAACAAACGCAGCGCGAAAAAGCGTGGCGCGAAATTGCGCAGCAGGTGGCACATGAGATCAAGAATCCCCTTACACCGATGAAGCTGACGCTGCAACAACTTCAGCGTCATCTTGAGAACAATAACGGCAACGCAGAAAAAACGCAGAAGGCCGTGGCAATGCTGCTCTCGCAGGTTGATACGTTAAACGACATCGCATCGTCATTCAGCGGCTTTGCAAAGATGCCGGAGCCTGTCATCAAACGTCTCGAACTTGTCTCCACGGTAAGGTCGGCTGTTGATCTGCACGCAGCATCCGGTGAAGTTGTTTTTAAATCAACAGTTAAAGAAATTTTTGTGATGGGCGATGAGCAAATGCTCAACCGTACATTCTCAAATATCATTCTGAACGGACTTCAATCCGGAATTCCTGGGCAGGCCATCAGGATAGCGGTCAACATTACCGTCTATCATTCGATTGTCCGGGTTGAAGTGAGAGACAATGGAAAGGGAATCGATCCTTCAATTGCCGAACTGGTATTTCTTCCTCATTTCAGCACGAAAAAGTCGGGCTCGGGAATCGGACTTGCCATCTCGAAACAGGGAATAGAGTTGATGGGTGGAAAGATCTGGTTCGAGACAAAAGTGGGTGAGGGGACGTCTTTCTTTATAGAGCTACCAGTTTCGTAGCCACAAAGACACGAAGAACGCCAAGGAACACCAAGAATGTATGCTGTGACTAAAACATTAACACCTTAACACTTTGACACAGTAACACCTTAACACAACTTATTTCCCTCGCAGACTATTCATCACTTTGTTCGCAAAAACAAAGTCATCGAGTTCCTTTACTCCGGAGTGTGTGATGTCATTCTTCGTTCCTTCCCAAAGCTTTTTTCCCTTATAGATGAACAGGATTTTTTCCCCGATACCCATCACAGAATTCATGTCGTGTGTTACGATGACGGTGGTCATGTCGAATTCTTCTGAAAGCTCATCGATTAGTTCATCTATGACGATCGAAGTCTGGGGATCAAGGCCGGAGTTCGGCTCATCACAATAGAGGTATTTCGGATTGTTCACGATCGCGCGTGCAATGCCGACACGTTTCTTCATACCACCGCTGATCTCTGAGGGCATTTTCTTATTCACATTCTCCAAACCTACACGCTTGAGGCAGAAATTCACGCGATCCTGTTTTTCATCGTAAGGCATCTTCGTGAGAATATCGAGTGGGAACCTGACGTTCTGCTCTACATTCTTTGAATCGAAGAGGGCGCCACCCTGGAAGAGCATGCCGATCTCACGCCTGATCTCGATCACCTGATCGCGGTCTGCATTATAGAAATCGCGGTCATCATAATACACATGGCCGCTGTCAGGCCGTACCAGTCCAACGAGGCATTTCAGCAACACACTTTTACCAGTACCAGATGCGCCAATGATGAGGTTTGGCTTGCCTTTTTCGAGCACACCGCTGACATCATTCAACACCTGTCGGTCAGCAAAGGATTTTGAGATATGTTCGAACTTAATCATCAGCCAAGAAGTAATTGAGCCAGTAAATAATCTGCAACGAGGACGGCAATCACGCTATTGGTAACAGCCTGCGTGCTCGACACACCGACTTCGAGCGCTCCACCGTGCGTATAGTAACCTTTGAATGATGAGATTGATGCAACAAGAAAAGCAAATACAACTGATTTGATCAGTGCGAAGGTTACAAAGAAATCGTTGAAGGAAAATCGAATACCGTAGACATAATCGTTTGGTGTAATAATATCAGCGATGGTTCCGGCAAGGTAGCCACCCATCAGCGCGCAAACGCCAGCGATGATCACCAGCATCGGATACATCAGCATCGAGGCGATGATTTTCGGCAGCACCAGATATGAAATAGAATTTATCCCCATCACCTCGAGCGCATCAACCTGTTCCGTTATTTTCATTGTTCCGAGCTGACCCGACATGCTCGATCCAACCTTGCCCGCATAAATCACCGCGATGATCGTTGGAGCCAGCTCAAGAATGGTCATCTCACGGACCACCTGGGAAATCACATAGTCCGGGATGAGCGCGCTCACCATGTTGGCCGCGGTTTGGACGGTGGTTACCGCGCCCATAAAAGTCGAGACAAGCGCAACCAGCAACACTGACCCAATGCCGATGGTGATGCTTTCTTCAAGAACGAGCTTGTAATAGGTTTTGAACGATTCCCGGTTGGTGAAAAGATGGCCGAGGAATATGAAGTATTTTCCGATCTCTCTAATCATGCTGCAATAAAATCACTGCAAGTATTATCTTGCTTTAAAGATACTTGAAAATAATACACCGGCAATGCGTAAACTGATCGTGGTCACAGGAGGGTCCAAAGGTATCGGGCGGGCAATTCTTGAAAAGTTTGCCGGCCAGGGCTTTGACGTGGTGACATGCGCGCGAAACGAAACTGAACTTGCTGATCTTGAGAAGAGTTTCAGGAAGGCATTTCCCGATATCCAGGCGTATACATTCAAGGCCGACATGTCTGAAAAGCTGCAGGTGAAAGCTTTCACTGCATTTATTGCCGGGCTCGGACGAAGCGTTGACGTGCTTGTCAACAATGCCGGCTACTTTCTGCCCGGGGAAATTGTTACCGAGCCTGAGGGCACACTTGAAAGCATGATTAACGCTAATCTTTACAGCGCCTATTATACCACGCGTGGTATCGTACCATTGATGCGGCAAAATAAGTCAGGCCACGTGTTCAATATCTGTTCGATTGCCAGCATCAAGGCTTACGCCAATGGAGGCTCGTACGCGATTTCAAAGTTTGCGATGCTCGGCATGTCGAAATGTCTTCGCGAGGAATTGAAAAATGATGGTATCCGTGTGACCGCGGTAATGCCGGGGGCGACAAAAACGCGCAGCTGGGAAGCATCCGATCTCCCGGATGAAAGGTTTATGACCATCGAGGACATTGCCGAGACAATCTACACGGCAAATGCGCTGTCGCCCAGAAGCGTAGTTGAGGAGATCATCATCCGGCCACAACTGGGAGACATATAAGCTTAAAGCTTAAAGCAAAAAGCCTGATGGTGGTTTATTCAAGTTATTCGGAACAAAATGTCAAAAACCTTGTTAGCAACTAGAACTGAGGCAGTTGCAGGGTAGCCGCACGCGTAAGCTTTCTGCTTTAAGCTTTCTGCTTTCAGCTTTTTACCGTTAATTTTACAGCTTATTCCAGCATCGTGAACCCATCGATTACATCGTTAAAACAGTATTGCAACAGCCTGGTCGAATACAGCAGGCGGAAAACCATTGAGGTTAAGATTGGTGATCTGCCGATGGGCGGCAACAACCCGATCCGGATCCAATCGATGACGACAGTAGACACAATGGACACGAAGGGTTCAGTCGAGCAGGTGATTCGTATGGTTGATGCAGGCTGCGAGTACGTGCGCATCACAGCGCCAAGCATTAAGGAAGCGCAGAACCTCGAAATCATCAAGAAAGAATTGAGAGTCAGAGGATACACGGTTCCACTGATTGCCGATATACACTTCACGCCAAACGCTGCGGAACTCGCTGCACGGCTCGTGGAAAAAGTACGCATCAACCCCGGCAATTATGCCGATAAAAAGCGCTTCGAGGAAATTGAATATACAGACGCAGCGTATGAAGCCGAGCTCGCACGCATCCGACAGAAGTTTACTCCGCTGATCAGAATCTGCAAGCAATATGGAACCGCCATGCGTATCGGAACGAATCATGGCTCATTGTCCGACAGGATCATGAGCCGTTATGGCGATACTCCGCTTGGCATGGTTGAGTCAGCGCTCGAGTTTCTCCGCATTTGCGAAGACGAACAGTATTATGACATTGTACTTTCGATGAAGTCAAGCAATCCGCAGGTGATGGTGCAGGCCTATCGTCTGCTCGTGCAGAAGCTGGATGAAGAGGGATTCAAACCATATCCGCTTCACCTTGGCGTGACGGAAGCAGGTGACGGAGAAGATGGCAGGATCAAGTCTTCCGTGGGCATCGGTACGTTGCTGGAAGATGGCCTCGGAGATACGATCAGGGTTTCACTTACTGAGGAACCCGAAGCAGAAGTGCCGGTTGCGAAAGCGCTTGCCGATCGATATAAAAACAGAGCGGGACATGCAGCCATTCCGGAGATCACGCATTACCCGATCAATCCATTTGAATACACGCGCAGAACGACACGTGAAGTGCAGAACATTGGAGGACACCAGGTGCCACGGGTGATCGCAGATTTTTCAGGAAAGGGAAAAATCTCAGCAGCATCTTTCTTTGCCGTGGGATATAACTATTCCGTGCCGCTGGACAAATGGAATATCGCTGACATGGCCTGCGATTACGTATTCCTGGGAGACAACACGATCGACTTTGAAATCCCGGGAACGTTGGGCTTGATTTACAATCACAAGACATGGTTGTCGGTGAAGAACAGAGACCGCAGTTATCCGTTCATTCGTGCCGAAGAGTATCTCAGAGGTGTTGAGTCATCCACCAAAGTGAATTTCATTTATGCGTGTCTGAAAGACGTTACGCAGCCGCTGATCGACAAGCTGAAGAGTGATGCGACCGCGGTGCTGCTGATCGACACTTACAATGAACACGGCATGCCGGAGCAGCGAAGGCTGTTTGTTTCATTGCTGGCAAATGATTGCAAAGTACCGGTGATCATCGGTCGGGCGTATCAGAATCTTACAGCCGAAAATCTGCAGTTGTATTCGGCTACCGATATCGGTGGATTGCTCATCGATGGTTTGGGTGACGGTGTGTTTATTGCGGCCGAGAACTGTGGCGGTGATAAGATCGTCAATGAAACTGCTTTCAATATCCTGCAGGCTACGCGAACCAGAATTTCCAAAACAGAATATATTTCCTGCCCTTCGTGCGGCCGCACGTTGTTCGATTTACAGGAGACCACTGCCATGATCCGTTCGAGAACTTTTCACCTGAAAGGAATCAAGATCGGGATCATGGGATGTATCGTAAACGGGCCGGGTGAGATGGCCGATGCAGACTACGGCTATGTAGGCTCAGGTCCGGGACGCATCACATTGTATCGCGGGAAAGAAGTGGTGAAGAAGAACGTTCCCACCGCGAAAGCTGTTGATGAATTGATAGAGTTGATCCGCGAAGACGGCAACTGGATTGAAGTTCCACAAGTAAACTGATGCTTATGACAACGCCTGAAAATATGGTTCGTGAAAACCGCCAGCCACAGGATCGGAAAGAAAATAAATTAAAAGATTTTTTTAAGATGGGTGAGGTGGGAGGATATTTCTTCCGAAAAAAGGACCCATCGCGGCCAAGCAACATCAACATCAAAATGATGCATGGGATCAACAAGATTTCAATCATCATCTTCCTGGCGGGTGTTATCTTTATTATCCTGAAACGATTTCTTTGATGAACCTGGAATCCTTCCGCAAACATTGTCTTTCGAAAAAGGGTGTTACGGAAGAATTTCCTTTCGATGAGGAAACCCTCGTTTATAAAGTGATGGGTAAAATGTTCGCTCTCACCGATATCGAAAGTTTTGAAAGTGTAAATCTTAAGGTTGATCCCGAGGTAGGCGAGGAGCTCCGCGAAAAATATGCCTGCGTTAAGCCCGGCTATCACATGAACAAAAAGCACTGGATCACTGTGCTGATGGATGGCTCGGTTCCCGACAAAATGGTGCTGAGGTGGGTTGACAATTCCTATGAATTAGTGGCATCTGCACTGACTAAAAGCCAGAAATCAGCGTTAGAATCGATGTAATTTGACGGCCAGGGGTTTCATAAACCGGCATTTTTGGCCTATTTTAACCGTTTATTTAGGGCTATTTCCTATTTTTGTTAGTCACCCCCACAATGAAAAGGGCCATCATTGCTGTTTTGAGCTTGATAACGCTGTTCTCTTGTACAGAGAGGCTCGTTTGCCCTGCCTATCAGAGTGCCTACATTTACGATAAGGATGAGCTGAGAAAGAAGTTTAGCTACTTCCTTGACGATTCTACCCCTAAAGTTTACACAGCCAGCAAGAATAAATATCTCGTTGCCGAGCCCATGTCATATCGCAGCAGGGTGCGCAGCCTTCAGACCGTAAAAATGAAGCCGGTGCCGGTGGTTGTACCCGATTCTATCGCCAATCCCGGAGCCGATTCGGTGAATATGGAGGAGATGGCACGGGCCACGCAGTCTGTTATTGACAGCACTTACATTGTAGACATTCCGCGCGACACGGCTAATAATAGCGCCCCGGCAGAGGACAGTGTCTATGTAATTACCAAAGACAAGGAAGTGCGCTTGCTGAAATACAACAGCGCAGACAGTCTCGACTATGATTCCGCGCAGCAGCGCTTCGTACGTCAGAAACCCCAATACTATGTTGCCGATGTTCGTTACAACCTGGAGCAGGATCATTACATGTGGTACCTGCGGGATGTGCTTGTTCTTCCTGACGTGAAACTGGCGAAGATGCAGCAGAACGGTGAAGGCGGAGGGTCTGGTAAAGAGACTGCTAAAAAGAAGCAGGGCTTTAAAGGTTTCTTCAAGAATCTTTTCAGGAAGAAACAAAAACAGGAAGTCGATTCATCAACCCTGGTGCAGCCTCCAAAAGAAGAATTCGATTACGTTGATACGTTGTCACAGGCCGAAATTCCACAGCCGGGACAGACAGCTGATGAGCCAAAGGCCCCTAAGAAAAAAGGTGGGCTATTTAAGAAGAAGGAGAAGAAAGTGAAACCTCCGAAGAAAGATGCGAAGAAGCCTGAAGAGGTGGAAGAGCCGAAGAAGAAGGAGGAGGAGGATGATGGGTTCTAGGGACTTTCGTATTTAAAAATAGAAAGCACTTGTTCCTGAGCCAGCTGACCTTGTCAGCGCCAGCGAAGGACCCTTATCAAGTTCCGCTGTGAACTTGTAGAGAAAGATTGTCTTATTGCCCGGATCGTATCGAAAAAGGTCTCGTCTTCGAAGTCACCGGTATCTTATAGAGCTTGTCCAATCATTTTCTGAGTGCAAATACACTCAAGGGTCTTTCGCACATCTCGCTGTCGCGAGATGGCTCAAGAACTGGTGCTGTTTTTTTACGGCATCGCTTCTCGCAGATGGCCCAGTGCGCTTCTAAGAGTGGGCAGGCTTCGAAGTGACGGGGCGTAAAGTGAGTAGCAGGTTAGTGAGATGCCGTCTTCGAAGTCACCGCTAATTTATAAAGGCTATCGAATCATTTCGTGAGTGCGGATACACTCAAGGGTCTTTCGCTCATCTCGCTGGCGCGAGATGGCTCCCCGCGAGGCTCGGGACAGGCAAGAACTGGTGCTACTTTTTTGAGGCGTCCGTTGAGCCTGGAACTAATCAACGTGTCAACTAATCAACTAATCAACGTTTTAATCAAACAACGTCAGATTACCATGCTGATCAGCAGGTGCAGTGGGAATGATCAATGATGCAAGATCAAGTTTGATATCGCTGATGCCGGGAGAGACCGGATAATGCGTCATCGCTGCTGCAGGATAAGAGGTGAGCATGCCAATCAGCGAGCCTTCATCCATAGCGGGGTCAAGCCACAGTTTTTCATTTTGCCTTGAGAGGATCACGGGCATCCTGTCGTGCACCTGGGCCACCAGTGGATTTGACTCCTGGGTGAACACCATGAATGTCTGAATCTCATTTCCTTCTGTGTCTTCAAATTCTTCCCACAGTCCGGCAAACGCGAAAGGATCTTTATTGTTCAAAACAAAGCGGTAGGGGATGCTCGTCTTCTTACCCACTTTTTTCCAGCAGTAAAATCCGTCTGCGGGAATGATGCACCGGTTTTTACGCAGCGCTTTTTTCAACGCTGGTTTTTCTTCCAGACTCTCTGCCCGAACGTTGATCATCTTTTCGCTCGGCACTTTGTTCTTCGACCACTCCGGAGAGGTTCCCCAGTAAAACAGCGAAAGTCCTGAAGCGGCTGCACTTGTGATCACCGGTAGGAGTTGGGTTGGTGCAGCATTGAATCGCGGATGGTAAAAATCGGGAACGTCCACGGAAAATCTTTCGCGGAGCACTGCTGAAGATGCCGTTATACTATACCGATCGATCATGGCTGGCTGATAAAATGAAATGCGCGCTGCTCAGACCAATATAGTCCATTTTTATTGAATTGTGTGAAACCCACATGGCCGCCACGCAAAAGAATTTCCATCGTAATGAACGGATGGTCTTTCACTGCCTCCGTTGGGAAACATTCTTTGCTGAGAAAAGGATCATTCGTTGTATTGACAATCAGTGCAGGCGTTTTTATTCCGGAAAGGAAATGTAACGAACTGCATTTGGCGTAATAGTCATAGGCATCCTTAAAACCGTGAAGCGGTGCCGTGTACCGGTCGTCAAAATCCTTTAAAGTTTTTATCTGATGAATGTTGGTCACATCGAGCCCATCCATGAGCGCAGCCTTGGTGAGGATCTTTGCTTTGAGGCTTTTCAGAAACCGCCTGGAGTAAATCCAGTTGGCTGGCTCTGATATTTTAGCGCAGCTCGTTTTCAGTTCCATCGGCACGGAGATAGCAACACCTTTTTTGATCTGCTCACGCGGTTGTTTTTCACCGAGAAATTTCAGCGTGATGTTTCCACCCAGGCTGAACCCGATCAGGTAGATTTCTTTGTAGCCTTTTTTATCAATGGCATGATCAACCACAACGTTGAGGTCATCGGTTGCGCCACTGTGATAAAAGCGCAGCTGCCGGTTCATTTCTTCGCTGCATCCGCGATAATTCCACGCAAGCACATCGTAGCCATTGTTGAAGAACACTTTTGCCATGCCTTTGATGTAAGCGCGGGTCGAGTTGCCTTCGAGACCATGCGAGATGATGACGAGTTTGTCCGAACCTTTTTTAAGCCAGTCGAGGTCGAGGAAATCATTGTCGGGCGTTTCGATTCTTTCGCGGGTGTATGGCTGCAGTGTTACACGCCTGATCAGCGATGGAAAGATAGTCTCCAGGTGAGGGGAGAAAAGGAAACGTGGCGGAGTGTAGGGTGTGTGTGAAGACATTTCGTGTGCTGCAGGGTAAAGGTACGGGAGTGGGGGGCAAGTCGCAAGTTCCAAGTTGCAAGTCGCAAGTCAGTTGCACGTGTAAGCTGTCGGGAACGATAGTATACGAACGAATCGTCACTCGTCACTCGTCATTCGAAATTCCCCATTCGGTTCAGCAGATCATTTTGAAGCGATGATCTTCAGATGCCCCAGGTGGTGTTCCCCGTGCCACGCGTAAAGGTCCATCATACGATCGAGCGGGACATGCTTTTGCGTTTCAGGATGCAGGAACGATTTCGGTAAATCTTCAGGGCTGATCAGACGCAGCAAGGCAGCAAACTTGACGTGCAGCGCCTTGAGAAGCTGGATTGAGATAGCAGGGTCAAGTTTTATTTCAGGTGTCTCTGCCCACAGTTTTTCATCGTATGCTTTGATCAGCGGAGTATCCTCAGTGAGGGTCCACTTTACACGGATGTAGGCATTGGAATGGCTGTCGGCAACATGATGAATCACCTGTCGTGCCGTCCATCCACCATCCCGATAGGGCGTTTCGATCTGTTTTGGTGACAACTTCCGAAACACTTCTTCAATTTTCGCTGGCAGTGCTTCGATTCGTTTGATACACGCATCGAGCTCCTGTGAAGTGTAAGTTGCCTTCGGAGCAAACTTCCCTATGGGATAACGCAACTGATCATCACTACTCATGGGCAGCCTCCTGTGCTTTTTTCCTTCGGTTTCTCACACGAATGTTTACCATCTCAATGATCATTGAGAATACCACCGCGAAATAGATATATCCCTTCGGAATGTCTTTGTCGAGACCTTCGAGGAAGATCATAAAGCCGATCAGTATCAGGAACCCGAGCGCGAGCACTTCCATCGAGGGATGTTTGTGAATGAAATCGCTGATGCGGCCTGAGAAGATAATCATGATACCGATCGAGAGCACGACCGCCACGATCATAATGATCACTTCATCGGTAAGTCCCACGGCTGTCAGGATCGAGTCGAATGAGAAGATGATATCGAGGAGGATGATCTGAACAATTATTCCGGAGACGTTCACTTTCTTTTTCGAATTTCCGTCAAGAAGCGTTTCGTCTTCCCCTTCAGTCTGATGATTGATTTCTCTTGTACTTTTTGCGATAAGAAACATACCACCGAAAATCAAGATGAGATCGCGGCCGCTGATGGATGCATCTTCGCTGATCCAGTGCGGAACACTGAAAAGCGGTTCTTTAAATTTCATTACCCAGGTGATTGTGAGCAGGAGCAGGATGCGCACACCCATCGCGAGAAGCAAACCCATGTTGCGTGTCCTCGCGCGGATCTCTAATGGAAGGCGGTTAGAAACTATTGAAATGAAGATGATATTATCAATTCCGAGAACGACTTCAAAAAACGTAAGGGTCATCAATGCGAGCCAAGTCTCCGCCTTCAGGAAGATTTCCATGCGTAGGGTTTAAAGGGTTGTTTGGTGGTTAAAAATAACTGAACTACGCCTCTCCTCCAAAGAGGGGTGATGGAATAAAATCAGCTTTTTTGGGCCCATAATTATTTGATATAAACCGTAAAATACATGGTTTCTTTCCCAATTCAAACCTCCCAGATGAATGTGAGATCATCGTGAAGCACGTTGAAACAATCAAAAAAAAGGCTACCAAAACCTGATAGCCTTTCCCTGAGCAACCGCCCGTTATCGTTCATGTAATACCATCACCTTCCGTGATAGTATACCTTTTGCCGTTTCAATTTGCATTAGGTAAACTCCGCCTGCGTGTGAACTTGTATCGATCATCTTTTTACGTTCGCCCTTTTCGAACACCATGTGCGTCACCACTTTTCCAACCTGGTCGAACATTCTCAGTTTGGCTCCATCAGTAACACCTGCCGGCAATTCAACGATCATCTCGCGGTCGGCTGGTAGCGGGTAGACATTAAAGCCTTCGGCAAGGTCTTCCACACCCGTGTTTACCGTAGGCTCCGGAATGTTCGAGCTTACTGCAGCCTGCAGCAGTGATCCGTTCTTCAGCGACTGGACAAATACAACAACTGCCATCTGAGTCTTGTCTGAAATAAAGCGCAGGTCATCTTCTACTGAGAAGGTCTGCGACTGTCCGCTGGTAAGTGCTGTCAACGGCTGGCCCGCAGCGTTAGGCAGTAACTTTCTTAGAACAAATTCTTCCGTTCCCACGGCCCTGTCCACAAGTGCGATGTGGATAAAAGGTTCGAGTGCCGGATCGATCACTGTGTTTCCTTCGACCGTAATTGCTCCCGTCACGCGGAACAGTTGTGTGTCAGGATTTGTACCCGGAGGGTTGATCGTGATCTGCAACGGAGCGACCACCAGCGACTGTTCCCCAAAGATCTCGCTTGCAGTGGTAGACGTATTGAAAGGACCGACATATCGCCCATCCACATAGCCTGCAAGGGGTGCGGTTACACCGTAGAAGGCTGCACGGGCATTTGGATCGATGCGGTTCACTTCATTGATCGCATCTGTTCCACCGATACTTGTATGGTACTGAAGTCGAACAAGCTCGTCACCCGTGAGATCACTTCTGAATGCGCGGAATCCGGTATTGTTCGCAGTGGCTGCCGGAGCACTCATGTTCGTAAAGTTCTCTACAAGAATGGTGCGATTTCGTGTTTTGATCGAGAAGTCGTCAAACGCAAAGCCGTCAAGTGTCCTGTCGGTCGGGTTGTCACCGTTGGAACCAAAAACAAAACGGAACATCACTTTCGGATAAGAGCGTATAGCGTCCAGGTTGATTCGTCCCTCAGTCCAGCCTGCCGTATTGGTTGCAGTTTTCGTATCACCTGTCCATCCGAACTGGTTCAGGTTCTGGCCGATATCAGCGGCTTCAGACAGCCCGATGATACGGTCACCATTGTACCAGTTTTTGCCGCCTACGAGATTTCCAAGTGGTGTCCAACTAGCTCCATCATCCGTTGAGACTTCCAGGTATGCTCCGTCATTTCTCGAATCGGAATTACTCCAGTAATTTACACTCAACACGGGGCGGGGAATCATCCTCATGTCCACGCATGGTCCATACACAACCGATCGCTCATTGTTGCGATAACCTGTAGTTGTATTGGCTCGGGTATACCAGGCCTTGCCTCCACTTGCTGCAGCGTTTATGGTCGGACCCGATGGCGCTCCCCACTGCCAGCTTGTGAAATCGGATTCTCTGTCACCCTGAGGGTTTATAATCACACCCTGAGTTACCCATCCATGGCCCTCAATCACTGCATCTTCAAAGTCTTCGCCATACGAATTTCCCTTGTTGTATGGCAGAATGGACGTCTTGCGCGTAATCTCACCAACGCATCCAAGGTCAGTGGTAACTGTAAGTTTGACATTGTAGCTGTTGACGTCTGTAAATGTATGGGTAACATTCGCGCCAGTCGCAAAATTAGCGCTGGAGGAAGCATCATCACCAAAGGTCCAGTTGTACGAAGCGTTAAATCCAGGCAAGTCGGGTGTTGAACCTGTGTATACGAATCGCGTCACGTCTTCATAGCAAATTCTGTCAACGGTAAAATCAGGTTCAGGCACTAGTCCGGTTCGTAGCGTTTTCTGAACCGAAGCTTCGCAATTTTTTGAAGAAACTGCAGTCAGGGTGACTGTATAGTTGCTGACGGCAGAGTACTTGTGAAACGGATTCTGGAATGTATTCTTTGTTTTTTCCTGGTGAGTTCCATCTGGAATCGGGCCGCTTCCCGGGATCAGTTCATCTGTATCACCGAAGCGCCATCCCCATTTTTCAATCGTCTGACCCGGTGCGATCTGCGAAGCATCGGTGAAAATCACCCCCTCTCCAACGGTCAGACAGAAGTTGCTCATGGTAAAATTAGGAACTGGTAATGGGTTCACAATCACGGTAGCCTGTGCTGCCGGAATATTGCTTTCGCAGCTATTCACCACCTGCGTTGCGTAGAACACGCGCTGCGTGGCAGTGGTATTGGAAACGCCTGACGAGAAATCGCTGCCTGTAGCGCCTGAGCCAATGTTTGTTGTCAATCCTGCATCGCTATACCATCGGATGGTACTGCCTGGAGCACCGTTGGCGACCAGTGGATTAATTGTTCCACCGACACAGTATTCCGGCACAGGGCTGATGGTTGGAGAATTTGGAACTGCTTTTACCGTTATACGCACAACATCTGTTCCCGCGGGGCACGGACCGGTTGATCCGGTTCCGTCAGGATCGTTTGTAGTGAAGATGAGATCAATATCTCCTCCGTTGGGTTCCGTTCCTGATAGGTTGTATTGCGTGGCGAGGTTGTTGGCATTCGTGAATGCGGATGGTCCTGTTCCTCCTGACCAGCTGCCAGACGAAGCCGAGCCGATGAGCGTGGCTGATATATTGATCGCCTCATCCGCACACAACACCTGGTCAGGACCGGCATTGACTTCCGGTCTTTGATTGATTGTCACATCAACCTGGTCGGAAGCTGCAAGGCAAGGGCCCGATGGTCCGTCAGGGTCATCAGAGGTCAATGTCATCGTTACGACCGCACCGGTCGCCAATTCCCCAGGGATAGAATTGTACCGCGCGATGAGCGATGCAGGGTTATCAACGGAGCCTTGACCGTTCTCCGTCCAGGTCGTGTTATTTGCAGATCCGCTTCGCGATCCCGACAATTGAATCTGATCACCAGCGCAAACTGTGAAGTCCGCTCCGGCATCTACGATTGGACCCGGGTTGATCGTCACCAGCACATCATCGAATTGCGCATCACATGGTCCGGCCGGGTCATCTGTTGTGAGGCGTATGTTGATGGCGCCAAATGCGATATCTCCTGCAGAAGGAATATACTTGATAGCCGTTCCGAACGCATAATTTGTCGCGTTACCGTTGTCCTGAAAATCTCCGGTTCCGGGACCTGCTGTCAAACTCCACAAGGCAGAAGATGCCGTTGCACCGAATCCAGCACCAGCGAGATTCGACAGCTGCAGGTTTGCACCTTCACAAATCGTAAAATCTGCACCGGCACTAACCGTTGGCTTTGGTTGGATAATTAATTGAACATTATCGGATTGCGCAGTGCATGGGCCAACCGGATCATCAGTAGTAAGCGAGAAAACAATAGTGGCACCTGTTGATAATTCTCCAGCCGTAGGAATATATTCTGTACTTAGAGAAGCTGGCGTGTAAGTGCCACCAACTGTTCCGCCAGATACCTTGTTCCATGTTGAGCTCGATGCTCCGCCTGAGGTTGTACCAGACAGGAATATCTTGTCAGAAGCACAGGCCTGGATATCTGGTCCGGCTGATACTACAGGAATCGGATTTATTCTCAACGAAATGTTAACAACATCTATCGGACAGTTGTTATTAGCATCCACTGATGAAGGCAATGCAGATGACAGACGCAGGACCACTTCGCCAGCGTCTTTTTCTGCCTGGCTTGGTACATAGTTCTGAGCAGCACCAAACGCGGTGTTTGGATTACTGTTTACATCAACAAACTGACCAGTGCCAGGTGTTGACACGACACTCCATGTACCAGTGGAAACGGCTCCTGTAATTGTCGGGGACAACGAAATGAGCGACAACACATCATTTGAGCAAATGGTAACGCTGGTTATAGCAGCATTCGCGTCCGCAGGTTGTTTGATTTCAATTGTGACAGCTTCGCCATCACTCTGACAACCGTTAACAACGCGTGTCACAAAAAAGTCACTGATGCCAACAATATTGTTATTTAGTTCAAGGTTACTTGGCGCATAGTTTACAGAGTTGATTTTTACGGGTGCGGTGAGTGCCGCATCAGAGTACCAGTTGTAGGTAACGCTTCCCGGAGTAGGAGCAGGTCCTGACACCGTGAAAGCCGTGATCGTGCTGCCCTGGCAGAAATATAAATCCTTGTTCGGAGAAATCGTACCTGCAGCTATGTATGCACTCGATGAAAGTACTTTAGGGGGTTTCGGATTGATTGTGACCACCTTCGCATATTGATTTGTGCACGAAGTGCCTTCGTCACGGTACTTGTAGTTGATCTGTATCTGCACCGGATTCACGCTTGCACCGAGTGCACTGGCCGGGTTAAACTCTGATGTCGAGGAGTTAACACCGGGAGCCGGGGTAAGTGGCGCGCCTACCGCAGAACTGAAGAACTCGTCAAAGCCGTTTGATTTTTTAGCAGGCGATCCGACAAGCGTAAATTGTGCATCGTATCCGCAATATGCGTCAGCAAGATTTGTGATCGTTGGATTAGGCGGGAAGAACACTCGTGTAAATTCCCAGTTATACGCAGATGCAGTAGGGTTGTCCGCTGCCGCAGCAAGCTTGATTCTGTACCCAACATACACACCTCCAAAAACACTTACTACAGAACTGAATGATGCCGGATTAAACGTTGTCGTTGTCGGTCCCCCCAGGAAGAACCATCCACTGTTCCAGTAAACGAAATCCTGGAGGACATAGCCGGAAGGAATAAATCCTCCTGCAACGCTCAGTGTGCCTGACGCACTTCCGTTCAAACAATACTGTGGCGCAAGGCCGATAATGGAAGACTGGTATACTTCAAAAGTTTTTGTGGCTGTACTCTTACAATTCGGAGACGCTGGCGCTGTGTAGGTGTAAGTCACTACATAGTTGCTGCCCTGGCCTACGAGGTTAGGATAGAACCGGTAAATATTATCGCTTCCTTTAACAACACCAGGGCCGGAGAATACACCACCGGTGAACGAGGCATCAGCCACCAGAATAATTGGTTGTGATGTCGCGCTGAAGCGTGTCTCCGAAGGATCCACCGCAGTTTGACCAGGTGATTCATCCACCGTAAAGCTGAAGGTTGATGCCTGCACTGCAGAGAGCGTTCCGTGAGGCTCACCATCGGTTTCACTGTTGAGCACCTGTGATGCTGTTCCACCCAGTCTTAGAATCGGCAGATTGGAGACGGTTGTAAGACCGGTGTATTTTACCTGTAAGCCAGTAATTGTGATCTGATCAAATTCGTTTGTTCCTGTTACGCTGTAGGTAAAGCGCATGATGTTGGCAGCAGGATAGGAGATCGCTCCGAAGCCCGTGATGTTGTCCGGGTTTGTGCTGGTCTCAGAAATAGTTGGCGTAACTGCAGTGTTGAATTCGAAATCACCCGGAAGAATGATCGAGTAGGTAACGTTTGAACCTGCACCAAAGTCAGCCGGGTCAGTTTCGGTCAATACGATATTGGTCAGGGGCTGATACGCGCCCTGGAAGCAAAATGCCTGGTTGGCAGGGCCTGTGATATCCACACCCAGCGATTCTACTATTACTACAAGGTCTTCATCAGGAAGCGAACCTTCGTGGTTTGCACGGATGGTGTAAGTGCCCGCTGGTGAGAGTGTCACGGTAGACCATGTTACCGCACCGTTGACAAACGATCTTGTATCGGTATCAGCGCCTGCACTGAATGTACCGCCACCAGCAACACGTGAGATCTGCACTTCAGTTGTACCCGTGGAGTTTACATCGAGGTCAATGTTGCCATTAACGTCTGTGGCATTAACGGTAAAACCAAAAGGTGTTGACGGACTTACTGAGGCGGTTACGTTGTTGAACCTCATCTCAGTCGCATCCACATCGATAACGTTCAGTGCTCCGTCTGATACAAACGAACTGAACGCTGCCAGCCTGGATTTTGTATTATCGACAGTCACGCCTGTTATCGTTGCCTGAATCGCCACTTTATCAATCACCGTGGCTTTGAATGTCGTCCGTATTCTGAGGTCTTCAAAAGTATTATCAGTGATTGCAAATGGTCCGCTGAACACAAGGTTCACACTGGCCGCAGCTGCGACTTCGGCAAGTCTGTTATCGTTGTCATCAAAAATTGCGATGGTCGCAAGACTGGCGAAATGGTTGAGTGTAAGTGTTACACCGGTAACATCCGTGTTCAGGTTATCTGTATCGTTGTCCGTTATCCGGATTGTGACAATGTTGTCGGTATTGGCGACTGTCAGAGCCGAAGTAGCTGTGTGCGCATTGTATTCTGCGAGATCGTAGGTTGTCTCTTCACTCGCATTCACCTTTGCCACCGTAGTCGCGGCCGATTGTGAGAAGCTGATATTCCGGTTAATGGAAAGCGCAGTCTTGTTTCCGGAAGCAAAGACAATGTTTGCATCCGTAGTCGAAATGTTGGCGACTGCCGTAGTCGTTGTGAGGTTGGCAGCAACATCAGCAACGAGGTAATAGTAGTATGTCGTTCCCGAATTCAGGGTCGCATTTATTCCTGTAAAGCTGGCGGATGCGTTTGTAGCTACCAGTCCACCTACGATGCCTGGTGTTGTTGTAGAAAACAATCTGAAGTTCGACAATTTCGCGGCTGTCGCGGTCAGCGTGAAAGCGATTGAGTTCAGCGTTTGCGTTCCTGTTGTGTTTACCTGGAAGCCTGCAAGTACTGCGTTTGTTGATCCGGCCTCCAATGGCAATACCGTAACGGGTGCGCCTGTCACTTCAAGTATTGTTGCGAGGAGTTCGGTAATATCAATGGCATTGCTGAATGAACCAAAAGCTTCTTTAAATCCAGGGGTGATGGAGACGTTGGCTGGCAGCATGCTGATGGTAAAATCATTCGCAGAATTAACCGTGCTTCTGATGTCGGCCTGCAGTGTAAACGTTGTGGCATTCGTCACATCAACTGCAGTAAAACCGGAAACTGTAAGCTGCGTGCCGCCCAGGTTCAGCGTGTACAGTTCAACGCCTGCTATATTCACACCGTTGACAAGCAGCTCGAAGTTTTCGAGGATGTTCGTAACGTCAGTGCTGAAATTGAAAACGATCGGAGAGCTCAATGACTGCGTTCCGTTTGAATTTACAGAGAAGGAAAGGAGATCAAGATTGTCCTGGTCTCCGACAGCCGTGGCGGCATCAGCAAGTTGCGTGAAGTCAGCTTCGAGTGCTGTGACATCCACACTGTTTGAGAATGTGCCGAATGCCTCGACAAATCCAGCGCTGATCGCAATGCCTGCGGGAGCGATGTTCACCGTGAAGTCACTTGCTGACGTTGCCGTTGCGCGAATATCTGCGACAAGTGTAATGTCAGTGGAGTTTGTGACGTCAATCGCGGTGAAGCCAGTGACGGTGAGTTGATTTCCCCCGATGTTCAACGTATATATTTCAACACCCGGAACGTTAACCCCGCCAACCTGAAGATCAAAGTTTTCAAGGATGGCTGAAACGTTTGTATTGAACGTGAAGACCAGCGGGCTGTTGATACTTTGGGTTCCGTTTGAGTTGACATTGAAAGCAAGGATGTTCACATCATCCTGATCGCCAAGCGCAGTGGTTGTTGCTGCATTTTGAGTAAAGTCTGCTGAAAGACTTGTGACGTCAACTGTGTTTGAGAACGTGCCGAATGCCTCAGCAACTCCCGGGCTGATTGTTACGCCCGCAGCTGCCAGATTCACTGTAAAATCATTGGTGGAAAGAACGAGAGGTCTGATGTCTGCATGGAGACTGATATCCGTTGAATTGGTAACATCGATCGCGGTGAAGGCTGATACCGTCAGGGTCGTGCCGGCACCGGAAAGGTTGTACAGCTCAACGCCCCCAACATTAACGCCATTTACACGGAGATCGAAATTTTCAAGGATATTGGTAACGTCAGTGTTGAAGGTGAATACAAGCGGAGTGTTAATCGACTGTGTACCATTGGAGTTTACGTTGAAGCTGAGCAGTGTTACTCCACTTTCATCGCCAACCGCAGTAGCAGCATCTGCATTTTGCGTGAAGTCAGCTTCGAGTGCTGTGACATCCACACTATTGTTGAAAGTAAATGTCTCAACACCACCGGTACTTGGCGTGACTCCGGTATTCGCCAGTGTTGCGGTAAAGTCACTTGCCGATGTTGCCGATTCCTTAATGTCGGCCAGCAGGCTGAAGTTCGTAAGGTTAGTCACATCGACACCCGTGAAGGCCGCAACGGTAAGTTGTGTACCCGCCCCGTTTAAGGTATAAGTTTCCACGCCACCGATATTTACGCCATTTACCTGCAGGTCGAAGTTTTCGAGAATGTTAGTAACGTCTGTATTGAAAGTAAATACGAGCGGGGTGTTGATCGATTGCGTTCCATTTGAGTTTGCAGAGAACGAAAGTATAGCAACATCGTCATCGCCACCACTCGCAGTTGCTGCCGCAGCCACCTGCGTAAAGTCGATTTCGAGGGCGGTTACGTCAACGGAGTTGCTGAACGTTCCAAACGCTTCGACCGTTCCGACATCCACCGCTACACCACCTGCAGCGAGATTGATCGTAAAATCGTTGGCGGAGGTTGCACCTGCCTTGATATCCGCCAGGAGCGAGAAGTCTGTTGAGTTCGTTACATCAACAGCTGTGAAAGCCGCGATTGTCAATTGTGTTCCCGCGCCATTCAGCGTGTAGGTTTCGCTGCCTGCGATGTTTACCCCATTGACGCGCAGGTCAAAATTTTCAAGGATATTAGTAACGTCAACGTTGAATGTCAGCACGAGCGGGGTGCTGATCGACTGAATGCCATTCGAGTTTACATTGAACGCCAGAAGGTTTACATCTTGCGTGGTGGCAGCTGCTACTCCATCATCAGCGCTTTGGGTAAAATCAGCAGTAGAAGCTGATACGTCAACACTGTTTGAAAAAGTTCCGAACGCTTCTACAGTTCCAGGAGATACGGTAGCGCCAGCTGCAGCCAGGTTGATAGTAAAATCATTTGCTGATGTAACACCAGGTTTTATGTTTGCCAGCAACGAAAAATTGGTGGCATTTGTGACATCGACATCTGTAAAGGCGGAGATCGTTAATTGTGTACCCGCACCGTTGAGTGTATATATTTCACTTCCCGCGATATTAACTCCACCGACACGCAGGTCAAATCCCTCCAGTATCGCTGTCACATCCGTAGAGAAAGTAAAGACAAGGTTAGGCGTGAGGTTCTGAACGCCATTGGAGTTAACGGAGAAGGAGAGAAGATTGACGCCAGCCTGTGCCGCAAGGCCTGTAGCATCATCGGCTGCCTGTGTAAAATCAGCTTCTGGCGCTACGACATCAACGCTGTTTGTGAACGCAGCAAATGCTTCGACATCTCCGCCATTGGTCGCGATTCCTGATGGTGCGAGTGAAACAATAAAGTCATTCGCGGAGGTGGCAGTGCCCTTCACTCCGGCTAACAAACTAAAATCCGTTGAGTTTGTGACATCTGTTGCAGAGAATCCTGTGATGGTAAGTTGTGTACCCGCACCGTTGAGTGTATAAACCGGGCTTCCCGCGATCGGTGAACCACCTACCTGAAGGGCAAAATTCTCCAGGATGGCCGTAACATCAGTGTTAAAGGTAAACACCATTGGCGACACGATCGATTGTATGCCGTTTGAGTTGACGTTGAACGCAAGAATATTATTGCCAGTAGATCCCGTGACTGCAGTTCCCGCATCAGCACTCTGGGTGAAGTCGGCCATGAAGCCAGTCACGTTCAGGTTGTTGGTATATGTAGTAAATGATTCGACATACCCTGCACTTACAGTTGCGCCAGCAGGTGCAAGTGAAATGGTGAAATCATCGCTTGATCTCGCGAGCGCACGAATATCACCCTGCAAAACAAAATTTGTTGCCGCGGTAACATCAATAGGGTCGAAGCCTGTGATGGTCAGTTGAGTGCCTGCGCCATTCAGGGTATAGATCTCAGTACCTGGAACATTTGAACCGCCTACCCTGAAATCGAAGTTTTCGAGAATATTGGTTACGTCAACGTTGAAGGTTACTACGAGGGGAGAAATAAGATTTTGCGAACCGTTTGAATTAACACTCCACGCCAGCAGGTTCAGGTCGTTCTGATCAGCTGTTCCAGCGCCATCATCGGCTGCCTGTGTGAAATCTGCTTCAAGTGGTGTAAAAGAATATGCTTCGCTGGCAATTGTTGCGCCCGAATACGTTACAGTAGCAACGTTAGGAGCAATCGGGCTTCCTGCGATTCCGGAGGAAGCCAGAGACGCGGTAATCGAGGGCGTGCTTGCAGTTACTGTGGTTGCAATGTCAACCACGATATAGAATTCGCGGTCAGTGGTACCAGTGCTTCCGCCAAAATTTGTGAGGTAGGCACCATTGCCTGTATCCGTATTATTGATTGGTGTAAAAACGATGTTCGTTGTGCTGATTGTCCCATTCGATACAAGGGTCGGAGTTCCGCTGATGACGCGATACAACCTGGCCGCGCTGAACCTGACTGACGGATCGGTGTTAAAGGTGAAGGTCAACGCATCAAGCTCCGTTTCAGCACCGGTTTTCCTGAGTTCGACACCCATCAGCACAACATCGGTTTGCCCACCCTGCACGGGAGAAGCAGTGACACCTGAGGTCAACTCATTTCGGATGTCGATATTCGACTGAGCGGATAGCATCATCGTTGACGATATCAGGAGACCGAAAAGGAGGAACGCTTGTTTAGAAGTAAAGAGGAATTTCATATCAACAATAAAAAGAATACAACGATTTTATTTCAATTCGCCATTCGAATCGGTTTTGACAAGCATGACCGATGAAAGGCCAGCGATCGTGTTGGTTCCGCATATGAGGAAGCCACCATCTTTTGTTAACCTGATCGAGGATGCAGTTTCATCACCCGTTCCGCCAATGCGCTTCGACCAGGTAACATCACCTGCATTGTTCACTTTGATCAAAAGAATATCAAGGCCACCAAATCCCGATTCCACTGTGCTGGCAGATGATCCGGCAATCACAAACGCACCTTCAAGGGCGCTTGTAATTGCATCGCCTGTGTCATTTGTTCTCGAGCCATCCTCTGCAGCATCGTCAATGTCACCCAGTGCGATACCGTCAAAATATCTTTCGCTTCCGCGGATAATCGCTCCGTTGTTGTCGACCCGTACAAAGTAGATGTTGGATTTTGATCCGTCTTCATCGGCACTTGTTCCGACAACGCCAAATCCAACGGGCGATTTCTGGATGTCGCTTGGGGAGTGGTTGCGGGTGGAGTTTTCACCGAACAAATCGTTGTTGGCGAATGTTGAATTGCGTTCCACAAATGCAACGCTTAAGTACTGATCAGACCTGGTTTGATCTGCCTGGAATGTCTTGCTTGCCCACACCAGCTTGGAAGATGGCGAAAGAAATAACGAATTACAGTTGATGTAGTCACGGTCCTGCAGCCGATAATACTGCGTCCATTGATGTGAGAAGTCAGAGGCGTTTACGCTGGTCACGTAGGCACGTTCATTCTGGCCACGGGCTTTGCGCGATCCGAGGATGAGGATCTCGTTGGAGTTTGGCAGCAGTCCATTGCCGTGAAAGTCAATTTCAATCTGATTACCGCTCCCGTCATCCTCTGCCTCTTCCTGGATCAGATATTGTTGCACCTCACCTTGGGTATCGAGCCGCATAAGGAGGGTTTGCGTGTTCACAAACTGGGTCGGATCGTTCGAATTAGGGTTTATTTTTATACTATCTCCTAAAACTAAGTAACCCGATTCCAGGGGTTTAATTGACCTCAGTTTAGTATTTTCATATAGGCGTTCCCACATCTGAAAACCCTTGGCATCAGTCTTAATGACCAGGGAGTGAAAGTTGTCATCCTCTTGTGGGATATTCGCGAGAAGGATAAAACCACCATCTGTATCCAATTCTGCAACAGCTCCCTGAAAGTTACTGCCACTACTATAAAACTGAATAAACGAGTCACGCTCGGTCAGTTCCGCATCATCAAATTTGGTACATGCGCCAATTACTGCAGCAAGACAAAAGAAAGTAAAACTCGTTCTCATGTTATCGGGTAAGTTTCTTTGGGTTATAGCGGTTCAACACATATCCGACTGAGAACGAGAGCGTGTTCAGCCGATAGACTCCATCCACTGACTTGTAGTCGATAATAGATTCGGGGTGCGCGTAAACATCTTCGCTGTCCAGAGACGGAAGAATATTGTACTGATACCGGAGTTCGATGATCAGGTAGCCTTTCGATATTTTCTTTTTAATACCTGCGGACGCAAGGAGGCCCACATTGAACTTATTGCGGGCATCATCTACACTTAACTGGCGTTCTTCTACCGGAGAGAAACCTGTGCGCTCTGACAGCATCTTCTTGTTTACAGTCATCAGAAATTCCGGGGCAACGCCTGCGGCTGCAAAAACTTTGAATGTTTCACCTTTTGAGAAAACATCGTGCTGCAGAGAGATCGGCACTGATATCCAGTTCTGCGTTTCGGTTGTTGAAGTAGTGCGAACTGTATCACCTTTGCTGTTGCTGCCGTTGAAGGTTCGGTTCTGAAACGAAAGTTCAGGGTTAAGGACGAACTTCTTCAAGAGTCCTTTCAGAGGAATTTCACCTGCAACGGCTACTGTAAAGCCAAATCCATATTTGTATTCGGTTGAACCTGAATTGACGTAATCAGCGCTGATTACACTGGGTTGTGTAATGATCGTGCCGGCCTTAAGTCCCAGCCTGTAGACAGGCCATGTTCTGAATGTATTGTACAATGCTACAAATTCTGCCGGATCAACAGCGTCATTGGGACGGAACTCATTGTTCGTCTGCAGAAGGAAAAGCATTTGCTCATCTGCTTTTGCAGGCTCTTCGAGATAAATGTAGGTTAATGCCAAAAGCTTATGAGCGTTGACCTTTTCCTGATCTGTGAAGCCTGTTCGCAAACAGCTTTCAAGCAGACTGGGAAGTTCCTGAAGTCGACCTTGCTCGTAGACTGACTGTGCCAGTCGGAGCGTCTGCGCACAGGTTGACTGGGCACGCGCAGAGAATTGGTGGCAAAATATTGCCACAAGGAAAAATGGTAAAACTTTCCTCATACAGGTATAGTAGATAAATAAAGTTGGCACCCGGAAAATCTTCCGGGTGCTGATTTAAAAATTACTTGTCGTTCAGCGGCAGGTTGTCACACGTCTTTTCTTGTGGAAGGTCTTTTGCAATGTAAAGCTGCCACTCTTCCAAAGTCATATTGCGTTTCAGATACTCTCCGCAGAGAATGCCAGCCATCGTTTTAAAGTGAGTAGGCCAGGCGTGAATTGTCTGATCTACCTGTCCGACTTTTGTCTCTTTAACACTTTGAATCCCCGCCATAAGCTGTTCATCGTCAGATGTAAAGGCTAGGTTCCAAACCCAGTCGTGGTCGCTCAGCACGATAGGAGGCTGTGCGAGCTCCTTGTAATTCCACAGACGTATGGTAGCGTCTTTGCTTGCCGTGGCCATGAAGGTACCTGCGTAATTGAATTTGATATTTTCAATAGTGGCAGTGTGCCCTGACAACGGATTGCCTACGCGCCCATCCATCTCAACGATACGGATCTGGCCAGACTCACTTCCAACCACCATACGACCATCCGGTGCAAATGCTACGGCAGTCAACGGAGAATTGCCAACCCTGGTTTTAGTCTCTTTGTAACTATTTTTGATATCCCAGATGTACAGGAATCCATCCACACCCGCACCTGCAAGCTTTGTCCCTTCATTGTTGATCTGCAAGCTTGAGATCCTCGTATTAGCAGCGATAACTTCCCTTGCAGTTGACAAGTCTGAATACTTTATGCTCTGACCGGAATTGTCGCGGGCATAGAAACCATTGCCGTCAGGTGTAAAGTGGATGTCACCAATATCTGATTTGTATCCATAGATCTTCTTAGGTGCTTCGGCTGGCTTACGCAGATCGTAAAGCTCGACATAGTTTGCATCGCGGTTTGCAGGGAATAATCCGCCTGCAGCGAGGAAATTCTCATCCGGACTGATATCCAGCGTATATACCAGGTAATCATTGGCCGGATTACTATCATGGATACGGTCACCAACGATTTCATTCGGCTTCCACTCGTTGTTTTTGCCACCGGTCCACTGGATGATCTTGCCATCGCTACCACCAGAATAAATGTGATTATTATTCCTGCGGGTATCCAATGCTCGTGCTCCACCCTTGACGTGTCCCTCAAGACTCTTCGTCAGGCCGTGACTGCGTGTCTTCAATGCAGTAAATAACCCGTTGTAGATGTCGTTGTCATATGGATAACCCTCATACTTGTCATTGAATATGTAAGCCTGCTGCGCCAACAGTGATTGCTGGTCAGGATCATTGCCAAGTTCTTTCGACTTGACAGCGATAGCTTTCGCGATCGACAAGTATCTGCGCGTGTCAGCAAGTGCCTTCGCTGCGATAGCTTCTTTTTCATTCTTTTGCGCTATTACCCGGGCGTCTATTGCATCCTTCTCATTCTTGAGTGCCAGCTTTTCGTTTTCCTCTGCGCGTTTCTTTTCAAGAAGGGCTATTTGCTCCTGCTCACGCGCGATTCGTGCATTGGAATCGGATTCAGCCTTCGCAGCAATCGCAGCCTGACGCTGGATCTCTGCAGCCTCACGCTGCTGATTGGCAATTACTGTTTGCTGCTTTGCAATACCCTCCTGCCGTTTTGCCTCTTCGGCATTGGCCACAGCTTGTTCCCTTGCCGTATCTGCCGCAGCCTTCTGCACAAATGCAAACACAAGGAATATTAAGGATACAATTGTAGCCGTTGCCAGAATCAGCGCAACAATACGCGCGCGCTGAAGCTTACGCTTCTGTTCGAGTTCCTTGATCCGTTGTTCGGTCTCCCATTCCTTCTTCGAATACTCGAGGAAGATCATGGTGCGCTCAAATGCTGGATGATATCGCTGGCCCCAAACCAGTGTCGGCTTATGTTTCACCTGCCAGTTCAGCGCAAGCTGCAGATCCGGTGGTCTCCAGAGACCTGCTTTTCCGACCTGATACATCGATGCGGCTTCGGCCAGACGTGTATACATCTGTACGGCATCCGCCTCATCATCAACCCAGTTCTTCAGTCGCACCCAGATGCGCATCAGACTTTCATGAGAGAGATCGACAATAGCCTTTCCGCCAAGTGGTGTTCCGAATGCAGGCGTCAGCAAAGATCTGCCTGGCTCTCTGAACTTTTCGATTACCTCCGCCACATCGTTTTCAGAAACGTCAGCAATTGCCGCGATCTCCTGAAGTTTTGTCGGTCTTCTGATTCCAAAGTTCTCACCGCGTTTCTCTGTAATCGCCTTAAATAGAATTTCGCAAATACGCTTTTGCTCTTCTGTCAGTTCGTCAAAGGCTTCGTTGGCGTGCATAGACAACGCTTCAGCCATAGTTCCGATCGCCTCATAGTGTTTGAGGTCGACTGGTTCGTCATCATAATCTTTATAACGCGTCCAATAACTCCAGGTACGCATTAGCGCGTGCTGCAGAATCGGAAGCTGATCAGGATTGTCACCCAGATCGTTCAACAACTGCTGCGTCAGGCGCGGGGTTACCTTGGCACCTCCAACGGCTACTGGCCCTTCAATCGCCCTGCGCTTCTGATCACGAGTAAGTTGTGGAATGAGGTAGTGGCTATCGTTGATCTTTCGTGTGAGGTCCGGGAATTGCGCACAGTCACCGATGAAATCGGAGCGCATGGTAATGGCGACATAGATTGGCGCATCCGGGTAGTTAACTGCTTCGATGAGAAGGTTAACAAAAGCCAACGTTTCATTTACAGAATTTGCATCCTGGCTGTCTTTGAAACGAAAGAGTTCTTCAAACTGGTCGACCAGTACCAGGTAGTTGACATCTTTCTTTCTGCGGCCCTGTTCAATAGCTTCGACCAGACCCAGCGAGCTACTTTTCAGCAATGTTGAAAAGATCGTGCGTTTGATTTTCTTCTCTTCAATATCCGCAGCCTGGTACTCAGGATTATTCTTCAGCAGGGATTCTGCAAGGTTATCGATCGGACCGGCACCCGGTCTCGTGACGATTACCTCCCAGTCGGGACTGGCATCAGTGAGAAATCCTCCGTAAAGGATCGGCATTACACCACAATAGATGAAGGATGACTTACCACTTCCTGAGGGACCGATGACGGCTACAAATCGGCTCTTTGAAAGTTTGAGTAGAACCTCATCACTTTGTCCTTCACGTCCGAAGAACAGGTGTGACTCTTCAATTTTAAACGGTCGCAAACCCGGGAACGGGTTAGCCGTAGAAACCTGCTGGTCGATTATCTGGTTCATGGCTTAAGCGTTAAATTCTTTTAGCAACGATTTTATTGGCTCTGATGAATGCTGCGGGTCGGTATGAATGACGCGCAGGTTCTGACTTTTGAAACTCTCAACATTCAATGTTGAACCTGGGGTCGTGACAATAGCCTTTCCGATGATCGGTTTTTTTCTTCCGAAGCCAGGTGCCTTGAGCAGATCCAGCGCTTTCATCCGCACCCACTGCTCGTTCACCTTTCCCTTGTAAATAATGGCGGCATCGAATGACCTCAGATTGTCAATGTGCTTCTTTCTTACTTCAAGCAATTCGCCTTCAAACTGAGGGATCAGCACACGATAGCCCGATTTCTCCAGCACTTCGCGGATCGGTTTTACATCAGCCACATCCACACGATCGTGCATGAGGTAGATCGAGCGTCCTGAATTCTCTTCGGCAGGCTTTTTCTCACCGGCATCGACAAGTTCTTCACGCATGATATTCTTAAAGTCCTCGAGTGGTGTCTGCAGAATTTCGGCACCTTCCTGTGCCTCTACATCACGCTTGATATTTTCAATAAACCCTTTTTGTTTTTCACTGGCATTGTTCAGGATAGGGGAGATCCAGATGAGTCGCATAAACTCTTCTCCGGATTGTCTCGCGCGAACACTTTTTTCTGCTGCAATCTTATTCTGAATATCAACCACCGAACGATCGGAGCCTACAGGGATTTCTCCATACGCACTGCCGATGAGGTGAATCGAAAGCTGGCTTTCATGGATATCGTGCTGAACCATTTTCTCCAGTTCGGCAAATGTTCCGGGCAAAGTCTGGTTGGGTAACACGATATAGCCGTGACGTTGCAACTCACGTTTAATAATATTGCGTTGCACGGAGAGGTCGTGACCGGTCTCTGCCAGGTAGATCGTTTTACGTTTGTAGAAATTCTTCACTTCGGCTTTGGCGCTGCTATCGCGAAGTTGCATGAGTGTATCAAAGATGTCATACGCCAGATCCACCATCTTCATCCAGTACTGGCGCTCAGCCTCGGTGCTGAAGTAGTCAGTGTATTCGCGCACTTCGCCAGAGTCCGAATCGAGCTGGTACATGTCGTAGCCGATCAGGTCTCTCAACTTAGGTGGTTGTTCCTGTGCCCCAAGCGGTGACTTGAAAACTTTGAAGATGCGGTTTCTGCCCTTGGATGACTCCGTGTTTTTGATGAACATCTCAACGTGGTCGAGGCACGATCCGGATTGGATGAACTCCTTCGAGAGGATCGGAACAATAACTCCTACGTTGTCGAGTTTTGGTGAAACCATATTGTCATACTCAGCCTTGAGCATGATGTTGGATTTTTCACCAAGAACCTGGTTCAGCATCAGCTCCAGGAAGCGCTTAAACTGGGAAACCCATCCCGGCTCCTTTTTCTCATTCTCTTCGTTGTCCTTCTCTGCGAAGACGATCAATACATCGATATCAAATCCCATGTGCACTTATGGATTAGGTTGTGAATACTGTAGGTTGTGTTCCGTAATGTTCCTGATCAGGCCCTGAACAAGGTCATGATGGTTAGCCATTACGAAATAGAAGTCGATAAGGTTTATCTTGAATATTACTGTCCTTTCTCTTGCTTCCAGCAGATTCGCCTCTGGGGCAGGTCCGTTCTGAAACAGGTCACCGTAGACACTTCCCCTGCGAAGGATGCCAAGCATCTGATCGTTGTTTTTGAGCGCTACCTCACCATGCGCTACGATAAAGATCGGGCTCTGAAGGTCGTCATTGGAGAATTTCACTTTCTCGCCCGGCTGAATCTCCAGCGGAACTACTTTGTCGCTGAGGTCAGCAAGCAATGCACCATGAATGCCTTTGAACACCGGTAATGTCTTGAAGAACATCACCATTTCGATTCCAAGGAAGAATCCGTCATCGAGACCTTCCAGCAGTTCGTTATTTTCGATTGACGAATCGATAAACTTCTTATCACGCAACGGGAGGCGCTCGCGAACCAGCTGGTATGCCTTCGCATCTTTATTGTGCATCACCCATGCTGATGTCTCCTGTAGCAGACGATCATTGTTAAATACCTGCGCAATCAGGCCACGGCTGACCCTGAACTCCGGCAGATACGCTGCAGCGTGAATGGCACACGCCTTTGTCCAGCGATTCGTCTGATTGAAGTCGCGATTCAATACGTAGTTGATTACCTGGATCGGATTGTAGCTTTCACGCGGGAAGAACAACTGCAACGCGTGGAGTTTATCTTCGGTGGAGCTGTCATCGAGCAACGGGAATAACTTCGGCTTCAATTCCTGATCCACGAACAAGTCCAGAAGTTCCATCGCGAAAGCAAGATTATCCGGGTCACCGGATTCAATATTGTCCCTCACGAGCTGTATGGACTGCGGATCATAAAGAATTGACAGCAGGATTCCGATCTGGTCGAAATTCTGTTCAACTTCTTCCTTCAGGGCTTCACGCAGGAACTTAAAGAATTCGTTGTCGGGAAGTTCCTTGATGGCAGCCATGTTCCAGATTGCCTTGCTGATCTCGGTATCGAGCAATTCAAATACTTCACGTCTTTCCCGGTCCTCAGCCTGGTAGTTGATATAGCGAAGAGAATAGAAGATCTGTCTTACAATTTTTTTGTTCGGATAATCCGCTTTTTTCCACAGCAGTTTTAACGCTTCAGGCCCGCCTATGCGGCCCATGATCTGAACAATCCTCAGCATGACGAGGTCCGTCTGTCCGGACTTATGAAAGGCGGCTTCGAGCGTTGGTAGCACAACTTCCCCAGCTTCTTTCAGCGCTGCAGCCGCATGATGGCCGAACATCGGTGATGACAACATTTCGATCAATACTGGCCATGCTTCCTGGCGTTTTGTTTTGCGCGCAGTGAGCAAGGCTTCGAAACGAACTTTAGCATCGACATCGCGGAGCAATTCCAGCAAAATGAAAATTGTACGCTGGCTCACCATCTTGCGCAGAAGTTTTGCGGCAAGGATTCTGTCATTGGTCTTGATCGACTTGCTGAGTTTCATCAGGTTATCGACAGAAATTGAGAGCAGATCACTGTCTTCAATAGATCCGAGTGCCTGTTGCGCCAGTACCTTGATGTCTGTCTTTGACGCGTCCTTGTCGATGCCCATGGCGCGCATTTTTTCCTCGGCAAATTTCCGAAGGCTGCGATTTTCGCTGTCCACCATCTGAATGAGCGCGTTTTCAAAGAGTGCAGGCTCAAGCTTTTCCATCAGCTTCATCCCGTAGATTACCTTGTCTTCAATCGAGCTTGTGATTTCTTTTTCCAGTACACTCATAATCGTGTACTCTTTCACCACCTTCACATCGCTCTTCGCTTTGTTCGTGACAAGCGTTTCCTGCAATGTCTTACGGTAGTTACGATGCATCCGGTTCACCGCGAGGTACCATAGGCCGAGGAACGGGATGGTAAAAATGGTTACATAGATCAGGTTGAAGACCTGGAACTGCGTGAGCACGAAAATGAGTCCACCGGCAACCGCAGTTGCGAAAGCAGTAACGATACCTTCGATTTTTGTTTGAACGTCAATGCGAATATTTGACTGAATCGGCAGCAGGTAAAGTTTGAATGTTGGGTTGTCAAGGGCTTCTTTCAAGGATCGCACCAGCAGCTTGCTGAGGGAGATCGAGAGGAAGAAAAACAGGAAATACGTATCTGCTTTTGAATAACCGAAGAAGATTCCCAAGCCGAGGGCCGCGCCAGTGAAAAGCATCAGCAACACCGGGCTTATCAGCAATGACACGCGCATTCCATATTGTTTGTTGATCGAGTCAGAGGCGAAAACGTCCACCAGGAAACTGAAGATCACAATGGTTACCTCGAAGAGAGAAAGGAAAGTTGCAAGTTCTTCAGGGTTGTCCTGATATTGCAAAGTCACAACGTTCAGAAATGAGAAGTCAACGAAGTTGATCGCGCACATCGAAAAGATGATGAACAGTGACATGTAAAGGATGTAACGGTTTGCAATAAAGTCGGTCACCTTCAACTTTGAGTACGCGGCCTTCTCTTGTTTAAACGTGGTGATCTTATTTAACTGGCCCAACGCCAGCCATACGAACATCACGAGGAAGCCCACAATACTTACCAGCCCGAGCGTATAAAGGTCTACCAGGTCCAGGCCTCCGTATGTCAATATCAGCGGAATCGAAAAGAATGAAATGAAAGTAGCGAACATGGCACCCATGTCCACAGATCCTACGAGGCGCTTGGCCTGGCGAAGGTTAAATAGACGTCCGAACGAACCCCAGAACACCAGGTAAGTAAGAAACGAGAAAGGTAAAATCTGCGTGAAGCCGAATTCGAACATTCCGTTCGGGTCAGCAAAATATCCATCTGCAAATTCAATGAAAGCTGTAGTTGCTGTTACATATATGAGGGAAAGTGCAGCAAGAAGGGGAAAGGGGATTCTGTTTTGAAGGAAATTATATACAATGGTAGCGATCAATCCATACAAACCCGACTTGAAAAGGGCATAGGGCAGGTCTTTGATTTCGCTAAAGTGCTGTAGGTAGAGCGACTGCGAGGCAACGCTGGTAGTTGCGATAAACAGTGCCATGAAAATGCCCATAACGAATAGCAAACCCACACGGCCTGCCTCATCTGGCTCAACATCCAGCATACGTAACAGTCTATCCTTCATAGTTTTCGCCTAATCACCCTAAAAATCGGTATATCTCTACAATAATCCTATGAGAAAGGTGTTACACTACCCATTTTATAGTATAAGATGGTGGAATACAGAACCTTAAATTGATTCTGCTGAAAAACCTTATAAACAGCCGTTTGACCCCTGTTATTGTAAGATTAACCGTCAAATCGCAGAATGCAAGCGGTAGAAAGTTTGTAGGTTTGGTGAAATTTTTAATCCCATGAAAGCAGCTTTTTACCTGTTTGTCTTCGTTTTTGCGCTCCAATCCCCACTTTTTGCGCAGGGAAATAAAAAAGCACTGGCTGAAGCCGAGCGTTTTTACGGCATTAAGGCCTATGACCAGGCGCTACCACTTTTTCTAGAAGCGATCCAGGCGGGCGAAAAGGACCCTCTGGTCCACTACAAAACGGGGATGGCCTATCAAAAATCGACTGACCCGAATGAGCAGGTAAAAGCAATAAAATACCTCGAGTATGCTGCAAAAAGTGGTAGCAACATCCCACTGGCAGTGCACTACGACCTTGGCGAATTGTACCTCCGCGATGAAAATCTCCATCAAGCCACGGCCAGCTTTACAAAATATAAAGAGCTTTCAAAAGCTGATAAGGCTGCGGTCGCAAAAGCAGACAAAGCCCTGGAAGTTTGTCACACGGCTACTGCGCTTATGTCTGTGCCTCGCGATATCAAAGTGCACAACTTTGGCGAAGTAATTAATTCGAAACTCATTGAATACAATCCTGTTGTTTCCGCTGATGAAAGTGTGATGGCATTTACAGCACTGCGCCCGAACACGGGGAAGACACGTTCTGGTGATAAATTTATCGAGGAGGTTTATATCTCGTACAACCAGAATGGTACGTGGTCTGAACCGAAGGTGATCTCCATTGCCTCGGAATACAACGTGGGGTCTGCAGGTATTTCGCCTGACGGCCAGAAGATGCTGATCTTCATGGGAACAACTACGGATCCGGGAAGCCTTTTTATGATCAATAAAACCGCTGAGACTTGGTCCAAGCCTGCCATCATTGCGCCTACGATCAACCATCCAAAATATCTCGAGTCGACAGCAAGCATCACGCCTGATGGAAAGACCATTTACTTCGCCAGCGATCGTGTTGGCGGACAGGGCGGAATGGATATCTGGAAAACGCAGCAACAGGCTAACGGAAGCTGGAGTACGCCTGTCAACCTTGGCCCGGAGATCAACTCCAAAGCAAACGAAGATGCCCCGTTCATTCACCCCGACCAGAAGACCTTGTTCTTTACTTCCGATGGCCACACCACGATGGGAGGCCGCGATATTTTTGTTTCGAAGTTTGTGAACTCAAAGTGGACTTCGCCCGAGAACATGGGATACCCGGTAAATACCACTGCCAATGACAACTACTTCACGTTGATCGCAGATGGTACGCGCGGTTATTTTTCCTCCGACAGAAAAGGAGGAATGGGCTCACAGGATATCTATTACCTCGACATGCCGGCTAACGCTGCTAACATTCCGTTGACGATGATCAAAGGGAAGATCCTCAACGCAGAAACCGGTAAGCCAATGCCGACCAAGATTTATCTCGTAGACAATGAGACCAACAAGAAACTCGACTTCGTGTACGATCCGGATCCGGCAACGGGCAATTACCTCATCATTCTCCCTCCGGCAAAGAATTACGACATGATCATTGAATCAGAAGGTTTTTTGCCGTACACGCTGAACATCAACGTTCCGAATCAGGACTACTTTTACGAATTGTACCAGATGATCTACCTGAAAACGATCAAGCAGTTTGATGTGGTGGTAGGACAGGAAGTTCAGGTGAAGAACGCCTTTTACGATACAGATCAGGATGTCAAGGCAGACCTCAGGAAGAGTCATGAGGCAAAGCTGGTGCAGAGTGGCAATGTCGATGTGTATGACATGATGCTCGACCTGATTGCCGCACAGGACCAGGAAGGTATCGACTACCTGGTTGGTTTGCTGAACCATACGGATCCGATCGAAAGTGTAAATTTCGATGAAACGAAAAACTCTAAGATCGAAGTAGCTACCCGAACCTATTACTACGATGAAAGTGACGAAAGTAAATTCGAGCAGAAAGATGTTGGAGGCAAAACCATTTTCTCGCTTCCGACAATGAAAGTATCTGAGGAAGTGAAGAAGCAAAAGGACAAGCCGGCTGCGAAGAAATCAAACGCTGACGCTGCCGCACTTTCAAAGAATGCTAAAATCTATTTTGACGCAGGCAAGAGCGATCTGAAACCGCAGCACAACACTGAGCTGGACAATCTGCTCGCTGTATTGAATAAGTATCCGGAGCTCGGAATTGAGATTTCTGGATTCGCTTCCGCGGAAGGCTCCGAAGAACTGAATCGCGAACTTTCAAACAAGCGCGCGATAGCCGTGCTCGATTACCTCAACCATAAAGGAATTGTGCGCAGAAGGATTGTTGCAAAAGGTTACGGTGCATCCAAAGATCAGGCCGGCTCTAAAGAAGAGGGAAGAAGGGTGGAAGTGAAGATCGTTGAGCTTACCGAAAAGTAAGCCTGCGTTTCACAGATAATCAGCGTTCAGGCTTTAAGGTCCGGCAGCAGCAACGAGCTGTCGCCAAAACTCAGGAAACGGTAATTGTTTTCGAGTGCCGACTCGTATATTTTTTTCCAGTCCCTTCCGACAAATGCTGCAACTAATAGCATGAGCGTTGAGCCCGGTTGGTGGAAATTGGTTATTAGTCCACGACAAATTCTAAACTCATATCCTGGTTTGATGAAGATGGATGTCTTTCCTCCAATCGCATCGAGCCCTTTCGTATCCAGCATCTTCAGCACTGCACGCAGAGCTTCGTCACGTGATGGCAGCGAAGGATAAGTCTCATATGGATCGTTCTGGCCGATGTCAAAGATACCGTCACTGTTCATCAGTAACTTTACGCCAAACCAGTACAGACTCTCCAGCGTGCGCATTGACGTTGTTCCCACTGGGATGACAAATCGTTTTTCCTCCAGGAGATTTTCGAGGTTTTTTCGCGACACTACGATCTGCTCACTGTGCATCACATGATCGCGTACATCGTCTGCTTTCACGGGCTGGAATGTTCCGGCACTCACGTGGAGTGTGAGGAAATCGTGATGAATGCCCTTCTCGTTCAGCGACTGAAAGACAGCCTCAGAAAAATGCAGGCCGGCAGTTGGCGCGGCAACCGCACCTTCATAATGTGAGTAAATGGTTTGATAACGCTCCCGGTCGCTGCTCTCTGCTTTTCTTTTCAGGTAGGGTGGAAGCGGAGTTTCACCCGCCATTGAGATAACTTCAGCGAATGACGCGTTACCATTCCATCGAAAACGCACATCTCCGCTCTCACGATCAACGAGTTCGGCAGTGAGTATCGACTCGCCTATGCTTTTTTGCAGGACTGTATTTTCTTTCCACCGTTTGAGGTTTCCGATGGTGCAGGTCCAGGTCGTTTCGCTTGTTGATGACATGGCCTGAGATACAACCGTTGACGGCAACAATGGTGAAAGCAGGAATATTTCAATCTCCGCACCGGTGTTTTTCGTAAAATGAATTCGGGCAGGGATTACTTTGGTGTCGTTGAAAAACATGAAACTGTTGTCGGGCAAGAAGTCAACGACCTTGTTGAAAACTGAATGATGCAACTCCCCACCGCGATATATAAGCAATTTTGACCTGTCGCGCTCAGCAAGCGGATAGAGCGCGATCCGATCGTCTGGCAGATCGTAGCGGTAATCATTGATGTTGATCATGCGATTTTTTTGCAAAGTGCAAATGTAAATAGTTCTGGTACTTTGCACTATTTTAGCCCCAACTATGTCACTTCGCGCCACGTATTTCAAGCGTGTATTTGAATTCAATTTTAAGGCGAGAACGTCCCGCGGTCTTATGCGCGACAAAACTTCATGGTTTATTAAGGTGTCAAGGGAGAACACGAACATCTTTGGGATCGGGGAGGCCGGACCATTGGCCGGTCTGAGTGTAGATGCAGGTCCCGACTTCGAAGAAAAACTCTCTGGCGTTGTCGACAGCTTCAACACTGCGAATTATGAAAACTTGTCATGGGAAAATGTTCGCTCTTTTGTTCCCTCCAGCCTTCCATCGATAATCTTTGCGTTCGAAACAGCGTTGCTCGATCTTGCGAACGGGGGCAGACGAGTGTTGTTTGACAACGATTTTGTGAAGGGTAAGCCGATCCCGATCAACGGGCTAATCTGGATGGGCGATATGGATTTTATGATGGGCCAGATCAGCATCAAGATTTCGGATGGATTCAGGTGCATCAAACTGAAAGTTGGCGGCCTTGACTTCGATCGGGAATGCGATGTTCTGAATTACATCCGCAAGCGTTATTTCCGCGACAACATTGTAATCCGACTTGACGCAAACGGAGCATTCAAACCGGATGATGCGCTCTATAAGCTTGAGCAGCTGAGCCGCTTTGGGGTCCATTCTATCGAGCAGCCCATTAAGCCCGGAAGTCCGCATCTTGAAGAGCTGTGCAGGAAATCGCCCATACCCATTGCGTTGGATGAAGAGCTGATCGGAAAATACGAGACATCAGAGATGGCCGGCCTTCTCGATCGTGCGAAGCCCCGGTTCATTGTGCTGAAGCCTATGCTGCACGGTGGCATAAAGCATTGCCAGGAATGGATCCGGCTTGCTGAAGACCGCAACATCGGATGGTGGCTTACGTCATCGCTCGAATCCAGTATCGGTTTGAATGCTATCGCGCAACTTACTGGCAACTATAACATCACCATTCCTCAAGGCCTGGGCACAGGCAAGATCTACGAAAACAATTTTGAGTCACCGCTGGAGGTTTCGAATGGAGAATTGTTCTACTTCTCAAAATATCCGTGGGATCCGCTGGTTTCTGAACCGGATATCAATTTACCATTGTCCTGAGCACTACAGCGTGCAGGTTAATTGATATTTACCTTGCAGTTCGATGAAAAGACATTGAGACAATCCGCGAGGAGGGTGACTCTGGATAATTCAATTCTGCTGCTCTGGATTCAATCTGCATCTGCGCTTAAAATACCAATACAACGGAAGGCCCATGGCCGTGAGCAGAACACCCAGCAGTGAATTGATCAGCATCGTCTTTCCGGCCTGGTATTGTTGGATGTCGCTGACAAGTGTGGCAATCAGAAATGAAAAAGTAAACACAACAAAGACGGCCGGCACCACCGGGTAGCCCCAGACTTTGTAAGGCCTTTCGCGATCCGGCATTTTATACCTGAGAATAAAAACGCCCAGTGAGCTCATGCCGTAGAAAAACCAGCTGACGAAAATAAGCATATCTGTGAGCATGTCAAACGATCCGCTGAGCACCAGCAACGAGGTCCAGACACCCTGGAGCAACAAAGCATTTCCCGGTGTGTTGAAACGCGGATGCACTTTGCCTGCGAAGTCGAAGAAGCGCCTGTCACGTGCCATGGCAAACGTCACTCGCGCAGTAGCCAGCACGTTGGCGTTCGTTGTGCCGAACGTAGAGATGATCACCATCAGCGCGATTGCCCCGCCCCCTGCTGCGCCCAGCACCATCGTTGCAGCATCCGCAGCCACCATCGATGATCCCGCAATCTTGTCGATTGGCAGCACAAGCTCATAGGCGACAGTGATGAGCGCGTATGTGAGAATACAGATCAGCAAACCCGCCAGCAGACTCCGGGGAATATTCCGCTGAGGGTTTTTGATTTCCCCGGCAACGAAAGTGATGTTGTTCCAGCCGTCATAACCCCAGAAGGCACCGGACAAGGCAGCAACAAATGCGGCCAGCAACGCCCAGCCTTCGGGCCGGATGGCAACAGAATCGCTGAAAAGATTTGCCACTTTTCCCTCTGAAGAAAACGTGAGCGTAACGACTATCATTGCCATGGCAAGAATTTTCAATGCCGTGAAAATTACCTGGAGATCGCCTCCTGAACGTGTGCTCCGGTAGTTGATCAGTGTTAATCCGATCACCACAAGTATCGTTACAGCCTTCACGCCAAAGTTTTGCAGGGGGAAGATCTTTCCGATGAAGGGAATGCTGAAGCTCACTTTTTCAACAAGACCGGCATCGAACTGGGGCAACGCGATAAAATACTCGGTATATGTTCCCAGTACGTATGCAATCGATGCGTTTCCAGCAGTGTTGAAGACTGCAAATGCAGCCCAACCGTATAGGAAGGAAAAGAAGTCGCCATACATCGCTTTGAAAAAAACAAATTGACCGCCCGTCTCCGGGATCATGGCCGCGACTTCCGCATTGCTGAGCGCACCGAACAATGTGATAATCCCAGCGCCAACCCACACTACCAGCAACAACTCGGGAGAGCCGAGCTGACTGGCCATACTGGCGGGCTTCATAAAAATTCCGGAGCCGATGATACCACCCACTACGATCGAAACGCAGGTCCACAGGCCGAGCGTGGGTGTTAGTTTACCGTTTGACATCAGCGGTTAAGAAATGTTGAAAGCAGGCGATGAAAGTGGTGCGTCCCTGTTTCACGTGTCACCGAGTATCGCCCGTGTTTGTAGAATCTTGACCGAATTCCTTTTTGCACATTCTGAACAACATCTTCGTCTTCCATTTCCACCTGGTGGAGATTGGCCCCGGCTCCCTGGCGTAATTTGTTTTCATCCCAGACGTAAGAGATGAATGATACCTTCGTCTGAGAAATACCGATGGGCTGAACGTAGTTGATGGAAAGTCCCCAAGGGTAAAAGTTGAACATCATGTTCGGAAACACAAAAAAATAATAACCTGCTATTTTCTTTCCAAAATCGACCGAAGTAGAGGGAAGCTCAAAAGCAAATTCATCGTCCTTCGAATAACCGATTTGCAGGACTGAGTTTTCGTACAGCTCAGTCGTGTAATTTCCGTAGTCAATGATGGCGTTGAGGCCCGCGTGAACGAAGGGAATGTGAAAACCTTCAAGGTAATTTTCACAGTACAATGCCCAGTTTGCATTGATCAGGTAATCGCGCGAGAATTCGGGACGATAGGTAAACTTTTCAAAAGGCATCCATCCTACGCGAGCGGCCATCTCTTTAAAAAATGGCTGTGCGCTGATACCTTCCGAGAGCGATGTAAAAATCCATTTGCCCCATTGAAAGATCGGGAGATTGGTAAGGTCATCGTCAGCAGAGGGAAAGTTGGCAACTTCTTTGAATTCGGGCATTGACTGGAAGGAACCATTCAGGTTGAATCGTCTGCCGTGATACTTGCATCGGATGTCATTGAGCTTGCAGGGCTTTTCCACAAGCAGGTTTCCACGATGTGTGCAAACATTGGAAAGGCAGTGGATGTCGCCAGCTTTGTCACGTGATAAAACAAGTGGTTCGCTGATATAGCCGTCAAGTAAACTAACCGGAGTTACCCATCCCGGCTCTTTCACATGATCGATGTCGCCAACAAATTGCCAGGTCCTCGCAAAGATTTTTTCCTTAGCAAGTTGAAAATACGATGGGTCGAGATAGATGTCAGTGGAGATGGTCTTGGCCTTCGAAATATCCGGGTCAACTTCGAGTTTATTCATGCTTGTCAAATTAACACAAATAATCTAAACCCGTTTCGACTTACTCAGACTAGTTGCTGAGTTGCTTCAAGGTAGCTTCCAGTTCGGGCGCAAGGTCCGTCTGGTTCGAAAGCGTTCCCTTCAATCCTTCGATCATGAAATTAGGTACCTTTTCCTGGCGCTGCACTTTCTTTTTAATTTCTGTGATCATATCCAGCGCGTCAGACTTCCCGGGGAATTCCGCTTTGCCCTTTACCTTCTGTTCCAGTGCATCAAGCGGAGTGAGTTTTTGATTTTCAACTGCTGCCGCAGTCGTGTTCTTAGTGACGCAAGCATTATATTGGTCTACGATCAACTCGATGTCCCGCTTCCCTAATTCTCCTGCGTCAACTTTATCTGCCACTGCCGGACAATCCGCAAGAAATCTTGAAATCGATTTTTTGAAAGTCAGGTTCGGAACTTCCATGCCCTGACCATCCCTGCGGGAAAGGAATCTTCCATCATAACTGGTTTGGTTCGCGGGTTGAAAGCCGTACAAGGAGAGATATCCCTCGCGAAGCATTTTCATAAATACATAGCCATCCAGACCTTTTACAGGATGATAGACTTCATCTTTATACCGGAAGGATCTTACCTCGGTAACCCCAAATGATTTTTTCTTTCCGTCTTCTGGCGTGATCTGAACGCGTTGCGTAATACCCATACCTGTCGGTCGCACGGCACCCTTAATGGTATCACCGCGAACAGGCACAACAAAATCCTGAGCGTGCGAACAGTGGTACACAACCAACATGAGAATGAACAACAGAATGTGGATGAAAGAAAATTGCTTCATAGGAATGCGAAAATAATCTTATTCGTTCAAATTTTATTCTGGTTTGCCTTTAGATTTTATCCGCCCGCTGTCTTTCAGTGCTTTGTGAATTATCCATTCAAGCTGTCCATTGGAACTTCTGAACTCGTCAGCTGCCCACTTTTCAATCGCCTTCAGCACTTCCGGATCCAGACGAAGGACAAAAGGTTTTTTCTGCGCCATTGTCAGTTGGTTTTCATCAGTTTCCGCATAGCCCACTCCATGCCGCCCCGGTCCTGGGTACCCAGTAACAACCGGTGTCCGTCATTCAGCGTGAGCGTCATATGCTTGCCTCCAAAGATCCTGAATGAACGTGTATTTTTTAGGATGTTCCGGTGATGCCCGATCCCGCCACTTTCAAAAAGCTTATAGCGGTCCGCAAAAGTATACGATGATATCTGGGAAGGGGTAACAATACGCCATTTACCCTTGACGGGAACCATACGATAATGAACGCCTTCATCATCGATGAAAACCTCGAGTCGCAGGCTCATCATCACAAATACCATGATGATCAGCGCAGTAAAAACAAAAATGGTCATTACAATGAGCTCACTGTCTTTCATTGGTTCATTACCCCACTGTACACCTTTGACGACCTGCCAGTACAAGCCATAGATCAAGGGGAGCATGGCACCGAGTGCAATCACAAAGATCAACAGCAATATCCACCGGTTGTCGCGCAAACGCTGAACTTCTTGAAAATATGGAGTAGCCATATCGTTAGTGATTCAAAGTTCCTGTGTTGACTATAGGTGCAACATCCTTGTCGGAGCAAAGCACCACCATGAGGTTACTCACCATCGCAGCTTTACGCTCCTCATCGAGATCAATGATGTTTTGTTTGGCCAGGTGATCAAGTGCCATTTGCACCATGCTCACCGCACCCTCTACAATTTTGAAACGCGCAGAAACAACTGCTGCAGCCTGCTGTCTCCGAAGCATCGCACCTGCGATCTCAGGAGCATACGCCAGGTGGCCGATCCGCGCCTCAATTACCTGGATGCCAGCCATGTCAAGACGGTTTCTCAGGTTTTCTTCAAGTGCGTGATTGACTTCTTCATTTCCCGATCGTAGGGTGACCTCCTGGTCGTTGTCAAAATTGTCGTAAGCATACTGCCCGGCAAGCAATCTCACTGCAGAATCGGTTTGAAGCTTCACGAAAGTTTCGTAATTGTCAACATCAAACGCGGCCTTGAAGGTGTTACTCACCTGCCACACAAGAATTACCCCGATCTGAATCGGATTTCCGACTTTGTCGTTGACTTTGATCTTCTCGCTGTCGAAGTTCCTGGCACGCAGGGAAATACTTTTTTTCATAAAGAATGGGTTCACCCAGTAAAATCCGTTCTCTTTCACGGTGCCCCTGTAGTCACCGAAAAGGACCAGAACCATCGAGTTGTTTGGGTTTACGAAAAAGAAGCCTGGCATAAGGATCAGGGATGCCACTAGCGGTAAAACCAGCAACGCGTTTCGCAAAACGATTAGTCCCCAGATACTTCCAATAAACAAAATAGCCACGATCAATAGCATGACATAGCCTGATACCGGAGAATGCGCCTTTTCCTTGTTCATAAAAGTGATATTAAAATGATATTATAAAGATATTATACTGAATTTAAACGGGCAAGTGCCTGCAAAGGTTTTCGTTGGAAAAGTTTAATTCTTCGCGTTATTTAGGGCGCTCAAATTTTTTATGGTTAAATACAACCCAAAGACCTGGTTTAGCTTGATCTTCCATTCCTACAGCAGGCAGGTCATGAAAACGCTTACGCCTACGCTATTATTCATGGTAGTATACAGCGCAGCGGTATGTTACGTGATGCTCGATTATTTTAAACTTCATGAGAGCGATTTTCAGCCAACCATTGCCATGCACTCACTACTGGGTATCGTGTTGGGTTTGTTCCTTGTCTTTCGCACCAACACAGCCTATGATCGCTGGTGGGAAGGACGCAAACTCTGGGGAGGGCTGGTGAACAGCACACGCAATTTTGCTTTGAAGCTCAATGCGTATATCACCACGGAAAATCACGAAGACCGCGACTGGTTTGCTAAAATGATCCCGAACTTCGTTTATGCAATGAAGGAACATCTTCGCAATGGCGTGCAGTTTAACGAATTGGAGCCGGTGAGCGATGACTTCAGCGAGAGCCTGAAAAAGTATAAGCACAAGCCGAACCGGATTTCCGCAATGCTGTATGCGAAAGTGAACGAGTTATACCGGAAGGGCACCATCACCGGAGACCAGCTCATTAACCTTGATAAAGAGCTGAAGGATTTTATCGATGTCATTGGCGCTTGTGAACGAATCAAGAACACTCCGATTCCCTATTCCTATATGATGTATGTGAAGAAATTTATTTTCATCTACATTATCACATTGCCTTTTGCATTTGTGACACAATCGGGTTACATCACGGTGCTCATCGTGGTGCTCATCACATTCGTGCTCATGAGTGTTGAGTTGATTGCAGAGGAAATTGAAGATCCGTTCGGCCGTGACCTCAACGACCTTCCGACCGATGAACTTGCAGGCAAGATCAAGGATAACGTCAGGGAGACGCTGCTGTGAGACGTTAAAAACTAAAAAGCAGGCTCCAAAGTTGGAATTTGGAATTTGGCTTTTAGGATCTTGGATTTTGGATCTTGGATTTTGGCACTTGGGATTTTTTCCCAGCCAGCGCCCCTAAACTACCATGCTCACAATAAAATAGATCACGATCAAAAGTATCAGCACTAGATACATCACCAGATCTACCCGCACATAAGGCTTATACTCACTGTAGAGCTCTTTCAAACGTTTGAACATCGTCTCGTGGAAATATTAGCAATCATTGTCATCTGCAAAGGTAACTATTTGGCTGTTTTTCCGTCAGATCACATGTGCACCAAAAAAGATCCTTGAGCCATAGGGGTAAAAAAGGGTCTGGGTGTCACAACAACGACTAGAACCCTACAACAATGCATCGCTTTTTACTACTTGCAGTTTTTTTCTTTTTGTCGTTTGCTTCCTGGTCTCAAAAGTTCACCCTCAACGGCTACGTGCGCGATGCCGATAATGGTGAAGAGCTCCTGGGAGTTACGGTATACGTTCCGCAGCTGAAAGCCGGAACAGTCACAAACGACTACGGCTTTTATGCCATCACGCTCCCCAAAGGCACCTACGAGGTGCAATTCACTTACGTTGGCTTCGATACTAGAACATTGACGATCGATCTTTCAAAAGACGTTTCTCAAAATATTGAGATGGCGTCTGAGGCGTCAGTCATCCAGGAAGTGGTGATCGAAGAAAAGGCCATTGATGAAAATGTTATCTCTGTTCAAATGAGCAAGAACACGCTCAACATGAACCAGGTGCGCAAGCTTCCGGCCCTTTTTGGTGAAGTTGACATCATTAAAAACATCCAGCTTCTTCCGGGCGTTGTATCGGCAGGCGAGGGAACGTCTGCTTTCTTCGTGCGCGGAGGAAGCGCAGACCAGAACCTCATCCTCATTGACGAAGCCCCCGTATACGACCCTTCACATTTATTTGGATTGTTCTCCGTCTTCAATGCGGACGTCATCAAGGACTCTGAACTGTACAAAGGGGGAATTCCTGCAAGATTCGGAGGCAGGCTTTCTTCGATCCTCGATGTTCGCACCAAGGATGGAAACAACAAAACCTTCGGTGCCGCGGGGGGTATTGGTTTGCTCGCGAGCCGCCTCGCTATTGAAGCACCGATTGTAAAAGACAAAAGTTCTTTTATCATTTCCGGAAGACGTTCATATGTCGATGGTTTTCTGAAAGTCGCTGGCGAAGATAATCTCGTGCATTTCTACGATATCAATGCCAAGTTCAATTTCCGGCACAACAACAAAAACAGATTTTTTCTGGCCTTCTATGCAGGTCGTGATGTGTTTAACTTCGGTGACGACTTTGCTTTCGCCTGGGGAAACAAAACAGGAACATTTCGCTGGAATCACCTGTTCAACGAACGCCTGTTTCTGAATACGTCCTTCATTGCAAGTCAGTTCGACTACAAGCTGGGCCTCGATGACGTGTCAAGTGGTTTTGAATGGACTTCCGATCTGCAGGAGATGTCGCTGAAAAACGATCTTTCATATTCACTGAACGAAGCCAATGAGATCACGTTTGGTTATCACCTTACGGGAAGGAGATTTTCTCCTGGAGAAATTACACCGACAAGTCCTGAGTCGCTGTTCACTACGCTCAAACAGCAGCACATGTATGCGCTTGATCACGGCATCTACCTCAGCAATCAGCAAAAGCTTACAGACCAGTTGCTCGTGGATTATGGTGTGCGCCTCTCCATTTTTCAGAATGTAGGTCGTGGAAACGTATACCTGTATTCTGACCCGCGCGAAAACGTCAAGATCGAACGCATCGACACACTCTATTATGATAAGGGAGAAGTTATCAAGTCATACGTAAACCTGGAGCCACGCGTCAGCGTTCGCTACCTGCTGGGCAATGGTCAGTCACTGAAACTTTCTTATAATAGGATGGTGCAGAACACACACCTGATCTCGTCAGGCACCGTGCCGATCCCGTTCAATACCTGGAACCCGAGCAACTACTACCTGAAGCCTCAGATCGCTGACCAGATTGCCGGTGGTTATTTCAGAAACTTCAAAGACAACCTTTACGAGTTTTCCGTGGAGGCGTTTTACAAGGACGTACAAAACGTAACGGACTTTGCGGACAACGCCCAGTTGTTCTTCAATGAAAATCTTTCTGTGGAATACAGGCAGGGTAAAGCATGGTCATACGGAACGGAGTGGATGGTGAATAAAACATCCGGTAAACTGACGGGCATGGTGAGTTACACCTGGTCGAAAAGCATGCGCAAGATCGATGGTGTGAACAAAGGCAAAGAGTTTGTGGCTAACCACGATCGGAGAAATGTATTCAATGCACAGGCGACTTACGACCTCAATGAGAAATGGTCATTTGGCGCTGTGTTCACCTACAGTACCGGACGTCCGATTTCTCTTTCCGAAGGGAGCTACGAATACGGATCTTACCGACCTGACATCCTCAGCGAACGCAACGGATATCGGTTGAAAGATTTTCACCGATTGGACTTGTCAGCAACGCTCAATCCACGCAAAAATCTTTCAAGACGCTGGAAGGGACAATGGGTGTTTTCAATTTACAATGCTTACTACCGAAAGAATCCTTTCACAATTTATACACGCGCCCTTCAGGATGAAGACGGCAACGTAATCGACAAAGACAAAAAAGAAGCGCGACTGATCTACCTGTTCCCTGTGCTTCCGTCTGTTACATACAACTTCAAATTCTAGAAATGATCATGAGAACGCTAACAATATTTCTTTTTGCAATTGTGCTACTGGCTGCGTGTGATGAGCCCATCGAGCTGGATATTAACCAGGTGGACCCGAAGATCGTGATCGAAGGACTGGTAACCGACAAGCCAGGCTATCAGATGGTGAAAGTGTCACGCTCTGTTGGGTTTTATACGGAAGGAAAAACTCCGCGAATCACAAACGCAGTTGTGACAGTGGAAGACGATCTCGGTGAAGTTGTTTCCTTCACACACAATCCGCGCAACCACCCTGACTCCGCTGGCATCTACCTGCCTCCTTCAGGATTTGTCGGAAAGATCGGCCGTACTTATACACTTCACGTGAATGCCGATGGCAAGGACTTCGAGGCTACCGATCAGTTACTTCCTGTGATCTCCATGGACTCACTCAAATACCGTGTCAGTGAATTTCAGGTGGAAGATCCCCGCGAAGATGGAAAGATCTATGAGTTGCTGATGTATGCCCGCGAACCTCAGCACGAAAAGAATTTTTATCTTTTTAAATTCTATCGAAACGATTCTCTTACATATTTTAATGAGACCGATATTTACTTCAGCGATGACGAGCTGCTTGCGGAAAATATCAACGGAGCTACTTCTCCGGTTTATTATGGAATAGATGATCAAGCTGTCGTGGAGGTTTATAGTATGAGCAGGGTAGGGTATGTATACTACAGCGACTTGTTTTCGATACTCAACAACGATGGCGGAGGAATGTTCGGCCCGATCCCGGCATCACCCCGAACAAACCTGAGCAACGATGCGATCGGCTTTTTCCAGGTCAGTGCCATTAATATCAGCGCTGTGAAGATCGAATAGTTTAACAAAGCTGTTTGGTTTTCAAGAAAGGGAGTTATCTTTCATTTTGGAATGTTCAAGATGAAGAAATCGCTCCCTTTCTTTTTTGCCCTTCTGTCTTCTATAACCCTTTTCGCACAAACTGTCCTCGAGAACAACCCGCCATCCGTAAAATGGCGCCAGGTAAACACACCGCATTTTCGGGTGATTTTCCCGAAAGGATATGAGGAGCAGGGGCAGCGCGTTGCCAATACACTCGAACACATACACGAAGAGGAATCTCAATCACTGGGAAGCAGACCCCGGAAGATTTCAATCATACTTCAAAATCAGTCAGCAATTGCAAATGGTTTCGTCAGTATGTTCCCAAGGCGTTCCGAGTTTTACGGTATGCCCCCGCAGGATTATAACTACCTCGGCAACAACGACTGGATGAATTTACTGGCCGCCCATGAGTATCGACACATCGTTCAGTATCAGCATGCGATGCGTGGATTCAACAAGGCAATTTATTATCTGGTTGGCTCGCTTGGATTTGCCGGCATGGCACAGGCTGCAGCACCGATGTGGTTTTGGGAAGGCGATGCTGTGGTAACAGAAACTGCATTCACCGCTACCGGGCGCGGTCGCATTCCGGCATTCTCGCGCGTGTTCACAACCAACCTGCTTGAAGGAAGGACATTCAACTATCACAAACAATATCTTCGCTCGTACAAGCACAATATCCCGGACCACTACGTGCTGGGCTATCACATGGTGAGCTATCTCCGCAAGCGAACAAATGATCCGGAGATCTGGGGAAAAATAACCAATCGCGCGTGGAGCGTTCCTTTTATTCCTTTTGCATTTTCAAACGCGATTAAAAAGGAAACGGGTCTTCATGTAACCACACTCTACAACGAGATGGCTGCTGATTTCAGGAAGACATGGAAAGCAGATCTCGACAAAATTGAGTTGACTCCACTCGAGCAGGTCTCGCACCGGAATTCGAAGGCTTATACTGACTACATGTATCCGCAAGCACTTGATGACGGAACTGTTATTGTGATGAAGAGCGGTATCGGAGACATCCAGACTTTCATCACGCTGAAAGATGGCCGTGAGAAAAAAATATTCCGTCCGGGAATCTTTAATGATGCGGGGATGCTTTCGCTTGGAGCGGATCAACTCGTATGGACTGAATATGGCTATGATCCGCGGTTCCAGGTAAAGAATTTTTCGCTTATCAAATCGGTCAACATCAAAAGCGGAAAGCGCAAAGTTATCGGAAGCCGAAAAGGGAGGTTTGGAAGTGCAGCAATCTCACCCGATGGCAAGACGGTCGCGGCCGTTGAGACCACGGTGGACTACAAAACCACTGTTCTCTTTATTAACACCGAGTCTGGTAATATTGAAAAGCGTATTGATAATCCTGAGAACTTTTTTTACTCCATGCCGCGCTGGTCACCGGATGGAGGCCAACTTGTGGTTTTGAAAGGGAAAGATGGAAAGAAAACCATTACAATCATTGATCGCGCGAGCGGAGATCAGACCGATCTTTTCACACCTACCGCTGAAAACTTCGGACATCCGGTTTTGTTCGGAGAATACGTGTTATACAACTCGCCCTTGAGCGGGATCGACAATGTCTACGCGCTGAAAATTTCCAGCGGAGAGAAATTCCAGATTACGAGTAGCCGCTATGGGGCGTACAATCCATCGGTGCCTGCGGCCGGGAAATACATCTATTATAATGAGCAGTCGAAAGATGGAATGGATGTCGTGCGCGTGCCGTTTGACCCATCAACGTGGATTCCGCTGCAACCGCGCCCGGCTGTGGGCGTTCAGTATGCAAACATGCTGACTGAGCAGGAAGGTCATCCGGATTTTCTTGCACAGGCTGAGATGAAGCCATTGCCAGTTACGAAATTTTCAAAGGTCAGGGGAATCATCAATCCATACTCGTGGGGCCTGAATGTGGCGACAGACCTGACAGAAGCTACGGTGGGAATTCAGTCGCGCGATATTTTAAGCACAACTGAAGTCAATGTTGGATATGTTGTCGATATCTCCGAAAGAACAGGAAGCTGGCGTGCTGATTTCAGCTACCAGGGGTTCTATCCGATCATCGATATTTCCGCAAGGTATGCGAACCGTGATGTACTTCAGGGTAACCACGACTACGCACGCATCATCGGTGGCGATACCGTGCTTTTTGAAAGGCCTCTGCGGTTCACCTACACAGAAGCAACATTACAAGCCGGATTGCGCGTGCCACTGGTGCTGACACGCTCGAAATATTTTTCTGAAGTTTCGATTGCGTCCAATATCGGATATACGCGCGTTACCGATTTTAGAAACAGCATCACCGGAGGCGGGCGTTTACTCCCCGCAGAAAACATTGGCGACTCATCGATCTACTTCGGTTACATCGATAATGGAAATCTCATCTATAATCATGTTGAATTGTCTGTAACACATTTGCTCAAGCAAAGCAGAAGAGATATCAACAGCAGGTGGGGCCAGATGTTGTTCGTTAATGCATACGCTACGCCACTGTCCGAGGATTTTACAGGCACACAGCTTTCCGCATACGCAGTGCTTTATTTTCCCGGGCTGTTCAAGCACCATTCGCTTTGGGGATATGGCGGATATCAGTATACTGCGCTGAACCTGAATCGGAATTCAAAAGGCGAGCTTGAGAATTACACTTTCCGCACACGGATCCCATCTCCTCGTGGCCTTGGCGCATTACCACGCCTTGAAAATGTTTACACCTCGGCAGTGAACTACACGTTGCCGATCTGGTATCCCGACATTGCTATCGGGCCTTTGTTGAACATTCAGCGTTTTCGTCTGAACGGCTTCGTTGATTACGCTTATGTTCAAAGTGACATTCAGCGCTATGCGACTTACTATTCAACGGCAGGTCTTGAGTTCCGTGCTGACCTGAACATCCTGCGCTTCTTTCCACAGCTGGATCTGGGCGTGCGTGTCACTACCGGTTTAAAGCCAACCTTCACACAATTTGAAATGCTGATCGGAACCTTCAACTTCTAGGAAAGGCACTCTAAATTTTTCTTGAAAATCACCATTTATACCCTATTTTTGAACGCTTAAAGCGGTTGCTGACGTTACTTTATACAAGGCGGGTTCAGCACTGCTTTTATCTTTCTAATTAATTGATATTAAATCATTTAGTAAACAATGGCAGAAATCGTACGGATGCCGAAAATGAGCGATACCATGACCGAAGGCGTTATCGCGAAGTGGCATAAAAAAGTAGGCGATACAGTGAAGTCCGGGGAGTTAATGGCGGAAATCGAAACCGACAAGGCAACTATGGACTACGAGTCTTTCAACGAAGGGACTGTATTATACCTTGGCGCTCAGGAAGGACAGGCAGTGAAAATCAATGATGTGCTTGCCATTGTTGGAAAGAAGGGTGAGGACTATTCTTCGTTGCTGGCAGGTGCCGGTAATGCTGCCGCGACTGGCGGAAAGGCCGAAGAGAAATCGGGCGGTGAGTCGAAGCCTCAGCAAACCTCTGCCCCCGCAGTACAGGCGATAGATACGTCAGGCATCAAAGCCGAAATCGTGTATATGCCGAAGATGAGCGACACCATGACAGAAGGTGTGATCGCTGCGTGGCACAAGAAAGTGGGTGATCCAGTGAAGACAGGAGAACTGCTTGCGGAGATCGAGACTGACAAGGCAACAATGGAATATGAGTCGTACAACGCTGGTACGCTGTTATACATTGGTGCCGAGCCAGGAAAATCAGTTCCGGTCAACGGTGTTCTTGCAATCATCGGTGAAAAAGGAGCGGACTTTCAAACGCTGTTGAAAGCGAATGAAGCAAAGTCTGCCGGTGGTAGCGCGCAAGCTGCACCAAAGCAGGAAGCACCTGCTGCATCAGCACAGCCTGCAGAGAGTCATGCTGAGCCTTCATCAAACGGAAGAATTAAAGCATCGCCACTGGCGAAGAAACTTGCTAAAGACAAAGGAGTAGACATCAGCAAGGTGCAGGGCACGGGTGACCAGGGAAGAATCACCAAGCGCGATGTAGAAGGCTACAAACCATCACAGGCTGCAGCACCAGCAAAGGCTGGTCAGGCCGCAGCTCCCGTGCAGTTACCAAAGATTGTAGGACAGGAGAGCTTCGAAGAGGTCCCTGTTTCTCAAATGCGCAAGACCATCGCGAAGAGACTTGCCGAAAGCAAATTCTCTGCGCCACACTTCTACCTCACCATGGAGATCAACATGGACAAGGCAGTCGAAGCGCGCAAGAGCATCAACGAGATCAGCCCGTTGAAAATCTCGTTCAACGACATGGTTCTGAAAGCTACCGCTGCAGCGTTGCGCCAGCATCCTGATGTGAACGTATCGTGGCTTGGTGATAAGATGAGAAAGAACCATCACATTCATATCGGAGTTGCCGTGGCCGTGAAAGACGGTTTGCTGGTTCCTGTAGTTCGCTTTGCCGACAATAAATCGTTGTCCCACATTGCAACGGAAGTGAAAGAGCTTGCCCAGAAAGCACACGATAAGAAATTGCAACCTGCCGACTGGGAGGGAAGCACGTTCACCATTTCAAACCTTGGTATGTTTGGTATCGAGGAGTTCACCGCGATCATCAACCCGCCAGATGCGTGTATTCTGGCCGTTGGTGGAATCAAGGAGACTCCGATCGTGAAGAACGGCCAGATCGTTCCTGGCAATATCATGAAGGTTACATTGTCGTGCGATCACCGTGCGGTCGATGGAGCGGTTGGTTCAGCTTTCCTCAAGACGTTGAAGGGATTGCTTGAAGATCCTGTTCGCATCCTGATTTAAAATCTTAAATTTTTTATTTGAAATTGAAAAGAGTTTAAGTAGCCAGAATAGATTTGAAATCGTTACTAGTCCCGGTTGAATGATCGGGATTTTAATTTTTAGACTATGGAAAAAATTCACGCAACAACAATATTGGCGGTTTTGCACAATGGTCAGGTGGCCATTGGTGGCGATGGCCAGGCAACGATGGGTAACTACGTTGCGAAAAGTAATGTGCGCAAGATCAGGAAACTCCACGATGGAAAAGTGCTAGCGGGGTTTGCAGGCTCCACTGCTGACGCATTTACGCTGATCGAACGTTTTGAAGAGAAGCTCAATAGTTACGGAGGGAACATGAAGCGCGCGGCCATTGAGCTTGCAAAAGACTGGCGTATGGATCGCTTCCTTCGCAGACTCGAAGCCATGCTGATCGTGGTGAACAAAGAAGAGCTCCTTGTTATTTCAGGAACGGGTGATGTTCTTGAACCTGATCATCAGGTTGCCGCCATCGGCTCCGGGTCGATGTACGCCCAGTCAGCTGCACTTGCCCTCAGAAAGCACGCTCCACATTTATCAGCCGAAGAAATTGTCCGCGAAAGCCTGAACATCGCTGCCGATATCTGTATTTACACCAATCACAATCTGGTGATTGAGAAGTTGTAAGTTTCTTTCAACGCGAGCCGCGGAGTTGCGGAGTTCGCGAAGAATTGGATCTGAAAAATCAAACTTGAGGGGTCGAATTGGCACCGCTGGTTTTTGCTTCTCGTGGTGATTGCACACTTCGTGAATGAGTTTGCAGGCTCGAAGTGACGGACGGTTTAGAAACTGAGCTTCCTGGCTAACCGGTCCCCTGGCTTCCCGGCCCCCGGCATCCTGGCTCCTAATCGACAGGCGGCTTCTTAATCTCATCCATCACTTTCTCCTTCACTTCCTTTTCCTTTACTTCTTCCTTGAGGTTTTCGACTGGAGGCGTGTGTTCAGTAGGATCTTGTTTTTTCAGTGCGGCATCATCATCTCCAAGAAGAATAACGAATGGTTTCAGGTGACTGGAATAGGAGAGAAGGATTTTCACGACTCCGATCGCAGGCACCGCGAGGATCATGCCTGCAATACCAAGTATTTTTCCACCGATCAGCAAAGCGATAATGGCTGCGAGTGCATTAATACTGACCTTCGATCCGGTGATGCGGGGTGTGATGAAGTTTCCCTCGAGAAACTGCACTACGGTAAAGACGATCACTACTCCGATAGCATACCAGTAACTGTCTTTTGTGATCAGTGCCATCAGTGTCGGGAATAATGCACCGATAAAAATCCCCACATAAGGAATAATTGTCAGGACCCCGGACAGCACTCCGAAAAAGATTGCGTGGTCAATTCCAAGCGCAAGCAATCCGATGGTGTTTAGTGCCGCAATGATCAGCGTAACCAGCAGTAGCCCGGAGATGTATCCCTGGATAACATTCTCAATGTCTTTTTTCCACACCATCTCATCGTCATTGTTTGGAAGAAGTGCCAGGAAGAATTGCTTGAACTTCTCACGGTAGATAAGCAGCAGAAAAAGATATATAGGAATTTGAATGAGTGTTGACAAGGTGTTGGTTGTCGAAAGCAGAAACGCACCAACATAGACGCTGACACTTTTTGCAAAGTCCTGGATCATCTTGTTTTGTTCGGTCTTGTCAATGTTGAACTGCTCACTGACAGTGGCGCTGATCTGAATAACGAACGAATTAAATCTGGATTCCAGGTTAGGCAGGTCATTTGCAAGTTCTACGATCTGATGTACCAGCACCCATCCGAGCAAACCAAGCACGACAATCGTTCCGACAAGCGTGATTGTGACCGCAAGCGTAAGTCCTGTCTTTTTTTCAATACGTTTGACAACAGGCAACATGACCACGGATAGAAAAGCAGCGAAGGCAAGCGGCACCACAATATCGCGGCACAGCACAACCGCAGTAATCGCCAGCGCGATGATGATCATCAATTTATAGATGTACCCGAGCCTGTCAAACTTTCTAATAGTCATGAACCTAAGTTAAGCATTATCGATTGCGTTCAAAATGATCCTGCATGATTCACGGATTTCATCGTCAGTGATCGTGAGCGGTGGGGCGATACGAAAGCTGTAGGGATGTGATAAAAACCAGTAGCAGATCAGACCATTCGCTTTGGCGTTATTCACGATGTTCGAAACACGTTCCTCGGAATCGAAATCGATCGCGAAAAGCAGTCCGATCCGCCTGACTTCTTTGATGGAAGGATGTTTCAATAATTCTTCAAACAATTTTCCTTTCCGTTCAACCTGGGATATAAGGCTTTCTTCTTCCAGTACCTCGAGCGTTGCCAGTGCAGAGGCGCAGCAGACAGGGTTGCCGCCAAATGTTGTAATGTGACCCAGCATTGGTTCGAAGGTAAAATTGTTCATCATCTCGCGTGACGCCACGAATGCACCGATCGGCAATCCTCCACCGAACGCTTTCGCGACTGTAAGGATGTCGGGTGTGATATCAAAATGTTCGAATGCAAAGAATTTCCCGGTCCGGCCCATACCACATTGTATCTCATCGAGAATAAGAATCGTGCCGGTGGCTGTACAGCGTTTTCTAACGGCCTGCATGTAGTCGCGCGATGGAATTCTTACTCCCGCATCACCCTGGATCGTCTCCATGATGACGCACGCAGTTTTTTCGGTGATCATTTCGAGGTCTTCGATAGCCCCAAAGTTCATGAAGCGCACGTCAGGCAGCAAGGGCCGGAAGGCTGACTTCTTCATTTCATTTCCAGAAACGCTGAGTGAGCCATGCGTGCTTCCGTGGTAGGACTTGCGGCAAGAGATGATTTCTGTTCTGCCTGTGACACGCTTTGCCAGTTTCAGCGCACCCTCATTTGCCTCGGTGCCTGAGTTCACAAAGTAACAGCAGTTGAGACTGGGCGGAAGCAGATCAGTGAATTTTTTCGCCAGCAGATTGGAGGTCGCCTGAATGTATTCCCCATACACCATCACATGCAGGTGCTTGTCGACCTGAGCCTTGATAGCAGCAACAACTTTCGGATGACGATGCCCGATCGCACTGACACCGATCCCGGATATCAGGTCGATGTAGCGTTGGCCGTCAGGACCGTAGAGATAAATCCCCTCAGCCCTTTCGATGGGAATGAGGAAAGGATTCGGAGAGGTGGGCGCCAGGTGGTTGAGAAAGATCTCGCTGTCAAAATTCATGGCGTAAAACTACGAAAGTAGCCTTACAGAAACAGAAAAACCCCGCAGCGTGAGCCGCAGGGTTTTCACTAGTTAACCTTTAACTTCTTTTCGGTATAGGATCAGGAATTAACTGAGATTGAAATCAGGATTCCGATAATGATCGCCAGGATCAAAACAATAAACTGCCGGATTCGTCCGCTGATTCTTGCATTGGCGATATCTTTGTAGTCTAGCCTTTCCATCCTTACCATATCATTTTGATTGATGATGTAAAGATGAGTGCACCAGGATCTTTTTTCAGCCGAAACAGGGCTAAAAACCTACATTGGACCTGAAAAAGCGGAATTGGCCAAAAAGAAAAATGACATTAGTTCGAAAGGAGTAGCTTCCTATTTCTTCTGCCGGTTGAAATTTTCGACAAGTGTTATGAAATCCTTAATAGCATCATTAGGAACCGTAACAGACAGGTGATACTGTTTGATTTTCCACCCACCTGGAGTCTTCATGAGGATACCGGACCCGCGGCAGACGCCCATCCAGGTGGTCAAAAGTTCTGAAAACCATACATACTTGCCATCGGGTGAAAGATGAACGTCACGATCGTAAGCCTTGAAATCCCACGCCTTTCCCTTGTCAAAATACGGTTTTGCAAAAGCATAAAATTGAGTTTTGGTCCACCGCTCACCGGCATCTGTCCCAATATAGACGCTCTCTTCATCCATGGCATCAAAGAATGTTTTTGCATCCGCCTTTGTCGCGGCCAGATGCCAGTTGTCAATAAACGTGGCAACATCAGTATGTTGCGCATGAGAAGTAAGCGAAACGAGGAGTAGTAAAGAAGCAATACGAAGCATGATCACAAATAACGAATGACGAATGACGAATAACGAATAACGAATAAGGACGATTTTCCCACGACAGGGCTAAATCTAAAATCTTAAATCTTAAATCTTAAATTTTAAATCTTCTACTGATCAATTGAGGTAGATCTTCATAAAATCCATCACCTCCTGCCGCACGTTGCGTTTTTCTATTTCATCATAATCCGCGGTAGCGATAGACTTGAATAAGTCGGGAACGGTGGCGGAGTCGAAGCCCAATTGCTGCGCATAGATTGAGGCGACTTCAAGTTCAACATCCTCTACTACCTTGTCAAGGTAGATCATATAAACCAGGTGGTAGATGGATTCAAGTTTTTCAACCTTGTCATCGGGATGGGCATAGGATATCGCATTGATATCGATGTTGCCATGCCGCAAGTCCTCAGGGTTGAGGTGAAGCTGCAGCGCCCACTTTAGCAGACAGCGGATGTACCTGCTTTCCGTTTTCTCCTGTCCGAGGAAAAGTCCCAGGATGTTGAAATAACTTTTTTTGATGGATCGAAGCTGCTCCTTTGTAAGATCTGTCATGACGAAAAGTTTAGGTTCAAAAAGGTGCATCTCTGTGAACTGCAAACGAAGGTAACGGAAATTGATGACTTCGGGAAAAGCCGGGCGACTCAATTATCGCTGCAATATTTGGATTTTGTAGCCGCAGCCTCAGTGTAGCCGAGGTTTACGGCTTTGTCGATGTCATCACAGATATACTTGAATTTTTTCAGGCGAATATTGGCTGTTGCCCGCATGTGATAAACCTGCCCTTCTTCAGGGCGCAGGAATATTGCCCAGTTGCAATCTGTAACAGCTTCATTAAAGTTGTTGAGTTTAATGTTGGTAACGGCCCTGGCGTTGAAGATGTGGAAATAAATATCCGGTGCGTCTGCCGGGTTCATCACGATTTCAAACGCTTTTCCATACACCTGCCCAAGGTTCTGCTTGAACAACTTTTTGCCGAGCGTGAAATAATGGTAAGCCTCCTGCGGATTGTCAAGCTTTTCGAGGTTGATGTAGCCGATCTGGTAAATCAGGCTCAGGTTATTAGGCTGCTGGTTATGCAGGTGTTTCAATGCCTGGATCGATTCCTTAAAATTACCGAGGTAGAACTGACACATCGAAAGATTTTCAAGCGTCTCGGGCCGCACGGGATGCTCGTACTGTTTCAATACCAGGTAATGCTGAACGGCCTGTGAAAAATTCTTCTCTTCAAACTCCTTGTCCGACTGAATTCTTAACGCATTAACAAGGCTGTCGCGCGCGTAAGTGAAACGATATTCAAGCGGATCCTTTTCTTCCAGCACGTGGATCATCGCGAACGCATCGTCAAACCTTCCTTCACCAAAAAGACCGTTAACTTGTTTTAGCAGCTGACGGTTTGCGCGCTGCTTTTCAAGGTACTGTTGTTCGACATAGTAGTGTGCGGTGTGAATCACACCAAAGCAGAATCCTGCCATGATGAGGAACACGAGGAAAGCAAGTCCCTGTATCTTAAAATAATTTTTATCGAGGCGATAGTATTCGCGCTCGGTCTGGTGGGTCTTGCGCCACTGCTGATATTTCTGGCGTTTCAGTTCTTGCCAGTACTGATCTTCATAGTCCTGTTGGATCCAGTGGAAGCGCGAATCGTAACGAAGTTTTTTAGACGGATCAGAAAGTGTATGATAGGCTTCGTTAATAAGCTTGAAACTTTCCTCGGCCTGGCGATCACCAGGATTGCGGTCGGGATGGTATTTCATGGCCATGCGCTTAAACGCGGCCTTGATCTCGGCCTGCGATGCCTGCCTTCCAATCCCTAATACCTCGTAAAAATCCTGCATACTTTGGCTTTTTACACTATCTACAACAACAAGCGGCTGTAAATCCTTCCATTAATAACGTAAAAGCGACAAAAATCTTTATGCCCGGAAACGAAAAATGCCGTCTTTCAACGGCATTTTTTTATGAAACTCAGCTTTTTGGCTTAAATCTTAGCCAAAGTCTGAACAAGGTCAATCAGTTTGTTGGAATATCCCCACTCGTTATCATACCAGCTCACAACTTTTACGAAATTGTCGTTGAGGGCAATTCCCGCTTTTGCATCGAAGATTGAGGTGCGCTCATCGCCAAGGAAATCCTGCGATACCACTTCATCTTCTGTATATCCAAGGATGCCTTTCAATTCACCTTCGGAAGCTTCCTTCATCGCCTTCTTAATTTCTTCATAAGAAGCTGCCTTCTGAAGACGCACAGTAAGATCGACTACAGACACATCCGCTACGGGAACACGGAACGACATACCGGTAAGCTTTCCTTTCAATTCAGGAAGCACAAGGCCCACTGCTTTCGCAGCACCGGTTGACGAAGGGATAATGTTCTGGTACCCGCCACGGCCACCGCGCCAGTCTTTTGCTGAAGGTCCGTCAACGGTTTTTTGCGTTGCTGTTACTGCGTGAACCGTGCTCATCAATCCTTCTACGATTCCAAACTTATCGTTCAGAACTTTTGCGATAGGGGCGAGGCAGTTTGTAGTACAGGATGCGTTGCTTACGATCGTGTGATCTTTGGTCAGTTTCTTATGGTTAACGCCCATCACGAACGTTGGCGTATCGTCCTTCGCGGGAGCAGACATCACGACTTTTTTCGCGCCAGCAGTGATGTGCTTTTGCGCATCTGCCTGGGTGAGGAAAAGACCGGTTGATTCGATAACGATTTCAGCACCAACGTCTGACCACTTGAGGTTCGCAGGATCTTTCTCGGCTGTAACCCGGATCGTTTTTCCGTTTACAATAAGATTCTTGTCTTTAACTTCTACCGTGCCGTTGAATTTTCCATGCGTGGAATCATACTTCAGCATGTAAGCCATGTAGTCTGGCTCAACGATGTCATTGATTCCTACAATTTCGATATCCTTGCGGTTTACGGCAGCTCGGAAAGCCAGGCGGCCGATGCGGCCAAATCCATTGATTCCTACTTTAGTCATTGGTTGATTGTTTTAAAGTGTAACAGTTGGTCGGACATCTCCGGTTCAACAGGGGCCAAAAATAAACGACCTTGGGTCTAAAACCAATGAAAAAAGATGAGCGCTTTGAAAAAAATTACCGCACTGGTTTGCAAATCTATGTTGGCGGTCTATATTTGCACCTCCTTTAACAAACGGTCCGTTCGTCTAGGGGTTAGGACACCAGATTTTCATTCTGGTAACACGGGTTCGATTCCCGTACGGACTACCAAAAGCCTTGAATTCGCAGAAATTCGAGGCTTTTTTATTTTGCAGTTGAACAATCAGTTGAACAAATCGGTAAAAATCCCTCCTTCCTAAAGGTGCCGACCGTGTGCTGCCTGAGTGCGACAAATCTCTTTCGACCCTTCTTCCTTTGACATGTGAACCTCAAGCAACTTGAACTTAGAGAACTTAATTTGCAGCTCGTTTGCAAGTCTGCAACCGATTCATCCACACCCGCCACCTCATCCTTCTGGATCCCCTTCACCAGCACGACAAGCTACTCAGAATCCGAAGTCAGTAACATTGAAGCCTCCCACCAAAACTTTCAACCGCTATCATTTAATTGTGTACCTGCAATCGCCACGATCAAGCTCACGCTTTTAAAATACCTTGTGACGTCTTGAGTAAATTCTATGAAGTTGCTCGACAACTTGTGATGCATAGTGCCAGCGGCAAGCACTTCGTGACGTATGAATTGACCTTGATTTCTACACGGTGGAACATTTCCCAGACTATTCATCATTCGATCCGCTCGCGGATCGTAAACCTCCAGGAATGAGGACAAGGCTCTACGCAACCAATACATATGAATGATGCAGCGTTTAATTAATTTTTATGTCGAACATTTTTGCCTTTGCTGCAGCTCCACGGCAGCACGACAACAAGTTGACCTCGACAGCATCACCCAATGGCTACACGCAGAGCGCTTGTAAGATATATCGCAAACATGCAGAATTTATCGGCTCGTTTTTTGAATCTCTCCCATGCTTGTTTCCACCCGTTCGCTTATCTTTGAATCAAACCAAAAAAAATGTTGCAAAGACGCCTGCTGACCCTCGCGGTTGTTATTTTTATTCTGAGTTCTTGTTCGAAGGATGACCCCGCACCACAGACCACACCTTCGACAAAGGTTCTAACAGAAATCGAAAAAGTCATCTGTGGCAGTAGCTCAAAAACCTGGAAGTTCGTGGCAATTAACAAGGATGGCGCGAATGTTATCCGTACCTGTGCAATCAATGATGATTGGATCTTTCGTTACAGCGGTATCTTGGAAATTAAGAATAACGGAGTGTCATGCGATGGCCAGGATGCTTTCCAGGAGCACATGTGGGAAATTTCCTCCGATGAGAAGAATATAATAATCGGAGGCAGTACCTTCCTGATTATTAAGATGCAATCCACTGAAATGCAGCTGCAGGAAAAAGTTCTAGGAGATCCCGTGTTCGTATTCCAGCGATGAAGCTGAATAAGCACCCTTTTTGTTTGCGCAGGTTTCAAAAGACGCAAGACTCAAGGTGTGATGCTCGTTTCTATCCGGTTGACCACATGCTGAGATGATTAAACTTTATGCATTATCTCTTCTTCTGGCCTTCACAGACTCCCTGTCTTTGGAGCAAAAGGCATGTGACTATTTTTTTGGAAATATCTTTAAGATTGAATATCCAGACTACAAAGTAATAGAGTTTGACAACCACACAGACACAACGAGATATTGGGGCATCGTTCGAAGATGCGAAAACTGGGATGACACCATTAAAGAACAGATAACGTCAGCAAGACCGGACAAGCCGACTACCGTAAATGCTACGCTGAGAGGCGTAAGGATAAAAGCCAGGAGAAAATATTCCGGCAGAATGAAAATTGGGGTTTGGTCTAAGGTCAGAGTGGCGAAAATTATTTTGTTCTCATTGGGACATATAGAAAGCTGAGGTTTGCTGAATACTTTCTGATTGAACTCAACGCGAATGGGCAGGTCATTGAGACGTGTAAACAGGGAGAAATAATCTAGTATTCCAATTTGCGCAAATAAATCCCTGGCGATAACGCTTGATAAGGGTTCGATTTTTATCTTTAACCAGCGCCATGAATTGGCCCTTGAGGAGTAGAAAGATGAGGCAAGAAAAAATTGAAATTAAATTCAGCAAAACAAAAGTCATATTGACTTTTTTAGGTTGTGTTGCTTTCGTTTTACTTTCGCTTTGGCTTGTAAGTATAGGCAACGAACAGGACAGATACGCACCGATCTTTCTGGAAGTTGTTGGTTGGCTTGGAACGGTCTTCTTTGGATTCTGTGGGATGTATGCATTGTACAAACTGTTTGACACAAGACCTGGACTCATAATCGATGAAAATGGAATTCTGGATAACTCAAGTGCAGCTTCAGGGCACCTAATTAAATGGGAAAGAATCATTGGTCTAAGAATGGGGCAAGTTAGATCTACAAAATTCATTCTTCTCGACCTCGTGGACCCTGAGCGGTTTGTTAGCGAGGTGAGCGGAGTAAAAAAGGCTTTGATGTTAATGACTTACAAGATGTACGGGACACCAGCTTCGATTGCAAGCACGGCACTGGCCTGCAATTTTGATGAGCTTTACGATTTGATTGAAAAATGCCTGAAATCGAAAATGAAAATTTAAACTGTAGTGTCAATAAATCATCACACGAGGATAAGCTTCGTGAACAGTTCTAAACGTGACCCAGCAATCATCCACCAAAACGGGGTAGGACCACAGCTCGACAATGTTGCTACCAAATGAATCTACATTCCTTTCTTATTTTCCAGCTTCACACTTAAAGAATATGTAACCGTCCAGCTATACGCCAGTATACAAACAGTTAAATTAGAGTAAATCATCCTTTCTATGCTTCGGAATGTACTCATCATCGCTGTGCGGAATTTTTTTAGAAATCCCGGTACGTCTTTTCTCAATGTATTTGGGTTGGGCGTTGGATTCACCTGTCTTTTGCTGACCGTGATGTGGGTTGCGACCGAATTCTCCTATAACAGGTTTCATCACGATCCGGACAATCTTTTTAAGGTGATGACACACGTGGAATCTGATGGAAGCTTCAACACGTTTGACGCTGCCTCTGCAAGCATTGACGTCTCGTCAATTCCGGAGATCGAATCATGCGTTACAGTCGCGTCAGGAAAACGGTGGCCGAATGAGCTATGCTTCAGGAAGGAAGGGGCGCAGTCAGAGTGTATATATCTCAATGGTATTTTCGCGACACGAAATTTCTTTACGACTTTCGATTTTCCCGTTGTCAAAGGCGCCTCCCAGCCTCTTTCTCAGTCTGCGTCCATTGCGATATCTGAAAAAATGGCCGGGCTGCTCTATGGAACCGATAGCCCGATTGGAAAGACAATCAACATCGATGATCATTATCCGGTAACTGTAACGGCAGTTGTTCGTGACGTTCCTTCAAATTCTTCCCTCCAGTTTGATTTTGTGCTTCACATGGATGTCTTCAGCGCGATGCGTGGTCTTAAGCCGGATTACTATGCAGAACAGTTTTTCCCCACCTACATAAGAACAAACAAGTACATTGAGGCAACCGCACTTACCTCGAAACTAAATGACCCGAGAGTCCTTTCCGAAAAACTTAAAGCAGACAAACTGAGCTACGAGGCATTTCCACTAAAGAATTGGAGGCTAAGAAGCTCTTTTGAGGACGGCAAAGTCGCAGGGGGACGCATTGACTACATAAAAATCTTTTTGCTCATTGCCGCGCTTGTGGTCATCCTCGCCATTATCAACTTTGTCAATGTGTCGACAGCACGCTCAACTATTCGTGCAAAAGAAATTGGGATCAGGAAAGTCACCGGTGCGCTGCGATCAAACATTGTCAATCAATTTATGGGCGAAGCATTTCTCATTGTACTTCTTGCTTTACTGGTTGGAGCAGGTATCACACAACTTATCCTGCCATTCTTCAGCAGCCTGATTGACGTTCCGATTACCGTGTCATTGGTAAGTGGCTGGTTTCCTTTCTTCGTTGCTGCGCTTCTGATAGCGATTGCGCTGCTTGCCGGTTCCTATCCCGCATTCGTCATGGCTGCATTCCAACCAATAACTGTATTGAAAAATCAGGTGTCAGGCCAGCATGGTTCCGCGAAATTGAGACGGGTATTGCTGGTGGTTCAGCTGAGTATTTCCCTTGGCATATTGTCATTTGCCGGTGTATTGTTTCTTCAGATCAAATTTTTGTCTGAGAAGGACTTGGGCATAGACCACAAAAATATAATACATGTTGAACCGACATACAGAATGCTTCAGAAATTTGAGGCGTTCAAGAATGAGTTATTGAAGGATGGCGCGATATTGAGTACCGCGACCGCTTCGGCAAACCCCGTTGACCTGCAGGGGAAAAACACGGGAGTGAGTTGGTCAGGTAAATCTGTGGATGAGCGTGTGACATTCCAGGTGATGGGCTGTAGTTATGAATTCGTTCAGACTTTCAACCTAAAATTATTGGAAGGCCGGAATTTTGAATCTCAACCGCAGGATACGTTAAATACTGAAGTTATCATTACGCGGGATGCTGCAGAGATTATGGGATTGCATGAACCCGTTGGAGCGATGATTAAGATCGGGGATGCCTCATGCGTCATTATTGGTGTTGTCGATAATTTTCACACGCGTTCTTTACGGGAACAAAGATTTCCTGTTATCCTGTACCGAAACCAGTATTTGAATTCCTCGTTCGTCTATGTCAAATATGCTCCCGGAAAAACCGCTGATGCCATGGCCGCAGTTCAACGCGCCTACAAAACGGTTGAGCCTGCATTCACGATGAAATATTGGTTTCAGGACGAGCGCTTTGACGAGCAGTATAAGACCGAAAAAGTTGCATCAACCCTTGTATTGTTTTTTGCAACGATCGCATTGATTGTGGCTGGAATTGGAATAGTCAGCCTGGCAACGTTTAACGTATTGAGACGCCTGCGCGAGTTGAGTATCCGAAAGGTATTTGGTGCCTCCGGAGTTCATATCATGTCGTTGTTGACAAAGGAGTTCGGCTGGATTCTACTGATGGCAACGGTGATCGGCACATCGATCGTCTGGTATGCCGCAGACGGTTGGCTGAATTCATTTGCATTCCATATTGAAATGCCCTGGACGATATTTGCCCTATCCGTTGCCTTCCTCTCATTGACGACTATCCTTATCGTTGTCTTGCAGGGCCTGAAGGCAATTCTCGCAAATCCTACGACAATACTTCGCAACGATTGAAATTCTACAGGTCGATGACTGTCAATTACGGTCGAATAGCAAGGTAAGCGCAACTGGCATTTAACGGGCCTGGCTCAGAACACTAAACCTTCCACCCTACGACTTTGAAAAAAGTGTAGCAAAAAGTCCCGCCACCTTCAGCTGTCCGCAGCAGATCCCTGATCCCTTCATCAAATTCATTTTTGCGAATAATTCCTTTCGACACAGCTTCATCGCCAACGCCCTTGATCATAGCAGTGAAAGTATTCCTTGTAAACCCTTCGACAAGATCTGGCCGTGAATCGTCAACATAGACCACTCGGGGATTTGCTTTGACATCAGTAAAGCCTGCAGCAGTCAAAAGCGGATAAAGCTCGCGCCCGATATTGGCGTTGCCGCCATTGCCTTTCTGCAGCTCTACCTGCGCCTGCACAGCTTTTAATGCAGCTGAGCTTTGCGGGTGAAAATAGGTTGAACCATGGTCGCCTTCGATTACCGTGATCGAGCCGCCAGGTTTGAGAATTCTTTTAAGCTCTTTTAAAGCCGCACTCGGGTCCGCGACATGCTCCAGCAAGAAGCATACGAACACGTGATCGAAGTGATTGTCTTTAAACGGCAAGCTGAAAACATCGGCAAGCATGAATTCAACATTTTCGAGCCCTAACGCGTCCCGCATTTTTGCTGCTTTCTCGAGAGATTTTTCTGAAAGGTCTACGCTTACGAATTTTACGTTCGGATTTTTCTGACTGATAATTTTTGTTTGAGCCCCCACACCACACGCTGCTTCCAGCACACAGGCTCCGTCCGGCCACCACGAGTCCCAGTGGAGCAGCTCGGAAATTGAAGTAGCCTGATCATTAAGGCGTTTTGTCTCTTCTTCAGAGTATCCGTGAATATAATTCTTAAGCTGATCGCGACTGAGTTGCTGAAGGCGCGCCTCCAGCTTCGAAATATGATCGAGAATTTCTTCACTGGCTTCAAGAAATTCCTTTCCTGCAGCTGTGAAATGCAGTTGATTATTCACACGGTGGAATACCTGGACTCCTAGATTACTTTCCAGCTCTTTCAGCTGATGGCTTAGCGCTGACTGAGTGAGGAATAATTTCTCTGCTGCTTTCGTTAGTGAGCCAACTTTCGCAACGGTGTCTACTAGTTTTAGGTGCCGGATTTCGATCATAGGGCAGTACTTGAGATTTAAAATTACGATCTGCTCACGCGAAAGCAATAATACACAAGCACTGAAAAGAATTAATTGCCGCCATTAGCCCTACTCATGACGCCTCGGTCAAATTACCGGCAGCCCAACGACACCATGGTGGTGCTGTTTCAGGAACGAAGTGAAATGGCTGATCACAGGGTCATTCTTTTGTTCGTTCAGCGTGGCAGCATACCATGATCGATGAAAGCCTTTGCTTCCGATTGGGAGGAGCTTGATGCTTTTGTTGTCGCGCAGAAACGGTTTTGCGAGCCATCGGGATAGAACGGTGATGCCCAAGCCCGCCCTGACGAGCTCTACGCGCGCCTCAGTCAGTTGCATTTTTGTCACCTTTCCGACATGCACACCTTTAGGGATCAAAACATGTTGCGCAAAGTAGTCGCTGGAAAAATCCTCTTTATACATGATGTAGTGCTGATCCGCGAAATCAGCGGGCTGGATCATCTTCTTCTTTGCCAGTGGGTGTCTGGCTGGAACGAGAACAACTTGTTCATCATCAAACAACTTCTCGAACCTGATGCCTTTTGTCGGCTTAAAATTGTTAATCACGGCAATGTCAATTTCTGCTTTGAGAAGAAATTCCATCGGGCGGCTCATCGCCTCCGTTACAATATCAATCTCCGTGTTAGGCGACTTTGTCTGGAATGCCTTGAATAAAGAAGGTAGCCAGTGATATCCTGTGTAGCATTGTGTAGTAAGCCGAAGCTTTCTCGTTTCTTCTTCCTGTGGCAGCAATGACTTCTCGAGTGCAGATAATCGGGAGAGGATATCCTTTCCATCCTCGAGCATGCGTTTGCCCGAAGCAGTAAGCACCATCGACTTATTGACTCGTAGAAAAAGTTGCGTTCCGAGCCTTTGCTCAATCTCCTTGAGCTGATAACTGAGCGAGGGCTGCGTGAGATGAAGGATAACACCCGCTTTCGTTATGTTACCCGTCTGAGCAATGGCCTGGACCAGCTCGAGATGCTTCACTTCAATCATAGTAATTTTCGATCGTTATTATAAAAATAATTCATTTTTTTCATGGATTGGGAAAAGTTAGCTTTAAAATAATAATTGCTCACCGATGATCACTATGCTAATGAAGTCCTCTTTCCGCCTGATCAGGAAGGAGATCACCCTGTCCGTAGTAAAAATCACAGGCCTTGCCGCTGGAATGGCCTGCTTCCTTGTTACAACGCTTTACTGCCTTCATGAATGGAGTTTTGACAAGCAACATCCCGATTCAGAAAGGATTTATCGGTATGTACACCGGGTGAAATCCGAGGATGAACTGCAGAGTTTTGCATTCACGTCAGCGACAACCGGACCAGCGCTGAAGGAGCGTTTCTCAGAAGTTGAAGACTTTACAAGAATATTTAAGTTTGAGATAAGCCTGATGCGTAAAGACTCGGATATCGGCTTCGCTGAAAAGAACTTTGCGTTTGCAGATGGCAATTTCCTTGAATTCTTTTCATTCCCCGTCAGGGCGACTGACAAATCATCTGTCCTGGATGAACCTTATTCGGTGATCCTTACACCCGCCAGCGCGAAGAAATATTTTGGAGACTCGGACCCGGTAGGCCAGACACTCGTCTTGAATGGAGCAATCGAACTGGTTGTAAAAGATGTTTTCACGGACGATTTTTCCAGAACTCATTTCAACTTCGATTTTGTTGCGTCCTTCTCTACCCTGGAGCAAATCAAAAATCATCCCATTGTTTCCAAAGCATTACCTGCGTCTTTAAATCTCGAAACGAAGGGGTTTAATGCGTTTTATACTTACCTGCGCCTTACCAGTCCGGAGGCCAGCGCTTCGCTGATCGAGAAGTTTCCTGCTTACATTGAGGAGTTCAGGGGAAAAGGCAGATCCGAACGACTGAAACCTACACTGCAAAGCCTCGAGTCAATACACCTTCAATCAGACATGCTCTATGAAATAGACAAGAATGGCTCGCAGGCAATTGTATTTATTTATCTTATTGTAGGCTCACTCATTCTCATCACAGCGATCATCAATTACATCAATATAAGTACTGCAGAATTTCTTATACGAGTAAAAAATATAGGCTTGAAGAAAATCTTAGGGATTAACAAGGCCATGCTTGTATTTGGTCATCTGGTTGAAACAATGGTCATCTGCGCACTGGCCATGGCGCTGGCTGCTGTCCTTGCCGCGATTGCCATCCCATATTTTAATGACATCATGGACACGCAGCTTCGCATGCTCACGATGGAAGCCATTTTACCATTCGTATTGGTTTATGCACTGACTGTCCTTCTGTCGGGATTGCTCCCCGCGATGCAGATCCTGCGCCAGGATGCTCTGGTTGCATTCCGAGGTGATCAGAAAACAGGCCGATCTTCACACTATGTACGCAACAGCCTTGTCTTCCTTCAATTGTTCGTGTCTTTCGTATTGCTTGCAATTGCGCTCCTCATCGTGCGACAGACAGACTATCTCATCAATCGCGATACAGGCTTTGACACGGATCAGATATTGGTTGTCAATGCATCAGGTATGGCTCCGCGTGAGCGGATTACTCTGCGAAACAAACTGAGTGAGCACCAGTCTGTCGGGAATGTTTCTATGTGCTCGGTACCACCAGGAGATGCGCTTTTCACATTCGGAGTGACACTGCCTGGAGCCGATGGAGACGAAGACAGGAGGATAACCTTCTTTCAGATGTTTGTTGATGAAAATCTTTTGCAGGCGCTCGGGTTGACAATCCAGGAAGGCCGTTTTTTTGACGCAGATATACCCGCGGATTCGCTGACTGCATTTGTCGTAAACCAGACCGGTGCTGCAGCCATTCATGACAGCCTGATGACGCGACAGATTCAGATACCTAACATCTTCACCGGCACTCCATCGAAAAAAACCGTTGTCGGAGTTATTGAGGATTTCCATTTTGGTTCCTTCCATACTGCAGTGCAGCCCTTGATGCTCGAATACAATCCGAATTACGCACGCTATCTCCTTGTCCGCTTTAATCCCTCAAATGTCGAGGCTGTTGTCGCTGATGTTAATTCAACATGGAAGGAATATGCACCGCAGCAGCCTTTGGACTATTACTTTATGGATGACAAGTTTGCGCAGTATTATGTCACCGAACAGCGTACGAAGCAGATTGTGATGATTGTCTCATGGATGGCAATATTTCTGGCTGCGCTTGGAATCTTTGGAACATCGTTGTTTCTCATTCAGCAACGCACAAAAGAAATCGGAGTAAGAAAGCTCCTGGGGTCTGCAACCATTTCATTGTTCATCCTGTTGTTCCGTCCGATCTTTGTCATCTTTATAATTGCTTGTGCGGTTGCGGTCCCTGTAACACTGTGGCTGGGAGAAGAGTGGCTGAAAGAATATCCATACCGGATCCACTTTCCAATCAGCATCATGATAGTTTCACTGATCGCGATACTCGCGGTTATCTTGTTAACGGTGAGTTCCTATGTTATACGCATCATGCGTGTGCAGCCAGCGACAGTACTGAAGAGTCAATAGTCTTCATAATCTCGGCAATCAGTTTCCTAACACGCCTTCAACTTTGTTGACCCACGCGTAATCATAACGATTAAAAGCCGATGAGAGATTAGGCGCACTGATGGTCAATTTGTTATTCACACTTGAATATTTGATCTGAGTATCGAGGCCAAGCATTGTTGCAATCGTTGCCTTTTGCGATAGGAACTTGAATGCTGCCTTGCTGTGTCTGACAATTATATAAAGGTCTTTTTCTTTGGTCGTGAGATAGATCGATGCCTGAAATCGCCATAAAAAAAACTTTCGGCTTGGTCTTTTGCACGCACTTATTGCTGAATGACGTGTTCGTACGTTACAAAGAAATAAAACTGAAAGCGATTTCCACGCTGAGCCACGGTGCTAATGAACTATTTTCCTTTCTCTAAGGCGACTTTTTTTCGCAAGCTTCGATTTTGGATCTTTCAACTTGTGATTTTTTGTTTTTGGCGGCCGGCATCGATTCAGTACTGACTTCCTTTCCGATGATTTGTTGCTTTGGCTTTTTTCACAAGCGGATTCCGTTTTCGATTGAGTGTTTCCTGGCAGCCAACACTAGCTCCGTAACATCGTTGGCCAATTTCAAAATCCCGGTGGTCCCTCCGTGTGCATCGCGCATAATTGAATAGCTGCCCTGAATGAAAACAGTACGGCCTGCCTTCGTTCTTCGTTCATATTGCCCCGGCCTTGCAATTCCGTTGTTAAGGTCTTCCCAGAATCGTTTGTATTCTGTCGAACTGGCCATGACAGGATCAACGAAAATGCGGTGGTGGCGGCCCCTTATTTCATCAAGCGTATAGCCCATTAGCTTCAAGAAATTTTCATTTGCAGTCATAATGGTGCCATCCGGCTTAAATTCTATCGAGGCAATTCCGCTTTCATCTATTGCCTTCAATCTGCTTTCAGAATCGCGTGAACGCGAGTTCAAGGTTTCCTGTATCTGCGTCAGGCCTGTTATATCATTTGCAAGCTTTAAGATTCGGATCGGCTTTCCGTTCACGTCTCGGATCACCGAATAGCTTCCTTGAATCGTGACTTTTCTTCCCGATTTTGTTACTCTGTCGTACTGACCTGGTCTTGGAACCCCGTTCGCAAGATCTTCCCAAAACTTCTTGTAATCCGGAGACATCGAAAGCGCAGACGACACAAACATACGATGGTGTTTGCCAACAATCTCGCCCAGGTTATACTCCATCAACCTGAGAAAATTTTCATTCGCAGCAATGATGGTACCATCCAGGTTGAATTCAATGGAAGCGATTCCGCTCTCATCGACTGCCCGAAGCCTGCTTTCTGTCTCATTTGTTTTTCGGACGATCTCCTCCTGGGTTGCCTGAAGTTCTTCCATATTTTGTCGCATCTCTTCTTCCTGCGCCCGAAGCTCTTCGGCCTGTTGTTGTGATTGCTCAAGAAGCCTTGTCGTACGATCTGCAGTTTTTGCCGCGCTGATGGTGGATGCAAGGTTCTCGGACAGTTTGGTTAAGAAATCCCTCTCATGAAGCTCCAGCTCATTGAATGATGCGAGTTCCAGGATACCAAAGACTTGCTGCTCAAGTTTTAGCGGAACAATGATAATTGACCTGGGATTTGCCGTGCCTAGCCCGGACGTTATCTCGATATAATCGTCAGGGACCTCTTTAAGATAGATCAAATCTTTCTCCAGCCATGCCTGACCGACCAGACCTTCTCCGGGTGCAATGGTTTTGGTAACGTATTTCTTCTTACTCCATGCGTAGGACGCGATCAGTTGCATGACTTGATTATGCTGGTCATCATCGTTGACGATAAATAGACTTCCCTGGTTAGCATTCATGTATCTGACTATTTCAGCGAGGACATTATTACTGAGGGCGATTAGATTTTTCTGGTCCGTTCTTAATATATCAGCAAACTTTGCGAGACCCTCGGTCGCCCAATTTCTTTTCTTATCGTCTATCGCCACTTCCTGAAGTTTGGTTCGCATATTCATGAGCGCCTTACCCAATTCATCGCGATCACTGGCCGGGGTGTACGCAAAGCCAAAATTGCCACGTGCTATCTCGTGAGCGAACGCAACAGCTTTTTGAATATTATCCGCCAGCTTTCGAAGCCCTTTGTAAGCATTACCGATTTCATCTGATAATTCATTCTTTAGTTCCACCCTGATGTCCCCATCCGCGACCTCAGAAATACGCTTGCTTAGACTTGACAATGGTGAGCTGACGTATGTTCTTGTGACCCATATGGCCGCGAGCATTGTTAAAATGGTAATTATTAAAAGGACTAGAGCGAACGTCAGCAATCTTCGTTGTTGTTTTTCGCCATCGGTCACCAGCGCAGATACCAGGTTGTCAAATTGTGCAACGAGTTCCCGCGTCTCTTTGTCAAGTGCACTGTGATCAATTATCGGCCTCTGTGTCGCGATTGTCTTACCAGCTTGTGCGGTGTCCGTGGCGATCGTAAGTGTATCCAGGACTGGGATAGTTAAGATCCCCTTTATTTTCCTTCTGTAGGCTTGCCATGCGTTTTGACAATCATCGACCAGTATTGAAAGGTGCGGAGGAACGGATGGAATCTCCCTTTGTGCTCCGTGGTACCTGACGGTGCCGCCATGTTGGAGCACCTTTATTGAATTGTCTAACGTTTGAGTGATTTCGGTCAATTGATCTTTGACAGAAACTTCGTCAGCATTTTGCGAGAGGAGCGCAAGCCGTAGCGAAAGCATCCTGTTTCGGTCGGCAACGTCAATGAAAACTGCGGTGTCCTGCTGTGCAGAAATAAAGTAGATCACAGCAGTAAAATTTATGAAGGCGAATACAGCGATGCAGAAGAGAATAACGCCTAATTTGCCGCCAATAGTGAGGTCTTTAAATTTCATAGTGTGGGGTTTGAGTACCCCAAGAAACTCTAAAACGCTCGCTGGTATCTCTTAAATGCGCGAAAACTCTTACCTCAATCCTCCTCGCGGGTTGATTATAAAAAAGCCTTTCGAATGTTTTTTTGTACGAGGGTACTTATGCCTAGAGCGCAAGTGAATTTGTACCTAATGCCTTTTTGTAAAACAGTCTATTTTTCAATTCACGGGAGACTTAGAAACGGAGGCTTTGAGACGACCTTCCAGTTCGTATTTTTGGTCATGAAAAAAATCGTAGCCTGCGCCTTCATTAGGCCACGATTCGGGAGCGAAATTCAAAACTTTTTCTTACGTGAACTTTCATTGAAAGGTTTTTTCCCGGTGATTAATTTAACAACGTTTGCACCGCAATGAATTATGAACATAGTTATCGTTGATGACCACAAGTTGTTTAGGATCGGACTAAAGGAAATTTTAAACAAAAGCCGCAGGCATAAAGTGGTCGCAGAGTTTTCTACCGGAATGGAAATGCTTAAGCATTATGAAGACGCAGAAAATCATCTTGCTTTGGTCGACATCAACCTCGAAACCGAAAATGGAATCGACATAATTGTTTCGCTCAAACAAAAATACCGACACTTGAAAGCTGCGTTGCTCAGTATGCACAAAGAGCCGTCCATTATTAGACAAGCAGTCAATAAGGGAATCGATGGCTACTTCCATAAAGACATCGATCCGGAAGAGTTGCTGTTCGGTATTGGCAGAATCCAGGAAGGCGGCAAGTATTATACCTCAGAAATCACAGAGATCATGCTGCGCAGCAACGATCTTCATAGGGGACATCACGAACCGCTGAGCGACCGGGAAAAACAGGTACTTCAATTGATTGTCGATGGATACTCGAGCGCTGAGATAGCAAGCAGGATGAAAATCAGCAAGCGCACAGTCGATCATCACCGTTCAAATATTCTGATAAAGTTCAGGTTGAGAAACACTGCCCAGCTTATCCGGTTCATTGTTGAGAAAGGAATCTTCTAGCCTCTGAAGCGCTATGCAAAACACAGACTTTCTGCGGATCATTGCCGATAACACCCGTGATGTCATCTCGATCTTTGATCCAAGGTTCGAGCGAAAGTACATAAGTCCTAGCGTGATCGATTTGATTGGTTACTCACCTGCGGAAATCTTTTCAATGACCGTGAATGACCCGATCCCTGAGGAAGACGCGGCATTTGTGGGGCCGATCGTAAGGCGCGCAATTGAAAAAGGCGAAAGCTGTACTGTAGAGCATCGTCTAATTCATAAGAATGGCTCTATCGTGTGGGTTGAAGTCGTTGTTCGGCCGATTTTTTCCGAGCGGGGAAACCTTACGTGGGTTCTGACAAGTGCCCGAAACATTTCCGACCGGAAGTCTAAAGAACGGGAACTGGAGACGGAGCGGAGGCTGAGACAGGAACTCTATAGTATCTCTTCATTGGGCCATGAGATCCGCACGCCATTGGCAATACTTGTGTCGACATTAGAATTGCTTCGCGAGAGTGCGCAGGAGCCGGAGCACCTCAAACTGCTTACCACGCTGGATTCTGTTAGCCATACACTTTCAGCACTTGTGAACAATGTTCTCGATTATGCAAGGCTCAGGGAAGGTAAATCGCAGGCGAACTACGAAGACTTTGACCTTCATGAGTTATGTGAAAATCTTTACAGCGCTCATACAACCGCTGCGGCAGATAAGGGGATTCATTTAGGCTTGGCCGTGGATAAGTCTGTGCCGAGAATGATTCGCAGCGATGCGCACAAACTCAGGCAGATATTGACAAATTTGCTTAATAATGCGATTAAGTTTACTGAATCAGGCACCATTCAATTTACTGTCAACGCACAAGCAGGGAAAATTCGTTTCGAACTCACAGACACGGGAATGGGAATACCAAACGATTTGCTTGAGGAAATATTTGAGCCATTCGTGCAGCAGCGGGAGACCGTTGCCAAACACAGTGGCTCCGGGCTCGGCCTTTCAATTGTGAAAAGCCTTCTTTCCTTGCTCGGTGGATCTATTTCCGTTCAAAGTCGCCTCAACGAAGGATCCAAATTCGTGTTCACAATTCCCTGCGTCCCGGCAAGCGATGCCACGCCTTCGGCAAGCGGTGGAGATATAAGCGGGATGAAAATTCTTTTTGTCGATGACCTCCTGATAAGCCAGGATTTGCACAGAAGGCTTTTTGAAAGAGCTGGTGCTCATTGCCAAGTTTGTTCCGATGTCAGACAGGCACTTATGCTTGGGGCAGATCAGGCGTTTGACGCGATCCTGTTAGACGTGCATATGTCGGATCAGAATGGTCTGACGTTTGTTGCTTCGTTGAAAGCCAAATTTCCTGGCGCTGAAGTCATCATTTATACGGCAGATACATCAGATGATGTAATCAAGACCGCAAAGGAATCCGGTGCCACCGAGTTTATCGGAAAGCCGGTTGAGTTCAGAATCCTGCTGGATATCATTGGCAGATACAGACGCAAGAGATTGTTGGATCTATCTATTTACCAGGAATTATATCACACCGATCAGCGTGAATATTTCCGGGCAATTGCGCTTCTCATTGACGACTTTAAACTTTTCCGGACAGAATTGAACCGATGTCTCGAAGAGCATGATGTGATGGGCTTGAAGAAAGTAATGCACCGGATAAAACCAATTGCAAAGCAAACAAAATGTGCAACGCTGGTAGAGTTTCTTTCAGGCGATGACCAGTTCGAATCTCCGCAGCAGTATGAACGATTGGCGAGCCATAGGCGCCAATTGACGGAACTGATAAATTCGATTCTCGCTGAACTGGCCGTAATCCAGGCACACGGAACAAGTCTCTGAACGGTAAACGTTGAACTTCAAACCCGCAGGCCCTTACACGACCGTTGAATTAGTCCTCATCGTGAACTATTGTTCCTTCAATGCCTCGGTTGGATTTTGGTGCACTGCCTTAAGTGCTTGCAGACTTACAGTCACAAGGGGAATCAGGACAATCATCAACGCTGCCCTGGCAACCAACTGCCAGGTTACGTCAATGTGATAAGCAAAGTTAGAAAGCCATCATCCGCTGCATACAGACTCAACGGTGCCGCAATAGCAAATGCGATCGCCATAAGTAGCATATAATTACCGGAAATGTTGAGGATAAGATTCCGCGTCTCAGCACCCAAAACCTTCCGAATAGCAATCTCCTTAAACCGTTGTGTAGTGCTGTACACACCAGGCCGAAAAGTCCAAGACAGGCTACGATGATTGTGAGGATTGTAAAAAAGGTGAACAATGTCGAAAGCTTGTCCTCTGCTTTATACATCTGATCGAAGTTGGCGTTCAGGAAACGATAATCGAAAGGCCAACCTGTGCTAAGCGATGTCCAGACTGATTGCAGATGATTAATTGTTGCTGGCAAATCTTCACCGCGCACGCGTACCGCCATTGTGTTGTTGAATCTCGGGTAAATCCGGAGAACAACTGGAGCGATGTTTTCTTTAAGACTGTTCAGGTGAAAGTCTTTCACCACACCTACAATTTACCATACTTCAGTGAGTCGCTGTCCCACCTGTCCCGGGACAACGGGTGACCTATTGCTTTGTCAGGGACATCAAAACCTATCAGCCGGGCCGTTGTCTCCGTTATCATAAAAGCTTCGTTTTGGTCGGTGGGAAGGTCACGCGAAAAGGCTCGCCCTGAGCGCATTTCCAATCCCAACGTTTCAACGAAATCTTCATCCACCAGGAGTTGAGATGCATGTACCGGCTCTTTGGTGACATCATCGATGAAAACGTCCCCTGGCATTAGTCAGCCGATATGTTCTTTGAGGTGGAACGGAATCCAGAATGACTTCTTCACCCGGTGGCGACAAAAATTATTAGTAATTTGGTAACCATCACATAATTCGCGAGTTCTCCTTTCACGTGCTGTTCTCATTATTGGTGTTGCGGGCAACATCAGCTGTACTACCAGAACCCGACTTAATGATACAAACTAAACTCTATTCCCTATGATCAAGCATTATCTGCAGGTTGCATGGCGGTCGCTTTTCCGCAAGAAAGCTTACGCATTTACAACGTTGACCGGGCTCTCCCTCGGATTGACAAGTTGCATACTCATCCTTCTGTTTGTTGTCGATGAGCTGAGCTTTGATCAGTATCATATTCGTAAGGATCGCATATACCGTCTGGCGACCACCATGGAAGGATCGGAGTTTGAAGGAATTGCGAAAGTGAATGGACCGTGGGGCCCTGCTGCCGCGCAAACAATTCCCGAAATAGAATCGATGGCTCGTATTGTGATGACTGGGCAGCTGTTAGTTGAAAACGGCCCGCTGCGATTGTACGAACCAAACGGATTTTACGCGGACTCCACTTTGTTTCAGATATTCAGCTACGCAATGGTTGAAGGTGACGCCAGGAAAGCGCTCACTGGATTGAATACGATGGTCGTTACAAAGTCGTTTGCGAGAAAATACTTCGGTGAGACTTCCGCCCTCGGCAAGACTTTGCGTATTGACGGCCAGACCGATTACCAGGTGACAGGCATCATTGAAGATGTGCCATCGGCCTCGCATTTCACATTCGATTATCTGCTCTCCATGCGGAGTCTGCAGCATCCGCAACGGGATAGCTGGACGCAGTGGAATCAGTTCTACACCTATTTCCTGGTGAGAGAAGGTGCCGATCCGAATTCTATCCCGGCAAAGATGAAGTCCATCATCGACAGGAACATGGACAAAGAAACATCAGCGCGATATAACCCCTTTCTCCAGCACCTGACCGGCATTCATTTGCGCTCACATCTCCATCGTGAGATCAATCCGAATTCCGATGTGATGTATATCTATATCTTTTCATCAATTGCTTTACTGATACTGATGATCTCCTGCGTCAATTTTGTAAACATGACGACTGCGATTGCCTCTGTGAGGTCGAAAGAGATCGGTGTCCGGAAAGTGAATGGTGCGGCTCATAAACAGCTCGTCATCCAGTTCATGGCGGAAGTATTTCTCGTTTGTGTTATGTCGATGATGATTGCGTTAATGTTGACACTTGTTGCGTTGCCTGTGTTGAATGATCTCACCGGTAAGAGTATTCAGGCGGAGTATCTGTTGAGACCTGCGATTGCAATAGCAATTTTGGCTGTCACTCTCTTAACTGGCGTTCTTGCAGGAAGCTATCCCGCACTTTACCAGGCTTCGCTAAAACCGATGCAGGTGCTGAAGGGGAGATGGACGCCTTCCGGCAGCAGTGGCCTGCGAAAAGCGCTTGTCGTTTTCCAATTCGCCTTGTCGTCCCTGCTGGTCATCGCAAGCGTTGTAATTTTCCAGCAGTTGCATTTTCTGCAGAACAAGTCGCTGGGGTTTGATCCCCACCAGTTACTTACTATACCAATTCAGTCCAATACACTCCGTGAGAACCATGAAACGGTGCGCAATGAGCTGTTGAATTTTCCGGGTGTATTAACGGTGTCGCTGTCAGGAAATATTCCCGGTGGAGGAGATTGGGGCATCCCGACAGTGCCCGAAGGATTTTCGAGTGAGAACACGCCCCCAATCCGTATTATGGCAGTTGACGATCAGTTCTTAAAAACATATGGAATCGAGGTTATTCAGGGGCGGGATTTCTCGCGCGATTTCGCGTCAGATTCGGGTGCATATGTAATCAATGAGGAGGCGGCAAAACAACTCGGCTGGACCGATCCACTTTCAAAAACATTCAGTATGCCCGCGGTGGGGCGCGGACCTGGTCGTGTGGTAGGTGTTGTGAAGGATTTTCATTTTCGTTCCATTCGCGAAAAAATCGGACCGCTTTTATTTTTTATGCCGCCACGCGAGTGGTATGCCATTTACTCTATTAAGATCGATGCAGCGCGGTCGGACGAGACTTTAGAATTTATTGAACAACAGTGGTCGCGTTTTGATCCGGATCATCCGTTCACCTATTCGTTTCTCGATGATCGTTTCCAATTGCTTTACCAGCAGGAGAGAAGGCTCGCGACTATCATCGGCTACTTCACCGGCATCGGAATATTTCTTGCGTGTCTCGGGTTATACAGTCTCGCATCGTATACCATACAGCAGCGCGTGAAGGAGATTGGTATCCGGAAAGTGATCGGGGCGTCCACGCAACAGATCGTTACCCTTTTGTCAAAACAGTATTTGCTGTTGGTGGTTATCGGATTTGCGCTTGGCACACCAGTCTCACTTTATGTTCTTCAGCAGTGGCTGGATTCTTTTGCTTACCATGTCAGTTTCAACTTTCTGCTTGTGGGTGCCTGCGGGCTGGTATCTATAGCAATTGCTTTGCTGACTGTTGGGCTTCGCGCGTTAAGAGCAGCCTCATCGAATCCGGCAGATTCGCTGCGAAGTGAATAAATATGGATGGGATGCGGGCGGGACAAACAACCGCACCGCTATGCGGCTTTGCTGAACATTAAATGATACGCTAATCATCTTTAAGCCCGTCAACAGGACTTGCTTTTCCAACGGCCCATACTTGTGTTGAAACTGTAAACAATAGAACGAGCAGTAAAATGACGATGGCTGGAAGCGCAACTGTAGTTGTAATCGGCATATGATAATAGTAAATGGAGTCGAATAGCATTTTGTTGACCACGTAGCTAAGCGGAGCTCCCAGGACAAATGAAATCAGGAAAAGAATGAGGTACTGCCAGATTATGCTGATGGCGATATCACCGACTTGCGCACCCAGAATTTTTCTTACTGAAAATTCTTTTCTTCTGCTCGCTACATTTAATGCGACCAAACCGTATAGCCCCATCGTTGCTAACAAGACGGCCATCACAGCAAAGACCTTCCATACCTTCGCATGCTTGTCCAGCTGTTCGTAGTACGTCCCCCATACATCTTCCTGGTATCCGCCATCAAACGGTGTCTCTGGGTAGAGTTTCGTCCAGTGGGCTTTCATGGCTGCGGCCATCTTTTGTTCAGAACCCGGGCGAACATTTACCGACAGGTACCTGACGTCCTCCGGTCGGGACAAAATAAAAATGGTTGGGTTTACTTTGCGGAAGAAACTGAAGCTGTGAAAGTCTTTCACAATTCCGGCAATTGAATATTCTATGCTGTCAATCCGGAAAGTGGTTGATAACGGGTCGGCAAGCAGTGAGGCGAAAGCTTCGTTCACAATAGCAACACGGTTATCGCTTTCGCTTTCTTTTAGGAAACCACGGCCATCCAGCAGCGCAAGGCCCATCGTTTCAAAATAGTGAGCATCAACAGCCAACTGATCCACCTCAAGCTGTCGGTCAGGCATCTTTACAATGCTTTTTGAATGGATTCTTCCGAGATGGTCGTGCGATCCCGACACAGACTCAACGTCAGGCTCCTGCAAAATAAGCGCTGACATTTTCTCGAACGCTGCACGGTCAGGCACTGCAACATAGAGGACGTGATGTGGATCGTATCCCCAGCTCCTGTTTTTCATGAAGTCAGTATTTTGACTGAACATCACACCTGCGGTGATCAGTATGCACGCAAGTACGAGTTGGATTCCCAGGAAGATCCTGGTCACCGGGTTGTCGCTGCGCAAATTCACTGCGCCCTTCAATATGCCAGCAACCTGGACGCGTGAGATGTAGAGCGATGGGTAGAGGCCACTTGCAACCGCAGTGATCAGCATAATGGCAGGCAGATAGATCCATAAGTTTGGATCCATCCAGGTGAATTCAAAGTTATGGTGCGTAATGTTTTCTATCCAGGGTATAAATACGAAGGTGCCGAGCACCAGCCCGAGCGCAAGCGCAAAAGCTGTTGTTACTGCGTTCTCGATCAGGAACTGAACGATCACAATCCGCCTTGTTGCGCCAACCGTTTTGCGAACGCCAATTTCTTTTAGCCTTTTCGCGGCAGACACAATCGCAATATTGATGTAGTTAAAGCATGATAGTGCCAGCATAAATATCGAAATGATAGCCACGAATATTATGGACTGATATTTCCCATCTGAGCTTGCAGAGATATCATCGCGGATCGCGCTCGATCGCTGGTGGAGTGTGGCTAGCGGCACAAATGAAAATGAGTCGATTGCCCAGTCCTCACGCACAACCTTATTATGCAGCGTTTTGTATTTGTCCATTCCGCTTCTGACTGCCGGCAGGTCTGATGGTTTCTCGATTTGCACGAGCGTTGCGTTTACGAAATTCGTCCAGTCATGTTCGTCAATGTTGGGATCGGCATATTGGATGTTTTCCAGGTTAACCAGGAAGTCAAACCCAATGGTGCGGGCGTCCGGGAACTTCGCGGCAACACTACTCACCCTAAAAACCTTGGCTGTGTTCTCGTTGAACTTCAGCAACAGGTCCTGGCCAATCGCATCGTGGTCACCAAAGTATTTTGCTGCCATATCTTCGCTCAGGATAATACTGTTCACATCCGACAAGGAGCCGGGGTTTCCGGATTTTAACGGGAAGGTGAACATCTCAAGAAACTCCGGATCCGTGAACCGTACGCGTTCATGAAATACCTGGTCGTTATTCTTTACCACGACATTTTGGTCGTCTATACGGCAAATGCGTTTCACCTGCGCGAAATCCTGTCGCACCATTTCGCCTAACGGCCGCGGTGTCATGCCGAATTCCTGCAACGATCCGTCACGGGCAGATGAAAACGTGATGAGGTACACCTCGTTTCGATTTTTATGAAACTGATCCGTGTTGTACGTCCATCGCGCGAAAGCGTACGCGAACATGGCTATCCCGATGGCGATCGCCAACCCAAAGATGTTGATAAATGAATTGATGGGTGTCTTGAGCAGGCCGCGCAACGCGATCTTCAGGTAATTAAAAAGCATAAGCTCAGGGAATGGTTATGTCCCTTAATACGGAGAAGCGGACTATGCGTATCAGGCCGTCAACACAAGGTCTTTAACCGTCAACCAACAACGATTTTTTGGCGATCAAAAGCCGTTGTTCGTGTCTGGAAGATATCAGCTTCCTGATGCAATGTTGCTTGAAAGACTTGCCTAATGCCAGCTCGCCATGTAAGGCTCCATGATGTTGCTGCTTTTTAAATCTCCCGATGATTTGCGATACTGTTACTCGTATTTCAGTGTTTCCGCGGGCTTTGTAAATGCTGCCTTGAGGGTTTGGGAAGTGACCGAGACAAACGCGATGAGTGTCACGAGAACTCCCGAGATGAGAAACACCATAGGGTTCACATCCGTGTGATAAGGGAAGGAGTGGAGCCACTGGGACATAAGCCACCAGCACAACGGCATGGCTAACAAAATCGCAACGGCTACTGGCTGCATGAATCCTTTGGATAAAAGCAGGATCACATTTGAGACACTCGAGCCCAGCACTTTTCGAATACCGATTTCGCGTGTACGCTGGATCGCCATGAAAGAGGCAAGTCCAACCAGCCCCATTGACGCAATAATGATCGCCAGCACGGTGAAGATGGTAAACACCTGGCTGAACCGATTGTCACGATCATATTGCTTGTTGAAGAATTGATCGAGGAAGAAGTAGTCGAGGGGGTTGCCCGGGAAAAATGACTGCCACGGAACTTCGAGCCGGGCGATCACACCCTTGTAGTCATTTGTTTCAATTTTGACGGAGAAATAGCTGGAGGCGGTTCTCAGCCTGTAAGCATGAGGGATAACCTTCGCGCGCAGCGACATCTGATGATAGTTCGCCAGCACACCAACAACCTGCACGGTATCCCGGCCATGTCGCACCATTTGCCCAATCGCCTGCTCCGGGTTTGCAAATTCCAGTTCTTTCGATAACGCTTCGTTGATCAGAATACTTTTTTCATCATTGAACGACTCAGAGAAATTTCTTCCTGCTTTGATCGCAATGTTGAACTGTGGCACGTAGTCATAATCCATCCCCATGGTTGTTACTACATTGGCGCCTTCAGGTCCACCATTGATGCGCTGCAGTCCTGTTGTCCAATAGTTTTCCTCGCCAGGAATACTTGTTGACGCTGTGATGCCTTTGACTCCGGGTATCCGAAGGACTTCCGTTTTGAATGACTTATATTTGGATGCGTATAGCGAATCGGTTATCGAAGGCCCTTCGATAACAATCATCTCATTGATGTCAATTCCAAGATCTTTGTTCTTCATGTACTCGAGTTGGTCATACACAATCAGCGACCCGCTGATCAGGAACACCGATGCCGCAAACTGGAAGACGACCAGGCTTTTTCTGAGATAGTTGCCTGCTGATGACTTGATCAGTTTTCCCTTGAGCACGACCACAGGTTTGAACGAGGATAAAACTACTGCCGGGTAAAATCCAGAAAGCAATGCACCCATAACGAACAGCAGACTCACCATCAGCCAGAACTCGCCTGCCAGCATATAGTCTAATGGTATTTGCCAGCCTGTCAGGTCGCAGAACGGAGTCCATAAAAGGCGCACCATCAGCAGCGCTACTATTGCAGCAGAAATATTCAGCAGTAAAGATTCGGTGAGGAACTGTCCGATCAACTGACCCTTTGCAGCACCAACAACCTTCCTGACGCCAACTTCATTTGCTCGCTTGAAGGATCTGGCAGTGGCAAGGTTTATATAGTTGATCCAGGCAATGAGCAAAATAAACACCGCGATAACACTCACTGCGTACACAGCATCTCCGTCCCGAAGATCCTGTGGCGAAGTCTCATAAAGTAAATTTGAATAGAGGTGAATATCCGTCAACGGTCTGAGGATAAATTCCTGCCTCCGGTTTTGTTTGTTCCATTCTTCTGCGCGGGTTTTTGCCAGATACGCATCCCACTTCGCTTGCAGAGAATTTACGTCCGTTCCCGGTTTCAGCAATACGAATGAGTAGAAGTCATACCAGTTCCACGATGTTTCAGATTCATTTTCTGTCCAGGCATTGATGGTTTCATAGGATACAAGAAAATCAAATTTGATGTGTGAGTTCTCTGGCACATTTGCGAACACGCCTGTCACTTCAAAGACAGATGCATCTCCCCGATGGAGCGTGAGTTGCTTTCCGATAGGATCTCCGGTCCCAAAATATTTGCTGGCTACGTTTTCAGAGATGATGATTTTGTTAACCCCCTTCAGGCATGTCCTTTCATTCCCTTTCAGCAGGCGAAAGTCGAACACTTCGAATAGTGATGTGTCGGCAAACTGCATCCTGTCTTCACGGAAAACAATCGGGTCTTCTCCTGGCGCATCATAGCTGATCACACCGCCTATCGGCAGAAAGCGGGTAAATGCTTCTACTTCCGGAAAATTATTTTTCAAGGCAGCCGGGGCTGCCGGAACGGCTACCGCACTTTCAAAATTCAGCTGGCCGTTTTGCCATCCGTTATATTGAATGCGATAGATATCGTTGGCACGTGAATGGAATTTGTCGAAGCTTGATTCGTACTTCACATACTGGAAGATCAGCGTGCTGGCTGTCATTCCCAGCGCGAGCCCGATGATGTTGAGCAATGTATACACCCTTTGCCGATTGAAGTTCCGGAAAGCGATGGAGATGTAGTTGATGATCATGCTGAGCGAGATTATTTGGAAGGAAAATTTATTTCGAAGAAGAATTCCGGGCCGGAGGAAGGAAAGGCCGTAAACTACAAATCGCCATCGCGCTTTCTTTACGCCAAATTTGTTGCTGTCGCGCTTAAAACGCTGAAGCAAGTCCCCTTCAATTTCCTCGAGAAGCTGAGGGGGACATGCACGCTGCAAAACCCACAAGATCCATCCGGGATATTCTGGCTTCTCCATTCTCAAACAAATTTCAATTGGGGGATCAATTTCCAAAGGTCAACCCGCGCCTCCTTCATTGCTCTTAGTGTGGCCATTCCCGAATTCGTTACTGTATAGATTCGTTTCCGTCTTCCCCCACGTTCTTTGGTTTCTCCACCGAGTTTTGATTTTACATATCCTTTGTCTTCAAGGCGATACAGTGTAACGTGCACTGCACTCAGGTTTACATCGCGCTTTAGCCGGCTTTCGATTTCCTCGGTAATAGCAGCGCCATACGCATCTTCCTGCAGGGCTGCGACCATTGTCAGCACAAGTTCTTCAAATTCGCCAAGAAATTCCTTTCCCATTTGCTTATATTTTGTTAAGCTAATATAACATTAAAAATTCGATCTTTCCAAGCGGTAAAGATCGGTATTAACGTTCGGGTGTGTATTAATGATTGAACTAACGACTAATGTCAGTTATTAGGGCATGAACTTCGCAGCTCTTTAAGCTCTGGCGAGCTGGACAGTAATGTTTCGCGAAAGCTCTCAACTTCGCGTCTCGGCAATAAATTCCTACTTCATTCGCTGCTGAAAAAAATGGATGCGGTCTTTCATGTTATTGAAAAAGCGCGTGCGCTCGCGTTCCGCTGTCTTACTGATCAGCACCGATTTACCGATAAGGTTGTTCAGGTAGATTTCTGTTTGTTCGCAAAACGGCTCCTGCAATGTCAGCAGAAGGTTTAGCGCATTCTGATTCACATACACGCAGCGTGTCTCGCCCATCCTGGCAAAAACTGAATTATCAGAGATTAGAATTTCATTTTTATAAAGGTCGAATTCGCCACCGAATTGTTTGGCGCCCAGTGCGGCTTCTTCCTGCACCTGGTCGAGCAAGGCAGCCAGTTGGCCGCAAAGGTGTGATGCGTCCCTGGGGTTTTCGAAGAAATTGCACTCATGATAGAATTCAATTTGCTTCAATGTGTCATAGATCACTTCTTCGTTCCAGATCTCTGTGCTCGGCAAGGACGCATAGCGTTTCCACACCTGCTGTGCTGTCGTAAGGAGAGAATCAGGCACGGCTTCGGCAGTGTACTTCTTTTTTTCATAGTCGGGGTAACCGATCAGTGTTTTCATCCAAAAGAAGTGCTTGAATGTGCAGAGATCCGGAAGTCTGAAATAATGGAAGACGGGCACATCTTTCGCGGAAAAGATCAGTTTCTTTTCAGCGAAGCCGGCCAGATGATCCAGGTTTTTCAAAATGGAATTCTGCCACTTCTCAAGGTTATAGTCATCGTACGTCACGACTCTCCTGTGGAACGTCACCATGTTTGAGTTGCTCGAAAACAGCTCATCGATGGATATCCCGAATCGGTCATACAGTATTTTCGCTTCGCCAAGGGAAAGAATGGTCTCACCGCGCATCCTTCGATAGGCACTATCGCGGCTGATATTCAGCAGTTCGCTCAGCTCGTCCGCGAATGAGACGTTTGCAGGGAGCCTCGCCTTTACGCGTTCAAGAAAAATAGACTGTAAGCTGTCTGTGTGGATCATCGCGCGTGGGGAGTTGAGGGAATTGCAAATAATACTACGAGTATTCCACTGAATTTGCAATATGTGCAACTGGCGTTCACGGCTCCGCTATTCGTTACGACACCTGCAAAATTGAATTTTTACGCTGCCAAAGAACGAAACCCTGCCCAGCATGCCCTTGTGTAGGTTTATGGTGCAATAGAAAGAGCCATGAACGATTAGTAAAAAATATAAACCAACACTTTATGAAAACCCTAATAGCAGTCACGTTTCTGGCGTGCGGTAACATCTTGCATGCACAGGAACCAGTCAATGACCCTTATTTTCCTGCGCCCAGGCAAATCAACCTCGGACTCCTGATCACTTATTCGCCCGTCACACCACCGCCTGCAATCATTGCTGACGCTACCTACGGAATTACACCGCGTTTCTCTGTTGGGCTTGTGGGAGGCACAACCGGGGCTCTCGGATTGTATGGCATGAAGCTCAATGCTCAATTGTTTCGCGCGGAACAGTTCCGTATGCTTTTCCGGATGTTGAGTGTTTACTATCCTGAACGGAATGGACCTTTTCTTTTCGATCGCAGCTATAAGTATGTCATGCCCTGGATGCTTTCTATGGCTGTAACAGACCTCGAATGGAAAAATAAAAAAAACGTGCGGTTTTCGTTGGGGGCTGGAGTGCTTGAAACCCATTGCATTGACGATATGAGAATGTGGTTCAATCCAAATCACGATCATCACGCGCTGGCAGATGACGGAAAAATGGGAGACGAAAAACTGATCGATGTGTTCATGACGCTTCAGGCGGCTGTATCAATTCCTGTTACGCAGCGGTTCACCTGTCGTGCAGAATCATTTGCAGTGTTCAACCGGAACGGGCTGATCAGGCGGGAGGTTTTCAAGGTGACCTTTCCTGTGAATACATACCTGTCTCTTATCTATTCTCTCTAAGTATTAAACCCACCACTATGAAAATCATCACCAATACCGCTGACGAGGCGCGCGCCCTCGACATTCTGCAGGATGCGTTCTCAAACGTTCCTGGCGTGACGTGGATGGTAGAACATACACGGAACGAGAAAGCATCTCTTCGGAAACTTTTATCGTTTTGCTTTTGCGCAAGTGCGGATAAAAGCGGAGCATTTCTGACTTCTGACAGGAATGGAGTCGTATTCTTCTATCATCTTCAATCCAAGCCAAAAGTTCTAAAGCATTTTCTACGCTCGTTGTACGTCATGCTTGCAATCGTTGGTATAAAGCGAAGTATACAAATTATTCGAACACGGAAAATCATCGACAGCATTCGTCCGAAGAAAGGATGGTACGGGTGGTTTCTTGCCACTGCAAAAGATAAGTCCGGTATTCAGGCAGCGTATGAAATCAAGCGCGACATTTTCCGAATGGCTGACGCAACCAATGAGCCAATTTATGTGGAGACAACAGTGCCACGCATCAGGCACCTGTATGAACTCATCGGATTTTATGAATATGCAAAGCTGAAGCATCCCTACAAAGACAATATCGAAATCTGGCTGATGAAGCGAGACCCCAAACCATTCAACGGCCATGAATCTGAATAACGCAGTTAACATCTTTGCCGGTGTGTACACACTTTCTATCGCGCTTGAAATTCTTTTCAGCGTTCGTTCACATCGGGGGTTGTACGACTTCAATGACTCTATCGTCAATTTAGTGCTTGGAGTACTTGCTGTCGCCATCCGGCTTGTGACGAAAGGTCTGTGGCTAGCCCTCTGGTTATATTTATATCAGTTTGCTCCGTTCAAAATTGGCAACAACGGGTGGTCATGGCTGGCGCTGTTTATCGCAAATGAATTCGTGTACTACTGGTTTCACAGGCTTAGCCATGAAAACAGATTTTTGTGGGCCGTACATGTTAACCATCACTCCTCGGAAAAGCTGAATTTTACTACTGCTGCCAGAGTTCCGCTTCTCAATTTCATCTTTCATAATATATTCTGGATTCCGCTTGTGATGATAGGTTTCGATCCGGTGATGATTTTCACCGTTGAGTCGGTGGGATTCCTTTTTGCTTTCTATCAGCATACACAGCTCATTGGTAAACTACCTGTTGCTGATTGGGTGCTGAACACGCCAGCGCATCACCGCGTTCATCATGCGTGTAACCCGGAGTATCGGAATAAAAACTATGGCAATGTCCTTATCGTTTTTGATCGGTTATTCGGAACGTTTAAAGCGGAAGATGAAAAAGTTAAGCCTGTGTATGGTCTCGAGGAGAATCTTGGGACGTACAACCTCCTGACCGTAATCTTCCACGAATGGATAACGATATGGAAAAAAAAGAGCATCGATATCGCGCAGCTGGAACGGGTCCTTCGTGGTGTTGTTATCACAGCGCTTTTATTGGCCGCTACCTACCACCTGATTGAATTGTTCGCGGTGAGCGGAGAGGTTCAGACGATTCGACACACCGCCTTTCTGGTCATCGACATTGTTTGCGCATATGGGATGAAAAGACCATTTCCTTTTTTTCTTCCTGCGTTCGCTGCATTTACCTTGCAGCAATATTGCTCGCACGGATATGACCTCGTGCGAGCATGGGTAGATGTGGGCAGGGTAGATTGGGTTAGTGTAGGTGTATTGTTAGTTCTCCCTTGCGGGATTTGGTCGCTGATGAAAAGAGGTGGCAAACCTCGCGGTAATTTTAGTCAAGGCTGGCCATCGTCAATCTTGCGTTCACATGGTGTCAAAAAAAAGCTGTTGGGATAAAATGATTTGTTCGACAAACGAAAAATCAATCGAGCTTTCCATCCAGCCAGTGAATAATGTTCAGCAACAGCTGTGGATTGTGCCGCGCCTGTGGCTCATTCATTCCGAATGGCCTTCTTTGTGGCCCGCCTAGTTGCGCTGAGAACATTGCAGCTTCTGCGGAGATCACCACTCGTCCTTTTCCTTCTTTAAAGAAGACGCTGTGAAAAAGTCCGCCTGCGTTGATATAGGCTGTGGTGTCTGAAAATTGCCCGGCCACTTTAGGAAAGAGCACTCGATGATCATTATTGAATTGAATGATCCCTGTGTATTGTCGGTTGGGAAGAAAAGCATGGCCACCAAAGATTGTGATGGTATCGACCCGCTCACTGGCATTCCTTCCATTTGTCAACACACTCGACATCAGCTGACCGGAAGCTCGCGTAAACGTTTCGTGTCCTTCCTTTGTGTAGATCGCATACCCATTGTACATGTTGACGTTAAAGGCATCAGCGATATTTCGTGCAGCGCCCGGACACGGCATATGATCCACAATCAGAAACAGGGAGCCGCCATCCTGCACCCACCGCTTCAGAGCCGAAGCTTCTTCTACAGTGAACGCTGACGGTGTCGGAAGTTGCCAGTTGTCATTTTCAGCACTCGCATTTGCGATCACCAGAAACCTGATGTCTTTCAATGATGCATCCGTAAATTGTTTTGTACTTCCGGCCACGCGGTACCCATCATTTTTCAACACCTCACCAAAAGTATAATATCGGGTCCCAAGCGTGTGAAAGTTGTGATGCGCCTCATCTACATAAACCACAGGGCCGTCTTTCTTCGGATACTCTGGCTTTTTCGGTTTATAGTTAAAGGCACTGTCAGCAACCTGTTGTGCAGATCCTGATATCGCAAAAAGGGGAAAAAGAAAAATAAGTAGTCGTCTCATGTGGTCAAGTTAAGGTGGTATACTTCACACTTTAACGCATGGGTAGCTGGCAAGTTGCGCGAGAATTGGTAGTGTTTTATTCACCTGCACCTTTGTTCCCCTTGCGCGTTGTTTAGGCGGCAGGGTCGCCACAGAAAAAACCGGGATGGACCTTACAGGAGCTCAACTTGCGACCGAAACGCTGATTGCCACCACGAGCACAAAGACCGCCAGCGTTACGAACATCGTCCAGAAAAATGCGATGATGGATTTGGCAATTGTTTTAAGCCAGGATTGCTGGTGAACGTACTTTAACGACAGCAAGACGTAGACGATGATCGCCAGCAACACAATGTCCGAAAGCCATGCGCGTGTAGCCGGGGCCGCGATGTTGATCAGCCACACGATGCTGAGGACGATATAAATGAACGATTGCACATGCATGGTGTAGGTGAGATGGTCCATGTAATATGTGCGCGACCTTCGGTATAGTAACTTGAATCCAAGCGCATAGAGCGGAAGCAAAAAGAACGAGATGTACTTGAACTGATAGAAAAAGTTTCCGAAGGCAACTTTGAAATCATTCACTTCTTTCAGGTCTTTTTCAGAAAGGAGTTTTTTCTTCTCGGCTTCTGAAAGCTTTTGCGGGTTACCGGCATCGTCTGTGACGATCGTAGTTTCATCCGCCAGATCCTTTTCAAATTTCTTGTAGTAGGCGTTTGCAACCAATACCGTCATGATGGTGACGAAGAAGAACAGACGCAGCGGGTGAATATAGCTGACGCGCCTGCCCTCGATGTATTGCCTTGTCAGGAAGCCGGGTTTGGTGAATAGCGGTATGATGCTGCGGAAAAACTTTGAATCAAAGTGAAAGAAGTCCCCAACCACATGAACAACCATATGGAAGAAATTTTCTTTCAGCTCAAGATTTTCCTGGCCGCAGGTTCCGCAAAAATGTTCGTTGACGATTGATCCACAATTAAGACAATGATTGTCTGAACGGTACCTTTTATGACTCATTTATCGCAGGAGGTTTAACATTAAAAGTACTGAACAAAAGCTTTGGTTAAAACTGAGTCATAGTATATTGTTAGGAGCAGAATGCTTACTAATCTTTTTTTTTCATCTGATCAATGACGCCTCCGACATTGACAATCGACCAGCTTTCAACAATTTGACCGTTAGCGATGCGGTAAATAAAAGATTCCTTGTACGAAACCTTGTTTCCGCTTGCGGGTACTCCCAAAAAATCGTTACGATGAGTACCTGCTGCGGAACAATACATAGCTACCTTGTCACCTTCTGCAAGGATCACATCAATAGAATAATGCAGATCAGGAAAGGCGTTCAAGAGGCTTTTCAGAAAGGTTAGCCGTGAGCCATCTTTTCCTCCGTAAGTCGTGTTGCCGTGCATGCCATGGAACGCACAATCCTCAGCAAATAATTCTGGTACCAATTCAAGCTTCCTTCCATTGATGGCTTCGTTCAGGTAGCGGACTGCGATACTTTTTAACTTGTCTGACGACTCATTCGCAACTTGTGCCCGGGCGACAATTCCTGACAGCATCATCCCAGCTGCCAACGTGAGAACCGGATAAATTCTTCTCATTATGGTTTATTTTTCGTTTGCAAACACGGAGTATGGAGTTCTTGACATTCGAATCAAAAAAAATTGCATCACCGTGCAGTTCCCGAAATACATTCGATGAAATTTGAACTAGCTGTAAACTAATATTCATCTGCGTTGCACGGACATGGTTCTTTCCGCCAGGGAGATCCCGATTTACTGTTTCACCGCACCGGCATAGGTCTGACGCAGGATTTTACCATCCCGAATGATGAAGCTGTCTGTAGCATAGGATAGTTCAAATTTTGGTGTTTTTGCCTGCCAGAGGATGTACGCTACATCCTGCAACACGACAGTCTTTGTCATTGTAAACGTTATTGAATCTTTAGGGAACAGTTTGAACGCACCTTCAAAATTCTTGCGGATCTCTGCCAGGCCGCGCGCTGTGCCATCCGGAGTGACGACAATCGACTCCTCACTGTAATCGGCCATCGTGGCCTCGATGTCATTGTTCTTAAATGCCTCAAGGTGGTGCTCGAGTACTTCGCGCGTTTTTGCCTCATCAATTGAAGATGTTGTCTGTTGTGATTCTTTAGGTGTGCAGGCAGCAAAGCTTGCTGCGATCATAAATGCGATGATCTTGTTTTTCATAGGACCAGGGTTTTTTAGTTAAGGAAAGTGATTTCAACAATTTAATAGTTAGATAGCAAAAAGTAAAGAATTCCTTTCGACCTGAATCGAATCAATGGTTTACCATTGAAAATATGTTAGCCGCCTTCCATTTTCTGAACATATCGTCTGGTTCAATTCATGAAAATCTTGCTTATCTTAGGTATACTGCGAACATATTCGCAATCAGTACGTATTAGGATACCGATGAATGCTCTGTTGTTTATCGTTGCCGCGGGAATTCTGCAAGCCTTCTTTCTTGCGTTTGTAATCTATTACAACCCTGACAGCGATAAATCTGTCAACCGTTTCTTATCGCTTTACCTCGTGACGCTTTGCATTCCAATGCTTGCGCCTATCATTCAATTTTTTTTTACCTGGCAGCTCCTGTTTATTCTCGATCCGTTTTTGTTGCTATCAGCACCGCTGCTCTATTTATATGTATGCAGTTTCAAGGAGAAGATCACGGCACGAAAAGCGTGGCCACACTTCATCCTGTTCTTCATGTTCGCAGCCTATAACTACTATATGTATGTTTCTTTCGGCAGCAAGTATCCGCCATCGCATCAGATTCCCGCAGAATTGATTGCCCTTCCTTCGGCTAAAATCCGCGTAGTGATCCGGATGGGGCAGATGCTCACCTATGTGTACCTTGGCAGCAAAGTTTTAACTTCCTATCAGCGTTCGATTCAGCATCTTTTTTCTGAAACGAGTAAGATCAATCTTGGATGGGTTCGCTGGCTCATCAATGGCTATTTCATCCTCACTATTGTGATGGGCCTTCTTTACTTACTCATTTTGCAGAATCCTGACCAATTCTGGCTGATTGTAATGATCAACACTGCGATTGTCACTCCTTATATATATGCGGTCGCATTTAAAGGCTCAAGGCAACCGATGCTCTGGCAGATCCGTCATGGGATGGACAAAGATGAGGTCATCCAGCAAATGCATGATGCCGAAGAATCGGAACAGGTCACTTCGCATCAGGCTGATAAAACTCCGAAGAACACGCTGAGTGCTGAGAAAAGAGACGAGATCGTTGACAATGTGGTCGCGTTGATGTCTGTCGAAAAGATTTATCTGCAGACAGAACTTACACTTCAGGACCTGGGTGAAAAGCTGAATGTACCGTACTATCAGGTTTCACAGGCGATCAATGAAGGTATGCAAAAAAGCTTTTACGACCTGGTGAATGGCTACCGCGTAGAAGAAGCAAAACGTTTGCTCTCCGATCCGGCCTCGTCTAACAGTAAGATTCTGGCAATTGGTCTCGACTCAGGATTTAATTCCAAAACTACTTTCAATACAGTGTTCAAAAAATTTACCGGCCTCACGCCAAGTGATTACAGGGAAACGCAAAAGCAAACCGCTGAAGTTTGATGCATTTCTGTAACCGCATTTCGCGGTCAGTTTCCTACACTTCAATTTCCAATTTTGACAAGTCGCTGAAACGCCAGCCTTCCTCAGCAACGGCAGCACATTCAGTCCGTATTTCTTCACCACGAACGGAGGGCAGCAGCGCGTGGATCGAACTTTCAAATCCGAACCAAAACCGCGTTCGGATTTGCTAAACCGAACCAATTCGCACGTCCGGACGCAAGATTCTGCCGTAAAACCTGCCATTCGCGAAAACAAAAATGAAACAGTCATCTGGTACTTGTTGCAACGCAGAGCCCAATTCCAAACAGTTGTCAGGCTCGGATCACGCTGGTCATCAGAGAATGTGAGTGAAAATTTAAGCTAACAGAGTTAAACCCTAAAATTTATTGTCGTGAAAAAAGTACTTACACTATTCGTTTTCCTCGTGCTCATGTTTCTCTACATGGGCGCTGCAGCGCAGACATATTCACTTGATGAGTGCATCAACATAACGCTGCAAAACAATCAACAGCTGAAAAACAGTCAGCTTGAGATCAGCGCTGCCGATTATCGCATCAAGGAAGTTAAAAGTGCATTGATGCCAACCATCGATGTCGTAGGCCAGTTGCAATACTACAAAGACCTACCATCGCAATATGCGCCAGCTTCGGCTTTCGGTGGTCCTGACGGCCAATATAAGAAGCTTACGATGGCGATGGCACAGACGACCAATGCAAGCTTGCAGATGTCTCAGATGTTGTACAGCGAGTCCGTTCGCACCGGTATTAAAGCTGCAAAAGCGTATCGCGAAACTTCTGAGCTGCAGCAGAGTCTGGTTCGTGAAAATCTTGTGTACAACGTCACGGCTACCTACTTCAGAGTGCAGGTCCTCAACGACAACCTCAGCAGACTTGCAGACAACATTGAGAACTTCAAAAAAACGACTGCAATTGATTCCGTATTAAAAGACAACGAGCTCGTGTCAGCGAATGTCCACAACCGGATGCTCATCGGCCTGGAGAACCTGAAGAACCAGTATGAAAATCAAAAGCTGGCACTTGATCAAAACATTACGCAGTTGAAAGTTCTGATGAACCTGGACATGAACGAAACACTTGAAGTCAGCAAGTTCGAACATGCTGATGTGTTGGAGTCGCCCGTCCAGGCGGACATCGAGGAACGTGCTGATATTCTTCTTCAGAAGTCACAGGTTCAGCTGGCGCAGCTGGATAAAAAGAGTATCGCTGCCGGATATTTTCCCACGCTGAGCAACCGCTTCAACTATGGTTACACCGGTTACTATGATGAGTTTGCTCCGCACAAGCAGATCAATAACGACTGGATAACAAGCAGCTCGATGACGCTGACACTGAAGATACCTGTGTTCGATGGTTTCCAAAAGCAAAACCAGCTTCGTCAGAAAGAAATAGCGGTGCAGAAAAATACAAACACGCTGTCATTGATGAAAGCCAATGCCAATAAGGAAGTGGAAGATGCAACGAGGAACTATTATGCAAACAAAAATCTGACAGTCAACAGCCTTCATAGCCTTGAGCTTGCCGAGAAGGTATTTTCAAGCGCGCAGTCGGAATACGAAAATGGAATTACGTCTGCAACTGAACTTCTCAACGCCCAGAATGATCTTTCAAACGCCAGAAATAATTACAGTACGGCCTTGTTGAACATGAAACTTGCTGAGCTGTCATTGAAGAAAGCCAATGGAACTTTACTCGTATCGAAATAAGCCTGCTCATTTTAATTAAATAAAAAAATCAAACATAATGAAAACTAAATTTATCATAGGATCTCTTGCCGCGGTAATTATTGTGTCTGCTGCCTTCAAACTTCGCAGCAACAAGCACACCGTTGAAGAAAACGTTTTTCGCCCTGATGCAAACAAAACGGTGCCGGTGCAGACTGCTGCGGTAGAAACGAAAGCCCTGAGCAAAACAATCAACTACACAGGCACATTCGCGCCCAATCGTGAGGTGCTGATGATTCCCCAGGTACATGGGCAGGTCACAGGCGTCTACTTCAACGAAGGCGATTTCGTTGCCAAAGGAAAATTGCTGGTCCAGATTGATGATGATTTGGTACAGGCACAACATGGCGCTGCTGTATCCAATTATGAAACAGCGAAGCGCAATCTTTCCCGCTATGAAAATGCATCGGTGAGCGGAGGAGTGAGTCAGGCCCAGCTCGACAACCTGAAACTGAACTTCAGCAATGCAGAGGCGCAACTGAAACAACTCCGTAAGCAGATCGAGCTTGCAAAGATCAGTGCTCCTTTTGCAGGAACGATCACGCTCCGCGATGTTGAGCCAGGTTCTGTCGTGGGAAACGGTGTTGTCGCACGGATTACGGACCTCACTCAGTTGAAGCTCGAAATTTCCGTTCCCGAAAAGGAAGTAAACTTTTTTCGCGAAGGTGAAACCGTGGAAATCACCACTGACATTTATCCATCAAAGAAAATTGTCGGCAAGGTCGAGCACGTGGCTGACATTGGTGACCCTGCGCATAACTACCTCGTGAGATTGCTTGTGCGAAACAGCAATCCTTCCGTCATCTTGAAGGCAGGCATGTATGGCACAACGATGCTGAAGACAGGCTCCGATAAAAATGGATTGTTCATTCCGCGCGCAGCGTTGCTCGGATCGGCCAAGAACCCGCAGGTGTTTGTTGTCAAGAGCGGCAAGGCGTCACTCAAACAAATCCGTACCGGTTTCGCGATCGATGATTCAATCGAGGTGCTGGCCGGATTGACGGAAGGTGAAATTGTTGTGACAACAGGTCATATCAATCTTGCGGATGGCTCAAATGTGACCGTTGTAAAATAGTGCTCGTTTCAAAAATGTATTCATCATGAACTTAACAGAAATATCAATTAAACGTCCTTCAATCATCATCGTAATTTTTTCGATCCTGATGTTGGGTGGTGCATATTGCTACACCACGTTGCGCTACGAGCTGCTGCCACCGATGGAAGTTCCAACGCTCGTGATCACGACTCCTTATCCTGGTGCTGCACCGTCAGAGGTCGAACAATCCGTGACAAAAAATATTGAAGACATTGTCTCATCGCTGGATGGAGTGAAAAGTATCTTATCTCAGTCGTATGAAGGCGTCTCGGTACTCATTGTTGAATTCAGTACCGGGACTGACACAGAATCGAAACAACAGGAAGCACAGCGCGCCATCAATAATATCCTGAGCACCTTGCCGGAAGATGTGGAGTCGCCTTCGATATCGAAGGTTTCACCAAGTGATCAGCCGATCATCGATTTGATCGTAGTGGGTGATCTTGGTGCACGCGAAGCCTATGATATCGTGGAGAATGAATTGCTTCCGCAGATACAGCAGATCCAGGGAATAGGCGAGACGCGCTTGCTTGGCGGCCAGAAGCGCGAGATAAAAGTGAATGTTGACAAAGACAAGCTTGCTCATTTCAATTTGTCTTTGTCTCAGGTGACGGATGCGATCAATTTTGCAAACATGGATTTTCCAACAGGCAAAGTGAAGGATCGCGATGATCAGATTACGGTAAGGCTCGCGGGTAAATTCACTACCCTCGCTGAAATCAAAGACCTTGTCGTTAAAACGGAGGGTGGAAGCTCAGTTCGCGTGCGTGATGTAGCGGATGTTGTGGATGGGGCAAGGGAGCAGAGTTCCATCAGCCGCTTTAACGGGAAAGAAGGTATTGGCATAAGTATAAAAAAGCAGAGTGAGGCAAACGCGGTGAAGATCAGTGAACAGCTGCGAAAGAAGATCGCGTCAATGGAGGACAAGTATAAAGGGCGTGGATTGCAGATCATCATTGCCGATGATACCTCGGAGTTTACACTTGAGGCTGCCAATGCCGTAACGCACGATCTGATGATTGCTGTAATACTCGTTGCCGCTGTGATGCTATTGTTTCTCCATAGTTTAAGGGATTCACTTATTGTCCTGGTGGCGATTCCTGCCTCATTGTTGTCGACTTTCATTGCGATGTACATTTTCGGTTACTCGCTTAACCTGATGACGTTGCTTGCGATGTCGCTGGTGATCGGAATCCTTGTCGATGACTCGATCGTGGTGCTTGAAAATATTCACAGACACCTTCACATGGGCAAAGACAAAGTGCAGGCAACGCTTGATGGGAGAAAGGAAATCGGATTCTCTGCAATGGCGATTACGCTCGTGGACGTTGTCGTGTTCATGCCGATTGCCATGATTGACACAATCATCGGTGACGTGCTGCGTCAATATTCTGTAACGATCGTGGTGTCAACACTCATGAGTTTGTTCGTGTGCTTTACGATCACACCGTGGCTGGCCTCTCGTTTCGGTCAGGTGACACACCTCAATCCGAAAAATTACTTTCACCGTTTCCTGATGGTCTTTGAATCGTATTTGAACAAGCTGACGGGTTGGTACACCAACCAACTTCGCTGGACGTTACGTCACAAGACTATTACTGGAGTTGCGGTCATCGGTGCGTTTGTTGCCACGGGGGTAATCATGAGCATGGGAATTCTTGGTCAGGAGATGGTTGCGTCAGGTGACCGTGGCAAACTGCAGTTGAAGCTGGAATACGACAAGCGGACTTCACTGACTGAAAATAATATCAGAACGCTGGAGATTGAAAACTTCCTGAGATCACAGCCGGAAGTAAAGTCAGTTTTGTCGAATGTGGGTGGAGCGAGTTCGTCTGGTGTTATCGCCACAATCGGAAGCGAAAACAAGACCGAACTTACGGTTAGTCTTGTTCCCGCCAACGAGCGCGAAGTGAAGACTTCCGATTTTATGATCCGCGTCAGGAAACAACTCGAGTCTGCTTATCCCGGTCTTGAGGTGAATTCTTCGGTTATTGGAATTACAAAGTCGGAGGAGCCGATTCAGATCGTGCTGAATAGTGAGGTTGCCGAAGATCTTGTAAAAGCCACAAAGCAGCTTGAAAAAATGATTAAGAACCTGCCAGGGGCCAATGATGTATCGGTAAGTGTGGAAGACGGGAACCCTGAGTTGATGGTAAGCCTCGACCGCGAAAAAATGGCGCAGCTAGGTTTGAGCGTAGGGCAGGTAGGCGCAACGTTGCAAAATGCTTACACTGGAAATACCGATGCGAAATTTCGCGCAGCTAACAACGAATACGACATCAACGTAAGGCTTGATGAATTCGATCGCGATAACCCATCAGACGTAGAGGGTATCACGTTTGTGAACAACAAAAAGGAAAAGATTGCCCTGAGCCAGTTTGCTACGTTGCAGCAAAGCAGCGGTCCGTCCATGCTCGAGCGGAAAGACCGCAGAACATCCGTGACCATTAAGAGTAACGTGCTTGGCGTTACCTCAGGCACACTTGCGCAGTCAATCAACCAGGAGCTGATAAAAAATCCACTCCCTTCAACTGTTGAGATGAAATGGACGGGTGATATCGAACGGCAGGGTGATTCGTTCGCTGCATTGGGATTGGCATTGGCTACCGCGATCTTACTTGTGTATCTGGTAATGGTAGTGCTGTACGATAGTTTCGTCTATCCATTTGTGGTGTTGTTCTCTGTTCCGGTTGCATTGATCGGTGCCTTGATCGCGCTGAACCTTGCTATGAGCACGCTCAGCATTTTTACGATGCTTGGAATTATCATGCTCATCGGTCTTGTGTTGAAGAACGGAATCCTGATCGTTGATTTTACCAATCAGCGAAAGCTTGAAGGCCAATCTACTTTTGACGCGCTGATCGATGCCGGGAATGCACGCTTGCGTCCGATCCTGATGACAACGATCGCGATGGTAATTGGTATGCTTCCGATCGCCATGGCAGGAGGTGCTGGTTCTGAATGGAAAAATGGTCTTGCCATTGTCATGATCGGTGGGTTGCTTTCATCGCTTATGCTGACCGTGTTCGTTGTACCGATGGTTTATTACATCGTTGACAGACTAAAGGAGAAAATGAGCGCACCTAAAAGGACTGTTGAAGTTGATCAACAGCTTGTCGCTGAAACGATACCTGTTCACCAGGCTGATTACGCAACTACTCAAACAATTTTATAAAGTATTAAAGTAACACAAAAATGTTCCGCCTCCGTATGAACCGGTTCTTCAGGATTAATTTTAAGTGGATAGCGATCAGTATAGTTACATGGACATTGTCAAAACAATTGTTCCTGTCCATTAAGTTATGGGGGCTTGATGACACTGTGTTCTACAGGGCGGATATTTCTGTTGGGTTATTATTTGTTTCAGTTTTAATGTCAGGTATCATTGACGGATTTGCATTTGGTCTGGTTGACTGCTTGTTTGACACCTATTTCAAAACAACAAGGTTCGCTGGTCGCGTTGCAGCGAAGACGCTTGTGAACCTGGCCATCGGTCTTTCGCTAACCGCAACACTGGTGCCGATGTTTGCCAATCTTTCGGATGAGATTGCGAAAAATATTGTCGCTCATATGATGGCGCTCCCGAACCTTATCATTCTGTCCGTCTACATGCTGGTGATAACTTTTTTGCTGCAACTTTCAAAGGCAGCGGCATTGTGGATCCAGACTAACGATCTGTTGCAGATCCTTTCACTGCCGGGAGACGCGGTCGAGGAAGATCGCATATTTATGTTTGTCGACATGAAATCATCGACAATGCATGCCGAGCAAATGGGAGCAGCCAGGTACAGTGCCTTTATTCGGGATTGTTTCGTTGACATGACCAAAGCTGCAGACAGAACAAAAGCTGAAATTTATCAATATGTAGGTGATGAAGTGGTTTTCACATGGAAGACATCGGACGTCAATTTCAGAAGATCGATCGAGCATTATTATTTCTTTCTTCAGAATCTGGAAGCGCGGGCACGTTATTACAAAAAACATTACAACACCATACCGCAATTTAAAGCAGGGATCCATCATGGTAAAGTGATTCGAACACAGGTTGGGTCATTGCGCAAGTCGATTGCGTTTCATGGCGATGTCGTGAATACCGCTTCGAGGATTCAGGGAAAATGCAACGAACTCAATCGGGATCTGCTGGTGTCGACAGCAATTCTCGATGGACTGCCGGAAATGTACACTGCGGATTTCGAAGGTGCTTATCAATTGAAAGGGAAGAACCAGGAGATAAATCTGTTTAGCATTCATCCACCAGCAGGAATCATTTCAAGCGGAGCCGCAGCGACTCAAAAGATAAGGCTTCACAAGACCAGAATGCCGTTGGTAAAGCTGCGGTTGAATGCGTTCTGACAGATCCTGGATTTCCGACAGGGGCTGGACAATCCAGCGGGAGTTAGCGCTGCCAAAAAACACAGCATAGTTGAATATGGACCTGCGATCCAACATCAGCCCTGCGTTCTCGAATTAATTATTTTATCTGCAATTGCGAATAATATAGTTTTTCCTATATTTACTGCAATTACGAATAATATCGCTCACGTATGAAAAAAACGAAGTTGGGGGAGTTTGAAGAGCTTGTGTTACTGACAGTTGCGTCTTTACAGTCGGAAGCTTATGGTGTGGAGATCAAGCGCGAACTTGAAAGCCGGCTGAAAGAAAGATTAAGTGTAGGTTCGATTCAATCCGCGCTGAAGCGGATGGAGGAAAAAGGTTTTCTCACATCTGAATTCGGTGAAGCAACACAGAAGCGTGGCGGCAAACGCAAACGCATTTACACGACAACTTCTTACGCCCACAAAGTTTTAAATGAGATGAAAGAGATTCGTGCGGGCTTGTGGAATTCTATCCCTGCGCTCTCGCACGAGCTCAAACTGATATGAGTGTTAACAATTCTATCCAGCCACCGCAGTGGCCGCTGAAGTTACTGCGGACGTTTGTCAAGGATGAGTACCTCGAGGAAATCGAAGGGGACATGGAAGAATTGTTTCTGATCAATGCGGAGGAGAAATCGCTGTCACGCGCCAGATGGATTTACACGGTTGAGATGGTCAAACTTCTCAGGCCTGTCCTGTTAAAGAATTTCAGTTCGTCACCCACCTTTAATCAATACGCTATGTTCAAAAACTATTTTAAGATCGCGTGGAGAAACCTCATCAAAAAGACCGCGTATTCAGCCATCAACATTTTTGGTCTGGCTCTTGGCATAGCCTGTTGCCTCCTGATATTTCTGTATGTTCAGCACGAGCTCTCTTACGACAACTATCATGAAAATGGCCACAGGATTTATCGTGTGACACACGGTTGGAAAGAATCTGAAGAAAAAGGTGCAAAGTCTCCTTATCCGCACTGGGTGTGGGGGAATGCGCCAATTGGTCCAGCTTTAAAGAATGAATTTCCCGAAGTCGAGAAGGTTGTTCAGTTCTCTGGCCGCGCAGATATTTTGCTGACTTACGAAGATAAGATGTATCAGGAGGAAGGCATCTTCTTTATGGACTCCACAGTATTCGATGTTTTCAGCTGGACATTGGTAAAAGGCAATCCTAAGACTGCTCTGGCGGAGCCGTTCAGCATTGTGCTGACGGAAAGCACAGCACGCAAATACTTCGGTGATGAAGATCCGATAGGAAAAACGTTCAAAAGTACAGGCTCTGCCGGCCGGGGCAATGCAGGTGATTATACCGTGACTGGCGTGATGAGAGAAGTTCCAGCCAACTCGCACTTCAGGTTTGATGTTCTGGTTTCAATGAACACTTTCCGCAAATCGGTGCCTCAGGTTTTTGATGCATGGGGGTATGTTGATTTCTATACTTACTTTCTTGTCAACGAGAAATTTGACGAAGCATCATTCAGAAAAAAATTTCCGGATTTTGCCGAACGTGTAAATCAGGACAAGCATTATGTTGTTGATATAGAACCGCTGAAAGACATGTACCTGCGCACGACTGCTGACCGACAGCCCGGGGAAACCGGAAGTCTTTCCAACATCTATGTCTTTTCCATTGTTGGTTTGTTCATCCTCGCCATTGCCATCATTAATTTCATGAATTTGTCCACCGCGCGATCGATGGAGCGCGGGAAGGAAGTTGGCGTTCGCAAGTCCATTGGAGCTGATCGCAGCAGCCTGATCTCGCAATTCCTGGGAGAATCATTTGTTATCGTTTTCTTCTCTGTGATCGTTGCGTTGATTCTGGCTTACATTGCTTTGCCCTACATGGTGAACTTCACAGGAAAAGAACTTTCCATTGGAAGCGTGCTGAACTGGCAGGGCGTGTCGACCTTCGTTGCGGCCATGATCGTCATCGGATTGATCGCGGGTTCTTACCCCGCTTTCGTTCTGTCAGGCTTCAACCCTGTGCTAATCCTCAAAGGAATAAAACGCTCGCATACGGGTGGGGCAAACCTGAGACGGGCACTTGTTGTGTTTCAATTCACGTTATCAATCGCCCTGATTGCCGGAACGATCATTGTATACTTCCAGATGAATTTCGTGCTCGATAAAGACCTCGGATTTGACCGCGAGCAAATGGTCGTGCTGGACTATAATTATGATGGGTCGGTTACTGAAAAGTCTGAAGTGCTGAAAGCCGAAATGGAACGAAACCCAAACGTGATTTCGGTGGCATTTTCGAGAAGTGTTCCGGGTAGTTATTATCCGCATGCTTATACGGAGATTGAGAATCCTGAAGGCAAGGTCGAAGGTAAGGGTCAGCCAATCTTTCAGGTTGGTTTAGACTTTGTCGATCATTTTGGAATGGAGCTTATCGCAGGCAGATCGTATTCGCGGAAGTACCCGACAGATTCAGCACGCGCGTTGATTGTCAACGAGGCGGCAGCGAAACAATATGGCTACTCGAATCCAGCTGATATTGTCGGAAAGAAATTCAGTCAGTGGGGCAGGGAAGGTGAGGTTATCGGAGTGGTGCGCGACTTCAATTTCACATCCTTGCATCGGGACATCGAACCGCTGACGTTGCCGTTCCAGGCATACGCAAGCCGATACGCCACGGTGAAGATCAAACCGGAGAATGTCACGGAAACTATTGCAGCGCTGGAGAAGGTGTGGAAGCAGGTTGTTCCGCAACGGCCTTTCCTCTACAGTTTCCTCGATGATACTTTCAATCGTCAGTACAAAGCAGATTTCATCTTCAGAAGATTGTTCACTACGTTTTCATGCCTTGCAATTTTTATAGCATGTCTCGGTCTTCTCGGCCTTGCAACCTACACCGCAGAGCAACGCACGAAGGAAATTGGCATCCGCAAAGTGCTAGGGGCCGATGTTAAGAGTATCATTGGATTATTGTCGCGTGATTTTATTGTCCTCGTGCTGATCTCCATTGCTATCGCGACTCCTGTTGCGTGGTACGCGATGACGCGCTGGCTGGAAGGTTTTGCATACCGGATGGATATCAGTCCGTGGTCTTTTGTCCTTGCAGGTGCCTCTGCTGTGTTCATCGCCCTATTGACGATCAGTTACCAGTCTGTCAAGGCAGCGTTAGTAAATCCGGTGTCTTCATTGCGAAGTGAGTGATCGTTTAACATGCAGTTCATTTTTCATTTGTGAATGGACAAGCGGGTCGTTGCAACGTTTATTTTTGTATATTCCATTGCAAAATAAACCCCCTTCTTGTCTCACCTTGCCGGGACGTTAACGACCACCACTATGAAAACAATCGCTGCGATTAGTCTGCTGACGCTTTGTGTGTCGGCAATGGCTCAACAAAAAGAGACTTTCGACCTGGCGACCTATACCGTCCCGCCTGGCTGGCAGAAAGTCAACGCTACGGCTAGTGTCAGGGGATATGCAATTACCAACAATCAGACACGCACCTATTGTCAGCTGGCAGTATATGCAAGTACGAACAGCAAGGGAACTTTGCAGGCAGATTTTGCAAGTGAATGGCAGGAACTGGTAGTGAAAGTTTACAAGCCAGCGTCATCACCGCAGATGACGCCTTCTGAATCAAAGGATGGATGGCAGGCGCAGGCTGGAGTAGCACCATTCGAATTCAATGGCGCACAATCCGCTGCGATGCTTGTCACGAGCAGTGGCTATGGCCGATGCATGAGTGTGGTGATCGCAACCAACACCAGTGACTACGAACAGGAGATCCAGAAATTCCTCGAATCGTTCGATCTCTCAAAGCCTGCGGTCACCAGTAGCACCGTTGCAAACACCACGGTTATAACGCAGCCTTCCGGTTCAAAATCTACTGCAAGTGACGGCTTTCGTTTTTCGACTACTAACTTTGATGACGGGTGGACCAGTACCATTGCTGCCGACTGGGTTCGCGTTTCAAAAGGTAACATCGTTGTGCTGCTGCATTTGAATGCTCATCAGGTGGATGTATCAAGTGGCGACCATGTTACAATTTCTAACAATGCATGGAATACACTTGTAGCGCCCCGGTACAGCAACCTATCAAATTATCACGTCCTGGGCTCCACTCTCAACTATGAACGACCGTCATTGATTTCAGGGGACGTCACGGATACCCAGACAGAAAAGCGCGTATATGTATCGTTGTTCAAAAAAGGTAAAAGTGGCTGGATGGAAATCATCTGTCCCGACAAAGTTACTTTTGTCAATGCGTTCGGTGTAGACGCTGCGAAGGTTGACTACTATGCGGATGATGCCATCTGGTCAAAGCTTCTCCCGTTGCCTGGCTACAATAAGTTCGCGGTTGACGCGGTGGACCTGAAGGGCACGTGGTCGAACAATTTTTCGGCAGCAACGCAGTACGTCAACGCCTATACGGGAGCAAATGCCGGTATGGACTCACACTCCTCAACCGAAAATTTTGAATTCGGCCCCGGTAACACATACAAATGGAATATAGCGTCAGCGAGTGGATTCGTTGGTAATCTTAAATACCAGGGAGCAAAATCCAACGGAACATTTTCAGTACCGAATAACTGGCAAGTCGCATTTTCAGACATTGAAGGAAAGCCAAAGACTTACAACGCTTTTTTTACAGTTGTGAAGGGAGGAAGAATTCTGTGGCTCGGTGACACCGGATTTGGCAAAGTTGAGCAATAGAAATTTAAGCCAAAAAAAATGACCCCAGGCGGAGTCATTTGACATTTGATAATTTCTAATTAAACCAGACTAATCTGTACGGCAACATTTCCGCGAATGGCTTTCGAATAAGGACATGCACCATGCGCGAAGTCGACCAGTTTCTGTGCAAGATCTTTCTCAATCCCTGGCAGACTTACATATAGTCTCGCCTGCAGCGAGTACCCTGTCTCGTCTGACACCAGGTCAACCTCCGCATCAATCGCTGTATCTTTCGGAAGAATGACATGCATCTTCCGCGCGCCAATTCCCAACGCTCCTTCAAAGCATGCAGACCAGCCTGCTGCAAATAATTGTTCCGGGTTCGTGCCAACGCCATCGGTGCCAGGCGTTGATAGGGTAATATCCAGGTTGCCGTCACTGCTAACGGCTACACCATGTTCGCGGCCACCGGTAGTATGCGTTTTACCCGTGTACACGATCTTCTTTGTTTTTGTTGCTGTTTCCATTTTGCAAAATTTAAATGATAATGTTTTGTGAGAATTATTTTTACGACACAACCACGCTGCTATTAGCTGATTGGGTCTGGCTGATTTCGACTTTGCGTTTATAGCGCACGAACAATAAGAATGAGCTGACGACAAGCCCAGCGATGATCAGGTATCCTCCAGCAAGCACGATAGGCGTCTTCACTTCAAGGATCCCGACAAGTGAGTAACTGACAATGGATGTAATGACATAAAGACCACCGCCAGTCAGGCCACTCACAATTCCGGCATGGGTTGAGAAGCGACCGAACGCATAAGCGTAGAACGTGTTAAAGGTAAAACCGGAAACGATGTGCAGCAGAAATACCACGGTCATCATGAGAGCAAACGAAGGCATGAGCGTCATGGCGCCAAGTAATGCAATCGGCAAGGTCATCAGCAAAGGCCCCGCAATGCTCATTTTTGCATAGATCGTTTTTTGGATGGTTGCTTTGCTGATTAATCCGCCTGCGAGGATTGCAAGACCTGACAATAAAGATGCGTTTCCTGTCATCACCGGTGACTGATGAAATACTTTCTCGATAATGAAAGGGCTCGCCATATTGAACACCATCACCATAGAGTAAGAGAGACCGAGGATTGCCAGTGTCATTGCATAATCAGGAGTTGTGAGTTTCGTTGAGTACGCGCGAAACAATGAGCGGACATTGAACGAGTGGTATTCCTTGATCGTTTCCCCGCTATACTTCAGCTCAAGCGCTATCAGAATTACTGTTGCGAAGCCGAGGAAGTAGAAGTTTGATTGCCAACCGAAATAGTAATGGAGAAAACCTCCAATGAAAGGTGCGATAATAGGGGCGAGGGCCCAGATGATGGAGAAGAGGCTTGTATAATGCCTGAGCTTTTCTCCAGTGTAGATATCAAGAATAAAAGCGCGCTTGCTAACCACAATCAGCGCAACTGTCAGCCCCTGGACAACGCGCATTGCAAGAAGGACGGTGATGCTGTTTGAAATGGCGATGACGAAACATGAAATTGCAAAAATGAAGAGGGCCGATAACGTAAGGCGATAGCGCCCGAACTTATCGACCAGGCTCCCAGCGAAAAGCTGTCCTGCACCACTGCTGATGATGAAGACGACCAGTGATAACTGAATGTCGGCTTTATTGGTTCCAAAGAAACCCACCATGGTTGGAAACGATGGCAGATAGATGTCGGTGGCAAATCCGGAAAGTGGAATGAGTGCAAACGCCAGGATCGTGCTGATCACTGTGTACTGAGGATTCAATTGTTTCATCTGTGTAATTCAAATTTATTGAAGTGGAAGTCCGTTTAATGCCAGCATTGCTTTGTCGGGTCTGCCAAGAAAATTCCGGTAAAGTTGTTCGGTCGAAGCAATTCTGACTTCGTAATTATCAGTTGCCATGCCTAGCATCAACTCCATTGCCACTTCTGCAGGAGAGATCTTGTTGTCTGATTTAATGTCTTTCGCGAACTCGGTGTCGACAAGCGGTGGCATCACTTCGAACACTTTTATAGCTGATTTGTCAAGACTTAGGCGCAGTGACTGCGTATAGGAGTGCAACGCTGCTTTACTTGCGCTGTAGGTTGGGAGGGAAAGTCCGGGTGCGAATGCTACAATCGAGGTGACGTTGACTACAGCAGCGTCTTTGTTCTTTTTCAGAACCGGAAGAAGGCCGGTGGTCAGGTTTACAACTCCGAAGTAATTGGTTTCCATTTCGTCTCGCGCGATTTGTAGTGCATCTTCTGATTGTGCGATATCATGGATCCGTGCGTGACCCGCGTTGTTGACAAGGACATTCAGGTCGGGGAAATCATTGGTGATTTGTTGAACAAGGGCAGCTACATCCTCTTCACGTGTGACGTCTGCAACGATGTAATGTGCATCGCCATCCAGTTGTGCCAGTGCTGCCTTGAGCTTTTCCTCATTCCGGGCGGTAATGATTACCTTGTTGCCCTTCCTTGAAAATAGTTTGGCGATTTCCAGCCCGATGCCGGAACCGCCTCCGGTGATAAGCATTGAATTGTTTGTTGTTTTCATGATAATTAGACCGAGCGGTCTTTTTTGTTTGAAAAAAAATCAGAATGAACCTATTTCAGTTTTTAAAGTTTCAACGATGGTTTTCATCGGAGCCAGGCTTCCGGTGACGCGGGAAGTAAACATTGCGCCTTCGATCATCGTAAACATCTTCAGCGCAAAGCGTCCGGAGTCTATTTTCTTGCTGAATTCCCCGGTACTTTTTCCCTCATTCACCACTTTTTCTATCCTTTGCTGGCTTCTTTTTATCGCCTTGGCCACGTTCTGCCGGATTGCCGGGTTAGTATCGTCAGCTTCAACGCCAAAATTCAACAAGGGGCAGCCTCCCGCTTCGCTGCTGACCACGCGCTGCTGATAGTAATCCAAAAGTGCATAGAGTTTATCCTTAGCAGTGTCTTTATTGGCTATTGCGTTATCGAGCCCTTTACCTACTGATCCGGCCAGGTAGTTGAACACTTCAAGACAGATCTCGTCTTTATTCTCGAAATTCCCATATATCCCACCTTTTGCGAGCTTTGTCGCCTCCATCAGGTCGGCTATAGACGTACCTGAAACGCCTCTTTTATTAATGATGGCTGCGGATTGCTCAATAATAAACTGCCTTGTTCTTTCGGATTTTTTCATGACGGGTCAAATTTAATAAAAAAGACCGTTTGGTCTGTTTTACGTAAAGGGCGGATGGATAGTTCCCTGTTTGCCACAAATGTTTTGGAAAGCTGATATTTGACCACTTCCGGCCTGTTTCGAAAGACACCTTGAGCCAATGACTCAGCCGGATTCCAAGGATCCGAAAACTTCTGTTATCGTTGGTCCGGGCTGAATTTTGTTCAAATCTGTTCCAGAAGCCTCATGGTTGACATAGCGAATGTCAGGCCGAGACTCAGATCGCAGACGATTTATCACTATTTGCAGACTGTTTCGATCACAGTCTGTCTAATGTGACTTTGCAACAGGACATATGAGAAGGTACTGTGTCATGCTTTCCTTCGTTTGGCTTTGAATAGGTACCTTGTATTGAAATCATCGCTTCGAATAACGGCACATGTTTTTTTAACACCGCATTATGGTACGGGACGTTCAGCAGCAGGAAATTGATGATGGCGGATATGTTGATGTTCGTGGCGCAAGCGAGCACAACCTCAAAAATGTTTCGCTTCAGATTCCGCGGAATTCGCTGGTAGTCTTTACTGGCGTTTCGGGCTCAGGAAAATCATCGTTGGCATTCGGAACACTGTACGCTGAAGCACAGAGGCGCTATCTCGAGTCGGTTTCTCCTTATGCCCGCAGGCTATTTCACCAGATGTCTGTCCCTAAAGTTGAACAGATTACAGGTCTTCCTCCTGCGGTGGCGCTGCAGCAACAGCGGGGTGCGCCATCAACGCGATCTTCGGTGGGAAGCGTCACTACACTTTCCAATTTATTACGCATGTTGTATTCGCGTGCGGGTGACTATCCGAAAGGTCAGTCAATTCTCTATGCTGAGTCGTTTTCAGCTAACACTCCGCAGGGTGCATGCCCAACCTGCCACGGACTCGGGCGCGTGTACGAAGTAACTGAACAGTCAATGGTTCCTGATGATTCACTTTCCATTCGCGAGAAGGCGATTGCTGCATGGCCTTCTGCGTGGCAGGGTCAGAATCTCCGCGATATACTCACCACGCTTGGTTATAATATCGACAAACCATGGCGGGATATTCCTAAAAAGGATCGCGACTGGATTTTGTTTACCGATGAGCAGCCGGTGGTTCCGGTTTTTGCCGGCTTCAACCTGCGCGAAGTGAAGCAGGCCTTGAAGAGCAAAATGGAACCGAGTTATATGGGCACATTCATTGGGGCAAGAAAATATGTGATGACTACGTTTGCCACAACGCAGAGTCAGCTGATGAAGAAACGGGTTTCCCGGTTTATGCTCAGCACCGAGTGTCCTGAATGTCGTGGTAAACGTCTTCGCAGGGAATCGCTTCGTGTTAAATTTGCGGGCCTTGACATTGCTGAAATGTCACGACTGCCGATGAAGCAATTGTCGCAACTTCTGCAACCATTCGCAGCTGCGAAAGTCATTGAAGCCGATGATCATCCTGAAAAACTCATTGTCTCTCAGCGCATAGCAGAGGACCTCGTATCGAGGCTGAGAGTATTACTCGATCTTGGTCTTGGGTATCTTACGCTTGAGCGCAGCACACCAACGTTATCTCCTGGCGAACTGCAGCGTCTGCGGCTTGCCACACAGGTCCATTCAAATTTATTTGGTGTTGTCTATGTGCTCGATGAACCCAGCGCTGGCCTGCATCCGGCAGACACCGAGGCACTATTGCGTGCCCTGGACGGATTGAAGTCATCAGGTAATTCCATTTTTGTTGTCGAACATGAGCTTGATGTGATTCGCCATGCAGACTGGATTGTAGATGTCGGGCCGGGGGCTGGAGAGGCTGGTGGTGAGATCCTGTACAGCGGACCCCTGGAAGGACTTAAAAAAATTGAGCGATCGCAAACGCGTCATTTTCTATTCAATGAGAAGGACGAGTATCATGCGCCTTTCAGAAAGCCAACGCAATGGTTACAGCTTCGAGGTGTAACGCGCAACAATGTTCAGAATCTTGATGTTGATTTTCCACTTGGCGTTTTTACGAGTATTACTGGCGTATCCGGTTCCGGAAAATCAACGCTTGTGAGCCAGGTGCTGGTGGAACTCGTCTCTCAGCATCTGGGTCAAACCGTTATTGTTTCGGAATCACCGGAAAATCCGCTTGAGGAAAATGTGGTGGAGACGTTGGGAGGTGAGATTGTGAGCGGCCTTGAACATATCGGGCGCATGGTAGTGGTGGATCAGAAACCGATTGGAAGAACACCGCGCTCGAACCTTGCGACCTATACAGGCTTATTCGATTATGTCCGAAAGCTGTTTGCAACAACGAAGATGGCACGTGAAAGGCGATACGATGCGGGGCGGTTTTCATTCAATGTGGCGAAGGGAAGATGTGAGAACTGCGAGGGCGAAGGGTTTGTGATGGTCGAACTGCTCTTTCTGCCAAGTGTATACGTACCTTGTCCGGTCTGCCATGGGGCGAGGTATAACGCTAAGACGCTTGAAGTAAAATACAAGGGAAAAAACATTGCGGACGTATTGTCGATGACGGTTGATGAAGCATGGGCTTTCTTCAGTGAGGAAGAGCATATTCACCGGACGCTGAATGTGGTCCGTGAAGTAGGCCTTGGGTACTTGCGTCTCGGGCAGTCCGCTACCGAACTCTCCGGTGGAGAAGCGCAGCGTATCAAACTTGCCACGGAGCTTCAGCGCGTGCAGCGGGGAGATACTTTATATATTCTGGACGAGCCCACTACCGGCCTTCATCCCAGCGATGTCAGGAAGTTACTGAAACAATTGCATGGCCTCGTTGACGCTGGTAATAGCGTCATCGTGGTAGAGCACGATATGCATGTTGTTGCCTCGAGTGACTGGGTGATTGACATTGGTCCTGGAGCAGGAGACGAAGGCGGGAAGATTGTTTTTCAGGGAACGCCAGAAGAGATGGTCAAGACAGAAAATGGAAAGACATCACGCTATCTTGCAGCTGAATCAGCTCAGGTGCCTGCACGGTAAATAGCCACCAAGACACGAAGGCTCCGAGGCGCACAAAGGTTTTCTTCTTCGTGGTACTTCGAGTCTTGGTGTCTTGGTGGCTACGACCCTAATGTTTCACGACCAGCTGCACGCGCGAACTTTCCGTACCAGACTGAATCTGAAGAATATAAATTCCCTCAGGCCAGTCGCTCACGTTTACATCCGTCTCTTTCCCGGCCTTCATCTCGAAAGATTTCAGAACAACACCCTGCATGTTTGAAATCCGGATCTGCAGCGGACCATCATGGTCGTTGCCAATCGTCACCATATGTGACGCTGAATTAGGATACATTGTAATCAGTGATGTTTTGGTCTTATCAGCAGGCCTCACAATTGCTGACGTGATGGAGGTGGAAACTTCATCTTCATCCTTCGCGCTTACGCGATAAGAATAGAATTTACCAGCCGAAATATTTGAATCGGTAAACATTTCCGACCCGGCAGTAACCTCTGCCACGACAGAAAATGAACTTTGCTGATTGCCATGCGCAACAGCACGCTCTATAATATAGGCTGTTTCATGTTGCGAATTATCGATCCACGACAGTGCGATTGTCTTCTTACCCTGAGCTTCCGCAGTGAGATCGGAAGGTGCGTTTAGTTCAAGATTCACAAGCGCTGTATTGCTCCAGTCTGATGCAGGTTGCACATCGCTCACAGTTTGAACACGGTAAGAGTATGTCACGCCATCCACCACGCTTTCATCCGTATAAGAAACGACATCCAGCCCTGCCGTTGCAATTGTTGTAAAGGAAGATTCATTTTCTGCCTGTCGTTGTAAGACGTAACCAGTCTCACCATCGGAGTTATCATTCCACGAAAGTGAAACACCGCTTGCTGCAATTTGTGCAGTAAGGTTTGTCGGTGTTCCGATATATACCGGAGTATACACAAGTCCCTTTTCAGGAAAGTCGACAACCTGATCGATGAAGATGTGGAACTGCCCGGGCTCCAGGTGGATTGTCTGTGACGTTGACGAGAAGTTGTATGCTCTTCCAGAGAAATAGTCATACCATGTACCGGTGTGCTGGAAGCCTCCTTGCATGGTGCCTGAAGTAACGCCAAAATTTCCAAGGATGGTCACGTTCATATCCGCATGGCTCACGCTGATCCTTCGGAACTGACCGTTCGGTGTCCACGAAAAACTTCCCTGCTCGAAAATTTCATTGTAATCGTTAACAAGGTTGATAATTGCCGCAGTTGCTTTATAAAGTTTGATGCGCTCCGGGTCCTGATGGTAATTCAGTCCATCCTGATCACCCCACGGAATCGGCTTGTTGCCCACGCGGCCGTTGAAGTTGATAGAGATATCATATCCGAGTTCACCGAACTGCCAGAGCATCTTCGGGCCAGGCAATGGATAGAAGAATGCTGATGCAAGCTTTACGCGTTCGAGGGCAGTGTCTTCATTGCGAATGTTATAATCTCCGCTTGACAGGCCTTCACTTAACGCCCGGACCATAAGTCTTTCTTCATCGTGACTCTCCATGTAAGGCACGAGGTGCTTGCCGTTCCAATTACGCGTGCCCGACAATGCCCAGTTCAGGTCTGTGTTTGTCTGGCCGTTCACAACGCTGTTGTAAGCGTGATTCATATTCCCCCACAGCATGATGCCATAGTCGGCAAGAACTTTTTCCTCGCTGTTGTCTGCAAGGTGTTCAAAGATCACGTATGCATCCGGGTCTGTTTGCCAGATCACATCCGTCATGCGTGTAAGGATATTGATCCGCGACTGATCATACGCGCTCCAGGCGCCAACGTCATTCGGGTTATTGACTTGCGTAAAACCTTTTGAGAGATCGAACCGGAATCCATCGAAATGATATTCATCCAGCCAGTAGCGGTTTACGTCATCGACATAACGCTTGGTATATGCGCTTTCATGGTTAAAATCATAGCCGACATTGAACGGGTGTGTGGGATCCTGGTTGAACCACGGACTTTGCGCTGTTGGTTTGCCATTCGCCTGATCGAAGTACATGCGCACCATAGGGCTTTGTCCAAACTGGTGATTCAATACCATGTCGAGCAATACTACAAAACCCTGTTTGTGCGCCTCGTTTATAAAGGCTTTCAGGTCATTCTTCGTTCCATAGTATTTGTCTGGCGCAAAAAGATATGACGGATTGTAGCCCCAGCTCTCGTTGCCTTCGAATTCCATGATGGGCAGAAGCTCGATCGCATTCACTCCGAGACGTTTCAGATAGGAGAGTGTATCGGCAAGGTCGCGGTAGCTGTGCGATGCAAGGAAGTCGCGCACGAGAAGTTCATAGATAACGAGGTCTTCCTTTGCTGGCTGTCCTCCTGCAACGGTCGGATGTGTCCACTGGAATGATTGTTGCCCTGTCTGAAGCACCGTAGCGATGCCGTTGTCCCTGTCGTTGTAGGAAACTGGATTTGGGTAGACATCAGCCGGAATATTCTGGTCATTGAACGGATCGGCAACCTTATCCGCATAAGGATCACCGATTTTGATGGTGCCGTCAACCCAGTATTGAAACACATATTCTTTTTGCGGAATGAGGTTGGCAAGTGAGATCCAGAAATACTCTCCATCGGGTGTCTGGTTCATCTGGGAAGTTTCAGAAATCTCCCAGTTGTTGAAGTCGCCAACCGCATAGACAAACTTCTTGTTCGGGGCGAGTAGCACCAGCGTTGCTTTTGTCGGGTCGTTTGCATCGTAGTTAATGCCGTTCTTCACGCCAGCAGGCAACGCTGCGATCGTGTTGGGCTGCCGCACGATTACATCGAGATCTTTTAATGATGATACGGTGCTTTCGGCCAGGACCGCAGTGACCCGCAACTGCAATGAAGCTGATTGCGTGACCGCATAATTGTATGAAATCGTTTGTGCGTTGACAGCCTCCGCAACTACTTCGAAGCCATTGCCACTGTTAATTTCGAGTGAGATCGTGCCTGCCGTGGAAGAGGTTTCTGCGCTGATGCTGATCTGTTCGCCACTTAATGCGAAGATCTGCGATGAAAGTGGAGAGGTAAATCGCGTGAAGTCACCGGCATCGATGTTCACGAAAATGTCTCCATCCGTTGCAGACTTTCCAGTCTGGGCGCCATTTGCACTTCGGAAAACCATTCCGATCCGGAATACCGGCACACCTTCATCGACATTAAAGTATTGTCTTATACTCGGGATTGTAATCTGCCACTTATTTTCCTCTCCGTCAACACGCGTCATCTGACCGATCCCGTCATCCTGTCCCCAATTCCCCACCACATTGCTCCATCCGGTTCCATCAAATCCGGAGAGAATAACACCAGCATGCATGTAAACTTTATCAGCACCCCGCAGCCCTGACACGCCTTGAGCAGCGTCATAAGTGATTGTGACAGGTTCATCTGCTGTTGGAACTGCTGGATTGAGTGTGACGATTGCATCAACGACAGTGCCGGTGACCTGGAAGCTGTACTCGCGTGTGACATCATTGAAAGTAATGTCGTAAAATCCAGCGGGTACCGGAATGTTCGGCCCATCCTGCGAACCTGTTCCAGACGGAAAAGCAGTAGCACCCCAGTTGACAGTCCAGCTATTGTTCGCGCGGAATTTAGCCTCTCCATTAAACAGCCTGGTGTTGGTGAGTTTCCACGTGTGGCCATCGGGTTGTACGTTCATTGGTGTTGATGCATCCCAGCCGTTGCTCGTTGCGGTACCGATTATGCCAACGGTCGCGTACGTAGCAGGGTTCAGTTTAATAATGCTGTAGGTGCTTGCATGGTCATCGAAGCTGATGGAATAATAAGCTGACTCTGGGATCTGAATGTTCGGTCCGTTCGGAATTGCGCTGCCGGAAGGGAATGCGTTGCCGCCCCAGTTTACATCCCACGAGTTATTCGCGCGGAATTTAAGTTCGCCTGCGGTCAAATACGTTGTCAGGCTCCATGCATTTGCAGAACTGCCAGGCTTCATTGGCGTTGACGCGTTCCAACCTTGTGCGGTAGCGCTTCCGATAATTCCAACTGTCGCATACGTGACTGGATTCAGATTCGTGAAGAAGTATTCACGAGTGAAATCGTTGAACGTCACCTCATATTCGCCTGCAGGTACGGGAATGTTCGCACCGTTTTGAAATGCCGTTCCGCCAGGAAAAGAATTATTACCCCAGTTTACATCCCAGCTGTTGTTTGCTCTGAATTTTGCTTCTCCGTTAGATAGTGTGATCGTGAGTGACCATTGGTGTGGATCGGCAGGGTTTTGAACCATGGGGGTTGAGGCATCCCAGCCATTTGAAGTTGCGCTGCCGATTAGCCCGACCGTTGTGTAGATCTGTGCTTCATTGAGCTGGAAGTTATATGCTCCGGTGATGTCATTAAAGGAGACTGTATAGTAGCCTGAAGCGGAAATAGGAATGTTCGGTCCGTTTTGTACTCCGGTGCCTGAAGGAAAACCCCCAGCGCCCCAGTTGACGGACCAGTTGTCGTTCGCGCGAAACTTTGCTTCGCCTGCCGTGAGCATCAGCGTGAGCGACCACTGGTGTGGATCCGCGGGATTGCTGAGTTCCATCGGGGTTGATGCGTTCCATCCCTGGGCTGTTGCCGAGCCGATGATGCCTACAGTTTCATAGATCGTCTGAGCCGAGATGGCGGTTGCCGTCAAAACAAACGCCAGCACCAGACGGAGTTTCAGATAGAAATTTGTCATAAGGTAGATTGAAAGGTGGTTTGGGAAAGGGAAGTAAAGAACATTCGGCCGTCATCGCAAACGATTTAGTGTGGAAAATTCGCGCATTCATTACCGGTGACGCTACCGCAAACGGTTGCGACATTTTTCGATCAACTAGTTAGTGAGGCGATCCATCGCAAAAGAGAAACTAAATGACCCCGAAAAATGCGAAGCGTCCCGACCGTGATAGCAAAGCGATTTTGAAATTTCTGAAACCCTTGTTAACTTAACACCGTTAAGTAAATCGATTGAGGCCATGACGGTAGCAAAACGGAAGGAAAAACATAAAGAAGATTTGCGCGGCAAGATCTTGCAGAGCGCGCGCGAACTGTTTATGGATCGTGGCTTCGAACATACATCCATCCGGAACATTGCAGAGAAGATAGATTACTCGCCAACGACTATTTATCTCTATTTCAAAGATAAAGACGACATCTTCTACGCTTTGCATCAGGAGGGGTTTATCATCCTGAATCAATATTTCAAATCACTCGGACTGGTGGAAGATCCGTTTGAGCGTTTGAAGGCAATCAGCAGGGCTTATATCCAGTTTGCCATTGAGAATGGGGAATACTATGATCTCATGTTCATTGTTCGTTCGCCCATGAATGCGCTGGACAAAGAGAGCAACGAATGGACAGAGGGGGACAATGCATTTAACTTCCTGGTTGCAACCATCCAGGAGTGTATTGATAAAGGCTATTTTCAGGGAATGCATACGGAAATTCTTTCTTTCACGGTCTGGGCGATGGTGCATGGCATTGTCTCGCTCGAGATCCGCAATCGCTGCAAGGTGGTGAGTGCCTTGAACCAGGAAAATCTGGCCTTCAAAGCGAATAATATGGTTATCGAAATTCTTGAAAGAATGCACAATAAAAAGTAAAATTTTTTGTCCTTGTACTTAACACTGTTAACTAAATTAACGATGAAAACTTTATCCCCCTTCACGTACCTGCTCGGCTGTTTCTTACTGCTGGTTGGCAACATAGCTGGTGCCCAATCATCGCTTGACAAATACCTGCGCGATGGACTTGAAAACAATATCGTTGTGCAGCAGAAAACGCTTTCTGTTGCTCAGGCAGACCATGCGCTGGCAATCTCACGCAATCTTTTCCTTCCCTCCGTACAATTGTTGGCGGATTACACATCAGGAGACGGTGGTCGTAGCATAGCCTTGCCCGTTGGCGACCTGCTTAATCCCGTGTACCAGTCGTTGAACCAACTCACGCAGTCGGATGCGTTTCCGCAGATCCAGAACGTAGAGCAGAATTTTTTTCCAAAGGACTTTTACGATGCAAGAATCCGCACTGCGCTTCCGATCGTCAACACAGATCTGGTCGTCAATCGAAATATCAAGTCGAAGCAAGTGGTCCTTGCCGACTACGAGGTGAAGCGATACAAACGCCAGCTCATCTTCGATATTACTGAAGCGTATTTTAAGCACCTCGAAGCTGCACAGGCCGTGAAGATATACGAAGGTGCGCTTTCAATCGTGACGAAGAATGTGGAGATCAATGAATCGCTGAAGCGAAATGGCAAAGGACTTCCAGCGCAGGTGCTGCGTTCACAAAGTGAAATGGAGAAAGTGAAAGCGGAATTGAACAGTGCCCGCAGCAGTTTCTCCAATAGTCGCAAATATTTCAATTTCCTGCTGAACCGGGACCTTGATTCATCGATCGAAATTGATGACAATTTCGCAGATGTCAGTGGCCTTGATTCACTCGCAACGAACACTACCAGTCGCGAGGAACTGGTGATGGCGAAAGTTGCCAATGAGGTAAGCGAGTCTGTTGTACGCCTCCAGCAGCTTAAGCGTTTGCCGAAGCTGAGTGCGTTTGTCGACCTGGGCTCCCAGGCTTCGGGCTGGCAATTCAACGATCAGTCTCAATATTACCTGTTCGGTGTGCAACTAGCCGTCCCGTTGTTCCAGGGTTTTACAAATCAACTTTCCATCAGGCAGGCGCGACTTGATGTTAAAGCCTCGGAATTGTCACTTGCCAACACCTCGCGCGCAGTGATGCTGTCGTCCGAGATGGCGATGAACGACCTCCTGAATGCAAATGCAAACTATGTCGCATCGAAAAAACAACTGCAGGCGGCATCCAGTTATTTCAAGCTCATCGAAACGGGTTATGGCGAGGGCGTGAATACACTGATCGAGTTTCTCGATGCCCGTAACCAGCTTACCACATCGCAGCTTCTCAATAACGTTAGCCGCTTTGAGCTGTTCATCGCGAAAGCAAAATTTGATAAAGAGAATCCAACAAACGAACTGAAATAAAATTATCCCCCAATGAAAAAATACACAATCCAGCTTGCCGGTCTTGGCGTGATCGCCCTGCTACTGGCTGTATCGGTCACTTCCTGCACAGACGGGACGAGCAGCCCGGCACCCATCGTCAAGAGAAGTGACCCTGTACCTGTAAAAGTAATGGAGGTGAAGGGTCAGGAGAAGGCAGTGGCGATCCAGTCATCAGGAAAGATTACGACTGACAATGAAACATTCCTTTCCTTCAAAGTTGCCGGAGTAATTGAAAGCGTTTTGGTTGAGGAAGGAGACGCGATCAGAAAGGGTCAGCTCCTGGCGACCATCGACCAGCGCGAAATTAACGCCATCGTTGCGCAGGCGAAGCTAGGGTATGAAAAAAGCCTGAGAGATTTCACACGTGTTGAGCGCTTGTACAAGGACAGTGTCGCCACGCTGGAGCAGGTGCAAAATGCCAAAACAGCGCTTGATCTCGCGACTCAGCAACTCGATGCCGCTACCTTTAACAGGCAGTTTTCGAAGATCGTAGCGCAGCACGATGGTTTCGTTCTCAAAAAATTCGTGAATGCGGGGCAAGTGATTGGTATCGGTGATCCTGTGTTCATCACGAACGGGACATCACCGAACAAATGGATACTCCGCATAAATGTTACTGACAAGCAATGGGCGATGATCCGACTGCAGGACAAAGCGGAAGTGAAGCTGGATGCGTTTCCGGGAATGATCTACGAAGCGAAAGTTTTGCGCAAATCTGAAACTTCTGACCCTGCGACCGGCACATTCAACGTTGATCTTCAGGTAAAAAATGGTGCGTCAACTTTTGCATCGGGTATGTTTGCCTCGGCTTCCATCATCACAAAAAATATTGCCAATGTCTGGTCGCTGCCTTATGAAGCAGTGCTCGATGCAAATGGAAACGAGGGTTTCGTGTTTGTCACACCTGACTACAAAAAGGCCGTCAGACAATCCGTCACAATTTCAGGAATTGACCAGGACCGCGTTCTGATTACAGACGGCCTGGAAAATATTCCCGCGGTTATTGTTTCGGGCAGTGCCTACCTGACTGATATGAGCGAGATCACCATCATAAAATAATCGGGCGATGAAAATTTCAACATACGCAGTAAAAAACTATCAGTTTACTCTGATCATGTTTCTGATGGCGGCAGCCGTTGGTGTTACTACACTTTTCAACATGCCGCGCAGCGAAGATCCTGAAACGGAAGCTCCACAGTTTGCCATTGTGGTGGTTTATCCCGGCACGAGCCCCAAGGATATGGAAGAACTTGTGGTTGATCCGGTTGAGGAGCGCGTCAATGAACTCGAAGACATTAAGCGGATCAGGACGAACATCAATGATGGTTTAGCCGTGATTCGTGTGGAGTACAAATACGAAAGCGACCCGGATGAGAAATACCAGGAGCTTGTTCGTGAAGTAGGTTCTCTTCGCAATGAACTGCCTCAGGAGATCTTCAGCATCGACATCAATAAATTTCAGCCCTCGGATGTGAATGTTGTTCAGATAGCGCTAATCTCAGAGAATGCATCACGAACCAAATTGAAATATCACAGTGAAAAGCTGAAAGAGCAGCTCGAAAAAATTCCGATGCTCAAGAACGTGGAGGTACAGGGTTTGCCGGAGCAGATCATCAGGGTGGACCTTCGCCTTGAGAAGATTGCACAGATGCGAATTCCGCTGAATGCAATTATCGGCAGTATTCAAAGCGAGATGGCAAACATCCCGGGTGGAAGTGTGGTGGCAGGTACAAAGTCATTCAATATCAAGACGAGCGGTAATTTCAAATCGATGGATGAAATAAAACATACGATCGTTTATACTGCGAATGGAAGAAACATTCTGCTGCGTGATGTGGCTGATGCATATTCGACATTCGATGAGACGAAACACATTACCCGGCTGAATGGCCACCGTGCAGTATTTGTTGTAGCTGCGCAGAAGCCAGGCTTCAATATATCCGATACGCAGAAAAAATATTTGCCGGTGATTGAAAATTTTCAGCAGTCCCTTCCGGGGAACATTGACCTCGTCCATCACTTCGATCAGGCTGAAAATGTGAACAAAAGATTAAGTGGTCTCGGCACGGATTTCCTGATCGCGATCGCACTGGTAGCGTTGACGTTGTTGCCACTGGGGCTCCGCGCTGCACTCATTGTAATGATATCTATTCCGTTGTCACTTGCGATCGGACTTGTTCTGCTTGATGTGATGGGAATCAGTCTCAACCAGCTCAGCATTGTCGGACTTGTTGTTGCGCTGGGTCTCCTGGTTGACGACAGTATTGTGGTTGTGGAAAATATTGAGCGTTGGATTCGTGAAGGCCATAGCCGCTTTGAAGCTACGATCAAGGCAACCTCTCAGATCGGACTGGCTGTGATCGGATGTACAACAACACTGATCATCGCCTTTATGCCATTGGTGTTTCTGCCGGAGGGCGCAGGCGACTTCATTCGCGGTTTGCCACTGGCGGTGATTATGTCGGTGCTGGCATCGATGCTGGTTTCGCTTACGGTAATTCCGTTTTTGTCAAGTCGCTTGCTGAAAGACAAAGGTCATGGGGAAAATGTTTTTCTCAAGACCCTGCAGAAATTCATCCACGCCAGCTACTCGCGTATTCTTGACAAGGCGCTGAAGCATCCCGTCATCACACTGGTGATCGCAGGCGTTATCTTTTTTGGCTCATTGCAATTGTTCCCCGTCATCGGCTTCAGCCTGTTTCCGGCATCTGAAAAGCCACAGTTCATTATCAATACAATAACGCCTTTGCAGACAAACCTGGAAAAGACTGACTCCGTGACCTTGTATGTTGAAGACAAGCTGAGTGCGATTCCTGAAATAAAGTATTTTGCTTCAAACGTGGGGAAGGGCAACCCGCGTGTCTACTATAATGTGATTCAGGAGAATGAGCGAACAGATTTCTCTCAGATCTTCGTGCAGCTGGAGGAAAATACAAGTGCGGATCGCAAGCTTGAGATCATCAATTCACTTCGCGACCAGTTCAGAAGTTATCCTGATGCAAGAATTGAAGTGAAGAATTTTGAGCAGGGTCCGCCAATCGTTGCACCCGTTGAAGTGCGCCTTCTGGGCGACAACCTCGACACCTTGCGTAATTTATCTGCGCGTGTCGAGCAGTTGCTGAAAGAGACAGAAGGGACTATTTATGTCAACAACCCGGTGAGCAACCTCAAGAGCGATATCCGTGTGGCCATCAACCAGGAGAAAGCGAGAATGAGCGGAATCAACACAGTTGATATCGATCGTACCGTTCGCCTTGCGATTGCCGGCCTCGATCTTGGTCATTTCTCAGACAATGACGGTGAAGACTTCACCGTGCTGCTCACAACCGCCAGACAGGAACGTGCAACACTCAAATCATTCAACAACGTTTTCGTGAACAATCAACATGGTGCGGCAATCCCGCTTGAACACGTTGCTGAACTGAAGCTCGAAACATCGCCTTTGAGCATTGATCACTACAACAAGGTGCGCATGGTGTCTGTCTCAAGCTTTGTTGAAAAAGGTTATCTGAATGAGACGGTGATCAACGAAGTTGTAAATAAAATGGAAGCTCTTCACTTGCCACACGGATATTCTTACGTGATGGGAGGGGACGTAGAAGCGAGCCAGGAATCCTTTGGCGGATTGGAGACAGTAATCCTTATCACGGTGTTCCTCTTCATTGCAGTGCTTGTGCTGATGTTCAAGACATTCAAGAGCATGCTCATCGTGCTAAGTGTGATACCACTTGGCATAGTTGGTGCGGTACTCGGCTTACTGTTCACGGGGAATCCATTGTCATTCGTTGCCATCATCGGGCTGATCGCACTGGCTGGCGTTGAAGTTAAAAATTCAATTTTGCTCGTAGACTTTACAAATCAGCTGCGTCAGCAGGGTATGACAGTTGATGACGCCATTCGTGAGGCGGGTGAGGTGAGATTTCTCCCGATCATTCTTACATCGCTGACGGCCATTGGTGGATTGCTGCCGATCGCGCTGTCGGTCAATCCATTGATTTCGCCTCTGGCTGTTGTGTTGATCGGTGGTCTGATCAGTTCCACCTTGCTTTCAAGAATTGTTACCCCAGTGGTGTACAAGCTGATTCCACCACGTGTGGCTGCGAGTGAAAATTAGAATTTGCAAAATGAACACTGACGTGCCATTTTGTAGCATTGTCAGTGTTCATGTTCTTTAAATGAGTTGGCTCGTTGACTTTTACTTCAGATCCATCACGCAGCGAAATCCCAGATTATTTGACGCGCTGTTAATTTCACCTTTTCCGCGACTGCCAGCTTTGTACCGGATGCAATAGTCATCGCTGGCACATGAACGAACCTCCGCGCACGGTTATCAGGTTTACCAGTCACGAAGTGATCAGTAATCTTCCGTCCGTTCTCGAAATAATTACCCGGTCGCTGACTCCGCGCGATTGAGCCGCACACACTCCCTTCTCCTTTAGGAGAAGCGGCAGGGGATGAGGTGACGCAGGTCTCATTCCCGGCTCGGTTATTTCCAGCCAACGTTCTCATTCATGTTTACCTGTTCAACGCAAGCAGGCATTTCGCATTCAACATCTTTTTACACGCTTGTCGATTACTTTATTGCACGCATGCGCAAATAAGGACACTCTTTGTCAGCTCGGATGTATATGCTCGAAGAAGTGTGATGCACCAGGTGCACGACATTACGACAATGCCTTAAACAATAAATCCTCAAGGAACTGACCTGTGAACTCGGCCCTGTTCTTTGGCGTTGCGTCTGTCAATCTGGGCAGGTTGAGACTAAAATATTGCTGATGGTGTGACGCTTCAATCAGTGTTGTGCTCAGCGATTTTGGATATTTGTATTTTGGATTGTAAGCGGAGATGACGGTTGCAATTTTAGCGCAAAGATCTTTATAAGGCTTAAACACTTGATCCTTATTGATCTCACTTACCTCTTTGACGAGATATACTTTGCTGCTCTCCGCGATTACAATCGCGTTAAGATTTTTCTTGTTGTAGTCGAACTTGCCAGTACTTTCAGGAAGCTCGTGCGTGAGCAGTTTTACGATCAGTTTCAGCCGTTCCTTGTTGTCTTTAATGTTCGTAAGCGTATAATCAACGAGGAACTCCATATAATTCCAGTACCAGTTAAGAATATAGAGGAGTAGCCGATGCTTGTTTTCGAAATAACGGTAGATTGTAGCTTCCGTGCTGCCAATTTCAGCTGCGAGTTTTTTGAAGGTAAACTGTTCGAACCCGAGTTCGTAGACCAGGTCAATGGCGTTTTTGACAATTTCGCGGCCCACCTCTGTGCTTTCGGGGTCGCGCAGGTAGATTTTATCATTGACTTTAAAAGTAACCTGAAAGTCCATAATTGAGACAAATATCACGAAATGATAATAGTTTCGCAACCACTATATAAATTAATACATTTATTATTGATAGTAATACTATCATTTATCAAAGTTTTTATATATTTGCCGCTGCAATACCGTTCATATGCTTTTAAATAAGGGAATTCCGTTTTCGTACATCGTAAGAAAAGTAAAACTGGAGTTGCTTTTTGTGACCGCAATCGGGATTGTGGTGTATTATGCAACGAGCCTGTTCAAGGACTACATTCCGCCAATGCCAATCGCAATCCCGGCATTCCTCGGAACAGCAATCTCAGTGATCCTGTCCTTTAAACTGAATCAGTCTTATGATCGGTGGTGGGAAGCGCGAAAGATATGGGGCAGTATTGTAAACGACAGCAGGAATCTCGTCTTACAACTCCAGGCGTTTTTGAAGCCCGGAAATGATGACACCATCAGAAAGCTCACTTTTCGCCAGATCGCCTGGTGTTTTGCCCTGGGGAGGTCGCTGCGGGAGTTGGAGCCACTCCAAAACCTGAACGAGTATTTAAGTGAACAGGAATTGGACAAAATACGCGGGCACAGAAATAAGCCGCTCGCAATCCTTCAACTCAATGTCAGAGATCTGTCCGAACTTAAACAAAAAGGGGAGATCGATGTTTTTAGTCTGGTACAGCTAAATACAACTTTAGTAAATCTCACAAATTCTATGGGCATGGCGGAACGAATTAAGTCAACTGTATTTCCTGCGACATACAGACTTTTCCTTCACGGTTTCATCTATCTGTTTGTAACAACCCTCTCGATATCACTAAGCGATATATCCAGTTACTTTGAAATTCCGCTGTTGATCCTGATCTCTTCTGCATTCTTCCTGCTGGAGCGGACTGCCACACACCTTCAGGATCCATTTAGCAACAAGCCTACAGATACGGCCATGACCGCGATCGCGTCTACGATCGAGATCAATCTGAAGCAGTTGATTGGTGAAAAGCAGGTACCACAGCCACAGACACCGAAAGAGTATTATCTAATGTAACAACTAAGCAATATGCGCACACAATCAAAGGAAACACAAAGTCACCTTACACCTGATCTTGCGATTCAAATCCTGAAAGATGGCAATGGACGCTTCATTCAAAACCTGAAAGCGAACCGGAACTTACTGCAGCAGGTGAACGAAACGTCAACGGGTCAATATCCTTTCGCTACCATCCTCAGTTGTATCGATAGCCGTACATCGGCAGAGCTCATTTTCGACCAGGGACTTGGTGATATCTTCAGCATCCGCATTGCCGGAAACATTCTGAACGAAGATATTCTTGGCAGCATGGAATTCGCCACAAAAGTTGTGGGAACAAAGGTGATCGTTGTGCTTGGCCATACAAAGTGTGGCGCAATTGTGGGTGCCTGCAATCATGTTGAGATGGGGCACCTGACAACGTTGCTGAACAAGATTCAGCCTGCGATTTATAATGAGAAACAAACAAAAGATAATCGCACAGGTTCGAATGCAATGTTCGTACACAACGTGACAGAGATCAATGTTCACCTCACCATCGAAAGAATAAGAAGGGAAAGCCCGATCATTGCAGAACTGGAAAAGACAGGTCAGATTAAAATTGTCGGAGGCATGTATGACGTAGAAACCGGAGCGGTCACATTTTTCGACAAAAACTAACGCTGGCGATGTAAGCACCACAGTGCCGATGAATGAGTGGAATTTTAAGCTTAGCCCTGATCGTAAAGACAGGGCTTTTTCTTTGCTGGTACGCGAAGCCGGCATTTCAAATGTTTTTCTTTAAACAATTCTCTTTTATAATCTTCCGAGTCCACGGTTTAACCAACCGGGACCCTGCTTAATCAACAGATTGTGTGGTTAACGGTTGTGTGCGTGTGTCTTATGCTTGCACAACAGGCCGAATGTATTAGTGTTTGTACTAGGATACCAGTTATAATAGCGGTACCTTTAGTTATCAGATTGTGATATTTATTTCTCTTCGAACGCCCGCCTCTGGCATCGGACATTTTTAATTCTCTCGCAATTAATCCCTGAGTTTGAGTTCGCTGCACTGCAGGGAATTAGAAATTATACTAACCTGTGACGGACACAGGCTTCGATTTTAACATGTAGTATTATGACAATACAAACTATACGCCATCAGAATATTTTATCAGCACCTTTATCACGAGTGCCGGACGTGCGTAGCCCGGCTGACTTTGCAATTCCAGAACCACTTGGTGCCTCCGCGGTTCAGCAGTTCGTTTACGTGACAGGGGAGCAATTGAAGAGCCCGTTAACGGTGAAGCTACTTGCCGCCAGGCCCGCAATCAATGTTTTGATTTATGTCAGAACAAATTTCGCTGCAGACACCCTGGCGGAATATCTGAATCGCAGCGGGATCACTGCAGAATCTGTTCACGGAAACAAGAGCCAGCGCACAAAATCCCGGACCGTTTCAAATTTCATGAAAGGGTCGACCAGCGTCATTGTTGCCACAGAGAGTGCTGCATCGGCAATGGATGCCGAGGTGTCGACAGTCGTCAATTACGATCTGCCCTTATCGGCAGAAACCTACAGCAAACGGATAGAACGCTACAGCCAAACCGGAAAACTGAGACAAGTAATTTCACTGTGTGACATCTGCGACCAGCCGCGTCTTATCAACATCAAAAGGGCTTTACCGGATCAAATACAAATCGCTGAACACGAGAACGTGTAACTAGAATAGAGTCAGCGTAGATTTCTTTATTCATCAAAATAAAAACTCATGTCAATTCACATCGGAAAACCATATAGGATTATCCCAATAAGATATAAGCGCTATAACGCACATTACAATATTCCATCTGACAGTTGTCTTGTCATTCCCTTAAAGCAGTTTGGCGATGAGTCACTTTGTGATATTCGCTGGGAAGACCTGAACGGTGTGTTGCAGGTAATCCACAATGCAATGTTTGTATCTCAAAACCTCATTCCGCTGAACGCTATTCTTCACGACAAGTTGTTTGACATCTGGGACCACTACTACAACAAGGTTCGTTCGGGAGTCGTATCACTCGTCAATGGACCTCAGGTCGCTTAGTCTACCTGCTTATAGAAGTTTCTGTGAATAAACCACAATCGACATTTATGAATCTGTTTGTTTCAAATATCAGCCCGGTAGTAAAGGAAGACGCTCTCAAAATGCTTTTTTCTGAATTTGGTGAAGTACGCTCCGTGAAGATTATAGGAGACAAATTCACCGGACATTCCAAAGGTTTTGGTTTTGTCGATATGCAGGATGACAGTGAAGCGCAAAAGGCGATAGAGAAACTCAGCAATGCGGAATTCTTCGGAAAAAAACTCATTGTATCGAAGGCGCGACCGAAAACAACGGCTTTATAGCATTAAAGATGGCTCAAAGGATTATCGACAGAAGTCGTGTGGGAGATGTTTTGCAACATCTTTATACGTGTGATGTTGACATCACGATTTCGCTCATATCGAAAGTGGGCTATTTCTATCTGGGAGTGAACGACAAACGTGTGCCACTTCACGGTACCTCTATAGAAGAGGCGGTAACCGATCTTGCTTTTAAGGTGGCAAGTGAGTTTCCAGCGTCTGAATTTGCAACGTGGTGGGTCAATAATTTCCGTGAAGATGATATCAATCGACAAACGATTTAGTAGGGATTAACTCTTATCAAACAGTTTGAAAATGCGACAACTTAAGATTACCAAACAGATCACGAACCGTGAAAGCCAGTCACTGGATAAATACCTGCAGGAAATCGGAAAAGTAGACCTCATTACTTCTGAAGAAGAAGTAGATCTTGCCAGACGTATTGCAGAAGGTGACAACTCAGCGTTGGACAAGCTGACAAAAGCTAACCTTCGCTTCGTGGTTTCGGTAGCGAAGCAGTATCAGAACTATGGTTTGACGCTGGGTGACCTGATCAACGAAGGGAACCTTGGCTTGATTAAGGCGGCTAAAAGGTTCGATGCCACCCGTGGCTTCAAATTTATTTCTTATGCAGTCTGGTGGATTCGCCAGTCAATTATGCAAAGTCTGGCGGAACAGTCACGCATCGTGCGCTTGCCGCTCAATCGCGTGAGCAGTCTCAATAAGATCCTGAAAACTTTTTCCGTTCTCGAACAAACCTATCAGCGTGAACCTTCGATTGCTGAACTTGCCGAAACGATTGGCGTGACGGAGGAAGACATCGCACAGGATCAAAGGCATTCTGGCCGCCACCTTTCAGTTGACGCTCCATTTCAGGAAGGAGAGGACAACTCGCTGCTGGAATTGCTTTTTGATGCCACCAATGAAATGCCAGATGCAACTTTGATATCGGATTCACTTAAGCTTGAGATTCAGCGGGCGTTTTCAAAGCTGAGCTTCCGCGAGGCTGAAGTGATGACGCACTATTATGGCCTCGATGGCAATCCGCCAATGAATCTGGAAGATCTTGGTGAAAAATTCCATCTGACAAGAGAACGTGTCAGGCAGATAAAAGAAGTAGCAACGAAACGATTGCGAAAGTCGCGAAACTCTGCTTTAAAATCCTATCTGGGATAAACGACAATTCATCCTACTCCGCGTCAGGGGAAAAATAAGATGTCAGTTTTTTGCTATCACTGAGCGAACTGATTCCAATAGATTGGTGAGGTTGTCCTCTTTAACAACATATCCGATCGCTCCCATTTTCTGTGTTGCATCACGATCTGAATCTTGTGTTGAATCAGTGTAAATGCAAACAGGTATATTCTTCAGCTTTGTCGATGCCTGTAATTTTTTAAGCATCTGCTTCCCGCTGCCCGCCCTGAATTGCAGCTCCAGGAAAATAACGTCTGGTAAAACACTTTCCTCTTCAAGCAAAAAATCCAAAGCAGATTCAGTACTGAATGACTTCAGGCAAGTGTGGGTGGGATCGATCCGCCTGATGATTTCGCGGAATCGTTCATGCTGGTTCCGATCATTATCAATTAACATTATTGTCATACTGTCCATGACTGGTAAGGTACTGCTAATAATTCATGTGCCAGCGTGCTCATAAACATAAAGTTCCGCATTTAAAGCATACGGTGTTCTCTGCATTTCCAATTTTTTTATTCGGTGTCGGTCACCGAATACTCGGGCAATGAAGTTATCTTTTAATGTATTATATTGTCTCCACCTGACATTTCCAATGAAGCTGGAGTTGTCACGGACCAACTCAAAGATTGCTTGAACGATCTATTTGCAACTAACCTTGTGCTGGCCAGGCGCAACGCGCATATCTCGGCCCTTGATGGTTTTCGGGGACTAGCCGTACTGATGGTATTGCTCTACCATATCTTTCCGTATTTCAAGGCATTTTATTTCGGATGGGCCGGAGTGGATCTGTTCTTCGTGCTCTCTGGTTTTCTGATCACTGGAATTCTGCTCGACACACGTGACGAAGAGGGGTACTACAGGAATTATCTTGCACGCAGAACACTGCGCATCTTTCCGCTCTATTATACATTTCTTATTCTCTTTTTTGTTGGTTTCTTTTTTGCAGGTATTGGAGAGGTGGTTCCCGGTTATGAGTACCTGACATCACATCAACTATGGTACTGGCTGTATGTTCAAAACTGGCTCGCGATGTTTGACGAGAACTTTCCGGCAATGAATTTTCTCAGCCACTTCTGGTCGCTCGCCATCGAAGAGCAATTTTACATATTCTGGCCTATCGTTGTTTTTTATGTGAGGCCAGGCAAACTTCTCTATGTTACTTTGTTCCTCATTGTAACGAGCCTTTGCCTGCGGCTGTACTTCCTCTCATATCCGGAGTTATTTGCCAAAGTCTATATTTTTACTCCGACCAGACTTGACGGCCTTGCGATCGGCAGCGCCATGGCCTGTATGGTCAGAAATCCGCGTGCAATTGAATGGTTGAACAGCAACGTGAAGAAAATTTTCTTTTTATCAGGAGCTGTTATTGTCGTGACAATTGCTTACACCAGGTCATTAAGCTTTTCAAACGTATTGATCGCAACGTATGGATATACAGTAATCGATCTTTTCTTTGGATGTCTTATTCTTATCGGATTATCGCAGCATCAGGGAAATGTCATCAGGCGCATCGCACAAACGAGGATACTAACCATCATGGGAAAATATTCTTACGGACTCTATGTCTATCATCTTGCACTGTATCGTCTACTCGGTGAACGCCTGAATTCACTCACAAACTCCGCTGTGCTATCATCGATCCTCATCTTCACAGGCAGTTTTGTGATCGCTTATTTGTCATTTCACGGTATCGAAAAACATTTTCTGAAATTAAAATCGAAGTTTTCGCGCCCCGCGATGCGCGTTCAGGCATTGGCAAGCCAGGAAAAATCATCCGTGTAGACATTCAGACATCGTTAATAGCAGCAGCACTATGAAAAAGATCTTAGAGAAAATTGCACGGATTTACTGCCTGATAATTTGTTGTTGTTTCAGCGAGTTTGCTTTAGCGCAGGATTCTGAGGCTATCCGGCCACGCATCATCATTACCGCAGACCCTGAATTGGACGATAACAACTCTATGATCCGCTTTCTGCTCTACAGCAGCGACCTGCAGGTGGAAGGCCTCATTTATACAAGCAGTCAGTTTCACTGGAAGGGCGATGGTAAAGGTACTCGTTGGTTTGTCCCTGGCCGTGAGTATGCACGTTTTGGTCTCGACAAATGCCCCTGCGAATCCTGGCGATGGGCCAAGGACGAACGTTTCATTCACGACATTGTTGATGCCTATGCGAAATCATATCCTAATCTGAAAGTTCACAACGCCAGCTATCCGAGTCCGGAAGAACTCAGGTCAAAGATCCGCTATGGGAATATTGAGTTTGATGGAGATATTTCAAAGGATTCTCCGGGCTCAGACCTGATCAAGTCGCTTATCCTTGACGACAAGCCGGGCCAACTGTTCATTACTGCCTGGGGAGGCCACAGTAGTATAGCCCGCGCGTTAAAATCAATCCAGGATCAATATCAGAACACAACACAGTGGGAAGCGATCCGTTCAAAAATTTTCCGAAAAGTAGTGTTGCTGCCATCGGGCGATCAGGATGACATGTATGCTAAATATATCAAACCGAACTGGAGCGGGATCGAGTACAGAACTTTCGGAAACGGACCCAACTACGGGTATGGAGCCCAACTCCGTGCGAAACCGGAAGACAGTCCTCTGCTCACACCATCGTGGATGAAAGAAAATATCCTCGACAGGGGTCCACTCGGTTCTCTTTATCGCGTTTGGGGTGATGGAAAGCAAATGGTGAAAGATGATATGATGGATTATTTCGGCATGAGTGGGTATACCGATGACCAGTTGAGAAAAATGGGATACGTGGTATGGATGCCGGTGCAGCCGAAGAACTCATGGCTCGGGGAGGGCGACAATCATACGTTTATGAATATGCTTGGAAATGGACTCCGTGCCTTTGAAGATCCATCTTTCGGTGGATGGGGAGGCCGTGGTACACGCTCCCAGAATTTTTCATTCAGCATGAGCGACACTTCGCAGCAGGCCATGGTAGCAGCCCTGAGTTCCGCAAATAGAAATGCAGGTAACTATCCTAACTTTTTCCCCGCTGCACAAAATGATTTTGCAGCCCGCATGAAATGGGCTGTAACTCCAAGGTTTGAAGATGCAAACCATGAACCTGTGGTAATGATCGAAGGCCCACTGCATGTGATGGCGTCTGCGGGTGAAACGATCAGGCTGAATGGTAAGGTATCAGACCCAGATCAGAACGAAGTTTCGCTGCGTTGGTGGCAGTTCAGGGCCGGCACTTATGCCAATGACGTGACGATCGTCAATGAGACTTCAGTGGCATGCCGCGTCACCATCCCAAAGGACGCGCTAGCAGGTCAGACGATACACATCATCCTTCAGGCAACCGATGACGGCAAACCATCGCTCACGAGGTATCAACGGGTTATCATAACCGTGCGTGAAAAGTAATTGAAATTTACCCGCAATCGGTCCTTCTTGACTTATCACTTAGCAACGGAGTGGCTATTCGCGAAACGATGATGGGGTGGCTTACGTGCCGTGGACAAGCAATCTGTTCAACCCTTGTGGCGTTTGCTCCCTTCAAGCAGAAACAAAAAGTTTGCTGTAGCTATAATTCCACACACACCGATGTAGTTGTATTGAAATTTGTTTTTATCTTTAAAGATAATTTCATTCGAATATGCAAAAAGGCCCGCTGGAGACAGTGCTCTATGTCGATGACGACCCGGATGACCAGGAGTTTTTTATGACAAGCCTCTCCGAGGCGAGGCCAAACATTAAGTGCTTCGCGGCAAAGGATGGTGGCAGCGCATTCGAATTACTAAAGAGTATTCCACTTCCCAGCTACATTTTTATCGATCTTCATTTGCCACGGGTCAACGGCATCGAAGTGCTGAGAAAATTAAAAGGGACAACGGAATTCGCTTCCATTCCCACCTATATCCTTTCCACCACACTCTACGAGCCTCATGCAGTCACCATCCGCGAGCTTGGAGGAAATGGGTTGCTTCGGAAACCAGGCTCACTACTCGACTTCAGAGAACTCTTTGATTCTGTTTTTAAGCGGTAAGCTAGTTCTTAGTAATTAGTGCGAACCGTTTTCCATAGCCTGGAAGCACCTACCACATTCTGCTACAACTTTTATTAAGAACACCCGTTAGTCACGGAATTCAGTGAGAGGATTTCCGTTATTTTTTTTCAACACAAATGGCAGAATGCCTGGCCTTCTTCAAGTGATACTTCAATGTAAATATTCTGAACGGAAATTATTTATCGATCGTTCAGTGGTGAAATCAGTTCATATACCGAACAAAATTCTGAAAAAACCTTAAAAGCAAACTTCCAAAAAATCGATTCACGGAAAAAGTGACAGTCATTTTATTGTGAATGTTATCCAAAAGTTAAGTGTTTACGTAATAGGGCAGAGTACCTGAAACGCGGGTAACTCGAGATATCCTTTTCAACCCGAGGAATCGTAAACCTGACTGAGAACGAAGTTTCTGCTTGCCGTAAAAAATTATCCTCTCGATAGCAACAGAAACTATGTTTATAAAACCAATTATACCGGAGATGAGCATGTTGGAAAATGCGGACGTAGGCGTGTGGCAGGATCTGTTTACATCGATTATTGAAGATGCTGATTCGAACATTTTGTTGCTGGATGATGAATTCAGAGTGATAAACCTGAACTCCGGCTTCTACTGGATCTTTTTCGAAACATACGGCATCGAGCTGAAGCGCGGCACTTCTATCCTGGAGTCGATGGAAGGTGTTAATCGTTCACTCACGCAGGAATGGAAGGAGCGATGTATTACCGCGTTGAGCGGAACGGCTCTGAAAGTTGAAGACGTTTTCGAACTTGAAGGCAGAAAATACTATTGGGAGATTCACTTCAAGTCGGTCACCCGCCCTGACACTTCGCAGGTAATTTCTATTTTCAGCCGTGATATCACGGTCCGCAAAGCCTATCAGAAAAAAATTCTGGAAGACGAAGCTAATCTACGTTCGATTCTTAATACGATTGATGACAGCGTGTGGCTCGTGAATACGAACTACGAGCTGATTGACTTTAACAAGGAATTTTTCAAAGCATACAAGCTGGCTTTTGGTGTCAAGCTGTCGAAGGGTAAAAACATACTTGATCTCCTGCCTGACGATGCACCCGACCTGAAAGAGATGTGGCGCGTACGCTATGAAAGTGGTCTCCGCGGAAGGACAGGGAAATACGTTGATACATATCACGTTGATAAAGAGTGGAGGACCTATGAGATCAGAACGTATCCCATTATTGAGAATTCCAGAGTGACAGGCCTCACCGTTTACTCACGCGATATTACGATTCAGACCAGGACTGAAGACCTTTTGAAGCGCCAAAACGAAGAACTGATAAAGATCAATTCTGAGCTTGATCGTTTTGTATACAGCGCGTCCCATGATCTTCGCGCCCCGTTGATGTCGGTGAAAGGCTTGCTCAACATGATCAAGATCGATCCTGACCGCAAGAACGTTGAGCACTACCTGAGCCTGATCGAGCGTAGTGTCAGCAAGCTCGATCATTTTATATCGGATATTATCAACTACTCTCGTAACTCGCGAATGGATCTCATGGCGAAAGAGATCAACTTCCATGAACTGCTCCAGGAGTCGATCGACTCTTTAAAATTCATGGAGGGTGCGGAAAAGGTGCGCACTATCCGCGATATCAAGATTGATGCGCCATTCTATTCGGACTACAGCCGGCTTCTGATCATATTCAATAACATTATTTCAAATGCCGTGCGCTACCGCGATTCGTGGAAAGACGATTCGTGGCTCAAGGTACGGATTCACACCACTGAAGAGTCGGTACACATTCAGTTCAGCGACAACGGAGTCGGGATTGCGGATGAGTATGTTGAGAAGGTATTTAAGATGTTTTTTCGCGCGAATGCCGACAGCAAGGGCTCAGGTCTTGGTCTCTATATCGTAAAGAGCGCATGCGAGAAACTCAACGGCACAATCCATGTGAGTTCAAAACTCGGGGAAGGAACCGTTTTTCGCATTGACATTCCGAACAGCAAACCTGCGCATTAGTTCTTCCGCTTCTTCTTCGGGTTTGACTTCGACTTGCTGAATGATTTGGTATGTTTTACTTCAATAAAGCGTGCAATGCCCACACTGAGGCTTACAAACATTTCTCTCCGGTCACCGTGGAGGTCATACAGTTTTGCATTTGTTTTGGTCTGAGAGCGATAAGCATCATCCCGTGTCTCATTGAATCCATAGTTTGCGCGCAGATCAAACGATACACGCCATGCCTGCTTAAAGTCCCAGTCTGAACGAAAGCCGACAGACGCGAATAGCTGGAACGTTTTCAAATCCTGTCGGCTGACAATCTCCACCTTCGACAGGGATGGCGCCAGAACACCATCATACTCAACAACGTAGTCGGGCGGAAGAATTGGAAACACCTCGGTTGGAAAGCGATACTTTGCGCTGTTATGCGTAACAGTCTCGTTCCCATCGAGAAGGTATGCGGCTGCCACCCCGGCAACAACACTGACTTTTAGCGAAGAGACATCAATCGCGTGAAGTTTCAAAGACACTGGTACCTGAACGTATTTCAGATTGATGCCACGCTTACCTTCAACGCCACCAGTGATGTTCACAATGTTCATATCCTGGCCGATATTGATGATAGATGGTGTGATGACAAATCCGTATCCCTGGTAGTCGAGGCCGAAGGAAATACCAAGGGGCAGAAGTTTTACCTGATTGGGCTGCTCGTAGCGGGAATCGCGATTGATGCCTGAATCAAAAGTGTAAGGTGACGTCAGCCCGGTGAAAATGCCGAATGAGATTTCTTTCTGTTGTCCCTTTACGATGGCAAAGACGCCAGTAAAAAAAATGACGAAAGCAAGCGATCTCATCGGGGGATACGTGGGGGGATTACCCACTAAAATAATAAATTCTTTCGAATAGGGCAGGGTCGAATTCTGCTATGCCAGGTTGTGATAGACGTTTTGCACATCGTCATCTGCTTCGAGCAGCTCGATGAGCTTCAACACTTCATCCTGTTCGGCTTCAGTAAGCTCTTTCGTTGTCGTAGGGATATACTGTAATTCCGAACTTTTTGCATCAAGATGTTTTGACTCCAGGAATTTCTGCATGTGGCCGAACTCCGTAAACTTTGTGTATACGATAATTTCGTCTTCACCTCTTTCGATGTCTTCGGCACCGGCATCGATCAGATCGAGTTCCAGCTCATCAAGGTTGAGTTTAGCGGGATCGAATTTGAACACACCCCTGCGCTCAAACATGAAAACCACAGAGCCTGAATTGCCCATGCTTCCCCCGTTCTTTGCAAAGATGAGACGGACATTTGCAACCGTGCGGGTAGGGTTGTCTGTAGCGCATTCTACAATAAGCGGAACTCCGTGCGGGCCGTAGCCTTCATATGTTACTTCCTGGAAATCCTTTTCGTCCTTGCTGGAGGCGCGTTTTATAGCTGCTTCCACGCGATCCTTCGGCATATTCGCGCCCTTGGCGTTCTGAATGGCCAGCCGGAGCTTGGGGTTGTTTTCAGGTAAGGGGCCACCTTGCTTCACCGCGATAGCGATATCTTTTCCAATACGCGTGAAGGCTTTGGCCATGCGGTCAAAGCGAGCAAACATTTTGTGCTTCCGTTTTTCGAAAATGCGACCCATAGTGCGAGGTTTTACGGCCCGCAAAATAATAGCGTTCTCCGAAACGTCAAAACGCTGAAGTTACTTTGCTGGCTGTGGCGACACTGCGGCCCGTTTTGCCTTTTCCCACACAACTGACTGCTGGCCCCTGCAATAACGCTTGAATCCTGCGTACACCGCCAGGTTCATAACGGAAAAATAGTACGGAACAAAGAATCCTTTGATCGAGATCTCGCGGTCGCGGAGTGCATATCCGATCGCGGCAATGCAATAAAACACAACCTGTGCAGCAAGAACACCGGTATAAAACCATGAGCCCTGCAAGGCGAGCCAGATATTGGCAAGAAAGATCAACGGCAGAAACAAGGGTGCAAGGGTCCACCGGAGGACGCGGTGTGAAATATACTGGAAACTCAAAATTCCATGCTTAAAAGGATTCAACAGGGGTTTTAACTTTACGATCGCCTGAAACCCTCCGGCACATATTCTCACTTTGCGTTTCCACTCTTCATCTACATTAGCAGACGCAGTTTCAATCGCGTAAGCTTCCGGTTCGTACATAAAACGATAGCCTGACGCGGCAATGTTCATCGAAAGAACAAAATCCTCGATGATGATATTTTCTTCTGGCTCCTGGTAAAGTTTCGTTCTTACGGAAAATAATTCACCCGCGGCTCCAACGATCGAATACACCTCAGCATCCTTCTTCTTAAGGAAAGACTCATATTTCCAGTAGAGTCCTTCTCCGGCACCCGAAGCATTGTCTTCAGCCTTCTTGAAGATCCGCTTTTCCCCTGCGACACCTCCTACAGTCTTGTCCTGGTAGTGTCTGACAATGTTGCGGAGAGCTTGCTTGTTAAGTGTAGTGTTTGCATCACAGAAGATTACAATGGGAGTCTGTACGGCTTTCATCACGCGATTGACAGCGTGAATCTTTCCTCTGCGCTGCGGTTCATGAAACAGCTTTACGGCATGAAATTTTTTTACAAGCTCAGGGGTACTATCCGTAGATCCGTCAGTCACGATAAAGATTGACAATTTGTTTTTGGGATAGTCGAGTTGCAATGTGTTCACAATTTTCTCCTCGATGTAATTTTCTTCATTGTATGCCGCGATCAGTACAGTTATTTCCGGTAAATGGTTGTCAGTCTGGTCAGCCACACGGGGTCTGCGCTTCAGCTTCGAGAGAATATAGATCACAAAGCCATAACCCACATATGTGTAAAAAACAATGGCAACGCCAACCCAGAATAGAATAAGGGCAAAAGTGGTCATGATTCGATTGGTTTTGAACTGTGGAAAAAAAGTAACATCAACTTTTAAGATTTATTTGTGAGCACCGTTAATACTTCATTTGTTAGTTGTGGGCGTCTCAAACGCGATATTGTGTTGTGGTTCGGGATTTCAATTCTAACAATCTTGTGCCACGACAGGCTTCTCAATACTGCCTCAGAATACACGAAAGATCTTTCTGGCGTTTTGGCGGTAAGTCTTCGATCCCCGATCGATGCTGTTCCCGATGACCGAAGACCGAAGGCCAATGACGATCAGATGAGTACCAACGAAGAAATTCCTGTAAACATCAATATTCTTGCGAACGATACGCAGGAAGGCGATCGCGATGATGATGATGATGAAAGCGCAATCGATCCGACCTCCATCGACCTCAATCCCGACACGGAGGTTGACGATAAGATTGTGATCAACCCAAGTGGAACCTTTTCCGTGAACAACGATGGAATTCTTACGTACACCCCGCTGCTGAATTACTTTGGCAATTCACGCATCAGCTACAACGTGAGAAATTTCCGTGGCGAAAAATCAAACAAAGCCAACATCACTGCTTCAGTCGCCAACACCAATGATCCGCCTGTCATTACTGGCCAGAATCCCGATCCCCTTGTTACCAATGAAGACGTACCTCTCACGATCGGGTTTTCTCACCTGGCAGTCACAGATCCGGACAACAGTTATCCAACAGGGTTTTCCCTCTCTGTCGCGGCCGGGACGAATTACACCGTTAATAACAACGTGATCACGCCTGCAGCAAATTACTCGGGACCGCTCTCAGTGCCAGTCACGGTAAACGATGGCACTGCATCGAGCAATCAGTACGTATTAAACGTGACCGTAAATACGGTGAATGATGTGCCGATCATCACCGCGCAAAATCCAAATCCGATAAATGCCACCGAAGAACAGGCGTTCACCATCGATGTCGCGAACCTCTCTATTACCGACCCGGATGACACTTACCCCGGGGATTTCACGATCAGTATCGGGACCGGTGCCAACTTCACGGCTTCCGGAAATTCCGTAACGCCTGCAGCAAATTTTTCAGGGCCATTAACTGTGCCGGTGACCGTCAGCGATGGTGCAGCAAGCAGTGCAGTTTTTAACGTTGCAGTAACCGTGGCCAATGTTAACGATGCTCCGGTGATTACAGGGCAGGCTCCTTTAACCACGGGTGAAGATCAGGCTATCGCGATTGCTTTCTCGCACCTGACTGTTCAGGATCCCGATGACCCGTATCCCACCGGTTTTGCGATGACATTGCAGGATGGCGACAATTATTCTATCAGTGGTACAACGGTGACCCCGGACGCAGATTTTTCCGGAGCATTGAGTGTGCCCGTCACCGTGCAGGATGCAGGGGGGCTCGTGAGCAATCCGTTCACACTTGCCATCACGGTGACGAACAGCAATGATGCGCCCATCATTACCGGTCAGAGTACGCTGACTGTTGATGAAGATAATTCGATCACAGTAACATTGGCGCATCTTACCGTCACAGATAATGACAATGCATATCCAACTGATTTTACACTGGCGCTGGGCGCGGGGACAAACTATACGCTATCCGGCACCACGGTCATTCCAAGTCCCAATTTCTTTGGCTCCCTGATGGTGCCGGTAACAGTGAATGACGGCACATCTCCCAGCAACACCTTTCAATTGAGTATCACTGTGAACCCGGTGAATGATACTCCGGTAATTACCGGACAAGCCTCGCTCAATACAAATGAAAACACGGCCATTACACTGGTACCTCAGAATTTCACAGTGGCAGATCCTGATAACACCTATCCAACAGGTTTTACATTGAACGTTGCGGCAGGTGCCAATTATTCTGTGTCGGGCACCACCGTTACGCCTGCGACTGGTTTTAACGGACCACTTTCTGTCGGCATCTCCGTTTTTGACGGCAATGCCACCAGTGCGACTTTCCAGGCCACCATCACTGTCAATGCAGTTAATAATCCACCAGTAATTACAGGAAATAATCCGTTGACCGTTGCAGAGGACAATCCGCTAACAATTCAGCTGGCCAATCTGATAGTAGATGACAGTGACAGCGCGTACCCTGGTGGATTTACCCTTACGGTGATGCCGGGTGCAAATTATTCGGTCAGCGGCACCACGATAACGCCAGCCTTGAATTTCAACGGTGTTATTTCGGTAGGAGTATATGTCAACGATGGGAGCGCGAACAGCAATGTGTATTCACTTCCCGTCACCGTCACTCCCGTCAACGATGCACCCCAGATCACAAGTCAGCAACCGATCACGATTGCCGAAGATCAGCCGGTGCTGATCGATTTTTCCAAATTGGTTGTGTCTGATCCCGACAACGCTTACCCTACCGGCTTTTCTCTGACCTTGTTTAGCGGTCTGAATTATACACTTTCTGGCGCAACCGTTACGCCAGCGCTGAACTATCGCGGCACGCTGTCAGTCCCTGTGCAGGTGAGTGATGGCCAGCTGGGGAGCAATATTTTTCAGTTGCAAATTACCGTCTCCGATGTGAATGACACGCCAGTGATTACAGGGCAGACACCAGTGACCACGGCAGAAGATACTCCAATCGCCATCGGCTTCACAAATCTTTTTGTGCTGGATCCGGACAATAGTTATCCGACAGGTTTTACGATGGCAATTGCTGCGGGAGCCAACTATACCGTGTCGGGGTATACAATCACACCCGCGCTGAACTTCAATGGCACGCTTAATATTCCAGTCACCGTCAACGATGGCGTCAGCACAAGTGCGCCATTTAACTTTCAGATCCAGGTTGGAGATTCAAACGATCCTCCGGTCATCACTGGCCAGCTCAGTCTAAGCACAAATGAAGAGACTCCGATCACAATTACACTTCCCAATCTCACGGTCACTGATCCGGATAATCCTTACCCGACAGGTTTTTCCCTGGAGATTTCGGCAGGGAATAATTATACTTTTCAGGGTGCTTCCATTACGCCAGCGCCAAACTATGTGGGTACTCTCACGGTACCAGTTCGTGTCAGCGATGGCGTAAACTTCAGCCCTACATTTAATTTATCGATTCAGGTAAATCAGGTCAATGACGCGCCTTCGTTTGACGCGATTGCCAACCAGTCTATTCTTGAAAACGGGAAGCCCTCTGTTATCTCGATCACGGGCGTCAGCAAGGGCCCTGGTGAGAACGAGCAACAGTTGACCTTCAGCGCAACGTCAAGCAATATTTCAGTGATACCGAATCCAACGATCAGCTATGGCGGTGCCACTACGGCACAGCTCACCTATACGCTGGCACCAAACGCAAGCGGACTGGTTACAATCACAGTAACCGCTACAGACAATGGGCCCGCGGGATCACCGCATCAGAATAGTTATTCATCAACTTTCCAAATCAATGTTGCTGATGTGAATAATGCTCCAACGCTTGACCAAATTTCAAACATGACGTTGAATGAGGATGCGACCCTGCAGACCGTGAACCTCACGGGGATCACGGCCGGGGCAGGCGAGAATCAAACGTTGTCTGTAGAGGTAACAACTGACAAACCTGCGCTGTTTGAAACATTAGCAGTCACATATACATCCCCGCAAAATACCGGAACCCTTCAATTCAAGCCTTCTGCGAATAGCTATGGCGTTGCAACGCTCAATGTAAAGGTGACTGATAACGGATCAAATGCAGCCCCTTCAATCAACAGCGTGACGCGAACGTTTACAGTGAATGTTCAGGCGGTGAATGATATGCCAGTGTTTACCACTTCACCGGTAACGGTAGCTGCAGTGAATGAACCCTACGAGTATGTCATTCAGTTCAGCGATGTGGAAACACCAAATCTTGCCCTGGTTGCTGCAAATAAGCCTGCATGGGCGACACTGACTTCGCTCGGTGTTGGTCGATTCCGGTTGTCAGGAAATCCCCCTGCAAGTTCGAGTGGTCAGACAAGCGTGATACTACAGGTCAATGACTCAGGGGTGACTGCTACACAACAATTCAACCTTGTTGTAAACAACAGGCCTGTTGTTACAGGTGTCAAGATCAACCTCATGGAGGACGCGACCTTCACCTTTGCCGAAGCAAATTTTTCACAATCATATTCAGATGCTGATCAGCACTCGCTGAAGGCCGTGGTAGTTGTTCAGTTGCCGCCAAACGGAAAACTTACCTTGTCGAACACGGATGTGAAGGCCAATGATACAATTGAAGTTGCAGCAATTTCATCTCTTCAGTACAGGCCGAATCCAGACTATGATCAGCCAGATGTGTTTTTCTGGAAGGGATTTGACGGGTATCATCTTAGCGCTGCGCAAGCCAGTGTTGACATCGCGATTTCACCTGTGAATGATGCACCAGTGATCACTGTCGCGCAGGATACACTCAATTTCGAAGTGAACGGAGAACCAAAACTTGTCTCACAGATTTTCGACATCACTGATCCTGATAGTGATTCACTTTCGCGAGCGGAAATACGATTTACACAGAATCATGATTTACAGTTTGATCAGCTGCTGTTACAGACTATCGGGAATATTCGTGGCGTTTATGATCCGCAGTCAGGCAGTATCCTGCTCACCGGCCTAGCACCGATTGCCGATTATAAACAAGTGATGGCCAGCATTCAGTACAATTATCTCAATACCCTGGATCCGATTCTGAAAATGAAAAAACTTACCTACACCGCTAGCGATGGAATTGCGACCAGTGAGCCGAAGGACAGATTGATTGACTTAAAATATACTTTCATCGATCTCGAGATTCCTTCAGGCTTTACACCCAATGGTGATTCGGCCAATGACTACTGGGTGATTACACGACCAGGAGGATTGGATCAACTGCAGGGTGCATCGATCCGCGTAATGAACAGGAGAGGCGTAGTTGTGTACGAAGCCCGGGGATTTGATCGGCCGTGGGATGGCACGCTAAATGGGGAGGCCCTGCCCTCGGATTCTTATTTCTTTACAATTGACCTGAATTTGCGAAGCAAGAAAACATATAAAGGTGTCGTTACGATTTTGCGTTAAGTTATGAAAATGAAAATTCTATTGTTGTTAGCGTTTGGCGCGGCATCGTTTGCAGCGAATGCACAATACCTTCCGAACAATTCACAAGGCTATCAGTTCATGTCGTTATTCAATCCGGCATTTAGCGGTGTTGAGAATTTTGATGAACTCAAATTTGGCTACCGTTATCAATGGGCCGGGTTCGGACAATACTCGCCAAAGTTTGTCAATCTTGCTTTTCACAAGCGGATCAAACAACCGCTCGACATGAGCTACAACTCGATGCGCCTGAGTGATTTTTCATCCGCGAATGCCAGCCGTTTGCCCAGAGGAAAACGAATGATCCATTCACTTGGAGCAAATCTCTTCCAGTCATCTGTGGGTGTGATTCAGGGAATTGGTGGTGCCGTTACATACGCGATACACTACCCCCTAACAAATTATACGCGGATTGCATTTGGACTGACCGGCCTCATTGAGAATAGAAAGCTTGATATCAGGGAAGTTGCCGTCAGGGATCCCGATGAGTTTTACAATTATCTGCTCCGCAGTTCTTCGTCACAAACCGATTTGAACCTCCGTGCCGGAATTTTGATGTATGGAGAACGTTACTATCTGGGTGTGAGTTATCTGCCTGCAGTGAACGTTGCCCTTCAGTCGTCAGACATTGCGATGGAAGAGCCTTTCTATCGCGCGTCTTTTCAGGGTGGTCTCTCATTTCCGCTCACCTCTGAAGTCGACTTGAAACCGAGTGTGATCGGATTACTTCAGATGAACAATGACATCGTGATGGACTATAATGTAAAGGCGTACATCCAGGACAAAGTGATTGCGGGATTGTCGTATCGCAGCATTGAATCAGTTGTTGTGCTGATGGGCTTCAATATAAATGAGACCTTTACGGCCACCTATTCCTATGAGGCATCGGTCGGGCAGTTTCGAAAGTTCAACGATGGCAGCCACGAGCTGGTTTTAACAGCACGTTTTAAAAACCTGAAAAAACTCGGTACATATATATGGTAAGGAAAGCACTGGGCGTGGCATTGCTCGCATTCTCTTCATCTTTCCTGTATGCCCAGCAATACGAATTTAGTGAAGTGACCAAACTCAATTCAACGGTGAATTCTTCTGCCGAAGAAGGACTGCCGCTGCTGTCGCCTGATGGTAAAAAACTTTACTTCACGCGAGCGTTATCGGAGCAGAATGAAGGCGGGATCTATGGGGGGCAGGATGTATGGGTAGCTGATTTTTCGAATGGAAAGTGGAGCAAATCAACGAATAAGCTGTCTATTAATAATAGAGACAATAATTCCGTAATCGGCATCGACAGGGAGGGGAAGACGCTTTTTTTTATGGACGGGTCACATGGAAGGCGGATGAACGGGATCTACATGACGCGTATCCAGGGAACGAAGCTCAGCAAGCCTGAACTAATTCCGATCCCCGGGATCGCAAACCTCGATTTTATCGGTTTTTACGTTTCGCCCGACCGCGATGTCATTTTTATTTCTATGAAGGCAGCGGACTCACGAGGAGAGGAGGATCTCTATTACACGGTGAAAGACGCTGCAGGTTCCTGGATGTTTCCGAAGAATCTCGGTGCTACGGTCAACTCAACCGGTTTTGAAATTGCACCCTTTCTTTCTGCCGACAAGAAGAGATTGTATTTTTCAAGCAACGGACATGGAGGATCAGGAGATGCCGACATTTTTTATAGTGAGCGCGTATACGAATCGTGGGAGACATGGTCTGTTCCGGTGAACCTGGGCCCCTCTGTCAACTCGAAAAAATTTGATTCCTATTTTTCAATTTACGGTGATTCAATTGCATTTTTTTCGAGCAACCGCGATGGCAAGTACGCGGACATTTACCAGGCGAAAGTGAAAGAGGCGAGGACGATTCTGTTGGCCGGTCAGCGTTATCTTTCTCAGGATGAATGGAACAGTGTGATCGGCAAGAATGTATCGTCAACATTTGCTTTCCCGCACAAATCAACGTTACTCACAGCGGCCCAGAAGGAGCTGTTGTTTTACATTGTCAACAAGATCATGCTTGAAAGAGACTACCGGTTTCACCTTGTCGTGCGGGAAGAGGAGGATGCTGCCAACTCGAAGGACCGGTTAACAGCGATCCAAACCCACCTTAAACAACTCGGACTCGATGGTGATCGGATCAAGGTCGATCAGATCTTTGATATTGAAAAGACCCAGAGAGGTGTTATTGAGTTGAGGTTATTCAAATGAAATTTTACCGCAGGGGCGCAACGAACTAAAAGTATCGCAAGGGGAATAATTGGAGAAAAGCAAATTTTGCATGACCTTGTGTTCCCAACGTCTTTGCGGTCAATAAAGAAATTAATTCGTAACGCTGATTGTCGACCGGAAAGGCTTGTAGTGATACTGGTGAGCGATTCCAAACATTTCTCTATCGCCTGATGAATCTCCGTAGGCAACGATTTCATCAAACTCTTTCAGCATGAATTGTTTTTGGATCCTGTTTACTTTCTCCGGACCGTAGCAGTTCGGACCGCATAAGTTTCCCGTAACCCTGCCGTTGTCGACTTCGAGCTGTGTTGCAATGCACAATATCCCTTGCCTGCGGCACCACGGTTGAACCCAGTCCTCTGCGGACGCTGATACCACCGCGACAACTGAATTATCAGACTTATACTGATTGATTGTTTGAACAGCGCCAGGTCTGATCAGTGATGGCAGCACTTTTTCTGAAAACTCTTCGCATTTGCGCCTGAGGGTTTCGACCGATTCACCGCCAAGAAAATAACGGAGTACGCGTTGCTTTGCCTTCCAGTTTGGGATCAGCTTCAGCGCAAACAGTGCCAGGTAGGGAGACATCAAAGCCATCCCGAAAAGGAACTTTGCCATTCCTTTGTAAAAGATGAGAAATTCAATGAATGTGTCTTTGGTGGTGATGGTGCCGTCAAAGTCAAAGAGTATCAGTCTTTTCTTCATTGGTTAAAATCTATTCCCGGTATTTCGGAGATATCTGGTTAGAGCGCGTATATAATGATATAAAATGAGATGATCCAGCAGACGATCGTACTGAGAATAAACCTATCCTTGATGAATATGTTCGTTGGCGATCCGCTGTTCTTCTCGACAAAAACGATCTGAAGGTACCGCATGATGCCGGCAATCACAAAGATCGTTGTGATGAAGAGATAGTCACTCTGGAAACGCTCGGTAACCTCCGGTGACACGGTGTACATAATGTAGGCAACAATGATTACAGCAGACAACAGCGTAATACATGAATTAATGTAGGTCAGGTTATACTTTGTGGTCGATTTGCGGATAACAACTCCATTCTTGTTCTTTCCATTGATGAGAAGGTCATCTCTTCTTTTGGCAAGTATGAGGAACAAGGCAAGGAGAAGCACCATGAGCGATAGCCAGTGCGTTACTTCCAGTCCCGCAATTACACCGCCACTGTATACACGAATCAAAAAACCCAGGCTGACAATGAACAGGTCGAGGATGGGAATATGTTTCAACCCGAAGGAGTAGCCAAGGTTTAAAACCAGGTACGCAGCGAGCAGATAAAAGAAGATCATATTTACCGATGCCGCAAGGAAAAGCCCAGCGGTGATCAGGCCGATCATCAACGCCCATGCTGTCGGAAGCTTTACTTCACCGGACGCAAGGGGTCTCAGCTTTTTCTTGGGGTGCAACTTGTCAACTTCGCGGTCGCGATAGTCGTTGATCACATAAACGCCCGAGGCAACAAAGCTGAAGGCAAGTGCGCCCAGCAACACCATAAACAATTCGCGCGAAATAAAAAGATGGCCTGCAAAAAATGATGGGATAAAGAGAAACAGATTCTTCACCCATTGTTTGACTCTGATCAATTTAATAACTGCGCTCAGGGAAGTTGCCTGAGGTTTAACCGTGGCCGTACTTCCCATGAGGACTGAATTCATTAGTACATTTTTATTTTCTGCTGCTTCCATTCCCATCTTACCAGATATTTTCGAGGTCCTTCTTTGTATACAAGTGATTACGCGTTATAAAGAGTGTTGATGTCTTTCTGTTCCGCAATGCAAGCGGATCTTTCGTGAACAATCGTGAAAGCCACGCGATCGGAAGCAGAAAAACAAAGTAGATTATGCTGAGCAGAATTCTTGAGTTCACCCAGCCAAGGCCCATGGCCAGCTTCATCCATGCCCACTCAATCCCCCGGGCGGCTGCGGGGATGAACGATGCTGCCAGACCGATTACCAGACATACCATGATCAGCCAGGAGAGCTTGAAGATCAAAGCAATGGCAAGCAAGCCGGTGACCATTACAAGAATGGTTTTGTATCGATCGTGATTCGGTGCCATTCGACTTTAGAAAAGCGTATAGATAAACGGAGCAACTGCTGAGCCACCGCCCACAACGATGAGCAGTCCGACAAAGATCAATAACAGGATGATGGGTGTGAGCCACCATTTTCTCCGTTCACGCATGAATGTGTAGAGGTCTCTGATGAAGTCCATAGGGTAAGTTCTTGTTTTAATCTAGTGTGAATTCTTCTTTCCAATTATCTTTTTCCTGCCATTGGGGCTGTTGCTTCTTTTCGAATACAAAATTCCCCACAACGAGGTAATCCATTTCTGTTCGCATAAAGCAGCGGTAGGCATCTTCTGGCGTACAAATGATGGGTTCTCCTCTCACGTTAAAACTGGTGTTGACAATTACACCATAACCGGTAAGCTTTTTAAATTCCCGTACCAGCTCGTAGTACTTCGGGTTCGTTTCGGGATGGACGGTCTGAATTCTTGCGGAAAAATCTATATGCGTGATCGCTGGCATATCAGATCGCAGGTGATACAGCTTTTCTTTCAATGAAAAGGAATCGTATCCCTGGGGCAGTGGTTTCCTGCGCTTCTGCTGAACCGGCTGCACCAGTAACATGTACGGTGACGCGGAGTCATGTTCGAAATATTCTGCGCAATCTTCCGCGAGCACAGAAGGAGCGAACGGGCGAAATGATTCGCGATATTTAATCTTGACGTTCAGTTTCTTCTGCATTTCCTCATTGCGCGGGTCGCCAAGAATGCTTCTTCCGCCAAGCGCGCGCGGTCCGAATTCCATTCTTCCCTGCATCCAGCCAATTACGTTGCCCTCAGACAACCTTTGGGCTACCTCCTGGCTGAGTCCCTGCGCATCCTTGAAATATTTGTACGATGCTCCATATTTCTTGATCACCTTCATGACATCATCATCTGAGTATTCAGGGCCGAGATATGAGCCCTTCATGCTATCAAGCGTTTCTGCTTTTGTGCGAGGCCGATCGAAATAAATATGGTAAGCCGCCTGCGCAGCTCCTAAAGCTCCGCCTGCATCACCTGCAGCAGGCTGAATAAAGATGTTCTTGAAAATCTTTGAATTGTAGAGTTTACCATTAGCCACACAGTTGAGTGCAACACCGCCAGCCATACAGAGGTAATCGGAACCTGTCAGCCTCTTGGCTTCCCTGCCCATGAGCAGAACTGTTTCCTCCGTTACTTCCTGAATCGCAAGTCCAAGATTACAGTGATGAAGCTGCAGTTCGTCCTCGGGTTTGCGTGCTTTGAAGCCAAAAAGCTTTTGCCATTTCTCTTCGTGGACCATGGTCAGGCCCGTGGCATAATTAAAATAGTCCTGGTTGAGCCAGATCGACCCGTCTTCTTTAATATCGACAAGAACATTCTTGATGATCTCCTTATATTTCTTAACCTGGTCGCTACCTGGAACCCCATATGGGGCAAGGCCCATGAGCTTATACTCACCGGAGTTGACTTTGAATCCGAGAAAGTATGTGAAGGCTGAGTATAACAATCCCAGAGAGTGAGGAAATTTCATCTCTTTCAGAATTTTTATTTCCTTTCCTTTGCCGTGACTGATGGACGCAGTTGCCCATTCACCCACACCATCAATGGTAAGGATTGCGGCATCATCGAAAGGGGATGGATAGTAGGCGCTTGCCGCGTGCGACAGGTGATGCTCAGGGAAAAGCATCTTTACTTTCTTTTTGTCGAACGTGCCGATCTTCTCCAGTTCTTCTGAGAGCAACCGCTTGAGAAACATCTTTTCTTTAAGCCACACCGGTATCGCGGTGATAAAGGATGAGAGGCCTTTTGGGACAAATGCATAATAGGTTTCCAGTAGACGCTCAAATTTCAAGAGAGGCTTGTCATAAAAGGCAATGGCATCGAGTTGATTGAGCTGCACGCCTGCGTATTCGAGGCAGAACTTTACCGCATTCGTTGGGAAATTCGGGTCGTGTTTTTTCCGCGTAAAGCGCTCTTCCTGGGCAGCGGCTATTATTTCACCGTTGATAATCAGCGCTGCAGCCGAGTCGTGGTAGAATGCAGATATTCCTAAAATCTTCACGTTGAGGGACCGGGTTAAAAAATGTTGAGGTATTCTATACCCGGTTGTTTATAAAAAAGCCGTTCCAGCTGGTACTGCAACGGATGGCTGAAGCGGGGGTGGCATTCTTTTGTTATACCCGCTGATGGCTTTAACCTCTTATGACAACACTAACCGAAGAAAGATCCTACCACTTCGCGGATTTCATACGCTTTGTGGCCATGTGCGCGATCATATTCCAGCACAGTTTTATTGTTGAAAAGTCCCTGTTGGTCGCAGACTCATCGTCTGTCGTGCTGTTCTTTTTCCTGAAAGTAATTGCTAAGATCGGATCGATATCGTTTTTCCTGGTATCAGGCTTTCTGCTTTCGTCTGCATTGGAGCGATACTCTTCAAAGGAGTATCTCAATAAACGCGTCAAGAATATTTTCAAACCCTATATTCTTTTTGTTGGTCTATACCTGATGCTCGATTGCCTCGGTGCTTTTTTCGGAGAACAGCGCATCACTTCGTTTACTGAGCTGCCGGCTTTTCTTGTCAGCAAGATTCTTGGAATACTGTTCTTCACCAGCTACTGGTTTATCTTCAATTATTTTATCAGCGTAATGCTTTTGCTGTCATTGCGGAAATATCTGTATGAAAAATGGCTTGGTGCAGTGCTGTTCTGTTGTACGATGGTGTATTCACTGAACGTGCACTTTGAGTTTTTCCTTCCCCATCACACGACTGCCTTTGTAGGGTTTACTTTCTTCCTCTGGCTCGGTGCTAACCTCAGAAAGCACGAGGGAGCATTCTGGAGTTTTATAGAAACCACACCGCTGTGGAGAATTCTTTCTCTCGTGGCAATTACATTATCGGTAAACCTGTATGAAACATATTACCTGCTTGAGAAAGGCGCTACAGTGGTAGACAGCTCCCTGAAATTTACCAATATCCTGTACGCGTTCAGTGTGTTTCTGCTGCTGAGCAAGGTAGGCAGCAAGGTGACGTTCCGCTACCTCAATCCAAGAGACGAAACTTATCCGCTATACCTCATCCATCCACTTTTTCTCAAAGTCATCAATTATGCTCTTCTCCCCATGTTACCGGCTGTTAGTGCCATTTTAACGATTAATCAGACATCAGAGGTAAGCTGGCTTGCAATTTTACTGTATCAGATCGGTTGGTTTGTGGCGATTTATTCGATGTCTCTCATTACCGTGAAAGTGATCCTATATAGTCCGCTGAGCTGGATCTTAGGAAAACAGAGCAAAAAAGAAGTTTTGTCCCCCGTGCAATCATTTTGGTTATTCATTAATGGAGTTAGAAATTTTAAACTTTAAGAATCAATTAAGTAAATGGACCTCTTAGTATTAGCGAAGGTTTTGTGGCGCAAGTTATGGATACTGATTGCCATACCTGTAATTGCTGCTTTTGCAGCTTACCTCTTCACATTGAACATGGTAGATGTATACACATCCACCGCCCAGATCTCGACTGGTTTTACCGTCAACGATCAGGTTCAGATTTTCGATGAGAAATTTAATCCGCGCGATGCGGACGTAAAGTTTAACAACTTACTCAACTCCATGAATTCAGGTTTGACTTTCAACCTGACATCATACCGGTTGTTGCTGCACGATCTCGATGAGAAGGTGGTTCCGTTCCATCGCCCTGATCCGAAGTTATTTTCCAGCACACAGAAAGAAATAGCGCTGGTGAAAAAACTCGTTCAGCGCAAGCTTGACAACCAGTCACCGCTCGCAACCTCTGACCCTGAGTTTCATATGATCCGCAAGTTCCTGGAAGCGTATCGATACGGTTTCAATGATCTGAGGGAAAGTATTTACATCGAGCGGATCAACAATACAGATTTCATCCAGGTGGCTGTGACCAGTGATAAGGCAGCACTTTCCGCCTATGCAGCAAACGCCTTTGTTGACGAATTCCTTAAATTTCATCAGTCGACAAAAACTGAAAGAACAGGTGAATCTGTCGAATTCCTGAAACAGCTTGCCGACAATAAGAAAGCTGAGCTTGATGCGAAGCTTGAAAATCAGCGGAACTTCAGGGCTACAAACCATGTATATTCCGAAGGAGAGAGCGGGATGAAGATCGCTCAACTTACAGACCTGGAATCTCAACGTGACCTCAGCCGCAGGAATATACATCGCCTCGAACTCACCATGCAGCGCCTCCGTGACGACATCAAGCGGATTGGTGCCCCGGTGGTAACAAACAACAATCAGAAGATCCTTGATCTGAGAAATAAGATCAACAGAATGAACGAGCGGTACATCACTGGTGGTTCTACCAATCAGAAATTGCTTGATTCCCTCAATATCCTCCGTGAAGAGCTTCGCATTCAGAATGATTATTCAAGCCGTCAGGGTGCAAGTATTCCGCAGGGGATGACAGTAGCAGATCTTCAGATGAGACTGAAGGATGCCGAGATCGAATACGAAGTCGAAAAATCGAATTTATCCCTTATCGAGTCGAAGATTGGAAACCTTCAGTACAGCTTCTCCGGTGCAGCAAGTAAGGAGGCAAGGCTGCTTGCTCTTCAAAAAGAAGTAGACATTGCTACACAGGAGTACATGGCTACGGTTGAGAAATACAACCTTGCAAAAAATAAAATGATGGGATCGACCCCGATGCGCCAGGTACTGGTGGCAGTTCCGCCTATCAACCCCGAATCTTCTAAGCGCGTTATCATCATCGGGCTCGCAGGTGCTACAAGCTTCTTCCTGTGTTTGTTCGCAATCGTTGGGCTTGAACTGATGGATACTTCAATCCGTACACCTGAACGCTTCAAGCGCATGGTGAACCTTCCACTGGCCGGAGTTCTCAATCAGATCGACAGCCGCAACTTCAATATCAGGACTTACTTCAACCAACAGAACGGCAATGAAGAAACCGAGATGTTCAAGTCGCTGCTGAGGAAATTACGCCACGAAGTTGAGTCGCTCAATTCGAAAGTGATATTATTCACGAGTCCGAAGAAGCGCGATGGAAAAACATTTGTGATGTTTTCGCTTGCCTACGTGCTGAGTCTCCTCGACAAGCGCGTTCTGATCATCGATACGAATTTCAAGAACAACTCGCTTTCTCAGCTGCTCGGACGCAACCAGGGCGACTTGAAGGTGCTCGATAGTAAAAAGAATAAGCTGCTTGTAAGCGCCCAGCAAAATGGCGAGTCTGCTAAAACACAAGAGTCTGCAGACTTCGATCATGAGAATTCATATGACCTGATCAACCCAACCAAGTATAAGAACATTTACATTGTGGGAAACTCAGGTGGCGGCCATGAGTCTCCGGCAGAAATTCTGTCAGGAAAAGATTTCGCAAACCTGATCGTGACATTGTCCGACAGTTTCGACTATGTGCTGCTCGAAGGTGCTTCATTAAACGAATACTCAGACACGAAAGAGCTCGTGCGCTACTGCGATAAAGTAATGGCCGTGTTCTCTGCCAAGGCTTCCATCAGTACGCTGGACAAAGATTCGATTCACTACTTCAAATCATTAGGAAAGAAGTTTGGCGGATCTATTCTGAACAGGGTGGAACCAAAAGATTACAAACTGTAAAACGACTAAAGTTGTAATACTGAAAGGCTGTTAAACGACAGCCTTTTTTATTTTACGTCTACCTGCTGATATTTTTCAATGAGAATTTGCTTCGCAATAGCGCGCGCAGTACGAATGTCAAGTTCTTTCGCGCGCTGGTTGACGTTGGCGTATTTCGTAGCCTTGCGGACACTCTTCATGCTTACGTTTTCTACGAAAGCCGTTCGCAACAGTTCAACATCAAAATCCGTCTCGATATGTTTTTTGGCAATATCAAAAACTTCATCAGGCGTTTGGGGATTGACACGGTTCAATTCGTCCAGGAATGCATAAGCTTCGTCTTCAGATGTGTTTTCAATTACTTCGATCATATCATCAAGCGGAATGTCATTCTTTTTCATCTGCCTCACGATTTCATCCGCGCCTTTGTTTACGGGCTTCTTCAATTCATCAACTTTGTTCATGATCCTGCGCGGAATATACGTGGGAGTTTCATCTGATATAATCGCATTGGCCATGATGCCGGGAAAATAGAATCGGTAGAAAATGTAACCACCAGCCCATACCAGAATACAAATGATGATCAGGATTAGTACAAAGCGCTTCATGTTATCGCAATAATTTCGATGCGGGCATTTCTGCCAGCGCTCAAAGATAACCTTCAATATCCGTTCTGTATCTCCATAACTCGACTCTTTTATAAGGAATCCCTGCGCTGTCATCTTCAATAATTAGAAACGACTGCGGTGGGTTTCTCGAATTGTAGCCGATTAAATTGATGCAATGGCAGCTTCAGTGAACCGTCTGTTGCAGAATTTTTTCCCCAGTCGACCTCCAGATTGGTGCGAGGGGGTACATCTTTTATGAAACAGCTGTTTCGAAAACGACTTCGGGATAGGGTATGATAATTTCGTAAGCTGCTTGGGTTCCGACCGGATAGGCCCTCCGTGTTCGGAAGAACTTGATTTTAAAACATAACAACATTGGCTGCAGCATATTCACGTTGGTTTTCACATGGTGCTTATTCCTTGTTAAACCGGGTTTCGATTTTAGCGTTTGGACTTCAAAATATCTTTCTCATGGTTCGCATCCTGCCGCAGGAGCAGGTTGGTATCTGGGTACTTTTTACAAGTGTGACTGCGATTCTTGAGATGGTGCGTCACGGGTTTATCCGCAACCCATTTATTACCCACCTGGTCAGCGCTGATGACAAAGATAAAGACGCTGTTATCACCACATCCCTGGTATTGCATTGTTTCCTTGCCGGACTAATATCCGTACTCCTGCTGATGGCAGCGAAGCCTCTGAGCGTTTTCTGGGATGCGGAGGGGCTTGACACTTTGTTCGCACTCTATGCCCTAAACACGATCATTTTTATCCCGTTCCTTCACTTCGAATACCTTCAAACTGCGGAATCGAATTTCAAGGCGATCTTCTGGAGCAACTTCTGGCGACTAGCAATTCCATCTGTGTATATCCTGCTGGCGTTTATACTTGAGTGGAACATGACACTGATAGATCTCGCGATCGTTCAGATAGGAGCGACCATCGTTGCGGCAGCGGTTGCCTACTGGTATGTTAAAAAGTTAGCACGCGTGTTTTCAACAATCAATTGGAAGACCTTCAGCGAACTCTTTCATTTCGGTAAATACACCTTTGGTACCAATATCAGTTCCATGTTTATGAAGAACACCGACAGCTGGATGATCGGCCGGTTTATCTCAACTGCGGGTGTTGCACTCTACAATCCTGCTTTGAAGATCGCGGGCCTGGTTGAAGTGCCAACTTTGACGATCGCCAACATGATATTTCCCCGTGTCCCGCAGAAGATGAAGGAACAGGGTGTCGTTGGCGTCAGGGATATTTATTATAAATCTGTTAGTCTGATTCTGGCTGCGATGATCCCGATGGTAATTCCTATTTTCCTGTTTGCCGAACTGATTATCAGAATCATCTTCGGACCGGAATACGTAGAGGCCGCAAATATTCTTCGCGTCACTATCTTCTATTCACTGATCATCCCATTCAACCGGCAGTTCGGCACGCTCATGGACGGGCTGAAACAGGCAAAGCTGAATTTCATGCAGCTGCTCTTTGCAGCTTTCCTCAACGTAATCCTTAACTTTTTCTTTCTGAAGTGGTTCGGGCTAATCGGTTCCGCCTATGCAACACTGCTTTCGTACATCGTTGTCTTCATCATGAACCAGATCATCCTTTACAAAAAGTATCAGATTAACACTTTTAAAGTATTCGAGGGCATTACGGAATGGTATAAACTTGGCTGGGATATGTTCAGGAAGCGACTTGTCAAATTCGCCTAAGGGAATGTTGAAAAAAACCTGCAGCACGGGCCTGATAACTGGACGGCAAGGTACAAAGTAAATTCAGCCGGTTTAGGTGTGAGTTACCTGATGAATGCGAAGTTGACGAAGCGAGGGCACGTATTTTATAGAAGCTACTGTAGAATTTTCGAAACACCATGACCGAACCCGATTACTTTAACGAAGAGACAGAAAACAAACCGAACACCGGCACCACCCTGAACAAGGCCGTGGCAATTTTATTCGTAGCCGGCATATACTTCATCATTTTTCTGAAGATCCTTTTTATAAAATAGCTGGCAAATGTATTTGAACAGGGAAGGGAGATTGCAGTCTGTCATTGTTGTTGTGGTGCTTTTACTGGCATCATTGGGAATCACATGGCTTATTGCAAATAAGGGAATACTGGCCGGACCAATAGCCATTGTTGCCCTTATCGGGATATTTCTGGTGGGTGCCATTCTCGTCAACTATCGCGTGGGTTTTTATTTTCTTTTCGGGATGGGCATGTTCATGTTCTACCTCGACCGTATTTACCACGTACCCATACCGTTGGGAATTGTGTATGATGCGTTGGCAGCTTTCATCTTCATCGCATTATTCATCAACAACAAAGACAAGAAGGACTGGACGCTTTTTAAAAATCCTGTAACGATTGCATTTATCGTGATTACTGCATATCAGCTTCTGCAGTTCTTCAATCCGAATGCAGTGTCTCACGTGGCATGGCTTGTAACGCTCCGTAACAACGTTTCATTCCTGATCTATGTAGTCTGCTTTCAATTGTTCTCATCAATCAAAGAAGTGAACCGCTTCACCGTTGTATGGATTGTAATGGCGTCCATCGTAGCTTTTTACGGGTTGTATCAGGAGTATGTTGGATTGACAGGTTTTGAAAAGCGCTGGATGAATGCGGTGCCTGATCGAATGCAATTGTATATGATCTGGGGTAAGCTTCGAAAATTCTCAATGCTTTCCGACCCTTCTGCGTTCGGCTTATTTATGGCTTTCAGTTGCCTTGCCTGCATCGTACTGGCTATGGGTCCTTTCAAGACACCCCTGAAGATTCTGCTGGCCTTCCTGGCGTTTGTGATGTTTTTGTCGATGTCCTATTCAGGTACGCGCACCGCCATGGCGATGGTAGCAGTGGGGATTGCCTTCTTCATCTGTATGACGTTGCAGAACAAGAAAACAATTATGGCTGCAGGAGCCTTGGTGTTCCTTGGTACAATCATTCTCGTTGGTCCGTTTTATGGCGGCACGGTGAACCGCATTCGTTCTACATTCAATCCGTCTGATGATGCCTCGATGGCCGTGCGTGATAATAAGCGAGTCCGGTTGCAAGAATACGTTCTGTCTCATCCGATTGGGGGTGGTTTGGCTACCACGGGTGCTAATGGAAAAAAATACTCACCAGGTCATCCGTTAGCAGGAGGATGGGATCCGGACAGTGGCTATCTGCTCACTGCGCTCGAAATGGGCTGGATCGGCTTGATCATTTTTCAGGTATTCTTTTTTATAGTCGTTTACCGGGGAATCCAGAATTATTTTGCGATGGATGACCCACTGCTGAAGACGATGAATTTGACTTACATCGTTCCTTTTTTTGCTTTATCGGTCGCGCATTTCACGCAGGATGCGATGTTTCAGAAGCCGTTAAACATTATAGTGATCGTGACGTATGCAGTGGTCATCCGAATTCCTTCGTTCCAGAGAAAATTATTCTCAGTCGAGTTAGTCTAGTGAGTAAGTAAATAGCAATAGAAGTATTTGAAATTACAACAAAAATGAAAAAGATCATTTTTTTCCTGATCATCAGTGTGCAGGTATGCGCACAAAATGTTGACTACAACAAGATCATTCTTCCTGAATACACAAAGTCACCGGATTTTGCCGAGAAACTGGTTCAGCTTGCCTGGAAAAATCATCCGGGTAATGAGGCAATCAGACGAGAAGTCACTGTGGCACATCAGGCTGTAAAACAGAGCACAGCGCAGTGGCTCGATATCTTCAGCGTGCGTGGCAACCTGAACGAATTCACCATCAATCGGCAGGCGAACAATGACCTGTTCTATGGCAGAAGCGCTTTTTATCCTCGATATAACCTGGGGGCATCGATTTCGCTGGGCCAGTTTATCAGTATTCCCGCAACTACAAGAATGAATAAGGAACGTGCTAAAATCGCTGAAGCCAATGTAAATACCCAGAAGCTAATAGTGCGCAATACCGTCTTAAAGGCCTATAACGAATATGTTCTGCGCGAAAAAATCTATAAGGTGCAATCTCAGTTGCTGATGGATAATGAAACATCGCATAAGCTCATCGAGCAGCGTTTTAAGAATGGTGAAACCAATTTCGAAACGTATTCACTCAGCTTAAACAACTTCAGCAATGTCTCTGTAGGCCATCTCGAAGCCGAACGCAACTACAAAAACGCCAAGCTCGATCTGGAGCAGCTCATCGGCATGCGGCTGGAAGATGTGAGGTAAGATGTGTTCGGGTGTTAATGTGCTCATGTGTTAATGTGTTAATGTGTTCACGTGTTAATGTGGTTATGCAGTGAGCTTTGCGGGTTTATTGTATACGGATGAAACTGAGACTAAGCAGACACGAGGTAAACCCGTCACATTAACACCTGAACACCCGAACACACCTCAGGCTTGGCATTTTCTTTTTTATATCGGGCCCGTTTTAAACCTGCGGGCGCTTAAAAGAAAGTAGAACCGCCTAAGCATCAGAAACCTTTTATGATCAAGACCTCAATCCTGGAGAGCAAGTATTATGACAACGCAGTGAGAAAGTCGATCAAAACGCGTTGGTTTCCGATTCTGATCATTGGTCTTGTTGCCCTGCATCTTTTATTCCGACTTACTGAAGGAAAATTCCTGGCGTTTATTGTTGGTGTTTTTCCGCAGGAGCATGATAAGTCAACCGCCTTTTACCAGGATTTCCTCCGGCTTCTCTTTAATGAAATTCTGTGGATTGCCGCCTTCCTTGCTGTTGCATGGTTTTACGTGGTAAACAATGCATTTTCGTCTACAATCCGTGGTGTTGAGCATTCTCTTGTGGGGAATGTGCGGATTGCGGCTGCTGCCATTATTATCGTTTCCTTTTTCGCGTCTCTTTTTGTGGCGTTCCGAACGCTTGAAAAATTTCCGAACTCTTCTGACGAGTATGCTTACTTGTATCAGGCGAAAACCTTATCACAGGGAAAGTTATGGGAAGCTGCCCATGAGTTGCAGGATTTCTTTTATTTCAATCACATTGCGAACAAGGATGGCATTGCTGTAAGTCGCTTCCCGCCAGGATGGCCGCTTATCCTCGCAGCGTCTTATGCAATTGGAATAAATCCGATCCTCGTTAATCCGATTCTTGGTGCGGTCCTTCTCATTGTCTTTTTTTCGTTCGTAAGTAGGTTTTACAATCCGCGAATTGCCATCTGGTCGTTAATTGCTTTGTCGCTGAGCTCGTTCTATATTTTTAACGCTGGGTCATTTTTCTCGCATACAGCCTGCGCGTTGTTCGTCTTGAGTTTTGTGTATGGCAGCTACCTCTACTTCCAAAAGGCCAGGCCGTATTATTTGCTGATCGCGGGATTCTGTCTTGCAATGGTAGCCATCACAAGATATTACACTGCCATACTTGTGTTCATTCCATTTTTCTTTCTCTACGTCAAACATTGCAAACTTGAGAGCATCAAAGCGTTTTTCTGGCTGGGTTTAGGGGCGGCTCCCTGCATTGCATTCTTATTCTGGTACAACTATTCAATCACAGGTAACGCGTTACTCCCGGTAACGATGTGGGCGTATGCGGATGAAAGTCTTGGTTTTGTTCGCGGCCATACATTCATGAAAGGTGTAGAGCATGTAGTGCGCTGGATGGGAATGTTTCTGTACTGGTGTTCACCGGCAATTCTCCTTTTTTATTTTGTGGCCCTGATCGATAAGGTGAAAGATGCCGCTACGCGGTGGGTGCACCCGGAAGATTACCTTTTCCTGATTCTGATGTTCGGATATTTTTTCTACTATCAGATTGGTGGCAACCAATACGGGCCTCGTTTTCTTTTCGAGGCGCTTCCTTTTATGATAGTCTTTGTGGTCGTGAAGGTGCTCCAGTTCAATAAGAAATGGGTAATGGGATTATTTGTGGCCGGGGTTATCTTTGCGCTGGTCAAATTTCCTTTTATTTCTTCACGTGAAAACGCAGTGGTCGATGAACGCAAGGACCTATACGCCCTCGTTCAGGAACGCGATGTGCGCAATGCAGTCGTGTTTGTGTCATCCTATACAAGCGTCATCCGGCCGATGCCAATTGGAGATCTCACGCGCAACGATGTCTATTTTCTCAACGATGTGTTATACGCTATCGACCTCAAAGAGCGAAACCAGGAACTTCTGGATTACTATCCGGACCGTGCATTCTACCGCTATGTGAGAGAGGTGAATGATCCGCACGGGAAACTGATCCGCATTAAGTAGCACGTTCGTATTTCAACCGATGGTCTGGCCAATGTGCCGGTGACTTATTAGCTAATGTGCCAGTGAGTTAATGTGCCAATGTGCCAATGAGCAATGTGCTAATGAGTTAATATGCCAATGTGCCAATGAGCCAATGGTGTAAACTGGCTCAGGCTTCTGTTATCGCACGCACCGCTTGACGCGGACATGGCCTGATTGACACATCGGCTAATAATTCAATGCGTCTTCACAAAAACTTCCGGCACATCAATGATTCGGACAATTGCTCTTAGTGCGCGGCTCGGCCCCTGGCTTTCGCTTCGTATATACATAGACAAATGATTCCTCCGGATGTCGCGGAGCCAGGAAGCTGAACTCGAACTGATAGTGCTCGTCCAGTGCACGGTGAACATCCTCAGGATAGAAATTAATTACCTCTTTGGGAGATACCGATTCAAAAATCACAAGGTCGTATTCATTGTTTTTCACTTTGTCAGAGAACCATGCTACTTCCTTATCAAAAATCGAAACTGTCTGGTGGAACCACATCGGCTGATTGGTCAGCGGTGTGTAGCCCATCTCGTAGGCAAGGGAAGTCAGTTCACTCATGTTGAGCACTTTGATCTTGTCTTTGGGTGTATTTTTCACGACATCCAGTTCCATGATCTTTTTAATGCCATCGAGTGTATTCTCAGCCAGGAAGAGCTTTTCCATTGACTTGTACTCTTTCGCCAGACGATATCTGTGTTTTCCGGCTTGCTCGTTGCTCTTCACAACTTCGGGTTTCTTTGAGATGATCCGTTGGATATTTCGCCAGTAGATTCCAGTCCACCAGAATACAACAAACACCATACAAATGGCCAGGTAGCCCCACCGTGACAAATCGATCGTCAGTCTCAGGTTTGCAAAGATGTACGCAAACCCAAAAGCATAGAAGAACACTTCGTTACGCTCTGGTACCGGGCTCGTCACAGGAATGATGAACGCCTGGAAAATGATTCCAATGCAGAGCAGCGCGAAAATCACTTCCCGCTTATCGTAGAAGAAATCCCTTCCTTTGGTCGCCTTATCAATGACAAACAGGACAATGATCAAAAGGAAGAATTTTTCAAAGTATGCCCATCCAAGGACTTCATTAAGAAAATCCATGAGCACTAATCGTGACTTATGCGGAAACTGGCCGTGATTGAACCAGTATCCGAAGTCATATTTCAGCAATGGCAAAATGAAGATCGCTGCGAAGAATGCGTATGCTCCCAGGAAGGCAAGAATCTTCTTCGCATCACGGTCAATCCATGCGTTGTAGATCAGGATGCCGAGTGCTATCAATAAACCAAGGCCGCCAATATCCTGCTTTGTCCACAGCGAAAAGAAAGTGAAAAAGGCTCCAAGAACAATGTTGAGCCAGATCTTCCAATCGGTGCTGACCAGGATCGCACGCAGCAGGAAGTAGAATCCGATCATTTCGTATACGAAGACCACGTGATTATACCAGGGCCAGAAGTTGAACGACACGTAGGAGAAACAGAACACGACAACCGAAAAGAAGATTACAACGGGATTCACGTTCAGCGTTTTGAGAATTCCCCGGAAGGCAAGAATAGATATGAAATTGATGAATACCTGCGCTTTGATGAGCGAAAAGAAATAGGGACCGAAAATCTTAAAAAAGATCGCTGGAATAACCCAGTACCCATAGCCCATGGGGAGTGAGTAATCACGGAAGGGCATTTGGCCAATCGCCATCCTGTAAGCACCTTCCCAGGATAGGAAAATGTTGATACGATACGGGTTATTAAATAAGAGAGGCATGAAACAGAAGGCAAATGCGATCAGGAGTTCCAGAACGAGCAACTGCCTTTCAGTAATACTTTTTCGAAGCATATTTCCTGTTGTATTTCAATGGGTTAGAAAAAGGTTTATATAAAATCTCAATGTTGGTGCGGAATTTTTACATCAATTCTTGGGAAATGCCTCCCCAGCAGATTTTTCGATGTTTCTGCTTAAAAACCGTGAATGAACCGATGAAATTAACATCCACAGCGCTCTGATGAAGCGATGATTTGTATATGCGATTCCATATGTTCTTTTAAAAATGTAGTTGTGCACATATGAAAAAAAGTATTTCGAACTGGAATAATTATCCAGTCGTGGAAGCAAAAGAGATTTCTTTTGACAATCCGAAAGAATTAAGCTTAAAATTGACCCATTCATCAATTCCCCATGGAAATGGGCGTTGTTACGGGGATGCGTCATTGTTTTCTGAGGTTGTTAATACTTTGCGTTATGACAAAGTGTTAGCATTCGATGAGACTCATGGAATAATAACGTGCCAAAGCGGGGTTCTTCTGTCAGAGTTGTTGCAGATCATCGTTCCAAGAGGATGGTTTCTGCCAGTCACCCCTGGAACGAAATTCATCACTGTCGGGGGTGCCATCGCCTCGGATGTCCACGGAAAAAATCACCATGTGGATGGATCTTTTTCGAATCACATTGTATCGATGTCGGTCCTCACCGGAACCGGAGAAACTCTCATCTGCAGTAAGAATCAGAATTCAGATTTATTCTGGGCAACGTGCGGGGGCATGGGCCTTACGGGAATTATCCTCGATGTGAAGTTCAGACTCAAGGGCATTCACAGTTCACACATTCGTCAGAAACAGATCAAGGCTGAGAACCTTGACCACGTGATGGAGCTTTTTGATCAAAACACGGAGTCTACCTACTCCGTTGCATGGATCGATTGTTTGAAATCGGGAAAGAATTTTGGTCGGAGCATTCTCATGCTGGGCGAGCATGCCGGAACAGATGAGACTCCTGTGGAAAACAAATTGCTTGCGAAAGAGAAATCATTGATGACGGTGCCATTTCATTTTCCTTCGTTCGTGCTGAATGGATTTTCCGTCAAGTTGTTCAACGCGTTGTACTATGCGAAGAATTACAAGAAGGAGATGAACAGCGTTGTTCATTACGATGGTTATTTCTATCCACTCGATTCCATACTGGAATGGAACAAGATCTATGGTAAGAAGGGCTTTGTTCAGTATCAGTTCGTTTTACCGCTCGAGACAAGCAAAGAAGGGTTGAAAAATATCTTGACGAGAATTAATAAGATGGGAATGGGCTCCTTCCTGGCAGTACTGAAACTCTTCGGTCACCAGGACGATCTGATCTCTTTCCCGATGAAAGGGTATACACTTGCACTTGATTTTCCGATCCGTGAGGGGTTGTTCGGGTTTCTCGATGAACTCGATCAGGTGGTGGCAGATTTTGGAGGAAGGATTTATTTGTCGAAGGATGCAAGGATGAAAAAGGAAATTTTCTGGAAAACTTATCCGCACGCGACTGAGTTTCAAAGAATCATTAAAAAATATGATCCGGATAACCGGTTCAACTCCAATTTGTCTCAACGTTTAATGTTAAAAGTGTAAATGGAAGAAAATGTTTTGATCCTCGGTGCTGCATCGGATATGGCGGTGGGCATCGCAAGGAAGTTTGCTGCTGAAGGTTATTCAATTACCCTTGCCGGGAGAAATATGGATCGGTTGAAAGCCATTGAAGCAGATCTCAAAGTAAGGCACAACGGAAATGTATCTTCCGTAATGTTCGATGCACTTGATTTTGAAAACCATTACAATTTCTATCATTCTCTGCCGGAAAAGCCGGACGTTGTCATCTCTGTTTTCGGATTGCTGGGCGATCAGGAGGAGGCGCAGTCCGACTGGAAATCCTGCCAGGAAATTCTGTTCAGCAATTACGTTGGTGCAGTGTCAATCCTGAATGTTGTCGCCAATGATTTTGAGAAACGTAAAAAAGGAGTAATCGTGGGGATAAGTTCCGTTGCAGGAGAGCGTGGCCGCCAAAGCAACTATCTCTATGGAAGCGCCAAGGCCGGATTCACTTCATATCTTTCCGGCCTTCGAAACAGGATGTTCAGGCATGGCGTGCACGTGCTGACGGTAAAACCTGGATTTGTAAAGACGAAGATGATTGAAAACATGAAAACGCCTGGACCGCTGACCGCGACACCAAAGGAAGTAGGGGAGAGAGTTTTCAAGGCAGTGAAGGCAAAAACCGATACCATTTACGTCAGGCCGATCTGGTCGCCTGTGATGATAATGATCCGAAATATTCCGGAAGGAGTGTTCAAGAAGATGAAGCTGTAGACGCAGTGCGTGTAGCCGGCCCGATACGTCAGTGCGAATTGCCAGATTCAAAACGATTGTTCAGGTCGGTACTCAAACATTAATCAGCATCAGGGCAATTTTTAGGCTGCGTGCGCGTTGAATGATCATCCGTCCACCTAAATCATAAAACATGAGACCCTCCATTTTGTGCGCGATTGTCATGGCAATTGCTTTCTGTTTTTTTTCTTGTGATTCTGAGGATGCCGCCCCGGTCCCCGAACTACTCGAACTTGTCTCGGTGTCGGCTATCACGTCAAACTCAGCAACCGCAGGTGTCAGATTTGCATTGCCTGCAATCGATCAGAACGACACAACTTTCATAGTTAATGGCTACAATGTAGACCGGATCGGGATAGCGTATTCAACGGACCCAAATGCGAGACGATCTTTTTGGGACACCGTTACAACGGTCCCGACTGTCAGTCCGGTCATACCAGTTGAAATAAGAGGCCTTCAAAGCAACACTACCTACTACGTTCAAACCTACGTCCGCTTCAGGGCACCATACGAAGACCGGACTAAGCCCATGGCCGTCCTGATTTCGAAGTACGGGGTTGAACAATTCGAGTTCGTGACAAAATAGTTCGCGACTGATTTGCTTAATAATGCCTTTACGCTGCTCAGGTATCAGATCTTTTCTTAACGAAGCAAACTTGTTACACAACGCTGCATTACTAATGCCTTCCCGATGCTCCGCTTACGCTCCGATCGGGATCTTCGAAATGCCCTTCATGCTGCTCGGCCATAATCGAATCTTTTATTAATGGACCAAAGATGTTACACAACGCTGCATTACTAATGCCTTCCCGATGCTCCGCTTACGCTCGGATCGGGATCTTCGAAATGCCCTTCATGCTGCTCGGCCATAATCGAATCTTTTATTACCAAAGATGTTACACAACGCTGCATTACTAATGCCTTCCCGATGCTCCGCTTACGCTCCGATCGGGATCTTCGAAATGCCCTTCATGCAGCTCGGACACAATCGAATCTTTTCTTAACGGACCAAAGATGTTAGGCAACGCTGCATTACTAATGCCTTCCCGATGCTCCGCTTACGCTCCGATCGGGATCTTCGAAATGCCCTTCATGCTGCTCGGACACAATCGAATCTTTTCTTAACGGAGCAAGATGTCACGCAACGCTGCATTCCCAATGCCTTCCCGATGCTCCGCTTACACTCCGATCGGGATCTCCGAATGCCCTTCATGCTGCTCGGACACAATCGAATCTTTTCTTAACGGAGCAAGGTGTCACGCAACGCTGCATTCCCAATGCCTAATGCCTAGTGACTAATGCCTAATGCCTAATGCCTAAAATAGTTAAGCTAATTGTATCCCGTCCGTCCACCAGACAGAATACAATTAGCTTCATATAAAACCGCCTCCGTTGATTGCGCAGGCGAGAGTTGTAAAAGGAAATATTCAAAAAGATTATGCCACCGCTATGCGCTCACTGGCCAACGGTTTCGAATTGAGGATCGTGTTCAGGTTGTGCTCATGCTGTTCTGACTCGCAGCAGTTTTCTTTGAGTTTTACAACAACACGCCCCTTGGTTTTTCCGGAAAGGATCGCATCGATGTACACGTCTTTCAATTCTTCGAGTGTAATCTCATGTGCGATGGCGGGCAGCTTGTCGCAGACGTTCCATTCCCCTTCCAGTTTTTTCCATAAGTGCTGACGCAATGCCATCGGTGTCTGGCCTGCACCAATGCCGAGAAGATTAACGCCATTGAGAATAAAAGGATAGATAGTCGTAGTAAAGTGAATTGATGACAATAGACCAGTAGCAACAACATTACCATCGCGCTTGCAACGCTTCAAGAGGGTGGTAAGCATGTTCCCGCTCACGGTGTCGATCGCACCAGCCCACATCGCGCGCTGCAGTGGTTTGCCAAGCGTATCATTCAGAAACTCTCGTGGCTCCACTTTGGCAGCACCGAGATATTTCAGATAATCATGGGATTCTTTTTTTCCCGTTACAGCAATTACTTCATAGCCCGCTTTTGCGAGGATGGCTACAGACAGACTGCCAACACCACCGGTAGAGCCCGTGACAACGATTGGTCCCTGATCAGGTGACTGCCCCATCGACTCCATTTTATGCAACGCATAGGCTGCTGTAAATCCTGCAGTGCCTATCGTCATAATATCTTTGCATGAAATCCCTGCAGGCTTGTTCATTACCCATTCTGCCGGTACGCGTATGTAGTCTGCATAAGCTCCGGAAGTATTCATTCCCAGGTCATACCCTGTGAGAAACACATGCTGACCTTTTTTAAACTGCGGAACAGTACTCACTTCCACCTGGCCCGCGGCTTCGATCCCCGGGGTATGCGGAAAATTCCGGCTGATACCTTTATGCCCGGTTGCCGATAGTCCGTCTTTATAGTTGAGCGCGGAATAATGAACGCGAATCAATACTTCGCCTTTCGGCAGATCGTCAATTGATCGCTGAATGATAGCACGCTCAAACTTTCCGTTTGGCGTTTCTGTAATCTGAAGAGCTTTGAATTGCATAACGTAGGTGTAATGTGGGTTTCCAACTGCTGTTAAAAAATTATACCTGTTTAGTATAGCCGTAGGGTTGTTAAATCAGCTGCCGATAAGGTAGCGGCTGTATCGCCCTGTCAGCCGCTTCACAAGGTATACGGTGACGATCGACAACATCAGGACAAACACAAAGAAGATCACATATGTGATCAGCGTAAAGTCGATTGTGTATCCTGCTACCTCAATTACTTTTCGCGACACAGAAATAAGGATGTAGTGCACGAAGAATACTCCGAAGCTGTAGTGACCCAGAACTTCGAGAAGCGGCATTTGTCGTTCGCGTAGCTTGTGAAATGTAAGAAGCAGTATAAAAGTCAGCGTGAGTGCTTTCAGCATGTAAACGTTGAACAAAACAACGCCATTCTCCAGCACAGTCTCGAAATGCATTTCACGCTGAGCGGTGAAAGCACCTTGCAGATCGTATACTGTGAGCACAGCATAAAGCAGGCAAAGTGGTGCAAGCAGCTTCCAGCCGAGATTCAGGATCCGTTCCTTGTTATAACTCGCCCACATACCCGCGATGTATACCGGAATGAAATGGACGTAAGCCAGAAAAGTGTTTGCATTATGAACTGGTCTGTAGGTGAAAAGCGCCACAAGCAGAACAAACGGAAAACCGAATCTGTAGAAATTGCGGGTATCCATTTTGTGAAGGAGGGGAGCTGAGAAATAGAACAGTACAATCGTGCTGATAAACCAGAATGGCGGCATATGAGACCCGGTGATCAGGTGATGGAGGAACTGATACCACAGCGGTTTCTCATGAAATCCTTCCGGCAGTGAAAGCGATTGAAAATTTGTATTCATCCGCAAAATGATAAGCGGAATCGAGATGATGATGTAGGGGAGAATAACGTTGAGAAATTTCTGCTCGAGAAATTTCTTGTATTCGAATTGATTGCGTGTGAGGTGCTGAAAAAGAAAACCTCCGATGAAAAGGAAAAGGACTGTTCCGTTTCCTTCTGACGGGTCGAAGAACGCATGCAGTACCTGACGCATGCCAGGATGACTTACCCAGTCCGTGTCATAGCCTCCGGCATGAACACCTACAACAAATAATATCGCTAATCCCCGAAGGTTATGGATATACTGAAGAAAACGCGACATCGCTCATCTTATTTACATTCCCAACAACTCTGGTCAACTCTGATGCGATGATCGCATTTCCATTCGGTGATACGTGGCAGAAATCAATGTAGATATGCTCGTCTCTGTCGAAGCGATCGCTCAGGTCTACAATCCAAGGATGGTTGCGTTCGGCAATTTTCTTTTTGATCAAAGTGTAAATTGCCTGAAAGTTCTTACCGAGGTCTTCGTCAAGTTTCAGATAATCGGTTTTTGGCTTTCCTACAAATGCCGCTGGCTGCAGCACGGCAACAAATCGTCCACCGCGGTTTGTCACTATTTCATTAGCCATCTCCCAGTTCTTCATCATCATTTCTGCAATTTGTTCCGCTTTCGCGGGATTGCTGATGCAGTCGTAGGGTGTGTTCTCCGGAGTGGGTTTGTAAGTCGCCCTTCTGATCACGGCAAGGATGTTTTCAATAAAGAGCTTTCGCGCAATTTCTTTCACGATCGCTGACTTGCCCACGTAGAGCTTGTCGCGATACATCGGAACAAGGCGATGGGCAGGCAGTTTTTTAATTTCTTTCGGACAGAGAAACGCAGCATCGTTCACGCCATCGTAAAAAACGACAACATCAGGCTTCATGCCTGTAGCATAAAGGGAGATCAATGCATCAAGCTCCTGTCTTGAGTTATAGGCCAGCTGACCATGGTTATAGATTTCGAAGTTTGGATTTTTCGCTGCGAAAAGTGCCGGGATGGTATGCTCATCATCAGAGCCCTCGCCCCACATCGTAGAACCACCAAAGAAATGCACTGTTTTGTTCTTCGCGCCTTCAGGCAGAGGGACGTTTCGTGTTCCCTCACTGGTAATCGTCAGTGTTTCTCCCTTATAAGGCAAGGTTTTCCATCCGACAAACGGTTCGTATTGATGCTGCACGCTGTTGTAGTCGTGAAAGACTTTTTTAGCATACGCAAAATCGTTCGAGTAATTGGGCAGCTCTTCGCGTTTTGTTTTTGCAGAACGTTTCAGATAAAGTCCGCAGGCCCAGTTCACAATCGCTAATAATACCAGGAATGTGAACGCGTTGATGACAACAAGTTTCAGAATTCTTTTTGCTTTCACGGTAGTATAGTAAAAATGAAACCCAATCTGCTGAGCGATTGGGTTTCTGTTTTCAAATCTCCCCCTCAATTAGTCTTTAATGATCACGCGCTCTCTCGTCACTCGGTCTCCCTGCTTCACTGTGATCACGTAAATACCTTTCAGCATCCGTTCTGTTGGTACTAATTGCATACCGTTGCTAACAGCCGATGATTCTAATGTTGCTTCGTAGAATGGTTTTCCCATCATGTCAACAATTGATACGTGTACAGGCGCCTCATCTGCTGCCTCAACGACCATCGACAAGTTATCTGATGATGTAGATGGATTGGGGTATACACTCACTGCAAGCTCGCCTGCTGTTGGCGCAGCTACGATCTCTGCTTCATCCATATTCATTGCACTCGTACCGCTGCTTCCGCTTCGCAGGGCTGCATCAGGAATAACAACCCACGCATTGCCTGTGTCCGGCCCTTTGTAGCGGACAGTCAGGTTTTGCCCACCGGTGTCCTCGAAGTATTTTACATTAATGACTTTTGCACCCGCTGTAAGTGTCTGCACCGCGCCAGTCACCGTGCGCGTTCCGTGAAGGCCATCATTATCTGCAACGATTACGTTGTCAATCGTTACACGGCTTCCGTCATCAGATGTAGACTGGAACTGATAACTGCCGCCTGTGTTGATATAAAGGAATCCCTCAAACTGGAAGTCGAAATAGTCCTCCTGCGTACGCGGTGCAAGCGTGAAGTTGTTCACTTTCCCCGTGTATTCCACAAAGTTCCAGTTGATCAGGTCGATGTCAGTATACGCACCGGTTGCGTGTTTGTAATATAAACCTGTTACCGTTGTGTTGGCAGTTGAGCTGTTGCTCGGTGCGCTTAGGTTTCCACCGGTGTCAATAGCCCGCACTGTAAACGTATAGTTTGTGTTCAGATTAAGGTTAGTAAGCCTGTATGTAAGTACAGCTGTTCCCGTATTTAAGGTCGTGGATCCATAGCTGATCTGATATTCCCGTATTCCGTTTGCGTCTGAAGATGCATTCCACGTCAAAGTAACTTCGCGCACCGCGGTAGCAGTAGCCACCAGGTTGGTCGGAGCCGTTGGTGGTGTCGGATCGGCCTGGGTTGTGATGGTAAGGAATGAGCTGCTCGCTGCGGGTGTATAGTTCGATCTTCCCGTACCGCTCACTGCACGAATCTTGTACTGGTACACACTGCCCGGATCGAGGCCCCGATCATTCAATGTCCTCACGTTCGCACCCGTCAGCGCGGCCATCACCCACTTCGAATATGTTGTTGTTCCTGTCTTCTTTCTTCGCCAGATCTCGAAACCGCTTTCGTTCGAAGAAGCATCAGTCCAGTTCACGGTAGCGGTCGTCTGACCAGTCGCGCTTCCCGTGAAGGTAGATGGTGCTGTAATATTGATCGGTGCACTGTCGTTGAAGAAGATGTTGACCGGATCTGACGGCTCGCTTGGGCAGCCGTTGAAACCTGACACTACCAGGGTGTACGCGCCATTGCCATTTGTGGAAGAGAACTTAGGCATGCTTACGGTGTCGTCTACAGTACCCGAAAGGTTAACCAACACGCCATTCTTGTACCAGAAGTAACGATCATACTTGTTCTTTGACTTCAGGTGCGCATAGTTATAATAGTTGAGATCTTTCAGCACCACGCTTCCAATCTGTTCGATCTCTGCAACGGGTGGGGTAGCAGTCGTAACCGTGACTGACTGCGACCAGTCGTTCCACTGACTCTCAGACGGAGTTCTTGAAACACGACTGAAACGCGCTCTGTAAGTTCCCGGTGTTGTGGCTGTGTATGAGGCGGAAGTTGCTCCCGAAATGATCACACCGTTTCTTTCCCACTGGTACGCAAGGAAACCTTCCGGGTAATCGAGTTTAACACCGTTGCCGGTTGTAGAACAGAGCGTGGGGTTGTCGGCAAATACATGGATCCGGGATTTATTCTGATCGCGAAGCCATTTGAAGAAATCCGGTTCGCTGTAGGCGCGGTTCCACGTTCCGTGTCCCAGGTTGCTGTACAGCGAGTAGCGCACAGTCATACCGCCTTCTTTAAAAGCCTTTACGTAGCCACTTGTCTTCGAAGGTGATGGACTTGTGTCCTGACCTCCCTGAAATGTCCATACGGGAATTGAAACGATTTTCGGAATCAGTTTCTGACTGATGATACTTGCATCGCTCACTGCCGACATTGTTGCTACGGCAGAGAAAAGCCAGGGCGCGCGTTTTACCACATCATAGACAGCAGCCCCTCCGTTGGATAGTCCGTGTATGTATACGCGGTTCGGATCGATATTATATTTTTTGATCATGAGGCGTACAATGCGGATCACGTCCTGTGCCTGTGTTGCATCCCATCCGTTGAGGTTCTGTGGGAAAAGAACGAATCCGGGGAAGGAGCGGTCAGGCAAGCCAGGGTCGTTCGGCAATCTTGAGCCCGCGGCATTCCGCATTTGCAAATGCACACTTCCACCGTGCAGGAGATTGTGATCGTTGTTCAGCAGCTCGGACGTTGTAGCGGTTGGCGCGGCTGGAGAGTTCGTGTTGGGTCTCCAGTTGCGGTCGGCCCAGTAGCACTTGCTGTCCCAGCAGTTGCCACGTTCACCCAGGCCATGCAGCATCACGATCAATGGATAACCTTCTGAATATGATGCGTTGTAAGATTGCGGATGGAGCAGGCGATAATTCATGACGAAGTAATCTGCGCTGCCATTTTTTTCCCGCAGGTTTCCCTGCGAGTAAGGGCTGGAATCCCAGCTCGTCATGTCTCTGTATGTGTTCGTTTTTACACCAGGTGAGCTTTCGCGGAAACTAAATGTTTTTCCTTCCTGGAGATAATAGTAGCGGGACGAGGATTTTGCAATCCGGATGTCAAGTGTTCCATAAGGCATTCCACTTCGATAAATGTAAGTGGTGTCTACCTGAGCCAGTGAGAGGTTGAAAATGAGCAAACCAATAACCCACAATCCAACAGTTTTTTTCAACATATGATTTTTTAAGATTAAAGCTTTTAGAATTATATCATCGTAAACGTTTTTTGTCCGGTTTAAAAACTTTATGCCCTGTTGCTTCACGCACACAGAATAGTAAACGCTCGGAACATAGCGAATACATTTCCACTAACTACAGCAAGGCAACGACAGTAAGGAAGGTAAAATTATGACTCTTCAGTCTTCGGTCTGTTGAAGAAGAAGAACGTAGGTTCCAGTACGCGTTTTCTACGCACGGGCACAGGTCTCGGTGAAGGAGCGAGGATGTGTTCATAGATGCCAAGTACTTTTTCAGCAGTGATATCCCAGCTGAATCTCTTAGCATTGAGAATTCCATCCTGAATCATGTCGAGGCGAATCTGTTCGTTGCTGAGGATCTGAATCAAAGCATCCGCAATTGATGGCGGACTCATCGGATCGATCAGCAGTGCTGCATCGCCAGCAATTTCCGGCATACTTGAAATCTTTGAAGTGATCACGGGTGTGCCGCAAGCCATCGCTTCAACAACAGGCATCCCGAATCCCTCTGAAAGAGAAGGAAAAAGAAAGACTTCGCTCAGACCGTAAACGATCGGCAAATCTTCTTCTTTGATGTAGCCTGGAGTAATAAACAATTTAGGATCACACGTGGCGTTGAGTTTTCGCAGCTCCTGTGTGACATACGTTTCTGACAGCCCGGGAGTCACAAGCGGAAGTGGATTTTCAACTTTTGAGGCGTACATGACATACGCTTCGATCACTCCGGTTGGATTTTTTCTGAAGGACGGATTTCCGAGAAAAAGAATAAACTTTTCCGGCAGACCGTAATACAATCTGACCTTTGATTTTTCGGTCGGGCAATCGCAGATCCTGAAATGCTTTTCGTTGATGCCGTTGTAGATCACCTGAATCTTGCTCTCATCGATCGATAGACGACTGATGATTCTTTCTTTTTCATAATTTGACACGGTAATCACGGCTTCACTTCTGGGTGTTACAATTGGCACGAGGTGTCTGCGGTAGTGATTACCTACCCGTTGATATAAGTTGTCATTTCTCGGAATCGGATCCATAAAAATAATGTCGTGCAACGTTTGCACTATTGGAACCGGGCTGAAATATGGAGCGGTATTTCCCGTGCAATGCAGTAAGTCGATCTTTTCAGCCTTCGCAGCGAGAGGAAGAAAAATTTGCTCGAAGTCGGCAAAGAAATCTCCTGCCAACGTCTTTATCTTGAATTTTCCTGATTCTGTAAAGCAGGCCCGGTCGGCATCATCCTTTGCAAAAAGCACAAACTCGAAGTTTGGATCAAGTGCCTGCATTTTCTTGATCAGCTCAAGTGACGAAGTTTCGATTCCATACTTCTTCTTTCTGAACAACCGCTGAATTTCTATACCTATCTTCATGCGTTAGAGGGTTGAGAGGGTTTGATAAATCGTTTCAGTTTTTCACCATTCGACAGGTGTGTGAGATTCCAGCGCAACGCATTCCAGAAAGCCCTGAGATGTTCGATGTCGCGCTTCAACAGATAGGTAATAAAGTTCTTGGGAAGTGTTACCGAGATGAAGAACAATAGCCACGAAGCTTTGGTAAGACCAGACGTATTTCTCCTCATGAACAGCACCCGGTTGCGCGTCATGTAATACGTCTTCAATGTGGACCGTTTTCCGACTGACATTGACTCCTTGTGGTAGATCCTGGATGCAGGTACCACGTAGATTTTGTAGCCGGCCCTTTTTATTCGCTCACACCAATCGATTTCTTCATAATACAAAAAGAAAAAGTCAGGCATGAGTCCGGCTTTTTCAATGACAGATCTCGGAACCATCATGGCTGCACCATGGGCGAGGTCAGTTTCTTTGAGCGTATCGTGCTGGCCGCAGTCTTTTTCCATGAAGCCGACACGCTTGTTGCGGCCTGTAAACGGATTGAGTGCTGTGCTGCCAACATATTGGATAATGTTATCAGAGTTATAATAGATCAGCTTTGAACTTGCCGCGCCTGCTTTCGGATTCTTTTCAAAAAGATCGACAAGCGGTTCCAGACAGCCCGGGTCGACCTCTGTATCATTGTTAAGGAAAAACAGGTATTTGCCCGTTGATGCGTTGATGCCAAGGTTGTTACCTCCGGCAAAGCCAAGATTTTCGTTGCTGCGGATGAACTTGACATGGGGGTAATTCTTGGTGATCACCGGAGTAGCGTCATCAGGTGACCCATTATCAACTACCACAATCTCAACATCCCTATAAGTCACTTTTTTCAGTGAGTCCAGTAGCGCACACGTTAGCGCTGTCTGGTTGTAGTTCACCGTAATGATCGATACACGAGGCCCTGCGTTCATACCTTTTCAATATTAGAAGGATGAGTTTCTATCGCATGACCATGCGGTGTGTGAATGAATGTCTTATTCGCGCCCTTCAGTTTGAAGAGGAGAATAAACATCTTGAAGAAAATGGTTGGCACCAGCAACACAGACTTCACCAATCGGAACGAATAGAATTTCCGGGGAATCGCGAACACTATTGCCATCGCATTCAGCGTAAACAGTCCAAGCCATACAAACGGACTGAAGTAAGTATAACGCGCCAGCGCAAATGCCACCAGCGTGAACATGGTGAGCAAACCAAGATTGAGAAGGCGTGGAAGCTGAATGTTCCGGAGTACAGCGCTGTTGAAGAATTCAAAATCGCCCTGTAATGCCTTCTTTAACCCGGGACGGAAATATTTTTGGAGGTAGAAAAACTGACTTGATATCCAGCGCTTACGTTGTCTTTCAAAAACTTCCGTATTGGCAACTTTCTCATCATACACAACAGCGTGCTTGGCGAAATGAACACGGATATCTTCATTGAGAAGCTTCAGCTCCAGCTCGCGGTCAAAGCCGCCAATGGAATCCATTGCAGCCATGATGCGCTTATACACCGCATACTCGAAAGCCATTCCCGACCCATTCAAGGATGCGGAACCTCCGAGTGCTACTGTACCCTGACGGTATATGAAATTGTTAATCGTTTCGCTCAGGCCGTCAAGTAAGGCCATCGAGTTGTTGTCATTCTTTGGATCGCGCTTGCCCTGCACAGCGCGGTGACCTGCTCCAAACAGGTCGTTCATTTTGCTGAGGAAGTCAGGTTCCATCAGGTTGTCCGCATCGAGGATTACTGCGCAATCATAATTGTCCCCAATGGAAGCCATTGCCTGGTTCAACGCTTTCACCTTCGTGCTCTTGTCGAAAAACACCTCCACAACCTTGATCGGCATCGCGTAAAGCTTCTGAAGTGTAGCGGGCCGCAACGAGTCAGCGATTACAACAACATCGAACCGGTCAGATGGATAGTTCTGTTTCAGCGCGCTTGCAGCCACGCCTGGGATTACCTGATCTTCTTTATATGCCGGGATGAGCACCGCCATTTTGCGCTTGTGCAATGAGACGGGTGGTACATTGGTTCTGTAAAGCAGGCCGCCTACGCTCAGGATGAACGAGTAGAACGACACGTATGTAAAGTAGAGTATGAGGATGAGTTCGAGTACTAACATGGCGTTTGGTGATTATAAAAAGCCGGAGCGTTGCGGCTCCGGCATTGTATCTCAGTTATACTTTCTCTTTTTGCAATAGTGCTGGAATAGTTGAGAACAGGATCTTCATGTCGAGCCAGAAGGAGTTCTTCATGGCGTACTCCATGTCAAGCGCGATGCGCTCGTCCTCTGACATGTTATCTTTTCCACGTTTTGTGATTTGCCACAGTCCGGTGATGCCGGCAGGAGCGAGGAATCTCCACGCGATCTGATCTTTTGTAAGCTTCTCAGCCTCATACAGCGGCAGCGGACGATTACCGACAAGTGACATGTCACCGATCAGGACGTTGAACAACTGCGGGATCTCATCCAGCGAAGTTTTGCGGATGAATGCGCCAAACGGAGTTATCCTTGGATCGTCTTTGATCTTGAAGAACACGCTTCCGTTATTCTTGCTGTACTGATTCAGGTGGGCGAGCTTCTGGAGCTCTGCGTCCGAACCGGTGCGCATAGATCTGAATTTGTAAAAATTGAAAATTTTGTAGCCGGTGCCCGCACGCTTCGAGATGTAGAAGATCGGACCTTTCGACTCAAGCTTGATGATCAGTGCAATGAGCAGACATACAGGTAACGCGAACAAAAGGGCAGTTGCGGAAACCACAATGTCGAACGCTCTTTTCAGCGACCACAATTTGATTTGCGGAACCTGGTCGATTGCCATTGATACATATGGCTTGTTTCCCCGGGTATTCTTGTACGCTTTAACCTTCTTGATGAAGTCAACGCGTTTTAGGAAAGTGGCGGTGACCGGACCGTAATGATAGTCGTCAGCCGTAATGCTGAGCGCGGTGCTCTTGGCAGTCGGTTCGAAAGCAGGCGTGTATAAGACAAGCGGTACAGCTTTCTTGCGAGCAAGATCTTTTAATGTAATGAGATCTCCTGTGATGCTCTCAGGGCTGATCAGGATGGCATCAATGCTCTCATTTTTATTCAGCATTGAGATCGCTTCTTTAGTGTTCGCAGTAGTGAAAGCAATGTTATCCTGGATAACTTCGCTGTTTAAGCTTCTGAAAACATTTTCAATACGGAGTATGTTTCGGCTATAAGTGGCGACTTTGCGCTTAGGTTGTTCGATACTTATACTGCCAGGTGCTTGTAAGACTAATTCCATAAACGAGACAATGATTTTTACTGTGACACAAGTGCATTTTCATTCTGGTGCGCAATCGCACGCTCAACTTCACTAAGGAACATCCGAGGTTCGAATGGTTTTACCAGGTAAGTGAATGCTCCGAGATCAAGACATTGCTTTCTTGACTCCTCCAGACCGGAGAGCATGATTACCGGGATGTTTCTGAATAAACCACTGTTGCTAAGATTTTCCAGGAGCTCTATGCCATCGAGAGACGGCATCTTCACATCTGAAACGATGAGATCACAACTATTTCCATCTGACAGCCAGGACCAGGCTTCTAAACCGTTGTTCATCACGATGACCTCGTACTTTCCGCGCAGAATCCTTTCGAGTAACCAGCACAACGGAGCGTCATCTTCAATGACTAATACCTTCTTCATTTTCTTTATCACTAATTAATTCCAACTACACACCCGTCAGCTATAAATTGTGATGCCAACAGCAACCGAATCGGCAGTGCTGCGAACAAAAATGTTTTTAGAAAAGGTTGCTTCTTATTTGAGGGAAACGTTGGCGTGAAAGCCTTTTACGGTTTGCAAGCGATTGATCTTGCCGTTTTCTGTTTCGGAAAATTTTGAAACGAGCAGGGCGCCTTTAGGGATTTCGTATTCCGACAGCCTTGCTTTGAGGAAGGAGTACAGAGACCTGAGGAATTCTTCGCCAATTGTGTTGGCTTCAATCACCAAAACGACACGCGACCCCAGTAGCGAATCGCTTATGCCGTGCACAAAGAACCGGCTTCTATGGCCGCTTTGTTCAAAAAATGATGCGATCGCTGATTCGATTTTTTCCGGGTTTACCTTAATGCCGCCTGTGTTGATTACATTATCAAATCTCCCAAGCCAGCGGAAGCGGGATGGCGATATCAGCTCAACAATATCATTGGTGATGACGGGCGAGGGGAGGTAAGGTACTTTCAGGATGAGGCAATTGCGTTCGTCCAATTCTCCGGAGATGCCCGGTAACATTACAAAATAGTCTCGCTTTGCTTCACCATTGAGTGAGTGAAGCGCGACATGCGAAATTGTTTCTGTCATGCCGTAAGTTGCCCAGCACAAGCAGCGTACCCCCGACAGCTCCTCAGCCGTAAAGTCACGCAGGGGTGCACCACCGATAATTGCCTTTGATACACGATCCATCAAATCCGTCTGACCTGAACCCAATATTGTTTCTACCTGGTAGGGAACGAATGCGGCAAAATTTACACATTGACCGGCCGGAAGTTTTTCGATTGGGTTCGCGCAGGGGTCGACCGCGAAGATTTGTAAGCCCAGTGTGAACGCCCGCACCAGCATCATCCGGCCTCCGATAAATTTTGTGTCGATGCACACCAGGCAACTCTCGGAAGGTTTCAACCCAAGAGCTTCGATCGTCAGTCTGGCGCTCGAAATCATTTGGGACCGCGTAGTGAAAATCTTTTTAGGTGTGCCCGTTGATCCGCTGGTTGTGATCTGAAATTCGTTTTTTCCCGAGAACCACTCCTTAATAAAAGAGAAAGTGTTTTCCTCAAAAGCAGTTTTCCCCGTTTGCTCACCAGAAACAATTTGATCAAGCGACACGAAGCGGCCGTTTACCCAGAGTGAGCGATGTGGGTAGGAACCTATCATTGTTTCGGTTTTACCACCAACTCTGAAAATCCGTAAGTCGGGTCGACATCGCGATCAAAGGACAGCTCGGGTAGTACTCCGATGGCAATCTCTGCGGTCGTGTAAATTGGATTACCGTCCAGCAGATGTCCGCCAATTGTATTTCCACTTGCGTCTGAAACTGCTATGTGAAGATGAGATGACGTTGCTGAAAACGTGCCTGTCAGAGACACGATCTCAAAATACCCCCGTTGCTTTTTCCCTGACTTTTCATTGGCAAAACGGATGTGATATGCTTCAAGACTCCCGACACAGGTGAGGACAATTCCGGCACTGATTGAATGCTGCATTGCATATTCAGTCAGTGCTTTCTTCAGGTCTTCATGCGGCTTGAGCCGGAAAACATGTACCTCTAATTGCCCGTGCATGGCACTGGTTTATGGAAATTGTGGATATTTTGACCAGTCCGGATCGCGTTTTTCAAGAAATGCATTCTTACCCTCTTTGGCTTCCTCGCTCAGATAATATAAGAGTGTGGCATTTCCGGCAAGCTCCTGGATACCAGCCTGCCCATCGAGCTCAGCGTTGAACGAAGCTTTCAGCATGCGGATTGCGAGGGGACTCTTGGCAATAATTTTCTTGGCCCAGGCCACGTATGTCTCCTCAAGCATCTCGAGCGGAACAACCTTATTGACAAGACCCATGTCAAGCGCCTCCTTTGCATCGTACTGATCGCACAGGAACCAGATCTCGCGCGCTTTTTTCTGGCCAACAATCCGCGCAAGGTAAGACGATCCAAATCCTCCATCAAAGCTTCCCACCTTCGGACCTGTCTGTCCAAACCTCGCGTTCTCTGCTGCGATCGTGAGGTCGCACACCACATGAAGCACATGGCCGCCACCAATAGCCCAGCCTGCAACGGCTGCGATAACAGGTTTCGGGATTGACCGAATAAGTTTCTGAAGGTCGAGAACGTTAAGACGGGGGACCGTGTCTTCGCCTACGTACCCGCCATGGCCGCGTACGCTCTGGTCTCCACCACTGCAAAATGCCTTGCCACCTTCACCCGTCAGGATAACCACACGGATGCTGGCGTCTTCGCGGCAGACATACATGGCATCGATCATTTCTTTTACGGTCAGTGGGGTAAAAGCATTATGAACATGAGGTCTGTTGATGCTTATACGCGCAATGCCCTCATACTTGTGGAATAAAATCTCCTTGTACTCCTTGATCGGTTGCCACGGATACTTAGCGTTCATAGGTCTGTCTTATTTTAGCTTTAATTGATTCGAAATATGTTTTGTTGGTCTCAAGGGATGTCTCGACTTCCAGGACCTTTGTTGTGCCGTCAAAGTCGAAAAAATCCTTCAGCAAGTTCCTCGTTTTTTTCGCACTGTCAAGCGAAAGATGGCTGAAGCCAAACTCCTCGCAAAGCTTTTTCGCGGTAAGCTTCTGGTTCGTTACGAAGTACTCCTTCGATTCCGGCAGTGACGCAGGTCCATCGATCATGTTAAAGATCAGTCCGCCATGATTATTCAGCAGGAGAACGCGCAGGTCTTTAATAGGGTAATTATGCCAGAAAGCATTGCGATCGTAAAAGAATGCAACGTCACCGGTAATCAAAAACGTGGGTTTATCTGAACTGAGCAGTTGGCCTACAGCAGTGCTTGTGCATCCGTCTATTCCGCTGGTGCCGCGGTTTGAAAATACACGAATGCCTTTTTGCTTTGCGACAAGCCCGATGAAATTAGCGTATCGCACGCTCATACTGTTGGCCAGGTGGAGGTTGCAACCCTCCGGAAGTTTCGCAAGCACTTCAGCGACAATCTTAAACTCCGTCAAAGAATTATCTTTCAGCTCGTCAGCGAGAACGCGCGAAACTCTTCGTTCCTCGATCTCCCACAACTTATTGAAATTATTTTGTCTCTGGTTTTCAAAACTCTCGTGTGAAGGCAGCTCGGCAAAACGCGAAAAGAATTTATAGGGGGTTGTCCGGATCACTTTCGTAACATTCTTGAACGGATCAGTAACAACACCTGATGGCTGAATGTGCCAATGGGCTTTCGGTGAATATTTCCTTAAAAACAGTTTTGTATTTTTCGAGATCATCGACTGCCCGAAGGTGATCAGCAGATCAGGAGTCAATGACTTCTTCACCGCCTCGGTTGCCTGACCTAAAAAGAAATCGCTGTGCTTAAGGGTTTTTTCAACTTCATGGCAGTTCGCGATTACGTCTGCAACAAAGGGAATGTCGTGACGCTTGAGGAAGCTGTTAAGCAGTTCAGTCAGCTTTGGGTCAGCATCAGATTGGCCGGCAGCAATCATGACGTGGTGATACGTTTCCCACTCCCTTGTTAATTTTTCCGTTACCTCTTCTGAGAGAGCGTAATCACCAGACGTTTCATCATAAATACGGATAGAAGATGAATATGTAATGTCTTCGCTTTTTTCAGGATACAGCGGTTCGCGGAAAGGCGCGTTAATGTGTACAGGACCGCGCGGTTCGCTCATCGCCAGGTTTATCGCTTCGTTAACGATTCTGTTGATCGCCCACTGACTGTCGTGATGTTCGTAATCCTGCGGAAGCTGATACGACTTCTTCACATGCTTTCCGAAAATTTCCGATTGGTATATTGTCTGTCCATCGTGCTGCGCAATCCACTCTGCAGGTCTGTCTGCCGTGAGGAGGACCAGCGGTGTCTCGCTGAAAAATGCCTCGGCTACAGCAGGTGCAAGATTATACACGGCAGTTCCTGAGGTGCAGATTACACTGACTGCTTTTCGCGATTCCTGTGCAAGTCCCAACGCGATGAAACCTGCACTTCGTTCGTCACTGATCGTTCTTGAATGGATGTCGGGATGACGCGTGAAGGCGAGAGTCAGTGGTGCGCAGCGCGAGCCGGGAGACAGCACAGCATTCGTGATTCCCTTGCGGGCGCAAAGTGCTGCGATGTCATAAATGGCCTGAAACCTCATCCGATTATATTCAAAAGTGTATTGAATTTCATTTCAGTTTCCGCGTACTCATTCTCGGGAACTGAATCAACAGTGACGCCTGCACCTGCAAACAGGAGCGCTTCTCCATCGCCAAGCTTCATGCAACGGAGGTTCACAAACAGGTTGATGTTGTTTTCGATATTGACTGGTCCGAGATAACCGGCATAAAATTCACGATCATAACCTTCATTTTCCTTTAGGAACTGAAGGGCCGGATCGAGCGGCATACCGCATACCGCAGACGTTGGATGCAGCAACTGAAGCATCACGGTGCCAAGCTGTGGGAAATTGGTAGCCACCATGTCAACCACAAATTCTGACTTGAGGTGGATGAGATTGCCGGCAACCATCGACTTCGGTCCGTGCTCTTCATACTCGCGCAATCTGATCTTCTTGAAGCAGCTGATCACATAGCGCTCAACCAGCGCCTGTTCCTCGATTTCCTTTTCAGTCCAGGCCACGGCCTTCAGGTTCATCCCTTCTTTATAAGGGAGTGTCCCGGCAAGCGCGACCGTCTTGAAAAGCGTTTTTCCCTCGACAGTCACAAGTGTTTCGGGTGTGGCACCAAGCCAGTGACCTATTCCCGGAACACTTACAAATGAAACAAGCGCAGTAGGGTAGGCGTTGGAAAGTTTCTGGAACGTTTCAACGATGTCGAACTGGTCGTCAAGTGTAATTTTTTTGGTTCTGGAAGGGACCACCTTTTCAAAACGGTTTTCACCGATGGCGGCAACAGCTTTGGTCACGAGTGCACCGAAGTCGGTATCACTGCCGGCTGTCGCTTTCGCGGATTTGATCGACAATTTTTTTCCAGGTGAGTAAGTGTTCGCCAGCCAAAGCGCTGACGTATTTTCGATTGGCGTTTTGGCTTCGCGCAGCTGTTTGCCTTCGAAAGAAAAAATGAACTGAGCCGGAAGAAAGATTGCATCCCTTTCGCGATCAAACGGTGCGAACATAAAACCAGGCTGCAGCTCTTCGATCGCGGATCCCTTGGCGATTGTTTCATGCTTGTCAGCGATGACAACATACGTCACTGCGGAAAATGGAAGTCTCCAGACGGCAATAGGCTGTTCGTTCTCCAGCGCGTGGGACAGAAGAAAGTTAAGTATTTCAGTTTCCGTTCGCGGGGCAGTTGAAACTGAAGTGGCAGCGTTCATCTAATTCGACCTCGGGGTTTAATTCTTCTTATCTAAAACAGCCATCGTGATGCGGCTGATACAAACAAGTTCTTTTTGTTCATTCACAATCCTGATCTCCCACACCTGCGTCTTTTTGCCGATGTGAATGGGGCGCGTGATACCATACACGAAACCCTCTTTCACTCCGCGAAGGTGATTGGCATTGATATCCAACCCTACGCAGAATTGTTTGGCTACATCAACACAGAAGTGAGCGGCAACACTGCCCATCGTCTCCGCCAGGGCAACCGATGCTCCTCCATGTAACAAACCGAAAGGCTGGTGGGTTCTGGCATCCACAGGCATTTTTGCTTCGAGGTAATCTTCCCCAATGCCGGTGAATTCAATACCGATCCGCTCAGCCATCGTATTCTTTGACAGGGCATTCAGCGCTTCCAGTGAAATATATTTATTGAAAACACCCATAGGATGATTTACTGTTGTTCCGGACTGTTATTTTTGCGGCTTCCCTGGCCGGCAGGAAAGCCCAACCGCGTCAGGATCAATGTAATATGTCACCTGACCATGGGTTAGAGGGGCCAAAATAGCGCAAAATTGATAACGAAAAAAGTTTACCTCGTACGCCACGGCCAGACGGATTACAACCTCCAGAATATCGTTCAGGGCAGCGGTGTCGACACTGATCTCAACGACACTGGATGGAAGCAAGCCCGCGCATTTTTCGATGCGTACCAACATATTCCGTTCGACAAAGTTTACACGTCAGCATTAAAGCGCAGCCAGCAATCGGTGCAGCGTTTTATCGACCTTGGTATTCCAACAGAGGCGTTGGCCGGACTTAATGAAATCAGTTGGGGAACAAAGGAAGGACACAAGGTGACACCGGCCGAAGATGAATATTATCACCACATGCTGCGTGAGTGGCAGAAAGGAAATGTTCATCTCAGAATCGAGGGTGGAGAAAGTCCGAACGAAGTGGTCGCACGGATGAAACCGGCAGTTGATCACATCCTGAATCAGAAAGACGAACAAACAATTCTCATTTGTATGCACGGCAGGGCAATTCGCATTATCCTTTGCCATCTTCTCAACTACCCGTTGCGCTCAATGGATATGTTCGAGCATCAGAACCTTTGCCTCTATGTTCTTAATTACAACGGGCAGACTTTTTCGGTGGAAAGATATAATGATACAAAGCACTTGAATGCGTTAAGTGAGAGTTGAGTTCCCTCCACGGCTTCACCTCATTCCCAAAGGAGCAATCCTATTCACACGTGTTTTTGGGCGTGCCCCTGCCGCCACACTTGCCCTCGTTCCGGGTCGCGTTTTCCGCTCCAACAATCCATCGCACGCAGTGTCTGCGCGCTTGGCGCCACAGAGCGTACTGCGTCATCTATAAATGCCTCACCTATTGCGAAGGGGCCATTCCGGTTTCCGCTGCAACCGCTCACGCAACAGCCTTCGTTCAATTGGCATCACAAGACGTCTTCGGAGTGGAACCCAGGGTGAGGTGCTACCTCTTCATCCGATTCAATGCTGTCTTCGCTTTGCTGTCGATGCTGTTCTTGTACTCGTGATTTTTGTAGGTCAGGGCTTTCTTGAAATATTGTTTTGCACGCGTTTCGTCTTTCGCTTCAAGTGCAAGGTAACCCATCTGAAGACAGGCATTCGGTGCGAAGTACCACGGTTTGTTTCCCGCCATGTCAATCACCTGCTGGTAGAAAATTTTTGCTGCCGCAACATGGTTCGTTCCGTGTTCAAGTCGTGCCCTGCGATAATAATATTCAACACGATCTTTTTCTGTAGGCAGTTCTCCCTGGACAATTTTGTCGAGTGTCTGACGTGCAATATCGTAATAGCCGCCATCGGTTGAGTAGCGCACTTTTAGCAGCGATGAATGCGACAGCCCGCCAGATGCCAGCGTCCGTGCCGCTGATCGGTCTGCTTCAACAAGGTCGTTGCCGTTTTCACGTGCTATTGCGAAAGCGCTGTCACTTTTCAAACGTTGGTCTAGAAGGCGGTAGCAAATGCCAATTTTGAAAAATGTATCCTTGAGGTTGTTGCTGCCCTGATATGATCTTGCGAATCGTTGATAGGCATCAATCGCATCCCTGTAATCACCGCGGTGAAGAAGGATCTCGCCACGGAAGTAGTTTGCAATAGGCGTAACGTTGGCAAGCGGTTCAAGTAATGCATACGCTTTTTCGCTTTGTGCAGACTTGATAAAAAGAGATGCGGCACCCAGCGCAAAGGAATGACTGCTGTCGCGATGAAGGTTTTGTTGTAAGTCATCCGCAGCGCCTGCAGGTTGCTGCAGAACATACCCTTCAATAAGCGATTTCATCAATCTCGCTTCTCCGGCAAGACCGTTGTTTGAATTTGAAATCAGATCGAGATCGCGCAGCCCGTTTTCAATCGATCCGTGAATGCCAAACAGGTCCATCACCCAGGTGTACTTTTCAGGTACAGCGCCAACCATCACTTCGAGCATGCCCGTTGTTTTTCTGATGGGCAAATATTGTGACGATCTCCTTCGACAATCCGTTGCGATCTTGTAGGCATCGCGAAAATGCGAAGCTGCATCGAGTTCATGGCCGAATTTCAGATAGACAAATGCCCACTGCAGATGCATCTCGGCCAGCAAAAATTTTTCATCCGCTGTTTTAGGATTTTTAAACAGGCGATCTTCAAAATTCTGTTCATAGGAAGAAAAGAGGGAGGGATCTTCTGTGAGCAGAAGCTCAAGTGCTTCGCTCAATGAAGAAACGTACGTTGACTGCAGTGTAGAAGAGTTCGCAGCCAAAAGTTTTCTTGCTTCTGCGAACTGAAGATCGAGGGTAAGTTTGTGCGCGCGCGAGGTTTGGGCATCAGAAAGAAAAGGTGATTCCTGCGCAGTGGCGATCGATATAAAACAAAAAAGGCAAGCGCTAAGGCTTGCCAGTTTCAATATTGTCAAGTGATTGTTCTTATTCAACTTTTCTTCTGCGTGTAGTTGCAGGAGCAGGGGCTTTCGCAGTTTTTGGCTTGTCTCCTTCATCCAAAGAATCCATGTCAACGTCTGCTAAGATACGACCCGAATGCTCATCGATCACAATCTTTTTCTTTTCTCTGATCTCAGCAATTTTTTGTGGCGGGATCACGATGTTACAGCCTTCTGCAGCACCGCGGACAACACGCACAACGGCAAGACCGTTTGAAAGGCTTCCGCGAAGGCGCTCGTAATATTTAAGAAGTTTGTCTTCGATTTTTTTAGTGGCTTTTTCGCGTTCTCCAAGAAGCTTTTTCTCTTCTTCCTGGCTTTCTTTCATGATATCATCGAGCTCTTTCTTCTTATTGTCGAGATGATCGCCACGCTCTTTGATAAGGGTATTGGTCTTTTCGATTTCATCCTTTTTAGCCTGGATGCTGTCTTTGGCTTCTTTGATCCGTTTTTCGCAGATCTGGATCTCAAGTTCCTGGAGTTCGATCTCTTTGGTGATGGCATCGAACTCGCGGTTGTTGCGAACGTTCTTTTGCTGCTCTGTGTATTTCTTGATCAGCTTTTCAGCCTCTTTGATCCCTTCCTTGTTCTTCTTTATGTTCTCATCAAGATCCTTTTGCTCAGATTCGTGACGCTGGAGGCGGGTTTTGTATCCCTCAATCTCGTCTTCCAGGTCCTGAACTTCGTCCGGAAGGTCACCCCTCAGCTTCTTCAGTTCGTCTATTTTGGAGTCAATGGACTGGAGTTTGACTAACGCTTCGAGTTTCTGTGCAATTGATTGATTTTCCATTATTTACAAGTAACTTATTGGATTCGTAACGGTTCTTGAAAAATTGATCGCAAAAGTAGGGAATTTTTTCCTTAAAACCTCTTGCAAAAGTTCTTTAGTGTAGACTTCACTCTCGTAATGCCCAATATCCGCGATGGTGATGCGGTTTTCGGCATCAAAGAACTCATGATACTTAAAATCGGCTGAAATGTAGACCTGGGCGCCTGCCCGGATGGCCTGCGGAAGCAGAAAACTGCCTGATCCTCCACAAACCGCAACTTTTTTGACAGGACTCTCCAACAATCGAGTGTGCCTCAACACCTGAACATCCATACGTTTTTTCAAACGCTCCAGAAACTGTTTTGGTTCCTGCGGTTCGGCCAGCTCTCCGATCATCCCCGAGCCAACTTCCTGATTATCATTAGCTAAGCGGCTGAGATAATAGGCTACCTCTTCATACGGATGGGCCTTCCTCAGCGCATCTATTATGCGCGATTCAAGGTGATGGGGAAAGATCACTTCAACGCGATCTTCAGAAACGAATTCCTGCTTCCCGGCACTCCCAATGGCAGGGTTGGCTTCCTCACTTGGCATAAACGTGCCCGTACCCTCTACTTTAAAGCTGCAATTCTTATAATTTCCAATTTGTCCTGCTCCGGCAGCATGCAGGGCGGCCAGCACTTTTTCGGTTTGCTCCTTCGGAATGAACGTCTCAAGCTTGCTTAACATGTCGGCTTTCGGAGCGAGGATCCTCACATTCTCCAGCCCGATCTTTTCACAGATCTTTCTGTTTACCCCGGAGATTACATTGTCAAGGTTGGTATGGATCGCGTAGATCGCAATGTCATTTTTGATCGCTTTGATAATGGTCCGTTCAACATAATTTGAACCGGTGAGTTTCTTCAGTCCTTTGAAAATGATCGGGTGGTGTGCTACGATCAGGTTACATCCCGTTTGAATCGCCTCGTCAACGACAGGTTCGGTGCAGTCCAGTGTTACCAGGATGCCTTTGACGAGCGCTGAGGGATCGCCCGTTAACAGGCCGCTGTTGTCGTAAGATTCTTGTAAAGATTTCGGTGCCCATTCTTCGAGCACATCGGTAACGTGTCTGATTTGCAGATCGGCCATAGAAAGAACAACCGAAATTTAACCCAAGACAGCAATTAAACCAGTTTGCCCTGAAACTTTATTACAAAACAGCCGATGCGGTTGGCGATTGTTTAAATACTGATCATTTTTGCGCTTTCAATGAAACCAGTTACAGCTATCCTATTTCCGTTTGCCGTCCTCTATGATGCGGTCACGAGCGTCCGTAACAGGCTGTACGATCTTTCATTGAGACCATCCGCCTCTTTCGATGTCCCCATCATTTCTGTTGGAAATCTTTCAGTAGGTGGGACCGGAAAAACTCCGATGGTCGAACACCTCATCAGGCTGCTCAGCGGATCAAGAAAAATCGCTACCCTCAGCAGAGGTTACAAAAGAAAAACACGTGGATTCCGGATAGCATCCGCGGCCGACAACGCAGAAACATTAGGCGATGAGCCGTTTCAGTTTTACCGCAAGTTCAAAGACAAAGTAGTGGTCAGTGTAGGAGAGGAACGCGCACTCGCCATCAGCAGCATTCTTCAGGAGCACCCTGATGTTGACCTCATTTTGCTAGATGACGCCTTCCAGCATCGCAGAGTAAAGCCGACCTTTCAGATTCTGCTTACGGTGTATGACAACCTCTTTTATGACGACTGGCTGTTGCCTGCAGGCCGCCTGCGTGAATCAAAGACCGGAGCAAAACGGGCAGACGTTGTGGTTGTTACAAAATGTCCGGACACACTGCAGGAGGAGGAGATGATGATCATCCAGAAATCGATTCTGGAATATACCTCGAAACCCGTCTTCTTCACAACAATTCATTATGGTGCACCTGTTCCATTTTCCGGAGACGTAGTCCTTGAAAAAAATCTGGTCCTGGTGACGGGGCTGGCCGATGCACGACATTTAAAGAAATTTCTGGCAGCCAATAATGTGATCGCTCATCACTTCGAGTATGAAGACCACCACTATTATTCTGCAGAAGAGCTCGAGCAGATTGTAGCGATGGCTAAATCAAAGAAGGCGCAGATTATCACAACTGAAAAAGACGCCAGCAAACTAACTGCTCCCCAGTTTCAGAGATATTTAAAGGAAGTACCATGGTTCTTTATTCCGATTGAGACCGGTTTCCTGAAAAGTGGAAGGGATTTTGATGAGATGGTTTTAAATGCAGTCGCCCATGCCTGAATCGAAAGCCTTCTTTTTCATGAAGCATTTGTCTAATGCTGTTTTTCTCCTGCTTATCGTTTCAACGGCAAACTTTTTAATGGCTCAGGATGATGAAGTTCGGGGTCCGAGAAGGGGCTCACGTGTCCTGGATGATACAACTCGTCAGATTTATGGACCGAATACTTCGCACTACTTCTTCGAAGAAGACGTGATGATGAATCGGGAGAAACGCCAGCCGATTGACACAACCATCCGGAATTTTCACCGCTACAATTATGTACAACGGTTCAACTACCGGTATCAGGATCTCGGAAATGTAGGAACGGCTATTCAACCCTTGTATTATGAAAATCCGGATGTGATCGGCAAGCGCTCCGGGATGCACGTGTACGACCTGTATACGGAAACAGAGCCCATAAAATATTACGATACGCGGTCACCGTACTCAAATATGAAGGTGGTGCTTGGCGGACTCGGACGATCGATTACAAAAGGCACGTACAGCCGCAACATCACTCCGCAATGGAATTTCGGATTGAATTACCGCGCATTGCTCATCGATAAAAATATTCAGCGCAGGGGTAAGGCGGACCGTCTCGTGCGTGGCACCTACTATGATGCATACACCACGTTTCAATCCAAAGACAGCAGCTACAGAGTCTTTGCTAATGTGCGCAGGAATTTTCATCGTGTAGACGAGTTCGGTGGTGTGCGAACAGATCTGAAAGCAACCTTCTTTGAGTATAAGAACTATTTTGAAACCACTACTCAACCCTGGCTGACTAATGCAGAAAGCAACGACTTGCGCATCAACTGGCATCTGTTTCAGCAATATTCACTTGCAAAGCCGTTGCAGATCTACCACGTTTTTGACCGCTACCGCCAGCGGAATAAGTTTCTCGATGTCAGTACGACCACAACAACTCCGTTCTTCGGACCATTCAGAGAGATCGCGCGCGACAGCGTAGACAATGACACGAAGTTCAAAGCGGTAAGAAATGAGCTGGGGGTAAAAGGAAATCTCGGAAAACTTTTCTTCAACGGATATTACGCAATAAGGCATTATTCGATGTCTTACATCAGCATGCGAGCTGACACTACGGACCACCTTACGTTTGACTCATTAAAATTTGCTCATATTGGCAATGAGCATTATGTTGGCGGCCGCGTGGGGCTGTACCTTGATTCAATCGGAGATGTTTCAGGCGGAATAGAAGTGATGCAGGACCCTGATTACGAAGGAAAAAAATATTATCGGATCTATGGGCAGATCACGAGCCGGTGGTTTGATGCGAAGCTTACGCAGATGCAGTATGCCCCGGGATTCATGGAACAGGCATACCGCGGCACGTATAATGTCTGGAATAACTTTTTTTCAAACACCACGAGCACGCAATTTAACGGGCACCTTCATTACCACTCAAAAGTTTTAACGCTTTCTCCGGGGGTCACCTTTACGCGATTATCAAATTACGTTTTTTACAAAGAAGTTTCTGACACCTTGCAGCGTGTCATGCCGATCCAGTCTACCGGACAACAGGTGGTGCTCTCACCTGAATTTAGTTTCGGGTTCACATTCTTCCGGCACATTACGTTAAGCGGACAAGCCATTTACACTGAGATTGCCGAGAATGCCGACAGCGCTTTGTCCATTCCAAAAGTTCATCTCAACGCACAGCTGGCCTACTCGAATATTTTCTTCAACGGAAACTTCGACATTCATACAGGCGTTGATGTTCACTGGCGATCTGCCTACAATGCTATGGGCTACGATCCGGCTCTGAGGCAGTTCTATATCCAGAATGATTTTCAGGTTCCTGCCCATCCGATCGTGGATGTGTTTATTAACGCGAAGGTGAAGCGGGGGCGGATCTTCTTCAAATATCATAACCTGGTTCAGGCATTTACGAAACAAGGCTATATGCCGACACCCTATTATCCCGGACAGCCAAACAGTTTTGAGTTCGGGTTTGACTGGTCTTTTTACGATTAGCACAACACGCTATGGAAGCGAAAGATAAGTTTACACTTGGACTCGAGTTACCCAGCGATCCCCGCTGGGTCGACATCGCGGAAAAAAACATTGGAGACATTCTCATTGATCACGCTTACTGTGAGCAGAAGGCAGCGTCATCATGTATCTCCCTCATTGTTGCTTATCCGGAAAAGCAGGAGCTCGTAGACATGCTGACACCCGTTGTTGCCGAAGAATGGAGCCACTTCGAGCGGGTGATTGAGGAACTGCGAAAGCGCAACATTCCGCTGGGGCGTCAGCGTAAAGATGAATATGTTGAAAGGCTTCAGCAGGTGACCCGCAAAGGTGGAAGCCGCGAACAGCAATTGCTCGAGAAGCTACTGATGAATGCGCTCATTGAAGCGCGAAGCTGCGAACGCTTTAAGATGTTGTGGAAGAATATTCCCGACCAGGAATTGTCAAAATTCTACTATGAGCTGATGGTTTCCGAGGCTGGTCATTACAAGAATTTTCTCCAGTTGGCGAAAAAGTATTTACCGGAAGAGCAGGTGAATCAGCGTTGGCGCGAATTGCTTGCCGAAGAGGCAGAGATCATGCGATCGCTTGACGTCCGCAGCGACCGCTTCCATTAACCTACTCGACAATCACAAGCTTGTTAGTTTTCTTGCCGTCCGCGCAATCCAGCACGAGCAGGTAATTTCCCATCCGGGCATTTTGCAGATTCAACTCTTGCTGGTGAGGGCCAGAGGTTAGTCCATGGTAGCGGTTTTGAAAGACCGGCCTGCCAAACAGGTCCAGCACGCTTATGCTAACATCCGAAGTTCGCGTCAGCTCGAAACTCACTGTAATGTTTCCTTTTGAAGGATTGGGATAGACCGACACAAGCGAATTGTCATAACCGGGTTCAGTGCCAACTGGCTCTTCCTGTATGCTGATGTAATTGAGCGCCCACCCCCAGGCAGTTGTCTCTCCACCCGAAAGCATTCGAAAACGGAAGAGGAGCAGGTCACCAGCTGAAAAAGTTTTGCTGATGTCAACCTGATGGTGCAGGAACATCGGTACCGTACCTACCGACTTTGACAGGTACGCAGTCATCCACTTGCCATCCGTATCTCCGGCAAACGCAGCATCATACTTCGCTGTTAGTGGCAACCAATCGAGTCCGTTTTTACTTGCCTCAACGTAAATGAAATCTTTGTCAGGCTCTGTTACAGCAATGTCACTGTAAAACAAGGTTGGTATGCTTGCGGAAACGGTTACCGGAGTTTTTACAAAAACTTCGTATTCCATTTCAGGAGAGTATGAGTGGTTGGTGTGCAAAGTCTTGCGTTGACCCGCAGGCGCATTGGAGAAGTTTTGAAGCTCAAGTCCTTTTAAGGCGAGATCGGTTACAGTGGAGAAGTAAGTTGAGTACGAATTCTTTGCAGCGAGCAGAGAATGGTGCGTTGCCTTAAAGATCATTGACTGGTGCGGAGCATTACCGATATATCCGATTGCCTTTAGTTCTTTCGTGCCCGCGAGGACTGTTGAAAGGGTGATGTCGCGACTTCCGCCAGAAACGTTCGTGATGGCATGGATGCGCAATGCACCATCAAATAAAACCAGCGAATCAAAGAATACATCGCTCTTCAGTCGTACAGCAAACTTTTTGTCAGGGGCAGTTCCTGCAGCTGTAATTTCAGGGCTTGGCACTGCTTCTTGTTTCTGGGGAAGAACAGCGCTCCAGATTCCACGGCCATGTGTTCCGATGACAACCTCATTATCCTGACCTTTCATGTCCCACACGGCAACATTCAGAAAATCGTTGACAATAGACCACGAGCCACCGTTGTCAGTTGATTCAACAATACCGATCTCTGTTCCTGCCCACAGGATGTTCGGATTGTCCGGCCGGACATAGAGGCAATACACCGCTACATCAGGAAAGCCATTGGAGCTTTCGATATTGGTTCCGAATCCACTGATATCCTCCCAGCTTTGACCGAGATTAGTTGTGCGCAGAATTTTTGGTCCATCCGAAAAAGAAAAAATTGCATATGCGGTATTCGGCTGCGTGGGATGCGATGCAAGCTTGGTAATATTGCCAAGAGGAGTTTGTGTGTAATTGTTTGTAGCAACAAAATTTTTGCCGCCATCGGTTGAAACGTGCAATGACCTCAACGGTGCTGTGTTGTTCATTCCGCTCCCTGCCCACACGATGTTTGCGTTTGCGCGCGACACTTCAACATCGAGGAACGTTGGTGTTCCGATGACAAACTTTGAATCGATTGCAGAGAGCGTCCACGAGCTTCCAAAATTTTCAGAGCGATAAACTCCCTGAACGCCAACCGTGAATACCCGATCAGGAAAATCCTTGGAGTTTGCCAACTTGGTTACAAATGGAAATTCGGCTGAACCTGGTGTAAACCCCGTTGTGGATTGCTGCCAGGTTGCCCCTCCGTTGGTCGATTTTGATATGCTGCTGTAATAAACGGAGCCCAGCAATAAGTCCGGATTCTTGCTGTGCCACAGTACTTCAAAACCATCTCCTCCGATGGCGAAATTGTACTTTGTGGTGCTTGATGCCTTAGCCTTGCTTTGAGAGATCCGGGTGCCATTATCCTGAAGACCTCCGATGTATTCCTCCATTCCAGGCCTTTTGTCAACACCGTAGAACTGACTCGTGTTGAGTCCGAAACCTTTGAAGGTCCAGTCTCCTTCAGTCGTGCCGGGAGAAGTTGACGACTTTGAAACAAACACGCCACCATCGTTTCCCATCAGCAACCTGAATGTCTTTGACGAGGCGTTGGTCACCACAGGTATCAGCGCGTGGTGATCGGGATGCACACCCAGATCGAGGTTCACCTGGTCCACTGTATTCTTATCATCGAAGTCGCCACGACCATCTGCAACGGTAACGGTAGTGGCCGAAAATTTCTGGATTGTGTTCTGTTTGATCGTTAACTTCGAAACAGGCAAGGCGTTTTCATTCCACGTTTCACCTGGCGTAAGCGCTGGAAATATGTTATACATCAGACTGCTTTCATGGCCTCCGTTGACTGTAACGGCAGGAGAGGGCGAGTTGCTGTAGGCGATGTTATGGATGTACAGATATTCACGGCTCTGCTCTGTTGCGCCAGCGTTGAGATTTGGCGTCACAAGATCAAATTTCCCATTGGCAGCCTGATCGCGAAACGAAACCATCAGCTGACGATTTGTTGAGACGTCCCAGACTTCGAATGGCACATCAACATAATTCTTGTAAGTATAGCTTGCTGCGGGTACTCCTGACGTTGCCCCGGCAGGAACTTCGAAGCGATGCGCTTTCTGAACCTTGCCAGGTCCAAAGCGAATCTCAACAGTCGCATTATTGCTTGAGACGCCCACCGTTAGGCGCCCCTGATCTTCAGTTACGTTGCTGAAGGTTTGCAGAAAAATGAAATCAGTATCATCTTCCTGGATCTCAAAGAAGGAGACGCTGGTTTGCGTGGACGCTACGGTGCTTTTAAACATGCTCACGCCACCAAAGTAAACTTCATTCTCTGCGAAAGGATGAGCAAGGATCGTGTTGTCATAAAATCCCTGGCCTTCAAAAAAATCGATGGCAACACCTCCGAAGGTTACATCGATCAGTGACCAGCTGCTGCCCGCGTTTGTCGACATGTATAGGTCGGAATCCTTGCCCGATAAGGTTCCTTCACTGCTCACATATACCCGCGATGGATTCACGGGTGAAACGGAAATCTCCAGTCGTCCCGAGGGTTTCATACCTGCGTTCGACAGGTTCCAGGTAACACCGGAGTCTATTGATTTCCACACACCAACTCCTTTTTCGGCCGCATACTGTACTGCGAAATTTCCCGGTGTCGCAATGATCTGTTCAAAAGCACCGTTTGTCGATTGTACTTTAGTCCAGCTTGTGCCGCCATCGATTGACCTCATAATTGCGGAAGTGCCGGTGCTCAGGTTATGCGGTACAGTTGTGGCAAGGATGAGATTCGCATTTGATGGGTGGACGATGATGCGTGTTACAATTGAAAAATCAGGATTGTTCGTAGTGCTGGCAAGTTGTGTCCACGTAATCCCGTTGTCGTTCGACTTGAAGATTCCGTTACCAATGGCTGAAAACATTGATGAAATAAACTCTCCAGTGCCGGCATAAATAACGGACCCCGAATTATCCGAAGCAAAACTTGAAATCGGAAGCACGGGAAAATCAGCACTGCGTTCGGTCCACGTAGTGCCACCATCTGTTGTTCTCCAGATTCCGCCAGTTGCCGCTCCGGCCAGCCATGTGTTGTTTGATCCGTCTGTCGGAACGGCATACAATGCACGAATCCGTCCGGGTACATTTGCGGGACCACGTTCTTTCCATTCGAGCACACCATTCGATTTCATTCTTCCGCTTCGCAGCCGCGCGAGGTTGTTTGTTCTCGCCTTGCGCAGTTCAAGCCATTTATAATTTGATGAGTAGGCCGGACCCGACTCACCTGCACGTGTGCGTATTCCACGGTGATATTCAAGAAACTTATCGGGTTGATCTGTCTTACGTTCTTCTTCCTCTTCATATCCGTGCGCCCCTTCAAACAGCGATTCAATTTCTGAAATCAAACCGCTTGTAAGCGTGGGATAGTTGCGATCAGCAGTGAGGATTCCGATCCCGATAAAAAAGAGCGATATGAAAAAAAGTAATTTTCTCACCTGTTACGATTTTTGCTCTTCGATATCAATAATTTTCTTTTCAGTCTTTTCGTCAAGACCTGAAGTGCTTACTTCAATCGCTGTATCGCTGACCCACTTGACATATCCGTTTCGAAACGATCCTTCTTTGGCAAGCGCGTTATTTGAAGTTTTTACAACGAGGAATTTGAAGATGCGATTGATGTGGTCTGCACTGCCGGATTGCTGGCAGAGGGCGTATGATCGTGAACTATTGTAAGAGATAGTGTAGTGTGCCCCGAGCCGCGACTTTACAAAAGCATCAAGGCCTGTCTGAGCAGTTTGATTGGTTGAACCACATGCAATCAACGCAACTGCGACAAACACGAATGCGTGCCGGCAAAGTGAGGCTGGTAAAGGCATCTTCGAATTTAGGAAAATACAGAGAGATTCAACAACGTCAGCGGGCGAATAGAATCAGAAAAGATAATTGAGCTGAAAATACTAAGCGCGGCTGTTTTTTCGTTATCCGCTGATACTGCTTTTGGAGTACTGATTTACGTCTTTTGCTTTTTCTTTTTCGCTGCAGGGAACAGGATATTATTTAGAATCAATCGATAGCCCGGAGAATTCGGATGTTGATTGAGATCAGTGGGTTCTTCGTTTACCTGGTGCTGATAATCCTCAGGATCATGACCTCCGTAGAAAGTCCAGAATCCTTTACCCATCACACCGTGAATATATTTTGCTTCCTTGATCTCCTTGTTTTCGCCCATCAACACAACGTCAGGTTTGATGAGTTGTTTTTTAAATCCGGTAGTCTGTCCGAAAAAACCTGAAATAACACGCGTGTGGTTTTGGGTGAGCATCGTGGGAATCGGATCCCACTTCGCAGAAAATTCAAAGATCGAGAAATAGTCGTTGTCCTGACGCATGCCACGCTCCTGCGGATTGTTGTCTATGTCTGAAAATTCATATTGGTAAGGATCGCGCACGAGGCGAAAGTCCGTAAATGCAAGTGAGTTTTCGTAGTTCAGTTTTTCCTGCGCCTGCGGATCAGCAGGATCTCCATCATACATCTTTTCGCAGATGTCGACACCATCCGCGGCAAGCGCAATATCGAAACTGTCGGTGGCCGAACACATCGCGAAGAGGAATCCACCTCCCGCAACAAACTCTTTAATTTTCTTCGAAACCGCGAGCTTGAGTTGAGACACTTTATGAAATCCGTGCTTGCGCGCCATGTCTTCAGACTCTTTCACCTGCTCCACATACCATGGCATGTTGCTGAATTGACTGTAGAATTTTCCGTACTGGCCGGTGAAATCTTCGTGGTGGAGGTGAAGCCAGTCGTATTTCGGCAAGGTGCCATTCATCACTTCATCATCGAAAATGATATCGTATGGAATTTCAGCGTACGTTAGCACAAGTGTCACTGCATCATCCCACGGCTGTTTTGATTTAGGAGAATAAACAGCAATGCGCGGATATTTCTCCAGCTTCATCACATCGTAGTTCACAGCCGGGCTCGCGATTTCGGTCAGGATATGGTTCGCTTCGGCATCCGAAATAACTTCGAAGCTCACACCTCGTACAACCAGTTCGTTTTGAATGGCCGGATGATGCCTGACCATAAAACTGCCCCCGCGGAAGTTCAGCAACCAGTCAACCTCAATGTCATTTTTGAGCACCCAATACGCGATTCCATAAGCTTTCAAATGATTTGCCTGCTTTCCATCCATGGGAATCAGAATCGAATTTGCGCACGCAATTTTCGCTACCAGCAGGATGACCAACAAAACCGCAAACCTCATCGTTATGAACCGTTTAGTCACTAAATTTACTTATTCAGGAGCTCAATTCCTGTTAATACGGGTAAATATAGATTTTTGGTAAAAAATCACACCCCGGATGTAACATTCAGGCTCCTTTTTTCAACGTATAAGGGTACAACGATCGTTTCAATCCTATGGATTTAATTGAAAATATTCGCGAAGGACTTCGTTCCATCAAAGCCAACCTGTTGAGGTCTGTTCTTACGGCTTTGATTGTCGCCATTGGAATTACCGCATTAGTCGGTATGCTTACCACAATTTCTGGCATTGAACAGTCTGTAAACGAAAGCCTTGCATCGCTCGGTGTCAACACTTTCGACATCCGCAGCAAGACCAACCGCGGGTCGAGCTCACAGGGTGTGAGTGAGAAAACATATCCGCAGATTACTATGAATCAGGCCTTCAGGTTCATTGATCAGTATGATGTGCCCTCTACCGTGAGCCTGTCTACGTATTTGTCGTGGCTTGCAGAGGTTAAGCATAAATCAGAGAAGACTAACCCAAACATCGGTATCGTAGGATCGAACGAAGAGTATTTCGCATTAAGCGGACTTGAAATGCTCCAGGGCCGGGGATTCTCTGCCATCGAAGTGCAATACGGAACACAGGTCGCTGTCATTGGTTACAAGGTCTATGAAAAGCTCTTCCCGAAGAAAGGAAATGTTCTGGGCGAAGAGATCAGTTCCCTCGGAACGCAGTTCAAGATTATCGGTGTGATGAAAGAGAAGGGTGACATTGCCGAAGAGAACTTTGACAACATGGTAGTGATTCCGATCATCAAGGCAAACCAGATGGCGAAAGGTAAGGGATTATGGTATGATATGACCGTAGGAATCAGTGATCCGGGAAGAATGGATTACGCCATGGGGGAGGCGACTGGCCTGATGCGCAGGATCCGTGGCGACCAGGTGGGTCGTGAAAATTCATTTGAGATCGAGAAAAGTGAGACACTCGCACAGGAGCTGGAAAGTATCACAGGCGGCTTGCGCATGGCGGGTTTTGGAATCGGTTTTATTACGCTGCTCGGGGCATCCATAGCGCTGATGAACATCATGCTTGTTTCGGTTACCGAAAGAACACGCGAGGTGGGCGTCCGCAAAGCACTAGGCGCAACTCCGCTGAGAATTCGTCAGCAGTTTGTTGTGGAAGCGATCGTGGTATGTGTACTTGGTGGTATCACAGGTGTTATTCTTGGAATCCTCATCGGAAATCTGCTCGCAAGTCTCATGAGCATTGAAGGTTTCGTCATCCCGTGGTTTGAAATGATGCTTGGCATGATCGTCTGCGTTGTTGTCGGGCTGATCTCAGGATACTATCCGGCAAGCAAGGCCGCCAGACTTGATCCTATTGAGTCGCTGCGCTTCGAATAATTCCATAGCCACAAAGACACTAAGTGAACAAAGTAGCACGAAGAATTAATTTGCTCTTCGTGTTCCTTCGTGTCCATCGTGTCTTGGTGGCTAAAACGATTTAAGTACTGGTTGCCACCGTCAGTTTTCGCGCGACATACAGTGACACCAGACTGAAAAAGACAGCAATCATTCCCACGTAGCTGTAATTCACCAACGCTTTTGCATTCGGATCGAATACAGATGGTTGTTCCGTAATGATCAGCCCTGCAATGAATGCAGCAACTCCTGAACTCAATTGCTGGATGGAAGACCGGATGCTCATATAGCTGCCGCGGAATTCGGGCTTGATGATAGCAGTTTCCATCGTGGTGGATGGCACCATTCTTCCGTTGCTGAAGACGAAGAATATCGCAGCGATCACGAGCGCAGCCCAGATCGGTACAGGCACCAGGTTAGTGATGACGATGATCGGAATGATCACTAGCGACCCGAAGATCGTAAAGATTTTCAGGCGGCCATGCTTGTCAGCCATTTTTCCCACCCATGGCGAAAAGAACAACGTGCAGATTCCTCCAACGAGGTAGATATACGCAAGCTGTGATTCAGTAAATCCGACATTTCCAACCATGTAAGGAGCAACGAAAGGAATGATCGTGAAGTGTCCAAGCATCAGCAGCGCACTGAACGTGAGCCCAATCCTTGAATTTCGTTTTCCAAAGATTTCGCTTAATACCTGTGCCGGGCTTAAGTGGCCATTGGCGTTCAGGTGTTTGGTCATATTTGGAACAAAAAGTACGATCAGTACGGAAATGAGAACGGCTAGGCCACCCAGCAGGAGGAAGGGTGCATGCCATGATGATTTGGTTGCGATAAACAATCCGAATGGAACACCCAGTACGGAAGCAACACCAAATGATGCCATCACCATCCCGATCCCCTGCGCTCTGCGTTCAAGCGGAACAGCATCGCTCACGATCGCCAGGATAATCGCGCCAAGCACACCGCCAAAAGCTCCGGCTAATGAACGCGTGAGCAGCAGGATCACATAGGTGGGAGCGAATGCGCAGGCCAGGGTCCCCACAGCGAAGCCAACGTAGACGAAAAGCAGCGCGTTCTTGCGGTCGTATCGATCTATCAGAAACGCAGCCGCAAATCCTGACACACCAGCCGTGATGGTATAGGAGGCAACAAGTAGTGAAAACTGCTGTGGTGAAATGTCAAAGATCCGCATGAGTTGTGGCCCAAGCGGCATCATGATCATAAAATCCATAATGTGGGTGAACATTGCCGCAGCGAGAATGAGCAGGAGTAGTCTTTCGTTTTTCATGGTTGTAGGTGAGTCCGGCAGTCAATTGTATTCGGTCCAGGTTTCTTCAAGGAAGATTTTTACGACTGTCAACGTCACGAGTCATTGATCGGGAGACGAATAAACGCAGGATTAATTTTAATGCGGAACCGAAAATGTTTTTTAAATCAAGGGCGTGATCGCTTTCAATACGTTCTCAGCAACGATTTTATGGCCCTGCGGGTTCGGATGAATGCCGTCTGACAGGTTAAGTTTTTCATTACCAGCGACATCCTGTAGCAGAAACGGGATCAACGTGGCGTTGTTTTTCTTCGCAAGCTCCGGAAATATCTTTTGAAATTTAGCAGTGTAATCCTGTCCAAGGTTCGGTGGCACCATCATTCCAGCAATAACAATCTTTACTTTCGGATTTTTAGCCTTCACTTTGTCGATGATCGTCTGTAAATTTTTATAGGTCTGATCGACCGGCAACCCACGTAATCCATCGTTTGCACCCAGTTCGAGAATGAAAATATCAACGGGCTGCTTCAGGATCCAGTCGATGCGGGAGACGCCACCGGCCGAAGTCTCTCCGCTCAAACCCGCGTTCACAACTTTTGCAGCTTTGCCATCTTTCGCGAGTTTCTTCTCAACGAGGGCCGGAAACGCCTCTTCCGGAGAAAGTCCGTAGCCGGCAGTCAGACTGTCGCCAAAAAAAAGAATGACCTTGGGCGCATCAGACGCTTGAAACACAAATGCCAGGACAATAAAGAGGAGTTTCTTAACGACCATGTACTAAAATCAGTTTACATTTATATTCCTGAAACAATTTTCGTGCAATAACGATTTAGTTTAAGTAGTTGAATCGCAAAAAAATGTCACAAACCGTCCTCCAGGCTGAAAATCTAACAAAAATTTATCGTTCTGCCGAAAGAGACCTGGTCGTTCTCGATCATATCTCATTTGCCGTTGAACAGGGGAACTCTATTTCAATCATCGGACCTTCAGGAAGCGGTAAGACCACGCTGCTCGGTTTGTGTGCCGGGCTGGACACGCCTTCTTCCGGGACAATCTCGCTCATGGGTTTTAAACTTAACAACATGAGCGAAGATGATCGGGCGTATATCCGCAATCAGTACGTGGGTTTTGTGTTCCAGAATTTTCAGCTGCTTTCAACGCTGACGGCTTTGGAAAACGTGATGGTACCACTCGAGCTGCGTGGCGAACGCAATGTCATGAACAAGGCTAAGGAACTTCTGCATCGTGTGGGGTTAGGCGATCGGGTTCACCATTATCCGTCACAGCTTTCAGGTGGAGAGCAGCAGCGTGTTGCGATGGCCCGCGCCTTCATAACGGATCCGAAAATCCTTTTTGCGGATGAGCCCACAGGAAATCTTGATGAAGAAAACGCTACACATATTACCGAACTTCTTTTTAATCTGAACAAGGAACAGGGGACAACCCTTGTGCTCGTTACGCACAACCTTGACCTCGCACAACGCACGCAACGCATCCTGCGCATGAAAGGTGGAAAACTGGTTCAGGATGTTTATAGTCCATCGATAGCACGATAGATCCCATGATCGAATACATCATCAAGATCAAACGTAAGACGAAGACGATCTTCACTGATCGCTGGGTTTGGCGGATGGCCTGGCGGGATGCACGGCACAACTACTCACGTCTTATCCTTTTCACTGCCTCACTCATAACCGGTATCGCAGCCGTTGTTGCACTCGACTCTCTCAACCGTTCACTTCAGAATGATATCGACAACAACGCAAAAGAATTGCTGGGCGCTGACCTGGTGGTAACAGGTGACAAAAAATTCGCTCCTGAAGTAAAGACCTTTTTTGATTCGCTCAAATATCCGCAAGCTTCGGAAGCAGATATGGCTTCCATGGTGTTGTTTCTGCACAACGGGCAGTCGCGACTGATACGACTTGTAGCACTGCGTGGGAATTTCCCTTTCTATGGTGAGATTGAAACGCAGCCTGCGAATGCCTATAGAAAAGTGAAACGCGGCAGGTACGCCATGCTTGATGAAACGCTCGCGAGTCAGTATGAGGTCAGTTCGGACGATTCCCTTCGCATTGGAAACTCGGTTTTCAAAGTTGCAGGGGTCGTAAAAAAAATTCCGGGAGGAGGAGGCATCATGACAACTTTCACGCCCTCGGTCTACATCTCGCTTGACGATCTCGATTCTACAGGGCTTGTGCAGTTTGGGAGTCGTGTAAACTACAAGCAGTATTTTAAGATCTATTCCGAAAAGCAAAAGGCGGCCACCGTTGAAAAAATCCGTCCGCTTCTGCGCAAACATGGTTATCGGTTTGATACGGTTGAAGAGCGCAAGCAAGATCTGGGCGAAGGTTTTCAGTCTATCTATCGCTTCTTCTCATTGCTGGCATTCATTGCTTTGATTCTGGGATGTATCGGTGTTGCAAGCTCAGTTCATATTTATGCGCGTGAAAAGCGTGAGGAAGTGGCCGTGTTGCGCTGCGTTGGATCCTCAGGATGGCAGGCTTTCAACATTTTTTTCATCCAGATCTTTCTCCTGGGAATAATCGGAAGCATCATTGGATCGGTGCTGGGCGTAAGCATCCAGCAGCTGATTCCATTCTTCCTTGAGGGCGTGATCCCCTTCGAATTGACATTTGCAATTTCCTGGCAGTCACTCGCGCTCGGCCTGCTCATTGGAACGGTGGTGTCCATTCTTTTCTCGATACTTCCGCTTGTGGGTGTTCGCTTCGTTCCACCGCTGACAGTGTTACGCACGGATTCCCAGCCTGTGCGTGTATTTTCAAAAACAAAAATCACTGCTATCGTTCTGATCGCACTGTTTCCGATGGCTTTTGCTGCCATTCAAACGAAGAGCATCATGACGGGTGGAATGTTTTTCCTTGGCCTGGTGGCTGCGTTGGGGTGCCTCGCAGGAGTGGCGGTCATTCTCTTGATGATCGTGCGCAAATTTTTTCCGCATAGAGCAGGCTTCATCTGGCGTCATTCGCTGTCAAGTTTGTTTCGCCCTAACAATCAGACGCGTGTATTGATGGTGACGATCGGGCTTGGCGCATTCATCATTTCCACACTGAACATTGTTGAGCAGAGCATGCTTGGCCAGGTAGAGTTCACCGGCCAGGAAAACCAGAGCAACACGATCTTGTTTGACATCCAGCCGTCTCAGAAAGATGGCGTTGTCAAATTAATGAATGATAACAAGCTGAAGGTAAACCAGGTGGTGCCGATCATCACTTGCCGCCTGAGTGAACTCAAAGGGAGAACTGTCGATTCACTGCAGCGCGACACTTCCGATCGCGTTCCAAACTGGGCGCTGACGCGTGAATACCGTGTTACCTACAGGGGTTCGCTCCATCATTCAGAGGAACTGATCAAAGGGAAAGTGCAGTATAAAAGTGCTGTCAACGATTCGATCTTTGTCACCATCTCCGAAGGCATGGAGGAAAATCTCGAAGTGAAGATCGGAGACTCACTGGTGTTTGATGTGCAGGGTGTGCCTGTAAAAGCCTACATAAGCGGTGTACGTAAAGTGGACTGGCCGAAAGATCCACCAAACTTCATTTTCGTGTTTCCGAATGGTGTGCTGGAAGGAGCTCCGCAAATCTACGTTACGGCTACACGCATCGATGATCAGCAGCAGGCGAATCGCTTTCAGCAGGAACTTGTTATGCAGTTTCCAAACGTATCGTTGATAGATCTGAGACTGATCCTTGGCACCATCAACGACCTGTTTGACAAACTTGGGTTGATCATTCGTTTTCTTGCGCTGTTTAGTATAGTGACAGGGTTGGTAGTGCTTGCGGGGGCTGTGATCAACAGTAAATTCGTGCGGATCAAGGAAAATGTTTTACTGCGCACTGTCGGGGCGCGAACCAGGCAAATCACCCAGATTACGTTAATTGAATATGCTTACCTCGGATTGTTCTCTGCCCTTACCGGCATGATTCTGTCGCTGGGTGGGGGATGGCTGCTGACTAAATTTTTCTTTGAAATCACTTTTGCCTTTGACTGGATTGAACTTCTGACGATTGGATTTGGTGTCATCATTTTGACGATGGCGATCGGATGGTTTAATTCGCGGGAAGTGATCACAACACCACCGCTTCAGGTGCTTCGGAAAGAGAGCTAATCTGCAGAATTTCGTTATCTTGTCCCTGCTACTTAATGGTGTATGGCCCGGTACGTTGTGTTTCTTGTGTTGTGTGCTTCCAACATCCTTTTTGCACAGGACAATTCGCTCACTTTCATTGAAAACAAGAATCAATGGTCTCGCGATGTGCATTTTGGTGCCCTTGTGAATGGCGGCCAAATTCGGATCGGTGCGGGTTATTTTGCCTATCAACTAATCGACAATCAGGCGCTTGAGGCAAACCACCTCCAGACACACCTGCACACCAAGCCGGATGGGCCTTCTATCGAAAACGTTAAAGGCCACCTGGTACGTGCCATGTTTGTCGGCTCCAACTTGATGGCTACTGCAATGCCTTTCGGCAGAACAGAAGAGTACTGGAATTTTTATCTTGGAAATGACCCGTCACGCTGGGCAAGTCACGCATTTGGATATAAGGGCTTGCTGTACGATGATCTGTACACAGGCATTGACCTGAAAATTTATTCTTCCGGTGAAAATGTGAAGTATGATTATCTCGTGGCGCCTTATGCAGACCCGTCACAAATTGCTGTACGGTATGAAGGTGCTGAAAGCATCGCGGTCGAAAATGGCAACCTCTACATCCACACAACACTTGGAGATATCATCGAGAAACGTCCTGTAGCCTGGCAATTCATTGATGGCGTAAAAAACGAAGTAGAAGTGTCCTATCACCTCGATAAGGACCTTGTTACGTTTTGCTTTCCCCGCGGCTACGACCCATGCTACGAACTCACGATCGATCCATTACTGATTTTTTCAACATACTCCGGCTCAACCGCTGACAACTGGGGAAGCACGGCAACTCCAGGCGAGCACGGCAACCTGTACTCTGCAGGTGTTACCAGCCAGGGACTCGGTGGAGAATTTCCAACTACCAGTGGTGCATTCCAGCGTGCGAACGGAGGAGACTGGGATATTGGGATATTGAAGTATGATTCTCTCGGAAAAAAGCTTCTGTATTCAACACTTCTCGGTGGGGGAAGCGCTGAATCTCCACACAGCCTGGTGATGAACAGCAATGAAGAACTGATCGTGCTCGGCACAACAAGCTCACTAAACTTTCCGACATCATCTGATGCTTTTTCGAGGGACTTCAGTGGTGGTGATCTCACGAACCATGTGATCCTTTACCCCTTCGGTTCAGATATTTTTATCACGCGGTTTAACCGTGATGGCACAGCGGTACTCGCATCAACTTATCTGGGCGGTTCGAGCAATGATGGGCTCAATGGTCAGTCAAGCCCGCTGGTAAGAAATTATGGTGATCATTTGCGTGGTGACGTAATTGCAGACCTGGAGGGAAATATTTACATCAGTACGGTTACGGAATCAGAAGATTTTCCGATCGTCAATGGGTTCTCATCACATTATAATGGCGGAGTAACAGATGCCCTCGTTGTAAAAATGGATGCCGACTTGTCAACAATAAAATGGAGCAATTACCTCGGGGGTGCTGGCGCTGATGCGTCTTATTCGATTAAGCTTGACAAAGACAACAACCTCTTTGTTGCCGGAGGCACGACCAGTACGGATTTTCCTTATGCATCCTATTCGTTCCCGAAAAATACGTACGACTCAGTCTTTAACGGAGAGGTAGATGGATGGATTGCAAAGCTCAGACACGATGGGGCTCGAATCACGAACTGCACCTACACCGGTACAGCGCTTTATGACCAGATCTATTTCATGGATCTGAATACAGCCGAGGAAGTGTATGTTTATGGACAAACTACTTCGACAGCTTTTCCAATCTCTCAAGGCATCTACAACCGCCCTAACAGCGGACAATTTCTGCAGAAGTTGAAAAACGACCTGAGCGGACTGGAATTTTCTACTGTCTTCGGGTCTGGTCGCGCACGCCCCGACATTTCTCCAACTGCATTCCTTGTCAATGACTGCGGGATCATCTACATGAGTGGCTGGGGGGGAACAGTTCTCAATCGCCAGGTTGGCGGATGGGAAACCAGCACGCTGGGACTGCAGGTGAGTGCCGATGCCTTTCAGCGCACAACAACCGGTAATGATTTCTACTTTATCGTGTTGTATGATGATGCCAAAGGTTTTCTCTACGGAACATTTCTTGGCGGCAACCAGTCGTTCACGCATGTTGATGGTGGAACGAGTCGATTTGACAAACGCGGCACGGTGTATCATGCTGTCTGCGCGGGCTGCAGGGCAGGAACAGGGGTGGCAAAATCAGATTTCCCAACAACAGCGGGAGCATGGTCACGAACAAACCGTAGTACAAACTGTAACAATGCAGCGTTCAAGTTTGACCTGAGTTCGCTGCGCGCAATTATCCGGACAAACAGTCCGAAAAGAGATTTTCCCGGGCTCACGCACGTGTGCATGCCTGAGAAGATCTTGTTTGAGAACAAAAGTATTGGCGGGCAGATTCACGAGTGGACGATGGGAGATGGCAACTTCTATTCGAAAACCGACACGGCCGCGTTTATTCACGAATACAAAAAGGAAGGTCTGTACCTTGTGAAGCTTAAGATCATCGATGAACGTACTTGCAAGGGTATCGATTCAACATTTACCTATGTGAAGGTCGACAAACGAATAGGGAGGGGCCCCGCTGATGAAGACATATGTTTTGATGAAAGGCATCAGCTGAAGGCGGTTGGCGGAGTTTCCTACGCATGGTCAAGCGAAGACGGTCAGTTTACTTCTGCGGAAGCACAGCCTTTCGTCAGTCCGAAAGATACGTTGCAGTACTATGTCGAGATTACTGAAGCAACCGGATGTGTTACGAAAGATACCGTTAAGGTCAGTGTGATACCGGGAATCAATCCATCGTTTACTTACAACCGTGTTTCTTCCTGCGCGGGAAAACTACTTCTTGAAGTAAAAAGTTTTACCGATAGTCTGAATGCACAAGATATCGTGTTCTTTGATTTTGGTGATGGCAGCACTTCTGATCAACCGGAAACGGTTCATGAATTTACGGAAGGCGGCATCTTCCAGGTCCGCCTTGTCACAAATCGTGTTGACTGTGTTGTCGAGCAGGTTGAAAGTATTCCGATGTTTCGTGTTATAGCGCCAAACGTGATCACGCCCGGCATTAAAGATGACATCAATGACTACCTGGAAATCCAATATGGTGAAGAGGCTGGCGTCCGGCCTTCTGATTTTGGATTGAAAGTTTCGCTTACGGCCTACAACCGATGGGGCCGCATCCTCTTTCACGATGACGACTATCAATACAACTGGCCAAACACGGATCTCGCGTCAGGTGTTTATTATTATGATGTCAAGGTGGAGGGACATTCAGAATGTAAAAGCTGGGTGCACATAGTGAAATGATTCTGACTTTCATTTGTTCCGACCATACAAATCATCGTAGGTCAGCATATTGGTGGCGGATGACCGCTTAAAAATTCCAACCTGAAACAGTAACGCAACTGCCATCAAAGTGAACATGGCGATATAACCGATTGTGGTGAAAATCGGGCTGAAATTCGCGAGACCCCTATACGCAATGAGGTCATAGGAAAAAACAACTACGCCCATGAAAACGCACGTTACAATAAGCCACGCGCCCTGGCGATCGTAGACCACCGCACGAACCAGGATGTAAACAATGTAGAGCAGCAGTGCACCAGCGAACGAGAGATATACGGGCAGGAATTGAGTAAAAATCGCAGCTTCAAAGAACGCTGCAATCGCAATGAAAACAAGATTGCAAAAACAGAACAAATATTTAAACACAGCATTGACATCGTCTTTAAATAGACTGCCCACAAAAAGCATCGAGATCATCATCACCGAAAACAGTCCGATGTATTCAATTTTGACGGCCACTTCCCACGGAAAATCCGGAAAGTAATGAATGGCAAGATACTGGTTGGAGAAAGCTTCACGGATACTCCAGGCGAGGCTTAACAACGCAAACAGAATGGCTGACTCAGACTTGTAAAGAAGAAAAACGAATACGAACGCTAAAAATAAAACCGCAAGGCTGACCACAAGGGTGAGCGTGCTGGTCATTGAAATGGATTCACGAAAAAGCATTTCACTTTGGTCGCCCACATAAATTGATTCGCGTATCCCCCCAATAGCATGACTGAAGTTAGAGACTTGTAATACTAAAGTAAGCGTGTCCGAAGTTGCTGGCAGAACAACAGTTCTTGGTAACCACTGTGGCTTTGATTCCTCCCTGGATTCACCTACGATTCCATTGCTGGAAATAACTTGTCCATTTGCCCACAGCCGGTAAGCCGAATAACAGTGTGGAATTTGCAGCGCAAGCGGTTGGTTCGAAGGAACGACAAGTTTCAGCCGATACGTTGCAAAGCCGAAGTTCTGAGTGCCGGACGACACATTCCATGCTGACGGAAAATCAGCGAAATCTTTTGGCTGCGAACCCATCGTTCGAAAATCAGAAGGCGAAATCAGCTGGCTCATGTACAACTCCCATTCGCCATCGAGTGGCAGCGGCCCATCGGTAAAAACGTGGGCTGTCAGGTCTGCAAAGCCTTTCTGCAGAGGGATCTGTGCATGCGAAATTGCTGAAAACAAGACGAAGAAGATCGTCAGGTATCGTTGGGCGTTTTTCACTGTCAGGTAAATAACGCTGAAAAGTTAGTGATTTGATCCTCACGAATGACACGCCACCAACCATTCGCGAACCTCCTATGTAAGGTTTTTGCGGGCACCCCGCACAAAATGCTGGCAGATCGCTACGGCACCGCTTTTCCTTGGAGCAAGTACAGCAAGGCTATGAAAGAATTTGACCCTTTTTTGATTTTTTTAATCTCGTGTTTTTTCTCGCAGGTGTCATATGCCGGGGAGATTCCAGGTGATCAGCTTCGGCTGCGCTCTTGTCAATCCTCAGGCCCATGAACACCGGATGTCGTAGAATTCCACCTTGAGTGATCTCTGTAAACTTGATGTTACAAACAAGTTTTGGGTCAACCCAGGTAACTGGAGTATTCACCGGCACCTTGACATCGAATGGAGAAGTTGATTTTTTCAACGGCTGAAGTTTTTTGTAAAGATCGGTGAGCGTTTTTTGGTTGAAGCCGGTTCCCGTATGACCGATGTATTTAAGTTTTCCTTTTTCGCGGATGGCAAGGATCAGCGCTCCGAAATTTGTGCGCGATCCGCGCGGTTCCGTATAACCCGCGATGATCGCCTCCTGAATGTTGTGGTTCTTGATCTTGAGCCAGTCGGTGCTGCGTTTACCCGGATAATACTGGCTTAGTGCCCGCTTGGCGATGATACCTTCGAGATCCATTTCGCGGGCAGCGTTGAAGAAGTTTATCCCTTCTTCGGCAACGTGCTCCGCAAACCGAAGCATCGGACTCTCCGGCAAGAGTTGTTTCAAAAGACGCTTCCGCTCCAGCAGCGGTTGTGATATGATAGGCTTGCCGTCAATCATCAGGCAATCGAAGACATAGTAGACAAGCGTACCCTTCCTGAGTTCTCCGTACTGTTGAAGCTTTTGAAAATCCGGTTTGTTTGATTCGTTGAATACTACAATTTCACCATCAAGCACTACGTCATGCCTGATCTTTTTCAAGGCCTCAGCGATTGCCGGGTAAAGCGATAGGAAGGAGAGACCGTTGCGCGAGTAAAGTGCCACATCGGATTTTTTTACTTCAGCGATTGCCCGATATCCGTCCCATTTGATTTCAAAGATCCAATCCGCATTGTCAAACGGTTCGTCTGTCAATGTAGCGAGCATCGGCCGGTGGAATTTCGTCAACTTCACTTTGTCTTTTGAGCGCACTGACTTCATTGGTAATCAATTTCCAGTGAAAGCATTATCAAATTTTCGGGCCTTGCAAAAAGGCCGGTCGCTTCGGTTGTGTAACGCGATACACAATCAAACCAGCACTATCGCGCCAAGTAAGCGGGAAACCATATGGAATGCTTTTTCATTTATATGAGGAAAAAAACTAAAACCAATTTTTATGAAACGCATTTTCAGAATATTGACAGTTGTATCTCTTGCGTCATTGCTAGCATGTAATGAAGCAAAGAGAGAGAATGACAGCGATGCCGCGTACGACAACAAGGATAGCAAGGAGCAAGCTGAGGAAGCAAACGATGAAAAGTTTGAAGACAATGATATGGAGAACGATGCTGACTTCGTTGCGAACACCGTTGCAAACAATTATGGTGAAATCAAGTTTGCGCAGTTGGCCACACAAAACTCTTCAAACCCTGAAGTAAAGAAAATGGCTGCTATGCTTGTAACCGATCACACCAAAACGTTGAACGAATTGAAGGCATTGGCGTCCAGCAAGGCGATCACCGTTCCGGTAGAAGAAGATGACGAAGCAAGAAGAAAAACAGAGCGCTTTTCTGACGAGGCAGGGAAGGACTTCGACAAGAAGTGGTGCAAGGAAATGATCGACCGTCATGAAGAATCGATCAACAAATTCGAAAAGCGTATCGACAAGACCGAAGACGCTGAATTGAAAGCCTGGTTGAACAAGACGCTTCCTACACTAAAGAGCCATCGCGATCAGCTTGAGGCTATGCATGACAGAATGAAGGACAACGCATAGGGTAAGCGCATAAAATTAACCAAGAATAAACAAGCCTCCTGGACCGGCCAGGGGGCTTTTTTAGTTGTTGTAACATAGCCGGACGTGGGGCCGTAATCCCGTTTTTTACATCAAAAAATATGAGTTTGATGGGTAGTAATTTACCCATAAACGCTTGCTTCCGGGAGAAAGTCCCGGGGGCGATCTGGCATAATAATATCCCTTACAGCATGGCTAATTCTTATCCCAATATGACAAACACATCTACTACTACAACCCACCTCGTTTGTTTTTCGCATTTGCGCTGGAACTTCGTGTATCAAAGACCGCAACACTTGCTGAGCCGATTTGCAAAGCAGTTCAAAGTGTTCTTTGTAGAAGAGCCATTGTTCGATGCTCCGGAAAACACTCTCGAGGTTTCGACTACGCCCGAGAACGTTACAGTAGTGGTGCCGCGCCTCAAGAATGGCATGTCCGAAGATGAAGTTGTTTCAACGCAGAAGGAATTGCTGTCTAAATTTTTTATTGACAACAATATCACCAAATATTTCTTCTGGTATTACACACCGATGATGCTCTCGGTCAGCGACCACTTCAATCCGGTGGTGACTGTTTACGATTGTATGGATGAGCTCGCTGCTTTCAAGTTTGCTCCGCAGGCCTTGAAGGATAAAGAGAACGAATTGTTTGCAAAATCTGATATCGTTTTCACCGGTGGTTACAGCTTGTACGAAGCAAAGAAGTCACGTCACCATGACGTGCATCCGTTTCCAAGCAGTATTGATACAGAGCATTATTTCAAGGCCCGCCACTACACGGTAGATCCGGCAGACCAGGCTTCGATCGGGCATCCACGCATCGGCTACTTCGGTGTAATAGACGAACGCATCGATCTCAATCTGATTGAAGGTGTTGCCAAGCGCAAGCCGGAATGGCAGATCATTATGATCGGTCCGACCGCAAAGATCAGCCCCGACTCATTGCCAAAACTTCCCAACATCCACTACCTGGGAATGAAGAGTTATCAGGAATTACCAACTTATATAGCTGGATGGGACATCGCCATGATGCCATTCGCTCATAATGAATCAACGCGATATATAAGTCCCACAAAGACACCAGAATATCTGGCAGCCGGAAAACCTGTTATATCGACACCGATCGCAGACGTATTGCGTCAATACGGACGCAATGGATTGGTGAACATTGCAGGCACTCCTGAAGAGTTTGTAAGAGTTGCATCACTTGAGCTTGAGAACAATGACCGTGATGAATGGATGCAGCACGTCAATGAATTTCTTTCTCAAAACAGCTGGGACAAAACGTTCCAGCGCATGGTGTATCTGATTACAAGAAAATTGCACGATAAAGAAGTGAAACCAAATACTATAAAAGAGCAAGTGTATGTTTGATTATTTGATTGTAGGAGCCGGGTTTGCAGGGAGTGTGTTAGCGGAACGCCTGGCATCTGCAGCAGACCAGAAAGTATTGTTAGTAGAACAACGTGATCACATAGGAGGAAATGCTTACGATTATTTTAACAAAGACGGGATACTAATCCATAAATACGGGCCACATATTTTCCATACGAATTCCAAAAAGGTATTCGACTACCTTGGCAAATTCACCGCGTGGCGTCCATATGAGCACCGCGTCCTCGGAAGTGTGGATGGACAACTGGTGCCGATCCCGATAAACCTGACTACGATAAACAAGTTATATGGCCTGAACCTGAATTGCAGCGAAGTCGAGTCATTCTTCGAGTCTAAGGCAGAAAAGATCGACCGTGTCAAAACATCTGAGGATGTTGTGGTAAGCAAGGTAGGCCGTGAGTTGTACGAGAAATTCTTTAAGAACTATACACGCAAGCAGTGGGACCTTGATCCGTCCGAACTGGACGCTTCAGTCACTGCGCGTGTCCCAACGAGAACGAACAAGGACGACAGATATTTTACGGACACATACCAGGCGATGCCACTCCATGGCTACACGCGAATGTTCCGGAAAATGTTGTCTCATCCGAACATCAAGATCATGTTGAATACCGATTACAAGGAAATTATTGACGTGATCCCATACAAAAACCTGATCTATACCGGACCGATTGATAGTTTTTTCAACTACTGTTACGGACGGCTTCCATATCGCTCTCTCGAATTTAAATTTGAGACGCACGATGCGGAAACGTTTCAGTCGACCGGAACGATCAATTTTCCAAACGAGCATGCCTATACCCGGATCACTGAGTTCAAGTATCTCACCGGGCAGAAGCACGCGAAGACATCAATCGTGTACGAATACCCGCAGGCCGAAGGCGATCCTTATTATCCGATCCCGCGGCCTGAGAATGCGGAGATTTACAAAAAGTACCAGCAGCTCGCGAACGCCATGACCAACACGTATTTCACCGGAAGGCTGGCGACATACAAGTATTATAATATGGACCAGGTCGTTGCGCAGTCGCTGTCGCTTTTTGACAAGTTAATGCAGCGTCAACCTGAAAAACATGTGAATGGACAAAAAGTCTATCAACTTCATTCCTGAGATCTGGGGTGGAATTGAGTGTTCATATAACCGCGTTCAAGGTAAGTACTTTGATCAGCTACAGTATTCCGGACACTATTCCAGAATAGAAGAAGACATCGATGCTTTCTCGAGACTGGGTATCACAACCATGCGATATCCAGTCATTTGGGAAAGGCATTGTCCTTCGGTTTCTGGCGCGATCAATTGGTCACTCAGTGAACGCGGATTGAATGCGCTGCGCGACAGAGGTATTGCGCCCATTGCAGGACTCGTTCATCACGGCAGTGGCCCTAGGTATGCCGACTTTTCTTCTCCAGCTTTCGCTTTGTCCCTACAGGAGTTTGCGGGTAAGGTGGCTGAGAAATTTCCGTGGATAAATTATTATACACCAGTGAACGAGCCGCTCACAACGGCACGTTTTGCCGGTTTGTATTCGTTGTGGTATCCGCACAACCGGAATGATCGTGCGTTTGTGAGAATTTTGCTGAATGAACTGAAAGGCGTTGTCTTATCGATGCAGGAGATCAGGAAGATAAACCCGGATGCAAAGCTGGTACAAACAGAAGATCTTGCGAAAGTGTACAGCACCCGATTCATGGCTTACCAGGCGGAGTTTGAAAATGCAAGACGATGGCTGACGTTTGATATTCTTTGTGGCAGACTAAGACCGGGACACCCGCTTTGGAAATATTTCCTGAAGTATTCTCCAACCGAAAAGGATCTTCGTTTCTTTATTGACAACCCGTGTCCTCCGGATATTATTGGTCTTGACTACTACGCTACCTCCGAGCGCTTCCTCGATGAGCGACTTGAAAAATATCCCGCGCATACACATGGTCATAACCATAGGCATAAGTATGCGGACGTTGAGGCAGTGCGCGTGAGACTCACTGAGTCTACAGGAATTCGACCTTTGCTCAGAGAAGTATGGGAGCGTTACAACATACCGATGGTGCTCACGGAAGTTCACATCAACTGTGACTATGACAACCAGATCAGATGGTTTGGTAAAATCCGGGATGCCTGCATTGACCTGCGAAGAGATGGTGTGGATTTTCGTGCACTGACGTCATGGGCGATGCTTGGATCTTTTGGATGGAATCGCTTGCTGACTGCAGCGGGCGGTGATTACGAATCAGGCGCGTTCGATGTCAGCGGAGGTACAGCCCGGCCCACACCGCTTGCAGATTACATCACTGCACTTTCGGCCGATCCTGATTACCGGCCTTCGGTTTTGACTGAAAAGGGTTGGTGGGAAGAAGAGTCTCGCTTCATTTTTGAAACACATTCTCCGCTTGAGCTTGAGTCATCAGGCGAGCCGGAGTTAAAGGAAGATTGTATTGAACGATAGAACATATGCAAAAAGGTGGAAAGAAAAGGCCGTTGCGTAAACCGCAGGCACAACCCCGACCAGGCGCTGAACACAAAATGAATCCTGAGCCCGATCCACGGCCAGAATATCCTGGCTCAGGAAGACTTAAAGGAAAAATCGCGCTGATCACCGGAGGCGACAGCGGAATCGGCAGAGCAGTGGCTGTTTTGTTTGCGCGAGAAGGTGCAGACATTTCCATCGCTTATCTCAGTGAAGACCGTGATGCAGAGGAAACGCGTAAGATGGTCGAAGAGCACGGAAGGCAATGTCTTTTGATTCCCGGTGACCTCAGCAAGGAGAAGAATTGTCAGCGTGCCGTAGAAAAAACCGTGAAGAAGTTCGGTCGCATCGATGTTCTGGTGAACAATGCAGCAGTCCACTATGAAGCTAAAAGCCTTGAAGAGATAACCACGGAAAATATGCTGAAAACGTTTTCAACAAATTTTTTCTCTTACTTCTGGGTAACGAAAGCTGCATTGGAGAACATGAAGGAGGGAAGTTGCATCATCAACACATCTTCAGTAACCGCTTACCGCGGAAGCGGAGGTTTGATCGATTACGCATCTACGAAAGGAGCGATTGTCAGCTTCACGCGAAGCCTGGCAGCCAACCTGCTGAAACGTAAGATCCGCGTGAACGGTGTAGCGCCCGGACCAATATGGACTCCGTTGATCGCATCGACCTTCGATCCTAAAAAAGTTTCAGAATTTGGAAGTGATGCTCCCATGGAACGAGCAGGACAGCCGGCAGAAGTCGCGCCAAGTTATTTGTTCCTCGCCTGCGAAGATTCTTCCTACATCACTGGACAGTTTCTGCATCCGAACGGAGGGGAAATCGTAAACGGATAATTTCTCGCGGTTATAGGCGCGCCCTGTGGCAAAATGGGCAGGCTCGAAATGACGCCTCGCGGTTATAGGCGCGCCCTGTGGCAAAATGGGCAGGCTCGAAATGACGCCTCGCGGTTATAGGCGCGCCCTGTGGCAAAATGTGCAGGCTCGAAATGACGCCTCGCGGTTAGGCGTGCCCTGTGGCAAATGTGCAGGCTCGAAATGACACCTCGCGGTTATCGAAAGCCTCCGTAGGAATTCTCGGGGTGGCACGAAAATTTTTACTGATAAAGTGCAATCTTTTTTCAGCGGGGGTGCTAAAACCTTATATTGAAAGATATATAAAAGCTGAGAATATACTCTGTTACATGATCCAGACAATGCTGGCGTATGCAGCTGAAAAAAGAACAAGGGCTCCTCTCAAGGGAGCCTTCTTTTTTTCGTCATCGTCTTTCTCGTTGGCGAGCTTTACAAATATGACGATAACGATCAGCGGGCAAAAACTGATTGTAATATCTTCGTAACATGGATAAATTCATTCGACAGAATTCACAATCGCACATCGGTGTGACACGAACAAAATTTTGGCGGTCGTGTAGAATATATAGCACATGCAAAACGTCATCCACAATAAGCTGTTCATCTTACACTTAGAAGCAGCCATATGCAGATTGCAGCGTACGGCTGCTTCTAAATTTCTCCATCGCAGGAAAATCTTACACTCAGCATCTCGCTTGTAAATCGAAGTGGAAATGCAGCACGTATTTTGATGACCTTTGTTTTAGAAATCGGGGAGAAGAAACACCAAATGAATCTCTTCCGGTGCCTCGTAACAGATTGGCAGAGGTATCAACAAACTAGCTAACAAATTTCAAACACCACAATGAAATCGAAGAAAGTAAGCACAACGCTCACTCCTGATTTGCGTTGGTCTGAAGAAAAAGCAAATAAATGGTATGGTGAAAGGGGCTGGTTGCTCGGATGCAACTATGCACCGTCAACAGCGGTAAACCAACTTGAAATGTGGGAGGCGGATTCATTCGACCCTGCCACAATTGATCGTGAACTTAGCTGGGCGGCAAGCCTGGGTTTTAATACAATTCGCGTTTTCCTTCATCATCTTCTCTGGGAGCATGATCCACAAGGACTGAAGGAACGAATGGAAATATTCCTGCAGATAGCAGATGGCCATCGCATTGGAGTTATGTTCGTTCTTTTTGACAGTGTGTGGAATCCGTTTCCGGAGCCCGGCAAGCGTGAGTACAAAATCGGAGTACACAACTCCGGCTGGCTGCAGAGTCCGGGGATTGAAATTCTGAAGAACGTTGAACGCCATGACGAGATGGAAGGTTACGTAAAAGGCGTCATCGGGCACTTTGCGAACGACTCCCGCATTCATGTATGGGACCTTTTCAATGAGCCATGCAATACAAACGGCTCGTCCTACGGAGCACACGAACCGAAGAACAAAGCGGACCTGAGCTTGCTCTTGCTGGAGAAAACATTTCGCTGGGCACGTGAAGTTAATCCTTCACAACCATTGACCTCCGGAGTATGGATCGGTGAATGGACAGAAGAAGAAGCAAAAGCCCTTGACCTGTTTATGCTTCACAACTCCGATGTGATCACGTTTCACAATTATGAATCTCCACAGGAGATGGAACGAAGGATCACGAAGCTGAAGCGTTTTAATCGCCCGATCCTTTGTACTGAATACATGGCGAGAGGCTTTAACAATACGTTTGAAAGCATCCTGCCAATTTTCACGAAGCACAACGTGAGTGGTTACAACTGGGGACTGGTTGCGGGCAAAACACAAACAAGTTATCCGTGGGACTCCTGGTCAGTAACGTATGACGGAGAACCTTCACTTTGGTTCCATGATATCTTCCGTGTTGACGGAACGCCTTACCGGGAAGACGAAGTCCGCTACCTGATTGAGTTGAAAAACAGCGGCACAAGACAGTCGATTTAAGATTTGGTGTTTATAGGTTTGTTGTTGGAAAGCGCCATCCGAAAGGGGGCGCTTTTTTACTTGTATGGATTATCAAATTGTCTTGTTAGTCTGTACTAATTGAGTGCTCACTTCTGCACGAGGTTGCCAGGTGCCGGGGGGCGGAAATCTTTTTCTTAGTGCTTCTTAGTGTCCCTAGTGACTTCGTGGCTATTGCATTAATGCGCCACTGTCACTACTTCCTTCTTATCGGATTTGAATGCGAACGGGAACAGAATGCCGAGCACGAGTGCATATCCCGCAAAGGAAAGCCAGATACTCTGCCAGTCGCGGATACCATCAACCGTGAAGTAATCCACCACGAAGCCACTGATCGTGCCGCCAACAAAGGCGCCAACACCGTTTGTCATCAGCATGAAGAGTCCCTGGGCGCTTGAGATGATTGAGTTGTCTGCCTCATTCTTGACGAATAGCGATCCTGAAATGTTAAAGAAATCGAACGCCATTCCGTAAATGATCATTGACAGGATCAGCAGCGAAAAACCATCGCCAGGATTTCCGAAGCCAAACAAACCGAAACGCAACACCCATGCGAAAATACTGATCAGCATAACCTTCTTGATGCCGAACCGCTGCAGGAAGAAAGGTATTGTAAGAATGAAGAGGGTCTCAGAGATCTGTGATATCGACATCAGGATACTTGGGTGCTTCACTGCGAATGAATCCGGGTATTGATCTGCAAAATCGTGAATGAAGGGTTCCCCGAACGTATTGGTGATCTGCAACGCTGCGCCTAACAGCATCGCAAACACAAAGAATACAGCCATCTTTTTGCGCTTGAACAGAACGAATGCTTCGAGCCCGAAAGTTGAAACAAAACTTCCATCCTTTTTTACTTTGCTTGGAGGAACAGCAGGCATAGTAAATGCATATAGTCCGAGCAGTATGCCAGCCGTTGCGCTGACATAGAGTTGAACGGGGCTCAAGGTCCATTGGCCCAGGTCGATTACCCACATGGCCACGATAAAACCTACTGTTCCCCAGACGCGGATGGCAGGAAAGAATTTAACAATGTCGATTCCATCTCTCTGAAGTGTTGCATAGGAAACGGAATTATTCAATGCGATGGTCGGCATATAGAACATCGAGTTGAGCAGCATCACGATGTACATCGTTTGAAAATCTGTAACCGTGGTTGCGTAAATGAGAAGCGCAGCACCCACCAGGTGGCACAGGCCCAGAACACGTTCAGCATTCATCCAGCGATCGGCAATAATACCCATAATGGTAGGCATGAACAGGGAAGCAATTCCCATGGTCGCGTAAATACTGCCTACCTGCGATCCGGTAAATTTTAAGGTGACGATCAGATACCCGCCCAGCGAAATGAGCCATGCTCCCCACACAAAAAACTCAAGGAAGTTCATGAGGATAAGCCGGGTTTTGATAGTCATGCTCGTAGGGTTAAGGTATAATCTGCCAAGCTATTGAAAATCCGGGAAACCGTAATATTTCAGCTTAGCTCAGCGCACAAAAAAAAAGCAGCTACGGTCTGTAACTGCTTGAGGTGGGCCCAGCTGGGCACGATCCAGCGACCCCCTGATTATGAGTCAGGTGCTCTAACCAGCTGAGCTATGGGCCCTTCCAACAGGCGAGCCTGTCGAAGAGGTGCAATGTTACGGATTTGAGAGAAAATACACAATTCTGTGGTTGAATCATTGGAGCCACTAAGCCACCTAGGCACCAAGGAACACGAAGAATTCAGTGTTCTGTTAGTGGCCTTCGTGCTCCTTTGTGCCTTGGTGGCTACATCGTATTTTTGCCCGCTATGAATTCATCCGTAAAGAACCTGGTTTTTGATCTCGGAGGCGTCATCCTCGACCTGGCTGTCGATCAGACGGTTCAGGCCTTCGCTAACCTGGCCGGCATCACGCAAGAAAAAGCAACTTCAATCTTTCATACGTCACCGGAATTCAACCTGTATGAAAAAGGCGGAATGACCGATCAGCAATTCCGTGAGTTTTTGAAATCTGCGTATACACCTAGGGCCTCAGACGCTGAAATCGATCACGCGTGGAATCAAATGCTGCGAAATATTCCAGTGATCAAACTTCAACTCCTCGAACGGTTGAAAAAACAATACAACGTCCTCTTGCTGAGCAATACGAATGAAATACATTTGACCTATATCAATTCGAAACTGTTGCCAAAAGAAGCAAAATCACTCGATCAGTATTTTCACAGGGCGTATTATTCACATCGGATGCTGAAGCGGAAGCCGGACGCTGAAATCTTTCAGCAGGTGCTCGATGAGAACAACCTTGTTCCTGAGCAAACCTTATTTTTGGACGACAACCTGATGAACGTTAAGGGTGCGGAAAGCGTTGGAATTAAAACTGTCCACGTCACAACGCCCGATCTTATCTTAAACTACTTCAATGTCTAAGGAAACCAAGCGGATACTTTTTCAGATCGTCCTGTTTATCGCCACGTTCATTTCGACTACAATCGCAGGTAATGAATGGGTTCACAGCCGAAGCATTTTTACGACACCTGATTACGGATGGCATGACTTCGTCAATGGACTGAGTTTTTCAGTACCATTAATTCTCATCCTCACCTTTCATGAATTTGGTCACTACTTTGTAGCGATATATCACAAAGTCAAGACTTCGCTTCCTTACTATATCCCGATCCCGCCCATACCATTCTTATCGTTGAGCATCGGAACAATGGGTGCGGTTATCAGGTTGAGAAGCAGGCCGTACAGCAATGTTCAGAATTTTGATATAGGATTAGCAGGACCACTGGCCGGGTTTGTCGTTGCAATTGCGTTGCTGATCTACGGTTTCGTTACGCTTCCACCACCTGATTATGTTTTTCAATTTCATCCGGAATACAGAGAGTTTGGTCTGAACTATGCCGACACCGTGTACACACCGGGTTACAAGCGCGTCCAGCAGGAGAGAATGCTCGCTGAATTCAAGAAAGAAATCAGAGAAGGTAAAGTGGAAGATCCGCCAGATACAACCAAACTTACACCTGAACTCGCTAGAATTACAGACGTGCAGTTTGGAACTAACCTGGCTTTCCTCGTGCTGGGAAAAGTATTTGCAGATCCGGAGCGTATCCCGAATCCTCACGAGATGATGCATTATCCGATATTGCTGGCGTGCTACATCGCGCTTTTCATCACATGTCTCAACCTGTTGCCTGTTGGCCAGCTTGACGGAGGCCATGTTGTCTACGGGTTGTTTGGATTCAGATCACACAAGATCATTGCCACAACGGCCTTTATTGCACTGATGTTCTATGCTGGCTTGGGTTCCTCGTTCATAAGCTTTTCCCAACCCAAAGAAGAGCTTCTGCTCTGGCTGGTCGTATACGTTTTCCTTTTTTTTATCGCCTTCAAGGGATTACGCCTTTCAACGAAAGATACGTGGATGTACGTGCTGATTGTTGTAGCTACGCAGCTCGTATTGATGGCATTGGTTCCTGGAATTCACGGCTATGAAGGCTGGCTGTTTTTTGGCGTGATCGTTGGGAGATTCATCGGGATTCAGTATCCGCCAGCAGAAATAGAACTTCCGCTTGATTCCAAACGGATAATACTCGGATGGATCACCTTACTGATCTTTATCCTATGCTTCAGCCCTGCTCCGATTGTTATTCAGTGATGATGATTTTCTGTGCGTGAAGAGCACCCAGGTTGCGATAGCGAACAATATAAAGTCCTGAGGGAGCATTTACCCGGACGTACGTTCTGTCATCGAAGGCATCACTTTCAAAAGCAACAGGCTGCCCGGTCATCGTCATTACAGAAATGTTTTCGGGTTTTCCGCTGATCTCAAATGCTCCGCGATTCGGATTCGGGTACAGCGCAAGCCGTGTATCTTCTTCAGTGCCTGTTGTTGGATCAACCACTCCGGTTCCAAATACCGGACGTACCATGAAACTTCCTTTGATCAATGTGTTTGCTTCCCAGCGCGAAGGGTCCGGGTTGATGCTGCCTTCGGTGTTGAAAAACATCTTGCCACCTGTGTCATTGCTGTTGTCAATTCCCACGAGAAGTTGCCCCGCAACAGGCTGGCGCCATCCGATAAAGAACGACCTTTGTTCGATCTGTACAGCCGGGAGAAAGCGAATGCGCTGAAAGGTATTGTTGCCTGACTTTCGAATGGCGACTGACGAAATGCGCACCAGGATCTTGTTTGGTTTCCCATTCTCCATATCAAAAACAAAGAAGTCAACATTTTGATTACTTGTTAATCCGAAAGGAGGGAAGTAGATGTCAAATGCCTCCAGTACACGAAGGGTGTCGTGCAGGCTTTCAGGCAGATCGAACTGATAGGCAAAAACGTTTCCGGCAGAAATAAGTCCGCCAGCATATTCGGCAACGCCATCGTCATACGCATAGTAATTGCTGAGATCATATTGCACGCGAACGGTGTCGTTAGAACGAAAGTCGATCGGAATGTATTTCGGATCGTAATCATCGGCAGGTAGTCCGTCCTGCGGATTGATATTGTCGCCTGTTACCAGAATTGTGCTGAGTTCAATCTTTGCAGCATCGGCTCGCGGATCAAGAGCAGTGACAGTGTCGATAAGGCTGATGTGCTTCACAGTCACTGGCTGCGACTCGAAAGGAAAAATCGCTCCGCCATTATCATTGATCCTTTCCGATGCGGTTGCAAGGGAAACCGTTGCGGATGTTGTATCCGATGCTGAATAAAAATAACTGGTGAAAGTTCCATCCAAGTAATAGTTCAACACTTCAGGATCACCGAGGCGCAGATTAAAAACATTGAATTCAGGAGCGATTACGGTAGGGTCGCTGAGAAAATGATAGTAAGGAATGGCGCGATACTGATTGGGGAAAATTGATGAAGGCGGAGATGTAATTGCCTGGTCAGGAAAGCTCACATCACTCGCGCTTCTGTTTTTGTTTAAGTAAACGTAATCAATGTTCCATGTATCATATGGTCCCGATTGCCTTCCGAAGGTTCGAAAGCGGAACTGAAAGTGATCGGTAAAAAACCGGTCGCCATCAACTTTTACCATCGACTGATAAAATTTGTCCTGCTCGAAGGTTGACTGAGGCTGTATCGTGAGAACCGTCTCCCATTCATTTGATGCATTCCGGAACTGCACCTGGAAATAGTCATCAGGATCGGGAGCCTCACCGTTCCCTTTCCATTGATAATAGAAACTGAGATATACTGCATTTCGCTCTGCGATCGTTACAGGGTTCGAATTTGCGTTTTCAGACAAGTCGATTGGGCGTGATACGAGGCTGTCTGTAAAACCATTCAGAAAAATCTCGGTAGCGTTGTAAGGATCGCCAATGGAATCAAGCCCGTCAAAAGTTGCCACATTAATGGTCGGAGGATTGATTCCAAGCCCATCGTTCACCCAAACGGTGTAGCTGTTCTCCCAGCGCCCGGTGTCTGCATAGACTTCTTTCAGATTCGGATTTGTATACGGTTTTGAAAAATCATCGAAGAAAGGCAGGTTGAGCGGGGGAGTTGCTTTTGTGCGCGCACCGCTGGATGTGCGGCTGCCGGATTCTTCTGCATGCCCGAGTCTTTTCAGTTGAAGCTGGCTGTATGTATTGGGGGTGACAAAGAGGGTGAAGAGCAGACAGAGCAATCCTGCAAAACCGAATGGCTGAAACGGAAACCGGGAGTTATTGATTGTCATTGGCCTGTTCGTCATCAGGAACTTCTGCGTCAGGTGCACCAACCCATAAATCAACGACATCACCTACCCGAATATTTTCATTGGGTGTTGGCTTTTGTTTAAGCACAACAGGGCTTACTCCGGTCGTGTCACCGATCAGAATGACGTTGCCAACACTGAGCAGGGACCCCTTGATATTGACCTCAGCTTCATCATACGAGTAATTCAGAACGTTGGGGGTTGGGAGGTACATGCTGCCCCCATCCATCACCACAAGGTCAACAACTGTACCCTTTGGCACGCGTACATTTGGTTCTACCTTGTTTCCGTTGATCTTCATCTCCTGCACCAGATTTAGCCATGGCCCGCGAACGAGCTGGATTTTTCCGCGCTTCAGTTCACTTCCTTTCAACACAGCTTCAGCATTGATCAGCGAACCATTGATGAGATCTGGCATCGGCACAGTTGGTGGATTGATCCGGTTGACAGAGACGTAGATCTTGCGGTTCTCTTTCACTTTTGACCCTGCGGCAGGATATTGCTTGAGCACCGTAAGTGGTGGATACTGGGAAGAGTAGGAGGAATCATTCACTTCAAATCTCAGATCATGACGTGCAAGAAACTCTTCGGCTTTTTTGCTGTCCTGTCCTTCAATGTTCGGAACCGTTACCGTCTCCCCGTGATTCGTAACATTGGGGAGGTAAAAGAAAAAATAACCAACCGCAATCAGCACGATCAGTGAAGCAGCGATAAGTAGGTGAAGCAGTACGCCTCCCAGGGTATTCGCTTTGTATTTTTTGAAGTTGAATTTCACGCGTCAGCAGGTACAGTTTGATTCAAAGATACGGTAATCAGAATTTCAGAGCCGAATTGAATTCCCTTTCAATGCGTTTTCCACGGTCATAACGCTGTTCTGCGAGGTCAAGCAGCTTTGAGATGAGTTCAGTGAAACCGATCCCCCTTTCCTTCCACATCATGGGATACATACTCGAATTCGTAAAGCCCGGAATGGTGTTGATCTCATTAATATAGATTTTGCCCTCTTCTGTCAGGAACAGATCAACACGCGAAAAGTCCTCGCAATGTAATGCCTTGTATGCTCTCACACTTACATCACGCACCTTCTCCGCGATTTTCGGGGCGAGTTTCGCAGGAACATCAATGCGCACAGCATCCGGGTCAACGTATTTGGCATCGAAGGTGTAGAATTCATATTTCTTGCTGATGACGATCTCGCCAGGGTATGATGCCTCGGGCGGATCGTTCCCCAGAATTGCACATTCGATCTCGCGGCCCGTAATAAATTCTTCGATCAGCAGACTGTCATCATACCGGAACGCCTCGTCAATGGCCTTCACAAAAGAGTCTTCATCTTTCACTTTAGACACGCCAACAGAAGAGCCGAGGCTCGCAGACTTCACCATGAAAGGCAGTCCCAGTTCTTTCTTTACCTCCTTAAAATTGATATTTTCTTTTTCGCTGAAATGAAACGTGAGAAAGTTTGTCACCGGCAGACCGGCCAGACGAAGCAACTTCTTGGCAATGATCTTGTTCATTGCTACGGAAGATCCCAGCACTCCGGTGCCGACCATTGGAATATCCATCGCCTTGATCAGTCCCTGGATGCTGCCATCTTCGCCATCCGTACCATGTAACACCGGGAAAATGATATCCGCTTTCATGCGATCTCCGCTCGAGATCAGCGTAAAGCCAGGCCGCTGTGCATCGAGGATAAGCCCCATCGCCTTTCCCTGTTCAATATCTTTTGTCACACTGGTGGTAAGGAACCACTGGCCGCTTTTTGAAATACCTATGGGCAATGGTTCAAAGCGATCCTTGTCGATGTATTCGAAAATGTTTCTGGCAGAATTAACTGATACTCCGTGCTCAACCGATCTTCCCCCATACAGGATGGCTACTTTTTTCTTCTTGGACATTTCAGATTTTTTTCAATCTCAAAGATATTAAAATCACGCTATTAAGCAGCGAAAAATACTGTGGGTTTATAGCCTACCGGACGATCAAAAAACGGTTAGCGAACATCTGAGTTCCAATGCGAAGCTTCAAAAGGTAGGTGCCGGTTGCAAGCTGCTTCCCCTCATCAATAGAAAACGTCTGGTTCAGCACGTCCGTCAGGTGTGCCTGACCGATCGTTTTGCCCATCATATCTACGATCTGATACTCAACGTCTCTTCGTTCAGGAAGATTGAAGCTGAGCCGCAGATCAGACTGTGTCGGATCAGCAGCATTATATCCGTAAAGGTTGTAAGCATCCGGAACAGAAATAAGGACCGGATCGCTGCTGACAAAAAATTCAATATTATCAAGGAAGAGGTTGTTTCCGTTGTCATTTACAACCACAAAAGCAATGCGAACAGCGCTTTCTCCTGCAAATGATGTCAGATCCACTACCTGGTCGGTATTCCATTCGTCCGCTGTGTTTGGCGCCCAGGCAGATTGCGCTTCCTGTCCGGAAAGATTAACGGCAGTGATCTCCTCAAAGGTCTCTCCACAATCCTTCGATCCATAGATTCGTAATGTCTCAAGACGTCCAACACGCACCCCATAAGAATAGTCAAACACAAGACTTGCCTCTGTAGCGCCCGAAAAATCCAAAACCGGACTGACCAGCCATGATGTTTCGTTGATCATTGTGTTGTTGTGAGCGTTGTAATAGAGTGACCCGTTAAAATTTGTATTGGTTGACGCCCAGTTTTTTCCGCCAACGGGATTGAACACTTTCCACGTACCGAGGCCGCCATCAAAATTCTGACGGGTTGGAATTCGGTCTGTCGTCTCATCAACCAACACTGTAAACGTTTTGGAGTTGTTTGCAGGACTTTGGTCAGGTTGCCCGTTGGGATTAAGCAACGTGACGGCTATTGTATTAGTAGCACTGGTCAGGTTTACAACTGGTAACTGAATTTGAAACTGATCCCCGAGCCCGGCATTCAGATTATTCACCGTGAATTCATTTGCAGAGCCGTTCACTGAATATTCAACCGTTAATGACGTGACTGGCTTCGTACCGACATTCTGCACGATCAGAACCGGAGATGGAGTGATGTTGCACGTGATGAATGCCGGTGCATCAAGGCTCACAAGTTCAACGTCTTCCAGTTCAGTAGTGATGACCGAGACATTGTCGAGATAGAGATTGTTGCCCCAGTCGCTGACCACAACAAAAGCAATCTGTATGCTTTGCTTCCCCGCAAACTGAGTGATGTTCACAAACTCTCTGCGCCAGTCCTGAGGTCCGGCAGGTACGAAAGACCCGGAAACAGAATTTGCAGTGCGAAGTGCACTCCCGAACTTATCAAAGACTATCGTCCCGTCTTCAATGTTTTCGCAGTCTTCAAGAATGATCACCCGTAACCTGTCATTACTCGAAAGATACCGCACATACGACATATCAAACACAAGCGAGGCAACCGTAGAACCGCTGAAATCCAGCACCGGACTGATGAGCATGTCTACCTCGCCATAACTTTCGTCATAGTCAAAGAGATTTACACGCATGGCTTTGTTAGAAGCAGTCTCGCGCGGGGCCGTTGCAAGCTCCCACGTTTTCTTGCCATCCGGATTGCGAATTGCCCAATTAGAGGGAAAAACACTAAACGCTTCCGCGAACGGAGTCGGCTCGCGGTCGGGAATATCAAATGCGGCCGTCACGTTGTTGTTGTTCGGGTTCTGATCTGTGCTGTTATTCACTTCGGTAATGGTAAAGCTTACACTGTTGTTACCTGAAGTCACGATAACTGGCGTGAATGCTGCCTGGGTACTTTCGAGATTTGCAAGGCTCAGCGATAAGTTCAGTGTTTCCGTAACAACGCCATTCACTGACAGCTCTATTTTTGCTGACGTCACAGTATTCGATCCGTAATTGCGGATCTCGATGACCGGTGTGATCGTTGTTGAGCATTGAAAATCCGTAGGAGTGATGATGGTTCTGATGCCGAGGTCGCGCTGTGCAAGCACCGGATCGCTCAGGCCGTGCGATGAAAGCAGCGATGCTCTCCGTGGGCTGTTTTCCAGAACGGTCACCATGCGCGTCATTTGATCTTTAGTGAAAAGGTTCATGCATCCATCCTGCGTGTAGTCCATGAAATTCTGGAACATGTTGATGGTGTTGCACGAGCTGCGCGGGTGGGTTGGACATCCACTCGATGCCGCTGCCTGCTTTGGCGTATCGGTCACAAAGTCATCGCCATCACAGCTGCCATCATCGTCACCCCAGATGTGCCGCAGGCCAAAAAAGTGCCCGAGTTCGTGTGTAAGGGTGCGGCCTTTGTTGTAAATGGAACTCAGATCGAAGTTGCCGTCATCCACAGATCCGAAAGCGCGATGCCAGATCACGGCACCATCGGTAAGCCTGTTAATAGACGAATTATCAATTCCTGGCAGATTGGATTCAGGATACTGCGCATAGCCGACCAGGTTGTCTGTCATGTTGCAAACCCACAGGTTCAGGTAATCTTCAGCAGGCCAGTAGCTCAGTGATTTAAGCGCATACTGCTCTTCATACACCCAACCGTTTTTCCCTCCGTTCACCCGCACGATGCCGGTGGTGGGAAGTCCTTCCGGATCCTGCTTTGCAAGCACGAACTCGATATCAATGCTGCCTGCCAGAGATTGAAATTGAGCAGGTGTATTGCTGGCATCGGTATTCGTTCTCCGGAAATCTTCATTGAGAACCGAGATCTGCGATGTAATCTGTGCGTCAGAAATGTTAGCTCCGGTGCCGATAGGCTCTCCGTTGTGGATGATATGAACGACTACGGGAATTTTATAAGGCGGGCCTTTTTGCCGTCTGGTGCCTGAGGTTCGCAGCGTTGTCATTTTGCGTCTGAGCCAGTCCTCAAACACCTGATCATTTGCGGGAACGCGGCCCCATTTCTTTAACTCGTTGTTGTACCGGACAGTACCGCACCGGTCCTGGGCCGTTGCCGCGAAACAAAGGAACTGCAAGACCAGGATCAGGAAGGACAGGCGAGAGGTCATTTTCAGGATAACAGTCACAAATCGTTAACGTTCAGGCGGCTTCTATAGTATCTCAGGTCTTATCAGGAGAATCACTAAAATTATTAAAATGCCGGATGATTCGGAAGCAGTAAAACGGATTACTGCTCCGCTTGTGAAAAACTGTTTTACTTCGGGATGGTTTAGACAATCGGTGTCAGGTTGACAACCTCGATCGACCGGATTTCGGGAACGTCACGCTTGATCGCGGCTTCAACGCCAGCCTTGAAAGTCATCGTGGACATGCTGCAGTTTCCGCAAGCTCCTACAAACTCCAGACGCACAACCTTGTCTGATGTGATCTCATTGATCTTCACATTGCCTCCGTCAGCCTTGAGGTAAGGACGAATTGAATCAAGAGAGGCTTCGATCTTCCTGGTAATTTCGTCTAATGTGGTATTCATTATGGCAAAGTTATCAATAATGCCAGCATTTGCCAGCGGTTTTATCACTTATCTCACAGCAGTCACGAGCGTTGGCGTCTGCGCATTTCGGATGGCAATTCTGCGCGCAACTGCTTTTGCCAGGTCCTGAAAGGCGAGCGCAACAACCCCCTCTTTCATCGCTGCCGGCAGGCCACTGTCTCCGCTTTCGCGAATGCCCTGCACCAGCGGAATCTGGCCCAGCAACGGAACATCATATTTTTCAGACAAACTCTTTCCTCCGTCTTTTCCAAAGATAAAGTACTTGTTGTCCGGCAGTTCTTCCGGTGTAAACCATGCCATGTTCTCTACAATCCCGAGCACCGGCACGTTGATCTGCGGTTGCCTGAACATCGACAGACCCTTATTTGCATCAGCAAGCGCAACCTTCTGAGGAGTTGTAACAATCACTGCTCCCGTAACAGGAACGGTTTGCACCATCGTCAGGTGGATGTCGCTCGTTCCCGGAGGCAGGTCGATGAGCAGATAATCAAGCTCGCCCCAGTCGGCATCAGCGAAAAATTGTTTCAGCGCAGAGCTCGCCATCGGGCCTCTCCACACGACCGCGCTATCCGGTGGCGTGAGAAAACCGATTGACAACAGCTTTACTCCGTATTGCTCGATCGGAATGATGATGTTCTTTCCATTGACTTGCTTAACGTGAGGTTGTTCGTGCTCACAGTTGAACATTGTGGGAATGGACGGACCGTAGATGTCGGCATCTATCAACCCGACTTTCGCGCCAGTCTGTGCCAGCGCGACCGCGAGGTTTGAAGTCACCGTAGATTTTCCCACCCCGCCCTTACCGGAAGCAATCGCAATAATATTTTTTACGCCTGGAAGAAGCGGTGCATTATCGCGCAACGTAGTTACGGACGATGTCACCAGGATATCTATTGGAACACCGGCTCCGACAACGTTCCTTACGGCATCTTCGCAATCCTGCCGGATCTTTTCCTTCAATGGACAGGCGGGTGTTGTCAGCACCACGGTGAAACTCACTTTGGCAGCCTCAACCTTTACATCTTTGATCATGTTCAGGCTTACCAGGTCGCGTTTCAGGTCCGGATCTTCTACAGTGGAAAGGGCCTTCAGGATATCGGTTTGGGAAAAACTCATGCTAGACAAACAACAAAAAGGGGTAAAAACGTTTAAAAGCCCGCAAGTTATAATGCGATTCCCGAATTACACGGTTGTGATCAATACTTCTTTTATCTTTTTATCTTTGGAGTCCCAATGGTGAGCAATTTAACCTCGGACAAGCCAAGTAGCTGATTTCCAATGATTACGCGCGAAACGATTGATGAAGTGAAGAACCGCGTTGACATTGTCGATGTCATCGGAGATTTCGTTTCATTAAAACGGTCGGGGCAAAACTACAAGGCGCTCAGTCCTTTCACCAACGAGAAAACACCATCGTTTTATGTCGTCCCCGCCAAGGGCATTTTTAAGGATTTCAGCAGCGGCAAAGGTGGCGATGGAATAACGTTCGTGATGGAACACGAGGGGATGAGCTACCTGGAAGCCATCCGTTACCTCGCCAAGAAGTATGGCGTAGAGATCAAAGAGGAAGAGGGTAGAAGCGAGCAGGAGAAGGCATCGCAAAGCGAACGCGACAGCCTTTATATTCTCATGAATTTCGCGAAAGACCATTATCGCGAGCTGTTGACAAAGAGTGAAGAAGGCCGCAGCATCGGCTTGAGTTATTTTCGCGAGCGGGGCTTCAATGATCGTACAATCGACAAATTTGAACTTGGGTATAGTTTAAACGAGTGGGATAATCTAACGCGAACGGCTACTGGCAAAGGCTACAGCGAAGACATGCTGGAGAAAGCCGGACTGCTCATCCGAAAGGATGAAGGCAAAAAATACGATCGCTTTCGCGGAAGGGTGATATTCCCCGTTCACAATCTTTCCGGCAAGGTCATCGCATTCGGTGCACGAATCCTGACGAAAGAAAAAGATCAGCCGAAATATATCAACTCGCCTGAAACCGAGATCTACCATAAGAGCAATGTGCTCTACGGATTGTATCAGGCGAAGAATGAAATCCGCAAACACGAGTTCTGCTATCTCGTGGAAGGATACACCGATGTGATCTCAATGCATCAGGCAGATGTCGAGAATGTTGTTGCCTCATCGGGTACGGCATTGACGGAGGAGCAGATCAAACTGATGCGAAGGTTCACTGAAAACGTCACCGTACTTTATGATGGTGATGCTGCCGGAATCAAGGCTGCGCTTCGCGGGATCGATCTTGTGCTGAAAGGCGGATTGAATGTCCGCATTGTCCTTCTTCCTGATGGCGAAGACCCGGACAGCTACGCACGGAAACACGGCAGCACCGAGTTCAGGAAGTTTCTGTCAGAGCATACGCAGGATTTCATTTCGTTCAAGATTTCCCTGTACTCAAAGGAGGCATCGAACGATCCGATTAAAAAAGCAGAGGCTATTCGAGAGATCGTCACAACGATAGGAGTCATTCCAGATCCGATCAAGCGATCCGTTTACATTCAGGAGACAAGCCGATTGCTGAACATTCAGGAATCTGTTTTGTTATCCGAACTGAACAAGGGACTCATCACCGAGCGCGACAAGAAGATCCAGGAGAAGACAAAGCAGGCTCCGAAGGAAACTCTCGATCCGCTCGTTGCAGCACCGCAGCTTGCGAAGACTGACGTGGCAAGTATGGTCCAGCTGCAGGAGCGCGAAACCATTCGACTCCTGCTTAACTATGCGGAAAGCCAATACGAAGAACAGCGTCTCATGGACTTTATGATGACGGAGCTCGAGGACGTTGAATTTACAAATCCAGTGTTTAAAGAAATTTATGCGATGTTCCGCGAGGCTGCGGAAAAGCACGAGGTAATCGATACGCTTTACTTCATGGAGCATGGTTCTCCTGCGGTGAAGAACACTGTTGCCGATCTGACTACAAATCGGTACGAAATCAGCAAATATTGGGCGCCAAAGTATCACATCTATATTTCCAGTGAAAAAGAAAAAATTCAGGATGTAGCGTTTACCAATATCTTGCGGTTGAAATTCAGGCTGATCCAACGTCTGATCGAAGACAATCTAGCGGAGATGAAGCAAGCGCTCTCGCAATCTGAAGAAGAAAAACATCTTACGATTCATGAGCAATTAAAAGGCGGGGAGAAAGAAATTGCATCGTTGCTGGGGATTGTAATACCGAAGTAACGGGAATTTGTGCCCGGAACTTACTAAGCGGCCAATGTGTTGAAGAACATGAAAAGAAATATCGAACATTCAATGTCGAATAATCAATGTCCAAGTCTGCTCACACCTCGTCATTCGACATTTAGTGTTCGATGTTCGACATTTTCGACTTTAAATTCAGGGCAGTTGACGCTCACGTACGACATACAAGCAAATGAACTCAATAAAACTAAATACCATTGAAGAGGCGATCGAAGAGATCAAGAACGGCAAAGTAATCATTGTTGTTGACGATGAAGACCGTGAAAATGAAGGTGACTTCATTTGTGCGGCCGAGTGCATCACTCCTGAGATCGTAAATTTTATGGCGACCCACGGTCGCGGACTGATCTGCGCGCCTTTGATCGAAGACCGCTGCGATGAGCTTGGCCTGGAACTCATGGTTGGTAAAAACACGGCAACTTTCGAAACACCGTTCACCGTTTCGGTCGACCTGATCGGTCACGGTTGTACAACGGGTATTTCCGCGCACGATCGCTTTAAGACAATCCGCGCACTCGTTGATCCGGAAACCAAACCTGAAGAACTTGGCAAGCCCGGTCATATTTTCCCGCTTAAGGCAAAACGCGGTGGTGTTCTTCGAAGAGCCGGCCACACAGAAGCTGCGATCGATTTTGCCCGGCTTGCAGGTTTCAAACCTGCCGGTGTGCTCGTGGAGATCATGAATGAGGATGGTTCGATGGCCCGACTGCCGAACCTTGTGAAAGTGGCTGAACGTTTTAATCTGAAACTCGTCTCAATCAAAGACCTGATCGAATACCGCATCAAAAAAGAAACACTGATCAGCCGGCAGGTAGAAGTAGATATGCCGACTGAACATGGTCACTTCAAGCTGATAGCTTTCGAACAAACAAATACGCATGAAGTCCACATGGCACTTGTAAAGGGAACATGGACAAAAGATGAACCCGTTCTCGTTCGTGTGCATTCATCGTGCGTTACCGGAGATATTTTTGGATCATGTCGTTGTGATTGCGGATCGCAATTGCATCACGCAATGGAAATGGTTGACCGCGCGGGGAAGGGTGTCGTGCTGTATATGAAGCAGGAGGGAAGAGGCATCGGTTTACTTAACAAGCTCCGCGCGTATAAACTGCAGGAGGAAGGTTGGGACACCGTAGAGGCGAATCTTAAATTAGGATTTGACATGGATGAAAGGGATTACGGAATCGGAGCACAGATTCTGCGCGACCTGGGAATCACAAAGATTCGCCTGATGACAAATAATCCAAAGAAGCGTGTCGGCCTGATGGGTTATGGCCTTGAGATTGTTGACAACGTGGAGATCGAAATATCGCCTAACCCGCATAATGAAAAATATTTGCTGACCAAGCGCGACAAACTTGGTCACAGCATTTTACGAAATAAGTGATTTGAAGAGTGCCCAGTCATATATACGGATCGTAGTCAGAGGGATTGTTCTGAGCGTGGCTTTGCTGCTGATCAGCAACCTTGCGCATTCTCAGATCTGGCCTTTCGAGTTGTGGCACGAAGGCAAAGTTGTACTGACATCGGGTGACACACTCAAAGGAATCCTGAAATACGACATGCAACAGGACCTCGTGCAGTACGCTGTCAGCGGCAACGGGACACCGGAGGCATTTACCGCCCGAAAAGTTTTGTTTTTCGAGATCTTCGATACCTCTTACAATATCTACAGGAGATTTTTTGCCTTGCCTTACTCCTCATCACCGGGATACAAGACGACTGTTTTTTTTGAACTGCTTGAAGAGGGAAAAATGACACTGCTTGCAAGGGAATTTCTCGAGTACCGCACCTCCGGTTCTATGTACGTGACGGGCAGAATGGTGCTGAGCCACAAATATTTCTTCATGAAGGAAAATGGGGATATCGAAGAATTCACGGGCACCCGGCATGATCTCCTTGACATGATGGGAAAGCACAGCGACAAAGTTGAAAAGTTCATCCGAGCCAACCGCCTTCGCATTGAGTACAGAGAAGATTTCACCCGCATTGTCGACTACTACAATTCACTTTTTGAGGTTTGAACCGGAGCGAAGAGCCAGGATCCAAAAGCCAAGTTCCAAAGTCCAAATCAGACTGACATCCGCTGGAGATTTTTACTGATTTTGTATTTGGATTTTGGATCTTGGTATTTGGAACTTGGTATTTGGAATTTCCATTTCAGCCGCGATATCTATTTTTTGGCTACTTTAGCGCTTCACATTTTTAACCACGCTTCCCGATGAGCAAGCCGCTTATTCTTGTTTGCAATGACGATGGTATTACATCAAAAGGTATTCTGACGCTCGTCAATGTTATGAAGAAACTGGGTGATGTGGTAGTTGTAGCGCCAGACAGTCCGCAGTCTGGAATGGGCCATGCCATTACAGTAGGAAACACACTCCGGCTGGAAGAGAATTTTATATTTGAAGATGTGAAAGCGTGGGAGTGTTCCGGTACACCTGCCGACTGCGTGAAGATGGCCCGACACTTTGTGTTTAAAGGGAAGCGTCAGCCCGATGTCGTTGTCAGTGGCGTTAACCATGGCAGCAACACATCCATCAGTGTTCTTTATTCAGGAACAATGTCTGCTGCGATTGAAGGTGCCATCGAAGGGACACCATCAATAGGTTTTTCGCTTGCCGATTTTTCACACCAGGCCGACTTTTCACATACCGAAGAATTTATTTTAAAGATCACACGGCAGGTGATTGAGAAAGGTCTTCCGAAAGGTGTAGCGCTGAATGTGAATTTTCCGCCAAGGCGAAATGAACCTTTGAAGGGCGTGCGCATCTGCCGGCAGGCAAATGCAAAATGGGTGGAAGATTTCGATGAGCGTTTTGACCCCAATGGAAGGCGTTACTTCTGGATGGTTGGAAACTTTGTAAACTTTGACAAAGGCCAGGACAACGATGAATGGGCAATTGCGAATAATTATGTTGCCGTGGTTCCTGTACAGTTCGATCTTACTGCTCACGCAGCAATTCCCGTGCTCAACGAAGAATGGAATATCCTGGGCTGATCAGCCTTTCGCCTTCATCATCCGAAGTGTGAAGAAGCCAAGCAGTGCGATTACCGCGATCAGTATTCCCCAGAGCCATGCCTTATTCTCAAAAATCGCTTTCATAGCGACTGGCGCTTTTGCAACATTTTCCTCTGCGCCCAGTGTAGCTTCTGCGTTCTGTAAAGGAATTTTCTCCCTGAAATGTTCGATGTCATATTCGGGTCGCGCGCGATGCGCTGCTCCATAGAACAGATAGTTCTCTCCCGGCTTGAGTTGAGCCCGCAAATGAACTTTAGCTCCGGTAAGTTTGATACCTGAAATTTGAAGTGGAGGGTTGTCAAAATTATCAATGGTGATGCGAAGGCGGTTTGTCAACGTGAACGGAATTGAGAACTGGTTGCGCTTGAACGAAGTGATCAGGCTGCCCGAAACCATCTGATAATTCCGGATCCAGCCCCGTTCCGTCTTTGTACTATCGACCAGAGTCTCGACAGTCATGTGCCGATAAAAATCATTCTGCTGATCGATCTCGAGCATAATGTTGCTCACCGGGCGTAAGTAATCGAGTTTCACATCGATAACAGACCGCTTACTCTTCTTGTCCGTGGATACTTTTAAAGTTGAGGATATGTTGTCGAATGAACCGGGCTTGATCTCATCGAGCCGAAACGCTGTGCTCCTGAATGTCAGCTTATCCGGGGAGGCAATCGTCAGTCGCAAATAGTTGTAGTCAGTCAATGGAAAGTTGACGAGTGAGGAGGCATATTTTTCACGATCGTTATCGACTGAAAATATTTTTTCGTCACGCGCCAACTCAAACCATTGTTTACGGTCAGGGCTGCCTTCGATTTTTACGGTGGCGAAGTAATTCTTTTCGTTGAAAGAAAGCTCCAGGTAATTCACCTTGTAGCCTGAATTCAGGAACGTGATATATTGTTCGCTGCCCTTCTTACTTTGATTAATAGTCGACAGCACTACTTCATGCCTGGTGATTTCAGTGTCAAGAACATCAAGCAGGTAAGGGACTTCAGTGGTATCTGCTTGTGATAACTGCAAGATCCGCAGATCTGAAAAGTCCTGTCTGCAATGTTGAAATAGATCCGGTGGCAACGCAATCGTATGCCAGGCATCAGCGTTAACGTTGATAATTTTTCTGCGAAATGAAAAATCAGCTTGCTGCGCATTGGCCGTGATGGCAAGTGCAAACGCGAATAATATCAGCAGAAGGTGTCTATTGGATTTCATTTTCGACAGCACGTTTGTTCTTATTATAAAGGAATGAAGCCACCAGCAGCAGCACACCAAGAATGATCATGACGATTGTTTTTGAAATCGTGCTCATATCTGCCATGTCATAAATGAAGAGCTTCACTAGTGTAACAGCAAAAAGTACGATGGCCGAAATCCGAAGGTATCCCAGATTTTTCCAGAGGCCAAGCACGATCAGGAACAAGGCGTAAGCTCCCCACAAAATGCTCAGCCCGAGTTTGAAACTGTTTTCGACCAATGCCATGTCAAGCCAGTGAACAAGTTCGCTGCTTAATAAAATGAGAATTGCCAGGTGGAGCAATATCTTTTCTGTCTGGCGAACAGGTAGAGTGAAGATCTCATTTTTCATGTGCCGCATGTTGATCAACAATAATGGAATCACGAGTGCTATCCCGACATACCTGACAAGAATGTTTCCTTCACGCACAAAATATGGATTGTTGGCATCATTGAGATACGTGTAACGCAGCCAGCTTAGTTCGTATAAGCCCATCAGCAGAAATACGGTCACTACAAGCGCATTCATGGCAAGGCTTGCGATCATCGTGTACCGATCTTTCAGGTAGCGGATCTGAATGATCGACATGACAATCGCGAAAATTGCGGAGTAGTAAATCAACCAAAGGTGTTTAAAGCGAAGGAGGTCCTGGTCGTACTCCTGGTAACGGTCGCCATACTCAGTGGTTGTCCACACTGCATTTTGCCAGTAGCGCTGATCCCACAAATATTCTACTTCCTTGAAGATTCCAAAGTATAGTACCACCACTGCGATGACGCCCAGACCATAAATGATCAGGTTATTTGTTCCTGCGTCTGGGAAAGGAGAAGTATAATTTTTTCTTGTGGCAAAAAAAGCTGCCGCACAGACCGCTGCGCATACGCCAATCGTTGTAAGAAATTGGATGTTCAGAAAAGGTGTGATGACAATCCTGTCCTCTGGTCCAAAATATTCCTGTGAAATATAAAAAGCATCCCAGTCGTGGAGAAGACTGCCCACCGCCACCAGCACCAGAGGGTATGACAGCTTTTCGTATACTGGAAATTGTTTTGTCCTTCCGATCCAGAAAAGTAACAATGCTTCCATCGCCCATACAAGGGTCACCCAGTTGCCTTCGAGCTGAACAGGAACAGCGAGTGTGAGAAAGACGAGCACCATGCCCGCCACAAAATAGAATGTGTCGCGTAGCTGACGCTGTTGCTTGTAAATGATCACGCAGGCGACAAAATGCATTACTGCGGTTGCTACTGTAAATAAGCCCAGCAGTTCATCACCGCCCGGCATCTCCTCGATGGCTGCATATCCGAAGCCATAGAACACGAATGAGTTGATCAGCATGAAGGCGAGGTCTAGTTTCTCAAGTGGCTCCTTGCGCAGCAGCTTGTAGGAGAGAAACGTTATATAAAACGTAACAAAGAAGATCAACGAGAAGCCGACACTGATTGCCAGATGTTTTTCTGCTGTAAACTGATCGACATACCAGACACCAAACGACAACCATGTGAGTACAAAAGCCAGGTAGTAGAGGCGTTTCCAGTACTTTTTGAAAGCGAGCAGCAGAATTCCACCGTTGATAATTGTGATATAAGAAAAAAGGATCACCACTCGACCTGAACCATCGCTCAGTAAGAATGGAACGGCATACGCACCAACAAGTCCAATGGTGCCAATAACCTCAATGTTGTATTGGATGGCCGCGAAGACTGTAAATGCCGTAAAAACCACCATCAGTGCAAACGCCATCACCTGCGGTATCAGTTGATAAAAATCATAGGCTGCAAACGTGATGAAGTACAGCACCGCCATACCCCCGCTCAGCAGCACCGCACTGAAATTATGATGTTGCTTCTTGATTCGCAGCGCGAGGAAAATCAATATGATGCCAGACAGATATCCGAGGATGATCCTTGTCAGCGGTTGCATCAGTTGATGATCAATGGAATACTTCACACCAAATCCGATTCCAATGACGAGGATTGCAATTCCGATTTTGTTAAGCAGATTAGTGCCGATAAACTCTTCGATCGGAGTTTTGTCCTTCCTGACTTTCTGTGGCGGAGCAATTTTTGGTTTTTCTTCCGGTGCCTTGAATGTCGGGACAATTTCTTTAACCGGTGGTTTTTCCGTGGGCACCGAAACTAGTGGCTGTGCCACCTCTTTTTTTACGACAGGTTGCTGAACAACAGTGCGGTCGCTCAGATCAAGTTCGAAGATTTGTGTCTGGAGTCGTGCGATGTCCTCCTGAAAAGACTTTTGTTTTCGGGCGATTTCTTCAATCTTTTCGTGAAGTTCACGAATTGCCTTGTTCTTGTCTTCCATGAGCGGTAGGGTGTTCTTCAAGTATATAAAAAACCGGGGAAATTATTGGAACGATGTAAGCTTTTCAGACGGGATCGACATCCGCTATGATGCGTACACTCCGAAATTCTTTTTCTTTCAAAATCTGCTCCATCGACAATCCGATCATACTCTTTAATTGCGCAATATCTCCTTTGCCACGAAACATCTTGATCAGGATGCTCATCAGGAACTGATTACGGATTTTCGATATCATAGGTTCTCCCGGCCCTAAGATTCTCACTCCCGGGAGCCGTTGCTGAAGATCATCAGCCAGCGCATGTGAAGCATCGCGGCAAACTTTTTTATCGATATGCTTCACGGTGATTTCGATCAGGCGCGTAAATGGCGGGTAGCCATGCTGTTGTCTGTCTTCAATCTCGCGAAGAAAAAAGTCGCGATATTGGTTGTGTAAAATAAAATCGAGCAGGGGATGATCCGGGCTTGACGTCTGAATAACAACTTTGCCCTGCTTTTCTCTGCGCCCCGCGCGTCCACTGACCTGCGTGATCAGCTGGTAGGCGCGTTCATATGAGCGAAAATCGGGAAAGTGCATCATCCTGTCCGCGTTGAACACCCCGACAAGATTCACACGATCGAAGTCGAGGCCCTTGGTTACCATTTGTGTTCCTACCAGAATATCTGTTTCGCCATTTTCGAATTGCTCGATGATGGTTTCATAGCCGGTTTTGGACCGCGTGGTATCCAGATCCATGCGCTGTACCTGTGCTTCAGGAAAATACAGGTTCAACTCTTCTTCAAGTTTCTCCGTCCCGTACCCTACCGTTGATATACGGGTGGAAGTGCAGGTCGGGCATTGTGTTGGAAGTGATTCCTTGTAACCGCAGTAGTGGCAAACCAGTGCGTGTTTGTACTGGTGGTAGGTGAGGCTTACTGCACAGTTAACGCATTTAGGTACCCAGCCGCAGTCTTCACAATTCACCATCGGTGAGTAGCCTCTCCGGTTCTGGAAAATAATGACCTGTTCCTTCCGCGTGAGCGTCTCTTCTATATTGCGAAGCAGCAAACCGGAAAATTCTCCTTTCAACGTTTTGCTTTTTCTCTCGCGGCCCATATCTGCAAGGATGATCTGGGGAAGCTGTGCATCGCCAAACCGTTTTGTCAGCGTCACCAGACCGTATTTGTTTTGGCTCGCATGAAAATATGTTTCGACCGATGGCGTTGCAGACCCAAGCAACACCTTCGCATGATGAAGCTGGCCCATCATCAGCGCAGCATCTCTCGCATGGTAACGCGGTGCCGGTTCCTGCTGTTTATAAGATGCATCGTGCTCCTCGTCAATGATGATCAGTCCAAGGTTGTCAAAGGGAAGGAAAATGGAAGAGCGTACGCCAATGACAAACTGAAGGGTGCCATTGAGCACACCGTTCCAGACTTCAACGCGTTCGTTGTCCGAGAACTTCGAGTGATAAACACCCATCGTTGAGCCAAATACTTTTTTCAGGCGGTGAACGATCTGTGTTGTCAACGCGATCTCAGGCAGCAGATACAGGACCTGCGCATTGCTCTCGAGCGCTTTTTTGATCAGGTTGATATAGATTTCCGTCTTTCCGCTCCCGGTAATTCCATGCAGCAGCGTGATCCCATGTGTGTCAAAGCTTTTGAAAATTTCTGACTGTGCACGTTCCTGCTCTTCGCTGAGCAGTATTTTCGGTGTTTCGCCCTGATCGTCAAATCCGAATCTTGGAATGATCTGCTCAAACTCTTCAAACACTCCGTTTTTAACAAGGGTATTCACCGATGATTCGGAAATGTCTTCAGCGAGCAATGCTTTCTTTGCAACACCTGATTTATTGCGCGAAGGATCCTGTAGCACCGGCAGTTCCTGCAGCAATTTCAGTAGGACCTCTTCCTGTTTTGGCTTTGATGACAGTTTTTCAAAAAGTTTTTGCAGCGCCTCTTCCTGCAGATATTCGGCAGTCAGCCGGATGCGCTTTTCGGTTTTTGGCCGGAATTTTTCTTTAACTTCTTCATATAAAACAATCGCATTCTTTCCCGCGAGTGATTTCAAAATCGTGTAAATCGATTTTACGCCCAGAAATTTTGCGATATCGGTGTAGCTGAGGGAATCATGTTGCAGCCTCCGGATCAGCATCAGCTCTTTTTCAGAAAAAGCAAACGTTGACTCTTCAAGGTCAAATCCCGGATGGAGCTGGACCATCGACTCGCTCGATAATTTTAGCCCTGCCGGAAGCGCAGCGTTCATCACTTCACCCAGCGTGCACATGTAATAGTCGGCCATCCATTGAAATAGCTTCAGTTGCACGTCTGTAACAGCGGGAAATTCATCAAGAATCTCCAGGATGTATTTTGCTTCGTAGTCCTTTGGAGGATTTTTGTGCACCTCAGTGATCAGACCCGTAAGGATCTTGCGGTCACCGAACTGTACAATCGCGCGCTGACCTTTTCGTATGTGTGCATTGAGTTCGAGGGGAACGCGGTACGTAAATAGCCGCGGTATAGGAACAGGAAGCAGCAACTCTGCAAAGAGCGTTTCTCGCGAATCAGACTGCTCGAATATTTCCACCGGGCGCTAAGTTAACTGCAGGGTATTTAAAAGTCTTCAAATTAGAGATTTTTTCAGAATTGAAAGTGATCGGGAGGAGGAGTTCAATTTGTCTACTCCCTTCTTTATCTTGTTGTGATTCAGATCAACAGATGCAACAGGTTTCCGCTGCGTTCAGCGCTTCCAAAATCATAATCAAAATGTTCGATGGCTTGGGCCATTGCTCGCCTAGTCATTGCAGCAGTTGTTCATAGGCTTCTGCAACTGTGTGCACTGGTCGCTGACAAGATTTATTGTAACACACATAAATCGTATCCTTGCCATTGAGGGCAACCTTTCCCTGCATCAGCGGAAGATCGCTTGTATGACGAGTACCCATCGTTAAAGCAAAGGGCTCGTATCGATTGGCAAACGCAAGAAGATCTTCATTGGCTTGGTCACCGACAAACGCTACTTCCGCCATTCCTTTCCTGATCTCAGCAAAGACAATTCCCCAGTTCGACATGTAGTTCGGTTCGTTGGTAATCAGGTAGCCAAGCGATTCTACCATTCTGATCGTCATTTGCTTCCATTCATCCTTGTCAAGCAGAACCCCGACCTGGAAAAGGTTTTGCGCCATCACTGAGTTTGATGAGGGGATCACATTGTCAAATATCTCCTTCTTCTGAGCGATCAGTTTTTCACCGTACTTGCTGGCGTAGTGAAAGAAGCCATCGCTGGAGTCCAGGAAGTTGTCGATGGTGTGCGACACGAAGACTTCAGCCCGCCTGAGCCAGTAGTCATTGAATGTAACCTGGTAAAGCCTGACACAGGCCTGAATGAAATACGCGTAGTCATCGAGAAACGCATGTGTATTCGAACGCTTTCCCTTGAATGAACGATACAGTGAAGTCACATCGCACATCTCACGTTCGATAAACTCCATGTTCTTCAGCGCAGCTTTCAGAAACTTTTCACTGCCTGTATACTTGTAAGCATCGGCAAGTCCCGCCACCATCATCGCATTCCAGCCGAGAATGATCTTGTCATCCAGACCGGGTTTGATTCGTTTGTCACGTACGGCCAGCAACTTATCTTTGTATGACCGGAGTTTCTGCTTCCATGCTTTTTTTTCCTGATTGGTTTTTTCCAGGAACTTATCATCATCAATTGCGCGGAACAGGATGTTTTGTCCGTGCTCCCAGTTGCCTTCCGCTTTCACCGAGAAGTATGTTGCAAAAAGATCGAAGTCATTGCCGAGTAAAGCTGCGAGTTCATCTTTTGTCCAGACATAGAATTTACCTTCAACACCTTCACTATCGGCATCCAGTGCTGAATAGAATCCGCCTTCCGGATGCATCATCTCTGTCTGAAGCCACTCGAACGTTTCGTTGAGCACCGACAGAAATTCATCGTCTTTGGTGATGGCGTATGCTTCTGCGTATAGCGACATCAGTTGTGCGTTGTCGTATAGCATTTTTTCAAAGTGTGGTGCGAACCAGTAACCATCAACCGAATATCGCGCAAAACCGCCACCGAGCTGATCGTAGATTCCGCCCATGGCCACTTTTTTCAGCGTAAGAATTGTCTGATCAAGTGCACCCTGATTCCCGCTGAGGTGATGATAACGAAGAAGCCAAAGCCAGATGGAGGGCATGATAAATTTTGGCGCTTTATCAAGGCCGCCCCAGACCTTATCAAACGCAGGTTCGAGCTTCTGGAACGCAGCGTTCAGATTGTTGCGCAGGTCGGCACTTTCTGCTGTGCGGGTGAATCTTTGAATATCCTGTGTGGCGAGATGCTGGGCAAACTGTTCTGCTGACTCGTCCACTTCGCTTCGTCTTTCTCTGAACGCGCGATTGATTCCTTCGAGAACCTGCAGCCATTGCTGGGGTGGAAAATAGGTGCCGCCATAAAAAGGCTTTTGATCAGGAGTAAGGAAAACGTTCAACGGCCATCCACCATGCTGACCCATCGCCTGCACGGCATCCATATAAATCTGGTCGATATCAGGGCGCTCCTCGCGGTCTACTTTGATGCAGACGAGATACTCGTTCATCTTTGCCGCCATATCTTCCTTTTCAAAAACTTCCCGCTCCATCACATGGCACCAGTGACATGATGAATAGCCGATGCTTACCAGAATTGGTTTGTCTTCCTGTTTTGCTTTCAGCAATGCATCTTCTCCCCATTCGTACCAGTCAACGGGATTATGTGCGTGCTGCAGCAGGTAGGGTGATGTTGATTCGATAAGCCGGTTGGTATGTTTCGTGATCATCTGTCCTTTTTAAGTTTCGGTAAAACAACCTTGCCATTACGGTTGAACAATTTGTGACTGAATAGCCGCTATTTCTTCATCAACATCGAGTTTCGACTTAAGTTCCTTTAATTTATGCAATGTCTGCTGCAGGAATTGTTGATGTCCCTTCGACTGCGGATGGAATGGCTTATGTTTCAACGCATTCCGCACCAACTGCCATTCTTCGACCAGCTGCCTAGTAGATGCATCAAAATAAGCCGACATGAAATTTTGCCAGATGTAACCTTCGGCTTCTTCAGTGGGATGCAACATGTCGGATTTATAGAAGCGGTAGTCGCGCAGGTCATCGATCATCATCTCAAAGGCAGGAAAGTATTCTACCCCGGCATAATTCGTACTGATGCTATGACAGGCGGAGCGGAGTACGGCCTTGCTTACACTGTTGAGTTCTAGTGTGTCCTTCACGTGCCGGACAGGACTCACCGTCAGAATAAACCGGATGTTCGGATTAAATTTTCTGAGTGCAGTGTAGAGCGCATCAAAGGAGCCAACCGCTTCTTTCTCAGACATCAATCGTTTCGTGAACTTCGAAGAAGGAATCTTGTGGCAGTTGTTCACGATTTCTCCCGATTCATTCCGTGCGTATACCCAGGCCGTGCCGTAGGTGATCAGAATATATCCGGCCGATTTCAGGAAGTAATGGCTTGCCCCAACGGCATCGCTGATGGCATGTGTCAGCTGCGATTGATCGAGGGCTGAAAAGTCCGAATGAAAGTCATAATTGAGGTGGATGTCATCGCGCTTTAGGTAAGTGTGGCTAACGGGGAGTTGGTTGTTCACTGCGTATAAAATGCCTTTGTGGATCGACAGGGGATTATAGGTCGTGCCAAAGGGATTGACCAGGCAGTTGAATTTCGACTCTGCCAGACGCGATCCGATGGCATCGGCAAAACACGATCCGATGGTAAAAACCCCGCTTTTTAACCCGATTTTTTGATCTGAGGGCAACGGCCTAACGATTGTTCGGAAATGATTCATAAAATAATGTTACCGCAAACACTTGAAAATTTCGCACTTTTTAAGGTACCTTTATCCGGTTAAAGATGTTAACCAACTCTAAAATTACAAGAAAGCCTGTCATTTGGCCGCGAAAGAGGGGGTGCGATGGGCACACACAATTTTGCAACAATAACTAACCACATAACGATGACTAACGATCTGGCCGCTTTCGAAAAGATTCCAGTTAAAATTTTCTCAAACTCAGAGCAAGCATCAATATTCGTTGCCAACGAAATTGCCTCCCGCATTCGCACAACGCAAAAAGAAAACAAACACTGTGTACTTGGGCTTGCGACAGGTTCAACGCCCACACGTGTGTATGCAGAGCTTGTGAAATTGCACAAGGCCGGTCTCAGTTTTAAAAACGTTCACACCTTCAACCTCGATGAATACTATCCGATGCAGCCTGAGTCACTTCAGAGCTATGTCCGCTTCATGAATGAACACCTGTTCAATCACATCGATGTGCCGAAGAATCAAATCCATATTCCTGACGGAACACTTCCAAAAGATAAAGTTGCAGATTTCTGCCGCGAGTATGAGAAAATGATCGATGACCTTGGCGGGATCGATATCCAGGTACTCGGTATCGGTCGCACGGGTCATATCGGTTTCAACGAGCCAGGTTCAAGCGAGAAATCACTTACCCGTTTGGTGACACTCGACCAGGTGACTCGGATAGATGCCGCGAGCGATTTCTTCGGTGAAGAAAATGTTCCGCGTAAAGCCATCACCATGGGTGTTGGGTCGATCATGAAAGCGCGGAAGTGTTTTATGATGGCGTGGGGTGAAGGAAAGGCAGCGGTGATCAAAAAAGCCGTAGAGGGTCCGGTCACAGATCAGGTTCCTTCGTCATTCCTGCAGAAGCACCCTGACTGTCTGGTTGTGCTTGATGAAGCTTCATCTTCCGAACTTGTGCGCAAGAAGACACCGTGGATCCTTGATACGCTCGATTGGAATGACAAGCTCATCCGCAAGGCTGTTGTATGGCTGTGTATGAAGGTAAAGAAGCCGGTGCTGAAACTCACCAACCATGATTACATGGAACACGGTATGGGCGATATCATCACGGAATATGGCTCTGCTTACAAAGTCAACATCAAAGTGTTCAATGATCTGCAGCATACCATCACAGGCTGGCCTGGTGGCAAGCCCAATGCTGACGATTCACACAGACCGGAACGTGCAAATCCATTTCCAAAACGCGTCATCATATTTTCACCGCACCCTGACGATGATGTGATCTCGATGGGAGGCACATTTATCCGTCTTGTTGATCAGGGGCACGAAGTGCATGTAGCGTATCAGACCTCAGGAAATATTGCGGTATTCGATGACGATGCCGTGCGCTTCGCAGACTTCGTTCGCGACTTCAATCATGAATTTGGATTGAGCAAAGCCGATGGCGAAAAATTCTATCAGAAGATCGTGCAGTCGATCCGTGAAAAAGGTCCTGGGCAGAACGACAGCGATGAAGTTCTCAAGATTAAGGGACTGATCAGAAGGGGAGAGGCAAAAGCGGGTGGCCGTTACGTTGGCATTCCCGATGATCAGATGCACTTCCTCGATATGCCATTTTACGAAACCGGTGCCGTGAAGAAAAAACCTCTTGGCGAGGAAGATATTAAGATAGTGATGGATATCATCGAAAAGGTGAAGCCACACCAGATCTATGCTGCCGGTGACTTGTCTGATCCGCATGGAACACACCGTGTTTGTCTCGCAGCGATATTTGAAGCGGTAAACCGCCTCAAAACTAAAGACTACATGAAAGACTGCTGGCTGTGGTTGTACCGCGGAGCATGGCAGGAGTGGGACATCGACCAGATCGAAATGGCTGTTCCGCTTAGCCCTGACGAATTGATGCGCAAGCGCAGAGCGGTATTCAAACACCAGTCACAGAAAGACAGCGCGATGTTCCCTGGAAGCGACAAGCGTGAATTCTGGATGAGGGCGGAAGATCGCAACCACGCCACTGCAGAGGCATACAACGCGCTTGGACTTGCGGAGTACGAAGCAATGGAAGCGTTTGTGCGGCATAAATTTTAAAATTGAATAAGGAACAGAGAACAAGGAATATTGAATTTCGAACAGTGTCACTTCATCATTCACTATTCCATGTTCTTTGTTCGACATTCAATTCCGTCCCCTCGACAAGATAACTCCCGCCACGACTTTATTGAATCCCGACTGCGTTTTCTCATCACCTTTCTTTAGCGCCCGCAGAATTTTTGCACTCGTCAGATCAACTTTCTTCAAATGCAGAAGCGCTGCCACCTGGATCGCTACTGATTCATCATACCTTTCAAGAGAACTGATGATTTCGTCAATATCGCCTGACGCTTTTAAAAGAATTTCATTGGCATACGCATTGGCTGACTCTCTCTTTCCATTTCCATCGGCATCAACCCATACCGCGCCCGATGCTCCAATGACTCTTGGAATCCAGTCGGGAGAGGTGGGTTGATACGGTTTGGCTATGGGCCAAAATACCATATGATCACCGGGCCCTTCAGCAATCGCGACAACATGATAGTCCTGGGCGGACTTTGGGAGTGTCCATTTGCCTCTCCACTTCACTCCACCAATCGCCTGGTCGATGATCTTCTCTTCTTTAAATTTTTCACCGTTGACGTAAAGAACAATTTTATCAGCTTTCGACCACGATGGTCCTGACACCTCGATGTCTGCAACAACCTCATGAGACGCTGTGGCCACTTCTCCAGGTCCGAATGTATTATTGATCTTCAACGAAGCAAGTAGTCCACAACTCACCATCACTTTTCCATTAAGGAAATTATCCACGACTTCATGAATATCGATACCGTTTGAAGTTGAATCATTTCCGCGAATGTATGTCCGCCCTTGTCCGACAATGAATCGACTTACATCATGGGAATCGCTTGATCCTACGGGTGTAAGCGCGTACCCTCCATTCAGCAAATGCATCCAGTCATTGAATAGTTGCATCCAATCTGATTGCTGTGATCCGGAATTGATAACCTCCATTGCATTTGCGAAAATTGGCTCACCATCAAGGCGCTGTCCGGCTATAGCTAAAAACCGTGACGGATCGTGAGGACGAAAATTATTGTGAATGTCGCGTGCATGGTTAAGAATGATCACCTTGGGACGTCTGTATTTTTCGATGCTTGTCTGAAGGCCCGCCCAGTTTTGAGCAGTAGAACTTTTTACGGTCTCAATCGAATCGATCGGGAAAACATTGAAGTGCCCAACCTTACTGGTTACTTCGTTTCCTGTTACCAAAGTGAAATAGCGATCTACATTCTGTTTCTTTGCGACCCCTTTTAAATTAACGTGTCGATTATGATCAGTAATAATGGGAAGGTCAATACCCTCGCCAGCAAATGTGATCACCCGTTCCCAATCTGTGGCATCGCCATGTTGTGAATGCGTGAACGTATGCACGTGTGTGTCGGTGCTTATCCATCCTCTAGTATTCACTTCGCGTTTGATGCTCAATTTTTTTTGAACAGGAATTTCCTTTTTTATCTCGACAACTGCGGAGTCAACACTGTATTCGAACCCTCTGCCAGCAAACACGATGTATTTCCCCTCGGGCAGGGCGATTTGTATTTTGCCTGTGGCGGAATAAATATGTCCGGGCCTGGCTGCATAAGGCCCTTTAGTGGTAGAGAATGATTGGAGAACCCGTTTATCATTCACGATCGTAAGATGACTTGGTACAGGATTCTTGTTCTCATCGATCACCTCGATATTAAGGAAACCCCTCGTTATCTGATCGCTCACAAAATCCGGATGGAGAATCAGTTCACCCACACGAATATCATCTGCAATCGAGTCTCTGCAATATATTCTCAGGGTGTTGTTACCAATCCTGACAACACTGCGATCAACCAGATGGTATGCCACCAAATCCTTTTCATCGAGGTATAACGAGCCGATTTCGCTACCATTCAGTTCTACAATCCAATCCAATTTAACATCATATTGTCGCAAACTTATGGCTGTCGGGAGGTTGTCTCTTCCCACTTCAAAATTCAGCACTAGTTCGCGGCCAAAAGCTGTTTGAGGGAACTCACTCCATTCCCTCGGCTCAGAATTCCGCAAGTGATAAAAATTTCCATCAACTTCAACCTGCGCAAGCAGACGAAGCGTTATGAAGAGAAAAAACAAAACGACCGGGAATTTTTTCATTCACTTAATTTACTTAAAAAGTGCCAACTCTAAATTCATCCTCCGACTCCATTGCAATCGTGATTCGTTAATCTACATTTCTATCCTTACCTTCGAAATATGAATTTAAAAGTGATCGCCTTTGATGCGGACGACACGCTGTGGGTAAACGAACCTTACTTCCGGGAAACGGAAGAAAAGTTCTATGCGATGTTTCAGGACTACCTTCCCGTGCACACAGTAGCCCGCGAGTTGTTCAGAACGGAGATTGAAAACCTTACACTGTATGGCTACGGCATCAAAGGTTTTATCCTGTCGATGATCGAAACAGCGATCCGTATCTCCGACAAAAAGATTCCTGTGGAAGTGGTTGAGAAAATTATAAACTACGGAAAAGATCTCCTCGAAAAGCCAGTCGAACTTATTGATGGTGTTGAAGAAGTGTTGAAGGAATTGCAGGGCAGATATAAACTCGTTTGTGCAACCAAAGGCGACCTTCTCGACCAGCATCGGAAGCTGCACAAATCGGGTCTCGGTCACTATTTCCACCACATCGAGATCATGTCCGACAAAAAGGAAATTGATTATCAGAAGCTCATCAAGCGCCTCGATATCAAACCCGAAGAATTCCTGATGATTGGCAATTCCCTAAAGTCAGATGCGTTACCGGTTGTTAACATCGGTGGTCACGCTATTCATGTTCCGTTTCACATCACCTGGGAACATGAGCGGATCGAAGGCAATATCGAACACCCAAACTTCCGTCAGGCCGCAACAATTCGTCATGTGATTGAGCTTTTATAGCCGCTAAAGACGGACCATTCGGCAAGACACGGAGAACACAAGTAACGCTAAGGATGATTTGACCTGCAACTTGCTACTTGTAACCTGCAACTTTTTCAGCCGCAGGCAATAAAAAACCCAGGTGATTCCTCACCCGGGTTCTGAATTCTATTGAGAAAGATTACTCTCCTACAACTTTCACTTTGATCTCGTGCTTCACTTCTTTGTGAAGATCGAGCGTTACATTGTAAGTACCCAGTTGCTTAGGGCTCTCTTTCATTACAACTTTCTTGCGATCGATGTCGAAACCTTTTGCTTTCAATGCATCAGAGATCTGAAGCGCTGTAACAGCACCGAAGATTTTTCCTGACTCACCAGCTTTTGTCTTGATGTCAACAGTAAGATCACCAACTTTTGCAGCAAGTGCTTCTGCGTCCTGCTTAACTTTCGCAGCCTTGTGAGCAGCCTGACGAACGTTCTCGTTCACCAGTCTTTTGTTAGACTCATTAGCGATCAATGCAAATCCGTTCGGGATCAGGTAGTTGTTTCCGTAACCAGCCTTCACCTTCACGATGTCATTCTTATAGCCAAGTCCTGCAACGTCTTGTTTCAGTATTAATTCCATGTTGTTTTCTTTTTTGAGGTTAACAGATTACTTCAAAGAATCACCAACATAAGGAAGGATCGCCAGGTGACGCGCGCGTTTTACCGCCTGAGCCACTTTCTTCTGGAACTTCAGGGATGTTCCGGTAAGTCTTCTTGGAAGGATCTTGCCTTGTTCATTGATAAACTTCAATAAGAAGTCAGGATCTTTGTAATCGATATACTTGATACCATTCTTCTTGAAACGGCAGTATTTAGGTTTAATCTCTGCGCGTTTGATTGGTTCGTTCATGAGTGTCATTATGCAGGCTCCTCCTCAGCTTTTCTGACTTTGTTCTTATCCTTGTTTTTGAATTCGCCTTTGCGTCTTCTTTCGTTATACACCACGGCATGCTTATCCAGCACGGTCGTTAAAAAGCGCATAACTGATTCGTCTCGTCTGTACTCAGTCTCAAGCGTGTTGATCACTGTAGATTCTGCCGTAAATTCGATGAGGTTGTAGAAGCCTGTTGACTTCTTGTTGATCGGGTAGGCCATTCTTTTCAAGCCCCACTGCTCTGTGTTCACAATGGTAGCATTAGCCTTCTTCAACACCTTCACGAACTTTTCGACAGTATCCTTTGCCTGGTCTTCAGACAAAACGGGATTTAAAATGAATACCGTCTCGTAATTGTTCATAAATGTTTTAAGTTTTGAGCCTGCAAAGGTAGGAAAAGGCGGGGAATTGGGAAAGGGAGGGGAGAAAAAATCAGGAGAAGGTGCCGGTGGCCGGGAGGCCGGGAAGACCGGGTCCGGTACGGGTGGCCAGGAGGCCGGGAAGGCCGGGAAGCCAGTCAAGCGGGAAATTCGGTCAAAAACGCACTTTTCGTTTGCGAAACGTTGGAAAATAAGCCGAATCTTTGTCTTAAATTGACCAAATGAAGACACTTGCAGCCATCATTCTCATGTCCGTATTAACCGGATTTATAGCCAAAAAGCCCGTCTACAAGCAGGATTTTGAAGAAAAGGATGTTTTAGAGCAGTTCAGGTTTACACAGCCCGATAAGTGGATTTTGTCTGAAGGTAAGACAGGCAGCGCCCTGGAGTTTACTGGCATCAGCGAATACCAGCCCCCGTTTCGCTCTCCGCATACGATCGGCCTCATCAGCGATATGCAGTTTGGCAGCTTCATTCTGGAGGCAGATGTGCTCCAAACCGGAAAAGAGTACGGCCATCGAGACATGTGCTTCATCTTCGGATTCCAGGATCCATCTAACTTTTACTACTCGCATGTCGCCAGTAAAATGGATGACAATGCTCATCAGATCATGATCGTGAATAACGCGCCCCGCAAAAAGATCAGCACCTACACGACACAGGGCGTTGAATGGGGCGACAAGGTGTGGCACAAAGTGAGGATCGAGCGCGACATCAGGAGGGGGTCGATCAAAGTTTTCTATGACGGAACACTTGTAGAAGAGGCAAACGACAAAACCTTCGGCAAGGGCTTTATCGGATTCGGCTCGTTCGATGATTCGGGTAAGATCGATAATGTGAAGATCTGGTCGGATGACGGGGTGAAGGCGAAATTGGAGGTGTTTGAGGGGAAAGAGTAGTTGCGAGGCAAGAAGAAGAGGCTTCAAGCTGCAAGCTTCAAGCGGTGCACACTAGTCGTGAAGATTAAGTGCTTTGTAGTCAGGCAAGTCATCCCTGTAAGGGCTGCACGCTGCACGCTTCACGCGATTCTACGATAATACAACGAACAAAGAATCACAACAACACACTGCGCGGACTTGCAGCTTGAAGCTTGTGGCTTGCAGCTTATTTCACTACAAACTCCCCGCTACCCATGAAGTAATTATCCGTATACACTTCCAGCTTGTAAGTTCCCGAAGCGTAGTCTGAACCTTTATCGTACAGGTAGGTCAGCTTCTGTTTGGTGTTGTCGAAAAGTATGTCCTGTGAGGCGGTGTAGAATTCTTCCCTTCCTTCAACCAGGAATGTTCCCGAGCCGCGGGCAACATCAAAAAGAACCTGGTTGTTTTCATCGATGATGCGGATCATAATTTTCTTTCCTTCTATTGGGGCAACGTTGTTTTCGGCAATGTTGAATTCAATCTTCAGTTTTCCTACCTGACGATTCTTGAATGGTGATTCGCGTTCGCGGCCTCTGTCGTTCACGGCTACGATGCGGATGTTTTCGGCTTTCAACTGCGATGCGATGGCAACCTTTGAGGCAAGATCTTCCTTCGTCTGACTCAGTCTGTTGATGGAATCACCCAGCTGGTTCTTTTGTGTTTTGAGCGACTTGTTCTCGGTGAGAAGTTGTGTGTTAACAGACTTCAGTTTTTCGATTTCTTCGTCTTTTGTCTTTAGCAACAGTTCGTAACCTTCAACGCGATCTTTGAGCGCCTTGATTTCCTTTCCTGTCGCCCGCTTGTTTCTGCGAAGCTCGTTTTCAATTTCTGCTTTCGCGCGTTCAAGATCAGCCACATCGCCACCAAGTTTTGTTACTTCGGCAATTCTGAGGTCGAGTTCGGTACGGATCTCGTTCATGCGCTGCATCGTTGTGGCCAGCTCCGCTTCAGTGGTTGTGAGTTCGGTGCGGACCTGTTGCTTCTCCTTGGTGTCGAGATAGATCTTGATTCCCTGGATGATAATGATGATCGCCATCAGGGCAATGATGATGGCGGCCTTATTACTTTTGCGCGGTTGTGTAGCAGGTTGTTCGTCAGTCATGTCTGGCTTAAGCGTTTCCTTCAGGTTTTTGTCAGCAGGCGTCATGTCCACAATAAAATGCAAAAATAGGTCATATGTTCCTGTAATTCAACCGCTAAACCTGTAAGATAACGTGTTGTTTGTTCAATGATGGATCAAAAAAAAGAATTCCGCATCTGAAAAGGTCCGCAGAGCCGTAGACGAGCTTGTGGTTTTTCAAATCTCGCCAAGCCCTGTCCATTTCTTCGGAATAATGAATGTCGTCAATAATGATCACTGAACTCTCCTGAAGCTTTGGCATCAGCGTGGCGAAATAGCGCAACGTGGGTTCATACCGGTGATTGGCATCCATGAGGGCGAAATCAAATTTCCGAATCGACTGCATGTAGGTTCGCAGCGTGCTGTCAATGTTTCCTTCGATCAGCTCAATGTTTTTGGACTGCGCAAATTGAAAAGTAAGCCGTGCTATCTCTGCGATTTCTGAAGATCCTTCAAACGTTGTCACAGATCGCTCCTTTGCGGATGCAAGATAGAGGGTGTTAATTCCAAAAGAGGTTCCGAGTTCAAGGACTTTCCTGGCCTTAAAGTAGTCGAGTGTGTCATTGTAAAAGGAGGACAGCCATGGGGGGCTGAGACTATTTTTTGCCATCAGGCTGATTTTCCTCTTTGTTGAGGAGCCTGATCCCGGGTCATTCTCGCTGAGCATCCGCTGATCAGTCAGCAGCTGACCTCTTAATTTTTCCACATGCTCAAGCGGAGCTCCGCGCTGATTGTTTTTTTTGACTACCCGTGTGTAGAAATCGAAAAAGAAAGGAGAGTGTAATGAATGCTCATCTACTGCATCGAGCCAATAGGACAGATACGCTTTTGCCTGGAAGAATTTATTCGACACGAAATCAGTTGAGGCGAATAGGGGCGATCATTGTGAATTCAGGAATATTCACCTGCATCTTTGTGCCATCTACGACACGTTCCATCTGGTAAGTACCGATCATTTTACCAATTCCGGATTTAAGATTGCAGCCTGACACATACTGATGCGTCTGTCCTGGCTCAAGCACTGGTTGCTGACCCACCACGCCTTCGCCTTCGACTTCACGTGCTGTGAACCCCGCATCATGGATATGCCAATGTCTACGCATCAGCTGGATTGTATATTCACTTTGATTTTCTATCGTAATCCTGTAAGTAAACACATAGTGGTACTGGCTGGGGCTCGAATATGCCGGCTGATATTCGGTCTCAACACTCACCTTGATCCCTTGTGTTATTTCGGTTACCATAGACGTTCAAAAATATCAATTTTTTAGAATTTCAACACCAATACTTCGAATTGCCTTCAATTATTTGAAAATCAATCCAATCAATCACCGGCAATTAAAAAGCGTCAATTTACCAGTTACGCCTATATTTATGTTTTCCTTTAAAAGGCGTGCCAGAATGGACATAAAAATTGCGCAATCGTGGAAGCAGCGATTGACTGAAGAATTCGGAAAACCCTACTTTGCAACGCTCACCAATTTCGTTAAAGAAGAATACAAAACTGAGACAATATATCCGCCCGGGAGGGAAATTTTCCGTGCATTTGATTGCTGTGACTTTGAGAACGTCAAGGTGGTGATCATCGGTCAGGATCCGTACCACGGCCCGGGGCAGGCGAATGGACTCTGCTTTTCTGTACGCGATGGCCTGCGCATGCCGCCTTCGCTGGTCAATATTTTTAAGGAGATAAGGAATGACCTTGGCAAGGAAATGCCGTCATCCGGAGACCTTGGGCGATGGGCCGACCAGGGCGTCTTATTACTGAATGCAACGCTCACCGTGAGGGCAGGTTCACCCGGCTCGCATCAGAACAAAGGATGGGAAATGTTTACCGATGCCGTCATCAAAAAAATCTCTGACGAAAAACAAAATGTTGTGTTTTTACTCTGGGGTGCTTATGCGCAAAAGAAAGGAGAGGTGATCGACCGCACAAAGCATCTTGTACTGATGTCAGCGCACCCTTCGCCATTTTCTGCCGACCGCGGCTTTTTCGGATGCAAACATTTCAGCAAGGCAAATCAGTACCTTACGAGCAAAGGCCTGTCTGAAATAAACTGGTAGTGTATGGCCACGAAGAGACAAGGGCCACGAAGGAACAGAAGTTTTTTCGGTCAGAATTTGAAATAGAATTCGCCTGAGACGTTTGAATTATCCCAAGTCTTTTGTTTTTCACCGGAAAGTCTGAGCACATTTAACCGGACTTCTTTAAAAACCTGTTCGAGTGTGAGGCCGCGCTTGCGCATGGCGCGCAAGAGTTCTTGGGTGTACAGGCCGTTTCTTCCCACGCCATCCTGCGCAACTTCGCCCGGTGCCGTGGCGAACGCAATAAATGAACCGCGTGCTTCCTTAATTTCCGTCAACCCCTGATCACCCAGTGAGCGAGTCAGAGAAGGGAATGGATTATTTCGACATGCATCAAGGATGAGAATATTCATCCGCGATTTTGAACGCTCCATATTGGCTAACACCATTTTCTGAACCGGGAAGCAATACCTTCTGATATCGTCTTCAAATTCGATAATCGCATCCACTGGCACGAGGTAATTTTCATCTTCGTGTCGCAGCCCATGCCCGGCAAAATAGAACAGGCCAACGGTGTTGTCGCGGTCACCTTCATCGAGTTTCTCCTTGAACTTCAGAAGCTCGGCACGAATCTGTCCATATGTTGCATTCGTCAACAGCTGTACCTGAAAGTTTGATCTTTCCAGTTCCCGCGCCATATCGGTTGCATCGTTCACCGGATTTCGTAACTCCCCGATATTTTTCGCGTAAGATGCGTTGCCGATTACCAGCGCATATCGCTTTTCATTCTTAAACCGCTCCGCGAGTTCAACATTCACGGTCGAATCGGATACTCCGGGTCGTGCCACGGCTGATGGGCGCGTGATCGGTAAGCCCAGCTTATCGATGTTTGCAAGTGCCTTCTTTACTTCCTCATTGCCCGGTTGAATTTCATAGGCAGTCTGCAGATCAGCGTGAGCGAGATAAGGGTCCAGAAGACCGACATAAACGTGGCTTCGTTCCAGTAATAATTTTACATATGTTTCGCGATCACTTTTCAGTTGTTCGATCGCGCTTGTGTAGTAGCGAAGTGCATCCGGAAGGAAGCCCGACTTTTCATTGCTTTTCGCAAGGAACCAAAATATGTTTCCTTTGTTGGAGTGATTGAGAAGAAGTGCTTCTTCAAAATCACCGATGGCATTCTTGTAATTCTGTATCTTAAACCAGGAGAGGCCGCGCAGGTAAAAAACTTCCACATCCAACGATCTGTCGCGAATGGATTTCGAAAGATATTCAGTGAAATTTGTGATCGCTTCGTTGTAGTTCGCGTTCTTGTAGTTGTCAAATCCTTTCGTGTATAACTTGTACTGTGCCGAGGCTGAGAACCCAGACATCACCAGCATCAACGACAGAAAAACGATTGTCCTTCGATTCATTGCTAAAACGAATATGCGATCCCAAGAGAAATAGAAAGCGATGTAAATGATCCCTTCGAAAAAGGATACTCGCGGTTTGTAAAACCGGAAAGGTCCGTACCATGACTTTTACTATCCACATGCGTAATAGGCAATGAAAGCGTAACAACACTTTGCAAAAACAGCGATAATCCCGGGGACATCATCAATTCACCACCAATCCCTGCATTCATGCCTGCGGTAACCTCTGAGGCAGCTTCCCATTGATCTGAAGTGAGGGTTTCAGTAGTTCCGCTGTAGTACCAGGTCGTTCCCGTGTTGTCAGAAACTTCATCTCTGTACCATGTGTCTACGCTGCCTGATATCTGCGAGCGTGTTGACAGCAATACAACGGGCCTCACGATAGCATACGGGGAAAATTTTTGTATACGTTCTGACGGGATAAAATTAAACTTCAGATCCAGGCCGATTGACGAAAGCGTCAGGTTCCCGCCTTCCATCCGAACTTTCCATATCTCATATCCACCTTGTTCAATGAACGTGGTGTTTCCAGCAGCCTTGTTGTAGTTAAATTTTGTTACTGCCAGGTTCGGGCCGATTGAAACAATTCTGTTGAGCCTTTTTAAGAGCCCTGCCTGCAAATTAAGACCTGTGCTATAATCACCCGATCCGATGTTGAAGGATGGTCCGACTGAAAGGTGAAGCGTGGTGCTTTTCGACAAGACACGTGATTTTTTGGTGAGTGTGCCTTCATCCTGACCGATTACAACGTGATGGATGTAAAGGATTACAACCAAAGTCAATACTGTTTTGATCATGGGGGAGGGGGAATATTACTAAAGATACGAAATCTAAAGTAAACGGAGGTCCGCCAGGTCTTTGAGGATTGAGTCGAACGCGGCCTTGAGCGTGCACGCCTCAAAAACAAAGGCACACTAACATCGCCTTAGTGTGCCTTTGTGCTCCTTGCGCCTTTGTGGCGGCAAAGCTTATTCGATGAGCTTAAAGAACCTGTTCCACCTGATCTTGTTGAAGAAGTCTGCATTGCGGTCGATTGACAACCAGATAAAGAAAGCTTTACCTACGATGTGATCTTCCGGAACGAAGCCCCAGTACCTTGAGTCGAGGGAATTATGGCGATTGTCACCCATCATGAAATAATAGTTCTGTTTGAAAGTATACTCGGCCACTTCTTTTCCGTCAATGAAAAGCTTGTCGTTTTCGATCTTTACATCATCGTTATGGTCATACAACTTGATTGTGCTGCCGTATGTCGCGAGCGTTTTCGGATTGATCTGGATCTTCATGCCTTCAGCGGGAATCACCAGCGGTCCGAAGAAGTCACCGTTCCATGGGAATGCTTCTGAATCGGGGAAAATATTCGACTCAACATTCTTCTCCGTGCGCGCACCGAAGCCATCATTGCCATTGTAGGTAGCCACCTTAATTTCACGAATGAAATTGAGTTTTTTCAGCTCAGCTGCAAGTTCTTCTGTTAGGTACATCTGATAGATCACACCGTTGCCAGGCCGTCCCACGATCTGATAATCGTCTTCATAGATCTGATATTTATCGAGTACACGCTTGTTGATGTCAGTATCTGAAACAACGATGTAGCTGTACTGCATCAGCGGAGGGTTCGGAGACGGTTTGCCGTTGATGAGAACCTGACGGTTTACAATTCTGAGCGTATCGCCTGGAATAGCAACGCATCGCTTGATGTAATTGGTCTTCAGGTCTACCGGGTAATCTTTGTATTCATTTAGCTCGCGCGGTGGCACGTTAAAGACCACTACATCTTCACGCTTTACCTTACTGATGCCAGGAAGTCTGTACTGCGGCAGTTTGACCCAGTCGAGGTAGGAAGGGATTTCCGTAAACCAGATCTTCTGGTGCGTCAAAGGGATTTGCAGAGGCGTAGTAGTTGTGCGTGTTCCGTAGTGGAACTTGCTCACGAAAAGAAAATCGCCCACCAGCAACGAGTTCTCCATCGATGGCGTGGGGATCGTGTATGCTTCCATGATCAGCCAGCGGATAAGCGTTGCCGCGATAACAGCAAACAGGATCGCATCCCACCATTCGCGAGCCTTGCTTTTCGGTTTCGCGGGTTGCTCTTCAGTAGTTCTCTTTTTCCAAAATTGCCAATTCATGGTAATGCGTATTCAGCTGGTTAATAAAGGTTTCGTATGGATTTGACCTGCAAATAAAGGGAAAATTCACCGATGCGACTATATCCCTGATGCTTGGCCACTGCAGTATGTCGATGGGTTTGGTCTAAAATTTCAAAAAATCGTCCATATTTAAGACGCCCTTTTTGGCCTTGATCCATTCGGCAACCATGACGGCTCCCAGGGCAAATGCCTCGCGCGTATGGGCCGTGTGCTTAATTTCAATATCGTCCATCAGCGAGGTGTACTTCACCGTATGGGTGCCGGGAACCGTACCAATTCGAAATGACTTGATCCCGAGTTCCGCGCTTTCCTTGCCCTCGGAGTTTACCCACTGTTTTTTCCTGGTCACGTTCTTAAGTACACCTTCCGCCAGTGTGATAGCAGTGCCGCTGGGGGCATCCTTCTTCTCTGTGTGGTGGATCTCTTCGAGCTGAATATCATACGCATCGAAGTTGTTCATGATCTTTGCGAGATACTCATTCACTTTGAAAAAAATATTCACACCAAGGCTGTAGTTGGAAGCGTAGAAAAATGTTCCGTCCTTCTCATTTGCCAGTCGTTCGATCTCGTTCTTTTTGTTTAGCCACCCCGTTGTGCCACACACCACCGGAATGCCCCTCATGAGACATTTTTTTACATTTTCAAAGGCAGCATCTGGATGCGAAAATTCAATGGCAACATCGGCAGATGCTTTATCGAATTCATGTTGATTGTCTATATCAATGCGGCCGGCAATTTCATGGCCGCGATCGGTCGCCACCCGTTCAATGGTTTTTCCCATTTTTCCGTAGCCGACCAGCAGGATTTTCATAGTGTAAGTTTTGGTAAATGGACCGCAAGGTAGGTCATCGGATTAAAATCTGAAAGTCAGCGACATGCCGGTTTGCCTGCCTACCCATGCATCGTTCGTCATTGTCGGGGTGATACTGACTTTTAGGTTCGGATTAAGATCGAATTCTTTCAGATGGGCATCCACGTGCGCATCGACAATCTGGAGAATATACATTCCGCCCATCACAATTACCCAGAGATCCCGTTCACGCCTGGCCTTATCAACAACCCTTCGAAGCTGGGCGGTGGTCAGGGGCGTGTTTGGATTTAACCCCGTCTCTGGAATCTTGTTTTCGATATTGTAGAACAGGTGATTTTTGAATTCAACGTAATACTTGTTGTAGATGCTGATGCGCCTACCGATGAGGTACACACCACCATATACGAGCGGAAGCTTCCAGTATTTTTTGTTGTAGATCTGGCCGAGCCCGGGAGCTACAGCGGCAAACAAAAGCGCTTTGCGCGGATTGTATCGCTTTGCATAAGACTTGATCAGCACCGTATCCTCGGGTTCAAGAAAGATCGTGTCCCTGGTGATTTTGACGGAGTCCTGGCAAACTGCCGGAAAGGCCGCCATCATGATCAGGCAGAAAAAAACAAATCTTGTCATGCGGGTGCGAAGGTAGCGGATTAACCGCAAACAGCGAAAATCACATTTTCAGTATGTCGAGAATCCGGTTAAGGTCTTCGACAGAGAGAAAAGGAATTTTGATCTCGCCACGTTTGCCATCGCTCTTCACAACAACCCTGGTGCCAAAATGTGATGAGAGGCTTGCCTGGAGCTGTGTGATTTCCTTTGAAGCAGGAGAGGATGCTGTGGCTGACGAGGTTTGTGCCGGTTCATTCTTCTTGCCGGACAACTCGCGAACGAGTTCCTCCACCTTACGGACGGAGAGCTCTTCGTTCAGTGTCTTCTTGAAGATGTAAAGCTGTTGCTCGGGATTTTCGACATTAATAATTGCGCGTGCATGACCCATGGAGAGTTTATTGTCGCGAACGGCAATCTGAATATCCGGTGGCAGCTTGAGTAGGCGAAGATAGTTTGTAACAGTAGCGCGATTCTTTCCTACGCGTTCACCGAGTTCTTCCTGCTTCAGGTGACATTCGGAGATGAGGCGCTGGTAACTGAGGGCAATTTCTATTGCATTCAGGTTTTCGCGCTGAATGTTTTCAATCAATGCCATCTCCAGCATCTGCTGGTCATCTGCAGAACGGATGTATGCCGGAATCATCTCAAGGCCGGCAAGTTTCGATGCCTGGAATCTTCGCTCACCTGAGATGAGCTGATACTGATTTTGTGAAAGTCTTCGAACCGTTATGGGTTGAATGATACCATGAACGCGGATGGATTCAGCAAGTTCCAACAATGCATCTTCATCGAAATGCGTTCGTGGCTGAAACGGGTTGGTTTCAATCTGAGCGACCGGAATTTCAGCAATGCCTCCGGCAGGCTTCGGGGGAACTCCCTGAATGGCTACCGGAATATCAACTTCAAGTTTTTCGTCAGCTTCGTTGTCGCTAAGCAACGCGCTGAGACCTCTTCCTAATGCTTTTTTCTTACTCATTTCGCTACTCCGTTTTTATTCAATACTTCATGCGCGAGGTTCAGGTAGCTAATTGCGCCTTTACTTTCCGCATCGTGTACAATCACTGGCAGGCCAAAGCTTGGCGATTCACTGAGCTTTACATTTCGCGGAATAATGGTGTTGAAAGTCATTTTCTGGAAATGTGTCCGAACTTCTTCCACAACCTGGTTGCCCAGGCTTGTCCGTGAATCATATAACGTCAGCAGAATACCTTCTATTTCAAGTCTGGGATTCAATCTTGTCTGAATGATCTTGATCGTATTCAACAATTTCCCCAGACCTTCAAGAGCAAAATATTCGCACTGCACGGGAATGATGATCGAATCAGCTGCTGTCAGTGCGTTGATGGTGATCAGGCCAAGGGAAGGAGAACAGTCGATGATGATGTAATCATACTCATTCTTCACCTTCGCGAGGGCGTCACGCATTTTTTCTTCCCTGCGCTCGATGCTTACCATTTCAACTTCTGCACCAACGAGGTCGATATGGGAGGGAAGGATGTCGAGATATTTCAGCTCGTTCTTCACAACAGCGTCTTTCGGATTGATGCCATCGACCATGCATTCGTAGATACCTTGTGTAATGTCTTTCGGATTCAGGCCAAGGCCGGAAGTCGAGTTCGCCTGTGGATCAGCATCCACCAGCAATGTTCGCTTTTCCAGCACGGCAAGGCTCGCGGCAAGGTTAATTGCCGAGGTTGTCTTTCCTACTCCACCTTTTTGATTCGCAATCGCAATGATTTTTCCCATTCGTTAAAAAAATAAACCCCTTCCGTTGAGGTCAGGGGTTACAAATATAAATGAATTTGTTTTCGGCCGTGGAACAGCGTGGAACGTATTATCCACAATCGCTGCACAATTTCTTCGAACGCAACGCGCTGATCACCAATACAAAACAAGCGGCTATGGAAAACGCATGCAAGTTATGCACGTATGCAGCTTATGATTTGCGCTTTTTGCGTTCTTCTTCTGCTTTCTTGCGCGCTTCTTCGCTCGCCTTCATCGCATCCTCGAGCCGCGTCATGAATTTCGATTTCTTTCCCGCACCTGCAGCATTCTTCTTTCTGTTCTCTTCCAACAGAAGCTTGATCTTGTTGTCATCCACAAATCTGCGAATGATCGCCTGTTGCGCGAAGGTCACAAGGTTTGAAACAAAGTAATAGAAGGTAAGACCTGCCGAGAACGAGTTCAGTACAAAGAAGAAGATCACGGGCATAATGTAGGACATCGACTTCATTGGCCCTTGCACGGATGAGAGCTGGTTGTTTTGCCAGGTGTAGATCAGTGTTGACACGGTCATCAGCAAAGTGAACAAACTGACGTGGTCACCGACACCGAACGGAATCGTAAAGGGGAGTCTGATGATCGAGTCGTAAGTCGAAAGGTCTTCCGCCCAGAGGAAAGGCTGCTGGCGCAATTCAATACTTGCCGGAAAGAGGTAGAACATCGCGAAGAGGATAGGCATCTGAAGCAATACAGGGATACAGCCACTGATCGGATTCACACCTACCTGCTGATAAAGCTTTAACTGCTCCTGCTGAACCTTTGCCATGTCATCGCCATGCTTCTCCTTGATCACATCCAGGTCTGGCTTCAGTACTTTCATTTTCGCCATGCTTAGGTATGACTTGTATGAAAGCGGTGCGAGAACAAGCTTGAGCAGAATTACGAGGATGATGATGATCAAACCGTAGTTACCGATGTATTTCGTGAGGAAGTGAAATACCGGGAAGATCACAAACTTATTGATCCAGAACACCGGTGGCCATCCGAGGTAGACGTTCTTCTCGAATTTTTCAGCCACCACATCGATCTCCTGATAGTCGTTCGGACCTGTGTAGAATTTGAAATCAGCTTTGCCTTCGAGCAATTGTGACTTTGGAATGAAAAGTTTCAGGCTCTGCTGTTCAACAATTGAGCTGTCGCCCTCTGGTGTTGCCGTTGCGAGCTCGGCTCCGGAGAAATTGTTTTTGGCGATGATCGATGACAGGAAGAATTTCTGTTTGATCGCAACCCACTTCACCGGTTGCTGAACAATTTCGCTGTCGGAAGTTGAGCGCTCATCGAGGTCTTCAAAACCTTCGTTGACAGTGAAGTAGTTTACGGTTGTATTGTTGCGGGTATCCTGAAGATCTTTTTCAAGCGGCTGCACGAGGTCATTCCAGCGGAACGTAAGCGTTTCGCCAGCAAGTTCTTCTGCGAGGCCTTTCTGTCTGATGGTGTATCCGACCTGATAGCCTGTTGGCGGGATAGCGTAGGAGTGCGTGATAAATGCACCGTTCGAAAGCCTTACGGTGTAATCAAGTACGGTAGTATCACCACGTTTGCTTTCACTCAACTGGTAATAGAGATCGTAAAGATCGATGTCTTTACCTTGATATTTTGTCAGAAGATCGAACGTTGAACGCTCAGGCGTAATGAGAAACAGCGGCTGCTGTGAGTAAGTTTTGTATTTCTTAAGTTCAAGCGAACGGATGAAGCCGCCTTTGTTTGAGAAAGTAACACGGATCTCCTCGTTTTCAATCTCTTTGAGTTGATCATTTCCTTGTGCAAAAGAAGAAAGATCACCGTAGGTCTGTGCGAGTGCGCTATCTGAAGGCGTTTCAACTTTTTTGCCGGACTCACTTTGCTGCGGAGCGGTTTTCGCTGGCGCAGATGGCGTTGCTGGCGCTGGTTCAGGCGCAAACCAGTAAAAATAAACCATCAGCAGCGCTGCAATGAGTGTAAGGCCGATTGCCGAATTTCTATCCATTATCTACTTGATTATAATGACGATACCATTTGTACCGTCCTGTTATCTAAAAAACTGCGCAATATCTCGTAAAAAATTCAAATCCCAAGAGCCAAATCCCAAATTCCAAAACCCAACGTAAGTCGCGCGGTCTGGTGAGGCTGATTGGTATTTGAATCTTGGTATTTGGATTTTGGAATTTTTTACCTAGTTACCATTGCTTACTCTTTTGTGAGTAAGTGCTGCCTCGACAAACTTGACGAACAACGGGTGCGGGTTGAGCACTGTGCTCTTCAACTCCGGGTGGTACTGCACACCAACGAACCACGGATGATCTTTTAACTCCACGATCTCGACAAGATTCGAATCAGGATTAACACCCGTTGCTTTCAGCCCTGCGGCCTCTGCCTGTTCGAGATATTTGTTGTTAAACTCGTAGCGGTGGCGATGACGTTCCTGAATCAAAGACTCCCCATACGCGAGTTGCACTTTACTTCCTTTTTTGAGTTTGCAGTCGTATGCACCAAGTCGCATCGTCCCGCCCTTCATCGTGATCTTCTTCTGTTCCTCCATCATATCGATGACAGGATTTTTCGTCTTGGGATTCAGTTCCGTTGAACTTGCTTCCAGGCCGAGAACATTGCGTGCAAATTCAACTACCGCGCATTGCATGCCGAGACAAATTCCGAAGAACGGTATCTTGCTTTCACGCACGTGTCTTATCGCTTCGATTTTTCCTTCCATGCCGCGCTCTCCGAATCCCGGTGCTACAAGTACGCCATGTAAACCACCAAGCACGGAGCCAACCGTGTCTTTCGCTATTTCTTCTGACGAAATCCACTTGAGATTTATTTTGCAATCATTCTGTGCGCCAGCGTGCACAAACGCTTCCGCAATCGATTTGTAGGCATCAGGGAGAGAAACATACTTCCCGACTAGGCCGATATTCACTTCGTCAACAGGATTTTTGAGCTTTCCAAGGAATGACTTCCACTGATCAAGATCCGGTTCCGCCTTGGCATGTATTTTCAACTTCGCCAGTACGCGTTCGTCAAGCTTTTCCTTTTTCATCAGCAACGGCACATCGTAGATCGTGTCTGCATCAATCGCTTCGATCACCGAGTTGAGATGAACGTTACAGAAAAGCGCAAGTTTTTTACGAAGCTCCAGCGGCAGCGGCATCTCTGTGCGGCAAACGAGGATATCCGGTTGCACACCTTCCGCAAGGAGTTCTTTTACCGAATGCTGTGTTGGTTTTGTCTTCAATTCTTTCGCGGCCTTCAGGTAGGGGATAAGCGTAAGGTGAATCACAAGCGCATTGTTTGCACCAAGATCCCAACGCACCTGACGCACAGCTTCGATAAACGGAAGCGACTCAATATCTCCGACAGATCCACCGATCTCGGTAATAACAAAATCATATTCACCGCTTTCGCCAAGCAGGAAGATGTTTCGCTTGATCTCGTCAGTGATATGCGGAACCACCTGGACGGTTTTGCCAAGGTATTCGCCCTGACGCTCCTTGGTGATCACATTATTATAGATGCGGCCGGTTGTGATGTTGTTTGCCCTGGAGGTAGGAACATTCAGAAAACGCTCATAGTGGCCAAGGTCAAGGTCTGTCTCCGCGCCATCATCCGTCACATAACACTCACCGTGCTCGTATGGATTGAGCGTTCCCGGATCGATGTTGATGTACGGATCGAATTTTTGAATAGTAACTTTGAAGCCTCTGGCTTGCAGTAACTTACCTAAAGAAGCAGCAATGATTCCTTTGCCCAGCGATGACGTTACACCCCCGGTTACGAAAATATACTTGGCGGCAGACATGATTTAGATTGACCCTTTTCGATTAACCGGGCACAAAGGTAATTTTTTTCACGCTAAAACCTGCGTCTTTTTTAAGTCGTTCGGGGAAATTTGCCGCGAGGGGCAGGCGTAGAGTAAACAAATGATTTTTTGTTTGCAAGTGCATAAAAGCGGCTCTGCACGTGCTTTTCGGGATTTCCAGGCAAGTCCTGGAACAATGACCTCAATCAATGCGCCCGATAAGCTTTGTCCAGCCGCTCAAATTGTTTTTCAGTCCTGCATTACGGCCGTTTATCGAGCAATCAGTTCTTGGAGGTTCGTACGGCCGGTTTCATAGCGTAGCTTCGTCAGATCAATAAGCGATTTTTTTATCGAAACCGGGGTGCTGAATGAGGTCGAAACTATACGTCTTATTATTTTTTTCGCTGTTTCTAACCGGGTACGCGTGGGGTCAATGCACAAGCTCCGATATCATGGAGCCGGGCTTTCAATTTCTGACGAGTAGTCGTGGATGTGCGCCATTCCAGGTTCGTATTGAAACGCGATACCTCGCGGCCACGCCAGGAACGACCTACTACGTCAATTGGGGAGATGGCTCGCCCGAGGAGGTTTATGTGCAAGGGCCTGCTCCGGCTACCGGTGTTCAATTGGTCCATACGTACCCTAACTCACCTGTAGACTGCGGTTATGATGTGACCATCGATGCGGAGAACGCATGCAATCCGCGAGGAAGTGTCGTTCAGGTCGGGACACAGGTTGTGGTATGGACCAATGACATCGTTGCGATCGATCCTGGTGAATTCAGGGTTTGCCAGGGCTTCGCAGCGAGCCTGAACTTCACGGACGAAAGTGACTGGAATTGCCACCCCAGGGCTACACGCGAGAACAGTAACGCCCGATGGCTGCAGTGGATCTACAACACAGGCGCTGCGGCCAATGTTATACCTGGTGTTCAGGTGAATGGTGTAAACGCGCCTGCCAACTATCTCGACCCCGCTGCCAACAGAAATCCGAGGTATCCGGTCCTGGCTCCCGGCCTTACGAGCTTACCCATCACTGTGCCCGCAACCACTCCTGCAGACATTGGAAAGTTCTGGCAGATCACGATGAAGAACTGGAACCAGTGCAACGCCTACGATAACAATCTTGCCAACGGTCCGCAGAATCCTGCCGATCTGGTCAACGGGGACAATCCACCGCAGATCACCACAGCGCGTATTGTCATAGTTGAGTCGCCACAGCCTTCGTACATCACCCGGCTTGGAAATTCCGCGGGTCCTGTGCAATCCGTTTTCTGTCTGGGTGAGAACATTTTTTTCGATGACCTCACGCCATCCATTGCCGGAGCGTCTTTCGGATACCGATGGGAGTTTTATAACAACAATACCGGCACCGGTTCACCTGCGGCCGTGCGCACCAACGCACAACCTACCTTTGCCTTTAATACTACGGGGCAGAAGCTCGTACGCCTCATCGTTCGCGACAACAATGCTGCAGGGGGCTGTGTGGCTACATTCGATCGCGTCATCACTATTTCGCCATCGCTCATAGCGCAGATAGCGGTCACCGATTTTTCTGGCAACGCCATCACAAGCGCGTTCTGCCAGGAAAATGCTGCTCCTTTCTCAAACTTCCAGGTCCGGTTCAGTGACGTTTCTGTGGGAACACCTTCGCCCAGCACTGAGTGGCGCTGGGAATTTTATGATCAGAACAATTCACTTGTGTTTTCCGCTCCTTCCGGGTCAGGATTTTCAGCAACGCAGCTGGGACCTTTCGATCGCACATTCACAACTCCGGGCACTTATCGCGTTCGCCTGCGCATTCGCGACAATGTAACATCATGCGAAACAGAAGACGAAGAGCAGATACAAATCCTGCGGAAACCTGTTGCTGATTTTACCTCAGACAGGGTATGTGCAGGTTCAGGGGTGACATTCACGGATCAATCAACGCATACACCGGTAGGAACGGAACAAATTATCTTGCGTGAATGGGATTTCGATTATGACGGAACTACGTTCTCAAAAGATCCTGCGTTCGATGATCAAGTGACTTTCTCGCGCGTATTTCCTGCAGCAGGTAGCTATCGCGTGGCTTTGCGCGTTACCACAGATCAGGGTGGATGCTCCTCCATTACAGAACATACTGTAATTGTTGATCCTCTTCCGAATGCAGCGTTTGTTGCTGACAGGCTTTCAGGGTGTAGCGTGCTCGAAGTAAATTTTACAAATCAGTCAGTAACCGGGCAGCCCGATGTGGTGCAAGAGTATAGATGGGAAATAGACGCAGGCTCAGGCTACCAGGTTGATTCTGTCCAGCGGCCAACGAGTCCCGGTTTCTCAAGTGTTTTCACAAAACGATTTACCAATTACGGCACAACGAACATTGATTACCGCGTCAGGCTTCGCGTGATTACGGCCAATAACTGTGAACAGGTATCTGCCCCTGTAACGATCACTGTTTTCCCTGGACCAAGAGCCGGTTTTGTCTCTCTCAATTATTCGCCATTCAATTCGAATTGCAGCCCGGTGAGCGTTGATTTTTCTGCCGATGCCGTAACACAATCACAGAACCCGAGCGACTATCTGTGGACGATCACTAATGGCAACACGGTCGTACAACAAACAAGCACAGGAACTACACCGTCATTCACCTATAACTTTGTAAACGCCACGCAGTCGATCCAGGACTTCACCATCGCACTGCGGGCAACGCTGCCAACTGGATGCTTCGGAGACTCCATTCGTACCATCCGGATCAACCCGGTGCCTTCATCGCAATTCACAATCGACACATTGAAATATGAATGCGAACGGGTGGTGCTTCAGATGGATGCTTCGCAGAAAGGTCTGCCACAATACGAGTGGACGCTGAAGTCGAACGGAGTGACGCTGTTCAATTCCATCACAGCAGGGGATCGCTTCGATTATGAAATTTCGCGGTCACCCTCTGTTGACCAGAACATCGTGATTGAATTGAGGACAACGAATTTTGCAAATTGCCAGAGCACACTTACTACGCGAACATTGACGGTGCCGCGAACTGTTGTATTCAGCGCGAACTTTACGGCTACACCGGTAGTGCAGCAAATTCCATCGAGCACCGTGACGATCACAAACAATTCCACTCCGGGGCCATGGACATACGCATGGACTTTTGGCGATGGAACTACGGGCTCGTCATCAGCGGCAAGCTTTTCCCACACTTATTCCCGCGAAGGGACTTATCCGATCACGCTCACCCTATCAAATGGCGATTGCTCGAAAACGCATACCGTTACCGTTGAGGTATTGCCAAGTCCTCCCGTGCTCGAGTTTGAATACGATCCGTCATCAGGGTGCATTCCGCTGACTGTAAATTTCAAGAACCTGTCGAAGTACGCTGACCCGGCTACGTACGCATGGGAGTTTGGAGCCGGCCAAGGCACTTCAACGGCAGTCGATCCAAGCTATACTTATTATCAGCCAGGTGTTTACTCCGTCACATTGTTTGCGAAGAACAGCGCTGGCGAAAGTGCGCAGGTTACCAAACAACTGATCATAACAGTACATGACAAGCCAAGTGCACAATTCAATGTTAAGCCGAACCAGATCCAGTTCCCCGGAGGAAAATTGTATACCGACAACCGAAGCTTCGGTGCCACTTCATATCTGTGGAATTTCGGAGATGGTACTTCATCGACTGAATTTGAACCGATTCACGAGTACGTGAAAGAGGGCAACTTCGACATCGAACTCATTGCATACAATCCGGAGGGATGTTCGGATACAACGAAGCTCGCAGCGGGAGTGCAGACGATTCGTTCAGGTCAGATGCTGATACCGAATGCTTTTTCTCCAAACACCGCTGACGCGGGAAGCAGTAATGGAAAAAACGATACGTTCAAGCCGATCCTCCGTGGCGTTACCGAGTATCAGCTTATGGTGTTCAATCGGTGGGGACAGTTGCTCTTTGAGACACGCGATCCCGAGGCAGGATGGGATGGCTACTACCAGGGGCGACTGTGTCAGCAGGACGTATATGTGTATAAGATCATCGCCCGATACAGCAATGGTGAACAGATCAGCAAAGTAGGAGATATTCACCTGATCCGATAAGTGTATGAGAAAATGTATTTTGTTTTTATTGGGATGGGTGATGTCAATGACAACCTTTGCTCAGGATCCGGAGTTCTCTCAATACTACGCTGCGCCACTGGTTCTCAATCCGGCTTTTACAGGCACGGCCTCGGATCACCGTATCATTGCAAACCATCGGAATCAATGGCCATCGATCACCAATGGCTTCGTGACGTATGCGCTTTCGTACGATTACAATCTGCAGCATCTCAACAGCGGTCTCGGACTGATGATCATGGCAGATAAGGCAGGTACTGCGAACCTCAAATCCACAACGGTAAATTTCCAGTACGCGTACAAGGTCCACTTTGCCGACAACTGGATTCTTTCATCAGGTTTAAATTTCGGTGTGGGTTTCCGAAACATCGACTTCAGCAGACTTGTGTTTGGCGATCAGCTTGAGTTCGACACTGACACAAACATCCCGACAGACGATCCGGCTTTCGCGAATATTCAAAACTCAACCTATTTTGATTTTGGCGGGGGCATGCTGGTATACAACCGTAAATACTGGTTTGGTTTTTCTGCCATGCACCTCAACAATCCGAACCGTTCACTTCTCGATGGAGATGCACTGATCCCGATCAAAACTTCTTTGCATGGTGGCGTTCGCATTCCGTTGTATCACGGCCTTTTTAAAAAGGAGAGAACTGCTGCGATCATGCCGTCCTTTGTTTACAAACAGCAGGGGCGATTCGATCAGCTCGACCTCGGAACATATTTCTTTTACGAACCCGTGATTCTCGGTCTGTGGTATCGCGGGATTCCTATCCGGCAGAACGTAGCCGACAACGTAAGCCAGGATGCAGTGGTGGTGGTGCTTGGATTCCAGCTCGATCGTTTTGAAGTGACGTATAGCTATGACGTTACGGTTTCCGAGCTTGGGCCGATCTCGGGTGGCTCGCACGAAGTAGCGCTCAAATTCAAACTCGACCTGGCGACAAGCGCTCACAAAAGGAAGAAGCAGAGGTTTATTCCATGTCCGACTTTCGTGAAAGACTAGAAGTTCGCTGACGCTCACGAGGGCAACTTAACCGCAGAGGCGCAGAGGGCCGCAGAGATTTTTTGTATATTGCCTTACCAAAGATGCAGTAACTAAAAAATTCTGCATCATGATCGAAAATTCAATTTCAGAGAAAATTATCGGCTGTTCCATTGAAGTCCACCGGGCACTCGGCCCCGGATTGTTAGAGTCGGCTTATGTTGAATGTCTGGCGTTTGAATTAATCAAGTGCAATCTAAGTATCGAACGAGAAAAACCGATTCCTTTATTCTACAAGGACGTTCAATTAGACTGTAGTTATCGCGCAGATATCATTGTTGAAGACAGGGTAATTATCGAAGCTAAAGCGGTTCAGGCTTTGACTGACTTGCACGTTGCTCAACTTTTAACCTTTTTAAAATTAACTGATTGCAAACGGGGTCTTTTAATTAATTTCAATGCGTTACGACTAAAGGACGGGCTCAAACGAGTTGTTCATAATTTGTACTAGCCTCTGCGGCCCTCTGCGCCTCTGCGGTGAAAAAGGTATTTGCGAGCGCCCGCGAACATCCTATCTTTGCCGCGAATGAATCTCGCTGAATCGTTAACGTCTCCTGTTTTTTCTGTCGCTGGTAAAACTGCCGATCAACTTGGCGTTGACGCCTATGTGGTTGGTGGATATGTTCGCGACCTGATTCTGAAGCGACCTTCCAAAGACATTGATTTTGTTTGTGTTGGCAGCGGCATTCAGCTCGCTGAAGCAATTGCAAAGAATCTTGGGAAGAACATCCAGGTAAACGTGTTCAAAAATTTCGGTACAGCGCAGATCCGGTTTGAAGATCTCGACCTGGAGTTTGTCGGGGCGAGGAGGGAGTCTTATCGGAGCGACTCACGTAAGCCAATCGTTGAAGATGGTACACTGGAGGATGATCAGAAACGGAGAGACTTTACCATCAATGCGCTTGCCATCAGCCTGAATCAAAAATCATATGGCGAATTAATAGATCCATTCAACGGTATCGCGGACATGAAAAAGAAAATCATCCGCACACCGCTGGATCCGGATATCACGTTTTCGGATGATCCATTGAGGATGATGCGGGCGATTCGCTTTGCCTCGCAACTCAATTTTGATATCGAAGCAGACACCTTCAACTCCATTATGAAGCAGAAGGAGCGGATCGCAATCGTTTCGATGGAGCGCGTGATCGATGAGCTAAACAAGATCGTGCTGAGTCCGGTGCCGTCATATGGATTCAAATTGCTCTTCCACAGCGGATTGCTCAAGGAATTTTTTCCGGAGATGGTTGCCCTTCACGGTGTGGAGTATGTTGGGAACAACGCGCACAAGGATAACTTTTTTCATACACTGCAGGTGCTTGACAATGTTGCAAAAGTTTCTGACGACCTGTGGCTCCGCTGGGCAGCGATCCTGCACGATATTGCCAAGCCTGCCACCAAACGCTATGACAAAACGCACGGCTGGACTTTTCATGGTCATGAAGACAAGGGCGCGCGGATGACACCCGGGATCTTCCGCAAGCTGAAGTTACCGATGGATGAGCGCATGACGTTCGTTCAAAAACTTGTGCGCCTTCACCTCCGGCCGATTCCGCTCGCGAAGGAGGTTACCGATTCTGCGGTGAGGCGCCTGCTGTTCGATGCAGGCGATGACGTTGAGGCGTTGATGACGCTTTGCCGGGCAGATGTCACGTCCAAGAACCTGGCGAAGGTTGATAAGATTCTCAGGAACTTCGACCTCGTTGAAAAAAAGATGAAAGAGGTGGAGGAGAAAGATCACGTGCGGAATTTTCAGCCACCTATCACTGGTGATGAGATCATTGCGATGTTCAATCTTCCTCCAAGCAAGATCATCGGAGAGCTTAAAGAGACAATCAAAGAGGCAATCCTCGAGGGGGAGATCAAAAACGATCGTGAGGAGGCGATGGGGTTACTTTTGAAGGTGGCGAAGGAGAGAGGCCTAAAGCAAAGCACCAATAACCAATAATCAATAATCAAAAACCAAAAATCAAAAGCCAAAGGGGGCAGACGAAGTTCGAATAGTTGGTCCCCGATTAGGATAATCCAATCCTCACCGTGTGACAGAGTCTGCTCGTTTAGTCTACTCTATTTGTTATTTGGTTATTGATTATTGGAATTTCTCCTTTTGAGCTTCCTTTAAAAAAGGTGCCCTTCCCGATGCAACCCTATTCTTCCTATCTTGTCTTTATAACTGGATAACTGGCAGTGGAGCAACAGTTGCTGAACATTCATGGGGATTTGATCGAACGGTGCAAATCGGGGGATCGGGAGGCGCATTATAAGCTGTACAAGCTGTATTCGCGGGCTATGTACAACGTTGCTTACAGGATTGTCGGGCGTGAAGAGGATGCGGAAGATGCTCTGCAAGAGGCGTTTATAAGCGGATTCCGCAACCTTGAAAGCTATCGTGGGGATGCTGCGTTTGGCGCATGGATCAAAAGAATTGTGGTAAACAAGGCGATAAATATCCTGAAGAAGCGAAGGTTTGAATCGATGCCCGATGACGACCGTTGGGATGTGGCCGAAGACAGCGAGGCTGCAGAGTATAAGGAAGAATTGACCGTTGACCGTGTGAAACATGCTATTTCGCAACTTCCGGATGGATATCGGTCGGTACTAACGTTATATTTGCTGGAAGGATATGATCACCAGGAGATAGCGGAGATCATGGGCATCAGCGAATCCACATCGAAGTCACAGTTGAACCGGGCGAAGAGTAAATTGAGAGACCTTTTAACAGTGAAGGTATGAGCGACAGATTGAAAAACTTTATTGACGAAAACCGTAAGGAATTTGACGATAAAACACCTTCGGAGAAAGTCTGGAATAAGATTGACACGGAATTATTTCCTGCGGCAGCAAAAACTCCGTTGTACAATTCCCTCACCTTGTGGCGCGCAGCTGCGGTCATCTTCATGGCGTTGTCAGTTTACCTGATCGTGCCGAAAACCGATGCTCCGACAAGAGCGCTTGCGAAAGAAAACGAGGTTGTGCTGAAGGAGTTCACGGATGTTGAGAAGTTTTATGTGCAGCAGATATCAGAAAAGGTTCAACTCATCGATGGCTTCGAAAAAAGCGAAGGGTTGAACGGGTTTACCAAAGACTTTCAGCAACTCGATGCGATGTACAATGTGCTCAAGGAAGAAATGAAAGTGCGTCCGTCACAAAAAGTGAAAGATGCGCTCGTGCTGAACCTTCTCGTTCAGATCGATTTGCTGAATCAGCATTTGCATAAGCTGGAGAAGGAGTCTAAAGCTGATGTAAAAGGAGAGAAGGCTGAGGTTAATATCTGAGGGATACTCTACGATCAAAGGCTTTCAACGCGGAGACGCTAAGATGCGGAGGTCGCGAAGAATGCAAATTGGAATGCAGTGCTTTGCTGCAGCAAGATTCGCGGATCTTTGAGCTCACTCCGCAACTACACACTTTCGGAACTGCGCTTTGCGAACTTCAAGCTGAAATATAATTCGAGGTGAATCATGGCACCCTGGCAAGCCTGCTGGGCCGCACTTCTTCAAACCATGCAAAAATAGACTCGTTACGTTGGGGTTTGAGAATTAAGGCTACACCAGAAATAATCTTCGATTTGCCTTAAAATGCATCTTGTATTTAGTACTCGTTCGTCAGCTCGAACTTCTCCACTTTTGAATCAAACACTTTACCTTCTTCGCACTTGAGAATGCGCGTGGGGAAACGTTTGATCAGTCCGTAGCTGTGCGTTGCCATCAGAACTGCTGTTCCGCTTTTGTTGATCTGCTGAAAGATGCGCATGATGCCATTGGAAACATCCGGGTCGAGATTTCCAGTGGGTTCATCTGCGAGCAGAATCTGTGGCTCGTTCAGCAGGGCACGTGCGATCACGATGCGCTGCTGTTCACCACCGGAAAGCTGATGCGGCATTTTCTTTTCTACAGAACCTAGGCCTACCTGCATCAATACTTCGGATAAACGCGCCTTCATCTTTGCGCTGTCCGTCCATCCCGTAGCTTTCATCACGAACATCAAATTCTCGGCAACGGTGCGGTCATTAAAAAGCTGAAAATCCTGGAAGATGATTCCCAGCTTTCTTCTCAGCATCGGTATCTCTGAACTCTTTATTCCACGGATGTTGTGTCCTACGATCTTCACATCACCAACGCGCAGCGGAAGATCCGCGTAAAGGGTTTTCAACAGTGAAGATTTCCCCGACCCGGTTCGACCAACCAAAAAAACGAATTCACCTTTCTCAATCTCAAAATTGATATTGTTCAGAACCGTGTGCTGGTCCTGAAAGATGCTCGCATCGGTGATTTTCACTACGGGATCGGAGGAAAACATAAAATCGATTTAAGATTTTAGATTTAAGATTTTAGATTTAAGATTTTAGAATTTAAGTAACCTCAATCCGAAAGCTTATCCGTTTACTTTTTTGTGATCTGCGAGGAATTTTTCGAGACCGATGTCCGTCAATGGGTGTTTGAGCAAGCCGGTGATTACGTTCAATGGACATGTTACTACGTCTGCACCGATCTCTGCGCATTGGATCAGGTGTATTGCATGGCGTACTGATGCTGCCAGAATTTCTGTATCGAAAGCGTAGTTGTCGTAGATGATTCTCAGCTGAGCGATGAGGTCCATGCCCTCGTGGGAAATGTCATCCAATCTGCCAATGAACGGAGACACGTAGCTCGCACCTGCTTTCGCTGCAAGGATCGCCTGACCAGCAGAGAATACCAGCGTACAGTTTGTGCGAATTCCTTCAGATGTAAATTTCTTGATTGCTTTTACGCCATCTTTGATCATCGGGACTTTCACTACAATCTTATCATCGATCTTCGCGAGTTCTTTTCCTTCTTTAATAATATTGTCATAGTCCGTTGCGATAACTTCAGCGCTCACGTTGTTGTCGACAATATTGCAGATAGCCTTGTAATGGCCGCGGATGTTGTCGTGTCCTTTGATGCCTTCCTTTGCCATCAGCGATGGGTTGGTTGTTACACCGTCAAGCACGCCAAGATCGTAAGCTTCTTTAATTTCGTTGAGGTTTGCGGTATCGATGAAGAATTTCATTGTTGATTATTTACAGGTTTGAAATGTTTCGGTGACGTATGTCCGTCAGGATGGTTTTGTCCGCAAACGTACGCGCGATTAAAATGATCATGCGGTGAGGCGGATAGTCATCATGAAGACGAGCAAAAATAGCGCAAAGCCGGGAAGTTGTCAGCCGCCCGGGTGGAGAATTTTGGGCAGAGCGGAAATAAAAAAGGGCAAACCGAACATCGCACCGCTACAACCGCCTACCCTTGCTACCTTCCGGTCCTGGGGGAGTTCAGCAGGAGCTGGTCGTGCCGGCTTGCCGGGGGGCAAAGGTAAAAGAATATTTGACATTTGACATTTGAAATTTGACATTTTCCGAAACAGCAGATCAAAAATGTCGAATAACGAATTACGAATGGTGGCTGTTTATTCATTATTCGTCATTCGTCATTCGTTATTCCTTTGGGCGTTGCCTTCCCATGCCTCCGCCATCGCAACGGCCGCGCCTTCCGTTCCAACGATCTGCCCACGGGCCATTTCGGTTTCCACTACAGTCGCTAACGCGGGTGTCATCATCAATTGCAACTTGCGTTAGCGATTGAAATGGAAAGCCCGCAGCAGCGATGGTTGCTCGCAGTGGACGGACACATTTCATCACTTGCAGGCTCGGAATGACGGTGGCGGGCAGGGCGAGGACTTGCAATGGAAAGCGCGGCCGTAGCGTTGGAGAGTGCGGCCGGGCACGGAACGCCAGAATGAATTAGCCAATGTGCCGATTAGCCGATGCGAGGAGAATAGGGGATGATGCGCGAGCATGGGCAATTAGGCAATTGACAGCTTAACTAGTCGATTAGCTGCTTTGCCATTAGCGTCTCATTGGCACATTGGCAGATTGGCACATTGCTACACGAGGCCGGAATAGTAGAGATTGAATTCCAGCGGGCTGGCTTCAACAAACTCATCCGCCTTCAGGTCTTCGAAAATATCCTGGTCGAGTTCGAGCTCGCGCACCGAGGGTTCATCACCGTTTTTCGGCAACGTGATCTCCATGCCTTTGAACTGAATCGGATTGACGCGTAACAGGATGGTTACATCCTCAAGTTCCTTCCGGAAATATTGGTGCACGATGTTGCTCTCTTTAGGCATTCTTTATTTTCTTTGATTTATGGTTCACCTGGATCTGCCTGAAAAAATCGAGACCGACCGGTTACTGCTTCAGCGGCTAAAATACGAAGATGCCGAGGAAATCTTTTACACCTACGCCAGCAAAACCGAGGCAACGAAATTTCTTTCATGGCCCACGCACAAGCGCATTGAAGATACAAGAGGATTTCTACGCTACGCCATCGACAGCTGGAATCTCGGCCTCGACTACTCGTTTGCCATCAGACTGAAGAACAACAACAGGTTCATCGGAAGTTTCGGTGTCATTCACGAGAACGGAAGGATTCAGTTTGGCTACGTGCTCACGCCAACGGAGTGGGGCAGAGGCTATGCAACGGAAGCATGTAAAAAAATGATGAGTGTGCTGAAGACATTTCCTTCATTGTTCCGCATCGGAACGTTCGTGGATGTTGACAACGTTGCTTCGATCAACGTTCTGAAAAAAAGCGGCCTCATCGAAGAGGCGAGACTCACGAGGTGGTACCGGTTCGTCAACCAGGACAATCAGCCCAAAGACTGCATTCTGTTCAGGCTTCCGTAAGCTCAGCTGTCAGTTCGGGCGGCATCGGTAGTTTTTCAAGAAGCCGTTCGTTCAAAAGAGCTGCCCATCTGCGAATGTATTTTACCACATCCTGTTTAACATTGTGCTTCAGGTTGCGCTCGTGCAGCGGCAAGGTTCGCAGTACATCAGGCGCTGAAAGTTTTTCGAGGTGTTTTAGGTCATCAATGTCAAATCCGGCACCGAGGAGATTCGAGATCACATCATCCATCGGCAACCCACTTGTCGCACAGTAGTCGTTGAGTTGTTCGTTCCAGTCACCGGTGCCCTGCATCGCACGCGAATGAATTTCAGACTTCTTGAGTTGAGTTACCTGCTGCGCCAGAAATCCGCAGTTGCACGCGCCCATGTGTCCCCACTGATAATCTTTGCTTGCTGCGATCCTGTCAGCGGTTTGTTCTAAGATCGCGATGAGTTCAAACGAAGCCTTTGCCATAATCTGATGAGATCTATAGATAAGAACAATGTATAACAAATTTAGTTTTCGTTTTTTGAAAAACAGCTCTCAGATTGGGAAGCAAAATGAGCACAAATAACTCCAATTTCGCAGAAATCGAAGGGTTTAGCGATTGGTACGCGGTTGGTTGACACGATGGAAACCCATCACTATGCGCACAGCCTGGCTTATTGGCGTATATACAATAGAGACGGAATGTCGGATCGAAGACCTCGGCTACTGCATCTCTCATGTTTACGGCACAATCGAAGCGATCGAATCTTTTAAAAATCCCCCTGACATCATCGTTTTCTCTGAAGACGGTCTGAACAGCCTGCGCGATATGGAATTTGCGCGAAACATTTTTCCGGATGTACTCATTATAAGTGTAGCAGCCAGTCATGTGTTTCTGGAGGATTGCTGTTCGTACTCCGATCGGAGGTCAGGCGAACAATCGATAGCACGCCTTCTGCATGAAATAAATGCCCGCGAGCACCGCTGGGACAACTGATTTAAAGCGGTTTGTCCGGAAAAATTTTTGGTCCTGTTTGTTATCAAGCAGGACTTTGCTATTATTGCCCCATAATTATTTAAACTTTCTAATGGGACGCGGAGACAAAAAGTCTAAAAAAGGTAAGATCGCGAAAGGATCATACGGTAAATCAAGAAGCAGAAAGGCTATAAAGGCAAAACTGAAGAGAACAGCTTCTAAGAAGGGCGCAGCTCCTGCGGCAGCGGCAACCAGCGCACCCAAAGCAAAGAGAACTAACACAAAGAAGAAAGCGGAAGCTTAATTCAACATGGTAAGATTTACAAACATAGCATGGTGGTGGCATAAGTCGGGATTCGATTTGTGAACAGCCTTGTTATAACGTTACTATACGCCCGAAGGCCTGCTGTTCACAGCAGGCCTTCGTTGTTTTATTGGGTTTTTGATTCTGAACGACATGATTTATAAACTGAAGACGCGATCGAAAAAGCTACTGGCCGACACACTCACGCCAGTGAACATTTACTTAAAACTCCGCGATGTTTTTGCCGGAAGCATACTTCTTGAAAGCTCGGACTATCACGGACACGAGAACAGTTTGTCGTTCATCTGTTGTGAGCCGATGGCATCCTTCCAGGTAAGTAACAACGCTTTGGATATACGCTTTCCCGATGGACAAAACATTTCAAAACCGATTGACACGAAAAGTGAAGTCATTGAACGGCTCGAAACTTTCAAAAGCTCCTTCCAGGTAGTCGATGCTCCGGAGACGAAGTACGTCAATTGCGGATTGTTCGGATACCTTGCTTACGATTCGGTGCGCTACTTTGAAGATCTCGAACTCAAAACACCCCAACCGCTTATTCCTGATTCCATTTATAAGTTGTATCGCTATGTCATCGTTGTCGACCATTTTTCGAATGAGCTGAGTTTATTCCGGCACGCGCTTGCGGATGCAAAGGAAGATGCAGACGAAGACCTCAGGAGGATCGAGCAGATCATTTTCAGCAATCGGTTCTCCACTTACAAATTTTCGCTTGTCAATGGCGAGGAATCGAACTTCACCGACACTGAGTTTCTCAGGGTGATCGACCAGGGGAAGGAGCACTGCTACCGCGGTGATGTTTTTCAGATCGTGCTCTCGCGCAGGTTCACATCTACGTTCAAAGGGGATGAGTTCAATGTATATCGCGCATTACGCTCCATCAACCCGTCACCTTACTTGTTTTATTTTGATTATGGGAGCTTCAAACTGTTTGGGTCATCTCCCGAAGCGCAGCTCCAGGTGAGCAACGACACCGCGCACATCTATCCGATCGCAGGTACGTTCAGGCGCTCCGGAAATGACCAGGAGGATGCTGAGATCGCTGCACGACTTGCCGCAGATGAAAAAGAAAATGCTGAGCACGTGATGTTAGTAGACCTTGCACGCAATGACATGAGCCGTAACGCTGAGCATGTGAATGTAGAAGTGTTCAAAGAAATCCAGTTTTATTCACACGTCATTCATCTGGTGTCGAAAGTATCAGGCAAGGTGAAAAGCGATTCGTCCGTTTTGAAAATGGCTGCAGATACATTTCCGGCTGGCACACTCTCCGGTGCGCCAAAACACATGGCCATGAACCTGATCAATAAATATGAAAATGTAAATCGCAGTTTTTATGGTGGGGCAATCGGATTTCTTGGCTTCAACAATTCATTTAACCATGCGATCATGATCCGCACATTCCTTAGTCATGAAAACAGGCTGATCTACCAGGCTGGCGCTGGCGTGGTGGCGAAATCAAACGCTCAGAGCGAGCTTCAGGAAGTTAATAACAAGTTGAGTGCGCTGCGCAATGCAGTGAAGATGGCAGAAAGAATTTAAGAAAACGACACAAATGAAAATACTGGTTCTCGATAATTACGATTCATTCACCTACAACCTGGTGCACATCATCCGGGCGCTTGGTTTCCCTATGGATATTTTCAGGAATGATAAGATCAGCGTTGATGATGTGAAGAAATATGATAAGATCCTGCTCTCTCCAGGCCCCGGCATTCCCGATGAGGCAGGAATCATGAAGGAGGTGATCAGGACGTATGGACCAACAAAAAGCATTCTCGGTGTTTGCCTCGGTCATCAGGGAATTGGGGAAGTGTTTGGTGCCAGGCTGTTCAACATTCCAAAAGTGCTGCATGGTGTGACGAGCGTTACGGAAGTGAAGGATGACAGTGAGTATCTTTTTAAAAATGTAACAAAGACATTTCAGGCAACACACTATCACTCGTGGGCAATTGTTCCCGAGACGATCAATGGAGATCTGAAAGTGACCGCTGTTAACAATGAAGGTTTGGTAATGGCTGTAAGCCATCAGAAGTATGATGTGCGTGGTGTGCAGTTTCACCCTGAGTCGATCATGACCCCCGAAGGACCGAAGATGATTGAGAATTGGTTGAGGAAGTGAGTGTGCGACTTAACCTGCATCTGTACGAGCAAATCTTTGCAGGACTTCATTTTAGATTTGAGATTTTAGATTTGAGATTTGAGATTTAATGCAGGTCGCGAGGAAAATTTTCCCATTAGACTATTAGCCGTATTTGATTTTTGTTTTTTGATTTTTTGGAACTTAATGCAAGGTATGAAAGCAATCTTAAACGAATTAATAGATCATAGATCACTCACAAAGGATACCGCGCGCCAAGTACTAATCGATTTGGCGTCCGGGAAATACAACCCGAGTCAAACCACGGCCTTCATGACGGTGTACATGATGCGGAGTATTACGGTGGATGAACTCCAGGGCTTTCGTGATGCAATGTTGGAGTTGTGTATTCGGGCTGAGTTCGATCAGCCGGTGATGGACGTGTGTGGGACGGGGGGTGATGGAAAGAACACGTTTAATATTTCAACGCTTTCTTCCTTTGTGGTGGCGGCTGCGGGTCAACCGGTGGCGAAGCATGGGAACTATGGCGTGTCGTCAGCGTGTGGTTCGTCTAATGTTCTCGAGTACTTTGGATATAAGTTCACGAACGATATCGATGAGTTAAAAAGGAGTTTGGATCGCGCCAACATTTGCTTTATGCATGCGCCACTTTTCCATCCGGCTATGAAGAACGTTGCCCCGATCCGCAAAGACCTGGGGGTGAAAACATTTTTCAACATGCTCGGTCCGATGGTAAACCCTGCCTTTCCAAAACGACAGCTGGTTGGTGTGTTTAGTCTCGAACTGGCAAGACAGTACGGATACCTGTATCAGGATTCAGCCAAAGACTTTCTCATCCTTCATTCGCTTGATGGCTACGATGAAGTCTCTCTCACAGGTCCAGTAAAGTTTTTCTATAACGCGGGTGAACGGGTTATTGAGCCAAAAGATCTCTCCATGAAGACACTGAATCGCGCAGACATCAGGGGAGGCGATACAGTTGAAGAGTCGGCTTCCATCTTTATGAAGGTGTTGGAAGGAAAGGGTACAGAACAGCAGAACAGCGCGGTGATCGCGAATGCGGCCATGGCATTGTTTGCGGCCGATCAGAAATCCGGATTGAAGGCCGCTGTCGATAATGCCCGCGAAGCCTTAATTTCGGGCAAAGCTTTAAAACATTTTAAGGCACTTCTTAATAACTAAGGGCATGAACATTCTCGATAAGATCATTGAACATAAACGGACAGAAGTCGATCAGCTTAAAAACCTCGTGTCGATTAAGAAGCTTGAACAACGTCCAGATTTTTTGCGAACCACCTACAAGATCTCGGAGTTTGTTCTGGATAAAACCAAGACTGGAATTATCGCGGAGTTTAAAAGGAAGTCACCATCAAAGGGCGTGATCAATGCAACGGCCTCTGTTGAGGAAACAACGAAAGGGTATGTGACGGGCGGCTGTTCTGCATTGTCCGTTTTAACCGACTCAAACTTTTTTGGTGGAAGCAATGACGATCTGAAGAAGGCCAGGGCAGTCAATCAGGTTCCAATCATCCGCAAAGATTTTACCATTGATGAGTACCAGGTGGTCGAAGCGAAGTCGATTGGAGCGGATGCGATACTTTTGATCGCAGCTGTTCTGGCACCACCGACCACAAAGCAGCTCACAACTTTTGCTCATTCACTTGGGCTGCAGGTGCTGCTGGAAGTTCACGATGAGGCGGAGTTGAACGCGAATCTTGAAAGCGGTGCCGACCTGGTCGGTGTCAACAACCGTAATCTGAAAACTTTTAATGTCAGTCTTGAGGCCTCAAAGCGGTTGGCTCCGATGATTCCCAAAGACGTTGTTAAGGTTTCGGAAAGTGGCATCACATCGCCCGATACGATCATCGAACTACGGCAGTTTGGGTACCAGGGATTCCTGATCGGGGAGAACTTCATGAAGCAAAGTAATCCCGCGGAAGCGGCCATCTCGTTCATGACTGAACTGCAAAATCAAAAAGTAAACGGATAAGAAAATGAATGTAAAAGTGTGTGGCATGCGGGAAGAAAAGAACATCCAGGAGGTGGCCGACCTTCGTCCGGATTATCTTGGGTTTATTTTTTATGACCAGTCGTCAAGGTTCGTTGGCGATGATTTTAAGATGCCGAAGGTCGATCCGTTCATCCAAAAAGTTGGCGTATTTGTGAACGCCACAACGGAGGAGATACTGGCCAAGGCGGTCATTCATAACCTTCACATGGTGCAGTTACACGGTCACGAAACAGTTGAACAATGTGAAGAGTTGAGAGCCCATAACATGCTGATCATCAAGGCTTTTTCGTTGGATGATAAATTTAACTTTCAAGACTTGAAAAAGTATCATACAGCAGTTGACTACTTTCTGTTCGACACAAAAGGAAAGCACTTCGGTGGAAATGCGACTCGCTTTGACTGGAGTATTCTGACAGGATATGATCAGCAAACTCCGTTCTTTTTGAGTGGCGGATTGAGTCCTGCAAACGTGGCAGAAGTTAAATCACTGAATGACATGAACATCCACGCGATCGACATCAACAGCGGTGTTGAAATTTCGCCAGGATTGAAAGACGTGAACAAGATCAGGCAGGTCATGAATATTCTAAATGAAGTGAAATAAGGTTTTAACAAACCCATAACGATATGAAATACGAAGTGGATCATCGCGGTTATTACGGTCAGTTTGGTGGAGCATACATTCCCGAGATGCTTTATCCCAACGTTGAGGAACTGCGCAATAACTATCTGAATATCATCACTGACGAAAGTTTTCAAAAAGCGTTTCATCAGCTTTTGAAAGACTACGTTGGTCGGCCAACACCGCTGTTTTTCGCGAACCGGTTGTCGGAAAAGTATAAAGCAAAGATCTATCTGAAGCGCGAAGACTTATGTCACACCGGTGCGCACAAGGTTAACAACACGATCGGGCAGATCCTGTTAGCTCAACGGTTGGGCAAGAAAAAGATCATCGCTGAAACTGGTGCCGGACAACACGGAGTTGCAACGGCAACGGTATGCGCGCTGATGGGGATGGAGTGCGTTGTATATATGGGACAGGTGGACATGGAACGTCAAAGGCCTAACGTGGAGCGTATGCGCATTCTTGGGGCGAAGGTTGTGCCGGCCACGAGCGGCAACATGACGCTGAAAGATGCTACCAACGAGGCGATGCGCCACTGGATCAATAATCCTTCAGACACCCATTACATCATCGGCTCGGTGGTAGGTCCACATCCTTATCCGGACATGGTGGCGAGATTTCAATCCGTCATCAGCGATGAGATGCGGAAGCAACTGACTGAAACAATCGGTAACCCGTTCCCGGATTATGTCTTCGCCTGTGTGGGTGGGGGAAGTAATGCAGCGGGTGCCTTCTATCATTATCTGGATTCAGAGCATGTGAACCTGGTGGGTGTCGAGGCTGCAGGTAAAGGCGTGAGTTCCGGTGAGTCTGCGGCTACAACTGCGTTGGGGAAGCCTGGCGTGTTGCACGGAAGCAAGACCTTGCTGATGCAGACGGAAGATGGCCAGGTGGTGGAACCCTACTCAATTTCTGCCGGCCTTGATTACCCTGGCATCGGGCCGATCCACGCGCACCTATTCGACACCGGTCGCGTAAAGTTCGTGAGTGCTACTGATGATGAAGCGATGAACGCGGGAATTGAACTTAGTCGCCTGGAGGGGATCATTCCTGCCATCGAGTCGGCACACGCGGTGGCTGTGCTCAATCAGTTTGAGTTTGATCCGGACGATGTGGTCGTCATCAATCTTTCCGGTCGTGGGGATAAGGATCTCGAGACGTATATACGGTGGGGAAAGTATTAGGTGCTCTATGCGAGGCGTGCGACCTTCACGGTCAGCCTTAACTTGAACGGGCTGCAGGCTGCACGCTACAAGCTGCAAGCCTTTGGAAGGGCGGAGTTAATTCGATCGGAGCTTGCGAAGGCTGCAAGCTTCAAGCTTCAAGCTGCAAGTCAAAGCAGCAGGATTCAAGACGAGTGCTTCGATTATACTTGACGATAAATAATATATTACGCTGAACGTGCTTTACGCTTTCAGCTTTCTGCTTTCCGCTTTAAGCTTTTATGAAAAATAGAATTACGACATTATTCGACTCGAAAAAGAAAGACATCCTTTCCGTCTTTTACACCGCTGGGTTTCCGAAGCTCGAGGATACCGTTTCGATTGCCTCACATCTTGAAAGGGCTGGAGCCGATATCATTGAGATTGGTATTCCTTTCTCTGATCCGGTGGCAGACGGCCCGACCATCCAGGCGAGCAACAAGGTGGCGCTTGACAATGGCATGACAGTAAAAAAACTACTGGCGCAGGTAAAGGAAATCCGCAAGACCGTCAAGCTCCCGATCATCTTAATGGGTTATCTCAATCCGGTTATGCAGTACGGTGTAGAAAAATTCGTTGAAGATGCAGCTGCAGCGGGAGTCGATGGTTTGATCCTTCCTGACATGCCGGTGTATGAATTCGAGGAGCTGTACAAAGATGTCTTCCGCAAGCACAACATGTGCAATACGTTCCTGATCTCGCCAACCACTTCAGACGATCGCATCAGGCGCATTGACGGGATGACCGAAGGGTTCATTTATGCGGTGTCGGCATCCAGCACCACCGGAGCAAAAAAGGATTTTTCAGAGGAACAGGTTTCATACTTTCAAAAACTGTCAGCGTTGAAGTTGAAAAACCCCATTCTCATTGGTTTTGGGATTTCAGATCAGGCCACGTTCTCCAAAGCGTCATCGTATGGGGCCGGTGCAATTGTGGGCAGCGCCTTCATCACCCGGCTGAGCAGTTCTAAAGATTTATCAGCCGATATTTCTACTTTCGTGAAGTCGTTAAAAGGAAAATAGAACTATGACTGTTTACGGAATCAAAAATTGTAATACGGTAAAATCAGCCGTAGACTGGCTGAAGAAGAATAAAATCGACTTTGAATTCCACGACTATAAATCAAAAGGAATAACATCCGCGAAGCTTCAGGAATGGAGTAAGCAGGTCGGGTGGGAGAGTCTTGTCAACAGGAAAGGGACCACCTGGCGTCAGCTTGACGATGCAACAAAAGAAAAAGTGACCAGCGAAAGTTCCGCCATCGTCCTCATGCAGGACAAGACGAGTGTGATCAAACGTCCTCTGCTCGAAAAAAATGGAAAAGTTATCACGCTCGGTTTTGACGAAGCTGCCTACGGGAAATTATTGCTGTAGCGAAATAACGGGAAGCTGATCCACAGTCTTCAAATCCACCGAATTTTTCTGTTGCAACTTTGGCCCGATGTCCCAGCGGAGGTATTTCCGGTAGATCAGCGCCATTTCGTGCTGCGAATAGCCCAACCGGTGCATCACAAACGCAACCGCCTGGACAAGGCCCATCTTTACAAAACCATATCGCGCATATTTTTTTGCTGAGCTGACGATCGCCTCTTTTATGACGATGAAATTTGTATAACGCTTCAGGCGTTTGATCATTTCCTGGTTAACCATCACGAGTTGGTCTTCGCGGAAGCCGCCTGACTTGTCAAATAATTCCCTGGTCATGAAAAGACTTTGGTCGCTGATCTTGACAATGGAGTTGTAACGATTGGAGACCCACGCCATCGCGTTGAGCATCCAGTGTTTGTATTCAAACTTTACAGTGAATGCGCCACAGGCAAATCCTTTGGTGGAGGCTTTCACAATCTCACTAACAAAGTTCTTTGGAGGCAGGCAGTTGGCCTGGAGAAAATAGAGAATCGTTCCGGTGGCCTGCCGTGCACCGTAGTTCAGTTGTGCAGCGCGTCCTTTCACGGGACTCCTCATCACCGTTGCTCCGGTTTTTTCGGCCTCCGCAACAGTATTATCCGTGCTTCCACCATCCACTACGATCACTTCTTTCAACAGTCTTCTGTAAGATGCGTTTGCATAAACATAGGCAATGGTACTGCGAATCGACTCAGATTCGTTGTACGCGGGAATAATCACGCTTATCATATTGGTAATGTTTCTGGCCCCCTCAATCCAACTACAGGAAAGCTGACTATAGCCGGTAAAATCTTATGCCCGCTTTTACGCTACGCTGTTGGCAACTTTCGAACCTTCGCGGTGCTCAACCGGCTGTCGCATAAATTCTTCGGCCCTTTTGTGGATCATGGGCATTTTTTCCATGTGCACGACCTCTACGGCCGGTACACCGAAGTCTTCCACAACTTTGCCCCGCAGCAAATAAAATCCGCGGCCCCGGAAAGGAAAGCGTTTCGCGATGTCCGGGAAATGCACCGTATCGAAGACTTCCCCATTCTGATCGAGGAACGTACCGAAATGCATTGCCTCGCGATTTTTTGTCCGGGCATCTTTGGTCGTCACAATGTATCCCATGATCGACACAGTTTTTCCCAGTTTTTGCATCAGTTCACTGGCGACAGTATCACCCCGATCCGCGCTTGCCAATAGCCTGAAAGGGTCGCACAACGGAAAGCCAAGCAGCTCGAGTTCGTCAAACCAGTCCTCGCTCTCATTCCGCGATAGCGCGGGCAAAGGGTATTCCTTCGGTTCGGTGTCGAAAAGACGGGTGCTTTGTTCTTTCGATTGCGTGTTGCTGAAGAAGAGCATTGCCTCCCAAAGCAGTCGTTGTTTGCTTTTGCCTGTGAATCGAAACGCTCCCATGCGGATGAGCAGTCGGAGTTGTTCCAGTGTGATAGAAATTCTCCGCAGAAAATCTTCCAGGCTTTTATAAATTCCGTTTCGGTCGCGCTCCGGACTGATCTCCTGCGCGATCTTTGTCTCAAGACTTTTCAAATGGATGAATCCAATGAAAACCTGATCGCCATAAATGTTGGTGAGATAATCACTTTTGTTGACACAAGGTGGCTGAATGTCGGCACCGTTCATGCGTGCTTCGTGAAAATAGAACTCAGTTTTGTAGAAGCCACCGAAGTTATTGATCACGCCAACCATAAACTCAAGCGGAAAGTGAGCTTTGAGGTAGAGACTCTGGTAACTTTCAACAGCATAGCTTGCGGAGTGCCCTTTCGCGAAAGAATAGCCGGAAAAGCTTTCGATCTCAAACCACACGCGATCGATCACATGCTGTGGATATTCGCGCCTGGCGCACTCTTCAAAAAATCTTTCCCTGACGCGGTGAAACTCTTCGCGGGAGCGATACTTGCCAGACATGCCTCTGCGGAGCACATCGGCTTCTGTCAGGGTGAGACCTGCAAACTCATGTGCGACTTTGATCACATCCTCCTGGTACACCATCACGCCATAGGTTTCGCGCATGAGCTCTTCCATCCTGGGATGGATCACTTCATAGCCTTTTCCATTTCGCACGGCATGGAACCTTTCAATGTAAGCACGCATCATTCCCGAGCTTGCGACACCTGGGCGGATGATGGAGCTTGCAGCAACGAGTGTGAGATAGTCTTCGCACCTTAATTTTCCCAGCAGGGCGCGCATGGCAGGCGACTCAACATAAAAACAACCGATGGCACGGCTATCGCGCAAAAGCGCCTTCACTTTCTCATCCTCCTTGAATTTTTTGAATTGATGCACATCCACAGAAATGCCCTTGTTACGCTTTACGAGCTTCGCTGTTTCTTTGATGTGGCCGAGACCGCGCTGGCTGAGGATGTCGAATTTGAAAATTCCGAAATCTTCTGCGTTGTGCATTTCAAAATGCGAGACCGGGTAACCCTTCGGTGGAAGTTCAGTGGCGGTGTAGGCATAGATCGGTTTGTCCGTGATCAATACGCCACCGGCATGAATTGAAAAGTTTGCGGGCAGTTCTTTCTCTACAATGTATGAAGCAAACCTGAACACGAGGCCTGCGATGTGGTCACGATCTTTACCTGCCTGCGGATTTTCAACCAGTTCGTCAATTTCTTCTTTGGGCAAACCGAAAACTTTGGCGAGCTCACGAAGAATGGATTTCCACTGGTAGGTGACGTGGGTGGCCAGCAGGCATACATGGTCGTAGCCATAACGTTGAAAAATGTATTCGTAGATGGCATCGCGGTTGTCCCACGAAAAGTCGATATCGAAATCGGGTGGTGACGTGCGCTCTTCATTAAGAAACCGTTCGAAATAAAGGTTGAGCTCGATGGGATCGACATTTGTTATTCCCAGGCAATAGGCCACAGCACTGTTGGCTCCACTGCCGCGTCCTACGTAGTCATAGCCTTTCGATTTTGCAAAGGAGATAAGGTCGTATGCGATCAGATAGTAAGCGGTGAACTCTTTTCGCTCAATGACGCGCAACTCTTTTTCAATGCGCGACCATACTTCTTTATTGTCTCCGTAGACACGTTTGAATCCCTTCCATGTTTCTGCCTTGAGGTACGCAAGATCAACGTCTCTTGATTCAGTGAAGACTTTTTTGTTTTTGTCTTCACCCTGGCGGATATCGATGGTGCATTGTGCCAGCAGTGAACGCGTGTTGTCAATCAGCTCGGGAAAGTTTTCAAAGCTGCGTTCGAGTTCCGCTTCGCTAACCATGAATTCGTCTTCATGAGCTTCTTCCTGCTTATCGAGTTTGCTCAGCAAGGTGTTTTTTGCAATGGCGCGAAGGAGACGGTGCGTGTTGAAGTCGCGCTTATCTGTTTTTCCGCCTGGCAATGTTTTATTAGGAAGAAATGTTACAGGGTGCAACACGACATATTTGTGCATGAATTCATGGCGCTCCTGATTGACAGAAAAGTTGTGAAGCTGTGACTTGCGTACCCCGATAAACTCATTCGCACGAAGCTGGAATGGTTCCTGCTTCTGAAAAGGATACACGACAAATACATCGCCATTGAAATCGGGAGCGCGGTTCGGAAGTGGTTTGGCTTCACGGTTGTGGTGCGAGAGGAAGCGGTTCAATTTCTCGAAGCCAGCATTGTTTTGTGCGATCGCTATATAAAGGAGCTCGTCATCTTTCCGGAACTCTATTCCAACTGCAATTTCGAGCTCGTACCCAAGCGTGCCAAAATCTGTCATTCCGTTTTCTTTTGGAGCGTTTCGGGAACAGAGGCGCAGCATCTCCATGTACGAAGCTGTGTTGTTGATCTCGGTAAGCACAAGTTTCCGGATGCCGCATCGCCTCGCCTCCTCAAAAAGCTCCCGTACGGGCATGGTGCCGTACTTGAAACTGAAGCCCGTGTGGCAATTCAGCGATAGCCCGCCCGTTAATTTCTTGAGATTTTTATGTTTCAACGCCTCATCCATCTTTTTTGGTTTAAACCGCAACGTATTCCTCAACTCTTTCATTCACGCTGGTCTCGCCTGGGCCTTCGCCATAGGAGAGATGAGGCTCTTCAAGTTTCGCACCCTGCCGGTGAGCAATGACATATCGTATTTCCGAGAACGAATAGTTATCGCCAAGCTCAAGTTTAAGAGGTGTGAGCGCCCTGTCACCGACACGATCGATCGCTTTTTCAATTTCTTTGATCTTGTCGTGCGCGAGGACACTGTCAAGCGGAATCTTTCCAAGCCTGATGTAGAAAGCAATATGGCCTTCAATGGTAGAAGGGGCCAGCTTGCGCGCCTCAGCAATTTGGGCAACAGTGTTACCCTGTTTGAACAGCCGGAGCGTTAGCCGCTTTGTTGCTGTGTCTGATTCCAGGTTGGCTCGTTTGAAAATCTTTGGAGCCTTCAACTGCATTTTCGATTCAACGTTGTTCAGTTGGCAGTATGCAATGACCACGTCAAGAAATGTCTGCCCATACTTTCGGATTTTCGTTTCCCCGAATCCTGAAATCTGCGCAAGGTCAATGGGGGTCAACGGAAGGTACGTAGCGAGCTCTTCCAGGCTTGCATCCGAAAGCACAACGAAGGCGGGGACCCCTTCTTCGCTGGCGAGTTTTCTTCGTACGGTTTTCAAGTCCTGCAGCAACATTGAAGACACTCCCGGTTTGTTCTCGAAAAATAATGTTTCATGCTCGAGCCGTTTCCGCGTCAGCGAAATATTCAATTTTTTCTCGATCGTGCGGAAGCCAAGCTCAGTCAACTTCAGCACCGGATAACTTCCTTTCGTTTTTACAAGGTATCCATGCGACACCAGGCCCGCCAACATGTTCTGCCATTCAGTTTTTGATAATGCATTGCCCGAAGCATAAGTGTGGAGGAGCTTGTGATCCGGCTGAATTTTGTTGCTTGTCGATCCCCATAAGAAATCGACTACATAACCAGCACCAAATTTTTCGCCCAAGGTTTGTATCGCCTGTAGTGCTTTTGTCCCTGCTTCAGTGGCATCGTATTCTTCAACATTTTGCAGACATACATCACAGTTGCCGCAGTAGTCTGTCGTGTTCTCGTCAAAATAGTTGAGAAGAAATTTTCTCCTGCAGTAATTCACTTCCGCAAGCCTTGCCATTTCATCGAGCTTCCGCAGCTGAATGGCAGTTTGTTCCGGATTGTTTTCGATCATCACAAATTTTTTCAGCTTCGCGATATCACCGGAGGAGTAGAACATGAGTGCAATGCACGGGAGGCCATCGCGGCCTGCGCGGCCTGTCTCCTGGTAATAGCCTTCGATATTTTTTGGGACGTCCATGTGCACAACAAAACGCACATTCGATTTGTCGATACCCATGCCGAATGCAATGGTCGCCACAATGATCTTTACATCGTCTTTCAAAAATTTGTCCTGATGCAACGTCCGCGCTGGCAGGTCTAAACCGGCATGATAGGGAAGTGCATTATATCCGGCCACTTGCAGATCCTCCGCAAGCGTTTCGGTCGAACGCCTCGACAAGCAATAGATAATACCTGATTCATCTTTGTGCTCCGACAAAAAATTAAGAAGCCTGTCGAAGGCGTTTACTTTATCCTGCACCAGATAGCGAATATTGGTTCTGTTAAAGCTTGAGGTGAAAATATTTGGGGAGGTGAGTTCCAGTTTGTCCAGTATATCTTTTTGCGTCAGCCTGTCGGCTGTGGCGGTAAGGGCGATCACCGGCACTGAAGGAAAAACGTTCTTCATTCGCGCAAGCATCAGGTAGTCGGGACGGAAGTCATGGCCCCATTGTGAAATGCAGTGGGCTTCGTCAATTGCAATGAGACTGATCCTGACATTTCTAAGGTGATCAAGGAGGTTGTCATTCTTGACGAGACGCTCGGGCGCAATGTACAGAAGCTTCACTTTGTTTTCCTTCACCAGTGTAAGGACTTTCTCCTGCTGTTGAAAGCTGAGTGTTGAATTCAGGTACGCAGCCCTGATGCCGTTGACGCGTAAAGCATCCACCTGATCTTTCATCAAGGCAATCAGCGGTGACACGACAAGCGCAACTCCCCCGAGCATCAGCGCTGGGATCTGGTAACAAAGGGATTTGCCACCGCCAGTCGGCATCAGTACAAAAGTATCACGGCCAGAAAGCACGGAATGAATTGCTTCTTCCTGTCTGAGACGGAAGGATTCGTAGCCAAAAGTTTTCTTTAAAATCTCCAAAGGTGTCATATGTTTTTTGTTTGATTAACGGTAAACCTTTGGTGGATATCGATCTTAAATTTCTCCTTCGAACAGGATGTCTTTATAAAAATTCCATTTGTTTTCAGTTTTGGCAAGTACGGTGATGCGATCACATAGAAAATGCTGATTGCTGTAGTTCAGTCCTTTGAGGTACGGCCAGCAACGCAGGAAGTCATCCATCGCCAGGTTGCGTGCGATCGGAATATGTGGCGTAAAAGAAGAATCTTCCTTCACCAGCTTCTCAAAAATTTCCTGGATCGGATATTTGTTAACAATGTCGAGATAGATCGAGCGTTTCGAACCATTGTAGAACACACCGAAATCTTTCAGAAAAACATTGAACGGCTGAAAATCGATGGCACGCGATTCGACAAACCTGATCATGTCGTCCATGTGTTCGTCATTGTATTTGAACAATGAAATGTGTGCTTTCACGTGGCGGTCGTCCAACTGATGACCAATAAGGTAATGGACATCGTCTTTCAAAACGGAAACATCGCTGGCAATGTGTCGCGGTGGCGCGATCATAAAAAATAATTCCGATACGGATTCGTGCAATTTTATTTTCATAGACCCCTCCAAACCTCCCCCGCGGGGGAGGGTTTTATTGTTAAATCTTTTTTTATACACACAATTTTAAATTGTGTCCACGACAGTTTGTGTCACACCGGTAGAGACGCTTAATTATGCGTCTCTACCGGTGCGCATTTTCATTTTTTGATATCTGTCCATTTTTTCAATCCACTTCGATGGGTTATTCACGATATAATTTCGAACCCCTCCAAACCTCCCCCAGGGGGGAGGCTTTTATTGTTGAACGGTTTTTTTATACAAACCATTTTACATCGTGTTCACGACAGTTCACACATTGTGAATCTGCCTTGCAGGCACGTTGGCAATCTGTTGTTTAATTTTCATCAAAACGGCTTCCATATCATGTATGATGTCGTCATTTGTAAAACGAATGACGGTTATTCCGCCTAAGGTCATCTCTTCTGTTCGCTGTCGATCGTATTCCTGTCGGGTTTCATGAACCCTGCCATCAACCTCAATCACCAATTTGAGTTCATGGCAATAAAAATCTGCGATGTAATCTCCGATCGGATGCTGCCTGCGAAATCGCGCACCGTCTAATTGTTTTTTACTAATACGTACCCAAAGCATGCGTTCTGCCTCTGTCATTTCCTTTCGCAACCTGCGTGCATTATCAAAAGTGATCGGTTGCGTCCCATAAAACATCGTCCGCTTATCCATGCATTTCAAATTAGTTAATTCGCATTTTGACCATTGGTGCTTCCTTTAGACTCCATAAGTCCCCTTTAGGGGATTTAGGGGTAGTGATTTAAGGGTTCTTCATCCTCTTCGGACCCTTGAACATGTTCAACTCCATGCGCACTCGCTTATTCACTTCTATCGTGTTTGAGCGGATTATTTTTTCTGCTCCATATTTATGCTTGATGTGATCGATGGCCTGATAGAGATTGATGTTTTCTTCCGTGTCATCGAAAAGGCTGATCTGATGATTGCCGTGAACCAGACCACTCAGGCGAACACCCACCAGGCGGATCAACATTCTCCTGTTATATAGTTTGTCAAACAAAGCTGTCACTACATTTAGAATGACATGGTCGGAGGAGGAGTAGGGGATATGGACCTGCTTTGTCTCCGTGTCGAAGTTTGCGTAACGGATCTTCACCGTCACGCAGGAGGTCAGCTTCTTCTGTTCGCGCAAGGTGAACGCGACCTTCTCAACCATCGCGATGAGTATATTCTTCATCCGCTTCACGTCAATAGTGTCGCTTTCAAAAGTGCATTCTGTCGAGATTGACTTTTGTTCGCTATAGGGGACGACAGGGGAAGAATCGATACCCTGCGCCTTATTCCACAACGAGAGGCCGTTCTTGCCAAAAGCGCTCACCAAAAATTGCAAAGGCATTTCGCGCAACGTCTGCACTGTGCGCACGCCCATGTCGTATAGGAATGAGGCAGTTTGTTTTCCGACCATCGGTATTTTTTCAATCGACAATGGCCCGAGGAAATCTTTTTCAGTGCCGGCCGGAATGTGTTTTTCTGCATTCGGCTTGAATTCTCCCGTTGCAACTTTTGATACGAGCTTGTTCACGGACATGCCCAGGGAAATCGGCAGGTGACTTTCTTTTTGAATTTTCTTCCGCAACTCGACAGCCCACTTGAATGCGCCAAAGTAGCGGTCCATGCCACTGGCATCGATGTAGAATTCATCGATGGAAGATTTTTCAAAAGACGGAGACTGCTCCTCTATAATCTCTGTTACATCGTGCGAAGCCTGGCTGTAGGCTTCCATGTCGCCAGAAATAACTTTGGCTTCGGGACAAAGTTGCAATGCGAGGTACATCGGCATCGCAGAATGAACACCAAATCTGCGTGTTTCGTAACTGCAGGCTGCCACAACACCTCTGCGACTGCTGCCACCGATAATGAGTGGCTTGCCTTTAAGCTTCGGGTTTTTGCGGCATTCCACAGCCACAAAAAATGCATCGAGATCCAGGTGTATAATGTTCCGCTCCATGATGCTAAGTAACTAAAATTATTAGTTGAGTGTTGCAGATATCAACTAAAATTTTTAGTTTTACAAAGTTGTTTGCCATAGCAACGTTTTATAGTTGGAAAATTACTTTCGTGAGGGTTTCCGCAGGTACTTTGCGGAGACTTCACAAGTAATTGTATTTGTGAAACCAAAAAACCAGTTCATGGCAACCGTTAATAAAAACCTCAAATTTTTACGCGTACAGGGAGGCTTCACACAAAAGCAACTCGCAGAGAAGCTCGGTCTGAAACAGGCCGCTGTCGGAGCCTACGAGGAGGAGCGTTCAACGCCACCTGTTTCCTGCCTCATGGAGATTTCTAAAATCTTTTCGGTGAGCCTGGATCATCTGATCAACAGTGACCTCAGCAGCATGCCACAGAAGGAATGGAAGTCGCGCGGTGCTTCAAAAAGTAAAGAGGTCCTGGCCATTACCGTTGACACAAATAATAAGGAGAACGTTGAGCTTGTTCCGCAGAAAGCTTATGCTGGCTATACCTCGGGCTTTCAGGATCCGGAATTTGTGAAAGACCTTCCGAAGATCAGTTTGCCGATGTTGCCAAAAAATAAGACACATCGTGCGTTTGAGATCAAAGGGGATTCAATGCTGCCCATACTTCCCGGAAGTGTGATATTCGGTGAGTACGTTGAAAATGTTGAAAACATTAAAAACGGAAAACTTTATATTTTGGTAACCCGTCAGGACGGCATCGTCTTCAAGCGGATCTTCAGTTTTGCAGACCAGCGAAACAAATTATTATTGGTTTCCGACAACCGCTCATACGAACCTTATTCGATCAGCACTGATGATGTGCTGGAGATCTGGGCAGCGAAAGCGTATTTTTCAAATCAGTTTCCAGAGATTGAAGCAAACACTTCTCTGGTTGATCAGCTGGCCCTTCAACTGTTTCAGCTGCAGCGGGAAAAAAAGAATAAGAAGTGATCAATATAATGCGAATGCACTCAGGCACGCGAGGATGGGTCAGCAACTTTTGCAATGATAGCGCTTTCAATTTGTCCGGACGCAAGAAGCGTTTCGTTAAAGTACCTTGCGATAAACGCGTGAACCATATCCTTAAACCCATTGTATGAATCCGGCTTGGTGACAACCTGTTCTGCGCCAAGCGCGACAAATTCAGCAATGAGCGATGCATCAGGATAGGTAGAATAGATAATGACCGGAATATTGCGGAAACGCTCGTTCGCCTTCAGGTAAGTGAGCGTGGCTTTGCCGGTCATCTTCGGCATATTCTGATCGAGTATAAAAAGATGGGGAAGTTCGTCCTCATGGCGGAGGTCCTTGAGCCGGTTAATGACTTCAATCCCGTCCTCAACGGCTTCGAGACAAATTCCTGGCGCATTCATTTCTTCAAATGCTTCTGCGAAAATCAGCCGGTCATCCTGATCGTCTTCCGCTAACAAAATAACTCTTTTACACTGCACCTTTGCGCTCATCACTTCATGACTGCTTAAGAGGAATAATAAACGAAAAAATTGTGCCATGGCCCGTTTCGCTTGTCGCATGGATGAGGCCGTGGTGTTTTTCAATTATTTTTTTCGTCACAGCGAGCCCGATCCCCGTCCCCTCATATTTGTCTTTCGAATGCAAGCGCTGAAAAAGCTGAAAAACGCTTTCGCTGAATTCTTTCTCGAAACCGATGCCGTTGTCGCGAACGAAAACGCGAACGAATGGTCCATCGGCCTTTTCTTTTCCATTAAATTCTTTTGCGGCAATCCGGACGGAATTCACTTCAATTTCAGGCGGAACACCCGGCCTTGAAAATTTCAACGCGTTGCTCAGCAGATTCTGAAATACCTGCCGCATCTGACCGGGAATAACTTCGGCTTCCGGAAGATTTCCGATTTTTATTTTGGCATTCTTTTCATCTATAACTATTTCAAAATCTTCCAGCAGATCTTTGACGAGCTTCGACAGGTCAATGGCCTCAAAGTAATCTCTATCGCCCGATAATTTTGAGAAATTCAGCACACTTGATATCATTGACTTCATGCGCTGTGACGACTGCAGTATTTTCTCGAGGTACTGTGAGGCTTCGGGCTGTTCCTTTACATAACGTTCCTTCACGAGGTGCGCGAACATGTGGATCTTGCGGAGTGGTTCCTGCAAGTCGTGCGAGGCAACGGAGGCAAACTGCTGCAAATCATAGTTGCTGCGCTCAAGTGCTTCATTCATTTCCTTCAGTTGGCGCGTCCGTTCATCAACTTTGTTTTCGAGAAACTGATTCAGATTTTTCTGTTCGTGAATATCAATCGTGGTGATCACCCAGCTGATGAGATTGCCGTTAGTTTCTCTTCGCGCTTTCGCGGATAACACGTTCCAGTGATAATCGCCATTGGCTGTTTTAACGCGAACCTCGACCTGAAAATCTTTCTTTTCATGGCTTGCCTTCTTCCAATCGTTCATCAGCTGCGTGAGGTCGTCCGGATGTATGACGCTTTGCCAGCCATTACCGATTGCCTGCTGCTGCGACATTCCCGTATAAAGCTCAAACTGGCGATTGGCGAAGTTTACATTCTCTCTCGGATCGGTGGTCCACACGATCAATGGCATGGATTCAGCAAGAAACTTACGCTGTGCATCGATCTGCGCTATCTCTTGCTTTGCGAGATTCTGCTCCGTGAGATCAAACATGGATCCAAGCATTCGATAGGGGATCTCATGCTCATCATGCAATACGTAGGCCCGGTCGAGAATGTCGGCATAACGGCCATCAGCCTTCAAAAACCTATACTCTCGCATCCATTGATTCTGATTGCTGTTGATCACGTGGTGCAGGCTTTTTTCAACGCCTTCCCGATCGTCAGGGTGAATCTTCGCAAGCCATTGCGCGCGTGTTGACAGGTCACTCTTGTTGTCATAGCCGAACATCGTGTAGAAGGATTCGCTCCACCACATCTTGTTGTTCACGAAATCCCAGTCCCACAACGCGTCATTTGTTGCCCGGCCCACCAGGCGGAACCGCTCTTCACTAACCGACAATGCGCGAGTCCGTTCAGCAACTTTTTCTTCCAGTTCCGCATTGAGCCTTTTTAGATTTTCCTTAACCGTAACGAGTTCAGCGTAATTTTTCTTAAGGCGCTGCTCGGCAATTTTTTTGCTGGTGATATCGGTGAACGTTGCCACGAAGCCATCGGTCATTTTAACCGCTGTCACTTCGAGCCACTGCTGCGTGCTTTCGATAAAGATGTCAGCAAGCACATCCTTGTCCCTGGTGACCACCGATACGTAACGGTCAAACATCTGTGGCGGTGCCAGCCAGCTGAGATCTTTCTTCAGCATTTTGTTGGCGACATCGCTGACGATAGATTCAAAGATCTTGTTTGCGGAATCATTGGCGGTAATCGCGCGGAAGTCCACGATCGTGTTGTTGTGGTCACGGATACTTTCAAATGCTACAATCCCGCTGCGACTCGCATTGAACACACCCCGGATGATGTTATTGAGCTTCGTGATTGTAGTTATATCCACAAAGGAAATGATCACGCCACCGATAATGTTATCGCGCGTTACGTATGGCATAATTCGCATGAGCATATTCTTTCCGCTGACCAGCTGCACTTCTTTCTCGATGATCTGATTTTTATTCAACACCAGATTGATGTCATCCGTGAGCCTTTCATGCAGAATGTTGTTGGATATATGTGAGATCGGGCGGCCCACGTCCGAATCGATGAAATTGATCATCTTCGCTGACGCGGGATTGAATTTCCGAATGTGAAGATCAGCATCCAGGAAGATCTGTGCAATGTCAACACTCCGGAAATAGTTATTCAGGTCATCATTCAATTCCAGCAGTTCACGTATTTTCAGCTGATGTTCCGTATTGAGCGTGTGCAGCTCCTCGTTAACAGACTGCAATTCCTCGTTGGACGACTGAAGCTCTTCATTGGCAGAAAGCAATTCTTCATTGCTGGATTGAAGCTCTTCGTTGGTCGTTTCCTGGTCTTCAATTGCCAGCTGAAGGTTGTACTTTGTTTCCTGCAGCTCGTCCTGTAAGGAAGCAATGTATTCGTCAATGCTCTTTGTGTCTTCCTGCCGTGAGGCAATGCGGACGCTGTTTTTTGTGTCGTGATAGTTTTCGACAATGGTGATCAGCGTCAGGTTTTCAAAATGTGAACCCTGGGGAGGCTTGATGACGATGTTAAAGTAGTGTGCCTCATCTTCGCGCTGAAACCGCACGGAGCGCAAATGGATCTTTTGTTTATTTCGCCAGGCCCGTTTGATCTCTGCACCGATGAGTGTGGAATTTTCTGCAGGAATCATCTGCAGCAACTGAAACTTGAAATCACGATTAGGCAGTGAGAGTATCTTCGAATAATTTCCGATCGCTTTCTTGATTTCAAAGTTATGATCGATGTAAAAGGCAGAGCAATGCAGGTCCTCGCTGAGCACCTGTTCGAACTCTTCCCATATGTTGCCCTGCCGCGGAGGAGCTTCGCGTTCGTATAACTTCGTGGTTCTTAGTGAACTTTCTTTGCGCTTTTCGAAGCCACTCAGCGTGAAGGTCATTGACTTTCCATCCGTGACCTTCCTGAAGATCTTCCACTTGGCGCTCACATCAGCAACGTTGTTCTTAAAGTAGTTCGCGTGCTCGCTCGATCCAAGGAAAAGATATCCATCAACACGAGTTGAGTACAACAGCACGGCATAGACCTTTTGCTGAAGTACAGGATTCATGTAGATGAGCATGTTCCGGCACGTTACAATATCCTTCTTGATGAAGGGAGGGTCCTTGGTGATATTGTGCCGTGCAAAAACAATTTGTTTTCGTATCCGTGGGTTCACCACGTACCCGCTCTCCAACTTTGTAAAATATTTGGAAAGTGTTTCAGAGGGTAAGTCATTTTTAATGTCGGATGGATATTGGCCATGAGACGCAATTTCGATGTGAACCTTGTCGAGATCTGTCGCGAAGATCTTTACATCCAGTTTGCGGTTCATCTCCTCAAGCACCTGGTCGATGATAATCGCCATGGAATACGCTTCCTCACCGGTGCTGCATGCGCTGACCCAAACCTGGATCATGTCGTCAGCGGTCTTTTTTTCAACAAGCTCTGGTATAACCTTCTTTCTCAGGATTTCCCACGCCTCCGGGTCGCGAAAGAATTTGGTGACACCGATAAGGAAATCTTTACCAAGCTGAGTGCACTCTTCGGCATCTTGCCGCAAAAGTGCAAGGTAATCAGTAACTGAGCTGATTTTTTTCTGGACCATCCTGCGCGAGATTCTGCGGATCAGCGTAGGTGTCTTGTAGTAATGGAAATCGTGGCCATTGCGTTCATGAATCAATCCGAAAATTTCTTCAAGCTCTCCATCGGTGATACCTGAGGCTGCCGACAGCAATGCCGGCTCATTGAGGTATGTAATGAGTTCCGAAGGCATATCGGCAGGAGAGAGGATCAGGTCCGCGTTACCGGTGTTAATGGCGCTGTTCGGCATACCATCAAACTTCGCAGTGGCCGGGTCCTGCACGATCACAAAGCCACCCGCTTCCTTTATAGCTTCAACGCCTTTTGTTCCATCGGTTCCTGTACCCGAAAGAATAATTGCGATCGCATCTTCTTTCTGGTCTTCCGCAAGTGAGTACAGGAAAACATCTATTGCATTGTTAGGAAATTTCGCTGGGGGTTTGTCAGACAGCAACAACCTTCCGCTTGCGATGCTGAGGAACTTATTGTTTGGAATGATATAGATGCAGTTGGCCTTCACCTCCGCCTGGTGGCGCGCCTCTAGCACGTGCATGTGCGTATGGCGCCCTACAAGCTCAACGAGCAAGCTCTTGTGATCGGGAGAAAGGTGCTGAATAATGATGAACGAGCAATTGATGCTCTCCGGCATGCTGTCAAAAAAGGCGTGGATCGCTTCGAGTCCACCCGCAGAGGCACCAATGGCAACCACTGCGTGATTCCCCTTATTCTTTTTGCGCGTCTTCTTTGGCAGTTCTTCCGGTTCGGTCATTAGCTTCTGTATGGTGAATTTATGGATTTGTATTCCATGATGAAACCCCGCAACTTCTCCGCGACCTGCAGCTGCGCTGGTAGCCATTCAGTTGAAGTTCCGCTGACTTTCTCCTGCCATTGCTTGAATGAATTGCGCGGGTGATAATTTTTTTCGTCTTTTTCGAATTGGATACGCTCATCAGGGTTTCCTCCCCATGTGATCACCTTCACTACTTCGGGTCGGAACAAAATCAGATATTCTTCCTCGGTGTAATCCATTCGTATCGCAAGAAAGCCACTTCCAATTTCCTTAAAGTCATCGGCCTGATCATAAATTGATGACAATGACTCCGTTGAAAAAATTGCAGGAATGTCGCGCGTCTGGAGCCAGAGGATCAGATCGTCTATGTATGCCTTGTCGGGAACATCGCCTGCAGCAGTATACTGATCTCCCTTCGTAATGATTGCCCCTGTCGCGTCAAACAACTCCAGAATCCCGGTCGTGGAGAAAAAGGCTTCGTTCAGAGATTGTTTTTTATACACGTCTTCGAGAACAATGGTATACCTTTCTTTAATCTGCGTGTCAAAGTCATGCGACTCACGGGTAATGAGCGCAGAAATTTTTGCAGAGATGATATTGGAAAGCAGTTCGAAAACCGAACATAACTGGTAGCTTGGATTCTTTGCCGCACGATGGTGGCATGCAATCAATCCCCACAGTTTGTTGTCTTTCGTGATCCTGATGGACATGGACGCTGTGACGCCCATGTTCTTCAGATACTCGAGGTGGACAGCGGCAACACTGCGGAGATTTGTATCTGAAAGGTCGATGAACCCTTGCGTTATCGGATTGATCACGGGGTAGAGTTTCACTGGCTTGTAAGCGGCATCAGGAATCAGGCGATACGGAATTTTTGTGTACATCTGCCGGGCAGGCTTAGGGATATCAGATGCAGGAAACGTGAAGCCCATATAGGATTCCATTCCTTCTTCCTTCACTTCCGCGAGTACCGTGCCGTTCCACTCTTCATCAAAGCTATAGATCATCACCTTGTCGAAACCTGAAATGCGCTTGAGCTCTTCCGCTGCAATGCGACAAACGTCCCTGACATTTTTTCCCGATTCTATGGCTGACATGCTCTTGCGCGTTTCCTGAAACACCTGCACAAAAGTATCCTGCTCATTCTGCACGACAGGGTTCAAATCGATCTCGGCAACAAAATATTTTTCACGGCTATGTACGAGCACGAGAAAATCTTTTCCTCCAATTGTCCAGGTCATCGGCAGGCGATTCTCATACGCACCTGTGAATTTCTGTAATGCTTTTACATTCTTTTCACCGATGATAGCAGGCAGACTTTGATCAATTATGTCCTTAAAAGGCATTCCGAAAACTGCGTCAGCGTTCTCGCTGATCTGAATTATCTTCAGCCTTGTTCGATCTACAATGACCAGAACACCATGCGGTTGAATTGAATTGGTTAAATGAATCGGGAGACTCCCGCACAGGTCTGAATCATAGTTTTTTTGCGTCATGATGCTCTAGCCATTTTTTAAATTTTACAAAGGTCTCGCTTGCTGCGCGATGCGTTTCTTCGAAGTCATCGTTCGTGACTGAAGCGTGAAGATGATTTTTAAATTTCTGCCACATGTCTATGGTTTCATCATGATAGCCTTGAAAAAAAGTGATCGCACCGTCCAGTGTCGGAACCTGCTTCAGCAACATCTTCGAAATGATTTTCCCTCCAAGGGTGGAGCCTTCAAGTACATACATCGCTCCGAGCGCTGCGGCCGGTGAATCGATTTCGGGAAGGTCATGGCAAACCGGGAGATCATGTGTCGGGTAAGCCAGTCGTTTCAAGTCGTTGAGAATGGCCGCTGACTTCCTGCGGGCAGTGTAGTCGGGAAGGTGATCCTTATGGTGGTCGAGTTTTTCTTCGAGACCCGCGTAGTATCCGTACATCAGCCGCAGAAGGGAAACGTATCGGTCGGAATCATTGACGACCTGGATGTGGCTAAGTAACTTCTTCTCAAGGTCGGCATGCACGACCCTGGTCTGTTCTTTTAATTCATCTGCAAGCATTACGTAAAGGGAACAACAGCTGTCCGTTTAGTTCACGCCAGTGGGGGATTGCAAAAGTACTAATATTCCACAGCATCCCCAGCTGAAAGATCGCAATTGTTAAGGCGTTATCAGTCAGGTCCAGCCAATTCCTTTACGAAGGAATGCGAGGGTAGCCTGCTCCGCGGAACCTTCGGCCGGCTGATAATTGTATTGCCAATTTGCCTGGGGCGGCAGGCTCATTAAAATCGATTCGGTGCGCCCGTCTGTCTCCAAACCGAACTTCGTACCGCGATCCCACACCAGGTTAAATTCTACGTACCTGCCTCTTCGTAAAAATTGCCATTGTTTGTGACTGTCGTTATAGGAAGCACTTTTATTTTGCTTCATCAATTCTGTGTACGTTGGCGCGAAAGCCAAACCTACAGCCTTGACAAATTCGAAGCGATCCCTTTTGGTAAAGCGCTCGTTGCTTTTGAGGTTGTCAAAGAAGATTCCGCCTATGCCGCGGGTTTCGTTCCGGTGCCTGATAAAGAAATAATTGTCTGCCCAGGTTTTGAATTCATTGTAATAACCCGGATCAAAGCGATCGCAGACTTTCTTGAGTTCACTGTGAAAGAACCTCGCGTCAGCCTCTTTTACGTAGTGCGGAGTAAGATCAATTCCGCCACCGAACCACCATATACCATTCGACATTTCAAAGTAACGGACATTCATGTGAATGATGGGTACGAAGGGATTGTGCGGGTGCAGCACAATGGAGACTCCCGTAGCAAAAAAATCCGGTTGCTGATCAGCAGGAAGGTTCAACGTTTTGAGTGTCGGCTCTGGCGTTTTTCCCCAGACCGCAGAAAAATTGACGCCTCCTTTTTCGATGACGGTGCCATTTGTCAGAACGCGCGAAATTCCTCCGCCACCGCCCGGACGTTCCCACCGGTCAGGGATAAATTTTCCACTTCCATCGGCTTGTTCAAGGGAAGAACAGATCTCATTCTGCAAGCTGATGAACCAGTCTGTGATCTCGTCTCTGGCGGGAGTGTCGTTCATTTTTAAATGACATTTGCGCAAATATGGAAGGATTCAGTTACTTAACCAATCCCATTTATTCAATCGATTGTTTTTCAAAAAACTGTATCTTTAGGCCGAGACCAAATGTTCTAAAATGCCTCTTGCTGAGCGAACAAAAACACCTTCCAAGAAATTAAAAACCGAAGTTCCGCTGGAAATCCTTCACCGTGCTTACGAGCTGATGTGCATTGCGCGAAGGATGGCTGAAACCTACGATGAAAACCGCGAAGTCTGCAGTAAGTATGTGCACAGTACCTCAGCCGGACATGAAGCCATTCAACTCGCAGCAGGTTTGCAGCTGACTCCAGCAGACTATGCCGCACTCTATTACCGTGACGAGTCTATGCTGCTGGCGATAGGTCTTCAGCCGTACGAACTCATGCTTCAGCTCATGGCAAAAAGGGACGATCCGTTCTCCGGTGGCAGGACCTACTACGGTCATCCGTCACTGAAACGCAAAGGATTTCCAACCATACCACATCAAAGTTCCGCCACAGGAATGCAGGCGATCCCTGCAACGGGTATGGCACACGCAATTTCATACTTATCAAGCCAGCGCCTGATTGAAGGTGATCATCAGCCGATTGTGCTGTGTTCCTTGGGCGATGGATCAGTCACCGAGGGAGAGGTGGCCGAAGCGTTCCAAATGGCCGTATTGAAGAAGTTGCCAATCATTTACCTCGTTCAGGATAACGACTGGGGGATTTCGGCAACAGGAAAAGAAATGCGGGCGATGGATGCCTACGAGTATGCGGCAGGTTTCAAAGGAATGGAGCGCATGTCTATTGACGGAGCCGACTTCATCGATTCATACCTGGGAATGAAAAAGGCGATCGAATTTGTCCGTAAAAAGCAATCCCCGATCCTTGTGCACGCAAAGTGTCCTTTACTCGGCCATCACACTTCCGGTGTCCGAAGGGAATGGTATCGTGCGGAAGATATTGAGGCACATCGCAAGCTCGATCCGCTTTTGAAGTTGCGTGCGTACTTGCTTGAACATGGAGAAGAGAAAAGTGTACTGCAAAAAATCGAAAGCAGTGCCGTGTCCAGGGTGGCAAGTGATTATGAGCGCGCACTCTCGTCACCGGATCCCGACACGAATGACTTTGACTCGCATGAGTTTGCACCGACTCCAATAACGGAAGAAACAGGTGAGCGTGCTCCGAAGGCTGCTGAGAAAGTGATCATGGTTGATGCGGCCCTGCATGCCGTTGATGAAATATTAAGGAAGCATCCTGAAGCACTCTTCTACGGACAGGATGTTGGTCGGAGGCTGGGAGGCGTTTTCCGTGAAGCCGCCACGCTTGCGCAGAAGTATGGAGATGAACGAGTTTTCAATACGCCCATACAGGAAGCCTATATCGTGGGATCAACTGCTGGCATGTCAGCTGTGGGGGCGAAGCCGATCGTAGAAATACAATTTGCCGACTATATCTGGCCCGGCATCAATCAGCTCGTGGAAGAGCTTTCAAAAAGTTGTTACTTGTCGAAAGGTCAGTTTCCCATCCAAAGTTTGATCCGCGTGCCGATCGGAGCATATGGCGGTGGCGGACCGTATCACTCGGGCAGTGTTGAGTCTGCACTACTCACCATTCGAGGAATCAAAGTGGTATATCCATCCAATGCAGCAGACATGAAAGGTTTGCTGAAGGCCTCGTTTTACGATCCAAATCCAGTCGTGCTTCTTGAACATAAAGGATTGTACTGGTCGAAGGTGCCAGGAACAGCGGAGGCGAAAACTATTGAGCCGGATGAAAACTATGTGATTCCTCTTGGCAAGGCGAATATCATTCAGCATGCTTCTGATGAAAAAACTGCCGAAGGAATTTCTGCCGTTGTGATCACTTATGGAATGGGCGTGTACTGGGCGAAGGAAGCCGCGAAAAACTTCCCCGGACAGATCGAGATTGTCGACTTGAGAACGCTCAATCCGCTCGACTGGGAGACTGTTTCGGAAGCAGCCAGAAAACATGGCCGTGTTTTCGTTCTCACTGAAGAGCCATTGATGAATTCATTTGCAGAATCTCTTGCCGGCCGAATTTCCAAAAAATGCTTCCAGCATCTTGACGCTCCCGTCTGGACATTGGGCGCTGCAAACCTGCCAGCCGTACCGTTGAACGTTGATCTCGAGCGGATGATGCTGCCGAACGCAGAAAAAGTTGCAGCCGAGTTAAAGCTACTGCTTGACTATTGAAAGCTGAAAGCATAAAGCTGTGTCCGCTCATCACGCATGGCATCCCCGCCTTTTAGTTTGATTTTTGGTATTTGGTCTTTCGACCTTGGATTTTTAGAACGGGTACCCAATGCCCACATTGTACACCACGGGCTCTTTGAAATTCGTGAACACGCCCGGTGAAATTTCTTTCGCGTAAGGTTTGAAGAAGCGAACTTTGTCGAGTACAAACCTGTCATCAGAGGGGCGTGCCGGATCGTAAACTTTCATTCCGACATCGAAGCAAAGAATGAGGAAGGTGAAGTCGAAGCGAAGACCAAACCCCGTCCCAACACCCATCTCGCGAAGGAACGATCTTGCTCTGAATTGAGAATTACCTTCGTAAGTTCCATCAGCATTCTGAGGAGCGCGCTGTTTAAAAGACCATACGTTCCCGGCATCAATGAACAACGCGCCATCAATGAAGCCAACAAGCTTGCTTCGCAGTTCAACGCTTCCCTCGATCAGAATTTCTCCTGGCTTTTCAAACTGATAGCTGTACAAGCCGTCCTCAAGTTCCTCGTCCGATCTCTCGCGTGGCACCGAACCTATACCAAGACGTCTGGGGCTCCACGCACGCACACTGCGGCTACCACCGGCAAAGTAGAATTTTTCGTAGGGCAGCGTGTTGTTACCGCTGTAATCGTAAGCAAACCCCGTATTCACGCGATAGGCCAGCGTAGCGAATTTGTTCAGAATTCTATTCCGCCTGAAATCTACACTCAGTCGCAAATATTTAAAATACTGTAGCCCTTGCTTGGTGATGATCGTTGGATCAATAAAGTTTAGACTTGTGCCACCGGTTTCAAATTGTCCGCGTATGAAGACGGAGTTTTTATCAATGCTGCCGTAGTTGTGATTCCAGGTGATGCCAAAGATCATGCTGCTGACAAGCGAAGGGCGGAATGAATTGACAAGGTTATAATTTCCTGATGCCCTGAACTGCTCGAGTAGAACGCGAAATGTATCGGATTTGATTTCTGAATTGATAAGGCTGACACTGGCAAGCGCAAGCGAGTAGTCTGTTGTACGCTGATTTTGCCATGTGTATGTGTTGGACAGCGTGGTCGCAATCCGGTTGTACTCGGGCCGGTCCGTATAGGTGTAACCGAGTGATAAACGCGTTTTCGGGTTATACTTCGCCAGCCTGATCTGAGCAGGCTCCCGCAAGGGCCATATAAATTGCGGAAAGATCAGCGAGGCGTTTGCTCCGGCCTCGATGCTGCGGTAGACGTTCTCGGAGAATGTAGCAGAAGCAACACCTTCAATACCGATACGGCCGTTCAATTCAAAATTTTCCAGCCCGCGAAAAATATTTCGCTTTTTAAAATTCAAATTGTAAAACGGACCGGGATACCCCTGTGTGACATTCACTCCGGCTTCATTCGACCATTCGTAGCGATCCATCGGACTCGTGAAGATGTTTGCGATGAACTTTCCCCCGGACGTGTCGTACACCACATTTACAAACTTAAAAGCATCGAGGTTGGCGAGCTGACGCTGCGTTTCAAAAGTTCTTGTCCTGTTGTAAAGACTTTCACTTTTCAGGAAGACGCGCTGACTGAGAATCTTCAGGCTGTAGTAATTTTCAAAATAGCTGAATTGAATGTCGCGGTATTGTCGTTTCTGCCGCGTCTGCCCGGGACGCAGAACGCCCGCATCCGTGAGAAACTTTACTGAATCGATGGTGAATACTTTGTGGTTGTCGCGCTTGGCGGGATCGAGGATCTGCACCATGATAGCAACACGCCTGTTGCCGAGCATGCTCGTGTCGGTAGGGAAATCGATGTATTGCCTGCTGAAGTCGTAGTAACCATTGTCTTTCAGCAGGAGGTCAATTCGCTCTGCTTCTTTGTCGACATCATCGCTGCGAAGGCGTTGGTTTACTTTGAGGAAACCCATTGGCTCATTTGCCTTGACGATGTTGTAAACCGCGGAATCTGCTATACGGTAGAAAATCGTATCGATGATATACGGCTGTGAAGTCTCCACGCGATAGTTAAGCGTGATAAATTTTCCGATGGTTGTTGTGCGGGTCGTGACGGTGTTCTGGAAGTATCCTTCAGACGCCAGATAATTCTTAAACCGGTTGACGGTTATCTCAACCAGGCCACTGTCGAACACGGCAACTTTCTCACCCCACTGCATGCGCTGGTTTCCGTTGGCGATGAACGACTCCATGCGCGCTACTTTCTTCTGTTTCTTGAACTGAAGGTTGTTTCGCTTCCGGACCGATTTTGCCCTGGCAATTTTGGCATCGAACTTCCGCTCGAACTTTTCCTTCTTCCGCACATACTTCTCCTTATCGTAATTCCGCTCGCCCCAGTAGTAGATGGCTACAAGGTGATAGATCGGAAGGCCAAGAAATCTGCGGTTGGGTCGTTGCGCGTAAAGTTCGCGCAGCGCTTCTTCATCGAGGTGTGGTGGCGCTTTGACCGATTGTTGTATCAGACGCTTTTGATTACCCTCAAGGTGTTGCGTACCCAGACAGCCAGTGAGCAGCAAAGGCGTAAGAATCAGGATAAAATATTTACTTTTCGTAATCAAACGTCCAAAATGCTGTCCAAAGCCGATATCAGGTATATTAAATCCCTGCAAGTAAAGAAATACCGAAAACAGGAGCAATGTTTTATAGTAGAAGGAGCGAAAAGCGTGCAAGAATTATTGGGCTCTGATTTCCATACGGTTATGCTGATCGGGACAGCTGAATTTCTGAGCACGGTTTCGGTGTCATCAGATTGCAGGGTTGAGCAAGTCTCTGAAGCCGCATTGCAGGGTTTGGGCGAATTTCAGACCAGCACCGCTGCCGTTGCCGTTGCGAAAATGAAACCCAACAAACCGCTTACATTTAATGATGACGAGTTCGCAGTAGTGCTGGATGACATTCGTGATCCTGGCAACCTCGGTACAATTATTCGCACCGCTGACTGGTACGGCATCAACAAAATCATCGCCTCACCTGAAACAGCCGACTTCTACAACCCCAAGGTCATTTCTGCAACCATGGGTTCCTTCACCCGCACCCAGATTCTCTACGCGGACCTGGAAGGATTTCTGAGTTCGGTCAAGGGGAAGTCCGTCTATGGTGCATACCTCGAAGGACAAAATATTTACAAGACGCGGTTTGCCACAGGCGGTTTTATTGTGATTGGCAATGAGTCACGTGGTATCAGTGAGCAGCTTGAGCCGTTGATCTCTCAGAAGATAACGATTCCTCGTTTCGGTCGGGCGGAATCGCTCAATGCAGCAATTGCCACCGCAGTAATTCTCGACAACGTTCGCAGACAGAGTTAATCAGAAGAAACCCTGGCTTTCCTTTGCTGCATCGCTGGAGATTGCATCGGCATTTTCCTTGCCGAGGTAGTTATCGATGAGCGAGTGGCCAAGGTAGATCACCGGGGTAAGCAATAATGCCACTGCAAATTTATAGATGTAGTTTGTTATTCCGATCGCTACGATCTGATCGGTAGGAAACACACCATAAAACGCAATAAACAACACCACAAAGCTATCGACCAGTTGCGAGACCAGTGTCGATCCCGTTGCGCGAAGCCACAACATCCTGCTCCCGGTGAACTGTCGAAGGCGTTGAAATACAAACACATCCACAAGTTGTCCTATCAGAAATGCCGTGAGTGATCCTATAATGATCCGCTGGCCTTGTCCTAGAATTTTGTTGAACGCAATGTTCATGTTCACAACATCTCCCGTCACAGGATCCTTCTGCATCACCCACCAGTCTGCCGGAGGTAATTCCATTGACAGGAATATGATCAGAAATGCATAGAGGATCAGGAAGGCGGTGAGATAGCTGATTCGTTTTACGCCAGGCTTGCCAAAATACTCGTTGATCAGGTCGGTCGTGATGAAGACCACGGGCCAAATCAAGGCACCGGCTGTCAGGTTAAAATCCATCGTAAACCCGAGGATGTTCAGATGCGCAGGCGCGAGGCCAACGGTGCCTTCTGCCGAAAAAATTTTTACTCCGATGATCTCGGCAAGCAATGCATTCGTGATAAAAATCCCCGCAAGGATAAGAAACAGCTTGTTTCGTTTTTGTTCTAGTGTGGGTTGCATTATTCAGTGCTGGTTTTCATGGAGTTGAAATGAGTCCATCACGATGGTTGTGTCGGAATTCAAGTGGTCTTATCGGATAAGGCGCATTCAATTATGTGGGGTAGATGCCCAAATTCAACTTTACAAATAAAAGTAATAAACTGCTTCTAATCAGCAATGCTGAACGTCTCACCTTCACTGGCGAGATAAGTATTTTCAAAAATTGATTTTGCCTCGGCCAGCACAGGCGCAAGGTCTTTATACCGCGCAGAGAAATGTCCGATCAAGAGGCGTTCAACACCTGCGAGGCGTGCAATCCTTGCAGCTTCTTCCGCGGTGCTGTGCAGGGTTTCATTTGCCTTCGACTGTTCATCCTTCGTGAATGTGGCCTCATGAAAAAGCAAATCCACATTCCGGATTTTTTCTACCAGAGCTTCATGGTAGGCCGTGTCAGAACAATAGGCATAACTTCTCGACTTCCGTGCGGCAAGGGTGAGATCTTCATTCCTGTACAGCACAACACCCTGATCGTCCGTGACGTGCTCACCGCGTTTCAGGGCCGCGAGCTGACGTATCAATAGTCCCTGCGGCAGTGTGTCTTTATTGATCCTGCGCGGTTTCGGTTTTTCCCTGAATAAAAATCCGGAGCATGTCAGTTTATGACGAAGTGGAATTGTTTCCACCGTAAGGTGCTCATCTTCAAAAATAATTTCATTCGCATCTTTTGAAAGCAGATGGAAGTGAATGCGGTAGGAGGGAACGGAGCGTGAGTATCTGAGCTGTGTAGTGATGATCTCATTGAGTCCGACATGACCGTAGATATGAAGGTCGTTGGTTCTCCGCAGCAAATGCATCGTAAACAACAGTCCCATCAACCCGAGGTAATGATCGCCATGAAGATGACTGATGAGGATATGGTTGATGCGATGAAAGTTCGTTTGATATTTCATCAGCTGGATCTGCGCGCCTTCACCACAGTCGACCAGGAAATAGCGGTTCTGGACTTCCACCAGCTGACAGGACGGAAATCGCCCGAACGCAGGCAGCGCGCCACTAGATCCCAGTATCGTGATGTTAAAACTCATCTCCCTTAAAAGCAGAATGACCAAAACGTTGTGCCTTGGTCATTCCGCTTAATGTTTAGTTTTCAATTAGTTGCTGTCGCTGTCTTTCAGATCTTTTTCGATCTCATGCATGAACACTGCATCGATTGCCTCTTCAACCTTTGGCAGGATGTTAAGAACGCTGTCGAGTTGTGATATCTTGATCAGCTTCGTAGTGTGGTCAGACAATGAGGTAAGCACAAAGATTCCGCCATCTTCCTGAACGATCCGATTGCCCACGAGCAACGCGCTAAGTCCCGAAGAGTCGGTGTATTTCACTTCCGAAAGATCGAGAATAATGTTTCGAACGCCTTCCGCGTGAAGCGTGATCAGTTCCGATTTCAGGTTCGGTGCAACACTTGAGTCGAGTTTCTCTTCATGAAGGCGGAGGAGACTATATTTTTCCTGCTTGTCGATAGTATATTTCATCTCTTATAAATGCTTAAGTTCCTGCGAACCGTGTAATTGTCCTTTATTTATGAACGCAGGTATACGTTCTGACCTGCAATATATACTCAAAATCCCTATTTTTTTAAGCTTTCTGATTGAAGGGAATTTAAAGACTTCAAAATACTTTGTTCGATGCGGGATTCGATCTTTGAATACTCAACCGGCTGAAGGGATTCCCCCCGAACCTGTTCGTAAAGCTCCTTGTAACGCGCTGATATAGAGGCTACAATAGCATCCGTCATTTCCGGAACCCGTTGGCCTTCTTTGCCTTGAAAACCATTTTCAATGAGCCATTGCCGCACAAATTCCTTCGAAAGCTGCTTCTGCGGCTCACCCTTTTGCTGGCGACTTTCATAGCCATCCGCATAGAAATATCGCGATGAGTCTGGGGTGTGCACCTCATCGATCAGATAGATGGTACCATTCTGTTTTCCGAACTCGTATTTCGTGTCAACCAGGATCAGGTTCCGTTCCGCGGCAAGCTCACAACCACGCTGGTAGAGTTTAAGCGTGTACGATTCCAGTTGCTTGTAGTCTGCCTCACTGACCAGACCCCGTTTCAAAATTTCTTCGCGGGAGATATCCTCATCATGACCGACTTTTGCTTTTGTGGTAGGTGTGATGATGGGCGAGGGAAGTTTGTCGTTTTCTTTTAAGCCTTCCGGAAGCGGAACACCGCACAACGTACGCTTACCGGCTTTGTATTCACGGGCTGCATGTCCCGCAAGGTATCCACGAACCACCATCTCAACGGGGAACGGTTCACACTTGAAACCGATGGTTACGTTTGGATCGGGGGTGGACACAACCCAGTTTGGAACAATCGATTTTGTTGCTGCGAGATTGAATGCTGCTATCTGGTTGAGCACACGGCCCTTGTCGGGAATTGCCTTTGGCAGGATTACATCGAAAGCGGAAATGCGGTCTGTGGCGACCATCGCCATGTAATCACCGAAATAATAAACATCTCTGACTTTGCCGCTGTAAAACCCAGTCTGACCTGGGAATTTAAACTTCGTTTCCTTGATGGCTTGCATTACTTTCCGCCCGGGGGTTGAACCAGGATTCCGGCCTTAAAAATAAGCGTTCTCTTTAGATTTCCTTGCTCATCAAACTCTTTCCATTCTTTATGTTTTTTGTCGGCAATAAACTCGCCCTGCTCCTTCATCTTGCCGTTCGGATGGAAGGCCGTGTAAAGACCGTGCTTCCGGTTCGACTTGTATTCTCCCTGCGACTCAAGTGTTCCGTCTTCATAGTACGTTTTGAACGGCCCCGCAAGGATATTGAATTTTACTTCTTCCTCCCGCGCAACCTTGCCATTTTTATGATAAGTTGTGCGCTTCCCGTTCAGCTTGCCATTGACATACACCTCTTTAAGTTTTTCAACTTTTGAATTTCCCCAGTAGTACGTCCAGGTGCCTTCTGGTTTTTCATTCTTGAATTTCTTCTCGGAAACAAGGAGTTCGTTCTCGTCAAAGTTTTCCTGGCGGAGTTCAACTCCATTGGCGGATGCGACTTCACGCGTCTTTACTTTTCCGTTGGGATGATACTCATAGTTGGTGCCGATCTTCTTACCTTCCTCATAGGCAAAGCGGTGCTGAATTTTTCCATTGGGGAAATAGGCGATGTTATCTCCGTGAAGCTTGCCTTCGAGGAAGCTTCCCTCGAGGATGAGATGCCCGTCACGATCATAATTTTTGTACTGACCGTTCTTCGATCCCTGCTGCATCGTTGAGACAGTTTCAAGCTGACCGTTGGTGTAGTACGTTTTATAAAAGCCTTTCAGAATTCCGTTTTCATAGTTCGCCTCGGTCTCCACTTTTCCATCTTCGTAATAGGTCCGGGTAATTCCGTTTGGCTTGCCTTTCTTGTAATGAATTTCCCTGCGGATCTTTCCGCTTGAGAAATACTCTTTTACCAAACCTTCCGGCTTCCCCTTGACAAAATAGGTTTCACCTTTTTTTGTGCCGTTATCAAAGTAGAGCTGAATGCTGTCGGTGAGCAGATCGTTTTGATAATAGGCTTTCTGGATGGGTTTGCCTTCATCGTTAAAGATCTCGGCTACACCATGACGCATACCATTGACATAGCTCATTTTTCTGGCTGGAGTTCCGTTCTCATGATATTCCGTGAAGATGCCAGACTTTTTTCCGTCATCGAAGTTTCCGTCTACCATCAGCGTTCCGTTTTCATAGAAGCGCTTGTATCGGCCTACCATAATGCTGTTGTCTTCGTTTGACACGAAGTAATTCTCCTGCAGTTTCTTTTTCTGAGGATCGTGGTAAGTCTTTTTCTCGACCTGGGCGGAAGCGAGGCCCGAGATCAAAATGGAAAGGGAAATAGCGAGGGGTCGTAACATATAGCTCAAAATAAAACAGCCATGCAAATAACGCAAGGCTGTTTCGATTGTTGTGATGTAAAGATATCTAGATCTTCTCAATTACCATAGCAGACGCGCCACCACCACCATTACAGATGCCGGCTACACCAATGGATGCATTATTTTGATTCAGAACGTTCAGCAGCGTTGTTACAATCCTGGTTCCGGAGGCCCCAAGTGGGTGGCCAATCGCTACTGCTCCGCCATTCACGTTCACGTTCGATGGGTCAATACCCAGTTTCATGTTATTCGCGATGGCTACCGCTGAAAAGGCTTCGTTGATTTCATAATAGCCAACGTCCTTCTTGTCAACACCTGCCATTTTCATGGCCTTCGGTATTGCTATCGAAGGTGTCGTTGTAAACCACATAGGATCCTGGGCTGCATCAGCGAATCCTCTGATCTTTGCCAGCGGCTTAAGGCCGAGTTGCTGTGCTTTCTCCTTGCTCACGAGCACAACCGCTGATGCTCCGTCATTCAGTGTTGAAGCATTTGCTGCAGTCACAGTTCCATCTTTGGTGAAGACAGCCTTGAGTGTCGGAATTTTATCAAAGTTGACGTTCTTGTATTCTTCGTCTTCAGCAAATTTTGTAACCGTGCCCTTGCGATCCGTGATCTCGACCGGCACGACTTCGTCCTTGAATTTACCGGCACTCCAGGCTGCGGCAGAGCGCTTGTAAGAGTTGATGGCGTATTCATCCTGTGCCTGACGGCTGATGCTCATTTCCTTTGCGGTGTTGTCGGCACAAACGCCCATAGCGCAGTGGTTGTAAACATCGGTCAGGCCATCGAACTGGAGTCCGTCAATCAGCTCTCCGTTTCCGAATTTGTAACCTGTCCGTGCCTTCATCAGGTAGTAGGGGACATTGCTCATGCTCTCCGTGCCTCCTGCGACAACGATGTCGTTCTGGCCCAGCATGATGGATTGCGCGCCCAGCATAATTGCTTTCATGCCGGATGCACAGACTTTGTTAACCACTGTGCATGGAATTTCAAAACCGAGTCCGGCTCCTGCTGCAATCTGGGTTGCCGGTGCCTGGCCAAGGCCTGCTGACAAAACATTTCCGATAAACACTTCCTGAACAGATTTCGGATCGACCTTCGCCCTTTCGAGCGCACCTTTCACGGCAATGGCGCCCAGCTGAACGGCCGAAAGTGATGCCAGACTTCCTCCAAAGCTTCCAATCGGAGTTCTGACCGCAGAAACAATATACACTTCTTTCATTTCAATCGATTTAGTTGCGCAAAACTAAGAAAAAGCTTTAAGCTGCAAGCTATAAGCTTCAAGTCAGATCGCGGTATTATACAACTACGGCTGACAAGGCAAAGTTTCGCGGGGAGTAACAAGTCGTTCCAACAAAAGGCTTGCAGCTTGTAGCGCGCAGCTTGCAGCCTTTGCCCTACCAGTCCGGCTTGCTGCGATCCTTCGACTTGGTCGCCTTGCGTTTGTTTTGCTGCAGGTACTGCTTTTCCTGGTTCTTCATCGCTTCCAGGATCATGCGCGCTTTTTCTTCGCTGATCTTCATCTGTTCAAGCTTCTGCTTATCAAGATTGTCCTGCTTCTCTTTCTTTTCGTCTTTTTTGGACTCATCGGTTTCCTGAGGCTGTTTTTTCTCATCCTCTTTCTTTTCCTTGTCCTCTTTTTCCTTCTGCTGTTTTTCCTGCTCTTCCTTCTCCTGCTTTTCCTTCTCTTCCTGTTCTTTCTTTTGCTGTTCTTTTTGTTCCTGTTCTTTCTTTTCCTTCTCTTCTTTTTCCTTCTGCTCCTGTTGCTTTTTCTTCTGGTCTTCCTTGATCTGCTCTCGCAGTGCCTTCAGTTTGGCATCGTTCGGATACCTGCGGATGGCATTGTCAAGTGTGCTTATCGCTTCCTTGTCCTTCTCGTGAATGAACTGGTTGGATGCAAGATGAAACTCCTGCTCCTGGCAAAATGCAATTAATGGAAATGAAAAGGCGAGTATGAATAATAATTTCTTCAGCATAACATTAGTCGATTCCGTCTACAATCTTGATCCTGTCAATAAACTGCTGATAGGTGGACACCGTTTTGTCTTTTTTCAATCCGTCCACCATCAGGTTATAGGCTGCACCATATTTCCGTTCGGCCACGAGTCTGTCGGCCTGTTCTTTGAGTTTCTTCGCAAATTCCGAAGGCTCCTGCTTTTTGTTCTGGTCGTTCTTGTCCTGATTTTTCTTTTCTTCTTCTTTCTTTTTCGCGTCAAGCTTCTTCTTCAGCATCTCATAATTGTAACGCGCCTCCGCGTTGGCAGGGTCCGCCTTGATTGCCTGCTTGAAAAGACTCAACGCCTGATCAGGTTTTTTATTCTGATTCGCGATAAGTCCGAGATGCAGGTCGGCTTTTGATGCAATCTCATTTTTTGAACTCTGTGTCAGCGCCTGATAGTCAGACTGGGCGTGGGCGGTATCCTTTTCGAGATAATAAGCGTGTGCGCGGTTCAGTAACACTTCGTCTTCCTGCACACCCAGCGAGTCGATCAGGTAAGTATAAATGGACGCGGCTTCTTTATAATTGCCAGCCTGAAATGCGTCTTTTGCCCGGGACTTCGCACGATTGATCTTGCTGATCTTGATCGGATCAGTAACCATGAAAGCAATCGTAAGCAGCAGTATATATTTCATATTCTCACTGTCCGGATATTGAGCAGAATATCTACGAGCAACAGAAATGCCGCAATCGCCAGAAAGTAGAAATACTTGTTGGCAGTAACATCCACATAGCGCGCGTCACGCAGTTCCCCTTCGATCTTGCTGATCGTATTAATTAACCGCGAAACGTCATTTCTGGTTTCATTGATCTCAAAATACTGCCCGTCTGTTTTGTTGGCGAGCGATCGCAGCGAACTCGAATTCAGCTTTGTAACAACCGCTCTTCCATCGCGATCTTTTTTTACTCCGTTGCCCGCATATATGTTGCCACCGCGTTCTGTTCCCACACCGAGTGTGAAGAGTTTGATGTCTTTCTGCTCGATGTCTCGCGCAATCTCATTGGTTTCTTCGCCAAAATCTTCTCCATCGCTGATGAGAATAATGATCTTTGATTTTGGCTGACCATTGGATTCACTTTCATCTTCAAGTTTACTGAGCGCCATGCGCAGGGGAGGGCCGAAGTCTGTTCCGGCAACAGGCACCAGGCCGGTATTCATCGTTTCGATAAAAAGGTTGAGCGCATTCTGGTCGAACGTCAGTGGACACTGCATGAAGGCTTCTGATCCGAAAATGATGACGCCTATGCGATCTGAGTTAAACGCGTCAACAAGTTTCTTCATCTCGTGCTTGATCTTTTCCAGTCTCGTGGGCTGGATGTCAAATGCGTCCATCGATTTGGATAGGTCTACACAGATCATGATATCCTTTCCGATGGATTTCACTTCTTTCTTCGAACCACCGAATGACGGGCCGAGCAGGGCAATGATAAAGAGGGTAAAGTATACGGTGCGCAAGAGCACTTTGATGAAGACTGATCTGAAAGGTGTGTTCAGCCGCTTCGCTATATTAATGACCCGCGCGATGTAAAACCCATACAACAGCAGGAAAGCCGCGATAAGGACAATTTCAGTAATTCCAAAGCTTCTGTACCAGCTCACGTAAAGTAGTTTGATCCGCAATTAACATATCCGGGTGGGCATCTGCAATACCGCTTGTAAAGTCAGATTGGGCGATTTCCGGCCCCGCAGTGCGGACCACGGTTGCAGCGTCAACGATTCTCAATTTTTCAAGATTACCTTGAGCCCTGAATGACCAGCCGTTTGATTACGGTGGTCTTCCCAGCGCTGATCGAAATAATGTAGACCCCTTCTTTCAGATGAAGGTCATCAAGCCGATAGGGCTGTCCTGTCGATACGATTGTATTTTGAAATTTGAGTGAACCGATTGCATCTACAATCCGGATCACATACGAAGGTGACTGGCCGTAGAAAGTTACGTTGATATTCGCAGTATTTGTCGGGTTCGGATAGACAGTGATTTCCGTCAACGGATCGTTTGCAACGCTCGTTATTGTTTCGTCATCATCAATTTCATGGTCGTCATTTCCGCTGAGGTCCGGATCACCGGGCTCTTCTCCCTGCGGGTCAGGTTCTTCTACCGGTCCTTCTGCGGGTGGTCCATTGCCTTCATTTGGGTCCACAGGGTCTTCACCTGGGTCTTCACCCGAAGGATCTTCACCTGGGTCTTCGCTTGGAGGATTTTCACCTGGGTCTTCGCCTGGAGGATCTTCACCTGGGTCTTCGCCTGAAGGATCTTCACCTGGGTCTTCACTTGGAGGATCTTCACCTGGGTCTTCGGCTGGAGGATCTGGACTTGGATCTTCACCAGAAGGATCTTCACCTGGAGGATCTTCAACAGGTGGCTCTTCCACTGGAGGTTCTTCCACTGGAGGTTCTTCCACCGGAGGTTCTTCCACTGGCGGCTCTTCGACTGGAGGCTCTTCCACTGGAGGCTCTTCGACTGGAGGTTCTTCCACTGGAGGCTCTTCCACTGGAGGCTCTTCGACTGGAGGTTCTTCCACTGGCGGCTCTTCCACGGGGGGTTCTTCAGCCGGAGGTTGCCCTGGCCCGCTTGACGTGATTGTGAGGGGTTGTGACCATGCGTTCCAGTCGGCCGGACCAGGATTTGGCTTGCGGCTGAACCGCGCACGGTAAATTCCCGGCAAGGTGGCTGTTAGCCTGTGGGTTGTCGCATTCGCGATTAATGTTCCGTCTTTTTCCCACTGGTATGCAAAGAAACCTTCTGGAAGGACAAGTTTTGGAAATACATTCGAAGAGGTGTTGATCTGTGTGATACCGTGAAGCGCGTGAATGTGGTTTTTTCTTTTACCGAGTATCCACGAAAAGAAGTTTGTTTCCTGGTAGGCGCGACCCCACACGCGATGAGCAAGGTCGGGATAAACCGTATACTGGATCGAAGCGCCAGCAGCTTTGAATTTGTTTACAGTATTCTGCGTGAAGGCTGGTGTCGGGTCTTTGTCCTGGCCGCCCTGAAAAGTCCACAGCGGAATGTGCGCAACTTTGTCCTGCTGGTTGTGTTTAAAAATATTTCCAGCCTCCGTCACTGCCGACATAGGAAGGGCTGCCGCGAACAACCACGGAGCACGTTTGATGGCTTCGTAGGTTGCATATCCGCCAATAGAAAGGCCATGAATGTAAACGCGGTCAGGGTTGATCTTGTAGCGCTCAACGTGAAGCAGTACTACGCGAATCATATCTTCCACGGTGAGAGAATCCCAGACATTGAGCATCTGTGGCATGAGTACAAAACCGGGGAATGCACGGCCAGGCATTGACGGGTCATTTGGCAGTCTTGTGCCGGCAAGGTTGCGCGCAGCAAGATGTTCTCTCGCACTTTGCGTGAGATGGTAGTCATTGTTGAGCAAGCGGTGGTCCGGATTAGTAGGAGCACGAGGGATGTTAACGTTTGGGTTATACGTCCAGTCACCGTGATAGCAATCTTCATAGTAGCAGTTGCCGCGCTCCACCGCACCATGCATGATCACAATGATCGGATAGCCATCGGCAAAATTCGGGTCGTAGTTCAGCGGCTTCAGCAGTCGATAGTTCATAATGAATTCGTCTGCGCTTCCGTTCTTCCAGCGCATGTGACCTTCACCATAGGGGCTCGAATCCCACGAAGTGATGTCGGCATAAGTGTTTGTTCTTACCCCCGGAGCGCTTTCGCGGAAACTGAAAGTCTTATTTTCTTCGAGGTAGTAGTAATGGGTAGCGGAGATTTTTGTGCGGATGTCGAGCGTGCCATAGGGGAGTGCGGTGTTGTAGAGATATTCAGGCTTAACCTGCGCACGAGCGCATGTCAGCACTTGAAGAAGAATGAGAATACCCAGGAGACGAATCATACAGCAGCTTGCCCTCTCCACAATCGTTTGAGGCTACCGTGTATATAAAAAAGTAATACCGGTATAATTTTACTTTTTCATCTGGGCGGGCAGCGGTTAATCGTAAGATTGTGATTAAGATTTGATAGAAGGGGTATGCAACCTCAGATTGTTCTCCCACTAAGAGCATGTCTCGCTAAGCCCCAGATAACCGGGGCGCGGTTTCGAAACAAAAAAGCCCTATCTCTCGATAAGGCTTTTGTTAGTCGGGGCGCCAGGATTCGAACCTGGGACCCCCTGGTCCCAAACCAGGTACACTACCGGACTGTGCTACACCCCGAACTATCTTTCATGCTGACACTGTTGTCAAACATTCCCAAAAGGGACGCGAAACTATTAAAAGATTGTAATAAACAAAACTTTAATCTTCGCTTTTTATTTTTCTGTGATCCGACAGGGACTCGAACCCCGAACCTACAGCTTAGAAGGCTGTTGCTCTATCCAGTTGAGCTATCGGACCTCAATACTTCTGTGCGGAGAAGGGGGGATTCGAACCCCCGGTACGTTTTAAGGCGTACGACAGTTTAGCAAACTGCTGGTTTAAGCCTCTCACCCACCTCTCCGGGCAAAATCTTAAAAGTATTGATTCCTTTTTCTGACCTGAACTGCAAAAATAAGCTGAATTCGGCCTTTTCCTAAAAAAGGAAGTGCAAATATAAAGGTTGGAGACAATCCGCCTAACGAAACAGTTTAAATTCTAATTTTAGACATGGCAACAATTCTGCACGCGACTCCGAAAGACATCGCAATCATCAGAACTCTTGCTGAAGAGAGCTGGTGGCCCACATATAGTCCGATCCTCCCGGTTGATCAGATCAGATACATGTTGGACGCGATCTATGGGGAGAAAGAACTCGAGAAAACAATTAAAACAGGTTCGCAAACCTTCATCGTTCTCCACGACAAGGATGGCCCTCAGGGATTTGCCTCTTATGGGCTTCGGCCGGAGGATCGTAAAATCTGCAAACTGCACAAGCTCTACGTTTTACCAGAAAACCATGGGAAAGGATTTGGCAAGGCATTGATTGAGGAAGTAAAGATCAGAGCGATAAATCTTAATGCGAAGACTCTTGAACTCAATGTCAATCGCCAAAATCCGGCAATCAAATTTTATGAAAAGATAGGATTTGTGAAAGTAAGGGAAGAGGATGTTCCGATTGGGCCGTACTGGATGAACGATTACGTGATGCGCATGAAGTTGGAGTAGAATATTGCTAAGACGATTTTTTATTCAGGTATGTTTTTGTTCATTGCCTGTCGAACGAATAACTGACTTGACACCATTAAACGTCACCAAAAAAAATAAAGTAAAGCTCATTCAGGGTGGCGCTGACTATTTTGAGCTCCTGATAAAGCTCATCAATGAAGCCAAAACATCCATACACTTCCAGACTTACATCTATGACGAGGATGAGACCGGCAACACGGTGACCGCTGCACTGATCGCTGCGGCACAACGGGGCGTAAAAATTTTTCTGTTACTGGATCGTTACGGGTCGCAGGGTTTGTCAAAAGACTGGGTGAAAAAAGTCCAAGGTGCCGGTATTTTCTTCCGGTTCTTTCGCCCGCTGTTCCTCAGTAAGAGATTTTACCTGGGACGGAGATTGCATCACAAGGTTGTCGTTATTGACGGCTGCAAGTCGACTGTGGCAGGACTGAATATCAGCAACCGATATAACGACACACCGGAAGCCACAGCCTGGCTCGACTGGGCCATACTCATCGAAGGGGAAGCCAGTCAGAAACTCGAAGACATCTGCAAAAGCAGACTGCGCCTTCGCTATGCGCGCCAGGTGCCCAAACACAAATCAGAGAATTTTGAGGGATCGACACCCGTGCGTATCAGTGTCAACGACTGGGTTAGGCGCAAACGCCAGATCTATCGTACATATCTCGATATGTTCCGCGAGGCAAAGGAAGAGGTTCTGATCATGTCAGCCTACTTCCTTCCCGGCCGGACGTTCAGGAAGGCCATCGAAGCTGCGGTCAGGCGTGGTGTGAAATTCCGCGTGGTGCTCACCGGGAACGCGGACGTTTTTATGATCAAATATGCCGAGCGTTACATCTATCGCTGGTTATTTAAGAATAACATAGCGGTTTACGAATACACCCGGAACGTTTTGCATGGAAAGATCTCAGTGTGTGATAAAGAATGGATGACGGTTGGATCTTTCAACATCAACAACCTGAGCGCATTTGCGAGCGTGGAACTGAATGCTGACGTATTCGACAAAAAATTTGCAATGCACGTATATGAGCGACTGAGCGAAATTATTAAGCGCGACTGTGTGCGCATTACAGAAGAGAAATTCGAGCGCCAGTTCAACCTCATTTCACGAACAGCCCATCATGTCGCCTACTATCTTTTTCGCTTCCTGTTCTTCATTTCCACGAAACAACGGGATGGCTAATCGCCCTTGATGCGTTGGATCAGCGAGTTGAACGTTGTACGGTTCCAGTTTGAAAATCTTCCACGCTGGATCACCAGGAGGTTTGCCTCGGGATCGTTCAGGTAATAATGAAACACAAACGGAGCTTTGGGATCACTCCAGCCTGCAATCTGTCCAAACCTCAGGTCGTTGAATACGATCAGGTCGTCTTCCCATTTCTCTGCCGTGTAATAGCCCTGTGAAAATTTCAGCAGCTGCTGTGTGTCATGTTCGTTTAAAAAAGGTTCGAGCAATTCCTGCTGCCTCGGAAAATATGTAAAGTGAATGCTGTCGCTGGCGCCTTCCCAGCTTGAACGGTATGCAACGGTGTAGCCACCTGTCCCTTCAGCAACACAATACCAGAGCCAGCTATTGGCAGGAGTGGGCGTTGTCAGCAGTCGCGAGTGCTTGATGTTATTAGCTTCCAAGGCTGCCCGGACATCACGCTCTACAGTCATCTTATTTAAAACCGCGTGAATGAAATACGCTGAGCTTGCGATAAGTCCGACCGCAATCCAATATCTGCGTTTCGGATTTTTTGAATCCATATAAATGAGCACGATCATGGCGATGCCGACCCAGATGGAGTAGAAAGGATCTGCAACGAAGAGTATGTTGAACGAGAATCGCTTGTCGCTGAAGGGCTCAAACCAGCCCACACCATAGGCATTACACGAATCGAGCAGAAGGTGAAGCAGTATTTCGGCTCCGATAAAAGTCATCCACAAGCGCAGCGGAATTTTCAGTGGCTTGTGAGTCCGTTGGCCGAGCCAGGCAAGTGCAATCGTGGCTATTATGCCAAACAGAAAAGAATGTGTTATGCCGCGATGAGCCAATAGGTTATCTGCAGGCGACAGGAAAAATGATGCAACAAAGTCAATATCGGGTAAGCTTTGCGCAAGCGCTCCGAAATACATTGCACGCTTGCCCAGCGACTTTCCCGCGATCGCCTCACCTACCACGGCCCCGAGCGCTATGTGTGTAATTGAATCCACGGGTTCAAAGTTCCAAGTTCCAAGATCCAAGTTCCAAAATCCAAATCCCAAATTAGCAGTCATTCCTTGGTTGACCGAATTTCTAAAAAATTAAACCAAAGCCAATACCCAAGACCCAATAGCCAAAAGCCAGCAGGGTTGAAGTTGTTGCTACAAAATAGTCCCGTTTCTGTTATGGAATCTTCCGCCTGGCGCATCTTAAAGTCATATAACCTAAATCCATCTTTATGAAAACGAAAACGCTGGTATTACGCCACTGGGAAGATGTGGTGTTTGAAAATCGAAACAAAGTGTATGGAGCCTATGTACTTCGGAGAAGTTATTCCAAGCGTGTCATTGTGGGGTGGGGAATTACAGTCGCCTTTGTTGCAGCGCTTTTATATCTGTCGGATCTCTCATTGCCCGATGCAGCTTCAATGATTAAGCCTTTTGAAAGTGATAACGAAAGAGAGATCAAACTCAGTGAGCCTCCAAGTTTGCACCGAAAAAAGCCAGACCCTGTGCAGGCACCGCGACCTAAGTCAAAGCCGTCCTCTCAGATCGTTGTGACTAGTGATCCTGTAGAAACAACTGTAAAAACCGTTGAAGCTGTCGAGACAGTACCGGACGCAACAGGTACGGGCGGCTCTCAAGATGGCACCGTTGAGGGGACAAGTACCATACCGGTTGTCAATCTCTTATACGTGGAACCTCCAAAGGTGCGCGATATCGCAGAAGTGATGCCACGGTATGACGGTGGACAGGAGGCGATGATGAAGTTCATCAAGAAAAAGATCAGAATTCCCGGTAGTTTCCGATACCTGACCGAAGGTGGAACAGTATACGTGCGCTTTGTTGTGCGCCCTGATGGAAAAGTCACTGATGTGGAAGTGATCCGTGGTCTCTCTAAAGACTGCGACAAAGAAGCGATGCGCGTAATCGAGATGATGCCAGGGTGGATTGCGGGGATGCAGAACGGAACCAACGTACCCGTCAGAATGGTTTTGCCGATAAAGTTTGCTCACGAGTAGATGTTTTCAACGCAAAGGCGCGGAGTTGCACAGTTCGCAGAGGTAGATCAGGTAATGTGTCTCCGCTCTCGCGCCTGCCTCCTCCGCAGCTTTGTGTTGAATGCCTCAGTCTAAAAAGTTGGCAGACTAATAATAATTTCTTCGCTTATTTCCTTGCAGGGCTGCTCCGGTCATGGCGGCAAAACCGCCAACAAGTCCACCGATCAATGCCATCACGAGGAACAACAGTGGCTTGTTCAACATAAAAATCGAAGCAACCCGATCCGTGAGTGTAGCCGCAGCGTTGCTTTCAATCAGCAGCGCCTTGACGGTCCACAAAAATGCAATCGCAATAAAGCCTGCTAAGAAATTTGCCTTAGAATTAAAGATCAATCCTCCGGCAAAAGCTGCGACTGCTATCGACCACCATGGAAGAAACAGCTCAAGCACAAAGGCGACAACGATGATAAAAACGAATTGAACTGCGATTTTCATTTTGAAGCAGGGTTAAGGGTAGTCGATGTCATTACGCGAGGGTTTTTGCTGTCAGCGTTCGGTAGAAACAGCATCTGGAAATATTGGCCTTTCGTCCAGCGGTCGATCATGTCATCGTAGTGTTTGCTGCCCGGGTTGCCGGACTGACCTCCGGGGTAAGTTGCCCACGTTTTCACGCCAGATTTCTCGAGACTTACCACCATTCTCCACGATGGACCATGCGTTGTTGAATGCGCGTTGACGATGTCGTGATTTCCTCCCGTGGTCACAGGAACAGAGAGGGCTTTGTTCCGCGTGAGGTGTCCGATGTATGATCCTTTGTAAGTGGCCCAGTCAACCTTGTTGTCGTGTTCCACCTTGAACTCCTCCATATGCTTCACAGCTTTTGAGAAGGATTGGCGCAGTACTTCTTTCGCGGTTTCCTTTTCGCTTGTCTCCTGGATATCAAAGAAGCTGAGAGCAGGTTGCTCTTTCAGCAATCTGATTGTCTGGTACGTGGTTGGTCTCTGGAGTTCAACGCCTTCTTTACTCATTTCATCCCAAAGCATTGGCATCAAAATGTCCCACCAAGCCTCATAGTAACTTGCGCCAACAGACTCTGCATTGTTATAGTAGTCCCAATTCTTAAGTGTCATGAAGGTGGTCAGTTCAGCGCCTTGCAGCTTTGTCGAGTCGAGCTGGCTGAGAAAATACGGAAGACTTTCTGCAGCTTTCAGGTTGTAATTGTCTAGCTGCAGCCTCATGAGATCCTGCGGCTGAATGGACGATGCTTTTCCCAAAACGTCATTAATTCTCCTGTTGCGGTAGGCTTCGTAGCTAGTCGCGGTTATGTAGTATGGATAGGTCGCATCCACGGGATACTGATTGGCAGAGCTCACAAAGCCGCGCGCGGGATTTTTATAAGCCACGTTTTGCTCGTTCGGGATGAAAGCCTGCCATCCGTTGCTGCTCTTGCTTCCATCGAGCACAAACTTGCCTTCCTCTTTTCTGCGCACAGGAAACTTTCCCTGGATCCTCATGGCAATGTCTCCCGACACCGATGCAAAGACAAAATTTTGCGCAGGCGATCCGAAGTGATTGAGTGCATCCATATAATCACCGTGATTCTTTGCACGGTTGAGCTTGTAGAGCGCGAGCACTTCCTCCGTCTGCTCATGCGCGATCCAACGGAAGGCATACCCGCTCAAATCATTGTCACTTTGGAACGTTTCATCGTAGGTCACCGGGCCCCAGTATGTATAACACACGGTGTCGTAGTAAACAGGTCTTCCTTTTACTTTAAACGCCTCAACTACTTTTTCTGTCGGGATCCATTTTCCATCGAGCATGTACTTGTCTTTGCGCTGATCTTCAAATTGGATTTTATACCAGTCCACCAGATCACGTTGGGCGTTTGTCATCGACCACGCGATTGAATCGTTGAAGCCGATAATGATCCCCGGAGCACCCGGAAGCGAAACACCCATTACATTGATGCCGGGCGCATGAAGCTGTATCGCATACCAGATTGAAGGAAGGCTTAGTGTGAGGTGAGGATCTCCGCTTAGCATCGGAGAGCCGGTTGCCGTTTTACTGCCAGCGACAGCCCAGTTATTGCTGCCTGTTGTCGGATCAGGCCCCGGAAGTTTTTTCACGTTGATCAGTTCGGCTGGGATCGCAAGGGCAACGGTATCGATACTGAGCGGCTTGAATTTCCATCCACCAGGATTGTCAACGATGGGGTCGCCTGGCTTTTCATCGTCCGGGTAAAGCAGATCAACCACTTCCTTGCCGAATAACTTTAACGCATTGGTCATTTCAATGTCCTTGTCGCCCATGTTCAATGTCTGCGCGAGGTTTTTCGATTGCAATGCACACTTGAACGGAGTCCAGGGTTCAGGAGCATAATCGAGCAGTTTATATTCAAAAGGCAGATCATCGTAGTCGAGCGACTCGATGTAACGGTTGATACCCTCGGTGTATTTGTTCACACAGTGGCTGATCACCGAATCCGATTCCATGAACTTCAGCGCGCGTGTTGCGCCATAGGCCATGCCGAGCCTTCGCTGCGAGCGATCATAGTTCAGAACCGCATCATTTGAGATGATTTCGGAAACCCTTCCCGCGGCAGCGTGCGTCTGAAATTCCATTTGCCACAGGCGATGATAGGCGGTGATGTATCCCTGCGCGAGATACAGATCGTCATCGTTCTGTGCGAAGATATGCGGGATCATCAGGCTGTCGAACCGGACTGTCACGGGTGCCTTGAGGCCGGGAATGTCAAGCTGCCCTGCGAAGGTTTGGTCCTCGCTCTCGATATTCTGCCAGAAGCCGTGGAACGGGTCTAGAAATTTTCCAAGCGGTGGTATGGGAATGTTTTTGATCGTCCAGCCGTTGTTGAGGAAAAGAATGAGTCCAACAGTAACGACCAGCGAAATTGAAAACTTAACAACTTTCATTACAGGCTCAGGGTTTAGGTTTAATAAAGTAAAAAGCTTTTCCTAATTTTCGCCAGAATTGACGTCATTTTTTAGAGAAACTATTTAACTCATCATCTTGCCAAGGTACAGTAAAGAACAGATCAAAAAAGCCTCTGTCGTTAAAGCGATCTTTTTCGATGTTGATGGGGTTCTAACGGACGGCCGCATTATCTATGATGATACCGGTCGCGAAATCAAGAGCTTTAACGTAAAGGATGGCCTCATTATCAGTTACCTGAAAAAGGCGGGGATAATTACGGGCGCGATTTCAGGAAGAGAATCTGCTGCGGTTACACGCAGGTGTGCAGAACTCAAAGTCGACTTCTGTCACCAGGGTATCGTTGATAAAGCGATGGTGTTCGACAAACTTTTGAAACACTACAAGCTGAAATCGAAAGAGGTAGTGTTTATTGGCGATGACATCAATGATCTGCCTGTGTTCCGCCAGGTCGGATTCAGCGTCTGTCCCTCTGATACCTACGACTATCTGAAAGAACAGGTCGACCTTGTTACATACGCTAAAGGTGGAATGGGTGTGTTGCGCGAAGTCGGTGACCTTGTGCTCACGGCAAAAGGTCTTTTTGAAAACATTATCAAAGCATAATCAATGGAAAAATATACCAAAGAAGTCAGCATCGGTTCGTCAATCAAAACCGGCAGGAATAAAATGATTTTGTTTGCCGGTCCGTGTGCGGCAGAGAGCTACGAGATCTGTATCGAGACGGGATCAAAAGTGAAGGAGATCTGCAAGAAGCTCGACATCGATTATATTTTTAAATCGTCATTCGACAAGGCGAACCGCACGTCAGCGGGCTCATATCGCGGCCCATCCCGCGAAGGCGGACTTGAAATTTTAGCACGTGTTAAAAAAGAGCTCAGCGTTCCGGTTGTAACGGATGTACACGAATCATATCAGTGTGCGGAAGTGGCCGAAGTCGTGGATGTTCTCCAGATCCCGGCATTTCTTTGCCGCCAGACGGATCTGCTGAAAGCTGCTGCGCGTACCGGTAAGGTTGTAAAGATCAAGAAGGGCCAGTTCATGGCTCCCGAAGACATGAAGTATGCAGTGGATAAAGTACGCGGTGAAGGCAACGATAATGTATTTCTTACTGAACGCGGTGCAAGCTTTGGTTATCACACGCTTGTGGTAGATATGCGTTCACTTCCCATCATGCGTCAGTTTGCTCCGGTGATTTTTGACGTCACGCATTCGGTGCAACAGCCAGGGGGCAAAGGCGGATCTTCGGGAGGCCAGCGCGAGTTTGCGCCATTCCTCGCGCGCGCTGCAGGTGCTGCCGGAGTTGACGGCTTTTTCATCGAAACCCATCCCAATCCCGAAAAAGCGCTCAGCGATGGACCGAACATGATCCCGCTTCACCAGATGGAAGCGTTCCTCACGATGGCTAAGAAAGCGTGGGAGTTGGGAGGGGGGTATTAGGCCGGGGTGCCGGGGATGCCGGGGATGGCGCGCTTCGCTTGGAAGGGTGGTTGCAGGTGGCAGGTTACAAGTTGCAGGTTACAGGTTGGAAACGGTGGATGTCGGTTGACGGATTCCGTTGGCCAGTGGTGGTCTCAGTTGCAGGTTTCATGTTTCAGGTTGCAAGCAAGGTTTAGACATTTCCAGCTGTGGGATAGCGGTTGGAGAGTGTGGGGTCGGTAAGTTATACGTTTCGGGTTTTCCTTGAAATTGCTGAGGAGTTTTACATTACCAAGGATGCTGATGGTTATGTCAAAACTGTAGGAAATGAATAGTTATCGGGATCTCGAGATTTATAAGGAGTCAAGGCGACTTGCGCTTGACGTTCACCGGATGACGCTTACACTTCCCAAATTCGAGTTGTACGAAGAGGGCTCTCAGGCAAGGCGCTGCTCAAAATCGGTCACATCAATGATCGTGGAGGGGTATGGAAGGCGGAGATACAAGAAGGATTACATCAAATATCTGATTTATGCTCACACGGAATGCGATGAGACAAACGTCCACCTCGATTTTCTGTTTCATACAGGGTCATGGAAGGATGAACTATTTTTCAACCAGCTCACCCGCGACTACATCACATTGAGTAAAAAAATAAATAACTTCATTACTTGGGTTGAAGACAATCTTTGAGCCAGGCAAAACTCTGTCCACCTGCACCTTGCGCCCTGCAATTGCAACATGTAACTTGCAACTGGCAGCTGACACCTGGCAACCAGGAACCGGTGACCTGCCGCGACCTGTAATTTGTAACCTGTCACCTGCAACCTGTGACGTCAATAGACCCCCAGTTCCCTGGCCCCCCGGACACCCGGCTCCCATCTTCAACCGTTTGAACCTACCCACGAACACGTCATTTTAAAGTTTCCGCCAATTCGCGTACTTTCGTCCCTAAATTCTACAGAGTAGGTGGACTTAACATTCGCTCAGTACTTCGTTTTTGCTGTTGTCGTGTTCCTGGTGCTGGCGCTGTATCGCGAGTGGTTCAATCCTTCGCTGACCTTCTTCATCGCAACCGTTGCGCTTCTGCTTGGCGGAATACTCACGCCCTCTGAGTTGCTGAGAGGATTATCTAACCAGCAAATCGTCCTGGTTTTTCTGCTCGTGGTTGTCACTGCCGGAATCCGCGCAATCTACGGTAGTGCACTCTTTTCCGGCTTGTTCAATCCAAACCTGAAACCGAAACAATTTCTTTTCAGGTTGATGGTGTTCGTTTCGTCCATCTCCGCCTTTCTCAACAATACACCCATCGTTGCGTTTATGATCCCGTATGTAAAAGACTGGGCGCAGCGCACGGGCAATCCTGCTTCGAAGTTTTTGATTCCGTTGTCGTTCGCAACAATCCTTGGCGGGATGATAACCGTGATCGGAACGTCTACAAACCTTGTGCTGAATGGACTCATCGCAGAATACCAGCTTCCGCTGCTCGGCTTCAAGGACTTCTTCTTCCTCGGTGTTGGCGTCACCGTGTTCGGAGGACTGTATCTTTATTTTATCGGTTATAAACTCTTGCCTTCGAACGCAGATGAGATCGATGCACTTCGCGAGAACCTGAAGGAGTATATCGTTGAGACGGATATAACACCGACATCAAAACTCATCGGCAAAACAGTGAAAGATGCAGGCTTGCGAAACCTTAAGGATGTTTTTCTTGTCGAGATCATTCGCGATGACCGTGTGATTTCACCGGTGTCGCCTGATGAGGTAATTGAAACCGGAGATGCATTGTTTTTTGCAGGCAACACAGAATCCATTTACAAGCTGATCCGTGAAGACAACGGTCTGACTATTCCAAAAGAAACTGTCGGAGATCCCGAAGAGCAGTTCAACTTTGTGGAGGCCGTAATTCCCGCTAACTCAGCGCTTGTCGGCATGCGTATTAAAGATTCGGATTTCAGAAAGAAATTTGATTCATCGATCATCGCGATCCATCGCAATGGAAAGCGTGTCCCGGGCAAGGTAGGAGAGATGCAGATTTCTGCAGGGGATTTCCTCTTGCTCCTGGCAAACGATAAACGAGCCAATGGAAATCATGAAAGCGATCTTTTCTTTTTGTCTGTTCCCAAGAAAGTCACAGAGAAAAAATCACCGTGGAAAAAAGTATTTGGACTGCTCTGCTTTGGATTGCTGATCAGCGGAGTGGTAGGTTTGTTTCCGCTGTTTGATGTGTGCCTGGTGATCCTGACGCTGCTCGTGTTCTTCGGGGTGCTTAACCTGACCGACATCAGGCGTGAACTTGATCTCAGCCTGCTCATGATCCTGGTGTGTTCCCTTGCCATTGGGGTGGCGCTCGAGAAATCCGGGACCGCGAAGATCATGGCTACGGTACTGATCGATGCCGGAAAAAATTTCGGCCCGGTTGCCGTGCTCAGTGCATTGTTTGTCGTCACGATTTTTCTCACTGCACTGATCACCAACGCAGCAGCGGTGGCCATTGTGTTTCCAATTGCCATGTCGATTGCCCAGCAGATGTCGCTGAGTTATACGCCTTTCTTTGTCGCGATCGCTTATGCAGCTTCGGGTGATTTCATGACTCCCATCGGATACCAGACCAACCTGATGGTGTATGGGCCGGGCGGATACACATTCAAAGATTTTATGCGTGTCGGTGGGCCGCTCACAATTATTTATACAGTAATTTGCATCGGCTTTATCTCATACTATTACAACCTGATCTGACGTGAACAACCTTTACCCCATACAGACAAAAGTAGATGCCTCGAAGCGTCAGCAGCTTCTGAATCAGCGGCCGCTGTTGATTTGGTTTACAGGTTTGTCGGGATCAGGAAAGTCAACGCTTGCAGTGCAGCTCGAAGCGATGTTGTATGATCGAAGTTACAAGACGTATCTGCTCGATGGGGATAATATTCGCACAGGTCTGAATAAAGATCTGACGTTTACCGAGGAAGGACGTGTTGAAAACATCAGGCGTATTGGTGAGGTGGGTAAGCTGATGGTAGATGCCGGACTGGTAGTGTTGTCTGCATTTATTTCTCCGTTCGAAGCGGATCGTCAACAAGTGCGAAACATTGTCGGCAGACAGAACTACTTTGAAGTCTTTGTTGACACACCACTCGAAATTTGCGAGCAACGCGATGTCAAGGGATTGTACAGGAAGGCGCGGGCTGGCGAAGTGAAGAATTTTACCGGCATCGATTCACCTTATGAAAGACCGAGCGCACCCGACATCAGAATTGAAACTGATAAAATCTCTATTGAAGACGCGGTTGAGAACTTATTCAGAACCATCGAATCAAGAATAACACGTAAACATTGAAAAGAAACGGCCCGGCACCGGCCTCCCGGCACCTGGCAACCTGATTAACATGAGCCAATATTATCTCACGCACTTAAAAGAACTTGAAGCCGAAGCCATCTACGTCATTCGTGAAGTAGTGGCGCAGTTTGAAAATCCGGCTTTGCTTTTTTCCGGTGGCAAAGACTCCATTGTGCTGGCATATCTGTCGCGCAAAGCATTCCATCCGGCAAAAATTCCTTTTCCACTCGTCCACATCGACACAGGTCATAACTTTCCTGAGACGATGGAGTACCGCGACTGGCTGATCAATGAGCTGGGCGTAAGACTCGTGGTTGGATCGGTGCAGGAAAGTATCGACAAAGGTCGTGTGAAGGAGGAGACCGGATTCAATGCAAGCCGCAATGCGCTTCAGACTGTCACGCTGCTCGATACGATCGAAAAAAATAAATTCGATGCGGCAATGGGTGGCGCAAGGCGTGATGAAGAAAAAGCGCGTGCGAAAGAACGTTTTTTCTCGCATCGCGATGAGTTCGGTCAGTGGGATCCGAAGAATCAGCGTCCGGAGTTATGGAACATCTTTAACGGACGTAAACACATTGGAGAACACTTCCGTGTATTTCCGATCTCAAACTGGACCGAGATGGATGTGTGGCAATACATTCACGCTGAAAATATTCCGATTCCAAAATTGTATTATGCGCATGAACGCGAAGTGATTGTGCGTGACGGTGCGATACTGTCAACGTCACCGTGGCTGAAGCTGAAGCCGGATGAAAAACCGATGCGAAAGCGCGTGCGCTTCAGAACCTGTGGCGACATGCCGATCACGGGTGCTGTTGAGTCAGATGCCGACACACTGGAAAAGATCATCGAGGAAATTTCCATCTCGCGCAAGACCGAACGCGGAACCCGTCACGATGACAAGCGAAGCGAAACAGCGATGGAGGATCGCAAAAAATCGGGGTACTTCTAATGGTTTTTGGGAGGCGTTTGAGATAACTTGTTTAGTTGTTGCGAGTTTGGTGTTTCGTGTTGGCGGAGAGTGTGATGGATGGGAGTTTAGTTTAATTATGATAGTTAAGGTTCAAAGTTTGTTTTTAGTTGTTCATAGGCCATTGACGGATTTAAGTATGGTTAAATTGTTTCAAAACAACTTAACGATGGCAACTATTAAATCATTCGAAGAACTGGAAATCTGGCAGATGGCAAGATCATTTTCGAAGAAAGTTTTTGAGCTTACCTGCGAAGGAAAGTTTGCTCGCGATTTTTCGTTGAAGGATCAAATCAATGGTTCCACCGGATCTGTCATGGATAATATCTCCGAAGGTTTTGAGCGTGGCGGGAATCGCGAGTTCATTAATTTCCTGTCATACGCGAAAGGTTCAATAGGCGAAAGCAGATCCCAGTTGATTCGTGCATTCGATCGAAATTATGTCGATGCGAAAACATTGGCAGTTTTAAAGTCTGAAGCAATTCACATCGGAAATAAGATCGGCTCTTTAATGACGTATCTTCAAAAGTCAGAATACAAGGGGTCAAAGTTCCGCCAACAAAGAACAAAGGACTCAAAACACCCAAACCCCAAACAAACTCCAAACACAGAACCCGAAACCCCAAACCCGGAACCCGAAACTTAAAAACCCGGAACCTTGAACTTTGAACCCGGAACCTTAAACCCGGAACCCTGAACCCGAAACCTTGAACCCGAAACCTTGAACTTTAAACCTTAAACTTTAAACGGAAAAGAAGTCAATGAATATAAACAACCAACTCCTCCGCTTCACCACTGCCGGGTCTGTCGATGACGGCAAATCAACGTTGATCGGGAGACTGCTGTACGATTCAAAATCGATTTTCGAAGATCAGCTTGAAGCCGTTGAAGCCTCTAGCGCGAAGAAGGGATTCGACTATGTCGATCTGTCTCTCTTAACAGACGGATTGAAGTCCGAGCGCGAGCAGGGAATCACAATCGATGTCGCGTATCGTTACTTCGCAACGCCAAAGAGAAAGTTCATCATTGCTGACACGCCTGGTCACATCCAGTACACGCGCAACATGGTGACGGGTGCGTCAACGGCTAACCTCGCGCTGATTCTGATCGATGCCCGTAAGGGTTTGGTTGAGCAGACTTTTCGTCATTCGTTCATCGCGTCATTGTTGAAAATTCCGCACATCATCGTTTGTGTCAACAAGATGGATCTTGTCAACTACGATGAAGCTGTATACGATCGAATCGTTGAGGAGTACAAGGCATTTTCATCGAAGCTCGAAGTTTCCGATATCCAGTTTGTGCCGATCAGCGCTCTTGCAGGAGACAATGTTGTGAACCGCTCAGAGAAGACCACATGGTATCAGGGCGCAACGCTCATGCACATGCTCGAGACCGTGCACATCGAAAGCGACTACAACCATATCGACAGTCGTTTCCCGGTTCAGTACGTTGTGAGACCGCAGTCGAAGGAATATCACGATTACCGCGGGTATGCCGGGAGAGTAGCGGGAGGAATCTTTCGTCCGGGTGATGACGTCCTGGTGTTGCCTTCAGGTTTTAACTCGAAGATCCGCTCGATTGATTTCGGTGGGGAGCAGATTGCCGAAGCGTTTGCACCAATGTCTGTTACGATGACCCTTACAGACGAGATTGATATCAGCAGGGGAGACATCATTTGCAAGCCAAATAATCAGCCGCAGGGTGAACAGGATATCGACCTGATGTTGTGCTGGATGAATCAGCGTCCCGTGAATCTCAATACTAAGTTTTACATCCGCCATACAAGCCGTGAGGTGAGGGGAGTGCTGAAGGAAATCCAGTATAAACTCGATATCAACTCCCTGACACGAGTCGAAAATGTGGAACAACTGCAGATGAATGACATCGCCCGCGTCAAGTTGCGCACAGCCCAGCCGTTGTTCTTCGACAGTTATCGCAAGAACCGCATTACCGGAAGTCTGATCCTTGTAGACGAAGGAACGAATGAAACGGTGGCGGCAGGAATGATTGTGTAGTGGCAGGTTGCAAATTCCAGGTTGCAGGTGGAAAACCCGCACGACCTGCCCGAAACTTGTAACCTGCAACTTTGAAACGCACTGAACTTTGAACCTTAAACCTTAAACCTTGAACCTTGAACCTTGAACCTTAAACCTTGAACCTTAAACCTTGAACCTTAAACTTCTCCTCCCCACCGCCATCCTCGCTGCCGAAGCTGCGTGTGCTGAAATACTTTCAGTTTACAACTCGGGCGACTTTCAGGCCGAAGTGAAGGGTGATCATTCTCCATTGACCATTGCGGATAAAAAGGCGCATAAGGTTATCGAGGCGCTCTTGAGAGATACACAGTTACCCACCCTGAGTGAAGAGGGGAGAAATATTCCTTACGAAGAACGGAAGAATTGGAAACGCTTCTGGATGGTTGATCCGCTTGACGGCACAAAAGAATTTTTAAAAAAGAACGGAGAGTTTACAGTTAACATCGCATTGATTGAGGACGGTATTCCTGTGCTTGGCGTGGTGGCCATTCCCGTCAGCGGAGAAATTTTTTACAGCACGCGGCAGGGTGGGGCATGGAAAAAAAGCGGGGAACAGTTGCAAAAGCTTGCGCTGCGGGAACCAGCAGATCATCGCATGGCCGGTATCCGTGTCGTTGCCTCGCGGTCGCACATGAATGATGAGACTGAAAAGTTTATTGGTGGGTTAAAAGATCCTGTCCTGGTGTCGAAGGGAAGTAGTCTCAAGTTTCTTCTGATGGCAGAGGGAAAAGCCGATGTATATCCTCGCTTTGCACCCACGATGGAATGGGACACAGCAGCGGCTCATGCTATTGTGAATGAAGCAGGCCTTCACGTTTACCGTACCGACCGCCCCGAAGAACTGACCTACAACAAACCCGATCTCCTCAACCCTTACTTTATCGTTCGGTAAAACAAACCCGCAACCCGAAACACGCGAACATTGAATCCCGATATTCTGCCTGCGCTTCAATCGGCATCTGCGACATTGAACCTGGAATGTTGAACCGTGAACCAATGACATTGAACCCTCAACTTTAAATCCTATTTTAGAGACAAAGTTTTTTACATGGCAGGAAAGCGAATTATCGTTACAGGAGGTGCAGGATTTATCGGGTCGAACCTTACGGAGAAGTTGCTTGCCGATCCGCGCGTGGAGAAGGTGCGTGTGATCGATGATCTTTCGAACGGCTATTACGAAAATATCGAGGAGTTTATCGGGCATGAAAAATTTGAATTCGTGCAGGCCGACATTTGCGACTACGCTTCTGTTCTCGGGTTGACAAAAGGTTTTCATCTCATTTCCCATCAGGCTGCGTTGGGGTCCGTACCGCGGTCGATCAAAGATCCCATGTTGACCACCCGCGTGAATATTGACGGCACTGTAAATGTGCTGCATGCTGCCGTGCAGAATAATGTTCAGCGCGTTATCCTCGCGTGTTCATCAAGTACATACGGTGACAGCCCCGACTTGCCAAAAAAGGAAGATCGTATAGGCAAACCGTTGAGCCCCTATGCCATCACTAAATACGCCATCGAGTTGTATGCCGATGTATTTAAAAAGACTTATGGACTTGATTATATTGGCCTTCGTTATTTTAATGTCTTTGGGCCAAAACAAAATCCTGATAATCCATACGCGGCTGTAATCCCGCTGTTTTGCAGGGCGTTTATTGACGGGCGGCAGCCGGTGATCAATGGTGACGGAACAAATAGCCGCGACTTCACTTACGTTGACAATGCCGTGAACGCGAACTCACTGGCCATGTTTACTGACCGCCCGGACGCCCTGAACCAGGTCTATAATGTCGCGTGCGGTCAGCAAACCACATTGAATGAGATGGTGGAAATCTTACAAACCGTTTCAGGCAAAAACATTAAAGCTGTACATGGGCCTGACCGGCCAGGCGATGTCAGGTATTCGAAAGCTGATATTGGAAAAATCAAAAGTCTCTTAGGTTATTCTCCCACTGTACTTTTCGCTGACGGACTGCAAAAAGTTTACAACTGGTATAAGTCAAACTGATCTTTGGCGGGCCGCGCAAATTTTGAGTTTTAGCCGTATATTTGCGATCCAAAATGTGGTAAAAAACCCCAATCTGGCACTTTAATGAATAAAACCTCAAAGATTTACATTGCCGGCCATCGCGGAATGGTTGGATCAGCGATCCTCCGAAACCTTCAGAAAAACGGCTACGCTAATCTTGTTGTTGCAACCAGTAGTGAATTGGATCTGCGTGATACGGCAAGTGTAAAGGCTTTCTTCGAAGATGAAAAGCCGGAATACGTGTTTGATGCGGCAGCGAAGGTTGGTGGTATTCATGCAAACAATACTTATCCGGCAGAATTCCTCTATGACAACCTGATGATCCAGAATAACATCATTCACCAGGCCTATCTCAACAAGGTTAAAAAGCTGATGTTTCTCGGATCTTCCTGCATCTATCCAAAACTCGCGGAGCAGCCTTTGAAAGAGTCCAGTCTCCTTTCAGGCTACCTCGAGCCGACAAACGAGGCTTACGCCATCGCGAAGATCTCTGGGATCAAGATGTGCGAATATTATCGCAAACAGTACGGCTCCAATTTCATCTCGGCCATGCCGACCAATATGTATGGCTACGGAGACAACTATCATCCCACCAATTCACATGTTCTCCCGGCACTGCTCCGGAGATTCCATGAAGCGAAGCTGGCGGGTGCGCCTTCGGTAACGATCTGGGGATCTGGTAAACCGTTACGTGAATTTATGTTTGCTGACGATCTTGCTGATGCATGTGTCTTTCTGATGCAGCACTACAATGAATCTGAATTTATTAATGTGGGCACCGGTGAGGAAGTAAGCATCCTTGAACTGGCAAAGCTGATCAGCAAGACAGTCGGGTACGAGGGAGAGATCACCTTCGACTCAACGAAACCGGACGGTACACCGCGCAAGCTGATGGACAGCAGCAAACTCCACAACCTTGGCTTCAAACACAAGACATCGCTCGCGGAAGGTTTGAAGCTCACCTACCAGGATTTCCTGTCGAAGGAAAAAACTTACTCAGCGGTCAAATAAGATCCAGGCTACGAATTTTATAAACGAAGTTACCCCAATGAAAAAAGCACTCATCACCGGAATTACAGGTCAGGACGGAGCTTACCTTGCAGAATATCTGCTCGACAAGGGATATGAAGTCCACGGTATAAAAAGACGCGCATCGTCTTTCAATACTGATCGTATTGATCACCTCTACCAGGATCCGCACGATAACAAAGGCGCACGCCTGAAACTGTACTATGGTGACCTGACGGATTCAACGAATCTCATTCGTCTCATCCAGGAAATTCAGCCCGATGAGATTTACAACCTCGGTGCGATGAGCCACGTGCGCGTGAGCTTTGATATGCCAGAGTATGTTGCCAACACCGATGCGATCGGGACACTCCGCATCCTTGAAGCAGTTCGCCTGCTCGGCATGTCGAAGAAAACGCGAATCTATCAGGCGTCTACGTCCGAGCTATATGGTAAAGTTCAGGAAACTCCGCAGAAGGAAACTACTCCGTTCTATCCACGATCACCCTATGCTGTTGCAAAACTGTATGGTTACTGGATTACGGTGAACTATCGCGAAGCTTACGACATGTATGCCTGCAACGGTATCCTCTTCAACCACGAATCGCCACTGCGCGGTGAGACGTTTGTTTCGCGTAAAATTACACGCGGGGTTGCACGAATCCTTCTCGGCCTTCAGCAGAAACTCTACATGGGTAACCTGGATTCGAAGCGCGACTGGGGACATGCAAAAGATTATATTGAAGCGATGCATCTCATCCTCCAGCAACCAAAAGCGGATGACTATGTGATCGCGACAGGCGTCACTACCTCGGTTCGCGAATTCCTCACACGGGCGTTTGCGCATGTTGGTGTGATTCTCGCATACAAAGGCAAAGGCGTTAACGAAGTGGCGGTGGTTGAGCAGCTCAATGGCGCTCCTGACGACTGCGTGTTAAAACCAGGACAGGAGATTGTGGCCATCGACCCGCGGTATTTCCGTCCGACCGAAGTTGATCTGTTGTTGGGAGACCCGACAAAATCAAAAACGATCCTCGGCTGGAAGCCGAAGTACGATGTGCATTCGCTTCTGGCGGAAATGGTTGACGCTGACCTTGCGCTGATGAGACGTGATACACACCTCAAGGAAGGCGGATTTAAGGTATACAGCTATAATGAGTAGACCGCATCGGCAATTATTGCTCGTCTACCACCGTTTTCAAAGTTCGCTGTTACACGGTAATCTTAAATTGATTTCTTGTGTAAACACGCTAATGCTCTGTATATTTGCGCTTTTTAATCCTGAACTATGCGGCTTGTACCTTACCTGTTTGTGACATTCCTCCTGCTGTCCGCGTGCGTCTCTAACAAGAAGGTGCAACTCATGCAGAAAAACGATGTCAACGCGAAAGGTCTCCTGAAAGATACAGTGCTCAGGACATACGCGGTCGATACGTTTCAGTATAAAGTACAGCCGAACGACATCCTTTCCATCAGTTTTCAAAGCCTGACGCCAAAGGAATTCGACTTTTTTTCAAATTCGGTTTCTGCCGCTCAGGGCGCAAACATCATTCAGGGCGGTGCCCTCGTGGTGGGTGAACTGGTTGATGAGTTTGGGCAAATTCCTTTCCCGGTCATCGGAAAAGTCAAGGTTGCCGGTCAGACGGTGATGCAGATTCAGGACCAATTGCAAAAACTTGCGAGCCAGTACACTGAATCACCTCTCGTGAAAGTCCGTCTGATCAATTTTCGGTTTACCATTCTGGGTGAGGCGATGAAGGAAGGTACTGTAATCCTGACGAACAATCGGGTGAGTATGCTTGAAGCTATCGGGCAGGCTGGTGGCCTGACAGATCTGGCTGACCGGAGTAACATTAAGCTGATCAGACAAAGGGGAGGACAAACCGAAGTGCAGTATATTAACCTGCTCGATGAGAATTTTTTCAACTCACCTTACTACTACGTGTATCAGAATGATGTGCTCATCGTTCCACCGCTTCGTCAGCGCCCGTTCAGAAGATATTTTGGCAACAACCTGGCGCTTGTCACATCAACGCTGTCGCTGTTGCTCATTGTCATCAATACGATTGTAATTACTAACAACTAGTTCTGTGACCCAACAGGAAATTCGGAAAGATTTCAGCAGCGCGCCCGAAAGGGGTGGTTTGCAGATCGACTATAAGCGTGTGCTGTACCGCGCGCTCCGCTACTGGTATGTCATTGCGCTTTCGCTTTTGCTCGCGCTCGTACTTGCGTTTCTGAACAACCGTTACGCACAGCGCATTTATTCAGTCTCTGCGTCCATTCTGATCAAGGAATCCAAGCAGACGCGTGGCCCTGAGCTGCTGTATTCCAATGAGCTTACCGATCCGTATAGAAATTACTTCAATGAGATTTACATCATTCGTTCCTATCCGATGATCCAGGCCGTGCTCGAAGAACTGAACTTCGGCTCCCGTTTCTTCATGGAGGGCAATATTCTCACGAGCGAATCATACGGCTTCCCTGCAACTGCACAGGTCTTGAACAAGGATGTGATGAAAAGTTGCAGTTTCACGTTCACCGCGCTCAACGATAACACGTTTTCACTCAGCACTGAAAATGAAAGTGTCAAGCCTGCCCAGTTCAACTACAACGACACCATTCAGTTTGGCGGGGCGATGCTTGTGTTTAGGCTGACCGATCGTGAGGCGATGCGCGCCTTCCACAACAGGCCGGTCATCTATTCCTACCTCGCACCCGAGTTTCTTTCCGGTGAGTATGTTTCGAAACTTGCTGTGAGTTGGGCCGAAGAAGGCTCAGGTGTGATGGACCTCAACGTTAACGGGCCCAACCCGCAGAAAGAAATTGATTTTATGTACGGCCTCATCCGCCAGTACCAGCGATACGATCTTCAGAATAAAAATCAGATCGGCTCCCGGACCATCGAGTTCATCAACGATCAGCTTGGCGATATCACCGATTCACTCAGGAATGTCGAAAACGTCCTCCAGGGATTCAAAGACAAGAACGTCATCACCGACCTGAATTCGGAGACCACACGCCTTTACAAACTGATGGAAGAAGTGGAGTTGCAGAAAACCGAAATGATCATCCGTCAGAATTACTACCAGTACCTGATGGACTACATCGAGAAAAACCAGAACCTCGACCAGGTGATCCTTCCGACAAGTGTAGGCATCAATGATGGCGTGCTCGCAGGATTCATCACCGAGATGATCAGGATTCAACTCGACCTGAAGGCAGTGGTGGGAGGTGGCGAGCGTCTTGATAACCCGCTCATCCGTCAGAAGCGAGAGCGTCTTCAGGAGATTAAGGAAAATATAATCGAGTCAGTGAAGAATCAGCAGCAGACCGACAAGATCAGGCAGGCATCGCTGAACAAGCGCATTTCCGATATGGAGAAACAAATCGCTACTCTGCCCGAGGCTGAGCGCCAGTATATCTCGATCAATCGTAATTATTCGCTGCTCGAAAATTTGTACATCTTCCTGCTGCAGAAACGGGCGGAGGTGAGCATTTCACAGGCATCCAACGTTACTGATATAGAAATAGTTAACCCGCCCATGTCAGGCGGTGCGATCTCCCCGAACATCAACAGGAATTACATTATAGCGGTGCTGGCTGGTCTTGGTATTCCGATCATCGCATTTGTGCTCATCGAATTGTTCAACACGCGGATCCAGTCGAAGGAAGACATCGAAAAGATTACCAATATTCCGTTCATCGGGGGCGTGGGTCACAAGCAATCCGGTGACAACAAAACGGTGCTGAACTCACCCAAGTCTGCCGTTGCCGAATCTTTCCGCGCGCTTCGTTCTAACCTAACATACTTCCTGAAACAACAGGAAAAGGCTGTGATCCTCATCACCAGTTCGATCAGTGGCGAAGGAAAAACTTTTACAACCATCAACCTTGCTACGGTGCTGGCTTTTTCCGGTCGCAAAACCCTGATCGTTGGTGCCGACCTCAGAAGACCTAAACTCTTTGGCGATTTCGATTTGTCAAACGAAAGAGGCCTGAGTTCATACCTCGCGAAACTGACTTCGTTCGCTGATGTGGTGCAGGCTACCGGAGTTCCGAACCTCGACCTGGTGAGTGGGGGACCAGTGCCACCAAACCCGTCAGAACTGATTCTCAGCGAAAGGATGTCGGAATTTATTGCCGAGGCCAGACAGCGTTATGACTACATCGTGGTTGATAGTCCGCCATTGGCGATTGTCGCAGACGCATTTGTCCTTGCAGATCACGCTGACCATATGCTTTACCTGACGCGTCAGAACTATACGCCAAAAAATATCCTGATGTCGCTGCAAGACCATTACAACAGCGGACGACTTAAAAATACCAGCATCGTTCTCAATGATATCTATCGGTCCGGCCCTGGCTACGGATATGGCTATGGCTACGGCTACGGTTATGGTTACGGCTATGGGTACACCAGCGGAAAGAATGGCCACGGCTACTACACCGAGAGTTAAACAATTCACACGAAAACGATTATGCAAATGGAAGAGGAGTGGGACCTGCAGATCAAACCCAAGCCCAGGCTGCTCGATCTTAATCTTGCCGAGGTGTGGCGATACCGCGATCTCCTCTGGCTTTTTGTCCGCAGGGATTTCGTAGCGCAGTACAAGCAGACCGTGCTGGGTCCCGTCTGGCATTTTGTTCAGCCGATCCTGACAACGATCATGTTCCTGCTCATCTTTGGAAGGATCGCCCGCATACCCACAGATGGCGTCAACCCGATTCTTTTTTACATGACAGGCATTACCATCTGGAATTACTTCTCGGTAAGTCTTAACAACACGTCCCACACGTTTACGGCCAACGCATCCATCTTCGGTAAAGTATATTTCCCAAGGCTGATCATGCCGCTGTCGGTCATTATTTCAAACCTCATTCGTTTTGGCATCCAGTTTCTTTTGCTCGTGGCGATGATCGTGTGGTTTCATTTCAATGGTCATCCGTTTGAGTTCACAGTAAACTTGTTGTTCATCCCCGTTATTCTTGTATTGATCGCGGGCATCGGACTTGGCTTTGGAATTATCGTATCATCACTGACAACGACTTATCGCGACTTTTCCGTGCTGCTCGCGTTTCTGCTGCAGCTCGGGATGTACGCAACACCGATCGTGTACCCCATGTCGTACCTGCAGAACAAATCCTACGCACGCATCATCGAGCTGAATCCGCTTACACCGCTGGTGGAAGCTTTTCGATACGCGTTGTTCGGCAAAGGAACATTCGACAGCCTTGACATCCTTTATAGTTTCATTTTTATGGTTGTCGTACTCGTGATCGGGTTAATACTTTTTAACAGGGTGGAGAAGACGTTTATGGACACTGTTTAACAATTGCTCTGAATGTCAAAGACAGTAATACGTGTTGAAAATGTTTCGAAGCAATATCGTCTTGGTAGTGTTGGCACGGGTACGTTCTCACACGACCTGAACCGCTGGTGGCATACGATCCGGGGCAAGGAGGATCCTTACCTGCGCATTGGCGAAGAGAACGATCGCACAAAAAAAGGGGACAGTGAATACGTTTGGGCGCTGCGCGACATTTCATTCGATATCAAGCAAGGCGATGTGGTTGGCATCATTGGCCGCAACGGTGCCGGCAAGAGCACACTGCTCAAGATCCTGAGCCGCACAACCCTGCCAACACTCGGAAGCATCAAGGTGAGGGGCCGTATTGCGAGCTTGCTCGAAGTGGGTACTGGTTTTCACCCCGAGCTCACCGGAAGGGAAAACATCTTTCTGAATGGTGCCATCCTCGGCATGACGAAGCGCGAGATCAGGGAGAAGTTTGATACCATTGTTGATTTTGCCGGAGTTGAGAAATATATCGATACGCCAGTGAAGCGCTACAGCAGCGGAATGTACGTGCGTCTCGCGTTTGCAGTCGCGGCACACCTTGACCCTGAGATCCTGATCGTTGACGAAGTTCTCGCTGTTGGCGATGCCGAATTTCAGAAGAAAGCGCTGGGCAAAATGCAGGATGTAAGCAAAGGGGAGGGAAGAACAGTGTTGTTTGTCAGCCATAATATGGGCGCGATCAGGCAATTGTGTAAGACCGGCATCTTGTTGAACAAGGGAAAGGTGGAAATCTCTGGTATGGTGGAGGATGTTTTTAAACATTATTATTTCAACCACGGACATGATATCGTGACTAAGCCGCCTATTGATTCTTATCGTAATTACGATACAACTCACTCGCCCGTAATTATAGAAGATATTTTTATCGATCGACCGGATAATTATCTACCAGTTTTACAAATCGGTGGTGTACCTGTTCTAACTATTGTCGTAAAGGCGAAAGAAGCTATCGAGAACGCAAATGTGACGGTTTCATTATTTAATTCAGAGGGAGTTAACCTGGGGATTGCATTTAGCTGGGACGACAGTTTCTACTTAAGTCTTCAACCGGGCTTGTTTGCGATTGAATTAAAACTTGGTCAATTAAAGCTTACGCCTGGACAATACTACATCGGAGTCGGGATCAATCAGTCGGTGAAAACAGTTGCATGGGATGGAATCGCTTTCTACCCAATTTTTAAAATTGAGAATCAAAACAACGTCACTCAATTTACGCACCGTAACTGGGGCGTGAACCATTTTGACGGAAACTCGTGGACTTTAAAAAAAACGTAAGATGCTAGGAAGATATTTACCAGCAGGCTTATTGCGCGCGATGCGTCATAAATCAAAAAAAATGTTTGGATTTAAGGAGGAGGCGGATGTGCGTGCAGAAATCCTGGTGAATCGTAAAATTCAAGAGGAAAAAATTCCGAAGATACCGCTGCAGGAGAAGCATATTCGCAACTTGAGAGTGGTGCTGGACAGGGAGGCATTTCTTAAAGCTATGCCAGTTGGCGGCATTTGCGCAGAGATAGGTGTCAACAAAGGTGAATTTTCTGAGCGTATCCTTTCAGTCATGAAACCTAAAAAGCTGCATTTGATCGATGCATGGGGTGATGTGGGCAGGTATCATGATGAGTTAAAGATTGAAGTCAGCGAAAAATTCAAAACTCAGCTAAATGAGGATAAGGTTGAAATTAACATTGGTTTTTCAACTGAAATTCTAAAAACGTTTCCTGATAAATACTTTGACTGGGCTTATGTTGATACCGATCATTCGTATTTGACAACGAAGGCCGAGTTAGCGCTACTTAAGCAGAAGGTGAAGGATAACGGTATAATTGCCGGACATGATTATGCGATAGGTAATTGGCTGGCAGATTATCGTTACGGTGTGATTGAAGCCGTGCATGAGTTTTGTGTGATGGAGGGCTGGGAGTTAATTTACCTGACAGCAGAAACCGATCAGTTTCGAAATTTTGCAATTAAGAGAATACTATGATCTACGTCACAAAGCCATTTTTACCACCGATTGCCGAATATCAGAAATACGTAGACGGGATCTTTAGGCGTCAATGGTTGACAAACAACGGTCCGTTGGTAAATGAGTTCGAGCTGAAGCTCAAGGAATATCTGGGCCTGCCACACTTGTTATATCTGAACAACGGGACAACGGCTCTGCAAATTGCTATTAAGGCCTTTGGACTTTCGGGCGAGATAATCACTACACCTTTCAGTTATGTTGCGACAACCTCATCGATAGTGTGGGAGGGCTGTGAACCAGTATTTGTTGATATTGATGAAGGTAGTTTAAATATCGATCCGAAGAAGATCGAGACCGCGATTTCAGAGCGCACAACAGCGATTCTTGCCACCCATGTGTATGGAAATCCTTGCGACATAGAAAGTATTCAGAATATAGCCTCGAAGTATAACTTAAAGGTCATCTACGATGCTGCGCATTGCTTTGGGACTAAGTATAAAGGCAAGTCCGTGTATGCGTATGGTGATATTTCAACTGCGAGTTTTCATGCTACTAAAATCTTCCACACGATAGAAGGTGGGGCAGTAATGACAAGTGATCCAAACTTGCTTCGCAAAATGGCCTATCTCCGGAACTTCGGTCATGAAGGAACAGAGGCTTTTGCTGATCTCGGTATCAATGGAAAAAACTCTGAGATGCATGCAGCTATGGGCCTCTGCAACCTGAAATACATTGACCGGATCCTTGCTCAACGGAAAAATCAACATCAGATATACGATCAATGGTTGCGGAAATCTGCCTTGAAGTTTCAGTCTATAGCTCCAAATTCAGATTACAACTACTCGTACTACCCAATTATCTTTCCAACTGAGGAGTTATTGCTGAAAGCTGTCAAAAGCTTGAACACTCAACTTATTTATCCTCGGAGGTATTTTTTTCCGGCTCTCCACAAAGGTCTACCATATCTGAAGGAGGTTCCGGCATGTAAGGTTACCGAGTCAGTATCAACCAGAGTATTATGTCTCCCGTTGTATGATGATCTTTCGATTGAGGAACAAGAAATGGTAGTTAGGATTATCCTCAGAACTTTAAATTTTAACTAGGGCAGAGGTATTTGAGGCAATAAGAAATAGTCTATGGTAAAAGTCGCAGTTATTTCAGATAATCCGTTTTTGGTTGAGAAATTCAAGCAGATTGTTGGGACGATCGCAGATGCATCGGTCGATTATTACTACAGCAAGCAAAACAATAAACCCGAGGCGTTGCAAGCACTTAATTGCAAGCCAATTGATCTGAAAGTAGAGTACCAGGTAATCTGTGACCGTTATGATGTTGCTTTTTCTTTGCACTGTAAACAAGTTTTCCCACAGAAATTGGTGCATGCCTTAAGGTGTTATAATTTGCACCCTGGCTTAAATCCATACAACCGCGGCTGGTTCCCTCAGGTTTTTTCGATCATCAATAAGTTGCCGGCAGGTGCAACTTTGCATGAAATTGATGAACAGATCGACCATGGCTCTATCATCGATCAGGAGCCTGTTGAAGTTGAAATCAACGACACATCGTTGACTGCCTACAACAAAGTATTAGATGCTGAACTTAGGATCTTGAAGCGGTCGTTGAGCAGTGTGTTGCTTGGTAAGTATGAGCGCAAAAACTTTGGTGAAGGGAATTACAATTCAATCAAGGATTATAACAAACTTCTCGAACTCGATCTAAATAAGAAAATGACACTTGGCGAGGCAATAGACCTGTTGCGTGCTTTAACGCATCCTCCGTACCGGAACGCATACTTCATCGATCCGGAGACAAAAGAAAAATACTTTGTTTCAATCTCGATAGACAAGGCGAGCGACTTGTAACGAAAGAAGAGTTTTGAATTTGAAGTCGCAATGTCGAATATGTTATGAATTATCATTTAATGATCGATCACTGGTTTATCAATGGATTCATTGCTATTGCTGAGTCGGTATCACCAGGAAAAAATACTTTTATCTTCACTTTTCCGTCTCCAGGGAAGTACGTAAAGACAACTGCTGGCACTTATGCTCCCTTCGACAGTCCGGAGCTCGATGCATTAATTGCGGGTATTAACCCGCGAGATAGATTTTTCATTCACTGGTTTCATGCCCCCGTAATAGATGTGATAAGAAGATTGCACAAGGATGTCCCGGTCTATTTGTGCTTCTGGGGGGGCGAACTTATCAGTCAAACTAAAAACCTTTATAGGTTCAATTACGATGACTTAACAAGAAAATATTTAGAAAACGCAAAAGAGTCGCAAGGACTTAGTGAAATAGACAGCGTGATGAATTTCCCCAAGTGGGTTCGTGATCGAGTTAAACGTTGGTTAATAGCAAGGCGCGAAATGGGAATCACAGTTGGCAGTAGACGAGAGCTTATGAATCGTGTTGATTTTTTTTGTCACTGGAACGAGCTGGACCTTGATGTTGTTAAGAAAGAGTATGGAGGGAGTCCGACCTTCTTAAATTTTTTTTATGAGGGATCCCTTGAGAAGATAACATTTCAGGAAAATGCTGTGAAGTCACCCGGTACTAATCGGGTTGTTTGGCTCGGGAACTCAGACACCGACACCAACAACCATCTGGATGCAATTGAATCTCTTAAAACATTTGCGGCCATGCCAATGCAGGTAGTCTGTCCATTGAGCTATGGTTTCAAGGACTACGGTGATATGGTTGACGAGGAAGGAAAACGTGCATTTGGCCCAAAATGGAAGAGCCTTCGTGAATTCATGCCGCTAGACGAATATCTCCAGCTCCAGATGGACGTTGATGTGGTGGTTATGTATCATAACAGGACCCAGGCCGGTTTTAATATTTTTGGTTTTCTTAAGATGGGCAAGAAAATATATCTCAAACCCCAATCAACAATCTATCATTTTTTGAAAAAACACGGCATTCTGGTTTTTGATGCCACACTCATTGACAAACAAAATTTTGAACAATTTTGCGAACCACTGACTGATCGGCAGCGGAGAAGTAATAGCGAACTGATTTCAGCGCTTTTTTCTGAGGAAAGAAAGATTGAGTCATACAAGAAGATGCTCATTGAAAACTGATTCAAACGAATTAGATGCTGCAAATGAAACGAATTATAACACGGTTAAAAATTAAAATTAAGGCTGCGATCATGCCGATTGAGCGATTCCTTTTTTTCTATAAAATGAAAAAGAGAAAGTTCAATGTTGGATCGGCAGGGGTCAATCCTGATTCTACCTGGTTTGCTACAGACATCAATACGCTCGATATTACCAGTGACAAGGACTGGCGAAACCTATTGATGGGATTGAAAGTTGACAACATCATGGCCGAGCATGTCTGGGAGCATTTGACTTCTGAAGATACTGATCTCGCGAACGCAAACTGCTTTAAGTATCTGAAAAGGAATGGTGTTTTACGATTAGCTGTGCCGGACGGATTTCATCCCGATCCAGCCTACATTGACTATGTCAAACCAGGCGGACACGGGCTTGGCGCTGACGATCATAAAATACTTTACAATTACAGGACAATGAAGCAACGCCTTGAGAAGGCTGGCTTTCGGGTTGAACTTTTGGAGTACTGGGACGAGTCTGGTAAATTTCATTATCAGGATTGGAACGATGACAACGGTCGAATTTCCCGCTCTCGCAGATATGACAAACGGAATGCTGGAGGCGCGCTAAAATATACATCACTGATTGTTGATGCAGTAAAACCATGAGTGAAAGTCTAGCACCTATTGTCTTATTCGTTTTCAACCGGCCGCATCATACGCTGAAAACGCTCGAAGCGCTATCGATGAACGAGCTGGCTTCGGCATCGACACTTTACATTTATGCCGATGGGCCTAAGGACAACGCGTCCGTCCAAACGTTGAATGCTATTGAGGAAACAAGGCGCATTCTGCGTGTAAAGCAATGGTGTGGCAATGTAGTGATCTCCGAATCTGCTGCTAACCTCGGCTTGGCAAATTCCATCATCCGTGGGGTGACTGAGGTTGTGAATCGTCACGGCAAAGTCATAGTCTTGGAAGATGACTTGATAACCTCCCCTGGATTTCTAAAATATATGAACGAGGCCTTGTCTACCTATCAGGATGATGAAAGGGTGATGCATGTGTCTGGTTACATGTATCCACTCGGTAACCAGGTACAGCAAGGCACTATCTTCCTTCGGATCCTTTCGTGCTGGGGTTGGGCAACCTGGCAACGCGCATGGCGGCACTTCTCAGATAACACGGAAAGTCACCTTACGAAATTGGATACAGATAGGAAGATAAGGGAGTTCAACATCAGAGGAAATGCTCCATTCTATCAGCAACTTGTCGACAATCGTAACGGGGTGCTCAACACTTGGGCTGTTAAATGGTATAGCTCGTGGTATTTTGCGGGCGGGTTTTCCCTCTTTCCGAAAACAACATTAGTGTCGAACATTGGTCATGACGGGTCGGGTGTTCATTGTGGAAACGACAATGACTACCAGAACACTTATATTGCTAACGCAATTACTGTCAGCCGCATTGAAGTAGTTGAAGATTTGAATTATCTAAAGATGATCGATGGGTTTTACAAAACGATCAATCGCAAAAGTAGAATTTCCAGTGACAACAGGCAGCCACTTTTTGCAAGCCAAATTAAGTTTTGGAAGTCTTTTATTAGGTTAAGCTTTAAGAAAATCTTCAAATGAACTGGTTCATTTCAAAACTTTTGAATTCTGTAAAAAAGTACATTGAGTTATCATTTCCTGATTTTGAACATTATAAGACATTTCAGCATAACGTTACGACTGGCAAAAATGTGAAGCTCTACAACCCGGTAAACCTTACGAATGTAACGGTTGGCGATTACTCTTACGTGGGAATGTATTCAAAGTTAAAAAATGTTGAAATCGGAAAATTCTGTTCAATCGGGCCGCAATGTTTAATCGGCTGGGGAATTCATCCGACCACTGGCATTTCAACAGCTCCGATGTTTTACTCGACAGGAAGACAGAACGGAATGACATTAAGCAAAGTTGACAAAATTATAGAACAGAAAAAGATCACGATAGGTAATGATGTCTTTATCGGGATGAACGTGACGATCCTTGACGGGGTGAATATAGGCCATGGTGCAGTCATTGGTGCCGGAGCCGTTGTTTCTAAAGACATACCTGCCTATGCAATCGCTGTGGGTAATCCAATTCAGATCGTGCGCTATCGCTTTCCGCCTGAAACCATTGAGCAGTTGCTCAGGTTGCAATGGTGGAATTTCTCCGAGGCAGAACTCGCAGCTGTTGAGCAGGATTTCTTTGACGTTGAGCAATTCTTAAAAAGAATGAAAAAATGATACGCAGATTAATTCGAAAGTTGGGTGTTGATGTTGTCAGATATCCCCACCGACATCTGAAAACTGAAGTGAGTATTGTCAATGTTTTGAAAGCCAATCGATTCAAGCTTATTAAAACCTACGATATTGATTTAGTGATTGATGTCGGGGCAAATGAGGGCCAGTTTGGTGAAGAGTTGCGGTCATTTGGTTACACGGGCAAAATTGTGTCATTCGAACCGTTGAAAGATGCGTTTGGTAAACTTGTAAGCAAGGCAGGTAAAGACGAAGATTGGGATGCGTACAACCTTGCGTTAGGTGATGTAAGTGCCGTAAGCGAAATTAATATTGCAGGCAACTCACAGAGTAGCTCAATTCTGCCGATGGGTGAAGTGCATCAGCAAAGTGCTCCAGAGTCAATTTATGTAGGCACACAAAAGGTCGAAATAAAAAGGCTCGATGAATTGTTTCCGAAGTATGCCCACTTTAAAAATATTTATCTCAAACTGGATGTTCAGGGGTTCGAAAAAAAAGTATTTGAAGGAGCCGCAACCAGCCTGAAGAAGATCAAGGCGGTTCAGCTCGAGATGTCCCTTGTTGAACTGTACACAGGGGAGAGCACGTTCTTTGAACATAGTGAGTTTTTGATTTCACAAGGATTTCGGCTGATGGGATTGGAACCTGGTTTTAGCGATGCAACAACCGGTCAGTTGCTGCAGGTCGATGGAATATGGTATCGTTGACAGCCGGGAATTAATTCCGCCATGATGAGTACACCATTCCTGACCATCATCATTCCCACGTTCAACTCAGCAAAAACGCTGACGAGATGCCTCGATAGCGTCATTAATCAGCGCTACAGGGATTATGAAATTGTTATAGTAGACGGACAGTCCACCGATGGCACACTCGGAATTATTGATGACTATGCGACCAGCTATCCGTCTATCGTTTACACTTCCCAAAAAGACAACGGCATTTATGACGCGATGAACAAGGGAATCGAAAAGGCGCGTGGTACATGGCTGTATTTTCTTGGCTCAGATGATGCCCTGTACGATGACCGTGTTCTGGAAAAGATTTCATCAAAGCTCACCTCCGAGGCGGTTATGGTGTACGGCCGGGCTTTCGTCACGCCAGACAACACTATAACTGATATCAATTTTACTTTTGAAAAGCTCATGCGGTGGAATATCTGCCACCAGGCAATATTTTATTCGAAAGAAATTTTCACGCGATGGAAATATGATACGCGCTATCCCACGCTGGCCGACTGGGACCTCAATTTCAAAATCTTTGCAGCTTATGCTGCCAGGATCCGCTGCTATGACGTGATCGTATGCACGTTCAATAATGCAGGCAAAAGCGCAGACTGGTTGCAACAGGCTGAATATAAAAATGGTTTCAGCTCTCCGCTCAGACTTTTTCTCCGCTACATAAAGTTTCCACAATCACTATATTGGATCCGGAATTATTATCGGGACAACGGCTTGAAAAACCTTTTGCAACTGGATCGCAGCAGATGAAAGCATCTTCGCCTGACATTCTTTTTATCTCTACAAACGACTGGGTTCCGTGGGGCGGGAGTGAGGTACTGTGGTCGCAGAGCGCATTGCTGCTGAAGAAGTTGCATCCTGAGAAACACATTGCCGCGTGTGTCAAAGAATGGAATCCGGTGCCGCGACATATTGATGAATTGTCGCGCGCAGGCGTTGAAATCATCTATAAGAAAAATCGAAGGCTTCCGGCTTATCAGCGTTATGCAAACCGTCTGCTGCCTACCGCAAAACAGTTCCGACACAGTCAATTCTATCAGGAGCTTATCAACCGAAGACCTCAACTTGTAATTTTTTCGCTCGGGGATCACAATGAAGCGTTCGATCTGATCGAGGAATTCCGTAAGGCAGGAATCAGGTACGCGCTTAATATTCAGCTTGCGAAAGATGCGCAGATCGCCAGCGATGATTACCATAACACCATCCGCGACAATTATGTTGGTGCAGCCCGGGTGTATTTCGTATCAAACCAGAACAAGCGCATACTCGAAACGCAGCTTGCACAAAACCTGGCCAATGCCGAAGTGATTTCGAATCCGTTTCCGTTTTTAAACAATGCATCAGATGTTCGCTATCCTGCAACTGACAACGGATTCCATCTTGCGTTTGTAGCAAGCCTTAGCGCCAACCACAAGGGCCAGGATATGCTGTTTGAAGTGATGGCCGACAAAAAATGGAAGAACCGAGAGCTGACGGTCAACCTTTATGGAAAAGGTCCACATGCGCAGTATCTCCGCGACCTTAAGAAGTTTTATGGTCTCGAACGTATCAACTTTGCGGGCTTCGCGGATTCGGTTGACAAGATCTGGAGCGCAAATCATGCAGCGATTCTATGCTCGCGAATGGAAGGACAATCGCTCGCACTGCTCGAGGCCATGAGCTACAATCGCATGCCGATTGTTACTGATGTTGGTGATGCACGGGAGCTGATCGACCATGGTGTAAACGGATTTGTTGCGGAGGCGCCCACCGTAAAGCATATTGACGAGGCACTGGAAGCAGCGTGGCAGAAACGCGCGCAGTGGAAAGAGATGGGCGCAAGGGCAGGAGACAAACTTCGTTCGTTACGGCAGGAAGATCCGGTGAAAGTGTTTGCCGAAAAGATCACCACACTCCTCAACACGTAATGAAAGCGAAAAACATCCTGTTCGTCACGCACGATGCAAGCCGTACTGGTGCTCCCATTCTTCTCCTGAATCTGGCCGGACTGCTGCGCGACAACGGATACGATATTTCATTTATCATCAATCGTCCACCATACGATCTGCTGCAAGACTTCCAGCGTTTCCCGGTCACGCTTGCTATGCCCGATGCTATTGTGTATGACAGGTGGAATTTCGTGAAGAAAAAAGCCCGCACACTGGCTGGCCTGTCGCCTTACAGCGCGGGCAGACTTGGAGCAGCGCTTCAATGCGCAGACCTGGTCATCTCAAACACGATCACGAATGGCGATATCCTGCCTGTTATCCGGCAGAAATTCAGCGGACCGATCGTTAGCTACGTGCACGAACTCGCGGCAGCCACAAAGACATTTACAAACGAAAAAGATCTTCAATCGCTCTTGCAGAGCAGCGATGGGTTTCTTGTGCCCTCGGAAGCAGTGCGATCGCACCTGCTGAGCAATCTTCAGCTTGATGCGCGGAATATTCAATTGCTGCATTACTACATACCGTCTCCGGCACAACCGCGCGCAACGGCAGGATTACCTGTCTTCACCGTTGGCGGTGCGGGAACCCTTGATTGGCGGAAGGGGCCGGACCTCTTCGTCCAGCTCGCAAAAATGATATTCATGAAAGGTCCGGACGCACGGATCAGGTTCAGCTGGAAAGGGGCCTACGAGGGGGAAGATCTCAGACGCCTGATGGAGGAGGTAAGCAATAGCGGACTCGGGGGCAAGGTTGAATTTCTGACAGCCGATAGCGAGATGGAATCGTTCTACAACACGCTTGATCTCTTCGCGCTCACCTCACGTGAAGACCCGTATCCCCTGGTCGTCCTCGAGGCAGCAGCCGCAGCGAAACCCACAGTTTGTTTCGCGTCAGCAGGAGGAGCACCCGAATTTATTCAGGCTTCGAACGCGGGTGCAGCCGTTCCCTACCTTGACATCGAAGCAATGGCAGACCGGGTACTTTCTTATTATCGCAACCGTGCTGAACTGCAGGAAACAGGTCAGCGGGCAAGGAAGCACCTGATCCAGACGCACGCCAATCCGGCATACATCCTGCGTCAGTTTGAATCTGTTTTTGATTCGTATTCGATCAAAAAGTAGATTATTTTTGCATTTGATTTTACCTGATGTTAAAGACGATCGCGATTCACCTGCCGCAATTCCATCCAATCCCGGAAAACGATGCGTGGTGGGGGAAGGGTTTTACCGAATGGACCAACGTTGCGAAGGCAAAACCGCTGTTTGACGGCCATTATCAGCCGCACATTCCGGCTGATCTTGGCTTTTACGACTTGCGCCTTGAAGAGTCGCGGGTCGCTCAGGCAGCGCTTGCGCAGGAGTACGGAATCGATGGCTTCTGCTATTACCACTACTGGTTCAACGGCAAACGTTTGCTGAATCGCCCGCTCGATGACATGTTACGGTCAAAAAAGCCCGACTTTCCTTTTATGCTTTGCTGGGCGAACGAGAACTGGAGTCGCAGGTGGGACGGAGACGATCGGCAGGTTCTCATGCGACAGGACTATTCTGCCGAAGACGACCGGCAGCACATCCGTTTTTTGATTGAGCACTTTTTCTCTGATCCGCGATACATCAGAGTAGACGGCAAGCCTTTCTTTCTCATCTATCGTCCACAACTGTTTCCCGATATCCGCAGGACGATCGAACTGTGGCGCGGACAGGCGAAGGAGACGGGCGCTGGTGATCTTTACATAGGCTACATGCAAAGTTTTGGTTTTCGCGAAGCCCCGGAAAAATTCGGCTTCGACTGTGCGGTTGAGTTCGAGCCAGATTTTGGTCTAGCCCAGACGTTGCGAAAAAAACCATCAATTATCAACCGTGTCCTGAACAGGTTAGGAAAGAGGCAGCCAGCGATGCAGAACACGATCTTATCCTACGGTGATTACGTGGCATTGAAGCTGGGTGACACGGCTAAAAGTCCTTCGACATTTAAATCGGTGTCGCCAATGTGGGATAATTCGCCCAGGCGGAAGCGAGATGCCGTCATCTTCCAGGGATCAACACCGGAATTGTACGGGCAGTGGCTTCGTCACGCTGCGAAGGTTGCAATGGCATCGCGTCAGACAAATCAGTTTTTGTTCATTAATGCGTGGAACGAATGGGCCGAAGGCAATCACCTCGAGCCCTGCCAGCGGTGGGGACGGAAATACCTTGAGTCCACGTTGAGTGCAATAGAAAGCATTCGAGATCAACAAACGGAAAAAATTACACAGCGCTGATGGAAGCCCCGCTCATATCGATTGTCATCCCCGTAAAGAATGGCGCGCCATGGCTTGAAACCACGCTTTCATGCATCTTCAGCCAGACGCTTATCAGCCAGACCGAAGTAATTGTGATCGACTCGGGCTCAACCGATGGCACGCTCGGGATATTGAGCCGCTTTCCGGTGCGTCTGATTACCATTCCTTCTGAGACCTTTAATCATGGACGAACACGGAACCTTGGTGCGAAAGAGTCTCGCGGTAAATACGTGGTGATGACCGTTCAGGATGCCAGCGCTCAGGACAACAGATGGCTGGAACATCTGGTGAATGGATTTAAAGATGACACTGTGGCTGGCGTCTGCGGGCAACAAATTGTACCTCATGATGCCGACAAGAATCCGGTGGACTGGTTCCGGCCAGTATCGGCACCCAGCATGACCCGATATATATTTCCTGACAAGGCTGCATTTGATGCGCTGCCTCCGAACGAACAACTGCATATCTGCAGGTGGGATAATGTGAATGCGATTTACAGACGGAGTGTGTTGCTCGCCATACCATTCCGAGACGTCTCCTTCGCAGAAGATGCGCTCTGGGCGAAAGATGCGCTTCGAAATGGGTATGCGATCGTATACAACCCACTTGCCCGCGTTTTGCATTATCATGACGAGGATGAGTCATACACGTTTCGCAGAACATTTACCGTGAATTATCATTTTTATAAATTCTTTGGCGTGAGGCCGGAGCCGGTGTCGAATGGCACGCTGACGTTGCTGTCAAATATCAAGCTACTGCTATTCGAAAAGAAGATACACTGGCGCGATAAATACCGATGGGTCTTATTCAATATCCGGCAAAGAGCGGCAGCGAATCGTTCGACCAGGCTTTTCTTGTTTACACTTGCAGAGGGAGAACAAAAACTAGATCAGACACACACAGAGGTATGCCTTACACCGCCACAGGCCAATACTCCTGGAAAAAAAATCTTATCGTAATATGCTACTGACGCTGGAAAAAATTTTTGCGACAAAAACAATTGAGGGGCCGGGAGGAAAAGTTGCCGAGATGCATTCGAACACATCCAGGGAACAAGGATTGTTTTTGCAGCAGATTTTTGACAAGATCAAACCAAGGAAATCCATTGAAGTTGGGTTTGCATATGGTATTTCTTCCATGTTCATCCTGGAAAAACACAGGGAAGCCGGAAACGACCCGAAATGTCATCTGATCATCGAGCCATTTCCATGGGGAGGAGTAGCCGAGTACAACATCGAAAAGGAAAAGCTCACTGAGTTTGCAGACATTCGATACGACCTTTCGGATAAGATTCTTCCAGGCCTGTATCTGCAAAATCATCGTATTCAGTTTGCCTACATCGATACGACTAAAGTGTTTGATACGGTGCTGCAGGATTTTTATTTTATAGACAAGATGCTCGATGTAAATGGCGTAGTGATCTTTGATGACTGTGGGGCCGGGTGTCCTGGCGTACAAAGGGTGGCCCGTTTTGTAAACTCCCTTCCGCATTATAAGCTCTATGCAAAGCACAACAAGGCAAAGGAATCTCTTAAAAGACGGGCAGCCCGTGTTGTTGTAAGTAAAATGATTGAAGCGATTCCGTTTAAAGACGCTGTTTATCCGACTATTGATTTTAGAACAGATGAAGCACTGGGCATTGACTCATCATGCATCGTGTTCCAGAAAGTAAGTATTGATCAACGCACCTGGGACTGGGATGCGAAGTTTTAGCGCTGAAAATATATGACAACGCAGCCGTTGGTAAGTATTCTGATGACAGCCTACAATCGCGAAAAGCTAATTCCTTTTGCGATTGAAAGTGTGTTGGCGTCTACTTACACTAATTTTGAACTCATCATTGTTGATGACCGTTCGAAAGATAAGACGTTTGAGGTTTGCGAGGGCTTTGCAGCGCGTGATCAACGCATTCGGCTGTATCGTAATGAAATTAATCTGGGCGACTACGCGAATCGGAATCGTGCGGCCGAGTATGCAAATGGTAAATACATCAAGTACGTAGATGCGGATGATGCGATCTATTACTGGGGATTGCAGGTTGAAGTGGAAATGATGGAACGCTTTCCGGAGGTGGGGTATGGGTTGGATAGTATCCTCCAGGATGATGAGAGGCAATTTCCGTTCGTTCTTCATCCGAGGGAGGCTTATGAAGGATATTATTTCAAACGCAACGGGATTTTCGACAAATCTCCCACGTCTGCGATTATTAAACGTGACGTTTTTCGGGATGAAAAAGGATTCAGGAACCTCAGGATGGTCGGTGACTGTGAAATGTGGCATCGCCTTTCGCGGAGATATCCGGTGCTCTTAATGCCGCATGGAATAATATGGTCACGCGGGCATGCAGAGTCAGAGAGTGGGAAATTGAAGACTGACCTTATGATCAACTATCATTATCTGCTCGTGAAGAGGCAACATGTGATGAGTAATGACTGTCCGTTGACCGAGGCTCAGCGGAAATCTGTTTCAGCGCTGCTGGCAAAACTGCAGCTAAAACTTATCGCGAAAATGATTGTCCGGGATCGCAACGCGTTGGAGGAAGTCAGGCGGATCGATCCTGAATTTAGTCGTCTCTTAAAAATTGCATATCTCGATTCATGATAAAGATCGTCCGCTATATGGCACGCATGCTGGCGAACCTGATCGCACGGCTTCCCTATTTCCGGTTTATCAGAGAGACCAGAGAGAGTGAGGTTCCGATTCATTTGTCCACCTGGTTTGTTCAAAAGGTCCTGGGAGCAAATGAAGGTGCTTATTGGCCGATGCACAGCAGCAGCATTGTGAGCTACCCGAAACGCGTTTATGCCGGCATCGAAACATCACCCGGGTACAATCCCGGATGTTACATTCATGCTGTGAATAAAATTTACATTGGCGACTATACTCAGATCGCACCCAACGTTGGTCTCATGAGCGGCAACCATGATGTGCATGATTTCAGACTTCAGGTGGCTGCCGAGCCGATCCGGATTGGTAAGTATTGCTGGATAGGAATGGGGGCAGTCATTCTTCCCGGTGTGACACTTGGTGATTTTACAATTGTCGGAGCGGGAGCAATTGTGACAAAATCATTTCCCGAAGGCCATTGTGTGATTGTGGGAAATCCCGCACGGAAGACCCGGGAACTTGAGAAGGAAAAGTGTGTTCCCTTTCGAACAGAGAAAGCATATAACGGATACATTCCTGCAGAAAAGTTTGAGGAGTATAGGAAAAGAAATCTGGAAGTGTAATTATGTGTGGTATCAGCATAGCAATCAATACTCGTAAACAGTCTGTCAGTCCGGAACAGATCAAAGCGATGAACGACAAGGTCAGTCACCGCGGCCCTGACGATGAAGGTTTCTTTCATGGAGACGGTTTCGCATTCGGACATCGCAGACTGTCAATTCTTGACCTGAGTTCAGCCGGCCATCAGCCCATGCAGCGCGGTAAACTGTGGATCACGTACAACGGGGAAGTTTACAACTACATCGAGCTTCGGGATGAACTGAAGTCTTTCGGCCATACCTTTAAGACCGGCACCGACACGGAAGTGATTCTGGCGGCCTATGCGCAGTGGGGCACCGATGCTTTTGCGCGGCTCAATGGAATGTGGGCTTTTGCGATCTACGATGCTGAAAAAGCCGAGATCGTTTTCTGCCGCGATCACTTCGGCATCAAGCCATTGTATTTTACTGCGATGGATCAATGGTTCCTTGCAGGCTCAGAGGTCAAACAGTTTACTGTGTTTGATGACTTCAGGCCAAAGCTCAATAATGCAGTCGCTGTGAACTTCCTGGTCCACGGGTGGCTTAATCACTCGGATCAGACATTCTTTGAAGGGGTGAACGAACTGCGTCCGGGACACTTTTTGAAATACGATTTAAAGAAAGACACGTTCAGCATCCGGCAGTGGTACGACCTTGGACGTGAAGCACAACCTGTGGCTGACAGCTTTGATGTTGCTGTGAAGAAGGTGCGTGAACTCTTCATCGACAGCGTCCGGCTGCGGATGCGCTCGGATGTAAAAGTAGGCGCATGTCTTTCCGGTGGCATAGATAGTTCTGCCATCGTCAGCCTCATTCACAAAGAGAAACTTGCCAACGCAGATTTTGCCACGGTCACATCCTGCTATGAAGATCCGCAATATGACGAGCAGAAGTACAGCGATCTCGTGTCTGCCCAGACTGGTTTCCTTGCTGCAAAGGTGTTTCCTAATCTGAACGAACTTCTAGATTCCGGAGATTTTGACCGGATGATCTATCACCAGGATCAACCGTTCAGCGGAGCAACGAACTATTCTGAGTTCAAAGTGTTTGAGACTGCGCGCAAGAATGCAATGATTGTGATGCAGGATGGGCAAGGCTCTGATGAATATCTCTGCGGATACGGAGAATTTTATATTACACACATCAGGGAACTTGTGCGCAGCCTCAAACTTGGTCGGGCACTTTCACTGATCCGTGCAAAGGCGGCACACAAGAATACAAGCTTTACGGCCGAACTGAAATCGGTGATGCGCAACGCATATGTGTACCGGTTGCAGAGGCGCGTCAAGCAATTAGGGGCTGGCTCTGCCTATCCGTGGCTTGCCGACCGGTGGAAGGCGATCGCAAATGAGTCGATAACCAGTTATGATGAGCGCGATGTCAGGTCGCTCAGCATCACCGAGATCATGAAGTCGAGCATTCCCTACCAGCTTCATTCCGAAGACAGGAATTCTATGCTTTTCTCGATCGAGTCAAGACTGCCTTTTCTCGATCACCGACTTGTGGAATACGTGATTGGATTGCCTTCAGCGTACAAGATCAGCCGCGGCTATACGAAGTATGTTTTGCGCGAAGCATTGCCTGAATTACCTGAACCGATAAAGCACAGAAAAGACAAGATGGGTTTTGTGGCGCCCGACCGCGCGTGGATCCGCCAGAACAAAGACCGCGTGCGGGCAGAACTGCAGCAACTCATTGAATCAACAGATATTTTTTCCGACCAGCTGCTGCAGCGCTTTGACAGGTTCATCGAGGGAAAGCTTGGGTACGAACCGATATATTTCCGGGCAATGGCCTTTAACCGCTTTTGCAAAGTCTTTAACGTCTCATTGAATTAAAAAAAAATTGATGATTGTTATTGTTGACTATGGGGTAGGTAACCTTTCATCTATCCAAAACATGTTAAAAAAGGCAGGGGTGGACAGTGTGATATCTGCGAATAGAGAGGTGTTGTCAGGCGCCAACAAACTTATTCTTCCCGGAGTGGGTGCTTTTGACACGTGCGCTGAAAAACTGCAGCAGTCAGGTTTGCGCGAACTGCTAAACGAAAAAGCACTTGTGCGAAAAACGCCCGTGCTTGGTGTGTGTGTCGGCATGCAGTTACTGACGGAGGGAAGTGAAGAAGGCAAATTACCCGGGCTCGGCTGGATTAAAGGCAACATTGTCCGCTTCAGAAGAGAGAGTATGGCGGATGGATTGAAGATCCCACACATGGGCTGGACTGACGTATCCCTGGCCAAGCCATCTCGTCTTTTTGAGGGCATGCATGAAGAGCCGCGCTTTTATTTTGTGCATTCCTATCATGCTTCGCTGAGGAACCAGGATGATGTATTGCTGAAGGCTACCTATGGATATGAGTTCGCTGCTGCTTTGGAGCACGAGAACATTATGGGCGTTCAGTTTCATCCTGAAAAAAGTCACAAGTTCGGTCTAAAGCTGCTCGCCAATTTTGCAAATCTCTAGCGCATGAAAAGAATACGTGTCATTCCCTCATTGCTGATCCAGAACGGAGGTTTGGTGAAGTCCGTGAAATTTAAGAACCATACATACGTTGGCGATCCGATTAATGCAGTCAAGATTTTTAATGATAAAGAAGTTGATGAACTGGTGCTGCTTGACATTTCGGCAACCGCTCAGAGACGCGCTCCGAATTTTCAGCAGATCAGAGAAGTGGCGAGCGAAGCTTTTATGCCTGTAGGATACGGAGGAGGCGTAACAACCCTCGACCAGGTGAAAGCACTCATCGGGATAGGCGTGGAGAAAGTAATCCTGAACACGAGTGCATTTGACAATCCAAAGCTCGTGGAAGAGTCTGCGCGTTACGTTGGCAGTCAAAGCGTTGTGGTATCAGTTGATGTAAAAAAGAACATCTGGGGTTCGTACAAGATGCATGTGCAGAACGGCTCGCGGAACACAAACCTCGATCCGGCCGAGTTTGCGCTGCGGATGGAAAATGCAGGTGCAGGTGAGGTGCTCCTGAATTCAATCGACCGGGATGGCACGTTCTCAGGATATGACACGGTGCTGATTCGCCATGTGAGCGAAAAGTTAACCATTCCGCTGGTAGCCCTTGGCGGTGCTGCTTCTGTTGATGACTTTAAAATGGCTGTTCTGGCGGGAGCGTCAGCTGTGTCTGCAGGAAGCTTCTTTGTTTTTCAACGGCCACACCGTGCCGTATTAATTAGCTACCCGGGCCAGAAAGAATTGAAAGAAAAGCTATTTTTGCAGGTTTAACCGGGGTTTGAAACGTATGGTACTGGAGGAAAACGATCCGCGCTACAGGCAGTGTTCCGTGACGGTGATGGATAATATTGCTGACCCGGACATTAGCTTTGACGCCCACGGCATTTGCAACTATTACTACGAATATAAGAAGGCCGAAGGCGAGGGAGTATTCACCGGAGCCACTGGTGAAGCAAAGCTCAACGCTCTGGTGTCGGCTATCAAAGCAAAGGGTCGTGGCAAGCCGTATGATTGTCTGATCGGCCTCAGTGGTGGCGTAGACAGCACCTATGTTGCGTATCTTGTGCACAAGCTGGGGCTCCGACCACTGGCCGTGCATCTTGATAATGGATGGAACTCTGAACTTGCCGTCCAAAACATCCACAACATCATCAGCAGGCTGAACATCGACTTATTCACCCTCGTCATTGACTGGGAAGAATTCAGAGACATTCAGCTGGCCTACCTGCGGGCCTCTGTAGTGGATATCGAAGTGGTTTCGGATCACGCAATTTTTGCAACGATGTATAAGCTTGCCAAGGAAAAGGACATCAGCTACATCATCAGCGGAACCAATATCGTGACCGAATTCATCATGCCTCCAGGCTGGCTTTACAAAAAAATGGATTTTGCAAACCTTAAAGATATACATAAGCAGTTTGGCAGGCGGAAGCTGAAGACATACCCGTTCGTTGATTTTAAGAAGCATGTTTACTACAGTGCTTTCCTGCGTTTAAGTCCCGTCTCGATACTCAACTATGTGCCTTATAACAAGGCAGAAGTGAAACGAGTTATCACAGCGGAACTCGGGTGGCGCGACTACGGAGGTAAACACTATGAGTCGCTGTTCACAAAATTCTATCAGGCATACATCCTGCCTGTTAAGTTTAGAATAGATAAACGCAAAGCACACCTCTCGACATTGATTTGTGCGGGGCAGATGACGAGAGAACAAGCCATTGAAGAATTGTCAAAACCGCTGTACGATCCGGTTGAACTCAACTCTGATAAGGCGTATGTCCTGAAGAAACTCGGGCTCAGTGAAAGCGAGTTTGAGGCCATTATGCAAAAACCTCCGCGCGGACACCAGGAATTTAGAAGTGATACAATATTGAAGCAACGCTACATGAAATTTTTGCAACGGACGCAGAAAGTCAGACATGTTTTAAAGAAAACGATCGGATAATGGCTAAACTAAGATTTGCAATCATTGGCTGCGGCCGCATTGCGCAGCGTCACGCAGAACACATTGCTGCCAATGGAGAACTCGTTGCTGTCTGTGATATTGATGTCAACAAAGCTAAAGACCTTGCCGCCAAACACAAAGCAACGGCCTACCAGGATATCGATGAACTTCTGAAAATAGAGAAGAGCCTGGATGTTGTAGCGATATGTTCTCCCAACGGGCTGCATGCCACTCACGCCATCAAGGCGTTGCAGGCAGGGATCCATGTATTGTGTGAGAAGCCTATGGCCATCAGCGTGCATGATTGTGGCCGGATGATACAGGCAGCAGAGAAAGCAAATCGCAGGCTGTTCGCGATCAAACAAAACCGTTTCAATCCCCCTGTGGTGGCTGTGAAACAACTCATTGATGAAGGCCGCCTCGGCAAGGTCCTCAGCGTTCAGTTAAGTTGCTTCTGGAACCGGAATGCCGACTATTATAAGAATTCCTGGAAGGGAACGCTCGTACTTGACGGAGGCACACTCTTTACGCAATTCAGCCATTTTGTAGATCTGTTGTACTGGATCGTAGGCGATGTAAAGAATGTTCAGGCATATATGGGAAACCTGGCGCACCAGGGAATTATTGAGTTCGAAGATACCGGTGCCGTGATCCTTGAATTTCATAACGGTGCGATCGGGACAATCAATTACACGGTTAACAGTTACGAAAAGAATATGGAAGGCTCGTTGACCATTTTCGGTGAAAAGGGGACGGTCAAGATAGGTGGTCAGTATCTCAATGAGCTTGAGTACCAGAACATAGAAGGTTACAGGATCGAGAATCTGCCGCAGGGCAACAAACCCAACAATTACGGTAACTATGTTGGCTCGATGAGCAACCACGATAAAGTTTACGAAAATCTTGTTGAAGTACTGCAGAACAATGCCTCGATCACTACCAATTCGTTCGAGGGGTTGAAAACCGTTGAGATCATTGAAAAAATATACCAAGCCGCGATCAGAAAATGACAAAGCCTGTTTTGCTATCGTCCGGAATCCGTGATGTAAACTTCGGAAACGATGTTAAAGTCGTTGAGCCCGTGAATCTGTACGGCTGCAGCATCGGGGACAAATCATTTATCGGCCCGTTTGTAGAGATCCAAAACGATGTGATCATCGGAAAGCAAACGAAAGTTCAGTCTCACGTGTTCATTTGTTCCCTCGTGGAAATCGGTGACGATTGTTTTATTGGCCACGGAGTCATGTTCATCAACGATGTTTTTGCTTCAGGTGGCCCCGCGCGCGGTGATAAGACAAAGTGGAAGCGCACAAAGATTGGAAGCCATGTCTCAATCGGGTCAAATGCTACAATACTTCCGGTGTCAATTTGTGACAACGTTGTGATCGGTGCCGGTTCCGTTGTTACCAGGGATATTGTCAGGCCGGGTATTTATGCTGGCAACCCTGCAAAGTTTAAGCGTTCAATTGTTTGAAATTTTCTCCGTCATGCACGTACCTTTTGTAGATCTTAAAATCCAGTATCAGAATATCAAGGCTGACATCGATCGCGCTATCGCTGAAGTCATTGCCAAAACTGCTTTTATCGGTGGTGAACCGGTAAAATCATTTGAAGAAAAATTTGGCGCACTGTATGGTGTTAAACATGTAATCTCCTGCGCGAACGGTACGGATTCTCTTTATATCATTATGAGAATGCTTGGCATCGGAGCTGGTGATGAGGTGATCACCGTTGCAAACAGCTGGATTTCGAGCGCTGAAACCATTTCTCAGACCGGAGCAAGACCTGTGTTTGTTGATGTGCATCCTGACTACTACAGCATTGACGAAAATCTGATCGAAGCCAGGATCACACCAAGAACTAAAGCAATCATTCCTGTGCATTTGCACGGGCAGATGTGCGATATGGAACGCATCAAGGCAATCTGCGATAAGCACAACCTATTCCTGATCGAAGATTGTGCACAATCGCACTTCTCCGAGTTTAAGAATGTGCGTGCAGGATTGTTCGGCATTGCAGCATCTTTCAGTTTTTTTCCAGGAAAAAATCTTGGTGCCTACGGAGATGCGGGGTGCATCATCACCAATGACGACACGCTGGCAACGAAGTTTACAATGTTTGCAAGACACGGAGCGCTGAAGAAACACCAGCACGAAATGGAGGGGATTAACAGCCGTCTAGACGGATTGCAGGCTGCCGTTCTGAGCGCAAAACTTCCATATATTCTCCAGTGGACTGAGAGCCGTATTAAGAATGCCCAGCTGTATTCAAAGTATTTGTCGGGCGTTGATGAGATTGTCTTGCCATCGGTGAGGCCGCAGACAAAACATTCGTTTCACCTGTATGTCATCCGTGCGAAGGAACGCGATGCACTGGCCACGTATCTAAACGGTAAGGGAATTGAAACTGCGATTCATTATCCGAGAACACTGCCCAACCTTCCTGCGTACAGATACCTCGGCCACACACCTGAAGATTTCCCCGTGTCGACAGGATTACAGAGCCAGATACTTTCACTGCCGATGTACCCGGAATTGACAGGCGAAATGATCGAATACGTTGCTGATACGATCAGATTATTTTACGCCTCAACCAAAGGCCGATAATGTCGAGACTAACTTCAAAGACGATTCTGGTCCTTTCTCCCCAGGGATGGGGAAAAATGTTTTTATCAAAGCACCACTACGCTGTGGCACTGGCAAGGCGTGGTAATCGCGTTTATTTCCTGAACCCTCCTGATTCGTCTTCGTCAGGCGTTTCTGTAACTCCGTCTGATTTGCATGAAAACCTGTTCATCATCAGCCACCGGTTGTTTTTCCCGTACAAGCTTAAATTTCGTCTTCTCCCCGTATTTCATGCACTGATGCGCTTTCACATCAGACGGATCGAGCGGAGCATAGAAGGAAGAATTGATATAATCTGGTCGTTTGACCTGGGCAACCTCTACCCACTGAAGTTTTTTACGAAAGGAGCTTTGCGTGTTTTCCATCCGGTGGATGAGCCTTTAAGCGCAGCAGCAATCCAGGCCGCAAAAGGTGCGGAAATAATTTTTTCAGTGACCAGAGAGATTCTTGAAAAGTATGAAGCGTTTCAAGCCCCGAAACATTTTGTGAATCACGGTGTATCGGAAGAATTCCTGAACAGTGAGCCCGTCCTGGACCCGAATGCATCATCATCTGTCAATGTCGGACTTTCCGGTAACTGGCTCCGTCCCGATATCGATGGCGACATTCTTCAAAAAATAATTATCGACAATCCGCGGATTAATTTCCACTTCTGGGGTAGTTACCAGCTCTCCGATGCAAACATTGGCGGAGGGCTGAACGAACAAACGAAGACGTTGATTGACGTGCTCAAACAACGGCCTAATGTCACGTTTTATGGTGCAGTCTCGTCAAGGCAACTTGCGACTGCCATCCGCAAGATGCAGGCGTTTCTCATCTGCTATGATGTTCAGCGCGATCAGAGCAGGGGAACAAATTATCACAAGATCATGGAGTACCTCAGCACCGGAAAAGTGATCGTCTCCAACAATGTCACGACTTACCGTGATATGCCTGTGCTGGTGCAAATGGTAAAAGAACGCGACCACAACCGGTCATTGCCTGACCTTTTCAAAACGGTTGTATCAAACCTTGATTACTACAACTCGGCAGAATGGCAACGCCAACGGATATCGTATGCGCAGGATAATGCTTATGACAAACAACTGTTGAGAATTGAAAACCTGATCTATGGAGCATAAGCCAAAAATTGCGCTGGTGGTCTCGCATCCGATCCAGCATTTCTGCCCCCAGTACGCGAGCTTTGCAACGAATCCAAATGTCAGGTTTAAGGTTTTTTTTGCGTCTGCACTTGGACTGAAAAAATATGTAGACCCGAATTTCAAAAAGGAAATTTCCTGGGCGAATCTCAACCTCGATCAGTTCGAGCATCACTTTCTCAACGGAGATGTTGCGCTGCCCTCTTCAAAAGATATTGATGCCCCTGCACTGGATCAGGAACTGGCGGGATTTGAACCGGACCTCGTTGTTATTTATGGCTACTTCCAAAAGCTTCAGCGAAGAGCGCACCGCTGGGCGAAGAAGAACAACGTTTCACTCGCCTACATCTCGGACAGTGAGCTGCGCCAGAAGCGAAGTCGCCTCCGGGAATTGGTAAAATACTGGTGGGTTCGTCACTATTTCTCATCCATCAGATTTTTCCTGTCCGTTGGCGATGCTAATGAAGATTTCTACAGGCACTATGGTGTAAGTGACGACCGGATGCTGCGGATGCACTTTCCGATCGACATAAAACAATACGAAGCAGCCTATGAGATGCGCCATCAGCTTAGAAATAAAGTTCGGAAGGAATTTGACATTTGCAATGACGTGCTGGTGATTTGTGTTGTTGGAAAATTGGTTGGCTGGAAGAACCAGGATCATCTGATCGATGCGCTGGCCGCACTGGAGTCGGAAGGCGTTTATGCAGAAGCATTGATCGTGGGTTCAGGGCCCATGGATCAGCTATGGAAACAGAAGGCACAAAAGCTTTCAAAAAACAAGGTGCACTTTGCAGGCTTTGTCAGCCCGGCCGAACTGCCGGGTTACTACGCAGCAAGTGACGTCTATGTGCATCCTGCATCGGTAGAGCCTCACTCTATTGCTGTAAGCGAGGCCATCTTTATGAGTCTGCCTGTAATTATGAGCGATCGTTGCGGCAGTTATGGCCCGAGCGATGATGTGCAGCCGAACCACAACGGATTCATTTATCCATTTGGTGATATTCAGGCGTTGGCCGGGCAAATCCTTAAGTTCTGCACGAACATCGATCTGCGAAGGACTTTTGGAGCCCGGTCGCATAAAAATGCTGTTGCCTTTCAGCAACGTGCGCACGATGGAATAATGAACGAACTAAGCAGGAAACTATCACGTGGTTAAAAAGCTGATTTACCGCACGCTCTGCAACCGCTTCACGGGGGCTGTTATCCGCGCGCTGTATAAGGATACTGTGCCATCAGTCCGATGGAGGGGTTTTCGTTTCAATCTCGCGCGGAAAGAAACGTCAAACACAATCCTTGCATCGATCTTCTGGGGGTTTTACGAAAGCGCTGAAGTGCGGTTGGTAAGAAAATATTTCCGGGGTGATGTTGATGCGGTCGAATTCGGGTCGAGCAGCGGAGTGGTCTCGGCTCAGATCGTTTCCAGGTACTCCGTTGCGGGCCGGAGGTACCTTGGTGTCGAGGCAAATGCCTATTTAAAGGACGCGTGGCTCAAGAATGTACAACGACATGCCATTACAGCAGTTGATACGCAGCTCGTTCATGCCGCGGTTTACTACGATGCCGAAGCAGTCAGTTTTCAAATCAGCAATAATCCTACGGCCTCCGGCATTTCCGGTACACCTTCCTCATCTCTGGCAAATGTGATCACCGCAACCACCTTGACAAAGGTTATTGAAAAATATTCGCTTACTGATTACGCTTTGTTCTGCGACATAGAAGGAGCAGAGGCCGCGATGCTGCTGTCAGAACAAGAGGCTTTCGTCAGATGCAGATATCTTTTTATTGAATTGCATGAAACTGTGTACCATGGTAAGGATTACAACGTCAACGATCTGATCGCTCTGATCGAGTCGAAGGGTTTTGAGCTGATCGAAAAACTTGGAGCGGTCTGTTATTTTGAAAAGCGATGACTCCTGACCGCCAAATATTGCGGATACCCGAACTGGATGGACTGAGAGGTCTGGCGATCCTGGCAGTTATGAGCTTTCATTATCTCAATAATCAATTGGTGCATGCCGAAAGTCAGTTCGCCAGGGCGTTGTACACGGTTACATCCTTCGGTTGGGTAGGGGTTGATCTCTTCTTTGTGTTGTCGGGGTATCTCATAGGAAACATTCTCATCCTCAATAAAAATGCGACTAACTACTTTAGTGTATTCTACTGGCGAAGATTTGTGAGGATTATTCCGACATATTACTTCGCGCTTGCACTTTTTCTGTTTGCTCGCGCCATACCCGGTGTTGACGAAAATTATTTCCTGAGTGGAAATCTTGTTATTCCCTTCTGGAGTTACTGGCTTCTCCTGCAGAATTTTTTTATGGCAGATCTGGCTAACCTTGGCAACAGCGCGCTAAGTGTGACGTGGTCGATCGCAATAGAAGAACAATTCTACATTCTCTTTCCGCTGATTGTTTTTTTTGTAAACACCAGGCTTCTGCCCGTCATTCTTGCAGTAGTTATCATACTCGCTTCAATTGTCAGGTTGCAGTTCGATCATTGGATCCCGGCATATGTCCTTCTCCCATCGCGGATGGATGCGCTCGCCTTCGGCATTTTTATAGCTCACCTTAAGAATGAAACGGATCTAAAGTCTCTGGCCGACAAATACTACTACTGGCTCCTCTTCCTTTTCGCAACTTTGATGGTCGCGCTGGGCGGTCTTTATCTGTATTATGGCGACCTTGGTCCTGTTAAGCATAGCCTTTTTGCTGTTATTTTCAGTATTCTTTTGATAATTGCGCTGACAAAAAAGTCAACGTGGTTCGCGGCATTTCTCCGGTGGCCGGTGCTGATGTGGATAGGCACAATTTCCTATTCATTGTATCTCCTGCACTATTTTATTCTCGGGGTTGTGCATCATATGTTTGGCAACACACAGGGAATCGGAATGTACACACCAAGAGATATTGGAGTTTCGCTGGTGGCACTTGGAATGTCATTCCTGATAGCCTGGGTCACATATCACAAAATAGAAATGCCAATGGTGGCATTGGGTAAACGAATGAAGTATAAATCATGAAAATTCTGGTTGTCGGGTCGGATAAAATCTTTGCAATTGAGAATTTTTACGTCAGGTATCTGCGGGGACTTGGCAATGACGTAGTCCATTTTCCATCCGTCAGCATGTTCTATGACTTCCATCAAAAAAATGTGGTTAATAAAATCTTCTTCAAGCTCGGATTCTCCGGCATTTATCAATCGATCAACAAAAAGCTAAAACAGGTCGTAAAACGAGAGAGACCGGACGTCATCTGGGTGTTTAAGGGTCTCGAAATTTTTCCGGATACACTCCGTTGGATAAAGGGCCAGGGAATTCCCCTTGCAAATTTTAACGGAGACAACCCGTTTCTTTTTTCTGGCAGGGGTAGCGGCAACCAAAACATAACGAACTCCCTCGGGCTATACGACTTGCATTTTACTTACAATCTTGCGATTGAAGCCGAACTCAGAAGACGAGGCTACCGCACTGCAATACTTCCGTTTGGTTTTGATCTGGACGATCAGGTTTATGAACGTTGCACGCAGGAGCCTGAAATTATTCGCGTTTGCTTTTTGGGAAATCCTGACAAAGATCGAAGCGCATTTATCATGCGGCTTGCAGAGAAAAATATTCCGATGACCGTTTTTGGCAATCATTGGTCGTCCTTCGTTCATCATCCTGGCATCGAAATTCATCCGCCTGTGTATGGTGAGGCACAGTGGAGGGCGCTTAGACGATACCGGGTGCAACTCAACCTGATGCGACCGCATAATCCCGACTCGCACAACATGCGAACTTTTGAAGTGCCTGGTGTTGGTGGAATAATGCTTGCACCGCGTACGCGTGAACACCTCCAGTTTTTTGAAGACGGTAGAGAAGCATTCTTCTTTTCTGATATCACGGAATGCATTCAACGCGCTTTGGATATTTTAGCGTTCACAACGCCAGAAGCTTTGAAGGTACGCGAGGCGGCAAGAACGCGTTCACTGGAGTCAGGTTATCGGTATGAGGATCGTGCTCGCTCCGTAGACAGCATTCTTAAATCTTTGATCAGGTGACAGCAATTTCAATAATACATTTTAGTCCGATTGAGCTTTACCCGCCAATCATCAATCTCCTCCGCGAACTTGAAAAGCAGGAGGGGCAACTGAAGATTGTTGTCATCACTACAGCCAATCGTGCCGGCCTTGACAAGTTTGTAACGCAATCGCATAGCATACAAATTCTGAGGATGGGGGCAATGGGAGCCGGAATTGGACCTATAAAACGCTACCTGACCTATCTTGCATTCTTTTCAAGTGCCTTCGTTCATTTACTTGTCACGCAGCCGAAACGCGTTCTTTATTTCGAGACAATCTCTTCCTGGCCCGCCTACATCTATAAGCGATATCTCAACAGAAAGGCGGAAGTTTTTATTCACTACCATGAATACACCAGTCCAGCGGAGTACGCTGGCGGCATGAAGCTCGTACGATATTTTCACACGCTTGAACAGTGGTTATATGGAAGGGCGGCATGGGTTTCGCACACAAATGCTTACCGGCTTGATAAATTTGAAAAGGACATTGGAATGAAACTCAACGCTGTGGCTGCAGTTCTTCCAAATTTTCCCCCTCGCACCTGGTTCAGAAAACCAAAGGCAGCATTAGGCAGCCCGGTCAGGATTATTTATGCTGGCGCCTTGAGTATGGATACCATGTTCACCGAAGCTTTTGCGCGTTGGGTCACCTTGCAGAACGGAAAGGTTTTATGGGATATCTACAGCTACAATTGCACAGATAGTGCAAAGCGCTTCCTTTCAGGTTTGAACTCAGCGTACATTACACTGCACCAGGGAGTTTCATACGAGTCATTGCCTTCGATTCTCGGCCAGTACGATGTAGGAGTTATTCTTTACAATGGCCATATACCAAACTACGTTTTCAATGCGCCAAACAAGATGTTTGAATATCTTGCGTGCGGACTGGCAGTCTGGTTTCCCGATATTATGGTTGGCAGCTTACCGTACACTACTCAGGATGTGTATCCGGAGGTTGTTCCGCTGGATTTCACCCGCCTGCATGAGTACTCGCCCGAACAACTGACAGAGAGACAAAACAAACATGAACGAACTTCCGAGTTCTATTGCGAGGAAGCGCTTACCGATCTTATTAAGAACCTTGTAAAAAAATGATTTCAAAGATATTCAGGCTCTTTCCACCGTTTAAAGGCAAGCAACGACTTGCCCGCATGCTGCTACGCAAGACGCTAGACACTGCGACTGATGTGAGGGTGGATGGTCAGTATGGATGCCGATATAAAGTTCCCAATGTCAAGGAAACCATCGGATTTGAATTGCTGATTAACGGCATTTACGAGAAGGACACCGTTGATTTCATCGCAGGGCTTCTGAAAGCAAACCAGGTTTTTCTCGATGTCGGAGCCAACATCGGAGCAATCAGCATACCCGTCAGTAAAAAGAGAAATGACGTCAGAACGATTTCGCTGGAAGCAGCTCCGTGGATATTTAAGATCCTTGAAGAGAATGTCACAGAGAATAAACTTTCAAACATCACGATAATTAATCGTGCTATCGCTGATGCGAATGATAAAAAGGTACCTTTTTTCAGTCCGCAGGAAAAATTTGGTAAGGGCTCGCTAGCTCCGGTGTTTACATCCGAAGGCGTTGAGGTAGATACAATCACGCTTGATGCGCTGGCATCGCAGGCTGGCCTGGCAAAAGTCGGCTTCATCAAGATTGATGTTGAAGGATTTGAGTGGCACGCGTTTGCAGGTGGTAGCTCATTGCTTAAAGCCAGCGATGCGCCCGATATCCTTTTTGAATTTGTCGACTGGGCTGAAGATCTTGCAGGTCTGAAGCCAGGTGCTGCGCAGCAAAGCCTGCTGGACTATGGCTACCGGATCTTTGTGTTCGAAAAAAATGCATTGGGGCAGGAAGTAACAGCTCCGCTCACGAAAGGGGCTAACATGCTTTTCGCGACCAAAAAACGCCCTGGATAAATTTTCTCCCATCATGAAAGTTGTCTTTTTCCACCGGAAGCCAGAGCAAGGAGTGAATTTCAGCATTGAAAATCTTTTCACGCTCGTCAGAAGCGCACTGCCAGCGGAGGTACAATCTCAGGTTAAGGTTTTGCGATACAAAAGTCGCGGATTCTGGAGACGTTTTTATATTACACTTGAGGCGGCATTCAGCCAGGGAGATGTCAATCACATTACCGGTGACGTACATTTTATAGCCCTTTTGCTCAGAAAGAACAAGACCATTCTCACTATTCACGACCTCGGCCTGATGCGCCATACCAGCTGGCTCGTCCGTTCTGTTTTTCGTTTTTTCTGGATCACAATGCCAGTAAAAAGATGTGCTTTAGTAACGACAGTTTCATATGCAACCCGCGCTGAGCTGATGAAGCACATTAGCATTTCGGAATCTAAAGTCAGGGTTGTGTATAATCCCGTTCCGGACACATTCATCCCATCTCCGAAGCTTTTTAATAAAACCGAGCCTCGAATCCTTCAGATCGGTACGAAAGCAAACAAGAATATTGATCGACTGCTCGAGGCACTTGCAGGAATTTCGTGCCACCTTCAGATTATTGGCCGCGTTTCTAGCGTCACACGTCAAAAGCTCGAGGACTTAAACATAAGTCATACGATAGCTTCCAGTCTGAGCAATGATGAAATGATTGAGCAGTACAGGCAGGCTGATATCATCTCTTTCGTGTCAACTTTCGAGGGATTTGGAATACCCATTGTTGAAGCGAATGCGATTGGAAGGGTCGTTGTAACGTCAGATTGCTCATCAATGCCGGAAGTAGCTGGCAATGCTGCTCATCTGGTGAATCCTTTCGATATAGCGGCCATCAGAGCAGGTTTCCTCCGTGTGATTTCTGACGATGCGTACCGCGACCAGCTCATTCAAAACGGTTTTGAAAACCGGAAACGATTCACACCGGCAAGGATTGCATCCGATTATCTGCAGATTTACAACGCCCTGGCGAGTGCGCGATTGTGACCTACCTTCAAAATTACTAAATTTGCGTTTTGCCGGGAGCCGTTCCACGCGATGACAACCACACTTGCTTTTATCCTTTTTGCTGCAATTTATTTGCTCCTGATGTGGAAGGCAGGCAAGACCTACCCGATTCTGTATCTTTTTCTTTTCACCTATTTTCTGCAGTATATTTTCTCAACACAACTAATCTACGATGAGTATCAGCAGTTGAGCAGGCAGATGCCAATTCCCGATGAACGTTATTTCGATTATGTCAACATGGCGATGCTGTTTTTGTTTGCGGGGATTTTTACTTTCAACCGCGACATTGATGTCCGGTCTTTGCTAAATAAAATTGATCCTAAAGCTGCAGCAGGACTTGGTTGGCTGCTGCTGTTTGTATCGTATTTTTTCGCGGCTTTGCAGATGATCGGGATACCTGGGGTGGGTTCCGTCATCTCGTTCACACAGTACCTGATTTATCCTGCGGCCTTCTGTTTTCTACTGAGCACTCACCCGTTTAAGTACCTGCTGGTCGTCTTAATTTTTGTGCAACTGTTGTTCACGGGTCTGCAAGGCGGAATGTTTCTGAACTTGTTTGTGTGGTCGACCTATTTGTTTTTCTTCGTCACCCATAGTTTTAGGCTTTCGTTCTTTGTGAGGGCTGCAATTTTTCTGCTTGGTATTCCGGTATTGATTGTCGTGCAGAGCGTCAAGGATGAATACCGTAAGGCTACGTGGGTAAACAGGAGGGAAGCAGGAATTGGATTATTTGCCGACATCGCCAGCAGTCAGAACGAAAAGACAAAGAATGTCCCTTTCATTGAATCACCTGGAGTAGTCAAGACAGTCGGACGTCTCACGCAAGGATGGCACCTTGGACTTACACTGAGAAGAGTGCCGTCAAAAGTACCACTCTCGAATGGTGAGGAAATGGTGAGTGATATCACCTCGTCTATCCTGCCGCGCATCGTTGTCAGTGATAAAAAAATTGTGGGGTCGCAGGATAAGTTTGAGAAATATACAGGCCATCGTCTTTGGAACACAACTTCCATGACAATCGGTGTTATCGGAGATTTTTATATCAACTTCGGGAAGTGGGGATCGTTTGCTGGCTTGTTTATTTTTGGTGCGTTCATCTCTCTCGGGCTTTACTTCTTTATGAAAAGGTTCGTTATACCTGACCCGATCAATATCGTCTGGGTGCCGTTCATCTTCAGCTATCTCATTCGCGCAAACAATGACTTTTACATGGTATTCAATTCGCTGATCAAAGGCCTGATAATTTTTCTTGTTGTTAATTACATTAGAAAAAAATGGTGGTCTCCGAAACCAGTCAGCAGCCTTCAGCGATGAGACCGCGGGTCGTCTTACTGTATCCGTATTACTGGCCAACCTATAAGGCTGGCGGACCTGTGCAGTCGCTGTTTAACCTTGCCGGCTTTTACAAAGAGCATGCTGACTTTTATGTGATCTCGTTAGCAAAGGACATTGACGGCACTGCTCCTGACGTTCCGGTCAAACTCAACGCTTGGGCTAAGGGTCCTAATCATGAGAACATCTTTTTTGTATCACGGATCACGCCCCTGGTGATTGAACGGTTCCTGAAAACAACGAGACCGGATAGGATTTTTATCAATGGGCTTTTCAACATTGAGACATCCCTGCCAGGACTCCTGTTTGCGCGACTGAGAGGAATTCCGGTAATTATCTCTCCGCGCGGAATGCTGCAAGCCTGGGGGCTGAAAAAAAAATACTTATTGAAACGCACCGTGCTGGCGTTGTTCAGATTTCTGATGGGTAAGAATGCAGTGTGGCATGCTACCGACCAGCAGGAGGTGGCTGACATTCAGTTTCACTTTGGCAAATCCCGGAAAATTTTTGTTGCGCCAAATATTCCCAGGGCCGCAAATAGTCACTCTCGCGGTATAGATCTCCAGCCCGGCAACAAAATAACCTTGGTCTTTCTCTCGCTCATCAACCCGAACAAAAATTTACATTTGGTAATCGATGCGGTGAAGAAGTTGCCGGAGAAGTTTTCGCTCGACATCTACGGGCCTGTGATCGATCAGCAGTACTGGTCGGCCTGTCAGCAGTCAATTGGTGAAGCCCCGCATATCCATTATCGCGGACCGGTGCCCGCATGGCAGGTTCCGGACATCCTCTCAAGGTTTCACTTCTTCGTGCTACCGACACAAGGCGAAAACTTTGGCCATGCCATTTTCGATGCATTGGTGTCGGGCGTACCGGTAATGATTTCGCGAAATACGCCATGGCATGATGTCGAAGCAAGCGGAGCGGGGTTTTATCTGCCACTAGACGATCCAAAGGCTTTTGGTGAAGTGCTTATGAGCGCAAGCAAAATGCAGCCAAAAGATTATGAGGCGATGAAAGCTGCGGCAAGTGCCTACGCTGAAAGATATTGGTCAGCAACCGATTACCATAAACTTTATTCGTTCTTGCTGAAAGGTGATCCTGTACCTGCATGACTGCAATTCCGTAGACTTTTTTAGCTTTGCGGCTTATTATTCCTAAAACCTCGATTCAATGTATATTCTGGGTCTCAACGCCTACCATGCTGATTCTTCAGCAGCGATTTTCAAGGATGGCGTGCTCATCGCAGCGACTGAAGAGGAGCGGTTCAGGCGCGTAAAACACTGGGCTGGGTTCCCGGCAAAGGCGATCGAGTTTTGTCTCCGCGAAGCAAACATTCGGCTGGATCAGGTTGACGCCATAACCATCGGACGTGATCCGGGCGCGAAGGTTTTAAAGAAAATGCTGTTTCTCCTGAAGGATCCGTTTGCCGGATTTAGCACCGTCAAAACGCGGCTGCGAAATCGGCAGAAAGTGTCCTCTCTCGAATCTGAATTTGCATCGCATTTCGGAGTTGAAGAAGGTGGTATAAAAAAGAAAATTGTTCATGTCGAACACCACAGAAGCCACATGGCGTCTGCCTTCTTCCCCAGTCCCTTTGAAGAGGCGGCTATCTTATCAATCGATGGTTCTGGAGATTTTACCACCACAATGATTGGCAAAGGTAAAGGGAATCAGTTTGAAGTATTCGATTCGGTTGACTTCCCTGTGTCGTGCGGTTTGTTCTACACAGCCTTCACACAATTTCTCGGTTTCCCGCATTACGGTGACGAGTATAAAGTGATGGGACTGGCGCCATACGGTAATCCCGTTTATGCAGATAAGATAAGACAGATTCTGAAGTTCACGGAGAACGGACTTTTTAACTGGGACGCAGAGTTTTTCAAGTCTCCACGCGAGGTGGTCGTTACGTATGATGAAAACAATATTCCCGTTGTTGGTAATCTTTACAGTGATGCCTTCGTCAGGGAATTTGGTGCGCCCCGCAGTTCTAAAGACGAGTTAACGCAATATCACAAAGACCTGGCGGCATCGGTGCAAAAGGTTACAGAGGAATTGATCATACACATATTGATTCACCTTCATGAGCGCACCGGCCTCAAAAATGTTTGCATTGCGGGAGGGGTCGCACAGAATTCGGTGGCGAATGGCAAGGTGATCGAACGGACTCCTTTTGAGAAATTGTACATTCCGTCTGCGGGCCACGATGCCGGCCTGTCAATGGGTTCTGCTCTGTATCATTATCATCAGCAATTAGGACGTCCTAGAACAGCTCCGGTGCTGTCAGCTTATACGGGCAGCAGATTTTCGAACGAAGAAATTGAAGCGGTGCTTAAAAAACGTGGTATCGTTTACACAAGAATGGACGATGATCAACTTTACGAAAAGGTGGTGGACAAGCTCATCGAGCCGGGCGTGGTGGGCTGGTTTTCCGGCCGCGCGGAATTCGGACCACGCGCCCTCGGAGCAAGATCTATTATTGCAGATCCAAGGAATCCGCATGCCAAGGAATTGTTGAATTCAAAAATAAAGCGAAGAGAAAGTTTTCGCCCATTTGCGCCCTCCATCCTGAAGGAATTCACCGGTGAGTATTTTGAAAAAGTTGAAGACGTTCCGTTTATGGAGAAAGTGTTTCCGATCCGTAAAGAAAAAAGAGCCGATATTCCTGCTGTGACACATGTTGACGGCACTGGCCGGCTTCAAACGGTGATGAAAGATGTGTCGCCACGCTATTATGCGTTGATTGAAAAATTCCGTCAAAGGACTGGCGTCCCGATTCTGCTCAACACATCGTTCAACGAAAATGAGCCGATTGTGAACAAGCCGGAAGAAGCGTTGGACTGTTTTCTGCGAACGCAGATGGATATGCTTGTGCTGGAGAACTGTGTCATTGTACGGGACGGCAATAAACTGACGAAATGAAAATCTCGCTGATCACGGTCTGCTATAATGCGGCAAGTACGTTGGGCGATACGATCAACTCGGTCTTGTCGCAGGATTACGATAACCTGGAGTACATTGTCATTGACGGGGGATCGACTGATGGCACGAAATCCTTGCTGGAGACTCACAAGAATCGAATCACAAAATGGATCAGCGAACCTGACAAGGGTATCTACGATGCGATGAACAAAGGGTTGAAGCTGGTCACCGGGGATATCGTGGGTATGATCAATGCGGACGATTTTTACGTTGACAACTCTATTCTTTCCAAAGTAGCAGCCGCATTTGCCGACAAGGAGGTCGATGCGATTTTTGGAGATCTCGTTTTTGTTGATCCGCAAAACATAAGCAAGGTAGTTCGGAAATACAGTTCGTCAGGTTGGCGACCGGAAAAATTTGCGAAAGGATTCATGCCCGCCCATCCGACTTTTTTTACCAGAAAAAAATTCTATGATCAATTTGGTTTGTTTAAGACCGACTACAGAATTGCCGCAGACTACGAGTTGCTGATCCGTTTTTTGTACGTGCAGCGGCTGAGATATAAATATTTACCGCTCACCATGGTGAAGATGCGCAAGGGTGGGGTCAGTTCGAATGGCATCAAAAGTAACATCATTCTGAACAACGAAATCATTCGCGCGTGTCGCGAGAACGGCATATCCACGAATCAATTGAAAGTGTATGCGAAATATTTCAGAAAGCTTTTCGAACTTCGTTTATGGCACTAAACATCCTGATCACTGGTATTGGTGGATTTGTCGGAACAAACCTCGTAGCGTATTTTCAGCAGCGCACAGATATTAATTTGTTTGGACATGGGCGTAATGCGGATGAACTGAAGAAGAAATTTGCCAACGCCCGCGTCATCATCCTTGACAGTTATATGGACGGGGCGCTGAACGCACATAAGATCGATGCTGTTATTCACACTGCCGGCATCGCCCACGACATTAGCAATGTCTTTAAGCCGGAAGATTATTTTGACGTCAACACAAGGGGAACACAAAAAGCTTACGAAGCTTTTCTCAAATCGACTGCAAAACAATTCCTGTTCATAAGCTCGGTGAAAGCGGTTATCGATTCCTATTCCGACCTGCTTTTAGAGACAACTGCACCCTCGCCAAAAACGCCTTACGGAAAATCGAAACTGGAAGCAGAGAAATTCATTCAGGCGCAGGTGCTGCCTCCCGGAAAACAGTTTTTTATCCTGAGACCGTGTATGATCCACGGCCCGGGAAATAAAGGCAATCTGAATCTACTCTATAAGTTCGTGAAAGCCGGTATTCCTTACCCGCTTGGCGCGTTCGAGAATAAACGATCCTTCTTAAGCATTGATAATTTTTGTCTTTATGTTGATTACATTCTGAAGGGAAATGTGCCGACAGGGATATATAATCTTGCTGATAACGAATTCATTTCGACTGTGGCGCTCTACACGCTAATCGCAAGGGCGACAAATGCAAGGCCTAGGGTGATGAGGATCCCGGCAAGGCCGCTTGTTTTTTTTGCTAAAATGTTGGGCAGGGGCGGTATGCTGCGAAAACTGACAGAAAACATGATGGTCTCGAACGGCAAAATCCTTCAATATGTTCCAGTCTCGGCCACACTCAAACTTGAGGACGGGTTAATTCGAACAATAAATTCTTTTCGGAGTGAAAAATGACCTCTTGCGGTATCTGCTGATTTTTGCAAGTCTGACAGTTGCGTTAATCGTGTACTTCAGAATTGCTGAAAAGTTTGCAATCCTCGACAAGCCAAATCAGAGAAGTTCGCACAATCGCCCAATAATTCGCGGTGGCGGAATCGTCTTCATTCTTGCCTTGTGGACATGGTTTGCTCTTAATGGTTATAAGTGGCCGTATTTTTTGTTAGGTGCCACAGCCATTGCGGTGATAAGCTTTATGGATGATCTCATGACCCTTCAGCCAGTTGTGAGATTCACGATTCATTTGTTCGCGGTACTGCTCATCGATTACCAACTTGACCTCTTTCAATGGCCGCCTGGCCTGGTCGTTGCCTCCATCGTTGTATGCATTGGTGCACTGAATGCATTTAACTTTATGGACGGGATCAACGGCATCACCGGAGTTTATGCCCTTGTAACTTTTGGAACATTCTGGTATGTGAACACCAATATCCACCCATTCACTGACCGTGAACTGATCCTCCTGATGATCGGCACGGTGCTCATTTTCCTTTTCTTCAACTTCCGAAAACGAGCAAGATGTTTTGCCGGAGATGTCGGTAGTGTCACCCTGGCATTCGTTCAGATATTTTTACTGCTGCAGTTGATGCATGAGACGAGTTCACTGGGATGGTCACTGTTTTTCCTCGTTTTTGGCATTGATTCAGTCGTCACCATTGTCTTCAGGATCAGGCGGAAGGAGAATATTTTCAAAGCCCATCGTACACACTTGTATCAGTACATGACTAACGAACTAGGGTATAATCATCTTGTAGTGTCAATTGCGTATGGGCTCATTCAACTACTTGTGAACATACTAGTGGTAAATTACTTCCAGGCATTTACTATTCATACGGTGGCAATCGTTATCATATATACAGGTGGCTATCTGCTCGTTCGTCACGCTGTGCTGCGGGCCGCGCGGGAACGTCATTAAAAAAATTCAAACCATGTCACGCATTTATCCACGCTATGTCAAAAGGATTTTCGATGTGACTGGAGCTCTCATTATTCTGATTTTAACTTTCTGGTTAATGCTGCTGATCTGTGTTGTATACGTGGTTACATTTCAGCTGCCCGTTTTCTTCGTACAAAAGCGCATCGGAAAAGATGAACGGATTTTTATGTTGTATAAGTTTCGGACGTTGAAGACAACAGGGGGGGGCGGTGTCGGACGGACTTTTGCATGGGGACAATTTCTGAGGCGCACCTCGCTTGATGAACTGCCGCAACTCTTTAATGTACTGAAAGGCGAGATGTCATTGGTAGGGCCCCGCCCGTTGCCAGAACAATATCTGCCGCTCTTCGATTCCGCTCAGCGCACGCGTCACACGGTGAAGCCTGGCATTACCGGGTATGCTCAGGTTAAGGGCCGTCATAAGATTTCATGGGAAAAAAAATTTGAACTGGATTTGCATTACATTCAGAATCAGTCGTTGATGCTCGACCTGTGGATCATCATCAAAACCGTTTTGGTCCTTCTTTCATTCAAAAAAGATGAGTCTCTGCGTGAGGAGCCATTCACAGGTACTACCAAGTGAACTAATTTTATTTTACTTTGCTGATCAATAACTGACATGCAAGACCTGGTGATTTACGGTGCAGGAGGGTTCGGGCGCGAGACTGCACTGATGATCGAAGAAATAAACCAACAACATCGCTCGTTCAACCTGATCGGCTTTTGTGATGATGCAATTCCGAAAGGCGAGCGTGTCGATGACTACGAGGTGCTCGGTAACAGTGATTACATTAACACCTTCGGTGGGATGCTGGCAGTGGCTATTGCTGTCGCAGACTGTAGCGTTCGCAGAAATCTTCGGGCGCAGATCAAAAACAGAAACGTAAGCTTTCCTTCCCTAATACATCCAAGTGTCCTTCGAGGAGCTGTGAAAAAAAATGTGATCAGTGAAGGGGTTATTCTTACAGCAGCGAACGTCCTGACGACCAACGTTCGTTTCGACCCATTTGTCATCGTCAACCTCGCGTGTACCATTGGGCATGATGTCAGAGTAGGGGCTTTCGGGACAATTATGCCGGGTTGCTCTATCTCTGGTCATACTGTCATTGACGAAGGAACATTAGTCGGCACAGGGGCGCGCCTTCTGCCAGGATTGACCGTTGGCAAAAGTTGCCGGATAGGCGCAGGGGCGGTCGTCACACGTTCTGTTCCAGATTTTACTACCGTTGTGGGAATTCCTGCAGAGCCGCTAAAATGAACAATTGAATTCAAAAAATTAAGAATTGAGTCACCCGCCAATCTACCTTTCGCCACCTCACTTGTCAGGTGCTGAATTCGAAACCGTAAATGAAGCGCTTCGGTCGAATTGGGTAGCACCTGTGGGCCCGATGGTCAATCAATTTGAAGCGGGGCTCGCAGAGATTCTGAAATGCCACTACGTGGTTGCCACCAGTTCGGGCACTTCAGCAATTCACCTGGCACTACTCTCACTCGGTGTTGGCCACGGTGACGAGGTCGTGTGCGCTACATTTACCTTCTGCGCATCGGCCAATCCAATAGTTTATTGCGGGGCGCGGCCGGTATTTGTCGATTCAGAGCGTGACACATGGAACATGGACCCAGAGCTGCTGCACGCAGCGATCGAGGATCGCATCCGGAAAACCGGAAAAAAGCCAAAGGCAATCATTGTGGTTCATCTCTATGGCATGCCTGCGAAAATCGATGCACTGGTTAAAATAGCAACGCAGTTCGACATCCCAATCGTGGAGGACGCGGCTGAGGCGTTGGGCTCCCGATACGATGACCGTGCGCTCGGAACGTTTGCGGAGGTCGGAATCCTTTCGTTCAACGGAAACAAGATTATCACTACGTCTGGCGGTGGCGCTGTCTGCACCAGCCAGATAAACGTTGCAAGCCGCGTGCGTTATCTTCGCGATGATGCAAAACAGCCCGTGCCGCATTACGAACATACGGAGATTGGCTACAATTACAGGTTCAGCAACATCCTTGCAGCATTAGGATGTGCACAATTGCGCGTACTTGCCGAACGCGTTGCGCGCAGACGCGAAATATTCAATTACTACCGGCAAGCGCTGTCGAACCAACTTGAGTTTCTTACTGAACCGCCAAAAGCATTTTCGAACCGCTGGCTAACGGTAGCGCTACACGCGCCCGGAAATATTGAGGGTCTGCGGCTGGAGCTGGCCAAACATAAAATCGAGTCAAGGCAGGCGTGGAAGCCGATGCACCTGCAACCCGTTTTTGCCGATGCCCCGTATTATGGCAATGGCGTTTCAGACGCATTGTTCCAGACCGGAATTTGCCTTCCCTCGGGCACTGCCCTGACCAATTCCGACCTTGAGAGAATAGTGACAATCATCAGGCAGTATGTTTATGAGAATTCTAAGTGAGTTTAAGCCGGCTTTGCTGTTCCTCGGTAAGTTCCTTGCGGTCTATCTGGTCGGAAACATTCTCTATGGACTATGGATCGAATCGTATGGAACGAAACCTGATCCGCTCACGCGAATTGTTACAGGTCAGACTTCCGACATGCTGGCATCTTTTGGATTCGCAACCGAGGTAGCTGACAACCCCGCAAGGCCGACCGTGTTCATCTTGACGGAAGGAAAAGTTGTGATCAGTGTATTCGAAGGATGCAATGGGCTAAACGTAATGATTGTGTTTACAGCTTTTATCCTTGCATTCTCGGGACCGTTCCGTAACTCGATTTGGTTTATTCCAGCAGGACTTGCGCTTATCTACCTGCTGAACCTCGGAAGGGTCGGGGCACTGTACTGGATGGCTCGTTTTCAGCCGCACTACTTTTACTATTTTCATAAATATTTCTTTACGGCCTCACTCTATGCAGTCGTATTTTTACTGTGGTGGATCTGGATCTACAAAATAAATGCTGCAGCCAAACCAAAAACTGATTGAGAATCGGGTGACCCGCGTGGCCGTGATTGGCCTGGCCGTTGTTGTACTGGTAAGCGTTTACATCTTTCAGCGCGTCAGCTACCTTGGCTTGTTCACCAATACCGCAACCATACATCCGAATACCGTTTTCATCTTTGACAAAACTATGCGGCTCATCCTGAATGATGTTGCCTGCTTTGGTCTCATTGCAGCAATTTTTCAAACAAAAGCACACGTCAGGATTGCTTTTTATGTGTTCCTGTTCGAAATCGCGGTCATCTTGCCTGGTTATTTCCTTATAAAACTTAGCCTTGAAGGCACCTCCGAAATTTCGTCACCATTATTGTCACAAATTCACCGCATAGTGGTCAATCCAACCATGATGTTTTTGCTTATGGCCGGTTTTATTTATCAGCGTTTTCGGGCAACCGGCACCTTGAAATAATTGTGCCCGAGTAAGGTGGTTACGCTTTGATTCTAGCCTGTATTAAGCTTATTCGATACCACATAATTGGATTATTCTTCTAACTTTGTGAGTTCAAACTCTTTAAGCTGTAGCATGAAGTCTTGGTTCTGCTTTATCTTGATCCTAATCTCGATCACTACTTTTGCCCAAAATGGCAATTTTCGAACTATTGCTTCAGGGGACTGGGATGACCCGGCCACCTGGGAGCAGGACGTTGACATGAATGGCATCTGGGGTGAACCCGGGGACGAAAACCCGTCACTTTCTTCGCCCAACAACGATAGCGGTACAATTACTATTGGCAATGGCCACACAGTTACTATTGATGCTGATATAACTATAGATGAAACAACGATTCTTGGTGGGGGTAACCTCATTGTCGCAACCGGTTTTGCACTTACACTTAATGAAGATTTTGCCACCTCTCCACTGGTCGTGAGTTCTGGCGCAACGCTTACCGTGAATGGTACCCTTGACGCCACTGGACTTATTATTTCGGTGATGCAGGTAAACGGCACAGGAAACGTCATCAGCACCGGTGTGATAAGCGCTCCTGACGATCCGCTTGTAATTGAATTTAATGGGACTTCTACCTATACGCACGATCATCCAACCGGGGGAGCCGTGCCGAATGCGCTCTGGGCCCTTACCTCAACATGTCTGATAACAGGAATGGATGTAGTTGGAAGCCCTGCACCGCCAACGAATCTGGATCAGGCGTTTGGAAATTTCACATGGAATTGCCCGGGCCAGACTGCCAATGCTACGTTCAATTTCGGTGGTCAATTGACAACGGTGAATGGTAGCCTTACTTTCGTAACATCTGCCAACCGGCCCATTCGTTTCGCGCGAGCTTCTACTGGCTATACGCTAAACATTGGCCAGAACTTTTCCAACCAGGGCGTACCGATTATTCTCACGGATGCGGTTACGACTGCTACTGTCGTGAATGTTGGCGGAGACTACTCACAAACGGGTGGTTCTCTGACTTTCAGGGCTAGTACACCTTCTACAGTCGCGCTCGAGGTTCGGGGCGATTTTAACAAGACCACCGGAGCTTTCGCTGGAGGTACTGGTACAGGCAGTTCATCGCTAGTTTTTGATGGCGCTACTTCAATCGATGATCCCCAGCTTGTCGATATTGCCGGTACTGCTCCCGCAACGCTAAATTATATCATCCGTGATAATTCGCATATCCAGCTCGGATCCACGAGTTCGCTCACCGGAGCAGGTACGCTGACGGTGGCCAGTGGAAGTTCAATCGCTGTAACATCAAATGCAGCGGCTGGTGCTCTCCAGCTTGGGAATACTGCCGGATCGATCCTCACCACTGGCGTAAGAACTTATGAGTCCGGTGCTACGATAGTTTACGCAGGTTCTGCAGTTGCCATTGGGACAGGCCATCCAACGGATGCAGGGATCTCGACTTTGATCCGCAGCAACGTTGCGCTCGTAGCGAATACAACCATAACTGGTGATCTTATACTGAATGGCGGTAACTTATCGGTCAGTTCGTTTACGCTGACATTAGCAGGGGCCTTTACCAGAAATTCAAACTCGCTTGTATTCAATGGTAGCCCAACCTATTCCAGTCTCGTGATCAATGGCTCAGGTGCTTTTGGCACATTATCGACTTCCGCTGTAACACTTAATAATTTTACCGTTAACAGATCGTCCGGCTCAGTGACTTTAGGTAACAACTTGACCACGGTTGGAACGTTCACGCAAACAAATGGCAACCTTATATTAAACGGCAACACCCTGCGCATCAGCGGAGCATTTGCCCGTACTGGCGGCTTTATTCAGGGGTCAAATACGTCAAGCGTAATTATTGACGGCACTGGCGCAGTCCCAGTGGGTGGTATGGGGATAGCTGGTGGTGCGTTGAACACTTTGACATTGGATAGAGCGGGAGTGACACTCCTTTCTTCATCAGCATTTACGGTTACGAATCTGAATTTGTTAGAAGGTTCTCTGAACAACACGGGCACAATCACGATGGCATCAGGTGGAGCAGTGATTACGCGGGATATAGGAAGTTTATCAAATGCGGTGAGTGCGGCAAGCTCTTACGATGTTCTTTATCAGAATTCTGGCGTTGATCCCCAGTCGACTGGGCCTGAACTGCCAACGACAGCTACAGGCCTACGCCACCTCACCATCGATGCAACTGGTGGTAATATCCTGCTGAGCGCTCCCGTCACTGTCAACGGCACGCTGACGTTCACGAATGGAATTTTTAATTCTAATGCGCAGGCCCTTGTCATCAATGGTAATGTGGTCAGCAACAATACATCGACCTTGACTGCGAGCGCCATTACATTTTCCGGAACAACGGTTATGACCGGAGGCACTCAGATTATACTGGGTCCGACTACAATCACCGGCACCGTTACGCCAAATGTTTCAAATGCATATGCCGGTAGCCTTGACGTTAGCGGGACACTCAACGCTGGGTCAGGCTCCACAACCTTCCAGGGCGCAAACACAATCACGTTGTCGGGTTCAGGAAGTGCATCCTTTAACAACTTTATCATCAGCAGTTCGGGCAGCGTAACAGCCCCAACCGGAACCATTAATGTCTCTGGTAACTTTACTATGAACGGGGGAGGAGCATTTGCTCACAACAACGGCACAGTAAATTTTAATGGGTCGAATTCATCCGTTAATGGAACAGGAATCGTCTTCGGCAGCATTCTTATTTCAGGAACACTGAACGGACCAACCAACCTTAGTCTGGTTGGAAACTTCACAGACAACGGCACCTTCAACCGCGGAACGGGAACCGTTAATTTCACAGGTACTGATACGCAGATCATCGGTGGCTCGGCTGTGACAAACTTCAACAACATCAACATTACAAATACTGCGGGACCACCGTCTGTACAGATCACGACAAACAAAAATCTTCGTGGCGTGCTGACATTGGCTGCCGGCACAAATTTCGATCCGGATGGGGTTTCCGGTGCGACCGTATTTACGCTTGTATCTACCGGTGACAGCCCTACGTCCGATGCTGCGATCGCCCAGTTACCTGCAACCGCGGTTATCGATGGGGCAATCACCGTTCAGCGTTACATGTCAATTGAGGGTGCGAACAGCGGAAGGATTTACCGCTTCATCTCCTCGCCAATTGCCAATGCTCCCGTAACACAACTCCTCGATAACATTCCGATTTCCGGAACATTTACAGGAGCAAATCACACCGGAAACCAGTCGATGTTTGCCTATGATGAAAGAAGCATCAACACGGATGTAAATGGCGATGGTGTCATAAACCTGCACGATGGATATTTTGATTTCCCGAATACCACTGCAACAGAGACAATGGAAAACGGACGAGGCTATAGCATTTTCATCAGAGCCAACGAATCACCGATTTCCGGTGCTGGTTCCGCACGCTGGGACATCAGGGGTGCCGTTAACCGTGACGAGGTAATATTCAATTCTTTCACGTTTTACACACCTTCATCTAATAGCGCTAGTGATGGGTGGAATCTTGTTGGAAACCCATACCCTTCGACAATAGACTGGGATGCAGCGACTGGTTGGACAAGGACAGGACTGGATAACGCGCTTTATATGCGTGATAATGGGAGACTTACACCAGCTTACGCGACATACATCAATGGATCCTCTGTTAACGGTGGCTCGAGGTATATTCCTATCGGCCAGGCATTCCAGGTGCGAACAAACAATGCGTCTGTTAACTTCCGGGCGACAGAGGCAGTAAAAGTTGCAGGAACACAATCGACTTTCTTCCGCGAGGAAAAGTACGAAGCCTTGAGGATTACGCTCCTCCAGGGAGCCGACCGGGATGAAACCCTTATTCGATTCACCGATAAGGCAACGAACAATTTCGATAGTCAGTGGGACGCGTACAAATTCCGGAATGACCAATTGAATGTTTTCACCAAGGTTGCCGGTACGCTTGACGAGCTTGCTATTAATGTCGTTTCCCTTCGTGACTGCGGGGAGGCATTTGAAATCTCAGTTGAAGATGTTAAGGAAGGCACCTACGATCTCGGTTTTTCCGAACTCGAAACGCTTCCCGCTGACCTGAAGGTTTATCTGTTTGACGCATTTACGGGCACAACTGTTAACGTCCGTGAAAAAAATTACTACACGTTCGAGGTGACAAAGGACTCTGTTTCTTTTGGAAGTAAGCGCTTCGAAATTCGATTTACAACACGGGCTATCCCTGTAATCGAGGCATCGCTGGTTAAGGATTGCGTAAGTGAGAATATTCAGGTAGTGTTGCAGAATTCAGAACCAGATACAAAATACCGCCTCAGCAGAAATGGACATGCATTAACGGAGTGGGCACCAGGTGGTGAAAATCTACAGTTACAGGTTAGCACTGCCACGTTAAACGAAGGCGACAATGTGATCACAGTACAGGCAGCGCCAGGCTCTTGTCGCAGGTCATTTGCAGATCTACCATTGAAGGTCTTTAAGCTGAGCCCGGTGAAGGTTACATTTGACTCTTTGACTAACACACTTGCGTCAAGCTACGCGGAGGGGAACCAGTGGTTCATGAATGGTGAAAAGATCGATGGAGCAACAGGCCAGGTGTTGCAGGCAACCGTGCCGGGTGTATATGAAGTTCGTGTCACCTCACCGAATGCCTGCGTTATTTCGGGAAGCTTCGACCTCCTGACGCTGGATGTAGAAAACGATTTTACCGGGGTGTCGGTATATCCTAATCCAGTATCAAACGAACTTAATATTGAGGTAGCAGACAAGGGTGGTGAACCAACTGTTGATATGATTGGAACAACCGGAAAAAGAATTTCGGCCATTGCGCTTCAAAAGACGCACCAAGGTTGGAGTGGCACGGTGAATATGACCGACTATCCGGCCGGCCTTTACATGATCAAAATATCCCAGGGTAAAAAGTTTTCAACCCATAAGGTTTTGAAGAAATGAATTTCAGACTAAAGACACTCCTCGTTAGGGTAAGTATATTGATGGTTCTTCTATCAGCACCACTACTTAGTTATTCCCAGATTGGCGACCCGGGCGGAGACCCTGATGTGCCGCTGACGGGCATTGAGTGGTTACTTGTAGCCGGAGGCTCTCTCGGTCTTCGGAAAATTTATAAAAACTACCGGCACCGGAATCTTTGATGTCATAAAATTGTATTGAGTTGATTGACTGATCTGACCTTACCAAAGCGCCTTAATGTTTCAATATTCCGTAATAAAGTGGTTCTATAATTTAAGCTACCTGCCACGGTGGGTCATTATTGTTATCGACCTTGGCTTCATTGCCTTCTCAACCTTTCTCGGCTATCTGCTGAGATTCAATTTTGATTTTGCAGAGATCGTTCATAACCGTTTTCTTGGTGGCATAGCATTATCAGTTGCGTGTGGTTTCATTACCATTATGTTGCTTGGTAGCTACAAAGGCATTGTGCGCTATACAGGAATTCAGGATGGTGTGCGAATCTTCTTTACCGTGCTCTTGAATTCCTCCGCGATTTGTGCACTTAATCTTGTGTATTTCGTCAACACTAGAAACAACCTGATACCATACTCGGTGGTGTTGATCTCTTATTTAGCCTCTTTTCTTTTCCTCTTCAACTACCGCCTTCTTGTTAAATATATCTTCTCGTTCTATAAACGTGGCGTGGTTCGTAACTCGAAAGTGTTGATCTTCGGATCAGGCCAAACCGGTCAGATCACCAAGCATATTATCGATTCATCGCCAACGTCCACCGTGTACGGATTCCTTGAAGACGATCCGCGAAAGGTAGGAAAGGTAATTAACGGCTCAAAAATCTATAGCGCCAATACAAAGGACCTCGAAGACCTTTTGTTAACTATGAGCATCGATGAGCTGATCATCACGGTGAAGAATCTGACGCTCAAGCGTAAGAACGAACTCGTTGACGTCTGCCTCAGGCATCATGTGAAAACGCGGGTTGTTCCACCGGTGGACAAGTGGGTTCGCGGAGAATTAAGCTTGAACCAGATTAAGGATATTCATATCGAAGATCTTCTGGAGCGTGACTCTATCAAGCTGGATAACCCTTTTGTTAAAGAAGAACTGGCAGGAAAGAGCATTCTCATTACGGGAGCTGCCGGCTCGATCGGCTCTGAGCTCGTGCGTCAGATCGTTACTTATAATCCGAAGAACATAATCCTTATCGATCAGGCCGAGTCTCCTTTATTTGAGATTGATCGTGAGATTCGTGCGCTGAAGAAAACTGTTTACGTAGCCGCGTATGTAGCAGACATCTGCAATGAACAACGCATGGAATATCTGCTCAACCTGCATAAACCGCAGATGATCTTCCATGCGGCTGCATACAAGCATGTTCCGCTGATGGAGAACAATCCGTCAGAGGCAGTTCAGTGCAATATCCTTGGGACAAAGATCATGGCTGATCTGGCAGTCCGCTGCAATGTCCGGAAGTTTGTAATGATTTCAACTGACAAGGCAGTTAATCCGACCAATGTAATGGGATGTTCGAAGCGTATTGCCGAGATGTATGTGCAGGCCTACAATAAATACCTTGATAACGTTTCAGAAAACCACACCTCGTTCGTGACAACGCGGTTCGGCAACGTGCTGGGTTCAAACGGTTCAGTCATTCCGGTATTTAAAAAACAGATCGAGCTAGGGGGACCCATTACAGTCACTCATCCTGAGATTACCCGCTACTTTATGACGATTCCAGAAGCGTGCCAGCTTGTGTTGGAGGCCGCGGTCATGGGAAGGGGTGGAGAAATCTTTATCTTTGATATGGGTCAGTCGGTTAAAATTTTCGACCTCGCTAAGAAGATGGTTCAACTTTCCGGCCTTGAGCCCGGTCGCGATATCGATATCGTATTTACCGGATTGCGCGATGGTGAAAAATTATATGAGGAACTCCTGAACAACCAGGAAAGTACGATCCCTACGCACCATGACAAGATTATGATCGCGAAGGTAAAGGAACATGAATACATCTCGATCAATAACTTTGTAGAACTCTTCAATGACCTGGTGAATGATCGAAACGAGTTGAAGATGGTCGCCCTCATGAAGGAACTCGTCCCAGAGTTCGTGAGCAACTACTCGAGATTTGAAGTCCTCGACAACGTTCAATGAAATCTTTTAAATAGGGTACGAGCTGAGGCACGACCAAATGAGTCGACTATCTATAAATAGCCTTGCGCTTCGACCGATAAAGCTTCCTGTTACTATTGAAACGATATGGGAGGTAATATTCAAGCTTTGCGCTTACCAGCATATAGGCGTCATCGTTAGTTGGATCGCCACGCTTTGCGCCAGCCGGCCTCACAGGCAAACCGATTTCGGGTCTGCGGTCTGCCAATTGGCGAGCGATCGGATCTGTAAATGACGCATTGTCCACGTGAGCTGAACTGACATCATCGATGTAATCCGTGAAAGTCTTCCTCCAGCCTACTTCAAGTATACCGTTGAAATACGGACTGAGTTTGTACTTGACCCCAAGGCCATAAGGAATCACCAGGGAAAACCGCGAATATTCGACACCTTCCGTTTTTAACGGTCGTAGTGCGTATTTGTCTCCGTTGAGTTTTGCTTTTGGATTAAAATATAATCCCCCAAGTCCGCCAAAAGCATACACATTAAAAGTAGGCCTCTGATAAAACCGGCCTCCTTGTGGAATAAGATTTACAAGCCCGGTCACAGCAAGTTCGTAATTCCCCGAACTGAACGATAAATTTCTTTGAAGCTTTCCATCTTCCTTCGAATTTGCATCCGCGCCAGAAAGTGTTATCCATGAAAATTCAGCCCTTGCCGCAATGCGTTTGTTGACATAGTACATTAATCCTAACGTAACACTGGGCTTTGCATCAAGCAGGTCTGAATTGTCTTTCAAATCACCATAGTACGTAGAGGTATTCAAGCCCGCGACCGCCATAAGGCTCCGATCCCGTCTCACCGAATAGAAGCTTTGCGCCTCAGCTGCGAGCCCGGCAAAAATGACAAGGGAAAGTAGTAATAGGTGTCTCATCAGGGTCAGTCTTCAAACCAACTATAAAGATAGCAAATTTCAATTAAAATTTGTCGCCAAGAACCTCTTTGACACGGTTTGCCGCATCCTTTAACAGGATAGCTGATTTCACCTTCAAACCGGATTCCTCGATGATTTTGGCGCCTTCCTCAGCATTGGTACCTTGCAGGCGCACAATGATCGGAACCCTGATATTCCCAATCTTTTTATAGGCTTCCACTACACCGTTTGCAACCCGGTCGCAACGTACAATTCCACCGAAGATATTGATTAGAATCGCCTTAACATTGGGGTCTTTGAGGATAATCCTGAACCCCGCTTCAACGGTTTCAGCATTCGCTCCACCACCCACGTCAAGGAAGTTTGCAGGCTCGCCACCTGACAGTTTAATAATATCCATGGTTGCCATCGCCAGTCCGGCACCATTCACCATACATCCCACGTTACCATCAAGTTTCACATAGTTGAGGCCGGCTTTTCCCGCTTCAACTTCCAATGGATCTTCTTCGGTAATGTCGCGCAATTCTGCGAGGTCCTTATGTCTGTATAATGCGTTGTCATCAAGATTCACTTTCGCATCGACCGCGATGATCTTGTTATCAGAAGTTTTCAACAATGGATTGATCTCAAACATTGACGCATCGAGACCGAGGTATGCAGCATACAGCGAATGGATGAATTTCACTCCTTCCTTAAAGGCATTTCCTTCCCAGCCTAAAGCGAAAGCCATCTTGCGCGCCTGGAATGGCTGCAACCCGATGGCCGGATCGATCCACTCTTTGATGATCTTTTCCGGATGGTTTTCCGCTACCTCTTCAATATTCATCCCGCCTTCAGTTGACGCCATGATCACCGGGCAACCTTTAGAACGGTCGAGCAGAATGCTCATGTAGTATTCTTTCGGCTCTGATTCGCCCGGGTAGTAAACATCCTCGGCAATCAAAACTTTGTTCACTTTCTTTCCCTCCGGTCCTGTCTGCAACGTCACCAGAACGCCACCGAGAATCCCCTTAACTTTTTCCGGAACCTCAGCCAGGCTCTTGGCCAGGACAACACCTTTCGACCCCGTCTCTTTAATGGTTCCTTTTCCGCGACCACCGGCATGGATCTGTGACTTCACTACAAACCACTTAGTACCCGTCTCGGCCTGAAGTTCTTTTGCGGCCTGAACAGCCGAATCAAAAGTGTCTGCAACAATACCGCGCTGGATTGCAACGCCATATCTTCTAAGAATTTCCTTGCCTTGGTATTCGTGAATGTTCATGAAGTTTTTGTTTTGGCTCGAAACTTAGTTTATTTAAACGTTATTTCAAATTTGGTGGAGGGTTGATTAGTTGATCCGTTGATCGGTTGATTCGGGCGCGCATCAACTTGGTGCACCAGGTCTGCATCGCGCCACCAAATCTTAAATCTGAAATCTTAAATCTTAAATTGCTCCATGCTCGAGGCAAAAGGAATCCAGAAATCCTACGGTCAGTTACCTGTTCTTAAAAACATCGACCTTCATGTAAAGAAAGGGGAGATCGTGGCGATCGTTGGCGCTTCGGGCGCGGGAAAGAGCACGCTGCTCCATATTCTCGGCACGCTGGACACGCCTGACCAGGGCAAGGTGTTCATTAACCAACAGGACGTTTTTTCACAGTCGCCTAAAAATATCGCGGCCTTCCGAAATAAGTCTATCGGCTTTGTGTTTCAGTTTCACAACCTGCTGCCGGAATTTTCAGCCCTCGAAAATGTAATGATCCCGGGTTTCATAGCGGGCAAAAATGAACAGGAAGTAAGACAACGTGCAGGTGAGTTACTCGGTATGCTCGGACTCGGAGCGCGCCTCAACCACAAGCCCTCGGAACTCTCAGGTGGTGAACAGCAGCGCACTGCCGTTGCGCGCGCACTCATCAACTCCCCGGACATGATCCTCGCTGACGAGCCCAGCGGTAACCTCGATTCGAAAAACGCAATCGAGCTTCACGACCTCTTCTTCAAGCTTCGCAAAGAGCTCGGTCATACCTTCATCATTGTCACGCATAACCCCGACCTTTCCCGCATGGCCGACCGCAGGCTTGAGATTCGTGACGGGCAGGTGAGTGGGGGAGCGCAGGTGCAATAGTCGGCTTAACTCGATGTGACGGCTGTCTGTTGCAAGGTTGCAAGTTCCAGGTCGTAGGTTCCAAGTTCCGTGTTGCAGGTTCAAGGTCGGAGGTTCCAAGTGGCCTGTCGACAGTCGAGCGTTTCAGGTTCCAAGTTCCAGGTTCCAAGTTTCAGGTCGCAGGTTGCAACTCGCAATACTCGCCTCACGAGTGAGCTGTCGTTTGTGACCGCGAGACACATCTGGACTCGTCAATGGTACCATTTCAGCCAATTCAACCAGCCGAATAAAATTCTGAATTAAAAAATAAACTGTTAAAAATGAGACATTTACATCAAATGATTCATCTATTGCTTTAGTAAGAGAAATTGAAATCACCGGCAACCCGAAACCGTCAACACGGAACCCTCAACACGGAACACTTAACCCGGAACAAAGACAGCGCAACCCGTAACCTGAAACCTGTAGCTTGGAACCTTAAACCTTGAACCTTGAACTTTAAACTTTGAATCCTAGTGCACAAAAACCTCACTCGCAACCTCCTCCACGTCAACCGTGCCCTTGGAATTAATTGACGTGAGTTTCACCACTTTAAGGTCGTTGACAAGCACAGGATCATACTTTGCGCTCACGCGGATGTAGTTCTGCGTGAAGCCATGCATCATGCCATCCTCGATGTCATTCTCGAAAAGGACAGTGCTAATGCTGCCGAGATTCTCTTCGTAGAACTTGCGTCTTTTTTTGTCGGAAAGGATATGAAGCATTTTTGATCGGTCAGCACGAACATTGCCCGGCACCGATCCTTCCATCGCAGCCGCTAAAGTATTTTCTCTTTCACTGTAAGTGAATACATGTAAGTACGAAATATTCAGCTCGTTAAGGAAGTTGTATGTATCTAAAAAATCATCATTCGTCTCACCTGGAAAGCCCACAATGACATCTACGCCAATGCAGCAATGCGGCATGAGCGATTTGATCTTTTCAACGCGGCTGACGTAGACATCGCGGAGGTAGCGTCTGCGCATGAGCCTCAGAATCTTGTTCGAGCCCGACTGCAGGGGCACGTGGAAGTGAGGAACAAACTTGCGAGATGAGGCGACAAACTCGATGATCTCGTCCGTCAGCAGGTTTGGTTCAATTGATGAAATCCGGAACCGCTCGATGCCTTCAACCAGGTCTAATGCCTGGATGAGTTGGAGGAACGTCTCAACTCTTTTCCCATCCTGGAGTCCAAAGTCACCTGTATTGACCCCGGTCAGAACAATCTCTTTAACACCCTTTGCCGCGATCTCGTGGGCGGTCTTCACAATGTTGGCGATACTGTCACTGCGACTGCCCCCACGTGCCAGCGGGATCGTACAGAATGAACAGGAATAGTCACAGCCGTCCTGAACTTTCAGGAAGGTGCGGGTCCGGTCATTCATCGAGTAGGAGGTATTGAACCTGTTTGCCTGTTCGATATCTGAAGCGAAAACTTCTGCCTCGGGTTTTCTTACAAATCCGTCCAGCAATTCAAGCAATCTGAATTTTTCAGCCGCACCCAGAACGGCATCCACCCCAGGGATCTCGGATATCTCCTTCGGCTTTAGCTGGGCGTAACAACCCATGATAGCCACATAGGCGTTAGGCGAAATGCCGCGGGCCTCACGGACGATCTTATGACATTTCTTATCGGCATTTTCGGTGACCGAGCAGGTGTTGATAATGAAGATGTCCGGGGAATCAGTAAAGTCGACTTTCCTATAGCCCTTATCCTCAAACATCCTGGAGACTGTGGAGGTCTCGGAATAATTGAGTTTGCAGCCAAGGGTGTAAAAAGCGACTTTTTTCATGATTGAGGGGCAAAGATAAGGGTTTTTATAGCCACGGAGACACCAAAAACACTAAGGAACACCAAGAAAATTGCAGCAATTTCTTAGGCAACTTGGTGCCTTGCGGACTTTGCGGCTATAAGGCTTTTAGTTTACCGTGACTCACCGCCATCCAGTTGCAAAGCTGATAGAGAAGGCGCGCACCGACATTTGCATCCCAGTCTCCTTCCCCTGATGGAGCAACCTCGTTCAGGTCAAAGCCGATAATCCGCTTCCCCGACTTAACCAGCCGTTTCAGGAGAAATACCACCTGCTCGAACTGTAAGCCACCGGGTACAGGTGTGCCGGTGTTCGGACAAAGCACCGGGTCAAGTCCATCGATGTCGAAGCTGATGTAGACGTTTTGAGGGAGCTCTTTTATTATAGAGTCGCAGATGGTTGCCCAGGTCTTACCTTCATAGGACGCTGACTTGATGTCCTGGTCGAAAAAAGTAACGACCCGTCCCATAGCACGTTCGATGACCTGCAGTTCTTCATCGCAGTAGTCGCGGATACCGACCTGTACGAGTCGTTGCACACCGGGGATCTTGAGGGCATTGAACATCACTGAAGCATGTGAATAGGTGAACCCTTCATACGCTTTCCGCAGATCGAGGTGCGCATCGATCTGAAGAATGCCAAACCGGTCATGCACTTCACTCAGGGCTCGAAAGAAGCCGAGTGGTGTGCTGTGATCACCACCGACAAGCCCGACCATCTTATTCTCCTTCAGCCACCTCAGCGCTGTTGACTTCACGTAGATGTTGAGGTTTTCCGTTGCTTCATTGATTCGCGCAACGATAGGATTACCCGCAATAATTTTTTCACCTGACTCCACGGCCTTGATGTGTTGTGCGGCAAGTTCGCGCAGTCGTATGCTCTCCTCATAAAGGTCGGTCGGAATGGGAAGCATACTGACTCCAAGTTTCCACGCATCGGGAATGTCTTTGATCGAGAGGTCTACCTGACATGATGCCTCAAGGATTGCGCGCGGTCCTTTCGCGGTGCCCGAGTGGTAAGAAACTGTCACTTCCCACGGTACCGGTATCAGCACGAGCGATGAAGTTTCCGGTGTAAATGGCAGGCCAAAGAGGTTGCCGCCTGTACCGGGAGCGTTGGGATCAAAGCCGGCTATGATGTCTTCTCTCGATAGCATCCTTCTATATTGATTCGGGCGTAATATACTTTACAAGCTGACCATTACCCTGACTAACTTCATTCCATGAAGCCAGTTCGAACTTGATGATCACGATCCCTGCGGGCACAATGTCACCGATCGATTCGCGCGTCAGATACTCCGCGAGGTACGTGATAGTAGGGTTATGACCCACGCACATCACTTTATTCCGGGATGAATCAAGCTTGCCGATAAATTCAAAGAATGTTCGTGTTGTCGCATTGTAAAGGTCTTCTTCCAGCGCAATTGCCGAAGTATCCATCTTCATCGCTTCAGCGGTGATTGCCGCGGTCTGGTGTGCTCGCAACGCTGTGCTTGTAAATATATGGTCAACAGAAAAGTTGCTGGCAATCAAATATGAGCCCATCTGGTTTGCGTGTGAAATTCCTTTTGACGTGAGCTCCCGGTCGCGGTCACCGTCACTCGAGTGTCCTGGTGCTGCTTCCGCATGCCGGTATAAAAATAAAAACTTGGCCATCGTAACGTGAGTTGTCTTTGCGGCAAATTTATCACTGCCACTCTGGTAAATTCCGGGTTTTCAAAAAAAATCTATCAATTTCCGGAACCCTGTTCCGGGGTCAAATTGGTTGTATAAACGTGGGCGTAAAGTCAGTGAAATTTGATTTTTTAAAAAAATACTGATATTTGACCTCTTTGAATCAGTCTAAAACATGTCAAAAAACTTAGTAATCGTTGAGTCACCAGCCAAGGCGAAGACCATTGAAGGGTATCTGGGAAAGGACTTTAAAGTGGCTTCAAGCATGGGGCACATTCGTGATTTGCCGAAAGGTGGCGATGCGATCGACATAGAGAATGACTTTGAACCGACTTATGAGGTAAGTCCGGATAAGAAGGAAGTTATCTCGAAGTTGAAGAAGCTTGCGGAGGATGCCCAGATGGTCTATCTCGCGTCCGATGAAGACCGCGAGGGAGAAGCGATCAGCTGGCACTTAAAGGAAGTTCTCGACCTGACTGATGCGAAGACAAGACGCATTGTCTTCACGGAGATCACCAAAAAGGCGATTTTAAACGCACTTGAAAAGCCGCGTGGTATCGATATCGACCTGGTGAACGCTCAGCAGGCGAGACGCGTACTCGACCGTCTGGTAGGGTATGAGTTGTCGCCCATTCTCTGGAAAAAAATTGCTACGGGCCTTTCAGCGGGTCGTGTTCAATCTGTAGCAGTCCGACTGGTTGTTGAAAGAGAACGGGAGATCTCTGAATTCAAAGTAAAATCAGCGTTTAAGATCAATGCCATTTTTGATCTAGGCAAAGGCAAAACACTTCTCGCGGAACTTCCCGAGCGTTTCGAAACTGAAAAAGAGGCTAACGACTTTCTTGAATCGTGTAAGGGAGCAAAATTTACCATTGATGATCTGCAAACGAAACCTTCGAAGCGATCACCGGCTCCTCCTTTTACTACGTCAACATTGCAGCAGGAAGCAGCGCGCAAGCTTGGCTTCTCTGTAATCCAGACGATGACGGTGGCTCAGAAGCTTTATGAAGCGGGTAAGATCAGTTACATGAGAACGGATTCTGTGAACCTGTCGGACGAAGCGCACCAGGGAGCACAGCGCCAGATCACGTCAGCGTTCGGAAAAGAATTTCATTTTCCCAGACAATTCAAAACAAAATCTTCGAGTGCGCAGGAAGCTCACGAAGCGATCCGGCCAACCGATTTTGCAACGATGGATCCTGGAATGGATCGCAACGCGCACCGTTTGTATGAACTCATCTGGAAACGCGCTATCGCCTCCCAGATGGCGGATGCAGAACTCGAGAAGACCACGGCAACGATCGGCATCTCCACAAACCCACGCAAGCTGATAGCAACAGGTGAGGTTGTGAAGTTTGAAGGATTTTTGAAAGTGTATATAGAATCGGGCGATGACGAAGATGAAGAAGAGAACAGCAAGACACTTCCTCCGCTCACGATCGGCCAGGTGCTGACCCTCGACCAGCTGGTGGGTAAACAAGTGTTCTCGAGACATCCTCCCCGCTACACGGAAGCAAGCCTTGTGAAGAAACTCGAAGAAATGGGCATCGGCCGTCCATCTACGTATGCGCCAACCATTTCTACGATCCAGAAGCGCGGTTATGTGGTAAAAGAAATGCGTGAGGGTGTAGAGCGCAAATACACAGTGCTCACCCTGAAAGACAATAAGGTTTCAAGAGCGGAAGACACAGAAATCACGGGCGCGGAGAAGAATAAACTTTTCCCGACCAATACCGCGATGGTTGTGAACGACTTCCTGGTAGAACATTTCCCTGACATTACCGACTATTCTTTTACTTCTGAAATCGAGCAGGAGTTTGACGAAATCGCTAACGGCAAGCTTCAGTGGAAGAAGATGATTGCAAACTTTTATAAGCCTTTCCACAAGAAGGTGTCGGTGACCGAGAAAGTAGAACGCTCATCTGTAGGAAAATCAAAAGAACTCGGGGTTGATCCGAAGACCGGCAAAAAGGTTTATGCAAAGCTCGGAAAGTTTGGTGCTTACGTGCAGATAGGGGAGAACCCCGATGACAACGGTGGCGAAAAGCCAAAGTTCGCAAGCCTTCGCCCTGGGCAATTCATCGAAAACATCACGCTTGAAGATGCGATGGAACTGTTTAAGATGCCGCGCGACCTTGGTTTGTTTGAAGACAAGCCGGTTGTGGTAAGCATCGGCCGATTTGGTCCATATGTACTTCACGACAAGAAGTACACATCCATTCCAAAAGATCAGGACCCGTACACCATCACACTCGAAGGCGCCATCGCGCTGATCGAGAACAAGCGTGTAGCGGATGCCAACAAACTCATCAAGAGCTTCCCTGAAGATCCGGAGATCCAGGTGCTCAACGGCAGATTCGGTCCGTACATCAAAGCTGGCAAGAAGAACGTAAAGATCCCGAAAGGAAAAGTGCCTGCCGAGCTCACTTACGAAGAGTGTGTGACGCTGGCTGCAGCTACTCCTGAGAAGCGCGGCCGTTGGGGAAGACCTGCAGCAAAGACGGCAGCGGCACCTGAGACACCGGCAAAGACTGCTTCAAAAACACCAGCGAAGAAAGTTGCGGTGAAGAAAGTTGCGGCAAAGAAAACTGCTGTGAAAAAGACAGCGGTGAAGAAAACCACAGCGAAGAAAAAAGCAAGCCCGAAAAAGAAGGGCAGATAAGCTCACATAACCATCAGTCATATCGTTGATGCAGGAACGGAAGAAGAAGATTGTTGTATTAAGCGGGGCAGGCATCAGTGCTGAAAGTGGCATTCCCACTTTTCGCGACTCCAATGGTCTTTGGGAAGGGTATGATGTAATGGAAGTCGCAACTCCGCAAGGATGGGCGAAGAATCCTGCACTCGTTCTCGACTTCTACAACCAAAGACGAAAGAAAGCACTCGAAGTAACACCGAATCGCGGTCACGAAATCCTCGCTGAACTGGAAAAGGATTTCGATGTAACAATCGTTACGCAGAATGTTGATAATCTCCATGAACGAGCCGGCTCATCGCACGTGATTCACCTCCATGGGAGTTTGTTCGAATCAAGAAGTTGTCAGGATGAAACGCTGGTCTATCCCATCAAGGGCTGGGAACTGAAGCTGGGAGATCTTTGCGAGAAAGGATCGCAGTTGTGTCCGAACATTGTGTGGTTCGGAGAAATGGTGCCGCTGATGGACGTTGCAGCGCAGTACGCTTCGAAGGCAGATATCTTCATCGTTGTAGGAACGTCTATGGTGGTTTACCCCGCAGCAGGCCTGATCAACTACGTGTCACTCGATGCCTGGAAATATGTTGTCGATCCCAATCTCCCCGACATGAAGCCAATGCCATTACTGAAAATGTTTGCTGAAAAAGCGAGCACCGGGATGGAGAAAGTTAGGGAGGAGTTGAAGAATATTCGGTAGAATTCAGGTTCAAGGTTCAAGGTTGAAGGTTGCAAGTTTCAGGTTCCAGGACCTAAATTACAAAGCTCAAGATCCAAAACCCACTCGTAACTTTCAACCCGCAACCCGAAACTCTAAACTCGCAACTTTGAACTTTAAACTTTGAACTTTAAACTTTGACCCCGGCTATTCTCATTCCCCCGCCAGTCCCTTCAGAAATTCCTTAAACTTCGGTGTATCGTAATTTGCAGCACCTACTTCCTTTCTTTTGATGTTGCCGTCTTTTCCAACCACGAAAGTCACTGGAATGGAACGGACCTGAAGTTGTTCGGTGACGCCTTTGTTAACGACATACACCGGAAACGTAAATCCTTTGTCTTTTACATATTTGACTACCTTGTTGAAATTCTGTTCTGTATCAAGTGAGAGCATCACAAATGCTACATCGTCTTTATCCGCAGAATTGTAAAGTGCCTCAATGGATGGCATTTCCACGCGGCACGGTCCGCACCAGGTAGCCCAGAGGTTAAGGAAGATAACCTTTCCGCGCAGCGTTTCCATGTTCACGACATTTCCTTCCAGATCTTTCACGGTGAAGCCATAGTCAAAGGGTTCCTGCTTTCGCACGCTCGCTTCCGGGCTGGCGTCCATAACACCAGTTTTCATCACAGCAGATTGTGTGAGGTAGGTAATACCGCTTAATGCGCCTGTATATTTTAAAATCAATACGAATGCGATGGTTACTAACCAGGGTTTCAGGGTAATCATGATGGATTTTACTTTTTCCAGTTTCAAAAAGCGTGCTGGTTTTAGCGATTGTACATAAGAGGTTCGAAATTTCGCGAATTTTCGATAATTTCGGAGGATATTACCTACTATAGAATGAACAAATTCGGCCTGATAGCGTTCGTTTCGTCTTTGATTTTTGTTCCGTCCGTCTTTGGGCAGAAAGTGAAATACAAAGACATCTTCCAGCTCCTGAGCTCGAAACAATACGAACAGGCAGAACCGTTCCTCAAGCGTTATCTCAAAGAGAATGATGATCCAAGCGCCTATCTCTACATGGGCATCATTTACCAGGAAAAATCAACGAAGACTGATGTTCTCAAGCAAACGCCCATGGCGATAAGTTTCATGGACTCGGCAATTTTTTTCTACAGCAAAGCCTACACGGTAATCGATGAAAAGGAAGTTCGGAGGAATAAAGAATACTATCAGGTATATAACAGGAGAGATCTTCGCACAGGAGAATTCGGAGTAAAGTTGTCTGACATACAATTCGATATCGACAAGAAGAAGGAGAGCCTTAAGGAGCGCATCGATAAAGTGCGAATGCTCAAGCACTATTTCGTGCTGGCCGACTCGATGTATAAGAAATCAAACGCGCTGTTTGTCTCGATCAGGAATAAGTATGGTAATGAACGCACGCTATTGCTGAGGGCGGATGAAAATACCGTAAAGCAACTGAGTTCGCTTTCGTCCAAATTTGATTCGTGTGCAAAGGCGTTTGATAGCTACAAGAGTATGACAACCAACCTTGGTCGGACGGGTTACAATCAGATCTGGTCGCTGACGGCAATTGAAAACATGGAGAAGCAAGGCGCTGAAAAGGCCGACTTCTATCATGATGATCTGATCGTCTGGGACTACAAAAAATTTGCTGACGAGAAAAAGACAGCACTGGAAAAGGAAGTTTTTCCGATGCGTGAACACCTGATCTCCTATGACGTTGAGATCAATAAACTTCGCGACAAGCTCAGTGCTGATTCAGTTTCCGTTCGCAACGACTTAACAAAACTTATCGATAAGCTTCTCTATGATCAACTGAAAAAGTTTGATGATGATCCTCTGCCAATGGATATCTTCAGCCTGAAGACTGCGGACCTTGAATATCGTTCAGTGCTGATCGATAATAAGAAGCTGCAGGACACAAGCGATGTTCATTTGCGCATCAGGGCACTGGAGAACGAGATGAAGCTGCTCAACAAACTTGACAGTGTTGCAAACCGCATCAGTGTGGAGAAGGTCGAGCAGAAAGCACCGGATTACGAGCACTTTATTATCAACACCTACAGCAACGCCACTGTGCTCAAGAGCTATGTTAAGACCCTGAAAGATTACGCAGCACGTCAGACGATTGAAAAGCAGCATGCACTTGCCACAGCAAAGAAAGCAATGGATTGGATTGTAGATGGTGCAGACTCAATCCCGCTGCATCCACCTTTCGCCAACGAGTATAAACCTCTTTTCACTGCGGAGGAAAAATTTACTGTTGGATTGCATGTCAACGACTCTGTCAATGCAGATGGATACTTTTACACCATTACGCCAACCCGTAAGCCTGAAGTGAAAGTTATGTTCCCGGTTGACAAGACTTCATTCAAAGAGAAAATGATTCCGGTCACGAAAGGGCTGTCATTCTCCGATGCAGGCGGGCAGATCTATTATGTGCTGGTCTATTCAGATCAGCTTGCGAAGGATAAGTATCCGGCAACGCTGGCAAAGATCTATCGCTCTGACGGACTTGCATGGAGCAATAACTACCAGTTGACGTTTGTTCCGAAAGAATTGAACCTGCGTCCTGACACAGGCGAACTCACCATTAAGAACGATACACAAATGACTGTGATCGATAAGAATGGAAAAGTGTTGCGATAGGTGAAGGCCGCAAATCCCGATTAGAACGAAACCGGGCCACATCCGGATTCAGGTTCAAGGTTTAAGGTTCAAGGTTGTCTTAAAGTGGAGAAAGTGCAAACGCGGGTTGCTGCTGCACATTTCACGAATGGTAATCAGAGATTTTACTGTCCTACGAGTTTCTTCCAATCCTGGAAGCGCATGTCGATGCGATTCTTGATCTTTTCGTAGTTCTCCCAGCTGTCCGTGACGTGATAGATTGACGGGAGTGTTTTCACAAGGATTTCATCGTAGTCATTGCGGTAGAGGCCTCCGCCATAGTAGTAATACGTGAACATGTTTCCCTGCTTGTTGAACAATTCGTAGCCGAGATAACCATCCCATATTTCACTGAGGATCGTACAGGAAATTTCTCTGCGTTTAAAGCGGAAGATCTGGTTGGAAGCTTCGTCTTCAAAGTACTCGGAATACAGCCCGGAGTCAATAATCCATCCAAGATACATTCCGATATGAACGTAAGCCTGTTCGATAGGAAGGGAGTCAGGGAAATTTCCCAGGAAATGACTCTTCGCATTGTCGTAAATGGTTTTTTGAATCTCAGCTTTCTTTTCCATAGAACAAGTATAGTTAAAAACCCCTAAATCCCCCAAAGTGGACTTTGGTATTTAATACGTTTTATAAAACCCAGACACAATTAGTAACCAAAGAGTATTTGTTCTTAAAAGATAAGAGATGTATTAAAAAGAGGCGGATGTTGAAAAGTTCGGAGTGGTATCCGATACCTTCATCAAAGGTAGAGACCAGAGGCACTTGAAGGGATTCAGGGGTTTAAAAGAAGAAAAGGTAACCCGCAAAAATTCCTCCTAATATTCCGAACAGATCCGCAATAAGTCCACCGCTTACCGCGTAGCGTGTCCTGCGGATGTTGACAGAACCGAAGTATAATGCCAGGATGTAGAATGTGGTTTCAGCGCATCCGCGGAAGATGCTGGCCATGTTACCGACAAAAGAGTCTACACCAAATGTTTTTGAGATGTCAATCATCATTCCTCGTGCACCTGCACCACTGAGCGGTTTCATTATACCCACCGGTAGCGCATCGACAAATTCTGTTCGCTCCGTAAACAAGGAAACAGTCCAGCGAATGCCCTCAATAATATATGGCAGCGCTCCGGAACTTCTGAAGATTCCAATTGCCACCAGGAATGCAACAAGATATGGGATGATCTTTACCGCGGTTTCAAATCCCTCCTTCGCACCTTCGATGAAGGTTTCAAAGATCGGAATCCGGGCACGCAGTCCGAGTGTGATGAAGAATATGATAATTGTGAGGATTATGAAGCTGCTGAATAACAATGACTGTCTTTGAAGTTCAGCTTCGGGCAACGAATTGAAATACCATACCGATATTCCGATCAGCCCGACAATGCCGAACATGTATCCCAGCAGCACCGGGTCAAGCAGGTTTATTTTTTGCCGGATGCACACATAGATCAGTCCTGCAAGCGTTGAAAAAGATGTGGCGATCAGTGTTGGCAGGAAGATGCTCGTGGGATTTACGGAGCCCATCGTAACCCGGTCTGCAAGAATCGAAAGCGGGATGATGGTAAGGCCCGATGCATTCAGCACAAGAAACATGATCTGTGCGTTTGATGCTACTTCTTTATTCGGATTGATTTCCTGCAGGTCTTTCATCGCCTTTAATCCAAGCGGTGTGGCTGCGTTATCGAGCCCAAGAATGTTCGCGCTAAAATTCATGATGATCGAACCGGTAGCCGGGTGGTTGCGCGGAATTTCGGGGAATAGCCTGGCGAAAAACGGTCCGACAACTCTCGATATAATCGGAATGGCTCCACCGCGTTCCCCGATCCGCATAAGGCCGAGCCAAAGCGTCATCACTCCTGTCAACCCTATCGAAAGTTCAAAGCCTGTCTTGGCAGAATCGAACGAAGCCTTCATCATGTCGGGGAAAACCGAAGCGTCATGGAAAATAGCCAAACGAATCAGCGCAACGATAAAAGCGACAATAAAAAACCCGACCCAGATGTAGTTCAACGCCATAGAATTGCCATTCGCAAGTTTGACACAAGTAAGGATTTTTTATTCGCAAACACTACCGCGTGAAGTGGTGCAGACGCAGGGGTGTAAGAAAGAAGTCAAATTAAAGTATTATACATTCACCAGGTTGAGAATATGGCAGGCGGCAATCGCTGCTGTCTCCGTTCTCAAGCGGCTTTTCCCCAGGCTCACCTTTACAAATCCAGCGTTCATGGCCGTCTCAACCTCGCCCTTGCTGAAGTCACCTTCCGGACCAATCAGCACCAGCGCTGATTCATTTTTCTTTGCAGTGGCAAGCAGGTGTGTTGGATTTTCAAAATCAACATAAGCCATGTATCTGCCCGTCTCACGCGCCTGGCCGACAAAAGTCTTGAATTCGATCATATCATTGATGACAGGCAGCGTGGCTTTAAGTGATTGTTTCATTGCGCTGACCGCGATCTTACGCAGCCTTTCCGTTTTGAGATAAGTACGTTCCGCATTTTCGCAGTCGAGCAGCGTGATCGTATCAACACCGAACTCTGTAGCTTTTTCAACAAACCACTCGATGCGATCGGCATTCTTGGTAGGAGAGACGGCAATGTGGATGCTGTAGGCTTTTTGGTTTTCCCTTCTGGATGACTGAATCGAGAACTCGCACTGGCGGGCATCGGCCTTGGTAATGAGTGCCTCATAGAAATATCCTTTTCCATCGGTGATGCGAAGTGCGTCTCCTGCCTTCCTTCGCAGAACTTTTACGCAATGTCTCGACTCTTCTTCATCGAGGTGATGAATACCTTGAGCGATCTCTGGCTGATAGAAAAGGTTCACAGAAATATCAGGCGTATTCCTGGTGAAGTTTCGCAACGAGGGCAATGTATTGCTTTTTAGCCTCATCACCCGACTTACCCTTCAGCTGCGCCCATGCATCGTATTTGGCGATGCCTTTGAAATCGAAGCCTCCCGGGCGTTCACCGGTAACATCGCCTTCTGTAGCCTGCTTAAACAAGCCGTAGAGCTGGAGCAGTTCTTCATTGCTGGGACGCTTCGTCAGTTCTTTCGAGCGCGCAACAGCCTGATCAAATTCTTGTTGTAAATCCATAGCATTCATAAATAAAAAAGCCGTTATCAGCTTTGAACTGATAACGGCTCACGTTGTTTTGTATCAGCGTTTTGATAACTCTACAAAAGGTCTGAGCTTGGCTCCTGTGTAGATCTGGCGAGGTCTTCCGATAGGCTCTTTGTTTTCGCGCATCTCTTTCCATTGCGCGATCCATCCTGGAAGTCGACCTATCGCAAACATCACCGTGAACATGTCAACTGGAATACCCAGCGCACGATAAATGATTCCTGAATAGAAATCAACGTTAGGATACAACTTGCGCTCTACGAAGTATGGATCTTTTAATGCAGCTTCTTCAAGCTTCTTCGCAATTTCAAGCACCGGATCGTTTACGCCCAGCTTGTTCAATACATCATCAGCAGCTTTCTTGATGATCTTGGCGCGCGGATCAAAATTTTTATAAACGCGGTGTCCGAATCCCATCAGGCGGAAGCCACTGTTTTTGTCTTTTGCTTTGTTGATCCACTTGTCAGTGTCGCCACCGTCTTTCTTGATATTTTCGAGCATCACAATCACTTCCTGGTTAGCACCACCGTGGAGCGGACCCCAGAGAGCATTGATACCTGCCGAGATCGAAGAATAAATGCTGGCCTTTGACGAACCTACGATCCGCACGGTCGAAGTAGAGCAGTTTTGCTCGTGGTCTGCGTGCAGGATGAGTAGTTTGTCAAGCGCCTGAGAAACCACCGGGTCAACTTCATATTGTTCCGCGGGAAGCGCAAACATCATCTTCAAAAATCTTGAGCAGTAGTCGAGTGAATTGTCGGGATAATTTACCGGATGCCCCACCGCATTTTTGTAAGCCCATGCTGCAAAAGTCGGCATCTTCGCCAGTGAACGGACGATGCTGAGGTACACGCCTTCAGCCGAGCGATTTGGGTCAAGTGATTCGGGATAAAATGCAGTTTGTGAGCAGAAAAGAGACGCAAGGACACCCATCGGATGCGATGTTGAAGGGAAGCCATCCAGGATCTTCTTCGTGTCTTCATGCACCAACGTGTGTGTCTTGATGTCATGACTGAATTTTGCAAGCTGATCTTTCGTAGGCAGTTCACCAAAGATTAGCAGGTATGCAACTTCAATGAAATTTGATTTTTCAGCCAGTTCTTCGATGGAATATCCTCTATATCTTAAAATTCCGTTATCTCCGTCCAGGAAGGTGATGGCGCTCTTCGTGGCGCCAGTGTTTTTATAACCAAGATCAAGTGTGATTACTTTGGCTTTCTCGAGAAGGTCGCTGATGTCAACGCCAACTTCGCCTTCCGATCCTACGATCACCGGTAGGGTGTAGGATTTACCATCAATAATCAATTCTGCTGTTTTAGACATGTTTTACAGGTTTATTCCAAAGGTTTTAAATATAGGGTAGAATATCGGTTTGCTAAAGAATGGGGGGAAATTTATTGGTCGTTTGACCGTGAGAATGACTTTCGAGGTCGCAGGTTGCAAGTTTGAGGTCGCAGGTGAGAGCCATGTGGCCTCGGGACCTGCGACCTGTAACCTGAAATCTGAATCAGGGGTTAATTATTTCCCAGGATCAACGGCATTCCTTCCTTGCCTCCCACAATAATGATCTTCGAGTTTGGCGACTTAGACAATTCCAGCGTTGCTTCTATGCCTCTCATCTTCAAAAGATTAGTAGTAAGGCTATTGTTGATGATGTTGTTCGCGCGCGATTCACCCTCCGCTGCAATACGTTTGCGCTCTGCCTCGCTTTTTTCTTTGTCGAGCCTGTACTGGTAAGCGAGTGCTTCCTGTTCCTGCTGAAGTTTGTTCTCTATCGCAATGCGGATCTGGTCAGGCAATTTGATCGAGCGGATGAGCACCGCGGTGGCATTGACATAATTTGCGTTTAAGACTTTTTCTGTTTCGCTCTTGATTGTGTTCTCCACTTCGGCTCGTTTCGTAGAGTATATTTCCTCAGCGGTATAGCGGGCCATTACCTGGCGCGCCACGGATCTTACTTCGGGGATGACGAGCCTCTTCTCGAAATCCGTCTTGAATTTCTCATAGATGTTTCCGATCTCATGTTCCATCGGGGTGTAGCGAACCGAGACATCAACATGAATGGGCAAACCGTTCTTGTCGTTGATGTCCATGTTTTCGTCTGAGTTTATTTCTGAAACCTCATAAACAATCAGTTCATTCCACGGAGCTTTCGTGTGGAAGCCTGGCCTGATCACGTTATCCTTATCAAGGCCCTGGCCGAATTTGTAAAAGATCACGGCTCGTTCAGTTGGGCCAAGCGTATAAAATATACTGGACGATAGTCCCATCAGGACGAAAAGTGCGATCACGCCAACAATAATGAATGGCAATAGTTTGCGATTGTTCATGGGATTTATGTTAGTGGGTTAAACTTGCGATTTGTCAGCAACCGTTGTTGAGGACACCAGCCGCGCCTTCAAAACTACAATAAAATTTTGCGTGATTGGTTGAAGGCATTGGGATTACTTCGTGCAGCGGACCTGTTTGCAAATCTTTGACGCCCAATGTATTATTGATAATACGGAGCTTACTGTAGACAATCAGGACCAGATTTCCGTGGAGAAAAATAGAAAGTATCGTTATTTTTGATGTCTATACCCCCGTCATGACAAGGCTTCTGGCAGCATTCATACTCTGTATTTCGTTTCTCGCTGCCTCGGCCCAACAGCGTCAGATCGATAGCCTTTCAGCCAGACTTGAGAACACTTCTAATACAAAAGATCGGATCGACCTGCTGAATGATCTGGCTCACGCATATTATGACTACGATTCCGAGCGGGGGTTTGAGTATGCATCACAGGCTTATGATCTTGCTACAGAAGCGCGTGATAATGCCAGGCGAAGACGCTCACTGACATTGAAGGGCTACTACTATTACGCAAAAGGAAATTTTTCCAAAGCACTGGAAACTTACCGTGAATCTGCTGCCATCGAGTATGCGCGCGATGATCAGGCGGGGTACAACAACGTGCTGATGGGTAACACTTTCCGAAGCATGGCGCTGTACGACTCAGCAGAAATATACTACGCACGAGCGATTGACCTTTTCCGTGAAATCAAATCCGAGCGCTACGTACCCTTCACACTGAAGAATCGCGTTCGATTGCTGTTGATCAAATGGCAGAATGATGAGGCGGAGCGAATTCTAACGGATTTGCTTCCTATCTACCAACGCAACAAAAACAAGAATGGCCTGGCGGACACGTGGTTCCTGATGGCCGAGATTGCAAAGAATAAGGGTGAATATGATCGGGCTACGCAGCTCGTGAATCAGGGATGTCAGACCGCAGAAGAGGTGAAAGACGAGTTTTTGCAACTGAATTGTCTTATTAATACAGGAAACCTGCGCTTCCGAATCGGGAATTATCCAGAGGCATTAAAGATCTATATCCAGGCGCTCGGGATTTTAAAGTCGAAAGACATGCCTTTGCTGGTGACGCAGTTGTACAATCACATTGGTGACGTCTATCGCGCGCTTGACGACAACAATGTAGCGCTCCGTTACTACAATGAAGCGATCCGGATTGCAAAGCAGATTAATATTCCCTATGAAGAGGCAAAAATTTTGGGCAATCTTGCGAATGCTTATCGCACTGATGGAAAGCTGGGGGAGGCGGAGAAGGCTATCCAGGAATCGATGGACATTCGTACACGCCTCGAAGATGAACATGGACTTTCTCTTTGCTACACAAGCCTTGGGCAAATACGTCTTCAGCAAAAAAATCTTTCGGAGGCGGAACGCTACTTCAATCTTGCACTTGAGATCCGCAAGAGACTGAATAACCGCGAGGGTGTATCTTCGTCCCTCTTTAATTTGTCCCTGGTATTTGCTGCGCGGAAGGATATTCAACGGACGAAGGAATATCAAATGGAGGCACTGGAAATTGAAAATTCCATCGGCAATAAATTTACGATGGGTTTTTCCAACAACCGCCTGGCCATGCTCTTTACAGACCTTGGTGATTTTGCTACTGCAGAAAAGCACCTGCGGCTCGGAGAAAAATTTGCTAACGAAACCAAGTCGAAAACGCTGATCATGAACAACGAACTGAACTGGTCTCGTTTTTATGAGAAGAAAGGAAATCTCAAAGCTTCCCTCGAGCGCTACAAACGGTATAACGCCATTCACGACAGTATTCACAATGACATTGGTGCGCAACGGCTCGCTGAACTGCAGGCGCTCTACATGATGGAGAAGAAAGATCAGGAGATCGCCATGCTGAGCAAGGAAAGGCAGCTGCAGGAAAACGAAATTCAGCTGCAGCGCTCAAAGATCAATCTTCAGAACTTCATCATCATTGCGGGTATTGTCGGATTTGTGCTGCTATGTGTTCTTGGCGCACTGCACTATGGCTATACAAAAAGACTTCAGAAAGCAAATCGCGAAATAACGGAACAAAAAGAAGAGATTCAATCTCAGTCGGAAGAGCTGATCGATGCCAATCAGACGATTGCTGAGATAAACCGCAAGCTTGAAGGCAAGATCGAAGAACGTACACAAGCGTTGAGCCAGGCATACAAGGAGCTCGATACATTTTTTTACCGAAGCTCCCACGATTTCCGAAGACCACTGACAACTTTCCTCGGACTTGCTGAAGTAGCCAAGGTCACCGTGAAGGATCACAATGCCCTCGAGCTCTTTGAGAAGGTGAGAGATACAGCCATCAACCTCGACAAGATGCTGGTAAAGCTCCAGTCGATCTCTGATGTAGGGTCGCAACAGCTTGTTTACAAGGAAGTTTTCATCAAAGATATTTTTGATACGGTGTGCGACTCTTTCCGTGACGAGATCCATCGCAGAAATATCAAGACGTCTGTGGAGTTCAGGGTGCCGGACGCGTTCATATCCTATCCCGCCATGGTGAAGATCATCATTGAGAATCTGGTCGAAAACGCAATTCAATTCAGCAGCACTGAAAAGCCGTTTATAAAATTAAAGGCAGTACAGACAGCGGAATACCTCACGTTGGAAATCCAGGACAACGGGCAGGGGATAGGGAAGGAATTTCACGAACAAATCTTCGATATGTACTACCGCGCCAATGAACGTTCGAAGGGAAATGGTCTTGGCCTTTACATTGTGAAGAAGGCAGTTGAAAAGCTTGGCGGCTCGATCTCCGTGAGCAGTGTTCCGCTCGGAGGCACTACGTTCACGGTAATGCTTCCAATGGAGCATCAGTTTCAGCTGAGTTAAAATGCGCACAAGCCGTTACAAGTTGCAGGTTTCAGGTTCCAGGGCGGGACTGCCACTTGTAACCTGAAACCTGTAACTTTTCAGCGTACTAAACCACTTTCGCTTTCTCCGGGTCCCAGTTAATGATTTTCTTTTCGAACACGCTCTTGTTTGTGGCAAGCGCTGGTCCGGCTGCGCGCATACTGAACCACGCGTCCTCCTTGATCGGTCCTTTCTCGCGAATCCCTTTATAAAAAACCGTGTGGTGAGCCACGTTGTCATCATAACCTTCCGGTGCACGGAAATCATCCTCAACTACTTTCTTTTCTTCTTGTTCAGCAGGATAATTTTCCTTGTACCACTTTTCGTATTCTTTTTGCTGTGCGGAGGAGAACGTTTCAAAAGAATCCCAGCCTCCATAGCCCGGATTTTTCTTCGTTCTACTTCTTTCAATTTTTACCGACCCACCGGTGAGCGTGATCACCCCATCGGTACCCACGAGGCGTAATTTTGATCCGCCACCATCGCCACTGACGAAGTTCACGCGCATCTGTAAATTAAAAGCTCCATGCTTGTCCGTTTCAGGATAATCATAAACGCCTGTGATGATATCCGGAACATCGCGTCCGTCTTTCCAATAGCGTAGGCCACCCGTTGCAAAAATACGGTTCGGTCCGTTCGAGCTTGTTACAGCATGAAGGCCGGAGAACAGGTGAACGAAAAGGTCACCGGCTATTCCCGTCCCGTAATCCTGATAATTTCTCCACCTGAAGAAACGCACCGGATCGTATGGAACCTTAGGAGCATCGCCCAGGAAGTTTTCCCAATCGACAGTGCCGGCTTTGGCATCCGTTGGGATAGAGTACTGCCATGCACCGTTGGGTCCCTGGCGGTCGTTCCAGGTTTCCACCAGAATTAAATCACCTATTGTCTTGGATTCAAAAACCTCGCGCGCCTTATCCGTCACGACAGAGCTCACACGCTGGCTTCCCACCTGGAAAACCTTACCGGTTTTTTTCTGCGTCTCAATTACTGCCGCTCCCTCCTCGAGTTTATGAACCATCGGCTTCTCGCAATAAACATGCTTGCCCTTATTCATCGCAGCGATTGAGATGTGGTCATGCCAGTGATCGGACGTGGCAATGATTACAGCATCAACATCTTTGCGGTCGAGGATTTCCTGATAGCGCTGGGTCGTGAAGATGTCTTTTCCATACAGCTCCTTGGCACGCTCCAGCCTTCCTTTGTAAAGGTCACAAACACCAACGAGTTTCACCCCGGGAATTTTCATCGAGGTAGAAAGATTATTAAATCCCATGATGCCCATACCGATGACAGCGATGTTCACCTGGTCGTTGGCGGCATATCGCTTCGTCAGCATCGGCTCTGGTTCAAGCTGAATAATTTTTGGTTTAGCCATCAGCGAAGGTGCAGCACCGGTGATGATAGCAGTGCCCAACGCCTTTTTAATAAAGCTTCTTCTCGAATTTGAATTGTGTTTGGACATAGGTAGCATTCTGGTTAATTAGCAAAAATTTTCAATGGAATAAGACCTTTGGAAGTTACGATATTTGAACATAAAGCAAAACCCCGTTTATCAGACATGGTGCATTTCAATTTTTTGAGGAAGAAGAGTTTCGGTATTGATCTTGGTAACAACAATACCCTGGTGAGTGATGGACAAAAATTGTTGGTGGCCCAGCCATCGTGCATCGTTCTCGACAAAGTTCGCGATACGGTAAGAGCCGTTGGCGCTGATGCGTATGACATGTTTGAAAAAACACACCATGATCTCAAGCATGTAAAACCCTTGAGGGGCGGAGTGATTGCCGACTATTCATCTGCTACAAAAATGATTGCAGGAATGATCCAGAAAGCCTGCGGAAATAAATCATTTTTAGATCGTTACGAGAACATCATCACCGGTGTGCCGTATAACACAACCAATGTGGAACGCAGGGCACTCAAGGCAACGTTCGAGCAGTTCAATGCCGCCAACGTGCACCTGGTGTTTGAGCCCATCGCAGCGGCTATTGGCATGGATCTGGACATCGCACAGCCGGAGGGTCACATGGTCGTAGACATCGGGGGTGGCATCACGGAGATAGCCGTGATATCGCTGTCAGGCATCGCGTGTTTTCAGTCGCTTAAGGTTTCAGGTGACGCCATGGATGAGGAGATACAACACTATTTCCGCAGGACATACAACATGGCGATCGGCCTGCGTACAGCTGAACAAGTGAAGGTGAATGTAGGGTCTGTGCTGGAAGAGTCAAAAACCACACGCAGTATGATCGTCCGGGGCAAAGATCTACTTCGCGGAATTCCCGTGACGCGTCAAACCGACAATAGAGAGATTGCTGCTGTACTGGAAAAGTCTGTCTCAGCAATTGAACTGGGGATTGTTCAGACGCTGGAGAAATGCCCTCCGGAGTTAGCGGGAGATATTTATAATAGCGGTATTTACCTGACTGGCGGGAACGCGATGCTGAACGGCCTGAAAGAGCGTTTTGAAAGAAAATTCCATCTTCCGATCCACATTGACGATAACTGCTTAACTTCGGTAAGCAAAGGTCTGGCAAAGGCTGTTGCTAACCCCAAAAAGTATAAGCCCGTATTAGTCGACTAGCAATGAAATCACTTTGGCGGTTGTTTCTTCGTGCAAAAGGCTGGAACACCGCCATTGACTTCCCTTATCATCACCTGCCAAAATACATTGTGATCGTTGCGCCTCACACGAGCAACTGGGACTTTTTTATTGGTCTTGCCTACCGCAACATTCTCAAGATGAATTATGTCGGCTTCCTTGGCAAACACCAATTGTTCAAACCGCCTTTCGGATGGATCTTCCGGCAGCTTGGCGGCATTCCTGTCGATCGTACGTCAAGTCATAATCTTGTTGATACCGTAGCCGCCATGTTTTCGAAACGCGAGCGATTCGCCATCGCGATCGCGCCTGAAGGAACGCGAAAGAAGGTCGACAAGCTGAAGACCGGTTTTTACTTTATTGCTGCAAAGGCCGCGGTGCCGATCATCATGGTTGGTCTCGACTACAGCAGGAAAACAGTCCTCTTTTCCCACCCGATGTATCCATCAGACCAGGAGAAAGATTTCGAAGAGATTTTTTCGTTTTACAGGACTATCCGTGGTAAGCACCCGGAGCTGGGTTTGATGGATATCCAAATTCAAAATGCAAAAATGCACACCGCAGAGAACTCCGAGCAGGCGCGGAGAAATCGCTGAAATGCTTTTTCTTGAGGGCACGGTGCAGCTGGTGAGACAGGGCTGATCATTCAAGTTTGATAAAAATCCGCGAGAAATCTTGCAGGTTTTCCAGATACGAACGGAAACTCAGAAATGCTTGCAGTTGATTTCCATTTTAAATACTCCGCGTTTCTCCGAGGCTGTTCTCCGTGTTCTATGCGGTGTGGATTGCTGCATTTCCGTATTCCATAAAAAAAGCGATCACAGTTTCCTATGATCGCTTGAATATCGTATGGCTGAGGTTTACATGTTGGAAGAAGAACCACCCTGATTTGAACCGCTATCGCCACCTGAACTTCCAGATGAAGATGATGATGAATCACCTGATGAAGACGATCCGAAACCAAACAATGAAGCCTGGCTTGGAGCAGATGCTGGCGTAGAAGTTTGAGCAGGTGCTGGAGAAGCTTTAGGTGCTGCTGGCTTAGGAGCAGACTTCTTAGGAGCAGCCTTCTTAGGGGCAGCCTTTTTCGCGGCCTTCTTAGGAGCGGCTTTCTTGGCTACTTTTTTAGCAGCTTTCTTAGGAGCTTTCTTTGCTACCTTTTTTGCTCCTTTTTTCGCAGACTTCTTAGCAGCTTTCTTGGCTGCTTTTTTTGGCGCTTTCTTCGCAGCCTTCTTTGCTTTTTTTGCCATAACGTAAAATGGTTTTAGGTTAAATCGGATTTGGTTTAAGTAAAAATTTATTCAATAGACAAAGGTTTACTGCACTAAATTTAATTAACTCTTTGATTCGCGCAAAGGAGAGCGGAGGTTATTTTGGTGCTGCACTCAAAGCCAATTTGAAATTTGATATTTGAATTTGACATTTTATGAGTTCACTATGTGGCATGGAGGGACAATGCAGGAGAAAAGAAGAAGGCTCCCCGTGAGAGAAGCCTTCGTTATTGTAGTGATATTCTGACGTAGGCGACCTACGCGTAAAGTGCCTCTTTTTGGGCTGCAACTTTCTCATTTTCAACGTATTCATCGTAAGTCATCAGCCTGTCGATAAATCCGTTTGGCGTAATTTCGATGATGCGGTTTGCTACGGTCTGCGTGAACTCATGGTCATGAGACGTGAAGAGAACAGTGCCTGGAAAATCTTTCAGCGCATTGTTAAATGCCGTGATTGATTCAAGGTCAAGATGGTTCGTAGGTTCATCCAGAATCAGGAGGTTTGCGCCTGCAAGCATAACCCTCGAGATCATGCATCTCACCTTTTCTCCTCCTGAAAGCACGTTGGACTTCTTAAATACTTCTTCGCCTGAAAACAACATCTTGCCCAGGAATCCGCGAATGTAAACTTCGTCCTTGCTTCCCTCTTCGGCAAACTGACGAAGCCAGTCGATAAGGTTTTCATCGTTCTGAAAATATGCTTCGTTGTTCGATGGGAGGTAGGCTGGCGTGATCGTTTGCCCAAACCGGAATTCTCCTGAAGTAGGTTTCAGTTCACCTGCAAGAATCTTAAACAACGATGTGATGGCAAGACCTTCCTTGCTCAGGAACGCAATCTTGTCGCCCTTGTTCACGAAGAAATCAAGGTTGGCAAACAGCGGAGTTCCGTTCATCGAGTAGCTGAGTTTATCCACCTGCAGGATCTGATCTCCGGCAGTTCTCTTCTGCTGGAAGATGATGGCCGGATACCTGCGCGTTGAAGGTTGAATGTCGTCAACGTTAATTTTCTCGAGGAGCTTTCTGCGGCTCGTAGCCTGTCTTGACTTCGATGCATTGGCGCTGAAGCGTGCAATGAATTCCTGAAGTTCCTTGCGCTTTTCCTCGGCCTTCTTATTCGCGGAAGAGCGTTGCTGCAGGGCCAGCTGGCTCGACTGATACCAGAACGTATAGTTACCGGTGTAGAGTCGGATCGCCTTAAAGTCGATATCGACAATATGCGTACAAACCGTATCGAGGAAGTGACGATCGTGGGATACAACGATCACCGTATTCTTAAACTCAAGTAAAAAATCCTCAAGCCACGTTACCGTTTGCAGGTCCAGGTCGTTGGTAGGTTCATCGAGGATCAGGATATCTGGATTACCGAAGATCGCCTGGGCCAGGAGCACACGTACTTTCTGGTTACCCGAAAGCTCCTTCATGAGTTTATTGTGGTCGTCTTCACCGATGCCGAGACCGCTCAAAAGAGCAGCGGCATCCGACTGTGCGTTCCAGCCATTCATTTCAGCAAACTCGGCTTCGAGTTCGGATGCCCGGATACCATCGGCTTCGGAAAAGTCCGGCTTGGCATAGATGGCGTCCTTTTCCATCATGATGTTCCACAGTTTGCCGTGGCCCATAATCACCGTGTCTAGCACGGGCACCTCATCGTACTGATAGTGGTTCTGGCGCAGTACCGCCATACGCTTACCTGGTTCGATAGACACATTTCCGCCTGTGGGGTCAATGTCACCGGCCAGTATTTTCAAGAAAGTCGATTTACCCGCTCCGTTGGCTCCAATAACGCCATAGCAGTTTCCGCCCGTGAATTTGATGTTCACCTGGTCGAAAAGCACCCGCTTACCGAACTGGAGCGACAAGTTATTTGCTGCAATCATGTTGTTGTGAAAAGATCAAGCTGCAAAGATAAGAAGAAACGGTTATATAGCTTGTAGGGAGGGGAAACTTATCTGTATGTGATGGCTTTAAGCTTCAAGCTACAAGCTGCAAGTCCGGAGGTGCAAACTTCAAAAGTCGCAACTTCCAAACAGTTGGCCTACTTGATGGCAAACGCTAAAGGCTTGAAGCTTGTAGCTTGCAGCTTGCAGCCTATTTCCTGGTGGTCGCCTTCTTCCCGCTCAGCTTCCGCTCACCGCCAGCCAACAACGCCTTCACACCCTGGTCGCCTGCGATGTTGTTCATCTGCTGCTGCACCCAGGGCGCCCGCCTCTGGATGGCGCGTGAGACCGGCTTGATAGTATATTTTTTTGGGTTTGGAAGGGCTGCCGCGATCTGCGCAGCCTCGCTCATCGCGAGTTTCTTAGCCGACTTTTTAAAATATGTGCGTGCTGCTTTCTCAACGCCAAAAACGCCTTTGCCAGTCTCAGCTACGTTCAGGTAGACTTCAAGAATTCTTTCTTTACCCCACACCAATTCGATCATAAAAGTGAAATACACCTCAAGTCCTTTCCGGAACCAACTCCTTCCATTCCACAAAAACACATTCTTTGCCACCTGCTGACTGATGGTTGAAGCTCCACGGATTCTCGTTGGTTTTTTCTGATTGTGCGAGATTGCTTTTTCAATGCTTTTCCAGTCAAAGCCATTGTGCACGGGGAATAACTGATCCTCGGACGCCATCACGGCAAGCTTCATGTTGTCGGAAATCTCGTCCCACGCCACATAGTCGCGGCTCAGACCGTAGCCTTCAATCCAGCTAGACAATTGAATGATCGTAATCGGTGGATCAACCCAGCGCAGGATGATGATGTACACAAGCTGGGCGACAAAAAGAATGATGAAGATCTTTTTGGCTTTCTGCCACACATTTTTCAAAACGCTCATCACTAAAACTAATGGGACAGCAAATTATAAAATGTCGATGTATATTTTGCATCCAAAACCGGTTTGAATAATTAAATTCACTTGCATGCAACGTATCCCGGCTTTCTTACTGCTTTATTGTATTTCGGCAATTGCCTTCGGACAATCGAAAGCATTGGTGTTTCAATCCGACTTTGGAGTGAAGGACGGAGCTGTAGCTGCGATGAAAGGAGTTGCCTATTCATTGTCGCCAGAACTTTCGATGTTTGATCTCACGCACGAGATCCCAGCCTATAATATCTGGGAGGCAGCGTACAGACTGAATCAGTCGGCCTCGTACTGGCCTGCAGGAACGGTGTTTGTTTCGGTAGTGGATCCTGGTGTAGGGTCTTCGCGCAAATCGGTAGTGATGAAGAGCAAGACGGGACATTTTTTTGTTACGCCAGACAACGGAACGCTCACGCTCGTGGCTGAGAACCTTGGTGTGGAGGAGGTCCGGATCATTGATGAAAAACGCAACCGCCTGAAAAATTCAAACGAGTCATACACCTTTCACGGACGGGATGTATACGCCTACACCGGTGCAAAACTTGCCGCGGGAATTATTTCATTCAGGGAAGTCGGTGACTCTGTATTGAAGGACGTTGTGCGATTGCCGTATCAGAAAGCAACGAAGGACAAGGGCACGATCGCAGGAACAATCGATATCCTTGACATCCAGTATGGGAATCTTTGGACGAACATCGGAAAAGATCTGCTTGCCTCGCAGAATATTAAACCCGGTGATGAAGTGTCCGTCAGGATTCTGAACAAAAATAAAGTTGTTTTTGAAGGAAGAATCCTGTTTGCCAACACGTTCGCAGATGTTGCAGCCGGGAAGCCGATCGCCTACCTGAACAGCCTGCTGAAGTTTTCCGTGGCACTCAATCAGGCGAGCTTTGCCGATAAGTACAAAATAGGCAGCGGGCCCGACTGGACTGTCCACATCAAAAAGTAGTCGCCTCGATTCACATCGCACTCTTGCATTTCTTTTCTATCTTTCAAAAAAAGATTCTGATGTTTAGATTTTTCTTTGCCTCGCTCATCGCGCTTACGGCATGCAGTGACTTGAAGCGCTCGGAGGAGGAGTTTGTCACAAAACACGACAGCGAGTGGATCACCTATGAAGGAAGAATTCCGGTTAACGATGCTGACAACCTCTACCTCGAGGTGTCGATGTTGCCGGGGAGTCCCGGAGAGGGGCAATACAAACTCCAGGAATATCTGGAAACGACCAGTGGCCTGGAGAGAGTTGGTGCCTTTAAGGGAACTTACACAACGTTTTCAAAACCATCGGGCGATATTGAAATTCATTTTCAGAATTCATCTTATCCAACGGGCATCAAACGAACGTATCGCAGCCCGGATGGGAAGCGCATCCGCGAAGAAGACTATCGCGTTCGCGACCTTGTGCTTCGTAAGGATGGCGATTTCAGGCTGATCGCGCTGAATAATTCCGGAGAGCCGATCTCCCTGGAGTCAGACCATAATCTGAGCAGGCGTACTTCGATAATCTTTACGATTGAAGGGCAGTTTGCACATGTCGGTGACAGTTCCGTTTTTTATGAGATGAATACCGATCACAGCTGGCCGGTTTCACGACAAGGTCTTTACGCGCTTGCCACCCGTCAGTATCACCAGCTGGCAAACGCGAAGAACGAAGGGATTTATCTTAAAGGCACAGCTTTCTCCATCCGGCAGGTTGACAGGAGGGGACGCGCGAAAGAGGCTCTCGTGTTTAAAAAAATTATCACCATGACATCAGCTCCGGTCATTGAATAACTTCAGCGCTATGAAATTTAACTTCATCATTTCCTTGACACTTATTGCCTCCGTTGTTATGGCTCAACAAACTTTTCCACTCTATGAGGGCCCAATCCCTGGCGCAAAAAACACAGCGGACGAGGAGTCCACCAATGCGCAGGGCCATGTAAGTAAAATCTCCAGGCCAACCATTACTGTTTTCAGATCCGCGACAGCGAAAGCCAACGGACCTGCAGTCATCATCTTTCCCGGTGGTGGGTATTGGATCAATGCGATTCAACATGAAGGCTTTGATGTTGCGAAGCGGTTTAATGAAGCTGGCGTGACCGCGTTTGTTGTGAAGTACAGGATTCCGAATGATCAGACCATGATCAATCGGGAAACCGGACCGCTGCAGGATGCACAACAGGCAATTCATCTCGTACGTCAGAGGGCAAAAGAATGGAATATCGATCCGAACCAAATCGGTATCATGGGTTTTTCTGCAGGTGGCCATCTCGCATCTACTGCTGGAACGCATTATCAGAAGCCGGTCAACGCTGCGCTGAAAGGTGCGAACCTCCGTCCGGATTTTATGATCCTCATCTATCCGGTAATAAGTTTTGTCGAAGGAGTCGGTCATATGGGCTCGCGCGAACAATTGATCGGAAAAACTCCCTCAAAAGAAAAGATCAGCGAATATTCGAACGAACTTCAGGTGACGAAAGAGACGCCACCAACGTTCCTCGTACACGCAAGCGATGACGATGCGGTACTGTCGGAAAACAGCATTTTATTCTACCAAAGTCTCTTGCAAAACAAAGTGCCCGCTGAATTGCACATCTATCAGAAAGGCGGACACGGATTTGGAATGAATAATCCCACCACCCGAGATTCATGGATGGAAAGGTGTATCAATTGGATGAAGAGTAGCGGTTGGTTTGGGAAATTTTAGATTTTAAGATTTTTGATTTTAGATTAAATGCATCTGTGTCAAGTCAGCATCGTCATGCGCGACACAAAATCTCAAATCTTAAATCTTAAATCTTAAATCTTAAATCTTATTTCTCACAGCGAGCCCAAAGTCCTCGACAACCTGTTGGATTTCTTGAGATGCCGGACAAACAGAAACAATGCCGTCAAAATCCCTACAACAACTCCCGATACAATCAATCTCTCATTCATATCCATTGCAAGTAGCCTGGGATGATGGACGAGAAGGACGAGGTACATAGACAGGCAAAGCATGTACAGTGTGTTGTATTCATTCAGCAGGTAGCGTCTCCAATTGAAGATTGCACCGTGAAACGTTTCACTCATCCCTGATAAGTTTGGAATCCAGCGGTTGACGTCTTTGGTGTAGAGATCATATTGTGGTCCGAATTTTCCCCGAAGGTAGTTCTCTTCAGCCAGCACTATTGCCTGGTAAATGAAGCAGAATATTGGAACTACGATAATGACAAAGTACAGCGAGTTCGAGAGCAATCCTACTCCGAGCAGCATCAGGATATTTCCCACGTAGAGCGGATTACGGCAGTGATGAAACATTCCTTCCGTTACAAGATCAACCGCGTAAACCTTTTTGTCCTTACCGCCCCGGACGATATACTTGAACCCGATCGTCATCGCCCTGAATCCCTGACCGATGATTGCGATCAGAAGACCGACCACAACGGGCCAGGTAAAATAATTTTCTCCAAACGTTTCTGGTGTGAATAGAGGGGGAGACGGAATGAAGATTGAAGCTCCGAAAACCGGAAACAGAAGATTCCTGTACTTAAAAAAGAAATTACCAATGGCTACCATCGAACACTATTTAAAAGCGATCATTCCTGCAAAGTTGTACCATTTGAAAAATACTTCGCAGTGTGAAAACCCAGCAGTGAGAAGCATGTCAAGGTCTTCGCTCAGCTTGTAGGGGACAAGCACATTTTCAAGCGCTTCCCGTTTCTGTGCGATTTCCATGTCGCTGTAATGATTTCGCTTTTTAAAGTCGTAATAGTATTTGATGAAATTTCTGTTGAGACCTGATTCTTCTGCCAGTATTTTTTCTACCAGTATTAGACAGCCGCCTTCATTGAGACCGTTGTGAATTTGCTCCAGAAGTTTTACACGATAGAGCGGCCGGATAAACTGCAAGGTGAGGCAGAGCACAACTACAGACGCATTATTAATATCCAGGCCTTTGTTGAGGTCGGCATTTTTTAATTCGAACGGTCGGATCATGCCTGCTTTTTTTAGATTTTCCTCGCATTGCTTGAGCATCTGGGCAGAGTCATCTACACCGATGAATTTGATCTTCTGGTCCACGGTATTATCCATGTTCTTCATGGTTGTTCCGGTCGAACATCCAAGGTCATAGACATTTGTTCCCGCCCTGGCATATTCTGACGCAAGTTCTCCGATCATTCGCTGCATTTCCAGGTAGTAAGGCACGGAGCGTGTCACCATGTCGTCAAAAACCGTCACCACTTTCTGGTCGAACTTGAAATCTGAGGATTGCGTGATGGGGTCTTTGAAAACTTCGTCTTTGGCCATAATCATTCTTTGGAGTTCTAAGTTATTAAAATTGTGACTTTATTAATAAGGTACAAACAGCGCGCCTTGTAAAATGTTTGAGGGAGAGTAGGGGTAAACGCAGCGGGTGTTGTCTCACTTGCAAAACCAACAAAATGAGACTAACAATCCTTCTCTTGACATTATTGAGTGTGCAGCTGTTTGGACAACAAATCACACAGACCGTTCGGGGCAAAATTGTAGACCAGGACAGCCAGATGCCGCTGATCGGAGCCACGATCTTTATAGCCGGCTCAAATCCGATTCTCGGATCGGTTACCGATGCTGACGGAAACTTCAGAATCAACAACGTGCCCATTGGCCGCGTGACGCTGAAAGTTACTTACATGGGTTACGAAGAACATACCGTGCCTAACCTGCTGATTGGTTCAGCAAAAGAGGAAATCGTCAACATTTCTCTTAAGGAATCAATCAGTACTCTGGATGAAATCGTCATCGAGGGTAACGATCCGAAAGGAGAGGTGCTGAATGAGATGGCGCTGATCAGTGCGCATACCTTCTCCGTTGAGGAAACCCAGCGTTTTGCCGGGTCATTCGATGACCCTGCAAGGATGGCCGTGGCATTTGCCGGTGTGAACGGTGATGCCGAAGGGAACAATGACATTATTGTGCGCGGAAACTCGCCTAAGGGAATCTTGTGGAGACTTGAAGGAATCGCTATTCCAAATCCAAATCACTTTGCCGGTGAAGGATCAACTGGTGGGCCGATCAATGCGCTTAGCAGCAAAATGCTCAGCAACTCCGATTTCTTTACGGGCGCCTTTGCTCCGGAATATGGCGATGCAACATCGGGTGTGTTTGACATGAAATTGAAAAATGGAAACAACGAACAGCGTGAATACACAGCTGCCATCAGCACGTTGGGTATTGACATGACCGCTGAAGGGCCTCTTTCCCAAAATTCGCGCGGTTCATATCTCGCCAACTATCGGTACTCTGCGCTTGATCTGCTCGACCGTGCAGGTGTTGTAGACTTTGGCGGTGTGCCGCGATACCAGGACATGTCATTTAAAATTTCTTTGCCTGTTAATGCAAAGCATAATTTTTCACTCTTCGGCCTCGGTGGCGTGAGTGGTATTGACACGGAAGAAACGGATGAAGAAAATGAAACGCTGATCACCGGAAAGTTCAATGGCAAAAACAAGCTTGGGGTTCTCGGCATTACGCATATCTGGCAGATGAATGAAGACATGTTCCTTCGCTCTTCTCTTGCAGCTACCGGGACCGAAAGTGCTTTCAGGTATGACATTCCGGATGATCAGAAAAATTTTTACACCATCGAAAATGGAAGCATCGGGAAATCGTCCACGATCGCTGCAACTACTTTCAACTATAAGCTAAACGCGAAAAACAAAGTTGAAACAGGTTTGATCTTTACGCAGCTGAACTTCAACATGCGTGTTGATGAGTGGGATTTTGAACGCGATCAGCTCTTGAATGAGTTATCGGACAACGGAAGCTCGTCAACACTGCAGGCGTTTGCAAGCTGGAAGCACCGCATGAACGATGATCTGACCTTTATTTCCGGATTGCATTACCTGCGATTCTCGCTAAACGGGAATCATTCCATCGAGCCTCGCGTTGCGGTCAAATGGCAGGCAACTGAAAAGCAATCTTTCAACCTCGGGGCTGGACTGCACAGCAAACTCGAGGGTGTGTCAACGTACCTTGCAAAGCGGCAGGAAGACAATGGAACAATGTCTCAGCCTAACAAAGATCTTGAGCTGACCAAAGCCGCGCACTTCGTTTTGGGATATGATAATCAGCTTGGTGCAAACACGCATATGAAGATTGAAACATATTATCAGCATCTTTTCGATGTGCCGGTTGAAAATTCAGCGTCCAGTGCGTTTTCTCTTCTCAATATGAGCGAAGGCTATACTACCCGCGACCTTGTGAATAACGGCACAGGAAAAAATTATGGCGTTGAATTAACAGTTGAACGCTATCTCCATCGCGGCCTTTACTATATGAGCACGCTTTCATTATTCAGATCCTTGTACACTGCTGCAGACGGAATTGAACGCAAGTCTGCCTTCGACAACAACTATGTCGCAAACCTTATTGGTGGAAAAGAATTCAATGTGGGTGCGCCATCAAAGAATAAGGTTCTTTTCGTGAATACAAAAGTTGCGTTTATCGGTGGCAAGCGCTATTCCCCGGTGCTGCTGCAGGAATCCATTGAAAAGGCTTCAGAAGTGATCGATGAGACAAATCCGTTCTCGAAGAAAAGTGGCGATATCTTCCGAACAGATTTTTCAATCGGGTTAAGACGTAATCGCAAACGCACAACGACCGAATTCAAGTTTGATGTCCAGAACATCTTTAACAACCAGACGGTGGTGAGTGAGGATTATATCCCCGCATCGCAGTCTATCTACCGCAACAAACAGCTTGGAATGTTACCGACCATCAGCTACAAAATCAGCTTCTAAGCTTTTGGAGATTTCCAGTCACCCTGGCGAATGATGGCGTCAGGGTTTTTCTTTTTATTGCCTCAGCGTTCGAAGTGTGATCGAGTATCTGATTTCGCTGACGGGTGCGGTGCTATGTTCCCAGGCAGTCCGGGATTCGCCCGAGATAATGTAAAGCGACCTGCGCCTTACCGGGATGGAGATCACTGCGTTCCGATGCTGAAGCTTTTTGTCGTATGGACGTAGTTTAAAGACGCAGTCAGCTTGTAATGAGATACCTGCGATCATATCGAAAGACGGAGCATCGCGGTGCCAGTTGATGACGGAGCCTACGGGATATTCGGTGACCAGCAGTTCGGCAAAAGCCGCGACCGGAGTTTTTGTGAGCTCACTGACTCTTCCGATAAGCCATTCGAGTTCACCCGGAATCTCATTGCTCCTGGTCAAAGCCTTGTTTTGAAAATTATAGTCGTATCCGAAGCTCTGAACTTTTCTTTTGGCTTCGTAGCCGTGAAAGATGAATGTGTGAAGTGGTATGTTTTTAACGATCGCAATTGCTTGTTCCTCCTCTTCAGGGGTGAGGAAATTTTCGTGGTAAGAGAATCCGTCCGGATAGGGAGGGTTTCCGAACAGATCAGTCATTGTGAGATGCGGTTGTTCGTGATCGACAAATGCTCGGCACTGTCGTTATCCTCTGCTACGTCATTTATTTGAAAAGTGACAGTGAATACGGAGCCTTCATCCTCCTTGCTTTGAAAGGTGATGGACCCGCCCATTAGGGTCACGAGCTTTTTCACGATGTATAAGCCCATTCCGATCGATTGTTCACCCCGGAGACCGTCACGACTGGCACGCGAGTTTTTCTCAAATAAGAATCGATGCAGGTGTTGAGGAATCCCGATGCCTTTGTCCTGCACTGAACAGGAAAACGTCTTTTCATTGCCAGTGACGCGAAGCTCGATCGTACTCCCTGACGGAGACCATTTCAAGGCATTAGAAAGAAGATTGTTGATCACCTGCAGGAATTTCACATCGTCAAGTGAGACATTGAGGGCCTGGACATTCGATTTGACAATAAAACTAAAGTCCGGATAGGATTTCTTAAAGCGTTCAAGGATCGCGTCAAGTTTTGTCAATAACTCGAAACGGTTACGCTTAACTGAAATGCGGGATGACACCAGGTGTTCTTCTTCGAGAAATTCATTGACGATCTCAATGCAGTGCCGGGTGTTTTCCTTTACAAGCTGAATGTGAGCCTGGACGTTAGGCATCTCGCTCACCTCCGCTACTTTCTCCAAAGACTCGAGCAGGTTTCTTGATATTGCCAGAGGACCGCTAAGATTATGGGTGACCATGTCAAGCAACGTATTCTTTTTGGCTCCGTAATCGATAATGTAATTTTCATGCTGGCGGGTGATGGTGATGTCGCGAAAAAATGCGATCACATATTTTTCACCTTCGATCACATAAGCATTCACGAGCACATTCCTGATCGAACCTTCATGTGAGCGCGTTGAGAATTCTACGTTTTCAACACGCCCTTCCCGCAATAGCGTCTGATAGTGTATTGTAAGGTGTTCAAGGTCATTGTCCACGATGTGTGACATGAAAAATTCCGCCTGGTGCGTGAAGGCATCATGACTGATGTCAAAGATGTTGACGAGGGACTGGTTGACGTATTCTATTTTTTTCGACCGGACGTTGAATAATAGCATCCCATCGCTGGAAACACTTCCAAACGTCTGGAGAGCAGCAATGAGCGTACTTTTAGTCACGGCTAGATAAATTGGATTCGTTTGCCGTGCTGGCAAAAATAAACATGCCTACTTCTTAATAACGCCTCGGGATGACGCGTACGCGATCAACTCAACCGTATTTTTCACCTGCGCCTTGCTCACCAGATTCTTACGGTGACTTTCAACCGTTTTCTCGGTAATAAAGAGTTTTTTCGCGATTTCGCGAGTGGAATAGCCTTCGGCAAGGAGATCCAGAACTTCCCGCTCACGCTTCGAAAAGAAATCGTCCGTGCTTTCAAGGGTATCTTCAATCCCCGCAAGGAACTTGTTGAGGTTTTTCAGCTTTTTCGAAGTCTCCTTGCAGATATACTTTTTCCCGCTGTTCACCACTTTGATCCCGTGTAGCAACTCCTCGAAGCCAGCCTTCTTTGAGACAAACCCCATGGCTCCTGCCTTCATGATCTTTGCCACGCGGTCGGCATCATCGTACACCGAATGGGCAAGTACTTTAATATCGGGCGACAACTTCAGCACTTTTCTGCAGATCTCAAACCCGTCAGGCGCTTCGATGTGCTCCATTGAGTCGAGGTAGATGTCAAGGATGAGCACATCGATTTTAGTAGATGGCAATAGTTTAAGCAGCTGTTCGCCATGCTGTGCCTCACCGACAATATTGATCTGGAAATCCTGCGAAAGAAGAAAGCGGATACCATCGCGCATTATCTTATAGTCTTCGAGGTGAAAGACTTTTATCCTTTGAGGCATTATTTCGTATTAGATATTTGAGCGACTAAAGAAATGCAACAGCGCATTATCACACAATCGTTCCTCAAAAAAAAAATAAAATTCCGGGTTTATCCGGATAATCTGATTGTACCGAGCCCCGTACTTTTACAACATACTAATCTGGCGCACCCCGGGCCGCATGAAGGGAAGATCCATGAAAATTTTTTATCTCGATGATGATTCCGAAGAACTTGAGCTTTTCAGGGAAGCGCTCGAAGAATCGGATCCTTCGATCCGGCTATGCGGTTTTACAGACTGCCACACCGCGCTGAACGAACTGCCGCGGATGGAATGCCTGGACCTGATTTTTCTCGACTTCAATATGCCGGTAATGAACGGTGAGGAATGCCTCAGGCGCATTAAGCTTATGCCGGAAGTGGCCCATATTCCGGTAATTATTTATTCAACTGGAGTGTACCCGGAGCTGCGCCAACGGCTTATGAGCAAGGGGGCCGCCATGGTAATTCAAAAGCACGACTCACCGATCGCCCTCAGAAAATTCATTCGTTCTCATTTTATGACAGCGTCCGACTAATCGCTAGCAGAAAAAAGTTTGCGGTCCCTAACGATTGTGAGGTTTGATTCACTGGAAAGTGTATCTTACGATATAACTTAAACACTTCACCAATGAGCAACTTAAAAAACCTTTCTGGCGCAATCGCGCTTCTTCTGATCGGGGCAGCCTGTGAAAATCAAGATGCTGTTCAAACCCTTAAACCCCTGGACGACTCACCGGTATTCATGGAACTGGGGCGTTCTTCAGGCAGCGCCAGGCTGGCAGAAGAAGGAAATTTCGCAGTGTTTTCTGCGGAATATCTCACAACAGAAGAGTCGGGCCAGGTAGGCCGGACAGTTTATTTCAACAATGTTGGTAACAAGCAACTCAGTGCCGATTTCGTTCCCGGTGTGAGCCTTGATAACTCCGACAACATCTCTTACTACGTTGATAACAACAGGCCCAGTGCTGACCTCGCGGTATCTGCATCGAGCGCAGCCATCGTTCGGGCCATGACTACCTGGGACAATGTTACCTGCTCAAATCTTGGACTGACACAGATTCCTTACAACTCGGCAAGAAGAACCGGATACGTGAGCGCACTGCTTGGTTATGGCGGAAGCTTCGGTTACACCGCTGACGTTGTCCATGCCGGATGGTTACCAAAAGGTTTCTTTGACCTGCTCGCGGCTCAGGGTAGCACATTCATTCTCGGTGTGACATTCACGATCACATTCACGGATCAAAATGGCAATGCTACTGATCTTGACAACAATGGCAAAGCAGATGTAGCCTGGAGGGAAATCTATTACAATGATAATTTCACCTGGAAAATCGGCAATCACTACGATGTGGAAACGATCGCCCTTCACGAAGCAGGTCATGGTTTGAGCCAGGGGCACTTTGGAAGCGCTTTCGCCAGTGGCGGCAATAATAAATTGCATTTCGCACCACGTGCTGTCATGAATGCAGCTTACTCAGGTATTCAGACTTCCATCGGAGAGACAGACAACGCGGGTCACTGCAGCAACTGGGCAGCGTGGAATAACAATTAATCAGTAGGCAGTAGGCAACAGTCAGTAGGCAATTTTTTCGATTGTTTGACGGGTCGTCTAACGATGACAATCGCCTACTGTTTATTGCCTACTGTCTACTTCACATTTAGGAAACAGTTGACATCGTTGCCGACTCTGCCAATAAAGCGACTCCCTTGCCTACTGTCCATTGCTTACTGCCTACTTTACTTAACCTTGCTCCCTAACCTCGGAAGCTCAACATTGAACCTTATAGCGATAATCCTGATCACAATGATCAGCCCGGATGAGATCAGAAGGTTTACATTGCGATCGACAAAATTCAACAGTATCAGGTATAGCACAGCACCTGCAAGGCAGGCTGTTGCATAGATTTCCTTATTAAAAATTACCGGAGTCTGATTGGTCAAGGTGTCGCGGATGACGCCACCCATCACTGCTGTGAAGACTCCCATTATTGCCGCGATCTCAGCGCTCACGCCAAGGCTCAGCGCCTTTTCGACACCGATGATGGTGAAGAAGGCAATTCCGACCATATCGAAGAGCAGCATGGTGCGCCTGAACTTAGAAATGTGATCGAAAAATATAAAAGCAGTGATCACGCCCAGGATAATTCCGTAGAGAAAATTGACATCACCGATCCAAACGAGGGGAAAACTACCCAACATCATATCCCGCAAGCTTCCACCTCCAATAGCTGTGACAAACCCTGTGAACGCTACACCAAACCAGTTGCGGTGTTTGTCTTCTGTGGCAAGCACTCCTGAGATGGCGAAGAAGTAGGTTCCGACAAGCTCAAGTGCATATTGGATGTTCATAGGCGATCAGGTCATTGGATCGAACCAAGTATAAGGAAAAGGGATTTGATTTTAAAACTCCGTCTGTTTATCCAACCGCCAACACCAGCGGCCATTGCTGCTTCACATCTTGGGAGAAACGCAGCGGGCACGCTTTTTAATCAGCCATTATAACTCTTCAAAGATGAGGGGAAATACTATGGTTGGCTTAAATTTTTATCATATGCGTGACGAGATGGAGATCGTGCTGATTGAAGATGACGAGGACGATGCTGAGCGAATGTTAAAATTTTTGCGGGCAAATTTCACAAACAAGATCAGGCACATAGATGACGGAGCGAAAGCTGCCGAGTTTCTACTTTTTGAAACGGATTCAGTACCGAAACTCATTTTGCTGGACCTGTTCCTTCCGTATATGGATGGAGTTGAACTTTACGAAATGATCAGGCTTGAACCGCCCAAGCGGAACTTGTCCGTCATGTTCCTCATCTCCTCGAAAGAGTCAAAGGAGTACCTGGATTCGCTCGGATTAAAACCTGACGGATACCTGGTGAAACCAACGCGGAACAACCATGTTCCGGCAAGAATTGAATAAACACAAACGAAAGAATTATGGCAACGATTAACATTCCTGAATCTGATGCAATATCATACAAAGACTTTGTTGCCGGAAACCCGGTTCAGGTCAGGTCAGTAACTGCTGAAGACGAACACGAATTTGACAAGGGCAAGGAGGTCAAGATTGTTCACATGAATAATGAGAACAACGCAAAGATCGTTTCAGAACCCATTGTCATCGAAGACAAGGGTGGCAAGAAAACGCTTGCCCTCGTTATCGAGAAAGTGTAGGGGGCAGGTTCCAAGATCCAAGTTCCAAATACCAAAATCCAAGATTCCTGTAGTGGTACTTGGTTTTTGAAATTTGGATTTTGGTATTTGGTATTTGGATCTGGGACCTTGTCATTTGCCCCTCAGGTGCTTCTTGAGCTTTTTTTCCCAAATCGCATATCCTTTCTCATTCATGTGCAATTGGTCGCCCAGGAACAGTTCCGGGCGTGACTTTCCCTTTGTGAGCATTGGCCTGTAGATGTCGAGAAACGTTGTGTTCTCCTGCGCGTTAAGAAAGTCTGCGATCATTTTATTTCCGGCAATTGCTTTCTCCTGAAACTTGTCGCGTGACGGGCTCGGCTTCATCGCGATGTAAACAATCGGGACGTCCGGAAGACGTGAACGAATGAGGTTATACAATTTTTTTGTCCGATTTAAAACTGAATCAGCAGTAGTGTAAGCGTTGGGCAAATCGTTTTCACCTATATACAGAATAATTTTCCTGGGTGAATAACGGAAGATGAGGTCGTCAGCATGACGGATAATATCATTCACCACCGCGCCTCCGATTCCACGATTGATCGCGCCAAATTTTCCAAACTTCTGATTGAAGTCTTTCCAAAGCCTGATTGAGGAGCTTCCCACAAACACGATAGGCTTTTCGGGCTGCGGATACATGTTGTCGTAGCGCTTTATTACGTCAACATCTTCCTGGTAGGGGATGGAAGACTGCGCATAGCCCATCACCAAATACGCGTTAGTAAAGACAACCATCACCACGATTCTAATCATAAAGGAGTATTTATTTCACGGCAGTATAGAGCAAGTCACATCGATTAACAAGTGTTAAAAGAAAATTTAACTTTTCCGAATTCGAGTTCATGTGAATTAAAAATTCTTTTATTAAATTCAATAATACGATGAAGTTGACGAAGTGTTTTCATCGTCTTCATACCTTTTGGGAATTGCCTTGGTTTTGATCTGAACCCCCACGGTTCAAGCAAGTTTGTTTTTGTAGTCGACATGTTTCGCTGTTACTCAGCGATCCTGAAATTCTATTGTCTCACTATAGTCAGTTCAATCAATAACTAAAACCAAAACGCAAACGCTTATGAAAACAAAGCTACGAATGCTTCGGCATGGCACCATCATGCTGATCACGGCAATCGCTCTATGCATGTTCACGGCACTGCAGGCGTCCGCTCAGGAAAACACAATTCGGGGTAAAGTCGTTGACGAATCGAACGCACCATTGCCTGGTGTGAACATTCTGCTGAAAGGAACAACGGTAGGAACAACAACGGATGCTGACGGAACATACAGCCTCAGCGCCCCGGGTCAGAATGGGGTTTTGATTTTTTCATTCATTGGCTACCTGAGCCAGGAAGTTCCAATCGATAACCGGACGTCCATTGATGTGACTTTGAAAACGGATATGGTGGCGCTTTCGGAGGTGGTGATCACGGGTTACGGTGCACAGTCAAAGCGTGATATCACAGGATCAGTGGCAACCATCGATAGCAAACAATTGCTCTCAACGCCTGCGACAAACCTTGGTCAGGCGATGCAAGGTAAGGTTGCCGGTGTTACGGTAGGAAATGAAAATAGCCCCGGTGGGGGAGTAATGGTTCGCATTCGCGGGTTTGGAACTATCAACGACAACTCTCCCCTCTATGTAATTGATGGAATGCCGACTAAGGGAAACCTGAATAGTCTTAATCTTAATGACGTGGAATCGATTCAGATTTTGAAAGATGCCTCCGCAGCTTCGATTTATGGATCGCGCGCGGGAAATGGCGTTGTGATCGTCACAACAAAAAAAGGAAAAGTCGGCAAACCAATGTTTACGTACGATACCTATTACGGTACACAACGCCCCGGCAAGCTTCTGAATCTTCTCAATACACAGGAGTATGCTCAACTAGTCTGGGAATCAAGGATCAACGCTGGAGTTCTCGGGCCCAACGGCAACCCTGCTCACGCGCAGTTTGGGAACGGAGCTTCGCCTGTAATCCCTGACTATATTTTTCCGGCAGGTGCAATGGAAGGCGATCCGCGTGTAGCACAGAATCCCGATGGTACGTATGTTAACTACAGCTCGAATATCGATGGCGCTGATTTTAACAAAACAAAATGGCTGATCACAAAGGCAAATAAGGAAGGAACGAACTGGCTTGACGAGATATACAATCCTGCACCGATTCAAAGTCACCAGATTGGCGCCTCAGGCGGAACAGAAAATGGACGCTATGCCCTTTCGTTAAACTATTTTGATCAGAAGGGGATTATGCTGTATACAAATTTCAAACGTTATGCGCTTCGCGCCAACACTGAATTCAACATCAATAAACGCGTTCGCATTGGCGAAAATTTCCAGGTCGGTTATACCGATCGCGTGAATCAGCCAAATGGCAACAGCCAGGAAAGCAATCCAACCTCATTTGCGTTCAGAATTCAGCCGATTGTTCCGGTGTATGATGTTCACGGTGTGAATTTCGGAGGAACCCGTGGAACGGACCTCGACAACTCGCGAAATCCGGTCGCAGATCTCTGGAGGAATAAAGACAACCGCCAGTACGAAACCAGATTCTTTGGAAACGTATTTGCAGAGGTCGATATCCTCGAAAACCTGACAGCAAAGACGAGTTTCGGCCTTGACTACAACCTGTTTAATTTTCGGAACTATACCATTCGCGACATCGAGTCTGCAGAATCACGCGGGTCAAACAGTTTGCAAACGAGCAATAACTACGAATGGACGTGGGTATGGTACAATACATTAACATACAATGCAACCATCGCTGAAAAGCACCGCATCAACTTCCTGATTGGTACAGAATCGATAAAAGATTATTTCGAGTTCTTTGATGCATCGCGAACAAATTTTGCGTCAGATGCACTTGACAACCGTTACCTCAGCGGTGGAACTGGTGTGCAGACAAACAACGGTGGTGGATCGAACTGGGCGCTAGCCTCAGAATTTGCAAAGCTCAACTATTCAATGTCTGACAAATACCTGCTGGAAGGAACGATCCGAAGGGACCGGTCATCGCGCTTTGCACCGCAGTTCCGCACGGCATATTTCCCTGCTTTCAGCGCGGGGTGGGTTTTCACTAATGAGTCTTTCGCAGATATCCTCGGATCAGTTGTCAGCATGGGTAAGCTTCGCCTCGGCTGGGGAAAGACCGGTAATCAGGAAATAGGAAACTACAATTCACTGACGATTTTTGCCCTCAACCCTGCAACTTCATTTTACGACATTAACGGAACACGCACTTCAGCGGTACCCGGCTATGAGTTAACACAGTTTGGCAACGCAAGAGCAAAATGGGAAACGACAACCTCGACAAACATAGGTGTTGATGCGACATTGTTGAATAACCGGATTGACTTCGCTTTTGACTGGTACACACGCGAAACGACTGACATGCTATTCCCGGTGCCTGCTCCGCTGACTTCTGGTGTTGCCACTAACCCATTCCAGAACATCGGATCGATGCGCAACCGAGGTATAGACCTTGCATTAGGTTACAACGGAACAGCGCTTGGCAATGAGCTCACATACTCCGTAAGCGGAAACTTCAGTACCTATCGCAATACCGTTACAAAAACCACAGGCGACCCTGCAACACAATACTTTGGGCTGAATGATGAGCGCATCCAGAACTTCGTGGTAACGCAGCAGGATTACCCGATTTCTTCATTCTTCGGTTACAGAGTCAATGGCATCTTCCAGTCTGATGACGAGGCAGCGGCTGCACCCACTAACAATCTTGGTGTAAATCAAAACCGCGCAGGACGATTCAGGTTTGAAGATGTCAATGGAGACGGAGTCGTTAATACAAGCGACCTGTCAATCATAGGAAATCCACACCCGGATTTTACTTATGGTGTCAACATCAATGTCAACTACAAAAATTTCAGCCTGACATTGTTCGGACAAGGTGTGCATGGCAACGACATTTTTAATTATGTCAAGTACTGGACTGACTTCCCAACGTTCGCAGGAAACCGCAGCACACGTATGTTGTATGACTCATGGAGACCCGGCAAGACTGATGCAATCCTTCCGCAACTTACTTCCAGCGACCAGGTCAGCATTCTCCCATCAACGTATTACCTCGAAGACGGATCATACTTCCGCATGAAGAATATCCAGCTGGGTTATACCTTGCCTGTTTCGCTTGTGTCGCGTATCGGCTTCAACACAGTGCGTGTGTATGTGCAGGGACAGAACCTGTTTACAGTCACGAAATACTCAGGAATGGATCCTGAAATCAACCTGCGAAACTATACGGCAGGAAACGATAGACAGATCGGTGTTGACGGTGGAGCATATCCAACGGCTAAACAATACATCATCGGTTTAAACCTTGCATTCTGAAATGCTGCCTGTTAAAAACTTAAAAAACATGACAATGAAAAAATTATCAATAATATTCTGTGCGATTCTGTTGGCGATCGCCAATGGATGCTCAGACGAATTCCTCGATGTGCAGCCAAAGGCCGCATTGAGCGGTACTGCATTGCAAAACAGTAAGGGCGTGAACTCGCTTTTGATTGGCGCCTATTCTTTGCTTGACGGATGGGCAACACCGGAGGGCGCTTATCGTTCGTACCAGGTTGGTGCGGATAACTGGGTGTACGGTAGTGTTGCATCAGACGATGCTTACAAGGGAACGATTGCCGGTGATCAGCCACCCATTTCTCTGATCGAGCAGCATAATATTGCTGCAGACAATATTTACTTCCGTGGAAAATGGAGAGGTATGTATGACGGCATTGCCCGTGTAAATGATGTACTTCAGATTTTGCCAAAGGTGACTGATATGACAGATGCTGAAAAAGCTCAGGTTGTCGCGGAAGCAAAATTTCTTCGCGGCCACTATCATTTTGAATTGAAGAAGATGTTCAACAATGTGCCCTACATCGATGAAGTTGTTTACGATCCCAACAATCTTGAAAGCACAAAGTTGACAAACACCGAAGACATCTGGCCTAAGATAGAGGCGGACCTGCAGGCTGCGTATGATGTTTTGCCGACCACGCAGGCAGCAAAGGGGCGGGCAACAAAGTGGGCCGCAGGAGCAACCCTTGCAAAAGCATTTTTGTTTCAGAAAAAATACGGACAGGCGAAAACGATTCTCGAAGCGATTGTTGCAAGCAACCAGTATCGTCTTGTCGACCGTTATCATGATAACTTCCGGGCTTCAACCAATAACAATGCTGAATCGATTTTTGAAGTGCAGTATTCTGTAAATGATGGCGCGCCAGGCGGAGAGAACGGTAACATCGGCTCGACACTCAACTATCCTTACGGTGGTGGTGGGGTAACAACATGCTGTGGATTTTTTCAACCATCGCAAAATCTCGTAAACGCTTTTAAAACCGGTGCAGATGGGCTTCCACTTCTTGATAACTTCAACGCATCTGATGTGACCAGCGACCAGGGCATAGAAGCGACCGCGCCATTTACCCCGTATTCCGGCACACTTGATCCGCGTGTAGACTGGACCGTTGGAAGAAGGGGAATTCCGTTTCTCGATTGGGGCGTACATCCGGGCAAAACATATGTTCGTGACCAGGCTTATGGTGGACCTTATTCTCCGAAGAAGCACGTCATGTACCGCTCCGATGTAGGAACGAATACTTTTGCAGGCAACCCGCGCCTTAATGCAAACAATTACCGCATGATCCGTTACTCACACGTGCTGCTGTGGCTAGCCGAAATTGCAGTCGAAGAGGGCAACCTCGATGTGGCAAGAGGATACGTAAATCAGATACGCGCAAGAGCTGCAAATCCAGCCGGATTTGTTTTAAAATCGGATGGCACGCCTGCAGCAAACTATCTGATCAACACCTACACTACCCCGTGGCCGGATCAGGCTACGGCACGAAAAGCAGTGCAGTTCGAACAACGCCTTGAATTTGCAATGGAGGGTCATCGGAGATTTGACCTCGTGCGGTGGGGCATAGCCGCGTCAACGCTTAATGCATATTTCCAGGCCGAAGGAAATAAACGCGCTTATCTCAAAGGGGTCACGTTTACACCTGGAAAGCACGAGTATTTCCCAATACCTCTACAAGAGATTCTTAATAGCCAGAAAAATGGCGCACCTACGCTGACACAGAACCCTGGTTATAATTGATTGAACTTCTGTGAAAAGAAAAGCCACCTCCAACGGTGGCTTTTCCATTTATAAGTTTTGAAGGTCACGCATTTTTCTCAAGCACCTTCCGGCAAAACTCCACACACTTTGCCACTTCCTTCACGGCATCGGATCCTGCAGGCACTTCATACTCCATCTCAACGGTAGCCGGAAACTTATATTTCTCTTTTCTCATCAGCAGCAACACCTTCTCCAGAGGCGTATCACCTTCGCCCCATGGCATGTTAGCGCCACCGTTGTCTTTTGATTTTCTGTCTTTAATGTGCATACTGTAGATGCGGTCGTGTTTTGCCTGAAGAAGCGGAATAGGATCAAAACCTGCTGCCACGTAGTGACCGATGTCGCAGTTCAGGCCATTGTATTTCGACTGCGCGATCGCGTCATCCCATGACGTAATCGTCTGCTGCAGGTGTCCGTGATAGCCAATTCCAATCTTGTGGCGTTCACCAAATTCACCCAGGCGTTTGCTTTGCGCTGCGTCTTTTGGAAGTTCAACCGTCACGTGACTTGCACCCAGCGCTTTCGCTGCTTTCATTGCATATTCGATCTCTGCATCTGTGTTCTTGTCACCCAGCGCATTCGGCTTGTAAGCGTAAATGGAAACACCGGCATCTTTATACATCTTGCGGAGGGTTTCGAACTTATCCAGCGATATTGATGCACGCCAGTCGGCAATTTCTTTCGTCTTTGCTTTTTGCTCGGCTTCCTGCTCAGGTGTGAGCTGCGGCCGCGGTGTCCCGGGAGGCGGGAACTGGCGCGGCTCAATGGTTGTATGTGGCGCACCTGCGAATGCCTCTGCAGTATTGCCCATCAACTCAATAGCGCTGATGTTCGTGTCGATACAGTATTGGAGCACTTGTTCTGCTGAAACCGGGAGACTTCTGAAAGAATATGTAATCGTTCCGATCTGAACACCATTGAATTTTGAATTTGGTTTTCCCAGACCTTTGAGAATCGCTGGAAATCCATTGACAGCTTTTGATGCAAGCAGAATTCCCGAAGCGGCTATCGCTGACTTGAGAATAAAGCTGCGTCTCGTGATTTGAGTGACGTGTTTGCGTTTCATAGACTTTGGTTGGATTTCTGGAAGTTAAGAAATCCGTGACACATCAGCTACACTCGTGTGGTGAACCGGAAAGAACTATTTGTTCATGGCCTGGGCAAGCGCCAGTTCAACACCGCGAAGTTCCGCAAGCCCTCGTAAACGTCCTATTGCTGAGTAACCCGGGTACGTTTTCTTTTTCAGGTCATCGAGCATCTGGTGTCCATGGTCCGGGCGCATTGGAATAGACCGTCCTCTGCGCTGCATCAGTTTCAGCACTTCGTTGACAACTTCAACCATATCCGTGTCACCCTCAAGGTGATTGGCCTCAAAGAAATTTCCGTCTTTGTCCCGCTTAGTATTGCGAAGGTGAAGGAAATGAATCCGGTCGCCAAATTTTCGGATCATGCTGACGATCGGATTGTCAGCGCGTGCCCCATAGGATCCGGTGCAGAAGCACAGTCCATTAGCGTTGATCGGAACAGCGTCCAGCAAGGCCGTTGCGTCAGCTTCAGTGCTCACGATTCGCGGAAGTCCGAGGATCGAGTATGGCGGATCATCCGGATGAATCGCCAGTTTAACCCCTTCGCGTTCAGCTACCGGAGCGACTTCCTTTAAGAATTCAACCAGGTGCTGTTTCAATTTTTTCGCGTCTATTCCCTCATAGGTCTTTAGCGCGGCCAGTACTTGTTCGGGCGTAAAGCTTTCATCACTGCCCGGCAATCCGAGCAGACAGTTTCTGAAAAGGTCTTTTTTCTCCTGATCCGAATGGGAGGATAGCCACTGCGTTGCACTATCGAGATCGGCCTTTGAATAGTCTTTTTCTGCGCCTGGTCTTTTCAGCAGATGGACGTCAAACACGACAAACGCGGCCCGCTCAAAACGCAAAGCCTTGCTACCCGTGGGTAATTCATATGAAATATTGGTTCGCAGCCAGTCGAGGATAGGCATAAAGTTGTACGTGATCACCTTTAATCCGCAGCGCGCCACGTTACTGATGCTTTGCTTGTAATTTTCAACGTAACGCTGATAATTTCCGCTGCGCTTCTTGATATCTTCATGCACTGGCAGACTTTCGATCACCGTCCAGGTCATGCCGTGTGATTCAATGACCTTTCTTCGCTTCTCGATTTCTTCGATCGTCCACACATCGCCAACAGGTATGTGGTGCAACGCGGTAACAACACCCGTGCAACCCGCCTGACGAATATCTGTGAGACTCACTGCGTCATTGGGTCCGAACCACCGCATGGTTTGTTCCATTAAGATCATTGTGCGAAAAAGTTAAGTTTAAAGATCAAACACTCGCGCATTCCGCGCTGTGCTAAAATTGCGTTGTATTTGTGTGTTATCAAAATGCCGAAACGAATTTAGCGTTCACCATTCCGGCCTGATGCCAGGCGCATATGGAAATGATAATTTCTGATAGTATGCCAGGTCCTTTTCTGGTTGTTCAAGGCCTGCCGGAATTTCCATTTTTGAAAACGTCTGGAAATAGAGCACGCATGCGTTTCGCCAGAGGATGGCCTCTTTCTCCTGGATGCGCAGGAAGTTGTCAACATGTGTAAATCGTTCTTCGTCAATTTTCTCCTTTAGTCCCTGCCAGGTTTTCCGCATTATACGGACCTGTTCAACGCCCCGGTAGTAATGAAGACACATTTCGTCCCATAAAGTTTTGCCTGATTTAGTTTTGAAATCCCAGGGGAGATGGTGGAACCAAAGCAGATATTGATCGGGGCATTGGGCTGCGGATGCGTAAATTTTCTGTACCTCCGGATGGTATTGCTCCAGGGCGTTGCTGCCATTTTCTGTCCGGTCAAATCCAACGCCCAGGCTATCGGCCCTGTGGTAGTAAACCGAGGTCCAGTCCTGTCTCGGCTTGTCCGCAACCCACGGGCCCGGACCGTAATGGTGATTGTACCCCATGATGTGATGTAGTCCCATCGGTGTCATGTAGTTCACTACGGCTTCACGGGAAGGGATCATCATCTGTGATACGATCGGCTTTATCAGGCTTGCTTCGTTGGAGAATGTCATCCGGACCCATTCTTCTGCAATCGCTTCTGATGAAAGGTCGTGATCCCAGGCAAGCCTTCCGAACGCGTACCAGTTTGCCTGACCGAAGTGATGACCTGTCCAGTTCATATCTGAACCGATGTTGGCTACACCTGCAAAGGCGGAAACATTATTTTTAACGACAGTACCATCAATCACACGCGCTACCGTTGATCCTTTACCGTTCACATGAGTATCACTGTCAAGGCATTCTTTGAACAGTGGTGCGAGGTATGCCAAATGCGTACTGAAGCCAAGATACTCCTGTGTGATCTGGAATTCCGGCATTACGTTAGTCTTTGTGAGTCCACCGAAGAGCGGATGAAAGGGTTCACGCGGTTGAAAGTCAAGGGGACCGTTCTTCACCTGGATGATCACATTCGGCCTGAACTGACCATCGAGTGGTTTGAATTCATTGTACGCCTGCTTTGTGCGGTCTTCCGGCACTTTGTTATCGTACACGAAGGCGCGCCACATTACCATTCCGCCAAAAGGTTGCAGTGCGTCCGCCAGCATGTTTGCACCTTCCGCGTGATTTCGCGAATAGTTTTGCGGACCTGGTTGTCCTTCCGAATTCGCTTTCACTACAAAGCCGCCAAAGTCAGGAACATAGTCGTAGATTTCCTTTACTTTGTTTTTCCACCAGTTTTGTACTTCCGCGTTGAGCGGATCTGCGGTAGCAAGACCTCCGATTTCAATCGGTGCGCTGAAACGTGCAGTGAGATACACTTTGATCCCGTAAGGCCTGAACACATCGGCAAGGGCTTTCACTTTTTCCAGATACATCGGGGTGAGTACACGCGCGTTGGCGTTCACGTTTGTGAGCACTGTAGCATTGATTCCAATCGAGGCGTTCGCTCTTGCGTAATCATGATAGCGCTTGTCAATGTGGTCGGGAAGCTTGTGCCAGTCAAATATCGATGCTCCGGCATAACCCCGTTCTACGGTGCGATCGAGGTTGTCCCAGTGATTGAGTATCCTGATGTTTATTTTCGGAGCGCTGACGATGGCGAGCTGATCTATGCGTTGGTTGGTTTGCAATATTCTCAGGAAATGGAACGCCCCGTAAAGCAAGCCAATATCTGAATTTGCCGTGATCATAATTCGTTTTGATTTTCCTGACTGCGCAGTAGAAATCAAATAAGCTTCGTTGCCGGATTTTTTGAGTTGTTGCAGAAGGTTCCGATCAACAGCAAGCCGCTCATCGGTGGCGCGTATTATTAGGAGCGTTGCATTTTCGGGAACGGACGCATAGGGTACAGGTTGTGCCAGAAGTGAAGCGAACGCGAGCTTAAATTCATTCCGGATGACATCAAGCGTAGGCGAATTGCCAGGCACACCGTACGACTTCAAGATAGCCTGGTAGGCATTCCGGGTTGCAGCGTCAGTGATCCGATCGTATCGCAGCCAAAGACGATACCCGTTGTCGGCATTGATATGAAAACAACAAAAAAGAAATGTGATTACAAGCCATGATCGTTTCATGGACTTAATCTAGCTAAAAATGCAAACTATAGGAACCGAAGACTGCTATTCATTGCGGAAGTAGCGCTCATAGTTTGCGCGGGTGGTGATGCCGATTCTTCCTTCGTAGATGCCGCCAACATTACCCATGTCCTCGACAATCACTTCGATGGTGTTGGAGGCGCCACGTTTCAGCAGGTCTTTCGGGATCTTGTAGACGCGGTCGACCTGATAAGACTCACTGGATCCATACGGCCGATGGTCGTTCGTAACACCGATTAGTTTTCCGTTCAGGTATACTTTGTCAAAGTCATCAATCTTTCCAAGCATGACGACCACTTCTTCTGTGGTGAAGTTCGCAGGAAGTGAAAACGTTTTGCGATACCTTGCCCAGCCGTCATAGCGCCAAAAGCCCTGTTGCTCCCATGGAGAAGGCACCATTATGTTTTCCCATTCATCGTCATCCGGAGTCTGTGATTCAGACCGGGTGCGGGCAAAATTCCAGATTCCCTGCAGGTCAACGAGCAGCCGCTGGTTCTGCCCCAACGGGTAAATGCCGATCTTGCCGTCAAAGATTCCACCGCCCTGAAATGCATCGAAGACACGCACTGCGATGGTATTACTTCCTTTGAAGTTGATAACGTCATTCGGGAGACTGTATTTGCGTTCGTTGTTATAAGCCGTCTTGAATTTTGGTGGGAATTGTCCGGAGAAAGCGATAGCCTTACCGTTAAGATACACTTCATCGCAATCGTCAATGAAACCCAGGTTCAGGTAATATACCTCATTCGGACTCAGCAGCGTGCCGTCAAACTTTATCCGATACCATGCGAAGCCGTCATACCCGTTAAAGCCATCGTCTTCCCAGTGCGAGGGCACCCTGATCATATCCCAGCGCGAGTCGTCATAATCGGTGGCAGCCCACGCTTGCTCATCGCCAATTCTGAAACGCCAGTTCTTTTTCAGACTGATCGTCTGACACAATCCTTCGATTGCAACAAAACAAAAAATGATGAAAATGGTGGCGGCTCGTTTCAACGTTTCAAAATTTAGGTAAAAATAAGAATGTTTGGAAGAAAGGTGAATGCTCTAAGCCACTCACCCCCTCCAAACTGACCCAAACTAGTTAACCGGACTAGTTATTCGATGCAACTACAGGGTAGTTGTATATTGTTTTTTCCAGGTATGAAGCAAATGACTTCTTGTCGCTGGACGGCACAACGTGATAAGTGACAGTCAGCTTTGATGAGCTTACTTCCACCCAGTAATCATTTGAGTGGATGTTCTTCACGTTATAGCGCTTCATCAAACCTTTCTCGAAAGTGCCTTCAATTTTGTCGCTTGCGAGCACGCCATCGCGGTTATAAAACTTCACTGTGATGGGCTCATCGATTTCCATAGCGTAGTGAACTTTGAGAATACCTGCTGTTGAAGGAAGGATCTTAACCCGGCCTGCGTCAAGGACCTGTGCAACTGACTGTGTGCTGAAGAAGCCAACGATTGCCACTGCTGCGATTATCAATTTCGTTTTCATGAGTATTTGGTTTTAAAGTTTTTGTGTCTGAATAACACTGTAAAAAACGGGCATGGCAGCCGGGAAGATGTCACAGGTTCGTGAGGAATTGTAACAAATTGTCACGGAGGTTAAATTCCAATTATCAATAACCAAATAACAAACGGAGTGGGTTGGGTCGGAGAGCAGTGCAGGCGTAAAATTCAAATGATCAATGATCAAATCCCAAAGGGTGCAGCGTTGGATTCGACTGTATGTCCAACAATGCCTTTTGGGATTTGATAATTGATTATTGCTTTACCCTTGGTATTTGGCTTTTGGACTTTGGTATTTGGAATTTGATCATTTGCCTTCGGACGTGAGCCAATTTATCCCACCGGACGATCGCCTTCGAAGAATCATTTCTGATTTGGTATTGATCATTGGAGTTTTCTCGTAAGACCAATCGTTGAGCCAACACACATCGCCAACGAAAGCTCCATAATCCCTTCATCCGTAATTAGCAGTGCGGGGCGTAAAATTCCAATGATCAATGATCAAATTCCAAATGGTGCAGCGCTTGTTCGACTATATCTCCAACAGGGATTTGATCATTGATTATTACTAATTGATTATTGCTTTACCCTTGGTATTTGGCTTTTGGAATTTGGTATTTGGAATTTGATCATTTTCCCTTCTGACGTGGGACAATTCACCGTAGAGGACAATCCCCTTCGAAGGATCATTTGTGATTTGGTAATTGATCATTCGAGCTTCCTCGTAAGACCAATCGTTGAGCCAACACACATCGCCAACGAAAGCCCCATAACCCTTTTACACTTAATCAAACGACCATTTTGTATCCCGACCCATGCACGGTAAGGATTACTTTGGGCTGATCAACATTTACTTCAACTTTTTGCCTCAGGCGCGCGATGAAGTTGTCAACGGTCCGTGTGGTGATCTGCTCTTCGTAGCCCCAGACTTTTTCGAGGATGTCGTATCGGCTTACAACTTTGTTCCTGTTTTCGTGGAGGAATGAAAGCAGTTCGAATTCCTTGTGCGAAAGCTTTACCTCCTGCGCTCCGTCTATGGCAAGGAATGCCTTGAAGTCTAGCTGAAGCCGGCCAATAGAGACAAGGTTGGAATGCGGTATGTCAGCTGTTCCTGAATTTCTCCGCAGCATTGCTTTTACACGTGCAAGCAGTTCCCGCACGCTGAATGGCTTCGTTACATAGTCATCAGCTCCGAGTTCCAGTCCGAGTACTTTGTCGATTTCTTCACCGCGTGCTGTCAGCAGGATGATCGGGGTTTTGACTCCGGCCGCCCGTGCTGCCTTGCAGATATCGAAGCCTGACATCTTCGGCAGCATAACATCGAGCAGGATCAGGTCGTGTTGCCCTGTTTTGATTTTCTGAAGACCTGTTTCGCCTTCGCTTGCAACATCGACCTGGTAATTCTCAAACTCAAGATTGTCTTTCAATCCAAGCTGCATGGCAGGTTCGTCTTCAATGATCAGTATGCGCGCCATCTATCCGTTGTTTAATGGAAAGTAAACTTTGAACTGTGATCCTTTGCCGGGCTCACTCTGCACCGTAATTTTTCCACCCTGTGCTTCTATTAACTGCTTCACCAGAGACAATCCGAGGCCGGTTCCGCGACTCTTTGCAAGGTTCCCGCTCGACACCCGGTAAAACTTATCGAAAATATGCTTCTGGTCCTGCTTGCTGATGCCGACACCATAATCGCGCAAAGCGATATACCCGAAAGTTCCTTCCACACCGGTATTGATCTCAATCCGTTTCTTGTCTTCACTGTATTTGATCGCGTTGTCGATGAGGTTAATGATGATCTCGATCAGCGCCTCACGGTCGGCATATACCCAGATATCTCCCGCAGGTGAATACGTATATTCGAAACCTTTGTTTTTCAAATGAAACTGATATGTGGATAAAATCCCGTTTAATTCAGTATCGATGTGCAGCGACTCAAAGTGAAAATGTTTTTTGTTAGCTTCCGTCTGACTGAAATTCAGGATCTTGTTCACAATTCCGGAAAGCCGCTGCGTCTCCTTGCTGATGATCTGGTAATATTCCTTTTTCTTTTCCTCAGTCGGGACGCGGTCCATCTCCAGCGTCTCCGCGAACATACTGATCAGCGCCAGCGGTGTGCGTATTTCATGCGATACGTTGGACACAAAATCTGCTTTGTTCTGTGCGAGATCAACTTCCTTCTTCAGGTTTCTGAATACTAACACTACACCAATGATCAGAACGACATCGAGACCAGCCAGTAAAAGGAAGTTTGCCCTGGTACGTTCGCGCGCAAGTTGCTGGAGCGTTGTGCCGCTGGTGCGGATGCCGAGTGAGTAGTCGGGAAAGATCCAAAAGTCTTTCGTCAGGGCTTCTGCTGTTACATTCGTTGTGTCTGGAGCTGAAGTCGAGTAGGCGATTGAATCACCCTGCTTCCTTACGGCTGACAGGATGAACTGATCACGTGCTGCGGTTTGCAGGCGCGGGCCGACAACATTCTGAATAAAAAGCTCAGGGTCGATCAGTAATCCTCCGACTTTGAAGTCCCAATCCGAGCGCTGGTGAATGAAGATCAGGCAGTAGTTGCCCGCTGATGCGTTGCGGTCAAGGGGGAGTTTGTAAATTTTCTGGAAACCACTTTCGCGGTAGCCGATAAGTTGCTGGATAACGGAGGCACTATCCGCAAGTGTCTGACTGATGGAATTCCATAAGCGCTCGCGGTCTTTAAAGGCGGTGGAGTAAAGCTGAAACACAGGTTTGCCATCGGCCGAATCAACGAGAAAGACGCCACTCAAGGCCGCGTTCAATCCCACAAGGTCATAAATTTTTGGAGGGATAGAATCCTTTGGAAGGTTATTGTCGAGGTGGGGTTCAATCCGGGCAATCCAGCTTCCGATGACATCGTCTGAGTATTGGTTCACCGAAAACAGAATGGCGTCAAGCTGTTTCTGATAGATGTCCTGGATGATCTTCTCATCGCTGTTCAATTCTGACATCTCGTACACCGAAAAGAACAAAGCAGGGACAAGGAAGATCAGTGCTAGCAGCAAACCTATCCGGTGCGTGGATTTCATAAAGCAAGTTTACGTTTTTTTTCAGGAAACGTTGTCGGTTCACTGTGAACGGTCGCGGCCCTACCGCCAAAAGAATTTCTCTTCACTACACACAATGCGATTTGGCCGGTAATGACTTTTTTTGAATTTTGCCGCCTAACCAGATGCTATTGATGAAACACATTGCGTGCGTTCTTATTTTCTTTTTTCTCCAGATTTCTTTTTCTAATGGTCAGTCAAATACGAGGAGGACAGCAGACCATGTGCATAGTTGGTTTATGTACTTCGGCAACCATAAATTGTCGGAACGTTGGGGATTGCATGCGGAAGCGCAACTCCGAAGAAATGATTTGCTCGCCAATGCGCAGCAACTCCTGCTCCGCACCGGTGTTGACTATTACAGCAAAAATAATGTGCGCTGGACGGTAGGTTATGCTTTTATCGAAACATATCCTTACGGTGATTTTCCTGTTGCGAATGCTTTTCCGGAACATCGCATCTGGCAACAGGCACTTGTCGGTCAGACGATCGGCAAAGTAAGACTCAGCCACCGGTATCGCCTTGAGCAAAGAATGATTGGCAACGCTGCCACCGGAAAATTTGAGGACGGACGTTTCGAAAACCGTTTCCGCTACATGGCCAAAGCAACGTTCAATTTGACAAAATCGGAGAAGCCGGTCTTTTTCGCAGTGTACGATGAAATCTTTATAAACTTCGGTGAAGATGTTGGGTATAATTTGTTTGATCAGAACAGACTTTATGGCGCGATCGGATTTACGCTCTCGCAAAACGTAAAGCTGGAATTCGGCTATCTGAATCAACGCGTCCAGTTGCGCAGTCTTGATGTCTCGTCAGGCACACCACAGTACAGAATCGAAAATAATCACACGTTGCAATTCGGTGTATTCTCGACTATTCCGTTTATGCACCAGTAGCCTCAAATATTTACCTGGTTTTCCGGGAGATCGACCTTTGTCCACTATCTTCATGTGACGGCAGCACGAACGGTGCGGCACCCTTATCGTATGATTGACATTGTAATTGAATCGCGCAAAGCATCCATCGGCCCGGGTATGGACGTAAAACGAATTCTGCCTTTTCGAATGCGGAGGATGGTCGGCCCGTTTATTTTTATGGATCATGCAGGTCCTGTAGCAGCAGCACCGCAGCCAGGCAAGTCGATGGATGTTTTGCCTCATCCGCACATCGGTTTGTCAACGGTGAGCTATTTGTTCGGTGGCCAGGTAACCCATCGCGACAGTCTGGGTGTTGAGCAGATCATCCGGCCAGGCGAAGTGAACTGGATGACAGCAGGGAAGGGGATTGCTCATTCGGAACGGTTTGAAGATCCCGCTGCACTTGCAGGCGGTAATCTTGAGATGATACAAACCTGGGTGGCACTCCCGGAGAAAGATGAGGAGGCAAATCCAGCATTCAATAATTATAAGCCAGAACAACTTCCGATTTTTACCGACACAGGTGTCTGGATGCGATTGATTGCCGGCAATGCATTCGGATTAGTAAGCAACGTGAAGACACATTCGCCATTGTTTTATCTCCATGTGTCGTTGGAAACAGGTGCCAAATTCGGATTACCAAAGGAACACTCAGAAAGAGGAATTTATATCGTCAAGGGTAGTGTAGAGATTTCCGGAACCCGTTATGGTGGCGGCCAGATGGTGGTGTTTACGAAAGGCGTTGATCCGATACTAACCGCGAAGGAGCCAACCACACTCATGCTTCTCGGTGGAGAACCGCTTGGCGAACGCTTCATCTGGTGGAATTTCGTCTCTTCGCGTAGGGAAAGAATTGAACAAGCTAAGGCAGACTGGAAGGAGGGAAGGATCATCCTGCCTCCGAATGATAATCACGAATTTGTACCGCTTCCCGAGGACAAGTCACGTCCTGCAAACAGTCCCAGTCCTCAGGCGCTGTCCTAATTATTGTCACAATTGACTAACCTATAAGGGGTGAAGGCATGGCGCCCGTCATTTTTTTAAATCCAATCCGTAAAATTCTGTCTGTCAGACATTAAACGTGCTATCCTTTCGCAAAGTCCTTGTTTAAACGGTAAAATCGTTATCTGGATGTAACCCAAAATGTGTTAGACGGGATAACCATTTATGGGGGGCTGTAGTTATATTCACATTTAACCTTAACCTAAACTTATGAGGCAAATTCTACTTAAGAACTGCTTTGCAGCAGTGCTTTTGCTCACATCTTCTATGGTGTGGGCACAGGAGCGAACGATCTCCGGAACCGTTACTTCTTCAGATGACGGTTCAAGTCTCCCGGGTGTAAACGTAGTGGTTAAAGGAACAAGCACTGGTGTCGTGACAGACGCCAATGGTGCCTATTCCTTATCCGTTCCGGCATCGGGAGGAACGCTGATCTTCAGCTTTATCGGATTGAAAACCGTTGAAGCTGAAATCGGAAACCAGTCTCAGATTTCCGTGCGCATGGAGACTGATGTAACTCAACTTTCAGAAGTGATTGTTACCGGATACTCTACCGTTGAAAAGCGGCAGGTGTCGGGTGCCATTTCATCGGTGAAAGGCTCGGACATTGCAAATCTACCCGTGCAGAGTTTTGACCGGGCACTGCAAGGCCGCGCTGCGGGCGTGCTCGTGCAGTCTAACAACGGTATCCCTGGTGGCGCAGTGAATATCCGTATTCGTGGTACGGGTTCAATCTCTGCAGGTAACACTCCACTCTATATTGTGGATGGTGTGCAGATCAACAGCAGGAGTGATGCGAATTTCACGCAATCAAACCCACTTGCATTTCTTAACGCAAGCGACATTGCATCAATTGAGATCCTGAAGGATGCAGCGTCTGCTGCGATCTACGGTGCGCAGGCATCGAATGGTGTGGTGATCATCACTACTAAAAAGGGCAAGTCCGGAAAGCCGAGCCTGAATTTTAATTACTACACAGGTGTAAATCAACAGTTGAAATACATCGATGTGCTCGATGCGCCACAGTGGTTTGAACTCCGCAAGAATGCCTATCTGAATGGTTACAGCGGGTCTTATCAGCTCACAGAAACAGGCGCATCCTATTTCACGTTGCAGGACATGGGCTTGCTCACGGGCCTGACTGTTCCGAACAATTTCAGTTCAGCAACTTTAGGTGGCTGGGCATCAGCCAATGCGTTGAACATTGATGATCTCCAATTGGGAAGATTCAATGATGGCACAATCAACAGCTACGATTGGCAGCGCGAAGCTTTCTCGACCGGAAAGGTGCAGAACTATGAGATGTCATTCTCCGGTGGTGATGACAAAAACCAGTATTACATCTCCGCGAGCTATAACAAGCAGGATGCAACAATGAAGCCTGTTGACTTCCAGCGCGGAACATTGAAACTCGACCTCACAAATGCGCTGACTTCAAAACTGACGCTGGCAACTTCGATGAACCTGTCAACTTTCCAGCAAAACGTTCCGTTTGCAGTTTCAGGATCTTTCCTTGGATCACCTGCCTTTTCTTCATCTGCAGTTCAGCCTCAGAATCCGATCTACAATGCTGAAGACGGTTCTTTCAACACAGCGATCGCAGGTGTCTTGAATCAGAACGTTATCGCTGTCGTCAACCAGAACTCTGGCGTGCAGCGGACAAATCAGGCTGTCGGTAGCCTTAAGTTCACTTATGAAATCCTGAAAGGATTGTCATTCCGATCATTGTGGGGGCTCGACTATCGCCTCGTGCAGGGTGAAAGGTTCACTGACCCACGTACTCCTGACGGTGTAGGCGTACGGGGAAGAAGCAGTCTGCAGAGCAACTGGAATACAAACTTCATCACCACACAAACTCTCAACTTCAATAAATCCTTCGGAAGCCACAACGTTTCCGGTTTGGTTGGTTTTGAATACAGGAGTGAGACTAATGAATTCCTCACTGCGGCAAAGACGGGCTTCCCAACTTACCAATTCAGAACACTTGGATCAGGCGCTGTTACGGAAGCTGCCAACGGTGCGTGGACAGGATATCACCGCGCCAGCGGTTTCGGACAAGTTAATTACGACTTCAAGAAAAAATATGTCGCCACATTTACCTTGCGCAGAGACGGTTCTTCGCGCTTCGGTGTCGAAAACAAGTACGGCCTATTCAAGTCGGTATCTGCTGCATGGATCCTCAAGGAGGAGAGTTTTCTCAGCGGAGTTAACATGCTCAGTGATTTAAAACTTCGGGCGTCTTATGGCGAAACAGGTAACGATGATATCGGTGACTTCCCGGCTGTTGCACTTTACTCGGGCGGCACTGCAGTGAATTACAACGGCACACCTGGTATCCGGCCTGCAGGTCTGGCAAATACTCAACTTGGTTGGGAGACAAACCAGACAGTGAACATGGGATTGGACTTTGGTTTGTTCAACAACCGGGTTACATCCAGCATCGATATATATAAGAAGACGACCAAAGATCTCCTTCTGACAACGCCCGTTCCTGCTATCAGCGGTTTTGATTCTTATACTGCGAACGTAGGACAAATGGTGAACAGAGGAGTGGAAGTAGAACTTAATACCGTCAATATTGATATGGGCGGATTCCTCTGGAAATCGACTTTCAATTTCGCGTACAATGAAAACTATGTTTCAGAACTTTATGGCGGACTTCAGGAACTTCCGGGAAACACTTCGGTACGTGTAGGCCACTCCATCGGAAGTTTCTTCACGCAGGAGTATGCGGGTGTCAATCCGGCAACGGGTCGGCCAATGTGGTACGATATCAATCGCAACCTGACTTACCAGCCAACTGCGGCTGACCGCATTGTGCTTGGCAACAACCAACCAGAGTTTTATGGCGGATTTATCAATAGCTTCTCTTACCAGGGATTTTCGCTTGATGCGCAGTTCAACTATGAATATGGAAGAGTTGTGTCAGACGCCCAAGTAAGTTTCCTGCGCGAGAATGCAACCCGTCTTACCTTGAATGCCCTCCAGGAAACCGCTGACAGGCGCTGGACAACTCCGGGCCAGATCACCGATGTGCCAAGACCAGTGGTAGGTGGCGCTGAGGTTCGTGGTGTGGGACCGCTTACAGGTTCAACAAACTTCCTGAAGGCTGATTTCATCCGTCTTAAGCAGCTGACATTGTCTTACAACTTCCGCAGCAACCTGATCAGCAAACTTCACCTTACAACGGCCAGGGTATATGCCCAGGGCGTGAATTTGTGGACCTATTCAGAGTATGCAGGATACGATCCTGAATTTGTTGATGCTGCCAACAACGGCTCGGGTATCATTCCGCAGTCAAAGGGTTACACGTTCGGTGTTCAGCTTGGATTCTAAACGCTTCAAACAATGAAAACATTTAATATATATAAATTGAAAGTAGTGGTATCAGCGCTGCTGATGATCATTCTGGGAGCCTGCGACAGTCTGATAGAAGTAGAACCTCGTTCGCAGGTAGATGCAAACGGTGTTCTGTCTACGCCTGATGCGATTCAGGCAGGTATTAACTCCGTTTATGCAAGACTGAGATCAGAACGAAATTATGGTCGCGATCTTCTTGCAGTTGCAGAGGCGCTTTCTGACAACGCGGTGACCACAAACAATTCAGGTCGTCTCATCAATGAGAACCGCAATACCTCATTGTCGCACCTGACGCACTGGCAAAACAGTTACGCTGCGATCAACGAGATCAACATCACATTGGACGCAATCTCGAAACTCAACTTTACACCTGCACCCACACAGGCGACACTCGACAGCTGGAACGGTCAGCTGAAATTTTTGCGTGCCCTTTACTACCATGATCTTGCGCGTGGTTACGCGTATGATCCGGGCACCGAAATACCTTCGCAGGATCGCGGTGGTGTTCCCTTAATTCTCGAACCAATTACGACCGCGCAGGCTGCAAGCGCAGCAACGCTCCCTCGCAATCCTGTTGCCGACATTTACACGCAGATCTATGCAGATCTCAATGAGGCGATCACTCTGCTGCCGGCAAACGCCAACACAAACGTTTCGTACACAGCTACCAGGGCTGCTGCCCACACCTTACTTTCGCGCGTGGCACTTTACAACAAGGATTTTGCTACGGCAATCTCGAACGCAACCGCTTCAATTGCTCTTGTAGGAAACACCTTGTCTGGCGCGAACTACATCAGCGCTTGGAGATCATCTACGAACAATGAGTCAATTTTTGAAGTCAAGTTTCAGGATGCTGCGGAGAATATTGGTGTTAACACTTCTCTGCAAACATCCTATACAACGTCACAAACACTGACCACGCTTGCCACCACGGGCGGATTTGGCGACCTCGTGCCTACTGCAACGTTGAGAACGTTGATCGGTATCACAGGTCCTGCCGCTAGTTCAGCAAACGTAGGGCAGATTTGCACGGGTACGGACGTGCGTGCCCAGCTGTATGTGATCGGTCCGGGAAGAGGTAGTGGTCCAAAGGTTGAATGCATCAAGTTCATTGGAAAAAATGCCATTGTTAATCTTGATAACGTGCCAGTATTGCGCAAAGCAGAAAATTTGCTGAACAGGGCAGAAGCGTATGCATCATCCGGAAACGATGCTTCAGCGCTCACCGACCTGAACGCGCTGCGCACAGCCAGAGGGTTGGCTAGTGTAACCTTGTCCGGAGCAGCGCTTCTCACAGAAATCCTGAATCAGAGACGAATTGAATTCGCCTTTGAAGGCCACCGCTGGTTCGATCTTAAGCGCAGGGGTACTGACATTCTGAAGACGCCTGAAAACATCCTGGCTGCAGACTTCAGACGCCTGGCAAACATTCCTCAGCGGGAAATTGACGCCAATGCGAACCTTGCTCAAAATTTTGGCTACTAACATTGAAACCGTATGAAAAAGCTTTTTAATATTTTATTCATCCTTTCATTCGTTGCAGTGGCTACTTCCTGCATCGAAAATGATCCCGTTCACTTTACAGGTGCGGTTGCGGAATTTGATGCCGCAGTCTGGAACACGCCTGCCTCAGGACAGACTTATCCGATCCTTACACGGGTACCAGGCTTTGGCAGAGCAGTGTCAACGAACTCAACTGCACCCAGCACGGCTGACCCGCTTATCACACGGGCATCCGGAACAATTAACTTTCGTGTGAACCTGGTAGGAGCGCCTCAGCCAACACAGCAGTCGATCCCTGTGTCAGTTGTATCGGAGAACTCAACAGCGGTAGCAGGTACACACTACACCGCTCCAACGGAAGTTGTTATTCCGGCCGGAGAAAACTTCGGAATCCTCAGCGTGCCTGTTTTGAACCCGGGCGCAACCACCGGATCAGTTGTGGTCGTTCTTCAAATTGATGGAAACTCCAGTATCGCACCAAGCGAAAATTATAAGCGCATTGGAATCAGCATTGCGCAAAACTGAGAGCGTTTTAAACTAGTAGAAAAGCCTGGGCGGAAGCTCGGGCTTTTTTATTGGAACGTTATCCAGCCATGCCGCACATGGTGTACAGAGTAAACGTTTTTATTGCTACCTTTATGGCAACTGTAACCACAGAAAATGAGGAAGCTAGCGATTGCGTTGTTGTTCTTTTTGCCCGAAGCGTTTGCCCAGCAACAGGTTGAAGGCGAGACGGAGCTCGCAGGTTTTGTTCTGGGGCAATTCAGAAAGAACGTTCATGCACAGCTCGGTGCACCGTTTCAAAAGTCTGTTGACGGAGAAGGCTGGCGGTTTGAATTTCACACGCTCAAACCAGATACATCGGTTTACGCAGTATTCAAATACAACCCAGGCGATACCAGTCGCATCTATGCGATTGAACTTGTGGGCGACCGTTACGCGGAGATGCACCCGTTCAAGGGCCTGAGGCTGGGTGATCCGAAAGAGAAAGTTCTTCGGGTACTCGGTCAGGCAATCCGGTCGGAGAAAGTGGAAGATCCTCCCGTGACCACATATTTTTACAACAACGAAAATTACAGCGTTGATATTGATGACAAAGGGCTGCTGTATGGCATTCAGATATTCGGAAACATTCTCGAGCACAAACCTGTTGGTCATCCATCAATTAAACATTTCAAAACCGCGGTGGTTTCCAGAAACATCGACAGCCTTGTAAACTGGCTTGCACCTGATGCAGAACTCCACAAAGGAGGAAAGGTTGTCACCTATCGGGTAAGTGCTCGGGCCGAACTGTCGAACCCCAACAGCGAATTTGTCAAACTGTTATTAGGCGACACAGGCAGCGCATGGTATGCATTCGCAAAAGAATACGCTGAAGGCGCATCGGAATCACGACTTCATCCGGAACTGAATCAGATGACGATCGTTGACAAGTTTTTTGATTCGAACACCATTTCCGAAGTTGTCTTCCGGACCCACGCGGGCAAGTGGAAGGTGTACGAAATCATCTTCCGATAGATTGTTTCAGCAACCTCAGAAAGGTTTGCCCGTTCTCAAAAGCACTTCCTGCTGTGTTGTTGAAATACACAAACACATCTTTTCCGTTCACCGTCCATTCCTGAACATACGAAACATATTCACTGAGAAACGTCTCCGCATAGCTTCCGCGATAAGTACCGGTCGGGCCGTGAAAGCGGACGTAGACAAATTGATCAGACGTCAGAGCAAACGGTGAAGCTGATTTCGGTATATCCTGTAACACCAGTGATGCGTTATGCGATTTTAACAGGTCGAACGTCTCTTCATGATACCAGCCTGAATCGCGAAACTCTACAGCAATATTCCATGTGTTGTTTACGCATGATTTCAGGTCGCGGATGAGGCTTTCCAGCTGCGCAATTGAAGACGCCTTCAGGCTCGGGGGGAATTGCACAAGGATAGACGCTTTCTTATTGCCGACAGATGAAATCGTATCTACGAATGCCGCTATGTGGGCAACATCATATTCCAAAAATTTTTGATGGGTGATATCCTGATGCAGCTTAAAGGTGAAAGTAAAATTGTCAGGGACTGCGGAGGCCCATCGCTCAATTGTTTTGCGCTGAGGGACCTTGTAAAACGAATCATTCACCTCGATGCTGTTAAAGAAACCCGCATACAGCGTGAGGCGCGATGACTTCTGGGCTTCCTCAGGAAATTTGTATTTAGGGTACGGTAACACTACGCCACTCAAACCAACATTTAGACTGCCTTTCTTCATCACGACTTGATTCACCAATACCGTTCCCGTTCCCCGTACCGGCCGCTGGAAGTTAATTTGATTTCGAAATTGTATTCGGGACTTTGGGTTTCCAAACTAGTCTCTGTAATTCAGCGCAGGTTTGCGATCGCCTAACAGCGCTTCATAGTTGTAGCTGCCAACATCTTTTGTGAACTCCGCCTTCGCGCGCGTGATAATCGATGGATCTTTAAACAAATCTACGCCCGTAAGGGCCATTGTTTTTGCCGCAACCATCATGCCCTTGATGCCAATCTCTGTTCCCCCGCATGCGACAGCTTGCCAGCTATGCGCTGGAGTGCCCGGCACCCAGGTAGCGGAGCGTAGACCCACCGTTGGCACGGCATAGCTGACATCGCCAACATCGGTGCTGCCACCGCCCGAGTTTTCCTCTGTTTTCAAAGGCACGACAGTTGACGCAGTTTCAAGAGGAGGAACTGAAAAGTTAAACGTAGACTGAATTTTTTTGCCAAACTCAAGCTCGTCTGCCGTATAGCTGATACCTCCGACCTTGTCGAGGTTTTTTTGCATGACTTCAGCAAGTGTTCTGTTGATAAGAAGATCGTGGGTACCCCCGATTATTTCAAAGTCAACTTTCGTGTCCGTTCCGAGTGCCGCACCTTTAGCAGCATTTACAACTCTGTCAAATACGTGCACCACGGTCTCGCGTTTCGGATGACGCACGTAGTAGTATACTTCTGCAAAGTCTGGAATGACATTCGGTGCCTTTCCGCCACTTGTAATAACGTAGTGAATTCGCGTCTCCTGCGGCACGTGCTCACGCATCATGTTCACCATGTAATTCATGGATTCAACTGCATCGAGCGAGCTCCTTCCTTTTTCCGGTGCAGCTGCTGCATGTGCTGAGAGTCCATGGAACCTGAACTTGGCTGACTTATTTGCCAGCGCGCTCATCATCGTCACTGAATTTTCAGCTGCCGGGTGCCAGTGAATGACGGCATCAACATCGGCAAACAGGCCTTCGCGCACCATGTATACTTTGCCGCTGCCACCTTCCTCGGCAGGAGTTCCATAAACCCGGATTGTGCCCGTAATTTTTTTTGCTTCGATGAGCTTTTTGAGTTCGATGCCTGCCGCAACGCTTGCTGTTCCAAATAAATGATGCCCGCACCCATGCCCACCGGCTTTTCCCTCGATCGCTTTGCGTTCGGGAACAGCTTCCTGCGACAGGCCAGGCAACGCATCGAATTCAGCAAGGATCCCAATGACAGGTTTTCCACTTCCGTATGATGCAACAAAAGCCGTTGGAATTCCTGCAACCGGTGCATTCACTTCGAATCCGTTGTCACGAAGCGTCTTCTGCAGCAAGGCCGAAGACTGTGTCTCCTTATAACCGAGTTCTGCAAAATTCCAGATATTCAAGGCGATGTTTTTATATTCTGCATATCGCGCATCAAGCGACTCCATTGCGTCACTTTTCAGATCGTCATTGTTTGGTTTGCTTTTCTTTTGAGAAAATGATTGGATGCTGATGAGCACGAGGAGTAAACATAACTTCACTTTCATGGGCGGCAGTTTAGGCTAACGATGACAAATAAAATCAATCGCAGTGCGAAATGCAATGCCCTGGATCGCACGCTGTCAACCGGAGTCGATGACAGCTGGTAGACAGAACTACACTTTAAGGAATAGGGTTGTAGATATGAGATTTGTAAATTGATCGCGGGATCTTAAAAACAATGCATTATGCCAACGTCATTTTCACCTGTTCAATATGTCTATCGCGAGATTATCGAAGAGCAGATAGCCAAAAAAGCTGAAGGCAAAGTGTTTTATTTTGATGATAACGACAAAGTCGAATCAGTTGAAGGTCGTGTAGTCAGGATGGAAGAAATTAAAGGCAGCGGAATGTTTATCCATATGGAACCGGACAAGCAAATCCGCATCGACCGAATTATCACCCTGTTTGGAAAACCTGGTGCCGCCTTTGATGAGTATGATAACTTTGCGAACCAGTGTCTTTCATGCACAGGTGGTTATGACCTTTAAGAAAACGCCCGAATGATCATTCATCCGGGCGTCTCCATTCACAGCAGTGGTTGCAGTTTTGCGAAAAATTGAACGTCCATTATCATGTGGCGGTAATGATAGTCAATTGCCCTCACCGCGATCAAGATAAAAAGTGATGGACGCTCGTCTGATCGCGTCCATCACCAAGCTTAATTATTGAAAGCCGATGCAAACTCTTTTGCAAAGTCTTCAAGTTTTGTTTTTTCAAATGAAGGTTTGCTTTTTCGCGCATCTTCCTGCATAAATCCTTCGCGCAGTGCACGCCCCATGTTGGTGTAGCCACTGGCGTGGGTCTCCGGCAGCCCTGCCTGCAGCAAACCCTGCTTTTGTTGTTCATCAGTAAACACAACCCAGCTCAGATCTTTGCCAATCGCTTTTCCAAGTACGCTCGCAATTTCTTTTCCGGAGCGCTCATCACCGATAATATAGCGGATGCTGCTGCCTTTGAAGTTGAGGTTTAACAATTCTTCCGTTGCAACCCTTGCAATATCTGCCGGATGAACAAGAAATAGTTTTTCAGTTTCTCCATAGTTGGCGCCCATGATCCCGGCTTGTTTGATCAGCCCGATCTGTGCAAGAAAATTGTAGTAGAAGAAAGAGGGGCGGAGGTGTCTGACATTTAATTCCGGGATGGCGTTGAGCATCTTTTCGAAATCGTGCAATGCATCGACAGGGCCAACGCCATCGCCTACATGCGCACCGATACTGCTCAGGTTCACAACATACTTAATCCCATTTGTCTTGATGCTGGCTGCGTAGTTGCTGGCCACTTCAAGTTGGGAAGCTTTCCAGTTTGCAGTCTGCCATATCGGTGGAATCATTGTATAAACCACGTCAGCATTCTTGAACGCCTCAAGAACAAAGCTGCTGTCTTCAACTTTACCTACCAGCGCCTTCGCGCCAAGTTTTTCAATTTCGCCTACGCGGTCCGTTGTGCTGGTGATCACAGTGACTTCTTTTCCGCTCTTGATCAGGGCTGTTACGATGGGCTTACTGATATGTCCGATCGATCCGGTAATAATGTACTTCTTCATGTTCGTTATTGTTGTTGTTTGACATTGCAAGGTTAGCATGAAAGTCTTAAATTTGTAAGTAGTTACAATAATCTGATATAGTAACTATATTCATACTATTATTGATTACCAACTAGTTATGGCATCGATAAAACTCAGTGATCTTGAAAATTGCCCTGTTACGGCTACCATGAGCCTCATCGGAGGCAAGTGGAAAATCCTCGTGCTCCACCTGATCAACAACGACATCAATCGCTTTGGCAAGATGAACCTGATGCTTCGCGACATCAGCAAACAGATGCTTACAAGTCAGCTGCGCGAGCTTGAGCTGGACGGGTTGATAGAACGTAAGATCTATGCTGAGATTCCGCCAAGGGTCGAATATTTTCTGACACCGCGTGGTAAGTCGTTGTTGCCGGTGATAGAATTGATGAAAGACTGGGGTGTTGAAAACATTCTTAAGCAGCGAAAATCACCGCAGGTAGAGGCGGTCTGAAGAATTGGCACATTCATTTCCTGCACACGCGGGTATGAATGGGAATCGAAAACGCATTGTAGTAGCAGGCGGTGGCTTTGCCGGTTTAAATTTTCTGAAGGCGGTTGCAAACGATAACCGTTTTGAAGTGACGCTGGTGGATCGCAATAACTACCATTACTTCCCACCGCTGCTTTACCAGGTCGGGATGGCTTTCATCGAGCTTTCGAACATTACGTACCCTTTCAGGCGTTATTTTCAAAAGCGAAGAAATCTCCGGTTTCACCTCGGGTCAGTGATCTCCATCGACCCAAAAGTAAAAGCTGTATATACGACCAATGGTAATGTTCTACATTACGACTATTTGGTCATTGCATTCGGTACAGAGACAAATTATTTTGGGATGGAGTCGGTGCAAAAGAATTGTCTTGCGTTGAAGACGATCAATGATGCACTGAAACTACGCAATCACCTTCTCACCAATGTTGAAAGAGCGATTAACTGTAAAGACGAGGCAGAAAAAAGCAGATTGCTCAACGTGGTGATTGCAGGTGGCGGGCCTACAGGAGTGGAGGTTGCTGGCATGCTTGGAGAAATGGTGAGAAAGATCGGCCAGAAGGAATACCCTGAGATACCACGCGGGAGCTTCAAAATCTATATGATCCAGTCTGGTCCGGTGTTGCTCAACAACATGAGCAAGAAAGCACAGGATGAAGCTTTTACAGTCCTTTCTCACCTCGGTGTTGAAATACTGTTGAACACGCGCGTAGTAGGTTTTAATGATGGCAAGGTCCTGCTGAACAACGGTCAGGCTATCCCAACAAATGCTTTGCTCTGGACAACAGTGATCGGTAGGGAATTGCACGGGCTTCCCCAGTCGTCATTTGGCCACGGCCGGAGGCTGCTTGTCGATGAATTCTCGAAGGTGAAGGGAGCGGAGGATGTGTTCGCGCTGGGCGATATAAGCCTCGATCTTACCGATCCCCAATTTCCTACAGGACACCCGCAGCTTGCGCAGGTAGCCATTCAGCAGGGAAAGCTTCTGGCAGAAAATCTGAAGCGCGAAACTGGGAAAAAATGGAAACCTTTTAGATACAAAGATAAAGGCGTGATGGCAATTATTTCGAAGTACAATGCCATTGCTGATTTACCGAAAGGTTCCCTCAAGGGATTCAGCGCGTGGTTTCTCTGGTTGTTCATCCACTTGTTACCGATCGCAGGATTCCGAAACAAAGTCGATCTGCTCTTCAACTGGGCATGGGCATTCCTTACCAACAACCCAACGCTGCGGGTTATTATACAGAAAGAAGAAAAGAAGGATGATCGGCATCAGGAATTAGGCATTAGGCATTAGAAGAGACGAGTTTATTCGAGTGGAAGTAGTTGTAGGACGTTTATCTTTTTTATTGAGGCATCGGGATAGGAATTAGGCATTGGGCATTAGGAGAGCAGCGCTTATTTAAGTGAGGTAGTCGTAGGCCGTTGATCTTTTATTGAGGCATGCTTGCAATCGCGGGGAAGACGAGACTGATCCAAATTCACCCGGCATATCCACACTAATGCCCAGGTACTAATGCCTGATGCCTAATTCCTAATGCCTAATTACTTTCGCTTTTTCGTCTTCACTTTGCTGGTGCTTTTACCGCGGTTGCGCTCTTCGGTTTTCAGGTCGATGAAATAGTAGAGGGATACTCCGGCAGATTGGGGACGACTCTGAAGATCGTCTTCATAGAATAAGGTGCCTTCAAGTCCGTAGTCACCATCGGTGTCAGGTGCGAAGTAGCTGTGTCCAGCTTCGTAACGGATTGTGAGCATGAACTTCTGCGCACGCAAGGGCTCGAATACCAGTCCTGCGGTAAAGTTGAGCCCGAGTTGAATGCGGTTAGCGTTCACAACATTCATGGTTCCGAATGGAATCTCATCCGGATTGTCATTGAACGTAATTTTGTAAGGAAGGTCATAGGCAGGAGGGTTGATGGTGTTCTCATTCAGGTCGCTGGATGTGAGGCGCCCTCTGCCGCCCAGCCAGTAGCTCACCGTTGGACCAGCGCCAAGGTACAGGTTGTAATATTTTCCTTTACCGAATTTCATTTTAAACTCCTTAGTGAACGAAATCGGGAGATCGATGAAGTTAAGTTTTACCTTGTTGCTGAAGAGCGGGTCGAGGCGGCCACTCAGGTTTTTATTCTTCTGTGTGTACAGCGCGGAACCCTGAAGGTATACACGCTTAGTCATTCGGAAGGATATGCTTCCGCCTGCGCTGAAGGTCAGCCCTGGATTGCTGCCATATAACGTGCGATTCTCCTTTTCAGTAAACGTCACCCAGCTCATTTGACCACCCACAACCGGACCTACTAGTATTTGGGCTGCAGACTTCAGATTAAGACCAGCCAGAACAACAACGGTGGCAAAAAAATACCGCATAAGTGGAGTCATGATAGATATAGGCAATCCCTAAATTTCAAAGTTAACTATTTAAATGAACAGCCGAAAACCTTCGTTTTTTAATCGATAAGCGTACCTTTAAGGTTGTTTGTCGGCTGTTTACCCCATTTAAAGCCAAAAGTGATGTAAGCGAGTTACCGTGGAGGGGTATACCATATATAGAATAGCTGAAATGAGGGGATTGGCGACAACGCAGAACCGAAACTACTAGCACTACTATACCTATATGAGGCATTTTTTGACCCTGACTCTTCTATTCTTTGCTTCACATTACGCTTTCTCTCAAACCGAAATCTGTAATAACGGGCTAGATGATGACTTTGACGGATTCATCGACTGCTATGACGGAAGCTGTGCCAACAGCCCGCTTTGCGATGGGTTGTTTCTCGGAAATGATGCAGCCTGTGAGGCAGTACCACCAGCATTCCCACAGTTTACCATGACGCTGGATTTTTCTACTCCCAACGAGACTACCAACCACCTCTCGCGCCTCGCGATCGGAGATTTGGATCGTGACGGGATTCCTGAGATGGTAACGATGAACCGCTATACGAAAAAGATATTCATTCTCAACGGTAATAACGGTACAGTTAAGTACGAGGCCACCGTGCCGTGGGAACCCTACTGGGAAATAGCCATTGCAAACCTTGACAACGACAACTGTGCTGAGATATTCTTCATCGGTCAGCAGGATCCTCCGGGCAACAACAACTCCGGGGTTTACATTTTTGCATACGACTGTCAACTGAATAAACTCTGGGAAACAGCACAACGGTTACCTGGCGACCCGATCAACTTTGGTATTGCAGATTTTGATGGCGATGGACAGGAGGAGATATATGCCAAGAATGAAATTTACGATGCGAAAACAGGTGTGCGCATCGTCAGATCAACTGGAACGTATAGTCGAATCAACGGAGGGCCTGTCGCTGCGAACATCGTTGGTGACGACAAGCTGGAACTCATTCTCGGGTTAAACATCTACCAGGTCAACCTTGGTGCACGCACGCTCGATGCCGGCTCACTCAGCCTGCTTCAAAGCAGGAGCGAATATTTTATCCGAAACGAGTACAACGCTACGAGTATTGCTGATTACAACCTTGATGGGTTTCTTGACGTTCTAGCGTCTGGTTCAACAAATAGCCATGGCGATAACACTACCGTGTTCTTTTGGGACGTAAAGAACAACACCATACGAACTTACTCCGATCCGCAGCCGGCACTCGGTACTAACTATGAAGACGGCTGGATCAATGGTACCGGTAGATTGAATATTGCAGACCTTGATGGTAACGGCCGAATGAATGCTTCGTTTGTCTCCGGAAGATTTCTGTATGCGCTGGATGAAAACTTCAACCTGCTGTGGCGGGTGAATATCAACGAAGAAACTTCCGGCCACACCGGATGTACGCTCTTCGATTTTAATGGTGACGGAAAGGCCGAGATCGTGTATCGCGATGAGCGTTTCATTTATATTATCGAGGGTACCGATGGATCAGTCTATAGTCAGCAGGCCTGTATCTCGCGAACGAACCGCGAGTATCCGATCGTTGCCGATGTGGATGCCGATGGATCGACTGAACTTTGCGTGCCCTGTGGTTTCAACGATGCAACTTCGTCTGCGAATTTCAATAACCTGAACTTTTCCCGCTTCTCGCATATACGGGTATTTAAATCTGCAGCAGAACCTTGGGTGCCGGCAAGGCGCGTGTGGAATCAACACGGGTATTTCGTGGTGAACGTCAACGATGACCTCACGATCCCGACAAAACTTCAACCGCACCAGCTTGTGTTCTCGACTGGTAACTGTACGCAAGGGCCCAACCGACCACTGAACAAATTCCTCAACCAGTCTCCATACCTGAACTCAGAAGGATGTCCGACCTATGCGGCACCGGATATCGCCTTCCAGGTGGCGCCAACTATCATACCGCCTACGTGTCCGAGCCTTGATTTCCAGGTTTCGTTTAAAATTACAAACCTTGGTGACGTTGCTGTCACCGGAAATATACCCGTCTCGTTCTATTCAAGCGACCCCATGTTGCCGGGCGCAGCCAAACTTGCAACGATAAACATTCCGGTTACCGCGCTTGCCAATGGTGATATCGTATCGATCGACAATCAAACGATAACAGGCAATGGCTCTGCCTTTGTGTATGTTGTATTGAACGATGCTGGTACGTCATTGCCGACACCTATCGTGCTGCCGAATACAAGCTTCATAGAGTGTGATTACGACAACATACGCTTTGCAGCGATCAACCCGAGACCTGTCCCGATTACCGGACTCGTTGTGAATGATAATGAAAACTGTAATGGACCGAACAATGGCGTTGCACGGGCATTCGTCACTGATGCGGCCAACGGTCAGAACACTGGTCACTACAATTTCTACTGGTCAAATGGTGCAACTGCGAAGCCTATCGCGACAGCAGATTTCATAGGGCCTGTGTACTCGGGACTTGCGCCAGGAACTTACACAGTTTACGCGCGTCATAAAACAGCAAACTGTAACTCCGATACTACACAGGTTGTCATTGGCAGTACAACAGCAACATTCCCTCCGGTGACAATTAATGTGCTTTCCGATCAGACAAGCTGTTCACCTTTCAATGGGCGACTTGAAGCGGTGATTCAGGGAGGTGGCGCAGGCTTTACAATTGACTGGTACGATATTGCGCTGAATTCGCTGGGAATCTCCGGTCCTATTGCAAGTAACCTACAGGCTGGATCATACCTCGCGGTTATCTCGAAAGGGACATGCAATATTTCCGTTCCGGCAACAGTGAATCCTCCGACCGTACCCGATGCTTCTGCAAGCGTTGTGCAGGATGTTGTAGACTGCTCGAATCCAAACTCAGGCTCAGTCACTGCTGATGCGCTCGTGAGTGGCGTTGCGCAGAATCCTGCCAACTATACTTTCACGTGGTATGAGTACGACAATACGAATAATACACGCGGGAGCATTCTGCCTGCGGTACATGGCACAGGAAATACCCGGACCGGACTTCCGGTAGGTTTTTACCAGGTAGAAGTGAAAGAAAATGTTTCGCAGTGTCCTTCAACCATCCTTCCGATCGTTGAGGTCGAAAGCGATCTTGATATTCCGGATGCTCCGCAGATTGTAATACTCTCGTCACAAACTTCATGTGATCCCTTGCAGCCCAACGGTGTGATGACGGCAAACGTGACAATAGGAGGTGTTCCACAAAACCCTGCAAACTTTACGTTCGAATGGTTCAAAGGCCAGAATACATTACCGGCCAACCTTGTTACTACCGTTTCGGATGTGAATGGAAAAACAGTTAACAACGTGGCTGGTGGTGGTATTCCCTACACGGTCCGTGTAACCAACGCATTCAACTGTTCGGCTACTGCTGACCTCCCGATCACTGAGAACATTGTTGCGCCTGTCGTTACACTTGCGCAACTCACACCAAACACGATCTGTGATCCTGCAAAAGCAACTACTCCTTACAATGGCTCTTTACAGGCTTCAGTATCATTTAACGGAAGTACAGTAACGCTGCCGGACAATAACTATCAGTTTGAATGGAGAAATCCAGCGAACCAGGTTATTGCCGTGGCTGATCCGCGCAACCCGATACTGTCAGGCTTACAGGACGGCAATCCATATTCTGTTACCGTAAGAAGAACTGATCTTGCCTGCGTTTCTGCACCGGATACTGAGCCTGTCTTGAGGGCAACCGTGTTGCCGCAACTGGCTACGACAGCAACAGGTTCAAACACTTGTAACCCGGCAGCCACACCTGATGGTACGGCTACTGTGACGGTACAGAATGCCGTGGCAGGGGATGCATTTACGTATCGCTGGCATTCAGGAAATTCAGTGGTTCCGGCCAACGTTTTGAATGCGACTAATAATTTCGACCAGGCTACCGCAATCAGGCTTGGCGGTGTTGTTGGCTCTCCAAACCCTTACACAGTGCTTGTTACAAACACAAGAACTGGATGCGAGAACACAGCAACGCAGTTTGTGTCTGATGAGAGTGTGATTCCGGTGATCTCATTTGTGAACATCGTTGCGAATACCAAATGTGTAGCGCCATTCGATGGCAGCCTCACCGCGCAGATCGATAATCAGATCGGTGCGATCACAGACTACAACTTCGACTGGTATGCAGGCAACTCGAACGCTGCACCTGTTGTCGCTGGCGTTGATGGCGTGACACTTGCGAACCGAGAGCAAGGATTTTATACGGTCGAAGTTGAAAATACCGTAACAGGATGTCGTTCAACTGCGATCACAAACCAGGTGCCTGACGGAAGAGTGTTCCCTGCCATTGCGTTCAACTCAGTTGGCTCGCAGATCTGTAACCCGGCTCTTACACCTGACGGAAGCATCACAGCGAATATCACCAATGGTGGAACTGCATTCAGTTATCTCTGGACATCTGTGGGCGCAACGCCTGCGGTAGGCGCAGCGAACAACCGCACAACTGCCACGCTGATCAATGTAGGTGGTCCTACTGGTGGCAATCCGCCAAATTCTTACCAGGTGCTCGTGACGAACACCACTTCTGGTTGCGCTAACACTTCGGTAGGCCAGGTTGCTGACATGAGTCAGAAACCCACGCTGGTAGTTTCAACAACTCCGAACTCCGTCTGCGATATCACAATCCCTGGCGGCCCAACGAACTTCAATGGAAGCGTTACGGTTAATACGGTCAACCATCCCGCTATTGGATCTGGAACGCTTACGTACTCGTGGTTTGACGCCAACGCAGCCGGAACAGTCACCGGACCGCATGCACCATCACCTAATGCAGCAACTCTCGGCCAGCTAATCGCTCGAAAGTATGGCGTGCAGGTAACGATTGATGCGCTGGGCTGTACATCCGATATTGTAATTGATGAAGTCCTCGACACAACTCCGACAGTTGATATTGTCTTTGATGTTGATCCACTGACGAATTGCGCCCCAATGGCCGACAACGGAAGGCTGGAAGTTACATCCCCTGCAGGCGCATCAATCCGTTACCAATGGTATAACGGTTCAATTGTCGATCCAGTCAATATTATTGGTGGTGCGACCAATGCACTGCTCGGGAACAATCTTGCAGGTGGCGTATCGAGCAACTTTACCGTTCTGGTGACGAACCTTGCCGATGGCTGTCAGTACAACGAGGCAGCAAATGTTCCTGACGGAAGAGTTACGCCAACGCTTAGCCTCTCCGTTACACGACACAATACAATCTGCGATATTCCGGCTCTTGCTCCGGATGGAGCCCTTCTTGCAACAGTTGGAAGTGCCGGATCGAATTTCACCATCGCCTGGACCGGAGGCGTTGCACCGCACGCATTGCAGGCCGGTGCAAATGGTGAACAATTTACAAGACTTCAGCCTGGTGCGTACACGGCCCGGGTCACAAACAATATCACAGGTTGTCAGTCAGCGATTGATACGGAAGATATTCTGAACAACGTTACATTTCCAAACATCCTGACTACAGTTGTTCCACAGACTTCATGTAATGCAGGTACACCGAACGGTTCGCTGATGGCAACCGATGGCGGTGTTACAGCAGGAAGAACGTTCGAGTGGTTCACGGGTGTAGGAGTAGGAGGTGGCTCGCTTGCCGTGGATGGTGGTGATCCAGCTAACCTCATCGATGATCTGGCCAGCAACGACTACACAGTGCGCCTGACGATCGATGCCACGGGTTGTTCCGCGATCCGCAGCGATTTTGTCAACGAAGTCATCACACTGCCATCGATTAATTTCTCGGCAATCGGCCCGGTTACACGATGCGATACGCCCAACGGATCGGCTACTCCGGCTGTGACGAATGCATCTGCAAATTTCTCAATTTCATATGTGTTTACCGATGTGAATGGAACTCCGCCAACAACATCGGCAGCGGTGACGGGCGCTCCGACAATTCCCGTGAGAACCGACCTGAGCCCTTACACAGGTCTCGAACCTGGCTTCGTAACTGCAGTGGTAGTTAATAACACCACGCAATGTACTTCGAATCCTTTCACCGGTGTCGTTAATAACGTTACTGCAAACTACAATATCACGATCACCGGAACCTCGCCTGCAACGGCATGTGGTGATCCGAATGGTGGTGTAAACATTACTGTAGCTGGTGGTTCCGGAACCTATGACTTTTCATGGCACCGCGATACGCCAACAAACACCGACATCAACTTCTTTAACAACCGCCCTGATTTCACTGGTAACCCGACACCAGGTGCAATTGCAACTACTGAAGATCTTGGTTCAGTGGCAACACCTGCCGATCCAAGCATCACGACTGGTACATACACTGTCGTTGTGACTGACCAGGCCAATGGTTGCGGAAATTATTTCGTTACCAACGTTCCTTTCGTTGATGCGCCTACCGTTACCATCACCCCAACGCACGTTACCAACTGCGCGACTCCAAACGGAGAAATCAACGTAAATGTTGTTGGTGATCCGGGCAACGTGTCTGGCTACTCGATCCTGTTTTATAGTGGAACAAGTGCAGTGCCTGCGAACGTGTTGCGCGGAGAAATCGAATTTGATGGCATCGACAATGATTTTGATGGTCCGATCGACCTTGCAGACCCAGATGCTCCTCTTACGAACATGACGATTACTAACAGGGCCCAGGGTGATTATTTTGTCCAGGTAATCGACAACGACTTGTTAAATCGTGCATGTCCGCTTGGCTTCAATGTGCGTCTCAACAGGACCGCAAGGAACCCATTGGTAACGGTAGCGCAATTGAATGGAAATACCTCCTGCGATCCGGCTGCCGTGGCTGAAGGGGAGGTGCAGTTGACTGTAAACAGTGCCGCGGGCGACCTGAATCCGAAAAGTTACCACATTGCCAATATCACTCCGAATCCACAAGGATTTGTTTTGAATCCTTCTCCCGGAAACATCATTGGCACAGGCGCCTCGGGTCAGAGCACGCCACTCATTGGTGGTTTCCTTCCGCAGGCCTACACCTTCCGTGTGCAGGATGATATCAGCAAGTGTTTCCGTGATATCACCGTTACGATTCCAAATCAGCAGGATCTGCCTGGAAACATCCTCGTTACACCAACTCCTGAAACAGCTTGTTCTCCTAATTCAAATGGTAGCGCACTGGCAACGCTTCAAAGCGGTCAGGACGAAGATGAATTTGATTTCACATGGTTTGAAAACAGTGACGGAACCGGTGCCGTGTATACTAATCCGGGTGTGACTGGTGCAGCTACAGATGGCGAGTTGCTCAATCAAGGCAAAGTTGCCGTTGCCGACTGGGCAATGGGCGCTGCCGGATTTGGCTCTGGCGACCGGATCTTCTACGTTCAGGCTGTTAAGAATTTAAATGCTCCTTCGGGATTCGGCTGTGCGACACCAATTCGTCAGGTAGTAATTCCCGATGCACACATATCTCCGCAGATCGCGCTGGTGCCTTCGGTAAATACTTTCTGTGGCGCTGTCAACCCTGGCGATCTCGGTGATGGTTCAATCGCAGTGACGGTGGACGCCAACCCTTCATCGCCTGGCGTACAAACTTCAACCGGTGGTTTCAACTATACATGGACAACTCCGAATGCCGGACTTGCCATGCCTCAGAACGCGGCTCCGAACACACTATCAATTCCTCAGCTTGGCAATGGAAATTATACGGTCAATGCAGTGAATGTCGATAATGGATGTATCACAACGAGCAACACGACTATCACCCCGGCTCCATTTACCATCACACTTTCCGCAACTGCTATTGATCAGCGGATCTGTAATCCTGATGGTCAGATTAATGTGACACAGATTACAATTGATCGTTCCGCAGTAGGTCTTGGGAATATTACCCAAACCAGCGCTCTTCCCCTGACAACAGCTTATGACTTCCAGTGGTTTGCTGCTGATCCTGGCGATCCGAATGTAATCGTGAATACACCGCTGCAGGATGGCGTTGGACCGACTAACATAAACGCGCAAAGCCTGGTGACAGGCAATGGTGCGGGGCAGTTCCCGACCATGGGTGCAGGTACATACTACGTGGTAGCTACGCGCAGAGCCGGTGCAGGCGTTGCGACAGGTTGTAGCAGCTTCCCGGTAAGGGTTGATATCGATGACGTTCACACGAACCCGCTTATCAACCTCACACCATTCAGCAATACTTCATGTCTTGTAGGGCCTGGAACGGGAGAGGGTATTATCGAAATCCGTGTATCCGATACAACACCGCTGTCGTTCAATGGTAATGCGCCTTTCTCATATAGCTATAACTGGACCGTGGGAGGTATTGCAAACTCTCCGGCAAACAATGGTAATGGAAGTTCGACAGATGGCGATGCCGACCGCGTGGCAAATCTCCTCGAGGGTAGCTATAGTCTTACGGTAACAAACCCTGCATCGGGATGCTTCAGTACCGCTAACACAACCATTATCAAAAACGCTACACCGATCTTCGTCCAAAATGTTGTGGCAACCGATCAGATCAACTGTAACCCGGCAGGGGACGGAAGTCTGAACGTCATTGAAGTGACACTGAATGACCGCCAGGGAAATGTTGAAACTTTCAACGCGACCAGCGCTACCAGCAACATCAACAACTTTGAATTTGACTGGAGAAGGGGAGGTCTCGGACCACAAACCACACCTGGTACGCTTCTTAACTTAGCTACATACGTACCCGGAAATTTCGGAGGCACACCGATCGGTGCGGGTACCTACACCGTTGTTGCGCGCAGAATAAGTGCTCCGAACCCGGATGACGTAGGACGCGGATGCGCTTCTGCACCGTTTACTATCAACATTCTCGACAAGAGAATTAATCCGGTAGTTTCGCTCACACCATTTGCAAACACTTCCTGTGATCCACTGTTCCCGGAAGGTTCCATCGAAGTACGTGTGGATGATAACACGCTGGTTTCCGGACCGCACACATTTACCTACGACTGGGATAACACAGCCCCTGCCAACCCTACCGCTATTGCTGATCCGGTGGCGGCAAACGGAGATGGTGCAGGTGCCGATGGCGATGTGCCGCAGAACCTTTTGCATGGCGATTACGATGTGCGCGTAACCAATAATCAGTCAGGCTGTTCTTCAACCGCCACAACTACGATATTCAGAAACTCGACTCCGATCATTATTCCGGAAGCGATCACTACGCCACAGGTGTTGTGTTCAGCTGATGGAACAATCCGCGTGACGAGCGTTGAGGTGACAGACAGAAATAACAACACATTCACTGCACCTTTTGGTGATTTTGATTTTAACTGGACTCCTGTGGCTGGTGGACCTGCCATCATCACTGACGGAGCGCTTGGTGCAGTCCCTGGCGGAACCATCGTTGACCGTACGGTTTATCCGACAATTCAGCGTGGCCAGTATGTGGTGACGGCTACACGTGTTGCAGGAACATTGGGCCGCGGATGTGTGTCAGCACCCTATCATGCAACTATCGGTGATTTGCGTGTATTCCCTGAGTTGACCTTTACACAGGAAGCTAACTCAAGCTGTACGCCAGTCAGCCCTAACGGACAACTGGTGGCCAACGCTCGCGAACTGAATGGTGCTAATACCGGTCCATACACGTTTGCCTGGGCATTGAACGGTGGCGCTGTTTCGCCTGCAAGTGTTCAGACCAACACAGCAAACTCCAGTACGCTGGCCAACGCACTCGATGGAAGCTACCTCGTGACGGCAACGAATACGATCACGAGCTGTCCGGTGAGCAGCCCTGTTACGCTGGTGCTTGATCAGTCACTCAGCACTCCGAACATCATCGAAGTTACTACAGTAGACCCGTTGGATTGTAATCCGACAGGTCAGGCTGCCGTGACGCGGATCACGCTTGGAAGTACAACAAACTCCATTTTGTTCCCTCCGAACGTTCCGCCAAACAATGAAATCAGCGGAGCGGGTCTTGCCAACTTCGAATATGAATGGTATGAAGGAAGTGTAGCCGCAGCGAACCAGTTGCCTGCAGGGGGACCTCCGTTCACGACAACGCCAGCCATCACATCGTTGTTAACCGGTACTTATTTTGTTGTGGTAAGAGATCCTGCCACGGATTGCCGCTCAGGTGCACGTCAGGTGGTTATCAACCCGGATGACATTGTGCTGCCAGACCTCAACGTTTCGCAGACTGCCTTACAGATCAGCTGTCGCCCGGGAATCGGTTCAGCAGAACTTTCAGTAACAGCAGATGGCCAGACCGATACGGATCCAAACTACACCTTCGCATGGTTTGCCAACGCCACGGCCTCGGCACCTGCTATTGCTACAACGTCAACCCTGTCAAACATTCCGGCAGGAACGTACTCGGTGACTGTGCACAACAACACCACGAATTGTTCGATATCAGATTCTTATATCATTGAGGACGACACGCAGGAGTTTACGCCTGTCATCTCGATGGCAAGTCAGCCAAGAACACTTTGCGTGGGAACAGATGGTGAGATCTTCGCCCGCGTGCTGAACCTCAGTCCGCTGTACCCTTACCCGTACACGGCAACAACGTTTACAGCTGACCTCTACCGTGGTGCGAATCCGAACCTCAGCGCCTCTCCGGATTTCCCTGCTATTCCAAATGCTGTTGGTTTCATCGGAAATTTCAGCCAGAATAATCTTAATGAAGGCCCGTACACTGTAAGAATTACTGACAACAACACGGGTTGCTTCTCGGTAGCTACGGAAATTGTAAAGGATGCGCGTCAATTCCCTGTGGTGAACATTCAGGAACTTGCACCGGTAACAAACTGTGATCCTGCAAGACCAAACGGTGTAGCCCAGGTAACCGCCAATAACACGTTTGTCGGATTTGTTTTCGAGTGGTATGAAGGAGCCGCGGTATCCGGTACACCGGTTTATACAGGTGCCGAATTCAGCGAGCTGAAAGTGAAGCCTCAACAGTATACTGTCAGGGCTACGAACACCACGAGCGGATGTTTTACTGATGCTGTGACCGACATCGAAAACGGAACTGTACCGATCCCTGCTGCAACAATCGAAGTGTTATCGCATGTTACGAGCTGTGTGACCGACAACGGCTCGCTGATGGCGTATGTGGGAGCGGACAAAAACACCGCCAGCTATATCTTCCACTGGTATGATGGCACAGTCGAGAATCCTCCAGCGGATAACATCGGTGAAACGTATAACGACCTGGCTGTTGGAGAGTACTCAGTAACTGCCACAAGTGTGATCACCGGTTGTAAATCACCGCTTACGACAGAAGAAATACTCAACGAGCAGGTGTTGCCGAACTTCGACTTCATCATTGAAAACACAACGTGTGATCAGCAGGATGGATTCGCTTCCCTGGTGCTTCTCAATGAAGTTCCGATCGAGCGCATCGAGTGGTTCGAGGTTGCCCCTGAACCTTCAGCTATTCCATTCCTGACCGGACCAAACTTTACAGACGCAGGTGCGGGTATCTATGACATCACGGCTACAACGTTCCTCGGATGCGCTACCACGAAACGCATTGAGATCAAGCCTGATATTAGGCCGTACAACGGTATATCACGTAATAACGATGGTCGCAACGAATTCTTCCAGATCGATTGTATCCAGAATTTCCCGACCAACATCGTGAGGATATTCAACCGCGCAGGAACATTGGTGTATGAGGCAGAGAACTATGACAACAGTTCAACCTTCTTCGATGGAAGATCGAACCGCGGAATTAGTCCGATGGGGGTTAACCTCCCTGACGGAACTTATTACTATATTGTAGACAAACGTGATGGAACGAAACCTATCGCGGGATACCTGGAGATAGTTAAATAAATTGGGACGGACCGCAGAGCTGAGCATCATCAAAAGTTGAGCGTCATCTGCGAGTCCTTTTGGTTGGAACGTAAGAATATACGGATGAAACTGAAGTTTTGCGTAGGTTTTGTACTGCTCACGCTGCTGGTGATCACAAAAACAAATGGTCAGCAGTACCCAGTGTTTTCGCAATATTATTTTAATGAGCTGGTGATCAATCCCGCGTTTGCCGGAAATCATGTTCAGCTCAGCATGAATGCCACATATCGCAATCAGTGGGTGAACTTTCCGGGTGCTCCGCAAACCGTGTCGTTTACGGCTCACAGTTCGATGTTTCATGGGAAGGTTGGGGTAGGTCTGTTGATCAACAACGACCGGATCGGTAGCTACGACAACCAGAACATTTACGGATACTATTCTTACAAGATTAAGCTGGCCCGCGGAGTTTTCTCGATGGGCTTGCAGGCCGGATTGAATCTTCTCCAGGCGGATTACAGCAAACTTGACCTCGTAGATCCTACTGATCCGTCTTTCGCTCCGCTAAACAACTTCAAACCAAACTTTGGAGCGGGTCTTTTGTACAATGAAAAGAATTGGTTTGTAGGCTTCTCCGTCCCATTCATACTGAACAATGGACTGGCTCGCAACGTTGAGGCTGCAGTTGACGGTATTAAGGAAGCACGTTACTACTTCCTGCGTGGTGGCGCAATCTTTCCAATCAATGGTCAGGAGACTGTAAAGTTTAATCCATCGATCCTGTTGCGATCACAGGAGGGACAACCCGTCAGTATGGACCTGAATGGAGCCTTTATTTTTTACGATGCGATGAGTGTTGGTCTTTCGTGGCGAAGCGGAGATGCATTGATCACTTTCGTGGATTTTAAGCTCAGTGAAAAAATACATTTTTCTTATTCATACGACTGGACATCGTCTGGTCTCAATAATTTCTCCAACGGATCGCACGAATTCGTATTGAATTACCGCGCGAAAGTATCGAAGAGCCACCGGGGCATTCCTTGTCCGACATACTACCATTACGGAACATTGGAGAAAACCAATATCAAGAAGAGTAAGCGCTATAATACGAAGCGCAGATCTTAAAAAAGGATCACACGTTATTCAGAAGCCGGTGCAAACAAGCTCCGGCTTTTTGTTTATGCCGAGACAATGACGCACGTCATCGTTTTTGCACCATGCGCACCGAGTACCAGACTTTGCTCAATGTCTGCAGTCTTGGATGGGCCTGCAATGAAGGTTCCAAATTCGTAGCGCGCGCCTGCAATTTTTTCGTAAGCCTCGTGCATGGTTGGGACGATCTCTGACTTTCTGATAACGAGAACCAGGTGCAGGCAGATGAATGGCAGTGCCCGGTCTATCATAGTGCTATCGGTAATCCAGATTGCTCCGTTTTCTGCAACGCCAAATTCCGCACGCAGAATTGCCACATCAGTATTTTGCAAATCGTGTGGTCGACCAGCCTTTTTATGACCATCGTTTGGATTGAGTACATTGGTAACTGCTCTTGCCGGAAGAAGTGTAGAAAGCTTGTCAATGATTTCGCTTTCATGCGTAATTTCAACAACTGAGCCGCCAATGGAAACGAGCGTCTCACGAAACATGGCAACCACATCAAAATCGTTTGTGACATTGATTTTCTTTTCGGACTCGGTGTGTGAGCCGGGTTGGTTTGCTTTCACCCGCGACAATATTCTTTCCCTTGAACTCATGCCTTCCTGTGTTTCGTGTACCACTCTCTAAAACTTTCTTCAGGCGCTTCGGGAAGTTCACGCTGGCGGAACCATGGGTTCAGGCGATTGTTGACAACGATAGGAAAATTCCTGAGCAACCAACGCATGAGCTTACCAGCGCGGTTGTAGCGTGAAGGAGAGGAGAGTGTATCACTCATCACGTGCATCCCTTTTGTTTTTTGCCACGAGGCATAACCACTTTCAGTGATCACTTGCCGCCATTTGTAAAGTTGATCGTGGATATCAATTTTCACAGGGCATACGTTGCTGCAAGAGCCGCACAAGGTTGAGGCGAAAGGCAGGTCACCGTAAGCTTTCATGTCAAGGCCGGGAGCGAGGATTGACCCGATCGGTCCGGCCACGGCAGTGTGATAACTGTGTCCGCCACTTCTGCGATACACCGGGCACGTATTGAAACACGCTCCACAACGAATGCACTTCAAGGCGTTCCGGAAATCATCGCTTGCGAGGCGTTCACTTCTGCCATTGTCAACGAGAACAATGTGCATTTGCTGCCCAGCGCGGGGTTTTTGAAAATGACTTGAATAGGTCGTCACGGGTTGCCCTGTCGCGCTTCTGGCAAGCAATCGGAGAAACACGCCAAGGTCTTTACGTTTAGGAATTACTTTCTCGATGCCCATGCAGGCGATGTGAACATCTGCGAGTTGTACTCCGAGGTCTGCGTTGCCTTCATTCGTACAGACAACGATCTCGCCCGTTTCCGCAACTGCAAAATTCACTCCGGTGATCGCCACACGGCTCGCCATGAATTTCTCACGAAGATGGTGTCGTGCAGCTTCAGTGAGGAAAATGGGATCGGCATTGCCTTTCGGTGTTCCGAGATGTTTGTGAAACAATTCTCCAATTTCTTCTTTTTTCCAGTGAATGCAGGGAAGCACAATGTGGCTTGGAGGTTCACCTGCCAGCTGCACAATACGCTCACCGAGATCCGTATCGACAACCGTAATACCTTTCGATTCAAGATATTCGTTGAGGTGGCATTCCTCGGTGAGCATCGACTTGCTTTTAACAATGCTGTCCACACCTTGGTCTGCGATGATTTTCTGAACTATGGCGTTGTGTTCCTCAGGTGTTTCAGCCCAGTGAACAAACACGCCATTACTACGCGCATTTTTTTCAAATTCAAGGAGATACTCGTGAAGGTGGGAGAGAACATCGCTTTTGATTTGGGAAGCTCGTTCGCGCAGTTGTTCCCACTCCGGCAGCTGTCGCGCAGCACGATCGCGCTTCTCGCGCACGAACCACAGGGTCTTGTCATGCCAGTCGACACGACTTTCATCGCGGTTGAATTTTTCCGCCAGGCTTGCATGATCAGTAATCGGTGATTTCGTCTTCATGCTTCCGCGTTTAGAATTTCTGCAACGTGAATCACCTTAGTCGCCTGCTTTTGCCTGCGGAGAATTCCTTCGAGGTGCATCAGGCAGGACATGTCACCACCTGTGATATATTGTGCTCCGTGATAAAGATGGTCGGTAATCCTGTCCTTTCCCATTTTTACGGAGACGGCTTCTTCACTTACGCAGAAGCTTCCGCCAAAGCCGCAACATTCATCGCCTCGGTTGAGCGTGATCAGCTCGAGGCCCTTCACCATCGAAAGCAATTGTCGGGGCTTTGAAAAATCAGAAGCAACCAGCTCAGACATCTGCGAAAGCTTTAAGCCTCGCTGTCCATGGCAACTCTGATGGAGGCCCACCTTGAACGGAAAGGTCGCATTCAGCTTTTGTATCTTCAAAACATCGGTGAGGAACTCCGTAAGCTCGAACATCTTTGCTGCAAGAGTTGAATCGGCAACATGGTCTTTCACGTGAAGTACACAACTTCCTGATGGGGAAACGATATAATCGAAGTTTGAAAAATTTTTGATGAATAACGCATCACAGCCCGCGGAGAGCTTTGCATAGCCAGCATTCGCCATGGGTTGCCCGCAACAGGTCTGATTCAACGGATAACTGACTTCTAGTCCGAGCTTCTCCAGCAAATTCAGCGTTGCGATCGCAGCCTTGGGATAAAACTGATCAACGTAACACGGTATGAACAGACCTACGCGCATAAATTCAAATCATCTTCGCTATAGCGATTTCTTTTTTCAATTATAGATTTCAAGATAATACCAATTTGATAACCGGCTCAATTCGGATGCTATTATTTCGGGTTTGATAGCCATTCTGACGAAACGGGTTTCAGATCGATCAGACTTGCCGGTACAGGAAGCGGATTCCACGAATCGTGAATCGCCAGCGCTGCACCGAGAGCAGAAGCTTGCGCGACAGTCGCAGCGTACAGCTTGTGTTCGGGAAACCGGTTTGAAAGGAATGTCATGAAGACACGGTTTTTCGCGAAGCCGCCATCGATAAAGATCCTGGTCGTGGCTGAGTCATCCATCACCAGTCTGATCGATTCCTCCTGTTTGCGCACAAGGTCGTTCATAAAATCAGTATAGGCAGCCTCGACTTCACCACTGGATCTGTTGTCGGTCTCACCCGGCCCGAGGCTAAGGAAATAACTTTCGTTCACGTTAAACTGTTTCGCAAGTGATTTGATTTTTTCATCATGTTCGTGACCGGCAAATAAGCGCGAGGCTTTGACAGGTTGCCCGCGGAATGTGAGATAGCAGAGGCAATCCCGCTCAAGTTCCCGTGAGGTAAGCGGTATGCTGTTGAAAGGATTCAGCGTGATATTCCAAGTACCTGTAGATACAAGAATGAAAGGCTCTTTTGCAAATGAAAGGTAGGGAACCAGAGCAGCTGAGCTGTCATGCAAGCCGATGCCAACAGCCAAAGATTTTTTTTCAACCAGATGCAATGTTGCCTCATCGCCCCGGTGGATCGGTGCCAGTATTTTGTCAATACCCTCTTCGTAAACCCATGCATGATAGCGACTGCGACTAAAATCCCACAGCGAGGTATGACAGCCGATACTCGTCATATCGGAATATGCCTTACCAGTCAGAATTGTGCTGAGGTATTGCGGGAGGTGTAATGCCCAGCGGATTTTTTTAAACGCAGTCGGGTTTTCTTTTTTTATACGATAGAGCTGCAGTCCGGAATTTAGATTGCCCAGCGCGGGCGAAGCACACGTTCGGGTAAAGTGTTCAACGCCACCGTACTTTTTATAAAAATCGTTCTGGAGATTCGGGGGAAATGGTTTGAGGTAGTTACTTAAAGCAAGAACAGGTCGCAGTTGCTCGTCAACACAGACGAAACTAGCCCCGTAACCGCTGAAGTTTACAGCTGCGACCGATATATCTTTTCGCGAGATAAAACGTTTGGCGGTGGCGAGAATCCATTCGGTGAGCTTGCTGACATCTTCGCACGGGAATCCGTCTTCATCTTCGATTTCGTCAAAACGTACGCTCTCTTCCTCGAGCACGTGATACTGCTGATCAAACAACAGGACTTTCTTGTTGGTTTTTCCGACATCAAAAATGAGAATGCAGTTCGTCATGTTACAGACCGGTGCTGAAGGTTTTGCTTCCCCGTGCCTTGATCAGGTGCTGACGCACATTCGCCTTCCGGAATAGATCAATCGGATTGAGCGCTCCGCCCGTTTTGAGTCTTGCTTCCGCTACCAGCGCCCTGACATCCGTTCTGAACGCGGCCTGAAGGATTTCCTGCGCCTGCACGGTGTCATTCTTTTCCTGAGCTTCAGCCAGCTTTTTGCGATCTACGAGTAATGCCTGAGCATACGCAATCTTGATCGCTTCCACTGACTGGAGCAGATCTTCCAAGGGATCTTTGACGTTGTGTGAAGCATCGATCATCCAGCCGAGATCGCTGGCATGGTTCATTCCGCGGGCATCCATTCCTTCAATCAGCTCATTGAAAATTAAAAACAATTGATAAGGCTTAACACTTCCCACCGTAAGATCGTCATCACCGAACTTTGAGTCGTTGAAGTGGAAGCCTCCGAGTTTCCCTTCCATCAACAATAGTGCAACGATCTGCTCTATGTTGGCATTGGGCAGGTGATGGCCCAGGTCGACAAGGGTAAATGCCCGCTCACCGAGCTTGGATGAATACAACAGCGACTGACCCCAGTCGCCCACGGTCATCGAATAAAAATTCGGTTCGAATGCCTTGTATTCAACAAACATTTTCCAGTCGGAGGGAAGTGCTTTGTAAACTTCCCTGAGACTCTCAAGGGTATTCTGAAATGCTTTCCTGAAATTGAGCTGACCGGGAAAACATGACCCGTCCGATAGCCATACCGTGATGGATTTTGAGCCGAGTGCAATCCCATGTTGGATTACCTCGAGGTTGTGCTCAATCGCTTGCCTGCGAACTGCGGGGTCAGTGTGTTGCATCGACCCAAACTTATAGCTCAGCGGCTGGCCCGGCTGGTCCTGGAATGTGTTGGAGTTCATAGCATCGAACCGGAGCCCGTGTTGTGCGGCAAGTTCCCTGATTGCGTTTCCATCCTTTGGAATGTCCCAGGGGATATGCAATGAAATAGCACCGCTACTGCGATTCAGGCGATGGAGCAGTCCAACGTCTTCGATTTTTTCTTCCAGGCTGCGCGGTTCTCCGCCACCGGGAAATCTTCCGAAGCGCGTTCCGCCAGTGCCCAGCGCCCAGCTAGGAATGGCGATCTGGAATTGCGAAAGTTTTTCTATTACCGTGTCAGCATCTGAAATTTCATTTTTCAGAAACTGAAGTCTTTGCCTGTGCTGCGCAAGGTGATTCTCGTTTGACGAATCGATTTGTTTTTTATCAATTACCATAGCGAAGTTACCTTAAAAATGACATGGCTATCCCTCCGTCTACGTTGAGGGCATTGCCTGTTGATTTATTGAGAAGGCCGCCCACAAAGGCAAAACATGCATTTGCGATATCTTCCGGCAGGATAATCTCGTTGAGCAGTGTTCGTTTTGCGTAGTAAGACGGAAGTTCTTCAACGGTGACGCCATACGCTTTTGCGCGACCTTCTGCCCACGCCCCCGCCCAGATCTTGCTGTCTGCAATGACGGCATCCGGGTTGACCACATTTACGCGGATGCGGTCGGTGCCGAGCTCTGCCGCATTGAGCCGACTCAGGTGCAGCTGTGCCGCTTTCGCGGAACCATAGCCTGCGTTGTTCGGACCGGATACGAGGGCATTCTTGCTCACAATATTGATGATATCTCCGCCAAGGTCTTGTTTTCTCATGATCGAGACGGCAGCCTGCGTCATTATCATCTGGCCTTTTACCAGAATATCGTATAATAGATCCCAGTCGTGTTCGGTGTGCTCGAGCAACGGCTTTGAAATGGAAATCCCCGCGTTATTCACCAGGATGTCAATGCCTCCGAACGCAAGTGCCCCCACACGAAATGCAGTTTCAATTTGAGTTTTATCAGTCACATCGCATTGGACTGAAGTAAAGGCATCTTTGCCGTAGTTTTTAAGAAAGTCATTTTCAGCACTTCGGAGACGCTCAGCATCATTGTCGCACAGGACAATGCATGCTCCTTCGTCCGCGAATTTTTTTGCTATTGCTTTTCCGATTCCACCCGCGCTGCCTGTGACAATCGCTACTTTTCCCGTAAGGGGTTTCGGCTTCGGCATCCGTTGAAGCTTTGCTTCTTCCAGCAACCAGTATTCGATGTTGAAAGCTTCCTGGCGGGGCAGCGCAGTGTATTCAGAAACCGCTTCAGCGCCTTTCATGACATTGATCGCATTGATATAGAATTCCGCAGCAACACGCGCGGTCTGTTTGTCTTTCGCAAACGTAAACATGCCTACACCAGGATAGAGAATGACCACAGGATTTGCATCTCTGATGGGCGGGCTGTTGGGGTGTTTGCAGGTTTCATAATACTCGCGATACATTTTCCGATAGCTTTCGAAACCAGGCTGCAGTTTCGTTTTAATGGCCTGCACATCGTTTAGATTTTCATCTGGCGACAGTGTAAGGATATGCGGGCTAATCTTTGTGCGAAGGAAGTGATCCGGGCAGCTCGTTCCCATCGGCCCAAGCTTCGTCAGATCATAACTGTTGATAAATTCAAGAACCTTATCATCGTCAGTAAAATGACCGACCATGCGGACTTCGCTGGAGCAAAAGCCGCGAAGAATCGGGGCAAGTGCCGATGCCTGTTGGGTACGTAGATTTTTATCAAGGCTTTTTATCTTCTGCCCGCCAAAGACCGGACGCTTCTTATTGTAGTTTGCTTCAAGGTATTCAGCGCAGCGTTCAACCACTTCGAGTGTGTTGACGTAACTTTCGTAGGATGTGTCGCCCCACGTGAACAAGCCGTGGGAACCGAGCATGATGCCACGAATCACGGGATTGTCATCGAGACATTGACGAATCTTAAGTCCGAGATCAAACCCTGGACGCTGCCAGTCCACCCATCCGATTTTTCCATTGAACAACGCTTCGGTTATGCGCTTTCCATCTTTTGCTGCCGCAATGGCGATGGCAGCATCGGGATGAAGGTGATCGATATGCTTAAATGGAAGAAATGCGTGCAATGGTGTGTCGATTGACGGTGCTTTCGAGTTGAGGTCGTAGATGCAATAATTGAAAAGCTCAACCATTTCATCTTCATGCGCCAGCCCGCGATACACTTTTTTCAGATTGAGCAGGCGATCCATATATAGTGCGGCAAGCCCGCTGCGTTTGAGTGTGCCGATATCGCCACCGGATCCCTTAACCCACATGACTTCAGTCAGCTGGCCGGAGAGCGGATCTGTTGCCATTACCTTGCAGGAAGTATTTCCACCGCCATAGTTTGTAAGCCGGAGGTCAGCACCCAGAAGGTTTGACCGGTAGAGGAGAAGTGCGACTTCATCGTTGCCGAGGGCTGCGGCTTTCTTTTCATCCCACAGGTAGCTCACGTGTTTGAATTGTGTTGAGCGTGTTTCAGTCATAATTAATTTCGTTGTGTTTAATCGGTGACGGAATTACCGTATCCGACAAGAATTACCGAGGCAAGAATTGTAGCGATACCAAAAGCTATTGTTACTCTCGTCTTTGCAGAGACACCTTTCCATTCCTTCAGCAGAATTCCCCAGAGATTTGAGATGAGGATAATGAAGGCCATGTGCAGGATCCACGAGCTTGCGCCATTTCCAAGTTTACTTTCACCCATTCCGTAGAAGAAAAACTGCAGGAACCACGTTGTGCCTGCGAGGGCAGCAAACAGATAATTTCTACTGAGCGGAGTATTGCTGTTTGTGTAGTCGCCAAACGTTTTATTTCTTGCATTGAGGATCATGCACCATACGAGGTTTGTCGTGAGTCCGCCCCACAACAGCACGACATACGTGACGTTGTTTTGAAAAAGCGGATTGTATCCCGCATCAACCGCGGCTGTCGCCATAGGCTTCCCTGCTTCTATACCGAAATTAAAACATGCGCTCAATATTCCCGAGATGGTAGCCACAATCAGTCCTTTAATAAGGCTGAATTCTGCCACACTTTTTCTCTTTGCTTCATCTCCGAGTTCCTTTTCCTTCATCATGCCCGCAATGCCACAAATGAAAATTCCCGTAAGGCATACCAAAACGCCCAGCAGCACAAGTTTGCCTCCCGGGCTCGACAGCATTTGCGAAAAAGATATTTTCCCTTCCGTTGGAAAGTAATTGTAATACAGCGGTGGAATCAGCGCGCCAAATGCTGCACAATATCCAAGGATAACGGAGTTCCCTAATGACATGCCGAGAAACCTGATACCAAGCCCATAGGTGAGGCCACCGATTCCCCACAGAACACCCATTGTATAGACCCAGCGCAGCGCGCTGCTGTCCGCAGCAGAAATGATTTCAGCAAAACCGGGTACAGTTAAGTAGGCAGCAAGGGGCGGGACGATAAGCCACGAGAATAGTCCTCCCACAATCCAGTAAGATTCCCATGCCCAGCCGCGGACTTTCTTAAAGGGCAGATAAAAACTTCCGGAAGCAAAGCCTCCGATGAAATGAAAAATAACACCTAGAATAACCTGCATGAACAAAAGATACTATATTTCTTTCACCAATCTTAGTCAACCGGGCAGTTCCATCCGTCATGAACTGTCCTGCCAGGAGGAGATTTTAAATGGCATTGATCACATGGAAAAGACAGTTGATGATTTTCTGAAAGGCAAGTCAGCACACACGCTGGAATTGTTCAGCCATTTCATCGACCAGTTTCAAAAGGTAGGGAAGATTGAGGTGGTCCCGGCAAAGACGATGATAGGCATAGCTACCTCGCGAAAGCGTATTGCATATGTCACGCAGCTCGGAAAGAACTTTGTACATATCGTATTTCCTTTCAGCCAGCCTCATCCTGACAATCTTTGCTTTCAAAAAATCGCAAAGGTTCCTGGAGATCATGAACAGTACAATCATCACCTGCGCGTTTTTCAAAAGGATGATATCAACCGCGAAGTAGTGGCGTTTATGAAGCTTGCATACAAAGAAGGTACATAGCGCACGTAGCAACGTAAAGCGTAGCATCTTTTCCACACGGCTGGTGTTCCCGATAATGCCGCATATGAATGTTGATAACTATTCATTGCCAAAAGATCTGCGTCCCGTATTTTTGATTATTCTTGCTAATAATCAGAATCTTATGACAGTACTATATGTTGAAGATGACCCCGATGACTGCGACCTTTTCGTTGAAGCAATCAATAAAGTGTCTCAGAAAGAAGGCGACATAAAATGTGTTCTTGCTTCTGACGGGGATGAAGGATTGGCGAAGCTCATTGACTTTCCTCAAAATCCGGACATCATCTTTCTTGACATCAATATGCCGAAGATGGATGGAAAAGAATTCGTGACTGTAGTCAAACAAAATGAGAAGCTGCGGCATATACCGATTGTCATCTACAGCACGACCATCACAACAATCGACATGCAGCTCTTCAACAGGCATGGTGTATTTCATTTCTTCAACAAGCCTGCTGATTTTAATTTCCTCTGCCAGGGCTTGCGGTTTATTTTTCAGGAAAAGTTCAATGGAAAACATTGACGCACGTCAGTCTGCAAAAAAAGAAAAGGCTACTTTACCGGTAGCCTTTATATTAAACAGAGCGAATTGGAATCTTTGATGACGTCAGTCATCGGTTCTCGGTGTCTTATTCCTGAACACGGTTTCAATGGTCTGCAGCAGACTTGCAAACGGAAACGGTTTAATGAGGCATGCATCCGCATGGCCTTTTGTACATAGAGCGGGGCCCTCTGCATTACCCGTAATCATGATCACCGGAATGTGATGGGTTCGTGGGTTGTTTTTGATACCGTTGCTGATGTCTGTTCCACTTGCACTTGGAAGGTCGACATCCAACAGCACGAGATCGCACTTCATCAGTTTTTTCAGCACTTCTTTCAACTTCCCGTCAAATAATGATTCCACCTTATAGCCGCTCTTACTGAGAGCGAGCTTTGTCAACATGTGAAAATCTCTGTTGTCTTCCACGATTAGTACTGTCCTTTCCCCGCTTGCCATGACTCCGATAATTCCTCATTTATGATGTTCTGCCTTCCAGAAATGTCAGAGGAAAGAACTGTGCCAAAGCAAATTTCTGCATGATTCTACATGCGCGCAACTGTAGATTACGGAGTCGAACGACAAATAGAGCATCCGTTGCTCAATGCCCGTCTCTCAGGTCCAGCGAGTGGAACACGAACAATCTGACCGTATGTGTCGAGAAATAATTCGAGCCGGAAGCCTCCTGCTGATAAACGTTCATGTATCCCAGCTGTGCGTTGAGATGTGATGAGAACTGATAGCCGAAGCCTGCGAACAACCGGTTTTGATCGAATGTATTGTAGACAATTCGCTCACCGAAGTTGAGGAATATTTCGTTCATCACAGCAGCGAACGGTGTATGCGCCTTCATCTCATTTCCTTTCAGCGGAAGAAAAAAAGAAAAGTTGTAGCGCACACGAAAGTTATAGTTGTAGCCATCCTGCTTCACGTCTGCAACCACCTTCTCGTTAAATCGCTGTTCAAGCCGCAGCCACTGGAGCGTGGTTAGGCCCGTATACTTCTGATTCCACCAGATCTGTTGCCACGGCCGATGCTCAAAGCGCGTTGTCTCCAGCCCCTTGCCGGGAAAGTGAGAGACAAAGGCATACCCCACGTTGACACGAAGATTGTCTTTAATAAAGTAGGTCAGTGCCGGGCGAACGAGGAACTGAAATGGGCGGTCGGCAAAATTCTCCGTTCTTCGGTAGTGAATGTCTGCCCAAAGTCCAAACTTCGATGTCAGCCTGGTCTGGTTGAAATAACCGAACCACAATTGTTCACGGTTCTCAATATGTTTTTCAGGTGCCTGCGCCTGAAGGGATAACGATGCTACGATGAAAAGAACGAAGAATGTAATACGTAGAAAGAACTGCATAAAAGTGAGTGCAATAGATGGTTTGTGTTTTTTTGAAAAAGCAAAGGCCGCCACTCCACCAGTGGCAGCCCTTCATTTAACCAGATTAATAGGAATATCGTAAGGTGATGCCATACGTTCTCGGATCGCCAAGGACACCAGCGTAGTGTCCAGCGTTTCCACCTGCCGGCAGAAGTTGCTCGTAATAATCCTTGTCAGCGATGTTCCTGCCCCACACGAAGAGAGAAATTCCCGCAGTCGATCTGAAACCAGCGCGCGCATTGAACAAGGTGTATGCATCAATGTTGAGGAACTGCGAAGGCGATGGGCTTGACGAAAATTCGGAACGATAGAATCCATCGAACCCGAAGAAGAACTTGCTTTCCTGACCGATGAAACGCAACGTGTTGGTCACTACTTCACCGCCAACCGAACCGGCAAACTTTGAAATACCGGGAAGTCTTTCACCTGACACGTCCTTGAACGCGACCTGCACACCGTCATTGTCAACATAGCCTGTTTCCTCCAGTGGGAGAGGAGCATTCGTGAAGGTTACATACTTTCCATCGGTATAGGCACCTGAAGCATAAAATGACAGGTTGCTGTTCACACGGAAATTTGCATCAACTTCAAGACCTCTTACATTTACTTTTTCCGCATTCGCGATGTAGCCGCGATTCACGCCAAGTTCGGGTGATTGAACGTTCGTCTGATAGTTGTTGATATCAGTGTTGAAGAAAGTCGCATTCAATGTGAACCTGTCTATCGGTGACGTTTTCACACCGGCTTCGAAATGCTGAACATCTTCCGGCTTGATTACGGCTAGATCGGTTGCCGGCTGACCATTAATGGTTGGCAATCCCGCAACGTTGACGCCTACTGGCTTGAAGCTTGTTGAATACGTTGCGTACGCATTCACCCGCTTGTTGACGTGATAGGCAACCGTCAGCAGATAGGTAAAGTTGTCTTCATCAGCACTTGAGTTATAAGCCTGGCTGGTGTACACACCGTTCTTGAATCCCTGAAGTGTTGTCTTCTGTGCTTTTGTTCCCTCGAATGTTGCTGTATCCAAACCTCCGTAGGCCACTCGGTCATACACGACATCTTTCTTGTCCAGGTTGAAACGAACGCCAGGCTGGATGTGAAGACCCTTCAGCGCCTCCCAGTCTGCGTTGGCAAATACAGCTGCGCTCGTTGATCTGATCGAGGATTCAGTGCGGACGCCAAAACCTTCAAACAGTCCGGGAGTTCTCCACAAAGCATTTGTATTCGTTTGAGAGAATCTCCACTGGTCTCTGCCAGATTCTTCCGTGCCGTGGATCTGCACTTCCTGATCAATGTAAAATAGTCCCACAACACCGCTGAGCTTCGATGAGAACTTTCCTGCGTAGCGAATTTCCTGCGACCAGTTCTTGTGCTCTGCAGGGTTTTGTGATTTTGCCAGCGCCTGCAGACCCGTGAAGTCTCTGTCGTTCGATGGATCCCAGTTCCAGTAACGCCATGCTGTAGTTGAAGTGAGTGTTCCAGGGCCAAGCTCTGCATCAATGTTGAGTGAAACACCACCGAGGTCGTTGCCTGAATTCCATGGTGTGTCATGATCGATCTTGCGGTCAAATGCGTTCTGGCTCGGAAGCTGATAATTGAGATCGGAAATAATGGTGCTGAACTGACGGAGCGCGGGACGCTGAGTCTGAACAACGCCAGCCACTACCTGTGCGTAGCCATCGGGGCGCTGACGGGAATTTTCACCTGCGAGGAGAATAGATACTTTATCGGATGGCTTGAAAAGAAGCTGACCGCGGAATCCGAGATTGTTCATATCGTTGGTGAACTTGCCCGTGCGGACATTTTCAATCACACCATCGCGCTGTGTTCCTGAGAAAGAGAAACGACCTGCGATCTTTTTTGTGAGCGGACCACTGATAGAAGTCTTCGCCTGAACAAAACCATAGTTTCCGAAGCTTGTTTCGAAGCTGTACTCGGGTGTGAACGATGGCTTGCGTGTGGTGATATTGAATGCTCCTGACGTTGTGTTCTTGCCAAACAAAGTTCCTTGCGGACCGCGCAATACTTCAATCCGCTCCACGTCAATAAAATCAAGCGTTGCCACGGCAGGGCGGGCGTAGTATACGCCATCGACATAAAAGCCTACACCGGGATCAAGACCATCGTTCGTGAGACCAAATGGCGATCCCAGTCCCCGGATGTTTATACCAGTGTTTCGCGGATTGGAAGAATACAATTGCACGGAAGGAACAATTTCCTTTACACGGTTTACATTGAAGGCACCGGCATCTTCGATCAGCTCACCGCTGACAACAGCGATTGGAATAGGGACCTGCTGCACCGTTTCGTTTCTTCTGCGTGCTGTTACTACGACTTCGCGTAGTACGTTTTCATCCTGCAGGCTGATTTCGAGTGGCTCTTCCAGCGCTTCGAAAACCTGAACGTCCTGGGCTTTCAGGCCTGTGGAACTGATGCGAATGGTGAATGGAAATTGTGTCGGCCCATTCAGCGTGAACGCTCCATTAATATCAGTGACCGCATAGGTGTTCGTTCCTTTGACAATGACGGTCGCGCCCACGACCGACTCGCCTTTGTTGTCGGTAACAATACCCTGAACCACAGTTTGCGCTGACGCAGTGAATGCGAACAGTATAATAGAAAAAGTCAGTAAATGTCTGATCATACAACGAGGTTTGGCAATTAGAAAATATTTGGGTTTGTGCTGGTTTTATCTTCCTTTTTTCGAGGCGAACTCTGTAAACTTCTCTTTCTCCACGCGCTTAGGGTCTGGCAGGAGGAATCCGAATTCGTGAAGGTATTTCTGACCGTTTTCATTTACCCATTTGAGAAAATCAACGGCTTCAGGACTTGCGTTTTCTTTATCCACAGACAGGTGCAGGTAATCGATCTGCACATTTTTAACCTGACCAGGATCTGCGCTTTCAATTTTTTCGATGACTTTATTGAACTGGCTGACAAACTTTTCGTCATCGCTTACTTTTCCGTTGCCGTTAATGTCAACCGGAATCACAGTCAATCCGTCAACAGGAGTTCCATTTTGCTGAAAGATCACAGGAGTAGGGAAGTAGGTTACGCCCGTTGAATCGCGAAGAAGCGCCTTGAGAAGATGGGTATCGGCTCCTGCTATTCCGATTCCTTTAATGTCTTTCTGTTCAAACCCATAGTACTTTGAAAAGATAACAGGTACGCCAGCTTTCTGAAGACGTGTGTAAACGGTATAAGGGGCTTTGATTTCTTTTTGCTTTTCCTGATCTGCGAAAATGTCGTGGAAGAAGATCTGAACAATGTGCTGTTTCGTCAGTCCTTCCTCTCCGTAAATGCGCGCAAAACTCGAGTTGCTTGTCGCCACCGGGAACACCGCATATCTTCCCACGGTCACATATGCTCTCTTTTCCTTTATATCGGCAGGATGCTCATAGACTTCAGCGAGGATGTCGTATTTGGCCGGATCGTTTGAACCGCGGGCTTCGACCACGATCTGTACGGATGGGTCGAGCTTGGTGTATTCGTCAATCCACTTCTCAATGAGTTTGTAGGAGAAGCGTGCACCGGTGACTACAATGACTTTCTGGCCCTGGGGATTTGTCTTTCCACCCTGGGCGTAAACTCCGCCACTGATCACGAGCGCAAGGCTGACAATGACGATCTTTTTCCAATTCTTCATAATACCTATAGATTCTGTAGACTTTCGCACAAATATATGTTTAATGTCTACTAAGTCAATAGGCTTTAAGAAGTTTTGAAAAGAATTTATCTGCCTGGCCGCTTTTTGATGTTATGCAAACGTTGACTGGTTAAAAATTTCGAGGGTGGAGGGGTGCGAATTTGCCGGCATCAAGGTCCACAGAAGCAACAAATTATTGCTTCCAGGGTTTCATACGTTGAAGACCCGGAACGTCCACTTTCTTCGTTCATGATCGCCCAGGCAGATTATTATCTATAATGGTGGATTTTACTTCCCTGAGCAAATGATCGATGCTCATAGGTTTCTGAATAAAAGTATGTGCGCCCGCAGTCAGGGCCCGGTGTTTCATATCATGATTGCCCGAAACTACTATGATCGGTACTGTTTTAAATCGCGACTGAACCCTTAAGTATTTGCACAGCGCTATTCCGTCTATCGATGGCAGCGTTATATCAAGGACAAACAAAGCTGGTGCATCGAACGAGTGCTCGAGTATTTCTCTGCCCTCGCGCAAGGCCGTTACAGCGTACCCCGCTTTAGTTAAAAGTCGCTCCAGAATTAAACACAGATCAAAATCATCTTCGACCAAAACGATGTTCGGTCGCAACTGAGCATCACCCATTATCATCCTCCTAAAACATCTGATTGGCACTTACAAAAATCATGACGCATCCGCATCTTTGGGAAACAGGCCCCTTGATCGCGTGGAGGCACAGATTTTTGGTAACGTTTTTTTGATTTAATGCCACACGTGCTGCAGGTAGACATACCGTTGCAACGAAGCGATAATATACGGTTGTGGAAAAATTTCTGCTCTGATTTCTAGCTCCCGGTTTCGGAATGAGGTGCATCAACGGGTTTTGACTGAGGTGAACCTTGTTCGCGAAGGAAGATAGACAGGATTACAATGGCAAAAATCGAAAGAAATTCACTTTGCCAGTTTTGAAATGACTCAAACCAGAATCTTGAGCTCCCAAGATATTCGATGGCCGTTTCAGTGGGCTTGTTTTTGAGCATCTGCTCCTCGTTAAAGTCCTTCAGGCTCCCACGCCAGTGCACGAAAAACGACAGCACAAATAATAATGAAAGCGTGTAACACAGCGAGTGCTTATAAATCTTTAACGCAAGTCCACCCTTGCGTACTACTCTCGGGGCATCTTTCTTTTTCGGATCGGGCTCACGATCAACTTCTTCTTCCGGATCGTCCGGGTCTTTCGACTCCGCAGATCCTTTCTGGTAAAGAAACATTGTCAGGATCAGGTAGAGGGCCATCTGCAGGAACTCACTCTCCCAGTTTTCAAAAGTGGATTGGAGAAAATGGCCGGACGTAAGGTATTCGCTCATGCTGATTGCACGGCCACCCATGTCTACTGTCTCTTCATTGTGCTCTTTATGGCCGGTAAGGATCTGCCCGACAAGAGAGCCAGCGAAAAGCAGAAAAAGTACGATAGACAAACCGTTGTAATGCCATAGCTTTTTCATCTGATAGTTTACCGGAGTTGATTAAAATTCGTGTACCCGCCAGATTGGTTTTTTCGGCAATTCTGATTCGTAGCGTTAAACACTCCTTTTATTACGCCAGGGCAGCCGGTAAATCTTTTTAATCGATTGTCCTAAACTGAACACCGCGTGCATCATTCTGTAACAGTCAACCGTTGGTGATCGCTAAAATCGCGTGAAAACGAAGGCTTTTAAAATGGTACAATGTTGGGTAACTGAAGGCGAACCTTAGCTAAACTATGTCCCGACAAGGTGTTTTAACAAATTTATCCGTTAGTCATCATCGCTCAGAACATGCGGGACTTTCATGCACGACCAATCCAATAAAAAGACATATGAAAAAAATTCACACACTACTGCTTTGTGCCGGGCTCACCATATCAACGCTTTCCGCGTTGGCGCAGACTACGCTCGGTGTCGGAGACGTGTTCCCCGGCAAGGTAGAGTACGCAGCATTTACCGTCAGCCAGGATGAGAAGGTTAAGATCCACGTCACTGGTGGCGCATTCCATGAAGAAGACTGGAAGATGATTGTTTACTATGGCTGGATTATAGACAGTCAGACGCGCAAGACCGTCTGGCATACAGCAGATAAGATGGACGATCGCCACTTCAATTTCGGTGAACTCGAAGTGAAGGATGAGGTGGCGTTGAAGAAGGGAACGTATGAAGTATATTTCACCGGGGCATTTCATCATCCGAACAACAACTGGAGCTTCGACAGCTTTACCGGTTTTGTAGACCAGGTGTTTGGCGACAGAAAACGCGTTCGTTACAACAGCGAACTTCGTGAGGGAATGGGTATGACGGTCACCGGAAACTTTACAAAGACGAGCGCTGCCGGGCTGATTGACAGTAAGATTAAAGATGCTGTGGTAGCCATAATCAAGCCCGATCACAATGCAAATATCAAGAAGGGATTTTCGCTTTCCGCTGAAACATCGCTTCGCATTTACGCGGTCGGTGAGGGCGACAGGGACGAAACTTTCGACTACGCATGGATCTACGATGTTGACAAGAATAAACGTGTATGGGTGATGGACTACAGCAACTCTAATGCTGCCGGTGGTGCAAAGAAGAACATGCTCGTGGATGAGAAGATCACATTGCCGGCTGGCAATTACCTGGTCAGCTATGTAACGGATGATTCGCATACCTACAACGACTGGAATGCGATGCCTCCGGATGATCCGCAATATACTGGCATTACAATCTGGGCAGATAAACCTTCGAATGTGGTTGCTTTTAAGATGCCCGAAGCAGTTGCACCGGTTCTGCAACTCACGAAAGTCAGAGATGACGAGCAGATCTCGAAGGGATTGTCATTGAAGTCAGCGACCGAGTTGCGCGTGCTGTGCATTGGTGAAGAGTCAGATGATGAGATGGCTGACAATGGCTGGATCATCAATGCCGCAACCAAAGAGATCGTCTGGGATATGAACGAACGCAGACGTGAGCATGCCGGTGGTGCGGAAAAGAACAAGATGGTCGATGAAACGATCACACTTGATAAAGGTGACTATATCGTCTACTATTCAACTGACGACTCCCACTCTTATGGAGACTGGAACAGCGGCCCTCCTCACGAGCAGGACCATTACGGAATAACATTGTGGGCAACTAAGAAAGAGGACAGGGCAAAAGTTACCCTGTTCGATCCCAACACATACAAAAATGACAAAGTCGTTGTCGAAATTGTCAGGGTGCGTGACGATCAGCAATTCAGCGAGACGTTCACACTCGACCGTGACACGAAGCTTCGCATAGTGGCGATTGGTGAGGGTGATGATGGTGAACTGGTTGACTATGGATGGATCAAAAATACAGAGACAGGAAAAGTTGTTTGGGAGATGACATATCGGAACACAGAATCTGCCGGAGGCGCAAGCAAGAACCGACTTTTCAACGACACGATTATCCTGCCAAAGGGTACATACAAGGTGTACTACGAAACGGATGGATCGCATTCATACCGCAACTGGAACGCAAACCCGCCTCGCGACCCCGAGCGCTATGGAATTTCGCTTTTGAAAGAGATTCAATAAAAAATAAGACCAAACAACCCGGCCTGTGATTGGAGCTTGCTTCCGTCACAGGTTTTTTGTTTAAGTTGATACGTTGATTGGTTTGTTAGTTGATACGTTGTGCGGCTCAACGGGGGTGTGCTAATATTTCAAGACATCTGTCTGAAAAAAGGACTTTTTGATCGCAGGCCTCCATAACGAATCAACGAATCAACGTATTAACGAATCAACTAATCAACGTTTCAACGACTCAACCCACCAACATTTTTCTATCTTTGCCCGTCAAAAAAAGTCAACATGGCCATCCGGGTTCTTTTGGTCCTCCTCATGTCGTCTTCAGTTGCCTTCGCGCAATCGGCTGGCGATTCTATTCCGCACAGCAATAAAACTCTTTCAGTGATCTGGCAACAACAGTCAGCGGAATATCGCGCGTTATGTTACCAGGCCTTTAACATGGCGCGCTGGAAACTTGAGAAAATGAAAATCAGGAAGCGTCACAAGTATGCGATCATCACTGACATCGATGAGACTGTTCTCGATAACAGCTATTACGAAGCGGATAATATCCGACAGGGAACAGAGTTCGCGAAAGATTCATGGAAACGCTGGACTGATAAATCCAAAGCCACGCCAGTGCCGGGCGCCTTGGAGTTTCTTCAATATGCAAAAAGCAGAGGCATTTATATTTACTACATTAGCAACCGCGACACCACGGAAGTAAATTCCACCGTTGCAAATCTTCGCGCTTATCAGTTTCCGGATGCGGATCGCGAACACATGATTTTTATGGCGCGCACATCGTCCAAAGAGGAGCGGAGGCTCAGTGTTGCTAAGACACACCGTGTCGTCATGCTGTTGGGCGATAACCTGAATGACTTCACGCAGCTGTTCGAAAAAAAGCCGAACGATGAGCGGATGGCTGAGGCGGACAAAGTAAAAGGCGAGTGGGGCGCGAAGTTTATCGTGTTGCCGAACGCAACCTACGGTGAGTGGGAGAATGCTGCGTACGACTATCAAAGAAACCTGACGCCCGCCCAAAAGAACGAAAAGCTGATCGGTAAACTGAAAGGATCCGAATAGGGTTACAGGTCGTCTGTCTGAATGAAATCCACTCCGAGAGCATAGGCTTCTTCAAGCGCCTGGCTATCGTAGATCGTCCACAATTGAATTCTTAAACCCTTGCGATGAAGCAGATCTACCTGCTCGCGAACAAGGTTTTTGCCCGGATCGAATTGGTATGATATTCCGCTGAAGCCTGCATCCAATGCGCGCGCTGCGCCAAGTTCAAAATCTCCAAGTGTCGTCAGGTAGGTCTCGATAAAATCAGTGTGCGTTTTGATGTAATACAAAAAATCTCCGGTCTCCGACTCTACCATTACATTCCCTTGCATGTCGTATTCGTTGGTAAGGTTAATGATCTGGGCTGCCAGCTGATTCATCTTTCGCGATACGTTGATGTCATTGAGCTCGCATGGTGTCCATGCCTTTACGTCAAGTGATATAAACTTGTCGGGGTAGTATGTGGCCATGTAAGCGAAGATCGTTTCCAGCCTGGCGAAATTGTATTGTGGTCCGAGGCACGAGTCAATCTCTATAATGGACTTGCTTGCCATGCCGGCAAAACACTTTCCAGAGAATCCTCCGCATGCAGGGACATCGGAGGAGTGACTAAGCCATAGTTCGTTATCCTCACTGATCTGGATGTCGCATTCAATTCCCTCAAGCCGTTCCAGGCCATAGACACATGCCTCGAGGGAATTTCCCTCGCCAAAGGATCCTCCGCCACCTTTGTGCGCCAGCACGCGCGTTATGACGTTTGTGATTGGATTGTCCGGATAGTATTCAACCCGCTCGCATTGCGTCAGACTCACAGACGTCAGCAGTAGCCATATGGTTAGCTTCCTGGTCATTGTTTCATTCGCCTCATCGAGTAGTGAATTGCGACATTGAATTCCGGCAGATACTGCTTGTATTTGCCGATTTCCCCGAAATGTATTCTTGTTACGGACTCGATCCGGCAAATAGCAACACCACTCCCGGCCACGAGATCCAGTCGATCGGAGGCACGGTATCGCAGACTAAATAACGGCACCACTGATACAATATTCCAACGGTAGTATTCGTCAGTAAAGATTGTATAGCCGATTTTAATTCCGGCCGCGGGGATGAGTCGATGAAGATTGCCCGGCAGGATCGATCGCTGATACTCAGCGAAGAAAGTCGAGAAGTTCGCTGGCTGATAAAAAAAGTTGGAACCATATCGGACACTGACGCTGTGCCTGGATCGCCATTCAACGATTGGGCCAGCTGAAAAGTGCTCGAGGTAGCTGTAGCCAGCATGCATTTTTACCAAAGTCTGCGCCCCGGAATGGAGCGCGACAAATACCATGACAGGTAGCAAGAGGGTGCTAGTTCTCAAGGGGTTACAATTGAGTGCACAGAAGGTAGCAGTCTTTTTTCGAAAATAAAAATCGTTAGTGACCTCCAGCGCGCCCTATGAAACTTATTGTTTAATAGACGCTCCCTGAACCTACTTTTCTTCTAACTTGTTACCCTTCGGTGAAATCCGACATCACATCCACCCAATGAAAATACTTCTACGATACTTACAGAATTATAAGGGGCTCATCGCAGTCGCATTATTGCTTGCCGCGATAAGTCAGGTCTTTTCCCTCCTCGATCCGCATATAACCGGGAAGATTGTCGACAACTTTATTGAAAAGAAGAGCGTGCTTTCGCGATCCGAGTTTATGAAGGGGATACTGACGCTGGTCGGACTCGCAATAGGGGCGGCCATGGTGTCGCGGATCGCAAAAAACCTGCAGGACTACTTTACCAATATTGTTGTGCAAAAACTTGGTGCCAAAATGTATGCAGACGGAATTCAGCATTCTCTCGAGCTGCCATACCAAACTTTCGAAGATCAGCGCAGTGGCGAAACGCTCGGGATACTACAGAAAGTAAGAACGGACTCAGAAAAGTTTATCACTTCTTTTATCAACGTGCTTTTTGCAAGTCTCGTGGCAATGGTTTTTATCGTGATCTATTCCCTGACCATCAGCTACAAGGTGACCCTGGTATATTTTGTTGCCGTTCCCGTTATTGCGCTGACGAGCTGGCTCCTCAGCCGGAAGATAAAAGTTATTCAGAAGAGCATCGTCAAGGAAACAACTGCTCTCGCGGGATCTACGACTGAATCGCTGCGAAATATTGAACTTGTCAAAAGCCTTGGTCTCGCAAAGCAGGAAATCAACAGGCTCAACAGCACAACCTATAAAATACTCGGACTTGAGCTGAAGAAGGTAAAGTACGTGCGCGGCATGAGCTTCCTGCAGGGGACCACCGTAAACTTCGTCCGCAGTGTGATGGTGGTTATCCTCCTTGTGCTGATCTTCGACAACGAGATCTCTGCCGGGAAGTATTTCACCTTTTTGTTCTATTCGTTCTTTTTGTTCAGTCCGCTGCAGGAACTCGGCAGTGTGATCATCGCCTACCGGGAGGCTGACGTTTCGTTGCTCAACTTCGATCGCATCCTGAAACTGCCGAAGGAACGCAAACCGGCTAATCCGCAATCGATCGGAACAATAACTTCGCTCAGCTTTAACGGTGTAAGTTTTAAGCATCAGTCGGCATCGACCTATGCATTGAACAATATCTCGTTCAAGACAAACAACGGACAGACTATTGCTTTCGTTGGACCTTCTGGTTCCGGTAAGACCACCCTCGTAAAACTCCTCGTGGGATTATATCCGCCAAAAGAAGGAACGATCTTATACAACGACATCGACAGCACTAACATCGACCTTGACCAGCTTCGTGAAAAGATCGGCTTTGTTACGCAGGACACGCAGCTCTTTGCGGGCACCATTCGTGAGAACCTGCTTTTTGTCAAACCCGATGCTACCGATGAAGAATGTCTGCATGTGCTCCGAAAGGCTGCATGCCAGTCGCTGCTCGCGCGTGCCGACAAGGGCCTGGATTCACTGATCGGAGAGGGAGGCGTGAAAGTGTCCGGAGGTGAAAAACAACGCCTTTCAATAGCGCGTGCATTGCTGCGTCAGCCGGATATTCTCGTATTCGATGAAGCCACCTCGTCTTTGGATTCACTCACAGAGGAGGAGATCACGGAAACCATTCGTGAGGTGTCGGTGATCAGAGACCACATCACGATCCTGATCGCCCATCGTCTTTCCACCATCATGCATGCCGATAAGATCTTCGTTCTCGAGAAGGGGAACATTGTCGAGTCAGGCAGGCACGAACAACTCCTGCTGGAGAAAGGTCTCTATTACGCAATGTGGCGTCAGCAGATTGGAGAAAAAGTAACTGTACCAGCTTCGCGCGATCGGTCAATCCCGGTTTAGCACAGGCTCTTTTTCGATCAGCTTTTCCAGGAGGACGAGCTGATTGTTGGCGCGGTTGAAGTTGTGATCGCGATATTTCGCTCCATAATAGATATCATCATTCAAAAAGTCGGTGGCGAAACGAAGTGCCTGCATGTAGACCATGAACTTGCCGGCATAGAAAAAACTTTGTTTCTCCGCGTCAGTGAGAATGGCTTTCATACCTGACAGATATCCGCTTTTGATAGCGTGATACATTTCATCGCGAATATGGATTTTTGAAAAATCGGTTTCTTCTTCAGTTGTCGGTGAAAGATACGTTCTCATCATATCACCAACATCACTGAAAAAATATCCCGGCATCACCGTGTCCAGGTCAATGACGCAGAGTCCCGTGCCATTCTGGTCAAACAGAACATTGCTGATCTTCGTATCGTGATGTGTCACACGCGTGATGAATTCCGGATTGCGTTTGATCGCTTCAAATTCGTCAATGATCTTTTTGTGCGACTGAAGCTCGGCTATGAGTTCCTGGCTCTGCCTGATCCGCTCTGGATTTCCATGTCGGATGGCGTGCGTAAATTGGCCGTAACGGAAAGCGATATTATGAAAATCCGGAATGGTAATGCCGAGTTTTTCCGGGTCGAAGTCTTTCAGCATGAATGTAAATCGTCCGAACTGGGAGGCCGCCTCAAATGCCTCCTGCGAGGATGTCACGCGCTCAACAGTATACGAGTTGCTGATGTACGGAAAGATCCGGTAAACGTCCTCGCCAACAGTCGTGAGTGACTTACCATTCTTGTTTTTGATCGGTCCAGCGAACAGGTATTCCGGAAACTGCTCCAGGTATGCTGAAAGCAATTCGAGGTTACGGCCAATCACATACGGCTCTTTGAAGACGGAGGTATTGATCTTTTGTACCACATACTCCTTTGCGGCAGAGGAAACCTTCCAGGTTGAGTTGATCAGTCCACTGGATAACGCTTCAACCCGACAGTCGCGATTGTCTATTCCATATTCCGTTAATATGTCGCCTGGATTCATGCTCAGCTTTTCTTTCGGTAGATGATCGTATCGCTTTCGAGTCGCGGCAGTGCAACTCCGCCTGTGTCTATTGACAGCTCGGGCCAGGCTTTCCGCAGTTCCATTGCTGCGGCCGGGTTCACCTTTGATTCAAAAGTAAAGAGCTGTCGCAGTGAAGGAAATTTTTTCAGATCGATCGATTTTTCGCTGATGTCTGTGAATACAATATTGAGATATTTAAGGCTTTCCAGCGTGTTAATCGTTTGGAAGCTTTCATCGTTCACGTTCGTGTGATCGAGATAAAGCCACGTCAGATTGTCGAATCGGTTGAGAAATGAAAGATTTTTTTCTTCCAGTGTGCAATAGCTGAAGCGCAATGCGACAACCTGTTCGTCCAGCTTTTGCATCAGTGACACTGTTTTTGCAGTTACCGTCTTTACATTGGATAAATTAAGATGAAGGTAGTTTGAATTTTGCCCTACAGGCAATACAATCACTCCGGCTTGTTTCAGACTTGCCAGCGCGGATTCATCTGCAGGAGCTACTTCTTTCTCCCGGATCCAGCTTTCTTTGTTGATTCCCTCTGCAACGAGTTTGATGAACTCAACTGCCTGAGCGGACGCTTTCAATGTGCTCACTGTTTTGTCGAATGGCGCGCCTTCATTGATCCAAAGACGAATGAGATCGATCTCTGCCGTTGAAGGCTGCGGTTTTTCATTGGGAGGCATATGGTCTTGATCTTCCAGCGGAAGCATCATCCGCGAATAGAGTGAGCTCGAATCTGCCGCGTGATAGACAACCACTTTTCCATCTTTTCCACCTGCTGCAATAAACTCAGGCTGGTCAAGACGCAGGTCGCCTTTTTGTTTTGATGCGCTATGGCAGGAGTAGCATTTCGATTCAAGGATTGGCTGGATCACATCCGAATAAATCACGGCTTCGCTCGGATTTGAGATTTGCCCGATCCGCGTAACCGGGTCTGCCTTGTTCGTGCTGCCAAGGGTTAGGTATTCGGTGAGAAACTCTTCACCATGCGTTAGCGATCCGCCCCAGTGTCCCGTAAGTACAAGCAATCCGAACACAGGAATGAACAAAAAGAATCGGACAGGTCGTTTTGTTTTGCGCTCATACTGCAGGACACGTTGGTTTCGTCTCGCGAAAAGCAATGCAACTAAACACACGGTCGTGGCAACGCCTGCATATTGATGGTAGAGCACGAGCGGTTTTGTGTAGCCACCTTCTTCTGAAAGTATAATGCCAGTGATTACCGAAACAACCGCAGCGAATGTACCGAATGCCAGCGATGGTTGCACCGCAATACTCAGCTTACGGTATTTGCGGACGAGACTCAGGGCGTCAAAAACAAATGCGAGGACAATGACACCGACAGGAAAATGGACAAGCAACGGGTGGAACCTGCCGAAGAAATGTAAAAACTGATCCATCAATGATTTACTGTTCCGTGTTGCGTTTTAGTTGTGTTCGTTGTTGCGTGTTGTGAATCAATTTGATCACTGGTAGCGTGCGCGGAGTGTTTTCATCATATACACGTTGATGTCCCACTGATTGGCTACTGGCTGTCGCGTGTAAGGCATGGCTGGCATATAGTCCACCGGACCGAACTCAGTCAGTATGGTCATGCGCTGGCCGTCTTTTTTCTTTCGCGCGATGATCTGATCCCACCAGGCAAGATGCCTGTCAAATGTTGCTTTCCATTCCGGAGCGCGCGGATCGTTTACCTGTGGTCCTTCCTGGTGACCTACACGGGCGTGAATGTGTTCGGCACGACTGATCGCAAGATCAACGGTTTCCTGCTGATCTTCAAGCAACGACTCGTGCACATTGCACCAATGCGAAATGTCGAGTGTCAGGCGTAGCGCGGGGAGTTGCTCCATAAATTGTCGTGATACCGGAGCGGAGTAGAGTATTCGCGAACGATGTGTTTCATGATAGATCGGCACACCGCTTTCGCGGCTCACTGCCGTGGTGAGCTCTATGAATTTTTTATTCTGATCGAAGGAATAATAATCGCGCCCTGAATGGCAGTTGATGTACACGGGCTGAAGTTTTGCTGCAGCACGCAAACTGTCTTCAAATTGTTTGAAGTGTTTATCGAAGTCTTTCTCCCAGCCGCCTACCAGAAATCCAAATTTGAGGCCATGCTCCTTAAATGTTGACACCAGTGCATCGCGTTGGGCAACATCGGAAGGGCACCACACTTCTGCGCCATCATAACCGTCTTTTTTGATCAGTCCGCAGAAATCTTTCCATGAACCGCTGTATCCCCAATTGGTTGCAAAGATCAGCAGCTCATATCCGGGAGCTGCCGCAGTTGTTGAAGTTGGTTGAGCCATGGTTTCGTTTGAATTTATGAGCAGGCTTGTGCCGGCAAGTGCAGTTGAACTAAGAAATGCTCTTCGTGTCAGGTCCATGAGTGAGGCGTTTGGTGTAAGGGTTTCAAAAGACTAAGCTACAATTTCCTGGATAACTTTTCCTGAAACATCCGTCAGGCGGAAGGGTCGTCCCTGGAATTGATAAGTAAGTTCTTCGTGATTCAATCCGAGTTGATGGAGGAGTGTCGCCTGTACATCGTGCACGGAAACTTTCCCCTGTATCGGATAGTAACCGATCTCATCTGTCTCGCCATAGGAAACTCCCTTCTTAATGCCACCGCCTGCCATCCACATGGTGAAGGCTTCCACGTGATGATCGCGACCGAGGAAAGGATTCGTTACGTTCTCACGATTCTCCTGCATCGGTGTGCGGCCAAATTCACCACCCCACACCACCAGCGTCTCTTCAAGCAGTCCGCGCTGTTTCAGATCGAGAATAAGGGCGCTCATCGCGCGGTCAATTTCCAGGCATTTATTTCTGAATCCGATGTCTATTGCGAGGTTTTCATCTGTGCCATGGCTGTCCCATCCCCAGTCGAAAAGCTGGACAAACCGCACTCCCTGCTCGACAAGCTTTCGCGCAAGCAGACAATTGTTTGCAAACCAGGCTTTGCCAGGAGTGGTACCGTAGAGTTGATGGATATAGTCGGGCTCTTTATTGATGTTCATCACTTCCGGCACCGAGATCTGCATGCGGAATGCCATTTCATATTGTGCAATCCGCGTAAGCGTTTCCGGATCGTTGAATTCCTGGTGATGGAGTTTGTTCACTTCATTGATCGCATGGATTGATTTCGATTTGAGGTCGCGATTGACGCCCTGCGGATCACTGAGGAAAAGAACGGGATCTCCTTCGGAACGGCACTGCACACCCTGGTAGATTGAAGGCAGAAATCCACTTCCCCAGACACTCTTGCCTGCGTCCGGTGTTTTTCCTCCGGAAGTCAAAACCACAAAGCCAGGCAGGTTATTATTTTCTGAGCCTAGCCCATACGTTACCCACGATCCGATCGAGGGCCGGCCCAGTCGCGGTGACCCGGTCTGCACAAACAACTGTGCGGGCGCGTGATTGAACTGATCGGTATAGACGCCTTTGAGAAAAGAAACTTCATCTGCAATTTTGGCGAAGTGAGGGAGGTGGTTAGACACCCACGAACCTGAATCGCCCCGCTGCGCAAAGTTTGCCTGCGGGCCTAACATCTTCGGAGTACCGCGAATGAATGCAAAACGCTTTCCTTCCAGCAGCGATGGCGGACAAGCCTGGTTGTGCAGCTTCTGCAATTCCGGTTTGAAGTCAAAAAGTTCAAGTTGGGATGGCGCGCCAGCCATGTGAAGAAAAATCACTGACTTTGCCTTTCCGGAAAAATGCGGAGCGCGCGGTGCCATCGGATCTGTTATCAGCGAAAGTCCTGAATTACCGCTTGCCTTTGAGCATCCGCCAAACAATGAAGCCAGCGCAACGGAGCCTATACCCGCAGCACTTTCCCAGAGGAAATGTCTTCTTGAAATATTTTTTAATGCTTCATTCATGCTATTCCTTCATTATCACCTCATCGAGATTCAACATCGCGTTTGCTACAAGGATCATCGCAGCATCGTGCGGTGCCGCTGACCGGTCTTTTGTCAACTCGTATACTGCAGATGGCTTTTCCTTGTAGGTTTTCAGTGCCTCACCGTAAAAATTAGTGAGCACCGTCAGCTTTTCATCGGTGATGTCGCGAAATAATATCGATGAGTATCCATAGCGAATCTGTCCGGCAGCATCTTTCGCTGCAGCCTTCATCTTCTTTGCAAGATGAACCGAGGCCTCAAAGAACACTGAGTCGTTGAGCGTAACAAGCGCCTGGAGTGGTGTGTTGGTACGGATTCTCCGGCTCACACACACTTCTCGGGCCGAGCCGTCAAACATCATCATAGAAGGGTAGGGACTCGTACGCTTATGAAACGTGTAAATGCCTCTGCGATACTGATCTTCACCTTCGCTTTTCTTCCAGTATGCTCCACTCCACACAGAGTTCCAGATTCCTTCCGGTTGATAAGGCATTACGCCCGGTCCATACATTTTGTTGCTGAGCAGCCCGCTAACACCCAGTGCCTGATCGCGAAGTTGCTCAGCAGAAAGCCTGATGCGGGGCGCTCGTCCGAGCAACCTGTTGAACGGATCTTTTTCAAGTTGCTCCGGAGTGATATGCGAATCCTGCCGGTAAGTTGACGACATCACAATTTCCTTCAGCAGTTTTTTGATCGACCAGCCATATTCATTCATCATGCGAAGCGCAAGCCAGTCGAGTAGCTCAGGGTGGGATGGTACATCTCCCTGCGAACCAAAATCTTCAAGCGTTGTCACAATACCAGCTCCGAAAACCTGTTCCCAGACGCGGTTTACAATTGTGCGTGCAGTCAGAGGGTTGTCCTTGCTGACTATCCACTTCGCAAACCCCAGCCGGTTAACGGGTTGACCTGATGGGAATGAATTCAGTATCTCCGGAGTGCCTGGAAAAACTTCCGGGCCCTTCACGAGCCAGTTGCCACGCTCGAACACGTGGGACTTGCGCCACTGCTCCGCGTTGTTCTCGATCATGATCGGTGTGTTCTCAACTTTAGCGTTGACAAGGCTGAGGAAGTTTTTCTCTATCGATTCATCAGGCAACGCTTCGCGGAAAGCAAACCATTCGATACTGCAAACCGGCTTGTTCGTTCCACGCAGTGATTTATTGTCGAGGTGGAAATAGAGGTCGTGTTTTCCCTGAGATGCCTTTAACGGAATGTAAATTGCCTGCGAACCCTTTGTTGTTTTTAATGGAATTCTTGCGATGACGGGTCCGTCAGCGTTGTCGATCGTAATCTCGAGGTTGCCGCCATCCACCCAGGCGGAATAGTTTATAAGAAGGTGCTTTTTGTTTTGAAGGTTGATATTCCTGAGCCTTGCGCTTCCACCAGCCCTCACCCCAAGCATTTTTGTGTCGATAAGTTCTGCGTTGACGAACTTGTCAAAATCATGAGGATGATATTTCGGCTCGAGCGTGCGAAGGAAATTGTTTGCCTCAGATGCTTTTTCTTTAGAGATATTTTTCTCAATCCATGCGCGGATCCTCTTCACTTCCTCCTGATCGGCTTCAGAATAAATACGAAGGTTTGGATGCTCACCCAGCACATCCTCATCGCGTGTGTTGTTAAAAAACGCCAGCGATTTGTAATACTCTTCGTGCACGAAGGGATCGTAAGGATGGCTGTGGCATTGAATGCAGGCGAATGTTGTGCTTTGCCAGACTTCCCAGGTGGTATTCACACGGTCAAGCAAGGCGGCAACACGGAATTCTTCATCTTCGGTGCCGCCTTCATCGTTGTTCATCGTATTGCGGTGAAATCCCGTGGCGATCAGCTGATCATCGGTTGGGTTGGGGAGGAGATCTCCGGCCAGTTGTTCCACTGTAAACTGATCGAAGGGCATGTCGTTGTTCAATGCACGGATCACCCAATCGCGATAGCGCCAGATCGTCCGCTCAACATCCCGCTCATATCCTTTCGTATCCGAATAGCGCGCAAGATCCAGCCACCATGAAGCCCATTTCTCTCCATAACGTGGAGAGGCAAGCAGTTTATCAACGAGCTTTTCATATGCATCCGGATCGCTGCTGTTCAGAAACTCATTTGCTTCCCCGGGCGTAGGTGGGACGCCCGTAATGTCCAGGTAGACCCTTCGCATCAGCGTGCCTTTGTCTGCTATTGGCGAAGGTTCGAGTTGCTCGGCTTCAAGCTTTGCCAGAATAAACTCGTCAATTTCATTGGAAGACCATTCATCTTCGGATGAGCCGAAGCCCGACAATAACATGGTGCTCTCGGGTAAACTTGTTTTTTCTGGTTTCTGGTAAGCCCAGTGCTCACCCCACTCGGCACCTTCTTCTATCCACCGCGTGAGGACATCGATTTCTTTTTGAGTGAGCGCTTCCTCCTTGTAGGGCATGCGGTATTCCGGATCGCGTGAAGTAATGCGCTTCACCACTTCGCTGAGTTCCGGATGGCCAGGCACTATCGATGGTTTACCAGACTCTGTTGTATCGATGGCCTCGTGACGGAAAAGTACACTGAAGCCGCCATTCTTCTTTACTCCGCCATGACATGAAATACAACGCTTGTTGAGAATGGGTTTGACGTCTGCACTGAAGTCAACTTTGTCCGGGGTGCACGCAGCAAGGGCCAGGCAGGCGACAAATAGATAGATTGTGATTCGAAGATTGGAGGCGTACATGAAATGAATTCTCAGCCATTCAATTTAGCACTTTCTTTCCAAAAGTGCGGATCGTTTAGCCGGCATTCCGCAAGCGGTAAAACTATTGCCGATCTTTACACGCTTCCGGTCCTTCGTAGCGAACAAAAATATAGATCCACAGGACACGCGATAGCCGGAACGTTACGGGAAGCAAGCCGAAAATTATAACAAGGAGTGCAATGAGCATGGCAGTCAGGGAGACTTCATCCATCAGCACATACATGGCTATCCATACGGCAATAAAGAATCCTGCATTCAGTCCGTAGCTGACGAACATCGCGCCAAAGTAATATCCGGGCTCCGGCATGAACGACTGTCCGCAGCAGGCACAGCGCTCGTTCATCCTCATGAATTTTGTAGTGAAGAGCGTGTTCTCCGGAAACATTGTCCCCTCGCGACACCTCGGGCATCGCATGCTGAGTATTCCTGACAAGGCGCTTCGTTTTTTATTCACGGTAAGTAAATTCTGTGGGGATATAAACACACTGCCTTGCATGAGGCGTTACAAATATAAGTGGGGCAGCGGCAAAAGTCAGATAATTTGCCGGCAGATGGTGTATATCCTTTAAATAATTATTTTTGCGCATCGCCCGGTGTATTGAGCGATTCGACTTTTACCATCTGCAAAATACAGAACTATGATCATTGAACCCAGAATGCGAGGATTTATCTGTCTGACAGCACATCCGAAAGGCTGTGAGAAGAATGTGTCAAATCAGATTGAATATGTAAAATCCAAAGGAAAGGTGAACGGACCGAAGAAGGTACTCGTCATAGGTGCTTCGACAGGATTTGGCCTTGCATCCAGAATTACCAGTGCATTTGCAGCGGGTGCTGCAACCATCGGTGTCTTTTTCGAAAAAGCACCTGAGAAAGGAAAGACTGCTTCGCCCGGATGGTACAACAGTGCGGCATTTCAGCAGGAAGCAAAAAAGGCGGGACTTTATGCGAAGAGCATAAATGGGGACGCATTCTCTGATGAAATAAAGAAGAAGACTATCGACCTGATCAAAAAAGACCTGGGTCAGGTTGACCTGGTGATTTACAGTCTGGCATCACCGGTGCGCACAAATCCAAGAACAGGTATTACACATCGGTCCGTTCTGAAACCGATCGGACAAAAATTCACCAATAAGACTGTCGATTTTCATACGGGTGTTGTGACCACGGTATCGATCGAGCCGGCCAGTGAGGAAGATATTGCGAACACGGTGGCAGTGATGGGCGGTGAAGACTGGGAGATGTGGATGACAGCATTGAGTGAGGCTGGCGCCCTGGCACAAAACGCGATGACGATTGCTTATTCCTATATCGGCCCCGCTTTAACCGAAGCAGTTTACCGCAAGGGAACAATTGGTCGCGCGAAGGATCACCTCGAAGCAACGGCTTTCAAGATCACTGACAATTTGAAGAAGGTCAACGGCAAGGCATACGTGTCGGTGAACAAAGCGCTTGTTACACAAGCCAGTTCAGCGATTCCTGTGATTCCGCTTTACATCTCTTTGCTTTACAAAACCATGAAGGAGAACAAGATCCATGAAGGTTGTATCGAGCAGATGCACCGCTTGTTCAAGGACAGATTATTTACCGGTGGGGCAATTCCAACGGATGACAAAGGACGAATCCGCATTGACGACTGGGAAATGCGCGATGATATTCAGAAAAAAGTTGCGGAATGGTGGGAGCAGGCCGACACAGAAACGCTTCCGAAGATCGGTGACCTCGCAGGCTACAAGTCTGACTTTCTGAACCTTTTCGGATTTGGTTTTGCTGGTGTGAACTATGCTGAGGATGTGAACGAGAACGTTCCGATTGAGGAGCTGCAGTAAGATCACATGTCATATTTTCAAAGCCCTGACTCCTCGGGGCTTTTTTATTATCGATAGTTAACTTTTGGCTGCTTGAGCAAATATTTTAATTTTAAGTCGATATCAGAGTACTATGAAAAGTAAGACGTCACTTCTATTGATAATTATCCTTGCAGCGCTGGTGCTGATCCAGTTTTTCCGGCCGGAAAAGAACGAAGGATCGGATACCGAGTATGCGCTATCGACAAAATATAAGATTCCCGGTTCCGTTAATGAAATCATGACAGGTGCCTGTTACGATTGTCACAGCAATAAAACAAACTATCCGTGGTATGCAGGCATTCAGCCAGTAGCCTGGTGGTTAGACAGTCACATTCAGGATGGAAAACGCCATTTGAATTTTTCGGATTTTACGAGAATGCCCATCGCAAGACAAAATCACAAGTTTGAAGAGATTATCGAAACCGTTGAAGAAGGCGAGATGCCGTTACCATCATACACCTGGCTGGGAATGCACCCTGAAGCCGACCTCACCGAACCGCAGAGAACCGAGATCATCAACTGGGCAAAGTGGCAGATGGCCGATCTGAAGAAGCAATATCCACCCGACAGTCTCGTCATGAAAAGACGACAGTAGGAATAGTCAACTTTAGGAAGATGATTTGAGGTAAATGCGACTAGTTGACAACCAGAAGACCTGGATCATGACGGAAATCCTGACTGCATTCCTTACCTTCAGAACTTTAACCAAAGTCAAAACAATGAATGACATTCAGTTAAAACTTGACAGCAGCGGCAAGGGCGCCTTCGTGCTCGAAGAGTCCAGTGAACGATTGGCGGAGATGGCCATAAGTATTGCAGACGGCAACCTCACCGTTTTCCACACTGAAGTTTCTGACAAGCTGAAAGGTCAGGGTGTTGCAGCAAATCTTTTGTCGAAGATGGTGGCATACGCGAGGGAACACAACCTCAAAGTGATTCCGCTTTGTCCTTACGTAAGCGCACAGTTCAGGCGCCATCCCGATCAGTATGACGATGTCTGGAACAAGCACTGGCACGGCAAATCAAAGTGATCCGACATCGCTTACGATGAGACAATTCCTCATACTTGCATTGGTTATGTCACAATCTGTTTTTGCGCAGGAGATTAAATTGTATGACGGTGTTCCGCCAGGCTCAGAAGAGTGGACCCGCAAGGAAGAGAAGAACGATTCAAACAGTGTAAAGGTGATGGTCGTCTACAACGTCACGCAGCCAACCGTGACTGTTCTGCGACCAGACACACCCAACGGAACGGCTATCATCATTTGCCCGGGCGGAGGGTTTCATTTTCTCGCGATCGATCATGAAGGAATGAATCCCGCAAAGGAACTTGTCAATGCTGGCGTGACTGTCTTTGTTCTCAAGTACAGAACTCTTCAGATTCAAAGCAACAATCCGTTCGATGATATGATCAGCGCACCCGATCCTGAAGCGTGGGATGCGGAAGCGCTTCCCGTCATTCCGCTGGCGATTGCTGACGCAAGGCGCGCTGTCGAATACGTTCGCGAACATGCAAGCGAATACCGTATCCGGAAAGATCGCATTGGGATAATGGGATTCTCAGCTGGCGGGCTCGTCACCGCATCATCAGCGTTCGATTATTCCGCTGCAAACCGTCCGGATTTTGTAATACCGGTGTATGCAGACTTCCCACCATCGCGTGTCGGCAAAATGCTCAAGGATATACCACCAATGTTTATTGCCTGCGCACAGGATGACGAGCTGGGTTTTGCAACGCACGCATTGAATCTCTATCAGGCCTGGAATGCTGCCAAGATTCCCGCTGAGCTTCACCTCTTCACAAAGGGCGGCCACGGCTTCGGCATCGGTATCGAAGGAACTACTACGCACCGATGGATGGATATCCTCATCAACTGGCTCGCATCTGCCAACTTGATTGAACCTTAACAAATCAACCGGAAATCGGAAGTTTCAAACCCAATCGGCATGATACATCGCTAGTTTGAGATTTGATCATTGATCATTGGAATTTCTTCCCCACAACTCATTCACACCCCTTCCTGCTTACTTGAGTTTCTCCTTGAAAAAATCAACCGTCCTTTGCCACGCCAGTTCCGCGTGCGCTTTGTCGTAGCGAGGTGTGGTGTCATTGTGGAATCCGTGATTAGCATTCGCATACATGTATGCAGTGTACTCTTTGTTATTTTCCTTTAGCGCTTTTTCGTATGCCGGCCACCCTTCGTTCACGCGGGTGTCAAGTTCGCCATAGTGCAGGAGGAGGGGCGCTTTGATCTTCGGAACATCTTCGGCTGCAGGTTGACCACCGTAAAATGGAACAGCAGCTGCAAGATCCGGAATCCGAACTGCCATCATGTTGGAGATCCATCCGCCAAAGCAAAAGCCAACCACGCCAACTTTACCGTTGCAGTCCTTGTGCTTTTTCAGGTAGTCGTATGCTGCGATAAAATCTTCAAGCATTTCATTGCGGTCGCGTTTCGCCTGGAGTTCGCGCCCCTGGTCATCCGTTCCCGGATAGCCTCCGAGCGGTGTGAGCATGTCGGGTGCGAGCGAGATAAAGCCTGCCAGTGCTGCCCTGCGCGCAACATCTTCAATGTGTGGATTCAGACCACGGTTTTCATGAACGACCACGATGCCCCCGAGTTTTCCTTTTGCATCGGCAGGTTTCGACAGCAAAGCCTTGATAGTTTTCGCACCCTTCGGTGAATCGTAGTTGATGTATTCCGATTTCAATCTTGGATCCTGTGAACGAACCTGGATCTGCCCTTTGTAGTCGGGCATGAGAAAACTCATCAGAGCCGCTACGGTGATGCCGCCTACAGCATAGGTCGACAGCTTCTGTGCAAATTCACGCCTGTCAATCCGGTTGTGTGCATAATCATCATACAGGTCAAATACTTCCTGGCGAATGTCTTCTTTTTTGAGCTCGTTCATAGGTGTTGCGTATTAGGTTGATGGATGGTTGAATTGAATGTCTATTTTAGAATAATTAATAATTCTATCAAAAGATTCTGTCGAAAACCACGGCCAATCTGTCTAATAAATGGCGACAATCTGAAGCGCTCGGCTTTATAGGGAATATATCATTCACTTAAGGGGGATTGCAACTGTTGCCGCCTTTTCCTACATTTAGGAAAATAGTCGTTGAAATGAAGAAGTATCAGCTGGGCGAATTTGAGGAGATTGTGTTGCTTACCATTGCTGTGTTGCATAAAGAGGCGTACGGTGTTGGCATCAAGACGGAGATTGAGACCAGGCTTGGCCGTAATGTCAGCATGGGAGCGATGCATACCGCCTTGGTGCGACTGGAAGAGAAGGGCTATATCAGATCGTTTGACGGTGAACCGACAAAAGAACGCATGGGCCGTCCTAAAAAATACTTTCAGATCACTGCGCTCGGAAAAAAGGCGATGGAGTATTCGAAAGAGACGAGGGATTCACTTTGGAATGCAATCCCAAAAGTTGCTTTGAAAGTTAAGATCATTTCGGCCTGACCATGCGAACAGATCCACATATGCCACCAGATTTTCTGCTCCGGTTTTTCCGCTGGTTTTGCCATCCAAGACTGCGTGATCATATCGAAGGAGACCTTTTGGAAGTATATGGTCTGAACGTGAAAGCCTCCGGCAGGAAAATGGCAGACATCCGATTTGCCATCGATGTGATGCTCCTGCTTCGTCCGGCAATTGTAAGAGATCTGCAGTTCGATTATCGACAAAACACCTATGGTATGTATAAGAGCTATCTGAAAGTCGGCTGGCGAAATCTCCTTCGGAGCAAAGGATACTCGCTTATCAATATTACCGGCCTTGCGATCGGTATGTCCGTAGCAATCCTAAACGGATTGTCGATATGGCATGAGTTCTCATACAACAAATCATTCGAAAACTATGGACGCATTGCCCATGTTGCCGAACGTGGATTGAATCGTGAGGAGGGAGGTCAATGGATGGGCACAACTATGACATTTCCGCTGGCCACTGAGCTGATGTCAACCTACCGTCAGCACTTTAAAAGAATTTCACGAACGTCATGGGATGGTGATTATATTCTCTCATCAGGCGAAACGAACGCATCGGCCCGTGGGCTTTATGTCGACAATGAATTTCCTGAAATGTTCTCGTTTAAAATGGTATCGGGCAACCGGAGCGGGCTTGCGGATCCAAAATCCATGTTGATATCAGCGTCAGTTGCAAAAACACTTTTCGGTAATACTGATCCGGTAGGAGAGATTGTCCTTCTCAACAACAAAGTTGAATTGAAAATTTCGGGTGTGTTTCAGGATTTTCCGGATAATTCAAAATTTAACGCACTTCAGTTTGTTGCGCCATGGGAAGTTTTCCTCAGCAGCAATCCGTGGATCGAACAACGTGCAACAAATGACTGGCGGAATCATTTTCTTAAGATCTATGTCGAACTTGAAGACGGACAGTCAATTGAATCCATACAACAGATTATTCAGCCTGCGCTGAAGTTTGCGCCAGAGGATCAGGAGAAAGCAGCTGCGATGCAGACACATCTTTACCTGTATCCGATGCGTGACTGGCATTTCCATCCTGAGTCATCGCGAAATGCACGGTATAATCCGATCCTCATGATCAAGCTTGTAGCAATGATCGGATTGTTTGTGCTGATACTCGCCTGTATCAACTTCATGAACCTGAGCACCGCGCGCTCTGAGAAGCGTGCCAAGGAAGTGGGAATCAGGAAGACGATCGGGTCCGTTCGCGCGCAGCTTGTGCAGCAGTTTTTCAGCGAGTCAATTCTGGTAGTGTTGTTTGCATTTATGCTGGCGCTGGTGCTGACGAATGCATTCCTTCCGGTGTTTAACGAGATCGCAACCAAACAAGTGCGAATGCCGTGGACGAACGGATACTTCTGGAGCGCGTCTCTTGTATTCGTGCTGATTACAGGTTTGCTCGCAGGCAGTTATCCCGCCATATATCTATCATCATTTAATCCCATCAATACCTTGAAAGGACAATTTCGCACAGGACGAAATGCCACCACACCGCGAAAGGTATTGGTCGTTTTTCAGTTTTGCATTTCCGTCATCCTTATTATTGCTACGATGATCGTGTATCAGCAGATCCAGCACGCGAAAGACCGGCCTGTAGGATATGATCGTGAAGGGCTGATCATGGTTCAGAAAAAGTCAGGTGAATTTTACGGAAAGTATGATGTGTTGCGGAATCAATTAAAAAATACTGGTGTAGTCTCGGAAGTGTCTGAATCGATGGGGCCGGTGACCGAAGTGGTTTCCGGCAACAACGGCTGGGACTGGCGCGGGCGGAATCCGAATGTAGATGAAAGCTTTGCGACATTGTCTGTCTCCCATTTGCATGGAAAAACTGCAGGGTGGCAATTTATCATGGGTCGCGATTTTGATATCACACAAGCCAATGACTCATCAGGCTTAGTGATCAACGAATCGGCCATGAAGTTTATGGGTCTGAAAGATCCCATAGGAGAACCGGTGACGTGGACCTGGTGGCGCGACAAACGAAAAATGGAATATAAGATCATCGGTGTCGTGCGGGATATGGTGATGGATTCTCCATACGCGCCCGTTGAGCCGACTATATTTTATCTCAAAGGATTCAACGGTAATCCAAACTGGATAAACATCCGCATTAATCCTGAGGTAGCTGCAAGCGATGCGTTGCCGAAAATCGAACGTGTTTTCAGGCAGGTTATCCCAGGGGCTCCTTTTGAGTACAAGTTCGTTGACGAGGAGTATGGAATGAAGTTTGGCAAAGAGGAGCGGATCGGAAACCTGGCATTGATCTTTGCCGTGCTTGCCGTGATCATCAGCGCACTCGGTCTTTTCGGACTTGCATCATTCACAGCTGAACGCAGAACAAAGGAGATCGGAATTCGCAAAGTGCTGGGCGCTTCGGTCGCGAATGTTTGGGGAATGTTATCGAAAGACTTCGTGATGCTGGTCGTCATTTCCTGTGTGCTCTCTGCGCCAGTTTCCTGGTACCTCTTGTCTAAATGGCTGGAGAATTTTTCTTACCGGACCGAGATTTCCATCTGGACGTTTGTCGCTGCTGCGGCTGGTGCAGTAGTGCTCACGTTGTTAACGGTAAGTTATCAGGCGGTGCGTGCTGCGCTGGCCAATCCGGTGAGGAGTCTGCGTTCGGAATAGCGCGCAGACATGCTTTGTAACGTGTCTCCGGGCAACCGTAGAGAACGTTATTCGCGATAAAAATAAGAAAGTGAGCTCGTCATTTTGCCCAGTTCACTACGTTCTCAAGCATCCGCACGAACGCCTCCTGTTTCCACGCAGTGGCATTGTGGCCCATTGACGTATAGAACGTTTTTCCATTTCCTGTGGTGCGATACCAGGCCACAGGGTGCTCTTTTCCCATCCCGAAATTTTTGTCTCTAATCCACAGCATATTCCCGTTCGGGATGATTTTCTCACCATCGATTGTGTAAAGCAAAGTGAAGTTGTTCATCTTCGGATTGTCGAAGAACACGTACCATTCATCGGTATGCATCCACGCCTTGGGTAAGTTTTGCCTGAGCACGCTGTCTGCTCCCGGATGCAATGCCACCGGTGCCTCCTGAAGTTGAGGATCGATCGGGTGATGAGAGAATTTTGAACCCAGCAGATTTCGTTCATACCAGTCCCAATGATGCGAGTCATCGCCAGCGCCATGGATTCCTGCCAGCGTTCCACCACCTTCAACATAGCTTTCTAGCGCCAGCTGCTGTACATCGTTCAAAACTCTTCCTGTGGAGTTGTTAAAGATCACAATATCGAATTTTGAAAGTTGTTCAGCGTTGAAGACGCCACCTTCCTCTGTACTGTAAAGGAACCAGTCATTCTTCACCGCAAGCTTTTCAAATTCAGCTTTACCGGCCTCGATCGATTCTCCGTGGCGAAATGCTGTTGACTTAGAAAAGAGCAGCACTGCCGTTTCGCCCTGCGGAAAAGTGATGACTGGAATTTCTGTCTCATACGAAACAGGAAATCCATTTTTCACTTTGTAAATGAACACGGCTACAAGTATTCCAAGAACGACACTCACAACAAGGATCGACCACAAAAGAAATTTCAGAAGTTTTCTCAGGAATTGCATAGGGATTATTTAGCGTTCTTAAATTCCAGCGTTGCCACACAGGAAAAGATCTTCAATGAGTCTTGTATTTAAGCTTCAGCGCAAGATCGTGAACTCCTTCCGTTTTTTCGATCTTTATCGGCAATTCCTTTAAAGTCGGGAGCGGTAAGGCGCACGTCAAGTGATGGCGTGCCGATGCGTTTGCAGCTTTCACCATGGATAAGATATCAACTGTTCCTGCCGAGAATAATCGGGAGTTTTGATTAAAACGGCCAGGACGAAAATGGAAAGCAAAGGCCGCCAGACGTTTACATCCTTGAGAGTGAAGAAAAAAGACCCGGACTGACGAAGAGAAATCTGGCTTCTGAATTTTTTACGAAGCGCCTGCAATATTTTGTTGTCTGTAAAGCAGGATCCATTTCGTTACTTTGAAAAAATTGTAAATTACAATCAACAAACCGATAACCGAAGATGAGAACATCTCTTAAACTGTTTTTGATTTTCCTGCTCGTTGCCGGCAGCGTATCCGCCCAGCAAAAAGTTATTCAATTGTATGAAGGAGCCGCACCCGGCTCTGAGTCATGGACATGGAGTGAAGCCGAGAACAACGACAACCTTTGGAAGACGCGGGTTGTCTACAATGTGAGCAAACCAACGCTTACTGTGTTTCAGCCTGAGGAGGGAAAAGCAAACGGTACGGCTGTGATCATTGCTCCGGGCGGAGCGTTTCACGCTCTGTCGATCGACAGCGAAGGATTTGATGTCGCAAAGTGGCTTGTTCAGAAAGGCGTTACATGTTTTGTATTAAAGTATCGCCTCGCGCGCAGTCTCACCACAGATCCCGTGAATGAAGTCATGGCCAAGTGGGGTAAGAAGGAATTTGACGAAGCAAACGCAGCAGTCATTCCGCTTGGCATAGCCGATGGACGAGAAGCGATTGCTTACGTGAGGAAACATGCAGATGAATACAATGTTATTCCATCGAGGATCGGTATCATGGGATTTTCGGCAGGCGGTACTGTGACAGCAGGAACATTGTTTAATTACTCGCGCGAGAACCGGCCAAATTTTGCAGCTCCGATCTATCCGTACTTTCCAAAGGAAATGATTGGGACAGTAGCGAAAGATGCTCCACCACTCTTCGTTCTCACAGCATCGAATGACGGCCTTGGCCTTGCACCGCACAGTGTCGACTTGTATTCGGCATGGCTGTCGGCAAAGGAGGACGCTGAGATCCATATGTATGCAAGAGGTGATCACGGTTTCGGTATGCGCAAACAAAATCTTCCCAGCGACAAGTGGATCGAGCGGTTTGGAGAATGGCTGGAAGTCCAGGGGCTGCTCAAGCCAGCAGATCCTGCATTGAAAGCTTATGAGCGCAAAGAGTTTGTTCACAACGGAAACGTGCTTCCATACCGCATTCTTTACCCTGAGAACTACGACAAGAGTAAGAAGTATCCACTGTTGCTGTTCCTCCATGGCGCAGGCGAACGCGGTAACGACAACGAAAAGCAATTGGTGCATGGATCGAAGCTGTTTTTGTCAGAAGCAAATCGCAAAGCGTTTCCGGCCATCGTTGTACTTCCGCAATGTCCGGAGGAATCTTTTTGGGCGAGCACAAGCATAGACCGGTCTGCGCAGCCTTACAAAATCAATTTTGATTATTCAGCGGAGCCACAGTGGCCACTCGTTGCTGCAAACGAGCTTGTGAAGAAGATCATCAGCGAAGGAAGCGTTGACAAATCAAAGGTGTACATCACGGGCCTTTCCATGGGAGGCATGGGCACGTTTGAATCGGTGTATCGCTACCCGGAACTTTATGCGGCAGCATTGCCGATCTGTGGCGGAGGTGATGTGGCTCGTTACGACAAGCGCGTAAATAAAACTGCGTTCTGGATCTTTCACGGTGCAGACGATGCCGTAGTGAATGTGAAACTTTCGCGTGACATGCTGGCGCGTCTGAAAGAATTAAAAGTAGAAAACAAATATTCAGAATATCCAGGTGTCAACCACAACAGCTGGGACAATGCTTTCGCAGAACCGGACTACCTGAGCTGGATGCTTGCACATAAGCGGAAGTAATGCTTATTGTATGGGAAATTCGAGCAGGAGCTGTTCACCAAAAATGACAGCTCTTTCTTTTTGATATTGTCCGGTGGGGGCTTGAACCCACGTGCGTTGATCGAATGTTATTGCTTGCGTGCCGGTTAGGTCCATCTCAGGATCACAGTTACGAGAACAAAACGTTCCTATAAACATTTCATCCCTTCGGGATGAAATACAAGGTTTTCTTAGTAAATATCCTTTGCACTTTTATTTCCTGGCAATCTTCAGAACTGACAGATCTTTTGAGGTGCACGATCACAGCAACCCCGAAGGGGTTGAATGTTTATAGCAAATGATGCTAAATTATCTGCGTGCAAACTGGGGTCGTTGTTAATTATTCGCATTTTCATCGCACGGGTCAGGTGCACTGTGACTGAAAATGACAGCTCTTTCTTTTTGATATTGTCCGGTGGGGGCTTGAACCCACGTGCGTTGATCGAATGTTATTGCTTGCGTGCCGGTTAGGTCCATCTCTGGATCACAGTTACGAGAACAAAACGTTCCTATAAACATTTCATCCCTTCGGGATGAAATACAAGGTCTTCTTCGTAAATATAGTTTGCACTTTTATTCCCTTTGCAATCTTCAGAACTGACAGATCTTTTGAGGTGCACGATCAGGGCAACCCCGAAGGGGTTGAATGTTTATAGCAAATGATGGGAATCATTAGCGTGCGAACTGCCTGCGTTGTTAATTATTCGCATTTTCATCGCACGGACTAGACGCACTGTTTAACAGCCGTTGTCGAGCCTCAATTACTTCCAGGTCAAATGTTGTGAGGCAATGCGGCTATGCGCTCGAAACGTTAACATGATTTGCGGAAATAATCGGTGAACGCGCGACCCGTGGCTTTAGTGATCTGATTCTTTCCTATTATCTTGCTTCGATGATGAAAGATACAATGCGTACGCTTTTCCAATGGGCCACGATCGCACCGATACTGGCGTGGTTGTTGTATTTTTCCGGACTCATCAGCGACAGCGCAATTTTCCAGGTAGTAGCTACGGTGCTGCTGATTGCAGCAGTGATCTCAGCGGTTCACCACTCAGAGGTTATCGCTCATCGCGTGGGCGAGCCGTATGGTACCATCATCCTTGCTGTAGCAGTAACGATTATTGAAGTTTCTATTATCGTGTCATTGATGGTTTCTGGTGGGGAAGAGTCAATGTCGCTGGCGCGGGATACGGTGTTCGCTGCGACCATGCTGATTCTCAACGGAATTGTAGGTGCCTGCCTTTTTATTGGCGGACTGAAGTTCCATGAGCAGAATTTTTCGAAACATTCAGCAACCATAGCGCTCGTGTCTTTGGTCGCGATTATCATTCTGACACTGGTATTCCCCTCAGTCACCACCAGTGTCAAAGGCCCATATTATTCCACTCCTCAATTGATTTTTGTTTCTGTTACCTGCATCATCATTTATGGATTCTTTCTCTTTGCGCAGACAAAACGTCACCGCGAATATTTTCTCTCGGCCGAAGACAACGAAGATGTACAGCACATCACCATTACAAACCTGCAGCTTGTCGCCAGCCTTGCGTTCTTGCTTGTGAGTCTCGGAATTGTTGTCCTGCTCGCCAAAACCCTGTCGCCTACGATAGAAACAATTGTGGTAAAGCACCATTTACCAAAAACACTCGTAGGTATAGTCATTGCAGCGGTGATCTTACTGCCTGAAGGCATCGCTGCCATTATCGCTGCAAGAATTAATAAACTTCAAACCAGCCTGAATCTCGCGCTGGGTTCCGCGCTTGCCAGTATCGGTTTAACGATCCCTTGCGTTGCCGTTGTCAGCATCATATACGACATGAAAATCATCCTCGGACTTGATATCAAATCTATCATTCTGCTGGGATTGTCGGTTTTTATTGTGATGCTTTCGCTTGCCAGCGGAAGAACAAATATCGTTTATGGCGTTGTGTTGCTCGTTAACCTGCTGGCTTTCATATTCCTGATCATCCATCCTTAGGTTTTTTGGTTTAATCAGAAGGACTTCGAACTGGCGTGAACTTTCTACCGGCTGCACCGCGTTAGCAAGTGTAATTAAAAATTCAGCGAACATGGCAAAGAAGCTCCAGGATATTCCAGTCTCGATACTCGATCTCGCCAATATTGTGCAGGGTGACCAATCAGCGGGTGATGCACTTAAACGCAGCCGGCAGTTTGCACAGCATGCCGAACAACTTGGTTACAAGCGGTACTGGTTCGCTGAGCACCACAATATGGAAAGCGTGGCATCTTCAGCAACTGCGCTGTTGATCGGTTATGTAGCGGAGGCAACGAAGACGATCAGGGTCGGGTCCGGAGGCATTATGCTGCCCAACCATGCACCGCTTATTATAGCTGAGCAGTTTGGAACGTTAGCATCCTTGTATCCCGACCGCATAGACCTCGGCCTGGGACGGGCACCTGGCACAGATCAAGCTACAGCCTATGCGTTGCGCAGAAATCTTCATGCGGATGTCGAGCAGTTCCCAAATGACGTTGTTGAGCTTCTTCAGTATCTGGGTCCGGAAAGCAAACAGGGCAGGGTGAAAGCGATTCCCGGCATGGGCACAAATGTTCCTGTGTGGCTTCTGGGTTCGAGCACATTCAGTGCGCAGCTTGCCGCGAGGTTGGGATTGCCTTTTGCGTTTGCGTCACATTTTTCTCCGGCTCAGTTATTTGCAGCGCTGCAGGTTTATCACTCTGCGTTTCAGCCTTCGGACTATTTGAGCGCTCCCTACGCCATGGCATGCGTCAATGTGATCACTGCCGACACAGACGAAGAAGCAGAGCACCTGGCAACTTCATTCTACCAGCTTGCACTCGGCCTCGTTCGCAACAACCGCAGGCCCCTGCCGCCTCCAGCTAACATGGATAAACTGTGGACACCTGAAGAACGCGCAGCAGTGAAACAAATGCTGTACTATTCCTTTGTCGGGTCGAGAGAAACCGTGGCAACAAACCTGCAGGAATTCGTGGACAACACCGGAGTGGATGAGCTGATGGTCGCAACGTATGTGTACGATATTGAGGCAAAGATGAAATCGCTTGAGCTGACATCATCATTGTTCAAAACGATAAAAACCCCGGCCACTGTATTAGGCTGATACTGACAGCAGCGTCAGGCTATTCCGGCAGCAGATGCGATGATCTTCAAGCTGAGGAGGATCACTAAAATTCCCACGATAATCATCATCGTTTTCACGGGAAGGTTGCGCGACAGCACGGCTGCGATCGGTGCCGCGATGATCCCGCCAAGGATAAGCCCGGCAATGACGGCCCAATGGCTGATACCGATGATCGAGAAGAACGTAAGTGAACTTGCAAGAGCAACAAAGAATTCAGTAAGGTTGACCGAGCCGATGGTGTAGCGCGGATGTCTGCCGCCCGCGATAAGCGTTGATGACACGATCGGTCCCCAACCGCCACCACCGATTGAATCCATAAAGCCACCAAACGAAGCGAGCTTCGGAATATGGCGGGTCTTAATCTTCTTCCTCCGCTTACCGAATGCTTTTTTCAAAATGATGACGCCTAGATAAAGTGTGTACGCAGCGATGGCGGGCTTGAGTATATAATTGTATTCCTCGAGCAATGATAACGTCAATGCTCCTCCGATGGCACCTAAGACGCCAGGCAGTAACAGTGTCCTGAACAATTTTTTATTCACGTTCTGGAACTTGAGGTGCATCAGGCCTGACACTCCGCTGGTAAAGATCTCGGAAGTATGAATGCTTGCACTTGCCGCAGCAGGAGGGACACCAAAACTCAGAAGGAATGTTGAAGCGCTCACGCCATAGGCCATCCCGAGTGCTCCATCGATCAGCTGCGCAATGAACCCCGCGATAACAAACAGCTGGAAATCAGCATCCACGTTCTGACGCAAGACTTCGAAATAATGAAATATGAGTTCGTAGTTCCAGCTGACGATGAGTATCAGCAGGAGAAAGGCGATGACGATCAGGTTGAGCTTCCAGTTGATCTGGTCAGCCGGTCTTGTGGCCGTTTCGACCGTTTCCACTGACGCATTATATCCTGACTCGACTTCGTTTTCGCGCATAGACCCTTGAGTAAACCTCAAAAATAAACAAATTCTACAATCTCTACTGTTTTAGTAGGATTTTGTTCCGAATTTTGTGAGCGCAAACGTTGGATTCAGCCTTTCTTGGCGTTTTGAATTATTACAGGATGGTTTTTTCCAGCCCAAACGAGCGCTGATTGTTAAAAACATCAGCCTGGTTTATGTGCATGTGGGCCACAATATCACGCAAGGGCCTGAGCAGGTAGGGCTTGGGAATGTAATGTTTGATACCCAGCCCCATCGCTTTCTGTTTGTCCCTTGGATTACTTGAACCCGTGAACACCACAAGTTCGATATGGGCCTTTGCGGGAAAATCCCAGTCGTTGAATGCCTCGATAAATGCGAAGCCGTTCATGACAGGCATCGCAAGATCGAGAATGATAAGGTGCGGCAGCGTGTATTTCTTTTCTACACGCAGTTTGAGGTAATCGAGTGCGTCTTTGCCATTGCGGCATATATGGACCTCACTGACCAATCCTGATGAGTCGAGAATTTTTTCATTGATCTTGTTCAATTGTTCATCGTCATCGATTATCAATACGCGTTTTTGCATGGGGTGACGTCCGGTTTTAAAATGTGTTTTATTCTAGTTTTAGTTTATATTCTTACACAACTCTCTATGATGATCATCATGATGTACAGCATGATGATCAGTATCATCGGATAGTCAAGTTGTCTTCTCTCGGGTTTTACTGGTAAGGGTGAGGTGTTCTTCAATGTCTTCAATTTGATTGTTGTTGATGAATAACATGTTTTTAATATTCTTGCCGTTTTCGTCATAGGCTCTGAAGTAACCTTCGCGCAAGCCATTGTGAAAAGTTCCTTGTGAGAAGATCTGCCCGTTGGGATGGTAGGAGATAAACCTTCCGTGCTGCACTCCATAGTGAAAGTCTTCTTCGATCATGATCGATCCGGTGTGATCATAATATTCTCTCCAGGTGCCGTGTTTTTTGTTGTTCACATACATCCCCTCAGCGATGAGGATCGCATGCTTATTGAACTCTTTCCACTTGCCATTCTTCACGCGCGTTTCTTTTCCTCCCATTGTCTTTATCATATGAAGCTGATTTATTTACTGAAACTCGTTACAGCGCCACACGCCTTCTTTCCTTCCCGGCAGTGTGCAACGCAAAGCATGGTCGCATGTTCTGCATAGTCCCTGCAGGGGAGCGTTCTCCACCTGAGCCAGACTGACCAATTCAAACAGTTCACATTGGATCACAGATTTCGAACTCGTCTTGTGATAGATGCATTCGTCTGTATGTGCGCACGACAGACACAAGCTTTTCAGCTCGCGTGTAACAATGTCTTCGATGGTATCCCTGAATTGCATTCGACTTGCCTTTCATGAGCAGATTCCAAAATGCATACCATCTTTTTTATTAAGCCTGCAGACGAATTTCAGCGATATCGTTTGCACGTAACGGAGAGAAATTGTTCAGGCGGAGAGAATTTCCCCAGCTATTCTTTGTTTTTCCGCTTGATCTTTTGGCGCAGCGTTTTGCGGTCAATGCCGAGCACCTGTGCGCTGTGCGAAATGTTGTTTTTGTTTGCCGCGAGAACTTCAAGGATATATTCGCGTTCCACTTCGTCCAGTCGCCTGTTCAGCCCGCGCGAACGTGTTGCTGAGAAACGAAAGTTCTCAGGCAGGTCCGGAACGTCAATCACATTGTCATCCGCCATGATCACGAGGCGATGAACGAGGTTCTGAAGTTCCCGTACATTTCCGGGCCACGCATATTCATTCAGCGTCTTTAACACACGGGGCGAAAAGTGCATCGCGGTCTTGCCAACCTCACGAACATATTTGTTCAGAAAGAAGTCAAGCAAAAGCCCGATATCACCATTTCGTTCACGGAGCGGTGGAAGGTCGATGGTGATGATATGCAGGCGATAGAATAGATCTTCACGGAAGAGGCCTTTTTTCAAGAGCTGCATCAGGTCAACGTTGGTGGCTGCAATGACCCTGACGTTGACACGGTTAGGTTTTTTCGAGCCCACCATGTAGAATTCTTTTTCCTGCAGCACGCGCAGAAGCTTGGCCTGCATCGCCAGACTGGTATTGCTGATCTCATCGAGGAAGATCGTGCCGCCATCCGCAGTCTGGAAAAATCCGGCACGTGTTTCCGTTGCCCCTGTAAACGCACCTTTCACATATCCGAAAAGTTCACTTTCGAGAAGTGAATCTGGAATGCCACCGCAGTTCACTGGCACGAACGGAGCTGCGGAGGCGTTTCCGCCATAATGCAACGCGCGGGCTACCAGCTCTTTTCCCGTCCCGCTTTCGCCATTGATCAGTACCGTAGCCGCTGTATTCGTAGCTTTGTGAATCGTTTTGAATACTTTTTGCATCCCGTCTGATTCGCCAATAATTCCATAATGTGCCGACTCAGCTCTGGGAGCCGCAGTTTTTTTCTGTTTTTGAGTTTTTGCAAACACGCGTTCTACTGCCCGGAACAGTTCATCATCGGTAAACGGTTTTACAAGGTATTCTTCCGCTCCGATCTTGATCGACTCAATCGCGCCCTGGATAGTGGGAAAACCAGTGATAACAAGCACGCCCACACCCTTCAGATTTTCTGTCACGTGTCGTACCAGCTCGATTCCGCTTTCGCCCGGCATTTTCAGGTCACTGATCACAAGGTCAACCGAGATCGTGTTTAACAATCGCACAGCAGACTGAACAGTATTGGCCGTGTAGATCTGATAACCCACAGACTCAAGGTTGCGCTTGATGAGCTCAACGGTTTCTGCTGAATCATCTACTACGAGAATATTTGTCTTTTCGGAATTCTTTGCGTTCATCACTTCTTCCTTCCTTGCTTTAACGGTAATTGGATTTCAAATTTTGATCCCTGGTTGATCGTACTGTTCACCAGGATTTTTCCCTTGTGAGAATCAACGATACCCTGCACGACCGAAAGCCCCAGGCCAGTTCCCTGCCCGACAGGTTTGGTCGTGAAGAACGGCTCAAAGATCTTTGATTTTATTTCCGGTGTCATGCCTGTGCCGGTGTCCTTAACGATGAGGCTAATCGCAGAATCCCTTCGTCTTGTGGTCACCGTGATCTCACCTCCCTTTGGCATTGCATAAACCGAATTGGTGATGAGGTTTACCAGTACCTGGCTCATCTGCACTTCATCGGCATGGATCTCCGGCAGCGCGGGATCAAGTTGTTTGGTGATTGTTATGCCACGGCTTTGGAACCTCACGTCAATAAAATACAGGATGTTCTCAACGATCGAGTTCAGGTTTACTTTTGTAATCTGTTGCGGCATCTGCCTGGAGAAGATCATCAGTTTTTTAATGATCTCGCGCGAATACAATGATGCCTTGATAATCCGCTCCAGGTCTTCGCTTTGTTGCTCGTTAAGACTTCCCGCTTTTTTGATCAGCTGGGCAAATCCAAGCACGCGGCCCAAGGGTTCATTGAGTTCGTGCGCAATACCAGCGGAGAGTTCTCCCACAAACGCCAGGCGCTCAACATGCTGCAACTGGATCTGGAGCTTCGCTTTATCTTCTTCAATGGATATCCGGTTCAGCACCAGCGAAAGTTCACGTGCGACAGTTTTCAGCAAACTTCTTTCTTCCTGCAGAAATGCAATTTTTTTCCCATCGCTGCCTGCTGGAATGCGATAGCCAACTTTTACCTTTCCGTACTTTCGCCCATCTATGACGAGTTCCGCCTCGATCATCCGCTTAATCCTGTTGAAGCGCGCAGTTGCATGATCATTCTGGCCGATGGAAATGCTGGCTTCTGCGAGCTTCGGATATTGCATTGCTTCCGGGAGGATCTCAATTGTTTTCTGAATAATGGTGTCAATGTTATTTTTTGACTCGAACGCCACCTTTGATAAACTGTAAAGACAGTTCAGTTCTTTTACCCGTTCTCTCAGTTTAAAATCGCTTGAGTTCATGCTTATAGGATTTGATCACCAAAGGTATAAACATTAAGTGCTAAACGGATAAATAAGTTTCCCGATTCTGAGATCTTGCTGAGGAATAATTACCCACTGAGTAATTTTTGTATATGCACCCTTGAATGTGTACTGGTTGTGGGCCTGAAAAGGCATAAATTCTCTGGCACAGATCGTGCAGATGATAGACGGAAGCGATTCCCATGTACACGACCAAAATATATCTTTTCTTCTGTCTTGTCATCTTTGGTGCTTATGCAGAGTATCAGGCGGGAAAGGTTGTGAAAAGGGCAAAGGCGCGCGAACGAAGATTGAACGAGGAGAGCTGCATAACTCAGCAGGACTCTGTTTTCATGATGCGGGCACTTGAGCTGAGTCATGAAGGGCATGAGGCGGGGAAGGGTGGACCTTTTGGAAGCGTGCTGGTACATAACGGCAAAATAATTGGCGAAAGCTGGAGTACAAGAGGCAGCCTTACCGATCGGTTGGCTCATGCAGAATTCCAGGTTATTCGCCATGTGTCTAAGCTGACGCCTCTTGAGACGCTTGAAGGTTTAACAATTTACACAAGCGCATTTCCGTGCGAAACCTGCTTATCCCTGATTCATTCAACCGGAGTTGACAAAGTATTTTATTGTTTATCTGCAGAAGAAATGACATCTTTCGACCATAATCTGAAACCTAGTTATCGACTGGATAGGTTTTCAGACTACCGTCATGACAAGCCGACACCTGCAGTACCAATTCTCCGCCATCAGGCTGCTGATGCTATCGAGCGCTATAAGCGCGTTGCAGGTGAATGATCCGGATGGATCCTTGTCAAACCTTCCATTTCAAACAACCCCAATTCGTAATTAAATGAGCGATTCATCAATCCTGTGGATAGCTTTCAATGGATTTGTGCTATTGATGCTTGCCCTTGACCTTGGCGTTTTCCACAGAAAGTCGCATGAGGTAACAGTCAAAGAGGCGCTGACATGGACAAGTGTCTGGATTACGCTCGCGATGCTGTTCAACCTGTTTGTCTTTTATTATTTCGATAAAGACAAGGCTGTTGAGTTCTTCACAGGTTATGTGATCGAAAAGTCGTTGAGTGTTGACAATATTTTTGTCATCATCATGATCTTCTCGTATTTCAATGTGCCTAAGGAGTATCAGCACAAGGTTTTGTTCTGGGGTATCCTGGGCGCGCTCGTGATGCGGGTGATCTTCATCTTTGCCGGCATCGAACTCATTCATAAGTTCCACTGGCTGATCTATATCTTCGGAGGCTTCCTCATCTTTACCGGTATTCGAATGGTAACTTCAAGTGATGTCAAGCTGGACCCGGAGAAGAATCCGCTCGTAAAATTTGTCAGAAGATTTTTTCCAGTTACTCCGAATTTTCACAAAGATCATTTTTTCACGAAAATTGATGGGAAGCTTTGGGTTACACCGTTATTCCTTGTTGTGATCATGATCGAGGCAACCGATCTTATCTTTGCGGTGGATTCCATCCCTGCAATCCTGGCGATATCGGATGATCCGTTCATTGTTTACACGTCAAACGTATTTGCTATTCTTGGATTGCGATCGCTGTATTTCGCGCTTTCAGGAATTGAAGGGTACTTCCGTTATCTCAAATACGGTCTTGCCGTGATTCTTTGCTTTGTCGGAACGAAAATGTGCCTCATGGACTTCTTCAAGATCCCAGTCGAGGTTTCGCTCATCGTCATCGTATTCGTGCTGGGCATTTCGATGGTCGCCTCGGTTATCATCTCACAGCCGGAAAAGAAATAACGGGCGTCCAGAGAGCACCCCTAATCGAAGTTTTCTAGTGCGACTTATCGCATGAGCAAACAATCATTGGTTGCTCGTGCGAACGTTCCTCGTTGAATAGTTGCTGTGCTGCAGCATTCGGATCACATTTCCTTTCGAATCTCTTTCGAAAGTGACTTCTTCCGCAAGTGATTTGTCTTTGCGCACGCGCTTGAACGTATCACCGGAAATATGTTGAAGCATGGTCATACTCTCATCAGGATTTTCCGTAGGCAGCCCGAGAACCATCAATTCACCATACCATGGCATCACAATCCTTTCGGACCCCCATGGCTGTGATGAGTAATTCCCGGCATACTGCGCAAGCTCAACCGAAGGCTTTTTCGAAGTCTTTTCCTTAGGAACTTTTGCAAGGATTTCCCGGATCTCCTTGGCAAACAATTCCGGGCTTTCTCCGCCAGCGTTGATCATCACGGTGTATGCCATTTTTTCTTTTGGATTTAATTGCAGCGTAGTGCGATAGCCGGGACAAGAGCCCCCATGACCAACGAGGGTAACATTGTCCTGCTGAAAAACGCTGAAGCCAAGACCCCAGGATGTGCGCCAGTCAGGATCCATAAACTGAACGCGATGCATATCTTTCAATGTAGAAGGTTTTAGAAGCTCTGCCTGATCGCTGTTTAATAAGCGGAATTGCCATGATGCGAAGCGTGCCAGATCTTCAACATTGGAGGTGAAGCCAGCGGCTGCAGTAATTCCTTTCGCATCGAACAGTTCGACTTTGTCGCGGTTGCCATCGCGCTTCTTCGCGCCATAACCTACCGCCATCTTCTTGCCCCATTCATCCTTCGGAATAAAGGGCCGGGTTTCTGCAAGCTTCAGCGGTGTCAGAATATTCTCTTGTACATATTGGCCGTAAGGCTTGCCGGATACTTTTTCAACGACTTCACCAAGCAGTGAAATGCCAAGGTTACTGTATTGGAAATAAGTTGAAGAAGGATAAAGCGTTTGCTGACTGCCAAGCTTTGTCAACATTTGTTCTTTTGTTGGAAAAGGAAAATCCGGTCCCGTCCAGTACGGATAGTCGGATTCGCGCGGAAGTCCGGAAGAGTGTGTGAGCAATGCGCGAATTGTAATGGGACCGCTGTCTTTGAATTGTTGTTTCAGATTATACTTCGGAAGCAGTGTCTGAATGTCGTCATCGAGGCGCAGTTTACCTGCATCGTATAGCTGCATAATGGCAATAGAGGTAAACAGCTTCGAGATAGAGCAGATGCTGTAGAGTGTGGCGGTTGAAGCCTCCCGGTTGTTTTCAAGATTCAAGGAACCGTACGCTTTGCTCCAAAGGATTTCCTGGTCCTTCACCACTGCAACCGATAGGGAAGGAAGGTTCTGATAGTCAACCTGAGCATCAATCCATGCATCAATTACTTCGATAGCATCCTTGTAGTCAGTTTTGTCTGTCTGTGCGAACGTTGCGTGCGCGAGCAGACATAGCACAAAAGCGGGGAGTGATTTCATAGAAGGGGTGATTTGCGAAATTATATCAGGAAATTAGAGCATTCCCCGCAGGCCTCAAAACCGCTCACGTATTTTGTGGCACCTGCAATTTTCCATGACCGGTTTTTTCAAGGTTATCAGGATCGGTACCTTCATGCAGAATTCACTGCCATGCTGCGACACATCTTTACAACCTTCTACAGGTCATTTACCCGTGCGAAATTCCAGATTTTTACAATTGTCTTTGGCCTCACACTCGGCATCGCAGTAAGTCTTCTGATTTTCATTTACGTCACCGAAGAGTCTGGGTACGACCGTCAGCACACAGGTGCGGACCGCATCTTCCGAATCAACACAGTGTTGGAGATGGAAGGAAAAGTCGATAAAACGGCAAAGTCCGGTTACAATACGGGCGAAGCAATGATGGATTTTTTTCCGGAGATCGAGAGCTACACACAGATGCTCAACATCAACAAGCAAACGATTCGCGTGGGCGAAGATCTGTATGCCTCAGAGAAAGTCGTCTATGCCGACAGCAACCTCTTCACATTCTTTACTTATCCTTTCTCAGAAGGTAACCCTGATGAAGCGCTCCAGGGTCCGAACAAAGTTGTTATCTCCGACAACCTCGCGAATGCCTACTTCGGCAATGGACGGGCGCTTGGCAAAAGGATCAATGTTAACAATGTTGATTTTGAAGTGAGCGGTGTTTACCAGCAAAAGTACGCCACGCACATTCCGTACGATATGTTCTTATCGCTGGCAACCTTACCGAAAGATTTCAGGGACCAGCGAAACCGCGAGTTCATGTGGATCACCTGCTATTCTTATATAAAATTGAAGCCCGGCTACGGTGTTGAAAAACTTGAGGCGCGGCTGCCGGAGTTTTATCAGAAGTTTCTTGTCCCTTATGTCGAGAAGAATCAGGTGAACGGATCAATCACATTCGAGCTAGGGCCGGTAACAAATATCCACCTCGATGACAAACTGCGTTTTGACTTCCCGGGTGCTATCAATCCCAATTACCTCACGATCTTTTCCGCTGTAGCGATCATGACGCTGTTCATCGCGCTGATCAACTATGTAAATCTCACTACGGCACAGGTGTCTAAACGTTTAAAAGAAATCGGCATAAAAAAATCGATCGGTGCAACGAGGCGAAATCTCATCTCGCAGTTTCTGACGGAGACCATCATGACAGTACTCGTCAGCTTTGTACTTGCCATGGGGTTGGTTTCCTTAACGCTGACAGAATTGAATAACCTTACCGGTAAGGCTTTTTCCTTCTCGCAGCTGCTGACGCCAGCTATGTTGGCGTATTCAGCTGGATTTATAGTCGTGTTCGGAGGGCTCGCTGGTGTTTACCCTGCTATATTGTTAAGCTCGTACAAACCGGTGCAGGCATTACAGGCTGCAAAGAAAAGTTTTGGTGTTTCAATCATCCAAAAGATCATCAGCCCCGTGTTTGTACGGAAGCTCCTTGTTACGCTGCAGTTCAGCATTTCGATTTTTCTGATCATCGGTACTATCGTGATCTTTCAGCAATTCCGTTTCATGCGAACCCAGGATCTTGGCTTCGACCAGGACCTTGTGATGGTGATCGATATTCCATCCGACACAGCGATTTCGAAACATCTCGAATCTGTTAAGACGGAGTTGCTCGAAATCGGGGCGGTCAAATCTGTCAGTGCCACCGGATCGATTCCTGGCAGCAGCCACGGTGCCTTGACGATGAACCTAAGTCAGTCAGGAGGTAGCGAAATCAAGGTCATCAACACTTATTTTACTGACGACAAATTCCTTGAAGCGCTCGATCTCAAGCTTGTGGAAGGTCGGTTCTTCTCAAAGGAATTTTCAACAGATCCGCAACAGGCATTTGTGATCAATGAGGCTGCAGCGAAATTTTTAGGATGGGACAAACCGTTGGAGAAAAAAATAATCAGTCCACTCGGGCAGGAGGGAATGGTAGTTGGTGTGCTCAGAGACTTTAACTATAAGTCGTTGCATTCAGCAGTCGAGCCTTTGGTGCTCATGAACAATCCCACGTCACAGGGATTTCTTCTGGTGAAGATCAATACGTCAGGCGGAGACAACCTCAAAGAAGTAATTTCGAAAGTGGGGCACGTCTGGCAGGCGTTTGATGAATCGCATCCGTATGAATATTTTTTCCTTGATGAAAAATTCCAGGCGCAATATGAGAAGGAGGAACGGCTTACTAAGATCTTTACCTATTTCTCAATCCTCGCCATCTTTATTTCATGTCTCGGTCTTGTCGGATTAGCGATCTTCACCAATGAGATCAAAACAAAGGAGATTGCTGTGCGGAAAACACTTGGCGCAAGCCAGTCGCAGATCCTTGTGCTTTTATCGAAAGAATTTCTGATGCTCATTTTAATAGCGAATATACTGGCGTGGCCGGTGACGTATAAAATGGTTTCGGAGTGGCTTGGAGAATTTGCCTATCAGGTGCCGATGAATGTTTTTCCTTTTATCGGAGGAATGTTGATTGCATTTTCGATTGCCTGTCTCACGATCGGATACTTTGCCGGAAGGGCTGCAAAGAAGGATATTGTCAGTGCATTGAAGTACGATTGATGCGACTTTCCGGATTCAATTGCTTAGCTGATCGCGCATGCGTTTGCTATTCAGATTTCTTTTTTATTAACTTACCCGCGTCTTACCCGCTTGTTTTATGACCAGAGTGCTCATTGCTGACGATCATCAGATGTTTGTAGACGGGTTAAAATCCCTGCTGGAGGAAGAAAAGGAACTGTGCGTGGTGGGCGAAGCAAAGAATGGCTTTGAAGTTTTGGAGATCTGTGAGCACGAGCCTGTCGATATTGTCATCATGGATATCAACATGCCGTTGATGGATGGCATCCAAACGTCTCGCGAACTTTCGAAAAAGCATCCTTCGATCAAGATATTGGGATTGTCGATGTACAATGACCGTGATTACATTTCTGATATTCTCAAAGCGGGCGCCCTGGGTTATGTGCTGAAGAATACCGGAAAGGAAAGTTTGCTCAATGCCATCGCCACGCTTCGTTCCGGATCTAATTACCTCAGCGAAGAAGTAAGCAAGACGCTGCTCAGCAGTTTTATCAAGAATGTTCCGCACGAACAGGCAATGGAGAAACTCTCTGATCGCGAAAAAGAAGTACTGGAGTGCATCGCGTCCGGACTTACAACGCAGGAGATAGGCGAAAAACTGTTCATCAGCAAAAATACTGTTGAGACCCACCGCAAGAATCTGTTATACAAGCTCAAAGCACGCAATACCGCAGAGTTGGTGAACAACGCCTACAAACAAAGGTTAATTCAGTGATTGTTTCAAATCACTATTTTCGGGGATGCGATAAATAATTCTTCAAACTTTATTTGTCTGGATGTATGCTGGAGATAGCATAGCTTTTTCATTTTAGACAAACAGATCCTATGTTATTAATAGCGGACAGCGGTTCGACCAAGACGGACTGGAGAATGGTGGACGAAGACGGCAAGCAGGTCGCATCAGTCATTACCGAAGGGCTCAATCCTTATTTCGTAACGCAGGAAAAAATTGCGTCAACCATTGCAGAGAAAGTTCTCCCGCATGTCAGCAATGTTGAAAAAGTATTTTTCTATGGAGCCGGGTGTGGTTTGCCTGTGAAAGCAGATCTCGTAAAGCAGGTTCTTAATGAAACGATTCCTGGCCGTATGCCTGCTGAAGTTTGCGGAGACATCCTCGGTGCCGCGCGAAGTCTGCTTCAGGATGAAGAGGGTATCGCCTGTATTCTCGGGACAGGTGCAAACTCCTGTGTTTATGACGGCCGCGAGATCACAGGAATAATGCCTTCGCTGGGCTATATGTTTTCGGATTGGGGTAGCGGGACCGTTATGAGCAAGGATCTTATCGCGCTCCTGCTGCAGGAACAACTACCATCCGCACTGCTTGAAGACTTTAAGGCAACATACAAGATCGGTCGACCTGAAATTCTTGATAACATTTACAACAAGCCACTACCAAATCGCTTCCTTGCTTCATTCACTCCCTTTCTGCTGAAGTATGCTGAGGTCCCCGAGTGTAAAGAAATCATCCTCGGAAATTTTACAAAGTTCTTTTTCTACTACGTTCAGCGTTATCCAAAAAAATCACAATCACTGGGGGTGAGTTTCACAGGCTCAATTGCCTATCGCTTCCAGTCGTACCTGAAGCAGGTTGCCAACGATCTTGACATCGAGATCAAGACAATCGTACAGCATCCGATGGATGGCCTTGTAAAATATCACCGCGTAACAGTACCCATAAACGATTAGCTTTTGACGAATACATTCAGACTTTGCGTTGTTACCTCCTTATTGAGTGCTGTGGTAACGATGTTCATTCCATTATCCGATCTGTCTGCACAGCATTATCCAAAGCGGGAACTTCGCGCTGCGTGGATCGCTACCGTTGTGAACATTGACTGGCCATCGCAGAAGGGGCTGACCTCACAACAACAGCAGGAAGAGTATGTCAAACTTCTTGATTTATTGAAGTCAGTTGGGATGAATGCAGTGATCGTACAGGTTAGACCAACCGCTGACGCATTTTACCCGTCTTCTTACGAGCCCTGGTCGGAGTATCTCTCCGGAACGCAGGGCAAGGCCCCCGAGCCCTACTACAATCCGCTTGCATTCATGATTGAACAGGCCAAAAAGCGCGGCCTTGAATTTCATGCCTGGTTCAATCCCTATCGTGTCAGCATGAAAGACACAATGAATTTCGCGGAGGGCCATCCGATCCATAAACATCCTGAGTGGTTTCTGAAATATGGTGGGAAATTGTACTACGATCCTGGTCATCCGCAGGCGCAGGAATTTGTTCTGCAGTCGATTATGGAAACGGTTCGTCACTACGATCTGGATGCCGTTCACTTTGACGATTATTTTTACCCATACCGAATCGCAACTGAAGTGTTTCCTGATTCGGTGAGCTACAACACCTACGGCAAATTGTCATACCCACTCATTGATGACTGGAGGCGCAGCAATGTTGACTTCTTTGTGAAGGAACTCTCCTCCAGGATCAAGCGCGAAAAACCGCACGTGAAATTCGGCATCAGTCCCTTTGGTGTGTGGCGCAATAAAGACAAGGACCCGGACGGGTCTGATACTCAGGCCGGTCAGACAAACTACGATGACCTGTATGCCGATGTGCTCAAATGGCTGAAAGAAGGCTGGATCGATTATGTGACACCACAACTCTACTGGAACATTGGATTTAAGGTTGCTGATTACGCTGTACTTCTTGACTGGTGGAGCAAGCACAGCTTTGGCAAGCACGTTTACATCGGCCAGGGGATTTACAGAGTAGGAGGCAAGGGCTGGGAAAATCCTGAAGAACTGACGAACCAGATCCGGTTGAACAGGAATTATTCCGAAGTAAAGGGAAGCATGTTCTTCAACTCAAAGACGTTTCTTCAGAACAAGCTTGACGTAAACACGAAAGTAAGACAACTCTATGCCTACCCGTCATTGATTCCTCCCATGAGTTGGATCGATGCGACACCGCCCCAGGCGCCTGTCATTCTTGAGGCCAATGGTACGCAGGGGAGAGGAGTCGGTATTACGTGGTCTGATACCGTGTCAAATGATGCTGCCTATTATGTGATCTATCGTTTTGAAAAGGGAAACCTCATCTCCCCGGACAATCCGTCAAACATTGCAGCGATTGTTCAACGCGCACCCTTCGCCACCCAGTCGTGGTCGGACAAGACCGCCCGTAAACGCAGGAGATACACATATTGTATTTCCGGAGTCGATCGCGGCCACAATGAAAGCGCGCTCAGTCTTCCGCTGAGCCTGAAAACGCGCGGACGAAACGGTAAGGTCAGAATTATTTCCACTCCGCACTAACGTTTGAAATGGCTCGCAAGACGCAACTTGAAAAACAGTGATATTATCAAATCACCGTTTTCAGGGATGGAACTTGCTGTGGAAATAAAAAGCTTTGGACATGTGAGACTCGCTCTCCTAAACCGCTTAACCTAAACTCAAATCATGAAAAAAATTTTACAAAGCTACTTGTGGATCATGGGGTTGCTCCTCGTCCATGGTTCGCTCTTCGCACAAACGAGTACTGTTACGGGTACCGTTGTGAGCGTCCGTGACAAGTCACCGCTCCCCGGAGTAACGGTTGCCTTGAAGGGAAAAACTCAGGGAACCGTGACCGACAGCGATGGTAAGTTTTCCATCAATGCCGAATCTTCCGATGTTCTCGTGTTCTCCTTTATCGGTCTTGAAACCTACGAGCAGCAGGTTGGTGACTCAAAAGTCATCAATGTGGAGCTGACCGAAAACATCGAAAGCCTCCAGGAGGTTGTCATCGTTGGTTATGGCCAGCAGAAAAAAACAAACCTGACAGGCGCGGTCGCTTCTGTTGACACAAAGGTTCTCGAATCGCGCCCGATTACTGATGCAGGTCGTGGTATGCAGGGAACTACTCCCGGTCTGAACATTGTGATCCCGAGTGGTGAAGTAGGATCTGATCCGCTTATCCGGATCAGGGGACAATTCGGTTCGATCAACGGAGGTTCAGCGCCACTGATCCTTCTCGACAACGTTGAGATTCCTTCTATCCAGTTGGTCAATCCCGATGACATCGAATCGATCTCTGTATTGAAAGATGCAGCGTCAGCGTCAATCTATGGATCGAAGGCCGCCTTCGGTGTGATCCTCATTACAACAAAGAAGGGTGCAAAGAAGGAAGGCGTTACTGTTTCGTATCAGGGTAATCTTTCGTTCGCAAATATTTCCAAGAAGATGGAAATGGGCGGAATCGATGCGATGGAATATACATTGCTTGCCGCTGAACGCGTGAATGCGGTCAACCCGCCTCCGGGTGCATTCTTCAAGGTGAATCGCGAAAGCTTCGAGCGCGCGCAGGCATGGCAGCAAAACTGGGCTGGCGTTGTCCGTCCCGAAGATCCAATGGTCTATAACCGAGACTGGTATGTAGACCCTACCAATGTCAATTACAAATTTGGCTTGCGCATGTATGATCCTTACGAGTACATGATCCGTGAGTGGGCGCCAACGCAATTGCATAACCTTTCCGTTAATGGTTTGAGCGGAAAAACCACATACAACATTGGGCTTGGATATGTTGATCAGACGGGTATCATCAAGCCTGCAAAGGATGACAGCTTCCAGCGTTATAACGGATCGATCCAGGTTGGAACAGAAGTGAATAAATGGCTGAAGGTGAATGTTGGCGCATTGTATTCGAAGCGCATGAAGAATTATCCATACACAACGAATTCTACTACGGCAGATCCCTGGCTGTATTTGTATCGCTGGGCGGCAACCTATCCGATGACCACGGAAGATGGCAAGCCGATCAGAAGCCCATACTACGAGATGCAGGCTGCCAACACAGCGACACTGGAGAACAACTACAACAGCCTGAATGGTGGATTCACCATCACACCAACGAAGAACTGGTCAATCAAATTCGATTACACCCATGCTAACCAGGAATTCCTGAACAAAAGACCTGGAACGCAGTTTACCGCTGGCGATTCATGGATTGCTGCCGTACCAAAGGTGGATGAGGCGGGCAACCCTGTGTTTGTAAATGCAGCGGGCGAAGTTGTCGCATCAACCGAACCCGGTGCGACACGCGCGTACACGTTGAATCACAGAACGTACACAACACCGGGAGCAAATCCTGACCATGTGTACCGCTATGTTAAAAATGATCAGTGGAACACCATCAACTTATTCTCAACGTATGATCTCAGCCTGCTTGAAGTACACAATCTGAAATTCATGGTCGGAATGAACCGTGTCGGATATGAGAATGCGTACAACTGGTCACAGACATTATCATTAATCGATCCTTCAAATCCTCAGTTCGACCTGGCAACAGGAACGCAGACTGCAAGTGGTGGAGAATACTGGGACGCAGTATTGGGCTTCTTTGGTCGTATCAATTACAACTTCAACGAGAAATATTTACTTGAAGCAAACCTCAGACGCGATGGGAGCTCTAAGTTTCCGGAACACCTGAGGTGGAGAACATTTCCTTCGTTTTCTGCCGGATGGCGCGTGAACGAGGAATCGTTTATGTCGTTCAGCAAATCTTTCCTCGATGAATTCAAACTTCGTGCGTCATGGGGCAGCATCGGAGATCAGACAGTTCCGAACAATCTTTACGTTCCCGGAATGACTGGTTCACAAAGTTCCTGGATCCTGGGAACCTCAAGACTCTATCAATTCTCAACGCCTCCGGCTGTATCTCAATCGATCACCTGGCAGAGCATTACAACGCTTGACTTGGGAACAGATGTTCGCGTGCTGAACGGGGCACTCGGCTTAACGTTCGACTGGTTTCAACGTGACACCGAAGATATGATCGTACCGCAGGAAGGTATCCCGACCACCTTTGGTGTGGGAGCACCTCAGAGCAATTTAGGTTCGCTCAGGACAAAAGGTATTGAGTTCGCACTTGACTACACGCACCAGTTTAATAACGGATTGCGCCTGAACTTTGTAGGAACGCTTGCTGACGCTGTTACAAAAATCACAAAATATGGAAGCACCAAACTGATCAGCAGCTGGTATGTTGGAAAAACCTACGGAGAGATCTGGGGCTATGAAACCGACCGCTTGTATCAGGCTGAAGATTTTGTTTACAACCCTGACGGATCATTGGCAACCACCGTTGTTGATGGCGTTACCATTTACCAGTTGTCAGACGAGACTGCTCCAACGCAGCACCTGCTGGAAGGCGGACAATTCGATTTCGGCCCTGGCGATGTCAAGTACAGAGACCTTAACGGTGATGGAGTGATCAGTCCCGGTACTAGAACGATCGATGATCCGGGCGATATGAAAGTAATCGGTAATTCCACACCACGTTTTGAATACAGCTTCAGACTGAATGCTGACTTTAAAGGCATCGACCTGGGAGTATTTGTTCAGGGTATTGGACAGAGACAGGTTTGGGGAGATGGCTTCCTTGCTATCCCTGGTTATAACTCGGCAGACGGAGCAATGCCACAGGCTTTCGCAGGAAACTTCTGGAGAGAAGACCGCACGGATGCGTTCTACCCACGTCCTTACAACATGGCGCTGACAGCGGGTGGCGTACCTGCTTACAACATGCAGCCACAAACCCGGTATTTGCTGAACATGGCATACCTCCGTATCAAAAACATTACGCTGGGATATACTTTGCCATCTTCGTTAATCCAGAAGATGCACCTGACTAAGCTGAGGGTGTACGGTTCACTCGAGAACTTCTTCACGTTCGATCATCTGGGCAATCTTCCGATCGATCCTGAAGTGATCACCGGTGTCTCGATGTGGAGAGATGATTCAAATTACAACTCAGGACGTACGGCCGTTGGAGTACCTGCATTTAAGAACGCATCTGTCGGCCTTCAATTGACATTCTAAAAATCAGCAATCATGAAAAAATATTCACTTATAGTGGTCTTCTTCGCGCTCGTTTTCACGGGCTGCGAGGACTTTCTTGACCGACCACAACTTACGCAGATGAATGACGAAACCTATTGGACAAATGAGAACAACCTGCGTCTCTTCGCCAATGGTTTTTACGCCAACTATTTCATTGGCTACAATTCCAGTTTCACAGTCGACTACGCACCACTGCGTGGCTATACGTTCAACGATGACCTTGCCTCAGCAGGTAAACAGGCAAATTTCGAGGTTCAGGCTCCGCCAACACGTGGCGCCACAAGCGAGGGAGCCGGATGGCTTGCAAACTATTCAGGCCCGACCTGGAACTTTGCACTCGTGCGCAAATCAAATTTCTTCCTCGAAAGAATTGAAGGTATGAAGTCTGGTATTCTTCAGGATGAAGCTTTCAGACACTGGACTGCAGTGGCTCGTTTCTTCCGCGGTTTCGAATACAGCAGACTTGTGAGCGTGTTTGGAAATGTCCCATACTACGGTCGTGTCGTTGGTGATTCGGAGCTTGCGGAGTTGTACAAGGACAGAGATGACAGAGCGGTTGTGATGGATAACGTGTATGATGATTTTGTATACGTTCTTGAAAATATGCGCCTGACGGATGGGGGAAGCAGTCAGTACCTGAACCGCTACATCGCAGCGGCCTTCATTTCACGTCTTATGCTGTTCGAAGGTACCTGGCAGAAGTATCACCTCGGCAACACTGAAAAAGCGAAAAAGTATCTTCAGCTTGCAGTTGATGCGGCAGGTTTTGTGATGCAATCGGGTAAGTGGTCTTTCACACGCGATTTCCGCACCTTGTTTGGTTCAGAAAACCTGGCAGGTCACCCGGAAGTATTAATGTATCGCCAGTATGATGCCGCGCTGACAGTTACGCACAGCATTGCTTCCTACTCTAACCTCACCGAGGGGCAGGGACAGGCTGCAAACCTTGATCTTGTAAAATCGTTTATCGCACGCGATGGCAGGCCGTATCAGAATTCAACCGTACCGAATGCAAATCAGTTTAACCTCAGTAACCTGATTGTGACCCGTGACCCGCGCTTTGAAGCTACCTTCTGGGATTTCCCAAGAACGCAGGCTGCGACATTGCTATACTCCGATAAATTTATTGACCGTGTAGGGCCAACGTTGTTCGGAACCGCATATCCGGCACAATATGCGAGCAACACTAACACAAATGACGCCCCTGTCATGCGCCTCGCTGAAGTGGCACTCAACTGGATTGAAGCGAAAGCCGAACTCGCTACACTTGGCGGCACACCGGTAACGCAGGCAGATATTGATGCATCAATCAATGCGATCAGAAATCGTCCGTTGGATGCAATTGCGTCTGGCAAGGGCGTTGTAAAGACTGCTCCGTTGCAGTTGGCGGCTATTACGCCAGCATTTGATCCCGAGCGCGATCAGACCGTTGATCCTTTGATCTGGGAAATCCGCAGGGAGCGCAGAATGGAATTCGTGTTTGAGCACACGCGTTTGCAGGACATCAGACGCTGGAAAAAAATTGACTACATGAACGCTGCCACGAATACCGATATCCTGCGGGGCCCATGGGTTGATTTCCCGGCTGAAAAGGCTGCCAACAGAATAAACCTGTTGACACCTAACAAAGTGAACATCCTTAAAGTGGAAAAAGCTGATGGAACGATTGTGACTTACAATGGTTCAAATGCAGCCGAGATGGTCGGATATTATATCCCCGAAACCGCTGCAAACCGCGATGCTTTCTCCGATCGTGTATATCTCGCACCGGTGGGTCAGGCTGAAATTGCCCAGTACCAGGACAAGGGCTACACGCTGACGCAGACGGCTGGTTGGTAAAGATTGTTTTTAATAGATTGAAATTTTTGGGTTGAGTTTTAGGGTCCTCTTCAGCTATCTGAGGAGGGCCTTTCTCATTTTAAGATCGCCTGGTAATACCGATATAATTTTAGCGCCACCGGTAACACTTCACTTGGACTCCCGGTCGGATTTAGTAACGTTGCCATCAATTTCCCTGCAAGCCACATGAAAAGAATTTTGTTTTTCGCTGCGATCGGTCTTCTGACATTGAATTTGCTTCCTGCAAAGGGGCAGCAACACACCGCTCAGGTTCCGTTCGGCCAGTACACACATCATTCATGGGTCGACTCCGTGTTCAATACGCTGTCACCTGACGAAAAGATTGCGCAGCTTATTGTCGTGGCAGCTTTCTCGAACCGCGGGGAAGATCATAAACAGGAAATACTGAGACTGATCCGTGAGCAAAAAGTTGGCGGATTGATTTTCTTCCAGGGAGGGCCAGTTCGACAGTCAAGACTCATTAATGAATATCAGGCTGCAACGAAGGTTCCGCTGCTGATGGCCATGGATGCAGAGTGGGGACTTGGCATGAGGCTCGACAGCACCATCAGCTTTCCCTACCAGATGACATTGGGCGCAATTCAAAATGAAAAGATGTTGCATGAGATGGGGGCAGAGGTTGCGCGGCAGATGAAGCGCGCGGGTCTTCATATCAATTTTGCCCCGGTGGTCGATGTCAATAACAATCCCGAAAACCCGGTGATTAATTTCAGATCGTTTGGCGAAAACAAGCTGAATGTTACGAGGAAAGCGATCGCCTATATGAAGGGAATGCAGGACAATGGCATTCTCACCACTGCCAAGCATTTCCCGGGGCATGGAGACACTGGCACCGATTCACACTATGCTCTGCCGCAGATCAACCACTCGCGTCAGCGCCTGGATTCTTTGGAGTTGTATCCATTTCGTGAACTCATCAAAGCCGGAGTAGGCGGTGTGATGGTTGCACACTTAAACATTCCTGCACTTGACACTTCAGGTGTCCCCTCAACACTATCACGATCTATCGTCACTGATCTGCTGAGAAAAGAGCTCGCCTTTCCCGGTTTGATCGTGACCGATGCAATGAACATGAAAGGAGTGACCGCGAGCAATCCTCCAGGCATTGTTGACCGAGATGCTATCCTTGCCGGGAATGATATGCTTGAATTTACAGAAGACGTTGGTAAAGCTGTTGCTGAGATCAGAAAGGCGATCAAGGAAGGAAAACTGAACCAGAGAGACATCGATGAGCGGTGCAGAAAGATCCTGGCGATCAAATACTGGGCTGGACTTGCACAAGGTGGCCAAATACAGGTCGCAAATGTTGTAGATGACCTCAACACACCTCAAGGCAAATTGTTAAACCGGAATCTGGTCGAAGCATCGATCACAGTATTGAAGAATGATAACGCAATTCTTCCGATCCGCGATCTGGAAAAAGTTCGCATAGCATCAGTCTCGTTCGGTCGAAAGAGAGTCACAACCTTTCAGCACACGTTGAGCCTGTACACGAAGGTGGACGCGTTTTACATTGCCAATGATGCGCCACAGACCTATCTGGACTCTATAGGTAAACTGCTGAGAGACTACAATCAACTGATCATTGGAATCCATGACGATCCCGGACGGCCGCACAACCGGATGGCCTTCACTCAGCCGGTATTAAGCTTTATCAGCGCCCTTGCAACGCAGCCGGGTTCCATTGTCGCAGCTTTTAAGAATCCCTATGTGCTCAGTAAGATTGCGTCAGTCGAGGAAGCTGACGGTCTGATCGTCACTTACCAGGACAATTATGATACAGAGGATCTTGCTGCCCAGTTAATCTTTGGAGGAACAGGCGCAACGGGGAGGCTACCCGTGACAGTAGGAAACAAGTTTGCAGCTGGATCCGGGATGAATCTCGAGGGCGGCATTCGTTTTAAGTACACGTTGCCCGAAGATGCAGGCATGCATTCGCAGATACTCACAAAGAAAGTTGACTCGCTGGTGAATCAGGCATTAAGCGTGAGGGCCATTCCAGGATGCCAGGTATTTGTAGCGAAAGACAGAAAGGTAGTGATGCACAAAGCTTACGGATACCAGGACTACGCTGATACGGTGAAAGTGAAATTGTCAGACCTGTATGATCTTGCATCCGTGACGAAAGTTTCTACCGGCCTGCCTTCGCTGATGAAGTTGTACGATGAGGGCATTTTCAGACTTGACGCAACGTTGGCAGATTATCTCCCTTCGTTCAAACGCTCCAATAAGGCGGACATTCCGATGTACGACATCCTCACGCACCAGGCACGCTTCCGGCCATGGATTCCTTTCTACAAAGATATGGTTCGGAAAAATGGCCGATATAAATGGGCCACGGTGAAGAACGATTCTTCCGGCAGATTCCCCATCAGGCTGAAGGATCACATGTACCTTCATCGCAAGTACCCGGATCGAATTGTCAAAGCGATCCGCAAGTCCCCACTTGAAGCTGAAAAGAAATACGTGTACTCAGATTTCTTTTTTATCCTCGCGCCACGCGTGGTGGAAAGCATGATCGATGAAGACTTTCAAACCTATATTCACAAAAATTTCTATGGACCATTGGGTGCAACGTCCATCACCTACAATCCTTTCCTCAAATATCCTAAGCGGAGAATTATTCCAACGGAGCACGATTATTACTTTCGCATGCAACCGATCCACGGCACAGTGCATGATGAAGGAGCGATCATGCTTGGAGGAGTGTCAGGACACGCAGGATTATTTGCCAATGCCAACGATCTCGCTAAGCTGATGCAAATGTACCTTAGCAAAGGTGAATATGGAGGAAAACGTTATATCAAAGAGGAAACACTCACAGAGTGGACACGGACCCGGTTCCCTGAGAACAACAACAGGCGCGCATTGGGATTTGACAAACCAAATCTGAAATACACCGGTGACAACAACAACACAGCTAAGGACGCGAGCCCTGACAGCTTTGGTCACACCGGCTTCACCGGTACAATTGTGTGGATGGATCCGAACTCAGGATTGCTTTACATTTTTCTTTCGAACCGGGTCAATCCGACACGTGACAATACCCGGCTCTACCAATTGAATACACGGACTAAGATTCAACAGGCGCTGTATGATGCGATGATCAAATCTGTGCCATAGGACGCATTCTCCGGATAGGGGCCATTGAGGTATCAATTGTTTTGATCACGGAATGTAAATGTTAAATTAGAATTGGTGAACTCCCGGAGGTGACGTTATGCAATCAGAAACCGAAAGATCAGTAAGCCCGTTGCGGCAGCGCATTGTGACTAAGATGGCGGTGGCCCATCAGCTTGATGCACTAGTCGAACGGATGCGTTTGAACGCAACTCGATCACTATCGGGAATTCTCGTGTCTGGTTACAGCGGTACGGGGAAAACACTTTTAATTGAAGGTTACCTGCAGGGACTGGAAGCGACACACCCAGTACTGATCGCCCGTCACCATCAGCAGCACCAGACCATACCTTACTTCGGTTTTAAGTATTGCATCTCGGATTATCTGAGCAAAATTTACAATCAGTCGAGCAAGACAGAACTCCAGGATTTTTCAGACAAACTTAAAGAACATCTTGGTGAGAGTTTCCCCTTGCTGATCGACTACATACCGGAGTTATCGCTCATTTTTGGCCGCGAGCTTTCGGTGCCGGTGCACGCGAACCTGGCAATCGAAAACCAGTTGTATCCACTATTCAGACGTTTCTTTGAGTTTCTGGCAGATTTCTACGGGCGCCCGGTATTTTTATTCACGGATGACCTCCAGTGGATCGATGCATCTGGCATCAATCTGCTCAAGTACTTGTTGCTGAATGTTCCTCATCAAAAGCTGATATGGATCGGTGCGTGCCGTGCACCTCAAAACAAAATCAGTCTTGTAGGTCAGCTGATGGATGAACTTCGCCTGCAGGAAAGGCACATTGAAAATTTGCTGTTGACAGGATTTACCCGCGAGGAAGTTCAAAATTTTATGGAGCTGACACTGGGGGGAAAATGCGATGTTGAACTCGTCAGTATATGCGCGAAGCTTACTGATGGAAACCCGTCTCACTTGCAGGCGCTCCTTGAGAATCTGAGAAACAGCGATCTCATCTGGCGGCAGAATGAAGTTTTGTATTGTGACGCGCTGGCCGTGCGGACCCAATATGAAGGAAAGAATCCGCAGAATATGCAACTCTGGCAATTGCAAAAGCTTTCTGCTGCAGCCTATGAAGTATTGTGCACCATAGCCTGTCTTGGACGTTTTAACAGACAGATCGTTCTTGACTGGCTGAATGGCGACATTGTTGTCATGAAGGCATTGCTGGATGAGTCGATAGAGGCAGGTTTGCTTGAGGCAAATGATCAGGATGTGCGCTTTTCGGAAATTCATATAGGTGAGATCATTTACAATCAGCTTACGGAAGAACGTAAAGTCGAGCTGCACTATAAGATTGCCAACCTTTTCTACGGGCGCGGACTCGACCGCCTCAGCAGCACCGACATTATTCTGCTCGCAACAAGTTTTAATCAGTCGATTAAAAAGGTAAAGGCTGACGATCGCCTTCAACTTGCTGCGGAACTCAATTACCGCGCAGGAAAGATATTACAAAATGACAAAGCGTATGATCAGGCGCGCTATTTCCTCAAGATGAGTGCAGAAATGCTGAAAGAGTGCCGGTGGGAAGACGTAAGCCAGCAGGTATGGCTGGTGTATATGGATCGGGCACGTATCGAATATCAGCTCGGAGAGTACGACCTTGCCGAAATTCATCTTGATTACCTGCTTGGGCGTATATCCGATCCGTTAAAGCGCTCAAAGGTTTTTGAGTTGAAAGTGACAATTAACAATCACCTTGCCAGGTATCAGAAGGTTGTATGGATCCTTCGTGAAAGTCTTGGGGAGCTTGGACTCGAATTGCCACTGGATGAACAACACCTGCAGTCTGAAGTCAGACGTTTAAAAGTTATTCTTGCGCAGCAGGAGTCTGGTCCCGAGAGTGCAGGCGCGGCACAACAGTCAGATCCTGAAAAGTCCGAAGCTATTTTACGTTTGCTGTATGTTGGTGGAATGAGTTTGCACCACACGTCCGATGTGCTGATGACGTGGGCAGCGCTGCAGATCATTTTGAGCGCCAATCGCGAAAAGCCTTCCGTTGTTAAGGCGATTGGTTATGTTTCATATGGCAGGATGCTCATCATTTCGGGAGACATTGAAAAGGGCTATGAGTATGGGACGAAAGGTCTCGCCATCAACAAGTCGCTCGATGATATCAGCCTTAGATGCCGTGTATTCGGTGTGTATGCTTTTTATATCCAGCCATGGATGAAGGATTTTTCGAAGAGCGCTCCGTTGCTGGAAGAAGCTGCACAGGCAGGGCAAAAGGCAGGTGACCTCATTGGGATCTATATTCTCAAGACACATCAGCTGAACCTTCATCTCATCTCAGGACTTCCACTGAAAGGATTGTCGCGCTGGGATTTTGGTGAGTCGTATCCGGGGATGGAGCTTACTTACTACATTACCCATTACCAGAAAAGTCTGATTCGGTTTTTAACAGGTGAAGCTTCGGAGTTTTCTATTCCACGGCAAAATCCATCATCGCTTGCAGGCCGACTGACGATTCAGGAAGAAAAGTTTTACAGGAATTATGTCTGGGGAAGGTATTATTTTCTCTTTGGACACTATGAGCTTGCAGCACGAGCAGCGGAAGAAGCACACGCAAACCGGAAACTACAGGAAGCTTCACCCTTGCTCACGGCAAATCTCACAATCTGGTTCTTATCCGTGGCGCAAAACTGGTACGGTTATCCTGACTCAACCCGAAGAGAACTATTACCACGGGTTTCAGACGTACTGAAATCCTTTGAGTTGTGGAAAGATTATGCACCTTCAAACTACCTCGCGCCATGGCTGCTGATGAAGGCTGAATGGAGCCGCATCTCAGGGAATGACGATGAAGCGCTCGCATATTTTCAAAAGTCGTTTGAGGCATCGGGTGCAAATATTTACCACCGCGCTGTGTCGAGTGAGCTGTGGGCTAAGTTTTTATTGAGTCGTAATTCGCAGGACGCGCGTGCGAGGATACTGCTGTTGAGTTCCATCGATGCTTTCGATCAGTGGGATGCTGTTGCGAAGAGCAAGCAACTCCGGCAGCAGTTCGAGGCTGTTCTTTCCGGAGATAGCAATTACACTCAGACCATCGATATTGAAACGATTCAGTACGAATTGAGTGGTGATATGGAGGTGCGCTCTCTGGTGAAAAAACTAATGGTGCTCCTGCTGCGCATTTCAGGTTCAACACATGCCGCAGTGGAGTTGCTCGAAGATGCCGGTGACCGTATCTGGTATGATGAGCTTTCGCTTCTCCATGATGCATCGGAAAAGCTGCCTTCCGTTCCCAAGTCGATGATCCTGATGGCGCTCAAAGCGCAAAACGTTGTGGTTGTCAATGAACTTAGATCCGAACTTGGGTTGCGTGATATCGAAGTGCTCCAGGCCAAAGGGGTACAATCATTTCTCATTTTGCCCATCACAATCAGCGGACACCTGTCGGTCGTCATCTATCTTGAAAACGTATTCGCGAAGTACTGGTATGTGCCCGAGCGACTCAAAGCTGTCAAGATTGCGGCCAACCAGGGCGCAGTGATGATCGAAAACGCACGCATCCACGAACACTCTGTCAGACTGAACGAAGAGATCAGAAAAGAAATGGCAGAGAAGGAACGGCTTTCATCTCTTATCGAAGCGCAGAAGGATGCGCACATGAAGGCGCTGATGCAGGCGCAGCACAATGAGCGGAAGCGGATTGCTGGTGATCTGCATGATAGCCTCGGTTCATTGCTTTCAAGCGTACGCCTCCGCTTCAACGGCCTGCAAAATGATTTCCTTGACAAGGTTCCTGAAAAGAGTCAGCGGTTTGACGACAGCCTCAAATTGCTCGATGAAGCCATTGATGAGCTTCGGCAAATAGCCCACACGATGGTCCCTGTTTCATTGAGTCGTTTCGGATTGCGTGCTGCGCTCGAGTCATTTGTTGAACAGGTAAGTGCATCCGGTGAACTGCATGTGGATCTGCAGATTCTTGGACTGGACAGACGTCTCGCGGAAGAAATGGAAGTTCGCGTTTATCGCATCTGTCAGGAACTCGTGCAAAATGTTATCAAGCATGCACAGGCGACCACGCTGCGGATCCAGCTCATTCTTCATAATGACTCGCTTAATATCATGGTGGAAGACAACGGCATCGGCCTGCGAAAAGAAACACTCGCGCGCGGATTCGGTTTTAGCACAATTCAATCAAATGTGGACCTTTTCAAGGGGAGCTTTGACATTGAAAGCCAGCCGGGCAAGGGATGTCTTGTACTGATCGATCTTCCTTTGGGTTGAGGCAAGTCACTTTGCGATCGCATACATGCAAAGAATCCCTGTGGCGAACGCGATTCCAAAACTTAGCAAAGTCCCGATAAGGATATACTCCGTTAGCTTGAGGTCATTGGATTCTTTCAAGTCTCCAAACCGGAAGATCGACTTGGCTGCGATAAGAAAACCAATTCCTTCCCAGTGTTGCGTCACGACAAATACGAATACAAACAATCTTTCAAGGATTCCGATGAATTTGCCGGCATTCTCCAGTGAATCTGCACTTGGATGATCAGACGTTGGCGTCCATCGCGAGATCGTGTTTTTAACGATCACCGAAGTGGGTGTTGTCAGAAAGACGAGGCCGGTGATGATCAGGAGTATGTTAGGATCATTGAGCGAATCGATGTCGATGACAGGTGATTCCATCCAATACCAGACTGCACCAATCACCGTCAGGTGCAGCGTTTGATCCACCGCAAACCAGAGCCGTTTGGTGCTTTTTTTCTGCAGGGATACCTTCATGCCATCGATGATGAGGTGAGTAACCACGATGGTGAGTCCACCGATAATGAACGACCTGTCAGCTACGAAGATGACGAGCAGGACAGCATGTATCAGTACATGTACATAGAGCTGCCACGCTTTAAGTTTTCGCTGCTCCTTTTCTTTCACCCAGCGGGAAGGTTGTAGCACAAAATCGCCCAGCAGGTGGACAAGGATGAGTTTAAGTAACAGTGGCATTAGCTAAGCAATACTTTTATTTTCTTTCTATAAAACGATTCAACCTGCATGATTTCTTCATAAAAGGCTCTTTTTTTTCTTTCGCTTACTGAAGACTGACTGATCCCGAGTTTTTTTGCAAGCTTGTTTTGCCTGATGTCCGGATTGTTGCTCAGTATCTTAACCAATTCCGCAGCTCCTCGTGTCCAGTTATCCATCGGGATGAGCGAAAGCCGCATCAGAAGATTCATTTGTTCATCGAAGTCGGGCCATGGTGTTTTGATGGCGAGGTTTTGTTTTTCCTTCTTTAAGCCTTCAAGGCGGACACCGGAATTTACAAAGGCTTCGCCATTTGACTCCGTTATTCGTGAGGCTTTAAAATCTTTCGTGCCAATGCCGATGGCCATGCGCACATCAAGATTCTTTACGCACTTAATCGTTGCCTTGATCCGGATCGCCTCCATGAAGGCCTCATCAGGTTTCGCTATTTCGACCTGAAAACTATCTCCGCGATAGATCTCCCAGAGTTCAGGGGAAGTGCGGTCGCTGGCAGAAAGCGTTTTCTTCAGCGGCACCAGCCATTGGTTTGAATTTTTCATACCACGCGACCTGATTAAATCACCAGTGATTACACTTGTCAGTTTCTTTGCCATAATTTGGATGTAATTCAAATATCGGGAAAAAACCCGATATATTAAAATATCGGGAAAAAACCCGATATGTTTCCTGTGGCGAGAGTATTTGTATAATTATCGGCAGAAAACCCGATAATCTAAGATATCGGGATAAAACCCGATATTTTTCTGGCTGGGTTGCATCACGCTTGCAGCAGCGCCATTCACCCACAAGATTCACCATTTTCAGTGATGCTTTTTATGTTTCGTATCATCAACTTGCTCAAATAAATTCCAGGGAATCTCTATGAATCATGCTACGCGCAGACGCACCTTTGTTAAGCAAATCGCAGGAGCTACCGGACTCGCGCTGCTCGGGCCTTCGGCTACCTTTGCGGCCACCGCTGCGAAGAAGGGCGGATCCTTTTCCTTTGTTCATCTCACTGACATGCACGTCAGAAGAAAGCGCCAGGGACATCTCGGGTACGAGGCATGTGTATCTGATGTAAATAAGAATCATCCAAAAGCCGATTTTGTGCTTATGGGCGGAGACCTTGCCTTTGATGGGAATTATACAGCCAAGGATGAGTTTATCGACCAGATCGATCTTTACAAAAGCGTCTCTGACAAACTGAAGATGCCGTATTATAATTCGATTGGCAACCATGATGTTTTAGGCTGGAGTTCTCGGAGAAAGGTTGCAGCAGACGATCCCGACCTGGGCAAGAAGCTGATCATGGATAAACTTGGCATGAAGGAAAGCTATTACAGCTTCAATCATAAAGGATGGCACTTTGTGGTGCTCGATTCTATCCATCCGATTGAGACGGAGCATGGCATCAGTTATAAAGGACGTCTTGGCGAGCAGCAGCTTGAGTGGCTGAGGTTTGACCTTGGCAGGAATGCGGGTATGCCCACCGTTGTGATGACGCATATTGCTGCGTTCTGTCACCTGGGACAGATGAATGGCGATCCGAAGTTCAATCCATTTGGCCATATGGTGATTGAAGACACTGTAGCTTTCCGGACGATCATCGAGCGTCACAACGTAAAGGCCGTTTTGCAGGGCCATAGCCATGTGCCTGAAGACTTTTACTACAACGGAATCTGGTATATCACGAGTCAGTCCGTCAGCGCTGCCTGGTGGGGCGGCAACTGGAAGGGATTCAAGCCAGGATACAGCGTATTCCACACGGATGGCGAAAACCTGCGATGGGAGCGAAGAACTTTCGAATGGCAGCACCAGCTTGAGCCGGAGGACAATCTTGAACGGCAAAGGATCGCTGAGCGCGAGGCTTTCGACCGCCAGCAGGCGGAGTTGCGTTCGCAGGAGATCAGCGCAGGCCGATAGCATCACCATTCGCGTTTTTCGGTGAGATACCGCCAGTAACGGGTTGGGACATGTCGTACATGTAACTTCTGATTCTTGCGCGAGCCGATGTTGACGCTGTGAAAGTAACCTTTCCACAATTTCTGGTACTCGATCTCTTCGTCATGGACAAGGTGGGCCGGAAGAAATTCTCCCTGCGCTTCATCAGCCAGATCAATCAGGACTTCCGAAACTTTGCGCGACTTGCAGTCATATTGCGCTCCGTACTTTCTTTTTCTGTCAAAGATAAGCCAATCCTGATCGGCATACCGGTCTCTGAAATGACTCACGATCAATGGTAACACATTGAAGTCGGGAATAATACTGGCGAAATACAATCCGTCTTTTGTCCGCTGGAACCTTACAAAGGCCTCCATCCGGTGTTTCTCGCGATGAACTTTGTGTGCTATCTGTGACACTGCGAGAACAGCCGGATGTCCGATGTCGTTTTCGATCTTGCCTTTGCTTGCAAAAGCATGCCGGATGAAATCGGAGAGTACCTGCTCGATCTGCGGTAGCTCGGACAAAAAGCTTTTATAGATCTCGTGACACTTTGTGCGAGACAGGTGTTTGTGCAGGCCACTCCACACGCGTGCAGCTTTGGTGGGATCGGTACCGATATCAATCGCTTCGCACAGTAACGAAGGATGATAGTGCTGCATTCTGACAATTGAAAAATTCGCGAGTTTGCGATCATACACTTCAAAAATGCATGACAAAAACCCGTCAAACGTTCCATCATAGCGAAGCAGAACAGTCATGCAAACAAAGGCAGTTGTTGAACATCGTTGATGGCATATTTGCTTTGTCCTGCCAGTGTATGCCGAAGTACAATCGGATCTACATCACGAGGGAAAGTATCCATACGGTCGCAGACAATAAAATGCTTTGCCTTGTTAAATGAAATTCCAAATCGTTTTAACTCATCCCAGCCCAGTCTTCTGAATTTGCGTGCCTTCACGATTTTCAGTGCGGATGAAACACCAACACCGGGCACGCGAAGAATTTGTTCATATGCGGCCGTATTGACATCGATGGGAAATGCATGTGGATTCCGCAGGGCCCAGGCTAACTTTGGATCGATATCAAGGTCAAGGTTGGGTCTTGACGGATCAATTATTTCATCGATGGAAAAATGATAGAATCGCATCAGCCAGTCTGCCTGATACAAACGATTTTCACGGATCAGTGGAACAGGCGTGCCGATCTGCGGGAGGCGGTTATCGCGGCTGATGGGAACATACCCGGAATAGTAGACTCGCTTGAGCGAAAATTTTCTGTATAACGAATCGGCTACGCGCATGATGTCAAAATCATTTTCCGGACTTGCTCCGACAACCATCTGGGTGCTTTGGCCTGCCGGGGCGAATGCCGGAAGTGCAGGCGAAAGTTTGCGTTCATTACTGACAGCTGAGATCTGCTCACTGAGGAAACCCATCGGCCGGACGATATCGTTGTGATTTTTTTCGGGGGCGAATTTTCTGAGACTTGATTCAGTAGGCATCTCAATGTTGACGCTGACACGATCTGCATATTGTGCAGCGTCCCGCATCAGGTCATCAGTGCAGCCCGGGATTGTTTTAATATGAATGTATCCGTTGAAGTTGTGTTCGGTCCGTAATTTTCGCGCAACACGCACCAGGCGCTCCATCGTGAAGTCGGCATTCTTAAAAATGCCAGAGCTGAGAAAGAGGCCCTCGATGTAGTTTCTCCGATAAAAATGGATGGTGAGATCAACTACCTCCTGTACGGTAAAGGCCGCGCGTTTTATGTCATTGCTTCTTCGTGATACGCAATAGAGACAATCGTAAATGCAATAATTGGTCAATAGTATTTTCAAGAGAGACACACAGCGTCCATCTTCTGTATAGGTATGACAGATCCCCGATGCAGTCGTATTTCCAATCCCCTTCGTCTTGTTTGACCGTTTACTGCCACTCGATGAACAAGAAACATCATATTTTGCAGCATCGGCCAGAATTTCAAGTTTTTCCCTTACGCGATCCCAATTCACAAACTAATATTGTTAGATTGTAAAACTAATAGAATTAGTTATTATTTTTTGAAAGGTGCGGGTAATTTTTTTGATCTGCCGCTTCGATGATGGCGATCGCGTATGTACTTATATGATGTCCGCCTGTGTGCCGTGTTGTTTCCCGCGCCTGTTAAAGGAATTGCTATATTGGCAATGAAATTAGTCTCACACCCGTATCGCATGTAACTTCCCAATTACCTGCACCATTGTGATTTGATTATTTTGACATTGGACTGTAACGCATTATGGATTGGCAATCGCTGTTATTCGGAAAAGAAGAATCTGATTTTCTGCTTGAGACCGGACTCCGAACCATTGCAATGTTTCTGGTGATCCTGGTGGGCTTGCGCATGCTGGGAAAACGCGGTATCCATCAGCTGTCTGTGTTTGAGCTTGGTGTTCTCATTGGCCTGGGATCTGCTGCAGGTGATCCGATGTTCTATAGCGATGTGGGTCTGCTTCCTTCGGTTGTTGTGTTTACAGTGGTGGTGCTGATGTACCGTGGAGTAACCTATCTCATCAGTAATAACGACAAGATTGAAACGCTCATAGAAGGCCGGCCTACGTATGTTCTGAAGGATGGAAGGATGCTTGAAGCATTTAAAAAACAACCGCTGGCGAAAGACGAGCTCTTTGCGCGGCTTCGGCAAAATCACGTATATCACCTCGGGCAGCTTGAGACCGTCATTATTGAAAGTGATGGCGAGGTAAGCGTTTTTTTTGCGCCTGACGAGAAGGTAAAGGCAGGTTTGCCCGTCCTTCCGCATCTCCTGGATGAATGCGTGAAGAAGATCGATACACCAGGAACGTATTCGTGTTGTTCCTGCGGATACACAGCTGACAGTGGCGTTTCCTCAAAATATATTTGCAGTATGTGCCGGCATGATGAGTGTGTGAAATCGATCACCGGCCTGCGGATCAGATAACTTTTTAGAATGATTATTCACCTGATTGACGGCACATATGAGCTCTTCCGCCAGTTCTATGGATTGCGGAGTTTCAACAAGGGGAAAGATAAGCCTTTCGGTGCAGCAGCAGGGGTCCTGCACAGCGTTCTGCAAATGATTGAAGAAGGTGCAACGCATATCGGTGTCGCCACCGATCATATTATTGAATCTTTTCGAAACGAACTGTGGCCTGGATATAAGACCGGAGCGGGGATCGAGCCTGTGCTCTGGCGCCAGTTCCACCCGCTGGAAGAGGCACTTGCGTCTATGGGTGTCGTTGTGTGGCCGATGACAGAGCTTGAGGCCGATGACGGTCTCGCATCAGCTGCACGGATTGCCGCAGCAGATTCGAGGGTCGCAAAAGTCTGCATCTGGACGCCTGACAAAGACCTGGCGCAATGCGTTCAGGGTGATCGCATCGTTCAGATTGACCGCAGAGCAAAAGTGATTCGCGATGAGGCTGGTGTGAAGAAAAAGTTTGGTGTGCCTCCTTCTTTGATCCCGGATTTTCTTGCGCTCGTTGGCGATAGTGCCGATGGTTATCCCGGAATCGCGGGAATAGGGAACGTGGGTGCTGCGCGGCTTCTCAATGAGTATGGACCAATTGAGAAGTTCCCTGAAAAGGTTTTGGGTTCGAAAAGAGAAATGGCTTTGCTGTTCAAGACGCTGGCGACACTTCGGACCGATGCGCGGCTATTTAAGAAAGCAGAGCAGCTCCGTTGGCGAGGGCCCACACCGGCATTCAGTAATATCGCAAAAAAGATGGATGATTTACGCCTTGTGGAGAGGGCTGCTGCGGCAGCAAAATTAATTCAGTGATCAATCTTTCTTGAAAAGTGTAGAATATTTCACACGTCACCTGATTGTTGACGCTTTATCCAGCAGCCATGCCGTTGCATATTTCGTTTTATCATATACGATAATGATTTTTTGGTTAATTGCCCTCTGTTGAATATCATTGCGGAAATTTTAAATCATGTTAGTTAATCAGGAACCACTCATTGAACGCGTTTTAAGTGCAGACGAGCAAAAGCGATTGTCGCCAGACGATGTTTTGAAAAGCCTCATCGATGGAAACAGGCGATTTGTGGCAGGTACACTGACATTGCGCGATCACTCCAAACAAATCCGCGCGGCTGTAAATGGGCAGTTTCCAAAAGCTATTATACTCTCTTGTATTGATTCACGTGTTCCCGTTGAAGATGTCTTTGATAAGGGGATCGGAGATCTTTTTGTAGCCCGCGTTGCCGGAAATATTGTCAACGAAGACATTCTCGGTTCGATGGAGTTCAGCTGTAAAATTGCAGGCGCGAAGCTCGTGCTTGTAATAGGTCATGAATATTGCGGGGCCATAAAGGGTGCTATAGACAACGTGAAACTAGGCAATCTTTCTACGTTGTTAGGAAAGATCCGGCCCGCTATTGACAAGTGCAGCCATTTTCATGGCGATAAATCAGCCAAGAATCCCGAGTTTGTCGACCTGGTAATCCGTGAAAACGTGAAGTTAACGGTGGAGGCGATTCGTTCTCAAAGCGAGGTGCTGCGTGACATGGAAAAGAATGGTGAGATCAAGATTGTCGGATCTTACTATGACATGGATACCGGTCTCGTAACTATTCTGTAAAATCTTCAGGTAACAGCTGAACGGCTCGGATGCCCTGACCGTCATTCGCTTTGGCAGCATGTTTCTTTCAGACTTTGTTTATATCTTAGTTTAAACTAAGTCTATGCGCCTCGCAACACTCATTATTGTTCTCGCCTCATCTCTCCAATGTGCGAATGCACAAACGCCTGCAACTGTTGAAAAGGAAGTGAAACTGATGCTCGATAATTATTTTGCCGACATCAGGAGGGAAGGGCTGATGGCGGAAATGAAGTATCTGGATACCTCAGCTGATTTCTTCTGGGTTCCGCCAGGCTACAACCACGCGTTATCGCGCGACTCAGTTGTTCTTATCATTACGAACTATGCACCAAAGGTAAAGCTCACGGACAACAGTTTTGAAACGCTGCGCATCATTCCACTGACTGACAATCTTGCGACCTATACCGGTAGAGTGAAATCCCGTGTCATCGATTTCGAGGGCAAAGAGCGAATCCACATCCTCGTAGAAACTGCAGTAGTAGTAAGGCGCAAGGACGGATGGAAACTGCTGAGTGGTCAGACATCGGTGGTAAGAACCCGTTGATCCGTCTGTGCCGAAAATCATTTTGTTATCTTCTAAAAAACAATAAGATGCTAAAATCGAAGTTTCTGTATTTCTTCCTGTGCAGCATTTTCGCCTGGCAAAGTCATGGACAATCGTTCATGCGCGTTGAAGGTAAAAAGATCCTCGACCGCGAGGGTAAGGAAATTATTCTGCGCGGAATGGGGCTTGGCGGATGGATGTTACAGGAGGGCTACATGCTCCGCGTAAGAGGAATTGGCCAGCAGCAGCATGTCATCAAAAGCAAACTCACTGAGCTCGTTGGTAAAAACACGACAGATCAATTTTACGAGGCGTGGCTTGCAAACCATACGCGCAAAATCGATATCGACTCGATGGCCTCATGGGGTTTCAATTCCGTCCGGCTTGCCATGCATTACAATCTTTTTACGCTTCCGGCAGATCAGGAGCCGGTATCAGGTCAGCATACGTGGCTTGAGAAGGGTTTTGCAATGACCGATAGTCTGCTGGCGTGGTGTGAGGCGAACAACCTCTATCTGATTCTCGACCTGCATGCTGCACCGGGTGGACAAGGCAATGATCTGAACATCAGTGACCGTGATCCTTCTAAGCCATCGTTGTGGCAGGATGAGGCGAACCAGAAAAAGATGGTTGCTCTTTGGCGCAAGCTTGCGGAGCGTTATGCGAATGAAGAATGGATCGGTGCGTATGATATCATCAACGAACCGAACTGGGGTTTTCAAAATGCTGACGACAAAAATGGGTGTGCAGAACAGTTAAATGAGCCACTCAAAAAACTGATGATGGACGTGACGCAGGCCATACGAGCGGTAGACCGGAATCACATCATTATCGTTGAGGGCAATTGCTGGGGTAACAACTACAACAACATATTTCCGCTGTGGGACAACAAGATGGTGATCAGTTTTCACAAGTACTGGAATTACAATGACAAGGGTTCGATTCAAAAATTTATTGACATCCGGGAAAAAGAAAATGCTCCTGTGTGGCTGGGTGAGTCGGGAGAAAATTCAAACACGTGGTTTCGCGATGCGATCCACCTGGTGGAGACTAACAATATTGGATGGGCGTGGTGGCCGCTAAAGAAACTTGGTTTTAACAATCCACTGGAAGTGAAAGTACCCGCGGGTTACGAGAAGATTCTGAATTACTGGGACGGGAAAGGGGAGAAGCCATCGGCAGAGGAGGCCACTGTGGCATTGAAGGAACTGGCAGAAAACCTCAAGCTTGAAAATTGCATTTATCATAAAGACGTTATTGATGCCATGTTTCGCCAGACAAGAACCGATGCTACGATTCCTTTCAGGAAAAATACCGTGACGCACGCGCTGACAATCCCGGCAGTTGATTTCGACCTTGGCAGAAACCGTTATGCTTATTTTGATAAAGATACGGGGAACTACTACATCTCCGCGGGAGGGCAGCGAACATCGGGCAATAAAGGAAGAATTTACAGAAATGACGGAGTTGACATTTTCGCTGATGAAGGAGGCATGTATGTAGATTCTGAGGAAGGGGAATGGATGCAATACACGATTCAGTCAAGCGCGAAAGGGTCGTTTGCCATTAGTATTTCTGTAAAGGCTGAAAAGGCGGGCGCTGTGCAACTGGACGTGAATGGGGAGAAAAGTACAACCGTAAATATTTCTGTGAAGGAAGGATGGCAGTCTGTCACGATCGGCAAGTTTAATTTGAGGAAAGGAAGAAATACGGTCCGCATCATGACCACAACCGGATCGGTTTCTTTAAGAGAAATTCTTCTTAGGAAGTAGTTTTGACGGTAGTACGGTGTAGAACCCGGTCCCAAAAGTCTAAGCTGGCATTGAATTATTTGAGCGTGCTTTATGATGCATGCTTTTTTAGACATCGTTGCGTGGATATCAGCTTGTGGCGTGGTCTTTCGTTTTAGGAAATATTTTGGTTTGCACCGGGCATATTTTCGGCCGGGGGGAGTACGGTCGCTCACCGTTTCTATAATTATTCCTGCGAGAAACGAGGCTGACAACCTGCCTGACTTGCTGGTATCACTTTCGCAGATGCGGGTCAAGCCACGCGAGATCATCGTGGTTGATGACGATTCAGTTGATGACACGGCCGGGGTTGCGCGCGGTTTAGGTGCCCGGGTGATTCCAGCCGGCAAGAAGCCGGAGGGTTGGGCTGGCAAGACGTGGGCATGCCACGTTGGCGCAGTGGAGGCGTCAGGCGATGTTTTGTTATTTACCGATGCTGACACTCGTCATGCACCAGATAGCCTTGGAAATGCATTGCTTTATCTGTCAGCGATGAATGCTGATATGTTGTCTGCGCCTTCATTCCATCGGAACGAGTTGTGGTGGGAGAAGCTACTGGGTCCCTTTCATTGTCTGATCCATTGCGGAGCCTCTCCTTACGACAAACAAACAACTGAAAACGCTTATGCAGTTGGGCAGTATATTCTGATTACAAGGGAAGCTTATCGAAAATCTGGCGGACATTGGTCTGTGCGTTCTGCCATTGCAGAAGACACCGGACTTGCGAGAAGTGTTATGACGGGTGGAGGACGATACATTTTATATCAAGGTGTGCGGCTATTCTCTGTACAGATGTATTCAACGTTTCAAAGCTTCAGCCGAGGCTGGGTAAGGCTGCTGCGACTTGGAATGCGGGAACTTTCGGTGTCGTTGTCGTTCAACGCTGTGTTGCCGTTGCTTGCGTTTAATTTCTGGAATCTCTACCCACCCTCATGGGTTTCATACGCGCCAGTAGTGGTTACGTTGATCTGCTTCGCGATGGCCCAGCGAAGGATCGGGAAGTTCAGCCTGTGGGGAGTCTTGCTGTTTCCGCTTTCGGTCCTGCTGTTTCTTACCCTGAGCAGCCTGGCAGTTGCAAATGAGTTGCTTGCGATACCGATTTGCTGGAAAGGCCGGGCCTATCCGACAGTTACCGGACAGTAATAATTTTCATGTTAGAGAATTTTTAATGAATGATCCGGGCCGCGTTCACCCTTTCAGCACACGCGCCACTTGCGGTTTGTGAATTTTGGGATGGGTTCAACAAATGTATTGCCTGATCAAAACAGCACAGTGTCAGTGGCAATCGAATGATAGCCTGGTCACATCAGCCGCATGTTTCCTTTCGATGTCAATGTTGTATCTTTCGTACCATTTCTATTTCCGCATGCTCATTCGCAAAAACACAAAGGCATTTAAGACGATCCTTGAAATTTTTACCACCTGCATGGACAGGCCCGACCGCGAAAATTTGATAAGGCTCTTCATCACAAAGGCAGGCAATACTGTGCACGACAGGATCAGCATCGAAGGGATAGAAGGCAACGCATCTTTGTTTTATGAGATGAATTACCAGGCCGTTCTCAACAGTCTGCGCTCTTCGAATCACCAGCTTCACGAAAGCGATGATGTGCCGGGCCTCTATTTTTTTCATAGCACATCTAACAAGAGCTGGGATGAAACACCATTTGAATTTGACGAGGCTGTGAAGAAGGAATTCGCTTCTTTGCCAGACTTGCCAATTGTAAGAAAAAAAGAAAAAGTTCAGAAAACGGCATTGCCTGTCGCCAAACCCGGGTCAGTTACGAAAGCAACAGCGAAGTCAGCGGCTAAAAAAGATGGTAAGGCAGCAAAGTCTCAGAAAGCTGATTTACGCAGGCCGGAGCAACCTGATTACGGACTTAAAAGGGAAATTGATTTTGATTTTCTCGACAAAGTAATCTTCAGACACTCGCGGCTTTCAAAGAAAGATGTGCTTGATTACTACGATAAAATTTCTGAGCATCTGCTTCCGTATTTAAAGGATCGGCCGCTGGCGGTGCGACTGCATTCCGATCTCGCGAGAACGAAGTTATTCTCCACGCTCGAATCGTTGTCAAATGGAAGCATAGAGTTGCCCGGATGGATTAATAAAGTAAAACAAGAAGGGCAGAACGGTGATGAGCATTTTATCATTTGCAATGACCGGGAACATCTTCTCTTCTTTGTAAATATAGGGTGTGTTGAATTTCACACAGCGCTTTCGAGGTCACGTTCTCTCGAGATGCCGGATTACATGATTCTCGCTTTCGAGTCCCCTGGCGAAGGAATAGCAGAGGCTGCGGAAAATGCTGCAAGGGCAAAGGAGATTTTTGATGCTCTCGGATTGCCGGCATTTGTCAAGTCTGATGGCACGTCAGCGTTGCACGTCTATATCCCGCTTGACGGCAAGAGCAAGTATCAATCGAGTGTTGAAGCTGCCGAATACCTGGCGAAGTTGATTCAGGTAAAAACACGCGGAGCCGTTTCACTGAAAGGATCTGACGACACAACCTATGGTAAAGTCGCGGTCGATTATCTGATCAATGGTGGTGCGCTGGGTGTCATTGCTCCGTATTCATTGGTACAGGGTGAATCAGCGATTGTTTCATCGCCATTGTCATGGGATGAGATTGAAGATAATCGGCTGGAGGAGTTTAATCACGAGACAATTTTTGCAAGGTTGAAAGAAGGTGATCCAATGCAGAACCTGGGTAGGAAGAAGGTGAGCGCTGACGAATTGCTGTCGCGGCTGACTGAAAACTACAGCTTCCTATTTTCTTAAGGCTGTGGCCAAAAAGGAAGGCAGTGAGGGAGAGTTCACTGCCCTAGAGAGGGTGGGAGAAAATAATTTATGGACATCCTTTAATCAGCGGCTGGTCCTTTCGCTCTTTGTCAGTACGCGTTGAACGGGGTAAAATGCTATCTGCAGTTTATCGCTAAAAAAGTAATTCCATGGTCAAAAAGTGCAATTTACCGTAGTCGCTCTACATATCGTTTCCACAGATCCAACGGCTGGTCTACACGTTAAATGGGATAATTAAAAAAGCCCGGGAAAATTCAACCGGGCTTTCGTTTGGGTTTAGGTTAAAATCATTTCACCTGTATTTTGCTTGCCCAACGTTTACGGTTATTGGAAACACGAACAAGATAAATTCCCGGTACGATCGAACGATCAAGTTGCACAGCCGCAGTTCCTCCGTGGGTTAGGAGTTTCTCACTTTGCATGGAGACACCGGTTGCCGAAATCACATCTACGAAAACTTCACCTGCGCCATCGTCCGGGACAGAAATCGAAAGCTCGCTTCCGCTCACGACCGGGTTCGGAAATAAGGTGACACCTGAGGTTTGTTCTTCATCAAAAATTCCTTCGGTGTCATGCGCGGCTGCCTGCGTAGACATGTCTGTAAATGGTATGAGTCTGCTGCCCGGGATGGGAGCTTCACTTGTTCCATCCTGGAATTGCCAGGCAACCGAAACGTGGTCATTACCATTTGCTTCCTTGTGCAATGCTTCAATGTAGTAACGCTGACCACCCACAAGGTTGATTGCTTCCGACTCCTGCGATGGTCTGTTCCGATAAGCGCCCGGAGGAACTGCGCCTTCAACGTAGGCGATTCGTCTCTTGTTGGCCGGGTTTTCATCTGTGCTGAGCCAGAGTTCTCCATTGTCATCACTGGCAATAAAGAATCGATACACACCGGAGACAGGCACGCATAAATATCCGCGAATGCGCGATCCATAATCGTTGCCGTAGTACGTTGGTGTGGAGAAGTTCGTTAACTCAACGACACGGTTAGGCGCTGAATTCACCGGGATTGAGCTGATCGATGTGCCGGGAATTCCAGTCCAGATTTCCCGGTATATTTTGCCGGAATTTGAGCATGGCCCTGTTGCACCCACTGTTATAGAAATTTGATCGATTGACGAGGCGCCACGACTGTCAGCAGCGCGGGCAATCACTGAGTAATTTCCAGCGGGAACGTTGTTCCATTGAAATTCATAGGGAGCCGTAAAATCTTCATTGAGAACAACTGAATTTGCTTCAAATCTCACACTGTAGATCTCTCCATCGGGATCGCTGGCAGTGGCTTTCAGCAGAATGTTTGAGCCTGCAGTAAACGTTGAATTATCAGCCGGAGCGGTAAGTGTGACGCTGGGTTGCCGGTTGTCACCGATCAGGTTTATCGGTATCAGGCGATTTCCGGGGATCGGACGTTCCATCGCACCTCCTGGCAATTGCCAGCCTACTGAGACGAAGTCATTTCCTGTTCCTTCCTTATGCAGTGCTTCAATATAATACTTGCGTCCTCCAACGAGGGCGATCGGTGCAGACTGCTGGCTCGCGTATTTGTTGTACACGCGAAAACCCGTGGCACCTGTCACTGATGCGATGAGCTTTTTATTTGATGCAGATTCATCTGTGCTCAGCCACAACTGACTGTTGTCATCGCTCGATATCCAGAAAGTATAATTTCCCGTTTGCGGGACGCAGATGTAACCGCGCATACGGCTTCCGTAGTTGTTGCCCCAGTATTGTCCGGTTTCAAAATTCGCGTGCTGCTCGTAGTTGGTAGGTGGTGTGTTGAATGGTACGGAAGAAACGGAGGTGCCGGTGATGTTCTGCCAGATCTCGCGTTGAATTGTCCCTGCGCCTTCACAACCTCCAACCACTGTGAAGGTGACATAGTCCGAGGTGCCATCGCGTGAAGACGAATTTGAATCCCATGCTCTTGCCTCAATGGTATAGGTTCCAGGCGGGACATTTTGCCATGTGTACGAATATGGCGAAGAAATATCCTGGCCGATGCGTGTAGTACCGTTCCAGAAGTCAACCGTTACAAACTCGCTATCGGGGTCAGATGCTGTTGCAGTAAAGGTAATGTTTGCGGGTGCAGTGAACGTCTGACCTTCGGCAGGTGAAGTGATCTCAACTTCAGGCTTTAAGTTGGTTCGTGGGAATTCGATCAACCTGTTTCCGGGAATCGGCCTTTCCATTGTTCCGTTCGGAAGTTGCCAGCCCACGGCAAGGTTGTCGCCACCCGAAGCTTCCTTATGCAAGGCTTCAATATAGTAGCGTCTGCCACCGACCAGTGAGATAAGCGCTGACTTCTGCGATGCATATTTCGTCCACTGCTGCGGACTTGTATATCCCGTCACAGAAGCGATTTTTCTTCTATTGGCTGGGTTGTCATCAGTACTTAACCATAATTCACTCTTGTCGTCACTGGAGATCCAGAATGTATAATTGCCGGTTTGTGGCACGCAGACATAGCCGCGAATTCGAGCGCCATAGTTCGTTCCTTCATTGGTTGGAGAAACGAATGCGTCCAACGCTGTTACTTTATCCGGACGTGTGCCGGTGGGGATGGCTGACACTTCCGTTCCGGGGATATTATCCCAACGCTCCCGATAAATCCAGCCAACGTTGGCGCAGTTTGTGGATGCGCCTGATGTAGTTACCGTGCCTTCTCCAGCTTCAACTACCGGGAATCCGTCTTCGAGAAGTGTTGCTGTAAGTTCGTACGTATACGTTGTGTTAGGCAACACATCGCCATCCTTATAAATCACGGTGCGGCCGGAGTCAATATCATCAAAACCCCAAAAGTCGTAACCATTCCGTGTGAGTTGATAGTACGCATCGGCATATGATCTGTCTTTGAGTGTGATGATCACCGTATCGCCTGCGGGGTTTAACGTTACAGTGAATTCGGGTTCATACCATTTTGAATACGTATCATACGAAACGACAGAACTAAAGTCAGAGTAGTTCCCGTTCAATACTGCGCGTGCTTTGTAATAGAACGTAGTCCTGGGTTTGAGGTCGCGATCATAGTAATCGTCTGTTCCGCTGGGAACCGTTGTGATCAGCTGGTATCCGCTTTCGCTGTTTGTAGAACGCCAGAGTTCGGTCGCTGCTCCGGCATTCGGATTATGAAAACTCAGGTAGATATCCGTTCCCTCGTGATAATTATATTCTTCGAGTGAAGGTGCCATAAGACTTTGAGAAGAGGAGGGCGGGGGATCTACCGAAGCAACGGTTCGGGCAAGCGCATCTTTAGTGAGGCACACCAATACGGTCACTAAACAGAGTGTAGCGTAAAAGTTTTTATTCATGCATGAAAAGGTTTTAGTTTTTCAGTCGAATAAACTTATGCCGGTACAGGATTATTACTTTGGTTTGCCGTCAACAAACCAGCTTTATCTTTTTCGCTTGTTTAAAAACCTTGCAATTTTTTTTGACGTGATCTGGGTGATTGAAAAAGCCCGCCAACGGATTTGTTGCGTACTTCCTACAATCGGAGTAACGTTAAGGATCAGCGCGCAGCAAGTATTCAGGAGTGTAAGCTAAACCGCAGGCAACAGCACCGTAAACGTTGCGCCTTCTCCTTCTCTTCCATCGGCAAGTATTAGTCCTTTATGAGTATTGATAATTTTCCGGCACAGCGCCAGACCTATACCATGCCCTTCATAATCGGTCCGGTTATTCAGTCGTTGGAAAATAGTGAAGATTTGTTCGTTGAACTTTGGCTCAAAACCTATTCCTTCATCCTGGAAGACGATCTTGTAGTACTTGCCTTCTGACAGCCCGGGGAATGACCGGATTTCCGCAGCTGAAATTTCTGAAGCAGAAATCGAGATTTTGTTCAGCCGTCCAGGTTTCGAAAACTTTATTGCGTTGCTGATCAGATTGGAAAATAATTGCTGCATCTGGATTTCAATAGCATTCACGACCGGGAGTCCTTGCGATTGAAATGAAATATTTTTCTCTTTTAGCAGATGCTCAAAATCCGCATGTACATTGCGGGCAATTTGATTCAGGTCCAGATCGAACATCCTCAGTGGGTTCGATAACCGCGAGTATTTCAGCAGGTCTTCAATAAGCCGTGTCATTCGAAGCGTGGCAGAATCGATCTTGCTGAGATATTTTGAAACTTCGGCTGGTAATTGTTCCTGAAAACGCGAGGTGATCAGATTATTATAAGTTTGAATTTTCCGGAGTGGTTCCTTCAGGTCGTGTGAGGTCACGTATGCATATTGTTCGAGTTCGGGCCTGTTTGCGGATCGGGAGGAATGGTCTGGGAACTCATAATGGCAGGCGGATGATTTGACTGACTTGCCTGCCAATTAGAAAGCGTTTGCAGAATATTAAAATTTCCGCCAGCGTGTTTTTATAATATTTAACTTACTGTCGTTAAACGAAGACGAAAGCACTTCATCAAGGCAGGAAGACTGAGCATGTCATACCATTACATCATAGTAGGCGCAGGGTCTGCAGGCTGTGTTCTTGCCAACAGGTTGTCTGAAGATCCTTCCTGTAATGTCTTGCTTCTCGAAGCTGGAGACAGCAACGGCTTTCATACAACGATTCCGGGCACCTATGGAATACTTCATCGTTCGCGTGTTGACTGGGCATTCTGGACGGAATCACAATCTCAGTTAAACAATCGCAGGCTTTTTATCCCTCGCGGCAAGGTGCTCGGGGGATGCAGCACTACCAACGCTATGGCCTATGTGCGCGGTAATTCAGCCGACTATGATGAATGGGCTTCTTTTGGAAATAAGGGCTGGAGCTATCGCGAGGTGTTGCCTTACTTCAAAAGATCGGAGCACCATGAATCCTTCGGTGAACCTTATCATGGTAAATCCGGACCGTTGCATGTCAGCCTTGGGAAATATCCTTCAATCATGAGCCGGCATTTCTTGAAGGCTTGTGAAGCGAATGGCATCCCTGTGAATGATGATTACAATGGTGCGACACAATGGGGTGCGGGGATGCTCCAGTATACAATCAAAAATAACCGCAGACAAAGCACTGCTACTGCTTTTCTTGATCCCGTCCGTTCGCGCAGCAATCTCACCATCCGCACAAAGGCACATGTCGGCAAGATCCTGATTAAGAACGACCGCGCAGTTGGGGTTGAGATCATTACCGAACCTGGACGGACGGAACAGCTACATTGTGCCAGGGAAGTCATCATTTCTGCAGGTGCGATCAAATCGCCTCAGCTTCTGATGCTATCGGGAATCGGTGACAGGCAGTTATTGAAAGATGTTAACATCGAAACGATTGCAGATCTGCCTGGCGTTGGAGCAAATCTCCAGGATCACGTCTGGACGCATGTCAGTAATCTGTCCAACGTAGCCACACTGAATAGCCACGTGAAGCCCCTTGGTCTGGCGAAGGCTGCTTTCGATTACCTTCTTTTTAACAAAGGCCCCCTCTGCAATTCTCCAATAGAGACAAATGCTTTTTTCAAAACGGACGATCACTCCATCCGTCCTGACATTCAGTTTCATTTTGCTCCGTTATACATCGGCAATGATTACACAACTGACATTTACAACATCAGAACTTTCCCAAATACCAACGGGTTCGGAATGCTGGTGATCCTCTTGCATCCGGAGAGCCGCGGACGCATTCGCTTGCGATCAAATAACCCTTCAGCTGCGCCCGTGATCGAGCCTGAATTTCTCACGCACGAAAAAGATTGGCGGACATTATTAAAAGGGTTGAAGAAAGCAATGGCGGTTGCCGATAGCGATGCCTTCCGCGAAACATCAAAGGGCTTGCATCATCCGGTGGGAAATGCTTCAGATGAAATGCTGATGGATCACATACGAAAAAGCCTCGAAACATTGTACCACCCTGTGGGAACTTGCAAAATGGGCAACGATCCGATGGCGGTGGTCAACGATCGGTTGCAAGTCAGGGGAGTAGGAGGGTTGCGCGTGGTTGATGCATCGATCATGCCTACAATCATTTCAGGAAACACCAATGCCCCGGCAATCATGATCGGAGAGAAAGGTGCTGATCTCGTGAAGAACGAGATGTGACTACTTCTGATCAATTCTGAGAGACAGGTTTCCGCGCGGCTTTTTCCCAGACAACGGACTGCTTGCCTTTAATAAAGCGCCTGAGACCCGCATACACAGCCAGGTTCATCATGCAGAAATACAGTGGCACAAAAAAACCTTTGATGGTAACGGGCTTGTCTCGCAGAATATATCCGATCATTGCCACCAAATAGAATGCCACCTGCGCAATCAACGTAGCACTGTAGAACCACGAGGTCTGCGCGAGAAAAATGTTCGAGACGAGTGCAGTAAGCAGCGACAGCGGGGCGAGTGTCCACCGTAACACGCGATGTGATATATACTGAAAGCTCAGCATCGGGTAGGCGAATGGATTCAGCAATGGTTTTAAGCGAAGCATCGCCTGGAAGGCTCCGGCACAGATGCGCACTTTTCTCTTCCATTCTTCGCCAATAGAGACAGAGCCTGATTCAATTGCGTATGCTTTCGGTTCGTAGGCAAAGCGGTAACCTTTCTGTGCAATCCGAAGCGACATATAAAAATCTTCAATGATCATGTCCTCGTTCGGAGGTTCGTATAGTTCGGTCCGGATCGAAAACAATTCTCCCGCAGCTCCTACCACTGAACCGATCTCTGCATCTTTTTTCTTCAGGAACGATTCATACTTCCAGTAGAGACCTTCTCCACCAACCGACACTTCACCTTCTTCTGCAGGTGCCTCTACGCGTTTTTCACCCGCGACACCACCCGTGTGCTTATCCGCATAGTGTTTGACAATCTCGCGGATTGCTTCTTTGTTCAAGGACGTGTTCGCATCACTGAAAATGACGATTGGTGTCTTAATCATGGGCATCACCCGGTTCACTGCGTGGATCTTGCCCTTGCGACCCGCAGTGTGATACAACGTAATTTCGGGGTATTGCTGTATGATCTCTGGTGTTTTGTCTGTCGATCCGTCAGTGACCATCGCAACGTTCAGTCTCTCTTTAGGATAGTCGAGCGTCAGCGTGTTGATGATCTTTGCACGAATGAAATCTTCTTCATTGTAAGCAGCGATCAGCATCGTTACCTCGGGCAATTCTGTCGCGATTGCAGTCGTCTTCTTCCGCCTGACTTTGCTGATGAAGAACACGAGTATGCCATATCCGACATAGGTATAGAAAAGGATCGCGATGCTGATCCAGAAAATGTAGAGCGCCAATGTCATAGTTCAGTGCAGTGTCGTCAGGTCAGACTGCGTTCATGTTTAATCTGGTTTTCCATATACGACAGCGTTGCGGGCAGCAACACTACGAGCGTTGGCACCAGGAAAAGTCTTGTCTGATAAGACGTGGCTGTCAACAAATGGATGGTGATCCAGATGCCGACCAGGAATACAAAGAACACTTTGAGACGGAAATCCAGGGAACGGAAAATAAGCAGTGTCCACAGGGGCAGAAAGCCAAAGATGCCGAACAGTTCCATGTAGGTTTTTACGCTGACAGAACTCATGAGGTTAAGTTTCAGCATGGGCAACCCTGCGGCTGCACGCCAGATGGATGGCGGCTGATAGCCGAAGTAAGAACGGATGCCAAGAAAAATTGCAATAAAGCCTACCATCGACACAACGGACACCGCGATCACCTCGCGGTTATTTGAAATCAGGGTGCCGACAGAACGCCAGTTATTCCAATTGAATTTCGAAAAGAAATAAATTACGGGTATCAGCAGCGAGGTTTCGCGGTTCGCAGCGCCCACCAGCGTAATCGGGATGATCCACCATCCCGGAAGATTTTTGACTATGACCAGCGCTGCAAGAAGGTACACCGTGATGTCCATGTAGGTGTTGAACGTGAGGTCCGCATCCATCACTCCGTTGCCCATGAAAAGTGCCGACATCATCAGGCCGAGCAGAACAAGCATGCGGTTCCTGATAAAGACACTGAAGTAGATGTAACACAGATAAAAGATGAGCGCGTTCTGGAAGAACCGGAATGCGAGGAACACGAGTGTATATTTCACGAAGTGCGGATCGCGAAGACCGGTCATGAGTTTCAAAGTGCGATCGTTCTTTTCACCCGACTCGGGCAGGGTCAGGTTAAAGCCCTTCACGTCATATACTCGAAACACGGTGTTGTCGGCAACCCAATACATTCCTTCGATCATCATCGGGCAAAGTATGCGGTATTGCCACGGATTGTAGAACATTGATTTGCCTGCCACCAGATCGAGGTGGCGCTGGTAATGTTCTACCGCATTGGCCTTGTAATAGCTGTTGTAGATCGGGTAGATCGACATCCAGCTGATGATAATAATTCCCACGAGCATCTTGAGACCCTTGCGCAAACGGCTTTCCGTCTCAATTGTCTTATCAGATGCGCTCGTGAATGACCGGGTGAGGGTAGCTAGCCAATCCATCTCTTATGCCACATTTGAAACAGCAAAACATGCCAAAGCTTTTGAATGTTAACAGGCTGGCCGTTGAGATAACGGTCGCGCATATCGATAACATCTTTCGTATTGAAAATGTCGTTTCTGTTCAGAACATCTTCATTGATATTGTCGATGACGAGGCTCTTTAATTCGTTTCTGAACCATCCCATGATGGGAACAACGAAGCCCATCTTCGGACGATCCATTATTTCAGCCGGAACATATTTGTGAACGATGTTCTTCAGGATGATCTTGGTGTTCTTGTCCTTCAGCTTATAGGCAGAAGGCAATTGCGCTGCAAATTCGGTGATGCGGTGATCGAGCAGTGGCTCGCGGCCCTCGAATGAAACTGACATGGTTGCGCGGTCAACTTTCGTAAGGTTGTTGTCGACCAGGAATGTCTTGAAGTCCATGGCGAGCATTTTGTTGGTCAGGTCGTTTGTGTCACCGATCTCCTCATCAGAATCAAATGCTGAATACTCAAGTTTGAAAGGATGTTTCAGTCGTTGCGTCAGTTCCTGGTCAGTGTTGAACTGAGAGATCACTTTCATGGCGGTGAGCGGGTCCTGGCTTGCCCAGATCAGTTTCATCTTCGCAAAACGCGTCTGGAAGTTGAATGCGCGGCTCGAGCCCGGAATAAATTTCGGATTGACGATCGACATGCCTTTGCTCATGGTCGTCATCAGCCACGAATACATTCCCTGAGTGAGGCGCAGCGCCATGCGGTACTTCGAATAGCCTCCAAAGATCTCATCGCCACCATCAGCTGACAACGCAACCTTTACGTGTCGCGCGGCAACCTGGCTCACGAGTGTGGTCGGGATAATTGAATTATCGCCCAGCGGTTCATCGTATATGTCGGGAAGAGACGGGATAATGTCAAACGCTTCCTTGTGTGTGCAATAGTATTCGGTGTGGTCGGTGCCCAGGTAGTTGGCCACGCGCCTCGCGTGTGGCGCCTCGTCAAATTTCTTGTCATCAAAGCCGATCGTGAAAGTCCTCAGCTTCTGCGTCTGGTTTTTCTGAAGAATTCCGGCTACGGCTGTGCTATCATAACCCCCGCTCAGGAACACACCAACCGGTACATCGGAAACTAGTCTATATTGAAGCGCTGATTTCAATATTGCTTCAAGCTCTTGCTCAGCCTCCTGATAAGAGATGTTCAGCTTGGGCTTGTTGTAGAAATCGTACACGTTCCAATACGCATATTTGTTTGTTGCTTTTGTTGCAAGATCGATTTCAAGAATATGTCCTGGTTCGAGCTTGTGCGCGTTTTCATAGATTGTATGAGGCGCAGGAATATAGCTGTACTGGAAATACAGCCCGAGGCTGTTATAATTCAGCGTCTTTTTAAATGCAGGATGTGCTGTGAAGATCTTCAGCTCAGAACCAAAAAGGATCAGGTCCTGGTGCATATAATAATATAACGGCTTCACGCCTGCGCGATCCCGCACGAGGAAGATCTTTTGTTTTCCCTTGTCGAGCAGTGCAAAAGCAAACATGCCGATGAACTGATCGATGCAACGGATGCCAAATGCCTGGTATGCCTTGATAATTACTTCAGTATCTGAATTAGACGCAAACTTGTAGCCCTTTGCAATGAGCTTCTCGCGAACTTCCTTGAAGTTGTAGACCTCACCGTTGTAAATGAGTGTGAGATCTTCAAAGTGATACGGCTGGTGGCCAAGGGGAGAAAGATCGAGAATTGATAATCGTCTGTGGCCGAATCCCACTGTTGCATCACCGAACCGACTCGTGAAGATACCGCTGTCATCGGGACCACGGTATGCAATCGTGTCTGTCATCCGGCCAATGATCTCATCAGCATCATAATCCGTCCTCTTAAAATCCACAAATCCTGAGATTCCGCACATAATAAAATCCTGTTATTTCCTGATATACTTCACAACCTTTGCCGGGATTCCCGCCACGATTGCATTGGCAGGTACATCGCGCGTTACAACCGAGCCGGTCGCAACAACGGCATTTTCTCCGATCGTCACACCTTTCAAAATGGTAGCGCGTGTTGCAATCCACACGTTGTTTTTGATAATGATTGGTTTAGATACGCCATCAGCGAAGTGATTTGCAACATCGTGGAAATCGCTGTCGAGTATGATCGTGTAGGGAGCAATCCTGACGTTCTCACCGATGTCCACAAGCATTTGTGCATCGATGTGCGCTCCGTTTACACGGCTGTTTTTGCCGATGATGAGCTTTCCTTTTTTTCCGGTGAACAGTTTTGCCTGGTTGATCGCAGACCACACGCGCACCTCATCTTTCAGGATCATCTCGCCCTGATTATCGATCATTGGTTTTCCGTTAATCGATACATATTTCCCAACTTCTGTACATTTCCGCAGATAGATCTTCGCCTGGATAAGACGTATAAGGCCGATGAATGTACGCCACGCAATTTCGAACATACCGGCATCAGGGTTTTCCTTTCGGTAAGTATTGATTCGGTTATATAGCGTCACACTCAGGCTCATGCAGGTAAAGTGTTTTTCGTCATCATGCTGAAATTCCAGCGAAGCCCGCGCAGTATTGCCCTGGCAAGTTCAAACTTTCCCTTCAGCATATATTGGATCAGGTTTCTCATAGTCGGAACTGCAATGAAATAGATTACTCCGCAGAGCCTAGCAAGCCCGCTTGAGTTGCGCAACATGAACAACAGCCTGTTGCGGTTGATGAAGTATACTTTGGTGTAGCTTTCCTCTCCGCCCACACTCACTGACTCTTTATGCACAACCATTGAAGTTCCAACGTAATACATGTTATATCCCTTGCTTTTCACCTTCTCGCACCACTCGTGCTCTTCGTAGTAGAGAAAATAAAGCTCCGGCATAGGCCCGACTTCATCTATCACTTTCCGGGGAACGATCAAGGCAGCACCGTGCCCGAGATCAGTTTTATAAATCTTGTCATACTGCCCGATGTCGGTTTGAAAAAGTCCGATGCGTTCGCCACGCCCGGTATATGCGCTTACGCGTTTGGCGCCTGCATACTGGATCGTTTTGATGTCGGGAAACACAACCTTAGGGGAAGCCATTCCTGCATCAGGCGTGCTCTCCATAAATTCTACCAGGGGCTGAAGAAACGAAGGAGGCAGAAGCGTGTCATTGTTCAGGAACAGCACATACTTCCCTTTCGCTTCCGCGATGCCAAGATTATTTCCCCCTGCAAATCCGAGATTCTTTTCGCTGACAATAACTTTTGTGTCAGGGTAGGAGGCCAGCACTTTTTCCTTTGGATTGATGCGCGAAGCATTGTCCACGATGATCACCTCTACTGACGGATAGGTGATCTCCTTCAACGAAGCAAGAAACTCAAGCGTGTCGTCAAGTGAGTTATAATTGATACTGATAATGCTGACCAGCGGGTAAATCATTTCAACTGAATTATCTATTCTTTCTTCGATTCAACACTTGCAACTGTATGGGGCGTGTGTATGAATGTCGTGTTCGATCCTTTGAGTTTGAAAAGCAGTAAGAGCATTTTCCCAAATACAAGCGGAAGCAACGCCACCGACTTCGCCATCTTGAGGTTATACATGCCCGGAGGTATGGCGAGCGCCATCGATATCGCGAAGCATCCCCATAGAATCAACCATCCGTAGGAAAGGATTGGAAAAAAGTGAGGGAATGCAAGGCTCAGCAGCGCAAGCGTTGTGAGCAAGCCAAGATTGATGAGCCGTGGCAGTTGAATGTTGCGGAGTATGGCGCTGTTTAGATATGCAATATTTCCAAGCATCATCTGCTTCAGGCCTTTTCCAAAATATTTCTTCAGGTAGTAGAACTGACTATACATCCAGCGCTTGCGCTGATTTTGAAAAGCCTTCGCGCTGGCAATCTTCTCGTCATACACGATGATATTTTTGGCGTAATATGCTTTCAGGTGAATGTCCAGCAGCTTAAGTTCAAGCTCTCGGTCAAACCCACCAACAGAGTCCATATTTTTCAGTGTCGACTTCAGCGTGTGATAGGGAAACATCATTCCGGATCCGGCAAGCGAGGCAGCTCCACCCAGGGCAACAGTGCCCTGGCGGAAGATGAAGTTGTTGATCATCTCGCTGATGCCATCCAATACCGACATGGAGTTATGTGAATTTTTCGCTTTGCGTTGCCCTTGAATCACGTAATAACCCTGGTCGTAAAGGTCGTTGATATCTCTGAGGAAATTATCGGCCATAACATTATCAGCATCGAGGATCAGCGCACATTCATACGGTTGCGACAGTTCCTCCATTGCCCTGTTGAGGGCTTTTACTTTTGTACTTTTTTCAAAAGCTACTTCAATGACCAGGATGTCGAGCTTCCGCAGTTGCTGAAGGGTAGACTGCTGCAGAGAATCGGCAATGACGATGACGTCAAATCGATCTGCCGGGTAATTCTGCTGGCGGGCACGTTTTGCAACGTCAACGATCACAGCATCTTCTTTGTAAGCGGGGATAAAAACAGCAATGTTATGATGCAATCCCTTGCCGCGAAACGCAGGCTGCTGGTAGAACAGCGCTGCAATGGCAAGTGTCAGTGCATAACCAGTTGCAAATAGGAAATAGATCAGCAGGATGAGCTCGAATATAAACATAAAGCCAGTGGGGTTTAATCAAGACACTTCTTTCTGCAAGAGGGCAGGAATGGTGCTCAATAAAATTCGCGCGTCAAACCAGAATGAATTTTCGATCGCGTATTGCATGTCGAGCTGGATGCGTTCCTCTTCAGACATCTCAGCTTTTCCACGTTTTGTTACCTGCCAGAGGCCGGTGATGCCTGCAGGGGCAAGAAAGCGCCATGCAATCTGATCTTTTGTAAGTTTTTCAGCTTCGTACAGCGGGAGAGGACGATTGCCGACAAGAGACATATCACCGATCAGCACATTGAAGAGTTGAGGCAATTCATCAAGACTGGTCTTTCGGAGGAATCGGCCGAAAGGCGAAATTCTCGGATCGTTTTTGATCTTGAAGAATGAGGAGTTGCCGTACTGATTCATTCCCGCGAGTGATTGCAATTCTGCATCCGCGCCTACGCGCATTGATCGGAATTTGTAAAAGTCAAAGATCTTGTAGTCTCGTCCTGCACGCTTGGAAACATAGAATACAGGTCCTCTGGATTCCAGCTTCAATATGATCGCGATGATCAGCATAACAGGTGAAACCAGGATCAGCGCGACAAGAGAAAAGCAGATGTCGAAAGCGCGCTTCGATGACCACATTTTGTATTGAGAAGGATTATCCAGAAGCGTAGGCCGCTGCGGAGCCTCACCTTTCTTAGCGCGGTGTTCGATGATCAGTTTCGTGATCTCCACTTTGCGAGCAAGCATCGCATTGAGGTTGCCGGTGTAGCAATCATCGAAACCGAATTCCAGGATGAACTTAGATGTGACCTTGTCTACATTAGCCTCATAATAGAAAAATGGAATCTTATGCTGTCTGCAGAACTTCTTGATCGGGTCAATCAGTTCGGGAAGCGTTGGCAGCGTATTCGCAAAAAGAACTACATCGGGAATTCCCGTACTTGCATTGTAGTGCGGTAACAAGCCGATGAGTTTATTGACGTTTAGCGAATGGATGAGCATGTTTTCATGCGACTGCTCCTGCACTTCATCCACTGGTAAATCTCTTACAAGTATTACTTTCAGCACGTTATCTTTCACAAATGCAGCTTCTTCTTTTTGAATATTTAGAACAGGGCCGGAATAGAATTCAAGCGATGAACTAGACATATGTTTCAGTATTTACTGACTGAAGCACCTTGTTTATGTTATTCAATAAAAATTTCGGCTCAAACGGTTTTTCAATAAATTCAGCCGCTCCGAGGTCAAGACTCTTCTTCCGCTTTCGCGGATCTGTGAAATTTGAGAGGATAATGACCGGGATGTGCTTGAACAGACTGCTGCTCTTGAGGTTTTCCAACAGTTCGAAACCATTCATGACTGGCATGCTGATGTCGGAGACAATCAAGTCCGGATAGTTGCCTTCCGTCAGCCAACACCAACCTTCAATACTACTGGTGGTTGAGATCACCTCATACTCCTTCGAGACAATCCTTTCGGTAAGCCACAATAGCGGCTCATCGTCTTCAATAATGAGGATTCTTTTCATGGGGGTATAGATTAAAGCGTTTACTATAGAGTCCGCAATCGGTTTAACTTCGTTTTTAACAAGAATTGCAAAAATTCTCGTTTAAGTGGTTATTAGACCGACAAACGGTACATGGTAAAGCTACTATAATTCCACCACAGAAATAGGGTAAATGTGAAAAAAAATGCGAAAATGGCCTTTTTTAGGTATACAAACGTTTTAAAAAAGCCGAAAAAACGACATGAAACTGTCGTCCGTTAGCAATTGCCGCTTAAAACTGCTTGTACCAGGCATCCGCAAATCCGGTTTTTTCGCGAATCTCAAGGATAGTCTCATACCTGCGTTCGGGTGACTCGTAGTCGGGCAGGTGAATGTAGTAATAGCGGGAGCCTTCAGGCTTGAGCAAAATGGCATTATAACCCATGGTTTGGACTTTTTTGAGGAATCCCTCCGCATGTTCCTGTGAGCTGAAGACTCCAATAACCACTTTATACATGACCGCTGGCGCTGCAGGCTCTTCCGCTACCGCTGGCTCCTGGGCAGACGGCTTAGGTTCTTCTACCGGGGGAGTTACAACAGGTGCGGGCTGTTTATCTTCTTCTCTTGCGGTATCCTTTGGAATTATAGGATTTTCTTTTGGGACCTCTGTCGTGGTGACGATTGGAGTATTTGTGTTCGGGGTTGTAGTTTTTTTTTCCGCGGTAGGCTCAAAAAAGTCCTTGAAAAGAATCTTACCCTGGAACTCATTCGTGCCGCCAAATGAACTATTTGTTCCGCTTGCCGGCAGTTGATAAGCATACCCGATCCGTACCTTGCTGATGCGTACGCGCAAGAGCACCTGGGGGCCAAAGTCGCTTCGATATCCGCCACCGATATCGACATGGTTTTTGAAACTGAAAAGCAAATTGCCCTCGAAGAATTCAGTGTCGGTGTTTGTCATGCGATAGACAAAAACCGGTTGCGCCTGAATGCTCCTGGCGACATTGAACCGCGTGCTTATATAAACTGCCTTGTCGCGGAACGGAGTAAATTTTTCACTGTTGACAAGTTCATCGTTGAGGAAGGGTGAGTTTTCAACAAGGTCCATGAGAGAGAATCCTAACATCCAACGCTTGTACTGGTAATTGATGCCAAACTGGCCAGTGAAATTTGTATTGTTCGAGATGTTTGCCACGGCAGGATCTGCGAGATCCACATCCGGAATGTTATTCCTGTTGAGTTGATTAAAAACAGCTCCGGCTGAAAGGCCAAATCCAAGAAAGTGAAATGGAGCCACATCAATCTTGTAACCGAAAGTTGCCAGCGCGGCAGTCTGCGACAGCAGGATTGATTTGTCATTGTAAACGTTCAGACCAAGAGAGATTTTCGGGTCGATAGGATATTGAACATCAAATTGCATCGAAGAGGGTGCTTCCGAAACTTTCACCCAATTCTGCCGGTACGAGGCGTTGATCTCCACGCTGTTCTCGAGCGTTATGAATGATGGGTTGATGAGGTAAGGATTTGAATAGGTTTGGGTAAAATGAGGGTACTGTTGCTGCGCAGCAACGCAATAGCACTGTGCAAGAACGATCAGCAGGGTAGAGAGTCTTTTCATGTTATCGGATTATTCGCAGTGCACCTTTAATTTCTCTTCCGTCAGGGCATACAAGCAGGTAGTAGTAATCACCACTTTGCAGCTGACTTCCGGTTGAGGACAAGCCAGTCCAGTTGTTTTCATATGGTTCGGCAGCGAATACTTCTATACCGCTGCGGTTGAAAATATTCACTTTACATCCTGTGTATTTATCGCTGTTGCGGAACGTCCAGACATCGCCCACTCCGTCATTGTTCGGAGTGAAGAACTTGGGTATTTCGTCATTCGCTCCAATCACACCGAGGACTACATCGTCTGAGGCCGAGCCTTTCTCTGTGGAAGCCGTGAGACGATACGTATAGCGTCCCGCGGTCAGGTTTGTTACCTGCAGGATCTGCTGACTCGCCACGAAATTGCTTTGAGGTCCTGACAATTGGCTCCATTCATAGCTGGAAATAGATTCATCGGGGTCTGTGCTTTTTGCATTCCCTATAATGCTTGTCTCGTTGTCTGGCAGAATAAGAAGTATATCCTGGCCCGCATCGACAATCGGCAGGCCGCTCTGGTCCGGTGGCGGATTCACGACAAACACGATGACTGTACCTTTGCCGACTGCGTTGTCGTCATCTGTGGCCGAAAGCTCAAAAGTGTAGTTGCCTGCGATAAGATCAGAAACTGTCAGCGTAAGCGTTGTCGTTCCGGCAAGCGTGGCGGTATTCGGACCTGAAAGTTGCTTCCATAACGTGCTTCCCACCGTTCCATCGCTGTCGGTCACCGTTGCTGTAAGCGTAGTTGAATTAACAGGAAGTTCCAGCGACTTATTCGCACCTGCATCTACAAAAGGAGCCTGATTCGGTGGCACAGGAGCAACCACAACGGTGACGTTATCTGCTGTTGACGTACCGGTGTTATCTGTTACCGTCAGCCTGAAAACATAGGTGCCTGCTACAAGGTTTGTCAATTGTGCGGTCAACGTTGTTTCATTGGCAAGGGTGAAGTTTGTCGGCCCTGTCACCTTCGACCATACCGTTGACGCAATTGTTCCATCAGTGTCAGTAGCCGTACCGTTGAGCGTAGTGTTATTGACCGGGAGCGTGATGCGGATGTCTGGTCCTGCGTTAGCCACCGGAGGTTGGTTGATGGTCTGCGGAAGCACGTTCACGGTCGCAACAGCTGCCGCGGAAGTATTTTTATCATCAATTACATTTAACTCAAATTTGTAAATACCCTGAACGAGTCCTGTCAATTGAAGATTTTTTTCCGAGGGATTCACCATCGTAACGGCAGGTCCACTCACCTTACGCCAGAAGTAGACTTTGATCTCACCATCTGCATCATCGGCCTTTGGTGCGAAAGTGTATGTCGACTGTGGCAAGTATAGAGTAGTGTCGCGCAATGTTACGGTCGGGGCAATGTTGTTGCTCGCAGTGGTTATTGTCAGGCGCATTTCGTCAAAGTCTGAATAGCCTGAGTTATCGGTCACCGTCAGTCGCATGACATAAAAACCTTCAACGACACCGTTCACCAGCACATCAGCCTTGTCGCTGTCTGTCAGCGTTACTGTCTTGCCTTCTCGTTTCTCCCACAAGTAGCTTGTAATTTGTCCATCGCTGTCGATACCATTTCCGTTGATCGTGACAGCGTTTATCGGTATGGTATACGTCTGATCTGCGCCTGCGTTTGCGATAGGTGCCTTATTCACGTTGGCTGCGTTTACATTTACGTTCACGAAGTCTTCGTTTGTCAAACCGGTATTATCAGTAACTACAAGCTTAAATGTATAGGTCCCGGACTGCAGGTTTGAAATGCTCAGTGTTGAGGTTGTGGCATTGGCCAGATCAACCGTTCCACCACTGACTTTCAGCCAAAGGTATCCCGAGATGCTGCCATCGGGATCGGAGCCTGAGCCAATGAGGTTGGTTGCGTTGGTAGGCAGGGTGAGCACCTGGTTTCCTCCGGCATTGGCAACCGGTGGCACTGCTGTGCTCGATCCGTTTACTGTAATTGTAACGTCATCGGTATTCGTTGCTCCCGCATTGTCTGTTACCGTTAGCCGGAAAACATAGACACCCTCGATAAGATCGCTTACGTTGACGATTTGCTGTGTGGCAGATGACAAAGTAAATGTTGCTGGTCCTGATACCTTGCTCCACCCATAACTCGTAACCGTACCGTCAGGATCTGAAGCAGATCCTACAAGCACCGTGTTGTTTGCAGGCAGAATGATCGATTGGTTCTGGCCCGCATCAGCCACAGGCACCTGGTTAACGGCTGCCGGAAAAACTACAACACGCACTTCCGAAAACGCGCTGGCACCCTTGTCATCGAGAACGGTAAGGCGGAATGTATAAACACCTTCAATAAGACTGACAACGGTGGCGGATGCAGATGAAATGTTTTGCAACGTTGCCGAAGGTCCCGCGAGTTTTTCCCACGCGTATGTAGCAATGGTTCCATCCGGATCGGATGCGCTTCCGGTGAGATTAATTGTGTTTGTCGGTAATTGAACTACTGTATTTTGTCCTGCACTTACTATTGGAGTTTTGTTCGCCAGTCCGTCATTGACAGTAATTGTTATTTCATCATTTGAGGTTGCTCCCTGGTTATCGGTTGCAGCGAGGTTAAAAACATAGCTTCCAACCGCGAGATTTGAAACCGTCACTACAGCGGTGTTATCGTTGATGAGTGTTGCGGCTGCACCGGAAACCTGTGTCCAGAGATATGACGCAACAGTGCCATCTACATCCGATGCCGATCCTTCTATATTGGCTGAGTTGGTTGGTAGAGAAATTGTCTGATCACTGCCTGCGCTGACGACCGGGGGCTGGTTCGAAGCGATGGGCAGAACAGTTATAAGAACACGGTCTTCAGCAATGGCGCCACCATCGTCAGTTACGGTAAGTGAAAATTCATATTGACCTTCAACCAGGTCTGCAGCGGTAAGTGTTTGTGTGGTAGCATTCTGCAATGTTGCAGAAGGGCCGGTTTCTTTTTCCCATAAATATGAACTGATCACACCATCCGAATCGGATGCCGATCCGCTGATGGAGATGGAGTTTGTCGGAAGAACAAGGGTTCTGTTATTCCCAACACTGACAACAGGTGCAACGTTACCCGACTTCACTGTAATGGACGTGTAATCCGTTGCTGAATTTCCTCCGTTGTCTGTTGCGCGGAGCTGAAAAAGGTAAGTGCCCGCGACAAGATTCGACAAGTCTAGCGTGCTGGTGGTCGCTCCTGCAATTGTAGCAGCGGGGCCGGATTGTTGTGTCCACTGAAACGATGCAATGGTGCCGTCCGGATCCTGCGCAGCGCCCTGAATGATAATAGAATTCTGCGGCAGCGTAAGAAATTTGTTCCCCCCTGCATTCACCACCGGGGCCTTATTCACGGCATCAGGGAGGACGGTAAGTACAACATCATCATCATCAAAAGCGCCCGCATTATCAGTCACCCGCAGACGAAACGTATATGATCCCGCAACGAGAGCGCTTGCTGTCATATCTTTTGTGTTGGCGCCCGCAAGCGTGGCAGCGGGACCGTTTATCAGCGTCCACGCATAAGTCGCAATAGTTCCGTCTTCATCGGTACCCGAACCATTGAACACATAAGAATTAACGGGTAACGTAATATTGGCATCAAACCCTGCGTTTGCAACGGGTACCTTATTGGCTGGAACAGCATTCACAACAACACTCACTTCGTCAAAACCGGTCGCACCGCTGTTGTCGGTCACTGTCAGGCCAAAGCGATAAGTTCCAGCAATCAGCCCCGATACCGAAACTGTTGCTGAGGTCTTGTTGGTCATTGTTGCGGTGTTCGGGCCCGAGATCTGCGCCCACGAATACGAAGCGATGTTTCCGTCAGGATCGACACCCGAGCCTGTGATATTTAAAGAGCTGGTGGGAAGTGTCAGAGACTTGTCGGCACCAGCCTGTGCAGTCGGGCTTTGATTGGTCTGGACCACTGTCACCTGCACCTCGTCAAACCCGGTGGCACCATCATCATCAGTAGCTGTAATGCGAAAAACATAAACCCCAGGAACAAGCGCGCTGGCAGTGAGAGTCAATGTATTTGCGTTCGTTAATGTTGCCGCGGGACCAGATTTGCGTTCCCACAATATAGACGCAATTGTCCCGTCAACGTCTGAAGCTGTTCCAGTCAGCACGGTAGAACTGGTAGGAGTGAAGATCGTCTTGTCTGCTCCCGCGCCTGCAACCGGGGGATTGTTCACAGTGGACGGTAACACTGTTACTCGCACCACATCGGATGCAGTCGCAGCTTTGTCGTCTTCAACGGTCACTTGAAAATCATAAACACCTTCAACAAGTGCCGAAAGGCTCAACGTGAAAGTGTTGGCATTGGTAAGCGTTGCCGCAGGACCGTTCAGTTTTACCCATGTGTATTTTGTAATGCTTCCGTCCGGGTCACTGGCTGTTGCCGTAAGCGTTGTGGCATTTACAGGGAGTGTGATCGATTTATCAGCACCTGCAGACACAGCAGGGTTTTGATTGACAGTAGCAGGAAGTACAGTGACATTCACTTCATCGAAGGCGTCACCGGATGCATCGGTGACTTTCAATTCGAAAACGTAAGATCCCGCCTCAAGCGCTGTCAGGGAAACACTCGCTGTATTGGCGTTTGCAAGTGTGACATTACCTCCTGACTTTTTTGTCCACGCGTAACCAGTAACACCAGTTGCGCTTGTACCAACGCCATTCAGTATGAGTGAATTGGTCGGAAGCGTGATGGTTTGGTCCGGGCCGGCATTGGACGTGGGACCACCGGTCTGATACTCATATGCCCCCATGTCATAAACCCCTTTCGGTCGCGGCTTATCATCGAGGTCGACCGAAATACCAAATGTGCTTACGCTCCGGCCAGTGTTTACGGCAGGGGATGTTGGCTGAAGCCGATAATCCTTGGTTGCCACGTCAACAAACTTCACACTCGTGAGTGTCTGTGTCTTTAAGTTGTTTGTCTCAGTGACTTTGACATTCGCGTTGTTGAGGTAAACGTATGTATACGTGCCTGCCGGCCCCACTATAATATTGTTAAAGAAACTGCTGACATTAACGTTTTCACTCAGCATGTATATCCCATACGATGCGTTATTGATCAGTGTATTATTAATAATGCCAAAGCCTGAAGGAGCGAAATTCGGTGCATCATCCTTGAGAAAGATTGCTCCAAGAAATGAGTTCGTCACAACATTGTTATAATAAAGACCACCGCCACCGCTGTCAAAAATTCCATAGCCATGAGCTGCGTCCACAATGTTATTATAAACAAGTGCTTTAGTAGTTCCGCTTCCCATCTGGATTCCATTCATGTGAGAGTCTCCGTTATTGAGTCCGGTCCCATACACCTGGTTGTGGTGTACAACTGTATTGGTTGCACCTCCGACCTGAATTCCATCGTTACCGATATTTCGCAGGACGCAGTTATACACTTTAATATTATCGAGCGCATGCTCAAAGATTTTTGTCGATACCCCGCTACAGGTTTTCGTCACCCCAATGTCGAAGTGCGAGTTCCCTATATAGAATCCTTCACAGCCTGTATTGGTGATGTTAATGTCGTGGAAGGTGGCATTGCGGAGAACAAAGTTTCCGAGTTGCGATTTTACATCGCAGCTCGGGTCAGTTTTGGCTACGATACCGGAACAACCAGTGTCGTGAACGTCTACATTTTCGATTGTAAAATCAGTTGTGTACTCGTGGAGGTTCATGCCGAATGAGGCACCCGTAATTTCAATCCCGAATTTTACTGCAGGGTTCCCGGCACCCGTAAAAATAAAATCGGAGCTCGCAATAAATTCCACTGCGTTACCCCAGCTGCTCGGTGCGGATAGTGTAGATTTTCCGGTACAGATGTTTGTAATGATGACTGGGTTGGTCGGTGTTCCTACGATGTTCTTGAACTGAATACCCGTGCGAGTTCCGTTCGGCAGGCAGATCTTGTCACCCGGCTTTACGCCTTTGACCTTTCCATCAAAATAAATGTCGGATGAACTTGTACTGATCGTGAATGTACAACCACATTGCGCCAGTGTCTCTGTAAAAGATAGAAATAGGACGACACATGCTAATAGCCTGAGGGTAGTTAGGGGGTAACTCATGTCTTAAGTTTAAAATGTCGAATTTCCGGTGGACTTTCTTAATGAACCTCTGGCGGCATCTTAGTTTAGCATCTTGAACACGCCAGGCTGGAAATCTTTCTTAATTAATACCGTTTCTACAACACGAATCTCCTCCACGTTGTAAATATAATTCTTTGTATGGATATCTTTATCGGCCCGTTTCTGACATGCACCTCATTTCCACCCCGTTTTGCTAGTTGTTGTCAATCGCTAATCGATTTCCCCTAACCGGAATCGTTTGCTACGTGTTACGTGCCGGTTTTAATTTATAAGTAATAAGCAAGGGATGTAACTTCCGGGCTTGTTAATTCCCTTTAAATGTGAGAAATTCGTTGTTCAGTTGTATTATTAGAAGGTGAAGTGAGGGGTATACTTCGATGAAAGACCACACAGATGCTAATTTTTTAGGGAATGATTTTGCGTTTCCTGCTGCGGTTCTTTTTAAACACACCGATATACCGCAAGGCTTTTACCAGGAAATTTCTTGTTTTCATTGTTTTTCCAGGTGCTAAAAGTATTAAAGAACTCAACCCATGAACATAAATAACCTGCTTTCCTTACTTTGGAGAAAGAAGTGGGTGCTGATCATTGTGCCAATCATTGCAGTGGTGGCAGCGCTCATTTTCCGCATGACAGGGGATTGGAAATTCAGGTCTAGTTCTCTCATTTCCACAGGTCTTACGATCTCAGATGATGTATCAGCAGGAGGCAAATACCTGAACCCTTATGAAGTTCAGGTGAGCTTTAATAACCTGATAGAAACGGTGAAATCGAGAACCGTTATTGATCAGACGGGTTATGCGCTCGCGATCCACGATCTTGAAAACCGAACCACTCCATTTCGTAAACTAAAACCCGAAGAACTTCACGAGATCGGAATTGAGAACCTGAACAATCCCGAAAACTTTTTAAAGATCCTCAGAGAAAAAAATCAAAAACTTCAGCTTCTTGACTCTAGCGATCCTGACGAGAAGAAAGTCGGCTCACTGTTAAAGACAATGGGATACGATCATGAAACTTTGCTCAAGGAGCTTTCGATGGCGCGCGTCAATCAATCAGACTTCATCGAGGTTTCATTTGTCTCCGAAAACCCTCTTTTGTCCGCCTTTGTGGTTAACGCTGTCTGCGCGGAGTTCATTCGCTATTACTCTTCGCTCAAGGCAATTCGTTCAAACTCCTCTGTTGAATCCCTGGAAATGATTGCTTCCCAGCGCAAAGAATTTCTTGATCAACGCATTCTCGCGTTGCAGGAATTCAAGTCAAACACAGACGTTGTCAACACAAAATTTGAAACGGAAGGCAAACTCAGAAGAAAGGATGCCTACGAGCAGGACATCTCAAAAGAACAGCAGAACATCCGCAGCCTGGAGTTGACTTTGCTGAGTCTCGACTCGCGACTCAATAACGCAACATCATCAGGGTCGAATAAGAATGCCCAGATTCTTGCCATACAGGACAAGATCGACAGGTTGAACAGCAAGTTCATTGTGGGAGGCGAAAAGGACAAGACGCTTTCTGACAGCGTGACGTTTCTCCGCACTCAGTTGACAACCTTGCTTGATGACTCGCGGCCTGAGAACCTCACCGCAGAAGCGATCATAAACCTGCAGGAAAGACGGCATGAGACAGCCAATGAACTGAACATTGCCAACGCTAACCTTCAGCGCCTGATCAAGGAGTATAATGTTGTTCGCTACGGCCTCGGAACCTTTGCTTCAAAAGATGCACTTGGCTCTGCGCTCGAGAAAGAAGTAGAAGTTGCACGTGAAGAATACCTCAACGCGCAGAACCGTCTCAGCGCAGCAAAGGAAAAAGCACTGATCAATCGCCTTCCCATCCAACAGGTGCTAAAGGCCGAACCCGCTGACAAAGCCGAGTCAAACAAGACGCTCATCTTTATGGTTTTCAGCGGAGCGTTAAGTTTTATATTTTCAGTTTTTGCTATCGTTGCCACTGACTTGTTGGACTCACGCATCAAAACTCCAGATAGGCTGAAGACGCTTACCCGGATGAAAATTGCTGGCGTTTTTCCAAAGATGCCAACACCCAAATCGGTCGACAAAGCCAGGCCACCGGTATTTCAACTCAGCAACGCCAGGGTGAAGGGCCGCGATGAGATCAGAAAGATCCGCTACGAAATTGAGCGCAGCAACGCACGCACCATCCTTGCAACAAGCACGAAAGTTGGGCAGGGTAAGTCATTCTTTATTCGCGCGCTGGCTTATTCTTTCAGCCTGCAGAAAAAACGTGTTCTGATCATTGATACAAACTTCAGGAACAATTCGCTCACGCAGATTTTTGTAGCGCAGCCTGCGCTGAAATTGCTGATTGAATCGTTTGTGACCGACCGCAAGCTCCTGACCTCGGCTGACTTCCCGCATCAGACCAAGGCGAAGAATAACATGATCACCCACACCGAAAACAACTGGATCGATTTCATTGGTAACAAGCAAATTCAAACCACACCATCGGAGTTGATCAACGGAGAGGACTTCAGCCAGTTCCTCGAATGGCTGAAGACACAATATCATTATATTATTCTTGAAGGTCCTGCGCTAAACAATTTTTCCGATTCGAAGGAATTAGTCCCGTTCGTAGATATCGTGATTCCGGTGTTCTCTGCTGACGCGACAATCAATGGTGAAGATGCCGAGTCACTGAACTTTCTGAAAGGACTGCAGGCGAAGTTAGGTCCGGCTGTGTTGAACAATTATGAAAAACCTAAGTAGGCGGACACATGAAGCGAGCGGCATGCGGGCCTGAGGTTATTGGATTTGCGCTGTAGTATGGGATTATCAAAAAATTACTGGTTCAAGTCGGGCACCTATACCATGATGCAACGTGTTGTTGCGTTTCTTTTTGGTTTCGGCAGTTATTTCTTTCTCGTCCGTTACTACGATATCGATTCATTTGGTGTGTGGACGCTGTACGTTGTGATTTCATCAACCGTTGAAATCTCCCGTTCGTCTTTTGTTCAGAATGCTTTTCTCAAGTTCTTTAACGAGGAAGGCGCTGATCGAACCGTATTGTTCTACGCGAGTTTATTCCTCAACGCGATGTCCACACTCGCGATCGTAGTGATCTTGCTTGTGCTCATTCCTGTTTTGAAGGTGTTCTGGGATTCGCATACCATCGGGTCACTGATACTCTGCTATTGTGTTACATCACTGATTTTAATTCCGTTTACGCAGTTCAATTACCTGGAGCAGGCCAATCACAGCTTTAAAGGCATTTTCTGGAGCTCCACATTTCGCCAGGGGGCATTCTTCATACTGGTCATCGTGTGCTTTCTGTTTTTCCGCGATCTGCCACTCGTTTTCTTTGCTGCTGCGCAGACAGTGTGCGCATTTCTCGGCCTTCTCGTTGCCTATATTATGAATAAAAAATTGCTGCCGTCAACGTATGCATTCGATTGGGCAGTGGTTAAGAAACTTTACAGGTTCGGGAGGTATATTCTCGGCACGGGGATTACTTCAAACATAGGCAAGAGTGCTGACCAGATGATCCTGGGTGCAGTGAGCCATAATATGGTGGCGATCTACAACTCATGCATCCGTGTTTTAAATTTCATTGAAATCCCCACTTTATCGGTTTCGAGCATCGTGTATCCGAAGATTGCCGCGCGCGCCAGTGAGGGAAATGCTGCTGTTGGGAAACTGTATGAAAAATCAGTTGCATCCATTCTGTGCATGATCCTTCCCGCAGCAATTTTTATTGTGCTGTTTCCCACTTTTGTGCTCACAGTGATTGCGGGAGAGAAGTATATCATTGCAGCCAGCACCTTGCAGGTGATCGCACTAGGATCGCTATTTCTTCCGTTTAACATTCAGGTGGGCTGTGCCTGTGAAGTGACGAACAAACCTCAGGTGAGTTTTTACATCAACCTGATCGCTAACATCATCAACATCCTGCTCAACATCATACTGATTCGATCGTTCGGTGTAATCGGAAGCGCCCTGTCATTTCTGATCACCGTAGCATTTATCTTCAGCCTCGGGCAATACTACGTTTCAAAAAATCTTGAAGTAAGATTATTTCAGATCTTTGTTCAGGTAATCAATAATTACGGGCAGATGTATCAGTGGTTAATGATGCGTCTTAAAATCAGGACACGGTGATGTACAACTTTGTTATCGTCAGCTTATCGCGCTTCAACATTGAGTTTGGTTCAAACATCAGGGATATCGCTATTGAGTTGTCAAAAAACCATCGCGTGCTGTATGTGGATGTTCCCTTGAAGCGGAAGGAGCGTTGGTTCCGGAAAGACATGCTTGCTGTGCTGGAAGTGAAAGAGCGCCTGGGCTCACGCAAGCCGATGGTGAAGGTGAACGAAAACCTGTGGCATTATATTGATGACAGTGTGCTCGAGTCAATGAATGGTGCATCCAATCCAAAACTCTTCGATGTTATCAACTATGTCAATAATCGCAGAGTGGCTGCGTGCATCAGACGAGGCGCGAAATTAGCCGGCTTCAGCGATTACATTCTGATCAACGATAACGATATCTACAACGGTCTGCACCTGAAGAAAATGCTGAAGCCGCGGAAGTATGTTTATTATTTGCGCGATTATCTTCGGGCGATGCGATACTGGCAGCAACACGCCAGCCGACTTGAACCGAAACTGATGGAGGCTGCTGACCTCATCCTCGCAAACTCAGGTTATCTGGCAGCGTATGGCAGGGAACATAATCCCGAAAGTTACTATGTCGGTCAAGGTTGCGAGACAGCACATTTTGTTCCCGGTAAGACAGCACCGCCTGTGCCCGAAGAACTGAAAAAAATGTCACGACCTCTCATTGGCTATATGGGGGCTTTGAACGCGGAGCGCCTCGATATCAATGTGCTCCAATACCTCGCCACCGAGATGCGTGGATGTTCATTCGTTCTTCTGGGAAAAGAGGATAAGGTCTTTGAATCAAGTTCGCTGCACCAGTTGCCGAATGTTTATTTTTTGGGTTTGAAAGAGTTTGACGTGCTGCCTGCCTATCTTCATGCGTTTGATGTCACCATCAATCCGCAGGTATTAAATGAAATTACCGAGGGCAATTACCCGCGCAAGATCGATGAGTACCTCGCAGCCGGAAAGCCGGTGGTAGCGACAAAGACGAAGGCGATGGAGCCCTTCAACGAACACGTTTATCTGGCTAATGATGGAGCAGGGTATAAGCGGTTGATCGAACGTGCACTGCTCGAAGATTCACCCGAGCGCCAGCGCGCCCGAATTGCATTCGCTCAGGACCATACATGGCCGAATAGCGTAAAAGAAATGTTACACGCAATTGATAAACAATTCCATGGACAGGAAGTCGAAGTCAATGTTTAACAAAATCCATCGCGCAATACTGATTGGGTTAGGGTACCTAGTCTGCCTGCTGTGTTTTTATAAAATAATTTTCGGTTAAGTGGTATCACCGTTATCCCATCTTGCCAAGAACAAACTGCTGTTGCCGCTGCTGGTGCTTTCGTGCCTTGTACTGGTGCTTTTCGTAAATGTGCTTGGGCCAATGGTTGTTGGCGTGGTGATAGGATTGATAGCATTCTTCGCCATTACACACCTCTCATACCGCTATCCGCGATACAATATTGTCTTCCTGCTCGGCATCTCCTTTCTCATGCCGTTCTTCATCAAGGTTTTTCGCCTTTATGGCGTTCCGATTTCAAACGCAATCGAAGGGCTTTGTGTGCTCTTGTTTATTATCCTGGCTTTTAAAAAGGGAATACGCGGAGCGACTACACTTCCTGGCATCCTGCTCACCGCGTGGATCGGATATCAGGTTATTGAAGTGCTGAATCCGAATGCATCCTCACGGGTGGCGAGCTTCATTGCCATCAGGGCCCTCATCCCGCTCATCTGCGGATTTTATATCGTCTATAATTCTGTTGAAAGCAGAAAGGATGTGATGACCTACCTCGTGGGGTTGTTTGTGCTGGCTACGGCATCCGCAACGTATGGGCTATACCAGGAATTTGCCGGACTCCCGGACTATGATTTCCGCTGGGCAACAAGTGATGAAAGGCTTTACAACCTGCTTTTCACCTGGGGTCGGATGCGGAAGTTTTCATTCTTCTTTTCCCCTGCGGACTTCGGAATGATTATGGCGATAGCAGGGACAGGCGCCCTGGTTGGATTCTTTCTTATCCGAAAGCAAACGCTTAAAGTGTTTTTTGCGGTGGCGGGGATTCTTTGCCTTTGGGCAATGCTTTACTCAGGTACAAGAACCGCGATGGTAATGATGGTAATTGGGTTTATCATCTTTGCTGCCATTACACTCAACCGCTATGTCCTTATGGCTTGCGCCTTCATGGCGCTGGTGCTGGTGGGCCTGGTTTTGCGTCCAACTTCGAGTAGAACTCTTTTTGTCATGATGACGGCCTTCTATGCTTCGGAGGATCCTTCGATGAACGTCAGGCTCAGGAATCAGCAAATGATCCGCTCACATATCCAGGCACATCCGATCGGTTTCGGTATGGGCACAACCGGGTATCTCGGTATGAAGTACTCACCACATACTTTTGTGGGTGCATTTCCGCCTGATTCAGAAATGGTAAAGATCGCAATTGAAACGGGATGGATCGGTTTGTTTTTCTGGTGTACAGTGCTGGCCATTATTTTCGGTTACGGCATCAATCTGTACTTTAAAATAAAAGACAAACACTGGAAGGTCATTCTCACGGTCATGCTCGTGATGTATTTCCTGATGATTGTATGCCAGTATCCACAGGAATTATTCCGCTCACACGTTCTGTCGTTCATGTTTGCTGCCACTGTCGCGATCATCGCAAAGATTGGAACGAAGTTCGGAAAAAGCACTACGCATCAGTCAACCGAAGAAAACGAGTCCGAGTCAATTTGAGTAACACCAACGGGATGAAAGTCGCCAATATCATCGTAGCCCATAAAAACCCACTGCAACTTCAACAGCTGTTGCGGCAATATTCAGCTGACCATTTTCAGAACTGGGTTCATGTCGACAAGCGAATCGATCTTACACCATACAAAATCATCCTCCAACAGAAAAACACGAATTTCTTGTCTAAGCGCATCAAAGTTGCCTGGGCTGGAAACAGTTTTGTGCGTGTTGTCCTCGATTCATTTGAGGAAGTATTAAAAGATCCTTCGGTTGGATATGTTAACGTGATGAGCGGACTGGACTTTCCAATCAAGCCGACTGATTCGTTTTATGAGCTGTTGGCATCGTCTCGCGATTCCGAACGGTATGAGTTTCTGGATATCTGCGAACTTTCAAAATGGCCTTACAACGGCAAACCAATCTCGGACCGCTTTGAACGATATCACCTGAGTGACTGGACACGGAAAGGGCGGTACTTCACAGAACGAATCATCAACGCGATACTGCCACGAAGACAGTTTTATCATGGCAAGATGGTGCCTTATGGAAGATCAGCATGGTTTACGGCCACGCGGGATTTCGCGAAATATTCGCTCGACTTCTTCAATGAGCACCCTGACTACTTCAGATTTCTCCAGTACGTGTGGGCATCTGATGAGTTTGCTTTCTCATCGCTGATCATGAATTCACCCTATCGGGAGAAAGTTTATCAACATCACCTCCGTTACATCGACTGGTCGGAGAAGAAAGCAAGCCCCCGAACCTTCACGATGGAGGACTACAACAAGCTTGCTGCGAGCGATCGGTATATCGCCAGAAAATTTGATGCATCGGTGGACAACAATATCATCAACGCCATTGAAAAAGATTTTGTAAACAAGAAAGTAACCATTAGCTAACCATGAGAACAATACTTGCCTTTGTGGCGCTCATCGCGATTACCCACATCGCGGGCGCGCAGATTTCCGATGCGGATATGGAAGCAAAGCTGATTGAGCTGGCATGGAAGAACAATCCGCTGACGCGTATCTCAGAAGCCGAAGTAGATCTTGCACGTCAGGAGGCACGCGTGGTAGGAGCGGAGTGGTCGAACCTGCTGGGCGCCACTGGTAACCTGAACGAGTTCAACATCAAGCAATTCACGAATCCCGACTCGAACGCGACTGGTAACACATTCTTTCCCCGCTATAACGTGTTTGTCAGGATCCCTTTTTCACTTTTTGTCGAGACACCGAGGAAGAAGAAGGTGGCGCTGGCGAAGATAAATCTTGCCGATGAGAAGGTAAACCTTACACGCATGGAACTCAAGGCGAAGGTTCAAAGACTCTACAGCGACTACCTCCGTAACAGGGAGACCTGGATTATAAGGCAGGAAATCCTGAGTAAGGAAAAGACAAATTTCGAACGGATTGAAAAGGATTACCTCGCAAAAACGATCTCCTTAGAGTCCTATACTTCGGGTGCTCGGGTCTACAATGAGCACCGGATTCAGGAACTGAATGCCAAAAGTGAGTATCTCAAAAGTAAGATAGGCATCGAAGAATTGATCGGAATGAGGCTTGAGGACATCAAATAAGCCATAAATCACCAAAAATCGGGGCATTTTACGGGGTAACCCCGATTTTCAGCAATTTATCGAAAATAAACCCATGTAATGTTTTGCTGAAAGTTGTGTTTCTTTTATACTTTTGAACCGTCTATAAGTGGAACCCCTAATCTAAAAACCCCATGAAAAGGTTATTTCTTACCTTTTGTATTCTAGTACAATCCCTCGTCCTATTTAGTCAATCAGTCCCATTCCCACCATCGCAAGGCCGCGACTACAACGCGATGGAGCCCTATGGCTATCAACAATTGGGTACTACCTGGGACACTTCACCATTCCTGCCATTTATTTATCATGGGATGTGGTTCAGACTTATGCCACCGAATGGTGTCACTTACAATGCGTCAACCAAGACCTGGAATTTTTCACAGCCTGGAAAGAAGTATCCGATAATCCTTTTCTTCCATGGTCGAGGCGAAGTTGGGACTGACAATAACAAACAGCTTATTCATGGAGGTTTGATTCACAGAAATGCAGTGCAGTCAAACCAGTTTGAAGGGTTTCTTCTTTATCCGCAAAGTATTGGATACGTGGGTGGAAAAGATATTCTTGAAAAAGTGCTTGCCACGCTGCCTGTAGACATCAATAGAATTTATGTTCACGGGTTATCAAACGGTGGTGCGGAGACCTGGAAATTCGCTATCAATTATCCGCAGCTCGTTGCGGCAACATTCCCGATGTCGGCTTCTGATGATGACGCGAAAACCGAGAACCTTCTGTACACTCCTATCCGTCAGGCGCAGGGCGGTCTCGACACCAACCCCAAGGCTGAATGGACACAGACAATTGTTGACTGGTTCAATACTAACGGGGGACATCTCGAGTATTTCCTTCTTCCAACTGTCGGACACGGAACCTGGAATACGATGTACAACCGTTCCGACTTCTTCTCATGGTTCTTGTCTAAGAAGAAGAATCAGATCTATGTTCGCCATAAGAAAAACGAGCCCTGCCCAGGCGATCCCATCAATGTTGTAATGGGTTTCACACCTGGGTTTGAAGCTTACGAGTGGAGAAAAGATGGCGTTGCGTTCACGGGAACCGGTGCGGGCACATACAAGATTACCGCGACCGAATACGGTTTGTACACGGGGCGCTTCCGGTACCGTGGCGTCTGGACCGATTGGTCCGACCCCGTTGAGGTGAAGGCAAAACAACCAACCACCACGCCTCCGATCCAGCTTACAGGACTGCAGACTGTGGTGATTCCGGATGTGGATGGCAATTCTAACGTCAACCTCACATTGCCGGATGGTTATGAAACTTATACATGGTACAAGGAAGGCATTACGGAATCTATTGGTGTTGGGCAGGTTTTCACGGCTAACACTCCGGGTGGCTATACTGCAACCGTCAAGGAAGTAAACGGATGTTCATCAATAGCATCTCCGATTTTCAATATTGTTAATGCCAATGGCCCGTTACAACCGGAAGCCGCGTCAAATCTTCAGGTTACAACCCTGAGCAGAACTGAGCTCCGATTGAACTGGGAGAACAATCTCACGCCAGCAGTCGATGAGACAGGTTTTGAGATTTTCCGCGCTGACGAAGCACTTGGTCCGTACAAACTGATCGCTGTCACTGCGGCTAATGTTCTTGTTTACAACGACAGGAATCTTCAGTCGGATAAGCGTTTCTGGTATAAAGTGAGAGCAATCACGGGAAATGGTGCTGCTCCGGCAACTCCTCCTGTCGATGGATTGACTGACAATGACGTCAACCCTCCAACACCACCAAACAACCTTACAGCCACTGCCGTTACCGCCACGAGTGTTTCGCTATCGTGGGCCGCATCAACGGACGATGTTGGTGTGATCGGATACGATGTATATGTGAAGCGCGCTGACCAGGTAAACTATGTAAAGGCCTACACCGTCACAGGTTTATCACAGACAGTTTTCTCGCTTGAATCCAATAAGCTGTACAACTTTATTGTGAGAGCGAGAGACGCAGCCAACAATTCATCTCAGCCAAGCCAGCAGGTTAACATGAACACTGGCTTTAGTGGTGTAAACTACTGGTATTATCATGGCACATGGACATCAATACCGGACTTTACCGGGCTCACTCCAGTACGCACAGGTACGTTGACAAACTTCTCCATCTCACCCAGAACACGCAACGATAACTACGCGTTCCGTTTTACAGGAACCATTTATATTCCAACAACAGGACCGTACACGTTCTTTGTTACATCAAAAGATGGTAACAAACTTTGGGTGAACAACACATTGGTTGTGAATGATGATGGTGTACATAACTCGCGGGAGAGAAGTGGAAACATCACATTGAATCAGGGCTTTTATCCAATCGAAGTACATAACTTTGAAAGCACCGGTACTGGCGAACGACTTGAAGTAAGGTGGCAGGGGCCCGGAATCTCAAAACAAACAATTCCAAACCTGAACCTGAGAGAAGGTTATGACGGATTGCAATCTCCGCCTGCCGCACCTGCAACTCCTACTGTTACGGTACTTGATTATAAATCGCTCCGGGTCAACTGGGGAACTTACTCCGGAACGGCAACGCAGATCGAAGTATTCCGAAGCACAAATAACTCCACATGGAATATTATAGCAACGGTGCCTGCAACAGACATCAACTATGTGGACCCGAAGCTCAACCCTTCAACGCGCTATTATTACAGGCTGAGAGCGATCAACTCAGCGAGCACGTCTGCCTTCACGAGCTCAGCGAACGCAACTACACAGGCCTTGCCGAACCTGCCTGCTGCACCTTCAGGTTTGACAACAACAGCCATTTCTGCAAGCAGTGTTTCATTGCAGTGGGTTGACGCCAGCAACAATGAAGAAAACTTCGAAGTCTATAAGTCGGCAGGAAACAATACTTCCTATGTGCGGGTAGCTACACTTGGCCCGGGCGTCACAACCTACACCGATCCCAACTTGTTCGCGCATACACTTTATTTCTATAAGGTGTTGAGCAAGAACGTGCGGGGAAGCTCCGCGTTTTCAAACGAAATTCAGTTCACAAGTCTGAACAACGCTCCGGTTCTTTCAGGGCTGAACGTTGCCGGAATGCGCTACGATGAGGAGCTTTCAATTCCGATCACGGCTACTGACGTGGACAATGACCTCATCATTATTGGCAGCGACAACCTTCCGGCTTTTGCACAAATCTACGACTACGGAGAGGGTGCTGGCGAGCTCTTCCTGTCCCCGACAATCGACAATGAAGGTACCCACACCATTCCTGTCTTTGCCCGTGATATTTATGGTGGCAGACATGAAGTGATCTACACGATCGTCATTGGAGAAAACCACAATCCTGCTGTGGAAGCAATGGCACCGGTGACGTTGAAAGAGAGTTACGTAAGCATTGTAAATACAACCGCGAGCGATGCAGACAACGAACCGCTCACGTGGTCACTGGAGAATGCGCCATCTTTTATCATCCCGACCATCTCTGGCAACTCAATTTCATTGAGAGTACAGCCTGGAGTCGCGGATGCCGGCACCTATAATGTTGGCGTTCGCGTGACAGATATCCAGGGTGGAACGGACATCAAAACTTTGCAGGTGACTGTCGAGGATTTCAATCCGAACTATAAACTGAATGTTGATTTTGCGGGTACTGCAGCGTCAATCACTAACTGGAATGTTATCCTTAACAACACGAGTGTCAATAACCTCACCAGAGAGGGCGGTGGTGTCTCAGGAGTTACGCTTGAATTCAATACCACTTTCACAGGTTTTAATACTACTGCTGGTACAGCGAACCCTGCAGCTTCGTTTCAAATTCCTCAGCCCGTTTCACAATCTTATTTGTATGCGGGAAGTACAACCCCCCGCGTTATTACGCTGAAAGGCCTTAACCCAAATGGCAAATACCACCTGAAGTTCTTCTCAAGTGACATGACCGGAGGTACTTATAGCCGCGTAGCAACCTTCACTATTGCCGGCCTTCCACAACAGCAAGTGAATGCGCAAAATAACACAAGCACAACAGTTGAGTTTTTGAACGTTGTACCGAATGCACAAGGGGAGCTTGCGGTTACTGTCGCATCTCCTGTTGCAGGTGGCGTAGCAGTATTCAATGCCCTTCAGATCGAATCATTCTTCGATGGAAATACAATTCCTAACGCGCCAACAAACCTTGCTGCCTCTTTCGATGCTTCTGCGAACATTCGGTTGACGTGGAATGACGTAGCTACTGAAACGAGCTACGAGGTTTTTGAAAGCACAGACAATGTGAACTTCACAATGATCCAGTCGTTGCCTGTTAATACAACATCATTCACGGATGTGAACTTTGCCACAGGCGTAACCTACTACTACAAGGTGACAGCAAAGAACGGTTACGGCCCTTCAGCATACTCAAACACAGTGACAGCAATCGGTCAAAACCGTGCACCAGTAATTCAGCCGCTGACTCCACTGGTGATGGAAGAAGCTGCTTACAGGATGATTGCTGTAGATGCAGTCGATGCGGAAAATCAGGAGCTCACGTTCTCTCTCGAAAACGAACCGTCATTCCTATACCTCGGATACTACGATGAGAATACAACGTATCTGATGATCGCACCACCACAAGGTTCAAGTGGAACATATCAGTTCCTCATCCATTGTGATGACCCGAGCGGTGCACGCGCAACAGCAACATATACCCTCACGGTAAAAACAGCGGGAGAGTTTGATGTACGCGTCAATTTCGGTTCAACCTATTCAAGCGCGGGATGGAACAACATCTCGAGCGCAGCAGCGAACGTATCAGTGACGAACCTGAGAGATGCTAATAACCTGGTGACGGACATTTCAATCAATTCGGTTAATGCATGGACAGGACCAGGTAACGGAGGCGTTTCAACGGGAAACAACTCCGGGCCATTCCCTGATGCCGTAATGACCAGCTACCTGTATATTCAGGACAATACAACACGCAACATTATTCTCACTGGCCTGAAGAACGAAAAATTGTACGACCTCTCGTTTTTTACTTCACGGACTGCAACTGATGCGACCCTTAGAAATACAGTCTTCGCGGCAGCGGGAAAGACCATCACTTCGAACGCAACCAATAACGCATCAACGCTGGCCAAATTGACGAGGTTGAAGCCAACCAACGGACAGATCACAATTGCCGTGTCACGTGAATCTTCTTCACCGTTTGGTTATCTTAATGCGATGGTGATCCGTGAGTATGCTGACCTTGGCATCCCGTTACCTCCATCAGCGCCTGCAACGCTTGCGTCACAGGTGTTGAGCAGAAGTTCGATCAGACTGACCTGGCAGGACAACTCTGACGATGAAACCGGATTCGAAATCTGGAGATCTGTCGGAACGAGTGCCAACTATGAGCTGCTTACAACGGTAGCCGCCAACGCAACAGCTTTTACAAATACAGCATTGGCCAGCAGCACAACCTACCATTACAAAGTTCGGGCATTGAACGCTGCAGGTCAGTCAGCATATTCTAACGAAACGAGTGCATCGACCTTCGACTTTTCGATCTCTGTAAACTTCAATTCCTTCCGTGGCAATGAGCCCGGCTGGAACAACCTGCCAACTTATCTGCGGACAGGACAGTCGGTGAGCAACCTGACCGATGAGCTCGGTGTGAACACGGGTGTGAGCATGACAATCGTAGAAGAATTCCAGGGAGACAACCCTTACGGAATGACGACAGGAAATAACTCGGGTGTTGTACCTGACCGTGTCATGGAAGGCAGCTGGTGGATCGATCCTCGTGCAACAGCGATCCTGAGATTTAATAACCTGAGCTTCCTGCGCAAATATAACTTCTCGTTCTTCGGAAGCCGCGCGGCAACGGGAGACAGAAACACCGTGTACATTATCAACGGGGTATCAGTGACACTTAACGCGAGCATGAACAGTTCGAACATTGTTCAGATCAAAGATGTGGTTCCTGCATCCGATGGTACCATCACCGTTACGATCACAACCACGTTGAGCGCACAATTCGGCTATCTGAACGGGCTTATCATCCAGGCCGTTCCGAATGATGGCGGTGGTGGTGCGCGCCTCAGAGGCAACGATATTGCAGCGGAAGAGCTCTCTGTCGAGAACATGGCACAGCAGGATGTCACAGCCTATCCTAACCCTTTCACCGACAAGATCGTGCTGACCGTGGGTGACGATTTCCCTGGTGAACTGAAGACAACAATGCGCAATGTTTCCGGAAGAATTATTCACGAACAATATTTTGAAAAGAAAGGAAGAGTAGGGGAGATCGAACTTGACGTAGATCGCGAACTGCCTGCTGGTATGTACATACTGAATGTTCAGAGTGTGAGTGGCAAGATGAAGAACATCAAACTGCTTAAGAAGTAATATGGGGAGCGCATAATCTGTTGATACAGTATGTCAGTTTCAGGAAGGTTGCATGGGTTGGACGTACTTCGTGGTGTAGCCATGATTCTTGGGATTGTGCTTCATGGCACGATCGCTTACAAGGCAGGTTATCATCATGGTGAGTGGGCATTTGATAAAGCAAATACATCCTGGTTTTTCGACTGGCTGTTCTTGATGATCAATTCTTTCCGCATGCAGTTGTTCTTTCTGCTGGCGGGATTTTTCGCGGCACTGCTCATCTATAAACGTGGAATCAAAGAATTCGCGGTAAACCGGTTCAAACGAATCGGTTTACCTTTTTTTATTTCATACTTCACCATCCTTCCGCTGACGCTGCTGCCATATCAGTATGTTCAGTTTGAAAAAACGGGCGATCCAATACCACAACTCAAACAGTTCTTCATCGACTTCTTTACATTCCGCGCGCATTCAGGCGTAATGCACATGTGGTTCCTGCAGCAACTGCTTGTATTTTGCGCAGGCGCATTCTTGGCGGTTTACCTTTACGAAAAACTGAACATTGCGGAGCGATTCAAACGCATCGTGTCTTGGGTGAAATCCGTGCAGGTCAGCTTTGTTAACTTCATTGTATTTGCGATAGCGGGGACTGGTGTGATCAGTCTTCTCTTTCATGCTGCGCTTCCTTTCATCTGGACAGGGTTCATCATTCCGATTCCTCAGCTTTTGTACTACGGGCTTTTCTTTGCGCTGGGATGGGTCGTGTTTGAGCGGCAGAATTTGCTTCATGCATTTTCAAAAAATGCTGCGCTGACGATCTCAACAGGCCTGGCATTGAGTTTTGTGACCGTGATTATGCTCAACCAGGGAGAAGAGAGACTGTCGTCAGCAACCTATGTAGCCGCGCTCAAGTTCCTGTTTGGAGCGCAGACTGTATTCTTCATTGCGGGTGCGATCGGATTTTTTAACAAGGCATTTGAATCGGTCAATGAGTTTTGGAAATATATCGCTGATGCTGCGTATTGGGTGTACCTCATTCATATGCCGGTCGTGATGGAAACACAACTCTTGTTGAGAGATTCCGATGTGCCGGGAGCGCTTAGATTTCCACTTGTGATCGTTATCGGAATTATCGTGTCGTTTGGGACCTATCATTTGTTCGTCAGATACACCTGGATAGGCCAGTTACTAAATGGAATGCGTGCGCATAAACAGACAGTCGCGGAGGACCCAATTCTGAACGTTCAAAAGAATGGATAAGCGTAAGACAGAGGCGGAACAACGTGAAGGAAATCGGATAACATCAGGCATGTCGATAAGAATTCTTTTTGTGATCGCAATTGCATTGTGTAGCCTTCTCGGCCGGGCTCAGGGGGTTGCCACTTCGCTAAAAAGCGGGCAGTGGAACGACCCGACAGTCTGGAGTTGTAGCTGTGAGCCGTGGACTCAAAATGGAACTGTAACTGTTAAAGCCGGACATATTGTGACGGTGACACAACCCCCGCAACAGCCGGTTGATGAATTGGTTATCGAGGCAGGCGCAACGTTGACTATCAATACTCCAAATGTCTTAACAATCGCGAATGGAAGCGGGCCAGATGTTATTAACGCAGGTACAATCAACTCAACCATTGCAACATCGCTTGTGTTTTTGACAGGGGCTGAATATCAACACAATAAAAACGGAGGCGCTCTCCCGAGGGCTACCTGGAACACGGGAACGACCTGCAACATTACGGGATGGACTTCGACTTCAAGCGGAGCACTTCTTACTGATTTTAGAAACAGCCTTAATCAAAATTTTCACCACTTTACTTGGAATTCCCCAGGGCAGACAGCGGTGGCAGTCAATTTTAACGGGCTATTGACAACGGTAAACGGAGATCTCACGGTCAGCAATACAGGTACCTCATCCACCGCAAACACCAGGCTCATCCTTGGACTAAACGCTTCTCCTACCACTACGGCAAGTATGACCGTCAAGGGAAATTTCGTAGTGAACGGCAATTCACAGGTATCGCTAAACTCGAGTGGAGCGTACACGATGACGGTAGAAGGGGATGTCGTGTTATCGTCCGACAATGCTGGTGTCAGTGCTGGTGCAACCCCTTACATCGTTAACACATTGAACGGAACGAGCACGTTGAATATCTTCGGGGATCTCACGATTACCAAAGGTGTGCTAGACCTGGTTGCGAATAACGTCACAACCGTAGGCACAATAAATGTCGGTGGCGATTTTAATTTTGTCGGAGGCCAATTGTGGAAAAGCGCAGGCCAGGGCAATTTCAATTTTTACAACGGTGGAACGCACAACTACAGCCTTACCGCGGGCGTATTTCCTGCCGGACAATCCATTAACTATTCGGTTGCTGGCAGCAACACACTCGATGTTGCTACATTCGCCCTCGGAAACGCAGCGAGTACATTTACTGCCAACGGGACACTGGTGGTTAAATCAGTGAGTCCCTCCGGGGCGCTTGCGGATAACATCCCGGCTACAACAAGAACTTTCAATTCCGGAAGTGTCCTGACCTACGGTTCAACTTTTCCGCAATTCATGGGTGCTGAAAACCCGTCCGCGAGCACCTCCAATACCATCATCAATAATTCGAATGGGGTTACGCTTGCTTCGAGCGCACAAGTGGGAAACCTGATTCTGACAGCCGGCAATCTCGGGGTCTCATCAAATACACTGACGATAAACGGAAACGTAACGGCCAATGCTAACGCAATTGTCGTGACATCGAATTCAAGCCTCGCCATTGGCGGAAGCGGAGCTTTTGGCGTTCTTCCAATCAGCGGCTCAACCATCGATAACTTCACCATTAGCAGGACCGCAGGATCGCTTTCCCTTGGACAGGACCTGACTGTTCAGGGGACAATGCTGCAGGTTGAGGGTACACTCAACCTGAACAATCACATTCTTACCGTTGAAAGCGATTACATCGGACTTGGTGATGTTTCGTCCCCAGCAAGTTCTTCACTTCTTCTAACCAACACAGGTGCGTTGCCAGATGAAATCTTTTTTTCTGGAATTTTTGATACCATCACATTGGATCGGGCAGGCGAGACGCTTACCACTACGTCAACATTTGAAGTGCTGAATCTTAATCTCCTTGACGGAGCTTTTTCAAATGCTACCGGAACGAGCATCTCCGATCACGGGAAGATCACAGTCCGCAACGGCACCCTGGCAACTGCACCCACAAGCGTAGGCACCTATGACGTTGAATACATCAATCCAGTTACGCCAGTGAGTACTGGTGGCGAACTTGCGTCTGGCGCGATCAGGCACCTTGATATCAGCGGTGGCGGAGCCGTCACGCTGACAACAGATGTTGTTGCTACCGGCAACATCACACTATCGGATGGTACTTTTAACGCTGGCGCTAATCAGATCTCGCTTGGCGGCAACCTTGTGCTGAACGATGTAAGCACTTTCACTTCTTCAACGCTTGCGTTTGACGGTACGTCAACCATCAGCGGAACTACGATCCCTGCCTTCAATAACCTCAGCGTTGCAGCAGGTGCTTCGCTGAACACACCTTCAGCAATGACACTGAGCGGTGACCTCAACATCGATGCAACCGCCACGATCAATACTTCGACTACAGACTATACATTCACTGGTGGCGCGTTGCAGAATGTGGATGGTGGCGGAAAAACTTTCCGGAACATCACACTCAACAAGAGTCCAGCCACAACCCTTCAACTTTCGGGAAGTGTTGTACTAACCGGATTACTTTCGATCACTTCATCGAACACAACTTTCAACTCCAACGGATTTTTACGCCTCACGTCAACATCCGATGGCACAACCGGAAACGCGTCTATCGGCCCGCTGCTGAATGGCGCCACAGTGACAGGTTACGTCATTGCCGAACGATATATGGGCAGCGAAGGAAGGATCTATCGCTACATCTCTTCGCCCGTTACCAACGCAACGGTGGCGCAGCTGCAACAACATTTTCCGATCACCGGTGCCTTTCCGCAGGCCAGCACCTGCAGCGGTTGTATTACGAACTCACCTTCGTTTTACTATTATAATGAAGTCACCGGTCAGTATGTCAATTATCCGACCACTTCAAGTGCTGCGCTGCTCGAACCCGGCCGCGGCTATGCTGCCTTTATCAGGCAAAACATTTTGCCAGGCGCTGTTACGTGGAGTGTGACCGGCCCGGTCAACCAGGGCGAAATTACGCTGCCTGTAGCGCACAATGCTTCTCCATCCGGAAGCTACAGTCTCGTTGGAAATCCCTTTCCGTCTTCGATTGATTGGGATATCGCGGGCTGGACCAAGACTAACATCGACAACTCAATTGCCATCCGCGACAACGGACAGGGTACGCACATATACTGGAACGGTTCGAGCGGAAATATTCCGAACGGAATCATCGCGGCAGGGCAGGCTTTCTGGGTGCAGACTGCGGCATCTCCTTCGCTTAAAGTCAATGAGAATGCTAAGGTGACCACTACAGGATCTTTCTTCAAAGTGAAAGAACCTGATGTGATGATTATGCGGATTGCAAAAGGATCCCTCAAAGACGAGACCTTCTTCCAGATTCACGAGCAGTCATCAACAGGCCGCGATGCCTTTGATGCCCTGAAGCTCGCTAATGATTTTCTTGATCTCGGAACGCGCTTTGACGCACAGAACTTTTTCGCCATTAACGCGGTCGACAGGATCGACTGCAGCAAGCCGCTGACACTCGCCATGCGGTTTACAAAAACGGCACAAGGTGCATTTGTTGTCGCACCACAAGGTGACTATACCCTCCAGTTTGAGACGCAGGGAACGCGGTTAGCGGAATACGATATCACATTGACAGATCAGTTCACAGGTAATGCAATGCCTGTTGGAAGTGGACTGTCATACAATTTCTCAATAACGACCACTGCTTCTTCATACGCTGAAGATCGGTTCAAGATTACATTTACCGAGAAGAAGCCAATGCTCAATGTGGGGATGCGCGGTGATGCAACAGTCTGCGGCAATGGTGCGGTGAACATCACCGTTGACGACACGCAGGCATATAAAACTTACTCACTTGAGGCAAATGGTTTGTCAGTGTCTGATGCAACGCCAGGCAACGGTGGAAGCTTGGTTTTTCCCGTGAAAGGTGCTGACCTGGTTGCAGGCAAAAACACAATCATCGCCAGCATCACCGGAAGTTGTGGAGTTTACAAGTCAACAACGTCTTTCGATCTCATAAAGGAAGATGCCACAGGACTGAAACTTACCCCCGGTAAGATCTGCGGCCCCGGGATCGTTCAACTTGAGGCATCTGGCGCAAGCACATCGGCAACTTACGCATGGTACAGCAGGCCTGAGGCGCAAACTCCGGTTGCCACTGGGAGCAAATACGGCCCTGAGCTGGAGGAATCTGCAACGTTCTATGCATCAGTAGTATTTCCATCAGGATGCGTAAGCGAGAAAGTTGCTGTCACTGCCGAAGTCATAAACCTTGATGTGCCTGTGATTACCGTACTTGAAGCTGACGTGTTAAAATCGAACTATGATGTGGGCAATCAGTGGTATTTTCAGGATGGCCCTATCCCCGGTGCAACAAGCCAGACCTATCGGCCAAGAAAATCCGGCATGTATACACTTGAAGTTTCCGCCAAAGGCTGCAAAGCTTCCACCAAACTCGAATACGTGGTCACTGATCTTGAAAGAAGCAGTGTCGCGACCGATGTGTATCCAAATCCTGTGAAGGATATACTGTACGTTGTCAAAGAGGCTGATGCAGAAATTCTTTTTTCAAACGCAGCAGGAGCTTTGGTTGAGGTGTTGCAGATCAGGACAAATGATGGAATTGCTGTTGACATGCGTGGGTTCACGCCAGGCATGTATTACCTGCGTGTGCAATCGGGAAAGAAGCAACGTGTATTTAAAATAATTAAACAGTAACTTAGATTAATAGTCAGCAGCGCTGATACCCTGAAGGGAACAAAGATCCACCTAACCGAATGCTATATGTACCAGCACATTAATTGGGCACTCGTCATCCCCATGGCGAACGAGGAAAAAGAGTTCAAGATTTTGGTCACAGCCCTCACCAAAGTATTAGATCAGCTCAAGTCTGGCACTGTATACTTTGTTGTTGACAACGTGTCGAAAGACAGAACGCTTGAGCTGTGCCGCGCATTGTCTGAGGTGGACGAGCGATTCTTCACGGTATGGGCACCGCAAAACAGAAATGTCGTAGATGCCTACATCAACGGCTACCGGGAAGCATATGACCGCGGTCATGAGATCATTATTGAAATGGACGCGGGACTTTCGCACGATCCGCGAGCAATTCCTATGTTCCTGCGCGTGCTCAACGAGGGCAACGAGTGCGCCTTTGGCAGCCGATTTATAATTGGCGGGTCAAATGCGGATTCTGCTTTTAAGAGAAAATTCTTATCGAAGTTCGGTACCTTCATTTCGAATCTCCTGCTCGGAACCACTTTCAAAGATATGACCTCGGGCTTTCAGGGTTTTCGAAGGGAAGTGGTGGGCAGTTTCATCCGATACGATCTCAAATCGCGCGCGCATTTCTATCAGACCGAACTTCGCTACCTGCTGAGAAAGATGCGCTACATCGAAGTGCCGATCCACTATCGTGCGCCATCGCCTAGCGTTTCTCCGAAGGCAATCAAAAATGCTTATCAGACTTTGCTCTATTACTTCTTCAAACGGCTTGCAGGGAAATCTCCGGTCATCCGTGCCTTTCCCATGGCACTTTCCGAAGATGAGCTCAATGAGTTGCTGCAGAACGTAAAGCAGTAAGGCAATCTCCGCGGAGAATGAGGCTCCGGGACCGTCCCGGTGTCAGACGAAAGAGTTGTTGTAGGTGCGAGCCTTTTTACCCTCCATACTTCCGAGGTTATATCCCGCGTAAGCTCCGACAAGAACGCCTATTCCGCCTCCTACAGGACCTGCAAGCAGGCCAAGCGCACCGCACCACAACGTTGTGCCTACCAGCACTGTCCTGGTAGTTGCCTCGGCATAGGTGTCGTTGATATGCTGGTGATGGGACGATTCACAATGAGGGCAGGTGATTGAAAAATGCTCACCCACCTGGTGCGCGAGGTCGCGTTTTGTCGCGCATTCGTTTTTCAGAAAGAATTTCTTCTCGCAGGTAGAGCAGGAAACCGAAATCCGCATGGTAAACACTTCGAGGTTAATCAGGCCGCATAACCTCCGCCACGGTTATAGATCATAACCTCCGCTTCAGGTAATACGCTTGGCTTTTAAACCTCCAAAATACGGAAAAATACGACAGCGTGTTGACGAATCCGGCACAAAATCTCCTCACTCTTGCTGCAATGAGGCCGCGTCCACGATGTTGTCATCCGGATTGATGTCGATCAGCAAATGCCTCGGATCTATTCGAGCACGCAGTGGCTTTTCGTTGACATGAATTGTCAATTGCTGCTCGCCTGAATTAACCAAATGCTTCTTGAGGTACAAGACGTTGCCGTCTTCGCCATAGATGCCGATCTCGACAAAGTCGCGCATTGGAATTGTAGTTTCAACGCCCGTGCTGTCGTCCACAACTTTCTCCGCTTCGATGTCGAGCATAACGCGCCACCTTCTGCTTCCTGTTTTGCTCACGCTCATGCGTTTTGTTCTGAGTTCCCAATACGTATTGACCTGGAACAAATCGTGCAGAAGGGATTGCAAAGTATCCGGTGTGACGGTCTTCAATTCGTTATAAAGATCCAGTGTCGTGGCAAGTGGCGTATTTTCGATCCGATGTTTCGCGAGCAAATTTTTCAGCGCTTCATTTACTTTCTCATCGCCCGCATATTCGCTCAAAGTATACAGCGCAAATGGACCTCTGCGATAAGACAGGTATGGGTCGAGCCCGCGCAGGAGTGGCTCGCCTCTGCGAATCGGTGGGTAGGGGTAGGGTTGCCGCATGAAACCCAGGAGGCGATGCAGTTCAGATTCACCTCGCGAATGTTGCACAGCCTTCAGTCCATAGTACCATGCCAGGCTTTCTGACATTACCGGTGCGCCCTCAACGCTCGCATAAGGTAAAGTCCATTGGTGAGCCATCTCATGGCTTGTAATAGCGTAGGGAAGATCAAGACTCCGCGAACCTTCTTTGGACGGTACCCACAAAGAAAATCCTTCGCTGAAAGAAATCATGCTCGCGTCCGCATGCATTCCGGTTCCATTGCCGGGATGTTCCACCAGCGTGAGATGACCATGCTTGTATGGCCCGAATTCTTTCGTGTAATATGCCAGCGAGGCGTTGATGCTGGTAGTCATCCGCTCAAGGTTTGCTGTGTGTGGCGGATGATGGAAAATCTGTATCGCCACGCTGCGATTTTGTGCCGAATCGTACCAGTGCGAATTCCGGGTAGCATACTGAGCCGAGAAGATCGACCATTCTCCTCCGATGGGTGCATCAGCGATGTAATGAAAATAACTCCGACCGTTATCGCTCCATTGCTTGTGCAAAAGCCCGGGGGCTACTGCGGTCTCCTCCTGTTCAGTGCTTACGATTGCCTCGAAGCGAATTCCTCCGGAATATTTTCCAATTGCCTGCGAATCATACAACGAAGGAATAATTGGCCGGGGCGTAAGGTTATACTCGCGTCTGTCAGCGACTTCCATCAATTCACCGCTACGTTGGTATCCAATAGATGGGCACCAGTTTGCTGCGTTAAACTGGGACCCGTTCTCCACGATAGAATTGTCCAGCCCGTTTTCCCGGAAGCCACGTTGTTCGACAGATACATCAAACATTAGGTGGATAGAGTCATTCACGTGGAGTGGCTGTTCTAGTTTATAGATATAAAATCCGAGTTCGTCATCGCTCACAAGCGCAGTTGACATCTGGCTAAATGATACCTTTGTTTGTACACCGTGTGCAGGGCTGATCGCAATTGTATCGATCGGTTCTCGTCCTTTATTCAACAGCGTGTAAACTCCCTTAATCCTTGCTTGTGCTATTGATGGATGAATGTCAATGTTAAGCTTTGTTCCGTAGAGCCGGGGCTGATCCATGGCTGCGTATTTGCCATACAATATTTCATATCTCGCACGCATCGCCTTGATATCGCCATCGGTCTGATAGTCATTCAATATATTGGTGTTATAAAAAATAAACGCTCCTAGACTTAAGACAAGTGTCACGGCAATCACACACATGACTCTGGTTACACCCTTTAAACGGTTCCGGCCCGCCCGCAGACGTACGGAAAAATTCGTCTCTTTGCCGCGCACCCACAGAAGGTAGGCTGCGATTGCTATGAGGAGGCACCACGCGGTCCAGTAGAGCTTAAACCACAGCCATGGCATGACTGAGTTTCCAAATCCGCGCATGTCGGTGTAAGACCATGCCGGCCCGGCTCCAAAAATCAACAAGTTATGCTCGAGCCCAAACATGGGGGCAAGCGCGATCATCACATAAGCTATGACAGCGAGAAGATGGCCAATGTATTTTTGGTTTACTACAACATGAATAGCCAGTGCCAGCAGTGTGAATAAAAGATATTCCGGAAGCTGTAGACCGAACATGGTGGTGAGATAAAGACCGATTTCGAAGTAATCGTAGCCAAGTATCGCCTGTGCTGCAATCCCTGCGCATATTGTCAGCGAGAGGTAGGCAATAAGAATGAACGTAAGTCCGAAAAACTTACCGAGCAACACAGACCATTCGGAGCCGGGCATCGCGTCAGTGATCTCACCAAGACCGGCTTCACGTTCTTTCCACACCACTTCACCGGCAAAAAAGATCATCAGCAGAGGGATAATAACCCACCGGCTTGTTTCGGAAGAAAGTGCCGTGGTTATTTCCGTCAGCACCTGCACCGTTGTTGGAAGTAATGGTACACCATTCGATTCCATCTGGTCGATGATTACCGGAATGCACATGAGGGGAATCACCACCAGCATGGCGATCCCCGCCCAGCTCGTAGCGCTTGAGGCAAACGATGACCACGCAATAGCGCCTGTTTTCCTCAATTCCGATGAAAGAGAGAATGCTGGTTCGGCTTCTGCAGCGATGCGTGTAGCGGCATCCGTTGGTATAATGGCAAGCTCTGCATCATGTATCGGGCCTTTCCGAATCCTCATCATCTTCAGCAGCTGATCGCCAAGGTCGGCAAGCACGCGATGTCTGAACTGAAACCGGAAGTAGCCTATGAACATGAATACGATGGCAACACCGCTCCAAAGCATGCGATTAGTAAGCACGATTCCATCCAGCGTGAGGAGTCGATAGTTTTTCTCGGTGGTTGTCCAGAGGTGGGAAAGCTCGGATAGTATAAAATGAACGCCCACCGGGTCAAGAATATTTGCGAGGTCCTGGCGCCCGTTGAAAAGCAGGATGAGACCCAGGATGTATGACATGAAGAAGAGGATCATGCTGCCGAGATAAGCAGCCATCGGTCTTCCTGCGCCTGACGCGATGGTGAATTGAAGCGCGGTGGCAATAAACGCGTTTGGCAATGAGAGGAACGCAAAGGCAGTGAGAAACGCTGCCGGACGAAACGGACCTATCACCTCAGGATCCATGCCCGGCAAGTATACGCCAAGGATAATTCCGATCTGCACAACGAGGAGCATAAGCGCATTCAATGCCAGGGTTGCGAGAAATCGTCCTCCAAGGTATTGCAATCTCGAAATGGGTGCCGTGTACACCAGGGGATGCATCCGCGTAGCGACATCCCGGGACGCAGCTTCTCCCGCGATAACAGCCGTGATCAAAAGCCAGATCAGGTTTCCTGCAATCGTAGTTTTCGCGATGGCAAAAGGCGAGTTCACAAAAAAATCATCATGAAGGGCTTCTGCAAGCGAACCATCACGCGTCATCAGAAATGAGAACACCAGCAGTGCTGCAAAGAAAAGCCAGGTCCATACCTGACGGATCTGGTACATGAATTCAAACCGGAAAATTTCCCTTAGCTTCATATCATTTGCCCTGGTCTGCTGCTGATGTGACCCGCCATCGTAGCGAAGTAAACGTCTTCAAGGTCAGGTTCGGCAACTTCGAAGCCGTTGCCCGGGTTTTCGGGACTGAACACGCGAACCACCGTCTGACCTGCAAACAATTTTGTAGATATGACACGGTGATTTGACTCAATCCGCGAAAGCGAAGACCTGTCGATGATCAGACGCCAGATCTTGCCACGCAGGTCCCGAATGGCAGTCAAAGGTTGGGTTTCAAGCAGGATCTCACCCTTGTTGATGATCGCCATCCGGCTGCACAGCTCACTTACATCTTCGACAATATGTGTTGACAGCAACACAACACTGCTTTCACCGAGTTCACTCAAGAGGTTTAGAAACCGAACGCGTTCGGCAGGATCGAGGCCGGCAGTTGGCTCATCTACTATCAGAAGCTTCGGACTCCCCAGCAATGCCACAGCAACTCCGAACCGTTGGCGCATACCCCCGGAGTATCCACCGAGTCGTTGCCGTCTGACATGCCAGAGGTTAGTCTTTTTCAGCAATGCATCGACCACTTCTTGCCTCGATTTCCGGTTTGAGAAGCCTTTGAGAATTGCGAAATGATCAAGTAGGTCTTCGGCTTTTGCTTTCGGATACACGCCAAATTCCTGCGGAAGGTAGCCGAGCGTTTTCCGTACCTCATCTTTTTCCTTCAGCACATCAATGGTCCGCGCTGACGCGGATGATCCGCCACTGGCAAAGAGAAGTATTCCCGATCCCGGCTGGCCGGCAGGCGATGGGTCTGGTTCCTGCAACGTGGCGAGCATACGCATGAGCGTGGACTTTCCGGCACCATTAGGGCCCAGAAGGCCATACATTCCGTTAGGAATGGTTAGCGTGACATTTTTTAATGCCTGAACTCCGTTCGGGTAGGTCTTTGAGATATTCGATATGGTAAGGGTCATATTTTGCGCTGGATGAAGGGGTCATTAAGCCGCCAGCAAAGATATTCAAAAGTACTTTGTATTTCAAAGTTAAATAGCGCAAATTGCAGTGAGGTGGAAATTAACTCGATCAGATAAGGAAAGACAGACAGGACTACCGTGTCGGCAATGATCGCATATTATTCTCCGATGTGTGCCGCCAGATAAGAATTGAGATTCTGTCGCGTAATGATCTCCAGCGGGAAAAGGGAGTTCGGTGGAAGTTTTTTAAAGAGCAGGTAATTCGACAGGTGCGTTATGCCGACATACGCCTGCTGTTTAGAGTTCTGATTGATAAGGAAATCGATAATACCTTTTTTGAGGAAGCTGATATTTTCGGCAAGCAAATCGTAAGCTACAAGCCGGATTCCGTTCTTCCCATGCTTCTCCAGTAAAGCTGAAACAACTGACGCACCCTTTGAGGTTGTTACCAGGAGACCGCGCAGATCAGGTGTGCCCAACAGCTCGTTCAATTCTTTCTCGAGCGTTTTCTTGTGCGTAAAATTCAGGTCGATGCCGATAGCCTTATTCTTGGCACCTTTCAGGTTCTTGAAATAATCCCGGAAACCCTTCTCCTTTTCAGACAAGTGAGTTGAGTTGCTGATATCATCGTAAATGTGAAGGATGGCGTAAGTGCCCGATTCCTTCTGGCTGAGGGAAAGCAATTCTGCGCCAAGCTGGCCACTGGCGTAAAGATCCTGTCCGACAAACGTCAGTGGCTTGGCTTCCGCGAGGTTGTTGTTGAACAGCACGTAGGGAATGTTTGCCTTGTTGCACATTTCAATTACCTCAAGTGCTTCATTGTGAAAGATCGGAGCCAGGAGCAGCCCATCCGGCCTGGATTTGATCGCAGCCTTAGCGGACTTCACAAAAGTCGATTTGTCGTAGAGATCGAAAGGGTGCGGTTTCACCTGGATGCTGTATTGAACCCAGTCCTTCTCAGCTTTTGCTATCCCGTCAGATGAAAATTTCCAGTATTCATCCTGCTCGGGGTTTGGAATCACCGCAGAGATCCTGAAAACCTTATTAGATCCCAGGGTGCGCGCAAGGAGGTTAGGAGTATAGCCCGTCTTTTCAACGATCGCCATAATCTTCTTGTAGGAATCCTCGGAGACCTCGCCACGTTTATGAATAACCCGGTCTACCGTCCCGACAGAAACGTTGGCAAGTTTCGCGATGTCTTTCAGTCTGATTACCTTTTTACTCATTGATCCGCGGTTGAGAACTGCTAATAAAACTCTTTTTTCTAAATTTTTGTCATCGATTGATGTTTTTAAATCGTGAAAAAGATGCTAATTGAGTTATCGTGTACGTACACGGTATCACCGTTTTCGTTAACGGCATTTGTTTTAAATCGTTTCTTCCAACTTCCGAATGACCATAGCTATATGATCCGAAGCTCCTGTATTTTTGCGCTGCTACTGTTGCCCGTTTTAGCCTTTGCGCAACAGCCCTTGCCCTATAAAAATGCTGCGCTACCTGTTGAAGATCGCGTCAGGGACCTGTTGGCAAGAATGACCCCGGAAGAAAAGTTCTGGCAGATGTATATGATTCCAGGGGATCTGGATAATCTCCAGTCTGCCGATCAGTATAAGAATGGAATCTTCGGATTCCAGGTAAGCGCTGGCGCGAAAGCAACTGGAGAAACCCAGCAGCTCCTTGCGTACAATACAGCGGAAGACGCGCTGAAGCTGGCGCAGAAGATCAATCGCATTCAGCGTTATTTTATTGAGAAAACTCGTCTTGGAATCCCGATCATCGCTTTTGATGAAAGTCTTCACGGACTCCTCCGCGAGGGCGCAACTTCATTTCCGCAGTCGATCGCACTGGCCGCCACCTTCGATACGCTGCTGATGGGCCGTGTCGCGTCAGCGATTGCCGAAGAGACAAAAGCACGCGGTATCCGGCAAATCTTGTCACCGGTGATCAACATTGCCTCTGACGTGCGCTGGGGCCGCGTGGAAGAGACTTATGGAGAAGACCCTTTCCTCACATCGGCTATGGCAGTAGCCTACGTCAGGGCCTTTGAGAAGAGAAATATTATCACTACTCCGAAGCACCTGATCGCCAACGTTGGTGACGGTGGGCGCGACAGCTATCCCATTCACCTCAATGAGCGCTACATGGAAGAGATCCATTTCCCTCCGTTCAAAGCCTGCTTTACACTGGGCGGGACGCGTTCAGTAATGACCAGCTACAATTCCTACGATGGCGTTGCCAGCACGGCCAACGACTGGATCCTCCACAAAAAACTGAAAGGCGACTGGAAATTCCAGGGGTTTGTGATCTCGGACGCGAATGCTACGGGCGGCTCTGTTGTACTCCATAATACCGCAGCGAGTTACCCAGAGGCAGCTCAACAGGCGATCAGCGGTGGACTTGATGTAATCTTTCAGACAGACTATAATCATTACCAACTCTTCAACAAAAAATTACTTGATGCGCAGCGTGACGTGGAGCGAATTGACGATGCAGTCGCGCGTGTGCTGAGGGCGAAGTTTCAACTCGGGCTTTTCGAAAGGCCTTACGTTGATGAAAAAGCAATTTTGCAGTTGCTCAAACGTGATCACAAGTCGATTGCGAGACAGGCTGCACGCGAATCAATCGTGTTACTGAAAAACAATTCAAACACTTTACCATTGCAAAAAAATGTCCGTACGATCGCGGTGGTGGGAGAAGACGCAGCCGAGGCGCGACTTGGCGGGTACAGTGGGCCAGGCAACAAGAAAGTCAGCATCCTCGAAGGATTAAAATCTCGGAAGTTTTTTGATGTCATTTATGCACAGGGCTGCGAGCGGATCCCGCAGCCGTGGACCGTTGTTGGAGCGAACTTCCTTTCTGCAAACAATCTGCCAGGCTTGGACCTTGAAGTATTCGGTAACATCACACTGTCAGGGAACCCGGTTGCCAAAAAGCACGTCTCGAACATTGACAACCTATGGACGATTTCTTCGCCTGATCCGGTGATATCGAAGGAATTTTATTCCTTGCGCTGGACCGGCAAGATCAGGTCCCCGCGCACAGGTACCTTCAGAATCGGAATTGATGGAAACGATGGCTTCAGGCTTTACATTGACAACCGGTTGCTCATCGACCGCTGGGTAAAGCAAACCTACTCGACTTCTCTTGCGGACTTCGCGTTTGAAAAGGACAAATTCTATGATATCCGTGTTGAATTCTTCGAACCTGTCGGCAATGCGCGGATCCGCCTGATCTGGGATGTTGAAAATGAAACCAACGGTGATCACCTGATGAACGAAGCAGTAGCTGCAGCGTCCCGGGCAGACATCGCGGTGGTTGTAGCCGGAATCCACGAAGGTGAGTTCCAGGATCGCGCGATCCTCGGTCTTCCCGGACGACAGGAGGAATTGATCAGAAAAGTTGCCGCGACCGGCAAGCCTGTAATTGTTGTGCTGGTGGGTGGCAGTGCTATTACGATGTCAAACTGGATCGATGATGCCGATGCGATTGTTGATGTGTGGTATCCGGGTGAGGAGGGAGGCAACGCGGTAGCCGATGTGTTGCTCGGAGATTATAATCCGGCTGGCAGGTTGCCCATTACCTTTCCCATCCATGAAGGTCAGCTTCCTCTTGTGTACAATCACAAGCCAACAGGCCGCGGTGATGATTATCATAACCTCACAGGCCTTCCATTGTTTCCATTTGGCTATGGTATGAGTTACACTTCATTTCTGTATAGCGATATCCGCATCGACAGCGATACTATACCAAAGCACGGGACCGCGACCGTCTCATTCGAGATTGCCAATACGGGAGAATTCGATGGGGACGAAGTATGTCAGCTTTATATTACAGACGAATTGGCCTCGGTAGCGCGTCCGGTGTTGGAGTTGAAGGGCTTTCAGCGGATTCACCTGAAGCGGGGCGAGAAGAGGCATGTTTCATTCCGTATACGTAAGGAACATCTTCTCATGCTGGATAAAGAGATGAAAGAGATTGTTGAACCAGGGGCGTTCAGAATAATGATTGGTTCTTCGAGCCGTGACATCAGGCTCAGGACCCGGCTATTTGTAACGGATTGAGTTATCCAGGCAGCATACCCCCGCATGCGTTGTCCCAATCCCTGTTCTAAGACGAAATTTTTTTATGTACCGGAATGCCGCGAATTGCGGTAACGGGTCCATATTTTACCGCCTCCAACTATTCCGTTTACGTACACGGAATCTCCGTGCGCGTACACGATTCTTGTTTTTTTGGTTTTGCTTTTTTAGTTTAGTAACAGCTTTAGGCCGCGATCATACATTCATGGCCGAACGCCCGACCCAAAAACAAAAATCAAACAAACATGAAAAATGCTCTACTAATTGTTGTCTTGCTCTTGACCGCAAGCTTCGTGCACGCGCAGACCGTGACAGGGAAAGTCACGGGTCAGAAGGACGGAGAGCCACTCCCTGGCGTCTCCGTATTGCAGAAAGGAACCACGGTGGGAACGACCACCGATGCAGATGGAAACTTCACGATAAACGTGAACGATAATAACCCGGTTCTTATTTTCTCATTCATCGGTTTTGCTTCACAGGAAGTGCCTGTCAATGGTCGATCCAATGTCAGTGTCATGCTCACAGAAGATGTCACTGAATTGAATGAAGTTGTCGTGACAGCGCTGGGTGTCCCTCGTGAAAAGAAAGCGCTCGGCTATGCGACCGCAACCGTGGAGGGAAAGGAACTTACACAAACTGCAGCACCGAATTTTGCTTCTGCACTGTATGGCAAAGCACCCGGTGTAAGGATCAGTGCAACACCAGGTGGAGCTACCAGTGCCGTAAACATCACCGTGCGCGGTATCAATTCCATCACCGGCAAAAATCAGCCGCTCATTGTATTAAATGGTGTTCCGATCCGCGATGGCGAAGTCAACAATGGCAATTACTGGGAAGACCAGCGCCTCCGTGGCAATGGTCTGCTCGACATCAACCCCGAAGACATTGAGAATATTTCAATTCTCAAGGGAGCATCGGCAGCTGCCCTCTACGGATCTGATGCCGTGAATGGCGTTGTATTGATCACTACAAAGAGCGGTAAGGGTACCAAGGGCTTCAAAGTAGATTTTTCAACAAGCTATGCCGTTGATAAAGTTGCGTACCTGCCACGTTATCAGAATGTGCGTGGTCCAGGTGCACCGCTGAACGTTTCGAACGCAGGTCAGGATGCACAGGGCTTTGTCTATTATGATGTCGATGGAGATGGCGTCCGCGAAACACGCGGTGTCGGTCCTTTCACCATCAACTTCGGACCAAAGTTCGATGGGCAGCCGACCATGGCATGGGATGGTATCATTCGCCCGTACGAAGCACAGGACGGCTACCGCGCACTGTTCCAGACAGCCCACAACAAAGTATACAGCCTTGCCGTGTCGCATGGCGGTGAGAATGCAAACACACGTCTTTCTTTCACGCGCCAGGAAAACGAGGGGGTGAGTCTTGGCTCAACCAACGACAAAAACATCTTCAACCTCAACAATCATTTTGATCTTGGTAAAAACTACTCGATCGATGTGGTGGTGAACTATATCAACCAGAACACAAAGAATCGTCCTTACTCTATTGATCGCCTGACAAACAATTTCACAGGCATGATCGGTCGTTTCGAGCACGGTGACTGGTATCTCAATAAATACAAGACGAGCCGGGGATACAGATTCGTTACCGGATCAAACCAAAGTCTTACACCTGACGAAAATATCCGTTATAACGGTATGAAAGGTGACCTGATGGATTACATCTGGCGTGTGAAAGAGAACAGGTCTGAAGAGATCAGCAACCGCGTGCTGGCAAGTCTTTCAAACACATGGAGAATTGTGAACGGGTTAACACTGCGCGCCCGTGGTGCTGCCGACATCACGGCAATGAAAACAGAAAACAAGAACTCAACTGAAATTCCATTGACCTTCGGTAACTCCGGTGGTTTCTCAATCGAAAACTACAACAACAATTTGTTGTATGGTGATGCGATGTTGACCTATACAAAAGAGATTACGCCTGACATCGAGCTGAGTGTAATGGGTGGATACACCGCAACCCGTGAGACCGGAACACTGGTGACACGCGCAACTGAAGGAGGTCTGAGTACCGAGAACATGTTTGACGTTCTTGCTTCTGTTCTTCCAGCGGTTGGTAAAGCCACTCGTAATTCGCTTGTTAAAGATGCGTTTATCGGAACGATCAATGGAAACTACAAGAACTTCCTGTTCCTTGAAGGTACGTTGAGAAGAGACAGAACGTCAACCATGCACCCATCCAACAACTCGTTTGTGTATCCGTCTGTGAACTCAGGGTTCGTCTTCTCTGAAGCTTTCAATGTTCCTGCTGCGCTTTCTTATGGTAAATTGCGTGCTTCATGGGGGATAGTGGGTAACTACCCTGATCCATACAGGGCAAACATTGCTTACGACCAGAACACACTTGGCGTGCAGGCCGTGGGTGGCCGCCCGGTGATCTATACAACATTGCCTTCCACATTCGGAAACGACAAGATCAAGCCTGAACAAAAGCATGAATTTGAGTTCGGACTTGAAACAAAGTTTGCTGACAACCGCCTCGGTTTTGATGTGACTTATTACAACGGTCAGATCCGTGATCAGATCCTTCCGCTCACGATCCCGTCAAGTGCCGGTGCGACATCGGTGCTGACGAATATCGGAACGCTGCGCAACAAAGGAATTGAAATTGCACTTACCGGAACACCGGTCCGCAAAAACGACCTGCGCTGGGATGTGATCCTCAACGTGGCGAGAAATACAAACGTAGTTGAAAAACTTGCTTCGGGTTCAAATGAGCTTCTTCATGCCGACTATGATGGCAATGCAGCACAGCTTCGCTCAACTGTGGGACAACCAATGGGCGATCTGTATGCACACCCAGTGGCACGTCACGCCAACGGTGAGATGATCGTTGATCCAAACGGTCTTTATAAAGTAGATCCCGATACAATGGTGAGAGTCGGTAATGCAATGCCTAAAGCTGTTGGTGGGTTGATCAATACCGTAACCTGGAAAGGTTTTTCACTTACAGCAGTTTTGGATTGCCGCTACGGTGGTCACGTAATGCCAACCGCAATCAACTGGATGATCAGCCGTGGGCTCCTCGAAGAAAGTCTGAACAACATGGATGCAGAGCACGGTGGATTCCCTTATTACGAAGACAATGCAGGAAACCGGTATCGCGCTGAAGGTCCTACGGGGCCGAATGGCGAAGCAGTTTACCAGGACGGTATGTTGCTCCCGGGTGTAAAGGCGGATGGCTCTCCTAACGATTACATCGCTTCTGCATCGGAGTACTACTGGATCGTTTACAACTGGGGTGGGCCGCAGTACAGTCCGAACACGCGTTACGAATTGTTCATCAAAGAGAACAGCTATGTGAAGATGCGTGAACTCGCATTGTCGTACTCGCTGCCATCATCAATTGCTCGGAAAATCAAGGCTACGAACATCCAACTCTCGGTTTTCGGACGCAACCTGTTCTATGTGTATCGCACGCTGAAAGATCTTGATGCGGAACAGACCACTGCAGGTTCGAGATGGCATCAGAATGTGAATAACGTTGGGACAAACCCTTCGACACGTACCGTTGGCGGATCCGTTCGCGTAAGCTTCTAAACTTTTAAGTGATCATGAATTCAAAATTTATTCATATGAAAAAGATATATCTGCTGGCCGCTGTTCTGCTGGCATCAGTAGCCTCCTGCTCTGAGGAAGATTTCAGCGAGAGCTATGCTGACCCTTCAAAAATCGCAGTATCCTCTGTTGAAAAGCAGTTTGCGGGATTTCTGCAGGCAAACAGGGAATATGTTGTCCCAAGCTACTGGAATTATTTTGTTGTGTTGCGCACAACGGTAAATCGCTACACGCAATCGGTAGGATGGGTGAATGCTACTGCACAATACGTTCCTGGTGCCGGCCTGATCGGCAACCGCTGGGATAATTACTATTCTTTCCTCGCGCAGTATCGCGAACTCGAAAAGATCTACAATGGATTGCCTGCTGCAGAGCAGAATGACAAGCGCATTTTTATGATTGCTGCAACAATTTATCTGTATGACCACACGCAAAAAGTTGTAGACCTTCACGGTGACATTCCGTTCACTGAAGCTGGTAAGCTCAGCGCCAATGGCGGTGACTATGGAGCATCCCTTCCGAAATATGATGCAGCCGAAGATATCTATACGAAGATGCTGGACGATCTGAAAGCGTTTGCCGATGAGTTGAATTCCATCAATGTGCCGACAGCCATACAAACAGGCTTTGCAACTCAGGACATCGTCAACAATGGTGACATGAGCCAGTGGAAGGCATACTGCAATTCCCTGCGCCTGCGCATGCTTACCCGCGTGTCAGACGTTGCATCAATGAAAGCACGGGCTACTTCAGAGATCCAGGGAATTCTCGCTAACCCGGCCAGCTACCCCGTTGTTAGAGAAAGCGACAACAATATTCAGATCGATATCCGTACACTTGGTTCTCCAATCAACTCAACCGGGTTCCGCACAGGATTGGAGGACTGGGGTGGAAACATCGCAGGTAAAGCAATGATCGACAACATGAAGACCAACAGCGATCCTCGTTTGCGTGTGTTATTCGAACCAGGACCAAACGCTGGCGGTGTTTACAACGGCCTCGATCCCATGATGCTTGGCGCGGATCAGCAGCCTCTGTTTGATGGCGGTACGATCTCGATCTACAATCGCTCTACCGTTAGCCGCAATGAATATTTCCCGGGTATTCTGATCAGTGCTGCAGAAGTTCAGCTTCTTATCGCAGAACATCATCTCGATAATGGAAATGATGGACTGGCCGCAACTGCATACAATAAAGCTATCGAGGAATCTATTGAGCAATACTACGATATCCGTGCATTGAGCAATGACAATGTTGCTGGACCGGTCGCTGCTCCCACAGCAGGCGAAGTGAGCACTTACCTGGCATCGTCAAACGTGAGCTGGAGTACAGCAACAACTGCTGAGCAGAAGATTTCTCGCATTGCTACGCAAAAGTGGCTGCACTTCAATGTGATTCAACCGATCGAGGGATGGGCCGAGCAGCGCAGACTTGGAATGCCAACGTTTAATTTCCTTCCAGATGATGCAAACGCGCAGAAGCTTCCTCCGGTTCGATGGTTATATGCTCCAAGTGAGAACACGTATAACACAGCGAACTATAGCGCTGTGAGAGCAAAAGACAATTTGACTACCAGGATATTCTGGGACGTTCAATAGAGTTTATTTTTCTGGTTTGGGTACCAGGGGGTTGTGGAAACGCAACCCTTTTTTTTTGACTTGACATTCGAGACACTCTTTTCCAGAAAAAAAATCAAATAATTGTTGCGCAGTCAAATAGCTGCATATATATTCGCTGTCAAATAGCTGCACAATGGAATTGAGAAGGGACGTGTTTCAGGCAATAGCCGACCCCACGCGCAGAGCGATCATAGCACTCGTTGCCGTCCACGCGATGACACCAAGTGCCATTGCAGAAAAATTCGATTCGTCCAGGCAGACAATCTCAAAGCACATACAAATATTGACGGAGTGCGAACTGTTACGCCAGGAGCAGAGCGGACGGGAAATCCATTATCATTTTAATGCGAAGAAGATGAAAGAAATTGCCGACTTCATCGAACCCTTTCGTGACATGTGGGACGACCGGTTCAACAAACTGGAGAGCATAATGAAAAAATACAAGACAAAAAAGTAGCCCGCATGGAACGAAAGACAAAGATCAACGCTGAAGAAGGCCGTCAGGACCTGGTCATCACCCGCGAGTTTGAATTACCGGTTGACCTCCTTTTCCGTGCTTACACTGAGGCAGAAATTGTCGAGCAGTGGATGGGCACGAAAGTGCTGAAGCTCGAGAACAGGAATCACGGTGGCTTTCACTTTGAAACAACCGACCCGATGGGCAATAAACACAATTTCAGCGGCACCATTCACCATTTCGTTGCCGATCAGAAGATCACACGCACGTTCGAAATCATAAACGCACCGTTTGATGTGCAGCTGGAATTTCTTGAATTCGAAGGGCTGGGGGATGAGTCAAGCAAGCTAACGATGCATGTGATCTATCGTTCAAATGCGCTGCGCGATCAGATGCTGAAGATGCCATTTGCACAGGGAATTAATATGGCGCACAACCGCCTCGAACAGATTCTAAAGAAAAACCTCAAATAAACCGCTTATGTCGAAACGCAATAAGATTATCTATTGGATTGCCACGCTCTGGCTATCCCTCGGAATGCTCTCAACCGGCATCGTACAGTTGCTCCACGTTGAAGAGGAAGTTGCATTTGTTCTTGCAATGGGCTACCCGTTGTATTTTCTGACGATCCTCGGCATCTGGAAGATCCTTGGCGTGATTGCCATCCTCACTCCGCGCTTTCCATTGTTTAAAGAGTGGGCATATGCCGGATTTTTCTTCGCGATGTCAGGAGCGATCTTTTCTCATGTGGCATCCGGCCATCCGCTCACCGATATGTTTGGCCCTGCGTTGCTTTTGATCCTGACAATTGTATCTTGGTATTTCAGACCGGCTGAAAGAAAACTTATTCCCGTCACGCAATAAACCCTTGTGTTATCAATCCAAAGTCGACTTAATTTTATATGAGCACTAAAAAGAAACTTTCCGCTGAACAACGCGATAACCTTCTCAGTGTGTTGAGGAATCGTTTTGAAAAAAATACGAGCCGCCACAAGGGCATTTCCTGGCCTGATGTTGAAGCAAAGTTAAAAGCCAGCGCGGACAAGCTGTGGTCGCTGAATGAGATGGAGCGTACGGAAGGCGAACCTGACGTTATTGGTTTTGACAAAAAAACCGGGGAGTACACCTTCTGCGATTGTGCTGCGGAAAGTCCGAAGGGAAGGAGGAGCGTTTGTTATGATCATGAGGCACTGGAGTCGCGGAAGGAACACAAACCGGAGAACAGCGCAATGCAGATGGCAGAGGATATGGGTGTTGAGGTCCTCACCGTGGAGCAATATCACGAATTGCAGAAGCTCGGAAAGTTCGATGCGAAGACATCAAGCTGGCTGAAGACACCTGCGGATATCCGAAAGCTTGGTGGGGCAATTTTCGGTGACTGGCGTTACGGTCATGTCTTTATTTATCACAACGGTGCCGAGTCATATTATGCAGCGCGCGGGTTCAGGGGTTTACTGAAGGTTTGACAGTCATTGCAAGGCCATTGTTGTTTTTAAGCGTTAGGACGAATTTATAGCCGCAAAGGCACAAAGACTCGAAGGTGCACGAAGGGTATGCCGCAACTTTCTAAGTGTTTTTTGGTGTTCCTGGTGTCCCCGTGGACTTAAATCAGATATGGTAAATAAACTATCCCAGCACAAATCACGGCAATAATGCAGATCACCAGCACAGCTCCCGCGGCCAGGTCTTTAGCCTGACCGATCAACGGATCGTGGTCGCGCGTGACACGGTTAGCAAGCTTTTCTACTGCGGTGTTAAAAATCTCAGCCATCCACACAATCCCTACAAGGAGCAATGTAATCAGCCATTCTGTAGCGGTGATGTCAAGCAGATAGTTCACGACCGCTACAGCAACCGCTGCAAGCAAATGGATCAGCATGTTTGGTTCGTATCGAAACGCCATCCAGATTCCCCGCAGCGCATATCGATAACTAGCAAAATGTTTTTTAAGCATGTCTCAGTTCTTTGGTCTCCGTCATTTTCACGCTTTCATTGATTCACATGCGCCAGGTATACGGAGAGCATGCACGCGAGGCAAAAAAATCCGTGAATGGTGAAGGGAGACAGGATATTCTGTTCGGGGCCTTCAGCCTCAAAGAAATAATAGGCAAGCAACCAAAAGAAAATGTAGAATGCAACATCCCCCACATCGAATCGTCCGTTGCTGATTTGCACAAGCTGGCAAAATTCCAGGCCGATGGCAAAAATCATCGGAAGAAGTGCCACAGCGAACTTTATCCGGAAGAGCACGAGATAGAACCCATGCGAGAGTGCAGTGGCGCAGTAAACCCATAAGCCACCCGGCAGTGAATAGATAACTGGATCAGAGAGTATGATGTTCTGAACAATAAAATTCCTGAGGCTGACATAACTGTCAAATGAAAAGAAAAGAACGAAGATCTCGTTGACAACGGTCTTATCCGACCGGTAGAAGAGGTAAATAAACAGGCTTAATGCAAGCGCGAACGCGATGCTAAAGTTTCTTCTCATAAATGAAGACTTTGAAATACGACAACCATCCGGCATTGGTCTCCTTCAACATGCTATATCGCTGCAGGGACTGCAGTGCCGATATCCGGAAGACCGATCTGAAGTGAAGGATTTTGGAGAAATGAATGAACAACCTGTCTATGTACTTTAATGCGTTGTCTGGTGTCACGTGATTCAAAATGAACAGCTTGCCATTGGGTTTAAGTACGCGATGAACTTCCGTCAGCAGCTTTTCCGGATCAGTCACGACTGCTATTACGTGGGAAAGAACAACATAGTCGAAGAATGCAGGAGGGAAGGCAAGTGCCTCGCCATCCATATGCCGGAGTTCAATGTTGCCATTGGCATGGAGAAGCGCGCGCTTGAGCATGCTGCGGGACGTGTCGATTCCGGTAACCTGGTGATGCCGGTAGTATTTGAAATGCGAACCGGTACCTACGCCAATTTCCAGTAGCCTTCCCGATGGATAATCGTTGATTGCCTGAAAGAATTTTCGCTTCTGCCCGCTCAGAAAAATGTCAACGAGCGGATAGATGACCGTGAATCTGTCGTAGAAATTTTCCGAACGGCTCTTCATAGTGGAATGGTGAATTTGTCGCATGCCGACACTTCATGCGGTCGGGGCCTTGCTTCCGCATGGATCGGAACGATTACGGTCAAATATATTTAAAAGAACTTTGAATTTCAAAGTGAAAATGAAAAATTATGCAGTCGAACGGCAACGGTCAGCCAGATGCGGTCGGTAAGCCTTGAAACATTATTTTTTACGGAAAGGGCCCTGAAGTGAGATGGGAATTTCTTGTCACTTTTTCAATATCCGCGGAAATCGTGCTCCATAAAATCATACCACCCAGTGCTTGATTATTCCCGTCCAAAACGAGAAGCCTTTCGCAGCAGAGAATGTGTCCCCGCCTGTTCTCTGCTGATCGGAAAATTTGATTTGTTATCTTACTTTCACCGTTTCAAAAGAAAACTTTAATGCACATTCTTATTGTTGATACCAATAATTGTGATACGCAGCTCCTCATCAATGCTGTGCGGTTGCGGTTTCCGGACGCTCACTGTTATGCCTGCAGTGATACCTTGTATGTAGCTGACTTTGTCGAGTATTTTCGATTTGATTTCATGATCGTGTCAGCTTCCGGCCCGACCACTGAGTTGCGTTCCGTGATTGAGACAATGAGAAATTCTAATATTGACACGAGGATCATCCTTTGCGCACCTTACCTCTCCGCAGATATTCGCGAGAATTACCTGTCGGACGGATGTTATGCCGTGATCGAACAATCAGAGGACCTTAAAACCCTTCTCCAACGGGTGGAGCTGGTATTACTGTAAAATAATTTGTCGATTGAACAATTTGCGCTTGTGATGCACTTGCTGGCACTTTTATTTTTAGCAGATTGTGCACAACTGACTCGAAACAATTGTGTATTGCCTTGATTCGGCCGCGTGAGACAGTTAATTTGTACAATCATTTGCCTTAAGGGCTTAACCGAAACGAAATGAAAACGATACTCATCGTAGAAGACGACAAGGATATTCAGGATATTTTCCGCATCATATTTACATCCTTTGGTTACAATGTGGAGGCTGTGGAAACCGGAACGGAAGTGATCAACCGGAAATCGAACTTCCCGGATGCCATCATTCTCGACAAGCAGCTTCCGGGAATTAATGGTGTTGATGTCTGCAGAATTCTGAAGTCACAGGATGAGACCAAAGCGATTCCGGTGATCATGATTTCGGCAACATCGGGTGTTGAACAAGCCGCAAAGACAGCAGGTGCTGATGATTTCCTGGAAAAGCCGTTCAATATGCACGTCATTCTCAAAAAAGTATCTGCACTCCTGAATTCAAACGAACAACTGATCACAAGCTAAATCGCGCGCCCCGCTGGCCATTGTAACTGGTACAACTATTTTCCAGTCTGAAAGATGGATAAGCGAAACATCATTGTCATTGGCGCCTCTGCCGGTGGATTTGAAGGTATCAAGAAGATTGTTGCAGGTTTGCCTGTCGATCTGGATGCTGCTATACTGGTTGTCTGGCATATGTCTCCGGAAGTGCGCGGTATCTCCCCAATGTTTTAAACCGCCTGAGTACACTTCCAGCGCATCACGCTGTTGACCAGGAACCGATCAGAATGGGGCGCATCTACATAGCGCCACCCGATCACCATCTGTTGGTTGAGAATGGTAGACTCCGTGTGACCAAAGGGCCAAAGGAGAACCGTTTCAGGCCTGCGATCGACCCGTTGTTCAGATCAGCCGCGTTTGAATTCGGACCACGTGTGATTGGTGTCATCCTCTCGGGTGCGCTGGATGATGGCGCAGCAGGCATGTGGAGCGTCAAACACTTCGGAGGAATCGCGATTGTGCAAGACCCCGATGAAGCCGAGGTGCCATCCATGCCGGAAAATGCAATCCGGGCAGCAAAGGTGGATCATCAACTGCCTGTTGCAGAGATACCGAAATTCCTGATGAGGTTATCGGCAGAGATCGTTGAGACATCTGGTCAAAACAGAAAGGAGTCGACCATCAAATCTGAAATCAAAATTGCCATGGAACACGAACCGCTGAAACATGAGCTGCTCGAATTCAGTCAGCCGAGTCCGTATAGCTGCCCCGAATGCCATGGTGTGCTCATGTCGATCAGGGAGGGTGGGAGAGTTCGTTTTCGTTGCCATACCGGACATGCGTTTTCTGCTGACGCGCTGCTCGCTACGATCAGCGAAGGTATCGAAGAAAGTTTGTGGAGTGCGATACGAAATGTTCAGGAAAGTGTTATTCTGTTGAACCACATGGGTGATCATTTCGCTGAGGTCAATCAACCAGAAGTTGCCGCCATGTATTTCAAAAAGGCGAAAGATGCAGAGAATCGTGCCGGCAAGGTGCGCGAAGCGGTGATGAATCATGAACAACTGAGCATCGACAGCATCAACCGCGAGGCAGAAGGGGCGACTGCGCGTTAAATGGTTGCTTCCTTGCATTTATGCTCCTGCCGGGATAATTTGTCGCGGATAGCCACGTAACACCCACCACTACGATGAGTCGATTTTACTCTCCTGATTCGAACAACGGAACGATTGTGCCGGAAGAATCGCATCCGGACGATCTTATTGTGGTTGGAATTGGTGCTGCCGCTGGCGGGATCGAAGCGCTGAAAGCTTTTTTTGCCCGGGTTCCTGTTGATTCAGGTATCGCCTACGTTGTGATCCTTCACGTCTCTCCGACACAGGACAGCAAACTTGCTCAGGAACTGCATGAAGTTACCACCGTCAAAATTATTCTGGTTGAAGAACGTCAAAAGGTCAGGGCGGATCACATCTACCTTGTGCCTCCGACTCAGCACCTAATGATGGTCGATGGATTTCTGTCGGTTTCACCATCGCTTGATGTCGAGGACAAGCGCGCTCCCATCGACATTTTCTTCCGAACGCTCGCAGCTTCCCAGGGTCCACGATCGATCTCAGTAGTGTTGTCCGGAATGGGCGCGAACGGCTCCATGGGTTTAAAGCGTGTAAAGGAGATGGGAGGCGCTGTCTTCGTTCAGAATCCGCGTGAAGCGGAATTCAATGAAATGCCGCGGAGTGCTATCGCAACAGAAATGGTCGATGCGATCCTTCCTGTTGCGGAAATTCCTGCAAGGATTATCCTCTACAAACAAAGTTTTGGCACCATTCAGGTTGCGCCTGAAAGTGAAAAGCGCGGTGACGATCAACAGCAGGCTTTGCGTGACATTTTCACGCAGCTCCGTGTGCGAACGGGCCATGATTTCACCAATTACAAACGCCCAACACTGATACGCAGGATCGAGAGACGCATGAACGTTTGCAACGTCACCGAGGTCAAGGCGTATGCAGCGTTCCTGCATCATCATCCCGAAGAAGTTAATGCGTTGCTGCGTGATCTGTTAATTTCTGTTACAAACTTCTTTCGCGACCAAAAGTCATTTGAGGCGCTGCAGAAAGACTACCTTCCGGGAATCATCAAAGCAAAACCTTCGGGAGGTGCTATACGCATTTGGGTTGCAGGTTGCGCGACAGGCGAAGAAGCTTATTCGCTGGCGATGCTTTGTGCTGAGCTTACCCATGACATGATCGATGCACCTAAGATTCAGATCTTCGGAACCGATATTGACCAGGCTGCGATCAATACCGCCCGCGAGGGCCTTTATACCATCAACGATGCCGCAGACGTGAGCACAGAACGGCTAAGACGGTTTTTTACGAAAGAAGGGACTGCGTATCGCATAAGGCGTGAGATCCGCGAAATGATCCTTTTCGCAACCCACAACTTTCTGAAAGACCCGCCTTTTTCACATCTCGATATTGTGTCGTGCCGCAACGTGCTGATTTACCTGAACCAGACGGCTCAGCAACGCGTGCTTGAAACGTTTCACTTCGCCCTCGAGTCAGGAGGGTATCTTTTTCTCGGCTCAGCGGAGTCAGCTGATGGTGCCCATGAATTGTTTTCGGTTTCGAACCGCGAGCATCATATTTTTCAAAAGCGCATGGTTAGCACCTCGCGCCCGTTCCCCGTTCCGGACAGTGTTCCCTACGTCAGGCTCGAGAAGGTCGAAAAATCTACCGGCTCTTTTGAAAAGCCGAAGACTACAGGTGAACGTGTAACATTTGGTGAACTCCATGTGAGCCTCCTGGAGGAATATGCTCCGCCATCGATTCTCGTCAACGAAGAATACGACATTGTGCATCTTTCGGAACGCGCTGGCCGGTACCTTCAGATTGCAAGCGGTGTGCCTACACACAATATTTTGCTGCTCATTCGGCCGGAATTGCGCCTTGAACTCAGGGCGCTGCTTTACCAGGCGGTACAGCGACAGACACCAGTTGCTGCCCAGGCATTGAAAGTCAGCGTTGATGATCAGACGGAAACGATTACGATCCACGTCAGGCCGGTGCCACATCCCGGCCATGTTGGCAATGGATTTGTGCTTGTTTTGTTCGAGCGCATTGCCAATGATGTGCAGCCTGAGCAAAAGGTGTTTCGCTCTGACGAGCCGATCGCACGACACCTCGAAGGGGAATTGATTCGGCTTAAGTCTCAGCTCCGTGCTTCGAATGAACAACATGAGTTGCACGCGGAAGAATTGAAGGCATCGAATGAGGAGCTGCAGGCGATGAACGAAGAACTGCGCTCCGCTGCAGAAGAACTCGAGACAAGCAAAGAAGAATTGCAGTCGATCAACGAAGAGCTGCGCACGGTAAACCAGGAACTGAAGCTCAAAGTGGAGGAAACAACGATCACCAGCAACAACCTTCAGAACCTCATCAATTCTGTGGACATCGGAACCATCTTCCTCGACCGCAGTTTTCGCGTGGCGTTTTTTACACCATCCGCACGCGACCTTTTCAATTTGCTTCCCGCAGATTTTGGAAGACCTCTGTCTGACATCACAACGAAGCTTGAATACGATCAGCTGATTGCGGATGTGGAAGCCGTGATGCAGCGCCTTCGACCGGTTGAACGTGAAATTGTCACAAAGGATCAGCGTGTTTTCCTCATGCGGGTGTTGCCATACCGGACAGCGGAAGACAAGATCAATGGCGTGGTAATAACCTTTATCAACATCAGCAATATCAAGAAAGCCGAGGCTGCGCTACAGGCATCCGAGGAACGGTGGCGGCTGCTCGTAGAAAGTGCGAAGGACTATGCAATCTTCACGGTAGACACCAACCAAAAGATCAGCAGCTGGAATACCGGAGCTGAGAAGATGTTGGGCTATACAGAGGGAGAAGCTATAGGCCAGCCTTGCGAGATCATCTACCTTCCGGAGGATCGCGCAAAGGGTTATCCTGAAAAGGAATTTCAGAAAGCGCTGACGGACGGGGTAGCGGAGGACGAACGCTGGCACCTGCGTAAGGATGGAAGCAGATTCTATGGATCTGGTAATGTCAATCCGTTGTACGGAGAAAATCGTGAATTGCTAGGGTTTGTCAAGATCATGCGCGACCTTACAGAATCGAAGAGTGCGGAGGATGCGCTTCGCGAGTCAGAGGAACGTCTGCGTATCACGCTTGAGTCTGCGGAAATGGGTACGTGGGATTACCTGGTTGCCGAAGATAAAGTCACCTGGAATCAACAGCATTTTTTGATGCTTGGCTTAACGCCTGATGAAAAACTGAAATCTGCGCCTTACTTTATGAATTTCGTGCACGATGAAGATCGTGGTTTTGTGTCCGGCCGTTTACAAAAGGCCATTGACACCGGCCAGATCTTTCACGCTGAATTCCGCATCGTAAGAGCAGACAACAACAGCATTCGCTGGATGAATGGTTATGGACGCACCATTGAAAAAGGCGATGATGGCAAAGCAAAGCGTATGGTAGGGGTGATGTACGACATGACCGAACGCAAAAAGCTCGAGCAGCAAAAAGACGAATTTATTGGCATCGCCAGCCACGAATTGAAAACTCCGGTCACAAGCATCAGTGGCTACACGCAGATACTGCAGCACAGGTTTGAGAAGGCAAACGATGTCGAAAGCAGTCAGCTGATGCAGCGATTGAACAGCCAGGTGAACCGTCTTTCGAATCTCATCAAGGATCTGCTCGACACAACTAAAATCGTTGAGGGCCGGCTGCCGCTGCACATGCTTGAGTTCGCTTTAGACGATCTGATCAGGGAAAGAATCGAAGACCTTCAAAAAACTTCTGACAGACACACCATCGAGTTTGTCGGTGGTAATGTGGCAATGATCAAAGCCGATCCTGAGCGCATTGAGCAGGTATTGAATAACCTTATCTCCAATGCGATCAAATACTCACCCGCGGGCGGTAAGATATCTATCAGATCCTCGCTTTCTGATTCCATTGTTGCGGTAGCTGTGGAGGACAACGGGATTGGCATACCCAGGGATGCGTTGCCAAGAGTGTTTGAACGCTTCTTTCGCATCGCGTCTCCGGAGACCGAACATTTTGCCGGCATGGGGCTTGGTCTTTACATCAGTGCGGGGATTATTCAGCAGCATGGCGGAACAATATCCGTGGAGAGCGAAGAAGGAAACGGTTCTGTCTTCCGGTTCACATTGCCGCGTAATGTTTAGCAGGATCACATACTCACCAGCGTGCGGGGGAAGTAGCTGCAAAATGCTGATCCCCTTCCGGGTTCGCTTTTTGCAAGTATGAAGCCGCGATGACGCTCGAGAATCTTCTTGCAGATTGCCAGTCCGACACCTGTTCCGGGATAATCGGTTTTCCCATGTAGGCGCTGAAACATCTGGAATATTTTTTCACAATACTTTTGTTCAAAGCCAATTCCGTTGTCTGTGATTTGCAGCTCGAGGTATTCTTGATCTTTTTCCGCCATCCTGTGTGAAATGCTTTCACCTTTTACAAGTTGTGCACTGATATAGATCTCCGGGGCCACTGCACTTTCGTGGAATTTCAGGCTGTTGGAAATAAGATTGTGGAAGAGTTGAGAAATTTGTAATGGATTACACTTCAGCACAGGAAGCGGTTCGTGGCGAATCACGGCTTTTTGTTCTTCAATTACAGAACTCAATTCGTTTTCAACCTGCGCCAGAATCTTGTTCAGATCAGCATCCGCATATTGTTCTACTGTAGCCGAAGGACGGGAGTAGGAGAGTACGTCTTCGATGAGCAGATTCATACGCTCCGCTGATGCTGAGATCTTTTGCAAGAAATCCTTGCCTTTTTCACTTAGCGATTCTGCTTCGCGTTCGCGTAACACATGCGTGAACAGACGGATCTTTCGCAGGGGTTCACGCAGATCGTGGCTGGCAACAAACGCAAACGTGCTCAGTTCGGCATTGAGACTTTCGAGGTCGGCATTTCTCCTGTGCAGCAGCGAATTCGCCTGCTCGAGGTCTGATGTCCTTTCGATGACGCTTTGTTCGAGGAGTTTGTTTTGCTCCATCAGAATGTCGTGAATTTCCTTCTGCGTTCGCGCCATTTCCAGCCGTGCATCGATTCGGGCAATCAGTTCTTTCGCGGAGAAGGGTTTGATGATGTAGTCATCCACCCCATGATCGAGGCCTTCTATTAATGCTTCTTCCCCCGCCCTTGCGGACAGGAGGATTACCGGAATATTTCTTGTCTCGTCTTCTTCTTTAAGCTTTTGCACCAGCTCATAACCATCCATTTCAGGCATCATGATGTCGCTTAGGATTACATCAGGCATACTTTCAGGTGAAATATGCTCTAATGCAACGCGGCCGTTAGGCGCTGTCGTCACGCGGTATTCAGTTTCGAGCAGGCTACGGATGTACGCGCGCATGTCAGCATTGTCGTCTACTACAAGTATCAAAGGAGGCTGCTCAGCGACCGAATACTTTTTGCGGCTTCTCCTCTTGTCCTCTATACCTTCGAGACCTACTGTCCATCCTTTAACATCCTCGACATAAGCCGTGGCCAGGGTTCGATCTTCTTTTTGATTCGCATATTCGAAGATGCTTTTTGACGGCAGATGCTCTTTGCCTTTCAAAAACGTGATGGCAAATGCAGTTCCTTTATTGACCTCGCTCTGAACCTTGATTGATCCCCGGTGAACGCTCACAAGCTCTTTAACGAGGGCAAGTCCGATTCCGGAGCCCTCATACGTGCGTGCCTTTGTTCCTTCAATCCGGCTGAACCTGTCGAAGATCTTTTCAATGTTCGCTTTTTCAATTCCAACACCGGTATCACGCACAATGAGCTTAACGTTTCCTTTGTTCTCCTTGAGGATGACTTCAATTTTCCCACGGAATGTAAACTTGAACGCATTGGAAAGGAGATTAAAAAGGATTTTCTCATACATCTCGCGATTGATGTACATCGGTTCTTCAAGTGTCGGACATTTGATATTCAGCTTCAGTCCTGCATGTTCTACCAGTGTGCGGAAGTTGCTTGCGAGGTCTATCGTGTAACGCGAGAGGTCTGTTGGCTGAAAGATCGCGTCAAGCTTCCCCGATTCGATCCGGGAGAAATCGAGGAGATTGTTCACGAGCTTCTGCAGCCGAAGCGAGTTCCGGTACGCGAACTGAACTTTAGCAAGTTCGGCCGGTGGGAGGGTGGGCTTAGCCAGGATTTCCTGGAGCGGGGCAAGCAACAAAGTCAATGGCGTCCTGAATTCGTGACTTACGTTGCTGAAAAAAGCTGTACGTGCCTTTTCAACTTCTTTGAATGTTTGCAGTTTCCGCTTTTCTTCTTCAGCGGTCTTTTGTTGCGTAATGTCCTGCGAGAACGCGAGGACTTTTACCGGAGCTCCGTCCGCGGTCCGCTCAAATATCCGCGCACGGGTTTTGTACCAACGCCATCCATCGTGGTAAGCACGCCAGCGCATTTGTACTTCTACGGTGTCGTTATCCGCTGCACTGTTGATCTGAGAAAGAAACTGATCGTAAGCACCAACATCATCTGTGTGGATCAGTTCTCTCAGCCTCTTCTCGGTTTCGATCTTTTTTATCTCCTGGAATGGATAATTCAGTTCTTCCAGCAGCATTTTGTTTATGTACACGGACTTGCCAGAGGTGAGATTGACGATCTGAATCATGTCAGGACTCGACTCGATCACCTTTGCGAGCAACACTGCCTGGTGTTTGAGTTGTTGTTCATAAGAGCGGCTCTGTGTTTCATCGTGGATGGTCACAAATACACCATCCTGAAACTTTGTAAGATTTAGATTCAGTGAAAAGTTTTTGTGCTGGCGCGTGAAGACATACTGTTGTGTTCGTGCCTGGCCAGTTTCAGCAACGAGGGCCACATCAGAAATACTGAAACCGGGGAATACTTCCACGGAGATATCAGAATATCTTTTGCCGGACAACGGTATGCCTAACAGGATGTCTGCCCTTTGGTTTGCCAGTTCGACTTTAAAATCAATGATCTGCCCGCTGGTGTTGCGTACGCTTGATAACCAGATCGAGGCGAGAGGTAACGCCTCTATTACCGATTCAGGTGCCCATTCACCGGTTGCAGGCTCTAACGATCCATGACCGGACACATCCTTTATGTGGCCCTGATCATTTACGATCCGGAATGAATAGCTGACAGCAGCCTTTTTTGATTGCTCGAGCAAGTGTTCGAATTCAGCCAGATCGTCAGCATGAACACCATAATTAACTGACCCTAAGGTTATAACATATTTGAGTGAGAAGCCACCTCCATGTGTGGCGCGATTAACTTTTGTGGATTGATGGTTCTTGATTTCAAATTCGCCTGTCAGTTTATATCTCAGTGTCTCCACAAGAACCGATACCACACTGTCGTTCTTTGTCAGTACGACTTCATTTTCCTTTACCACGTTGCCCATAGGCGGAGAGTTTATTTTCGACTGAAATTGTAGACTTCTAGCCGGGGTTGAAATGTAGTGCAATTATATTCTAAGATAAAGGGACTAAAACGCTCTTTAACCTTATTAAATATCGGACTTGTTGGTCAAACGTTCTTTAAAGGGCCGTTGGCATACTTTTAGGTGGCGTGTTTTGGAAGCAAATTCCATAAAATAGCAGACCTTTATTAGAAAGCGGTTATCTTTTGCGATTATCGATAAATATTTAAAAAAAATCTGCGCCAACGGGCCTTTTCACTCCTTATGCCCGGTATGATTCGGTGTTGGTCGTCCGTGAACCATTGCATAAGGTAATTGTACCTTAATTATTTTGACATGAATAACTTATGAGAAATCGCGGCTCAGACAGTCCCCGGTACGATTTGGTACTTGCCGAAATTCTGAGCAATGCCTTCTTGTGCATCCGGGACCTCGCTTCCCTGTCGTGCATGCGAACGGTTGTGGTGTTTTGAAATAGAGAGTCTGGAAACCCTTTGGATCTAGGTGGCTCGTGTCGAGCTGTCGGTGGATGCGATAAGCAAGGCAATGATACCGATGGCAAAGAAGCTGACAATGATTGGGAAAACGTCTTGAATCAGAAGGTAGCTGATAACTGCACCACCTGCAGCGCCTATAAAGAAGAAACACGTTCCGTAAACAGCCGAGGCCAGGCCGGCCATTTCACCCATTGGCTCCATTGCTAGTGCACTACTGTTGGGTTCGACAGCCAGATTGATCCCCATCAGCATCGCTACTGCAATGAAAAATACTGTGATGTGTGGGGAGTCACCATAAAGCAGTGCACAGGCCAGGAGCACAGCGGCTACCGCGGTGTATATAGTGAGCAGCCACCGCAGCGTTTTGCGCGCGCCAAACCTGGTGGAGAGGCGCGAGTTCGTCAGCGTTGACACGGCCATCCATAATCCCATCGCTGCGAAGATCCACGGGAACAGTGAGGGTTGGCGATAGATGTTTCCTACGATGTGCTCTGAACTCGACACCCAAGAGCTGAGGCCTGCGAACAAAACAGTTGTAATAGCAGTATAGCGGATAAATGTCGTGTTACTGAAAACATTTTTCAACGAAGCAATCAGCGAGTTCCAGTCGAGCGGGGCGCGTTTTTCCTTCGGATGCGATTCTTCAAGCCGCATTGACCAGACGAATACTGCCACGGCAAAAAGCGGTGGTGTGAGAAATACCATTCGCCATGACGAGATTGAATAGATCGCGATTCCAAGGAATGGCGCGACCACCGGGATTGAAAGAAAGATCGTAAAGATCAGTGACATAATGCGGGCCATTTCATCCCCGACAAATCTGTCGCGGACACTGGCGATGGTAGTCATGAACACTGCGGACGCACCTACTCCGGCTACGAACCGTGCGGCAAACATCATCGCCAGCGTAGGAGCATACGCTGCGGCAACCCCACCGATGATGTATAACGGGAAGCCTACACGTAATATCGCGAGCCTTCCATAGCGGTCAGACAATGCGCCAAAGACAACCTGGGCGATTTGCCCAAGGAAAAAGAAAGTGACAATATGGGCCGCAGCTGTTGATTGAGGACTCAGATTGAAATGCTCACGCACTTCGTCAAAAACCGGCAGCATAATGTCGATGCCGAGCGCGGTGAGCATCATGGTAGACGCAGACAAAGCGATGAATTCACCCGTTTTCATTTTCATACAGGCCCTAAGATATTTATTTCTTTTTTTTAGTGAAGCCTGATGACGATAAATCGTGAAATGCCTAGTGATGATGACCGGAACTATTGATCGTAGTTCACTTGATCAGGCTGCCGCTGTTTGGCGGGCGCATACAATTGCGTATTTTCAGCATCGCATGCAAAAAGCAAAACGCCTTAACCTTTTATTGATTCTCACTTCGTTGATGGGATATCTCGAGTGGGGCGGAGGCAACCATGCATTTCTATTTGACGCGGAAGCCGAAGTAATTTCAAAACTGTTTACAGATCCTGCTTCTGTGATTCATGCGTTCACCCTGATTCCACTTGCAGGCCAGATACTCCTTCTGATTACGTTGTTTCAAAAATTCCCGAACAGAATTCTGACGTTCATCGGGATGGGAGCGATTGCAGTGCTGTTGCTTTTTATGTTTATCGCTGGCCTGTTGGCGCTGAAGGCCAAAGTGATATTGTCCGTTCTGCCTTTTTTGGTTATGGCCGTGGTTACGATTCGCTATCGCAGGAGACACGAGCGTGTAAGCGCATCACATGCGATCAGGAAGTAATTGTACCTGGAATTTATTGAAAGTTGGAGGCTAATAGAACGCAGAAGTCTTTCCTGTGAAGTCACTCAGATAAAGCTTGCAGGCGAGACATCGTAGTGAAAAAATGGCTCCAGCCCGTTGAGCCTTTCATCAAGTTCAAATTGCATTACATCGGTAAGGTCAATAGACTCAAACGTTCGAGTCTGCTCATTGAGCATTAGCGCACCATTGTCGCGAACCGAGACGACTTTCAGGAAACCGAGTTCCCAAAGCTCTCCCACAAGACGAAATCTGATACTGGTTTCCGGGGCATTGGCAATAATGTCTAGCAGAACCTGTCTCAGGAACGTGATGGGGTACGGAAGCTTTTCAATCGGTTCGTGGGACGAGTACATCAGTGCCTGATCGGTGACAAAAACTTTAGGGGAAATAAATTTAAACTAAAATTCAATATCGTCAAGCATTCCAATGAATGAGTTTCGTTAAATTCTTACTGCCGCAAAGCGTGGCCAATAACCATCACTTACAGCCTTACAGTTTTACGGTTCTTAACCGTTTGAATATTTGTGTATTTTTAATTTGCTTCCAAATCAAAACCCCGGGTAATATGAAGTCATCTGTGATCCTGTTATTCGCTGTGCTATTGTGGTCGACCTGCAGCCAGCGCGTTACCGAACCATCCCACGAAAGCACGATCGAAACAGATTTAAGGACTTACCTCTCTGAGACATGCGCCCAGCACAATATCCCGGGGCTAACGGTTGCCATCACCCGCAATGACTCCCTTATCTATTCGGGTGCGTTTGGGTTTGAAAGCATCGAGACGAAAGAGCCCCTTACAACAAAACATGTTTTTCATTGGGCTTCTGTGTCGAAGACTTTCGTAGCAACGTCAGTCATGCAGCTGTGGGAGCAGGGAAAGATCAACCTTGATGAAAAGGTAACAGCCTACCTTCCGTACTTCCGGCAGAATGATGCGCGCTACAACGATATCACTATCAGTCAGATGCTCAACCACACTTCGGGTATTGGTGACGTTGATGACTACGAGTGGGACAAGCCTCAGTATGATTCTGGCGCACTGGAGCGGTTTGTCCGCAGCATTGCGAGCGATAAATTGCTTTTTGCCCCGGGAACTGATATGCGGTACAGCAACACGGCTTATGAGACGTTGGGCGATGTGATTTCAAAAATCTCCGGGATGTCATTTGAGACGTACGTCCGGAAAAATATCCTCGATCCTCTCGGGATGGACACTGCCAGCTTTCTTTATCCGGACATCACGGAGACATTGCGCGTCCGCGGCCATGTGTGGGCGGGCAAACCCATCGTGAGCGAACACTATCCCTACAACCGTGCGCATGGTCCGAGCAGTACGCTGAACTCAAACGTATTGGAGATGACACATTATGCACTAGCTCATCTTAACCGCGGGATCTACCAGGGCAGGCGCATTCTTTCTGATTCTATTTATGATATCTGGTGGAAGAATACCATAAACATTGAAGATAAACCCAGCATCGGATTCGCTTGGTGGCTGGGTGAACGAAACGGTGTCAAGCTGGTGAGTCATTCAGGCGGGGATACCGGCTTTCGCAGCATTTTTCTTTTGGTACCTGAGCGGAAAATTTCCATCATCCTGGTGAGCAATTATGAGTTGGTGCGCACATTTGATCTTGCAACCGCATTGCTCGATATATTGATGGGGGTAAAACCGCAGCCTCTCAGGCGCCAGATTGGATTCAAGTTTGGTGAGGTCATGAAATCCGAGAGCGTGACAGCAGCAAGAAGATTGTACGAAACAATCAGCCATGATTCTCTGCAACGCAAACTCTACCTGTGGGAAGAAGATGATGCTGCGCTTGCTTATCCGGGCTATCTCTTCATGGAAAACAAAATGTTTGCTGACGCGATCGAGATGTTCCGGTTCAATCTCGAAAAGTTTCCCAATTCCGGCTGGGCGCATGCACATCTCGCAACTGGCTACGCGAATTCAGGTGATCTTGATTCTGCGAGACTAAATTACCAGAAGGCAATCAAGCTCCTGCCGGATGAAAAATATTTCAGGGAAGAGTTAGACAAACTCGGAAAGTAATCGACAGTTAAACTGCATCTCTTCAATGCTTCAGAACAGGGTCGACCCATTGGGAAATTTTATTACTACCACTGCCCGCGGCCAGTGGCTGGGCAATCGCGGTGTGATTCACAACGATCGCAGGCAGATAGTAAGACCGTTCAGGACAAAAGCGTGGATCATCTGCAAACTTCAATACAAAGATCGCCATCGCGTTGTGATGACTCCCGGCCGATGGACCGAATTGTTTTTCCTCGATGAGGCTACAGCGTTTGCAGCAGGACATCGCCCATGTTTCGAATGCCGTAGGGAAGATGCACAACGTTTTAAGTCTTGCTGGTTAAAAGGAAATCCTGAACATGACTTTACCATGACTACGTCAATCAGCGCTATCGATGAGATCATTCACCGCGAGCGGATCGAAGGAACAATCAAAAAGATTTATCGATATGAGGGAGCAGGACTTCCGGAAGGCAGTTTTGTCTCGCATAACGGCCAGGCGCATCTGTATCACGGTGGGTTGCTGCATTGCTGGACTCCGTTTGGCTACGACCAACATTCGCCATCTGCCAACCTTTCAGGTTTGGATATACTCACTCCGCGTTCCATTGTGAATGCGTTTCAGGCAGGCTATGTTCCGCAGGTTCATGATAGCGCGTTATAAAGGATAGCTATGGTACTGTCGGAATATTTACACTCGTTCAGTATCTTCGGGTAATGCGTTCTTTCCCGATTGCTCTGGTAATCGGTTTAGGGCAAACACGCTTGTTGTGCTTATCGCCATATTTACGGATAGTACCGTCTGGACAGGCTTGGTACGGATTACCAACAGCAGCCTGTTGCCTCCTGTATCAACGGACTTAAAATACAAACGCGTTTGGAAACTGAATTTACAAGACTACTTCTTGGGAATGACCTTCGGAGGCTTAAAAACGCTCAGCGTGTTCTGGAGGCTGTGACGGACCAGAAAAGTTTTGATCAACTCTTCGGATTAATATTCCACCGCGAACGCCCGCTGGTGATGAGGGCAGCTGATGCCATTGAAAAAATCACAATTGAGAAGAAGGAATACCTTGCACCGCATAAAGATCAGCTGATGGCAATCCTGCGAAGCGCTGATCATATAGAACTGAAGTGGCATCTTGCGCAACTTTTGCCCCGGCTCACGTTGTCGCCTCAAGAGATCGCTGACGTATGGCACCGGCTCACTTATTGGGCGTTGAACCGGAATGAGAGCAAAATTGTACGGGTGAACGCCCTGCAAGGGCTTTTCGATATTTCGCGGTTACATCCTGAGTGGAAAAAAGATTTTGCACAGACGATCGCTGCTGTTGAACGCGAACCCATCCCTTCGCTGCAGGCACGGATCAGAAAGCTCAGGCGCCTGGCCAGGGTGTGACTATGAAATTTTAATTGCCTTTAGTGGCGTTAAACCCGGCTGCCTTGTTTTGGTCGGGTTAGCGCAAAAAGCTTCTTCCCGCTACTTACTACAATCAACATAATCAGTCCACCTGCAAATCCAGCAATCATTTCGCGCAGAAGTGTTGGAAGTCCGGGAAGAACGTGATGCAGGAAGGCGAGATTGTGCACGAAAATCCCACCTGAAACCAGAAGAAGTGCGATGGTGCCGACAACACCGAAGAACTTGATTACCCATGGAAGTGCTTTAACCAACAGGTACCCAACTTTTGCCACAACACCTTTCTTATTCGCGCGCTTGATGAGTTTGAATCCAATGTCATCCATCCGAACGATCAACGCAACGAGACCGTATACTCCGACTGTGGCTAGCAGTGATACGACTGACACTGTAAGAATCTGAATCCCCAGACTTTCATCAAGTACAGTTCCCAATGCGATGATTACAATTTCAACCGAGAGGATGAAGTCTGTCGTGATAGCAGAACGAATTTTCACCTTTTCAGCTTCGCGGTTGTCCTGTATGGCCTCCTGAACCACTTCATGTCCTTTCTTCGCCCGATGAAAAAGATACTCAACAATCTTCTCCACGCCTTCGTAAGCCAGGTAAAATCCACCCAGTACTAAAATTACTTTTATGGCCAACGGTGAAACCGCGGTAAGGATAAGTGCAATGGGGACAATAATCAGCTTATTGATGAGCGAACCTTTCGAGATCGCCCAGAGAACCGGGAGTTCACGTGCGGCAAGAAAGCCTGTTGCTTTCTCAGCGTTGACAGCCAGATCATCACCCAGAATTCCCGCAGTCTTCTTCGTAGCAAGCTTGCTTGCAACGGCAACGTCATCCATCAACGCTGCTACATCATCAAAAATCGAAAAAATGCCCGAGGCCATATCACGCGTCTTGAATGGCTGCAAAGATAAAATTTATGCCGACTTCCTGCCGGTTTAATTTATAATATGATTTTGATCACGCTAAGGAGATCGAACGGAAGAAATAAGTTGTGATATTTACTGTTCAGGTCATTGACTGGCGTTAACACCGGTGCGCACAAACTGAACAAGTTCCTCTGCGGTTTTTTTTGCACTTCGCCCGACACCGATGAGTGTTGCTGATGCGAACCCAGTCCAGTTTCCGTATCCGACAAGCCACAGGCCATCAATGTCTTTTGATTGCGTGCCTGCAACATTTGCCTTCCCGTCTCCCGTGACAACATTGAGATTTCTGAGATGTGCAAGAGAAGGTTTGAAGCCAGTACAAAAAATAGCGGCATCAATTTTTTCTTCATGACCATCGCTCCATGCAATTCCGTCTTTTGTGAATGTTTGAAAGGGCCGCAAACTTCTCAGAACATTTCGCGAACGGGCTTCTTTGACAGAGTCAACCATTACGATATCACCAAGCGATGGAGGCTTATATTGTTTTCCTGCTTTTTGCGCTTCATACATTTGTGTAGCGGCATCGAACAGAAACCTTCCATCAACGTGATCCGGCAGAAACCGTGGTTCCTTCAGCGTTATCCAGAATGTTTCTGCTACCTGAGAGACTTCTGCAAGGATCTGTGCACCTGAGTTTCCTTCTCCGACAATCGCTACGCGCTGGCCGCGAAACGTTTCGGGTGATTGATATTGACTTGAGTGAAGGATAGTGCCTGCAAAGACATCGGAATTTTTGAATTCCGGAGTGTAAGGATTTTGAAACGAACCCGTTGCACTGACAATCGCCCGGGCTGTTAGTAAACCGTGCGATGTTTCGAGGTGAAAGTGGTCACCACGCCTGGAAACTTCGGTTACATGAACGGGCCGCTGAACGCTCAGATTGTATTTCTTTTCGTAGGTGTGAAGATACTCGATCGCAGCATCGCGTGTAGGGTAGTAGTTGTTTCCTCCGGCCATAAGCACCCCGGGAAGTGAACTCCACTGCGCAGGAGAGAAGAGCCTGAGCGATTTCCAGGTATGAAGCCATGCACCGCCAGGCTCGGTTTGATCGTCAAGGATCACGTAGGAGAGTCCTGTCCGTCTGAGGTAATATCCTACGGCCAAACCTGCCTGCCCTCCACCGATCACCACTACATCATAGTTCATGGGCATTGGTCGCTTTTACTTTACCTGTGAGAAAGCAAAGAGAATTTCTCGTCCGATTTCATCCACGCGCTCGGAATACTTTGCGGCCTCGAGTGGTGTACCATCAAAGTCCTTTGGATCGTTGTAGGTAAGAGCGATGCGCTTTGAAGCACCGGGAATCAACGGGCAGTTTTCATCGGCATGGGAGCAAGTCATGATCGCAGCGAAGTCAGTTTTGGGATTCACAATATCGTCATATCTTTTAGAAAAGACCGGGAGCGGTGGTGCACCTGCTGCAACGGTGACATGGTAAACTGGATTGTCCCCGCCTTTGAATGTCTGAATATCAAAGCCTGCCTTCTGCATGGCAGTGACCGCCCGAGGATTAAATGCTGTGGCTTCGGTTCCTCCGGAAAAACACTGCACGTTTTGCAGACCATAATAATAAGCTGCTGCCTGTGCCCACAGTTGGGAGATGTGGCTTCTTCTCGAATTGTGTGTGCAGATGAAATTCAAGCGTGCTACATCGCCAGCATTGATTTTTTGCCTTACAAAATCCGTGAGCTCCCTGAGTATCTGCTTTCGCTCAGGCGCGATTTGATTGAATTCATTTGTCAGCCTCTCTATCGTTGGAAGAAGGGATGGCAAAATAGAATAGCGTGTTGCGGGCGGCATGTTGAAATTCAAGTCGGATATTTCCAATTTTGTTTAACGTAATATTACGATAAAGGTTGGAAGTTTTCACGCATTTTCCAAATACAAGCTGATGTGTCTCGAAATCCCAGGCCACTGAGAACTGCACTAACTTTTCATCTAAGGCTTGAAATTAGTTCTTTTAATTTCTTGATAATTGCCTCCTTCCGCTGCTCATAGCTGCCGTCTATCCCTGGTGTTGTTGACCAGTCCTCAGTCTCGATATCGCTGTGCCAGTCGGTTGGAAGTTTTGTGAACAAGATGATTTTTTCAGCGGAGGTTGTGTCCTCGTAGCTAACCTTCTGAGGAATTCTGTGCGGATCGTAGAGGTTATCAGATTTCAGTCCGTTCCGCGTTGCAATAGTCAGCGCTGAATCTGGAGCTGTGGCCCTGCATTCCGCTTTCCAGTCAAGGTTGTTTTCTTTGGCCAGCTTATTGAAATATTCTGTCGCTATGAAGCTTTTTGCTGCACCGTGCTCACAGACGAAAATCACTTTTTTTGTCTGGCCGTAAGAGAAGCAGGCTATTGTTAGAAAAACAGTGATGATGGCTGACCTTTTCATAATATCTCATTTAGGTTCATTGTCGTATTCTTATACTATTAGTCGCAGGACGAGTCCAATTAATGCTGCTGCGAGAATCACAAGGGGCTCCTGCAATTTTTTGAATCGGAACAATAGCGCAGCCGTTATCAATGCGATGACCACCGTTGGAATATCCGTCAAGGTACGCTTCGCGAGCACGAGTACTGCTCCGGCAATCGCACCAATCGCAGCTGCAGTAACGCCATCCACGAAAGCTTTTATTGCAGGATGTTTTCCATATTTCTTGAAATACGGAGCGGGGATCACGGTGAAGAGATAGCAGGGAATGAAAGTAGCTGCGGCAGCCACTACAGCACCCCAGGGACCTGCCACGAGATAGCCGATGAAGCCAACGGTAATGACTACTGGCCCGGGCGTAATCATCGCCACGGCTACTGCATCCAGGAATTGCTGTTCATTCAGCCATTGGTATTCTTTAACAACACCACCATACAGGAATGGAACGATAGCAAGTCCGCTTCCGAATACAAATGCTCCTGCCTTCGTAAAGAACCACGCGATCTGCCAGAGTTTTGATTCAGTGGCTACCGGTTGCATGTGAAGAATAATGAAAGGCGTTATTGCGTTGCCGGACGAAAGCCATTTTGGTGGCGCTTTCGCGAACCACACGGCAAACCCACCGAGCAGAATGAGCCAGAGAATTTCCTGCTCCGTTACAAAGGTGACGACTGCCAGGAGGAGGAATATTCCCCAGAGGAGTTTGTCTTTGCCGATGCTTTTGGTGGTAAGTTTGTAGCTGCCGATGGCAATGATTCCGATCACCGCTGCGCCCACGCCATAGAAAACGGCCTGCATCCAGGGAAGTCCACCATAAGAAACGTAAGCGTAGCCAATGCCCATCACCATCAGGAATGACGGCACCACAAAGGCGATGCCTGCGAGTGTAGCACCGAGGATCTTATAATGAACATAGCCAATGTAAATGGCGAGTTGTGCCGCGAGCGGACCCGGTGCAAGTTGTGAGAGCGCAAGCCCTTCTTTATAGTCCTCGTCTGTGATCCACTTTTTTTCTTCGACAAGATCGCGGTGCATGTAGCCAACCAATGCCACAGGTCCGCCAAAGCCCCACGTCCCGAGTTTGAGATAGTAGATGATCAGGTCTTTTAAAGTGTAGTCGGTATTTTTTTCCATTCTCTTATTTTGTTGACCAGGTGTGCTTTTCGTGCTGAACATATTTCGCCCAGCTGTAAAGCGCTTCATATAGCTTCATTCCGATGGCGAGCATCTCATGATCATCCGGGTGGTTGTATGATAATCCCGCAGAGATCGCCCAGAGGCCTGCAGCTTCCGCAGAGTTTTCAAACGTATCCGTGTCTGCAGCGCGCACGATATGGGCGAGTTTTAGCACGGCAGGATCTTGTATCTGATGCTTCCGCACGATGTAGTCGAACGTGCAGTACTTTCCCTCATGGGTATACTCGGCACCGGGAAGGTCATACGCAATGGCGTCAAGTTCCTTTGCTTTTTCAAACACTAATTCTTTGGGGACGTAGAGGAATTCTGCTTCAGGGTCAACAAATTTCCTGATTAACCACGGACAGGCTATGCGGTCGATCTTCGGGCGTTCACGTGTTATCCATTTCATAATACTGTCGAAAAATTAAAGGGCGTGCCCATTCTCGTTGCCAATGCTTTTTCGTATACGATGGATGCTGCAGCAACATCCTGGAGCGCGATGCCTGTGCTGTCGAATACAATGATCTCATTGACCGACTCGCGTCCGGTTTTTTTCCCGGCAATGACTTCACCCAGTTCGGCATGAACATGTGATCTTGTCACAAGACCTTTAGCGATGGCATGGTGCAGATCTCCGATCGTTGCACTTTGGTCTGTGATGTCGGTGATGACTTTCGACCGTGCGATTAACTCCGCATCAATTTCATTTTTGTGATCGCTGTCTGTGCCCACCGCTGCTATGAACGTTCCGGGCCTGACATCCTGAAGCGTGAGGATCGGCACTTTTGAAGGAGTGCAGGTAATGATGATATCGCTGTTGATGGAGGCTTCACGAACTGATGTGCAGCAAACGACTTCAACATCTGCAGCAATGTTAGCAATCTGGGATGCAAGACGTTGTGCCTGCGCAGGCGCGATGTCGTATAAATAAACCTCTTTCACCTGTCGGACGCAGGCAACGGCTTTGAACGAGATGAGTCCCTGATTGCCGCACCCGCAAATAGCCATTGACCTGGCATCGTGACGGGAGAGGTGTCGGGCAGCGACTCCCGTAGTGGCACCCGTCCGGATGATGGTCAACTCAATGGAATCCATTAGCGAAAGGAGCATACCATTCTCTGCATTAAACACGGCCACGACACCCTGAATGGTTGGAAGCTTGTGTTTCGCTGGATTCCCTGGAAAATTTGAATTCAGTTTGGCTACGATGTAGTGATTGTTCAGCTGCATCATGCCAGCCTTAATGTGCAAACCGCCTGATGGCAGATGCAGACCGAGAATTTTCGGAGTGTCTGCTTTTCCTTCCGCAAGCATTCTAAATGCCTCGGTTATTGCATCAATACATTCGTCTATCGCCAGCAGGTGTGCAACCTCTTGCTGCGAAAGGATTATTGTGCTGCTCATGGTCTGATCATTTCCTGTGACAAGGTTACACCCGGTAAGCCACATTGTATAGTACAGAAATGACTGACTTTTGTATTCTTTTTACCTTTTCACGTTTTTCCGGTAGGCGGAAGGATTTTTACCGGTGTGTTTTTTGAAGATCCGATTAAAGTGACTCTGGTCAGAAAACCCTGTCAGGTATGCGATCTCTGCGAGCGAATGGTCCGATTCGTTTAGTAGTTGAATAGCCTTTTCAATGCGCAACTTTCTGATGTAGTCTCCGAATGAGAGGTCGTCAAAATATTTGGAAAATTCGCGTGACAGGTAAGTGGGATGAACGTTCAGACTTTGCGATACTTCTTTGAGGGACAGCGTGAGGTTGGTGTCGATCTGATCCTGAATAATTTCCTTCAGTTCCTGTGCCCAGGCCGGAATTTTTCTGGAACCGGATTTCTCCTTCAGGAATTTCTGATAAACATCGAGCAACAGATTTTCAATGGGGTTCTGCGTGTGCCTGACGTTTTGAAGGTCTTTTGCCCAGGTGTATAGGGCATCATAGATCACGAAGCCTTTTGAAAGCAATTCGTGATCGTCCTGGATGTTTTGCGCCAGGCCTGCAGAGATTGCCCACAGCCCGGACGATTGAGAGGCGATGTCGTGACGGTCGGTGTCTGCGCCACGCACGATCACAGCCATCGCGTTCAATGCCGGATCCTTCAGTTTGTGTTTTTTAATGATGTAGTCGAAAGTGCACTCGTCCCCATAGTGTGTGTACTCCACGTTGGGAAGGTCAAACGGAATTGCGTTAAGCTCTTTGGACTTTGGGATGACCTGGTCGAAAGGAACGTAAATGAACTCCGCATCTTGATCAACAAAGCGTTTGATCAGCCACGGGCAAGCGATGCGATCGATTTTAGGGCGTTCACGCGTTATCCACTTCATGCGATAAAAATAGAATTTTTTTCTGTGCCGGGTCTGTTGCAGAGAGATTGTTGAGCCTTTGTTGATGTTGTGGGGATTCGCGCAATCCAAATTCATTTCGTAATTTCCAATTCCAGAACCAAACCGTATGAACCGTTCCAGTCTTTTCAATGCGATCGTTATCGTAATGTCGATTGTTTTTGTGGCATGTCAGTCGAAAGTCGAAACAACAGCACCAACAGCGTCTGACGCGCTATACTCCGAAAAGCACAGACCTCAGTTTCACTTTTCTCCGAAGGAAAAGTGGATGAACGATCCAAATGGAATGGTGTATTACAAGGGAATTTATCATTTGTTTTATCAGCATTATCCAGACAGCACTGTTTGGGGACCGATGCACTGGGGACATGCCGTCAGTAAAGACCTGGTGCATTGGGAGCATTTGCCCATTGCAATTTATCCTGATTCTCTTGGGATGATTTTTTCCGGTAGCGCAGTCGTTGACAAAGACAATACCTCCGGGCTCGGCACAAAAGAAAATCCACCACTGGTTGCCATCTATACCTATCACGCGATGGAAAAAGAAAAGGCCGGCCACAACGACTATCAAACGCAGGGAATTGCTTACAGCACAGATGACGGTATGACGTGGAAAAAGTACCATGGAAACCCGGTACTGAAAAACCCGGGTATAAAAGACTTCAGAGATCCGAAGGTATTCTGGCATGAACAGAGCAAGAAGTGGATCATGACGCTGGCCGTGCAGGACCACATGGAGTTTTACGGGTCGCCAAATCTTTTAACATGGTCAAAATTGGGTGAGTTCGGCAGAGACAAAGGCGCGCATGGCGGTGTCTGGGAATGTCCGGATCTGTTCGAGTTGCCTGTCGAAGGCACCGATGAAAAGCACTGGGTATTGCTTGTGAGTATCAACCCGGGTGGCCCGAATGGTGGCTCGGCAACACAATATTTCGTAGGCAATTTTAACGGCAAAACTTTTGAGCCAATGTACAACATGAACGACACCACCTGGCTGGACTATGGTCCCGACAACTATGCGGGAGTTACCTGGTCAAACGCACCGGATAACCGAAGAATTTTTCTCGGGTGGATGAGCAACTGGGCCTATACACAGGTTACCCCAACGCAACGCTGGCGTGGGGCAACAACAGTACCGCGCGAGCTGTCGCTTCAGGCAAGTGGCCCTAATCGTTATGTGATTTCGCGACCGGTGCGAGAGCTGGTGCAGCATGCTGAGGAAAAAGATACAACCAATGCAAATCGCGCACTATCGCTCATTGAAGGGGAGATCGAAGCAGCGAAGTTTGATTACGTAGAATTGTCCAATGCCAAAGGCGAGAAGCTGAGGATCGGACTCGACAAAAAAGCAAAGGAATTCTATGTCGACAGGAGTGAGGCTGGCAATGTAACATTCTCCAAAGAGTTCGTGACGAGAGCTGTGTGCCCAAGGCTAAGCAATGACGCAACAATACCTTATACGATCGTTACCGATGTGTCATCAGTGGAAGTTTTTTTTGACAATGGATTGTCAGTCATGACCGCGACATTTTTTCCGGAGGAGCCATTCACCAACGTGCGCATTGTCGGAACCGTTGAGCCAAAAGAAATGTCAGCAGGCAAGACAACCTATCTGAAAAAGATATGGTGATCGATTACTAAGGATGCCTATCCCTCGCATATTGTTCCAGGGACGTCTGTGGTTCACCAAGTTCGCGCCATGTTTTCTCACCTTGAAATTTCTCGGGATAGCTATTGAGTGCCTGGATGATGTTTGCCCCATAACTGAACTTATTTGAGAAATTTCCGAGAAACTTAAGGAGGCCCAAAGGCGCCTTCATCACTTTGAGTTTGCCGGGAAAATGGTTGACAAATATTTCGGCACCCCGGTCTGCAGTATAACCATCCCGACCCTGCACAATGTATTCCTGATTGCCAGTAGCAATTTCATAAGCTTTTACAACCTGTCTTGCATAGTCTTTGCCTGCAATGAAGAACATTTTGTGTCTTGACTTCCCGGCAAGGGCGATTGTGTTTCCCTGACGATATCCGCCTTGGTCCAGGCTTTCCATAAATGTCGATGGATAGAAAATGGTATACGGAATTCCGCAACTTTTTACTTTCTGAACTGCTTTTTGTTTGATGTCAAACACCCACCAATAAAACCCATTCTGACCCTGGTAAGACTGAACAAGAGATGACAGGTAGCCGATCCGTTGAATGCCGGACATTTTCGCTGCGTGCAGGATGTTGTCAAGCCCTTCGCGTTCGGGTTGAAAATCGTTTTTTCCTGTAGCTGGAAGCACTGACAGGTTCAGATACAGGTAATCGTGGCCTTTAAGCGCGGCAACAATGCTGTTGACATCTTTTAAGTCACCACGAAAAATCTCAGCGTCTGTTCCGAAAATTTGCCTGGCTTTTTCCTTGTCCCGCGTCAGCAGACTCACGTGATAGCCTGCCTTGATGAACTCCTGCGTAACAGGCCTGCCTAACATTCCCGTTGAACCAATGATGATAACCTTCTTCATGAAATTGTAGCGGAGAGTTTGCAAATATATCAGGATCGGAGAACAGTAAGCTGTACTGTTTGGAATTTGATCATTGATGATTAGAAATTCCAATAACCAAAAATCAAATCACAAATCGATTTTCGTTATAGGACGCTCGTCCGGACAAGCTGCACCGTTTGGAATCTGATTATTGGTCATTGATGATTGATCATTTAAAATACCAATAACCAATGATCAAATCACAAATGGATTTTCCGTATTGGGACGCTCGTCCTGACAAGCTGCACCGTTTGGAATCTGATTATTGGTCATTGATGATTGATCATTTAAAATTCCAATAACCAATGATCAAATCACAAATGGATTTTCCGTATTGGGACGCTCGTCCTGACAAGCTGCACTATTTGGAATTTGATTATTGATCATTGATTATTTAAAATTCCAATAACCCATGATCAAATCACAAATGGGTGATTGATTATTATTTTACTCCCGGTGTCACCTATTGTACGACACAATTTTCCACCATTGACGCTTTACTCGTTTGATGTTGCTTTTTTTGTAACTTAAACTTTCCACTGGCGTTAGAGTGAACATTTTAATTACTAATCCCTCAAAAAAATGACTACTACAATCAATCCAAACAAGGCTCTTTGGGAGAAAGGAGATTTTACCAAGCTCGCTGAATGTATGCGCGAAAGCGGAGCAGAGCTGGTGAGCAAATTATCGATTAAACCAGGAATGCGAATTCTCGACCTCGGTGGCGGGGACGGAACCACTGCGCTTCCTGCCGCAAAACTTGGTGCTGAAGTGCTTGGCATCGACATCGCGCGGAATCTGGTTGAAGCCGCCAACAGACGTGCGAAGGAGGAAGGGCTCAAAAATTTTGTCACCAGGGAAGGTGACGCCTGTGATCTGAAGGATGTTGCCGATGACTCTTTTGATCTTGTAGTTAGCATTTTCGGGGCGATGTTCGCGCCAAAACCATTCGATGTTGCAAAAGAAATGGTTAGGGTAACTCGTCCTGGCGGAAGAATTGTAATGGGCAACTGGATTCCAGGTGACCCGACACTTGTTGCACAAATATTAAAGATCAGTTCAAGCTATACACCACCACCGCCTGAAGGATTTATCAGTCCGATGTTGTGGGGTGTTGAGTCTAATGTCATTGAGCGCTTCGGTAAAGCCGGCATCGAGAAGGAAAACATTTCTTTCAAACGCGAGACGTTCACTTTCCGTGCCCCATTTCCGCCTTCACAATTCGTAGAGCGCTTCCGCCTGTATTATGGTCCCACAATGAATGCGTTCGAGGCAGCAGAAAAAAATGGAAAGGCCGAAGAGCTGAAGCGGGAACTCATTAATTTATTCAACGCGCAGAATAAGAGCGGTTCACCAAACACGACTTCCATTCCGGCAACGTACTTGCAGGTAAGTGTGAAGGTTTGAAAACTCCAATAACGAAATGGAGCGTGTCCTAAGAAGTGCAGCGTTGGAGTTTGATCATTGATGATTTTAAATTCCAATAATCAATAATCAAATCACAAAGGGGAGTTCTCAGTCGGACGTTTGTCCTAACAAGCGGGACCGCTTGGAATTTCATTATTGGTCATTGATGATTTAAAACTCCAATAACCAAAAATCAAACCACAAATCGATTTTCGTGATAGGACGCTCGTCCTAACAAGCTGCACTGTTTGGAATTTGATTATTGATCATTGATCATTTAAAAAATTTAACAACCAGCGATCAAATCACAAATGGATTCGCTGGTGGTTGGTCTTGGTCCTCAAAGACATCACTCCACTTTGATGATCGTTGCCTGGCGTGCAATGATGCTCCAGTTGTTGTTTGCGTGCTGCCACACATGCGTGAAACGTCTGGTCACAACTTTGCCTGCATTCGGCTGTTTGCCCTGCGGCTTTATTACTTCTCCTCCCATAACGATGGCTACATTCTCGCTGAACGAAATCTTTTCGATGGTTCTCTCGAACGAAAGGTAGCTCAGGCCACCGGAGCGAAAATGTGCCTTCGTGCCCTCAACCGTACCCACAATGTTAGCCGGTGTGTTGATGATCATTCTTGGAGACCAGATCTTGTCAAAGAGTGCAACCGAGTCTCCCTTGATTACGGACTCACGTTCGAGCTTCTCAAGTCTTCTGATCTCAGCTTCACGCGGATCCTGACCAAATAAGACACTTGCCGCACATTGTAAAAGTACAACTACAAGGATAAAAGGTTTCATATCGCAGGGGTTTGAGTTAGCTATGCGTGGAACCGCATTAGAAGAAAACCAGGGACGTTAGCGGTTATGGTTCACAATATACAAATGATTTTATGTGCCGGGTAGTCTATCAACTGACAAGACAGAATCTAAATCATTTCGGTATGGATATCCAGAACACGGCACCTTCGTTTACCGATCCTTCTGCCCACGCTTTCCCCCCATGACGCGAGATAATGTTGTGTACGATTGCCAGGCCTACTCCAATGCCTTCAAATTCAACAGGGTTATGGAGACGCTGGAAGATGTTAAAGAGTTTATACGAATACTGCATGTCGAATCCAACGCCATTGTCTTTCACGTAATAATTGTGCGTATCGCTTGTTGCCGCGTACCCTATCTCAATTGTCGGAGCATCCTTTGTACGGGTGAACTTGATTGCATTTGACAAAAGGTTTTCAAACGCACGCCTGAGCAAAGCGTGATCTGCTTCACACCTTTCCATATTCCTGACAGTGAATGCAATTCGCGATGTATCCGGTTGCTTCTGAAGCTCCGAAACAAGTCCGTTTACCAGGGATTCAACATTGACAATGTTTTTTTGAAGAGGTTGCTGATCGACCCGGGAGTAGGAAAGAAGTCCGTCCAGCAGCTCATTCATCTTGTCCGCATTCTTTGACATTCGTGATATGAGTCGTGCGACTTCCTCGCTAAGCGAATTCTTGTGATCTTCTTCCAGGATCTGAGCATAGTTGATGATCCTCCTGAGGGGTGCCCGCAGGTCATGCGAAACTGAATAGGTAAACGACTGCATTGCTCGTGTTCTATCCTCGGCATTCGCCTTGTCGGCCGGGGCGTCCTGGGCATTGCGAAATACATAACACACGGCAACCAGCATTTCATCATCAACCACCTGATCGAATTGAAGTAAAACAGGAAGCGTTCCACCGCTGGATTTCTTAAGCGTGATTGTATTGTGCGGATGCGATGCATTTTTGATTTCCGCAAGCGTTGAATCGTCAATGATAAGGTTAATGTACTGGCCAATTGCTTCGGAGGCGGGATATCCCAGCAGGGATTCCGCGGAAGCGTTCCATGCAATTATCTTGTTATCGGGATTGGTCAGTACGATTGCATCCGAGGTATTCGTCATCACACTGTCCAGCAACAACTCCCTAAGGCGTTGACTGGTGCGCGGAAAATTTTTTGACTCGGACATACCGACAAGGTAACAAAAGTTGTTCCTCGCAAAAGATAATAGGCGGGTAAGTTGTCCGGTCGGGCGACAAGGAACCGAATTAATACCTTCAATGATTATCAATGATCACCGGTGCACATTTTCATCAACTTCGAGGCCCAGCTCACGCGAGGTCATTTCCCTCACGTCAAGCAAAAGCTTGCGATCTTTGGCGAGCGATTTCCCGTATGATGGAATCATTAAAGAGAGTTTTTTTCCGGCTTCCTGAGAACCAACAAGGTCGGGAAAGCATTGCTCCAGCAACGAAAGCATAATAGACACTGCCGTAGATGCTCCCGGAGAGGCGCCCAGCAATGCAGCAATGGTCCCGTCCGCAGATGCGATAACTTCAGTTCCAAATTCGAGCACCCCGATGTTCTCCTTGTCTCGCTTAATTACCTGAACACGCTGTCCTGCAACTTCCAGTTCCCAGTCTTCCATTCGGGCCTCAGGCACAAACTCACGCAATGCTTCCAAACGCTGGGCAGGCGTCTGCCTTACCTGGTCGATCAGGTACTTGGTCAGGGGCAGATTGTCAAACCCTGCGGCAAGCATCGGAATTATGTTGTCAGGCTGAATGGATTTGAAAAGATCAAGATATGATCCTTCCTTTAGAAACTTGGTTGAGAAACCTGCGAACGGTCCAAAAAGCAACGCCTTTGACCCATTGATCACTCTTGTGTCTAGATGGGGTACTGACATGGGTGGAGCACCGACAGCCGCTTTTCCGTATGCTTTCGCGTGATGGCGATCTATCACATCCTGATTTGTACAACGGAGCCATTGCCCGCTGACAGGAAATCCTCCATAGCCGCGCCCCTCCGGTATTCCTGATTTTTCCAGCAAACGCAAGGAGCCGCCCCCGGCACCGATAAATACAAATTTTGCCTTGACTTTTTCACGCTCACCGGTGGTGATGTCCTTTACTTTCACGCTCCAGCGTCCGTCAGCAGTGCGCCTCAGCTTCCGCACTTCCCTGTTGAAATGGATGCTGACGTCTTTTTTTTCCTGCAGGCTTTTAAACATACAACGGGTCAGCGCTCCAAAGTTCACATCGGTACCTATGTCCATCCGGGTTGCTGCAACCTTTGCATCGTTCGGTCGCCCGTGCATCATCAGGGGCAGCCATTCGCGAAGCTGAAAATGATCCTCCGTGAATTCCATGCCTTCAAAAAGGTGGCAATGATTAAGTGCAGCATACCTGCGCCTGAGATATTTTACATCTTCATCTCCGGCCACGAAACTCATGTGCGGAATTCTGGAAATAAAATGGGAGGGCACATCAATTAGCTTTTGCTGAATAAGGTATGCCCAGAACTGTTTGGATACTTCAAAGGATTCGGCAATTTTAATTGCCTTTGCAGTATCGATAGACCCGTCTTTCCGTTCGGGTGTGTAGTTAAGCTCACAGAAAGCTGAATGACCTGTGCCAGCATTGTTCCACGCATCGGAGCTTTCGGCAGCTGCCTTGTCCAGTCTTTCGTATACTTGAATTCTAAAGTCGGGCGCCAGTTCTTTGAGCAGTACCCCAAGCGTTGCGCTCATAATGCCCGCGCCAATCAGAAGGATATCGGTTTCTCTTGTTGATTCACTCATGCTGTTTTTTCAATAAATTTTATACCTGTACCCTGTTTTCAGGAGTCGTAATAGCCGGTACTCGGACCCAATGCTGTATCTTTGTAAAACCAAAGCGTGCTAATACTTTAATCCAGAAGTGACATCAACCTGTTGCACGCATGAGATCCTCTATCTTTCAGTTCGCATTCATCCTTGCTGCTGCTGCAGCAATTTTCTTTTTACTTTTTATGAACGAATCCGATCGGCAGGCACTTTCAGATCGTATTAACCGGTATGAAGCCCAGGCTGACTCGCTGCGGGCAGCCGTTCAGAAAATTGACGTCAACATTCACCAGAAGGACAGTATTCTTCTTGTATACCTTGCATCCCTTGATAAGACCCTTGAAGAACTCGATAAGGAGTCAGCCAAGAACAGTCAGGCCATCCAGCGGAACCTGATCAAACAGGATTCAATTCGAGCCGCCTATTGTCGCGAGATGGCAGCGCTTCACCAACAACCAGAAGAATGTCAATAAAAGATGAAGACAGTATCGTTCGTCCTGTTCCTTGCGCTTTTGTCAAATCATTCATACAGCCAGCTGAGCGTCAATCCGGATTCGACCCGTATATCTTTTGCGAATGGGGTAACCGTTGCGCTTGCCAAAAAAGCATCAGGAGGAAAGTTTGAACTCGACCGCGTAAAGCTCAGAACGCTGATTGCGCAATACAACTATCTTCAGAGCATGCTTGATGCATCAAAGCAAAAAATTATCCTGCTTGAGCGCGAATCACTTGTCATGGATTCTTCCGTGCAGGTACTAAAACTCCGCACGAATCTCATGGAAAAAAGACTGTTGCTTCATAAAAACAGTTACGAGGACCTCAAAAAGATTGCTTCAACTTATGATCAACAAATAACGACATTAACCTCTGATATTAAAGCAGTTACGAAACGAAGTCGAAGTGGTAAAAGAAGAGCTTTCCTTAAAGGACTTGGTGGCGGACTGGTCGGTGGGATTCTTGTATCTGCTCTCCTGATCGCGCAGGCCGAATAGCGTTCGATCTACTTTTATGAGGTAAATTTAATTGTAGATTGCCACTACCTTGACCGCCAGAGGTTGGTTGTTAATTTTGATGTTCAGGAGCAAGACTGTTGTTTACGTAGATGACGATGAAGATGACCGCGATATCTTCTCTGAGGTAATTCGCGCAATCCGTCCCGATCTTGACCTTGTACTTGCGAAGGACGGACAGGATGCATTGGAAAAACTACGCGCACCGGTTTATCCATTGTGTATGTACATTGACATGAACATGCCGAAGATGAGTGGGATGCAGCTGCTCCGGATCATTAAGGATGATCCCAAACTTTCAGTGATCCCCGCATTCATCCTAACCACTTCGCTCACCCCGTTTCAAAAAAGTGAGCTCATTAATTTGGGCGCACGTGACTACCTGATCAAACCGAGCAGCTTTGAAGAATTTAAGAGCCTGCTCAGCGCGAACCTTGCACGTCTTCTGGACTAATGAGGTTACTTTGGCAAACGAACGGTAAAGGTTGACCCCACGCCAGGCTTGCTGTCGATTGTGATCTCGCCATTCAGTTTGTCAAGCGAACGCTTCAATATGTACAACCCAAGTCCTGTACCTTTGGTATGATGCGTTGCGCGATAAAACATTTCAAAGATCCTGGTCTGATGTTCCTGCGAAATACCATGGCCGTTGTCCGCAACGCGAATGTTGACGTGATCGCGGTCATCCCACACACGGATATCGACAAATGGATTTTCTGCTGACGAATATTTGATGCTGTTCTCGATCAGGTTCTGAACGATTGCATTGAGCAGTGTCCATTCAGTCCGGAACTCAAGATTGGCCTGGACATCCTTGCGGAAAGTGATTTTTGAAAATTCCGCCAGATGATTCAATGAGGTGATGCAGTCATCGATGAGTTTCTCGAAGTTGATTCTTTCTTTTGCCAGTGCAGCGTCATTGAGTTTCGTAAGTTGAATCAATCCTGAAACAATGTTGTTAAGCCGCTCAGCCTGTACGTGTTGTTTTTCAAGGTAAAGCCGGGCAGGAGGGTCCTGAATGTCTTTTTGAGCCAGCGTTGAAAGTCCAAGCATTGAAGCAATAGGTCCTTTGAGGTCGTGTGAGATACGATAGAAAAATGAGTCGAGCTCGGCATTCTTGTTTTCGATGATCCGCGTTTGAAGCTGATTCTTTTCCAGCAATGCCTGCAATTCGCGGTTAGCAGTAGACAATTGTTCGGTCCGTTCAATCACTTTGAGTTCCAGCCTTTCGGTAGCTTCCTGCTGCACTTTTAAGGCGAGCAATTGAATCTCCTCCTTTTCCTGTTTGTATCTGCGATAACGGTCTCCAAGCGCAAAGGCGATAATGGTTGTTTCAAGGGCTGCACCGATCTCGACAAAGTGTGTTGTCCAGAAGTTAAACTCAAGCACGCCACTATTGCGGAGCGTCAGCAATAATCCACCGATGAGATAGAACGTCCACGCGGCAATGAAATACGTGGCGGTCTTATTTCCTTTAATGCGACAGACGATCCCGGTTACGAGGAACAATATTGTAGATAATGAAACCAGGTTGTTACCTGCAGATGATAATGTCTCCGTCAGCACAAGCAGTACCGAAATAGCGCCCAGCGGCACCAGCGCTGCCAGCATGTAATACAGCACCTGCGAATATTTTCTCACTTCAAGGAAGCGGATCGTGAAGATCGAGAGGAAGATGATCATGATTCCAAGCGTGAGCCTGCCGGCATAGAAATTCATAGTCGGAGTTTCAGGCCACAGGAATTTGCCGCCATAACCCGATGCCGATGCAAAGATCAGGAAGGTGCACACAATTGTGCAGATGTAGAGCAGGTAATCGGTTTGTTTCAGGGTGATGTAGAGCAAAAGATTGTAAAAGAACATCACGAGAAGGATGCCAAAAAAGATTCCGTAACCAATGTCGGCATAGCGCACACTAGCGTGAAAGCGGGAGGCCTCCACCGCGATGACGGGAAATGTCTTCGGACTCTTCCCGGCAATTTTTACGAAAACCGTGCTCGTTGAGTCCGCGTCAAACTGGAGTCGGATAACGTGGTTGGTATGCGAAATTTCACGTTCGCTATGCATCACATAATATCCCGCAGTTGAGTGCTGCCAGGTTCCATCTCTGCGAAGCTGATAGAAGTCAACGTACTCAAGAAAAGGTGCAGGAATCTCGAGATACCATAATGTTTCGGGATTGCTCGTTTTTGTCCTGACCTTAAGCCACAGGTTGGGTTTGAGATAGCCAAACTTTAGCTTGCCACCACTGGGTTTGAACTTTTCCTGGAATGACGCGGCAGAGACGGTTTTGATTGAAAGCCGATTGGTTGAGTCGATGAAAACCGAAATTGCGTCATCTAGGCGGTGTGTTGAGCGCAGGTTTTCCAGCGGGTACGTAGATTGTCCAGCTGTTTGGTGAGCGCAAAAAATCAAAAGCAGGGAAATCCTGACGACTAGCAACAACCGCATTTAGACAACCTTGGTGGTAGGCAAAGGTAGTGAAAAAATGTTCTGCAGATGCTGCGTGTCTTTTCGGGGTTGTCTTGCCTGGCACTGAACGGAGTTCCCAGCGCGGTGCTATTGTGCTTTGTTTAGCGTGTATGAAAATTCGTTTCCGCCTGGAAGGAAATTCAGATTTTGATCGAGGAAGAACAGGACGTTCGCATCACCCTTCATCAGCCTTATAGACGCCTCTGGTTTGTCAGGGTCGAGCTGGTAGACTGTTTCTCTCCGATTATTGATGGTTGCAGAAAAAATCGTCCACTTCCCGGTCAATATCGATCTTCGGTGATAGGTGCGCTCGAGTTCGTAATATGCCGGTTTATGAGTTGTCGAATCCTGAAATAATCGCAATCTCCACTTCAGCTTGAAACACGCTGCATCGACAACGATGTTGGCTTCCCGGGCAACTTCCTGGCAAGGTGTTCGCCCCTCAAACACAACTTTCGTAAAACTCTCGGCTGGAAATTCACCCGGTGTTGAAACTGAATTTTTTCCTGATGAAGATGTCGCGCCAACTCTTGCAAGCGTGAAGCTATTACCGTCATCTCCAACCATCAGGTGGTTTTTCAAGTCGAGGATGTGCAGCAGATTCGGGTCGAGTTTACGGAAGGCTACCTGCACTCCGTTTTCAGTTGTGAGGTTTATCACGTCCATTGCTGGTGTTTGCCTTGTAATCCATTTTCCATGGTTCACTGTGTTACCTCTTTTCTCCAGCGTGCGATTGTCGATGTAGTAACCCCATTCGCTTTTTAAATGGAAGCTACCATCGCCTGCACCTGAGAGTGTCAGATCCCATTTGATCAGGCTACAATCCGCTTTGGCAGGAATATCATGAAGCTTACGCAGCTCCGCGTGGCATGGCGTTGACGTAAGGAACCGTTCCGATGATGGCGTTGAGGAGAAACATACGCTGCCGAGCAGTGTGAGTACGCAAAATTTTGATATCGGTGTTATCATGATTCAATCTACGATCGCAGAGCCTGCTAAGCTGATATTTCTGACGACCCGCGGAAAACCCTTGACGAGCCACTACAATTTTAGCGTCACCTTTTGCCCGCTCCTGACTGCCTGATAAATTGCATCGATGATCTTCAGGTCCTTCAGGCCTTCCTCACCATCGACAGGAACAATTGCTTTTTTATTGTCAAGGATGATTGCCGCCATCTCATCCATTTGAACAGTCTGATGTGTGACGTGTGGATGCGTCAGCTCGCCTTTGTGTGTCCTTCCCATGATCGGCCCATATCCTGTGGCCGGCTGTAATTCGCCAAAGCCTTTGTCCCCGTTGAGGAAAAATTTATCGAGGTTGTTCATCGAATACGTTGAGAGGCACGATGCAATTGCACCACCTGGAAATCCCAGTTGAAACGTGATGGTCTCGTCAACCCCTTCTTTGAATTTTTGCGGATCCGTTTTCGTTTCCTGCGCTGTCACCCATACTGGCTCTTCACCAACCATGTATCGAGCGCCATTTACCGAGTAAATTCCGATATCCATCATTGCGCCACCGCCAGCGAGATCCTTTTTGAGACGCCATTGGCCAGGATCGCCAATTCTGAAACCGCTTAGCCCCTGGAAAAAAAGAATTTTTCCAAGCTCGTTGTTACTGCGCATACGGACGATCTCGAGTGTTTTGGGTTCGAAGTGCATTCGATAGCCGATGAGTAATTTCACATTTGCATCCTTGCAGGCCTGTACCATTGCTTCACCTTCCTTTGCATTGATCCCCATAGGCTTTTCGCAGATAACATGCTTACCAGCTTTTGCAATGCGGATCACCTGGTCGCGATGCAATGCATTTGGGGTGATCACGTAAACTGCATCGATCTCCGGATTGCTTTTGATCTGATCGAAGTTCTCGTAGTTATAGCAGTTCTTTTCGGGCACACCGTACTTTGTTTGCCATGATTTAAGTTTTGCAGGAGTACCACTGATGAGCCCCGTGATTTTCGCGCGCTTACACGCCTGCATGGCATCGGCAACTCTGCCAGCATAGCTTCCCAATCCCATTAAAGCAACACGCAGCACTTTTTCCTGCGGTAGAATTCTCTCTTCAGGTGCGATGATCCCGGTACCGGCTTGAACTGCCATCGGTATCGCGAAAGCAGAAGAGGCAAATGTTTTTATAAACTTTCTGCGAGTGTTCATATCGGAACGTTTAATGGTGATGATGAAAAAGTACAAATGAAAACTGGTTGAAACAAGTTGTATGATCCCCACGTGACTGGTGCCGGACTTAAATTTTTTCAATGGCATGAAATTTTACAATTTTTTAAACCCGGTATCTTTCCGCTTTTAACACATCTTAGTATTGAATACAACCGAGACTTCAATTTCAGCTACTCGTTTGACTTTTCTTTCAGGGGGTGGGGAAATGGGACACCTGACGCGGGCTTACGACTGGGAGAACAGTTCGCTGGGTGCCGCAGATGCGTGGCCGCAGAGCCTTAAAACAACGCTCGGCATTCTCCTTCACTCTGCATTTCCCATGTTTCTATTCTGGGGCAAGGAACTGATTTGTTTTTACAACGATGCTTACCGTCCAAGCCTTGGCGACAGCGGGAAACACCCAGCGGTCGGGAAACGAGCGAAGGATGTCTGGCCGGAGATCTGGGATTTCATAGGACCCTTAATCGAACAAGTACTCCGCACCGGTGAGCCTGTGTGGTTTGAAGATCAATTCCTTCCCATCTACCGAAACGGTAAACTTGAAGACGTCTACTGGACATTCAGCTACAGTCCTGCCTACAACGACAACGGACTGGTGGAAGGTGTTTTCGTCACCTGCACTGAAAGCACTGAAAAAGTGAGCTACGTCAAGCGCCTCCAGGAATCCAATCAGCGTTTTCAGCACCTCGTGGCGCAGGCAACCATGGGAACGGTCGTGCTGATTGGAGACGAGCTGGTTGTTGAACTTGCAAATGATGCCTACGCACGACTGATCGGTCGAAAGCCTTCGGATCTTATCGGCAAACGAATTTTTGATATCATCCCTGAGTCAGCCGAACCGTTCAGGGAAATTATCGACAACGTGCGGACTACCGGTAACTCGCGTTATCTCTACGAACAGCCCTACACGGTCAATTCTCCCGAAGGTGTCATCAGCCGGTATCTCGATCTTGTTTACAAACCATGCCTGGACCAGAGCAACAAGATTGCAGGCGTGATGATCCTCTGCCAGGATGTTACTGAACAAGTACTTGCCAAACGCAGAATCCAGGAAAGCGAAGAGCGCTTTGAAGCTGCAGTCGAAGCGGTGGAAGGCGTGGTCTGGACAAACAATGCTGAGGGGAAAATGGTCGGAGACCAGCCCGGGTGGTCAGCACTGACGGGTCAGACACGGGAAGAATATGAAGGCTACGGTTGGGCAAAAGCGGTGCATCCCGATGATGCAAAAATGTCCGTTGAGGTGTGGAATGAGGCTGTGCGCGAAGGAAAAACATACGTATTCAGACACCGCCTTAGAATCAAAGATGGCCGATATCGTTTCTTTTCAATTCGCGCTATTCCACTAAAAAATAATGACGGATCGATCAGGGAGTGGGTTGGCGTACACACAGATATCACTGAACACCATCAGGCAGAAGAAATTCTGAAGGAAAGTGAGGAGCGTTTCCGGAATCTCGCAAATCACGCGCCCATGTTTATCTGGATGGTTGATCAGAATGCAGTAATCACCTACGCCAACCGACAGCTTTTAAACTTTATCGGGGTCAATTCTGAAGCCGATGTCACAACTGCAGGCGGATGGGAGAAAGTAACACATCCCGAAGATCTGCAAAACGTCTACAACGCATTTGTTGAAGGCCTTCAGGCAAGAAGGGAATATGAGGTAGAAGCCCGGCTGCGGAACAGTCAGCAAGGTGATTACGAATGGTTCCTGTTCAAGGCTGCACCGCGAATTCTTCCCAACGGAGATTTTGCCGGATTCATTGGCACTGCCGTAAGCATCCACCAGCAAAAAATATTGCTTGGCGAGATGGAGGAACACGTTCGCGCACGGACCCGTGAGCTCAACCTTGCTAACGATGCTTTGCTCCAGTCGAACAACGACCTGAAACAGTTTGCGCACGTTGCCAGCCACGATCTGAAAGAACCTGTCAGGAAGATCCAGACATTCAGTCACAGGCTCAACGATGAGTTCGGAGACATCCTCGTGCCGAAAGCGCAGACCTATCTCCAGAAAATTATCCGTTCGGCAGAGCGCATGAACTCGATGATCGATGGGGTGCTTCGTTACTCATCATTAAATGCAGCCGAGGCAGAGTTCGATCGGGTGGACCTCAATGTCATCATTGAGAATATCATAGGTGACCTCGAGGTACTCATTTCTAGAAAGTCGGCTGAGCTAACGAAAGAAGACTTGCCAGTCATCGAAGGATCAGAAGTTCTGCTCTATCAGCTTTTCTACAATCTGATCAATAACTCATTGAAGTTTTCACGCGAAGGGATCGCGCCAAAGATCGCGATCACGTCAGCCGACATTGGTGAGGAGGTGGAGATCCGCGTTCAGGACAATGGGATCGGCTTCGACAGGCAATATGCTGACCGGATCTTTGAAAGCTTTACGCGACTCAACGCCAAAGATCAGTTCGAAGGAACCGGGCTCGGGTTGTCACTTTGCAGGAAGATCGTTCAGCGCCATTCGGGGACCATCGAAGCACATAGTTCGGCCGGAGCGGGAGCTACGTTTATAATCCGCCTTCCACGAGCGCAAAAGACTCAATGATTTTCAGATCATTACCTTTACTTGAGTAAAATTAATTCGAAATTTGATTCCCAATTTAACCGTTTCCGACTTTACCGTTCGCATCAGGGAATTACCATCCGAACGCGAACGCAGTTGCCCGATGTGTTGGAATTCATAAATTCCGACCTGATAAATTAACCTGAATTGAGAAAACCTATGAATTGTTATTTTTTCCGAACACTAGCCATCTCGTTGCTGGTGCCGTGCGCTGTTGCTTTCGGGCAGCAGGAGAAGAGCAAAGCGAAGGTCATCGATCCGGCAAACATGGATTTTACGACCAAGCCTGGCGATGACTTTATGAAATATGCCGGGGGTGTCTGGCTGCAAAACAACCCGGTGCCCGGCAAAGAAACACGGTGGGGCAGCTTCAACATCCTTCGCGATTTCAACGTCAAGGCTGTGCGCGATATTTTAGTTGAATCTGCTTCAGACACAAAGGCAGCTGCAGGATCCGTAAAAAAGCGAGTTGGTGATTTTTATGCCGCTGGCATGGACAGTCTTGCTGTTGAGAAGGCTGGCTTCAACCCGATCAAGCCTGACTACCTCAGGGCCGGCTCTGTGAAAAATCCAGCTGAGGTTCTTGACGAAATTGTGTACCAGCGTACTAATGGCATCGGAAATCCGCTTTTCGGGTTGATCGTGACACAGGATCGCAAGCAACCACAGATTATGGTCGTGCAACTGAGCCAGGGTGGAACCTCAATGCCAGATCGCGATTACTATCTGAAGTCTGACGCACGGACAAAGAAGATTCAGTCGGCATTCAATACATATGTTACTGCACTCTTTACGCTGGCTGGAGAATCACCGGAGACAGCAGGCAAAAAAGCTGAATCAATATTTAACCTCGAAAAGAAACTTGCCGCTGCGCAGATGAGCCGCGTGGAAATGCGTGACCCATATAAAACCTACAACAAGTTTGCGCTCGCAGACTTTGACAAAAATGTTTCATCATTTCAATGGAAGTCAACACTGGAGAAATTGCAGATCAAAGGAGAAGACACCATTCTTGTCAATTCTCCAAAATTTTTTGCTACCGCAGACACGTTGCTGAACCAGGTTGCGATCGGAGATTGGCAGACGTACCTTCAGTGGAATGTCCTCCGCGCTGCAGCCCCGTATCTCAGCAAGCCTTTTGTTGATGCGAACTTTGCTTATTCACAAGTGCTCAGTGGACAGAAAGTGCAAACCCCGCGCTGGCAGAGAATGTCATCGCTCACAGACGGAACGATCGGAGAATTGCTCGGACAGCTTTACGTTGAAAAACATTTCAAGCCTGCAGCGAAAGCCAGAATGGATGAGATGATCAAGAACCTGATCAAAGCTTACGAGATCCGCATTAAAAATCTTGAATGGATGAGTGACGTGACCAAGCAAAAGGCTCTGGACAAGTTGCACGCTTTCACGCCCAAGATCGGTTATCCTGTTAAATGGAAAACATACGATGGACTGGAGATCTCCAGAGATTCATTCTTTCAAAACTTAAGAAATGCAGGCCGCTGGAGTTACCAGGAAATGATCAGCCAGCTTGGCAAGCCAGTGGATAAGACGCGGTTTGCCATGACGCCCCCTACAGTGAATGCCTATTACAATCAGGTAAACAACGAGATCGTTTTTCCTGCCGGGATCCTGCAATACCCTTTCTTTCATCCTGAAGCAGACGATGCATTCAATTATGGGGCTATTGGCGCGGTAATAGGTCATGAGATTTCCCATGGTTTCGATGACTCGGGAAGTCAATATGATAAGGACGGAACGCTCAGAAACTGGTGGACAGAAGAAGACCGCACCAAATTTATGGAACGTGCAACGAAACTTCAGGAGCAGTTTGATGCGTACACGGTTCTCGATTCAATTCACGTCAATGGTAAACTTACGCTGGGTGAAAATATCGGAGACCTTGGTGGACTGAATGCGGCATATGAAGCTTTCAAGATGACCCCCCAGGGAAAATCGAACAAGAAGATCGATGGATTCACACCTGATCAACGCTTCTTCCTCGCGTGGGCGCAGGTGTGGCGCGCGAATACACTTCCGGAAACGAAGGCTCAATTGATCGTGACAGATTCACACTCACCGGCAGAGTACCGCACGATCGGTGCACCGGTAAATATGGATGCATGGTACAAGGCCTTTAACATTCAGCCTGGTGATAAGCTATACAAGAAACCAGAAGACCGGATTAAAATCTGGTAAAGCAGTCGTCAATTGCTGTGACTGTTAGGGAAGTCCGGAATAGGTGTGAAGGCTCTTATTCCGGATTTTGTTTTTCAGGAGGGGTGTAGTCATACAGATTTGAATATTGCCGCAGACTTCTTAAATTTATTGTAACAACATTCTCAACCGTGATCATTCGAGCATTTCTTTTGGTCGTGTTCATTGCAGCAGGTTCAGCGGCATCTGCACAGCTTGCACAGGCGCATGAACCAACTTCTGCGACCGATGGCGATGTGAAACTTCATAACACAAAGAAGTCGCGCTTTATGCGGTCATCGCGCGCACGCAAGACAGAGCGTCTGGGTGAAAGCGTAAAAGACACCAGATCCGCTGCAACCGTCCGCGAGACCGAACGCCACGGTAAGTCTATCCGCAAGGGGCGGGGCACCAAAAAACTCAATGGCGAAGCCCGCGTCTTTAAAAAGCACACTTCATCCGCCACCAACACCAGCACAAAAAAGAGTAAGGTGAGGAGGTCGTTTGGGAGGGATACCAATCAGTAGCTCATTAACCATTGAAGTCAGCAGATTGATTTCGTTGCTGTTCCATTGAAGGTGAATCAGGCATCAGGCATTAGAAAATGCAGGCCTGAATTTGATTGTGGTTGATAGTTGCTGCGAATTTGATAGTCAATTCCCAGACACATGGCCTGACTCGCCAATCCCATCAGTAAATTTCCAATTCCTAATTCCTAATGCCTTAAGGCATTGACATCACGAAGGACATCAGACACGGTGCGCATTCCTCCGATCAAGAGCAATCAAGTTGTCTCCACCGTCCGCTCTTCAAGCTGATCTATCTTCATTCTGTCAGACTCTTTCAGACTCCGCTTACGCAGGAACGGTAAGAAGATCACTGCGATGAGTAGTGTAATAGTGCCTTGAATTAACAATGTGCCCGGTGCACCGATCTGTTCAGAAATTGCTCCGATAAGTAGCGCACCGATGGGCTGCATTCCGAAGAAGGCCATCGCGTAGTAACTGATCACCCGTCCGCGCATGGCAGGTGCGACAGTGGTCTGGATGAGCGTGTTGCTGATGGTAGTCTGCGACATCATTCCGAATCCGGCAATAATCATAAAGGGCATTGCGGAAATAAGATTGGTCATATGTGAGAATGCGATCAACCCTAACCCAAAGAGGATGGTATTGACGAACAGAATCTTTTTCAGGTTACTTCCGGGTTTGAGCGAGGCAAGAAAAAGCGCACCGATGAGCGCCCCAACTCCTACAAAGCTGTTCAGGTAGCCAAATGTTGACGCGCTGCCCTGGAATATTTCCTTTGCATACACCGGCAGCACAGTCACATAGGGCAGCGAAAACAAACTGACTAACGCAAGCATCAGCATGACATTGGCGATTGACGGTGTTTGGAGAAGGTAATGGAATCCGTTATTCAGGTCAGTGAGCGCATCGCTGGCGCGTTCCGGTTTCTTATATGCAGGAAGGCGCATCATTAGGAGCGATGTGATCACCGCCATAAAGCTGAAAGCGTTGATCGAAAAACAGGCTGCAGCTCCGAGGACTTCCAGGATAATTCCTGCTAAGGCGGGCCCGACAAGACGCGCGGCATGCACGATCGAGGAGTTCAGCGCGATGGCATTAGGCATGTCATCCTTTGTTGCGACCATATCGTATACCAGCGCCTGACGGGCCGGGACATCAAATGCATTGATAATGCCGAGCAGCACCGTCAGTGCAAGGATTTGCCAGATCTCATAAGCGTCAGTAAAGATCAGTAGCGCAAGCGTTGCGGCTTGCAGCAGCGAGGCAATCTGAGTTACCAGCAAAACAGTAAAACGGTTGTGACGATCCGAAATAACACCGCCTAAAATCGAGAACAGGAAGGACGGAAATTGGGCTGCAAACACAGTTGCACCCAGCATAAGATGCGAGTCCGTTTTGTCGAACACAAGCCAGTATACCGCTGTGCGCTGCATCCATGTTCCGATGAGCGACATCGATTGACCTGCAAAGTAAAGTTTATAATTGCGGCTTCGAAACGCCCTGAACACCTGACTCCCCATTAGGGAAAAGTGAATAAAAACTGATACCAAAAAATAAGACGCTTCATGGTGACACCCAGTCTGTCTGCATTTGTCATGCAGCAACGAAGAGGAACCTCATAAGGCCGATAACACCGAGCATAAGCAGAATCGCACCCGGCAGCATCCGAACAAGTTTACTGGACTGAAACGTGAAGGATATGCGCTTTGCACCATAGGCGAGAATTGTCAGCAGGATTAGCACACCTACAGAGGTTCCCAGGACGTAGCTGTGGATTCTGGCATTGGTATCGAGCTGCACCCAACCTTCGACTTTCAGATATGCCGTAAGCGCAATCCAGAAGGGGATGGCCTGGGGATTGAGAATACTGAGGATTAGTCCTCTTCGAAAACCGCTTTCTGAAAATTTCATAGAAAACTCCGATGGTTTCCGGGCAGACCACACCATGATGATACCGATGGCCGTCATAACGAGGGCGCCAAGCAGTTCGAAGTTTTTTGTCACCATAGGAGAAGAGGTGATCATGTCTTCAAACACCACCGCGATCCATGCGTATGGGTATTCGATGATTGCTACTGCGAGTGCGAAACGCATCGCAATGTTTATTTTTTTCTCAAGCCCCAGCTGCAGCACAAGTATGTTGAGTGTGCCTGGCGGAATTGAGCCAAGAAAACTGAAGATGAGTCCGACAAAAAAAACCTGGATCAGCACGCGGGGACGGAATTACCTGACGATTTCCTTATTGGAGGCAGTCCACTCGTTCAACCCTTTCTCGAGCACATATACGTCCTTAAATCCTTCGCCACGTAAAATGGTCGCGGCCTTATCACTGCGCACGCCTGACGCACAGTAGACATACACCGCCACATTCTTGTCGAGTTTCGCTGCCTGTTCTTTAAAATCCGGAGCGTGAAAATTCATGAGAGTCGCATCCCTGAGATGCCCTTCACTGAACTCTTCCGGAGTACGGACATCAAGGATTATTTTGGGGTTATTGCTTGCAATTCCGTCTTCAAATTGTTCAACTGTGAGTGAAGATGAATTCGTATCCCCGGTTTTGTTTTCGCGGTCCCGGCATCCTGTGAGGGCGAGAAAAGCCACAAGAACGATCAGACATTGCTTCATAGTCAAATACATTTATTGCGCGAAGGTAAACATTTGCAACCTGCTCTGCTATGTTGTGACGCGAAGTTTACGCGTAATGGTCTTTTTCCGTGCCTCGCGGACGATAAAAAACACAATGAGTATTATACAGAATGTACTGGGCCCAATCTGGCTGAGCGGCTGAAGTTTGTTAAAAACAGTTCCGCAGAAAGCAGAGAGTATTGCGCTGAACGCGGAAACCATTTTGTAAATGTGCTCGTACAGCCACCATTTTTTTATTGCAGCGTGTAGCCATAAGAATTTGACGGTGTCATAAATCGTCACCAGCATCAGCGCACCCAACGTTGGATAGACCACCGAAGGCGTCCAGCTTGTATTGGATTTATTAAGCCATATGATGTATAAGATTCCAAGACTAAAAGCCAGCAGCGTTGCAAAAAAATCCCATCGCGTTGATTTTTGCTCTTTCAGCCGAATGTTCCGATACCCAGCGAAGCCAACATAGCCAGAAAGAATGGTGAGCATGAGCAAAAACGAATTAGATCGGAAGAACAGCCAGCCAACAAACCCGGTCGTGACGACAACCGAGAGGCAATATAGAAACCAGATGCCGAATCTCTTGTGCGTTCTTGTGGTCTTGGAAACGGACACGGCAATGATCCCGAGGATGAGGGCGATCGTCCCGGCAACCACGTGAAGACCGATATTGAATGTGTGTAGCATAGTGGGCCCGTTACAATTGGGTGGACAAAAATTGAAATCAAGCCTTCCATTCGCAATCCAAATGTGACCTTATCAGTCCGCCTGTGACGAAAGTATTTTGTCACAAGTCGCTTTAGCCCAATTTGTTATTTGTTTTAACTTGCCCTGATGTTGAAGAACAGGATCGTTGGGGTAATTGCTCTTAACTGCAGTGGTTTTCTTGTGCTGTTGCTGGCACATTACGCTTCAGACCGTTATCATATCGGCACCCGGGAAGGCATCAACCAAACCTCTCCCTATTTTTTTCTGCTCCTTTTCTACGGCTGGATCGTGTTCCACAACAAGGTATTGTTTGAGCGGATGTTTCTTGCTGGCCGCAAGAGGGCTTACTTCGGCTGGACGTCCGTGGCGATGACACTTGCCACCATCAATATGGCTGTCATTCTTACCGCAATGTTCCGCGTCCGTGATCCGCTTCCGCAACTTTTGAATTTCTGGGTCTATACAATTGCAGGCCTGGGTGTTTTCCTCTTATATAAAAGTTTTGTCAGGCGAACTGACCTTCCGGGCCGCGCTGAGCTGAAAGCCCAGAACATGACCCATGTAACATTTAACGTGGAGGGAGTTAATCGAGAATTTTCGGTTGCCTCTGTCATGTATGTTGAAACGCTTGAGAACTATCTGAAGATATTTTGTACGGATGCACAGTATATTGTCCGCAATACGATGAAAGATGCTGAGGCCCGACTGCCTAAAGATGTCTTTATTCGGATCAGTAGATCGCATCTCGTCAATAAAGTTTTCGTGACGACCCGCGATCCGGAGACCGTTTACCTTGGCGACAAACCTTTTAAGATCGGAAAAGTCTATAAACGCTACGTGGAGGAACAACTTCCCAATGCTTAACACGCGTCACAATTTCGAAACCGAAAAGAGCCAGGAGCAAAAGTCGGGTTCGGCAAAAGCATAGTTCCAACTGGCAACATGGTTTGCGTTGGGGTAAATGGTGAGCGATACTTTCGCACCGGAATCTTTGAGCCCTTTCGCCATCTTCTCGGCTTTGTCACTCGTTACGATTGTATCTTTCTTGCCACCATAAATCTTCCATTGGGTTCGCGCCATATTGCTGGCGCGGCTAAGATCACCATCACCAGAGATCGCGATAGCGCCTGCAAATAACCCTGGATTACGTGCGACCATCTCATATGTTCCGTAAGCACCCATGGAGATTCCAACAATATAGATTCGGCTGCGGTCAACGTTGTTAACTCCTGCAAAATCTTCGATCAATGATCTCAAAGAATGCATCGGTATATCATTGGCCCAATAATAATCTGCGGGGCATTGCGGAAAAATTACAAACGAAGGATAATCTCTGCGGACGCTGTCTGATTTGAATAGTGACGCGCCCCACCTCAATTGTTTTTCATTGTCTGTGCCACGCTCATCGACCCCGTGAAGGAAAATGACGAGCGGATATTTTTTGGTCGAATCATATTTGGAAGGAGTCATTACGCGATAAGGCATTTGGTTATGCTTCGCCTGCTGATAATACGCTGAGTCACGAAAGTCAAGTGTAGACCTGGAGGAGGGCGCAGCAACCGAATCCGACTTTGGTGTCTCCACCACCGGTTCATTCACAGATGTCACGGCAGCAGTCGAGTCGGTCTTTGCGCTCGCTGGAGGACGCGGTATAATTTGTTCGGATTCGTCTTTGCAGCTCCAGGTAATGAATGCACAAAAAAGCACCGGCAGGAAAAAATACTTCATCGCAGCTGTGTTAAGGTGGATAACTATAACACAGAAGTGTTGCAAAAATGATAAGCGGCAACACGGATTCTCGGGGAGTCGTTTAAAACTACCGATGAATAACCTGCGCGGCTTTAGCTCCTGATCGAAGTCAGTGATTCGGCAGCTGCTTAAGGCTGTTTCTCGAATCGAACATTTTTTACTCTGCCGCTCGACGCTTTGAAACCTGTCACTTTTCCATCCGCATCCCGGACAAACTCCACCTTGCTCATGAACCATGCGGATGTTGAGAACATGTCGGTATTCGTGGCCGTGAGATCAATGGGTTCATGCCGAATGTGTGAAGCAGTGAGGAGATTATTTTTAACTTCAAGCGTGTAGCTGGTTTGCAGTTCAGGGCTATAATACGTTCCGCTATAATCCGCAAGCCTGATGTTGGCGGGGTCTACCGCCTTAACCCTCGGTGCAACCATAGTCTGTCCACCCTGGTTCAACACGAACTGGCTGATGGTGTTATTGACAGGTTTCGGGAATGTTACTTTGATGCCTGCGGGGTCGAAGAAAAATTCAGTTTCGGAACTTGCCGTGAGGGGAAATGACGATTGTCCGGTGGCCTGAGCAGTAAGAATACCCTTGTCAACTTTGAAGGTTACAATCATTTCTGGCGTGAGCTGGTATTGCCCTTCGAAGAGTTTTAACAGTGCATCGCTCACCTTGAAAGTGCCATCGGCTTTCTTTGCCTCTTCTTTCTTTTCGTCTTCTTCCTTCAAAGTGCCTTTCAAACAAACGTCTGCGATTTTGTAGGCAAGTCGACCAGGATTAAACGATGCCATATTGCTTAGCACGACAATCGTGTATTGTTGCTGTGGAAAGCGAAGCAGGTAACTCCTGTAGCCAGCATCACCGCCAGAGTGTGCAATGGTCCTCACACCTTTGTAGCGCGAAATATCCTGCCCGAAAGCGTATGTGATTGTATCGCCTTTGTTCAATATCCCGCGCTCTTCCATTTGTTTCATTATTGCTTTATTGCCGACTTTCATCGTGTAAAAATTGTTTGCCCATTTCGTCAGGTCTTCAGCAGTGGTAAACAGGCTGGTTGCGCCAGCGTTCGCATAACTGAGCACACTTTTCTTGAGACCTTCCGGTCCACTGTAAAATGAGTACGCGCGATCCTTCACGATTTTCTCATGGTCCTCATAAAACAATGTGTGCTCCATTTTAAGCGGTTTGAAAATGTTTTCCGCACACCAGTCTGCAAAGCTTTTCCCTGAAACGCGGCTTACGATCTCGGCCATAAGTGTGTAGCCTGTGTTACAATAATTAAATTCTTCGCCCGGTATTGTATTGAGTTCCGTCTGGTGACTAATCAGGCGCAGAACCTGGTTTTTGGTGATGACATCGTCTAAGCGCCAGCCTGCCAGCGCAAGCAAGTTCCATTGATCGCGAAGACCACTCGTGTGGTGAACAAGATGGCGGATTGTGATCTTGTGCCCGAAGTCGTGCAGCTCGGGCAGATGTTTGCGGATATCATCATCCAGTGAAATTTTTCCCTGATCAGCGAGCAGCGCAATCGCGAAAGCAGTGAACTGTTTCGAGACGGAGGCTACGTGGAAAATCGTGTTTGGCGTGTTGGCAATGTTGTATTCAGGATTAGCCGTGCCATACCCTTTGCTGAAAATGATTCTGTCGCCTTTTGCTACCGCGACAGTTGCTCCGGGTTCATTGGCCTGCACCATTGATTTGGCGAGCCCATCGATCTCACGCTGTAATTCTTTGTCTGACTGTTGTGCGCAACCAATGCTTGCACAGACCAGAAGGATAACTGTGATCACGTTTTTCATAAGAGAGTTTTATTGCTGTGTGGTGGTATGCGCGTTCAATGAGGTCTGGCATAGCCGCGACAAACCACAACGAAAACGGCATAATAAATATACACATAGCTTCGCTTGATTTTCGTTTCCAACCGCTGTTTTGTTTAGCCAGATTTTTCAAATCTGGTCGATGGATCTTATGGAATCAACGCAATCACTGCATCCTGTTATAAATTCCTGAACTATGGCAGAAATTTCACAAAACCAGACAGACCAACCCAGGGGAAAGGTCCGCACGCGGAAACGTTCAACGAAAATTGACATGACTCCGATGGTCGACCTTGCCTTCTTACTGCTGACGTTTTTCATCCTGACAACAACTTTTAATGATCCCCACGTGATTCCGCTCCCGATGCCGGAAAAAGACGGACCGCAAAGTCCGGCCAATGAGAAGAACATTGTTAACATCGTGCTTGCCGGGAACAATGAAGTGTTCTGGTGGAAGGGAATTGATGGAAATGTGGCGAAGACAAATTATTCGCACAACGGTCTCCGTCAGTTGTTGCTGGATCGCCAGCGCGAGAACCCCAACGTCATCGTGCTGATCAAACCGAAAGACGATTCCAGGTATGAAAACCTGGTTGACTTACTTGATGAGATCGCAATCACCCGCATAACACGTTATGTGATCGCAGACTTTACGGAAGACGATAAAAAGCAAATAGCCCGAAGTCATTGAGCCGTGACCTGGTCGACTTGTAACGAAACAATCTGAACGTTTTCAGACATTTTTTTGACGCATGCGTAATTAGTTTCGTTGTCAATCCCAGCGCAATGGAAGTCGCCAATTCATTTGAAAAACAGCTCACGCGAATTGAATTCAAATTAGCCCAGGTAAAGGCAATCGATTCGGATTTTCGAGTCTTTGGTGCGGGAGGTCACAAGTATACATTAGGGCCACCGGTGACAGAAGCTGATGTAACGGCCTTCGAAAGAACTTATTCATTGGTTTTGCCGCAAGCTTACCGGTTATTCATTACAAGGATAGGCAACGGAGGGCAGGATCACGATGGTGCAGCAGGTCCGTATCTCGGGATTTTTTCGCTTGGGTGGCAGTTGAGGCTACTGGTTGGCAGGCCCGAGAAATATCTGAACTATCCGTGTCGGTTGTTTCCCGGAATGTCTGATGCGTACTGGGACAACCTTTTCGTAAGCATTTCTTCTGACGAACTTCTTACGGATGAGGTGTATGATGATGAAATGGGTCGCGCCTTTGGAGGAATACTTCCGCTGGGGTCGCAGGGATGCAGCTTCTATCATTGCCTGGTGCTGAATGGAGAACATGCGGGTCGTGTTGTTAATATTGACATCACGCTTTCGAAGCCACGCTTTAGTCCCGACAGGAATTTTCTGGACTGGTATGAGCGCTGGCTGGACGAGATAATTTCAGGAAAGCTCCGGCAGCTGAAGCCCGCGTGGTTTGGCTACTGACAGAAGTACGACTACCAGAATTTAAGAGTCTCGATCACGATTCCAATCAGATCAAAGAAGGCAAATCCCCGGGAAGGGCGCATTTTCAGCTTGTGCTTCTTCAACAACGGATCAACAATTCCGAAGAACAGCACGAGCAAAACCGCGAAGATTATCAGAAACATCATCCCCGAAAATAATAAAAAAGCCGGACAATCCATCTGACTATCCGGCCTGTTTTCGAGCTTGGGTTATTTCTTATTGACCGCAGCGTTTGCCTGCCCAATCCCGGCAAGATTGCTGTCGGCACCATCGGCTTTCACGCGCTCAACTATTTTTGCTGCAACTTTCCGGCCCAGTTCAAGACCTGCTTCATTATCAGACCGGAAGTGAATGCCGGCATGAAACCTGGACTCTGCGCCATCCTTTGCAACTTTCTGAAAAAGCGCTTTGTCATAGGGAAAGAAGTATGGAAACAGTGCCTCCACCACACCGCCCATCATTGCATGACCCGATGGATAACCAGGGAACGGAGGCGTTGGTACAAGTGGAACATAGGTTGGATCGTATTGATCGGGACGAATTGCCCAGTATTTATACTTTGCTTCGAAGCACGCGATGAATGCATCGTAGTACGCCACGGCAACTGCGGCATGCACGCGGGCAACACGCGGTGGATTCATGTGCAGATTGTATTCGAAGATCTTTTTGGTGAGAAGGTCGTCACTTGTTGGCTGACTTGCATAGTGCAGCGCATTCGCTTTCGAACGGAATGTTTGTTTAAAATTTTTCAACTCTTCCATTTCCTTCGCGAAATCTGGCGGAGGCGCTGGGCGGAACTGGCTCGCGCTATCAAGCACTAGCGTCTTGTTAAATCCTGCCATGGGCAACATGGGATTTTTTCCGTTCCACAAGGCAGGACCCTGCGGGATCTTGCCATCAAATTGTTTTTTGGTGATGAAGTCTTTTGTAAGCTCGATCTCTTTCAGCGCAATTGTTTTTCCCAGCTCAAAACCTGCGCGTGTGTCGCTTGGGTATGCAACGCCTGCAGCAACGCGCGAGAGCATCAGGCGTTCTGCCATCCGTTTAGCCGAGTCGGCCATCGCTGGAAAAAAGTGAGAGATGAGCGTGACAGCCGCACCGGCTGCAACAGAGTGCTCGCATGGGTAAGAGGGACTTTCGGGCTTTGGCGTCAGCAGTCTGACTTTATTATCAGCGAGGTAAGGTCTTGTGCGGTTATAAGCATACTTGGTGTCCCATGCCGCAACCGTTGCGTCATAGATGGCAGTGCCGGTCAGCATCATTCCCAAGGCACCGTTACCAGTAATGTCCGTCATCCACAGCTTCGACACCATATTGTACCACCGATATCCTGGCGCACCGGCATTCCAGTAGGCAATGTTCTGCATATCCTGCGCAGAGAGATTGCGCTGAACAGCGAGTACTTGTGCGAGTTCTTCTTTTGCCGAAGCCGGTGCCGGAAGCCGATGCGTCTTATCGGTCGTTTTGAACCAGGGCTTCCACGTTCCTGCCGTGGGCTCAATCTGTGCACTGACGCTGACAATAAACATCAACATCAGCACAGGGAGGAGTAAAATCTTTTTCATATTGTTGTGGTTTTACAACAAGGATACGTTACAGCAGCAGGGAATTTTCCGCTGATCAATAAACAACCAGCATCCGCACATAAACAGCGTATCTGCGTCAACAACCTCAATGCATGCCATGTGTGGATGTTGCAAATTGCATCGCCAGGAAACCGAAAAATGCTTCGTTGACTGTCAGAGGTATTTCGTAGACGCAAAGCGTAATTGCGCAGACCGTAATCTGAGTAGCCGATATTTTCACGATCTTTACCCATAATGCCCTGATGAAAAGATCTGTCGATACAGAGCGGTTTAAAGTCTACCTGGCCATTGGCGGTGGTTATCTTGGCTTCTGGCTGTTCCATGACCTCATCAAAACTCCCGAGACATTTTTCCCGCGCGCATGGAACAACATCTGGCTCATCAGCTACCTGGTAGTACTCAATTATATTTTTTATGAAGTAGCCGTCACGAAATTCAGGTTCACTTTTTTCCGCATCCTGCTTGCACCATTTGTTCTGTTTGCTTTTGCAATGCTTTTTTCGTTTGGCTTTTATGGATGGCGATCAATAGGGGTTGCCACCGGACTGTATTTTCCCTTAAGAGAGCATATCACTATTTATAAGGGAGTTGAATATCACGCGCCCTACGCGTTCTTTTCTATATTCTTCATCGGTGTCGTTAAACATATCTATGACTTCCGTCAACTGAAGGCAGCAACCCAGCGACTTCGCATGGAAAAGCAGGAAGCCGAGCTGAACTACCTTAAGTCACAAACCAATCCGCACTTTCTATTCAATACGCTGAATAACATTTATGCGCTTTCGCGCGATAAGTCTGACCTGGCGCCTGAGTCGATCCTGCGGCTGTCGAAGATACTACGCTTTATGTTATATGAAACCGGGGGCAATTTTATCGCTATCGAGCAGGAACTGAAGGTCATGAGTGATTACATTGCACTTGAGAAGCTGCGCTATGATGAATCGCTCCGTGTAAACTTCAATTACGATGTTGAAGACATGAAGCAGTCTGTGCCACCATTGCTGCTGATACCGCTTGTCGAGAACGCGTTCAAACATGGCGTGTCGGAAACAAGGATGCAACCTTTTGTCGATATTCATCTATCAGTGAAAGACAGGCACCTGAAATTTATCGTGAAGAATTCAGCAGAGCTGGCAAGCCAGGAGGGAACCGTTCGTGAAAATATTGGTTTATCGAATTTAAGACGACAGTTGGAGTTACTGTATACAGATTACGACCTGCAGGTACAACATGAGAATTCAATTTTCGTTGCCTCGTTAAAGATCAACCTGTCAAGCCATGTCTAAGATTACCTGTATTATTGTGGAAGACGAGCCGCTGGCCGCGAAGGTCCTGATCGATTATATCGCACAGGTGCCCTTTCTCGAACTTAAAGGCAATTTTAAGGATGCGATCCTCGCTACTGATTTCCTGAGAAGCAACACTGTTGATCTGATCTTCCTCGATATTCATCTTCCGAAACTCAAAGGCATGGCGTTTCTCAAGACACTTGCACAACCTCCGGCCGTAATCATTACCACTGCGTATCATCAGTATGCAGTCGAAGGGTTCAATCTGAACGTTACGGATTACCTGCTTAAGCCCTTTGAGTTTGAACGCTTCCTTGTGGCTGTCACGAAAGTGAAAACAAATCAAAACGACAGGCCTTCTTTCGATAAGCTGACCGAGGAAACGAAAACCGATTCAAAGGAGCATTTGTTCTTAAGCATCCAGAAGAAAAAGGTTAAAATATCCTTTGCCGATATTCTTTATATCGAAAGCCAGCGTGAATACGTGAAGATAGTCACGACCAGGAAGGAATATCTGTCAAAGATCAGTACGCACGAGATCGAGTCACTATTGCCTTCCGGTCTTTTTATGCGTGTGCACCGCTCTTTTATTGTTTCCATTCAGAAAATCGAATCCTACACTGCCGATGAACTTGAAATCAATGGCGTTTCTATTCCGGTCGGCAGAGACTACCGCCATGTCCTCGACAAACTGTAGCACTCCATTGATTGGCGCGAATCCGCTCAGCCTTTTGGCATCGGTGGACAACACCACGGCTGAACAAAAAAATGCTTTTGAGGAATAGGGGTTTAGTCCCCATGGATTGTCTTGATCGTGAATATAAACAAACGACCAATGATCAGGACATTTACAAAAGTGATGGTGACGCTAATCGGGGCACTCGCGTCCGTTGTCACGCTCGCACAGGAAAATAAACGCGGTTTTAATCTCGGATTCGTGTACCCATTGAGCATTCAGGGCTCACAGTCGAAGGAGTATACCAATGTGTTTTCGCTCCACGCTCTTGTCGGACTCTCGCGTGCAGAACGCGGTTTCACAGTTGCTGGTTTTGGAAACATGATTATCGACAATGCATCAGGTTTTCAGGCCGCGGGATTTTACAATATGATCGGTGGCAATGCGGAAGGATTCAAAGCAGCCGGGTTCTTTAACACCTATCGCAATGCTACAGGCTTTCAGGCTGCAGGGTTTGCTAATTTCTCCAAGGGCAACATTACGGGATTCCAGGCTGCGGGGTTTATGAATATGGCGCATGACTTTCAGGGAATGCAGGGCGCAGGGTTCATGAACATGGCAGACTCCATACATGGCGTTCAGGGTGCCGGCTTCATCAACATTGCCGGAGATGTTAAAGGGGCGCAGCTTGCAGGCTACATCAACATTGCTAAAAAAGTTAAAGGTGTTCAGGTATCCGGGTTCATCAATATCGCGGACAGCAGCGAATATCCTATCGCACCGATCAACATCATCCGCAATGGCGAAAAATACCTGGGTGTTACAACCGATGACAACCTATCCACGATCGTTGCTTTTCGTTCGGGAAGTAAGAAACTCTATGGGATTGTAGGATTAGGTTACAACTTTAAGAACTCAAAAGAAGTGCTGGTAGTGCAGTATGGCATTGGAGCGAATTTCTTTGCCAGAAACAATTTCAGGTTGAAGACCGAAGGCACAGTTACACATCTGCAGGGTACCGGTCATGGCAAGGTTACGAAAACTTCGTTTAGTGCGCTCCCTGCATTGAGGCTGGGCAATAACATCGAACTGTTCGGTGGCGCCTCACTCAACTTTACAAACACAACCTCAGCGGAAGACAGTGATATGGTGCGGCATTACATCTGGCATCACACCAGCTACCGTGATGACTACCGGTTGTATGGAATGCATATTGGCTATACTGCGGGCCTGCACATCGGCATCTGAATTCAAAAAAAAATCCCTGCGCGAGGAGTGCCCCGGCAGGGATTTGATTAACCCACTTCCACTTTTTTTTCCTTACCAGCCCGGATTATCGGTCTTAAGGTTTGGATTGTTTCTGAAGTCTGCAGCAGGCAGCGGAAGAAGGAGGTGTTTCTCTTGCAATGTGATTCCCGTACCTGTAGTGCCGCCAACAAAATTTGCGAATGTGTTGGTAGCTTCATTATAAACTTTACGGAGACGCAGCATGTCGAAGAAAGTGATTCCTTCATAGCACAGCTCGTGCCAGCGCTCTCTCCACACCAGTGTGCGGAAATCATCTTTTGAAATTGAGCCCAGCGTAGGCGTTGTGAGACCTGCTCTGTCGCGGATTCTCTTCACGGCATCAATCGTAGCCGCGGTCGGACCCGTGATTTCGTTTTGCGCCTCTGCATACGTCAGCAGCACTTCTGCAAAACGGATCAATGGCCAGTTCAAGTCACTGCGACCGCTTCCGCCAGTTCCAGGGAAACCGTTGGCTTCACGATCGAAATGTTTGAAGATGTAGGGCGCATTCAGCTGGTATGTTGTACCGTTTCCACCCAGGTAGTAAGATGTGTAGAAGTACCCTTGCTGATCGGTTGTGCGCTTGTCACCAGGCTCATAAGAATTATAGAAAGGCACAGTAGGAACTGTTGTTCCAATCTCTGTACCATAAGCAGACATATCTTTGATGTTAGGATGCAACAAAGGTTGCATGCCGTTGTCCACGTTAGCAGACACGGAATACTGCACCATAAAAATGTGCTCGGTCTTATTCTTATTTGCCCGCAGGTGAAGATCGTTGTAGGTCGGGAACAGGTTGTAAGAACCACTGGTGATCACCTCATTGGCCTTGTCAGCAGCTTTCTGGTAGTACTCAGTACCTTTGTTGAGTGGAAATCCTGCCATTGTGAGATACACATTTGCAAGCAATGACTTTACCGCGCCAAGGGACGTTCTGCCACTTTCGTCTTTAGCAGGCAGCCCCGAGGTTTCAGCAAATTGCAGGTCGCTCACGATTTGGTCATATACGCTTTGCGCTGATGATCTTGCTGGGAAGAGATCAGGAGATGATGTGCTGTACACCGGCTTTGTGATCAGTGGAACATCGCCCCACAGGCGCACCAGGTAGAAATAGTGCAGCGCACGGAGGAAATGAGCGTGGCCAAGCCACAGCGTTCTGTCTGACTCATTGTAAGGAGGAGGGATGTTCGTAATCTTGTCGATCGCGAGATTAGCGTTTGCAATCCCCTCATACAACTCGCGCCACCACTGGCTCAAGTGCAGGTTATCTCCCGTGTAGCTGAAACCATACAGGTTGTTCAGGTCAGAGTTCTGTGCGGTCTCTGTTCTGGCGATTCCGCTAAGCGCATCCAGCAGCTGGAAATTCTGAGAAAAGATACCGGCACCACCACTGAAGAAGCGCAGGTTCTCATAAGTTGCATTAACAACGGGTTCCGCATGTTCCGGAAGCGTGAAGAACGTATCTGGAGACATGTTGGTCGGATCTTTCTCATCGAGGAAGTCAGAGCATCCTGCCGCAACGATCAGGGCCGCGCTCATCGCGAGGACTTTTATGTTTTTATGAATGTTATTCATAGTCATCTCATTTAGTTAACTAACGATTGAATTACAGACCGAGGCTTAATCCAAACATGTATGTTGTTGGCTTCGGATAATCAAAGAAGGTCTGACCTTGTGCGAAAACGTTCGCATAGGTGGTCACTTCAGGATCATTGCCTTTGAACTTCGTTGCCAGGAAGAAGTTTTGAACAGAACCATACACGCGAAGCGTATTCAGCTTGAGGCGTTCAGATACTCTTGAAGGCACGTTGTATCCGAGGAGCAGGTTTCTTCCGCGAAGGAATGAACCATCTTCCACCCAATGTGTATCTACGTTCGTCACATAGCCCGCGCGCGTATCACGGATGGCCGCGATTGGTGAACCTTGATTCTCCGGAGTCCAGGCATTGAGCACAGAACGGTAGCTGTTCGCGATTGACACGCGGTCTTCACCGGAGTGCTTCGTCATGTCAAGCACTTCGTTGCCGTACGAGAACTGCAGATCAAGTGTAAGATCGAAGTTCTTGTAACGGAAAGTGTTGATGAGTGAACCATAGAAATCAGGATAAGCATTTCCAATGATCATGCGGTCTGCATCGTTGATCAGGTAATCACCATTGACATCCAGGTATTTGATATCACCAGGAAGTACCGGCTTGCCCCCGCGATAGTTGAACTTCGCAGCTTCCGCAGCTTCATCCGTGCCCCATGTTCCGAGGCGAACAAGTCCCCAGTAAGAGCCCACAGGATCGCCAACCCGAATGATACCGGTCTGGTTTGTGAAGTTTGGATTACCAACACCGAAGATCGGAGCAGGCGTTGCCAGTTCTAACACCTTGTTGCGGTTTCCGGAAATATTGAACGTTGTAGTCCAGGTAAATTCACCGGAAAAGTTTTCAGTTGTCAGGGCGAACTCATAACCTTTGTTTTCCATGGCACCAACGTTTTTCACGATGGTGGCATAACCACTCGTGTGAGGAAGTGGCGCATCGAGCAACATGTCAGTAGTCTTGCGGTAATAGTAGTCGGCCTCAATAAAGACCTTGCCTCCAAAAATTCCGAGTTCAACACCAACGTCAGACTGAGCTGTTTTTTCCCATTGCAGGTCCGGATTTCCAAGACGGCCTTTGCCGATACCAGTCACGCGTGCATTGTTGAACACTGCCACATAGCCGGCATTCAATGTCGGAAGTGCGGAGTATGTCGGAATTTCTGAGTTACCGGTCAGACCATAGCTGGCACGGAGTTTCAGACTTGAAATTGCGCTGACATCCTTCAGGAAGTCTTCATCGGATACTTTCCATGCAAGTGCTGCAGATGGGAAGAACGCAAACTTGTTCGATTCACCGAACTTCGATGAACCATCCATACGACCTGTAACGGTCAGGAGATATTTGTCTTTGAGACTGTAGTTCAATCTTCCGAAGTATGAGTTGAATGCGAATCTCGCACGACCTGATGCTGGCGTGTTGATTGTTGCACCTGAACCCAGGTTGTTTGTATCAAAAAAGTCAGACAGGAAAGTCGTTGTGCTGGTCTGGAAACCGAAGATGTTTGTCTCCTGCCATGAGATACCAAGCAGTGCGTTGATCGCATGGATGTTTGCAAGCTTTTTGTTGTAGGTCAGGTAGTTTTCAAATGACCAGAACGTTTCGCGGTCTGAACGCAGGAACGCATTTCCTTTTTGGCCGGCTGAAAGCGGTGTGCGTGCCGGGCCTTGCAGCGGAGGACGGCTTGTGTATTCATCACGTTCGCGTGCAACCACATTTGTTCCGAGGATCGAGCGGAACTCGAGGCCTTCCATCAGCTTCACGTTTGCGAAGATGTTACCCAGTGTCGTCTGTGTCAGCAACTGATATTTGTTGTTGAGCAGCTGGTCAACCGGATTTCGTCCGCCTTCCATTGTTGGGTAGTGCGAGTTGTGCGAATACGTTCCGTCAGGGTAACGCACGGGGAGGAAAGGAAGTGCTTCCGTGATCATGCGGACTGAGTTAAGTCCGCCTGTGCCAGTATCGACAAGGTTGTCGTCCTGGTTGTTATAGCTGAGGCTTCCGCCAATCTTCAGCCAGCTCTTCAACTGACTGTCGAACACAAATCTTCCGGAGTATCGCTTCAGATAAGAACCGAGAAGCAAACCATTGTCTTCGCGATAGCCGATGAACGCACCGTATGTGCTTTCCTTATTTCCGCCAGTGAAAGACAGCTGGTGGTTCTGCGACAACTTGCTTTGTGTAGCTTCTTCAAACCAGTCGGTGTCGTATAGCGGATTACCGTTGGCATCGAACAACAAAGGGTCGGTGCGATTTAAAGCTGGATTTGTTTTACCGGTAAATTCCCCGGCTGCGTTTCGCTGCGAAGGATCGTAAAGTGCTGCATTCCTCCATGCGAGTTCTTCCACTTCAAGGAATTCTCTTGCATTCAGCATTTCAACGCGGTTAGGACCAGGTGTAGGAACGCTGAGCTGCATGTCGTAAGTAACACGTCCACCGGAGGTGCTGCCTTTCTTCGTTGTGATGAGGATCACACCGTTGGCACCGCGGGCACCATAGATCGCTGTTGCCGATGCATCTTTCAATACTTCGATTGACGCAATGTCAGCCGGATTGATGAAGTCGATCGCGTTCGAGTTCTGAGTTTGTGTTCCCACCGGGAGGATCACACCATCGATCACATACAATGGATTGTTGGATGCGTTGATAGAACTTGAACCACGGATACGCACGTTGGTTTGTCCACCCGGTCTTCCCGAGTTCACATTCACCTGCACACCTGCAATGCGACCTGCCAGTGCCTGGTTCACTGATGGCAGCTGACGTTCCTGAATTTCTTCAGCCTTTACAGTACCAACCGATCCGGTGAGGTCCGATTTCTTCTGCGTACCATAACCGATTACAACGACCTCGTTAAGCGTTCTCACATCGGCAGCCAGACTTACATTGACAGTCGAACGGTTCTCGATGGCAACTTCCTGGGTAACAAATCCGATAAAGCTGAATACAAGAACAGACTCACCTGACGGCACGTTCAGGGTATAAGCACCTTGGGCGTCAGTAACGGTCCCTATGGTTGTACCTTTCACGAGCACGTTGGCACCGGGGATTCCTGCTCCCTGCTCATCACGGACAATGCCTGATACGGTGAAGTCGGGGATCTCGGTAATGAACTCACCTGTGAAATCATCATCCGGCAGATAGAAGTATCTGCGTCCCGAGTCTGCGACCGGTACCATCTTCTGTTGTGGTGGTGGAATCAGCGTGATGTGATTGCGCTTCACCTTGTAAGAAATTCCGGTTCCTTCCAGGATCTTGTCAAGGGCAGTGAACATGTTCTCGTTTTTAACAGACAGTGTTACTGTCTTTTCTATTGAGCGCAGACGATTGTCGTTAACGACAAAATTAAAGCGTGTTTGTCGCTCGATTTCACGCAAGGCTTCCTTGATCGTCACATTTTCGACATTCAATTCAACGACCGGAGCGTTTTGATTCCGTCTGCTCAACGTATCCGTGGCGAGCAAGGCTGGACTCAACAGCACGCAAAGCATGGTCATTAAAAGCAGTCGGCTGTGCCATGACAGCCGTGGCTTTGGTTTAGGGTGTAAGTAGAAACTTGTCATAGTTAGATTGATTGCTTAGGTGGATTACATTTACTTATTCATAGATTACAACGGTTTCATTTTCAGTCTTGTAATTCAGTGCTGACGACAGGTGAATCATTTCAAGAATTTCTTCAAGCGGCTCGTCTGAGATGGTCATCGAGAGATGTTCGCGCTGTGCAACTGCAGGATCGATCTCTATGCGAACATTATAGCGGTTTTCAAGCTTCAGCAGTATGTCCGCGAGCGGAGCGTTGTCAAAAACAAGTTCCTGTTCTTTCCATGCTGTGAAGTTCTTTGTGTCTACCCGTTCGCGGGTAATGGTTTTCCGCTCCTTGTTGATAATGATCTGATCACCAGGCGCCATCGCGTATCTTTCTTCGTTGCCGCGAATCGTGAGTTCGATTTCACCTTCTTCAAGGGTGGCCTTTTCGTTACCAGTTTCATAGGCCTGCACATTGAATCGTGTGCCCTTTACCTGAATTGAAATGTGCGAAGTTTGCACAACAAAATTTTTCGCGTGTTTCTTCTTTACATCGAAGAACGCTTCTCCTTTTAGAGTGACATTTCTTTTTTCGGAGAAGTCGGGTCCGAAATCAATTGAGCTATTCGCGTTAAGCCACACGCGCGTACTGTCAGGCAGGATGTATTCAAGGGTGCGTTTTGTTGTGTTAAGGAGAACCGTATTTTGGGCGACAGGCGGAACTACAGATTCTTGCGGTAACAGTTTCCAGATAACAAATGCCGCAACCAGTACAGATGCAGCGATGCGCAGGAACGGTGACTGCAATAACCTGATAATAACAGGTCTTTCCGGCTCAAGCGCGGACTCACGCATTCGTGATTCCATCAATTTCCACGAAGCCGTGAGTTTTTGCTCAGTAAAATTTTCAAGAATGTGTTCTTCCTGGTAGAGCTCATTGAACATCTTGAAGTAACGGACGTGCTCCTTATCGGCTTCAAGCCATGTCTGCAATTCCTCCAGGTCAGAATCGGATGCTTCTTTCCTGAGAAAACGCAAAATGAGATTGCGAATGTAAGGGGAGGGGTGGTTCATTAGGTCTCGGTATTACGCTTACTACGTATACTACCGGAGATCCCGGGTTTACCCCTACACGGTCACTAAAAAAAATCGGTTTTTGCTAAAATCATCAGCAGCATGTAGTCCTTGAGTTGGACGCGAAGCTTTTGAAGTGCCCTGGACATCTGCGTTTCAACAGTTTTTTGTGAAATGTTGAGATGGGTTGCAATCTCCGAATATTTCAGGCCTTCAAGGCGATTCAGTTCAAAAACCCTGCGGCACTGGGTCGGAAGTTGCTTAAGCGCTTTGTCGAGGTCATCTTCAAGTTCACTTGCCACGAGCGACTCGTGGACACTCGGCTCGTCAGATTGCTTATAAACATAATGAAGGATGGCCGCATACTTATCCTTGACTTTTCTGTGCTCAAGGAAATGAAGGCACTTGTTTCTGACGGATGTGAATAGATAGCCTTTTACAGAGTCATCTTCATCGAGTTGCATCCGTGATTTCCATAGCCTGAAAAATACATCCTGCGCTATCTCTTCAGCTTCCGCTGGATCGTGAACAAACTTGTTCGCATAGGCACAGAGTGGCGGATAGAACGTATTGAAGAGAACTTCAAAGCTCTTGGCGTCACCTTCCTTAATACGCACTATTAGATTACTATTTATTTCGCCACGCATCTCTTGTAACGGGTCTTACTGACTAATTTATTTTGAAATAATGACAATAAGAAGCGGCAGAGGTGTTTTAAAAAAAGGCGAACACTCAGTAGCTATCGTTTTGCGTTAGTCATTTATGACTATGAAATAGTCGGGCAAATGGTATTCGTTTCATTTACAGCACTGTGTCTTTTGAAACGCATAAATGGTGGAACACTGTTTACCGTGCCCGCAAACGGAAAAATACTGATTAGCTTTCTGGCGGGAGGCTGTTTGTCGAAAAGCAAGGAGGTCAGCAGGAGCAACGGTATCGTTAGACGACTTTTTCGGCAGGCGGGACAGTCGAATTGGAAAGTAACAAAAGGTCGGGATTAAAAAATGAAAAAGGTGACCCATTACAGGTCACCTTCATCGTCCTCATTTTCTCTCTAAAACCAATTATTGCAAATCGAAGCGGTCAAGGTTCATCACCTTATTCCACGCAGCGACAAAGTCGTGTACAAATTTCTGCTCACCATCAGCGCATCCGTAAACTTCAGCGATCGCGCGAAGTTCAGAATTGGAACCGAAGATCAGGTCCACCCGTGTTCCAGTCCAGCGCACTGCACCAGTCTTGCGGTCGCGGCCCTCAAATACGTTCTGAGAAGTTGCGCTTGCATTCCACGTTGTGCCAAAATCAAGCAGGTTCAGGAAGAAATCATTCGTCAGGGCTTCCGCACGTTTTGTGAACACTCCGTGCTGTGACTTGTCGTAATTTGTGTTCAGCACGCGCATACCGCCAACGAGCACCGTCATCTCGGGTGCTGTAAGTGTCAGCAGCTGTGCTTTGTCTACGAGCAATTCCTCCGCGGCCGATTTGTGGTGCGACTGCACATAGTTTCTGAAACCATCTGCCACTGGCTCAAGCACGTCAAACGATTCAACGTCAGTCTGCTCCTGGCTTGCGTCTGCACGTCCAGGCGCGAACGGAACGGTGATCTTGTGACCCGCGTTCTGCGCGGCTTTCTCAACACCCGCACAACCTGCAAGCACAATCAAATCAGCAAGTGAAACTTTCTTCCCACCAGTCTGGGCTGCATTGAATTCTTTCTGAATATCTTCCAAAGCTTTTAGGACAACCGCGAGTTGGATCGGATTGTTTACTTCCCACAGTCTTTGCGGAGCGAGGCGTATACGGGCACCGTTGGCGCCACCGCGCTTGTCTGACCCGCGGAATGTTGACGCTGATGCCCACGCAGTCGATACGAGTTGAGATACAGTGAGGCCTGAAGCAAGGATCTTGCTCTTCAGCGCTGCGATGTCTTTATCATCAACAAGTTTGTGTGTTACTGGCGGGAGTGGGTCCTGCCAGATCAGTTCTTCCTGTGGAACTTCAGGGCCAAGGTAACGCGCACGCGGCCCCATGTCGCGGTGAGTCAGCTTATACCATGCACGTGCAAAGGCATCTGCAAACGCATCGGGATTTTCAAAAAATCTTCTGGAGATCTTTTCGTAGATCGGGTCGAAACGCAACGCAAGGTCGGTTGTAAGCATAGTAGGAGCGTGGCGCAGGGACTTGTCGTGTGCATCAGGAACAGTTCCAGCACCCGCCCCATTCTTTGGCTTCCATTGGAACGCACCAGCAGGGCTCTTTGTCAGTTCCCAGTCAAATCCAAAAAGGTTTTCAAAGAAGTTGTTGCTCCACTTCGTAGGCGTGGTTGTCCATGCACCTTCGAGACCACTGGTGATCGTGTGAACACCATGTCCGCTGCCGTAGCTATTCTTCCAACCCATGCTTTGCTGCTCAATGCTTGCACCCGCGGGCTCAACACCAACATACTTTGCAGCGTCAGCAGCACCATGCGTTTTTCCGAACGTATGTCCTCCGGCAATGAGTGCAACCGTTTCTTCATCATTCATCGCCATGCGCCCGAAAGTCTCGCGAATGTCGCGCGCGGCAGCAACGGGATCAGGCTTTCCGTTAGGACCTTCCGGATTTACATAGATAAGACCCATCTGGACGGCACCCAGTGGACTTTCAAGTTCACGATCTCCGCTGTAGCGCTTATCCTCGAGCCATTTGGTTTCAGATCCCCAATAAACGTCTTCCTGAGGCTCCCAGACGTCAGCGCGTCCACCGGCAAATCCAAAAGTTTTGAAGCCCATCGATTCAAGCGCGCAGTTTCCCGCGAGAATCATGAGGTCGGCCCATGAGATTTTTTTTCCGTACTTCTGTTTTACAGGCCAAAGCAACAAACGCGCTTTGTCAAGGTTAGCATTATCAGGCCAGCTGTTAAGCGGAGCAAAGCGCTGTTGTCCCGCGCCTGCGCCACCACGTCCATCAGAAATCCTGTACGTACCCGCGCTGTGCCACGCCATGCGGATGAAGAACGGCCCGTAATGACCGTAGTCTGCAGGCCACCAGTCCTGCGAGGTCGTCATCAATTCAAAAATATCTTTTTTTACCGCCTTCAGATCAAGTGACTTGAATTCCTTTGCGTAATCAAAATCTTTTCCCATTGGATCAGACAGATTTGAATGCTGACGCAGGATGTTCAGCTTCAGTTGGTTTGGCCACCAGTCGCGGTTACGTGTACCACCACCGGCAGCTTGCTTGAGTGCTCCGCCATGGAACGGACACTTCGCAGCTTCACTCTCGTTTACATTGAGAGCTTTTTTGTGAGGGACGGTTGTATTGCTTTCCATTGTTTATTGGTTGTTAGATCCTTTTTGTAAATGCAGTTCAACATTACGACAGTTGTAATGATAAATCAAATTGATTATTTTTATGATCGTATAGAAATTGTCTATAATCATGACTTTAACACAGTTAGAATACATCGTAGCGCTCGACACTTACCGGCATTTTGTCCAGGCGTCTGACAAATGTTTTGTAACACAGCCGACCCTCAGCATGCAAATCCAAAAGCTCGAAGAGGAGTTGGGCGTGAAAATCTTCGATCGCACCAAGCAGCCCGTTATTCCAACGGAAGTCGGAGCAAGTATCATCGCTCAGGCGCGAATTATCCTTCGGGAGGCGAGTATGATCAAACAGATCATTTCCGATCAGAAGGATTCGATCTCAGGCGAATTGCGCATCGGCATCATTCCCACACTCGCCCCATACGTGCTTCCTCCACTCTATAAATATGTGCGCGAAAAGTATTCTCAGATCAACCTGATCATAAAAGAAGCGATCACTGAAGAAGTCATAGACGAATTGAAGAATAACCGGCTCGATTGTGGCATTGTCGTGACACCGCTTGGTGATAGCTCGATAAAAGAGGAAGTACTATTTTACGAGGAACTCTTTGTGTATGTCTCAAAAAAGAATTCGCTGGTAGACAAGAAATACGTATTGCCGAGTGAAATAGATCCGTCAAAACTCTGGCTGCTCGAAGAAGGCCATTGTTTCCGCTCACAGATTTTGAATTTGTGCGAACTGCGCAAACGCAGCGATTTTCATTTCAAGTACGAGACGGGAAATATCGAGACACTCAAGCGGATGGTCGATAAGAGTGACGGCATTACGATTCTGCCAGAGCTCGCGGTGCTGGAGTTTAGCCCTTCACAGCGCAAGCTTGTGAAACGCCTGAGAGAGCCAACACCCGCGCGCGAAGTCAGTCTTGTGACACACCGCGATTATTTGAAGAGCAGACTCATCGAAACCCTGAAAGACGGTATTCTGGAGATTATTCCTCCGGAAATGCGAAAGCTGAACAACAAGAAAGTAGTCGAGATCGACTGAGCTATTGCGATAGGAGTTGGAATGATCGTTATCTTTATTCTATGAAAACCCTGGCCTGGATCCTGTTCGCATTTTTTGCTGTGCTGATTGGCATTTATCCACTTTTCTATGTTGCGATTGACATGAGCCAGGGATTACTGGCCTCTAAAGCGCCTGACTTGCGTCAAAGCTTTGCGTGGCAGACCGGATTTTACGTGCATATTTTTGGCGGAAGTATAGCGTTGCTGGCAGGATGGTCCCAGTTCAGCAGGCGATTCCGCAATAAAAATCTGCCGCTGCACAAGTTGCTCGGCAAAGTTTACCTGACCGCAGTCATGCTGAGCGGTACGGCCGGACTCTACATCGCTTTCTACGCAACAGGTGGGTTGGCATCAGTGCTTGGTTTCAGCGGACTCGCAATTTCTTGGTTATTCACAACGGTCAGGGCGTACGCGAGCATCAGGGGCGGAAATGTCGATCAGCACCAGCACTGGATGATCAGAAGCTATGCCTTATGTTTTGCTGCAGTGACGCTGCGCATCTGGCTGCCACTCTTCCAGTTCGTATTTGCGATGGACTTCATTTTTGCTTACCGCATCATTGCCTGGATGTGTTGGGTGCCGAACCTGGTGGTTGCAGAATTAATTGTCAGGAACCTCAGGTCGCCCAAAGCGAGAATTCCGGCACACGGATAATGTAAAATTCATTACTCGCTCCTCAGGCTATTCACCGGGTTTGCAATGGCAGCTTTCAACGACTGCCAGCTCACCGTGGCAAGTGCAATCGCTACAGCGATCAGTCCTGATACCACAAAAATCCCTGCGCCAATTTCTGTACGGTAAGCAAAGTTTGCCAGCCACTGGTTCATGATGTATAAGGTGAGCGGGATGGCAAGAATGAATCCCAACAGAACAAGCTTCAAGAAATCTTTGCTCAGCAGTGTTACGATACTTCCTACGGTGGCACCGAGAACCTTGCGCATGCCTATCTCTTTTGTCCGCTGCTGCGCTGTGAAGGCAACGAGTCCGAACAATCCGAGACACGCGATGAAGACCGTCATTCCCGCGAAGATGCTGAACAGTTTTGCAAATCGCTGATCGTTTTTATACTGAAGATCGAATGCCTGGTCTACAAAACTGTAGTTGAAGACGTTGCCCGGGAACAGCGCATCATATGTTGCCTGAATTTTAGAGACCACTGCCTGAAGGTCGTTTGTTGCAAGGCGAACAGACACATGACGTCCCGTATTTGTCCTGCCGAACACGACATTCTGCTGTGCCTGGTGGGCAGAGGACCATTTGAAGTCTTTGTACACTCCAAGGATTCGTGCCTGACGTCCTCCAATGTCGAGCATTTCGTCAATGGCTTCGGCTGGTGTATTGTAGCCGAGATTTTTAGCTGTGGTTTCGTTCACCATGACCGTCCAGGGTGCATCCTCGGCATCAACGGTGGTGACATCCGCAAATGTTTTTCCAGCTACCAGTTCAAGACCGTAAAGAGGAGCGAAGGCGGAGTCGATATATGTAGCAACGCCCTGCAGCGACTTCGCTGGATCATCTGTTGCCTTGCGTATAGCCGCACCGTTCCAATTGAAACCCTGGCCGGGAATGGTTGAAGAAAGCGCGGCTGCCTCAACGCCAGGTACCTTACGGATTTCCTGAAGAAAGCCCGCCATCACGGTTGCACGGTCAACGTTTTCACCGAGAACCCGGGGTGCACGTACATCCACAACCTGTTCAAGATTCATCCCGAGATCCATTTCGCGCATGTAGCTGAGTTGGTTATACACTACCGCAGTTCCTGCGAGCAGCACAATGCACGCTGTAAACTGGATGACCACTAATCCTTTTCGGAGCCAGAGATGTCCGGCCAAATATGCCGACCTGCCTTTCAAAACAGATGCGGGCTTGAATGACGACAGCACGAATGCCGGATACAGTCCGGCCAGAAGCGTACCTGCAAGCACTGTCAACGCAAGGGAGATGAGGAAGCCAGGCTGCGTCCACTGGCTGATGTCGAGCTGCGTCTCTGCAACATCGTTGACTACCGGCATCAGCATCGCTGCGAGCGCGAGCGCAATCACCACTGCAGTGATGTTGGTGATTCCTGATTCGTATAGGAACTGTACGATCAGTTGTTCACGCTTTGCACCGATAGCTTTACGAACACCGACTTCACGCGACCGGTTTAGTGCGCGCGCAGTGGCGAGGTTAATGTAATTTACAAGCGCTATAACAAGTGTCACCAGTCCGATCACAAGAAAGAAGTATAGCGTGCGATAACTTCCGGACACAATGCTTCCAGCGCCCATGATATCTGCGTTGAGGTGAATGTCGGTCAACGGTTGTGTCTGCAGTGCTGCGCTGCCGCCCCATTGGCGAATGGCGTCACCGCGATGCTTGAGAAATACATCGGTCATTTTCTTTTCCAGCACTTTCGGGTCGGTGCCAGGGTGAACCTGTATGTACGTGGTAAAGTTGTTCCAGCTCCATCCACCTTCAGGCTCGTTGAGATAACCTTCTTCACTGGTGAGCAGGTCTTCCATCGGCAACAGAATTTCAAACTGCAGGTGTGAATTTTTGGGAGGGTCCTGTACAATACCGGTTACGGTATAACTTTTCTCTATAATTCCGGTAACAGCCAGTGTCTGTCCCAGCGGATTACTGTCGCCAAAGAATTTGCGTGCGGCAGATTGCGTCACCACTGTGGTGCCCGGCTCAAGGAATGTTGCAGCGTCTCCGCCTGTCACAGGAAACGAAAACATTTTTGCAAAGGCGCGATCTGCATAAAGGATCTTGTCGTTCTCCAAAAGTCTGTCGGGGCGTGACGGGTTTGACACGATAGCGTTTTCTGAATGGAGCCGCGTGATCTGTGCAATTTCCGGAACAGCCTCCTTCAAGGCTGGCGCTAACGCCTGCGCTGTGTAGGCGTGGCCTGTGCCCATTTCCTCCGTGCCGCGGGCGTAAGCCTGCAACACACGATAGAGTTCGTTTCGGTTGGAGTGAAATCTGTCGAAGCTGGACTCGAAAGTGATGTATTGAAAAATGAGGAGGCAGCATGTCATACCTATTGAAAGGCCGAGGATATTTAGAACTGAAAAGCTGCGGCTGTTGAACAGGTTTCGGAGTGCGATTTTGAAGTAGTTTGCAAACATCGGTGTTGGCTTAAGTATCGATGAGTGCGGTTGGCAATAACGGTGCCATTGAAAATCATCGAACGCACGCTGAAAATGCGATTTCTTATATGATGTTTGTGCGACTTTGGGAAGGATGGTTCGTAAACGGACAAAAGCGATTGGCCGCTCTACCGCTCCTGAACGGCCTTTACTTTAATCGAGTGGAAGAATTCAAAGAAGTCAACGTTGTGAACTTCGAGAATCCGATAGATGGATTTGAGGGTGAGGTTGGCTTTTCCGTTTTCGATTCGCCAGTACTGAATTTCCGGAAGGTCAAAGCGCGAGGTGAATTCCTTTGTGGTTTCGTAGCCGGCCTCAATGCGGAGTTGCGCGATTGCCAACCCGATTTCTGCTTGCACGGTATTAAATCTGGCAATGCGTTTTTTGGTTCTCATAGATAATTTCAGCGCCAAAGATAGTTCATGCCGGGCGGCTATAGTTGCAGTAAACCAAAAACGCGGGTTTCCACGTACGTAGTTTAACGGACCTGTGCGCACTTAGCTGCCAAGTGATGCGACTTCTGTGCCGGATTTATGCATTTTGATTAGCCACATGCTTGCTTCACGGATCGCTTTGTCCTTGTCAAGCGGTTCACCCCTTGAGAACTCAATTGCTAGATCAGGCTCTGGCGCCTTGAGATATTCTCTGCCACGTTTGTCGACATACAGCATCGAGCTCAATCGCATGGTGAGATTTGGAGCGATGTTTATTGTTGTGGTGGCGAAGATGTCGCCAGCGGTTTGTTCGCCAAAGAACTTTGTATTTTTTCTTCCCTTGAATCCAATCGATACAATTTCAGCAGCGCCTCGTGTTTGCGTGCTTGTAAGAATTGCAATTCTGGTCTTGCTGAGATCGCCCTGGTGAGGGGCAAAGTTTCCAATCTCAACCTGGTTGACGTACAGGTTTCCGTTGTGCACGGTATACATGTCGTTGATCTTTTTCCGGTTATCAACCGTGGTTGCAACAAGCCCTTCCTCAAACAGCGGAGCCAGGCCTGCAAGCATTGCCCTTGAGTCTCCATTTGCTGCGTATCGAAGGTCGATGATCCATGCTATGGCTCCGTCTTTTGTCAAAGAATCAACCGCTGCGCGAACAGCATTCGCGTATTCGTCAGCATTTGTGGCTGTACCTGAAGCTGGTAGACGGATGTAGGCAATTCCTTCTTCAGCTAAGAAAAAGGTGAGCGGCTCGTTAGAGGGCGATGGTTGGCGATCGCATCCTGCGATGCGCGTCATTGTTGCCGGATCGAAAATTACGGCTTGTTGATCGTCAAGCGATTTGAAAATTACCTCAAAGGAATACTTCAGGTCTGGAGTTGTTTTTGCGTTTGCCGAAGAAAGCGTAACAACTTCGCGCAAACTGTCCCACTTAACACGCGATGAATTTAGCGCTGTTGTTCGGGCATTGTTCAGCACGGCATCGAGCGTTTGCTGAACGTCCTTCATCTGACTTCGGGCCTCGCGCGCAACTCCGAGGATAATGGCCAGCGCGATGAGGATGATCAATGCTTTCAGTAATCTCATAAAACATTAGCTTTGGTTTCCAAACCCGCCCGTTTGTTAATGCTAAGTTCTTTGGATTGCCGTGTAACCGATGATCACGATCTACGAATTACGCAAAAGCGCGACCAGCGTATCGATTCTGTTGGCAGACAACATTCATTAACAACCTTAAAAAATATTGCATGAATCTTACGCGATGTTGATTAATCGGACTGTCATGTCGCTTCAGACGCGAAATCAACTTTTCGCAGCAAACGTCTGAAAGCGGTGGTTACTTTTTTGTCTCTGACTTCAGGCGATCATTGTATTGTTTTCTGATCGTATTGATCGAGGCCTCATATCCGGTATTGTCGCGAAACACTTCAGGGTTGTACAGATCTCCTGGCTTGCGCTTATCGTGAAGCTGGAACTGGCTGGCATGCGATGCAACCCAAATGTCAAACTTCAAGGACTTGAGTTGCTCAAGCGTATAAGCATAGTCTTTTCCAACACCCGGATATTTTGGCATTCCACTGATGCGTGTCTGCGGAAGAATGCTGGGCATATTCACGATCAGCACTCGCCAGCTTCTTTTCTCATCTGGTGCGTCAACCATAAAACTTGTAGAACCTTTCGTGTGGCCCGGGTGATGCAACACGGTGATTTTTGTCTTACCAAGCGTGATGGTATCGCGATCGTGAAGGACACGGTCAACTGATACAGGTTCAAATGCAAATGATTTATCGGCACCAAACAAGAAGTCAGATTTTCCTCCGTCTTCCATTACTGGCGCATCAGCTTCGTGTGCCATCAGCTTCGCTCCGGTTTCTTTCTTGATTCTTGCCATCGCTGCAACATGATCGAAATGCGCCTGTGTATTCAATAGCATGCGCGTATCAGAATATCTGAACCCCAGCCTTTCAATATTTTTCCGGATCATGTCAGCGGATTCCGCCAGGCCCGTGTTGATCAGGATGTTTCCTTCATCGGTCGTGATCAGGTAACAGGCCAGGTCATACGTCCCGACATAATAAACGTTGCCTGCAATGCGAAAAGGCTCGGTTGGCTTTGTCCATTCTGAATTGGATTGAGCGTGCGACTTCGTGCAAACAAAGAAAAAGATGATCGACAGAAGAACACTAAGTCTGGTCATAGGGCTGAGGGATTATAAAGTTAAATATACAAATGATGCGATCTTTTTCGCAGGAGATGTTCTTTCCTATTTAGGATGCACCCACCAATGCCGAGTGCCTAATGCCTAATGCCTGTACAATCGTCCATCCGAGACCGAATATTCACAAACGAAAAAAGCTTCCCCGAAAGGAAGCTTTGATTTATCATTCAATGATTGAGTAGCTACTTAACTTGTATTTTTTTCATCCATCGTCTTCGCTGATCGGCCACTTTGATCAGGTACATGCCAGGTGTCACTGACGATTTCAATCCCACACGTACTTCGCTGCCATTGGTTGCAAGTGTTTCGCGTTGCACCGAAACGCCTGTCATGGAAATGATATCGACATCAACTTCTCCGGCAGTTCCGTCTGAAAGTGAAATTGAAAGCTCGTTGCCACCGACAGCAGGATTCGGATACACAGTCATCGTACTTTCTTCCTCCGGATCAAATACCCCCTCTGTTGCAAAAGCTGCTGCGGCCGTTGACGCATCTTCAAACGGAATAACGCGATTTCCCCCGATTGGTCGTTCCATCACACCGGAAGGAAGCTGCCATCCTACTTCAACGTGGTCAGCACCGTTTGCTTCCTTGTGTAAAACTTCGATATAGTATCGCTGACCCTTCACAAGGTTGACCAGCGCTGACTTCTGTGTCGCGTACTTGCCCCACTGGTTGACAGCTGTGGCGCTGGTAGCATATGCGATTCTCGTTTTGCCAGCAGGGTCATCGTTGCTACTCAACCACAGTTCACTGTTGTCGTCACCGGAGATCCAGAACGTATACGCACCCGACTCAGGGACACACACATATCCGCGGATGCGGCTTCCGTAGTCATTGCCATAGTAGTTTGGTGTTGAGAAACTTGTCAATTCCACTTTCCGGTTCGGAGGAGCGTTCAGCGGGATACTTGAGATCGATGTTCCGCTGATGCCTGTCCAGATCTCACGCACGAGTTTTCCAGTTCCTGCGCATGCACCTTCACTGACCGAGAAATGCAGGCCTGCATAGCCTGTCGCTCCACGGCCGTCTTCCGCAGAGATCCGCAGCTCGTACGATCCCGCTTCTACGTCCTCCCATGTGTATTCGTATGGAGCGCTCGTCATTTCGGCAAGTACAACTACAATGCCACCATACACTGCGGTAAACGTTACTTTCCTCACCCCATCCGGATCAGTCACCTCTGCAGCGATCTTTACTGTAGCAGGAGCGGTGAAGTTTTCGTTAGGCTGCGGACTAAGCATCGTGATCGAAGGTGCATAATTTGGTGGCGGTGCGGTAGAGATCAGGCGATCACCAGGTATCGGACGCTGCAGCGTTCCATCAGGCAGTGTCCATCCAACCGAGATGAAATCATTTCCGGTTCCTTCCTTGTGGCGCGCTTCGATATAGTATTTCCGCCCCGCTTCGAGATAGATCTGCGCAGACTTTTGTGAACTATATTTATCGTAGTTGCGGAAAGGTGTTGCTCCGTAAACCCAGGCGATCAGTTTCTTACTACCCTCGTTCTCATCTGTACTTAAATAGAGTTCGCTGTAGTCGTCACTCGAGATCCAGAAGGTATAATTTCCAGTTTGAGGAACGCACACCATTCCGCGCATGCGGCTTGCGTAATTGTTGGAATAGTATTGCGTTGTTTCAAAACTTGTGAAGTAGCGCGATCCTCCATTAGGGTTGGTCGAGAAGTCAAAGGTTCGCACATCCGTGCCGGTCGCGTTCACCCAAAACTCCTGGTACAATCCTCCGTTGCCGTTGCACGATGGTGCAGTCACTTTAATAGCCGAAGAAGATGTGCGGATGTTACCGTCATCGTCTGTTGCTCTTGCTTCAATGGTGTAGTCGCCAACGGGTACATTCTCCCATTTGTACTGATACGGTTCAGTGTTATCGGACCCGAGATATGTTCCCGAGGCATAAAAAGAAACGTTGACAATCTGGCCGTCATCGTCATAACCGTACGCGGTCATGTCAACCGTGGCCGGTGCGATAAAGGTTTCCCCTTCATAAGGGTCATTCAGAGAGATAACGGGAGGGATGTCGCGCTCAATGGGGATGAGTCTGCTTCCCGGGATTGGGCGCTCAAGTGTTCCGTTAGGAAGCTTCCATCCAACCGAAAGGTGATCGGCACCAGTAGCCTCTTTGTGCAGTGCTTCGATGTAATATTTCTGGCCCTTCACCAGCGGGATCTCTGCGGATTGCTGCGTTGGATATTTATTCCACTCATTAAATCGCGTCCATTTGCTGGAGGCGATCAGTCTTTTGTTTTCACGCGTCTCATCGGTGCTCAGCCAGAGTTCGCTGTTGTCATCGCTTGAAATATAAAACGTGTAATTTCCGGTCTCCGGCACACACAAGTATCCGCGGATACGCGAGCCGTAATTATCTCCTTCGTTTTGTGGTGTCGAGAAGCTGGTAAGCGAAGTTATGGATGAGGGATTTTTTGTATTGTAAGGGATTGTTGAAACACTTGTTCCGGTGATGTTCACCCATTTCTCGCGTTCGATCGAACCGGCACCCGTACACGCAGTACCCGGAGGGTTGTTTGGATTATGGTACCATAGCGTCATCTGACCACTGCTGACGCGAGTGAAGTAGATGTTGCCATTGTCCGCGACAATGTTGCCCGAACCGCTGAGTGAAAAACCATATCGTTCTGCCACCGACTGTGTTACACCGCTTGCAAGATCTGCCTGCCACAACTCTGAAGATCCACCGTAATATTCCTGAACGTCATCGAGAAAAAATGCGCGGCCCCCGGTGGCAGTCAGACTGATGTTTGCATCGCTTGTGCTGTGATAGTATGAGAATTGATGAACCAGCGATACATTAGTGCCATCTGTTTTTTCAATGGGTGTTGTGTTGCCCTGCGACTCGGCATAGTAAAGAACGTAGTCTCCGCCATCGATCAGTCTTCGAGGTGAGCCATCAATAGTGGTTAGGTCGATGTGACGTGTTCCTGCCGCGGTTCCATCGCTCACAGAAATGTAATGGTATTGCGGATCACCGATGTTGTGAAAGAAGTACAGTTTACCCTTCCAGGCTAGCAGGTTTGACAGGTAATTGTACGAATGGCCACCGGTGAACTGAACGACTTTGGTTGTTCCGGCCTGTGTTCCGTTTGTTTTCCACAAGTCGGCAACACGCTCACCCCAGTCTCCCTGTTCGTAATCGGCCGTATAGTACATCACATCATTCACCGCAGTGAGGCTATGAAATCCGGAAAAAAGATAGACGTCTGCGTCATCGAGGTTTACTGCCATTACAGTACCGGCTGGCGTGCCGTTGCTTTTCCACAGGTCCTGGCCAGTACCGGAGTTAGCGAAGAAGTACAAGAGGTTGTTGAAAACGATTGCCGTTGTATAAAATCCATTAGCAGTGCCGGGGTTTATGTCTTTTACAATGCCGGCATTATACGCAGCATCCATCTTCCATAGTTCGACACCTGTGGAGGCAGAATTCACGCGCATGTAAAGTTCGGAGTTGTAGGCAAGGAGGGGGGTGATCTGCGTCTGGGTGGTAACTTTAATAGTGTTGGCCGTGGTTCCATCGGTGCGCCACAGGCTTTGACCTGACGCGCTTTCTGTTACGAAGAAGAAATTTGGCCCGACCGTGATGTCATGGATCCGAAGAATGTTTTCTCCGGTATTCGCGACAAGTACCGGGGCCGTTGTAACGGACGCGGTATACAACGAGGAGCCTGATGAATAATACAAGCGGCCGTTGATGTTAACAAAATTTTTGCTTCCGCTGGCGATCGGATGCAGTAAGGTCGGCTGGCCGTATACACTTCCACACACCATGAGTAGAAGTATGTACAGAGAATAGCGCATTTTCCGTGCACGGGTCAAGTGCATCAATTTTTGAGAGAGTAGTCTTTCTTTCATAGATAATATTTAAAGTGAAAAGATTATTCGCAGAATAGAATGAAATGCAGGAAGCGCATGGCTCCAGCCGATGATGAGAAGCAGAGGGTGCTTGTTGAGGTTTCATCAGTGAATTCCCGGAGAAATTTGTTGGAAAAAAGAAATGCCGAGGATGGTTCAGGGAAGTAGCGTTGCGCTGCGTGACAGTCAAATTTGAAACGTGTCAACAATCGTCAGCGAGCTTGGGGTGCAGCAAGCGGCTATAGCATCAGCGATACCTGAGTTGCCGTAAAGGATATCCCGGGCGGATCGTGGTAGAGAAAAAGTTGGATGATAAAGATGGGGCAAGAAAAGCACTTCACTCGCCCGCGGGTGCGGTGTGCTCTCAGGTTTATATACCGATGAATTTCAAATAACCGTATCTCGCTTTAATTCGCAGATACATGAACTGCCTCAGTGCATTTTCGTGGTTCTCTGTATCTCTTTGGTTCCTGCATTTCGAATTTCAGTACGTAGTTACTGCTGCGCGAGCCAGGAATCATCGTCTGGATTGTACTGCTCCACACGCATTTTCTTGTTGATGCGGTAGGTGTGCAACCTGTTGTACCGGTCCATCATCTTGTCACGCAGGATGATCTCGTAAAAGCTGATAACATAAAATTCCGATTCGGGGGAGGGCCATTCATCGGTCATGGTGAATGCAAATGCACCTTTTTGTTTGAGGGCGAGAGCGTCTTCGCGGATCTCCCGAAGGCTCCAGATGAGTGTGTGACATTTGTGTTCCGCTTTTGTGAATTCCTTGTCGACCCAGGCGAGTGCCCTGGCTAACGAATCGGCTTTATTGATCTGACGAAAGATTACCGGCTGCTGACCGAAGAGTGGCAGGGTGGCCAGCACAAAAAGAAAAGAAGCGCAAATATGCCGAATGGTGCTCATCTGTATAACACATCCGAACAGGCTGAGAAGTTAGCATAAAATTTCCAGTTAACAAAAGGATGGTCAGGCTATGCCACGCTTGTCCAGAAATAACTTCGTAAGGTGGCTCGTGTAGACGTTTAACTCCTTGATAACTTCTTTCATTCGCTCAGTATAAGCCTTGATATTTCCGGTGTCATTTCCTCGTGTTCAGTGAAGGCAGATGTCCTTCCAGGAAGTGATCGGCCATCGTATGAGAGAGGGAAAAGATGATCTGCTCGAGGAGCTGATGTATTCGTCACATGTGCCTGTCTGTAATTTTCCGGATTTTGCTCCCTAATTTCCGTGAGCTGCTGGTGAAGTGAAGGAGTTGTTTTCTGAGCAAGACGTTGGCGCGCCTTACTTCGAGATGTTCTATCACGCGCTGAGTAAATATCCGGAGGCCGCGCCTCGCCTCAGGTGTAAGCTGACCAGGTTTGGTGTCACGAGCGGTGACCCAGCGTAAAAACAGATATACGGATCGCCAGTAACGTATGGGTTGCTATCGAAGCGCTGGTCGCGGGTGGAGTCGGTTACTTCGAACAACTGGTGCGGTGTCTGGATGGTGTCGTTGCAGAAAGAGTGATGTCCTGTAGAGCCTCCCGACAGACCAAACGTGGCCTTGATCCATTGTCTCTTGTTGTCGATGAGCGTGATCTGTGCGATCGGTGTATTGCAGATCGATGAGGCAAGCTCAACAATGTCGTTGAGTTCCTTTTCGGGAACCGTGTCAAGGATGTCGTAGGAGTGAAGTTCCCGGACGCGGTCTTCTTCATCCAAAAATTGCTGTGGTGCCACAGTGGAGGGTTTGTAATGTAAGGTCGGCAAATAGAAGATACGATTGATGGCATACGCCCGGATATTTTGGAAGGGTACCGGTCAAATACGTAATGCTACGCGGCTAAGTCTCAGTACATTCCCCGATCGGTCTCTGTGGAGGCCACTATTTTTTCGAGCCTTTTGCAAAAACCCGTGTGGCTCTCGTAGGAAACGGCAAATCTTAATTCTATGTTTGAGGCGATTACGGGAAAAAATGAAAGACACGCACGTTTGGATCATCGATGATGATGTGATGCTGACGTTTTATGTGAAACGTTTATGCGAGCTGAACAAAGGCCATCTCATCAGCACGTTTCCGACTGCGAAACCTGCTATCGAGAAGTTGCTTTCATCGCTTGATGATCCTGCTTCGCTTCCCGATATTATTCTGCTCGACATATACATGCCCGTCACCACGGGTTGGGATTTTCTGAAATTCTTCAGGGAAATCAAGGCATCGCTTCCAAAGAAAGTAGACCTGTACGTGATCAGCTCTTCTATTCATCCCAGCGATCGTCAACGCGCCCTGGCCGATGACAACGTGATCCGCTACCTGGAGAAGCCGCTGACGATGGAGATGATTAGTGAGTTGTACAGGTGAGTTTGCAAAGGCCAAATTGCAAAAATCAAAAATCAAAAATCAAAAATCAAATAGTGAAGTCAAGGGTTGAAGATTGGCTTGCAACGGATATTGTTGTGAAAAAGGCAGTTCGTCAAGACTAAGTCTCATTGGAATTTGATTATTGATCATTGATTATTGATCATTGATTATTGATCATTGATCATAATATTCTCATTGCATTTTTTGCAACTCCGCTTCAAGCCTGTCCATGTTTTCTTCGTTTTTTTCGGGGACGTACTTTCGCAGCTTCTCACACTCTTCCGCTGACCGGAATTTCTGTTTGAATACGACTCTTGTTGAATCAGGAGCCAATGCTTCAAAGATCGCTTCTACCTGAAACAATGGCTTCGACTGCCGGTCCCACACGATGCGTTCGGGCTCGAGAATTAGAAGAAAGGTAACTTCATTCACGTAATTTCCTTTGTCAGGTCCGTGCATTACGAAGTGCCACTTGCCGCCTACACGCAGATCGAAGACATTAAAAGTGTTCGTGAATCCTTTTGGTCCCCACCAGTTTTTGAGATGTTCAGGATCGGTCCAGGCTTTGTAGACGAGTTTTTGAGGGAAGGGTAAGACGCGTGTCGTGACGATTTCTTGTTCGGGTGGGGTGATGATGATTTCCGGGTTCATTTTGTTAGTTCAGAGTTCGCAGTCCAAGTTTAAGGTTCAAGGTTCAAAGTTCAAAGTTCACAGTTTCGGGTTTGTGGATTTTGGGTGAGGGATGGGAAGGGTTTGCCACGCCCTCAGGCGGGGCCGGAGCGAAGCGGAGCCCTGGACAGCCCGGCCCCGTGCGCGATGGTCAGCGCGAGGTAGAAGGGGACACCCCCAAAAGAAATGTTTGCCGATACAACGTCATCCCTGCACGCGGCCGATGGCGGTTTGACGATACAGCGGTCCGATAGGGATTTCATTTTTTCCAATGAAGACAGATGACGGGGTGTATGAGTCGATCCTGCGGAGGTTTACGATGAAACTGCGGTGCACGCGTACAAAATCTTTTTCGGGAAGCATGTCTTCGATGGCTGTGATGGTTTGCTTTGTGATGACATGCCGATCTCTCAGGACGAGCTTCACGTAGTCCTTGAGGCTTTCGATGTAGATGATTTCCGCGACAGGGATCTTCACGATCTTGCGATCGGCCCTGACGTATAGTGAACGATCTTCGGTTGCTTTTTCAACAGGCGCGTTGCTGACCTCCGCAGCCGCCTGAATGCGCTGGATCGCTTTCCAGAAACGGTCGAGTGAGAACGGTTTGAGCAGATAATCCACCGCGCCAAGTTCATAGCCATCTACGGCAAAGTCGCGGTGCGCAGTTGTGATGATGACTTTTGGGGGATTCTTCAGCGCGCGCAGAAAATCCATTCCCGTCATGCGCGGCATATTCATGTCGAGCAAAATGAGGTCTACGGTGTGTGTCTGAAGGAATTCGAATGCAGCAACAGCATGATGGCACTCGCCTTCTATGTGCAGGCCAGGAGTGCTCGCGATGTACGTCTTCAGAATTTCCAGTGACGGAGGTTCATCATCGACCAACAAGCATCGTATCGGCTTCATTCTTTTCTACCAGGATATGTTTATCGAGATCGATTGTCAAAACTACTATGAAGGAATCGTCATCTTCAGTAATACGAAGTTCGTGCGCTCCGGGATACAGCATCTGAAGTCTCTTTTTCACATTGCGCAGGCCTACACCTGACGAAATGGTTTCTATACCCGCAGGCTTCCCGTTAATTGCTTTGAACTTCAGGATGTTGCCATCGAGTGCGAGATCGACAGTGATCCATGCGTCTTCGAGCATTTCGTTTGCTCCGTATTTAAAACTGTTTTCGACAAAAGGAAGAAAGATAAGCGGGGCAACGGTTTTGTCGCGGAAGTTTCCATCGATGTTTACCTGGATGTCGATGCGATTGTTGTATCGCGAACGCGCCAGGTCGATATAGTTTTTCAGCATCTCCACTTCGCGTGAGAGAAGAATCTGAGGTCCTGAGCACTCGGAGAACATGTAGCGCATAAGATCTGACAGTTTGAGGATAGCTGCGGGGGTTTGCTCAGAGTTTTTGAGCGCCAGCGAATAAATGCTGTTTAGCGTGTTGAAGACGAAATGCGGGTGCAGCTGTCCGCGCAGGAGTTGCAGCTCAGCTTTCAATTTCTCTTTTTCAAGTGCGGTATTTTCTTCCCTTTTAAAATACCAGTGCTTGACGAGTTTTATTGCCACAGCAAATCCAGCGATGGTCATGGAACCGCGGAGACCACCCATGAACGAAAGGAATACTGACAGGTGTTTGGCCGGAAAGTTGAGCGCCTCGCGAATTGGATTGAGCGCGAAAATCTGTACGAGTGGAGAACAGATCGCAGCGAGGATTACGAGCAGTATGATAACTGCGATGCCTGCCCAATACCGATTCTTCAGAATATATCGCGGGAGCGCAAAATAAATGATGCCGTAGCTAAGGAGGATATGCTGGGGCATGTAGACAAACGACTCGATGTAGGAGCGGAGGAACTGAGGTTGCTGCGCTTCGTCAACGTAAAGGAATCCATAGATGAAACCCATGAACGCCCAGCAGCTGAGCCAGAAAAGCAGGTGACGCAGGATGCGGTATGACCATGCATCAGACAGGACGAGGCGCGCGAAGAAATTGTCCATAAAGTGAATACTGAAATTTACCAGAAATGTTTCGTCCAGATTCTGTTCGTAGACGAAACGGTGCAGATGGTCGACAAAAATTATTGGTCGCTGTCAGGACTGGATCGGTCGATACGCGATAACGCTGTGGCTATTTTTCAAATCTTATGATGTGGGCTGGCGTACATTCAGGAAATACAATCTTATGAAGGCAAAAGTTTTTCTTGTGTTTGCGCTGATGATTGTCAGTGCAACAGTCTTTGCTCAGGAACATTACTGGGTGGTAGAGTCGAACATGAATGTTCCGCATCAGTCGGTGGTGAAGATCTATGATCGGAACAACGCACTTGTTCACGAGGTATCGGTGGCGGCAAAACTTGATGTGACTAATCGGAGGCATCGAAAGGTATTGATGGAAATGATGAAACGATATCACCAACGGGAAGCTGTTGTTGGAAAGGGAAACAAATCGAAATCTTCGGTTTGATTTTTAAATGAGCGAGCCCTGTCAGCGGTGGCAGGGCTTATTTTTTGGTTCTCCTGCTGAAGGCGTTGATCGGACGAGGGTTTTTATTGCTTCAGTCGCTCAGGTCGCGATGATTTTTGCAATTCATTGATCAGGTCATCCATTTGTTCCCGCACTTCGACTATGTGCTTTGCAGCTTCGTGATGCGTAAGTCGTTATGTTCGACCTCGTATAAGATCCCAGCAATTTTTTTTTGAAGTTCTTTCCAACGTCCTGCTGTTATGATTCGGGTCTCACACGTGAAATTGCTGGTATCATTGAGAACGCAAATGGAAGTAGGGCAGCTCGTTATCTGAAAGTGATATTCTCAAATTCAAGCTGGTATGAGATGCCGTTGTTGGAAAGTAGTACACCTACCGCAACGAGGCATCCTGCGCGTGGAATACATCCGTAAAACATTTCAGTTTCTGAGATCGACTCGCAAAGCGTTAAAATTTCTTCTTTGAGCGCTGCCGGCAGATCGGCCTTCTTCACAATAAAAATTGCCATTATCGCGAAAGGTAAGTTACGCAAATGGAAATCGGTTTCATGTAAATGAGGTTGCCTTGCATTTGAACATCCTTTATGGAAATTATCGAACGAGTTCAATCGCCCCGGAAGTTTCGATCCGCCTGAATTCGCTGGTGGCGATGATTGAGTAAAAGTAAGTGCCGGTCGGCACCAACCCTCCTGACTGGTTTGTTCCCTTCCAGACTACGCGGTGGTTGTCGTAATCGCTTGCCTGGAAAATAACGCCACCCCAGCGATCGAAGATTACTACTTTATTGCTCTTGTACACGTGGATGTTGGCGAGTATCCATTCATCATTGGCGCCATCGCCATCGGGTGTAATGAGTTTGGAAATCTCCAGCTGTTTTTCAGACTGAATGACTGAGATGGTGAAAGTGCATGAGGATGAGGCACCAGAGGAGGAAGTGGCTGTATATGTTACCGGTGTGTTACCCAATTCAAAGACAGCATTGGGTTCGTGACTGGATTGAACCGTGATCTCTGCGCACGAAGCCAGCGCGGTCGGAGGGATCCACCATACGTTGGTGCGCGAACCCTCTTCAATCGTCATTTGCATGTTGGAAGGGCAATTGACGAATTTCGGACTGGCCTGGTCCAGCACGGTTACCGTAAACGAGCGTGATATTTTATTTCCGTAGGCGTCTGCTGCGGTGTATTCTACTACCGTGACACCGGTGCCAAACTCATCGTCTGGCTTATGCGATGACACAAGTGTGACGGCAGAACATACATCTGTTGCGGATGGATGCTTCCAGGAAACCCTTGCCGTGCATGTCGGCCCTGTATAGGCAATAATGTTTTCGGGGAATGATGTAAATGCCGGGGCAGTGCGGTCTTCTACTATTACATTGAATGCGAACTTTGCAGTATTTCCAGAAGGATCCTTTGCCTCGTATGTTACCGTTGTTTTACCCACAGCAAAAGAATCACCCGACTTGTGCGATTGTGAAAGCTGTAAACTACAGTTGTCGACCACCGTTGGGTCGGTCCACGTCACGGCAGTGTTACACGATTCAGCTGCAGCCACAACAACGTCTGCAGCAGGTCCACCAGTGAACACTGGCGCCTTCTTGTCAGAAACTACTATGGAGAACGATGCAGTTGTTGAAAGGCCCGCCTCATCGATGGCGGTGTATATGACACTTGTTGTACCAACAGGAAAAGTATCGCCAGGTTGATGAGAAGGGGTGAACGACTTCAGTGTGCAATTGTCCGAAGCGGTAGGTTCTGCCCAGGTGGCTGGTGCCGAACACGCTGTTGTACTTTCGACATACACAGTAGCGGGCATATTTGAAATCACGGGTGCCGTAACATCTGAGGGGGGCGTAGTGCAGCACACAACGGTGCCTCCTATGCTCTCAGCCGAAATCACCGTGAATAATCCGTAGGTTGAGCCGACTGTCAGTTCGCTGCACAACGGTCCGAGTACTGTATTTGACACTCCGTTCACCAGGACAGGCACCTCTCTGTCAGCAAACTTTTCATTTTTTTTCGATCCGTTGATCGTAAGTTCTTCGCCTGAAGAGAGCGTTAAATTGGCGAGCACACTCTGCCCATCAATTATTACAACCAGCGCGGGACTGTCTCCGTTATAGCGAAGCGTCACTGACGTATAACCTCCGGAACAAGGTTTGCAGGCCGAAGCAGGCGGGCAATTGCAAAGTTGTGCGTAAGCCGGAGTGAATCCGATGCAAACAATAGCAAGACCTATAACGAAGAAAAACTTCCTTTGCATCAGCAAGCCGCAGTCAGGTAAAGTAAAAAATAACAGCCGGTTAAAAAATTATGCCTCCTTGCGAGGGAAGAGATTTATAATGAGAAATATACGGAAATCTCTCGTGAAAAGAATCTGTTTCACTTGCATGATGGTTCAGACAAGACGGGCGGCTGTAGAATAATTCATCAGTCTGTACGCTCATCCGTTGATTGGCCATTGAAAGCAGATGCCATAGCCATCCGGATCTTTAAGGTAGAGTTGTTTCATTCCATAAGGCGCAGTTTCCGGAGGTTGACACTGAATAGACTTGTTCACCAGATGCTGATAGATAGCCTCGATGTCTTCGCATCCGATGTAGAGGATTGTATCATGATGTGCATCCATCCTTCGTGGATCAGGCTGTGCAGGCCTGTCAGACAATTCGTAAAGTGTATTGAGCATGAGGCTGATGTCATCCCGTCTGAGCCACACCCATCCGATGTCATGTGCTTCGCCAGCCTGCTGATGGATTTGAAAGCCGAGGACGTCAACATAGAATTGCAGTGAGACCTTCATGTCGAAGACCTGGATCAGCGGACAGAGGTAATCGAATTTCATACATGAAAATAACGAAATCAGGAAGATCGGTATCGATGAAGAACAGTTGGATCTGACAAAACAATTGCCGTGGTGGGGCAGAAGTAATAGAAAAACACGTTGTTCAAAAATATCTTACACGACAGGTGCTTTACAGGTCTTTCGCGTATCTTTAAGTAACAGCGGCCCGGTAAAGCTCAGGTCGTATTATTTACCTAACAAAAAAAGACCTATGGTTGGATTAATTCTGCTCTACTTTGTGGGCAAGGCTTTCTATGACCTTGCCGGACTTAACAACAGGGGCCAGTGGCTCTATGCGATCCTCGGAGTCGGCTCTTACTACGCTGGACTTTTTATTGGCGCAATTCTCATCGGTATCAGCTACGAATTATTTTTTGACGGCTCTATTGATGACGTTAATGACACTGCGCTCGGCTTCATGGCATTGCCGATCGGGGTTCTGGCATGCTGGGGGTTTTACCGCATTCTGAAAAACCGATGGGAGAAAAAGGAAACTTTCTCCGGTGCTTCCTCAGAAGATGTGCTCGATGCAAATCTGATCGATCAGCATACCGACAGACAATAAATTTGCTTTTACTTTATTAATAAACATTTCTGTAATGGAAAATACGGATCAAATACTTGATGCTCCACAGGTGGAGAATATGCGGCTGCAGTATGCCGGGTTTTGGATCAGAACCGGTGCTTATCTCATCGATACAATAATTATATATGCAGTTAACTTTGTTATCGGCTACGGTTTGTCAGACCTTCTGTACGAGGTGCCTGCGCTTATCACAGTAATCGGTCTGGGTGTTGGCATCTGCTATTTCGCTTTCATGGAATCCTCGCAGTACCAGGCCACGCTTGGCAAGATGGCGGTAGGGATCAAGGTTGGTGATCAGGATGGTGATCAGATCGGCATAGCAAACGCCATCGGACGCTATTTTGGAAAGATGATTTCAGGACTTTTGTTAGGGATCGGATTCATGATGGTAGGCTGGGACGAAAAATGCCAGGGCATCCACGACAAGCTTGCAAACACGTACGTTTTCTACAGTAGATAAATCAGATCATCCCTCGCGATTTTACCTCGAGGTATTTATTGATCGTTGAAATGGTGAGTGCTTCGGGCCGGGTCAGGATACTCATGATACCGGCCTGACGCAACTCCTGCACAAGCTGCACCTTCGTGAGGGCGAATTGTTCTGCAGTGACCTGCGTATAAACATCCTCCAGCGATTTCACATCGGCAGAAGCCTGTTGCGTCACTTCGCTGTTTTCAAAAAATACTACGACCAGGAGATGTTTGTCGTTCAGCTTTTGCAGCTGCGGCAACACGCGGTGCAGCGCATACGTGCTGTCAAAATTTGTGAACAGAAGCATCAGGCATCGTCCGCTAATATATTTTTGCGTAGCCATGTACAGGCTCTCATAATTAGCTTCCACAACACCTTCTTTCTCGCGGTATAAAGCCTCGATGATTTTCTTCAACTGGCTCTTGCTGCGCTCGGCTTTTACAAGCGACTTGGGTGTTTCTGCAAAAGTGATCAGTCCCGCCTTATCCTGCTTGCTGAGGACGATATTGGAAATTACCAGAGCAGTATTGACGGCATAGTCAAACAAGCTGAGGCCGTTGAATGGCATATGCATTACGCGGCTCTTATCAATCACACAATAGATCGGCTGCGATTTTTCGTCTTCATACTGGTTCACCATCAGCGATGCGCGTCTGCCGGTAGCCTTCCAGTTGATGCTGCGGTAGTCGTCACCGCGGATGTAGTGCTTGATGTGTTCGAACTCGTAGCTGTGCCCGATCCGTCTCATTTTTTTTACTCCATACTCATTGCTTGAGCGCTCAAATGCCCTGATCTCATATTTCTTCATCTGAATGATCGATGGATAGACCGGGACGTTAATGTCCGCGTCTGTCGTGATCCTGCGCTGCACGAGCTGAAGAACACTCCTGACGAACAAATGAGTTTTTCCGAAGGCATATTCACCGCGCGTCAGCGGACGCAGGGTGTACTTTTCGATGTGTGTCTCGTTTGGGCTAAGGATAAAACGTCTGCTGAAATCCCTTTTCTGGAATTGTTCCGGCAGTTCATCGATCAGTTCTGAATGAAGACGAAGCGTAGACTTGCTTTGTACTTCAATGGCTATTTCGTTGTCGTCACCAAGGGAAAGCACCTGGGGTACATCCCGGCTCACGATGATGTTGACACTTTTCCCGAAAAGAATCAGGATGTCAATTGCAGTAACGACTGCAAAGAGAATGATCGCGGTCTGCGCAAATGGCAGCAGGTAGGGGAAAGGATACGAAAGCATCATGGCTGCGATGAGTGCAGTCATGACGTAATAAAATCGGGGTGCGAGAAAAAGATGCTTCATATTACCGAGGCACTTCCACCCGTTCGGTTATTTCTTTGATCACGGCTTGGCTGTCTATTCCTTCCATTTCACGTTCGGCAGTGAGAATAATGCGGTGATTGAGGACGGGGTGAGCAACATATTTCACGTCATCAGGTGTAACAAAGTCGCGTCCGTTCATCGCAGCGATCGCTTTGGAGGCGCGCATGATGGCCAGTGACGCCCGCGGTGATGCGCCCAGCAAAAGGTCTCCGTTGTTCCGGGTGTTGTCGATGAGCTTGGCAATGTATTCGATAATCTCATCTTTGATCAGAATCTGCTCGATCAGTTCCTGGCAAGATTTCAGATCGTCTTTTGAAATGACAGGAGTCACCGTCTCGATGATTTTTGTCCCGAAATCATTGCGGAATTTTTTAAGGATCTCGATTTCCTGTTGGAGAGTCGGATATTGAAGCACAATCCTGAACAGGAATCTGTCAAGCTGGGCTTCCGGAAGACGGTATGTTCCTTCGTGTTCGATCGGGTTTTGTGTCGCGATCACGAGGAACGGAAAATCCATTGGGTAGGTCGTTCCGTCAATTGTGATCTGGCGCTCTTCCATTACTTCAAACAATGAAGATTGTGTTTTTGCCGGGGCGCGGTTGATTTCGTCAATCAGCACGAGGTTAGCGAAGATCGGACCTTTGCTGAAGTTGAATTCCGATGTCTTGAGGTTGAAAATAGTTGTTCCTGTAACATCGGTTGGCATGAGGTCTGGTGTGAACTGGATTCTTGAGAAACTTGCAGACACTGCCTTTGCTACAAGCTTAGCCGTGAGTGTCTTTGCAATTCCCGGCACGCCTTCGAGCAGGATGTGGCCTCCTGTGAAGAAGCCAGCGAGGATCAGGTCGACCACCGCGTCCTGGCCAACGATTACTTTTCCAACCTCCCGTTTCACGCTCATGACGCGCTCATTCAGCAGGTCAAGTCCGGGTTGAAGGTCACTTCGCGTTTCAATGTTCTGTTCTTCCATAGGAGGGTAGTATTATTATTTGCAGTGTTTGTAAAAATGGTCTATTGCATTGTACAGACTGAGTAGCTGATGCGGGCCGGCAGAGCTGTAAGGATTTTTTTCTATCCGCCCGTACTCAGAAAAAATGGATTCGATATGGGTGAAGTCGATCTGTGACTTTTCGGCAAGGCGCTTAAAATGTTCTTCCGTGAAGTTTGCCGAATGGATGCCGTACTTCGCGCGGATGAAATAAAGAAAGTACTTCATCTTCTTCAAGGCAATGTCCCGGTTGTTGCCGTTTTCGAAGTGCAGCGCAGAAACCATCTTCACATACTCCAGTGAGGTGTTTACCTTCTCTTCGCGCACAGGGATGATCCGTTGTTTGCGCTTTGCTGTGAATATGGTGTAAAGGATTGCGGACACGAGCATGAGCCACCATGCATACTTAAGACTCTCATGTTGCATCAGTAACGAGAGCGGATTGCTTTCGTCCTCGGGTGAACTCATCCGCGACTGGCTCATGTCATCCCAGATAATTGTTTTTCCGCGCAAATGGGAGAAAACGTCCGAGGCGTAGGCAGCCTTGTCGGGCATCCTGATGAAGTAATTTGTAAACGCAATTGGATTGGTATGAATGTATAAATTCCCTTTACCGAATGGCATTTTAAAAAAGTTGACGGCCTCGTTATTAAAATAGCCAAGCGCAACGACTGAATATGCCGAATCGCAAAACACTCCCGGCTGCAGTGACATCCACCTGTAAGGCCGTGTCTGTCTGCCGGGTCTGTAAGTGTAGGTGTAGCCTTTTTCCGTTTGCAAAGTTGGATGGAGGAAGTTGAACGTTGCCGCAGGCATCTCCACTTCAGTAACATACATTTCATTTGCACACTCAGCGTAAAACAGAGAGTCCGTCAGCTGGTAGGGCAGGTAGTTTGTCGCGATGAACGCATCATTACCTTCGTGTATGAATGTAAGGAGGGCCTCGCTATCTTCATCGGTCAGATAGAGTTCGCGCCCCATAAAAACATAATCGGCAGGGTAGCGGATGCTATCGCTCTGAAGTAGCTCAGACAACGATCTATTTTCATTTCGGATGAAAGCTTCACCCGGTCGGTACGTTTCAAGCAATTGTCGGATGAACAGCGTGCCAAAGGGCTGGTCGCTGTCGGATTTAAAGTTTTCTTTCCACGAAAATGGTTTTCTTCGTTCTTTGCCAAAGAAAAAATATGCGGTCAGCAAAAGCGCCAGCACGGTGAAGAGTGCGATCAGAATAGTATTTTTTTTCACGGTGCCTGGAATTTTTGCTGGATCGTCCGAAATTCGCTTCTCAGCTCGTGGTAACCTTCTTCGGTAGGAACGTGCTCGCCATACCATACGCGCTCGTAGGCCAGTGTAAGCCTACGGACCTCATTGAAATAATATTGCTTGGAGAAAAGCTCAGAAAGGTAATCGCGGTTAGTCTTGTCTTTCGTCCACTCGATCATGCCATTCTCATTCAGTTTCTTCAGCAGGTCGAGGAAATACAGACGGATGGCCAGTTTATAATCGCGGGCGTTGTGAGCTTTCAGGATGAGGTCGTCCGTATCGAGTGTAGTGATATCATGTATCTCATCAGCACCCGATGAAGGTGTGGCTGGCTTTTTAGGATTAGCTTTGAGGGATACGTTCCTCAGCACCTGCACGATAATAAGCGCAATAATAGCAATGATGATTCCGTAAAAGATCAATTGCGCCACAGGACCAAGCCACCCGACATTAACGCTGGATGCTTCATCATCGTAGTCGTAGCGCGCGGGGTCATCTTCGGCCTCATCCCGTACACGCGGCCCTGACGCACCTTCACTTTGGCTTCGGGATTCGCCTTGCTGGTGCGACCTCTTGCGTGTGCGTGTATCCGCATAGTTGCGACCGCCCACCACTTCGCGCCAGCGATCTTCATCAAACTTTTTTCGCTCGAGCTGCTGTGCCGAGTACTCCCGTGTTGCTTTCAGTGCAGATGGCTCTTCTGAGTCTCGCGAAAGTTGCGACTCCAGTGTTGACATTGTTCCATCATCGAGTTGCACACGCACTGAGTCATTTTGCGAATAGGCGGTCAGCGAGCCGAATACGAGTGCGGTGAGAAGTATAAGTTGTTTCATCGCTTTTGACCTCGGTTTGTACGCGTGCCGACTCGCGCGATTGCTTCTTTCAGATTTGCTGCCGTGTTGATCTCCTGTAGTGTAAAATACAGATAGCCGGTGCCCGCAGCGAGAACCGGAATGATCAGGTTGAAAGAGCAGACCTTAATGAATGTTTCGATGTAGCGCAATGCTGACTGGCCCCACGTGTCCGTCAACGCGAAGTTCCATTTCATGACGGTGGTATACGTCATCACCAGAGGTGCTGAGAGCACCATCAGAAATGAGAAGCAGAGGATGAAGATCATTGCCTGGAATTCCAGCAGCTGGCGCGTACTCGTCATTGCAAGTATCCATCCGTCTGAGGTACCTGCACCAAGGTTCGAGTTTTCTGTGAGTTGTGTAAAGGCAATGATCAAAAAAACACCAATCACTGCCAGCAGACCAACGATACCCCACGGCCCGAGATAGATCAGGCTGTAGCACAGAATCATGAGGAAAAAAATCTGAAGCAACGCCCGGATATTAAATTTGAATTGGGTTGCCTTAAACTCACTATCCAGCAAAGCCATAGCACGGTAGAGGATGATGGCGGAGCAAAAGGCATTGATCCCGATGAACATGGGAGCTTCTGTTTTCACTGCGAAAAACATGTTCGCAATCAGTTCGTCAGTCCAGTCACCAAGGAGGTAAGCGAGGCCGGATTGCTCGGTCGCCATGAATTGAAAGCACCCGGCCTGAACGGATGAAACGAGCAGGACCCATGGCAGGAACTCGTTTGCCTTGCGGGTATAAAAATGGAAAGTGTCTTTCAGTATCTCGGCATTGTTCTTCAGCTTAGTGAAACTCACTGGTTCTGTCGGATTGGGTGCGAGTCGCACATCTTTCAGCGGTGCGGAAAATCCTTTTCGAATTTTCATCCAGGGATAGATCACGAAATAGCCCACAATAAATGCTGCGGACAACAGAATGATGAGGAGTTTCAAGGGGTCCGGCACATCGGTATAACGCGTGAGGAAACTTTCAATAATGGCAGCCGCCACGAATATTGGAGCGATGCCAAGCATTAACTTGAGTGAGCGAATTGCAGAGACCTGGAACGATTGTATGCGCGAGTATGTGCCGGGAAAGATCAGTCCCTTTCCAAGCGTAAGGCCTGCACCGCCTGCCAGAATAATCGATGAGATTTCAAGTGTGCCGTGTAGCCATATGGTTAGCGCGGACTCGACAAACAGATCGCGCTGAACAAAGAAATATTGAAAGGACCCGACCATTATGCCATTGAACAGGAGTGACGCCAGCGTTCCAACCGCCAGGAAAACACCCAGCACGTACGTGCGGAATGCTACCATGAGGTTGTTGATGGTGATCCCCAGGAACATTTCGACTTCGTGTGTTTTTTTGTACACAGCCATCGGATCACCTTTTGCGATGTTCTCGTTTGTCATGGTGATGTAGCTTTTTCCAAGGATGGTGCTGGCGAAATCCGGATCGTTGACGGATGAGAAAACTCCGATGGCCATTGAGGCCAGGAACACGATCAGGGAAATCAGTAGTTCTTTCTTGCAGTGGATAACTATCTGCGGAAGTTCTTCGAGCCAGAAATGGCTGAACCCGCGCTTGCGATCGGAGCGATGACTATAGATGATGGAAAAATACTGCCTTGCGATTTTGTTGAGGTAAACCCTGACAGAACGATTCGGATAGTAAGTTCTGGAATACGACAGATCATCAATGACTTGTGTAAACAAAGTGCTGAGCTTTTCCGGGTCCTTGACTTCGCTTTCCAGCAGGGTTTCCGATTCGCGCCACTTTTCTTTATTTTGGGCAATAAAGCGGGTCTCTTTCATCGGCTACCAAAATATTGCTTTAAGTCGAAAAATGAAAAACATTGAAATTATAACTACGCAAAATGTGGTGCTTCAATATGAGTTGGCGGGCCTGAAGGATCGTGCACTCGCGTTTCTCATTGATTCTCTTTGCATTGTAATCGGTTTTTCGATTCTTGTCACGATCGGGACAATTTTTACTGGTGGATCAGAGGAGAGCGCAGCAGTGATGGTCTTTTTTGTGATGGGGATGTTTATGTTCTATTCTCTCGCCTTCGAGACGCTAAACAACGGACAGAGTATTGGCAAAATGGCTTTGCGAATCCAGGTAATCAAGGTTGCGGGTGGAAAAATCACATTTTCCGACTATGTCGCGCGCTGGGTATTTCGACTCATTGATATCTACTTTTCGCTTGGAGCCATTGCTTCCATCCTGGTAGTATCATCGGGAAAGGGTCAGCGGATAGGAGATGTTGTGGCGAACACCGCGGTTGTGAAGAAAGTTTCTAAACTGAATCTCACACTCCCGGATCTTCTCGCGTTGCACGAGCGGAAGACATACACCCCGAAATATCTGCAGGCCCGCAAGCTGCATGAAGAAGATGCACTGCTGATCAAGTCTGCTATCGACCGATATCGGAAATTTGACAACGAATCACACGAAGAGGCAATTCAGCTTTTAACAGCGCGCATAAAGGAAGTGCTTGGGATCGATGCGCATGAAGGTGATCAGGTGCGCTTTCTTCAGACGGTGCTGCAGGATTATATCATTCTCAGCAGATAGGTAGCAACGGGGGGAAATCGAAATGGCTGCGGTAATATTTTCTGGCCATCGCGAAAATATCCAGATTCACCCACCCTCAAGCTTTATCGAAAAATTCGTGAAAGTAAGTTCAAATGTCTTTCAGTGGAGCCTGCGGAAGTCCATTCTCGGTTTTTTCTTTTTTGCATCGGCAGGATACAATAAGAATACGTGTCAATCGGACATATCCTCTCAGATTGTTTTCGTATCTTTAAAGTGCGTACTGGACTAACTAAAGGGAGGCATTATGAAGGAAAAAAGGGAAAACGCACTGAAGCTCCTGGTCGACACTGTTCAGCGTCTGTCGCTTGCACGGGACATGGAAACAGTCATGAAGATTGTCCGGACAGTAGCGAGACAGTTGACAGGTGCGGACGGTGCCACATTCGTCCTTCGCGATGGCGACCTGTGTTTTTATGCTGACGAAGACGCCATCAGTCCGTTATGGAAAGGTAATCGTTTTCCGATGTCAGTTTGCATCAGCGGATGGGCAATGTTGAATAAGCAGCCTGCCATCGTCAGCGACATTTATCAGGACAACCGGATCCCTCATGCAGCCTATCGCCCGACATTTGTAAAAAGTCTTGCGATGGTTCCGATTCGCACCATGGAGCCGATCGGTGCAATTGGAAATTACTGGGCCAATCACCACACACCTACAGATGATGAAATCAACCTTTTGCAATCGCTGGCCGACATCACAGCAGTGACCATTGAAAACGTCAACGTTTACCAACAGCTGGAACAGCGCGTAAAAGAACGGACGGAACAACTCGAAGCTGTGAACAAGGAACTGGAAGCTTTTTCCTACTCTGTTTCACATGACCTGCGGGCACCTCTGCGTGCTATATCGGGTTACGCTCAGATACTTCGCGAAGAAAATGTAGATGACCTGAACAACACCGGGAAGCGCGCACTAGATACTATTGAACAGAATGCCACCAAGATGAACACGCTCATCGATGAGATGCTGCGGTTTGCGCGCCTTGGAAAAAAGCCGATCGAAAAAGTGGTTGTCGACAATGAAAAATTTGTGAAGGCAATCGTTGAGCAGGTGAAACGCTCACAAGACTCGAGTGCGCAGTTCAGAATTTCCGAGCTGCATTCGGTCTCAGCGGACGAGACATTGCTGGAGCAGGTGTGGACGAATGTGATCTCAAATGCGGTCAAGTATTCTTCCAAGCGGGAGAAACCTCTTATTGAAATCGGATCTTATAAAAAAGATAATGAGGTGGTGTTTGTTGTGAAAGACAACGGGGCTGGATTCGATATGAATTATGCTGACAAACTGTTTGTGCCCTTCCAGCGTCTGCATAGCGCAACGGAATTTCCCGGCAACGGAGTTGGTCTTGCGCTTTCAGCCCGGGTCATTGCAAGGCTTGGTGGGCGCATCTGGGCTGCTGGCCAAAAAGATGCTGGTGCTACCTTTTACTTTGCGTTGCCCGCGGAATAATTTCGTCAACTGATACGCGATTCTGAATAAAGGTCATAGACGGCAACCAATCGTTCGCGACTCAGAGATGACCTGTCATAACCATCGATTGCTTCGCGATGCTCAACATAAACAGGTTGATACGCTGACTCGTAAGAGTCCCATACGACCAGCAAATATTTATATCCGATTCTGCTAAGCCTTCCATTCTCAAGCCAGCTGTTGAAAACCTGTTCATCAAGTGATTTCGGAAAGTCGGGACCGTCAAACATGCAGGTAAAATAACAATTGTCGACTATTAATGTTCCATTGGCAAATCAAATTACGGACAGGTTTTCGGTGACAAGCTGCCCATACCTACTTCGAACTGTTCTGAATGTTCACTGTCTGCGTTGGCTTTCTTACCCTCAGCCTGTTCTCAAAATGTTTTACCCCTGAAATGCCATCGATCAGGTCGTCAACACGCCTCTTCATGTTTCGTTCTTCTACATATCCGGTGAGGATCACTTCGCCTTTCTGAACATCAATCTCAATCTCGGAAGCATCCACGTAAGCATCTTCAAGAGGGATGTCATGGACATCATCGAGTATCTTTACATCAGAACGCTGAAAGGTGCGTGGTCCTTTGCCGCGATGAAACCCGGGACGCATGCGCTGGATTTCACTAGGATCATAACCACGTCTGCGCGCAGCTTCTTCGATCTCGGGCCATTGTCCGGTAGTCAGGTGGTTGTAGTTATCGCGATAGCCGGCATTTTGCTGATAATCGCGGCCGCGATTCAATTCGTTGACCGCGCCATAGTTGCTGCCGTAGTAACCGTTGCCTTTGTAATTTTCAAATTTGCCGGTGTTGAGATCATCATATTCGGTATTCTGCATATCGTGTTGATTACGATCTGCGCTGTCGCTCCCCAATCGTTCGTTGTGCCGGTAATAGTCCGACCGATTGTATCCTCTTGTGTTACCTGATTTATTGTTTTCCATAAGTGTCTCGTTTGGTGAACACATTGCAAGAAAATTGTGCCTCCCACACTGTTGAGCAGTCGGACGTGAAAGTGCGATGGCACACATTTTTGATTCTGTCAGGGTCCACCAATAATAATAATTATGAGCACAAAGAAATTGCATACGGGCGGTGACCCGAAACATGAAGCAAAGGAAAACAAAGGCCACGTCAGTCAGAACCATCAGAAGGGTTCACCCGCCATGAGCAGGAGAGAAGCGGGCAAACATGAGAAGGACGAATCGGGCGGCTCTTCGAAAAACACGACAAAAAAACAACAGAACAGTATTTGACGGCCTGGCAAGAGTGATCTGAAAATTTCAGCGAACATTCTATCTTCGCCTTATGAAGAAAACGTTGCTGATCCTGGGTAGCATTGGCCTGTTGTGTGCGTTGTTGATTTTCAGATCATTTTACAGACAACACCATCGAATGGAGGATGAACGCGCGTGGTTCACGGAGGCCTTGCGTTACGAATTCTCTGCGCGTGTTGACAGCATCAGCATGCTTAACGAGCACATGGGCAAGCTCTGGTGCAGTGTGACCGCGGGCCATCCGCAAGCTCATCGGGAAGATAGTCTGAAGCTGTTATTTAAGGAACACGATATGCTATACCTCATATTTAAACAATCAGGTGATTCCATTGTCTTTCTCGTTCCAAATGGTGATCTCGTCAAAAAGGGCGACAGTGTTCGAGTTAGCTCGAAGAAGAATAGCATTCAGTTTTTTCGTGAAGGTACGCAAGTGGCGAGTGATGCGATGAGCAATACGCTCACTGGATTTGGAAGGCCGTTCTTTATGAAACGAAAAAAGAAAGACTAGCCGTTAAATGAAGGAGCTTCACCGATCAGCATTTTGTGAATGCGAACAACCAGTTGCAGCCGTTGGTGACTAATGCCGAATTTTAAGGATTATTTTTTTTAGTCCGGGGATGTCACTCCATGCGTGCAAGTTTTTTAGAGTATTGGGGCGTATGTAATCGACTCCGGAGAGCACAAGCAGATCTGCGTAGAGCTGAAGTATTTTGCTCGTTCCGGTTGGAGGCTTTGCGGGCAGCTGTTCGACCAGAGCGCTTAACATTTTTGTAAGCTCAGAATTGTGCAGGGTCGATATCTTTAAAAATTGTTCGGTGACCACGTCTACGAACCGCTTTACGGGCGCATACTCTCCGGTGAGATGCGCGCCTAAAACTTTACCCATCACCTCGGAATCGATCATTACTTTCTGGACACCCTCTACCCAAATCTGCGCTGCGATTGACCTTACTGTTTTGTCGCTCGTGAGCATACAGGTAGCAAGGAATACGTGCGAAAAGCCACACCACCGGAAGGTCAGTCCCGTAAGAGCATGCAGTGTCCTTACGAGCATTCTTTTGTCAGTATCGTTCCGGATTAAACTCACTTGCAGGAAACGCGCACACACATGAGCGAGCAGGGGAGTTGGATTTGACGGGAACAAATAAATCAATCGCTCAATGTCATTGATTTGGTGGTCAATCCACTGCGCGCGCAAGGATATTAATTCGAAAAGACTGTAAGGCTGATGGCGAGGCGGGATCATCTTATCAAACTGAAAATGTTCTGATAAAAAGGGAGTTTCGTCAATAGGTTCAGCGGAAGGTAAAGTCACTCTCATCACATGACGGTTGGCCGAGCCGTTTTCGTTGGTGTTAACATGCTGGCCGAGATGTGTGGAACCAGGGTTCTCAGCCGTCAATGCCCAGTGAACATCACCGGTAAAGACGGTTGAGGGAACGGTTGAATAAACGAAATTCTGGAATTCGGCATACTTGTGCTCAGGTGATTTTCTCATGGCTGCCATAAACCAAACAGCTTCCATGGAAAATGGCGCGACTGGCCGTGTGTCTTCGTCCCATAAAAATTCAAGAATATGCAGGATTTCTCCATGAAGAGATTCCTTCGCATCCTGTAATGCTTTCGCGTGACCGAACGGTGCAAGGCGCGAGACAGCAGTCTGAAAATCTACATTATCTGGTATGCAGCCGTTAATCTGGAACTCTTTAAGACGGCTTACAAGTATAACCGGATCAAGATACCCATGTCTGTGCGTGGGGGTAGAAAGTATCGGTAATCGACTTTCGGTCCGAATCTGCTCATAAGCAAACAGCAGAATTCCTTTGTGAATAAGGTAAGTGTTGTCAGTAAAATTCGTGCGCCATTTTAACAGTGGCTGTATTTTCGATTCGTATCCGGGGATTCTTTCTTCAGTTTCCTTTTCGCTGCGCTGGAACTTTTCCTGCAATGATCTCAAACGTACTGTGTCCGCTGGAAAACGCTCGATCAGAAGCATAAAAACATCCACGAAAAAGGTGGCGAGCAGATGATCAAGGTATCCTGTCGTGGAGCGGAAGTCGCTCACAACAATGGTGAGGGCACGTTGTAACGCAGCCTCGAATTTTTCCAGGGCTGGTCCCTTCAACTGATCCTGCATGTTCACCAGCCCAGCGGGAAGCAAATCAATGTGCAGCGGATCATTGTTTTCAAAAGCCTGGCTTGAAAGATACAGGAGATCCTCAACGGATTCTGGAAGGGGGACGGTGGGTGTTGCGTCAATGAGCATGACGGGGAAAGGCTGATTCGTGCGGCTTCTTTCAAGCGATTCCCAGCCTGGTGACACTAATGCAGATAAAGTTTGCCTGGATGTCGTTGAGAGTGTATCTGTGTACCTCCTGAGTTGATCCGTCTGCAAAGTAGACGGTAAAACATCCGCGTGCCTGATCAACAGGTCACACGCTTTTGCCTGCACGTCATGATCGGTGTTGATAAATGCCTGACATGCGGCCAGTAGGATCTCAGCGGAAAAGCGATTTTTGCGGCTGATAAGTTTGTTGAAGATCCATAACGTAGAGAGAACAACTGATTTCGTGTTAGAGGACAGAAGAACATTAGTCGTGGTTAAAAATCCTTCCAGATTGAAGTGACTTTCGAGGCAAATCTTCTTGACGAAATTCAACGTCCCATTGACGGGCCGGCTGTGCTGAGAACTCAGACTGCTGAACAGTTCTGTCTGAAGGGCCATGAGCTCCGAAGTTGTCGGCTCTAACGCTTCAAACAATCCTATGAACCAACCTGAAAGGCCTTTGTTAAAGTTCCTGACAGTAGCCAGTAAACTTTGTCTTAGCACTTCCATTCTGCTTATCAACTTGTTAGACACCAGGTATCTAAAAGTTGTTATCCAAATATCTTCCTGATCATTTGGCGTACCAAAATGGCGATAGTAATTGTCGCATGTTTCTATTGCACTTGGATAATGAAAAATCAGCCAAATATGCTTTTCAAGTGTTACTTTCCTTTTTTCAAGATTAGAAGGGGCAAAGGCTAGCTTCCCCCAGCGCCTGGTGAAGATAGCGTCTGTGATTTTGCTTGCGATCAGTTCGTCCGAAAGGTAAAGGTGATACTTTTCCGCCAGTTGCAGCGCCTCTTCATATTGGAAGTGCTGCGGCAGCGCGTTTGTTTTTACAAGGTCGTTGAGGTAGTCGCCAAACCAATCAGGGCAATACGATTTTAGCAACACGTCTAAAAAACGGTTGTCCAGGATTTGGCCCAAACTATCAAACTTAGAATAATCAGTTCTGTTAAGGCACATGAAGGCCGTAGCAAAGATGAGTTCAAGTTGAGCGGAAGAGGCAACCCTGCCACCGTTATCGCGATAACGCAGATAAGGCGCGGTCCAGGTGATGAAGCCTTTTGACAACTCCTTCTTTTCACCTGAAGCCAGCGTTTTGAGCTGAGCAATTAGTTCAGTATGGTGTGCTTTAAGAATCAGCCCGGTTATCGTAGTAAGTGTCATAGGACCTGCCCGTTTTTTTTTCAACCGCAATAATATGTTTGCACAGTCCACGCTTTGCCTGATGTTTGCCGAACCACTCGCAGGTACAACGCCTGGAATTACTCTCTATTAAAATGAAGTGCGAGACACCATCACCCATCACCTTCGCCTCGATGCGTGTATCGGTTTTCAAAGTGATTTCAACTTTGCCCTCACGCAGTAGTTTATCGGCCCCTTTCAAGCGCGGATTGTGAGCCAGAATCCGGTCGAGCCTGAAGGGTAATCTTCGGTGGAAAAAGTGATTTTCATCGAGGTCATATCCTAATAACCCGAGTGCCGAGAGTCGCGCAGTAATCATTTCTACTTTCCGAAGGTCGAGACCGTGATTGATCGACAAGAGCAGCGGGTTAAATTCCTGGTTTGCGTAGCTAAAGTTTTTCACCGCATTAATCCACGGCTCCGGGAGATCCGCAAGCAATGACCCGAGTATTGCACCATCTCCTGAAAATCCCTGGTAAGGGTCCCGAGAAAGTGAGAATGTGAACCGTAAAGCATCAAAGTAAAGTTGGAACGTCACTGACTGTCTTGAAGGAGGTTGAAAAATCCGCAACTCATTGATATAAGGCAACAACGGATCGATAAGCTTCAGCCGATGGATTCCCCCTATGATGATGCCATCAGATACGTTGACTGGACAGAACGTTGGCTTATTTCCTCTGTTAATAAGTGAATAATCAGAACGGGTTTTTTGGCGGGGAAGACTTTGAAATAGTTGAAGGGCTTGCGTTCGTGTCAGAATGAAATGTCTCTCAGAACCAGCGAGGTAATGCTGAACCGTTGCCAATCCTTTGATCCACCGAGAGGGCAGCGGAACCTTTCGTTCAATTATTTTTTCATTACCCTTCGAAAAGCTCACCCCAAGATGACCAACGGAAAAGACTAGCTTATCAGCCCTCGTCACTGTCCCCAATGCGCTGATCAGGGGCTGATTAAAATCAACGTTAGTTGTTCCGCGCGAAGGAAATTCTCCGTCATGTCCGTCAGGAAGGATATCAACTCGTCCGTAAGCACCATTGCAGTTTGAAAAGCCCTCGAATCGGATTTTTTCATTTCCTGCGGTGACAATCGGATCCCTGCCTTGCAGGGAAATTGGGACGTTCCGCCCAAGAATTGGATGGGCTTTATGCGCGAAGAATGACTGGACAATATTTTGCAGCGCAATTAAACATCTGGATGTGACGTAGGGGTGCATTAGCCTACCGTAAAAGAAACAGTCTGCTTTATCCGCAGCATCCTCGCAATACTGTGACAAAAACAATTCGTTTACGCCAACATTTCGTTTGAAAGTTGATGCGATGTTGTAACGATATGTCACTGTTTCAGACAAAACGGAAATGTTTCGCGAGGCGATAGCTGCAGACGTCTGCGAATTTTGACTTAATCGGTGTGGTTTTATAAACGGTAACCATTCATCCTGCCAAGGATGGTGGTAGAGCAAATGGCCTTAAAAAAAAATGGGACCACCAGAAATGATGGCGCAGGCGCGAGGATGAAGTTACATCGATTTCCTAAAGCTTGAAACAACAGAAGTGCTGTCGGAAATGCGGGCTATTGTCATGGAAATGCAAGACCCCGATAGCAGCCCTCTTGCGTACGCTAGTAAATTTTGCACGTATGTATGCAAAAATTTCGTGTATAAAAAAGGAATCACCACGGTCGACACAACGTTAAGTGAGATCTGGAAATTGAAAACCGGTGTGTGCCAGGATTTCACCCATGTTTTACTTGCCATGCTGAGGCTGGTCGGAATTCCTGCTCGATATGTTAGCGGGTACATCTGTCCGGACAAAAACGGCATGCGCGGTGAAGGTGCAACGCACGCATGGGCCGAGGCATACATTCCATTCGCGGGATGGATTGGATTTGATCCAACCAATGATTGCCTGGCAACGGAAAACCACGTGAGACTGGCTGTGGGCAGAAACTTTTACGACTGCTCACCGGTAAGAGGAACCTACCGCGGCACAAGCAACCACACACTTGAAGTGGCCGTGGCAGTTTCGTATGAGGGTGGACGAAATAGTGTTTCAGAGAGCCAAAAGGTAAATGAGCCTTCAGAAGATCCAGCTACTTCTTATACGAAAAATTCATTCAGGCGCCATCAGGAGATGCAGCAACAACAGTAGTGTAACGGATCGTGTCAGGAATACTGTGATCGTGACACTGATTGGCAAACACGATAAGACATTGTGAGATTAAAGTAGAGTGCTAATCTTCATTGAGAATAAACATAGACACCCTGGCGAGCTAAATAATAAGGCGCTTCCCGCTGGCGCCTGTCAATTCTTTTTTCTTTGAATTACTCTCTTATACGAAGTTAGAGGAACTATTAGGAATCCCGGATGAAGGGAAGAACGATAGTAAACGTTGCCCCGACAATTTGTTCAACGGTTGCACTTCTGGGCCACGGTTACCGCTTGTTTTCTGGAAATGCCTTTATATTCTTTTTTGGAATAATCTCTATATCGCCTGGTATAGAAATATCAAAAAGACTTTGCCATGCACCTGAAATCCTTTGTGGTGAGAACTCAAAATCACGGCTAAAATGCCTCCAGTTTTTGATTAAGAAACAATTGAGTTTCGGGTTAAATTTTACTCCGGCTGCTTTCTCATCTTCTTTTTTCATGGGCCTTATTTTCCATAGCTCCACAATGCATAAAGCCTTGCCGGCATTTTTACCAACTGAGTTTGATTTTCCGCAGCAAATCACAATATCACCACGATACTTAAAAGTTCTGAACCTTGTTTCTATAGTTTTTTCCCCGTTCTTTATCCAATCCGCATATGGGGCGCCTGGATAATCGTTCATAATTAATGCCTTGTATATTCTTTGCTTTTCTCTCATTGAAAAAGATACCACAATTTTAAAGCCATGCTTGCGTTTCGCACTCTTCAGATCTATGCGGGCAAGCCAGCCGAGCTGGTGTTCCCAATCTCAATTATCCGTCCTGGGATTTTTTGTGCTTCTGCTCGGCATCATGAATTTGTCTTCGCGCAACAAATACTGACGACCGAGAAAATTAAACCATGGAAATTGGTTGGGATCAAACTTGTGATTAGCACCATAGCAGCCACCGGGTCGGTGTGGGTGATGACGATGGTAAATTTTCATGCTGGCGTAGCACTTTTGTTTTTGGGTCTTCTGTTTATTCTTGTAGGCCTCGGTTTCGTGGACCTTAGTAGAATTTCTTTTCCATCAGCGCAAATCGTGAAGAAAATAGGCGCATAGGTGAAAATGGATTTCGTCCTGGCGGGAAAGAGTCAGCCTACCTTGTCTGTTAGAAACAGCACCCTGCAAAGTTTCTGGATGCGGGGTGCTTGACTAAAGAAACACGTCACGAATACAGCCAGTTTTTCGTGTTATCTGACAGCTTGTTTTTTGATTTTCACTGACGCCATATAATTGTTGACGTAGTTTGAAATTGTCTTCAACGCAATCAGGCCAATAATCTCAAAGATCTCCTGTTCCGGTACATCCTGGTCTTCAAAAAAGTCGAGGACAAGGTCGGAATAGCGATCGCTGCCGGAATAGTAAATGTATTCCGCGGCCTGTAACAGCGTGTTAAGTCTGCTGTTACTGGTGTTGTCATGTTTGATGATCGCCTGAGTATCGGCATCCGAAAGACCAGCTTTCTTGACCAGATAGGAGTGTCCCTTCATGCATGAATCACACTTATTCAGCGCAGAAATCTTTAATTCGATTGCATTGATCTCCAGATCAGTAAGAGACGACTTTTCCATTGTTTGCGTTCCGATGAGGTATAGGTATGACAAAGGGACGCTCCTCTCTGCCATTTCTTTAATGACACCCGGTACCACACCATAGCTTTCGTTTGAAAGCGAATAGACTTCTTCTTTTGTTATCTGAGTTTTCATAATTGTATTTTTTCAGACCCGCATCAAATCGGGGTTCCATTGAATAATTTGCTTTTTTATTTCTTCTGGCCTCTTATTTACAGTTTCGGAATCAGCGACCAGCCTAACAAATTCGGGATCACTTGCAAAGCGCATGGCAAGAAGTTGTCCGGTAGTAAACCGGTCTTCAAGTTCCTCAAGCCTTTTGCTTGTAAGTTCGAAATAGCGGAGGCGCAGTTCAAGTCGAATAATCCGATCCTGATTCTTCTTGGCATAGTCTCTTGCCAGGAATATTGCCAGATGGAGAATGACGGCAGCAACTACGAATGCTGTCGATCCAACGGAAACGTTCAATACCATGTTCAGTATCGAAATGGGGATCAATGCCAGTGATACCGGTACCGCGAAATAGTGATACAATGGGTGGACGCGCACGTGGTTAACAAATGATTGTGTTTTCATGCTTTTATTGTAAGTAAGTTTAACAGAGATTAATAATGATTGATATATCAACTATTTGTGTAAAATTTTTTATTCCAGGTTTTTTATGATTTTTTCCAATCCCTTACGCAGCGTTTCCAATTCTTTCTCACTGATTTCTTCAATGCCCTTTCTCCTGACACGTTTCACAATCATCAAAGCCTCTTCAGAAAACTTAATTCCTGCCGTAGTGAGGCTTAGTTCATACACTCGTTTATCAGCTCCAGGATCCTTTTTTACAAGCTTTTTTTCCAATAGTAAGTCAAGTATACGCGTAATCGATGCCCTGTCTTTAAAAATGGCGTTGGCCAACTCAATTTGAGTGATCCGCTCAGAATCACCGATTTTCTTTAAAACCAGCCACTGATCTACTGTGATAGACAATCCTGCCTCAGCAAATCGGATTTGGGAGTGTCTTCGAACTACCTTATTAGTCTTTTCGATGAGGTAGTACAAAATGTCCTCAAGTTTTTGATCTTTTGCCATAATGTTGATATATCAACGATAAGGTCGTAAAAAAGTTGGGCACTTAGAAATTTTTTTTCAACGTTGTTTGAATGACATCCGTATCGTTTTAAAATTGAGGAACTGAGCATTGAGGGCCCAAAGGGCGGTGCCGATGCTCGTGAATATTGCCCCATGCAATGCTTAGGTTGATAAAAGGGAGCGCAAAGATAAGCTCCAGGAGCCATTTTCATGATCGATTGCAAAAAACGCCTAAGTTGTCGGCCGATTAAAATTGTACGATGGGCTTGTTGAATTTTTCTCTTACAAGGACACACAAGCTAACAATATCATTCGCGTCAAACCGAAGGCTGAACTTGTTTACCAAACTGGTTTTATGCGACTAAGGAACACTTTGGCGCGGGTGTATGTCGATGCATTATTTAAGCGTATTAAAGCTTACCTCGCCCGATGTTGTATCGTAGTATGCAGCTACTATCCCGATCTCTTTTTGCTCAACCCGGTTCTTAATGTAGTCGCTTTCGCTCAATATATCGCGAACTGAATGTTCTGCGTTCAGGCAGGTAATTTTTCTCATGAGCGCGTCATCGGAGGTATTTACGGTTAAGGGGTCAAGGCCTGCACCAGCGACTGCGCTGTTGATCTTTTCTGTGATGAATCCAATGTGCCCGTCCGATACCTGGTCGATCGCAGCCTTGATCGCTCCGCAATTTGAATGTCCCATCACAACGATGAGTTTTACACCAATCTTTTTCACAGCCAGCTCTATACTTCCTAAAACTGCTTTCCCATTGATGTTACCTGCAACTCGCACAATAAGCAAATCTCCAATGCCTGCATCAAAAACAATTTCCGGAGATGTTCGGGAATCTATACAGCTAACGATTACTGCGATTGGATTTTGTCCGAGTGAAGTCGCGTTGACCTGGCGGTCATAGAACTTTTCGCTGACATATCCTCCAGTGAATCGCAGATTTCCTGCCGCCAGCAAATCAACAATCTCCGAAGGACGAAGCGCTTGTTGTGCTTCTCTGCTCAGGACAGTTATGAAATGCACGTGGCCTGACATCTTGTATTTTTCCTTTAACCCTAAAACGTTCAATTGAATATCACGTTCCGGGGCCACAGTGGTTTTGAAATCGCGGATTAGTTCCAGGACATCATCGTCTATAAAACCAGATTTGCTGGCATCAATGATAACCTTCGAGTGGTGCGGAATTTGCCACAACGTTTCTTTTATCGATGCCTTGTTGAGAAATGAAACTTCCTCGGATAAGTCGATCTTGATAACTTCGCCAACAGAGAGGGTTTCTTTGCGAATCGTAAACGGATTCCGAAAATTACTCTTCAGCAAATAGAAAATACTGACCGCAAGTCCGATTAAAATACCAATGAGCAAATCTGTGAAAACAATAGCAACAATCGTCACTATGAACGGTATGAACTGATTCCAACCCTTGCTGTACATCTCCTTGAAAATTGAAACCTTCGCGAGTTTGTAACCGGTGACGAGCAGGATAGCCGCTAAAGAAGAAAGCGGGATGAGGTTTAGGATCGGACTCAGCGCCACGATGCTGACGAGCATCAATACGCCATGCAAAATGGTGGATAGTTTCGTCTCGTTTCCTGATCCGATGTTTACAGAGCTTCTGACTATTACCGATGTTACGGGAAGTCCGCCCAGAAAGCCAGCGAAGACGTTTCCAACGCCCTGCGCTACCAGCTCACGATTAGGTGGAGATTCTCTTTTGTGCGGGTCAAGTTTATCTACTGCTTCGATATTGAGAAGAGTCTCGAGAGAAGCAACCACCGCGATGGTGAAAGCTACTGTGAAAACCTCGTAATTTTTGAAGTCTCCTAACCCGGGCAGGTGAAGAACACTGGACGAGTCGAATTGAGGGAGTGTTACAAGATGAGATTGTTCAATAACTAATGCGGGGAATGCGTTCGCGAAAAGGAGATTGAGTAGGACGCCAAGTACCACAACAAATAGGGACCCCGGTATAAACCTGAAAGCTTTGAAGGGTATCTTGTCCCAGAAGACTAAGACGAGCACTGACAGAACGCCAACTAAGGTAGCACCCGGGTGAATATAGTTCAGCATGTTGACAAGTTCAGACATCGTATTCTCCCCGTTTGGCTGAAAGAATGAGTAATCTCCTTCCGGATCTGCATCGTATCCTACTGCGTGTGGAATCTGTTTTAGGATTAGAATAATTCCAATGGCAGCGAGTAGTCCCTTAATCACGTTGGTAGGCACATAGTTGGCGATGAAACCAACTTTTCCAAGACCCATTGCTAACTGAAGAAATCCCGCAATAACGAGCGCAGAGAGAAACAGTTCAAAGCTCCCAAGCTGAGTGATTGAACTGAGCACGATCGCTGTCAGTCCGGCCGCAGGACCGCTAACGCTGGTGTGTGACTTACTGATGAAGCCAACCACTATACCTCCGATTATTCCGGAAATGACTCCAGACATTAACGGTGCACCAGATGCCAATGCAACACCGAGGCACAGCGGCAATGCTACAAGAAACACAACGAGGCCGGATGGGATATCTTTCTTTAGTATTGATGCGATTGCCATAGTCAGAACTTAATGTCAAAACGGATGAGTTTACGAACGCACCCGAGACGTGTAATATTAAAACATGAATGCAGTATTGATGCACTTACCTTCGAACGTTGCGGAGATTTTCATCCGCCTGCGGACCGATCTTTTTTCAGATCACTCAGTCTGCCAGTGCACCCCGGGGATTTATGTAGTGGGTCAAAGATAAGAAAGTCCGGTGCCAATAATGCTCGAAGGCCGATTTAGTTTTGCTTTTGATGATCATCAGCAACGTCAACCGAGCGTGATCGCTTGGGATAAGAAGACGTATTCACGTTGATTTGAGAGGTTTCGCCTAATTTGAGTTTGAAACAACACAAAGCATCAAGGCGGTTCAACTACCTGGCATGCAAGTAGAGCGTATACCCGATTAGCTACCGACAACTATTTATGAACATATCTGCGAAAGCAGCAACTATAATGCAAAATACCACTTTGTCACAGTAGCCCTTCTTTATTTTAAGCCCAGCACGTGGGTCGGCCTTAATCGAAGAACTTTTTCAAAGCATTTGCAGGCCTCAATCATTTCATTTTAAAGTCATCGAACGTCAATCGCTGACAACCATCTATGAGTTATCGCACAAATAAAGACAACATCTACCAGGAAGGCACGCTGATCACAGCTCATGCGGACCCATCCTTGCAACTTAAAATCATGAAGTATTATCAACGAATTTATTGTTGCGCGGTAATAGGCGATCCTCAGCGAAAGCACCTGGCGTATTTCGAACGTGAGCTGATTCGCCCCGTTGAAGCATGAAGAAACGTCCAACGAAGTTTATAAACAAACAATTATGATACAATTCTTAAATAATTTGATGTCGAAGATAAGATCTGCGTGGCGTTTTTCTTCAGCCCTAGCTCCGTTAACAATGATACGAAACAGAGAGCGCTTTGATGTCGTGGAACGCGTTCCCGTCTACGCCAGAATAAAATTTTAGTAGCCATTGATGTCCACACTTACGTCCGCACCTCTCGCGAACGCCTCGCTGTTATTGCATGATAGGTGAAGTTGAATTTTCAGCAAGGCATGTCTCTTGAGGTGCAACGTAAGTTCAGATGAGTTGCGTTATTTACCCGTAATGGGAAAATCAATGCCGTTGTTGGGCAACTCTTCAACCTTCTCGTTCTTACCACAAGTCGATCGCTGAAGAAAAATAAGGCATTTATTATCTACTGAAATGCAACGTTAATTATTCAGCGGTGTTATACATGCGAGAGTTGCTAATATGCAACGCAATGATAAAGAATGATAAAGTGGGAGTCTTCGATACAAACAATCACAGTCTAAAACGGGATCAACAAATGAACAATTTGCAAACATCAAATCGTGGGTGGGTAAAACAAATCTCCAGGTTAAGGATTCTTTTTCCAGAGCTTGAGGATGAGGACTTCCGCTACGCCTATGGCGAAAAAGAAGAGATGATGTATAAGCTTCAAAGAAAAATCGGAGTGACACGTCCGGATCTCGATGAGCTAATTTCAGGCGCAACGTTCAAGGAGAAAAAATTGTATAGGTAGACGCATATGCGCGCCTGGCCAGGCAGCTGAGATTCCATTATCAAACCAATGAGCGTCTTCGGCAGTAGTTATGTGTGTGAGATAATGGGGGAGGGATTTGTTGAAACAAGAGAATGAAATGCAATTCGATTTCATTGTCACCTCATAGCCAGCCAACGACATCGTATGGAAAAAATCTTTGCGTTAGGCAGTGCTGCAGGTGATTCATCAATCTCAAGTCACAGGAGGTACTGCGGTCGAAAATGAAAAGTAATGAAAGGAATTTTCTCAATACCAGATATAACTGTTCCTCTTATATATCTGATTTGTACGATGAGGACACCGTTGATACAGTAGTCAATATATAAAGAATAACAAATCGATTTATGAGCCTATTCACCAGCTATCTGTCATCCTCTAAAATTTACGCTTACGTCTGGACTAAATACAAGCCTGCTATTCTGAAACTGATGAGTGAGGCAGCCAGCGCACCACAGCAATACAAATTCTCCAAACACGAAATAAAGATCGTTAACCCAAAAGAAAAAGGAGGTTATACTTTCTTATTAAAGGCTCACAAAGGTAAAGCGCTCAATGATATTCGGAAGTCTGCAATCGCCAAAGATTTGCTTTCCGTTCTGCAGCAGTCAAATCGGGCAATGGAGTTAATGCAATTGTCCACCTACGAATTCAAGTTGGACAAGAATTTTGTGTTGCATATTACGAACGAAAGTGTTGTTACCGATACCACTACGTCCACTGTGATGCTTGTGTCAGAAGATTCAACGGCAACTGCGGTGCAATCAATTCAGGTATAATGTGTGTGCGGCTGAGACGGGATGCGCGTTGAATGTATTTTTTTAATCAATCGGGAAATCTAACATCAGGAGTTTGTGATACTTATTTAAGTACTCGATAACCAACTACTTCCCGATACAAAATATGCCCTTTATTGATAGCCAGGGCGTTGCACCCTGTGAGTAACAAAATGGTAACAAAAATCACCGAAGCATCACTTAACATCTCTAAACATCCCTGAAGAAAATGTTATCGTGTTTGTTACTCGAAGCAAAGGTAAAGAGAGTCAATGAGATCACCAATCAGCAACCGTAGTGCTTCAAAGAAAGATGAAGAAGTTCAATAAAAATTTACGTTGAAGGACGCAAGTATTCAACGAGAGACAGCGCGGTGAATAGACTTTTTAAGAACCTGCGTGTTGGAATTTATAATTCGACCCAAATTCTTTCAGCTACAATGTGGCTCAACATTGTCTCTTTCTTTCCCTTCATGGTGATAGTTACAGAACCATCAAACGCTTCCTTCCTCTTGACAGTGACGGAGTCACCAATTTGCAAACCTTTTGTGTTTAGATGATCAAGAAATGTCTTCTCATCATTTCCAACGGCTGCAATTTTTGCTGATTTACCTTCTTGCAATTCGCTTAAAGAGATCCGTTTGTTTGCGCTGATCTTGCCGTTTACATCAGGTATGGGTTCGCCATGTGGATCTGCTGTCGGATATCCAAGCATTTGATCGATACGATCGTAAAATCGTTCGGAATTCACATGCTCCAGTTGTTCTGCGATGTCATGCACTTCTTCCCAGCCCAGCCCTAGAACTTGTACGAGGAATAGTTCGGCAAGGCGATGTTTCCGAATAATCGATAGCGCTTCTTTTTTGCCCTTCTCCGTCAACTTGATGCCCTTATATGGTGCGTATGATAGAAGCTTTTTAACCGCAAGCTTTTTAACCATACTATTAACGGTAGGCAGCTTCACACGGAGCTTGTTTGCCAGATCGCTCACATACACCTCACCAGTTGCTTGAGATAGGCTGTAGATTGATTTTATGTAATTCTCCTCCGTTAATGACCCCATTCCTTCAAATTTCTTCAAAATTTAAGCATAGAAATTAATTTCATCAAATAAATATGTTAGATGGCTCTAACATTTTAATTTTATGACTCGTATATTTCATGTATGAAAGCCAGGAACGTTTTTGGATTGGCCTTATTAGCCATCGTAACCATTGAGGCTTGCGAGAATTTTGAGCCAGCGGCACCAAAAGGTCACGAACTTCTGGATGGCCCTGTTGACGGGTTGAGTGAATCAGAAAACATTCGTTTCCTTCGAGGTGATGTCGCATTTAATGATGAGATTTTTACAGCAGACGCTGGCCTTGGACCACTGTTCGTTGCAAACTCGTGTGGAAGCTGCCATCCCGGTGACGGTAAAGGACACCCTTTCACCACGCTAACGCGTTTTGGTCAGACTGACGAGACCGGAAATCAGTATCATCATATGGGAGGGCCGCAGCTTCAGAATAGAGCTATACCAGGATTTACACCGGAACAGCTTCCTCAAGGCGTTGGTTACTCGAAACTAACTCCACCGGCCAACACGGGTCTTGGTTTCATTGATGCCGTAAGCGATGCAGATATTCTTGCTTGGGCTGATCCGGATGATCTCAATGGAGATGGAATCAGTGGAGTGCCGAATCTAGTTTCAATGAAGGAGTACCTCTTTGCTCGGCCTAACACTGTTGAAGCCAACGGCAAGTATGTTGGGCGTTTCGGAAAGAAAGGAGCAGCATATGACTTGCATCAACAAACTGCTCAAGCTTATAATGAGGATATAGGAATTACTTCAACCTATGAGCCGTTCGATACGCACTCACGGTTGGCAATAGATCCCGAAGTATCTGATCAGACTATTCTGGATGTTGTATTTTATTTAAAGACATTGAAAGCTCCGGTTCCTAGAAATACAAGTCAGCCAGATATACTCGCAGGAAAAGAAGTGTTCACACAAATAGGCTGCGCCAAATGCCACAGACCGGAAATGAAAACGGGTACTTCTTCGATTGCGGCTTTGTCCAATAAAACTTTTTATCCTTACACAGATCTGCTTTTGCACGACATGGGTCCCGCACTTGATGACGGATACACTGAAGGCACTGCGAAAACATTTGAATGGAAGACCCCAGCTCTTTGGGGGCTTGGGCTCTCAAAATATTCTCAAGGAGGCGGTTATTTTCTAATGCATGATGGAAGAGCGAGGAGTATCGAAGAAGCTATTCTGCTTCATGGTGGTGAAGGGCAAATAAGCAATGATAAATACAAGGAACTAACTGAAAATGAGAAACTCGAACTCATTCGATTTCTTGAAAGCTTATAATATGGATAGACGAATTTTTACTAAAGCTTGTATTAGCTGTCTCGGTTTGGCATTGTTATCACCAATGGTAACATCGTGTCAATCCACTCACTATACAACAGGCATGATTGAAGACAACGGGATCACTGTTTTGAAGTCTGAGTTTACTTATTTGAAAAAGGATCAGCCGATGACGAGAGCTTACATCATTGTAAGGAACGAGAACCTTGAATTTCCTATTTATCTGTACAGGTTTTCAGACAATGAATATTCGGCACTGTTAATGAAATGTACTCACCAGGGCAATGAGCTTAGTGCTGCCGGAGATCACTTGCATTGTTCTGCACACGGAAGCGAATTCAATAACAAAGGCGCGGTAGCTCAGGGCCCGGCTGAAAAGAACCTGCGAACATTCAATGTGACAACCGAAGGAGATAAACTCTTAATTGATCTGCGCTCATGAAAAGGTATATACTTTTTTTTGTGTTGATTATCCTGATAGCGTTTCCGGCATTTGCGCAAATTGATTCCACGTTACTTCGCAGAACAGAGAAAGACACCAGCCGGATTCAGATGAACATGGATGCGGTTTACAATAGACCTTTTCTGACAATGGGCAAACTTCCCGTTTCAGTAGGTGGGTACGTTGAAGCAAACTGGCAACATCTCGGAACAGACGGAATTTCAGAAGGACATCAATTTCAAATGAGGAGATTGACCTTGTTTGTAGCCTCAAGCATTTATAAGCGAATCAAGTTTCTTACCGAGATTGAGTTCGAAGATGGCACAAAGGAAATCAACATTGAGTTTGCTTCGGTTGATATGGAGTTTCATCCATTGTTAAACCTAAGAGGTGGAATTGTTATGAACCCAATCGGAGCGTTCAATCAAAATCATGATGGCCCTAAATGGGAGTTTATAGACAGGCCGGTTTCCGCCACTCAAATGTTACCCGCGACATGGAGTAACGTTGGCTTTGGTTTATATGGTAAGCTTTATCGTGGCCGTTGGGTTTATGCTTATGAGGCCTACTTAACAAATGGCTTCGATGATCAGATTATCCGCAATGTTGAGAATAAAACATTTCTCCCTGCTTCGAAGGAGAATCCTGACAGGTTCGAGGAAAGCTTCAATGGAGTGCCGTTGATAACAGCAAAAACAGCCATCAGGAATCGCAATGTAGGCGAGCTTGGTCTTTCTTATATGGGTGGAGTGTACAACAAGTTCCAGGAGGATGGGCTGAAGCTCGATCAGAAGAGGCGCGTTCATGTTTTTGCGGTCGACTTCAACAGCACGCTGCCATTCACAAAAACATGGCTGAATGGGGAGATTGCGTGGGTCAATGTTGATGTCCCTGAAACGTATAGCCAACAGTTTGGTGAAAGGCAGGTGGGCGGTTTTATAGACCTCGTACAGCCTGTTCTTCGGAAGCCCATCTTTGGATTTGAGAAGTCAGTCATAAACTTTGCTTTCCGCACGGAGTATGTAGACTGGAACAAGGGGACGTTTCGGGAAACAGGAACCAGTATCCAGGACGATTTTGTTTCTATTGTGCCGGGAATAAGTTGGCGGCCGACATCGCAAACCGTTATCAGGCTTAATTACCGATATAATTGGCAGACAGACATATTAGGCAATCAGCCTTCAAAAACCGCAGGCTTTCAGGTGGGCTTTTCCAGCTATTTTTGAAGAAAAACGGCTTTTGCAGTCTTGTTGCATGGTTTTTTGATCTAAATTTGAATTGTGAGAAAGGTGCTGAATATATTAATGGCCGCTTACATCGCTTTCGTTGCATGCTATCCGTGCAACGATAAAGATGTGTGTGCCGATGATAAGAAGAAAGCACCATTTGAAACGGTTGTCGCCACCCATGACCATTCCTCCAATGAGTTGGACCAGTGCTCACCTTTTTGCATTTGTAGTTGCTGCAGCGCAACGATCAATCAACCGAAGTACATCACGTTTACATTTTATTCTCCAACTCCGGAAGTCTTTAACTCGCGTATCAAGCCGAACGCAGTAAAAAGCATTATACACGCCATCTGGCAGCCGCCCAAGGTAGCCTAGTATCTTCTTTCCTTTCGTAAGAGTTTCAATCATTTAAAACATTTGCGCGTATGCGCAAGAAAAAATATCGCTCTGCATTCAGGGCAACATTAGACATTATAGGCTATGTCTTTGCCGCGATCATTGGTCTCGGATTAATAGGTCTGATACGGCATTTGATAATTCACCATTTCTAATATGTTAGATAGAATCATTCATTATTCAATAAACAATAAGCTGGTAGTCGGAATCTTTACGATTGCTCTTGTCATCTGGGGAGCGTACTCCTTAAGTAGACTGCCTATCGATGCCGTACCGGACATCACAAATAATCAGGTGCAGATCATTACATCTGCACCATCGCAGTCGGCACTTGACATAGAAAGGCTCGTAACGTTTCCTGTTGAGCAAACAATGGCGACCATTCCTGGAATACAGGAGATGCGAAGCTTCTCACGATTCGGCTTGTCGGTTGTCACTATCGTCTTTCAAGATAAGGTTGATGTTTACTGGGCTCGCCAGCAAGTAAACGAAAGGTTGGCAGTGGCAACCGATCAAATTCCACCAGGTGTTGGGTCACCCGAATTGTCTCCGGTTACAACAGGACTCGGAGAAATATATCAGTATATAATTCGACCGGAAAAAGGCTACGAGAAAAAGTATGATGCGATGGAACTGCGTAGTATCCAGGACTGGATAGTGCGCAGGCAATTGCTCGGTACACCTGGCGTTGCGGACGTTGCAAGCTTTGGTGGATACTTAAAACAATATGAAATCTCCATTGATCCTGATAAGCTTCGCAGTTACAACCTTGGAGTTGCTGACATCTTCGAGGCGCTCGAAAAAAACAATCAGAACACTGGTGGAGCTTATATTGATAAAAAGCCCAATGCCTATTTCATACGAAGTGTCGGACTGATCGGATCAATTGAAGATATCGGCAAGATAGTCGTGGCAAACACGGAGAGCGGAATACCAATTCTAGTTCGAAACATTGCTGAAGTGAAATTCGGACACGCCACACGCTACGGTGCAATGACTTATAATGCGGAAGGCGAAGTCGTTGGCGCTATTGTGTTGATGTTGAAAGGCGAGAACTCTAATGCAGTCGTCAACAACGTCAAGCAGCGAATGGAGCAAATAAAATCAACACTTCCAGAGGGCGTGACAATCGATGTGTTCCTTGACCGTAGCGATTTGGTAAGCCGTGCTATTGGTACAGTCGAAAAGAACCTGATTGAAGGGGCGCTCATTGTGATTGTTGTGCTAGTGCTGTTCCTTGGAAATCTTCGTGCGGGATTGATCGTGGCTTCCGTTATTCCCCTGGCTATGCTCTTTGCAGTGTCGCTCATGCACGTGTTTGGTGTTTCCGGAAACCTGATGAGTCTCGGTGCTATAGATTTCGGTCTGATCGTAGACGGTGCAGTCATAATCGTTGAGGCTACGATGCATCACCTTGGTGTAAGAACAATTACTGCGAGGCTTACGCAGCAGGAAATGGATCTAGAAGTTTATGAGTCGGCATCAAAAATCAGATCATCCGCAGCATTTGGTGAGATCATCATTTTGATCGTATATCTTCCATTGCTCGCTTTGGTTGGAATCGAAGGAAAAATGTTCAAGCCAATGGCACAAACTGTGAGTTTCGCCATTCTCGGAGCTTTCATTCTTTCCCTTACCTATGTTCCAATGATGTCTGCCTTGTTTCTCAGCAAGAATCCAATTCACAAGAGAAATTTTTCTGACCGCATGATGGACTTCTTCCATCGCAAATATGCACCAGTCATTCGTGGTGCGTTGAGAAGGAAGTTTCTTGTTATTTCAAGTGCTATAGTTCTTTTGATGATAAGCATTGTTTTGTTCATTAGGATGGGTGGCGAATTCCTTCCAACACTTGAAGAAGGTGATTTCGCTGTTGAAACCCGGGTCTTAACAGGCAGTAGCTTGTCCTACACAGTAGATGCTACCACGAAATCCGCTGAAGTTCTTTTGCGGGAATTTCCTGACGAGGTTGAAGAAGTTGTCGGAAAGATCGGATCATCAGAAATACCAACCGATCCTATGCCTATCGAAGCCTGCGATCTGATGGTGCTCTTAAAGCCAAAGAGCGAATGGACGAAGGCCGACAATAGAGAAGAACTTGCTGAGAAGATGACAGAGGCACTTGAGGTAGTGCCTGGAGTTACTTACGGATTTCAGCAGCCTATTCAAATGCGGTTCAATGAGTTGATCAGTGGAGTTAAACAGGATGTGGCAATTAAGATTTTTGGTGAAGATCTTGAAGTTTTGACTGATCTTTCAAAAGAAGTCGGAAAAATCGTTCGGTCAGTTGAAGGCGCACGCGATGTATATATTGAAGAGGTGACAGGACTTCCTCAAATCGTGGTGAACATTAATCGCGATGAAGTTGCAAAATATGGAATGAACATCGAGGATATCAACCAGGTGATCAATACAGCGTTTGCGGGTCAGTCAGCCGGACTTGTGTTTGAAGGTGAGAAAAGATTTGATCTTACAGTACGCCTTTTGGCCGAAAATCGTCAAAGCATCGAAGATGTTCGAAATGCTTTTGTGACGACTCCATCTGGCGATCAAATACCACTGAAACAACTTGCCGATGTTGAGTTCAAGATTGGCCCAAATCAAATTCAGCGTGAGGATGCAAAGCGAAGAATCATAGTCGCGTTCAATGTCAGAGGTCGGGATGTGTCAAGCATTGTCGAAGAAATACAATCTAAAATTGCTACCAAGGTGAAATTCCCTGCGGGATATTATGTCAACTATGGTGGGCAGTTTGAAAATCTTCGGGAAGCGCAGGGTCGACTTTCCATTGCAGTGCCGGCTGCACTGTTGTTAATATTTGCCTTATTGTTTTTCACATTCCATTCCATGAAGCATGCCTTGCTGATTTTTACAGCGATTCCAATGGCGGCTATCGGTGGGGTGTTTGCTTTGCTACTTCGGGGGATGCCTTTCAGCATTTCAGCAGGAGTAGGATTCATCGCACTTTTTGGTGTGGCCGTACTTAACGGTATAGTACTCATTGCAGAATTCAATAGACTTAAAAAAGAAGGGTTATCTGACTTAAATGAAATCATTATGAAAGGGACAGAAATTCGACTTCGGCCAGTCCTGATGACTGCGGCAGTCGCGTCACTCGGTTTCCTACCGATGGCCATTGCAACCAGCGCAGGTGCTGAAGTTCAAAAACCATTAGCAACTGTCGTGATAGGTGGGCTTATAAGCTCAACGATTTTGACGCTGATCGTGTTGCCATGCTTGTATGTGTACTTTGAGAAAATGCACTTTAGCCCGTCACGCACAGCATTATCGCTGGTCTTCATTTTCGTGACTTTTGGTTCACTGTCCGCGCAGCAGACGCAGCAACTAGAAATCTACAATACCGAAAGAGAGTTCCTCGCAAATAAGCCAACAGAAGTCATTTCGGTTCATAAATTTAAAATGAATTCGGTAGAGAATCTTAGATATATACAGGATGGAAAAGAGCAAACCATCAAGTTTGGTGAGATCAGCGGATATAGTATTGATGGAATACGGTATCGTGCTTATGGTAAGCGCAAAGTATTCACCTCATACGGATATTTCAAGATCGAAGACGATTCGTGCATCGTTACATATTCAAGGAAAAACCGGCATCGAAAAGGAGGGGGGCCTATGCAAGATCGCTTTTACAGCAAAGATCTCTCGTCTCCAATTTATCATATCTGGCTTGGAAACTTGAAAAAGGATTTCCCTAACAATCCGGCATTCATTAATAACGTCAAGCCTTTCTTTAAGGGCAACTACGCAGCGCTATACTCCAAGAACGAGGAGACAGGCATGGTGCGACTTAACGAACTGTATTGTAAAACATTTCACTAGAGCTCATGAGAATACTATTTGTAATATCATCACTTTGTTTAATCGTCTTTTCTTCAAGGGGCCAAGGGCTATCGCGTGACCGGGCTATTGAGTTAGCGTTGAAGAATAATTTTCAGATTAAGTCAGCGGAATATCAGTTGGAAAGTCAGCGACAACTAAGGAAAACGTCAATCGACTTACCGAAGACTGATGTGACTTTGATGTATGGTCAATACAATAGTTATGCAAAGAATGACAACAATTTGACGATAAGTCAATCAATTCCTTTGTATGCGTTGGGGAGCCAGGGAAAACTCAATCGATCACTGGTTGCATCAGCCGAATTGAGAAAGGCGTCAACTGAAAATGAATTGACCTATCAGGTCAAACAGGTTTACGCGCAGCTGGCCTATTCCTACAGTTTGCAAAATCTATTGCAACAGCAGGATAGTATTTTTGAAGGCTTTTATAAAGCCGCGTCAGCACGATACAAGGCAGGAGAAACAAATTTGCTTGAACAGGCAACTGCCGAAACGCAACGCAATGAGGCAAAAAACCGATTGAGACAGGTCAACGCTGAAATAAATGTTTTAAGAATGCAGATGAAGAGCCTTCTCAATTCAGGTGATCTGCCAGAAATCGAGCAAACAGAGTTTAAAGCGTATGACATACCGTTAACACCTGACACGACTTTGATCTTTTCAAATCCTGATCTGGCTTACTCACGTCAGCAGATTGATGTTGCTAAAAGTGAGAAAAAGTTTCAGGCTGCGAAGGCAGCCCCCGACTTGGTGGTTGGTTATTTTAATCAAACGTTGATTGGTACCGTGAATCCGGAGTCTGGTGCTATCGCAACCAATGGTCAACGCTTTAGTGGCTTTCAGGTTGGTGTTTCAATTCCTTTATGGTTCGGCCCGCATCAGGGCAGGGTGAAGGCTGCGGAACTTAACGCTAGGGCGGCAGAAAGTAGTTATGCTTCTGAAAAGCTGAGGATGCTTACACTGATCGAACAAGCCGTTCAGGAATTTCAAAAGAACAAGGCTAGCCTGGAATATTATCAAACTTCGGCCCTGCCGAACGCAGACCTTATCTTAAAACAATCACAGGCAGGTTTTCGGGGTGGCGACATTGCGTATACAGAATACTTGCTGGGCCTAAGGAACGCGATCGGTATCCGCGAAAATTATCTTAAGACTCTGAACGATTACAATCAAAGCATTATCTATATCGAATTCCTTTCTGGTAATAAATAACTTTAGCATGAACTTAATAAGATTAAAAAATATATTTCTAATCACTTTGCTTTCATCACTTGCGTTCTCATGTTCAAAAGAACAAGGAGCAGCAGAGGCGACAGAAGAACATCACGAAGAAGAGAATGTAGTGGAACTTTCAGAGGCGCAAATTAAGACAGGCAGTGTTTCTTTAGGAAAAATTGAGGAGAAGCAAATCAGCGGAACAATAAAAGTAAATGGAACACTGGATGTCCCGCCTCAACAACTGGTGAGCATCTCCGCACCGTTAGGGGGATTTTTGAAGAGTACAAAATTACTTCAAGGCTCACGCGTACGACAAGGGGAAGTTATCGCTACAATTGAAAATCTTGATTTTATTCAGTTACAGCAGGATTATCTTGAGGCTAAGGGTAGCTTTGAATTTTCTAAAGCTGACTACGAAAGACAGCAGAGCCTCGCGAAAGAGAATGTGAATTCTGAAAAAACTCTGCAACAGGCAAAATCGAACTATATAACTGCCCAAGCTAAGTTCAGTGGGCTGAAAGAAAAACTAAAGGTTCTCAATATCAATTTAGGAAAAGTAGAACAAGGGGACATTTCAAGTACGATCAACCTGTATTCGCCAATCAACGGGTATGTGACTGAGGTGAATGTAAACACTGGCAAGTTTGTGAATGCATCTGATGTGTTGTTCGAAATCGTTGATACTGAGCATTTGCATGCAGAGCTGATTATCTTTGAAAAAGATGTTCCTAAGTTGAAGCTCGGTCAGAAAGTCCGTTTTACGCTTGCGAATGAAAACAAGGAGAGAACAGCAACAGTGTATTTAATCGGAAGAGAAATCAGCAAAGACAGAACAATTCAAATTCACTGTCACATCGATAAGGAAGATAAAGAATTGCTTCCAGGTATGTATCTCACAGCCGTGGTTGAGACAGGTGGTCAGAAAGTGCCTGCATTGCCTGATGAGGCAATCATAGATTATCAAGGGAAGAAATATGTCTTTATACAGGTGGAAGAAGGTGACGAAGAACGTGGCAAAAGACAGAACGGAGACGGAGCGCAAGAAGGGCAACATTTCGAAATGAGGGAAATTGAAATTGGGAACAGCGAGCTTGGCTTTACAGAGATTACCTCATCGGATATAGAGACGTTAAAAGCATCTTCTATCGTTGTAACTGGCGCTTATTCGATCTTATCCAAAATGAAAAATAGCGAGGAAGAGGGCGGTCATGCACATTAGGATAGACAGAACATTACAGCTACATCTCGGGAGAATGAGATCACTAACAACGTCCAACGAATAGCCGCTTGATAACGGTTACAATGTGGTTATAGAAGTTTTTCGGACGGTGTTATCGGCCGCCTTGTCGCGGCAGTTATGTGGTATGGAATTATGAGCTTTAATACGATTATGAAAATATATTGGAATATGCCGGAAGGTCTTAGGCAAGCTTATCAGAAGGAACTCTGCGTTTACCGCAAGCATTTGAAAGAAAAAGAGTTTCCTACCGCGTGGAGACACTTGGAAAGAGCTCACATCTTAGGCCAGCCGTGGGCAGTCGAACATACAAAAGTACATTGGTATATGCTCAGGTTTGGATTTCGGATTAGAGACTGGAACGAGATTGCTGGGCAAATACCGAGACTGTTGGTAGGCGGAGTTAAATCATTTGTTGGCAAGATTCCCGTTGGCAATACTGGTGGTGCGGATGTTCCTCCATTGAAGCCGATGGAGATACCAGCAGACCTTAAAGAGTTGCTGCGACCCTATGTTAACAACTGATTTTATTTCCATCATCATTGGCAGTCTTGTGTTGAGCGTTCTCCATGCACTGATCCCAAATCATTGGTTGCCGGTCTTGGCCATCAGCAGGAAGGAGAATTGGAGTATTGCCCAAACGACTTCAGTTACACTGATAACCGGGTTGTCTCATGCGCTGAGCACTGTCATAATAGGTGTGGTAATTGGTTTAGTTGGTCTTCAATTGGCCGACAGCATATCCGGTTTTACTCACATTGTTGCGCCAATAATATTAGTAGCGCTAGGTGTCTTCTATATTTATCAACACCATCGTCACAAGCATTTTCATTTGCATCCTGAAGCAAAGACCGTTGGAAAAAGAAAGATCATTGTCAGTCTCATTATCGCTATGTTCTTTTCTCCGTGTCTTGAGATAGAAGCCTACTTCCTGATGGCCGGAGCACACGGATGGTATCAGGTTGTTTTGTTGTCGATACTTTACACGACAGTAACCGTGGTAGGAATGGTCGTTTGGGTAAGGCTTACTTATAAAGGATTATTTAAACTTAACTGGCACTCTTTAGAACACAACTCGGGAATTATAACCGGAGTAACTTTGGTGGCAACCGGTATACTATCATTTTTTATTCATTAATGGCTAGCTTATGAATCAAGACATAAAACAGAATACAAATGCAACGTCAACAGCTGCGAATCATAGCGTGGAACACGTAGCCGAGAAAGCTCATGACCACTCACATGGTGATGGCGATAGTAAGCGTTGGATAGATAAAGAATGGTTGATGGCAATTATCAGCTTCATCCTTCTCGGTGTTGGCTTAATTCTAGATTTCCTGATCAAGCCTGAATGGTTTAGTGGAGCAATTCGATTCGTCTGGTATGCTGTTGCCTACATTCCGGTCGGGTTGCCAGTTGTGTGGCGAGGGATAAAACTGATTTTTAAAGGCGAAGTGTTCACAGAGTTTTTGTTGATGGGTATAGCAACGATAGGAGCATTCTACATTGGTGAATATCCCGAAGGTGTTGCTGTTATGTTGTTCTATGCAGTAGGTGAGTTGTTCCAAGGCGCAGCTGTCAATCGTGCAAAACGCAGTATTAAAGCGCTCCTCGATGTGAGACCAGACAAAGCCATCGTTCTTAGGAATGGTCAATACACGGAAGTAGATCCAACAGCAGTGAAAGTTGATGAAACAGTCCAAATCAAAGTTGGCGAAAGGGTTCCGCTTGATGGAGTGATGTTGACTGAAGGAAGTTCTTTCAATACCGCTGCACTCACGGGTGAAAGTAAGCCAACATCAATCGATAAAGGGGAAACAGTATTGGCTGGGATGATCAATGAAGAAAAGGTTGTCGAGTTAAAAGTGACCAAGCTATTTAATGATAGTTCCCTCGCTAGAATTCTGACGTTGGTACAAAATGCGCAAGGACGTAAAGCCAAGACGGAGCTATTCATTCGCAAGTTCGCGAGAGTTTATACCCCGATCGTTGTGTTCCTGGCAGTGGGATTGACATTGCTTCCATACTTCTTTGTTGAGGAATATGATTTCAATCAGTGGCTCTATCGTGCTCTGATCTTTCTTGTCATTTCATGCCCATGCGCGTTGGTTGTGGCGATTCCACTTGGATACTTTGGAGGAATAGGGGCTGGATCTCGAAATGGAATCCTCTTCAAGGGTTCAAGCTATCTGGATCGCATGACACGTGTCGACACAGTTGTGATGGACAAGACCGGGACGCTAACGAAAGGCGTCTTCAAAGTACAGAAAGTTGTCAGCAAAGGATTAGAAGAGAAAGACTGGCTGCCACTCGTGGCCGCGATAGAAAGGCAATCAACTCATCCCATCGCGAAAGCGGTGGTCGATCACGTGGGAGATCAAGCAGCAGCCAATGTTACAAACCTTGAAGAAATCAAGGGTCACGGATTGAAAGGGACGGTGAATGGCAAAGAAGTTCTTGCAGGAAATGGTAAACTCCTTACAAAATTCAGCATTCCGCTTGATGATGAATTGGCAACGGTTGTAGACACAGTGGTTGTAGTTGCTGTCGACAAAAAACTAGCAGGGTTCATTACGATTGCAGATGAGATTAAGGAAGATGCAAAGTCCGCCATTCAACAAATGCATGCTTTGAATATCAAAACCGTTATGCTGAGTGGTGATAAACAAGCCGTAGTAGACAATGTTGCAAAGACACTTGGGATTGATGAAGCCTATGGTGATCTATTACCTGAAAACAAGGTCGAAAAAGTAGAAGCAATTAAAAAGGGAAAACCGGAAGCATTGGCTTTTGTAGGCGATGGTATCAACGATGCACCGGTGTTGGCCATTAGTGATGTTGGCATCGCGATGGGTGGACTTGGCAGTGATGCCGCAATTGAAACAGCGGATGTTGTAATTCAAACCGATCAGCCTTCTAAGATTGTCACCGCCATCAAAATAGGTAAGAGAACAAACGCAGTCGTCTGGCAAAACATAGGCTTTGCTTTTGGTGTCAAGATCATCGTAATGGGTCTTGGCGCATGGGGTGTTGCTTCAATGTGGGAGGCAGTGTTTGCCGATGTTGGCGTTGCGTTGTTGGCGATTTTGAATGCTGTAAGGATTCAGAGGATGAGATTTTGATCCCTAACAATGTGGAGGTTCTGCGAAACTTATCCTCTCTAAGTTTGTCGCTTAGTCTCCTCAGAAATTTCGAAAACATGTCGAATTCCCTCCAGATAGGAGAGAGTCGGCAGTTTCCGACCCTTCGAAAGAATATCTAACACTTGCTCAAAAAATAAGACTTGACCGGATTCCGAATTTTGAAAGGCGAAATCGAGAATTTCCGATATTTTTAGCTTTAGTAATATCTTCAGTTGCACAAGTCTATCCCAATCTTCTAGTGTTATGAAGACAATTCTTTTAGGAGGAAGTATAGCTATATCAATTGATTCCTTCGCTAAAAATGCCGAGATCGGCTCTTCTAAAAACTCCTCCCACGCATCTTTGCCAAATCCTGTGAAGGTGTCACGATAAGTTATGATAATTCCATAGAGTGATTCATCTCTAACAACTGTTTTTGCAGTAGACAACATCTGAATGTATGCTTTGATTAACGTGGAATCAAATTCGCTGTGGAGTAATTCTTTTGTGCGTTTGATCCCGGCAATTGGTGAGATGCCAATAGCCTTGCATTCGACCAATACGTTTCCTTCCATTAAGAAATCACAAACCTTTCGTAGGTTGTATGTTCGTTTTAGTGTTTTCTCAGAAATTACTGAAATTTTCATCTCTTGCAGTCCAAGCGCGATATACTTCTCCATCCGCTCGCCAACCTCGGTTTGAAAATCATCTGACTCTTTCTTTAAAAAGTCAAAAATAAAGTACCGGAGCATGGATGCGAGTATGGCCCGATGGACAAAGCATTTCTGACCATTTATCGTCAGAAGAGGATATCTATTCCATAACGTAGTTTCATAAAGCTGATAGGGCTCCTGTTTGACTCTCTGCAATTTCGCTACGTCACTGGCAGAAAAAGATATTAACTGAATGAACATTTTAAATTCTTCATCCCCAATTATTTTTTTGAATACATCTATCACATCTGAATGCAGAATTCCGTCAAACGGCCTATCACTTCGTACACGATCCTGAAAAAAGTAGAGGTAAAGAAAGTAGCCGCTTTTTAGGAAGCTGACAGTGCCGATGCCGGTTTTTGATTTAAATAGTTGATCAACATTGAGAGAAGATCTTATGTGATTGAAGAAACAATATGATCTAAAAATTGCGTATTCGTTGACAGAATCTTGAAACCAAAATTGTTGATAAGCAATAATCTTAAAGCCTTTGGCAATTCCTTGTTTGAAACTGACTGGATGCGTTTGTTCGTGAAATTTGCTAATGAGTATCATCGTGTTTTGGACATCCTTTATGGTTGCCGTGTGACGAAGCGGAGAATCTGTAGTATAGAGATATGCCCACTTGATTAATACCAATACATCCCAAAAAGGATATTGCTTGTCCTTCTTATTTTCTACGGCTACTAAAAGATCATGAGACGCCTTAAGAATCGAGGTAAGAGTATATCGGCTTATATTGCCTTTGATCAATTCGAAATCGACCATGTTATTGTAAGTCTTCCAGTTTAATCCATTCAACCGTTTTGCCTGTTGGATTGAATACTTCCGCAAACAAAAGTTTTAGAACAAAGTATCCTTCCATGTTCGTTGGTTGGTTTTTATCCCTTAAAAACTGCTCATGTTTTTCGCGAAAAGTTTGCTTTTTATCCTCAGCGATTATTTTATCCCAGACTTTGTAGAACTTAAATGCTTGTTCAATGAAAGTGAACGTAGACTTGTAACTGTGAATGGCGTTGTTGGCAAGGCTAATAAAGTTGTGAAAGCCATGACCAACAATTTTATTAAACTTTGCCGAGAGAACTGTATATACGGTACCGTCAATTTTCTCAAACCATTCCATATGTGTCCTTTGTCCAAGGGCATTATAAGCGTAGAGATTGATTATTCTTTGAAGTCGTAGACCAGGCATGTCCTCATGGAAGTTGAAAGTTTTTAGGAAGGTTCTATCGCTCTCTGTCATTGTATATCCATGGTGAAATATTAATTGTATAATCTTCCATCTAAATAACATTTTTGGCGGGAGGAGTATGTTTTGCAACAGTGTGTCCGAGATATTATTGCTTTTGCTGAGATCGATGTTGATGCTCGATGTTTCTAGAAAATACAAAAGGAAATAGGATTTAGCGGATTTGGCCGCCTTTAACAACAGTTCATGATTGTTGTCGAGCCCAATGACCTTTTGGAGCATAGTCAAATCATCAAATCCTAATGCCTCTATGTCGAAATGAAATTTTGAAACTAAACGCTCGTCATCTTTAAGATAGAATTCTCTCAAGTCATTCAACAGATTCTTGTTGGTCTCCTTGAAATTTTGAAGCTCAAGCTTTGATTGCTCTTGTTCATAGCTTACGAAGTAGCATTGATAGTCGACTTCATCAAAGTTGAGATCCTTTAGATCAACAGAATCATGCGTCCATTTGTAATAGACTTTGTTTAGGTTCCGATTGACCAAGCCTTTTTTATACTGAGCTACTAGTGAGTGGCGAGGAGATGCATCATTAAAAAAGAAAAAGTTTTGATGTTTGGTTAGATATTTTATGTCCTTTTCTGTCTGACTTTGGCCAGCAGGATCAAAGTCGTCCAATATCCAGATAAGGTAAATCTCATTTCTCTTATAAAAGTCATGTCTTTTGAAGATATATTTGGGAGGGAGTGTCGACAATTGAATTTCAAACGCGATCCTTTTTCCATTGAAGGTGCATAGGACATCGGGACGCCTCTTCTCTTTTGTATCTTTTAAGAACTTGTTGTCAATGTAAACAGAGGCTGGATCAACGTCCGTGAAAGTCCCCAACCATTTGCCTATGGCTTGTTTCAGCTCTTTGTGCCGGGGACGCTCCTTATTGGCATAATGCTCCTCGATCTGGTGCCTCTCAGCACGTGTATAGCTTCCATCTTTAAGATCGCAATCTGGAGTATTTGGAAAATGCTTGAAGTGCATTTTTCCTTTGCTTCCGAGCGAAATTGTCGCTCTTTCATCGCAGGCACGACATAGGAGTATTTGATCATTAGCATGAAAATCTTTTCGGAAAGCATAAGCTAGCTCACGATGTTTAAATACCTCGTGAGCATCATAGAGCTCAGAGGTGTCAGGATCATAAACATGTCGGATTGCATACTCCATTTACTCATTTGAGGTTGATGAAACCAATAAATCCAATTCATTCTGATTTTTTGAGATGTTATTACTCAAGGTTGCTATCGAATCAGGATTATGTCCATATCTTTTATTCAACCAATTCTTGATGCTTCTCCGGCTGTATTCTACTACAGAGTTAAAGTCAACCGTTCTCCAAAGAATAATTGAGACCAGGGGGAATGATAATGATGCAAGTCCTGCGGTGTTCAGAATTGAGGTGATCAGATCAAATCCGTTAAAGTAAAATGCTGCCGCTATTGACATAATAATTATCCAAAAGAATACACCGAGCACCATACAGAATCGGTCGACTTTGCGGGTAAGTGCATTTTCCATCTCTGTTGTGAGTTTGAGTTGAGCTATCTCATCTTTAACACGCTGCTCTAGTGCTTTAATCTTTTGCTTAACGATATCAAGTTTGCTCGCGCGCTCTTTTTGTTCAGGATTGGTTTCGTCATCACTTGATGACAGGTAAATCCCAACACCGATCCCTATTACAAGCGCAATGATGATGACTACGATCACCCAATCCCAATTTGACTTTTTCATGATTTGCTTTTTGTCAGTGAACCTAGGAACCGGGTGTGACAACCACTGTCGCAGATGATTAAATTGATGTGTCCGCATGGTCGGTCGGTATCCATTTGATGCAATTCACCATTAATTTACAGATTGTCAACTCTTTAAACTGCTTTTTCGCCCAAAATAGAGCCAATTGGCTCTAACATAAAAAGCCTCATTTGAGCAGATTCGCTCAGAAATGGGTCACAACCGGGATTTAGGTTATGTCAAGGCATTTGGCAAGCATTTGAAGAAGCTGAGATTGGCGAAGAGCCTGTCCCAGGAAGAGCTGTCATATAAATGCGTGATCCCAACGAGTCAGATCGGAAGATTTGAAAGAGGCGAACGGAGTCCGACACTCAATACCATCAGGATATTGGCTGAAGGGTTAGGCGAGGAGCCATCGAAGCTCCTGGAATTCAAGTATAAGGTTAAGAAAGATCAATAACCGGGAATAGTTAGCTTAGGGGATTCGTGCGTATGAGGAAAGCAACTTCTTCGGATAAGTCCGTTATTCTGGACATTCTCACCAGATCTTTTGATGACAACAAAAGCGTCAATTATGTAGTTAAGCAAGATCAGAACAGAGTTGATAGAATAACCAAACTCATGGATTATTCTTTCAACGTGTGTAATGAGTTCGGTGAAGTATGGATATCTGATGATCAGCAAGCGTGTGCTCTCATTCTCTTCCCGGACAAGAAACGTTCATCATTTCGCACTCTGCTTTGGGATTTAAAATTAGCATTGTCGGTTATCGGTCTTGATCGGGTCAGCGCGGTATTGAAGCGTGAGGCAATGATCAAAGCAAACCATCCCAAAGAACCAATCGCATATTTGTGGTTTATCGGAGTGAATCCTAAGCTTCAGGGTAAAGGTGTCGGAAGCGCCTTTATACAGGAAGTGATCCAGGAATGCGAAAGGAAAAAAAGACCTATTTATCTAGAGACTTCTATGGAGAAGAATCTCCCGTTTTATAAAAAATTCGGATTTGAGATTTTCCAGTCGCTCCAGCTTTCATATACACTTTATCAGTTACGCAGAGTGTGATTCTACTGAAAGTCAGCTAACTGCTGATCAATTTATTTAAAACACGTTGGTTATGTACTTCATGCATACGCAGATGCACATGGTTACTTTTTTGATAACCGTGTTTGAGTTAGTGATGTTGGTTTTTCAAGGCATCTATTTTCTTCAACGGCCCAGTGAAAAAAGTCGGCTACAGTTCTTATTACTATTAGTCTGTCTAATTGCATACAACGTATGCAGCGGCTTGTTTCCAGATCCGCAATGGGTCATTCCGCTTTCTGTTCAAACCATCATCGCCTACTTCGTGGGTTTTTCAATGTCAATGTATGTAGTGTATTATTTCTACAAAGTGTTTGATTTAAAGCACCTGAAGTTCTTTGCGACATATGGCTTGTTGTTCTTCTTGTTTTTGCCGTTTGTCTTTTTGTTCGTGGTGCCGTACCTACTGACAGGCGATAGCAGGCTAAGCGCGAAGCTGACTGTCATTGTTCCGTTCTGTTACGGACTTGGATTCATTTACAGCACAGCCCGAGCCTTAAAAATAAAGTTCAAGAATGCGCGGAGCGAGGGAAAGCTTGTTGATGAACCTTTGTACGAACACGCGATAGCAGCTTACATATCAATGGTGTGCTGGGCGTCTCTACCAGTAATAGTTTTCTTCGGTGACTATCAAGTGTTGGAACATTCCGTTACCAACGCTGGATTCTTGATGATGACGATCATTTACGTCAAGTCTGCAATCAGGAAGTCAAGACAGGAATATGAACAATTGTTGCACTCAGAAAAGCAATTACAGGAATTGACGAAGACTCTAAAGAAGCAAGTGAGAGAGCGAACCCAGAAGCTGGAAGACGTTGTAGAAGCGAAGAAGACGACCTTCATAAACCTGGCTCACGAAACAAAAACACCACTGACGCTCATCAATAATTATTTGTCCGAGCACATCGAGAAGAATGGCGAAACGGAAGAATTGAAAGTTATCAAGAATAATGTGAAGCGGTTGACGAATGACATTGTTAATTTTTTTGATGTGGAATCTTACGAAAGAGGATTCAGCATGTATAATCATGACCGTGTCTCCAACATCAGCTCGCTGTTGAATGACAAAGTTGCTTTATTCCGATCGGCTGCAGCGAAAAAGGGATTAAGATTCAATTCTATAGTCGACTCAGGTCTTTATGTCAAGGCCCATCCCGGAGCCGTTGACCGTATTGTGAATAACCTTCTTGAAAATGCCATCAAATACACAGACAGAGATGGTTTAGTCGAAACTCGATTGTATAGGGAAGGTGACAAAATCGTATTTGTTGTGCATGACACCGGGTATGGGATTCCTGAAGATGTAAAGGAGAAAGTATTTGAGCCTTACTACAAGCTGTCGATATCTGGCAAAAATTCAGAGGGCATGGGGATGGGCTTGTCAATTGTAAAAAGGATTGTTTCTGACATTCAAGGAACGATAGACCTATCAAGTGAAGTAGGGAAGGGCACCCAGATCCGGGTTGGCATTCCAATCGCGCAAAGTAAAGACACCACTGTACAAGAAGGTGTCAGTTCCGAAGACATCGACTTTGCCTATAATCAAATTCTCTTGGAGGAGAATGTCATTGAAGCCGACAAGCCATTCATTTTACTTGTTGAAGACAATGTAGAGATGCTGAATTTTCTGCGGAACAAATTTAAAGGCAAGTACAATGTTATTGTTTCAAGAAATGGAAAGGAAGCGCTTGAGAAGTTGCATTCTCTTGCATCCCTTGACTTGATCATTTCTGATGTCATGATGAATGACATGGATGGCTATGAACTATGCCAGGCTGTGACAGCAGCTGAGAAGTATGAACACATCCCCTTTATATTTTTGTCCGCCAAAGGAGCGGCAGAGGACCGACTGAAGGGGTTGAGCATGGGTGCGGTAGCTTATATTCAAAAGCCCTTTCACGTTGATGAATTAATGGCGAAGGTTGATTCAATAGTTTCGACCCTTAGGCGCCACCGAACAGCTGTAGTGAGTAAAGCGTATAAGGTCATGTTGAATGAACCACTTAATTCTCATAAGACCGTTTCGCCTAAGCGTTGCGCCTTCACCGACAATTGCAAGAAGTATCACCTTACATCCCGAGAGGTTGAAATCATCAAGCAGTTGATAAAGGGAATTCCTTACAAGATCATTAGCGCTGATCTGAAGATTTCGGAAAAGACGGTGAGTAAGCATGTGTCGAACATCTTTGCAAAGGTAGGAGTCAACAACAAAGTTGAGTTGATCAATAAGCTTGACGCACAATCCCATATAACTACCTTAGAATCAGAGGATCATTGAGAGTTACTTCCAAAGACGTACATCAAAAACCCTAGCTGTTTTACAGATAAAATAGTATTGATTTCCTACGGTCTCCGTCAAACATTTGCCCATAGCTAGTGATAATGGAAAGGAGACGACGGTGGCGTACGAGTTGGAGAATATTGAAACGCAGATATCGAAAAATATTAGCATAGCAGCATCGGAGAACATCGAATTTGATGTTCCGATGTTCTTGCAGGAGTTGGATGTAGAATGTTTTAAAGTCAAGCGAGCGTTCCGGCACCAAGTTGTCTCGTTTGAAAACGATCGGCTCGTAAAACGCTATTTCCATTTTCACCAGGAGTCATTAATCGATCTTATTAATACGGTCCATGTTGAACTTCACTCAAGCGGCAGCTTTCTTCAGTCAATTCTTGACCGGCTCGCGGGATTGCTACAGTATGTCGAGGAACACTTCCCGGAATACTTCAACCAAGACATGAGAATGCCGGTTACTTATATTACCGCAGTTCAGAAAGAAGTCAATGAATTCAATAAAATACTTTCAACTAAGTTTGACGCGAAAACAATAGACAGTGCGTTGATAGAGCTCCTCCTGAATAGTTTCAGTTCGTTCAGTAATAATAAAAACCCACTTACTTTCAGACAGTTCTACTACCTCAAAATACTTCGATTGAACATCGAAGGCATTGACACATCAGTTCCGGACTTAAGCACCAAAGACTTGCTACGAATACTGATGCATTGCAACTTTAATACAGAGCCGTTTTATGAGTATGTCTTGAAGTTCATACATAACGCAGTTGATGGTGTCCCTTCAGTTGCAGAAAAGATTGAGAAGCTTAGTTATTATTTAAAGTTCTCAAATCAGGAGAGTTCAAATCAGGCAATTGCTTTTTATCATCAGCAAACACCGATCAGCGTTCAGGTTGCAGACTGGCTTTCCCAGGAAGTGACGTATCTAAGGAATAAGCAGCAGTTGCTATCAACAGTAAACGCGGAAGATATCGTGCCAACGGAATTCAAATTGAACTTCGACCTATCTGTGTCGGTCCTGGCATATTTGTTTCGGGCGTTTATCGAAACAGGCGTTATTCAAAATAAAAATACTTCCGAGCTAATAAGATTTCTTACTAAATACGTAAAAACGAAGAGGTCTGAGTCGATCTCCTATGAGAGCTTTCGGATCAAATACTACAGTGTTGAGAGTGGCACTAAAGATGCTGTAAAGAAAGTGCTGCAGTCATTACTAAGCTTTTTAAACAAAAACTAAAACCTTCCGATTATGATGACACGTGTTGCTGGTTTTTTGGTTGTAGTTTCGATTTGCTATGCATGTGGAAACGTTGAAAGTGCAAAGAATAAAGATTCGATAGCAGGTACCTGGGTCAGGGAATATTCGAGAGAGATACTGAATCAGAACAGTGGTGACAAGGTTGGAATGCGTACCGTTCGTGATACCTTATACATTACTGCGGCAGGGGAGCGATACACGGTTGAGAATACAAAGTGGAGCATGAACGATTATGACAATGATGGATGGCAAAACATGAAGCATGGTGAATCCGGTCCATTGCCATCGTTCGATGCATCGTATGACGAATCAACACGCACGTTGACTGGTCAGGGAAATGAAGCACCGCCATTGGTTATTTCTCAGGACGGCAAGTTGTCGGTTGGCAACAAGTCAGAAATTGCATACGTGAAAATTGAATAGAGAAGTTTATTTACCCAAGGTGTGTACCAACTGGGTATCATTGAAGAAACTGCAATCAGAAATTCGAGCCATAACCAAAACAAATGGATATGGCTCTTACTTTTTCAGATGCAAAGAAGATTCCTATCGCGGGGTATCTAAGTTCTATTGGTATGGAACCCGCGAAGATCAGAGGAAATAATTACTGGTACTATTCGCCTTTTAGAAGCGAACGTGATCCTTCGTTCAAAGTAAACACCAAGCTCAATCTTTGGTACGACCACGGATCGGGGGAAGGAGGGACCTTGATTGACCTGGGTGCGAAACTCGATTCTTGTGCTGTCTCGGAGTTCGTCCAGAAATTGGCGAGTAATGATCTAAGCTCTCATCATTTTTCTTTTCAACAGCCAGAAACTAAACATCCCGAACATAAGCTAAATATCAAATCAGTTGACGAGCTGCGAAGCCAGGAGTTGATCAACTATTTGCGTGGTCGCGGGATTGGCGAGGATGTTGCAAGCCGGTACTGTAAGGAAGTAACTTTTGAAATTGCCGATAAGACTTACAAAGGAGTGGGGTTTGAAAACAGATCGGGAGGGTTCGAACTCAGGAACAATTGGTTTAAGGGTTCTTCATCACCCAAGGATGTTTCTTTCATCGACAATGATTCCAAGAAACTTTACGTGGTTGAAGGCTTTATCGACTTCCTTTCCGTTGAGCAGCTGAAGAGTAAAACGCCAGCCTTTGGAAGCGATGCCAATTTCCTAGTTCTAAACTCCCTGAGCTTTTTAAACCGTTGTCATCCAATGCTAAAAGCGCATGAGTCATTCCTTTTTCTAGACAATGACCAAGCGGGAGTGAATGCGAAGAATAATCTCCATACGCTTCACATTCCCTTCATGGACTGCTCGGGATTCTATGCCTCATTTAAGGATGTCAACGAATACCTGGTTGCTAACAAACAGGCGGAGGAAACACCAGCTGTTAAACAATCACTAAAAATCTAATTAGAGACCTTAATAAGAATTTTATGAACCATATAGTGACCTATCTCGAAAGTAAGCAAGCCATTTTTCATGGAGCGCTGATCCTTATGATGTTGTACGTACCGCACGCTGGCAACCTTTTCATGCAACTTGAGCACCTTGACATGACCTTTTCGGGCTATACAGTCCTGAACTGGGTCTATGGGGTAGGCTTGGCGGCTGTAATAGAATTCTTGATCTTGATCTTCCTGATCAATGGATACAAGAATACGGGAAAGTTTTACGCTGTCGTCAGTTTCTTCCTCAACGCCTTCTATTACGATTATTGGTTTATTTCAATTCAAGACCCGACCATCGTCAACATAAAAACAACTCTCATTAGCCTGTTCATTTGCCTCACTCATTCATTGTCGGTTTGGCAGTTAAGTGAGTTGTTTTATCGGAGAGTACGGGAAGAGAAAGTTGAATTCTATTGTGAAGAATGTAACGCGGGGCCGTTTCCAAACAAAAGAGCGCTTGACGGACACATTTCTAAAGCGCATAAATACAAACGTAAAGATGAAATTCAACTGTCTGAAAAGTCTGTAGAGAAGGCAGCATAGCACTTCCTTTAATGACTGATATTAACGAAGCCTGGATGAATGTCCGGGCTTTTTTATGTCCTTATCTGAAGGGCTTCGATGCTTGTCCTCCAGCATCAGCAAGATGTAACTTTGTCAACAAAGATGGCTAGCGACCTCGGAACTCGGCCGCTGTTTCGCACTTTGGGGTGTCCCAATCTCCAAAAAAGCCCTAAACAAATTATTTAGATTTTTTTTCCTCTTGACTTCCAATGAATTGGGGAGGGTACTAGTACCCTTGTAACTGTTTTCAGTCTTGAACCTCCTTTTACTTCGCTAACAGATAATGAAGTTATGGCGGGGAAGAAAAGACAAGACACCAACTCGTTACTGATTCACCAGGTGTTTACGAGAATCAATGACAAGACGTATCAGCGCTTGCAGTCAATTCTTGAGAAAAGTAACTGTCACACGATTGGGGAGCTTGCGCGCAAAATCCTGTCAAACGAGCGCATTATTGTCTATCACTCGGACAAATCGTTGGAGGCTCCAGTACACCAGCTGATAATGATCAGAGAAGAACTCAGATCGATTGGGGTAAACATCAATCAGATCACGCACCAGTTTCATGTGGCCGACTCAAGGCAACAGCGGATGGTGCATGCGCTTAAGGTAGGTGAAGAATACACTAAGGTGGGAGAGAAGGTGGATGAGCTAATCAAAATGGTAGCAGAGCTAGGACAAAGATGGTTGCAAAGGTCATTTCAGGTAAAACAATAAGAGGCGTGTTAAGCTATAACGAGAACAAAGTGAACGAAGGAAGTGCCGAGTGTATTCTCGCCAGTCGGTTTATTGGCGAAGCATCACAACTGCGAGTTAATGAGAAGCTGGAAACATTCCGGTACTACCAGGAGCGCAACACCAATGTGAGATCGAATGCACTTCATATATCCCTGAACTTCGATCCGAAAGAAATCTTAGACAAAGACAAACTGAAGGCAATCGCTACAACATACATGGAAAAGATTGGATTCAAAGACCAGCCTTTCCTTGTCTACCAACATCATGACGCTGCTCATCCCCACATGCATATTGTGACGACCAACATCCGCTTAAACGGTGAGCGAATATGCTTGAAGAACATTGGAAGAAACCAGTCCGAGAAGGCGAGAAAGGAAATTGAGATCGAATTCAAACTCATCAAAGCACAAGGTCGAAAGGTAGCGACTGATCCAATCAAGGCTGCGGATCTATCGAGAGCCGAGTACGGAAAGAGTGAAACCAAACGGGCGATTTCAAATATTGTCAATGCCGTTACGCGATCATATCGATTCACATCCATTCACGAGCTGAATGCTGTCCTCAAACAATACAACGTCATTGCCGATCGTGGCAAAGAAGGAACATTGATCCATTCTAAGAATGGCCTGAGATATTCACTGATTGATAAGAACGGAAATCCTGTGGGTGTGCCAATTAAAGCCAGCTCGATATATGGCCAACCTACCTTGGCAAACCTGGCTGAGCGATTCAGTCTGAATGAGCTTCTGCGACAGCCCCACAAGGAAAGGGTAAAGAATGCGATTGATTCATTTGCAGGATATGATTCTAAAAGCCTTGACGATTTCATCACGCATATGGTGGGAAGTCAAATCTATCCAGTGGTGAGGCAAAACGATGAAGGCCGAATTTATGGGATGACATTTATTGATAATTCAACTAAATGTGTCTTCAACGGAAGCACATTAGGTAAGCAATACAGCGCACAAGGAATTCTCAACCGGTTTGGAACTGATCAGAGTGATAATAAGGTAAGCCCACCAAAATTGCCGGCCAGGGAAGTCGAGAGTGTGCAGCCTCACCAATACGGAACAGCGTATTCCAAAGACAATTTTGAGTTATTACAGCAGTTGACGGAGGCAAAGCTCGATCATTCAAACACGCCATACGAATTGAGGAAGAAAAGACGTAGAGGAAGATCTATTTAGAAAGGAGGGGAACATGGCACATCAAACAGGAGAAAACGAACAGGCACTCAGGAAGATCACTGACTTTACGCGCATGGCAAGTCTGGTCATACTTGCGATCCACTTCTATTATTACTGTCATGAGGCATTGAGCGTTTTGGGATATACAAATGAATTTGCCGACAACTTCTTTGTTAGGCTTTCGAGGACGGGACTGTTCAACTCAATATACTATTCTAAAATTGCCGTTATAATGTTGCTGGTCATTTCCCTGTTCGGCATTAAGGGAAAGAAGGAGGAGAAGATTAACGGACTTTCAGCGACTCTTTTAGCTTTAATAGGGTTAGCCGTTTTTTTCCTGGGTCACTACATTCTTGATTTATCGTTTGAGGCCGCAACAATTGCGGGTTTGTATATTGTGGTGACTTCGATTTCTTATGTCTTGATTCTTACGGGTGGAACATGGTTATCAAGACTGCTGAGTTTAAAATTAACAAGCGACATTTTTAACCAACGCAACGAATCATTCCCACAGGAGGAGCGATTACTTGAGAATGAGTATAGCATAAACCTTCCGGCAAGGTATGTTGTGAAAGGAAAGCAGAGATCGAGTTGGGTCAATTTCATCAACCCATTTCGATCAGTCTTAGTCATCGGAACACCTGGTGCAGGGAAATCATATTTTGTTATTCGGCATGTGATTGCGCAGCACATCAGGAAAGGCTTCTCGATGTTTATCTACGATTTTAAGTACGATGATTTGTCCAGGATTGCCTACAACACCTTAAAGCGCTCAAGTAGCAGTTATAAGATTAAGCCTTCGTTTTACGTAATAAATTTTGATCAGGTTTATCACCGCTGCAATCCGCTGGAACCACAAATGATGTTTGATATCACGGACGCAACCGAAGCGTCTCGAACGATAATGCTCGGCTTGAATCGTGATTGGATTAAGAAGCAGGGTGATTTCTTTGTGGAATCTCCAATCAATTTTGTGACTGCGATTATCTGGTTCCTGAAGAAGTTCGAAGGTGGAATATTTTGCACGCTGCCTCATGTTATCGAGCTCATGCAACTGGACTATCCAACGCTCTTTGGAATACTGGAAACGGAAAAGGAAGTTGAAGTTTTGATAAACCCTTTTCGATCGGCATACAGGAACCGCGCGATGGAGCAGTTGGAAGGTCAAATCGCAAGTGCCAAGATTGGGCTTGCTCGGCTTTCTTCGCCTCAACTCTACTACGTCCTTTCAGGAAATGATTTCACGTTGGACATCAACAATCCAAATGAGCCAAAAATAGTCTGCATGGGGAACAACCCGCAAAAGCAGCAGATCTATGGTGCAGTTCTCTCTCTTTATATCACGAGAGTGATCAAGCTGGTGAACAAGAAACACCAGTTGAAAAGCAGTCTTGTCTTTGACGAGTTTCCAACAATCTATTTCAATGGAATCGATAATCTGATGGCAACAGCGAGGGCAAACAAGGTTGCTACAACGCTAGGAGTGCAGGACTATAGCCAACTGAAAAAGGACTACGGCAAGGAACAAGCCGAAGTTATCATGAACATTGTCGGCAATGTCATCAGTGGTCAGGTAGTGGGAGAGACCGCAAAGCTTCTGTCGGAGCGGTTCGGAAAGATTGTGCAGGAACGTGAAAGCGTTTCCATTAATAGTTCGGACACTTCAGTCAGTAGATCGACACAGCTAGACTCGGCAATTCCACCATCTAAGATTGCTTCGCTGTCTTCTGGTGAGTTTGTTGGAATGGTTGCTGATGATCCTGACCAAAAAATACAGTTAAAGATTTTCCACAATGAAATAATGAATGATCATGAAGCGATAAAACGGGAAGAAGATTCTTACGAACCGATACCATTGGTAAGGAATGTGACGCAAAAGGAGATCTCGGACAACTACGTCCAGATAAAACGTGAGATTGAATATATAGTAGATGAAATAAACAAAAACGCAGCTTAGTTATGGACATGAAGGAATTTGCGCAGGAGTTATATGTAACGATGCAAACAAAATTGGATGAAGTGGAACAATCACCGAAAGATTCAATTGTTAAAGAGAGTTGTTATATCGAAATAGTTAAATCACATACGTACGGACTAAAGAACTATCTGTATCAGTATGAGTTCTCTTCGCCTCAGGAGGAGATATTCTTTTTCAAGAACATCAAGCCTAAGTTTGTAAGCCTTTTACTTTTTCATAACGAGCTGTTCGAGGTCGAGATGTCGAAGCCATTGGAAAAGGATTGTATCGTGAAGTACTACATGGAAGCGCTTCAGAAAGGCCAGGCATTTGTCAATGCAAACATGGAATACTACCGCTACTTACATCTTGGCTCTACCTACCTTGATTCAAAATACTTCCTATCAGATAGGAACAATGAAACTGGCTATGACGTCATGTACGATTCAAGATTCTGCACGCCTTTTGACCACAAGTTTTGCGTACTTCAGTCATACGAACTTCTCAAGGATCATTTGACAAAGGCCATCGACAAGCTTATGAGTCCACGACCGCAAGAGCCTAACGCGTTGCAATGGACTGGTCCGAAAATATCTCTCATCGAATTGATGTATGCGTTGCAGGAGTCAGGTGTTTTCAATAAAGCCACGACCGATGTAAAAATGATCGCAACCTATTTCGAAAAGGTGTTCAACGTGGATCTCGGCAATTATTATCGCACCCTACAAGACATTCGCGGAAGAAAGAACCGGAAGACTGTGTTTCTTGATGAGTTGAAGGATAAACTGCGAGAGAGGCTAGGTGAGGCAGTGATTTGTTAAAAGTTGTATTTTGGAAATTATACACGCAGCCTGTGAATCAGCCTCAATACAAATTCCAGACGAATGAATCCTTCCTCGATTTTGAGTTCGAGAGTACCGGCCCCAACGGTCGTATAAAGAAGGTCGTGCGCTTTACGCCAAGAAACGCAAGTGGCAGGACGTACTTTAATCTAGGATTTGGCGATTGGAATGAGGTGGAAGGGCGGATTGATGACAGCTCAACTAGTAATAATCAGGATACGCAAAAGGTACTGGCAACTGTCGCGGCAACCGTGCTGGAATTCACAGCCGTTTACCCGGACATGCCCGTATACGCGCGAGGTAGCACCCCAGCGCGAACGAGGCTTTACCAGATGGGAATTTCCGCGAATTTGGCCCAAATTGAACCAATTTTAGAGATTTATGCGTTAAAAAAGGGTGGCGATTGGGAGCCTTTTCAGACAGGCACGAATTACGAGGCCTTTATGGCATGGCGAAAGATTAATAGCTAAATTTGATGGTAGAAAAGAAGAAGCAAAATGGCTAACGAAAATAAACATCGGCAAAAAGGCAGTTCAAAAGCTGTGGTCAAATCAACTGTAAGAGACTATGGCAACGAACCATTCTTTGTTAAGAAAGCCAACGAGTCAAAGCAGTTTCTCGAAAAACATGGCTTCCCGCAAGCATTTCAGAAGCGTTCCAGCAAGGCATAGTTTACACAGGATTTGATTAATAGATATAAGGCAATCGAAAGATTGCCTTTTTTTATTCCCATTACCACTCAAATGTCTAAACCATTGACCAGCTGCAATTAAATTTTTACTTTAGTAAATAGGTGATTCCCTGACCCACCCGATCCGCGCGATCACGAGCCCACTAGGAGTCATCCAGCGACACGTTGGTAATAAATCAGTGGCAGATTCACTGTCCTCAACTATATCTGTATGGCTAAATTTTTGAACACAAGTGGTGTCTCATACTACTTGGAAGAACTTATTAAGAATACAAAGGACAAACTCATCCTTGTCAGTCCCTACCTCCAATTCAACGATCGAATTAAAGAGCATATCCAAAACCTTAATATCCAAAAGAAGGATATCAGAATTATCTATCGTGAAAACAAACTGCATCCGGACGAAAACAATTGGCTCGCAAACCAGATCGGTGTGCGGACTTCGATTTGTAAAAACCTCCATGCGAAGTGCTATATCAATGACAACGAAGCAATCATCACATCGATGAATCTATATGAGTTTTCCCAGCTCAACAATAATGAAATGGGAATTCATTTAACGAAGGAAACTGATGCGGAATTGTATAAGGCAACGTTCGAAGAGGTTCAGCGGTTGTTAACAATAAGCGAGGAATTAAGAGTAACAGTTCAAAAAATCGATTCAAAGAGTAATCAAAAAAAGGAGTCGAAAGAAGTTAAGTCAGAAAGCAACGGTTTTTGTATTCGCACGGGGGTGCCAATTCCGTTCAATATTGAGAAGCCGCTCAGCAAAGAAGCTTACAAGAAATGGAATGAGTACGGAGATCCGGACTACCCGGAAAAGTACTGTCACTTTTCGGGTGAAGCATCAAATGGTGAAACCTCCGTCAACCAACCAGTCCTAAAAAAGAACTGGAAAAGAGCTAAAGAATCCTTCAACCTTTGACTATGTCAGTTGCCCAATCAATCAGATCGTTGTTACCTATCGACTTGAGCGGACGTTACGCGAGGCAGGGTTTCGTCTACCAAGACCACGTTGGCGTGCATTTGTGTTTATGCATGATGGAAACTGATACAATTGCCGAGATATGGTTCGAGACACAAGATGATATTACAATTTTACACAATGAAAATGGGAACGAATTGGTCGAGTTTGTTCAAGTGAAAAACGAGGACCGAACATCGAGATGGTCGATTAAAGCAGTTTGTCAGTCAAAGAATGGAGGAACAAATTGCCTCGTTACAAAGTCATTGCTAAACGACAGATGTCTCGAGCCGACTCGTTTTCGCATAGTTACGTCTTACGATGTAATGAACGAACTCGATGTTCTGAAGTATCCTATTGGCGGTCAGTTCCGCGTCACTGGTAAAACTAAGCAAGACGACCTTGTCACTGAAATTGAAAAATTGATCGGAAAAATAAAATCTCCAAATGGCAATGGGATCGATTACTGGGCTAGCAATTGTCTATGGCAAAAGCTTCCAGATTCCATACCAGCACTCGAAGCACAAAACAAAATTCAACTAGAAAAGGTACTTAAGAGATTTCCCCAAAACATTTACCCCGATCAAAGGGATGAATTGTATCAGCATCTATTAGCCTTGGTCAAGGATGCGTCTACCGTGGACGTCTTCAGTGACTTGTCTCTCTCAAAAATTTCACGTCCAAGTCTAGTGGAATGGTTAAATAAAAAGGTAACGGATTTTGGAAAACCCAAAGGAGGAACAGAAAGACTTCGACAGAAAATGAATGAGGGTGGTATTGACTACGTAATTATAGAGAGTGCAGAAGATTTGAAATGGCAATATCTCCAGTCAAAACTTAGTCTTGATTTTGTAAAAGCAACGGACTACTCAAAACTGGAAAGGAAAATTGCGGAGATACTTCTTGACCTGAAGCTTGAATTAGACACAGGACACTTAACGATGTCCGGAGTTGCCTTTTTACAGTTGTGTAAGCAAAGGGTCGAAGAATATGTCGAAGGGTCAGGGATTGGAATACCGAAGGACGAAGCAGTTGGCTATATGTTTGATCGGACTAATCGGTGTCTACATAGATTTATAACCCCATCAAAATGAAGTCTATAAAAAATATCGGACATACGCCTGCAGGAATGAGCGTGCTTTCTGACGATTTAGTAGAGTTCCATGCTGCGCGACTGATGTTGTTGATTTTCGTATGTGGGGTCAAGAGTAGAAGAGATAAGTCCATTAAAATTGAAGGTCTAACCAAGCTTGCAAAGCTAGATTTCTTTTTAAGGTATCCAGAATTTTTTCAGAGAGTTGCACGGCACTTAAACAAAACCGTGGCCAGCGGCAGTGAGTCAAAAGTAGAGTCAAAAATGATTCGTTTTCATTATGGGCCGTGGGATGAGCGCTATTACCAAGTCCTACCTTTTTTAGAAGCTCGGGGGCTACTTAAAATTAATCGCGAAAAGAGTACATATAATTTTTGCCTTACTGAAACCGGGACGGACGTTAGTAGGACATTGCTTGCTAATGAAGCGTTTAAGGACTTGGCGAAAAACCTCGAAGAAGTAAAGGCTGTATTGGCTGGATTCAATGGCACCAAGTTAAAAAATCTTGTCTATGACCTGTTCGAAAAGGAAGTGGCAAGTAAAAACCTCAACGAGATAATTGACTATGAGTAGGAAGATTTTTATAAAAGAGTTATCGAGAATCACCACAGATGGAGAGATAGAGTCGCTCAAATTCCAAAAGGGAGTAAATTTAATTATTGGTGAATCGGGAACTGGCAAGACGGTTTGGCTGAAAATGCTTGACTATTTGTTTGGAGATAGAGGAACAGTGGAAGAAGCATTGTCCTCGGACTTGCGACTGGTTGAAAAATACTCAGCGATTCAAGCAACTATTAATATTGGCGATGACGACTTCAAGATTGAGCGTAATTGGCATAATCCCGGGGCGAAGGGTAAGATCAAAATTGGTGAGGATCAATTTGTTTTATCATCCGATTTTTCTGGCTGGATTCTTGAAAAACTAGCCGTTCCTCAATTAAAGTTTCCAAAGGGCAATCCGTATGTGAACAATTGGGTTGAACTAAGTTTCAGAATTCTATACCGCCACATCTATAGACAAGAGCGATTTTGGAATGATATAGCCGACAAACAACCTGAACACGAGCAGCATGCGGCAATAGCCCAATTTTTAGGAATCGCTGAGCAGATATTTTCTCAGAGTTTTGATAGCTCAATTTCGGCCAGTAAGGAATTATTAAAGCTTGAGAGTAAAAAGGAACAGTTTGAAGAGATTCTTGAAAATTTGAGCCGAAGCATGACATCTGTGGAGGATGAAAACCGCATAGCTTTCACAACCAAAGATGAGATCGAGCAAGCCATTGTTAGTATTGAAGAGGAAATAGAGACGTTAATTAGCAAGAGGAATGATGTTTTAAAGGAAAATCTCGCGAACGTTAACGAACAAAACAAGCAACGCGAATCTCTTGAACTTGAAATCCTTTCTACCCGTAAGGGCTTATTGAATGACATAGAAATTGTAGACACAAGGATTGGAGAGCTTAAGGCCCGCTACAGCTATTTCCAAGAATTAACACAGAATGTTTCCAATGAAATAACAAAATTAGAACGCTCGAAAGTTGCTGGTATCATCTCAGACCTTAAAGTAACTCATTGTCCTTCTTGTGACCAAGAAGTGAAGGCTTCAGTTGTCGATCAAAATCATTGCTTCCTTTGCCATCAAGTTATTCCATCCGTTGATACTCAATATGGCGATCGGATAAATTTTGAGGTCCATCAATTGACATCGGAACGGAAAGAGCTTGGAGAAATCTTGACGAAGTATGCTACTGATATTCAGTCATTGGTTCAAACGCGAAAAGATCTTTCTGAAAGGGTATCGATAGAAGATAGGAAGCTAGTACCACTACGCCAAACGTTATCAGGACTTACGGACGAGCGTTTAAGTGTAATAGATTCGCAACGTGGGAGGTTGGAGGAGAAAATTGAAAATTTCAAACGCTTACTTGGAAACTTTCACTATAAAGAGAAATTGCTAGCGGAGATCGATCGCTTAAATCACGAGATATCTGTGTTTGATATGGATGTGGAAGAAAAAACAAGCCAAATAAATTATGAAACGGTTTGTGCTGCAATCGAAGATGGCGTGAATAGTTATATAAATCAACTCAAAAAGAGTTACCCTAAGATCTGGCCCCATGGCCGAGTACACTTTAACATTGACGAGAGAAAGTTTAGTTTCAGAGTGGGAGATGTTAACTGGACAGCCATTAGCGCATTAAACCAGGAATATTTCTTGTTAGCATATCACTATGGGTTACTCTCTCTTTCGGGTTCCGATAAATTCAATTTTCCAGGTCTTTTAGTTTTAGACTTTCCACCACAACTAGGCGAGGATAAGAAAAGTCAAAATGCTTTAGACTATATAGTAAAACCATTCATTTCCCTTTGCAATAAAAAAGGCAACGATTCCCTGCAGGTGATTTTTGCAGGCAAAACACTTAGCGCAATTCCAAATAGCTCTGTAAATATGTTGGACAAAGTCTGGAAGAGCGAAGATCTTTAGAAATAAATCTTTCCAAGGTGGGTACCAACTGTGTATCTTTTCCTTTTGGCGTGACTCACCTTTACCTCCGTAACACAAAAACGGAGGTTGTATGTTCAGATCTATTTCATGGCAGGATTATCTACTGGTGGTTGGCGTACTTGCCGGTGGCTATTATCTCGTTGTAATTTCTGTCTTCTATTATCGTGACATCTTATCACGACTGAAGGGTGCAACTGTTCCCAAATCCAAAGAACCACAAGCAACTCCTGATGCAAAGGCTCAGAAGTTCATGGGAGCGATCTCCAATCCTGTCAAAAAGAAAATTCCATTAAAGCAAAGTATCAGTGAAGGTGAGGAGTTGACATTCGAGTCAGATCCAGAGAAAATGCTTTGGGCACAGTGGCAAGATTCTTCAGCCAGTGAATTGATCGAGGCATTGGACGATCTGTTTACCACGCTATCAATCAAGAAATCTCAACGGCCTGAATACGTCATCAACATCCGAAAGGTATTCCAGGCATACCCAGACTTTAATACTGCATCAGCAAAACAAGATATCTACAGTTTCATTGGGGAGAGCTTGAAGGAAGGGCTTGCTTTTTCAACTGAAGAGCTCGAAACCTTGTGGCTGGATGAGACCGAGCTAGTTATTTATCAATCAACAACTAAAAACAATTATGAAAAGTAAAAGGGAGATGATCAGAAGGAGAAGAGCATTTGTACTTGCTCTTTCAGTGTATTGCTTATCGTACGTTGTTGCCTATGCGCAGGACGGAAACGCGGGAATTAATGAAGCTGCTACTCAAGTGAGAGGTTATTTTCAAACGGGTACTTCCCTTATGTATGCAGTTGGGGCGGTGCTTGGGTTAGTAGGCGCGGTGAAAGTCTACCAGAAGTGGAACAGTGGAGATCCTGACACGAGCAAGGTGGCTGCAGCATGGTTTGGTAGCTGCGTGTTCCTCGTCATTGTGGCTACAGTGTTGGGTTCGTTCTTTGGCGTTTAATGTTGTTCATCATGGCAACAAGCGTTTACAATATCAACAAGGGTATCAATAAGCCTATCGAGTTTAAAGGACTGAAGGCTCAATACATTGGATACCTCGCGGGTGGATTAGTGGCGTTGCTTGTATTGTTCTCGGTATTGTACATCATCGGTGTAAACATGTTCATATGCCTTGGGTTAATCGTCATCCTTGGAACTGTGCTGTTCATGTTCGTCTACCGAATAAGCCATAAATACGGACAATACGGACTGATGAAAAAGGCTGCAAGGCGCAGCATTCCATCGCAGCTTTTATGCGCGAGCCGCAGGCTCTTTGTTCAACTTTCAAAATGTGAATGACATGTCAGCATCGATAGATATAGAAAAAGTTTTTCCGGTTTACAAAGTGGAAGGCGATTGTATTCTTTCCAAATCAGGTGACATCACCGTAGCGTTTGAAGCTACACTTCCTGAGATATTCACCTTATCGGATCAGGAGTACGAGGCATTTCATCATGCTCTGGTTAAAGCGATCAAAGTATTGCCAGTCAACTCAGTATTTCATAAGCAAGATTGGTTTTTAAGCCGTGAGTTTGATGGTGCGTTTGACGACAAAATACTTTCATTCTTGTCGCATTCCAGCGAACGATTCTTCAATGAACGCGCGTATCTGGATCATGCCTGTTATATCATGCTCACTCGGAAGCTGAATGACAGAAGGGATTCCACGTCAATGTTTTCAACGCTAACAAAGCGGAACATCGTGCCGGAAGAGACAGTCAATGATCAGAAGGTGCAGGAGTTCTTCGATTCGGTTGGTCAGTTTGAGCGAATCCTCCAGGACAGCGGGTTCATCCGCCTAAGGAGAATTAAGGACGCGGAGCTTACCGGTAATAAGCAGGAGGTCGGACTTTTGGAACAGTACTGCTTTTTGCAGGCGAAGGGTGCTGTGCCACTGGTCAAGGACATTTCATTCAAGGATGGAATATCCATTGGTGATGATCATTGCAAGCTGTTTGCCTTATCAGATGTTGAGGATATGCCATCATTATGCGGGTCAAGAATTAACTACGACAAGTACTCAACCGACAAGACCAAGTTTAGTATTGGTTTCGCTTCCCATCTGGGACAGTTGCTTCCGTGCAATCACATCTATAACCAGTACATTTTCATTCAGGATGTGCAGAAGACTATCAAGCAATTAGAAAGCAAGAGACTCCGCCTTCAATCTTTGTCATCGTACTCACGAGAGAATTCAATAAGCAGGGACGCCACAAATGACTTCCTTAATGAAGCCATCGGTTCGCAAAGGCTTCCAGTGAAAGCTCATTTCAATGTGCTGGTCTGGTCGCATGACAAGAAGGACATGAAGGAGATCAAAACGCAGGTGTCTTCAGCGCTTGCTCAGATGGATGCGTCACCTAAGCAGGAGACTGATGGGGCACCGCAGATTTTTTGGGCTGGACTACCAGGGAATGAGGCTGACTTTCCGATTAACGATACGTTCGACACGTTTGCGGAACAAGCAACTTGTTTCCTGAACCTTGAAACGAACTATCAATCATCAGTAAGTCCGGTTGGAATTAGACTTGGAGATAGGCTGACGGGTAAGCCAGTTCATGTCGATATCTCGGACGAGCCAATGAAGAAGGGCATCATTACCAACAGGAACAAATTCATCCTGGGCCCATCAGGAAGTGGTAAATCCTTTTTCACCAATCACATGGTTCGATCATACTATGAACAAGGCACTCATATCGTGCTCGTGGACGTAGGCCATTCCTACAAAGGGCTATGTGATTTGGTGAATGGATACTATTTCACCTATGACGAGGCAAACCCGATAAAGTTCAATCCATTTTACATCGCGGATGGCGACATACTTGATACCGAGAAAAAGGAAAGCATTAAGACGCTGCTACTTGCATTGTGGAAGAAGGACGATGAGACCTTTAACCGCTCTGAATACGTAGCGCTTTCCATCGCGCTCCAGACTTACTACAAGCGCCTTGAGGCAGACAAGAAACTATTTCCGTGCTTCAATACTTTCTACGAATTTCTCAGAGATGACTTTGTCAACATACTGAAGGAAGATAAAGTGAAAGAAAAAGACTTTGACGTGGAGAATTTCCTATATGTATTGAGACCATACTACAAAGGAGGCGAGTTCGACTATCTACTCAACGCCAGGGAGAATCTAGAGCTTTTAAAGGAACGGTTCATTGTGTTTGAATTGGACAACATCAAGGATCATCCAATTCTTTTCCCGGTTGTTACAATCATTATCATGGAGGTTTTCATCTCCAAAATGAGAAAGCTGAAAGGAGTTAGAAAAATGATTCTGATTGAGGAGGCATGGAAAGCAATTGCCAAGGAAGGAATGGCCGAATACATTAAATACCTGTTCAAGACGGTGCGCAAATTCTTTGGCGAAGCAATCGTGGTGACTCAGGAAGTTGAAGACATTATCAGTTCTCCAGTTGTGAAGCAGGCCATCATTAACAATTCAGATTGCAAGATCCTGCTTGACCAAAGCAAATATCAGAACAAGTTCGACCTGATTCAACAATTGCTTGGGCTCACTGAAAAGGAAAAGGCTCTCATATTGTCGATCAACAAGAGTAACGATCCAAAGCGCAAATACAAGGAGGTTTTTATAAGTCTTGCCGGTGTGCTATCGAAGGTGTACGCAACCGAAGTTTCGTTGGAAGAATACCTGGCTTACACCACTGAGGAATCGGAGAAAATCAAAGTTCAGCAGTATGCGAAGAAGTGGGATGGTGACATTCGAAAAGCCATTGCTGAACTGGCTAACGAGATAAGATTAGGTAATGCAGCATAAACTTATAACCATGAGAGGAACAAAGACATTTTTTGCATTGGGATTGGCGGTCATCCTTGTGACAAGACCGTGTGCGGAGGCGGATGCCGCCATTCCAATTGCCAAGATAATCCAGGAAGGGGTGAAGAAGGTCATCAAAGCCGTTGACCTTATGATCCAGCGATTGCAGAACAAAACAATCTGGCTTCAGAACGCACAGAAAGTTTTGGAAAACAAGTTAAATGAACTCAAGCTTACTGAAATAGCTGAATGGACTGAGAAGCACCGTAAGCTTTATCAGGACTATTACGAAGAGCTGTGGAAGGTGAAGAACACGATCGCTATGTATCAGCGAGTCCGACAGGTCATGGACAAACAAGTCCGCATTGTCGATGAATACAGGAAGTGCTGGAACATTGTTCAGAACGATGATCATTTCACTACGGATGAAATTCGGTATATGTCGAAAGTGTATTCCGGCATTATGGATGAAAGTGTGAAGAACCTTGATCAGATTCTTGTCGTGATCAACTCCTTCAAAACTCAAATGAGTGATGGGAAACGTCTTGAGATCGTTGAGGCAGCTGCGACTGAAATCGACCAGAACTATTTCGACCTCCGACAATTCAACACACAGAACATGCTTCTTAGCCTGAATCGTGCGAAGGATGCGAATGAAATTGACGTTGTTAAAAAACTTTATGGACTTGAAAATGAATAAAGTGTTTTTGATAGCCGGACTAATACTCATTGGCCAAAATGCATCGGGTCAAACGTTCAATGAATGGTTCCGGCAAAAGAAGACCCAAAAGCAGTATCTGCTTCAACAGATCGCAGCCCTGAAAGTGTACTTGGGATATCTGAAAGAAGGATACGACATAGTTCAGAAAGGCTTGAATACAGTGGGAGATATCAAGCAGGGAAAGTTCGATCTGGATATTGAATACCTCGAATCATTGAAGAACGTAAACTCAGCCGTAAGCGGCTCGGCTAAAGTTGCAAGCATTGTTGCATATCAACGGTTGATCATGAATGAGTTCCGGAAACTGAAGGGACAATCTGATGAGACGGAGCTTTTCACAAACCAAGAAAAGGAGTATGTGCGGGATGTATATGCTAACATGCTTCGCGAGTCTGAATCGTCTCTTGAGGAATTGGATCGGGTGTTAAGCAGTCAAGATTTCGAGATGAAGGATGACGAACGAATCAAGCGAATAGATGTGCTTTATGTTGACATGAAAGAGAAGTATGCGTTTACCAAGTCATTTTCTAATTCTACAAAGTTGCTTATCTCCCAAAGAGCATCCGATAAATATGAGGTTGGTGTGCAGGAGTTATTAAACTGAACGATATGAAAGCAATTATTTCAATCATCATAACAATTGTTGTATTTGGCTCAGCCAATGCACAGACACAAGAAGCTACGCAACTTCTCTTGAACTACGAAAAGCTCAAGCAACTTGAGGAGATCCTTGATAACATGTATAAAGGTTACAAGATTTTGACTCAGGGGTATAATAGGATAAAGGACATCGCTGAAGGCAACTATTCACTGCATCAGGTTTTCCTTGACGGCTTATTTGCGGTTAATCCATCAGTTGCCAAATACAAACGCATTCCTGACATTATCAGGTATCAATCGCTGCTCATGAAGGAGTACCGAAGAGCATTCAACAGGTTCAAGAATGACCGCAATTTAACACCTGACGAAATTGTGTATCTGGAACGAGTCTATTCTTATCTGGTTCAACAAAGTCTTCGGAACCTTGAAGAGCTCGCAATGATTGTCACAGCGGACAAACTCAGGATGAGTGATGATGAAAGGATTCAGTCCATTGACAGGATTTACTTTGATATCGAGAACAAGCTTTCGTTCCTGCGGTATTTCAACAATAGTACGCAAGTTCTGGTAGCTCAACGCGCAAAGGAAAGTAGTGAAGTTGGTGCAGTGAAGAAACTGTATGAGGTAGAATAAAATCAAAACTTTATGAGCAGATACATGAAGACCACTTTGATAGTGGGCGCAGGAATTCTTTTGCCATCTGTTTCGCATGCACAGGTGGCGGGTGAAATAGAAAGCTTTAGGACAGTGCTCGATACGCTTTATGACGACATGATCCCATTGAGTTCGCAACTCATTGACATTGGTCGTGGACTCGCTGGCTTTGCTGCGATGTGGTATATCGCAGCAAGGGTTTGGCGACATATCGCGAACGCGGAACCGATTGATTTTTATCCCTTGCTTCGCCCATTTGCTATAGGTCTGGCAATACTTATGTTCCCAACGGTGCTAACAATCATTAATTCTGTGCTTACTCCAACAGTAACTGGCACAGCTGCAATGGTGGATGGCTCGAACAATTCCGTGGCATATCTCTTGAAGATAAAAGAAGAAGCGATAAGGAAAAGTCCCCTATGGCAGATGTACGTTGGCGTTGATGGGGAAGGGGATCGGGCGAAATGGTACCGGTACACACATCCTGAAGGCGATGATGAAGGAATCATCGATGGGATTGGTAATGATATCCGGTTTGCCATGGCTAAGGCATCATATAACTTCCGCAATTCTATCAAGCAATGGATGTCTGAGATTCTTCACGTGCTCTATCAGGCTGCTGCCCTTTGCATTAACACCATCCGCACGTTTTACCTGGTGATTCTTGCAATTCTCGGCCCACTGATCTTCGGTTTGTCTGTCTTCGATGGTTTGCATCACACACTTACGGTCTGGCTTGCACGATATATCAACATTTTCCTTTGGCTACCGGTAGCTAACATCTTTGGCAGCATGATCGGCAAGATCCAGGAGAATATGCTCAGGATTGATATCAACCAGGTCAATCAATACGGTGATACATTTTTCAGTTCAACCGATTCAGCTTATCTGATTTTTATGGTGATCGGAATCATCGGATACTTCACCGTTCCCAGCATCGCTAACTACATCGTACATGCCGGAGGTGCCAATGCTCTGCTATACAAAGCAACCAATATGTTTTCGACTGGCGCCAACTCAACAGTCAGCAATGTGGTGGCAGGCGCAGGAACGGTCGTAAGTCCGGGCTCGTCTTCAAATGGGCGTATGGGCTCAGAGAACGTGAACGGAAGCAACTACATGCACGAGAAACTTGCCGGTAAATAATCTAAACAACGACAATTATGTTTCAACAACTCAAGAATATCGATTCAGCTTTTAAGCACGTCAGAACATTTTCGTTTCTAATTATCATCGGTTCGGTCGTGCTGTGCTGTTATACAATCTATAAAAGCTATCAGATCGTTCAGGACACACAGGCAAGAATCTACATCCTCGCTAATGGGAAAGCAATAGAAGCGTTTTCCGCAGAACGGAAAGACAACATTCCTGTTGAAGCTCGTGATCATGTACGCATGTTCCACTATTACTTCTTTACGCTCCACCCTGATGATAAGGTTATCCAAAACCACATCAAGCAAGCTTTGTATCTGGCTGATGCGTCCGCCCAAACGCAGTACGACAATCTGAGAGAGAACAGTTACTATGCTAACATCATTTCTGGAAATGTCAGTCAGGAGATCCAGATCGATAGCATTAAGGTTGACGTGGATCAGTATCCATTTTATTTCAAATGCACAGCTAAGCAAAAGATCATTCGTGCGACTTCTATTGTAACACGAAGCCTGGTAACGGAAGGTTTTCTCAGGAATGTTCTCAGATCAGATAATAATCCCCACGGATTTCTGATTGAACGGTGGAGCACTTTGGAGAACAGAGATCTAAAAAGCGAGAATCGTTAACTGCCAGGTTATGAAACCAAGTATTCTTCACAGGACAAATACCAAAGTGCGAAGCTCCGTCAATCGCTTTAGTTCCATCTTCAATAGCATGACAAAGGCAAGAAAGCAGCTGAGCATTTTGGTATTCGGAATTTGTGTAACGGGGATCAGCGCAACGCTGGTCATTCAAGCCTTGAGAAATCAGGAGAACGCAATTGAGTTTAAACCAGAGAGGATAACAGTGCCATATGACATATTTATGGATCGTGAAGCAAGCATATCGGAAGACCAACTAATTCCGGTTGGGAAAATGAAAGGTGAGATCGATGGGGAGTTCGAGTCGTTCTACGTTGCTGTTGATGGCAGAGGTTCCATATACATTAACCGGGATATCGAATACTCGGAACATGCATATGATAAAACCGATGACTGGAAACAGATATCAAGAGAGAAGTTGGCGGAGTATGAAAGAGATCTTCATTTCATCCCGTCACAGTCGAGGGGAATTAAAAGGTAAAACGTAAAATCAAATGAAAGCGCATTCACAGAAATTTATTCAGAAACGGAAATTCTACATGGCTCTGCCTGTATTGATAATTCCATTCATGACAATGTTCTTTTGGGCATTGGGAGGCGGTAAGGGCGTTGCTGTCGCTAAAACTGCAGAGAGTATCGGGCTTAATATGAAATTGCCTGACGCGAAATTTAAAGATGAGCTGAATGCCTGGGATAAGTTGAGCTTATATCAAAAGGCAAGGCGTGATTCCATGAAAATAAGCCAGGCAAAGAAAAGCGATCCCTATTTCCGGCTGACAACTTTAAAAGTCAATCAGGATACTTCAAAGCGCAATGGGAAGACAGGTGGTTCCGTCAATACATCGCTGGGAGAAAAGAAACAACCACTGGATGAGACGGAGGCAAAGATTTATCAGAAGCTGAATGAGCTCCAAAAGGAGATTGACAAACCGACTGCCAAATCAATGAAAGGCAAGAAGCCACAGACTTCAGTCGAGATTAGCCGTGCTGGCTTTCAAAATGATGTTGACCGTCTTGAAAGTATGATGGTGATGATGCAAAGCGATCCCGAGCAGGATAAGGAGATGGAGGAGATCAATGGTGTTTTGAACAAGATCCTGGATATCCAACATCCCGAAAGAGTGAAGCAAAGACTTGGGGAAATGGAAAACGACAATGACAATTCACTCTCCGCGAGACCCGATTCAAATAGGGATGAGATCAGTTTGCTTGGGAGCTACGCATCATCGAATTCTTTGCCTGGAATGGAGGAGAATAGGTTTTACGGGCTGGAGGAGTCAGTCAGTCCGGCAATCGAAACTAATGCAATCAAGGCTGAGATATATGGCAATCAGAATCTTGTTTCCGGCAGCGTCATCAAAATGGAATTGCTTCAGGACATTAACATCAACGGCACTCGTATTCCGAAGAATCAATTCATTCATGGCGTCTGCGCTTTAGATGGCGAAAGGTTGACGATCAAGGTGAATTCCATTCAATATGGCAACTCCATTTTCCCGGTGTCAATGACAGTCTATGATATCGATGGGTTGGAAGGCATTCATGTTCCCGGAGCCATTGCACGAGATGCAGCCAAGAACTCTTCGAATCAGGCTATTCAGGATATCCAGCTTAATTCCCTTGACCCGTCTATTGAAGTGCAGGCTGCGAGCGCGGGCATCGAGGCAGCGAAGGGAATGTTGTCTAAGAAAACGCGATTGATCCAGGTGACTGTAAAGGCTGGATACAAAGTCTTTCTTAAAAACAAAAACAATCAGAACTCGGATTCAAAATAATTAATGCCATGTGGAGAATAATTTTAATACTAATCATCCTTACAAGCACGCATGGAATTGCGCAGCAGGTTGAGAACAAGAGTCTGACAATTGCATACAACAAAACTACAAGTGTCATTTTCCCATTTTCAATAACCTCCGTAGATCGTGGGAGCAAAGATGTGTTGGCTCAGAAGGCGAGGGGAGTTGAAAATGTGCTACAAGTCAAGGCAGCCCGCAAGGATTTCGCAGAGACCAACTTGACAGTCATTACCGCAGATGGTGTGTTGCATCAATTCGCTGTAAGCTATTCCGAAGCACCGACAAACCAGACCATGACAATCGTTTCAAATTCTTCTGATGAAAGGTTGATATTGGTCAAGGATGTCATTAATGAAAGGGATATACAATCTGACGCGCGGGTGGTTCTCAATCAAAAGGTTAGGGGTAAGGTTGAACAGGACAATCGGCATCAACTTGTTTTGTCGTTGCAGGACATTTTTATCCACGACAACATCCTGTACTACCGGATCTTCATCCGAAACAAGAGCGCTGTGAACTTTGATGTTAAGTCGCTCAAATTTATCATCCGCGACCGGAAGAAAGTGAAGCGCACCTCTAGTCAGGAAATAGAAGTGGTTCCGCTTTATGGTGGGAATCGTTTCGAGAGCATCAATGGATATGCAAGTCGAACTATGGTCTATGCCGCTAAGAAATTTACAATACCTGACGGCAAGGCACTGCACATTAATCTCTTTGAAGAGAATGGAGGAAGGAATCTTAGTCTTCGGATAGATAACAAGGATATCCTGAAAGCAAAACAACTTACGGTAACGAAACATCTATTAACAATTAAATAAACGATACGATTATGAACGCGAAGAATTTGGAGTTTTTGAAAGAGGGGATAAAATACCTCGGGTTCGGAGAAGGTTTGAACAACAAGCTTACGGAAGAGTTGAAGTCAGGCAAAAATGAATTTCAACTTCGCACGGAGAACGAATACAACAAGGACAAAGTCTCCTATACACTTGACTTTCGCAAGTCGGATAAGTCCGACATGTTCTTCTTCAACAAATACACTGCAAGCCTTCAGGGACAGAAGGAAGGACAGGACAAATCCCAGACATTCTTTATTAAGAAGAACAGCGGTGTTACAGCGAAGGAAGCATACAATCTTTTGAACGGCCGCGCAGTGAATAAGGATTTAACAAACCAGGAAGGAGAGAAGTACAACGCGTGGCTTCAGATAGATTGGAATCAAAAGGATAACAACGGCAATCACAAGTTCAAGATGATTCACGAAGCCTATGGTTTCCATCTTGAGAAGGCGCTTGAAAAGTACCCGATCAAGGAGCTGAATGATCAGACAACAAAGGACCGTTTGATGCAGTCCCTTGAGCGCGGGAATGTTCATCAAGTAACATTCTCGAAAGGTGATAAGGAAGAAAAGATGTTCATCGAGGCTAACCCTCAGTTTAAGGCAGTCAATCTGTATGATTCGAACATGAAAAAGGTGTACCAGGAGAATGACCGCAAAGAGCCAAGGGTCGATAATGGAAAGGAGGTATCAACGCCAAAGGAGTCGCAGAAGCAGAGCGCTCCAGTTGAGGAGCCTGATGAAGCTTTGACGGGAGAGAAGAAACAGCCAAGGCGGAAGATGAAGGTTTAATTATCAATTTGGGTATGCGAGATAGCCTGACATAAACATGCCAGGCTATTTTGTTTTGAAAGTTTCGATCTATGAATTATTGAAGTCTTGGACTTCTTTTCTTGCGTTCGAATCAATGTATCTTCCTGTGAGTCCTCCTAATAGTAGCCCGATACCTATGCCTAATGGACCAGCTAATATGCCAACCGTTCCCCCTCCTAAAGTCGTTGCTAAAACTGCTTGGATGGTTGATTTTTCAGCTACGACAGAATTCGGGGTAACTTGACAAGGTGTGTTGCAATTCGTGCATTGTAAATGAAAACTTTCGCCCCAGTGAATAGATAGCTCTAGCCGAGTCTTTGCGTTACTATCTAAGTATACTCTCTTTTGGCAAACCGGACAAGTGAAAAACAATTTCATTCTTTAATTAATGCCGTTAAAGTTTTAAAAAACTCAGTGATGTTTTCATGATTTTTCCCCCAGTCGAACGCCTGTACTGCAATGGATGATTGAGAATGAATTGCGACCTTTGTTTTGTTTTTTTCTTGACTTTCGATACTAATTTTGAAGTCTTCACCAAACGACCAAAGTGATAATCCCACTTTAAAAAGGATTATCCCAGATGATATATCCTCTTTATAAATTCTAAATTCTAATTGTCTGGCAGCCTGGTGAGACTTGATGTAGACGGTATTATAAGGTGCATTGAACAATTTCTCCATCTACTTTTTATAGTTGGTTCTAATTTGAATAGCCTTTTCAACCCAGCTTTCAAGATTCTCTTTAACCGTTTTGTATGGGTCGTTTGCATCGGGGTTGTAGCAATGCACGATATCAGACATGTCTCTCCCGTCAAGAGTAAATGTGGAAAAAGGGTTAGTGCCTTGCGAACATTTTCCCGAAGAGTTAGGATTATCCTTCACAGTCTTAGCGCATTTAAAGTTGTGAACGTAAATACCTAGAAGCCCTTTACCTTCGCTCCATGCTTTCTTTATTTCGTAACGGACCCAAGGGCGTTCATGTGTTTTTTCGCCAACAAGAACTACCACACAACTTCGATATTTCATGTTGTCATCAATCCATTTTTCAATTGCCTTGTCACCACCCCGTTTAACAGTTTCCCACTCGTTAGGGGCCACGGGCTTATTTTCTTCTAATGCCCCAATGTTCCTAATTGTTTGAACCCGGAACACATCATTGTCGTAGTGGAAGCTGTAAAAAATTTGTCGTTTCGTAGCCATGGGATTTTTGGTTTATAAAAATGTGGATAAAAGATCGCGGAACATCGCCATGTAGGCATAGTCATTCAACAACCGCTTATCGTATTCACCTGAATTGCGATCATATAAAATCCTGGCAGCCGCGCCCGTGCTTGCAATTGGTAATGCCAAGGCTTTTGGATTTGTTTTCCTAAAAAGTTCAAACTCCTCCTCAATTCCCTCCATTCCTCCAATAAAAATGCCTGCGACAAATTCATTATCCTCCATCAAAGCCTTGCGCATTATCGCAAGACTATCCTTTAAATTGTCCGCGCGAGGTGATAGGATGATGTTTTCGAATGCAAAGTTGTCTGAAGGGAATTTGTCTTCAAAGTATAGCGATTGATATAGGCTGACATGCGCCTTTAGATCGACCTTCATTCGATCACAAACAAATCTAATCAGGGGCGTAATAGAGGGATGTCCCCCCCAAATTAAATGACAAGTGGGTACGACAACCGTGGCAAGTGCTCTAACGGCATCGCGTATTGCTACAATGTCTGCAGTTTCGTAGTATTTCCTATCCCGTTCTACGTATGGAATACTTGCAGATAGAAAAATATTATTTAGACTTTTCTTAGCCATGTTTCAGCATCAACAATCTTTACTGTTTTGATTGGAAGATAATTATCCAGCCATGACAAATGATTTAGCCATCGCTCCCTAATGTTACGATGATCGTATAATAGAAACGCTTCAGTAACTTTCTTTGATTTAATCCTCGCAACCAGCTCTTCGGATTGGTTATAGGTGAAAGCTTGAGGCACTCCAACGGTTGGGATTACTATTTTTTCTTTGCCGTCATGCGAAATTACAGAAATGAACTTTTCAGCTTGTAAATCAGCTTTGATTCCAACCTTTGCTGAAGAAGCAATAAATTCAGTTATGATGTTGTCTTGCCTGGAGGCAAGACTCCTGGCCCTTAGTGACTCGACTTGGTTTACAATGGCTTTTATTGCCTGGTCGGTAAGATATGACTTCGCTTCAGAAAATATTTTGTTACCAAAGTCTGTTTCTTTTAAGTAGAGCGGTATGCTTAATTCGGCATCTCGTTCAAGTGTATGGGATGGCCAAATTAATTGCAGTATTCCGATTGACATAGAGTTCGCTTTCGCCAGTTCTTGAGTTGTCCAGTTGCTTTTCAGAAAACCAGGGGTATTGAGGAGTACGACTACGTCTGTATCTGCCATTCGGTGCCACAGCTCATCTTGAAACGGCTCGCCAGGCCTAATACTATGTGTGTCCAGGAAAACATCGAACCCGTTTTTCTCAAGCGATTCAAAAAGCTGTATTGCAACAGTGCTTGCTTCATCTCTTTTATAGCTTATAAATAAACGCCTAGATAGTCGCAGCAGGCCCAAACCTTCTAATACAGAAGCAGTGATCTTTTCGACCTCTTCAATTGCCTGCAATTCTGTCCCATTTATATTTTCTAATTGCTTAGGTATTTGATCGCGAAATAACGCCAAATTAGTCGCGATTGGTAAAATCAGTGTTGCATCTCTTAGTAGCCTTGTAAGTAAGTCAAGATCTTCAAAAACACTTTTTTCGCTTCCAAAATATAAACAGAAAGCTGGTGCATTGGCTTTGTATTCCTTATCAAAGTTACTTCGGTTAATTACTTGGACTACGTCCGCGTTCAATCCTAGTTCTGTTACGCGCTTGTTAACTGAATGGATAACATCTTCCTTAAGTGGATGATCTGAGCCTATAGTGATAATCTGATATTTTGTCATTGATCAATCGTTAAGCCATTGCTTTAAAGGCGTTATGTACGTTATCCCTTCTGAATTCTTTGGTTCGCAAACATAATATCCCTTAGGAATCAATCCGCCATTATTGCGATAATGTGTTGTTCCATCTCGATAATCGATTCTAGGATAAATCTCGAGATACTCGTTTCCTTTGTATTGCGAGTCGTATTCACCAACTTCTTTGATAGGCAACAAGGCAATATGCTTGATGTACTTATGTGTATCGCCAATCCCAAGTTCCCAGTTACACCAATGTGATGCAATCGCTTTTTCAGTGGCCAGTAAGATGAATTTGTTGCAATATTTAATGATTTCTTTAATTCGTCTGGCCGTATCTCCGCAGGTCTGGTCAGGCATTGTATTGTCCAGGCTATCAATGTAGATTTTCGCACCGAGAGTTTCCAAAACCTCCATGAATCCGGTTAGCTCATTTAAATCCTCAAGGTCATCATGTTTGTGAGAAAGGAATACGGTAGGCTTCGCTGAAAAGGCAGTGCTAGAATCGAATTTTCTAGACTGGGCAAGAGACTCATTAACAAATCCCTTTTGTATCCTATCACTTCGGAAATGACCACGCTGAAAAATCATGCTGAAAGGTTATTAAAGCCAACAGCCCATCCACTAGCTCTTGCCTACGAGAACTAGATAGATGGGCTCAGAATAAATTTAGAAATTTCTAAGAACTTGTCAATGTAGTTTGCGGAAAACTTGCCTTTATCCGCCCAAAGTTCGGGCTTTTTCCGGACTTGATACCAAAAGCTTCCGGCATAAACGGCACCTGCCTACGGCCTTCCTTCCATTTATTCCTTTTCCTTTTGGTGCAAGCTTGTATCAGTTGAGTTGTTTTTGTTTTCCGGCAAAAGCCCGGAGACATGGCCATCTAAAATCAAAGTTTCACTTAAACAAAGATGGTTATGAGAACAACATCAGAAAAGAAAGACATGTATGCTATCATCAACAACATGATCATGGACAAGCTGCAGAATGGAAAGGCTCCCTGGAGACAGACTTGGAATGACTTCGGTCCTGCAAGAAACTACGTGAGCAAGAAGCCTTATCGTGGAATCAATGCATTGATCCTTAACAATACTAATTTCGAATACCCTTTATATCTAACATTCCTTCAAGTGAAAGAACTTGGAGGGCACATCAAGAAAGGATCGAAAAGTATTGAAGTGATTTATTGGAAGACGCTTGAATTTGAGAACGATGAAAAGATCAAACGCATTCCTTTTCTACGGTACTACAATGTATTCAACATCGACTGCGTGGAAGGAGTGAAGCTCAAACTTCCAACAAAATATGTCAACGATTCGAATGAGTATTGTGAGTCCATCATCCACGACATGCCTTCCAAGCCAACTATTCAACATGGCGGTGATGAACCTTGCTACAATTGGAAGGAGGACAAAGTGAAAGTGCCACACCGCGATAACTTCATTTTATCCGATGAGTACTATGCAACACTTTTCCACGAGCTTGCTCACAGCACCGGCCACGAGTCAAGACTTAACAGGGAAACATGCATGAAACCTGCAGTATATGGCTCAAGAGATTATTGCAAGGAAGAGCTAGTGGCAGAGATTGCAACATGCTTCCTTTGCGGGGAAGCTGGAATCGCTAACAATATCATTGACAATAGTTCAGCTTATATCCAATTCTGGCTTGAGCGGTTAACTCACATGCTGCGAGAAGATAATAAGGCTTTCGTTAGGGCATCAGCTCTTGCGCAAAAAGCTACTGATTTTATCTTGAACCGGATTGAAGAATCTGTTCTCCAGGAATCTTAAGAAAACAAGGCTAAGGAGCGCTTAAACTCCTTAGCCTTTATATTTTTTTAAAAACGATTTTGTCATCTTTCTCCCAAACCGCAAGAAGGGATTTATCCTTCGTCTCGTAAACTTTCACAGCAGTTCCTTCTCCTAATTTCTGTTGCGTCCCGCCAATTGGTTTCATCATCAACTCACTGCCAGTTTCCCAAGTAATAATCGATCCGTTAAGCCCAACGTGTCTTCCTTCCCCAACCTTTTGTTCCGGTTGTCCGGGGAGTGAGTAGAAGACAATTCCATCGCGTTGCCATGCCGTTTGAATTTGATTCTTTGAGTCAATAGCAAGTCCACCGCCATCCATTGGACATCCTTTCAACGGCCACGTTCCGTTTCCGAGTTTTTGAGCGTCTGAAAAATTCTGACCACCATCATTTGAAGTAACGAGGTACAGGTCGCGCGAGCCGCGAAGCCAGTTTCGGAACATGATTGCAACGGTCTTTCCTTTGGCTGTAACTGAAGGCTTGCAGCATTCGCAGACATGCTCGTCCGGAGATTTGTAAGCAAACTTGTTAGTAGACCACTTTGAATCTTTCAGAGATGCAAAACAAATGTTATTCTTCCTGTCTTCGCGCAGATCAAGCCATACCGCATAAAAGTTGTTACTCTCATCGGCAGCAATGCTCATTAATCCTTCGGGCGCAGAGCCGTTAACATTATTCACATTTGCAATCTTTTCCCATTTGCCGGTTTTATGACTTTGCTTGAAAGCATGAATATTGCCTCTCTTATCCATCGCTGTGATTAAAGAATAGTCAACTGATGTAGCAAGTTGTGGCCCACGAGTCATTCCGAGATGCATTTCACTTACCTGCGCTACAAGCTGAGGTGAACTGAAAGTCTTACCGTTATCATTTGATGTTGAAAAATAGATCTTGTCATTTTCCCCATACACTAATCGAATCTTTCCTTTGGCATCAACTGTAAGTTGGGGCTGCTCTCCAGGTGCAAGAGTCGTTTGTGCCCTTGATGACAAATGCGTTGATACACAAATGATGAGTAAAAAAAATAAACGCTTCATATAAATTAATCGTCCGTGGTTGCTAATGCGAAAACAAAAAAAGCGGAGTTCCTTTCGTCTAAAGTACTTTCCGCTATTGATTCCTTTTTCCACCGATCCGCGTGTTTAAGAAAACACGGATGGGCTAAAAAGATAAACTAAAGATACGAAATCCGCTGTTATCTAAACCGCCTGCGGGTTCGGCCCTTTGGAGGCGGCTTATTCCATTCCCGCTTCCACGCCTCGGTGTCTGCCTTGGCTATCGGGCGGCATAATGCGATATGCTCTTCGAAACTATTCGCCTTTGCACAGCATTCGAAAATATGCGCATCCGTAATATGAACGTCTCCGCACATTTCATGTCTTGTATATTGAATAACAACGCTCTCATCTCCCGAGGGATGAACGCCAGGGTAGTTGATGCCTTGCTTGTTTGTCCTGATCCACTCCGCTAGCTCGCTAACAAGCATATCATTTCATAAGCACAAGTTGCGTTGGATTAAGGGCTGAATCGAGCAAGCCATCGATCTCGCGGAAGAACTCTTGTGACGATACACGGTAGTTGCTGTTCTTCTCGATTTCATGCACGATATCGAGGTATCGATCAAGATTAACTTTTGAGTTAGATAGCTCGAATAACTTGTCGCGTAAAATGCCCTGCATCTCTTTGTCGACCTTCGTATAAAACTTAAATTGGAGGTAAGTTGGCAGGTCGCTGAGTATGCCCATGATCAAAGCAGATCGATGCTCAGACAAGATTTCCTGGATTCTGAAAAGGGTCACCCGTTCATCGCCCTCTTCGATATGTTTTACGGTGCTTGCGATTCTGACTGATTTCGTAAAACTAATCAGGTTAGTACATTGTAAAGATATAAAACTAAAATTATTAGTGCTTTACCTTTTTGATCCTGTGGCTGCAAATCGCTGTCTTTCAGGCCAAAAAGTTAATTTTTAGATTACAAGAGGTAATAAATGAAGTATGTCAAAATCGAAGGAGGCGTAAAGTTAGCCAGTTTTATATCGCCAATGAGTGCTACGTTGAGCGATGATCCGGCCTTTGACGACCCGAAGTGGCTTTTTGAAATTAAGTGGGATGGATACCGGGCCATCGCGGAGCTAAAAGGAAAAGATAGCCGGTTTTACTCTCGCAATGGTTTGTCGTATACTAAGGCGTATCCTAAAATCTATAACGAGCTGGTAAAACTCAAGACTGATGCGACCCTTGATGGGGAAGTGGTTGTTTTTCGTGATGGGATGCCATCGTTCCAGGCGATTCAGAACTACAAGAGCACACAGAACCTTCCAATTCAGTTCATTGTGTTTGACTGTCTTCAATTCAACGGTAAAGATCTTACCAAGCTGAAACTCATCGAACGCAAGGAGATATTAAAAGAAATACTTCCGAGCAGCGATGTCATTAAGTATTGTGATCATGTCGTTGAAGATGGTGTCGCACTTTTCGAGCAAGCTACAAAGATGAAGCTCGAAGGAATTATTGGAAAACGAATGGATAGCAAGTACTATCCTGACAAGCGTTCCAAGGAATGGCTCAAGATCAAAAATGTAAACGTTGATGATTTCAAGATCATCGGCTGGACCGATCCCAAAGCAAGTCGTCAGTACTTTGGAGCGTTACTGCTTGCACGAGAAGTTGATGGTGAACTTGTTTATTCTGGCGAAGTCGGAACTGGATTCACGAATGAATTATTAAAAAGTTTGTATTCAAAAATTCAACCACTCGAAGTTGATGAATGTCCATTGGATACTCCGGTGAAAAAGGAGAAGGGTTTTCACTGGGCGAAGCCGAAGTATTCATGCCAGGTGCAGTATGTAGAGATCACCGATGACGGGCATGTGAGGCATCCATCGTTTTTGGGATTAAGGAGGGATAAGTAAATAAAATTAACAGTCAAATTCGGTTGAATTTATATGCACCAAGTCTCAATAGGGCTGTTAATAATAAGAACATACCTCCAGCTGAATATTTTCTTGCTGGGTAAAAACAATGAGCGACATTGTTTCTTAGATTCATTCCTTCGGAAGTAAATAGGAATTTGAAAAACGCGAGGTTGTCTTCTGGCATCAACTCTTTTAATTTTTCATTCTCTAGTAATTTTTCAAAGGAGATTCTTTCTTCAGTTCCGTTTTCCTTAATTTCGATAGTCTGCGCTTCGATCATTCTCGAGAACTCACGGAGAAGTCCTTCAAATTTCAGTGCAAGCGAATCTATACTTAGGATGTAGCCGGCTTTGCTTTCATTATTTCGCTTGATGTCGATCTCGGATTGATCAAAAAAGGAAGCGAGCGAGGGACGCAACAAATCCAGCCAATCAAATCCTTCGGATTCTCCTTGTGCATTTAGGTAAGTAAAATCTTGGCCGTACCACGTGTGATTTTTGAGGAATTCCATAAAACCATTAAAAGACATCTTGCCGCTCCGAAACCCACGGCTGAAAACCATCCACAAGTGATTTGAGGTAAAATTTTGTAGGTGGATAAAGTATGAGTTGACTCCTCCCTCTTTTGATCCCGTCACATTTTTATTGATGTCAAAATTCATAACGCTAAATAAATCAAATACCTGAGATCTATTCTTTTCGTTTAGAAGTTCTGCCTTCGGAAGAATTTGCTCACCATAGGTTAGGTAGAGGTAGAGAAGATTTTCATCCTGCTTATTTATAAGACTATCAATGTGGGATTCGATAGCAGTCCAATATGCTTGTAAGCGCTCATCGGTGACTTCAAATTTCACAGTCTTGAAATCGATGGTGCTTTTCGCTTTTTGCAAAAGCACAGTGGTTGATTCAATTTTTTCTCTATTTCCGCTTTTTTGAAACGCTTTTAATGCGTTAAGGTAAAAATCATGGACAATAAAACTCTTACTGTGCTTGTGCGCCTCCCCTAAAAAATACTCACCAAGTCTTTCATGGTATTGCGAGGTCTTTTGTCCAAGTTTTTGGCTTAAAAGGATCATCAGTTCCAAGAAATGTTGACGGCAACGCTCAAAATCTTCCCTCTCGCTGGCATTTTTAACATATTCACTCAGTCTTTGCAACTTTGGACGGGCAATTTTTCCGTTGTCAACTAAAAACTTGATAAGCCGATATTCTTCAAAACCGCTTACCCGATCCGTACCGAGCACCGAATCGAGCAGATCGAGAGTTTCTTCCTTTTTATGGCCAATAGTTTGAGATAGAATGAAGAGATTTTTGAAATGGTATTCAAAGGCATTGGCCTCCATAGCATCGCTAGAGGAAAATTTACCGTTAACTAATAACGCGTAATAGCCTTCAATCGCAGAAGTTGCATAGTCTCGATGCTTTTCCTGACTCGCCCATAAAATATGATTGTATTTCGCCTTGTACTTTGGATTGGAGACTGTTGCTGCTCGATTTTTTAAATACGAAAAATTGTTTTCAAAACAATCTAAGGTTGGATATACATTCCCTGCTGAAACAATCTTTGGCTTTATTTCTCCGAGATCGAATGTAAAGTCATATGCGAAAATTTCGTGGGAGTATTTGAGCTTTTCATTTGGATCGACTTCGCTAGATCTGAGGGATAAAAGCCTGTTCGTTACGCCCAGCGCAAATTTTAACTCATGATCATTTTCCTGAAATGTGTAGTATCCTTGTAGACTGTCAAACATCGTTTTTTGTCTTTTTTACACGTCAAATATATATGTTAGGCATCTTGATCCTTTGCTGGTCTATTCGGCTTTCCACATTAGACTTAAATTCTGGCGCTAACCTACTTCCGGGTGGCAATGCCTTGGCTTGTCAAAAGCTTACGGCATAAACGGCACCTGCCTACGGCCTTCCTTCCAATTATTCCGTTTCCTTTTGACAATCCGCCACCCTTCATTTGAGGCGCACCATAATTTAATTCTTATGATTATGGAAAGCACAAATGAAAAAACATTATTCGAAGTTGCAGAGATTCAGCTAACCTACAAGTCAAAAGTAAAAGCTTCTTTACGTCCGAAGATCACATCATCAAAAGATGCTTACGATGTCCTCAATAAATATTGGGATGAAGGTAAAATTGATTTCGTTGAACAGTTCAAGGTTCTCCTCCTTAACAGAGCTAACAAAGTCATTGGTATCTATGAAGTATCATCAGGCACAACTGTCAACACTGTAGCTGATCCTAAGTCAGTATTTGTTGCAGCTTTGAAAGCTAACGCATGTGGCGTGATCATTTCACACAATCATCCATCAGGCAACCTTATGCCAAGTGAAGCCGACAGAAAACTGACTAAAGATTTGAAAGATGCTGGGAAGTTCCTTCACATTCCAGTTCTCGATCACATCATAATTACCAGCGAAGCATACTATTCATTCGCTGATGAAGGGCTATTATAAGCCCTTCTTTTCTTATCTTCAATAACATGACAATTCCTTCTTCGTACTCCCACAGAATCATTCAGATCTATGGTGATTCAGGAAAACTATGGCTCGAATCCCTTCATGGCACAATTGGATTGTGCGAAGACCTCTGGAAATTAAAGGTCGCAGACCCGTACAACTTGTCTTACAACTATGTCGTTGCGACAAGTGGTAAAAGCGCGGTTGTGAAAGTCTGTATGCCTGGTGATGGGTTTAAGTCAGAGTTGAACACCCTTATTCATTATGACGGCGATGGAATGTGCCGCCTGATAGATTACATCGAGGACAAAGGCGTGCTACTTTTGGAAATGTTGCAACCAGGCGTTAACCTGAAAGGCCTCGATGAAAATACAGCTATCCAAGCGATCTCTTCGGTAATTGGCAAGATGCGCAAACTCACCTGTAAAATTGGACAAGCGTTTCCTAATGTATCAGATCAGCAAAGCGCGCTGTTAAAATTGGCGAATTACCTTCCGCATCATGTTAAACCGATTGACAGGCAAATTGCTTTACAAGGCCATGCAATATTTAAGACGCTGATTGCAACCCAGAATGAGGTTTATTTACTTCACGGTGATCTTCATCAGGAAAATATACTTTCTCACGGGCATGACTGGAAAACAATCGACCCAAAAGGTATAATTGGCGAAGTGGAGTATGAACTCATCCCGTTCATCATTAACAGTATTCCAACATTCGATATTGGTAATGTGATCGAATATCGGATCAACCGGCTTAGCCGCGAGGTAGGAGCCGACATTGAGCGCGTATATGCGTGGGGACTATGTCGCGCGTTGCTGTCAATATGTTGGAATATTGAAGATGACCTTGCTGTTTCAGAAGTTGATTTGGCTATTATCGATCATTTTAGAGCGAAAACAAATGATCAATTTGGGCTTTAAAAATTGTTTTAGTATTTTAGCATTTACTAAAATACTACTATGAATCAAACTTGTATTCGGGTCCTGGCAGACATTAATCAGATTAAGCAATGCAAAGACAGGATAAAGTCGGTAGACAGTTCACTTCTGCTTCTTTCAAATGCCTTTAATCTAGTCGGAAACGAGGTGAGGATCAAAATTCTTTACCTGTTGCAGGAAGAGGGTCAACTTTGTCCTTGCGACCTCAGCGATATCTTGGCAATGGGAGTTTCTCCTGTCTCGCAACATCTTAGAAAACTGAAAGACTCCAAAATTATCACGGCAAAAAAATCAGGTCAGACTATTTTCTATTCCATCAGTCCCGAGTATACAGAAATCCTGAAGCCTGTTTTTAAGTTGATCAATAACAATAAAGTTTTGGAAATGATATGAAAACATCCGCTTTTTTAACCATTCTGACTTCAGCAAGCGCCTCGCTTTGTTGTATTGTGCCATTTGTTGCAATCATTGGCGGGTCTGGAAGTATGATGGCATCGATCTCGTGGTTAGAGTCGTTTCGTCCGTTTTTTATCGGGGGAACGTTGCTCTTCCTCGGGTTTGCTTGGTTCAAGACAATCAAAACGTCAAAGACGGATTGTTGTGGATGCGAACAGACAACCTCGTTTTTTCAATCCAAGAAGTTTCTTAGCATTGTTACTGCCTTTTCGCTGCTCCTTATTTCATTTCCGTCTTACTCTAGCTTATTCATTCAATCACGGGAACGAGGCGAGTCTTTGGGCCTTCAGGACAAAAACCAAAAGCGTATCCTTTCGGTCAGCGGAATGACTTGCGCGAGCTGTGAACACCATATCGAAAGCGCGGTAGTTAAAGTTTCGGGAGTTGCTTCCGTCAAAGCGTCTTATGCGGACGGATCGACAACGGTTTTTTATGACCCGGAAAAAACTGATGAAACAAAAATCATTTCTGCGATTAATAGCATAGGTTATAAAGTTGAGCAGAAGCAAGTCGCTCTGAAGCCTAATGCAAAAGCAGATTGTTGTGCGAAAGGTTTATGCACCCCGGAAAGCTGTAGCACAATGCCGAAGGTCAGCGTCCCGAATGAGCGCAGCAAAAACTTGAAGGTGCTTTCGGGCATCGACCAAATAAAAGACACTTTCAACAAGCGATCAGGCAAAGTAAAATTTGTAGCTATTCTGTCTTCGACATGCGGATGGTGCCTTCAGGGTGCCCAAGCCATCCAACAGACCGTGATAGAAAAGATGGCTCAAAAAGATATAAGTGTCATTATTGTTTGGACTAATATGCTTAAGTCAGATGACAAAGAAAATGCATACAAGGCCGCGTCTCTGTTTGATGATCCATCGATCGTTCAGTATTTTGACGCTGACAATAAGTTTGGAGATTTGGTTGCACAAAGATTGAATCCGGAAGGACAGAAGGCATGGGACATTTACATGTTCTTTGACAAAGAAGATCAGTGGAACAAATCGATTCCCCGACCTTTCGAGTATGCGCACCAACTTAGTGCCGACTTGCATCCCTGGGCCGACAACACAAAATATTTTTGCGGGAAGGATCTAACAAAGAGATTAGGCGATATCACTGCCTCATTGTAAAACTATGGCAACAAGCGTTGTTCCGATCTTCAGGATGTTTGATTACAATAAAGCGATTGAATTTTATGTCAATTGGCTTGGTTTCAAAATTGATTGGGAGCAAAAGTTTGATGACAACTCACCAATATACATGCAGATTTCGAGAGACGGGATTGTGCTCCATTTGTCCGAGCACCATGGGGATTCCGCGCCTGGATCAAAGGCCTATATCACCGTTGATGACGCCATGAGGTTGTATAAGGAGATTTGCTCACGTCCATATAAATACAATCATCCGGGACTGGAACAAGCTCCATGGAATGCACCCTGTTTTGAGGTGATCGACCCTTTTTTAAATAAACTTCTAATAACTGAAACTGGTAAGTAATGACTACTGAAATAATTCTTAAATCAACAATCACTTGTCCTAATTGCGGCCATAAAAAAGAAGGAGTGATGCCAACCGATGCTTGTCAGTATTTTTATGATTGCGAAAAATGTCATGCAGTCCTTAAACCTAAGGCCGGTGATTGTTGCGTTTATTGTTCCTATGGAACGGTTAAATGTCCGCCTATTCAGAAAGGCGTTTCCTGCTGTTCGTAGCCTCTAAGAAATCGCCTCGTCACTTCCTTCACGCTGGCCATTGGTTGGACGTTCACCGACAAACTTATAGCCCACGCGGTTTACTGCCTCTTTTATCTTGTCAATTGTGACTTTTGATGGATCGTATTCAACCGTTACAGTTGAAGAACTGAACTCGGCCTTCGATGAAGAAACGCCTTCGATGTTACCAACTACTTTGGAGACCGTCCTTTCACATCCTGAGCAGGTCATGCCTTCAACGAGGTACTTTTGTCTAATCATATGTCTCTAGCATTATGTTGAAAAATTGAGTATTTTTTAATTATTTTAGTTAAGTTAATGAGGGTTTAGACTTTTAATACCTTAAAAAGTCAACCTAACCTAAACTTAAACCTATGGGGCACTGATGTGTGCCCCCTTAGGCTTTAAAAGCCATCAATCATAGAGCTGTTATTAATTCAATTTTATTTCAAATCTTATATTGAATTCATTCCTTCAACTCTTCGAGCTTTGATTTCATTTCAGCGATCTCTTTTTTCTGACTTTTAACAATCTCCTCGCATAACTTTTTTATTTCGGGGTCGGTAATATCGGCTTGAGTGCACATCAGAATTGCGCCCGCGTGATGTGGTATCATTGATTTAAGGAACTGTTTATCATTGATCGCTGTTTGTTGGCGAATTGCGGTGTAAAATCCAACCAGAGCTAATAGGCTCAGACCAATAATAATTGCATTTAGCTTTTTGTTCATATACATACTGCTCATGATCAAAACTTCAATGATGACCATTGGCATTGCCATCAGGCCTGCCATGTAGAACTGGTTCGTATTCGTGACTACATTCTCGAATTTATTAACCATTGAGTACATTAGAATGTACATTGATACAAAGGAAAGAACCGCCATGACCGCAAGTTTTTTATAGTGAGATTTTTCCATCATCGTATTCGTCTGCTTTGAGTGACTACTTTCCATTGAGTTTTCCTTTTCCATAATATTCTATGATTTTCGTTAGCTGTTTTGTTTCATCGCTTTTAGATATTCCATTAATTGATTGAGTTGCTTATCAGATATCTGCTCGTCTCTAAATGCAGGCATAGCACCAACACCATGACGAACCTGAAATTTTTTTGCAAAACCCGGTGCCCAGTGAATACCAGGGCCAAGACCTGCTTCCCCCTGCGGATGACACCGCTGGCAGCGTTGCATAAAGATCTTCTCGCCTTCTTTCTCTCTGTCATTCAAACTGACCGGCCCCGCAATCGGGAGACTTTTTCTCGGTGAACAGTTTTCAAGTATGGTTCCACCTAACGTGATGGCTAGTGCAGCCATGAAATATTTAATTGTAATTTTCATGTTTACTGCTTTGTTATTTTCCAGATCATACCAGTTTTTTGCTTTGAGATAAGATTCTTGCCTTCGATAGTCGCAACTCCAAAGTCAACTATGTAAAGCGCGTTCTCAGTGGGATGAAACTTTGCCGCGACTGGGCGCTCAAGTCCACCTTTATTTAACCAGGATGCTGGACCATTTTTCTTGCCTCTGTTTACGGCAAAGTCGTAGACAGAGCCTGTCTCGGGATCAGCTATCACAACCTTGTACCCAACTGGTGCCAGTACTTTACCAACGTTGGGTGCCATATCTCCGAACTGTGCGATGAATGCCTTGCCCTTGAAACCGAATTGATCAGATGTTGAAAAATCAAAGCCATTTGAAGATGAATGCACACCAAGAATTGCTGCAGGCTTTGGTGGTTTGTTCGGATGCTCCATTAAGAGGAGTTCAGTTTCGTTTTTGCCAGGTACTTTGAATTCTTCGTGGTTCAACATCATCCCTCCAGAATAATCGGGCCATCCATACCATTTTCCTTCATCTATTTTCCAGAGCACATCTCCAGTTCCCCAGATCGCTCTGCTGCCTCGTTCATCGTATCCATTTTCCGTTACAAATAATTTCCCTTCGTGCACCGCAAGTCCAAAAGGATTTCTGAAACCCCAGGCCACTAGTTCCAAAGCGCCTCCTTGAACAGGCAAACGCATGATTGCCCCAGAGCAGGGCAAGGACCCATGAATAACCTGACCTTCGGTTGTTGATGTGTTGAACGGCACAAACGCACCAGTATTCGCGTTGTCATTCGGATCATTTTCTGTGAGTGGATTTTTTGATTCGAAGTTTTTACCGGTAAGGATTAGATCCTTGCAAGGAATATCATGAAACTCCGGGTGACGTTTCAGCCAGCCAAAATCTGCATTGTCTTCGCCAACTACACCTGAGTTGGTTGCTGTACCTTGGCCGAAATAGACATAGTGATCTATAACAACTGGCCCATCCGTATGATGATCTCCTATGCTAGGCAGACCGTCAACAAGGGTTTTGATCTCTCCAGCCTTGCTCACTTTCAATATTTTTCCGCCTTCAAGTTCTCCTCCCTCCGCAATGTAAAAGTTGCCATCGTGGAAAGTAACGCCATTCCATGGGCCATTTTTTTCGCCAGTTGCGATCACTTTATGATCACCGTTCTTGGAAAGCTTTAGCAGGCGTGGCTGCGTCCATGTTTCACCATAGGAATAGCCTGACTCAACGACATAGGCGTCTCCCTCATCGTCAAAAGCAATCCCGGTTGGAAATGTAAGACTGCTTGCCACTGCTTCTATCTTATATCCTTTCGGTAATGCGATATCCTTCGCGTTGATCTTTCGTGTTGCTGATGATGTTGCCTTGCCTCCACCGCCTGTAGGGCGAACACCATAACATGCCCCAAGTCCCGACATTATGCAAAGCGCGATTATTACGCGAGAGATATTGAGTAAGATAACTGAGTGTAGCCTGATCATTCTTTGGCTTCTTATGTTCTTTGTTGAAAGGATTCTCATGTTCTTTGTTGAAAGGAAACGTGTCCTGAATTTGGCAAGTTCAGACGCGACCGAAGGGGCAGTAACGGAGCGCGGTGCAACTTGCTCGCAATGTCCATTTAATGAAAAAGCCCTCGCGTGTGGCAAGGGCTTTTTATAGCTTGGTAAGGCTATTAAGCGTTAACCCCTGCCATGGAGCGGCACTCTTCCGCACATCTCCGACAAGCTTCTGCGCAAGCCCGGCAATGTTCCATTCCGTGCTCTGCATGCTTTTCGCATTCTTCAGCACAGGCATCACAAATTTCAGCGCAGGCATGGCAAAGTAATGCAGCGTGCTGTCCACCGATGGACATGAGCTCTGCTGCGGAGCGGCAAACGGATGCGCATTCTCTGTCTAGTTCGATGCATTGCGCAAGCATCTTCACATCGTTTTCATTCAAGCACTCGGTAGCACAATGCTCGCATTCGATGGCGCATTCATTACACGCCTCGATACAGGTTTGAAATTTTTCGTGACCCATCTTTAATTGATTTTGGTGGAAAACTTATTTACCGTGGCTACTCAGCCATTCTTTCAATTCAGCGATGTCCTTTTGTGAATCAGACTTGATCTTTTCAGCCATTGACTTTGTGTCTGAGTTTTTACCATGTTCGATTTCAACGTCCGCCATATCGATAGCACCCTGGTGATGATCGATCATCATCGTGGCAAAATCGTGGTCTACGTTTCCGGTCATCTTCATATTCTTCATTTTAGTCTCCATCTGTTCCATTGTCGTATTCATGTCAGACGAGAATTGATCGTTGTGCGAAGTTGCATCCGTACTTTGGGCGTGATCTGAATGGCTCTTCTCATTCTTTGCTGTAGCTGCATCATCATGCTTCATCTGTGCATGTTGACGGAGCTTCTTCTGATCTTCAGGCTGTGTCTGGAGTGTCTTTTGTGCCATCTCCTTAATTTTAGAATCCTTGCCAGACTTCACCACAATGTTAGCAGCATCGATCGCTCCCTGGTGATGTTCGATCATCATCATTGAAAAATCCTTGTCAGGATCACCGGTCATCTTCATTGCTTTCATCTTCTGCATCATCTTTTGCATTGCCTGGTGCAGGCCTTCATGCACTGGAGAAAAGGCAGACAAAATTGTGATTAAACACAACGCCATCGCTCCGGCTAAAAATGAGTACGCTTTATTCTTGGTTTTCATAACTATACGCTTTTTATTTTAGGTTGCTTATTGATTTGCAGGTCCATTATTCTTCAGCCAAGCCGTTAAGTCGGTGATCTCTTTGTTCTGATCTTCGATCATCATCTTAGCCATTTCTTTTATCTCGTCATGATGGCCATGGTGTAAAATGGACGATGCATTGTCTGTAGCTGTTTGATGATGGACGATCATTAACTCAGCGAAGTCACTGTCTGCATCACCTGTCAATACCTGGATGTCTTTCCAGTTTTTCATCTTTTCCATCACGTCCATCATTTCTGCATCAAACGCCTGGCCTTCGGCATTAGGTGTTGGAGTGTGACTTGCCAACCATGAGGTGAGTTCAGCTTTTTCTGCAGTTTGCTTGTCAATAATTTGCTGAGCCATATTCTTGATCGTGGCATCATTTCCTTTTTCAAGTTCTTTGTTTGCCATGTCGATTGCACCTTGATGATGTATCACCATCATACTCGCGAAGTCGTGGTCTGCATCACCAGTCATCTGCATCGCATCCATTTGGGCGTTCATGTTGTGCATGATGGTCATGAATTCATTTTTGTCGTGGTCTTGCACCATTATACCTTCATCACTGTCGTCTCCGCATGAAGAAAACACAAGCGAAGCAACTGGCAGCAGCATTATTAGTCCTAACTTTCTCATAGTCGTTTTTTAGTTGGTTATAAATCGTTTTATCCAACGAAAAAGTTAAATTTCTATGCCATTAGACCGCATTTTGACACGATAGCAGGTACGTTCAAGAATTGAGCAGAACCATTCAATGCCTGCGACATCTAAAGCCGTTTCTTTGTGTAGTAAATACGTCAAAAAGATTATGCAACATCAACATGATGCCCCGGATTGGTCGGTTTTACACTCAGCTGCAGAAATGCAGCAGTTATCGAATCTTGGCCACAAAGTGGAGGGCGCGCTGCTGCTAATGGTTGCCGTTATAGCTGGCTTGCAGGCTGTTGGTTTTTTGAAAATGAAACAACTCTGGCCATCCGTGATAGTGGTCGCTGGTCTTTTTTTGATTGGCTTTCTCCTTTTGCACCACGGCACCGAAAAGTTTCAACTGGTTTGGAAGCTATTAATCTCAGACCCTCAGCAACGACAACATTTGACGATGGCTGGCCTGTTAGTGATTGCGGGAGTATCTGAGTTAATTTTTCGCGGCTATCATGTTAATTGGCTGAGGTTTGTTTGGCCTCTGGTACTGTGTCTGGTTGGACTTATGTTTTTGACTCACGAGCAGCATGGAAGCAGTGAGGCAGTGGACTGGGCTCAGAGAATTCACCGCTACCTGGGTGCTCTCCTGATCGTTGTGTCGATATCAATTCTAGCAAACATTTTTTTCGGTGAGCGATACAAATGGCTCCCATTCGTGTGGCCAGTGCTTTTGGTTATCACATCTATTTTCCTGTTCGCCTACAACGAACCGGAAGGTGCATATGAAAAGTCATCAAATCATAGTACTCATGAATGATCGTCCAATAAGACTATACGTTTGTCATTAAGACATCAGTTCTAGAAACCTTTGAGCTGAAATTTCTAAGTAGCTGTGAAGGACTCATTCCAAATGTTTTGACAAACGTCCTCGTTAAATGCGAAACGTCTGAAAATCCAGCAAGATGTGCAGCCTGAGTTAATGTGTGCCCTGCTAAGAAATAGCGTATACCCTGTTGGACACGGCACCATAAAATATACTTCCGTATCGGAATTCCGATTTCTTTTTTAAAAAGATGACTTAGTCTTCCGTCTGATAAAAATGCAATTTCAAGAAGTTCCTTGAACTCAATTGGTTTGTTGGAGTTGCAAAGTATGTGATCTAAAACATTCTTGATCCTGATATCTTGCGTGTAGTTCTCTTCAACAAAGGTTATGTCTTGAATTAATGCGTTTGTCAGAAAAGAAATGATTTCCTTTTCGCTGTGCTCATTCGCAATCAATTCGCCTACATAATTCTTTAATTGTTTGACTGTTTTAGAACTCAGAATCAGTAGCTTTTCTTTTCGGAGAACTACCTTTAATCTTTTTCCTAATGTACTCTCAGGGCTGATGCAGATAAATACCGCGAATCCGTCACTCCTTGTGGCATGTTCGATATCCTCCTTTAACAAGATTCCTTTTCCCTCATAATCGAATCCATCTGCGTGAACAGTCGCATTGGAATCGAAAGACAAAATGATTTCTAGCGCATGGTGTGAATGAAGTCTTGTGGCCACGTCATGTCCCGCAAAAATGACTATCTCGGAATAGAGCTTTAAAAATTGTGGCAAACAGGTTGATACTCGCATGACTTAAACCTTTAAAAGCCTTGCATTGATTGCCACTACAACTGTGCTCACACTCATTAACACTGCGCCCATGGCTGGGCTAAGCATGATTCCTGCTTGATAAAGCACTCCTGCAGCCAATGGAAGCGCGACAACATTGTATCCGGTTGCCCATATTAAATTCTGAATCATCTTTCTGTAAGTAGCTTTACCGAATACAATAAGATTAGCCACATCACGAGGATTACTGTTAACCAATACAATTCCTGCGGTTTCAGCTGCAATGTCAGATCCCGAGCCTACCGCTATCCCGATGTTAGCTTGTGCAAGGGCGGGTGCATCGTTTACTCCATCTCCCGTCATTGCAACAAACTCACCTTTGCCCTGTAGTTCTTTAATTTTTTCCAGTTTTTGATGGGGAAGTACCTCTGCTATGAAGCCATCCATCTTTAAAGAGTTGCTTACTGACTTCGCCACTTCTTTGTTATCCCCTGTTAACAAAAGTGTTTTTATGTTCTGACGGTGTAAGGTTTCAATAGCGTTCGCAGATTCCGGTCTGATCTCGTCTGCAAGGGCGACATACCCCGCTATTTTATTATTGACAATGACATACACAATCGTTTCGGCTTTTGATGAATCTTCAACTGTAGTCTGCAGATTATTTTCTTTCAAATACCCCGGACTTACTACCATGACAGGTTGATTGTCTATGATAGCCTTGATTCCTTTGCCTGTGATCGATTTAAAATCTTTCATTGGAGGAAGTGACATGTTGAGTTCCTTGGCTTTCCTGGTAATTCCGGTGGCAATAGGATGTTCTGAGTTTTGTTCAAGGGCGCCAGCGAGTTTCAGAATGTCCTCCTTTTGATATTTTGTGTCTAGTGAATCATATCTTACTACATTGAATTCGCCACGTGTCAGCGTGCCTGTCTTATCAAAAACGAGTGTTGTAATTTTTCTGGAATTCTCGAATGCAGTCCTATTCTTGATTAACAGTCCGCTCTTGGCAGAGATGGCAGTTGAGTGAGCCACTACCAAAGGGACCGCCAGGCCCAATGCGTGAGGACAACAGATAACGATTACGGTGACCATTCGTTCCATAGCAAAAGCAAGGTCTTTGCCGAGCGCAAGCCAGACGATGAACGTAGCAGTGCCTGCGACCAGAGCGATTATGGTAAGCCACTTTGCTGCCTCATCTGCAAGTAACTGTGTTTTAGACTTTGAGTTTTGTGCATCCTGAACAAGTTGGATAACCTGCGACAGGTATGAGTCTTTCGTGCTATGAGAAACCTGAACCTCCAATGAACCTTCGCCATTTATCGAGCCAGCGATAACCTGGTCTCCCTTTTCTTTTTCAACCGGTTTCGATTCACCTGTAAGCATGGATTCATTCAGATAACTTTTCCCGTTTACAATAACACCATCAGCAGCGATTTTTTCGCCTGGCTTTATCAAGATCAGATCGTCCTTTTTTAATGAATCAGTTTTCACATCTCTGGTTTGCGCACCATCGATGAGATGTGCTTCGGATGGCATCAGTTGAACTAATAGCTCCAGTTCTTTGGATGCGCCCATTATTGATTGCATCTCAATCCAATGACCGAGTAACATGATCAGGATCAGGGTGGCGAGTTCCCAGAAAAAGTCCATTCCTTCAAGACCAAAAACAATGGCCACGCTGTACACATACGCTACTGTAATTGCAACGCCTACAAGCGTCATCATCCCTAGCGATCGTGACTTAACTTCGGACATCAGGCCCTTTAAAAATGGTGACCCGCCATAGAAATAAACTATAGACGACAATATCAATAGCACGTATCCTGACCCTGCGAAGGCCCAATCCACATTTAACCAATGCTGTATCATTGGCGAGAGCGCCATTATTGGAACAGTGAGAACCAATACAACATAAAAACGTCTCTTGAATTCATCGATCATTCCAGCATGATGAGCGTGCCCTCCCTGGCCGTGATCACCATGAGGTCCATGTTCTTTCATGCCTTCGTGAGCCGCGTGCCCTTGCATTGAGGGCTGACGCTCGTGTTGGTGCTCTTGACGATGATGATGATGTGCCCCCGCATCGTGATTGCTTACCGGCACAAGATCCATTCCGCATTTTGGACATTTCCCGGGAGTGTTTTTGATCACTTCGGGGTGCATGGGACATGTATACGTACTTGCTTCAGTCATTAAGTTAGAGGTTAAAGGTGTTAGGTTTTACCAGAAAATTGTCAGCCCCACACCATATTTATACTCCGAGTCATATGATGCGTGGATCGAGAAATTCTTGGCAATAAAATGGTCGAAATCGATATTAAATTCCTTATCGGTATTTGCGGACACGCTTAACCTTAACCGTCTGGTCAAGGGAATATCTTCACGCGACAGCTGGAATCGGACATCTCCGGTGTGATCAAGTCGGAGTTCTGATTCAATAAATAATGGTAACAGATAGCGGGCACCCACTACAGCCACACGTCTATCTTTTTCCGTGTCACCTTCTTTAATCGTGAAAGTATTCCTGACATCGGCACCAATAAACGCGCTAAAAAATTGCCTCTTGTCTATGAAACGTTGATAGTACGGCTGAAATTCATATTGATCCTTGTAGCTTACGCGGTATGTCGTTCCAATTTCATTTCTGACATTTGACACTTGCGCGTTACCGAACACACCATCAGTCGCTATTTTTGTAACTCCCCAACCATACCACTTCATATCTTCTCTAAACAATTTCCGCTGATCTTTCTCGGAAACCTGCTTGTTAGGCGGGGAGTTTTCATAACTCACAACGCGGGCCATCCCGGACATCATGTGGTAAAGAATGTGGCAATGAAAAAACCAGTCCTTTTCCTCGTTTGCGTAGAACTCTATAACAACGGTAGACATCGGCTCCACATCAAAAGTATGCTTCATCGGTGAGTAGTCACCTTGCGCATTCACAAAACGGAAGAAATGACCATGTAGGTGAAGCGGATGTCGCATCATTGTATTGTTCGTTAGCACCATTCTGACGTTCTCACCCTTTTTTATCAATATCTTATCCGATTGTGATAAGGTCTTGTCGTTGAACGACCACACATACCGGATCATATTGCCTGTAAGGGCCAGTTTTATTTCGCGCATTTGCCTTTTTTCATCGAGCTTTGTGGACACCGGTGAACGGAGCATGTCGTAACTCAAAATCACCTGGCCATCGGATTGAGCACCGTTCATTTGCATTTTCGAGTGATCCATCATTTGCATTTGGTCACGGTTGGATGTGTTGCTACTGTCCATTTGGTGCCGTTCGTGGCCCATGCTGTCATTTTCCATTTGCATATCCTGATGTTGCTGACGTCCGGAGGCTGCCGAATCCATTTTCATATCGGCCTGGTGTCCCTTATGGTCAGCTGTATCTGTTGGCGTGGGTGCAAGATTCTTGGCTTTTGGTCCTTGGTATTCGTGTTGATCGTGCTCTTGATTATTCTTTTTCATCTCCTCAACATCCATTTGGGAACTGTCCGCTTTCTCCATATCATCCATATCATGACCTTTATGCCCTTGCTGATTGTTCACCTTCCCGTGCGACATTCCAGTTTGGCCCGCACCTTGCCCGGACATATCCATTCCATCATGCCCCATCGCCATCATGTTATTCATTTCATGCAGCATTGCGAAGTAATCCAACTTTGGCAGATCTTTAGCTTTCATCTCCACCCCCTTGCCTATAAATAAAGAAGAATGTCCGGAAATATCCTGAGCGGTGGCGCGAAATTCATAAGCCATGTCATCGGGAATTGTTACTTCAATGTCGTAGGTTTCAGCAATAGCGATAAGAATTCTGTCTACCTCAACTGGTTCGATTTCTATCCCGTCTGCGGCAACCACACGCATCTTGCCTCCTGCGTAGGTGAGCCAGAAGTATGTGGACGCAGCACCGTTAATAATCCTTAATCTAACCTTTTCACCAGGCTTAACGTCTTCGAACGAACTCGTTACGCGGCCGTTGAGGAGAAACTTATTGTAGGCTACATCGGAAACATCCATTGCAGGCATCCGCATCCATTCTGTTTTGAAACGATCTTTGACGTATCCTTTTACGATTGCCTCCCCCCAGCTTTGAACGGAATTTTTACGAATGCTATACCATTCCGTAGCGCGTTTTAAGTTTCGCAAGACGTTCTTTGGCTTTTCATCGGTCCAATCAGAAAGCATCACAACATGTTCTTTTTGCTCACGCTTTCCTTCTTTAGGGTAAATCACAATCGATCCGTACGTGCCAATTTGTTCCTGAAGCATGGTATGTGAGTGATACCAGTAAGTACCAGATTGAATGAGAGGGAATTTGAACGTGTGAGTGGTGTGGGCTTTGATCGGTGCCGTTGTAAGGTAAGGAACACCATCTTCTTCATTTGGAAGAAGAAGTCCATGCCAGTGGATCGAAGTTTCCATGTGCATTTTATTGTGCACATTGATGATGGCCGTATCTCCTTCTGTAAAATACAATGTAGGCGCGGGCAATTGTCCGTTAACAGCCAAAACCGGTTTTTTTGAATGCACGTAGTTCAGTGTTGTGTCGTTGACGTACAGGTCATAAACCACACGTGCGCCTTTATGCGTTTTAGATTTCACGTTTGCATCAGGCTCTTTTTTTACCACTCGCTTTTGAACTGGTTCTTGTTGCTTCTCTTCTTTCTGCATATGTTGTTCGTGTTGTCCATACGATGCAATCGCAGAACATATCATCGCTAAAAGGAATAATTTACTTTTCATTGCTCACGCTAATTAAATCTTAATTTGTTCTATATTTTTTCTTAGCGAGTGGGAGCGCTATTCAATCCAATTCTTTAGTGATCGTGTTCCATTTCAAGGAATTTCCCTTGTGGACCGATACCCTCGATATGTACAAGTTGGGCTCCGTAGTGACCTGCCCGCGATACACTATATGCTGACACAATCAAAATTAACGCAATTGCGATAGCGGCTATGCGAGTATAACGCGTAGGACCGGATAAATCGGAACTGGTGTTTTGATTCCGATTCTTGTATGCAATGAAAGTCAAATACGCCAGTTGTAAAACCAATGCAATGCGTGCGGACGCATTGGTCCAGTCGGCCCATCTATCGTGCTCTTCTAACACAAGCTTCGCATGAGGTGTGAGCCCATGAGTATGCGGATGGAATTTGGTGCTTGCCAGCCACGCTGATGTCGACCCCACCAGGAGCAGGGCACCGATGATCCACGCAAGATGGTTCTTCATCAAAATTGTATTTATCAATTGAAGAGCCGCAGCAATTATGATCAATACAATGGCGAAATGAACAATTAATGGGTGGAGTGAAGGAAAGTCATCAAGGTCAGCAGTGACTTTGGATTCGTCTGGCTTCATTCCTTCCGCATGGTGATGAACTGTATCACCTTGCTTATGTTGAGCAGAGTCCACCTGCGCGCTGGTAGAATCCTTTTTATGTTTTTTTCCACCATGACCGAGTGTGGCAATTGAGCATGCAAAAAGCATTGTTATGCTCAGGACTAAGATTTTCATTTATTTACGTTGTTAAGTGAATTGGAGAACAGGTTGATGTCAAAGACATACCTGCATACTTGCCATTAGAAGGCAATAAGACTCAGTGCGACCTTTGGAAGTCCACTTAACAAAGGGAAGGAGGAGCCCGTAAAGAAGTAATTAATCGATGCTTGCCTGATGGTAGATCTCTCGCTTTGTGGAAATGAGCGGATTTCTCAAAAGAAACAGGAATACAGAGGGACACGCTTTCGGCTGCAACTAGATCAATAACGTGATTGGCCTTCGCTGTGAAATGAAAGTACGCGTTCCCTACGTAATCGCCATTTGAAAAATGGGTGAATACCGGCTTCGACTGTTTCGTATCGTCATGGTCATGACTTTGTGGTGGTAAATGCTCGTGAGCACCAGTTGAACCGGGCTCATGGTGATGTTCATGCGAATGCTCATCTTCGGAAAGCTCCGGATGCGTATGCGGAATAGAAGCATGGACCAATGATATTGCAAAGGCAATTAAGAACAATACCGGTGGCCACTGCCGTTTGATCATTTCGCTTAGTTATTAACTTATAACAGTATAAAATTCGGTGCCAAATGCCATATTTTTGCAGTTTATTTCGCTGTGGAGCATTAATTTAGGCCGATTTTGCAATTTTCTCTAAGATCTTATGGTTGTCTCCGAATTTGCACAGGGCATCACAATGTTCTCTCAGGTCGGAGAAAAGGATATACTTGATTCGAACATCGCTCTGTTTGATTGACGGACGCGCCAACTGAAGCAGTACGTCTTTTTCACGTGTATTAGGAACAATAATGAATAATGAACTCTCGTGATTTTTCAACGAAAAGGCGAGATCACTGAGCCTTAGGATGCCGGAATAGATCGAGGTACTTTTCTCCACCTCGAAGGCACAAACCGTTCGATCGGTATTCTTTTCAAACCAAATGACATCAATGAGTTTGATCGTGTTACTGGTATCCTTATCGACCGGTAGATCGGGAAACTCTTCTCGACAAATGAATGAAAAATTTGCCTCGCCATAAGATTTACTGCGGTCATTGATCGCAACGATCGGATCGTAGCCGAGTGCCTTACCGATTTTTAAAAGATGATACTGCATTTCCGTGTGCAGATCCTCTTCATGTTTTTCACTCAATACTTCCTTATGACGCCTGTCGTATTGTTTCAATAATTTTGCTTTCTCCTCATCCGATAATCTTAAGCCATCGATTATGATGTTACGCATTCCTATCTCAAACAGTAGCCCACTGAATGCGCCCAGGTCGTTAGAGAGTTCTCCCTTACATTCATTGTTTTTGGCAATTATTACCTCACGCATTTTGAGATACTCCGACCAACTTCCAAGCTTCTTTTTATCACCAAAGAGATAGTTGAAACCATTTACAATAGCGGTGTTAAAGGGCGGAATGATAGTGGGATGCAGAAAATACAAAATACTTGCAACGGCAGGCCCAAGCCCTTTTATCTTCAATTGATCAAGTCGCAGAATCTCCTTCACCAATTGTTCCTCTTTAGTCGCATTTATGCAGATTTCCAAAAACTGGCCAAATGCTTTTTTGTTCACTTGGTTTTCATAAATGTCGGGAATCCGCATCTTGGGTTTCCAATAAAATGGATGAGCCGCGCCTTCAAATACCTGCTTTTGTTCTGTAATCGCGGTCAACACAAACTCTAATGAAGAACCTTTGAAATCATTTCCGAACTTTTCGTTTTTTATTTCGTCAATCACTTGAAGGACACCTCTTCTGATCGCCCTGAACGCCTTCAACCTTTCTTCACTACCAATAAACCACGTATTATAAACAGAAGAAGGGTCCTGTTTATATTTTGCAATAACGTCTTTGAGCTCGAGTGACATGTATTAGCCTGGGGTTAGCTTCTAAAATTAAGCATTAATGCGTGGATTTTTTCATCCTACAACCGGGTAATAATTAGAGTATCGTTTCTCGCATGGACTTTTTTCCCTTGTAGAGAACTAACGTTCCAAATACAGTCTGATACTGCGAGGTTTCAATCGCTTCTGCAAATCCCGCCTGCCTCATGAATGAAGGAATTAGTCCTTTGACATTGTCTGTAGTTGTCTTAAATCCATCGAGAAATTGAATGAGAAAGAAGGCCATACGCATAAAGACATTTTTTGCTTTACCCCAATCCGCGATGTGAATTTCTCCTCCTGGTTTTAAAACCCGATGTATTTCGTAAAGCGCATTCATTTTTTGTTCCCTGCTTAAATGATGAAACACCAGGCTTGATATAACCCTGTCAAAAGAATTACTTTGATAAGGCAGAATCCGTCCTTCATATCGCTGAATAGATATGTCAGCCTGCGCTTCACGCTGTTTTTCTTCAGCAATCTTCAGAATCTTCTCGTCTACGTCAACCGCATGAACATCTGCAGCCGGGTTGGAGCGTTTTGCCATGAGCGATAATGTAAGCGACCCACAACCAAAGTCAAGTACGCGTGCATTTTCTGAAATATTTGCTTGTGAAATTAGTTGCTTCTTAAACTTCTCTTCCGGCATCGTGTGTTGGATAATTGGATCATAGATCTTGGTAAGCCAACTGTAGCGCAATGCGGGAATAAATTTCTCTTTCATCATTTTCTATTTTTTCCATTATTACTGATTTCGGAAGAGATTTGCACAAAAAAATTCGTCTGCCAAAGATGCTACCCACTTTAATTCTCATCAAAAACAACTTATGGCTTCCGTGATGAATTATGCATGTGTACTATCTTCCATGTACCGTCTTCCTTCTTCAAGAATGAGCTTGCTGCCCCCTTTCTCTTGATTTCAGAATTGTCTTTCTTAAGAACAATGGTGTATTGGTAGGTTTCAACTGCAAATGCATAGTCACCGGAGATAGTGACATCCACCTTGTAATTCTCAAACTTGAATGATTGGAAATCCCCGAGTTCGGGGCCGATGTGGTGAGCCAGGTAGTCCTGATAGCTACCTTCCACTTTACCTGATTCAATGATCTGGCTATTAGAGGCAAAAAGCGTTTCCGTGCCAGTGACATCTAGTTTCTCCAAAGCATTTTTGTAATTCAACAGCGTTTGCTTAACGCCTTCGATATCGTTTTGAGCTACCGCTGACATAGCGCTCAACAGCAGGATGCAGAATAGTGTATTTAGTTTTGCGTTCATGCGTGTCATATTAATGGTCAAAGATGGGTTTGTCATTGTTTTGTTAACACAAGGTTGATTGATATATCTACATCATCATATACAAGTTTGTCCCCAAGGTTTTCGTAGAAAGATTGTGAGCCGAACTTGACCTCATATTTACTTCTGTCGAAAGTCAGCGAGCCACGTGCCTGAAGTACACCGTTCGTATTGGTCACGCTCACCGGAAAAGTGACAGGATGTGTCTTGCCCTTAATCGTCAAGTTGCCAGTGACCTCGTACTCGTTTGCCGATTTATTCTTGGTGGAAGTGATTACAAACTGTGAGTGGGGGTAAGTATTTACTGCAAAAAAATCCTCTGACTTTAAATGATCGACAAGTCGTTTATTTGATTTGGGATCGGTGATGTCCGTACAAATGATGCTTGTCATATCCATCTCGAACTTTCCGCTTATTAATTTTCCGCTTTGCATTGTCAGCTCGCCAGAAGAGAGTTTAATTTCTCCATAATGTTCTCCTGTTAATTTTTTGCCAGTCCACTCAACTTTAGATTTGCCGACATCAGCAATAAATTTTGTTTGAATCTCCTGCGCAAATCCAGTGAAGCAAGAGACGATGATGGCGATTAAAAAAAGATGTTTCATTTTTATTTCTTGTTGCGCTTCCAATCATTTGCCAGCTTTTCATTCGCTTTGAGAACGGGTTCAAGCTTTTTTGCCTTTGCCAGCTCTGTTGACTTTGAGAGTGTTGCCAAGGCGTCAGCAAAACGTCCTTGCGATGCCTCAATTTTTGCTTGAAGTTGGAAATACCCTGCTTCCTGCGCCTTGGACGTGGCAATCTTCACCCACTCATAAGCCTGATTGATGTCCTTACTGTTATTGAAATAATACAGACTTGCTTGATAGAAGAGGCTGGGCTTTTCTTCCTTTTTGACATTGATCCGTTCTGCTATTTCAGCCATCACCTTTTGGTCCGCATAGCTTTCGATGGCAAATTTCACTTGCGTATTCTCCCACATAAGATATACGTATGCCCCATTTTTAATAAAGTCATTGATTTCTATCGTAAACGTTTCATAAAAGCGAGCTGACTTTTCAGTTTTTACTTTGAAACGCAGTTGGTCGTTATTCTGGGCATAGTCGGATGTGCCGTGCATTTCAGCAACCTTGTTAAGAATAATCGTCCACTCATTTTTTCCCGGGATTGTAAAAAGGCTGAACGTATCGGAGGGAACGTTCGTGCCGTTCACCTTTATAGAATCCGAGAACCAAATCGTGGTAGCATCATGTGCACCGGTCCTCCATATTTCATCGTACGGAACGAGGTCACCGAATATTACACGACTTCTGGCACTTGGTCTGGAATATTTTATTTGCAACTCAGTAAATCCAAGTTGTTGTTTCAGTTCCTGGTCGGGACTGGCATTTGGAAGATTCAACTGCGCTTGAGATATCAATGCAGCACAGGAGAAGAGAAATGTAAATAGAAATTTCATCGGTTATCGTTTAATAAGTTTCTTAAGTGTTCTGGAGGAAGTTGCGTACAACACGAATCCGGACACTACAGTGAAGAGCCCGAATAGTGAAAGAATTTTTAAGAGCCAATTATTGAAGTTATCGCGCCCGGCATAGTCCATTGTGTGGAACATCCATAAGAAATCGAAACCACGCCATTGGTCATGGCGAATCGTCTGAAATGTTCCGCGTTCGGTGCTGATATAAACTGTACAATCGGGATCTTTAAATGTGATGGCATAAGCCGGCAGTGGCCGCTCACGATATTCATGGTGGGCGTCAACATTTTCCAACAGTTCTACTTGACTGACAGTGGCTGTTGTTGTCACATTATCTTTTGCTATTGCAATTGCCTCGCCCTCTGTCAACGGGCCGCGCAGTTCGCCCGAGATAGCATCTGCAAGCTTATAGTGTACATGGTGATGGACTTCACCGGTGTGGCCGGCAAAATAGGAGATCTGGTAAACAGGCTTGCCAACAATTCCTATCAATTGAATCGAGTTAATCGAATCGATTTGTGTTGTTGAACGCATTTCTTCAATTGCCTTGGCCGGAGAAATCAATGAATTACTCATGGAAATAAAATGAGGTGACTTCCTCATATGATCACCATGGACATCGTCAATGTCGTTCCAACTGAAATAAAGTCCGCTGATTGTCCATCCAAGAAATTGGATTCCAATAAACAATCCGAGATATCGGTGAGTCCTTCGGATCAGTAGGTTTTTGTTAACAGGCACAACGAGGGGGTTTAGGGTTTAATTAAGTTTTTGGAGATATTGAGCGAAGGTGTCGTGCGATTCAAAGTATAGCACCTTACCATCACGTTTCGGGTGAAGAGCGATCACAGCAGCAGCTTTATCAACTTTTCGTCCGGTAACAGGATCGGTTGCCGACCTCACCTCATTCTTCGCTGTCAGTTCACGAATAGCTTTAGGATCGCACCCATAGTAGGTTTTGGTACTCAGCTTAAGTGGAAGCGTTGGATAGTTTCCTTGATAGAAGTCGTCCACCATACAAATCTTGCTATGCGCGATCGTATCCTGCTGAGGCGGGAGTGAAGCCAGGTAAGCCTCCTTTGCTTTATCATCATTTATGGCGCTTTGTGTTGTCATAAAAACAATCACGACAATCGTGCCGCCTAAAAGAACGATAGCAAGAATGTTGATAAACCATTCTTCGAAGTTGCTTTTCTTTTTACCTGGCTTCTTACCAGTTTTTTTCCCACCTGCTTTCATCAGACTTTGTCGTTATTGAATCGTCTCTTTTACAGACCCGCATTTAAGCATGGCGTCACCGAAGTATGGATTTTTGATCTGTTTCTCGTTCGAAAGCCAGAACGCACCTTCGTTGTTGTTTGCCATTGGGCAATATTCAACGTACAATGAGCCAGAGGAAAGTTTTCCGTCTTTAACAAGCGCTTTCATCTCGTTGCTTAAAGAGGAGAATGCTTTTCTTTGTTCGTCAAGATCAGATGATGCTGCAACCTTCGTAGCTTCATCGATTACCTTCTTTCCGCCACTCACATTCGCCAACGATTTTTGTAAGTCCAGAGCGGCTTTCTTTGCATCCTGGGCATTCGATGCGACCAATGCATCTTTTAAATGGATGTAGTGGCTGTAAGCAGTGCCAAGCTTTTCATCTTTGAATTTCGCTTGAGCTTGTTCAGTTGTCTGAGCGTTGTGCCCTGCGTGATCGTGTTGCGCATATGCTCCAAAGCTGAGGAGCGTAGTAAGTGCAATCATTGTTATTTTCATACCAATTAAATTTTAGTTGTTACTAGATTATTTTATAGTTGAGCATCATACCATCGTCTTCATGCTCGAGATTGTGACAGTGAAACACAAACACCCCGGTATATTCCGGAAACGTCATGATCACACGCACCTTTTCACCGGGCATCAAAAGGATGGTGTCTTTCCAACCTTTTTCAGAGGCAAGTATTTTGTTCCTTCCACCGATTCGTTCAAGTACCTGGAACTGTACGCCATGAATGTGCATCGGGTGGATTTCATCACCAGCAGAGTTGTCAAACTCCCATATTTCAGTTGTTCCGGCTGACACGGTTTCATCAACGCGATCCATTTCGAATATTTTACCGTTGATCGAGTGTCTTCCCATTCCGCCATGTCCACCGTCACCTCCAATCATCTGTGCGATGTCCATCGTGCGGGTCTTTACCGATAGCGAGGGATTCAGTGTGTTGATTGCTGACAGTGTTGAGGGCAATGTAAAGTTAGAGTTGTGAGCTCTGTCAACGTTAAATTTCAACAAGCTGAAGCTCTGCCTTCCCTGTACATTGTACTCGCTGAACTTATTACTTACGAGATAAATTTCTTTACCCGCTGCAAGACCAGAGAAGTCAATGAGTACATCAATTCGCTCACCAGGGCCGAGCAAAATACTGGGCAGCGCTTCAGGCTTAGCCAGTAAACCTCCATCTGACCCGATGATGATCATCTCTTTGCCGCCAGTCAGGGAGAGGTTATACACTCGCGCTGTTGATCCATTAAGGATCCGAAGCCGGTACCAGGTTGCTGCAACATTCACAAAGGGCCCGTGTTGTCCGTTCACCAGTATTTGTTCACCGAGGTATCCGGTCATGATCTCGTCATCATTAGGAGAATATTCGAGATTGTTTCCTTCAAAATGCTTGTCCTGGATAATAAGCGGAATTTCAAATTCACCGGACGGAAGATTTAATGAAGCTTCTTCCGCATCATTGACGATAAACATTCCAGCGAGTCCCATAAACACCTGTTTGGCCGTTGCTCCATGCGGGTGCGGATGATACCAGTATGTTCCGGCACGTTGGATGATCGGAAGGGAATAATTCAGTGATCCGCCAGATGAAGCAACATCCTTTGGATGCCCATCCATGTTTTCAGGAAGGATGAGCCCGTGCCAATGGATATTGGTTTCTTCCGACAGACTATTTTGCAGAGAGACGTTTACGGTTTCGCCTGTGTTTGCTTTTATCGTTGGGCCCAAGATTCCATTTGCGTAGGAAAGCGTTGTGCTTGATCGGCCTTTCAGTAATTCAGCGATACTGAACTGAGCATTCAATGATGCACTTCCATTACTGACAGCAGGAATTGTCAGAGGCCGGTCAAACGCACCTTCAACGATCCAGTTTGGTTCACCAATCATATCTTCTTCCGTATGGCAAGCGTTAAGAATTAAGGATGAACCCATCCACGCTGTGAGTGCCGACAGGCTTGACCGTTTTATAAAATCTCTGCGTTTCATCGATTACTTCAATTTTTCCTTTACCGATCCGCAGGTAAGCATCTTATCTCCGAAGTATGGATTTTTAATTTGTGCCTGATCACTCAGCCAATATGCTCCTTCGTTGTTAAATGCCATAGGGCAATACTCATAGAAAGCTTCTTTGCCACCAAGACCGAACGCTTTTACGCTCTTGTATAAATTGTCAGATAGATTGCTGAATGCCTTTCTCTGTGCTTCAATGTCAGTGCTTGCCTGTATTTCTTTGAGCGAACTTTGAATAGGTGACAGGTAATTCATCCAATCATTGTGCGCTGCACCCGATACTAACTTCATATCGACCTTTGCTAGCGCGTCATTTGTTTCTTTCGCTTCGTCCTTAACCTTGTTAGCGTCAGATGCCACAAACGCGTCTTTCAATTCAACATATGAAGCAAAAACAGTAGCCAGCTGATTTTGGAAGCTTGCGTCAACCTGGAACTGTGGTTCACTGGCTTCTTCAGCTGCCGTTGATCCTGAAGCATGCTGCGTTGTGTCGGCAGTTGCATGGTCGTCATGACCAGCGTGATCATCTTCCTTTTTGTTCCCTGAACAATTTGTTAAGAAGGCGAATGCTGCGGCACTAAACAGCAGCGAATAAAGCATTGATCTGATTTTCATTGTATTCATGTTTAAGGTTATAATTAGTTAAATTGACTCCATGTTATAAATGCTAATAGAACTGCTATCACGATGTAGACCATTCTCGATTTCCATCGTTGCCATTTCGTAGGCTTTTCAAATGCATCTTTACAACATTCTTTCATAATCTTAATGTGTGTGCCCAGCCATTGGATCAGTTCCTTTCTTCAAGATGATTTCACTGTAAAGGAGGTACGCACCAGTTACAGCTACCGTGTCACCTTCCACTAACCCCTCGGTAATCTCTACTCTTTCAAAATCTTCAATGCCTGTCTTGACCATCTGCGGTCTGAACGTGTTGTGACCTCGCTGGACATACACGTGTGTACCCTTTCCGTCTCTGATCACTGCATCGACCGGAAGAGACAACGCCTTTTTGCTTGAGTGGCTGAAGAACACCTGAGCCTGCATTCCTGGTTTGAATGCAAGAGTCGGATTCGCGATTGACGCTCTCATCGACATAATTTGCGTGTTAGCACGGAACTCAGGACTGAAGAATGTTACGGTAGCCTCAACAGGTTGATTCTCGAAACCACTTATTCTCACGTTGATCTTATCGCCCACTTTTGCAAGAGTGGCTTCGTTTGGATAGAGCTCAGCTTCAAGCCAGAGGTTTGATGTATTCTCAATCCTCATAAGTGACCCGCCTTCCGAGACATATTGTCCTTCCGATGCTGAGATTTCGGTGACAATGCCTGAGGCAGGAGAGAGGAAGGTGATACGGTTCTGTGCATTTTTGTTCTTTGATAACTCATCAACCTGCTCGTTCGTCAATCCGTAGAGCAGAAGCTTTCTTCTCGCAGCCTCAAGAAATGATTTGTATCTCGTTTCGGTCGATCCGAGCGCATCGAACTGTTCTTTTGCTAGAAGGAATTCGCGTTGAAGAGTAAGCAGTGTTTCACTGTATAGTTCGTAGAGTGGTTCTCCTTTTTTAATCGTGCGTCCTGTTTCTTTGACAAAAAGCTTTTCAATTCTTCCAGCGGCCCTGCTACTCACCACCTCAGAGAGGTCTTCGTTTTCTGCAAGTCTGCCATTGACCACGACCGTTTGTCGAATGGATTGAACTGAAAGCTTTTGTGTAGTAATGTTGGCCAGTTTGATCTGACTATCGGTTAGCATAAGATCTTCGGACGAAGCGGTTGTAGCGCTGGTTTTTTCCACCAGATCCATCCCACACACGGGACATTTGCCTGGCCCGTCCTGTATTACGTTGGGGTGCATTGGACAAGTATATTTTGTCGCAGTGCTTTCCTGTTTTGCATGCTCGTGGCCTGCATGTTCATCTGCCTGCTTTTCCTGTGAGCAAGCGAAGAGTGCGACCACGATCGCAGTTATGATTAAAATGCGTTTCATCTTATTTATTTGTTTTGATGAAGCTTTCACTATCTACCAGATACTGACCATTGCTGGCGATTTCATCTGATGATGAGAGACCTTGCTTGATTTCAACTTCGTTTTCAGTTCGGATGCCCGCGACCACTTTCTTCGGTTTAAAAACGTTCTTCTCTTTTATGAAGACCACGTCATCAACACCCAAATGAAGGACAGCATCTTTCGGCACCCACAACGCTTCAACAGGATTGCTTTCAATCACGGCTTTTACCAAGTGGCCGATGTGCAAGCGTTCTGTGTTTTTCGTGTAAACCCTGACTGTAAGAAATTCCTGACCTTCATTGAAGAAGGGTTGTACAAAGTCAATTGTACCCTCATCATTATGCTGATCACCAAAGTCAAGTGTTACCTTGCCGCCTTTTTTCACAGTACCCGTGAGCGTTGAAGCCACATTGAGCTCAACCCTAAGTGCCGAGGGATTTACAATCTTAAATAGAGTTTGTCCTGATGCCGCGTAACTCCCTTCTCTTACCAGTTGATCGCCAGAGCTCACGGTCGAAGCGCCTTGAGTGGAAGAAGGAGAAGTGCTTGAACTGCCGCCCATGCCATCACTCATTCCACCGCCAGAACTTGCGGCACTTTGTGGCGTCATAGGAGCAGACGGTGATTGCTGCGTGTCAGATATCACGTATCCATCATAAGGACTGTAAATAGTGAAAGTGTTTTTTGGTTCTTTCTGTTGAACGAGGTCATTGATTTGTGCATCTGTTGCTCCAAGGAGTTTCAACCGCTCTTTCGCACTTTGAATCAAACCCTGGTTCTCTGAATCATTCTCCAACAGGAACAGAAGCTCACGTTGTGCAGTCAATAGTTCCGGGCTGTAGATCTCCGCTATCTTTTGTCCCTTGCGTACTTGTTGAAATGAATATTTAAGAAATACTTTTTCCAGTCTTCCTCCGATGCGAGTTGGAATTGTATAAACGTTTCTGGTATCGTAAGTAACTACTCCCTGTGCCTCTATAGAAACTGGTATCGACTTGTATTCGCCTTTTATCGTTTTGATGGAAGCGATTACTGTCTCATTTGGTGACTTCAGCAACTTTGAAAGATCTTCCGTGATCTCCACTTCTTCGCCAGGCCGCGCCTTACGAACCAGGTCCATTCCGCACACTGGACAAGTCCCGGGTTTATCGGAAATGACCGTTGGATGCATTGGACACGTATAAGTATCCGCATGCTCTGCATGTTCTCCACCTTTGTTACAAGAGGAGACGAAAGCTAGTATCATCACTAGAATCGTTGCGGGAAGCAAACTATTTTTCCAATTCCTTTTCATAGCTCACGATCATGTTAAAGTATTCCTGATTCTTTTCAATGTAGTCCATTTGCGCCATGTTCAATGCTTCCCATGCATCGATCACAATAGGAAGTTGTTCACGATTTTCTTCGTAGGCCAGCATCAGAGTCTGATAGTTCTTTTTCAGAGCTGGAATAATCTTAGTTTCATAGTTATCCAGTTGTTGTTTCATGCGGGTAAGTTGTGAAGCCATGCCGGCAAGCATTCCTCTTGTTTCAATCAGGATAGCTTCACGACCTTTTCTCATTGCTTCAATGTCATACTGCATTCCTTTTACTTCAGACTTATACATTTTTGACGACCATGGCGCGATGGGTATAGAAACCATAGCCATTGCCGTAAACTGTGTGGGCATATTGCCAATGGGCTGCATGTGATCAAATCTGATCTTGAAATCCGGCCTTGCCTGATAGCGTTGAAGCTGTTGATTTAATCGCATCACTTCAATGGTCTTGTCAATCTGTTTGATATCGCTGCGTTGTGTGCTCAATGCAGCCGTATCATAAATCAATTGACTTGGTTCATAGGTGATCTTCGTTGTAGTATCAACCATGATCAGCGTTTCAACAGGAAGATTCATCAGGCCCTTCAGGCGAAACGAACTTTCTTCGATTGCCCCATTGGTCATCTGGATCATGTTCTGCACTTCGCTTAGTCTGCCTTCAGCCTTGTAGATATTTCCAAGGCTACCCTGGTTGTATGGATACCTGATCCGAGCAAGCTTCAGCATTAATTCCATGATCCGCTCATTCTCTTTAAGAATGTTTAGTTTCTCTTCCGACACCAGCCATTGATAGTACATCGCCTTTGCCTCGCTTCTAAGTTGATTGAATTGCGCTGATCGGTTTTGAACTTCAACAGAAGCTTTGGACGAGAGATATTTTTTATTTGCACCAAGCTTTGAAGGGTTTGGAATTTCCTGTTCAATGGAAAACATCCAAGCTCCTTTGTCACGCTCGTCCATAAGCATTTGGTTCGGGTAGGGGGTCATGAAAGTTCCCGCTCCAACCATTGGCGCCATCCAGCTTGTTGCTCCCTCTGCATAGGTATTCAGCGCTTTCACTTTGTTGTCGTACTCCTGCAGCATAGGGTTTTGCTTGTCGATTATGTGGAGAACGCTGTCCAGCGTGATCACTTGTGCATGAGCAAAGGTGATTACACCCAGGCAGAATCCTGTAAACAAGATCTTGATCTTAGTGCTTGACTTCATAAACTTCAAGTTTTCCGAATTTTCTTAATTCATATTCTTTCGTCATCAGGAAGATGAGCGGAGTAACAAGTAAAATGTGTGTTGATGAAGTAAGCACGCCACCGATCATTGGAAGAACAATCGGCTTCATTACATCGCTACCAACTCCTGTCGCCCATAAGACGGGGATCAAACCAAACAGCGCAACACAGACGGTCATGAGCTTTGGACGTAACCGTTTAGCTGCTCCTGCAATCACGAACTCACGCAGCTCATCTCTGGTAATTGTTTCACTCGAATTGCCTCTGAGTTTTACGAGTTGCTGCATGGCATCATTGAGGTAAATTACCATCACGACACCCGTTTCTACCGCGATACCGAACAAAGCAATAAAGCCTACTGCTACAGCAACCGAAAGGTTGACACCATAGAAGTAAACCATGTATGCACCACCAATCAATGCGAAGGGAACGGTGATCAAACTAAAGAATGCTTCACGGATGGAATGGAAGGCGAGGTACAACGAAACGAAAATGATCAGGAGTACAACTGGCAGGATCACCATCAGAGTTTGCTTGCCTCTGATAAGGTTCTCGTATTGTCCACTCCATTCCAGATAATATCCGTTCGGGAGAGTCCCAAGATTCTTGTTAAGTGTTTCGATAGCTTCCTCGACAGTACTTCCAAGGTCGCGATCTCTAACATTGAATAAAACAGCTCCGCGTAACAAAGCGTTTTCAGACACGATCATTGGAGGCCCATTCTCAAATTTTATATCAGCCACAGCCGAAAGCGGCACAGTTCCCATAGCTGGTGTCTTAATTGGGATGCGCTTAAGTTGTTCAATGCTGTTCCTGTAGTCTTGTGACAATCTCACACTGATGGTAAAGCGTTGACGTCCTTCAATGGTTTGCCCAATAGGACTTCCGCCAATGGCAGACTCAACAATCATATTGACATCGTTCACGCTTAAGCCATATCTGCCCAATGCGTCACGGTTCACATCGATGGTAAGGTATTTACCTCCGGTGATCGGATCGACATACAGATCTTTCACGCCTGGGACATCGGCAAGAGCTGCTTTCACTTTTTCTGAGAGAACAGCGATGCTATCAAGATTCTGTCCATAGACTTTGACACCAACGTCCGTTCTGATACCGGTTGCAAGCATGTTGATACGATTGATGATCGGTTGCGTCCAACCATTCACTACACCGGGGATCTGCATCTTTGCATCGAGCTCGTTGATGATGTCATTTTTGGTGATGCCTTCGCGCCATTCAGTCTTGGGCTTGAGCATGATGATCGTTTCAATCATGCTGATAGGAGAGTTGTCTGTCGCGGTGCTCGCACGCCCTGCTTTGCCCAGCACTTTATCAACTTCCGGAACAGACTTAATGATCTTGTCCTGCACCTGCAAGATCCGTTTCGCTTCTTCGTTTGATACATCGGGAAGTGTTACAGGCATGAACAGGATTGACTGCTCATCGAGTGGTGGCATAAATTCGCTTCCAAGACTGATCATCAAAGGAATGCTGACCACCAATGCAAGAATGTTCACACCGATCGTTGTCTTGCGCCACTTCATACAGGTACGGATGATCGGCTCATAGATTCGTTCCAGGAAGCGGTTGATGGGATTGTGCTTTTCATCCCTGAACCTTCCTTTCATAAAGAAGGAAATGATCACGGGCGCAAGCGTTACCACGAGGATCGCGTCCACCAGCATGATGAACGTTTTGGTATAGGCCAGCGGGTGAAAGAGTTTTCCTTCCTGACCTGTGAGCATAAATACCGGAAGGAATGAGGTTATGATGATGATAGTAGAATAGAAGACACCTCGCGAAACCTGCTTTGAAGATTTTTCGATGATCTGCAGTCTTTCCGCCTCATCAATTTTGTTATATGTTTTTCGTCTGAAAAATTTCATACTTCGTTTTTATTAGTCCTCCGGATTCAGTTCACTATACCGTTGCGACAAATTTTTATAAGAGTTCTCAGCCATGATGATCCCGTTGTCCACAATTACCCCGATGGCTAGAGCAATTCCGGTAAGCGACATGATGTTGGACGATATTCCGAATGCGTTCAGCAGAATGAAGCTTGTCGCAATCGTAATTGGAATCTGGATGATGATACTTGCTGCGCTTCTCCAATGGAAAAGGAAGATGATCACCACAAGTGAAACCACGATCATTTCTTCGATGAGTGTTGTCTTGATCGATGATACTGACTCTTCAATAAGCTCACTGCGGTCATAGACAATATTGAACTTCACACCTTGCGGGAAGCCTTTGGCCACCTCTTCCATCTTCTTCTTCACCGCCTTGATCACCTCGTCCGCGTTTTCGCCATAGCGCATCACTACGATTCCCCCAACCACTTCGCCTTCGCCATCTTTGTCGAAAATCCCGAGGCGTGTCTCGCCAGTCATTTGCACGGTGGCGATATCGCGAACTTTAACGGGAACAGTATTAACGGTCTTAACCGCGATGTTTTCGATCTCGCTCACCGACTTGAGATAACCGGTGGTTTTGATAATGTATCCGATGTCGCTCTGCTCAAACTTTCTTCCTCCAGCTTCATTGTTGTTGGACCGGATTGACTGTATTACTTCCTGAGCCGAGAGGCTGTAGTAGTTCAATTTGTTTGGATCAACTGTGATTTGATACTGTTTTTGGAATCCGCCAAATGATGCGAGCTCACTTACTCCCTGAACATTTTGCAACGCGAATTTTACATACCAGTCCTGAATGGCGCGTTGCTCGCCAAGATCCATTCCGGGTGCGTCAAGGGTATACCATAGAATATGGCCAACGCCAGTGCCATCAGGGCCGAGAGTAGGAGTAACGCCTTCAGGCAGGAGCCGCGTAGCATAATTGAGTCTTTCAAGCACCCGCTCGCGTGCCCAATAAACCTCCGTGTCATCATTGAAGATGACGTACACGAAGCTCATACCGAACATGGATGAACCGCGCACATATTTTACTTGCGGAAGCCCCTGCAGGTTTGTCACGAGAGGATAGGTGACCTGATCTTCGATGATCTGCGGGCTGCGTCCCATCCATTCGGTGAAAACGATCACCTGGTTCTCTGACAGGTCAGGTATCGCATCAATTTTGTTTTCTTTCACCGAGTAGACTCCCCAGGCAAATAATCCGGCTGCAATAAGAAGCACGAGGAATCTATTTCGAAGAGAGAAAGATATTAGGCTTTCAATCATGACTTAAATGAAAAATGTAAAAGAGAATTTCTGATCGCTAAGACAAAGCGATTACATGAAGAGCAGAGTGCCCTTCAAAAACGAAAGGAAATAAATCAGATTAAGAAAACTTGATGCTCGACCGTGAGATCACACGTTCGCAAAGGCGGATAGTATTTGTAGTACTGAATGCTGGCAATAGGTGCAGCGGGAATGACTTCGGATATCAGGACAAGCGGTTGTTCGATGTCCATTGGAGCCGGAGCAGTGATATGAATATGTTCGACTGACGCCTTGAAATCGGTGCCTTCGTGGAAGACAGTTTCATCTTCACAACATGCTGGCTTCATATGCTTGTGGCATGCAGGTAACGCCTTCTCTTTCTGGCAGCTGTCGGCTTTTCCAAACAGGGCAATGTTCTGAACTTCACCCATACAGAAATGCATACCGATCATGAAACTGGTAGATGACACCAGTACCAGGATGGCGAGCAGAACGGCTGATATGGAACGGATTACCTTCATTTGATACCCAAATCTAACGCAATTATCGGATTTTGGATTTATACTTTACGATTATTGAGTTATAGAATTCCTTGAAAAACGCTGTTTTTAGACCCTAATCGACCTCGTTTTTGAAAAAAAGAGAAAAATCCGACAGCGAAAGCAACTTTTTGCAGGTGTTTTATGTATTAATTAATGACACATGTTGGAACTCTGTTCCTTCTAGTCATACGAGGTAAGTAATAAACAGTCAAAAAGGTCAACGCACGTACAACAAGCTTAAAAGACGAAATTAAAGTTCAGAACAAGACACATCCAAAGTAACAAGACAAGCAAAGCGTAATAATTCAGACCTAAGAAAATCCAGTTGAATATCATTAGTTAAAGAACAGCCGAAGTAGAATCAAGTAAGAACTCAGTTAGAAAAATTTAAATCAAGATGTTAAAGATTTGGGGTTGGTAATGCCCTCGGTTACCGACCCGCTGGCTTGATTTCGGTTAAGTCCATTAGTTCAATATAAACTGACTGATTGCGAGGGGATCAGTTGATAATATTTAACTATGGATTTTTTTATAGGTTCGCTTGTCACCTACAAGGATAAAGTGGGTGTAATCGAAGAAATTTACGATGATGTCTACCTCGTGACATTTGTTGATCAGGAGTTTATCCTAAACCCCAACGACTATGGATACTTCCTCGCAGAGGAACTCCAGGTGGATTTGCGGCTAGTCGTCACAATCGCCATGAGAAAGAGATGACAATTTAATGACGGGCCCAACTGGGCCCTCATTTTTTTACTATGCCGAAGTCCACGAGAACAGATTCGGCCGCGTTGTAGTCTGGGTTAAGCTTGTTTCTGTTTAATGTGACGTTAAATGGCTTCGGAAACAATGAGTTGCTATAGTTCTGCTTCAGAAGATCCCACCAATCAACTTTTTTTGATTTTATATGATGAACAACCCTTTCTAAATCTGCAATATGAATTATGGTCAATGGCTTTATCTCTAATGGAAGAAATGATTCCTTTCTAATTTCCTCGACAAATTTCAGGTTGAACATGGCAGGGAGAAATGGAGTCTGGAAGATTTTTTCATTTACAATGAGTAGGGGGAAGACTTGAACAGGCTTTCCTTTTGGAAATGTGTCATCGAACTTATCCGATTCGTCTCTGATGTATTTGATGCTATCAATCAACTGATCTAACCCAAAGACCCCATAGAAGTCGTCCTCCTTCACATCAAAAAGCGACTGAGCTGTTCCATATTGTTGCTTGGCATAAATCCCTGTAGACTTTATCTGAGCGACACAAACCTTTTTGTTGTGTCGGAAATATGCATCAGCTATTTCGACAATGTTTCCCTTTATCTTTACTTTCAAATCATCGAGACATTTGACTGCCGGATATTTTAAGAATGAAAACGCCTGCTTAAGAAGGCTGGCGGCATAGTCCTCAAAGAATCGCCCAATCTGACCTTTATAACGCATTATATCAATGCCGTCTTGCTTAACTGTCTCGAACCAAAAATCGTTGATAAACAACTCGTAAAGCTTATCCATAATAAACAGCGTGTCAAGCATCACATAGTGGTTGTGTATGTCTTTGAACACAGGTGACTTTTTGATTTCGATCATGTCGAGTTCATGTAGTCTTTTTCCGACTCGCCTCTTACTTAGATACTCGAGCACATCAATTGATTCCTTATGGCTAGGGTTGGATGGGTCAAGTCGGTAATAGAATTTGTGATCTTCTTTGTCACCCTTATGAAAATAACACATGGAAAAGATATGCCGAGCAAAATCGCTGGCAGCCATTCCGATGTTGTGAAAATGTTTGCTAACGGAATTTGATAGGACCTGATCCTTCTCCAAAAAATGATATAAATGAACGAATCTTTTGATTGTAAAGATTGGGTCATTAATGACAGTCATTTCGTTTAAGAAACCACTGCCCGCAGCCAATTTCTCGAAAGGTCGGTGTCGAATGTCTTCATCCTGTCTGTCATAACCGGAAATGACGTCATTGACACATAGGTAATATTTAAGAAGATTCTCCCAGTCCGTCATTCTCCACTCGAAGGACGGAGTCTCCACATCGGGTAGTTTTTCAAATATCTCTTGCAATGCAAAGACATTTGTTGGCCGACTAAACATGATCGGGCTTCCACCTCGATCACCTTCCAGCTGTACTTGTACTTTTCGCAACGCAGTATAGTAAGGCAACATAAGATTTTGGTTGCCCCTACAGAAATATTCTAGCTCTTTAAGCTGGTCGGAAAAGCTTGTCTTAAACTGTTTTTCCAGAGTAGGCCGTATTCGCAGATTTAATCCAGCAATTTCATATAGAATCGCGCGTAGCGGAATGTGTTTGAGGAAATCTAATCTGTTACCGGTATACTTTTGACCAAAAACAATTTCATAGCCAACGAATAGTGCGGACTTAAATACTTCTTTCTTGCTGGGCATTTTCCAAATTACAAAAAATGGGATTGATCTACGATGTTTTCAATCCTCCAGTAGCTTGTAATCAAGCACTCCATTTTTGCGCAGTTCCCTTTCCCTCACATACGCATAAATCACCGGCAGCACTATTAGTACAAAGATGGTCGATGTCAAAAGCCCAAAAACAAATGGAATTGTTATCGGCTTCATCACATCGCTGCCCGTCCCAGTGGCAACAAGAACGGGTAAGAGTCCAATCACATCAACAAGAACGGTCATCAGTTTAGGACGAAGCCGTTGAACCGCGCCTTCATAGATCGCATCTTCAATGATTTCATTTGTGACTTGTCCAGTAGTATGATTTTTCACTTTGAAGTACAGGGAGTTGTTCAGATAGACAAGCATCAATACCCCAGTTTCAACCGCTATTCCAAACAACGCGATAAAGCCTACTGCAACCGCGACAGAGAAATTGACGTCAAAGAAGTGAAGCGAGTAAGCGCCTCCAACCAGAGCAACTGGAATACTGCTCAGGACAATAAGTACTTCTCTCATGCTGTTGAAAGTAAAATACAGCACAACAAGGATGATCAGAAGAACAATAGGGATTATAACCATCAACCTGTTCTGAGCGCGCACTTGATTCTCGTACTGACCGCTCCAATCCAGATAATACCCCTTCGGCAGATTCTCAACTGCTTTTTCCAAACGCTTCTTGGCGTCAGATACCGTGCTGCCCATATCTCTTCCACGAACATTGAATAGGAGCGTACCCCGAAGCATCGCGTTCTCGGAATTGATCATAGGTGGTCCTTCTGCAACAGTCACTTCCGCGACAGTGGATAATGGAATCGGGCCAAGGTTTTGAGTTTGTACTTGAAGGTTCTTGATTTGATTTATCGTATTCCTGTAATCCTGCGCGAACCGCACACTGACAGGAAATCGTTGACGTGCTTCGATTGTGGTAGTCGTGTTCATTCCACCCAAAGCGGTTTCAATAAACATATTAATGTCGTCAACGCTTAGTCCATACCGGCCGATCTCATCTTTCTTGATTTTGATATCAATGTATTTGCCACCTACTATTGGCTCGACATACAGGTCAGCTACGCCTTCAAGTCCTTCAAGTTGTTTCTTGAATTCATGTGCGAGGACGTTAATTGAATCGAGACTTTGTCCGTAGATCTTGATTCCTACATCGGTTCTGATGCCAGTTGACAACATATTTATCCTATTGATAATCGGCTGTGTATAACTATTAATGACACCGGGGATGGCCAGCTTGTTGTTTAGCTCGCGAATGATATCGTCCTTGGTGATGCCATCACGCCACTCGTTTTGTGGTTTAAGAACAATAATGGTTTCGATCATGCTGATAGGCGCATTGTCGGTGGCAGTATTTGCCCGCCCGGCCTTTCCCAACACGTTCACAACTTCAGGAACTGATTTGATAATTTTATCCTGTACCTGGATTAGCCGCTTTGCTTCGTTGTTCGAAATGTCAGGGAGCGTAACCGGCATGAACAGCAATGACCCTTCATCAAGCGGTGGCATGAATTCCGTGCCTAGGTTGATCACAAGAGGGACGCTGCCCAGTACCAACGCTACTGCAAGCGCAAGTGTGACTTTCTTCCATTTCAGACACCATCGAATGATTGGTCCGTAGAGCCAGGTGAAGAATCTGCTTATCGGATGCTTGCTTTCCGGTCTCACTTTTCCTTTCAGGAATAATGCCATCAACACTGGAACAAGCATGATTGCCACAAAGCCTGACCCGATCATGGCGAACGTTTTAGTCCAGACGAGAGGAGAGAAGAGCTTGTGTTCCTGACCGGTGAGAAAAAGTATTGGACTAAATGAAATAAGCGTGACGAGAATAGAGCTCACCACTGCCTTTCCGATCAGCTGCGATGATTTTTCGATTTTATCTATTCTGGTTTCTTCCATTGCTAATTTGTTTCGGCTTCGCCACCTACGGTTTTCATTGCGTTCTCTACCATTACAATCCCGGCATCAACCAAGTCGCCAACTGCCAATGCAACCCCAGCGAGAGACATGATGTTCGAGGTGATTCCGAACCATTTCATCATAATAAAAGCAAATAGTACTGATACGGGAATTGTAATCACCACTATCAGAGCACTCCTTACGTGCAGTAAGAAAATGAACAGAACTATTGCCACCACGATAATTTCCTCTGTAACTGCCTCCTTCAGCGTATCGATTGTCGCGTTGATAAGATCTGATCGATCATAAGCTGGCTTGATGTTTATTCCGGCTGGCAATCCTTTCTTAATGTCTTCAATTTTCTCTTTGACACGATCGATCACCTCTTTGGCATTTTCGCCATATCGCATGATGACAATTCCTCCAACTTTTTCTCCTTCACCGTTTTCATCAACGATACCAAGACGCAAGTCGCCTCCCATCTGAACTGTGCCAATGTCTTTTATGCGAATAGGGACTGTGTTCTCAGCTTTTAAGGGGATGTTCTCGATCTCGTTAATATTCTTGATGTATCCGGTACTCTTGATAATGTATCCGATATCCGACAGTTCAAATTTGCGACCGCCAACTTCATTGTTGTTCTCTTTTACTTTGTTAACGACATCCATCAGAGTGATATCGTGGTAGCGGAGTTTTAAAGGATCAACCACGATCTGATATTGTTTCTGGTAGCCACCGAATGAAGCTACTTCGCTTACCCCTTCCACTGTTTGAAGGCCAAACCGAACATACCAGTCCTGGAGAGCGCGGAGTTCACCGAGGTCATAGCCGGGTGCGTCAAGAGTGTACCAGTAAACATGTCCCAGGCCGGTTCCATCAGGCCCAAGGGTAGGAGTGACGTTAGATGGAAGAAGACGTGTAGCGTAATTGAGCCTTTCAAGAACACGCGCACGTGCCCAGTAGATATCCACATCGTCTTCGAAAATGATAAAGACGAAACTCATCCCGAACATGCTTGCCCCTCGGATGTTTTTCACTCGCGGGATGCCTTGAAGATTAGACGTTAGCGGATATGTGATTTGGTCTTCGATGATCTGTGGATTTCTTCCCATCCACTCTGTATATATTATAACCTGGTTCTCTGATAGGTCTGGGATTGCATCTACGGGTGTGGTATAAACTGAATAAACCCCATAGATGATCATCAGCGAATACATGATGATCACCATCCATTTATTTTTGATTGACCAGCTTATCAGTTTCTTGATCATCTGAGCGCCTTAATGATTATTGGACTAAGATCGATGCTATTGCTGCCATGTGGTATTGTGTTACAAGTTACGATTCGTTCAGCGCCAGCGTCAAGCAGTTCCTGGAACGAATTGTCAGCAAAAATGGCGTGCACTCCAATGCAAATTGGCTTACTGAATCCGACCGCAAGCAGTTTCTTCACGGTTTCGATCATAGTATGAGCGGTCGAGATTATATCATCCACAAGCACTGGTGAATGGTTTCTGTAAGTATCGATTTCAGGAATCGAGATGTTGACTTGCCTATCACCATGTCGCTCTTTGCTGAGTACAACATAGGGCGAACCTGCATCCCTGGCGACCTTTGAAACCCATTGCTCACTTTCCGAATCGGGCCCAATCAATAATGGATTTGATACGGAGGCTTTGATCCACGATGAGATGGTATGAGATGCATGTAGCACTGTTGCGTTCGCAGTGTAGATTTCGCTCATTGCGTGATGTCTATGCAAGTGAGGATCTACTGTTACCATCTCGTCTATAAATGGTGAAAGCAGTTCGCTGAAATAAGTGGAAGTAAGTGCCTCACCTGGTTTGAACTGTTTGTCCTGCCGCATATAGGCGAGATATGGAGAGACTAAAGTAATCCGCGAAGCACCAGCTTCTCTGAGCAATCTTAACATGAACACCAACGACAGGAATTTATCGTCTGGTCGATGCATTGTGGCTACAACAATTGCATCATGTTCTAAGACATCAGTTATCAGTCTGACATAGGTTTCACCATCAGGAAAATGCCTCATTTCGATCTCGCCCCATAATCCATCCAGCCCATTTCTGATCGACTTAGCCATCAACTCATTACCAGGATATGCAAATACAATCTTGCTCATAGGATTGTCACAATTGGCTCTATTGATGAAACATACGCTTTAGCGTAGTTCATTTCTCCTTCAGACTCTGCATGAATTCGAAATAACGTATCACCTTTTTGAATTGAGCTTCCAAGCGGAGCAAAGAACTCAAGGCCAGCTGTCGGAGATTTGGGTGCGCCCGCCAGTTTAGCAACGCGTGCCAGTGTTCTGTTATCGATCGATGCTACTTTCCCTGAAGAAGCTGCTATCACATCAAATTGCTTGCTTGAAGTCGCGGGCTCTCGGAAGCCACCTTGTGCCTCGCAAATTCTGATAAACTTTTTATAAGCTGCTCCTGATTCGAGGATTTGAGTTGCCCTTGTGATGCCTTCGGTGGGTTTGCAGGAAGAAGCAAGTTCAAGTAGTGAACCGGCAATCAGTAAAGCGCGTTCCTTAAGATCGACTGAACATGACGGTGAGTTCCGCAGTACAGCAAGGACATCATGAGCCTCAAGCGCAGGGCCTATTCCTTTTCCTATGGGCTGTGTTCCATCAGTGACAATCGTGTTAATCTTCAACCCAATCGCGGAACCCACTTGGGCTAGTTGATTTTGCAAGTGCAGGGCTGATTGTTCCGTGCGTACTTTGGCTGTTGGTCCAACGGGAACATCGATGACGACATGGGTAGAGCCAGCTGAGGCTTTTTTGGATAGGACAGACGCAATCATTTGTCCTTCGCTGTCAATGTCAAGTGCTTTTTCAACCGAGATGAGGATATCATCTGCGGGGCTCAGTTGAACGGCACCACCCCAGGCCATGCACCCTCCCTCTGCCTCCACCACCATTCGCATCCGATCTATTGTTAAATCAACCGGAGTCATCGTTTCCATGGTGTCAGCTGTACCAGCAGGAGAAGTGATTGCACGTGATGAGGTTTTGGGAATTATCAATCCAGAGGCAGCGATGATACTAACGACTATTGGGGTTGTACGATTACCTGGAATGCCACCGACACAATGCTTGTCGAGAATAAGTTCTTTGCCCCAATCCAGTTTGAGACCGGTGCCAATCATGGCCTTCGTCAGGCCAATGATTTCCTTAATATCCAGATTGTCGTTGACACATGTAGTAATAAAAGCGGCAAGTTCAATATTTGAATAGCGTCCAGAGACAATGTCTGCAATAATGCTAGTCAGTGATTCATCAGTAAAACGTTTTCCATACATTTTACCACGGACGTTCTTGAATGATTCAATAGGATTGAGATGTGATACTGTGATCGTATCTCCAGATTTTACACAAAGCCTTTTCATTGATTCACTCGAGAGGCCCGCTTCGTGATGCTCTATAATGTCAGATGTAACAACGTTGAGTGTGGCGATGATACTTTTGGCGCCATTTGAGACCACGACCCTTGTCAATGCGGTAAAACCCTCCGAACGACACACATCACAGTCGTATCGCATGAAAACGATATTCTCGCGGTAGGTATCGATACCGATATTTTTTACCGAAAGTCTATTACCAATGTGATTCATCGTCAAATGGTCGTATCGTAAATATTACTGAGGACGTACTGTTTGCTTGCCTTGTCAAACTTTTTCAACTGACTATCTCTTTTGAACTGTTGGTCTACCTTCTTTAGAAATTCTGGATTTTCCTGGAAAGTGTGATGAAGGTTGTCGATGGTGAGAAGGATAGGTTCGCCATCCATAGTTTTACTGAAATAGTAATGAATAGCTGATCTTTTGTGTCCCCGGATCTCGTGTTTATAAAGCTGAAGATTATCGTACGGATTCAGGATGGTGTGGTTCTTTCCATCAACAATTCGGTATACAACTCCTTTACAGTCTTTGAAGCCAAATATTTCGCTTTTCGGCATTGTAAACAGACTGTCGCGATGAACTACGCGGACTACATCCTTATGATGGAATTGATCTGACTTAATCTTGTGACTTTCGGAGTTGCAGTCAATCTCATACATTAATTTCCTGGATCGGTAGTCTTCATACGTTTTGTAGACGCCACTGTTACTGGTCTGACTAAATGCAGCATAACTTATTGTAGAAAGGAGCACAAGTAAAACAGCGGTTGGATGCATTGAAGGGTTTGGTTGATTCGCCTGAGTTGCAATCGCTTTCTTCGCATCGCCAAGCATTTTCTTCAAGCACCATCTGCAATACCAATCTGCCAATAAGAAGCAAAGAACTTTGTTGAAAAACCCTTTCGGCTTGTCGTAAGCAATTGAGAGTTCGGCCTTAGTTTTACCGTTCGCTTCGTTCACTAATAACTTCATTCGATACCATGAGTAAATGATCAGTTTAGTTTCTCCAATGGTTTCCCAAACCTTCTCAACTCCGTTAACCCATTTGGTAACTTCGACCGTGAAGTCCATCGCTAACCCCATCATCTTGCCTGTCCACCGATAACGTGAACCTAAACCTGTCTTATGAGCGGTTAAAAATTCCAGATTAAGTTTGCTACCCATCATCATCATGGATGACTCTGTCATGTGCATACCTGTGACTCCCAGATCATCAATTGTTTTGAAGACTTGCTCGGCAGATGCAGGAAAGCTTTCGGTTTTAGACAAGGTTTTCATAGTACTATTGTTTTATGAAGTTGAAGGCTTTTGCCAGCTGATTTATGATAAGGCCGGCAAAGCTGAAGACGATAATGATCATCCAATCGAAAATAGTCAGACGGAAGAGGGACAAAGCCTCTCTGACCGGACCGATCTCATAGCACCCAATAAGGATAGCAACACAGATAAAAATTGAGTACCAGACATATCGGTTTCTGACCACTTCCGATCTGAATACGCTTGTGCCTTTGGAATTCATATTTAGCACGTGTAACAACTGGGAGCAGATTAGTGTAAAGAATAGGATGTTGTTGCATAGTTCTGGATTCCATCCCTCTTCTTTGTGAAAAAGAAAATGGCTTGACATTACAGCACCGAGGCTAGCTGCTGAGATTACGATCGAATAAAAGATCACGGCAATCCAAAGCGGTTTTGTAATAATGGGTTCATCACTACTTTTCGGAGGTATCCTCATAATGTTCCGATTTCCAGGTGTCATGCCAAGCGCAAGGGCTGGCAGAACATCAGTGACGAGGTTGATGAACAGTATCTGTAGTGGGAAAAGTTGAAAATGAAGGTTGATAATTGCCGTGATTGCAATTGTGAATAACTCACTGAGATTGCACGACAATAGGAAGACAACGAATTTTCGAATGTTATCGAATATGATCCGTCCTTGCTTAATTGCAGTTACGATAGAAGAAAATGAGTCATCCTTGATCACCATGTCAGCCACGTCCTGCGCCACCTGCGTTCCACGTAGTCCCATTGCAATTCCGATGTCTGCTTTCTTTAATGCCGGAGCATCGTTCACGCCATCTCCGGTCATGCCGACAACGTAGTTCTTTTCCTGATACAGTTTGATTAAATCCAGCTTTTGTGCCGGGCTTACTCTTGCAAAGATGTTCTGATTTAACCAGATGGATTTGTCGGAATCGGTAAGCTCATCGTAAGGTTTCATCTCTGAACCCAGCTGGACCTGAGTTGATTCAATTCCCAATTGTCTTCCGATTTCCTTCGCAGTTGCAGGATGATCACCCGTGATCATCACGACCTTAATCCCGGCAGTCTTGCATTCCCGGATCGCTTCGGCCACAGACTCTCGTGGCGGATCGATTAGCCCGATGAGTCCGAGAAACGTAAAGTCGTTATTGGCCATGATCGGCTCGAGGTGTTCTTTTGATGCTGCAGCTATGACTTTATATCCTTGCGAAGCAAGTTTATTCGCTTCATCGGATACGTTGAGTTTCCAGTCGCCATTTCGATTCACACTATTGGAACAGATTCCTAGTATTGATTCAAGTGCTCCTTTGGCAATGGTGACATGACCTTTTGCGCGTTCATGCAATGTGAACATTCGCTTCGATTCCGAGGAGAATGGTTCTTCATCAACTTTAACGAATCGTGCACGAAGGTCTTCGATGTTTTCATATTTGGAAGCATAGTTCAGCAAGGCGACTTCAAGCGGATCTCCAACCTCATTTCCGTGGTCTATGTTTGCTGTGTTGCAAAGCGCGCAGGCTTCAACAATTTGGTGCTCAAGTTCCAATGGCAACACTGAGGCCACTGTCATCCGATTTTCAGTCAGCGTGCCTGTCTTATCGGTGCAGATTACGCTTGTGCCTCCAAGCGTTTCCACCGCAGATAGTTTTTTCACGATCACATTATGCTTCGCCATTTTCAACATGCCACGCGCAAGCCCAAGCGTTGCAACAATGGGTAGTCCTTCTGGAATAGCAGCCACTGCTAAAGCAATAGCGGTGTTCAGCATATCAAAGAAGTTGTTTCCTGCAATCCAGCCAGCTGCAAAAATGATAATGACGAGGAGAACTGTTATCTGAATGAGCTTTTTACTGAAACTTTCAAGTTTCTTTTCAAGCGGTGTGGCTGCCTGAGATGCAGATTGAACCATGGTTGCAATCTTCCCAAGTTCCGTCTTCATACCTGTGGATGTCACACGGAAAGTTGCGTTTCCATTTGTGACAAACGTGCCCTTGTATAAAATTCTGGTCTGTGGATCAGACGGAGAATCAGATAGAATGATTGGATGTTTTTCAACAGGAACAGATTCTCCTGTAAGTGCAGATTCATTTACGAGCAATCGTGATGCCTTCAGGAGGTCACCATCTGCTGGAACAATATCACCGGCTTCGAGATATACAAAATCTCCGGGCACAATCTGCTCGGAATTGATTTCTTTTACTTTTCCATCACGGATGACTTTCGACATGACCACGGAAAGACTTTGCAAGGCCTCCATTGAGCGGTCTGCCTGAAACTCCATATAAAATCCTATTACCGCATTGATGAGAATGACAATGAGTATTGCGATGCCATCCAGCCACTCATTGAAATAGAATGACATGGATGCCGCAAACAACAAAATGTAGACGATTGGTGACTTGAATTGCTGAATTAGAATTGACCAGATTGTCTGGTGCGCCTCTGATTCAATCCTGTTCAAACCAACTTTCTTTTGAAGGTTTAACGCGTCACTTTCGCTTAGTCCGTTTAGGGATGGCTCAGGGCTTTTTGGTACTTCAGATAATATGGTGGCGCTTTTACTCATGAATAGGAGGGAACTCTTTCTTTGAAGTGCTGACATAACTGAATACACTCCGCGAGAATTGTTTTGATCCTTGTATCCTTAACGCCTATTTGAGTAAGTGTCGATGCGTTATTTCGAAGGTCATGGCATAACACTACATTAAGTTCCAGCAGTGCTTTCTTTTCGGTAAGCGTCAGGGATGTTAACGTAGTGACAGGATACAATCCAAGCGAGTCAATAATGTCTTTAAGACTTCCCTTTGAGGGATAATCCCAACCGATTAGGTTTAGTCCCGCGCAACTGCCGTATTGAATTGCATCAATTGTAAATCGAGTGTTTGTAACCACCCAGCCTTGATGGTGCTTTTGCTCACGGCCAGGCAATCGCTTCCATTGTTCAGCAACATCGAGGAATCGAGATTGAATATATAATGGGATCTTGACGTCACTTACCGTTCCAGGTTGGTTATGATATTTGCATTCAATCATGAAGTGATGGTTGTCTTTTTCAGCGATAACGTCCACTTCGTGATTAACACATTTGCCGGAAACAATTTTAGCGACTTCGACTTTGTACCCCTGATGTTTGAGTAATTCTCCAATGAATCGCTCAAAAGGGTAGCCTGACGGCCCGAGCAACATTATAGCATTCTTCAGGTTATATCTTGCTGCGAGAAATCTCGAGCGTTCCTTTAACAGGCTGAATGCTCTTTTGTAAATTTTCTTTGTTGAAATTCCTGGATAGAGTTCGCTTGTAATGGCGTCAACGATCTCATGTGCCTGAGTCTCATCGGCACCGGACCGCGTTAGCGAACTGTAAAGTTTTTGTGGGTCGAACGTAGACTTTTCACCATTTGCCTTTGTAATCTCGTAGGATGATTGTCCGCGTTGCATAACGTTGTGTGCGATTGAAATGAAGTGGCGTCTGGTTGTAGTGTAGGCATTATTGATTCTTTATATCTTCATCAATTTCCTTCGCGTCCTGATTTTCTGAACTGAAGAAGCAATGAAGTGCGCAGCCGTGGGATTTGTCCTTGTAGCCAGCCTCAACTTTCGCTACTTCCTTTCCAGCTACTTTTACTACGCCATCAGGATCGGTAGTAACAACGTGTCCTTTCATTGATTTGTAGCTTCCATCTTTCTGGATTTTCCCGATGGTTTTTCCACTAGCCGTTGTAACATCACCATGGCCTGAGATTACACCAATCACTTTTCCGGTTTCGTCACATACTTTCCCATTCTTAATGGAGCCAAGCGTTTTGCCATCGTCATCGACTACCGTTCCATCAGCCTGAAGGCGTGGGTGCATTCCTCTGTGCTTAGGCGGCATCTCTCTTTTCTGCTGCGCGTCTTGCGCGTTTAAAAATGAAAATGCAAACATGAGTAGCATTATCATTAAAAGTGTTTTGTTTTTCATTGATCTGTGTGTTTTAATTAACAATAAGCAAAGATTACAATTGCTGGATAGTAATGATTTGATTTTTCTACAGTCGAAAAGATGATCTTTGTCATGTTTTTTAAAATAAAAAAGGCCGGGGATTGTTTCCACGGCCTTTTCGTTAATGCTACTTCACGTTCTTACATCGCTTCAGCTTTGTATCCAGCTTTCTCAACCGCCTGAATTACTTTAGCATTATCCTTTTCTCCGACAACAGTGAGAACTTTTGCAGGGTTGTTGTAGTCAACCTCCCAATTGTCTTCGCCCAAAGCTTCGTTCAGGAAAGGAGTTACTTTCGCCACACATCCTGAGCACTTTATGGTTGTTTTGAATTTTGTTGTTTCCATTTTATTAACGTTTAAAGAGTTCCATTTATCACATTGTATCCGGCCTTCTGGATTGCCTGGATAACAGCATCCTTTGTCAGCCCGTTGTTCAATTCAATCTCTGCCTTTGTAGGAGACACTGACTTGACAGAGCCGCCAATAGCCTTTACCGTGCTTGTGACGGTCATTTGGCAATGAGGGCTTTTCATATTCGGAATCGTCAGATTTATCGTTTCCATATTTTTGTTGTTTTCTAAGTAAATAAACGATGTGAAGGGCCGGGATGCTTTATATTATAGCAGGGACGTTTTATATAATTATAAGCCGGTTTTAAGGGCAATGCCTTCCGACACAGGAAACCCCTGGCACAGCAGGATTTGACCCTCGTTCAGTTCATCATCTGTCAGTACGTGGTTCTTTCTAAGTCTCACTTCACCACTGATTAGCTTTGCCCGGCAGGTTCCGCATTGGCCTTCGGTGCAGGAGTACGGCAGTTTGATACCGTGCTCGAGTGCAGCTTGCAGAATGGATTTTCCACCCTTGACTATCACAAGTTTTTCCTCACCATTCGTCTCTATGATAATCTCGCGATCTGATAGGGTCGAGAAGTCAAAGTCCGTTTTCTTTGCGGGAACGAAAAAGATTTCCTTTCTGACCTTTGGGCGGCCGGGGCCGATCGCACGAACTGTGGTACTTACCAGATCCATAAAACTCTCAGGTCCGCACGTGAAATACTCAGGTCGATAATCTCGTTCTGCTAAAATGCCTTTTATTATCTTTTTAGTAATTAACGGTGACAGTCGCCCTTTGTAAAAAACAGGGAAGTCTGCGGGCAGGTTTTCACCTTGCGTTAACACGTGATGAACTTTAAGTCGCGCTGGAAATTGATTCTCCAAATGATGCAATTCGTTTTTGAAGATTATGCGATCATAGGACTTGTTTGAGTAAATCAATGATATCGTGGAACGGGGTTCATCTCTTAAAACACTTTTGATGATTGACAGCATGGGCGTGATCCCGCTTCCTGCAGCAAACATTATTAGGTGTCGCTTAATTTCGGGTGAAGTCTCAATGGTGAATTTACCAGACACTTCTTGTAAATCGACTGCGATCGGTTCATGTGTATTAAAAAGATAATTGGATACAAGCCCGTCAGTAACTGATCTGACGGTTATTCCCAACTCTTGTTCATGTGGCGCAGTGTGAAATGAATAAGTACGAGTGACACTTGTACCGTTTATCTGAAAACTGAAAAGTCCATGTTGACCTGGCATGTATCCATGAAACGTTTCGGGGCGCTTAAAGTAAACGCTAATCGAGTCGGCCGTAGGCTTTTCAGTTCTCAGTATTTGTATCTGCATATTCAAACTAACGCAAATCGCTCAAATTGACTTTTGCAGATTAGCAGGTATGATTTATATAATTATCAGCTTGCACACGATTCCTTTGAGTCTATGCGCACTTTTTTACAACGGCCGTTCTGGAAAATAAGACGGCACGGGATAGCCACAGAAAGCGTTCAATAAAGACATTTACAGATTCACCAAAGTTCTCATCGATGAGCGTGCCGTCTTCACGAAACTTTGAATCCACCCCTGGAACGATTAACATCTGTGGGCTTCCAATTCCCATGAGTCCGTAGATGAGCGTTTGGAGTTGGAGAGCTGCTCTCATACCGCCAAACGCACCAGGCGAAGCTGTCACTATGCCAAATACCTTTTCAGTCTGCTTTGGGAAGTGATCGAGAAAATTCTTTAAAGCAGGAGAGTAGCTTCCGTTGTATTCGGGAGTAACAAGAACAAAGGCATCAGCCTCGAATACGCGTTTCACAACTTCTGAGCGATCTGAAGGCGTAGTACCGGTACCCTGACATACATTTTCAACCGCACCCCATTGGTATTCTTTGATATCAATCATTCCAACGCTCAACTCTGCAAACGCGCTTAATTGATTAGTCAGATGTTTTGCAACGCGTTTGGTTAGGCTCGAAGTGCGAGGACTGCCTGAGATTATTTCGATTCTCATATTTGTGTGGGTTTCGGATGGACGTTTGTTTTGGTTTTATTGAAGATTTGATGGTCGATCGAATAAGACCCAGCACCATTGATAGACAGCATGAACGCGAGCGCTAAAACAAGCAGATGGAATTCAAAGCCTTCACCAGATTGCGTCCCTGACCAGTTCATAAAGAAACCGTTGCTGAGGTGAGTTGTAAAAATTGCCCCAAGCATAATGACGATCAAGGCACTTGAGAGAAACCTTGTTAATAATCCGGCAACAAGGGCTACCATTCCAGCACTTTCAAGAATTATTATTCCTACAGCAAGTGCATAGGGAAGACCGATCACGCCAGTGAAGAATCCTACTGTGCCGTCAAAACCGTGGCCACCAAACCATCCAAAAAGCTTCTGTGCGCCATGGGCTGCTACGACAAGGCCAAGCGCGACTCGTGTGATCAAAAGCGAAACGTCAAGTTTTCTGTTTAAAGTTGTTGTCATGATTGAGCTTAGTTTCCGTAGAAGAATTGTTCTTTTATGATTTGTCCATCTTTCCAGTGTTGAACGGATACTTGCGTATACTTGCGCACACCCCACTCTTTATGTGTGTAGTCGTAGCTCCAGATAACAAATGATGCACTGCCATTGATGGCCATGCCTTCCACAGCTGCACCCCGGAACTCCGTTACATTTCCAAGGAATTCAATTTCGCGCAGGCGATTTGCTGCCTTTCCCTTTGTACCAGGCTGTGAATTTTCCTGCATCTCAACATCATTGTGATAGTATTTGTCAAAGGCCTCGAGAGCCTTGCCGCTTAGAACAAGCGAGTTAAGATCATTAAGTGATTTTTCGATTTGTGATTCAGTCATAGTTTTAAAATTTGATATGACTGAAAACGGCTGGGCGGGAATACGTGATTTGTATTTAAGCCGGGGCGATTTATATAATCCCTTGATCAGCGTTAATTACAATACGAGCGTTGCGCATAATACTGCAACCACTATTCCAACCGCGAGGAGCATGATTCGACTGAGATCTTTCATGGTTGTTGTGTTCATGATGTAAAAGTAGAGCCAGACGCGGATTCTGCACTTATACTTAAGCAGGTAGGATTTATAACATTTACATGTCCTCGCTAGGAGCTAGAAACTGCTCTGGTGCCGCGAGGAAAAGCAATTTGCAATGCTCACCACAAAAATGATAGGTGACGCCTGAGTGATCTGCAAACTGACTCGGCTTTGTCCGATCGATATGCATATGGCAAACTGGATCGATATAAACTTCATTTGCGAGCATTGGTATCAGTTCGAATAATTCGATCTGAGTCATTACATTTTTGAGTTTTCGAATACCGATTGAACGAAAGAGCTGCTGTGACTCTGGAGGAAGCTGAGTAAAAAAGTTTGAGGAACAGATTATTTCGCCTCTGCACGCAACATTCATGATACGCGCTGCAACATTAATCGTAGAACCAAACAGATTATTATTCTCGATTACTATCTCACCATAATGGAGACCCGCATGAATAGATAAAAAATGTTGCTCTTCACGAGTAAGCGTATTTAACTTCCTTGCTGTTTGAAGTAGATCAACTGCGTTTTCTGCAATCATCACCACCTGGTCTCCAATTCGCTGCATCACTTTCGCAGTACCATGAAGCGCAGTGTCAACGATCTCCATATATTTACCCACAATCTTAGCGGCCGATGCACCGCCATGTACGTCAGTCATAGCGGTGTATCCGGTGAGGTCGGCCATTAAGATTGCAATTTCCTTTTCCACTTTGTTAGCAGTGAGCTAAGTTACTGAATTTCCTATTGGAGTAGACCCAATGCTTTGTCCAACTGAAGTTTGGCGATTTTTACATTGTAGACAGTATTGAGATGATTCATCTTCGCATCCGTTAAAGCCAATTCAGCATCTGATAGTTCCAGACGTGAACTCATTCCATTTCTGTAGCGGTCATTTATAATGTTAAAGTTCATTTCCGCAGCGTATACAGTTTTTTCATTCACGGAAAGACGTTGAATCATTTCGTTTAAGTTATTCTGAAGGGTCATGATTTGTGTGTTCGCCCTTTCGGTAGCATCTTGCAGGCGAAGTGCCTCAGTTTGGACTCGAATATTTGACTGGCGAATTTTCGCATTGACTCTGTTCCCGGCAAAGATTGGGAGGTTTGCCTGAAGTCCAACAAATGAAGTTCTTGGCCAACGATATGAGTCAAATTTCCTATCATCTGATTGCGCTTGTAATTGATAAGCTCCAACCAAAGATAGCGTGGGAAGCCTTTGAGCTCGGCTTTGGCTCAGTAGGTTTTGATTTAGTGCTACCTTAAGTTTCTGTGATTGAATATCAGGTCTGTTCTGAATTGCGTCCGTGTAAAGAGTTTCTACCGCGGCAAAATATCGGCTTTCAGTATCGTGCTTCAAACTATCTGTTAGTTCGAGTGAGTCAATACTTTCGATCCCCAGCAACTGCCGAAGTTGGATTATAATTACCTTGTGTTGGTTTTCCAAATATGAGATTGACGTTCTCAGATTTTCAACGGCAATGAAATTTCTCAGCGTATCCACCTTCAAACTTTTGCCTTGAAGTAGGAGAACTCTTGAGTCTTCCAATGATTTCAAGTTTCTTTGAAGACTTTGTTCATTCAGAGCAATGCTCTCCTTTACGAGCAGGGCTTGATAATAGGTAGCCGTCACACTCAAGTTTAGGTTTGCTCTTGCATCTTTGACATCAAGTGCTTTTATGGATTCAGAGATCCGCGCAGCTTTGATCTGGCGTCTTGCCGCCTCCGATACGATAGGTTGTTGCAGCGTAACGTAGGTGTTGAACGCATTTTTTCCACCGACTGCAACATCCACCACTGGTTGGCTGTCGTTCCCGGTGAATGCACCAGGCATAAAAATTACTTGTCTATCTATGTAATATGAATATGACCCGCCCATCGTCACCGATGGAAGCATGCTTGCCTGGGCGATCTTCGTTTCTTCGCGAAGCGAATTGGTCTCTAACGTCTCAGCTTTTAGAGCTTTGTTATTTTCTGCCGCAAGCTTAAGGGCATCCTGAAGCGAAAGCTTCCGGGTCTGCGCCTGAACGTTGACGCTGGCGATAAAGGCACTTACCAGCAACCACTTTGTTATTGTTTTCATGTTTTTTTTGAAATTATTGGTTGATAGTTTCCGTAACCAGTTCAGTTTCGTCCGCGACTTCTTTCTTGCGCTTCGAAGAAGATAGATACGAGTAAACTGCAGGTATAATGAAGAGAGTAAGGATTCCTGCGAAGATGAGTCCACCTGCGATTACAATTCCCAGCGATTGCCGCGAGTTGCTCGTAAGTGCAATGGGCAGTGCTCCAAAAATCATCGCAAGCGAGGTCATAAGGATTGGTCTAAATCTTTGTTCTGCAGCCTGGATTGCAGCCTCAAACTTGGTGAGACCGGTGCTCTTCAGGTGATTAGCGAACTCTACGATCAGGATACCATTCTTAGTGATCAATCCTATCAGCGTGATGATCCCGATCTGGCTGAATACGTTCAGACTTTGGCTGAACCAGTCGAGACTTAGTAATGCACCTGCAATCGCCATTGGAACAGTTAGCATAATGATCATCGGATCACGAAGGCTCTCAAACTGCGCTGCGAGAATCATGTATATCAAGAGCAACGCGAGGAGTAACGTGAACGAAAGATTGCCTTGGCTTTCAGTATAATCCCGTGATTGACCTGCAAGCGTTGTCTTGAAGCTTTGTCCAAGGACTTCCGCTTTGATGCGTTCCATTTCCTTAATGCCTTCGTCAAGGCTTACACCAGGAGCAAGGCCAGCTGAAATCGTTGCTGACGTATACTGATCATATCTGTAGATGGCAGCAGGACTGATTCCTTCCTCAATTGTAACAAGGTTATCGAGTGATATCATTTGCCCGTTGGTGGATCGAACATAGATGGACCTCAAATCCCCTATATCGTTCCGATTGATTCTTTCCACTTGGCCAATCACTTCGTACTGCCTGTCATTTCTAAGGAAATAACCATAGCGCTGACCGGAGAGTGATAGTTGAAGCGCTCGTGCAACCTCCTGAATCGATACGCCCATGAGGGCAGCTTTTTGCCGATCGATATTGATCTTGAGCTCGGGTTTGTTAATCTTCAAATCACTATCGACAAACATCAGCTTTGAACTTTGCCTTACTGCGTTCAAGAATTTTGGAAGAATATTTGAAATGCTGTCAAGACTCGGAGCCTGGAGAACATATTGGACAGGTTGTCCACCACCGTAGCGTGTTCCAATTGTTGGAGGCATGTATGGGAACAAAAGGATGTTCCTGAATTGTCCGGAGGCTGCACCATATTGGTAGTAAAGTTGCTGAGCAGTGACGCTTCTTTCTTTCGGATCTTTCAGGTAAATACTCTGCACTGCAACATTGACGGGAGCAGGGGCGGGGATGAACGAAATCGCCACCATTGAATAGGTTTGATAGAGTCCATCTGTATTATCGTTTACGTAGTGCCCGACTTCAGTCATATTTTTTTTCATGAAGTCATAGGATACACCTTCCGGAGCAATTGCGATGAGCATCATGTTTGATCTGTCTTCAATTGGTGCAAGTTCTGAGGGGAGCTTTTGCCCCAGGTAGAAGATTAAACCACCGGTTCCGATAAGGAACACCCATGCGACCCAGCGGAATTTCATAAACTTGTTCAGGACGTTTGCATATCCGTTATTAAGTCGAACAAAGAAGGGTTCTGTTACCCGATGCAACCAAGTCGGTTTATCATGACGTTTGAGTAAATAAGCACTGAGCATGGGGGAGAGTGTTAATGCTACGAATGCCGAGACCAGTACGGAACCAGAAACCACGATGGCGAATTCTTTGAAGAGCTGTCCACTAATTCCGCCCATGAAAATGATTGGGAGAAATACGGCTGCCAAAGTGATGGTAGTGGAGATTACTGCAAAGTATATTTCTTTTGATCCGGCAAATGCTGCCTGAACGGGACTCATTCCTTCCTCAACTTTCTTATAGATATTTTCCAATACAACAATCGCATCATCTACAACAAGTCCGATGGCCAGTACCAGTCCGAGCAAAGTCAGAACGTTGATCGAGAAGCCTGCTAGATACATAATGAAGAAGGCGGAAAGGATAGACACTGGAATTGCAAGAACAGGTATGATCGTTGAGCGCCAGTCACGAAGGAACAGGAAGATGATGATCACGACCAGACCAAAGGCAATGAACAATGTTTCCTCGACCTCCTTGATTGATTCTCTTACTGGTTTTGTAAAGTCAAAGCCTACAATAAGACGGTATTCTTTCGGAATATCTTTACGAAGCTGATCAAGGCGTTTGTAAAATTCATCAACAACTTCAATCGCATTCGCGCCACGTTGAATTTGTATCGCAACGCCAACGCCAACGCGATCTGCCTTATCGGTTCCGTTTATGATCGCATTGCGTTCGTTCAACTCACCCAGTTCCGCGTGACCAATGTCCTTGAGTCTGATAACCGAATGTGCGGTATGCTTAACAATCATCTCATTGAACTCCTCAGCAGTAGTTAAACGCCCAAGAGTACGCACGCTTAATTCGTTGCTTTCTCCTTCAATTCTGCCGGATGGCAAGTCCATGTTTTCTTTTTGAAGCGCAATGCGAATGTCCTCAGGGGTCAATTGGAATGTGGCAAGCTTCACAGGGTCAAAGCGAAGACGCATCGCGTATTTATGCTCACCAACAATGCTAACGCGCTGAATGCCGGGAATAGACTGCATGCGTTCTTTGATCACCGTTGAAGCGAGATGTGAAACCTCCTTAATGTCTCTTGTATCACTCTCAACTTCGAGGAATGCAACAAGGTTATCAGGGGAACTCGCTTTTTCAACAATTGGAGGATCAACGTCCGCAGGAAGTTGATTTTTTGCCTTTGAGACTTTATCCCTGACGTCATTCAATGCGTCTTCAAGATCGATATCACGATTGAATTCAATTGAGATGATACTGACCTGTTCGCGTGATTCGGAGGAGATCGTTCTAACACCATTTGCTTCTGCGATCGATTCCTCGAGGGGCTTGGTGATCTTTGACGCGATTACGTCAGGACTTGCTCCAGGATAGAATGTGATCGCAGCAATCACAGGGGGTTCGGTAAGTGGGAACTCCCGAATGCCGAGATACTTCCAGCCTACAATTCCCATCACTACTATAAGTGCTGAGAATACGCCAGCTAAAACTGGCTTTTTTATACTTAATGAAGGTAAGTTCATGATTAGTTATTTTATGGATACGACTTGAACAGGTGTTCCATTCCCACTTCTTAAAGTGTTGGAGATCATTACGGTGTCACCATCGGTTAGACCGCTGGTTATAAGGGCGTCAGCCTCTGTTCTGTTTCCGACAGTCACCGGTGTAATCTTGGCCGCGCCATTCTTTACAGTGAATACGCTATAGCCTTGAGCGCTTGGTATTAGTGCTTCAGTAGGCAATGTCATACCCATCGCATCGTCAGCTGCGGTCGAGAAATATACTCGCGCGGACATCCCCGGGGTTAACTTGTTATTTGTGTTCGGGCTTATTGCATGAACAGTTATGGTTCTGCTTTCATTGTCTATTCCTGATTCAGTTGCAGAGATCCTGGCTATCTGTTTTTCTGTGGCTCCCAAAACTGAAAATGAAATCTTCTTACCAACCTTTATGTATTGAATGTACCTTTCAGAAACAGTGAACTGTATTTTCACAGTTGATTGTTCCTGGAGTCGCACGAGGGGCTGGCCAATGTTAACAAGCGTTCCAACCTCAGCATTGGTGATACCAACCATTCCAGAAAATGGTGCGGTGACATTTGTTTTCTCCAGTTCCAGCAGAAGTAACTCCTCAGAAGCCTGTAGCGATTGGAGCTTTGTTAGCGCAACATCATACTCTTCTTGCCGAATGGACTCACTTTTCAGAAGCTTTGACAGTCTTAACTCGCTAAGTTTCGCCAATGAAACTTCCGCCTGTATTTGTTTTAGCCTCGCGCGAATCTCACTGTCATCGAGTTTGTAAAGGAGTTGCCCCTTGCTAACTCGTCCACCTTCTTTAAAGTGGATGGAGAGAAGTCGTTTTGATACTTCGCTCGCGATGGATATTTCTTTATTTGCGAGCACTGACCCTGCTACGCTTTCTTCCTGAGAGAGTGGTTGTGCCTTGACAATTTTTGCGTCTACGGGAAGTTTGTTGGATTGTGCAGAGGATTGGCCAGCGTTGTCAGCGGCTTGCGTGCTACACGCAACAATCGCTATACTAGTGCCAATGATCGCCAGATAATTATTCAGTTTGTAGTTGATCATAATATGTTTCATTATGAGTCAAAAAACGGATGTCTTTATCGCAGCGGTTTGTATTTAAACAGGTAGGGTTTATAAAGTTTACTGCAAGAAAAAAAGAGCCTGGATTTCCAGGCTCTTCATGATAGCGGGTTCCCTAGACTTTATTTGTTAATAGTATTTTTTTGGTTTGCTTTTAACTGGAGGTCGAATCCTAGACGATCCATTTGAATCCAATACTCGACAATCCGTTTCTTTTCAAGTCTGTACACAGCTGAGGTGTATTCGATTAAAGGCAATTGCGTAGGTTCGAAACCATCGATCTCCGCCATGTGCTTCCCAGTTTGTTTCCAGCGGACATATACCTTGTCTTTCGATGCAATGAGTTCTGTTATTTCGAACTCATAATTTCCGAACAAACGTTTGAATTCATTGATGTGATTTGTATAGTTGGCTGGAGTACGTTTCACGGTTGTTGGATTCTCTGATGTCACCTGATGAGCAAGAACCGTGTCAGCCATGTACAACTTTGCATCTTCAGGACGAAGTCCCGTTCTTACATTTAACAGGAAATCGCGGACTATCTTTTCTGAAGATTGCCCAAAGGAAAAGTTACTAGCCAGAACGCTCAGTATTGTTATCGTAAATAGGTGTTTCATAAATTCTCAGACTTGTATTGTACGGGTCTCGTCCAGATAGGCTTTTCCTCCGGCTGAAAGGGATTTTATTGTATTTTCTTCAATGTGTAAGTTGACATTAATTCGGCTGGGAGATGGAGGGCTCATGAAATTGCCCTGACCGATTATATAGGTCTCTTTATCTACAGATCCAGAATTAAACAAAAGACAAGCTAACGGTCCCGCGGCCATTCCCGTTGCTGACTCTTCGTTAATGCCGTAGCCAGGTGCGAACATTCTCGTTTGCGCGTCAAATCCTGAGTCAGTTTTTGCAAAGACATAGTATCCTACGCAATTACTCCCTTCTGTAATTTTAGCGATGGCATTAAAGTCAGGAGTAATTAGTCCGAGCTTTTTTTCGTCATCCACGCCAATTAATAGAAATGAATTCCCAGTGTTACCAATCACCGGTGGAAGATCCTTCATCAAATCAGATTCTTTCAGCCCCAATGATCTCACAATGTCCGTAACGTTTTCTAGTGATTCGAAGCGTGCAGCACGTTGCTCCATGTACGGTTCATCACCATGGAAAATTATTTTCCTCGTTCCGTCAATCGTTTCTTTGGATGAGTTGTCTGCGGAAATTTTGCTCAGCGATTTGAGATACCAGAACGTTGCGATAGTTGCATGCCCGCAATGTGGTATCTGTTTGGTTGGCGTAAAGAATTCAAGTTTAAAATCGGATACAGAACTTTCAGATACAAAGGCGGTTTCGGATAATCCAGCCTTACGTGCGATTTCTTGCTTTTGAGCTGCGGTTAGAAAATCTGCTTCAAGGACGACACCGGCCGGATTGCCACCTGTTCCATTAATGCTGAAGGACTTGATAACGTTAAGTGAAATGTTCATGGACTACCAACTCTTTGATTCTTTGATTGTATGATGCGCTACCGTCTTGTCGAACCGTGATAGCAATGGAGCTACAGCTGGGTCGATGTGTGCCTTCGAATAATCCTCGCCCGCAAACGCCTTGACCGATTCTATTGACTCGAAGTACATGATCGTGGTAAACATCACTTCATTGCCATCCGGGAGCGTCAGTAGTTCTATTCCCTTTAATCCATCAGGCTTGTTCTTTTCGATACTGGGGATTGCTTCATCACGGAGGATGTGTTCAAGTTTTTCGGCATTCTGAGGGGACGTCCATCCTCTCCAGATCCGTGCTATTTTCGCGGGGTTGTTTGATGTTTCCATGGTTGATGCGGAATTAGCGAGGAACAAAATCGATGCAATGACTAATGCAATAGGAGCAAGGTATTTCATCTTTTTATAAAATATAGATCTTTGATTCCTTCCCGGCTGAATAGCATCAGCGTTTTTCCGTCAGCTCCTTTTTCAAAACGCAAGATATTGCCACCAGCAAATTCCGCGTAATACAAGTCGTTACCGAGGGACGTTAATGGCGAATGCATGATTCTTAAGAACGAAAGCCGCAGGGTGTTTTGTTTTTTAGTGATGCGGTAAGTCTTTTTCAATTCAGGACTATAGTAACGGCCTTTCAATTCAATTGGATGCGAGTGAACCTCCATCGAGGCAGAATCAATCTTTATTAAATGGAGATTGCCATCAGCTCTATCCACAGTTAAAGCATCATCGCTGAAGTTATAACTACTTTCATAATTATCCTGCTTTGAATAATAGCCACCTTTCTCATGCTTTAGAGGCGCATAGTATCCGTGCATGGTCGGAGAGGATTTCAATATTCCATTATCATATTTAATGAACCTTGTTATGCTTCCAGAAACGGTGTCGAGATATGCCCCCTGGAGCTTTGAAGAGGCATGTGCGGCAGATTTAAGTTCATTGTCAGAGAGCCACGTTGTTCTCAATTTGTTGTTGCTCAGAACAATCCCGGCAATGTCAAACATGTTCTTACTTAGATCCCAATAATCTCCAGCATTAGAAAAAATTATGATTGACAACTTTTCTTTTGGAAAGCGCACAATATCAGCTCTGAAGCCGGGGTCGCTACCAAAGTGACTAACGACTTCATAGCCTTTTAGCTGATAGTGTTCCAGCCCTCGCTTATATGACTTTAATGGAGGGACTACGCCATCTGGACTTAAAAGCAAATCAAGCGATATGAATGAGTGTGAGCTTTGCAGGTTTTGTTCGAGCTTTACTGCATCCCTTAGTGACATCATCACACCAGTGGATCCAATTGCAGGAATGAAGCGCTTATTCTTTTTGTATTTCCCTACTGAGTTATAATGTCCTACTGCGTCTGGTGACTTCTTGTCGTTATTGAATATTCGTGAATCTGACAGGCCAAGTTTTCCGAATACTTCCGATTGCATGAAATCGGCAAATGACTTTTTGCTCACACGTTCCGCGATCAGCGCAAGAAGCACGTAGTTTGAGTTCACATATTCATGCCGGGTACCTGGTTGAAAGTTCAAAGCCTTTTGGATCTTGATCATGTCGAAAACCGATTTTGGGTCATAATGCTTTTCACCTTTGAGCGTCATTCCTACCAATGTAAATCCATCCCTTAGGCCGCTTGTGTGATGAAGCAGGTGTTTGATTTGTATAGAGGGAAGATGAGAGAGCTCAGGCAGATATTTTGAAATGGGATCAGTTAATGACAGGGCACCCTTTTGTTCAAGTGCTGTTATTCCTATTGCGGTAAACTGTTTCGATACCGATGCGATCCAAAACGAAGTTCGGTCGTTTGCCTTAATTCCGCCTGCAACATCCGACATGCCCACAGTCTTAGAATAAATTTCATTTCCATCCTTAACAATTGCTACAGCTATGCCAGGCTTTTTCTGTGAATCCCAATTAGCGAACAGAGAGTCAACTGAATCCTTTTGCTTAGACGTCAACGGTTGCGCGATTGCGCTTGCTGTAGCCAACAGCATAAGCAATACGAAGAAAGATTTCACAGAGATTTTATTTTTGGTTTAACTTAAATCTTCGCTGCTCTTAATCTTAAGCTATTGCCGACAACACTCACTGAACTCAAAGCCATTGCTGCGCCTGCAATCATTGGGTCAAGGAGAAATCCGTTAACAGGATACAAGACACCAGCAGCCAAGGGAATCCCAATAACGTTGTAGATGAAAGCCCAGAAAAGGTTTTGCTTGATTCCCATAACAGTCTTGCTCGAAAGATTCAACGCTCTTGGAATTGACTGGAGATCCGAAGTGATGAGTGTCATCTTGGCAACATCCATTGCAATGTCTGAACCTTTTCCCATTGCTATGCTAACGTCAGCCTCAGCTAATGCATGCGAGTCGTTTATTCCATCACCCACCATCGCCACAACTTTCCCTTTCAATTGAAGTTCCTTTACAAATTTCGCTTTGTCAGAAGGCAACACCTCAGCCTTATAATGCTTCAGACCAACCTGATTTGCAACAGCCTTTGCAGTTTGTTCATTATCACCCGTCAGCATGTACACATCGATACCTTTCCTTAGAAGTGATTCGATAGCAGCTTTGGAAGTAGCTTTTACTTTGTCAGCAATTGCGATAACAGCCAGAACATTTTGGTTGTCGGAGAAATAAACAACGGTCTTTGCTTCGGATTGTAATTTTGATGCGAGATCAGAAAGGTGACTTGAAATAGCAACCTTGTTCTCTTCAACTAGCTTTCGGTTTCCAACGAAATATGTTTTTGCGTCAATGCTGCCTTTTACACCGCGTGCTGTAATACTTTCGAATTCATCAAGTGAAAGCGAACTAGTTGATTCAGCTTTCAAAGTGTTTACAACCGCATCAGCGAGGGGATGTTCTGACTGTGATTCCAACGTATACAAAATTTGCTTTTCATTGGTGTAGCCGTCATTGGTTGCCCACACGATATCAGTAACTACTGGCTTTCCTTCTGTTATTGTTCCTGTCTTGTCCAGGATAACTGCGTTCACTTTGTGAGCGAGCTCAAGGCTTTCTGCGTCTTTAATGAGAATGTTGTTTTCTGCGCCTTTGCCGACACCAACCATAATCGCTGTAGGAGTCGCTAACCCTAGAGCACACGGACATGCGATCACTAGAACTGTGACGGAATTCATCAATGCATGGGTGAAAGCATTATCGCCACCAATAACCATCCACACGATGAATGTCAGGATTGCAATGCCGATAACGATCGGAACAAAGATGCCAGCGATCTTATCAACAAGTTTTTGTACAGGAGCTTTGCTACCCTGAGCTTGTTGAACCATTTTAATGATCTGGGCAAGGATAGTATCACCACCAACTTTCTCAGCTTCAAATTGGAAACTCCCTTTTTGATTGATTGTTCCTGCAAATACTTTTTCTCCGGCTTTCTTTTCAACAGCCACTGGTTCTCCGGAGATCATGCTTTCATCAACGAATGATGATCCATTTGTTACAATTCCGTCCACCGGAATCTTTTCTCCCGGTCGCACCTGAATTTTATAGCCCACTTTTACAACCGCGATAGGAATTTCTTGTTCAACACCATCGATGATTGCTCTAACTGTTTTTGGCTGTAACCCCATCAGCTTTTTAATGGCAGACGATGTATTCGATTTAGCTTTCTCTTCTAAGAGTTTTCCAAGTGAAATGAATGCAACCACTACTGCAGCAGCCTCAAAGTACACATGCGCGTGCATGCCTCTTGAATGCCAGAAGTCGGGGAAGAATGTATTGAATACACTGAACACAAATGCAATGCCGGTGGATAATGCAACGAGGGTATCCATATTTGCTTTGCCATGGCGGCCTTGCTTCCAGGCGTTGATGAAGAAATTACGTCCAAAGTAAAAGACCACAGGCGCGGTTAAAGCCATTGATATATAAGAACCGTATGGCATGTCCATAAAGAACATTCCGATGATCACTACTGGGATCGAAAGAATCGAAGACCAGATCGTCCGCTGCTTAACAGCTTCGAAATGTTTCCGCTGTGCTTCTTCCTGAACAGCTTGCGGATCTTCAACATCTACTACAAGGTCATATCCGATTGATCTCACGGAGTTCCGAAGATCAGCTGGCTGAGCCAAATGAGAGTCATACTCAACCCAGGCCGTTTGGTTGGCGAAATTGACGCCAGCGTCTTTCACTCCGGCCGTAGATTTCAGCATCGATTCGACACTTACCGCACAGGCAGCGCAGGTCATCTCAAGGACCGGAAACGTTTCGCGCTTATATTGGCCATTGGGCGCCTTTTTATATTGTATTTCAGTTGTTGCAGTCATGTTCTATCCCATTAGTTCTATCTATACTACAATTATACATGTGATAGCGGGTTTTCGTTTTACACTTTACCCGCTTTGATTTACATGATTCCCGGCTTAATAATACTCGTATGTGGCTGTTTCAGAAGCTCCGGGGCCGCTGACGGTTCTTTTGCTCACCTTGCCGTCTGTAGTGAATTCGTAAGAGAAATAATATTGTAAGTCACGCCCATGCCCCTCGAATCGATAAGAGGTTGGTAGTGTCTTCTGTGTCTTTATATTTGGTAGCACCTCCACCATTGGGAATGGATTTTCCTTATGGAGATAACTATCAAATGTTTCTGTTGTAAGCAGAGTCGGTTCCTCTTCGGCCGATGCTCCGGGAGTATATACAAGCTTTTTATATAAGTTTCCAGTAGGGTAATAAAGCAGCAACACGATTGAAGTATTTATGAAAGTTCCATCTGGCTGTCCATCGAAGATCTGATATCCGGCCAAACGGGCATGCTCATCGTAGTCAAAAAACGTGTAGCCTTCCATGACTCCATTTTCAATTCGTTGCGCCAAAAAAATTCTGGCGTCAACGTAAGAGTAGAGAACGTCATGACCAGGAGCAGTGTTAATGCGGGTGAGCTGGCTCCATTGGTTGTAATAGTATGTGTCCGTCCCGGTTTTTTCGTATGGTGTAAAGGTCTGCCAATTCACTTTTGATACCCTCGCATTCTCATCATACTCATAAGTTTTTTTTAATCCCCAGTTACCACCTCTAACATCGTATCCCTTCGGGAGACCAGAGAGCTCATCATCTAGGACAGACATTGAGTCTGTTCGTGTAGCTCCAATTACAAGATTGCCAGTGGTTTCCCGTAGGCTGAATTTTATCGACTTATTACCTTTGAGTTGATTGTCATTAATTGCGCGAACCTTAAACGTTAACATATGAGAGCTTGAAGCGGTAAGCGTGATAATGTTGTTGATAAAAGCAGGTTCTGAGATATAATGTGTTCCATACGTGGCATCACTTGAACTGGCTTCGATTATCACAGTTCCATTCGCGCTGTTCGATGCACTCACATTTACTTTCACCTCATGCCAGGAAGAGGAATTCTCTACAATGCTTTCACTTGCTACGCTGAAGTTCACTTCACTTTGTTGTGCCCCGGTACTGGGATCATCATCCACAAGTGTTAGTTTGAATTTGTCGTTCTGTCCCAGGATAAACTCGTTGTGAAGACGTGTTAGGCTGAATTCAACTTGCTTCGTTCCGGTAAACTTTGAATCGTTATTCGGTCTCAGCCTGATTACAGCCTGGGAATCGTTTTTCTTCACGCTTATAATAATGATGCCTGAAGTTGTAGAGGGAACACTGGTGAAGTATTTCACTTTGCTTGTGTCGACAAGCACGCGAATACTTGCGTCATATTTGAAAGACTGGCTGAAAGTGAGGACAATACTTTTCTCACCATCATTCTCATTTGCGCTGTCAGATTGAACCTTAAATTGAACTGTTGGTATCGATTCGAACGGATCTCCTAGGTCGTCATCATCACAGCCAAGAAAATAAAATGCGAGCAATGAGATGCCCACAAGTTTTACAATTAGTTTTTTCATATCAAAAATTTCCTACAGAAACGGGTTGACAATTAACAGCGGTTTGCATTTAAACCGGATTGACTTATAAAATTGTCAGCTTGTTAATGTTCACCTGACTTTTGATCTGAGATACGCGAGCACAGCTTTGTGATCAAAACGAATATTCAGGTAATAGGAGAGAATCAACGCTATTGCAAAGCCTCCCGCCAATAGCAGTAAGGCACATATCTTGGTAATCATAGCAGAGACTTTACTTTTTGGTCTAAGACCGACTTTGGTACCGCACCGATTACTCGATCGACAAGTTTACCATCTTTAAAAAACAGAAACGTTGGAAAGTTTCTGATGCCAAACCTTGCAGCTGTGTTGGGATTTGAGTCGATGTCTAGTTTTCCTACAATCGCTTTACCATCAACTTCTTTAGCTATAAGTTCAACGACAGGGGACATCATCTTACAAGGCCCACACCACTCTGCGCTAAAGTCGAGAAGCAATGGTTTTTGCGAAGAAAGGATTGTATTAATGTTTTCGTCTGTTACATCAATTGCTTTCATAAAAAGTATTTTGATGCAATTAACGTGACAGACTTAACGGGCGATTTGCACTTTGGAGGGTAAGGTTTACAAGATTTAAAGATTAGCTGTTAGCGTGACTTGAAAGTTTCTGCTTTGATGCCCTTACGTCTTTGAAATGAGAGGGTGACAACCCTGTCAGCTCTTTGAACTGCCTTGACAGGTGGTTGATACTGCTGAAGCCGGTGATGTATGCGATCTCGGTGAGCGTGAATTCTGTGTAAACCAATAGCTCTTTTACTTTCTCAAGGCGTTTTGCAATAATATACTTTTCAAGAGTGACACCTTCCAGTTCAGTAAACAACTCACTTATCGAGTCGTAATTCATGTGTAGCGTCTCCGAGAGGAGTGCGGAGAAACGAAGCTTTGAATCGTATCGAACATTTTCCGCGAAAACTTCATTAATCAGATCTTTAGCTTGATTAACGATTCGCATTTGTCGATTTGAGATCATCTCAAAGCCGTTTTCATCAAGGAATGTTTCAATTTGGTCAAAACCTTCTTTCGACACATCATCAAGCAATGAAAGCTTTCCCAGACTGATATTGTTGACGTGATACCCCAGTGCCGCGATCCCTTCCTTGATAACGGAGATACAACGATCACACACCATTCCTCTAATCAATATTTCGGATGCCATAAGCTTTGAGTTTATAATATCAAAGTACGTGTGACAGTAGTGAGTCGTTGTTATAAAATTCCCGGTAAGACTTATAGAGTTTTAAGAAATCGAATCAAGTGGCTTACGGTTCTGATCAATGTTTCTTGATTTCTTCATTTCTGACGGAGTGAACCCGGTGATCTTTTTAAACTGCCCGGAAAGGTGAGCGACACTGCTGTATCCGAGCTTATCTGCAATTTCACTTAGATTAAGTTCGTCATAAAATAATAGCTCTTTTACTTTTTCTATTTTTTGACGAATGATGTATTGTTCAAGGGTGACCCCCTCGACACTTGAAAAGAGATTACTTAAATAGTTGTACTCATAGTGCATCTCTTCGGCCAGCACATCAGACCAGTTAAATTTCAGATCCACTTTATTGCTGTGATGGATCATCTGAATGATCTTGTTTTTGATGGCTTCAATAAGCCTTGCCTTCCGGTCGTCAATACGCTCAAATCCGAGATCAACCAAAGCCGAATCAAGCTTGTCTTGTTGTGCGTCAGACAGGCTATCTTCTTTTATCGTAACTTCTCCCAACGCCACTTTTTCAGGATGAAGCCCTTGTCGCTCCAGTTCCTGCTTCACAACCATGATACATCGGTTGCAAACCATATTCTTTATATAAAGAGTAGTCATAGCTCTGCGAAGATCGGCAATTTAGCCGTTATCGGTTTATAGAATTTTCCTTAACACTTACAGAATTCATGGATTTCGGCCTTTTTCAACGGCTGCTAGCCAAATTCCGGTTTTTTCTTCCCAAGGTGTGTACCAACTGTGTAGTTCTTTATAGTTGAATTAGGCTAATTGTTTCGTAAACGATTTGAGGCTATGGATTCACAAATGATATTTCAGTTCAGCCGGGAGGAGTTCAAATCTTTGCTGAAGGAGACGCTGACAGAAATTCTCTCCGAAGGCAAGATCGTATCCGAGAACGAAAGCACATTGATCAATATACAGGAGGCTGCCGCGCTTTTAAATCTTGCGGTCACCACTATCTACGAGAAAACATCTGAGAAAATAATCCCTCACTACAAGCACGGGAAGAAGATCATGTTCAAGAAGTCTGAGTTATTAGCCTGGGTCGAATCTCGCAGAGTTAAGACGATCCACGAGATTCGAAAAGAGGCCGCAACCCGATTTGGCCCTAAGAAATAGATGAAACATGTTCTTGCGTTATTCTCAGTGTCGATTTGATATTCTTGTGTCCCATCAAATCCGAAATGAGTTCGATCGGTACGCCTTGTTTCTGAAGCATGTGTGCGAAAGTTACACGGGCTGTCTCAAACTTAATGTTTGTAAAGATTCCTGCGCGAATCGCCCATTTGTTGAGATAAATGTATAGATAAGAGTTCCATTTCAACGTGAACACCTTTTCATTGGCATGCCGCTCTTCGCCCAACAGTCCGACAGCCTGTTGATTTAGCGGAACAATACGAGTTGATTCTTCCAGCTTGATACTCATGGACCCGTTCTCTTCCTTTTCAATTTGTTCCCAGGTCAATGACGAAACGTCTTTCCATGCCAGGCCTGTCAAAGCGCTAAATATGAATGCCCTCTTCAACGGTAATGAATCGCATTCAGATTGCGCCAGTTCTTGAAGTTGCTCCAACGATAACGGTTCGATTGACGGCTTTACTGCTTTTACAAACTCACAACCTTTTAGAGCGTTTGCCTGAATGTATGATGAATCGATGCCGACTCTGATCACGCTTGTAATGATATAATAGTATTGGCGCGCTGAAGCGATCCCCAGTTTTTTCTCATTCTTGAAACTCGATGTCGTCATCAGGAACTTTTGAAAAGATTGAACCCACGATTGATTAATCGACTTCATTGGAATCTCTCCGCCACCCGAAAACCTTTCCAAATATTTAAAAGCCATGTCATAGTTGAAAACCGATAGGTTGGAGTGTTCCCGATCACGCATTACTTGGTTGAAGAATAACTTGAATTCTTTGACCGATGCTAGTTTCTCTTTTTTCATACTTGTTGTTGTTTGCCGTTACAACTGAGATATTTTCAGCTTCGGTAACTTGTTCACCGCTTCCTGTTTTTTGATGTTGCTTACTTTGGCATAGATCTCTGTGGTCTTGATTGTCTTGTGCCCAAGAAGTTTTGACACTACGTAGATATCAACACCTTGTGATAGCAGGAGAGTAGCGTGAGTATGTCGACCGCAGTGAAATGTTATTGGTCGGGTGATGCCAGCCTTTGCCAGCCACCGTGCAAGAGCAACATTAGTTTTCGAACTGTATCGAAGGCCGATAAAAACTCTTTCGTCAGGAGATTTGGCCTTTCCCATAAGCTCTCTGGCTTCATGGGTGATGGGTAGAACTTCATGGTCTTTTGTCTTTTGTTGTTGAAACTGAACATACCATCCGGATGTCTTACTGCCACGAACTTCTGACCATTTCATTTTCACAATATCCGACCACCTTAGGCCAGTCATGATGCTGAATAGAAAAGCTTCCTTCAATTTAACAGCGTCACATGGTTGCTTCGTTATTCGTTCAACTTCTTCCCATGTTAAGAATTCGCGTTTGGTTTCGGCTTGTTTTATCCCGCGTATTCTTGTAGCAGGATTCTCGTTGATGTATTTTTCTTCAAAGCCCTGACGCAGCGTTGCTTTCACTTTGTTAAAATATGAGTGCGCTGAATTCTGACTTAACTTTGCATTTCCAGGAGTCTTTGCTTCATTAAGAAGATATTGTTTGAAGCCCAGAAGCCACGTCTCATCAACTTCACTGAACATCACATCTTTTCCTTTTGTGAAAATTGCAAGGTGGCGTAGCGCACTGTCCCAATTGCCGAAGTTGCCCTTGCTATTTAGGCGATCATTTGCGCACTTTTTCATGTACTCCACGAAGCTGGAGTCTTGCTTCGCTTGCTTGAGTTTGTATTTGCCTGATTGCAGGTCGAGTAATCTCTGCGACTTTATTTGTTCCGCAAGGAGCAAGGTCTGTTTGTTCTGCTCCCGATCAATTGAAGTTTTGGGCGCGGTCAAATACAGATTTAAGAATTCATATTCCCGGTCACCTCTCCAGTATATGTCGAGGTATAAACTTATGCTTCCATTAGCCAACCTCTTTTCACGGATCTTGATCGGTTCCTTTCTTTGCTTTTCTGTCTTCCTCATAGTCGTTCTCGTTATTGTTTTGCAAAAAATGATTTGATGTCATCCTTGGTGATGACAGTTCTTGATAACAGCTTCTTCTTTTTGATTTTCTTAAGCGCGATAAGGCGATACAAAGTCCTTCTGCTTATCCGCATGATCGTTGCGGCTTCATCAACTTCGTAATACTCTTGAGTACTGTTCAGGAGTAGTTCAAGGGGCGTTTTTCCAAGATTTGGATCAACCAGCTTTTCGTTGTTGGACGAAGTTTTCTGTTGCCGTTCAACGAGCTTGTAATTGCGACTCGAACATCTGTTCGAGCAGAACCGGGTGCTTAGCTTTTGGGCTGTGAATTTGTTCCCACAGAACTCACAAACCTTTTGGATCGGAATTTTTGTATTCATGTCAATGCGTGTCTAGTTGTGCCTACCTGTGCCAGCTTGTGCCTACGCGAGACACGATTACAACTGTCACAACTTTTTTGTTACTCATCGACCGCTTCCGGATTTCGAGTAACAAACGGGTAACAAAAGTTGCCTAAACAAGCCTTAAGAATGCCTAAGCATCTCGCGACCTATTCAAGCTAACGCACTGACTAATAAAGGGTTATTGCGATTTTGTTAGGGATGTTTAGGGAAATCATTTCCCGATGCAAAACTTGCTAAAGATATTATCCAACAAATCATCCGTTGTGATCTGCCCGGTGATCTCGCCAAGATAATGTAACGATTGCCTGATGTCCATTGCAAGAAAATCTCCTGTAATACCTTGTTCCATTCCATCAAGCACACGAGTAAGTGCGTCATAGGTTTGTTGCAGGTTTTGATAGTGGCGAAGATTAGTCACAAGCACGTCTCCGGTTTTTACGGTGCGGATGTGGAAGTGAGAGAGGATCTTGTCTTTTAAATCCTGGATGTTGGTTTTCGCTGCTGCGGAAATGAAGATGAAGCCTTTGTCTTTCAGTAGTGAAACAAGTTGTGGATTTGCCTTGTCAATCTTGTTTCCAACTTTGATGAAGGGAATGCCAAGTTGAACGAGATGTTTCTCTTCGCTTTCGATGTCTTCAAGATTGGCGTTTGCAAGGTCGATCATGTAGATGATGAGCGATGCCTTTTTCATTTGCTCATGGGTTCGCTCAACACCGATCTTTTCGATGACGTCTTGTGTTTCGCGTAAGCCTGCGGTGTCGATGAATCGAAAATTGATTCCACCGAGAACCATTTCGTCTTCGATTACATCGCGTGTCGTTCCTGCAATTTCTGAAACGATAGCCCGTTCTTCATTCAACAACGTATTCAGCAAAGTGGACTTGCCTGCATTGGGTTTTCCAGCGATCACAGTCGGAACTCCGTTCTTGATGACGTTGCCCTGATCAAACGATTCAATCAGTAAATGCAAGTAGGATTGAATTTTCAGAATGAGATCGCGCAAGTCATCACGTTTAGCGAATTCAACATCTTCTTCTCCGAAATCTAATTCAAGTTCGATGAGCGATGCGAAGTGAATCAGTTCCTGGCGAAGGCGTTCGATCTCTTTTGAAAATCCACCGCGCATTTGGTTGAGTGCAGCTTGTCGTGCGTTGTCAGTTTCGGCATTGATGAGATCGGCAACTGCTTCGGCTTGAGCCAGGTCAAATCTTCCGTTGACAAACGCGCGCTTTGTAAACTCTCCAGGTTCAGCCAGTCGCGCGCCTCCCTTCAACAACACTTTGATGATTTCCTTGACAATCACAGGCGACCCATGACAAGAAATCTCAACACTGTTCTCCTTTGTAAAACTGTTGGGCTCTTTGAAAAGTGAAATGAGAACTTCGTCCACAATCCGATCACCATTCATGATTGTACCGAAATGGATCGTGTGTGAAGCCTGATCCTCGAGCTTTTTTCCTTTGAAGCAGCGCTGCACGATCTGGATGGAATCCTTTCCTGAAAGTCTGATCACTGCGATTGCGGAGATTCCCTGTGCAGTGGCGAGGGCAACGATGGTGTCGGTCATGCCTGGTTTAATATCGAAAACAACACCAAAGGTATTGAATTAGTTTGATGGTTTGGTACTTACCTCCAATGCATTGATCTTCTTAAAAACCAACCCATGGGTAGGAGAGAACACAAGCGTGAGTCCGAAGAGGATGCCCGCACAGGTGGCGATAGCTCCGGCAATCGACCCGTCTAGCCATACGGCCAGGTAATATCCGGTGATGGATGAGATAATTCCGCTGATCGCAGCAATCACCATCATCCATTTCAGGTTATCGGTGATGAGGTAGGCGGTAGCAGCAGGTGCGATGAGCAGGGCGACCACGAGAATTGCACCCACGGATTCGAAGGAGGCAACAGTGGTGGCTGACACTGCGCTCATCAGCAGGTAATGCCACAGTGCTGTTGAAATACCGATGGCATTCGCGAAAGCTGGATCGAAGGTTGTAAGAAACAGCTCCTTGTAGAATGCGATGATGAACACAAGAATCAGCAGGAAAATTGTTCCCATCACGTAGATCGCCTTCGGACCAATATTGGTACCGTTGTCGAGGATGATGATATCGAGTGGCACATATGCAATCTCTCCGTACAGAACGCAATCCTGGTCAAGGTCAACCTTCCCTGCGAACAACGAGATCAGCACAACGCCCACGGCAAACAGCCACGTAAATGTTACTCCAATCGAAGCATCTGTTTGCAGCCGGGCTTTCTTGTGGAAGAATTCAATGAGAAAAGTAGTAAGTATTCCAATCAGTCCCGCGCCAAGAAGCATCGTGACAGAATCCCTCGATCCCGAAAATAAAAACGCCAACACAATTCCCGGAAGCACCGCGTGTGAAATCGCATCACCTACCATGGCCATCTTGCGAAGAATGAGAAAGCATCCGAGTAAGCCGCAGGTGGTGGCTACAAGTGAGGCGGTGATGATTATATATATGTCGTTCATGATTAATCGTGTTTCGTGTTGCAAGTCGCCAGTTCCAGGTTGCTAGTTGCAAGGAAGAGGCTATGGCAATTGGCTATGGCTATAGCAGATTCATGCAAGTGACTCCTATTTTCTCTCTGACTATTATTGTCCATCTGTCTAAAGTATTTCTAACGTCAGTTCCAGCCATAGCTATAGCCATTAGCCATAGCCTCCCTTATTTATACGGAATTTCCGACCGATGCGGATCCTGCTTCGGATAATCCAACAGTCGTTCAAGTTCCGCTTCAAGTTCGGGTGTTAATAAGTGTTCAATGGTATCTGCGTCTTCGTGTACGTGATCCGGTGCAATGTGCAATTGGGTGGTCAGGTACATTTCCCAGAGGCGATGGATCTTCACCACACGTTGTCCGCGTGTTTTGCCTTCTTCGGTTAGTCCCCACAGGTTGCCGCTGCTCTCCACGTAACCCTGCGCACGAAGTCGTTTCAATACTTTTAAGAGGTTGTCTTTTTCGAATTTTCGCTTGCGGATTATTTCATCCGGGTAGCGCTGGATGAAAAAGTTTTTGTTTTCTTCTCCCAGCTGGTATAGTGCCTTGAGAATATTTTCATCGTTGATCGTTCTTCGGATCGTATATTGCCGCAGGAGCCGGCTGACAACGCCACGCCTGGGCGCAAAGAAGAAAGACACGAATGCAATCATGGAAATAACAATGACGATCCACGGGCCAGTCGGCATTTGCGGAGCGGTGTAGGAAATATAGGCTCCGGCAAGTCCGCTAATGGCACCGAAGACGCTGGCTAGTAAAATCATGATGCGCACTCGATCTGTCCAGAATCTTGCGGCTGCGGCAGGCGTGATGAGAATTGCTGCCATCAACACAACGCCAACAGCCTGGATGCCGATAACAACTGCGAGTACGATGAGGGATGTGAGAATGAGTTCAATGCGTTTTACCGGAAGGCCAATAGCCCGCGCGTAGTCTTTATCGAACGCAAGCAACGTGAATTCTTTGAAGAAGAGGAATACTGCTATCAGAAGAGCAATTGCTACAGCTGCGAAGGTATAAAGGTCATCGCCAACCAGGGAGGCTGCTTTTCCGAAGAGAAAATGATCAAGGCCGGATTGCGCAGCGTTACCTGATTTTTGAATGACGGTGAGTAAGAGAATTCCTATTCCAAAAAAGACCGAGAGGATTAAACCAATGGCTGTGTCCTCTTTGATTCTGGTTTTAGAAGTGATGTACTCGACAAGCACAAGCGAAATCCACCCAGTGATAAATGCACCACCAATGAGAAACACAGGGTTCTTCGTTCCTGACAACATGAACCCAAGACAAATTCCTGGCAATACTGCGTGAGCAATCGCATCCCCAACCAACGACTTCTTATTCAAAAAAGTAAACGATCCTACAATCGCAGAACTCGCTGTGAGTAATACCGAGCCAATTACGACAAAGCGTATGTTTGGATCGGAGAAAGAGAAAAATTCGAAGAGTGAGTTCAAAAATATTTAAAATTTAAAATTTGAAATTTAAAATTTGAAATTTAAAATTTGGAATCATCCAACTTTCATGTTTTGGTCTACCATCATAGCAAAGCCATGTATTTGCTAATGCCTAAGCTCAATGCCCTCCCGATGCTGCTTTTCGCTATGATCGGGATCTTTAAAATTCCGATTCCTTATTACCCATTACCTATTTCCTATTTCCTACTTCCATTTTCCCCCAGTGGCTAATGACTAATAACCAGTGACTATTTCGCCTCGCGATTAGGAAACCCTTCGCGCCTGATCAAATCACCAACGTCAGTCAGTAATGTCAGTTTACCTCCGTATGTGCCGGTGAGGTTTTCCTGTGTGAAGACAGATTCCGTTGGGCCGTAGGCTACAAGTCGAGTGTTCAGCATGATCACGTAATCGAAGTACTGGGGTACCGATTGCAGATCATGGTGAACTACGATCACGGTTTTCTTTTGGTCCGTCATTGACCGCAACAGATTGATGATCGCCTTTTCAGTGGCAGCATCAACGCCTGCAAACGGTTCATCCATGAAATAAATGTCAGCTTGCTGTGCCAGGGCCCGCGCCAGGAACGTTCGTTGCTGCTGACCACCGGAAAGCTGCGAGATTTGGCGGTTCACGAAGGACTCCATTCCCACCTTGCGCAGGCAGTCCATAGCGACATCGATGTCGGCTTTGCGCGGACGTTTGAACAAACCGAGTTTGCCATAGCGTCCCATCAAGACGATGTCGAGAACTGATGCGGGAAAATCCCAGTCGACCGACTCGCGCTGCGGCACATAGCTGATCCGTTTACGCACGTCATCGATCGGCTTGTCGAAAAGTTTGACGTAGCCGCTGCTGAGCGGAAGCAATCCCATCACCGCTTTTATCAACGTTGATTTACCGGCACCGTTGGGCCCGATAATCCCGACCAGCTTTCCTTGCGGGAGTGTCAGGTCGATGTTCCAGAGCACAGGCTTGCGGTCGAACGCAACCGTGACATCGTGAACTTCAAGGGCGGGTACCAGCGAAATTTCTTTTTCCATATCTATTGTAATGTGTAGCGCACTCCGGCAAAGCCTTTGATACCTTGAATAGGAGCGTAGTTATAACTTGTGTCAAAAGTGAAACCATTCGGGTTATCGATGGTGATGTTCTTATCGAACGGATCGAATGGTCGAAGCAGTGGGTCTTTCGGAATGAAGTTGAGGAGATTTTTTGCGCCTGCGTATAATTCAAATCCGTTGATGAAACTTTTAGTGACCTGGAAGTTCATGATCGTGAACCAGGGCGACTGTGCCGGCCGCTCATCATTCGGCACGACAGGCAAGTGCATTGGACCGTTGAGTCGTCCGGTCAGGTCGAACGTCAGACCAGAACGATCGAGCGAATAACTGATCGAATATGTTCCGGACACTTTTGGTGCAAACAGCTGCGGTGTTTTGACTTCGGTTCCGGTTTGGTCGGATTCGATTTGATAGACATCCATCAACGTTACCCCGGTGATTATTTTTAAAGAGTTCGTGAAGGCAAATTCGCTGTTGAGTGTGACTCCTTTGGAGATGGCGTGACCATTCAGATTATCATAGATGATGCGCTCTGGGTCGGTCTGGAAGTCACCGATGATTTTGTTGGTGAAGTAGGTATAGAATGCGCTGGCGTCAAGGTTGACATAGCCGTTGTTGTGGCTAATCATCTTCGCATAGTTGAGGTTGACGTTCCAGGATTCTTCTGGCCTAAGTTCGTTCGCAATTTCAACCGTACGCGCTCCTGTCAGGGCCGCATGATCTTCGGTAAACAGATTCACCACGCGGAAGCCATTTCCGGTGCTGAGGCGGAGTGTGTTTGTCTTGTCTGGTGAATACTTGAAGCTCACGCGAGGTGAGAAGATGTTGCCATGATGGTTATGGTGATCGTAGCGCATACCGGTGAGGATGGTAAGGCGCTCGTTGAATGTCATTTCATCCTGGATAAAGACACCGGGAAGGTACGTGTTCATTGGTGCATTGGTTCCATTGGGAGCAGACGTGCCTGGGGTGTTATCATCATAATAGACATAACGGAACGGAACGCCAACCAGAAGGTCGTGCATGCCGATTTTTTTATCCCAGCGAAACTGCGCAAACGCAACTTGCTGATCCGCCTTGTACTGGTTTACACCGTAATAAGAATCCTGGAGGTGATAATTGTACGAGTAGTCAAAGTGGATTTTCTGCGCGATTGGAAGCTGATAATTTCCGATGGCTTCCACCCGGTTGGTGTAGATCGATTCACCGTAGATCTGGTCGCTGCCACGATATTGCCTGTTCCACTGCATTTCTCCTCCCCAGCGGTCTTCATATACATAACGCACGCCCAGGCTTGCCGTGCGTTCCTGCTTCCGCGCGAATGTCCATTTGTTGAAGAGGGAGATGCGATCTTGCTGCGTCACATCGGTGAAGTTGTCCTTGTTGACGTCTATACGGTTGTTGAAGGTGAAGTAGTTGATGCCGAGCAGTGCGTTTGCCTTGCCGGTTCTCCATTTGGTTGAGATGTCGGCATTGTACTCGAGCAGTGACGTTGCTGAGATATCTGTTTTGAACCGTGGTGAGCTGTCGGGATCTTTTGTAATAATGTTGATCAATCCGCCAACCGCTTCCGAACCGTATAGGGTTGACGCGGGGCCTTTCACTACTTCAATACGCTTTACCATGCTGTTAGGAATCCCGGCAAGACCATATACCGTTGATAAGCTGGAGACCACCGGCATGCCATCGATCAGCACCATGGTGTACGGACCTTCCATTCCGTTGATGTGAATGTCACCTGTATTGCAGACGTTGCAGTTAAGCTGAGGCTGAACACCATTCACCATTCCAAGCGATTCAAAAATGCTCGGGGTCGGATTTTTAAGGAACAGGGCGGGAGAGTAGATCTCAACCGGGATCGCTGAGTTCATTTTACTGACTTCCTTCATCGTTCCGGAGACAACAACGACTTCCTGCAGCGCACTGGCATCGGATCGAAGTTGAATGGTTACGTTACTTTGGTTACCAACAGAAATCGTATCCGTTTTATATCCAACAAATGACACAATCAATTTGCTCTGACGCGATGAGGTGGCATCAATCGCAAACTTCCCCGATTCGTTCGCAGTCACACCCGCTTTCGTTCCCAGTAGCTGTACCGTTGCAAATGCCAAAGGCTCCCGTGTCTCTGCATCGATAATAGTACCGGACAGGGATTGGGCATTAGAGGCCGTAAAGCCTGTGAGGAAGACCGAGCAACAAAATAATATTCGTCTCATTGTTAATAACCAATATTCAATAACCAAATTTCAAAATCGATGTCTGAAATCTTTCGCCACACGAACACTCAAATCTTAAATCTTAAATCTTAAATTTTAAATCTTAAATCATTTCAAAGCTTCAACTATAGTCTTCACATTCGCATCCACCATTCCGATATAAGTTCCCTCCGGAGTTCCTGCCTGTCCCATAGCATCAGAATACAGACTGCCGCCAATCTTCACATCCCAGTTCTTTTGCTGGCATCCTTCCCTCACGGCTTCAATTGATTTTTGAGAGACTGACGTCTCCACAAAAATGGCTTTGATCTTTCGGGAGATGATGAAGTTCACGAGTTCTGTTACATCTTTCAGTCCGAACTCAGACACTGTAGAAATGCCTTGCAAGCCGCGTACTTCGATGTCGTACGCATCACCGAAATACCCGAACGCATCATGGGCTGTGATAAGAACGCGTTGCTGCTCAGGGATCTGCTGGATTGATTTCCTGACTGCTTCATGCAGGGAGTCGAGTTGCGCGATATATTTTTTGCCATTAGCCTCATACAAGTCAGCGTTTGCCCGGTCATGTTGCTTCATAAAATCAAAAACGGCCAGCACCGCGTTTTCCCATAGTTTTACATCAAACCAGATGTGAGGATCATGCGTCCCCTGAAATCCCGGAACGGCACGCAAGTGCTCTTCGTTGATCTTCGAAGCAATGGCAATCACGGGCTTGGTCTTGCCGAGCTTCTCGAGCACTTCGCCCATTTTGCCTTCCAGGTGCAGACCATTGTAAAAGACCACATCCGCATCAGTGAGCTTCTGGAGGTCACCCTGGGTAGCCTTATAGAGATGTGGATCTACTCCGGGCCCCATGAGCGCGATAACTTCTGCTTTATCTCCCAGAACGTGCTCAACGGCATCCTTAATCATCCCCGTGGTTGTAACAATCTTCATTTTGCCATTCGATTTCCCCGACCCACGCTTTGAATCACAGGCAGCCAGGAAGAAAATTGAAGTGAGCGCAATAAGGGCTGCCTGCAGGCAGGTTATGATCGTTTTGGATTGCTGTATCTGTCTGTTCATCTGAGTTTCTGAATGTTGAATAATGTATGTCAATCCGTGACCAGCAGGTTCTGCGCTGCATCACGGGAAATGAAGACTTTCTTTTTTCCGTCAATTAGGATCTCCACTGATCCATCAAATTCGACCTTCTCGAGGATGACAATGCCAGCCCCAATGTAGATTCCGATCTTACTCAGGTATTGCAGGAAGGAAGGACTTCCATCGGTAACTGAGCGCACAAACCGTTTCTTGTTTAGAGGGCTTTCCGAGAGGGGATGTTGTCTCACCTCCTGTATCTTTCCATTCCTGTCGGGGATTGGGTGACCATGCGGGTCTGAGGTCGGAAAGCCGAGGAACTCGTCCAGCTTCTCAATCAGAAGGCCGGACTGGATATGTTCGAGTTGTTCCGCTACATCATGAACCTCATCCCATGAGAAATTGAGCTTTTCCACCAGGAACGTTTCCCATAGTCTGTGTTTGCGAATCACCATCAATGCTTCTGCCATTCCCTCCCGGGTAATTGTCACTCCATAATACTTTTCATAACCGATAAGGTTTTTGACGGACAACTTCTTCACCATGTCAGTGACGGAGGCCGCCTTCGTACTCATGATCTCAGCGATCTCATTGGTGAGAACAGCTTTCGAACCACCGTCAGATAGCCTGTAAATTGCTTTGAGATAGTTTTCCTCTGTGAAGGTCAACATGATATTCGAGTTAACGCCTCACAAAAATAAAAGTTTAGACCGGTCTAAAAAATATTTTAAAGGAATTTGTTTTGACCTTTACAGATCGGGCCATTGTCCGGCATGGTGCAGGCTGCCAGAAGCATTATCCGCTATGCTGTTTTCTGCCTTTAGGGCCTAGAAGCGCGCATTTTGGGGTTATACCCTATATTTAAGGTTCCACGCCAAATCTGGGATAGAAGTAATCATGACAATGCAGATATTGCCCGTTTCAGCTCGATTTCCTCGTTTTCCCACGACAAGCTCGTATTAAAGGTTCCACGAGATTTGGGATCTCCCAGCCATGAAAGCAGTCGCAAATCTGCCTGATCACTTGCCGCAAATGCGATGAAAGGATGGCTCGAGGCTGCCATCAGATCTGTCCAACTTTTTTCTGGTGCTATAAAAATGATCGGAAGTCCTGCCGAATAATACTCGTACAGTTTCGTGGGAGTACGACCGGCAGTAGCCGGATTCATCTCATAGGCGATAATACCCGCCCCGGCTTTACCTATGAGGTCAATAATCTTCCCGTGGCTTACCAGGGAGGCTCCGCCAATCAGTTCGATATATTGTAAAGATCTTATCTGGTCCTCGAGTTCTGCTAACTCTGCATGTCGTGACACGTGACCAATAAGTGTGAGCCTTACGTTTTCATCGATGGCATGAAGCCGTGTTGCCAGCTCAACTGCGCGAAACATGCCCGTTGACCGTGACAACGTTCCTGTAAAGACCAAATGGAAATTGTCGCGCTGCTGTGGATCAAGTTTTTTTTGCAACGCTTTGTTTTCGATAATGGAATAACGTTGTCCCAGGAAAGGCAATTGCTGAGCATAAACTTTCTCGGCTATCAAGTAATGATCGATGAAAGGGGTCGTAATTATCTCTTTCAGACGCAGATATAATGCAATCAAGGGTCGCAGTAGAGCAGGGAACGCCTCGGTATATCTGACGTTGAGCGTATAGTTTTCCTGAACATCATACACCACTTTTGCCTGGAGAAATATCTTCAACGCAAAGGCACTCAACAGGAGCTCATGTGTTGTTATGATAAGGACTGATGGCCGGAGCTGCAGCAGGATCTTTAGAATTCGAAACGATGCGAACCAGCGTGAAAAACTCAGACGACTGAAAGCACGGAAGGTGTGATATGTCATGCGGCTGTCTTCCGGTAAGGGAGAGGGAAAACCAATCACGTGGACGTCATAGTCGTCAGCCAGCGAAGACGCAATTTTTTCCGTCATGCGTGTATCGTCCAGTGGTTTCAGAACGGAAGCGATTGCGATCCTTTTTTTTGCTTCAGGCATAGCGGTGATGCTGACGATAAAACGGTATTTAGTATTATTGCCCTTTGATGCAAAATACAATTAAGGCCTTATAAAATGGAATTACAGCAAATCATTGAGAATGCCTGGAACAATCGGGCACTCCTACAGGATGCCGCAACGCAATCGACAATACGCACCGTGATCGAGAAGCTCGACAAGGGTGAATTGCGCGTAGCAGAACCGGTTGCTGACGGATGGCGTGTGAACGAGTGGATCAAAAAAGCTGTGATCCTATATTTCCCCATCCAGCAAATGGAAACCATCGAAGTCGGACCACTGGAATTTCACGACAAGATGAAGCTGAAAAGAAACTACAAGGAGCTTGGCGTGCGCGTGGTACCTCATGCCGTGGCGCGCTATGGCGCTTACATCAGCAAGGGTGTGATCCTCATGCCTTCCTATGTCAACATCGGGTCCTATGTTGACGAAGGAACGATGGTCGACACTTGGGCAACGGTGGGGAGTTGCGCACAGATCGGAAAGAACGTTCACCTGAGTGGCGGGGTTGGCATCGGTGGGGTGCTTGAGCCTGTTCAGGCCGCTCCGGTGATCATAGAAGACAACGCATTCATCGGCTCGCGCTGCATTATCGTAGAAGGAGTGAGGGTCGGTAAAGAAGCCGTGCTAGGCGCGAACGTAGTGCTGACCGCCAGTTCAAAAATTATTGATGTGACGGGAAATTCGCCTGTTGAATATAAAAATTACGTCCCGGAACGATCAGTTGTAATCCCGGGCTCGTATACTAAGAAGTATCCTGCCGGTGACTTTCAGGTGCCATGCGCATTGATAATCGGTAAACGGAAGGAGAGCACTGACAAGAAGACATCGCTCAATGATGCGCTCCGCGAAAATGGGGTCTCTGTTTGACGAATTGAAGATCAATAACTTACATGAAAATTTAAGTGGCACGCCTTTGGATTTCACATTGTCGTAACACGGAATGCCTTAAATTTGCGTTCGAGTTAAAGTGATGAAACGATTTTTACACGGTTTGGTCCTGTTTCTACTGCTTGCTGGTTTTACAACCGAGCGGAATGATCTTTATCCGCGTGTGAAAAATGAAAGCTTCACGCGCGGTGAGGTGCTCAAGTTCAAAATGACCTACGGAATCTTTACCGTGGGGCGAGGAAGCGCCAATATTCATCCCAATTATTTCAAGCTTCACCACCGTGACTGCTACAAGGTTGACGTATTTGCCGAGACCGTTGGTCTTGTGAATTGGGTGAGTGATGTTGAGGATCAATTTGGAGCATACATTGACACCGCATCAATTCTTCCGCAGATGTTCTACCGCAGGATCCGCGAGGGGAGCTACCGCAAAGACGAGCAGACTTTTTTCGATCATAAAGAAAAGAAGATCAAAGTAAGAACGGCAGATCGCAAAACAGGAAAATACAACGACCCGGTTTTTTACGATGCACCCGGCCAGGTGCGCGACATGATTGCAGGATTTCTCTACCTGCGCATCATGGATTTTTCAAACCTCAAAGTAAACGACACCGTCAGCGTAAAAGGATTTTTTGAGGATGAATTTTACGACCTCAAGATCGTGTATAAAGGCAAGGACGTTGTGAAAACGAAAGCCGGTAAAATCCGCACGCTGGTTTTCAAGCCTGTGATGCCCGACAACAAGCTCTTCGATGGCGAAAATTCCATTACCGCACATTTCTCTGACGATAAAAACAGAATCCCCGTGAAGATCGAAGCAGAGATGTTTATCGGCAGCGCGGGCGTTGAACTCACAGATTTCTCCGGACTGCGAAATCCGCTCAACCTCGTTAAGTAGATTGAGCTCCGAATCTTAATGCAGAAATCCACACCGCGGAGAGCACCGAGGAATGGCGCGGAGTTGTCGCGGAGATTTTATATATTTCGATACCAAATGTGCTTTAATTCCTAAAGCACAATATGACGGAAAATGAAATTACTGAGTGCATAACTGGATGCGCTATCAAAGTTCATAGGCAGTTAGGTCCTGGGTTGTTGGAATCTGCTTACACTGTTTGCCTTGAACATGAACTAATCAAATCTGGTTTGAGGGTCGAACGAGAAAAGCCCGTCCCATTATACTATGGTGACTTGACTATTGATTGCGCTTACAGAATTGATCTATTGGTTGAGGATAGCGTTGTCATCGAGGTTAAATCCGTGGAGAAACTTGAGCCCGTCCGCCTCTCTCAAGTCATCACTTATCTTCGTCTCACAGAAATTGAGGTCGGTCTGCTCATGAACTTCAATGTGAAGTTGCTTAAGGATGGTCTGAAAAGAGTCGTCAACAACTACGAACCTCCAAACTAATCTCCGCGCTTGCTCCGCGTAAACTCAGCGCTCTCCGCGGTGTGGATTTCTGCATTTGCATCTATGCCACGTTCTTCAGCAACTCGATAAACTTGTCACGCGTCACCGGTTTCACAATGTAATCCTTCACATTTGTATTCTTCCGTGCACGTTCGATGTCGCGGGTGTCGATTGAAGAACTCACCATGTAGATTTTAATGGGCTTCGTGATCTGGCCCTTCATCGATTCATAGTCATCGAGGAACATCCACCCATCGATCATCGGCATATTGATGTCGAGGAAAATATAGTCGGGGAGCGCTTCAGGACGAGCAGTATTCTCGCGGAGGAATTCCAGCGCCTGCACGCCATTTTCAAACTGCAGAATCTTGTCCGTGAGCGCAGTCGCCTTCAGTGTTTTGGATGCCGTGAGCTGAAAGATCTTATCATCATCCACGAGGGCGATTATGGGAACATTAGTCGGCATCCTTATGCGGTTTATTAAAGTTAACGAAAAAAGTAGTGCCCTCGTTTTCAACACTCTCGACATGAATTGAACCGCCCATCGCCTCGATCTGATTCTTGATCATAAACAAGCCGATTCCACGGCTTTCTGGATGGTAATGAAAAGTTTTCCGCAGCTTGAAGACCTGGTGTCCGTAGCGCTGAAGGTTGATACCAAGTCCATTATCACGCACCACCAGCACGATATTACCTTTATCGTCTTTAAATGTCAGCAAGGAGATCTCCGGTAGCCTTTCAGGCGAATGGTATTTCAATGCATTGTCGAGCAGGTTTAACAGGATACTTTCAAGGTAGATGCCAGGGTAGTGGATCACAGGAGCCTGAGAAAAATCGAATGTGATCTGTGCCTTTACTTCCGTGATCCGTGCAGTAAGCATCGAAGTGACCTGGTGCGTCAGCTTTTCGAAATGGATATCCTGCTGCGGAATATTCTTATCCTGCTTGATCTTCAGGATATCATTCAACTCATCTAGCATCGTCAGCGTAGTTGCACCGGATTCCTTCAGCAAAGCTATAAGCTCACGCCTTTCTTCATCGCTTGTGGCATTCTCATAAAAAGTGAGCAACGTCAGAATGTTTCCGACCGGGGACCGAAGATTATGTGACACGATCTGGGTAAATTCCTGAAGCTGATGGTTCTTCCTCCGCAACTCTTCGGCTACTGCAAAAAGTTTCTTGTTGTGCTCCGCTATCTTTTCTTCGTTTACCTTGCGGTCTGTGATGTCGCGGAACTCCGTCACCCGTATTGTTTTGCCCTGCAGCGGCAGGTTCTTGCCGCGGATCTCAACAAAATAACGCGACCCGTCTTTCCTGATTCCCTCCACATCGTACGTTTTGTCATAGCCGGATGTAATTTTCTCCAGAACGAAATCTCGCCATTCCGGAGCGATCAGGTTCAGTCCGTTGCTGCCGATCAGTTCGTCATATGAATAGCCAGTGATATCGCACAATCCCTGGTTGCAGTCGATGATTTTCCCCTTATCGTGCAAGCCAATGCCACCAAACGATGCCTGCTGAAGATTCCTGAAGCGATGTTCACTCTCGCGTAGCGATTCCTCCGCCTTGACGCGTTGAGAAACATCGTTCATCATCCCCAGCATTCGAATTGCCTTATTATCGCTCCCGGTCAGAAACACACCGCGGTCGTGCATGTGGCAATACTCGCCATTCTTCTTGCTGAATCTGTAATAGACATCGTAGCGTTTGTTTGCTGCCAGCGCCTTATCGAGTTCGGCCAGCGCTTCCGCCCGGTCATCGGGATGAATCAACTCAACCCAGCGGTTGATGTCACCGAGCTCTTTCGGATCATAACCGAGCACATCGCGGATGTTACCGCTCCAGAGAATGTTACCGGTTATTATGTCGTAGTCATAGATAACAAGGCCGGCAGAGGTAGCAACAAGTTCGTGTCGCGCCTTCCAGTCCTCGCGATCTTTTTCAAGCAGCTTTCGTTCCGTGATGTCCTGCACCGTGCCATTCATCAACACCGCCACACCCTTTTTGTTCCGTTTAAACGTAGCCTCCACCTTCAGCCACCGCTCTTCGCCATCAGGCCGGATAATACGATGCTCGATATAGTAGTCATTATCCCTGCCGGCAAGACTTTCCTTCAGCAACAGCTGCATTCTAAGTTTGTCCTCCGGATGTACGAGACTGAGATAAGTCTCATAAGACCTTTCGAAAGTCCGGGCGGGAAGGTGGAAGATTTCGAACACTTTACCGGACCATGCTACAGTACTGGTTTCAATGTTCCATTCCCAGATACCGATGGGCGCAGTGTTGAGGATGATTTCAAGCTGGCGTTCGCTTTCACGCAGCGCGGCAAGTTTTTTGGCGCTGACTGCGGTCTCCGCTTTCTCCGTTCTTGATTTAGTTTTGGCAACAGTTTTCTTTGCCGAAGCCTTCTTCGCAATCTTACGTCCCTTTGGTGGCATACGGTTTTATCGCACGTTAAGATATGAATTTACCGATCGAGGTAAAAGGAACTAACCAATTGACTTTCAACTTCGTGATGCTTTTCCTAATTTGATTGTACTAACCATTAAAATCTATGCTGAAAGAATTTAAAGAGTTTGCCATGAAAGGCAATGTGATGGATCTTGCTGTGGGTGTGATTATCGGTGCTGCATTTGGAAAGATCGTTTCCTCTCTGGTCAACGACATCGTAATGCCCTTGATCAACCCAGTTATGCCCGCTGGCGACTGGCGTACAATGGAAATCGGTCCTGGTGTAAAGATCGGCAACTTCCTGGCTACTACACTAGACTTCGTCATCATTGCCTTCGTGATATTCTTATTCGTAAAAGGCATCAATCGCATGAAGCGCAAGGAGGAGGCCAAACCCGCAGGCCCCGCACAAGTCCCACCCGATGTCGAACTCCTTTCCGAGATCAGGGACATACTTAAAAAGAGTTCGTCTGGAAGGGTGGTTTAAGTCATTAGTTACTAGTCACCAGTCATTAGGAGAATGGTTAAAAGGAAAGAAGAAAAAAGGGCGAAGTGTTCTCTTTCCTTTTTCCAAATTCCCTTTCCTCCCAATTTCTAATGACCAGTGACTAATGACTATTTTACTATCTTGCGCCCATTTCAAACAGTAGAATAATGAAGAACGTTGCAGTAATTGGCTCGGGTACAATGGGGAACGGGATCGCGCACGTGTTTGCGCAAATGACGTACAAGGTGACGCTGATCGATATTTCTGAAGACGCGTTACGCAAGGCTTTGTCGACAATCGAAAAAAACCTGGACCGGCAGTTAGCCAAAGAGTTGATCTCCGCGGAAGTGAAACAAGCAACGATTCAGAATATAACAACTTCAACAGACCTCAGATCAGGCGTGGCGAACGCTGACTTAGTTGTCGAAGCCGCCACTGAAAATGCAGACCTCAAGCTGAAAATCTTCAAAGACCTTGATGAAGCAGCCCCTCCGAATGCAATCCTCGCCTCCAATACTTCTTCAATTTCGATTACGAAAATTGCCTCTGTTACAAAACGGGCGGATAAGGTAATCGGAATGCATTTCATGAATCCCGTGCCGGTGATGAAATTGGTTGAAGTCATTCGCGGTTACAGCACTTCCGATAAAACAACGGAAGCAATCATGCACGCGTCAAAGGCGCTGGGAAAGATTCCGGTAGAAGTGAACGACTATCCCGGCTTCATCGCTAACCGCATTTTGATGCCAATGATCAATGAAGCAATCTATTCACTGTATGAAGGCGTTGCTGGCGTGGAAGAGATCGATACCGTAATGAAATTAGGGATGGCTCATCCGATGGGACCGCTGCAACTCGCAGACTTCATTGGCCTCGATGTATGTCTTTCCATTCTCAAAGTATTACATGATGGTTTCGGCAATCCCAAGTATGCACCATGCCCGTTGCTTGTCAACATGGTTCAGGCAGGGCATAAGGGAGTGAAGAGTGGGGCGGGGTTCTACACGTACACTGCGGGAAGTAAAGATCTTGTTGTTGCCGCGCAGTTCACGAAGCGCTAGTTGCAAGTTCCAAGTTTAAGGTTCAAAGTTCCAAGTTGCAAGTTCCAAGTTGCGGCAATAAAGATTCCGGTCGGTTAAACCTGAAACCTGGACTTTGAACCTGGAACCTGGAACCTGCCCTCCCCACGTTTCAAGAAACCATCACTCCACTACCACCTCCTTCGCCAACCCCATTGCATTAAATCGCACAACAAGTTTTTGCGGGTTGTCGTTGCCGAGGTTGCACTCGGGCGCAGGTTGCAGAAAATAATAATAGAACTTCTGGTTTCTTTTAAACAGCTCATTACGATCGGGTCGCCCCAGGATCTTGATGATCTGCCCTTCATCAAGGGCGAGCAGTTTTTCCTTTTCCACGCGAAGGGTTGCAGCCATCGCGAATCGTTTGCCATCACAGCCGTTCTTGTCGCCTTTCCACAACTCAGTATCTATCCCGTCAAGTGTTGGGAGATCTTTGCCACAGGAAAAAAAGAGGATTGATAAAACGACAATGAGATTAAGCGATCTGGACCTGGGCATGCTTGCTTTTTTGCAGTGAGTAGAACCATGTAAATGAGATCGCAAAGTATACAATCGCCACACCATGCCACAACACCGGCCAGTTATTTATATACGTGAAGTATGACAGCAGGATAGGATAGAAGATGATCCGGATCCACTCGCTCCATTTGACCCAGGCGCGGTTCTCAAACAGAACGCCACTGTTAACGACTACAAGTGAAATGAGTGATGCAATAAATGCTTTTTCTCCAAGGCCGAATTTCGAAGCATTGAACAGAAACATTGCTGTGCCCGCCAAACAAAGTACAAATTGGAACAACACATAAAGGTTGAGAGACATTGGCGCAGGTGTGTCGTATTTTTTGTAGGAAGCTTTATCAACTTCAGGTGCAGCCCGATAACCACCGAGGTAATCAGGGAGCCATCCGGGTTTCATAAACATGTATTTGATCTTGTCCGTCCACTTGGGAATGCGCTGCATGTCTTTACGCATCTCATCATAATGGCTCACATTGGCCCAGATCGGATTCCAGCTGTTGATAGGTTTCGTGATGCCGTAAGTCGGTTTCTCTTGCTCTTCCTGGAATGTGCCGAACATGCGGTCCCAGATGATCAGCGACCCAGCATGGTTCTTGTCAATGTATTTTGGATCGCGACCGTGATGCACGCGGTGGTGTGAAGGCGTGTTGAAGATGAATTCGATTGGCTTCGGAAGCTTTTTGATCGTCTCTGTATGGATCCAGAACTGGTACAGGGTGTTGAACGCAGATATTAGCGCGAAGTCGAGGGTGCTGAAACCTAGCAAGGCAATAGGCAAGCTGAATGCAAAGGTCCAAATAACCTGCAGCGAACTCTGACGTAGCGCCACAGACAGGTTATACTCCTCGCTCTGGTGATGTACCACATGGCCGCCCCAGAACAAGTTCACCTCGTGACTCATCCGATGCGCCCAGTAGTAGGCGAGATCAACTAACAGGATCAAAACAACCCAATAGACCCAGTTCTTATTCCACGTGAAAAGCGTAAAATGCTCAAACAGATATTGATAGATGCCTATTCCAAAAATCCGCAAGAACAATCCTGAAAGCTGCGATGTTATTCCGCAACTAAGGTTTGCTATGGCATCCGGCAACCGATAAAGCTTCTGGTTGGTAAACCGCTCCACGATCATTTCAATCCCGATAAGGATAAAAAAGATCGGTATCGACAGGACTATGGGATTGATGTTCATGCAAGTAGATCATCCAAAGTTAAAGATTCCCCAAATAGTTAAAAAACCAAAAGCCAAAATCCAAGTTCCAAAGCCCAAGGTCTAAAAACCACCCACAGGAAAACCACTCGCCAAAGACGAACATTTGGCCTTTTCATCCTGGATTTTGGATCTTGGGTTTTGGGTTTTGGATTTTCGAACTTGGTTCCTGCCTTTTTACCCCGTTACTTTGCACCAAATTCCAGGTATGACGTTGAAGATTTTTAAAGCAGTTTGGTTCCTTTCGGTTTTGGCGGTTCTTGCGCGGTTACTTTTTGGATATGCAGGCTGGCCGGAAGAACTGATTATACAGGACCGCGGGTCAGAACAGGTTTCCATCAATAAGGAGGTGCTTTTCTACGTCATTGTAGGAACGCTGGCGCTTGTCAATGTAGTTGTTTACGTGTTTGGGAAAGTTTACAGCCGGCAGGAAGACCTTAGGACATGGATTCACGCCCTCGTGACTTCAATAAATATCTTTTTTATCACGGGCATAAGCCTCATCGGCCTTTACAACAGCGCTGAAAAATTCAATTACGAAAGCATCTATTTCATTATTTACGGCAGCGTGGTACTTATTCTTGTTGTGGCGCTTGTATGGCCGGTGTATGTATTGGCGCAGAAATTTTTCGTTAAACAGGCGATTTAAATTTTACTTCAGAGACTGTTTGTTAGTCAAGCAGTTAAGGGCCGCAACTTAATTCCGTTCGCGAACCGTTAATGCGCGCACTTCCATTGCATTGCTATTGAAAATCGCTTTATTCGTATTAATTCGCATTTTTTAAGCTTTACGAATTCAATTTTTTGAACTCAAAGTCTTTCTAATTTCCTGATAAGTGTATGGCAAAATCTGCAGCAAATACCCCGTCTAATGATTACAACGAGTCGAGTATCCGCTCGCTCGACTGGCGCGAGCATATTCGCCTTCGCCCGGGTATGTATATCGGTAAACTCGGTGACGGTTCTTCTAAAGATGACGGTATCTATGTGCTTGTGAAAGAGGTAGTTGATAACAGTATCGATGAACACATGATGGGCTACGGAAAGCAAATCGACATCACGATCAATGAGTCCCGCGTGGTCGTTCGCGATTACGGTCGGGGTATTCCTCTCGGAAAGGTTGTGGATGTGGTTTCAAAGATCAACACGGGTGCAAAATACGATTCAGGCGCATTCCAGAAGTCGGTTGGTTTGAACGGTGTCGGTACAAAAGCTGTAAATGCGCTTTCGAATTACTTCAAAGTCCAGGCGTTCCGCGATGGAGCAACCAAGCTTGCTGAATTTAAGAAAGGCGTTTTAGTGAGTGATCCCCGCCAGACAAAATCAGATGAGAAGAACGGCACGTTGGTTGAATTCGAACCAGACGCAACCATGTTCAAGCATTATCACTTCATCCCGGAATACCTGGATGACCTGATGTGGAATTATGCTTTCCTGAACGCAGGTCTCACCATCAATTATAACGGTCGCAAGTTTTTCTCGAAAGATGGACTTCTTGACCTGCTGAAGCAGAAGACTAACGCTGAAGAATTGCGTTACCCGATCATCCACGTTCGTGGAAACGATATCGAGTTTGCCCTATCCCACGGAAACCAATACGGTGAAGAATACTACTCGTTTGTCAACGGTCAGAATACCACGCAAGGTGGAACCCATCTCGCTGCTTTCCGCGAAGGCGTTGTGAAAGGAATTCGTGAAGTTTGCAAGAAAGAATACGATGCTGCCGACATTCGTGCATCGATTATTGGAGCCATTGCCGTTCGTGTGCAGGAGCCTGTGTTTGAATCACAAACGAAAACGAAACTAGGCTCCGTGAACATGGCTCCGGATGGACCATCGGTCAAAAACTTCGTTGGCGATTTCGTTGCGAAGGAACTCGAGATCTATCTTCACAAGAACCCGGCTGTAAAGGATGCGCTCGAAAAGCGAATCATCCAGTCGGAGCGCGAGCGTAAAGAAATCGCGGGTATCAAGAAGCTCGCGAACGAACGCGCCAAGAAAGCAAATCTCCACAACCGGAAGCTCCGCGACTGCCGATACCACTTTGACGACAAGAACGAGAAGGGTGCCAACAGCGTGATCTTTATCACCGAAGGTGATTCAGCTTCTGGTTCAATTACAAAGTCGCGAAACGTTGAAACTCAGGCAGTTTTCAGTTTACGTGGTAAACCCCTGAACTGTTATGGACTGACCAAAAAAGTCGTTTACGAGAACGAAGAATTTAACCTCCTTCAGCATGCTCTGAATATCGAAGACGGCCTTGACGGATTGCGTTACAACCAGGTAATCATCGCTACGGATGCTGACGTGGACGGCATGCACATCCGACTTTTGCTGATGACGTTCTTCCTTCAATTCTTCCCTGATCTTGTAAAAGCCGGACACGTGTTCATTCTGGAAACGCCATTGTTCCGCGTCCGCAACAAGAAGCAGACGATCTATTGCTATAGCGAAGATGAAAAGCAGAAGGCGATGCAAACCCTTGGCGGGAAAGTCGAGATCACTCGATTCAAAGGACTCGGTGAGATCTCTCCGGAGGAATTCGGTGGCTTCATCGGTGAAGACATCAGACTTCAGCCTGTATTGCTCCACGACACAAATCTCCAGAAGATCCTTGAGTTTTACATGGGCAAGAACACGCCTGACCGTCAGGAATTCATTATCGATAACCTGAGAATCGAGTTGGATAAAGTTGAAAAAGGAGCGGAGGAGAAGATTGAGTTGGAAGAACAGCCGGAGGATGCTGTCGCCTAGTTCGCGCTTGCGGCTCCAGTGTTGGGCATTACCTAATGCGCGTTACAGGTCTCAGGTTACAAGTCGCAGGTCCAATCCCTGCTACCTGCCGCCTGAAACTTGTGACCTGGAACCTGCAACATTCAATAGATACCAAACAAATTAGAAGACAGATAACCTAGATGAGCAAGAAGAAACCCCCACTTGGAAAACCAACCGTCATCTCCACCAACACCAGCGGTGCGAACGGAAATGCAAACGGTGATGCTGTCCACTCCATTGCGCTGGATGGACTGTACCAAAACTGGTTCCTTGATTATGCATCATATGTAATTCTTGAGCGCGCGGTGCCGCGGATTGAAGATGGTTTCAAACCCGTGCAACGCAGGATCATGCATTCGCTTAAAGAGATGGATGACGGACGTTTCAACAAAGTCGCCAACGTCATCGGTAATGCGATGCAGTATCACCCACACGGTGATGCCGCGATCGGTGAGGCAATCGTGAACCTCGGGCAGAAGGATATCCTGATCGAAACGCAGGGTAACTGGGGCGATATACGCACAGGTGATGGTGCCGCAGCTCCACGTTACATTGAAGCAAGACTTTCAAAGTTTGCACTCGATGTGGTTTACAACCCTCAGACTACTGAGTGGCAGCTTTCATACGATGGTCGAAAGAAGGAGCCGGTTACACTTCCGGTGAAGTTCCCGCTTTTGCTTGCCCAGGGTGTTGAAGGTATCGCAGTAGGTTTGTCTACCAAGATCCTTCCGCACAACTTTAATGAGCTCATCAAGGCATCGATCGATGTGTTGAAAGAGAAGCGCCCGAAAATCTATCCCGACTTCCCGACTGGTGGTATTGCCGATTTCTCGGAATACAACAACGGTATGCGCGGAGGTAAGGTGAAGGTTCGCGCAAAGATTGATATCATCGACAAGAAGACACTCGTTATCAAGGAGATACCGTTCTCAACTACGACCACTTCCTTGATGGAATCGATCGTGAAGGCGAGTGAAAAAGGACAGATAAAAGTGAAGCAGGTGATCGACAACACAGCAAAAGATGTCGAGATCCAAATCCTTCTTCAGCCAGGTCAATCGCCTGAGATTGCGATGGATGCCTTGTATGCATTCACCGATTGTGAGATCAGTATTTCACCAAATGCCTGCGTGATCGTGGAGGACAAACCTGCGTTCATGGGCGTCACTGACATCCTCAAATACAACACGGAGCAGACGGTTAAACTTCTGAAACGTGAGCTTGAGATTCGCAAGGCCGAGTTGATGGAGAAGATCCTGTTCTCATCGCTTGAGAAGATCTTCATTGAAAACAAGATCTACCGCGACATAGAAGAAGCAAGAACGTGGGAAGAAGTCATCGCTCGCATCGACAAAGGCCTGAAGCCTCACAAGAAGAAATTCTACCGTGAGATCACCAATGACGACATCGTAAAGCTGACCGAGATCAAGATCAAGCGTATCTCGAAGTTCGACTCGTTCAAAGCTGACGAAATGCTCAAAGACCTTGAGAAAGAGTTGAAGGAAACCCAGCATCACCTCAGACACTTAACGGATTACGCGATCTCTTACTTCCAGAATCTGCTTGAAAAATACGGCAAAGGAAGAGAGCGTAAGACCGAGATCAAGAGCTTCCAGTCTGTTTCAGCAACGGAAGTTATTGCCAGCAACCAGAAGCTTTATGTTAACCGTGCCGATGGATTCGTTGGATACGGATTGAAGCGTGACGATAAAACTGAATTTATCACAGACTGCTCTGAGCTCGACAACGTGATCGTTATCCGCAAAGACGGTAAAGCGCTCATCTCGAAGATTCAGGAGAAAGGCTTCATGGGTAAGGATATCCTCTATGCTGGTATCTGGAAGAAAGCCGATGACCGCATGGTGTACAATGTCATCTACTCTGACGGCAAAAGCGGCAGAACGTTCGCGAAACGTTTCAACCTGCCAGGCGTTACCCGCGATAAGGAATACGATTTGACACAAGGACATCCAAACTCTAAAATTCACTACGTGTCGGGCAACCCTAACGGGGAAGCCGAGACCGTTGAGGTAAAGCTCAGCCCGGCAAGTACGGCTCGTAAGAAGATATTCGAATACGACTTCTCTGAACTTGAAGTGAAGGGAAGAAGCTCGCGTGGAAATACCATTACACATTATCCGGTTCGGAAGGTTGACTTTCTGAAGGCAGGTGCATCTACATTAAGTAAGATTGACTTGTGGTATGACGAAGCTTCCGGCCGATTGAATAAGGATGGTCGCGGAAGAAAGCTCGGGAAGTTTGACGGTGATGATTTGATCATTGCCTTCATGCGCAACGGTTCATACAAGATCACCAGCTTCGATCTGACCAACCGTTACGATCCCGAGAAGACTTTGCACGTGGAGAAGTTTAATCCGAAGAAAGTTATCTCTGCCGTATATGTCGATGGCGAAAGCAAGCAATACATGGTGAAGCGTTTCAACATCGAGACTAGCACCACCGACAAGGAATTTGGCTTCATCTCAGAAGGTATCGGCTCGCGACTCGTTGTCGTGTCGACTGCGGAAAGTCCTGAGGTAGAAGTGGAGGTCCAGAAGGCGAAAGACAAGCCTAAGAAAATCGAGACGATGAGTCTTGACGAGCTAGTCGAAGTCAAAGGTTGGAAAGCACTGGGTAACAGACTGTCTGAATACAAAGTCACGAAGGTGAATCTGGTTCAGGACCAGGAGGCGGCTACGGAAGAGAGTGAAGAAGATAGCGAATCACAGTCAACCGAATCAACCTCGAATAGCACCGGGGAAAAAAAAAATTCGAGCCGGATCCCAACGAGTGGATCGAAGAAGGGGAGCAAGCCAACCTCTTCAACATCCCCGAGCCAAAAGCCCAAGTCCCAAAAAGACCAGAGCCAAAGCCCAAAATCAAAGTCGAGCAGCAAAACCTCTTCGGGGAAAGCCCAGCCCAAAGCGAAAGCCCCCGCGAAGAAAGTAGCACCTCCTCCGAAGAAAAAGAAGAAGTAAAACCCCGACCTGAGCCAAAATCGAAAGATGAAGGGAAGTCGTTTGGGGTTGGGGATACGATTGAATTTGATCTTTAGAGTTATTAGTCACTGGTCACTAGTCATTGGGAGGAAAGAGGAATAGAAGTAAAATTGTAAAATAGGAAAATGAAGAAGGCGACTCGAAAGGGTCGCCTTTTCGTTTCATATTACAAAGACGCACAATCGCCCACCACCAAAAGAGATCAGTGATTGCCGGTATTTCGCTCTCACTCTCAGAATCCGCATCGTTAGCGGAATGCGCCTAAACATGGTCGATCCCCAGATCTTGAACGACTACTTTTCTTTTTTCCTTTTCCCAAATTCCCTTCCTCCCAATGACTAATGACCAGTAACTAGTGACTGCTTGGTTGGCACAACATTTTAACCGTCCATTTCGCCAATCTGTGGTGGATAGAGGAGTAGGGGTTTTCATCAGATGTTATGTGGGGGAGGAATGTGACGAGGTCACTCGTGGTCGCACTGACTGCCATGACCTTAGCTTCGTGCTTGCATGAAGAGTTACCAGAGCAGGAGAAAAAAATATTTGCTGAAGGCAAAACATTGGTATTGGGAAAGAAGCTGATCAATCCTTTTGCACTTGGAAATATGCAACGCGCATTTCAAAGTTTGCAGACGAAGAACGACTCAGTCTCTTTCCTTTTTTCATTTAAGCTCGAGCCCACACACTGGTATGTACGATTCATGCCTGCAAACTACGAACAGTATGATCAGCTCGCGGCAGACTCGAGCCTGGAACTTTCTGACCATCCGCTCGACTACGAGGTATCAGAAGCGGGAGATTTCTACCACGATCCATCATTATCACTTGACGTTCCCACATATCAGTACGCACGGGTTCCGGTGGGATACCATTCACCCCACGCCATCGCATTTGAAATTTTAGATGAACTCTATTTGCCGCAGTTCGAGAAGCATGCGCTTCGTTCAATGGTTAGAACGAATACCGAAGCTGACGATTTCGCGCACCTACTCGAGGATGAAGCATTCCGAATAGCCGGTTATCCTGAAGCCGAAGCAGCTGTTCTTGAATCGATCTCAGCAAGAAGAAGCTCGAAGTGGACACCCGCTGGGAAGATCACTGTATTCGACACGCGGCTTCGAAAATACATTCCCGTGGCCGGAGTCAAAGTCCAGGCGCGCAGATGGTTCGATGTGGAAACCGCGATCACAAATTCAGACGGCTCGTTTCGCATGAATGGTTCATTCCGGAAGGATGTACAGTATAAGCTCATCTGGGAGCGTGACAAATTTGACATCCGCAGCGGAACGTTTGGACAGGCTACCATTCACGGACCTAAAAAGAAAGGCGATTGGAATCTTCAAATTGAACCGAAGAGTATGAACTTCCATTACGCCCATGTGTTCCGTGCAGCAATGCGTTACTATTATGGAAACATCGGGGGATTGAAGCGCCCTGGCTTTCGCCTGAAGTATTCTGTGTTCAACAAGACGGGGAATCACATAGCAAGAAACATCGGCAACTGGTCGGCCTTCGGCATCAACCCCAACATTCTGATCTATCGCTTCAATCCAACGGATGGAACCGAAAATGATTCAGATGAGATGTTCTCGGCAACCTGTCACGAGACTGCGCACACCACCCATATGGAAGTCATGCGGGGAGGTGTCGTCCAATTCAGCCAGGTGTCGGAGACCATCCGCGAAAGCTGGGCTATCGGAGTGGAGTGGTACATCACTCAACTTGAATACAAGGAGCACGGCATCAGCAATTATGCAGACGCAACATACAGTGTGAATGTCAGCTATCCGACACTGCACGGCTTTCAGTTCTGGAACAAACAGCGCAGTGAAACTTTAACATCGCTGTTCATCGACCTTGTCGACACGAATAATCAAAAGGGACAGCGGTTCGGAAAATACAGCACCGGATCAATTGACGATCGCATCAATGGCTTCACGCTGGCGCATATCGAATCCAATATTCTAAAGGATACTCACGGCCTTTCATCGCTCAGCGCGAATTTAAAACATCACAAAATGGCCGAGACAACAGATGCCAACATCGATTTGTTGATGAGACATTTCTGAATGGTTAAAAAATTCAAGGCGAGCTTCATCATAAATTATTTTTTTTATTAAATTCAAAATATTCAGGAGCCCCACTACTGAAGTTGTTTTTGAAATTACCCTCAGTTATGGGGTAAATCGTGCATTTTTTTTAGTGGGGAGGAGTTTCACCTTACCACTGCATGTATCCAGATCTGCTCGAACGAAGACCTTTTCTTCAGATCGATAAGTGCGCGATGTGCATGGTCGCGTCATTTTTCGTCTTCATGCTTAAAAAATTTCCTTTAAGCTTATTTCCAGGGAACGCATTAGCCGGTACGGGATATTTTCCAACGTTTATCTGCGCAGCCACACTATCTCTGATAATCGTGATGTCTGGCAGCACGTGCGTGGCGCAAACACCTTCAAGCACTCCGGTCATGCGAACGGTGGGTGCGGTGTCACCGGTAAAATTGAAAAACCCTTCCGCAAGTTTAACCACCCTCGATACGGAGGATGGCCTCGCCATGAGTTCGATCTTCTCCTCCTTTAAAGACAGTATGGGAAATCTGTGGTTTGGCACCATTGGCGCAGGAGTGAGCAAGTACGATGGAAGATCTTTTCAGAATTACAGTCCCGAGCATGGTCTTGCCCACAGTATTATCACCGGAATAGAAGAAGATCGATATGGTGATCTGTGGTTCGCCACACTAGGTGGCGGCATCTCACATTTCGATGGTATCGCTTTCAAAACTTATACAATGAAAGACGGCCTTGCGCAGGATTTAGTGATTTCGGTTTTCGAGGATTCAAAGGGTAACATTTGGTTCGGGACGTTTTTTGGAGGAGTAAGCGTCTTCGATGGAAAAACTTTCAAAACTTTTAACGCTGCTGAAGGTCTGGCCGGAGATTCGGTGTGGTGCATCGCTGAAGATCACGCAGGTGTGATCTACTTCGGAACAAATAAAGGTATCACGTCATACAATGGCTCTAAGTTTTCAACAATGCCTGCGGCTAAAGATCAAACTGTGCGAGGTATTCTTGTCGACCGTGATGATAACCTCTGGGCAGGAACAGCAACTGACGGAGTCTATAAGATTTCCAAGAGTGGAACTGAACATTATTTAAGCACAGATGGACTTGCGGATAATGCCACATGGAGGATCGTGCAGGACCAGGCTGGCCACATATGGTTTGCAACTGAAGGAGGTGTGACAACCTTCGATGGAAATAGCTTTTCTTCCCTTACAACGGCTGAGGGACTTCCTTCGGACAACGTGACAACGATTGCCGAGGACAATTCAGGCAGTATTTGGTTCGGTACGTTGGGTAATGGCGTTTGCCATTTTGATGGCAATGCAGTTCAACTTTACGAAACGCAACACCGTCTCCCGAGCAGTAAAATCCGGCATATTACCGAAGACCACGAGGGCAATCTATGGCTGGCAACTTTTGGCGGAGGTGTTGTGAGGTTCGATGGTGAAAACATTTTTACATACAACACAGTCAATGGACTGCCTTCAAACCTTATCCGCACCATTGCTGAGACACGGGACCACGCAATCTGGATCGGCACTCACGGAGGGGGGCTGAGCAAACTAGATGGATCTCGGCTTGCCACGTACAATGTATCAACAGGGCTTCCCAATAATAATGTCAGGGCGATCTGCGAAGATAACAACGGCAGATTATGGGTTGGAACTGATGGCGGGATTGCTATTATCACCGATAAAGAAATCACTGCACTGACCACTGCCACAGGATTACCCCACAACATGGTATGGGATATTCTGCAGGGCAGCGATGGAACCTACTGGCTCGCGACATACGGAGGCGGGTTAATTGCTTATGACGGAAGCTCGTTCAGGACTTATACAACCGCAGATGGGTTGTGCAGCAATTCGCTCCTATGTCTTCATCAGGATGAAAAGGGTTATCTGTGGGTTGGTGGTGCTGCTGGGGGATTGAGCCGCTTCGATGGTAAAACATTTCTGACGTTCGGCAAGCAGCAGGGGTTACCGGATGAAACAGTTTATGATATCATCGAAGGCCTGAACGGCCAGCTGTGGATCGGAACAAATCTTGGCATTTCCTCGCTCACCTTTATGACCAGAAGCAATGAGGCAATTAGCGCGGGGCTGTTGTCAGTGGATAATGCAGGTGTGAAAAAGTTTGGAGTTCGGTGGGATTCTTTCAATTCAAAAACCGGATATAATATCAAAGACATCAATACCAATGCGCTTGCCTTTGTGCAGAATGGTTTTCCACGAACGCGCACGGGCCGCGGGTTAATCTGGGCCGGATGCGGAGATGACAAGCTGATCAGATTCGATCCATCGTCTGTGAATAAAAATTCATTGCCACCAAAAATTGTTCTGACAAATCTTAAACTGAACGATCAGACAGTGTGTTGGTATTCGCTGGGCGATCAGGGATTCCAGGACTCGCTTGTGCGACTTCAACAAGAAACACAAGTTTACGGCAGGGCGCTGGCGCAACCCGCACGCGATACACTTATCCGGCAATTTGGGAGTGTGCGTTTTGATGGCCTCGTACGCTTTTCAAATTTACCCAAGTCTCCCGTTCTCTCTCAAAATGTCAGTCGCGTTACTTTCAATTTCACAGCGATTGAACCGAGCCGATATCCGCTCGTAAGCTATCAGTTCAGGTTGGAGGGGCAGGACGATGCCTGGAGCCCCCCGGTTAAAACTACAGAAGCAACGTACAGCAATTTGTGGGAAGGCAATTATGTTTTCAAGGTGAGGGCACAAAGTGCAACAGGCGCGTGGAGTGAACCGCTGGTTTATCATTTCACCATTTTGCCTCCCTGGTGGCGTACTCCATGGATGTATTTAACGTATGCTGGTGTTTTCATTTCTTTGCTGACGGCCTTCATTAAAATCCGCGAACGGGCCCTGACGCTGGAAAGCGCCCGCCTGGCCCAGATCGTGGAAGATCGCACCAATGAAGTTGTTGAGCAGATGAAGGCCGTAGAAATGCAGAAGGTGGAAGTTCAAAAACAAAAATTTGAGGTCGATCGGCAGCGCAGGCTTGTCGAGCAAAAAAATGACGAAATCATCACTGAGCTCAAAAAGACGGAAGCCAGTCTTGCCGGCTTAAGTCAGGAAATGATCCATCGCTTTCATGCCTATGATGAGCTGGAGCAAGAGCTGCGGAAGCTTGCTGCAGAAAGTGATCCCAACAACTTCAAGCGCGCGTTTTCGCTGATCGCAATGAACAAGTCCCTCGACAAAGAGTGGGAGCGTTTCAACCTGTACTTCGATGGCATCTACAAGGACTTCAATGACAAGTTGCGGCAGATAGGCCAGCCGTTGTCAAACCATGAACTTCGCATGTGTGCGCTCATCAAACTTGGTTTCGGCAGCCAGGAAATTGCCATGATGCTCAACATTGAAACATCAAGCGTAAAAATGGCGAGATACCGGCTGAGAAAAAAATTGCAGCTGGATGATTCAGTGGAGTTACAGCAATACCTGCAAGCGCTATGACTGCAAGGAAACGCACACTATGCTTCGAGCCTCCCGTTAGATTGCTCAGCTCCATGTGGATCATCAGTATTTTTCTATTGTGTGCCCTGGTGCCAAAACACGCAACGGGTCAACAGGTCCCCAGGAAAACTGCGATCGGGCCTGTCACGGTCATGAAAGGTAAGAGGCCTGCAGCAGGCATTAGAGTGTTTGGAACGGAACAGGGACTTGCACTCAGCAGTTTTTATTCGGCAATTAAAGATTCGAACGGAAATCTCTGGTTCGCCACTTATGGTGCTGGTGTCAGCAAATATGATGGCAGAACATTTAGCAATTACAACACCAGTCACGGCCTTGCCCACAACGTTGTCTCATGCATGGCCACAGACCGTTATGGCGATATCTGGTTTGGAACATTTGGCGGTGGTGTATCCAGATATGACGGAATTTCTTTTAAAACGTTATCGGCCAAAGATGGATTAGCGCAAGATATGGTGCGAAGCATTGTCGAGGATCCAATGGGAAGAATATGGTTTGGAACATTTGATAAAGGTATTAGTATCTTTAACGGTCATACATTCCGGACGATCACAACATCGGACGGCCTTCCCAGCGACAACATCTGGAGCATCATAACGGACAAGTCGGCCAATATCTTTGTGGGAACGGACAAGGGTGTTTCAATCTTTGATGGCAAAAGGTTTTCCGAGATACCTCAAATGCGCGGAAAATTTGTTCGCGCAATGCTGTCAGATTCGAAAGGGCGATTATGGTTTGGAACCGCTGCCGAGGGCGCGTATTGCATTGAGAAAGCAGAGGTAAAGCACTATTCCACTTCTTCGGGAATGTCGGATAACGCGGTCTGGACTATCACTGAAGACAGTAGCGGTGACATTTGGATCGGTACAGAGGGTGGAGGCGTTAGCATTTTTGACGGCAGCACGTTTTCAGTGCTGACAACACGCGAAGGACTAACGAACAACAACGTCCGAAGCATCATCGAGGGGAACCCAGGCACGCTCTGGCTTGCAACCTATGGAGGTGGAGTGAATCGTTATGACGGCAATGCATTGTTAGTATATGAGAACCTCACCGGCTTACCTGACTTTTCAATTGGCGCTACTTTCCAGGATCACCAGGGGAACATATGGTTCGGCTCATCGAAAAGCGGAGTGATAAAATTTGATGGTGAAGACCTCTTACTTTTAACAGAAGGCACGGGCTTACCGCCCTATCCCGTAACCGCTATCGCAGAAGACTCAAGACACTCTCTGTGGTTTGCTACCCGCGGAGGAGGAATCATCAGGTTTGATGGCTCGTCCTTTACTTCTTATACCACGGACAATGGCTTACCGAATGATAATGTCAATTCACTATTGTTTGATAGGGACGGCAGCCTTTGGCTGGGAACGGACGAAGGCCTAGCAGTGCTGGATAGAAAAGGTTTTACTTCGTTTTCGACTAAAGATGGATTAGCAAACAAGGTTGTATGGGATATTCTCCAGGATAGGATCGGCCAATACTGGTTTGCAACGTTTGGTGGATTAACGGTCTACAATAGAAAAACTTTCAGGTCGTATGACACGCGAGACGGCCTCTGCAGCAATACGCTCGTGAAGTTGCATGAAGACCAGAAGGGAAACATCTTCATTGGCGGAACAGATGGCGGTCTTTCGCGTTATGATGGCAAGTCGTTCATCACGATGACGCTTCAGGACGGTTTGCCTGATGAAACCGTTTATGATATCGATGAAGGATTCAACGGTGAATTATGGATCGGAACCAACGCAGGCCTGTCGAGATTGTCGTTCGTTACCAAAGCACATCAGATTATCAACGGTGCCATGCTGGACGCTGATAACGCTGCCCTCCGCAGTCAATACACCCTTAAGACCGAATCATACAACACCACAACGGGCTATCGCATTAAGGATGTGAATGGTAACGCGATGGTGTTCACCAGGATTCCCACACCAGCGGGCGATCGGAAGAAAGGTGTGATATGGGCGGGCTGTGGTGACAACCGCCTCATAAGGTTTGACCCCACTGCGGTGCAATCTGAATTACCGCGTTTGAGAGCTTTGATCACAAACCTGAAACTTGGAGAAGAGAATATTTCATGGTACGGCATGCAAGACGGGACGACAGACAGCGCAGCGGTGGCCCAGCGGGAAATGCTTACCTATGGCAGATATTTATCCGATAAGGAACGCGACACCTTGCGATCATTATTTCATGGCTTGCAATTCTCCGGTGTAATAAAATTTACAAATGTTCCTGAAAAACTCAGTCTTCCTCACACACAGGATCGGATTACATTCGAGTTCAACGCCATCGAAACTTCCCGGAACTCGCTCATCAATTATCAATACAAACTGGAAGGCCAGGATGAGGGTTGGAGTCCCGCAGGAAAAAACACCTACGCTACATACAGTAACTTAGACGGGGGAAGTTATGTTTTTAAGGTTCGCGCGCAAAGCACCGATGGACGGTGGGGTGATCCAACGATTTATAATTTCACAGTCCGTCCACCGTGGTGGCGTCTTCCCGGAATGTATGTCCTCTATGGGGCGATCCTGATTTTTAGCCTTGTGCTTCTCGTCAGAGCACGTGAACGTAGCCTCACCAGATCCAAGGTTGCGCTTGAGAAAATGATTACGCAAAGAACGAACGAAGTTCGGCAACAGATGATGGTCGCTGAACTTCAAAAGGAGGAAGCACACAAACAAAAACAGGAAGCTGAGCGGCAACGCAAACTTGTAGAAGAAAAGAATGCAGAAATCGCAACTCAGCTCGCCAACTCTGAAGCCAGTTTATCAAATCTAACACTGCAAATGATTCAACGCTTCCATACGCTCAGCGAACTTGAAGGCGAACTGAAAAAACTCTCGGATCATATGAGCCCGGGGAAATACGAATATCTGCTCTCCCTTGTCAACACTAACAAGTCACTCGACAAAGAATGGGAACAATTCGGCCTCTACTTCAACCGCATCCATAAAAATTTTTATGAGAGGTTGCTGGTGAAGGCCAAGCAGCTGTCGGACTACGAACTAAGAATTTGTGCGTTGATCAAGATGGGGTTTGAAAATCGTGAAATTGCAATGGTGCTAAACATCGAGGTGCCGAGCGTCAAAATGGCTAAATATCGCCTGAAAAAAAAATTGCAAATTGATGAAAGTGTTGATCTTCAAACCTATTTCGATTTGCTTTAAGCGATGATTGCCGGTACAGTTTTTTTCCGGTTATTCCGATGCGGACGCTTACACTGCTTACGATCGCTGTTTTCGCCCAATGCGCTGCAACAGTCAACGAAAAACAAAATTCCAGTCAGATCGAACCTGTATCCTTAATCCTCGACACCGATATCTCTGCTGACTGCGATGATGCCGGTGCTGTCGCAGTGTTGCACGCACTTGCTGACAAGGGTGAGGTAAGCATTAGAGGAATGATGGTGTCCATGCCTGTGGAATATGGAGCACCTGCACTGGATGCTATCAACACCTTTTACGGAAGGCCTGACGTTCCCATTGGCACACTGAAGAACTCGCAGGACGGTGCAAAGTCCGGAGGCCTTAAGACTTACAATGAAGATCTTGCAAGACGTTTTACCAATGATCTGCAGCATGCGGTGAACGCTCCAAACTCCGTTTCACTCTACCGAAAGATATTGGCAACCGAGCCCGACAACAGCGTTACCATTCTGAACATTGGCCCACTGACGAACCTTTACCATCTCCTTCAGTCTGAGCCAGACTCAATCAGTCCGCTGAATGGAACTGCCCTTGTCGTAAAAAAAGTCAAGCGCCTTGTAACGGCAGGCGGCAGGCTCCCGGAAGGGTCTTCTTACAATTTCTGGATTGCACCTGAGAAAACGCAGTATGTGATCACAAACTGGCCGACAGAGCACTGGTTTGTTCCTAACCAGATGGGGGATAGCGTACTTACAGGTTCGGAACTGTTACTTAAAACCACTTCACAACACCCCGTGCGCATAGCCTACTCTCTTTACAAAGCTGCACATCCAACGTGGCCGTTCAGGCCTAGCTGGGATCAGATGGGAGTGCTCGTTGCAGTGCGGCCTCACTCCGGGATGTTTACCACGATAACTTCGGGTAGCGTTACGGTAGTTGGCGACAAATTGAAATGGATTAAGGAAAAAGACAGGGATCACATCTGGGTCAAGTCAGCGATGCCGGTTGAAAACTCGCGGAAGATAATTGAGGACCTCATGACACACCCCCCAAGCACTCAATCACAGGGCAAACGTAAGGAGTAACGTACAACCCTGCCAAATCGCCAAAATACTTCATTTCGCAAACGCTTTCTTTGTGACGACAGTGATCTGTGGAAAATCATAACCAGCTGGCACACGTATTTTATACACTCGGGTATTATTTTCTGGTTATGGATACGTACGAGATTGAATCGATTTTGAACTTCGTCCTGCTTGCTTCGGTGACAGGCCTGTTCCTGCATATTAAGTATTACTTTTCTACGCTGTCGAGCAATGTTCATCACCGCCTTCAATACCGTGATATTATTTATAGCATTGCAATGGCCATGCTGCTTTACATCGCAATCTCCAACAAGACGGTACCATTGACATCACGTTATGTGATCTTTATCCTGTCGCTGGGTGCTTACGTGGGTACTTGCGTAGTGATGCTGAACTCCGTGAAATGGAGAAAGAATTTTTCGCGTTCTTTTCTGATCTTCCACCAGGGAAAATTTATTAAACATATTATTCATCAGCACAAGCTGTCAGAAAAAGATATTATTGCCACCCTTAAGCTCAAGGGAATAAACACGCTGGAAGACATTGATTCAATTATTCTCGAAGGTAATGGGGAGCTTTCCGTTTACTTCAAGTCTAAGGTAGGCACTCCCAATCAATCGTTCGACTTCTAAGGTCATAATCCTGGCGATGACTTCAGTATCTGGTTGATAATGATCTGCTGCATCTTGTTTCCATGCGAGGACGGCAAGCTATGTCCTGCGTTTTCGAACCAGTAGAATCCTTTCGCAGGCGCCTTCAACAATTTATAATATTCCTCTGCGAGGTAACTATTCGTTTGATAGTCATTTCTCCCCGCAAAAAAATAGACGGGGCATTTCACTTCGCGCAGGGTTTCGAATAGATTTATTTTCGAAGCTTCATTGAAAACTCCCAGCCATTTTTCTGACCACGCCAACACAAAATCTTTCGAGAGATTCGCGCGGGAACCCATATATCTTAACAAATGCTTCCTGTGAAGATATAGTTGCTCTCCATTTGCAAATGGGATATCGATTGATCTCAATTCGGAAAGCGCTGATTCGTCATTCTTTTTTCCAGCTTCTTTTTTCAGGAGTTCAAGCGCCATTCTTTCGCTTTGCTGCTGATGAATCATACTGCCGATCGTGATGAATGCTTCAATCTGCTGCGGTCTTGATCGGACAAGGTGAAAGCCAAGCGCTGTGCCCCACGAATGTCCCGCCAGGTAAAGTTTCTGACGGTGAAAGTGGGTAAGAAGCGAGTCCACAACTTGTTCGGCATCCTGCTCAAGCAGTTCGAGGCTGAACGGTTGAGGCGATGAGTTCCGCGCAAGCGTTTCTCCGACTTCGCGCTGATCCCAGTGAACAACCACAAAATGATCATAAAGCTGACCGGAGAATTTTTTTGCATAGGGCATCACGGAGTTCCCAGGACCTCCGTGCAAGAAAAGAAATAATGGTTTTTGGGAATCATTCCCCTTCACCCAAACCACTTGTTTCAAACTTCCAACCGTCCACTCAAACCGCTGGTCGATCGGCTGCTGGCCACAACAGGTGATGGTAACGAGGAGAGCAATAAATGAAAATACGGTCTTCATCCAGGCAAGGCAGTATGTAAAGATACAGCTTATCGCCATTGGATGTGCAAAGGTGTAATGTTCAGAAGGTTTTCGCGAAGTTTAAGATCTGTAGCATGGTAACGATGACGGACACAATCGCCATCAGGCTGATGATGAGAAACGCAATCGCTTTGCCTCCCAGATCTGCATGCTGCACTGGAATGAGTTTGAAGATCGTCTGCAACGTTTTAGTTGAGCGCCACGAAAACACGCAAAGCAGTGCAAAAGAGAGAATAATTCCAAAGACTGCAAGTGCTTCATTGCCCTGAGCAAGAAAGTAGGCACTCACAATTGAAATCAACCCCGATGTTCCACCAGACGCAAGCGCTGTTTTGGCTTTCATGCCAATAAAGATTACCGCAGTGATCCCGCAAAGGATGAGAAACGTTCCGTAAAGGTAGAGTATAGACGAGGATGAATACATTCGGAGTTTTTTGTTAACCGCGAAAGATACTAGAAAGCCATCAGGAATTGCAAAACAGAATGCTTTCGATGTAGAAAGCACTTAAATAGAAAGCACCTAACTTCTAATGCCTCATGCCTAATTCCGAATGCCCAATGACTTCTGACATTGACAAAGCCGCATCCGTAGTGTAAGCTGCGTTCGCGAGCTGGTTAATCCGTCCATCCGAAGCGAGCCGCTGGCACGCCTTTTATCTTATATAAAGCAGCTTAAGTTTCTTAAGCACACTAACCAATTCCTTTTTATCTGACTTGAATTTGGGTGAAGCTTTTCTCATCCAGCCTGAATGATTTTGCGGTTTTTAGATGTATGGCTTATGAGAAAGTTGTTAGCGCTCGTCATCGTGATTTGTATTACTGCCTCTGCTTTCGCACAGCAGACCCGGCAGGCAGAAAAGAACCGTTCAAAGCACAAAAACTCACCGATTGAACATCCGCTTCACGGAAAAATATCTGTAATCGAGCCGGATGAAAATTCAATTGACCCTTCTGCTATCGATATTATCAGAGATGCGTATGGCGTTCCCCATATTTTTGCGAAGACCGATGCTGAAGTAGCTTATGGCCTTGCATGGGCTCATTCAGAAGACGATTTTCAGACGATCCAAAAATCATTTCTGGCGAGTAAAAGTATGCTCGGTCTTCAAACCGGAAGGGATGGAGCTACCATCGATTATATCGTGAGCCTGTTGAGAATCCGCGAGCTTGTCGACAGCATGTATGATGGCTCTATATCAGATTATTACAAAGCAGTGCTCGAAGGATATTGTGAAGGCTTTAATGCCTATGCGAGAACACATCCGAAAGAAGTTCTCGAAAAACGGGCATTTCCAATTACACCGAAAGATGTTATTGGCTACTCAGTGTTGCAGCTTGCCATTGGCTGTGGCGTTGACGAAGCGCTGAAGAAAATCTACGGTGGCAAAGCCGATCTCGCATTTGACGTTGACCGGATAGAAGAACAATCTCCCAATGCATTCGATACTCCGCAGGGGTCTAATGCATTTGCCTTCAATTCGAAGAAAACCTCAGACGGGAAAGTTTATCTCGCGATCAATACACATCACCCGCTGGAAGGCCAGGTAGCGTGGTATGAAGTCCATTTGTCGAGCGAGCAAGGCTGGAACATCGTGGGCGCATTGTTTCCAGGCTCACCGGTAATTTTCACGGGCGTGAACGAGCATCTCGCCTGGACACACACCGTCAACCATCCTGACAAGCTTGACATCTACCAGCTCGAAATGAATCCCGACAACCGGCTTCAGTACAAAGTTGATGGCGAATGGCTGACCCTCAAAGAAGATATCGTGAAACTAAAAGTAAAAGTTCCGGGCTTTAACCTTCACATGAAGAAGAAAGCGTACTGGAGTATCTATGGACCAACTGTGATAACAGAGCGTGGTGTGTTCTCTATCCGCACCGCTGGACTGATGGACATCCGCGGACTGGAGCAATGGTTCTGGATGAACAAGGCTACAGGTTTTAAAAGCTTTATGAAGGCGTTGAAGATGGAAGCGCTGCCCGGATACAATGTCGTGTATGGCGATCGTTATGACACCATCTATTATCTCAGCAACGGACGACTTCCGATCCGTGAAACGGGCTACAACTGGAAGTCAACCCTTCCGGGCAACACATCAAAAACGCTCTGGACAAAAATATATCCGATCGAAAGTCTGCCGCAGGTCCTGAACCCGCCAAGCGGATACGTTTACAACGCCAATCATTCTCCATTCAACGCAACGGCTGCGGCTGACAACATCAGGGCGACAGACTACGATTCACTGATGGGCTATGAAACCCATGACAACAATCGCAGCATTCGCGTGATGGAACTGATGGCAGCAATGGAACGCGTCAGTTATTCAGATTTTAAAAAGATCAAATACGACCTGCAGCTTCCGGATTCGCTCGCCTTTCCTGTGGATATCAACCAATTATTCAAGCTTGATGAAAGGGAGTATCCGCAGATCGCAGACATGATCACTACACTGAAGGCATGGGATCGCAAAGGTACTGTTGACAGTAAAGGTGCTGCGGCATTCGCGGTATTCTTTTACCAGGTGGCGGACCGTTACAAGCAAAATCCTACCTTCCGGCACATGACAGAAGGAGACTGCGCTGAGACACTCCTGTATGTAAAAAATTACTTCATGAGAAACTTCGGCAAAACGAATGTAACACTAGGCGAATATCAGCGGCTTGAGCGTGACGAGATTTCAATTCCATTGCCGGGCTTGCCCGATGTGCTTGCCGCGATGTATGCAACGCCTTCGGACAACGGCAGGGTGAAGGGCGCTGTTGGCGAGTGTTACATCGGCCTGATCCAGTTTTCGAAAAATGGCCCCGAGATCGAAACGGTTAATTGCTTCGGGGCATCGAACCGCAGGGGAAGCCGTCACTACGCTGACCAGATGGAACTCTTCCAGCAACAGAAAACAAAAAAGATGTCGCTGAACCGCGATGAAGTGATCCGCGAAGCAAAAACGATTTACCACCCGCAGGTGATGCAACGCCTGTCACAGTCAGCCCGCGCCACAAGACGAAGGTAAAACTATGCTTCCTTGATTTTCATAAGGCACCACATTTCCTCATCGGACTTGTACCATTCAATTGCAGGCTGCGTCAGGTCGATGCTGGGATCGCTCATCATTTTTTCAAAGATGTCTTTGATCGATGCGACTTTCGGCATCCAGTCTTTCAGAACTTCGCGCAGATATTTTCCTTTTGGAATAGTAAACTCACGTGCACTATACTGCGAAGCTTCATGAAGTTCCCGCTGCTCTGCAGCCGCGAAATAAACTATGCTGTTTCCTTCCATCCAGCTAATGCCGTAATAACTTCGCTGATCCCCATTGGAAATCTGCTTCATCAGCAAGTCAAAGGCCTCGCCAACATTTTCAGGAAAGGTGTGTACCTGCAGCCCGAACACTTTTGTTTCGTTATTCAAAGTTGTTATGTCCATAAGGTGATTATTGCATGCAAGCTATACAACGAACTGCATTGATAGCATGGCCTCATGCGTCAAAAGGGTGGGGCGGATGCGACATTAAATTTTTTGAAGAAGCTATTGGAAACCATATGGTTCCCTTTTATATTTGTTCAACGACACGAACAATGATAGTCCGCAGAGACGTTTTTCAGGCAATTGCAGACCCCACCAGGCGGGAAATTATTCACATGCTCTCGCTGCAGTCGCAGAACCTGAGCAGCGTAGTAAACGAGTTTAACGTAAGCAGACCGGCTATAGCAAAGCACTTGCGCATTCTCACGGAGTGCGGGTTAGTTGAAGTCCGTGCGGCAGGCCGCGAGAAATTCTTTCATGCAAAGCTGCAACGCCTGCGCGAGGTTTCCCAATGGACTGATCAATACAAGGTGTTCTGGTCACAAAAGCTGGACGCACTCGGAAAGTTTCTCGAACAGGAAACAACTCCACGCAAAAAATCAAAAACCACTAAAAATCATAAAAAATGAAAGCTGAGCCGATTGTCTTTGAGCGCACTTACAATGCTCCGATCAAAAAGGTATGGAAGGCCATCACCGACAAAAACGACATGAAACAATGGTACTTCGAAATGTCGGACTTTAAGCCCGAGGTCGGATTCGAATTCAGCTTTGAAGGTGGAACGGAAAATAAGACATATGTCCACTTGTGTAAAGTGGTTGAAGTGGTGCCGGGCAAAAAGCTTAAACACAGCTGGCGTTATCAGGGTTATGAGGGCAATTCGTTTGTGACATGGGAACTGTTCGAGGAGGGTAAAAATAGAACACGCGTAAAGCTGACCCATGAGGGCCTCGAGACATTTCCACAACTACCCGATTTTGCAAAAAACAACTTCGTTCAGGGTTGGACAGAAATCACTGGCGTGCTGTTGCTTGAATTCGTTGAAGTCGCTGATATCATTAAGACGTTGGACGTTGGCGTTTCACCAGATCAGCTCTGGCCTTTGCTTATAACGGTGGATGCAGTGACGCAATGGGCGGAAGGCTTTTCCGGTGGTTCCACGGTGGAGTCAGACTTCAGGAAGGGATCATCGATTGTATGGAAAGACAACACCGGAACGGTGGGCGCGCGCGGCATCGTCAGCGAACGCGATGAAAATAAAAAACTGGTTTTCACTTACTTCGAAGATGGAGAGCAGCCCAATCCCGATTCCTACAAGGAAGAATTTATCCTTAACGGAAATAATGGACAAACAACCCTGTCGATAAAAGCAGGACCCCTTTCGAAAAAATATGTCAAGATGCACGACCCGCTCTGGGACGAGGTCGTCATCAAACTCAAGGGAATGATCTGATTAACAAACGCGAAACCCGCAACCCGAAACGCTGAACACGAAACCCGTAACCTCAAACCCGAAAGCCTGAACTATAACCCAGCGTTCCTTGTTTCCATTTGTCTGTCAGGTGTTGTAACTTGACTGAGCACCTTCCAAATGAAAACCAGAAACATTTTTGCTGTTGCGTTGAAAACCATATCGTTCGCATGGGATACGAACAGGACAGCTTTCATCGCGATCATGCTTCTCAATATTTTTATGGGCTCGATCGTATACCTTCAGTACACGAGCTTCTCAAACATCGTTGATGAGATCGTACGCATCAAGCAAGGGGCGTCTGATTATGGCCCGCTTATCACGGCTTCCACCGTGCTGGGTTTGTCCTTCCTCGTTCCGACAGTGGTTGGCAATATCCTGGGCTATGTGCGGGTGAAGTACAGAATGCAGCAAAGTATTCAGCTTGAGATGCACAAGATCGAAAAGCAGGGCGCGCTTGACATCGGCACAATTGAAAGCAACTCTTACCAGACCTTGCTGCGTGGCGCCCAGGAGTGGGGAAGTGGCAGTGTGATGAACCTCCAGGATTTCTTCTTCACCTCGGCTTCAAGTTTCGCGGGTATTATCACTTCTATGATTATCCTGTGGTCGCTGAATGCGTGGCTTGTACTCTTCGCAGTGCTCGCATCCCTTCCGGTGTATTTCTTTTACAAGAAGTATAGTATGGAAGTTTTCCGCATCCGGTACCTGGCTGTGGACGACCATCGCGTGATCGGCAACCGCATCTCACACTTCGAAGAATTACAAAAGGCTGTCGATGTCATTTTGTTAAAGCTAAAGGGCTGGCTGAAAGATCAGATCCGTGACAAAAAGCAATCGTACAATGAAAAAGTCGCTGCCGCGGAAAAGAAAAAGTCACTTTCTTACAGCGCGCTCAGCCTATGGTACCTGCTATTCCTTTTTTCTGCCATTGCGTTGATGACGCGCGAGGCACTTGCAGGCTCCATTGCAGTTGGTGGACTTCTTCTGGCCTTCAACACCTATACACGATTTTATCAAACCATTAATGGCTACGTGGAATCGATTTCATTTTCCGAAGAAGCAGCACGGTATGCAGCACGCTGGTTCGAACTGTTTGACCTGAAACCGAAAATTGTGTCGAAAGAAAATGCAGAACGAGTCTCTTTCGAAAAGCCTCCATTGGTAGAATTCAGGAATGTCTCGTTTCGGTACCCGAGCGAAGAAACCGAATTGCCTTATGTGCTGAAGAACCTTTCCTTCACCATTAACCCGGGAGAGAAAGTTGCCATCGTTGGAATCAACGGTGCGGGCAAAACTACCTTGATCAAATTGCTGTGCAGGGTTTACGATCCGACAGAAGGCGTAATCCTCATCAATGGAAAAGACCTGCGCGACCTGAGCCTCGAAGACTGGCAAAGCGCGATCGGCATACTCTTCCAGGATTTCCCGGTTTACAATTTGACGATCCGCGAGTCTATTGGCATTGGCCGCATTGCCGATCATGTGGACGAAGACCGCCTCAAACGCGCGGCATTTTACTCCGGTGCAGATGAATTCATCACCGACTACGATCAACTGATCTGGAAAGAGTTTAAAGGCGGAATCGACCTTTCAAAAGGTCAGCACCAGCGCATGGCTGTAGCGCGGATGTTCTACCGGAACGCGATGATCACGATCCTCGATGAACCCACCGCTTCCATCGATGCTGTGACTGAAGAAAAGATTTTCAGTGCGCTTGAAAAACACATGGAAGGCAAGACAGTAATTCTCATAACACACCGGTTCAGTACGGTAAAAAATGCAGACAAGATCCTCATGCTGGAACATGGCGAAATAATTGAGCAGGGTTCCCACAAGACACTGATGGCCATCCAAGGGAAATACGAGGAGCTCTACACCATGCAGGCCAGGCGTTACCTGGAGACGGAGGCGTGAAATGTGTTCAGGTGGTCATGTGTTAAGGTGCTCATGAGAATTGTGTTAAAGTGTTAATGTGTTAGGGTGCTAATGTTTCGTGCATGCCACTAAGACACCAAGAACACCAGGCAGCACTAAGAAAGTTGCGCCACATCCTTCGTGTACCTTGGAGTCTTGGTGCCTTTGTGGCTATAAAGTGGTGCAGGGTTTCCCAAGCGCGCTCCGGAATTGTGTTAAAGTGTTAAGGTGCTAATGTCCTGTCCGAACGCGAGTGACTAAAAAATCATGCAACACAACTTCGCGGTCGCCACGACAACACATCCCCATTAACACATCAACACATTAACACATGTACACATGAACTCATCAAAACTTGACCGGTTGCATTATAATCCTGATCTTTTCAGGCAAATCCTTCGGGCATGTATATCAAACGTTATTTCAGTTACCAGATACTTTATTTCATTTCGTGGCGCATGGTGCTGTGGTCACTCTTCACAGGACTTCTCGCCCTGTACACGTATGTCTACCTCGGCTGGAGGTGGGTGGCTATTCCGTGGCTTCCGGTATCGTTGATAGGTACCGCTGTCGCGTTCTATGTCGGTTTCAAAAACAACCAGTCATACGATCGCGTATGGGAGGCAAGGAAAGTGTGGGGGAGTATCGTAAACCTTAGCAGATCTTTCGCAGCTGCCGCGCGTGCTTTTGTGGTCCCCGAAGGCGGTACAAAAGAACAGATCGATGATGAGATCCGCCTGATCCTTTACCGTCACATTGCCTGGCTCCATGCAATGAAGCACGCGATGCGGCAGCGCACAGGATGGGAACACAACCTGGTGGCCAGTGAACGCCAGCGCAGGTATTTCCAAAAGCGAATTGACTTTTCATCATTCGAAACAGATGCGAGCCTCTGCCTGTCGAAGCAAGAGCTTGAATGGATCAAGACCAAAAAAAACGCAGCCACACAACTCCTCGATCGCCAGTCTCAGCATCTGGCGGAACTCAGAAGCCGGAAGTGGATAGATGAATATAAGCATGTGGAGTTGCAGCGCCTGATCACCGACATGTATGCCGAACAGGGCGCGACAGAACGGATTAAAAACACACCGCTGCCGCGACAGTATTCAACTTCGAGTCACATTTTCATTTTGATCTTCACGTACCTGCTTCCCTTCGCGATGCTCAATGAATTTGAGAAACTCGATGGCGGTAAGCTGATCTGGCTGATGCTGCCTTTCAACCTGATTGTGTCGTGGGTATTTTCGTTAATGGAATATACTGGCGACTACAGCGAAAATCCCTTCGAAGGTCTTCTCAACGATGTTCCGATCTACAGCATTGTCAGAAACATCGAGATCGATATCCGTGACATGATGGGAGAGACGAATTTACCCGAGCGGATGAAGCCTGTAGTGGATGTGTTATTTTAAAAATGTGCGCATGTGTTCAGGTGCTCCTGTGCTCATGGGTGTACTGTTTCTTTCGCGAGCAGGCTCGACAATTGTGTTGAAGTGTTAGGGTGTTAAGGTGCTAATGTTCCTGCCTGAAAGCGAGTAGGAAAAAGAATGTCCATCACAACTTCAACGCGTAACGGAACACCTTCTGTGACTACCATTAACACATTAACACATTCAACAAATCAACATATTAACACGAAACCCGAAACCCGATCACCCGCGCACATGAGTACATGAACACCTGCGCACTTCTCACCACTCCATCACAAACACACTTCCCTTCTCACTTGTCTGAACCTTAATAGTCCCGTTGTGAAGTTTCATGATCTGCCGGGAGAGACTCAACCCAATGCCGGATCCTTTTTGTTTGGTTGTGAAGAACGGGACGAATATGCGCGGTAAAATTTCTGCATCAATACCCGGACCGTTATCAACAATTAATAATACAGTCTTCTGATTTTGCTTTCGCAGAATAATCTTAATCGTTCCCGATCCATCATGGGCGATCGCTTCTATAGCATTCTTGAGGAGGTTGATTATTACTTGTTCAAGCAGAGACGCATCACCTTGCGTTGGATGTTCGGCAGGGATCTCGAACGTGAGTTTAATATTTTGCTCGTCAATTTGTGGTTGTAGCAGCGTAATGATCCGATTGAGGAGCCGTGATACATCTATCGTTTCAAATTTTGCGTCAATCGGTCGTGCAAATTCTTTGTATGATGTGACAAACTTTAACAGGCCTTTGCTTCGCGACTGGATTGTTGCGAGGCCGCTGAATATATCTTCAATATTATCACGGCTTAGTTTAGAAAGATCTCTTGGATTACCATTGTCATCCCGCATGATCTTTTCAACCGCAGCTGTCAGTGAGGCGATCGGAGTGACGCTGTTCATGATCTCGTGTGTGAGTACGCGGATGAGCTGGTGCCACGCTTCAATTTCTTTTGACTCGAGTTCGCTGTTCAGATTTTGAAGCAGAAAGATTCGCACCGGTTTCCCGTTCATCACGATCTCTTTCATCTGAACGCTGAGCTGGTAAACTTCTTCGCGCAGCACTACTTTCACAACTGCCCTTGCTTCTGGCTCAAGTCCGGTGACTGTCTTATGTAATGCGGGATCAATTTTCCGGAAATGTTCAATTTTTGAAAAGGAGGGAAGATCCAGCAGTCGCCTGGAGGCCTGGTTCATGCTGAGGAGTTCTCCTTTCTCATCGAAACTCAAAATAGAAACGTTGATATTTTCATTCAGCGTTTTAAGAAACTGGTAGTGTAGCTCTTTTTCTGCATTCACTTTTGCGAATTCGGTCACAATCTCGTTCAACGCTTCACTGAGCAGCTCGTGTTGTTTTCCGCGCTTGCCTGACGTGTATGTTTCGGTAAATGCACCTTGCCGGATAGAAAGCAGAAAATGGGTGAGATCCTTGTTTGTTTTTTCAATGTAGCGAATCAGGTTGATGATCAGCCCTGCGAGGAGCAATACAGCAGCCACGAGTGCAAAGAACATTGGCTTTACGACCACCAGAAAAGCAATCGAAACCGAAACCACCACGATTGCGGCAACGCGAAGAGAAATCGCTAATCTGAAATTGCGTATCATGAAGGATTTTCTAAACCGTACTTCGACATCTTACGATACAACGTGGTCCGCCCCACGCCAAGCTCTTTTGCGACATTGCTGAGATTTCCCTTGTGTTTCTCAATCGCTGCGATAATGGCATTTTTTTCCATATCATCGAGGTTCAGTGCTTCCTGTTTTGGCGATGCGGCTTTACGCGGGGTGAGGATAAAATCATTTCTTGTGAGCTCGCGCTTGTCGCTCATGATCACAGCGCGCTCGATAGCGTGCTGAAGCTCGCGGATGTTTCCCGGCCAGGAGTATTTCTGCAGGTGAGAAACGGTCTCCGGTGAAACGTGCTTTTCTCCTTTGCGATATTTGGCACTGTACAGCTTTGCAAAATAATTCGCGAGGCTCGGGATGTCTTCTTTTCGTTCGCGCAGAGAAGGAAGATTGATTTCAACAGTGTTGATCCTGTACAACAGGTCATCGCGGAATTTACCATTGCTCACTGCATCATGAATGTCCATGTTCGTAGCTGTGATTAAACGAATGTTTATCGGAACGGGGATTGTACTCCCGAGCGGCACCACCTCACGATTCTGCAGCACAGAAAGAAGTTTCACCTGCAGGTGCAGTGGCACATTCCCGATCTCGTCAAGGAAGAGCGTCCCATCATTAGCCAGCTCGATCCGTCCGGTGCGATCTTCCTTCGCATCGGTAAACGCTCCCTTCTTATGGCCAAAGAGTTCAGACTCAAACAAGCTGGCGGACAGCGAACCGACATCCACCTTGACAAAGGGCTGATCGGCACGTGCAGAACTTTTGTGAATCAATCTTGCGATAAGTTCCTTGCCCGTACCGTTTTCACCAAGTAAAAGAATTGAAGCATCGGTCGCAGCAACTTTTTCAACAACAGACAATGTCTCGCGGAAAGCGGGGGAGTCACCGATCACTTCAATCGATCCCTCGTTGACAAGTTTGGAGAAGTCTGACTGGCGCTTTTTCAGCGATTTCACTTCGCGTTTCGAGATCGCGTGCTGATACGCTGCATGAACGGTCGCCTCAAGTTTTTCGTTGTCCCATGGCTTCACAATAAAATCAGCGGCCCCGTGCTTCATCGCTTCCACCGCCAGCTTGATCTCACCATAAGCTGTAATCATGATTACCTGCTGATCGGGATTGGTGTGGATGATCTGTTGCAGCCAGAACAGCCCTTCGTTGCCCGAAAGTCTCCCTGCCGAAAAATTCATGTCGAGCAGGATCACATCAAATGAAGATTGTTTTATTAGCGAAGGGATGCGAGTGGGATTCTCTTCTGTCTGCACGATCTCATAGCGCTGACGCAGAACCACTCGGGCGGCAGTCAGCACATCCGGATCATCGTCAACAACCAGTATCTTCGCGGGAATTTTTTGCATCTTTATTAAAGGTAATTGTTTCACTATGATACACAAAAGTGTTTCATTACGAAACAAAGCTGTCGGAGCTTACTTTCGTCAAACATTTAATTATCAGTGGATTAACGAAGTGGTACGCAGTTGGCCCAACGAGACGAAACGGATGTAATATGTTACAGAATTATCTCAGGATCGGATTCCGAAATCTCGTCAAGAACAAACTCTTCACCGCGATCAATATCAGCGGTATGGCGATCAGCATTGCCTCATTTCTCATCATCACTTTATTCGTGTACGATGAGCTCCAATACGACAAGCACGTGGAAGATGCGGAGCTCAAGTTTCGTGTTTATACAGAACAGTACAATGCGGAAGGTTTTCAGCGCAAGGGTGCCATGATACCACCAATGGTTACGGCTACGATGCAGGCCGAGCTTCCCGAAATAGAATCATTTGCCCGCTTCTTAAATTTCAACACACCGGTTCTTTTTGAGTATGGCAACCTGAAATTCCCTGAGGGCAAAGGTGGTTATGCCGATGCCTCTATAATTAAGATGTTCAGCCTGAAGCTGGTTGAGGGTGACGCGAATTCCGCCTTAAAGGAACCGAACATGATAGCGATCAACACCACACTGAAAAAGAAATACTTTGGCGAAAAACCCGCTGTGGGAGAAACGATGCAGGTGTCCGACCAGGATTTTAAGGTGAGCGCTGTGTTCGAAGACTTCCCTGCACATTCGCACCTGCAATTGAATTACTTCATATCGATGGAAGTGATGCATGCTGAAGCCCCGGATCGGATGCAAAGCTGGCGATGGAATCAGTTCCATAGTTATGTGAAGGTAAAACCCGGAAGCAATATAACCGCACTCGAAGCCAAGATGAAAAATCTTGCAGAGAAGTACATGTGGCCTGCTACAAAAGAGATGGAGACCTATTCCATTCCGCGACTGATGCCGTTGAAGGACATTCACCTTCACGCTTCAGATCAGGTCTGGGATATTGCCATCCGCGGCAACGCGCAGACAGTTTATATACTTTCTGCAACAGCAATATTTATTCTTGTGATTGCGATCCTCAACTTTATAAATCTCTCAACAGCCCGTGCCGTTGCGCGAGTGAAGGAAGTTGGCGTTCGCAAGGTGGTCGGTGCTTTCAGAAGCCAGCTGATCTACCAGTTTATCAGCGAATCAATTATCGTTTCATTCATTGCGTTGCTGATCGGTGGACTTCTCGCAGAAATGGTTTTACCTGCCTTAAATAATTTTTCTGAGAAGAACATTCCTTATGATGTGTTTTTCAATCCACTGGTGATCCTTGCGCTTCTTGCAACTGCGATATTGGTGGGTGTTGCCGCGGGCGCATACCCCGCCTTTTACATTTCAGGTTATAAACCTGCGCATATTCTGTCGAATAAACAATCCGGAAGATCCGGAAAGACAATGCTGCGCAAGGGAATGGTGGTTGTGCAGTTTATTCTGTCTTTCATTCTCATCATGGCTTCGCTGATCGTCTCTGAGCAGCATCGCTATCTGCGAACCAAAGACATGGGCTTTAACAAAGACAATGTATTGGCTTTACAACTTCGTGGTCAAATGGAAGCAAGTCTTGAAGCCACGAAGCATGCTTTTGAGAATCATCCCGGCATTATCAGTGCATCGTTCCAGTACGGTCTGCCAGGAGAAGCCTTCGCAGGCGATGGCGTGACCGACACTCAAAACGGAAAGGATGTACCCCTCTCGATGTTGCTGGTCGACCACGACTATATCAAGACGCTTGGACTTACGTTGATTGCGGGCCGCGACTTTGATAAGAATAGACCATCTGATGTTAGTGATGCGTTTATCGTGTCAGAGAAAGGAGCGAAGGCGCTGGGGCACATCAATCCGGAAGATGCCCTCGAACACCCAATATCGTGGAATCGCTGGGACGTACGCGATTCACTGAAAGTGGGAAAGGTCGTTGGTGTTGTGAAAGATTTCCACCTGAACAGTCTCAAAGAAAACATGACACCCATCATTCTCCATATATTTCCTCCGGCCTACAGTTCACTGACGTTCCGCATCAAAGGCGAAAATATTCCTGAAACGATCGAACACCTAGAAACAACCTGGAAGAAGTTCAACTCCGAGTGGCCTTTTGAATATCGCTTCATCGATGACAACTTTGACAAGCTGTACAAGTCCGAACAAAAGCTTGCAGTGCTGTTTACCTTCTTCACAGCCTTCGCGATCTTTGTAGCGTGTCTTGGACTTTTTGGCCTCGTGGTGTACAGCACATCACAGAAGTATAAAGAGATCAGCATCCGTAAAGTACTTGGCGCAGCAGATTTTTCACTGGTATTAGGACTTTCAAGAAGCTATATGCTGCTGATTGCCATCGCCTTTGTTATCGCAATCCCGGTGAGTTACTATTATGCTGAACAGTGGCTGCAGAAGTTTGCATACCATATTGATGTAACCCCAATGCTGTTTATCAAAGCAGCGTTGCTGATCCTGTCGATATCGCTGCTGACAGTTGGTATCCAGTCATTCAAAGCCGCGCGTGCAAATCCGGTGGATGCGCTGAAGGAGCAGTGACCCCTAAATCCCCTAAAGGGGACTTGAATGCCCCGACACTAACAAGACGTTCGAACGCCACTCGATGCACTTGCACCAAAAAAAAGTGTCTGTATTTCAAATCCCCGTAGGGGATTTGGGTATTTTAAAGTCCCCTTTAGGGGATTTAGGGGGTTTATGTTTAATCGTTCGTGTCCGACTGGGAAAATTGTTTATGCATCGCTGCCGATTGCAGAAGATGTGCTGATTGAATTGTGGTCAAGGAACGAATACAATTCTGCCATTGCTCCAATAGCGGTTTATCGATGTGATGATTGCGGATTTTACCACCTCACGTCAAAAGGACCGATGAATGACAAGCTTTCGAAAGCCATATCCTCCGGGCAGATCAACCGCCAGCGTGAGGCTAACCGCTGGGAAGACAAATTTAAGAAGCGCTGAATTGTACCCTTTGTGCGCTACAACCCTTCCGGTATGCGCTCCGCTTAACCAATTTTTCAACCACTCCTCACGCCAGAGCAACCTCCCAAAAGGTCAAAGGTCTTTAGAGAAAAAAGCATGTAACCAATTGAATTTTGGTGAGTCTCTATAGATATCCTTAACCCAAACGTATGCTCAAAAATTACATCGTTATCGCATTGCGCTTGCTGGTGAAGAACAAGGTGTTCTCACTGATCAACATCGCAGGACTTTCAACAGGAATAGCCTGCTGTATTCTTATTACACTTTATATTCAGGATGAGCTAAGCTATGAGACAGGCTTCGCAGAAAGCGAAAAAGTTTTCCGGATCAACACAGAATTTACGAAAGACGGTAAATCTGAAATCGGTCCTGCAGCATCGCCACCGATCGCGCCCGCGCTCGCGCAGGCACTGCCCGAAATCGAGACCTACACCCGCGTGATGCCTCCGCTCAACACTGAAGTAAACATCGTTCATTACAAAGACAAGTCATTTTTTGAAAAGAAAGCCGTGCTGGTTGACTCAACCTTCTTCGATGTCTTTCCTTACTCACTTGCTGAAGGTGATGCGAATACCGCTCTAGACGCACCTTCCTCGGTAGTCATCTCACAGGCACTCGCAAAAAAGATCTTTGGTAATGAAAGTGCACTTGATGAAACGCTGATCATCAACAGCGGAACAACAGCTGATACGTTCCGAATCACCGGAGTAGTCGCAAAACCTCAAGTACCTTCTCACATCGACAACGATATCTACATGACAATGAACAGCGCGGGCTGGGGGCGATGGGTACTTTCGCAAACTACGTGGGCAAATAACAACATCGTTGGAAGTTACCTCAAACTGAAAGATCCTTCCTCATGGAAAACGGTGCAGGGAAAGCTTCCTCAGTTTGTACAAATGCATGCAGGCGAAGAACTGAAGCAATCCGGGCGTGGAAAAGTATTGTTGTTGCAACCCCTCAGCAGAATCAGACTTTATTCGGACGTGAGTGCAGGGCGCGATCCCTCGGCAAGCAGCATCACATATGTTTACATCATTGGGACGATCGGCATTTTCATTCTCGTGCTGGCATGTATCAACTTCATGAACCTCACCACTGCAAAGTCTTCTCAGCGCGCTGGAGAAGTGGGCATCCGCAAATCCATGGGTGCTTACAAGGCGAACCTCATCAGACAATTCCTGGGCGAGTCGTTTGTGATTGTGGTTTTCTCCCTTGCGATTTCATTCGGCATCGTTGCCCTGGCGCTCCCATATTTCAACGACATCATGCAAAAGCAGCTCAACTTTAACGGCAACAATCTTCCTTTCATCATCGGAGCAACATTGGGTATTGCAGCCATCACCGGATTGCTTGCCGGCAGTTATCCCGCGTTCTTCCTTTCATCACTAAAGCCTACGCAGGTGCTGAAAGGGAAGTCACTGAGCTCCGATGGGTCACAATGGCTTCGCAAAGGCCTCGTGGTGTTTCAGTTTGTCATCACGATCACACTGATTTCGAGCATCGTCATTATCCAGCAACAGCTGAATTTTATACAGTCGAAATCGCTCGGGTTCAATACCGAGCAGGTAATCATGATTCCGATGCGGACAGCACAGGCTACTGCGCAGTACACCACGTTGAAAACAGCTTACGAAGCAATCGGTGGTGTTGAACACGTATCGGCAACGAGCAGCATTCCGTCAACGCCATTGCAGCGCGACTGGGGTGTGTACAAGAAGGGATGGACCAACGAACAATCGGTGAAGCACGACATCGTAAACGTGGACATCGAATATTTTAAAACCATGGACATCGAGATGATTGCGGGACGGGATTTTATTGTCGGCCAGGACAATGTGCCGGGCGATACGGTCAATACTACCAAGATCGTTCTCAACGAAGCAAGCCTGAAAGCTTTTGAAATTCCGCTCAGCGAAGCGATCGGAGCAACCATCTATTTTGAACCCGGCAGCGAGCGCTATGAACTGACGGTAGTAGGCGTGGTAAAAGACTTCCATCAGTTCTCTCTCCACCGCGAGATCGGTCCGATGATGTTCCTCTTTGCCGGCAACCGGAATTACTTCCCATACATGGCAGCAACCATCAACATGAAGGATTATCAATCTATTACCCATGAAATGAAAAAGCTTTGGGATGAACGCATTAACAATGCTCCGTTTGAAAGCATTTTGCTGGACGAGAACATGAAGCAACTGTACACAGCCGAACAACGGACGTCAACAATGCTTTCCATTTCGACCGTTATTGCGTTGCTGATCTCCTGCCTCGGACTTTATGGTTTGTCAGTTTACGTGGCCGAACGCAAAACCAAAGAGATCGGTATCCGCAAAGTTGTCGGAGCGTCAGTGGAAAGCATTGTCGGGATGCTCTCCAAAGAGTATATCCGACTGATCATCATAGCGTTTGTGCTTTCCGTACCGCTGGGATATTACTTTATGGATAAATGGCTGGAGGGATTTGCATACAAGATCAGCCCCGGCATTCTCGTGTTTGTGATCTCCGGGGCGGTTTCGTTTCTGGTAGCGTGGCTTACCATCAGCTTCGAATCCTTCCGCGCAGCAAATAAAAATCCGGTGGACACTTTCCGGGTCAACTAGATGTGCACGGACTCAAAAGTTTATCTGAATCTGAAAGGGTTGCAGGTTACAAGGTTGCAAGTAGCAGGCGTGGACGCATTCCTGTCCACTGCCGACTGGCAACCGGAACCTGAAACTTGCGTTCGAAGGTCGCAAGTCCCAGGTCACAGGCTCCAGGCTGGTTGACGCGGCTACCTGTACCCTTGTAGCCTGTAACCTGCAACCTGCAACAACTTTGAACCTTAAACCTTGAACTTCTAGCGGTTACCGCCAAAAAAACCTAAATTACCCATGTAACCTTTCCATTCTTCGCTGGTATTACCTTCAAATATCCTGTTATGACTACTATTAGAAACCTGATCGTGATTGTCGGAATTATCGTTTCCTTCTTTGCGTTCAACAGCACCTTCGCCCAGACAAACGAAAAACCTGTTTCCACTGGCTCGCGCACCGAAGGATTGGTGAAAATTTACGATGCCCGCGATGACGATGACGAGGATGTTGATATCGATATAGATCTCGATATAGACGAAGACATCGATATTGACGTTGATGAGGATTTTGATATCGATGTTGACATTGATGAAGAGGAAATCGAGCGCGAGATAGCAGATGCGATGGAAGAAGTCGAAGCTGCTCTTGAGGAAGTTGAGGAAGAAATAGAACTTGCCCTCGACTTTGATGCGGATGATTTCGATCACGATTTCGACTCAGAGGATGACGATGATTTCGATCATGATTTCGATTCGGATGATGACGATGACTTCGACAATGACAACAATGACGATAATGAGAATAACAACGACAACGACAATGACAACGAGAACGAAAATAACAATGACAATGATGGTCTTGTACGTTTAAACTTCAACAACCACAACAAGAACAAAGAACATAAGCATGAAATGAAGCATGAAAAAGACGCTCACAAAGCCGAGATGAAGGCGCACAAGGAGGAAATGAAGGCAGAGCGTGACAAAGAGAAAGAAGCTTACAAGGAAGAAATAAAGTCGCAGCTGAAGGAACGCCAGAGGGAAGCCAAAGAAGAGCACAAGCGTTCCAAAGAAGAAAGCAAACAGGAGATAAGGGAGAAAACAAAGTCGAAAGACAACCGCGACTAATCACAACACAAGCTGCCTGTGCAGACGCTGAAGCATTTCGAGTGCATCCTGGCAAAGGCCGGGGTGCACTTTTGATGTCTGGAGGATCGTACTCCGTGTGGCGGTGAGCCAGCGGAACCGTTCAGGCAAAGTCAGTTTCCCGATAGGCCCGGCATCCTTTCCGCCCTTGCATATTTTTTCAAACGAATCCATGTGCGCCCGCAGTTCGTCTATGTCCGTATCGCAGCAAAGCGCCTGAAGCTTTTTTTCATTCAGCTCGAGTATACACTGCAAAAACTTCTGGCCAGAGCAATACAGGATCACCCCGATGTTGATGAACTCTTCGCGCTCAACTTTGGGAACAACACGGATTACCGCATACTCAAACAAGTGACTTTCTTGCATCGTTGGCTTCCTTTACAAACAATTCTGACTGTGATATTCTTGAAAGCAAAAATTCCATGTAGGCATTGCGATGTTCTTCGTGGGTTTCAAATGGAGAACCGTTGTCAAGCCAGTCATCGGGAATCGCGGCAACAATTTCACGGACCATGTGTGCTGATAAAACGTTTCTGAGCCCGGCATCTGCTTCCAAAAGCCCTGAAGCAAAAGGGAGAAGCACATGGTCCTTAATATTCGGAAACGGTTTGGCGCCATTTTGCCAGTCAGTCCACGAATGGTGAAAATACAAAGACGCACCGTGATCGATCAGCCACAATTCTTTATGCCACATGAGCATGTTGGTGTTGCGACCAGTCCGGTCAACGTTCATCAGCAGAGAATCAAGCCACACAATTTTTGAAGCCGTCATCGGATCCAGGCGGTTCGTTACCGGGTCAAAGGTGATGGCGCCAGACAGAAAATGCCCGCCAAGGTTGAGACCAACACTCGCCTTGAGGAGATCCTGAATTTCCTCGTCACCTTCGATGCGCCCGAAAGAACTGTCCAGTGTGGCAAAAACAAGTTCAGGAACCTTGAAGCCCAGCGCGCGTGCAAGCTCGCAGCCGATAAATTCAGCAATAAGCGCCTTTGTTCCCTGGCCGGCTCCGCGAAACTTCAGAACGTAAAGGAACTGATCGTCCGCCTCCACAATGGCCGGAAGCGAACCGCCCTCCCTTAAAGGCGTGACATATCTGGTGACGTTTACCGTTCTGATTTCCAACTCGTTTACTCTGAGTTTCAAATATAGCTTTTCCGGGGAAGCCACCAAGGCACCAAGGGCACAAAGCACCATAAAGAAGACCTTTTTCCTTCGTGTTACTTCGTGCCCTTCGTGCCTTCGTGGCGCTTTGCCTTTGACGTTACTTGAATAACCTTGAACTCCGTTTGAACAAATGGACGCGATCTATTCACCCACTTTTGACAATCAAAATCCAATCAACATGAAAAAACATTTTACGCTACTGCTTGCCGCTCTGGCCGCATCAATCGTTTTGCACGCGCAGATCACACTCCCGCCAGCCGGTGGCAATAAAAAGGCTTCGGTTTCCGAGCGCATCGGTATCACGGACGTTCGCATTGATTATGATCGTCCAGCCGTTAATGGCCGCGAAGGTAAGATATGGGGTGGGGTGGTACACTACGGCTTTGCAGACCTCGACTATGGGACGAGCAAGGCTGCACCGTGGAGAGCCGGGGCAAATGAAAATACAACGTTCGAATTGTCAACGGACGTGACTGTGGAAGGAAAGCCGCTGCCAGCAGGGAAATATGGTTTCTTCATCGCCATGGGGCCGGAGCGCGCTACACTCATTTTTTCAAAACATCACACTGCATGGGGGAGTTTCTATTATGATCCGAAGGATGACGCCTTGCGTGTAGACGTACCGGTGTTAAAGCTCAGCGAAAGCGTTGAACGACTGAAGTACGAATTCAGCGACCAGAAAGAAAACAGCGCAGTGATTTCGCTACAATGGGAGAAAGTGAAAATTCCTTTCACCGTTGCGGTGGATTTGCAGAAGGAGCAAATCGCATCCTTTCGCAGGGAATTCAACATGGGAACATTTTACCGATACTGGCAGAACATGCATACCGCTGCCAACTATTGCCTGGTCAACAACATTAACCTTGAAGAAGGTTTGAGCTGGGCTGACCGATCCATCAACACCTTTTTTGGCGAAGCAAACTTCCTGACGCTGTCGACTTATGCAGGATTGCTGGAAAAACTTAACAGGAAAACCGAGGCAGACTCGATCATGAAGAAAGCATATCCGATGGCGACAATGATCCAACTCTATTCCTATGGGCGGACACTGCAGCGGCAAAAGAAGCACAAAGAAGCGCTCGATGTCTACAAGATGAGCTACGACCGTTTCGGAGACGACATCTATACGCTCATTGGCATGATCAAAGGGAACGCAGCAGTTGGCAATACAAAAGAGGCTTTAAAATTTGGCGACAAAGCCCTGGCAATCTCGAAGGACTCCAACACAAAAACCTATGTTGAAAAACTCATGACGGACCTCAAGGCGGGTAAGGATATTTCTATGCTTTAAGACAAATGACGAATTACAAATAACGAATGACGAATGACGAATGAAAGGCCTGATTGCGAATTCGTCATTCGTCACTCGTTATTCATTATTGTTGGAGCGTTACCGCAATACCCTGGCGCAAGGTGTTGTGGATTTCCGCAACCTTATCGACATCCTCAAGAAGTTTTTGGATTTCATTTTGGGTGTTGGGTGAATCGATCTTCACCGTGTAGTTGATCTTTTTTGCAGGCTCGCCTTCACCGCCAAACTCACCCGACACTTTTACACTGATCGATCTGACCTGGATCGACCTGCGCGATGCCTCGCGATAGATGTCATTGCAAAAGCACGTAGCCAGTGCCGCAAACAACAGCTCACCACCATTCACTGACGAACCCGACCCCTGTGGCTTAGCCGGAATCGAAATCTTTTTCGGAGCGCCATTCGTGCTGACTTCGAGGGAATTGTTTTGGGCGGAGTTGGTGAGGGTTGCTTCGATGGTCATTTTGTTGTGTTACGGTGTTAATGTGTTAATGTATTAATGTGTTAAGGTGCGATGTCATACCAGGAGTATGATTCAAGATAATGCCAGAAAAGTCAATCAACGGAAAATTTTCTACTATTAGTATAGTTTGGTTCGGACGACCAACATGAACACCTGAACACATGAACACATGAACACAATCATTTCTTCGCAGCCGCTTTCTCCATATTCTCCGCCACGCGGAATTTAACGATTTTCGTAATCAACGGGAGGGGTATTGGCTCATCCAGGGGAAATTGAACGGTTCCTTTGCTTCCTTCGTATTTCGAAAGTTCTTTTTTGAATTTCTCGATGGCACGTGGAGCGGGGTAAAAACCGATATGATTCTTATACGCTGCAAAGTGCACGAGGTTTCCGTGTAACGCGAACGTTGGCATCATATAGCTGATCTTTTCTTCAGCCTTCGGAGCGGCTTTCCGGATGGTGGCGCGAATTTCTTTTAGTTTCTTCTGAACATCTTTCGGAAATTCAGCAATGTATTGGTCGATGGTTTCTGCAGCAGTACTTTTCATACGAAGGAAATTTTGATTCCCTAAATTATATCAAAACGGGATTACCATATTGTTCTATCCGCGACAATTTTGCGGGCCGATTGCGACAACTTTGACTTCAGCGCCCCGATCTCATAAGCCAATCGTCCCAAGCCGTCACGCATCAACGCATGTTGAGTTTTCACAGCACATACTCCATCAACGCCAACTGTAAGCCGCGGTTATGGACCGGCAATTCAGGGCTATCTGGCGTTGTATAGTTCTCAATAAATCTAAATCCGAAACCCTTATAGTATTCAATGATGTTTGTGTTGACAGCCCAGGTATCCATCCTCACGCGCGAAAGAGCTTTGGCTTTTGCATGGGTGATTGACCACTGAAGTATTTCTCCGAAAAGCTTTTTCCCTTTGAAGGCCGGGTTGACAACGATCCGATGGAGGTAAAGCGCATCGCCAGACTCACGATCACGCCAGATTAACTTGTCGGTATAACAAACACTGAATACCATAGCGATGATGCCATCCGCGACAATCTTGTATTGACTTTTGTTTTCAATGTCACGAAGAATTGCACTGCGGTCATAGTTCTTCCATGCCGGATAGCCTTTTGCTTCCTGGTATCGGATAGATTCATCGAAGAAGGAGAATATTTGCGGCAGGTCGCTGACTTCTGTATGCAGTATCTTGTACATAGATGCGGCAATCTAAAAAACGGGGCGCCAATCAAAAAATCAATCTTGATCACCCATCTGCTCACGCACCTGGTCTGCCAGCTTTTTCGGTGCTACCTCACAGTAAGACGTGAGCAACGCATCCGTAAATAATTGCTTGTTCACGGTCTTCAACTCCGCATACGTCCATCCCTGGCGGCCCCACTTGTTACCGATCGGGTAAATCGATCCCTTGCTCATGCGTGAGAAAACATCCTGGTCGCTTTCCGATAGCTTAAGCGCTGCGCGTTTGAGTTTTGCATCGTACGTGGCAAATATTTTCTTTTTTACCCTGAAGGAAGTTCTTTCGAAATGAGGTGCTTCTTCAGATTCGGGGAGCGAAAGTGCAAGTTTCCGAAGGATAGTAATTGTAATCATCGGTATAAAAATTTATTAGCGTGCTCCAGCTGTTTTTAGAAGTATTTCAATTTCGGTACGTCCCTTTTTTTTCGCCCAGGCGAGGGGAGTGGACCACGATGCGCCCGAGCGGTTGACATCGGCTCCTTTAGAAATCAGATACTTCACCATTTCAATTTTTCCAAAACGTGCCGCCACACCCAATGGAGTCGATTGATACTCCTGATCGAGTGCATTTAAGTCAGCTCCGTACGCGAGAAGCAAGAAAGCCTTTGCAAGGTCTTCAGATTGCGCAATGTGATGAAGAATGGTGGTTTTATGCCAGTTCATAATGTTAGCACTCATGCCATTTTTTAATAAAAAAGAAACCGCTTCTTCATTTTCAAAGTAGTATGCCTGGGGCCACTTGAGCAGCACGGGCACGGTTGCTCCGTGGCGTAATAGCAGGTCGAGCATCTCGGTGTGGTTTTGCTTTGCCGGCATCATTAAAATTCCTTCACCCCAGAAGTATGTATCATCGAGCGCGTACTCCGGATTTGTTTCTAACATTGCATTTACAGCTTCCAGGTCGTTTCTTTCAACTGCATTTTCAAAACGGAGTTGTGATGGATTTCGCTGGAAGTCAATGTTGCCATTGTCGCCTTTGAATTTGTGACGGCCAGGATTGGCGGAATATTCCTGAAGCATCACCTTGATTTCGTCAAAGCCGCGATCGTCCGCGAAACTTTCAAGGCTGTCGAGAAACGGATAGGTTCTGTATGAAGGGTCATACGCACCTTTGTCCAGCAGGAATTTGACGAGTGAGGCGCGACCTCCCCGCACTGCAAAGTGGATGGGCGGACAATATAGATATTGCGCATAAAGAAGTTCAGGCTGCTGCTGCGCCATCCGCTCAACTGTGATAAGATCTCCTTCTGCACTTGCGTTGAGAATTTGCCAAACAACTTGCGTCCTGGAAACTACCCCATGTGCGATTTCCATTGGCAAGTCGAGCTTAAGTTCACGAGGTTGCAGCATATCGATGGGCCACACGAATCAAACCAATGCTAATTTATTAAAAAAACCGGATGGCAACTTCACCTGGCCCGTGAAGCTGGCGCAAGTCTTGGCTGAGGCGTGAGCATGCGCGTGACTTGTGCCTTACATGACGAAAGCTTCAGACTTGTTTTTAGGATATTGATTTGAATCCGATGTACATCTACTTTGAAAATGAGTCGCAAAAATGCAAAACCAGATTTCAGTCAGAGACTGAATCCATGATTAGGCACAAGTCCTTCTATCACACTTACCCATCGTTGGAAGACTTGCGCCAGTCCATGCCAACCGGGAAGACGGAATTGATTCTTAATCCTTCCTACACTAAACGTTTACATTTCCTTAACCGCTGAGTGAAGCGCAAAGTATAATTTTGATTCATTCAAGTATGAGAGACTCGATGCTTTACCTATGCCTGGCAACGTTGATTAGTTTGCTTTTGTTATTCGCTGCATCTATCGACTAAGTTGTCTGCACATCAGGAGGAGCAAACGCGCTATAGTTTGGTGGTTTATTTTTGGTTGAAACGGAACATCTGCCCTTAGGGATAGATGTTCCTTTGGTAACATTTTATGAAACGTACAACTCGGGAATCGCTGCGCGAATTATTACAGACTATTGCAGGCATCTTCATCGGACTTGCGCTCATAGCACTGGCGCTTTATTCATTTTATTTTGTGCATCACGCTTCCGAAACGTTTCTTTCATTTGTGTGCATGTCAATAGCGGGGATTTGTATGTTTACAATAAGTCTTGACACACTCAGGGCCGCGACATCAAAGCAGCGTTCTCCATCGTCTAAAACCGCGCTTCGTAAGTTAATTAGAGTTCCTGAACACACACCCGGGCTTCAGTCTGAAGACTGAAGCCATGATAGGGCAACAAGTCCTTCTTTCCCGCAAACCCATGCGAAGACTTGCGCCAGTCAAATAAAAATAGATTCCAATTGCTACTGATCTACAAGCGTTTTCTTTAGATCCAGGAAGTCAAACAAAGATCTGTCGAACAAGTGAGATGGAGACACGTTCGAGATAGCGTTGAACATGATCTCGACACGGTCAGGGTACTGCTTTTCCCATTCAGCGATCATCTTCTTGATCACGTTGCGCTGAAGGTTGGGCTGAGAGCCGCAGAGATTGCAGGGTATGATTGGGAAGTTACGGAACGCAGCATACTGCGCAATGTCCCGCTCGCGAGTGCTGGAGAGCGGCCGGATGACAATGTGCTTTTTGTCATCTGTGAGATATTTGGGGGGCATCGCCTCGAGCTTGCCACTGAAGAAAAGGTTCAGGAAGAAAGTCTCAAGCACATCGTCCTTGTGGTGACCGAGGGCGATCTTGGTGGCGCCAAGTTCTTCTGCTATCGAGTAGAGATTGCCGCGTCTGAGGCGTGAGCACATGCTGCACATCGTCTTTCCCTCAGGCGTCTTTTCGATCACAACGGAGTAGGTATCCTTTTCATAGATCTTAAACGGAACGTTTGCCGCGCTGAGATATTCCGGAAGTACGTGTTCCGGAAATCCAGGTTGCTTTTGATCGAGGTTGACAGCGATGAGTCTGAAGTCAATGATGTTCTGCATGTTCATGAGCACATCCAGCATTGTATAGCTGTCTTTGCCTCCCGAAAGGCAAACCATCACAAGATCACCTTCTTCGATGAGTCCAAAATCCTTGTTCAGCTGCCAGGCTTCCTTCCTGATCTTCCTTGTCACCTTCTCAAAAGCTTCGTTCATAACTTAAAAAATGCAAATATAGTTATGGAGACCGGCATGGCAATGCGTACAAACGCTATGCGGTGGGCTGTCGCTGAGGCAAAAAAATTTTCACCTTGCCTGTCATATTTCATCCATTGTTGTCACTAACATGGTAAACCAAGCCTAACCTGGATGGACCCGCAACTTGAAAAGACCTTTCTGGCAGGACTGGAGCAGAATCAGCATAAGTTGCTGAGAATCTGCTCTGTATATGCTGTTGATGACGATGACAAAAAAGATCTTTTCCAGGAAGCACTCATTCACATTTGGCAATCGATGCCCGCGTTTGAGCACCGCTCTTCGCTGAGCACGTGGATGTTCCGCGTAACGTTGAACGTCTGCCTGCGCCTTCAATCAAAAGAATCGAAAAAGAAAGAACGCTTCGTCAAACTTGACAGCATTTCCATTACGCATGCAATTGAAGGCGAGGGAGACCCTGAAGCACAGGAAAGGTTGATAAAGCTCAGGTCCTGCATAAAAGAACTCAACGATGCTGACAAGGCCGTGATCACATTGTATCTCGAAGACCTGCCGTATGCTGAAATTGCCGCAGTTACCGGCCTCTCGGAAAATCATGTGGCCGTAAAGCTGAAGCGCATCAAAAATAAATTATTGAACTGTATAACCGGAAAAATATGATAGAGGATGAATTGGTGAAGATCTGGCAATCGTCTCCGAACCACGAGGTTGTCAAGTTCGAAAAATCTCGGTTGATGCTCGATGTCCAATCCGGTATCGACCGGTTTAATAAACTGGTGAAGAACCGCGACCTGCGCGAAATGGCTGGCGGTGTAATTGCAGTTCCGATCATGGCCTATATCGGATTCCGGTCACCCTATTTGCTGACAAAGATCGGGGCGGTACTCAGCATCATCAGTGGATTATATGTGGTGCTGCGTTTGAACAATGCGCGCAGGCAGGGCATTGGTTCACTCAATACAACATATCTTCAATACCTTTACGATCACAAACTAAATGTTCAGGCCCAGATTCACTTGCTTGAAACAGTTTTATATTGGTATATTTTACCGTTTTACATAAGCATTAGTCTGATGCTACTCGGCCCATACCTCGAGCATGGAAACCTTGATTCATTTCTCATCAAACAAATCGGAGCAACCATTTTCGCTCTTGTTATCTATTACCTTAACCAGCAAGCAATAAAGAAAACTCTTCACCCGCGCCTGACTAAGATCGATGAACTGATCCACCTCATGGAATCCTAACCCGCAACCCTGAACCCGCAACATTGAACCTTGAACTTTGAACCTTGAACCTACCCGCTATGAAACCCAAAATTTTCCTGCTTACACTACTTCTATTTGCGACAGCCGTAGCCGCCTTCGCCCAACAAATCTCCGAGGAAGTCAAGGCAAACATTCAGGCCAGAATCACCAACGGCATGAACACGGGGATTGTCATTGCATTGATCGATGGCGAGAAGGAAGTGTACTACAGTGCCGGGGTGAAGTCACTCGTAACACGCGAGCCCGTGAATGAGAATTCTGTTTTCGAGATCGGCTCAATTTCAAAAACGTTTACGGGAATACTATTAGCCGATCAAGTTGTGAAGGGTGAGCTGAAGCTTGATGATCCGATCCAGAAGTACCTTCCGGCTGACATCACCGCACCCACACGCAATGGTGCCTCGATCACGCTGCAGCACTTGGCTAATCATACTTCCTCGCTTCCGCGGATGCCTGACAATTTCAGGCCTGCTAATCCGGCTAACCCATTTGCCGACTATACAGAGGCGCAATTGTATGAATTTCTGCGCAGTCACAAACTGTCGCGCGACATCGGATCGCAGTATGAGTATTCAAATTACGCAGTAGGATTGCTCGGGCACCTGCTCGCGCGTAAAAACAGCAAGACGTATGAACAGCTGATGATTGATGTAATTGCAAAACCTCTTGACATGACAAACACGGGTATCACGCTTACACCTGCCATGCAGAAGGATCTTGCCCTTGGACACGTAGGAAATATCCAGGTTGAAAACTGGGATATTGTTTCGCTTGCAGGAGCCGGGGGCATTCGCTCGACAACTGTTGACATGGTGAAGTACGTGCGCGCCAATATGGGCGCGGTTAAAAGCAAATTGTATCCGGCCATGCAACTGTCGCACAAGAACACAAGAGATGGAAATACTCCGGGCGTAGGACTTGGCTGGCACCTCATGCCCGTCAGTGGAGAAGAAATCGTCTGGCACAACGGAGGCACTGGCGGTTATCGCACGTTCATTGGTTTTGTAAGAGGAACTACCAAAGGTGTGGTTGTCCTGTCGAATTCAGCTAACAGCGTTGATGACATCGGTATCCATCTGCTGGCGCCATCGTCACCGCTGAAGACAATCGACAAGCCCGTAGAAGTTGACGCTGCCATTCTCGACAAATATGTCGGCAAGTATGCACTCACACCGACATTCATTCTCACCGTCACACGCAGTGGAACACAACTCAAAGCACAGGCAACAGGCCAATCCGAGTTCCCCATCTATGCCAAATCAAACGAAGTGTTTTATTACACTGCCGTTCCTGCGCAACTGACATTCAATGTTTCCCAGGATGCAGCAACAGCCGAAAGTGTGACGTTGGATCAGAACGGTATGAAGATCACAGGGAAACGCGTGGAGTGAGGAGAGGTGATGGGTGAAGGGTGATGGGTAGTGGCTGATGGGTAATGGGCAATGGGGTGTTCTAGAAGGCGCGTCAATTATTTTGTAATCTCTTCCGATTATTGTTATTTTCATTCATCCAACCTAAACCCCCACGCCATGAAAAAAATCCTGAAGATCCTTGGCATTCTCCTTATTCTGTTTGTCCTCGTTATTGCGGGCGCCCTCACATACATCAAAGCTGCGCTGCCTGATGTTGGAGAAGCTCCCGAACTTAAAGTGGAAGCCACACCTGAAAGAATTGCACGCGGAAAATATCTCGCGAATGCAGTGAATGTTTGTATGGACTGTCACTCCACACGCGATTGGACTAAATTCTCCGGGCCGATCATTGCCGGCACCGAAGGAAGAGGCGGTGAACGTTTCGATCACACCGTAGGCTTCCCTGGAGTTTATTTTTCCAAGAACATCACACCTGCCGGCATCAGCAGATACTCGGATGGTGAGCTCTTTCGTGTTATTACCACGGGTGTAAATAAGGATGGCAATGCGATGTTTCCGGTGATGCCCTATCCTTACTACGGCAAAATGGATGAAGAAGACATCTACTCGCTGATTGCGTATATACGCACGCTGCAGCCGGTCGAAAATCCGGTAGCAGATTCTGAGTCTGATTTCCCTATGAACTTTATCCTCAACACCATTCCCGCGAAGGCGGAGCACATGAAGCGTCCGGATCCCTCAGACGAACTCGCTAGCGGAGCATATCTTGTCAACGCTTCCGGCTGTATTGAATGTCACACCTACGCGGAGCAAGGGCAGATCGATCGCGAAAAAGCGTTCGCTGGTGGAAGAGCTTTTCAGATGCCTGATGGATCAATCGTCACCTCTTCAAACATAACACCTGACCAGGAAACTGGGATTGGCAAATACACAAAGGAAGCTTTCATTGAGCGATTCAAGATGTATGCTGATAGTGCCTATGTTCCACCCGCTGTCGCTCCGGGCGAATTCAACACGATCATGCCTTGGACAATGTACGCCAATATGACCAGGGAAGACCTCGGTGCCATTTACACATACCTTCGCACCGTCAAACCAATCACCAACAAGGTGGAGAAGTTTACACCGGCCGCGAAATAATCTTCATCTAATGCGCATTAGTCATCTTTACACAACGGGCGGATTCCAGATCATGGTTCGCCCGTTGCATTTACCTTCGTGACTCCTCTCTAATGCCTAATACCTAGTTCCTAATTCCTAATTCCTAAGTCCCCATGACCAGCCACGATTTTGGCACACGCTTTTTCTTCACACTACCATATGCGACTAACCCATTTGAATGGCTGAAGAAAAAGAAATTACATCACTATTTGGCGCCAGCGAAATTCCCCTCAGTGATATGGACGGTGTCGTTCTTAGTGCACCAGATCTTTTGGTTTACGGAGCGCCCGTTATGTTCGCATTCGTATTAATCGAATACTTTGTTTCACGACATCACGATCACCATACGTATGATAAAAAAGAGACGCTTGGTTCTACGCTTGTCGGAATCGGCAATGTCATTACCGGGTTGATCCTGAAGACGCTGCTGCTGTCACTTTTCATCATTGTTTACAACGCAATTCCCTGGCGGATGCATCTCAACTGGTGGACGCTTATCCCGTGTTATATCATTTTTGATTTCTGCAGCTACTGGGCGCACCGAGTCTCGCATCATGTCCGCCTGTTGTGGGGAACGCATGTCCCGCATCATTCAGCTGAACACTACAACCTCACTGTATCATTCAGACTTAGCTGGGTGCAGTATGTAAAGATCATTTTCTTTCTCCCGGTTGGCTTATTCGGGTTTCATCCGGTAATCATCTTCGTGACGAACCAGATTGCCGTACTATTCCAGTTTTGGCAGCACACTGAATACATCAAAAAACTTCATCCATTTATTGAATACTTTCTTGCCACACCATCAAATCACCGGGTACACCACGGATCACAGGAGCTGTATATCAACAAGAACTTCGGTGCAACATTCATCATATGGGATCGTATATTCGGTACCTATCAGAAGGAAGAAGAAAAAGTCGTTTACGGTATCACGCACGAGCTTGATCGGAAGAGCGACCCGATTCACATCAACTTCCACGAATACGTGGACATTATCCGCGATGTGAGACGCGCAAAATCTTTCAAAGAAGCAATGTTTTATATTTTTGGCGACCCGGTCGATGTTGCTGTTTACAAGCAGCAGCGAACGGCACACGAAAGAACACTGGAGACAAACAATCTCGATTACTCGGAATCCGAAAGCAATGCAGCCTAGTGGCATTTGTTTTATCTGCTGATCAATAGCAACGATTAACATTGGTTTACACGCTTATCACCGGAGCATGCAAAGGAATCGGGAAGGCCATCGCAGAGAATTGTGCCGCCCGTGGTTTGAATTTGCTACTTGTTTCAAACGACAGCGCCTGCCTTCCCTCAGTATGTGAGGCTATCCGCGGAAAAGGAGTGAAGTGCGAAGGCCTGGTTCTCGACTTGACAGAACCAACAGCTCCTGCGACATTACAGCGGTGGATGTTAGAAAACAATTTTGAAGTAAACATGCTGGTGAACAATGTGGGTATTGGCAAGGGCGGAACATTCGCGTCAATGGAAATGGCCGACATGCAGTACATGATGAAACTGAACAACAATGTGCTGGTAGAAGTCACATACCGGCTGCTGCCCGAACTCAAAAAACATCAAAAGTCATATATCCTTAATCTCAGCAGCCTCGAAGCAACACTGCCATTACCCTACAAGGCAGTGTACACAGCAACGAAGAACTTTGTGTATGCTTTTTCATTGGCGATTGCTGAAGAACTGAAGTTTTCAAATATCAGCGTAAGTGTGGTGTGTCCTGGCCCTGTGCTCACGAATGCAGAAGGCCTAAAGCGCATGACGGCACACGGAGGGCGATCCAAAATTCTGATGATGTATCCTGCGCAGGTAGCTGAGATTGCCCTTGAGGGGCTCTTCAGAGGCAAACGTGTTATTGTACCAGGTTTTCTAAATGCTTTGTTTTTCAAGATCGGATCAATCTTGCCGGTAAATGTGAAGATGAGTCTGCTTGAAAAGCTTTTTCGCGTTTATAAGACCGCGTGAGCTATGCGTAACGATACGCCTCCTTCGCCTTGCCGAAGTAATCTTCGATCCCGCACAACTCCTCACTTTTCCGCCACAATCTCTCCGCGTCAGCTTCGTTCTGTGAGGGGGCAGAAGACGGCTTTGGCTTTCGGTTATCCCAATACAAGCCACTGCGGTCTGCGACTTCCGGGCTTGTAGCAAGATAAGTGATATTTGATGCTGCCGTCTCACACGAAATACCTCCCAGTCTGCGCAGTTTCCAGGCGAGTCTGTGAAGCCAACTTGTGTGCTTGACGCCAATGTCAGTTTTCACCAATCCGGGCTGAACACAATAAACCGACACGCTATCGTGCGGCTTGATGCGATGCAGCTGGTAACTGAATAACAGATTCGCCAGCTTCGACTGACCATAGGCTTTGAGCCCGTGATACTCGTTTTCGAGATTCAGATTTCCAAAGTTTATCTTCCCATAACGATGTGAATCCGAACCAATGTTGATGATGCGGCCGTCATCACTGCTGGCGATGCTGGAGTATAGCATGTGGGTCAGCAGAAAATAGGCGAGGTGATTGACCGCAAACTGTTTTTCAATTCCATCTTCAGAGAGCTCGTATCGTGAGTTCCACTGTGCTGCATTGTTGATAAGCACATCGATTGTCGGAAAATCCTGTCGTATGGATTCACCCAGATTGCGGATTTCTTTCTGCGAGCAGAGGTCAGCGTTGTAGTAGTGAATGTCGGTGTTGCCAGTGTCCTTCCTGATACGGCTGACAGCACCTTTGCCCTTTTCGGGATGTCGGCCGACCAAAACCACGCAGTGGGCCATTTGAGCCAACTCCATAGCTACTGCATATCCGATACCTGAAGTAGCGCCCGTGATCACGCAAGTTTTCATAATCGCATTGAATAAAACTTTGTTCCCGCACGGTCAGTTTATTTCATGTACCGGTGGGGTATCGATGAAGTCAAGGTGATTGTTGGCATAATGATTTTAACAGATAACAGAAAACAACACGTTATGGCAACTACGGAAAAGAAGCGTGGACCGAAAGATCGGTCGTACGTCAATAAGAATGAGAAACACGAAGTTAGTTACGAGTCAAAACGTAAGACGCCTGCGAAGCAATTCGGTGGCAAGAAGGGCTGAGATGCCGTTTTCATAAAGAAGGAAAGACGAAGCAACATGACAGTTGCTTCGTCTTTTTTTCGTCCGAAAAAAGCTAAGCATTCCCATTACGCATGCGCCACTAACCTTACCATTAGCTTCGCATCACGGAATTTATCGTAGCTTTAATACGCCCTTACACACTTGCTATGAAACTCGCACTCGTCCTTTGCGCGCTCACCGGCTCCGTTGCCGCGCAGGAACAACAGAAAGTAATGGACGGCTTCCCACCATCACGCAAAAGTATGGTCACGCCTTCAAACTACCGCGAACATCCCTTCAGCCAATGGAGCTTCCGCAATGCAGGTGCGACCATGCACGTGCTCATGATTCCAAGGGAGGGTGACGTGCATAAATTTCCTGAAGCACCGGATGCATCCATAGCAGCGACTATCTCTACGGATACTGAAGGGAATGCAAAATCATTGGAGCGGACTTTCGAAGACAGTTATGCTAACGGGGTGGTGGTCGTTAAAAGCAACAAGATCGTCTATGAAAAATACTGGAACGGACTGTCAAGACATTATCAGCACATCTGGTTTTCCTGTTCAAAATCGCTCGCGAGCTCGGCCTTCGGCATCCTGGTCGACAAAATGAACCTTGACCTGTCGGCATCGCCTGCGAAATACATCCCCGAGTTAAAAGGAACTGCTTACGAACGTACCACAATCCAGGATATATTGAACATGTCTGCTGCGCTGGGATTTCAGGAGAGCTACACCGATACTTCAAACTTCTTCTACAAGTATTACAGCGCTGCTGCGAACACACCGGCCATCTATCAGGGACCAGGCGCTGATCCGAAAACTGCGGAAGTACTCGGTGTGTATGATTTCCTCGCGAAGAAAGCCTATTCCAATGACTCGCTCCAGCCAGGTGTTAAGTTTGAGTATAGTTCTGTCAACGCAGATGTGATCAGCTGGCTTATCTCGCGGTTGTCAGGGAAACCATATCACGACTTCATCCGCGAGAATATCTGGGCAAAAATGGGAGCGGAGCACGATGCTTTCATTACTGCAGACCGCGCTTATACCGGGGTGGCTACTGGCGGCATTAACTCCACACTCCGCGATGCCGCACTATTCGGGCAGCTCATTCTCAACCGTGGACGTATCGATGGCAAACAAATCATTCCGAAGGCGTGGGTTGATGAGACATTGAAGCTGACCAACGAGGATAAGGAACGCTACTCGCGGAACGATGTGTATGTGCAAGCCAATATGCCGTGGGTTGCCTACAAAAATTTCTGGTGGATCCTGGATGAAACCAGAGGTGAATATGCAGCGATTGGCATTCACGGACAAGTCATCTACATCAATCGTTCGGCAAACCTTGTTATCGCCTATTTTTCAAGCCAGCCTCAGGCTTCATCCGTAGCAGGGTTCGAAGCGTTCATGGCTAAGCTGAACGCTTGCAGAACACTTGCAAAATCAAATCGGTAATTTTTTGACTGTATATTGCACCGTCTTCACTTAAATAAAGACGAGATCATTCTATTCGTTATGCAAGCGCTTTCCTACTACCTGCTATATCCTCTCATTTACCTGATCGCATCTCTTCCTTTTTGGGCCCTGTACACCGTCTCAGATGTACTTTACGTGCTGCTCAGACTGTCTGGATACAGGAAGCGCGTAATCGTTAACAACCTCAAAAATTCTTTCCCTGAAAAAAGTGACAAGGAGATCGCTGCTATAGCAAACAACTATTATCGATACCTGTGTGACCTGATCCTCGAAACTTTAAAAACCTTAAAGATGGGTGAGAGTGAATCGCGCAAGCGCTGCGCGTTCCACCAGGAGCCATGGCTGACCAAACTTCATCAGGAGGGTAGAAGCATCGTCATTGTGATGGGTCATTATGGAAACTGGGAGTGGGCAGGTCCCGGGTTTGCCCTGAATACACCTTACCCGCTCGTGGTAATCTATCGCCCGCTGTCGCACCCTTACTTTGAAAAGATGATGACAGGCATGCGCACAAGATTTGGCACACGCATCACTCCGGAAGAAAAGGCGTTGCGCGACATGGTGGCACGGCAAAAAGAAATCACGGCCACAGCTTTTATTGCCGACCAGACTCCATCGGATACACGAAATGCATACTGGACAAACTTTCTTCGCCAGGATACGCCTGTGCATGCCGGCCCTGAAAAGATCGCGCGAAAATTCAACTATCCCATGGTCTTCATGAATGTGAAACGAGTGCGCAGAGGCTACTACGAAATTTTCCCGGAGCTGTTGAGTGATAATCCGAAGGACACCGCGGAAAATGAACTCACAGACGCATTCATCCAAAGACTTGAAAAACAAATTGCCATAGATCCTGTACCATGGCTATGGTCGCATCGAAGATGGAAGTGGAAAAGGCCGGTAGGTGATGCGCGAGATATGTGACAGGCTTGCTAGTGTTTCAACTAGAGTATCAAGATCAGCCGCACGCACTGCCATTAGCCATCACCCATAACCTTTTTGGCGCCCAGAAACCCTTCATCGTCACAACCCTTCAGCCGCCTGGCGGTTGCAATTTGGCTATCCGAGTATCGATAGTTTTAACTACCTTTGCGACTGCTTTAAAGTGTGAAACCCTACTATGCGAACACCGCGCGAATTGCTTATGGCCAGCAAGGCATTTATCCAGGAAGACCAGCGCAGAAGCTGGATTGAAACCGGATTTACGCTAGCTGGTATTATCGTATTGTTGTCAGCAACTTTTGTGGAAACATATCTGCCGGTGCGGATCGCATTGAGCTGCCTTTGTGCACTTTTCTACGTGCGAATGTTTATCATCTATCACGACTACCAGCACAACGCAATCCTGCAGGGCTCAGCTGTTGCGCGTTGGGTGATGAAAGCCTTTGGTATTTTCATTCTGGCTCCGCAAACCATCTGGAAGAGATCGCATGATCACCATCATACACACAATTCAAAGCTCACAATGCATGGCATCGGCTCGTATCCGACAATTTCGAAAGCGCGATACAAAACGCTCACACGAGCTGAGAAACGCCTGTACCTCATCAACCGACATCCGCTTACTGTGATCTTTGGATACTTCACGCTATTCATTTACTGGCTCAACGTTAAATCATTTTTCCAAAGCCCGCGTAAGCATATGGACTCCCTGCTGGCACTTGTCTTACACGTAGCCGGAGCTTTCGCTGTATACTATTTCTTCGGGATCACCACACTTATCGTAAGCTGGGTTCTTCCGTTCTTCCTGGCATATTTCATGGGTTCTTATTTGTTCTACTGCCAGCATAACTTCCCAGGAGCGAAGTTTGCGGAGAACCACGACTGGCGCTACGATCATGCTGCCATGGAATCCACAAGCTTTATGGAGATGCCGAAGGTTATGCACTGGTTTACAGGCAATATCGGATACCATCATGTCCACCACCTCAACTCAAGAATTCCATTCTATCGCTTGCCGGAAGCATATCAAAGTATGCCTGAACTGTGGGACGCACCAAAAACATCCTGGAGTCCGATAGAAATGTGGCGATGCTTCCGACTCAAACTCTGGGACCCCGAGCGAAATACAATGATCACACTGTCGCAGGCAGAGTAGTCATTTTCTCCACTGTCGTTGGGAAGTGACTTCTTCCATACTTACTAATTAACGCTTTTCCTTTTTCCTCCTAATGACCAGTGACTAGTGACTATTTATAAAGTCGCGAATCTCCTTGTACCGCGGATTCCACGTCCAGAAGAACTGGATGATCATCGGAACATGCTTCTTCCTTTTCTGAACGGTGTAGATGACTGGTGAACCGATGCCTGACAATGCGGTGCGAAATTTTTCGTTGCCAATGATAATAGACGGATAAGTTCGATCACCCCGGTAGATCAGAAACGGAGGCATATTCGGGTGGACGTAATAAAGTGGCGAGGCCTTTTTCCATTCAGAAGGGTTTGTAGTGAATGTGTTCAGGTAGGAGTGACCTCCAGGCTTTTTGTCTGCGGTGAGGTATCCGTACATATCTAATCCGGCAGCATCAATAAGAATTGCTCCCTTGATGGGAATGTTCACTCCGGCAGAGTCGAGATATTCATCCCGGACAGAAATGAGAGCAGCCAGATGTCCACCAGCAGAATGGCCCGACAAAAATACACGGCTCGGATCGCCACCAAAGCGATGAATGTTGTCCTGCACCCATTTTACCGAACGCGCACTCGCGTTTGCCATGTCATTGAAATCGCCACTGGGGTTTAACGGATAACCGATGACAACTGTCACAATTCCCTTTCTTGCCATCCTTGAACCCAGAAAATTGTAAAGCTTTTTGTCTCCCGACCTCCAGCTTCCACCATGGATAAAGATTAGAACACTTCCATCAGCTGTCTTTCGGGGCGAAAATACGTTGAGCGATTGTGGGGGAAGTGACCTTGCCTCATCGCGCTCCATATAGGTGATGTTCTTATGCCGATGAATACTCCTGAAAGCACAGGAAGTTGACGCCAGCAACACCATCAATGCAATCAATCTTATGTACCGTCTGCGCTGGATCATGCCTTTAAGATAATAACAAAGTTGCACCGGAGTTGTTTCTCTCGGTCTTGCAAACACTTCAAAATCCTCGATGCCTGTGCCTTTCTTCCACATTGCGCCTGATCTTCCACACTTTTCCAGGCCCTGCCACGGTATGGCTAACAGGCATGGTTTTAAATGAGGTCGGGAATGCGTTTCGTCTTTTTACTCCTCATCTCAATAGTAGTTATCCTTTCCGCATGCTCCGAACCGGAAGACCCTGAACTCACCGTAGTCGAGACACTGGAAGTTGAGGATAGTTTTTCATCGAGTCGTACGTTTCGGGGTAGTGTCGAGTACCTTGCAGAAGGCGATTCGGTTATCGCATATGGTTTTGAGTGGGAGAGCCGTTATGGTAACTGGAAGGCAAAGAAACACAGACGCATCAGCAAAGGCACCTTTTCTTTGAAAGATACCACCCGGCTATCGAAATGGAACAAGTTCTCCGTCCGCGCGTTCCTTGAAACAAAAAACGGTATTACGTATGGGAATGAAGTTGGCTTTTCAACGGAAGGGAATTGATTTCGGGTTGCGGGTTTCGGGTTCCGTGCTGCGGGTTCCGATCGAAAGTGTGAGTTTCTAGCTACGGCTTTCAACGCGGAGGTGCGAAGTTCGCGAAGGAAATGCAGTTTGTGGGTACCTCTGCGTTCCCTGCATTTTCGCCATACAGTCCGCACAACATACTTCCAAGGCCAGCGCGACTACACACTACTTTGCGCTCTCCGCGCAGTTGAGCTAACGGCACCTGATCAAACATTAACCCGTGTGAAATGTGTTGACGCACCTGCATTCTTACAATTGAGAATAGTCATAACGTAGCACACTCTGGCGTTTAGCCGACTCTAAACATGTCCTGTTGCGTTCCCTGCATTTGCATTTTCATTATAGCGTTCGCACAACCGACCTCCAAGCGCCAGCGCGACTACACACTACTTTGCGCTCTCTGCGCAGGTGAGCTAACGGCTCCTGATGAAACACAACCCGTGTGAAATGCCTGTGTTGACGCACCTGCATTCTTAGCATTGAGAATAGTCATAACGTAGCACACTCTGACGCTTAGCCAACTCTAAACGTGTCCCTCTGCGTTTCCTGCATTTGAATTCACTCGCTCTTAAGATTATCCACCGGTTTAACAAAAGTCGCCCTGATCGTCTGCGAGCCAACCGTGATTGCCCCGAACAAAAACAATATGAACACACTCGCGATTATCGTCCCGAAGCCAATGGTCGTATGATACGCAAACAATTCAAGCCAGAAATTATTGAAGAACCACGCGAGGGGCAATCCAATCATAATTGACAGCGCAAGCATTTTTAAGAATCCTTTTGACAGTAACAGTACTAACGCAGCGCTGCCTGAGCCCAACACCTTGCGGATAGAGATTTCCTTCATCCTTGTTTCTGTCGCATACGTAGCCATGCCCAGCAATCCCAGACACGAGATCATAATCGCAAGAAATGCAATAAAGCCAAGCACTTTCCCCAGATCACCGAAGATAAGTTCATAGTGTTTATTGATCTCTGACTTCACTTCCATATAATCGGCTTTCAATCCTGGATTTACTGTAGCCCATGCTTTTTCGATTGACTGCGTTGCCTTGTTGTAGTCGCCTGTGTACGCGACCTGCAGCACACTCATGTTTGCCGATTCATACAACAGTGCCATCGGACCGATGCTACTGATGAGGTTGCGGTGATTGTAGTCACGCACTACAGCTTTAACGATCTTGTTTGTCGAGTCGTTGGCAAAGAGGATAGGTTCACCCACAGCGTCACGGGGATTCTCGAACTGCAGCGCTTTCATCGCAGCTTCGTTGATGATAATGAAGTTCTTGTTGGATTCTCCCTGATCGCGCTGGAAGAATTCCCCCGCCAGAATTTTCAGCTCCATGTTCACGCTGTAGTCTTCATCCACGAAGAAATAATCAGCATTTACCAGCGCCCGTTCATGTGGATTTCGCTTGAGGCCACAACCATATGTTGAGCCCGCTGCAGGAACGTGTGACGCTGCCGTAACTGATGTAATGTTGTTGTATTTCTGCAACTCCGTTTTAAGTGTATTGAGGGATGTGCCGTTCAGCTTCACCATTACATTGTTGTCGAGGTTGAAGCCATGATCCTGGTGCGTGAACAGATTGAGTTGTTGATAGATGATTATCACCGTTACGATAAAGAACAGCGACAGAGTAAACTGTGACACCGTCAGCGCCTTACGCATACCCATGCGCGAGAATAATTTAACATTGCTAAGGTTCTTAAGTACTGCAATCGGCTGGAAGCCAGACAGCACCACGGCAGGGAAAAATCCGGCCATCACGCCAACCACAAATGTGAAAACGACAAAAATGCCGTATACTGCCAGGTCGGTGTGAAGGTCCCAACGGAAGGCCTGGGCGAACTTCAATTCAAGCAGCATTGGCTTCATCACGCTGAGCATCAGTATTGCGAGCACCAGTGCAACTGAGGCCACCACTACAGACTCAGAGATAAACTGCATGAAGATCTGGCTGCGCATCGCACCCGTTACTTTTCTGATGCCGATCTCACGCGCACGGGTTAGCGACCGTGCAATGGAAAGGTTCGTAAAATTGAAGCACGAGGTAAGAAGAATGACAAGCGCCAGTCCTCCGAGAAAATAAATCAATGGCCAGGGCAGCTGTGGACCGATGCTATTGTTGTTAATGTCGCCCGGTGTGATAGAGAGTAGAGGTTGTGTTCCGAACACCATTTTGTGAATGCTCGGCTTCGTAGTTGCGATGTGGGTTTGAAAGATCTTGTCGAGCTCCCGCTGGAGATCCTGTTCTGTTGTTCCTTCTTCAAGCATCACGTAAGTCCAGCCTTGCCAGAAGTCAGTCCAGTTGCCGGAAATCTTCGCAAGCTTTCCCGATTCCTCGAGGCTCTTCACGGAGGCCATGCTGGCAAGTCCTTCGAAAACAATGTGAGATTTTTTTCCGTTGTCTTTGAGCACACCGGTTACTGTATAAAGTCCCACCTCACCAACTTTGATCGTCTGGCCTAGCGGATTTTCTTCTTCGAACAACTTGTTTGCGGCAGCACGCGTGAGTACTACCGTGAAGGGTTCCTGCAAAGCGGTTTTAGGATCGCCATACTGCAATTCGTATTCGAAGAACTCGAGTGTATTCGCGTCAGCAAAGAATCCTGCCAAAGGAATGTTAATATCCTGGCCTTCAAACGAAAGCCATCCGTTACCGAAATCTCTTCGCAGGCGTACCGCATCTTTTACTCCTGCATGATTCGCGAGCAGCTCAGGGGCTATGGGCATCGAGCTTGCGGCACTCCACGGATTTTCAACGACAACTTTCCCGTTTTCGTCCATGTCTTTAGTGGTGACACGGAAGATCCGGTCTGCATTGGTGTTGTACCGGTCGTAGCTGACCTGGTCTGCCACGAGCATGATCATCGTCATGCAGATACACATGGCTACGGCAAGACCGAAGATATTGATCGCAGAAAAGAATCGGTGACGCAGCAGGCTGCGGAAGGCGGTTTTAAGGTAATTGACGAACATACGGTTTGGTTAACATCCGGACCCATAGCCAGGACGTGGCCGCAATTCCAAAAACCAGTCCAGTTTTGGAAAGCGCTGAATTCAGGAAGAAACAGCGGAATGGTTCATGCGGAGTGTATCAAAGTGAACAGTCAGAATAATTTTTGAACAGCGTGGCGCGGACAATAGTGGGCGAGGGGCAATTGCGATAGCGGATGATGGTGGGCAATGGCGATCGCGGATGGGTAAAGCGTAATGGGTAATGGTAATGACGATTGGCCGGTGGTGTCCAGCTGGGTTGAGAAATTGACGAGGGACATGCAAGACGTGCCCCTCGGCTGCACCAGTTCTTGAGCCGGCCATGCGCAAGCATGGTCGCGCGAAAGACCCTTCAGCAATGGAACGCGTCACAAGGAACACTACAACCTAGTCTGAAACGCAGCCGCCTCCAAAGCAGAATCCTCCATCCACCCAACATTAACACATTAAGACATTAACACATTAACACCTTAACACAAACCACGAAGCCTAAACACACGAACACCTGCACCCAACTCAAAAGCTCCGAGGAATTTTCCGGACACTTGATACATCACCCGAAGCAGCTCTTTCAACTAACGCTGCACTCCGCATCCCGCATACCGTGGGAGTTACACTCCAACTAATCACATGCAGTTCATCAGGCATATAATTCGTTAGACGCTTATAAAAACTAATCAACTGCAAAAAATGAAAATCACATTGCTATCAATCTGTGTATTGACACTGTTGTTTCAATGCACAACCCCGGACCTCACGCTCCAGGAATTGCACGATCAAAAATTAAGAGCAGCAGCTGCTGATGAAGCGTCACAAAAGATTTCGCGACAGCACCTCGCCATCGAGATGATTATCTATGAAGGATTCGAAGAAACCTACGAGGCGCGACTCAGTTTTGAAGGACAGGGAAGCATCACCATCCAGGGTTCGGAGAATTTTGCCGGCACATACCAGATGCCTGTAAACTTTCAGGACAACTACAAACCTGGCACTTACATCCTCAACATCGATGGCAGGCTGAACCAGATTACTGCGCTGAAGTCGTTCAGCTATCAGGGTGCATTCAAAACCTTCACTGGCATTGAGCACCTGAAAGCGCTCAGGGAAATCGAACTCGAACTTCATGGACCAGTGCTTGACCTCAGTCGCAACAGCAAGCTTGAAAACTTTTCTGTTGGCATCCACGATGTCTCCAACCTTATCCTGCCAGAGCGGCATTCCATTCAGTTCTTCTTCCTGCGCACAAACGCCATTACTATTGAGCAGTATGTTGCTATTCTTGACAACATTCACGGCAATGCCATGCGCAAGTCAATTATGAATGGAGGCTTCGATATCACCATCAGCGAGGAGATCGAACAATATATCAACGCGAACCCGGAGGTCGCCAACAAGCTGAAGGAACTGAGAGACGTTCTCGGCTGGGAGCTGTCGTTCCAGCCAGCGTGACGCAGACGTGAAGTTCGTAAGTGAGTTCATACAAGTCTCCTGCAAGTCGGGAGACTTTTTTGGTTATGGCCAGAGCAGCAGCGTGGGATTCAGGGTGCAGGTTGCAAGTTGCATGTTGCACGTCATATGTTGCATGTCACGGCATCTTGAGCAGCTCTGGTTCTTGAGCTCGACCCATGCCACCGGCATGGTCAAGCGAAAAACCCCTCGGCAATGAAACGCACATCGCTGTGCCGAGCGGACCCATCTATGAAACGCAGCTAGCTCAAACAATCTCTGTCACGCAAGCCCGCAACACGGCCGCTCTACAATAACAACATTAACAGACTAACACCTTAACACATTACAACAGACACGCGAACATGAGCACACGACCACATGAGCACATTGTTGCCCATCTCCGATGAATTAACATTAACCGCAGACAGGTACAAGAATTTTCCAGATGAAATAAAAAAAAGACCTATGAAAATACTCTACAACTTTGTCGCGCTCTTGTGCGCGATGGCTTTATCTTTTTCTTCCTTGAGCCAGGAAAAAATGTGGTACATCGCTGGTGGACTCGGCTTCGCAGGCACTGATGGTTCTAACCCGCTGCCATGTGCGTGGAAAAATCCCGAACTATATGGATACAGTGGCGCTTTTGTGATGCAGGCATCAACCGGTGATGTTTATGTTGTGAATACCGAAGGCGGTGAAGTGGAAGATGAAGAACACGGAATCGTTGGCTATGGAGCAATCGCTCGTGTAAGCAAAGATGGCATGCAACGCATCACCGGCCTTGGCTATGCGCAGACGCACGTGTATATGACTGAAGGAAAGAATGGTTATATCTATGGCGTCCGAAGCAATGCATTCGCATACTACCTCTTCCGCTTCAAAATCGATGGCAGCGACTATAGCGAAACATACTTCAGCACCTATGGTATGCGTGCTTCCGAACTCACAACGACAGCAGCAGGAGAGATCATGGGTACTTCAAGCTATCACCTCTATAAGATGAAACCTGACATTTCCGGCATTGAAAAAGTTTATGCGTATCAGAAAGCCACTGGCAACAGCCCGGTCGGAAAACTTCACTACAGCAATGACGGATATTTGTATGGTGCAACAAAGCTTGGCGGAACAGGTAACTATGGCGTTGTATATCGCGTGAAGCCTGATGGAACAGGTTATACGGTTTTGCACAACTTCAATATCGCCAACGGCAGGTACCCCGACCGTGGACTGACTGAAGATGCCTCGGGATATCTGTATGGCGTAACACGCCAGGGAGGACAATTTCACAAAGGCGTTTTGTTCCGCATCCACAAGAGCGGCAGTGGATTTGAAATCCTTCATCATTTCACAACGGAAGGACCTAACAACTACTACGATGAGCAAGATCTTCCAACGAATGTGCAGCTTGCCCAGAATGGTACAATCCTTGGCGAAGTACCCAACAAGTATCACCACAGCATGTTCATCTATAACCTGGCCACGAGACGCTATCGCGAACCGTATTCAAATGATGCAGTAATCACTGACATCCATGTCTTTCGCGAAGTTACACCAAACATCCAGGTGCTTAGCCCTGCAGATGGTGCGGTTAATGTTCGCACCAGCGATCCATACAAGGTAAGCAACGTAACCGGTGCTGCCTGGTACGACATTCAGTTCAGTACTGACCCGGGGTTCAGTACAAATGTGATCACGGTAGACTTCCAGGAATCCACAACCATCCCGCCTGTTAACCTCGTTCCGAATACAAAGTATTACACCCGCGCGAAGTCAAGCCTGTGGCCTTACTTTGGAAAGGTAACTTCGTTCACCACCAGCGCTAATATGGTTTATGGGTTCGTCAGCAATCCGAAAGATGGCGCGACTAATGTTGAGGCACCTACTTTGAAGATCACCGCGAACCAGATCTCCGGTGCAAAGCGCTACGTAATCCAGATCAGCACTACACCTGATTTCTCCAGCGATGTGAATCAGCGTGAATCGTCTGTGGATTATCAGCGTACAATGGAATTCCACGGACTGTCATACCAAACAAAATATTATGCGCGCATGAAGACCGATGTGTCTTCAGATTTCGGACGTGTCACGAGCTTCACCACCAAATCCGAACCGATGGCGTTCTCGCAGGATGCCATTACGCTTGATGTACACCCCAATCCGTCAACAGATTACTTCCGCCTCACGAGCACTGCACCCGCTGACGTTCAAATCTCCGTCACCAAGCTCACAGGCGAATTAATGTCTACGCACGCGCTATCCGCAGGATCTGCGCTCGATGTCGGCCAGGATTTCCCGAAAGGGATTTACATCATGCGAATCGTCAGCGCTGAAGGAGTAGTAATCAAGCGGTTGGTGAAAGAGTAGGGGAAGGCGAACGGGTGATGGATGATGGGTGATTGATGATGGGTAATGGGTGATAGATGATAGGTGATGGGTAATGGGTAATGGCACATCGATGAGCAGCACCGGTTCTTGAGCCGGCTATGCGCAAGCATGGCCGCGCGAAAGACCCTTCAGCAATGGAACGCATGCGCTGCGCACCGCTCACTCAACTATGCAAACGCAGCCGCTTACCGAGACAAGATCTATCGTTCCACTTACCTCAACACATTAACACACCCCACAACCCGCGCACATGAGCACCCGACCACCTGCGCACATTCTTATTCCAGCTTATAACCCTTCCCATGGACATTGGTAATCTTCAGCTCCGGATCAGCACTCAGCTTCTTCCGGAGCTTTGATACAAACATGTCGAGGCTGCGACCGGTGATCACACCTTCATCGAGCCAGATCTTCTGCATCAGCATCTCACGCGTCACGAGCTCGCCAAAAGAGTTGTTCAGCAGTTCGAGGATCCTGCACTCTTTCTCGGTAAGACTGATTTCTTCATCACCCGACAACAACCGCTGGCCCTTTACATCGAAATGAAGTTTTCCAAGCGGTGTCAGTGTCGTCAGCGATTCGTGTGGTGTCTTGACGGCTTCATGCTTTGTCACAAACATACCGGCACGCGCGAGCACGAGCGTCACGCCAAGTGATATAAGCATGCCGGTATAAAAGAGACTGACAAGTGGATAGGCTTCCGTTGGCGCCCTTAATTCCTGAGGGTTTAGCCCGGTGTCATCAGCAGGTGACTTGATTAAACTCAGCTGTTGTGCCAAACTGGTCTGCGTGTCGGTGGCGGATAGCTGGGGGGTTGTATTGGTCTGCACACCCTTTGACGTTGACTTCTCAATCCGCCTGGTGTCCTCTTTCTTCACGTCCGGAGTTTTATACAGATCAGTAAATGCAAATTCAATCAGGTAGCAACCCAGCGGTTCATACCGTCCCGTGCAGCCCAGGATGTCTGGCGAGCTGTTGTTGATCTGAAAACCATAGACGATGCTTGCTGTCAGACAATCGTGCACGGTAACCGTATATCCAGCAGGAAAACGCCACTTCGGCAAAAATGTTTGCGTGAGTGCAATGAGCGAGTCGTGACTGAAATTAAATTGTTTTTCAACCTGCAGCGTGAACGTGCCTTCGCTTACTTCGGTGACCGGCAACACCCGCGACATTGAATCACCCGACTGCAACAGCAACTGATGACCGATCAGTCGGATCAGCAGATTGACCTGCTTCATGCGCATCTCGCGTTCACCGGGACCGCCAGTCCCCAGCGCAGTCTCCGGATCGTGAATGCGATCACTGCGCACCTCCACCGATGCAAATGCCACTGTAACACAGAAGATCAATACGGCAGCAATGCCTGAGCGCACCAGCATCGGGTTGGTGAAAAGCCCATCAGAAACAGAATTTATACGCATTTACTTTCTTTACAGTTCATTATATCATTCTCTAAAGACGTGCTTTGAGCAAGTGAAGTTAAGACTATTTTCGGTAAGACGCGATCAGGGCAAAGCGTGCAGCGTGCAGCCTTGGCGCGCGGTGGGCTAAAAGGCCGGTGCCATACCCAACGGGTGGCTTATATCCCAAGGGTCCTTCGCTACGGACGAGACGTCCTTGCTCAGGAACTAGTGCTTTCTAAAAAGCATGCAAGGCGTGCAGCGTGTAGCGTGAAGCGTGCAGCCCTTGCCATCAATTCCGTACGCAATCCTGCCGACCCCACAGAATTTACACGCATTTACACTTCTTTTTACAATTGATTTACCATGATGGGCAAGCCACAGCCGTAGGTTTGGGTAAGAGAACCAAGATCCAAAGCCAAGATCCAAAAGCCAAAAACCAAAGACCAAGATCCAAAAACCAAAAGCCATAGCCATAGCCAATAGCCATAGCCATAGCCAATAGCTAAAGGCCAATAGCCAAACGCTACGAGCGACTTCATTAAGACATAGAAAACCCAATCAATATGCGCATCCTTAATCTCACACTCATTTGCACCGCCCTCTCGGCATTTTCCGCTGGGCCCGCTTCTGTCAACATTGTGCCACCAGCTGACCGCGCAGCCGCAGTCAACACAGCACCCGCAGCCGCTAAGATCATCTATCAGTCGCGCGATGGCGGACAAACATGGGAGGACATCAGCAGCGGCCTGCCGGAGAACTTCGCGCCTGAAGATTTTTTCGCAGGACCATCAGAGATCTACCTGCGCATGCCAGATGGCATGTATCGCAGCAAGACTAATCTCAGCATGCCCGTTTGGGAAAAAGACAACGGTCTGGCTACACCCGGAACGTGTGTCGGGTTTACCCGCTCGGGCGTGCTGGCTTACAACAATGACGGTGCGCGCCTGAAGACCTCTGCGGCTGAAACATGGTTGCCGATCTACAGAAACCTGGAAAACGAATCTGTGCGAACAGTTTTTGAAATCTCCGATGGAACAGTACTGGTGGGAAGTGAACACGGTCTCTTCAAGTCTGCAGACAGAGGAAGAAGCTGGAAGCTGGTGCAGCGCGAAGGCTCCATGCAGATCGTGGAGTCCGAAGGTGTGTTGATTGCGACCGGGCAGAAAGGTATCATGCGCTCGACAGACCGCGGTGAACATTGGGAGTGGGTGATCAGCGAGGGCGGTGTTGGAATCGCTGTCGAAGTAATTGAAGGTGGCTTCGCTGCCATCTCTGCAAGCAGTGAAACCATTTCAAGAAGAATTCAGATTTCGCTCGACAAAGGCAAAACCTGGAAAGCCATCGATGAAGGACTTCGTCCATCGTTGTCGATTTCGTCCATCAAGCAAGTCGGGCCGTATCTCCTCTGCGGCCATCCCGATGGAATTTTCCGCTCCGCAGACATGGGCAAAACCTGGTACCTCGTGCACTCGATGGTCGAAAGTAAAGTCGCCAAAGTCGGCAACGCCTGGACCATAGTAGAATCCCGCGTTGAAGGCAAAGTGCTGAAACTTTACACTTCCGGCAATATCGCATATGCTGTCATCCGGAACGAAGGATGTTAATAGTCAATAGTCACTAGTCACAGGAAATTGGGAGGAAAAGGGAAAACGGGTAAAAAGGAAATAGGAGAGACCCAACTGCCTGTCCCGCAGTTTCTGCGGGGAGGCCGTCCCGCCAGGGCGGGATGGCTGAAGGACCCTTAAGAAAGTTTCGGTGACTAAGTAAGAAAACGCACCATCACTACCACAACCGATCTCACTACAACACTTAAACCTCCAAACCTTTGACTTGGAACTTGCGACTCCCTATCCCGATGCCTGCTTTGCAGGATCGGGATCTCCGCTCGCAGCCTTGTTCGCTTCGCTCAATGGCGCGAGCTCCGACTTGCAGCCCCGAGGGCGTGTAGCGTGAAGCGTGTAGCGTGCAGCCTTTTCCATCCTGGAAACCTCACGTTCCAGCGAGGGCCGCCTCTCTAAAAGTCGACACATTCGCCTCCTTCACCCACTCACCATCAACCTTCTTAAACGTCATCATCCCAGCGTAAACAAAACCCTCCGGATGCTCTATCCCTGTGCTGTCTTTTTTGGTTCGCGCTACTTCGAGTCTGGTAATCATCCACGCTAACGTGCCGTCATCTGAGATTCTGATGATGGGCTCTTCGAGGTCGTCCCATCTGGAATAGGTGGCCCCATCGAATGAGCGCTCGTACATCTGCAGGCGCTGTTGTTTAGTGAGTCGGTTTACGTCTCCCGAGTTGACAAAAACAAAATCGTCAACAGAGTTGTCCACCAGCTGAGATCCATTGCGATTGAAATGACCTTCACGACTTTTCTTATGAATCGCCAGTAACGCTTCCCGTTCTTTTTCCAGATCGACTTTCCTTTCAGCCGGAGCACAAGACGACAAGATGATCAGTGCTAACGATATACAGCCAATGGTTTTCATCATGCAATGTAAGGTTCAGTGTTAGAAGTATTCCTCACCAAAGTTGCCGCTAATTTGATTTTGTTTGAATAGGTATCATCTCATCGATAGACCAATTACCCCGCCTCCCTGCCGAATTCCCTCTTCTTCCCACTATTCCGCTGCGCTCGCCAATGAAATCTTTCGAAATTCCTTACGAACTAACGACAAGTGTCGTCACGGTAAGACCCACCCCAAAGACTTGCAGCTTGAAGCTTGTAGCTCGCAGCCTCACTCGCGTGCAGCGTGCAGCGTCTCCCGTGCAGCGCCCCGGCCTAGCGCGCGGAAATAACCCGCCTGCATTTCCGGATGCATGATCAGGTGAAAGACACGGTGCGCCTGACAACGAAAAGCAAATAACAAACAATCATTCTGATTCCGCCCAATCGATAGGCAAAACCTCTATTCAATGGAGCCCCCGCGTGAGCGATTGAGCGGCATGTCTGAGCCCGAGATGGTTCCTCGCCAATAATGATGCATTTCATAGATGACTCTGCACGCTCCGAATGACGTCCCGGGCAGAGGCTGCGCGGGCTGGTGGCGAGTAGCGAAAGCGCGACCCGCGTGTAGGCCTGAGCGTTAGGAGAGGGGCACGCCCGCCTCTCGAAAACTATCTGCAGTTCAAAAGTCAACGAGCATGGGCTTTGCGCTGTCCCGGTAATTTTTCTGACGTGCCATTCCGCAGAATTCTGGACAGATCTTTATATTTTAGTACATTCATTGCCCTCAACCCTTTCTATTCAAAGATGACTTTACTCAGGAATCTATTCACGATACTCCTCACGTTGACAGTAACGTTACTCTCAGCCCAAACCAAAACCGTGACCGGCAAAATCACCGGAGAAGATGGATCAGCTTTACCCGGTGTTAAGGTAATTGAAAAAGGAACCGAGAATGGAACGTCTTCCGATCATGACGGTGCCTATACCCTTACTGTCAGCGAGAATGCTGTATTGGTTTTTTCCTCTATTGGATTCCGGTCGATCGAGGTGCATGTGAAGGACTCGAATAATCTTGACATAGTTCTGAAAGAGGATAGTACCGGAGATTGGCCTGTGCTCGCTACTGGCTACGGCTACACAAGCCTCCAAAAATCTGCCGTGGCAACGGCAAGGCTAACAGACGATGAGTTCAACCAGGGAAACATTTTCGATCCCACGCAATCGTGGCAAGGCAAAGTTGCCGGGCTCAGCATCTACAACAGGGGATGGAATCCAAACGCCAAAAGTATTTTACGCATCCGTGGTATGGCCTCGTTTGATGCGGAAGCCAGCCCGCTGATTGTTATTGATGGCGTACCCATGGCAACGCTGAATAACCTGGATCCTCTGGATGTTGCGTCAATCACCGTCTTGAAAGATGGCGCATCCGCTTCCATCTATGGAATGCGCGGATCGAATGGGGTTATCCTGATTAACACAAAACAAGTTTCTCCGGTCGGGTTATCCGTAACGTATCGGGGTGAAGGCGCTGCTTCCGCCTTGTTCGCGAAACAACCTGTATTAAATGCCAGTGAATCCCTCGCGGTTGGAGCAAATAACCTGGGCTCGGCCACCGACTGGCAGGACGAAATAACCCGGACCGGAATTTCAAGCGCGCACCATGTGACTATCTCGGCAGCCAGTGAAAATTCTTCGGTGAGGGTTGCAACGCATTTGCGCAACGTAGAGGGTATCCTTTTGCATTCCGGCTTCGATCAGGTAAATACGCGGCTCAACGTGAGGCATCGTGCACTAAATAATCGCCTGCGCTTTGATGTGAACGCGGCTGTTACCAATCGCAAGATTAATTATTCTTTCCCGGAAGCGTTCAGATATGCCAATGCGTTTTCACCCACCGCTCCGGTAACATTTGACAATGGAAATTATTACCAGGCCATACTCTATGATAATTACAATCCGGTGGCCATGGTCGAACAAAATATCAATCTCGGCAAACGAAGAAGCATTAATTTCAACGGAAAAGTCGACTTTGAAATCACGGATCACCTGACCGCCACGATGCTGGTGGCGCAACAATATGAAAGTAACTTTAACGGCAGATATTTCTCGCGCAATTCATTTTATATAGGAAAATGGAGAAACGGCCTGGCTAAGCGATACACCGATGACAGTAGCTCTACCGTTGCAGAAGGGTACCTGAATTATTCCCGACAATACAATTGGAGATCAACGCTGGGTATTGACATTACCGGAGGTTTTTCTTCTCAGCAGGATCAATACGAAAGTTTTGGAGCTGAGTTAGGAAATTTTCCCAATGACGAGCTTGGCTACAACGCCATCGGCTACTCGGCAGACATCCTTTCAGGAATGCCCAACCTGGTCGATATCTTCAGCACAACCTCCCCGGTAAATAAAATCACTGCCGGCTTTGTCAGGGCACGTGTCGATGTGAATGAGGCGATTGTATTATCGACCTCCCTGCGCAAGGAGAAATCGAATAAGCTTGGCGCAAACGGGCAGGACGGATGGTTTCCATCAGCCGCGATGAATGTTAATTTATTACACTATCTGCCCAAATTGAATTTCTCGTTCTTCAAGGCCCGGGTCTCTTATGGAATCACCGGAAACCTTCCTACGCAATACGGACTGGCGCTGGATAGATTTGAATACTTTCAAAACAATGGCGGAGTCGTACGGAAAGTGAGAGATGCTAATCCGGACCTAACATGGGAAAAGAAACGCGAGCTTAACCTTGGCTTCGACATTTCTGTTGGCCGCTTTAACGGATCGCTGGATATTTATAAACGCAAGATCAGCAATCTGATTCTCGAACGATCTGTAGATACTCAGGTCTATCCTTCAGGACGGAGATTTGAAAATGCCGCAGGTCTCAAAGGAAAAGGCCTTGAAATGATGCTGGAATATTACGCGGGTCAATGGAGTGGGATTAGCTGGCACACTACGCTTGTGGCAAGCACCAACAAAACTATTCTTAACCAATATCCCCAGGAGAAAACGCTTACAGGCTTTCTTGATTCATATAATTGCGGCTGCTCAACACGATTGCTTCGCCTCGCAGTTGGAGAGAAGTTCGGTGAGTTTTGGGGGCCGGTATTCGCTGGCGTTGGAGGCGATGGTTCACCTGTTTACAAAGATATCAATGGGGATGGTGTTATTGTAACCGATTGGGGCCAGGCACTCGAGCCAACGGGTGATTTCGCTTCGTTGGGTTTTGCATTTCCATCGTGGGAGTTTGGGTGGAGCAATCAGCTGAGGTACCGAAACTGGGAATTGAACGCGTTCTTCCGGAGTGCGACCGGGCACAGTCTTATTAACGTGTTGCGACTTGCCAATGAACCGATCGATCTGGGGGCAATCAATACGTACAATCGAGTCAGGACCGACAAAGCCGTGGAAGGCCTTGCTTACGGAAGTTACAATTCTCTGTTTGTTGAAAAGGCGAACTTCCTCAAACTCGACAACATAACCTTGAGCTATAGTCTGCCACTAAAGCCGCAGATGTGGATGCGTTCGCTGCAGGTATTTGGAACAGTGCAGAACGCATTTGTTGTTACAGGCTATGCCGGGATAGATCCGGAACCGGTTTTGATTGATCGGTTTCCTGCTTCGCCAGATACGCCACCTGATGTTTTCACACCAGGCGTTGATCGCAACGCATCATATTCTCCAGCCCGAACATTTGTCCTGGGGATCACGGCCGGAATTTGAAAAAGCTTTTGATGTGATGGCGGGGCCGCGTTTCGGGAGCCGCCATGTCCACTTCATTCAAACTCCTTTTCGCGGCTCATATAAAAAGTATTCACGCCTGAGTGGTCTGGGGTGGCGGTGTTGAGGACGAGCCGTGTTTCGTTGAGGAGTTCGATCTTCATCTTTCCGTTTACTTCATAAAGGTCGAGGGTGTCTTGTACGATGCGGTACTTGAAGATGACGGGCACCTTTGACGTGTCGTAGACGAGCACGCGGTACTCGCCTGATCCGAAGATCATCCTGGAGCCTTTGTGGATCACGGAAAAATGGTTGCGGTAGATCTTAACGGAATCCACTTTCCATGATCCGATAATGAGGCTGGCGTTGTCTTCCTTTTTACCACAGGAGGAAAGAAAGATGAGGCTGAACAGGAGTAGGGTTAGGCGTTTCATATACAAATATAATGACGAGTTACGAATGACGAATGACAAATGACGAATTGAAAGTGTGTGTGTTTCATAGTCAGGGTTTTTCAACGCGGATCTAAGCTCCCGATCGTTTCGCATCGGGAGGCGCGAATTTGCGGAGTTCGCGGAGAGCTTTGACTGCATTTGACCTAAAAGTGTCTTTAAGTTTCTTGGTGTTCCTTGGTGTATTTAGTGTCTTGTCGCAGATCCCGCACTTCGCGGGGGTGGCTATAAAACGAATCTGGCTCTCTTGAAAAATTCAAATATTAGCGACACCTTTAGGGTAGCCAAGTCACGCCACCACTATGAAAAAACATGTTCTAACGATTCTCCTATGCGCCATCGTTACGCTCGCATTTGCGCAAAACACCAAAGAGCTCGTTCCGGGATACTATACCATCATCGGTGTGTACTCGGGCACACGGGAGGCCTATGCGCAGAAGTATGCAGAAGAACTGAAAAACAAAGGACTAAAGGCAGACTATGGCTTTAACGCCAGCCGCGGGCAATACCTGATCTATACTGGCTACTTCGCGGATTTGAAGAGTTGCCTGAACGATATGCGCGAAAAACGCAAGGCTGGGTTTCCTGATGCGTGGGTACGCGTAATCCCGGGAGTCATCGGGTCTACCTCACCTCAATTGGTAACGAAGGCAGATGCTCAGCCAGCCGAAGGACAGGCAGTTGACAACACCGCTGAAAAGAAAGACGGCTATGATCCGGAATACTGGCAACCTCCGATCAAGCAATATGATAAAATGATGCTGAGTAACACGGAAGTTTTTCTCAGCCTCTACGACAAAGTAAACAACCGCATCGTTGATGGCAATATCCAGGTGATCAATGCGCAGACAAAACAGCCTATTAAAAATGTAAGCGGAAATGAATACCTGTACCTGCCTGACCCAAAGGGCACAGGAAAGCTGCGCCTGGTCTGCGAAGTTTTCGGCTACAAGAAGATCGAGTATGAACTCAACTACCAGAATCCGTTGGCTGATACCGTCAAGCCTTATGTGGATCTGATGGGCACAACGTTCGTGGTGTCGTTTGACCTCGAGCGCGCAGAGAAAGGACAACTCGGGACATTAGGCCGTGTCTATTTTTACGATGCCTCAGCAGTGATGACTCCTGAGTCTGAGTACGACCTCAACAGCTTACTTCTCTACATGCAAGAAAATCCAACGCGCAAAGTTACGCTGCACGGGCACACAAATGGTGACTACAAGGGCAAGATCACAACGATAGGCCCGAGCAAAAATTTCTTCGCCATCACGCAGGATTGCATCACAAAAGAGGGTTCGGCAAAAGATCTGTCGTTGGCACGGGGTGAGGTGATTAAAGAGTGGCTCATCTCGAAAGGAGTTGATAAGAACCGTATTGACGTGAAAGCGTGGGGTGGGGACAAACCGCTCTATCCGACCAAAAGTGCTGATGCGAAAAAGAATCTTCGTGTTGAGGTGGAAGTTGGGGAGTAGAGAGGAGCTGGGGTACCGGGAGGCCGGGGTGCCAGGAAGCCAGTCAAGGACATTGTGTTCTGCGGGAGGTCCAAGAACGTTTGATGCGCGCGCATGCATGTGACGTAGTACAAAACGAAATCCAGGCGTAAGCATTTCACTCGCCAGCGAGTGCCGTGTTCTCTCAGGATAAGTACCTGCGCAATTAAAAATCAGTTCACACTTTCCAGATTCGCAGTCATTTTAAGAACCCTCAGTGGGTCTTTGTGGTCCTCTGTACCTCTGTGGTTTCTGTATTTTGCATTTGCATTTCCATCAAAGAATCTTTTTATCTTGCTGCTTATCTCCGCTAGCACCGGAATATCTACCGCATGGATCTCCTTCGTAAAACCCCTGCCACGGTTGCGCTACTTGTTCTCAACGTGGTGGTATTTATCATCATATTCATCGGAATAGGAAGTTTTGACGAGCCCGACTGGACCCTCCACCTTCTGCAGAATGGTGCGGAGTTTAACCCGTTTACGCTCGGTGGGCAGTGGTATCGCATCTTTACACATATGTTTCTGCACGGGGGTCTCATGCACCTGGCGTTTAATATGTATGCGCTCTACTCCGTAGGGACCGAAATTGAAAGCGATGCGGGCACGGGGAAATTCCTGTGGGTTTACTTTCTGTCGGGCGTGGCGGCCGCGCTCGTCAGCCTTTACTTTAGCTTGTTCAGCATAGGAGTAGGGGCATCGGGTGCCATCTTCGGCTTGTTTGGTTTTTCACTCGTTACCAATTTCGTTCGAACCAGGCAGTCAGGGCAATCCGTCAGCCCGATTGTGATTAACTTCATCGTGTTCCTCGCAATCAACCTTTACTTCGCGAAAGCTTTTCACGCAGACACGGCAGCACACCTTGGAGGTCTGGCCTGCGGTATTCTGATTGGCATGTTGTCTGCAGTGCAACACGACTTCTTTTGGCGAACAAAAATCCCATATGCATTTATCCTGATACTTATCGCAGGCTACTTCGCGCTGCCGCGATACCAGGTGACGTACTATAACTTTTTCCAGTCGGTGCTGGCAGCCGAAGATTCGGCACAGGCGATCTCCGGAAAAAATGTTTCGGATGAATTCTACCTTACCGCGTTCAGAAAAAATGCTGCGCAGTGGGACTCGAGTCTTACATTGATCAACAAACACAGTTATCTGCCAGAGGAGTTGCACAGCGACACATTCAAGATCCGGAAGTATATAAAGCTGCGCAGAAAGGAACTCAACTACCGCATCACTATGATACAACGCGAGTCGTACGTGTATCTCGACAGCATCGACATTGTGCGAGACTCCATGCGGCACGCTTTTCCGCTGCGGTATGTATTAAAAATGTCACCTGATAAGGGGCAAAGCAACGAGGAACCCGCTGCTGCAGAAGAACCACAAGCAAAAGTTGTGAAGGTGTACTTTAACGAAGACTGGGAAGAAATAACAGAACCGCCCTTCACATATTATCGTATTGGCATTCGCGATTCGCTCGGCCGCTGGCAGGGCAGACTTATAGACTACTATGCAAACGGAGATGTGCAGATGAAAGGCGCCTACAAGAACGATGAGCAGGATGGCGTATTCATCTACTATTCCGATCACAACACGTACACTTCCGCGGGACGATACAAGGACGGTCGATACATCGGCAAGTGGGAGACATATCATCCCAACGGAAGACTGCGCTCAGAAGAATACTACAACGATCGCTACTTCATGAAAAATCTCTGGGATTCTGCCGGGCATCAGCTTGTGAGGGACGGCAGGGGCAAGGTGATCGAATATTATCCGAATGGTATTATAGCCAATGAAGGGGAATACCGGGATGGATACCGTGAAGGCTACTGGTATGGTAAACATGCGAATGGCGAGATGTATTATGAAGAGAACTTTTACCGTGGCAAACTGACAAAGGGGCGCTCGCGAAATCTGAAGGGGGAGACTTTTGTATATGATGCGAGCAGCTGGTATCCACTTCCCGAAGGGGGTCAGAAGAAAATGCAGGAATATCTTCAACGCGCTGCAGCAAATATTGAGCACGATGCATCCGGAACGGTGCGCCTGTCATTCCGAGTGACGGACAATGGTAACCTCACTGACTTCAAAGTAGTCCGGAGTGTTTCAAGGATCACCGATGAAGGTGCAAAGCAGATCGTAAAGCAAGGACCACGCTGGATTCCTGCCCGGGAGCACGGTGACAAGAACGTAGACGGGTTCGCGTATGTAGATGTTGAGTTCGGGTCGCAGCTCCAGCATGCAGCGAACGCGGAGTAGGCGGGGAGCGGAGATTGTGATCAGACACAGCAATGCGGGAACCTGGCCAAGTTATTTTTTACGCGTCAGGAGAACCGCGGCAGCATGATGGAACTCGTGCCGTTCAGTGACATCGAAGTTGTCTTCAAAGGGTTTTAATTCCTGGGCCAGTTCATCGGCAGAAAAAAACCTGATATGCAATAACCAGAACCTGTCTTGAACCGACAGCTGAGGATTATTTGCTGGCATCACGGTGGTCCCTTCATTGAAGTAATATTGATAATACTCAGAATACGTTGCCACAACGGGTGCGTCCGCGCCTTGCTTCACTGCAGCCGCAGCTTCGCGCATTTGTTGCTTTTTAATCTTGGTAAAATGTTTTCGGAATAAAAATAGGTTTGCTATTGACAACACAAATACTGCAACCAGTAATACATTTCGCCATTTTTTATTGGGGATGGTTGACCAACCCGCACCGAAGATCAGGATCCATGCGGGCAATGAAATAATCATATATCTTATGTGGAGAATAGGCGTGCTCACAACTGATCTCACATAAGGTATCAGGTATGAGGTCACCAGCCACAGCGTCAGGATGAGATAAATATGCGATGACTGCGTGCCCGCAAACTCTTTTTTCGCAAACTGTCGTATGAAGAGGAATATAAAGAACACAAAAACGGCAGCCTGGATCGCGTCCTTCCCAAAATAATTATAGAAATATTCCAGTACGAAATACCACTTCGGTTTTCCGATCCAGAAGGCACCTACCTCGCTATGTTTGAGTATAATGGTCAGCCACGGCAAGAAAGCAAGTCCGATCAGGAGCCCACTTGAAAAGCCCAGGATGATAAACTTTCGATCATTCCATTTATGAAACGCGAGTACAATGAACGTTATTACCTGCGCTGCAAAAATGACCATGCCGAAATAGTGCGTGTATAAAAGCAGCACTGTAAATGTGAAGTAAAGCGCAAAATCCAGAACCCGGCTATACTTTACTGCCCTGATCATAAACAGATACGAAAGCGCTGAAAGCAAAAACAACATCGTGTAAAAACGAGCTTCCTGGGAATGATAAATGTGGAAATAGTTTACTGTGGTGAGCGTGGCAGCAAAGATCCCCGTGTCTTCATTAAGCACTTCGCGCCCGAGGAAGAACATGACCGGAATTGCCAGCAATCCCGTCAGCACGCTTCCAAGGCGGACGGTAAAATCACTCACACCGAGAGCTTCAAGCAGCAAGTGGGTATACACAAAAAAGACGGGGGGCTGATCGACAGCAGAATTTTCAGCATAGCCAATGATAGAGGAAATAGTAACCCCAGGACCGGACCGAAGCACTGTGTGAATCTCATCGTACCAAAGGCTCTGATAGTTCAGTTTGTAAAAACGCAGGGCGCCACCTACAAGGACCAGCGCAACGATGATGGCTGCAATGTGTGTCTTCAAGATCGATTAAGTCTTTTATTTCCTGGTGAATTTCCGTAAAATTTCTTCTTCTGCAAATATTCCTGATAAGAAGGGCTTTCATAAGCGCGGGCGAGTGCTACATGTTCTCCCACTGCTTCAAACGGTTAACATGCGTCCGCACTTTTTTAAAATGCACGGCAGATGAAACGCCTTCTTTGAATTTCTCAATTGTTTGCACGTACCAATTCCAGGCAATAGCACCACTAGGCCTCACTTTGCGTCCTTTGCGCTGGTAAGCTGCAAATAAACTTGTGAATCACAACCCGTGTGATATGCCTGGATAACGCGTCTCCATTTTGGTTGACTGAGAATATCTACCTGCAGAACAATGGTCAAACTTCCCCAGGGGAAACGTCTCCCTTTGCGTTTTTTGTATTTTACTTCACGTCAGGAAAAATTTTCCAACCGTACTTTCTCTTTAGCTTGCGCAGCTTATTGATTGAGTAAGAAGAAGGGGGCCCAACCATTGACGGATCATCTTCTTCCTGTGCCCATGATGCCGGAATATTGACATATCCCGAGCGGGGTGAGTTTACAACTGAGTCGTGTACCCGTGCGATGACGCGATCGACAACAGCTGTAGGGAGTTCATTGTACCCTGAGATGTCGATGACGCGAATTTTGTTTGAAACGGGTAGGATGAGATTCTGCAGCCGCTGCACACCTGGAAGGACAACACTTTCGATCACCTTGTTCTTCGAGAGATTAATCTCTGTTGGGCCATAACCAAGCACGCCCATGCTCAGCGACTTCAGATTAGTAAGACCACCAAAGTGTACTTCGTTCACGTAGAGACTGGCGTAGTAAAAATTGAATCCGGTTATTGTCTTGATGTCGCCCGATACGCGGATCGCAAAATCGTGCGGGGTTTCTTCATCGGTATTATAGTCGTGCGTGAAGGTAACGTAGTCAGGGCCAACATAGGCAGTCTCGGACGATCCATCACCCCAGTCGACCGTGATGTCGCCCCCGGTACCATCGAGGTGGAAGGTGACGTAGTCTTCGAAGTTTGTTGTGATATGAATGGAAAGGAACTGGTCCCAGTATCCATTGGCCGAGGTCTTCATATCCTCGCTGAGCGGCTGTGGTTCGATGCTTTCATCAGCGCATCCGGCCGCCACCACAAGGACAGATGCACATAGGAATTGGAAGAGTTTTTTCATAAGCGATGTTTTCCATTCATCGCTATAAAAAGAGTTCCATAGCAATAGAAATCAATTCAACGGTGAACGGTGCACGAGTCTCAAGCTGCTCTACAGTAAGAGTGGGGAAGAGGCGAGGAAGCCAGGGGCCAGGGAGCCGGGAATGCCGCGAGGCCGTGGAGCAAGGAAGGAAAGCGGCCACAGACGATTCCATTCGCTCGCTAGTGCTGTGTTCTCGCAGAATAGGTACTTCCACAATTGAAGATGACTTTACATTTCTAGCAGTCATTTTAAGAACCCTCAGTGGGTCTTTGTGGTCCTCTGTACCTCTGTGGTTCCTGCATTTTGCACTCAGATCGAAAGTGCGTGTTTCATAGCCACGGTTTTTCAACGCGGAGCCGCGGAGTTGCGGAGTTCGCGGAGGAATGCAGTTTTTGCACCTCACTCGCCCTTGAGTGCTGTGTTCTCTCAGGATGAGTACTTACTAAACTAAAAATAATTGCACACTTCTTAGATTCGCAGTCATTAAGAACCCTCAGTGGGTCTTTGTGGTCCTCTGTACCTCTGTGGTTCCTGCATTTTGCATTTTAACCCACTTTGTAGTTCGTGTATTTTTCCTCAAATTCGATGCGGATGAAAAGCGTGTTTCTTTTATTGATTGCCGGCTTGGTGGGCGTTGGTTGCTCGAAGTACGATGCACCCGATAGCCATGACGTTGCACTGGCGCAAGATACTCTTAACAACACCCACTTTCCGATTCTCATCGACAGCGGCAAGCGTATCGTCTATCAGTTTTCCAAAATGACTCCCCGCGGCCCGCGCTACTTCCTCGACACCATGGATGTCAGCGAAGGTTTGTCAATCCCATCGCTTTCGGTAAACTATCTTTTTCCACTTGCAGTATCGGCTGAAGAACGCAGTCTTAGCCCGGGTATAATCGCGATCAGTCTTCCGGGGTATTTCGAGGAAACAGTGTTTGGCCTGATCAACGATAAAGACGAGCTGCGTATACATTATAAGGGGAACGAACTGTTTCTTCCTTGTGCCGGAAATATTGATTTCAGTGAGCCAGAACTCAAATCCGTTTTCGAAAACGACCGGGTTAGAATCCAACTGGATGTTGCGCTGGAAGATACGCGCACCGGTGTGCATCGCGCGGGGAAAGGAAAGCTGAAGGTTTTTGAATCGGGGAGTCTCGTACAAGAGTGTGAGGTGTTTCTCGTGGGGAATTGATGGGAACCAAGAAGGCACTGGGATTAAGTGGCCAGGGTAATGTTGTTTGCTTTCCAGGCTCGAGAGTCACAGGTTGCAAGTCGCAGCTCGTGCCACGCAGTAAGGCGGTAGTGGATTCCGATACAGCGAAGCAGTCACTGGTTTTTTTGGAAAGTGCACATTAACATCCCTACATTGGTTTATGGTCTCTCATAAATTACTGATTATTACTGCACTCTTATTCACTGCTAATTTAAATGCTTTAGCGCAAGAGGTTTGGACGGTAGGTCCAATGCTGCATTTGAACTTCGGGCGAGGAAAGCCAACGGTGTCTTTCGCCATGGAGTTAGCATACTGGAATGTCAGAAAATTTCCGCACAGTGTCGATTTCGGAATCGAATTTGATCGCAGAAAAACCACAAGATTCTACTCCGAACTGCAAACCGGCATCGGTATCGCAGGTGTGTCGCTGGGCCCGGTATTGCAGCTTGGTGGAGGCGATGGCGCCAGGCTGGGGCTTCAGGGTACGGCATGGATCAATTACTACATAGGCCTGGATTACAGGATGCGCTTTTTCCGCGGTCAAAAACATCGTGCTGTTGGCCTGTACGCAAAACTTCCGGTAGCAACCACTGGCTTTGAAGATGGTGATGGCGATGGTAGCGACTGGGGTGATTGGGATTAGCTTACACGGGGCAAGGATAAAAGCTTCAAGCTTCAAGCTACAAGCTGCAAGTAAGGTGTGTCAAAAGTCAAATAGATTTCGTCAAGGTGCGAATGGCTGCACGCTACACGCTGCACGTTGCACAACAGGCCGACTAACACTGAAGTTGGAAACGCATAAAAGCTCCAGGCTGCAAGTCAGGTTTATCAAAGTCAAAATAGACCTCCTCACCGACTCCAGGCGTGAAGCGTGAAGCGTGCCGCGTGTAGCCCTTGAGATACAAAGGTCCACTTTCCAAGCTTCCTTTCTACCAAGCGAAAGAAATGTAGAGCAGCAGTTCACTTGTTCATCAAATTCCGGGCAAACAATCCTATTCTAACTATGGAATAACTTTTTCATCGGTGAGTTGTAAAACGTCCAATGAAAAAAATCTTACGACCCTTCTGCTTGCTATGGGAGTGTTGTTCTCATACAGCTGCTCTGACGATCAGATTGTAGAACCACAATTTGAAGATTTGAAGACTTCTGCAAACGCCTATGCAGATCAATTTCTCACCATAAAAATCACGACAACGCCTGAAGACCTGAAGATGAGGTTTACCTTAGCGGGTAATGGCGGGAAAGTTTTTGTTGATTGGGGTGATGGCACCAAGCAACAACGGATATTGGATTGGGATAATGATGTATTCCAGCATGCTTACCGCGAAGCGAAAGACTTTACAATCAAAGTATCCGGTGAGATAAAGGCAATCGAGAACTTTTTAGTGTTAAGCGAAAATCTCCGTATCAACTCAATGCACCTTGGCGGACTGACAAACCTTGAAGTATTCAGCTTCCAGATTGTCAAAAATAGTCCCGCCACAATCAATCTATCGCAATGCCGTAAACTAAGCTTGATAGAATTATCAAGTGTTCCAAACCTCACAGACGTTATACTGCCAGCGACCAATGAGATCGCATACGCAGACTTCTATGGAGCAACAGGTTTATCTACTGCGGTTGTTGACCGGACGATAGCGCGAATCCATGACTCTGTAGTGGCAAGCCCCAGGGAAGGAGTTCTCAATTTAACGCGCCTCTACATTTCCGGCCACGAAAACGAGATGATCGGTCCTCCATCTTCATACTCATTGAACAAGTTGCGCAAGCTCAGAGATGTCTATGGATGGTACATCTATCCCGAGGCTGCTTTGAACTAGAGGGAAAATTACGAGTTTAAAAATTCAGAGGGCGATCATCCTTGACCGCCTTGTGACTTTGACTGAGTGATTGGGATAAGCTTACACGGCTTGGATAAAAGCTGCAAGCTGCAAGCTACAAGCTACAAGCCTGCAAGTCAGGCGTGTGAAAGTCAAAATAGATTCCGTCAACGAATCCATCGGCTTGAAGCCTTTGTGCCTACATACGGAGGCGTGAAGCCATTTGACCCACAACGTTCCCTCTACTGGCCCTGGCTTCCTGGCACCCGGCTTCCTAATTCTTCCGCTTGAACGCTTCAAACTTTGCAGAGTCGAACTTCTTTCCCTCGAACGGAAAAAAATCCAGCACATCATATTTCCAGATGTTTGTTGGAAAGATCACCACCAGGTTCGCGGTTTTATCTCCAATGTTTTTGAAGGCGTGTGGAACTCCTGCGGGAATGTTTACGATGTAGGGTCCCTGGATTTGAAAGAGCGTGTCACCCAACGCATATACAATGTCGCCTTCCAACAGCACGTGTGATTCTTCACCTTCGTGTGAGTGCATCGGAGGAGCTCCACCAGGAAATGTTTCGGTAATGCCGATGGTGAGGTTGTTATAACCATGTCGTTGACCCTCCATTACATGAACGTACTCTCCGGGACCCGGATTGATGGTTGGTAATTTATCCAGGGTAACAGCATGTGCTGAAAAGTGCTTCATGTTGGCGGGCGTGAATGGTCCCGGCACTGATCGCCTTTCCAAAACTCTGAAGTTGTGATGCTGTGCATTCAGTGCTGCGATAACGGAATCGGGAACCGTTTTGTGTTCGTCTACCAGACTGGCAATTGAAAATGTTTCTTTCGTTTGATCTCCAGGTTGAGAAACTCCTGAGCATGCCGTGATCAACGATACAATCACAGCGAAAATGAAGAATGATCTAACACTTTTCATCGGGATTGGGGTTTAGGTTAAGGAGAGCGCGGTGAGAGGGGCGGAATACTAATTTAATAAAAGAACATGAAACCCGCGACAAAAATTTTTAATGGCGTTGGCCGATATGATCGTGGCCCGAGCTGTTCAAGGCTCCGCTTCGCTTCGGTCCTGTCCATGGATTTCGGGCTGTGTAACATTCACCGAAAATAATAAGGCATATGCTATCTTTTACCGAAGCCAAGTTCCAAGCATTTATATCGCTGATTTGGTAAATTGATAGTAAATTAGTCAATGCCCCCAATAGCATCTCATGCCTGGTTTAGAATGCCCGGTTCCCGAGGCGTGCGCAGCATAATAATCTGTCAATTGGTGGTGTTTGAATTGGTTGCGCAGAATGATATCCGCTTCGAGCGGATTACCGTTGATGATGGATTGTCTCAATCATCCATCACATGCATGGTTCAGGACAAGTTTGGTTATTTGTGGATTGGAACCTTAGACGGGCTTAATAAATACGATGGAAATTCATTTAAGATCTATCGTAATGACAACCTGCCCAATTCATTTGGTTCCCGTAATGTCTTCGGCCTATTTCTTGACGGCCATGAGAGGCTCTGGATAGCATACCGCAACGGCATTAGTCTCTATAACCCGGAACTTGATAACTTCCGAAACTACTCGTTTGAGGTTTTGCCGGGAAAGAACATAATTATCAGGGATTTGACGACAGTGTCAGATACACTTCTCACCGTTTCGACAAACTTCGGAGTGTATCATTTCAATGTTTTCAATGGAGAAATCACTCCCGCGCAGGAGTATTCTGATTTTTCGGGCAAAAATGTTTGGTCCCTGATCTTTACAAATGGTCGATATAATTGGTTAGCTACGGACTCTGCGCTTTGGCGTCAGGTACCTGGAAGTTCGAAATGGGAATTTTTTTTTAACCCGAATTCAAGGCTTTATGCTTTTTACGTTGATCATGAAAAAGAACTCTACATCCGGTCAGAAGAAAAACTATGGAAGTATGATTCTATCCTTGATAAACTGGATGTGATAGGAGAGGTGTCTGCAGATCAATGGCCTGGTTCACACGCTATCCTGAAGACAAAAGATGATAAACTATGGGTGGCTCATGGAGGGATTTCGATCTATGACGAACACAATAAATTTCAGCAGCAGCTCCGCCATGTCTCGCAGGACCCAAATAGTTTGTCGGGTACTTTTGTATCGGAGATTTATGAAACACGGGACGGAGTGATCTGGGTCGGCACGAACGGATTAGGACTCAATAAGTATGATCCTTATAGGTCCGTGTTCAATTATATCGGTTATTTTCCAGGCGCTGAGGTTACGCTCTCAGATAGTTACATAACTTCGATCTATACAGAAGACGATCAAAATCTGCTGGTAAGCACATTGGACGGATTAACGTGTATAAATCTGCCCGGGAAAAAAAGCCGACACATACCCATCATAGGCAAGGACGGTGTGCCTGGAAGAATCCACAAAATTGTGAAAGGTGCTGAAGGCAAATTTTTACTTGCCACTACGAAAGGATTATATTTTTATGAAAAGGATGCGATTCGGTATTCGGGCGTAAATCTCCCGGGCAGTCCTGGGCCTGTCATCTATGATATCGTGAATGCGGGAAGTTCGGCCTACTTACTTGCAACGAACCAGGTAGTTTTCCTTTTGGACCAGTCGCACAATACGGTAGAAGCAGTGTATGGTTTTGGCAGTCCTCTTATTCAAAAGGTAAACGATTACTACTGGCTTGAGTCCAATGACCGGATTCAAATTGCTGACCTTACCAACAGGAAAATCATTAAGGTATTTCCTCAGAATGGTTCCGATTCATTGCACGCCCCCTTGGCACCGCTTAAATGTATTTACCAGGCTAAGAACAAAAATATTTGGATCGGGACGGATGGTGGCGGCTTTAGTTTGTACGATACGCTTACCGATACATTTAAACACTTTACAACGCAGAATGGTCTGGCGAATAATGTTGTGTACGGGATTTTAGAAGATAAGTCGGGTAACCTTTGGTTAAGTACAAACAGAGGTATCAGTGTTTTTGATCCTGGCCGGAGTTCCTTTATACGCCATTTCAGCAGATCAGATGGATTACAGAGTGACGAGTTTAACACACGTGCGTATTTCAGGTCGCCCGACAGTAAACTTTATTTCGGAGGCGTTAATGGCTTGTCATTTTTTTACCCTGAGCTTGCCCTGGGAATTCCATCGTTCACCCCTAAGACGATACTGACTGGATTTTATATCAATAATATCCGGCAGGAGCCGGGAAAAAGCACCGGAGCGACCCGGCTATTTAGTAAGCAAGCGATCACGTTGCGCTGGAATGAACGAAATTTTTCATTTGAGATTGCAGGCTTGGGATTTACGTTCCCCAGCGGCATTCAGTACCAATATATACTCGAAGGGTTCGATAAAAACTGGAACCATCTTGGAAACCAAAACCGGATTAGCTTCACGAATATGGCGGCAGGGGATTACACCCTGAGAGTTCGGTCTGGCAGTGTGGCTGGATCTTGGGAACCCGAACCACTGGCAATCTCAATCCGGGTTGTAGCTCCTCTCTGGAGGAATATGTGGTTTGTTTCAGGCGTTGTAACGGTCCTTACTTTATTGATTGCGTTTTCTTATTTCCAACGTGTATCATTCTTGAAAAAAAGGGCAGCATTGCTGCAGGCGATGGTGGCTGAACGCACTAAGGAAATACAGCGTCAGGGTGAAGAGATTGCTGCCCAGAATGAAGAGCTTTCTGCGCAGGCAGAAGCGCTCGAAAATGCAAATCTCGAATTGGAGAAACGTGTGGAGCGAAGGACCAGAAGATTAAAGCAACTGAGTGAGGAACTGATCGATCAAAATACCCAGCTGCAGCAGTTTGCCTACGTGACCGCACATAATATCCGCGGACCTGTTGCAAGGATACAGGGATTAATTTCACTTATCCAGCCCGGCAATCTCTCAGAAATGGTAAAGCACCTGGAGCTCAGCGCCAAAAATCTGGACGATGTAATTACCGATCTGAATACAGTGTTAAGCATCACAAATGCTGTAAATAAAAAATTTGAGATAGTACCAGTAAAAGAGCAGTTGGAAGTTGCCCTGAACCAGCTTCAATGTGAAATTGAGGAAATTAAAGCATTCGTAGATATTTCAGGGTTCGGAGATCTTAAAATACTCGGCTTCAAGCCTTACTTCCAAAGTATTTTTTATCAATTGATTCACAACGCGCTTAAATATTCTGATCCGGTAAAACCTTGTGTGGTGAGGTGCTATACGATCGAAACTACGGACCGCATTAATATCGTAATGGAAGATAACGGTATCGGTATCGATATGCGATATGCAAAAGACAAGATATTCAAGCTTCACCAGCGATTTCATTCAAACTCTGTCGGAAAAGGGATTGGGCTTTACCTGGTAAAAACTCAGGTGCGGGCGATGGGTGGCAAGATTGACATAGAAAGCGAGGTAAACGCAGGGGCCAGATTTATGTTGGATTTCCCCAGATATAATAAATAGATTAGAAACTTGTTCCATCCGCTGAGGTCATGCATTTATCCGGCAGGCGCGTAGGCAAGTGGCGAATGACGAATGACGGATGACGAATCAATTCCTGCTCGGGTAGTGATAGGGTAGTGCCACTGAAATATTGAAGGCTTTATCGCCATAAATTTCAGAACAGTCCCAACGCGAAGGCTAAGGGCATTTGAAAGTTCTGAATATTAAACAGAATTCGTCTGGCTAAGCAAAAGCGATCACTTCGTTGTCTCAGGCCGCTTCATCTCATCTCCAATGGTACCTTGCCAACCGGTGGCGGAAACGCTTTATCAAGCAGCACAAAATCCTCCTCGGCCAGGGTTATGGTTAAGGTTCCCGAGTTCTCCCGCACATGTTGAGGATTACCGGCTTTCGGGATAGCTACCAGTTCTCGTTGCACCAACCACGCTAACGCTACTTGCGCAGTCGTACAACCATGCCGTGTGGCAATGCTTTTGAGTGCAGGATGATCCAGCATAACGCGCTGATCAACGGGAGAATGCTCGATGGGTGAATAAGCCATCACTGCAATGTTGTGATCACGGCACCAGGGGAGCAGATCAAACTCAACACCGCGATGCACCAGATTATAGAGCACCTGGTTCGTCACGATATCTTTTCCACCGGGTAGAGCGAATGCTTCTACCATATCGTCCAGATCGAAATTGCTCACGCCAAAGTCACGGATCTTCCCCGACTCCTTGAGCCGAAGGAAGGCTTCCAGTGTCTCTTCCAGCGGTATTGCTCCGCGCCAGTGCAGCAGGTAAATATCAAGATAATCCGTCTTGAGCCTCCGGAGACTTCGCTCACAGGCCTTCACTGCGCCAGTCAGGCTTGCATTATGCGGATAAACTTTGCTCACCAGAAAAACGTCATCGCGCCTGCCTGCGATCACTTCGCCAACTAACATTTCTGCGCCTCCTTCACCGTACATTTCTGCCGTGTCGATCAGCGACATACCAAGGTCTAACCCGAGCCGCAGTGCTTCAATCTCGGTTTTTCGTCTCGCTGAATTCTCGCCCATTCTCCACGTGCCCTGCCCAAGCGCAGGTATGTTCTGCCCTGAGGGAAGGCTTAGTCTTTTTACACTCGTTGTTCGGTTTGGATTGCTCATAAGAATTATTTTTTACCTGCCAATAAATCGATCTCGTTTACAAATTGTTACCCACACTAGCAAAACATATTTGTGGCAGTGCTGTTTGCCCTTTCGGGGGAAGGAGAGGAAATTTTATGAATGCGAAAAAACTAAATGCAGACGTTGCAGCGGTTTCTTGAATGTGCTCAATGGCCTGTCGTTGGTTGGCCATTGCACAAGCGTATATCTGGAAGCTGCCGCGCAGAGTAAGGTAATACAAAATCCGCACAAGTCTCATTTGTTCAATTCATAATTGGTATAAATTCACATATGCTTTGAAGTAGCTATTAAAAACCTGGAATATGAAGAAACTACTTTGCGCCCTAACTGCCTGGTTGGTAGGCTCCACATTAATTTTTGCGCAGGGCATGACAACCTCAAGCTCATATAAGGGTACCGGGTCCGTTACCAGAAAAAAAGCTACAACGACCGTTTCTAATTTGTTTGAAAAAGGAATTCGAATTGCTGCATTGGGAACCATTACATCCACTGATAACAAAGTCTGGAGCGTTCCTGCGTCAGTTGCTTTTTCGAACTCTTCATTCCCTTTTGCACCTGACTTATACAACGAATATGTAAATGGTCACACATACAAAACAAATGATGAAGCCGAACGCGCACTTTCTGAATCCGACCTAGTAGTCGTTGATGAGGATGGAGCTGTTTTTACAGCCTACGTTTTTGCCGACAACTATTTTGAAATGTATATAAACGGGATGCCTGTAGGAAAGGACGCAGTTCCGTTTACAGCGTTTAATTCAAGCATTATCCGTTTTAAAGTAAAGAAGCCGTTTACAATTGCGGTACAATGCGTTGACTGGGAAGAAAACCTGGGCCTCGGAACTGAACGCATGGGCAATGAACTTCAGCATATCGGTGACGGAGGCTTTGTGGCGGTCATCAAAAATTCTTCGGGTGCAATTGAGGAAGTAACAGATGCATCGTGGAAAGCGCAAACATTCTATACAGCTCCCGTTGCAAATCTTTCATGCTTGAAGGAAGAAAACGGAATTCGATATTCCGACCAGTGCACAGGAACAACCGGAACATCAGAGAGCTATGGAGTTCATTGGGAGATACCTTCACAATGGCAATCAACTTCTTTTGATGATTCAACATGGCCATCGGCATCTCTGTATAAGAATGAAACACTTGGTGTCGACAATAAAACATCCTATACAAATTTTACCAATGTCTTTGACGACAAGGAACATGACGCCAGCTTTATCTGGTCTACAAATCTGCTCCTGGACAACGTTGTATTGTTGAGAAAAAAGGTTGAGTGAGGTAGGTGTGTAAACCGAGTATGTGCGGGCGTATTATTGAAGAGCACGAACAAGCTACAAGTCAGGGTTATCAAAGTTGAAAATACTTCGTCAACGGATCCACGACTTGAAACCTGTCTGCCAGACATAGGCAGGGCCTGAGCTTACAGCTTGAAGGGCCTTTCTGACATAGCAGGATGTAGCCCAGTCGTTGCCACTGGATTTTTTCGAGCCGTTGTTAGTCTTCTCCTAAGAACTTTGTTCTGCGTTCCCGCGGGCAAGCGTATGGTGACATCAACAAGCATACTGAACAATGAAACGCATGCACGTTAACGTGTCTAGGCGTAATACTTTAATCCTTCAAGCACCGCACAGATAGACCCCAGTCGGGATAGTAATGAATATTAGCTGTCACAAGAAAGGACTCCACGCCAAAGACCATTCGCTTCTCGGGGTCTCCACTGCTGTGTGTTGTCGCCCACCAATAACCCAATGAATTGCGGTATGAAAAATCACCAATGGGAGGACTGCCAAACCTAAATCCCCCACGGAGAAGTCCGAAGCCTGTGGTTGAGTTCTGGAGTTTAGTTGCGGCCGAGTACCCATCTCCAAGGTAATTGATGAGCGTTTGCCATTCCGTGGTTGATGGGACGTGCCAGCCGACTGGGCAAAGCTTTTGCGTGTTGACGGTGTACCAGTTATAGAGCGCACCATATGGATTTTTATCGGAAGGATCGTTGTTATACCAACTGTAACCTGAGGATGTCAGTGTTCCCCATGTCTCGCCATCCTCTACTAACGGAATAGGCGTTCCGTCATTTAGCTTTGTGACACGAAGGTTCTTTGCAATCCAATTTTGATTGCCAATGGTAACAACATCATAAAGATTTCCATCAATGTCAATCACGGGTGCCGGGACTTGTAGCGTCCCGATGAACGTTACTTCGCCCAGCTGATTAATTGCCCTGATACGATAATGATAGGTAACACCGGATGTGAGATCTGATAGTGGAGTTGAAATGCTCTGTGCTGAGGACCCGGTAATTACGGATGACTGAGTTACCGTGTTTCCGTAACTGGTTGTCGTTCCCCAATCAAGTGATACCGAGGTAGGGAAGTGGGCCGCGTTTATGGAGTAATTCACCTCACAACTGAAAGTTCCCTCATTCACCACTTTGTTGGACACCGATACGTTTGAAATTATGGGTACTCCTCCCAGCGTTACAAACGTTAGATCTGATCCATAGGCTACACCCTTTGAATTTTCCGATTTAAGTCGGTAATGATAGATTGTTCCCGGGTCCAGATTTAATATTGTTTTTGCTACTGCAATGGCATTATTCCCCTCGACCTGACTTGTGGTTGTTGTGTTTTCATAGGCTACCGTTTTACCATACTCAAACGATATGGTAGTAGTTAGTGAACCAGGGTTTACAACACCATTCAAATTAGCCGAGGCTGTCGAAATGGCATCGGCTGGGGACGTTACGCTTGTTGGTGCTTTTCCTAATGTTGTAAATGTTCTGTCGGCACCGTATGTTATACCCTTCGAATTTTCAGTTTTTAGCCTGTAGTGGTAAAGTGTTCCTGGTTCGAGGTTTGATATTGTTGCACCTACTGGAATTTCATTGTTCGCTTTAACTTGTTCCGGAGTTGTCGAGTTTGTATACGATGTCGTTTTACCATATTCGAATGACACCGTTGTATTCAGCGAACCGGGGTTAACAACACCATTTAATTTGGCTGAGGTTGTCGAAAGTGCCGTTGCCGCAGATGTTTGACTTACAGGTTTTACTCCTGAGTATTCTAGAAACTTATTTACATATTGCTCGAAGGATGGGACCGTGATTGAAGAACCTATCTCTGAATAACGGTCAATCAGATTTAAGCGGATCTCTTCGAGGTCCAGCGTCAGCGAAGCCGTTCGTAGATTTGCTATTACACTTGCATCAACTGTTCCGTCTTCTTTCAGATCGTTCGATATGGCTGCAAGTTGCTCTGTCAATTGTGCAACGCTTAAGTCATGTTGAAGGATGATGGAAAGCGCTAGCAGGATTCCGTTTCCTTCACCTTCCCCTGAAATGTCGAGCGTTTCCGAGCTTGCAAGTTCTGTCGCGTTTAAACCAAACAATGCCAGGATCTCGCTTTGCGCAATCTTCTTAGCTTCCTCAAAGGTGTTATTATTTTTTACCAGGAACTGAACGCGGGGTCTTTCAAGGTGCGTTAGAATATTGACATTCACAGTAGAGGCATCGCTGATGTCTGCCAGGGCGTATAAGTTTAACGGCCCCGCTGAAAGCTCGCCCTTTACTTCATCAAAATAATATCCATTCGCGTTAAATTCTACAAACTTCGACTGAAGGGCAATCTCTCCAAAATCAAACGAGCCCGAATTATCATTTATCTGTGTTGTAAATGTTTTACCTGTTTGTTCCAGTGAAGCATTTAGCTCGCTGATCAACACCGATGACCCGATGGTATACGGGCCCTTCTCCGCATGTCCCGATAAGTCTTTTTTGAACAACTGAGGCTCTTCTTCATTGCAGCCGTTGAACTGAAATAAAACGGTGCAGAACAACAGTCGGGCAATCCAGGTAGTTGATTTCGTTTTGAGAATGTTCATGAGAGGGTCAGGTAATTGTATGCAAAGGTAGAATTTTTTGTGTGGTGTTTATTTAAATAACTCGGCTTTCCCGCCTCACCGCACGTGATTGATCATCTCGAAACTCAGTTGGGCGCAAAGGATTAGTCAAGCATTAAAAAAAAGATCAATCCCTTAAGCACCGCACAGAAAGCCCCCGATTCGGAAGCCAATGCAGTGTGGCTATAAGAGGAACGGATTCCTTTATAAAACCAATTCGGAACCCGGGGTAAATACTTTGACTTGACGACCACCAACATGCGTTCAAATTGCGATCAGTAAAACCACCTTCCTCCCATCGGAAACCATTTTGAAGAATTTGAAAGTCTCCATAGCCTCCAAGATTATTAATTAATGTCTGCCATTCGGTAGCTGAGGGGACATGCCAGCCGACAGGGCAAAGTTTTTTCGTGTCCACTGTATACCAGTTATAGAGAGCGCCATATGGATTCTTATCGGACGGATTGTTGTTATACCAGCAGAAACCTGCAGAAGTCAGCCCGCCCCATGTTGGGCCATCTTCTGTTAACGGAATAGGACTTCCGTCATTTAGCTTTGTAACACGAAGGTTTTTTGCCATCCAACTCTGACCGCCAATGATGACGACATCATAGCTATTTCCATCGATGTCAATTACAGGTGCCGGTACTTGCACCGTTCGCATGGCTACTACTTCGCCAAGCTGATTACTTGCCCTGATCTGATAATAATATATAACGCCTGATGTCAGATTCGACAATTGAGTCGAAATGCTCTGCGCTAAGTAGCCGGTAATTGGCGCAGGCTGAGTAACGGTATTTCCGTAGGCCGTGGTTGTTCCCCAATCCAACGATATGGATGTCGGGAAGTAGCCCGGATTTACGGAATAATTTATCTGACAACTGAAGACTCCGTCATTTATCACTTTATTGGACACTGAAACATTCAAAATTATTGGAGCTGTTCCTTGCGTTGTAAATGTTCTATCGGCACCATATGTTATACCCTTCGAATTTTCAGTTTTTAGCCTGTAGTGGTAAAGTGTTCCTGGTTCGAGGTTTGATATTGTTGCACCTACTGGAATTTCCGTGTTCGCTTTAACTTGTTCCGGAGTTGTCGAGTTTGTATACGATGTCGTTTTACCATATTCGAATGATACCGTTGTATTCAGCGAACCGGGGTTAACAACACCATTTAATTTGGCTGACGTTATTGAAAGTGCTGTTGCCGCAGATGTTTGACTTACAGGTTTTACTCCTGAGTATTCTAGAAACTTATTTACATGTTGGTCGAAGGATGGGACCATGATTGAAGAACCTATCTCTGTATAACGGTCAATCAGATTTGAACGGATCTCTTCGAGGTTCAGCGTCAGCGCAGCCGTTCGTAGATTTGCTATTACACTTGCATCAACTGTTCCGTCTTCTTTCAGATCGTTCGATATAGCTGCAAGTTGCTCTGTCAGTTGTGCAACGCTTAAGTCATGTTGAAGGATGATGGAAAGCGCTAGCAGGATTCCGTTTCCTTCACCTTCCCCTGAAATGTCGAGCGTTTCCGAGCTTGCAAGTTCTGTCGCGCTTAAACCAAACAATGCCAGGATCTCGCTTTGCGCAATCTTCTTAGCTTCCTCAAATGTGTTATTACTTTTTACCAGGAATTGAACGCGGGGTCTTTCAAGGTGCGTTAGAATATTGACATTCACAGTAGAGGCATCGCTGATGTCTGCCAGGGCGTATAAGTTTAACGGGGCCGCTGAAAGTTCACCCTTTACTTCATCAAAATAATATCCATTCGCGTTAAATTCTACAAACTTCGACTGGAGTGCGACCTCCCCAAAATCAAACGCACCTGAATTATCATTGATTTGGGTTGTAAATGTTTTACCTGTTTGTTCCAGTGAAGCATTTAGCTCGCTGATCAACACCGATGACCCGATGGTATACGGGCCCTTCTCCGCATGTCCCGATAAGTCTTTTTTGAACAACTGAGGCTCTTCTTCATTGCAGCCGTTGAACTGAAATAAAACGGTGCTCAACAACAGTAGACTAATCCAGGTAGTTGATTTCGTTTTGAGAATGTTCATGAGAGGGTCAGGTAATTGGATGCAAAGGTAGGAGTTTTCTTAATTAACCGCGAAGGAATCAACCAAAAACGGTGTAGACAAATCAGGAGCGAGGAAATCAATCGTGCCTTTCGGCACGAAGCATAAACTGTAACTTGCGTAAACATACTCTCCTCAATACCTTTGGAAAACTTTAACATTCGGTCGGATGCGCGTTCTTAATTTTTTATTAATTGCTATACTGGTTGCCTATTTTACGCAGGCTGGAGCGCAATCCCCCGATGTTACACCGCCAACGATAAACCTTCTCTTGCCAGGGAATCACACGGTTCTTACAAATGAGGTGGCCTGCTCATACACTGTTAGATTCAGCGAACCGATTCAGAAAGAAGACGGGAAAATCTTTGTCAAGCGAGCATCTGATGACGTTGCCGTTTTAGTTGTCGATTTTTCGAACAACTTTATGGATAATCTATACGAGATTTCTGGAAATATAATTTCTATTACGGCTCCAGAGGTAGCGAACACAATGTTTTACATTTTGATAGAACCAACAGCGATTAAGGATCTGGCTGGGAATTATTTCAACGGTTTTTCCGACTCTGCTTATTGGAGTTTCACACTTGGTCCCACGGTCTGCCGCGGGCCGTTAGTCAGCTCATTGTACCCCGCTAATAATTCGACTGTTTCCCCTGAGACCGATCATGCGTTAATTAAGTTCGACACCGAGGTTGGAAAAGGAGCAGGGTACATCGTATTGAGAAGAGTTTCGGATGGACAGGAAATGGTATCGCTTCTTGTCACCTCAGATGCCGTTGAGGTAGCCGGGAATACAGCAAGGATAAAATTTAATTACTCTACACTGCCGCAGGATGAGTATTATATTGAAATTCCAAACACGGCATTTAAGGAAATCACCTGGGCATCTCACCATCAGCTCTTCACAGGATTTACCGGACCAACGGGATGGAAGTTCACAACCAGCGCTCCTTCGGGTTCAGAGCCATTGAAGGTGATGTCGCGAAGCCCCTCAAACTTTGAAAAAGAAGTAAAAACGAATAGCTTCCTGACCCTTTCCTTCAATAAGGAAATTCAAAAAGGCACGGGAAAGATTTATGTAAAGACTTTACAGCCCGCCAACAAGCTTGCAATAAATTTCCTAACCATCGACTTTTCCAATCCATCTACGGATTCTCATTATAGTATTGATGGAAACATACTTAGGATTTCTACACCGCTGTTCGCCAATGTCAGCTATTGGGTGGAGATCGAGCCAAATGCGATCCGTGATGTGAGTGGGCGATACTTTGCGGGATATAATTTTCCAACAGACTGGGCTTTCACGACTTCAGCAACGACTGCATCGAAAGTAGGTGTCCGTTGGAGTACATCATACTTGGGAGAAGGCGCTGGAGGAATTGTGACGATGTATTTTGACAGAGCTGTAGCGAAAGGATCAGGCACCATTCGCGCGATTAGATCGGGAAACTTTAGAAACCATGATAACGTTCCGGTTGAGGAAGTTCGTTTTTATGGATCAAGAGTAGAGTTCGATCTTAACGATCTTTGGTCGGGCTCTGCATATTATCTGATGATTCCCCCCACAGTGTTCAAAGATGAAAACAATAACTACTTTGAAGGTTATGGCAACTTCGGCTATGGCAAATTCAGTGATTACATAGTATGTACCTGTTGGGAGATGTACGGTGGGCCTGCCATTACTTCGTTTGAACCAAAGCAGGCAACAACCGGGGATAAAGTGACAATTAAGGGCAATTTTACAACGCTTAACCATGTGGTCTTTGGCGATGTTCTTGCGACATCGTTCACATTTTTAGACCGTACGACTGTTGAGGCCGTGGTAGGAGCGGGTGCAAGCGGGTCTGTAACATTGATAGGCGGGCGCTTTTCGTCATCACTGCCAGGGTTTACATTTGTTACGCCAGGAAGTGACGTCCCCCCAGGAAGTGACGTCCCCCCAGGAAATGAAGTCACTGCAATTGACGAACCTGTCGAAAAGGAAATTGAAGTTTTCCCGAATCCGTCAGACGGATCGCAAGTTACTATCGCTTTTGATGACAGCAATGGCAGAGAGCCCCTGACCCTATGGCTGACTGATTTAGCATCTCGGACGATAAAAACTTTTACTTTTATGCCCCGTCCATTTGTTACACTTGATCTTGGTTCCGCGAACCCACTCACGTCTGGAGTATATTTACTCAAAATACCAAGACAGGGAACAATCGTTGTGAAAAAACTGATTGTGAACTAGTTTGAGGAAAGTTCTTAAGCGGTGTCCAGCAGACAACTGCACAAGTCTCGCTTCTTGTGTTGATGGAAGCAGATGCCCGGGTGGATACTTCAGTGCCTGACATAGCGCTCCTTGATGGAAGGGATTGGGAATCTAACGGCACAGTGTACGCCACAATAGGTACAATGCTGCGAGTCACTTTTATCAAAGGCAACCATAGATTTCGTCAACAGAGAGCGAAGAGAATATTTGCGCGACACTCGTTGAGGATGTAAAACATATCCAGTAGATCCAGAACCTTAACTGTATGGAGGCTATGTGTCATAAAGTTAACGGGAAAACATTATCTTTAATCACGTTGGTAACGTGGATGAAATCCGGCAGGTCGCGCTCAACATTCCCTTCGCTCATTCATTAGCGCTCATTATTCGGGCAATGCCTCATAGCGCAATGTTGGCGCAATCCGCTGAGAAAACATTAAGTCCTTTTCAAGGAAGTTTCTAACCAACCGGTGCAAATTTTAGTTAACATGAGTCCAGCTCATAGAAAGTATATGGCTATTATTTTGGTATTGCTTGCCAATAGTTGTCATAAGGATGAATCAATTGATATTCAAAACAGACCCTGTAGCCTAATAAGTGAAAAGATATTAAATGCTGACGGCACGTCAAGTCTGGTTAGCGTTCTGGGTTATTCAGGGAATAGAGTAACGGATGTAAATTGGTCAGGCGTTATTTCCAATTCTTATAAGATATTTTATAATGATGCAAATCAAATTATAGAAGTTCATCAGATAAACTCTCATTTTGAACCTGTTAATGCATCTTATTCATATGACTCACACGGTCTGCTTGCAAGCATCATAACAAATCACAATAATGGTGAGCATATTTTGCAAACCAACATTGTTTATAATTCATTCAACCAAATAGCTAAAACAACGACTCAAGTTTTTACTAAATTTACGGGTCAAACACTTAGTAGTTCTGATGAATACGAATATGCGGATCAATCAAGTCAAAATCCAAGCATTATTAGACGCGGTGATGGATCGGTTGAGAAACTGAAGTATGACGATAAGAAAGTTCCTTACATTCAATATTATCCTGCCAGCCTCGATTTTAGAGAAAATTTTTCGCAACAGAATAACTTAATTGAGAATATCTATAGCTTCCGAGATTACAATTATCATGTTAACGGCATCATTCATGAATTTATATATTCTTATAAATACGAATACAACCACTTGGGATATCCTATCAAGCGAATAAAGTCTTGCCGCGGTTTACTTGCTGACGACTGTGCGGGCTCTGATGAGGTCATTGAGTATATCTATAATTGTGATTAATCCATTTTATCAAGCGTAGAAAAGCAGGCATGTCGCCAACAATGTTCATAGCCATACCAGGATTAAGTATTGCGTTGTGGTTTCGGTTCATTTCTAAATTTATCAAGTGGGACACTCTTCCCAGTTGTGCTCATCCATGTATGTAATGCGATCCCTTATAGTACCTGACATGGCAGCCGTCAACCAGAAGCATATCGTTATGGCTCAATGCTAATCCCCTGATTCCCTGCCTCTTCCCTCGACTTCGCAATCGTGTGCAAAAATCACCGTTGGTGTTTATTGGAAGTTTAGTGGAACAGGCAATTATAGATTGTCTGTGCTAAGCCATTGGCGCGGCAAATAGTCATACCGTTAACAGCTTTCATTCATCTTATCTAAACCATCCTATGAGGAAAATCTTTCTGACACTCTGCTTTATCATGTCCTGGCGGGGTCTCCGCTTCGGGACCCCGACACCCTGTGCTTTCATTTCATCTTACCTAAACAATCCTATGAGGACAATCTCTCTTACGCTGTGCTTTGCCCTGACGTTGTGCATTTCATTCGCGCAGCAAGTAGCCCTTACAAAAGAACAGATCATCGCCATCACACCGGAATGGAAAGGAGAGCGTTTGCCCGATGGAAGGCCTAACGTCCCCGATAAAATTCTGCAGCGTTTAAAAAATGTTTCACTTGAAGAAGGTTGGGGCATCTTGCGCAACAGCGGATACAACAACCAGTTCGAAGGTGATTGGACCGTACTCAAACCTGACGTAGTGGTGGTGGGCCGCGCAGTTACTGTTCAGTATTTGCCCAAACGCCCGGACTTCGATAAGGTGATAAAAGACAAAGGAAAAGCTGAGGGTCGCATAGGCGGTTTCAACTCATGGCCGATTGATATGCTAAAGCCTGGCGACATCTACGTAGCTGATGGCTACGGTAAAATAGTTGACGGCACTTTGATCGGAGATAATCTCGGCAATTCCATTTATGCAAAATCAAAAAACGGAGTCGTGTTCTATGGCTCGGTACGCGATGCAGAAGGACTGGAAAAAATTGACGGCTTCAATGCATGGGTGAAAGGAATTGATCCTTCGTACATCCAGGAGATGATGCTGGGCGGAATCAACGTTCCGATCCGCATTGGCAGGGCAACCGTATTGCCGGGTGATATTGTGCTCGCGAAAAAGAATGGCGTTGTCTTTATTCCGCCACACCTTGTTGAAGATCTTTTGCTCAACGCAGAATTCATCGCGCTCCGCGATCAATTTGGTCATCAACGACTACGCGAAGGAAAGTTTACACCGGGGCAGATCGATCAGCAATGGACCGATGACATCAAAAAAGATTTTCTAAGCTGGCTCGATCAGAACCCCAACAAACTTCCTATGAGTCGACAGGAATTAGACGAGTATATGAAAAAGAGAAACTGGTAAGCACACCTATTCATTTAACCAACCACCTTATTGTTTATGGAAAATCCATCGCAAAAACTTCTGGCAAAATTTGGACTAAAGGAACCGGAAGAAAACAAAACTTTACCCTCCACCTCGCCTGAAAAAGAAAATGACCGCAGGAGCTTTTTGAAAAAATCAGCTTTGGGTGGCATGATGCTGGGAGGTTTTATGTTCAGCTCCATTGAAGACACGCTGGCGCAATCCACTTCTAAAGTCAACCGCAATTCAGCGCCCGCGGATCTGAAGATCACCGACATGCGCTATGCAGTTGTGATGAATGGCCATGCACGTTGCCCGGTGATTCGCATTGATACCAACCAGGGAATCTATGGTCTTGGCGAAGTGCGCGATGGTGCATCGTGGCGTTATGCGTTGTTTTTGAAGAGCCGCATTTTGGGAATGAACCCGTGTAGCGTAGAGCAGATCTTCAAACGCATCAAACAATTTGGTTTTCATGGTCGTCAGGGTGGGGGAGTTTGTGCAGTGGAGATGGCGCTTTGGGATCTTGCAGGAAAAGCTTACAACGTCCCGGCCTACCAGCTGCTCGGAGGAAAGTATCGCGATAAAGTAAGATTGTATGCGGATACGCCACAAGGAAACGATGAGGCGCAGTTCGTGGAAAGAATTCAGAAACGTTTGAAGGACGAGGGATTCACGTTCATGAAGATGGATTTTGGAATCGAACTATTGAAAGGTGTTCCAGGCACCGCTTCCAACAGTAATTTCTGGGACATCGGAAGACAATGGACCAATGAGCCAATGACCTATGGCGCGACAGAACACCCGATGACGCAAATTCAGCTCACCGATAAGGGACTTGAAATTCTCGCCAATCGCGTGGCACTGGTGCGTGAAAAAATGGGTTACGAAATTCCGCTGGCTTCCGATCACTACGGGCACTTCGATCACAACAATGCGATCCGCCTGGGTAAGGCAGTTGAAAAATATCGTCTAGCATGGCTCGAAGATATGATCCCATGGAAATTTACAGACCAGTGGAAAATGATTTCCGATGCCATTGAAACACCAACAACAACCGGTGAAGACATTTACCTGAAAGAAGAATTCATCAAACTGATCGATGCACACGCAGTGGATATTGTTCATCCTGATCTCGCCACATCAGGTGGCCTTCTGGAAACCAAAAAGATTGGCGACTACGCGGAAGAAAAAGGTGTAGCGATGGCCATGCACTTTGCCGGAACGCCAGTCTCCTTTATGGCGAATGTTCATTGCGCTGCAGCCACGCAAAACTTTATGGCACTCGAGCATCATTCCGTTGATGTAGATTACTGGACCAGCCTGGTGAAAATGAAAGGACCGATGATCGAAAAAGGTTTCGCCATCGTTCCGGAGACGCCCGGACTTGGCATCGAACTAAACGATGATGTTGTGAAGAAACATCTCGATCCGGAACACAACCAATACTTCACAGCAACAACGGAGTGGGATAAGGATCGTTCGTGGGATCGCCTATGGAGTTAAGGGGTGACATTGAAGGAAAGACTCACTCCTGATGAACTAATTTTAAATTTGAAATTTTAAATTTGAAATTTGGGTGAAGCGTTAAAGCAAGTCTTATGCTTTGATTTCGGTAACTGTTGTAGTTTAAGATGAATGCTCTGCATTACATGCAAAATTTCAAATGTCAAATTTAAAATTTCAATTTAAAATTTAATCCTGCATGGGTAAAACTACTACTGCTAAGATCCTGTTCCTCCTAGCCGGCTTAATGCTTGTCGGATTCATCACCAGCACCATCAACGACAACCATGACTATGCCGGATGGCTGCTCATGGGGTGCTTCATTTCTATCGCGCTTGCCTTGAGATCGTATGAGCTCCTGAAAGGCTATTCGTTCACGGTGATGATCTTCGCTGCGGTGACGGCAGCGATGTACTACCCGCAACATTTTTCATATGTAGGCGACTTCAAACTCTCGAAGCTGATTGTGCCGCTCATGCAGATCATCATGTTCGGCATGGGCACGGGCCTCAGCATTAAAGATTTCGGGCGCGTTCTTCAGATGCCAAAAGGTGTAGTGGCCGGAGTTGTCTGTCATTACACCATCATGCCCCTCGTGGGATTTGCCATCACGAAAATTTTCACGTTTCCTCCCGAAGTTGCCGCGGGCATCATTCTCATTGGCAGCTGTCCCAACGGGTTAGCCTCGAATGTCATGTCGTATCTGGCGCGTGCAAACCTGGCACTTTCTGTTACGCTCACGGCAATCTCGACACTCATCGCTCCGCTGGTTACGCCCATGCTGATGCAACTCCTGGCCGGCCAATACATCACCATCGACTTTTGGTCTATGGTGATGGACATCATGAAGATCATCATCGTCCCGATAGGCGCGGGTCTGGCCTTCAACTATTTCCTTCACGGAAAGTTCAAGTGGCTCGATGACATCATGCCGTTCTTTTCAATGGCAGCAATCACACTCATCATCGTAGTGATCACCGCTGCAGGACGCGATTCATTGCTGGTAGTGGGTCCGTTGCTCATCGTAGCGATGCTCCTGCACAACCTCACCGGTTATTTTCTCGGCTATTGGTCCGGTCGACTCTTACGCATGAAAGAAACCGACTGCCGAACCATCGCCCTCGAAGTCGGCTTACAAAATGGAGGCATGGCTTCCGGCCTCGCCCTCGCCATGGGAAAGCTCTCCACGGTAGGCCTGGCCCCCGCGATCTTCGCACCGATCATGAACATTACTGGATCCACACTTGCGTTGTGGTGGAGATCAAGGCCAACGGAAGTTCAGGAGACCTCAGAGCAGGCGATCACAGGGAAGGCGTGAGTGTGTAGCGGGAAAAAGTTACCAGTCGCCAGTCACCGGTTTCCGGTTCGGTGTGAGGAAGAGGTTCGTCCACACCACACCTGCAACCGGAAACCGGAAACACCTGGATCTTCCACATGCCTAATGCCTAATTCCTAATGCCTTTTTATGGCGTGCCCCCGATCACCAACGCACAGTCTAGGCGCATCGGGGTCGCGCTTTCGCTACTCGCCACCTCACGCACTTGCCATTTGGGGCTCAAACATGCCGCTCAATCGCTCACGCAGAGGGTGTTTGCAGACAATCATTGCACGAAATAGTCATCGGCCATTTGTGCGAGCTTTTGGCTTGCGCGCTTGGCGTCATCAGTAAGATGATATTCGCCATCGATGACAAACAAGGTATTCATATATGCCCAGCCGACAACTCCAAGCAGATTCTTAGCTATTGACAAAAGAGTGAATAATTCTTGGTAGGTAATCTGGTCGATAGTTTCTTTCATAGAACCTCCTTGAGCTGAAACGAGTTCGTTGTGAGCGAGACGCTTGTCCCGAAGTTCTTTGAGACGCTTCAATAGCCTCGCTTGTGTTGGGGATTCCATCAGGAGTTCAAAATGTTTTACAATGCCTTCCGTTATCTCAATGTCGGACCCACCGCTCAGTACTTGATCAATCAAGGTTTGGTCAAAACCGGCATGTGTCATTGTCTCAGCTAAATTGTATGGTTCTTGGATAGCTGGCAGGCTCGACTTGTTATTCTCTAACAAATTAAGAAGCCCTCTAATGCATCGCGTTTCATGTCTTGATGATGGCTTGTCGAAAAGTCTCGCCATGGCTATCAGAAATTGATCTTTGAAAGCATCCTGAGCTGCGATAAAGAAAGGATTGTATTTAGACTTAAATTGCTTTCCTTTTTTCCCGATTGCGACAAATGATTCGTAGGCACGTTCTGCAATAAAGATGTCGCTTGCCAATCCATGCAGAACAAATTGCTTTAGCTTTTCAGGTGTCATAAGCTCAAACATAGTTACTATTTCCTTCCGTTGGAGCATCTCGTGACCGGCCGGCACGTTGAAATTATGACGCTAATAAGCGTGTCGGATTTCATAAAAGATGTTTTGTAAATGTTAAAACTTTTTTATTTTAGTACTGATTCCTTGCCCCACCAGATCCAATCCGATCAAAAGCCCACTTGGAGTCATTTTCACCACAAACTTCAAATATGAAAATTCTTCTAGCAAAGGAGGAAGAGAATGACTTCTATTCCGATGACGATCTTTTTAAGATTTCTTCATGGGGAGCAGATTTATCTTTTCGTGAACTTATTGACCGGTATCAAGACAACGAACTGGTTAAACCTGAGATTCAGCGCAAGTATGTTTGGGATAAAACCGAAGCCTCTCGATTTATCGACTCGTTGTTGCTTGGCCTTCCCGTGCCAAGCATTTTCTTAGCAAAAACCCAAGATGAAAAGCTTTTAATAATCGATGGCTTCCAGCGAATAATGACCGTTTTTGATTTCGTTAGGGGAGTATTTAGCACAGATCAATCGGCATTTAAATTATCACGATCAGAAAAAATAAACAGCAGATGGCGGGGAAAGTCGTTTGTGGAATTATCCGATGCCGAACAACGGAAAATTAGAAACACAACCATACATGCGATAATTTTTGTTCAGCAACATCCTTCAGAAAATGACACTAGTTATTATCAAGTTTTTGAGCGAATTAACACAAGCGGCAGGACACTTATGCCGCAAGAAATTCGAAATTGTATATATCAGGGTCCATTGAATGATTTGCTTTTTGCATTAAATAAAGTCGAACCTTGGAGAAGCTTGTATGGCAATAAAGACGAGGATTCAAGAATGAGAGACATTGAACTCATTTTAAGATTCTTTGCATTGAGTAGTCCGGAATTTTATCAACTTGAACAAGAAGGTTTATCGTTAAAAAAATTCCTTAACCAAATCATGGGAAAATACTCGAAATTAGATGAACGTGCGATCGCAATTCACAAAAGACGATTTGAAAATAGCGTGTCTTTTATTTACAAGCAATTTCACGACACAGCTTTCAGAAATCTATCAGGGACGATGGTTGGCAAATTCTCACCAAACTTTAGTCCTACAATATTTGATTCAATGATGATCGCCACTGATGAATTATTAATTAGTGGGCACGAGTTTAATTTATCAAACCTGCAATCAAATCGGCTAAGACTACTTCAAGATGAAGAATACAAATCTTTCATAAGTAAGGAAACTATGAGGAAGGACTCTATCTTAAAGCGAGTTGAAAAGGTGAAATCAATATTATACGAGGTTGATTGATGAATAATATAGATGTCGAATTAATCCTAAATGACTGTGATACTGAGCTGTCACATATTCAAACATTAATTGTTGGACTAGGTCCAACAAGTTTGGTTACTCCTTTTTTAAATAAGTATGCAGTTATAAAAGCTTGCGGTACGATTGAAATAGCATTCAAAACTGTTATAGCGGACTATTGTTCAAAAAGGAGTAAGCCGCAAGTAAAGAATTACCTTAACAAAAAAGTAAGAGAAAATTCTTCGAACCCTTCGTATTCAAGAATTATGCAAATTTTACAAGAATTTGACAATGCATGGGCGAACAATTTTCGGGTCAACGTGGGTGCCCTACCTAATTCAGCCAACGTGTTAACTTCAATCCAGTCGCTCGTGAACGCTAGAAATGATTTTGCGCATGGAGGAAATCCTACATTGAGTTTTGCGGACGTATACAAATATTATAATGACTCAAGAATAATTATTGAGACTTTGGATCAAGTAGTAGGATAGATTAATAGCAAGCCAATGCTGACTGTTAGTTTTATGAGCTTTTCTGATATACCAAATGAATAAGACCGTCCTGACATATTGCAGTGAGTGCGATGGTGATAAGAATCACAAAAAGTTATTTTCCAAGATGATTAGAGGCAATTCAAAGAGTATCGAGGAGTTCAGTATCGTGGAATGTATGGGATGTGATTCTGTTTCCTTTTTGCAAATTGTTAAGCTTTCGAAGAGATCGAAGCCCATGCATTTTAATTATCCTGATGATTCAGAGGGCTACTATAATGTTCTTTCGCAGGAATATGTCAAATTCTTTCCGAAGATGATAAGGGGCTTGTACGATGAAGTAATTTCCGCTTTCGAAACAAACTCAGTGATCCTATTGGGTGTCGGGTTAAGGGCACTTGTCGAAGCCATTTGCATGGACCAGTCAATACCAGGAAACAACCTCTTGAAAAAGATCGAAGCACTTCATCATGAAGGACTCATTTCAAAGTCCGAACTGCCGATATTGGATAAACTGAGAATTATTGGAAATAATTCTGCGCATAAAATGGAAGGTTTGCCAATGAAGAAACTTGAATTGGCATTGGGTATTGTGAATCATATTCTAACCAGCATTTACATACTTCCAATCATTAATAAACGACTGAAGATCGACAAATGAACGCGACTCGTAGCCCCGGATTAAAGACTCGAATACACTGCATTCGACTTGCAGTGGATCAGATAAAGCTATAAGCAATAGATCGAACTTATTGCTCCTCCGCGTGATCCTCGTATTCCTCCAGGACACTATCCAGCATATGTTCAATACGTTTTTCTTTTGCAAGCTCCCTGACTGCCTCATACGAAATGAATGAGCAGGTCTTTGAAAGGGGTCCCTTTTCTAATAAGGTGAATACTGGTCGAGAAATTTCTTGAAACACCTTGTCGCGCCTTTCAGAGGGTGCAACTATGTGAGCTTTGATATTCAGATTTGGCTGCAACGCCATTAAGTCAGCCATCCGTAAAATTCCACTATATATTGACGTAGTATGTTCAATTTCAAAAGCTCTGACGATCGACCTCCCTTTGATCCAAATCACATCAATGTTTTCAATAGTTTTAAGAGTTGTTCCATCATAGTTCATTGGTAAGGTGTCGAGCAACGCAGACTTTTCAAGTGGCCTCCAGCTTTCCAACACACGTACTCTATCATTTCGTGGAAGCCAGATTTTTAAATTCATTCGCTCACCAATTTGGGCAAGAATGGATTGAATTTCTATCGATTCTCTCGTAACTTTTTCCTTCGAAGTCTTTTCATCGTCATTCTCAGGAACAACTACTGTAAGGACTTTGTTGTCTACCGTTTTTACTTTTAGCGTTTGCAGTTTTCGTTCGTCATCGTCAGTAATTGGATACTTTTTTTTCTTTTTGGTAATTTGACGAAGGAGCAGTTGCTCTAAGAATGCTCCATCAGATTCAGACAGCTTCGTTAAGCTACCCCGGACTCTGCCTGTCCACCGAGTGTCATTTTTTTTAAGCCCGGAGGTAAAAGAGAGATTATCCCAAATTTCGTCTGCATGTATAGGAATTGAATATTCGAGCGGTAGCCACACTACTGGTTCAACTTCAAACCTGACCGTAAACGGATCATTGTAAGAAACAAAAATTGGTTTGTCGTCTTCAAAATAAGTCGATTTGATTTCCAATATTCCAATCCATCGCGATAATCGAGTCACATAACACGCGAACTTATCTCCTTTTTTGATGCTTTTTGCGGTACCTCTTTGAGTGTCCCTAAAGCCAGATATAGTTTGGTCGGACTGAGAAAACTTGTCGTAAGTCTCAGGTGAGAATAAGTCGATGTAGTACATGAGGGAAGTCTAGCAAATTTGGTTACGAAATATAAAAAAAGGGGGGAGAGAAAGAAAGACCAATCGACTAGGTCTTAATGCCTGCGTAGGTGTTCCTCTGATATTTCGAATGAGCAGCACTTACCCGCCCTTGTTGGGTGTTTGCGTTGGCCGTATGCGCAGTAGAGACCAACAAGCGCAGTCTCTTTGAAGTTCTGATGCGCTCGTGTCTATCATTAAGACGCATCTCAGAGCATGTGACAAGCATACACATATTTTTTACAGCAACATGTCTTGAATGGAAGCACGTTCTATCAGACGACTCCATGAAGAAAGTATAAAGGATGAGCTTACCGATGTCAATTGATACCTCTCTAATACAACCGCTGAAAATTTTCCTTCGAAGACTTGTAGCGCATTTTTTCCAAAAATTCCTTAGTTAAGAAACGATTCAAGCGATAACATTCCGAGTACGAAACTCCTCGTAATTAACTTATCGACTACATAGAAAAACCTAAAGTTAAATAGTATATTTCATGGGTTAAATCAGCTAAGGAATTTAACCCGAAGAGATCTCCCTATGCCAGCAAGAAATCGTGAATGTCAGGATTACCAACAAGGACTTTCGGACGAACTAAGGTGTATCCTTGCTCGATACAATGATGACTATACAGTTGTGAAGGAATGGAGAGCCTTTCAAAATTCAAACGTCTATAGATACTCTCCAGAAGTTGATATAGCAATTGGCCCATTCAATGATGACAATGCTTTCTATAATCTGACCTCTGTCTATAACGAAATTGTCCAGGATGATTTTAACCTTAAATCATTCCTGGAAGATGCCTACCATATCCATAAGGTTAATATGGATGCTGAACTGTATACAGATTATACAGAATTCAGCTTTTTAGAAGCCCTTGATCAAAATAAGAATGCTCGATGCCTAATAGCTATTGAGATAGAGAACACAAGCACTAAAAAGCACATAATGGGCAGCATAGTAAATGCAGCTTCACTAGGACGGATCGGCATTGGTATCGGATACAGTAACGAGGCTTTTAGAGCCTTCCTAAGAATTGTAAATTATTTGAGCTTTTTGAAGAAAGTAGAAAAAAACACTTATTCAACAGCGAATTTTTTTGTTCTATCAAAGGCGCAGTTTACGACTTTGACCAAGAAGCATTTTCAAAAAAATGATGTAGTAAAATATCCTAAAAGATACTTCCCATTAGTATGATGAATTACGAATCAGCGCCTACGATAAAGTTAAATCATCATTGTGAATTCCACTCAACTTATCCCTGAATGGCTTGAAATGTCTATCAAATCCGGTGGCGCGGAACTTGTTCCACGATACTTCATGAGATCGCTCGAAGAGGTCAGGAACTTCTACACCACCGTGGTGCATAACAAAGTTAAAGTATGGTTCCAAACAGTAAGCTTCAATCTTATTTCTAAGGTACTTCTTGTCTGGCTCAACGAGTTTTGAATCATTTATTTGGTCAAGAAAGAATCCCACTTCCATATATTTGGCACTTGGGAAGTTTGAGAAGGCTAACACAAATCGCAGATCATCATAGTAGGTTCTATTTTGTAGATAACTTTTATGAAGCTTTATTTTGTTATTATTCAAATAATCCGTATGATCTTTAATAAAATCTGGATCAGCAAATATCCTTTCAAATGCGACAATTATTTCATTTATATAATTTAAAGAATTCATACCCTTTAAAGTATACTTTACTTGATGATTGGGCCGAATACCTACTCCAATTAAAACCTTTTCGCCAATCTCCGCATTTAACTTCTTATATAGGTCATCAAATTCTCTGTCAAAATTCTGTTTAAGATTGCTTGACAATTGTAGCTGATATTGTTTGTATGCGAGGTAAGTAAAAAGGAAAACTGATAGTATAGCCGCTATCGGGGTTACAATATTATTGAAATTTGAAGCATCAAAAACCAAATGCAGATCTCTCCAGAACCAAAATCGTGTTATTAGATCTGCAGCAACTAAAACTCCTACAACAATTAATAAGTAATTAGTTTTAAGCCTGTTCAATTTTAAATTCATAACTATTTCTTCAGATACTTTACCAACGAAGTTGTTAATGCTGCAAGAAGTACAAAATTCAAAATTCGTTGAAATAATTCCAATCCTTGCGTAGATGATTGAGTCTTATCAGAGGACAAATAATAACCTGGGCTAACGTTGAAGGGGACAATATTCTTCAGACTGAAGAGGATAGACAGGAGGAAATCTGTAGTTGTTTGACGTGCATTAGACCAATCAAACTGGATATTATATTCTACTATTTTATCTCCATTATGGAATCCCGTAAAAAGGTAGAGGCATGCAAAAATGATGAGCAATATGAAAATCCAAACAATCGGCTTTAAAAAACTCTCGTCATAAGAACTTAATTCCTTATGGAGCCTCAACAGAAATTGCTCGGAATAGGAGTTATTCTTAATTGCTATTTTCCTTTTGATCTCTTGCTCGGAAGCATAAAATAATCCAGAACCGATGTAGTCGTCTGCCTTCTGTATGTTAACCTTCTTAATGCCCACGTTGGTGTTCCGATAAGCCACGCCCGACCCGCCCGTGTTGGTGTTCTGCACCAACACGCCTATACACGTTGAGGTCCTGAATCCATTGCCACTCATCGTTCACTGCGCTTGTTGGTGCCACCACGCACTTGCATACGCAAACACGAAAGAAGGGAAGATGCATGACTGCACCGGCCCAGCAAATCATTCTGCTTATGTGGCTATTTTTTCCGCTACTCCAGAAACTAATTACTCATAACCGGTATCTGTGACATGTGTTTCACCCGCGTGAGCGACTGAGCGCATGTCTGAGCCCGAGATGGCCCTTCGCAGATTTTATAGATGAGTAAGTTGTACCCGATGTAACTGAAGTCATTGCTAGGATACTAGGCCACGCGCTAGGGATTATGGCCGGATATTATTGGTCAATACTTAAATTCTTTTTCTCTAATTCTAATTCCCTTAGCCACTCATCAATGTGTAGCTTAAACGTTCTTGGGCTTGGATTGTCTATGACTTTTTGTTCCTCATCCTTCATTTCTTGGGTTACAGGAATATTAATCAGCTCAAAGGCTTTTGACAGCTTGTCGGTTAAAACGATTTTTCGTTGTTGACTGATGCGCTCTTTAAATTCAATCTGGAGCCAATCATTCAAATAAGCATCATCATTATGAAAAACTCCGTAATCCGTATCTCTGGTTACAATGATGATATTTTTGTCACTGGCTGAGGCGCAATGAATAATCCATTCCCAGTTGATTGCATCACCGATTGTGTTGTCAGTTTTCTTTCGCGGTGGATATCCAAGTAAAAATCGCTTTGATGCTAGGTCTTTAATAGTGCTTCGGGCGTCATTTTCACGATCTAAATAAAAAGTTGATTTTGCTTTAAAAACTCTCTGTAGAGTTTGGAACACTTTGTCTTGGGTTCCCGGGTTTTCAAGAATATTGTTTATTCTGTCTTTAATTTTCTTTTGTTGTTGAGAAATCTTCTTTTGAGCCTTTTTAATCATATCGACCGGTTTAGCATCAAAAAGTATTGTTGGTACGCCAATACTTCCGGTCCCAATCTTATTTACTTCACCGAATGCTTCAAGAATTACAACTTGCCTATTCTTCCGAAATTCCATCTCGACTTGACTTGTTAGAATCAACTTGTCTTTATTGTTTTCAATTTCCTCCAAATATTTTAAACTAATGTCACTCTTCCGAATTCTATAAAAATCAAGAAGAATATTAGTGTCAATAAAAACCAAGTATCCTGAATTCTTCCTTTTTCCACCCATAGTCCATAAGTTTTGGTCGGATCGACCATTGGCTAAATTGAAACGTTTTTTGATTCCGGATGGGCTAGTGATCATTAGTGATCTGACGAGATTGGAATCGTTACTAAAGTTAAAAATTTCGAGTAAGAAAGCAAAAGACGTTTTCTATCAATGCGCGCCAAAGGTCTACAATAAAAAATCGTTGTTGACGCGTAGAAATTTGAAAATAGACCCTTTTTACATTCTAAGGTCATTAGTTTTTAAGTCTAATTTAGTTAGTTAAATATTTGGAAGAGAGTTGTGATAATTCTAACTTTGAAAATCAATAGAAAGCGCTTAACAACCACTATCTTGAGGCGCTATCCTCTGTTGAATAATTTGGCTATGGATGATGATTTCGCTGTCATTCAACCTGAGAAAAAATTCAGAAAGTATTTGGTGTTGCCATCAAGGTTCTCTCGTTTTGCCCTTGCCAAAAAACTTACCTCAGAATTGAGAATTCTTGTTATGGCAAAGTTAGAAGGGCACCGCGCGGACATATCAAAACTTTTTGAGAAGTACGACATTCATGAAAAGACAGGGCAAAGGGCCATCGAAAGAATCTTGAAACTTGGATGGGCAGAGTCGGATGGTAGGTATCTCTTTCCGAAATCCTGGGCGAGGATGCCAAAACTGGCCGAAGGAGAAGTTGGTTTTAAAAGAAGTGCGTCAAAAGAAATACGTCCAGAATATTTAAAAACAAAAGAGAAATTCCGCGCCTATCTTTTGGCATCGGCCCTTTATGGATTTCTAAAAGAAAAAGAATATATCCGCAGACTAAGGGAAGCAGCGCTCGAAAAACCGGGAGAGCTTGGAACTGCTTTTCCCTGTGGATATTATGTTAAAGCTTTAGGGATTTCAGAACGGACATATAAGAGACTAAAGGCCCTCGCGCTAGAATTTCAATTTTTAGCCTTGGAACCGCAAAGGTTTACTATAGTTGGTCATTCAAGTGAGCTTAGCCAACTACGTCAAAATATGAAGGGTATTGCGCTCTTTAGACGTGGCCAAAATGTGGTGCATCCGGAAGTTACGCCAATCAAAATTAGACTACTTTAGCATTTTGCCGCCCATTGAAGTGTAGCCTGGCAATTTTTTTCTCGGAGGCTAGGTTATTCATGCTGTTCAAATTTTGACCCATTTTTTCTCTTTAAATGTGTTGTTGTTGGATTTAGTAGAAGAGTACAAAGAAACTTTTCTAGTTATTTAATACCGGTATTAAAGAGAGGGCCACTTTTGTCCAATTCCGGTAATGCGATGGACGATTCGGTAAAGCGAGGTATTGGCAGGGGCATGACCTCCTGCCCACGCTGGATTCGGCAGGTACTGCCCATCCGCCCGTGTTGGTGTTCTTCACCAACCCGCCTACACACGTTGAGGTCCCAAGATTTACTGCCGTTTATCGCCACTGCGCTTGTTGGTGAGACAGCGCCACGCAGTTAGCCGGCAAAGCAATCCTAAGCTACGTTATTGACAAAAGCCTTGACACAGAGTATTGGATGCTGCAAGGTGTGAAAGTGAAGGACGAACGGTTTCTGTTGTCAACCATCTGTTATCCAACTGACGAGCAAAAGCAATGGGCGATTGATACATGGAATTCAGTGAGCCGCTGAGTTAAAATGGTGTTCGTTTTTTTAATAACTAATTTTTTGCTGCTCCAGACACTAATGAATCGTAACCGCAATCTGTGACATGTGTTCCACCCGCGTGAGCGACTGAGCGCATGTCTGAGCCCGAAATGGCCCTTCGTGATTAGCGCAGATTCCATAGATAACTTTGAGCGCTCAGGGTGACGTCCCGCGAGATGCTGTTGTGCGTTGGGTGGCGAGTAGCGAAGGCGCGACCCCGCCCTTCGCGGAACGGGCGCGTTTCATAGAAGGCGATCAATGCTCAGGGTGACGCCAGCCGCTCACTGCGCAAGGGGGCACGCCCAACCTCTCGATCGTGTTCAGCTAACAACTCACTCTTTCGCGATGACCTGGAAATTTGCGAACGGATGCTTTGCCTCGTTTAAATCTTTGAGTGGAGGAAAATCACAAACACCTTCCATTCGGCCCCAGATGGTGCGGATGGCGGGATGTTCGTGGGCGTGGTTTTTCGCTTCTTCGTGTGTCCACTCGAAAATCTCCATGACGGTACCGTCTTCGCATAGCGCTGTGAACGAGCCTGCATCGGTGATGAGTTCGTACTGGCGAAGGGTGGAAATGTGATCTTTCAAAATCGTGCGAAGGTCTTCTGCCTTTCCTGCGCGAGGTTTATACAAGGCAATTGCGAGACGACCAGTCGTTTTCATAATTATATTTTTTTAAACCAAAAACTTTGCAACTGAACCGATGGTCCTATGGGAAGCGGTACATTTTCCTGAATGAAGTGCTCGTACTTCAACAATTTCATTTCAGGAGAAAAGAGTTGTGTCAACTCGTCTTTCGAGCGCCTGATTGGCCCCATCGGACGCCAGTCGAAAAAATTTCTTCGTCCGAAATGTCCTAAGATAAAATCTCCATCCTTGGCTAACCAACGTGTGACCCGATCTTTGAAAGCAGATTTGTCGGAAATGGTGTGAAGGCATCCTGAATCGAGAATGATATCAAATTTTTCGGCAGGTTCCCACGTCAACAGATCCTGCATTAACCAACACACAGAGACGCCTTGTTCGGATGCATACGTTTTGGCCATCTCGAGCGCTTCGGGAATGAAGTCAATGCCTGTAACCTCATATCCGGCTTTAGCCATGTACACGGAGAATACGCCAGCACCACAGCCGAGATCCAATGCGCGTCCGGGTTTGGAGCGCTTCGTAATAGCCTCAATGAGAAAGGGTGAGGGCTCCTCGGAATGCCAGAGTAAATCAGAAGGCTTCTTCGCCTTGCGATATACCCGTTCCATAAATTTCTTTTGTAACATATCTAAAACCATTTTATCCAATTACCGACAACGGTCTTCAACCTGGTTTTATCCAGGGTGTAGAGCTGTTGCGTTCCGCTTCGCGTGACGGACACCAATCCGCTTTTTTGAAGGAGTTGCATATGACGCGTGATGGTTGGCCATCGATACGAAAATGCGCTGACGATTTCCCCTGCAGCCATTTGGTCGCCCTTTGAACGCAAAACGACAAGGATGTGCCTGCGTGTCGGGTGCGCCAACGCTTTAAAAACTTTGTTAAAGTCTTCAAGCTCGTTTTGTGCTAAACTTTTTTTGGCCATTGATTCAAAGCTCAAATTTAGCAAAATGGCTAAATAAAGAAAAATTTGTTTTTGCGATGCTGTCACTCCGCATGGGATAGTCTCAAATTGAGGGATTCCTGCCCACGTTGGCCTCAGGGCAGCACCGCTTGATCCGCCCGTGTCGGTGTTCAGGAAGCTCTGATTGTACACGCTAAGGACAGGAAACGTCAGGTGTGGGAGAGGAATGCCTTTAGCATGCCTATTTATACCGATCGATTCTTGTTTCAAAAACTTGTCGGAGATTCCGCGTTTCGCGGGAAGTATATCCACAATAACCCGGTCGTTGCTGAATACTGTAATCATCCGTGTGATTATTATTTCTCCAGCGCATCGTTGTATCTACGAGGGGACAAGCGTTTTAAATTTCTCACGCATGTTGATGGGTGAGGGGTGAATAGCTGAAAGTGCGCAGGCGTGTTGGTGAAGAACACCAACACGGGCGGATTGAGAGGTGGTTCGATAAGAATTTTCCTGACGAGATAGGTTTCCCAGAAATTCTTTTTGAGTCAACCGGTCAGCCAAAATCCGATTTTACAAAAAAACAGCACCGACAAAACCGGTGCTGAATCCAAAGATTTTTTAAAAAAAATTAAACTCTATTTCCTGTTCGAATCTCTCTGTCGTTACGATCTTTTCTCCGCAGACCGAGGAGTCCGGCTAATCCGATCAGACCGATCCACCCATAGTCCGTATCATCATCATCATCATTATCGGCTTGGGCTGTTCTATTGTTACCATCCTGTGCAAAAATTGTAGTTGGTGCACTTAATAAGAAGCAACATATCGATGCTGCTGCTAAAAGACTAGATTTCTTTTTCATAGGTTGTTTGTTATAGTTTAAGACAACATAACTAAACGTATGCCTCTGTTCAGTCCGACCTGGTGTTTCGCACCAGACGGTTAAACATTTTGGTATGGCAGCAACACAAAAAGAACCGTGGACCGAATGATTGGTCGTTTGCAATAAAACGAAACGCACGAAGAGAGGTACGAGCCAAAACGTAAACACTAGCGAAGCAATTCAGTGATTAAAGGGCCAAGATGCCAACGCAGAACACATCAACCGCTACCCCGCGTGAGCGGCAGAAGTGGCACCCCGCACCCCGATAGCATTTGCGTTGGCTTGCGCGCATCGGGGGAGGAGTATAACGGATGACGCGACCCCGATGCGCTGGCCTTGGGCGGAGGCGATCGGGGGCACGCCCAAAAAAAGTTTGTGTCGCGTGATGAACAGTAATCGTAATACGAAAAATTATTATCACACTTGTACCGGTAACTGGCATCCGGTGACCGCTGCCAATCCTATCGATCCGCATTCAGCTGCGCCTCAATGCTCACCTGCAGTATATGCCCAGTGTTTTCCAAAGGTGCGTTGTCGCCCTTCGCGACAGCTGCGGCAAGGTTTTGTGATTTCTTCATGAGCACATGATCCGGGAAGGGTGAGATCTCCGGATCGGTAATAGCTTCAATGAGAACAGGGCGATCTGCTGACAGCGCTTGTTGCCATGCATCGCTCACCTGATCGGGAGAGTCGACTCTGATGCCAAGAAAGCCGAGCGATGTGGCGTAAGCTGCGTAGTCAAAATCGGGAGTGACCTGCGTGGTTTCAAATTTTGGATCGCCTTCCATCATGCGTTGTTCCCAGGTGACCATGTTGAGATCGCGGTTGTTCAGAACACAGATGATGATGTTTGGCTTCGCCCACGACTGCCAGTATTTACTGATCGTTAACAGCTCCAGGTTTCCGTTCATCTGCATGGCGCCATCTCCGGCAAATGCAATGACAGTTCTTTCCGGAAAAGCGAATTTTGCCGCGATCGCATAAGGGACTGCACAGCCCATGGTAGCCAACGTTCCTGACAGGCTTGCCATCATGCCGTCACGGATCTTCAGCTCCCGGGCATACCAGCTTGCTGTTGAACCGGAGTCGGCCGTGAGAATGCAATTGTCGGGCAGCATCGGTGACAGTGCAGTGAATACAAATTGCGGATTGAGCAATTTCGATTCACGAAGCGCAAGTACTTGTTGTTCCTGATTCCATTGCTGGATCTTCTCTTCAATCTTTTGACGCCACTCGCGCGCATTTTTTTGGTGGAGTAGGGGAATCAACCGTTGCAAGGTCTGTTTGCTATCTCCCAGGAGATTCACCTCAACGGGATAGCGGAGACTCAACATCCGGCCATCGATATCAATCTGCACCGCGCGTGCCTGACCTTCTTCTGGAAGAAATTCAGCGTAAGGAAAACTGGTTCCAATCATCAGCAACGTATCACACTCCTTCATCATGAACTCGGTTGCTGTGCTTCCAAAGAAACCAATAGGACCTGTTACGAATGAGAGATCATCGGGCAGCGCAGTTTTTCCGAGTAGTGCCTTTGCGACCCCTGCGTTCAAAAGATTTGCTACCTTGATTACTTCATCCGCAGCTTTCATTGCGCCAGCCCCGATAAGTATTCCTACTTTGTTTCCAACGTTAAGGATATGCGCAGCTTTTTCCAGCGCTTCATCGGTTGGAATGATATAGGAGGAGGGATGACCTATACCCGTATGGACCGAATAATGTTCATGCGGTGGATTCTCAATCGCGTCCATCGTTTGCACGTCATTGGGAATGATAACACATGTGACGGTCCTTTCAGCACGCGCTATCCTGATGGCCCGGTCGATCAAATGACGAACTTGTGATGCATCCGATGCCATGTGTACGTATTCATGTGCTACGTCTTTGAAGAGTGACACCAGGTCAACCTCTTGCTGATAGTGTCCCCCGATTGCCATTCGTGCTGTCTGACCTATGATGGCGACCACAGGTTGATGATCGAGCTTTGCGTCATAGAGTCCATTGAGAAGGTGAATTGCGCCCGGGCCGGAAGTAGCAAGGCAAACACCTACTTCGCCCGTAAACTTGGCGTGTGCACAAGCCATCAGTGCTGCCATTTCCTCGTGACGTACCTGCGTAAACTTGATGCCTTCCATCGAGCGACTCATTGCGCCCAGGATGCCGTTGATGCCGTCTCCGGGATATCCGAAAATTCTTGTGATTCCCCAGCTTGCCAGTCGCTTGATGATGAAATCCGAGACATTGCTGACTTTAGTTTTCTCTTCGTTGTTCTTGCCCATCGCTTGTTCGAGATTGATTATGAGATGCAGTTGTAATTTATATACCTCGTTGAATTGCAACGCTGCTTGGGTAAATGATTACGAATCTTGAGGAATAAGTTTCTGTAGAGCGTCTTTAGAGAATTTTAAATTTTGAAATTTGAAATTTGAAATTTGGAGGCGCGGTGGTAGTGAAGTTGGTTTTTTATAATAGCAGTCGGCTAGGTGGAGAGAAAGTTTTTTTGAAGTTATTGCGGTCCAATTGAGAAGTGATCCGGGACCAGCACTAAACCATTTGCCCATATTTAGATGCAGGCCATTAACGAATTTTAAAATTTCAAATTTCAAATTTCAAATTATAGCTCAGGTAAGGCATAACAATTTGTGAGAGCAATGGCCTAACTACATCAATAATGAAAACGTTTTATTGTCCCGCCTTTCGCCTGATTGCATCGCTGCACATCGCGATCATATTTTCTGCCATGCTATCCTGTGATAACGATGACGATATCGAAACGGCTGGAAGAGATCTTGATCTCGTTGCTAATTCTCCGATGCAATGGACGGGAGTAGCGATCGGGAATAATAACAGACTGTTTGCAAATTTTCCGAACTGGTCGGAAGAGCATTCGATGTCGGTGGTTGAGGTTACGGGAACGGAGAGTGTGAGTCCTTATCCGAATGCTGAATGGAACACGTGGTCGCCACAACTTGATCCGGCTACACATTTCATCTGCGTTCAATCGGTGTTTGTTGACAAGAATAATTTTCTCTGGGTGCTTGATCCGGCAAATCCACAACGTGCAGGTGAGTATCTCGGAGTTGTGCCAGGCGGAGCAAAACTTGTTAAGATTGACCTGGCTTCGAATGCTGTAGCGCAGACAATCATTTTCAGCGAACCCGTTATTGAAAAGATGAGCTATCTGAATGATATCCGCATTGATGAGAATAAAGGCATTGGCTATATGACCGATTCGAATGAAGGCGCGTTGGTCGTTGTTGATTTGAAAACAGGAGCCGCCAGGAGACATCTTGCCCACGATCCAACAACCAAGTCGGAGAATAGAATATTACGCGTTGAAGGTGAAGAAGTGAGAAACGAGCAGGGGGAATATGTAAACTTTCATTCGGACGGTATTGCCGTCAATCCAGATCGAACATATTTGTATTGGCGCCCTATCAATGGCGAAAGTCTCTATCGACTCTCAACGAGCTTCCTGAATGACGCCAACGTAACAGACAGCACCCTGAGCGCAAACATCCAGCGCATGGGCGATTTTCCTCCTTCCGATGGAATGATTTTCGGCAGAGACGGAAAATTGTATCTGACTTCGATAGAAGAAAATGCAGTGAGAGTGTACGAAGAAGGAGGGAAGTCAACGCGTATTATAGCGAAGAGCGAAGATTTGAAATGGCCCGATTCATTTGCCGTTTCACCAGACGGTACTATTTACGTAACAACGTCTCAAATCCATATTAAGAATCCACCGGAGCCGTATCGAATTTTTAAGTTTGAGGAAAACCGTTGATTCGAATGGCTATTGGCCTTTCGCTATTGGCTTTTGGCAAATGCACACGCATGACGCAGATGTGGCCAACATCGATGCATTCGCCAATGGCCAATAGTTGACAGCTAACTTGCTCAGCTTTTGCCTTTTTCACAACTACTCAGCGATATGTTTTGAAGTGTGGGACTTTGCTGCGGATGATTCATATTGATGTTAGTCCAAAAAATACTAACTTTTATTGTTTCCTTCCTCACTTAAATCCCATGTTATGAAAACACAGATGTTTGCGCTTCTCATGTTATCAACTGTTACGGCTTACCCGCAATCTGGAAATCAGCCGGAAAAGTTCAAGAATGTTCGGTGGTACCAAATGGTGATGACCCGATATAAAGCAGAAAGTGTCCATAAGGCAGGCAGCTTTATTGAACAGTATTTTGTGCCGGTTGATAAAGAGCTCGGCAGGAATGTAATCAAGTTTGAGTCACCGTTCGGAGAGTATGACGAGGTTGCATATTTTCCAATTGACAACATAGACGAATTGAACTATAAGATACCTCCGTCCGGGCTGAAATGGATGCAAGTTTTCATAAAACAGCAAGGCCAGGATAAGGCCATGAAACTGTTACAAGAATTTGAGGGCTATATCGAAATGCGCAAAACGATGCTTGTACGCCAGACAGAGTAAGCTAGCTGCCAACAAAATGGCTTTTGGCTTTTAGCTATTGGCTGTTGGCAAATGCAGGGGCATGACGCAGATGTGGCCAACATCGATTCATTCGCCAACAGCCAATAGCCAACAGCTAACTGCTAACTGCTAGCGAATCAATCGAACATAATAGACCGCTCCCGCTGTATTCTGCGGATGTGCCTGGAATTTCACACGCACATTCTTTTTGTTTGCGATCAAAGCATCCGGGATCGCGTATTCGATGTCAATAAATTTGGATTGATTCCATCTGCCGGTGTTGTCTTCGGTAATGAGTTTTTGATCATCGATGTAAATGTCAAACTTTCGACTTCCCCATTCAGCACCCCAATAGGTTACCATCAGGGTTAAACCGACTTCGCCCCCGGTGGCAAGGTTGTAACTAAAATGACCTCCATCTTTCGCATCTCTCCAGAATTCATTGAGATAATTTCCGGTATTCGAGTTTTCCTTACGCATTGCATGATCAGCTTCCGGCTGTTGCTCACCGGGTGCTACAAAGTCAATCGTGCGTTTTTGCAGTGCGATTTTTTTCTTTTCAACGTCAGCGATGGAATCCAGATAGGATTGATATTGCTTATGGCTTAACGCCATCCAGTATATCATGTACCTGTTGTCATGAATTTTGTAAAATGGCTCGAGTATTAGGTCAGGGGAATTCAGAATCTTTAGTGTGGGAAATTTGAATGTGAGCGGCTTACCTTCAACTGGCACCAATCGTGTGATATTGTTTTTATCATCTTCCACAAGGATAGGTGCTTTATCTAATGGAAGTCGCTCGCCATGGGCAATGTGTCCCCAGCGGCTATCATCCGCCACGATATCTTTAGGCTTTTCGCTGCCGGATCTTGCACCTAGCAAAATTGGTCCATGAAGAATTGCTATGTAGGAGGGGACGTTTGGAAGTTGCTCAATTCTGTTTGCCATCGGCAGCGTCACCTTCACGACATCACCTTTCTTCCATTGACGATCAATGGCGATGTATGATGAAGGATGTGCTGAATGCTGGACCTCCTTACCATTGACAGTCACCCGCAGTGCGCCCTCTTCGACCCACGCTGGATACCTGACCATTAAAGTAAAACGCGAATTTCCCTCGTCCACTCTCAGTATGGTTTGTTCTTCCTCAGGAAAGTTGGTCTCCTGAGTGATCCTGACTTTTTTCTTACGCCAATTCAATCGTGAGGCAACGAACATGTTTAAGAAAAGAGAATCGTGGTTATGGGTATAAATGAATTCATTGTACTTGCTATGGTTTTCCATTCCACTTCCGACACAACACCACATCGCCTGGTTTGGTGAAGAATAAACCCTGTAATGTTGTGGCCGCGCTGGTGTGAAATACACGTAACCGCCATGCCCGGGATGCTGGGAAGAAAGAATATGATTGAACAGGGCCTGCTCATAAAAATCGATATAAGTGGCGCGCGGCTTCGCTCTGAAAAGATGCTCAGTTAATTTGAGCATATTATAAGTGTTGCAGGTCTCAGGGCCTTCTACATCATTGACAAAATCGCTACAGGCTGCTGTTGATGGAAAAAATTCTCTTCTGCTGTTTCCGCCAAACGCGAGGGAGCGATGAGTCGTAACCGTTTCCCAAAAAAAACTTCCTGCCCGGGCGTAAATTTCATCGTTAGACACTTCTGCTATGCGCTGAAAACCTACGGCCTTCGGTACCTGCGTATTCGCATGTTTGTTGTCAAGATTATCGGTTGAAGCGCTCATGGCGTTGAGCAACATTTGATGCGAAAAGCGTTGTGCAGCTATCAGATATTTTGGGTCTTTGGTTAGCTGATAAGCATCGGCAAATACTTCGTTCATACCACCGTGCTCTACGTCCAACATGGATTGCATCTGGTCGTCATTCAATCCGCTGGTAATGTTGATTCCCCAATCGCAAAACTTTAGAAATATCGCTTTCGCTTCTTCATTGCCGCCATAGAGCCATGCGTCCCGGAGACCTGCATACATTTTATGGACATTATACCAGGGCACCCATGCAGCGCGGTATTCACGGAAGTCGCCTGTTTTAAATGCAGACCAAATCATCTTGCTTTTCGGCACACCACCAGCATAGCCTTTGCCCCAGTCTGCGTTGTTCTTCGAATTGGCTTCCTGACACGCTGCAATTTCGGATACTACATAATCCATTTTCTTTTTACAATCGGCATTGCCAGTAGATGCATAGGTCATGGCAAGCGCGGATAAATAATGGCCACCGACATGACCATCTAAGCCTTCCCAATTGCTATAACTTTTGGCCTTCTCCGGAAGACCCGCCTCTTTACGGAATGGCGCTAGTAAACGATCTGCATCATATTCGAGCAGAACCTTAGTGTTTAAATCTCGCGCGTGTTTGAATGGACCTTCCAACAATGTCACGTCTCCCAGGCCAAACATCTGCGGATAGAGTTTCTGTTGTGCGAAAGAGGCCGTTGCGATCGACAGACCGCAAGTCACGAGAATAGTTAAGAGGATGCTTTTCCGCATGGTGAAGTTTTTTGGTGCCGGGGACACATCATGTTATAAAAACAATTATAAGTGTAATTTATACAATTGTAATGTCTTGGCCTTCGAAAAGCAAGTGAAATGTCATCTCAAGGGGACAGGCGTTTTAAATTTCACAATCTTGATGGGTGAGGGGTGGAGTGCTGAACGTCTGTAGGCGTGTTGGTGAAGAACACAATGCGGGCGGAATGGTAGTCAATCGCGCATTTGCCAGGCAACAATATCCCAGACTTCCTTTTCATCCTCATACGTTCTGATTATTTCAAAACCCATGTTCAGGTGAGCCCCCAGAGATTTCGAATTTCGTTGTGAAATTTCGGTAACACAAATGCTATAACGCGGGTCAGTGTTATTGCGCAGTTCGTGGTAAAGTCTTTTTAGCAAGCCTTTTCCGCGGTGATCCTTGTCAACACAGACTTGTCCTCCGACAATGTAGTTGTACTCGGTCAGGAGCTTGCCACGGTACACACATCTTTTGAACTCATTGAACATCGGTACGAGCTCCTTTATTTTAGATTCCATTGAAGCAGTCATTGCCAGTGTGTAGCCGACCACGTTGCCTTCGTAAATGGCAACAATCTGGGGGACCGTCAAAGCCATTTTTTTCAAGGTTCCGATGTCATGAGTAGCGAACACAAATCCTTGCTGTGCCTGTTCCTCTGGTCCGACCATGGAGTAATGGTTTTCTCGTTGCAGTTTCAGAATTCCCTTGAAGTGCTCGTCTGTAGTCGCGGGCAGAAAGGTAATTGGGTGGAGTTGCATAAATCGAAATTAAGAATATTACCAATGTCGGATGCAGCTCAGAAATGACAATAAAATCCGGTCGTCCAACACGGCCGAACGGAATGTCAGTTGGGCTTCGGGGCGGGGAGTGGCTGAGAATTGTTCATGGCCCACAGCACGTTAATAATTTTCCATTGACCGTCAATTTTCGCCAGCTGGCAATAATCAAAGAAAGGGAATTTGTTGGTTGTGATTTTGATGGTCGCAATATTTTGGGCGACATCGTATATAGTGACTTTTGCTTTGAATGGCCCTTCACCTTTTGGCTGATTGACATTTCTCTTGGCTGCGAATATCAATGTACTTGCGCTCATGAACTGTACACCAACATTTCCATAGACGTCAGTCGACACGATGCGCTTGGCGAGTTCAGGGTGTACGGCCTTCGCGACTCTGTCACCATCGGCAGTGTAAAAACCTTCAACATAATCGAGAGCAGCCAGCCGTATCGCGGCCGTATCCGCGAGTTGCGCTTTCATGGTGATGGCAAAGAGCATGGCAGAAATTGTGAGAATAGTTTTCATGGTCGTTTGGATTGTTCGTGTAAAATTCGGGCTGACCTTAGCATTCCCTAATTTACCAATGAGGCAAAATCTTGTCAATTGAACGTCCGCTTTCGCACACAGCGGTTTCGGATTTTGAATTGTACTGCGGTCTTTTAGCGGCCCCGTGATGACTCAGACGCCCATGCATGCATGCGGCCTTCTGATTACAAGTCAGTGTACTGATAGTCCGTACGGGAATCGAACCCGTGTTCTCATGGCAGTACACGATTTTGAGTCGTGCGTTGACCGGGCCGCATTTGTGATCCGACACGGACTCGAACCCAAGCCGTCACTTCGATTCGAGTTCATTGCGACAGGAGTGAGGACCCTAATTTTTTCTGCGCCTCACTCCTGACTTAAGGTGGATTTTCAGGCCTGATCTCCGCCATAACTGAATTTTACATTCGGCATGAACCCGGCCGAACGCCTGGCAAACAATGTTTCGAATTTGTGCTAGAATCCTTATTAAGAGGTTACTCATAACGCGTTGATTAATCGCGAGTTAATTGCCATGTATGCATGCAAGTCTTTCAAAAATGGCATCTGCGATATTATTTATGGCCGCCTGGCTTATAAACTTCGAATTTGAGTCAGTCGGGGATATTTTCGGCACGTTCAGGTATATAATTTATAGTATGAGTATTCACCTATGTTTACTATATTTGACAATATAGTGAATACTTTTAGTTAACAAATGAGGGTTTGTGATTATGCTAATCGAGATTGTTTCAGAATACAAAGCGATGTGTATGAACGTTGCGGAGATCATCGATAAGACGGGGTACAAAGTCGACTTTGTCCGCCAGAAACTGGGCTACTCGAGACCGGGTTGGTATAAAAAAAGAAAAACAGGAAACTTCTCTCCCGAGGAGTTGGCTGAGATTTTCAAAATTATTCGTGTAGAAGAACTTGAAGACAAAGCTCTCGGTGAAATCCTTGACAAGTCTAAATTGAGTGGTCGACTTACCGAGAAGGAAACTAAAAATATGATCGACTCACTTTGAAATGAAAGTGACGTGTTCAAAACAGTTTACAAGGTACGCGATCGCAGCTCCTAAAGAGATTCGCCATGGATTAAAAATAATTTACGCTGAATTTGAGAAAGCCAAAAAAGTGGGAGACGTAAAAGGTGTTGCACGACTTGTTGGCTACACGAAATATTATCGGATGAATATTCAGCATTACAGATTAGGTTTTGAGTGTACGGACGAGACGGTTCATTTCCTTTCGCTGCTACACAGAAAAGAAAATCAATTGTTTTATTAACTAGATCTCGATTAACGAATTGAAAAAAGATGCAAATTCTCAGAACGCAGTTTGAAATTAGATATACCAGTATCTTGGATTTCTCAACGAGGTATAAAGCGATAATTTCGCCCTATTTAAAATTGGCGTCTTTTAAGATTGAGAATTTCTCACTTCCAGAAGAATACTGCGTCTTGGTATTTAAAGACGACCAAAGCGTAATAGATATAAGGTGGGATAGAATTATCTTTAGGATTAATACTCAAACTAGCCTATTTGAAAAACGCGGCCCAACCGCTGCATACTTCGAGATTCTTAAGAAATTAATGAGTTTAGATTCTTTTGGAGAAATATTGAATATCTTCCTGGCTCTTTGGGTATTGAACGAGGGCGTTAGTCAAGCCGAGTTTCTCGATAAATATTTGAAAAGACGAACAAACGTGGGCGGATTTCAATTAGATGATGTGGCCATTGTCGAAGAGTTCAAGGGGGCATCTGATGAACACATTAGGATCGAGCACGGTTTTTTTACTCCAGAAAAGGATTTAGCGAAATATGGTATTGCAGATCCAGATGGTTCACTGAAAACGAAAAAAGGACAATTTTTACAATTGACGATTGTGACCAAGAAAGTGGAACCAACGGTTGAAGATTTTAAAAATCTGCATGAAAGAATCGAAAATTTGTATAAAAGCGAGTTTTTAAAATGAGTAAAAAGAACATTTCGAAGGACATTTGGAACTTCCATTCGAAGATTGGCAAGGCGCGGAAGAGGCCTGCAGACGAGCAGCTTTCTTTTTATTTTGATACTATTAGCAGCGACTGGGATAGATTAATTTCGATCACAGGCCACAATCCTGGGTTAATTCGTAATCCACACCATGGTGTTAGAATAACAAGTGCAGATGACTTTGTGCTTTTTGATTACGATGAAATTATCGACTCTTACATTATGGGCAGCAAACCAACTGCACCTGCGGAGGTCGTTGATATTTCAGATCTGTTTGTTTCAGAAAAAGGAGTTGTTAGTGAGCAGTGGGAAAAAATTGAAAATATTTCGGCAATAGTGGTAGGCAATAGTGGTGATCAAGTGACACTAGAGTGTTTAATCGATGAGGAGAAAAAATTGTTTGAGCGCAGAATTTTTCCTGCACCACTTTTGAAAGGAGTCGTAAAACTCGAGGAAGGCAGTTTAATATTGATAAAAATATTTCAGCGGCCTGGAGAAATGAAATTCAAATTTGTAAGTGGGAAGGGAATTGTTCGACCTGAAGTATTTCAAAAAACCGATGCAATAGGAAAGGTTTTCAAAAATATAGCAAAAGGTAAGTTTGACAAGCATTACAAAGGTGAACCTCGTTAACTAGTGACAATTAAATTTAAGGATGTTGGTCAGGGCGACTCTATCTTAGTTACCTGGCTGATCGATGATAAGTTGCATGTTGGTATAATCGATTGCAATATTCATCAGGACAAAACGAATCCGTTACTTCTTGAGTTGAGTTCGATGGCTATTGAGACTATCGATTTTATCTTTCTCTCTCATCCGCATTACGATCATTACAGTGGGCTTGAGGAATTGTTAATTTACTGCGCGAGCAAGAAAATCATCATCGAAAAGTTCTTTCATACTTGTTCACCCACCGAAGAATTTCTTCGCGCTAGCGTGAGCACTCCATTGGAGGATCAGACTCTAGCTTCATTGTGGGCGCGAATAGATGCATTAGAAGGTTCAATCATCCAAAGTATTGCGATGATTAATGAAGCCTCCGGTGCTACAACGCTAGATGGAAAATGGAAATTCGTGGTGTTGGCCCCTGCTTATCGCGAGCAGCAGGATTTTAACGCGCTGAGAATTTCCCAGCCCAAAGCAGCTTATAAGTCAAACTTGCTATCGACTATTATCAAGATTTATTCACCTGACGCCTATATACTTTTGACCAGTGACGCAGAACATAAGACGTTCAAGCGAATTCTCATGCATCGTATGCATGCTGAATTTTCGAAATTAGAATTATTACTAGGCCAGGTGTCTCATCACGGTGCAGAAGCCAACTTCCATGAGAAATTTTGGAAAAACCAAAAACATAATAAACTTTCACCCATGGCTATATCGGTCGGGCCAAATCATTATGGGCATCCATCTGCCAATGTCATCTCGAAATTGCAAAGCCACAATTTCAAAGTCGATGTGACCATGTTAAACTCTTCGGCCGTGTCGACAGCGTTGAGCAGTATTTCTACCCTGGCGCCTGGTTCGACATCTAACGATTTAACATATTCTTTTTGAAGCGCGAAAATTACTTAGTCGAATTTCTGAAAATGTTCGAGAAGGTTTGATTTGAGAAGTCGAATCTCGTAAAAATGTTCCCATTGCATGTCTGGTGGTAGGGTTGGGTTGCCGTGATAGATTGCGTAGAAGTTCATGAGTCTCTTATATACATCATAAGGAATTAATGAAAGTCTGTGTATTGCCGTTAGATCATCCATAAAATTCCCAGTTGCTAACATTGGCCGGTGCTTCTTTATGAATTCGTCAAGAAGTTTCTTAACACTTGCGAGTTCTCTAATTATTGATTCTATCAAGTCACTTTCACTTAAAGATCTTTCTGTCGCAGGCCAATCCCAATAATTATTTGCTGTTATGAAAAAATCAGATTCAATCTGCTTTACTTCGCTTACTAATTTTGGGGGGCCAGCCATTAACTGAAGTAACTCTGAGAGCTTTATAATATGAAAGGACTGACCCGGCACCGCGTTTGAAAACTCTGCTACAAGCTCAAATCTCGGGTAAAGAATTTGGCCTTCGCTTTTCAAAACCCAGTCGGCTTTTTCTTCACCCGAAACAAACACGACACTTTTCTTAAATTTTTTCGCCAAGTCAATTATTGTAAACCAAATGAGCAAATCACCAATACCATCGTCAATCTTCGATTGGTCTTTATAGCCAGGCGGAATCCGGTGCAAATATCTCCTGTCCAATTCTTTTTTTATTGCTTCCTTGTCAAGGTTCTCAAGATCGAAAACTACGCCTTTAGTGAACAAGTTTCGATATAACTCGCTGACTGGATCGTTCCATGCCCAATCTTTAATCTTGTTAAGGAGACGATCTAATTTTGGTTTGTACTCGTCTTTAAATTTTTTTATTGTTTCATTGAATCGTTCCTCTAATTCAATCAAATTTTTGTATTCATCGATATTACTCAGCAGCGGGTATTTTGCATTGTTGAACTCTTGCATCACGTTAATTTTCCGATTGAGTTGCTGAAATAACTCCTTTATTCTGTCTGGGCGGTTGCTAGCAAACTCGCGAGCAACTTGTCCAGGAATGAATAACCTTTTCTCTTTGATCAACCCTGAATAAATTGAACTGATCTGTTGTACATCTTGCGAGCTGGTGTAGTAAGGCAAAAGCAATGCGTTTGTGTCGATAACAAAAAGACAGTCGTCCTTGACCGAGGACATCGCAGAATTAAATGAACTGAAAATATTTTCCGCGTTCGGATATATTGAGTTTTTAATGAAAGGGTCGGTGTCTGCCATGGAGTTCTTGGGGGTATTGAGAAGAACGAAAATAGCAATTCTTGCCAAATAATTTGTCAGTCAACGAGTCATCTAAATTGAGCGTGAAGGACTAGCTCCCGTTCGTGAATTAAATGAAACATAGAATGCCGCGATGTCCAGCGAGAGCCCGCCCGGGAGGCCGACCGCGTGGGGGTGCGGGGGAGGGAGGCCGACCAGAGGGGGCGGACAAAAAATAAAGAGCCCTGGCCACACACGACCCCCGCAAAGATCTTAAGTGGCCAGGGCTCTTGTGCAAGCACATTTTTTTATGTGAGCGTGTGTCATGGAATGGTGCGGCTGCAGCGTCCGAGCGCAACAAGCGTGACAAACTGGAGCGGAGCGTCTGAAGGAAGTTAAAAAATATTGTGGCATGTGGGTAGGCGCTGGCAGTGGTTGAAAGAAGGAACGGAGGCGCAATGAAGTGTAATGGAGTTGAATGAGGTTGTGTTCTTAAATGGCGGGGATCTGCGCGCGGCAAAGTGGCTAGGCCAAAATGGAAACTCTGTTTTGTTTTTTTCTGTTTCATTTGGCCTTGCCAAGGCGCGGCCATTTAAGTGCACGACCGATTGAACGAAATGTAACGGAATGGAGCTGGAGTGACGAAATGAAACCTCTGCCAGGCGTGAATATTTTTTGCCTGACTGAAAAGCGGAGCGGAAGTTTGGCGCGATTGTTTGCCGAGGCCATAAAAAAATGTGCGCAGCACTCCGCTAAACCCGAGAGTTGCTATCAGATGAAAGTTGCTTACTGGGCTCGCACGTTATATTTTGCATGAGTTACCAAAGGTTTATTTATGTATGAAAGCCGAAATCCTTCGAACTAAGTGCTTGGCACTAATGAGATGCGGTGCTCTCGAAGACTGTCTAAACACAATTGGCATATTCGAAAACTTTCTATATCAGTTAATGAAGCGTCACGATATTGATCAGACTCATTCAGATGTTGATTCGGACTCAAAGATTTTTGCTCAGCTGCTATTTAGCAAACTAATTCATTTACGAAGGCTGCTTAATCATAATGAACATAATTCTGAATTTAGGCACGTTGCGTCCATCATTGATCCTAGTATTATTTCCGCAGTCGTAAGAAACGTTTTTGAAACCGCAGCGACATTTAACTTAATCTATCGAGACAAAAGCGAAGATGAAAAAAAGCTCATTTACAATCTTTGGGCCATTGCCGGACTAAACTATCGACAACGTTTTGCCACACCGGACCTCGACACCGAAAATATCGCTAAGTTAAATAATGAGAACGCAAGTATTAATGATAGAATTGATAAAATAAAGAATGGTATGGTTTTTAGAAATTTGTCCGCACGAGGGCAGGGCAAAATACTCGATTCAATAAAGAAAAAAGATTTTCGAATCAGAGTCGAGGGAGATAACATAAAAGTTCTCTCCTGGCAGGATCTTTTTAAGGAGATGCATTTAACAGGAAGCTATTTTGAAAATATGTATACACTGTTATCATTGAATTCACATCCTTCTTACGTTTCGTTATTTCAATTTCGACAGATGTTTGTTAAAGGAAAAGATGAGTTCCTAGACTTAACTCTCATTGATTTACGATTCTCGTTTATATTTTACAGCGTTTTTGTCGCTGATTTCATTGCGATGTTTCCGGGTGCAAAGGAAGATTTCGAAGCGCTGCCATTGGTACACCAAATAATTATGAACTTTCGTAACAAACTTTTTCGAGGGGACAACTACTCAATAAATGATTCGTGGAAGAATCTAAATGATTGAATACTTAAATTATCTGGCATTTAAAAAAACGTCAGATATAAAAGTTAGCTCTGCTTCTTTGGCACGTCTAACAAGTTAATTGCCCATCTGAAGTAGTTTATTAGATCGGGACTGTTGCGTATTTCGGCCGCTGCATCGCTGTCCAAATGGACCAGTTGATTCCGCAGATTCCAAACCGTAAGGAGCTCAGCAATGGTTCCTGGATCATAAATTTCAGATTGCTTCAGCGCCTTAAGCATATGGTATGGCGTTGCTCGTGGGCCAGGATCAATGTGATTATTCGCGACAGCATTCCTGATTGCTTGTTCAAATGCGACCCCTGCTTGTGTAAGCCCAGCAAGAACAAAACCATTTTCTACGGCCCTAGTCGCCTCATCGATCATCCATCTCACGTGATCATTTGTCGTATTTTCCGGAGGGATTCCCGATTTGGAGTCTTGGGTAGGCTTGCGTTCCGTGGCAAGGGCTCTTAGTGCATTGATGGATTCCCTAACTTCAGAGAGGCTAGTTTGTATTTCTCCTTGGCTTGTTGAATCACGTAGATCTTTGGCTGTTCTCAAGTATTGGGTGACGAAATACATTGCAAAAAACAGTGCGGTAAAAAACTCTCTTATTAGTATTATAGGGCTTCTTTCGTTGGGTGCTGTATATGCAAAGACCGACACTGCCCAAACAACCGAAATTGCGAGTGGGATCCGGCTGATCGTCCATTGTTTAAAAAGTACTCTTCTAGTTTCTGATGAAATGAGCAAACGCATACTGAATTGGAGTTGTTACCCGCTGAATGATGTCAGGTATCGGTGATGCCATGCAATGGGGTATGTCAAATATAAAACTTCTTTTAAGAACCAGATGTATTTACCCTAACTCATTTCACGATTTCAGAGTTGGCCTAAAAAGGCAACTCTGATAATTGAATTTGGAACTTAAAAAACTGCAGTGAGATGTGCAGCAAGGGAGATTTGCAGAATGAAAATGAGACCTTTGATTTTGGACAAGCGTAAGCCACAAACCACCAGTTTGCGATACTTACTTTTAGAATTGTTTTAAACATGTGGCCTTCACCGGACAGGAAATTTTTAAGGGCAAGGGCTGGCTACAAAAAATACTACCCGGTGATTGTGCGTGGATATGTGTGAGGGTGGAGATTTTTTTTAGCCAGGCAAAGCGGACCCTTGCGCTTTAAAATTTATCCGGCCGAACTTTGCACATGTTTCAAAATAATTACCCTCAATTTTCTTGAAGGAACAATTCCGGTAAAAGTGTGGCATCAATTATTTTTGAGATATCTTCTATCGATCCGATTTCAAAAGTTAGCGGCCCGTCACTTGCTTCTTTGATGTGGAATCTAAATTCACTTTGGTAAGCAAATCTATCGGGCTTGTCATGCACTGTTAATTTTTCGTGCGATTGTTCTTCGTCATAGTATCTTACAAGGCCATAAGAATAGTTTAATTTTCCATGAGTGGCCTTCTTAAAACGCTGAAGAAATTCATTTTTGTCAAGAATTATTAATGCTTTATCTCCAAAATTAACATTTCTGGGATCGATGAACGGCTTCCCTGTCACATTCTCCTTCTTGATACAGAAGAGGCAAAACAAATGAGTTTGAAGGTTTTCACGATCGTAAGGATGCATTCTTGCCTTTGTAATCCGGATTGGAATCTCTTTTCTTTCCTCGCCTATAAAAAGTTTGAGGTTTTCGACTTTGATGGATGCAGTTGCGCCTTCGCGATTGTCTTTTCGTTCTTGTTCTTTTAATTCCAAGTCTCGAAAATATTGAATGGTATTACAATAGATAAAGCCTCGCTTTTGCAGTGCTTCAATGTGTCCTGCTTGACCAATTTTAATTAACATCGCGGTTTGACTTTAAAAGTGCAATCTGGTTAATTAGAAGTTAAAGCTGAGCAAAAGATAATCAATTAGGCGAGCATGCATCCAAAAGACAATGAAGTTTATGTAGTCGACACTGTTGTACGCTTAAAAAAGACGGGGGAGTTCGCAATAATTAGAAAAGTGCAGTTTATGATGGACGGAAAACACTTTTTGCATTACGAAGGTGAGATTGAAGGCCGTGGCAGTGGAAACTTCGCATTGTACCACAATGATGTTGAATTAGAAGCCCTGCCCGTATAACGGTTTCTCATATAATCGATTAATCAATTCCATTTGACATTCAAAGGCCAGATCCTTAAAGTAGAATTTCTTCTTGCAGAATCTATTGTTAGAAATTTTGAGAAGGCGCGTAATGTAATCGCGCAATTCATTGTCCGAGTATCGTGCTGCAATTTCCTTCGCTTTTGGCGTCAATTCTTTGTGTCTATACATAGGGATTTGTAAATTAGAGTTCATTTCCGCCCATCCTTTACGTGCTTCAAGCACGAACTCGTTGGTCGCGGGCATGGAATCAATAAGCGGAAGTAGTCAGGACGTGATGAAACCGCTTTTTTATTTAAAGTCAATTTTGATTTGAGTAATCTTACCATCGTGAAAAACCTTTCCAGACGACTTTAGATTTCCTGCCCTTCCTCTGAAATAAACAGTATCCTTTGCGATGTCGTTGAATCGTGCGACTCGTTCGTATCTGCAGTCTGAATCATATCTACCAGTCGAAAAGTTTTGTAAGCTTCGCGTCTCCAACCAAAAGCTAAATGAACAATTCGTTTCGCTATAAACTTGGACCTCATTGCGCGGCTCAAAAAAGTCAGAACAGGAAAAAAGAAAAACGCTGATTGTAAAAAATCGTTTCTTCATAAAATGAGGTATTGCAGGTATCCGCTAACTCTAACGTGACTTTTTCGCATTTCTTCCTGCAGCTGATTTATTCGAAGCTGGAGCTTCCCCGTGTCATCCTGGTTAGCTGGAATGCTTTCAAGTTCCTTTCTACGAATTGTTAATTCTTGAACAGCTTTTTCCCTTTCATAAAGATCCATTTGATGAATTGAACTGGTAAGCTGATCAATGCGATACTGTAGGTCATGTCGGCTCTTTTCGGATAGACGTTTTTCGTTTTGTGTTTTTTGTAATTCATATTTTAATATTTCCATTTGGTTTACAAGTTTGTTAGTGACGGAGTCGGGAAGAAAAGCCATTACAGGATTGAACTGGTATTCCAAGTCCGCGGAAGCGGCCTTCGATGGCTTGTTGTCTTTTATGAAACTGAAGGTTGACGTGCTTTGTAGTTTGAGTTGCAAAATCGGTTTGTTTTTGATCAGATCTTTTAAGGAGTCCGGTGTGATGTTGAAGAAGAGTAAATCGGTTGTGGTAAGGTGCTGTTTGGTACGAGTGGGGGTTATTGTAATAATCTTCATTTCATTATTGAGTTCTAAAAATTGTCGCCCATTAAATATGACAGCTTTTGATTCGGTCGAGTGAATTAGCAAACCTTCATCATTCGAAATGTTTCCATTTTTCATCAGTTGCACCTTTACACTCACGAGCGTTTCACTTTGTTTGTTCTCTTGGTGAAGGTGTTTTAGATCATTAAATGCTTTGTTGTAGCTCGTCCAAAAACCTTGTGCAAAAAGTGGCTGACATGTAATGCCCAAAAGGATAAAAATCGCAAAACATATTGCTTCTGTTTGTAGGTGAGAAGATTTTAACCGGAGTTCGGGATTACCTGGGATTACACAAGGATTTCTCATGAATGGCCATAGCAGCGGAATACCTTGCTTCGTCATCATGTCAAAAAGCAAATGAGAAAAGAAGGCGAATGCAAAAATTAATGTTATCTCATTCCCACCTGGCGTCACGGATTCCAAGAAATATATTAGAAGCCATGCTGACAAGAAGAAAATCAGGCTGTGAGTGATTGTGCGGTGGCCATACTTTATGTATAGCCATTTTGCGATAGGGTAGAAAAGTTTTCCAATTGGACTTTTGAGATGGTCAACGTCCGGCAGAATTGAAAAGAATGCAGTGAAAAATAAATATTCTGGTTTCTCAAATACGTTGATGTTCCAGAAGCTGGCGAAGATTCCAGTAAAGACTGTCCCGCCAACGATGTGATTTGCTCCACTCATAAGCTAATCGGTTATGTGCGCTTCGACCTTTGCCGAATCGTAAAATGTTAAGCATCATTGGTGGAAGGAACTCGTTTCTTTATATCATAAATTCTTATTTTGATTTCTTCGAGCTTCAGCTTTTTTCTTAGACTCTTCAGCCTTTGCCGCATAGTATTTGGCAAGAGTAGCTGAGTTGTTTTCAAACTGGGTTTTGCTATTTTTTTCTAAATCCAGAGCTGCATACAATTCACGTATTGACTCCTCTGAATAATGTTCTTGCATCAGCTTGCTAACATCAGCATCCTCGATAATTTCGCTGAGGAATGATCGCGAGGAAATTAAAGACTGCTTGCTTTTGAATAATTCACCAAGATGGTTTAACGCCACCCTCTTTTCGTTTAATTTAAAATGCGATAACACCCGATAATGTTCGAGAAACGACCAATCATTAGGATACTTTTTTATAAGCTTTGTCGAGACTTGAATACACTTTCGGTATTGTTTTGAATAGTAGAGATATTGGATCATTTGAATTGAAATATTCCTGTCCCTTAGCTTGTTGTTCTCAACACGCTTTTCAAGCTCTTGAAATAATCCGTAAAGTTCGAACAGGTTTTCGGTCATGTAGGATAATGAAGGATTGACTGGTACCATTTTACCAAGAGTTGGGAGATTAGATTCTGCGTTACGGGTGTATGAGTATACGCTCATTTTTTTTCTAATATTCTCTAAAAGCAGAATCTCAGCGGGAGTAAGAATGTTACTAAAATCAAATATTTTGTCGATGGTCTTGTCTATTTCGTCAGTGTTGGCTTTCATCGACAGACCAATAGGCATAAGTACGGAACTTATTTGCTTATCGAATTGGTAGGTCTCGTTTAGGCACTTGTTTTGGAGCGCCATTTTTATGTCATCTTTGGTAAGTCCGCCACCTCGAATTTTTTGCTGGTAATGTGATGGAGAATGTCCGTTTGATGCAAGAACCAGGTCAAAATGGGTAAACAGTTTCGTATAAATATGATACATATCCAGTTCGAGCTTTGGCCTCAGCTTTGAGTGTCTACGCTGTTCAGGTCTAAAGGAGAATACCCACCAAAAGAGAAATGCGGAAAACATTGACAAAATAAAAGGGTAAATAAAATCCTTGCTTACGTTGAAGGCTGGGTCACTTGATTGCCTGTCCAGTGCTTTTAGCAGTTCTGCTGCTTTGTTTTGCTTTTCTAAAAGAGAGTCTTGTTTTTTTGCAATGGTTTCATTAAGTGCTTTTGACTCAGTGCGAATGGCATTCAAATCTTTTTTCAGTGTATCAATTTGTGTAGTAATTTCATTCAGTTGGCGCTGATTTTTTGTTTGAGATTGGGATTGCGAATATCCGGACAGACAGGAGATGAATATAAAAACGAAAACTAAAATTTGACGGTTCCTTGACATAGTGAGGGGGCTCTTATGATTGTAAATATAAGGTCATTTTTAAGTTATATAAATTTCCTTTTTGTGAATGAAAAGAGATAGCGAGAGAATATTAGCAGAATCATAGCACATCCTCCAATGAATTTCAACGAGTCGTTGCCGACCTCATGACTCATATATCGCAAGATTGCGAGTCCACCGAGCATGATTAAAACAGTAAGGCTCATATCGAATTCCCTCATACTTCCAAAATGCCTGACCGATTTTATAACTTCAGAAGTGATCACAACCTCTTTTCGGTAGCGCTCGATCAATTCATAAATCACACGCGGATTTCCTGAGCTTTGCTCCCATATGTGATTCCGAAACAGCTCCATGTCTTCAATGTCGATGTCATACGCAAGTTTGTGAGTCAGTTCCAATGCGTTTTGTCGAGTTAGCGTCTCTAATTTAATTACTTCAAAGTTCCATAAGAATGAAGATTTCTCTACACTGATTTGCCTGGCGCTTGTTACAATCACAAAATGGTCTTTCAATAATTCTAATGTCTTAATCCCTTTTGGAGTAATGCGATCGCAGTTGTCAATTATTAACAGATATTCATGTTTTGTCGTTGCCTTAATGAGTTCGTTACACAAATTAATGACACTATCTTTTTGGAAATGGTGATCGAGTTTTGACAGGTCGAAATCTCCGTAGAGTAATTTGAATACGTGTTCTTTGTCGTTTTTGTATAGATACATCAATGCCGCGATTAATGTTTTTTTAAGATCAGAGAAATCATCAAAGCGAATTATTTTTTTATCAGTCTGTATGTGGTTTAATAAATGGGTTTTCCCAACACCGATCGGTCCCATGAAAATCGTGTTACAGTTCTTGTTTATAAGTTCGTTCACTCTTAATAATTCTGAGTTCCTTCCAAGTATAAACTTTGTTGATTCTCCTTGAATATTAATTAAAATAGGTCTGGGTGGTGGAAATATGTAACATTTGAGTCTTTGCCAAAGTGTTAGTTTGATTTCAGTTGCCTTGTCAATTCTTGACTTCAATATCTGTTGTGGGATGTGAGCGTAAATGAGTGTCGTGTCATATTTTTGATGGCCTAAAATTTCTTTGATTTCATGCAATTCAGCTCCAGATGATAGGAGTGAGGTAGCGCACGTATGTCTCAATGCATGTGGGTGTAAATTTCTAAAATCTGGGTCTCGTTTTTTGATCCTGTAACAGAGTTGATTCATTGCTTTACGAGAGATATGATTTTCCAAATTGTTAGGTCTTGGAAACAAGTAGGCTTCGGGATTTTTTGTGTTGAAATCTTTGAGATAAATCGCGAGTTCGTTGTAAAGTCTTTCGGAGATTGGAACCTTTCGAAATTTCTCTGTATCCCTTTTCTTTAACGATTTCACGGTTACACTTTTGTTTCTAAAATCAAAATTTGACAGTCTCAAGCTCACACATTCACTGACTCTTAAGCCACAATCCATCATGAGTAAAATGGCACATCTATGACTTTGATTCCGGAGTTTGGTAAGGAGTTTATCAGCCTTTCTTTTGTCTAAGTATGAGAGTTCAGTTGCCATGGATTTTGAGTTTTCTGTTTTTCTAGAGTTTCATCTTACCATCTTACCTCAGTGGTTTTGAGCCTTTGATTTTCAGCTATTTATGATCAGGTAACTTCAGCTTTGGTCATCTTACCTTTTTTAGGAATTACCTTTTTTCTTTCAGTTTTTGTGGGAAATTTTTCTTTATGGGGGTTCGGGGGTGTTGACAGAATTCCGATTTTGTCCACTATAGTTTTGGCCAAAAAGTGGACAAAACAGGCCAGGGTAGGATAGGTAAGATTGGTAGGATGCCATTTTTAGGATGTTACCTTATTTAATTGTCTGAAAATCAATTTAATATCAGCTTCAGGTAAGTTAGGTAAGATGGTTTTCGGTTTTTGCCTTATACTTTTCCCTGTACTGGTTGATTCTGCTTCAGACACTTCACATAGTAGCCGTACCGTTGTGTAGCAGAGTTCTTCACTTTCTGGTGTTTGTGAAAGATCATCGCTCTTCCAACCATGATTGAATTCAGTTTAATGGTCGTCCAGGCTTGCATATAGTTGTGGATCTCAGTGCTTGTCATAAATTCACCTTTCGTTGAATCGGATGGCTCGATAAAGTTTGGCAGTAGCTCTACTTCCGGGCCAAGTTGGTTGAACTGTGCGTTGCGTTCCTCATTTTGTTTGACTTCTTCTTGCGTCAACTCCGCCTGGTATCCGGATTTGAAGAGCGAGTACGCCTGGCTCCATACGTCATCGATGTTTACGTTCTTCGTACCTGTGATGGTGTTGTTGTAGTCATGATTAATAGATTTGATTTTAAAGCACAGCCATCGAACTGATCCTGTTTCATCCTGCAGGAATTCACCCATGTTGGTTGATCCAACGAAAGAACAAACACGCTGGACAACTGATGCACGACTCTCGTACGGAAGCCTTACATTCACTTTGTCAAGACTAATCCAACTCTTGACGATATTGATATCAGATCTCGACAGCTGCTTCAGCTCATCCAGATTTATTATGAAGTTTGTCGCCAACGCGATCAAGCTATCTTTCTGCTCCGGATTGATGTTTTCCGCGATGTAATCTGAAAGGGCAGGAGGGCAGAGGAAACGCATAAACGTGGTCTTACCACTGTTGTGTTCTGCGTGCACAAGAATTAAAGCTTGCTTATTAAAGTAGCCATCAATCATTGAACACTTAACCGCACGTACCAGCCATTTCTTGAAGTGCAAATTGAAAGCTTCCTGGTCTTCACATTTCACATGGCTTGCAAGCTTATCGATATAGTCGGGCTCATTATCGTTCCACTCCTTGAGGTTTTCAAAATAGTATTGGATGGGATTATATCGAGGGCAAAAGTCAGACTTCAATAATGCTTTCAAATTATTTAACGAGATCTTTATTCCTGCTTTGTTCAGTTCGATGAATAAGGAGTTCTCATTGATCTCTCTGTAAGTGAATTCATCGATGGTAGAGAATTCGAAAACATGTTTGATAGAGTTAAACCGGAACGTATATTTTGATGTGAGGTAGTCTTCAGCCTGATGAAAAACTGTGTTTCCCTCGGACTTCTGTTTACGCTCTTGATCGGTTTTTTGCTTACGGTTAATGGCGTCAGATAATAGCCGTTGGAAATCTGGTTTCTTGTATTTGGTGAAAAATATTGCCAGGTCTTTGCAATCTGCCGGAAGGTTGATCGGATTGATGCCAAATGTTTTTTGCAATTTGGCCGATGCGTTCTTACCGGCTTCATCATTGTCGTAACAGGAGAGAAGCACCTTTGCTTTCAGCCTTAAACTCTTTATTAAATCTTCCTGCGGAAGCTGGTTTTCGCTCTGAAGAGAAATTGCGTTGAAGCCATGTGCATTTGCACAAAGACAGTCTTTTTCACCTGCAGCGAAAATAATGTATTCATGTGGTGGCGGTTGGAGTTGTGCCAAACCAAAAATGTCAGAGCTCGTTTGCGACTTGTACCCAAACGATTTTTTCTGACCGCGAAAATTCAGGTCATTGTTAAATGCATGGGGGATCTCGGGAACATATATTTTTAATCGATCGGAGATATTGTAGCAAGTTACAGCCTGGTTGAGCTTGAGGTAATCAAACGAATAGTTCTTTCCAGCAGAGTTCGTGAACGCAAGTAATTTGACTTGACGAACTTTGAACTTCAATAGAGTTGCCTGGTCAATTCCAAACAGTTTCCAGTATGCAAGGAATAAGGGAGTGAAGCTTTGGTACTCGATCTTAAATGGTGAGGTGTCGGTCTTTTCTTTTTCTGACTGCTTTTTGGTCTTCGATGACCCGTTCAGCCCCAGATTTAGATTCTTGTCAATAATTTCGAGGACCTGACGAAAGTTTTTCTTGCAATCAATTTTCTCCCAGTCGGCTACAAATTGAAAAATGTCTCCTTGATTGCCGCTATTATGACTCTTGAATTTCCAGCCTGTTTTATCCCTGTAAAAAGAAAGGGAAGGATTGGAGTCCTTGCCACCAAATGGACTGCGATAGTTCTTCTTAGCAGTAGAAATAAAATCTGGGACATAAAACCGAATTATGTCTTCTTCCGTTGTACATTTGAGAACCTGCTCTTTTGTGATCATTTCTCATTAGAGTTAAGTGGAACATCTGAACTAATAAGAAGGGAGACCCAATCTCCCTTTTTTGCTTTTATCAGTAGCTCACTTCGTGAGCGATATAAATCGTACAGTTTCTGGTTGACTTGATTTTTTTCAGACGACAAACTGATTTGGCCAGCCAGGTATTGGCTTGGAAGAATCAAACTGTTTTCGAAATCTTTTTGAGTGATTGAAAACTTCTGTTTTTCTAGCTCTAGCCTTTCAATAGATGAATTGTAAACTAAGACCTGATAAGTAAGGGCTTGATAAAACTGCGTCACTTCGATCAGAGCGGCATTCATCAAAGTCTCATTGGTCCGGACTATCTGCCTCGCTTGAGCTTTCATAGAACGATCAAAATTTATTGCCTGGAAGAAGATACTGGTGTTAACTGTTAGCATCGGTGTTCCAGCGTAATTCCAGCCCGGCATCGGCAAATAGTTCAAAATCTTGCCTTTGGAGCGATAATTAAACTGCTCAAGCTCTGCTATTGCCTGTTTTTTATAGAAATTGATACACGACTTATGGAGGGTGTCCAGAGGCGGCAAAAAAACCTCGATTGAGACCGTCTGAGCGGTCAGTTTTTCGCTAACTAGAAGTATACATGAAACGACCCAAAGTATTGAAAATAACCGTTTTATGGGCATCGTATACCCCGTTTTAGTTGTATAATTTATATTATGTTAAATAGAAGAATGAACGATCAATGTCTTACGTGTCGTTCGCTTATCTGGATGGTTAGAATGTTGTATCCGTCAAGTGACCACTCCCCAACTGCGACCAGCGCAACTTCAGTTTCGCTCGATACCAGTTAGCAGCGCGATGAATGTTTGCTGCATGTTCGGAGATAGTTTTATCTCGCATCATTTTTTGAGATCGACTAGCGATGAAATCTTTTGGGGGAAATTCTCTTCGAGACGAGAAGCATCAAAAATCTCTGGGGGCTTGGCTCAAAAAAGACGGTGGTAGACAAAGACACCTTTGCCAACCTGGAGTGGGTTATCTCCATCATCATTGGTTTTATCGTATTCGAAATTATGACGAAGGTTGTGAAGGTGAAAATTGATCAGCACTTCCCTACGCTTAAGAGAAGTGCACTGCGCTGGGCAATCTCAAATGAAGTGCCCGAAAAGCTCGAGCGGTGGAAACTCGGATTCCGCTCGAGACGGGTTCAACTGTATTCGACAGTTCATGTGACGGTCAAAAATACATTTGCAAAATATTCCAAACGATAAAGCCCCTACCTGCCTATAACCTGTACCCCATCACCTTACCAAAGAACGCCATCGTTGAAATGACGAAGGCAGGTGGCGAAACAGATACGACTTCGTTTCTGTACTTTCGAAAATTCATCGATAAGTAGATAATTGATTTCACGTCAGTGCCTCGTAACTTACCCTTGTTCTGCAGACTTTCGAACGAGCGCATCATCTTCGAAAAGTTACGGACAGGTGTTAACTTGTATTCGAAGACGCAATCTTCCGGATGACGAGAGCGGTAAGTATGTGGTGTTTTCTTTGGCACGAAAACATTGTCACCTTGTTTAAGTGTTATCCATCTATCATTCTTATACACCTCCAGCTCGCCACTTATCACCGTAAAATATTCTTCCTGCTCAGGGTGCATGTGAATAGGCGGACCATCAGCTCCCGCTTTGATCAGGACCATTCCGTTTTCGGCATCGATGGCATCATTAATTAACATAATCTGTGAGTTGAATGCCGTCATCAGATCAACATTGGGTTGAAATTCCTTTTTCATTGTGTTTTGATTTGCGTTTTATGTTGTAATGAGTTTTAATAAAGTCCGGGATTATCATCGTCAATAATTTCGAAATGCATCTGCTCAATCGCATCATTAATGAGTATCTGGCACGACAGCCTGCTACTTTCGGTTACATTTTCCATTCTGCCTAGCGTTGTCGTCTCGTTCCCGTGGCGAACCGATAGCACGGGTGAAGGCGTTAGTACACGCACGTGGCATGTTCCGCATCGGCCAATGCCTTTGCAGTCACCAAAATCTTCGAAGTAGAATTTGTCATACAGCAGTGCCATCAGACTACGGTACTCATTTTCATATGTCGTCACTTCGTGTTTGCATCCACGATAGTTCACGTGAAAAATGATTTGCTTTTTTGTCATCTCAGTTCGCTTACTTTTTTGATCCGCTGTTGTTCAAGGGCTTCAAGGGCTATGGCTCGGGGGAACTTAGGAATTTAGATCTATCATTTTCTGAGTTGTTTGAAACCGTATAAAAAGAGCACACTGATTTTCACCACTTCCAGGCCTACGTACACAGTATGGAGTGGTGAAGACGGTACCTGTTTACCTGCCAAATAAAGGTCGATACGATGTGAGAGTGTCGGCAGAATATAGATGGATTGAATGGCGATGATGGCGAAGGCGATCCATAAAAGCCACTCATTTCGAAGCGTGCGCAAGTCACCAAACAGGTAGCTCAGAAGAATAATGCTGGCAAGCGTAAGCTCCACTTTGTTTAACGCGTCAAAAACGACCTGCCCGATGGCAAGCCCTTCCAGCAGTGAAACACCGGGCGCTGAGAATTTTAACCACGCCTCCATAAAGCTGATGGATGCAATAAACCCGATCCATAGGAAGGATGCTGCGATTTGAAGGTGTGTCGATCGGGTGTTCATATTTTTGGCAGTGGTGAAAGATTGTGCTTGACCTGGATGCGGGAATAAAGCGTGTGTGCAATCCGCATAGCGCTGTGCTTGGCTTCCTCGGCTACCTTACCACAGAAGTTTTCGTCAATGGTTTGGCAGAACAACTCAATCCACCGCTCAAAGTGTTGCTGTTGCAACGGAAGGCCTACATGCTTGAGGAAGGGATTGCCTCGGTAGTCGGATATGTTGAACAACACGGTGTTCCAGAACCGACACATGAGTTCGAGATGCTCGGTCCAATCGCCTGGAATCCGTTGAGCAAAGACAGGACCTAACAGGGCGTCTTTTTTTACGCGGTCATAAAACGAGACGACCATTGTTTTGATATCGCCTGCATCGCGGATATCGTCTTTTGTGTTGTTCATATCAGTGAGGTTAAGGTGTAGAATGCAGCCCAGCCTGCGAATACGATAATGCATGCCCATACCCAGGTAGGCACGCTGCGTGGCGTTTCACTTCCTTCTACTATAAATTTCCGCTGGTCACTTTTTCCATAGGCGTTGATCATGATCGGAAACTCTCCGTCTACGACAGCGTTTTCGCGGATACCTTCCACTGATATTTCCGGGCCATTCTTTACCGTAAAGGGAATGAATCGAATGCCTTCTCTTCCACTGGCATCCCGGCTGATCAGCTTCAGCGTATGCTGGCCATCCTGTAGCTTTGTGGTGTTAAACTGAAATTTTACCGGACTGTCAAAGACTCCCAGGGGTGCCGGCTCTTCATCAAGAAAGATGACGACTTGTGTTCCGTTATTCATAGCGATGATTCCAGTATGCTGTTCTTTATATGACTTGCTTTCGTTTCGCGTGGATTGATCAGGTAGCGGATGCTGAGCAGAAAAGTGCCCACTACTACCGCCACCATCACGGAAACAATAACATAATCCCAGTTGCTATCCGGGCCAGCACCGTGTGTGATGCCTTGCAAAATCTCAGGTTGATTTTTCTTGCAGACCGTGCACGCCAGCACAGATGAAACGGTGGCAACATTCGCAAGGAGCGTCACAACCATCAGCTTGATCTTACTTTTCATAGTTTTCGGTTTTAGCGTTGAGTGAGTTGACTAAGGAAATGATTTCTTCTACCTGCTTCTCTGAAACCAACGCAGCGTTGTTTCCCCAACTGGTCCGCTCGTGGTTGATGATGGCAGTGATCTCTGCTGGTGTCAGGTTGTTCAACTTGCCAATAGCTGGCATTTCACCAAATTGTTCGCGGGCATTGTAACCAGTCATGATGATGTTGATAAGCCTGTCCGGATTTTCATCCAGCACAATCTCGCTTCCCTTGAGTGCCGGAAAAGCGCCAGGCATCCCTTCGCCATTTGCCTGATGACAAGCCTGGCAGTTTGCAGCGTACAATTGTGCACCGTCTAATTCATCGCCAAGTTCCGCAGCCTGGTCTTGTTCCTGTGCAGTGGCATCTTGCTTGTATAAAAATACCTGTGGAGCCAGTCCGTCTGGCAGTGGCGTTTGTTTGAGCGATTTCAGGTAGGCCACAAGTTGCAGCGCTTCGTCTGTAGCCACGACAACCTGTGCATTGTTCTCCAGCAGAACACGTGGCACATTGACAACCCTCTCTCCTGCTTCTGCTTGAGATTTTATCTCGAACAGCCACGGATAGGAAGGCATGATCGACTCCTCGACAACAATGCGCGGATTAAACAAGTGCATCAAATGCCATTCGTCACTGGGTAGCCGGTTGCCTACGTTGGTGAGATCCGGCCCCGTGCGTTCGGTGCCCATCAATGTTGCACTGTTCATCCACCATGACATGCGTTTGCTTCCGGCATAGTCGGCAGCGATCGAAGGTCTCTCGCCCCATACGTTGTCCATCTCCACGTTGCGCACTTGTTGTGAATGGCAGGCACGCACCCGTTCGCAATGAAAATCTCTTTGCCTTTTAATGCCTCGCCTTCCAGTAAAGGCGCACCAGGCAGTGGTGCATTGTTTGCCTGATTATAGAGTGCCGGCATGATCGCAACTACAATCGACAACGCGATGAAAAGCGTTGTGGCCAAAAGGAATAAGCGTGTATGGCTGTTGAACAAGTTCATAGCAATTTTTTTTTAGACATTGGCAGTAGCGAAACTTTCTTTGAGTTTACGGATGGCAATTTCGTTGACATCGGCAGCGGTTGACGGTGCTACCATTTTGTAAAAGTTCACGGCAAAGACAATGTGCGATAGCCACATGAGGGATCCACCGATAGCGCGCCACAACCAATAAGGAGCCATCAGTGTAATGCTCTCGATAAAGAATCGGCCTTCCATCCACATCAATCCTTTCAGCGTTCCTCCAATCATCAATGGGATCGTGTAAAACATCAGCCCGATGAAGGCGAGCCAGAAGTGAATTCCTGTTAACAGTTGGGATGGCTCGCGGCCCGTGATACGAGGCACCAGCACGTAGATACAACCCCACAGTAGGAACGCTATGATGCCATACATCGTGAGATGCGAATGTGCTACGGTGAAGTCAGTGAAGTGCCAGAGCAGATTCGTGTATCGGAAGGCTTCAGCAGTACCCTGCAGTGAACCTGTGAAATAGAATAAGATGCCGACAAAGAAAAACGGAAGCGTATAACTTTTCGACATCTTGTACCACGCACCCTTGAATGTGAAATAAAAGTTGGTTGTACCAGCTACAACCGGTATGAGCATCCCGGCACTTCCGACAATGGCCACCGTTTGCAACCACCAGGGTATGGCGCTGAACACAAAGTGGTGCGTGCCAATGAGTGTATAAAAAACGATCTGCGACCAGAAGGCAAGAATACCCAATCCATAAGAATAGATTGGCTTGTTCACTTGTTGTGGAAGGAAGTAGTAAACAAGGCCGAGGTTGAACAGCATGAACCACATCCCCACACCTTGATGCATGTAGTAGCCCTGTACGATCGTTTCACCTAAACCATCCTGCCACGTAGGCCAATACGCTATGAAAGCGATAACCAACGTGAAAATGATCGCTGAAACGATGTACCAGTTAGAGATGTAGATTTCGGTCGATCTGCGTTTCGCAATGGTCTGCAGGAAATTTACGAGTGAGATCACCAGCCCAGCCCCAAACAATGCCATCACGGGCCAAATGTACTCCCGGTACTCGCCCCCACCGTTGTTAATGCCAGCCATCAGACAGAGTGTGCCTAATACTACCGCGCTATTGATCAGCCACAAGGCGATCCATCCTTTGCGGATGCTCGCGAGTGTGGTGTTACTCACTTTTGGCACAACGTAGCACGCCAGTCCAAGCATCGCGAGTGAACTCCAGCCCCAAAACACTGCGTTCGTATGAACGGGCCGCAGCCTGCCAAAGCTCAACCAACTTACCGAGTCCGCTTCGGGCGCTACGAACTTGATGCCCAGGTACTCGCCCACCGTGGTGCCAAATACCAACCAAAATGCTGCACAGCCGAGATACCACAAGATCAGCTTTCCCTGCGGCAACAATTCTTTACGAATGTTGTTCTTCGATTTCTCCTCGACCAATGTCAGCAAAGACTGATCTTGCACCTTGTGAAGAATACCCCGGTGATCGTGCGAGTGATTTATATTTTGGGGAAGCAAAGAAGGCGTTCGATAGCCAAACTCAGCCTCCCGAATGCTCAGTGCGTTGTCTATTTCGTCAGCATTGGATTTACGCAGGTAATCTGCTATGAACGAGGCTTCTTCTTCTCTTTGTTTGCGTTTAGCCGCGCCTAAGAGATTTTTCACGCGCACCATCAAAAAAACTACCGCAAAGAGCAGCGGGATGGTAATAAGAACAATAGTAATGATGATCCCCCACTGTGAGAACAACGACTGCTCCTCAGAAGATTGAGCAAGGAGTGGCGATGGAAGTATGGTGATCAGAAGTGCAGCGGCTACCTTCCCGGCCCTTTTTGCCAGGGTGCGAAGCTCGATAAGTTTTCTCACCACAGCTCTGTCCATGTATCGAACGATGGCCATGTTCACAGCACGTTCGGACTTGATCGCTACGAGGTTTCTGAACTGTAACGCGATGCCGAGTATGAACACACACATTACGATCAAGGCTATCAATACCACCATAAGGCCCGGGAAAAGATCGTCTGTTGCCAGGGATATACCTTCGCTCCTACCTGCGTTGGGAATCATCAAAGCGATGAGTAAACAAAGTTTCCTATTCATAATAAAAGAGTAATTTGTCGTTTATACGTTCAAATTTTTTTAACTCCGCTTCAGGAAGACAAGTCCCTTCTCCAGGCTTTCATTGAATTCACCGATACGCGTTGTTTCCAGCAGCGACTTCAGTTTCGTGCGGACGATCTTGAACTCATCGTGAATAGGACATGGCTTGTGTTCATTGCACGATTTCAGACCCAACCCGCAGCCGGTGAAGAGTTGATTGCCGTCAATAGCAGTCACCACGTCTGCAAGTGTGTGCTTAAGACACTTCTCGTCCATAAAGAAGCCTCCGTGCGGGCCTTTAACTGATAAAACCAATCCTTTCCGGCTAAGCTCTGTAAGTATCTTACCCATGAAGTGTTCTGGCGAGTCGACACCGTTCGCGATCTCTTTGATGCTTAAACGGCTACCGTCTTTAGTTTTTTGCGCAATAAAGATCGTTGCGCGAATGCTATACTCGCATGCCTTTGAAAACATAGTGTGTGAGAATACGAACCAAAGGTACAAATAGATTCGTAAAATAAAAGATATTTTTATCGTTTATTATTAATATTTGGTTTTTAGGCTTTTTGGCTAGCATTAAAGACCGTATCGCCAGGCTTCGTGATCAGTCATTCACAAGACCGACCGTCTGAGGCAATCTAGATCGCCTCATAACAAAATATGTTTAGTACATTCCGAAATGGTGCAGTTTTTCCTGTGGCGACTGGTTTGCGAATGCAACTATATCCCTTTCACCAAATCTTCACCCGCACGCTATCAGCGCGCCACATCGGTTGTCCAGGCTGCACGTTAAAAGCTTCGTAAAACTCCGGCACATTTGCTAACGGACCGTTCACGCGCAAGAAGGGCGGTGAATGAACATCAGACATCACCTGCTGTGCGAGTCTTTCGTCTCTTGAAATAATCTTCCAACTCAACGCATAGCCCAGGAAGTAGCGCTGCAGCGGAGTTAAGCCGCCAATCTTTTTATTCGCTTTATACTCATCGGTCTTTTTATAGGCATCGAGTGCAATCATGACTCCGCCCAAATCTGCAATGTTCTCTCCTGCCGTTGCCCTTCCGTTGATCTTCATACTATCGAGCACCACATAATTATCAAACTGGTTTACAATTCCATTAACCTTTTCTTCGAACAGTCTGCGATCCTTCTTCGTCCACCAGTTCTTCAAATTTCCTTCGGCATCGTATTGACTTCCCTGGTCATCAAACCCGTGCGTGAGTTCGTGACCAATCGTAGAAGCGCCACCGTAACCATACACAATCGCATCATCAGCATCCTCATCGTGCAAGCCCGGGATCATGAAAATGGCAGCGGGCAAAACTATTTCATTGTTTGACGGATTGTAATATGCGTTCCATGTCTGTGGTGTCATATGCCATTCATTGCGGTCTACTGGCTTGTGAAGCTTGTCCATATAATATCGGTAGAACCACTTTTCACCGGCAATGATGTTGTTCAGGTATGAGTCACGCGTAAACGTAAGCCCGTTGTAGTCTTTCCATTTCTCCGGATAGCCGACTTTCTTCCGAATGGTGCTAAGCTTTACCAACGCCTTTTGCTTCGTACTGTCACTCATCCAGTCAAGCTTTTCGATATGTTCGCGGTAAGCAATGATCATTTCATCGACCAGCTTTATATAGCGTTGCTTCGTTTTTTCCGGAAAATAATTTTTCACGAACTCCTGCCCCAACAAATCTCCGAGGTACGTTTCTTCAGCATCGAGAATGCGCTTCCATCGCGGGCGCATTTGCTTTTGGCCGTTCATAATCGTGCCATAGAAGTAAAAATGTTGACGAACAAAATTATGGCTCAGCGCATGCGAGTAATTCCGCAGTAAATGCCAGCTCAGATAACTTTTCCAGACCTCAATGTCTTTTTCGCGCATGATTCGCTCAAGTTCTACAAGGAATTCCGGTTGTCCGACTATTGCTGTATCCGTTTGTATTCCCATGCCTTCAAACAGCGCGTTCCAATCTATACCTTTGAATCTTCTGGACAGGTCTGAAACAGCAAACTTATTGTAGTTCTTGTACGGGTCACGGAGGTCTTCGAGTTTGCGTGATGCTTTCGCGAGCGAGGTCTCCATTTCCATTATTGTCTCCGCCTTTTTTCCAGCTAGGATGGAATCATGCCCCGCTAACACAAGCATTTTTGTAATATGACGGACATACTCTTTCCTGATGTTGGCAGTCCGGCTGTCTTTATTGAAATAGTAATCCCGGTCGGGCAAACCCAAACCACCTTGCGCTATGAAGAGGGCGTACTGTTCGCTGTTCTTGTCATCCTGGCTCACATAGACGTTGAACATCGCGCTCACTCCCATGGTATGCAATTCTGCCACGATTCCCGGCAAATCCTTTTTAGTTCTAATAGCGTTGATTTTTTCGAAATACGGCTGAAGGCCAGCGATGCCCTGCTTCTCTAGCCCGAGCGAGTCCATGCCGGTGGCCCACAAAGCACCTATCATTTGAATCGATTTGTTGCCCCCTGGTTTAGTTGCTGCGCTGTCGCAAATGGCGAGCAATCGCTTATAGATTTCGTTGCGAACTTCCAGGTGAATTCCCCACGAATTTTCAGATTCGGGAATTGGATTTTGTCTCGCCCAGGAACCGTGAGCAAATTTGAAAAAATCCGATCCGGGGTTCGCAGATGTATCCATGGCAGATACAAGTACATCAGCGTTTGCGAGTTCCTCCTTGTTGTTACAGGATGTGAGCGCACCAGACACGGCAAGCGCGATCAAGAATTTAAATAGCTGTTGAGGGTTCATAGGTGTATTTTTTTCGAGGTAGACAGGTCCGAATAAAACTGCTCGCCTTAACGCCACTATCTTACTACTCGACCCCACACGAACGGCATTGAGGATTGGCCGAAGAAGGCCACACGAAATCAAACGAATTTAATAAACCATTTCCATTTCTAAAATTTATGATTATGATGGCCCTTCCAGGCCACAAACAAATCCGCAGTAGCGGCTAGCAGATACGGTCCTTGCGGTTATATTTGCCCAAACACCATTCGATTTTGAAGAAAGCACTAAAGATTTCACTCGCGTCAGTTTTGTTGACAGTTGCTCTTACATCGGGTTTCGCGCAGCCCGGTACTTATCAGAATCCCTTACCGGTAAAATTCGGAGATCCGTATGTGCTGTACGATAACGGCAAGTACTATATGTATGGCACTGGAGCCGGAGCCCGAAATGGTTTTTCCGCTTACTCCTCCTCTGACCTGGTCAACTGGACGCATGAGGGTCAGGTGTATCGCGCAAGCAACGTCAATGGCTGGAGCGATTCCACTGCCGCCTGGGATGGAGCATATTGGGCGCCTGAAGTTTATAAATACCAGGGAAAGTTCTACATGTTCTACAGTGCACAATGGAAACTGAATCCCACCAGCGAGGTCGAAAACTTTCGCATCGGAGTTGCTGTGGCAGATAATCCAACCGGACCGTTTACTGACCTGAACAAACAACCGATATTCGATCCCGGTTATCCGATCATTGATGCTAATGTACTTTTCGATCGTTCAGGAAGAATTTACCTCTACTATTCGCGCGCCTGTTACAAACATCCCGTGGAAAGTGAAGTGGCAACGCTTGCGAAACAGAAAGGATGGTTTGACGTGATTGAAGAGAGCTGGGTTTATGGCGTTGAGCTTAAGCCTGACTTCACTGGCGTGAAAGGTGAACCTGTGCTCCTGCTCCGCCCTCCTGTAAAAATGGACGACAAGCAAGCCGAATGGGAAAGTCGTTCAGTCACATCACGCGAAGTGAACAGAAGATGGACTGAAGGGTCGTTCATCTTCAAAAAAGGAGACACATACTATATGATGTATTCTGCAAACTACTTCGGTGGCAAGAACTACGCAGTAGGATACGCAACTTCAAAAAGACCGCTCGGCCCTTTTACGAAAGCAGGGAACAATCCAGTGTTACAAAAAAATACAGAAAAAGGTGGCGTAGTGACAGGCACAGGTCACAACAGCGTAGTATACTCGCCTGACGGGAAAGAAATGTTTTGCGTCTATCACGCGCGTACCACAGCCACCGGTGACGAACGTGTTGTCTTCATCGACCGGATGAAAATCTTGAAAGACGGAACGCTTGTGGTGGAAGGACCAACGACTTCGCCACAGCGCATACCGGGGAAGTTGCGAGCCGGGAACTAAGAGCTGGCAGGAACTGGGTACTGGGAGTCCAATCGCTTTTGGCTTTTTTTTGCCATTGGCGGTTAGCATTGGTGCGCTGATCGCAAAAAAGAGTTCACGATTGCTATTTCAAACAATCAGACAATTTAAAAACCCACGCATGTTGGCAAGGGATCTCAGACAGCGCCATCTTCGGGGGCGAAATGTTTTTACCAGAAATGCTGACGCTCTTTTTGTATCCCAGCAATTCGACCTTGGAAGGTTTCTCAGCCAAAGCTACGGAAAATGGATTAACAGGGTACTCTGTAAATATTGCATAAAGGTCTTTGCCCTTTGTTGTGTAGAATACAGTTGGGTTTGTTTGTTGGGGTGCTGCATCCCACGGCTTCGTCTCATAAATAGCTTCACCGTTCACCTTCAGCCATTCCCCTATGTCGGATAAACGTTGCTGCATAATCACGGGGATTCTTCCATCAGCAGTTGGTCCAATATTTAACAGCAGATTTCCGCCTGTCGAAACTTTTTCGATCAGGATCTTGATCACCTCTTTTGAAGAAGCATAGTCCTCGAGATTTTCATTTCGGTTGTAACCAAATGAGGATCCAATGCCTCTGCATTCCTCCCATGGATGATCGATCTTTTTGCTTGTTGCGTTTTCGTCATGCACAAGGTCGTACTCAGTTGTATAAATGCCTCCGTGCTTACCGCGTGTTTCCTTACCCCATCGGTCATTCACCACTATACTTTTGCCGACCGGTGATTCATTGTAGAGCCACGCCAGGAACTCGGTGCTTTTCCAAACCTCTGAAGGATGATCCCATTCACCATCTGTCCAAAAAATGTCTGGTTGATATTTCACGACCAGATCTTTCATTTGCGGTGTCATGTGATCTTGAACGTACCGGTTGACATCACTTCGATATAACGGATTGAACCATTCATAAAGTGAATAGTAATAACCCATACGAAGTCCTTCCGCACGCACCGCTTTCAACAGGTCGCCAGCCAGATCGCGATGCGGTCCGACATCCACCGCGTTCCAATTCCAGGCTTGCTGACTTGGCCACAAGGTAAAGCCTTCATGATGTTTGGACGTCAATACGACATAGCGTGCACCGGAGCCTTTTAAGATTTTTGCCCATTCCTGCGGATCAAACATCTCTGCGCGAAAATCTTTTACAAAGTCCTGATATTGAAAATCCGATCCATAAGTCTTGTCATGGTAACTTTTGAAATATTGATGGGCTTTATCCGTTGGATTTTTTAATCGCCACCAATACCACTCAGCGTAACATTGATAGATGCTTGCTCCATCACTGGGCACCGGGCCCCAGGCGGGCACTGAGAATAATCCCCAATGAATAAAGATTCCGAATTTCGCATCAGTAAACCATTGTGGAATTGGCCTGCTGTCAATCGAAGCCCAGTTCGCTTCGTATCGTTGACTATAACCAGTTAACGTCAACAGCAAAAAAAGGAAAGCAATGATGGATGTCTTCTTCACGAGCGGTTTTTTCTATTAAGATAAATATTCTTTTGATGGCCGGCAAGCGTGAAGGCTACGGGAAAGATGGCCTGCGCACTAGGCAACCTTTTTACTCGACAATTCCGTTCAGTTTTTTGTAAAATCCATCTGCGTAGGTATCTCCTATCGGGATGTATTGATCGGCAATCCTGATGCGGTTTTTTTCGATATGTTCAATCTTTTGCAAGGCGACCAAATATGAACGATGTACGCGCGCGAACTTGCTCTCCGGCAGCAATTCCTCGAGGGCTGAAAAACTCATCAGCGTCATTATCTTTTCCGTTGGTGTGTGGATCTGAAGATAATCTTTCATTCCTTCGACAAACAAGATGTCTTTGATCTCAATTTTCTGAATGCGATAGCCGACCTTAAGAAAAATATAATCGGCATCATGTTTCATTGCCAACTGAGGTTCTGCTTTAGTTGAGGGCTGGTTTGGATTTGATTCCTGGTAGACGCGCAGCACACCTTTGTAAAATCGTTCGAAGGAGATCGGCTTTAGCAAATAATCTTTCACTTCCAGATCAAAGGCCTTCAGCGCATACTGATCGTAGGCGGTGGTGAGTATGATCATCGGCTTCGGATTGAGCATAGAAATAAAACTGATCCCATTCAAATCCGGCATATTGATGTCCAGGAATAACAGATCCGGTTTGTCCTCGCCAATTTTCGCTGAGGCTTCAAGCGCGCTCGAAAAACTTCCCTTCCATTCAAGGAAAGAAACCTTGGCAACGTATTCCTCAAGAATTTTCTGAGCGAGATGCTCATCATCAATTATGTAGCAGCTGAGCTTTTCTCTCATGAATTTGCTTAATATTAATCCTTAACTCCACCCTGAAATACGTTTCTGTTCTTTCGATCTGAAGTTTATGCTTTTCCGGATAGAGCAATTGAAGTCGTTTCTGAACATTGGTCAGGCCAATGCCCCCGGGCTCTTCCAACAAGTTATCGAGTTTATTGCCAACAGGATTCTGGCAGATGAAAACAAGTGAATTATCCGCCACTGAAACTTTTACTTTTATATTTCCTGTGTCCGGTTTTGCCGGGCTATGCTTAAAGGCATTTTCCAAAAGCGGAATAAATAACAGTGGCGCGATCTGGCACTTCTCGATCTGACCGTCAACTTTGAGCTCAACGACATCATTGGCTTTGTACTTGAGCTGCTGCAGGCCTATATAATCTTTCAGATAATTGAGTTCAGTCGTCAGTGGAACTGAAGTTGCATTCGATTCATACAGCATATAACGCATCAGCGATGACAAACGCATCAATGCCTCGGGTGCTTCCGGAGCTTGTATGTAAACGAGCGTGTGGATGTTGTTTAGGGTGTTGAATAAAAAATGTGGATTGATCTGAGATTTAAGATACACGAGTTCTGTGTTGATTGCCTGTTTTAATAATTCCTCTCTTTTAATGGTCTTGACGATCAACAGGGCAATTGACCCTGCTATGAGACTATTAATAAGAAAGAACGTTACATCTGCCCAATACACACCGGTAAAAAGATAGAAGACCGCGGAATCGCTTGCTCCATCCCGCAGCCAGGTGAATATTATATATGGAATCTGAGCTGTAAGCAAAATCGCGGCTAAACCGAAAGCATAGCTCCTGTACTTCTTTCTACTGAGGTACATTTGGAATATGAACAAGTGCACGTAGTACACATATATGCCAATGGAAAAGGACCGTGGTCGTATGGGGTGACCCTCAACAAAAAATTCCCACGAAAACATTAAAGCTGCGTAAGCCCACGGAAGGATGTGAATGAGCGCAACTATTCTCCTTGTGTTTGTCATCCCGACAAAGATATTCGTTTCTGCTATTGCATGCCCTGGTAATCTGCAAGCACGCTCACTGAATCTACCAACCCTCAAAAACAATCTGTTAACGCTCGATCGTCACCATTTTGCTGGTTAGTCGATTTGTTTGGAGGCTCTGTATAAGTTTTTTTTCATTGATGACGATTCCTCCTTCTTTTGAATCAAGGCAGCTGGGTAATATCCATCTTCCGCCATGAATCAAAAACCTCATTGAAAAAATCAACCCAATGAATAGCGAAAACACTTTACGAATAGAGAATCTTTCGAAGTCGTATTCTAACGGACGGGCTGCTGCTCCCGTGAAGGCGCTTGATAACATTTCACTCACTATTCCTCCCGGCATGTACGGTTTGCTTGGGCCCAACGGAGCAGGCAAGTCCTCGCTGATGCGCACACTGGCTACCCTCCAGGAGCCCGATGAAGGTTCCATTCATTTTGGGAACATTGATGTGTTGAAGCAAAAGGAGGAGCTGCAGAAAACCCTTGGATATCTGCCTCAGGATTTTGGGCTTCACCCCAATGCAAAGGCGGAAGAGCTCCTGAACTATTTCGCGGTTCTCAAGGGGATCAAAGAGAAAAGCGCAAGGCGTGAAGTTGTTGAAGCACTTTTGAAGCAAACCAACCTCTGGGATGTACGCAGACAAAAGGTGGGTGGCTACTCAGGCGGAATGCGGCAGCGGTTCGGAGTTGCTATCGCGATGTTGGGAAATCCAAAACTGATCATTGTTGACGAACCTACAGCCGGGCTCGATCCTGCCGAACGCGTGCGATTTCTCAATCTGCTCAGCGAGATGGGAGAAAACAGCGTTGTCATTTTGTCTACGCATATCGTGGAAGATGTTTCAGAGCTCTGTACGCGAATGGCTGTGATCAACAAAGGAAAAATTCTTCTGGAGGCCGAGCCGTTGAAGGCCATTGAAAATTTGCAAGGTAAAGTCTGGCGAAAAGTGATCAACAAAAACGAATTATCACGGCTGACGCAGGAACATATTATCCTTTCGACCAAACTTTCCGGTGGGCGAACGGTGGTACATATTTACAGTGAGTCGTCCCCGGGAAATAGCTTCGAACAAGTTTCACCCGACCTGGAAGATGTGTACTTCAACGCGATCGTCCAGCACACCAGAGCCAATGTTTCACACAATATGGAGGGCGTAGTAAAATGAAACTCTGGGAAACTTTCAGGTATGAACTGGTCTACCAGTCGCGTGCAGTGTCGACCTGGTTCTATTTTGCTTTGCTGCTCGTGTTAAGCTTCCTGATGGCGGCCGCAGTCTTCATCGATGAACCTTTGGCAGGAGGCTATTTTCTAAATGCTCCGTATATAGTCACAAAAGTGTCGCTGATCACATTTTTCTTCGTAGGCCTTTTAACGCTTGCTCCGCTCGCAGGCAATGCAGCCGCACGGGATCTTGAAAACAGAATGCACCCGCTCGTATACTCCTCTCCGATCGCCAAGCATGTGTACCTCGGTGGAAGGTTTCTCGCAGCATTTGCTCTAGGTTCAATAATTATGTTGGCCATTCCACTCGGTGTATTCATTGCGGGACTTTTTCCGTTGGAACATGCCGCGCTGATCGGACCGATGAATGCTGCATCTTATCTCACCACATATCTTTTGCTGCTGTTGCCAAATACTTTTATCGTAGTGGCCTTCATGTTTGCCGTTGCAACCCTGAAAAGAAAAGGCATGCTTAGTTATCTGATCGCAGTTATAACGGGTGTTGTTGTCATTGCGAGCTGGCAATTAATAGGACAACAACAAGGTAACTGGAACCTGGCCAACCTTACAGACCCATTGGGCCTGACCATCATGCAGCAACTAAAACCACTGTGGTCTGCCAATCAGAAAAATACACTTTTGCCCGGGCTGGAGAGCTCAACACTTTTGAACAGATTATTGTGGTTAGCCCTTTCAGCATGTGTGTTGACAATAACGTATTTGCGATTTAAGACTTCCACACTTTCCATCTACGACAAAAAAGCGGAAAGTAAACGAAATCAAACTGAAACTTCAGCGATTACAAACTATCAGGTGTATCAGTCGGCAGAGGTCGCAATTCCAAACGTGAACAAAAGCTTCGATTTGTCAACCCGCATGCTGCAGTTCTCAACTATTGCAAAGGAATCTTTCCGTTTGATTGCTTTTGGATGGGGATGGATGGCCATGGCTTGTATGCTTTTGTTTGTAGTGTTAACCGGTTCAATGTGGTTTTCCGATTATTATGGAATTCCTGAATTGCCAGTAACAGGAAATTTACTCGGCACCTTAGAAAATGTAAACGATCACGGCATCTGGTTCATCATTCCATTGCTGATCATTTATTATGCTGGTGAACTGGTCTGGCGTGATCGCGATGCCAGGCTAAACGACATCATCGGTGCAACTCCTCTCCCAGTGTGGGTTTCCTTTGCTGGAAAATTTGTCGGGGTGGTTATTGCGTTGGTTGTGATGCAATTGTTCTTAATGCTTGCCGGGATTCTGTTGCAAATCTCTCTCGGCTATTATCATTTTCAGATTCCTGTATATCTGAAAATACTATTGGGGTTACGCCTTGTTGATTATGTTTTAATCACGGGACTTGCTTTTGCGTTGCATGTCATCCTGAATCAAAAATATCTCGCGCACCTTATTGCAGTGTTATTTTATCTGTTCACAATTTTCGGATCGCAATTCGGAATTGAATCCGGTTTGTTGATGTACGCGTCAGATCCGGGTTGGTCGTACTCGGACTTGCGAGGGCTCAGTCCTTACCTGCAACCCTGGCTGTATTTCAAAATGTACTGGGCAGCATGGGCAGTGTTATTGATGATTGTAACTATGGCATTGTGGCCAAGAGGAACAGAGAAAAGCTTTGCGAAAAGATTTCAACATGGATTCGGTAAAAGTAATCTTAGGTTAAAAGTATTTACAGGTTTTTCCGTGTTGCTGATCTTCATCTTCGGAGGGATCATATTCTACAGCACGCATGTCTTACATCCGCGCACAACATCATTTGAACCATTGGAAAACAAGGCGGCATATGAGAAGTTGTATGGAAAGTACGTGAAGAGTCTGCAGCCGACACCAACCAGAGTAAAGCTTCAGGTGGAAATTTATCCAGGAGAAGGATCGGTGGAATTTGAAGGTTCGTATGTATTTATCAACAAAACCGGGTCTGCGTTGGATACAATATTTATATCAACAGCACCTGGAGTTGAACATCATGCACTCAGTTTGAATCGGCCTGTGAAATATCAGAAGTTGGACGAGCAACTGAATTTTCGAATGTATCTTCTCGCCAATCCACTGCTACCCGGAGATTCAATTCAACTAGATTTTCACGTCAACTATAATCCAAAAGGATTTCCGAACAATGGAATGAAAACTAATGTGGTGGAAAACGGTACTTACTTCGGTGATGCCTGGTTGCCTTCGATCGGCTATCTGGGCAATCGAGAAATCTTCGATGCGAATGAACGCAAAGCACAAGGACTTGAGCCGAAAACATTTCTGGAACCCGAGACAGAGTCTGATGGACTGAAACACGTATCGGTGGAAACCATCATCGGAACGGATAATGGTCAGGTTGCAGTAGCACCTGGGCGTTTAGTGAAACGCTGGACTGAAAATGATCGAAATTATTTCCAGTATGCCACGGAAAATCCTGTCAACCATAAATTAGGATTCTTCTCCTCTGATTACGAACTCTATAAATCGGAATGGAAATCGGATAGCGGACACGTTGTTGACATCAGCCTTTTACATCATCCTGAGCATACCCATAACCTCGAACGGATGGTGAAAGGAGTTCAGGCGTCCTTAAGCTATCTGTCGCGTGAATTCGGAAATTATCCGCACAGCGAAATCAGAATGCTGGAGGTGCCGGGATACAACAAGGGTTTGTATGCCTATCCGATGAATATATTTTACCGTGAAGGCTTTGCACTGCTGAAACCTGAAGAAGATCCAAGAGGAGTCGACATCGTGTTTGCTACTGTTGCTCATGAAGTCTCACATCAATGGTTTGGCGCTCAGGTCTCACCTGCTCCGATTAAAGGAGCCGCGTTGATTACTGAGACGCTCTCGTGGTTCACGGCTTTTGAAATTGTGGAGGAAGCGCTTGGAAAGGAAACTTTTCTGACACTACTCGATATGGCGCGTGATGATTACTTTAGTCCGCAGCAGAGAGCCGCTGATCCTTTGTTGCAAGCGAGCCAGACAAGTCTGATCTACCGGAAAGGACCTTTAGCCTTCTACGCACTGCGCGAGTACATCGGCAAAGAGCGGATAAAGCTTGGACTACAGAACTTTTTCAATAAATACAGCAAGGGTGAAGGTGCAAAAGCAGTTCCCTCCGATCTGTACAGGGAGATTCAGGTTGTTGTTCCGGACTCAATGCAATACTTGTTACATGATCTCATTGCCACCAACACGTTCTGTGAATTAAAAACGGAAAAAGCCACAGCTGTTCAGGCGGCATCGGGAACATGGAAAGTGACGCTCGATGTTGTAGCGAGAAAATACACAGTCGATCAGATGGGGAATGAGATCGAAGCCGAAATGAATGACTGGGTTCAGGTCGGCAGCTATTCCGGGGAAAAAGGAAAGGAGCCGATCTATCTGCAACAACACCGTATCCGTTCCGGGAAGCAGACCATTGTGTTGGAATTATCGGAAAAACCACAGGCTGCCGGTATAGACCCGAACATGTTGCTGATGGATCTGAAGACGTGGGACAATGTGATCGATGTGGAAAACCCGTAACCGATGCCTATGCGGAAGTGTCTGTGACTGTTTAGCTAAAGAAAAACATGAGTAGCCATTGAGTTGCACGTATACATGTTGCGGCACACCTTTAATCAATCGGCTGCTGCCTTTGCATCTGAAACCGGCCGTCAGTACCTTTGGTGGTCACCCCCCACTCTATGAATACTTACTACCAGGACAATTCAGCAAAAGTCTATTACGACACGGAAGTCGACACACTTATTCTGGAATACACAGGTCGTGTTCTGAATGACGCCCACTTCGTGCAGATCAACACAGCAGTGCTTGAGGCTTTCAGGAAACTGAAAACACAAAAGTTCGTTGCCGACATCAGAAAGATGGGCATCATTGGAGTGACTTCTCAGAAATGGGTTGTTGATGTGTTGTTACCAGGCATGGTTGAACATCTCAAGGGCAAAAAGCTCTTTCACGCACAACTGCTCGATGCCTCTGAAGTGATGTCGAAAGTTTCAGGCGGAAACATTAAGAATAAGTCAAGCCAGGCTATCGAGAAACTTGAGATGCGTCAGTTCACCGATGCTGCGGAGATGAGAAAGTTTCTTAAGACCTGGAGTGGTTAATAGCTTCTCTCCTGCTAATTCTGATCAACCGCCTTTGATACTTTCCGATAGACAAACGAATGGTAAACATGTCTGCGAAGGAAACGATCAGGTGTCGCGGAATTGACGAGCTTGAGATAAATGTTCTTTGGAACGCCAAAGTATTCGTAGCTGCTTCCGTTCAGAAAATTAATCAGGAGCGTCTGTCCTTTGTATAAGAAGTCTACCATTTTTGAATTGGTAACAGACTCTGTATAACGATCGAGTTCCTGCGCATGCGTTTCGGGCGCAACGCTCACCAGCAAGTGGTAGGCCTCAATAAAAGCTTTGCTCTTCTCCTCTGCCTGAAGCTTCTTCTCCTCATCATTCTGAATCTTGTCAGGATGCCAGTCTTTCATAAAATTCCGGTAAACAGTCTTCAGATCTTTTAATTCTGCGGTCTTTTCAACGCCCAGGAGTTTGCGGGCTTCAATAATCTTTTTCATCGGGCCGCAAAAATACAATTTGTTAACTGCAATTCATGCGGTCGGCCGAAACGATCATCGGCTTGATTCGACTTCCTCACAAAAAAACACCTGCTTCATCACAAAAAGTTGGAGATCTCGAAACATTTCACCACTATTGTACCGTATTAGTTAAGTAATACAGTAAATCAGGTACAATGGTAATAATCAAGGACTTAAAGTTTACGTACTCGCGCAGGCAAGATCCTTTGTTTCAGGATCTTAGCTGTGAATTACCGTCCGGCAGCATAGTCGGTCTGCTGGGAAAGAATGGCGCTGGCAAGACAAGTCTGCTCAAACTAATGATCGGTTTGCTGCGTCCGACCGAGGGTTTTGTACGCATTATGGGCCACGAGCCAGCGAAGCGCGAACCCGCCCTCCTACAGGACGTTTACTTTCTGCCTGAAGAATTTCATCAGCCGGGAGTTTCAATCCGGAGTTATGTCAGAGCCAACGCGGGATTTTATCCTCGTTTCGACCAGGAGCTGCTCAACCGACTCGTTGCGGACTTCGAATTACCCGACAATAAAAAGCTCAATCAGTTATCGTACGGCCAGAAGAAAAAATTTCTGATCTCTTTCGCGCTTTCAACGAAATGCAGACTCCTCGTCCTCGATGAGCCAACCAACGGTCTGGATATACCTTCAAAAGCAATTTTCAGAAGAGTGATGGCGGGGTCGCTGGATGAAGACCAACTCGTGATTATTTCAACTCATCAGGTGCGGGATGTTGAGAACCTCATCGACCGCGTGCTGATGCTCGAGAAAGGCAAGTTCATCATGCAGAAAAATCTCTATGAGATCTCGTCAAAACTTCACTTTGCCACAACGTCTTCACCCGAGGGCGAGAACATCCTGTATCACGAGATGGTGCCGGGTGGTTATAAAGTGATCACTTCGCAGGCAGACGGAAGTTCCTCTGTCGACATTGAATTGTTGTTCAATGCGATTTCCAATGGTACCGAAAAAATGAAGGAATATGTCAAATAATATATTCAGCTGGCAGCGCTTTCAATTGTTGTTCAGGCAGCATTTCATACACAACGCGCAACTATTAATGTTGTCGACTGGGGCGTATGTAGGGGTCATCTTCATTGTGCTGTCACTTGTTCAGGTAGCGAATGATCTCCAGCCGCATAATCTCGAGAACTTCCAGGGTTTCCTGATAGGGTTCGTCACTGTGTTTGGCATTTTGTATGTCGGTCACTCCTTCCCTGCGTTCCGGTCGAAGGAAAGCACAATCAGCTACCTGATGATCCCTGCGTCTCCGCTGGAAAAATTCCTGTTTGAGCTTGTGGTGCGGATCGCGCTGGTGCTGCTGACGTTGCCGATTCTGTACTGGCTGGTGTTCCACGTCCAGGGTTACTTCTTCAATGTCTTTACAGACTTGCCATTCGTTCCCGTCAACGCGCAATACCTTGTCAGGATCGATGAGAACGTTCCGACTCTTGTCTATTCTCTCACCGCTGGTGGTGTTTTGTTTGCCCTTTCACTCGCGTTCACCGGATCAGCAATGTTTACAAAGCAGCCCTTAGTAAAATCCCTTTTTGCCGTAGCACTGATTGTGATGTTTTTTGTCGGGTACGTGATCCTTGTTGCCGAATATCTTGGTCTCGGCAAATACAATCCACCGGAGGAAATGGTGTTGGTACCGTTAGACGAGACGAAGGCGTTGGCGGCTGTTACGTTTGCGCTTTTTGCAGGAACGGTGGTGATGCTATTTGTGGCTTACCAGAAGTTAAAAGAGAGGGAGGTGTAATATGCAATTCCAGGATGGCAAAAGCATTTTTCTGCAGATTGCAGACTCCATCACTGAGAAAGTGGTGAGTGGAGAATTTCCCGCAGGCGAAAAAATTCCATCGGTGCGCGAGCTTGCAGCCGCAATGGGTGTAAATCCAAACACGGTCATGCGTACGTACAGCGAACTCCAGGCGATGAACATTATCGAAAACCAACGAGGTATCGGATATTTTGTAAATCCCGATGCGAAGAAGATCATTCTTAAAGACAAAAAGCAGGAATTTTTCAGCAAAGTGTTGCCTGAACTCCTCAGGCAGGCTGCATTGCTCGGCATTGATGCCGAAGAATTAAAAAAACACATCGGAAACCAGAATGGAACAATATGAAGCTTAGCAATAAAATATTGGTCGGATTTTTAGCGTTCATCTTTTTATACATGACCGCAGCCTTTGCTGAGTTGAGATTCACCGGCTCACTAAACGTGCTCGACAACAAGAACAGCACCGCTGAAACCGTAGATCTCTCAGCCATCACGCGCCTTATCGTTCAGGATATGGGCAACAGACAGGTGAAGGTCATCGGCTCCGATCGCGCACAACTTGAAGTCAGAAGCTTCAAGGGGAGTCTGCTCAAAAACCTGAAATACCAGATTGCGAATGATGCACTTACCATTTCGGGTTTCGAAGGGGAGGAAAATAAACCGGTGCGGATTACAGTATATATTCCCGAAGACCGACTAAAGGAACTATCGGTCACCGCTGCAGTCGTGATCATTGAAGGTGTGCAGCAGCACGATCTTACAATTTCGCAAAACGGAAGTCGGATCTGGATGTCGGAAAGCGCGATCGGGAAAATCGAAACAAACCTTGCAAACAGATCCTTTCTCGATATCGGATCAACAAAGCTCGATACCGTAACGGCAAACATAGAAGCTTCGCAAGTGCACATATCCTCTTCGGTGAGTTTGTTGAGAGGCCACATCAGAAACACTTCAATGGTTCATGTGACTGATGCGCAGGATATACAGGTAAAGAAGGATGTGAGCAGCAATCTGCAGATATACTAGGGAAGAAAGGCAAATAATCAGTAATCAAATTCCAAATTCCAAAAGCCAAAGGCCAAAGAAAACCCTCTTAACATGAATATTGAGATTAAAGGACTCTCCAAGATCTATCCGAATGGCTTTGCAGCGATCAAGAATATCGATCTGCAGATAGGAAGCGGGATGTTTGGGTTGCTTGGCCCGAACGGAGCAGGGAAATCGAGCTTCATGAGGATACTGGTGACAGTGCAGAAAGCAACTTCGGGAACGATACTCATGGACGGCATGGATATCAACACACACCGGCATGAGATAAGAAGGCTGGTCGGATACCTTCCGCAGGACTTCACTTTCTTTTCGAAGCTGAAGACGTGGGAGTTTCTCGACTACGCAGCCCAGCTCGCAACATCCTTGAAAAGGAAAGAACGTATTGCAAAGGTTGACAGGCTTCTAGATCAGGTGGGCTTGCTGGATGTGCGCGATCGCATGGCGAACAAGCTCTCGGGTGGGATGAAGCGAAGACTTGGCATTGCCCAGGCGTTGATTGGTGAACCGCGGTTGCTGGTGATCGATGAGCCTACTACCGGCCTCGATCCCGAGGAGCGTATTCGCTTCCGGAACATTCTCTCAGATCTGAGTCAGAAAGACGTCACGATCATTCTTTCAACCCACATTGTCGGTGATATCAGCAGCACATGCCACAACATGGCTATGCTGAACAAAGGTGAAGTGGCGTTCAAAGGTTCGCCTGAAGGGATGATAGACCAGGTACGCGGCCATGTGTGGCAGATCATGCTTGATGATGAAGAGTTTGATGCCATAAAAGCAAAGTACCCGGTGGTGTCAACGATCCCTGCTGAAGGAAGATGGGAAGTGCAGCTCATTGCCAATGACAAGCCGCATCCCGATGCGAGAGAAGCTAATCCAAACCTGGAGCACGCATATGTATATTTTATGGAAAACGAGTTAGGGGTTTCACTGGTATGATCTCGATCAAAAACATACTGACGATCTCATCCTACGAAGGAAAAGTGCTGTGGAGAAACTGGTTTTTCCGCATCATCGGCCTCGCTGGTATTGGCTTCCTCACAATTTTCAACCTGGTAGTTTTTTCAGAACTAGACTCGCCCGACTGGGATTTTCTTGCCAACGGGTCAGTTCTCCCCTACGTTAGCCTGTTGTTTATCAGCATTCCGCAAGCCGCTGCAGTTATTTTTTTGGCGACCGGATTGATCAAAAAGGACAAGAAGCTTGATACTAATGAAGTGTTTTTCGTGAGGGCGATCACCAACCTTGACTACGTGCTTGGTAAAGCCCTTGCGCTGTTTAAGCTTTTCTTCTTTCTGAACCTGGTATTGCTTTGCATTCCGCTTATCGTTGGCATCACCAACCCACTGGCTACTGTAGACCCGGTGGCGTTCCTCAGCTATCTGTTCCTTACCAGTGTTCCGAACATTGTGTTCACTGCGGGTGCAGCCTTTCTTCTCGTGACCGTGATCCGCAATCAACCCATCTCGATTGTGTTGTTGATCGGTCTTGCTGGGGTACAACTTATCTATTACTTCGACAAGTTTTCAAATATCCTTGACTTCACGGGCTTCCGCTTGTCTATGATGCGGTCAGAGATGGCCGGTTTTGTTGATATGGAATTTGCGCTCTTACAACGTTCCTTCTATTTTATTACCGGTATTGGATTTCTGTTCATCACTGCATTCCTGCTCGACAGGCTTGCGGGTCACAAAACGGCTCATCGCGCCAGCTTACTCGCAGGTCTTGCTATCCTGGCGATCTCATCCGTGATCATGGTGAAGCTGTGGGACATGCGGAAGACGCCTATCGCGTTGCGTCAGCAGATGATCGAAGTGAATGGCAAGTGGGCGGATGTGCCGAATCTCGAAGTGAGCTCCCATAACATAACACTGGAGTGGCTAGGCAACCAGATCAGCAGCACATCTGAGATGGTGCTTCAAAACAATTCATCTGCACCGCTGGAAACGATTTTCTTTACATTAAATCCGGGCCTCACAGCAGAAGCTTTGTTCATCAATGGCCAACCTGCCGAGTTCACCAGAGAGCTGCAGATTATTTCCGTCAACAAAAAGATCCGCATTGAGCCTGGTGAACGGGTAAATGTCCAGCTAAACTACCACGGCCCTGTGTCAGAAGCTGCCGCGCATCTTGAAGTCGACCAGGAACGTTATGAAAATATCAACGAGTTCATCATCTTCTCGCTGCTGAAGAAATATGCATTCCTTGAAGAAAACTATCTGCTGCTGACGAAAGATGTGCTGTGGTATCCTGACACTGAAGTAGGCTTCAACAGGAGGTCGGCAGCGAAGGAAAGACAATCGTTCATCGATTTCCGGCTGACAGTAAAGGCGCCCGCGGGCAAAACACCGATTTCGCAAGGGGCACTGACTGTCAACGATGGGGTCTACACATTCAAGCCAGAGTACCGGTTGCCACAGATTTCACTTGTCATCGGTGATTATCTGAAAAAAGAGATTGTTGTAGACAGTGTAGCCTATTCGGTATACCACTATCCAAAAAACGATTTCTTCGCGCGGCAACTCGATCAGCTGGCAGATACACTCAGCTACCTGATCACCGATGTTGTCAATGAGTATGAAGATGCGCAGCGGCTCTCCTACCCTTTCAAAAGAATGCAGTTTGTTGAAGTTCCCCTTCACTTTACGGCCTACAACAAGGTTTACGAAAGTCACCAGGCACACGTGCAACCCGAAACAATTTTCTGGCCGGAAGAAGGTGGCGAGATAGAGCAATTCGATTTCAGAAACCAACTGCGTGATATGACTAAGCAGGCAGCAAAGTCAAACCAGGTGTTGACCGACAAGCAGAAACAGGCAAATGTTTTCAATGACATGGTGAGAAAAATCTTTACCAAGCAGATCGGTTCAACTTGGGTCTGGGAAGGTAAGGATATCGACAATCCGGACTATTCAATCTTTCCGAACTACTACGATTTTAATTCAGGTATTGTAAGTAAAGAGTGGGCATTGCTCAATAGAAGTATTGCGAACTACTTGCGCAAGGATAAGCTTGTTCGCAATGATTATTCAAGAGAAATAAAAGGCATTTCGTTTACGGAAGAATGCAACGACCTGATGCGCACCTCACCACTCAACCGGATCCTGACAGAAGGTGAGTTCAGCAAAGTGAATAAATCAGTTGCGCTGAAAAGTCAGTACCTGTTCTCTTACCTCGGTCATATTATAGGTGAAAGCAACTTCAAATCGTTTCTCTACGAATGGGTAAACACACACCAGCATCAGCTTACGCGATACGAAGATTTCCGGAAGGCAATGATGTCGCAGTTCAAAGTTGATATCGATCCGGTTATGCGCAAGGTTTATTCTGAGACGTCACAACCAGCGTTTGAAATTCTTGAGGTTCAGAAGTACGAGGTGATGGATGGTGACCGGAAGCGCTACCAGGTGCTGGTGAAGGCTAAAAACTCAGGTGACAGCGATGGTGTACTGGAAGTAAAATTCAACCACAAAGACCAGGGCAATGATGAAGACGACTGGTATCCAAAAGTAAATGAAGATGCGGCCGAGGAAGCACCAGGAAGACTGGCCGTGATCAGACATGGGGAAACAAAGCTCTTTGGCTATGTGCTTGACGAGAAGCCGAATGACATCACCATCAATACCATCATTTCCAGAAATATTCCTTCCGTGATCAACATGTCGATGGGCACGATGTCAGCCCGTGAAGGTGGTGTTCTCTTCGATGGAGAGCGCGTTATCGAAAAGGATGATTCATCGAATTCCTATGAGGTGATTGTTGACAATGAAGATCCCGGCTTTAGCGACTTCAGCCCGATCAAACCTACGATGCTTAAGGTGTGGCTTGACGGGCTTGACACAGTCCCGCAAAAGTATCATGGCTATTGGTCACGCTCCTATGCGAAGTGGCTCGCAACAACCGGCTCTGATTTCTACGGAAGGGTGATCCGCTCAGCACACTTCACACGCTCAGGCGAGGGCGAAAAAACGGCAACGTGGACGCCTGAATTGCGCGAGGAAGGCTTCTATGATGTTTACGTTTACATGCGCGGAAAAAATCAAAATGAGTATGTTGGAAACAATGGCGACAGCAGACAGTTCGAATACCACTACATCATTAAAAACCAGGACGGGACGGATCACATCAGCTATAACATTACGAACGCAGAGCCAGGATGGAATTATCTCGGGTCGTACTACTTCAACAAGACTGGAGGAAGTGTTTCGCTGACGGACGAATGTGACCTTCGGACCGTTTATGCAGATGCAGTGAAATGGGTGAAGCAATGAGTATTGAAAAAAGATTTTATAAAGACCACTAGAAATTTAAATAGTATGAGTTCTTATCAACCGAACAACCTGACGAGATCAACACCGAAGTCTGTGCGGAACATCGCCATCATGCTCCTGCTCATTGGCGGGTTCATGGTGATCTCCTCGATCGCCAGGGCGCAGCGCACGCTGAAACTTCAGGACGCGATCGCCATTGCGCAAGCCAGCAGCCGGAATATCAAAAAGTCGATGTTGAACCTTTACGGAAGTCAGCGAAGCCTCGATGCGCAACGGGCTGCATTGAAATCGCGGTTTGCCTTAGACATCACACCGTTCGACTACAACCGCGATCGCAGCTTCAACGATCTCTTTTCGCGATGGAATACAAACGAGATGTACAACTCATTCGCCAATCTGTCGGTAAGCCAGCCGATCGTAGCCACTGATGGAAGGATCTCGCTGATCAATCGCCTCGGCTACAGAGACAACTATTCGGAATTCCAGGACATCAGGACAAAAACATACAGCAACAACTTATACCTTCAGCTCGACCAGCCCATCTTTACTTACAACAGAACAAAACTTCAGTTGAAGGAACTCGAGCTCAATCTTGAGAATGCATCGATCAGCAACGCGTTGCAGCTGCTCAGCCTCGAGCAAAGTGTAACCCAAAGCTTTTACACTTTTTATCAGCGTCAGAACAGCCTGCAGATCTCGAAGGATGAATATGAAAATCAAAAGATAAGCTACGAGATCACGAAGAACAAAGTAGATGCAGACCTGCTGGCCCAGGAAGAACTCTACCAGGCAGAACTCAACCTGGCAACGTCCAAATCGACAATGGAAAACAATGAGGTGCTGCTCCAAAATGCAGCCGATGATTTTAAGCTGTTGCTCGGTGTTGACCTTACGGAAGAGTTTGCTGTCGAGGTAGACATTGACTTCGTAACACGTGAGACTGACCTCAACCAGGCCCTGCAACACGCACTGGCAAACCGGATGGAGTTGAGAGAACGTGCCATCGATATCGAGCGATCACAGTTTGAGCTGATCCGCACCAAGGCGATGAACGAATTCAAAGGTGCTGTGTCCCTGTCACTCGGGATCTTTGGCGACAACGAACGTGCCCCCGACATCTATGAAGTGCCGGCTGTGAATCCGCGTGTAGCCGTATCGTTTAACATTCCAATCTTCGACTGGGGAGAAAAAAGAGCGCGCATGGAAGCAGCTGCCGCTTCCCGCGAAATTAAGATGATCGACATGGAAGTTGAAAAGAACAACATCATGATCAACATCCGCAAAGTCTACAGGAATCTGCAGAATCTCGAAAACCAGATTCTGATCGCGGAGCAAAACGTGAAAAATGCAACGCTGACCTATGACATCAACCTCGAGCGCTACAAGAACGGGGATCTCACGAGCATTGACCTGAACAGGTTTCAAAGCCAGCTTTCCGAGAAGAAAAGCATCTATGCCGATGCGTTGATCAATTATAAAATTGAGCTGCTAAACCTCAAGATACTTTCACTCTACGACTTTGAGGCACAACAGCCCGTCATCGCTCCAAGAAACTAACACAAAAAAGAACCTACTAAAAGTATTGATAATGAAAAAGCTGACTAAACGAATCCTTCCGCTGCTGATGTTGACGATCATCATCGCGTCCTGTAACCCGGAAGACTCAAGCATAAAAACCGAAATAAAGATTCCGGTTTCTGTTGTGAGCATCAAGCCACAAAGCATTTCGCGTTTCATTGAAACCACAGGTACGGTCTACTCCTTTAAGGAAGGTGTCATGAAATCCGAGATCAGTGGCGTCTACAGGCTGCAGCGAAATCCTGCAACGGGTAGGCCATTCGCACTTGGGGATGCTGTAAAAGCCGGACAGGTATTGATCAGGATCGAAGACAGGGAATTTGAAAACAACCTCCAGCTTGAAGGCAAAAAGCTGAACCTCGATCTATCGGATGACAATCTCAAGAAGAAAAAGTCGCTGTATGACAAAGGTGGCGTAACACAAACAGAGTTGAAAAATTCATCGATCGACTATGTGAACGCCAAGTATGCGTATGAGAACGCCCAGATCCAAAGCGCCAAGATGAGCGTAATCGCTCCGTTTGATGGCGTGATCGTAGAGCTCCCCTATCACACTGAAGGCGTCCGGGTTGATCAGGGCCAGCCGCTCTTAAAAATAATGCAGTTCGATCAGCTGTTGATGGACGTAAAACTTCCGGAGAAGCATCTGCCGGAAGTAACGCTGAACCAAACCGTGCAGATCGCAAACTACAATGTGGCGAAAGACACGATCTTTGGAAAGATCAGTCAGATCTCTCCGGTAATCAACGCGGACACCAGAACGTTTCAAAGTGTTTTGCAAATCGATAATAAAAAAGGCGTGCTGCGTCCCGGAATGTTTATCAAAGCATTTATACTCTCTGAAAAGCGAGATGGTACGATCGTCATTCCAAAAGAGACTGTCATATCCCGCCAGGATGGAAAAGTAGTGTTCACTGTTGAGAACGGCATTGCTACTGAAAAGAAAATAACGACAGGTCTCGAGAGTCTTGATGTGATCGAAGTTACCAATGGACTGAAAGTGAATGACCGGCTTGTTGTCTCCGGCTTTGAAACACTCAGGAACAAATCGAAAGTCAGCGTTATTCAGTAACCTCTAAACAAATCCTCTTGTGAAAAAGATTGTCTCGCTGGCCGTATCCTACCCCGTATCGATCCTGATGATGGTGTTGGCGGTGATCCTGCTGGGTTTTATTTCGTTCGGGAAGCTCGGCATCGAGCTGGTTCCGGAATTGAAGAACCCAACGTTGTTTGTCGAACTCAAGGTGGGGATCAAACCTCCGTCAGAAGTTGAGAAGCAATTCATCGAATCGATCGAGTCGATTGCCATCCGGCAGAATGGTGCCGTTGAAGTCAGTTCTATCAGCCAGACAGGCTACGGACGTGTGACCGTTCAGTATGACTGGAGCAAAGACATGGATGAAGCTTTCCTTGACCTTCAGAAATCCCTCTCTTCTTTTTCACTTAATGATGAGATCGATGAGTTTGCAATTTCTCAGTTCGATCCGAATGCTGCACCGATCATGATCCTTGGGATCTACAACCCGGCATCAAATGATACGGAAGCGTTGAGACATATCGCAGAGAACAATTTCAGAAACGAGTTCATCAAACTGCCTGGTATCGCGGAAGTGCGTTTGGCTGGCGAACAGGAGAAAGAGGTCGTTCTGGAAACCGATCCCGACTTGCTGGCATCGGTGGGCCTGACAGTCAATGACCTCGTGACAAAAATCCAAAATTACAACCGTAGCGTTTCTGGCGGGTTCATTGAAGAGCTGGGAAGAAAGTATGTGATCAAGGGTCTGGGCATCATTGAAAAGCCCGAGGACCTCGGTGATCTGGTAGTAGGTTATTCAACAAAGAAAAATGCGGTTGCTAATCCGGAAGGCCCCGCTGTGTCGTCAACTGCTGCGTCTGTTAGTAATATTTCTTCCTCAGATCAGGTCCCTGTGCTGCTGCGCGAAGTCGCCACCATCAAAATTCTCGACAAAGAGGCAAGCAGTATCGTGAGGGTTAATCAGCAGCGAAGCATTGGGATGTCAATATACAAGGAGACGAATTATAACACTGTAAATGCCGTCAATGAGCTGATGGGTTCACTCGAACGCCTGAAGACAACAGTCCCCGGATACGAATTTGTTATCATTCAAAACCAGGGAAGATTTATCCAGGGCGCCATTGACGAAGTAAAAGAGTCCGGGCTATACGGTATTCTCTTCGCGGTGTTTGTGCTGTTTCTGTTTTTGAGGAGAATCGGCTCAACGCTCATCATCAGCATCGTGATTCCGATTTCAATCATTGCCACATTCAACCTGATGTACTTCAATGGGCTTACGCTGAACGTGATGACACTTGGAGGATTGGCGCTGAGTGCGGGAATGCTTGTCGACATTGCGATTGTCGTAGTGGAGAACATTTTCCGTAAGCGCGAAGAAGGCTTGAGTGTTGTAGATGCTGCCATTGAAGGGACAAGCGAAGTAAGCGGTGCGATCACAGCCTCAACGCTGACCTGTATTGTTGTGTTTCTGCCGATCGTCTATCTGCAGGGTCCGTCTGGCGAACTTTTTAAAGATCAGGCGTGGACCGTTGCGTTCTCACAGTTTGCATCACTCTTCGTTGCGATCCTTGTCATTCCCATGCTCTTCGCACAATTCTTCCGCAAGGACAAAGTATTTGCAAGAGAACGAAAAGTGTTTTCCGATGAGAAGCATTTCAGATTCAAACGGTATCGGACGGTGCTTGAAAAAGTCCTGAATCACAAAACTGCATGGATCGTCACGTCTTTCGTCATGATCCTCGGCACAGCGCTATTGCTTCCGGTCATCGGCAGCGAGTACATGCCGCAGTCCGACACACGTGCAATTTCAGTTGATATCACCCTGATGAATGGAACTCCGCTTGCGAGAACATCATCAACGGTCGGCCAGATTGAAAATCAACTTCAGCAATTATTCGAAGGACAGCTTGATAAAATATATTCGCACATCGGGCCTCAGGAAAGTCAGTCTGGAATTAAAAATGAAAATGTATACAACGAGAATAAAGCAACGGTCAAGCTGATTTTCCGCGAAGACATTGAACTCGATATTGCGCCAGTAACTGCGAAATTGTCCGCATACTTCGAGGCACTTCCAGGTATCGAAGCTACATTTTCAAATGATGAAAGTGCGCTATACGCAGTGATGGGAGATGATGAGATGCCGCTGGTGGTGGAAGTCAGCGGATCGGACTTCCAAAAGCTGAAGCCCCTCTCCGATTCGATCATGGCTTTGATGGCCGCCAACAAGGACGTTTACGATCCTGTGTCGAACCTTGAGGAAGGCGTCCCTCAGATTCATGTAGATGTCGATAAGTACCGGGCCGGGATCTTCAATTTGTCGATCGATGATATTATTGTTCAGATCAAAGATCAGCTCGAAGGAAAAAATGCAGGAACCATCGAGCGCGGTGGCGAAATGCAGGACATAAAAATCAAGGTACCGGAAGTCACCCTTGCAGGTCTTCAGAACCTGAAAATAAAAAGCGGACAACGCGAATTTCCGCTTAGTGAAATCGCGCGAACAGAAGTTGAGTACGCGAGCAACTCGATCCACAGGAGAAATCAAACACGCACGGTGTCTATCGGTGCACGCGTCAATCCTGACGAGCCATACGACAAAGTAGTGAAGTCCATTCAAAATTCGCTTTCGAAATTATCCGTGCCTCCGCAATACAAGATCAAAGTTGCCGGCCAGGAGATCAGGCGTCAGGAGTCAGTGGAGAACCTGACCTTTGCGCTGATCCTGTCGATCGTGCTGGTGTACATGGTTCTGGCGTCACAGTTCGAATCACTCCTCCATCCGTTCACCATTTTATTAACGATACCATTCGCGGTTGTCGGAGCGATCCTCGCCTTCTTTGTGTTGGGAATGCCATTGAACATGATGGGCTATATCGGAATCATTTTGCTGGGCGGTATCGCTGTGAACAACTCGATCATGATTGTCGACTGCATCAATCAGAACAAAGACAACGGAATGCCCCTTCGCGAGGCGATTCTTGACGCGGCTGAGCGAAGGCTCCGGCCGATCATGATGACCACGATGACAACCATCCTCGGACTGCTTCCGTTGACCTTAGGTTTTGGCGAGAGTGCAGCATTGCGCGCCCCAATCGCGATCGCAGTGATCGGTGGAATGGTGACATCAACGCTGCTCACACTTATTATTATCCCGTGCTATTATGAAACGATCGAAAATATCGTTAGCCGAATCAGTCGCAGGAAGGAAGTGAAAATTGAAGTTTCCCATGGCTAATAACAGTCTGCTAAAAACGATCATCCGAAGGAAAGTCCTCGTCTCGATGCTGTTCATCGGCTTTACGGTGATGGGCTACATCTCCTACACGAAACTTCCGGTTGAACTTTTCCCCAATGTCGAGCTGCCGGTGCTCATCGTGCATGTGCAATCGCCTACCGATGTGGACCCGAAGTACATGGAACGCCAGGCGATCGTTCCGCTCGAGAGCGCGATCAGTACGCTTGAAGGTGTGGCCGAAATTACAGCGAATGCCGACAGCAAACAGGGTTTGATCTTCATTTCATTTCAGCAGGGCGTCAATATCAAATACGCTTACCTGAAGCTTGAGCAGAAGGTCGGTGCTATCAAGTCAAGCCTTACGCCAGAGTTTTTTGTGAACATCATCAAGATCGACACAGAAGATTTTTCCAATTCATTCATGAGCTTGCAGGTTCTGGGCAGCGGTGGCGTTGACCGCGTGCGGAATATTGCAGACCAGTACATTGCCGACCGTCTCAGCGATGTTGACGGTGTCGGAGGCGTGGAAGTTTTTGGTGGCCGGCAGAAGACCGTGGAAATCATCATGAACGATGCGATCTGCGAAGCCAACGGCATCACTCCGAATACAATCAGCAGCGTCCTCGCGCGCAACTCTAACAAAAGCGCGTTTGCCGGACAGGTTGAAATGAACGGACAAAAAGTTTTTGTCAATGTCACGGCAGAGCTTAAAGACATCAAGAACATTCAAAGCCTCGTAGTTTCAGAGAAAGGCCCTCTCCTGTTAAGCGATGTTGCCGATGTTTTCTTCGGTGTTAAAGAACAGACTTCGCTCAGCCGTGTCAATGGTAAAGAGGCCGTCTCCATCCAGATCTCTAAAGATCCTCAGGCTAACCTGATTGCCTTGTCGGAAAAAACGCTTGCCGCCATTGACGCGATCAACAAAGATCTCGAGCCGATGGATGTGAAAATTATCGTTGAGAACAACCAGGCTGAGATGATGTCGCGGAATATTGATCAGATCAAAGAGCTCGCAATTACTGGCGGTCTCCTCGCGATTTTCGTGCTGTGGGTGTTTCTCAGGAGAATGAAATTCATTCTGAGCATTGCCCTTTCAATTCCCATTTCAGTTTTTGCTGCCTTCAATTTCTTTTATGCTTATGACATCTCCATCAACAGTCTTACACTGATCGGAATGGCGCTTGCTATTGGTATGCTCGTAGACAACAGCGTTGTAGTGGTTGAAAACATCTACCGGCATGTGGTCAACAAGCAAGGCCGCGAAGAGGCGATTGTAAGGGGAACGAATGAAGTAATGCGCTCGGTGATCGCTGCCACGCTCACAACGATAACTGTCTTCCTGCCATTTATCTTTTCCACCAATTTCCTTGTAACACTTATTGGAACGCACATCGGGGTGTCAATCATCTCTACGATGCTTGTCTCTCTGGTTGTCGCTTTGGTATTGATCCCGATGCTGGCTGACTCCGCCATTAAGAAGGACGATGAGGAGCAGGCACCGCTGATCAAAAATGCATCCATCCGTCAGCGCATTATCCAGGTGTATGTAGTACTCCTGAAGTCGTGTTTCAGAAGGCCAATGTTTACGGTGGTAGGTGGACTCGTTCTCTTTTTTGTGTCGATCGGTGTCAGCCTCATTGTAAGTCTTGCCAACCCGACAGAAGTTGAAACCACGGAAATGAATCTTTTCGTGACGATGCCACAAGGCAGCACGCTGGAATCAACAGACCTGAAGGTAAGGAAGATCGAAGAAAAGGTGATGGAAATTCCTGTTGTTGATAAGGTGATCAGCCAGGTGTCAGAAGTCGAGGGTGTGATCACGTTAAAGCTCGTTGAAAATTTTAACGATCTCGACACCATTTCAATTTCCGATGTACGCAACCGGCTCTCAGCTATCTCCAATGATTTTGACGATGTCGATATCTCCCTTGAAAAACCACCGAGTCAGAATGCCGGTGGTGGTGGCGGTGCAGGAAGCTCTGCCCAGGATGACTTCGAGCGGATGCTCGGCATCGGGACACCGTCTGAGCGGATTGTGATCAAAGGCCAGGACTTTGAACTGATGCAAACCATCGCACACGACATCAATACGATGGTCAGCGGGCTTCAGTCTGTTCAGCAGAGTTCAGTCAATCTGAGCCCGGAGCGCCCGGAGGCTCACCTCGTGTTCGATCAAAAGCGTATGAGTGAAAACCATGTCACTTTGCAGAATGTTGCCACCGCGCTCAACGACTTTCAGCCCTCCTTTACGTCTGGCTCGAAGTTCATCAGTGGTGGTGAAGAGTATGAGATGACCATTCGCACACGAAATCAGACCACCAACAGAGCAAAGGAAATGCGCGACCTCCGCGAGATGAAAGTGAGCAGCACAACAGGCGCGACACACTCTCTTTCTCATATCGGCACCGTCAACTATTCATCCGGTGAAAGCACGATCACACGCATGAACCAGGAAAAGCGAATTCAGATCAAATACAATTTCATTGATGAGGTATTAAATTCAAATGCATTGCTGGAGGCGTCCCGCGTTGAAATCGATCAGGTCGTTGCTGGTGTCAATATTCCGACCGGAATTGTCGTAGAAGTCATCCACGATGAAGGCCTGTATGACGATTTCTATTTCTTTATTTTCGCGGCCATTGTGATCATCTTCATGATTCTCGCTGCAGTATTCGAATCGCTGTACCTGCCGATCGTGATCATGTTCTCTATTCCGTTAGCAGGCATCGGAGCGCTGCTGAGCCTTACGTTCACCGGCAACTCTATCCTAAGCACAAACACGCTGATCGGATTTCTCATCCTGTTGGGTGTCGTAGTCAACAACGGAATCATCCTGATCGACTATTCGCGCATTCTCAGACGAGAAGGTTATTCGAAATACCGCGCGCTGATCATGAGCGGAATTTCACGTCTGCGACCGATCCTCATTACCTCGATCACAACCATCATTGCCATGTTGCCGCTGGCGCTTGGAGAAGCAGAGTATGTGATCAGCATCGGTCAGCCGTTTGCAGTTACGGTGATGGGTGGCCTTGCTTTCGCGACAATACTCACGCTCTTCTACATTCCGACCATGAGCGCTGGACTGGAAAGTGTTCTGGATTGGTTCAGGGAACTGAAGCCCGTGATTAAAGCAGCTCAGATCATCGCGCTGATTGCTGCCGGAATATTTATTTCCCTGAAAATTGAAGGACTCATCTGGCAGATGATGGCATACATCGGAGCCGTGATTCTGATCCCTGGAGCAACCCATTTCATCATGTCGTCACTGCGCCAGGCAAATGCAAAGATGGTCGCACCGGGTGAAGCAATGCATATCGAGATTCAGAACCTGACCAAAGTCTACGGCAGAGACAAGCGCTGGATCCGGGAATGGAAAGGAAACCGGAACCTCTTTATGCTCAGAGGCGAAGAACCGGTCACAAAACGCGTGGTCTTGCAGGACCTCATCTGGCATAGCGCGCTGATCGGCTTCCTCATCTATTTCATTTATTTCCATCTCGACAAAGCCTTCTGGCAGCTCGTCTTTATGATGGTGCTGCACGCGCTGACACTCTCGATCCTCAGCCGTGTTACAAAATTACTTCCCCGAAGGGAAAGAATGATGCGCATAACCAACACGTTGCTGTATTGGGGATTTCCGCTGCTCAGCTCGATCTATCTCTACAATGATGTTCAGATCAAAGCATTTGCAGTCATCCTCATCTTCCTCTGGTTCACCGGTCTGTTCCTTTCACGCGTTTCAAAATCCCTGAAAGAAAATCCCGTTGACGTCAATGAGATCAGGGGCAGGTTTACAAAGATTCGAAGGATCTACTACAAGCTGTTGCTTTCCATCCCCTATGTAAAACCGAAGAAAGCTGAGTTCAAAGCACTAAAGGGTGCGAACCTGACGATCGAGCAAGGCATGTTCGGGTTGCTCGGACCGAATGGCGCAGGCAAAACGACCCTGATGCGCATCCTCTGCGGCATACTCGATCAGAGCTATGGAAAGATCTGGATCAACGGCCATGACACCACGCTGCGGAGAGAAGAACTTCAGGGACTCATCGGCTATCTCCCGCAGGCGTTCGGCACTTATGAGAACATGACGCCTTATGAATTCCTCGATTACCAGGCAATTCTGAGAAAGATTGTCAATAAAGAAGAACGCGAAGCGAGAGTCCAGTATGTTCTGAAAGCCGTGCACATGGACGAGCATCAGCATAAAAAGATCGGCTCTTTCTCAGGTGGCATGAAACAACGCATCGGCATCGCGCAGATCCTGCTGCACCTTCCTAAAATATTAGTGGTTGACGAGCCTACTGCGGGACTTGACCCGCTCGAGCGGATTCGTTTCCGCAATCTTCTGGTCGAGCTGAGCCGCGAACGGATTGTCGTGTTCTCCACCCACATCATTGAAGACATCGCCAGCAGCTGCAATAAGCTCGCTGTACTGATCTCCGGCAACATCGAATACATCGGAAGTCCAACCACCATGGCAGAACTTGCGCATGAAAAAGTGTGGGAGTTCCACCTGACACCCGAAGAATTTGAGACCGAAAAAGAAAATTATCTCATCGTTCACCACATGCGTGAGGGTGCGCTGATCCGTGTGAAGTGCCTCTCCGAAGAACGACCGCGACTGGATGCAACACAGGTGCGTGCAAACCTGGAAGATGCATACTTATGGTTGATGAAAAGTAAATCAAAAAAGAAACATGAAGAGCTATCTGCTGTTGCTGTATAGGCTGACGATCTACAACGTCAAAGTTATTTTTGGAAACAAGTTCGTATACTTTGTTGTCGCAGCCTTTTTGTTTTTTGCATTCATCATCCTGCTGACGATATTCGATGATGCTGAATTCGATGAGGCTGTGATCTACGGCTTCCTGGTTTTTCCCGGCCTGCTGCTCATTTTCTACCCGATCGCGTACGGCATCCAGAATGACGATGATTCAAAAATGCTCGAGACCATCTTTGGAATTCCAAATTATCGCTACAAAGTCTGGCTCGTGCGTTTTGTCCTGACGATCGGTATCGCCACAGTCATTTTGTTCGTGCTCGGCAACATCGCAAACCTTACACTCTATCAGTTCAGCATCGTGCCCATGATCAGCCAGGTCCTCTTCCCCATCGCCTTCCTGTCGTCACTCGGTTTTATGCTCTCAACACTGATCAAGAACGGCAACGGTACCGCTATTGTGCTGGTTATCATTTCGTTTATATTTTTCCTTTTTGCAGAGCCGCTCGAATACAGTGTGTACAACATTTTCCTGAATCCATTCTCAGAACCTACCAAGATGAGCGAGTTTATCTGGCTCACAATCGTGTATAAAAACCGGATGTACCTGATCATCCTGAGTATTCTTTGTCTCTTATACGGCATGTTCAATCTGCAATTCAGGGAGAAGTTTGTCTAACCCTGCCGGTGTTACATTGGCACATTAACCCATTGGCACATTAACCCATTGGCACATTAACCATGGGGTGCCCCCTGCTGTGCACAACGCCTCCGCGCACGGGGTCGGGCTGTCCAGGGCTCCGCTTCGCTCCGGCCACGCGTCCGTCATTTCGAGCACTGCTGGGTGATTTCACGGCCTTCACACGGTCCGCGAGAAACGCGTGGCTTTCGCCAGAAGCTGGCTCAACCCTTCCCATCCCTCACCCAGCGTGTAAGCCACACAAAGCTCCGTCCATGCACAGACAACCTTTGACACAGGCACGCTTTTCATAAATTCAAAATTCATTAGTATGTTAGTCTTTCAGAACCCCTATGCTGAAAGCTATCCTGGTTGACGATGAGAAGGCCGACATCCTGTTGCTGAGCAGTTTGCTGCGTAAAGTAACACCGGATGTGCAGATTGTCGGAGAATTTGTCGACCCCACGGAAGCCGTTCAGCAGATCACCGAGGTAAAACCCGATGTTGTCTTTCTTGACGTCCAGATGCGCGACACCACTGGCTTCGAAGTACTTTCCAGTTTGGGCACGCGGGATTTTGAAATCGTCTTTACCACATCACACGAAAAATTTGCACTGCAGGCCATAAAAGCTGGTGCTATCGACTACCTCGTTAAACCGGTTCAGCCTGACGAACTGAAAACCGCCATCGAAAAAGTGATCACCCGCAGGAGCAATCCGTCTGCCGTTCAGCTCGAGATGTTGCTGAACTACTTCAAGCCAAACAAACCAAAAACACGAAGGGTGGCGCTCACGGCAACGGACCATCTCATGTTTGTTGAAGCCAACGACATCATCTACTGTGAAAGTGACAGCAACTACACCACATTTTTTCTGAAGTCAGGCGAAAAGGTAGTTATATCGAAAACACTCAAAGATGTTGAAGAGATCCTCGCTGAAGACGACTTCTTTCGCATCCATGCTTCCTATCTCGTAAACATGAAGCACGTTGCAAAATTCACCCGCGGTGACAGCGGCTCCGTTGTGATGAGCAATGGTCAGCAGCTTACCGTCTCGCGCAAAAAGAAAGACGAATTTTTTGAGATGTTCTCACGCCTTTAGCCGGATTCATTCGGATTAAGGCACCCGGAACAGCAGCGACCGGATGTGCTGATACGAATCAGCCATCGTTTCATGATCGGGCGCGACATTCGTACCACCACCTATCATCGCCAACGTAAGGTGATTGAGTGCCAGCTTCCACGCACGCTCCGCATCAGCGGAAAATTCAGGTAGTTCCAGGCGGATGCTTTCCAGCAAAATTCCGTTCACCAGCGGATAATGTGTTTCTTCTACTCCTTTTTTCGCGTGAAGCGCCCCGAGAGATTTTAGCGGTTGCAAAACTTCGGTCTGAAGGTGATAGTTGCCATCGGGCTGCTGCTGAAAGCTGAACACCACGAGTTCGAATACACTTACAATTTTAGTGGACAACTCGGTAAGATCTGTAGGGAATAAGCTGCGAAGGTTCGGATAGCGCGCAAACAAGCTGGTGTAGAATCGCATCGCGAGGCGGTTGCGGTCCATCAGGCGGAAAGTCTTTTTTAACATCGCGACTTCGGCCTCGGTCAGCGGTCGAATAACGTCCTGGTTCATGGTCTGATATCGTGAAATAAAATCAATCCAGCCATGAAAACCAAAAGAATTGAGTAAACGACAGATCCGTTGAGTATTTGGCAACACACCTCATTCCGTCTCTGTTTCCCAAAGAAAAGCGTTGACGCCAAATGCTAAGCCGTTCTGTCAAACACTCAGCGAAATGTGCATGACACTAATCAGCACCTCAAAGCGTGAAACGCAGTGCTTATGTTCGCGTTACAGAAACATCATCTAAAACCAACACAATGAACACTCAACAAATTCAACTCGTTAAAGAAAGCTGGGGTTTTGTCATCGTCAAATCAGAAGAAGCGGGACAACTCTTTTATTCGCGTCTGTTCGAAGTTGCACCTGGTGTAAAGCACATGTTCAAGGGCGACATCAAAGAACAATCGCGCAAGCTCATGAGCATGGTTACCTACGTAGTGGCCAAGCTCGACAAGCTCGAAACCATTGTTGATGAGATCAAGTCGCTGGCAAAGCGTCACGACAAGTATGGTGCAAAGAAAGAACACTACTCTGTTGTAGGTGAGTGCCTCATTTATACATTGAAGACCGGCCTGGGCGACAGATGGAACTCAAAGGTTGAAGAAGCCTGGACGGAAGTTTACAAGGTCCTGGCTGCTGCAATGATCTCGAACCAGGAAACCGCTGCCGTAGCCGCCAGATGATAATCAGCAGATGTGACAGTGTGCCGCCATTGGCACATTGACTCATTGGCACATTAACCCATTGGCACATTGGCACATTGACTCAGTGGCACATTAACCCATTAACTATTGAAAATATTATTTTTGGTCGGAGATCAGTAATTCGACTCGCCTGTTCTTCTTCCGGCCCTGTTCAGAAGCGTTTGTCCCAATGGGTTTGGAACTGCCGAAACCGAATGTGTTCACACGACCAATGTCGACACCGTTGTTCACGAGATATTCTGCGACCACATCCGCGCGTTTTTTAGACAAGGAGAGATTGTGACTTTCGCTTCCGCTGTTGTCAGTGTGTCCGGAAACTTTCACAAAACGATCAGGATGTGTTACCAGGTATTCAACGATCGGGTTGAGCGCGCCAAAGTGTTCGCTCCGAAGGGTAGACTTGTTTATTTCAAAAAGAATTTCTGCTCCAAGAATAATCAGCGTGTCCGCCTTGACTGGAGCACTTGTTATTACTGATATCGTATCAGCGACAACAGGAGTCTCTCTGATCGGAATGCGATTCGGCCTCGCCAAAGAATCCGCCATGGGTCGTTTGTACAAACCCTTTCGCGCGTTGCGTGCGATCTTTTTTCTGAATCTTTTGAAACTGATTGCGTTCAATGACGCGGTATGGCCAGACTGGATCCGGCATAATTTCCGGAAGCATAAGATCTTCGCGAAAATTGAATGGCGCGAATTTCGATTGACGCGTTCTAACATTTTCTTGTTCGCACCCGCCAGATGCGAAACCACAAGGGGCATCTTCGGATTTCCGTACTCGCGTCCTACATTGTTGGGCGGCCCGACATGCTGTCCAAAGGCATGACAAACAATGCCAATTGACAAACAGAAGAGAAGGATCGCTTTCATCGAGGAATTCTGGCCATCGACCGTATATGAACGTTAAGATGGCAGAAATATTTGACTCAGGTACAAAAAAATGAAATTCGCCTGAGCCCATCAGGCATTTCACAGTGGAGCTATGATATGTCAGGAGCAGACCCGTGGTTGTGAACCTGCTCCTGACAAATATTATTTTACTGCAATCTTTCGGATGATGCTCTTCTGGCCGATAGCCACGCGCATTAACACGAGTGAATTACCCGCAATATTTTTCAGGCTTACTTCCTCTTTAAATTCGGCCGCATTCTTTTGGAATGTTGCCGAGCTTAGCTCGCGACCTGTGACGTCCGTAATGGAAAGTTTTACTTCTCCCCTGTCTTCTGATGTCCACTCGATCATTACTCTGTCAGCTGCCGGGTTGGGAAACGTCTTCAAGCCTGTAATTCCGTATCCGCCCTCCAGGCTTGTAATAATAATTGTAGCAGTGTTTGAAAATCCTGACAGACCGGCACTGTTTTTCGCAGCCACACGGTAAAGCACTCTGAAATTGGTTCCGGGATTCTCATCGGTGTACGAGGTGCCCGTAGTAGTAGCAAAATCTGAAAACACGCCTGGTGTCAGCGCCTTTTGAATCACAAACTCCTCTTCGTTGTTCGAGCCATCTGTCCATTGCAACGATATGTTGTCAAGCGTTGCGTCATAAGTTGCCGTAAGGTTCGCTGGCGCTGCCGGAATTATCTTGTATGTGGTAGCAAACGCAACCGATGTCTGTGTGGAATTGAAAGTCGTGGTCCTGGCCTGTACGCGATAGTAATATGTGGTTCCAGCCAACAGGTTCGGATCCATGTATTCTGTTGTATTCGCGCCAATCGTATTGATAACCAGGAATGGACCCCCTTCACTCTCCGCCCGGCTGATACGGAAGCTGGTTTCATTGTCAGAGTTATCTACCCAACGCAGCCTGATGGTCGATGCCGACAATGCTTCTGCCGTCAGGTTTGTAGGCGCGTTGATCGGAGCGCTCACGGTTGTCACACTCACTTCATTTGAAGGAACAGACACACCGCCTGTATTCGTTGCCCGCACGCGATAGTAATATGTTGTTCCGTACTCAGTTGTGATATCATTGTAAGTTTTTGCTGACGATCCCAAGACTGCCAATGTGAAATATCCACTGTTGGCATTTACAGCGCGCTCCACAACGTAGCCCGTTGTACCTGTTGTGTTAAGGTTCCAGGCGAGTTCGACAAGCAGATCGTTGGCAAGTGTTGCTGTAAGACCACTTGGCGCGGACGGTGCCGTAGTGCTGCCACCGGTTGCATAAGCAGAACTTCCGGAAGGAGTAATTGCCTTTACACGATAGTAGTACCACGAACCCGCATCGAGGTTTAGATCAGCATATGAGGTTGTGTTTGCCGGAATTGTTGCGATCACTTCATAAAAACCGGTGCTCGACTTTGCCCTCTCAAGCACAAAAGCTGTCTCATCGGTCGTGTTGTCAACCCATGACAGGTTGATCTGTGAGCTTGATTGCGTAACTACAACAAAGGTAGTCGGAGCTGCGGGTGCCGCGAGAATGTTTGCCGGAGTGAATTCCCACATGTCTCGTTTGTTGACGCCATCAAATCCTGTGCTGACATAACCCTTGCCGTTAAGACCAAACGCAACAGCATACGCGCGCGCTGACCCACCGAAATTGACGATCTGCGTCCAGGTGTCTGTAGCCGGATCGTAACGATAAAAATCCTTCCTGTCGCTGCCTGAGTCGCCTGTGCCTACATAGCCGTTACCGTCAGCGGCAAAAGCTACTGCATTTCTGCGCGCTACGCCCGGGAACGCTGCGATCGCTGTCCACGTGTTGGCCGCGGGATCGTACTTATAGAAATCTTTTAATCTGGTGGACCCATTATACCCTGATCCCGCGTAAGCATAATCACCGATCACAAAAACAACGGCTCCGTAACGCGCATCGCCTGGCAAATTCGCTACCTGTGTCCAGCTGTTGCCAGCTGCATCATAGCGCCAGAAATCTTTCGTGTAGCCGGTACCGTCATAACCCGATCCGAAATATCCGTTGCCGCCTATCGCAAATCCGATCGCACCTGTGCGGGCAGTTCCTCCGAAATCAGCTTTCTTCGTCCATGTGTTGGCAGCAGGGTCATATTCATACAGATCTTTCGCAGGGTCGAGCCACTCGCCCAGCCCCACATAAGCCTTGTTACCGATCACGAACGCTGCAGCTTCCGAACGGACTGAGCCTCCAAAGCCTGCAACCGCGGTTGACCATGTGTCATTAGCCTGATCATACGATCTGAAGTTTGCCGTCTGAGCACCTCCTGCCCATCCGGTACCGATATATCCTTTACCAGCAACGGAGAATGCAACGGCATCGGTACGCGCAGTGCCATCAAAGTCTTTTCTCGTGCGCCAGATCCCACCGTCTCCAAAAGCAATGCCCTGCATCGAAGTGTACTCTGAATCGTTCTGTGCACCTTTCGCCTTGACGCGATAATAAGCTGTGGTGTTTGCTGTGATACTGTTGTCTGTATACGTAGTCGTATTCGGTCCCACCACGATCAATGGCGTGAAATCATTGTTTAGTGTCGGAACATACCGCTCTATCGCATAGCCCGTTTCATCCGTAGCGTTGTCTGCCCAGTCAAGCTTTACGCCTGCCATGTTCGGAACAGTCAGCACAACGTTGGTCGGGTTGGCAGGAAAAAGACCACAAGATAAATTGATTCGCCATCCTGAACTTGTACCACTAGCGTTTGACGTGAAAACCAATGTCAACGCACCAGACGCACTGGTCGATATAATTGTCGGTGGCAGTGTAGTGCCGGAATATGCTCCGATCAAAGGCTCGAAGCCTGAATCACCGTTGTGAATTTTAAGCTGGTCGGAAGTCGCTACTGAGAATGATTCGAACACCAGTCGCAAAGCAGTGCCTGGCGTGGGTGGAAATATTTTGAGCGTATAGCTCTCGTTATTACTGTAATCTCCGCCAAAGCCCGAATCGAAGATAAGTCCCTGACATGTCGTGATTGACCTGTTGCCCATCATGAAGTAGCCGGCAAAACCGGTCCTGTCTGCAGCACCGCTGAATCCAACTTCGTTCCTGGCGCGGAGTCTGTAATTGTAGCTTTGTCCAAATGTCACGCTGGCGTCTATGTATTCCGTTGTATTTGCGGGCACAACGGCCAGCTGCGTGTAGACACTACTTCCACCAGGGGCGCGTTCGATGACGTATTCTGCTTCGTTGAATGCGTTGTCGGTCCAGGTCAGCACAATTGAACTTTCATTTGCTGCATTCGCCAGCAGGTTAGTCGGGGTGATCGGTACTGGTGTTTGCGCAACACCGGAAAGCTCTGCTGTATAGGAAGAGACCCCACCGTTGTTGATGGATCGGATCTTGTAAAAATACACGGCACCTGGTGTAACCGTTGGATCGGTGTAGTACACAGCGTTTGCTCCTGTTGTTGCCAGCAACGCGTAGCTTGTGTTTGATGGTGAAGAGCGGTAGATCTCGAAACCGGATTCGTTGTTCGAAGCGTCTGTCCAGTCAAGCCTGATCTCATTTGAACTGACAACGGCAAGCTTGAAATTTGTTGGCGCTGCAGGAACACTGTTAAGCGTTGTGACGCTCAACTCGCTTGTATAAGGCGAAAGCCCCTTTGCGTTGAATGCACGAACACGGTAGTAATATTGGGAATTAGCCGTTAGCCCTGTATTGGTGAACGTGGTTGTGTTTGCAGGTAAAGTAGCAATGACAGCGAAACTGGTGTTGTTGCCAATCGATCTTTCGAGGTAAAAGCCCGACTCGGTGCCCGTGTCGGTCCATGAAAGTCCGACAGTTGTCTGGGCAATCGCAGACGTGCCTAATGTCGCGGGCGCAACTGGCACTGCCGCGGGCAGATCGTACTTTGCCACCCCCATCACCATCTTGCCTTCCGCCAGGCCGAGTCCTCCCACGGCAATAAGCGAGTTTCCTAAAATGGCAACGCCTCTTTCCCACGACTCCAGGTTTATCGTAATGAATGTGTTGTCTATGGTTCCATCGGCATTTAATCTCCTGACACCCGCATTGCGGTCGACAACAAGGATCTTTCCATCGCTTTGTTTCTTCAGCGCTTCAACAATAAAAAAGTTGTTTGATTTATATCCATTCTCTATTGCTCCGGTGCTGCTGAGCAACACCAGGAAATCAATATTGTTTGTGCCGGTCCCTCCGTTAACTACGTGACCACCTGCAAGTATCTTCCCGTTTGAAAGTATTGTCAACGCGTTCACGCTGCTTGAGTACGAATGATATATACCGGAGCCCACGTTGAAAGAGTTGTCATAAGTTCCATCAGCATTCAATCGAATAAGATTCTTCACGGAATTCGCACCGAAAGCCGTAAACTCTCCCGCAACGAGGATCTTTCCATCACTTTGTATTTCAATGTCAAAAAGCTGTGTGGTGCCAGTGCTGGTAGAGAATCCGTTGGCGGTATTGAAAGTTGCATCAATTGTGCCGTCCTCATTCAGACGCACCAGTGCCTTTTTCGCGGCCCCGTTGAAAGTCGCAAATCCGCCACCAACGAGAATTTTGCCATCGGACTGCTCGACAATGACATTCACATTGCTGTTAAAGCCCGTTCCGAGATTTGTGTTGAACGTGGTTTCGAGTACGCCCAATGAAGACAACCTTGCCATTCGTGGTGTGTTCGTTCCATTGTAAGTCGTAAATGCTCCACCTATTAGAATCTTGCCGTTGCGATCTATGGTTATCGCGTCAACATAACTGTTAGGCTTACCGTTGCCACTGAAAGTGCCGTCCAGCGTTCCATCCTGGTTGAGTCTCGCGAAATTTGCCGCGGCCGTGGCATTCACTTCGGTACCCATGTGTCCGATCAGGAATTTGTCTGTTCCTTGTTCCATGATGGATCGGACCCACGCTGCTCTCTGAAAGTTTGGATGCACGGTCATGGCTTTTATTGAACCGTTTGCCTGAATTACGGCAACACCTCCCGGTCTCGAGGTTCCGTTGTAGGAATTGAATGAGGTAGATGAACCGGTGATGATGATCTCGCCTGTCGCGTTGGCGTGAATGGATTTGACTTCACCATTTGCACCGCTGCCGACAACAAGCGTGCCATCAAGCGTTCCGTTTGTATTGAGTCTGGCCAGACCTTTTGAAGATATCGAATTGAAAGTTGCAAATCCGCCCGCGATCAAAAGCTTACCATCCGGAAGAAGATGTGCGTCATTCACGATGGCGATGGGCTTCGAATTTCCCTGCCAGGTTGCGTCCACGGCTCCGGATGTGGTCAGGCACACCAGGTAATTCGCGGCTGAACCTTTGTACGTGGTAAAGTAACCTCCCACAAATATCTGATTGCTTGAGTTGACGATAACCGTGTTTGTAAAGCCGTCAAAACCAGAGCCTACATCGAATGTTGCATCGGCAGCACCTGTGTCGGTAAGGCGCACGATACCCTTCGCAAACGTACCTACCAAAATGATTTTCCCATCTGTCTGGCGACCGATCCCACGCGCCTGATACGCATAAGATGGGCCCGAGAAGGTTGCATCTACCGAACCATTGGCATTATATCGGAATAAGGTTGAACCGGTGGAAAAGCCATCCACACTCTGAACGGGTCCGTTGAAAAGAATTTTTCCGTCTGGCTGTATCAAGAGGTTCAGTTCCATTCCGGTGTTATTCACAGTAATATTCGGATTGAACGTGTTGTCGATCGTTCCATCAGGGTGCAGTCTGATGAAGATCTTACGTGCTACATTGTTGAACGTGGTAAAGCGCCCCGCGACAAGAATTTTTCCATCGCTTTGCACAGCAACCGCTTCAACCGGGCCATTCGGTCCGCTGCCGATATCGAACGTATTGTCAGTAGAACCATCAGCGTTGAATTTGATGAGACCGGGCCTGGTCACACCATTATTCCGCGTGAAGGATCCATATAGGAAATATTTTCCGTCTGACAGCAGGTAAGCTCCTACGGGTTCTGTTTTCTCTGTTACAACGGTTGGATAAGAAGTGTCAAGCGTCTGCGCATTGACAAACGGGTTAAAGATGATGGCGAAGATCGCCACCATGAGAAGGTTTTTCATCGGTACAGGTTAGAAATTCAGGCTTTGTAAAAATTAGCAGCGACAAATATACGCGAATGCGTCAAAGCTGCCGACTGTCTGTACTTTATAAGATAAATTTTAAGAGCTGCTGCATGAGAAACAAGTGATCACCCTGCTCGAGCACGCTGGTAGATTTTTGTAAGTAACTGAATCTCCGTGGGCTAAGCTGTGCAATAGCAGAAGTTTTAATGATGTAATTAAATCCGGAAGATTGAAGGGTTTACAACGGTTACCCTAGTCAAAAAGGATTAGGCGTCTGAAGAAGGTGATTGAATAGAGGAGTGCGGTCTCACCGCCCAGGTTCCATCATTCACCGACACCGCTCGTTCAGAGACCTTTTAACCGTGGCCGGAGCGGTTTTGCAATGCGTTATTTACACCATAATCACAACGCATATGGAAAGGGTCAATAGTATCAGCCTTTCAAAACTCACTTTATGGTTCCGGCCCTTCTTGTTGGTTGCAGGGCTGGTGATCGCGATCATTTGCGCGTTCGTATTGATGAGCACAATTCAGTCACCCGACACTTCCGGAAATCACTCATCTAATGCGCAGCATGAATTTTGGATTTCCAGTAATGTGTTATCTCCTACAGCCAAGTACACTAAGCTCAATTGGTGTTAATCATACTGATCAGCACAAAAGATGATTAACGTCAGCCTGACTTTGATCGGGTCGAAAAAAAATAAGACTCTATCGGGCGTTGAACCGTTTGGCGCACACCTTTGGCTACAAAATGGAAAATCATGACAATAGTCTTGTCACTACATGACCGGCCTCATATCACCTGACAGATAAGCGCACTATGTTGTCTTCGGATTAAACAAAAACCGTTATGGTAAAGCTTACAGTAAAAGGTGACTGGAATGTCATCAAGGGCAAACTGAAACAACAATTCGCACACCTGACTGATGAAGATCTGCTCTTTATTAAAGGCAAAGAAGAGGAACTAATCGGCAGGCTTCAGCAGCGTATTGGTAAGACGAAGCAGGAGATACGAGATCTGCTGGCCAGCCTTTAATTGAATTTTAATCATGGCACCTTTCAGCGACATCACACACAACCGTTCCTGCGTTCAGATCGGAATTCTACTGGCTGCAATGCTTCTTATTGTCGTTGTTACGCTGAGCGTCATATTCTTTATGCTTTAGGATTTATGGATGGCAGGAGCACGGTATTGACAATTGTCATAGGGTTCTTCAGCATTTTTTCTGAGTCCCTTGGCCAATCCACGGTTCCTGGCATAGGATCAAGAAGAGGCACCATCTCCTTCGGCATCACCGCAGGCCACTACTATTTTGATCCCGCGATCGGTCTTGAAATCACTTCACCTGGAATTCTAAATAACTTTCGCTTCCGCGTGAGAGCTAACCACAACTGGTCTGAACGATACCAGGCGGCAAGCGGACATTGGGCGACCTTTAACTCTTATTGGTGTGCATTGACCTACAACACGGATCCGATTGACAGGACAAGAATATTTCTCGAGTCAGGTGCATACTTGATACAACCCGACAAAGTCTTCTCGAGCGCCAGAATCCATACCGGGTGTTTCGCTGCTGTCGGTGTCGAGCTGTTTGTAGCTCCGAACACCACCGAAAGGCTCTCGTATTTTTTCTCAGGCGGTTTTGCTGCGATCAACGCACGTGCTGACAAACTGGAAGGACGTCCGCGATATGGTCAGGGTGTGATCTTCACCAACGGCTTCCGCTACTTTTTCCTGCCGAAGTGATTATCGGGGTAAGCCGATTGATCAATGGTCTAGCACGATGCGGTTGGCAACAAGATTCCCACAGGTATCGGATGTTTGAGAAAAAATGCCATTCACCATTCAATACTCCTCTTCATTTGCCAGGAATGATCCTATTTTTCAGTTCCAAGAATCATTGAGGCAGTTTTCCATTTGGGATTATGATCGGCAATGAGTTTTGCGATTCCGACAAATGGCACAAAGAGTATCATGCCTGCCATTCCCCAAAGAATTCCTCCTGCGAAAATGGCAAGTAACATCATCAGTGTATTAACGTTCAACCGACTGCTTACTGCGAGAGGAAAGATCACATTTGCTTCGAGGTATTGCACGAACCCAAAGATCGCAACGATACCCACCGGGTACCAAGCTGAATCGTAGGTGATCCACGCCATTGTAATGGGAAGCAGTGATCCCACGATGATTCCAACGTAGGGTATAAAAGTTAATATAGACGCGATGAAACCAAACAGAATGGCATGCGGCACTCCCAGTATGAGCAAGCCAACACTGTTGAGCGTGCCAACAATAATGTAAACGACTGCCATGCCCTTGATAAAATTGTAGTAAGCCTTGATCGTTAAGGCAATAACTTCCCGCAAGCCTTCCGTCCTTTCTTCCGGAAAGATTCTGCCAAGCACTTTCATCCAATACGTCCGATAATAAAGAATCAATACAGCGTATACCGGAATCAGCACGAGCAATACCAATGAAAACGCTGAAGCGGAAATGGTGGATTTGACCATTTGTAAAATATTCGCGCCTGACTGGTCCCTGATCCTGCTGACTATATTTTTCTGATCATCGACAGCAATTCCGAAAGTATTACTCAATACGTTGCTCACGTCATCAATTGATCGGGCAAGTTTTACCTGGAGGTTGGGCCACTCGTCAAGAAAGGAAACAAACTGACTTACAAGAAGGGCAAAAAGCAGTAAGCCGAAAAGAATAAGGATGGATAACGCGATGCTGATCGCCATCAGCCGACCCAGGCCTCTTGATTCCAGCCACCAGCAGATCGGATAAAGAACAAAACTGATCAGGACCGCAAAGCTCAGTGGTATAAACAAGTTGCGGCCGAAGTATAGAATCAATGATGCGAAAACCAGGAACTGCGTCCATCGAAGCAACCCGGAGTCACTGATGAACATGGGTTTAAAATTTTGCATAGACAGTCATCTTTAACTACGTCATGAGTTGTAATACATTCAACTATTAGAGCAGGGCACACCGTTTCCAATGGATCAAAGATTGTTGAAAGGAATAGTAGTAGTGTCGCATGTGTTTCCGCTTTTCGGTGACAGCGGTTAAACAAACCTACCATGCATTATGAAGTGTGCCGATGACCTCGGTCATGATGATGACTGATAAAAATCACAGTCAGAGAGACCGCATAGAATGACAAACGTCATACTTCCGACCAATTATTATCAGCGGTTCAAGGAATCATGTGGTATATCTTGCTTTAAATATTCTACATATGATCTCCGTTACCTCCGTCACTGACAAATACATTCTTCAGCCTTTGCTTATTGGCGAACACCGAAGAACGCTTGACTGGCTTTCCTCAACCGTGTTATGGAACAAGGAATTGAACTTCTTCCAGAAACTGCTTGACAAGTATGCTGGTAAATTTGTTGAGGTGGAAGACAAGAAAAAAGTCGACCATTTCCAAAGTATCGTCACTTACTATAAGCTTGAGGTGCTCGTAAACTTAAGCGAGAAGTTGAGGAATCATGAACGAAAACTTGCCGATATGCTTGAAACAAGAGACGAGACAAAAACCGAATACTTTAAGGAACATGCTGACCTTATGAAGGAGCTCGAATCGGCAAATATCCAGCTGAGTCACTATAAAGACGAGTTATTCTCTTTTATCGAAAAAGTAATGTAACCTAAACGATTGAAAATCATGACAAAGAAGGTAGCAAAAAAAGCCGGTAAGAAACCAGGCCCGAGCGACTGGCGTCATAAAAACAAAAGTCAGAAGCACGAACAAAACTACAAGCGAAAAACGAAACCATATGGCTGGGGCAATGGACCAGGCAAATAGCCTACAGGGCACCTGGTCATTTGATTTACTTCACGCAGATATTGATTAAACAAGTCGCAGCACGTGGAATCGCCATTCAGACTAAATACTCAATTCTTCACTGAAACCGGAGACATCGCGCGCTTCGCATTGCGATTTTTTAAAGAACTCTTTAAACGCAGACAAGAGTACGAGGAGTTTCTGAGACAATGTTTTTGGGTTGGGTACAAGTCGCTCCCACTCGTAGGCATAACTGCATTCATAATGGGTCTTGTGCTTACCATTCAATCGCGGCCAACGCTGGTTGAGTTTGGCGCGGAGTCGTTGTTGCCACAGATGGTTTCCGTTTCATTGATACGGGAGATATCTCCCGTCATCACCGCGCTTATCTGCGCAGGAAAGGTGGGATCAGGAATGGGTGCAGAGCTCGGCTCCATGAAGGTGACGGAACAAATCGATGCAATGGATGTTTCCGGAACTAATCCTTTTCGCTACCTGATCGTGACGCGTGTCGTGGCAACGACAATGATGTTGCCGATACTCTCGAGCTTATCAAACGCTATTTCGCTATACGGTGGTTATCTGGGAGTAAACATTCGCGGAGAAGTCAGCTGGCACCTGTACTGGACACAGGTATTCAATGCGCTAAGCTTCGGTGATGTTATCCCATCATTGATCAAAACATTCTTCTTTGGCTTTACGATTGGCTTGGTCGGATGCTATAAAGGATATAATTCAAAGAAGGGAACAGAGGGTGTGGGTCGATCTGCGAATTCTGCCGTGGTCGTCTCATCCCTTCTTGTTTTCATTGTTGATTTGATTGCGGTGCAAATTAGTGACCTCCTTGGCTTAACCTGATCATTATGAGTGATCCCGTTATCAAAGTTGAAAAGCTGAACAAATCCTTTGGAGCCAATCATGTGCTTCGGGATTTTTCAGTGTCTCTGGCAAAGGGTGAAACACTTGCGGTCCTTGGAAAATCTGGATCCGGTAAGTCAGTCCTGATCAAATGTATTATCAATCTCATCGAAAAAGATGAGGGCGAAATAATCGTGCTCGGCAACGATGTAAGCGAGATGAGTCAGGAGGAACTGGATTCGCTTAGGACGCGAGTCGGATTTTTGTTTCAAAGCAATGCGCTATATGACTCGATGACGGTTAGGGAAAATCTGGAGTTTCCGTTGAGAAGGCATTGGACCAAAGACCAGCGCGAAAGAACAGCCGAAGGTGCCGTGATGGAAGTCCTTACCGATGTCGGACTAGCTCACACCGCTGACATGATGCCCGAAGAATTATCCGGTGGGATGCGAAAGCGAATTGCGCTGGCGCGAACACTTATTCTTCGCCCGGCAATCATCCTGTATGATGAACCTACCACCGGCCTTGATCCTGTAACGGCACGGGAAATAAGTCACCTGATTGTTAAAGTGCAAAAAAAGTACGACACCTCGTCAATCGTAATATCCCATGACATGCATTGCATCAACACCACAGCAAATCGTGTTGTTATGCTGATCGATGGGAGATGCTATGCTGATGACACGTACGCTAACCTCCAGCAATCAACCGATCCGAAGATCAAAGAATTTTTCGACTAGCTTATGAAGAACAAGGCCGTAAATAACACAAAGGTTGGAGTATTCGTAGTTGCGGGCATCGTCCTGGTGCTTACTCTTTACATGATTGGTAAGAATAGAAATCTGCTTGGCGCCACTTTCATTATCAAGGCAACGGTAAGTAATGTCAACGGACTCGTGCCCGGAAACAATGTTCGGTTCAAAGGCATCGATGTCGGAACAGTCAAATCCATTTCTGTTGAAAATGATTCAGCAATTATCGTCACCATGCTTATTGACGAAAAGATGAAACCGTTCCTGAAGAAGAATGCTGTTGCCTCGATTGGAACAGACGGACTGATGGGCAATAAGCTGATCAACATTAACTCTTCCTCTGGCGATGCGGAACCGATCGAAGCGGGTGATGTGATCGACTCGAGAAAAGCGGTTGAGACAGACGAAATGCTCAGAACCCTCAATACTACAAACGACAACATCGCCAGGATCTCCGGGAACTTGTTCGAAATAACAGAGAAACTAAATAGAAGCAAAAGCCTATGGACCCTCCTGGCAGACACCGTCATCACACAAGACATCAAGGTCGCAGTACGTGATTTCAAATCAGCCGGATCGAATACGGCTGAACTCACATCAAATGCAAAAACTATTGTCCAAAAGTTCGGTCAAGGCAATGGCATCGCGAGCACGCTGTTTACCGATACAACGCTTTCAAGCCAACTGGCAGCATCTGTTCAACAACTTCAGGATGCGAGCGAAAAGACGTCAGGCATGATGAAAAATCTCGGACTCGTTGTTGACGACCTAAAAGACGGAGAGGGAACTGCGGCACTTATTCTCTCGGATACCATCCTGCGCGAGAAGTTGTTTAAGAGCGCAAGCAACATCGAGCAGGGAACGGATCGGTTTAATCAAAATATGGAAGCACTGAAACACAATTTTCTCTTCAGGCGCTATTTCAGAAAACTTGAAAAAGAACAACGAAATGAGGCGAAAGCTCAGAACAAATAAATGCTACGACTATGAAAAAAATACTTTGTCCAACTGACTTTTCTGACACCGCTCAAAATGCTGTCGCATATGCTGCCAAACTCGCGCAGGCCATGCACGCGGACCTGACGTTGCTAAATGTCCAGTCCGTTTTCGACTTCACACCAGTGGAAGTGGTGCGGGGAAAAGATATGACATTTGCAGGCGCAGCAGAACGTCTCGAGGCCGAAAGCCGCCAAATCAGTAAGGCGTTTAAAATAGGATGCTACGCTGAAGTTTTAACGAGCGCGAGCCGGCTCAGCACAGTAATACACGACAAGGGAATCGGTCATGACCTGATTGTCATGGGCTCAGACGGGGCGGATGACCTTTATCAGTTCTTCAGTGGAAGCAACACCTACAACGCAATCGCGAAAAGCGAAATTCCAGTTCTGCTCGTTCCATCGGGTTATACCTATACGGAGATCAGCAAAATCGTCTACGCTTTCGACTATCTCCGGGAAAGAGATCTTCCTCTAACACCGCTTGTGCCAATAACGAAAGCACTCCAGGCCGAGCTGGTCGTCCTTCAAGTGATGGAAGAAGCGTACAGCAAAGACGCTGAAGACGACCTCCGCGAGCTGCAATTCATCATTCGTACACGCTATGGGGACGACCTGAACTTTCGGTATGATACCATCCGGTCGAACGAAATTACACAAAGTATTAATAGCTATATCTCAAGGAACCAGCCTGACGCACTCGCCTTATGCTCAGTTCATCGAAATCTAATTGAACGCGTGTTTCATAAGAGTATTATTAAAAACATCACAGCGTATTGTAATTATCCCGTGTTTGTTTTTCATGAGTAGTGGGAAAGCAGAATGAATGGAATTGCAGATCGAACTGGTCTATCCAATTAAAAAAACATGTCCAGCCAAAATACATTCAGAACACGCGCGGTCCTCTGGTTGACCTTAATCGTAACTTCTTTCTCTATCGTAGCCTCATTTGGTGGCTTGTTTATTGAGGGCCTGTACCGTGATAGTGAGTTCATTAAGCGGGCGTGGTTGGCGAACGATTGGGTAACGCTTTTCATTGCTCCACTCCTACCACTCACACTGTTTTTACACAAGCGCGGTGATGATCGTTCGCAACTGGTATGGATGGGGCTCATGCTCTATATGTTTTACAATTACGCGTTTTACCTGTTTGGCGCCAGCTTCAATAAATTCTTTCTTCTTTACGTAATTCTTTTCAGCGCTTCGATGTATTCGCTCATCATTGGTTTGTTAACCATAGACACCCACGCAATCCATAACCATCCAGTTAACCGAAATCGAAAATTAGCAGCGAGCATGTTCTTAAGCCTGCTTGCCGTTCCTCTATTGTTTGTTGAACTCAAACAATGCATTCATTTCATTGTGTCGGGAAAGAATCCCGAAGTACCTACATTGATCTTCGCGCTTGATCTGTCTATCGTAATTCCCACAACAATACTGGCCTCAGTTCTCCTCTGGAAAAATAGACCGTGGGGAAATGTCCTCGCCATCATGACGCTGGTGAAGTCATTTGCCTATGGTTCCGTTCTCGTAGCCGCAGCAATTATTATTCATGTTTCGGAAGCTGGTCCACTTGATCCGTTACTGCCATTCTATGCTTCACTGGTTGTTGGTGGGCTGGTCTTTGGAATCCTTCTACTTTACGATCTCAAACCATCACATGGGAGCTAATAAATAAATGCTGATCGTGGAGTTGCGTAAGGCAGTGTGAACTTGATAACAGACAGTGGAATGAACATCAGCCGCCCACCATCTGAATTTGAAAGCAAATGGCTTTAAGCTCACTAAATCATAAAAAATCACGCATTCGTTGATCGGCCCTGCATTAGGTGAGTAATAAAGACCAATAATCCGCATGAGACGTTGCCGGCAAGGTTGGCGAATGGATGCGTTGAATGTTTGTGATAGTGCATCGCGCCTTGAATTCCAAGAAGAAGGACATTATCTTCTTGCAGCTTATCGTCTTCGTTTATCTCGTCTGCCTATTCAAATTCAATTCTGAATACCGTTGCCAAGGCATCCATATCGGTTGAGTCTGGAGTTAGGAGTATAAGCTTGTTCCGTCATCAACCACGGTCAGCCCGACTTCACTCCCTACAACTGAGACGCGTTTAACTTTTCGTTCTTTATGGGTCCGGATCTCAAGAGGTACTTTAGGCGAGGGAATTCCGCGGGAGAATACATACAATGTGTTCTTATCCTTCGACACGGTAAATCGAATAATTTTCCTGTAGTTGATTGTGGCTGATTGTCCACCGAAGTGTCCGTTATGAATTGCCGCTTTTCCATAACACGTTGAATGCGTAGACTATTTCTTCAACTTGTTTTTCAATCGCCTTTTAGTCTTGCAAAAAATATTCATCTTTGAAATCCGCGTGGCTTAATCACTAGTTATCAGGAGCACCAATTACTCGAGAGAAATAAAATTAAGTTATGAAAAGAGATGCATTCTTAAAGAATAGCCTGCTCCTTGCAGGAACAACTTTACTCCCTGCCAGCAATGTATTTACACAAAGCCTGCAAGAAACCGGCATGGACAAATTAACCGATGCCAGCGGAAACTTCGCATTGCAACCCCTTCCCTATTCGGAGACTTTTCTGGAGCCAGCGATGGATCAGGAAACACTCCACCTTCATTACACTTTTCACCATGGAGATGCGGTAAAAGCTGCCAATAAAGACCTTGCTGAGGTGAAAAAAGCCATCGATGCGAATAACCTTGATACAGTTGATTACTGGACCAGGAAATTGTCATACCATTTGTCTTCACATATTTTGCATACAATCTTCTGGACAAACCTCACAAATAAGAAGCAAGATCCCAGCGGTGACTTGCTCAAACAAATCGAAAAAGATTTCGGATCATACGATAAGCTGAAAGTCCTGATTGCAAAAACTTCAAAAGGTGTTGATGGTAACGGATGGGGCATCCTTGGCTATCATCCTTTTACACAGAAGCTGACTGTATTACAGTGCGAGAACCATGAAAAGCTCACCCAGTGGGGTGTAATACCCGTCTTGGTCATCGATGTATGGGAACATTCATATTACTTGAAATATCGAAACCGCAGAGCGGAGTTTGTTGACAACCTTTTTTCAATTATTAATTGGGATAACGTAGCACATCGGTTCAATGTAGCACGCAGATTAGGATGAACACTCGCGTTGCAGCTAAGCTCCTTCACAACCTTACTACTGATCAACTGCCGTCTATTGGCAGCACTGTATTGGGCCGCTGAAGCTTACCTTACGGTTTTCGTTAAAATAGAAAAAAGCGTAATCGCTAGTCAGCTGCCTGTAGCAGATCATACCAATCCTGATGATCCAGATCGATATCGAAAGCCGCAACGATATTTTTGATCCTGCGCTCCTCTTTCGTTCCAATCAACGGAAGCGCTCCCAACTTGATTAACCATGCAACAGCGATGGATTCGATATCCTTATTGTACTTAGGAGCCAGCGTTTGTAACTTGTTTCGAAGCTTCACTGAAATCTCATCGTTTCCATAGGCAATTTTTCCTCCCGCAACGGGTGCAGAGGCTATCGGACGCATGTACTTTTGTTTAATGTAGTCCAACTGACCGGACCTTAATGGTGAAGTGTTCAGGAGATTTAATTCCAGATGATGCGTAACAACGGGGCTTTGCAAATAAGAACTTAAGAGTTGGTGTTGAAAAACCGAAAAGTTCGCGACTCCAATGTTTCTCACCTTTCCGGATCGAAGTGCCTGTTCAAGTGCTATGGCGGTTTCCTCAAGGTTAGAAATTGCATCAAGGTGATCCAGCAGGAAAATGTCCAGGTAGTCCGTGTGGAGTTTTCGAAGGGACTGTTCAATGCTTTGACGGACATATTTTGCCGATGTGTCAATGTATCGGATTCGAACATCCGGATTGGAAGCATGTGGAAACCTCACTCCGCATTTGCTAAACAGAACAAGGTCTTCTCGTTTATAGGTCTTCTTCGCAATCAGCTCACCAAACAGTTCTTCACAAAGATGATTGTAATAATAGTCAGCAAGATCAAAGGTATTTATTCCGAGGCTAAGGCAGAGATCAACGATACTTGCCATAGATGCCCTGGCATTGTCTTTCGAATCACCTTCCCATCGATAGAAGCTATAAATTGCCGCAGACACTTTTGGTCCGGAGTCACTCAAGTATATTTTTTGCATCGCTTAAAATTAGATTTTGAATATTAGAAAAAATTGCCGCCATTCAAAATTCAGCATGACTAAAGAGCGATAGCCCATTGTTGCACTTTTGAGTTCTGCCTCTCGCGGTACAGTTCAACCTGAGCCTAAAGTCAGGCTAACACCGTTTGAGTCTTCCGCGCAGCTCAAGAATGACTTTCTTTCCCGTCCAAGGCTATTGGTACTCTACCGGTTGAAACGGTGCACCAACTGCGTCAATGGCACAAACAAAATCGAAAGAATATACCTGGTGATTAGGGAAGGTCATTGTTCGTGGTGAAGAAGGTGAATAATAAGCGCGATGTGCCGGAAGCGTTGCCATTACGTTCGGATGGACGAATGTGCGATGTCGTGATTGTCACGGCTGGTCAGTGCTGGACAGCAGGTAACATGATAGTCAGCTGGCAGATTGATTGTTGTTCAATCGACTGTAGTCATAGAATTCATCGGGTTAGTTCATGTAAACCAATCCGCCTCGTAGGCGTATACCTCTCTTCCATCGCTGGTAGCCATCAATTTCCTCCGCGTTAAACTGATAAATACTGTTCAATAGTTTGGACATCTCCACGTTACCGCCCTTCTCAAATTCCGACACTGCCTCCAGTTTCGTGCAGCCACTTCGAAAATTATGTGCAGACTTTAAATACCATCGGCACGATATTGTTCCACTGAATCGCGCCCAGCTTTACTATCATCAGAGCGCAATTCCAGATACGCTGAAGTTTTTTATCAATAATGTCTAAGTGTTTTTTTAACGTGGGCGTGCATTTTTTAAACAGCGTCCAGATCCTGCAGGCCATTTATGTTTCACTTAAAAACTCGCGTATGTTAGCAATGAATTTTCGAGGGCCGTATCAGATCCGGCCCGACCGCAACAGACCCATGCCGGAAATCGAGCATCCTTATGATGCGATTGTCCGTGTCACCCGGTCACTTATTTGCGGCTCTGACCTGCACCTTTATCATGGGATGGTGCCCGATACTCGTGTCGGTATGACCTTCGGTCATGAATTTACAGGTGTAGTAGAAGAAATCGGATCAGGTGTGCAGAACCTGAAAGTTGGCGACCATGTCTTGGTGCCGTTTAATATTGCCTGTGGTAGTTGTCCTTTCTGCAAGCAGGAGCTCTATGGGAATTGTCATGAGGCAAACTCAGAAGCTACAGCAGTGGGTGGCTTTTTCGGCTATGCTCACACGGGCGGTGGCTATGACGGAGGTCAGGGCGAATACGTGCGCGTGCCGTATGCAGATGTAAGCCCGACAAAAATTCCTGAAGGCATGGACATCGAAGATGCTGTGTTATTGACTGACGTAGTACCGACTGGTTATCAGGCAGCTGAACAGGCTGGCATTCAAAAAGGTGATACAGTGGTAGTCTTCGGTGCAGGTCCTATAGGTATCATGTCAGCCCGATGCGCATGGCTTTTCGGTGCCGGACGCGTCATCATCATCGACCACATTGATTATCGTCTCGAGTTTGCAAGGAAATATTCTTTCTGCGAGGCTTATAATTTTAAAGAAATGAAAGATCCGGTGGTGTTTGTGAAAAAACTCACAGACTGGTATGGTGCAGATGTGTGTATCGATGCAGTGGGATGTGAAGCTGTAGGCCATGGCTTACAAGACATCACAGGTCGAATGCTGCTGCAAGCCGGAAGTGCCACCGCTTTTCATTGGGCGGTTAATTCAGTTAAAAAAGGTGGCATCGTATCCATCATCGGAGTGTATGGTCCGCCATGGAACCTGGCTCCTCTCGGAAGCATCATGAACAAAGGTATTACTATTCGTGCTAACCAGGCATCTGTCAAGCGTCTACTCCCGAAACTCATCGACCACGTCATGAGTGGAAGGCTAAATCCTAAAGGTATTATCTCACACCGCATTCCACTGGAAGAAGTGTCAGATGCCTACCGTATGTTCTCCAAAAAGCTCGACAACATCATCAAACCATTGTTAATTCCACCGCGTGCAGCATACGCAGCTTAAATTATTGAATTATGAAATGAGCGTAAGGAGAACCATACGCAGCGGAATGTTAACCACACTCTGAACATGTGTACTCTCAATATGCAAATTCCATATGTCCTTAGATATAAAATTGTCAACATATGAAAAACGTATTAGAAAATATAATCGAACCGCCACTGGATCGGAAAATCGCAAATAGAAATATGGATGATCGGGTTCAGGATATTCCCGGCTGGGGCATGGATGCCGATCCCGAAAACGATCCTACGTATCCGATGAAACATTCGAATGGTGCAGACCATGATCGTCTTAATTATGTGAAGGCACCGCAGCAGCGTCAGGACATGGAAGTCCTGCGTTCCATAGAACGACCGAATATCACTCGGGTGTTTGGAACATCTACACCCCCATCGGGTCTGAGCGGAGCCATTCGCAGATATGCGTATAAGTTTAGTGAAGCTACGGCCACGCACTGGATGACACTCATACTGGCGGATCGCGTTGATGTTATTCAGGGAAAGATCAATGACTTGAAAAATGGCGTTCTTCCTAACCCCTGGGTTGAACGCGGCTGGAACGCTGAATGGAAATATAATCGACCTGCCTTTGTCACCAGGATGACGGTTACGGCTTTGGTTATCACCGCGGGGATCATCTTGCTAACGAGGAAAACCAGGAGTAAGCAATCAATCGCGAACAGCTAAGATGGATCGTATCAACCCAATCGACTTTCGACTCATAAATTATTCTGAAAAAGATCCTGCAGAAGATGCGCCATTTACGAGTAAAGAATTGAGCCAATGCTATGAAAAGGCAGCAGAAAAATTCGGATGGCGTAAGCGAAATCCGGTGCCAGGCACGATGAAAAATGGGAACAAGCTTGTCGGCTATGGTATGGCGTCAGGAATCTGGGATGCCGAGCAGTATCCATCTCGGGTTGAAGCAATTCTGAACAATGAAGGAAGATTGGAAATTCACAACGCAACGACTGACATTGGCACGGGTACGTTTACAGTCATAACTCAGATCGCAGCAGATGAATTAGGCCTTTCAGTTGAAGATGTGATCTTTGGCTATGGCGACAGTAAAAAACCATTCTCTTCGTCTCAGGGTGGTTCTTCAACAACGGCATCCGTAGGCGTAGGTGTGGTAGTGGCAGTAAAAGCGTTAAAAGCAAAGTTGCTGAAAAAAGCGAGATCCATCTCGAATTCGCCATTGAAAAAATTGAAAGATCAGTTGGTTTCGTTCGCGGATGGAAATATCATTTTAAAGACTGACAACTCAACGCTTATATCCTTCCGGGAAATTATTGCGGCCAATAAAGGAAAGGAAATCAAAACGACCAATCTTGGAAAACCTCATTTCTTAAAACTCAGGAAGTATAGCAAGGCAACTCACAGCGCAGCGTTCGTTGAGGTCGAAATTGATCAGGACTTGAAAACCATAAATGTCACTCGAGCCGTGACAGCTGTAGCCGCAGGAACAATAATCAACCCTAAAACTGCGCGCAGTCAGATCTTAGGCGCGATGGTTTGGAGTATCAGCAAGGCGCTGCGCGAAGAGACAATCCTTGACGCAAACCTGGGCAGGTATATGAATGCAAATCTGGGAGAATACCATATTCCCGTTCATGCGGATATCCATGACTTCGAAGTAATTTTTGCGGAAGAAAAAGACGATCTTATCAACGAGTTGGGCGTAAAAGGGGTTGGTGAGATCGGAATGATCGCTATGCCCGCAGCGATCACAAACGCAATATTCCACGCAACAGGAAAGCGCATTTATAAACTGCCAATACACTTTGATAAACTGCTCTGAGTTTAAATGATCAATAATCAATGATCAAATTCCAAACAATACAGCTCTCCGAAGGATACTCGTCCTACCAACGAAAATCCATTTGTGATTTGGTCATTGGTCATTGGAATTTTAAATCACCAATGATCAATAATCAAATTCCAAACAATACACCGCTCCGAAGGACTACTCGTCCTACCAGGAAAATCCATTTGTGATTTGGTTATTGGTCATTGGAATTTTAAATCACCAATGATCAATAATCAAATTCCAAACAATACAGCGCTCCGAAGGACTACTCGTCCTACCAAGGAAAATCCATTTGTGATTTGGTTATTGGTCATTGGAATTTTAAATCACCAATGATCAATAATCAAATTCCAAACAATACAGCGCTCCGAAGGATACTCGTCCTACCAACGAAATCCATTTGTGATTTGGTCATTGGTCATTGGAATTTTAAATCACCAATGATCAATAATCAAATTCCAAACGGTGCAGCGCTCCGAAGGATACTCGTCCTACCAAGGAAAAATCCATTTGTGATTTGGTCATTGGTCATTGGAATTTAAATCACCAATGATCAAGAATCAAATTCCAAACTGTGCAGCGCTCCGAAGGATACTCGTCCTACCAAGGAAAAATCCATTTGTGATTTGGTTATTGATCATTGGAATTTTAAATCACCAATGATCAATTATCAAATTCCAAACAATACAGCGCTCCGAAGGATACTCGTCCTACCAGGAAAATCCATTTGTGATTTGGTCATTGGTCATTGGAATTTTAAATAATCAATGATCAAATTCCAAACGGTGCAGCGCTCCGAAGAATACTCGTCCTACCAAGGAAAATCCATTTGTGATTTGGTTATTGGTCATTGGAATTTTAAATCACCAATGATCAATGATCAAATTCCAAACGGTGCAGCGCTCCGAAGGACTACTCGTCCTACCAGGAAAATCCGTTTGTGATTTGGTTATTGGTTATTTGGAACTCACTGCTTCAATCGATTGCAACAGATTTTCAGCTGTACATGGCTTGGTGAGAAATTTTTTGATACCGAGGGATGATGCACGATTCATTGTGTGCTGATCCGATTTTGCCGACATGATCACGATTGGAATGTCGCGCAAACCCGGAACGTTTTTAAGTTCTTCAATTAAGGTGAAACCATCGATACCAGGCATGAGCAGATCGGTAATAATAATGTCAGGCTTAAGATTTTCAGCCAAAAGCAAATGCAAGGCGTCAGCTCCGTTCAGGCTAATGTGAACACTATGGCCTTCCATTTTTAGAATGTCGGAGGCTTGCTGGGCGAGCTCAAATGTATCTTCGACAAGTAAGACCTTCGCCATACTCATATAAGTAACAACTTATAAGGAAACCACATCATTTTTGCCTTCAGGTACCCAGCCGCCAACGCACGTAAGGTTTCCAATGAAAAGATGAAAAGTAGAGGTTTCAAAAGAAATACCTTGCGCTTTGTTTCACCCCCTATGTCCTATAGAGCTGGAATTTTAGACAAAAATGTTTCTGAAAGAGATATTTTACAAAGAGTTCTTCAAAAAATTTATGAACAAACGTCCGCAGAGCAGTTTTTATTACCCGATCAAATCATCGCACGGCACATAGAATCACCGTTCGACATCATCTTCATACATGATGAGTTGCCTTGGATAAAGGTGGTCAGTGCACGGCTGAAAGATGTACCGGTTATTGCCGTTATAAAGAAAGACACAAATTTTAAGGAAGCGTTAGCGGCTGGAGCTAAAGATTTTCTTTTTGAGGGATTCGATGAGATACACCTGCAGAAATCCATTCAACTTGCAATAGAACGCAAGAACTCAGAGGTAAACTACGAAGCTCTGCTTTTTGAAGCCCCGACTCCAATGTTGGTGTTTGATCCTGAAACGCTCCAAATAGAATTTGTTAACAAAGCTGCAATTCAACAGTACGGATATCCGCTACCTGAATTTGTTGACTTAAGAGTCACCGATCTGGACGCGCATGGCGTATCCGAATTTTCGAATCAAAAGCTTGAACCTTCAAAAAAGCTATTGTCATGGTATGAAGGTGAACGACTTCATCGCAAAAAAAATGGTGAAATAATAATGGTTGAAGTTCGGGCAAGGTTGGTTAAACGTAACCAAAGAGTTCTCAGTGTGGTCGCCATTCAGGACGTCACTGAGAAGAAGAAAAACTTTGAGTTGATCAAAGATCAGCAAGAACAATTGAAGTTACATATTGTGGGAAGCCGGATGTTCTCTGTTGATATCAACTACAAAACCGGAAAGGCAAAACTGTCGGATGAAGCGCGGGAAATCCTCGGTCGGCACGTAAAGAACGATGTGTCTATTGAAGAACTGAGCAAAATAATTCATCCCGAAGACCGGAATTGGATGGTTGAATTGTTGAAGAACTTCACTCCTTCAAAAATCAAGAGAACTCAATTCCGCGTGCTTGGCCCCGATGGCAAAGTGTTGTGGTTGGAAAGGCGTCCTTATATCTATCGGGACGAAGCGAACAATCCTGTAGGTACGAAGGGATTGATTTTTGACATCACCGAACACAAGCAGATAGAAATTGAGCTCGCCAGAAGTTTTACGGAGCTGCAGCGCGCAGCAACACAGCAAGCTTCTATTTTAAACGCATTGCCCGCGCACATCGCATTGCTTAATGAAGATGGGATCATCATGGCGGTTAACGAACGGTGGAAAGACTTTGGCGATGAAAACAGTCTGGCTACACCCGACCATGGTTTAGGAACGTCTTATTTCGCAGGCGTACAGACAAACCCTGAAGTTCAGCACGTACACGAGAAACTCAAATCCGTTTTAAGAGGTGAGCTGGATGGCTTCCAGCATGAGTACACGTGCCATGCTCCGTTCAAACAGCGCTGGTTTACGATGATAACATCAAAGCTCGAACAAGGAGGCGGTGCAGTAGTGATGCACGTTGATATCACTGACAAAAAGATCGCTGAGATCGAGTTTCTCAAGGCTCAGGCAAACCTCACAGCAATCTTCAATACAACCGAAGACGCTTTTATTCTGATTGGAACGGATTACAAAATAATGACGTTTAATAAGCAGGCTGCGGCAAATGCCTTGCGATATTTTAATCAGGATTATAAAGAAGGAGCATCATTTCTTGACTATGTACAGGAAGATCTCCACGACACCTTCTTGAAGAACCTAAATGATGCGGAAAAAGGTGATGGTACTTACTGCGAGACGTCATTTGGGATAAAGTCCGAAGAACACTGGTACAAGATCAGGGTTCAGGCAGTGCGGGATGCCGGTCAGCGTACTATTGGCTATTGTATCAGTGGACACAATTTTACGGAGCAGAAAAGCGTAGAGCTGAAACTGCGGGCGAGTGAAGAGCGGTTCCGGTCTTTGATTGAAAATTCCGATGAGTTATTTACCATTTGCAGTGATGAAGGAGTGATCACCTATACGAGCCCCAATAACAAAAACATTTTAGCTGAGACCGACCTTACTGGAAATAGGATTGAGGATTTGATTCACCCGGAAGAATTGCCTGCTTACAAGGTATTGTTTAAACGGGTTCAGGAAACTCCATCGCGCATTTTTCATTATATCCATCGTATCAAAGGTTCCGAAGGAGAATGGCAGTGGATCGAAGGTTCAATGGTTAATCTTCATCATCTGGATGCTGTGCGCGGAATTGTTGCCAATTTTAGAAATATAACTGCGCGGGTACAAGTTGAACTCGAGCTCAAAAAGAATCAATATTTCCTCGATAAAGCAACAACAGCGGCAAAGCTTGGATACTGGGTCTTCAATTTGAGGGATTTGTCAGTCCGATGGTCAACACAGATGTTTGAAATTTTTGGAGGGTCGGAAAAATTTACCCGTCCATCACTAGATTATTTTTATTCGAGAATATATCAGGAAGACCTCTCGTTTGTTCGAACTACGGTTGAAAGATTAATGCGTTCGCAAAAGCCGGAAAGTTTTGTCTGTCGGGCACTCAATGCAGACAAAAAGATCCGCTGGGTAAATATTGATGCAGAGTTCACTTATGATGATTCTGGAATAGCTATATCCATGCTGGGTATAGCGCAGGACATCACAGAGCTAAAAGAAAAAGAAGAGCATCTTCGTGTTAGCAAGAATAACCTGGATGCGTTAATAAACAGTTCACAGGATCTGATATGGGCTGTCGATACCGATGGCAAATTAATGAGTGCAAATCGCGCATATCAACACACCGTCCGTGAGCTGCTGAACGTTCAACAATTTGTTGGAGATGATGTCATTGTAAGTGCTGCATCAAGTGCATCATTTTGGCAAGAAAAATATGCTTCGGCATTGCGCGGAGAATTTGTGAATTTCGAATATTGGATTAATGAAAATCTGGTTATGGACGTACAATTGAATCCGATTTTCGATGATGGAAAGATAATTGGATTGAGCGGTTACGGTCGGGATATCACCGAGGCAAAAAAGAGTGCGGAGGTAATTAGCAAAATAAACAGCCAATATGAGATCCTGTCACGGGCAACAAATGATGCAGTGTGGGATTGGGACATACGCACCGACAACATCACCTGGAACCATGGGCTTAACCTTTTATTCGGCCATGCACAAGATGACCCAACGCGAACACTCAAATGGTGGGAGGATAATATCCACCCTGACGACAGGAATGAAATTTTGCGATCCCTCCACCTTGTCATCGAAAAGAAGAACAACAATTGGTCGGGGAACTATCGCTTCCGCTGTGTTGACGGGACATACAAATATGTTTTCGATCGCGCATATACGGTATACGAAAATGGCATCCCGGTTCGCATGATTGGTGCTGTGCAGGACATTGATGAGCTGACGCACTACCGGAAATCATTGGAGCAGAAAGTGGTGGAACGAACAAGAGAATTACACGAGTCACTGGCAAAAGAAAAAGAGCTTGCAGAGATGAAGAACCGCTTTGTCTCGATTGCTTCACACGAATTCCGCACTCCGCTGGCAACAATCGAATTTGCCACAGGTTTCCTCCGGTCGTATAGAAAGAAGATCTCCGATGAAGAGGTCGGCCAAAAGCTCGGTACCATCGAACGACAGGTAAAACACATGGCTTCGTTGCTCGAGGATGTACTCGCTGTTGAAAAAACACAAGTGGGAAAAATACAGCTCGTGCGTCATGCGATTAATCTTATGGACGTGGTAAACGATGTTTGTGAAAGTGTTGAGCGCCTGATGAAGTATTCGCACAAGATCCACATCATATGGCAAATTGAATCAACGGAATACTACACAGATGAAAAGTTGTTGCGCAACATTTTTTCAAATCTGCTCACAAATGCCATAAAGTTTTCGCCAGGCGAAAAGAGCATTCTTTTCAGTTGTCACGAATCAGACAGACATTTGGAATTCACCGTATCAGATAAAGGAATCGGCATCGGTACCGGTGATCTGGAGAATATTTTCGAACCGTTTGCGCGCGGATCGAATGCAGGCGCGATTCCAGGGACCGGCCTTGGATTGTCCATTGTAAAAAGAACTGTAGACTTACTCGGAGGGAACATTACTGTAAGATCTCAGCCCGGAAACACCCAGTTCAAAGTTACGCTACCAAAGCACACACATGCAGAAAATTAAACTATTGCTCGTTGACGATCACAAGCTAATGCTTAAAGGTCTTGTATCACTATTTGCCGGAAATGAGAAAGTTGAAATTGTCGGAACGGCCAATAGCGCGGAAGATGCTATCAATAAAGCCCGGGCTATGCAGCCTGATGTTATTCTGATGGACATCCAGATGCAGGGCATGTCTGGCCTTGAGGCATGCCGATGGATCAAAGACCAGCACCAGCAGATCAAAATTATTTTACTGTCCATGGAAGTAAGGAAAGACTTCTTAAACATAGGAATTCAAAGTGGCATAAGCGGGTACCTCGTGAAAGACATCGATGATCAGGAACTATTCAAGGCTGTTGAAGCGGTGCATCGGGGCGAACAATACTTCACTGAGGCAATTACGAAACTGGTGTTTGAAGATTATTTTCGGCAGCAAAAAATAAAGACGGTGCCAAAAGGCAAAGTACCGGACGAACTCACCAAAAGAGAGCTGGAAGTGGTGCAGCTTGTTGCTCACGGCATGACCAACAAACAGATAGCCGAATCGTTGTTCGTCAGTGTCAAGACTATCGAAACGCATAAATCCCATATACTCGATAAACTAGGATTATCAAATAGTGGCGAATTGATGAAATTCGCGCTAAGAAATAACCTGGTAACCCTTCCCAGTCAGGGTAAACCCTGAAGAGTCAGGGTACCCCTGACCGAATCAGACTGCTCAGGCTAACAACCGCACGGAAAAGCAAGTTTTCCAGACAACTGCTGCAGCCGAACCCTGATTTTTAATAAATCAGTGGATGCATTGATTTTTTCGCACTGCAATTCCCAGACCTTGGTATCATAAACCCCAAGGCTATGAACATTTATTCGGTCGCAGTATCGCTACTCCTCCTCAGTTCAGTCATATCGCTGAGCAGCTCAGCACAAACCGTAAACGAGTCGTATAAAGGCTTCAAGGCTTCGTTCGGTGCGCATGCGCTCACCCTCGATAGCAATGTTCCGCAACTCGAAGAACTTCCAGCCATATTCAATGGTGGCAGCTTCGGTATGGTAAAAGGAAACAAGTTTGTCCGGGCTGGATTGACTGTCGCAGGATTCTACTATTCTGCTGATAACGTTTCCCGCACTATTGACCTCGTCTACTCGGATGCAACCGCGAATTTCTATCCACTGGCTTTTTCAAAAAAGAACTTTCGCCTGCAGCCTTACCTGGGGTCAGGCTTAGCGCTGTCACGGTTGAAGTTCTACGGTCACTATTTGCCGCAAGAACCGTCAAAACCAATTAACTATAGCGCGCCTGAACCCTATATCGGAAAACAAAGAACAGTATCTGCAATGTTTCAGCTGGGACTGGAATACCGGTTTCCTGGTTATGAATTTCTCACAGTCTTTACCGAGTGCACACTGCTAAGGCCACTGGCGTCCAGCGCTGATGCAATGTTTGAGAAAACGTCAATACACAACGTTGGCAGTTTCCAGGTTGGGGTCGCATTTGGATCACTTAAAAAATAGCCGGTATGAAATCAAAATTCGTATCGTACATCCTTGCGACAGCCGTGATTGTATTGTGTTATCAGCGCAGCAATGGACAGCACTTGATTGCGTCATCGGAGATCGAAAAAAATGTTGCCGGCCTTCACTACGGTGCATCGCTAAGCATTGAAACGAAAAAGAAATTTTCTGCTGGTGGCTTTTACCAATGCGGAATCACGCAATTGGAAGGGAATGTTAGACCCACCCGGACTTTCTATGCGTTGCAACTACAGTTTCCACTGTTGACGTGCGACAAAATCGGGATAATGCTCAATACCAAGACTGGCTTTGTAAATGATCATTATCTGGTGTTTGTGCCAGCGGTCATTACAAACATTCAGCTTTCGCCTGGGCTTGGTGTTTCCATTGGTTCGGGCATCCGCATGCAAAATGCGTCATTGATTGGCAGACTCTATTTAACCCTGTAGCTATGCGTAATCTTGTGCTTTTACTTCTTGCAACGTTGGCCCTGTCGTGTGAGGATGCCACATTTGAAAGGACTTACCTGATCAAACAAGGGGAACACTACGCAACACACAAAGGCGTTGAAGCCCTTCAGTCAAACACACTTGATTTTTACGCCACTTTCGACCGGACTGCGATGTACGACCTGGGCGACAATGCGCTTCAGTCGAACAAAAATAAGCTGATGGGCTTTTCAGATTGCAATTCGTTGCATCATGACAATAGCGCTCGCTTCGCGTGGCAGTGGTATGGCGGCAAGCTGGAGATATTCGCATACTGTTATGTTAACGGAGCCCGCATTGAGCAATATATCGGCACGGTAGCCATTGGCGAAAAAAATAAATATACGCTTCGATGCATGCCTGACCACTATGAGTTCAAGCTCAATAATCAGGAGATTGTCAAGGTTGAACGAGGCACTACTTGCGACAAAGGGCTTTACTATATGCTGTGGCCTTACTTTGGCGGTGCCATTCCTGCCCCGCATGATATTACAATAGCGATCGAACGCATCTACTAAACCACCAGAAACTCCCACTACTATGAAATCAAGGTACGAAATCAAAGTCTTTAACGCTTCGCTCATCCTCATACTGTATCTTCTTATCGGTATGTACTCGTGCGCGAATGCACAGGCGATTCAACGCATTTGTCAGAAAGGGTACGAAGTATCTTATGGATTCCACAACTTCAAGCCGCGCATGGCCGGTGAGCACACTACAAAACTTTCACCAGGCGCACGAGGAATTACCCTTGGCGGTTTTGTTGGAAACAATCTTTTAAAGATGCGCCTTCGCGGTGTCGGCTACTACGAAGCCAACAGGGTATTCAATGAAACTTATTATCAGTACGAAGCGGAACTGCTTTCAAATTTCTCACCACTTGAATTTTTTCGCGTGAGTAAAAACGTAGTTGATATTTACCTGATCACCGGGTTGAACTACACACAAATCAACTTCGATAACCATTATTCTGTTTATGACAAAAAACGATTTGACCGCATCAGCAGAGTCGCAGGAATAGGGATTGAATACATTGTACGAAAAGGAAACAAATCGATATGCGTGTTCTCTGATGCAATACTTGCAAATCGTTTAAAGGACGCAAGGGCAAAGGATGAAGTTACACCATTTCCTGCCGTGCAATCTGCGCTCAATTTCGGTTTACGTATTGGATACAGCCGACACGTGAAAGTAAAACCTGGATTCTAAAAAATACGAATATTAACTAGTTATGAAAATGTACGATTACGAAGAAGAAGAAGTAACTGAGAATGAATTGAAGAGTGTCGCATACACGACAGCCAGTGTTATGGTTATCTTTTCATCAACCATACTATGGATTTTGTTTGCCTGACTCGTGTAAGTCGCTCTTCAGGTTCAGAAATTTTATTGATGATGGTTTTATGGTTAGCAGTCATTTTACGCGTAGGACGTCAGCCACTGAGAAGTTGTGTTGGCGGGACAATTTTAGCTCACACAATATTATTAAAGTTAACAAAATGAATAATAGCACGATAAGAAACGCCCGGCACACTAGTCTATTCATCGATTCCGTTTTAACAAAGGAAACTCAAGAATATAATTGTTCACAAAAGTCAAGATCCCTTGCGAATCTGGAGGAGCTGCTCTTCCACGCTATCCGGTATAGAAAATGCGGTGATGTACTTCCGCTGAAAAACTTGTGTGTTAGACTAAGGCATCCTCTCAAAAGTCTAAACAATTCGCGCCTCGACTGGATGGTTAATGAAATTTGTTTTCATGAGGATGACCGCCTTCCTGCGACTTTTACGCAATCCCTGGAAATGCATTGCAGGCAACTGATTGATGAAATACGTGTGAAGTGAACGGGTGTGCTTCTGCAGTGGTGTTTCGGTGAAAAAACTATACGAAGGAAGTGAACAGCAGCAACGTGAGGCGCCTTCCCCAGAAAGTGTTAACTAACTACCCATCAATGTAGGCGATGGCATTTGAAACGTTAAAGGAGCGCTTTGATCGTTGGCCAAACTTTTTCGGCAATGACTTCATATCCTTTGGCTGAAGGATGCAACCCATCCGGCAGATTGAGGTGCTCCACTCCTGCTACTCCTTCCAGAAAAAATGGTACAAATGCAGCAGCATGTACTTCAGCCAGTTCGCGGTAAATTTTTCTAAAGCCATTCAGTGGAGCAAAGTTGATCGCATCCGGAATTTCCATTCCCATGATCACCAGCTTGCAATTCGGATATCGTTCTTTTACCTTTTTCAAGATCAGGTCGAGATTGTGCCTGGTAGCGGTGTAAGGGGCACCTCTCCACAAATCATTTACACCGAGTTCAAGTACAAAAATGTCGACAGGCTGATTGAGCCAATAATCAAGCCTGTTTAAACCTCCGGACGAGGTGTCGCCACTGATTCCTGCGTTGACAACCTGGTATCGAAAACCAGACTCGCCAATTTTCTTCTGTATCAGGCCAGGCAGCGATTGAACAGCAGGCTTGGCCAATCCATACCCGGCAGTGAGGCTGTCACCAAAAAACAAAATTCTCTTCATCAACATTTAAACGATCCTGGATCACAATAAAATTCCCGGACGCAAGTGCGTTTTAAAAAGCAAGCAAGCAAACCAAGTGCGTGAAGCAAGCGAAAGAGTGATTCGACTGCAGCTAAAAGTCACAGTCGGCTATTCGTTTTTGAATTTGGATCTTATTTTTTGGATTTACTACGGATGGGTGTGCCCTTTGCCATTGCGCAAACTTGTCGCGCAGGCGCACTGCCCATCCGGTCCCGCGCAACGTATGTGCGCTGAGTCATCCGGAACGGGCAACGCTGTTTATGAAGCGCATCTCGAATTTATGAAGGGCCATTTAACGATCACGCAATTCCCTCCATCCTTCGCGCGGCTGGGTCTTCCCTTCGTTTTACTCAAACCCTTTTTGGCTTGATCTTTCTTGAAAACCGTACACCGAGATAAACCAGCAAGATTATGAGACAAATAAAGTACACAGTCGTTGTACCACTCTTCACCACAGAGAAAGAAGAAGCAAGACTGACAGTCCGCTCAGAAATGGTTGGATAGCTGTTGACCATACTGATGAAAAAGAAGTTCTCTATGTAATCACAGGCACCCGCGATCAACGGAAGATAGGTGACGAAGTTCCAGCGAGTTGAGCTTCCTGCCTTCTTCATAAAATACAGGAAAATAAGCGAGTAAGTGATTGCGAATAGGCCCGGATAGATCATATCAACCGGGATTTGTTTTGTCAGGTAGGCATCCCTCCCATCCGCGCCAAGCGCTTCGAGCAACCTGACGACATCATCGTGCGAGTAGCCCATGGGCATCATATCGAGCAGAGGCATCCCACCGGAGAACGCGATGACGTGTGGGATGGTCACCACCAACATGAACGTATACACGCAAGAAGTGATGATGAACAACGACAGGACAGTGCGGCCTTTAAGAAATTTATCGGAAGTTAAGCTTCTCATAGAAAGTGGGTTCTTACAAGATTAAGAATTGCTCTTGAGGAAGTTCCTGACAAAAGTCATCTTCTCCGGTTATCCAATCCGAAATTCACTGCGACTAAATCCAAAACTCTTGAGATTGCCGGTTGCCTGGCTACGGTTTCTTAAGAAGTTCCTGTCTTAGTTCGTTGAGCAGATCTTCCCTGTTGGGAATGAGTGAAGATGTGCAGTAATAACAGTCTTCAAGCTTCATCCCTGAAATATTCAGTCGCTGCAGGGTGACTGGTGATACTGTCCTGAAATTTACAGCTACATTGTTTTCCAGGTTCTGACGCAGGTTTTGAAAGTTGATGTCAGTGGCAAGTTCCGGAAAACGCTTCCACATGTTTTGACCAACCAGATCAGACGCCTGCACGCCTAACCTCTCTGCGGCAAATTTATTTACAAAAAGATAGTTCCACTCAAGATCCAGAATGTAAACTGAGAAATTGAATTGATCGAATTTCTCAAGTGGAAGTTGAGAAAACCGCTGATAATTGGCTATCGGGAACTTGTGCATCTCTGCACAAAATTAAGAAAATCTTAGATAGTCCTGGCTGGGCCTCTGACTGCTGGCTGCGTCATTATGAAGATTTGTGATACAAGTTCTGCCCGACTCACGTAGTCCAGCGGGGGAAGCGGAGACCCCGCTTAGACTGTTGATAGTCCCAGCAGGGGTTTATGATGCAAGTTCTGTCCCGGCCCACCTGCACACGGGATCCGTGGCTGGGACCCACACAGGCCGCCAATGCGTAACACAGTCTGGTAAGCAATCACATCACCTCCACCCCAACCCGGGCGCTACATGTTTTAAAATAGAAGAAAGCACATGAACATTGTAATCTACCCCAAGTGTGTTTGGTATGGTGAGCAGAACTGTATCTGCTTCCTGAATCGCTTCGTCTTTTGCGAGTTCCTCAACTAGCACATCGGGCTCTGCAGCGTAGCTTCTACCAAAGATCGCACGTCTATCAGCCTCGATGTATCCTATCTGGTCTGACTTATTTCTATCCTGCCCAAAGAAATATCGGTCTTGTTCCGTCACCAGCGCAAAGATGGAGCGACTGACCGAAACTCGCGGCTCACGTTTATGACCAGCTTTCTTCCACGCCTCCTTGAACAATCTGATCTGTTCTGCCTGCTGAATGTGAAACGGTTTTCCGCTTTCATCAAACTTCAGCGTTGAGCTTTGCAAATGCATTCCATTTTCCGCAGCCCACACCGCTGTAGCGTTTGATGCAGCGCCCCACCAGATCCGCTCGCGCAACCCTTCGGAGTGGGGTTCTAGTCGTAATAGTCCGGGAGGGTTTGGAAACATGGGAAACGGATTGGGCTTCGCAAAACCAACGCCTTTAAGCTTGTCTAGAAATTCTAGCGCTTTCTTACGCCCCATATCGGCATCAGTTTCACCCTCCGCAGGTTCGTAACCGAAGTAACGCCATCCATCAATCACCTGCTCTGGCGAGCCTCGGCTGATACCAAGCTGCAACCTTCCTCCTGAGATAAGATCAGCTGCCCCGGCATCCTCCACCATGTAAAGCGGATTTTCATAGCGCATATCGATCACGCCCGTTCCAATTTCGATCTTCTTTGTTTTTGCACCAATCGCTGACAACAGCGGAAATGGCGATGCAAGCTGTGCTGCAAAATGATGAACGCGGAAATACGCTCCATCTAATCCCATCTCTTCCGCGGCCACCGCAAGATCGATCGATTGCAGCAACGTATCGGCTGCTGTGCGCGTTTGATAACCCTGGCGGTTAGCCCAATGTCCAAAAGACAAAAATCCGATTTTCTTCATAGTAACCCTGTCGCCCATGAGAACAACACGGCAAAGATAAAAGTTGCAGCCATTTTACTTTGCGAAATCATATCGGAAACCGATTATTCCGCCTGGCAGTCTTGCACCTGTGAGTATCGAATGCCCAATCGCCCAATGCAAACCGAACGCAGGCAGAAGACTAGGGATTTTGGTCTTAGATAAGGAGAAACTTTCAGTTCGATTATATTAAGCCATACTTTTCCATTATCGCTTTGCGTTGATCATGGTAAGTTGTGATTCCAAATTGTTTGTCAAGATTCGCCATACGCTTTGCAATCTGCGGATCTGCAGGCGTTAATTTTCGCTGAGCCATGTCTGGGATGATTTTGAAAAACAGTTCTTCGAGAAAATCTTCAAAATTCTGATTGAAATACATGTCTGTGCATCGTGCAATTTTGTCCGTTGCATTCCAAAAGGTGTGAACGATGCCGCGCGGACGAAGGTGCCACCCTCCAGCCTTCACCTCATATACCTGATCTCCAACCAGAATGCTGACGGTACCCTCATGCACATACATCAATTCATCCAGGTCTTTGTGCACATGCGGTGCCGGCCCCATTACCTTCGGAGCAATTGCAACATCAACCGCGGAGTATTGCATGTTGGTCTGGCTGGTCCGCACCTTCACACGAATTGCTACGCCAGGTCCGGGATCAAGAGGCGCATCATCCGGAGGAATATAGAACGGCTTAAGTTCGCTCAGACTGCCGAAAGCTTTTGTTTCTTTGCAAAGTCCGGCCACAGCAAAACCTGCCAGAAGCCCGGATTTCAAGAATTGTTTTCTTTCCATAATTGAGTTGGTTTGATGATGACACAAACCTAAATCGAAGAGCGTGCGGACTAATGGTAAAATTCCGACAACCGTTTTGTTGCTAGGCTTCGTAACCCTCGTGTAGTCCGAAGATTCTTTCCGGTGCTTTGTTGTCGATGTCGTGAAATGCAGGTGGCGTCAGCGAGGTAAAATCCTTGTAGTCCTTCACGAGGTGCTGGTAGTCGTAATAGCTGCACGCGATCGCAACGCTTAGCCAATCCATCTCCGGGTATTGGTTTTTCAGACGAAATGCCTTGTCAAACCTGCTGATCCTGGAGAATATTTTAGGCGTTACGCCTGTGCGCAGTTTAAAACTCCGTTCGAACTGCTTCGTGCTTAGTGAACTTTGACTGGCAAGCCAGTCGAGAGATAAAATTCCTTCTTTTTGCAGCATCACGGTTGCCATCGCATCGATTGGCGACTTGTATTTGACGGGTTGCAGTTTGCTCACGAACCGATCAGCGATGGCAAGCATTTCGTCATATGTAGCTGCGTGGAAGAGCTGCTCGTTAACAAACTGAATATCGTTGCGGAAGAACAGTTCTCCTTCAAGATATTGATTATTGATCTCCGCGCACGGGACACCAGTGAGCATGTAGAATGCTGTCGGCTGAAAAACAATCTGAAGGCAGAGGAAATGATTTTGAACAGTACGATTGAATACTATGTCATGCTGTCCTGTAACGATGCATCGGGCATTCTTTGTGACTTTGTTCGGATATTGAACTGTTTCGGGTTCGTACGGAAAAAAAGAAAGGACATGTTCCGGTCTGGGTGGGTACGCCTTCGTTCTGGGTACGTCACGTTCTTCGAACCGGAAATGGATGATTCTGTAAAGACGAACAAATCGTCTGTTCTCAGGTTTCGGAAGAAAGTCTTTCAGAAGCATAGAGGGGATTCGTGCTGCCGCGACATTTATTCCTTAAGATAATTCATTTCTGACGATTCGGATGGTAAAAAATCGACATCGTCAATTAAACCACACTGCATATCCTTGCCTCCTCAGATCCCACGCAAGCTTTTCTTCCAGTGCCAGCGCCTCCGCGCGGGTCATCGGCTTCAGATTGAGATGTTCGTACAGACTTGGCCTGAGGTACATCCCGTATTTCTGCACAATGTTAGCAGAAAGCTTGTGGCCCTTCTTATTGATGTATCCCGTGCGGTGCTGGATAAACCGCTCTTGCGGAGTCTTGCTCGTCATCCCGACATACAGGCATTGCAGTACACCGTTGAACTGCGGATTGGCTTCGCGAAATTTTCTGTTTTCAGTGAAGACTTTTTTGGAAAGCTCTACAACATAGACGCGATACCTCATGCGACTTTGCTTCGTACCAATGAAAATACGTTTCATTCAAGAGACTGCAAAATCCGGGCAGGTACGCCCATCGGCAATTGCATTCACAGGCCCCGGTAAGAGTCAGCGAACTGAGATTGGGTGTATGAAAGCATACTTTAAAACCGATTTTAGTCTCTCATTACTCACAATTTTGAAGGCCGGTTCCGCGTCTTCTGAGAAAATCGGAGGCTCGAGCCCAAGTTCGAGAGCCGCGTGCGTGTAGAAGTCGCGTCTTGTCGGATGACCATCAGCACACGCATTCAGCACTTCGTTCCAGACATTATTCTCTATTATGACCTTGATGATTTGCACGCAGTCATCAAGGTGGATAAGATTGACAGGTGAGTTTCCTCCGCTTACATCGGTCTTTCCGGCAAGAAACTTTCCCGGATGCCGACCGGGACCGAACAACCCGGCAAAGCGAAGGATCGTTGCCGGAATTCCTGACTTCCGGACTATGCTTTCCGCCTGGACGATTGAGTTCGCAGCATCAGCATCTTCTTCCAGGACAACACGATTGAGATTTGGGTAAACCGATGTGGTGCTGACCAGGATGATGTTGTTAACGTTTCCCCTATTTGCCAGTGCTATAATTTTCTTAATCCGGCCCAGATACTCCTCTCCCTTCCCGGCCCGCGTGCCTTGGGGGAGACTGATCACCAGCACATCACATTCAAAGAATGAATGCGCACCGTGCGCTGTTAATTCATCGACATTCAGGACGAATGCTGCGAGACCTGACGCTTCAATTGCAGCAATATTTGCCTCTTTCGTGGTAGAGCCTGAAACGCGATGACCCGAGACTGCCAGTGCCCTGCCCAGTGGCTTTCCAACCCATCCACATCCGAGAATACTGACTGTTTTAGGTCTCATAAATTTTTGCACAATGCAAGGAAACATCTGGAAAAAGTAAATGCGCGCCAGACAAGACGCCAGACAAATAGTGCTTATTTCTGATATTCAATTTTTGTAATCCGCCATCTGAATTCACCGGCACCCGTCTTCACGATAGCTTCATCACCCACTTCTTTTTTCATCAGTGCCTGCGCCATTGGCGAATCGATGGAGATGTAATCTTTCGTATCAAAAATCTCATCGTAGCCCACAATACGAAACCGCTTCTTGTCGCCACGCTGGTTTTCAACTTCCACCCAGGCACCAAAGAGGACTTTACCTTCCTGGAATGACGAATATTGCACTACTTTCAAATCGTCAATAGACTTCCGCAGGTACAGTACGCGCCTGTCGATCTCGCGAAGGCGTTTCTTATTGTAGTGATAGTCTGCATTTTCGGAACGGTCGCCAAGGCTCGCAGCCCACGCAACCTTTTGTGTCGTGTCAGGGCGCTCCACGCGCCACAGATGATCTAACTCAGCTTTTAATTTTTCAAGCCCCTCAGGGGTGATCATGCGTGTTTTCATCGTTTCGCCTGTTGCAGCTTTCGTTACTTGCCAACCCTCATCGCAGCGCGGTCTTGTCGGTGGGACGGATCGTGGATGTGGCGCAAATTATTTCATAGCGCGTTCAAATTAAAGCCCTGTGTAAAGTTTAAATGGCAATGAATTGAAGAATACGTCCGTCTCTAGATGTGTCAGCGGCACTGCAGATTCCGATTCGCTGCCCAAAAAATTGCTGACTTGAGCTAGAATAAGCCCGACTGCCAGACATCCAAAATAAAATCTGCCCGTTCTATTGTGAAACCGATCAGTTGCGCATATATTTGCAACCGAACAGTTGCTCTTTTAACCCCGTTAAGAAATGAGAAGAGATATATTTCAGGCGATAGCCGACCCTACGAGAAGGGCGATCATTACCCTCATTGCCGTACAGGCAATGACGCCCAATGCCATTGCCGAGAACTTCAACACCACGCGGCAGGCTGTTTCGAAACACCTGCGGATCCTCACAGAGTGCGAGCTCGTGAAACAGGAACAACAAGGGAGGGAAATTTACTACTCACTTGAATTTGAAAAAATGAAAGAAATAGACAAGTGGCTTAACCAGCTCAGGAAGATCTGGGAGACGCGCTTCAATCAGCTTGATCAGTTATTATCAACCATGAAAAAACAAAAAAAATGACAACCAATTCTCTTTTTGATTTCAATGTCGACAAGTCGACAAAGATGGTGAACATTACCATGGAGTTCGATGCCCATCCGTCACTGGTATGGGATGCTTTCACAAAGCCGGAATTGCTCGATCAATGGTATGCGCCCAAGCCTTTCACATCACGAACAAAGTTTATGGATTTCAAAGTAGGCGGCCGCAGGTTTTATGCTATGGTAAGCCCGGACGGAAATGAGCGCTGGGCGGTCCAGAAATATCTTTCGATCACGCCAAAATCAAATTTTAAAATGTGGAACGTCTTTACAGACAAGGATGAAAATCCTGAACCGCATGGCTCCGACTGGAATTTGAATTTCTCCGAATCAAACGGAGGAACAAAAGTGGAGATCAATATTTACAATGAGTCACTTGAACGGATGGAAGGACTACTTGAAGGCTTCAAAGTGGGAATGCGTATGACGCTGGAAAACCTGCGCGACCTTCTGGAAACCTGGTCGAAGAAATGATTTACGTTTTTAAGACTTCTGTCAGAACAAAACGTCAGGTTGAAAAACTTCAACCCCATATCAACTCCATTCTTCCATCGGGAAAGTGGAACTTCGATCTTCTCGACTGCGACAAAATCCTGAGAATCGAGAGCGAAGAAAAACATGTCGTCATGCAAATAACAGATCTACTCAGTGATCATCAGTTTATCTGCAAAGAGCTGGAATAAACATGAGCGTAAAAGAGCAGATCAACAAATATATCGCTGCCCAGCCGGAGCCGAAGCGAAGCGATATGCAGCAGTTGCATCTGCTGATACTCAAGATCCTGCCTGAATGCAAACTGTGGTTCCTTGACGGCAGGGATGAGAGCGGAAAAACTGTTTCAAACGCTAACATCGGATATGGGTCATACACAATGAGATATGCGGATGGCAAAACAAAAGACTTTTACCAGATTGGTATGAGTGGGAATACCACTGGCATCTCTGTGTATATCATGGGTATTGAAGATAAGACCTATCTGATAAAAAGTTACGGAAAGAGACTGGGCAAGGCGAGTGTGACCGGTTACTGTATCAGGTTCACGGCATTAAAAAACATTAATACGGACATCCTGAAAGAAGCAATCCTGGATGGAGTGCAACACAGTGCTTGTGGATGACGGATGATACAGGTGAAAAGTTGTGCACATCACAGAAAAAAGATTTCCACAAAAGCTTGATTAGTTCACAAAATGCACGTTTTTTTGTGAATAACTTGTTGACAACGTTCAGACAAGGAACAAAAAAAGAGCTTGCCGGGGAACAACAGGAAAACGCTATGGCAATTGCGAAAACATATTATCCTTTAGGCAAGCTCTTTCTAGCCTCAATAATACAAAATTAAAGGCCCAACTTCGCCTTCCGGCTCTTCGGTTTTTTCACGATTTCATCCGCCCTGCATTTTCGCAACCCCCTGCCCGATCCATCAAACCATTCAAAGAACTTTTCCAATGCTCTGCCGAGTAGACTCGTGCCCAAGTGACAATTATCAGATAGCATTGCGCCACGTAAAACAATATAAAAAATGAAAAAGGCAATTATTGGTTTGTTGTTAGTCGTCAGCTCAGGGTACACATTCGCGCAGGAAACAGGTTTCGGTATCAAGGGTGGTTTGAACTTATCAACACTTAACGTGAAGGATCCGGGTGCCTCTTACGATTCAAGGACGGGATTTCACGCAGGCATTTTCCTTCGTGGCAAATTTGACAAGGTCGGGATCCAACCTGAACTGTTATTCTTCACGCAGAACGGAGACATCCGCAGCACTGTGTTTGGAACCGCGCAGGAGAGCTTTACCTACCTGAGCATTCCCGTGATGTTGAAGTTCTATCCGATTGGCGGCCTTAATCTCCAGCTCGGACCGCAGTTTGGATTTTTGCTCGATGGAGAACGGAAGTATGATACTTTTCTGGGCAGCGGTACCGAAGACATCAAGGAACATTACAAAAGCAGTGACATCTCGATGTCGCTGGGCGCAGGTTATGATGCCGGCTTCGGACTGAACCTCGATGTTCGCTATAATCTTGGCGTGAAGGACATTAATAACGCCTCCAATGGCGAGCCAGTGAAGAGCCGTGTATTCCTGGTTTCACTGGGATGGAATTTCATCCGAAATTGATTTTGATTTTCTTCAGCGCGTGATGTTTCCTTCTGAAGCACACGCGCTGAAGATTTCAAGGATTTAAACAACTTCACCTCTCGTTAAATCCTACGCTCGCCATTCAAAAAATCTAATTGCTGAATGAGGTTTCGGCACTGAAGGACGCGCAAATTCCTTCCTCCCTGATTTATTTTAACTTCATTCTGACAGGATCCCACTGGATAATCTTCTTCGAGAAGTAACTTTCATTACAAGCAAGTGCTGGTGCTACCGCACGGAAACCGAACTCAGCATCTTCCACAACAGGCTTGCCGGTTCTCACTGCGTCAAAGAAGTTGGTGATGTGATCCAGGTGGTCACTGTATCCTTCCGGTGCTTTGAAGACTATATCCTCTTTCGTTTTGCGTTTGCGTTGCTCCGGTGTCCACTTCGCCTCGAACTCCTTTTGCATTTCCGCCTGCATGGCTTTGGAAAATGTAAATAATGAATCGTAACCACCGAACCCAGGCGCTTCCGGCATCAGACTGTGTTTCACGGTAATGTTGTTACCATTCACTTCGATAACACCCTCGGATCCGATTAAGCGTATAACCTCCTGCCCTCCGGTTCCGCTGATGAAATTCACTTGCAGTGTCAGCAGGAACGGGTCGTGCGCTTTTGAAGCGGGATATTGCATCACGCCTGACATAACATCAGGAAGATTGCGCCCGTCTTTCCAGTAGCTGAACTGGCCGGTGCTGAAAATCGATTCAGGACCGAGAGAATTCGTGATGAAATGCGTGCCGCTGAGCAGGTGAATAAACAAGTCTCCTGCAACTCCTGTCCCGACTTCTTTAAACGCCCTCCACCAGAAGAATTTCTTCGCGTCAAATGCCATCTTTTCAGTTACCTCGATAAATTTATCCCAGTTGGTTGTGAGCGCGCTTGCATCTTTGGGAATCGTGTACTGCCACGCACCGATGGAGCTTTGCCTGTCGTATACTGCATTCACCATGTTGAGTTTGCCGATCTCTCCTGCTGCAAGCAATTCCTTTGCTTTCGCGTAACCAATGCTGCTCACCCGCTGGCTCCCTACCTGAAACACTTTGCCGGATTTTTTCGCAGCTTCCATTACCGGATAACCTTCGTTGATCTTATACACCATTGGCTTCTCGCAATAAACATGTTTGCCTTTGGCCAGGGCGTCCAGTGCAATGCGCGCGTGCCACACATCTGTGGTGCAGATAAATACTGCATCAATGTCCTTGCGATCGAGAATGTCTTTGTAGTTGATGGTGGTAAAAAGGTCTTTCCCATGAAGCTCACGGGCATTCTCGAGTCTGCCCGTATAGAGATCGCAGATGGCTGCGAGTTCCACACCGGGAACTTTCAGCGCAGTGTTCAGATCGAAATGTCCCTGAACGCCATAGCCGATGACGGCAAGGCGCACTTTATCGTTTGCCGATGTCTTTCGTTCATAGTGCAGAATCCGTTCTTCCGCTTTTTCCTTTGCGGCCAGTGATGTCAACGGAGCTGCGCCCAGCATCGCACCGGTGGCACCGATCTGTTGCAGAAATTTTCTTCTCGAACGGGGTGTATCATTCTTCATAACAGTACTTAAAAAGTTTTATTGAACAGAATAACTTAGGAATGTGATTTTTTGGAATTTGTCCACTATCGAAACGTGTGATGTCTCTGATTTTTTAGTTTTCAAATCCATCAAACGCAACTTAGCATTTTTACCGAAAGAGCAATTTTGTTTTCAACAAGCGGTAAGCGTTGATTATTTTCGGACGACCTATTTTCATCCTTTCAAATCTTGCACTGGTAGAAAGCAAATCTAGAATCGCGGAGGCGTGTTAAGCACAAGTTCCAGAAACTCTTTGTCCGGGTGGTTCCGGATAGCAGGAACGTTGTCGAACATCATCGTTGCGCCAGTATTCACTTCATAGCGCGGCCATTGCACAAGACCTTTGTGGTTGGGATTGCCATTCCGCGCAAAGTTTATCCACGCCTGACTCATTTTCGATGCAAGTTCATATGCCTCTTTTCCCCCACCTGTCATCTCCTCGCATCGGGCGATGTTGTTCATGACAAACGGAATCTCCATACAATGGATAGCTTTATAGTCGCCATCCATGACAGGTGATTGCCATGTGAACAGATACATAAATACCGGAGCACCACCCAGGGCAGCCTTGGCATTCGCCTGCGCGACCATTCCTCGTCTGAAAAATGAATCAATGTCGACAAGGTCATTCGGCCGCGCGTTGTTCGGATAGGCTTTGTTCACTGCGGCAATGTACGCATCGGTTTTATCGCCCCATGTTTTCTGCAAAAATTCGCGCACCTGCGCAGCTGTGGCATTGCGCAATTCCGGGTTGCGAAGCGATTGCATGAATTCGTTTTTTGTGGATCCGATGATGAGCGGAACGTCAGCAGAAATGGCGAGTGCCTTCGGATCCGTCATCTGATATGGCAGGAATGTTCCGTCCAGTGTCGGGCCCCAGCCAAACCGAATTCCCGGGCCGACCGGTTTTCCCTCAGCAGCGAGTTGGTCACGCACTTTCTGCAATGCTTTGTTTCCCGCAGCGACAAGCTTGTCAAACGGAACCTTCTGGAGGCTGTCGACCTGTGAGGCAGAGAAGCCGAGTTCGGCCACTACAGCAGCGCCTATTCTTTTCGAAATGTTCTGGTCCTGAAAGTCAGACCAGACACCGCTCTGAACAATGGCCTTGTGAAATAGTCCTTTAGCACTGGGTGCACTCATCAGCGTAGATACCTTTCCGCCACCACCGGATTGTCCGAAGATCGTGACGTTGTTGGGATCGCCACCGAAATTTGAAATGTTTTCCTTCACCCATTGCAACGCAGCAACGAGGTCGTGAAAGCTGTTGTTTGCAGACTGCTTGTATTTGTCGCTGAAATCCGAAAGGTCGAGAAATCCTAAAATGTTGAGGCGGTGGTTGACCGATACAAGTACTACATCGCCAGTTTTACTAATCGATTCACCATCGTATGAAGGCAATTCCTGTGAGGAGCCTGCGGTATAACCTCCGCCATGGATCCAGAACATCACGGGACGCTTCTTGCCATCGTTTATGCCGGGTGTCCACACGTTAACGCGAAGGCAATCTTCATTGGCATATCCCCAGTCGTGATGAAACAGGAATTCACTTTCGTCATGTACCTGCGTGGTTGGGTTCAGAAGCGGAGCAACGGGGCCGTAAGTCATCGAGCTGCGCACATTTTCCCAGGGCGTGACTTTCGCAGGTGCTTCGAACCGTTTGGCAGTTGCATATGGGATTCCCTTATAGGTAAAGATGCCATTGTGAATATAGCCACGAACACTTCCCGCGGTTGTCTTAACAATCGCAACATCTTTTCCGGCCTGAACGGGCGTTGTAGAATTTTTTTGTGCAAAGGTAAAGGTGTTGATGCCGAACATCATTGCAATTGCAAATGCGTAAATCTTCATAGAATTATCTGTTAGAATTGTTCATAAGGTGCCTGTGAATGTTCAAATCGCGAGTTCTTTGCTGAAGCAATGCGCGATTTCAAGTTCATCCGTCCGAATATACCGATTATTGATTATTAATTTATTGATTATTGACTACTGCTTCCCTGCTTAAACTCACGAGGTAGTCCAGCAACGCCTGTCGCTTGTCTTCTGTCATCGCCACGAGCATGTTTTCAAACATCAGCGATCTTTTTTCATTTTCGATTTTTTCGATTTCGCTTTTCCTGATGCGAACCATCTGATTTCCGATAACCATAAAATCGATTCCCTGCTCATCCGTATTGATGGCACGTCCCAGGAGTACCTGACCGCCTTTTTTTGTAACGCGCAGTCCGCCCATGCTCGGCTTGATTCGCTTTGACGGATAGAGAATTTCTTCCAGAATTTCTTCGCGCGAAAAATTCTTCGCGACATCTTTCAGGTTCGGGCCAATCAGTTCCGTTTTGCCATCCACCTGGTGGCAGCCCAGGCAACCTGCTTCCGCAAAAAGCTGTTTGCCCATGGCTACTGCATCCTTCGAAAATGTCTTTTCCTGTTTCGGCCTCGTGTAGTTGGCTGAGGCTTTGCTTTTGGGGTCGAAAGTGATCTTATAAAAGCCGCCCTGATCGGAATACACTGCGTTATACCAGTAGTCGGCCTGTCCGTGGTGAGAGGCGTAAAGGTTGCCATCTTTTCCAAACGCCAGATCCGAAAGCTTGGGAATGTCCGCTATTGTGTACTCCGTGAACTCGTAAGTGTTATCGGGTTTGCGCTTTACAACGACACGGCTAAGTGCACCACGTGTCCAGCGTTCGCCCGGGCCATAGTATGAAACAAACAAGTCGCCTTTTGTGCCACCAAACGAATTCTCCGTCCTGTTAAACTCAATTGACGAGGGTGCTACTTCAGATATCAGATCGAAGTCCGGCTTGCGTACGTGTGCGGAGTCGGCAGGATATTTTTTTTTGTTATGGCCATAAAAAGCTCCGGGTTCCAGGCGATTCAATTCTTCGGTCGGGTTGCCTCCTCCTTCATTGTCTGTAAAAAACAAATCTCCCGCTTCATTGAAGTCCATGCCCGGCACAGACCGGATGCCACGCGCGAGAATTTCATATTTTTTTTCATTTGGCGAAATCTTGATGATGCTTCCGCGCAATCCCAACGGGTCCGCTGCTGCTCCGGCATTCCATGAGTCGGTTGTGAGGGCTACATAAAGCCACCCTCCCGGTCCGAATCGCATTCCGCTTGTCCACTCATAAGGATGTTCGCTGTTTGGGATCTTATCAAAGAAAACCCAGCTTGTATCGGCACGGTTGTCATTATTCAAATCAATGAATGCGCGCACCTGCTGTGCCGTGCCGATAAATACCGTGTCGCCTCTCGAAGCAAAGCCTACAGGGGAACGCAGCGCATAGTCCGTCACGTTGCAGTAAAGCGCTGTGCTGTCCTCCAGGCCGTCATCGTCTGAATCATGCAGCGTATAAACTTCACCAGTCTGGTTGGCTGCATACAGGAGCCCCTTCGGCCCAAGCGCGAGCTGGATCGGATTTCCCATCTTCACACCTTTCGTAACCGGTAGCCGCTCCAAAATATACGGACCGTATACCTTGACCGTTGTATCGGAATTTTTTGCAGTGTCGTTCAACTTATTTTCGGATTGGCACGCAAAGCTCAGCACACAGACTGCAGCGATTAGCACGCCAGAGAGGTAACGTCTGAGGGGATTCATAGGCGTAGGTTTAGAACCAATTTAAGGAAAAATCAAGAATGGAGGACGTAGTGTCTCAGAACCTAATGACATAGAAGACAAGAAGTTCCAAGTTCCAAGCTCCAAAGTCCACATACCAAGGTGCGGCATATTGGTTTTTTGTCTTTGAAATTTGGCTTTTGGATTTTGGTATCTGGATCTTGGATTTCGATCTTATTGAACTCCGTGTCCCGCAGAGATTGCCTTTCTCACAGCCGGAGCAACCTGGGTTCCAAACAATTCCATGGACTTCATCACTTTCTTGTGATCAACTGTACCCACACTCATCTGCGCAAGAAATCTCGTGTGGCTGAACAACTCATGCTCATACAGGATCTTGTCAATCACCTGCTGAACACTGCCTACTACCAGATATCCTTTTGCAGAGCAATTTGCATCAAACTGATCTCTGCTTAACGGAGGCCACCCGCGCTCCCTGCCGATCTTATTCATCATTGCAGCATAGGTCGGATAGAAGTCGTCACCAGCTTGTTGAGATGTGTCAGAGACGAACACGTGCGTATTGATTCCCAATTGTAGCGAGGCGGGATCATGGCCCTCATCACGCGCGGTTTTTTTATACAGATTGACGAACGGAACAAAACGCTCCGGCATTCCACCGATGATTGCCAGCGCCATCGGCAGCTTCAGCCGGGCTGCACGCATCGCAGACTCCGGTGTGCCTCCTACGGCAAGCCATATCGGTAATTTCGCCTGGTAAGGCCGTGGGTAAACACCAAGCCCGTCAAGCGGGGAACGCATTTTTCCGCGCCACGCAACTTTCTCCGATTCGTTAATTCTTAAAAGCAGGTCAAGCTTTTCTGAAAACAGAGCATCGTAGTCACTAAGGTCGTAACCGAACAAAGGAAACGACTCGATAAAAGAGCCTCTTCCTGCCATGATCTCTGCGCGGCCGTCAGAAATCTGATCGAGGGTTGCGAAGTCCTGGAACACCCTTACCGGATCATCCGAACTCAATACCGAAACAGCGCTTGTCAGTTTGATATTTTTCGTGATGGAAGCGGCAGCAGCAAGCACTACTGCCGGAGATGACACAGCATAATCGGCACGATGATGTTCACCGACACCGAACACGTCAAGTCCAAGCTGATCGGCCAGATGAATTTCTTCCAGCAGATCTTTAATGCGCTGATGTGTAGTAATCGACCGTCCCGCCAAACGGTCGGGCTGCAGGTCCGCAAATGTATAAATCCCAAGTTCCATGACTGATTGTTTTTCCTTTGATCGGGTCGCTTATAATAACATTTTTGCAAACGTTTATTGATCTTTTCTATGGCAAGCAACAAAACTTCTGCAGTCTGATTTCAGTGTTGACGCCCAATATCTCAAAGATACCTGCGGGCTGGATCCGTGGCATTGATGTTTGATAAGAAATACATGGACATCAGCGTAATGTCGTAGAAGAAGCGGGTGATTCTACAATTTCCCCGTAATGGCCGACAATAAATTTTTCTATCGTCTGACAGAATGCATCCAGTTCCATTTCATCAAGGTCGATGATTACTTCAGTGTTGTCTGCCATGGTCACTTTCATCTTGTGAAGAACGTTCCCCTGATCTTTGATAAGGGCGATCTGGCGTGTTTTGTCCAGTGCCAGCACACCTTCTTTGTCGTTGTTCTTGTACGAGATGTTTTCGTTGGTAAACTTAAGGTAGTCGTTGTAATTCCTGATACCTGACAAAAGTTTGCCGGCAGGCGCGATGATACAAATGGCAGCCCAAATGAAAAATGGAACTTCAATCACCTCATAGCTAAGGTAGATAAAAGCAACGATAACAGGAATGGCACAGTACATCGCAACTTCCGTTTTCAGTTTGGTGAAATGGTTTCGAAAAACAATTTCATCTGCTGAGGGTCTGATTCGTACCGGGAAAAGAAATTCCTCCCACATGATCAATGCGAGCACGACTGCAGCGACACCTGCCAGCGCGAATCCGAGAATAGGTCCGTCACCGTCAATCACTGCCTGCCATGTGGTGTCAAAAATTTCAAATGAAACAAATGCTGACAGGACAAAAATGAGGAGAAGAAGTCCGATACTGAATTCCAGTGGGTACGCAGGTCTGATAATCTTAGCCATAAAAACTGCAGGGATATTTAAGTGAGTGTGATGTCAATGGAAAACTCAATTGAATGCGTTCAGGTGTTCGTGATGTCATTTTCCTTCGTACGCATTTTCTTTAGCAGGCGTTTAACGAGGGAATGATCTGCCGATGCTTCCACCATTTGTTCGCTGAGCGGTTTTTCATCTTCATCGCGGATAAGTTTTTTGCCATGGGCAATGGTTCCAACGATCACATAAAGTCCGGGCACAACGACAACTCCGAAAAGTGTTCCGAGCAGCATTCCACCGAGAGATGACGATCCAATGGTTCGGTTTCCAATGGCGCCAGGTCCGGTTGCGACTACAAGAGGTATCAACCCTGCGATGAACGCGAACGAAGTCATCAGGATGGGCCTGAACCGCACGCGTGCTCCTTCGACTGCGGCCTCAATTACCGTTGCGCCCTGCTGATGTTTCTGCACAGCAAATTCAACAATCAGAACGGCATTCTTGCCAAGCAGACCGACAAGCATGATCAATCCCATCTGCGCATAAATGTCATTGGCGAGTCCAAGTGCTTCGAGGAGCAGAAAGGAACCAAAAACACCGGCCGGCAACGAGAGAATAACTGCCAGTGGGATGATGAAACTTTCATACTGCGCAGCAAGCACCAGGTAGACAAAGATCAGCACCACAATAAAAATATACAGTGCTTCATTTCCGCGTCTCGCTTCATCGTAAGAGAGTCCCTCCCATGCAATGTCATATCCGACCGGAAGTGTCTTTTCAGCGACCTCCTGAATAGCGTGGATCGCATCTCCGCTTGTATAACCTGGTGCCGGAAGTCCGCGGATAGAGGAAGAGTTGTAAAGGTTGAAGCGCGTGATTTCATTTGGACCCTGTGTCTTTCGCATTGTCATGAACGATGAATAAGGCACCATTTCGTCACGGTCGTTTTTCACGAAAAGGTTGAGAATGTCAGAGGGAAGTCTTCTGTATTCGGGCGCTGACTGCGTATACACTTTGTAAAATGTGCGGAACCGCGTGAATCCCTGCTCATACGTGCTGCCAATCAGAATGTCGAGGTTCTCCATTGCTTTTCCAATGGATACACCTTTTTGCATAGCGAGTTCATTATCGATAACAAGCTCATATTGCGGATAGTTTGCCGCGAAGAACGTAAACAAGCCTGTGAGCTCTTTTCGTTCCGCCAGTGCCCGCATGAACTCGGCATTTACCTTGTCGAATTCCTGGTAGTCGGTTGTTGCCGCCTTATCGAGCAATCGCAACGAAAAGCCATCCGATGAGCCATAACCTGGCACAGCCGGAGGTTCAAAAAATTCGACCACGGCTCCCAGGTCTGTCGTTTTTTCTTCAAGCTCTTCAACGATCTCCCCTACAGAATGCTTCCGTTCAGACCAGTCCTTTAAGTTGATGATACATGTTCCCGCATTCGAACCACGGCCCTCGGTGAGTATTTCGTAACCCGCCAGCGATGTTACCGAATGAATGCCCTCAATTTCCTCTGCAATTTCCTGCAGCCTCCGCGACACATCGTTGGTACGTTCCAGTGTGCTGCCGGGAGGCATCTGGATGATTGCATAAATCATTCCCTGGTCTTCGCTTGGAATGAACCCCGCTGGAAGTGTGTTGTTAAGAAAAAAAGTACCGACAGCAAATAGAATGAAGGTGCCGTAGGTGATTGACCTGCGATCGACTATTTTGCTGAGAAGGCCGGCATATTTTGCGGTAACATACTCAAAGCGATTGTTAAACCAGTCAATAAACTTATCGACCGGAGATTTCCGTCTTGGTTTTCCATAGTTGTTTTTCAGGATCATTGCGCAGAGCACAGGTGTAAGGGTCAGCGCCACAACACCTGACAGAACAATGGCACTTCCCATGGTAATGGCAAACTGCCTGTAGAAAACACCAACAGGTCCGGTCATAAATGAAACAGGTACGAACACTGCCGTCATGATGAGTGTGATGGCGATAATCGCCCCGCTGATTTCGTCCAATACCTTAACCGTTGCCTTATAAGGGGACAGATTTTCTGCATGCATCTTTGCGTGGACTGCCTCTACCACAACGATCGCATTATCAACGACAATACCGATCGCAAGCACAAGGGCAAACAGTGTTATGAGATTGATCGTCAGGCCGAACATTTGCATAAATGCGAAAGCGCCTATCAGTGAAACAGGAACTGCGAGTGTCGGAATGAGCGTTGACCGCCAGTCTCCAAGGAAAATGTATACAACGAGCGCCACCAGGATGAAAGCTTCAACCAGCGTATGCATCACTTTATCGATTGAGGCATCGACAAATTTCGACACGTCATAGTTAATGTCATACTGCATTCCCGGAGGGAAATCGGGTTCCAGCTCTTTTAATTTTTCCTTAACCGCCTGAATTACTTTGCTGGCGTTGCTTCCGAAATTTTGTTTCAAGACGATGGACGCGGAAGGAAAACCGTCTTTGTTGGAGTAGATGTCGAAAAATTCGCTGCCGAGTTCCACTTCCGCAACGTCTTTGAGTTTGAGAATCTCGCCTTCAGGGTTAGCTTTTACGATAATATTCTCATACTCCTTAGGTTCATTAAACCTTCCTTTGTAAGTGAGCACGTATTCAAGTGACTGTGGGGTTTTACCTGATGCCTGGCCGAGACGTCCTGGTCTTCCGATTACACTTTGCTCACTGATGGCTTCCATCACTTCTTCTGTCGAAATGTTGTAGGCACGCATCCGGTCGGGCTTTAGCCAGATTCGCATGGCATACTGGCGACTACCGAGAATCTGGGCGCGTCCCATGCCGCTGATCCGCTGCAGTTCCGGTAAAATATGAACACTCGAGTAATTGTACAGGAACTTTTCATCCGCCTTTTTATCAGTGCTATAGAGATTTACATACATCAGCATGCTGGGCTGAATCGGTGAAATGATCACGCCTTCGCGCTGGACGAGTGGCGGAAGATTGTTCATCACCTGGTCAACCCGTGTTTTTACATTCACGACCGCAGCGTTGGGATCGGTACCAGGCTCAAAAACAATTTGCACGGTAGCCTCGCCTGCACTGGTGGCATCAGAGATGATGTATTGCATACCCTGCACGCCATTGATTGCGCGTTCCAGCGGCACAAGCGTAGACTGCACAAGTACATCGGCACTCGATCCTGGATACGCAATGAAAATGTTTACGCGTGGCGGAGCAATTTCAGGAAACTGTGACACGGGCCTGGTGTAAACAGCCAGTATGCCTAAAAAAATGATCGCCATTGACAATGATATTGCCAGTACTGGTCTGTGTATAAATCTGCTGAACATCTCTATCTCCGTTTCTCACGTAATTGTGAAGTCTTACGCGTTTTGCACTTAAAAATAATTTGATTGCTCGCGATTATTTTGTCGTCTGGTGGTTCATCCTCAGAAACTAATTCGCGGAAGCCTTAGAACGAGTCCGGCTTTAGTTTAGCCAGTCGCTACTATTGCGTGGGCTTTCACGCCCGACAGTAAGAGATAATATCAAAGGAGGAGAACGCGATTGAGGCGATATGCAGGTGGCCTCACATTAAATAGTGTGGTGTTCGCGGGAAGGTGCAACACTCCGAGGTAGCATGCGCTAAGAGAATGCGCTACATGTGAAAAGTCGATGAGCAAAGTGCGAGCGATGTGACAATTCTCTTCCTCTGTCTTGTCATTTTCCTCTTCTGCCTTTTCGAAAAGGAAGGCGCCAGGAATTGAGGTGCGCTCTTCTGCGGCAGCAATGCTGATACCCTGACAAGATGCGGACATACCGGCTGTCGCTGACGCACCTATTATTTCGAGGCACATCAACATCAGCACAATTACGTAAATGGTTCTCGCGATCCGGAGGTGCATGTGAGTGATTGAAACAAAGATGCAAAAAAAACAGCACATTAGCTGCTCAATCAGCGGTTCACTTTTCGAATCTGTTCGATCCGGCCGGGTAAAGCAAACAATATTACATGTAGAGTGCCTCCAGACGTCATACGGAATGAACAGAAGAACACGTGATCGTTGCAATGATGCGGTGAGTGGATCATTGCATGGCAGTGTAATAAAACAAAAAGAGCCACAACACGTGGCTCTTTATAATGTTATATAAAAAACTGATTAGTTCAATAGTGTAACATTCACGGCATTCATTCCTTTTTTGCCTTTTTCTTCATCATATTCAACCTGATCGTTCTCACGAATCTGATCGACTAAGCCTGAAGTATGGACAAAAATATCCGTGCCTGAGTTGTTTGGAGTAATGAAGCCAAAACCTTTGGTCTCATTAAAAAATTTTACTGTTCCTTGCATTGTATAAAAATTAAAAATTAAAAAAAACTAAGTTGATTCCTTATTGTACGAACCAGATGATGCGAATAAAGAAGGGCAAAAAAAATTGGAGCGAGTTGCTGAAAGGCACTAATTCTTGAATGCCAAGCAAGGTACAACCAATTGGTGCGGTTTCCTAATTATTCTTCCTAGCCCATGTGACTTTTCAGATTATTTATTCGCGATGAATGCCTCAATCTCCGTGTTGCTTTGTCTTTGATCTGTCTCACACGCTCGCGGGTGAGCTTGAACTTCTCTCCAATTTCTTCCAGTGTGTGCGATTTCTTATCGTTGAGACCGTAATACAAGCCGAGGATGTGCGCTTCCCGGTGTGTCAGACTTGTCAGTGCGCGCTCAACATCCTTTGTTAAAGAGTCTGTCATCATCTGCTTTTCCGGATTCGTTTCATTTACATCGGTCAGGACATCGAGCAAACTTCCATCTTCTCCCTGTGCAAACGGTGCATCGATTGACATATGCCGTCCCGTGTGGCCGAGATCAGATCGTACTTCTTCAACACTCATTCCGATCGCATCGGCAATTTCATCTGTTGACGGCTCCCGCTGATGCTTTTGTTCGAGGTCGGAGAAAGTCCTCGCAATTTTTGTCAGTGAGCTCACGCGGTTAAGTGGTAGCCGGACGATCCTCGACTGCTCCGCGAGTGCCTGCATGATCGACTGACGAATCCACCAGACTGCGTAAGAGATGAATTTAAATCCCCGTGTCTCATCAAATCGCTTTGCCGCTTTTATCAAGCCTAAGTTACCTTCATTGATGAGGTCGCCAAGGGAAAGACCATTGTTTTGATATTGCTTCGCTACCGAAACAACAAAGCGCAGGTTTGCTTTCGTCAGCTTTTCAAGCGCAACCTGATCGCCCTCGCGGATCCTTTGGGCCAGTTCAACTTCAACTTCGGAGGTAATCAAATCAACTTTTCCAATCTCCTGCAAATATTTGTCAAGCGACTGGCTTTCGCGATTGGTAATCTGTTTTACGATTTTGAGCTGTCTCATCCGGTGATTTTAATATGTATTTTCCATTGATAATTCGTTCAGAACTGGCGTGTTTTTTAACGCCTGACGTTTGAATGCAGCCGACTTGCCTCAATCACATCAAACTTCTCAATCAATCTGGTAAGCTTCATTTGTTTGGATGCCTTATCGAACGTCAACGCTGACCATGCCTGGAGGATCCATTGTTTCAATATTTGTGTCATTGCATCTGGCGATTTATGTTTCTATTTATTTCATTTTCCCGGAGGCAAAAGTTCGCGTTCAAAATAAACGTGCTCTTTTTTTGTTTCGTCACCAACAACGGTGCAGTAATAGATTCGCTGGTAATATCTGCGGATCTTGAGCAGCAAGGTCGGATTTGCCCTGGCTGAGACAACCGTGCCGGCCGTGTAGCTGTTGTCAACATCGATGTGGTAGCTCATAATATCTTCGGTTCATAAATTTTGCAATGTCAACCGAGTAGCTCACCACGGTTCATTTTCCGCTCTTCAATTGATGTCAACAGGCGTTGTATTTCTTTACAAAGCTCATCGAAGCTGGCGGTTTTCTTCATGTAGTGATCTGCGCCAAGCAAAAGACAAACCTTTTCTTCTTCGCGATCACCCGAAGTTGTATACATCACAACAGGAATAGTTCGGAGTTTTTCGTCCGCTTTGAGCGATCGTAAACATTGTATGCCCGTCATCCGAGGCATGTTGTAGTCGAGAAAAATGACATCGGGCGTCTTTGTTCCTGAGTTGAGGATCATCAGCGCCTCATCGCCATCTTTGGCAAAGTTCACGGTGGCAGCGGGGCGGATTTTTAGAATTGCTTCCTGGAAAATCTCCCGGTCATCGAGGTCGTCATCGACCATAAAAATGATGTTAACCATCAAAACACGTTCGTTCGCTTAATCTAAAGCTATTGGCCAGAATGGAATGATGTCGAAATAGATGGCAACCTGTGGAGATGTGTTGCCAGGAAGTAAGATAATTCGTAAAGGCAGGTAAATGTAACGCTTTTCTCCCGCTATCCCTACAGTTATTTTAGAATGTGGGTAATAAGAGCCATGCAGTCACAAAGACAATTGTGACCGAAAATCGCAATTAGCTTGTTTCCCGCGGCATTCCTCACTCAAAAGTCAGCATTGCCGCCTGGTAGGGCTTCAGCCTGACGGTACGACCATCCAGCTCCAGTTCAGTATAGTTGTTGATAAGCACATCGCTGACAGAGTCGAATTCATCCAGCGAAACACTGCTGTCGCTGCCTGAGAAGTTCAGGAGAACAAGCACCTTTTTGTCATCGAGAACCCTGGTGTAAGCGTAAACTTGCGGATGATCTTTCAGGAGCAGCGTGTATTTTCCGTAAACAAGCACATCTTTCTTGTTGCGCAGTTCCGTAAGCCTGCGGAAGTGATTCAGTACTGAAGCGGCATCGTCATCCTGCGCGGCTGCATTGATAAGATTGTAATTGGAGTTTACAGCCAGCCATGGCGTTGCTGAAGTAAAGCCGGCATTTTGTCCGCTGTCCCACTGCATAGGCGTTCTTCCGTTGTCACGTGAACTGAACTTCAGCTCTTTCAGGTAAGCGTTCACGTCACCTCCGGAGTTTTGCGTTTTCTTATACATGTTCAGTGCCTGAATGTCGCGGTAATCTTCTATCTTTTCGAAGCCTGGATTGGTCATTCCCAACTCATCGCCATAGTAGCAATACGGAGTGCCACGCATGCTGAGGATAAAGGTGTTCAATAACTTGGCGGATGCTGCGCGAAATTCCGGTGCATCGCTCGCAAACCGACTTACCATTCTCGCCTGGTCATGATTCGCCAGGAAGATAGACACCCAGCCCTTTTCAGCAAAAGCGCTGTCCCATTTGCTGAACACTTTTTTGAAGTGCACAAGATCGTATCCGGTTGACTTCGCAATGTCAACGCCCTCGAAAGCGTAGGCCATGTTAAGTTCGTTGCGGTCTGCATCAACGAGGTTGTGTGCGTCTTCCATCGTATTGCCCGCACCTTCAGCCACACTCATTACGTCATATTTGCTAAACACCTCCCTGTTCATCTCTTTCAGGTATTCGTGCAGGTTACCCTGCATGGCATAATATTTCACAAAATCTTTTTCGAAGCCCAGTGGAAATGCCGGAAAGGTTGTGTCCTTCGCGGCAAACTGAAATGCATCCAGGCGAAATCCATCGACACCTTTGTCGGCCCAGAACCTCATGAATGCGTACACTTCCTGGCGAAGTTTTGGATTCTCCCAATTGAGATCCGGCTGTTTAGCTGCGAAGTAATGGAGATAGTACGCGTTCGTTCTTTCATCGTACTTCCACGCATCACCGGTTTCATCGAAAAGACTATAGCGGTAGTTGGGCTTTCCTTTTTCGGCTGGCCACCAGTGGTAGTAATTCCGGTATGGGTTGTTGCGTGAACTGCGCGATTGTTTAAACCATTCGTGCTCATCGCTGCTGTGATTCACCACTATGTCAATGATGAGTTTGAGATCGCGTTCATGCATTTTCCGCAGCAACTCATCAAAATCTTCCATAGAGCCGAACTCCGCCATGATGTTGCGGTAGTCGCTCACATCATAGCCGTTGTCAGCGTTTGGTGATGAGTAAATGGGATTCAGCCACACTGCCGTGACACCAAGACTTTTAACGTAGTCGAGTTTTTCAATAATCCCGCGCAGGTCCCCGACCCCATCGCCATTTGAGTCTTTGAAACTTCTCGGGTAGATCTGGTAGACGATGGCTTCCTTCCACCACTTTTTTTCATTCTTTAATTGCGCCTTTTGTTCTTCTTTTTTGGAAACACAACCTGGCGCGAGAAGGCACAGAACAATCCAAATCGTATGCTTCATTGTTCGCGGGGTTAAGTGAGGCACTGATATTAAAAATAGCAAAAATAAATGCACGCGCCTCGTGTGCTCTGCAGGTTTTTCAAGATGAACCTTAACTGGTCGCCAACACGTTGCCAAGATTGACAATGGTATGAGCGATCACCAGTGTCGCCAGGTTTTTGTACCGGTGGTAGTAGCTGGCGAAGATAATTCCAAAAATAAAATGTGGGATGATTGCCATGAAGCCCTGATACAAATGGATAATGGTCCGCACGGTCGAACTGATAAGTATGAATACGGCCGGGTGTGATCTTTCCAGGCGCTTCCCCAAATAGCCAACATAGAGAAATTCTTCAAAGACGGAATTCACGATCAGAACGACCGCCCAGAGCAGATAATTCTTGTGGCTTGTGTACTGTATCGATCCTGTTGCTTCCCGCTCTGATGAACTCCATAACGACAAAACGGTCATCACCACTGCTGAGACTATGGCGATTATAATTAGTATGAGAATTGCGTCTGCAAAAGCGCGGACTGATAAACGAAAATTGAGGTCGGTAATCTTCCAATCTCGTTTAGAGAGAATTAAAGCAATGATTCCAAGAGAAGCCAGTTCGAGGAAGAGCATGTCATAGCTGGTGATTTCGCTTAAATCGTATGTCCACGTGCGTGACATGTCGCTTGTAACGATGAGCAGGCCATGAATAGACGAGTAAACAAACAGTCCAAGTCCGATCAGCATTACCAGCACCGCTTCCTGCAGATTTGTAAGTCGTTTTATAAGCGCGGTCATTGGTGGCAATGGAATGCTATGTGATTTCGCGCGGTTATTTAATGGGTTGCCATATTTTACCCGTCACTGCTCGTCCGGTCAGATTTTCAAGTGTCTTAAAAATGAAGTCATTATCTGACATGCCCTGTTGCGTGAGCGCTTTTCTCAGCGCCAGATTTGTCTGCGGAAATATTGAAGTCAGATCCACACGCCACTGATTGTCTTCTTTCTTAAAATTGAATGCAAGCGGGGTTTTTACTCCATTTGCGCTCATTTGGCCGGAAGCTGAGTTGCCATCAACAGATACATTTACAACCTCTGTTGTAGCAACGCTGTTTTTGCCGATCATTCCTTTGTCCACGGCATAGATGAAAAAATCCCTGCCGTTCATTTTCTTCAGCACTGCAGGATCCATTTTATGTCGCGCGATAAATACGGTGAGCTTGTCAATGAGGCTTAGCTGATCGATCGTTGCGCTATCGCCCGACAATGCGAGGTTAAGTTCCGTCCCGTAGTAGTCGACCGTGGTTTTGTCAACGTACTTAATGGCCTCACTCCCCTGCCCCTGCAGAATTGCTTTCTTGTAGTTTTCAAAGCATTGGATAACGCGATCACTCTCCGTCTGTCCAAATGAGATAAATGCGGATAGTGCAACCGTTGCGAGTGTAAGGAAGGTCTTTTTCATATGATATGGTCAGGCATCCCGTGGGATGAATTGTAAAATCAAATGTAAACAAAATCTGAAAGAGTTGTGGGTATCACGATGCGGCTACTGGCACACAGACTACTGGCCCCCTTTGCAATAATTTGCTACTTTGTGAGAACTTCATGCCAATCTATGACCAAAGCAAATGTCATCTTTTATTTTGCGTTCATATTTGCGCTTTGGTTCCTGCTGAGCTGCTGGGCATGGACCTATGCCATGAATGTTGTCATCTCTTTTCCTTTTGCGATTGGCGCATTCTTTATGGCAAGGGCGGGAAAAAAAATCGAAGGACCAACGAAACGCTTCAAAATTGTAGAGGGATTATTATTGATCGGCTGTGCCATTGCACTCATAAGCCTCGTTGGGTTTATGATATTCAATTAGCACAGGTTACGTGTGTTCGCCAGGCGCATCATCGCGATTATTTTTTGTAGCTTTATCCTATGTCTGAATATGCCAACAACGTAAGACGCAAGGACCGTCAAAAACCTGGTACCTCCTTCATGCACGAACTGCTGATCAATTCAGCCTCGTGCACTATTGCGGTTGAGAAGGACGGATTTCCATTCCTGCATGTTGCTTTTTTTGCATTTGATAAAGAAGCAAATGAGATCATTTTTCATTTCTCGAAGCACGGCTACGCGGGAGAACAGATCACCGATGGAAAAAAAGCAACGATCTCTGTGTATAAGTATGGAAAGCTTTACACCGCTGAAAAAGCTGTGGACTTTGGCTGCGAATATCAAAGCATTATCCTCTATGGAAACATTGAGATTGTTACCGATGAAACCGAACGCCTGGCAGCGATGCAGAAGTTTTTCCTGAAATTTTTCGGGCACGTTGACGAGGCCTACGAAGCCTTTACATCCGCGCAAGCGAAACCGATACATGTTGCCAGATTTACGATTGCCGACTGGTTTGGAAAAGAACATCTGCTGCCGGAGTTCGCAAAGCAGCGTTTTTATTTTCCTGCAAGTCCTGTTATCTGACAACCTTAGACATTGACACGAGCGGAAGTTGTGCGGTGAGTCAGCACAGCCGTACTTTACCTTCAAAAAGATGTCACCTCCATGTCATTGTACTTCGGTGCCGAAACAAGACTTTTCGGATAAGGTTTTATTGGAATTAAAGGTTATCTTTATTACACTTTATTGCAATTTCGGATTCAATAGCGCTTGTCTCACCACTTATCCCGCCTGAGATAGACATTATTCAATAGGCTCGCTAATAAAGCAATTTCGTTTTATCGGCAAACCTTATAGAAACATGGGAAGTGATGACTATTCAATGCTCGACAGTGCGCTTTCCAATACAAATCAGGTGTTAAAGAAGTCGCAACAGACCCTCGATGAGATGTATCGGGCGGTTGATTCGTACAACAGCATCATCGCCCAAACAGCCGCGATTGTCCTTGAATCGAAATCGCTGCTTCACGTGTTGGATCAGGAAGAATTTCAATCGGCATCACCGATAGTCAACGTACAGAAACAGAACTTCGAGCGCATGTCTGACGGTCCGGGTGATTTGAGTATTTACTCCGATGCTTTTCGTTTGACCTTCAAAGCATTACCAAGTAATTATAAACAAATCATTTGAATGGAGTCTACATCGTGGACTCATCACCGGATCAGTCAGAAGCAAAAGTTAGTAGCGATATACAAACGCGTTGACATTCATCCCTGCTCCTACTGATGCGAAAAGTAAATAGTCACCTTCTTTGACTTCATGTCCAAGCATCTTCTTCCGCACGATGAGATCGAGCAGTGTTGGTACCGTTGCAACTGAGCTGTTTCCAAGCCAGCCAATAGTCATCGGCATAATGTTAGCTGGCACATTCTCCTCATTATACAGCTTAAATAGACGATCTAGAATGGCCTGATCCATCTTCTCATTTGCCTGGTGTACCAGAACTTTCCTGATATCACGCAGGTGAAGTCCGGCCTGATCAATCACATCCTTCATCAGGGCAGGCACTTGCGTGAGGGCAAACTCATATACCTTTCTCCCACTCATTTTAAGAAAGCGGTCGTTGCCGTCATTTGTAAAATTGGAGTATGAACCACTCATGCGAAGCAAGTCTGCCTCGGCAGCGAAAGTCCTGGTTTTGAACGAAACAATTCCTTTGTCCGGTGATGATGAAGCTTCAAGCACGACAGCAGCAGCGCCATCGGAATAGATCATTGAATCCCGGTCGTGCGGATCAATTACACGGGAGAGCGTTTCGGCCCCTATAATGAGACAACGTTTGGCTCTTCCGGAGCGAATGAAGCAATCGGCCTGGATCACGCCTTCAATCCAACCAGGGCAACCGAAGAGGATGTCGTAGGCAACGCAATCCGGATTTGCAATTCCCAGCGCAGCTTTTACGCGGGAGGCCAGTGATGGCACCTGGCTGACACGGTTTGATTGTGCCGCCACATCGCCAAAGTTGTGTGCAACGATGATGTAGTCGAGTGTCTCGGGGTAAATGCCAGCTGCGGTGATCGCGCTTGATGCAGAAAGGAATGCAAGGTCTGAGCAATTTTGTTCAGGGGTTGCGTACCGTCTTTCGTGAATGCCTGTTATGTCGGAAAACTTGGAGATAATGCTTTCATTGCTTTTGTACATCTTTGAGCCATCGGCTTCATAAAATTCATGATTCTCAAAGGTGGTGTTGCTGACAACCTGCTCGGGAATATACGAGCCTGTGCCGGTGATGACTGACGTTAGCATTTAGATGCTGATATAATGAAACTTATGTTTAACAATGCTGCACATTACAAACGTTTGTAATGTTTCCAAAAAGTAAAGGCCTCTCGCGAGGCCCTGGGTCACTACCATTTTTTATTGAAGCCACCGCCTCCACCGCGATTGCCAAATCCTCCGCCTCCACCGCTGCGATTGCCGAATCCGCGGCTGCGTGAATCATCAGTTTTGGGTCTTGCTTCATTCACAATAAGATCTTTTCCCTGAAAGTTATGACCATTCAGCTCATCAATTGCCTGCTTGCCCGCAGTATTGTCTGACATTTCCACAAATCCAAATCCACGGCTTCTGTTGGTCAGTTTGTCCATTACAATTTTCACGGAGCTTACGTCACCGTGTTGTTCGAATAATTCTCTTAAATCATCTTCCGATGCTTTGAAGGAGATGTTTGCTACATAGATGTTCATGTTTACTGTTTAAATAGGTGAAAATTTTCAATGATCTTTCTTTCCGGAATATCTCTATCCGAGAAATGCCTGGAGTTTATGTTTTCGTTTCGACCGCTTCAACTGGCGTGTGGCATTTTCGCGCAGCTGACGGATGCGCTCCCGGGTCAGGTTGAATCGCGATGCAATTTCTTCCAGTGTCAGGGGTGTTTGTCCATCGAGGCCGTAATAAAGCACCAGCACTTCGGATTCTCTCGCTGTCAGTCCCGATAATGCAACAGCTACCTCTTCCTTCAGGGATTCGTACATGAGCGCATGCTCGGGATTTTCTGAATTGATGTCAGCAATAACGTCCAGAAGGCAACCTTCCTCGCCCGTCTGAAAGGGCGAGTCTACCGACACGTGACGGCCGGCAAGCTGAAGATTCGAGTCGACCATCTCCGCTGTCATGTCGAGCGCATGTGCGAGCTCGTCTGACGATGGTTCGCGCTGAAATTTCTGTTCGAGCTCTGAAAAGGTGCGGCCAATTCTATTGAGCGAGCTGACGCGGTTTAACGGTAGCCGCACAATTCTCGATTGCTCTGCCAGCGCCTGCATGATGGATTGTCGGATCCACCAAACTGCGTAGGAAATAAATTTAAAACCTCTTGTTTCATCGAAGCGTTGCGCAGCTTTGATCAAACCGATGTTTCCTTCATTGATCATATCGCTAAGGGAAAGCCCGCGGTTCTGATATTGCTTTGCCACTGACACGACAAAACGCAAATTTGCTTTAATCAGCTTCTCCAACGCGATTGGATCACCTTGCTGGATCCGCTTCGCCAGATTCACTTCTTCATCAGATGTGATCAGATCAACGCGGCCGATCTCGGTAAGATACTTGTCAAGCGATTCGGTCTCGCGGTTGGTGATGAGTTTGTTGATCTTGAGCTGTTTCATTCCACTACTTTTTATCATAATAGTGTTGCCAGATCTCATGGAGCTGCGAATCGATCAATGGATTGAGCGGCACAAGGTTTTTGCTTACGAAAATCTTATTCTCCAGCAGGTGAAGCTGATCACCACTCTCCCAGCGGATGTCACATGAAACTTCGTCACCAAATTCACGCAGCGGAACAATCAGTGTTTCAAGTGCCGGCACGTTATAGTGTGCCTGGTACCGCTTCGCCCGCCCAGGCGCGATCTTGTACGGCTTCATCAACTTGATCATGCAACAGGTTTTAACATCTTTTCTACAGGACTTTGACCCAGTTGCCTGAGCAACCTTCCGTGGCTTGCAAGCGCAGAGAAAAAGGTCTTTGAGGTTTTATAAGGCAGCCCGAATTCGAGCGCAGTTGATTTTACGATAGACGAAATCTTCCTGTAATGAACATGGCAGATGTTCGGAAATAAATGATGCTCGATCTGAAAATTCAGGCCGCCAACGTACCACGAGAACCACCTGCTGTTGTTGCCGAAATTCGTTGTTGTCAGAAGTTGGTGAACGGCCCAGTTGTTCTGGAGCGTTCTGTTCTCATCCGGCAACGGAAATTCTGCGGACTCAATGACGTGTGCCGGCTGGAAGATAATGGCGAGCATGAATCCGGCAATGTAGTGCAGCACGATCACGCCAAGCACAATCTGCCACCATAACAGCGATGTTGCAATCAAAGGAATGACAAAAAGGTATCCGACAAGACTCAGCTTCGTTAGAATCAGTATCGCCCACTCCTTCAGCAGGTTTGCTTTCTGGCTTTTTGCAAGACCGTTTTGCTGGTAGCGGTACAAACGAGAGAAATCCTTTACTGATATCCACACGAGTGTGAGTAATCCGTAGAGAAACCAGGCATAGACAAACTGATATTTGTGCATTGCCTTCCATTCGGAGTGCGGTGTCATACGGAGTGCGCCTCTCGGACTGATGTCTTCATCCTCCTCGTGTACGTTTGTGTATGAGTGATGGAGCACGTTATGCTGCAGCTTCCAGTTGAACGAACTTGCGCCCAGGAAATTCAGTGAATAGCCAATAACGCTGTTTATCCATCGCTTTCCCGAATACGCTCCATGGTTTGCGTCATGCATCACGGAGAGCCCGATACCTGCAAGGCCCAGGCCCATGATGACAACCAGTATTGCCAATCCAATAAAACCTGTGACAGTGCTGGTGACTATAAGCACGTAAGGGATGAGATAGAGCGCAAACATGACGACAGTCTTGATCACCATCTCACGGTTGCCGTGACGGGGAATGCTGTTGCGTTTAAAATAATCGTTCACGCGTTTATTAAGCGTGCTCACAAAATCGCGCTGGCTGTTTGCGAACCGTACTGGAGATAATTCATTCATGATAACAACTCACCAAATGGGTGTTTAGTTGTCGAAGCCGCGATTGACAAAACCCGAATGGAAAAACTGTTCAGTTCCTATCCAATTGAATCTGATCACACAAGTCGTAATGCAAGGCATTGCGAGCCGGGCTTCGAACAACACTTTCTTAAATAAATAAACTACAGGCATATATTCCGATCATGTCCTGTTCGGCAAGAGACCTGGCGTGGGGTAGAATTGGAGGTACAACTGCCTGTTAACTGAGGAGATTTTAAAGGACTACGGGTGGTGGAACCAGAGGCAGTGAATTAATTTTTCCGCAATTGATAAATCAAAGGTAGCCCAATCGGATGACTATTCCTATTTAAGAGGCAGATATAATCGAAGCGGGCATGGACCAATCATTTGCGAATTGTGTAGGATTCGGGGAACATTTCACGTACGTTTGATCACTTTATTAATCGAATCGCCCACTCAACCTGTCTTATCAACCCCTCCCGCCCCGCGATAAGAGATCTTGAAGACTACTTTAATAAAGCGATCAACTAAATAAGCTTTATTAAGACGTTGCATGAGAGTATTACTAGTGGATGATGATGAGGATGACAGAATTATTTTTCAGGATGCCGTCAGGCAGGTGTCGTTTGACACGATTTGTTATACGCTGAGTGACGGCATTGAAGCACTCCGATTTCTGTATTCCATCGATCATCTACCCGACATCCTCTTTCTCGACATCAACATGCCCCGCATTGACGGCAAACAAACCTTCGATGCCATTCGCATGAATCCAAAACTCGCGCGCATACCCGTTGTAATGTATTCGACATCGAACAGCGAAATTGACATTCAATGGTCGCGCGGTAGGAACGCGAAGTATCTGGTGAAGCCGAATGACTTTCCCACCCTCGTCAATTCGCTGAAGCAGATCTTCAACGAACTGAAAACAGATAAAACTAAAAGAACACTAATCAGGCAGGTATGGTAACGAATTCATACACGGGACTCTGGACGAAATACAAACCGGCAATCCTGAGATTAATGATTGATGCAGATCGCGAACCGCAAGGCTACCAGTTGTCAGAACATGAGTTCCGTGCTTTCAATCACATGAAGCGTGGCGTTTACGCGTTTACACTGACGATTGCAAATGGAAGAGTAGTGTCAAAACTGAAAGACTCGGTTGTTGCCCAGGACCTATGGGAAACATTACAGCTGTCTCCAAAGGCAATTGAGCTTGCTTCAACCGGAACGTTCCACTTTTCGATGGACAGGACTTTCAAATTACTCGTGCAAAAAGAGAATAATTAAATATAATTCATGGCGGAAACATTCAACAAGAGAGAAAACGAAAAGCGCAGGCAACAAAAGAAAAAGGAGAAGGAACAGCGAAAAGCCGAGCGCCAATCGCAGGAGAAATCCGGCTCGTGGGAAGATATGATTGCATATGTGGATGAGCACGGCAATTTGTCATCGTCACCTCCTGAGGAAGGTAAAAAACGCACTTCTATTGATGAAAAGGACATTGTGATCGGCTCGCGCAACATTGGTGGCGCAGAGATCGACCCCATCCGCAAAGGAAAAGTGACCTACTACAATACATCGAAAGGCTACGGTTTTATCAGAGATTTGCAATCGCAAGAGAGCATTTTCTTCCATGCGAATTCGCTTACAACACCGGTCTCGGAAAATGACTTCGTGACCTTGCAGGTTGAACGAGGTCCGAAAGGCCTGGCGGCAACGTCAGTTAAAAAAATCTAATCGCTACGACCCAATCACATGATCGCAGATACCGTTGACATTATAAAGAAATCAAGAAACAAGATTCTGACGAATTGGTCGCAGCTTAATTCACACGAGAATTATTTTGAAGACAACCTTATTACAACTGCTGAGATGAACGGTCAGTCATCAGACTTGCTGACAGCGCTGACAACAATGATCTCAAGTGATGGCATGAGTGCAAACCGGATCGAGTCAACTGATGCACTTAACGAACACGTTGGCGCCCTGGCAATTGAATGGGCTAAAATAGGGCTGGCGCCTCGCGATACCATCAGCTTTATCTTCAACCTCAAGCATACCCTGCTCCTCGTTCTGCAGGAAAACATTACAGATCCGAATCTGCTGCACTCGGAAAGTCAGAAACTCGACAAGCTGATGGACGGAATAAGCATCAATGTATTCGAAACATGTATCAATGTGCGGGAAGCAGAGATCCTGCGGCAGACGAGTGAGATCGATGACATACGTACTCCTATCATTCAGCTGTGGGATGGCATCGTCACGTTGCCGATTATTGGCACACTAGACAGCAGTCGCACCCATGACGTCATGGAAGAATTGCTCCAGCGTATTGCAAAGGATAATGTCCAGATTTCAATTATTGATATCTCCGGAGTTCCTGCGATCGATTCTACGGTTGCCCAGCACCTCTTGAAGCTCGTTACCGCAATACGTTTGCTCGGTGCCGACTGCATAATCAGCGGGATCCGGCCGGAAATTGCCCAAACGATTGTGAATCTTGGAATAAACCTGGAAACACTCACCACAAAACCGACACTCGCGGATGCTCTGAAGATCGCTTTTCGGAAAATCGAGATAACGGTACAAACAAATCGGCCAGCGACAACGAAGTAGGTATTATCGTGAAAGATAATTCTGTACCTTGTAGCACTTTATTGAATCATCCGGAGGGCACTTAATATTCTACTCCTTCCGCGCGTTTCCGAATAAAGAAAGTTGACAACAACTGTAAACTGAGAAACGCACAAATGTCACTAACCCGCATACTGATTGTAGATGACGACCGGGAGGATGCAGAACTGCTCAACGATGCGGTAATGGAAATCCTTCCTACGGCTGAAAGTCGCATCGCGCAAAGCGCTTCCGCAGCGTTTATGATCGTTGACGACTTTCATCCCCACATCGTATTCCTCGATTCAGTGATGTATCCCGTTGGGGGGAAAGAGCTTCTGCGTGAATTTTCAGCCCTGCCCCAGCTCGCTGGTGCGCAATTTATTGTGATGTCTGGCGTAATCCTTCCTGAGCAACGGGAGGAGTTCACTGCGCTCGGTGCAAATTTCGTGATGACAAAGCCTTCAAACTACGTCACACTCCTTGGATTTGTGGAACACATTCTGGCTGCGAGCATAATCAACATTCGTGTTAAACTCGTAACGAGCGACAATATCATTCACAACCAGACCGCGGCTCTCGAAACGCTCCTTCAAAGAGATATTAATTTCGAAATTTCACTGAATGGACAACCGATGCAACAAAATGTTCAGTTTGTTGTCAGCCAGAACGAACTTCGAAGAATCCATTCCGAGTTAGGTTACAACCTGCTGTGCCTCAGCGGGGGCCACTGGCTGCCTAATATCTGAAAGGTGGCCGATCTACGCGACTCGTTACGACAAGGTAACACCGACACGATATTACCTGTACGGCAACATATCCCTTAGCGCGCATAAGATTTCATCAGGAGCTGGTCCTGCTCACCGCGGTTGCCTGACGAGGCACCATTCTTAAAGCCTCATCTCCTGCGCTACACAAATTGATCAGTCCGTTTTTAATTCCGTTTTAATTTCGATTGTTTAATGTTGTGGGCTGGTTCAGTTGAGACTGTAGTCAGCGAACTTTCATTCAAAAGTTTAAAGGATGTTACAGATATTTCTTCCTTCGTTCATGATTGTGTTCTATGGCACAATTCTCCTGTGGTCACACATCAGGAAGCACAAAAATGTGCGTTTAACTCATTCGCACCGGAAAGTGCTGACCGCGGAACTAAGACTTGTGGATGTATTTTTTAAGATACTTCTGTTCCTCAGTATCGTGCTGGCTGTCGTTTATGCTTATTTTCCGGAGTACTACTATCTCTCAGGTCCTATTGATTCACTTGACATTCCGGTCGTGAATTTTGCAGGAGTTCTTGTTCTGGGCACATCTTTGATCTGGGTGGTGATGGCGCAGTTCAATGTTGAAAAAACAATAGCGCTGTTAAACTCCGGTGTGGAGAAAAATACTTTCGGTAAATTGCTCTACTATTCGCAGAAGATGATCCTCACCGGCATGCTGATCATGTTCTTTGGTCTGTTTATTGCGATATCGAGTGTGATGGCGATTCTAATCTGTGTTACGGCTGTTGTTCTGTTTGACCGCGTTCAGCGAAGGCTCTCATACTGATTTTAATTTCATTTTAATCCGTTCTTCATCTCAGCCTAAGACCGCGCATCGAGCTTTGCAAAAGTTTTTGGACTTATTGGTTGTTTGGTAGTACCTTGAGTCTGATGGATTCTCCCCCTCCAGGCCGGAAGGGGATTTTTTATTCTTGGCGTTCAGTGCCTTCACAAGAGAGTGGTATATACGTATATTAGAGACAGATCAACGAAGTCGTCATGAATATTCTGGTTGTTGAGGATGAGCAGAAGGTAGCGGCCTTTTTAAAAAACGGGCTTGAAGAGCAGGGCTACAATGTAGATCTGGCCTACGATGGATACACTGGTGAGAAACTTGCTATGAGCAAGGATTATCAGATCATCCTTCTTGACGTCATTCTTCCAAAAACAAATGGAATAGACCTTTGCAGGAAGATCAAAAATTCAAAAGGCGATATACCGGTCCTGATGCTTACTGCACTTGGAACCACCGATGACAAGCTCGCTGGTTTTGATTCGGGAGCTGATGATTATCTCGTGAAGCCCTTCGAGTTTAAAGAGCTCCTTGCCCGTGTCAAAGCGCTGACAAAGCGATCGGCCAGGGCGCAGTCACACCAAGCTCCCAATATCCTCACTGTTGCCGATCTTCAGCTCGATATAGACAAGAAAGTTGCGATTCGGGGTGGCAAATCGATTTCGCTCACCGCGAAGGAATTCTCGTTGCTTCATTACCTGATGAAAAACAAGGGCCGTGTCATTTCCAGGCTTGACATAGCTGAACATGTGTGGGATATTAACTTTGACACTGGTACCAACGTAGTGGAAGTGTACGTAAACATCCTTCGAAAGAAGATAGACAAGGATTTCCCGAACAAACTGATTCAGACGCGGATCGGGTTGGGATACACGATTCAGGAAGCATGAACATCAGAAGTAAACTCACACTCCGGTTTATTTCAATTACGGCAGTCATCATTCTACTGGGCTCCGTTTTTATCTATCTCTTTTCGGCAGACTATCGCAGAGAAGACTTTTACAGCCGACTTCAGAACAAAGCCAACAATACAGCAAAACTTCTCATCGAGATTGAGGAAGTGAACACGGACCTCCTCAGACGACTCGAACGCGACAACCCGATCAGTCTTCCGGATGAGAAAATCATCATCTACAATTTCCGTGACAGCCTGCTCTTCACTACTGACGAAGAAAAGACAATCAAGGTCGACACGATGTTGCTCGACCGAATCAGGCTGGAAGATGAAGTCAGGTACAAGCAGGACGACTACGAGGTGCTCGGCTACCTTTTTAAAGGACAGTATGATCGCTTCGTTGTGGTCGCTGCTGCAACCGACATCTACGGCTATAGAAAGCTCCAAAACCTGTTGCTCATCCTCGCGATTGTTTTCGCGGTAAGTATCGTGATCATTTCCGTGGCCGGGTGGTTCTATGCAGGCAAAGCGCTTCAGCCAATCTCAAAAGTTGTGAATCGCGTTGATGAAATTTCCATTACAAGCCTCAATCTTCGCGTTGATGAAGGGAACGGTCAGGACGAGATTGCCAAACTTGCCCAGCGTTTCAACAGTATGCTAAGCCGTCTTGAAAGTGCCTTTGCAACGCAAAAGAATTTTATTTCCAATGCGTCACACGAACTGCGAACTCCCCTCACGGCCGTAACCGGACAACTTGAAGTCGCCTTGCTCAACGCCAGGTCTGCAGAAGAATATAAAAATGTGATTAACTCGGTGCTTGACGATATTAAAAACTTAAATCGTCTGTCAAATCGCTTGTTGCTTCTCGCCCAGTCTTCCCTTGAAGAACGTGAAAAGCGAATGATGCTGCTGCGTATCGATGAATTATTGTGGCAGGTGAAAGAGGAATTGCTGAAGCACCATCCGGCATTTCGGATCAACATTGACCTTGACGAAACAATTGATGACGAGACAAAGCTGATGATCAAAGGCGATGATCAGCTGATCAAGACCGCATTGTCAAACATCATTGAAAACGCGTGTAAATACTCCAACGATCGAACGGCACAGGTATTGGTCAGCGGATCAAGGTCCGGACTCGCGCTGACATTCCGGGATAATGGAATTGGGATTCCTAAAGAAGACCTCGAAAATATTTTTGAACCGTTCTACCGCGGCAGCAACACAACAGACATCAAGGGTCATGGCATCGGCCTATCGATGGTAAACAATATTGTCAAACTCCACATGGGCACAATTGCCATCGAATCAAAGCCCGGTATGGGCACAACTGTCACGCTTACCTTTCCGACACACGGTGCAGCGTTTCCCGGGTAAGCAGGCTCCGAAGTTATGTTAAGGTGCTAATGTTTCTGGCAGAATCTTTTTTACCACGCGGAACACCACGAAACACTAAGAAAGTTGGCAACACCCTTCGTGCACCTTCGAGTCATGGAGCCTTTGTGGCTATGAAGTGGCTGCTGCAAAAAACATCCTGGCAGTACCGTTGTCGTTTTTAATCCCGTTTTAATTCAGTTTTTAATGTGCATTTATAATCTGACACTACTTTTGAATCAGATTTTCGGATAAGTAAAAGAATAGGTGTCGCGAGGTTTACAGGATTCAGACTTTGTACCTATTCACTGAAGCCCATCGACAGATCATTGTTGATGGGCTTATTCTTTTTTCATCAGCCCGGTTGTTTTAATGGTGAATTAATTTCGGGTTAATGCCGCCCTTATCCCTCCAGCGTTAATTTGTTCAAGAAGAAATTACTATGGAAATAACAAAGAGTTCAAAAGCAATTGCCGTGGCGACAACGGCTTTGTTCGTAGCCTGCTTGTTTTGGCTGATGAACACAAAACGGATCAACAGTTCACTTGAAGCCGGACTTCAGGAAGCAAAGCTTAAGTCGGAGGCGTTGCTGTCAGAAAAACTCCTGCTTGAGAAAGACATTCAGAAATTCAAAGATCAACTCGCACGCCTGAAGGACGAAAACGGAAGCCTTGACAACCTTCTGAGAAGCACAAGTGCAAAGTTATCTGATCAGGAGTCTGAGTACAACCGTATGAAACGCGAAAGCGCCTCGCTCGGTCGGATCAGGAAGCAGCGGCAGGAACTTCAGGCGTTAAAGAGTCAGCTGGAGAATGAACTCACGGCACTGAAAATTTCATATGCCGCTCTCGAAGAAAAGAACAGTAAACTCAACACGATGGTGGCATCGCTGCAGGAAAGAAATAAAATTCTGAATGACGATCTGAACAAAGCGATGTTTGCAGCGATCGATCAATCGCAGGTTCAGGCAGTGAAAGGAAAAAGTGACCGCCTCACTGTCAGAGCAAAGCGGACGAGAAAGCTCATCGCGAATTTTGAAGTTCCTGCAAATCTCAAAAATCTCAGTTTCCGCATTACTGATTCCAAAGGCTCAGTCCAGACTTCAAACGAAGGTAACATTGCTTTCACTTCTGTGCCATCTGAGAAAAGCTTCACTGCATCTTCAGAAAGAGAGGCGGAAGGAAACCGATTACAAAAGGTCGAGATGGTTTACATCCCGAAAGAGAAGTTGAGGACAGGACTTTACACCGTTGAGATCCTGAACGATTACCTGTATGTGGGCAGTTTGAAGGTTAAGCTGAAGTAGCGCTCACACTTTTTTCCAGGCGAGCCAATTCCAAAAATGAATTGGCTCTTTTTTCTCTAAAATCATATCCTTATGACAAAATCGCAATGTTGTCTCCTTGTGGAAGACGATCCGGAAGATCAGGAATTGTTTCTCGAGGCGTTGCATTCGATGACCTCATCAGTCGGATGTTTCGCAGTAAATAACGGTGAAGAAGCTTTACTCACTCTTATGCATAAGGATGTCATGCCGGATTACATCTTTACCGATCTCAATATGCCGAAGATGAATGGGCTTGAGTTGCTTGAGGCACTCAGGGGTTTCGAAAAGTTTCGTTCAATTCCTGTGATTGTTTTCTCATCCAACTGTTCGGATGATGTCGTCAGGCAAGCAATGCAACTTGGCGCCAGAGCCGTCTACTCGAAGAACAGATTTGGAATGGTAGTTGAAGTGATCCGGAAGTATTTCCCCGAGGCCTCGAGCCGGGCAACTTTGCTTTGAAGAAGGTTAAATATGTCGAATTAAATCCTGGAGCACTATGACAAAAATGGCATTGATTGAATTGTATGGACGGAGGTTTACACCATTTGCGCGCATTGCCGGATTTATTGCAACGCTTGTTGCAGGAATTGTTGTAGCCTGTGAGGACGACAGGCAGCGCAATTTCCGGGATCACTGTCCGTCATTGGAACAGCCTGAGCCGGTTGCGAAATAAAAAAGCAGGAATCCTTTGAAGAATTCCTGCGAACTAAATTAAAGTGAAACCTTATCGTTACTGCGCTACCCTGATCAGGCCGAGCTGATCTTCGCTGGCAGAGATCAGCGTCCACCCTGTGGTTGAATTCTGATCATTCTTGCTTGCAAAAATCCTCCAGCGATAAGTCTTGCCTCGAACAAGTGCAGGTATTGAGGCGCTGCCATCTGCATTAAATTGAATACTTGTCTGCGAAGAAGGGATTACAATACGCTTTGAAGGTAAGGCTTCACTCTTATCAAACCCACCCCAGATTACACTGCCTGTTGATGCGTCTGTAACTTCAATTACGTAGTCAGACGTGCTTGAGTAGGCTGTCCATGTGAACGTGGGCGTTGTTGACGTGACTTCAACCGGGTTATTTGTCGAAGCTTCGTTGGTTGGCGATACAATGGAAACTGAGCCAGTGACATCAAACGTCAGTTCCAGATTGTTATTCCCACTGAAGCTCACAAGTGGTTCTCCGAATTTCGCGATGCGGTCCGGATCCATTACCCGTTCGTCATTCTTATAAGTTGCCCGCGCGATGTAAGTGCCGTCAGGAATGTCGGATATGGTGTAGGCCTGATTTACGGAAGCCGTGGTGAGTCCTGGAATCGTCTCTTTCGTCAGCGGATGTGCAAGAGAAACATCAACGTCTTTATTTCCGGCAGCAAGGTTTCGAACAGTGCCTGACAATTTTCCGCCCGTAGACTCCGTTAGTGAAATGTTCACATTATCTGTTCCTGCGTTTGTCACGACAGGCACCGTTGATGAACTCGAATTATGCTTAGCTATGTATGCCTTTACGGAGTAGGATCCAGCAGGGATATTATAAATTGCAAAGCGTCCATCAGAGCCGGAGACTGTTGAATAAGCTCGCGTCTTTGTGTTATCTTCAGCAACAACAAGTGCTCCGCCCAACCCCACTGTTGTTTTCACTGTGCCGGTGATATATCCGGAGTTCGCGGTCGTTGACGGAAACATTTCCACCGACTGGTCATTAGTCTTTCCGACTTCAATCGTAAAAGGCACTGCCTCCATTCCTGCTGCCGGGACTTGCTCATATCCTTGCTTGTAAAATTTCAGAAAATAGTTTCCCGCAACGAGTTCAAATACAAACTGGCCGTTTGCATTTGTTATGAGCGTGCTCCCGGTGGGTGAATTATCATTTGCGTCAAAAACTATTATCCTGACACTCTCCAGTGCTGCTCCACTTACTGCGTCTGTAACTCTACCCGCTAATTTCCCGGTCGCAATTCTTGGACCATCCTCGCCACATGAGATCGCGAAAAAAATTAGTGCTAATAATGAAATTGATCGTAACGTTTTGTTCATCTGCTTTTATTTAGTCGAATTCGGTTGCTTTGAGCAGTCAAAATTAAGCTGATCATTTAAGCGCAGCAAGTTTGGCTGCTTTTGATGACTGAAAAGCGTTTTTTGAGCAGCAATATTACATTTGCGATAAAAGTGGACGAGAAGGGACGCTAATCGCTTGAACGTTGATTTTCCGAATGAAAATTTTAACATTCACCCTTAATATTGGCAGGTTTGGCGCAGTTACCCAACGATTCGCGCATAGGGTAATCACCCCAAATTCCCTAACTTTAAATACGCCATTAGCTATGTCAAAGTCAGACAGTCCGTTGAAACGATTTTCCAACGTTGATGAGAACGTGGTGAAGAATTTTTCGGGCACCCTGAAGACCATCCTCGAGCTGGAACTTGCGGCCGGCAATCGTATCGTTGAAACTTTCGAGTCTAAAGAGGGCAGTTTTCCAATAGCAAATGCGACAATGATCTTCCTTGCAATGCCTTTTAAAACACCCATTCAGCGAAACATAAAAGATATCGAATACACAGAATCCACTGACAGGCACTACTGGCAGGGCGAATACTTCGATAAGGAAACGCGGCAGTTTCTTTGTTGCGGATTTGGTGATGTGAATTTTGAAAAGTGAATCGAGCTGCGGCCCTTGAACTGGTTTTTCAACGTGGATAAATATTCTAATTCTCTGTAGGCTGAAGGACAACGTGCTTGATATTTTTTCGGTTGTACGTGTAAGTAATGTGCACGTTGCCATCATTCGCTTGAATCACTGAGGGATAGCTATACTCTTCTGTTGTTCCGTGCTCAAGCACTGCAATGTCGTTCCACTTCATCCCATCGCGCGAAAGCGCTACATGCAATTTCGATCTTCCGTTATACCATTCCTTGCCAGGAACCTCAGGATTGTATACGATCAGCAGCTGTCCGTTGTGCAGTGTAATCGCATCTGTTCCTGAGTTTGGATTGAGCAAAGACGTTGGTGTCAGTTCACTCCAGCTACGCCCCCAGTCCATTGATGATGCCTGCATCACGTAGCCGTGTTTGCTCCGGCAAAGCACCTGTAGCCTTCCATCTGTGTGCCGCACGATGCTTGGCTGAATCACATCGTATTTTCCGGCAGTATCAATCGGAATAAATTTCCAGCTGCGGCCGCCATCGGTTGAAAGTTCAACATGAGCTCTCCATTTCTTTTCCGTTTCAGTACTTGACGGTGAAAGGATCGTTCCATCATCAAGTTGATACGGTTTATTCTTGATCGGGCCGAGAAAACCTTCGGGCAATCGTTCGGGCTTTGACCAGGTTTCTCCGCTGTCGCGGGATGTCATTACCATACCCCACCATTCTCGCGGATTAGGACCTACTTTATAAAACAGGTGAAATGTCCCGGTCTTGTCTTTAAAAAGCACCGGGTTCCATGTGGGGTATCGTAGAGTATCGTTGACCACCCCATCGGCAACAATGACAGGTTCACTCCATTTGTTATGCTTTAGTCTGCTCGTCCAGATCCCAACGTCCTGGCTACCCTCCTGCGATCCTCCGAACCATGCGACAAGTATTTCGCCAGTCTTTACTTCAATAAGTGTAGATGCGTGGCATGCTTTGAATGGTGGATCGGCTACAATAAGTTCCGACTTCGACTTCCAGCCTAATTGCGCAAAGGATGGCAGCGCGGCCTGCAAGACTAATTGTAGTAATATGAAATGTTTCTTCATTGTTTCGCTCCCGCATCCGACTAATTTAATCGATACCTGAAACCGAAGACCTGCAGGTTTCCCTGCATAAAGTCGAGATCAAGCGATCGTTGGAAACCGATCTTTTCATACATGGACCACGCATTTTTCATTGCATTTGTAGTATGGATGATCACTTGCCTTTGTTGCTGCTCACGTGCTTTATCGATGCAAGCAATCGTAAGTAATTTTCCGATTCCCAATCCCCTCGCTGTCTGTGCCACAGCCAGAAAGCGAAAACCCGCGGCTTCTTTCTCCTGAGTCGCTGTACCCCCGGAACCATACTGCTTCATGTCGCTGAAGTAAACCACCGCACCCACTATGGAATTCGTTTCAGAAACAGCCACGAGAATTTCGGTGCCCGGACGCGTAGTAAGTTCACCGATGTTGGCGAGCTGTTGGTAATACCGGGGCTGCTCCTGCGGCTTGATGAATCCCTCAAGACCGGAGTAGACTTCCACCATTAATTGGCCGATCATGATGTATTCTGAAGTTCGTGCGTTGCGGACTGTATAGATGTTCATAATGACGCTAAGCACACAATGTAACACAAACGTTGCGAAATGTCATTATGATCGTTCGGGACTTCGGTCGTCAAAATTTTTCCGAAATTGACGAACGTGCTATCTTTACAAATGCTCAAAAACAGGCTGCGAGTCTACTCAGTTTTATTTTCTGTTGGGTATTGGATGCTCGCTGGATTTTACTTCGTAAGCGTCAGATACTTTGGGCACGGAGAATTTGCACCACCCGACCTGGACTATGCTGACGTAAGTACATATGCAGCAGTTGTGGGCTTTTCAATCGGCCTGCTCTTCGGTGCTTTCCCGTTAACCACATTGCTGGGACTTAACAAAAGAAGAAGTTTTCTCAGCGTTGTGTTCATTGGCACGAGCTGCTACGTTTTGTTCTTCTTGACGGTTATCTTCTTCGCAAGCCTCTATGGAAACTCTTTGCAGTTTGCGCTATCCTATGTTACGTCTCCTGAAGGCCTTATTACTCTTTTCCATCTCTTTGTCGCAAGCTTATTGTATCAGTTCATCCTTCAGATCAACAAAAAGTTCGGGCCGGGCGTGTTATTGGAGTATACGTTTGGAAAGTACTTTGCGCCAAAGGCAGAGGACCGCGCGTTCATGTTCCTCGATCTGAGGTCTTCCACACAATTGGCTGAAACGCTAGAGCATGTCGCCTACAGCAGGCTGATGCAGGATTGTTACGCGGAACTTACCGAGCCATTGCTCAATCACCGGGCACAGGTCTATCAATATGTTGGCGATGAAGTTGTGGTGACCTGGAAGATGACCAGATTTTTTTCAGCTTCGCTTTGCCGGCAATTCTTTTTTGAATTCACTGACAGACTCAGCGCAAAAAGTGACTACTTCATCAGAAGCTACGGTATCTGTCCGCAATTTAAAGCGGGTGTCCACTGCGGTCCGGTGATGGTGGCCGAAGTTGGTGAAATAAAGACAGAGATCGCCTATCACGGAGATGTGCTCAATACGGCATCAAGAATTCAAAACCTTTGCAATCACTTCCAGCGCCAGCTTCTCGTTTCAGAATCGGTGGTAGCGAAGCTCGAGGGTGATGACGGGACGAAGGTGGAATTTGTAGCCGAAGTTGAACTGAAGGGCAAAGGGTCGAGAACAAAGGTTTATTCGATCACACGGGAAAAAAGCAGCGAGCATTAAAGCGCTTCGTCCTCCCGGCAGCATGCCTGGCTTTTTCAAACTGAAAAATAAACGATAATTTAACGTTTAAATCTGACCCTTAATCCGATGTTACGAAAATCTCTGGTGATCATGGCGTTTAGCTTGCCACTTGCTGCATTAGCACAGGAGGAAGCCGTTACGCAAAGTGGCAAAACGGTGCTGCTCTATTCAGACAATACATGGAAGTTCAAAGAAGAACTTGCAGACACCGTAAATTATGACACAGCAGCTATCGAAACTGCATCGGCTGACAGTACAGCAGCGCCTGCACCGAAAAAGCCAAAGGGATATTCCGACAAAGCAACGGGATTCCGCGGATTCCTCATTCCGGAACTTTCCCTTCAGGATTTGCCCGACCGGGCTGAGGGTGTTTATGAGTTCAAAGTAAAGATCAACAAGGAAGGATACGTGAAGGAAATCGTAACGATGGTTCGCGGCCCTCATGGACAGGCAGAGCAGCTCATGCGCAACACAATTATGCGACTGAAATTCCTGCCTGACGGATCGATCGTTCCTCCCTTAACAGAAGGAACGATCCGGATTACCGTCTCAGCAGATCATCAATAAGGCTTCACTGATTCATCACAGCAGATAGAATGCTTTTTCTGTCTGGCGATGACTCAGCGCCTTCACGTGCGCAAAATCTCTCATCATCTCGCGGATGTCGCGCTCGATATTCGATGCAATAGTAGTCATCGGGGTATCAGTTGGCTTATTTTCAAATGGATCCTGAAGATGAATGGCCATTTTTTCCACAAACAGAAAGGCGGCCGAAATAAGGATCACAAGCGGAATAATTATACTTCCGAGATATTCTGTCAGCCCGAATGGCAGCAAAATGATGAACAGATACAGTGCAAAATTGATGTATAGCCCGTACGTTGTGGGAAACACTGTATTTTTAATGCGTTCGCATTTACCCATCGAATCACAGAGGCGCGTAAGTGTTTTGTCGATCTCCACCTGTTGGAACGGGTTCAGCCAGCCCTCTTCCGTTGCAAACTTGATGTCCTGGCCGTGAAGGCTGAGCAGCGCGTTGGGGACATGACCATGTGCAGCCGTAAATTTCCTGTCCTTCTCTGCGAGCAGATCTTCAGCGCCTTGCATGGCATCTTTTTTCCGAAGCATATTTCCGAGACTATAGCACCACATGATCTGTCGTTTAGCAAACCGGTTGACAAAGTTGTCGACTTCTACCGAATACTCGGGATCGTTGATGAATGTTTTCATCTGACGGATAAGCGTTCGCGAATCGTTCACGATAGCGCCCCAGATAATTCTCGCTTCCCACCACCGATCATAAGCCTGGTTAGACCGGAAAGCCAATAAGAGCGAAATGATCGTACCTATAATAGATGGGATTGCAAGCGGTATGGTGACGTGATGCAGGTTCAGGTCTTCGTGAAAGAGACCGAACGCAACCGCGTAAACGGTCACCAGTGTCAGCTCGAATTTAATTTTTCCGAGAACGTATGTCCAGGGTATATTCTTCTTCAGCAACATAATTCATTTTGTTTAAGAGGTTCAGACTGCGAGCACAGGAAGTCCAAATTCCTCGTCAGAGCCATCAGTGAAATCGTTGGATGCAGCACTTCGCTTTCCCTTTACAATCAGGTCAATTTCCATACTTTTAACGATCGACTTTACGGACTCACCTTCGGGTATCATCGATTTGTGGATCACATGAAAAGCATATTGCTGGATAGCCGGAATGTGAGCGGTGTGAGAATCTCCAAGGTAAAGTGCCCGCTGAATTCCGTGATGAGGGATTCCATCCTGCGGAAGTAGCATCATGGGACACCCTGACTGATGCAGCAAACGCATGGCGAACTGATGAACAAACTGCTTGCTCCTGGTAAACGACCGGGGCACTATGACCATTCCAACTTCGAATTTGCTCAGCAGGTTCTTCATGAGTGGCCTCGACAGGCCGAACTGGTGATCCACTTTAATTTTTTCCCTGAACTTCTTATCGAATTCGCGATTACAGAAATCCAGAATATTGTTCCGCTTCTCCAGATCGACAGCGGCCGCAGATGAGGTGAACAGAAGTTCGGTAATGGAGTCTCCAAGTGGTGAAATACTTAGCAGCACAATTTGCTTTGCATCCGCAGGACGGAGTTCAGCCGCAGCTTTAAGCGCGTGCTCTGTGTCCGATTCAAAAAGTGTTGGTATCAGAATGTTTGTTGTCATAATGCTTCCGTTTTGTTTATGTACAAATAAACGGTTGTGCTATTAAGACGTCCTGATGAGAGGATTAAACGATGATGAAAAGATTTCTAATAAGATTCTAATCCCGGTCGCCTCGCGGAAAACGCAGAGTAACTTTCGTGCCCACCTGTTGTTTTGAGAAAACTTTCAGTTCGCCTCCGTGAAGCCTGACGATCCGTGCCGCCAACGGCAAGCCAATTCCATGACCTTTGTATGGCATGGTATTGCTTCCGCGGAAAAAAGGTTCGAAGATGTGTTCCATATCTTGTTCGCTGATACCAATTCCGCGATCGGAGATCTCAATAAAAAATTCCGAATCCGAAGCAGACAACGTTACCAGTACCTCATTGTTGTCGGAATACTTAACGCTGTTCTGAATGATATTCGTAAGCGCAAGTTCCATCCAGATACCGGAACCCACAATCGTATACACATCCGGATTATTCTCGACATTCTGCACCATGACTTTGACCTTATTCTGAGGCATCCGCTGATCAAGACTGATCTTGATGCTCATCAGCAACTCATCAACCTGGAAAGGTTCTATCTTTTGTTTTTTCCCGTCATAGCTGATGTTTGAGAGGTTAAGAAGAGATGACGTGACATCATGCAGGTTTTTTGCTTCATGTTGAATAACTCTTAGTGAACTGATATATTCTTCAGGTTTTCTTTGACTTTGCAGACTCAGCTCAGCCTCTCCCAGGATTGATGTGAGTGGTGTATTTAACTCATGGGATGCATTGCTGATAAAATTTCGTTGTAATTCAAAAGTAGTTTCGAGCCGCTCAAGCATGTTGTTAAATGTTGTAGCGATCTCCGCGATTTCATCTTTACCGTTGCCGGTGGGAAGTCTGTCGCTGAGATTTGTTGCTGTGATCTCATGCACCCTGGAAATTATTCGTGAAACAGGGCTCATTATTCTATTGGCAAAAAGCCTTCCCAGCGCGAATACGAGAATTGAACTCGCTGCAAATCCTATGATGAACATGTTGCGAAGAAATTCAAAATAATCTTCGCCACTCTCATCGTAAGCGCTTGCAATAACAAACTGATCAGACCCGGGGGATGGATACGCCAGTCCGCTGTAGTGCATAAAGCCTTTACTCATTTGGGCCGATCCGGATTTTCTGAGCTCTTCAATAAACTCGTCTGTTACCTGCGGCAGGCGAAGCTTTACTTCACGCGCAAGCGTTTCACCGTTGAAAAAAAGCTCCTGCTGCCTGGGCAATGTCTCCATGTGACGTTCCCGCGTCTCCATGACATTCGTATTTCCATTGCTGAAGTGATTTTCAGCTGCCATCGAGGCTCTCACCGTCAAGCGGGTGAAGAAATATGTTCTCGAATGCTCGAGCGCGACAACGTATACAAAAATGCTCAGCATGAGAAGAATTGTTGCCGTCATGAGCGTAAACACAAGGGAAATTTTGGTCCTGATCTGCATGCGCTATTCGCTCTCTTCACGTAACACATAACCCATTCCCACAACGGTATGGATAAGCTTTTTCGAACCCTCCCGATCTATCTTTCTTCTGACATAGTTCACGTAAACGTCAACCACGTTGGTATTGGTATCGAAATGAATATCCCACACGCGCTCCATAATCTGGCTTCTTGAAAATACCTGCCCTTTGTTTTTAAGAAGGAATTCGAGAAGGTTGTATTCTTTGGCGGTAAGGTTTATTCGCTCTCCATTGCGCGTGACAATTTTTCCCCGCGTGTCGACCAGAAGGTCGTCTGCCGAAAGGAGATATTCATTGGCGGTCGTTACTGCTGACGATCGTCTCGTCACTGCAGCGATCCGCGCAAGCAATTCGGCAACCCGAAAAGGTTTTACCACGTAGTCGTCCGCACCTGTCTGAAGGCCCGTTACAACGTTCTCTGAGGTCCCCAGAGCAGTCAGCATAATAATGGGCGTATTGATCTTCATGCCCCTTACTTTCCTGCACAACTCGATCCCATTCATTCCGGGAAGCATCAGGTCGAGCAGAATAATGTCAGGTGACGCAGACTGAATCATTTGCAGCCCTGTGACGCCATCCATTGCCACTGATACGCTGTGGTTTGCCTCCATCAATCCTCTTCGAATGAAAGAAATGACGTTCGGTTCATCTTCAATAAGGAGTACATTCATGGCTCTTGCCGATTAAAAACGTTTAACAAAGTACAGGGCAAAAAGTTATGTATCAAAAAACATGGTAAACTGTCTTTTCAAACGAAAGCAGCAGTGAAGGGCGCGGCTCGGAATTTTATAATTCAATCATTTTAAAATATAAATCCTCCCGGGCCGCCCTGCGTTAGATTTGTAGTGATGAACGCAACATGATGTAAGATCAGCTGCGCGAAGAAATGTCACGCTAAAACTGCAATTCAAAATGAGAAAACTGATTTATCTTATGATTGCGATGTCCCAGCTGGTTACAAACGCAGCCGCACAGCACGAGCATCATCAAATTCAGAAGGACACCACGCACCACGCTGACTCCATTCATCATACCGCTGCGGGTCACAACCACGGAGACAGTACCGTGATGCCGCCAATGTCACATGCATTCTCACTTAACCTGCCGATGAACAGAAATGGCTCAGGCACGGGATGGCTACCGGATGCTTCGCCCATGTATGGCTACATGCTTCATTCGAAGAAATGGATGTATATGATTCACGGAAATATCTTTGTGCGCTATAACAATCAGGACATTACGAACGAAGGCACCCGTGGCGATACGAAAGTCGATGCCCCTAACTGGCTGATGGCGATGGGGCAGCGAAGAGTAGGCAAAAAAGGGTTATTCCACTTCAACACAATGTTTTCAATTGACCCGCTATTCGGAGGAGAAGGATACCCGTTGCTTTTCCAGACTGGAGAAACGCACCAGGGAAAACCTCTCGTTGATCGCCAGCATCCACATAATTTATTTTCTGAGCTGTCACTTTCCTACGCACATTCATTTACGAAAGATGCTGATGCATTTATTTACGTAGCCTATCCGGGAGAGCCGGCATTGGGTCCCGTTGCCTTCATGCATCGGCCTTCGAGTCTGAATAATCTCGATTCACCTCTGGGCCATCACTGGCAGGATGCAACGCACATCACCTTTGGTGTGACTACGCTGGGCTTCCGGTATAAAATATTCAAGATAGATGGCTCTGTTTTCACCGGACGTGAGCCTGGAGAAGCGCGTTATGGATTTGACAAGCCGCGGTTTGATTCATATGCTTATCGACTCACTGTGAACCCGCTGCGTTCGGTATCGGCACAGGTTTCACGCGCATTTATCAAAAGTCCGGAGGCAATAGAGCCTGACGAAGATGTCGTAAGAACAACGGCATCAATCATTCACGCGCTGCCATTAACGGGCGAAAACCGGTCATTGAACTCAACGTTCGTCTGGGGTTACAACGACAGCGGGGAAAATCATCAGGAGAATTCCTACACCTTTGAGTCCAATCTGCAACTTGACAGACTTGCGCTGTATACCAGATTTGAGCAGGTTGAAAAATCTGCAGGTGAGCTGTTGCTCGAAACGTTCGATGAGCACGATCTATTCAACATAAAAGCTTTCACGCTGGGATTTAATTACACCGTGCTGAGGCAATGGAATACGAATCTCGCTGCAGGCGTCCAGGGAACTGTGTATTCAGCAGATCGCAGTCTCGATCCAATCTATGGGAATAATCCAAAGTCTCTTGAAATCTATTTGCGCATAAGTCCTGCGTTGATGAACATACGATAAACAAATCAAAATAAAGAAACACAATGGAAAAGCAATCTTATGTAGTTGAAGGAATGACCTGCTCTGGCTGCGAGCGCACTGTATCCCGCGTGATCGGAAACATCGAGGGAGTCAAATCGTCCGCAGCTGATCATACATCATCGCGTGTCACGGTTGAATTTGATCCCGCAAAGGTTGATGCTGAAAAGATCCGCAAAGCTGTCAGTTCAGTTGGTTATACGTTTGTTGGTGAGGCGAAATAAAACCGTAACTACTTCAGGCCGCCCATCGTCAGGACCTTCTTGTACTCCTTCTCTTTCACCGTGCCAACGGAAAGCCGGGAGAGACGGACAAGGTCCATGTCCTGCAAAGAAGATTCTTCTTTGATCTGCGCGAGCGTCACCGGCTTCGGCAATGCCCTGATTGGTTTAAGATCAACAGCCACCCAGGCCGGATCAATGGTTGTGGGGTCCTGGTAGGCCTCTTTGACTACTTCTGCGATGCCCACGATAGCGAGGCCCTCGTTGCTATGGTAGAACAAGACGTGATCTCCTTTCTTCATCGCCTTGAGATTGTTGCGGGCACCGTAGTTGCGAACTCCGTCCCAAAAGGTTTTCCCCTCGCTGACAAACTGATCCCAGCTGTACTTGAACGGTTCTGATTTTACAAGCCAATACTTCATTCGCAAAGGGATTTATCCAGGCCGCGAAGGTAGAAAATCGAGGCGAATCTCCGTGTCACTTGAAGGGTCGTGACCATAAAAAAAGAGAACGATCACAGCGGGGCCATGATCGTTCTCATTCAAATGATATCAGTTAGTTACTTTTTTGAAATCTTGTACAGCCTTCCCTGGTCGGTGACGGCATACAATGCTCCATCTGTTCCCTGAGTGATATCCCGGAAGCGCTGTTCCTGATCGGAAAGAAGGCGCTCCTCACCCACTACCTTGTTGTTTTCAATGACGATGCGCGCTATGTGCATCCCACTAAGGCATGAAATGAAGAGGTTGTTTTTCCATTCTGAAATAACATCGCTGGTATAGAATGTCATTCCGCTTGGAGAGACCACCGGATCCCAGTAGTACACGGGCTGCTCCATGCTTTCCTTCACCTGGATGGAATCGCCAATAGTCTTTCCTGAGTATTCAATGCCATAAGTGATCACCGGCCATCCGTAGTTTTTGCCTGGTTCAATACGATTCAATTCATCACCACCGCGTGGTCCGAACTCATTCTCCCACAGGTCTCCTGTCTGAGGATGAAAAGCAATACCCTGCACGTTGCGATGACCATACGAGTAGATTTCAGGGCGGGCGCCTGACTTACCTTCAAAAGGATTGCCCGCAACAGGTTTGCCGTCTGTTGTGATACGAATAATCTTGCCAAGGCCTGAATTCAGGTCCTGTGCCTGAGCCCGGGTTTCGAGATCTGAGCGTTCACCAGTTGAAAGATAAAGGTGTCCTTCTTTTGAAAAGAGAACGCGTCCACCATAGTGAAGTGTGCCTTTGTAAGCCGGGGTTGCACGGTATATTACCTTCACACCTTCCAGTGATTTTTCATCCGCTGACAACTTTCCCTTTGCAACGGAAGTCAGGTTTCCTCCTGATACCGGCTCTGAGAATGCCCAGTAGACCATCCGGTTTTGCGCGAAGGCTGGGTCCAGGCAAATGCCCAGCAGACCACCCTGGCCTGCAGCATCCACTTTGGGAACACCTTTCAATGGACTTCCCGGCTTTCCATCTGCGGAAGCGATCCGCATGGCTCCGCCTTTCTCCGTGATCAGAAGTCTTCCATCAGGAAGTGCTGCAATACCCCACGGTCTGGATAGTGTGCTGTCAAGAATGGCAACATCATAGGCTGTTGATGTTTTTACGCCAGCGATCCTGGTCTGACCTTCGAATGCTGGCTTGTAATTCGTATTACCTTTTTTGGTTTCGACCGGTTCTGCAACGGCCAGGGTATCCGCGGAACCTTCTGGTACTTCCGTCTTTTTACCGCAAGATGCAATCGCAATTGCCAATCCTGCCATGATTACTATGTAACGCTTGTTCATTGTTGGAATTTGTAAGGGTCCAAAAGTAATGATATTATCGTGAATGTGTAACCGTCAAAATTGCAGTTTGGCGATTGGGGCACGCTTTCTGTGCGTCAGCGCTCACGAAGTCCTGACCAGCAATGAGAAAACCCGCAACGCGGATCAGAATCCGCGCTTCGGGTTTAAAGCGATTTTCAGCGTTTAAACGCCTCAGCTTCGATCCCAGAACGCTGGCGGTTCAATGCCCAAAGAACGCAGATAGACGTAAGCCTGCGCGCGGTGGTGAATCTCGTTGTCGATGGCATAGAGGATCGACCAATAGATCCGGCCTTCCCACTGGCCAAAATACTTATCCGTTTCGTGGAATCGTTCAGGTGAAATCTGCGGCCAAAGTAACTTGATCTCTTCTGTACTCTTATCCCACAGCTCGAGAAGTTCATTTTTGGTTGAGAAACTGAAGCCTGATTCGGTTTCCTGATATGGCGACCAGGTCTTTTCTACAACTCCCCGTATACCTGGTGCGCCAAGTGTCAGGAGTTCTTTCATCAGTTCAGCAAAGGTTCTCATGCCGCCAATGCTATAGGAAAACATCTTGTCTTCAGGAAATGCCTCAATTACTTTCCGGGTGACGTTGCGGTGACCAAGCCACTGCTTAAGTAAAATGTCGGTACTGATAGATCCGGCAACTTCTGTTTCTTTAGTTAGTGTACTCATAAGTGTTTGTGTTATGATCCAAAGAAACGCGTGGCTACTGACAGCCCTATGTCAGCACAGGCGGGAGAAAGGAAAAAATTTAAATAAAGTCTGTGGGGAAAGATTGCCAACAATGGGTACTAATCAATGATCAATGATCAAATCACAAAGGGAGCAGCGGGATAGAACGGGGACCGTGGCGAAGGGAATGAGTTAAGTTTTGAGAATATCGCGATGGGTATTGAATATTATGGAAATGCCTGAACAGTCAAACGGAGCCCTTTGGAATTTGATTATTGATCATTAGTTATTGATCATTAGCTAATTACTGGTCATTAACCGAAAGAGGCCCGCTGGAACGATTCATTGCAAAATACGCTACTCTACTCCCCCGATGGCCTTGTCAAATGATTCCTTGAGAACATCCATCAGGCGGAAGACGTCATTCGGTTTAATAATGAAATCATCAACGCCCAAAGCCCGCGCTTCTGCTACCTGGAGGTCATACGCTGATGTGGTGAGCACAATTACCCGGATGTGGTTGATGCGCTTGTCTTCACGAAGGAGCCGGAGGAACTCAAGTCCGGACATGAGCGGCATGTTGATGTCAGTATAAATATAGACCGGCAATTCGGTCGCGGCAGCGAGGAAATTCAGGGCCTCCCTACCATTGCCTGCCAGCACCAGCCCGATCATCGGTGCCGTTTCGTTTAATGCGAGACGAAAAAATTCGCGATCATCGCTGTCGTCTTCAAGGTATAGGATATACACGCTGTCTTTCACTTACAATCTCCCGGATCCAAAAATAGTCGGCACCGGTTTTCATAAACGAAAGTTTTTGTTAATCAATGGGATGTAGACAACATAAGAGGTTATTCCAGCATCCCACGACAGCCACCAACGGACAGGCAGCGCGTTACTTCCTGACGAGCGACTTCTCCTCACTTAGCCTTTTTAGTTCCTTTAGTGCAACAGGCCAACCCTCATCGAACATCGCACGCCACTTTGGGCTTGTTTCAATCACTACCTTGAGTGTTGTCCTGCCATTTTTCTCGCTGAAGAAATAAGACTCCATGGTCCCGACCCAGCCTTGGGCGGCTTCACTGGCCATGTCTTTGACTCCGCCCGGGTTTAGCACTGCGATGTGTCGCGCAATCACTTTTTCATAAGGCTTTACTTCGATCAGTTCGGCAAGTGTTCCGCTGCCATCGGGGCCGATAAAACGGATCTCATCACCAGTCTTCCATTCGCCTTCATAGGATGAATTTGGCCAGCTTAGCCCAACCCATTGCTTGTAGGTCTCCTCCTGCAGCATGGTTTCCCAGACATTTTTGTTAGGGGATTCGATTTGAATTGTATACTCCAGCTTTTCCATATGACAGAGTTTTTAGTTTGTTGCTTCTGTGAACTGCTGTACAAAGATGCAACTCGCAGCGGAAATCAGGCACTGCTGAAGGCGACAAGTTAGCTGGCCGAATGCGACAGATGCTTATCTAAGAGCAGTGGGACAACCTGGTGTTGACACAAAAGTTGAAGGTAATTCCAATGAAAAATGATGCATGTTGCGATGTCGCTTCGGAAAGAAGTTGTTTTGATTGAGCTAATCCTGAACCTTCAGCTCACGCAGAACTTTCTGCATCGTCTCCTTTGGGCCGATCCATTTTTCTATGCTGTCGTGAATAACCTCAATCATTTCGCGGACAGCTTCTTTGCGATAGCCAAACTTGATGGCAAATATTTCACAAAGACGCAGTTCCTCCGGATGAATCTCCTTGTCAACAGTCATCATGTGCACGAGGTCGTACAGTTGGAAGAACTTTTCCTCTTTACTGCGGGGCACCTCAAAACGGATTTTTGAACTATCCTCCAGAATGGCCTGAAGTTCTGTTGCGCTGATGTTATTTCGCTCAGCCGCATACCGGAGCAAGCGCTGTTCTTCAGCGCCCAGTGTTCCGTCCGCAGCTGCTATTTCAATCAGGTTTCGCATGTGGCTCTTTGCGGAGCCCTTCCCTACCTTTATCAGCTGAATAACTTCCTGAACGTTCATACGAAACTTTTTTTAACAATATAAAAAACAGTCTTCACACAGAATAATTGATCGAAGGATAAATGCGTGTCCCTGACTTCTAATACAGCGGAATTGCTGATTCACGCCTCCGAAATCGAAATCATAGCGAATTGAATTTAACAGCTTACACGCACGCTTCGGGGTGAAATAGGGCAGCAATGTCCATTCCTTAAGAACGTCTCATCCGATTTTTAATAAATTGTGCGTTACATCTTGACACAATGCCTTATGCCCATTCGTGAGAAACCCCTCGCCCACTTCATCAACTGCTATTACGGCTATGGATCGTGGGAAGCAAAAATTTGGTTTGTGGGTTATGAAGAAGGCGGTGGCGACCTGCCTGAAGAAGTTGCGGAAAAGGTGGATTACTTCTTTGATACTTTTCAGTCGGCAGCAGAACCTACGCTTGCTGATATCCGACAGGTTTACCGGCACGTTGCCTTTCGCGCAGAAGGGCCAAAAGCTGGCGTATATGCCAACCGTTATGAATACAGGTTTGGTGCGAACGCGATCAAACATGGTGTGTGGAAAAATCTCATTCTCTTTCACAATGGATTTAAAAACGAGGCAGTGGCCGATGTTCTGGATTACCAGCGTGACGTATTCGCATCACCGCAACAAAAGCGTGAAGCGCTGATTCAGTTGTATCCGCTGCCGAGTCCCCACAATCATGCGTGGTACTACAGCTGGCTCGACATGCCCGAATTTCCATTCCTTAAGAGTAGATTATTGTATGAGCAGCATGTTTATCCTTCGCGCATTAAACACCTTCTTGAAAATATCCACGCTTACAAACCTGAACTGGTGTTGATGTATGGTATGAATAATATCAACACGCTGAAGCAATCTGTGCTTGATCATTTTCCCGATGCCGGATTTAAGATGATCAAGGCGATCAAACAGCAGATTCCGCAACATCACGTGGCGAACCTGCACGGAACCCGGCTGATCATTACGACACAAATTCCTGCATTGCGCCACAATCGTGCGGAAACGGGTTTCGACTGGGAAGCATTCGGTCGATCAATCAGTCTATGACATCTTACCAGCTCAATTCATGGCCAGCTGGCTGCCGAGTGATGCTGTTTAGAATTTATCCCACTGCGAATCAGGCAGTACGAAAACAGGCACATCACCGCATTGACACATTCATTATCTTGCCCGCTGATTTTTTAACCACTACGCTTTGAGCCTTTTTGATCAGCCACTCCACACACAGAAGGAAGAAGTACGACCAACGCTGCCCCGCGATTTTAACCTGAATTATGAAATTGGGTTCCTTTTCAATTTTGCTTCCGCGAAGTCTACGCGTTTTGATCTTGAGCCGGTCCTGATGATCGGTGAAGCTGGCAGAATTGAATACAAACGCATTTCGCTTAGCGTGGAAAAAGGGCTTGCGTTCCTGGAGAAGTTCGATGATGAATTTTATCGCGAGCTTCTGGAGTTTTCCGATAACAAGCTGCTCGAATGGATGACAAGGACCGGGAATCGTTTCCTGAGAAATCACTCCGGTTCGTGGGCGCATGTTTCTGCGCGCGAACTTCACAATCTGCGGAAGCATTATATCGACTTATTAAAACCGCTGTGGCCAAAGTTGCAGCAGCAGCCACACCTGTTTGTACTGAAGGGCGGGAAATTCAGCAATACGCAGCAACAGACCATCCGCCTGGGCACCGAAGTGAAGTTTTCATTCAAGGCAGATGTGCAGAACGGACTCATCACACTGAAACTAATTCTCCTGCTTGATGGCAAAGAGTCTGACGTGAATCTGCGAGCTGGTTTTCTTCTCGAAAAAGACGGGGCACTATTTCTCCCGCCTGACCATCATGCGCTCGCGGTATTCGAACAGTTTAAAAACGGTCCGCTGTCTTTCCCGTTAACAATCAAGAAAGAAGTAGTGAATCAATTCATTCTGCCATGGCTGCAGCAATATGAAGTAACTATCGGTTCAGCACTTAAGATCGATCTCTTCTCCCCGGAATTGCAGCCGCGTATTCTGCTCAGTGAACTGAACGCCAGCAACCTGATGATCCGGCCTCAATTTCGTTACAACGATACAGTCATCGACTATAGTGACGCAACGCATTTTGTCGAAGAGGCCGGAGACAAGATCAAAATCATCAAACGCGACAAGGAACGCGAACGCAGCCTGTACGAATACCTTCGCACGCTTCACACCACTTTCGCAAACCAACGCAACAACCAATATTATTATCTGCCCTTTGACCAGGTGATGAAGAAGGGCTGGTTCATCAGCATGCTTCGGAAAGTTCAGGATCACGGCTATACCATTCATGGTTGGGAAGACCTTCAGAAATTCCGGTACACGACACATGATCCGAAATTCACGATCGAAGCGAAGTCAACGCAAGAAGGTTTCGACCTCAAGGTTGAGATTCACTGGGGAGATCAGGCGGTAAGCCTCAGGGAAGTTCGCCATGCGATCCTTCATGGCCAGGATACGATCATGCTTGAGGATGGAACGCTGGGTCATATTCCCGAGGAGTGGCTCAGTCAATACAGCTTGCTGCTGCGAACGGCCACTGAGGAGAATGGAATCCTGAAGATCAGCAAGATTCATTATATGCTGCTGGAAGATATTCTCGACAAGATCGAGGATAAAACAGTTCGTCAGGATATCGAGGCGAGAAAGAACAAGCTCCTGCAGTTTGACGCAATTGCGAAGAAACCTTTATCAACAGAAATTAAAGCCTCGCTCCGACCCTACCAGGAATCCGGATTCAACTGGCTTCAGTCGCTTGATGATCTGGGTTGGGGCGGCTGCCTTGCTGATGACATGGGTCTTGGAAAAACACTTCAGACAATTTCGTTTCTTCAGTTTCTGAAAGAAAAATATCCCGGCAGCACACAGCTTGTGATCTGCCCTACTTCACTGATCTTCAACTGGGAAAATGAAATAAAGAAATTTTGCCCGGGTATGAAGTTTCATATTTACTACGGGACGCAACGTGAATTCAATGAGACGCATTTCAATGAGTATGATGTTGTTCTCACGAGCTACGGTGTCGTGCGCAATGACATCGAACAGCTGAGCGGATTTCTCTGGCAGTATATTATTCTTGACGAGAGTCAGGCGATCAAGAACCCGGATGCCCGCGTAACGAAAGCGCTGCAGCAATTGCGGGCCGTCAACCGGATTATCCTCAGCGGGACACCTGTTCAGAACAACACCTCAGACCTGTATTCTCAATTCAATTTTGTGAATCCGGGATTGCTTGGTTCACGCGAATACTTTAACCGCGAGTTTGCAACACCGATAGACAAGCTGAACAGCAAGGAAAAAACACTGCAGCTTAAAAAACTCATCCACCCTTTCACGCTCAGGCGCACCAAGGAGCAGGTAGCGAAAGATCTTCCTGACAAGACGATCACCGTGCTGTGGTGCACAATGGAGCCGGAGCAACGCAAGCTGTACAACCAGTACCGCGATGGCTATCGGAAAAAGCTTTTGAAAAAGATCGATGAGGAAGGTATCACCAAATCCGGAATGGACGTGCTTGAAGGCCTCTTGCGTCTACGCCAGATTTGCGATCACCCAAGACTGGTAGATAAACGCGAAGATGCCGATTTGTCGTCTGTGAAAGTGGACGAATTGATTCGCGAAGTGCAGGAAAATGCCGGCAGCCATAAGTTGCTGATCTTCTCACAATTCACCGAGATGCTCGGACTGATCCGTGACGAATTTGAAAAGACAGGAATCACTTACTGTTACCTCGATGGCAGCACCTCGCTCAACAATCGGAAGGAGCAAGTGACGAAGTTCCAGGAGGATGAGTCAGTAAAAGCGTTTCTTATTTCGCTGAAGGCTGGCGGTGTCGGCTTGAACCTGACCGTTGCGGACTATGTTTACATTGTCGATCCATGGTGGAATCCATCTGCGGAAATGCAAGCTATTGACCGTGCGCATCGGATTGGTCAGACGCGAAAGGTCTTCGCTTACAAGATGATCTGTAAAGATTCAGTCGAAGAACGGATTCTACAGATGCAGGAGCGTAAAAAAATGCTGGCGGATGATCTGATCCAGGAAGATGCAGGCTTTGTTAAAAATCTGACAAGAGACGATATCGAATTCCTGTTCGGCTAACGTGCGTGCTACGCTGCTGCGCTGTGCTCGTTTTCAAGCGCGGCCCTTCCTTTTTTCTTAGACTTCTTGCGCAGCTTGTTGAGCCAGATGAAAACTCCTGTTCCAGGAAGGCTTGTTCCAATCAGACAGGCGATAAAGTAAATGATCTTCGAAAATGTTCCGGCAAAACTTCCGATGTGGAGCGCCTTCATCGAAGCCAGGATCTGTTCGTTCACAGGTTTGTCGGCAAACTTTTCCGTATTGAGCACGGCAGCTGAATACTGGTCAAGTGTTACACGATCCGCTACGGATGTAGCAAAGAACGTTGTCTTCGTTTTTGACACATTCACCACTCCTGCCGAATCCGCAGGCAATGTAAAACGGTAGTCGCCAGCATAGGGAAGTGCATTATTGGCTGCCGCGATGTATGATTCAATCGTTGCCTTTGAACTTATCGAGGAAGCATCAGACTGAAACTGCTTTTGCTCGCCCCTGTTGCCCGCTCCGAAAGCATTGTTCACGCCTTTCTTATACCATTCAAAAGACCAGGTCAATCCCGTTAAGGCCATCACGAGCAGGAACATTGATGCATAAAGACCAAGCGAATTGTGAAGGTCGTGGTTGATGCGCTTCCAGTTGGCAGTCGTTTTCACCGTCAGCCCCTGGCGCCAGTTTTTGACCTTCTTTGGGAACCAAATTACAAGACCGCTGATAATGATCACCACGAAGATGAGTGTTGCAATGCCTACGATCGGTCTGCCAACAGACATATCGAGCAGCAGCCATCGGTGAAGACGGAACATGAACATGAAAAACGCTGACGATGTCGTTTCCGTTGTGCCCAACACTTTAGCTGTATACGGATCTATAAAGTAAGTTGTACCTCGCGCGCGGGCTGCAGCCGGAGGTCCTTTCTTTTCTCCTTCCTTTTTTTCGCTTGCATTGTCTTTTTTCGGCTCGACTTTTCCCAATGTGATCTGGTAACTCGCGTTGGCAGCCTCCGGAATAACAATGGACTGCACGCTATTTCCTTCCACCGAATCGAGTAGTTGGTTTATCAGTTTTTCAGCAGGCAAACGCTTGCCGTCAATGGGCACAGCCACCGTGTACAGTTCGGCATCCGTGACTTTTTGTATTTCAGTGCTGAAAGTATAGATCGTACCACTCAGGCACACAAGAAAGAGAATCAGGGCACTTCCCACACCGAGCCACAGGTGCACTGTGTTAAATAAACTTCTTACTTTTTGCCAGCGCGAATTTTGTCCCTTTTTCATGCGATGATAAGCCTGAGATTCTTCTTATTATTTACTACACCCCGGTCGTTACAATTGCCTTGGAGCGATCGGTTTATATCAAAACGCAGTGCGAATAACCGGACTGTTTAGAATGATTCCAAACAACTTTGCGAGAAAGTTTGCAAAAGCGATGCTGGAGATTCAGTGGGCAATGAAGTTTTAAAGGCGATCACCTTAGGTTTCTGCGCATAGGCCGGCACGTTAACAAGGGATAGTAGCGATAAAATAAAGATTCTCGCACCAGTTCATATCCCATCCCAATGTGCTTACAACTGGTAATCGAAATTACACTGATTGTTGAGAAGTTTTACACTCAATCACGAGTGCATTTTGGCTGGGAAAACCAGAGGTCAGCACGTCATAACTGCATACTTCTTCCTGAAAACTTCGCTGGTTTGTGCTGTTTTGAATAAGTTGCTGCTGATCAGTTTTATAACTGTATGCTGTTCGCAACATTCTTGATGCATTATTTTACGTTTGGAGGGTCGTACGGCAGGAAAGCTATTCCCCACTCTGGGAAAGCTTCGCGGAGGTGGCATGACATTTTATTCGATTGGGTCATGGCACAGTTACTCAATGCAATGAAGTCGATAGGCTCGGAGATTCTCGAGGTAACGAATCCTGTAGCCATCCGCAAAGAGCTAGTGAAAGCGAAAAACTACGGACGGAAAATCGGTTTGTTCTGCATGAGCATTCATAATTCTCTGTTGTACGGCACCGTAGATTCTATCGAGCTCTCCGATTCAGAGCAGGTGGTGATCTTCAACTGGTACAATGAGTCCAGCCATGAACGTTGCAAGTCTCACATCTTCCTCACCGAAATCGATGCCATCCGCGTTTCAAAGGGAAAGTAATCGTTGTCGCGACACCGCTTATCATTTAATGTAAGAATTGCCGGCAGATTGTTCTAAAAATAAATTGTTTTATTTAAGTCGAAATAAAAACTTCCGTTACTTTTGCTCGCATCTATTTAAACCGTAAATGATCAATATCGAAGAAGGGCAACAATACCTGTTGGATAACAAAATTGTCGTAACTGTAATCAAAGCCCTCACCCGTTCCCGTAACACTTTCAGCGTAGCTCTTCCTGACAAAAGCATCAACACAGTTGACAAAGAAAGGTTGAAAGTGATTCCTGCGCCCGTAGCTTAATCAAGTTACAATTCACACGCAAGCACTCCTCGAAAACGAGGGTGGAGGTTTGATTTTGTAATGATTTGATTCGGTGGCTTCGGAAAAATTCAGTTTCTTTCCAGTGATGAAGCTGTTTAAGACAATTTTTGGAAGCAAGGAAGCACCTATCCATTCGTATTCAGATTTCTGGAACTGGTTCGTCCGCCACGAAAAGAAATTTTACAATGTGATTCAATCGGGCAGGAATATTGAGTCCGATTTTTTCGATGTTCTTGCACCCAGGCTCAATGAACTGCGCGAAGGGTATTTCTACCTTACCGGCATGGCAGACGAAAACACGGCTGAGCTCATCATCACGGCTGACGGTGCAGTGAAGAATTTCGTATTTGTCGAAGAGCTCATCGCGCAGGCACCTGCTCTGCCCGGATGGAAGTTCACCGCTCACAAGCCTGCGCTCGAAATTGAAAACGTAAACATCTCCATGGGAGGTTATGAGTTCGGTGCGAACAATCTTGCGTTCATCCCGAATACAATTGAAAAATATCCTGATGAAATTGAGCTCACGGTGACTCATCCCGAGTTCCGAGAGTCAAACAGTAAAGAGATCACGAACGGGGTTTTCATTTTTCTCGACAACTACCTTGGCGAACTGAATGCAGTGACGCTCGTAGACAATCTCAGCGTAAAAGGTAAGGCTGACAAGGTTGAAGAACCTGTGCCGATGATCAAACTGAAAGATTATCTCGCCTGGCGCGAAAAGGAGTTTATTGAAAAATATCAGGAAACGCGGTATACGAGCGACAACGATCAGCACGCTATTCTTGAAGCTGAACTTGAAAACGGAGGCAAACTGATCGCGACTGTGAATACCGATCTGCTGCAATGGGATGGCAAGGCATCTCATCCGTGGATTCTGACAGTTGCAGTAAACTTCGCGGGTAAACGCGAGACAGGCATGCCTGATGACGATACTTATCAGCAGTTGAATGGACTTGAAGATGAGCTTGTCAATGTGTTGCCGGAAACAGGAGGCAACCTTCATGTTGGCCGCCAGACTACACTGAATGCCCGTGAGATCTATTTCGCCTGTCGCGATTTCCGGGCAGCATCAAAGGCTGCAGATGCGATTGCAAAAAAGTTTGGCGATGTATTCGAAGTCAGCTACGAAATTTATAAAGACAAATACTGGCGCAGCTTCAGCCGGTTTGATACACGGTAACTATAAGACTGTAGATGCCCTGTAAATTCCCCGCCTGTCGATCATAAAGATCTTCGACAGCATTCCCTTAAAATTGAAGAACGATTCAAATTGAATCGACTTGATCAGGAACAGCGGTATCTCGTTTCGCTGCCCATGCTCGATGCCACAAGAAACTTCAACCATGTTTTTCTTCGGATGAAAGTCCTTCACATAGCATTTTTCGTAGATCAGGTCGTCATAAACGCGGATGTCTAGACGGTGACCGGAGTCGATGTTGCGGATGATAATGACTTCAAGATCTTCAAAGGGAATTACAGTCTCGCGTTTTCTGATCTTGATGGGATATTCTTTTTCGATGTCGTACGCCAGACGTTTTACTGTTGCCGGAAGCCTGTCATCATATAGCGCATTGAACTTTCTCACTTTATTGATTTCATCGAGGGCTATATGATTTTGGTGGAGGAACAGGCCTTGCAGGTCGAGGCGTTTCAATACTATAATGTGTTTTCCAGACTCCAGCCTGATAATATCTTCAACCGCAGTAAGGTACAACACATGGTTCTGTTGTCCTGTAAAAATTCCAACTACGTTACCCTTGAGCATGCTGTGCTGAAGATCTTTCAGCATCGATTCTTTTTCGCTAACAGTATTGGTAATTAAAAACTGCCCCGTCTCTCCCTCCATTATCTTTAAGGTTAAAAGCTGCGCTAAGATAGGCCACTGGCAAGTTGTGCGAGATTCAAAGACCGACTCTAATGGTCAGCTGTCGCTGATCCTGCGGCCGCCTGCGTGCCAAAGCAGTTAAATAGCATGTAATAGCCGGTTCAACGGTAAGAAAACCGGGCATTTTCTTCTGAAGTACTGGTGACCGCCAGTACTTAACCCATCCGCAACCATACAGCCGACTTTGGCATGCGCGTCAACACGATTATAATCAAAGTGCAAGCTATGCGGCCCGAGGAGACGGTCAGTTGTCTCTTGCTCGAAAATTTCATGAAGATCCTTACGCCTATTCAGACCTCAGACTTCTGACGGGATTGAGCATTGCGGCCTTCACCGCCTGGAAGCTAACGGTAAGCAACGTAATGGCTACCGCTCCAGCCGCAGCTCCTGCAAATGCCCACCAGCTCAGTTCCGTGTGATATTCATAATTTTTCAGCCAGGTAGTCAATATGTAATAGGCAAGCGGAACTGCTATGCAACAAGAAATTATCACAAGGATTATGAACTGTTGTGAGAGCATACGCCACAGGTTGCTGACAGACGCGCCAAGCACTTTTCTTATACCGATCTCCTTCGTGCGCTGCTCGGCCACGTAGGAAGCCAGTCCAAACAGCCCGAGACAACTAATCAGGATAGCAAGTGATGCGAACACTGCAGCGAGTTTTCCAATGCGTTCTTCATTGGCAAACTTGGCCGCAAATTCCTGGTCTGCAAATTTATAGTCGAACGGAATATCCGGTATCACCTTCATAAATACTTCTTCAATTTTTGGAAGGGCGTCCGCTGCTGCGACACCGGGAGCGATTCGCAATAATAAAACCCGTTCGTACCCGTACGTCAGATAGATTGCTGGCTTGACAGGTTCGAAAGGTGAATTCATCACCATGTCATTGATCACGCCAACCACGTGGAAATCCTGATCGACATTCCATGCCCTGTTCGTCCAGCGGATCGTTTTTCCTACAGGCTTATCGATGTTCATGTAATCAACTGCAGCCTTGTTCAGAATAACGGCTGCACTATCACTCGCAATCTCGTCTGAAAAATCTCGTCCCTCAATAAACTGCCATCCGACTGTGTGACCGAAATCAGCAGACACATTCAGTGTCGCGAAGCTTGCTTCAAATGAAGGATCTTTTCCCTCCCAATTGAAACCTCCATTATGTGACCACGTTCCCGTCAGGCTTCCACCCGACTCGCTGATGTGTGTCACAGCTCCGGTCTTCTTTAGCTCTGCACGAATAACATCAGCCTTGGCATCAAACTCTCCTGATCTTTTTCTTATCACAATGAGTCCTTCCCTGTCATAGCCCACCGGTCTGTCTTTAACGAATTCTAATTGCTGATAAATGACCGTGGTACAAATGATCAGGATGACGGAAACGGAAAACTGAATAACAACAAGCACCTGCCGCGGCAGCGATGACAACCTGCCGGCACGAAAAGTGCCTTTCAAAACGCTGACTGGCTTAAATGACGAGAGGTACAAAGCGGGATAACTTCCCGCGAGAAATCCGGTGATGAAAATAAACGCGGCAGCAGCTATCCAGAAGAGAGGTTGAGCCAGTGGTAACGCAATTTCTTTTCCCGAAAGGTGGTTGAATGAGGGTAAAGCGATGTACACCACGAGCAGACTGCATATGAACGCCAGTATCACTACTAAAAATGACTCACTGAAGAACTGTGTGATCAGTTGTCTCCGGACAGAACCAATGGTTTTACGGATTCCAACTTCCTTCGCTCGCTTTTCTGATCGTGCCGTGCTGAGGTTCATAAAATTGATACACGCAAGGATCAGCACAAATACACCAATCGCACCGATGAACCACACCAGTTGTACCGGACCTGTCATCAGCTGCCCTTCCTTGTAATTTGAATATAAGTGCCAGTCCTTCATGGGCTGGAGCAGGATGTCATAATCGTATTGAAGCTCATCTTTCATGTAGTCGAGGTTGGCGATGGCCTTCATCTGTGCTTTCCGGATCGCTGCGCCTGCTTCCTCCATTGTTTTCTTTTCTGCGATTTGCACATATAAGAAGAGGAAGTGATTGTCCCAGCCTTGCCTGGTGATATAACTTGCATCCTTTTCGTAAAACGTCCACGATTGAAAGAACTGAAGACCGTACAGCGCAGTGTTTTTCGGAAAATCCTCAAACACGCCTGTCACAATGAGCTCAGTTGAATTATTGATTTTCATTGGCTTGCCGAGCGGATCAGTATCTCCAAAGAAAGCTTTCGCTGTAGATGCGGAAAGCATCACACCGTTCAGCTCATTGAGCGCTGACCAGTTTCCATAAACCATGCTGAACGAAAACATCTCAGGTCCACCCTCCCCGATGTACATGCCGGTTTTGTTCAGCTTCTTCTCTTCCGTTGACAGGATTGCATCAAATCCACCCGGACCAGAGATCGGCACTACGTGTTTGAAATTCTCACGATACGTAGTCTGCATCTCAACGATCAGCGGATATTGGATGTACTTTTGGCCCTGGTAGTATTTATCCTGGTAGTGAAACCCCTTCGAGACTTGCGCAATGTCATTGTAGTTTCTAAAATACCTGTTGAATGACAACTCATCGTAGACCCAGAGGCCAACAAGAATTGCAACCGCCATGCCGGATGCGAGTCCTGCGATGTTGATAAAGGAATATCCGTAATTTTTCACGAGGTTGCGGAAGGCGATGATAAAGTAACTTTTGAGCATAGGCAGTGAGTTGGATGAACCGTAGTTGCGAAATGATTTAATGAACTCGGGACGAAAGTAGCGGAGCACCGTGAGCGCGAATATCCAGTTTGCTTTCCTTAGAGATGTCAACGAGTTCTTCCGGAAGACCTCTGTCAGGTCGCCTTCGATCTCTTCCAGGTAATCTTCACGGCAGAACCAGCGAAGAAAAGCAAGTGGTCGTCTCGGTGGCTGCATCAGGTGAAGGAAATTTTTGGTATTTGCCTATAGAGGCTTGTTCTCAGATCATACTGACTGTCAAGCATCCGCTTGCCCAATGCAGTGATCACGTAGAATTTTTTACGTCTTCCACCACGGTCCTCTGTTATGCCTCCAAATCGCGACTTTACGAATCCTTTGTCTTCAAGTCGTTTAAGGGCAACATGCACAGCGCTTATGTTTATCTTCTTACCCTGTTTGTCTTCCAGATTTTCGAGGATGGACACGCCATAGGCTTCATCATGCAGCGCAGCAACCATGAGCAGCACGAGTTCTTCAAATTCGCCAAGGGATTGGGCTTTCATTCTATTATTTACTTAACAAACGTGAATATAATTAATATGTTTCACTTTTGTTATATAAATCAGCATGAATGTTGCATACCAGCCAGAAAATATAAGCGTTCACCCTTGCCGTACACCTATTAAAACTCAGTGAAATATAATTTGGCGAATCATCGCGAAATGCTGTTTATATTGTAACAAACCTTCTATTACTTGATACCTCTCGAGCCGAAAATTGGAAGTCTGGAGATTAATGTTCATCTCATTGTTGAGTATGCGGCCTTCTTCGCTGCTTACCGTTATTACGTATACCTGCGGAAACGGAGCGTTGATTCAATTTCATCTTCAAATCGAATTTCGATAATTCTTGGTGCGGCCATTGGAGCGCTTGTTGGCTCGCGCCTGATTGGGCTCCTGGAGAATCCGCTTGCTGATTTTTCAGACATCGGTCCGCTTCAACTCTATAATGTGAAAACGATCACGGGAGGTCTCTTTGGCGGACTGCTTGGCGTAGAACTGGCAAAGCGTAGAATCGGAGAAAAAAATTCTTCAGGCGACTTGTTTACGTTCCCTTTGATCCTTGGCATATTCATCGGCCGGATCGGATGTTTTCTTTCTGGCACGAAGGAATTCACGTATGGAACACCGACTGATTTTATTTTGGGAATGAACCTGGGCGATGGCGTTCTCCGCCACCCTCTTGCGCTGTATGAATTGCTTTTCCTTATCACACTCTTTCTGTTCTTGCGAAACATACGTGCGAAAGACCGCCTCGAAAATGGAATGATCTTTAAAATTTTTATGATTTCATATTTCGGCTTCCGGTTTCTTATCGAGTTTATGAAGCCAAATTCATTTCTACTTTTCGGATTGAGCACGATTCAGTGGCTGTGTATCATCGTTTTCCTATATTACTGGAAAACAGTGCTGAAACTTGCAGGTTTTGATGCGAGGTCGCGAATACTTTCCCGATCAAATTCCTGATAAAGATCTGACCATGCCCACACGAAAATATACCTACTACGACTTCACGTTGAGCCTCTGCCCGGAATGCCTGAAGCGCATCGATGCAAAAATTGTATTCGAGGATGACAAAGTTTATATGCTCAAGCGCTGCAATGAACATGGGGCATCGAAGGTGCTGATTGCCGATGACGTGGCTTACTATAAGAACATCAGGAATTACAACAAGCCTTCCGAGACACCGTATACGTTTAACACTAAAACACACTACGGATGTCCTTATGATTGCGGGTTATGCCCCGACCATGAACAGCATTCTTGTCTTACAGTTGTTGAGATCACTGACCGGTGTAACCTCACCTGCCCTACCTGCTATGCGGGATCGTCACCAACCTACGGAAGGCATAGGACGCTCGAAGAGGTGAAGAAAATGCTCGATGCCGTTGTGCGAAATGAACGTGAACCTGACGTGGTGCAGATCAGCGGTGGAGAGCCAACCTTGCACCCACAGCTATTCGAGATCCTCGATTATGCGAAGACACTTCCGATCAAGCACCTGATGCTGAACACCAACGGAATCACTATTGCCCGAGATTTTGAATTTGCGAAACGACTTGCAGACTACATGCCGGACTTTGAAATCTACCTGCAATTCGACTCATTCAGCAACGATGTGCTGCAGGTGATGCGCGGAGCAGACCTCGCTGCAATACGTGAGCAGGCACTGGCTCATCTCAACGAACTGAATTTGTCGACAACGCTCGTGGTCACTATACAAAAAAATCTGAATGACCATGAGATAGGAACGATTATCGATTTTGCTTTGAAGCAACGCTGCGTCCGCGGGGTTACGCTTCAGCCTACCCAGATCGCGGGTCGCCTTGAAAATTTCGACACGGACGCAGACCGGATCACGCTTACTGAGGTACGCAGAAAGATCCTTGAACAATCCAGCGTGTTCAACAGTGACGACCTGATTCCTGTGCCATGCAACCCCGATGCATTGATGATGGGTTATGCACTCAAGCTTGCCGGAGAAGTTTTTCCACTCACGCGTTATGTCAATCCTGCCGACCTGCTGGATAACAGCCGGAATACAATTGTGTATGAACAGGATGCCCATCTCCACGGAAAAATGATCGAGTTGTTCAGCACGGGCAATTCTCTGGATGGGGCTGCCGAAAAAATGCACTCGCTTCTCTGCTGCCTTCCACAGATACACGCGCCATCGCTCACTTACAATAATTTGTTCAGGGTGATCATTATGCAGTTTATTGATGCGCATAATTTTGATGTGCGATCGGTGAAGAAGTCATGTGTGCATATCGTAGACAAAGATTACAACATTATTCCCTTTGAAACGATGAATCTCTTTTACCGCGATCATCGGAAAGAGGCCCTGCAAAAACTTCAACAACATGAACTCCAGAAATAAATAAAACCTATATGGACGGAATCGGATCACTGATTGCATTACTTCTCAGCATCATGCTTGGGCCACCCATCATTTTCCTGATCATCGCGTTGGGCAAACGGAAAACAGACCGAAAGTTTGCCAATGTGTTTTTTATCCTTGCTGTTGCATGGCTGATCATCGGGGGTGGAATCTGCGCTACACTTCTAGGTTATTGATTTAATTTCCCGTATATGAAAAATTCGATGGTTAACACGTTTTTGTTTGTGGTCTTCTCGACCTCGCTGTATGCACAGCAGCCTTTAACTGAGAGCCAACGCATGGAAATCTCTGCGCTGATTGATAAATATTCGCAGGCAAGAGAGAAACAGGATACAGTTCTTTTGAAATCAATACTGACATTCGACATTGACCAGCTCGTCTCAACCGGGGAATGGCGCGAAGGCGTCAACGCGGCAGTGAAAGGAATGCTTCGAAGCTCAGCTACCAATAGCGGTACAAGAAGGCTTTCCATTCATAAGATCCGCATGATCGATCCTCAAAGCGCCATTATCGACTGCCGGTATGAAATCTCAGGCACTGAGGGCGCTCTGGCAAGAAACATGTGGAGCACATTTGTCGTGATCAATCAAAAGAAGACCTGGAAGATTACCGCTATCCGGAACATGCTTCCCTCGCAATAAAAATTCTATTTGCCGAAAAGTTCCAGTGCACCAACCGTCATGGCCATCACTCCTGCTGCGATCGTAGGTTTCGGCAAGGGTTGAAATGTTGAAGAATGCAAAGATGGCAATGGTGTACCGTTAGCGATGAACTTCTTAAACGTGTCCGGCTCAACGGTGCCAAGCCAAAACATCACGTATGGAATCGGCTTTTGCGCGCGGGCAAATCTGCTGAAATCCTCTCCGATCATGGACGGGTGCATCTCCAATACGTTTTCCGCTTTGAAGATGCTTTTGTATACATCAACAAGTCTCATGGTTAACGCTTTGTCATTGACGGTGGCTGGAGCAGAGTCATTCCACGTAATGTCGGGAAGTTTATCCTCCGGAAGACCGGCCTGCAGCGCAAGATATTTGCTTTTGTTTTGAATGGCTGCAATTACCTGTTGCCGCACTTCATCGGAATACGAACGCAATGTCAGCTGCAACTTCACCTGATCAGGAATGATATTGTATACCGTGCCTCCGTGAACCGATCCAACGGTGATCACTGCCGACTGCAATGGATCTATTTCCCTGCTGACAATAGTTTGAAAGGCCAGAATCATCTGCGCAGATAAGACGATCGGATCTACTGTCTGATGCGGGGCGGCACCGTGTCCACCTTTTCCATACACGGTAATATCCATCATATCCACACTGGCCATGAACGGCCCGGCACTGTAGCCTATCGTTCCCGCTGGCATGCCCGCATGATTGTGAACCGCAAGTGCATAATCCGGATAAGGCACACGCTCATACAATTTATCATTCAGCATTGCTCTCGCGCCAATTCCATTTTCTTCAGATGGCTGCGCGATAAGCACCAGTGTGCCCTTCCATGATTTTTTGTTTTCCGCCAGAGCGCGTGCTGTTCCTACAAAGACAGTCATGTGGATATCATGACCACAGGCATGCATCACACTCACTTCGGCACCGGAAGCATTGATTGCTTTCACTTTGCTTGCATACGGAAGATTTGTTTTCTCTTCTACAGGCAAAGCATCCATATCAGTGCGGATGAGTACAGTCGGACCACTTCCGTTCCGGAGCACAGCTGCGACACCGTATCCTCCTATTTTTTCAAAGACTTCGAATCCAAGAGCCTTGAGTTCTTGTGACATGACAGCAGAAGTTTTTTCTTCCTGCTGCGAAAGCTCCGGATGCGCGTGGAGCTGCCTGTAAAGTTGTTCCAGCGATCGATAGTTTCTGTTGATGCTCAGCTGAATATCCTTTTGAAAACGATTGCTTTGTCCAAAACTATGGACAGCAAGAAGCAACAACAGCATTGATAACAGTATACGTGGCATTCCTGGAAATTTCTGCCGAATCTAAAGACAAAATTGCTCGCCACAAAGTGTGCACGGTCCATCAATCAGGATTCAAGGATCCGATCCGGCACGAAGAGTTCTCCCGTTTGGTCATCCATCAGTCCGTTTCGCTCATCTTCGATGTTTGTCGCCTGGGTGTACACATCGCCTGCGATGGGCAATTTTCTCAGTTCCTTCTTAAACGCAACAATGCTTTTACTTCTCTCATCGAGATTTTCAGGGCCGCCATAATCCTTAAAGCCAAACCCGCCCCACTCACTTATAACAATTGGAACCTGACCGCGGTAAAAGAATGGATCGCCAATGACCAGCGGATTCGCGGCAACGCCATTTGTTTCGCCTTGCGTAATCTTCGTCAGTATCTCGCGCCAGCGGTTAACATCCGTCACATAGACGTGGGCCGTAAGCAGATCTGATTTCAGTTTCCCCTCCCATGAAATATGATTCCACCCATCGTTCTCAACCACGAGGAACTGCGGATGATAGATCTTCATGTAATGATAGGTGTCGATGAGATACTGACGCACGTCCTTGTTAGTTGCCACGTCCTGAATGCCCCAGTCTTCGTTGTATAAGCTCCATAAGACAATCGATGGATTTGTTTCGGTCATAGCAAGCATTCGCTGTAATTCATCAAAATGATTTTTCCTGCTCAGCGCTGTTGATGAATGAGGGCTCGGTACTTCTATCCATACCAGCAGACCAATCTCATCGGCAAGGTTAAAAATTCTCGGATCAATTCCGGCAATGTGTACCCGTACCAGATTACATCCCAGCTTCTTGATGGCGATCATGTGATTCTTCATTTGCTCGTATGTGGCAGTGCCTGGCTGGTACAAAATACCGTTGAGGTAAATCACTTCATTATTGAGATAGATGAATCGCCCGCGGGCTTCGATCTTGCGCAAACCGAAATGCGTTCGTATCTCTGCGAAATGACCATCGCTGCCTGCGAGTTGCGCGGTGAGCCTGTAGAGATGAGGTGTCGCTGGTGACCAAAGCTTCGCATCGGGGATCTCAATGACAAGGCGTTGATTCTTTTGCCCCGCTTCGAGTTGAAGCTCATAGTCCGATGATGCAATAGGCTCATCATCCAATTGATCCACAGCAGACACCCGCAACCGGATCACATATTTTCCTGCATCGTGAATCCGCGTTGTCAATGTGAAGCGCACCAGTTTGTCTTCAACGATACTCAATACACTTACCCGCGACCGCAACCGGTTGCGTTCAACCGTCTCGAGCCACAGGCTCCTCACGGCTCCGGTGTACGTCTGGTACCAAATCCCACCGCGTTTGTACACATGGCTCTCCTGCTTTCCACGCGGAATTTCGGCATCCATCGTGTCTGCAATGCGCACGGTCAGTCGATTTACAGGCTGAAGGATCTCATCATTCAATTCATAACTGAATGAACTGTACTCGCCATAGTGTACCTCTTCGTCTTCAATCGTTCGCAACGGATAACCATTTAACCAAACACGGGTTTCATAACCGCACGCTCCGAAGGTCAGCTGAAAGATCTGATGCTGGTTATCTTCACGCTTTGGAAGCGGGAATGTCCGCTCATACCATACTACCACTTTATCTTCCCACGCCCGGCCCTGAGACTGTCCCTTCGCTGCCGCAAGATGCTGCTCCACGGATCCCGGCCAGTTTGCCTTATGTTGATAGTTGTGACCGAGATGCCATCCTTTGCTTAATCCTTCGTTGTTGGAATCGTGCTCAAAATTCCATTCGCCATCTAGCAGAACATGGGCATTGGGCCTCAATACCGTTCTCGGCAACAAACTAACCGGCTTCTTATTGACTTCTTTTTCTTCTTTGATTTCTGTTGCAGAAAGGTTCGGGAAAATCATAACACGCGTTTACTTTGAGTTCTAAAGTGCGGTAAAGATCGTGCCGCCCGGATCAGCGTATTGTCGGTTCTGACTGAGAAATGCTCCTCGTGACTTTTTCTTTTTATAACTTTATGCATGATCACAACAGACCTTCTGTTCTCTGCAAATTTTTCTGAACTGCAACGCCTACTTCAAAAGAACCCGGCTGTTGCAAATGAGCTGATTCCGCTGCCAGATAATTCCGGGAAGGCACCTCCTCTGCACCGTGTATGCGATGGCGTGTTCAATAAAACTTATTCTGAAGACACAGGGATTGCTCTTGCAAAGTTACTTCTAAAGTATGGTGCAAGGTTGAATGACGAAAAGGAACCTGGAAAGGACTCCCCGCTCACGACCGCGTGCAGCCTTCACTGCGATAAGATCGCCCTACTTTATATCGAGCATGGCGCCAATATTCATCATCCGGGTTGTCATGGCGGCACAGCACTGCATTGGGCTTCATGGACCGGTCGGAATATGATTGTCGAAAAGCTGGTGGCTTTGAAACCTGATATCAACCAACTTTGCATTGACTTCAAATCAACACCGCTGTTCTGGGCGTTGCACGGTTATAAGTTCGGAGGTAAAACAAATCGCCACAATCAGGTAAGGTGCGCGGAGATCCTCCTGCAGCATGGCGCTGATCCAACGATCCCGAATTTTGAAGGTTATGTGCCTAAGCAACTCATCGAACCCGGAGATACCGGGCTCGCTGAATTGTTTAAAGATCGTTAAACTAGAGTTTGTTCGCATTCACGCCTTCGAACGTGATCTTCACAGGCTTGATCTTTCCCGCCTGGTCAAATTCCATTACATCAATACAGGTGTGTCGTGAGTTTGCATGCGTCTCTGTCAGCGGCCTGCGGTGGTACACGACATACCAGTTGTCTTTCTTTGGATGCTTCAGCACGGAATGGTGTCCTGCGCCTGTCGCTACCGTTGTATCCTGCTGCAACACAGTACCTATTCTCTCGAAAGGCCCAAATGGCGAATCACTGATCGCATACGCAACGCGGTAGTCCGGCCCGGTCCATCCGCCTTCCGACCACATAAAATAATACTTCGAATCCTTCAGGAACATAATCGGCCCTTCAACGTAACCCTCGGGTGTGATTTCCCGGTATAGCTTGCCATCCTCAAACGGAACGAGTCCTGTGAAATCATCTTTGAGCTTCACGATGTTACAATGCCCCCAGCCCCCGTAGATCATATAATACGATCCATCCGTGTGCTGAAACACATACTGATCGATAGGCTGCGCACCATTAGCGATCTCGTTGATCAGCGGCTTGCCTAAGTGATCCCTGAAAGGTCCTTCAGGTTTGGCCGAAACACCCACACCGATACCACCTACCTGTCCTGGTCGCACATCGTTAGCGGAGAAGAACAGAAAATACTGATTGTCTTTCTTTACAATTGCAGGTGCCCACATAGCACGTTTTGCCCATTTCACACTTGCCGTGTCTATGATGCGCTCGTGCTTTGTCCAGTTCACCAAATCAGGTGACGAAAACGCATCCATAAAAACTTGTTTGTCAAAATCTGCCGAATACGTTGGATAAATCCAGTAGGTGCTATCGAAAATTGTTGCCTCCGGATCGGCATACCATCCATCGAATACCGGATTGCCAGCCTTAGCCGTCTCGGCAGGCACTTGTTGCACATCACGGGTTGCACATCCTGCTATCATCAAAGCAGAAATGAAAATTACATTTTTCTTCATTAGTTATTTCGTTGAGTACTTTCAGCGGGAGCTCTTGCCACCCGGTTTTCAATGCCTGAATTTATGCGGTTTTAAATAGTATAAAAATAAAATATTGATAACAGCTCAACCTTTATTGTCAGGTGTTCAATTTATTGTGACCCTTTTCCCTTTCTCAGATATTGCAAAAGCCACAACCATACCTTCCTGGATACAGCCCCTGATTTATAAAATACTGCGGAGCGTAAATCGTGGCGATATGGTTGAAGATTAAAGCAATACAACTGAAAACTGTTACATTCTGGTGTGCAATATTGTTGCTGCTGATCGGATATCACCACAATACGTCAGCTCAAATTCTTATTGACAACAATAACTTCCAGTATACTCAAAATTTCAATTCTCTCGGTATTGCCGAGGACAATCCCTGGACTAACAACGTTACCCTTACCGGCTGGTACGCTGCCAGCTCGGAAGAAGGCTATTACACCAGTTACCGCAGCAGCAATGCTGTTACCAACTCTGGCATCTATAGCTATGGCGTTGATGCAGATCGGGCTCTCGGAAGTATTACGAATCAGGTTTCCATGGCCATTGTCTTCGGGGCACTGTTTCAGAACAACAGTGGCGTTACGCTGAATTCCGTTCAACTGACATTTGATGCTGAACACTGGCACCGCTCTGAAACGAATCTACTTGGGCACCAGCGCACGAAAGTTTCTTATGTGGTTGGTTCTCCCGTCAGTATTGCGGCATCTGATCTGTTCACAAACAATGCCTTTATCGACTTACCTGAAGCTTACCTCATCTCTGTCGACACACTCAGAACTGATGCGCAACTCAATGGAAATGATAATGCAGTTACCATCTCTGTTTCGTTCCCGGTGTCCATCGATCCGGGAGAGCAATTCTTTATTCGGTTCTTTGATGAGGATACAAACTTTAAAGACCTGGGCTTAGCCGTTGATAACCTTTCAATCACTTTTTCATCTGCTGTGGTTCCGAGAATTGTTGCAAACTCCGGCTACACCATCTTTTCTTACCTGGACATGGGCATCGTGCAGGATATACCCGATCAGACCTTCGGATATATCATCCCCGATGAAGACGTTGACGTACCTGCCTGGCAGCAAATCCTTGATAACTTTTTCAGTAACAACCTTGACAATGTCAATGTCACTGCGTATGGATATGAAGCCGTTGAATTCACCGATGAGTCCGGGCGGGAGTTTGTCGTCTTAAGAAAGCAAAATCACTCTTTATATTTCTGGGGCACCTACGTCAAAGCGCTCAATCCCACTAATACAGTGCTGTGCATCCAGTCTCCTCATGCGGTTGATGACGCCAACACAGGGCGACAGGGAGCTGCAGTTTTCCACCACACGGATGCTTCCGCTTTCATGTTGTCAGGTATTAGCAGATGTGCTACCAATACACCTTCTGATTGTGACGGCCAAACCACAGCATGCTCTCCAAGCAATCAACCTTTCAAACTTTCTGATGTTCCACACGCAGACAACTCAATTTATCACATTGCCACCGTTACACTGGCCACGCAAATTCCATCTCTGGTATTTGTACAGCTTCACGGATTTTCACCTTCTGGCAGCGAACCTGATTTTATAATTTCTTGTGGTGTCGCTTCTGCTATGCTCAAATCAGTTCCTGATTATCCTGTACTCGTCCGCGAGAACCTCCTTACCACAAACCCAACGTTTGATGTTCAGCTCGTACATGTCGATAGCTATCCGGACCTTCGCGCACTAGACAACGTTCAGGGACGCTACCTCAATCTTTATCCAGGCGACATTTGCTCCGGCCAGGCGGACCCACTAAGTGCTACAAACCGCTTTCTTCACATTGAGCAATTCAGCGACTACCGGAAATATGCAAGCTACTATCTCGACCTCGCCAACGCCATCGGGCTGGCAATAAACCCAAATCCATATGTCAGTGCTGTAGCGATTGAAAATACTTCTGATACCTACACACAAAACTTCGATGGTCTTCATACTCCCGGAACAACGCACACCTGGGGAAATAACCTTCATTTGCCTGGCTGGTATGCCGTGCGCAGTGTTGGAGGACTGTTAAGCTCCTACAGGATCAATCATGGTTCACTCTCAACAGGAGGTTTATATTCCGCAGGGTCAACAAATTCCAGTGACCGTGCCCTCGGGTCACTAAGCACTACATCATCCGTTGGAAATACCGCCTATGGCATGTTGTTCAGGAATGAAACAGGAGTTACAATTTACAGCGTGACACTGAATTATCGTGCAGAGCAGTGGAGAGCTACCAACGAACCCACTCATCGCGTGCAGTTAGGTTATCGCATTGATGACAAGATAAACCTTCATCCTACCGGTATTCTGACAAATAATTTCACGAATGTTCCTGCAGGTGATCTCGTGAGCATTGATAATGGACAAAGCACGGGCGCGCTTGACGGAAATTCAAATGCCGTCTGGATCAGCAATCTCACCATTCCAATCGTTCTCAACCCTGATCAGGAACTTTTCCTCAGATTTTACGACCCGAATGACCCGGGGTTCGATAAGTTAATGGCGGTAGATGATTTCAGCGCCTCGTTCTCTTCCGTTATGTTATTGGTTGACTGGAAATATTTCAATATCATAAAGAAAAATGGAAGACCTGTCTTACAATGGGGAGCTGAAAAAGAAAACTCCTGCAACCGATATGAAATCCTCAGATCAGAAGACGGAAAATATTTTGAAAGCATCGGTGTGCTTCCATGCAAGCAAAAAGGTCTGGTCAATAGTTATGAATTTACCGATTACAGCCAACTCTGGAATAACGTGTATTACAAGATTGCCCAATTCGACCACAATGGTGAAGTAACGTTCTCACCTATAAGATCCTTCAGTCCCGAAAAAGTAGCGGAACCCTCCGTTACTTTTGTCAATGGCGAAATAGTAATCCAATGGGAAAACGAAGCGAGTCTTCTCGATGTATCTGTGCTTGACTATATGGGAAGGGAATTTTGTCATGGAACTCCTTCGCGGGACTCAAAAGGGAATTATTCTTTGAGCTGTATCATCGACCGTAATCAGCTTGTTATTGTCAGACTGACATTCGACTCCTTCAGCTACGTTACACACATGCGTGTTGCGGAGAGGTAGAGTTAAATTCCAGTAACCAATGATCAAATCACAAATAGATTCTCTAAGTAGGAATATAGTTCTAACAAGCGGCACTGTTTGGAATTTGATTATTGATCATTGATGATTTAAAGTTCAATAACCAATGACCAAATCACAAATAGATTCTCTAAATAGGAATATAGTTATAACAAGCGGCACTGTTTGGAATTTGATTATTGATCATTGATGATTTAAAATTCCAAGTAACCAATGGTCAAATCACAAATAGATTCTCTAAGTAGGAATATAGTTCTAACAAGCTGCACTGTTTGGAATTTATCTGAAGTTTCTTCCCTCCGGAAAAATTTTTCCCTGAACAAGAATTTTCGTTTCGGGATCTCTTGGATCTAAAGGTGGGGCAGATGTTTCATCCGGGCGAAGCTGAGGAAAGGAAATCTCTCCATCATTGAAAGGAACAAGCCGATGCAACAGCCGCGACAGGTTGAAACATTTTGACACAATTACGTGAATGACCTCACCCTCGATCTGAAGTTTCCCTTCCACCATTAACAATCGCGATTGAATTATTTCCTTTCGGTATTTGTCGAATAGTTTGTGAAACACCACGAGGTTTGTTGTACCGGTTTCATCCTCAAGCGTAATGAAACAAACACCTTTAGCAGTTCCAGGCCGCTGTCTTACAAGAATGAGTCCTGCAACCTTAACTGTATCTCCATCTTTACCGTTGGCTAGGGAAGTTGCTGACCTGATATGAAGCTTATCAAGCTGCTCTCGCACAAAACTTACAGGATGCGCTTTAATTGACAAAGAGGTAGATGCATAATCGTGGATAACATGTTCGGATAATGTCATTTCCGGCAGGCTGATGTTTTCCTCCTGGTTTTCCTTGGATGCATCAGTCTGGAAAAGCGATTGCCGCTGATGACGGCTTGAAACTTCCCACAACGCTTTCCTACGATCCTGATCCAGTGATCGGAAGGCATCAGCATCGGCAAGTTTTTCCAGGGCAGCTTCCGAGAGTCCAGCTTCGCGAAGTTCAAGTATTGACTGGTAGCCTTCATTCCGCCCCTTCACCAAAAGCTGGATATCTTCTTCACGGATACCTTTGATCTGGCGGAAGCCGAGACGAAGTGCGCAATATTTTCCAGAGATCTCTTCCAGTGTGTTGTCCCATTGTGAATGATTGATATCTATCGGCCGAACTTCAACACCATGTTTCTGTGCATCGATGATGATCTGCGCGGGCTGGTAAAAACCCATCGGCATGCTGTTGAGCAATGCGCAGGCAAAAACATCCGGATAGTAACATTTCATCCACGATGATACATAAACCAGAAGGGCAAAACTCACGGCATGGCTTTCCGGGAAACCGTAGCTGCCAAAACCTTCAAGCTGGCGAAAGACACGGTGTGCATACTCTTCGGTATAACCGTTTTTCATCATGCCTGAAATCAATTTCTTTTCGAAATGCGATACGAGGCCTTTCACTTTGAACGTAGCCATGCTTCTGCGCAATTCGTCAGCTTCTGTAGGTGTGAATCCTGCAGCAACGATTGCGATTTTCATCGCCTGTTCCTGAAACAACGGGACACCTAGTGTACGTGCTAATATTTCTTCCAGTGCTTTTGAAGGGTACTCCACGGCCTCTTCTCCGTTTCGTCTTCGCAGGTATGGATGAACCATATCTCCCTGGATAGGCCCAGGTCGCACAATGGCAACCTCGATCACCAGGTCGTAGAAGCATTTTGGTTTTAATCGCTGAAGCATGGATTGTTGCGCGCGGCTTTCAATCTGAAAGACACCTATTGTATCCGCATGCGTCACCATGTCGTATACCGCAGGGTCGTCCTGGGGAATGTTGGCGAGTGTATAATCCTTCTCATAATGTTTCTTTGCCAGGTCAAATCCTTTCCTGATACAGGTGAGCATTCCCAGCGCAAGCACATCAATCTTTAAAAATCCCAATGCTTCAATGTCATCTTTGTTCCACTCAATGTTCGTGCGGTCTTCCATCCTTGCATTGAGGATGGGGCACAGATCTGACAACTTACCTTCCGTAATTACGAAACCGCCTGTATGCTGCCCAAGTTGTCTCGGAAAACCAATGAACTCATTGGTAAGCTGAAGAACTTTCCGAATGGTAGGGTCGTCCGGATTGAGACCTTGAGATAAGATCCTGTCCTTGTCGAATCCTTCTTCTTCAAAATCCCAGATCAATCCGGAAAGGCGCGTGATCGTATCAACAGAAAGGCCCATCGCTTTACCCACATCCCTTATCGCGCCTTTGTGATGCTGTTGTGTTACGGTCGCAACAATAGCAGCGCGATGACGCCCGTATTTATCATAGATATACTGAATCACTTCTTCTCTCCTTTCGTGTTCGAAATCCACATCTATATCCGGTGGCTCATTTCGCGCAGAAGAGATAAATCGCTCAAACAAAAGATCGAACTTCGAAGGGTCGACTGAAGTAATCCCCAGGCAATAGCAGACTGTTGAATTCGCTGCTGAACCTCTTCCCTGGCAAAGTATTTTTTTACTACGCGCGTACTGAACAATGTCGTATACCGTAAGAAAATACTGAGCATAGTTCATTTCAGCAATAAACTTCAATTCATAGTCGATAGTCGATGCTACTTTTTCCGGAATGTTTCCATTAAAAATCTCGTTTGCTCCTTTCCATGTCAGGTATATCAATTCTTCCTGCGGTGAACGGCCTTCACTGGTAATTTCTTTCGGGTAATTGTATTTGAGCTCACCCAGTGAAAATTTGCATGCATCAGCGATCAGCTGCGATTGCCGGAGTGCTTCAGGATAATGTCGAAACAGTCGGGCCATCTCTTCGGGTGGCTTGAGATAACGTTCGGCATTCGAATGCAACTTGAATCCTGCAGTATGGATGGTACACTTCTCCCTTACGCAAGTCACAATATCCTGAAGTTGTCTTCGGGTTGGATGATGATAATGAATGTCGTTGGTGGCAACCATCGGAATGCGATAGTCAGAAGCGAGTTTTGCAATTCGGTGAAGATATTTCGCATCATCACCATTATACAGCCTTGACGCAGCTATAAAAAGATCCAATCCCAGATGCTGACGATATTCTTTCAGGTCGTTTTTAAACTGATCATCAAAATCAAAAGCCTGGTTGAGTGAGGATGGTGGAACTACAATGAATTTCGAACCAGCGCCATACCTGAAAACATCAGCCTTGAATAAATCGCATTTGCCCTTTTCCGTTCTGCGGTTTCCATCGGTCAGTAAATTAGAAAGCCTTGCATAGGCATCTTTATCCGTTGGGAAAGCAAGAAGGCTCGGTCCGTCAATCAGGTCAAGGCGGCAAGCGGGGATTAAACGGATGCCGGCTTTTTTTGCAGCGACATGCGCGCGGACAATCCCAGCTAAAGTATTTCTGTCTGTAATGGCAATGGCATCATATCCGTAAGCCGCTGCCTGCTGAACAAGTTCCTCCGGATGAGAAGCACCCCGGAGAAAGCTGAAATTGGAAGTGACCTGCAACTCGGTGTACATAGCGTCTTAGTCATTTATGCGAAAAATCCGTGGAGAAACCACTGATAGGTTTTATCGTGATAATGGCCGAGTCTGAATAACCAATACCTCTTCCCTTCTTCATCTTCAACCTGGTAATAATCGCGGTGCTGACCGTTCTGAATCCACCACTCCTGCTCTATGCGCTCGGGACCATCCGCTTTTACAATTTTGTGAAGCTTTCCCTTATGAATAAAAAGCATTGGCGGATAATCGGGAATGGGTGCAGTAACTTCGATCTTTTCAGGAGCTGCAAGTATCTGCAAGGGTCTTGCGCGATCGGTACGCCACGGAGTTGATGGTTTTTCATTGAGACTGACCACACGTTTAAAAGAGCGTTCAGGCCAGTAATGCTCATCAGGAACATAGCGATTGATTGCCTGCATTCCGACACGGCTTGCAATTCGGTCAATCAATTCAGCCAGTCGAATATCTTCTAACCCACCAGCATCATCCCACATTTTCTCTTGCTTAGGAGTATAGTCTTCTACTTTCGGAGCTTCGAGAATAAACAATTCAATTCCGAGTGCAGGTTCAATGCCTGAAAGCTTCAATCCAAAAAGCTTGTAGAGATGCGCAACATGAAATGATGGCTGGTTCGTTTCAATTCTCACTTCTTCAATTTTGCCATCCACGCGATAACATTTTAACACAGCGGAGCGGAGGCCTTTTTGTTCTTGCTGAAGTCGCAGACATAATTTCGTGAGCAGCTCATCGAGTGCTATCTCAATTCCTTTTGCGGTGACAATAGGTTCCATGCAGGGAAGTCTCTCGTGAAAAGGTTCAGGTGCGATGACAGGAGAAAGCATTTCCAGTTGCTGACCTAATGCCTTATCGATCTGGGAAAGAAAGTGCTGACCGAAACGCCTGCGCAATGCAGGACGCGGCATCCTGATAAACTGACTTATTTTATGAAGGCCAAGCTTGTGTAATCTCCAGATCGTTTCGGGCTCAAGTCTTAAAGCTTCAGGAGGTAATGAAAGAAGGGCTTCAATATTTTTTCCAGGATCAACAATGTGTTGCTTTCCAAAACGTGCAACCGCCCAGGCAACGCCCTGGGTATCTGCCATTGCCGCACGAACATCATACCCGCGACCGGAAAGTTTTCTGATGATATCTTTAATATAAGACTCTTCCCCTCCCCATAGGTGCGAACACCCGGATGCATCAAACAACAGGCCATCAGGAAGGTCTGTTGATACTACAGGCGTGAACCGTATACACCACTCAGCAAGACGTGTCAGTAGTTTTTCAGCAAGGTCTGGTTTGTCATCCAGTACTTCCAGTTTAGGAAAGATTGCACGTGCATCGGCAAGCACCATTCCAGTACTTATGCCTCGTGCTTCGGCCACCTGATTGGCAGCGGTGATCATCATTCTTCCGTGCACAGGGGTCCTTAGTACAAAAGGTAACCCTTTCAGATGAGGCTGACGAAGTGCAAACCAGTCTGTTGCCAGGTGGCGGAACCATATTGACACAAAACGTTTCTCCATTCATCCTGCCTTCTTATTGTGAAAAAACATGTCAACACCGGAATCCGAAATTTTAAGGAGATTGAATGCATCTTCTGCAGGTTGATTCACTACCTGGAAGTTTCCATTTACCCATTGAAATTCCCAGGCTCCGGGACGTCCATTCCTGATTCGCAGCAACTCCACCTTCCAGCGCGGATATCCGAGACCCGGAAGATCATCGATACTTTCACTGAGGACTGAAGTAATTTTCCATCGCGATAAGCAGGCTGTTGTCTTGACTTTTTTAACAGAATTGCGAAGGATAAAACCAGTAACCTGACTTTCTTCAACCGCGAGCTGGAATCGTCTCGAGGTTGTGAAACTAAGATCGCGCATCTCACCAACTACAGTTGAAACAGCTCCGCATTTTAGCGCCTCTTCAAGGGCCCAGAGAATATCGATATCTTTTTTGACATCCACGAAAATGAACTGGTCGGGATAAATACCGAACGCTCTGAGGCCGGGTGGAAAAACCGTTCTTGAAGCGCTGACCCAGATTGAAATTCCAGACTTTCCCATCAGTGATGCGATCAACCCGCTGATAAACGCTTTGCTGGCAGCAGCATCTTCAGTTTTCTCCCATAGAAATTCATGGACGCAGGCTACCGGGAATGATGCATTGGGAAAATGAGAGAGGATTGGGCCCAGACCGGGGTTAACGGCAAGGCTACTGGCAGGTTTAAATCCCTGCATGCGAAGGATATCCGTTTGTAGTCCTGCAATAATATGTGATTTTTCACCGGCCGTCATACATTTCGCACCCTGCTCCTATAGTTTGTAAAACTAATATTATTAGTGTTAACATACTAATAAAATTAGTGTTTTCTTGTATGATCCGCTGTCTATCTATTTGTCACTCAACAAATTAATATTCAGTAATCGAGTTGTTGATCGCCATTACTCATATTGCCGCATCATTTATGAACATTATAAATGGTAGAATTCTACTATTGGATTATGGTACTTAACTACCATTTTTCCACTCCCAGGGACGTGCTACCTTACTGGTCAAATTTCCTAAGATGCTCTTACGTTTAACAGAACGACTTCTTTTATTCTTTCACATCACATTCACTCCAAGATGCAAATTCAAGGTTGGCGAAATGGTGGTGCATGATGACATCCGTTACCCGATGGTGATTAAACAAGTAGTTCGTTCGTTACGGAACTCCGATCCCTTGTTGTGCTGTCAGTGGTTTGACAAATCGACACACGAAACACGAGAACGATTGCTTCATCAAAGTTCACTTCGGCCATTCGATTGGAAAAAAGGATAAATCATACAAGAATGAAAAATGTGTTGCTGGTAGACGATGATGTAGTATTTACATTTCTTAACAAAAAGATAATTGCATCGCTGGACTTCATTAACGCTATCGATACCGCACAAAATGGCTTGCAGGCGATTGAACATCTTGAAGCGTCTATCAGGGATTCAAGGCCATTGCCTGATATCATTCTGCTCGACCTGAGTATGCCGATTATGGATGGATTTGGATTTCTGCAGGCATTTAATGACATGGATTTGCCAGAGCGAAAGAAAGTCAAGATCATCATTGTCACATCTTCCATCCACCCGGAAGACATGCAGCGGGCAAGAGATTTTGGTGTTAACAGCTACCTTACGAAACCGTTAAAAGAGGAAGGGTTGCTTGCGGAGATTGCACGAATTTGACCACGCCACATCTGCGCCCAAGGGTCCTTTTGCTGCAACGATCATATGAATTTGTTTTTTTACGTTCCCACATTTTTCGTTTAGAATAAGACGTGACCTTTACGCCTTAGTCCATTGCACGAACAAGTAATCTAGTACTATGTACGTCACGCATGCGTTCAATGATACGACCCCTTCGGGGTCAAAATCAACTCCAATGTTTCTCTATAAACATTTGACCTCTTCAAGGTCAGACTAGGCGTGCCGACAACACAGGCTAACAAACAAATTGTGACCGCCCGATCCCGAAGGGATGGTATGTTTATAGCATATGCGCACAAGTACAACTCCGACCCCGAAGGGGTCGAATCGACTCAAGGCCAAAGCCTCTTCCATGGAATCGTCCACTTCAGGAATGTGCAAGCAGAAAGGTTAGCGAAGAGTCTGAATTAGGATAAACCGTAAGAGCAAAGTTCATGATTATCCTGATCAGGTTAAACTGATAGGTATTCCGCGCAATAGCAGCTTGTCGGCATTTAATCCAAATCCATCGACCCATTAGATTATTAATGACTAAAAGCTGCGCTGAAATTCATTATTTGGTTATCATTGATATGCAATTATTTACCTGATCTAACAAAAGTTGCGCTTAATCTATGGTTCTCCTAATTATTGACGATGACGAAGACGATATCCAATCCTTTAAAGATGCTGTTGACCGTATCGATTCTGACATCAAAGTTTATTCAGCCGAAGGAGGAGAAAAAGGTATCGAGTTGCTGAAGTCCGGCATTCATCCTGACTATGTGTTCCTCGACATCAATATGCCCGGCATGAACGGCAAGGATGTTCTCACAAAAATTAAGGCAAACCCCGCCTGGAACAATATCCAGATCTTCATGAATTCAACGACATTCAATCCGAAGGAGATCCAGGAATACCGGAAGATCGGTTGTAATGGTTTTGTAGTAAAGGCCGGAGGGCCCAAGCAGTTGGAAAAGGACATCCGATTGATCATCAATAGCAGGTAACACCGGAATTTTGTCCGACCTTCATCATGGAAAGTCATACGGCTTTCCTTTTTTGTTGGATCAAAGCTTCTGCATGCAAAAAAAAAGAAAAAATTTTTTGATGATGAGGCTGGATTGAATTTCATCCTTGCACAGTCGAAATAGTATCATTTGAAAAAGGTGGTGGCTCCGGCAAAATCTGTGATGCAGTAGAAACTGCGATGAAATAATTCAGATGCCTTGAATATTGGGCTATCAATGAAATTTAAGCTTGAATTGCTGCCTGTCCCGCAATTCTCAAAACAGGTATATTCGGTAAACTAAGTGCAGGCAGGTACGTTCTTTTAGGAGGTACGTTTAAACGAAGAAGAAATGAATGTTAAGGCGTTTGATAGTTTGAGAACCAGCGATAAGATTCTTTTAATCGAAGACATGGGCCAACTGGTGTTGTCAATGGAGTTTTACGAATACCGCATATTTCTGTTTTCGTTCAACTCCATGTATGTTGAGGTTTATCGCAATCTTGAGACGGACGAGATCGAAACGATCAGGACCGCATCGGTAGCTGACCTTGACAAATACCTGTCGCGCATCACGCTCGGGAACCTCGTGCGTGAGACGTACATTTTGTAGTGCCAGCCGGTCTATCGATCTGTAGCAATATCCCTCCTTTTGAAACTCCAATGACATCCCTCGATGCATCCCAGGTGACGCAAGGTTAGATTACCACCAGCGAATTCCATTTCAAATACCTGCATCGTGTTGTTCGCGTTCAGGTCATCCGGTGATTTGAATAACCGAAGCGTCACATTGTTTCTGACGGTGTCTTCTGTAACCGTGTAAAATCGGTAATCCTGCTGACCATTGAGATTACTGGAGAAGTTCTGACCTCCGGAGAATGAAATGATTTGTGGCGGCTCTTCGGGTACCGGGTTGGTAACATAGCCCGCTCCGGGCGAATAGCCCTGCTCATACAGCAACCAGGTGCCTTGCAATTGAAGCGAGAGTGAAGGCGACTCTTCTGAAGACTGCTGACATGACACAGCGAGTATGATCAGCAATATCAAAACGGAAAATCTCATACAAGTTGTTTTGCTTATTGACACCGCAATTGGGAAATTGGTTGGATTGTTCAATGAACGATCTCATCAATCTTTTTAAACTTAATGGATCATTTGAAGCATATATTGGTTACCACCATCTGTTTTATCATGGTTTTTTCGGAAGCGCGGGGACAGTTGCAACCCTCTCTAAATGCTGTTCAGTTCATAATTATCGATTCATCAACGGGAGAAAAAACCGCTGCGCGCATTCGAGTCACAAGGAATGGCAGTAGTGTTAAAACGTCTCCTCCTCAAAGTAGTAAAGTGATGTATGGCATGTGGGACCATTCGGATGGTTATCAGTTTCAGCCCGACAGCTCTTTCTATGTTGACGGAAATTTCTCTCTTGAGCTTGAGACCGGTGATTATGAAATAATGATCTCGAAGGGTTTTGAATATGTGGATATAAGACAAACATTTTCCGTCAGCGAACAAGATCGTGCTCCAAAAACATTCAGCATAGGTCGGTGGATCAATATGTCTCAGGATGGATGGTACAGTGCCGATGATCACATTCACATCAGGAGATCGCCCGCTGAAGATTCCTTGTTGAAGGTCTGGGCTAAGGCGGAGAATCTGAATGTAGGTGTATTTTTAAAGATGGGTGATTTCTGGGCTACTTATTATGATCAATACGCATTTGGCAAGCCCGGAGTATACGGAGATGGAAATCTCTTACTTATTCCCGGGCAGGAGGATCCGCGCACGCCTGAACTTGGCCACGCACTAGGCTTCGGTGCAAAGTCATTCGCAAGACAACCGCAAGCCTACTACCTATATGATGAGATTTTCGACAGGATCCATAAGGAGGGCGGTCTGAGAGGGTATGCACATCAGGCCCAGACATTTCATGGTTATCGGGGTCTGACGCTGGACGGACTGCGCGGCAATGTCGATATGCTTGAGATTATTCAATACTGCGCTGATGATGACGAACCGCTTTACATCGGGCATTATTACCGTCTTCTTGACCTTGGGTTCCCGGTTACCGCTGTCGCGGGATCGGATTTCCCCTGGTGTGGAAACGATCACGACAATGGTGGTTTTGCGCGGACAGCGAGAATAGGAAACGTGCGGTTTTACACAAAAGTTAATGGCAATTTCACTTTTGACAACTGGCTAAGCAGTGTGCGGCAGGGAAAGACATTCGCCACTACTGGGCCGATGCTGGAATTCACGGTCAACGACAGCCTGCCAGGAAGCAGAATCTTGTTGACGAAGGGTTCAAAATTAAAGATACATGCGACTGCAACGGGCGATGGGAAGCAGGTAGCACTTACTCGTTTGGACATCGTTTCGCATGGAAAGGTGATTGCAACCTCACAGGCCTCGATGTCCGGGCAGTCTGCCTCGCGTGTGGCTGTCGATACTGTTCTTCCAGCAACAAAAGGTCAATGGATCGCGGCTGTAGCTTATGGGGAAGGACAACATCGTGCGCACACCACCCCGGTGTATATTTCCGTGGACGGATCGGGGTTTCACAACCCGGAAACGATACAGAATTACCTGGTTGAAAGCGAAAGGTATCTGGACGAAATTGAGGCAGAACTCCAGGAGCGAAACGAAAATCCTGAAATGAATGCATGGCGCTACAAAAAGCCGTTGGAACTCCGAATAGCCCGGGTAAAAGCAATTATTGAAAACTTAAAGCAAACATTACATTGAGTTGGATTGAAACCGCCTGAGTGTTACGGGGCAGCAAATTCTGTATAATATTGCGGACTAGATAGTCAAAAGTGTTTACCCCCACCAGGTTCGCATTTGTTTTCATTTTCTGTTGTTGCTCTGTCAGCGCATGGTGTCAGCCGTTCCGCATCGGTACGGAAGAGCAGCGTCCACTGGGTGCAGTCAGTGAGTATTACATTGACGGGACCGCAGCACTTACGTTGAAGAGCTTCCTTGATGATTCATCTGCTTACCGTTTCAAAAAATCTGAAGAGGGTACGTTGAATTTCGGACCCACGTCAAAACCCTGCTGGGTCAGATTTACTTATACGTCTGGTGACACGCTTCGGTATTATCTCGCCATTGGAAATACGAACCTCAACGAAGTTGACGTATATGTGCTTCAAGAGAATAAGATTCTCAGCATGCAGCAGGGTGGATTGTCGAGAGATGGTAAAAACTCAGGCTCCAACCTTAACCTCAATGCATGGCTGTTTGAATTGCCGCAGCGTCTGGGCGAAACATTCACGGTATACATCCGCGTAACCGACCAACGCAGGGTGATCCTTCCGCTGGAAATTACGACCCTCAATGAAGTGATCGCTTCCTCCCATCATGAAGATTTTCTGTTCGGACTCTACTTTGGCTGCCTGGCAATTATTGCTATACTGAACATCTACTTCTTTTTCTATTTCAGGGAAAATATCTATTTGTTTTATGGCGGTCATATTCTTTGTCAGATCCTGATCAACGGCATTCTGCAGGGATACCTTTTGTCGCTTTTCGGAAACTCATTTTATTTTTTGAGCCCCTATGTTCCTGCGATTGCAGGGATATCCAATTTGTTTTCCATCCTTTTTGCGCTGGCGTTTCTCGATGTGAAAAGCTATTTAAGTCAGTGGTACAAACCTACACTGCTTTTAATTGTGCTGCCTGTCTTTAATATCATTCTCAGCGTGCTTGGATTTTACATACTGACTGCCAAGACTGGTTCCTACATTGGCATTGGTGTGTCTGTCTGGCTCTTTGCTCTTGGCCTCGCAGCGTATAGCCGAAAGGTAACACAGGCGAGATTTTATGTCATCGGGTGGGGTGCATTTTTTATTGGAATTCTCATTCTCAATTCAGCCCTGAATCAGTGGCTTCCGGTAAACACTTTCACGTTCCAGGCAGCAGTCTACGGGACATTGTTTGAAGTAGTGATGATCTCATTTGCACTGGCAGATCGAATCAACCTCGTGCGGAAGGAACAGCAACAGGAGCGTCAGCAACGACTGGCGCTGATCGAAAAGCAAAAATCCTGGCTGGAAGAGAATGTTAAGTTGCGCACGATTGAACTTTTGCAGAAGAATAAAGAGATCGAAGTTCAGAACGAGGAGCTAAGGCATCAGCATGAAGAGCTTACGTCAACGCATGAGCTGCTGGAACGCCAAAAGCAACTGGTTGAAGAAAAAAACAGGGACATCGGCCTGATTAACCAGACCCTGGAGCAGAAGGTAAAACAACGCACCGTAGAACTGGAAGAAACAGTTCGGAATCTTGTCAATCAGAACAATGATTTGGAACAATTCTCTTATATCGTGTCACACAACATGCGTGCACCGGTTGCGAGAATCCTCGGGTTAATCAACCTGCTCGGAACAGACAACGACCCGGAAGAGCGCATCCAGCTGATGGAGTATCTCAAAGAGTCAACGATCGGGCTGGATGAAATCATTCACGACCTTAGTCAGATCATTGATTTGCGAAGAGGTTCGGAGATGGTGCTGGAAAAGGTAGACCTTGAAAAAATAGTGCAGCACAATTTGTCGGACCTGACAGACGAACTCAAAAAATCCAGAGCGCAGGTCAATCTGTCGATCAAAGCGAGAGAGATCGTGGCAGTCAAGGGCTACATGCAAAGCATCTTTTATAACCTGATCTCCAATGCCATCAAGTATCGCGATTCCGATCGGCAACTCGCACTCGATATCTGCACTTCAGAAACGGCATCGGAAGTGATCATCGAAGTCCATGATAATGGTCTTGGTGTGAATATGCCTGCAGACAGACTTCATGAGATCTTTCATCTTTACAAGCGAACGCACACTCATGTGCAGGGTAAGGGACTCGGTCTTTACCTCGTGAAGACACAGGTGGAAGCACTGCACGGCAATATTGAAGTAAAAAGCGAAGTTGGAAAAGGAAGCTGTTTCAGAATAACCTTCCCAAAGGCAGTCTCCTAGGCTGGCGTTTTGATCCATTGAAATTCACTCGGTCACGCATGAATGAATTAAAGTGATGACTTGTTAGTGAAATGTCATGAGATTAGCATGCATTGACAAAGAGGGAAGACTGATAAGCGTTCTGGGGGTACATCACTTTGCTGTTGCCGATATTGTAATTATCTTTCGCCATGCGTAGATCCATTCTTTTAGTGCTTGCTGCCCTTGCACTTCTCACTCCCACTCATCCGACATTTGCTCAAAAAAAATTCATCACGCGCGAGAACGTCAGCCGTATCCTGAAAGCGCTGTCAGCGGATGACAAAATGGGACGGCCTTCGATGGAACCTGCGGTCATGGAAAAGTCGATTGTATTTATCGAAGGAGAATTTAAACGCATCGGGCTTGCGCCACTCGATGGCTTGAAATCATTCCGGCAGGAATTTACACAGGATGCAATCGCTGGCAGCACGATCGCGATCACCGCCAACAACAAAATGATAGAAAAATCTGATGTGATTGTCTATTCATCAAAGGACAACTTCCGGTGGAATTCGGCAGCGAACGTTTACCGGATCAAAAAATCAGATAATCCTGCGCAGCTCTTCAGAAGATACTCGCAGGACACAACAGATGCTATTGTGCTTATCGATACTACACACGCAAAAGCATTTAAAGCATTTCAGTCGCGGTTTGCAAAAAAACGAATCCTCAATGCTTCAAGTAAATCTGGGACAAAAGTTTTTGTATTGTCAACCGACACACTGATCGCGGCACTGGACGTTGCCGTATCGCAGCGAAAAGAAAAACTAGTGCTGACGAACGTAGTCGGTCAGCTTAAGGCAAATGTCGCTACAAACGAATCTGTAATATTCTCGGGGCACTATGACCATCTTGGCATTTTACCACCAACGGAAGGGGACTCAATTGCGAATGGCGCAGATGACGATGCGTCCGGTGTGACCGCAGTGATTATGCTTGCCGAACATTTTAAAAAGCAGAAAGAGCGGAGGCGCAACCTGATCTTCGTTGCTTTCACTGCCGAGGAAATCGGAGGATTTGGTGCACGCTACTTTTCATCGAATCTGAATCCGAACGACATGGTGGCTATGTTCAACATTGAAATGATCGGCAAGGTTTCGAAGTGGGGGCCCAACGCTGCGTTCATTACCGGTTTCGAACGCTCGGATTTTGGTACAATACTCCAGCAAAACCTGCAGGGGTCAGCATTTACTTTCCACCCTGATCCTTACATCGCGCAAAACCTGTTCTATCGCTCAGACAACGCGACACTGGCACGCCTGGGTGTTCCAGCGCATACCATCTCCACTGACCAGATTGACACAGACAAACTCTATCACACGGTCAACGATGAGTTCGAAAGCATAGACATCAGCAACATGACTGAGATCATCCGGGCGATTGCACAGAGCGCATCTACAATCGTAAATGGGAATGCAAAACCAACGAGGATCGACACGTCAAAAGTAGATTGACACTACTAGTTTCCGTTAATAGTGGGCGTCACTTGGATGTTCCGGCTTCTCCCCCAAGTGAAGTTATGTTTTACATTTCGTTAACAAAACAGAGTCAACTCATACCTGCAACGATCCGCTGGTGTAGTAAATAATTCCTGCAGCCAAAGCTCACGTTTAACAAATCAGTTAAACCCGGAACCTCATGCTGCGCAACTACTTCATCGTTGCTCTCCGCAACATTCTTAAAGACAAGTTCTATTCGCTGATTAATGTGTTCGGCCTCATGCTAGGGATCGCCAGCTGTGTCTTCATTGCGATTTATGTAAATGATGAATTGAGCTATGACCGGTTTAATTCAAAAGCGGATCGCACCTATCGGGTAATCGAATTTATTGAAACAGAAGGATCAGGAGAGCGTTCGTCCAGTGCGCCCTTCCCTACCGGGCCGACACTGGCTGAAGACTATCCTGCGCTTATTGAAACACAGGTGAGGTTTTTCGATTTTCAGTCACCCACACTTCTGATCACGGAAAAAGAAAGCAAGAAGGAGTTCAACGAGCCGGGAATCCTCTTCGTTGATTCAACTTTTTTTGACGTGTTCGATTACGTGTTATTAAAAGGCAACAAGAAAACGGCATTGCATCAGCCTAACTCGGTGTTGCTGACTGAGTCTGCAGCCAAGCGTTATTTCGGAGAGCAGGATCCCATCGGCAAATTCCTGCAGATCGAAGGACAGCTGGAACTGGCCGTTACTGGTGTAATGGCAGACCCTCCAGGAAATGCGCACTTCACGTTTGACTTCCTGATTTCATTTTCAACATTGCGTAACTTCTTTAATGGCCAGTATCCTGACACATGGTACTGGAATCCATGCTGGACTTATCTCGTCCTCAAAGAAGGAGTAACTCCGGAGGACCTCGAGCAGAACTTCAAACCTTTCGTTCAGAAATACTTCCCCGAGTTTATCCGGAACGAGGCAAGGATTGCGTTGCAGCCACTTACGGATATCCATCTGAAGTCGGATCTTCAGTTTGAGCTCGAGGCCAACAGCAGCGAAGAAAACGTGTACGTGTTTACAATCATCGGCATTGTCATCCTCTTCATTGCGAGCATGAACTTCATGAACCTCTCCACTGCACGTTCGGCAAAACGCGCAAAGGAAGTCGGACTTCGGAAGACACTGGGAAGCGAAAGAACCCAGCTTGTCACGCAGTTTCTGATGGAATCCCTGATCATCGTGCTGGTCGCGATCTTGCTGGCAGTCGTTGTAGTGTTGTCTGCGCTTCCATTCTTCAACTCACTTGCGGAGAAAACAATCGGTTATGACGTATTAACAAACCCGGGCATCCTGTTCACCCTTGCCGGCATTTTTGTAGTGGTTGGAATAGGATCAGGTCTTTACCCTGCGCTGGTACTCAGTTCGTACATTCCTGTGAAAGTGTTGAAAGACGCAACTGCGAAAGGTGGTCGTGGTGCAATGTTGCGAAAGTCGCTGGTCGTGGTGCAGTTTGCCTTGTCGATAACGATGATCATCAGCACGGTTGTAGCCATCAATCAACTCGATTACCTCAGGCAAAGCGATACCGGATTCGACCAGAACCAATTACTTTACATCTCAGCGCTGCGAACGCCAATTACGCGCACCTACCCTGCCTTCAAAAAAGAAATGGAAGAACGTCCTGACGTGGTGAGCGTCACTGGCGTGTTCGATGTGCTCGGCTCGAAACACCAGGGCGACAATTTCCGATTCGAAGGAATGGATAAATCGAAATTGTTTTCCGTGATGTGGGTGAACCTGGACTTCTTCAAAACATTTGACCTTGAGATCAAAGCCGGCCGGGAATTCAAAGAGAACATAACCACGGATGATTCACTTGCCCTTGTGGTAAACGAGTCGATGGCACGCCAGTTTGGATGGACGCCTGAGCAGGCTGTGGGCAAACCATTCCAGTATCAGCAATTCAACGGGGAGATTGTTGGGGTTGTAGAGGATTTTAATTTTGTCTCCAAACACAAGCGAATCGAGCCACTTGTTCTGCAGCTGCGCTCAAGCCCGAATCACTTTAATTTCTCACTGAAGTATGTTGCTGTCAAGCTGAAGACCTCCGACCTTCCTGCTACAGTTGCGGCAGTTGAGGAAAAATGGAAGGCACTGGCACCGGGCAGACCTTTCGATTACTTCTTCCTCGACCAGGAGCTGGATAAACTTTACAAGGATGAAGAAAAGCTTGGCAAGGTAGCCGGTATCTTCTCTGCGCTGGCCGTGATTGTTGCGTGTCTCGGCTTGTTTGCGCTCGCTTCGTTCATGACGGAAGAACGAAGAAAAGAGATTGGTATCCGAAAAGTTATGGGCGGCTCGGTAAGTGAAATTGTGCTGCTACTCTCGCGTGACTTCTCGCTGCTGGTAGGAGTTGCGTTCCTGATAGCATGTCCCATCGCATGGTACGGGTTGCGCACATGGCTGAATAACTTTGCCTTTCATGTTCAGATCAGCTGGATCGTTTTTGTGCTGGTGGGAATGATCACCCTGATCCTTGCGCTGGTAACGATCAGCTACCGCGCACTGCAGGCTGCGTATACAAATCCGGTAAAGACTTTACGTCACGAATAAAAATAATAAGCCGGAAAGTTTTGCGCTTTCCGGCTAAAGATCCTAGTGCAGCTGAGCGTGCAGGTTAAGCGCGTCTCTTAATTCGGGGCGCGACTTGTCACTTGACTTCGTCAACTCGGCAAGCTGATTGAAATAATCTTTTGCCATCGCATTGTCACCATCCTTGCGGAATGCCGTGGCTGCACCATAGATGGAGTGAAATCTGCCCGGCCGGATTTTCAGATTTGCTGCATAAGTTTCTGCAGCTTTTTCGTAGTCACCAGTTTTCATGTACATGTCCGCAAGCAGCTCAAGGGTTGGAACAACTTCGCCCGGTGTAACAGGATGCTTTTCTGTTGCGCCTTCCATCTGCACAGCTGTCTTCATTTTTTCGATTGCCTCCTTCTTTTTTCCACTGGCAAAAAGTATCGATGCTTCTGCGGCCGTCACCTGGATCTTTGTCTGGTTTGCTTCGTAGTCTTTCTTTGCCTGTTTGAGTTTGTTTTCGCATAGCTTCAGCTGCTCAAGTTCTGCGTTGGCGGCTTTCATATCGTTAAGATTAACCGCGCCCAGAAGACGACCGAAGTGATGGATGCCTTTCTGCCACTGAAACTGCTCCCATGGAAAACTTGCAGGGCGCAGTTCGAGATTTGCTGCCTGTTTCCAGTCTTTGCGTTCGAGCGCGTATCGCACCGGAGAAGCCGCGAAGGTATAGGCGTTCACGAAAGTATTTTGCAGGAGTGAGTCGATTGTAGTCAGATAGTCCACATAAAATTTCGCTTCATTGTCCCGCGATTGCTGCAAGTAAGCATAGACGACATAATCAAGACCGTGAAGTTCCTGATCCCAGTGACCCTGCATGCCAAGCTTTTCGGTGTAGCACTTTGCAGCATCCATTGAATTCAGGTTCGACTGGATTGCTTCATCCCACAACCCGAGACGCGTGAAAATATGTGAAGGCATATGTTGCGCGTGAGCGGAGTTGGCCGCGATCGAAGCATACTTTCTCGCGGCATCGAGGGCGCGATCTGCGAGTTCGGGATAGTCGTAATTGTGAATGATGTAATGTGCAACACCAGGGTGATTGGGTTCACTTGGGAAAAGTCCGTCAAGGATCTTTCCAGCCATCATCTGGTTGGCAAAGGTCTTGTCGGCAGGATCGGCAGCGGAACGCAACGCCAGCGCATAGAAGATACTCGCTTCTTTGTCTTCAGGATATGTGTTGTAAATAACTTCAGCAGCCTTCACGAATTTGTCAACCCGCGTTTTGTGATCGAGGTTTTCCCAGTCGTCAAAGATCGCTCCCACCGCCTCAATGTATTGCGACTCACGTGTTGACTTTGCTTCAAGTGTTCTCGCCAGTTTGATGGTCTTCGATCCTTTCGTCAGTTCTTCGGTTGTGGGTGGCGCCCAGAGCGGATGATAGTTGCTCATCGCAACACCCCAGTATGCCATCAGGCAGTTTGGGTCGCCATCAATGACTTTTGCAAACACTTTTTCAGCCTCGGCATATTCGAATGAGTGTAGCAGCGCTGTCGCGAGATTAAAGTCTGCGCGCACTTTTTCCTCACACGACAGGCCGAACTCAACCTGACCAAACTGATTGGAGCCGCAAAGCGCGATTTCGCCTCTCCTGATGTTGATGGCTTCGAGTTCCTGCTTAATGAGACTGGCCTCTTTATTACTCTGACAGCCGAGTGCCACGATCAGTACCAGTAGCCATAGGGATTTCTGCTTGATCACTTTCATGGATTTGGTGGTTTAGGGAAGGAAAGAATACAGCGTTAAAGCCGATATCAGACAGTAAGGGGAAGTTAGGGAAATTATGGATTAAATGTCAAGTCACGGCACTGAAAACGCGTGCTATCGTGGTGATTTTCAATCAGTGCGAGGCATTCTGGCATTTCAATTGCTCGATTTTTCAAGACTAACATGCAACTCTCCCTATGAAAACCTTCTACACCGTTTTGATCTGCTTCGTGCTGCTCTCATGCCAGGAAGATCTCGATCCCTCCGACTATGAATTTCGCGGGAGCTGGGATTCTCCAAAGTATGCCATTCAGATTTTCATGAACGGCTCAGCAACGCTCGATATCCGCAATCGCGGGACACTGCGTGGGTTTGTAAAAATCAGGAATGAAAAAATGATCTTTACGAGCGAGCACGAGGATGACGCGATCGGTTACAAACGGCTCGACATCGATCAGCGCCCGACTACTGATACGAACGGAGTCACCTACATGATCCTTGAAGGACACCGCCTGGAGAAACACTAATGCTATTTCGGGATGTACTTCAGTTTGATGTTGCGGAAGTCGATGGGCTGACCCTCGCTCTGCAACGCAATAAAGCCTGACTTCAGTGGCTTGCCGGGCTGCCACAGTGTTGAGTCGTATCCAATGACAACACCGCCACCCATCGTTGGATGCGTGTATTGCAATACGGTATCACCGTTGATAACATGCGTGATCAGCGAATCTTCCAGAACGATCAGTTCCGCCTTCACCCATTCATCAGCGCTATAGGTCTTTGAGCTTGAGCTCAGGCAATGTCCGTCATAAAGTTTCCCCTGGTATTCGATGTCGGTCCCCGGAGAACACATATTGCCAGTAGGCCTGGGGTTGCCATCGCCAAGTCCTGCGAGGAACTGCATCTCTACTGAAATGGGCCAGTTTTGTTCTTTCGGCATTGTGCGCGGATCCTGCGAATGAAACATCACGCCACTGTTGAGCAGCGTGTAGTCAGGTGCACCTGGCTGAAGCTTACCTGTAAACCGATATTCCAGGCTTAGGTGGAATCGTGAGAAAGGAACTTTGTAATAAAGATGTCCGAAGCGGTCATTGAAATCTCCGTAGTTGTCGTAGCGGACCTGGATGGTGTTGTCCTTCACCCGGAAAGTGTTGTCAAAGTTGTCACCGGCTTCGTAGTGGTGGATCTTTACAACCCAGTCGTTAATATCCTTGCCATTGAAAAGGTTGATCCATTCATCGCCACCTTTTTGAACGTCTTTGCAGCTTTGAAAAATAAAAATCAGAATCAAAAAAACGGACAACTTTTGTTTCATTTGAGGATTGCGTTAACGTTCTGTTTTTTCCTGATGGTCTTGTTCCTGCGAATGAAGACGAATGCCACCATTAACGCAATGATACAAATTACAACGATCAGTATTGTATTGCCTGCAGTCTGCTGCGATGGGATTTCCTGTATTACGAGAAGCTGATTCGCCTGCTGACGTTCCAGCATCTGAACCTTTCCACCCGGCCAGATCACTTTGACCGAGTTGATCATGGTAGCTGCACCGATGCCGAAGTGAGCGATCAGTGAATTTTGGGAAAGGTGGCTCGAGCCTCCGTCAATCTCACGGATCATTTTTGTGTCGCCAACTGTGACTTCGACCATTGCTCCTATGCCATTGCGGTCTGATTCGTTGCCTTCCAATTTGATACGGATCCAGTTCCCCTGTGTTGAGTCATTGCGAAACAGATTCGTAAACGTACTAACCGGATAATCGAGAACCGCTTTCTGGTTTACGACAAGCAAATCCAGGTCGCCATCATTGTCCATATCGAACACCACAGATCCACGGCCGATGCCATAATCGTTCAGGCCCATCCGCGGAGCGATTTCTTTAAAGGTTCCCCCATTATTTTTGAAATATTGATCTGCGAGCGGCACATCGTTGGGGTTCAGATCTCCGTTGGCCACGAACAAATCGACATCCATGTCATGATCGAAATCTGCGAAGTTGGCGCCCCAGCTGATCGACACATAATCCATGCCTTTTGCTTTCGCTTCATCAGTGAATTTCCCGTCACCGTGGTTGACCATGAAGCGATTGAAGCGGATATTGGTCACGTAGTAATCCATGAGGCCATTGTTATCATAGTCACCAATGGCGGTGCCCATCGCGTTGATCGGAAGGTCAAGACCAAGTTGCTTTGCGCGATCAACCATTTGTTCATCCGGGTATTCATTTTCCAGAAGTACATTCGGCATCGCCTTGTATCCAAAATCATTGTTGATGAACAGATCCAGGTCGTTGTCGCGATCATAATCTGTGAATGATCCGCCAAAGCCGAAGCCCTTGAACTTTATTCCATACTCCTTCGAAACTTCTTCGAAGCGCTTGCCTTCCACGTTGCGAAGCAAATATGGAGCAGCGGTCTGGCTTGACTTTACGATATCTGAATCGTTGATATAGGTAAGCGATCCTTCATACCCCAGGAAGTAATTTCCAACCCATGCGTCCGTGAACCCATCGAGGTCAAAATCGCCAAATGAAACTCCGGTGCTGAACGACTGAAGCGCTCGCAGCCCAAACTCGTCAGTGGCATTTCTGAAAGTGAGATTCCCGTTATTAAGGAACACAAGGTTTTCAGCGCGCGGGATCTGACGCGCACTATCACGCTCAGTGATCGTAGTTACGAAAAGGTCGAGCCAGCCGTCTTTGTTGATGTCGGCAGTAGCAACCCCTTGTGTCACAAACTTCTTCGTCTCGGTCATTCCGCTCGACTCGAAGATATTCTTGAATGTGCCGTCCTTGTTGTTCAGGTAAAGCGCATCGTCCGCCATTCCTCCTGTAAGGTAAAGATCTTCCCATCCATCATTGTTCACATCGATGACACATGCCCCGCCACCGAACATTCCTTCATACACAACGAACTGATGCCTGATTCCCGCTGACTCTGTAACTTTAACGAATGGTGTCTGAGCATGAGAGTACCACGCACTGCATAATGCTGTGGCTGCAAACACCAGCATGTACATGTTATTTTTTTGCATCTGCATACATTGGTTTTTTGCGCCAGCGCAGGCTGTTAACGTTATTTCCGATCTTTGCACCCTCTTCGAGGCCTACGCGGTTGTCTTGCGGAAAGTGAATTCCTCCGTAAAAGCGCGAGTTGGCCGTTTCCTCTGCAACGCTCCAGAATGTCTTGAATGAACGAGGTTTGAAGTCAACATTTCTGAATCTGTCTCTGGGACGATTTGCATGAGCGTCATCCGTAAATTCAAATTCTTTTCCGTACAGATCCTCAAAAACTTTTGCAACGGCAGCGGCCTGGGTGGCGTGGCCTGAAGGAAATGCAGGAAAAGGCGGATCGGGCCAGAATGACTCCCAGCGCTCATCGATATTTTTAGCAATGAAGCTCGATGGACGCTCGGAATAAAAGTGATATTTCCACTTCCAGCAGTTGATGAAGGCATCACCTACCGCCAGCCCTACACGCGCGTATGTTTCGGCACACCGGATGAGTTCGGGATTAGCTTTCTTTATTACGAGCGTTGCAAGATAATACGAGTGGCCCGGAGGTGTAAACGTCTCACCTGGATCATCTCCCCACCAGAGCGCAGCTTCCTTTTCATCCTGCGTCAGAACCTTATTCTTTTCGTACACCGCATGACTTTCCTTGTAATAGTCGGATAGCTTGTCCTCATTGTACTTGATCATCAATGGTAGTTGCAAATCCCGGTTAGCGCTTAGAAAGTTTCGGTTCTCTCCCCACTTAGGATGAAGTGGAAGGTGACTGATTGCCTGACCGTACAATGGCGGCTCCCAGCATCCTGGCGTTTTTTCATGATGATAGTTCTTGTCAAAATTCGCGAGGTAACCACGATGACCGCCATCTGACTTCGACCATTCGAAAATTGCTTCTGCAACGGCTTGGCCATACGCAATTGATCTTTTTGCAACTTCGGGTTCATCCTCTAATCCCTGAAGGAAATGTTTTTCAACCGAATCGATCTTTGCCTTGTTTTCATCGGACGTCTGATTATAGATTCTCTTCAGGATACGCGCCTGCCCTGCATTGAGCGAGATCAGCCAATTGTGTTTTCCGACTGATGGCACAGGCAGTGAGTCTAGTCCGTTCAGTTGTCCTTTGAGTGATGTATGTGACGGGAAGCCGTGCACAACTGATTCATACATCGTGAGGCCAATGTAGGCCAGCGCACGTGACGCATAAGTGGGTGAATTTGCTGGTGTGTTTTTCGTGACAAACAATGTCATGTCGGCCCATGATGTTGCCACAGACTGCGGAGTAGGAACAGTCTTCTCCTGAAGCGGTGAACAGTTCACTGCCGCGACAAGGATGAAAAAAAACGCAATCTGTCGTGTGCGTCTCATTTCGAATGGGGTTAATGATTTATTGCAAGCACACCAGCCTTACCGCCACGCGAATTCACTCTGTATACGGCCAGTGGTGCTTCATTTATTCCAAACCAGATATTGTGATCGATTCGTACGATGCTTCGGACATCACCTTTTACCTGCAGGCCGGATTCGCGCTGACGCACGTATGTAAATCCGCCCTTGCCATCACCCCTCAGCAGCGCTCCGTAGTTTGCATCATACTTGCCGATCTTGATCTTCATCCTGCTGTTGTTCCCGGCAAGGATTACATCTGCGTTTCCGTCACTGTCATAGTCAAGAACGTGTGTTGCATAAACTGGTGAATACTGCGCTTCGAGCGGCAGGGTGACAGGTGTAAATTTTCCTGATGCTGATCCGAGGAAAATCCTCGTTTGAAAATCATTTGCAGTGAGATGACCGGCTTCAGCGAGGTCTTCCTTTTTTATGAGGTCGCTGATGGTAACGTCCGCGTAACTTTTGTAATCGGTGTAACGCGAGCGCATCGCGCCAATCTGTTCGAGCAATTCGTCTCTTGTAACGTAAGGATAACTTTTGCCCTGTATATAAAAACAGAAGAGCGGGTCAACAGATCCGTTATTGTCGAAATCCCTGAAGTACATTTCTGCAGGCTGCCGGTCCGATGCCTTGCATTGGCTATTCAAACCCATGTTACCGGCAACGAGGTCGACACAGCCATCATTGTTGAAGTCTGCAGTATCGAGTGAATTCCACCAGCCTGCGTGTGTATTGTCAAAATAGTTTGTTGTGCGATCGATGAGCTTGCCCTGCTCGTTGAGAAGCACTGTAATCCTCATCCACTCCCCTGCAATGATCAGGTCCAGTTTGCCATCCCTGTTGACGTCAACAGAAACTGCATCTGTTACCATACCAATTTTTCTCAATTGTGGCGCATATCTATTCGTCTGGTCCGTGAACCGATTGCCTTCATTCAAAAGAATGTAACTCTCCGGTGTTTCCGGGTAACGGCCTGGCACCACTCTTCCACCTACAAAAATGTCTATACGGCCATCACCATTAAAATCCGCGGAAGCGACACAGCCCTTTGATGATCTTATTGCCGGCAACCATTGCGCTGCCGAAGTAAAATTTCCTTTCCCGTCATTCAGGTAAAGCCGATCCTGAAGCGCTTCATCCCCTGATGACAAATTGTGATAACCACCGCTGGCAACGTAAAGGTCCTGTGAACCGTCTCCATTCACATCTGCAAAGATTGCGTCTGCATCGGCATATCCTTTGTGTTTGTCAAAATCACTCGTTGGTTTATAGACAAATGATTTGTCAGGTCGCTGCAGGAACAGCCTTCCGGGTTCTGCCGGAGTTCCACTGACGTACACATCCTCCAGGCCATCGTTGTTGACATCGGCCTTCACGAGTTTCGGTCCGAGATAAGATAGCTGAGTCAGCAACAGCGGTTGCCTCTTGAAATCGTTTATGGTTGTCTTTTCCTGGCTGAGTGCAATCGGTGATTTCGACTCCGTAAAAATGGTTTCCTGAAAAGTTTTCCTCTGCCTGGTGAGTGAAGCCTTTGCTTCGTTGAAAACCAGCGGCTCTGCACCGGAAACTTTTCTGATTCTTTGAGATTTTCCACTCAGCCACTGCACCTCTGCCGAATCCGCGCGTGCCTTACCAAGCCCAAAGTGAAGTACGGGTGAAACTGCAGATAAATATCCGCGGGTTGGCATCTGCTCCACAACCTGTTTTTTTCCGCCTGACCAGACAGTGACTCTCGCGCCCAGCCCAAGCGTGTTTTTGCCTTCTCCTTCCAGCCTGACTGAAAGCGAAGTGTTTCCCGTCTTTTCAGCGTTGTTGCGATACAAGTAGGCGTTCTGGTTGATATTATTGACGATCAGATCAAGGTCGCCATCGTTATCAAAGTCAGCATACGCAGCACCGTTGCTGTTGGAAGGCCGGTCCATGCCCCACGCCTTTGTCATCGGTTTGAAGCGGTTTCCATCTTCATTGGCAAAAATGTAATTGACCACGTTGGAGGCAGGCATGTGCTCAATGATTCCCAGTACGTCTTCACGCATCAGCCTGCCTTTCGACTTCACATAACTTTCCATGTACTTGATAAAGTCGAGGTTGGTATAATCGCGCACATATCCGTTGGTCACAAACAGATCCTTAAGACCATCGTTATCGTAGTCGGCAAGCAATGCGGCCCAACTCCAATCGGTATTGGAAATACCTGCGAACTGGCCGGTCTCGCTGAAGGTGCCGTTGCCGTTGTTGACATGAAGCATGTTCCGCATGTACTGATAGTAAAATCCATTGCGGAGGTTTAGATCAAATTTGGCGTAGTTGTCTGGCGCCATCAGTAACTTCTGGCGGTGATTGTCTTCCGGCAACATGTCGAGGGTAAAAATTTCCGGATGGCCATCGTTGTTGATATCAGCAACATCGTTGCCCATAGAGAACTGGCTCGTATGGCCGAGTGATTGTTGAAGTGTATTGGTAAAAGTTCCGTTTTTATTGTTGATGTAAAGGTAGTCGGGAACAGCGTAGTCGTTGGAAATGTACAGGTCCGGCCATGAGTCGTCATTGAGATCTGCGATGCCAGCGCCCAGCCCATACGTGAGGCCTGACCCGTTGATTCCTGATTTGATGGTGATGTCGGTGAATTTTCCGTTGTCCTGTCTTAACAATCTGATGCCCCTTTCTGGATCATCCTTTTGCAGCATGGAAGCCGTACTCACTTCGTTCAGAATGGGGAGGTTGACAGGATTATGATTCAGCAGGAGCAGATCGAGATCGCTGTCCTTATCGAAATCAAAAAAGTAAGCCTGATTTGTAAATGCGGGACTGGTAAGGCCGTATTCTTCGCTGCTTTCTTTAAATACGGGAACACCCTGCCCGTTATTCCCCTCGTTGATGAAAAGCTGATTGATGCGGTTCTCAGGTCTGACCATTCCGGAGTAGCATACAAAAATATCGAGGCGGTTGTCACCATTTACGTCCGCGACACTGACACCAGTTTTCCACGGGCCGCTCCTGCCGCCCGCCCTGCTGACTTCGGTGATATCATCGAACTTCAGGTTGCCCCTGTTGAGGAACAACTTGTTCTGCTGCATGTTTGAAGTGAAGTAGATATCGATAAGGCCATCAGCATTGAAATCTGCAGTTGCAACGCCACCGCCATTGTAGAAATATTCATACATCAGGATGTTGGTGTTTGGCGCTTCGGTAAGTTCGTTATTGAACGAGAGACCGCTTTGGCCGGGATTGACCAGTGAGAACAGCGGTGTCTGCTCTGCAGGCGCTTCAGGTGCTTCCACGACCTCTTCCTTGATACGATCACACGCAGCAAGGGAAAGAAATGCTACCAGGGGAAATATACGTTTGAAAAAGTTCATCTCTCGCAAAACACAGGACGCCAGCACCACAAATCAGCACACTACTCGCTTCTGCAAGTGCTTCACTCCTTCTGGATTAATTAATTATATAAAAAAGGAATCTATCCCGAACCCAAGACGGGATAGATTCACAAACAAGGAAACTGTCAGTACCCGGGGTTCTGCACGAGTTTCGCATTTCTGCTTACCTCGTTCCGGGTCAGTGGCCGATAATACATTTTATCGTCCCACTTTCTTGACTCGTTCTCAGTGTTCAGCTGAGGAGTATAAGAATATGTATAAACCGTCTTATCGTGCCGGTAAGGTGACAACGGACTCTTGCCAGGTTTTAGGCTTGCTTCGATATAAATTTCCTGGATCGGTCTTCCCAGTGTGGTTGGCGCAATCATCCAACGTCTCGCATCGTGGTAGCGATGTTCTTCATAGGCGAGCTCGATACGCCTCTCGTTCCGGTATCGGTTCATCAAGGCCGCGCCAGACTCCGTGATGGCAGGCATACCTGCGCGGAACCTGATCTTATTCAGCCATGCTTTAGCTTCTGCTTCTTCGCCTAGTTCAAGGCAGGCTTCAGCATAATTCAGGACTGCTTCCGTGTATCGGAGGAATGGCCATGGTACAACCTGGTAGCCGGACTGATTTTCCACTACCGAAGGATCCGGATCGATAAACTTACGTACATAATAGTGCGTGCGGCTTCCGTTCCAGTTTTCCACTGAAGATTCGCGTGTATCGACACCGTTGACGAGGCCACCGCTTCCGTTCGCGTAGTAGCCAGTCTGGATCTCGTTTGCAGGGTCGAGTGTGGCGACATCCGAAGGACGCGGCTTCCAGTCTGCACCATCGAACAGAATGGTTCCGTAGAAACGAGGGTCTCTGTTTGCGTAAGGGTCCGCTTTGTGTATTGGATTGTTCCAGTCAAAGCGCGAACCATCCATCATTTCATAGTCATCGACAAGCTGTTGAATCGGGGTATTACCCGCCCAGTTGTGATAGCCGTTCGGGCCATTGTTGATCCCGAAGTGAATTCCGCCAAGAGGCCAGTTGTTCTCTACGGTGTAGAGCGGTGTATGGGTGCGTTCGAAGAGAAGGTCCGCAGATGCACCTGCATCGGCCACTTTACTTCCCCCACCCATCGACAAGGAAATGTAATTTGCTTTGGCTTCGTCAAATGGTGCCGGTGCTACGTAATTCATTTTGTAACCCGTTCCGGCATCGAGCACCGCCTTTGCTGCGGCTTTCGCAGCCTGCCAACGGGTGGTCTGGCTGCCGCTGGTGTAACCGATCAGGTCCTTGGCTGAAAACGCGGACAGCATACTTGAATTGGCTGACGCTGTTGGCATATCGTGAAGGTCACTGGCAGCATAAAGCAGCACACGGGCTTTCAGCGCCATGGCAGCGATTTTGTTTGCGCGTCCACGTTCGAGTTCTTTTCCATCAAGCAGCGATGCGGCCTCATCAAGATCAGCAACTATAAAATCAACCACCTCACCAAACGATGAGCGTTCGATGCTATAGTCTTCATTCAATCCGTAAGGCTTATCAATGATGGGGACACCACCATAGAACCGCAGAAGCTGGTGATAATAGTAAGCACGCATGAAGAGCGCCTCACCCAGGAGCTGATCTTTCTTGTCCTGATTGGTGAAGGTTGCCTCTGGAAGTTCCTTGATGGCAATGTTTGCTTCCCGGATAGCGAGATACATATTGTTCCACTCGTAAGTTCCGCTCATCCATCCCACGTTCGAAGGACTTTCAGCTCCTTCTGTAACGGTGTTGATGTTACGGCCTGCGTGTGTGAACATGGCTTCGTCTGTGATCGCTGCCAGCATCTGTTCTTCAAATCCACCATACCCAAGGAAGGAATAGATATTGAAGACGAAAGCCTGCGACAGCGCTTCGTCAGCCCAGGTCGCGTCACTCGAAATCTTATCTAATGGCTTCGTGTTAAGGAAGTCGTCATTACAAGACATTGGTACCAGGAAGGAAACCAAAGACAGCGTTAAGATTAATCTTATCTTTCTCATAATTTTTCCTGATTAAAATGTTAAACGGACACCAGTGTTGATGATACGCGCCTGCGGATAATACTGGCCACTGCCACTCACGGCTTCCGGATCCCAGATTTCAAACTTGTCCCATGTGATCAGGTTGAGCGCGTTGACGTACAAGCGAAGTCCGCTGATGGATATCCTGTCGGTAACACCAGAAGGAACGTTGTAGCCCAGTTCGATATTTTTCAAACGCAGGTAGTTCGTGTTGAACAGGTTGTATGTATTCATTCCGAAGTTTCCGCCAGTGTAGTACGTATCCCCGCGTGTAGCGAGGCGAGGGTGTGTACCACTTGGATTGTCTACACTCCAGCGGTTATCGAAGCTGTACTTCAGGTAGTTTCCGATATCACCGGATTCGGTGCCGAAGCGAAGCAGACCACCAGTCGCGCCCTGGAACAAAATTGCGAGGTCGAAGTTGCGATACGAAGCGTTGAGTGTGAATCCGTAGTTGAAAGTTGGTGTGATGGTTTTGTCAAGGCGAACCTGGTCGTCAGCGGTAATCTTGCCATCGTTGTTCACGTCTTTGAACTTCATATCACCAGGACGAAGGTTTGAAGTTACACCACTGTAGTCTACGGTGTTGCCAGCAATCTCTTCCTGTGTTCTGAAGATGCCAGCGTACTCATAGGCAAGGTAAGCTCCGAACGGCTTTCCTTCCTGACGCTGATAAGCTGGCGCTCCGGGAATTTCATCCATGAACACCACCTCGTTGCGTGCATAGCCACCGTTGAATCCTACGCCAAGCTGTACACCACTCACTTCAGTGTTGTAACCTAGCTTAAACTCAAAACCTTTGTTCTCCACTTTGCCTTCGTTTACCGGAGGCAGCAGGTTGCTGATACCGGATGAGCCAGGCGTTGAACCTGTCTTTTGAATCAAAATGTCGTTGCGTTTATTGATGAAGTAGTCAAAGGCGATATCGATTTTTCCACGGAAGGTCGTTGCATCAAGTCCAACGTTGAAGTTGTTTGCTTTCTCCCAGGTGAAGTTCGGATTGGCAACACGTGTTTCGTTCACAGTTGTGACAACCTGCCCTCCGATCGGATACTGACCAAAACCGTAAGTGCTGAGGAATGCATACTCCTGTAACGCTCCCTGATAGAAGACCTGATCGTTACCCATCTGGCCGTAAGAAGCACGAATCTTTAAAAACTCGACTGCGTTGCCAAGACTGTTCTTCCAGAATTCTTCGTTGGAAATGTTGTATCCAGCGAGGATACCAGGGAAGAATCCGAATCGTCCGCTTTCAGGGAAAATGTAAGAACCATCATAACGCCAGATGAATTCGAGCAGGTAAGTTTCTTTGAAGTTGTAGGCGAGACGTCCGTAGTTACCCAGTCTTGCGCGGTTGTATCCGCTACCATCGGTGTTTTGCTGGAGGCTACCACCGGCAAACAACTGATCGATGGCAGGAGAAATAAAGTTCCTGCGATACGCCAGGAAGAAGTCACCTTCAAATGTTTCGCGTGTGATACCGGCCATCACATTGATCGTGTGGCTTCCGATAGTTTTATCATAGCTCAGCATACCCGTGAGGTTTGTGTTGAGCACATTCGACTCCGATTGACTGAGTCGTGGATCGGAAAATGTGGAGCGCAGCGAGCGTGTAAGGACTGGCGTTGTGCCATCCGCCTCGAACGTTGTTCGGTCCCAGGTATAAAGATACCATGGTGTTTCCCAGCGCTTCGTACGATTGATGGTTTTGTCAACCGCACCCATCAATGTCAGCTTCAAGCCTGCGATCCAGGGATTGGTAATCGTCAAAGTTCCATTCGTCTGCAGGTAGTCCGTTGGATTCTTATGGTATCCGGTTGCACTGGTTGTTACTACAATCGGGTTCTCACCGTTTTCAATATCAGGGCCTGGCAAACCGTTTGGCCATACCTCAGGTTCAGTCGGACGACCTCTCATGAGCATCCTGAAGATTGCGCCTGCCCCAACCGTTGGGAAGTTGCGGACTTCTTCTCGTGCCATGATACCAAGACTTGTGCTGATGTACTTGTTGACGTTTGCATCGAGGTTGATGCGGAAATTGTATTGCTTGAAGTTGGTTGCTGAATTCTTGTAATATGCATCCTGGAAAACATAACCTAAAGAAGCGAGGTAGCGCATCTTTTCGGTACCGCCTGACAACTGCAGTGCATGACGTGATTGCGGAGCCCAGCTTTTGAATGCCGTGCCGAACCAGTCTTCATCAGGATGCGTCCATCGATTTGATCCATCACGATATTTTTGGACATCAGTAGGACTAAACACAGCGTTGATAGTCTGTCCTCCTGCTGACGTGTATGTTCCGTTTGCCTGGATGCCCGCCCAGGCTGCAGTCCATTCGTTGGCAGGAAGTGTATACACCGGGAATTCATTCATAATCCTGGCGTATTCAGATGCATTTGCCATGTCGGGAATGCGCGTTGGCTGTGCCCATCCCTGATTAAAGTCATAAGAGATTTTTGGCTCGCCTGTTTTTCCGCGTTTGGTTGTGATAAGGATAACACCGTTGGCAGCGCGTGCGCCATAAATTGCGGCCGATGCATCTTTCAGCACTGACATGGATTCTATGTCTTGTGGGCTCAATCTTCCAAAACCACCATCGCGATCAGGAATACCATCGATAACGATCAGTGCACTGCTGTTCCCAAGTGTGTTGATACCGCGGATGCGAATTGTCGAGCCATCGTAACCTGGTTCACCACTCTGCTGGATAGCAAGCACACCTGGAAGGCGACCTGCCAGAGAGTTAGAGAGATCTACGGCAGGCGACTTCTGTAGTTCAGTACCCTGAACGGCAACAACAGATCCTGTAACCGTCACTTTCTTTTGTTCGCCATAACCGACAACAACAACTTCCTCGAGGGCCGTGACATCTGATGCCAGCTGTACATCAAAGTTCGAACGGCCTTTCACCGCCACTTCCTGTGTCACATAGCCAATGAAAGAAAAGATGAGTGTTGCGTTTTCATCAACAGACAACGTGAATTTTCCATCTGTGTCAGTAGTGATACCGTTAGTAGTTCCTTTCTCCACTACGTTAACACCGGGCAGTGGCAAGCCGGCTTCGTCCATCACTTTTCCGGACACCGTGATCGGTGCTTTTCCGGAACGGACGATCTCTGGTTCTTCGGCTTCCACTTCGTGCAACACGATTTGTTTTCCGACAACCTCGAAAGAAACTTTGTTTGCAAAAATCTGATTGAGCACATCGCCAAGACGGGCGCCTGTTGCATCGAGGCTGACGCGCTTAAGGCTTTTGAGTACCTCGGGGCGGTAAGTAAAGTTTACCTCTGCTTTGCCTTCCAGGTGCTCGAGCACTTCTTTCACCTTGATGTTGGCAAATCTCAGGCTCACCTTCTTCTCCAGAACGCTCTGGCCCCTGGTATCCACCGCATGGGCAAACACAAACGTCAGAGACATCAGCAGCACGTTGAGCAGCGTAATTTTCATAAGAAATAGCAAGAATTTGCTATTAGGTTTAGGGTTAATCTTCATAAATTGAGAATGTTTTTGTTTGACTTTTAAGGGACAAAAACTCGGTGCAGAAAGCGTTTCCAGCGCTGCTGCATGACGGGCTAATGGTGTTCCAGCATCATTAGCCTTTTTCTTTACTCGGATTGCGTATTGGTGTTATCTCATAGGCAGTTATTGGGTTAATGATTGATTGGGTATCTTAATTGCATCCACTGCCGGTAATCACCACTGCACCATCGGTTACAGTGTAGCCGGCATTGATTGCTTTGCAAATCACATCAATGCGTTCAAGGAATCCTTCCTCAGTCATCTTCGAGGTCAGCACACAGGCTTGCAGCACTTCTTCGTCATACTGAATATCGATTCCATAATTCTTCTCGAGCACAGTAAATATTTCTGTCACAGGCATTCCATCAAATTGCATCTGGAGGAAGGCGGCCGAGTCAACTGCGACAACCGCTGGCGCAGGTACGATCTGTTTTACAATGACGTCTTCCGAACGCCTGAACACCATCTGTTGGTTAGGTGTGAGAATTACATCCTCCATTTTGTCTGATTGCTCAGACTGCGGTTTTTGATATACAGACACTTTTCCGGTTTTCACCGCAACAACAATTTCTTCCCTATCGTCAAAGGCGGTGATCCGAAAGCTCGTTCCCAATACTTTTGTGACGATCTCGTCCGAATAGACAATGAATGGTTTTGAAGGGTCTTTCCTTACGTTGAAAAATGCTTCTCCGGAAAGTTCAACTACACGCTGGTGGGCAGCGAAAACCTGGGGATATCGGATAGATGAATTGGGTTCAAGCGTCACCGTGCTGCCGTCTGAAAGCGCTACCTGGTATGATCGTTCTGTATTATTCCGGGTTTCGACAACCTCGCTGTCGACCTGCGTAACGGTAACGCTGGCAACTTGTAAGCTTTCTTCCGGCTGGAAAAGACTAATCACGAGCGTACCGGCAACTGCAGCGAGCAACATCACTGCAGCTGCAATTTTGAGATACAACGGTGTGGATAGCTTGCGGGCAGGTTTTACAATCGCCCATGCACGGGCCGCTGCCTCATCGGCATCGCGCTCAGTGAGCGGTTTACTTCCATTGATGTTCTCATACCATTTTTCTACGAATGCAACTTCCTGGGGTGTGCATTCGCCATGAAAATACCGGTCGAGCAATTTCTTGAATTCAGCGGGACTCATAATGAAATGACACGCAAGTACCCTGCGATCCCTAAACCAATTCGAAAAAATTTCTGATTTTTTTAGAAAAGCATGAAAATCGCGAGGATGGTGATGTAATCCTTCATGTATATCCGGATCTCGCGAAGCGATTTAGTAAGGTGGTATTCAATAGATTTTTCTGATATTTTGAGGAGCTTCGCAATTTCGTGGTTGGTCCTTCCTTCAAAGCGACTTAATTGAAATACCTTTCTGGATTTTTCAGGAAGATGATTGACTGCGGCCTGCAATCCCTCCTGCAGATCATCAAAGACCACTGCATTCTCTGTACTGTTCTGAACTTTCGGAATGAAATTATGATAGTAATCCCAGTATTTCTGTTCGGTAATCTTTGCGCGAATTGAATTTAAAACTCTGTTCTTAACTGCCCTGTGCAGATAAGCGCTAAGATTCTCAATTTCAAGTTTTTCACGCTGCTCCCATAGTGCAGAAAAGATGCTTTGCACTATCTCTTCTGCCTCCGCCCTGTCCTGAACTTTACTATGCGCAAGTCGATAAAGGGGCTTCCAGAACTGATTGAATATCTCTTCAAACGCATTGACATCACCTTTCGACAATCCATGGAGGAGTCTTTCTTCATTTGTCTGGAAAGGGTTCAGGAACGGCATGCTTTAACAACAATGTCAAAAAAAATCACCTAAATCGTTTTCTGAAGTTAGCTGAAAGAAATTATAAAATCACAAAGACACGTTCAAATATTTTTTTTGCCGGCCTGTGAGATAGTTAAATTGACTATTAGTTAAGTGGTTAACACAAAATCTATAAAGCTCAAAGATTGATTTGCCATTTCATGGAAATATGTTGTAGCCTTATCGTTGGTTGCTTCTCAACGAAAAAAAAGCTTCGCAACTTGCGAAGCTTTTTCTGGATCCACGTTCAAACACTGTTGAACCAATTTTACATATCAATAAAGACTACGAGTTCCTGGTTACACAAAAATGGTTAGCGATCATTTGTGTCCGTACTTTCTTGAATAGCGTTCATACAATTCTTCCTGCTTGGTAGGGAGATTTACCAGTTTACCAGCGATGAATGCTTGCGACACGATGCAGGTTTTCATATCAAGCACGTCACCCTCCGAGACGAACAGGGTTGCATCCTTCCCTACTTCAAGCGTTCCGACACGATTATCGACACCCATCGCCTTTGCGGGATTTGCGCAGATCATCTTTAACGCTTCTTCACGATCCATTCCATACGCCACAGCGGTGCCTGCATAGAACGCAAGGTTCCGCGCACGCGCTGGCATACCATCATGTGAAAGTGTAACCGATATTCCTGCTTGCGTCAGAAGGTATGGCAGTTTATAGGGAAGGTCAATGTCATCATCCGGCCTGTCGGGAAGACTGTGAGTTTGTTGAAGGATGACAGGAATAGCATTCTCTTTCAGGAACTCTGCCACATGATATGAACCCGTACCACCTACCAGCGCAATTTTTTTAACACCATACTTCCTGGCAAAATTGATTGCGCTGACAATTTCCTTAGGCTTGTTGCAATACACCATCAATACTTTCTTTCCATCAAACAGACCCTGCATAGCTTCCATTTTCAAGTTGGTTTCTCTTGCAGCCAGCTTTCCATATGCAGATGCTTCTGTAAAAAACTGTGTCAGCGCACTCACTTCTTTATCGTATTCCTTGTTTGGAACCTCAGTAGACGTGAAGGTTGTGAAGTCGAACTGGCTCGTCATCAGCGCAGGCCAGTACAGATGTACAGCAATGTCAGCTGTGTGCGTTGCGTCTTCCCAATCCCAGCCTTCGAGTTCCATGAACGAAGATGTCCCGGAAATTCTACCACCCGTTGGCGTTGCCTGCGCTAAAAGAATTCCGCTCAGCCTCATCGTTGTGATCATCTCAGAGTCTGTGTTATAGGCGGCCTGTGCCCGTACGTTCGGATTGAGCTCACCGCGCTCTGTCACATCGTTCATCGCGCGTATGGAACTTACCTCCACGAGGCCTAGTGGCGAATCAGGTAGAATGAAGCCAGGGTAAACGTGCTTCCCACTTACGTTGATGACCTCGTAGCCGGCCAGGTCAGGATTTGATGAGGCTTCCGCTACGATGGTCAGTTTCCCCTTGTCGAAACCAAGAACCGCATTATTGATTACGCGCCCATTACCAAGATGCGCTGTCGCGCCTGTCAATGCAATTGGTTTTGATTGCGGCTTGACTGGAACCGGAACCTGTGCATGCAGAGTGGTGGTGAACAGCCCGAGCACAACAAAAGTATATCGAATTAAAAATTTCATGACGTTCAAATTTTGAAGGTTAATACTCGGACTCGTTGAACAGAACATCTTCGCAGTGGAACTGGTGTCGGATCGATGACGCTGTGCGCTGTGTTGTGCTTCCCCCCTTCTTTGCATTTTTCATTTTCTGAATGATTCGCATGCGTTCCAGTTCTATTTCTTTGTTCAGGAGTTTATCCGTCTCAATGTCGAAATAAATCTTTCCATCAATGATTGTTTTTTCTGCCTTCGCATAAATCGACAGTGGATTAACAGACCAGAGAACTACATCAGCCGACTTGCCCACCTTGATGCTTCCCATTTGATTTTCGAGGTGAAGCATCTTTGCAGGATTGAGTGTAATCATCTTGAGTGCATCTTCTTCCGACAGTCCTCCGTACTTAATGGTCTTAGCCGCTTCCTGGTTCAGTCGTCTTCCCATCTCTGCGTCATCCGAGTTGATAGACGTGACCACGCCTTCCCTATGCATGATCGCAGCGTTGTATGGAATGGCATAACGCACTTCCCACTTGTAATTCCACCAGTCGGAGAAAGTTGATGCAGCTACCCCGTGTGCTTTCATCTTGTCAGCCACTTTGTATCCTTCAAGAATGTGCGTGAACGTGTTTACCCGGAAATTAAACTGCTCTGCAACGTTCATCAGCATGTTGATTTCCGATTGAACGTAAGAATGACAAGTGATGTAGCGCTTTTTGTTGAGGATCTCGAGCATTGTTTCAGTAGCCAGGTCTCTTCGCGGTCTGATCGCGAGCTTTTTCTGCTCTGCGGATAAGTCGTTGTAAAAATTCCACTTCTTCTCATACTCACGCGCATTGGTAAATGCATCAACATAAATCTGTTCTACGCCCATACGCGTTTGTGGATAGCGCACAGAACTGGCGTTACTTGTGCGTTTAACGTTTTCTCCCAATGCGAACTTGATGAACTGATCGGCACCCGCTATTTTCATTTTCTCCGGAGACTCTCCCCACCGAAGCTTGATCAGTGCGGACTGGCCACCGATCGGATTGGCCGAGCCATGCAAAACCTGGACGGCTGTAACACCACCGGCAAGCGCGCGATAGATGTTAATGTCTTCGGTGTCGATATTGTCACCGATCCTTACCATTCCTGAATTGGATGCAACATCATTGATTGATGCGGCAGCAATGTGAGAGTGTTCGTCAATTATACCAGGTGTCAGGTGTTTCCCCGTTCCATCGATGGTCTTTGCCGATGGGTCAGAAAGGTTTTTTCCGATCTTGAGAATTTTTCCGTCCTTCAACAAAACATCCGTGTTCTCAAGGACGCCATCCGCTTCATTCGTCCACACGGTGGCATTTTTTATCAATAGAGTTTGCTGAGGTGGCAATGCAGCAGAGCCATGGGCGACAAACGGATACAAGACTTTGCCGAGGTCAACGGTCAAATCAGTTGCAGGCTTGTCGTCTTTTTTCGGAATGTCTCCCGAACGCACTGCTGTCCAGGTCACCCATGTGCCGTCTGGCAATTGTCCCTTGCCGCGGAATCCGGTTCCTTCTTTCCATCCTGAAAGTCTGACGCGATCGGTTTTTGCCTTTATTGGCTGATAGCTCAGCGTGATCATGTCATTTGCAAAGCGAATGGATGCGTCCACGGAAGTGGTATCGAACGTCACTTTACCTTTTGGGCTGCCTGAATCTCCGCTGATTTCCAGTTTCCCCGCCTGACCATTAACGGTAAGGCTATAGGCAGCATTCGCGTCCTGAACATCGAGCGCTTTAATTACAAATTGTTGCCCCTGCACCCAGTTCTGATGCAGAATTGTCTTTTCATCGAACAGTTTTCCTGATGTGATAATGAAATTGGCAAGCATGCCTTTTTTCAAGGCGCCAACCTGGTCATCTACCTTCAGCAGCCGGGCGGGCGTAGTTGTCAGCGCCTGCAGTGCGGCAGATTCACTCAAACCATAACTGATAGCTTTGCGAACGTTGGCCAGGAATTCATTTGGACTTTTCAACCCGTTCGCAGTAATAGAGAATGTGATCCCGCCTTTCTCCAATCGCGCAAGATTTGCAGGTGCAAGCTCCCAGTGCTTCATGTCTGCGAGCGAAACAGACATTGCGTCCAACGGATCCTCCACTTCAAATGGCTCAGGGTAATTAACTGGCACGATCAGCGGGGCATTCGTTGCCTTGATTTCATCAATACGCTTGTACTCATCACCACCGCCTTTGATAATGTATTGAACACCGAACTCATCTCCTACTTTATCCGCGCGAAGAACATTGTGCCATTCGTTGGCTTCAAATATCTGGGGAAGCTTTTGTGTTTGTATCCACGCTTCCAATGACTGGTCAGAGAAAGGCCTTGGCGTCTGTGATCCATACCAGTCTGCATCCAGGTAAGTCTGGCGAAGCAAGGCGATGTAACCCATCATGGAGCGCGGATAGTTCTGCGTTGAAGTACCACGGTTGAACGAGTAGTGTGCCGCAGCCTGTGATTTCAGCAAAGATTTGTTATCGCGATTTTCACCAAGCGAGACAAAAGCGGAAGTTCCGCGTGCGATCCCATCTGCCCTGAACGTGAGCACCGATCCGAAGCCCGCATTTCTGAATTCCTCTGCGGCTTTGGTATTGAGATTAAATTCCGCAGATGCCTGGTAGTGCGAGCGTATTGCATCGTTGGCGTTGTATGCTCCTTTTGTCTTTGGTTCTATTTGCTCAGCTGATCCGAACGGGTTTCCGCCTCTCCCGCTTTCAACAGCAGGAAGCCCATAGCTCGTATAGATGTCGATCAGCGATGGATAAATATATTTTCCCTTGAGATCAATTTCCGCATAGCCTGCAGGAACCTTGATACCAGCGCCAACCTGTTCGATCTTTCCGGATTTAACAAGCAGCGTTGCGTTTTGAATGGTTGTCTGATGATCCACAACAATTGTGGCGTTCGTAAATGCGTGCGCTCCTGCTCTCGTGTCTTTCACATCATTCACCGGGAATGTTTCCTGGGCTTTCGAGTTCCAGGTGAGAAAGATTAAAGAGAGAGCTACAACTAGAGTAGTCTTCTTCATAGGATTAGGTTTTCGGTCGAAAATTATGATGAGTGGTTGTTGCGATCAGTGACTCAGAATCACGAAACGCTACCTGCTAAAGATACAATTTCCATGATGGAAAACAACCCCGAATGAAGATCCAGGTTCCAAATACCAAGTTCCAAGATCCAAATGCCAAATTCCAAAAACCAAAAATCAAATTGATAGAATTGGTTTCGCAAAGGGGTTTCTTTGGTCTTTGGATCTTGGTCCTTGGATCCGCGCTAGCGCGCGGGCTCGTGCATCATCAGGTCGTTGATGATTTTCTCTACCTGTGGGAAAGGAACTTTTTCGGTTGCATAGAAATGACCACCCGGCTTGCCATCCCACGTGTTCGTGCCGGCCTCATGGCAGACGATCTTTCCTGGAATGAGTGAAAAATACTTATCAACACCTCTTACCGCCATGAGCACCGCAGTCTGATCCCAACTTTTTCTTCCGTTCACATCTTCCTTCGCTTTCGGAATACTGATGGCGAAAGCATCTTTTACAGGTGAGTCCTGGGTTGTCGATTTAATTAGCGGAAGCCCCGAAAATATTTTCGCCCCAACTTCCCAGCCGGTGAAGTACACCGCTGTGGGCCAATGTTCAAAAGCATATTTGGAAGATGCCGCATCTCGTTCAACGTTAAATTCTTTCCCGGAAGGAAATGCCCCTGCCATCGACACGAGCATGCTCACTTTCTTTTTCACCAGCGATTCCCCATCGAGCGATGAATATTTGTCGGGTTTTGACTGCAGCAGGTTTGCCATGTTGGTAATAAATCCAACAGTTACGATGGTAACACTGCGGTCGGGCTGAGCAGCCAGAATTTTTCGATACAGGGTAACAGCGTCCTCAGCTTCATTATTTGAACGCAGGGTGTGCGGATACTTTGCTACGAGTACAGAATCCCATTTTTGCCAAGCCGGAAGCTGCAGACTTTTTCCACGAACTATTCCGACAGGAAGGTCCGGTCGCCCGAAGTATGTGTTGATCACATCAAGTACAGGAACAATATTCGGGTAGTTGTTGCTGGCGATGGTGGCCAGGATTTCGCACTCCTTCTGGTCCGCCAATGCGTGGAGTATTGCAAGCGCTCCGACATCATCATAGTCGGGTCCGATGTCTGTGTCGAAAATAATTTTAGGCGCCTGGGCAAAAGCACCTGCGGAGCAAACGAGTAAACCGAGAATGAATAATCGTGACATAAGATCTAATCTCTGTCAAAATAATTATTCTCCTTCAGAATCGAAAACAGTTTGTCGGTAAACCCTGGCACGTCTCTCCGCGTGTTGCACAGGATGACGAAGAATATCTTCTTTTCAGGAATGGTAACATAGTTGCAAAGAAATCCCCCCTGGTCGCCTGTGTGACCGACAGTGACCAGACCATCTGCATTTTTTTCAATGAACCAGGACCAGCCAACGAATGGCTTTCTTGTGTCAACCCAAAACGGAAAGGTTTTGATAGTACGTGAATCACGTATTGTGCTGTCACGAAGAAAAACACTGTCGCGGAGGGCAAGCTCGTACTTTGCCAGCTCTTCAACCGAACTCCACACACCACCATTCCCCGCTGCAGCGAACGTTGGCTCCTCCCCGTAGTCATCTTCGATCCATCGATCCTTGCTGCGCTGATAGGCATGAGCAACGGAGTCTGTAGGGTACGGACCATCGGTAACTCGGCTTAACATCATTCCTGCCGGACGCATGATAGAGTCACCTACATACGTTTGCCATTTCTGACCACTCACTTTCTCAACGATCAGCGCGAGTGCATTGAAAGCCGGATTCGAGTATTCATAACGCTGACCAGGTTCGAAAATCAGATACTTCGCCTGCGTAACCGGGTACCAATTCTCTTCGTCTTTTGCAGTCAGATAAAAAGCAGTATCACGTTCCACGTTGCGATTGTCAGGCAGTCCGGATGTGTGCGTCAGCAAATGCTTGATCTGGACTTTCCTTGCAATTTTCGGATCTGCAAAGTTTGGAAAATACTCTTCGAGAGAATCCTCTACAGAAAGTTTCCCGGCTTCCTGCAATTTCAGAATCGCATTGGCAACAAAAGTTTTGGAGATCGAGCCGAGGTTAAAAAGTGTTTTTGTCGTTATAGCTTCCTTCGTATTGAGGTCAGCAACCCCGTATCCCCTGGCAAACAAGATGCTGTCATCCTTCATAATCAGAATAGCACCCCCGGGTTCATTCGCGGGCAGTTGCGTATGAAAGTATTCATCGAGTGCGTCCACCCACTCTTCCTTTCGGGAATCTTCGGTGCACGAAACCAACAGAAGAGCAAGAGACAGCAAAAGAGGCAATAAGTAACGCATTAAACAGAATGATTAACCGGCAAAGATATAAAAAACGCGATCGCGAAAGCATAAAGTTGCCTGACTGTTTATGAGTCAAAAAAGATAAAACTTGCAACCCAATTGCACATATGTGACCACTACATTTGAAGCATGGGGCATGACCACTCACATCACCATCACCACCATTTTGATCCGGACGAAAAGCCATCCGGAATTGTTACCGCCTTCTGGTTGAATACGGCTTTCGCAATTATTGAGATCATTGGCGGGTTGTATACGAACAGTGTCGCGATCCTTTCGGATGCTGTACATGATCTTGGCGACAGTCTTTCCCTCGGCCTCGCCTACTATTTTCACGGCAAATCCCGACAGGCAAGAGATCAGAATTTCAACTACGGGTATCGCAGGTTTTCGCTCCTCGGTGCGTTCATTAACTCGGTTGTGTTGATTGTCAGCAGTGTCTTTATCATCAGGGAGGCTGGCTTGCGATTGTTTTCCCCCGAGCAACCCGACACAAAAGGAATGGTGGTGCTCGCAGTCCTTGGAATACTAGTGAATGGGGCCGCTCTTCTGCGCCTGCGGAAAGGGAAAAGCATCAATGAGAAAGTTATCTCTCTTCATTTTGTGGAAGACGTGCTGGGCTGGACTGCAGTACTCGCAGGAAGTATTGTTATGATGTTTGCCGATGTGCCGATTCTCGACCCCATCCTCTCGATTCTCATTTGCGTGTACATACTTTACAACGTGTATAAAAATCTAAGAACTACTTTCCGCATTCTTCTTCAGGGAACACCCGAGTCATTTCAACAGGAGGATATTAAACGAAAAGTACTTTCTGTGCCAGGCGTGCTTGACCTCCACGATATGCATTTCTGGACGATGGATGGCCAGTACAATGTGATGACGCTGCATGTAGTTGTGGGCGCTGACAAAACGCTTGATGAAATCGAAAAAATAAAAAACGAGGTGAAACATTGCCTGATTCACCTCGATGTGCAGCATACCACTGTTGAAATTGAATCTCAAGACAACAATTGCTACGCTGAGCTAAAAAAAAACCAACTAACTATCTAACTAACAACTAACGTTCAATGTGCATGCGCAAGATGAAGCGTCTCCTGCTGTACTGATGAAAGCTCCTCTTCTTCTTCATGTGCATCATAGATTTGATTGAAAGGACAAATACTGGTGATCTCATTCAATGGCAGAAGTATCGCTTTTGAGTCATCGTCATCGCCTTCGATCGGCCGTAGGGTTATGACGTCATGATAAATGCTTGTAATTGTTCCGAGAAACATCCCGCGGCCAAGTCGTGTTGCGTATATGCCGATAATGCCTTTCGATTTTTTGCACATCCGCAGATGATGCAGGATCGCCTTTCTGTCTTTGACGAACTGAACTTTCAGTTCCCGTAATTCCAGAGCTCTTTGGTGTTGCGTCAAAAGCAGCTCGCCTATCCGTTCGATGAACTTCAGCATGACTGGTTTGGTTTAATGGCTAACTGGGTAACCAGCTGTAAAAAAGCTTGCCAATCGGGCGTCCGTTCGAGTGGATTTGGCGACAGGCGTCATAATACCGGGGGAAGTGAGCAGCAATAAGCGGCAGGTGGCAACCTACTTTATATGACCGTTGACCGTTAATTCCGCACTTTTCCGCACTCGTGCCACAGATATTTCTACAAGCAAAGATGAACTATCCGGTAACTGACAGCTCATTCTTACCAGGCACCTGGCCTTTATCTTTCTCTTTGTCTTCCACGATCGCAGGGATAGTATCCGTAAAGATCAGTTTAATGTCAGCGGCATGTTTGGCAGCCTCTACTGTATTGTCAACCACAACCATTTCCACCCTGTCATCCACAAGCTGTTTTGAAATATCAAGCGCGATTTTCTCACGCTCCGCGAGTTGCACGTCACGAATATAAATTGCGAGAATCCGACCTGGAAAACGTTTCACTACTTCCCTGTAAATTTTCGGATCCTCCTGCCCACTGTCGCCAATCAGTACGAAATTCAAATGCGGATAAGTTGTTAAGATGTTCTGGATTTCATGGAACTTGTGACCCATATGATCCGAAAACCCGGTCTTCTTGTGATCAAATCCATAGTCCCGCAGCAACAATGGTCCTTCAGGAATCTTGTTGAGGTCCATAAAGTCAACAAGCAGGTCGTAGAGGTTCCAGGGACTGCTTGACACATAGAAAAAAGGGTTGTTGCGCTTTCCATTTCTGCCAAGCTGAAGCGATTTGTAGAACTCGGCAACGCCTGCAAAGGGAAGACGTGTATAGGCGTTGTGAAGAAATGTATTCCGCGACATCGCAAGCAGGTTCGTTGCGCCCGTCCTGACGATGGTATCATCGATGTCGCTGATGATCCCATATTCTGCGTCAGCAGGAGGTACCAAAACGTTCGCGATTGTTTTGAGGCCATTATCAAATTTCAGCCGCGATTCTATTAATTCCACTTCAATTTCCTGCCACATATCTTCCCACGGCAATGCTGCGCGCGGTTGCAGATTGATCACAAAATAACCTTCATCATCTGTCACCACTTCATGACGTTCTCCCTGTAGTGTCAGCGCAAGGCGTGCACCGGGAACCTCATCGCTTTCAAAGCGCTGATACATTGCCAGGACTTTCTGGAAAAGATTATCATCAGCAGCAGCTTTTCGGATTCCTTTATCTTCAAGAACCCTTCCTTTCACATACAACCTGATCGATGTCCCATAGCTCCGATATGTTATGATCTGGAGGGGATCCGTTTTTCCCAACCTCGATCGGAAATCAAACATCAGGTCATCAACCCTGGATTCGACATTGGCGGCAAATTGTGTGAAACGTTTCTTCAGTGACATATACATCGTCTTGCGTCAAGCATAGATACAAAAAAAGGCTCTCGAAATCGAGAGCCTTAAAACAATGAAAAATTAAACTTTAGTCATTGTCCGGTTTATCTTTCATCTGAAGCTTTGTGATATAGATCTTTTTGCCTTCTTCGCTGATGTAGTAATATTTAATATTATCATCTACATAAACAGTCTGGCCGCCAGGACCCACTTTGCCTTCGACTTTATCATCAGTTATAGCAGCAGCGGCCTTGGCAGCAGCTTCAGATACTGCATCGCCTGCCTCACGTGCTTCGTTCTCTACAGTGTCAACAACACGGTCTGCACCAGTCTCTGCTTCGCGTGCTTCTTCTTTCGTCTCCTGTCTCAACTCTCGCGATTCTTCTTTCGTTTCCTGCTTCAGTTCACGAGCCTCTTCCTTCGCCTCACGCTCTGCTTCCCGTGCATCCTGTTTCAATTCACGTGATTCTTCTTTTGCTTCGCGTTCTGCTTCCCGTGCATCCTCCTTCAATTCACGCGATTCTTCTTTCGCTTCACGTTCTGCATCTTTTACATCGTCTTTGATGTAAGCATCACCCTCGGTACCGGTCTTCAATCCGTAAAGGACAACATCGGCTTTTTCTCCCTGCGCGTTCGGCAACGTCCTGTAAGTGAAAGCTACCTTGCTGATATCTCTTTTAGGATTGCTCAGGTTGATGACGCGTGTTTCGGCACCTTCCTTCAATTCGCTCTTTACGTCAAGCTCTTCCATCTGGCCCGATTCGTAGAATACCTGAACGCGATCGATCTGAATCGGAGCGTCAGTTACCTTGAGCTTAATTGCCTGGAACTCATCCGCGCCCAAAACAACTATTGACTCGTTTGTGGTCTTGAAGCTTGCCGTAACCTGTCCAATATGCTTCCAGCCTGGTTCGTTATCGGCTACAACAGCTGGTTTTTGTGCATGCGCGGTAAAACCAATTGCTACCAATAATAACATTACTATTCTCTTCATAAATCTGTTTGTTTTATGAATACCAAAAGTCAAATCATCGTGCCAACGACTATTATGACTACGCTGTCTGCACGGATGTCGAGGATTTCATTCATGTTCGGGTGTACAGCTGCCTTGATGCCGGGGTGGCGGAACATTCATACTGTCGAAGTTTTCAACAGTTTTTCTACAATCAATCGCGAGTCGGAACAAATTTTTCCGAACCGTTTCTAAAAAACTATGCAACACGCAAAGAATGAAAAGCAGCCAAAGCGCGAAAAGAACAAGCAGCAGGCGCCCAACGAGAATGATCAATTTCCGAAAAGTCAGTTTTCAAAAGATCAGCGTAAAGATGCTGAAAAGGGATTGGAGTCCGACCGCAGCGCTTCAGAAGGTGAAGTGAGGAAATAGCCCTGCTATAGCTGATCGCGCCTTAATGAAGTTTGGCGGCAATTTGGGAAACTAGACGGTATCGGCCGAAACGTGTTGATATTGAAGTAAATTTTAGCTAATTTGAGTTAACTATCCTGAAAATCAAGTGTTTTAGCATGATTACCAAAGGTCGCATTTTTCACAAACGGCAGGATTTGAATTCTCGTTTCCGGGAGAATCTGATCGCCATTGGCGTGATCTTGCTGATCATGTTATGGGTAATTATGATCAAACCATGATCATCGAACCATCAGCTTGCCGCTAAGGTCAACCCGGTCTCCCCTGATCCTGAAGATATACAGGCCGGGTGGTAAACTGGCTGTGCTGATCACTTCCCTGTCTGATCTCAGGTCTGCCGACAACACCCACTGCCCACTCGCATTAAACAGCTCAAAGGTGTGATTTATCGCCTCGAACTTTCCCGCATAGACGTTCAGATCATCAGCTGATTCAACGGGGTTAGGGAAAACAATGAAAGGCGTTTTAGTGAGAAAATAGTTCTGGATTGTATCAGTGACAACTTGTTCGCCATTGATAAAGAAGACCCGCGCACGATAGCGATTGATTCCCTGGTAAGGTTCTTCGTGGAGAAAGCGAATGACATTTGATGTCAGATTTCCCGTGGTAAAAATGTTTGTGAATTCCTTTCCTGCGAGATGCTCAAACACAACTCCACTGACACCATAGCGGGTCCCCAGTTCCAGTCGAAGAGTGATGCCATCATCGGTGATGGATTCATCAATGAAAGTGGTTACAAAGCAGCCCGCGCCAAACTTCTCAATATTGATTGATGGACTTCGAAGGAGCCTTCTTCCGTTTGACAGAAAAGGTTGGACCGAATAATACCTGTTAACATCTTTGTCAATGACGAGTGCAGTGTCAGTCATCACTGCGTATGGTGATGTATAATTCCCAGACACCACTCCTACCTCATAGTGCAACGCATCCTTCACGTCACCCCACTGGAGCAACACGGAGTCCGCGCAGTTGAAGCCAAGCGAGGGTGTGAATGAGCGTGAAATAGTGAACTCTTCGGTTTCGAAATAACTGGTGCCTATTTTCATTCTGGCGCGCGCGGTTGTATTTTTTGCGACAGGATTTCGCCAGCGGTAATGACCTTTTTTCAGATCAAGTTGGGCCGCAACGGTTGTCCAGGTTGAGCCGTTGTCCGTTGAAACTTCAAGGTTGCCCGTTGATGTAGCCTTCGTGCTCTTCCAGAAAAAATATGTTCCGGTTTCTCCATTGTACGGAAAGTTGTCATCAGCAGTCGGAAAAGTCCACGCAAATGAGTCGTCATCTTCCCATTGGTACGCGATGAAGAAATCCTGGTTCGTGGTACTCAGGGAAGTTCCCTTGATGGAGATCGTGTAACTGCCGGCAGGAGGTGTATCGATGGTCACCTGCTCAATATTGTTTAGGTTATCCACGCCACGGGTAGCTGCAGCAGAAAGTGATGCCGCATTTGGCGCTGAATTGAGTACCCATGGAAAGACAGCTCCTGCGGTTGATGTAACTTGCAAATCAAGATTATTGATAAGTGCTTTGGCCGCATTGGGTTGAGCCGCAGGATCGTTCCAGACAAGCGTAACTTTAAGGTTGCGTGCATCCGCGGGAATATTCAGGTCAAAGGATTTTATCTCGTTAAGAGCGATGTTGCCCTCGAAATATCTCCCAGCCAGTAAATTCTGGATGGCACGCAGTGCGTTCAGACTTCCATATCCTGTTACAAAATCAAGACCGGGCGCACCTGCATCATCGGCCGAATTGATCAGGATCGCCTTCAACAGTGCAGAAGCGGGGTAAGCCGATGTCTGTGTTTTATAAGCCTGTTGGAGGAGTGCTGCAACACCGGAGACAAGTGCGGCTGCATTCGATGTTCCGACAGAGCTGTAAGCAACGAGCTCCGGTTTAACGCGCCCATCGTAAGCCGGACCGCGAGAAGAGAATGGCACTACCCTTCCCGTTGTGTCGGCAGCACCGACAACCAGAATGTTCTTCGCCATCTTCGAGTTGCCAGTGATATTGGCATATCCCGGGGTTGCTGTATACACTCCTGAGGTTGCATTTGAAGTGCCTGAATTGCCTGACGAAAATACGTGAAGTATCGTTGGATTTTGTACTGCATGCTGGTCGTAAGCGTTGGCCAGCGCACCGTAAAAGTTTTCAATCACCGTCCCATACGAGTGATTCTGCAGAAAGGAATTCAGCGAGGTGAAGCTCGAAGGACTGTCGGGAAACAGGTTGGTGAAGCTGGATGATGTAACCTGCGCGTGAGACGCAACCCCGCGCCCCGTGATAAAAGAGTTGCCAGCTCCGGCAACGATTGTAGCCATTTCAGTTGCATGGTTGCTGGTATCATTTGATGAAAGCGAAGACGCAACATGCCTGCCACGCAGGTCAATATCTCCTGCATCATAAAAGCGCTCCTTCAATGATACAACAATCCCTGAACCATTGAGATCAGGATAATTGTTATGGACAGTATTGATCTTATTCGGCCCCAGATAAAGGTCGAGAACCGGACTCTCTTCTTTTGGCTCGAACGATTCCGAGCCTACATAAACAACTTTGTGATCAAGAAGAATGGAGCTTAAATGATTTACGTGCACCCCCAGTACTTTTACGAATCCCGCTGCCATACTCGCGCTCACATTCTTTGTCCTGAGCATGCGAATCAATTCATCGGGTGCAGAGGTCTGTATTACGTAGTCCCGTCTCAATGAAAGATCCGCGTTGATGAGATTATCAGAAAGTTTCCACAAGAAATTTACAGGCTGTGTTTGCTCAATAATTTTCGCATGGCGCTTGACTGAGCTTTTGCGCCCTGTCACTACAACCCAGTTGTTGTCTAATTGCCGGACGATGTTTAATCCATTACGCCTCGCATCGTTAAACGAAATGCCGCTCTTTAGCTTGATAATCACATGAAGAGAATCGGAATGGTAGTAATCTGGTATAGCCACTCCGTTGCGAACATCGGTTACAACATCTAATTGCCGTGCTGTGGCAAGCTCTTGAGCGTTGCAACATGCAACTACACAAGTGACCAGTACCGCAACCGTTGTAAATCTCATTTCAAAGTCTGTAAAAGCAATTCAAAGGAAGTTTGTTAACATGGACGTTGCGCTACGCATCGTTCACGAAATTATGAATAGCTTGATTTCACTCATTCAAGTCCAATTCATTAACCTAAACAATTATGCACCAAATTAAAAAACTTACGATCGCCACGCTGATCGTTGCGATGTTTATTATCGCACCTTCCTGTTCTGAACAAGAATTAAAATCACAAGAAGAGTCTGAAGTATCTGGTGACATTAAAGCCCAATTTACGGATTTGGGATTTGATGTCAGTGATATTCGCCTTGTAACGGATAATAATCCGATGTCATCGCGTTTTGGCTCGAAGTATTACCTGCTCGAGGGCGACATTGCCATCACTGAGGACAATCTGCGGTCGATGCTGGGCAGTGATGTCTATCACCGTGGACCTGTCGGTGAGCAGTATCGCACCACCAATCTCGTATCGAACAACCGTACCATCAGCATTCTCGGCTATACAGGCGGAAGCAATGCCCTGGACTCGAAGATGAGAACCGCTCTTCAACAGGCTGTTGACAACTACAACGCGCTCAATATCGGTCTTACTTTTACGCTGGCATTTGGCACAAACACAGCCGCGTATAATATCACCGTATACCGTGTTAGCGGGAGCGCTGGTGGTTCAGCCGGGTTCCCAAGCGGTGGCAATCCATATCAGTGGGTACAGATCTATTCAGGAACCAGCAGCTACAGCACCGATGTTGTCGAACATGTTATCACGCATGAGATCGGTCATTGCCTTGGCCTGCGTCACACTGATTACTTCAACCGTTCTCTTTCATGCGGCACTGGCGGCAATGAAGGTTCATCTGGCGTTGGCGCGATACATGTGCCGGGAACGCCAACAGGCTACGATGCAAATTCAATCATGCTTTCCTGCTTCAGTTCATCTGAAAGCGGGGAGTTTGGTAACTACGACAGAGTAGCCCTGGAATATTTATATTGATTCATCAACAACACTTCGATCGCGAATGAGTAACTGAGCCGGAGAAATCCGGCTCTTTGCTTTGAAACCCAGGCTGTGGCAATAATTCCACGCCAGGCAAAGACCCGGGTCTTCATCTGTCCGCTATGAAACCGGGTATACTTATTTACTATTCATCCTGCGAATCCTTCTTATCGCATGGACCATACTGCACCATCGGCCGCAGTGCCGGGTAAAACTATTCTTTTTGTTTCATTGCCGCGGCATGATGCAAAGTATACCTCTACGCCCTGGCAACTTGCTGTTCAACTCGCCAAAAGCAACAACGTTATCTTCACAGACCATCCGTTTACTTTTCTGGACCTCGTGACGAAGTTCAGGGAAGCATCGGTGAAAAAACGGTTGAAAGCGTATCTCGCTGGCAAAGTGTTTATGAAAGAAGGCGTCTACGTGGTGAAGACACCTTTTGTATGGCCGATCAACTTCCTTCCGAAAGGACCGATTTACAACTTCTTTTCAATCTGGAACCAACGCCTTCTGGCCAGTCGCCTGAACAAATTTTTCAAAACCCAGGGCATCGACCAGATCGTATACATCAACTCGTTCAACTTTTATTTTCACAATCTGCCGAAGCTTCTCAAAGCTAAGACGCTGGTCAATATCTACCATTGCATCGATCCGATGATCAAAACTTTTACGCTGAAGCACGGCCAATATCTTCAGGAGAAGGCTGCCGCGGACGCGGATGTGGTCGTTGCTACGGCACCTGCGCTGTTAAAGCCGTTCCAGGCAAAAGGCCGGCCTAGCTTTCTGGTACCAAACGCAGCTAATTTCAAGCACTTTAATGCAGCAACAACACAGGCGGTTGACGTTCACCCAAAACTAAAAACGATCGCTGGTAAAGTGTTTGGCTACTTTGGAAACATTGAGCGTAGAACTGATTTCAGTTTGCTGGCGGGTGTTGTTGATCATCTGCAGGACTGGCATCTTGTGATGGCCGGACCATACGACCTGACTTATGTCCCGGAGAACTTTCTGAAACATCCACGAATACATTTTCCGGGTTCGTTTACGCACAACGAAGCACCTTCTGTTATCAAGCGCTTCGATGTCGCGATCATCCCATTCAAATGTGATGAAGTTTCCAACGGAATTTATCCGCTTAAGCTCTACGAATATCTCGCAGCAGGAAAGCCGGTAGTTTCGACAAACTTCAACCCTGATATCCTGCGGGATCTGGACGGTGTTGTGAACACGGCCGACACGGCACAGGAGTTCGCAAATTCAGTGCTCCTCGCCTACGCCACTGACTCTGAAAAGAAGATCGCCCAGCGTATCGACATCGCCTCGCGCGAAACGTGGGAGAATCGCGCGCAACAATTTGAAGACATTATCCGCAAAGAAATGATTGCTAAAAATATCGCTGAACCAAGCACGACAATGAAACCAATTGCTTCCGGATCGCTGAAAGACAGGATCAAGAGCAATCCGAAACTCAAAAAGTTTATCCTCTCACTGATCTTCAGAAAGAAGCCATATGGCTCACGTGTAAAATGGTATATCTGGCTGTGGCTGATCTTTCCTAGATATTTTCAGCGCGGAATCTCATGGGCCTCGCGCCTTGACCTCGTTCCGTTCAACAAATTCAAAGTGGGCAAGTATTCTCGCATAGAGCAGGGTGTCGTCATTAACAACGGCATGGGTGATGTCATTATCCACGATGAAGTTCATACGGGTATCGGGTGCATCATCATAGGTCCTGTTACGATGCACAAACACGTAGGTCTGTCACAATACGTTCGCGTTCTCGGGATGCACCACGGCAGCGATGCTGATTCACCACACCACTATCAGCGCGCATGGAAGGCACCCGTTATCCTTGAAGAAGATGCGTTCATCGGGACAGGGACGGTGATCATGGGAAAGAAGAACGGAGAGCCACTCGTGCTTGGACGATATTGCAGGGTTGGCGCCAACTCTGTGGTGACGACCGATATTCCACCTTACTCGGTGGCTGTTGGAAATCCCGCCAAAGTCGTTCGCGTGTGGGACTTTGAAAAGAAATGCTGGAAGAAACCTGATGATGGAAAAGATCAGCCGAAAAAAGACAACACCATCACAATGATCGACCCTGCGCTGCTCAGCGATCCAAAATTCAAAGTTCAGGGATAAAGCTGGTTTTCTGTTGTCGTCTTTAACGGCTACCTTGTCCGAAGTTAACACCTGATCTATGCTCAACTCGAAAAGACGCGTTGCAATTATCGGCAGCCAAAGAATTCCATTTGTCAGATCATTTAAAGAATACGCCCGCACTTCTAATAAAGAAATGCTCACGGCCACCATCGATGCGCTCGTCACTAAATTCCAATTGAAAAATAAGCTGATCGGAGATGTCTCGCTGGGCGCTGTGATGACAAGTTCCATCGAATGGAATCTTGCGCGGGAGGTGGTACTGGGCACCGGCCTGGATCCCCATACACCTGCCTTCAACGTTCAGCGCGCGTGCGGTACGAGTCTTGAGACAGCAAACCTGATTGCGTTGAAAATAGCGGCAGGACAGATTGAAAGTGGAATCGCAGGCGGAAGCGATACGAACAGCGACTTACCCATAATGCTTCAGCGAAGTCTTGCGTGGAAGCTGATAGATCTGAATAACGCTAAATCTTTTGGCGAACGTCTTTCACGGATCCTTTCTATACGTCCGAAAGACCTCAAGCCTGCTTATCCCGGAATCGTTGAACCGCGAACACACTTGTCGATGGGACAACACACGGAAAAGATGGTCAAGGAATGGAAGATCACACGTGAACAACAGGATCAGCTGGCTTATGAAAGTCATATGAAAGCCGCGCAGGCGTACAAGGATGGATTTTATGCAGATCTGGTCGTTCCGTTCAAGAGTGCCAAACGGGATACGATCCTGCGCGAGGATACAACAATGGAGAAGCTGGCGAAGCTTAAGCCTGTGTTCGATAAAAGTTCAGCTGGCACAATGACAGCAGGAAACAGCACCGCTTTCACGGATGGTGCAGCTGCGGTTTTTATGGCGTCTGAAGATTATGCAAACCAGAACAACCTTCACGTACAGGCATATTTTGTCGATGCAGAAGCTGCCGCTGTCGACTTTGTTCAGGGTGCGGGTCTGCTGATGGCACCAACTATAGCTGTCTATCGCATGCTGAAGCGGAATAACCTGACACTTCAGGACTTTGATTTTTATGAGATCCATGAAGCTTTTGCAGGTCAGGTATTATCGACATTAAAAGCATGGGACAATGACGACTATTGCCGGAAAGTACTTGGTGCACCAAAGGCTTTGGGGAGCATCGATCGCTCAAAAATGAATGTCAAAGGCGGAAGTCTGGCCGTTGGTCATCCGTTCGGTGCTACAGGCGCGCGCGTGCTGGGAACGATGGCGAAACTTCTCGATCAGCGCGGGAAAGGCCGCGGATTGATTTCGGTATGCACCGGAGGTGGAATGGGTGTGGTCGCGATTGTTGAGAAATAACACCTCAGGTTTTCCCATTCGGGAGCCGTTTATTTTTTATGATAATTCCAGCAGAGGATTAAGCACATTTTTCCTGTAAATGGTTTACACCGCTGACGACCTGCATGCGATCAGGGTTCAACTGTTTGCATCTTTTCTATCACAATTTTATTTGGCATAAGAATTTAACTTTTCAATCGTGGAGTGGCCAGGGTCCAAGGAACGCATCCTGCAAGTTTACGATGAGACAGCAAATTAAATTCAACGAATTACCCCTTACCGACAAAGCATTATTAATGGCCGAATTCGGTAGTTATCTCGAGTCAATAGAATTTTACGATTACTGGATCCATCTGTATTCGCTCCATTCAAACTTCATTGAAGTCTATTACAACATCCACACCCGCCAGATCGATAAAATCGCGATGGCGGATTACAATGACCTGGATAAGTATCTCAACCGGATTGTAATTCAGAGTTTGAGACGCGCCTCGTAGCGTCCGAAGTGAAGGCACACGTTATAAGATTTAAATAATTGGAGGTCACGCCCGCTCAATTAGTTGAGTCAGGTTAGATCACAGGTATTGCTCGTCATCCACATGCGACCCCTTCAGGGTCGGGCTTCAATCGATGAAACACGCTTTCTATAAACATTCGAGCCCTTCGGGATCGCAAGCTTTCAGACTACTGCCGTGACCTACAAGCTATCCGCTACCCAGCATTAGCATTGAATGGATCGCATTTGTATACTTTAATTGTCGAACGCTTGCGCTCTCGGCTCGCGACCTATTGACTGAGGCAACCCATTTCAATCCGGCTATGACCTCGAAGAGGTCAAATGTTTATAGACACATCAATTGTCGAAGGCATCGACCCTGAAGGGGTCGCATCAACAGATGCGCAGGCATCGATTGAAAAATAGCGAACTGCTAAACACGAGGAACAGCCGATATCTTACGGCTTCCGCAGGTGATAAGCTTTCGGCTTCGTAAATGCGCGGATACCGGCATGCGATAACGTTGCTCCAATACCGGAATTTTTTCTGCCGCTCCACGGCACCGCTGCGCTGACGCGATCACAACAGTTCCAGTAGCCTGTGCCGGAATCAATATTCGACAGTATTTTTTTCGCGCGCTCTTCTGAACTGCTGTAAACAGACGATGTCAATCCATACTCGGTGTCGTTCATCAGCGCGATTGCTTCCTGATCATTTTTTACTTTCATGATACCAATGATCGGGCCGAAAGACTCTTCCCGCATCACGCTCATCTTGTGGTTGACGTTCACAAGTACTGTCGGTTCGAAGTAATATCCCTTCCGCTCAATTCGCTTCCCTCCCGTCAGAACTTTTGCTCCACCCTGCACGGCCTCGCCCACCTGTCTGTCGACAACCGCGAGTTGATCCTTCCGTGTCAGCGGCCCGATGTAAACACCGTCTTCTTTAGGTTCTCCGACCTTCCAGCTTTTTACTTCTTTGGCGAATTCATCGACATACTGATCGTAAATCTTTTCGTGCACGTAGATGCGCTCTACCGCGCAGCAACTTTGCCCGTTGTTGTAAAATGCACCATCGGCTGTGCCTGCTGCAACGGACTTAATATCCGAAATATCATCCGCGATATAAACCGGGTCCTTTCCACCGAGTTCGCACTGACACGGCACCATCTTCGCAGATACTTTTTCGTAAATGTATTTTCCTGTCTTGTATGATCCTGTGAAGAAGTATCCGTTAAAAGGAAGACCGAGCAGGACTTCACCGGTATCTTTTCCACCAATACCAACCTGGAATACATTCGAGGGCACGCCAGCTTCACGCAGCAGATTTTCTATGCTCAGACCGGTTAGCGTAGCATACTCCGAGGGTTTATAAAGAACTGCGTTTCCCGCGATGAGTGCGGGTACAAACACGTTCACGCCTACGAGGTAAGGATAGTTCCAGGCGGAGATATTGCAGACAACGCCCAGCGGTTCATAGCTGATCCATTCAGACATGCTGCCGTCCTCAGCCATCTTTTCGTCACTGAGAAATCTTGCAGCATTCTCCGTCAGCCACTTAATACGCGTGCGGGCACCGTTAATTTCATTCCGTGACTGCTGCAACGGTTTGCCGACTTCAGATGTAAGTGTGTTGGCCAGCTGCTCAATGTCACGTTCGAGCAACGCAGAAAACTTCTTGAGAACTTCGATCCGCTTCGGCAGCGGAATGCTGTTCCAGTCGGGCTGAGCCTGCTTCAGCAATGAAAATTTTGCGGTTAGGGTTTGCTTGGTGTCTTCCTGTACTTCTCGGATAACTTCCTCGGTAGCCGGGTTGATAATTTTCATAGATGAATGGCGTCAGCGATTTCGTATTGCGTTGATAAAGGCCTGTTTGATTTTTTTTGAGAATGGATTTTCGAGGTCGGTCATCCTCTCCGGGTGCCATTGCACGAGTTGGAAGAACGGCTTGCCTTCGTTTTTCTGTCGTTCTATGCCTTCGACAATTCCGTCTGACGAAAGCGAATTTGTGACGAGTCCTTTGCCGATCAGCTCAGCGCTCTGGTGGTGCGCGCTGTTGATCTCACCCTTTGCCAATCCTGTGATCTTAAACAACTCAGTGGTTGTATCGACATCGATCTGGTGGTAGCGGTCGCGGTCGGAGTAACGCGAGTGATTGAATTTTCCGAAGGAAGGGATGTCCGGCACGAGCGTGCCTTTGTAGTAGACATTGGCAACCTGGAGCCCGCGGCAGATGCCTAGCAACGGAAGCTGGTGTTTTTCGACTTCATCGAGGACGCTGAATTCGAATTCATCACGTTTCTCGTCTATCTCATGGCAGTATTTCTCGTATTCCGGCTTATTGTAATACCGTGGATGCACGTCTTCACCACCACTGAGAATAATTCCATCACATGCCTGGGCATCTTTCGCGTTGTTCAGGCCGTGACCCAGCTTCACCACTTCGACACCAGGTTCTGCCAGTATCCACTTTTCATAGTTTACGTACTTGCTGCAATCTGTAATTCCGATTCTTACCTTCTTCATTCTGCTCGCTTAAAGCGCCTTCAAATATAACTGCTTAAAATCGTCTCTTGAAACAGGTTTCGGATTATTCGGGTGAGCAAAGTCTGCCAGCGCCAGGTCGGCCAGTGTTTCGACATGCTCCTGCCTTACCCCGATCTCCCGAAGTTTGTGCGGAATATTGATTTTTGAATTCAGCTCGAACAAATACTTCACAACGGCCGGCCCATCTTCGCGCTTGAGTTCCAACGTCCTGGCTATCCTGCGAAACTTCTCTTCAAATCCACTGACGTTGAATTCCATCCCGTAAGGAATGTTCACGGCATTGGCGAGCCCGTGATGGGTGTCGAGCAGTGATGACAAAGGATGCGCCAGCGAGTGAACGACTCCCAGCCCTTTCTGAAATGCAACCGCGCCCATCAATGAGGCAATCAGCATTTTGCTTCGCGACTCGAGGTCTGGCTTGTTCACGGCCTTCTCGAGTGATTGATGGATCAGTGAAATTCCCTCGAGCGCGATTCCTTCGCACAGCGGATGCGGAGTTTTTGCGAGAAACGCTTCCATGTTGTGCGTCAGCGCGTCCATGCCGGTTGCTGCGGTAATGAACGCGGGCAAATCCATGGTCAGCATCGGATCAGCGAAAACGATTTTCGCCAATAACTTTGGGGAGAACAGAATTTTCTTCTGGTGCGTCACGTCATCAGAAATAATTGCGCTCCTTCCGACTTCGCTTCCGGTGCCAGCGGTTGTGGGGATGGTGATGAAATGAGGAACATCGTTCGTTACGTAAACATCCCCACCGATAAGGTCATCATACTTGAAAAGATCTTCGCGGTGATTCACCCGCAACACGATCGCCCGCGCAACATCCAGCGCTGCACCACCTCCGATGCCGACAATGCAGTCGCGCTTCGTGTTGTCGAAAACATCGGCTCCTTTGTACACATCCGATTTCACAGGGTTCTTGTGAATGTCAGAGAATACTTCAAATGAGATCTGCTTACCTGAAAGATCCTTGAGTATCTCTTTGAAAAAGGCGAGTTGCCCAACAGTTGGATCCGTTACAACCAGCGGCCGTAAGAGATTATTTTTTTTCAGGTAATCACCGAGTTCTTTGCTCGAGCCTGCACCGAAGCGAATGGTTGTCGGAAAATTATACTGATAGATCTGCTTGAAAGTCATAAACTAAATAATTTCGAAATAGCGTTTGTACTCCCAGTCGGTCACGGCCCTCAGGTGCTGTCTCCACTCCCACTCGCGTGTCTGTGTGAAGTGATTGACAAATCCTTCTCCGAGAATCTCCCTCGCCACGTCAGACTTTTTCATTGCCTGGGTAGCTTCAAAAAGATTTCCGGGCAACACACCGTTTGAAAAATCGCGGTAGCCATTCCCGGTTGTTGCGGGTTGCGACAGTTTCAATTTCTTTTTCACACCATACAGGCCGGATGCAAGTGCTGCCGCCATCGCCAGGTACGGATTGACATCTGCACCGATCACACGTGTTTCAAGTCGTGCGCTTTTGCTGCCTCCGCATAATACCCTCAGCGCAACCGTGCGGTTGTCTATGCCCCACGTAAGCGTTGTTGGTGCCCACGCGCCTTCCACAAGGCGCTTATAACTGTTGATTGTAGGGGCATACATTGGCAGGATGTGCGGGAGACACAAAAGCTGACCTGCGATGTAACTCTTCAATATGTCGCTCATGCCGTGGGCATCCTTTTCACTATGAAAGAGATTCGTCTTTACTTCGGAATCCCAGAGGCTCTGATGAACGTGTCCTCCGCACCCCGGAAGATTCTCGCTGATCTTCGCCATGAAGGTCGCCATCACACCATGGCGATACGCAATTTCTTTGACCGCAGTCTTGAAAAATACGGCCCTGTCCGATGCTTCCAGAATTCCCGCATATTGAATGGCCGCCTCGTAGGTACCGGGACCAGTCTCGGTGTGCAAGCCTTCGATGGGCACGTTAAACTTTGTGAGTAGTTCAAACAAGTCTGTAAAGAACGGATTCTGCAATGTGGAGCGCAGAATAGAATAGCCAAACATGCCCGGAGTGAGTGGTGTCAGGTTCTGAAATTTCTTTTCGTTTGCTGACTGCGGTGTTTCGGCAAAGTTGAACCATTCAAACTCCTGTGAGAAAATTGGTTCATACCCGGCTGCGCGTGCATCATTCAGTACTTTTTTTACCAGCTGCCGGGGACAAATTGGAGAAGGTTTTTCTGCTGAATCGACAAACTCACCGAGAAAAAACGCGACATCATTTTCCCATGGAATTTTCCGGAACGTTTCAAGGGCAATCCTCGCTTTTGCATCGGGGTAGCCGCTGTGCCATCCTGTAAAGGTTGCATTGTCATACGCGACATCACCGGCATCCCAGCCAAAAATCACATCGCAGAATCCAGTCCCGCTTTTGACGATCGATTGAAATTTTTCCACTGAGATATACTTTCCCCGCAGCACGCCATCAATATCCGCGAAAGCGATCTTTACTTTTCGCGAAGGATGGTTGCTGATGTAATCGATGATGTCTTTTGTTTCCTTGCTGCTCATGATCAGGATTAAACTTTAGGCTTGGCGACAAGCCGGAACACTCCGTATGAAATTATGAGAATGCCGATATAGATCGCTGCAAGCTGCGCGTTATAAATGCACATTGCCACGAATGAAATTACAGCAATTGTCAATGCAATGACAGGAAAGGCTGGAAAAAATGGCACTTTGAACGGGCGTGGCATCTCAGGTGCCGTTTTCCGCAACCGAAGGATCGCGATCATCGAAATGATGTAGAGTGTGAGCGCACCAAAAACCGACAGGGTAATAATGTCTGCGGTTCTGCCCGTCAGCAGCGCAACGATACCGATCAGCATGTTGATCAATAACGCGTTGGCAGGCGTCTGAAACTTTGAATGGACCCTTCCCAGAAACGCAGGCGCAAACCCTACTCTCCCGAATTCGAAACTTGCGCGCCCTGCAGCGAGGATGATACCGTGAAATGATGCTACGAGTCCAAAGAGGCCAACGGTGATCAGCAGGTGGTAGAGCCAATGATTTCCATCCACGATATGCGCTAAAGCCATCGGCAATGGCGAGTCCGAAGTGGTGCCATTAGGTTTATAAACGATGCTCTGCCACCCGGCCACACCTACCGAGCTTACAAACGTGAGAACGCAAAGAATTACTAACGTCAGAATTGCAGAGCCGAAGCCCAGCAGGATGGTGCGTTGTGGATTTACAGTTTCCTCGGCAACGTTGGCTACACCTTCGATAGCCAGGAAGAACCAAATCGCAAAGGGAATTGACGCGAACACTCCGGCCCATCCGTTGGGAAACGCATTGAGGGTAAGATTTTTCATTTCCACGTGCGGCAGCGTGATGGATGAAAAAAGCAAAAGTTCTCCTACCGCAAAAATCGTGATGATGAGCTCGAATATTGCTGCAGCCTTGACACCATAAATATTCAAGGCAGTGAAGAGAAAGTACGCAAGGATGGCAATGGCGAGAATCGGGATGGATGGAAAAAAGATATTGAAATATGCTCCTATCGCAAAGGCGATCGCGGGCGGGGCAAAAATGAATTCGATATTCTGCGCAATACCCGCAACAAAGCCAAGGTCTTTCCCAAGGGCAATTGTCGCGTAATCAAACGCTCCTCCGGCTTTTGGAATTGCGCAGGCGAGTTCGGAGTAGCTGAATGTAAACGTGATGTAAAGAATGATGATGAAGAATGTTGAGATCGCAAGGCCAAGTGTACCGCCTTCAGCGAGTCCGAGATTCCAGCCGAAATACATTCCCGAGATAACGTAGCCAACGCCCAGGCCCCATAACATCATCGGGGAAAGCGTACGTTTTAGTTCGATCGATGACACGTATAAGAATGCGTTAGCCCTGTGATGTTGCTGGTGTTAATATAGAGAAATTTTGAATGAGTATGTTGATTAGAAATCAATTAGACGATGCGCGGCCGCCAAAATCTTTTTTAAATGCGATACCAAACCGGGCATAAAAATTTTATATTTAATAGAGTTATCACACCTGACACCACCAATGCTCTTGTGATATCATCATCTTCGAGCTGTCTTCTTTCACTTTAATCTTCGAGCTATGGCACAGTCAGACGCACAATCCCTGTCATTCGATCTTAAACCAATTTCTTCCGGAGCTGTGGAAAAAGCACTGGAAAAGGCAGAGCATTACCGATTGCTTAATCAACCGCGACTTGCCGAGAGTATATGTCTTGACATCATCGCAGTTGATCCGCATAATCAAAAAGCGCTGATCACGCTGTTGCTGGCCATGACCGATCAGTTCGAAAATCCGTCATCACGAAACACGAAGAAAGCTCTTGACATTACTTCGCGCCTGCAGGATGAGTATTCACGAAACTACTATAAGGGCATCGTCCTTGAGCGCCAGGCAACGGCAACATTGAAATCCGGTGTTCCATCTGCTCAGTTTGATGCCTGCGAATGGTTTCTTGAAGCTATGAAGTGCTTTGAGCGTGCCGAGGCGCTCAGCTCACGCGAAAATAACGATGCTGTGCTCCGCTGGAATACCTGTGCAAGGGCAATCATGCAGCACAACCTCAGGCAACGACCCATAGAAGACTACATTCCAGTACTCGAATAGCAGCGGAAGATCCAAGTTCCAAAATCCAAGTTCCAAAATCCAAAGTCCAATATACAAGATAGAGCGTCAACGCGGAACCCGCAACCCGGAACTTTTAACCCGGACCCCCACAACATTGAATCGCGATGTTGCTTCATCGGTACCTGCAACCTTGAACATTGAATCACCTCCCCGAAAGCGCATCCAGCGCAGTCTTCATCACGTTCAACCGTTGCTCGCGCATTAGCACAACGGGTTCTGCCACACGTTCCGCACAATCTATGGCAGGGCACCGCTGGCAAGTTTCGCCTACCATGCGTATCGGAATTGCGGGGTCATTCCAGAATTGTACTTTCTTTTTCAGCTGACTTGTGAGCAAGAGTCCGATAGAGATGCTGTGATTGATTCCCGTTCCTTCCAGTGAAGGTTTCGCAAAACTGATGATGAGATACTCTTTTTCATTGCCGAAATAGCGAGACCGTTGCGCGTAACAGAGCGGATTGTTGTACAGACCTTTTTTAAGCTGCATCGACAAATTCTTCAGTATATTGATCGAGATCCAACGCCTGCAATAATGTTCATGCATCATGTTTGCATGCGGATTGTGAAGACCGGCAAGGTGCATCTCCTTCGTGAGTTCGAAATCTTCGGTGCCGTTTTGCTGACTAAACCGAAGGAAGAATAATTCCTGGATGCCGAAATAACGTGGGAGCAGATTGGTAATGCGATGGGTCAGCATTTCCGGTGATACGTTGAAATCTTCGAGCAGTTTAATCCAGTCGTTAGGATTAAAAGAAGTGGCTCCGATCAAACCCGATAATCGCTGGATGAGTGCTTCCCGGTGCAGCATGAGCGCACAGGCAAAGTACGATGCTTTGAAATTGTTCAACACCTGCTCAAAAGAATCGAATTCAACCCACGAGCTGGTATAAGGTCGTTCCGGAAGATTCAAAAATTGAAATCCGATCTCGCGTGCAAGCACGAAAGCTTTCTGTGTTCGATTAAGGTTGACATTCAGCAAGAGCCTCGGATTTTTTCCCGGAAGGTAAACCGATCGTAGCTGCCTGAGTTCCGGTTGATTGGAAAGCCCATCTTCTTCGACCGTGCAATGATAAGCGTTCGTAAGAATATCGCGCAAACGCTCCCATTGCAAAGGAACATTCGCCTCAAGGTGATGGATCTTATAAAAGTCGTCCACCGACTCCTCAATCTCCGGGAAATAATTCTCATGCATCTCCTGGTATGAGCGTAACGCGGAGAAATAAAAATTCTCAACCCTCATGCCGTAGTTCCTGCTGATCTCAATCACGGTATTAAGAAATGCATTGAGCTTTACCGGGACACGCGCCAGCAGATCGAGCAATTGAGATTTGTCAATTCCAAAAACATCGAGCAGCACTTCCTTCATCATTTTCGACTGAAGGATTTCCGCGACCGGTGCCATCTTCTTGTTGATCTTCATCGATACAAGCCAGTCGTAGCTGACCTCGAGCGCATTGGCTAGCACGGAGATCTTGTCAGGCTTTGGGAGCTTCTTCCCTTTTTCGATCTCATTCAGGTAAGAAATTGAAATTCCGGTGACATCAGCAAGTTCGGCAAGGGACATCCCCTTATCGACCCGAAGCTGTCTCAGTTTCAGTCCCATGATCAGACGGAGGTGCGATTCATCAACTGTGGCGACAGTTCCCTTTTTTGAAGTTTCCATTGACTGTTGGTTTTTTTCGCTGGCCAGCGAATGAAAAAATGCTGAAAATTATTTTTCAGCATGAAACTGTAAAAACAGCGTTCCAACGCAGTTCAAACGTTTACGATGACTCACAAAATCTAGCGAAAATGGTTGAAAAGCGAAAATTCGCTCGATTTTTTAAGCTGGGGCGTCAGGTCGATCACGCAAATTAAATCAAAGCATATGAGTCAAAGTTTCCACGAACCGGCAGTCTATACCAGCAACGTTCAGGTCAAAGGAGTCTTGAAACCTGGTTATGAAAAAGTGCTCACACCGGAAGCCCTCGAGTTTATCGGATACCTGCACGATCAGTACAATCAGAAGCGCAGATCGCTGCTCAGTTTGCGCGAAACGCGGCAGGAGAAATTCGATCAGGGGGAACGTCCCGCCCTTCTCGACTCGACAAAAGAGATTCGCGAACGCGAGTGGCGTGTCGATCCGATTCCTGCGGCACTGCAGAACAGACGTGTCGAGATCACGGGGCCTGTCGATCGCAAAATGATCATCAATGCGCTGAACTCAGGCGCCAATGTGTTCATGGCAGATTTCGAAGACTCGACCTCTCCTACGTGGGAAAATATTATTGATGGGCAGCTAAACCTCATCGATGCGGTTCGCAAGCGCATCTCGTATACATCACCTGAAGGTAAAACCTACAAGCTCAACGATAACACCGCGATCCTTAAAGTAAGGCCGCGCGGATGGCATCTTGAAGAAGCTCATATCCTTGTGGATGGTCTGCCTGCATCAGCGTCATTGGTTGACTTTGCCTTATTCGCCTTCCACAACGGTGGAATACTTGCTGAACGCGGTGAAGGGCCATTCTTCTATTTACCAAAGATGGAAAGTCACCTCGAAGCGCGATTGTGGGACAACGTCTTCACGTCAACGGAGCACATTCTCGGGCTGGAGGAAGGAACGATCAAGGCAACGGTTCTGATCGAAACAATCACTTCGGCCTTCGAAATGGAAGAGATCATTTACGAACTGCGCAGGCACCTTGCCGGATTGAATGCAGGACGGTGGGATTACATCTTCAGCATCATCAAAAAGTTCAGGATGCACAAATCATTTTTGATGCCCGACAGAGCTGACGTGACGATGAATGTTCCGTTTATGAAAGCTTACGCGCAATGGCTCGTGAAGGTATGCCATAAGCGTGGCGCGCATGCCATTGGCGGAATGTCAGCTTTCATCCCAAGCAAGGATGAAGAGATCAACAGGGCTGCGTACGAGAAAGTAAAGGCAGACAAAGAGCGGGAGGCTTCGCAGGGGTATGATGGCACGTGGGTAGCTCACCCCAAACTCGTTGAAGTAGCGAAAGATGTCTTTGACCGCGTGCTCGGAAACAAACGGCATCAGAAAGATATTTTAAGAGACGATTTCGAAGTGATCCCGTCAGCGTTGCTTGACATTGCATCTGCCAAAGGAAAGATCACCGAAAAAGGCGTTCGTACGAATATCAATGTTGCGCTCCTCTATATCGAGTCGTGGCTGCGTGGCGTTGGCGCTGCAGCTTTATACAACCTGATGGAAGATGCTGCCACTGCTGAAATCTCGCGTGCCCAATTGTGGCAATGGATCCGGCATGAAGCTAAGCTTGATGATGGGCGCACGGTGACTGCAGACATGTATCAATCTATTTGTGAAGAGGAGTACCAGGCGATTCGCAAGCAATTTATCGAGAACAGGCACGAAACGCTTTCACTCGCAACTGCGCGGTTAATCCTCGATAGGCTTGTATTGGGTCAGACCTTTGAGCCCTTCCTCACCTCGCGCGCATACCTTCATCTGTGACAGAAACAACAATTACTATACAACCAATATGAACAAGCAGGAAAGAATTTTTAAGCTGAATAATAACTGGGCAAGTGAGAGCCGCTGGAGCGGGATCAAAAGACCCTATTCGGCAGAACAGGTGGTGAAACTTTCAGGGAGCGTGAAGATCGACTATACGCTGGCAAGACTCGGGGCCGAAAGGCTCTGGAATCTTCTTCACACAGAGAACTGCGTTACTGCGCTTGGCGCGCTGACCGGAAATCAGGCAGTGCAACAGGTGCAGGCAGGTCTCAAGGCAATTTACCTTAGCGGATGGCAGGTGGCTGCAGATGCAAATCACTCTGCACAGACCTACCCCGATCAAAGTCTTTATCCGGCAGACAGTGTTCCGGCCGTTGTGAAGCGCATCAACAATGCCCTGCTTCGCGCGGACCAGATCCAGACACAAACCGGTGAAGGAAATATACACTGGCTTGCTCCGATCGTAGCAGATGCGGAAGCAGGTTTCGGTGGCAACCTGAATGCTTTCGAGCTGATGAAGATGATGATCGAAGCCGGTGCCGCAGGCGTGCACTTCGAAGATCAACTTTCGTCTGCAAAGAAGTGTGGCCACCTTGGAGGGAAGGTCCTCGTGCCAACGCGTGAAGCGGTTGACAAACTCATCGCAGCACGACTTGCAGCCGATGTTATGGACGTACCAACGCTTATCGTTGCCAGAACTGATGCGGATGCCGCAAATCTTCTCACCAGTGACATCGATGAGCGTGATCGGAGGTTCATTAGCGGAAATCGTACGCATGAAGGATTTTACCACGTGAAAAACGGTATTGACCAGGCCATCAGCAGAGGGCTTGCCTACGCGCCTTATGCGGATCTCGTGTGGTGCGAAACATCACACCCTGATCTTGACGAAGCCTATGAATTTGCAAGGGGAATTCATGCCGAGTATCCCGGCAAACTCCTGGCATACAATTGCTCACCATCGTTCAACTGGGCAGCAAAACTTTCTGAAAAAGAAATGCTGAATTACCGTGAACAGCTCGCAGCAATGGGTTATCGCTTCCAGTTCATCACACTTGCAGGATTCCATTCTCTGAACACCAGCATGTTTGAGCTGGCGCTGGCTTACAGACAAAAAGGAATGCTCGGATATTCCTCGCTTCAGCAGAGAGAATTTTCACTTCAGCAGGAATATGGTTTCAAGGCGGTAAAGCATCAGGCTTTTGTCGGTACCGGATACTTTGACGCAGTTCAGGAAGTGATCACCAACGGTCAGGCTTCCACCACTGCACTGAAGAACTCAACCGAAGAAGCGCAGTTCAATCACGCACCTGCAAAACAGATAACATTAGTGGCTTAGTTGTAGCAGATTGGGAACAAGTTCGAGGTGATGCTTTGCAAGGCGTCACCTCGTGTTTTTTTTGGCGCGCAGCAAAAGATTAGATGTGCCGCTGGCGATGATTTACGGCCAGACAAACCAGATACGAGAGGCGTCACTTCTAGTCTGCTGGTTCAACTACAGCGTGCACTCCATCGAAGAGAGGCGTCACCTCGAGTCTGCGAGATAACTACAGCGTTCGAAATAACCACGAGAGGCAGACTGCGCCTTAACTACAACGTGCGCCCAGTAAACGTCTCACAAATATCGCGCTTGCTCATGAAGATCGTTCCAGTCAGGGTTCATTGATATAATAAGCAATACCTTCTTCAGGTGTGAATACTTTTTGATCTGCTTTTCCCGCTGAATGGCTTCTACTATGGTTTCAAACGCTTCGTAATAGACTAGCTTGTAAATATTCTTGCTGGCAGTATAGCTATCCAGGTAAAACTTGTTCTTATGCTTTTCGACCCTGCCAAATAAGTCAGAAGTGACGCCAACGTAAAGATGTTTGTTGTCAGCGCTTGCGAGGATGTAGACGTGACCGCCAGTTTGCATTGCGAAAGAAATGCAATCATGACCGGTAAGTCAATCCTCGACATTTGTGGCCCTCTTGCCAAAGGTGTTGCATTTCAATTGTAGAGTGCAGGCTTCCTCTCGCGATTAGTGTGCATTTCAATCATAACCCGCACGCTCGCCTCTCGCAAGAAGTGTGCATTTCAGTCATAACCCGCACGCTCGAGGTGACGCTCTCGCAAGAAGTGCGCATTTCGATCATAACTGGCACGCTCGAGGTGACGCCTCTCGCAGGAAGTGCGCATTTAGATCATAACTGGCACGCTCGAGGTGACGCCTCTCGCAGGAAGTGCGCATTTCGATCATAACTGGCACGCTCGAGGTGACGCTCTCGCAAGAAGTGCGCATTTCGATTAGAGCTGGCACGCTCAACGTGACCTTCCTCAATAACTCGCTGCGGCCCTGCGGAGTTTGGCGAAGTTCTGGTAATTGAAAACTACCAACGCCACTGCTATGATTGCGTAACCGATCAGCTGGATCGTATTGATCGTCTCATGAAACACGAGAAACGCAATTGTGAAATTGATGAGTGGGTTGAGATACATCAGGATGCCGATGGTCGCTGAGTTGATTTTGTTCAATGCAAAAAGATTAAGGAACAAAGGAATCACTGTAAAGAAAGTAGCAATTACCAGGATGATGCCGTAAAAATTGAAGGATAATGGAATTTCGTCTACCAGTAAGCCACTGAAGCAAGTCAGGATTACAGTCGCAAACAGTACCTGAACCGCCAGCAAAATAAGCCTGTCAAAGCCCTGCACTTTTCTTTGCGTGATCAGGTAGAGCGCATAAGTAAAGGCCGTGAGGAAACTGTAGCCAAGCTCAAGGGCTGAACTTATGCCGATCAATACACAACTGAAGGTACAGAGCACTACAGCAATCCACTGGAGCGTAGTCATTTTTTCTTTGATCAGCAGGTAGCCAAGCACCGCGGTGATCACGGGACAGATGAGGTATGAGAAGGAGGCTGTCTTGATGTTAATGTTGTTGACAATGTAGATAAACGTAAGCCAGTTTACGGTGAGCAACATGCCCCCACCCAGGCTGAGTAAGATGACATTCCTGCGAGACTGTGGGTCCAGCGCATTCAGCTTGTTTTTATTTTCCTTTAACTCACCACGTTTGAACGCAACGATCAGCACAGCCAGCAAAGCAAGCGAGAAGAGTATTCTGAAGTACAGTATTTCTCCGGCAGAAAATTCTTTAAGCGCTCGCAGCGGCACAGAAAAGAATCCCCAAACAACAAAGGCCGTGATTGCTGCAGCGTAGTGTTTCCGATTGTTCATCTGGCGCGAAGATAAACAATCTACTGCTGGATTTGCTGCTCTTCTTTCTTCGCGATGATACGTTCCTTCTTGATATCGATTCTTATCCAGTTGTAGATGCTCATGTAAACGTTTGCGATCCACACGAGCGCGAAGCCTCCAAGGAGATAGCCGACCCAGTTCTCCATCAGCAGCTTGTAGTCGGTAAGAATAAGCATAAGTATCGTGACGTAGTGACTGAAACAATACTCGCACGTAAAGAGGTAAAAGAACTTACGTGTAACAATGGTCTTCCCGGCCTGGCTCCTGCGCACGCAATACTCGCGCGGCTCGCGAAAAACTTCCTCATGCGTCACCGTCCATGCGATGCAGGCGATTGGAATCGCCAGTATAAACAACCAGATGATTTGTGTCGATAAATCCATAATAGCACGCAGGCCCTGCCTTAGAAGGGCTTTTCCGAACTGTATAAAATGCAGGCCTGATCGGTTGTCGCACGCTCCTCAGCATAAAGCGGGGAATTAAACAAATTTGGTCCTGATGATTGAGGCGGCCTTATTGGCTTTCGCTCTTGCAGCTTCAATGGAATTTGCACGGGCAAGACATACTCCCATCCTGCGTTCACCACGGACTTCCGGTTTTCCGAAAAGCCTGAGCTGTGTGTCGGGTTCAGCGAGTGCTTCGTCAATGCCGCTGAACTCGATATTGTCGGAGTCACCCTTTACTAGAATAACACTTGACGCTGACGGGCCGTGCTGCCTGATATTGGGAATGGGAATACCCAGAATTGCCCGGACGTGTAACGCAAATTCGGAAAGATCCTGCGAGGTCATAGTCACCATGCCTGTGTCGTGTGGCCTCGGTGAAAGCTCGCTGAAATACACCTGCTCCCCTTTGATAAAAAACTCAACGCCAAAAATTCCGCGACCTCCGAGCGCATCCACTACTTTTCCAGCAATATTCTGCGCTGTCTTTAACGCGGCTGCAGGCATCGGATGTGGCTGCCAGGATTCCTGATAGTCACCATGTTCCTGACGATGACCGATCGGCTCGCAAAATGAGATGCCATCCTTATGGCGGATCGTCAGCAGCGTGATTTCATAGTCAAAGTCAATAAAGCCTTCGATGATCACGCGACCCCCACCGCTTCGCCCTCCCTCCTGCGCATACTGCCAGGCGTGGTCGATATCACTCTCCGTTTTCACAACGCTTTGACCCTTGCCGGATGAACTCATGATTGGTTTGACCACGCAGGGGGTTCCAATCACACGCACAGCGTTGATAAACTCTTCTTTCGTTCCTGCAAACTTGTAAGGTGAAGTCTGAAGTTTGAGTTTCTCTGCCGCCAATGTCCGGATGCCTTCGCGATTCATGGTCAGGCGCGTAGCATTGGCAGATGGAATAACGGTGTACCCCTCCTTTTCAACATCGATTAGCGTATCCGTTGCGATTGCCTCGACTTCCGGGATAATGTAATTCGGTTTTTCCTTCTCAATGACAGATCTCAACGCTTTGCCATCAAGCATTGAAATAGTATAAGAACGATGCGCAACCTGCATTGCCGGAGCATGATCGTAACGGTCAACGGCTACCACTTCAACACCGAAGCGTTGGAACTCAATGACAACTTCTTTTCCGAGTTCTCCGGATCCTAAAAGCATTACTTTCGTTGCCGAAGGTTTGAGTGGGGTTCCAATGGAAAGCATATAGCGCAATAAGGTTGCAAAATAAAGCGCTTCGTTAAAGATGCCAAATGGCGGGCGGTGCCGGTTTAATCTTTGCGGGTCAGTATGTCATCAAAAACAATAGGCTTCTCAAGGCAAATTGTAAAGCCAGCGTTTACCAACAACTCCAGGTCGCCTTTTTGAAGAAGCGATGTGATCGCAATGTATACCGTCTGATCGGGAAGTAGGGGTCGGATCTTTTGAAGAACCGAAATGCCTCCGAAATTCGTGTAGAAGTGAGCTTCAATGAAGACTACATCAGCCGGATTCTGGCGAAGTTTCTCATACCCTTTTTCAGCGTTGTCGAACACAAAAAGCGTCAGGTCCTCGCGTGTCCTGAACATCTTCTCGTAGATGTATCGGTTCACCAGATTGTCCTCAAAGATTGCAACTACAGTTTTTCTCATATCAGACCAGCCGCAAAACACGATTTGTGCCAGCAACATCAACCGGCTTTAAGCGCTGTAATGAAGGATACACAAACAACCATGTCCTGTTCTGGGACTAGCCGGCCCAAACAGTGACGGTTGGCATTGCTTCTCAGAATTTTTTTTGGCGTGGTAAGGTAAGCACTTTCCTTCATTACCAGTTCCGCGGCCGATACCGTTCGTTTATCGCCCCAAAATGAAAATCATCTCATTAAATTTGGTCGGAAAAGCCACTACGTAGGTTTACCTAAGTAAAAATCTTTTTACGGTGATACCATTTAATCCATTATGTTAGGGGAAATTTTAGCATGTCATCACAAGGCCCGCTTATCATAATCGAAGATGATCCGGATGATCAGGATATGATCAGGAGGGTTTTGTCGAAACTGGAACTTTCCAACGAGGTGAAATTTTTTGCTGATGGTGAGCAGGCGCTCGCATATTTTCAATCTACCCCGGACAAACCTTTTCTTATTATCAGTGACATCAATATGCCGCTGATGAATGGGCTCGAGTTAAAGAAGCAGATCCAGCGAAACGAATCCCTTAGAAAAAAATGCTATCCTTTCGTGTTTCTGACCACCACGGTAACTACTGCACAGGTTCAAACTGCGTACAGTCATTCCGTTGAAGGCTTTTTTGCGAAGGGCCAAAGCTACGATGAGTTGAAGGAGGTATTGAAAGACATCATTACTTACTGGAAAAAAGCAAGCCATCCTTACTGACCAAAATAGAAAAGCAGGACCGTAGCCCCGCCTTTCGTTAACCAATCCTGCTGCATTTACACTTTCAATCGCCCCTGAACTCCATCATCGTTTGATCGTGAGTCGCTGGCAATAGAAGTTATTATTTTGAGAAGCGAAACCATCTTGTTGTGTTTCGTATCCCAGTAGTAGGCTTCGTCCGGAATAACCTGAATTATACTCAAAGAAGGATCATCCTTTCCGCCCTTGAACCATGCCTTCGCCATTGGATTCCAAAGCTCTTCAATCTTGCTGCGGTCCCGGCTAACCATCGCGTGACCATACACACTGAGAAATTCAGACTTCGATGGGTTCGCGTACAGCAATTGCACGCGTGAGTCATCCTTGATGTCAAAATTCTTTTCACTTTCTTCGTCACTGAAGAACCAGAACGTTCCTTCTTCATCCACCTGCTGCGTATACATTGGGCGCGTTGGCAGCGGAGTGCTGTCGAGATGGGTTGTGAAAAAACACACTTGCGTGTGATCAACTAATTCTTTGATCTTATCAACCGCTTTCTGGTTGACGAGATCCTTAACAGAGCTATTATCCTTCTTCATAATACCATCATTTACAACTTTCTATTCACCTCCCAAAGCCATGCCGCCAAAGCCGCTATTTCCGTTTGCGCGTTGTTGATTTTTTTGGAGCACGCCTGCTTGTCTTTTTCGCTTTTTTATTCGGCTTTTTCTTTCCCCAATTGTCCTGCATGTCATCGTACGCCTTCCTCTTGATCGTGGACTTCTTCTTCGGCCTTGAGTTCCCTTTTTTCCTGCGCGCGTTAATGTTGTTGACCAATGAATTCTTTACGCCATTCTTATTCTTCTTCGTACCAGCCATTGCGAACTGAGATCTTTCCACTTTCGCGACATAAATTGTTCCTTACCGGCATGTTTAATAATAGTGCACAGCAACAGGAGAAATCTTTAGACGTTGTTCATCAAACTGTAGAAGCATTTGCCATGCCGCAACAAAAAAGGCCTGCAGGGTCGCTGCAAGCCTTTTCAGAAATTGAAGGAAAAAATGTTAGCGCTGCAGTTCGTAAGCAACGACTTTGTTTTTGAAGAACGTAGGAACGAGCAGAAGATTTTTTTCCTGGATGTATTCAATATCAGCAGCACTAACAGAGTCAGCGCGTGTATCCAGTACAAGCGTTTTCTTCCAGTCGCTGCCAATGTGCGTTACCATACCGTTCCAGCTTGACACGAGATACTCTCCGTTTCCGATAGCTTCAATACCATCACCATTTTCGATGCTGTCTGTTTTTACGGTCAGCTGTTTTGAAGATGGATCAATTGTGTTTAACGTCTTTGCATCCCACAGCACCGTCAGGATTTCATTGCCTTCAGCAAACAATCCATTTGGCCCCTGCAGGTTTTCAATCCACTTGGTGAGCTTGCCATTTTCAAGCACGAGAATCTGACCTGCAGCCATATCGCTCACATACACTTTACCTGCCGCATCGGTAGTAATGTCATTAAGGAATTTCGCGCCTTGCACAGGGTAAGTCTTCGTGATCTTGCCGCTGGAAATATCAATTTCGTGAACGCGGTCGATGTCTGTCACATATAATTTTCCGTTGGCTATGCCCATACCCTTTGGTGCGTCCATGCCTTTCACCCACTGGGCTTCGGTCACTTTGCCGTCCAGCGACACCTTGGAAATAAAGCCATTGCCATCTTTGCCATCAGGGGTACCGTTGATGTTTGCAACATACAGCACATCATTAGCCTTGTCATAGATCACCGACTCACACGTAGTCAGCACAGGCTCGGTTTCCCATTTTTTTGTCAGTGTGACCGGAGCTTTTGCCGCTGCCGCGGCTGTAGTATCGCTCGCTGCTGTCTCCTCTGTCTGCTTTGACGTCTGGCAAGAAACGGTCACGATACCCGCCAACAATGCAATTGGTAATAGGTGTTTCATAATGTCGTTGTTTTTTAGGTGCGTAAAGATAGGAAATGTGTTCATGTGGTCAAGTCCTCATGTGCTCATGAAAAAAGCGGCAAGGCCCAACCTGTACCCTACTGCTTATTCTGAGTTGCTTACAAAAGCGAGCTGTTTTCCGTCAGGAGACCATGATGGAACATTGATCGTGCCCTGGCCACCATACAAGTGCGCAATGACCCGCGGAGCTCCGGCTTGCGTTAACGGCATCAGGCGGAGCATCACGCGCTTGTACGAGGGGTGATCGTTCGGGTTGATGGTGGTAGGGAACGATATGATCACCATCCACTTTCCATCTGGTGAAATATGTGGAAACCAGTTGTTGTATTCATCAAACGTAAGTTGCTCCTGCCCTGTGCCATCCGGCTTCATGCGCCAGATCTGCATCGTGCCGGTAGGGTTAGCGTTGTAATAGATGTACTTTCCGTCAGGCGAGCCCTCAGGCCCGTCAGCATGTGTATTTACATTGTTTGTGAGTCGGATCTCCGGACCGCCTGCCACCGGTGCTTTGTAGATGTTATATGATGGCGATCCTTCCCGCTGGGCGACATAATACACAAACTTTCCGTCCGCTGACCATCCATGCCAGTAGGAAGGAGTTTTCTCCGTGATCTGCTTCAACGCACCGCCCTTCAACGGCATCACATACACGGTCGATCCGCCTCCCGGCAATCCCTGGCGGTGATGGCTGATGGCAAGCATCTTACCATCGAAGGAAATTCCATGGTCATTATTATTGCGGTCAGCGAAATCGGTGTTGAATTTCTCGGGCGTGCCTCCGGTGGTCGGGATTGTCCAAAGACTGCCATCCTGATTGAACAACAACTTTTTTCCATCCGGCATCCAATTAGGTGCTTCAAACCTGCCCTTGTGCTCGTGGATCACTTTGCGTGTGCCATCTTCCACGTTGATGATCTCGAGTCGTGATCCCAAAAATCCTTCGCGATTCGGGCTGTAATTGTCAGGTACAGCTCTGTCAATCCGCACGTTCCAGACCTTTGCCTCTTCGAGAACATCCGCATTGTGCGAACCGACAAAGATTCCGACAAGTACTTCATCCGGAAGCCCTTCAGGCGTATAAGAGCCAATAAACTGCAATGGCTCACCGGGATGTGCCGCGGACATACTTACTGTTTTGCCAGTCCGCTCAAGGCGGATTGTCGTAAAGTTTTTCTTCGGTGTAAAAATCTCATCCTCGGGATCGCGCATCTCCTTGCCTTTCGCTGTTCTCCATTGCATCACGGTGAGTCCGTCACCGTGTACCGTTCCCGTTACGTGCATATCATCTTCATCCAGCGAAGGCCGGATCATCCAGCCCGTCTTTCTGTGCGGATCTGTGCCCTTCCCAACCAGCTCAAAGTCGGCAGTAAGGATAAAATCTCCCTTGATCTTGCGGTAAGCATAACGAAATTCATCGCGCGCAAACCAGATGTTATACCCGGCCCCTTTCAGCTGATAGGATTGTTCTTCGGAATTATAGACCGAGCTTCCCTTGAGCTTTGGATTTCCTACATCACTGCCCGCAGTGAAGATGCCAACACCCTGTGCAGACAACGAAGCGTATGAAAAGAGGATAAAGGCGTAGAAGAGAAGATGTTTCATAGGTTTGAGATTGGAGGAACGGTGAGGTTTCTCAATCTAACCAAAATCCGCAACATGAAAAAGGCCAGCTGTCATGAACGGCTGGCCTTTCGAAAATCGAAAATGATCGGCTCTTAATGGGCTAACATTTCAGGCACATTCTTGTCAATGACAAGGTTAAAGCTCCTTCTTTTATCGTCAAGCGAGTGTCCTATGCTTTCCTTTGTTTCTTCAGCGCTGCGGATCCTTCCACTGGTAGAGCCGCCCGTGATCTGCCCAATGGCTTGTGCAAGTAATGCCTCACGTTTATCGCCAAGCGGATACAGATACAATCCGTTATCCTTGTCGAGTACGTTGGGCTGAAAACCATTGCCATAATCTGACTCGCCACGGCTGTTGAACACTTTTACAACGATCGGCTGCATTCCCCACTTGTTCGTTGCATCGTCTTCATCATAAAGCGAAATCGATCCTACATTTTTACCATAGGTGACATCACCAATCAGGAATACATCCATGAACGGCTTCAGCGCATTGATCACGAGTTCGCTCGCAGATGCGGTTCTTGAACTGGTCAATACATACACGCGTCCACCGTTGAGCTGCGCGCCAATGTTTGAAGTCTTGTTCTGGAACTTTGTGGTAAGAAAAGACTGTCCGAGATCGGGGTCCTTGAGTATTTCTGCTTCCACTTTCTCGTTGTAAACACGCGTTGCAAATGTCTTGTTGGCATCTACCCCTGTTCCGATAAAACTTGCAAGACTTTGAGCTGCAGACTCCGATCCACCACTGTTGAAACGAAGATCGAGTACTAAGTCGGTAATACCGCTGGCTTTAAAGTTGGCAAACACATTCTGCATTTCCGTATCGTAGCTATTGTTGCCGTTGGTACCGTTGGCGAAAAAGTTATAAACATAATAGCCAACCTTACGGCCACCCAGATCGATCACGCTGCTGTGATAATTTGGATTCTCGGAATATTCAACAGCAGTCACGGAAACCGTCTTTGGTGCATCAAACGCACTTTCTCCTACAAGGATCGGCTTGTAAGTCAGCGTTGGCGTTTTTGCGAGTTCAGCAAGCAGCGTCCTGTAGTTGGTCGTATTCATCTGTTCCGCATTGATGTGTGTGATCACGTCTCCACGCTTCAATCCGGCTGTCGCTGCCGGTGAATTCGGCTTCGTATACAGAACCTGTGCAATGACGTTATTGCTGCTTTCGCTCTCTTTGTATAGCACGTACTCCACGCCAATTTCCTTATTGATACCCTGAAGTGAATTTAAAAGCTCCTGGTAGTTTTCCTGTATCCAGGAAAAGCGATCCTGCGAATTCTTCAGTGATTCAAAGTAGGCTTTGGGCTCGAGCGATTTATCCGTTGTCGCAGGCAGGTTCTTGTTCCAGTAGTACCAGAACTCCATGTTTTCGTAGATCCAGTTATTTATTTTCGCATTTGGAGAAGCGACTTCGTTTTCCTTTACTGGAACAGGATCATCTTCCCTGCATGAAACAAAAGCAAGCAGCAATAGAGCAAAGATGAACCAGCTGCTATAAAACTTCGTGAGGTGTGTCTTATTTATCATTTTTTAATTAACGCTAATTGATTTTGGAATCGTATCATTTTAACCCACCCCGAGGGGAAAAAGTTTAGGCATGCAGCGAGTTCAATCACAAGGTATTATTTTTTAAAGATGGTTTTTACATGATCAAAGCATTTAAGAATGTGGCAGTGGGGCTCAAACGAGCCTTTTCTTTGTTAAAGCGGAAGGATCCGCTAATCCTGTCGGCATCCACGGCTTTTTTCGCAACATTTTCGCTGTCTCCAATCCTGGTAATACTAGTTTATATTTTTGGATTGTACTTCCGCTCAGAAAGGATCAGCCAGCAGGTCTTCCGGACGGTTGGCTCGACCCTTGGTGATGAGACCGCCAAAACAATCGAATCGATAGTCAACAACTTCCGTTCACTTGAAGCTAATTGGGCGGTGACCATTGCAGGGTTTATCTTTTTTCTATTTGTGTCAACAACACTGCTTGGTGTGATCAAGCATGCCATTCAGCGCATCTGGTTTCTGCGCACAAAGCCTCAGTTGAAGCTCAGGCATATTTCCCGCGAACGCGGCACACAGCTTGGCATCCTGTTGTTTACCGGCATGCTGCTGCTCATCAACTTGTTGATTGATACAGCTCTTGCCATGTCAATTGACTTTTTCAGATCGCAGTTTCCAGCGGGCGCAGTAGTGGCAATAGGCGTCCTCAATTCAATCTTCTCGGTGATCATGGTGACCGTGTGGTTCATGGTGCTGTTCAAGTTCCTGCCGGAAGCAAAGATCTCATGGGACACCGCATTCAACGGTGGACTCCTCACCGGGATTCTGTTCTCTGTGGGCAAACTGGTGCTTGGCAGGATCCTCGTGCATTCAAGGTTTGAAACAATTTTCGGAGCATCAGCTTCTTTTGCACTGCTCCTGCTGTTCATTTTTTACTCCTCGTTCATCCTTTACTACGGAGCCGCGTTCACGCGCGAGTTTGCCGCGCTGAACAACAAAAATATCTGCGCAGGCAAATATTCTGATGAATTTGAAGAGCGAATCATCGGGGAAGAAGCCTAGAAAAGAAATCCGAGACGGACATAGGCCATGTTCCCCTCACGGGAATGTCCGACCTCCGTTGACAGCACGGTAAAGTTAAACGGTGTAAACCACAATCCACCTCCAACGCCTTTGTGCCAGGCGTTTGATTTGCCATCGGCAGTAGAGGGGTCAATGCCATTCTCATCCTTATACCAGACGCGGCCAAGGTCGTGGAATGCAAGAATACCAAAGCTTGCCGGGAAAAGATATGACTGAAAATTTTTCAGCCGAAGCCGCACTTCGAAATTGGAGTAAAACTTCTGATCTCCGTAAAATCTTGTCTTGCGAAAGCCGCGCAGCTCGGTTCTCCCGCTCAGTACCTGCGCCTGGTAAAACTCATAGGAACCGGTGTTGATTCCACCGCCAGCCCGAACTGCAAAGACAAGTCTGCCGGCAGAGCGAAACGAATGAATAATGCTGAGTGAACTCTCATAAGACGAAAAATCGTCATGCGATTTATTGATTCCACTCATGTTCCGTCCCTCGACCGAAAATGCAATCCCGCGTTTTGCAAAATTCCGGTTGTCGCGCGTATCAAACATGAGCTGCCAGTTTGCTCCTGCGTAAGCTCTGTATTCATTGAAAAGATTATCGCTGATGGATGAGGCGTAATCCAGGATATACCGGTCGTCACCTGCCTTCGGCTCCTCCATCTCGATACGCTGAAATGCCGGCCCTATCCGGATGAAGCTGTTCCTGGCAAAGTTCCTGACCAACGAGGGCTCTAAGCGCAGTTCTTCAAAACGATAGCGGTAATAATCGATTGACTCATCCAGGTCAAAGCCCGGGCGTTCTTCGATCTCATCGTCATACACCGACTCATTTCCCCAGCCAAAAAAGTTGTTTACGAAATTCGGTGACTTCACATCGGCAGTAAGTTCAAAATCCCACTTGCCAACGACATCGGCAAACGTGCCGCGATACAGAAAGTTGAAGGACTGCGTCAAAGGAGCAACGCTTCCGGTCAGAATGTGACGCTGCCGGAACGGGTCTTTGCGGAATCCGTGTGACTGCGCGAGAATTCCTCCGCCAATGAAAAGGCCGTCATCAGGATTATAGTTCGCGATGATGAGCGGTGCAAGCCTGTTGTACTGAAACGCTTTCCGATCGTAGTAATTAACAGATGGATCTTTCGATGTCTTGTCGCGAACTCCTTTTGCGTGAGACGCGTCATCCGCATTGTCGTAGTAAACTATTTTTCGCGCAGCGTGCGGCCCTTCAACACCTATTGAATCATTGCCGTCACCACCGATCACACGCACACGGATGCCACCGTTGTTGCCTTTAATGACGAAAGCATCATTGCCACCAAGGCCATAGAGTCTGAGCTCCTTCGTTTCGTTGTGTTTGAATGTTCGATCGTACAGCTTCCTGCCCTTCTCTCCTTCCTTCGAAAGTTTGAAAACCTGGATCTTCGTGTCGCCATCATCCTGCCGCTCGATCTCAAATTGTTCGCGCTTGTTTGATCCGAGAACATCGACTTCCCGGGCGAGAAACTTATAGTGGTCGATGGCGTAATTTTCAATTCTGTCTCTGCGTGATTTCACTTTTCGAACAATCTCGTCTCCATGGATCGAATAAATCTCCGGGGGCAGCGCTTTTACCGATTGCTCAATTGCGGCATCGGTAAGATCGGTCTTTAACGCGGCCGCAACTTCTCTCCAATCCTTCTCAGAAAGCTCAGTGAGAAAACTGCGGTCGAAGTAACGCGCATTAAATGACAGACCGGAAGGCCACCGGATCTCATCATCAAATCCTTCGAACTTGGGCAACGCCCACTTCCTGCTCCAGAGCGAAGACAGGATACCTTCGTTCACAAAAAAAGCCTGGTCACGGTCGCGTGGAATGGGCCGGTAAGTTTCTGCTTTTTTGTCGGTAAATGTCGCCCAACGCCACTGATCGTCATGCCTGTCCCAATCGCCAATCACCAGGTCGAAGAGCCTTGAGCGAAGCACAAATTCCTCATCAACGTGGTTGTCGTTGTCCGCGGAAAGCTTCTCCAATACTTTACTTGTGTTCACAATCTTCCTGGAATTGCCAAAATGTGAACTTTCTGACCAATCACCCGCAGGGCGCTCCTCAAATAGGACCAGCGTGTTTGCGAAGGTTTTTCGGTAAGCACCAAGCCTCGGATCGTCCGGCACATACATCAAACGCGGGTTGGTATGGTAGATTCCCGCAGCTTCGGCCATGATCGGTACAGCAACGGCAGCGTAAGGATGCGCAGCTGAAATCTGATCCTGAACAAGGTCCTGAGCAAATGTTTTCCTGAGCATTTCAGGAATCGCCTTCTCAGGATATTTCTCAACAGACCGGATTACATATTCATGACCAGTGGAGTCTTCCAGGCGGAGCGAAAGCGTCTGCTGGCCTCCGCCCTTTTGCAATATCTTCAGACCACCATTGATCTTACCGATATCAAACACCGGAACAGTGATGGGTTGCGCCCACTCAGCCCGATAGTTCTCGCCAAGGAAAAGTTTCTTCATCTCAGAGGCGGCATACTGACTGCTTGCCGCGACCGTGTACTCCTTTTTGGTCACTTCCTGATCGTGCACTGCTACCGAGTCACGAAAATCTTCGGTACTCGAAATCGTGGTTTCATAAAGTTTTTTTCCTTCCGGGAATTCTTTATCGACCTGGAAAAATTCGAGGTGGGTTTCTCCGTTGCTTAACAGCTGAAGCCGTGTAAAGCCAAGTACCCCCCTGGCAAATTTCGCATACTTCTTTTCCTTCACTTCGGAAAACTTTGATGCAGCGCCACTAACAATGAAATGTGTGCTGTCCTTCATGATATACTGAAGCGCATGCTCATGACCCGCCACGTACATCGAGCCCGGATAAGCCTTTAGCATGTCCTGGATCGCGAGAGCAAATTCCTGGTAAATCGGATGCGCAGTATCCTGGATGTGTCCGAAATATTTCCTGTACACCGGATAAAACGATCCTACAACCGGCATTGGAATGTACAGGTTTGGATTAAGGTCAGTCAGGGGAAAGAGGTGATCCTTCCAGCCGAAAACTCCGCCATGATCGCCATAGGTAATGAGCGGATGATGTGCGGCAACGATGATTCTCTTGTCGTAGTTTTTTACGAAAATGTCAGCCAGCAACGCCATCACCTCCGCAGTAGTCTTCGCTTCGCAGGGGCCTTCTGCTCCGGGTTTGTCGTATTGATGAAGAAACCACTGTGTGTCGATAATGACGAGCAGAAACTTTTTCGTGATTGAGATCTCTACCGGGCCAGGACAACCTTCACGAGGGAGAAGAGTGAAGTTCTCATCGTGCAGTGAGTCGAGCCACGCCTGCTGATACCGGATGTACTCATAACCCTTTCGACCCCAATGCGCCCAATCGTGATTGCCGGGAATGAAGATTCCTTTTGCCTGGAGTCCTTTGATCCAGCTTGTCTGAATCTCCAGGACCTTCTCCCCTGGCAGCCGTGAGCGGCTCAATGGATCTGCGAGTCCTCCGGGATAAATATTATCGCCCAGGTAAAGTACGGTTGCATTCGGAGCAGCCTGAGTCACCTGATTACGCAACGCCTTTCCAATGGGACTGTCGCCCACAAGCGGTTCACCCGCATCGCCCACCAGAAAGAGCGTGTGCGCCACCTTGCCCGGATTTTGTCCGAAGATTGCGCTCGGTGTGAGGACAAAAAAACTAACTATTAAGAGCGCCTTCGCGGAAGCCTTCATGTGAATCAATAACCGGTTTAAAGGTAGTAACACAATCGGATAAAAACGTGTTTTGTCCGGGGCAAGTTCTTTCATTTTCGGGCGAGGCCCCTTCTGACCATTCACAAAAAAATTAATTACCTTTAACGATCTATGGATTCGGAGCTCATCAAACGTTCGCGAACATTCGCGGAAGAAATATTCAAAGATCGCGCATTTGAAAAGAGGAGTTTCCACAACCTCGGCCATACACTCGATGTAGTAAAGGCTGCCGAAGAGATCGGCCGCAGTTCCCAGCTGACGGACGATGAACTTGAGTCGGTGATAGTCGCTGCGTGGCTACACGACATCGGATACGCTGAAGGTGCCCAGGATCACGAGCGGAAAGCTGCAGAGAAAGCTCGCGAGCTTCTGAGCGAGTGGGGCATGCCACAGAAGCGGATTATGGAAGTCACTGAAGCGATCATGGCAACTAAAGTGCCGCAACAACCGAGATCACTCGTCAGCAAAGTGTTGTGCGATGCTGACCTTCACCACCTTTCCACAGAAGCGTGTCAAACCAAGGCAGAGTTGTTGCGTGCCGAATGGGCTGCAATTGGCGACAAGGTGCTGACCGATGCCGACTGGATCAAGGCGAACCTCGAGTTCATGGAGAATCATCAGTATCATACGCCTTATGGACAAACGGTACTGCAACAGGCAAAAAAGAAAAACATCAAACGCATCCGGAAACTTCTTAAAAGAGAAGGGGACGGCAAAAAATCCGAGAAGCTTGAGGAAGAAGTGATCAAACTTCGCTCAAAGCTTGAGAAAGCAAAAATACTGAAACCCGACCGCGGCATTGAAACCATGTTCCGCACAACATCGCAAAATCACCTGATGCTGAGCCAGATGGCGGACACCAAAGCAAACATTCTCATTACGATCAACTCAATCATACTTTCGGTAGTTGTGTCAGTGCTCGTGCGCAAACTCGAAGAAAATCTGAATCTGCTAATTCCCACCATCATGCTCATCGTAGTGTGTTTGGCGACTACCGTATTCGCCATTCTTGCTACGCGACCAAATCTCTCAGCAGGGCGGTTCACGCGCGATGAGATTAAGAGAAAGCAAACCAACCTCTTGTTCTTCGGAAACTTCCACGGCATGAGCATTGAGGATTACGAATGGAGCATGAAGGAAATGATGAAAGATGCCGACTACCTCTATGGCAGCCTGATCAAAGACATCTACTACCTCGGCAAGGTGCTGGGGCGCAAGTACAAATTCCTCAGGATCGCCTATAACATCTTTATGTTCGGCTTTGTTGTTTCCATCATCTCTTTCATCGTGGCATTTATGATGACGCCACGAGCAGTCTGAGGGGTATGAACCTCAGGGAGGAAATATTGAAGGAGCATTCCAAACGTCAGGCGGGTAAAATTACACGATATGTTGGAAGCAGTAAGGAACGTTTTAAAGAGCTTGTCAATCTTTTCCTTGCTGGCCCCTATCGCGTCACGCAACGGGCTGCCTGGCCGCTATCGTGCTGCGTGGAAAAACATCCCGAACTTGCGTTGTCACATCTTCCAAAGCTCGTAAAACATCTGGAGAAACCAGGCATGCATGTGGCAGTGAAGCGGAATACCATACGTTTGCTGCAGCACACCGAAATACCTGAAAAACTTCATGGTAAGGTTGCAGATATCTGTTTTCGTTACCTCACAGATAATGAAGAAACGATCGCGGTTCGGGTTTTTTCTATGTCGGTGCTGGGCACCATCGCCCGCAAAAACCCGGAACTCAAACGTGAATTGCAAATCATCATCGAAGATCACTTACCTTTCGCCTCGGCCGCCTATTTATCGCGGGCAAGAAAAGTCCCGAAGAGTTTATCATCGTCTTAAGAATTTTGCATGTCAAGCGAAACCAAAGTTGTCTATACAACACCTGAAGAGATCAACACCAACCCGGGCGTCCCGGCCCCTGATCATACATGCAAAAGCTGCGGAAATGTATTCAAAGGTTTGTATTGTAATGTTTGTGGCGAGAAAGTCCTTGAAACCAGAGACCGCACATTCAAAAATTTTCTCCAGAATATCCTGCTGACGCTGACGTTTACGGATAATAAATTCATCAAAACACTGTGGTATGTCTTGCGCAAGCCCGGATTCCTTTCAAAGGAATATGCTGAGGGAAGGCGCGTGAATTATATCCGGCCGTTGCAGCTATTTTTCGTACTGAACCTGATCTACTTCCTTTTCACACCACTTCAGCTTTTCAATACATCACTGCGTACTCAAATGTTTCTTAGAACACATAGTCCATTGGTTAGGTCGATGGTCTACGCGGAAGTTGGCCGTGATCCGCTGTCATTGCAGGGGTATGAACTGTTATACAATGAAAAAACGACAAGTCTTGCCAAGCTCCTCGTGATCGTCTTCGTGATCGTTGCGGCCGTGCCAATGGCTGTTATCTATCGGAAAAGAAATCGGTACTTCACTGACCATCTTACCCTTGCCGTTGAGTTGACCACATTCAACATTGCGGTGAATGCCATCCTTCTTTCAGTTTTTCTCATGCTCACCAGTCAGCTTTTGCACTGGACGCATATGGGATGGGAAAAGTATCTCGATGACCTGACGTTAACGATTATCTTCATCCTCACCAACACCTACTTCCTTTTTAGCGCGGGCCGGACATTCTACAACCAGCACGGCAAAATCTTGCTGTTAAAGATAGTGCTGGGATTGCTCGGATTATTTATTGCGCTTGAGGCCTACCGGCTGATCCTGTTTCTTATCACCTTCTGGGTGTTATAACGTTCCGGCAAGTTTGAAAATGAGATCGTCCGTATGTGAATGATCTTCACCCGGAGTCATGTGGCGGTACTTCTTCAGAATGTTCACCGCTTCACGGAATTCCTTGTTCATGGCAAGGGTCAGTCCAAGATTGAAATAACAGTTGGCGAATTCCGGCTCGATCTCAATGGCAATCTGGTAGTGTACTTTGGCCAGGCTGTAGTTGCCAACTTCCGCATAGAGGTTCGCAAGATTGTAATGCGATTCGTAGTGACGCGGGTCGTTCTTTAAACTTTGCGTGAAGTAGTCGATTGCCTTGGTGGTGTTTCCCTCCTGCCACTCGAGAATACCGAGATTGCAATAGGCATCGGCAATACTGTCGCCTTCCCGGATCGCCTTGAGATAATGCTCACGTGCTGATTTGGTGTCACCCTGATCATCTACGAGAAGCGCCTCCTCAAACACAGAAAGTTGATTGAGTCGGAGAACCTTTGCCCCTGTGAAAAGATTCAGCTGCGATTGCTTTTCGGCCGGACCATCTTTTTTCCTGCGCGCACGCTGAGGACCAAATTTCTCCGGACCAGGTGTGGGTGAAAACTGTATGATCTTTGCCATGTTACAAATGTAATGGATAGATCGCGGATTCGGATGGCGCGCTGGTCATTATTCGGCAAACAGCGATGAGGTGTGACAAGTTCTGTCAAAGCGCGAGGTGTTGCTTCAGGTCGGGGTGCGCGGAGAGTCGCTGCACGCTGCACGCTTCAGAGATAGGCTGCAAGCTGCAAGCTTCAAGCTGCAAGTCTGTGAAGAAGAACGCATCGGTCTGCGCGGAGAGATAAATGAGAGCCGATAACTCAACGTTACAGCGATCTGGTCTCGTTTACCTAGCTGAAAATGACACACTTAAACAAGCAAACCTCGTCACGAAAATAAGAACACCTCACGCTGCGCACTGCACGTTGCTTGCAGCTTGCAGCCCTTTTCAGTCACTAACTCGCCTTCCTCCTTGCTGTCTTCGCTGGCTTCTCCGCCTTGGCTTTGGCCTTTTTGCTTTCGCCTTTTGCCTTCTCCATCGGCTTCTTCTTCGCAGCATCGATACTTGCCTTCAGGGCGGTCATGATGTCCACCACCTTCGGAGCTTCTTCCTCGTGAACAACAATCTCCTTGCCCTGGATCTTTGCATCAATGATCTCTTTCAGCTTGTCGTAGTAGTTGTCCTTCATTTCTATCTGGCTGAATTTCACAGCCATGGAGTCCACCAGTGTCTTTGCAAGTTTAAGTTGTTCCTTATCGGCTTTCACCTCTCTGATCTGCGGCACGTCTTTCATGCTTCTCACCTCGTGCGGGTAGCGCAACCGGTACATTACAATTCCGCCATCCATGGGCGCGAGCAAAAGCGGTGTCTCGCGATCGCGCAACACAACCTTGCCAACGGCAATCTTACCCGACATCTTCAATGTTTCAGAGAGCAGTCCGTATGTCTTTGCTGCAACATCGCCATCAGGACCGATAAAGTATGGCGCTTCAAACAGTGTCGGGTTAACTTCACTTCCGTCCACAAAACCTTCGATCTCAATCACCTTTTCACTCTTCAGTTTCACTTTTGCGAAGTCTTCTTCATCGATGATCACATATTGGCCCGGTTCGTACTGAAAACCTTTTACGATGTCATCGGTCTTTAAAGTCTCACCGGTCACTTTATCCTTCTTCTCATAGGCAACGGGATTGTGCCCTTCCTTCGACAAGAGGTTAAAGCTGATTGTCTGGCTCGTCTCAATTGCGTTGTAGATTCGAACGGGAATCGTAACGAGCGAAAACTGAATGTGACCTTTCCAAATGGCGCGCATAAAGATGTATTTAGATTAAAAAATGAAGCTAAGGGCCCTAAGTTATTGAAAACGTACAAGTTTGCAAAACAAGAAAGCCGTTTTTGTAGCCGCGAAGACACGAAGAACACGAAGGGCCACGAAGTATTTCTTTGTGATTCCTTGTGCCGCTTTGTGCCTTAGTGGCTACCCGGCAGAGTATAAAAGCGATGCCCGGGTGTCTCATGCACACCACCTGAAATACGATTTGTGCAACCCAGACGTTTACCTTCAGAAAAATCAGGTTTCAAATTTGTTGATGTTCGCCTGTAAAGGAATTCCATTATAACGCTTATTTTCACCCGTCACGATCAATGTTTCTCCAAAGGATTATACTGTTGCTTTTATTGTCTTCCATGGTGCTGATGTCGCTTGCACAAACAGCGCCACGGAAAGCCTATGAGATGCTGGAAGAGGCCGAGTCAGTTTACGCAGACGGCCGATACGCGGCAGCGCAGTCCATCCTTGATGAGTGCCTGAAGCAGTATCCCGGTTACATGGAGGCTTACGCGCTGCGCGGCAACGTGCGCGAGTCGCTGAGAGATAATGAAGGCGCACTCACTGACTACAGTATCTTTCTTGACAAATTTCCGCTGCATGGCGAGATCCTGCTGAACCGCGCAGTGATCCGATACAAAGTCGGTTATTACCAGCAGGCGATCGAAGACTTCAAGACGATCCTCACCCTGCCCGAGTCGCGCGAGACCAACTCGCTGTTTTTTAAAAAGTCGATGTCTGTTGACGATCGCAATCCAATCATCACTACCACTGAAGGAGGCAATCACCGCTCGTTTGTACTGAACTATATCGGCCTGGCAGAACTCAAACTGCGGAATGCGCCACAGGCGAAGAAGTATTTCGACTCTGCGATCGTCCTTAACAACAGAGAGCCCGACTATTATGTAAACCGCGGACTGGCGAAGGAGGCACTTTCCGATTCAACTGCCTACCTAGACTATCAAAGCGCCCTGAAGCTGAATAGAAATCACACACTGGCACGTCACAATCTGGACGCAATCAATTCAAAAAAACGGCAAGGCATGTCGCTGGAAGATCGCCTGAGTCAGACCATTCAGGCGGATTCTACAATGCTTTACCCCTATCTAGAACGCGCACAGCAACGCTATGAAAGCAAATACTATGAAGGCGCTATCGAAGACTACTCGCGCGCCCTCGAAATCGACAGCAGCAATGTTGAGGTATGGCTAGGCAGAGGGCTCGCCAAAGAGAAACTCAAGGATTACAAAGGCGCATTCTCTGATTACACCAAAGCGATTGACCTGAAAGAGAACTTTGCGAAAGCGTGGCTCAACCGTGGCAATGTGCTGTTGAAGCTTGAGCGCTACGAAGAGGCGATCGAGGACTACTCCGTAGCACTGGTATATTATCCTGATTATTCGATAGCGTGGTATAACCGGGCGATGGCCAAAGCAAAGCTGAAGAAGAATAACGAAGCCTGTGAGGATATTAAAAAGGCGGAAGAATTCGGAATGAAAGTGGAGTCGAAAGTGAAGAATAAGGTTTGCGCGAACTAGCTAATGTTCGACCACCAGGTCCGGCCGCAGCCGGATAAATACGGGCTCGCGAAACATGTTGTCAGGCGTGAGACGCGAATAGCTCACTTCGACAATGAGCACCGGTTCCAGCCAGGTGCTGGTCTTCCTGTCGAGGAGTTCTCCGGTGACATCGATACTTTTAAGCACTTTGATTTTTTTGATCTCCCTGACGATATCCTTCATCGTGGAGTCGTCAAAGCCGGTACCTACCTTTCCGCGATAATGCATCTCGTTTCCAATCTTCTCGGCAATGTGCAGCGCACCGAAAGTTTGACCACGGTCGCCCTTACCTTGTGTAAACCCGATCACAAACACTTCAGAGCTGTTTCTCACCTTCACCTTCAGCCAGCAATCTGAACGTTTTCCCGGAAAGTATTTACTGTCAATTTTTTTGGCCATGATCCCTTCCAAACCGTGCTCGCGTGCAGCCTCGAACAGGCCGTTCCCATCTTCAACAAATTCGCTCACGCGATAAGGCGTATCAAAGCGCACAGCATCTTTGAGGTATTCCTTGCGCTTCCGCAGCGGCTCATTGATCAACGGACGTCCATCAAGGTAAAGACAGTCAAAAACGTAGCAGTAAACCGGATTTACCCTCGACTGCTTCTGGATATTCGCTTCGCCACGTGTCATCATCCGGTTGATCACCTTTTTGAACATCGGCTTGCCGTCACCATCGAGTGCTACGATCTCCGCATCGAAGACAGCATTGGTCGCGCGGAACGCTTTTTCGCCATCAAGCAGCTCGGGAAATTGAATGGTGATGTCGTTCTGGTTCCTGGTGTGAAGTTTCACCTTTCCATCCTCGTAAGAGATCAGTGCGCGGATCCCGTCCCACTTCAATTCGAAAATATAATCATTTCCTTGTGGCGGCTTATCGGCTGTGTCTGACAGCATAGGCTCGACAAAGCGATGCAGCCAGTCCACCTGGGGTTCATCCACACGTTCGAGAAGGTATTCTTTTTCTTTCGTCCTATGGATGCGGTACTCACCCGTCAACTCCTTGCTGTTAAGGCGAAAGTAAAAACCGTCTTTTTTCTCTTTTGTGATTTGATATTTGCCGAGAGCGTAGATCCACATTTCACCGGCTCCATACTGGCCTTTTGGGATTTTTCCGTCAAAGCGAAGGTACTCCATCGGGTGATCTTCGGTCTGAACAGCCAGGCGTTTGACGCCAGGCTTAGGCGGCATTCCTTTCGGCACAGCCCAGGATTTCAGCACACCATCCTGCTCGAGCCGAAGGTCGTAATGCAGATGCGATGCATGATGACGATGAACGACAAAATTATTGTCGCCACCAGCCACGATCTCTCCCACGGGTTCGGGTGTCTTTTCAAAATCTCTTTTCTCTTTGTATGACTCCAGCTGCTCCGGTGTCTTGTGCTTCTTGTTGGGTGGAAGCTTTTTCGGAGCGGTGAATTTTTTCGTGCGGTGCGTATGCAACTCAACGGCATAGGCATTCATAGTTTCCCATGCATCACCATCCCGTTCCACTTTATCGACTGCATTGTGAATATTGAAGCTCGATGGTTTGTCAAGGTTGTCAAACTCCTCCCATGTCAACGGCATGGATACTGGCGCGCCAATCCTTCCGCGAAGGCTGTATGGCGCCACAATACTCTGGCCTGATCGGATGCGATAGATGTCGACCAGTACGCGCCCTTTGCGGGCATCCTTCTTGATGTGCAGTGTGGTCTGGTTCGGATTGCGCTCTACAAATGGCTGTGCAATGAGCTGTGCTGCATCAAACACTTCCGAAAAGCCCTGCTTTGGCTCGAGGGGGCAACAGATGTGAATACCTTTTCCACCGGTGGTTTTTACAAACGCGGTGTATCCGAATGATTCAACGTGAGCCTTGAGGTCAAATGCAATTGGCTTGATCTTTTGGAAATCGTAGCCTTCGGGCGGATCCAGGTCAAACACCATGTAATCCGGTTTGTCGAAATGAGGTTTGCGGCTGTGGAGCTGGTGAAGTTCAAGTCCTGCGAGGTTTGCAATCCACACGAGCAGCGCAGGCTCCGTAGCAAGAATGTAGTCTTTTTCCTCCTTACCCAACGTTGCAAATTCAATCCACTCCGGTGACCATTGGGGTTTGTTCTTCTGATAAAAACTTTCTCCGTGAATGCCATCGGGAAACCGAATGAGTGTTAACGCTCGTCCCTTGATGTGATTGAGAATGGTAGGCGCGATCTTGAGGTAATATTCAATGATCTCAGCTTTCAGAACACCATCCTCAGGGAAGAGAACTTTGTCAAGGTTGGACAATTCCAACTTGCGTTTACCTACCTGAGCCCACTGTGTCTGTTTCTTTGCCACAATGCATTAATCTTCAACCTCATTTGGTCTGTTCTTAAGGAGCGTCATGCCAACGAGGAAACTGAGTCCTGCAATAGCGATCGGATACCATAGTCCTGCAAAAGGATCGCCCTCAGGATTCGTCTCGGATTTGCTGGCCTCATAAAGCCACACAGAAATAAACGGAACCATGCCGCCAAAGATTCCATTACCGATGTGATAGGGCAGTGACATGGATGTATACCGTATTCTGGTCGGAAACATCTCAACAAGAAATGCAGCAATCGGCCCATAGACCATGGTGACGAGCACAACCTGGATCAGGACATAGATCACCATCATCCAGAAATTTTCAGTTGACAGCACGACTTCACTGGTAGGTGCTGACGGCTTTCCTGTTACCAAATCCTCTACCTGCGTTTCGACAATCTTGTTTCCGCCTTCAAAGAACCGTTCTGTGGAGATAGTCGTAATGAGTTTGCCTTCATCGTCCGGAGCTGATGTTCTGGTGATGGTTTTCAGGTCGGTCATCTCCTGCTTGTCGCTGAGGTCTGCCGCCTCGTACATCTTCTGGTAGATCGGGCGATAGAGCAATACAGCGAGTAGCATGCCTACCATCATGATCATCTTCCTGCCGATCCTATCTGACCACCAGCCAAAATAGATAAACAACGGAGTGCCTATCAGGATTGCCAGAGCAATGATATTCCTGGTTTGTACAAACTCTACATGCAGTGTTTTTTCAATGAACGTCATTGCATAAAACTGGCCGGTGTACCAGACAACGCCCTGTCCAGCTGTTGCGCCAAAGAGAGCGAGCAATACCAGTTTTAAATTTTCTTTTTTTCCGAAGCTTTCGCGGATCGGGTTCTTCGAAACTTTACCCTCTGCCTTTATCTTCTGAAACAGCGGAGATTCCTGCATCCTCATCCGGATGAAAATTGAAATTCCAACGAGAACAGCGGAGATCAGGAACGGGATTCTCCAGCCCCACTCATTAAACTCTTCAATACCCATCGACTGCCGCACTGCGAGGATCACACCTATCGACATGAAAAGGCCGAGTGTGGCTGTGGTCTGGATGAAACTCGTGTAAAAACCTCTCTTATTTGCCGGAGAATGCTCTGCTACGTAGGTCGCAGCACCACCATATTCACCTCCGAGAGCGAGTCCCTGCACAAGTCGAAGGATGAGAACAAGGGCAGGCGCCACTATTCCTATCGTTGCGTACGAGGGTATCAGCCCGATCGCAAACGTAGAGCCTCCCATGAGGACAAGCGTTACCAGGAAAGTGTACTTTCTGCCTACCAGGTCACCCAGTCTGCCGAACACAATGGCCCCAAATGGTCGCACTACAAAGCCAGCAGCAAAAAACGCAAGGGTTGAAAGAAAAGCAGCCGTTGGATTTCCAGCCGGGAAAAACTGGTTGGAAAGTATTGTGGCGAGGCTACCGAAAATGTAAAAGTCATACCATTCGATGAGCGTTCCGACAGACGAAGCTGTGATGACGAACCAAAGATTTTTCTTTTCCGATGCCGAAGGCGAAGATGCTGTCATTTAGGTTTTGATGGCTTGGAAAGATAGGCAAAAAAGCTTGCACCGTGCAAACAGTCTCCTGTAACCCGCCACCCACCTAGAATCCGACTTTCATGAAGCGGGGTGAACTGTGATCAGAAGTATATCTCCTGCGCCACCCTGTATGTGTTCGCGTGCGCTTCAATGATGTCGCGGAAATCGGGCGAGTATCCCCCACCCATGCTGACCATCAGCGGGATTTTGTTCCGAAACGCAGCCTCGAGAACGGTACGGTCGCGTTGCTTGCAGCCTTCACGTGTTACGCTGAGCCTGCCGAGCTTATCAGTATCTAGAATGTCAACGCCCGACTGATAGAACATGAAGTCTGGCTGGATCGTATCAATCAGGTTTTTGAGATTTGCATCGAGTGTATTGAGATAAAACCTGTCTGGTGTGTGGTCGGGAAGACCGATGTCGAGATCAGACGTTTCTTTCATCAGCGGGTAGTTATTGGCTCCGTGCATGCTGAACGTGAAGACCCGTGGCTCATTCCGGAATATCTCTGCAGTTCCATTGCCCTGATGAACGTCCAGGTCGACAACCAGTATCTGTGCTGCAAGGCCTTCCGCAAGAAGGTAGTTTGCGGCAATAGCGATATCGTTGAGCAGACAAAACCCTTCTCCGCGATTGGTGAAAGCATGATGCGTGCCGCCCGCGATATTCATCGCGATTCCAAACTGCTTTGCGTAATGCGTTCCCAGTAAAGTGCCATTAGCAATTACAACCTCGCGATCGACCAGTGCCTGATTCAACGGAAATCCGGTCCGCCTGATTTGTTTCGGTGTCAGTAAAAGGCCCGACAAATTTTGCCAGTAAACCTTATCATGCGTCTTCAGTATCCAACGTTCTTCGACAGGGGCAGGCGCAAAGAAGTTGTCGGGACGGATGGTGCCTTCATGTAACAACTGCTGCGGTAACACTTCGTACTTGCTCATCGGAAAACGATGATTGGGTGGAAGCGGCAGCACGTATTTTTCTGTCCAGGCGATTTTCAGCATAAAGCGTTAAGCTAAAAGCAGAAAGCAAAATGCATAAGCTAAAAGCAGAAAGCAGAGCCGTCTATTCAAGCTTTCCGCTTTGCGCTTTGCTTTAAGCTTAGTCGTGTTCATGCTTTTCTCCACCGTACCAAATTTCCTGAATTTCATGAAAGAGGTCGTGAACTTTTGTGAGCTGATCTCCGATGAGCTTGTCATCACCACCGCTTACTGTTGACGCTAGCGTGGATGTTTCCGTCCGCAGCCTTTCAAGTTTCTCTTTCATTTCATCGTTGTCGACTTTTTCCGGGAGTTCAGACTTCGACCAGTTTTCTGCTGATGTCGCCAGCTCCGATGCGCGGGCTTTCACCGGCTCAAGGTTTGCCGAATCCTTGTAGGGGTGAAAGGTTTCCGCCATCACCATGTGAAATTCATCCATCTGCTTCCATTCCTTGTCGTCAGCGGAAGCTTCATGGCTATGCCCATGATCATCTTCCTTTTTCGCACCGCAGCCGAATACCAAACCTGCCGCGACAATAAGAATAAAAGCGTTAGTCAATTTTATGTTCATACGTTTTTTGTTGGTTGTCTGCTCACAAAAATATGAAAAGCACCTGACACTACTGTCTATCCCTCCTCTTGTATTTCCGGTTGCCTTCGAGGAGTTTGATCATGCGTTTCAAGACATCAAAATAAAGTGTGATGAAAAGAAATACCGTCATGCTCCAGATCACTGCGATGTTGAAGTAAAAGGTGTCAAAGTTCGCCCCGCCAAAATGTTTGGTCGGCTGATACAGATTTGCTGAAAAGTCAAAGAAGTTTCGGGGACGATGCTCGTCCATGTAGATCGGGTAGATCTTTTGTACGAGCTGGTTATCGTACTCTACAATCCGCTCAACCGTATTTACGTTCTTAACTGCATCGGTGACCGCAGCATTCACATATTGCTGCCGGTATTGCTCATAGTCAGCGCGTTTTTGTGGTGTCGATGACAATGTGTCAATGAGTTGTTCCTTTGCAGAGGTTGCCCTAGTCATTTTAAGCGTGTAATACTCCTGCAACACGTGCAGGAAGTTCGATGTTTTTGTATAGACAGTTGAATCAAATTTTCCTATAGCAAGTCGCTCCACTTCCGGGAATCTTTCGGGTCCCACAGAGGTGAGCTCATGGCTGATCTCGTTGCGCAGGATGTCAAGTGATTTTACCATGGCTTCGTTTCTCGGGTTTCGCCATGCACTGCGGTTGTTAAGACAATACGCTAATCGCGAGCGCAGCGCAGGAATATAATAGACAGTTTTATACTGGGACTGTGCAATCGTTTTATCAAGACCGTAAAACCGCTGCTCGAAAGGGTTGTCCTTGAACTGCGTCACCATGTACGCTTCGAAGGCCCAACGCGAAGCCATTACCTCGCCCATCACCGGAACGCCTACCGGCTTGCCTACACGCGGATTGAATTTATCGAAGCTGATCACAACTCCGCTTAATAGCAGTTGTGGTATCACCAGCAATGGAATCAAAATGTAAATGGTTACGGCAGAATTAAACGATGCCGATATATTCAGCCCCAGCATGTTCGCAAAGCAGGTGCAACTGAACAGGATCAGCCAGTAGCGCAGTTCTGTTAAAGGAATTTCCAGGACAGCATTTCCTACAATCACAAACAGAATCGTCTGTATAGCAGAAATGAAAAACATCACCAGTACTTTCGAAACGAGATAGCTGCTGCGGCTCAGGTGAAGAAATTGCTCACGCTTAAGGATCTTGCGGTCGCGGAAAATCTCTTCTGCGCTCATTGTGAGTCCAAAGAACAACGCCACCACCACGCTCATGAAAAAATAAACGGGGATGTTCGCGTTGTTATAAAACGTATACTTTCCATCGCCACCAAGCACGTTGTAGTACTTCACCATAAATGAAATAAAAAACGCCAGCACTGGTGCTTCGAAAAGATTGATGTATAAATACTGCTTGTTGGCAAGCTTCGCGAGGACGTCACGCGTAATGAACACTTTTAGCTGCTTGTACCAGTTTGGAATCTCCTGCACTACAGGAAGTTCTTCCTTAATGTGTTCTACCTTCGGAAGCTTCACACGTTGTTTGAAGTACTGATACCACTGGCCAGGCGAGATCTTTCTCGTGTTTGTCAGTCGTCCATACTCATTTACAACTTTTGTTTCGATAATACTGAACACCTGTTCAGGATTAATATTTCCGCACTCGGGACACGCGCCCTGATCTTTGTTGGCTGCGTTAATCACATCCCTGAAATAGATAACCGACTCAACAGGATTTCCATAGTAAATCTGGAATCCACCTGAGTCCATGATGATCAGCGTATCGAACAATTTGAAAATATCCGATGATGGCTGGTGAATGACCACAAAGACCATCTTGCCACGGAGTGAAAGTTCCTTGAGCAAGTCCATGATATTTTCTGAATCCCGTGATGACAAACCCGATGTCGGTTCATCAACGAAAAGGACTGCAGGCTCGCGCAGCAACTCAAGGCCAATATTGAGACGCTTCCGCTGACCGCCACTGATGGTTTTTTGCAGGGGTGATCCTACTTTCAGGTTCCGGATCTCGGTCAGGCCCAGGTTCGTTAGCACCGTTTCGACAAGCTTGTGTGTGTCTTCAGCTGTGTAATGCCCAAAGCACAACCTCGCTGCATAATACAGGTTCTCGTAAACACTCAGGTCTTCGATGAGCAGGTCGTCCTGCGGAATGTAACCGATGATGCCGTGGACCTTGTTCGGATTTTCGTGGATGTCGATGCCGTTGATAAGCACGCGTCCGCTGGAAGGTTTCTCCGTTCCGTTCAGCACATTCAGTAAAGTGGACTTACCGGATCCGCTGGCACCCATCAGACCGATCAGCTTCCCGCCCTGCTCAGCAATATTTACATTTTGAAGACCTGCCCTTCCGGTTTTGAAGTGATAGAACAGGTGATCGGCTGTAAAAGTGATGTGCGTTTTACTCTCTCCCGTCAGGAATCGGCCAACGACATCGCTATAGTAAATTGATTCAATTTTATCACCGCGGATGGTGCTTCCGGTTGGGAAGATGTCCACTTTCCGGCTCTTGAGCAGAATGCTGTTGAGGTAGAGCGTGGTGATACCGAGATATTTAATGAAGTAAGTTTCTGCATCGGGGACGCGCAGGATCGCGATCAAACCCGTCAGGTTCTTTTCGACAATGCGTGGGCCGGGATAATTCGGGGCACCTGAACCTTCATCGATGATCAAAACATTCTTCGAAGCAAGTTCATCGATATCCTGGCCGGTGACAAAACTCTGCAGCGCCTGCATGTCGGGCTTCGGAATCTTCAGCGCCTGCCCGATATAGAAGATCAGGTTTCCCTGCCGGTCGGAGATCTCGTTGTCGGAGTGCACGAGCTCGATGATCTTCACAACCATCACCATCTTTTGCTGCATGGTGAGTGCCTGATTCACCTGCTTGACGATCTGCATGATCTTGGCCCAGTCGTCAACGAACTGCTGCGTGTCAACATCGAGGCTGCTCAGATCAGTCTGGCTTTCAATCTTATGCGACTTGCTGAGTTCATCAAACAGCTTCAGGTAATAGGCAGTTGCCTCGCGGTTAAGATGAAGGCTCAAAAACTCTTTTACATTTGTGCGCTCTTCCTCTCCGATCCGTTCGCGGGCAACAATGGCAAAAAGTTGAATGATCGCCTTAAGTAGTTCTTCACTCATGCATAATGGGTACGGTGGCCAAAATAGCTAATAAAATGAAGAAATAAGGCACTTTTTTCAGTAAAATGGGAGATCAAAAGGTGCCGGGACCTGCGAGGAAGTAAGAACCAAGAACTAAAGCCAACATCCAAATTCCAAATCCCAAGATCCAAATTCCAAAGACCAAAAAACAAACGTCAAGTGGCAATCGTGATTCTTGGATCTTGGAACTTCGTCTTTGGAACTTGGGATTTGGTCTTAGCCACGTGGACGACAAAACAAAAAGGGCGGTGTTCCCGCCCTCGTGTTCAAATATCTTAGCTGTTGCCTTATCCTATCTTGGTGGTGATCAGATCGCTCAGCACGAATAATCCTTCACGGAGATACTCGTCATCGAGTTCCATCAGGTCGGTGGAAGGTTGTGACTCCTTTCCAACGATCTTCGTATTGAGTTTGCCCGAAGCTGCGCGTTTCTCAGCTTCGTCCATCTCTTTCTTCCGGATTGCCTCATTCAGCGACACCTTTGTTGCGCTGAGATTTTTCTTCGCTTCGGCAGTTTCATTCACCAGGCGTGTCAGCCCTGGATCAGATTTCAGGCGCTCCGTGTACGCCTTGTTCAATCCAGCTAGCACACGGTCGTTGATGATCGGAGTTTTCTGATACAGCGTTCCTCGAATTTCATCCCATGGCAATGCGCTTTTGCTCGAGCTTTCACCGAACTGTTCCGGATCAAGCGCTGTGGGAAGCTGAATGTCAGGAATCACACCCTTGTGCTGTGTGCTGCTTCCTGTCACGCGATAGAATTTCTGGAACGTGAGCTTAAGCTGACCTACTTCGTTGCCCGGATCATTGATGAATTTTTCAAGGTCAATAATCGTCTGGACAGTTCCTTTGCCATAAGTGGATTCACCTACCACCACGCCACGGTGATAATCCTGAATGGCACCTGCAAAAATTTCGGAGGCTGATGCGCTGAAGCGATTTGTCAGAACCACAAGTGGTCCGTTGTAAACAACTCCCGGATCGTCATCGGTGCCTACCTCAACGCGGTTCGCTGAATTCTTCACCTGAACGACCGGGCCATTTTTAATAAACAAACCAGTAAGATCAATCGCTTCTGTCAGCGACCCGCCACCGTTGTTTCTCAGATCGAGCACAACGCCATCGATGCCGGTTGCCTGCAACTCCTTAAGAAGACGCTGAACGTCACGGGTCGTACTGTTATAGTTCGGATTACCTTTCTGATACTCTTCATATTCCATGTAAAAACCGGGAAGTGTAATCACTCCAAGCTTCATAGTCTTTCCATTCTTCTGATAGTTGATAACGTCCTTCTTTGCCGCCAGTTCTTCGAGTTTTATCTTATCACGAATGAGCGTGATTTCTTTTGTCGGTCCGTTTACACCAACATCAGCCGGAAGGATCTTCAATTTTACCGTAGTCCCTTTTGGCCCTTTAATGAGCTTCACTACGTCATCGATTCTCCAACCCACCACGTCAACCATTTCTCCGTCAGCGCCCTGTGCAACGGCAACTATGCGGTCGTTGACCTGGATGAGATTGCTCTTCTGTGCAGGCCCCCCTGGAATGATCTCAAATACTTTCGTGTAATCGTTGTCCGTCTGAAGCTTAGCACCGATTCCTTCGAGCGAAAGGCTGAGGTTTTGTTTGAACCGATCCGCAGCAGCGGGAGAAAAATAATTGGTGTGAGGATCGTACGATTCGGTGATCGTATTCATGTACATGGCAAAGATGTCCTGTGAATCGATGTCGCGCGTGTATGACTTGAGGAGGCGTTCGTAGCGCTCCTTCAGCACTTTGCTGATCTCTTCCGGATTCTTATTGGTAAGTTTCAGACTCAACGCCTGATTCTTGATAATCTTCCTCCAGACTTCGTTCAACTCTTTCTGACTCTTTGCCCACGGTTCCTTGTCACGATCTGTTTCGTAATACTCATCCACAGTGTAATCAAATTTTTCATTGACCAGCGTTGAAGTCACGTAGGCCATCTGCTGATCAAAACGTTTTTTGAACACTTTGTAGATCTCGTATGCAGGCTCCACATTTTCGGCCTTAGTCAGATCGTCAATGAGATAACGATACTTTTCAAACGATTTAATGTCGTCAGCAGTAAAGTATGTCTTATTGTTGTCGAGCGTCTTGATGTATTCGTCAAGAATGACGGAAGACAGTGAGTCGTTGAGAAGTATTTTTCTATAGTGGTTGTTGTCGAGGATGTACGCGATCACTTTCGCCTCCTTGCCGTAGACCGGCTTTGGTTTGAGTTCTGTCGTATCACTCGGGCTGGAGGAGAAAGCATTCCATGCCATCAACCCCATCAATAAACCTAACGTAATTCGCTTCATAATTTCAATTCTTCTTCTACAACGCAAAAACAGGCAAATAAGTTGATAGCCGGTTTCGCTTACCGGCTATTCGAGGACGGGTAATGCAATATTGATACCGGATTACTTTTTATCTTCTTCAACTTCAGTTAAAAACTTTTGTGCCTGTACAAGGTCTCCAAATTCATAAAACTTCGATCCTCCGGTAGCTGACTTGATTTCTACCTTTACGAGCACAACATCCTGGTTTTTCTTATAGACGTGCTTTTCCTTTTTAAAGTCATCGGCTTCCATAGTCGAAATTTTGAAGGCTGTTGCACGCACGGATTTGCAGTATGAACATTCGTAGTGCTTGATCAACTCGCCAACACTATTAATTGTTGGCTGCTGCGTGATCTCTTCGCGCACAACCTTCAGGGTATAAAATCCGCAATTCCCACACTGGAGGGCCTGAAGATGCCCCTGATACTTCTCAACCAGTACATCATTGGTTTGCTCATCGATCCAGACATCGTAGTCGATTGAGAACACATCTTCTTCTGCTTTCATCCCCTCATCCAGGTGCACGTCCTCTTCATGTTCCGCAAGCAGTCGCATCTTATTGCCTGTCTTTGGATTAACCCGGGGCATGTAGCGCCACTTCTTCAACTTCTTGTCGACACGGCCCGGATAATAGTATTCAAGGATCAGGAAAGCGATATATCCAACAAGGGTACCTCCGGCAAACGAAATGAACAGACGTACAAAAAACCAAACACCCATTTCATCGATCTTATCCATCCCGTATCGGTTGATCAGCATTGCAACACCGAGCGCAAACAGGATGAATGTGATCTCGAGATTTTTGATCTCTCTACGACTTATATAATCGTACTTCTCCTTGTAGCTCTTAATACTGGAAATCTTCAAAAGGTGAAAAACATAAAGTAGAATTCCGGCAGCAAACATGGCGAATGCACCATATAACATCGCCTGATGCCAGCCAACTAGAAAGGGGCTTGGATTAAAATTTTCCATATTTTTGGTTAAATGATTTTAAAGATAAAAATTAAAACGATTTCAGCCGGCTTTAATTTTTCATGATGGAAAAATCCCTTTTTAGGTTTCTCGCAAAGCTCAATCGTGTGATCCTCCCCAGATACAGTAAGCACGATATCACTCGTCTTACCAAATTTCAAAAATTGATTGTTGGCTATCGCTACTGGGTGACGAAAAATTCACTTTAATCTTCAATCATTGGGACTGAAAATCAGTGTCTTAACCGCGGTGATTAATTAAGCCGCGGCTGTAATTCACCCACTTTCACCTTTTCCGATTTGTGCAATTTTGCACTGAATTAATTTGCATTCTACGACTAAAGCGGCTATTATTGTGTAATAATGCACAGCTTATGGGCGACCACGAACGCAAAAAAATCGATATAGAATTGAAGGTGTTTACCCTGAAACATTTCGAAAGACCGTCAGAATGCAGGAATCTGGACCAGATCCGGTTCTATGTACGCGAGCTTGCTCGCAAGATCGAGGAGATTGAAAAGGAGTGCAATTATGCACCGGACTGGGCGTATGCCATGCTTGCGCAGTACAATGCGAGACAAAACTCTTTTCTCCTGGCGGAATTCAGGAACATGTATCGCTAGTTTGTATGAGGTACGTCCCCTCCCCCATTCCGCTCCGTTTTGAATTTGTATACACGGCCACTGCTAATCAGAGCGGGAGGATGCAATACCACCGTATCAGGCCTGGACAAAACAAGCTGCGCATCAGCCGAACGGAATTTATTAAAGCATACAATGACTCACCGATCATCGCGATCAATCCGCTGCAGATGAAAGGTCACGATGGTGTTTTCCAATTTGAATTTTATGTTTGAAAGTGCACTCACTGGCGCTCGCAAGAATACATTCAACGCGGAGGAGGATTTCCGCAGTGCGCCTGCAAATCGCCTTCCGGGAGAACGTACTTTTGCGGATTTAAGGGAATCCTTAAACGCAAATGCAGACTGGAAGCAAAAGGAGTTGCCACAAACTTTGCCAATTGCCATTTGCCAACTGCCAACTGCTCCACACCTATTGCTCTATAATCTTTTGCAAACTGGTTGGGCTGTAGTTGATCGATTTGATCGTCTTGTTATCAGACTTTCTGTACACAAGCCACTTGTCACCTTCCTTGAGGTAGTAACATTCCGTTCCGTCCTTTTTCCGATAATGTTCAACCGTTTTCTGGGCTTCCTCTTCTGATGTGCAGGCTTTGCTCATATTAGAGCGCTGAACCTCGTCAAACAATTCCTTGAACTTATCTCCCAGCCCGAACTCAAGTATTGCCCCAGCGAGCACGTATTGGATGTCGCACAACGCATCGGCTACCTCTACGATGTCTTTTTCGAGTATAGCAACTTCGAGCTCCTTTAACTCTTCTGCGATCAGCGCGACACGTAACTTGCAACGATCCTCTGAAGGTATTCCAGGTTTCGAAAGAATAGGATGCTTGAATGTTCTGTGAAACTCGGCTACTTGGTTTAACGCGTCAGGCTGCTGCATAAAAGAGAAATTGTTTTCTGTTGAGTGTTATCGTTCGTTGGGTGTGTGCAGGCGAGGTTTGGTCGCAAGCATCCATAATATGAGGCTCAATAAACACAAATTCGAACCATTTTTAAAAAATTGGGTTATTTTTGCACCCGATGGAGAAGTTCAGGAAACACATTTCAGCCAAACTGATGGCGCTCATGACAGGGATTATCTTCCTGAACATGAGTTTCTTCCTGACGGAGATACGCTACCTCGGCCTTCACATATCACATGCAAAAATGGTTGAGAATGTCGTAAAGGCGCTTGCCGGAGTCGGCTTTGAGGAGGAAAAGGACTCCATGAGCGAATCCGGCACATCAGAAAGCGGTCACATTGTTGATCTTCACATCATTATCCATCCTGATTCCGCAAACGAATCATTTCAAAATGCTTCCAAACTTTTCGCCAGCCGCAATAATCTCGATGTTGCGCGATCGGAAGTAGAGATTGTCACACCGCCTCCAAAGGTTTCTTAGTCCGTCTTACCAGTCTTCACAGCAACACTCATTTACGAGTGGCTTGCGTTTGAGCAATTCTATTTTTTTTGACCTTTTATATTTTTAATCACAGGCGATTATGCGTAGTGTGTCTAATCCGCTGGGAAATTTAAGTCATGACCTCCCGGCTAGTATTGTAGTATTTTTAGTTGCAATCCCCTTATGTCTTGGAATTGCTTTAGCATCAGGCGCGCCCATGATGTCCGGATTAATAGCCGGTGTTGTTGGTGGCATTGTTGTCGGGGCCTTCAGTGGCTCAAATCTCAGTGTCAGTGGACCGGCAGCAGGTCTTACCACCATCGTTCTTGCTGCCATTGCAACGCTCGGCTCATATGAAGCATTTCTCTGCGCAGTAGTGCTCGGAGGATTCTTTCAGATCTTGCTTGGACTATTCCGGGCAGGTACGATCGGCCACTTCTTTCCAGCCGCAGTAATTAAAGGAATGTTGTCAGCGATCGGTCTCATCCTCATCCTGAAGCAGATACCTCACGCGCTCGGTTATGACAAGGACTTCGAAGGAGACGAATCATTTTATCAGAGTGACGGAGAGAACACGTTCTCCGAAATCTTTAATGCATTGAATTACCTCAGTCCAGGTGCCATCATCATCAGCGTTAGCTGTATGATCATTCTTGTTTTGTGGGAACGCGATGCGATTAAGAATCACAAAGTACTGCGTTATGTACCAGGACCGTTGCTGGCTGTTGTTTTCGGTGTGGTTGCCAACATCTTATACAGAACTGCAGCACCTGCCCTTTCGATCAGCCCGGAACACCTGGTAAACCTGCCTGCAACATCGGAGTTTTTCAAACAAATGACGTTTCCGGATTTTTCACATTTCAGCAATCCTGACGTGTATATCGTTGCCCTGACGCTTGCATTGGTTGCAAGTCTCGAAAGCTTGCTGAGCATAGAAGCCTCTGACAAACTCGATCAGTTTAAACGCATTACTCCGCTCAACCGCGAGTTGCGCGCGCAGGGAATCGGTAACATGGTTTCTGGATTGATTGGCGGACTGCCTGTGACAGCGGTTATCGTGCGCTCTTCAGCAAACATAAACGCAGGTGCGAGAACGAAGGCATCCGCGATTACACACGGTATCCTGCTTGCCAGTGCCGTGTTGTTCATCCCGGGCGTGCTGAGTCTCATTCCACTGTCTGCGCTTGCTGCAATCCTCATCGTAACGGGATTCAAGCTCACGAAGCCTTCCCTGTTCCGTCAGATGTACAGAAAAGGATGGGATCAGTTTCTCCCGTATATCATTACGATCGCTGCCATTATCCTGACGAACCTGCTGATTGGAATTTTCATCGGCATTGCCGTTGGTTTATTCTTCGTGCTCAAGACGAACTTCCATGAAGCGATATCGGTGATCAAGGATGAAAACAACTACCTGTTGCGCCTGAACAAAGACGTGACATTCCTGAACAAGGCTTTGCTGCGAAAAACTTTTGAACAGATCCCCGACAATACACACCTGGTGATCGATGGCGGAAGTTCAATGTTCATCGACAATGACATCATTGAGACCATCGATGATTTCATTCTCAACGCGCCAAGCCGAAACATCACAGTTGAGATTAAAAAAAGTTACTCCTCGCCAAATTTATTTTTTCGTAAAACCGAACCCGTTGTATGAATTCCGCACAAAAGTTACTACTTCAGAATAAAGCGTGGGCACAAGAGCGTGTCCGTTATGACAAAGATTATTTTTTAAGACACTCAACAGTTCAGACTCCGGAATTTTTGTGGATCGGTTGTTCCGATAGCCGTGTACCGGCAAACGAAGTGACTGGCACTGAGCCAGGCGAAATCTTCGTTCACAGGAATGTGGCGAACCTCGTGGTTCACACCGACCTGAACCTGCTGAGCGTGCTGCAATACGCAGTTGACGTACTCAAAGTGAAACACGTCATCGTCTGCGGCCATTACGGCTGCGGTGGCGTCCGCGCTTCGATGACCAACAAAAGTTATGGCCTTATCAACAAGTGGCTGACCAACATCCGCGATACTTATCGCATGCATCGCACCGAGCTCGATGCGATCGGTGACATGGACAAACGCGCAGATCGCCTTACTGAGTTAAGCGTATGCGAACAGATCATGAACCTGGCAAAAACTGCGATTATCCAGGAAGCCTGGAAGAGACGCCAGGGACCAGTGTTGCTCGGATGGGTATACCATATCGAGAATGGTCACCTGGACGAACTGTGCAAGATGGATCACACGACTGATCTGGATCCGATCTACCGTTATCGCTTTGATCCAGAATAGAATTTAAGCTTTCAGCTGCAGGCGACTGGCAGTGCTAAGTATGTCCGTCTGCGTATTGGGTTAAGGGATAGATTTAGTCTGTGCCGGGCCTGTAGCCTGAAAGTAATTTCAAACATCCTCCCTGCTTCCTCAACCTTTGCAGATTGTGGCTTTTGCCCTATCCTGTTATATTTGCGCTCTTCATTGAACGCATGAACAAGAATTTTATAGAAGAACTTCGCTGGCGCGGGATGTTGCACGACATCATGCCGGGAACGGAGGAACAGTTGTCGAAGGAAAGCACCTCGGGCTACATTGGATTTGATCCCACAGCAGATTCGTTGCACATCGGTCACCTCACGCAGATCATGACGCTGCTTAACTTTCAGCGGGCTGGTCACAAGCCATATGCGCTGGTAGGCGGTGCGACCGGCATGGTGGGCGATCCGTCCGGCAAATCAGCCGAACGAAATCTTCTATCCGAAGATGTTCTTACCCACAATGTAAGTTGTGTGAAGAAACAACTCGAAAAATTTCTTGACTTCACCGGGGCAAATGCTGCCGAAATGGTGAACAACTACGACTGGTTCAAAGAATTTCGATTCCTCGATTTCATTCGCGATGTCGGCAAGCACATCACCGTGAATTACATGATGTCGAAGGACTCCGTACAGAAGCGCCTCGAGACAGGACTTTCATTTACCGAATTCACGTATCAGCTTGTGCAGGGCTACGATTTCTACTGGTTGTATAAAAACAAGAACTGCAAACTCCAGATGGGAGGATCAGACCAGTGGGGAAACATTGTTACCGGAACTGAACTCATCAGAAGAAAAGCGGATGGTGAAGCATTTGCCTTAACGACCAAGCTCATTACAAAGGCAGACGGCACGAAGTTTGGAAAATCAGAAGGCGGTAATGTGTGGCTCGATCCAAAGAAAACATCACCGTATAAGTTCTACCAATACTGGCTGAATGTTTCTGATGAAGATGCACCGAAGTTCATCAGGATTTTTACACTCAAGGGCAAGCAAGAAATAGAAACGCTCGAGCAGGAAACAGCAGCGCGCCCGGGCACACTTCAGAAAGCACTGGCTGAGGATATCACTGCACGCGTCCATGGTGAAGATCAATTAAAGCGTGCGCAGGATACCACTTCGATTCTTTTCGGAGCTTCATTCGAAGATTTCAAAAAACTTTCGGGAGAAGAAATTGAAGACGCCTTCGACCAGAGCATCACCTACAAGGTCCCAAAAGAATTGTTCTCAAACCAGGTTGATCCAGTATCACTGCTCGGTGAGAAAACTGCGATTTACACATCAAAGGGAGAAGCGCGAAAAGCGATTCAGGGCAATGGCGTAAGTATCAACAAAGAAAAGATCAATCTTGAACGTAAGCTTGTTGCGGAGGACCTTCTGTACGGCAAATACATGCTCGCCCAAAAAGGAAAGAAGAATTATTTTCTGATCGTGGCGGAATAGATTCGGCTCTTGGTCGTCTCCAGCATATAAACTTATCTGATAGCAACGCTTTCTTCACCGCGGTGACGCGATGTGCGCTATGTTGCGCGGTGAGTTCGTGCCGGGGAAATCAAGAGATCTCAATGCCAACCCAGGTTCCTCAAAAAAAAAAGCTGCAAGTCGAAGCCCTACGCTCAGACTTGCAGCTTGAAGCTTGCCGCTTGCAGCCTTCTCCCTACTTCCCTACTTTAAACAGCTTGTACCCAAGCGACACCTGAATCACCTGATTCTTTGCATTCGCTGTCTCATTGGTCGGTGCCTCCTTGTAGATCTTTGACAGTCCAAGGTTGTAACGCGCATCGATGGTGAGGCCGAATGGCAAATCCCAGCCCAATCCCAGTGCAGCAGTCACATCACTTCCCTTCGCCCTGTTCTTAACATCCTGAACTGTATACGTGTTTGGAGCAGTCAGCACAGGGGCTTCAGCACTGTTCACAAAACCGAACTGAGGGCCCGCCTGAATGTTAATACCGGCCACGGTATACAACTTCACGATGATCGGAATGTTCACGTATGAAAAGTTTGATTCATATTCCTGCGTATTGATCTTCACGGTAGAACCTTGCTGCGAGAAGATCACTTCAGGCTGGATCCCGATCTTCGTTGCCTTGATGAGCACGAACGCTCCACCGTGGAAGCCTGTTCTGTTCTTATAATTTTCCTGCGCTGATGCGTCCGTGTTGATCGTAGCGAAGTTAGGCCCCGCCTTGATACCTACGGCAAACTGCACCTGCGCCAGGGCTGAGTGTGAAGCGATGAACAACACACTTGCAACTGCCAGAAGAATTGTTTTTTTCATAAATCAATTTTTAGTTGTTGTCTTTTAGTTACGAAAATGATATCGAAAACCTATGCTCGGACTAAAACTGTTGATTCCGAAATTGACGGATGTGCGATCACTTGCGTTGTTGTCATAGTTTGAGCTCGAGATCGACAACAGGCTGAATGAAAACTCACCGGCCCAGTGTTCATTAAAAAAGTAAGCAAATCCGGGCGCTGCATAAAATGTGATTCCTGTCGCGCGATAATTGACCGTGTTACCCGTCTCATTCCTGGTCGATCCAAAAGAAAGTCCTGCAGTTCCAAAAAAGGCAAACTGCTCATTGGAAGTAAATTTGTAGAAACGGGCAAAAGGGCCAAGACCAAATCCAAAGGTCTTTGATTGACCAGTTCCAATTCCACTGCGATAGCTGCTCAAAGAAACACTCGCCCCTATTACCAGATTGTCCTTGACAAAATATCCGAACGATGGCGAAAGTTCGAAACCTGAATTGTCATTGTCATTCGATGTTCCGTAATTGTTTGATGAGATTGAAACACCCCCACCAAGCATCATATTGCCTGCCGAGGTTTGTGCTTTCGCAAAAAATGAAACTGAAACGAGTGTGATAATCACTAAAATTTTCTTCATAAAATGGAGTTAATATTTGGTGCCAAAACTATGTTAACAGTTTCGTATAAAAAATGCGAATCATGTTAAGAAATCACGTCATCCAATAAGCCGTCATTTACCTCGTTAGGCAGCGTGACCCGCATAGCGGTGTTCATCTCCATTTCACGCTTAATCGCAAACAATGCATTTTCGTTACGTGCCCAGGCTCTGCGTGCAAGGCCATTCGTTACATCGTAATGCAGCATCCGCGTCAGGTTCTCATCTGCCTGCCCACTTCCATCCAATACCATACCAAATCCTCCGTTAATTACTTCACCCCAGCCTACTCCACCACCATTATGGATTGAAACCCAGGTTGCACCGCGGAATGAATCACCAATCACGTTGTGGATCGCCATGTCAGCAGTGAAACGCGATCCATCGTAAATATTGGACGTTTCCCGATACGGACTGTCAGTGCCGGAGACATCGTGATGATCACGCCCTAACACAACCGGTCCGACCTCTTTTTTTCGAATGCTTTCGTTGAACGCCTTTGCGATTTCCATTCTGCCCAAAGCATCAGCATACAGGATGCGCGCTTTTGATCCGACAACAAGTCTGTTTTCTTTAGCCTGCTCAATCCAGCGAATGTTGTCAGACAACTGAGATTGAATTTCATCAGGTGCGCTTTTTCTCATTCTCATCAGAACATCACGGGCAATAGCATCGGTGCGATCAAGGTCTTCCTGTTTGCCTGACGTACAAACCCATCTGAACGGACCGAATCCAAAGTCAAAACACATCGGCCCCATGATGTCCTGCACGTATGATGGATACCTGAAGTTGATGCCATCGGTGCTCATCACATCCGCGCCAGCGCGCGAGGCTTCCAGCAAGAAAGCATTTCCGTAGTCAAAAAAGTATGTTCCTTTTTCTGCATGCCTGTTGATCGCAGCCGCATGTCTTCGCAGCGACTCCTGCACGAGCGACTTGAACCTGGCAGGATCGGTTGCCATCAGATCGTTGGCTTTCTCAAAAGAAATTCCAGCAGGGTAATACCCCCCAGCCCAAGGGTTGTGCAGCGATGTCTGATCCGAGCCAAGGTCGATCCTGATATTGTGCTGATCAAAAGCTTCCCACACCTCAACCACGTTGCCCTGAAAAGCAATTGATACGACCTCCCTGTCCTTCTGTGCTTTTTTCACACGGGAGATCAATTCAGCGATGTCCGCGATGATCTCATCCACCCAACCCTGCTCGTGACGTTTACGGGCAGCCTTTGAATTGACTTCAGCAGTAACCGAAATACATCCTGCAATTTTCGCAGCTTTTGGCTGAGCACCACTCATTCCACCAAGCCCTGACGATACGAACAATTTGCCTGCGAGGCTTCCGTCTTTGCTGATCCGTCTTCCTGCATTAAGGATCGTAATCGTTGTGCCATGCACGATTCCCTGAGGACCAATGTACATATACGATCCGGCCGTCATCTGACCATATTGGGTCACGCCAAGTGCATTGAATTTTTCCCAGTCGTCCTGCTTCGAATAATTGGGGATCATCATTCCGTTGGTGACGACAACACGAGGTGAGTTCTTCGAAGATGGAAACATTCCCATGGGATGACCCGAGTACATATGCAGTGTTTGCTCATCGGTGATTTCAGCGAGGTATTTCATGGTAAGCAGGTACTGCGCCCAGTTCTGAAACACCGCTCCGTTTCCGCCATAGGTAATCAGTTCATGTGGATGCTGTGCGACTGCAGGATCGAGATTGTTCTGAATCATCAGCATAATCGCTGCAGCCTGAAGACTCTTTGCAGGGTAGTGGTCAAGAGGTCGCGCATGCATCGCATACGCGGGACGGAACCGGTACATATAGATGCGTCCAAAGGCATTCAGTTCATTGGCAAACTCCTTTGCAAGAATTGCATGATGCTTCGATGGAAAGTAGCGCAGCGCATTTCGGATTGCAAGTTTTTTTTCTTCTTTCGAAAGAATGTCTTTGCGCTTCGGTGCGTGGCTTACCGAAGGATCAAATGCCGGCATTTCCGGCAACTCATCCGGAATCCCCCGAAGGATCTGTTCCTGAAAAGACAATTGCGTAGCGATCATAACGTAAACTGTTCTGCTGAAAAATTTTCCTTTGTGTATTGATATCCGATGTTGAAAATCTCCTCAGCCTTTCCGACATCAAAGCCACTGAATCTTCCCACGTCAGGCGGCTCGATGAGAATGTTGCAAAGACTTTTGCTGATCGTTGTGTTTCCGTTGATCGCCATCAGCAGGCTGCGTTCGATCACTGTTCTGAAATTTTTCAGGTCCGCATCCGCGCGAATAAAATTGCAATGCGAGCCGACAATGAAATCACATTTATCCTGTATCGCCTTTACCGGAAGATTGTCGAGCACGCCACCATCAACGTAAAATCCTCCGTTGAATTCAACCGGATTAAAGACAGCCGGCACGCAGCACGATGCCAGGATCGGAGTGATCAGTTCTCCTTGTGTAAAATATTCGATCTTTCCCTTCCGCATCTCCGTTGCCGCAATCACAACCGGAATCTTCAACGCAGAGAAATCATTTTCCGGGATGAATTTCAGAAACAGGTTTCTCAGACCATCGAGCTTCAGCAGCCCCTTCCAGCTCCACGCCAGACGAAGCGATCGCGCAAAGCTCGTAGATTTGATCATTTCCATGATCTCGTCCGGTTTGTACCCGTAGCTGTACAGGCAACCTGTTACGGACCCGGCACTCGTAGCTGAGATGTAATCGAATCTCACGTTAATTTCCTCCAGCGCCTTGATCACACCCAGATGACAAATTCCCCGCGCGCCCCCTCCCGACAAAACAAGCCCTTTCTTCATGTGCGATTCTTATATTTCCGTCAGCTTAAATGTTTTGTCTGCGCGAATGCCCTTGTCGGTGCGCACAAGTGTGCAGCACTCATTCACAGGATCGTGTTCGAAAAACAAGATATAGTTATTGTCAACGGCTTCGTTTAAAAATTTTTCTTTCTCTTCCAGCGTAAGCAAAGGGCGCGTGTCGTATGCCATCACATAGGGCATTGGCAAGTGAGCTACCGAAGGCAACAGGTCTGCCATGTAGCAAACGGTTTTTCCTTTGTATTTGATCTTTGGCACCATCATCTGATCGGTATGGCCTGACGAAAAAAGTATGTCGAACTGGGCGAAAGGAGATTTTCCCTCAGAGACAAATTCCAGGTGGCCACTTTCCTGCATCGGCAGGATATTTTCCTTCAGAAAGCTTGCCTTCTCGCGTGCATTGGGTTTCACAGCCAGGTTCCAATGGCCTTCATTCGACCAGTACCTGGCGTTCTTAAATGTCAGTTTCAGTTTATCATTTTCGCGCTTCACTCCTCCACCGCAATGATCGAAGTGAAGATGCGTCAGGAACATGTCGGTGACATCATCCGGAGAAAAGCCGGCCTTGCGCAGAGACGGGATCAGGCTGTCAGTTCCGTTGAGATAGTAATGGCTGAAGAATTTCGCATCCTGCTTGTCGCCCAGACCGTTGTCAATCAGGATCAGTTTGTTACCATCCTCGATGAGGAGGCATCGCATGGCCCAGTTGCAGAGGTTATTTTCGTCAGGCCGATTGAGCTTTTGCCAGATCGATTTTGGGACCACGCCAAACATGGCACCGCCATCGAGTCTAAAATTTCCGGTATTAATCACATGAAGTTTCATGCAGGCTTGTTGTTTACCATCACGATCCGTCATCACACCCGAATCGTTCAGATCGGAAAGTTAGTAGGTTTTGAATGACATAAAAAAAGCCGCTCTATGCAGCGGCCTTCAGAAGATTGTCCGATAAAATTACTCCTGCACAACACCCATACGGCAGAATTTATCAATGCGTTGCTGAATACGATCCTCTGGAGAAAGTTTCTCAAGCTCTCCTGTCAGCGACATGATGACTTTCTTAATTTCTGTCGACATCCATTTCATATCTGTATGCGCGCCACCGAGTGGTTCTTTAATAATGCCATCGATCAGTTTCTGTTCGAGCATGTCTTTACCAGTTAGTTTGAGTACTTCGGCAGCCTGTTCTTTATAATCCCAGCTTCTCCACAGAATTGACGAGCATGATTCCGGTGAAATAACAGAGTACCATGTATTTTCGAGCATCAGCACGCGGTCACCAATAGCAATTCCCAAAGCACCGCCTGATGCGCCTTCTCCAATTACGATACAAATCACTGGAACCTTCAGCATGAACATCTCCTTGAGGTTTCGGGCAATCGCTTCCCCCTGCCCACGTTCTTCGGCCTCAAGTCCCGGAAACGCACCTGGAGTATCGATGAAGGTGACAATCGGCTTGTTGAACTTCTCTGCAAGCTTCATCAGACGCAAAGCCTTGCGATAGCCCTCCGGATTTGCCATACCGAAATTGCGAAGCTGACGTTGCTTGGTATTTCTTCCCTTCTGCTGACCGATCAGCATAAACGTTTTTCCATCGATCGAGCCGAAACCACCTACCATCGCCTTGTCATCAGAGACATTCCGGTCGCCATGAAGTTCGATGAAGTCGGAAGTGATTTCGTAGATATAATCAAGTGTATAAGGCCGGTCGGGATGACGAGAGAGTTGGACGCGTTGCCAGCCAGTAAGATTTTCGAATGTTTCTTTCTTGAGTTCGTGGATCTTCTTTTCTAACGCCTTGACTGCTGCCTGCACTTCCTTGTCGCTGTCGCTGGCAAGGTGCTTCATGTCTTCAAGCTTGCTTTCCAGCTCGGCAATAGGTTTCTCAAAATCTAAAAGACTCATGGGCTCTGGTTAAATCCAGCACAAAAATAAGAGAATTTCGAAATTGTGGAATTTCTGATTGGAAAAGGCAAGTTTTGGCTTATTTCAGGAATTCCTGAACCTTGTGCATCAACGCTGCGCTATTAAAAGGCTTTTCCAGAAAATCGTCCGCGCCAGCGCCCCGAGCCAGAGGTTCAATGCCAGGTGTTGCCGAAAGCATAATAACGGGAATCTTACGGGTAGCATCCTGCGACTTCAGATACTTACATATTTCAAGGCCATCATTTCCAAGCAGATGTTTGTCGAGCAGGAACAGGTCCGGCCAGCTTTCGCGTTTGGTGAGCACAGATTTTCCATCAGGCGAGATTTCGATTTCAAATCCGGCTTTATGGAAAATCAGTTTCATGATTTCCTGCACGCTCTCATCGTCTTCAATAATGAAAATCTTCTTGGGCTTCATCGCTCCTGACCTGATCAATGATTGTTAATGTTTTGTTATTACTTCGCAAATAAAAGCAGCTACGTCCGTCTAACGTAACTGCTTTGTTAAGCGATGGCATTCTTAGGAGTTCCCTTTGGGTAAGAATGTTCGCCCTTGAATTCCAAAAAAGGCGGATTCAAGAGAAGCAAGTTAGCGACAGAACGCCCGATGTCAGAAAGGAACAGGCGACTTTTATTCAAAAATATTTTGAGATGTTTTTAATACAGGAGCTTATCATAAAAGAGAAAACACACTTTCCAGCAAATCGGAGGCCCTGTAAAATTTTATGCCCGGTTGAACAGAATCGGGTTATTGCCGGTTGAACTTCGAAATCAGCTACCATATACTGTAAATCAGCGCTTAATACGGTTTTTTTTAGTCTCTAATACGATGCTGGCATAAATTTTTTACAACGGTCCGCATACATGATCTGAATGAAAACCGATAAAAAGGAAATTCTACGCGAGCTTCTCCTCAGCGAAAACCGCGGATTTGTTTTAAGCATTAAACTTTCCGGCCAGTCTCAGCCCATCAAAACTGCGGTAAAGGCTGTCGATCACAACAAGATCGTGCTTGAATCAACCTGCATTTTCGGACATCCGCTTGACCGCACAGTCGTTACACTGCTGGACATTGAGTGGGTAAAGCGCTACAAGGTTTTGTACAATAGCCCCGTCTATGAAAGCATCCGTCTGATCAAAGATAACATTCGCGTGATGCGCAATCGGATCGGAATTATTGCAGACCATCAACCGCAACAACAACAGTATCTATAAACAAAAAGAAAGGCCCCGTAAGGCCTTTTTTTATTCCTGTTGTCTACTCCTTAGATTCAGATTGCATCCTTCGCTCCTATCTCATCTGCACGAACCGTTGAAATACCAAGGCCTATCAGGATGTTCTTGATGATGTTGTTCACGTTGTGGAAACTCCACACGATAAGACTCAATTCAGGTTCAAGGCGCGTAAGCACGTAGCTGCTCATGATGAACAGGAACAGGTTGAAACTAAAATAAAAGAGAATACCACTGTTGATCCATAGCAATCCGAAATCATTCATGGGTCGCATTGCCGAAAACACGCTGATGAAATACGAGATACTGAAGATAATGGAGATGGCACCTGCCAGTGTCCACATCAGGGTCTGGTATTCATTAAACGACTGGATAAAAATGGTAATAACAATGAAAGCCGTTACATATATTCCCAGCCCCCACTGTACCGTCTTCTTTCCACGTGCTGTCTGCAGCACATCGCTGTAGAACCAGGAAAGAAGGACAAAGAAGATCAGATAGTATGCATTGAAGAGCAGCACAGTTGACATCTCTTCCTCGAACAGATAAAGCGCGATAAGATCCGAGAGTGCCGAAATAATAACTATAGCACCGATCTTATGACCTGATTTACTCAGGTTTTTCATCCGAAACAAGTAGAGAATCAACGGGAATGCTATCGAGAAAATCGAAGCATACCTGATTATCTCAGATATAGTTTGTGACGACATTCGGTTTGGTTATTATTCTGCAAGTGGACATGGCGGACAAGGACTTGAAGCATCATACACAACAGCCTCTTCCGATTCCCCTCTTCCCGAAGATGCACCAATACTCAAATCATTAATAATAAGAAGCACCTGAGGTGCAAAGCTCACATCGCTGATAGCAGGCTCAATCTGAATGTATTCAAAAAACGGAATCAATCCCATCTCATCAAACACATGCTTACCAAAAAAGTGAAACCAGATTGCGTCCGGGTTAGCATTTTTATAATTCGCTGCCCACTGGTGAGCTACATCGCTTGTTATCTTGCTGTCGGTATTTGCATCGATGATCATCTTATCCGATGCCCAGATCTGCAGTGTTTCGTCTACCGGTATGATCAGAAAATGATGCTGTCCTGCTTCATCAAGCCCGTGCTGGAAAGCAATCCCGATCAGTTGACCAACAGAGTTCGACACCGCTGCCAGGTTCTCTTTGCTTATAGCAAAGCCTGATGGTTTTGTGCGTGCGCTGAGTTTGTTTTTTGTGCGGTAAACATCCATCCAGCGGTATCCCGTCTCTGTCGGGATCTGTTTACCAATGTTCCTGTAATAGGAAAGGTCAGTAATATTCTTCGCTTCGTCCTTCCCGTCTTGACACGCAAGCAGGGACATCGCAAAGAATGCCACCGAGAAATACACTAATTTTTTCATATTAGGAGATTACGCCTGGTATTTAGTTAGTTATAGACAACGGAAAGTTCGGACAATCACATTTGTTTTCAAACAGCCATACCATACGGTCGGTAGCGTAAAACCGCATGCCTGCGTTTTTAGGGCGTTTTGCAGGACGTCCGCTTAAAAATAAATCCACATTATTTTAAATCTGCTGCGGTTACCTCGACAATGAACTCTAAACCAGCCAATTAAGGCCGGTTGCTTGGAGTTCTGATAATTTTGCCAAATTTGGGATATTCGATTTTTTCACGGACGTTCGACATTAGTTAGTTACTCATGAAAAGGCTGTTTACTCCGGATTTTTGCCCCCGCAATGATAAGTCATTAGCTTACATCAGACCTATCAACATTTAGTGTCACCTCAGTAGGCCTTTTGAATGGAATTACCGAAAAGAATTGTTTATTCGAGAGTAATCTTCAGCACGGGTATTGTGCTCCTGGCCTCGCTTTGCGGGCTCTTCCTGTATGAAACCTACCAGCAAAACGTTTCAACAACCGTGGTTGATCACGCTGCCCTGATCAACCAAAAGCTTGATAAAGTTTATGTTAGTGTGAGTGAGCTTGAATCAGAAGTGCGGGGCTACCTTTTATCGCGGAAACACCAGAATCCAAACACAATGCAGGCGGGGTCAGACACCGACAAGCTGTTTGCTGAGATCGATTCGCTGAATACCAATGAAGCGCTTGGCGCGGATCTTAAGACACTGAAGGGATTGGTCCACACGAGCCGAACTGCCGCAGACTCTGTGCTCGTGTATGCAGCATCCGTCAAGGCACCTTCAGAACCCTATGTACTGACGGTCCTTGGACGGGGAACTGAGCGCCTGCGTCTCATCCGCCAACAAATTGACAGGATGCAACGGATCGGTGCTGAGGAATCACGCGCGCGGGGCATTGAAGCCAAGACGCATACAATTCTGGCAACCTTGATCGGTGTCGCTGCCAGTATTTTTTCAGTGGTCGTCTTCGTGCTCGCCTTTTACTTTATTGACCAGGAACTAAAACGTTCACAACAATATGTGGACGAGATGAAGTCACTCAACGACAAGATCGCCCAAATCAACACGGCACTCCAGCAGGCCAACAATAACCTGACGATCCTCAATAACGAACTCGAGACCAAGAATTTCCAGCTGGAGCGGTACGCGCGGGAGATTAGCTCGTTTACGCACATCACCAGTCACGACATGCAGGAACCCTTACGCAAGATCGAGTTCTTCATTTCAGTGATCCTTGAAAAGGAAGAACAAAACCTGTCGGCTGAAGGAAAGCGTGTGCTCGGAAAGGTGACGCAGTCAGTTCTTCGTATGCGGAAGCTGTTCCTGAGCATGCTCGAGTTTTCGCTGACCAACACGGCAGATAACAATGTTGAAGAGATCGATTTAAATGAAGTTCTGAAGGCAACGCTTGAAACGCTGAAGATTTACATACGCGATTCAAATGCAAACATTGAGAGCGACAACCTTCCACGCGTGCGCGGTGTACGCTACCAGTTCGTTCAGCTCTTTGAGAATCTCTTAAGTAATGCCATCAAGTTCAGGAGAAAAGACGTGCTCCCGGAAGTTTATATAAGCTGCGAGACGGTAAACGGTTCCGATGTTCAGAAGAAAGGCTTACGTGCCGATACGTTCTATTATCGGATCAATTTCAAGGATAACGGCACCGGCTTTGATCCCGTATATTCGGAAAAGATCTTCGAGATTTTTCAGCGTTTGGTCCCGCGCACAGATACTTTTGGCGTTGGCATCGGTCTTACAATCTCCCGGAAGATTGCAGAAAACCATCGCGGTATACTGGTGGCGGAAAGCAAACCCAACCAGGGTTCAACATTTTCGCTATATATTCCGGCCGAGATTCTGAGCTAGCGTGTCAGCAACTAGCCTCACCGTTGTGAAAATACTTAGGCAATAATGGTGCACTTTCATTAATCTTTTACGATAATTGCGCAGGTTGACCCCTAAGCTGCACCCTCATTTTGCCTCGGATAATTGAACAAATTTTGCTTATGATCGGCAAGATCAAGGATTTGCTGGCGCGCAAGCCCGGCACGTTCAGAATTGGCGATATGGTCGTGCAACGCGATGGCACAGGCTACCCGATGCTGGTGACTGAAATCCAAAAGACCCGTCACATGCAGGAACCGCTCGTCTATTGCAGATGGTTCGATCGCCAGACCAAAGAAACCCGATTCAACTTTTTTCCTGAAAGCAAACTCATGCCCTTCGACTGGAGTACCCGCGCGGATGAATGAAAGCGTCAAACCAGCGGATCACTCGCTCTTCGAAGAACGATATTAAGTACCCAGTCTGTGAAGCCGTTCAGCGTGCGCTTGTTTTTCCACCTTCATCGGCAGATGTGAGATCTGGTGGATCGAAGTAACCCCAGACACCCACAGTTAGGCCGGAGGAGAAATGTGTGTATGACTATAGATGAACTGACGCAGTCGGAATCAGTTAGAAAGTAATTCTCAGGCACACTTTGCCCGCAAGTGCGTCAGGGCATAGCATAAGCCTGCAATACGTATTGAAGAAAAACAGGTAATAATTTATTATACTGATTTAGATAGATTTAACTTTTTGTGAGAAATACAATGCTAAGATTCACAATTTTTGTGCGATAATTGGTTGTCTATAACCCATTACAATGCATAAGGCGGATTCCAACGCGTCAGCGACATCCCTGTCCGTTGAGAAGATTATTGATCTGATCCGGACGGTGAGAAACGAACTGATCACTGACTTTCTCAAAGATGACATTCTCAATAACTATTACCAGACAAAATTCAACAAGACTTTAAGTGCCGTCAAGCGGGAATTTTTTAAGCGCGACCTCCACGAATTGCTTCAGTCACCTGTCGACCTGGTGCACTACTCAAAATTGATTACGTACATCAGGGAAACGGGAACCGCTGCCCTTGCACGAGAGAATGCCCAGTTTTTTTACGATGACCTCGATCGTGTGATTAGCCGGTATTGAGATATCAAGAATTAATGATTTCAGGTTTGAGATTTTAGATTTGGTAGACTCTAAGTTTGGCTGTTGAGGTTTCACCTTTGGAGTCGGGTTATGAGTGCATTAAATGCACGGGAGTCTTTCAATCTCATTCCACTCGAAGATTGCAAAACGGACCACAACGCTTAAATTGCGCATAAAGACCTTACCACATTTATCTATGAAATGCCCTCTCATTGCACTCATCCTCGTTTGCACATTGTCTTTTTCATTTGCGCAGGAAATGGGTTACTTACCCGGGTATGTTGTCACAACCAAACGGGACACCATCCACGGCCTGGTCAAATACGCAAACTTTGCTCCTTACCGCGTGCTTCCCAATATCAAGTTTAAAGAAACAGAAGAGTCAAAAAAGAAAACATATTCACCTGACGAGATTCTCGGCTATGAAGCGAATGGCAAGATCTTTCATTCCGTAAGAGCACCGGGACGAACTGAAAACTATTTCATGGAATTAGTAGTCGATGGCAGGTTGAGACTTTATCGGTACACTGAAACGAAACTTGGTGCTCCGGACTACATGAAGGGCGAAACTGCAGATGAGTCGATGCTGTTTCTGAAAAAGCGAAGTGGTGAGGTGTTTGAAGTCCGGGGCTCAAAATTCAATGAGCGTCTGAGCACTTACCTGGCCGACAAGGCTGATCTGAGTGAGAAAATCAAGCGTGGTGACTATAAAAGGCGCGATATTGAAGAAGTAGTAAAGGAATACAATATCACGCTGTAGCAATGAATAGTAGTTATGTTGAGGACATTGCGTTATTGGGCGATTACGCCTCAATTTTCCACGTTCTGCAGGGTTTCTTGCAGAATGTTTTCGAAGTCGATGTAAACAGCGGGCTTGACAAGATATTTTTCAGCACCCGCGGCCAACGCAAGATCTATATCCTTTCGATTGGTAGACGTTGAGAGCATGAAACACGGAATATGTGCGAGAGAAGGATTTGCTTTGATGGCCTTTAACAACTGATTGCCGTTCATCACTGGCATATTGACGTCAATGAAAATGCAGACGGGCTCGACTAACGCTTGCGTAAGCTTGTCTATCGCATCCAGCCCACCCGTTGCGAACTCGCACACAATGTCCGGACGGACTTTACCTACGCATTCCCTGAAAATCACCTGGTCGTCAAGATCATCTTCAACATATAAAATTGTGCTGTTCGGAGGTACCACAGTTCAATATAACGGACAGCGTAACAGTAAACAACGCCTTATAAGTAAAACGCGCTGACCTAACCTGCGCAAACAATTAGGAGACGGGGCTGTTTCATAGTCGTAGCAGTTGAAATGTTCTCTATGGATGATATATTCATATTAAAAAACAATAGCCGTGATGAAACACCTCCTGGCAATGTGCCTTTCCCTCTCGATCATCGTGTCTTCAGCTCAGGACATTCAAGGAATCGTCACTGACCGCAGCACGCAGGAACCCTTGGCATATGTACGTATTGGAATTCCAGATAAGAACACGGGAACGATATCGCGTGACGATGGGAGTTTTATTCTGGCAAGAACGCAACTGACCGACCGTGACACGCTCGTGTTCTCGATGGTCGGCTATGAATCTCAAAGAGTTCGCGTAAGCGATCTTCAGCAAGACAAGAACGTCATTCGGCTCACATCTGCTATATACACACTCAATGAAGTTACAGTCTCGGCAGATGAAATAGTGGAACTAAAAACGCTCGGCCGTCCGAAAGCGACAAAGACAACGATTGGTCACAGTGGCACCGGTGAATGGGGCAATGGAGGCGAATGGGGAGTTGAGATCAAAAACAATGGCGATGAGCTTGCACTCCAAAAGATCGCATTCCACACGAGGTTCAACACGATGGATAGCATTCTTTTCAGACTAAACATCTACCGCCTCGACTCTGACCTGCCCGGGAACTCGATACTGCAAAAGGAAATTTATGTGACAAGTCGCAAACGCGACAAGTGGATCACGGCAGACGTGAAGGATCTGAAACTGATCATCACTGGAAACATCGTTGTCACCATGGAAATAATCCGGCTCTGGCCGAGCAAGACCGGAGACAACGCGCTGTTCTTCACCTATGGGGAGGATCCTGAAAAGCTCAAAACTTACGCAAGAGAATCCAGCTTTTCTCCGTGGCTTATCAACACCAGGCCACCGCTCGCCTTGTACGTTGTGGCACGAAAACTAAATGTTGATTAGCGCCACCTTCGACCGGCAGATGGAAAATGTTTTTTCTTATCTTCACCCGTCATGCAGTACCTCGCCAACACATTTATACTTTCTGCTTCTGATCTTTCGAATCACCTCGGCTGCCGGCACGTAACGCAACTCAACAAGCGCGCAGCCATAGAGGGCAAAAAGCCGCCATTCCGGAACGATCCGTCTCTCGATGTATTGAAAAAGCGCGGTGATGAACATGAAGCATCTTACGTGAAATATCTGGAGCACAAGCAGAAGCGTGTCATCAATCTCAAGGGTAAAGACACGCAGGAAACCATAGCTGCGATGTCGCAAGGTTATGATGTGATCGTGCAGGCAAAATTGAAAGATGAACATTGGCTCGGTTATGCTGATATTCTATTGAAGCGCGAAGGCAAAAGCAAATTTGGTAACTGGTTGTATGAAGTGCAGGACACGAAACTCGCATTGAATACGCGTGCCGGAACGATTCTCCAGTTATGTCTCTACACAGATCTGCTAGCTGCGATCCAGGATGCAACGCCAGAAAAATTTTACGTAGTGAAACCTGACGGGCAGGAATTCCGGATCGACACTTACAACTATACTAATTTCCATGCGTACTACCGGTCTGTAAAAAAGCACCTTGGGGAGATCGTTTCAGGTCCGATGCTTGACACGTATCCCGAAGATGTGCTGCATTGTGACATCTGCAACTGGTGGGCTACCTGCGACAAGCAAAGGCGAGCCGATGATTATCTTTCGCTTGTTGCAGGCATCCGGAGCCTTCACATCGAAGAACTTAAAACACAAGGCATCCGAACGCTGGAAGGGTTTGCAAAAGCCGATACAATAGCTCCACCGAAGCGTGGCAATATTGAAAGTTTTGTCAAGCGAAAAGCCCAGGCTGAAATTCAACTGGAAGGAAGACTCGCAGCACAACTTAAGCACAGACTTTTGAATGTTGAAGCGGGTCGCGGATTAAATCGTTTGCCTCAGCCTTCGCTGGGCGATATTTATTTTGATATTGAAGGGGACGCTTTCTTCCCCGATGGAGGACTCGAGTACCTCCTGGGGTATGCTTATTATGAAAACAGCAATCTTACCTACAAACGAACCTGGTCATACAACCACATTGATGAAAAGAAAGGATTCAGCGAATTTATGACCTTCGTCACCGAAAGGCTGAAGAAATATCCCGATGCACACATCTATCATTTTGCGCCTTACGAACCATCAGCAGTAAAACGCTTGTCAGGATTCCATGCGATATTTGAAAGCGAACGGGACGAACTATTGCGCGCTGAAAAATTTGTAGACCTGCATGCGGTTTTTAAGGAAGCTTTGTTGGCCAGCGTTGAACGGTATTCATTAAAGGAACTGGAGAAATTTACAAAGTATACCCGCAAGATCGAGCTTCCGGTTGCGAGTATTGGACGCAAGGCTGTGGAATGTGCGCTTGAATTAAATGAAATTGACGCCCTCCCACCCGACACTTTAAAAATTGTTGAAGACTACAATGAAGATGACTGCCTTGCCACAGAGGCACTACACCGATGGCTTGAAGAGCTTAGAGGGTCGTTGATCAAAGAAGGCTACCCCTTCGCACGCCCGACTGTGAAGGATCCGGAGGCCAATGAAAAGATAAAGGCCAATGAGATCCGTGCAAAATCGTTGTACAAGGTCCTTACCGAAGCGCTGCCCGAAGACCGGACAACGTGGACAGAAGCACAGCATGCAAAATGGCTTCTCGCACACCAGGTCGATTATTTCAGACGTGAAGATAAGAGCGCATGGTGGGAATTCTATCGCGTTCACGAAATGGAATACGAAGACCTGTTCAACGAACGCAAGGCCATCGTTGGACTTGAATTCGATTCTATAGCACAGGCTCCTAAGAAGAAAAACGGCCTGCCTGTTCATCGCTTTCGCTTCCCCTTGCAGGAGACAAGCATCAAGGAAGACGACACACTTTACGAAGTCAAAGGGGACATGGTGGGAACTGTGAAAGGAATCGATCTCGTCAACCGCACGATTGACATCAAACGCACAGCCCGCACGTTGAACGACAAGTTGTACGCGGTGCATGTAAACGACCGCATCGACCCGGGGGCACTTGCAACCGCCCTGATGAACATCGCGAACGAAATTGCCGAAGAAGGCTTCGACCACCGGATGGAGTACCAGGCCGCAAAAGAACTCCTGATGCGCAGATCACCGCTCCTGCTTGATGGAACGCGGGGAGCAAGTGTGCAGGACGGGGAAGACATCGTCAAGGCCGCGGTCAGGCTTGCACTAAATCTCAACAAAAGCATTCTGCCGATCCAGGGCCCTCCCGGTACCGGAAAAACATATACAGGTGCGCGGATGATCATAGAGCTGATTAAGGCGAAGAAACGCGTAGGTGTCACGGCCATCAGCCACAGCGTAATCCGAACGCTCTTCGAAAAGGTCAACGAGCTTGCACTCGAGGAAAATGCCGCAGTCTCATTCGTTCATAAAATCAGCGAAGCCACCGAGAACCCGCCTGCATGGATCACAGAAGTAACAGACAATAAAAAAGCTATTGAAGCGCTCGGCCGCGGTTGCGTTGTGGGGGGAACTGCCTGGCTTTGGGCAAATGATGATTCGAGATCCCAGCTCGATTATCTTTTTATTGATGAAGCGGGACAGATGTCGTTATCACAAGCCCTGGCGGCATCGGCATCCACAAGCAATGTGATCCTGCTCGGTGACCCTCAGCAGCTCGAACAACCGCAGCGCGGTGCGCATCCTGAAGGCAGCGATGTTGCAGCGTTAACCTATCTCCTCGAAGGCCATCCGACAATGCCCGAGGGAAAAGGATTATTCCTCGGGATGACCAGGCGCATACATCCTTCAATCACGCAATTCACCTCTGAAGTTTTTTATGAAGGCCGTCTTACTTCATTGCCGGGTCTTGAAAAGCAGGTTATCAGTGGCGGAACTCCGTTCGATGGCGCAGGACTCTTCTTCGTACCGGTGGAGCACCGGGGAAACCAGGTGAAGTCATTGGAAGAGATTGCTGCGATTGAAAAGATCGTTGAACAACTTTTAAAACACGGACACTTCACAAACAGAGAAAATGTAACAAAGCCACTAACCGCGAGCGACATCCTTATCGTTGCACCATATAACGCCCAGGTATCTGCCCTCAGTGAAAAACTTTCCGGCCTGCGCATCGGGACGGTCGATAAGTTCCAGGGCAAGGAAGCACCGGTTGTCATTTACTCGCTGACTGCCTCTACCGTTGATGACGCTCCTCGTGGAATGAATTTTCTGTTCAGCCCGAACCGGTTGAATGTCGCTACAAGCCGCGCAAAAAGCGTTTGTGTCCTGGTAGCATCACCTGATTTACTTGAAGCCGATTGCAAATCCATCGATCAGATGAAAATGGCCAATGCCCTCGCGAGGTACAGCGAGTTTGCAAAGACCGTCAGCTAACATTTTATTCCTGGAAAGATCAGAACTGCTTGGTTGATTCTTCTATACAGTTTTACTTAGCGCAGCAAACCCCACACGTATGAAAGCAGTTACGTACGAGCGCTATGGCCCGCCTGAAGTGTTGAATCTCACCGAAGTTCCAAAACCCGTTCCGAAAAAGAATGAAATACTCGTAAAGATACATGCAACATCCGTGACAGCCGGGGACTGGCGGATGCGGAAAGCTGATCCGTTTCTTGCCCGCATCTTCAATGGACTCTTTAAACCACGAAGGATCAGGATCCTCGGTTTTGAAGTAGCAGGTGTCGTGGAAGACGTTGGATCGGAAGTTACTTCATTCAAAAAAGGAGACGCGGTATTCGCTGGGTGCGGGTTCAAGTTCGGAGGTTACGCAGAATACACTTGTATCCGCGAAAGCGATCTGATCGCACATAAGCCAGCAAACATGACGTTCGAGGAAGCCGCGACAGTCCCCATTGGTGGAATAACTGCGCTCCGTCTTCTCAGGCAGTGCGGACTGAAGCAAAATGACAACGTTCTGGTCTACGGAGCGTCAGGCAGTGTTGGTACGTTTGCAGTTCAGATTGTGAAAGCACTGGGCGGAACCGTTACCGCTGTGTGCAGCACCGCCAATGTGCAACTCATGAAAGAGCTCGGTGCCGATGAAGTGATTGATTATAAAACGACCGATTTTACAAAACACTCATCGCGTTTTGACATTGTGCTTGATGCCGTAGGCAAAACTTCGAAGTCTGCATGTGGTTCATTATTAAAACCCCAGGGAAAATATACCTCAGTGGCGGGTAACCCCCGGAGTGGCCACCAGGATTTGCTGTTTCTCAAAGGACTGATTGAAAACGGTATATTAAGATCCATCATTGACAGAACGTACAAGCTTGAGGATATCAGGGAGGCCCATGCTTACGTTGAAAGCTTTCGCAAAAAAGGAAACGTTGCCGTGACCGTTGTACAACCCTAATCGAGACGCCAGTCCAACGAGATACACTCTCCCATTTTGTTTTAACATCATCCCGCAACGCAAACTTTATTTCTTCACTATTTGCTTAACATATGGATTTGTTATACATTTAAATAACAAATCAGTCAAGCATGAAAGGCACGAACCTTGGAGAATTTGAAGAGCTGGTGCTCCTGACCGTAGGAGTTCTTAATGAAGAAGCCTACAGTATTGCCATTTCGAAAGAGATCAACCGTATCACCCAGCGCGATGTTTCGTTTGCTGTGGTTCACTCTGCCCTGAACCGCCTTGAAGAAAAAGGTTTTGTAGACTCAAAGATGGGTGGAGCAACAAGCGAACGCGGTGGACGCAGCAAGCGCTTGTTTACAATCAGTCATGCCGGAAAGAAAGCATTGCTGAAGACGAAAGAACAACGCGATCAGCTTTGGAGCATGATGCCGAAAGTCATCTTTAAAAACATCTGACCTCAAAACTATGAGAACAGTAAAACAAACCTCTCCTCCAAAATGGGCAGATAAGTTTCTTGAATGGTACTGCGCGCCACAACTGCTCGAAGACCTGCAGGGTGACCTGCACCAGCGGTTTTACGAGCATGTCAATACGAAAGGCTATCGCTATGCACGCTGGCGTTTTCTGCTTGACGTTTTTGCTTTCCTCAGACCTTATATAATCCGGAGATCCGGTAAAACGTCCGGGAGTCGCAGACTCAATCTGTTTAAGCATTATGTGAAGGTGGGTGTACGCAACATCAGACGTGAGAAGAAATACCTTGTAGTAAACGCGATGGGCCTTGCCGCTGGGACGGGCTGTGCATTATTACTTTCCGCTTACATTTTCAGCGAGCTTTCATTTGACCGACACTTTAAAAATTCAGAAAACATCTATCGTGTCAGTTGCAGTACACTCATCGACAATAGCCACACGGATTTTGCACCGCTCCCTCCTGCCATCGGGCCGGCAATTATGGAAGCAATTCCTGAGATCGATGCAATGGCGCGCTTTATGTTCCTCAATGGAAATAACGTGCGGATAAATCATATGGGTGACACTTTTCAACAATCCGGTGTCTTTCTCGCGGACTCGACCTTGTTCAACGTCCTTTCGTTCCGATTTATACTTGGTGATCGTACAGCGTTGCGTGGCCCTGACCGTATTGTGATTACCGAGTCACTTGCGAGAAAATTATTCGGGGCGGACTACAAGGATACAAAGGTTCTCGAGTCTCCGATCAACATTGAAAACCATGATTTTTTTCTCGGTGGGGTTATTGAGGACGTGCCCTTCAACACACACTTCAAACCCAGCGCGCTGATCGGCTGGCATGGCTATGGAGACGACAACACCTGGAACGATTCTCATGCATATACCTACATTTCTGTACAGCCGGGAACGGACTCCCGGGACCTGCAGCAAAAGCTCGACAAGTTCACATCCGGAAACGAAAATATCCGCAAGGTAGCTGAAGAGTTTGGTGCAAAGGTTTCGATCTATATCGATCCGTTGTCGAGCCTGCACCTGAATTCTACAAAAATGTATGAGCTCAGCGCCAATGGCAACATGAATTACATTTACGCGCTTGGATTTGTAGCGCTCTTTTTTCTGCTGTCTTCAGGAATCAATTACACGAACATCGCGATTGCATCATCACTGTATCGCGCTAAAGAGATAGGTGTACGCAAAACAATGGGCGCAGTCAGAAGAGAGATTCAAAGACAATTTCTCACCGAGTCAGGCGTTATGATCGTGATTGCGGCTGTGCTGAGCGTGGGATTATTCTATTTGTTGATTCCTTATTTCAACTCCCTGATGAATTATCAATTGACCGGTGACATCCTGCTGAACATAGATTTCGTCCTGGTTGCAGCGTCCATCATCGTCTTATTGTGTGTGGTGTCGAGCGCCTACCCTGCACTGTATTTATCCCTTCTTCAACCTGTTGATGCCTTCAAAAACAACATCACTAAAGGAATGCAGAAAGCCGGCTTCCGCAAAGCGCTTCTGATTGTCCAGTTCGCCATCTCAGCGATCATGATCATCTCGGTGATAGCAGTGTCGCAGCAGATGAAATTCATTCAGAACAAGTCGCTGGGATTCGACAAGGACAATATCCTGCTCATCAACATTCCCGATGCGTTCGTAAGAAATGCACCTGCTGTCAAAGAGAAGATCAGCAGTCTTCCGGGAGTCAGGAGCGTTTCGGTTTGTGGCTACTACCCTGGTCTCTCCAGCATGATCGATGAACATCGTGTTGAACGCGAGAATGGCGAGATGAAAGCTGCTACTGTGGCGCGACTGTTTTTCGATCACGACTACATACAGCTGCTGGGACTGAAAGTGATCGAAGGAAGAAATTTTGAGCGCGAACGGCAATCCGACTACAAAAATGCCTACCTCGTTAACAAGGCTGCGGTGAAAGCCTTCGGCTGGGATAAATCGAAAGCAGGTGCGATCGGTCGGAGAATTGAAGGAATGAATTACGGCAAGGATGGCGAAGTGATTGGTGTGGTTGAAGATGCAAACTTGTTTTCGCTGAAGCACAAGGTTGAGCCGCTCATCATGAACCTGACTGACTATGACGGACAGTTGTATGTAAAACTTGATGGAACAGAGACGCGACAAACGCTGAGTGCAATTGAGCAGGCATGCAAACAAATGTTCGACAATGTTGCACCGGAATTCCACTTCCTCGATGAGCGACTGGACAAAATGTATGAGTCGGATCAGCGGATGAATAAAGCATTGATGGGTGGCGCATATGTTCTGGCTTTTATCTCCTGTCTGGGGCTTTTCGGATTGTCGGCCTTCATGATCTCGCAACGCACTAAAGAAATAGGAGTTCGTAAAACGTTCGGAGCATCGGTAGCCGATATTGTTATGCTCCTGTCCAAGGACTATCTGTTGCTCGTGGTCATTGCAAACGCGGTGGCGGTTCCCACAGGTTTTTACCTGGTGAAGCAGTGGCTTGCCGGCTACGCGTATCACATCAACCTGTCGGTGTGGCTGCTGCTCCTTCCACCGTTGATCACCGCAGCGCTGGCGTTGCTTTCCGTGAGCTACCAGCTTCTGAAAGGATCGCGAATGAATCCAATCCATTCCCTGCGCTATGAATAACTGACACAATTCAAACAACATGTATAAAACCCTCTCAGCTGTATTACTATTTTGCACATTCAGCCTGGCGCTGGCACAGTCCGTAATCATCGGACAAGTCGTTCATCATGGAACAAAGACACCGGTATCCGGTGCAATCATCAGACAGGACGGAGATGAAAACCACACGATCACGGACCCTGCGGGATACTTTCGGCTCACGGTTCAGCCCGGCAGTGACACGCTTATGGTTTCGCACGTGGGGTATCGGACTTCGCTCCTTCCCTTGTCTACGTATGTAAATCAAAGCACAATCGCGCTCGAGGAGTATGCCCTGGAATTAAAGACAGTAACCATCACCTCGCGGTCATTAAACCTCAGAGACATCGAAAATGGAATGCGGCTCGTCAGAGATAACCTTTATGCCAACGAAATGGAAACTTCCAACGGACTTTACAATCTGTTCTTAAGTGCGCTTGAGGAATCGGATGCGATGGACGTGTTAGCCCGGTGCGATTATGATCTGTCGTCATATCAGGGCGAGCAGAAGGAATTCTACAAGCGTTACAGCGAGCCCTTGAAAGGTCAGCGAAATAAGAAGGACACGTCCGAAGTCGACTACACGAGGTTTCCTGCCGTCAATATTTCGCACGAAGGTGCTGTTCTCTTCTGCGAATGGCTTACGCAACAATACAACTCCAGCCCGGCAAAGAAAAAATTCAAAAAAGTGAAATTCAGGTTGCCCACGCTGAGTGAGTGGCAGATTGCAGCGCTCGGATATCCGAAATTTCAATCGTGGAAACTGGATGAAAACTTTGTCGAGGTAGTGATTCCATCGGATACGTTGGCTGGCGTGATGAAGGGGAATAAAACGAAGGTGCCGGTGGGAAACAACAATGTTCTATATCCATGGTTTAATGCCTACAATTACCGCAAGAAGCCATACAACCACAACAACTGCTATCTCGGGAATTTCCGGATTGATGGGACGAAGCCTGTGTGCAACAATGCCATCAGACCGGGTGGCGATGGCTGGACAAAGATGAGCCCGAGTGGCGCATACTTTCCCAACGACATGGGACTTTACGATGTTGTTGGTAACGTTGCGGAAATGATTGACGAAGACTCCAAAGCTTGTGGCGGCAGCTGGAACGATGATCCTTCGAGATCTACCATTCACAGCGTCAAAAGTTTCCGCAGACCTAACAATTCTGTTGGCTTCCGGATCTTCATGGAAGTTGTTGAAAAATGACGTTCTGATTATTTCCCGTTCAGTGCCGCATTCGGCTGGCGCTGAATGTTCACGAGATAACCGAAAATTGCAGCGGTGAAGAACATCAGCAGACTATAAATAGCCGGGGGCAGCGACATTGCGGAATTGTTCAAGACACTAAGCGCTATGAAAATGGCCAGTGTGCCGTTGTGTATTCCGATTTCCATCCCGATGGCAATCGCTTGTTTCTTCTCAACCTTCAGCATACGCGGAATAAAATAGCCCACGGCCATGCTGAGGACATTAAACAAAAGGACCGGTAGACCAAGGGTGGTAAAGTAGTCGGCCAGCACCTGCTTCTCCCGTATCACTACTGATACGATAATAATCACGAGTATGATTGCTGAAGCGATCTTCACCGGCTTATCCATCTTCTGCGCAAAGGAAGGGAACCTGTTTTTGACGATCATACCGATGGAGACAGGCAAAAGAACAATAGCGAATACTTCCACTACTTTTTTGAATTGCATCGGCACATATTGCCCGGAGTCCATGAAGTAGTCGAGCGAAAAGTTAACGATCAGCGGAAGCGTAAACAAAGTGAGAACGCTGTTGATGGCAGTCAGCGAAATGTTCAGTGCAACATCGCCTTTTGAAAGATGACTGTAGAGATTTGCTGTCGCGCCACCCGGGGATGCTGCCAGCAACATCAGCCCTACTGCAAGCGCAGGTTCAAGGCCGGAAAATTTCACGAGAGCAAAACACAACGCGGGCAGGATCAGCATTTGGCAGACCAGTGCGATGGTCATCGCTTTCGGGTAGCGTGCCACGCGCCTGAAGTCTTCCAACGTCAGGGAGAGACCGAGGCCGAGCATGATAATTCCGAGGGCGACAGGGAGAAAGATTTCCGTGGCGAGTGACTGTTGCATGGTACTGGTAGGTTAGGTTAGGTACAGACCTAAGATAACAACGCATTCACAGAAGTGCAATTCCAGATTTTCAGGGTGGTGACGCGGTCTCCAAAACCGGAGACAAACGTGACTATGAGATGAGCAGTTTAAATGCGCATCATCAACGAAAGAAAAACTAAATTCTTCTCTGCAAAAATTAATTGTCTGCGAGACGGAAGTTGTCAAACACAACTTTTTGATCATTTTGTCCGCGTGCGGTGAGCCCTACCCGGACAGCACGATCCCAGGGAGGGAGATAAGCACCACTGACCGGTGTCGTATTCACCTGCTGAAACTTTCCGTTACCAATTCGAAAGCTGAAAGTCAGCTGATCCCCGTTGGTGACGTCAACCTTGAGCACAACGCGGTCGCTATTGGAGATCGTGCTTTCATTCAGGATTTCGCGCCTGTTATCCTGTAACTTCAGAATATATATCCGGTCCTTCTCCACCGTCAGCGCAATCATATTTCTGTCGTCACCAACGAGCGCAAGACCGCCAGCCGCCTGCGACCCTCTGCGCAGCAACGTCACTTCTGCTGAATATTTCTCCGTGAAGGTTTTCTGTGCAATGAACGCTCCACCCTCAGATGGCATGGCCAGCAATTCAATCGACCCATTCGCGATCTTGTGTTGCGCAGGCTGAAACACAGACCACTGCCAGTCGCGCGAAAGTTCCCTTCCGGAGAAGTCATCGGCAACTTTGGCAGGCTTAACCGATTGCAGTGCATCCTCAACCAGCGTGATCCATCCATCATCTGTAAATTTAAACTCTTTCAGAACGCCCTGTCGCCCAGCGTAAACTCCGCTCTTTCCGTCATAGGCATGGTAGAGCAGATAGTAACGACCATCTTTCTCAACCGCTGTTCCATGGCCGGGACATTTCCACTTTTCCGTTTCGTTAAATATTGGGTTCTTATCATACTTCTCCCACGGTCCACGAAGATCTTTCGCACGTGCAACGCCCATCGCGTAAGAGCATTCACGGCCGCAGCATCCAGCGCCTGCGTAGAAAGCATATATATATTCTCCGTGACGAATCATTGAAACACCCTCAACGAGGTTTGCTTCCCACGGCACATCATTGCGAAACAATTCAAACTTCTCCCCGGTCAATGCAGTTCTGGACTCGTTCATTTCCATTGCCCAGATTGGCGTTGGTTGCTTTACGCTGTTCCCATCCTCTTTCCAAACGAGAAATAGTTTGCCGGAATTATCACGAAATGGAAAGGCATCGATGGACCCTGCCTTCTCGCACATCAGCGTACCGTGATCAGTATAAGGTCCGGCTGGAGAGTCTGCACTGGCAACGGCCACACACAAATTTCCGTCCCGCTTGTGTGCCGCGTAATACACATACACTTTATTGTTTTCGTATGAAATCTCAGGCGCCCAGAAGTAATAATCAGCCCACGATGGCAAGTTTTTAAAAACGTGGCCCCTCTGTTCCCAGTGAACAAGATCTTTCGACTCAAGCAGCGGAAAGGCGGGAGCCCAGTTTGATGTTGTGGCCGTGGCCCAGTAACTGTCGCCAATTTTTGCAACCGATGGATCGGGAAAATCTCCCGGCAACACAAGGACCTGCGCATTGCACAACGAGACAGCTACGGTAAAAGTGATTGCAAGTATGTTCTTCATCATTTGATTTGTTTCAAGTGATTTGAGTGGTCAATTAGCCGATTGAGCCAATTGAAAAATTAATAGTCTTTTCCCCGCGGCTTTCTAATTGCCACCTTCGTGGAAACAGGTTTGCCGAAATCCGGCCTGCCGTCTGTCGTCCACGTAAATGGCTGCGCGCGTGGCGACCGGTCCCTTCCGCATCCCTTTCCCGGCTCGGGATTGGCATGATACAGAATCCAATCCTCTTTCCCATCAGGTGACTTGAAAAAAGAGTTGTGACCCGGAGCAAAAACACTGTCCGATGGTGAGGCGGTGAAAACAGGATCGGAAAATTTCTTCCAGGACCGCGCATCCAGTAGATCTGCCGTTGCGGAGGCGCTTAACATCCCCAAGGCATATTTCTCAGTCCAGCAGCCGCTTGCCGAATAGATCAGAAATATGTTCTTTCCATTTACGAGAATCTGCGGTCCTTCATTTACTGAAACGTTTATATCTGCGCCATCTCGATTCAGGGACCCATACGTTTCCCACTCCAGTTCCGGTTTTGAGATCAGAACCCGCCTGCTACTGATCGTAACCGGATCGCTCATGGAGGCGATGTAAATATTCTGCGCGCCATCCTTGTCACCCTCCCAACCCGACCAGACCATATACAATTTTTCATTGAGTTCGAATACTGAAGCATCGATTGCCCACTTGTCTGTCGGATCGGAAATTTTTCCGAAGAACTTCCAGTCACCTTTCAACGGATCGGGAGACTGATTGTATATCGCATAGATTCTGTGATTCTCGTTTTTGCCATCATCAGCAGCAAAATACATGTACCAGGCGGAATCAATATAGTGGAGCTCGGGTGCCCATATCTGTTTGGAGTATGCTGTATTTGCCGGTGGCGTCCAGACGATCTTGCGTTCGGCATCTTTCAGGTCAGTGATGTTTTTTGTTTTCCAGATCTCGAGCCGATTACCGAACGTGTGCGTGTAGTAATAGTATCCTTCATGATACATACTCCATGGGTCAGCGCCAGAAGGCAGTAACGGGTTCACAAAAGTCTCACGATTGCGCTGGTCAGCGGAGTGAACAAGCAGGACAAAAAATATGAGGGTGTAACTCTTCACGCTGATAGTTTCGGTGAAGATCGTTTTTAAAAGTCGTTTTTAAAAACGGTGAAATAAAACGTTGGTAGCCACGAAGGCACTAAGGGTGGCTGCTAAACTTCGATTTCAACCTGACCAGCTCACCCAGCAGGTTTGTGAAGGGTGCACCTTGCGGATGGCCCAACTCCCTGGCTATTGCCACAACTGCGAAATTCAGGCTGTCAATTTCCGTGGGACGTTTGTTACGAATATCCTGAAGTGTTGAGATGAGTTGTCCATCCGAGGATCTGCTGATCTTCAATATGGTATCTATAACGTCTTCACTTTTTAAAATTACTCCTGCATACTTCGCAACATTGACACATTCCCTGACCACACTGACCGCCAATGCCTGCGCGTTTTCGTCTCGGTAAAAAATCCCGTTGTCTGCGTCAAGCAGCGGGCAAATCGAATTAAATACACAGTTTGCGATCACCTTCGTCCATATTATTGGTTGAATATTCGCAACTGCTGTGAATTCAAAGTGTGGTGTATTTAACAGCGCGGCTATTTCCGGTGCACGATGGCCACTTCCACTAACGGTACCGATCGGTGATGGTGACACCGGCTTAAACCGTACAACGGTGTCGCTGATCGCCTGACTGGTTGAAAACAAAACGCATCGGAAAACATCGGTGAACCCTTCTGTTACAAAAGGTGCTTCAATGTTCAATCCGTTCTGCAGGATTACGATTGGAGATTTGCCAGCTTTCCCGCGAATGGCGCTGGCGAGCGCTGCATTGGCGAATGCCTTGCTGGCAACTACGATCACACCATCGAGCGCGGTATGACTGTTCAGCGTTGAGATGCTGACGGAAGCATGCAATGCAGCACCACCATTCAATATCACTTCAAATGCTTTTATTTCTGATGGTAGATTATCCACGCTGCTTCTGAGTAATTCAACATGACGGCCAGCCTGCGACAGAAATACGGCCAGCGCTTTTCCAATCGCACCTGCTCCAATAATGTAAATTTTCTTCATGCTCAGCTTTTCTTCTTTTGAAGTGTACTTCGTTTTACACCATAGGCGAAGTAGATCACGACACCGATCACCAGCCAGACGATGAGTCGCAGCCAGTTTGCCGGACCAAGCGTATAAATTAGTCCTGTGCACACGACAACACCAAGGATCGGAACCAGAGGAACCCACGGGGTGCGGAATGGACGTGGAATCTCCGGATTTGATTTACGAAGGATAATGATCCCCAGACATACCAGCACAAATGCGAACAATGTTCCGATCACGGTCATATCTGAAATGATTGAAGCAGGAACAAACGCAGCAATGATTCCCACAAAAATAAAAAAGAGGATATTGGACTTCCAGGGAGTCTTAAATTTATTGTGGAGCTGCGAGAAAACCGGAGGAACCAATCCGTCTTTCGACATTGAGAAGAAAACCCGCGACTGGCCCATCAGCATGACAAGAATCACTGATGAAAATCCAGCAAGGATTGCCACCGTCACCAATGTAGACAGCCACCCATATCCATGCATGTACGTGTCTATGACGTACGTGACCGATGCCTCCTGTCCCATCGTCTGAAATTCTTTATAGTTGGCTACACCCGAGAGCACATGCGCGAATAGAATATATAGCACAACGCAAATCAGCAGCGATAACAGAATTCCTTTTGGCATATCACGCTGCGGATCTTTTGCTTCCTGCGCGGCAGTGGACACAGCGTCAAAACCGATGAACGCAAAGAATACAACACCAGCTCCTGCAAATATTCCGCTCCAGCCAAACTCCCCTGACGCTCCGGTGTTGGCAGGTAAATACGGAGCATAGTTTGCTGAGTCAATGAACGACCATCCGAACCCGATAAAAAGCAAAACGATTCCCACTTTGATGATCACGATAACTCCATTGACGAGTGACGAACCCCTGACACCCCTGATCAACACGAGCGAGAGCAGCAGGATGATGAAGAGTGCAGGAATGTTCATGATTCCCTGAACCCCTTCTGCCGATTGCTGAAAAGGAGAATGCGACCACCGGTAAGGGATCTGAATATGAAAGAGATTGCCGAGAAGTTTGTTTAAATATTCAGACCATGACGTGGCAACCTTTGCGGACGCAACACCATATTCGAGCACGAGGTCCCAGCCTATGATCCAGGCAATGAACTCGCCCATTGTCGCGTAGGCATAGGTGTAAGCGCTGCCGGCAATCGGAATCATCGAGGCAAACTCAGCATAACACAAGCCGGCCAACGCACAGCCTATACCGGCAATTAAAAAACTTATGGAGACAGCGGGCCCCGTGTGGTAGCCGATTGCCTCTGCCGTGCTCGTGAAAAGTCCGGCACCGATGATGGCACCGATCCCCAATGCAATCAACCCTGTTGTTCCGATTGTTCTTTTGAGACCCTTCGAGCCTCCGTCAGCTTCTGCCACAAGCAGGCTGATGTCCTTTTTTTGCCAGACGTTCCGCATCGTTTTTGGATTTTTGTGAACGATCCAAAACTATGTCTTACATCCGCGGCAGCACCAGCGCGGTTTTAAAGAATAGCAAAAAATAACAGCGGGAAATAAAGTGTAACTGCAATTACACTAAGTTACAATGGCTTTATACTGTTGATTTTCAGTAGTGTTGATGAATTCGCGCAACAACGTTTCGTCAATTTTGATGTTATCCGGCACAATGCGCAAGCGGTATTTTCCCTGCCCGATGAACGTGAAGAGATCTTTCCGATCTAGCTTTTGCGCCTCTTCCAGCTGCAGGATCTCATTCATGTTGTCGATGATGCGGCTGAGATAGGTCTGGTTGTTGATCTCACCACCGGCTCCGATGAGGATGCTTTGCGCAGCCTCATTGCCGTACTTCCTCCGAACCGCGAACTTCAGCAGGTTCGTGTACTGTGTTGTCTTCGATCCGAATTCAATCGTAGCGTTAAACACTTTTTTAGACGGGATGGTGATCTTGATGAGCGACCAGTCCATAAAGCTGATCATCATTTCATTCGGCCTGGGCATGGTGGCAAGCTGAATCACCCAGCTCGTGGCAAGCACCAGGGCGATGGCTATAAACGAAGTTTTAGCAGTGATCTTGATCAGGTTTTTTGTAAAATCATCATAGAGGTCGGGAAAGGCATCCGGCAGAATAGAGACAAAAATAAAGACAATAGCGATGACGGATATTACAGCAACGATCGTCAGCCCGCGACTGGAGAACGTTTTATAAAACGTGACGATGAGCAGAAATGTCAGGAAACCCGAGAGCCCAAGATCCGGAAGCGCGCTTAATCGCACGCCACTTACCAGGTCGTTTTCGCCCAATGCAAGCGGCATCACCGCGGTAAGTACACCCAATATAATAATGAGTGCCACGATCCGCCTTGTGTTGCGCTTATGCTTGTGGATGAATTGCGGTGCATGATCTGCATAGCAAAGCGCAAGGAAGAGGAACAGATCGTTTGCAATGGAGAACAAATTGTTTGTGGTCCTGAACGCAATGGTTTGAAAAAAATCCAACCGATAGCCAAGGTAGGCCCACACACCCGCGATCACCCAAACAAAAATCGCAATACTCAAATACAACAATCCCTTATCAAGACGCCTGGGTGAATTGTCTTCCTGCAGGATCTGCCGGAACCGATCGCTGATGTTGTACCATATCGCCAGCAGCAACAATGCACCGGTAAACGAGATTACTATGTGCGCAAGAATATAGAAACGTATTACGTCAGTCATCTTGAGATTTAAAGCGATGGCGTTAAAATAAGATCATTATTGGCATTCACCAAACAAAGGCCGGATGTTCCGGTTGCCGGTTAGGCAAATCACAGGATACGAGAATTTCCCTTACTTTCTGTCAAGCGGTTCAAACTGCACACTGAAAATTCTTACAGCAGTGTCTCCTGACTTTTTGCGGATCGTTAAAGTTTTTAATTCATCCGTGATTTCAATTTCACCCGAATGTATCGCCTCGCCCTTCGCAGGCTTTTGCTTTTCTGAAAGCCATTCTGAAATTTGTTTCGATCGCTGCCAGAGACTAAAGGGACCTGAGTCGGGAGTCATTTCGTACTCCAGATACACTTTATATCGGCCGTTATCAAGTTTGTCCAAAAAGATCTGAGCGATCGGCACTGCTTCTGGATCGATGTGCGCAAACCACTGGTCGGACTTTTTCATCGAGAACACGATGGACGGATCCTGATAGTCCGCGGCTCCAAGCCAGTAAAGTGAGTATACCATACCCTGCGGAGTAAGCTTATGTCTCCGCGATATTTTCTCACTCTCGTTAAGAGCGCTTGCTGGTTTGTTGTTAAACCTGGCATTGTCAGCGTAAAAGAAACCTATTGACGTATATTCAGTCCTCACGTTGTTACCGGCATCGGGTTGATGCTCGATACTCAATTGAAAAGACTTCTCGAAATTTAATTTGTCACTCAGATAAAAGCGATATCCACCTGTGCGTGACGTCATCATATCATACTCAAGACAGCCGTGGATCGGTAAGCTCATCCTGCGATCCCATCGGTCGATGACTGCATACCATCCTCCGTTAAAATAGTCTTCCGAGCCCGTTCCATGAAGCCGTAGATTTCCGTCAATCGTTGCGCGATCATCTCCTTCAAAATACCATGTCGAGCCGGCTTCCAGACCTTGCGTTACAAGCATCGTCCCTACATAATGTCCTTTTCCAGTTACATCAGCAATTGTATGCGAGGTACCTGAAGGGATATTGTACTGCGTCTGATACTGGGCGTAGAACTTTCCCTCCTGTGCGCTATTTCTTTTCTCCTCGGTATAAAAGATCGTTCCGGTAACGCTGATGTCGTGTTGATTGTCATTCCCTTCAGTGTATGCCAGACTGACCTCTGCAGACCTGTCAAAGGGCATTGGCAGATACGAGTAAAGATGTAGCATATCCGATCCAAGCAAAATGGACCTCATGGCTGGCTTACCGAATGCAAAACCAAAAAAATCGTGCAGCGGCAGATCAATCGACTTCACCGTTTCATTGTCCCAACGCGCTGTCAGACGAATTTTGTGATAAGCATTAACCAGTGATCCGGCATCGAGCTCCATTCCCACGATCCGACCACCACGTTGCATACCGAAGAGTGAATGCTCCTCTCCCGGTCGCAGCGTTACAGCTACTTTCCTTGACCTTAGTGCACTGCCATAACGCTGGAGCGGTGACTGCTTTCGGCTCCAGGTCGCGCTGACGGCATCAATCTCTTTTTGATGGGTGCGCACCATGTCTGCGGTGAATGATTGAACGTTATCCCGAGTTGACAGGCTGCGGTATTGTGTCTGATGGAAACGCAGAAGCTTGCCTGTGTATACAATTTTCAGAGAGCGCTCATACGGAATCGGGAGATAACAGTAATAGCCACCGACCTCATTGCCAGACAAAGGTGCAAGGAATGGAAACTGCTTTCCCGTAAAAAGGTCGATGAACGGTATGGCTATGCGCGCTTGTTTTTCTCCGTCAAAGTAAAATTTAACCGTGTCTCTTGTAGGCGTGGGCGTCCATATCCTGTTCACGACCCCGGGGCCCTCGAGGTCTGCCATCACGAGACCACCCGACTCTTCACGAACGGCAGAGTACTTTCCGCTGAAGCCGTCATCGTTCCCTCCGGTGCGGTCGTAACTTGACAATTGGTGCATTTCACCGGTGCGGTACAGCCCGAGGCGCGAGATGTCGGAAAGATTGGAAAGCTCGCGCGAATAAAAATCCTGCGCGCAAACATCAATGCTGATGCAAAGGACAACAACCTGAATAATAAAGTTTCTCATAACAATTGGGATTGCATACTCAAGAAACGAATAAAATGCATTCAATCCAGCAGCAGATGAAACTAATGGCTGAGCATGATCACTGTTGAGCGGAAGCTTTCGGCCGCCTGTGTAACACGTTTGCGCATGATCAGGAAATTAAATCGGATTGATTAACTTTCAACACTAAACCTATCGAAATGAAAAGAATTTATTCCTTTCTCGTTTTATTCTATGTCATTTTTTTCGCCATTCTTCCTGGTTTCGCGCAGCAGCAAACGCAGGATGACAAGGAAGTCATCGCTGAGCTTGAAAAAGTGGCGGTCATCGACCAAAAAGTGATGATGCCGATGCGCGATGGTGTGCGGCTCGCAACTGACATCTATCGCCCAAAGGGTGACGGAAAGTATCCGATCATTTTTTCGAGAACACCGTACAATTTTAATTCCTATCGGGACGGTGAACTTGTCACACGTACCATGAAAACCGCGCTTGACGCAGTGAAAAGGGGCTACGCCTATGTAGTTCAAAATGAACGTGGTCGCTTTTTCTCTGAAGGCGAATGGGACATTCTGGGAACACCACTCACCGATGGCTACGATGCGCTGACGTGGATGGCAAAGCAGCCCTGGAGCAGTGGCAAGGTAGGGCTGTTGGGTTGTTCATCGACTGCCGAATGGCAGATGGCTGTTGCATCCATGGAACATCCTGCGCTTGGCGCGATGGTACCGCAGGGCTTCGGTGCGGGTGTAGGCCGCGTGGGAAAATATTATGAGCAGGGAAACTGGTTCAGAGGTGGCGCACAGCAAATGCTTTTCACATCATGGCTATACGACACGCAGCATGATGAAGTAAAACCCACACTTCCAAAAAACGTTTCGCAGGAAGATCTCCAAAGGATCCAGCGCTTCTACGACATGGCACCGCGCTACCCGAAGGTCGACTGGTCTGAACAATTTAAACACTTGCCGATCCAGGACATTATCAAGGATGCAAACGGTCCAAAAGGCGTGTATGAAAAAATGATCAGGCGAACACCAAATGACTCTGCCTGGTATCAGGGTGGGCTCTATCACGACAATATGCCTTTCAATACTCCTGCATTCTGGTTCGTTTCATGGTACGATGTATCCACGAGTCCGAACCTCGCGCTTTATAATCATGTCCGCTCAAATGCGAAAGAACAAAACGTAAGAGATGCGCAGTACCTGGTGATCGCTCCTACCCTTCACTGCGGCTACAAGCGTGCAACAGAGAACACGGTGGTTGGAGAACGCAGCGTTGGCGATGCAAGACTTGATTATGATGACATGGTGTTTGCGTGGTTCGACCTCTGGCTGAAACAGCAACCCAATGACGTGATGAAAAACATGCCGAAAGTCCGCTATTACACGATGGGCGCAAACAGATGGCAGACATCTGAAACATGGCCTCCGGCAAACACCACGATGATGACATACTATCTCAACAGCGCAGGAAAAGCTAATACTTTGAATGGTGACGGAATACTGAGCCCGAAAAAAGCATCAAAAGATGTTCCGGATGTTTTCACCTACGACCCGATGAACCCTGTTCCCTCGTATGGTGGCAATGTCTGCTGCGTTGGTAACGCAATCCAGGGCGGAGCATTTGATCAGCAACAAATAGAAAAGCGTGAGGATATTCTCGTGTACACTTCAGAACCGTTGAAAGAAGGAATTGAAGTGAGTGGTTTTATTGAGGCAACATTGTACGTTTCATCCGATGCAAAAGACACCGACTTCACGATCAAGCTGATCGATGTTTATCCCGATGGCAAAGCGTATAACCTTGATGAAACGATTCAGCGCGTACGGTACAGGGAAGGATATGACAAGGAAGTTTTTATGAAGGAAGGCGAAGTCTATAAAATAGAAATGACCCCGATGTCCACCAGCAACTATTTTGAAAAAGGTCATCGCATCCGCATTGAGATCTCAAGCAGCAACTTTCCGCGATTTGACCGGAACCTCAACACGGGTGGAAAAAATTATGATGAATCAAAAGGTGTTGTGGCGCATAATAAGATTCACCATTCAGCGAAATATCAAAGTACGGTAAGACTGCCTGTTGTTGGGAAAAAATAAGGCTGAACTTCTAAACAACATCCTGATGAAACTCTTTTTGAAAGACCTGATCTTCTTCGGACTGGTGTTGTGCGTGAGCCTTGTGCTATGGAAGACTTTTATGGGCATCACGGCACTCGACATTCAGCTGCACGATACTTATTTCGTCTTTGACGCGAATGCGTGGACATTTCTAGTTGGCGGCATTACAACATTGCTGTATTTTTTAGCACTGGGAATTCGGAGAAAGTTTTCGACAACCGGAGCTAACATCGGCCTGATTGCCGGCCTACTTGCCTTTTCATTCATCCTTTTTAATTTTTTACGAATTTTACTCTCAGTTGTTTCCGGCTATACGGCTGCGATCATCGTGGGGACATTGCTTATCGCATCTCTATTCTTTACAATTATTCTTATCAGGAAGACATACAACCTCCTCAAAGGCCAATAGCCTAAATCGTACGGCAGCAGTAAACGGATGGGAAACATTTCACCTTGAACCGCTAATGCCATATGACCGCTAATAACTCTGGACTGCATAAGTCACGCTCTGGTCTGAACTAAAGTCTATGCGGGCCCTCCTGCCTTATTCATTTCGCAGTGAGTCAACAGGGTTCGCATGCGCAGCACCCACGGTTCGCGAACTTATTGCAACAACTGCCACTCCCAGGGAACCTAGCCCCGCCACGACATATACCCACCAGGCCACATCGATCCGGTAAGCAAATTCATCCAACCACCAGTCAGCCGCTAGCCAGGCGAAAGGCGCAGAAATGATAAACGCCACTATAACCAGACTGACAAAATCTCTTGACAACAGGATGAGTATATTGTTGGCCGTAGCACCCAACGCTTTCCGGATACCGATCTCCTTTGTTCGCTGAACAACGGTGAACGAAGAAAGTCCAAACAGCCCCAAACATGAAACAATGATCGCAATACCTGTCGCGGTTCGCGCCAACAGCCCCACGCGCTGCTCATTCTCATAAAACTTTTGAATGGACTCCTCAAGAAATGTGTACTTGAACTTCTCGTCCGGGTAAACTTCCTTCCAGGCAGCTTCCACCTTGTTCATAACAGGTGCAATAGAAGAAACTTTCTCCATTGGAAAACGAATACCAACGCATGATGAATTTTTAACACCGAAGCGAAACAGCATCGGCTCAATCCTGGTATGCAAAGACTTTGAATGAAAGTCCTTCATCACACCAACGATCGTAGCGTCCTTTATCGCCTTGCCGATCACATCGCGGGGATCACTAAATCCGAGTGTCTTCAGGTACGTCTCATTAATGATATATTCTTTAATTGAATCCACAGGCTGGACGTTTCGACCTGCGACAAGCTGAATATTGTACAATCGCAGATAAGAGGTGTCACCAACCTTGATAAAAACCTGGTTCTTCAGCAGTTCTTTACCGTTATCGAACTCGAGAACAGACGACATCGAACTGCTTGATGTTGGTGGCGACTGGTGTACGCTGAAAAGATCGATGCCTTCGATCTGTTCGATCTTATTGCTGAGCACATCGCGCTTTCCCTGCGGTTCGTTCCATGGAGTGTGGAAATAAACGATTCCGGTTGTAGCATAACCCAGGTCTTTGTCGAGCATAAAATTTATCTGCTGGCTGATGACGAGCGTTGCAACGATCAGGGAATATGCAAAGCCGAATTGGAAGACGGTAAGTCCCTTACGGATCATTGCCGAGCGCGAGCCGGAGTTATTTGCCATCGACAGATTCTTCAAGGCACGCGCAGGACTATATGCCGAGAGTGACGCAGCGGGATACAGACCAGCCAGAAACGTGACGACAACGAGACAACCACCGAGAAAAGTTAATACCGATGGCTCGGTTGGGTCGAACTTCAGGTCGGGTGGCATAAACTCGCTGAACATACCCATCGCCAACACGGTAATCAGCGTAGATAACACCAGGGAGAAAAATGTCAGGAGAAATGTCTCGATGAGAAAGTGCCCCACAAGCTTACCCCGCGAACTTCCCAACACCTTTCTGACTCCGACCTCCTTTGCACGCCTCGATGCCTGTGCCGTTTCGAGATTCACAAAATTGATCACAGCAATGGTCAGCAATAGGATTGCAATCGCCATCAGCACATACAGCGTGGATTTTTCCGGAATCGATCTGGAACTGTCAAAGACACCGAGGTCCTGGTTAAAGTGCAGGTCCGACAGTGGTTGAAGCTGAGGTGAGTTACTCCATTCAGAATTTTGATTGCGCTCCTTATACACGGATGCAACGTGTGGCATCTGCTGCATAATCTTGTCCGCAGTGGTGAGTGCATTCAGCTTTATAAAAAGTTGCGTGGCGCTTGTCGTCCCATCCCAGACATCTTCCTGGTACTGTTCTTTAAGCCAGGAATTCTGTGTGGTGCTGTAGGAAATAAAATCCGTGAAATTAAAGTCTGTGTTTTCTTCGATGTCAGCAACAACACCGGCAACAACCACTTTTAAAGAATCGCTGTAGTAAATTTCTTTTCCAAGGTAATCCGGAAGCGGAAGCTCTCCGAAGTAAATTTTTGCGCGGCTCTCGGTTAATACCACCTGATGTGGCGACTTTAACGCATGCTGTTTGCTGCCTGCAAGCCATTGGTAATAATTGAAAACATCAAAGTATTCGGGCCCCGCGAAAATTATGTTGTGGTAAAAATCAAAATGCTTCAGTCCACTCAAACCTCCGGGGACAGCCACCTTTGCTCCATACACATGGAATTGCGTAAGTGCTTCGATCCCGGTAAAATCCGATTGTAACACGCTCGCGATTCCGGTAGGCACTCCCCGATTGACCCGGGCCGATGGACCTTCGTACTTTGAATACACGCGGAAAATACGATCTCCATCCCGCTGAAATTTGTCATATGTCAGTTCGTGGTGGGCAATCAAAAAGATGATAAGACAGGCGCTGATGCCGATAGAAAGCCCAACCGTATTAATACCTGCAATCAATTTGTTTCTGAGAAGCGCCCGAAACGCAAACTGCACGTCTTTCATTATCATAGTATTTGAATAGATTGGATGTTTTTGAAAAATCGGTTTGATGATGCCGGGGCGGAACAAAAGAAGGACATCTTTAAACAACAGCAAATTTGCCCGTGCCACTCCGTAAGAAGTAACGTAGCGGTCGTACAACTCGTGCAGGTCTCCTTCTATATCGGCATGATAGGAAGGCTTGCAAAATGACTTCAGCCATCGCAGGAGGAATTTCGGTGGTGCAGGTCTCTTCATAGGTCATTTCAGTTTAAGCACAAGCTTGGGGAGCGCATTCCAGAGACTATTTCGTGAATCACGGGTCGCGGCAATCGCCTTCTTGCCGTAGGCGGTAATCTCAAAGTAGAGCCTGGGCCGTCCTCGCCTGATCTCATCTGATTCACCGAAGTACGATTTCAGGAAACCTTTGGATTCAAGTCGTCTCAGCGTTACCTGCAGTGATCCTAAAGTCACTGTTCTTCCAAGTCTGCTTTCAATCTCGTCCTTGATGGTAATGGCGTAGGCATTGCCGTGCAATACCCCTACCGTTAGTAAGACGATTTCCTCGAGTTCACCAAGTTGCATAGGCATAAATATTCCTTCAAAGTAGGAATAATAATAAGGAACGATCACGAAAATTCCTACTTTCAAGGATTAATTACCGCAAAATAAGTGAGCCGGAAACGTGAATGATTGATTGGGTTGCGTGTATGTCGAACCCAAACACGGAATTTCGATGTCGAAGTAACAACATTTCGCGTAGCACCGACCGCCTCCTTCGACATTCACAATTCACTATTCTTTATTCGACATTCTGCATTTTACCGAATAAACGTATGCTGCGGTTGATTTAAGTGCCTAGGGGATAGGGACTGATGTGCCTGGAACGTAATAGCGCGAATTATCTTTTTAATATCAGGGCACCATCCAGCCGATACTCACTCCCGGCAACCGTTGCGAACGTCACAACTTTGCCTTGATAACTGAGCGTACATTTGTTTCCTGATTTGGAACGCACAGTCGCGTCACTGAGCTTGCCATCTTTCCAGCGCATGGAAATTTCAAATCCCCCTCTTGCACAGATTCCGGATACAGAGCCTGAGCGCCACGCATCAGGCAATGCGGGCAACAGATAGACCTGATTTTCATCTGACTGCATGATCATCTCAATAACGCCTGCTGCGCCTCCGAAATTGCCATCGATCTGGAACGGTGGATGCGCATCAAACAAATTCGGATACGTCCCCCCGCCTCCCCCATAGCTCGTTTTGCGAGCACCATCAGGTTCAACATACGTCAGTAATTCCCTGAACAGTTTATAAGCACGATTTCCATCACGCAACCTCGCCCAGAGATTGATGCGCCATCCCTTCGACCATCCCGTTGTCTCATCACCTTTTATTTCCAGTGTTTTGCGACAGGCGTTGGCGAGTTCTGGCGTGGTCATCGGAGTGATGTGATTTCCAGGATGCAATCCGAACAAATGACTCTGGTGGCGATGCTGTGGTTCTGCATCCTCCCAGTCGTGATACCATTCCTGAAGGTTTCCTTTCTTACCTACCTGATAAGGATACAATTTCTCCAGCGCGTGCTGCAGGCGATTCCTGAGATCATCATCGATCTTTAGCTCTTCAGATGCTTTTATGGTTTGCAGGAAACATTCGCGGATCATCGCAAGGTCTGACGTTGCACCGTAAAGTGTTGCCCCTTTAAAGCCATCTGGTGTGACATACACATTTTCAGGTGAGGTTGAAGGCGATGTGACAAGATATCCATTCTTGTCAGGCACCAGCCACGTGAGAGAAAATTCCGCAGCCCCTTTCATGAGCGGATATGCGTATCCGCGGAGAAATTTTTTGTCGTTGGTATAGAGATAGTGATCCCATAGATGCGTGACGGCCCACGTTCCGCCCATGTTCCAGCAAGCCCAGACCGGGTCACCCTTGCCAAAATCGCCTACCGGGTTGCTCATTGCCCATATGTCGGAGTTGTGACATGCTGCCCACCCCTGCCCGACTCCGTAAAATGTTTTTGCTGTTACTTTGCCAGTAGTCGCCACGTTGCCGATAAAACTGAGGAATGGAGAATGCATTTCGGAAAGATTGCCTGACTCTGCCAGCCAGTAATTCTCCTCAACATTGATGTTCATGGTGTAGTTGCTGCTCCATGGCGGCCGTATATACGGATTCCATATTCCCTGGAGGTTTGCCGGAACACCTTCTGTTCTGGAACTTGAGATGAGAAGGTATCTCCCATACTGAAAATACAGCGCCTCAAGATTTTTGTCATCCGTCCCTTCGGTGTATTTTTTTAGGCGCTCATCCGTAGGAAGGTCTGGAACATTGGCATCGCTCAGATCAAGCTTCACTCTTTCAAAAAATGACTGGTAGTCCCCGATATGGCGAGAACGTATTGAGTCAACGCTTTTGCCCATCGCGCTGGACAACTGCTTCCGCGCAAGCGCTTTATTGTCGACACCATTTGTTGCCGGGTTCTTATCAAACCCATTGAAGCTGGTGGCCATGGAGACGTACAATACTACTTCATCGGCATGGGTAACATGTATGGCGCTGTCCGACACAATTGCATTGCCTCCTTTGTTTTTTACTGCCATGTAAGTTGAAAACCTTGTTCCCTTCTTTTCATCAAAACGGACGGCATCGGCAATATTTCCGCGATAACTCGGCTCAGCGTGGTATGGGGCATAACCTTCAGCCTGCAGGACCGATTCATTTTTTGAAACCGAGTATTTCAATAAACTCCGGAACTTCACATCAAAATTCAATGAACTTTTCTTATTGGCCGTAAGCCTGACAATCATGATCTGATCAGGCTGCGAAACGAAGTATTCTCTTTGAAACGTGACGCCTTTGACTTCGTAATGAACTGTAGCGATGGCGTTGCTGATGTCGAGTTCTCTTCTGTAGTTCTTCACATCGGCCGAATGTTTGAAATCAATGAACATTGTTCCCAGTGGCGCATACGACTGCGAAAACTTCCCCTGGATATTTCTATTCAGCTGTTCCGCAAGTTTGTAGTCTTCACGTGCCAGGGCTTCGCGGATGGAGGGAATATATTTGTGTGCATCCGGGTTCATGTTCGGATCGACCGGTTCACCTGACCAAAGTGTTGCATCATTGAGATAGATCTGATCGGACGAAACTCCTCCAAACACCGTTGCACCATGTTTCCCATTGCCAAGCACAAGCGATTCTTCAAAGTATTGTGCTGGCTTGTTATACCAGAGGACATCAGCGGACTGGGCGGATATGACGCTCGGGACCATAAGCTCTACGAGAAACCCAATTATCAGACAGGCCGCCCGTTGTTTCATGAAGGTATCTTTCATAGGTGTTTTTTGAGTGGTGCATGCCACTCAAGGTTTAGCATGAAGATGTTAGCTTCTCAATGCCGCAAGAGCGCACGCTTTTGGCATAAATATATCTGATCTTTTGCGCAAATCACAGGTCTATGAGTCGGGCAAAAAATCGTAACGCTATAGGCAGCGTGATAACAATACGGAGCAGTAAAAAAAGGCTGAGCGATCGCGTGGCGGTTGCGATCGTCAGCCAATCAGGGTAAAATCAAAAACGTTATTCGGTTCTCAAAATCTTGACAGGATTTACAATAGCGGCCTTTACTGCCTGGTAGCTGACGGTAAGCAGTGCGATGCCGGTAGCAATAATCCCCGCAAGGGCAAAGATCCACCACTCAACATCAATATGATAAGCATAGGCTTCCAGCCATTTGTTGGCGCCTAACCATGCTACAGGAAATGCAATGCAACACGCGATAAGAACAAGTTTTACAAAGTCTTTTGACAGCAATGACATGATGCTGAACATGTTTGCACCCAAAACTTTACGCATGCCGATCTCTTTCAATCGCTGCTCTGCCGAGTAAGTTGCAAGGCCGAACAGTCCAAGGCACGCAATGATCACGCTGGCAAGCGCCACCCACGCAAGAATTGTCTGACTGCGCTGGTCTTCGAGATAGAACAGCGCAAGCTGATCATCGAGGAAATGATATTCGAAAGGCTCCCGTTCATCGTTGGCCACCATGATAGCTTTGAGTTTGTCCAGTGTGGCCTGGATGTTCTGCGGCTGAATTTTGACGGAGTAATAGTCGATCGGATAGATGGGATTATAGTTGTAAGCAATCACCAGCGGCTCGACCTTAGCGCGGAGGGATTGAAAATTAAAATCCTTCACAATGCCGACCACGCGGGGTTTGAATGATGCATTGGCATCCTCGTAGATTGGAGTGAAAAAATTGTTTCGCGCAATCTGCGGGATATCAACAACTTCTTCCGAAACCTCGGTAATTCCCAGCACTTTTGCTGCGGCTTCGTTAATCATGATTGACGAAGTATCATTATCGTTTTTAAAATTGCGTCCCTTCAAGAGCTCAATGTCGTAGGTGCTTAGAAAATCCTTATCAGCTCCGATAGCATAGGCAACCTGCAGCTCACCGGCACCGCCCTCTTTCTTCATCTTAATCCGCTGCAACGTTTTCCATTCTCCCGGAACACGAGAGGTCACCGACACGCTTTGAACCGCTGGAATCTTTGACATCTCATTCTTTACCCATTCAAAGTTTGAACGCGCCTTCTGAACATTGACATCGATCACCACCATCAGCTCCTTATCAAAACCGAGGTCGGTATTGTTCAGAAAACGAACCTGCATGAACAGTACGATTGTACCGATGATCATCACCGTGGATATCGTAAACTGCAACACCACCAGCGCTTTTCGTATTGAGAAATCTCCGCCATTCCTGATCTTAAGCCCTTTTAACAATAAGACAGGATTGAACCGCGACAACAAAAGAGCGGCATAGCCCCCAGACAGCAAGCCGATCAATACGATCATTCCCACCGCGGCTATCCAGAACTGCAGGCCAACCGAACTGAACAGTGAAAATTTCTTGTTGACAAATTCATTAAATGGCGGGAGTAAAAGTGCAACAATCAGAACGGCAACCAGGAATGCAATTATCGTGGTGATGAGTGATTCAACAAGGAACTGACGAATCAGGTTGCCGCGCACTGCCCCGATCGCCTTTCGAACACCGATTTCCTTGAGCCTGCTTGAGGCGCGTGCGGTGGTCAGGTTTGTGTAATTGATACCGGCAATCAGCAGAACAAAGATCGCTGTGAAGGAGAACACTGTGATGTAAACAGGATTTCCCTGCGGAATGCTGTCGACATTGGAGTTGCGCGCGCCATCGGCAATTCCCTCCGATCTAAGATGAACATCTTCGAGCGGTTGCAGACTGTGACGGACAACAGTCCCGGGCTCTAACGAAGCGTTGGCATTTACCATTCGCGTCATCTTGCGGGCAACAGAGTCAGCGTTTGCATCTGCGCGCAGCAACGCGTAGACGGTAAAACTTGTTGAAGCCCAGTCGCTCTCTGCCCAACGTCTGAACCCTTCATTGGTAAGCGGTGTGGCCTCCGATAATAGACTCGTGAAGTTAAAAGTCGAATTCTGGGGATGCTTTTTCAAAATTCCCGTGATCTTAACCGGATTCTGCATGTGCTCAAACTGCAGATTTACATTCAGCACATCCACTCTGCCAAAAATCCGCATGGCGAGATCCTCGGTGATCACAATACTGTTTGGCTCCTTCAGCGCTGTGCTTCGGTCCCCTTCCAGCAAAGGAAAGTCAAATACCTGGAGGAAATATTCATCGACAATTGTAACAGTCTCCTGAACGCGTACGGGGTTTTGCGGATCCACGAGGTTACTCCGGCCTGTTCTCTGCATCCGCGTTGTCATTTGCACTTCAGGCAGTCTGTGCCGCGATTCTTCTGCAAGCATAAATCCGGCTGCGGCTACAGTTGTCGCCTGATTGTTTGGATTCTTCTCATGCGTAATCACTCGGTAAATACGGTCTCTTTGCGAGTGCTGCGTATCAAAGCTGAGCTCATCATAAACGTAGAGTCCGATCAGGAGAAAACACACAATCCCGAAAGTCAGGCCAACCACATTTAGGCTTGAATACAATTTGTTTTTCCAGAGGTTTCTCCAGCCCATTACAAAATAACTTCTGATCATTCCATTGTGATTTATAGGTTGATGAATAATGGCCTGGCGCACAATTCCAGGCCGGAAAAGCAAGACAACATCCTTCAGCAACCGCAGGTCTGCCCGGGTCTTGCCGTGTTGTTCTGCTCTCCTGTCGTAAAATTCGAGTAAGTCTCCCTCAATGTCTGCGTGATATTCCTCTTTACAGAACCATTTGAGAAAGCGCAGCAAGAAGCGCGGTGGGTCAGCTCTTTTCATGTCATTTCAGCTTCAATACAAGTTTTGGCAGCGACTTCCAGAGCTCGTCTCTGGACTCCTTTGTATAGTCAAGCGCTTTTTTTCCGTACGCAGTAATTTCAAAAAATAGCTTGGGTCGCCCGCGCCTGCTTTCCGTGGACTCACCGGTCCTGGATTTGAGGAAGCCCTTTGCCTCCAGTCTTCGCAAAGTGATCTGCAACGCACCAATCGTGACTTCGCGGTTAAGCCTTGCTTCGATCTCATCTTTGATCGTGACACCATACGCATTGCCATGCAGCACCCCTACCGTAAGAAGGACGATCTCTTCAAACTCCCCCAACTGTATACGTTTCATATTTCTATTAATACTATTATGCAGTAATAATAGTTACACTTTTTCAAATAAATACTATTAAGTAGTAATAAAATTACCCAAACCCGGAACCCGAAACCTTGAACTTTGAACTTTGAACCTTGAACTTTGAATCTCGATCTGCCACCTTAATGAACGAGTTTAGCCACTAACCCCGTCCATCCCGTCTGATGTGAGGCCCCTACCCCGCGCCCGTTATCGCCATGGAAGTATTCGAAAAAGTTGACGTAGCCGCTGAAGTGCGGATCTTGATTGAGAAGTTGAGAATCCCCATTGACAGGTCTCATTCCATTTTGGTCGCGCTGGAAAATACGGACAAGCCTTTGGCTCAGTTCACCGGCAATCTCATTTAACGTGAGCATATTTCCGGACCCTGTGGGATGCTCGACTTTGAAATCGTCACCGTAATAATGATGAAACCGTTGAAGAGATTCTATCAAAAGGTAATTAACGGGGAACCAGATTGGTCCTCGCCAGTTGGAGTTGCCACCGAACATTGATGAGTCACTTTCACCGGGAACATAGTGCACGGAAAAGGTATGACCATTGGTATGGAACACATACGGATTTTTTTCGTGGACCTTAGACAATGCGCGAACACCGAAGTCAGAGAGGAACTCCTCGCGGTCGAGCATTCTCTTGAGAAGCCTTTTCATGCGATGGCCGCGAAGCAGTGAAAGCAAATGCCGCTTGTGCGAACCACGCTGTTCCCATCGCGAGATGAGGTTCGCAAGATCGGGTCGGTTTTTAAGGAACCATTCGAGGCGCTTTGTGAAATCCGGATTTGCCTGGAAAAGCTCTTCGTCAAGCACCTCAACGGCAAAGAGCGGTATGAGGCCTACCATCGAACGTACTTTTAATTTGATGCGCGCATTATCCGGTGTGTGAAGCACATCGTAGAAAAATTCGTCTTCATCATCCCAAAGGTTTATGCCTTCGTTGCCAACATTCGCCATGGCGCCAGCGATGTAGAGAAAATGTTCAAAGAATTTGGTTGCGAGATTCTGGTATACGGGATTCTCCTTTGCAAGCTCGAGTGATATCCGCAGCATGTTCAGGGTGAACATCGCCATCCAGCTTGTGCCGTCAGATTGCTCGATGAATCCGCCCGTTGGAAGTTTCGCGCTGCGGTCAAATACTCCAATATTGTCCATGCCCAGAAAACCACCCTGAAAGATATTGTTGCCATTATAATCTTTCTTATTAACCCACCATGTAAAATTGAGCAACAGCTTGTGAAATACTTCTTCGAGAAACGCGCGATCTCCGATGCCGTTGTTGAGCTTCTGATCGATCTTGTATACACGCCACGTAGCCCAACCGTGGACCGGTGGATTGACATCGCTGAACTCCCATTCGTACGCAGGCAACTGGCCGTTGGGATGCATGTACCACTCTTTCGTAAGCAAGGCGAGCTGATCCTTGGCAAAATCGGGATCAATCATTGCGATGGGCAGTGCATGAAAAGCCAGGTCCCAGGCGGCATACCACGGGTACTCCCATTTGTCCGGCATTGAAATGATATCACCATTGTTGAGATGTTCCCAGTCATTGTTGCGACCTTTGCTTCGCTCGGGCGGAGGTGCAGGCCGTCCTTCATCGCCACGCAGCCATCGCGCTACGTCATAGTAATAGAATTGCTTCGTCCACATCATTCCGGCAAACGCCTGCCGCTGAATGTTTTTCAGATCATCGTTCTGATTATTTCGCTGGATCGTTGCATAAAAGTCATCGGCTTCGATGATACGTTTTTGAAAGTGGCCAGCAAAGTCGCCAAAGGGATCCCGATGATGGTCCGCACTCAGCCTGAGGCTAATGGTATGAGACGCGCTGGGCGGCACAGTGATGTCATAATTAAATGCAGCTTTTGTTCCCTGATGATTTTTATTTACGGCCTCTGCAGTGCCATTGACGATGAAGTCGTTGATGCCATCCTTGAAAATCCCATTCGATTTCACGCCATATAAGCGAGTTACATTGGTTTCGTTTTCACAGAACAACGCAGAGACTTCTTCGTTGCTGTACAAGTAAAAATTTCCTGCATGGTGGTGATTCAACCTGATCGTCTTCTCGTCATCGAGGTATAGTACCGGTTTTTCGGAATTCGTCTGCCACGACCATGTATTTCTGAACCAGATGTGGGGCAAAACGTTTATCGATGCGGATTCCGGACCTCGGTTAAACACCGTGATGCGGATTAAAATATCATCAGCACCGGCTTTTGCATATTCGACAAACACATCAAAATATCTATTCTCATGAAATGCACCAGTGTCAACCAGCTCAAACTCAGGGTCGAGTTTCCCCCGGAGGCGATTCTGCTCCACCATCTCACGGTATGGGTAGGCGCACTGCGGATATTTGTATAACATCTTCATGTACGAGTGCGTGGGTGTGCTGTCGAGGTAGTAATAGCACTCCTTGCAATCTTCACCATGATTACCTTCCGGGCCAGCAAGACCAAAAAGGCGTTCCTTCAGGATCGAATCTTTTTTATTCCAGAGCGCAACGGAGAAACAAATAAGCTGTCTGTCATCGCAGATGCCTGCAATCCCTTCCTCACCCCACCGATACGCTTTGCTGCGCGCCATATCGTGTGTCGTATAATGCCAGGCATCGCCCCGCTGGCTGTAATCTTCACGCACGGTGCCCCATTGACGCTCCGACAGATAAGGTCCAAATCGTTTCCATCGTTTTGTCCCTTCGCGATGTTCCTGAAGGCGCTTGTGTTCGGCAGTAATGTGGGTCATGGGAGCATGCAAATTACTCGCTGCGATGCTGGGGTGCAAATCAAAATCTGGCGGTCAAGCACAAACCAAATCGCGAAGAGCTCCAGAGAAATGAAAAAAGCCCAGAATCACTCCTGAGCTTCTTGTCGAAGAAAGACCCTCTCTAAAACTTCGACATTACAAGAATACATCATTTACGATACATAAGCAAATATTGTGAAATGAGACTAGTCATTAGCAGTGGAACTAATTCGAGGACGGTAGCTGTAAATTGTAATGCACCCGGCAAGACTGTTGGTAATGATCCCTTAGTTTGATGGAAAAGCTAAGAATGCTATCTTCCGATTGAAAACCCCAACCTATGCTCAGAATCATTGCCTTGAGTGTATTCGCTACCTTCGCGCCTGCCCTCTCTGTGTGTTCACAATCGCAAGCACTGCTTATCAATAACGCTAACGTGGTTGATGTAAAGACGGGGAAAGTTCTTACCAACGCATCTGTGCTTGTGCAAAACGGGATCATTCAGGATGTCAGTGTCAATAAAAAGTACAAGCTGCCGGAGGGAACAATGGTGATCGATGGTGCTTCAAAGTATGTGATTCCCGGCATGACGGATGGCCATATCCATTTCTCACAAAGTGGCGGTCTCTATACCCGGCCTGATGCTTTCGATTTCGGAAAACTGGTGCCCTATGAAAAAGAGCGTGAAAACACTTTTGCAAACGCTGGAGACTTCCTGCACCGATACCTTCGCATGGGTATTACAACGGTTGCAGACGTAGGCGGGCCATTCAGCAATTTTGCCATCCGTGACTCCATCAGCAAACAAACATCCTCTCCCACTGTATTGGTGACCGGTCCGTTATTTTCCATGGTCTCCAACAAGTCTCTTGATGATGGTGATCCGATCATTGTCAAGACAACCCGCATCGGTCAGGCAGATTCTCTGTTTAATAAAATGCTTCCGTACAAACCAGACTTCATCAAGATCTGGTACATCGTCACTCCCGAGTTACCTGCAGAGAAGACGTTTCCTGTTGTTCAGCACATTGCAAAAAGAACTCATGCGGCTGGTCTTAAGCTGGCAGTGCATGCCACTGAATTGAAGACCGCGATGCTGGCAGTCGATGCCGGTGCAGATATTCTTGTCCATAGCGTTGAAGATGCTGTTGTGACTGACGAATTTGTAAAACACCTGGTATCGAAAAAAGTCAGCTATATCCCGACCCTTACGGTCGTGAGCGGGTATATGCAGACAATGAGTGGTGCGCTCGCGAACAAACCTGTGGACCTTGAATTCGCTAACCCATTCTTCCACGGAAGTCTTTCTGATCCTGAGCATCTGTCAAATGAAGAAATACCATCAGGTTTTCAGCGCTTCCGCGCGATGAAATCTCCGCCCAGCTATATCCGCGAAGATTCGATAATGGCAGTGAATCTGCTCAAACTTTTCCGTGGTGGTGTGAATGTGGTTGCTGGCACCGATGCAGGTAATGTCGGAACAATGCATGCCTCGTCTTTCCTCACCGAACTTGAAGCAATGAAAAAAGCAGGACTTACAAATGCGCAAATACTGAGAACTGCAACTGCGAATGCTTCCGCCTGCTTTGGTCAAAATAACGGACTCGTTGAGAAAGGGCGCCAGGCAGACCTGGTGATCCTCAATAAAAACCCGCTCGAAGATCTTTCAGCACTCACCTCTGCAGCGTATGTCGTGAACAAAGGCGAGGTACTTTCTGCAGATACGATCATCAATGAGTCTGCGGAGATGATTGTCCAGCGCCAGGTCAATGCCTACAACGCACGTAACATAGATGCATTCCTCAATACTTATGCAGCTGATATTGAACTTTACGATCCATCGGGCAAACTGATGTCGAAAGGCAAAGAGGCGATGCGCAAAACCTATGAACCCATTTTTAAAGACGTCACCAACCTGCATTGTCAGATTGTTAATCGCATCAGCCTGAACAACACGGTCATCGATCACGAGCGCGTCCGTTTTCGAAAACAATTCATTCAGGCGATCGCGGTATACGATGTGAAAGACGGCAAAATAGTGCGGGTGAGCTTTAAACAGTAGCAGTAGCTGTACACAGCACATTGTTATCACGAGACAGAACCCGCTCAATGACTCAGACCTGTGGTGGCTAACTAATATCCTTCGGCCCAGTCGTCTCCTCTTGGATCCGCTCCACCCTGAAGTCTTCCATCAGGTAGAACAAGTATGGCATCCACGCGACCAATCCCGCCAAGGTATGCCGGATCGAATTTGTGTCCCATCTTTACGAGTGTGAGGCTGTCATCAGCGCTCATCGCGCTTTGCTCTGCAAAAATTGCATCGGGCAGCCACTGACTGTGAAAACGTTTGGCACTGACTGCTTCCTGCATGTCCATTTTGTGCTCGAGCACGTTAAGTATCGTTTGGAATACCGATGTGATAATGGTCGATCCGCCAGGAGTTCCTACCACCATCAAGAGTTTCCCATCCTTTTCAATGATGGTTGGTGTCATAGAGCTTAGCATTCGCTTACCGGGCTGGATCTTGTTCGCCTCGCCACCAATCACACCATACATGTTGGGCTGGCCCGGTTTAATACTGAAGTCATCCATCTCATCATTTAGAATAAATCCGGAGCCCGCTACAACAACTGCAGATCCGAACCAGTCATTGAGTGTTGTTGTCACGGCCGCGGCATTTCCAAATTTGTCAACAACAGAGAGGTGTGTTGTTTCATGCGATTCATGCGCGAGAAATTTTCCTTCCCTCACCTGACTGCTTGGTGTCGCCTTCGATGCATCGAAGTCACTCATGCGTTCCCTGACATACAGGTCATGAACCAGTTGCTCTGCAGGAACGGAAAAGAAATCGGGATCACCGAGATAGGTCGCACGATCCGCATACGCTCTTCGCTCGGCTTCGGTAAGCAGATGAATATAGCGCGCAGAGTTGTGTCCGTACCCGGAGACTGGAAATGCTTCGACCGACTTCAAAAGTTGGAGCAACGCAACGCCACCGCTGGATGGCGGTCCCATGGAAATTACTTTGTAATCTTTGTACTTGCCTGCGATCGGATTTCTCCACACGGGCTTATATGCCCTGAGGTCTTCGTGGGTAATGAGTCCTGAACCACGTTCCATTTCCGCAACAATGTCATCAGCCGTCTTTCCCTCGTAAAAGCCCGCAATTCCGTTGTCGCGAATTCGCTCAAGCGTATGGCCGAGGTCCGTCCAGTGTATCGAGTCGCCTTTCTTCCATGAGTCGCGGATCAGAAATGCCGGGGCAACAGTGCTGTATTTCCGAAGCGTGTCCTGGATGTAAGCGAACGACTCAGCTTGCTCCTGAGTCAGTGTAAATCCGTTAAGCGCAAGATCAATAGCAGGTTGCACGAGATCTTTCCACGGAAGTGTTCCATACTTTGCGTGCGATTCATACATGCCCGCTACCGAGCCGGGAACACCTGCGGACCTGTGACCCTTTTCACTCAACCCCCGGATCACATTGCCAGCGGAGTCGAGAAACATCTCAGGTGATGAAGCTGACGGAGCTTTCTCACGGTAGTCAAGACTCGATACATTTCCATCTTTGTCGCGATACACCAGGAAACCACCGCCTCCGATGTTTCCGGCAGCGGGAAAAACAACCGCGAGCGCAAATTGAGTGGCTACTGCAGCATCGATCGCATTTCCTCCTTTGCGTAGAATTTCCAAACCGACCTTTGAGGCAAGTGGATGTGCTGATACAACCATCGCGGAATCGGCAACCTTAGCCACCCTGCGTTCATCATTTAAGGTGGGCTTACAACTCCACAAAACAGCAACAAGTAAAAGAAGAAAAATGCGTTTCATCATTCTTAACATTGGTTAAGTCATCGCAAAAGTATTAATTCAGGTTTGAAAATTAACACGAGTAATGAGCCTTAGGAAAGAAAAAGCAGCAAGATTGAAAGTTCAGGTGCTGGAGCATACGCTGAAACTGGTTGGCAAAAAGGCGTTCGATGATATTTATGTTGAGGATATCTGCGAGAAAGTTAAGATTTCAAAAGTGACTTTCTTCAAGTACTTCCCGCAAAAAGAAGATGTGCTTCTCTACCATTTTCGTGTCTGGTGCCTGAGCCGCTCGGTCGATCTCAAACTAAAACCCAAGGAAGGAATTCAGGGGGTGTATTTCCTGTTGGATAAATTAAGCGAAGAATGCGAGACCCATCCCGGCCTGATGCTCAGTCTGATCGGCTACCTTTCAGACTCGAAACGTCCGCCAAAACCTTTTCCGGTCAAGCCGGAGGAAAAGAAACTTCTCTTTCCGGATGTTGAGGATGTGAGCAGCGTAGAAATCCTGTCACTCGATCAGATGCTTGAGAAGTTTACGCTTGAGGCGATTTTTAAAAAGGAGATCACAAAGACCACATCGACCCGCGACATCACAAACTTATTCAACACGGTTTTTCTCGGATCGATTGTAACAGCGCACATGACGCAGCAGAATCCGCTCAAGCTGTTTTTCCGCAGGAACATGGACAACGTAATGAAAGGGCTTACCTAGCTGCGCATCTTCACCATCTTTGTGCGCTTTGCTTTCTTGTCTTTTTTCCGATCGAACCACCAATGGTGATATTTTGGCTTTACAACAGTGGTTGTTCTGCCCCCCGATGATTTACATGAAACCCAGACAAGACTAATGGCTATAAACAGAAACAGAGATCTTCTCATCACACGGGGCTAAAATAGCATTTTTTTAAGTACCAGCGGAATAGCTGCAATTTGCCCAAATGCGTAAATTTGACGTGATAAAGATGGTCACTTTGGTTTTTTGTACGTATAAACGATTTGTAATATAAACCCCAAAGCGATGCCTGCTACTCAAGGTGTCTTCCGTTTAAACTTGAATTTTATGAAAGCTATGTCATCAATGGTAATGAGTTTTGCGTTCATTGCATTTTCCATTGCTGCGTTCGGTCAAAAGGATAAAGACTTCCAGGAATACGAAGAGGGTCTTGCCAAATTCAAGGCTGGTGATTATTCGTCAGTCGTGAGTGGGTTTACGGCCATCATTGATAATCCATCACACAACAAGCGTCTGGATGAAGACCTTTACTTCTACCGGGGTCAGGCGAACTTCCACATTGGGGAGTACAAGTCCGCCTTGAACGATCTCGACCAGGCGCTCAACCTGAATCATTACAACAAAGCGGTGATTCACTGGGTGATGGCGAAGAGTTTTGAAAAACTTGACAGGCCTAAGGAAGCACAGCGGTACTACGATGATGCAGTTAGTTTTGCAGGTCCCAATAAAAAAGTAGGCAGCCAGATTCTTGCGGATCGCGCGCAATTCCATGCAAGTCAGGGAAAAGCGCAGGAGGCGCAGGACGACCTGGCAAAGGCAAAGACTCTCGATCCGAACAATCCGGCACTGGCATCTGTTTCAATTGCGAATACACCTCCATCGTCCAGGGCAACAGGCGAAGACAAGAACACGAAGATGATTGTTCAGAATAACAAAAAAACGGAGCCGCCATCATCGAAGAACGATCAGCCCGGAGGACAGAAATCGCAGGCAGTTGAAAGTGTGATCCCCGCGATCGCTGCGACTTACAAAGATGAAAAGCGTTATGCGCTGGTGATCGGCAACAGCAATTACTCGAAGGAAATTGGTATTCTGAAGAATCCTGTGAACGATGCTACCGATGTGGCAACCGAACTGCGTAATTCAAATTTTGAAGTGCAGTTACTGACGAACGCAACGTATGTTCAGCTTCGCGAGGCGATGCGTAAGTTTCAGGAGAAGCTGACGAACGGACCTCGCGATCAGACGGTAGGGTTGTTCTACTATGCAGGGCATGGCGTTCAGTACCAGGATGAAAACTATCTAGTCCCGATAGACGCCAACGTTCAGTTTGAGGACGATATCACACGGATGTGTTTTCCGGTTCAGCGCATGGTGCTGGCCAACATGGAGCGGACCAACTCCAGAATGAACATCGTCATCCTCGATGCTTGCCGAAACAACCCATTCCCTGCCACCTCTCGATCAGTAGGCCAAGGGTTGGGTGAGATGAAACGCGCACGTGGTTCGTTCATTGCGTTTGCAACAGCTCCCGGCTCTGTTGCTTCAGACGGGACCGGCCGCAACGGGCTGTATACGCAGGAACTTCTCAAAGCCATGCGCAAGCCCGGGTTGACTATTGAGCAGGTGTTTAAAGAAGTGAGGATGAATGTGCTGCGGCTGTCAGGTGACCGCCAGTACACGTGGGACAGCTCGAATATCATCGGGGAGTTTGTGTTTAAGCTTTAGCACGCGCGCAGGTCTTATTTTTGTAATCGCATTTGGTATTATCCAATAAAAATGAGACTGCACAAGTATGGAAAAAACGAACAGCATTGGGTTAGAAGTTTCCCAGACAAAAACGCTTGCAACCAACCTGAACGCCTTGCTGGCGAACTATCAGATTTTCTATCAGAATGTCAGGGGTTTTCATTGGAATATCCGTGGTGATAAATTCTTTGAACTGCATGCAAAGTTCGAGGAACTTTACACTGATGCCCTTGTGAAGATCGATGAGATCGCAGAACGCATTCTCACCATTGGGTTCACACCGCTTCATTCTTTCTCTGATTATCTCAAGACTTCTGAGATCAAAGAGAACGTAGGCGTCTCAGACGGTGTGAAAGCAGTTGAGGCAGTTCTTGAGAGTTTCAAAATACTGCTGATGAAGGAGCGCGAGTTGCTGAAGATTGCGCAGGATGCTGACGATGAGGGCACTGGCGCGTTGATGAGCGATTACATTCGCGAGCAGGAGAAGAGTGTCTGGATGTACAATTCATTTTTAGGAAAACGTTCTAATTGATATAGCCGTTTCGCTGATAAAATTAATTTGCGTTTTTTTTGCAGAAAAGGGCAGTAAACCTATATTTGCACCTCGATTTACAACAGGGCGGCAAGAGATTGCAGTCTTTAGCAAGTCGTAGTAATGGTCCGGTAGTTCAGCTGGTTAGAATACGTGCCTGTCACGCACGGGGTCGCGGGTTCGAGTCCCGTCCGGACCGCTGAATGAAAAGCCTCAAATCTGTCCGATTTGAGGCTTTTTTCGTTTTGGAATACATCACGACACGAACTTGTCAGTTGCTCAGGGTCGGACCTGATAACTCGATTAAACTCATCATGAATAAAATTCATTTGTTGCCGCAAAGACATATTAAACCGAATCAAGTTTACCTGTGATCTTTCTCACAGGCTCACAATCGCCTGATACGCACTGTTCACAACCTCCGTCATCTTCGGGAAATCAAGTGTCTCAATTGTGTCGCTCTTCCGATGATAATTCGGGTTTCGGACGAACGATGTATCGTTGATCATCAGTGCCGGGTAATTGAACTGCCAGTAATTACGGTGATCGGATAGACCGGCCAGATCGTTGCTTCCCGGAAAGCTTATGACCTGCACATCGATGCCCGAGTCTTTCGCCATGAGGCGGTGAAACTTTTCATTGAATGCCTTGTATTGTTCGATACCCACAACCACAATAAAGTTCGCGGTGGATGGATAGATCTCTGCAAGTTCAGATGATGGGTACTGCTGCGAGTTTGGCTTATCTGAAAAGTACCCGATCATTTCGAGGCAGACCATTCCTATGACCTCACGCTTTGCATCGTGCAATGATTTTGCATGTACATAGCTTCCCATTTCTTTTGAAGCGAAAAACGGAGGTTCCTCGAGGCAATACGCTACAAAATCTATCCGGTAGTCGACCTTTGGTTTATGTTTGAATACGAGGTGCGCCAATTCCAGCAATCCAGCTACAGCGCTCGCATTGTCGTCCGCTCCAGGCTGATCGCCACAGACATCATAATGCGCACCGACAACGAGTGTCTTGCTTGCAGAAGCATTGTATGATAAGATGATGTTTTCGAATTCCTTCCCTCCTGCTTTCCAGCGTTGCTCTTTAGGGTCACCACCGGTCGCAGCAAACTGCCCTTGTATATAGGCCGAAGCGTGCGCGAGCGATTGCGGGTTCTGATAATTCCTGGGTGGATTAATTGTCGTGAAAAATTTCACGTGGTTATACAGTCTCTGTTCATCCGCCCATCTTTTGTTTCCGGTCATGATCGTTTAGTAATAATGGAGATGTTACAACGTTGAAGTTAATCGCAAAGAAATCGTAAACAAACTGTAGCGATAACCGTGTTAAAGGACCGTTATTTTGCCTGGACATTGAAACGACTGACTGCGCCCACCCTTGTATTACTGCTATATGGGAAGTAATTTTTAAAGCGATTGATCGGATCTTCAAAAAAGTGCCACGAGAGGGATGCCAACGCCAGCAGCAAACAAAGGTTAATCGACAACACAACTCCCGTGCTGAGCGTCAATCCTGCTCTGGTCAATAGCCAATACGTTGCGCCAGGTATGAAGAAGTGAAACAAATAGATGCCATAACTGATTTTGCCAGGATATGTTACGAAACGCGATTGCAGTACGCTGCCAAGGCGTCCGTCAAATCCATTTACGAAAAGAATCAGAACTCCAACCAGGGTTGGAACGAGCAATAGTCGTGAAATGAAAACACCGTACCAGTCGTATTCCGGAGGGACTGATCCGAAAAGATTAAACACAAGAAATGACAGCCCGCATACGATCGCAGCCTTCTTCAGAATGCCGAGGCCAGCCTCACGTATGGCGGAGGATGCATAAACTGATCTCAGATAAGCGAGAAGCGCACCGCCCGAGAGGCAATCCAACGAAGAGACTGGCAAAACTGTGACGGTTACATCATTTTGCTTAAGAATGAACATAGCGATGTATCTGAACACCGGAGCGATACAAATGCAGCAAGTAATGAACTGCAGCAGAAAACGCTTAGGCAAGAACAACATTGCAAGTGGCCAGAACAGATAAAATTGTTCTTCAACTGCCAGCGACCAAAAATGCGAAACATCGCCAAGATACTCGCCTCTCAAAGCGAACAAGAGATTGCTCAGGTAGCTGACATGCCATTTCCACGATGTAAGTACATCTTCATGACGCAATAAGAGAGCGATGACGATGGTGGCATAGTATGCGGGAAATATTCTAAAAAAGCGCCTGATGTAAAAGTTTCGTGCAATGCGCGTTTTAGGAAATTGAAGTTGTTCAGTCCGGTGTCGCTCCTGCAATAGTATGCCGGTGATCAGGAATCCGCTGATCACAAAGAACATTTTGACGCCAACTTCACCATTGAACCAGAATATATTATCAGACCATAGGTTAGCGTGATATCCCGCCCAGTGTGAAAAAATTACCATAATGACCGAAATACCGCGAAGCGCATCCAGTTGGATCAAGTAATTATTCTTTTCATCCGGCAAAGAAGCAGACATCATTCGAATTGTTCTGGAATTAGGAAGAGGCCACCGAACCAACCGACAATTCTTGTTCCAGCCCCTTGGCATGCCCACACTTCCACCGTAAAAGTCGAGATCAATATAAAACGGAAACAATTTTTACCTCCTTGGATCGTTTGCTAAACGATCTCCGTATCTTATTTTTATTACGAGCCGCTATGAAGACCCTCTTTCAAACCTGGCTTTTAACGTGCTTGCTTTACCTGCAAGCGAACCATACAGCTTTTGCTCAGGCAGAGCCTGGAAATCATTTTGACGTCAATGTCTCACTGTCCAGCACGGATGCGCTGAGCATCGGTATGCGCTACAGCTTTGGACAAAATGATCTCGGTATAAACATTGGTTGTGGGTTGCCCAGGAGACATGCCGTGTTAGTGATCCCATCCATTTCCTATTACCGGCACCTTTGGGGTAAATCGAAATACACTGAAGTAATGCCCTGGTATCTTAAAGCTGCCGGACATTTCACTTACTCAGAGTCTGAACTTACACGCGGAAATATTTCTGACACACGCAGAGCCGGAGCACGACTTTATCTCGGCCGTGATTTTAATCTTTCATCAAGGCTCGTTTTCAGTACCGCCATCGGACCGATCTTGATAGTCTTTGAAGAATTCTATAACAATCACATCATCAGAAACCGGATGACAGCCGGAACAGACCTGATGATTTTTTATCGGCTTTAATTTTCGATCTCGACAATCTGCATCGCCCGATACCCATCACCCCTCACATTTCCCCGACTCACAAATTCAACCACCATGTCATCTTCACCACCACTCCTCTGTTCTTCACCTTCAAGTCGGTTGATGCATAATTATCAGTGTAGACGATGAACAAATCCGACATTGGCTTGAACCGCCATTGAAATCTGCTGTTGATATTGAAATTCTCTGCCTGCGTGTTGTATTGGAGGAAAGTTGTCCACCACATGTTGTTGCGCAGACTGATTTCAGCACGTGGACAGAGGAGACGAAAAGTCGCGCTTCCGTATTCGCCCGGCAGCACGATATCGTTTTGCAAGTAGCTTACACCAAACACGCCCCATGGCTGCCTTCGGAAGTTCAAGGTGGCACCATACTCAAGGCGCTTGCCGTTGTAAAAGTTTCCATAACTTACACTCACAGCTCCATTCAGTGCCTTCCTTGAATCCGTCTTATACCTAGCGGTGTATTGTGTAAATGAATAATTGGCAACCGGGATGGGTGTTCCCGAATCGATGATATCTGCAGCGAAAGGAAGTGTAACGTTTGTCGTTGATGCATCAATGAAGAGTTCGGCCGTGTTCTTTAATGAGACTGTAACATTCACCGATGTATTTCGCTCAAGAAATTTACCATTGCTGCGATAGTTGATCACACTCCACGTGTTCGGCTCAATCATATTAATCAACTCCGAATTCTTCGGATACCACAAAATTCCGAACCACGGATTGACCGAGTAATGCCCGATGCGCACAGTGGTATCGTTTATCGCATCGTAGTTGTAAAGTCGTGGAATGAATCCAAGATCGTTGATATAGTTCTGTCCCACCTTCTCGAGCGCAGAGCCGACATAGAACGTTTTGGTCAGGTAATTGAACTGCCCGCTGACATACTGGTTTTCACGAAGGCGTTCGGGAGTTTGCGATCCATGACCGCGGAGTGAGGTACTCAATTTGCCATTCTGCGATATGTATTGCAGTTCCGCTCCGTACGTCCGGTTAAAGTCAGCCTGCGTATCTCCTTCCAGCTTTCGCGTAGTCTGCCGGTTTGCGCCAAAAATTTTCAGGTTTGATCGGCCAAAAACCTGTTGCTGTGCCGACATCACCAGGAAATTGTTTGCCGACAGGCTGTCCGTTGCTTTCGTTTGGATATCCATCACTCCAACACGCAGCGTTTTAGTTGCGTTACCGCTTAACCTTGCTCCTGCCTGTATGGGCACCGCCTCGCCTTCGTGCAAACCTATTCTTCTGGAAAAAAAAGGCTGCACCATCCACGAGCCGAAGTTTGAAAACAGGTCAGCATTCTCCAGGAAGAAATTCCTGCGCTCGGGGAATAACAGTGAGAAGCGGGTGACATTTGTCATTTGTCTGTCAACTTCAACGTTGCTGAAATCCGGATTAATGGTTACATCCAGGTTGAGTGAAGAGCTTAGCGCCACCTTCATGTCAAGGCCACCGTTGACATCGCCATTGGCTGTTTCCCCTTCTTCGTGATTACGTTCAATGCCAGCCGAGAGGTACGGGAGTAGTGTGATGTTGCTTTTGTCGGCATCAAACGATTCCTCCCATTGCAACATGCCCATATTGGCTGGGTCGGTCCCGTTCAATTGTAAAGGCACAGGTGACCACGTTGAAAACACATTTGCTTTCATGTCGCTTCGGATAAAATTAAGTCCCCATTCGGAAGTTGTGTTCTTGAAACGCAAAGCAGTGAACGGAATAGCAATCTCGGCTGTCCAGAACTCATCATAGATCTTCGTTGCTGAAAACCATTTGTTATCCCAGTTTTCATTGAGACGCGCCCACGTTCCGATCAGGTTGACAGCGCCTTCGAGCTGTGCTCCTGCGGGATTCACACCAAAAAGAAACCCATTCGTATGCTGATGGATCGGATCAATCACAACCGAGAAAGCCTCACTGGTCCAGAATGCTTCCAGCTGATCTCTTTTCAATGTCTGAATAACAAGGTCTTCACGCTTCTGATAGTTTTTGGCAGCCACATAAAGAAATTGCTCGTTGAAGATGATCTTCACCTCTGTTTGCACGCGGGCGTAACCGGTATCGCTTGGCCACTTATTAAAAAAAGGTGAGAGTTGTCTGGCGATTGCCCAGGCCTCTTCGTTCAGCTCTCCATCAATCTGGATAACAGACGAAGCCCTGGTCACAGTTGCAAGAGGCTTGGTGCGTGACTGAGCAAAGACCGATTCCGCAGTCAATAAAAAGGCCAGGATCAGGAAGGTTTTCATAGTAGCGTGGAATGATTTAATCACGCTTACGCTAGCGTTGCCGGCCCTTTTCACCTTCATGCCGGATGCGTATGAATGGTGATTAGAAACGACTCTGCGTCTGTCGAAAGCATTTGGTCTTGTCTGCTTCGCTGCTGGTCTTGTTCAAGCGGTAATCCGTTTGAGGTCGCATCTGTATATCGGAATAGTCCGTACCTTTGAAAACCCTTGTCTATAATTGTTCGAAGTTAACGTGAGACGGTGAAGCAAAAACTCGATTGGATACTCGGAAACAGACTGTTGCAGCATGTTTTGTTTTGGGTTGCACATGTAGTGTTCTATGGAACCTTGTATGGAAGCTTTCAGGACAATTATGCTCAAACCTACACTGAAGAGCTGATCTACCTTCCCGTGAAGATGGCGTTCACTTACTTCACGCTATACTTCCTGCTGCAGAAATACCTGCTACGCGGTGAATACCTCGCTTTTTTTTCATGGTTCGTTGCAGCATCCTTTGTGGCCGGCACGATTCAGCGCTATGTCGCTTTTTCCATTCATTATCCTCTTTACTATCCGGAGTGGCTATCAGAACCTTTCTTCTGGTTCCCGAAAATTGTGAAGACGTTCGCAGCGATCTATCCAGTCGTGTTTGCTGCGGTCTCTGTCAAGCTCCTGAAATACTGGTATACCAACCAGAAAGCTCAACAGGTTCTCACCGAGGAAAAACTGCAGGCTGAATTGAAATTCCTGAAGACACAGATCCATCCGCACTTCCTCTTCAACACCCTCAACAATCTTTACGCGCTGACGCTGAAGAAAAGTGACAAGGCTCCTGAGACTGTACTGAAACTTTCTGAGCTGATCAATTATATGCTCTACGAATGCCGGAGTGATGAGGTGCCACTGAGCAGGGAGATCAAATTCATCCGCAATTATATAGACATTGAAAAAATGCGATATGGCGATAAGCTCGACATCGATCTGAGGGCTACCGGGGATGTCGGTGACCGCATGATCGCTCCGCTGATATTGCTGCCTTTCGTGGAGAACTGTTTCAAACACGGTGCGAGTGAGAACCTGCAGCAGTCATGGGTAAAAGTTTCCATCGACTCTCATGCAGACCACGTGGTGATAAAAGTTGAGAACAGCAAATCAGGTGAAAACGGTGTGAAGCGCGAAGAAGGAATCGGCATCACAAACGTAAAAAGACGCCTTGACCTGCTCTATCCGAACAGGCACGAGCTGAAGATAATGAATGGAGAGGAGACGTATCTGGTGATATTGTCGATCAGGGGCTAGTGGAAAAAAATAACAAATGATCAATGATCAAAATTCAAATGGTGCAGACTAATTGGTAAGAGGGATCTTCGGAGGGTGGGTAAAGGCAGTCGACAATTTTACGCCAGGAGTCCGTGTACAGTGTTCCGTTTGATTTTTGATTTTTGGTTATTGGAGCTTCATGTAACGCCACCCGCAAATTAAGGCTTAAAATCCGTGCACAGGTCATTGTTTGATATTTGATTATTGGTGATTGGTGCTTTCTTCTTTAACAATTCGTTAAGAAAACTATTTCACACTTATCCGTTACTTCGAATAAACCAGCGTCTTATGAAATGTATCATTGTTGATGACGAGCCTTTGGCCATCGAGATTATGGAAAACTATGTTGGCAAGGTTGAGCAGCTGCGGCTGGAGGGCGCATTTCGCAATGCAGTATCTGCCTTTACGTTCCTGCAGCAGCACCCGGTCGACCTGATCTTCCTCGACATTCAAATGCCGAAACTCTCGGGTATCGATTTTTTAAAAACGCTGAAAAATCCTCCAAGGGTGATCATTACAACTGCGTACCGTGATTACGCGCTGGATGGATTTGAATTGGAGGTTACCGATTACCTTTTGAAACCTATCCCCTTCGACAGGTTTCTCAAAGCCGTTGGAAAGGTCTTACATCAACCGCTTGGACAACCATTCACAACAGGGATGAAGCAGGATGCCAATGACAATTACGTTTACTTCAAGGTCGATAAGAAGATGATCAAAGTGCGGATGTCAGAGATCCTGTACATCGAGAGCATCAAAGATTACGTGAAGGTGAAGACAGCTGAAAAGGAAATTGTGACACAACAGAAGATCAGTTACCTGGAAGAAAGTCTCCCTAAAGAAAACTTCCTGCGGATTCACCGTTCATTTATCGTCAATCGCGAAAAGATCGATGCTTACTCTGCCACCGACATGGAGATCGGAAAATTCCACATTCCTATCGGGCGAAATTACAAGAATGATGTCATGAAGCTTTTGGGGAAGAATATCTTTTAGAAGCGCTTTATCGTAAACTCAACCCTGCGATTCATTCTGCGTGATTCTTCCGAGTCGTTGCTGGCAATTGGTTTTGTTCCGCCATAACCTTTGCCGGAAATTCGTTTCGCTTCAATGCCTTTCGACACCAGGTATTCCTTCACTTTGTTGACGCGTTGCTGTGAAAGTTTCACATTATCGGTATGAATACCACGGTTATCCGTGTGTCCTGCCAATTCGATTCTCACGTTTGGGTTAGTCTGCAGGAAATGCACAACGAGGTCGAGCTCGGGATATGACTCGGGCAGAATATCCGCTTTTGTCTGCGCGAACAAGACGTTTTTCAAATTAACGGTGGTGCCGAGCGCCAGCGGCTGAAGGGAGAAATTCATCTCGAGTTCCTTCATCTCGTATGTATTGACATTAAGCTTCTCGAGCGTGCTGACGTAGCCTTTTGCCTCTATTGAGATTGTATACTCCTGCGTAGATGGAATAGCGATCGTATAACCAACTCCCGTACTTTCTGCTACAAGCCCGGGCTGTGCCGGCCCAACGAAGGACACAGTAGCCGGTATATTTTCACCGGTCTTTGCGTTGATAACCTTGCCATAAACTTTGATTGTGTTAGGGGGCAACTCAGCAGGTTTCTCTATTGGCACTTCAACATACTCCATCACAGTATCCACGCGTGGTGGAGAAATTCTTACAATAGGATCATCGGCAACCGAATCCTTTGGCGGATCGACAGTGGCAACTGTAACGACAGAAGGCTCAGGTGATTTATAGAATTTGATGTCACCGTATCCATCACTGTTGATCGTGCTTGTAAACAGCGCAGCGTCCGATGTGCGCAACGGCCGGTAATACAACTCGCGACCCGGTGAGTTTATCTCCGGCCCAAGGTTTTTCGGTGACGACCAGTTAGTCCAGCTGTCGTCAAGACGGGTGGCCGAGAAAACGTCAAAGCTTCCGTTGCCTTTCAGGCCGTTGCTGGAAAAGAAAAGTGTCATTCCATCAGCGCTCAGCGAAGGACTCAGCTCCTGAAATTGCGTATTGATTGTAGCACCCAGGTTCTTTGGTTCCGTCCACTTTCCGTTTTCATTGAAGGACACGTAAATGTCGTCAACGCCATGGCTACCATATGTATCTGCAGAAAATACGAAAACGGTTCCGTCATTTGAGATTGTGCCGCAGAGAATTCCCGATTTGTTCTGATAGTATGGGATGGAGATGTTTGCGGGACGTGACCAGCCGCTACCTGTGTTTGTGGAAATGGCAATGCCTTGCGTTCTGGCTCGTTCACCGGAAGGATCATAATGGCCATGGAGAAAAAGCTGTTGTCCGTTATCAGAAAATCCTGCCACGGCATTGTAGGCGCGATCATTGAGCAATGTACCTGCATGGATCGGAGCCGACCATTGGCCGCCCGTCAGCCTTGAATACCAGATGTCACCCGGATCTTTTTTGCCACCGATGTTGGAAGGATGATTGCTCACTGTGAAAAAAAGCGTTTGTCCATCGGGGCTAAGCATCGGGTTCTGTTCATCATAATACGAGTTGACCGATCGGAACGACTCTGAGCTTAACACCTGTGCATGCAGTGCTGTAGTGAACGCAATGAGCACAAATGGAAAAACTAAACGCATAGCTTCACTAATTTTTTAATGGGGTTTGGCAGAATCAAGGTCTTCGACTGACCCAGAGATTCTTTTTTAGTGTGAATCTCCAGGGAAGCAATGCATCTTCGCCTGCATAATCGATTCCAATCCTTGGACTCGCCTCAATATCAATCTTTGCAATCTTTTTGCCAAGATCTTCAATCCAAACTTCGTCATTCAGAAGGTATTTTCCATTGAAACTTCGGTCAATGCCCAGCGCTTTAGACAACTTGCCGGGACCCGAGGTAAGATGAAAGGGACTGGCCAGAGACCCCCGTCTTTTTTTCATTTCTTCGATCCCTTCCAATGGCTCCAGCGCCCGGATAAGTACGGCATCGGCAGTACCGGGAACATTGGTCACGACATTAAACAGGTGGTGAATTCCATAGCAGAGGTACACGTAAGCATGACCACCTGCTTCAAACATAATGGCATTGCGGTCGGTCTTCCTGGCGTTGAAAGCGTGACACCCCCTCTCCTTCCAGGAGTATGCTTCGGTTTCAACGATCATGCCCCCGGTGACAACTTTTTTTTTACGCGTGAAAAGCCCTTTTCCGATAAGATTTCGCGCTATTTCTACTACATTGGTGCCCTGGTAAAATTCCTCCTTCAACTTCATGCAAACGATTTCGAATATCAAAAACTTTTATAAATTTGACGCCTTAAATAACGAACAAACTACTTAACAAATCACAAATAAATTCCACCATGAAATCAGGGTGAGTACAGTCAAAAAGTAGTTATCAGATTTCATGATTCCACCAAAAAAAGCAAAACAAAAAAACATGAAAAGAGTATTACTGATTGCAGTGATTGCCGTGATGAGTATGGCGTCTGAAGCGCAGGTGCAAACACCAGCGCCAAGCCCAGCAGGTTCTGTGTCGAGCACTATTGGACTTACCGATGTAAAAATTGAATACTTCCGTCCACGACTGAGGGGCAGAAAAGTATTCGGTGAAAAAGATGTGATGTATCCACACGGCACAATCTGGAGAACAGGTGCGAACAATGGTACTAAGATCACTTTTTCAGATGATGTAAAAGTCGAAGGCATTGCCGTTCCAAAAGGTGAATACCTCATCTTCACATGGCCGGGAGCAATGGAGTGGACGGTTGCACTTTACAAGGATGTGAAAATTGGTGGTAACACCAACGCATACGACAAGAGCCAGGAAGCCGCAAACTTCAAAGTGAAATCTGAAAAGCTTCCAAACAAGGTTGAGACTTTCACCATCAGCATCGATGACATCGCAGAAGATAACAGAAGCGCAAAAGTGAACCTCGCATGGGAAAACACAAAAGTTGGCTTCACAGTTACCACAGATTACGATGCGAAAGTGATGAAGTCGATCGAGACTTTCACCAAGGTGAATCCTAACAACTATTTCCAGGCAGCAGTGTATTACCTCGACAACAACAAAGACCTGAATAAGGCTTTGGAGTGGGTGAATCTCGCGCTTGAAAGCAATCCAACTGCCTTCTGGATGTTGCACCAGAAAGCTAAAATTCAGAAAGCACTTGGCGACAAGAAGGGCGCAGTAGAAACTGCAAATGCATCGCTGAGGGAAGCAAAGAATGCCGGAAACCGCGACTACCAAACAATGAACGAAGACCTTATCAAGTCAATCAAATAGGCTCGCAAATAAAGAAACCTTTTTTAACCTAAACCTAAACCTAAATTGAGAAAGCCGCCTTGAGAGATCAGGGTGGCTTTTTTGTTTAATAAACTCCCCACCTCATCATATGTGAAGGCCGTTGTCTCAGGAATTCGACCAAAATTAACACGGGTAAATTGATGCGTAATCACGGGCGGCACGCGCTTATCTGCATAAAGGTGGTTTCACCGGTTGTAACACGCAATTCAACGCCAAAGCGGGCATAATTTTTTTCCATCCATTCTCCAACTAACCTTAAGCGCTATGAAACAGATGATCAGCCTGAAGCAGCGCCTTCTCTCGCTGGATAAAGATATCCGCGTTGCCGTAGTCGGCATCGGATCCATGGGAAAGGCTCTCGTATACCAGATCCACACAACACCGGGAATGAAACCCGTGGCCATCGCAGATGTTCATCTGAAAAAAGCCATTGACTGCGCAAAGTGGCTCAAAGTCGACTACGACATCGTAGACACGGTGCAGGATCTTAATTTCACCATTCAGACTGGCAGACTTGCCATCACCGATAATGCCGAGCTCCTGGCATCAAGCAATCTTGTTCACGTACTGGTTGAATCGAGCAGTTCTGTCTTTCAGGGAGCGATGCATGCCATGAAAGCCATTTCCAATCATCAGCACGTTGTGATGATGAACTTTGAAGCCGATCTGATGTACGGCCCGCTCCTGTTGCGTGCAGCAGAAGAAGAGGGTGTTGCCTATACGTGCGCAGATGGTGACAAGCCTACCGTAATCAAGAAGCTCGTTGATGAGATAAACCTGTATGGCTTTGATCTTGTGATGGCGGGCAACGTAAAGAACTTCCAGGATCGTTATACGACCCCCGACAAGATCGCCTTCGAGGCAGACATGCGCAGCCTTGACCATAAGATGTGCTCATATTTTACAGATGGAACAAAGGTGTCCGTTGAAATGGCCGTGCTGGCAAATGCAATCAACGCTCGCACCGCGGTGCCGGGAATGCACGGCTACAGGGCCTCAAGCATTTACGACATCTTCAAACTTTACGACTTCGATAAGGACTGGGATGGCAAGACCCCGATCGTGGATTACCTGCTCGGGGCTGAGCCCCGCGGTGGTGTGTTTGTGATCGGTCATACGAAAGATAAATTCCAGCAAGCTACTTTGGGCTGGTTTCCGCCTGATATCGGCCCTGGTCCTTATTACCTCTTCTATCGGCCATACTACCTCGGACACATTGAGGCCACCCAGTGCATTGCCGAGGCTTACTTTGAGTCAACGGCCCGGCTACAGCCTGCCTTCGGCATGAAGACGAATGTGTTTACCTACGCCAAGCGGGAGCTTAAAAAAGGAGAGATCCTTGACGGCAAAGGTGGCTTCAAGGCTTATGGATTGATTGAAAACATGGACAACAACATGAACGATCCAGGCCTTCCGATTCTTCTGTCAGACAACCTTATTTTGAAGCGCGATATTGGGCGTGACGAACGCATTACATTGAATGATGTGGACTTCAATCCTGAGCACAAGCCGTTCAAGCTCTACTTCGAGGCAGCGGGAATGATGTCTCCCAGGCGCCCGCGGCAGGAACCGCTTACTTCAGAGTATCAGTTCGTTTAAGGATTAGGCCGCGATGTGTATCAGACGGGCGGCCATTTTCTTGATTGTGGGCTTTTTTCATACATGAGATTCCCACGCAGGATTTTTTTTACTACGTTTATTCAACATCAAAGAGGGGTTCTTTTTTGTACTACAGAAAGCAGTTGACACGTCAACTGCTTTTTTCATTCATCACATCCGGTCGTAAATGAATTGACGCAAAATTGACTGCAGTTCCGTGTATTCATACTCCTTGGCGAAGAATGTCAACGACCTGCGGTCTTCGATGCCTGCATACTCACTCGGCTCACCATAGGCAAGAATTGGTATACGCCTGAGATGAACGTCAGCGCGCAGGAGATCGAGGAAGCTGTTAATATCCAGTCCATTCATTGAAAGGTCGATAATCAGGTAATCTGGGACGTGCGTGCCGGAAGACATGAGTGCCGCGGCCTGCAGACTTTCCACGATGATCATTACGACCGACTCTTCTGATACTCTGCCGATGGCTTCCGTAAATGTCTGATGGTCATCGGGATCGTCCGTGACTAGCAAACATGTTTTAATTTCCAATGTTTTCAACGAAAAATACTATTTTCACACTTTGCTTCAGGTGAAGCCAGACAAAAGACCTTGCAAATTATCAGAAATGATAATTAAACGAAACATAATAGAGCAAAAAGCAAGGCATTCAAGAAGACTATGAAATCGGAGAAAGTGTATAAGCAATTTTTGCTCGATGTGGGAGCAAAATTGACCGAGCTGAGAGAAGAAAAAGGCTACGATACAATCAAAGAATTTGTAACAAAATTCGACCTGCCGGAAATCCAGTACTGGCGAATTGAAAAAGGCAAGGCAAACATCACTTTCAAATCCCTCATCAAGATCCTCTCCATCCACAAGCTCACTCCCCGCGACTTCTTCGAGATACTCCACAATGACCAACTGCTGAAATCAATCGAACCTGCAAGAAGGCGAAGAAGTGCCCGGGTTTGAGAAAGTGTGTTCAGGTGTTCAGGTGTTCAGGGGTCCAGGTGTTCATGTGTTCATGTGTTCATGTGCTCGTGTGAGGGTTGCGAGGGCAGGTAGGCCAGGCTCGCGAAATGTGTTAATGTTCTAGTGTGTTAATGTTTCCGGCTGAACGGCCTGTCTCAAAGAAATCAATTTCATCATTCACCAAACAAAAAAACGCCACGCTGCGCGTGACGTCTCTTTATCGTCTGTGTATATCCTACCTTAACACCTTAACACCTTAACACCTTAACACATTTACACATTAACACTTTAACACATTAACACTTTAACAATTAACACATTAACACATTAACACATTAACACCTTAACACATTAACACCTTAACACATTAACACCTTAACACATTAACACTTTAACACATCAGCCCGTTACCACCTCACCCCAATCGGAAGCCGATAGTCCCCTCAACCCGAATCCCCCACATGCGCACATGAACACCCGCGCACCCGAACACATTTCCCCTACCTTACTCCTTTCAGCGAAGCCTGCATCTTCGGATTTCCATTGATATCGAGTTCTACAATATCATATCCCAGACGTTGCAGACCCGGTTGAATAAGTGCCTTGTCGCCAACAAGAAGGATATACATTTTGTCCGTTGTCAGCCACTTTGATGCGAGCTTGTTGATTTCGTCTTTCGGAATAGTGGCGATGATCTTGTTCTGCTGATCAACATAATCTGCCGGCAGGTTGTAGTCGAGAATGCGTTCGATAAAGCCAGCTTTCTGGAACGGTGTTTCGTAACGTAACGCATCGCGCTGACCAATAGCACTTCGCATGAACGTGATCTCTTCATCGGTGATACCCGTCTTCGCGTATGTTGAAATCTCTTTCATCACTTCAACGAGCGCGCTGTCCGTTGCATTGGCTTTGATCCCCGACCCAAAGAAAAATTCACCTGTATACTTATCACCGTACACGCTGCACCGCGCGCCATAGGTCCAGCCTTTGTCCTCGCGAAGATTGAGGTTTACACGGCTGTTGAATGCTCCACCGAGCGCGTAGTTCATCAATCCCATCTTGAAGAATTCGCCTGTTGCGTCATACTTCAAACCGGTGACGTATCCCACACGGAATTCAGTTTGTGCGGCCTTAGGCACGTCTACAAGATAAATCTTAGTTTTGTCGATGGACGGAGCCGGGGCAAGCTGAGGAAGCTTGATATCACGTGCCGGGAGTTTTTTGAGGAACGCAAGCTTTGGAAGAATTTCGTCTTCCTTCACATCGCCAACGATCACCAGCTTGGCCCCTTTCGAAGTGATGGAAGTCTTATAGAGATTCTCAACATCTTTCACTGACAAATTCTTCACGGAAAATTCGGATCCAACGGAATTTATTCCCAGGATGTGACCTTGTCCGTACGACAACTCGCCAAGAATATCATCAGCAACAACTGAAGGCTGTGACTTGCGCAGCTTGAATGATTCGAGTGTCTGCTTTTGGATTCTGTTGAATGCAGCGTCAGTGAATTTTGGATTGAGCAACTTTTCTTCAAACAAAGCGAGTGTTTTGTCCAGATTTTTCTTCAACGACTGAACGGTAAACGTAATACCATCCAGCCCGCTGCCAGCGCTAACGGTGCTGCCGAGTTTCTGGAGCTCGATTTGCATCTGCTCAGCAGAGTAGTTCTTTGTATCCTCATTCAGCATCGCGCCAAGCATTCTCGACAAACCTGCCTTTGAGGTATCCGATGCCTGAAGGAGATGACCACCTGGCATCGTGAAAGAAATCGTTACAAGTGGAAGCTCCGTTGTTTCCGTCCCAATCGCTTTTATTCCGTTGTCAAGGTCGCGCTTCCAGAACGCTGGAACTTTAACGTTCGGATTTGCTCCGTTTCCGGGAATCTTGCTACGATCAAAATTGTCTTTTGCTTTTGCATATTTCAGACCTTCATAACCATAGTCTGGCGCCTTGTACTTTGACGCGTCAATTTTGTAGTTGTCGGCTGCAACAATATTTGTCTCCTGACCTTTAGGAACAACGCTTACGATCACCGCAGGCTTGTCTTTGATGTATTGATTGTAAACGCGCATCACATCTTCTTTCGTCACGCGGTTGTGCATTTCGATCAGCTTGCTGATCATGTTGGGATTACCGGTCAGTGTCTGGAACTGCGCGAGCTGGAACACTTTGCCTGAAACACTTTGCAAACCGTTGATGGTCTGTGATTCAAAACTACCCTTGAATTTCTCAACATCTTCTTCGGTGACACCCCGAACCTCGAAGGAATCGAGTGCCGCATCGATTTCTTTTTTGAGATCTGTGAGTGTTACGCCTGGCGAAGGCGTTGCACGAAAGCTGAATTCGCCAGCGAGCTCCGCAAGGCTGCTGAATGCCAAAGCACTTACTGCCTTCTGTTTTTTCTCGATGTGTTTATAAAACAATGAAGCCTTTCCCTGGCCAATTACCTGAGCCAGACAGGATAGCGCTGCCATGTCAGGATGGTAGATTGGTACCGTAGGATAAGTCACCGACAGCTGAGGTAATCTTGCATAGTTGTCGTTGAGTGTTACATAACGATTGCCTGAAAGGACGGGTGCAGGAAGGCTCATGTTCCTGACTTCAGGACCACGAGGGATGCTGCCAAAATATTTTTGTACGAGGGTGAGGACATCGGCTGGTTTTACATCACCGCCTACGGTCACTGTTGCATTGTTGGGACCATACCAGCGCAGGAAGAAGTTTTTAAGGTCATTGACATCTACGCGATTCAGATCTTCAATGTATCCGATCGTAAGCCACGAGTAAGGATGTCCGTATGGATACAGGTTCTTGGCGATCACCTCCCCTACGAGTCCGTATGGCCTGTTGTCATAATTCTGACCGCGTTCGTTCTTCACAGTTTCGCGCTGGATCTCAAATTTCCGCTGCGTCACAGCATCGAGCAGAAAGCCCATGCGGTCTGCCTCCAGCCACAACATTTTTTCGAGCTGATTGCTTGGAACGGTCTCGTAGTAATTCGTTCTGTCGCGGTTTGTCGATCCGTTAAGTGATCCGCCCGACTCTGTCACCAGCTTGAAATGCTGTTCATCCGCTACATGGTCACTTCCCTGAAACATCATGTGTTCAAAGAAGTGTGCAAAACCGGATTTGCCGATCTCTTCGCGGGCAGAACCCACGTGATACGTTACATCAACCTGAACAATCGGATCACTGTGATCTTCGTGGATAATGACGGTAAGGCCGTTCGGCATCACGTATTTCTCATACGGAATGACAACCGAACCTGGCTTTTGTTCAACTTTTTCAACCAGTTTCGCCTGCCCGAAGCCTGCGAGGGGTAGCAAGGCAAGCAGGACAATCAATAATTTCTTCATAGGTTTTTTGGTAGTTTTTCTGACAGGTAATAAAAGAAAAAAAGGTCAGAAGAACCAGCTGATTTATATACGGACGGACACTTTGCGAGACAGTCGCAAGTTTCGGGTTGCAGGCTGCACATCAGCTAAGCGCAGCGGTCACGCAATGGATCAGATTAGTTGGTCAGTCCCAGCTCGCGGAACGTATTGCCTTGTTTAACGTCTCCGGTTTCGAATCCCTTTTTAAACCAGTACATGCGTTGTTCGGATGTGCCATGCGTAAACGCATCGGGAACCACACGACCCTGAGATTGTTTTTGCAGACGATCGTCACCAATGGCGTTGGCGGCATTAAGCGCCTCTTCAATATCGCCTGGATCGAGAATATCTTCCATTTCCTGCGCATGATGTGCCCACACGCCTGCATAGAAATCAGCCTGTAACTCGAGCGCTACTGAAAGTTTGTTTCCATCTGCCTCACTTAGTTGCTGACGGGCGCGATGAACTTTGTCTGATGTGCCAAGTAAGTTTTGGACGTGATGGCCAACTTCGTGAGCAATCACATACGCCATGGCGAAGTCGCCTGATGCTCCAAACTGGTTACTGAGCTGATCGTAAAAACTCAGGTCGATGTAAACAGAATTATCGAGTGGACAATAGAACGGTCCGGTTGCTGCGCTTGCGAAACCGCACCCCGACTGATCGGATCCTGAGAACAACACGAGCTGAGGTTCCTGGTACTGTGTGCCGAACTCCTGCGGAAATATATCATTCCATACATTTTCCGTGTAGCGAAGCACAACACTTACAAACTGCGCGTTCTTATCATCAGCTTCGCTTGGCTGATAGGAGTTCGAACCGGAACCGACATTGATATTCTCGAGCGGGTTGTTACCGAACAATAAACTCAAGATGAGGATAATGATTCCACCAACGCCACCACCGATCGCCATCTTACCACCCATTCCCCTTCTGTCAGAAACATTGCCGCTTCCCGGTCTGCCTATCCACTTCATATGATCTGTTTAAGTATATTGGAAAAAAAGGATGTGCCAGTACAGGCCAATTTAAGATTTAAAGTTTAAGATTTAAGATTTGAAGATGCTAGCAACAAGATTCACCGTTGGTAAATTGTGTCTGGTACTAATAATTATCGTGACAACTGGCTGCAGTAGCGAAAAACGACATACGCGGCAGGGGTTTGTTGAGGTGGAAGGTGGAAAGATTTGGTATGAAATCGTTGGTGCGGAACAAAAAGGAATACCGCTGGTGCTGTTGCACGGAGGTCCTGGGTTCACGAGCGACTATCTGCGGCCTCTCGCTGCACTGGCTGATGAACGGCCTGTCATTTTTTACGATCAACTGGGAGCAGGCAGATCCGATCGGCTCCAGGATACTTCACTCTGGAATATCAAACGATTTGTTCGGGAACTCACGCAGCTTCGAAAGGCACTCAAACTGGACACGATTCATTTGTACGGCCATTCATGGGGAACAATGCTTGCCACAGAATATCTCACCGAAAATCCTCCTGGCATTCGCTCCTTAATTTTTGCCGGCCCCTGCATCAGCGCCCAGCGATGGATTGCGGATGCGAACATGCTGCGCAAACAGTTGCCACAGCATGTGCAAGACACGTTGCTGTTTCACGAAACGCGCGGCACTACGTCATCAGCCGGCTACATCAGAGCAACAGACGAATTCTATAAACGCCACCTGTGCCGGATTCCTTTCACGCCTGACGTGCAGAAGTCGTTTGATGATCAGAGTCTGAGCGTCTACAATACCATGTGGGGCACCAATGAATTTACGGCATCGGGTAATCTCAAAGATTTCGATCGCACGGATGTTCTCAGTCGGATTACCGTACCAACCCTCTTCACCTGCGGAGAATTTGATGAAGCCACACCTGCTACAACGAAATGGTATGCAGATCAGGTGAGAAACTCGAAAATGGTTGTGATCGAAGATGCTTCCCACCAGACTATGAATGAGAAGCCGGAGGAGTATGTGAAGGTGGTGAGGGAGTTTTTGAGGGATTGACTGGAGGGTAATGGGTGATGGATAATGGTAGATGGGTAATGGGTGATGGGTAATGGGTGATGGGCAATGTAAAGCCATTAGCCAGAGGCTAACAGCCAAAAGCTCTGCAATCAAGACACTAGCTTAAAATCCTACCCTTTTCCGGGAATGCTTGGGCGCACTTCAATCTTGCTTGGCAACGTGCGCGGATTGAGTTTTAACAGATCGATCACCAGCTGACCGATGTCTTCCGGCTGGATTTTCCAGGCATCAGCTTCGGACGGTGAGGCGTTGTTGAAGTTGGTTGCAACTGAACCCGGCATGATCGTACTGACTTTGATGCCATGATTTCTGAGGTCCATCATAATCGCCTGCGTAAATCCGACAAGCCCGAACTTACTTGCATTGTAGGCAGATCCGCCTGCGAAAAAGTTTGTTCCTGCAAGACTCGCCATCGTCACAATGTATCCCTTTGATTTTTTAAGTGGTTCAAGACACGCTTTAACACTGTGAAAAACTCCCGTCAAATTAGTATCGATTGTCTCGTTCCAGTCTTCTGTTGTCAGTGTTTCGATCGAGCCGAAATATCCAAGTCCAGCGTTCGCGATCAGCACGTCAAGCCCGCCCCATTTAGCAACAATTTGTTCAACTGCTTTCTGCTGCGACTTCCCATCGCGCACATCGGCAGCAAGCGCAAGGATCTCTCCTTTTCCCGATTTTTTTAGTTTTTCCGCGGCAGCATCAGCGGATTTTTGTGAGCGTGCTGTGATGGCAACATGCATGCCTTCCGCAAGCATCGATTGTGCGACACCGAAACCAATACCTTTGCTGCCACCGGTGATCAGGGCAATTTTATTCTGTAAAGTGCTCATACATCCTGGGGGTTAGATTCGTAAATTGAACAAAGAAGAACGCAGTAGATTCGCACAAATATATTGTATACTTATTAACTTACGCGTTCTTAACAATCATTATTCATCCCTGATCTTTCTATGAAACCCTGCTCCCTAGCGCTCTTGCTCGTTGTCACCATTGCGTGCGAATCTCCCGCACAGGATTTTGACACCAAACAGATCGAAAAACACATCAAGATACTCGCTGATGATAAACTCGAAGGCCGCGGTACGGGCTCTCAGGGTGAAAAAGCAGCCGCTGAATATATTATCGGGGTTTTTAAGAAACTAAAGCTTCAACCGAAGGGCGACAACAACACATTTCTTCAACAATTCTCTTTTCGCAAAGGTGTTCATGGTGAGGGCGAGGTGGGCACAGCCAATAATATTGTCGGATTTCTCGACAACGGTGCTTCCACTACGATCATTATAGGCGCTCACTACGATCACCTGGGAACAGATGGCCAGGGAAGCTCGCTGGACGCAAATCCAAAAGACAAGATTCACAATGGTGCAGATGATAATGCTTCCGGGGTTGCGGGTGTGCTCGAACTTGCGCGGTTTTTCAGTAACAACAAGAAGAAAGAAAACAATAACTATCTGTTCCTTTGTTTTTCCGGTGAAGAGCTCGGACTGGTGGGATCCAAATATTTTGCAGACCACTCACCTGTCCCAATGACATCGGTCAACTATATGATCAACATGGACATGATTGGCAGACTCGATCCGCAATCGAAGACTGTCATGGTGCACGGAACAGGAACAAGTCCCGTGTGGGAACCGATCCTGAAAAAACTTGAGAATGAAAATCTCAAAATAAAGACCGATTCATCCGGAACAGGACCGTCTGATCACACTTCCTTCTATCTAAAAGACGTTCCCGTATTGCACTTCTTCACAGGCTCACACAGCGACTACCACAAGCCATCGGATGACTATGAAAAAATCAATCTTGCCGGAGAAGCTGAGGTACTCAGGTTAATTGCAACCTTGTCAATGGGACTTGACAATGCACAAAAGCTTGCGTTCCTCAAAACAAAAAGCAAATCGATGGCAGGCAGATCGACCAAAGTGACAATGGGTATCATGCCGAGCTATGCGTCTGATGTTGAAGGATTAAAAGTAGATGGTGTTTCGGAAGGAAAGCCTGCGCAGAAAGCGGGAGTTCAGACCGGAGATGTAATCATCCTAATCGGAGATTATCCCATTAAGGACATCCAAAATTACATGGACGCGCTGGGCAAGTTTGAAAAAGGTCAGACTGTTCCCTTGAAAGTGAAGCGCGGAAATGAGACTGTTGAATTGTCGCTGACGTTTTAGTTTTTACGCGCGATCTGGATCAGGCCGATATCGATGGTCACTTTTGTACCGCTGTTCGGTTCACTGATAATGTTCATCAGGCCTCCGATCGTTTTCATCCGGTTCTGCATGTGCGCAATCCCCTGGCCGCGTGTTTCAAGCGTGCGGTCAAATCCCAGCCCATCATCAGTGATGGTGATGTGAAGTCTGTCATTCACGATGGTGATGGCGATGGCAACATTCATGGCCTTCGAGTGCTTGGAGATATTCGTCAGCACTTCTTTCACAACCATGATGATGTTATGGAAGCTCACACGCTGGATAAAGAGCTCGTGTACCTTGTCGGGATAAGTTCCCACGACATCGATCGGTGAATCCTCGAAATACTGCGAACTATAATCACGAATGCGCGTGATCAGATTTTCCAGGGTACTGTTATCAATATTCAGCTGCCATACCAGATCCTTCATTCCCGCAAGGAGCGAATTCGAAATTTCCATGATGGAAAATACGCTCTTCCTGTTCTCCGGTGCGCCTGGTTTGTCGACCAGCGTTTGTGTCAGCGCGTTAATCTTCGAAAGCTCGGAATCCAGGTCATCATGAATGTCTTTAGAGATCTGCATGCGTTCCCGTTTTTCGAGCTGACGCGCAGAGCGCTCTGCGATGAGGTGCCTTTTGAATTTTGAGCGGCCGATCAGTACACCTATCAGAAGGATGAAAAGCACACCCAGCGCAATACTTTGAATCAGAATAAGCTGCTTGTTGCGCTCGTAATTTTCACGTGAGCTGGAATTGAGCACAGTGAGTTGCTGTCGCTGCTCTTCGATTTTTGAATCTTTGGCAGATGTTTCCAGCTCATACTTTGCGAGGAGTTCATTGTACTTGCGCGTTTGTGTTTCTTCGTTAATGCTGTCGCGTATTGCACGGGCGAGGTTGCGGTAGCGATAGGCAATCTCATAGTCCTTTTTCTTTTCGCTGCAAGTGACCAGATCTTCGTAGACATCGGCCACCACAAGCGGCTGCCCGAGGCTTTTGTAGATCCGTGCAGCCTCGCGGTAATACGGAAGTGATGCGTTCTCTTCTCCGGATCGGCATTCGAGCTGGGCAATCTGAAGATAGAGCGTAGCGAGTCTTTGCAGATCACCCGCTTTACGAACAAAAGGCAGTGCACGCTTTCCAACGATGATAGCGCGATTATAGCTGCGATTTCGGTACTTCTCGAACAAGCCGATGAGAATACGATGCTTTACTGAATCGGCCTGACCAACGAGCGCTTTATTAACACTATCAGCAAATTTCTTTTGCGCAGGGGTCAGCTTTTTCTGAGCTAAACCATCGATTGCAAAAAATACAAATACTACAGCAATGAGAAATCGATACATGTAAGAATAACGTGCTTTTTTTAAGCGCTGCAAAATACGCTTTTTATATATGTTAAACTTGCGATTTGGAAAAAGTTGAGGAGTGTGATAATCGCTTCGGCATCAGTGCTTAACCCTGCGTGGGCTGTGCACTGAAAAAACAAAAGGGCCTGTTGCATTCTCAACAGACCATTTTTCCAGATCCGGGTAAATATTTAAAAGTTGAAATTCTGGCGATGAACAAGTTGTCTGAAATCGTACACTTCGCGTTGAATCTGATCCAGCAAGTGCGCATAAAACCCTTCAGCATCGTCCCGTTCAACAGTGAACCCGATGCTCTGCGGCCCGATGTTATCGATTACTATGTCGTTTGAACGTCTTAAGATCCGGAGGATATCTTCCTGCTCTCCTTCCTGGTAATGCACTCTGAAATTTTCCATAAGTATCATTCCGTTTCAGCGTTAGAACACAAAGTTTGTTCCGCGAAAGCGGCCGATAAAAAAGGCCCGGCAATACAGCCCGGCCTCTTCTACGCCAGCCAAAAAATTCTACATTCTACGTATTGATAATCGATCCTCCGTTCGGATGCAGCACCTGCCCTGTAATAAAAGCTCCTTCCTGCGATGCGAGAAAAACATAGCAAGGTGCGATCTCAACCGGCTGCGCGGCCCGCTCCATTGGCACATCCTTGCCAAACTTGCTCACTTTCTCATCATTAAACGAGGCCGGAATCAACGGTGTCCATACTGGCCCTGGCGCTACCGCATTCACGCGCACGCCTTTTTTGATCAGTGATTGCGAAAGGCTTCTCGTAAAAGAAACGATCGCACCCTTCGTTGCTGAATAATCCATGAGCGACTCATTACCGCGATACGCGTTTACTGAGGTGGTGTTAATGATAGAACTTCCCTCCTTCAGGTACGCTACAGCATATTTGCTCAGATAGAAATAGGAAAAGATATTCACCTTAAAGGTATACTCCCACTGCTCAGCGGTGATATCCTGAATGTCTTTCTGCTCGTATTGCACAGCAGCATTGTTCACGAGGATGTGCAAGTGCCCGAAACGCTCAAGTGTTTTCTCGATGACATTGCGACAGTTGACCTCCTGCGAGATATCTGTCGCAATGAGAAGTGCTTCTTTGCCATACCTGCGTACCTCACGTGCTGTCTCCTCTGCGTCCTGGTGTTCGTCCAGGTAAACAATTGCAACGTCTGCTCCTTCTTTGGCAAACTTAATCGCAATCGCTCTTCCGATTCCGCTGTCGCCACCGGTGATGATGGCAACTTTTCCGTTGAGCCGGCCGAAGCTGGGCTCATCGGTGTCATATATAGGCCGCGGGTTCATTTCCTTCTCAATACCGGGCTGTCTGTCCTGGTGCTGAGGTGGAACCTGCTTCGGCATTTCTAATATTTGTTCCATTTAAATGTTTTTAAGTTTTAATAGCGCATCACTGCTGCGATCTCACTTCCACCCGGCATCTGATCCTTGGGCAGAAAGTGCACCTCACCTGCATTGAGAATGGTGCGGATCACGGCTTTGTCGATCAGGTCTTCATCGCCATCCTGTTGTGTTTCGTTGATGGACAGCTTGTTATTCATCTCATCGAACGTTCCCCAGATGTGCGCACCTTGCTGCACAAACAAGTGCCATACCCGTTTGTAATGTGCCGCGGGAATAACGTCAGCGGGAATTGATGAAGTCAATTCAGTAGCCGATTGATTTCCATATAACTCGAGCGCTTTCTTATGCCGTTCCGCGAAATAAGGTTCCATCACTTTCTTCGCCTGCTCATGCAGCGAGTGCAGGTCAGTGTACTGCTTGTTACCGGTGATGGCTTCATCCCAGATAGGCTTGTACTGAGCAACAGATTTATAGATCGGAATAAGATATTCAACTCCGGCAAGAAGCAGCGGAACATTCTCTTTGTTCAGCACAGCTTTCCACAAGGTTTCGTCCACCTCGTCAAAATACATGGCAATATTTTCTTTCTCATCCGGCTTTCCGGAACCGATGCCGTGAAAGTTTGCACCACCGCCCGCTCCACTGCTTCCGGTCCGGAATAGCTTCTGGTCGTCTTTTTCCTCAAAATGTACTACGTCATCTACACCGTTTGGCAGCTCATTAATGATGAGTTCAACCATTCCATGTTCGCCCGCCCGATAGAGTTTTACCTCTTTTTTGCTGAGCATGAGCAGGTAGAAATAATCCCCTTGCGTCATCATTGGAATAAGGGGACTGAGATAATACGATGTGTTCACAATCAGCTCATCCTGCTTCGGTGCGATTGGTAGCCTGATGTATTTTGTCGATCCTTCTGTAATAAACACTGCGAGCCCTTTGCTCTGCTGGCGCCAGAACATATCGTTGCGCAACAAGTCGAACGATGGTGCGAGCAGTTTTTCGATCGTGAGCTCGTCCATGTTCTTCTGTCTCAGCTGCGCATTGATCTGCTGCAGGTAATTTTTGAACATTGTGTTGTCAACGAGCTCATTGACCTCAACGCCTTTTGCATGTGTCTGCAAATAGATGGAGATGCAAGTCTGCCCCTGATGCGCGGCAAGCGATGAAAAAGTTTCCTTGTTCATCATGGGTGAAAGCTCTTCGGCCTGCGCGGGCGCCACATCACTTTCATTGAAAGTCTCGCGTTTCGCTTTTGTGTTTTTATTGTCGCTTGTCTCTGTTTTTCGTTCTTCGCGTTTATCTGTGTTTCGGTTGCGATGGCGGACGCGTAAATTTGGTGCTGGCTCTTCTTCGCCAACGGTGTACTTATCCGCAATCTCAAGATGTTCTTCGTAGGATCCCGTACTGATTGGTTTCAGTCCAGGTGTGTCTGTTCTCAAAGAACCTGATGGTTTTCCCTTCCGGGGATGAAATTTCCCTTCTCTATCCTTTCCCATACCATTTCATTTAAATCATTCAGCGAAAAAAACGAAAATTACTATACCACTTCAACCCACTGAAGCGTGCAAATTCCGGCCGCTATCCGCGTACAGCTGCCTTCCTGTTGGCATCTTAACAGCAGCAGGCATGGTATTTTAATCTAATACAGCACCTGTTTATGTGTTTATAGTTAATTGCTTGATTATCATAACATTAAACGGGTGTATTAATCAAACCAGTTTAATCCCGATACCAATGAGAAAAGTAGTTGTTGCACTAACTGTAATGATGCTGTTAGTGGTGTTGATTGGCGCGGACATTCGCAGAACTGATGTACAAAACGCCCCCGCTCCGAAGGCCGAAGTGGCTAAAAAGAAATGTTACGGTTACACGATTATCGAATTTGGAAAAGGTATTAATTGTCACGGAGACACCATCAGCCTGGTGCGCGTAGACGGAATTCAACGGATGGAAAAGGAAATGGCTTCCGCTGAATAGATATCCTTTTTATTTCAAATGCGGAGATCGTATCTTAGTATCAGAATTTAAAGTCAGGAAGAAAGGGTTCCTGGCTTCTATAGCTAAATTGCCCCACCTCCCCAAGGTGGGGTTTTTATTTGAGAAGCGGGTCCGCAAAGCGGAACTCACTACCATCAAACAAGCCTTTATCGCTCAGCTTTAATGCTGGAATGACCAACAGCGCCATAAAAGACAGCGTCATAAACGGTGACTTCAACGTGCTCCCAAACTCCTTTGCCTTTGCATCCACTTTCTTATACAGTGCTGCTACTTCATATCCATCGCGGTCAGACATCAGTCCAGCGACAGGCAAGGGCAGCACATGTTCCTCAACTTCATCAACCACGGCAACGCCACCCTTCGCTTGAATGATTGCGTTGACGGCTTTACAGATCACTTCATCATTTACACCTAATGCGATGATATTGTGCGAGTCATGCGCGACAGAAGATACGAGTGCTCCCTTCTTCAGCCCAAAGTTTTTAATGAAGCTTACCGCAACGGGTGCTGTTTTGTAGCGGTTGACCACAACAATCTTAAGGATATCTTCATTCTTATTGCTCAGAAGGTTTCCGCGCTGAAGCAAAGCATGTCCTGAAGATTCCCGCGTAATCAATTCGCCATCGAGGGCTTCAATCACACGCACTTTAGTATCGCTTGCGCTGATACTGAAGTCGGATACCGCCATCGGTCCGATCGCAAACTTATTAATCACTGCAGCGGGAACCCGGCTGATCTTTGATTCTCCCTTTGAGGCAACAAGTTCTCCATCAATAAACGTCTGAACGACATCAAACGATTCGAGGTCTTTCACCACGATGAAGTCTGCGGGATCGCCTTTACGGAGGAGTCCAACGTCCAGCTTATAATGTTCAACGGGATTGATACACGCAGCCTGCAAAACCTTAAAGAGGTCGATCCCTTTCCGCAGGGCGCGCGCAACCAGCTGATTGATGTGGCCTTCTTCAAGACCGTCAGGGTGTTTGTCATCAGAGCAGAACATCATGTTCCGGTAGTGCTCGTTCATCAGCCCGATCAACGCCTCAAAGTTCTTCGCTGCGCTGCCTTCGCGGATCAGGATCTTCATACCGAGATTCAGCTTGTCAAGGGCTTCTTCGGCAGTGAAGCACTCGTGATCGGTGGTGATGCCGGCCGAAATGTATTGTCGCGCCTGCTCACCGCGCAGTCCGGGTGCATGACCATCAACGGCTTTACCAAATTCATGCGCGAGTCGGATTTTTTCTATCACCTCCGGATTGCGCTGCAGCACACCAGGCCAGTTCATCATCTCTGCCAGGTATCTGATCTCCTTGCGGCCAAAAAGCTTCCGGATGTCCTCAGCAGTGACGGTGGCTCCTGCGGTTTCGAACGTAGTTGCGGGTACGCAGCTCGGGGCACCAAAATAAAATTTGAAGGGCACCTTGCTTCCATTATCGATCATGTATTCCACACCGTCCAACCCGAGGACATTAGCAATCTCATGCGGGTCTGAAATCGTTGCCACGGTTCCATGTACCACCGCCAGACGCGCAAACTCAGAAGGCACCAGCATCGAGCTCTCAACGTGCACGTGAGCATCTATAAAGCCTGGAAGGATATATTGTTCAGGAGCATATAAAACTTCACGCACGGAAACTATTTTTTTATCACGAATCTCAACTTCTCCTTTAAAGAACCTGCGGGCGCGAATGTCTACAACAGTACCGGATACTTTCATTCATTGAGATTTACGATCCTGAATTCTACCCTGCGATTGAGTGCGCGGTTTGCATCATTTGTGTTTGGCACGACAGGCGAGCCTTCCCCAAAACCCTTTGTCGGAAGTTGCTCAGGCCTCGCGCCTTTCTCTACAAGATAGTTCTTCACACTGAGGGCTCTTTTGCGCGAAAGCTCAAGGTTATACTCATCGGTACCGACATCATCAGTGTAGGCACTGATCTCGAGGACCATCTTCGTCTTCTGGGATAAAACATGACTGAGTTCAACAAGCATGAGCTTCGCAAAATCGGTCAGCTCGGCCTGATTCGGTTCGAAGTGAATGTTATTCAACGAGATCTTGCTTCCCAGTTTGAGCGGAACAAGCCTGATTTCCTTTTTCCTTACTCTGCCATCAAAGACGCGTTTATAGTCGATGGTGTCTTTAAACGAAAAATAGCCTGGCGCCCGCACCTGCAGCACGTGTGCCTGGTCATATTCAAGGTCAATGATGTAAGGTGCAACGCTGACCTCTTCACTGAAGATCTCTGTTGCCTCATCGAGTGTAAAAAGGTCAATGGCCGAAGTTAAAGGCTGATTCGTTACAGCATCGAGAACGGAAATATGTAGCTGTGGAATGCCGGGCTGCAACTGGATTTCCTGCAGCGGGTTTTGTTTCACGGTCTCATAGTCGATCTTCACTTCGCTGTCGAAATAACCAGGCTTGGTGATCGTAAGTAATTCTTCCTTATCACCATCCAGCCCGATGGTGTATTTTCCCCATTCAACCTGCTTCACCGTTTCGGGTAAATACCAATTGAGTGTTGCTTCTATGGGCTTGCCGGTGATCTGATTTGTGATTGAAATGTTAACCGTAACGGAATCTGACTGCGCGTGTGCCAGTATTGAGAGAAGCACAAAACAAGACAGAACAAAAAATCTTACGTGAACGGGATTCCTATGTACCATATAGCCGCTTGTTTACCCGAAAGATACTGCGACACAACAACGCCACCAAAGGAGACTTTATTTAGTTGTGCGGAGACTTATTTGTCAGCGGAAACAACCTGTCGGTGCTTTTTGTACTGTACCAGCGATTTTAAGCCAGCTCTGACATTCTTCGTCCACTCGGCCTGCTTGTCGAGCATTGCCCCGTGCAGGGTTTCGAGGTCATACTGAATATCAATTTCGTTGCTTTCATGCAACAATTTTTGAATGGCGCGATTGTACACTTTCACATCATCCTCGCCTGCAGCGGAAAGTTCGGCAATGGTCTGGCGGATTTTCCTGGCGTATAACTCAGCGATATCAAAGTGAAGTTGCTCGTGGGCGAGTAGCTCTTTTGTATGTGCGTCAGCCCAGGATTTGTTCTTGACAAAGACTGCGGATACATCGTAACGCACTTCATCTTTTACCATGTATGGCTTGGCTTTGATCTGGACGACCGTGCCGGCATCGCCAGCGGCATCTTCGGTGCGCTTACCCTGGAAGTCCTCCCAGGTAAGAGGCCGATATTCATTCCACACGATGACATCGTTAGACTCGGAATTATTCACGGTGAACGAAAACAGCGAGCACGACACAAACAACAAGGCAGCAATAGACGTTTTCATAGCAAGGTTACTGACTGATGAATGTCAAAACGAATGCCAGATGTCTAATGCTGCCTGCTGCGCTCTGTGAGCGACTAGAAAAAAACCAACTAACAACTAAACTAATTCCTTGTGTATAAATTAAAGTCCATCAATTGCTCGGAGGCAAAATCCCGTTGTGCCTCGAGCCGCATCATGGACCTGAACATCGTATCGATCTGAAAGAAGGCCGTTGCTTTTTCTGCAGTTACTGCCTGCTTGAATTTTTTATAAAACTGCTTCCTCATTTTTGCGAGGAGCAGGTCGTTCTTTAAAATGCGCTGCGACATGTCTTCCAGTTCGCTTTCGCGGAATTGTCCGCTGGCGTCAGAATACTTTTTCAGTATCATGATGGATTCCAGTTCCACATACCGTGTTGCGTTGTTGTAGCTCTCGAATACCGGCCAGAAGGAAGATTTTTCGGCTTCCGTAAAATTCATATGATGCAAAACTACGGCCTTCTTGCGCAGGGACCATCTCAGGTCTGAGAAGCGCAATGTATCCAATGCGGATTGTGCGATGGATGTGCCGAAGCATGCCATCAGGGCGAAGGCCAGAACGATTCTTTTCATGGAAAACGGGAAACTTGTCTGTTAAGTGTCGATTAAAATCTCGTGCCGGCCGGTTCGCCCGCTGAATTGTCATCGATGAATTGCGGAAACAACGAACAAAATCGCCAATGGAATCGGTTTCGGCTAAAGCTGTGACACATTTCCCAAAAATCCCATTCGGTTCGTGTGAGATTATTCACTACATTCATTTTTACGTTCCCCACTCAACAAACTTTCCTTTATGTTGAGAATCTTTACACTTGTTTTTCTGCTGACAGGCGCTGGTGCGCATGCCATGTCGATTCTGATCCCAATGGATCAAAATCAAAAGAATCATCTGAAAGCCTATGGCATCGCATTCTATATGCTCCAGAAAGGGCTTGAAGTTGACTGGCTCCTGAACTACCGCGGAGGCAGTTTCATGGTTACGTGGGCAAACGATCTTCAGAATGAATGTGTCGTGCGGGGAGTTTCTTTTGAACTGGTTGACGATGTCAATGTTGGACGAATCTTAAAAGAAATCGATTCACCCTCCGCGAACATGAATGTGGTGAAACTTGAACGGGCACCAAGGATTGCCGTTTATTCACCGAAAAACGAATTGATCCTCGATGAGACAGATGCCGTGATCGTGGTGCTCAACTATGCAGAGATTCCATACACGATAATATATGATGAGGAAATCTACAAAGATGAACTCGCTAAGTACGACTGGCTTCATCTGCACCACGAAGATTTCACCGGACAGTACGGGCGATTTTTGAGACGCGAGTCATCACGGATAGAAGCCGACATTCAGCAGGCTACTGCCAGGCGGTTGGGCTTCAGCAAAGTCTCAGAGATGAAACTGACTGTAGCTAAAAAAATCAAGGCTTTTTGCGCAGGTGGTGGCTATTTATTTGCGATGTGCTCGGGCGCAGAGACCTTTGACATCGCGCTTGCAGCGGAAGGTGTTGATATTAACGAAGCCTATTACGATGGTGACGATTCAGATCCGCTCGCGCAAACCAAACTTGACTTTGCAAGAACGCTTGCCTTCGAAAACTTCACGCTGGAGCCGGGTCACAGCAGAAGGTTCTCAGATATCAACACAGGGCGTCCGGATTTCTTCGACAGGGCATCTGGCTTTTTCAACGTTTTTCAGTTTTCAGCAAAATGGGATATAGTACCTTCCCTTCTCACGCAGAATCATGAATATGTCATCAAGGAGTTTCACGGGCAGACAACCTCATTCAACAAGTATACTGTCAAGCCTGCCGTGACTGTCCTTGGCGAAAACACGAACCGTGAAAACGTTCGATATATCTATGGAGAGCTGGGCCGGGGACACTGGACATTTTACAGCGGTCATGATCCTGAAGGCAGCCCCGGCAGGTGGAGAGAGCCCACTGACCTCAATCAACATCCACAATCGCCTGGCTATCGGCTGATCTTAAACAATGTGCTGTTTCCTTCCGCAAAGCGCAAGAAGCAAAAGACTTAATGACCAAACTCATGCGGAATGCTGTCGATACTTCGGACCTGAATATTTCGGTAGTAAACTTCTGCCCCTTCACTCTGCAACTGAATCTTGCCTCTTGCCAGGCGCTCACGCTTCTCTCCGCGCAGGAGCGCTGAACCGTAAAGCTTCATCACAACCGTTCCGTTCACTACGTGAATTGCAGTGTCGCCAAAACAAATCACTTCCATGACATTCCATTCGCCAGTTGGTTTTTCCGCATCGGGCTGCTTGATGACGTGTCGCCCGTTTTCACTCTTTTCATCAAATCGCTGCAACGGACCATCGGAAGTATAAATCCAATCGCCTTTCGCTGTTCTTCTGGAAGGAATTTCAAAACTTCCACCGGCAACGCCCCAGTAGTCACCACAATCGCCTTCCTGCACCTGGAACTCCTGAGAACTCATCCAGAAACCAAAGTCTGCACCGTGCGGACCGGTAGCATGATACAATATTCCACTGTCGCGTTTCTGGTTTTTTCTGGGATGCCATTTTTCCCTGCCCCACTTCATTTCCATGCGAAGGTGATAGTTTGAAAACTCTTGTGTTGTCGAGATGCCCCCGAATCGCTCACCGGAAATTCTGAGCGCAGGTTTTCCTTCTAGCGTGACAACGCTAAAAACATTCAACGTGTCATTATTGAGGCCGAGTGGAATTGAGTCACGGTTTCCTGCGCTGTCGAACGCGGGGCCGATGTAGGTGTCCCAGCCGCTCAGATCGCGGCCGGAGAAAAGATCTGTCCATGAAGTTGTCCGATCGGGGCTACATTTCAAAAATGCAAAGGGTATTATCGCAATAAGCAGCTTTCTGATCATTCACAAAAGATACCAATATTCTATGAGATCAGCCAACGACATTCTGCGGCTGCCCATGCAATGCAGCGCGAATGTTTTCAAAAGTTGTTTGGAGAATCCTCCCACGTGCTTCTTTACTGAGCCACGCAGTATGCGGAGTGATGATGCAATTATCAAGACCGATGAGCGGATTGCTTTTCGGTGGTGGTTCAGTACCCAAAACATCAAGTGCCGCGCCAGCAATTTTTTTCTCCGACAGCGCTGTGGCAAGCGCATTCTCATCGATCAATTGGCCGCGTGAGGTATTGATCAGAAAAGACGATCGCTTCATTGATGAAAGCAGATGCTGATTCACAAATTTCTCATTCTCCGGCCTGAGCGGACAATGAAGTGAAACCACATCACTGTGCCGGAAGAGTTCTTCCATTGATACATGCTGGGCGGGCACATCCGCAGCCTTGCCGCGATGAAAAATGATTTTCATTCCCAACGCGTGGGCTATACGTGCTGTCTGATTTCCTATGCGACCCATGCCGACAACCCCGAAGACTTTGTCTTTCACTTCAACCAGCGGAGATCTGGTATAACTCCAGTCGTTTGAGGTGGACCAGTCACCTTGCTGCACGCTCATATTGTTCTTACCAACGTGATTTGAAAGCTCGAGCATCAGCGCAATCGCATGTTGGGCAACGGAGTGAGTGCCGTATTCCGGAACATTACAAACCACCACGCCTCTCTCCTTCGCTGTACGAACATCAATGATATTGTAGCCGGTAGCGGTGACAGCAATTACCTTCAGCTTTGTGCATGCCTCAATTGTGCTGGCATCAACAGGCGTCTTGTTCGTGACTATAACGTCCGCATCCGATACGCGAGCAGGGAGTTCGTTGGATTTTGTCCGATCATAATATTCAACTTGCCCAAGCTTATGAAAATCATCCCAACTCAGATCTCCCGGGTTCAGTGTAAAGCCATCGGTTATGACGATCTTCATCTAAAAGGTGAATTTGCCAGCCTCAGTAATGCCTTTCCATGTGTCAGTGCGGAAAGGCGCGGCAGGAAATCCCTCAGCGTTGAAAAGATTGTTGTCGGTAGCATCATCTGCCCAGCCGAATCTGACAGCAACTGGCTTCGTGATCTGGTCGTGGTAGATCACCACTGTATTGCCTTCGATGGATGCCTTCGCAAACCGGAACTTCTGATCATCGCCCGCAACTTCGAAGCCTTTTATATAGCCGTACTTGTCTTTTGCCACGAGGCCGCCACCGATATTATCAAACGTTACAATCGCTTTATTACCCTCAATGCGCAACGACTTGAATGTCGGCCCCTGATCGACACGTGTTTTATTGTATGTTCTGTTCAAAGCAATGGCAGCAAGGCGCTTTCCAACATCCTGCTTGTTTCTCGGATGAATATCATTGGGATCTCCGATGTCGGTTGTCACCGCCATACCCGTGTTCGGAAGACTGAGCGTGATGGTTTGCGCCTCACGCAACTCAGCCCACGTGCTACCATTTTCACTTGTGCCGTTGTTTGCCTTAAACGTGGCGAGCTGCACGAAATAAAAAGGAAAATCTCCCTGCCCCCACCGCTTGCGCCAATCCTGGATCATCAGCGGAAATGCCTTTCGGTACTGATAAGCACGTCCTGCGTTAGACTCACCCTGGTACCACAATGCGCCTTTGATTGCCATCGGGAGAATCGGATTGATCATCGCATTGAACAGCAGTGTCGGGTAGCTGTTTGGGCCAACGGATTGCGACCCTTTAGCCACACTTTCGATGCGGAAATGCCAGTCACCTGAGAGATCGACCTTTCTGCTTCCCGCTTCTATCGCCAGCGTTGATGCATCGCCATAAATTCCTCCGCCACCACCTGTATCTTCAACCCGAACAGTGACTATGTTCTGACCTTCGCGAAGCACACTTGCCGGCACACGGTATTTCCGCGGCTCATTGTACTGCCTTGTGCTTCCAACTTTCTGTCCATTGACATAAGTGTCATCCCAATCGTCAACCATGGCAAGCATCAGTGTCGCATCTTTGCCAAGGTCCTGACTGGTAAGTTCAAACGTTTTTCGGAACCATACTACTCCATCAAGGTCCTGAAGACTCTGTCCTTCCCACAGGTTAGGAAGTTTCATGGTCTTCCACGTGGCATCATCAAACGCAGGATCGATCCATTTTTGTGACGTGCCGGGAGCATCGAGGCTTCCCTGAAGCTTTTCGATTTTTGCAGTCGTCTCACGTTGTTTCTGCTTAGCCAGCGAATCAAGGTTCAGCCGCGGCATACCGGCAATCATTGCCTTGAATTCATCTGTTGCCGCAAATGCTTCTCTGCTGGTCCAGGTTTCCACATGAGTTCCTCCCCAACTTGTATTGATCAATCCGATTGGAACATTTAATTCTTTTGTCAACTCTCGGGCAAAGAAATAACCGACTGCGGTGAAGTCGGCAATGTTTGCGCTTGTAGCAGGTTTCCACTCACCACCAAGAACATCTTTTTGTGGCTCAGACGCCACGGTGTTAGGAATTTTAAAGTGCCGGATCGTTGGAAAATTTGCTGCAGCGATTTCCTCGTTTGGATTGTTGCTGTTCCTGACGGTCCACTCCATATTGGACTGGCCTGAGCAAACCCAAACATCTCCGATCAGCACATCTGAAAGTGTGATAGTATTTTTTCCTTTAACGGTAAGGCTATACGGTCCTCCTGCCGGCTCTGCTTCAAGTGAAATTTTCCACGAACCATCTTTGCCTGCAATTACTGCACGGGTCTGCTTGTTTAGCGATACGGTTATTTTTTCTTTGGGATCTGCCCAACCCCAAACGCTGATGGCGCGATCGCGTTGGAGCACCATGTGGTCACCGAAAATCTTCGGCAATTGAACATTTGCAAAAGCGGAAACAGCGAGAATGAAGAACAGAAGTGTTGTAAGCTTTTTCATGACGAACTGATTGTTCCCGAAACTACAAAAATGCCAGAAACTTACAATCCTGTTCGATCCAATATGAAAGAGTTCTCTCCTATTCCTCCGCCTTCAGTTCACGCTCAAGCTGGTCGATCATGCGCTGAAAAATCTTAATCAGTCGTTTTTTCTGCGCCCGATCCGAAGCGCTCCACTTCTCTGTATCGGACCGTTTATGAGCCACCTTGAACTTCATTCCACTCAATGTGGTCGTGTAATCATTTGCATTCAGCTTCCTGACGTGCTGATGTGCCATAATGTACCAGTGATATTCCGTGCCGACCGGAACACCGGAGCCTTCCGGAGCTTTTCCCGCCCTGCGTTTCGTCACCGCGTAGTTAATTTCCCATTCGTCAGGTGTAAGCTTCTTCTCCTTCCATTCACCCTTGTCGTAATACCACTTGTGACTTCGTCCGACTTTCATGCCGGTGTATTGCTGACCTTCGAACTCCTTAAACTTATTGTATGACTTCGCCAGATCTTTCCTCGCTTCCGCATTGCGTTTAACCGGCTTGCGTGTTTTTGTTTTTGCTGCTGCCATAGCTTCATGTTTAACCCGCACGCAAAAAAGGCGGGCCACAAACAAAAAATCCCAGGCGCAATGATTAACGTGCGCCTGGGATTCTAACCTGTCCAACCATTTAAAGAAATGGCCGCACGGTAGTTTGTTAAAAAAGCATACCAATGCATGTGAAGTGACACGGAAAACCTTCGACTCGTCTGCAATATCATTGTTAGTATACGGCACGGCAGTGCGGCACGCATTTTTTTTCAATAATCAAGTGCAGTGAGCAGCTGTATCTAAATGACAATCAAATGAGTAAACTTACAGATAAGGTCAAGAGTTATTTCACTATGCTTAAGACCACATTCAAACAGTGGAATGAACGTGAGCCATTTAACAATAGTATCATCATCGCGTATTACACTATCTTCTCCCTGCCGGGATTGCTGGTAATCCTTATCAACATTGCCGGATACTTTTTCGGGGCAGAGGCAGTAACGAAACAGTTGTCAGGTCAGATTGGTGGCATCGTAGGTGGCGATACGGCTAAAAGCATACAGGAGATGATCGCCAATGCACAGAAGACGGGAGGCACCACCTTGTCGACAATCCTTAGCGTTGCAACTTTGCTATTTGGTGCCACCGGGGTATTCTATCAACTGCAACAAATGTTGAATAAGATCTGGGAAGTAAAACCGAAACCGAAATCTTCAGCGATTCTGAAGCTTGTTAAAGACCGCGTATTTTCATTTGGACTAATACTGGTAGTAGGATTTCTGCTGTTGGTGTCATTGGTGTTGTCGGCTGCATTAACTGCGCTGAGCGGTTGGGTGGAGACGCATGTTTCTGAGGCATTTCTGGTCGTCTTCAAGGTTCTCGATATCCTTTTATCCGTAGGTGTTATTACCGTACTCTTTGCAGCAATGTTCAAGTTCCTGCCGGATGCGAAGATCAAGTGGCGTGATGTGTGGCATGGCGCGATCATGACTTCGGTCTTGTTTGTGATCGCGAAATTCCTGCTCGGCCTTTATTTTGGCAACAGCGATCCGGGTTCCACGTATGGTGCGGCTGGTTCGATTATCCTGATCATGTTATGGGTGAACTATGCGGGGTTAATTCTGCTGTTTGGTGCGGAGTTCACGCAGGTTTACGCGCGTGCGCATGGACGAAACATCAAACCCACGGAAGGAGCCGTGTCCACCGAAGGGCAGAATGACAATGGTGCAATAGTCAACAAAAAAACTGAAGCTCAGACAAAAAATATCGGGGCCGGCAAAAACCGCGAGCCGCAACGCAGACGCTATGTTGCAGATGAAGAAGTCAACGCGCGTGCGAATACAGGCAAGCGAAAACCTAAAGTTTCATTCGGGCAGTTCTTAGCAGGCTATATTATTCATAAGATCAAAGGGCACTAGACGCGAACAACGCGGCTGATGCCGAAAGCGTAAAGATCAGGCGTGAACTAGTTCAAACCGCCTTTGCCCCTATAGAGGTCAACAGGTTTGTCGAGGCGCAACTTCAGAACCGTGACATATTCATCATTGAGTTTTGCAGGAACATCAATATAGATCAATCCCGGAATCGGGCTCCACGAAATTTTACCGACAACTTTGTGTTGCAGTTTCGAGCCCGTACCAAGCACTTCTACTTCAAGCACTTTATTTTTGACACCCTTCAGCATCACCTGACCTGATGTTTTTCCATGAAGAAAGAGATAGACTGTGGTCGAATCTTTTGATAAGGTTGTTGGACCGTAAAAATGCCCGGGAGGAATTCCGGCAACGGTATTGAAAATGGCTTCACCATGCTTCTTGTTCCATTTCCCTAATTCTCTTAACACCGTGATCTGTTCTTGAGGAATGGTGCCATCTTCTTTCGGGCCCATGTCGAGGAGAAGATTTCCACCATTGGCAACAGCGTCAACAAATATCGTAATCACTTCATAAGGTGTTTTCCAGTTGTTGTCGTTGTGAAATCCCCAGTTGTCGTTTGTGGTCATGCACAGCTCCCACCACCTGTATGCCGGACGTGTCACAGGAAAATTCTGTTCAGGCGTTTCGTAGTCACCGTATCCCTGAAGCCGACCATTGATGATCGCGTTTGGGTTGTCCGCAAGAATAATGTTGCGCACCTTAGCGCTTTCCCATTCTTCAGCGCTGTGCTCCCAGTCGCCATCAAACCACCACAAGTCTGGCTTGAATGTCGAGCTGATCTCTTTGATCTGCCCCTGAAAAAAATCCCTGAACCGGTTCCATCGCTTGTAATCGTCTGCAACCTTATAGCGAGAGCTGTCTTTCGTAAACCCGGGATAGTCGGGATGCGACCAGTCGATCAGTGAGTAATACGCGCCAGCTTTTATCCCGCGCGTTCGAAGCTCTGCAAATAACGGAGTGATGAGATCCTTCTTCGCGGGTGTTGAGCTGACAGAACTGAGCTTGTTCATCCGGGTGTCATACATTGCAACACCATCATGATGTTTCGTGGTCACAACAGCATAACGTGCACCTGATTCCTTGATCAGCTCTGCCCAGAACGCGGGATCGTATTTGGAAAGTGTAAATGACTTCAACTGCTTCATGTAGTCACTGTAGCTGATCTTCTTGTTGTAGAAGCTCCAGGATTCGTCTACACCATCCACCGCGTAGATTCCTTCATGAATGAATATTCCGAGTTTGGCGTCAGCGAACCACTCCATCTTTTTTGCAATGTCATCTGATTTGACCTGCGATTGAGAAAGTGATGAGAAGGATAAGAGGGATAAACCGGTAATGACAATGAGTGGGAGTTGGGGGTGCATGATCTGGAATTTGGTTGACGCAAATTCGGAAGGATTTCCCTTCATGGCAAGTTCAAAATAACGGAGCAGTGATTTTGCAATGTGTGTGCGTAATAACCCAAGGGTCCTTCGCTTGCGAGGAGTTCGTCCTCTTGCTCAGGAACCGGTGCTTTCTATGTAGTGTGTCCACCACGGATTCAAAGGGCGTGAAGCGTGTAGCGTGCAGCCTTTAAAAACAAAGAGCTGCGAGTAATCATACCCGCAGCTCACTGAATAGATTATTTTCTCAGGCCTACGCTGCCTTCTTTACATTTTGCAACAAGACTTCTTTCTGACGCACCACCTTGATGATTCCCAGCTTGTCAAGAACTTTGATGACCTGATAGGTCGGGTCGATCTCGTGCCAGCGGATGCCGCCAAAGTTAGCGCGTGATCCTAGCTTGTGATGATTGTTGTGGTAAGACTCTCCCATCATCAGGAAATCAACCGGAAGGAAATTTCTTGACGTATCGCCAACTTCGAAATTTCTGTATCCGTACTTGTGTGCAAACCAGTTGATGATCGCACCATGGATCGGGCTCATGAGGAACATCACCGGCAACAGTAGCCACAGCCACCAGCTCGTGGCGAACATAACAAAAATTGAAACGTATATGAGTCCGAAGAAAACGCGCGATGGCCATGATCTTGCAAACTTGTCAAACGATTCCCAGTTAGGAACGCCTTCAGTAAAGCGCTTCTCCGGAATAAATTTTTTGTTGGCGATCGAAGAATAGATCGTCTTGGTTTTCCACATCATGTTCCAGATGGTCTCATCATACTTGGGTGAGTGTGGATCATTTTCGGTATCAGCGAAAGCATGGTGCATGCGGTGCATCACTCCGTAGCCGTAAGGGCTTAAGTAGTTTGAACCCTGGAAGATCCAGGTAAGAACATAAAAAACTTTCTCCGTCCGCTTGCTCATGGTAAAAGCGCGGTGAGCGGCATAACGGTGCAGAAAGAATGTCTGGAAGAATAGCGACAGGTACCAGTGCGCTACGAAAACAGTAAGAATTACGGCCATGAAATGTTTACAGGTTAATAGTGAATGTTAAACAATTGGTGTTGTTGAAGCCAATTGTTCCCCTGTAAGACAAAATAGTGGACTGTTTTGTGACAGACAGACGAAAAAAACTTTACTTTTTTTTCTCCAAAGCGGCCTTAAGGTCGTTTTTGATGGTATTGAGGAACTCAGCAGCGTGACCTACGTCACATGATTCTTTGAAACTTTTCATCAATGCCGTCTTTTCTGCGATCGCAAGATTCAGCCGCTCCTTCTCTTCATTGATCTTTTTCTTTGCGCGGCAAAACAGCTGGCGGCAGTGCTCCTGTTTTTTATCTAGCAGCACCTGCATCTCCTTGTATTCAACATCAAATGCCTCCTTCAGCACAAATGCTGCCCGCTCAAGCGGCTCAAGTTTGTGCTGGATGACGTGAAATGCTTTTGACAACCGTTGCTCGATGTCGATGTGACTAAAGTCGGCCTCTCTGAAGCGTTCGACAAATTCCGGCCAGTGGAATGATTCGATGTATTGTTCCTTCTTCCGCTTCAGTGCCTCGAGATGGTTAAGGCAATTATTGGTGACAGCGCGGATCAGATAAGCTTTGGTGTTCTTGATCTTCTCCTGCTCGGTGTTCAGCCAACGGATAAAGGTCTCCTGAACCACGTCTTCAGCGTCAGCTTTACATTTCAGCAACTTCATGGCAATGGCATGGAGCATGGGCTGATAGAGTGCGATGGCCTGGGCTTGATTCAAGGTGTTGATATTTTCCGAAAGATAGCGCTTTTCTCCGGCTTTTCCATGCTTTGTACAACCATCCAACACCACCATTTTGCCCTTTAAAGAGTTTCACGGGCGGGTATCATTCAAATTCCGAAATTCATAGATAAACACACCTGCCCTATGAAACTTCTGACGACAATTTTCCTCGCCCTGTTTTGCATTTTTGCAGCAGCACAACAGCCACAGTCATCTGCTTCGCGCGAAATTGTTTTCGAAGACGTGGCTGTGATCACCATGGTGCGGAACGAAGTGAAAGAGCATCAGACTGTTGTTACGAAAAACGGAAAGATCACGGGTGTTGGACCTGTGAAGAAAGTGAAGTATGGTAAAGATGCCCTTGTTATCGATGGCCGCGGTAAATACCTGATGCCGGGCCTGGCGGAAATGCACGGTCACGTCCCTCCGATCGATGACCTCCAGCCGATGAAAGATGTTCTCGAACTTTTTGCCGTCAACGGGATCACTACCGTGCGTGGAATGCTTGGCCATCCCCGGCACCTTGAGCTGCGGACGATGGTCAACGAAGGTAAACTTATTGCTCCTCACTTCTACACGACTGGCCCATCGATCAACGGTATGAGCGTAACGTCACCAGAGGCCGGAGCTGAGATGGTTCGCCAGCAGAAAAAAGCGGGCTACGATTTTCTAAAGATGCATCCGGGCTTATCACGCGCAAAATTCGATTCAATTGCCGCGACTGCAAACAAGTTGAAGATTCCCTTTGCAGGTCACGTGTCATTCGGTGTCGGTGTGTGGAGAGCGATTGAAGCGGGCTACTCCTCTATCGATCACCTCGATGGGTTTGTTGAAGGTTTGGTGCCGGGCATAGAGACGTTGGTTGAACAACAGACGGGCCCGTTCGCACTTCAGGTTGCAGATCGAGCCGACACCACAAAAATTCCACAGCTCATGCAGGCATTGAAGGCAAAGAATATCTGGGTTGTGCCGACACAATCGCTCGCGGAGCGCTGGTTTTCACCACATTATTCTTCAGATGATTTCCGGAACGATCCGCATAAAAAATACATGAGTCCCAATACGATGGATCAATGGATCAAGTCAAAAGACAACCTGATGAACGATCCGAATTATAACGTTTCGAAAGCTGAAGCATTTTTAAAGCTGCGGAGGAAACTTGTGCGCGAGTGTCAGAAAAACGGTGTCGGCCTTTTGCTGGGATGCGATGCGCCACAAATCTTTAACGTGCCCGGCTTCTCAACACACAATGAACTTGAATACCTTGTGCTGGCGGGCCTTACACCATACGAGGCATTGAAAACCGGTACCGTGAACGTTGCGCAGTACCTGAAAATAAAAGACGCGGGCACGATCCAGGTTGGCAGCGTTTCAGATATGATTCTTCTGAATGCCAATCCGCTTGATGACATCAGGAATGTTAAATCACAAGCAGGCGTAATGATCGGAACGAAGTGGATGGACAAATCCTTTATTGACAGCGCACTAAAACGCCTGGAAAGACAATAGACGAATACTGTTGTTTTAGAAATTACGAGCACCTAACTTTTTGACGTTAACCTAAACCACAATGAGAAAAATAGTCTTATCACTATTGCTATGCTTTGCATTCCTGGCAGCACAAGCGCAATCAACTCAAAAGCCTGTACTCCACGGAAAACACTGGATGGCCATCACAGGCAAGCCCCTGGCAGCAACTGCAGGTGCAATGATCTTTCAGAAAGGCGGAAATGCTGTTGATGCATCATGCGCGATGGTTGCAGCAACATGCACGATGTGGGATGTATTAAGTTGGGGCGGAGAAACACAGGCGCTCATCTACAATCCAAAAACAAAAAAAGTTATCGGCATTAATGCACTGGGAATTGCTCCCACGGGTGCGACTGCTGAGTTCTTCAAGTCAAAAGGAATGAACTATCCACCGGAATACGGCCCACTCTCAGCGGTGACGCCTGGAACACCCGGAGGACTCTGCTATATGCTGGCTGAGTTCGGTACGATGAGTCTGAAAGATGTTCTCGCTCCTGCAATGACACTTGCAGAAGGATATCCGATAGAAGCACAGACTGCCAATGCCATGGAGCGTGGCAAGAAACAAATTAAGGAATGGCCCTATTCAAAATCTGTTTTCCTTCCACACCTGGGTGAAGAACGCGAGGCGCCCGTTGCTGGAGAAATTTTCAAGCAGCTCGACCTTCTTGAAACCTTGCGAAAGATGGTTGAAGCTGAAGCGCAAGCCTTGAAGAAAGGCAAGAGCAGAAAAGAGGCCATCTATGCAGCACAGGATCGTTTTTATAAAGGAGATATTGCACAGGAGTTCGTTCGCGGCAGCAAAGAACAAGGCGGTCTGATCACCATGGAAGACCTTGCGAAATGGAAAGTTATCCAGGAAGAACCGCTCAAAGTAAATTACAAAGGGATTGACGTATACAAACTGTCGCAGTGGACACAGGGACCGATGATGTTGCAGGCGCTCAACATGCTGGAAAATATCGATGTGAAGAGCATGGGCTTCAACTCTGCAAAGTATATCCACACGATGTACCAGGTCATGAACCTGACCTTTGCCGATCGTGATTTCTACTATGGTGATCCTTACTTCGCACCGGAAGAACCGATTACCGGCTTGCTCTCAAAGGAATATGCAAAGGCGAGAGTGAAGGAAATCAATTGGGAGAAGAATAATGCGAAAGCTGCCCCTGGCGATCCGTATCCCTTCGAGGGCAAAGTGAATCCATACAGCGACTACCTGAAACAATGGAAGCAGGCTTCGCTCGACAAACCCGTGTCACCTCTGGATGAAAATTATCTGAACCAGGTTTTTTTAGGAACCACTTCCGTGGAAGCTGCCGACAAGGAAGGATGGGTTGTATCCATTGTTCCGAGTGGAGGATGGCTTCCGGCATGCATTGCAGGCAAGACCGGCATTGGGATGAGTCAGCGCATGCAAAGCTTTGTCACCGATCCAAAACTGAATCCTTACAATGTGGTTGAACCTGGGAAACGACCCCGTGTAACACTCACGCCAACCATGGCACTCAAGGATGGAAAGCCTTACATCTCGTTTGGTGTGCAGGGCGGTGACACACAGGACCAGAACCTGCTTCAATTCTTTATCAACATGGTTGAGTTCGGAATGAATGTGCAGGAAGCCACAGAAGCACCAAACATCAACACCTATCAGTTCTATCTTTCGCTGGGCGGTGAGGACCGAAAACCAAAGCCTGGTAACATCCTGCTGCATGAGAGCACTCCACCGTATGTGCGAAAGGAACTCGCGCAGATGGGTTACCGGTTAACGTATGACGATCGGACCTCCGGCCCTATCAATGCAATCTATTTTGACTGGGAGCACGGCAGCTTCTGGGGTGGCTCGAGCAATCACGGAGAAGATTACGGCATCGGCTGGTGAAATCAGGAGGCGGGGAGCCGGGACCCGGGAAGCCGGTAAAAATTTGAGGTCGCCAACGCAGTGGGTACTGGTTGGCGACCTTTTTTATTTACTGCAAATTCGTCAGTCGTCATTCACATTTCGTAATTCCCATATACCCACCAGTACGGATATCGAATACCATTATCACGGTATAGTTCGGCAGGCGCATTCAGTATAGCTTTATATCGGCTTTTAATCCCGCTGATATGAGGAAGGTTCTGATTCTTCTTTTCATTTTGGTTTCAATTGCGTTGCTCACTACACAGTTGTGAGGCGTGGGGATCTAGCCGTTTTGAAATGCTTTTTCCCGTCTCGCTGAGCAACTGCGGATAACCTTCGGGTTGTCCGTATCGCTCAGTCGACTTGTAAAACCTTTTGGTAGTAATAATCGGTCGTTTAGGTGAATTGGCTTAGTAAAAAGGAGTCTCAGACCGAAGACTCCTTTTTTTATTTCCTACTCCCACTTCAGCGTCTCTGCAGGGTTCGTTTTAGACGCCCTGACGGAGTGAAATCCAACAGTGACAGAAGACACCCCGAGCGCTATGATGGCCGCCAGCGCGTAGATCCAAAGGCTCACGTCTGCCCTATACGCAAACTGTTCCAGCCATTGTGAGGAAGCGAAATACGCGATGGGAACGGAGATCACAACAGCGATCAGTACCAGCATGGCAAACTGCTTGTTCAGCATTACGATAATGTTGGCTACGGTTGCCCCTAACGCCTTGCGGATGCCAATCTCTTTTGTCCGTTGTTCAGCAGTGTAGGCAGAAAGACCGAACAATCCGAGGCATGAAATAAAGATTGCCAGTATCGTAAACATTCCTACGGCCTTGCCGAACACAGCTTCCTTTTCAACCATCTGCGCAAAGTTGTCTTCAAGGAAATGGAATTGCATCGCCTCATCCGGAGCAAGGGCTTTCCATTTTTCCTGGCAGAGCTTGAGAATCCTTTCAACCGAACCCGGTTTTACCTTCAACGAGAGCTGTGTTAAGTTGCTGCTGCTGATGCGCTTGTCCTTTTCGTAGCGCAGGGCAAGTGGCCCTACCTGATTGCGAAGTGATTCCCAATGAAAGTCACGCACAACACCAATGATCGTAAATTCTTTATTGACGACTTTGCCGATCGGGTTAGCAATTCCCAATGCCCTGATTGCGCTTTCATTAAAAATGACTGCTGCAGTGTCTGATGCGATTTCCGGATTGAACCATCTTCCCTCAGCAAGTTTATATTTCATGACTTCCTGTAGCTGCCCATCGCCAAAATTTGTGCTGACGCTCAGCGCCTGCTCCATCGTGTCGAGCTGAAACGCCACATAGGCCATCATGTACTTGTTACCCGGTTGGCCACCATGCGCAGAAGCCGCAATCACATCCGATTCATTAGCCAGTTCATCGCGGAAAGCGTAACGGTTTGGAAGTTGATAGGCATTGTCGATCGTAAGGACATTTTCCTGTTCGAATCCCAGATCACGCTCCGACATGAACGACAACTGTCGCACAACGATTGTCGTTGCAATTATTAAGGTAATGGAAATCGAGAATTGAAATACGACCAATGCATTTCTGAAACCAGATGATGATGTGCCGGTCACCGTTCCCTTGAGCACTCGGACAGGCTGGAATGACGTGAGATAAAAAGCCGGGTACAAGCCCGACACGATTCCGGTAATGATTGTGAACGCGAGGACGATCAGCATTGCTGCAGGCTGAGTCCAGAGATAGCTCGGCATTGCCTGACCAGTAACCCACAAAAATGCCAGCACAAAGAGCTCGTAAAGCCCGAGGGCGATGACCAGTGCGATAAGACTGAGTACTACAGATTCAATCAGAAACTGAATCACCAATTTACCGCGAGACGTTCCCAATGACTTGCGAACACCTACTTCTTTTGCTCTGCGGGTAGCCCGCGCGGTAGAAAGGTTAATAAAGTTCACAGAAGCCAGCACCAGGATAAAACATGCAATGACCGCAAAGATGTAGACATTCATTTCGTTGCCGCCTGCTGACAGCTCAAAGTTCGCCCTGGACTTCAAATAAATGTCATGCAGGGGTGTAACGTGAAAACGAATGGAATTTGCATCGCTCCTGTACTCTTCTACGGAATTTTTACCCATCGATTTTCCAACGGCAGGATAAACAGTCTTCTCGATTAATTGATTGAGCGCGTCTTCCAGATCCTGCTGTGAGGTGCCATCTCTCAGCAATGTATAATTGTAAACTGATGCGGATCCCCATGAATACTTGTCCATCGCCTCAAGTTTAAGCGATGTCCACACTCCAGCCTGCATGTGCGAATTGCCTTCGGTGTCCCTCACGATCCCAGTCACTGTAAATTCTTCCCTTTCCTTTCCGATTTGAAGTACCTTACCCACGCCATCGCTTGTATTAAAAAATTTCAACGCCATGCTCTCGGTGATCACCACGGACGAGGGCTGCGATAATGCATTTTTATCCCCGGCTATGAACGAATAATTAAACACAGAAAAGAATGCAGAATCAGCCTGATACAATTGCTCCTGAAATGTCTGATCACCGATTCTTATCTCTTCGTTTCTGCTTCTGCGGAATCGCGTCCAGTGTTCGATACCTGCAAATTGCTTTGGCAGGTGTTCACCGAGCAACTCAGTGGCTATTGCAAATTGGCCCATCCCGAAGAAAGAAATGCCTACCCGATAAATCCGCTCGCCTTTCGCGAAGTGCCGGTCATAGCTCCACTCTCCGTATGCGTAAAAGAAAATCACGAGACTGCAGGCGAGTCCTACTGCCAGGCCGAAAATGTGGATGAAGGAATAGAGGAACTGGCGTTGCAGGTTCCGTACGGTTATCGTCAGGATGTTCCGAAGCATTTTGAAAGAGTTAACAGATTCCGCAGTTCAAACACGGTGCCATTGGCTAATTTACTATAAATGAACCTGTTGCGAAAGGTAATCTTCGTGGGATGTATCGGTTTCGATACAGTAAGCCTTACGGGAGTGATACATCAAGGATGCCATTTCTGATTCCAATTTCACGGCAAAGGCGCGTGGCCAGGACAGCTAATGCTGCGTGATATTCCTGTGGCGGATAGGGATAGATCCGGTAGAGCTTCTTGTAGTCTGGGATGAGATGCGGGAATTTGCGCTCGAGAAATTTTCGATAGAGCACTTTACTGTCGGAAGGCTGAGAGCCGAACAGCGTCAGCCCACCGATGAGTATGTAGTCAGCACCGTGCTCTTTTGCTGCGCGGATCATCTTCGTCAGTTGTTCTTCAGAATCGGAGATGAAAGGCAGGACGGGGATACAATTAACGCCAACAAACATTCCGGCTTCCTTGCACTTCTGCATGGTCTCGAGTCGCTGCTGCGGAAGGGGCGCACCTGGTTCTAAAGCTGAGGCTATCGCGGGATCCAGTGTTGACATTGAAAATGAAAGGATTGCTCCTCGCGTAAACTTTCCACGCAGGTCTGCTGCATGAACGGCAACGCGATCTATTTCCTTCAGCAAGTCCAGGTCTCGGAGGATCATCTCCGATTTGGTGATCATCAAAACCGGAAAACGATGGTTTAAAATTGTTTCAAGAAATTGACGTGTAAGTCTATATTTCTCCTCAGCCCTAAGATATGGATCAGTAGCGGACGCAAGTGCAATGATCCCGTACTGATCCTTCTTAGCACGAAAGGCAAGTTGTCGGTCGAGCACCTCTGCCCCATTGAGTTTCACCGACAAGGTCTCTGCCATGTTCTCTCCATACTTGCTTCCGCGGATGTAGCAGTACTGGCAATTCATGCTGCAGCCTTCATACGGATTCAAGGTATAATCATCGAGAAACCAGTTGTCGCGCTTTTTCTTTTTGTTCAGAATCGATTTGACGAGAATTGTCTTCATGTGCACGCGTGCTCAAGTGCTCGTGTGAGCAAGTTTGTCAGCTTTTGCGAAGTTGAGCATTGTCACGAACCTATGACATGACCACCTGAACACATCATTCACTCATCCACCCCATCGTTCTCTTCACCGCTTTCTTCCAGCCGCTGTAGAGTTTGTTTCGGACCGAATCATCCATCGAAGGTTTGAAACACTTTTCGATCTTCCGGTTTTTAATGATATCATCCTTCTTCCACATTCCTATTTGAATAGCAGCAAGGTATGCGGCACCCATGGCTGTAGACTCGATCACTTCAGGACGATCGACTTCAGTGCCAAGGATGTCAGACTGGAATTGCATCAGGATATTATTCGCACAAGCGCCACCATCCACTTTCAGACTCGCGAGCCTGATTCCGGAGTCTTCCTGCATCGCGTTGACGAGATCTTTGGTTTGATATGCCAGTGACTCCAGTGTGGCCTTTATGATGTGATCCTTGCCTGTGTCTCTTGTGAGGCCAAAGATTGCTCCGCGCGCGTACATGTCCCAGTATGGCGCACCCAATCCCGCGAAAGCGGGAACAACATACACTTCGTTTGACCCGAGTGCCTTGGCGGCAAAATATTCAGAATCTTTTGACTGATCGATCAGGTGAACGCTGTCGCGCAGCCATTGGACTGCAGCACCTGCGATGAACACACTTCCTTCAAGTGCGTAGTCCACCTTGCCCTCCAGTCCCCATGCGATTGTTGTAATCAATCCATTCTTCGAAAGCTGGATATTTGTGCCCGTATTCATGAGCATGAAACAACCAGTTCCATAAGTATTTTTTGCCATGCCCGGCTTAAAGCAAGCCTGGCCGAACAGTGCAGCCTGCTGATCCCCTGCAACGCCCGCGACCGGAATTGATTTTCCATCAATAACAAAATCGCCAAAATGATGAGCCGATGGTTTCACGTCAGGAAGCAGTGACTTCGGGATCTGAAGCGCATCAAGCATCTTCTCATCCCACTTCAGCTGACGAATGTCGTACAGCATCGTACGAGATGCATTGGTATAATCAGTTGCATGGACTTTTCCTTTCGTCATGTGCCAGATCAGCCACGAGTCAATGGTGCCGAATGCAAGCTCGCCCTTTGCAGCGCGGTCGCGTGCACCTGCAACGTTGTCGAGGATCCACTTCACTTTCGTGCCTGAAAAATATGAATCGATCACAAGACCTGTTGTCTTTCGCACGTGATCTTCAAGTCCTTGAGACTTCAGCTCTTCACAGATTGGTGCCGTGCGTTTATCCTGCCAGACGATTGCATTGTAGATGGGCTCGCCTGTTTTCCGGTCCCAGACCACTGTGGTCTCTCGTTGATTCGTGATTCCGATCGCGGCAACCGATGACGGATTTACTTTGTGATCAGCCATTACTTTGTTCAACGTGCCGAGCTGCGTTGACAGGATCTCACGAGGATCATGTTCAACCCATCCCGACTGCGGAAAGATCTGCCGGAACTCCTGCTGGGCAATCCCTACGATTCCGCCTCCTTCGTTAAAAAGAACGGTGCGCGAACTTGTTGTTCCCTGATCGATGGCGAGAATAAACTTTTTACTCATAAATCAGAAGAGAAGGTTATACAGCCACGCTCCAAGAACACCACCGATGAATGGCCCGACTACGGGAATCCAGCTATAACCCCAGTCGGAATGACCTTTACCGGGAATCGGCAGGATGAAATGTGCAAGGCGAGGAGAAAAGTCGCGGGCAGGATTGATAGCAAAACCTGTTGTTCCTCCGAGGCTCAGACCGATTGAAATGATCAAACCTCCGACCACGATCGGATTGAGTCCTTCGGCAAACTTGTTTGCACCGATGAAGAGAATCGCGAGCACGAGGATCATCGTTGCAAATATTTCGGAAAACAAATTCGAAAAAGTTGAGCGGATCGCTGGACCTGTGCAAAACACGGCAAGCTTAAGGCCTGGATCTTCCGTACGCGACCAGTGCGGCAGGTAGAACAGCCATACGAGCACAGCCCCGGCAAATCCACCAGCAAACTGCGCCAGCATGTAGCCCGCCAGTTGCGAAGAAGGAAAATCTCCGGCAAGGGTGAGCGCCAGGGTGATAGCAGGATTGAGATGGGCCCCGCTGATTCTGCCCACTGCGTATACCGACAGCGTAACGGCAAGTCCCCACGCAATGACCACGAACAGCGTACCTGCATTTTCTCCTTTGGTTCCGCGCAGGAGGACGTTGGCAACGACACCGTCACCGAGGACGATGAGCAGCATGGTGCCTAAAAATTCAGCTAGATAGGGCGACATATTGGAGTTATTTAGTTGATTGGCTTACCGCGATGGAAGGCTATAGCTCTTCTCTTTCCTGAACGCAAGTGCTACACCATTGGACCATCCGAATCCGTCCTGGTTAGGATACTCCCCTCCGCCTGCAATCAGTGTTGTATCCATTACGTTATACTTTTCCATCATCTTTCCTGTAGCTTCATAGACGCGTTCGTTCTGTCTCAGCCAGCGATCACGGATTTTGTCGGCCAGGTTGTCTATCTGATAATTTTTCAGCCCCTTGTAGGTCATCCATTGCAGCGGAGCCCAGCCGTTGGGCGCATCCCATTGCTGATCGGTATCTGTCAGCGTGGTGACAACACCGCCAGGTTTCAGAAATTCATTTTCAATAACAGTTGCAGCTTTCTGTGCCAGATCTTTTGACGGCATTTCGAAAAATAAGGGGAAGATTCCTGCCAGCGATTTGACTCCGGTGCGCTCGCCTTTTACAAAATCATAATCGAAGAAATAATTCTTTTCAGGATCCCATGAAAATGTAAGCAGCGCTCTTCTTCGCTGATCGGCACTTCGTGTGTATTTACGCGCGAGTTCAGTCTGGCCGCGAAGCTCATAGCCTTTGGCGATCATTCGCTCAAGATGGGCCATAAGACAGTTGAGATCGACAGGAACAATGTCTGTAGTGTGGATCGTTGCCAGTGATTTCCCATCGGCAAACCATCGGCTGCTGAAATCCCAGCCAGACTCTGCCGCAGATCGAAGATCTTTATACAGTTTTTTCTCGTTTGCTTTGTTCTGCTGACCAAGCGCGTAGTCCTCCTTGTACGCCTCCGGTCGCGGTGAGTCTCCCTTGTCGTAGTAGCGATTCATGATCGTGCCATCGCTAAGCATCACAACGTGCTGGACTGCAGTGCCGGGATTTTTTACGGAATCAAGTCCATTCATCCAGAACGAATATTCTTTCACCATGGCATCGAGGTAGTGATCCGCGGCAAGCGAATCGTATTCTTCAAGCTCTTTGACAATGAGTGAAAAGAACGGAGGCTGTGAACGTGTGAGGTAATAATTGCGGTTTCCATTGGGAATAAAACCCACCGTGTTGATCAGGTGCGCAAAGTTCTTCACCATGCTTTGAATCAGGTCGTAGCGCTTCTGCGCCTTCAGGCCGAGGATCGTGAAGTAGCTGTCCCAATAGTAAACTTCGGAGAATCTTCCTCCGGGGACAACGTAGTCGTTGGGAAGAGCGATGAGTGAAGAGCGTGGTTCCGCATCATCCGCTTTTCTGGTCAGTGTTGGCCAAAGCTTCGTAATGTGTTCTTCCATTGCGAGCGTTGTGTCTGTCGTAAATGTGGATTTCGGTCTGACGGGCAAATCGAAATTCCGGTTGACGAATTCAACAAGGTCAAAATCCGGTTTCGATTTTACGGACTCGTATTCCTCCAGGATCTCTTCAATGTCGCGCTTCGGTGTGCAGTCGACAAAGGTCTTTGAATCCGGGAAGATGGCCTTCAGCTGGACATCATGGAAAAGTGAAGAAGTGTAGAAATTTATGGAGCGTCTTTCGCGGGTGGCGCATCCGATTAGAAACATCGCCATCCCCAGCATACAAAGGAGTTTCATCCGATTGGTTTGATACATCTAAACTTAACACTAATTTCTGTTTGTTAAGTGAAGGCGTGGCAATTTTTATGTGAGGAGTCAAATCAGGGAAGGTGTCCCGGGCTTTAAAAGAACAGCAAGTGGCTGGTACGTGGCGACCATCATCCCGCTGAGTGTTAGAGTCCCGGGAGAGGTTGAGTATCGGTGGAAAAATCAGGTAAAATAGCATGTGTCGGATGGCGTAATGAAACGCAAACAGTGGGCATGAACCCGATCAACATGCAAGCGGATTGCGCAAGGGTATTTCACCGCTCGGTCTGGTGAATTGCGTGGCGCATTTTGATTTTAATGGCCTTTTCTACCAATATTTCGTCCCTCACCGGACTTGAATGCAACGACATATTGTTACCATTCAGCAAATAATTTAATCGTAGCAAAGTAGATTAGTGTTTAGCATCTACTCGCTTTTTACCGCGAGTATGCCATGAGCGCTATGTCTCGCCATGAGCGCATCAGAACTCCAACGCATTGGTATAAAAATGTGTCGTGACCGTAGACGAGATCAGTTCACATCCGCCAGTTCCTCTTTTCGGGTTTTTAGTTTTTCGAGAACGTAGCTTCCCAATGCACGGCCTTCGATCATTCCGTTTTCTACGGCAGGGCGATAATGGATTCCGCCATACATCCTGCTGATTGCGGCCTCTTCAGCTGCATGCATGAATGAGTTGAACGATCGGACAGAAAGGCCAAATTCTATCTCGGTTGAATCAGTGAAGGCAAAATTATCACCGAACAATTTTGTAAGCGCGGTGGCAGAGGCAGCGGAAATAACGCTGTGACCACTGGTGTATTCCGGGAACGGAGGTGTTTGCAACAGGGGCACCCAATCCTCATCGATGTGCTGATTGATGAAACTCTCCGGACGGATGACACGGCTTCTGTATTTTTCATCCCAGCAGCTAATGAATCCATCGACCAGCGAAACAGCGACCAGTGCATAGGCTTCGGTTGATTCGACAAAATTTTTCTTTGCTTTGGCGCAGGCTACGTGTGTGATGTTCATCCAGTGGCCACCAGGGGAGATCTTCTTCGTGGCAAACATCACGTGACCTTTAACGTTCATTACGAATGGGTTGCAATCCCAGAACGATGCGATCTGACGCTGCTCATCCGTCAGATTTTTTCCCATCTGATAAACTTCTTCCGCTTCCCTGAAGAACTTACTGTTTCGCTGCAGCGAAAAAGGCGTAGGCGCAGATGGCTTAAATTGCGCTGCCGAGTCAATTGCAAATGTTCTTATTTTGTTCCAATGTGGTTCAACGGCATCCATATACGCAGGAGGCGTGGGCTTCCAGGTTGCCGGTGAGTTCTCAATGGAGTATTTCGGGAATGAACGGCTTTGCTTGTAATTGTCTTTAGAAGACCACGCGAGGATGTGATCGGCTACTTTAGTACCATAGGCAACAGACCTTTCAAAAACTTCTTCCGGCATGCCGGAGTTTCTGAACTGCGTCATGATGCTGTCGTAGAATACGTCCATCTTATCTTCAGAAAAAACCAATGTGCGTCCGATCTTTAGCATCGCCTGCGTGCTGGCCAGCGGAAACGAATATTCCTGGCCAGGGTCGGGCTCCGGTGTTTTTTCAAGACCGTTCAGCTTGCCGGCAAGGCTTTCAAACTTGGGATCGAAATGACGTGCGGCTTCATAACCCGCAATGGACATATAGGCGTAAATGCGGGATGCCACCGGAGGAGAAAAAATATCATACACAATGACATCGGTCACCTGCTTGACAGAACCATGGATATATTCCGGATTTTGTGTCGTCAGTCGCCAGTCCTCCTGTGTCTCCCGGATGGTTGAACAGCCAAGGACAACTACACAAATCAATCCACTCAGCACCAGTTGTTTCATAGGGGTTTCGGGTAAAAAACAAAAATACAGAATTGCCCGGGCAATCAAAACAGGGCTGCCAGCCGGCCTACTTTACGGTGAAATCTTTTTTCTGGATACCGACACCTTTGATCTGCAGCGACTTCCATTGCTTTGGAAGCATGCCTTTCTGCTGAACGATTCCCTGATCAGTGATCTGAAGACCACCGAATCCGGCAATCACGGCCTGCAGCATTCCACCTGCACCTGTAGCAAAATAAGGGTTTGTGCCACCGGCCGTTTCAGCCAGCACACCGAAAGGCTGCACTTCATTCGGCTTGTAACTCTTCACAAACCAGGAATATGCTTTGTCAGGATTGCCGAGCTTCGCGTAGAGTGTCGCCAAAACTGAATTGCCCATCGCTGGACCATTGGGTGACATCCGTGGCTCGTAGTATTTCAGGTCCTTTTCAATCTGAGTACGATCGGTAATAATGTCCAATGGGTATGCCAAAAGGTTGACGTCTGCCTGTTTGATATCAACGCCATCGTAGGTGGCGTTCTCGCGCGTGACGCCATCAGGAAACTTGAGGATCGGAACATTCTGAGCAACGTGCTCCCAGTCGGGATTTGGTGCAAGGCCTAACTCCCTTGCCGCCTGACTTGCATAGCGCAATGAAGTAATAGCCATGCCGTTGGTGAATGCGTTGTTGTCGATATTCTCCTGCCATTCGTTGGCACCGATGACGTTGTTTATCTCGTAACGGCCCGGACCTTTTCGTTCCACCCTGCTCGACCAGAAGTCTGCAACTTCTTTCAGCACCGGGTATCCCCTGTCCCGCAGCCACGTTTTGTCTTTTGTGACCTGGTAGTATTTCCAGAAGGCCCATCCGACACATCCTGTGATGTGATGCTGGAATGGACCGGTAAGTGCCCACACAGGTGTATCTTCACTGCCTTCATCCGAACTTTCCCATGGGAACATTGCACCTTTATAACCATGAGAAAATGCATTCTGTCGCGCGGCTTCGAGGCGCTGGTACCTGTACTCCAGAACTGACTTTGCCATTTCGGGCTGCATCATGAGCAGCGGTGGATACATCCAAAGTTCCGTATCCCAAAACACGTGTCCATTATATCCAAGACCGGAAAGTCCCATAGGAGAAAGACTGAACGCGGTGCCTTCGCGGACAAATGAATACAGATGGTACAATGCAAAACGAATATCTTTCTGCGCCTGCAGATCGCCTTCTATCACAATGTCACTTCGCCAGATTTTTTCCCATTCAGCTTCATGCCGTGCGAGTAAGCGTGCCGCACCTTCGAGGCGCGCAAAGACTGTCAGTCGCTCTGCTTCATTTAACGGATCGTTATATACACCCGTTGATGTAGCTGACGCCACCACCCAGAACTGATAAGTCTGACCAGCCTTCAAATCTTTATAAAACTTCACGAGGTGCATGTTGTAATCCCAGTCTTCGTGAATCAGCACCGGTTCCTGTCCATGCGCTTCTGAGAAAATAATGCTGTTGCTGACTGCAACGGTGTGCCTGCCTGACGGGCTCTTGCCAACCGATGTTAAGAGCGGAATCTTTACGTGCGGCCTGTCAATTTCACTGTATAAATTTCTGACATCTGTTAAGTGGTTCGGTGCTTCGATTACGCTCATCGGAGTAATACGCACGTCTTTTTTTGCGGTGATCTCGATGCTGGCAAGGGCAGTGTATGGCAAATGTCTCAACGCATACAGTGTATGTCGTACTGATACTTTGTCACCAACATTGAATGTAGTGGCAAGTGCTGCCCGCTTCATATCCAGCGACTGCCTGTAATCGGAAATTTCCTTCTGGCCGATGCGCTGTCCATCCACATCGAGATTCATGTTTATGTGATTGAAAGTCTTGAGAATGTTGGAAACGCGACCGCGCTGGTAGTAATCGTACACACCGTTGAGCACAACATCTCTAACCTTCATTGGTTCAGGTGATGATACCAGACCGATCATCCCGTTCGCCACCGTCACTCCATAATAATTGTTAGCATCTATCTTCGAGGCATCGATAGTCCAACCATTGTCCTGACCGAAGGACCCGGCAGAACATAAAATGAGCAGTGCAACTGGAAAAATGTGTTTCATAACTAGCGTAGTTTAAATCCAAGAACCGAACTATTATTTCTTCCAACAAGATATGATTTTTCACCTCGTGGACCTTTCGTAAATTTAATATCGCGACCCTCACCCCGCACAATAAAGCCTGACTCTTTTGGCGGGATGGCCTTAAATCCACCGCTACCATCGCCTTGCAAGATCAAGCCCACTCCTGCGTCATACGGACCGATTTCCGGCTGAACCGCGGTCAGATTCCCGCACAGCATAAGGTCTTGTTTGCCGTCTTTGTTAAAATCATCAGTCAGAATACTGAAGATTGGAAAAAACTGAGCCTCTACGGGAAGCGCCTTCACAATAAATTTGCCGTTGTCATTGATCATCAACACGGATCGAAATTCATTTGCCTGCATCACAGCCGAGTTGCCCTGCAGCTGCGGTGTTACAATGTCATCGAGCTCAACATTCCTGTAGTCGTAGTAATTCAGAAACTTCTTTTTAAGTGATGGTATCTGACGCACGAGCTGATCACGTGAAGTGAATGGATAACTCCTGTCACCGTTGTAGTAAACGAGGATATGATCTGATCCTCCGTTCGAATCAAAGTCACCCAGGTACATGGTCAGCGGTTTTTCTTTTGTTGCTGTCAGCCGTGAGTTCAGACCCACATTGCCAGCGATCAGGTCATCATCACCATCGTTATCAATATCCGCTGCGACAACAGAATTCCACCACCCTTTTGTGTCAGCAAGACCATATTCTGAAGTGCGATTGATGAAACGATGATCGGGTTGCTGAATCAAGATCGTCACCTGCATCCACTCTCCTGCCAACACAAGGTCAGGTCGGCTATCCTTGTTGATGTCCGTCCACGTTGCGTCCTTCACCATCCCGGGACGGTTGCGTGATGGATTGTCAAACGTGCTGCCACCGAGCCATCCTGAGTTCACAAGGAAATTTCCGGTGCCATCATTTTCGAGGAGATAGCTTACGGGACTCATCCCGTAGAGCATCGGAATAACAACGGCACCGATAAACAAATCCTGATCTCCATCGCCATCATAATCCGATGGCTTCACACACGATGCGTGCAATGAAATAGCAGGAAGTTTTGCAGGTTGATGCGAAAAATTACCTTTACCGTCATTGACGTACAGTCGCGGATGCAGAAGTTCCTTTTTGTCAAGCTCTTCCTGCCCTCCGGACACAACCACCAAGTCGAGATCGCCATCTTTATCCGAATCGAAAAAGGCGGCATCAACATCTTCATGTTCGCGGTGCTGCACAAACGCGGCAACCGTCTTGAGGGAGAATTTTCCATCAGCCTGTCGCAAGAAAAGTTGTCCCGCCTGCCCTTTCGCCCCACCAACAAAGACATCATCCATACCGTCACCATTGATGTCACCTGTAGCGAGGCATGGGCCTTCAGTTGAAAACATGTGCGGGATCAGGCTTTCGCGATTAAATGCATTAAAGTCATTTTCCCTGTGTGTAAATGGTGGTGCCGTAGCCTGGACAAACATCGGAGGCTGCGCTTTTTCTTTTGTCTGGCTTTCCTTTGACTCGCTGTATCTCAACACCACATTTTTTTGGTCCGAGATCTCTGCCTGTGTAATTCGCAGATCAGGCCATGTCACCGTGACTGTAATCTTCGAAGTAGCAGCACGTCCAAACATCATTTCATAATCCGAAGACGAACACCATCCACGGGTGGGAAATAGTTGCTGAACCTGGCTGCCCTTGTCAGATGAAACTGTAACCTTCGCACCAATAGCATTGAGATTGGCGCTGCCCGAGTCGCCTTTCAAAGAAATCTTCAAGAAAGTACCTGGTGCTGCTGTATTTTCATAAACACCAACCATGCCGTTGATGCGGTTGACCACTATATCCGGATCACCGTCACCGTCAAGGTCGCCAATAGCGCCACCGTTGGAATATCCCGTCTCAGACAATCCCCACTGTTGCGAAACATCTTCAAATGTCAGTTTGCCTGTATTGCGAAAAAAGAAATTGTTCACCTTGCCTTCCGGCATCTTGTTGATCCATGGGAGAACATCAGCCTGCTTCTGAACAGAGTCAGAAGAAATAAAATTGATATAGTCAAGATCGTTCGGACGTCTGACGATGCCGTTGGAGATAAACAGATCTTTGTATCCATCACCGTCAAAGTCCTGCAGCAACGGTCCCCAGCTCCAGTCTGTCGCGCTGACCCCTGCAGCCAACGCTATATCCCTGAATGACACCGCGGCAGAATCGATCTTCCCCAGGTTGACTTGCAAGGTATTTCGCGATACCTGCTTGTGATAGCCATACTTCAATTTGAATGAATATACTTCGTAAGAGTCCTCGCCTGCAGATGTTTTGATCACCGATTCATCCTGCGGAAGCATATCAACCGTGACAATATCGGGCAACTGATCATTGTTGATGTCACCAATATCATTTCCCATGGAAAAACGGCTCGTGTGCGGCATGGATTTCTCCAGTTGTTGCGAGAATGTGCCGTCTTTCTGATTGATGTACAAATAATCGTTTTCGATAAAATCGTTGGAGATGTAAATGTCGGGATACCCGTCTTCATTTAGATCCGAAACACCAATGCCAAGTCCGTAACCGATCTGACTTGAATAGATCCCTGCTTCGCGCGTAACATTAGTAAAGCTGTGTTTGCCCGTCTCTTTAAAAAGGTTTTTGTAGAGGCGGTCTCCCGCAAGCGAATCCGTCTGGTTGCGCAGGCTTACCTTCCCATAAGATCGCTGCGTATGCACGGAATGATTCAGCAGGTAGCAATCCAGATCGCCATCAAGATCATAGTCGAAGAACGAAGCCTGCGTTGAAAAACCCTGAAAGGATAAGCCATACTCTTCTGTCCTGTCTGTGAACGTTAAATTGCCATTGTTGATAAAAAGCTGATTGAAGCCGTTGAACTTTTTGTAGTTTCCAACGCCACAGACGAAGATGTCGAGGCGGCCATCGCTGTTGATGTCAACCATCGATACTCCTGTCTTCCAATTTCCTTTTGCTGCAACGCCTGCACTGGTGGTAATATCTTCGAATACAAACTTGCCCTTGTTCAGGTAAAGTTTGTTTTCACCGCGGTTGGCAGACAGGTATACATCAGGCAAACCATCGTTGTTAATGTCCCCAATCGCTACTCCACCACCGTTGTAATAATAAAGGTATTCAATAATATTGAAGTCCTGGTCGTCATGGAGCGCGTTGACAAAACGAATTCCCGTATCAGCAGAGTCGAGCTGACGAAATAATGTTTGTGCAGGTGCAGCTTTTTCAGCTTCATTACAAGCCGCAAGTGTCAACACCGAAAACAAAACAAGAAGGATGTTAACGTGCCCTCTCACTTTCTCCGCATTTTAAAAAACAGCATGCTGTCGTTATTGCGGGCAACAGCAAGAACCTTGCTGCCCTTAATATCCAAAAGCTGCAAATCTCTTACTTCCCCGTCAATCTGAAGTCCTGAAACAGCCGGGCTTACATAGTTGAACTTACCTTTCCCATCGCCAAGCATCAGTGCACCATAACTCGCATCATAGCGGCCGACTTCGGGTTTTGTGCGATAGAGATTACCAGCCATCAGAATATCTTTTGTTCCATTATTGTCGAAGTCTTCAACAAGGATGGCGTACATCCTTGAGAATTGCGCTTCCACCGGCAGAGACTGAAAGGTGAATGACCCCTTGCCTGAATTGAGAAACACACCGGACGAAAGCTCATACGCATCGAGTCTTATTGCGCCCTTCATCTCTTCTGGCGTAAATACCTGGTCTATCGTTTGATCTTTGTACGAATCGTACTTCAGAAATTTCTTTTTTAGCGCTGGGATTTGTGTAATGAGATCGTGACGCAAGACCATCGGGTAACTTTTCTCTCCATGAAAGGTGCAGGTGATGTGTTCGATGGTGCCGTTGCGATCGAAGTCGTTAACATACATTGACACAGGTTTATCCTGAGCTGCTCTGAACCGTGAGTTCGTGCCGTGATTCGCTGCGATGATATCAAGGTCTCCATCATTGTCGATATCTTCCGTTACAATTTTCGACCACCACCCATTCGTTTTATCAAGCCCTGCAGTTTGCGTGACATCTGCAAATGTTCCAGCTTTGTTGACGAACACTTTAATCGGCATATAGTCACCAGCAACGATCAAATCAACCTTTTTATCGCCATCGATGTCTGACCACACCGCGCTGGTAATCATACCTACCTTCGTCAAGCCAGGCGCCACTTTATCGGTGACGTTCGTGAACACACCCTTACCATCATTGTTCAGGATATAGCCATTCGCGGGCAAGCCATAAGAAAAGGGAATACTTCTCACGCCAACAAACAGATCGAGATCACCGTCACCATCGTAGTCTGAAGCTGCAACAGTTGAAGTGCTCTCGAATTTTCCTGCGGGAAGGATTTGATCAGATTTTACGAATTTTCCGTTGGTATTGAAATAAAAACGGTCGACCAATGCATTGGAACTCGTTGAGAACTCATTACTTCCCGAGCAAACATACAGATCAAGGTCACCATCCCCATCGGCATCAAAAAGAATGGAACTGACGTCTTCTGATAGTTTGTCTTTGTCAAACACGTCACCACTGGCGGGCTGAAATTCACCGGAAGCCGACTGCACAAACAAAGTGCCCGAAGATCCTTTTGCTCCGCCTATATAGAAATCATCGCGACCATCTCCGTTGACGTCACCCACAGACATATCAGGGCCTTCACTGCTGATCATATGATAGAGCAGCTTGTCGCGATCGAAATCGACAAAGGCGCTTTCCTCGTGACGATATGTTGCCAACGGCTGAGAAAGACGCTCGAAGAGAGGCGCAGTCTTAACAGTAGCAACTTCATTTATATTGGATCCCTCCTTAGGCTGTGTCAACTCCAGCATCTGATTTGCGGCAATGTCACGCAACACTGTCTTCTTTCCATCAGGCCATGTTACTTCGATCACATCCAGTGAATCGATTTCCCCCAATCCGATAAACGGACGCGGATCAACAGACGATTCAAAACCGCGGTTGGGCATTTGTTCAAGATAGAATTTCTTGCTGCCTCTCCTTAACTCTATATTAGCGCCAACAGCCAGTGTGTTCCTGCCGTTGCCCTTCAGCGAGAATGTGAGGTAATGATTATCCTTTTTCATTTCGCTGGATTCATTTCGAATGACGCCAGCCAGTCCGTTGACGCGGTTCACAACGAGATCCAGGTCACCGTCATTATCCAGGTCTCCGTACGCAGCGCCATTTGAGAAATTAGGTGAGCCCAGACCCCATTCGCCTGCCCGATCTGTAAACTTAAGATTGCCCTCGTTATGGAATGCAAAATCCGGAACGGGATTCGATGGAATGAGTTCGACAAGTTTTTTATAGTCAACCTTGTTTTTCGAAATGATAGACCGGACAATTTCTTCGTTTGAAACATACTGGAGATAATCCTGATTGGTCAGGTCCTGGTAGATGCCATTGGCAACAAAAATGTCTTTCAACCCATCGTTGTCCATGTCGAAGATCAATGCGCTCCAGCTCCAGTCTGTTGCTTCGACTCCGCTCAATCGCCCGATCTCGCTGAACGTGTTGTCTCCATTGTTTAACTGAAGCATGTTACGCGTAAACTGGTGGTGATAGTCGTTGCTTACGTTATTTTGATAGCGGTCCCAGTTGTCAAACGTTGTAACGGTCTTCAACCGCTCATTGGCGTGCGGTAACATCTCTGTGACGAAGATATCCGGCCACGAATCATTGTTAATATCCGCCACATCGGCACCCATGGAAGCTGCGCTGATCGATTTCATCTGTTCTGTGAGTCTCTCCGAAAATGTGCCGTTGTGATTGTTGATGTAGAGGTAGTCTCTTTCAAAAAAATCATTTGAAACATAAATGTCAGGCCAGCCATCGCGGTTGACATCGCCCACCGTCACACCCAGTCCGAACCCAATTACACTTCCGTAGATACCGGCCTCTTCGCTGACATCTTTAAATTTTCCGCCATCATTTCTCAAAAGCTTGTCGCCACCAAGGGAATCTCTTTTTGGCCTTTCGTTTTTTCGAAGATTAAAACTTCCGATGGCCTGAAAACTATTGTTGAGAATATAAAGGTCAAGGTCGGAGTCCCTGTCGTAGTCAAAAAAAACTGCGTGTGTTGTAAATCCGCGATCGTCAACGCCATATTCCTGTGCGCGCTCCGAAAAAGTAAGATCACCATTGTTGATAAACAACTCATTCTCTTTATCGTCACCTTCTACGTCACCTGAGTTGCAGACATAGATGTCAACAAAACCATCGCCATTGACATCGGCAAAGCTGACCCCTGTCGACCACGCGCGTGTTCCTCCTACTCCGGCCTTATCTGTGATGTCTTCAAACTTAAAATTGCCCTTATTAAGATACAGTTTGTTCTTCCCCTGATTTGAGATCATGTATACATCAACCAGACCGTCATTGTTAACGTCACCGAGCCCGACACCACCACCATTGTAGAAATTGCGATAGGTATAGATGTTAAAGTCCTGATCGAACTCAAGGCGGTTGGCGAAATCAACACCGGTGGAATCCGGAGGAAGTTCCGTAAAAAGTGTAGGCTTATGGTCATCTTCCTTTTCCACGCAGGAGCAGAGAAGTGATATCACAAGCACAAACAAAAGTGGGTGTTTCGTGATCATTGCTCGATACTACTCTCCTTTTGCGGATTCCGCTTTGGTGATTGAATGCTGAAATGCCGGGTGCAGAAGATCCTGAACTCTTGCGATTACGCTGCGTTGATCTTTTGTGTAGAGAATAATTCTGCGATTGCCATCAACTTTCACCGGCATCTCCTCACCTTTTACATTTGCGATGACAAAATCATTTCCTTTATACCAGTTCACAAGCAAGTCCTGCAGATGATGCTTAAGGCTGTCAGCGTGAACCGATTTATCATAAATTGTCGAACCAATGTAGCTGAACTCCATTTCCATTTCTGCTATACGATCGGAGTCGTCAAAATTTGGAAAGAAGAACATGCGGATCTGGCGCGGCTCCCTGTGCGCAAGTGAATCTACAAACAGGTATTGTACCGCACTATTGCCGGGACTTTGCTGGACAAGCTGTTGCTTATTCAAGTCAAAGCACCGCCCATAAAAATCCTGGCGCGTATCACCGAGGTTAATTCCAAACAGGATCGAATCGTTACGAACACCTTTGCTCAGCTCCTCTTTGACCAGTTTTGTGTAGTCAGACTGACATGCCGTCCAGAGGATACCGGCTGACACCAGGCTAATTATTAATCTTATATATCTCGAGTTCATCATTGTGTTTTGCAAATATTAAATACAACTTATCTTTTACGCGCAGGCTTTCGATACCTCGTATCTCGCCCTTCACACCCAGGCTTACGCCATCGGAAAAATGAAAAGAACCATCGCGCAATATACCTTTAAAGTACCAGCCTTCCGAGGCATCATAACGTCCGAACTGGGGTTTTACGTGGAATTGATTTCCCGCGGCAATGAGGTCACCGATACCGTCATTATCAATATCCGCTGCATGCAACGCATAGAGGGGTGAATATTGCGCTTCGCGGGGCAGCGGATGGATAGAATAAGTTCCATTCCCCGACAGGAGAACAACCGATTCAAGAATATCGACCTCAAAGTGTTTTGCTTTACTCAATGACTTTTCATCGATGAGATCATCAATTGACTTCTTACTGTACTCCTTGTAATAAAGCAAGGTTTTCCTGAACGAGGGCAGTTGCGAAATAAAATCATCCTTATCAGCAATCGGAAAATACTTCTCTCCCAACTTTGTACAGTAGATCTGTTCAACGGACCCATTCTGGTCAAAGTCGCCAACGAACATCGCATCTCCCGGCTTGAAAAAAGTATTCAATCCGTGGTTTGCGATGATGAAGTCTGGCTTTCCGTCTTTGTTCAGGTCTGCTGTATGGATATCATTCCACCAGCCTCGCGTCTTGTCTAGATTGAAACCCGATGACACGTTGGAGAACCCAGCGTTGCGATTCTGGAAAAATTGGATTGACATCCAGTCACCGACAATAACAAGATCATCCAATCCATCAGCATTTATGTCTGTGACTTCGAGGTCAGTAATCATTCCCAATGATTGAAAAGCAGGTGCGCGGGCTGCAGTAACATCAGTGAATCCTCCGGTTCCGTCATTCTCCATCAGGTAAGCCTTCCCACCTGTTCCGTATACGTAGGGATCAAAGCGCTCTGCCACTACAATGTCGTTGTCGCCATCATTATCGAAGTCGATCGGCTTTGCCACGCTCGTTGAAACAAATTCAGCGTATGGAAGCTGCTTTGGTGAAATTGAGAAATTTCCCTTACCATCGTTTAACAAAATATGGTCGAGCTGTGCACTGGAAGTTTTTGGAAAGTAACGACCTCCGGTCGCAATGAAAAGGTCGAGATCACCATCACCATCAATGTCCGTGAACATTGATTTCGTTTCCTCACCCAAAAAAGCCGACTTAAAACTATCTGGGGAACGCTGTGTGAACTTGTCCGGTGTGTATTCGAGAATTACTCCTGCCTGATCTTTTCCTCCGCCAACATAAAACTCGTCAATGCCATCTCGATTTATATCGCCTCGCGCAATCGCAGGCGTTTCGTTGCTGTACATCATTGGAATCAGCCTGTCCCGATTGAAGTCTACGAGTTCAGATCCTTTATGCCGAAATGATTCAGTATTGATCCGTGCCATGCGTGTGGCGGCAGTACGCGGAATCCATTCGGGATAATCTTTGCGCACCTCCACCTCTTCTTTAACGATCGTTTGAATTTTACCGGTTTGCACGCCATAAAGAACGGAGAAGTCGCCCTCCGGCCAGTGGATCACGACCGAGTCGAGTCTTGTAACTTCTTTGCCAACACCTATTGTAATGCGAGGCTGTACAGAACTTTGAAAACCACGCGTCACAAAGTTATCGGCAAAGAACTGGCGACCACCCGCGTAAGCGCGGACCTCCGTTCCCACTGCATGTGTATTCTTTTTCGATGAAAGAATTAAGGTTATGCTTTGGCTGAGCGAGTCTGTATTATTTCTGTAAAGCGCAACGCGAGCGTTGATGTTATTAACGATCAGATCAAGATCACCGTCATTATCGAAATCACCGTAGGCGCTTCCGGTGGAAAAAGCATGACCACCCAGACCCAGTTCGTCAGCGCGATTTCTGAAACTCAGGTTGCCATCGTTCACAAACGCATAATTTGAAAACTGCGATGAAGGCATTAAACCGATCAATTTCAGAATGGCGTTCTGCTCCTCTTCGCGAATGATTTTTCTCACATTTTCTTCCGCTCCAGTGTATGTGAGGTAGTCGCGATCGAGCAGGTCTTTAAATATTCCGTTGGCAACAAAGATATCGCGTAAGCCATCGTTGTTCATATCGAACAGCAGTGCTCCCCACGACCATTCGGTGCCGGCTACACCTGCCATCCGGCCAATTTCCAAAAACCGTTTCTCTCCTGGCGCTTTTGTCTGAAGAACGTTGCGCGATACCTGGTGATGATAACCGCTTTCAATGTTGAGTTGATATTTATTCCAATTCTCGAAAACTGTTTTTGTCTTCCTTCGGCTGAGCGAGTCGGGTAACATCTCGGTAACAAACAACTCCGGTTGACCATCATTGTTGAGATCTGCATAGTCCGCTCCCATTGAACCCATGCTGATGGACTCAAAGTAGTCTGGTAGCGATTCAATGAACCCCCCTTTCTGATTGTTTATATAGAGGTAATCCCGCTCAAAAAAATCGTTGGAGATAAAGATATCCGCCCACGCATCGTTGTTAAAGTCTCCCAGGGTGATTCCCAGCCCAAAGCCTATGCTGCTGTGATAAATTCCGGTTTCATTTGTGGCATCGCGGAATTTACCTCCGTCATTGATAAAGAACTTGTTTCCCCCTCCCTGCTGATCCGGAATGAGGCGCTGATCTTTTACAAGGTCATAATTCCCGACAGACCGGATCGAATTGGTAAGGAGGTAGCAGTCGAGATCGGAGTCACGGTCGAAATCAAAAAATGCTGCCTGAACAGACAGCCCCCTAACGTCAAGGCCATACTCTTTGGAGCGTTCCGTAAACGTCAGGTTGCCGTTGTTAATAAAGAGTTCATTATTGCGATGATCAACATCGGGATCACCGGATTTACAAACGTACAGGTCAAGCAAACCATCGCCATTTACATCGGCAAAAGTTACACCGGTTGACCAGACACCTTTGCATGCGACTCCGGCCTGGTCAGTAATATCTTTGAACTTAAAATCTCCGGTGTTCAGGTACAGCTTGTTACCAACCTGGTTTCCCGAAAGGTAAATATCGAGCAAGCCGTCATTATTGATGTCGCCCACGGCAACACCAGCACCATTATAAAAATTCCGGTATGTGTATGGGTTAAGGCGCTCGGTGATTGTGAGGTCGTTGCGGAAGCTGATGCCACTTTGCTCGGTGACATCTGTGAACGCTTTTGATTTCGTTGTCTCTCTCTCACCGCAGCCGATCAGAAAAATAAGCGCTATTGGGGCAATTAGTCTCATTTTAAATAAAAAATAGCGCCCACCGTAAGTGGACGCTATTTCAAAATTACAAACTATAAAGTTATGCTCGTATTAGTAGCCAGGATTTTGCTTGAGCGGGAATGCCGTTGAAGCAGAAGCCTGCATTTGCTGAATTGGAATAGGGAAAATATTCTTGTGCGGTGCATTGTGTGCAGGCTTTTCCCACCAAGCGTTGCCAAATGCTCCAAAGCGGATCAGATCAGGACGTCTCAGCGCCTCGATGAACAATTCTCTTCCGCGTTCTGCGAGCATCTGACCTTCAGTCATTGTAGTGAAGGTCGCAACACCTGCACGAGTCCTCAACTGGTTAACCAACGCAAGCGTAGTTGGATGGCTGAAGTTGTTTGCGTTCAGACGGGCAACAGCTTCTGCCTTATTCAACAATACTTCTCCATAGCGCAATACCGGATAGTCGTTGTCCATGTCGTTGTTCTGGCCAATCTTGAAACTGAATTTTCCAAGACGAGCACCAGCCTGACGGGAAGCGTTTGGAGCAAGTTCATTGATCTTTGGCGTATAGTTGATTGCAGGACCGTCCGGATCTGCCTTATCGAAGGCAAGGTCAAGGATTGGGTTGCCCTGGATGTCAACCTGAGGACCAACAATAAAGTTGTTTGCTTTACGCTTGTCAGCAGCTTCGTACGAGTTGTAAAACTCTTCCATCGCAGCATAACCATTCCATGGCTGTGATTGCAAACGGTACGTCAACTGGCTTGGGTAGTGGAGCGTCATTTGCGCAAAGAACATTCCCTGTCCAGTTGCCTCATCGAAAGGAACGATGAAGATGTGCTCAATATTCTCCACGTTGTCCGGATCGAAAACATCCTTATATTCTGGAGACAGGTTATACAATGATGAGTTGATCACCATATCGGCAGCATCAATCGCCTTTTGATACATTGCTGTGCCACGATACACGTTCGCGTTCAGGTAAATCCTTGACAACAATGCGTAAGCTGCTGCCTGATTGGCGCGGCCGTATTCGGGCTTTGCTGCAGGAAGGTTCGGAATCGCTGCAAGTAATTCTGCTTCGATGAAGTCGAACACCTGTGCGCGAGTTGATTGAGCAGCACCTTGTCCGGCCACGGTTACGATCGGCACATTACCGAAGAGATCCATCAAACGATAGTAAAAGAATGCCCTCAGGAATCGCAGCTGGGCGTTTGCGCTTGCATTCAAGCCGTTATCCAAAAGGTCGTTACACTGGAAGATACCGTTATAGGCATTTTCCCATGCATCGTTGATAGACACAGACTGCGGAGTGAAATTGTGCTTGTGCATTTCAAGGTTTACACCACCATCGAACCAGTCGCCACCACGCTGAGGCACGACAACCTCATCCGATGCCAGCTCCTGAACGTTCCAGTAGCCACCGTTCGTTGCCGTTCCGGCAAACAGTCGTGAGAAAGCGTCCGTCAATCCATCATTGGGTGTCGGCTTATTGACGTTGTTCTTGGTTCCAACACCGGGGTTGGCCGGATCAAAATCGCTTGTGAAATCACCCTTGATCTCCTCGTCCAGGTTACATGAAACTGACGATACGAAAAGGGCGGTTACGAGTGAATATTTTAAAAAATTCTTCATATGATCTCTCTGTTTTTTTACAGGCCGATGTTTACACCAAAAGTAAATGTCGTGGCCGTGAAGTAGTTGTTTCTTCTGTCAATACCAGGTGCCAACACGTTAGGTGTCGTTCCAACAAAACCACCGTTATCAGATCCACCGAAGTCCTGAAGAACTGGTTCCGGGTCGATACCGGTATACTTGGTAATCACGAAAGCATTCTGAACGTTAGCGTAAACGCGGAAGCTCTTGACAGCTGCGCCTGACGCGGTCTTAACGTTGTATCCAAGCGTGATATTGTCAAGCTTGAAGAAATCTGCCTTTTCAACGTACAGGGAGCTATACTGCGCAGAAGTCAAGCCTGCAACTGCCTTATCCGTGAGAACACGGTTGTAAGAGTTGATCGCACCTGGATCGATAGGCTCATAGAACGCCCTGAAGTTGTTTACGAGGCTGTGACCGAATGCGCCTCTGAAGAATGCATTCAGATCCCAGTTCTTGAATGTCAACTGGTTAGTCCAGCCCAATTCCATTGTAGGAAGACCGTTACCAAGTTGTTTGAAATCACCATTCGGGTTCAATGCTTCTGCCGGTGCTGAAATTACCTGGCCGTCACCATTGATGTCCGCAAAACGAGGAGCACCGTTTCCTTCAACGCCTGAGAACACAGGTCCCCAGATCTGACCGATCTCTTCACCTTCGGCAACACGGATCATGAATGTACCGTTTTGCCCAGGTGCACCGAGTTCAGCCATCATTTGTTCATCGATGATGAACTCCTCAAGAGTTGTTTTGTAAGTGCTTAACACGATGCCAGGCTGCCAGCTAAGCTCGCCAAACTTGAATGAGTTGTAAGCCAATGAAAGTTCGGCACCATTTGTCTTCAAAGCACCAGCGTTCTCAAAACGTCTGCCTGATGGATATTCAGTAACAGGAACCTGTCTTTCAAGGATGAAGTCTTTGATATCACGAGTATACACATCAATAGCACCAGAGAACTTGCCGCCCAATCCGAAATCAACACCAACGTTGATCTCTGATTTCTGTTCCCACTTCAGGTCTTTGTTTGCATCTCTGCGCAGTGTCACGCCACCACCACCTTGAAGCGAGTATTCGTATAAGTCTTGTGACAGACCTGATTCATTCGGTAATGAACCAGTCACACCATAACCTACTCTGAATTTCAATACATCAACGTTGTTAATGCTGAGGTAGCGATTCAGATCAACACCAAGACCCGCTGCAGGGAAGATACCCCACTGGTTGTCTTCACCAAGCTTTGTAGATCCTTCTCTTCTTACAGACGCGTTAAAGAAAATCGCGTTGTCGAAAGTAAGGTTCACACGACCGAAGCCAGCGATAATGCGGTTAGCTGGAGAAGCGTTGCTGCTGATGTTTACGCGGCTTGCAAGACCTGAAAGACGGTCTCCGGAAGCTTCCAGCATGTTGTATCCCAGGATGTCGCTTGGGAAATCTCCGAGTTCAAGGAAAAGGTCTTCAAAATTATCTTCCTGGAAGGAATAACCAGCCGAAAGATCCAGGTTCACTTTGCCCAGTAGCTTGGAATATGTTCCATATGCCTCGAACAATGTGAATGATCTGTCAGAAGTATAGCGTCTTGCCAGACCACCGCGGTTCAACCCTCTGAACAATGAAGCACGGGAATAGTACTCACCATTCAAAGTGTTCTCGTATTGCTGACCGTAGTTTGCTGTGAGTGTCAGACCTTCGAACAACTGATAATCAATCTTTGCATTATAGTTGAGTGTCTTGCGCTTGCCTTCGTTGATGTTTTGGTCAAGAATGGCAACCGGGTTAAAGTTGTCGAAAAGGATCGCCTGATAGTAGTTACCGTTATCAAAACGGATTGGCGCTGTTGGGTTATAAAGAACCGCGTAGCGAAGTGCCTCATTAAAGGAGTAGTTGCTCTTGCGGTTTGTTAATGCCATGTTGAAGTCAAATCTCAGCTTGTCGTTCAACGCGCTATGTGTCAGGTTAGCGCGACCGTTGATCTGATCGAATCCTGATTTCTCAAGGATACCATTGATATCACGGAAGTTAGTTGACAAGCGGAAAGTAGTTTGCTGGTTGCCACCTGAGATTGCCAGGTTGTGAACATGCGATATACCTGTTCTTGTAACTTCGTCAACCCAGTCGGTTTCTGAACCAAGGTCGTTACCACCTGCGGCCAGATACTCAGAGCGGCTCATCAATGGCTGTTGACGTGCGATAGTCGCAGCTGAAATATAGCCATTGTAGTTTGTTGAAAGACCACCATTGCGGGTCGAGCCGCGCTTCGTAGTAACGAGGATAACGCCTGAAGAACCACGGCTACCGTAAATTGCAGCTGCAGAACCATCCTTCAAAACGTTGATCGACTCGATGTCGTTAGGGTCTACGTTGTCAAGTGATGCACCGATAACTCCATCGATTACCACAAGAGGCGAAGTGTTGGCACCCACCGTAGAGATACCTCTCAAACGAATTGTAGAGTTTGAGTTCGGGTCGCCTCCGCGGTTATACACGGAAAGACCTGGCACTTTTCCCTGGAGGAGCTGAGTCGGGTCGTTGATGTTACCCCGGTTAAATTCCTTCTCACTCAAAGCGACCACCGAACTGGTAATCTCTTTCTTCTCCTGCGAACCGTATCCGACTACCACCACTTCAGATAGTGATGTTACATCAGATGACAGACTTACGTTCACCGTAGTTTGAGTACCTACCGCCATCTCCTGCGTTTCGTACCCTACAAACGAAAAAACAAGCGTTGCTGTTGAAGGAACGCTCAGACTGAAATTTCCGTCAGCATCGGTGGCGGTACCGTTGTTAGTACCTTTTTCAATTACATTGACACCAGGAAGTCCGGTACCATCATCAGATGACGTTACCTTCCCTGTCACAGTCCTACTCTGCGACCACGCCATGGTCGTTGCCAGCATCAGTAGAACCGTAAGATACCTGCTTAGAGACAAGTAAAATTTTGACATACGGTTTTTTTGGTTTGGGTTAACTGTTAAAAAATAAATGGAGGATATAGAAAAGCTGTGGGTCAAAGCACACTAACTATAATTCCAATTAAAATATAGGAAGAACGCGCTGATTAACTCATGAAATTTTGAACATTTTTTTTTAGGAATCGAATCCGCAAACGTTTCCGCTTTTCAAACTGGCACGGATTAGCCTCTAAAATGCCCGGTTTTTGAATTCTTTTTAACGCGTCATATCCGGGATTTTTGCGCCCGAAAACGTTGAAGTGCTGGTTGTTGACATCGAGCGCAAAAACTCAAGAACTGATTTACGCAATCGATTGCGGTGCAATGGTAAATTATTTGCGCAACGAGTTGCGATGATTGTTGCGGAACGGTTAACTTGCAGTCATGAAATACAATCAAGTAACCATCAAAGACATCGCCCGCGAGCTCGGTATCTCCCCTTCTACTGTCTCACGTGCGCTGAAAGATCATCCAGACATCAGCCCTGAAACAAAGAAGGCAGTCAACGAATTGGCCGAGAAACTAAACTACCAGCCAAACATTGTCGCGCTGAGTTTACGTCAAAGCAAGACAAACACGATCGGAGTTATTATTCCTGAACTCGTACACTTCTTCTTTTCTACTGTGATCAGCGGAATTGAAGACGTTGCATACAGCGCAGGTTACAATGTCATCATCACGCAATCAAATGAATCGCTTCAACGCGAGAAGACCGATATAAAAGCACTCTTCAACAGCCGTGTTGACGGCATGCTTATCTCCGTCTCGCGCGAAACGAATACTTTCGATCATATTGAAGGCATTCTGGCCAAAGGTGTTCCAATGGTCTTCTTCGACCGCGTATACGAAAATGCAAACTCCAGCAAAATCATTGTTGACGATTTGAGTGGCGCCAAGGAAGCAACGCTTCACCTGATTGAACAAGGTTGCAAACGCATTGCCCATTTGGAAGGTCCGCCAAACCTCGAAATCACCAAGCAGCGTCTTGAAGGATATGTTGAAGCTTTGAAAGAACATAACATTCCTGTGAACAAGAGTCTCATCATGGCGTGTCCTCTGGGAACCATTGAAGAAGGCAAGAAAGCAACGGAGAAACTACTGGCTATGAGTGAACCGCCTGACGCGATTTTCGCAACGAACGATCCGGCTGCTATGGGTGCCATGCAGGCGATCAAGGAAGCCGGATTAAAGATTCCAAAGGATATTGCGGTGGTAGGATTCAGCAACTGGTTCTTCAGTGCACTCCTCGATCCGCCATTGACTTCAGTTGACCAGCCAGGTTTTGAGATGGGACAGGAAGCCGCAAAACTTCTGATCCGTCAGATAGAGCTCAAGACAAAAAACAGCGATGTTGACGTCCAACCTGAAACAAAAGTGTTGAAAACCAGACTGGTTGTCCGCGATTCTTCTCTGAAGAAGGGAAAGAAAACAAAATAATCAGCGCCTATATAAATAGTGTCCACCGTTGATGGCTGAGAAGTTCTCATATTCGCCATCGCTTTAAACGGTGGACATTTCTTTTGATCTCCATGCAGTCAGATTCACCACCTTGGTTAACTTTGACTCAGGCAGCCAATTGCTGCTGCAATCCGCTTCAAGGAAAACCCGCGAGGTCTCTGCGAATCGGAATTTGATTTTAAAAATTTCAATCATTCGCACTTCATAACACGCATGACCGGTAAATTTAATTCGATACTCAGCCAAGGTCCTGGCAAACTCAGAAATTGGAAGCAGGAATCAAATGGAATTTCAGGCGAAACGGAATCAGCAAAATTTCGCGTCACTGTTTATTCAGATAATATCGTACGCGTCAGTCTAACGCGTGCAGACGAACTCGAAGACTTTTCATATGCCGTAGTTGCTCAGCCCAATGGGTCCTCGCTAGAAGTGTCCGACAGTAATGATTACCTGGCATTGACCACAGAGAATTTTCAAACCATCATTCAGAAGAACCCGCTGCGGTTTTCTTTCCTCACCAATGAAGGTGCTGTCATCAATGAAGATGACAAAGGACTGGGTACGTCCTGGAATGGAGAGCAGGTGACCACTTACAAAAAATTGCAGGATGGCGAACGCTTTGTCGGCCTCGGAGAAAAAACCGGTTCACTCGACCGCAAAGGGCACGGCTACACAAACTGGAACACCGACAACTTCGGTTATGGTTCGGGTGCTGATCCGCTATATAGCTCGGTTCCATTCTATATTGGAATCCACTCAAAACTTGTGTACGGAATCTTTTTCGACAACAGTCATAAGACATTTTTCAACTTCGGTGCTTCCAACGATCGATTCTCAAGCTTCGCTGCTGATACCGGTGAGATGAATTACTATTTCATCTACGGTGAAACGGTCAGGAACATAATCCGCGAATACACACACCTTACGGGAAGAATGGAACTCCCTCCTCTCTGGAGCATCGGGTATCAGCAGTGCCGCTACAGCTATTATCCCGACAAGGAAGTGCTGAGCGTTGCCGATACGTTCCGCGAAAAAGATATACCTGCGGATACCATTGTGTTTGACATCCACTACATGGAAAAATACAAGATCTTCACCTGGAGCAAGCGCGATTTCCCCGATCCGAAAGGACTGCTTGAAAAGCTGAAAGAAAAAGGATTCAACGTTGTGGTGATGTGCGACCCGGGAATAAAAGTCGAGCAAGGATACGAAGCATACGAAGACGGTGTGAAGAAAGATGTCTTCATCAAATATCCTGACGGAACGTTTTATACAGGGCAGGTATGGCCAGGCTGGTGTCATTTCCCTGACTTCACAAATCCAAAAGCACGCTCATGGTGGAAAGATCACTTTCATGACTATGTCAACCTCGGTGTACAGGGATTCTGGAACGACATGAACGAAATTGCAACGTGGGGAAATATGTTGCCTGAAAACATCGAAATGGATTTTGACGGGAACAAGTCTACGATGCGCAGAGGAAGGAACCTTTACGGATTCCAAATGGCGCGCAGCACGTACGAAGGGACAAAAGCGTTGATGAAAAACCGAAGGCCGTTTAACCTCACACGATCAGGTTATGCAGGCATTCAACGCTACGCAGCTGTGTGGACAGGAGATAATGTTGCATACGATGAGCACATGATGCTTGGCGTCAGAATCGTGAACAGCATGGGCTTGTCCGGCATCGCTTTCGCGGGATACGATGTTGGTGGTTTCGTGGGAAATGCCGACTCGAAGCTCTTTGCACGCTGGGTATCCATCGGAGCGCTCTCCCCTTTCTTCCGCGGGCACTCGATGATCAACAGCAGGGATTCGGAACCGTGGTCGTATGGAGAGGAAGTAGAACAGATTTCGCGCAATTATATCAAGTTTCGATATAAGCTTTTGCCGTACATCTACTCGGCATTTTATGAAGCCAGTGAAAACGGAATGCCGGTGCAGCGATCACTTGCAATCGACTACGCCCACGATCCTCGCATCTATGACGGCCATTATCAGCATCAGTATTTGTTCGGGCCATCGATTCTTGTCGCGCCTGTGGAGAGCAATAAAGATTTTGCGAAAGTTCTTTTCCCTGAAGGTGATGTCTGGTACTCAGTTTACAATGGTCACAAGCACGTGGCAAACCAGGAAGTGATTGTTGAATGTCCACTGCATCGCTTGCCGGTATATATCAAGGGTGGCGCCATTATTCCGATGGAGCCGGTAAGGGCGCATACAGGTGAACCGGTGGAGCAACTCAATCTGCACATTTACGCAGGCCTGGCGAATTCGTCATTTCAATTTTATGAAGACGATGGAAATTCATTCGACTACCAGCGAAACATATTTACTAAACGACTGATTGACTATAGCCCGGTTGAGAAACGCATAACCTTGCATGCCTCAGAGGGAACGTTTAAGACAAAATATCGCAAGCTGAGACTTATACTTCATGGATTTGACAGCACGCATAAATCGATTTCTGTGAATGGCAAAGATCACCTGCTGATTCCGGAGATCAACAGCTTCTTCGCTGGGCTTGAAAAATACGATCCGATCAAGGATCCCGAGCCAGCGCCTGAAGAAAATGTGCTTACTGCCGAACTTGAATATCAGTCAAAGGAGATAAGCATTCACTGGTAAAACCGATTTCTTCAACCCGAACCCTATACGCTATTATGACGGTCACTAACAATTCCGCTGTAAAACCTCGTCTTTCGTTCTGGCAGATCTGGAACATGAGCTTCGGCTTCCTGGGAATCCAGTTCGGATTTGCATTGCAGAATGCGAACACAAGCCGGATCTTTTCGACACTCGGTGCCAATCCTGACGAACTTGCCATCCTGTGGCTTGCTGCGCCAGTCACCGGCCTGCTGGTACAACCCGTCATCGGCTATTACAGCGATCGCACCTGGCACTCCCGATGGGGACGCAGAAGACCCTATTTCGCCATTGGTGCATTGCTGGCATCGCTCTCGCTTTTCATTATGCCGAACTCGTCATTCCTTTTCATGGCAGCGGGCACATTATGGATCATGGACGCATCGATCAACGTAAGCATGGAGCCTTTCCGTGCATTCGTTGGCGATTTGCTCCCGCCTTCCCAGCGAACGCTCGGATTTGCCATGCAGAGTTTTTTCATTGGAGTCGGTGCGATCGTTGCATCCTATCTTCCCTACATTTTTACGAACTACTTTAATATATCCAACGAGTCAGCAGAAGGCATGGTTAGCGACAACGTTAAGTATTCGTTTTACGCAGGAGCCATCATGCTTTTTATCACTGTGATGTGGACCGTATTCACGACAAAGGAGTATCCACCCCAGGAAGAAAAAGTACACACGAAAACGAAAGAAAAAAAGGTAATCGAAAATCCTTCGCATTTCCAGAAGACCTTTACACGCATTGGCTCGATACTTGGCGGAGTTGGTTTGCTGATCCTGATCATAGTCTTCACTCTGTCCCTTGAAAAAGAGCTGTATGTCCTTGCTGTCGGATTGATCATTTTTGCGGTTGTGCACTTCGTTGCCTCAGCCATGATCCAGCGGAAGCAGGGACACCTCGGACTCGTTCACATTGTGAAAGATCTGAACACAATGCCCAGGACGATGGTACAACTTGCTTATGTGCAATTCTTTTCGTGGTTTGCGCTTTTCGCGATGTGGATCTATACAACGTCTGCGGTGACAAGCCACATCTTTCACACCACAGATGTAAGTTCCAAAGCTTACAATGATGGAGCTGATCTCGTCTCAAAACTCTTTGGTGACTATAATGGAATCGCAGCGCTTGCAGCGATCGCTTTACCATTTGTTGCGCGGTATACGAGCAGGCGCATAACCCACCTGATCGCGCTGACGTGTGGCGGTGTTGGATTGATTTCTATTTACTTCATCCAGGATGCCGCAATGCTTTGGGTTCCGATGATCGGAGTCGGAATTGCCTGGGCGAGTATTCTGTCCATTCCCTATGCGATGCTCTCAGGCTCACTTCCAGCAGACAAGATGGGGTATTACATGGGCGTCTTCAATTTCTTCATCGTTATTCCGCAGATTATTGCAGCAACGATCCTCGGATTCTTGCTGAATAATGTATTGGGTGGTCAGCCAATCTACGTTCTTGTTGTTGGCGGTGCTTCGATGATTCTCGCAGGTTTGTTAAGTTTGCAGGTGAACGATCGAGACGAAGTACAGGTCCCTAATCCCGCTTCATGAAAAACATACTTTGCTCCTTTGCACTTTTGTTTGCCGGATCGATACACGCGCAGGATTATACGACATTCAGTGCAACGATCAGCGAACTTGCACATGCAACTAATGACGACCTTGATCGCGTTTGGAATTCCCTCGTTGAATCCAGGCGCATTCCGCTTGTGGTTGAAGACTCGGTGGCGTTTCTTTATCGCGGACCGGCTACAAGTGTGACATGGATTGGCGACTTTAATGAGTGGGGCTATCGCAAAGAGATTCGCACGAAAGGTGTTCAGTTGCCGGGAAAAGATGTGTGGATCTTTAAGACAAAGTTTCCAAAAGACTCACGCCTCGACTATCGCATCCAGGTAGATGCCAACAGCTGGATTCTCGATCCACATAACGAAAACCATCAGTGGTCTGGTGTCGGGGGAGGAAGCCCGAATTCCGAGCTACGCATGCCCGAATGGAAACCAGACCCGGTCACCACTGCGCTTCTTGATGAAGCGCGGCCTGGCAAAATTGCGAAAGACAAACTGCTGAATAGTAAGACGCTCGGCTACCAGATAACGTACAGCGTTTATGTGCCCAATGGCTATGATGCAGCGAAGACCTACCCTGTCGTGTACGTGACAGATGGCTATGAATACATGCACGAGCGACTCGGAAATATGGTGACAATTCTCGATAACCTTATCCATTTAAAGAAGATTGAGCCTGTAGTGGCGGTGTTTATCGATCATCGCGAGCCTGTAAATCGCGCGAACAACCGCAGAATGAACGAACTGGCCCTCAACCAAAAATATCTTTCATTCATGACAGACGAATTCCTGCCCTTCATTGAAAAATCTTACCGCGTAGCACAAGAGCCTTCAAAGCGTGCGGTGATTGGGTCGTCTATGGGTGGACTGTCTGCAGCTTATTTCGCTTTTTCAAAACCCGAAGTTTTCGGCCTTGCCGGAATCCAGTCTCCCTCATTCTGGTTCAGGCCAGAGATTTACAAACTGTGTGACAATCCGGAAAACCCTCCGGTGAAAACATTTATGACAACTGGGAAAATCTTCGATGCGGAGGAAGGTGCCTTGAAGATGAAAGGCATCCTCGACAAGAATACGTGCAAGTATCAATACATGGAAGTTAATCAAAGCCATTCATGGGGCAATTGGCGCGATACGATTGACGACATACTGATTTACTTTTTCCCGGCTTCGTAGACAGCCCCTGTAGACTATTTTTCACACGGAAAACTATTCATTACGGTCGAAATCAGCGTTTTCCATACATCCTTTTCCTGAAATCATCATTCTGCGTTAAATTGGGCATTCAATTTGAAATTAAGCCTGCTTATACCCCTATCGCTATGAAACTACGTTTACTGTGTTTCGCCCTCATTGCCTTTGGCGCTGCCTGTAGTTCCGGAAAAAAAGCCTACGAAAGAGGCGATTATTACGATGCAGTGTTGAAATCAATCACCCGACTGCGTCAGAACCCTGACCATTCAAAGTCTGTTGAGACGTTAAAGAACGCGTACCCTCTCGCACTTGAATTCTATGAGACGCAGGCCAGTAACGAAATCTCTTCCAACACTCCATTTCGCTGGAAGAACGCAATTCAGTCATACAATACCATCAACACGATGTATGAGCAGATCCGTCAGTGCCCTGGCTGTATGAAGGTGATCAGAAATCCTAAAAACTATTATGCGGAACTTGGTCCGCTGAAGGAAAAAGCTGCAGAAGAGAGCTATAACGCTGGCATCACTGAACTGATGAAAGGAACAAGAGCCGATGCGAAGCGAGCCTACTTTAATTTTCAGGATGCGCAGGCATTTGTGCCTGGCTACAAAGACGTTGTGGAATACCTCGACAAATCCAAATTTGAGGCAACTGTAAAAGTCTACCTGGAGCAGATTCCGGTTCCAGCACGTTACAACCTGAGCGGTGGATTCTTTCAGGATAAAGTTGAAGAATATGTTCACTCAAACTACCGCGAAGACGCCTTTGTAAAATTCTATACACCGGAAGCTGCAAAGAATGTGAGTTTTCCGATGGATCAGATTATGCGAATTCAGTTTGATGATTTTTCGGTAGGCAACGTAGCCTTACGTGAAAAAGAAGAGACAGTGTCAAAAGACAGCGTACGTGTCGGTGAGACAAAGATTGAAGGAAAAACAGTACCTGTTTACAATACAGTCAAGGCAAAGCTCACAACCTACCGGAAGGAAGTCAAGTCGACAGGTCTAGTAAGCATGCTGATCATGGATGCGAAAACAAACGGTGTACTGACACACAAAAAATTCGAGGGAGAGTATGTATGGGTGAACACCTGGGCACGCTTTAACGGTGACGAACGTGCGCTGACTGAACAGCAACTGAATCAATGCAAGCAAAAAGAGATGCAGCCTCCGCAGAACCAGGATCTTTTCCTTGAGTTCACCAAGCCGATCTTCAATCAGCTTACTCCGGCTATCAGATCGTTCTACTCTGCTTATTGATTAAAATTTTGTCAAGGCAGCCCTGATCAGCAAAGCGCCTGCCTGATGCGAATGTCCAGTAGTTCCGGTATTTGCCATTGCCAATGGCCTGGCCAATTGCCGTTCCTGCTTATTGGAATTTACGCGCTTTCGCAAATCCAGCGAACTTATTCCTTCGTATTTAGTTTATACATAAAACCAAATCACCATGCGGATTGGAATATTCTCACTCCTATTAACCGTTCTGGTCGCAGGAACCTCTTGCGGGCAAAAAACTAAAGCAAAACAAGAAGACAAATCGATGGCAAATCAGGTAGCAAATACGGCCGGCCTTGAGCTGGCAACTTTTGGATCAGGCTGCTTCTGGTGCACAGAAGCTATTTTTTTGGACGTGGAAGGCGTTTACAATGTTCAGTCAGGCTACACTGGCGGAAAAGTAAAAAACCCCACCTATAAGGAAGTGTGCAGTGGATTAACCGGCCATGCCGAAGTGATCCAGTTCCACTACGATCCTAAAAAAATCACGTATGATGAGTTGCTGGAAATCTTCTGGAAGACCCATGACCCTACCACACTAAACCGTCAGGGAGCAGACGAAGGCACGCAATATCGCTCGGTGATTTATTACCATAACGACCAGCAGAAGCAGCTTGCCGAACACTACAAGACTAAACTTGACAGCGAGAAGATCTTTAATGGACCGATTGTTACTGAAATAAGCCCTGCGACTGTATTTTACAAGGCAGAGGACTATCATCAGAATTATTATAATCTAAATCAGCAGCAGCCTTATTGTTCATTTGTCATAACTCCGAAATTGGAGAAATTTCGCAAAGTCTTTAAAGAAAAGACAAAAAAACAGCTATAAGCAGCTTAAAATTTCAAGGAATTATTGAAAAATTATGAAACCTACAATCGAGACCTTCCGTTATTATAGGTGAGTAGAGTAATTCTTCTCATAGGTTTAGGTTTAGGTAACAAAAGAGCTCAGGGACGCTGAGCTCTTTTGCTTTTTACGCCCTTTCACACTCGGAGCAGCTATATAAACGCGTCTGATTTAGCTTTAGAAATCTTAGTAATCCTTTCCTCCGTGCGCTGCAATTTGAGCACTAGCTGCTATTTTTAAACTTCCACCATTGTCTAACAAATGTGCTATCATAAGTCGCTTACTACCAAGTATGAGCAGCTGGCTGAATATTACTCAGCCGCATATTCTGATGTCATGGCCGAGGTGTATGCGCCACGGTATCATGAAAACGGATTTGACTTTCTGCCAACGCCTATCGTTACTACAGGACGACCGAATGAACTACAGATGTTCCATTGGGGACTTGTTCCGTTCTGGGTTAAGGATCTCGCTTCCGCACAGAAGCTTCGGGTGTCTACCTTAAATTGTATCAGTGAAGAGATGTTTGAAAAACCATCTTTCAAAGATGCCGTGAAGGAAGGGAAGCGATGCCTCATTCCATGCACAGGTTTTATGGAGTGGAAATGGCTTGACGAAAAAGGAAAAACCAAAATCCCCTACTACATCGGTCTCGCAGACCAACCACTTTTTTCAATCGCGGGTTTGTATTCGCGATGGAAAAACCGCGATACGGATCAATACTATTATTCATACACGGTGCTGACGACAAAGGCCAATGCTATGATGGATGAAATCCACAACTCGAAACATCGCATGCCGGTGATCCTCCCGCGGGAGTACGAAAAAGATTGGCTAAATCCCAATCTCACAAAAGATGACGTGCTGGCGTTGTGTCAACCGCTTGACTCTGCGAGAATGAAAGCTCACACTATTTCGAAATTAATTACCACGAAAGGTGCAGACACGAATGTTGCGGAGGTTCTCGCAGTGCACGACTACGAGAAGATCAACAGCAAGTGACATAACTTCGCCAGCTGCCAACGTACTCACTAACAGCTACGATAAGTCTCAATGTAACCCAAGCGGGTATGATCTCGAAAAATCGCCTGCTGTAATACAAAGGTTTTCGTCCAAAGGCATTTTAGAGTATATTGTCTCATTCCCGGCAACAAGGGATATAGCTTCGCTTGTAAAAGGCTTGTTTTGAAAAAGAGACTCACCATTTTTCTTCTGATGTTCCTTATTGCTTCTGCGGGAGCAAAAGCACAAAACATTCTGGATTATATTTTCGATGGCAGCGAGCAAGGCAAACCCATCGCTGAAGTTTTCAGGTCGATTGAACAACAGACCTCTGGCAGGATCTACCTTCTCGATGAGTGGGTATCGCAGTTTCCACCAATGGAGAATCACAAAGGAAAATCCCTCCGCGGTGTCATTGACGAGTTGTTTGGCGACACGGATCTGTCTTATATTTCGATGTATCCTAACACAGTTGTGCTTGTCAAGGACCCGGGAAGGATGCTGGCTTACCGTGACGCTATACGGGAGGCCTCGCGTGCTGATCGGGAAGTTGAGCGCTTCGTCATTGGCGATCGTCCGAACTATTCAAATCGACCGGTGACGATCAATGGTACCATCATAGACTCCAAATCTAAAGAAGGGCTGCCGGGAGCTATTGTAAGTATAGCGAACTCAACATTGCGCGCTACCACTGATGCGCGCGGAAAATTCTCACTTGCTCTTAAACCAGGAGCATATGTTATGCACTGTAGTTATGCAAAGTATGAGGACAGAGCAATAGACCTTATCGCTTATGACGATGGTCCCCTTACAATCGCAATGGAGATGTCATCGATACAACTTCAGGAAATCGTAATTGAAGACAAGGCTGCCGTTGAACTGACGACACAGCGGATCGGGCAGACAAACCTGTTGATGTCATCCTTAAAGCGCGCTCCAGCATTACTTGGCGAGGTAGACATCATCAAGCAGGTTCAGGCGCTTCCGGGTGTGACCACCGTTGGGGAAGCAGCTTCCGGATTCAACGTACGTGGGGGCAGCGTTGATCAGAACCTGATCCTATACGATGGTATTCCCGTTTTCAATACTTCACACATCTTTGGCTTTCTGTCTTCTTTTAACCCTGAAGCCGTTGGCGAGGTGTCATTTATTCGCGGTGGCATTCCAGCGCGATACGGAGGCCGCGCCTCAAGCGTGCTCGACATCACATCGAAGGAAGGAAGCTATAAACAATGGAATGGCAATGCCGGAATCGGCATGATCACAAGCAATGTGATGATCAACGGACCGATCAGAAAAGAAAAGACATCGATGCTGGCTTCATTGCGATCAACTTACTCAAACTGGCTAGTCCGATCGATCCGAACTGACTATGGCGACCTCAGCCGAAGTTCCGTTTACTTCTATGACGGCAATGCGAATCTTTTTCACACCATCAGCAGCACCACAAAACTATCCATAACCAATTATTTTAGTAAGGACGCATTTCGGCTGATCGGAGATTCCACTTTTCAATGGAACAACTATCAGACTTCTGCCAAACTTGATCATAGCTTTGTCAACGGCATGAATGGCGAATTTGTGGTGGGCGTAGGCACGTATCGCTACAAAGTGATCAACGACAACGTGCGCACCGCTTCGGAGCATGCCTATCGCATGACAACTACCGTGCTTCGTTCTTCTTTTTCCATAGAGCCCAATGACCATCAACTAAACTTCGGTGCTGAGCTGTTGCACTACGGCTTTCAACCGGGCCGATTAAAGCCGACCTCAGCAGAATCCAATACGAAGCGTGTGTCGATGGAGAAACAATTTTCCGCAGAAACTGCCTTGTTTATTTCAGATGAAAAAAAGCTCACTGAATCACTGACTGCTGAAGCCGGGCTGCGCCTGCCAGTATTCTTATCGTTCGGCCCATCCACCCAGTACCGGTATGAACCCGGACCAATTATACGAAGTGCGGTGATTGATACCGCGCGTTACGGATCAGGCGAAATCTCTAAAGCATATGCGGGCCTGGAGCCGCGGTTATCGCTCCGCCTGTCGACCGGACAAAACTCTTCTTTGAAATTCGGCTACAATCGCATTTATCAATACTTACACCTTGTCACCAACACAACTGCAGTTACACCGGTTGACATCTGGCAACCCAGCGATTATTTCTTTAAGCCACAACGTGCAGACCAGGTTTCACTTGCCTACGTTCAGGAGTCTCAAAACAAAAAAATCAGCGCCTCGATCGAGGGGTTCTACAAAATCAATAAGAATGTTGCTGACTTTAAAGATGGCGCTCAGCTCACCTTGAACGATCACCTCGAAACCGAACTGCTCCAGGGACGCGGTGAGTCATACGGGATCGAGGCGTTTGTGTCGAGAAACACTGGTCGCCTCACGTATTCAATCAACTATACTTACTCAAGGGCATTTCGGATCGTGAATGGCCCTACATCCACGGAGCAGATCAACAACGGCAAACGATATCCTGCGAACTTCGACCAACCTCACATCGGCAATGTGTCGTGGAAGTATAATCTTACGCGAAGATATTTCTTCACCGGCTACTTTACCTATCACACGGGCAGGCCGGCCACCATACCTGAATCGGCATTTGCGTTCGAGAACATGTACATCGCTTACTTCTCAGGACGGAATCAATACCGCATTCCAGACTACCATCGCCTGGACCTTGCCTTGGTCATTGAAGGTAGTCATCGTAAACAAAAACGTGTCCAGGGACATTGGGTGTTTTCAGTATACAATGTATATGGAAGGAAAAACCCATACGCGGTTTTTTTCAAGAGCACTACCCAGGGCGTGCCTAAACCTTACCAGCTTTCAATCGTAGGCACAGCGCTTCCATCTGTCAGTTATAATTTGAAGTTCCAATGATGCAGTTCGATCGACACATATCTTTGCGGAGACGTCACTGGGTGGCAAGCATTCTGTTACTGCTGGCTTGTGTCGACCCGATTGATTTTGAAGTCCCTCCTGCTTTTGAGCAGATCGTTGTTGAAGGACAGATCACCGATAAGCCTGGACCCTATAGCGTAAAGATCTCACGGGCAGTCAGTGTAAGCGAGCAAGCACAAACACCTGGCCCTGTGACGGGCGCGCAAGTCACCTTGTTCGATGATGAGGGTGCATCTGAACCTCTTGTCGATCAGGGCAACGGACTGTACCTGACGTCAGGAGCAATGCAGGGACGCGTTGGTCATCGCTATCATATCCGCATCGAGGTGGATGGAAAAGTTTTTGAGTCGGAGCCCGACCTTCTCAACCCTGTGGGCGAAGTCACGGCAATCCGATATGAATTTGAAGCCCGGACCAAGACATTGCCGTATGGTGAATTTAAAGATGATGTCTTTAACATTTACATCGATTCTGATGCCGGCCCGGCACAGGAGAAATTTGTGCGCTGGCGCTTTACCGGAACCTATAAAGTCTTGACCAATCCAGAGTTGCACGAGACGCTTGCGCTTGAGTACTGGTACAAAACGCCATTGCCATGTAGCGGCTACGTTGTGGTTCCGTTCATACCCGGTGGCAGACTGGAGAAACGCTCGGAGTGTACGTGTTGCACATGCTGGGCTAACCATTACGAACCTGCACCTCAACTTTCAGATACGCAGTTTGTGGAAGGAGGAAAATTCAATAACATTAAAGTCGGGGAAGTGCCTATTAACAGCGCCTCGTTCTACGACCGCTACCTCGTACACGTAGAACAAATCAGCTTATCACAGGCCGCGTTCGACTTTTTCAGACTTGTGAGAGCGCAGAAGGAAGGTGCGCTGAGTTTATTCCAGCCACCGTCTGCAGAAATCAAGGGTAACGTGAGCGCTATAGGTAATTCTACACCGGTTGTCGGACTGTTCTACGCTTCGGCCATAAGTTCGAAAGTTATTTTCCTCAAGTCGGATGTGGTGCCTTACAACTTACCACCTATTGACTTTTCGACAGACGAGTGCTACAAGTACTACGAAAATGCATCAACTACAAAACCTGCACTGTGGGAAGATTAATCAGCGCTGAGAGCCTTGTTAATGCGGGGAATTACATCCGATACTGTTTGTTCCTGGCTGCGTTTCATCTTGCGCAACCTGTGACCGGCCAGTCGGACAAGGGGCATTCATTTCAAATAGAGTCGCATCAGGATAAATATTTCCCTGGTGACACAGTGTTTCTGAAGGCATATTTTCTGGATTCAAATCGGAAAGGCGTGATAGGCAAACACATGGCGAGCGTTCATCTTGTTAATAATCAGGGAAAGTCCATCATGGTATCAAGATTCAATGTGCTGGCAGGTATTGGCCATAACCAGCTGATCCTGCCCGACTCGATGCCATCTGGCTTTTACAATGTAACGGCCTTCATGCCGCCAGTCGAAAGTGGCTCACCCCATACCGCGCTAAAAACAATTGCAGTGGTAAACGACAGCGCAGTGGTTCCATTGCCCCAGAATAGCCAAACAAACCTTACTGAGAGTCCTCATGAAGCTGCCAGCGCTGTGATCAAGCCGGGGCGTCACCGTTACGGCCGTAGAGAATCTGTGGCGATCCAAGTACAGCTTCTGGACCAATTCCAAAAACCAATTGAAGGGGAATTTTCTATTTCCGTTTACAACAAAAGTCTTGGCGTCAGAGACACACTTTTGCATGGGGAAAATTCGCAGAAAAATTTTTCAAACAGAGTAACTCCGGAATCCCTTAATGTTTTCCAGAAAACAGGCAACATCTTTAATGCTGTCTCCGGGAAAATGGTACCGGACAACACGCAGGTGCTATTTTATCTGCAACGGGAGCAATGGTATCATCAGACATTTACTTTGAAAGGGCGCGTCAGATTGAATTTGCCGCAGTTTGCAGGCGAAGATGAACTTTTCTACCTGGCAGAATCGCCACGGGGAGAAATCATAAAAGTAAGGATCGAATGGGACTCAGCCGAGGCGCAGCAATTTGACAGGGCCCCGGAGCGCCAACTGCTTCCAAGGCCCGATGCATACGCAACTTACCGGAAACATGCCCGACTGATCGATCGGTCATACAGTGCATTCGTTTCGCCTTCCGTTCAAGGAAATGCACATTTGCACGAGGAGAATTTTGACCTGGTCGAGCCGGACAATATTATAGAGCCGGACAACTACGTTCCTTTTCAGAATCTTGCAGAAATGATCCGTGAAGTAATTCCAGCACTGTACCACCGCAAGCACGGAGAAACAGACGTAGTACGGCTTAACCTGCCGAATCCACTCACAGCGACAAATAACCCGGTGTACATTATCGATGGCAAGGCGACCACCGACACGAAATATTTTCTTTCAATTCCGCCCTCAGAGATTGATCAGATCGGGCTTGTAAAAGATCCGAAGAAGCTTCTCCCCCTTCGCCTTTTTGGTAAAAATGGTATCGTCATTATAAAATCCAGATCAGGACAGTTTGTCCCCAGGACAATGGATAAGGCTAACATTGTAAAGGGTTTAGATGCATCGCTACCGTTCCGCAGTACGGCACCAAGTTCAAACGCACCAGCGTTTCGGGCAACGTTATATTGGCAGCCTTCTGTGTCAACAGATAAGTCAGGACGCGCCACACTTACTTTTTATACTACTGATGATGTCGGTGAAATGATAATCGAAGTGAGAGGTATAACGATGGAAGGAACACATTTTACTTCCCGATCGGGTTTTGAAATAAAATAAAAACCAGATGAACACGCCACCACATGCGGTTAATCAGCACGGTAAACATTTCTCAAAATTCAACGCTGTGTCATCCAGTCGAACAACAAGAAAAAAGTTAACTTAATACTATCAACAACCCTCCATCAATGAATGCTTTTAACGCGGTAATGATAAGGCGGCTCTGCTCAGTTTGTCTGGTAGTGGCACTTTCAACTGGAATTAACGCTTGTGATGACGAAGACCTCGGTCCAAAGGCAACACTTCTCACAGTTAACATTCAAGCAGATTACTTCCCAGGTGAGTTTGACGTTTGGATGTTTATCTCGAATAATAATGGAAGCCCCATCGATGTCCGACAGGTCAACGATTCCACCGCGGTGAAATTTACCGGCACAACCCAGACAAGCCTGACGCTTACGATCTTCACAGCTTACACACAGCCATCTTCAAACACGGGGATGTGGACGTCATTTTCACTCGAAAGTTTTCAGCAGCTCGAGCCTGGGGCGATTATCACACTCGAGCATAGCACATCCAATCATTTGCAAATTCCTGAAGTGCTCGGCACAAGCGCGTTCGCACTGCACAACTACGATGATTCAGGAAAACCGCAAGATGCCCTTTCATTCACTGATGGCGTTTCACTTCCATACACCATCCTTACCTATAATAATATCACATACAGCCAGAACACGTTTTCTGCACAATTGAATGTACGAAAGGATCCATCCAGAATGCTGATCACAACATACCGCGATGATCTGCCCGTGTATCAGTGGCTGGAGAACGTTAAACCGGGAGTGCCGATTGAAGCAGATTACAACCTCTTCATGCCAAGCAAGACAATATCAGTAAACAAACAAATTGGATATGGCTTTGTCAAAAGTGATGATGGCGCGCACGAGGCGCTCGGTTATGCGCTTTGTGATCTTCACGCTCGTCAAATATCAGCCTCATCCAACCTTTCGCAATTGCCGAAGCTGGGTTACATTGATGGGTTTCAGAAATATTCCGTTAACGTTGCACTCAATCCTTTGCACGAAGAGAAAAATGTTTACTATAGCAAAAGAGGAACGATACCACAATCTATCAACTTACCTGACTTTCCGCTTTCGTTGATCAACGATCACCTTTCAGGTGTTTCACTGACAAGCACTGCGAAGTACACCTATAAACAAGCGTTCTTTACACAATCGACTCCGGAAGCGCAGCTAAGCTGGAGCCTGCATAGCGGACAGCAGGAATTTAAGACACCTTCGGTGCCTGGTGCAATTAAAGGCCATTACCCCAAATTGCCTCTCGATGACGTCAGGCTGACTATAGCCAATTATACAGATTGCCTCGATGGCTATACTTATCAGGAACGGATCAACGACCTGTTGCAAGAAAGATCGCGAACGGAATTTGAGGAATTCAGGTATTCGCTGCGTCAGTGAGCATCCCAGCTATTATTCTGAGACCTGTTTGAAAAGAAAAAGCAGTCTCACCATCTGTGCGACTGCTTCTAAGAACAACGAAAAGACCCTCTCGTAAAAACGCTGTTCCTGCCGTTAGGCTGAATTAAAACTAATAAGAATCCACAGTCGGCAGTACCTCATTCGTGATAATATCCCGGATTTCAGTTAGTTCTTTAGAATTATTCACGATCGATTGATGTCCAACTACGCTCATTTGATATAGGGAGAAATCCAACGCGTTGATCCGCATAGTGTCAGTACTTACATTCGTTTCGATAATTGACTTAAAGGCATTCGTCAGTAGCCCAAAAACAAGAAGCGTAACAGTTCTTTCGAACGTTACGCTTTCTTACTTCAGGTAGGTAGGTATTAGTAAACTTTTGATTCAGCGAGTTTCTTTTCGGCTGCGACATCTTTTAACTCATAGGTGATCTCCATAATCTTGACCACTTCGCCCGAACGGTTCTTGATTGGCGAGTAATTTGATTTAACGGTCATCACTTCGCCTTTTCTATTCAGACGCTTGAATGTTCCCTTCTTCGGATAACCATTTGCAAGATCGCGCCAGAACTGGCGATACTCCTCAGTTCCTTTTTCATCTTTCGTAACAAGGATACGGTGATGTTCGCCAATAATCTCCTCCTGCGCAAAACCATACATTTCAAGGAAGTTGCCATTGACTTTGGTAAGCGATCCATCGATGCTGAAGTCGGCCACAGCAAGTGCGCTGTGAACAGCCACCATCGTAGCTTCGGTTTCTGACTGGCTCCGCTGCATTTCCTCCTGTGTTGCCTGCAGTTCTTCCATATTCTGGCGCATCTCCTCTTCCTGTGCGCGCATCTGCTCAGTCATCTCCTGAGATTCTTCCAGCAGGTGTTGTGTCTTCGCGTTGATCTTTACAGAAGAGATTGTCGATGCAATGCTCTCTGCTATCTTCTGAACAAATTCAATTTCGAAATCCTGGAACGTTGAGAACGAAGCGATTTCCACGACACCGAAGATCTGATCATTGACCTTGAGTGGCACGATCAAAACACTGGTAGGATTTGAGTCGCCAAGGCCTGACGTGATTCTGATATAGTTTTGAGGAACCTCTGTGAGATAAACGATATCTCCCTCCTGCCATGCCTGACCCGCGAGGCCCTCGCCCATGTGGATTTTATGATTCAAAAATTTCTTTTTGTCCCAGGCATAGCAAGCCTTCATTGACATGGTTGCCTCCTCACCGTCCGTACTCTCATCAACGATATAAAGTGCTCCCTGATTTGCTTTCAGGTATTTAACCAGATTGCCGATGATTTCATCAGACAATTTCAGAAGGTCATTATTATTCGTTCTGAGGATCTCACCAAACTTCGCCTGGCCGCTGGTTGCCCAGTTACGCTTCTTATCATCCTCTGCAACTTTCGAAAGGTTGTCGCGCATGTTGATCAGGGCATTGCCTAGGACGTCATGTTCGCTTAGTGGCTTAAAGTCAGACTGGTAACTTCCCTTACCGATATTTTCAGCAAATGAGGTTGTCGCTTTTAATCCGCTGACCAGGTTATCCATCGCAAGCGCCATGTCACCAATTTCGTCATTGTTGAATTTGGTCTGTTTATCTTCCACGAGCTCGCCCCGGCCTAATTTTTCAACGATATTCTTGAGGTAGTTGACAGGCTTCGTAACAGAAATGACGAGATAAAGGGCACTGATCACAGCAATAGCAAGGAAGATACCGCCAAAGATCAGCGTCAGCATCTTCAGTCGATCGATCGATGTGATCACTTCGCCATCAGACTGGGCAGTGAGCTCATTCTGACGTTCCGCGATCAATACAAGTTTCTTGATGAGTTCGTTTGTGATCGGGATCACTTCGCTCTCCACGGAGTTTTCCGCCATGAACTTCAATGTAGCATCTTCGTAGTTTTCAAACGTCTGAAGGTTTGCCATGATGGACTCTCGCTGGATAGTCAGCAAAGAATCGAAGTCGTTCATTGCGCTGTCCATCCTCAGCCGCTGATCCTTGTCCCAATTTGTTGACAATTGTTCGAGGCGTTTCTTCAGTGCCGGATATTCAGTTTCCTGCAAAAGACGAAGTGCATTCTTGTCTTCCTGGTTCCCGCGCAGGTATACCCAGTTCGTTACAAACATCCTTGACTTGGTTACCATCAGAATGAATTCGTTGATGGCATCTTTCGAAGGACGGTAGTTTTCACTAGAGCTGCGCACAACGCTTTCGATCGTGTTTCCGCTTCCGAAGATCACGGATACAACAAGGATAAAAAGGGCAATCAGCAAAATGAAACTACCAATGATTTTATTCCCAATCGTCATCCGAAAGCGGAATTTCTTCTTCTGTTTGTCTTCCATAGTGGGTTAAATCAGTATTGCCATACCCATCAGGGCATTCGAGATTTTTAAATTATGCTTGCTTGTAGCAGCCTGGTTTAGTTCAAAGGCGAGCTTGCCATCTTTCGTAACGAAATTGATGTCACTCCCCTTCACACCCAGACCTGGTTCTTCTGTTATCAAAAGTGTTGAATGATTTGCGATCTTTGAAACGATAGCCGGAAACTGCGATGATTGTGATGCAGGAATGAACAGGATATTACATTTCCGGATCTCAGCGATCGAATTGATCTTTGAAACCTTAATGCTGCGTTCGCCAACTTTCTTGGCGGTAGCCATCTCTTTGAGCTGATCAATGATGGGAGAATCACCCAGCACCAGTATCTCAAAGTCGCCTTCGCTGTATTCAGCGGGCCATTCAACATAGCGTGTGAAACCGTAAACGTAAACGGAATGGAGCTTGTAATTCTGCGAAAACGCAAAATTGCACAGTAGTATCATTATAGCAGTGAGGGCACACCTTCTCATGATCCGGTAATTATACGGTTTCTTTGAAAATCAAACAAAATTAAGGGGGTTTGGGCGTCAAAAAGTACAGATTTGTCGATTTTCTGACATCGGTTCTAAAATGTGAGAACGTGCTACGTACGCAATGCCCGCACGGAAACGCAGATGTGCGTGTCCGCCAAACTTTCTATGATACAACCTGGTTATTCTTTAAAATTCGAAACAGACATGAGCGATTACAAGCTGAAATCCAACGAAGATTGGAAGAAACAACTTAGTTCTGAAGAATATCGCGTTTTAAGAGAAAAGGGCACTGAACGAGCCTTTACCGGTGAATACTGGGATAATCACGAACAAGGTGTGTATTACTGCCGTGCATGCCATCAGAAATTATTCGATTCCAACGCGAAGTTTGATTCTGGAACAGGCTGGCCAAGTTTCTATCAACCGGTGGAGAAAACCGTGGTTGCCACGGTGCTGGATAAAAGTCATGGGATGGTTAGGCAGGAGGTTGTTTGCAGCAATTGCGGAAGCCACCTTGGACATGTGTTCCCTGACGGCCCCCGCCCGACCGGTTTGCGTTATTGCATGAACTCTGTCTCATTGAAATTCGAAAAGGTGTAGCCGCTTAATCAGGCAGACAGCCAATATTTTTTGCTTATCTTATAAGCCATAAACCTCCTACTATGTGCAGACTAATGGCTTATCTGGGTACGCCCATTATCATTGACAAACTTCTTTATCAGCCCAAGAATTCACTTGTCAACCAAAGCATCAATGCGCGCGAGCTTGAAGAGCCATTAAATGGCGATGGTTTCGGAATTGGCTGGTATGCCAAGGAAGTAAATTTTGAACCCGTCACTTTCGTCTCTGTGCATCCTGCATGGAGTAATCGCAACTTAAAAAATCTGGCTCCAAAGATTAAGACCGACTGCTTTGTAGCCCACGTGCGGGCGGCCAGCGTTGGCGAGGTTTCAGAATCCAATTGTCACCCCTTTCAGTATAAAAACATACTGATGATGCACAATGGTGGCGTGGAGGAGTTCTGGAAGATCAAGCGAAAACTCCGCGAACCGCTGACAGACGAACTATACAACTGGATCAAAGGGCAGACTGACTCTGAGCATATTTTCGCCTATCTCCTGAACGACTTGTTCAGTAAGCATAAGACACTCAGTCCGGAGGCTGTGGTCGATGCGTTTGAGAATACTTTTACTGCATTAAAAAAGATGATGGCGGATGCCGGAATCAAAGAACCAGCCTACCTGAACATGGGATTTACCAATGGATTATTCCTCGTGGCCACCCGATACTGCACCGACCCAAAAGAGGAACCACTTACGCTCTATCACTCTGAAGGAAGCAGGTTTGTCGTGGAGGAAGGCGTTACACACCTGATGGCTCCTGAAGACGATGACCAGGCCGTGCTTGTGGTGTCTGAGAAACTCTCTGACGACAAATCCTGGACGCTCATCCCCGCTAACCACTTTGTAATTGTTGAGAACTCGCTCAACGTAAGGATCCGCGCAATTAAGGCATGATGCCCGCTATGGCCTCACCCAAAATTCCACTACTTTCGCACAAAAAAAAGCGAAGTGAAATTTGATATCGTCATTGTCGGAGGTGGAATAGTAGGGCTTGCAACAGCGCTCAGCGTCCTGGACAAAAGTCCCGGAAAAAAAGTGCTGGTTCTCGAAAAGGAGAATGAAGTTGCAAAGCATCAGACCGGCAACAACAGCGGTGTTATCCATTCCGGCCTCTACTACAAGCCTGGCAGCTTGAAGGCGAAAAATTGTATTCACGGCTACAACCTGCTTATCGACTTCTGTAAGCGCAACGATGTCCCTTTTGAATTGTGTGGAAAGATTGTAGTAGCTACTGAAGAAAAGGAAGTCCCTTTGCTCAAAAATCTGTTCGAACGAGGCGCGCAGAACGGCCTTACAGGCTTCAAAATGTTGAACGCTGCACAGCTTAAGGAATATGAACCGTACGTGAATGGCGTTGCAGGGTTCTTTGTTCCGCAAACCGGAATTGTAGACTACAAAGTTGTTGCTGAGAAATACGCTTCGCTGATTATTTCCAGGGGCGGAGAAATTCACCTGAGTGAAAAAGTGGTTGACATAAAACTTGCGTCACAGTCTGTCACGGTGATTACGGAAAAAACAACCTACGAATCGAAACAACTGATCAACTGCGCTGGGCTTTACTCCGATAAGATTGCAAAGCTAAGCACACCTGAAGTAGATGTGAAGATCATTCCGTTTCGCGGTGAGTATTACAAACTCAAAAAAGAAAAAGAATACCTCGTCAAAAATTTGATCTACCCCGTTCCCGACCCAAACTTTCCTTTCCTTGGCGTTCACTTCACGCGGATGATGAAGGGAGGCGTGGAAGCAGGACCAAATGCTGTGCTTGCGTTCAGGCGCGAGGGCTACAAGCGCACCGACATCAATTTGAGTGAACTTGCTGAAACGCTCGCATGGCCGGGCTTTCGGAAAGTGGCAAAAAAATACTGGCGAACAGGAATGGGTGAAATGTATCGTTCCTTTTCGAAGGCAGCGTTTACAAAGGCACTTCAAAAGCTGATGCCGGAAATCCAGGAGCAGGATCTTGTCGATGGTGGAGCTGGTGTGCGTGCGCAAGCCTGCGATCGCACCGGAGGATTGGTCGATGACTTTCTCATCCTCGAAAAACCACAAGTGATCAACGTTTGCAATGCACCTTCTCCGGCAGCAACGTCCTCACTGTCGATTGGTCAAACGGTTGCAGAACTCGCGCTGAAAAAAATGTAAGTTTCCTTTACCTTTAAAGGATGAACAAACTGAGTGCGGAAGAAGTAAAGCGCTACTCACGACACCTCGTCCTGGATGAAGTGGGCATTGCCGGACAGCAGAGGCTGAAAGGTGCTCGCGTGCTTGTCGTTGGAGCAGGTGGCCTGGGCGCACCAGTGCTGCTTTACCTCGCTGCAGCAGGGGTAGGAAAAATCGGAATCATCGACCATGATACCATTGATGTTTCAAACCTGCAGAGACAGATCCTCTATTCCACCGCAGATGTCGGCCAGAAAAAAGCAGACATCGCTGCAAAAAAACTATCCTCATTAAATCCGCTGCTCACAATACTTCCGATCACAAAGAAGATTACCTCGGCAAACGCTTTCGACCTGATGGCAGATTTCGATATGGTGATCGATGGAACAGACAACTTCCCCACACGCTATCTGCTCAACGATGCATGCGTATTGCTTGACAAGGTGCTTATCTACGGCTCTATTCTAAAATTTGAGGGACACGTATCGGTGCTGAATTATAAGCGCAATGATGGATCTCGTTCTGCAAACTACCGCGACTTATTTCCGGAACCACCCGCGCCTGACACCGTTCAGAATTGTGAGCAGGCCGGAGTCATCGGAGCACTGCCCGGGATTATCGGAACTATCCAGGCTTCTGAGGCGATAAAGATCATTGTTGGCGCAGGAGAACCGCTGGCCGACAAGTTGCTGATCTTCGATGCGTTAACACTCGACCAGACGCTGATCAATATCCCCGACAGGCAAAGCCGAAGCCAGATAAAAACTTTAATCGATTATGAAGATTTTTGTGGCATAAGTCAGGGGAAAAATAAATCTTTGGCTGGTAATCAATCGAACATTATGAAAGAGATCACTGTTCAGGAGCTGAAAAAACTAAAGGACACAGGGGCTGACTTTCAGCTGATTGATGTTCGCGAGCCGCACGAATTCGATATCTGCAACTTAGACGGTGAACTCATCCCGATGTCAGAGATCCCGTACAACGTTGACAAGATTGCAAAAGACAAGAAGGTGGTAATTCATTGCCGCAGCGGTAAACGCAGTGGCGATATGCTTCTGTGGCTTGAAAAGAATCACGGCTTTAATAATCTCTACAATCTCAAGGGGGGAATCCTGGCATGGGCGAAAGAGATTGATCCGGAGATGCCGCAATACTAGCTATAGCTTTTGGCAATGGCTATGGCAAATGCAATTCTACTCCGATCAAGTTTGGCCATTGGTCTGCTGCCTTTGTTTTAAGTCAACTTACGCACACGTTAGCCATAGCTATAGCCAATAGCCTTAGCTTTTCTCAATCGCTTGTGAGATATCCTCAATAATATCTTCGACATCCTCTAACCCCACAGATATTCTAATAAGCCCGGAAGTGATTCCAACCGCTGCGCGCTCTTCATCGGTTAGCTTCGAGTGTGTGGTTGATGCCGGGTGAATAGCAATGGTCCTGGTGTCCCCAAGGTTGGGTGTATGTGAGATCATCTTAAGGCCATTCAAAACACGTCTGCCCTGCTCGAGTCCGCCCTTTACTTCAAATGTTACCAACCCTCCGCCTAGACGCATTTGCTTCTTCGCCAGTGCATGCTGCGGATGCGAAGCCAGAAACGGATATTTCACTTTCGCGACAGTTGGATTTGTCTCAAGATAGGTTGCGAGTTTCAAGGCATTCTCACAGTGACGCTGCATTCTTACTGACAACGTCTCCAGGCTCTTCGAAAGCAGCCAGGCATTGAATGGTGACATTGAAGGTCCGGTATGTCGCGCAAAAAAACGGATCTCCTTGATGAGTTCTTTCGTTCCAAGCACAGCGCCACCGATAACACGGCCCTGCCCGTCCATAAATTTCGTTGCCGAATGTGTGACGATATGTGCTCCGAACTTCGCTGGATTCTGAAGGTATGGTGTTGCAAAACAGTTGTCGACATTGAGAATGAGGTTGTGCTTCTTCGCAAGATTGCCAAGCCATTCAAGGTCGATGAGGTCAAGCGCTGGGTTCGAAGGCGTCTCCACAAATATCATTTTTGTGTTAGCCTGTATCTTGCTCTCCCACGTCTCCGGCTCGTTCACATCCGCGTAGGTGTGCGTAATGCCGACACGCGGAAAAAGCGTGTTCAGAATCTGATGTGTAGATCCGAACACTGACCGACATGCAAGAACATGATCCCCAGTTTTGAGCAATGCCGCCATGCTTGAATACATCGCTGCCATTCCCGATGCTGTGGCTATCCCGTCTTCGGTGCCTTCGAGCAAACAAAGTTTCTCAATAAACTCATTCGTATTTGGATTGGAGTAACGGCTATAGATATTGCCCGGGATTTCATCGGCAAACATAGCCCGCGCTTGCTCTGCATCTTCAAACACAAAACTCGATGTCATGTACACAGGCACGGAATGCTCGCGATAAGGCGTCCGCTCCTGCTGGTGACGGATTGCATCGGTGTCGAATTTTCTCTTCTTGCTCATTTGACTTATCTGATCACGTGGGTCTAATCACTTCAGTGGTGTAAGTTACAGTAGCCGTCTTCTCAAGTGTCTTCGCCACTGAACAATACTTATCTACAGACAGCGCCACGGCCTTTTCTGCCTTCTCTTTATCGAGGTTTCCATACAGCCGGAAGTGTGCGTGAACCTTCACAAACAAAGATGGCACCGCTCCCTCCTCGCGTTCCCCGGTCACCGTCACTTTTATGTCCTGAAGATCCTGCTTCTGCTTCTTTAAAATATTTACAACATCAATCGAACTGCAGCCTCCCATCGCAGCCAGGAGCATTTGCATTGGTCGCATTCCCTGGTTTGTGCCGCCAATGTCGGGCGAAGCATCAATGTGCACTGCGTTTCCATTTTCATTCCTGGCCTGGAAATGAAAGGCGTCATTCAATCGATTGAGCTCAATCTTTATCATCGTTTTTTCCTTTGTCAGGCCATATCAGACTTCCTGCCACCATCGTTGCAATACTCAGCAACGTTGCAGGAACAAGACTCGGCCACTCTGTTTCACTGGCTTCAAATATAATCCACGAAACCATACCAACCACCATGGAGCTCATCGCGCCAATTTTACTTGATCGTTTCCAATACAAACCAAACGTTAGTGGGGCGAACAAAGAAACAAGACTGAGAATGGAAGACTCTCCTACGAGTTCGTAAATATTCGATCGCATGCATGCCATCACCGTTGCCAGTGCGCTGAAGATGAGAATCGATATGCGCGTTACCATAAGCACCTGCTTGTTGGTAAGCCTGTTGCCCGACAATGGCTTCACCAGGTTCTCGGAAACGATGGCTGCAGGTGCTAAGATTACAGAACTTGTCGTGCTCATGATGGCCGATAGCAGCGAGCCGAAGAAAAGGATCTGCACGGGGAGCGTTGTATGTTGCAGCACCATGTTCGGCAGCGCGAGTTGGGTATCTCCCTGAAGTTGCCCGGGGTACAGATACTTCGTGCACAGGCTGATGAAGAGCGGAAGCATTGCAATCGTGAGATACATGGCCGCAGCGATGAAGCATGAACGCACGGCTGTTGTTGCTGAGTTGGATGACATCGAGCGTTGAAACACGTCCTGCGAAGGTATTGAGCCGAGACCCAGTACAGCCCAGGCCGCAAGCCACCCGACAATTTCACGAAAGTCGGCAGGAGGAAAAAACCGGAATGTCCCGGCTGGTGCCTGAGCAAGCACGTTCCCCACGCCTCCCGCTTTTACTCCCATGACTACCGCCAGTACAAGCAATCCGCCAATGATTATGATCGTCTGGATGAAATCGGTGATCGTGATTGCCCACATCCCACCGATGTAAGTGTAGATGGTAACAACGACCGCGCTGATGACGATACCTTCCCACACTGCCATGCCCGTAACGACATTCATGATCAGCCCCATGGCTACAAGCTGTGCCGCGATGTAGCCGAGGTAAGGCGGGCCCAGGAAAATACTGGCTGTGAGTTCAGCATGCTTGCCAAACCGCTTTCGAAAAAAATCACCGAGTGTCAGGAGGTTCAGATTATACAGTTTTCGAACGAAGAACACGCCAAACAGGACAAGACACAACGCTGCCCCGAACGGATCTTCAATGACAGAATACAAGACTCCTTCAAGAAATTGCGAGGACGCCCCGAACACGGTTTCCGAGCCGAACCACGTGGCGAACATGGCTGTCGAACTCAGCGTTAGCGGCAGACTCCGGCCCGCCAGCATGTAGTCGTCAAGCGTTTTTACTTTTCGCGCAGCCCACACTCCCACGAGAATGGTAAGCACGAGATAAAGAATGATGGAGAGTAATAACAATGCCTGTCAGCGTTGACCGTTGCTGCCAAAGTAAAGAAAGGCAGGAGTTTTATTCAAGCAACGCGACTAGTTTTTAGAACGGTTGCCACCCAGCTGGAATGTGCGCGTCACGTTGAAGCCGAGATGGATATCGCCTTCGCTGAAATCTCCGTCTGTTTCAGTGATGAAAGCACGTTCGGTAAGACCTCTCGTGTTAGTCACAACGATCTGGAACACGTGGCCACCGGTTTCGATGTCAACCCCGATTCCAAATGTGTTCTTGTACGGGCTGTTCTCATTCACCTGCAGGCGGTAGTAGTATTCACTGGTGAGCGCGACACTCTTAGTGACTTTCAGACGTCCTCCTACTCCTATCGCCATCTGATCATTGTCCTCGATGTTCTGATCCACGGCATTTTTGTGAATGAAGGTTGGCATCACCTGCATCGAAAAATTCGGATTGAACTTCCTGGCTACAAGAAGTTGCGTTACGTATGCGAAGCGGTCTATCGTTTTGAATCCTGCAGGAACATTGTCTTTCTTTGGTGAGCTCCGGTACGCAACGCCACCGAGTACGGTCATGGTGAAAGGAAAGTTCTTCGCACCTTTGCTCTGTTTTAGAAGTTTATATTTCGCATAACCATCCATCGTTTTGTCAACGGAATTTCTTCCGTAGCTCACACTCAAATTGTCAGTAATTCCATAATCCAAACCGTACCGCACGTACGCATCATCCAATCCAAACAGTTCATACAATCCACCGTTGACTTCACCAAACCGGTGAGCAAAGATGAATTCAAGCGTTCCCTTTGGTTTGGTTTCAACAGTATGACCATTGACAATGCGGGTCCCTTTGAATGTCTGGAATGCATAATCGGTATCTCCTGTCTGAGATGACTCGAGTTCCTTCATCAGGTCTTCCTGCGCAAACGCAAGGCCCGAAAAAGTTAAGAGGGCGATTCCTAGGAGATATCGTTTCATTGCTGGTTTGAATTAGCGGTAGTTAATTTTATTTCATCGGCTTATACGCGAAGTCAATCGTGACCTCAATTTCTTCGGCAATATTCTGCCACACAAGTTTGGGGATTTTTATGTCATAATCCTTAAGTGCAACCATGAATTTTGCCTTCATCGTGGCTTTTCCGCCATCGAAGGAGATGGTTCCGGGCACCTGGACATCGCGGGTAACACCGTGAATAGTAAGTTTGCCGGTCGCAGTCACATTTTGCTCGCCTTTCGTGCTGACGTTATATCCTTTCAGCTTTCCGTTGAAGAGTGCTTTGGGAAACTTCTCCGTCTCCATGTATTTTTCGTTGAAGTGTTCGCGCATCAGCGCCTTTGGAAAAATAAAGTCCTTGATCTTAACAATGTAAACCAACTCACCAGTAGTGGAATTAAACAAGCTTCCAACCATCGTGTTCTCTGCGGTGATGTCTTCGATGGCGGCATCGGAGAAGAAGGAAATCGTGCCCTTTTCGGTTGAAAACTTTTGGGCGTGTACCTGGGTTGACGAGAGAAAAATGACCGCGAAGAAAACAGATACTTTCATTCGAAGCTATTGAGGTTTAAAAGTGAAATCAACCGTTACCTCAACCTGCTCGGCAATATTCTGCCACAACAACTGCGGGATGGTAATGTTATAGTCAGCCAGTTTCACCATAAACTTAGCGTTCATCTGGAGCTTGTTGCCCTGCTTCGTCATCGTCCCGGGAATTTCGACATCTTTTGTAACACCGTGTATTGTCATCTTTCCAACAGCTTTGGCCGGGCCCGATGGAGCATCCTTGCTGAACCCTTCGACCTTCCCCTGGAAAGTTGCCTTGGGATACTTGTCGGACTCCATATACTTTTCATTGAAGTGTTCCTGCATCAGCGCTTTCGCAAACTTGAAACCGCTGATTGGAATTGAGAAGACGATCTCTCCGTTATCCTGATTGAAGATCCCGGAGGCTTTTTTGTTCTCAGCGGTAATATCCTCGATGGCTGCATCCGAAAAGAAAACCACTTTGGATTTTTCAACTGTCAGCTTCTGTGCAGCAACGGGTGAGGCAAGGACAATGAGTATGAAAAAAATCCGGCTCATAAATTAGTTGTTTGGTGCACCCTCATCCACCCAGCACGCTATTGCATTGATCTGATCCTGACTCAGCCCACCGTTAGGGCTATGGGCTGGTGGCATGATGCGGTTAATCACGTAGTTTTTGACGTTGCCGTTCTGAGCTTTCGCCTGGAATGCGCCAAAATCGAGCCAGTTGCGTTCCGCCCCGAGGCTACCGTTGTGGCACCCTGTGATACCACACTTCGCCTCAACAATAGGCTTAACATCCTCGAGGTAACTGACCTCGTTGTCCGGGCAGACGTAGGAAGGGAAATTATGATCAGCACAAGAAAGCTGGAATCCAAAAATTACTGTTAACGAGATGGCCACGAAGGCCGGCCTTGAAAATCTATTCATCCTTGAAAGATAACGCGTGAGTATCAGTTACACAAAGATGGAAGGCGTGGTAAACTTGATTTGGCGAGTCACGTCACGGATTGTGTGACAACACAGAGGCAACCGTATAAAATGAGAAATCCCCCGTGATCCTGGACCACGGGGGAAATTCATTGTCTATAGTTGGCTTTAATCTTATATCAAATATATAACACGCGACTTTCTCGGCCTTATACTAATCGACAACGCACAAAATAGAAGGTTAAGCTGCTTTTTTCGCAGACAGGTGGCGTCTAAGCGGCCGGTCGGAAAACAAAAAATCCCCCAAAGTTCACGACAATGGGGGATTTTTTTGTCTATAGTTGGCTTTAATCTGTCACAAAGATAAAACAATTCTTATTGAAAGCAAACAGCTAAGAAACAATTAGTTAGAAAACTTAATCTGGTGCTTGAATCGTGTCTGACCTGACCGTGTCAACCTTAAGGAATTCCTTTTTCAACCTCTCTTTAAGCTGTGGTTTCGATCCGGGGAAGGTCGTTCGGGAGGAGATATCATAACTCGCGTAGGCCAGGAGAATGAAGAAAAGAATTACTGCACCCAAAAAGATTTTTTTAGAACGGCTCATCAGATAAACTCGAGGATTTTGTCAGCAAGCCTGACGTTATCCGATAAAAGCTCATAGAACTGGTCTTTGTTGAGCTTCAGAATTACAACTTCAGACTTCGCTATAAGGAGATTAGTGTTCACAAAGTTCGGCAGAGGCATCATTTCACCAATGAATTGTCCCTGTGAGAATTGTGCAACGAACTGGCCGCGCTGGAAGAAGTCTATGGTTCCCGTGACAAGAATGTAGAAATTGTTATTAGACTTTTCATCGAGAACAAGGCTTTCATCCTCCTTGAGATGAAGTTCATTGCTGATGTCCGCGAGGTATGACAAAGTTAGGCCGGGAATGGATTCAAAGATGCTGATCTTCTGGAAAAACAGAACCTTCTCAAAACCCATCATCTTTCGCGAATGAATGATCAGATTATCGAGTTCGCGCTTTGTCTTATCACCGAGGCGCTTGGTGTTGATGTGATAATCTTCGCTGCTCACCTGATAAAGTGCCCAGGCCGAAACTTCCCGGATAAACAGGTCTGGATTGTACAGCTGGGCGATGAGGTCGAGTTTAAAATCGGTTATGCGCTGCATGCCCACCTGGAACATCACGCATGCTTTCGTCCATCGGTTCGACTGCGTGAAATCACGGTTAATGATAAACTTAAGCACGAGTTTCGAGTCGAGCCTTACGCGTGGATAAAAGTCTTCCAGCCTGTTGATACGCTCAACCTCGGAAAGATCATCAAGCACAGGGATAACACGCTGCTTAAGCTGATCAGTGAGGAACACATCCAGCATTTCAATCGCGAACGTAATTCCATCCGCGGTGCCGCTATCGATATTTTCCTTGACAAGCTGTATAGAACGGGTATCATACAACATCGCGAGAAGCATATAAATGTGCTCGATGTCGTTCTGAATCTCCGCCCGGAGAGCGGTTTTGATCTGATCGGTAAACCCATCGTCACCTACTTCCTGAATAGCGCTCAGATTCCAGCGTATATCGGCAATATCGGCTTCGATGGCGTACTTGATGCGGGTCATCTGCGAAATTCCAGCCTTGAATCCTGACTCACCGAGAGACAACAACACCTGCGAAACCACAACCTTGTTTGGATAATCAATCTTACTCCACAACTGATCACGGCCACGCTGCCCTCCTATCCTTCCCATTGCCTGAACAAGCTTCAGCATCACCTGCGTGTTCTGTCCGCTGCGGTAGAACGCTGCCTCAAGTGCAGGCAGTGTATCCTGACCGATGAGCACCAGCGCATTCATTGCCTGATTGCTGAAGGCAGGACTGCCGAGACTTTCGATCAGAGCATTGATCACTTCCGCGTTATAGCGTTTAATCGATGTCTTGATTGCGGTGTTACGGACCTTTGGCTCAGGGTCGTTCAGCAATTCCATGAGGTATGAAATTCCCTCCTCTCTCGAAGTATGAAGCAATAGTTCAGCCGCGTAATGACGGTCATTGGGATTGAGTGAACGCGTCAGTTTCTGAATACGTGCCTTGGTAATGTCACCACCGTTTTCCAATATCAACTCGAGATCGCCTTTGCTCAGAACATTCTTGGAACCGTTTCCAACCTTTGAGTTGTCGAGACGGATGACATATTGATCAGATACTGACAGCCCCTTCATTTCGTTCATCCGCTCCTGCGCGTAATGGCGAGTGGCTTCGTCCTCGTTCTTCATGAGGTTATTTACCCAACTGGAAACGTGCGCTGCATTGATCTTTTCCAGCAGCTTAAACGAAAAGACCGCGCGACTGGCATACGGAGTCAGCAGCATCTGCTCGAGGCGGCTTGTGATCTGTGTAAAACCGCGCTCCAGCTTATCCTGCTTTGTATCGGTTGCAGATTCCAGCTTTTCGCGAATCTTGGCCCGGTAGCCAAAATGGATGCGGTTAACAACAAGAAAATACAAACCAACCAGAATCAGCAACAGAATCGAAATGTGAATTACTTTGAAGAAAGGCAGGAAGGCGAACGCGAAAATAAACGCGCCTGCAATGAAGCGCGACCCTTCATTCATTAACCCTTCAACTTTCGACTGAACACTAAAACGAATACTGCTGTCTAGTGGAATAAAAAACAATTTGAACACCGGGTTCTCGAGCGAGTCGCGCAGGGTCCAGTTGAACAAACGGCTGAGTGCAACGAAAAGGAAGAAATACAGGAAGCCTGTTGGAGAAACACTTTTTTCAAAACCCATTGTGTATCCCAGCACGATCGCCCCGAAGGCAAAGAAGCCAACCACGATCGGAAGGATAAAGAGCGAAATCCTTAAGCCATAGTTCGAGATGATCTTATTGTTGATGAATGTCTGGAGAATCAAACTCAATCCGTAAACAGCACCGGTAAAGAACGAGTAAAAGTTGGTGAGCTCGCGTTCGTCAGGATACTGCTCGCGAACCATTTCCTGAAAAGCATACTGCGTGAACATCAATGTGATCATCGAGATGAGCAGAAACAAGCCCAGCGAAAGAATGAACTTGTCTTTAAGGATGGTGGAAAGGCTAGCCTGCTTCTTGACGGCCGGATCAAACTCTCTTGGGTCATTCTTCGAAAGGCTGAAACTTGAGGAGATCATGATCAGCAGCATCGACACGATCAGAATGCTGAGACAGCATAGGATCAGGTAATTGGAAGTATCGGTAACAAGCCGGGACGAAAACGGAATGATGATCACGGTGGCAACAATCGCTGCAATCAGCTGACCGGTATCAATCCAGCCGATAATCCGTTTTGACTGGCGGAAGTTGAAAAGACGACCGAACGTACCCCAGAAGCTCAATAATAGTATAGCCGTGATCGGGCCTGTCATGCAATACATCGCAAAGATGTATGCGTTGTGTGATGCCGGATCTCCAAAGTGCAGCAACAGATAAGCACCGAAGGTAAACGCGAGAATCAGAATAACACTGCTAAGCGCCAGCGTTGAAAACTTTATGAAATTCTGAAAAAATGAAAACAACGCAGTGGCCACAATGCCTAATGCACCTGCCACGAGAAATGCCTTGTTAAGCTGATTACCGAGACGATTGAGGAAAAGCGAGTCTGCGGTTACCTGGTACGTTGCGATGAAGACCCCCATGAAGAATCCGGTGGCGAGCATGAGCGTGATTTGCTTTTGCTCTTGCGACCGGTTTGAGAGTGATGCAGCCAATGCCATAGGGTTCCAGTTCAAAGATAAAATAAAAAAGCCTCTTTTGGTACTTTCCAAAGAGGCTTAAATGCTTTTTGAATCACAGCTTATTTCTTCGCGATGCTGTCGCCTTTTGCTCCGGCTCCCGTTTTTTCATTCTTGTAAGCTTCGTTGAGGCCTTTGATCACATCCTGACTGATATCGAGGGCGTTGCCTCCGTAGAGGACGTCACTTGTCGGATCGTACTTCAATACTACCTGCAGTCCCTTCTGCCCACTGTAGTCTTTCAAGAAAGTTGTAATGCGGTCGTACAATTGTTTGTTGAGGTTCGCTTCCTCCTGCATGAGTTGCTGCTGAAGGGTTTGCTGATACAACTGAAGATTTTGTTGTTTCTTAGCCAGGTTTTCTTCTGTGGCCTTAACCTGACCGATCGTCATGCTATTAACACTGCGCTGGTATGCATTGAATTCATTTTGCAGTCCCTGAGCGCGGTTGCGCAGGTCCTGATCCATCTTCTGGCTCTTCGACTCCAGCTGCTGTCTGTTCACCTTCAGGTAATCGTAATATTTAAATACAGTATCTGTATTGATGTAGGCAATCTTTACGTCACTGAGGACGGCATCGTCCGGGCCACTACTGGCAGAGTTTGCAGATTTCGGACTAGCAAAGTGTAAGTAATACAACACACCAACTGCTACCAGCAGGATGACGTTCAGAATCAACGACAGGTTCTTCATGAGGTTAAGAGTAAATTAGGGCGCAAATATGCCTAGGATTTACTCAGAATTCAAGTGAAGTAACCAGAATTGAAATTTTTGAAAGAAACGAACGGCTATTGTGCCATGTCCTGCGTCTGGAACGAGTAGAGCGTATCATCCAGATTGAGGGAATCTTCATTGAAGTCGCGAATGAATTTTTCAATCTCCCGGGCTGTGATTTTTTCAACGTGCAGGCCGATATCGAGCGCCACACCGAAGTCAGTGTTCGCATCCATGTCCACGTGCTCCTTCACTTTCACAGCTTCCTCTTCTTCGAGCTCCATCATCACTTCCGCAATGTAAAGACCTATCTCCTCCTCCAGCGGATCGAGTGCCGCGAGATTGCCATTCTCATCTTCCTCATAAGTGATCTTCTTGTATTCGGGAAAATGTTTTGCAGCGCGGTGTTCGGCAATCTCGAACATTTCACTTTCGTGCTGAAGGCGTAGCGTATACATCACTGCATCGTAAACAACTTCTTTTCCTTCGTACAGGCCGATAAAATAAAAGTGCGTGTATTCATCTGAGTTCTCATCCTCCTCATCCGGAATGAAGAGCTGATTGGACGAACTGATCCGTTGTCTGTATTCTTCAATCACCGCAGGGTCGAAACCTTTGTTCTCAGCCATAGGAAAAAAGCAGTTTAGGTAATTAATATAAGATTTTTTACGCTGGTTTTCAGAGAGTTCTACAAAAAAGTCTCCGGACCCATGAAAGACGCGGAAGCGAAAAAATTTATGCCAGCAGGTCGGTCATTTGAACCACTCTGCATACATCGGATAATTTCTTGCGGTGCGCTGGATGACGTCCTTCATTTCATCGCTGGTGCCTTTCACTCGTTTGGCGGGCACACCTGCATACACGCTGCCCGGCTCGATAACCGTGTTTGGCAGCACAACGGCACCTGCCGCAATGACTGAATTTGCCCCTACCATGCAATCGTCCATGATGATTGCGCCCATTCCCACCAGCACGTTGTCTTCGATCGTGCACCCGTGGACCACAGCATTATGCGCAATGGAGACGTTGCTGCCTATGGTAGTTTTCGCGCGCTGATAGGTACAATGGATCACCACACCGTCCTGAATGTTCGTATTGTTGCCGATGGTGATGGAATGAACATCGCCCCGGACAACCGCATTGAACCAAACGGTACAATTGTCACCCATCGTAACTTCGCCTACTACTACCGCGGTCTCAGCCAGGAAGCAATTGTTCCCAAACTTAGGCGAATAGCCGCGCACATTCCTGATGTAAGCCATACAAACATGATAAGGGGCCGCAATATAGAAATTTGAGAATTCCACTGACAAGATGTCACTAAAAAACACTAAAAAGTGTTAGTTTTGCGTCCTTATTGCTTTAAGTAATGGAGAATTTGTTGCGAGATATTGGGATTCTTGACTCGGATACGAAGGCTGACGTATGCGAAACCTACACCGTTTCTAAAGATCAAAACACCGGCAAAGCCAGAAAGCTATACATCGAAAGCTACGGTTGTCAGATGAATTTTTCTGACAGTGAGATCGTTGCGTCTATTCTTTCCAAGGAAGGTTTTGATACGACTTCCGACATCAATGCGGCCGATGTGGTGTTTCTTAATACCTGCTCCATTCGGGAAAAGGCTGAGCAGACAGTCCGCAACCGCCTCACGCACATCAACAACCTCAAGAGACACAAACCAGAGATGCTTGTAGGCGTGCTAGGCTGCATGGCCGAACGTCTGAAGTCCAGACTTCTTGAAGAGGAAAAAATTGTGGATCTGGTGGCCGGACCTGACGCGTATAGAGATTTACCCAAGTTAATAAATCAGGTAGATGAGGGCGACAAGGCGGTTAACACGTTCCTGTCGCGCGAGGAAACCTATGCAGATATCAGCCCGGTGCGCCTCAATTCTAATGGTGTCACTGCGTTCATCTCGATCATGCGTGGTTGTGACAATATGTGCTCGTTTTGTGTGGTGCCATTTACCCGTGGACGAGAGCGCAGCCGTGATCCCCATTCGATCGTCAGCGAAGCCAAAGACTTGTTTGGCCGTGGCTACCGCGAAGTAACACTGCTCGGCCAAAATGTTGACTCATACAAGTGGAGCGAAGTTCAAAACAACAAAGCGTGGATTGAAAAGAATGGCATCCAGGACGTTGTCAATTTTGCCGAACTTCTTCGCAGGGTTGCCGGGGTTAGTCCTGACCTCCGCGTTCGTTTTTCCACTTCACATCCGAAAGACATCACCGATGAAGTGCTGTTTGTGATGAAGGAGCATGAGAACATTTGCAAAAATATTCACCTGCCAATGCAGAGCGGAAGTTCGCGCATTCTGGAGCTGATGAACCGGGGCTATTCGCGTGAATGGTATCTGAACAAAGCCAAAAGAATTCGCGAAGTCCTGGGTGAGGACTGCGGACTCTCGTCAGACATGATCGCAGGATTTTGCACAGAGACCGAAGAAGAACACCGGGAAACGCTGAGCGTGATGGATGCGGTTCAATACGATTTTGCCTATATGTTCTACTATTCTGAACGTCCGGGTACGCTGGCGGAGAAAAAATACAAGGATGACGTTTCGCTCGAGATCAAGAAAAGACGGCTGGACGAAATCATTTCAAAACAACGCGCGCATTCATTTTTGCGGAATCAACATGATGTTGGAAAAACCTATAAGGTGCTGATTGAAGGAAATTCAAAACGGTCCCCGAAAGACTTACAGGGAAGAACGTCATCCAACAAAGTGGTCGTATTCCCGGCAGCAGGTCATCAGAAGGGCCAATACGTGAATGTTCTTGTGACCGATTGCTCGGGGGGAACGCTGATTGGCAAAGTAGTCTAAGCTTTTAACACATGACAATTACCGATTCAGAAATACAAAGCATAAAGATGCGATTTGGCATTATCGGGAACTCACAACTCCTGAACAATGCCGTACGTGTTGCCATGCAGGTGGCTCCCACCGACATGTCTGTGCTCATCACCGGTGAGAGTGGTAGTGGAAAAGAATCGTTTTCAAAAATAATCCATCACCTGAGTCCGCGAAAGCATGGCCAGTTCATTGCTATTAACTGCGGATCAATTCCCGAAGGCACTATCGATTCAGAACTTTTTGGTCATGAAAAGGGATCATTCACCGGAGCGCATGAATCCCGTAAAGGATACTTTGAAGTGACGAATGGTGGAACAATCTTCCTGGATGAAATTGGAGAGATGCCGCTCGGCACGCAAGCACGATTACTGCGTGTGCTTGAGAATGGCGAGTTTATAAAAGTCGGATCATCAAAAGTTCAGAAGACTGATGTTCGCGTGGTTGCCGCAACCAATGTGAACCTGATGAAGAGTGTTGAGGATGGAAAATTCAGAGAAGACCTTTACTACCGGCTTAGCACCGTTCCGATCTTCGTTCCCCCGTTACGTGAACGCGGCCGCGATGCAGAACTGCTTTTTCGCAAGTTCGCCACTGATTTTGCCGAGAAGTATAAGGTTAAACCGATATCGCTGACAGATGATGCGAAGGAGGTTTTGCTTCAATACCGGTTTCCTGGAAACATTCGTCAGCTGAAAAATCTTGTCGAGCAGATTTCAGTTCTGTCAACAGACGACAAGGAAATCACTGCTGAAATACTGCAGCGATATCTTCCGAAAGAGAACACACTTCCTGCGTTGTACCGCGGTGGTCCGGAGAATGATGGCATGTCAGAGCGCGATATTCTTTACAAGGTTCTGTTCGACATGAAAAAAGATGTGACAGACCTGAAAAAGGTTGTATTAGATCTGATGAATGGCCAGGGCGAGGCAGGGAAACTGATGAAGGACAATGCACATTTGTTCAACGATGTTCACCATCACGAAAATGATGTTACATCGAAGGAACCTGTTGTGCTCAACATTCCACAATCGCAGCCTGCTGATCATGATCATATTGAAGAGGTGCACGACATCAGTCATGTCGCGGAAGACGACTCATTGTCGATCGAGAAGAAAGAAAAGGAGCTGATCATTCGCGCCCTTCAAAAAAATAACAACAGGCGTAAATATGCGGCACGGGATTTGGGAATTTCGGAGCGAACGTTGTACCGCAAAATAAAACAATACGAACTTGAAGAATAAACTCGCGATGTTGAAGTGTCTGAATGTATTTGCGCTGCTTTCTTTAGGTTTCCTCATGTCATGTGGTGTTGGGGTGCGATACTCGATGACAGGTACTTCAACCACAGCGTCAACGATCAGTGTTGCTGATTTCTATAACAATGCGGACCTCGGTCCTGCGAACATGGGTCAGACGCTGACAAACGAACTCAAAAACTACTTTGTGAGAAACTCAAGCCTCAAGGTAGTAACACAAGATGCCGAGTTGGGAATTGAAGGCGAGATCACAACTTTTTCGCTCACGCCCATTGCGCCAGTAGCCTCCGGTGATCCCAACGCGGTGACAAGCGCTTCTGCAACCCGCCTGACGATTACTGTGAAAGCCACCTACATCAATACGCTCAATGACGAGATGAGCTTCAAAGACAAGACCTTCTCGTTTTATAAGGACTTTCCGAATGAAATCAATGTGTCGGATATCGAAGACACGTACATCCGGCAGGTTTTTGAGCGGATTATCAACGATATCTTCAACGCCTCGGTCGCCAATTGGTAAAATTTGTTATTTTTACCTTAGGCCCCATGACTGTGGATAAAAATCTGTTTCAATCGCTGCTGCATCGATACGCTTCTTCATCTCAGGAAGATATCGAGGCCATTCTTGGCCTGAGAGCGCAGTATCCTTACAGTCAACTTCTCTCAACACTCGCAGCAAAATTTGTGAACGATCACCAGCACGCTAACTGGCAGCAGGAACTGCAGTCTGCCGCTATTCGGTCGGCCGATAGAACAGTATTGAAGGAAGTGATGGACAATGAAATCGATCTTTCGGAAAAAGTGCCATCCGCTCCGGTGACTGCCGAAACAACAGCTGTGCGGGACACGCAAAGCACAGCCGTGTCACCGGTTGAAAAGAGTATTGCCAATGTGGAATCCGGGAAAAAACTTGTTGTATACGAGGCCGATGTGGCGCTGACGCATTTTGAAGGAACGGATGTAGCCGACCAGGTACTGAAAGATCTTGAAAAACTGAATGTCTCGAAGCACAACTTCGAAATGTTGTTTGTAGAATTTGCCGAGGTAAAAGCAAATACGGCATTGGAGGATTCGGACCAGCATGAGACTTCTGCCACTTCGGATGCTGTGCGTGAAAAAGAAAGCAGCAAATCGCGCAAGCAGAGAATTGTCGAACTTGCGAAAGCACGGCAGGCCGCTCCTTCAGCTGCCATCGAGTCGATTGAAGAGACGAAGAAGAAACGCAATTCAAGTCCAAATGAAGAATTGATCAAGGAGATTATCACTTCGAAAGAAGAGCTCAGTCCGGAAAATCCGAAACAGAAAGAACAGATCGATATTATCGACTACTTCATTCAGAAACAGCCCTCGATCACCAGCGCACGCGACAAGCAACCGGCACCGGCCACCGATTTGAATCCTATCAAAACGGGCGAGTTCGGTGATAATATTATTTCCGAAACGCTTGTAGAAATCCTGATCAAGCAGGGTAAAAAGGAAAAAGCGGTGGAGGTGCTCAAAAAGTTAATTTGGAAATATCCACAAAAAAAGGCTTACTTTGCATCCCAAATTGAAGCGTTGAAGAAATAGTTATGTACACCCTTATCATCGGCATCATCATCTTTTTTGCTGTTTTATTGATCCTCGTAATCCTGGCGCAGAACGCAAAAGGCGGTGGACTCACGAGCCAATTTGGCGGTTCCTCAGCAAGCAATATCATTGGTGTGAAGAAGACCGGTGATTTGTTGGAAAAGCTCACCTGGGGATTCATGATCACAATCATGGTTCTGTCTCTGGCGATGTCTACCAACTTCGTAACTCCTGGTAGCAACCTGCCGACTAATGACGTTCTGGAAAGAGCGGGCGAGCAGGCACCGATGAATGTGAATCCTAATCCGGGCCTGAATCTGGATACTACGGGAGCGCAGACGACCCCGACAGATACGACTAAGTAAGCAGAAAGCTTAAAGCATAAAGCAGAAAGCCTTTCCAGTGATGGGAAGGCTTTTTCATTTCGGTCACGTTTGTAGTTTGTAGTTTGTGGTTTGTGGTTCTAGGTAACGGCCAACTACAAACTAACGACTACAAACTCAAACTAAGCTGTCTGCGAAATATGCTTCACAAAAAGACGCTTGGCCACCGGCATCAATGTTTCTGTGAACGGCACTTTCAACTTTGACAGCATGAGGAACGCTGCCGGGTTCGGCAGATCCTTATATTTTTTGATCAGATCAAGTTTGATGCGTTCATAGGTGTTGAGCATGCTCTTGTCCACACTTTCAACAAACTGCGTGTTAAGGCTTCTGAGCTGTTCCTTGCTGTCTTCGAAGATGCTCACCTGGTAGCGGTAAACGTTTGTCTCTTTCTCAGGCGGCTGCGTGACAAAAAGATAGCCCTCGTTTGCATAGAGCGGGGTCACTCCGACCGGTGAAATCTCAAGATTGGATTCAACGTATTCATAGATGACCGTACCCTCCTCAAGTGAATTTTTGACGTGCGGAATAGCAAAGTCAATAATCGATTCGAGTTCATTCATAATCCGATCATCCTCCACGAGTTCGCGGTAGCTGAGTTCAAGTTTGCGGATCTCTTCCAGCGACAGTTCTTTCGGAAACGATTCGCGGATGAGTGTCTTGTTCTCTTTCACAGCCACGAGATTCCTGTAGTGAAACACCAGGTCAGCCAGGAATGGGTATAATTCCACTTTACCGAACGATTTCTTTACGGTTTGCAGGTAAGCCAGCAGAACATATTTCTTGTATTCAAAATCTATGAGACCTTGGGTTAACCAATCTTTTGACAATTTTTCCATATTCACAATAATCCTTCTAAAAGTTAATCGATTTCAGCCATCCGAACAAGCGCCAAAAGGGCTATTGGCTCTTAGCGATTGGCGATAGCAAGTCCCCAAGAATGGAAAACAAATGTTGGGCCTTGAATTGGAGCCTTCCGAACAGTGACCCACCTTGAGTTTACCGGCTGACACAGCGTATTTCGCCAATGGCCAAGCGCTATCTGCCAAAATCCCGTTTTCTGCCAAAACGCCATCCCTGAAGGCCAAAAAATATGTCACTTAACGCCAAATACATGGCCGATCCCTCTCTCAGAAAGAAAAAATGTCCGTAATTCGCGTCTCTTTTCGCACTGGCACAAATCCTGATAAAGGGGCAGAGCGAAAGCTTTAATTCGTATAACCTTTAAACATTCGAAGTATATGGCGAAAATTAACTTTAAACCTAATGAGGACAGGGTGTTGGTTCAACCTGCAGCCGCAGAGGAAAAGACAGCATCCGGAATTATCATTCCTGACACAGCGAAGGAGAAACCACAGAAAGGCACTATCATTGCCGTGGGCGAAGGCTTGAAAGATAAGCCTGTCACTGTAAAGGTTGGTGACAATGTACTCTATGGAAAGTATGCCGGAACAGAGATCACCATTGACGGCAAGGAGTACCTCATCATGAGAAACTCTGATATTTTCGGAATCATCTAATCTTCACACCAAAACATTTAAGAATTATGGCTAAAGAAATAACATTCGATACATCTGCGCGCGACAGAATTAAAAAAGGCGTTGACAAACTTGCTGATGCGGTGAAAGTAACACTAGGTCCTAAGGGCCGTAATGTTATCATCGATAAGAAATTCGGTGCTCCTACAGTGACAAAAGACGGTGTTTCTGTTGCAAAGGAAATCGAATTGAAAGATCCTATCGAAAACATGGGCGCACAGCTCGTGAAAGAAGTTGCTTCAAAGACTGCTGATGCAGCTGGTGATGGTACAACTACTGCAACCGTGCTCGCGCAATCAATCTATGCTCACGGTATCAAGAACGTAGCAGCAGGTGCAAATCCCATGGATCTTAAGCGCGGAATCGACAAGGCTGTTGAAGCCGTTGTGGATAATCTTAAGAAGCAATCCAAGAAGATCAAAGATTCTAACGAAATCGCCCAGGTTGCTACTATCTCTTCGAACAGTGATGAGACTATCGGAAAGATGATCGCAGATGCGATGGATAAAGTTGGAAAAGACGGTGTTATCACCGTTGAAGAAGCAAAGGGAACTGAAACGGAAGTAAAGACCGTAGAAGGTATGCAGTTCGATCGCGGTTACCTCTCTCCTTACTTCGTGACCAACACTGAGAAAATGGAGGCTGAACTTGATTCACCTTTCATCCTCATCTACGACAAGAAGATCAGCAGCATGAAAGAATTGCTTCCAATCCTCGAGCAATCTGCACAAACTGGCAAGCCACTTGTGATCATTGCTGAAGAAGTTGAAGGCGAAGCTCTTGCTACCCTGGTAGTGAACAAGATTCGTGGTGCACTGAGAGTCGCTGCTGTTAAGGCTCCTGGCTTCGGTGACAGAAGAAAAGCTATGTTGGAAGACATCGCTATCCTCACTGGCGGACAAGTGATCAGCGAAGAGCGCGGTTTCAAACTTGAAAACGCTACACTTGACATGCTTGGTCGCGCTGAAAAAGTAAATATCGACAAAGACAATACTACGATCGTTAACGGTGCCGGCAAAAAAGCTGACATCCAGGGTCGCGTTGGTCAGATCAGAGCTCAGATCGACACAACAACTTCTGACTACGATAAAGAAAAATTACAAGAGCGTCTTGCTAAACTTTCAGGTGGTGTAGCAATCCTTTATATCGGTGCTGCAACTGAAGTTGAAATGAAAGAGAAGAAAGATCGTGTTGACGATGCATTGCACGCAACCCGTGCAGCTGTACAGGAAGGTATCGTAGCAGGTGGTGGCGTAGCCTACATCCGTGCGATCGAATCGTTGAAAGATCCGGCAGCTATCGGTGCTACAAATGAAGATCAGGCAACTGGTGTTAACATCGTCAGACTTGCACTTGAGTCTCCGTTGAGAACTATTGCTGAAAATGCTGGTCAGGAAGGTTCTGTAATCGTGAACAAAGTTCGCGAAGGCAAGAAGGATTTCGGATACAACGCGCGTGATAACAAATTCGAAAGTTTCTTCGAAGCAGGTATCATCGATCCTACGAAAGTATCGCGTCTTGCACTTGAGAACGCAGCATCAATCGCTGGTCTGTTGCTGACAACAGAAGCTGTGGTGTCTGAGATCCCAGAAGAAAAAGAAGCTCCAGCAATGCCACACGGAGGCGGCATGGGCGGAATGATGTAATAACACACCCCTAAATCCCCTAAAGGGGACTTGAGGTATCTAAAAGCTCTCACGGAATGTGAGAGCTTTTTTGTTTGACGCCAATTATAAAATTATCGTTGGGCGGATTGAGGAAATCTTGCATTTTGGGGTATGATCAGCAATAAGAAGCTCTACTGGATTTTACAGACACTAGGCTGGACGGCTTACACTGCCGTGCAGATCGTGGCTGGTATTTTCAGTGGCGCGCTGATCACGGCTGAAAATCGCATCAACGAACGCGGAGTTTTGTTCCTGGTAGCTGAAGCGATTCTGTTCTTCGTCATCACGCACTATGTGAGATCATTCATCAAAGCGCGGAACTGGCTTAACTTCGATCTCAAGAAGCTGATGCTGAAGGTGACGATCACGTCCCTGGCGCTTGGACTGTTGCTGTACCTGGTCAGAATACCTGTGCTGTATTTTCTCAGCTCTTTCCGGCTGAATGTGGTCTTCGATCCCGCACAGATTATCGCGCTCGTGTTTATTTACAGCCTCATCTTCTTCTTCTGGCTGCTCATCTATTTTGCCTATCATTATTTCTACAGGTATAACGAATCACTGAAATACGAAAACCTGTCAAAGGAAATCGAGCTCAGTCATCTGAAGTCTCAGATTAACCCGCATTTCTTCTTCAATGCGCTAAACAGTATTCGCGCACTGGTGGATGAGGATCCTGAGAAAAGTAAAAATGCCATCAACTACCTCAGTGGCATGCTGCGGCATTCGCTTTCGCAGGATAAAACCTCGTTCACGAAAGTGAAGGAAGAGCTTAAGACTGTAAAGGCGTACCTGAATCTTGAAGTGATCCGTTTTGAAGAAAGACTAAAAGTGAGTTATGACCTTGCACCCGAAGCCAACGAAATTCTGATCCCACCGATGATGGTGCAAACCATTGTAGAAAATGGAATCAAGCACGGCATTTCACAATTGATTCAGGGTGGTATTATTGAAATCCAGACAGCGCTGGTGAACAACTTCCTCGTAATCTCTGTCCGCAACAACGGGCAGATCCATCAACCGCTCGAGCAACTTGTTCACCGCGGTGGCATCGGCATCAAGAACACAATCAAACGCCTCGAGATTCTCTACGGACAGAAGGCCAGCTTTGAAATTTACAATCAGGATGCGAGTCATGTGGTGTCGGTGATAAAGATTCCGGTAGAAAAATAACCAATAACCAAGCACCAAATAACAAATGGGAACAGACATAGTTTCTCATTCAGTCGCAGTGGTCATTTGTTTGTCACGCAAGAATCACCAATAACCAAGCACCAAATAACAAAGGGAACAGACATCGTTTCTTATTCAGTCACAGTTGGCTGATAATCACCGACTCATCTACAAAAACAAAAAATCCAAAAAGAGTATACACGCGTTAAACATCGTATACCCTATTTGGATTTTGGTTATTGGTGCTTGGTGCTTTTGATTATTGGTTTTATTCTGGCGGGCCCTTTTTAAAGTGATTCTTTCTTAGTCGCCAGCCTGTAAAGAATCACCATCATTCCAATAAACAACAGCGTTCCTAAAATCATGTATCCACCTTCACCGAGACCCGACACCATTCCATGTTCGACATTAATCGCGTCAAGAACCTCCTGATAGTAAACTGAGAGGATTGCCACAATTACGCCTGTCAATGCTCCACCGGCAATCAAACCTGTAGCGAACAAACTTCCTTTTCCGAGCTCATCATCTTCTTTCTTCTGCCCTTTCCGTTCTGCGTTCCAATCGATAAAACCTTTCAATGCACCCCCGGCAAAAATGGGCAGTGTTGTTGACAACGGAAGGTAAAGACCAATCGCGAAAGCCAACGCCTTGATGCCGCAGAGTTCAAGCGTTACCGCGATAAATACACCTACGATCACAAATTGCCAGTCGAGGTTAAATGACAAGATACCTTTCGCCAGTGTGGCCATCAATGTAGCTTGAGGTGCCGGATATTTGTCGCTGCCGATTGCGTGTTCCAGGCCCTGGGCAACCATCTCGGGTGTTGGCGTATCAAGAATTTTGATTACCAGTCCTATGGCAATAGAAGAAACAATTGCTCCGATAAACAATGCAAGCTGCTGATACTTTGGTGTAGCCCCTATGATGTAACCCGTCTTTAAATCTTGTGATGTTGCACCAGCGTTTGCCGCAGCGATACAGATCATTCCACCGACAACGAGCGCAAGGGGCTCATAAAATTTACCAGACCATCCGACACTGGTAAAGATCAAACATGTTCCCATCAACGTTGCGATGGTCATTCCAGAGATTGGATTGTTACTGTTTCCGACCAATCCAACGATACGGCTAGACACTGTAACGAAGAAGAATCCGAAGATTACAATCAGCACACCGATAAACAGTTTCTGGAAAATGCTGTCACCGGGAATGATATTGCTTGGAAGAAGCGCAACAACGAGTACAAGAATCACACTGCCGATCAAGACCACTTTGAAAGAAAGATCCTGCTCCGTTCTTAACACTGTTCCGCCTGCATTTTTTTCTTTGAGTGAGCCCATGCTTTCGCGGAATGAACTGATGATTGTTGGAATGGTCTTCATCAATGTGATAAATCCTCCGGCAGCAACTGCACCTGCACCAATTTGTCGGATGTACGCGCGATAAATTGCATCGGCATAACTTCCGAATGTGTGTGCCTGGGGATCCCACGCGCCTGGACCACCGGATGCATTCAGGTCAGCCAGATAACCGAGCTTTACTAATTGCAAAGCGATCGTGTCGGGAGAAACGATTGTAGATAACAAAGGTGTAATCGCCCACCATGCCAAAACTGATCCTGCGACAAGCACGCCAGAGATTCTAGGACCAATGATATAGCCGACACCTAAATACTCGGGAGTAATCTCAGCGCGGGTTGCTGCTGAAGGCCAATATTTGTTCGCCTGTGCCGTAATGAATGCGGGGGTCTCTGCGATGAAATGAACAACCTTTTGAAGAATCGCGTAAAGCATTGCTACCCCCATTCCCATGAAGGCAGTGCGCGCAAAATCTCCGCCTTTCTCCCCCGCCTGTAATACTGAAGCACAAGCTGTTCCCTCTGGATAAGGAAGCGTTCCATGTTCTTTAACAATCAGCGACCTCCTCAATGGGATCATCATCAATGTTCCAAGCATACCGCCAAATGCAGCAAGTATCAAAATCGTCAGATACGAGAAATAATCTGCTCCTATACTTTCACCATTTGCGCCTACCGACAAAAACAAAAATGCAGGCAACGTAAAAGCAACACCGGAGGCAATCGATTCACCGGCTGACCCCGTTGTCTGAATGATATTGTTTTCGAGAATGGTCGTCTTCAGAAATTTGCGACCCAGCGTAATCGCGATCACTGCGATGGGAATCGATGCTGTTACTGTCAACCCGGCTTTCAACGCGAGGTAAACTGTTGATGATCCGAAAAGTATTCCAAAGAGTGCTCCGAAAACAACAGACTTCATTGTGAATTCGGCTACGTTATGTTCAGGCGCCACGTAGGGGCGAAATGATTTACCTTCCTGGCTCATCGGTGTACGTTTAGGTTTTTATAGCCGCAAGCTTCAAGCTACAAGCTGCAAGTCCGTGAGTGCCTACCCCTCGCTTGCAGCTTGTACCTTGTAGCTCGAAGCCTGCTCGAGTCGCAATATGAAAAAAATTTACCTTATCTCTCCCATCCATTTTTTCAGTGGCCGGTTGAGGAAGATGACGATGGCTCCTGCGGCAAGCATGACAATCGCTACGGTTTTAAAGAGATTGATCATCAACTGGGTGTCGGCTGCGATGGCGGTATCGTCAAAGTTGCCAGCAAAGATTCCCGCTGAAAGATTTCCAAAGGCGAGCGCCATGAAGAACACGCCCATCATTTGACCGACAAGTCGCTGCGGTGCAAGCTTGGTCACGGCACTCAGCCCGATCGGATAAAGGCATATCTCACCAAGGGTATGCAACAGATAGGTCAGCACGAGCCACATCGGAGAAACTTTTGAGCCCCCGATTACAAAATAGGAAGCTACCATCATTGTCACGTATCCCAGTCCCATGAGGATCAGTCCCAAAGACATTTTGATTGTCGTAGATGGATTCCTGTTGATCGCGTCAAGCTTAAGCCATAGCCACGCAAACACTGGCACGAAGATCAGCACGAATGCGGAAGAGACAGAGATAAACCATCCTGCAGGGAATTCGTTTCCGAAGAGGATGCGGTCTGTATAGCGTTCCGCGAAAAGCGTCAGTGAAGAGCCCTGACCTTCATATCCCGCGTAGAAGGCAAAAGTTGCGAGAAAGAAAACTAGGATAACGCCTACCTTTTGTTTTTCATCTTTGGTAAGATCCTCGAACGTGAAAACGTAAATGAAGTATAACAGCGCTCCTGCTCCGAGCACATAGGCCGATCCGCGTGCGAGCACTACCGGATCAATGGTAATCACTTTTGTCATGAGCAGAACAACCAGCACAGCCAGTAGCGACACCGTTATCCAGAGCGCAGTGCGTATTCCTTTTTCGCGTCCTTCCTGTGCTTTCGCGTCTGGCAGTCGGGACGGCTCTTTACCTGCAGCCCCGAGATGTTTCTCCGTCAGTTTATATTGAATCACACCGATAAACATTCCAACGCCCGCAGCCGCGAAACCATAATGCCAGTCGATGTTCTCACCAAGATAGCTGATGATGAGCGGGCCGAGGAACCCACCGAGGTTGATGCCCATGAAGAATATGTAAAAGCCCGAGTCGCGCTTGGCCTGCTCCTGTGGCGGATATAATTCACCCACGAGGCTACTCACATTTGGTTTAAGAAACCCTGTACCAATGGTGATCAGGAAAAGCCCGAGAAAAAATGTCTCCGCAAATGGAAGCGCGAGGCATAAATGCCCTACGGTGATGATACATCCGCCATAAAAGACCGCGTTACGCAGTCCGAAGAGTCGGTCAGCCAGCCAGCCTCCAGGGAGTGAAAGGAGATAGACAAGCATCGTATAAAGACCATAAATCGCCCCACTTGTTCGTTCGCTCAACCCCATCCCACCTGTTTCCACGGTTCCCACCATAAAAAGAAACAACAATCCGCGCATGCCATAGAAGCTCATCCGCTCCCACATCTCAGTAAAAAACAGGGTGGCCAGCCCACGCGGGTGACCAAAGAAACTTTTGTCAAAAGTCATTCGGGTATTTGTTCATTAAGCGGAAATATAAATCACTTTAAGAATATTTTAAGCCGCCCGAAAGTACCTGTTGCAACGGAGAATCGCAAACGTGTGTGCAATAAGGCACAGAAACAAAAACTGCATTGCAAACGATTGAAACGGCATAAATTTAGTACCTTTGGGAACTCATTAACCCAAAACACAACATGTTAGAATTAGGACTAAAGCCTGCAAATGCCACGGTAAGGGACCTTGGCATTTCGGATGGTAAAGCGCATTGGAATCTTGCACCGGAGTTATTGGCGAAGCGCTCAGTTGCTGCTGGCCAGGCAACGATGACAAGCAGTGGTGCTATTGCTGTGGATACCGGGGAGTTTACAGGCCGGTCTCCTAAGGACAAGTTTACTGTAAAAGACAGTGTCACGGCCAATACTGTCTGGTGGAATAACTTCAATATTCCTTTCGATGCGGAGAAGTTTGACCAGCTGTACATTAAAATGATCAATTACTTCGAAGGCAAAGAATTCTATGTCCGCGATGTGTACGCCTGCGCTGACTGGAGATACAGAATGAATATCCGCGTGATCAATGAATACGCATGGTCAAACCTCTTCGTCTATAACATGTTCCTGAAGCCGAGTGAAAAGGAGCTTCAGAATTTCCAGGCTGAGTGGCTTATCCTGAACGCGCCTGGTTTCAAGGCGAATCCGGCAACGGATGGAACACGCCAGCATAACTTTTCCATCATCGACTTCAAACGCAAGATCATTCTCATCGGAGGAAGCGGATATACAGGCGAGATCAAGAAGGGAGTTTTCACTGCGCTCAATTACATTCTTCCTCAGCAAAAAAATGTCCTGTCGATGCATTGCTCTGCAAACATTGGTGAGAAGGGCGATACCGCTATCTTCTTCGGTTTGTCCGGCACCGGCAAGACAACGCTTTCAGCGGATCCAAACCGCAGGCTTATTGGCGATGATGAGCACGGCTGGACATCAGACAATGTGATCTTCAACTTCGAAGGCGGTTGTTATGCGAAAACGATCGACCTGTCCGAAGAAAAGGAACCGGACATCTATCGAGCTATTAAGCCAGGAGCGCTCCTCGAAAATGTTGGCTTTAAGAAAGGCAGCAATGAAGTTGATTATAAGGACGGGAGCCGCACAGAGAACACGCGGGTCAGCTACCCGATTGAACACATACACAACATTGCTGTTCCTTCTCTCGGCTTAAACCCAAAAAATATATTCTTCCTGACGTGTGACGCATTTGGAGTACTCCCTCCTATTTCCAAACTCACCCCGGGCCAGGCTGCATTCCACTTTATCAGTGGATATACAGCGAAGGTGGCAGGAACAGAAGCCGATGTCACTGAACCGACAATGACTTTCTCCGCATGTTTCGGAGCTCCGTTTATGCCGTTGCATCCTACGAAATACGCAGAAATGCTGAGCAAGAAAATGCAGGAAGCAAAAGTCAACGTGTGGCTTGTTAACACAGGGTGGTCTGGTGGTGCTTATGGTGTTGGAAAACGCATGAGTCTGAAATACACACGCGCATTGATCACCGCAGCGCTGAATGGCGAGCTTGACAACGTGCAATACAAAACCGATGAAGTGTTTGGTCTCGCAATGCCAATGGCTTGTCCTGGCGTTCCTGCAGAGATCCTCAACCCGAGAAATACCTGGCAGGATAAAGATGCTTATGATAACAAGGCGAATTTCCTGGCGAATGCGTTCGTCACGAATTTCGAAAAGTTTGCATCTTATGCAAATGAAGAAATCATGGCTGGTGCACCTCATGTTCGTGCAACTGCCTGATCGATAGATTATGTTTAGAGTGAAAAGCCGCTTGTCACAGCGGCTTTTTTGTTGGTATAATTTTGGCGTGATTTTTTTGTGAATTGCGGATGACTTTTTATTATTCCGGTTCTGAAAATCTTAAACACTAAAATTATTACTGACTATGAGGCTGTTAACAATTATCCTGGCAATGGTATGTATCCTGTCGGCCAACACGACTCAGGCGCAAACCACAAAGCCTACTACGAAAGCAACCACCGCATCTAAAGCGACTTTCACTGATGAGGATCTGAAGAAGTATGCTGTTACAATGGATTCTGTCAAAGGAATGCAGCTCACTTTAAATGAAATCATTGCTGAAATGGTGCAAAAAAATACTGTAATGCCGGTACAGCGTTACAACGAGCTTTTCAAAATCGCAGATGATCAGGCAAAGCTTGCGGAAAAACAAGCTACTCCGGAGGAAGTGAAATTCCTGAAAGATGTTGCTGACAAGCGGGCTGAAGAAATGGCGCGTGTGAATGCAACTTACCAGGCACTTGTAAAAGAATACGTTGGCGTAAAGACGTTTAACGCTATTAAGAAATCCCTTGAGACCGACCAGGAACTGAAGGCGAAATATGACAACATGACCAAGGAATTGGATTCCAAGGGTGGCGAATAATTCCGCATCTTGATGATGTTCATTAATCAGAGTCTCTCATTTGGGAGACTCTTCTTTTTAGATTAACGCAACCTGACTCAACTCTTTTCCTACCTGCTGTAGTCCTTCAAGAATCCTTTCCGTTTGCTTTCGAGAGGGTTTTTTCCTTCCCTGTATATACTGCGCGAGCAGCGTGTAGTTCATACGATTGAATTCAAAGAAATTTGTCAACTCGCTGATTTTCATTAAATTTGCGGTCCGGCAGCCCGGAAGGCCCTCTTAAATCGATTTGTCTAAAGCTCAATTCGTACCAGGAGAAGTTCTTCCTGAAGCAGCCTCAAACTTTTTGTCCGGGAAGTCAGTTTAAAGCAAAGCATGAAGTATTTCCTAACCTGTAGTTTTCTACTAATAAGTGTCCTTTTGAAACCGGCCGTTGCGCAGGACGCTGAGGCTTATCTCAACGCGTTGCTGAGTACTGAAGCAGTTTTTGACACTACCGCTTTTGTTGCGCTGGAAGCAGAATCGGAAGTAACTATGGCCGAACGTGAAGATGTATGGAAAGCCTGGCAGACTGTGGAGAACTTCACCTACGGAAAAGACCGCGGCAGTCTTCCAATGATTGCCGATTTAAATTCGCTTCACCCCTACTTCAGAGATCGTATTGCAGAACTGATTGAAGTGTGCAAAGCCCAGGGCATTGAGCTGGCTGTCGTAGAATCATATCGCACACACGCAAAGCAGGCTGAGTATTTTGGAATGGGAAGAAAGTATACACGGTCAAAAGGCGGAAATTCAAAACATCAGTACGGACTTGCTGTGGATGTTGTTCCGGTCATCGATGGAAAAGCAGTTTGGGAAAATCACGCACTCTGGCGGAAGATCGGTGTGAATGGCGAACGCCTCGGCCTACGCTGGGGAGGACGCTGGAGAGCACCATACGATCCCGCGCATTTTGAATGGAGCGGTGGCATCACCACCACTCAACTCGCCAAAGGAATGTTGCCGGCAATCCCGCGATCTAAGAGCTCATTGTACCCATGCCTCGAAGAAGAGATCAAAAAACTTCAGGAGTATTGGGAAGCCTGGGAAACGGAACAGGCCGTGATGGCCAGTTCAGCAAAAACAGTGGTGCGTTCAGGTGGCGCAACAGGTCAGAAGCCTTAGTCTTTCAGAATTCTCATTTCTACCCGCCTGTTATGTGCGCGGTCTTCCGGAGTCATTTCGTTTCGCAACGGCTTTGAGCCACCGAAAGCTTTAGTCTTAACCCTGGATTTTTTGATTCCCTTTTTGACTAGATAACTTTTCACCGCGTCAACACGCTGCTGCGAAAGCTTGAGGTTTGCATCCGGAGACCCAACATTGTCGGTATGCCCTTCGAGCTGGATTTCAATTCTTGGATTTTCCTCCATCATCAATGCAATTTCATCGAGTTCCGGAAAAGATTCGGCCTGGATCGTTGATTTTCCCTGCGCGAAAATGAGGTGATTCAAACGGATGGCGTCTCCTGAACGCGAAAGCTTAATGTCGCGTACAATTGCCTTTCTGGCAACGTCCATATCTTTCGGATCGACAATGATGGTCTTGGGCGTATAGCCCTGCGCTTCGGCCGTAATTTTATAGCGCGCTGTGCCGAATATCTGAAACGAAAATGTGCTGTCGTTGAAATCTCCGTGGATACTGCCTGTAGGGATGCTGGAATATCTTATCGATGCGAGGATGCCTTTGTTCGTTCGCGCATCCGTAACCTTTCCGTAGGCAAGCATTTCATCGGTCTGACCATTGCAAAGCAACGCATTGAGCAGAAGTAAAACTCCAATACTTACCTGACGGTTCATGTATCGAAGTTAGTGATCTTCAAAGACTCTGCAAAGCATTCAGCCGATTTAGGCGGCTCTTCGTGCTTTCGGATGGAACAGCTTGCCCATCCACCCAGCAGTTTCTGCCCACAGAGACTGCTGCATGTCCTTCCTGAAGAATCCGAAATGACCTATGCTCCTTTGCATCACATCATCGGGCTTCAGCTGCCACTGACTCCACTTCACGTTTGAATACCTGCGCATGAGGTCCATAACAGCCGGAGCCGGAGCCAGTTTATCATCAGTAAAGTTGATCATCAGCGCAGGGAGCTGAATCGCTTCAAACTTTTGTTGCTCTTCAGGAAATTCATCAAACATATAATTTTCAGACCTCGCCCAACGCGACCATTGCATGGCAACACCTGCCGGGAGATCTTCAAATAAGCCGAGCTTCTTCGCGGGAAAGTAGCCTGCAATCTTTGTAAAGAATGGGATCAGGAAATACCAGAAGGCAACCAGTTTCACCTTCTGCAGTCCGCCACCGAAGTTTTTAGTGAAAGGCGTCTGCGCACCAACCATCACGACAGCTTCAACTTTTTGCGTAAGCGCAGACAGTCCTGTGATCTGGCCGCCTACACTATGACCAATCACAATCACGCGTGCATTGACATGCGTCTGAAAAACATTCTGCAGCATGGTGTGATAATCCCACGTGCCCCAGTCGCGCATTGAAGCTTTGAAGCCGCGCAGCGTTTTAGGTCGCGAGTGCCCGATGCCACGGTAGTCGTAAGTGTACACCGTATAGCCTTCGCGCGCAAGGAATGTGGCAAAGTTGGCGTAAAACCTTTGCTTCACGCCTGTGGCTGAATTAATGAGAACTACTTTGCTGGTGGGGTTCTCAGGACTAAACCTGGTGGCAGAAAGGACAAATCCGTCTGTTGTCACAATCCGCAAAAACTCTTTCGTCATATGGGGTAATAGGCAACTAATACTGATGAATGGCTTTCGGGGTTGCGTTTGGAACGAATAAGATTACATGTTTTAAGAAGATGAAACCTTGAATGAACTTTTGCGTAGCTGTTCGGTTTCGGTCTTTGAAGCGTCACTGGTCACTAGTCACTAGTCATTAGGCATTAGGCATTGGTGAATTCTCGAAGTTCCGAGCGCAAGGAAGAATGGGAAGCCGGGGAGTGCCGGTAAGAATGGAATGCCAGGAATTTTAAAATTTCAAATTTCAAATTAAAAATTCCTTGAAACGAGGTTTGTGAGTTAATAATACGCGACTCTCGTCAACGAGTACTACATGAGGAAGGCAAAAAAATGTGCAGCCAGCTAGTCACTAGTCATTGGTCAGAAAAAGGAAAACAGGAATGCGAAGATTGAATGCGAAGCACAGGGGCCTAAAATCTTAAATCTTAAATCTTAAATTGGGCCCATGACAAAAGCAAAAGGATACGCAGCGATCACACCTGCTTCAGAGCTCGCTCCCTGGAATTTTGAAAGACGTGAGGTTGGGCCGCACGATGTTCAATTCGATATCAATTATTGTGGCGTTTGCCATTCTGATCTTCATCAGATCCGCAACGACTGGTTCCCCGGAATTTTTCCGATGGTTCCCGGTCATGAAATTGTCGGCCATGTTGTGAGAGTCGGGAATGCAGTGACGCGCTTCAAAGTCGGTGACCTTGCCGCTGTGGGCTGCCTCGTAGACTCGTGCAGGACGTGCGACAATTGTAAGGACGGTCTTGAACAATACTGTACGCGCGGCCCGGTGGGAACTTACAATGCCCGCGGCAAAGACGGATTACCCACCTATGGCGGATATTCAAATACAATTGTGACGCATGAAGATTTTGTGCTGCATGTGTCAGATAAATTGTCGTTGCCAGCCGTTGCACCACTCCTTTGTGCCGGCATAACCACTTACTCACCCTTGCGTCATTGGAAAGTCGGTAAGGGACACAAGCTTGCTGTTCTCGGTCTTGGCGGACTGGGGCACATGGCTGTGAAGTTTGGCGTTGCCTTCGGAGCTGAAGTGACAGTGCTCAGCACCTCGCCTGCAAAAGAGCGCGATGCAAGAGCATTAGGCGCACATAATTTCGTAGTAACAACGGAAGCTGCGCAAGCTCGGACCGTAAAAGGATATTTCGATTTCATCATCGATACTGTATCAGCTCCACACGATTTCAAGTTCTACATGTCCCTGCTTCGCACCAATGGAACGCTCATTCTCGTAGGGTTGCCCTCAACGCCTATTGAGTTGCCACCATTCAGCGTGGTCAATGCAAGGAGGAGTCTTGCAGGCTCATCTATAGGTGGCATTAAAGAAACCCAGGAGATGCTTGACTATTGCGCAGCAAATAACATCGTGTCGGACATCGAGATCATCGATATAAAAAATATCAATGAAGCCTACGCCAGGATGCTGAAAGGAGATGTGAGGTATAGGTTTGTGATCGACATGAAGAGTCTTTGAAAATTTAAGATTTTAGATTTAAGATTTAAGATTTATGGTTGCCGACTTAAAATCTAAAATCTAAAATCTAAAATCTAAAATCTAAAATCTAAAATCTTAATTCTTTAAACCCAGAACACCTTACTCGTCTGCACCCTTACGCCAACTTCTTCGCCCTTCTTCGGCAACTTCAACTTGTGACTTAATTGAATGGTTAAAGGATTTTTTCCGGCTTTCACATTTACTTCACTATAGCTGCCGTAAAAGTTGGATGAAACCACTCTGGCAGTAAAGTGAGCAGTTTTAGGGCTGACGATACGGAGGTTTTCAGGGCGAATACAGGCTTGCTTGTTGCGTTCAATTTTCTCCGCAGATATCAATTCCCGCGTCAGCGCAGGTGACAGCCTGTTAAACTTTCCGAAGAGCCCGGCAACGTAATCATTCATCGGACGTTCATAGATCTGCTGTGGCGAACCAGACTGGACAACCTCTCCCTTGCGCATCACGATGATCGTGTCTGCCCATGATAGCGTATCCTGCGGGTCGTGCGAGATCAGGATCACAGAAATTTTCAGTTGCTCAGCAACATCATGTATCACATCTTTCAAGGTATTCTTCTGCACCATATCGAGGTGTGAGAAAGGCTCATCGAGCATGAGCAGCATTGGGCGGCCAATAAGCAGGCGTGCTATGGCTATGCGCTGGCGTTCACCTCCGGAAAGATGATCCGTTCTGCGCTTCATCAGGTGATCGATGCGGCAAATCTCGTATAATGTTGACGCATAAGCATCTCCCACCTTGCTTTCATAAGCGAGTACCTGCTCTACCCGCAGGAACTGCGGCAATTCAAAGTGCTGCGACAAAAATGCAATGGAAGGATGACCCGGAATTAATTTATCTGACGGACCGAGGATCAGTTCATTTTCAAACAACACCTTCCCTGTATCAGGTTGCTCGAGACCGGCAATAATTTTGAGCAGTGTACTTTTACCGGAGCCTGTTTCCCCGGCAACAGCAACTTTTTCAAATTGATTCTGTGTAAAATTGATGTTGTTGAGAACCTTTTCACTGTCGTAGTGTGAGCTAATCCCGGCAACTTCGAGGAATGACATCAGCTTCGGTTTTTATTTTCCCAGGTGTCCATTTTGATCTTCTCGATCAGCAAAGTGTTTTTAAATTCATGCACAAGCTTGTCCATCTCCTCTTCGCGTTTTTGCAGTGCCTGATATTCACTGTTATGGGCGTCTATAACTGGTTTCAGTTTCTGAACGTTGGCTTCCATGCTGGTAATGGCAGCGCTGATGTGAGTTTTCTCTTCATCGCTGACATCCGGGTTTTCGAGCCGTTCTCGCATCATCGCTAGCATGGCATCGATGTATTCGAGCATGTCCCACGGATTATTGGGACGGTTCCAGGTAAACTCAATATTGCAGCGCCTGCAACGGTAGCGATTGCTCTTCCAGTTTTTCTCGTTGCTCTCAACACCGACAAACTTCAGCATGTCGCGCTTGTTGCAGGTAGGGCATTGCGCATCGTCCTTCACAAGTTGCTCCAGTGCTTCGCGCTGATCGAGAATTGACTTACGTGTATCGGCATGTCTGTTGATGTGTTCGATGAACTGATCAACTGCCTGCTCTACCTTTTGATGTTCCTCTCCAAGTTTACCTTCTTCAATCAGGCGCTTGCTCTCCTTCTTAAAAAAAGTGGCGACTTTAACCAGCTCCCGCTCGTTGCTTTTCAAATTAGGATTCATTGATCAAAAATAGGAAAACCCAGTTAAGAACCGAAACGGGTTAATTCTGAGAAGCACTCTGAAGGTATACTTTCAGCAGTGTGGGATATTTTTCATGGTCGGCACGTATAAACCTGAAACCCGGGAAAGTATTTTGAACGTAACCAACGATATGGGTATTGACCAGTGTCTCAAGGGACGAGGCCTCGCGGTCGAACGCGTTGATCAGCAAGCGTCTTTCTTCGTCATTATCCGGCTCGACCTTCATCGTTACGATGAACGTCTGCATGGAGCGCGTAACGGATGAGTGCCTGGTTTTCAAGAATGATGTGGGAGATTGCTTTCCGGAGGCTAAAATATCGCTCGTTCAGGCATTTTCCAATCACAATACTCAAATAACCTTACGCATGGATCTAACGATTCTGTATCATTCGTGTTTTGCGCTGATTACAAGGCTTTCATGAGTAAATCACGGTTTCTATACTTGAAAATTTAATAATATCTTTGCCCCCTTATTTTCCATAAATGATCTCAGTAGACGCAGTAACCGTAGAATTCAACGGATCCGCACTTTTCAGCAACATCACCTTCAACATCAACGAGAACGATCGCATCGCCCTGATGGGTAAAAACGGAGCGGGCAAATCCACACTTCTGAAAATTATTGCCGGTGTGGCAAAAGCGACCCGCGGCAAAGTCTCCGCACCTAAGGACGCAGTAATTGCCTACCTGCCGCAGCACCTGCTCACGGAAGACAATGCCACGGTGTTTGAGGAAGCTTCAAAAGCGTTTTCGAAGATTCTGGATATGAAGAAATCTATCGATGAGCTAAACAGCCAGCTTGAAACGCGCACCGACTATGAGTCTGACGAGTATGCAAAGATAATCGAACAGGTCTCCGAGCTCAGCGAGAAATATTACTCGATCGAAGAGATCAACTTTGACGCGGAGGTAGAAAAGACGCTGAAAGGACTCGGCTTCGAGCGAAGCGACTTTACACGTCCTACAACTGAATTCAGCGGAGGATGGCGGATGCGCATCGAACTTGCAAAGATCCTTCTGCAAAAACCCGATCTTATCCTCCTGGATGAGCCGACAAACCACCTTGACATTGAGTCGATTCAGTGGCTCGAAGATTTTTTGGTCAACAATGCAAAAGCCGTTATTGTGATCTCTCACGACAAAGCATTCGTGGATAACATTACGAATCGGACGATCGAGGTAACGATGGGGCGTATCTACGACTATAAGGTTCCGTACACGCAATACCTGCAGCTGCGCAAAGAGAGACGCGAGCAGCAACAAAAGCAGTTTGATGATCAGGCCAGGCAGATTGCCGACATCCAGGAATTCATTGAGCGATTTAAAGGAACCTACTCCAAAACGCTTCAGGTACAGTCGAGGGTGAAGATGCTGGAGAAGATGGAGATCGTTCAGGTTGATGACGTTGACACATCGGCACTTAACCTCAAGTTCCCTCCTGCTCCGCGCTCCGGAAATTATCCCGTGATCATCGAAGGCCTGACGAAGCGATATGGCGACCACGTTGTATTTAAAGATGCAACCCTGACCATTGCGCGCGGTGAAAAGATCGCGTTTGTGGGCAAGAACGGTGAAGGTAAATCAACACTCGTGAAGGCTATCATGGGCGAGATCGATTACGAGGGACGCCTTCAACTCGGTCACAATGCGATGATCGGGTACTTCGCACAAAACCAGGCATCACGGCTCGATGAAGAAATGACCGTGTTCCAGACCATCGACACGATAGCCGAAGGTGACATCCGCACGAAGATCAAAGACATTCTTGGCGCTTTCATGTTCAGTGGCGACACGATCGAAAAGAAAGTGAAATACCTTTCGGGTGGAGAAAAGACGCGTCTCGCTATGATCAAGCTGCTCCTGCAACCGGTGAATCTGCTGATCCTCGATGAACCTACCAACCATCTCGACATCAAGACCAAAGATATTCTCAAAGATGCGTTGAGAGCCTTTGACGGAACACTCATTCTTGTGTCTCACGATCGCGATTTCCTGGATGGCCTGGCCACCAAAGTTTTCGAATTTGGCAACAAGCGAATCCGCGAACATTTCGAGGATATTAATGGATTCCTTCGAAACAAGAAGATGGAAAACCTGCGCGAGATTGAACGAACAACAAAGTAACGGTGAGTGTTGAGATTCTATAACAACCTTCTTCTCGTTGCATTATAGAAGAACATCCCGTATTTGCGAAAAGGCTGGAGTGATTGGTAGCCCATTACACCCTCACGAAGTTCGTCAGCGGGAATAAGATAGATTTCTTTGGGATCAGCCGGTGTTCCTTCAAGACCCAGGATGAGGTAGACTTCGGTTCCGGAGCCTTCTTCGTAGTGATGGTAGCGGTTGATCTGGTTAGAAGAGTGCGCCAGTATCTCTCTTGAGGCAAGCTTCGGTATGTAAATACATTCGATCGCAAGCCTGACGTGACAATCCTTTCCCTGGAATTCAAACTCAAGTGACGGCACATAGTCGTGCACTTTGACATCACCCGCGTACGCGTGTCTGCGTGAAACCGTCAGGCGCTTGAAATAGTGTGGATTGAAAAGTGAAACTACAAATCCCTCGAACGTTCTTTCGTTTCTGATCAGTTCCGTTTCTCTTCCATTCGTTGCAGCCCGCTGTTTTAAAGATGACCGTCTCGGTCTCCTGATGAGCAGAACCACGAGGGCAGCCAGCGTGAGGACCCCGATCGCTAAATAGACATATTTTTTGGGAACTGGCACAGTCTCTTCTGACAGTATTTCCTCCGTTACCGAAGAAATGATTGTCGAATCCTCTGCGTCTTTTGCTTCTGACGACACAGAATCCTCTGGATCAGAGCTTGCAATAAAAGATTCTGTCGAGTCGACAACACCTGAGTCTATGGAGTTTGAAGAAGAGGCTGACGAGTCGAAACCAGCGTCCTTGAATTCTTCTGGTTCTGCAATTTTATTCTGATTGCTTTTAATGAGAGGCTGCACGGGCTGCGGCTTGCGCGACTGGCCACTTGCATTCGAATTTGCGGCAACTGAAAATTTGTCGTTTTGTTTGCGATCAACCGATAAGGCACTTTCACCGGCAATCTTGTAAGAATTGTTTTGATAATTCACCAGGAGGTATGTCGGATTCTTCTGCCATCTGCCACTTTGGAAAACTTCACGAACGAATTCTGTTTTCACTAGGCCCGAACCATATCGCTTAAAGGTTGGGTCAGTGATGATCTTCTGCCTGAAGTTTGGATTGGCTGAAAAGAATGAAGACTTGAGGTCAATCGCCTTGTCCTGCGATAATTCCTGACCGTAGATGGTCACGCGGTTGTCGTAAATTTCACGCAGTGACTCCTCACTTCGCGCATTGTTTGCAAAATTCCATTTCTTGATAACGTCAAGAACCTTACCTGAATCAAAATCCTGCGAGAATCCTGATCGAACGATAAGGATCGACAGCATGATTAAACCAAATCTCATCATATGTGGTGCACCACTCTCCGCCTGACTGGTATACCAATATTGTACCGGATGAAGCAACCGTAGTGCTGATCTGTTGCACACGGTTCCGACTGGCTACTGCGGATTGATGAAAGATGAGTCTGGGGAACGGCTGGTTCAGCTGCGGATCAGAGTGACGCTTTTTTCAACAAGGGTTTCTTGTTTTGCTTCCTGGGTTGCCCACTGACTTTCTGAAGGTCAGCAAGTGTGTTTCCTGACAGGATCTTCAAAGTCTCATCGCGCACGGCACTGAAGAGCTTATTCACACGACATGTTGCTTCGTCATCGCAACGGCCACACGATTCATAAAAATTGAGGGAGACGCAGGGGAGCATCGCCACTGCACCATCGATAAGGCGAATAATTTCGAGTACGGAAACATTCTCCGGCCGCTTCATCATATAATAGCCTCCGAACTTGCCCTTCTTAGAACCAACGATGCCGGCATTTTTCAAATCCACAAGGATTCCTTCCAGGAACTTCTTAGGGATATTCTTTTTATCCGCAATTTCCTGAATGGTAAGACGGTCGGAATTTTCATTCTCGACTATATGAATCAACGCATGAAGCGCATATTGACATTTCTTTGACAGCATAGGCACACAAAGATACGAAAATCTATTAAATCAGTAGGGAATGGAAAATGTGCTCATGTGTGCATGTGGTCATGTGCTCATGTTCGCGTTGACTCAAAGGATCCGCCTTCGAAGAAGAAGTCGTAAGGTGAGCCCAGTATCGCCATTGGAAAAACTACATTAACACATTAACACATTAACACATGAGCACATGCACACCTATTTCACCTCGGAAGGACTGATGCCGTAGTGCTTCTTAAACGCGGCAGAAAAATGATTTGGATTCTTGTAGCCAACGGTGCGGGCTACCTCCGTCACGAGCATGGCTTCATCGAGCAGAAGCTGGCGGGCATGTTCCATCCGAAGCTCGCTGAGGTATTCAAAAATACTCTTGCCGAATAACTTTCTGAATAAAGTCATCAACTTGTTGGTGTTTGTACCAAAATGCTTTGACAAGGATTGCAGCGAATGGTCTTCGAGAAAAGTCAGCGCGAGATAATCCTTTAATTCTCGTATGAGGTCGCTGTCGCGCTTATTAACTGTCGGCTTTTGAAATGCGATATCCGTACTGAACAAAAAATGCAATTGAACGAGAATCACCTGGATGATACTCGTCTCGATAAGCAGATACCCTAGTTTCCCATCCAGCGGACAATCATAAATATTGCGCAGCGCCTGCTTTTGTGCCATTGACAATGCAGCGAACTGCTTTCCGAGAATCCGCTCGCGCTTCAGGACTTTCGTGCGAAGCGTATCTGCCCACTTTTCATTCTCTGGAAGAAACTGATCGAGTGACGAAGGTCTGTAAGAGATATGAACAAAGTTTACATCCGTCTCCTTCGGGCATGCATGGCGAAACTCATTATCCGGATCAAACTTAAAATTCTGAGAGTCATTAAAGGACTCTGAGATGATTTCGTGGCCTGGCACAAAAGAGCTGATGCTGCCCTTGAAAAAGATGCAACTACCGAGCAACTCGGCACCCCTGCCCTGCTTATTATAAAATACGGTGTCGTCTGCAAATCTTCCTTCGAAAGAGCGCAGCGAGAAATTCGGCAGATACATATCGCGCGCTTTCACCAGAGTGCTTTCATCCTGAGCGTTCGAAGGGTTCAAAAATTTCCCAAACGGAACCTTTGCCGTTGTCGGGCACAGGATCGGGATGTTTGGATTATCAACCGTGGAATATTGATGGAATGGAGCCATATGCTCACTTCTGCTCATTATTAACAACGAGTGTCTTTCACGTAACAGGCGGCCATTAGGTTACATGAGTGAAAGAAATACGGGGATTACCGGTTACCAGCCGAAAAATGTTTTAGCGTATGAAATGCTCCGTTCAGCGTAGGCTGCACGATAAACACCTTCCGTTCAACACGCCATAAGCAATAAGAAAATGAACATCAAAATCAACACTACTTTACTGATCATGACTGCGGTTGTCATCATGGCAAGTTGTGAATTATCAGAAAACGAAAACACAGCAAAGAAAGAAACAGTGATCAATTTCTCGGATAAGGAATTGATCTCACGCGGAAAGTACCTGGTGACAGTGAATGCGTGTCATGATTGCCATTCACCTAAGATCATGACGGCAAACGGTCCGGAACTTGACACGACACGATTGCTTTCCGGTCATCCGAAGGATCAGGCGCTCGCACCGATCGTTAAGACGCAGGACTGGATTCTGTTCAACAATACACTCACCGCAGCAGTCGGCCCATGGGGAGTTTCGTATGCTGCGAACCTCACACCAGACGACACCGGAATCGGCAACTGGAAGTATGAACAATTTGAAACTGCTTTGCGCAAGGGCAAATACAAGGGGCTTGAAAATAACAGGATGCTCCTGCCACCTATGCCATGGCAAATGTTTCGCAACATGACCGATGAAGATCTGCAGGCAATCTTCGCTTACCTGAAATCATTGCCAAAGGTTGACAATCTGGTTCCGATGCCGATTGCTCCTGACAAAATATAAATCAACACTAACATCAATATCAAAACAATGAAAACAACAACCCTTTTAACTTTAATAGCAACCTTTATGGTAATGACTTCTTTTGACACGAAGCACGATGCAGATGTTGCTGCTGATCGCATGGCATTGCAAGTGGTATCTGCGCTTCACAAATCATCAACATTCCATTACAGCGCATTGTACCCGCCAGTAGAAGCGTTTTACGAACTAATGGAAGAGAACACAGCGCTATACGGATCAAACTTCGAGGAAGCAAAAGCAGTGTTCACGAATGAGTTTCAGAAGAAAGTCATTCCTGCGATGAACAAGTCGTTCGAAGATGTGATAGCACAGGGAAAAAAATCAGGTATCGACTGGCGATCGATTAAGTTCGAACGCGTTGAATGCACAGCGACCGAACAGGAACTGACCTTCTCACCGATCACCATTGTGTTTTCTGCGAATACAAAGGAGCACAAACTGGTGATCGATAAGGCGATCTATTTCAAAGGCCAATGGAAGGTAAGTCCTTACGTGACGTTGCAGTAAGTTTCGCTTCAACCACAAAAGAATATCAGCCTTACACACGGGCTCAGAATTTTGATTGAGTGTGGATTGCGCCAGGCCCGGAGAGATCCGGGTTTGGTTTTTTTATGACAATGAGTGACAAATTCGACCATCAAAATTCAAATTTGATTTTAACGTTTGGTAATTGTGGTGAGAAGCGCATACTTTGCAGCATGTCTTTGTTTGTGGCCTCGCTCAATTCTGGAAGTAACGGAAATTGCTATTACCTGGGCAATGGTGACGATCACATTCTCATCGATGGCGGGATTTCATGCCGTGAAACCGAGAAGCGATTGAAACGCCTCGGCCTCACCTTAAAAAAGATCAAAGCCGTTTTTATTTCACATGAACATGGCGATCACATTCATGGAGTGAGCTCCATCTCAAAAAAATATAAAATCCCGGTTTACATTACAAACCATACGCTGCAGAACGGGCGTGTTGAATTACATGAAACATTAACGTCAACATTTTTGCCGTATGCACCCGTGACAATCGGAAGCCTTTCAATTACAGCTTTCCCTAAGCTCCATGATGCCTCTGACCCTCACAGCTTTATTGTGGAATGCAATGGGGTGAAAGTGGGTGTATTTACAGACATAGGCGCAGCCTGCGAACATGTGACCAATAATTTCAAACAATGCCACGCTGCCTTTCTCGAGTCCAATTATGATACTGATATGCTTCAGATGGGAAGCTATCCGTGGCCATTGAAGCAGAGAATTCGCGGAGGCATGGGCCACCTGTCAAACGACCAGGCAAAGCAACTTGTGGTCGAACACAAGCCAGCGTTTATGACACACCTTTTCCTTTCGCACTTGTCGCACGACAACAACTCCCCCAAACTGGTGAAGTCAATTTTCGAAAAAGTTGCCGGAAATACGGAAGTCATCATTGCAGGGCGAAAGAAAGAAACAAAACTCTACCACATACGGGCTCAGGTGATGCGGCCAAGGTATCCCGTTTCCCTCAGCCAAAGCTTTCAGCAGCTATCGATTTTCTAGACAAGATTTCTGTATCTTAATGCAACCCGTCAGGCGGGCGACTGTCTTTTACAAGTCCTTACCTAACTGTTTGCTCTATGATCAAAAGCTACCTCCTTCTCACCCTCCGCACCATTGCTAAAAACAAGATTTCATTTCTGATCAACCTGATCGGAATGAGTATTGCCCTCGGAGTAAGCATCACTGCCTACGTCAATTACGAGTACAATGTCAATTTCGACAAAAGCCAGAAAGACATCTCGAATCTTTATCGCCTGGGCTTTAACAGTCTTCAGGATGGAAAAGAGATTAAATACGGTGTGAGTCCGCTCCCGCTTGGCGCGATGTTGCGCGAGAACGTGAGTGAAGCAAAGGACGTAGTGTATTACATCAGCCGCAGCGCACAATTTCGCATCGGAGATGAAATGTTCGAAACAGAATTCATTTACGCAGATCCTGATTTTACAAAACTATTTACACTCGAACTGTTGCATGGCTCACTCTCGCTCAACGAAAAGAAAGACATTCTTATCTCCGACTGTCTTGCGACAACTTACTTCGGCCGAACCAATGTTGTCGGACAATCACTAAACCAGATTATTGATGGCACCCCTCGCGATTTCAATATCGCTGGTGTTTATAAGGCATTCCCTGGAAACTCAAGCTTTCGATTCAATCTCGTCACACAGTTCGAAAATTATTTTATCGATGCCGGACAGCGCAGCCAGATGATGGGCGACTGGAAGAAGTGGTCAACGCTTTTTCTCCACATCCCCGATAAGAACTCGCTGAAGGCCGTTGAAGCATATGCACAAAAATTTGTAAGTATTCAAAACGAGGCGCGGCCCGACCTGCCTGTAAAAAACTTTTATCTCGAACCGTTTGAAGGAATGTCAGCGAGAGCGGTGATGGAAAGGAACGAAGGCCACTGGTTCAATCGCCCCATGCCACCAGCCGCGGTGCTGGCTCCTTTTATGATGGGATTGTTTCTATTGCTTGTCGCATGTTTCAATTTCACGAACAACTCAATAGCAATCGCAGGAAGCCGTCTGAAAGAGATCGGGATCAGGAAAGTGATTGGCGGAAAACGCAAAGAGCTTGTGATTCAGTTTCTGTCCGAGACGCTGATCTTTTGCATCATCGCGCTCACCATTGCCTTGTACCTCGCAGAGTTGTTCGTTGCAAAATGGAATTCGATGTGGACGGGAATTGAAATTGTCATCCAGTATCAAAATAATTACACATTTATCATCGCGGTGTTGTTGCTGCTCATCATTGCCTCACTGCTCGCGGGAAGTTATCCTGCCTTGTACATCTCCCGGTTCAGGCCCATCCAGGTGCTGCGCGGCACTGTTAAGTTCGGTGGCTCAAACTGGCTTACGAAAACCTTGCTCGTTTTTCAATTCAGTATTTCACTTGCTGCCGTGATCTTTGCCCTTGCGTTTTACTTCAATTCGAAATTCCAACGCGAGTATGATCTCGGCTATAGCTATCAGAACGTTATCCAGGTGCCCGTAAAAAATGAGCAGCAATTCCTTCAGCTGAAGAATGAATTGCAAACAAATTCACGTATTAAGGCAATCGGGGGCGCGGAGCACCATATTTACAGCAGTGCAACGAAAGTGTCGGCCCGGTATGAAAATAAAGTTGAAAGCGAGGTCGACATGCTGAATGTAGGTGAAGACTATTTTAAGACCCTCGATGTCCGAATAGTTGCCGGAAGATCGTTCATCACAAACGCAACGTCTGACTTGCAGGAATCCATTATTGTGAACGAGGAGTTTGTCCGCGTGTTTGGATTGGGGAAAGATGCCGTTGGAAAAAGGATTACACTGAGTGATACAGCTCAATATTACATCGCAGGTGTAACGAAAGATGTTTACCTGCAGGCGCTCTTCAAACCGCTGGCACCACTGATCTTCCGGTACACACCCCAGGAGAGTTACAGATATCTTGTGGCATCAACTTCTGCTGATGAAGTGATGATCGCCAACGAAGAAATAAAAAGCGCATGGAAGAAGTTATTCCCGAACACGCTTTACACAGGATCCCTCATGCAGGAGCGGATGGTGATGGCGCTCGAACATTTCGACAATGTTGTGGTGCTATATACGTTCCTTGGCGCGATTGCCATTCTCATGAGTGTTTCCGGCCTTTACTCCATGGTGTCGCTTCAGTTACAGAAAAGAACGAAAGAGTTCGGCATCCGAAAAATCCTGGGAGCACCACTTAAAAATATTGTGTTCCAGGCCAGCAAGCTGTTCCTCATTTTGATGGTGGTTGCTTTCGTGATCGGCTCATTTGGCGGAGCCCTGATGGTGAACAAACTGATGGATACCGTGTGGGAGTACTATGTTGCGATCGGACCAAAAATCATCTTCTCTGCCGTGGCAATCCTATTCACGATCGCATGCCTGACGGTGTCATATAAGATTTTCTCCGTCAGCAGAACGAATCCGGCCGAATCTCTAAAAAGTGAGTAATCGGAATAGATAGCTAGTTCGTCTTAGGAAGCGTGTCTAAAACCAATGACCAAAAACCAAATCACAAAAAACAAAAATCCAAATACCTGAGTGGACTTCACTTTCGGTATTTGGATTTTGGATCTTGGAACTTGGATCTTGGATCTTTTCCCTGTTTACATTTTCTCACCCAAATTAACCCCCTTCATCTCGTCCTGGAGAACGAAAGGCTGATTCTTAAGGCGTTTGCCGGTAGCTTTGAAGAACGCATTGGCTACTGCTCCGCCTGTTGGTGGAAGCGCGGGTTCTCCAAGACCGGTCGGGTCGATTCCGTTGTCAACAAAGTGAACATCGATCTCCGGAATTTCTTTCATGCGGATCAGCCTGTATGAATTGAAGTTCTTCTGGTCTGCAGCTCCGTCTTTAAATGTAAGTCTGCTGTACATCGCGTGGCCGAGACCATCGACCACACCACCCCGAACCTGCTGATATGCTCCACTTAGATTAACCACGATTCCACAATCCGCGGCAGCGATGATTTTCTTCAGCTCAGGAGCACCCTTCTTCATTTCAACCTCAGCCACCTGCGCAACGTATGAGCGGTGCGAGAAGTAGACACTGAAACCTTGTGAGACATTTTTATTCTTGCCCCAGTTCGATTTCTCCGCTGCGAGCTGAATGACAGCTTTCATCCGGTCGATATCGTACTTGATGGCGCCTACCGGTTTCTGCTTCGCGCGATCCAGCAGGTTAAGTCTGAACTGAACAGGGTCCATATTGGCGGCAAGGGCAACCTCATCGATGAAAGACTGTTCCGCGAACGCGAGGAAATTGGTAATCGGTGCACGCCACGCTCCCGTTGTGATCGGAGATTTATGTTCAACAGAATCAATCAACAGGTTATCAACCGCACCTGAAGGGAAATTGTCTTCGCGTGTGCAATTGCCAGCGTTGATTCCCACACCACGCAGCTTGTATCCGATAAGATTATTGTCTTTATCGAGGGCTGCTTCAAACCTGTAACGAACTGCAGGCCTGTAGCTGCCGCCTGTCATGTCATCTTCGCGGGTCCAGATGAGTTTTACCGGTGCTTTCATGAGACTTGAAACTTCCGCGGCCTCAACCACATAATCCGATTTCAATCTGCGGCCGAAGCCACCACCGAGGCGAGTTAATTCAAGTGTTATTTTTTCAGGCGCGATGCCCAGCACTTTTGCCACTTCATTGCGGGACGAATCCGGAAGCTGACAAGGTCCGACAAGCTCAACGCCATCTTCTCTCACATGCGCGAAGAAGTTCATTGGTTCAAGTGGCGCATGTGGCAGGAACGGACACTGGTACTCGCTGCGAACGATTTTCGCTGCACTCTTGAAGGCTGCGTCAACATCACCATCTTGTCTGCGAACCGTGGCCTCGCCTTTGTCAAGCAGTTCCTTGAAAAGCTTGTCGTGGTCCGCAGTGCTTTCAATCTGCGACTCTGCTTCGTATTCTACCTTTAATACTTTTCTGGCTTTGTTGACTTCCCAGGTGGACTTCCCGACAACAGCCACATTATTTCTGAACGTGACAACGTCAACAATGCCTGGCATTGCCTTCGCAGCCGCAGCGTCAACAGACTTGATCTTCATTCCAAACCCACTCGGCCGTTGCACCATCGCGTAAAGCATGCCTTCGCGATAGAAGTCGAGGCCGAAGAGCGGTTTTCCGGTAATGATGTCTTTATTGTCTACATTTTTGATTGCCTTGCCGATGAGCTTGAAGTCCTTGCGGTCTTTCAGCTTCACATCGGCTGGCACTGCAAGTGTTGCAGCATCGGTGGCAAGTTCTCCGTACGAAAGTTTTCGACCATCGGGGTGAATGACCATGCTGTCGGATGTTGTGAGCGAACTGGCAGACGTGCTCCATTTTTTCGCAGCAGTTTCCACCAGCATATGACGCGCTGTTGCTCCGGCTTTTCTCAGACGTTCCCATGAGTGCGGAATCGCCCCGCTTCCACCCGTCAGCTGTCGTTCGAATTTCTTCGTATCAAGCGCGGCTTGAATGACCTTCACCTTGCTCCAGTCTGCGTCCAGCTCTTCCGCCACGATCATAGGAAATGAAGTTTTGATATTCTGACCGAGTTCAGGGTTCGGAGAAAAAATGGTGATGATACCATCCGAAGCAATCGAGAGGTAGCTATTGAAGTTTATATCTCCTGCAGCGATCGATGCCTTTGATACGAGGCTTAAAGGGCCCGCTTCAGCACCCGCCCAATTGAATCCGAGGAACAATCCTCCGGTTGCGGCTGCGGCAACCTTCATGAAATCTCTGCGCGATGTTTTCGATGGAATGGTCATGGCTTATTTCATTTTGGTGGATGCTAAAAGAACAGCTTCACGGATTCTATGGTAAGTTCCACAGCGACAGATATTTCCGTTCATTGCAGTGGCAATCTGGTCTTCTGATGGCTTTGGATTTTTGTTGAGGAGTGCAACGGCAGTCATGATCTGCCCTGCCTGGCAGTAGCCGCACTGGGCTACATCTTTTTCATCCCACGCGAGCTGGACAGGATGCTCTCCGTCAGCTGACAGTCCTTCGATGGTTACAACCTTCTTTGAACCGATTGCTGACACCGGGAGTGAGCAGGATTTAACAGCCACGCCATTGAGATGCACTGTGCACGCACCGCACTGACCGATACCGCATCCATATTTCGCGCCCAGCAACCCGAAGTTATCGCGAAGCACCCAAAGCAGCGGTGTGTCGGAGGCGACATCCGCTTCATACGTTTTACCGTTGATGTCCAGTTTATATTTTGCCATAAGGATAGGATTTTCTGCCAGTCAAGTTAGCAAAAAACGGCATTTGAAGAATGATAAAATGATGCTGATTATGGAAGGCTCTCACGGCTTTCGAAAGGGTGCAACGGCCTATTGGGCGGGAGGTGTATAAAAGAAGAAACCCTGGACAACTTCCAGGGTTTCGTGAAGACTAAAGAAAGACCCTCTCTAAAACTTTAATCTCAACAACAAAGTAAATGGGTTTTATTTATTTATCCTACTGTTTCCATGAACTTCTATCGAAAAAAATCACGTTTTATCAGGGTTTTTGATGATTAATGTGCAGTAAGGCCAACCCTCATTGCGTATTTCGTACATATTGGACCTATCACAGGCAGGGCTTTTCATCCTGTGTTCGACTTCCGGAATCCGAAATCGGTTTAATTATTCTCCCCTCACACCTTGATAACTTTCTAAAAAGCGCGGGAAAGTATTGCGTCAGACAAGCGTGGGTTCGGCAGTCGCGAAAGGCTGGAAGGCATACTGTCTTCTACATGGGGCTTCTGACAAAACGAAGTAATATGAAAAAAACACCCGCACTATTGATGACAATTTTTGCCGCAGCCCCGTTCATTTTCACGCAGAAACCGAGCATGGTAACGAGCAATGAAGAGGGATGGCAAAAGATTGGAGAGACGACCGTGAACTTCAAAGAGGAAGACCGATGGTGCCGATGAATTCAGTGCTTTAAAGCTGAAGGTGGCCGATGCTCGATACGTTTGAGAGTGATTTCTGACGGATCCGTTTGAAACCATCAATCATTTCATCATTCGTATTTCAGTGTGTCAACAGGATTGATCCGCGCTACTCTGAACGTTTGTGTACCAATGATCAGGCACACCAGGGCCAGCAGAAAACCGATGCCCCCGGCAATCTCAGGAACACCGATACTCGCCCGGTAGAAGTACATCTTGAGGAAAAAGCTGTCAAACATAAAATATGTAAATGGAGTGGCAATGGCTATTGCTATGGCGATAAGCTTCAGAAATCCTCTGCTCATTGTCATGACCATGTTCGTATTTGATGCACCGAATACTTTGCGGATTCCCATCTCGCGAATCCGGCTTTCTGCTGACGAGATCACTACGGCCAGCAGCCCAAGCGAAGAAATCGTAATAGCAAGTAAACCAAGGAAGCCAAAGATTTTTACCATGCTGCGATAGCTTACCAGCGAGTCGTCAAGCTCATGCTTGAGAAACTGCGCTTCAAATTTTTGTTCAGTCAACCGATTCCAGCTCGCTTCAATCGAGGCCAGCGTAGCGTCAATGTCATTCGACCTGAGCTTTAAATTTGCGAACTGGAAAAACTTTGGATTGTACCGGAACATAAAAGGATAGATCTGCTCCTGAAGCGGAAGAAAGTGAAAGTCCTTAACAACGCCAATGATGCTCATCGACTTCTCCCGAAACAAGAATGATTTTCCGAGCGCCTCGTGTGGAGATGTGATGCTGTTTCTTTTTAGGAACGTCTCGTTGACGATGATATAATGCTCTTCATCGAGCTGGCCTTCCGGGAAAGAAGTTCCGGCCAGCAGCGTGATGCCGAGGTTTGCAATGTAATGCTCGTCCACAAACATCTGGTAGATCTGCAACGAATCGGATGCATTGGAGAGTGTCATGTATTCACTGGAAGCACCCCAGTTACCCGGAATTGACGAAGACATCGATATTGACTGTACGTCAGACAGCTTGCCGATCTCGGATCTGAACACTTTCTCATTGACGTCCTTCAACTGGACATCGAGGATATTTTCTTTTTGAAATCCATGATCAAAGTTCAGGGCATAACGATATTGTTTGACGATGATGGAAACGCCCAGGATAAACACAAGCGAAAGCGCAAACTGCACAACAATCAGTCCTTTCCGAATGCTGACCTTGGAAAGTTTGCCCGATGCGGAAGAATTTCTCAGCGTTTGGATGGGATTCAGTCGTGCAAAGTATGAAGCCGGTATTACACCTGCGATGAAGCCGGTGAGTATGGCGAATGCTAGAAAGATCAAGAAAGTAAACGGAGTTACTTCAAGGCTGAAAGTACGCTCGCCATTGACGATCATCTGAAGAAATTGTGAGCGCACTCCGTAGAATATCAGCATCGCCCCACTGAGGGAGATGACCGAGATAATAACGGTCTCCATGACCATTTGCAGGAATATATGCCTGGACTCACCACCTGAGACTTTTCTCAACCCGATCTCCTTGGCGCGTTTCAATGCGCGGGCTACAGAAATGTTTGCGTAATTAAAGCATGCCGGAAGCAACACCAGAAATGAAAGAAAAAAGAAAATGATAAGTGACATATATCCCCACGACAGTCCGATCTCATTGTTCAGTTCAGACATGGGGATATCAGCCAGTGGCTGCAGCGAATACGCAAGACTGATCTTATTTTCATTGGCATGCATCACCTGCGAGGCAGATTGTTTCAAAATTTTCTGAAGCGATTGACCGTTGGCATTTTCATCGAGCAGCAGATAGGTGTATGAACTTGTTACTGGCTCCAGAGACATCAGTGACCTCTGGATTTTATCCTGCTGCTCAAGCTGTTCGCGAGTGGCTAGCGAAGTGACCACATCAAAATAGAAATGCGAGCGAGGATGGGTGGCAACAATTCCGGTCACTTCAAACTGGCCGAGGCCTTTGATCTCGATAACTTTCCCTAGCGCCTGCCCATCGCGGTATAACTTCTCCGCAGTTTCCTGCGAAAGCAGAATTGAAAACGGCTTTACAAGCGCGGTTCGCTTATCTCCGGCCAGCAATGGAAAGTTGAACACGTCAAGAAAGTTCGGTGTAACGTAGTAGCCTTGCCGAAATGGAATGGTCACACTTGGGCTAACGACCACTTCAGAGACAAATTCATTATTGATCGCCACGACTTCTTCCAACCCAGTGGCTTCTGCCCGCAGTTTTTCAGCAAGGAATGCATGACTGGATGCAAACTCACGCCTTTCGCTTTTGTCGTCTACCATTGTGGTGATGCGAAAAATGCGATCGGCAGCGCTATGGAAGTTATCAACTTTCAGCACGTCCACCCACGCGGAGAGAGCCATCAAACCAACACTCATTCCGACAGCAAGACAGACTATATTTATTACCGCAAACACTTTTTGCTTCGCCAGGCTGCGCACAGCAATCTTCACATAGCTTTGATACATGGCGAAGCTGTGATATGAATCAGGAATGGTGCTGAAATTTTTCTTTCGGTGTCGCACTGCATACGAGAACAACAAGGTCAATGACTGCAACCCATATTTCAATTTTGCCCTGAACGGGGACATTGATCTGACGTTCTGATAAAAGATTTCGTCCATGTCGCCCACCAGATCCTCTGCAACCTCGGGAGAACAGTACCATTCAAAAAGACGCTTTATCCACCGGGGTGGCTGATGATTAAAATTATTCATAACTCGAGGGCAAGGTTCGCTTTCGATTTTTTCCACAATTCATCCCGCAGGTTCTTGATATCGTGCAGCGCAGATTTGCCGGCATGTGTCAGTTGATAGAACCGTTTCCTGCGGCCTCCCCGCTCCTGCGTGGCGCCACCGAGGAATGACTTCAAAAACCCCTTCTCTTCCAGGCGGGCGATTGTCGAGTGTAGCGCACCAATGCTAATGGGTCTGTTTGAGCGGTTTTCAATATCCTCTTTAATTAAAACACCATAGGCATCGTCTCCCAGCACGGCAATAGTCAGCAATACCAGTTCTTCGAATTCTCCGATATATCCTTTCATACGATTAACAACTGAATACGACAAAGGTGAATGATTTGTTTCTATTTTTCATAACAAATCACCGAATATTTTTTCAGGTGGTGTGAACGAAGCCTTTCTTGTATACTTGCATTCGGCAAAAAATGGGACCGGAATGCTAGCCTTTCAGAATGCACAATTGAAGAAACTCATCATCCACAAGGTCGGTAACAAACTTCTGGAAGATGGTGTGGTACACTCACAGGATGAAATCGACCTGGATGGCCGCGATGACCTTTCGTCCGTTCTCATGACGTATTTCCTTTCGCAGTTCAAGGAACCAGTCTTTTATAATTTCCACCATGTCTCAGACATTGACCTCAATGAAATCTATTCTATTGCGAATGCGTTGTTCCAGTCCACGCGTGGCTTTCTGAAAAAATCTAGGGACATTGCAAATATTCTGTACGAGTATTCGAATCATCCGAAGATCAAGACCGGTGAATTGTACATTGCGTATTTTGACGAAATACAGGTCGGCAATGAAGTCACCGATGCACTGGGAATCTTTAAGTCGGAGAATAAAGATACGTTCCTGAAGGTATACGAAAAGAAAGAGAACATTGAAGTCAGCTACGAAGATGGCATCAACATCAAGCGTCTAGATAAAGGCTGTCTGATCCTGAACATCGATGCAGACAATGGTTTCAAGGTTTGCATTATCGATACACAGAACGCCAACAACGAAGCGCAATACTGGAAAGACGAATTCCTCAAGCTGAAGCCAGTGGCAGATAACTATTTCCAGACCCGTAATTACCTCAGCCTTGCCAGGAACTTTGTGACCGAAAGGCTTGACGAAGAATTTGAAGTTTCAAAAGCAGATCAGATCGACTACCTGAACAGATCCATTGAGTACTTTAAGAAGAATGAACATTTCAATGAGCAGGAATTTGCCTCTTCGGTATTCGAGCATACTTCCGTGATCAATTCGTTCAAAAAATTCAAAAACGATTTCCAGGACGAGAACGACCTTCACATCGTCAGCGAGTTTGAAATTTCAAACCCTGCTGTGAAGCGCCAGTCAAAGGTTTTCAAGAGTGTGCTTAAGCTTGACAGAAACTTCCACATCTACATCCATGGCGACCGGAACCTGATCGAGCAGGGCATGGATGAAGATGGGCGAAAATTTTACAAGATCTACTATAATGTTGAGACCTAGCTGGTGCCTATCTATTTCTTCAAATTCTGCCAGATCGCCTCATACTTATTGAGACTCTTTTCCCAGGCGGATTCCCCTCCTGCCGTAAATGTTGGATCTACCTTCAGACTTTGCCCGTGATATTTTTGCGCAAGCGCTCTGTTGCCAATGAAAAAATTAACCTCTCCCAACGTATCCCATGCATTGACATCGGAAGGATTTACCAACACCTGTAACTTTGCAAACGCCAGGGCCCGTTGGAAGTCGCGCTCACGGAGACTGGCGTATACATTTGTGTTGATCAGCGAAAGCGGGATTTTCTTTGAGGTAATCAGATGTACGATGCTGTCTTGCTTTTCGTTCAGAATAGAAGTGCTGGCCGATAAATAGCGCTCACTGATCTGCCGTGAAGTAATGCCATTCGATATTTCATTCCTGAAGTCCTCTCCTTTTAGAATGCATTCCGGCACATGCCTGTCACCACTGATGCGCACAAAGTTCCTCACATCGAGCTTCTTATTCTGAATAAACTGGTTCAGGTCCTTTTGCCGGTCGGTGATCACCATCTGGCCATCAACAGGTGCTCCGCTGTATTGCGTGTACATGCAACCCGAATGCAATGCAAAATATTTCGGAAAATAGAAGTATAAATATTCGGTTGCCGGTGTACTGGGATACTCGCGCTGCAGAAAACGATAGGCAACAATCTTATTGCTTCTGTCTTTGATTACCAGTGAATCACCGTCTACGAATTGAATCTGCTTTTCGTATTTGGCGAGCGTGACGGTATCAACAAACGTTTTAATCCGTTCGAAATTTGTACGCGTAGAAACCAGTTTTGCCCCAGCCGCAAGAAACGGTTTGATTGAAGACAGGCTGTGGGGATGCCAGTGAGAGTGCAGGACGTATTGTAAAGGCTTCTTTGGAAAATGTTTTTTGATCGTTGCGATCACTTTGAGGCCACCGAAAGAATGATCCTTCAGATTTGTTGCACCACCACCCTCGTTGCGAATAGGGACTTCAATAAGCGCGACAAATTTGTCAAACTCAATGATCGTACTTTTTGCAGTGGATGAATCGTAAAACAAGTGGTAGAACCCATCGTTGATCTTCATCAGCTGATGCGTTTCATTCCCAACTGGCTGTGCCGGACAGAACAGCGGTGAAAACAAAATTGCGGTAAGAAATGGTCGTAATTTCATAAGCTTGATTTTGATGCAAAATGGATTCTTCAGCTGATTCCGGTTGTTATCAAAAACTTAACAAATGTTAAAATTTGTTAATCGGACGGCACAATGTTTTATCTGAAGTGTAAAACGAAGTTTTTATGAATAATTTTTTCAGAGCGCTCATTGCTGGTTATGGAGCGAAGAAATTAGGCGGAGGTTGCCTGGGAACGGTGATCGTGTTTATCATCATCTGGGTTGCGCTGGGCCAATGCAGCTGGACAAAGATCAATGAACGTGAACCGCAGAAGCAGGAAGTCAAATTGAAAACAGTTGTTCAGGCTTCGCTGCATTCGTTCGAGTGTGCTAATGCCGCGTAAGGGTTAACCGGCTTTTGCGTATCTTTGGTATACCATGATGCGCAAATATTGGATGCCCACCGTCTGCATAACTTTGATGCTGGGGTGCAGTAAGCTGGACGAACTGAAACAACCACCCGAACTGACCCCGCTGGAAGACGGTTTCAAAACTTCAGCTGCGATCGGTTACTCGATTTCTATCGCAACGCGCGCTAACCGGGCAGACACTCCCTTCAAATGTAATTTACACAAAGCGTAACACCGATGGCTATAGCAGCTCCGGGCTTATCCACGTGGCTGTTGACAACACGGCACCGGTTCCTTTTAACAGCGGGCTTGGTGACATCACGATTGCCGGCATCTGGAACGACAACAGTGGTGGCGTAATTTCAATTATGTTCTCCGATTTTGATGTAGTAAATGGCGACTTCAAATTCTACGGAATTCACACCATTCCGATCATCGTGCGACCCAATACGAATGAGATCGTTTCTATCTTCGCAGAACAGGACATCGTGATCGGTGAAGGATCAGATACGTTGATGAATCTCAGTTTATCGAAGCTTAAGTTTGACGCAGAACTAAATCGGGTCAACACGCCCGCTCCGACTGACGCTTTCGTTGCCGTCAGGCAAAATGTGTGGCACCTGACGGTGACACCAGGTGGTTCCGCTACCAACTTTCTCGATGATGATTACAAAATTACGGGAGGCGGGCAGATTGCTGAAGCGCGTAGCGAATCGGGTGGTATACTTTATCACGCAATAATCGACACCAGGTTTAACTTCACAACGTGTGCAAAAAATCCAACGAACGGAACAGCCTTCATCCAGAATTTCAAAGCCGGATCAACGCTGGATTTCGGCAGTATTCTTCTTGACTTCCATTCGACATGTGACGGCAGCGGCAACGTCAAAGTAGCTACAGGAAAGTACGCTACAGCCAACGGCAAAAATCTTGAACTGAACTGGCAATAGCCCGTTCATCGCCAGACGGCAACAAAATGTGTATGAGTCTTCACAATTCTTGCAAATTTCCGTCTGCTCCTCACTCAACCGATTACCATTCTGCGCATAACCAGCAAGTTGCTTCAGACACAACTCACCTCAGGAATAATTATTTTACTTTCTTTTACGATAATAATAATATCAATCTCTGAGATAGTGACTGGTGTTTGGTTAGTAAGTAAGTGCTTAGGTTAAGTTCGTTCAACGTCTTTGTCTGTACAAGCGTGCAGGTAAAGGCGTTGAATTTTTTTGTACCAGTTGCGCGCTGGCCTGCTGCTAATAGCTCATCAACGTAAAGAAAGTACGGGAGCCTTTCTCGTAATATTTCCAGCCGGCTTCAGTCAGCTCGATCACGATGCTGCTCTCAGGGTGAAGAATACGGATGAATCCGATCGACTCAAGCTGTTTTACAATGTCCATGGTAATCGAGTATTCTGAAATCTTGATTTCAAGGAGTTCCGTCAGCTCTCTCCTGCCACCGCTTTCTCCGAGGCCACCGATCACCTGTCGTAGTTTTGTTCTTACGTAAACCGGATCAACTTCTTCTATTCCCTTAATCGTGATCTTGCAGGCAACGTCACCATTCTGATAGATCCATCGGTCACGGATCCAGCCGTTCTCGAGCATATAATCTGAAAGTGTAGCCGGGGGAATGTTGTGTCGCTTTGCTACGCTGGCGATGTTGTAGGCAACTGCGGGCCCCTTGAGATATTCTGAAAGAAGATAGCGAAGTGTGTCTTTTGAGGCGCGTTCAATAGCCATAGTATGAGGGTAATCTCCCTCAAGATACAAAAGAATGTTCAGATTTTAGAATGATACATGTCGCTATTCGTAGTGTGAAAGCGTAACCTCTTCGACAACCGGGTTGCCCTTCTGAGCATCATTGGAGTCGCTCGAGAACTCGTGGGTATTATAATCGCCTTTTGTAAGATCGAAAGGCATAATGTAATTGCGGTCAAGCCTGCACGACTTGATCTTTCCTTCGAGCTTGCCGTGGTTCCAGTTGGTAACGTAACCTCCTTGCTCCCATCCGCCACCATAAAAAAGGAACGGTGTTCCGTTGAGGTCCTGCAATTCTTTCAACGTCATTCCAGGCGCAACACCGGCTGCGGTCGCCCACGAAGAAGACTTGCCGATTATGACGGCTTTAACTTGTGCCAGCATCGTTGAATCCTCAAGCACAACTTCCGCTTCGCGCTCTGTTGCGGGAAATAAAACCACGATGTGATACTTGCTGTTTTCGAGATAAGAGGTTAAATCCTTCGCCACAATATTCTGCGCACCGAACCGCGCAATAAGCTCGTTATGACTAAACGCGAGGAGCGAGTCTGCAACGAAGGGTGCTGCATTTACTTTCCGTGTCGGGACGCTTTTTGAGGCAACATCATGGAGCGAAGATGCTCCGGAGCCCATACCGTCAGGTCGACTGCAACTGCAGACAACCACAGCGGTAAGTATCAGAGAGAGGAATTTCTTGATCAGCATAGGGGTCGCTTTTCTGTACGGGCGCATGGACGAAGCCGTGGCCAGCTCCTCATTAAAGATAAACGAACTTTAAGTAGAAATTAAGCTTTGTTCGTAAAACTTTACCTAAATACACAAATATGGGTATAGGACTACTCCTTTTTATCTACGCGTCTGTCGACACCGGAATAGATTGCGGCTGCCATTCTGCGCGGCATCACCCGAATGGCGACCGATGAGAGTTTGGCCAGCGTGCCTGGAATGATCAGCATTCTGCCTTTCAACGTTTTCTTTACTGCCAATTCGCCCACTCTTTCAGGCGGCACGGCCATCCGCATGCCGAGCCAGCCCAATGTCTTTTTCGTCTCGCGTTTAATACTTTTTTTAGTGAACACCGGGCCGGGTGCCAGGCAGCTGACTTTGATCTTCATGGGCTTCAACTGATAACGCAAACCATAGCTGAAGAAAATAACTGCTGACTTCGTTGAGGCATAAATGTTCTTGGAAGGTATCGGTGCAAAGCCAGCCAGGCTCGCGACATTCATCACGTAAGACGGAGCGTTTTTTTCGAGTAACGGAAGCAGAAGCATGGTCATTGCTATACCTGATTCAACATTCAGGTTCACCATATACCGAACGCTGTCGAGCGATAGCTCGAGATAATCATCGTCACCACCCAACCCAGCCACGTTGCACAGCATCTTCAGTTTCAGATCTCTGGCGTTACACCACGCAGCGATCTCGGCCGCACTTGACTCCTTACTCAGATCATAAGACAGAGTCTGAACATCCACGCGATACTTTGCTTCCAGTCTCGATTTTGCCAACGCCAGCGTATCCGTATTGCGAGCGATCAAAACCAGATTATAATTGCGTTTTGCAAGGGCTTCGGCAATTGCATACCCGATTCCTTTGCTCCCACCTGCTACCAGTGCGTAAGCGCGATCGTCCCCGGCTCTCGATTCAGCAGAATCGATTTGAGCAGATGAAATGAAAGGAATCAAAAAGAAGACAGCAATCCACCGCATAGAACCGCTGGTTAAAAACGCATGCCACTGTCAATAGCTCCAGTTGCGTTTCCAGGTGTCGATGATATCGAAGGAAACTTTCCAGTCCGCCTTTGGTGGATCGTTGTTAGACTGGCCAAGCACGCCATAGAAGCCGATCTTGAGTCTCCGCCTTGCGCCCAGCTTGAAGATCCGCTCGACACCTCCGAAGATCTCCTCATGCCGGTATCCGCTCTCTTTGATCCACATCATCCCTGCCCCAGCCACGGTGCGCAATTTCAATTTCTTGATCAGCGGGAGGTTATTGATCATCGCGCCATTGAAGTGATGCATATAGTGTGCTTCAAAAAACCAGTCTTTCGCGTTAAGCGCTGTGTCGAGTAGCTGGAATGAGTGCATCGGATCGGAATACAGATAGGGATCAGACTGCCTGAATCGCCTGAAGTCAACGTAGCGCAAATCGTTGCTGTTCACAAATTTTCCCAGCACAAGCGTATACCGCGAGTTTCCGAGCGTACCAAACTGAACGGTGTGATCGACACCGAAGTCGATGTAATCAAAATCAATGTCACTGCTGACAATATTCTTCCACCCCTTGCGGTGATTGAAAAGTAGCGTTGGATACTTGCTGCCCAACACCACCTTTCTGTTTGGCTCGCGCATAAACTTCTGAAATGGAGTATAAGACAACCCGAGGTGACTGATAAAAGCCTGATAGTTTTGAAATCGCACTGCAGAGTCAACATCGATCACTTCATTCAGGATCCAGCTTGGATGATAGTCCTCTATAGAGCGCCTGTCACTGATGTTAAAATCGGTGCGCAGATAAAATCCATTAAACAACTCCTTGCGGTGATAGAGGTCAATGTGATCGTGCACAATATAATTGGATACACGAAGCTGGTTCAGGTATGCATCGAATGGATTGATCGCCTGAAATTGCCTGCCTACATCTATTCCAAACCATCCGAGCCGATATGGATTGTACAAACTTCTGAATCGTGCTCCACCCTGCCAGTCCATATTTTTTAGTCCCACACTGGCCTGCACTGTAGAGTTAAACCATCGCTCGTTCTTAAAACGCCTTCCGTACGACACATATGGACCGAGCCGCCATCCTCCTACCACCTCAGCACCAATAAAGCCAAGCAGCGGAGGAAGATCGAGATAACTCTTTTTGCTTTCTCTGCGAAATCCCACACCACTGTAAATCAGTTCGCCCAGCGTCACCTTGTTGAACTTCGCCTCCATCGAGTCGAGATATTTTTTCGACTTATGAACCGCATCAACGCTGTCGCGGTAGCCGATCATTTTTTTCTGATCTTCCGTGAGAGGTTCGGGTCGGGCACGCTTCCAGTAACTTGAATCGCGATCAAACGCATCCTGCGTTATTACACTGACCTCGTTGCCAAAAAATTTTGGCGGAAAGGCAACATCGCGGACGAAATCCGAATAGACCAGCACAGTGTTTCCCCGAAATGTTTTTGGTCCCGCCTTCGTCTGGTAGTCAAACTCCTGGCGGCTGGGAATCCACAAACCAGTATCGATCTGGTGATAGGTCTGGCGAATGGTGAAGTCATCGTAAAACTTCAACGCTCCCTTGTGAATGGTAACCTCAATGCGGTTGATATTCCAGGTGCTGTCATTGATGAACAGGATGCCATTGCATGTTGCATCACCGGCCTTCCGTGCAGTAACGCGGATCTTGTAAACGGTCTGGCCATTTTCCCTGAGTGTCTGCTCGAGTTTGTACCGATATGAAAGAAGTGCCGTTCTGCTGATGGGCGAGATCAGCGGAACTTCCGCAATCCCTTTCAGGTGCACAAGGTTGTGATAAAAATTGAAGTCGGTCTGGCTGAAAACCGGGACGAACAACCCATCCTTTGTGCCATACAATTTGTAGGCCGTGCGCTCTTCTTTGTATTTGTGCGGATTCTGAAAATTGATATTCACCTGCATCTCCAGCAGGTTGATGTTTTGAAGACGGGCCTCCTCCTTTTTGCGCGCAGCTTCAAGCGGACTTATTGTATCATCCTTTTTAGATGTGATGTCATCTTCAACAGGTTCCTGCTCGCGCTTTCGTTTCTTGCGATCGATGACTTCATTCGCTTTCAGATAAACGTTTGCGCGATAGCTGTTGATCAGTGACAAATTCTTTTCTCGATTCGCTATTGTCCGCTGAATGATCTCGTAGGCCGGATCTCGTCTTCGTACTTTAATTTCGATTTGATTAAGCTCAACACTGGATGACCGGATAATGAAATCTCTTTTAATCGGTCTGTCGCTGACTACCAGCTCAACCTGAGTCGATTCGTATCCGACAGAAGAAATAGCAACGTGATAAACGCCCGGATCGATTGTCAGGAAATATTCACCTTTGGCGTTCGCGGACGTTCCGATGTCCAGCTCGCGAACAAAGATGTTTGCAAATGGTACTGCGTTATTGTTTTCATCCAGAATTCTTCCGCTGATATTCTGAGCATGGCCCACAAGTGGCATCGCCCATGTTAAAACAACAAGAAATCGAAAGGCTGGCTTCAAGGGGTTCTTCGAGAGGTTCTTAGTTCAAACTGCATTTGCCGGAGAATATTGTCGACTGCCCGCACAAATTTGAAGCCTCGGAATGAAATTCCAGGAAATGGCAGGTACGACAGACACTTCACGCAAGTTCGATGTCTGTAATCCGCAAAAAGTTTCAGGTGTGATGGGACTTGATGATGGAGTCAAGCTCACTTCGCGAAAATCCAAGTTTCTCTCCAACCTGAATGATCAGGTCTTTCTCAGCGTTTGAAAAATCCCCATCGACAAGCGCGACTTCAATCATCTCCTGGAGTTGTCTTTCGCGATCGTGATGATTTTGCGGGATGAGATACTTATACTCGTGTGCCTTATCGAGCATCACTTTGAAACGATCCACGGGGATGCCACGCTGGTATGCAATTTTCGAAAGTGTCATTCTCTCGATGTCTTCGATTTTTCCGTCTGCGGCAATCAAAGAAACGAGATTGCGAAAGTGTTCGAGCCTGATGGGATCTAGCATAATGGGGGTTTGTTGCAAACTCTCGGTCACGTAATTTTCCGAGCGCTGCTTATCAAATATAACGAATCGATCCGGTAAACGCCAAGCAAAATCGACCGCTGCTCACAAAGTTTTGGTGCGAGATATTAACTTGTACTCCTAATTGACTACTTTGGAATCATTGTCGTCACAGGTTTGACATTTTCTCAAGTGCTATGAAACGAAGATCATTTATCAAACAGACGCTGGCAACTACAGCAGGGCTGGCCGTCACTCATTATGCCATCTCAGGTTCACTCTTTCAAAAGAAGCGATTAGGGGTAGCGTTGGTTGGGCTTGGTTACTACAGCAAAGATTTGCTCGCCCCTGCCCTGCAACTGACGAAGCATTGCTATCTCGCAGGAGTTGTTACCGGCACACCTGCAAAGGCAGAAAGCTGGAAGAGCCAATTCAACATTCCCGACAAGAACATTTACAATTATCAGAACTTCGACCAGGTTGCCAATAACCCTGACATCGATGTGATCTATATCGTGCTACCCCCGTCAATGCATGCCGAGTATGCCGTACGCGCAGCAAATGCAGGCAAGCACGTCTGGTGTGAAAAACCAATGGCTATGACTGTTTCTGAATGTCAGCGCATGATCACTGCAGCCAGTCAGAACAAGGTGAAGCTCGCCATAGGCTATCGCATGCAGCATGAACCCAACACCCAACGCGTCATTCAATTCCGGAAGGAAAAAAAATATGGCAAGGTGATTTCGGTCGAGGCGAGAGCCGGCTATTTTGACGGCCGCACCAATCACTGGAAACAAATCAAAAAACTCGGAGGCGGATCGATGTACGATATGGGTGTTTATCCGCTGAATGCCGCACGATACGCCACCGGACTTGAGCCGATCGCGGTCACTGCACGGCAGTCTACCACACGACCCGAAATCTATAAAGAAGTGGATGAAACCATGACATTCGAACTGGAATTTCCGGGCGGAGTGATTGGAAAATGTGAGACGAGCTTCGGGAAGGGAATGAACGAGCTGATTACAAAATTCGAAAAGGGCCACTATACACTTGCGCCATTTCAGGCTTACAGTGGGATCAACGGGGTGACTAGTGACGGAATCCAGCTTAATGCCGTCATTGAAAATCAGCAGGCGAAGCAAATGGACGATGATGCGCTGTCTATCATGAACAACACGCCTCTGCTTGTGCCAGGCGAAGAGGGACTTAAAGATATCCGCGTTGTCGAAAAAGTATATCAGTCGGTTGCCGAAAACAGGAAAGTATCAATTTGAAATTAGCGTTACAAGATCATGAATGTAAACTTCCGCGCATGCGGCCTTGCTGTCGTATTTTTTATTTTTTTGAGTGCATGCACAGATTCAGATAACAAAATCAAATCATCAGAATGGCGCGAATACCTTGGCGGCCCTGACCGCAATCATTACTCAATGCTGGATCAGATCAATATTTCAAATGTATCCCGTTTAATAAAGGCATGGGAATATCACACCGGTGACAGCGGTCAGATCCAGTGCAATCCAATTATAGTCAATGGAGTTTTGTATGGCATCACTGCTACCATGCAACCCTTCGCGCTGAACGCGGCCACAGGAAAAGAGCTCTGGCGCCAACGCGACTCACTTGGCACCACCTGGTATGGAAACTTGAGAGGCGTTGTGTATTGGGAACAGGAAGAAGACAAAAGAATTCTGTATACAAAAGAGTCCTGGCTGCACGCCCTTGACGCACTCACGGGTAAACCGATTCTTACTTTCGGAGACAGTGGCAAAGTGAGTTTGCGGACTGGTCTCGGACCGACCGCTGAAAAGAAGTTCGTGATCTCCAATACACCGGGAACAGTCTTCGAGGATCTTATCGTGATGCCACTTCGCGTTTCTGAAGGTACTGATGCTGCACTCGGTTATATCCAGGCATTCAATATAAAGACAGGAAAGCTTGCGTGGGTTTTCAAAACCATTCCTGACCCCGGTCAGCCCGGCTATGAAACGTGGCCTCCGGAGGCTCACAAAAATAGCAACGTGGGTGCAGCGAACAACTGGTCAGGAATGGCGGTGGACCGGAAGCGCGCCATCATTTATGTTCCGACCGGCTCGGCAAGTTTTGACTTCCATGGTGGCAACCGAAAAGGAAGCAATCTCTACGCGAATACATTGCTGGCACTAAATGCAAGAAACGGTGAGCGCCTCTGGCACTTCCAGTTTGTCCATCATGATATTCTTGATCGCGATGCGCCCGCACCACCCAATCTTTTAACGGTCACGCACAACGGAAAAAAAATTGACGCAGTTGCCCAGGTGACCAAACAGGGCTACGTATTCCTCTTCAACCGTGAAACCGGTGAGCCATTATTCCCTATCGAAGAGAAACCTGTGCCGCCTTCAGATATTCCCGGAGAGGAAGCCTGGCCCACGCAACCGGTTCCCGTGAAGCCTGAACCTTACGCGCGTCAGGCGATAACTGCGAACGACCTCAACCCTCATTCAAAATATGTGAATGAGCTGGAAGAGAAGTTGAAGAAAAGCAGAAACGAGGGACCGTTCACCCCACTTTCCAAACAAGGCACCGTTGTCTTTCCCGGGCTTGATGGCGGTGCCGAATGGGGTGGCGCAGCAGTTGACCCCGGTGGCGTCATGTATATCAACAGTAGCGAGATGGCGTGGCTCATTTCCCTCAACGAAACAGCAACCACCGATTCAAAAAAAATGGTGAATCCCGGAGAACAGGTTTATGCCGCGAATTGCTCATCCTGTCACGGCTCTGAGAGAAAAGGAAATGCTGCAAGTGGTTTTCCTTCCCTTGTAAATCTCAACAACCGACTTGAGAAGCAACACGTGTTGAATGCCATCACGTCAGGTAAAGGAATGATGCCCGCGTTCAAACGACTCAGCGACAAAGAGCTCAGCGACCTGGTTGCGTTTCTTTATGGCGAAAAGCCTGGTGCTGCTGCAGCACCGAAAGAACCTGTCGGAAATGATAACGATAACAAACCGCCCTACAGCATTTCCGGCTACACCAAGTTCCTCGATAAAGATGGATATCCCGCTGTTGCGCCTCCCTGGGGCACACTCAACGCGATCGACCTCAACACCGGTGAATACAAATGGAAAAAAGTTTTTGGTGAATATCCGGAGCTTAGCGCGAAAGGAATTCCGCAGACGGGATCTGAAAGTTACGGAGGTCCGGTAGTCACAGCGGGAGGGCTGCTCATTATTGCAGGCACAAAGGACAGGAAGCTGCGTGCGTACAACAAGGACAATGGCGAACTGATATGGGAGACAACTCTTCCAGCGGCTGGCTTCGCGACTCCGAGTACCTATGAAGTGAATGGCAAGCAATATATCGTGATTGCTTGTGGCGGGACAAAGCTGGGTGCAGCCAAGGGTGAGAGCTATGTTGCGTTTGCGTTGCCCGACTAAAAAAGAAAAGTCCTCTTACTGAAAGTGATAAGAGGACTTAACCAGAAACTAAACTTTATCTTTTAATAGTTGTGCACCGGTGGATTGTTCATGTGGCCAAGGTCGAACGCTGTATGAACTGCATCGACAATCTGCGCAATGTATTCGCGCTTCGTGCTGACCAGCGCATTCTTCTCCCCTTCTGCCGTACCGATGCGAACTGCATAGCGTTCGCGTGACATCACCAAAGCAAGAATACCGAGCACAAACAATGCGATGCCGGTCCACAGGGCGAGCATATTGCCGCTGATCAAACCCGACTCTGTCTGCATCGACCATTCTGCCGGAATGAGGCCGAGATATCCACACACAGCTGCTCCGATTCCAAGAAGCATCAGCAGTACTCCGGGCCAGCGATCAGGGCGTATTGTCCAGAAAGCAGCTTTGGTAATGCCTGCGAGCTTGTAGGAAGTTTTTTTGATCTTCAGCGTAGAGTCTGTCACCACTACATCGTGTCCGTCTGTGTAAATAACTTTATCAGGTGTCATAAAACTTCAATTTTGAATCATCACCCAATAAAAACGGACCCGGAAAACATGCGGATTCGCGAGTGGAAAGATTAGTCGACAACACGCATGTATCGTCCTTTCAAATGAAGGTCCGGACGGGTGGCAATTAGACTCGCCTTGCTGCGAACATCTGGAAAATAATTGCCGATACGATCACAACTATGCAGCCAATCATATTGAAAAGAAGAAAGGCAAGATCGGTGAAGAAGTGACAATACAGTACAACGGCCTCCGAAAGAATGGCCGCCCAGAATACCGCTGTTCCCTGTATCCGTTTCAGATAGAATGCTGCGAGAAAAATCCCAAGGATCGTCCCGTAGAATAAAGAACCAACAATGTTCACAAACTGGATCAGGTTCTCTGCAAAGCTCGCCAGCATTGCAAACCCCATTGCGAACACCGCCCACACAACGGTGAACCACCGGGAGGCTTTGACGGTGCTCTTGTCATCTGTGGTCTTAGAAAACGATCGCTTGTAAATATCGATCGTTGTTGTGGAGGCGAGCGCATTCAGTTCACTTGCCATAGAAGACATCGCAGCAGAGAACATCACCGCGAGTAGTAACCCTATAATTCCGTGGGGAAGATTTCGCAATACAAAGTTAAGAAAGATATAATCGCGGTCCTGTGTTTTAGCTCCCGGAATTGCGCGTGCGATTGAGTTTTTCACCGAATCGCGCACAATTTTTTCTTTTGTCTGCAGTGCAAGAATCTCATCGCTGGCACTGGCCGTTCCTGCCTCATCATCAGCTTTGATGGCACTTACGAGTTTATCGACTGCAACACGTTTCTCCGAGTAGATAGCATTGTACTGCGATTCATATTGCTGAAGTGTCGATGCTTCCTCAGTCTTTGCTGCGCGTTCTTTCAACACCTGGTTGTGGAAAACCGGAGGCTGATTGAACAGGTAAAAAACATAAACGAGGATTCCGATGAACAGGATCAAAAACTGCATGGGGATTTTCAACAAACCATTGAAGATCAAACCAAGCCTGCTCTCGGTGATCGATGCTCCGGTAAGATAGCGCGCCACCTGCGACTGATCCGTTCCGAAATACGAAAGAAACAGGAATGTACCTGCAATCAGGCCGGACCAGATATTGTAACGATCGTTGAGATCGAACTCGAGATTCACAAGGTTCATCTTTCCCAGGTGTCCGGCCATGTCAACCGTATCCCCAAACGAAAGGTCTTCAGGCAACATCGCGAACGCGAGAACTCCTGCCATAATCATTCCGCTGATAATTACCGCCATCTGTTGACGTTGCGTCAGGCTTACCGCCTTGGTTCCTCCGGAAGTCACATAGATGATCACCAGCGTGCCAATCAGCAATGTTGTGAGAGAGATCGGCCACTCAAGAATGGTTGATAGAACAAGGGATGGTGCGAACAATGTAATTCCTGCAGACAGGCCACGCAGAATTAAGAACAATATGGCTGCGAGTGTGCGCGTCTTAAGGTCGAAACGATTCTCCAGGTATTCATAAGCCGTATAGACTTTCAGCTTGTAGTAGATCGGCACCATCGTTACAGAGATGATCACCATCGCGAGCGGTAATCCGAAGTAAAACTGGATGAACCGCATTCCATCTTCAATCGCCTGGCCGGGTGTGGAGAGAAACGTCACGGCACTGGCCTGTGTCGCCATGATCGAAACACCGATCATCCACCAGCGCATGGAATTGTCTCCGCGCAAATAGCTCGCTGCCGTTTGTGTCTTGCGCGTTCTCCACGTACCGTAAAGAACAATGAATGCAATCGTTCCAAAAAGGATGGCCCAATCCAGCAGATTCATCTAGTAGGATTGAGTTAAGAGGAAGTAAAGAATTATCTGTACGGCCAGCACGCCAAGGACCAGCGCGTACCAGCGCTTCCACGATCCGAACACAGGAATCTTTTCGTTCTCCTCCATACTACTTAGCCTTGTTCTTGTTTTTTGTCTCGGTAGGCTTCGATGCCTTTCCTAACGATACAAGATTGGCGAACAACTTGTATGCACCCGGAACTCCGTCAGGCAATTGTCGGAAAAACGAAAGACCAGTGTACACGTAATGCCCCTTGCCGTACTTTGCTACGAGCAGACTTCCGTTCTTCGGAGTCTCGTTCTTGTCGTTCATCGAAAGGATCGCATCGTAACTAGTATCCCATTCGTTCGGGAAATACAGCCCACGCTCCTGCACCCAGCCTTCGAAATCCTTCGAAGAAATTTTGTTAGGCGTGTTCAACACGGCATGCTCAGGTTTGAGAACCTTGATTGGCGCGTTTTCTTCCGTCACCCTGTCGCGACTGATCTTGATCGGGAACGGAGAGAACTGTTCTTTGCCCAGTTCTTGCCCATTCACGTTATACTGCACTACCATTGTTCCTCCCTCATTCACATAGTTGAGCAGATCATCCATGTAAAATTTTATCCGCTTGTTCGTATTGAGTGCGCGAATGCCGAGCACAACTGCGTCCACTTTTTTCAGGTTGGCAGGAGTCACTTCTTCATCTTTCATTTCCCACACTTCGTAGCCCATGCTCCGCAGCGCAGCAGGCACGTCATCTCCGGCACCGCGGATGTAGCCAACCACTGATCCTTCTTTTTTCAAATCAAGCTTTGCAACCTGCACATCAGCCCGCGCCATCAGCGTCTGGGTTGGAATGTGATCGTAGGCAATCAGGCGAAGTGAGCGATCGAATGACTTTCCATCCATTTCTATGTACGGTGTGATTGATCCCTCAAAAGCATTTGAACCCGGATAGATCGTAAATGATTTTACTTCTTCGTCATCACGCCTTCCCAGTTTGATATCGATGGACTGCGGCTCTGAACGCCACCCTTCAGGTAACTTCAGCTTCAATTTGCCCTCTATGGGCCGGTCTACGGTCGACTTCACAACGAAGCTCATTGCCCTTGAATCCGAAGAAGCGAAGATGATCACTTTGTCAACCGGATTGATGAAAACCGGTGGAACAATCTCGAATGGTCTTGACAGCTCACCTTTCACCGGATCCACCCACTTGTACACCAGCGGGCGTCTGAACGAAAGCGGTTGACCATTGATGCTGACGTTAAAAGTAAATTCAATTGCTGGCAAATTTTCAGGAAGACCTATCTGATCCTTATTCTTCACATTGAACAGCCCCACTTCATGATCTTCATTGAGCCAGTAAGGTCCCGAATAAATCGCGCTGTGGGCCAGCATTTGATTTGTACGAAGCTGAGTGATCTTATAATTTGGCAAGGCAGCATTGTATGCAGTATCCCAGCCGAGCAAAGGTGATTTGATGCTCAGCAGTTTTACCTCAGTTGCCGAGCGGTTCACAAGTTCAATTCCTGCCTTCACTTTTTCACCAGGTGATGACTGGAAGTGTGATGCAGTGACTTCTATGAATAATCCAAGACAATCCTGGATCAGCGATTCGGTTTCTTCAAGCTTGCGCGTGCGCCAAACGCTTTCAGGCAACGCTGCAATTTCCTGACGGATGGCAAGGAGTTCCGGAACGCTTGCTGCCGGATTTTCGGCATTAAAGTTTTGAATAGCTTTATCGACCAGTGGTTTCACTTTTTCGCCACCCTTGATCCGGCCCCATGACGTGTCGATATCCTCAAACATATCTTTCGAGGCCTTCTTTCCCTTCATAAATTCGAAATACTCTGGAAGATATCCGCGCTCTCCTCTCCTTCCCCAGCCCTGACTCTTGTGCTGGCTGCTGCTCAACGCAGAGATTTCCGGATAAGATTTTCCGAGCAATGTATTGTAAGCACCAACGTCAATGGTTATCACACCGTCTGTATTTTCATTGATACTCTGGTTCCACCACCTTCCGGTGTTCGTGTACAAACGTTTTGGTTGCCACACGCCAAATTCTTTTACCTGTTCCGGGAAGACATCTGCTTTTGCTGCAGCATCGAACGCTTCGCCCGCAAGAACCGCAGACGCTGTGTGGTGACCGTGACCCGCGCGCTCATCCGGGGGAAAGCGCGTGATAATAATGTCCGGCTGAAATTTCCTGAACACTTTCACAACATCCGAAAGCACATCTTCTTTTCCCCACACCTGGAAAGCTTCATCGGCAGATTTTGAAAAACCAAAGTCGATGGCGCGGCTGAAAAACTGCTGACCACCATCGATACGTCTTGCTGCGAGCAGTTCCTGCGTGCGGATCAGACCAAGAAGTTCCCCGATCTCACTGCCGATCAGGTTCTGACCACCATCACCCCGCGTGAGCGCGAGGTATGCGGTTGCAGCGAGCTTTTCATTGGCCATGTACGTAATGACCCTCGTGTTTTCGTCATCAGGATGTGCCGCTACATAGAGCACTGACCCAAGAAAATTAAGCTTCTTCAGCTTCAGTTTGATCTGTGAAGCGCTGGGCTGAGTGGTTTGTGAAAAAGCGATCAGCGGAGTGAGCAAAAGTGCCCAAAGGACTTTCTTCATTCGGTTTCGTTAAAACGACAAGTTTACTGTTTCCTGCGTTGAAAATCACCAAAAACAGGGATTTTAACGATTTATTAAGATTTGGACGGTCAGAATTTGCCGCGTTTTTCTCCGTTCACAAGGAAAGTGCCGTCTTCCTCGATGAGGATTTCAATTTTGCTGAGCTCGGCTTTCTTAGGCGACAGCAGGGTCAGGAAGTAATGGTGGGCAGTCACGCGGTCTTTTGCGTCATCTGTGAAGCCGATCTCCAGCGGTATCGTTGTGCCGGCTTCCACCTTGCGCATGGCAACCCGCAGTGTCAGGTTGTTGGTCACACGCACACGCACTTCTTCTTCCGACAACTTCAGCATTTTAATGTTGAGCGTTAAGAAAGGAAGCGGAGTACTTGAAACCCTGCGGTCGTGCTCTTCGCGCGTTTCATCGAGGTGAACTGTAGTATTGATGCTCTGTGGCGGGCGACTTTTGAACTGGTAGTCGAGCTTCACTTCAAATTCATCCTTCGGTTTCAGCGGAACATCCTGAAGAAACAATGCAGCAAGTAAAAGTACAGAGAGTTTCATAACGTTTGTCACCTTTAATTTAGCGAAAATAATCCACTTTCTTTCCCACTCGTCACCAGTCAGTCAAAATCAGCATCGAATAAAACGTTGCAGCGCACCAAATGGGTGAGATTATTTATATTGGACTCATGTTCTTACGATTATCTTTTCTCTTGATGATGTTCGGCTGCACGGCAATGGCGCAGCAACAAGACGTTTATCTTTTTTCTTACTTCAAAAACAATGGTGAAGACGGTCTTCATCTTGCGTTCAGTGAAGATGGCTACAAGTGGACTGCCTTGAATAATGACAGTTCGTTCCTGAAACCGACTGCCGGATTCGACAAACTTATGCGCGACCCTTGCATCATCAAGGGACCGGATGGTTTATTCCACATGGTCTGGACTTCAAGCTGGAATGAAAAAGGAATTGGGTACGCAAACTCGCCTGATTTAATCCACTGGTCTGAGCAACAATATCTTGAAGTGATGAAGCATGAGCCCGATGCGCGCAATTGTTGGGCTCCTGAAATATTCTACGATGAAAAGAGCCGGCAATACATGATCTTCTGGGCCACAACCATCAAGGGAAAATTTCCGGAAACACAAAGCCAGAAAGAAAACGCCTACAACCACAGGATTTATTATGTCACGACCTCCGACTTCAAAGAATTTTCAGAGACCGACCTTCTTTACAACGATGACTTCAATGTAATAGATGCCACCATCATTAAAGAAGGCAGCAAGTACATCATGTTCATGAAAGACGAAACCATTGAACCACCGCAGAAAAACATTCGTCTGGCCACAAGCGCCAATCTTACGGGAGGATACAGCGGTGCAAGTCCGCCACTGACAGGCAACTACTGGGCTGAGGGCCCGACTGTACTGAAGACCAATGCCGGGTGGATTGTCTATTTCGACAAGTACACCGAAAAGAAAATGGGCGCAGTGTTTTCAAAAGACCTGCAGGTTTGGACGGATATCTCGCTCAAGATCAAATTTCCTACAGGTGTTCGGCACGGCTCAGCCTTCACTGTCTCAAGACAGCAACTGGTAGCGCTACAAAAAAAGTAAGCTAATATTGCTTGAAGTGCGTCCGCTTGATGGCGTTGTTGCTCTCATTGGTCTCGTCAATGATCTGCTGATGATCTACTGTCCACGCAAAGAGGTAATAGCCTGTCTCGTAAAGATTTACCGGTTCTTTAATGACGCGCTTCTCGTTTGGGACAAGCGGTGAAATGGCAAAGGTCTTCTCCACGACTAACTGATCCGCCTCGTTAACAGTAGGATCTGAGCCAAAATAAATCTTAAGTGTACCAAAATTGTCGCCTGAGGTTTCTGCGCATTCACCCCTTGAAAGGTTGGCTACCTCAGCGGTGACAAAGAAGTGGTGATCATCGATCTGGTCAATTTTCAAAACGGTGCTTGACAGATCTGCTTTTATTACATTCTGACATTTCGGAGCCGCAGCTTCTTCCGTACACGCCCAGATTCCTGCACCGACTACGAATAAAAAAAGATAAGTTTTCATCAAGTTTAAAAAGATGCAACTTCAAAGGTGCAGATAAAATCAAATTCAGCAAAAGGTGTAGCACTTAAGTCCGGAAATTTTGCTCAAGCAAGAGTTTTAAGGGAAGGCAAAAGGCGAGAACCAACTTAAAAGAGGGAACTTATTGCCTTGGCAGCCTCCCTGTTCCGTTACACCAGTCACATTTTTCGCGGCCACGCGCACCCAGCCAAAATCCTTTTCCATCGCATCGGCTGCAGCGAACACTGTCTGAAGGTTTCACAATGAGTTTAAATAGAAAGTAACCAAGGGTGAGAACGGCTGCAAAAAAAAGCAAACGTACCATACGATGTGGGGTTTTACATTCGTGTTGAATCGCGTTCGATAAGCTCCGATTTCAAAACTATCGTCTCCGGCTTCATTCCCTTCTTGTCGAGCGACTTGAATAACAGTGTGGCTGCCATCTTTCCCATATCAAACGCAGGCTGCGTGATCGTGGTGAGTGAAGGGTTCAATAAAGACGCAATCGCGAGATGCGAGAAAGCAATTACCTTCACATCTTTTGGGATTGAAAGCTTGAGCGCATGACAAGTGCTGTATACCTGCATCGCCACCTTTTCAACCGAACCTACCACGCCATCAGGCCTTGTTTTACTTTTGAATTTTGAAGCCAGCTTTTTCAGGTTCTCCTGCTCATCATTTCCCAGCACAATAATAGAATGCTCACGGCCTTCTATGCCTGACTCCGACAGGGCCTTTTCAAAACCCTTCTGCCTGTGTGATATGATTTCGAGATTTCCCTCAAGCGAAAGGAACGCGAGCCGCTTACATTTTTTTGAGAGCAGATGCTTTGCCGCGAGATAGCCACTTTCAAAGTCGTTTGTCACAACATTGGTCATCTGAATCTCTTCGTAAACACGATCAAAGAACACAACAGGGATGTCGGATGCACTCAGATCCTGGAGATGATCCGGCTTCTTCTCCCCTGCGGAAACTGACATCAGCACACCATCAACACGTCCATGCCGGAACTCCCGGATGATAGAGGCTTCACGCGATACATCCTCATGGGTCAGGTACACCATTACGTGGTATCCTTTCTCCTGCGCAACCTTTTCAATCCCATCGATCGCACTCGAGAAAAAACTATCCGAAACTTCAGGCAGTACTACCGCAATGTTTCCGCTGCGTCCGCGCTTAAGGCTGCTTGCATAGGGATTGGGCTTGTAATCCATCTTCGTGGCGTACTCAAACACGCGCGCTTTTGTTTCCGCACTGATCTCGTAACTATCACCCAACGCCTTCGATACCGTAGAAACAGCGAGGTTCAGATCTGCTGCAATCTGCTTGATTGTAATGCCCATTCTTTCTTCTAACGTTCAGTTTTTACGATGTCCCACGAAAACGGTTTCGTAAATAAGCCGACCACAAACATTGATTAGCTCTTTAAAAATCTCCAAGTTCAGTAATCGATTGCTAAAGTTAAACAAATCAACGCATGAAGCCGCAAAACGAAACCAATCCGCTTTCAAACCTCGATGAATGGGAAGAAGATGTACTGAAACGCTACCCCGATCCGGAAACCATCGTCCAGGAAAAGAGCGTGGAAGAGTACCGCAACTACGATGATCCCAAGCGGGATACGGTGCGCGAATTCTATCGGCTGAACCACACCTATCAGACCTATGATTTCGTGATGGAAAAGCGCGCGAAGTACCTGACCTTTAGCAAGAAAGAAATGCCGATCTGGAGTGCGTTCGATTTCCTGAACCAGCTCGTTGACGACTCTGATCCTGATACGGACCTCGACCAGATGCAACACCTCCTTCAAACTTCAGAGGCTATCCGCAGGGATGGTCACCCCGACTGGATGGTGCTGGTCGGACTCGTTCACGACATGGGCAAAACGCTTTGCCTCTTTGGCGAGCCTCAGTGGGCAGTGGTTGGCGACACGTTCCCCGTGGGATGCGCACACTCCGACAAAATTGTGTATCCTGAATTTTTCGAAGCTAACCCTGACTCTAAAAATCCGAAATACAACACGAAGCTGGGCGTATATGAACAGAATTGCGGCCTTCGCAACGTACACATGTCATGGGGACACGATGAATATGTGTACCAGATGATGAAGGATTACATTCCGGAGCCCGGCCTCTATATGCTGCGTTACCATTCCTTCTACTCACAGCACCGTGAGCATGCCTACAACCACCTGATGGACGAGCATGATCACGAAATGTTCAAGTGGGTGAAGCTTTTCAATCCGTATGACCTCTATTCCAAAAATCCAACACCGCCAGATTGGAAAAAGCTGAGACCATACTATGAAGATCTGGTTGCAAAATATCTGCCGCCAACACTGAAATTCTAATCGCAACGCAGTGCGGATGACACTGCGGTTTTCAGACTACTAACTACCTATACCCAGCGTATGAACGGACTTCAAACAGCTGACTATATTGTATTTCTTTTCTATTTCATAGTGGTCGCCCTGTACGGCTACTATGTATACCAACGGAAAAGCAAAACATCGTCAGGTGATTCAAAAGATTTTTTCCTTGCAGAAGGGTCGTTAACATGGTGGGCTATCGGAGCGTCATTGATCGCATCCAATATTTCAGCAGAACATTTCATCGGGATGTCGGGCTCGGGCTTCGCACTCGGACTTGCTATCTCGACTTATGAGTGGATGGCCGCAGCGACACTCATTATCGTGGCTGTTTTCTTCATACCGATCTACCTCAAGAATAAGATCTACACGATGCCGCAGTTCCTTGAGAAGCGGTATAACGCAACAGTCAGCACGATCATGGCCGTGTTCTGGATCCTGGTCTACGTTTTTGTTAACCTCACCTCAATTCTATACCTCGGAGCAATCGCCATCACATCCATCACTCCGCTGAGCTTTACATGGTGCATTGTGGGACTGATTGTTTTCTCAGTGATTGTGACGCTGGGCGGAATGAAGGTGATCGGTTACACTGACGTGATCCAGGTGGCGGTTCTGATGATCGGAGGATTGGTTACAACTTATCTCGCGCTTACGTTGCTGTCGGAGAAATCCGGCTTCGGAACGGATGTGTTCAAAGGCCTTGCACTCCTTCGCGAAAAGGCAGATTCACATTTTCACATGATCTTCAGCGAGGATCACAACTACTATAAAGACCTCCCAGGACTTTCAGTTCTCATCGGTGGAATGTGGATCAACAACCTGAACTACTGGGGATGCAATCAATACATCACACAGCGCGCGTTGGGCGCAGACCTTAAAACCGCACGCAATGGAATTCTTTTCGCTGCCTTCCTCAAACTGTTGATTCCAATCATTGCAGTGCTCCCGGGAATCGCCATGTATGTACTTCACCAGGATGGATTATTCCAGCAGGAAATGTCTAATGGTGCAGGACAGGTAAAACCCGATCACGCATACCCTACCCTGATGAACCTGCTGCCAGGCGGATTGAAGGGTGTGGCCTTCGCTGCGCTTACGGCAGCCGTTGTAGCCTCACTTGCCGGAAAAGCCAACAGCATTTCAACCATTTTCTCACTGGATATCTATAAAAAGTTTTTCAATAAGGATGCGAGTGAACAAAAGCTTGTCAGCGTAGGAAAATGGGCGGTGATCGGATCGATGGTGATCGCAGGTGTGGTCGCACCATCCCTGAGAACGCTTGAGCAGGCATATCAATTCATCCAGGAATATGTTGGATTTATCTCTCCGGGGGTGCTTGCCATCTTCCTGCTCGGACTGTTTTGGAAACGCACAACATCCGCGGCAGCGCTTGCAGGTACCTTGCTGACAATTCCCATTTCAACGCTGCTGAAATTTTTACCGCAATGGACGAACGGTGCTTTTCCGGATTATCCCTTCCTCGACCGCATGACCATTACATTCGTGTTCATCGTGGCCGTGATGGTGACGATGAGTCTGCTAAAGCCACACACGAAGACTTCACAAGAACATATTGAAATCGATTTTCGCCATTTCAAAGTTACGCCAGGATTTATGGCAGGGGCAATCATCATTGTGGGAATCCTGACGGGTCTGTACGCATCGTTCTGGTAACAACTAGTCGACACAATTAATATAACGGTAATCTGGAGTTTCCATTTAAGCAAAATGCAGGAATGTTCTTGCGCATGGAATCACCCTGAACGAGCTCAACACATATCAATATTCTAAAACCAAACCCAAAACGTAAAATTAAACCACAAAGCCTATGCAAAAAATCTATCACCTTCTACGCATGAGAAGGAGTCCGGGTCGGCAAACGATTCGGCATGCTCTCATCGCGATAACCGTTTTTTGCCTGCTCTTCGGATCTGCCATCGTTCATGCAGCCCACGCTCCGCAAACCATCAGTGTACGGGGAAAAGTGACCGATGATGCGAACAACGCCCTTCCCGGAGTGAGCATTCTTGAAAAAGGGACCACCAATGGAACTGTGACCGATGCCGAGGGTAATTATACCATCACCGTAGCATCGCGTGAGTCTGTACTGATCTTCAGTTTCGTGGGAACAAAAAGCCAGCAAGTGGTTGTCGGTGACCAGTCAAACATAACGGTCCAGCTTGTGTCGGATGCCGCCACACTTGGTGAGGTGGTGGTGATCGGCTATGGTACGCAGGAGAAAAAAGACATCACGGGAGCCGTTGCCTCAGTGAAAAGCGAAGACTTCAACCGCGGTATTATCAACTCGCCTGAGCAACTTGTGCAGGGAAAAGTAGCAGGCGTCAACGTAACTTCTGCCAGTGGTGAACCCGGAGGCCCGATGGCAATCTCGATCCGTGGTGTCGGTGGCGTGAGAACCGGAAGTACACCGCTCTTCGTTGTCGATGGCCTTCCGCTCGACAACTCCAGCACAGGCGGATCTACCAACCCGCTGAACTTTCTGAACCCTCAGGATATTGAGTCCATCGATGTGTTGAAAGATGCATCCGCGACTGCTGTATATGGATCTCGTGGTGCCAACGGAGTAATCCTCATCACCACGAAAAAAGGAAAAGCCGGAAAAGCATCAGTCAACTATTCTCCTGGCTACGGCTTCTCAAATCTTGCCAGACCAATTGATGTTTTCACCGCAGATGAATATCGCGCGCGCGTAGTGGAAGTTGGTGGCGTGCTTGAAGATTCTCTTGGCAACACTGACTGGCAGGAACAGATCACGCGTACTGCGATGACGAAAAATCACAACCTCACCATCGGTGGCGGATTGGATAAGCTAACCTACTACGCTTCTCTCGGTCTTCAGGATCAGGAAGGAATTATCAAGAACAGTAATATGAAGCGTTACTCCGGAAGGATAAACGTATCGCAGCGGTTGCTCAATGATAAGCTGACGCTCGAGGTAAACCTCAATGCCGCACAAACCATCAACCGCAGACCTCCGACCGAAGGAAACAATGGTGCATCCGTGTCAATTGTCGGATCTGCCCTTGTAGCGAATCCAACATATCCCGCTACGGACGAGCAGGGTAAACCATTCCGATATGCGAGCGGCACAAATCCGCTTCGCTCACTTGAGCTTGCCAGCGATATTACTACGATCAATCGCGTGATTGGAAATATCTCGCCATCTCTGGAAATTATTAAAGGTCTTACCTACAAGCTTAATTTTGGAATCGATAATTCGAATGGTGTTCGTGACATTGAATCGATGCCAAGCGCGCTTCCACAACAGGATGGTCGTCTCGACTCGTACTTCAACACCAACAACAACAGTCTGGTGGAGAACTACCTGACATACGCATTCGACAAAAACGATCACAATGTGACAGCGCTGGCAGGTCACTCCTATCAGAAGTTTTTCGTGCAGAGCCGGTGGTTCAGCATCAACCGGTTCCCGATATCTGAAGTCGATCCACGTTACAATCCGGGGCTCGGTCAGGATCTCACGCTTGCAAACAACAAGCCCGGAGGGTTTGCCACGAAGAACGAGCTCCAGTCCTTCTTCGGACGCTTGACCTACCAGTTCAAAGAGCGCTACTTGCTTACTGCAACAGTCCGTGCTGATGGTTCATCGAAGTTCGGTGCGAACAACAAGTATGGAACCTTCCCTTCTTTCTCGGCAGGCTGGAGAATCTCGGAAGAACCGTTTATGGCATCACTGCCGATCAGCAACCTGAAACTGCGTGCCGGATGGGGACAAACCGGTAACCAGGAGATCCCTTCGAAGATCACGCAGCCTTTGTTCACGTCACAGATTGCGGCAGGAACAAGTTATCCGCTTGACGGAACCAACACGTATCCTGCGGGAACTACGTATGCACGACTTGCAAATCCTGACATCCAGTGGGAAGTGTCAACACAAACCAATATCGGTTTGGATTTCGGATTCCTCAGTGGCGCATTGACAGGTTCGATCGACTACTTCTCAAAAGTATCGAACGACATCCTGCTTGAAGTCATTCCGGCAGACCCTGTTCAGCCAGCGGGAACATACTGGACAAACGTGGAAGACATGACGATCACCAATAAAGGAACCGAGATCGCACTGAACTATCAGCACAATGGCGGATCAGGACTGACCTGGAATCTTGGCGGAAACGTGACGTTCATCAACAATAAAGTTGAAAACTCACCATACACCGTGATCCCATCCGGTGCTGCATCCGGCTCGGGCCTCACATCAGCAACAATCAATGGTTACATCAACGATGAGCCTATTGGTACATTCTACCTCAAGAAATTCATCGGCTTCGATGAAACTGGTCTTAGCGTTTACCAGGACACGGATGGAGACGGGCTGGTCACGGACAAAGACCGCGTTGCAGCGGGAAGTGCTCTGCCAACGAAGATGTACAATTTCTACGGAAGTGTTGCTTTCAAGGGATTTGACCTTACTGTCAACTTCAATGGTGTTTCAGGAAACAAAGTCTATGACAACACTGCCAACGCCAACTTCTATAAGCTGCGCATATCCAAGGGGTTGAACACCACCGAAGAAGCGCTGCAGTTTCCGGAAGAGTCTGTTAATAATGCCGCTCCCGTGTCAACACGCTTCCTGAAAGACGGAGCGTTCCTGCGCATGAACAATCTGACGCTCGGATACAATGTAAGTCCGAAATCAATCGGTCTCGATCGATGGATCACCGGCCTGCGTGTCTCTGTAACAGGACAGAACCTCATGCTCATCACCAACTATGACGGCTACGATCCGGAAGTAAACACTGACAGAACGATCAACGGTGTGTCCTCTTACGGAATCGACTACCTGAGCTATCCGAAAGCCAAGACGTACCTCTTCGGATTAAATGTTTCATTCTAAATGCTGATATCCATGAATAAGAAAATAGCGATACTCTTCATGTTTCTCGGGGCTATCGTCATCGAAGGATGTACCGACCTCGAAGAAGAAATACTTGATGAATCCTCTGCTACCGGCCTCACCAGTAAGCAGGCTGCTGACGGCATCATCGCGCCAGTGTATGGGCGTCTTTATGACCTCTTCAATCACACAAATTATTTTGCAATACAGGAGATCTCGACAGACGAAGCCATCCTTCCGTACCGCGGTGGCACTGACTGGGGTGACAATGGAATTTACATTGCCATGCACCAGCATACCTACACGAGCACGGATCCTAACCTTCGCAATACCTGGAACTTTATTCTCCAGGGAATTTCAAGAGCGGTGAGTGCAATCAACGCACTGCCAACGATCGAAGATGAAAACGTTCCAACCTATCTCGCAGAAGCGCGCGGCATGAAAGTATTTTACTCCATGCTTTCGCTTGATCTTTTTGGTCTCGTTTTCGTAAAGGATGATCTCGGTTCCGCATCAAAAATTCTGCGCGGAGCAGAAGCTGTCGAATATCTGAAGAATGAGTTGGTGGCCATCGAGCCAAACCTAAGCACCACCGCTGGCCCTGGCCGGATGACACAGGCTGCTGCATGGGGTTTGCTTGCAAGACTGCATCTCAATGCTGCCGTGTACCGCGATGTGTATGCAGACAACTTCAACTTCGCAGCCGCAGATATGGATGAGGTGATCAAGTATTGCGATAAAATTATCGCTTCAGGTCAGTATGCATTGTCAAACGATTACTTCGCCATCTTTGGCAACGACAACCACAGCAACAAAGAACTGATCTTCGCCCTCGACCAGCGCTTTGACATTCCGGGAAGTCATAATCGCATGGCTTACTTCTCGCTGTCTGGCGATCAGTTTCCATTAACGGAATTTCCGAACGCTAACGGTACCGATGGTCCAGCCATCACACCCGATTTTTACCGCACCTGGACCACTGCATATGGCGCAACAGATCCCGCAGATGCAGATCCACGTTTCTTCCAGCGCAATCTTGACCCAGCGGCAACATGTCTGTCGGCATCTGCATATCGCATCAACCGCGGCATTTTGCGCGGCCAGCAGCGCGGCCTGATCAGACAAAACGGAGCGTTCGTAAAATGCCCGGACGGCTCGTTCAAGATCGACAACCTGTTCCACCTGACACGAAACAAGCCAACACTCGCAGTAGAATTTACAGAGCAGGTCAATTTCACGGTCGCGGGCAGTAACTACAATTCAGGTTATCGCGTGGAGAAATATGAGTTTGGCCGCAGATCGGACAGCGGCAGAAATAAAGGTGATGCTGATATCATCTTCCTCCGCCTTGCAGATATTTACATGATGCGCGCAGAAGCCAAACTGCGCAAGAGCAACGATGCGGCAGGTGCACTGGCTGACGTTAACACAGTACGAGCTTCACGCACGAAGACTACTCCTCCACCTCCGCTTTCCGAAATGAATCTCGAACTGCTCTTCAGAGAACGCGGTTTCGAATTCTATTGGGAAATGCTGAGACGCACCGATATGATCCGTTTTGGTAAGTATGAGGGAACGTGGACAGAGAAGACGAATTCAGACAAGCTGAAAAGAGTTTTCCCGATTCCACAGACGGCTATTGACGGTGCTTCAAACTTGCCTGGATATCTGGTTCAGAACCAGGGTTACTAGTTTATATTGTTTCCTGAAGGCTGCGGTGTTTTCATCGCGGCCTTCTCTTTTCCGTGAACCAAGATCCAAGTTCCAAGATCCAAATACCAAGCGCCAAGATCCAAATACCAACAGCCGGGACACTTGGGCTTTTAATACCCGGCCGCTTTAATAATCTTTTTCACTTTGCTTTTGGTTTTTGGATCTTGGTTTTTGGATCTTGATTTGTGGCTCTTCGCTTTACGATTTTAACTAATGAAAAAACTACTCTTCCTCGCTCTGCTCTGCTCCGGTTGTGTTCACGCACAGCGTTCGTCATCGATCATTTTTTCGCACAACGACTATATGCAGGACAAACCAGTTGAAACTGCGTATAGACTGGAGGTGGGATATGTGGAAGCGGATGTGTTCCTTCGTGGGAATAATCTCATGGTGGCCCATACGGCTTCTGAAATTGATCCAGCGCGAACCCTGGAGAAATTGTATTTCGAACCGATCAAATCAAAAATCCGAAACAATTCCGGGAACATCTTTCCGGACGGCACCAGACAGCTGACGCTGATGATAGATCTCAAGTCTGAAGGCCTTCCAACGCTTAACGCCATCGTTGATCGTTTAAAGAATTACCCGGAAATAACATCGTGCAAAACTCTGAGTATCGCCATCAGCGGGAATGTGCCTGACACCGCTCAATGGAAACAGTTCCCGGCATATATGACCTTCGATGGCAGACCGACAAAAAAGTATTCATCTGAACATTTGAAACGTGTTAGTTTTATCAGCAATAGTTTCAGCACATATTCCACATGGGATGGAAAGGGAGAAATTCCGGAGGATGACCTGAAAAAATTGAAAGAAGTGATCGCGTCAGTTCATTCACAGCAAAAGAAAATCAGGTTTTGGGGAGCGCCTGATGTACCTGCTACATGGAAAACTTTTTTAGACCTTGGCGTTGATATTATTGGCACGGATAAAATAGAGGAAGTGGAAGAGTTTCTTAAAAACCAATAACCAAAAAGACCTGCGAAAAATGTTATTATCGATTTATTTAAAGATGACCGGCTGAGTCCATGCCATTTCGTACTCAACATCATTAACAGCATTTGTGCGTTTCCTTGACGAAACGATCCTCGCGCGCAGGAAAAGATCGTTCGCGCTCAAGGCAACGGAAGTTTTCGTTCCCTTCCGGATCCGATAATTAATATCACCATCTTGGTTCGCTGTCATTAACTCAATTGAGTAGGTTACTCCTTTTTCCTGCTTCACTTCTATCGTCAATGTATTGTTCTCCACCTTCAGTTCTGCGAGTTCAACGCCTGTAGACGCATAAAAATCTCCAGCCTCCATCGCTTCAATCAATGATTCGGCTGTGAGCTGTTTCGCACGCACCATTACCCATCCACGACCTGCATTGCTAAATGTTTTTCCAAACTGGTGATAATTATGACTGTCGTCAGTGGCAAGTCCAAACATCAGCTCCTGGCCTCGCCTGAGATAAGCCACATTAATTCTATCCCACATCTTTTCAGTGCTCAGATGAACGCTGTCTCCTTCATTATTGACTAACTGATGACCATTGTACACCTCAAAGAATCTTTCACCCCGCAGCGAAATCATATCATCTACCGTAATCGCATAGTAAAAGTTGGGATGATTAATATGCGGAAACATCGGAACACCTGTTTTAGATCGCTGCTCCAACACCGCATCGATATTGCGCTGCATCACATCGCTGACGCTCTTCCCACCCTGCGGACGAATCAGTTCCTGCGCGTTGGAAACATTCATATGGATGGGCTTCTTTTCAAACTGATCGGTCACTTCCTCCGATCGCAGCATAATGAAATCTTTCCGCTCAAATTTTTCTCTGTATTCATCATATGTTTTCAGTCTCACCATTACTCGTCCGGCTGAATCGACTTTTTGCTCAACCCATTCATCTCCAAAACGTTTCAGATAATTTTGAAAAGCATCCTCATGCAATTTGCTTTTGGCAACCTTCACCCATTTTTCACCTTGTGCAAGAATATTGTGATCAGAAAGTGCCACGAAATGGTATCCCTTTGACCGATACCAATCAACGATCATGTCCGGATAGCCGTCACCATCGCTCCACAAAGAATGCGTGTGAAGATTTCCTTTGAACCATTGAAGTTCATTCGCTTTTGACTGAGCAAACACACTGCGTGTCAATGTCCATAACAGCAGGAGTGAAAAAACGAGTTTCATGCATGTAAAGTAGAGCAATTTAGATCATTTCAATTCCCTTGAAAAAATGAGATGTTGATAACGTTTTTCTATAAAAAGTTTGCACAGATATTTTGTTAGCTTATTTTTGCACCTCCTTTACGCCTCCTTAGCTCAGCTGGTAGAGCAACTGACTTGTAATCAGTAGGTCGCTGGTTCGATTCCGGCAGGGGGCTCTCAGAATCAGGCACTTACGGGTGCCTTTTTTTGTGCCTGATAAAAAAAGCCTCTCTTCATCGAAAGGCTTTTTTCTTTCTGGTCTCGGCTTGATTATAAAATCCTCCCCAGCATTCCGCCCATACTTCTGCTGTTGCGGCTGCGGTTGAGTCCTCCGAGAATAGATCCAAGGCCACCACCTAGACCGCCCATGCCACCGCCAAGCATGCCGCCAAGCGCACCGCCCAGCAATCCTCCACCAAGGCCACCGCCACCAAACATTCCACCGCCACTCCTTCTCCTGCCCGACAGCGCTTTCGCTGCGATGCCACCGAGCAGAATAGGTCCAAGCATGCCCAACAAACCTCCACCCTGACCCCCACCAAGGTTTAATCCCGCTTTCGAAAACTTGTCTCGCATACCGAGGGAATCAAGGAAACCTGAAGACTGCGCCTGCTCCGGAGATGGATCTTTCTCCGCAGCCTTGATAACAAATTCATCCAGCACATCCACCTGGTTGTGATTTACGCCCAGGTATGTTGCGATCTTCTCGATATTTTCCTTTTCGTCTTCGGTGTAATTCTCATCGGCCTTTGCAAGGGCGATCAAATCCGTGATCAGGGAATAGCGAAGCTGACTTGTCTTCAGTACATCAAGGCATTTTTTCAACTCTTCACCTGAAATATCAGTCGCTGAATTTAAAATAAACTCCTCCTGCTGAGGCGACAGCCCTGCAGCCCTGGCAATCTCGCGCAGATGATCCAATTCTTCCTGCGATGCCTGCCTGTCTGCCGTTGACAGCGAAGCCAGTGCGGCAAGATAAGCGCCCTTTTCACGCTCACTGTATCCGGTTAAAACTGATTCTGATTGTATTTGCATAACGCGTTGTTTAAACTTTTGTAGTGTTCAAAATCATGCCCTTGGCACATTTAAACGAGCAACAATACCATACTGTCAACCAGATTTTCTCATTATCTTAAGACTATGAAACGGCTTGCATTATCCTTCTCCCTGCTGATGACCGGCATCTGTTCAATGGCGCAACTTCGCGTCAGTGACAATCAGCGATTTCTCGTAACAAACGATAACAAACCCTTCTTCTGGCTAGGCGACACTGCCTGGGAATTGTTTCATCGCCTCAATCGCGAAGACGCGGAAAAATACCTGAAGGATCGGGCGGATAAAAAGTTTACTGTTATCCAGGCCGTTGTACTTGCCGAACTAGATGGTCTCAATACACCGAATCCGTACAATGAAATTCCACTGGAGAACAATGACCCAACAAAGCCACGCGAAGCATATTTCCGACACGTAGATTTCGTCATCGATAAAGCAAAAGAGCTCGGCCTTTACATCGCATTGCTACCTACATGGGGCGACAAGGTATTCAAGGACACATGGGGTGTGGGGCCAGAAATATTTACTCCTGCAAACGCAAAGATCTATGGGCGATGGCTGGCAAACCGATATAAGAACAGAGCCAATATCATCTGGGTACTCGGAGGCGATCGCAATCCGCGAAACGAGAATGACGTTGCCATCTGGCGGGCGATGGCGGAAGGAATTACAGAAGGTGTTGGCGGAAACGACAAGGCACTCATCACCTTTCACCCGCAGCCCAACGGTCTGGAGGATGCTGGGTCAGCGAGGTGGTTTCACAATGACCCATGGCTCGACTTCAACATGTTTCAGACCGGACACTGCCGAGAAAACAATGTGTGGGACAGGATCCAGGTTGCATACAAGAAGACTCCGGTAAAGCCAGTCCTCGATGGCGAAACGTTGTACGAAGATCACCCTGTGTGCTTCAACGCAAAAGATCTCGGCACGTCAAGCGCGTATGACATTCGCAAGCATGCCTACCTCGATGTTTTCGCAGGGGCATTTGGCCACACTTACGGATGCCACGACATCTGGCAGATGTACACGCCTGAACGAACAGCTGTGAACGGTCCGCACTATCCGTGGTATGAAGCAATCAATTTGCCCGGTGCTTCACAAATGCAGTATCTCCGAATGCTGATAGAATCGCGGCCAATGCTCGAACGCATTCCGGATCAGTCACTGATCACAGATGCGCGTGGGGCGAACGATCGCGTTCAGGCAACACGCGGTAAGGATTACATCTTTGTTTACAGCGCGCAGGGAAAAAGCTTCGAAGTCAAGCTCCCTGGAAACATTAAACAATATCAGGCAACGTGGTTTGACCCAAGAAACGGCAAAACGCGCGATGCCGGCAAAATTGTTGGCGTGGAGCGTCAGGTGTTCACGCCACCGACCTCCGGCTATGGGCAGGACTGGGTTCTGATCGTAGATGACGCCACGAAGAACTACAAACAACCTTCATTCTGAACCAAACAACTATGGTGCTATACGCAGGCCCGCTTCAGATGCTTTACGACCGCGGCTTTCTCCGCTACATCGCCTATGAAGATTCGGAAATCCTGCGCATGATCTATTTCGCGTTGCGTGACGAGCACTGGGATACGTGCGAACATGTTATCACCCATGAAGAAAAAGACATTTCGTGGGAAACATTCACCGTAAAATACAATAGTGTCAATCGCAGGAAGAATGAAGACGTGATCCGGTGGAGCACAACAATCGAGGGCTTACCCGACAGCAGCATACAATTTACGATTGATGGCGAAGTGCTGAAAGAAATAAAAAAGAACCGCGCAGGATTTTGTATCCTCCATCCGTTGCAGGATCTGAAAGGACAACCCGTGGAAGTCACCCAGCCGAACGGTACAATTTACCAGGGAAACTTCCCAACCGCCATCGACCCAAAAAACCCGTTCAAAAATATCAAACGAATGAAATGGAAATTCAGGGAACGCTGGTATGAATTGACATTCGAAGGTGATGTCTTTGAAACGGAAGACCAGCGCAACTGGATCGATACCTCGTTCAAGACCTTCTGCACACCTGCAGACCTGCCGATACCCGTGACGTTGCAGGCCGGAGCGAAAATTCACCAGCGCGTCATGTTCCGCCCGCTGGAAAAACTTCACCCGATCACTTCGCACGACACTACTGTAATACATCTTGAAAAAAAGGAAGTTGTGTCGCGATTGCCTAAAGTTGGGATCATGGTGCCTTCGGATGAAGCAGCACACCCCTTACAGGCAGCGGACGTGATAAAAAGTATAAACCTTGATCACGCCCTGATTGAAGTTATTGCAACGCAACAAGATTGGATCAGAAAGTTTTCCCACGACTGCGAAAGCGCGTATGCCCTTGGCGTTCCTTTGAGTATCGCACTCACGCTGCCAGAAGCATTTCAGAATTCACTCGATCAGTTTATTTTGTTACTCCAGCAAAACCGACTGAATGTACGTGATGTTTTGTTGCTCTCTGACGGCAAGCCCGTGACCGACCAGAAACTTGCAGATGAAATATCGCGGCTCAAATCAGCAGTAAAAGGACTACAGTGGGGAGCGGGGACTTCAGGAGATTTTAAGGATCTCAATCGGAATCGCTTTGATGCGCGAAATGCCGACTTCATTTCATTCAGCGCACATCCGCAGGTACATGCGTTTGACGACCGCACGATCCTTGAGAACAAAGATGGATTATGTGAGACCGGACGCAGTGCTGCATCAATTTATCCAGGGAAGCAAATTCACATCAGCCCTGTAACGCTTCAGAAGCGGTCGATTGAGAAGGCAGATGTGAGACAAAAAACGGATCTCGCAGCGCTGTGGGCATTTGGTGCATTGCGCGCGGCATCGGAAGCGCATGTCAGCGCCATAACATTATACGCTTCTCATGGAAGAAATGGAATTGTATCGAATGACGGAAAACCATACCCGGCATTATCACTGCTGGGTAAAGTAACGCGATTCAAAAATCACGACATGATTGTACTTTCAAACAGTGAGCCATTACTTGCAGATGCCATGCTTTTTACAAGCGAAAGCTCAACGACTCTGTTGATGGTGAATTATACAGATGACCTGCAAACGATCCGATACGGCAGAAATGAATTTCAGGTCCCGCCTCTCCAGCTGATAGAGGTGAATCTAAGCGGTACGTAACATTCTGAGCTGCTGTTTCAGCTGCTGCAGATGCTCTGATGCTTCCTTGATTTTCTGGTTGAACTCATCCCGAACGCTCTCCGCATTCTTTGACTTGCCGAAAAATTCTAGGTTGTTTTTCCATAGCGCGATGTCGTTTTCCACCTTCGTGATCTTCTTGCGGATAGCAAGTTCCTTCTGGAAAATCTTCTTATCCCCCATCGGATCTTTCTTCAGATCGCTCAGCTGATTTTGCAGCAGTACTTTGCTCTTCTCATCCTCACTGAGGTCAGGAATGGAATCAACGAACTTCTGCACTGCTTCATGATAGCGGTTGCGTATGGCTGTGATGTCCTTCTTCGGAACAAACCCAACTGAGTTGTAGCGGTCCTGCAGGTCTGTCAGTAGTTCAACACTTGCCGTTTTTTCATTGATATGCTTTTCAAGCTCTTCAATGATGGCAGTCTTCACGTTGAGATTGTCAATTTGTTCCTGCTCAACTTTCCCTTGCTGGCCCCTGCGTTGTGAGAAGAAGTAATCGCACGCATCTTTGAATTCCTTAAATACTTTCTCACGGAATTTTTCAGGCACCGGGCCAACGTCCTTCCATTTCTGCTGAAGATTTTTCAGTTCGTTTGAAGTCTTCTCCCAATCCTGGCTTTCGCGGAGCTCAAGTGCTTTCTTTACAAGCTCATTTTTTAGCTGCAGGTTGGCATCTCTTTCTTCATCAAGCTTTTTAAAGAATGTATTTTTGTTATTGAAGAATGTCTTGAATGCAGTCCAGAATTTCTTGTTGATCTCTTTTGCCTTAGCTCTTGGCAATCCGCCTACGGCCTCCCAGCGTTTCTGGAGTTCAAGAATCTCTTTCGTCTTTTCATTCCACTCTTTAATGCGATCGGTATTGAAGGTAGTGAACTTCTGCGCTTCATCTCCCAACGCGTTCTTCAGATCGTAATTGGCGTTAAGGTCCTGCTGGAGTTTCTGGAGGTAAACGTCACGCTTCGCGTAAACGGCATCTGACGCAGCCTTGAAGCGCTGCCACACCGCCTCCTTATTCTCGAGCGGCACAGGGCCGATATGTTTAAACTCATGATGAAGTTCATTCAATTCGCGGATCGCATCTTTAATAATTTCAATGTTGACGAGCTTCTCTGCGCGGTTGCACAATTCAAGCTTTGCCTCAAGATTCTTCTTGCGATCAAGCTCTTTAAGTTCAAAATAGATATTCTGATTGTCGTAGAACCGATCGACCAGAGCATGGTAGCTGGCCCACAATGTTTTCGCCTGTGCGCCAGGAACGGGCCCGGTGCTTCTCCACTCCTTCTGAATTTCCTTGAATGCTTCAAACGAGTGTGAATTATCCTGTTGTTCTGTCAGCTCACGCAGTTTCTCGATCAGTTCCTGCTTGCGCTTGAGGTTATCATTTTTCTTTTCTTCCTGCTCACGCAGCTGCTGTTGCCTGCGGTCGCGGATCAGTTTGAGATTGGCATCGAATACGGTGTCATGTTCATCACCTTTGTATTCGAAGTCTTCCGCTACTCCGCCCGATTGTGTGAATCGCTCGAGTGCGCTGTGACGTTCCTTCTCGCGTATTTCGTCATACAACGGTTTAATCTCGCGGATGATAGATTCAACCTTCTGTGTATTGTTGTCTTTGGAAAGATCTTTAACAAGATCTACGAACTGAGCTTTCGTAAAATTTGAATAGTCAACGTGCTTATGTTCCTCGTCAATGATCTCTTCCACATGTTCATCATGTTCGGCAAGATCAATTTCGGAGTTAATGGCACCGGGCTTTCTGTGGGTGTGTTCCAACCCTGCTCCCTGCTCGTGAGCAGGTCCAAGTTCTCGTTTATCTCTTTCCATGGTCAAAGAATCCATTTCAAAATCGGTAGAATGCTAATTTAACAAATTCCTAATTCAATCGCGGGTCAGTCGGGTAGTTTGAGTACACGCTGAACCTACCCCCCATACTTTCGAGGGCTTTTCTCCACATCACTGTCGGTTCAGTATCGAATAGCAGCTGTTCACTCACGAAATCACATACGATCCATGAATCTTGCTCCAATTCCGCATCAAGCTGGCCCGGTCCCCAGCCGCTGTATCCGAGGAAAAATCGGATATCGGTAGCGGGAATTTGAGATGTATCCACCATCGTGACAAGTGTTTCAAAATCTCCCCCCCAATACACGTTAGGAGCAATTTCAATCGCGTTAGAAACGCCCGAATGACGATGAATGAAATGCAACGTGTCCTGCTGCACCGGCCCGCCAACGTATACAATACTGTCGAGCGAAAGCACCTCTTCGAGCACCTCTGTTACTTTTAAGATGGACGGTTTGTTCAACACAAAACCAAATGATCCTTCGTCATTGTGTTCGCACAACAGCACGACAGTTCTTTCAAAGTTGGGGTCTGGTAAAAACGGCTCGGATATCAGTAACCGACCTTTCTCTGGAGCGATCTTATTTTTGTATTTGAAAAATTCCATGAAGCGATTTCGTGTACCCTCGTTAAATCTTCAGAATGATAGGAAGATTCACTGAACTTTCTCTCAAATACTGTAAGAAAATACTTCCAATCACCAATGCAAATCTTAATGTTTTGATAAATTTCATGCCTGTTTCACCCAAATCTGGCACGCAAAAAATCATGCAAAAGAACATCACCGATTTACGAAAAGAATACTCACGCGCAACACTCGATTTCTCCAATGTGCTGAAAGACCCTTTAAAGCAGTTTGAAAAATGGTTTGATGAAGCAGTAGAGGCCGGAATCACCGAGCCGAATGCTATGCACCTCGCCACGGTAAATAATGAAGGAAAGCCGTCTTCACGTATCGTTCTGCTAAAGGGGCTCGACAACAATAGGTTCATATTTTACACAAACTACCAAAGCAAAAAAGGAAGGGAACTGGAAGAAAACCCTGCGTGTGCGTTAACGTTCTTCTGGCCAGAGATTGAGAGACAGATTCGCATAGAAGGTGTCGCAGAGCGTGTTGAAGGAAAGCTTTCAGATGATTATTTTCAGAGCCGCCCTCGCGGATCTCAGATCGGTGCGTGGGCATCACCGCAAAGCACCATCATCAAAGACCGCGAGATACTCGAAGAACGCGCCAGGCAAATCGAAAAGAAGTTTGAACTTGAAAAAGTACTGCCGCGACCAAACCAGTGGGGCGGATACCAGATAGATCCTTTACAAATTGAATTCTGGCAAGGCAGACCGAGCCGGCTTCATGACCGGATCCAGTTTACGAAGGTAGATGGTGAGTGGAAAGTGAATCGGCTGGCACCGTAGTAATGTGCCGATGTGCCAATTAGTTAATGTGCCAATGAATGCAGAGAAAAATTGGGAATCAGGATTGCAATTGGGAATGACCAATAGCGCACAATTTCAAAAGAGATTCGTAATCCTGTAATTCCTTCATTGGCACATTGGCTAATTGGCACAGTACCTACATCAAATCAAACAGATTTTTGACGCCTGGGAATCTTCTTACCGTAAACCCTTCACCATGGGTTGCTCCTATTGCGTGACCGAATTCCACGGCACGTGCTTCAAGCATTTTAAGGAAGCCAGGTTTTGAGATGTAAGTTTCTGGTTCGGTGCTTGCCGCATCGTAGAACTGACTTCCAAATGCGCGGATCGCTTCCATTTTTTTGTCCCAAAAGCCTGAGATGTCTACGATGAAATCCGGCTCCAGGTACTGGCTTTGGATGTAGTGATACAGCGCGCGCGGACGCCAGGGTTCCTGCTTGGTCTGATCGTCATAGGTGACAATCTTGGAGAGACCGGATAAGAAGCACGCATCATGTGCGAGCTCCGCTCCTTTCCCATGATCGATGTGGCGGTCGTATGTTGCATTGGCGATGACAATGTCGGGCTGGTAACGTCTGATGCTCTGGATCAGCAGCAATTGCGACTCCTCATCATTTTTAAAAAATCCATCGCGCATGCAAAGGTTTTCACGAACAGAAAGACCGAGGATCTTAGCAGAGGCCGCAGCCTCCTTCGAACGAAGTTCCGGTGTGCCACGCGTTCCCAGTTCGCCTTTTGTGAAATCGATCACGCCAACCTTTTTTCCTGCCGCGGTATGCTTGGCAATGGTTCCGCCACAGCCGAGTTCTGCATCGTCAGGATGTGAAGCAAGTACGAGTATGTCTAGTTTCATGGAGAAGTTGATACGTTGATTCGTTGATTCGTTGATTGGTTTCTCGCTCATCGCTGCGTGCGCCTTAGCCGATTAGCTGAACACCTGACACGTTAAAACGTGAACGCCATCAACGCGCCAGGCGTGAAGCGTGAAGCGTGCAGCGTGAAGCGCTCTTTATTGGTCGGACGACAAAAGGCAGAGCCGTCAGACCAATAAGTCTTCAGGCCAGCTAGCTGTGCACCATCCCCATCTCCATCTCCTTCGCTACGAGGAATTTCTCCGCATCGAGCGCGCCCATACAACCTGTCCCTGCAGCCGTAACAGCCTGACGATATACTTTGTCAGCAGCATCGCCTACGGCAAATACGCCTTCAACATTCGTTTTGCTTGTACCAGGCTTGACGTTGATGTAGCCTGTTTCATCCATGTCAATGTAAGGCTTGAAAATCTCTGTGTTTGGCTTGTGACCGATCGCCAGGAAAAATCCCTGTAAAGGAATATGTTTCTTTTCTCCTGTCTTATTATTCACTACACGAACGCCAGTCACTTCATTTCCATTGCCGAGAATTTCCTCGGTCTCCGTATTCCAATGGATCTCAATATTAGGCGTGTTCTTAACGCGTTGCTGCATGATCTTGGAAGCACGCATTTCGTCCCTGCGTACGATCAGATGCACCTTTGTACAAAGATTTGCGAGGTAAGTCGATTCCTCAGCCGCAGAGTCTCCGGCACCGACCACGGCCACTTCTTTGCCGCGATAGAAATATCCGTCACATACTGCACACGCTGAAACACCTTTATTGTAATACTGTTCTTCTGTTGGAAGTCCAAGATATTTTGCTGTCGCTCCCGTGGCAATGATCACCGATTCAGCAACAACAGTTGTTTTTTCGTCAACGACAACTTTATGTGGCCAGCCGGAAAAGTCCACTGAAGTTACTAAGCCGTAGTTGATCCTGGTCCCGAATCGTTCTGCCTGCTTTTGCAGATCGATCATCATCTGCGAGCCATTGATGCCGTCAGGATAGCCCGGAAAATTTTCAACATCATTTGTTGTGGTGAGCTGGCCGCCTGGTTGGCCACCTGTGTAAAGCACTGGTTTCAGACCTGCACGCGCGGCATAGATTGCTGCTGTATAACCCGCTGGCCCGGAGCCGATGATAAGTACTTTTACCGTCTCGTTTGTCATGACTACTATAAGTGGTGTTGGTGTTTTGGATAAAATAAAGGGTCTGCTAGAGACCCTTCAAATAATGCTGCAAATAAATATTCTTAACCTAAGTAAGGCTTTAAAGCTTTACTTCTGCTTGTGTGGCGTAAGCGTCTGATAGCCTTTTCCTTAATTTGACGAACACGTTCGCGTGTCAGATTGAATTTTTCGCCAATCTCCTCAAGGGTCATCGAGTGCTCCCCGTTCAAACCGAAGTAAAGCGTAATCACATCGGCTTCGCGTTGTGTGAGCGTAGACAGTGCGCGCTGCACTTCCCTGCGCAGAGAGTCATTCATCAGACCTGAGTCTGGTGTTTCTTCGCTGTCGTTTTCAAGAACGTCAAGCAGGCTGTTCTCCTCACCCTGAACGAACGGTGCATCCATCGACACATGACGACCAGATATCTTCATCGTATCAACGACTTCAGCCGTTGTCACATCAAGCACTTCCGCAAGTTCTTCAGGTGAAGGCTCGCGCTCGTACTTCTGTTCCAGCTCAGAGAAGGTTTTTGATATCTTATTCAACGAACCAACACGGTTCAACGGAAGGCGAACGATACGAGATTGTTCTGCCAACGCCTGAAGGATAGACTGACGGATCCACCAAACAGCGTATGAGATAAACTTAAAACCGCGGGTTTCATCGAAACGTTGTGCAGCCTTAATCAAACCCAGGTTTCCTTCGTTGATCAAATCACCCAAAGACAAACCCTGATTCTGATATTGCTTTGCGACAGAGACAACGAAACGAAGGTTTGCTTTAGTCAGCTTTTCCAACGCGATCTGATCTCCTTCCTTGATCCTTTTCGCCAGCTCCACTTCTTCATCCGGTGTAAGCAGATCAACCTTACCAATCTCCTGAAGGTATTTATCCAGCGACTGGCTCTCGCGGTTGGTGATTTGTTTACTGATCTTTAGTTGTCTCATCCTGGTTTTACGATACTTAGTTTAAACAATTTTAGCCTAAATCTTAGTTCCTGTCAATTGTTGGTTAACGTTTATTCCGTTGGTGTAGTTTGCTTTTGAGGCGGTTTAGGTATCAAAACTTTGCGTGAAAGTCTGAATTTACCGGTTTTCTTATCGATCTCAATCAACTTCACCTTAATTTCTTCACCAACTTCAAGGACACCTTCCATGTTTTCCAGGCGCTCCCACTTGATTTCGGAGATATGTAGCAAACCATCTTTTCCAGGCATAAATTCAACGAATGCGCCAAATGGCATGATGGATTTCACCTTACCATCATAAACCTGGCCAACTTCCGGAATGGCAACAATAGCCCTGATGCGTTTCAATGCACCTTCCATCGCCTCCTTGTTGGTTGCGAAAATATTTACAACTCCTTTATTATCAACTTCTTCGATCACAACGGTTGCGCCAGTGGTATTCTGGATATCCTGAACAATCTTTCCACCAGGGCCGATTACAGCGCCAATCATTTCTTTATCGATAATGACGGTTTGTGCTCTCGGTGCATGTGGCTTCAGATCAGCTCTCGGAGCGCTCATCACTTTCTTCATCTCATTGAGGATGTGCAGACGTCCCTGACGCGCCTGCTCGAGCGCTTCCTTCAAAATCGCATAAGTGAGACCTTCAACTTTAAGGTCCATCTGGCAGGCGGTGATCCCCTTCTCAGTACCCGTTACCTTGAAGTCCATATCACCGAGGTGATCTTCGTCTCCGAGAATATCAGAGAGGATCGCATACTTGCCTGTTTTTGCATCAGAGATCATACCCATAGCAATACCTGAAACCGGACCTTTCACGGGAACACCGGCATCCATCAGCGCAAGCGAACCAGCGCAGACTGTTGCCATCGATGATGACCCGTTCGACTCGAGGATATCAGATACTACACGGATCGTGTAAGGATTTTCAGTGTCGGAAGGAAGCACCTGCTTCAATGCGCGAAGTGCGAGGTTACCGTGACCTACCTCACGTCTGCCAGGACCTCTGTTCGGTTTCACTTCACCGGTCGAGAAACCAGGGAAGTTATAGTGAAGGATAAATTTATTTGATCCATCGATCATCGCACCGTCAATCATCTGCTCGTCAAGCTTGGTGCCAAGCGTTACCGTAGTCAGTGACTGCGTTTCACCGCGTGTGAAGATTGCAGAGCCGTGTGGAGAAGGCAAATAGTCAACTTCGCACCAGATGTCTCTGATCTGATTGGTCTTTCGGCCATCGAGACGAACGGCCTGATTCAGGACCAGATCCCGTGCAGCTTTCTTCTGGATGTCGTGGTAATATCTTTTAACAAGTCCTTTGTCGATTGTTGAATCTTCAGGAAGCGCATCAAGATATTCGTCAACAATTTTTGAAAAACCTTCGCCTCTGAATTTTTTATTTGGCGTCTGAAGCGATGCGTGTGCATACGCCTTGTCGTAGAAAAGTTTCCAGAGTTCTTCCTTCAACGCTTCATCATTGGTCTCGTGGCTGTAGGTTCTCTTTTCTGTTTTGTTAGCCGCTTTCGCGAATTCAATCTGAACTTCGCACTGAACTTTGATTGCTTCGTGAGCGGTCTTCAAAGCTTCGAGCATTTCATCTTCGCTCACTTCTTTCATCTCACCTTCAACCATCAGGATGTTTTCGATAGATGCTGCAACGATCAGATCGATATCAGCTTTCTCTTTCTGCTCCATGGTTGGGTTGATAATAAATTTTCCATCAACACGGGCTACGCGAACTTCGGAGATCGGCCCATTGAATGGAATATCGGAAACTGACAATGCAGCGGATGCAGCAAAGGCAGCAAGTGAATCAGGTAAGGCGTCCTTGTCACCTGAGATCAGGTAGATCATCACCTGGGTTTCAGCGTGATAGTCATCAGGGAACAAAGGGCGGATGGCACGGTCTACGAGACGGCTGATCAGCACTTCGTAATCAGACAGCTTGCTTTCGCGCTTGAGGAATCCTCCGGGGATTTTTCCAGTGGAGGCAAATTTTTCCTGGTAGTCTACAGACAGAGGAAGGAAGTCAGTTCCTTCTTTTGCGTCCAATGCGGACACAACAGTTGCGAGCAACATGGTGTTGCCCATCCGGAGTACAACAGAACCATCGGCCTGGCGGGCTAGTTTTCCTGTTTCGATAGTAATTTCTCGGCCGTCCGGGAGTTTACAGCTTTTTGTAATAACAGTTGGTTTCATAAATAGGATTAATTCGGGCGACCGGCCCCACACAGAGCTCGCCCATGAATAAAAGTAAAAAGGGAACCATGCAATTGGTTCCCTGGGAAGATTATTTTCTTAGATCGAGATCGGTCAAAACGGCCCTATATCTTTCGATATTGGTCTTCATAAGGTAGTTGAGGAGCTTTTTGCGCTTACCAACCAGCTTCATCAATCCTTGCTGGGTAGAAAAGTCTTTTTTGTTTTCTTTCAAATGTGCAGTCAGGTGATTGATTCTGTGGGTAAAGAGTGCAATTTGAGATTCCGCTGAGCCAGTCTCCTCTTTCTTCTTGCTGAAACCATGTTTCTTGAAGAGGTCTTGCTTAATTTCAGTTGTTAGATACATCGCAAAAAATTATTTATCCTTTATTTCAAGGGGCAAATGTAGGCTTTTCTGGCACAATTACCAAGAAAATTGAAAATTTCAGGCATCCTGCCGTCCATTAAGCGCGGACTTCAGGGCTCATTTTGGTCTTTCTGGCCTTAAAGGCCCTTTTTACCTTGTCAAACGTAACGCTATAGAAGTCCGATTCGAACAATCGGGCATCTATTCTGGCCTGGCGGAGGAAAAACAGACCGATGATAAACAGTATAAAATCCGCAGCCCAAACACCCACAATGGCTGAAATTGTGCCCTGCTTGGCGAGTTTTTCGCCCTGCATACTTAACAGGTAGTAGACGATAAAGAACAGGATGGAAACAAGGAATGGAACACCTAAACCTCCGCGCTTAATGATGGCGCCAAGCGGTGCGCCAATCAAAAACATCGCAACGCAGGCCAGTGAACTTGCCAGGATCTTATGCCACTGGATCTCGAAGACAGCGAGCTCCTTACCGTACATTTCAATGGAAGCATTCGTATTCTCCAGGTAGCTTTTGATCTGACGCGCCATGTTCGTAGCGCCTTGTATTTCCTCGAGACGCGGTTCGCGTTCATACAATTGGTCAACAGCGGCCATCGCTACGGAATCGGAATTATCTAAGCTGAAAACCACTGGCTTCCTTAATGCATAAGGATTTGCCGGCTGGGGCCCGTAAGGGGTCATCGAAACATCAGGCCGGTAATTATCGTCAATCGCGCCTCCTTTTGTGCGTTTATACTCCGCGCTGTCATGAGCTAACTTGTGATTGTAAATTTCCTGCGGCAGATAGACGGTGTCTCGCTTGCGGAAAAATTCGAAATGCGTAGGCTTGTACGAATAATGATATGTGTTCTGCTGCAGCACTTCGCCCTGGATTGAGTCAATGTCCTGATCAAGTTCTCCGAGATTTCGCATGATCCGATTACCTTCAAACCATTTTTTGTCAGTGCGTTTCAGGTCATACGAAGACAGGTCGAAGACGATCTCGGATCGCGCGAACTTGCTTCGCGTCAGCGATTCATTCTGAACAGCTTTCGGGCCGGTCATCTCCCGTTCATTGGTGGCTCCTTCTGTGTAGTTATAACCGTTGAAAAGCTCGAACTTGAGATATCGTTCGTTTAGAATAGTTGACATGCGGCCAGAATCGGCAACTGTTACTTCTTTGTTTCCGTCATTTTTGCGATGGTCGTACACAATGATCTCCTTCAGAGCATCAGGATCATCCTGAAATTTTTTATTTACCTTGATGGAGATGTCAGGGATACCGTTGTAAAATGCGCCTTCGCGAAGTTCGAGTGCCGGCTTCTTCTGCTTGATGTCATACAACAAACTATAGGCTTCAAGTGCCGCCCTTGGTACCAGATAGTTGTTGGCATAAAATGCTACTCCGGTGAGCAGCAACACGAAAAAGAAAATCGGCTGAAGCGTTCTTAACAGCGAAATACCAGAGGCTTTGATAGCTGTCAGTTCGAAGTGCTCACCGAGATTTCCGAAGGCAATCAGTGACGAAAGCAAAACAGCCAGCGGCATCGCCACCGGTGTCATGAAGATGGCAAAGTAAAACAGCAGCTGACCAATGACATCACCGCCCAGATCCTTTCCGATGATGTCATCGAAATACTTCAGCATATGTTGCATGAGCAGGATGAACACCACTACCAGGAATGTAAGAATGAAAGGTCCAACGAAAGCGCCTAATACCAGCTTGTCTAATTTTCTCATCGTTCTAAGTCAATGGCAAAACTACTGAATGTTATCGAAATTGCGTCTTTCAATGGTAATGCGATCTCGCTTGAAAAAATTCCTACATGGCACCGGTGACCTGACGGAGTTTTTGTTTCATACGTTCAACGGCAATTTCATATCGATCCGGTTCGAATAACCGGCCATCAACGCGTGCCTGGTATAAGAGATAAAGGCCGAGCACCAGTAAGAACAGATTACCGGCCCACATGGCAAAATATGGGTTCAGCAGTCTGCGATTTGAAAGTTTCTCGCCCTGCATATCAAAAACAAAGAAAACAATAAAGAAAACGATCGCGATGAGAAAAGGCAGGCCGATCCCTCCTTTCTTAATGATCGCACCCAATGGCGCACCGATCAGCAGCATTGTCAGGCACGCTGCTGCGTAAGAAATTATGCGGTTCCATTGCACCTGGAAGCCGATGATCTGGTTTTGAATGTCATTCCTTCGCGCGTTGTAATTTTCAAGCTGCATTTTTATCATGCGCGCTTTATTTGTTGCACTGGCGATTGCCGCTGTGTCTGCAAATGAACGATACAAACTGTCGACATCCAGCGTAATATCCTTAACCTTCATCGTCAAGGCTCCAAGTTCGTGCAGATTGTTCTTCCTTTCTGTTGCAGAAAGCACATCGAGTGAGTCGATAGCATTGGTGAGCTGGTAAAGATTCTTCATGTAGCGGTGGGCGGAGAAACTGCGGACATCTGTTCTTGACATATCGAAAGATGAAAGGTCGATCACCATCTCAATCTTCGAGAATTTTGTCCTGCTCAGGTCATCATCCTCAAGCTTTCTTGTCTTCCAGTACTCCTTGTACTGATAGCCTTCGAACAACTCGAACTTCAGGTAGCGATCCTTCAGAATGGTATACATGCGACCGGAATCTGCAACATATACCTCGCGGTTTTCGCCATGGTGATCGTAGAGTAAAATATCTTTCAGCGCTGCAGGATCACGGTCGAACTTTTCGTTCACTTTTAGACTGATGTCAGGAAGGCCGTTGTAAAACGTTCCCTCGCGGATGTCCATAGCAGGTTTTGTGTGCCGGATGTCATAGAGAAGTGAAAAAGCTTCGAGCGCAGCGCGGGGCACAATATAATTGTTGACCCAGAATGCCACCACGGCAATGCCGCAAACGGAAATAAACACGGGTTGAATGATGCGAGTCAGTGAGATGCCCGCGCTTTTGATGGCTGTCAACTCAAAATGTTCACCAAGGTTTCCGAAAGTCATGAGCGAGGCGAGGAGAATGGAAAGCGGTAGCGCCTGAGGGATAATAAAAATTGTGAAGTAGCCTATAAATTTTGCAATTACCTCGCAGCCCAATCCTTTGCCGATGATGTCGTCATAGTAAACAAGCATCTGCCTGTTAAGGAGAATGAACGTAACGACCAGGAATGTCAGCGACAGCGTGGAAAGGAAAGAAGTCAGAATGAACTTGTCGATTTTTTTCACCCGGTGGACGAAACAAAAATAGAACCAGAATCGGACGGGGAGCTGGAGTCTGAGGAGAGAGCAAAAAGATTAGTCCAGGCTGGATATTTACCGATCAATTTTGGAAAATTCCGACTTCGTTGTAAGTTTGCGCTCCCAAAATTGGGAATCCAAGGCGAGGTAGCTCAGTTGGTGAGAGCGCAGGATTCATAACCCTGAGGTCGGGGGTTCAATTCCCCCTCTCGCTACGAATGAAAGCAGTTAGTTGACTGCTTTTTTTGTTTTTACACGGTATCCCAAGCTTCAAGCTTCCAGATCTGCAATTCAGAGAGTCGCATTCGCGCGTGATTCGGCCACTTCCAATTATGAGATCCATTATAAATCGCCATAACCTTTGAGGTAACGGAGAAAAAAATTATATTCAAATCGTTAGGATTGAATATGGCAACTGCGCAGATGGCGAAAAAGAAATTGTTCACCGAAGATTATGAGGTGCACGCATCCATAAAGATGCTGTATCCATACATTCAGACCGCCAGCGGCCTTGCAGAATGGTTTGCAGATGATGTGAAGATTAACAACATGAGTAAAGTCTACACGTTCATCTGGGACAACGAAGAGCACAAAGCCAGGCAAGTTGCACATCGCACTAATCACTTCGTTCGTTTTGAATTTATCCCGGACAACGGCCAGGAAGATCGCGATCCGTCATATTTCGAGCTTCGTCTGGAATTCAATGAGTTGACCCAATCGGTTTTTTTGAAAGTCATCGACTATTCTGATATTGATGATCATAAGGAACTTCACGATCTCTGGAATGGTCTTGTTGATCATCTCAGAAAGACCGTTGGAGGTTAATTCTATTCACATCATTCCCCTGCTGCCGGGACATCAATCATCCGCTTTTTTACTGCCCTGGACTATTTTCTTAGCATACGAAAATCCACAATGAAAAAAGCAGTTTTCGTTTTACTCCTACCAGCACTCTGATAGCTTCGATATCAGCGGTCGCAGCAACTCCATACACGTTCACCGTTTGGTGAGCTTGACAGTCTTTATTACACAGGAATCGATCGTAAAATACCATCGATCGCTGCTGGAGCGAATCACGTGATAGTTTTGCACGGGATGGCAGTCCTCGGAGACCGAAGTACCTGGCTGCCGAACAGCGTTGTGAAAGATTACCTCGGAGCGATAAAAAGCAAACACACCTTGTTAATTGCTGATGCATGTTTTAGCAGAAGTATTTTCAAGTCAAGGGATGTCCGTGAAAGCGGAATGCTTCGCAAATTTTCAGAGATATATGGTAACAAAAGCCGGAAAGCCATTACTAGTGGCAACCTGACTTCAGTGCCAGACAAGAGTTATTTTTTCGAGTCCTTATATAAAAAGCTCGACACCAATACAGATATTTTCCTGCCCGCACAACTGCTGTTTTCAAGAATTCTCGAACCTATCCTCCACAATACTACTCAAGTGCCGCAGTTTGGAATAATCCAGAATGTTGGCGATGAAGGCGGTGACTTCGTTTTCATCAGAAGCCATCATTAAATTGAAGCAACATACCGCACCGAAGTTTCTCAATCTTTGAAGAAAGGGATTGAAAAACCGCTCTAAAACTCTCAACTTCAACCAAATAAAAATCCGTTGTTGCAGGTTCATGCGGTTCTTCTATTTTTGCCTGCCTAAATTTTATGGAACAGGAAAATATTTCACGCTGGGTAGAGCTGATAACCAAAGAGTTTTCGCTTCAGCAAAAGAACGTAAAGGCTGTAGCCGATCTGCTTGCCGAAGGCGCCACCATACCCTTCATCGCCCGCTATCGAAAAGAATTGACGGGAAGCATGGATGAGGTCGCCATTGCGAACATCCGCGACAGAATTGAACAACTCCGCGAACTGGATAAACGAAGAGAAGCGATCATTTCATCGATCGAGAAACAGGGAAAGCTCACGCCCGAGCTGATGTCTTCAATCGTAGTTGCATCAACGCTTGCAGAGCTCGAGGATATCTATCTGCCTTATAAGCCGAAACGTAAGACGCGCGCGACTGCTGCCAGGGAAAAGGGCCTTGAACCACTAGCCCAGAAGTTGTTCGATCAGGAGAACTTCAACCTTGATGAATTTGCACAGACATTTGTCGATGCCGAAAAAGGTGTTGCCAGTATGCAGGAAGCACTCGAGGGAGCACGTGATATCATTGCAGAGTGGATCAGTGAAAACCCGGATACCCGCAAGCATGTTCGCGAGCTTTTCTGGAAAGAAGGCATTGTTGAATCGAAAGTGATGAAGGGCAAGGAAGCTGAAGGTCAGAAGTACAAAGATTATTTCGAATGGAGCGAGCCAATTTCCAAAACACCATCGCACCGCCTGCTCGCACTGAGGCGTGGTGAAAAGGAAGGTATACTTGCATTGGATATTTTCCCACCGGAAGAAGCTGCGATCGACTCAATCGAAAGACAATACGTAAAAAACAAAAATGCTGCAGCTGCCGAGCAGGTGAAGCTTGCAGTGAAAGATTCTTATAAGCGTCTGCTCCGTCCTTCTCTTGAAACAGAGATCAGGATGGAGTCGAAAATGAAAGCAGATGAAGAAGCGATCCGGGTATTTGCTTCCAATCTGAAAGAACTTCTGCTGTCGGCTCCACTGGGGCAGAAAAATGTGCTGGCACTCGACCCCGGGTTCAGGACCGGCTGCAAAGTGGTTTGTCTGGACCGCCAGGGAAAACTCCTTCATAACGACAACATTTATCCGCATGAGCCTCAGCGCGAAACGGCTAAGTCGGCAGCACTGATCAAAACGCTCGTTCAGAAATTCGACATTGAGGCGATCGCGATTGGAAACGGTACCGCGAGCCGCGAGACCGAAAATTTTGTAAAATCAATTGGTCTGGATCATAAAGTGATTGTTGTAATGGTGAATGAAAGCGGTGCTTCGGTGTATTCAGCATCGGAAGTTGCCCGTGACGAGTTCCCTGACAAAGACATTACTGTACGAGGTGCTGTATCCATCGGACGAAGATTGATGGACCCGCTGTCGGAACTGGTAAAGATCGATGCGAAATCAATTGGTGTTGGCCAATACCAGCACGATGTGGATCAGACAAAACTCAAGCAGGGGCTTGATGATGTTGTCATGAGCTGCGTAAACTCTGTGGGTGTTGAAGTGAACACCGCGAGTAAAGAACTCCTCTCCTATGTTTCCGGATTGAGTCCGGCACTCGCAAAAAATATCGTGGAGTTCCGTAACCAGAACGGACCATTCAAAGATCGTGAGTCGCTGATGCAGGTGCCACGCCTCGGAGAAAAAGTTTTTGAACAGGCAGCAGGTTTTCTTCGCATTCACAATGCAAGCAATCCGCTTGACTCAAGTGCCGTACACCCGGAGAGCTATGAAGTGGTTAACAAAATGGCATCGGACCTCGGTTGTACCGTTAAGGACCTGATGAGCAGTGCCGATCTGCGCAAGCAACTTGATCTCAACAAGTATGTGTCCGGAAAATTCGGATTACCGACACTTACCGATATTCTCAAAGAACTTGAGAAGCCGGGTCGCGACCCGCGTGAGACATTCGAAGTATTCAGCTTTACAGAAGGTGTGAATGCGATCAGCGATCTGAAGGTCGGCATGAAGTTGCCCGGGATCGTGACCAACGTCACTGCGTTCGGTGCGTTCGTGGATATCGGGGTTCACCAGGATGGTCTTGTGCACATCAGCCACCTTTCCGATAAATTTATCAAGGACCCGAAGGAAGCTGTGACCGTACAGCAAAAAGTCCAGGTTACTGTTGTGGAAGTTGATGTCCCGAGAAAGCGTATTGGCCTTTCGATGAAGAGCGATCCATTCGCGCAGGCTGGTGAAACGCAGCAAAAGGGAAATCGCCCGAAAGGCAAACCCAAAGAAAAAGAAGTGAGCATGGAAGAAAAACTCGCCATGCTTGTGAATAAATTTAAGAAATAGCTACAGAAGCCCGACCTAAACCAACCAATATGCTTCCTTCTCTCAACCCGGCCGAAACGAAAGCCTGGCGAAATCTCGAAATGATATTTCTCACACTTCAGGCATCTCACATGCGTGAGCTTTTCGCTGAAGATCCTGACCGTTTCAAAAAATTCAGTGTGCAGTTTGAAGATATCCTCATTGATTATTCAAAGAATATTATTAACGATGAGGCGCTGAAGCTTCTGCTCGAACTGGCGGAAGAGACGGAAGTGAAACAAGCTATCGATGCCATGTTCCGCGGTGAACGCATTAACAAGACGGAAAATCGGTCTGTGCTGCATGTCGCGCTGAGGAACCGATCGAATCAACCGATCACGGTCGATGGTGCTGACGTGATGCCTGAGGTGAATAAGGTGCTCGACCAGATGAAGAAATTTTCCGAATCGGTCATCAGCGGAAGCTGGAAAGGATTTACCGGCAAGCCGATCAAAAACATTGTGAACATCGGTATCGGTGGCTCAGATCTGGGCCCTTATATGGTCACGGAGGCATTGAAGCCATATTGGACTACCATCACGCCACACTTTGTTTCCAACGTAGATGGAACTCACATTGCTGAAACCGTAAAGAAGCTCGATCCGGAAACAACGCTATTCATCATCGCTTCCAAAACTTTCACTACGCAGGAGACAATGACCAATGCCGAGTCAGCACGCGCCTGGTTCCTGGATAAAACCGGAGGAAAGGGAGATGTGGCGAAACATTTTGTTGCCGTCTCTACGAATACAAAAGAGGTAACGAAGTTCGGCATCGCACCTGAGAACATGTTTGTGTTCTGGGATTGGGTTGGGGGACGATATTCGCTGTGGTCATCCATCGGCTTGTCCATCGCATGTACTATTGGTTATTCCAATTTTGTGCAACTTCTCGAAGGAGCTCACGCCATGGACAACCATTTCAAAAATGAGCCTTTCGAAAAAAATGCGCCTGTACTTCTGGCGCTGATCGGCATCTGGTACAATAACTTTTTCGGGGCAGCCTCTGAAGCTATCCTTCCTTACGATCAATATCTCCATCGCTTTGCAGCATATTTTCAGCAGGGCAACATGGAGAGCAACGGAAAGGCTATTGATCGCGAAGGTAATCCGGTGCAATACCAGACCGGACCGGTGATCTGGGGCGAACCTGGAACAAACGGTCAGCACGCGTTCTACCAGCTGATCCACCAGGGAACGAAGATGATTCCCTGCGACTTCATCGCGCCAGCAATCAGTCACAACCCGCTGAGCGATCACCACGAGAAACTCCTCTCGAATTATTTCGCACAGACGGAGGCGCTGATGAATGGCAAAACATTTGACGAGGTTACCGAAGAACTTGAGAAAGCCGGGATGACTCAGGAGGAGATCGAGTTTCACGCACCTTACCGAGTATTCGAGGGCAACAGGCCAAGCAACAGCATATTATTCAGGAAGCTCACTCCGCGGACGCTTGGATCACTGATCGCATTGTATGAACACAAGATCTTTGTACAGGGCGTGATCTGGAACATTTTCAGTTTTGACCAGTGGGGCGTTGAGCTCGGAAAGGTGCTGGCCAAGAAAATTCTTCCCGAGTTGAGCAGCGATGCGGTGGTCACCTCTCACGATGTGTCAACAAATGGCCTAATAAACTATTTCAAACGATTGAAAAACAGTTGATTGAATAGTTGATTGTAAAGTGATTCTCTTCCCTTATTTTTGATGGATTTTTTAACCTGATGGACAATAAAATTCGGAAAATTGGAGTGTTTACATCGGGTGGCGATGCTCCAGGAATGAATGCAGCCATCCGTGCGGTTGTCCGCGCCTGCACCTATTACAAAATTGAAGCTTTCGGAATCATGCGTGGATACGAAGGTATGATCGAAGGCGATTTCGTGAAATTGGGCGCCCGCTCAGTGGGTAATATAATTCAGCGTGGCGGTACGATTTTGAAGTCTGCACGCAGTAAGGAATTCAGAACGCCAGAAGGCCGCAAAAAGGCTTATGAAAATATTAAAGAAGAAAGCATAGATGCGCTTGTCGCGATCGGTGGTGACGGTACGTTCACTGGTCTGAACAAGTTTTTTCAGGAGTATAAAGTACCATCGATCTGTATTCCAGGCACCATCGACAACGATCTTCCCGGAACGGATTATACGATCGGGTACGACACGGCAACCAACACCGCAGTAGAAGCGATTGACCGTATACGGGACACGGCTATGTCACATAACAGACTTTTCTTTGTTGAAGTGATGGGCCGTAACTCAGGTTATATCGCCATCAACAGCGGCATTGCAGGTGGTGCTACAGGAATCATCATTCCTGAAGAGGAAATGAGCTTTGATACACTATACAATCTTCTTGGCGAAGGTAAAGAGACGAGTAAGAAATCAAACCTGATCGTTGTGGCAGAAGGGTCGAAGATCGGAGATGCGACCACGCTTGCAAAGAAGGTGGCGGAACGATCATCTTACTTCGATATTAAGGTAACGGTGCTTGGCCATTTGCAGCGCGGTGGGACGCCAACCTATTTCGACCGTGTCCTGGCGAGCCGAATGGGTATTGCGGCAGTGGAAGGTTTATTAAAAGGCGAGCGCGATGTGATGGTGGGTATTCTGAACAATAAGGTGGTTTACAACGACTTCACTACCATCATGACGAACAAGCATGAAATTGACAGCGAATCACTACGAATAGCAAAAATATTATCTATTTAATTTATAATCCCGGCAGTTCATGAAGGAGCTCACCATTGGCATTGATATCGGAGGAACGAACACCAAGTACGGCATCGTAGATAAGGAAGGTCATGTGATCTTTCATGGAAGCATTTCTACCGCTGAGTACGAAGAGTTCAAAGATTACTTCAAGGGATTAGCCAATGCAATCCGTGAAGCGATAAAGACACTGAAAGGTGAGTACAAGATTCTCGGAATTGGCGTGGGCGCAGCGAACGGAAATTATTACAAGGGAACGATCGAACGCGCGACCAACCTCAAGTGGAAAGGGATCATTCCTTTGGCAGACATGCTCAAGGAAGAATTTGACATGCCTGCCATTATTACTAACGATGCGAATGCTGCAGCGGTTGGCGAGATGGTGTACGGAGCTGCCAAGGGTATGAAGGATTTCATCGTCATCACGCTGGGCACCGGCCTTGGGTCAGGGTTTGTTGCCAACGGCATGCTGCTTAATGGTAAGCACGGCATTGCGGGCGAAGTCGGGCACACATCGGTAAACCCGGCAGGTCGCTACTGCAATTGCGGCAAGCGCGGATGCCTTGAAACCTATGTGTCGGCAACTGGTATTAAAAGAACGGTTTACAAATTACTCGCAGATCACCTCGAGCCGAGTGAGTTGCGCGGCATCAGCTTCGACAACCTCAACACAAAAATGATTACTGAAGCGGCCATTCGCGGTGACATTGTCGCCCTGGCTGCATTTGAATACACCGGAAGAATTCTTGGAATGAAGCTGGCGGAAACAGTTGTGCACACAGATCCGGAAGCAATTTTCCTTTTCGGAGGCCTTTCGCTGGCCGGAGATCTTATCTTCAAGCCAACAATTCGCCATATGGAAGCTAACCTCATGCCGCTGTTCCGAGGCAAGGTGAAGGTGTTGCCGTCAGGACTTCAGAATCAGGCCGCACCCATTCTTGGCGCAAGCAGTCTGGTCTGGAATTACCTCGACAACACGCAACGGCAGTTTGAAAAGGTTATCGCGTAAGATGAGCAGTAGGCAGTAGGCAATTGATAATTGGCTTAGCAAATCTGCGAAAAACAATTCTGTCGATTTAACCCTTGGCACTCGAAGGATAACGACTTTGCCTACTCCTCATTGCCTACTGCCTACTGCTTAAAGCCGCTGGCATGTGTTTAGTACGATGGATTTCCATACCGGAATTCCATGCGCCTGTTACTTTTACTAGTCTTTTTTTCGTTTGCAGGCTCTGCCTATGGCCAGCGAGATAAGCCCAGGATCGAAGATCAACGCCCAGTTGCAACCGATGAAGATCAGGCAGTTACGATACGCCTCACTGATCTCATCGTTCGCGACCGCGATGATTGGTTCTATCCTTTTGGCTTCACACTGACGGTCTATCCAGGTGAGAATTATTCTGTTAGCACACATACGATCACACCTGCAGCAAATTTCAATGGCACCTTGAAGGTGAAGGTCACCGTCAATGATGGCGAGAACGACAGTGCGCCTTTTGACCTTAAGGTTGATGTTCGGCCAGTAAATGATCCTCCGGTAATCACAGGACAATCGCCTTTAAGCGCAAAACAAAACGAGTCACTTACTCTTAAAACCGGTGACCTGACCATCACAGACCCGGATGATTCCAAATTCACATTGTCTGTTGCGACAGGCGCAAATTATTCAGTGTCGGGAACAACGGTCACACCTGCAGCCGGCTTCTCCGGCCAGCTCACGGTGCCGGTCACGGTCAGTGATGGAAAAGCGAATTCCGCACCTTTCAATGTCAAGATTGATATCATTCCCGTGAACGACATTCCTACCATCACAGGTCAGGTGCAACTTGCAACGGACGAAAACAAACCAATCACCATCGAGCTATCTCACCTTACCGTTACTGACAAGGACAACCCATACCCTACCGGTTTTACGTTGCATATCGCTCCGCCTGCGAGCAACACTTACACGGTGAGCGGGAATACTGTTCAGCCAGCGCTGAACTTCGAAGGAACATTGTCAGTGCCCTTGCGTGTTAATGACGGAAAAGATTTTAGTCCGACATATAATTTACAGATCACGGTAAGAGCAGGCAATAACTCTCCTGTGATCACGGGACAATCTCCAGTAACGATCAAGGAAGACGAAGTCTTTGTGATGCAATTCTCCCATCTGTTTGTTTCTGATACGGATAACACCTACCCCAACGGATTCACGCTGAAAATCGCCAATGGTGCAAACTATACTGTCTCAAATAATCAAATCACTCCTGCGCGCGACTTCACAGGCAGGCTGGTTGCCGCAGTGACTGTCAATGACGGCACGAGTGACAGTGCTCCGTTCAATTTTGAAATCAATGTCGGTGCTACGAATGACTCACCGCTCATCGCGTTAGAACCGGACGCGCTTATCTTTACGCCAGGCAAAGGTCCGGTGCTGATCAGTGAGAGTTTACAGATTACCGATGCAGAAAATGACTCCATCACGCAGGCAGAGGTTTCATTCCTCCCGCAGTTCTACACGCCAGGTTATGACGAATTGAAATATCAGGGTAGTGATCAGATCAGAAGCTCATTCGATCTGCAGCGCGGGATTTTGCTACTTACCGGCAAGGCTCCGCTCGCACAATATGTTCAGGCTATCAAAGCGATTCAGTACAACTTCGTTGCAGGGCCGGATTCGTTTATCGAAGGAAAGAAGTTTTCCGTCAAGGTGAGCGACAGGTTTTCAACGAGTGCTCCGGCAACGCGTGAGATCCGTACGAAGGCGCTTGACATCGACCTGGATATTCCGTCAGGGTTTACCCCGAATGGTGATGCAGCAAACGATACGTGGGTTATCAAACCGTTAAAGGCAAGTGAAGAGCTTGCCCGCGCGGTTGTACGCGTTTACAACCGCCACGGAGTGTTGCTCTTTGAAGCCATAGGTTTTGAAAAAGAATGGGACGGCAAGCTGAATGGCGAATCCCTTCCATGCGATTCATATTTCTACACAATCGATCTTGGCGATGGCTATATCAAGTCATCAATAAAAGGAATTGTGACAATCCTGCGCTAGGTCGCTGGCTGGCTGATCCCCATGTCCACCTTCACTCCGAGGTTATCACCGAGCAGGTTGAATTGAGTCTTCCATTCATCCGAACGTCCGTTGCTTTCGTGGATCTCTCTTGAGATCTCGAAGAACAGATTCTGGCTTTTATAGAGATTCGGGCGAAGGTTGAATTTAAACATGAGCGGGAACAAACGGTTCAGTCGCTCGATGCGCTTGAGACTCTCTCCCTCTGCAGCAATTCGCTTGAGCTCCTTGAAAATACTTTCACCTGCAAAACGTTCCACCTTTCCGGGATCTTCGATGCGCAGATCCCAGTTTACAAGCTCGGTCATAATCCGCTCCACCTGGCGAATGTTGATCTTGTCGGTCTGGAAGCATTTGATCAGGTCGACATTGAGAATATATTCGAACGTGGTCTTGTATGCGTTTGGAATCGGGATGCCATTATGATTCAACGCCATCACCAGCGGATAATCACGGTTGTAAATTCTGCGAAGTGAATCTTCCAGGTCGAGCATGCTCTGCTGTGTGATGAAATTGAAAACTTTCCGCTTTTCATCCTGGAACAGCTGCCAGATGGTATACTTTTCAGGGCCGAAGTAGGTCTGCATCAAACCAATAATATCACCGAGCCTTCCTTCTTCAAAGGCTGTAGTCATCCGCACCTGCATGCTTGCAAATTTCTCCTCTTCCATATCAAGGGAAATGTTTCCGATGATATTATGCTTGCCCATGTAGATTACCGCAAACGCAAATTTCTTTTCAGAGCGCGTTACATTTGATTTTACTTTCGTGACACCAAGGACGAGCTTCTGTTCTCCAGCCTCCTTCCGGATGAAAACTTCATTGGAAGTTGTGTAGTTGAATACCGGGAACGCATCCGGATCTTCTTCAAAGAGCGATGCCACGGCATAATGCATGCCCACACGCTGAAGGTTAATCTTAGAAGGAATGACATACTTCTGGTATACATTCGATGCATTTCCAAGGCCCGGAACATTGCTTGGGACTTCTTCAAGCCTTCTGCGGAACTCCACCTCGAGATTAGCTTCTGAACTCACCTGGCTTACCAGTTGCATCGCACGGCAGGCGTACTGCATGATCTGTGTTGTCTCGATGCCAGAAACTTCATCAAAAAACCAACCACAGCTTGTATACATCAGCATGGCGTTGCGCTGTACCTCCAGCATGCGCAGCACGTGGTTTGGTTCAACATCCTTGATGCAATGATCGCGCATGAATTTTTTGATACTGTCATCTGTGCGCTTGAGGATAACGTTGATGTACTCGTTTCGTGCTTCCCATGGATCGCGCAGGATGCCTGACATCTCCTCCTCGAAAATGCGCTCCAGCTTGTCGCGAAGCCAGTCGAGTGATTCCCTGAGAGGTTTTCTCCACTTCTGATTCCAGTTCGGTTTTCCTCCGGTATTGCATCCGCAATCATTTCTCCAGCGCTCCACTCCATGAGCGCAACTCCACGAGCTGTTCTCATGGATCTGCGCCTCATACGTTGGCGGATGCTTTGCAAGATACTGCGCGTAGTTTGTCAGGTTTGCGATCTTGTGCTTCTCGATATGGTCAAGACAAAACGCCAGCGCCATGTCGCCATGCTTGTGATGGTGGCCATAGGTTTCGCCATCGGTCGCGATATGTGAGAGCTGAGGCTCAGGTGTTGTGTCAAAGTTCGCCAGCAAACGTTCGGCAAATTTCTTTCCGTCATTCAGAAGTCCATTGAAAGCAACGCCCTGTGATGTGTCACCGTCATAGAAAAACAAAACGATAGAATTACCGGATGGCAACTTATACAAATATGGTCTCCGTGTATCGATACCGGTCTGTTCAAGATCGTTCCACTCAGCAGCTCCGATCTTCCGAAAGCCTCTCGCCTGCCTGGGCGCAAGAATCGTAAACTTAATACCGTGCTTAACGAGCAGTTCGAGCGATTCTGTATCCACTGCAGTCTCCGCCAGCCACATGCCTTCCGGCTTTCGATTGAAGCGGTGTGAGAAATCGCGGATGCCCCAGATGATCTGTGTTTCCTTATCGCGTCTTGACGACAAAGGCATGATCATGTGGTTGTAAACCTGCGCGATAGCCGAACCATGACCTCCGAACTTTTCCATGCTCTCTTTGTCAGCATCGAGGATCGCCTGATACGTTTCAGGGTCGTTCGTCTCCATCCACGACAAGAGTGTGGCTCCGAAGTTGAAACTTATGCGAGAGTAATTATTGATGATCTGTTTGATGACACCTTTACCATCGAGGATACGCGATGCAGTATTCGGACCATAGCACTCGGCTGTGATCCGTTCATTCCAATCATGGTAGGGGTGCGCAGAATCCTGGACTTCGATTACCTCAAGCCAGGCATTTTCACGGGGTGGCTGATAAAAGTGCCCGTGAATACAAATATACTTTTCCAAAATGCTTTGATATCAGTTTATAAAACAACCGAAAAACGCGTAAGATTCACTATCCACACTGATAAAATTCAGCGTTTTGAATGTGAATGGTACGCTGGTATGTCGCCAAAAAACTACGTGCTGATATCTTCAAGCTCAAACTCACTGATCTCTTTCTCCAGCTTGAGGACAGTCATCGCCAAAGGAGGTAAAGTTAATGAAACTGAATAATCCTGTCCATGATACTTTACGGGCGAAGTTGCCAGCAGGCCACCATTGGAAACACCTCCTCCGCAATATTTTTTATGGTCAGTGTTAAAAACTTCTTTCCATTGACCACGGTAAGGTACACCAATCCGATAATGGTAGCGAACTTCCGGTGTAAAATTGCATACCACGATCAATAAATCGTTCTTGTTTTCCCCTTTCCGCTGGAAGGCGATCACACTATTTTCACGGTCTCCATAGTCAATCCATTGGAAACCGCGCTGATCAAACGAATGTATATAAAGGGCGGGCTCGGACTTGTAAAGGGCATTCAAATCCTTCACAAGGTCCTGCACACCTTTGTGGAATCCGTAATTCAATAAATCCCAGTCGAGGCTTCGTTCGTGGTTCCATTCCGCACTTTGTGCAATTTCCCCACCCATGAACAACAGTTTTGTGCCGGGATGGGTAAACATGTATGCAAAAAGCAGTCTCAGGTTTGCGAATCTTCTCCACTCATCTCCCGGCATACGTCCAAACAATGAACCCTTTCCGTGCACTACTTCGTCATGCGATAACGGAAGCATAAAGTTTTCCGTAAAGGCATACATGATGCTGAAGGTGATCTCATTCTGGTGATATTTCCGGTGAACAGGATCGAGCTGGAAGTAGTGCAATGTATCGTGCATCCAGCCCATCATCCACTTCTGGCCGAATCCCAATCCGCCTAGGTAAGTCGGACGCGACACTCCCGACCATGAAGTTGATTCTTCTGCTATAGTAATGGCGTCCGGGAACATGGAATACACCACTTCATTCATTTCCTTGAGGAAGGAAATAGCCTCGAGATTTTCGTTTCCACCATACTGGTTTGGAATCCATTCCCCGTGCTTTCGTGAATAATCAAGATACAGCATTGATGCCACCGCATCGACACGCAGACCATCAATGTGAAATTCCTCCAGCCAGTACACCGCGTTGCTGATCAGGAATGACCTCACTTCGTTTCTGCCGTAGTTGAAAATATAACTCTTCCAGTCGGGGTGGAAGCCTTTGCGGGGATCTTCGTGCTCGAAGAGATATGTTCCATCAAATTTGAAAAGTCCGTGCGCGTCTCCGGGGAAGTGCGATGGAACCCAGTCGAGGATTACGCCAATGCCCGCGCGATGAAAACAGTCGATCATGTACATGAAATCTTCCGGACTTCCGAATCTGCTTGTCGGAGCAAAGTACCCCGTCAGCTGATAACCCCAGGAGCCGTAGAACGGATGTTCCATCAGCGGAAGGAATTCAACGTGTGTGAATCCCATCTCCTTCACGTAAGGAACCAGTTCGTGCGCCATCTCAGGATAGGTCAGTGGCCTGCCGCCATCTTCTACCTTTCTTCTCCACGATCCGAAGTGCACTTCATAAACGGAATAAGGCTTAGGCTTGCCGATTGTTTTTTTGCGCTGATCGAGCCATTCCTGGTCTTTCCACTCATATCGCGGTTCCCAGACAATCGATGCAGTCTTGGGAGGTGTTTCGTTAAACACAGAGAACGGATCTGCCTTATCGAGTATTTCGCCCGTGTTTGAATGAATTACATATTTGTATGCTTCGCCATGTTTGATATCCGGAAAGAATCCTTCCCATATACCCGACTGATCCCAGCGCGCATGAAGATTGTGTTTCTCTCTCTGCCAGTAATTGAAATTACCGATGACAGACACTGCCTTCGCGTTCGGTGCCCACACTGCGAAGTAGGTTCCCTCCTGCCCGTTGTGCGTTACGATCCGCGACCCTAACTTTTCATGAAGCTTGTAGTGTTTTCCACTTTTGAAAAGATGGATGTCGTAGTCGGAAATGAGAGAGAAGCTCTCAAAGGTGGTTTCCGCTTTTACAATATTGGTTTGTTTCTTTGACATAGTCGTATACATTCAGCGTGAGTAGAAGCTGCAAGCTGCAAGCTACAAGCTGCAGGCAGTGTGCGCATGCTTGAAGCTTGAAGCTTGTCGCTTGTAGCCTTTGCATTTATTTTATTTCCTTTTCTCGTCTTTCTGCTTCACATATCTCTTCACCAGGTAATCGATTCCGCGCAACGGGATAATTGTCCAGTCCGGACGGCCGTTGAGTTCGTAACCCAGCTCGTAGATCGCCTTTTCAATCAGGAAGGTACGGATAAGGATATCATTTTCTTCAGAAAGAATTGTTCCCATGCCAATTCGCTCCATATAAGCACCGAGATAAAAGCGGCTGACATAGTGCTGCCACTGTTCAGCAGCCTGCTCGAGCAATTCGAGCTCCTGCTCGCGATAGTTCTCATTGAGCAACAGTTTGCCAAAGGCCGCATAATGGAAGGAGCGCATCATTCCGGCAACATCCTTGAATGGATTTTTCTTCAGCCTGCGTTCGCTGAAAGAAAAGCCAGGTTCACCTTCAAAATCGATGATTACGAAATCTTTTCCGGTGAACAGCACCTGCCCGAGGTGATAGTCACCGTGGATGCGCGTTTTGAGCGCGCTGATCTTTACTTGGTATACTTCACTGAATGATTCGAGGATGCTTTCTTCCATTGCAAGTACTTCTTTCGCCAGATTCTGCGTTTCAGGCGGAAGTTTTCCAATCGATGTCTCAAGGATGCTAAAGCGGTCGCGCAAAAGTTTTCTCAGTGATGAGTAGAGCGACCGTTGATAATTTGCAGTGAATGTTTCGGGCGAGAAAGCTGGGTTTGACGCATCTGATGCGAGTGCCATGTGCATTTCTGCAGTCCGCTGGCCCAAACGTACCACGCGCTCGTAGAAGCCTCGTCCGATGAGTTCCTGCAATAGTTCAGGAGCCTCTTCAAATTTGATTGCCGGATTATTATTAAGCTTCGGAAACTTCAGTCCCTTTGCTTTTGTGATAACGCGCTCGTAGTAACGGCCGACCGAGTCAACAGTCATCCCCCACGAATCGCCCTGGTTATCAACTTTCTCCTGCAGCAAGCCAAACACGATAGTTCTTCCTTCGGAATCCTTGTACTCAACGCTTCCGGCATACTTCGGACAATTCTGGAACGTTGTATGTTCCGTGAGGAAACGAACAATCTCGAGATCGGGGTTAATCTCCTTCTCGATTTTTCTGTAGAATTTAAAGAAGTATTTATCGTTGTAAATGATGGCGGTATTGCTTTGATCTGCCTTCAGGATCTTCGAATCAACTTCTTTCGTATTCAGCTTGGCAAACACTCCGGAATTGAATTCGAGCGTACCGTTCTGATCATCGCGCAAACGCAATTCCTTGTCCATGCTGGTAAAAAGAAAATCACGGAAATTTTTGTCGTAACTGCTATCCATGATAAATCCCGCCTTGCCCTGAATTTCCGCACGGCATACAACACTCTGAACGGTATACTCCACTCTTTCGAGGATACTGTCAGATAAGACAAATGTCAATGGGAGAAAATAAAACTCTGGCAGGCGTTGAACATAATGCACCTCGATCATCGTGAGGAAATGGGTGTCTCCTTCGACCTTGAGAGGAATGACCTTATGGATCGCCATCTTGCTGACGACCTTTGCTTTTCCCCCAAACCAGCGACATTTTTTCATGAAGGGCGGAAGAAACTTTCTTTCGAACAGTCTTGCTTCGTTGTAATTGTCAAGCAACCGCTCCCATGAGATGTCAGTGGTTAAAAGAGGAAGTTCACCACTCGCTTCCGCTTTCTCCTTTTTCTCGGCACTATCGACCTGGAACCAGAAATATCCGTATGGGCCGATGGTGATGTTGTATTCACCTTCTTCCACATTCATAAACCGGTTCTGGCTGAACACCTCAGTGATATCAGCATCCTTGTATTCTGAAAGGTTGAGTGTGGCTGCCTGCGAAAATTGTGAAAGGTTTGCTACAACAATGATCTGCTGGTTGTCAAGGCTACGGGCGAAAGCAAGCACTTTAGCATTTGAGCTTTCAATGAATTTGATGTCGCCACGGCCGAAAATATTCAGACGTTTGCGCATCGCGATCACGTTCTTCATCCACCAAAGCAGCGATGAAGGATTTTCTTCCTGCGTAGCTACGTTCACCGACTCGTGGCGGTAGATCGGATCGGATATGATCGGTAGAAACAACCGCTGCGGATTCGCATTTGAAAATCCGGCATTAATGTTCATGCTCCATTGCATTGGCGTACGCACACCGAAACGATCACCCAGGTATACGTTGTCTCCCATGCCGATCTCGTCACCATAGTACAGGACTGGTGAACCCGGCAGTGAAAGCAATATTGTATAAAGCAATTCAATTTTTCTCCGGTCGTTGTTCATCAGCGGTGCCAGGCGCCTGCGGATGCCGACATTGAACTTTGTGTTCTGATCATTCGCGTACGCTTTGAACAGATAATCTTTCTCCTCCTCCGTCACCATCTCCAATCCGAGCTCATCGTGGTTCCTGAGAAACAAGGCCCACTGACTGTTTGGAGGCGTTGTTGGCGTCTGGTCCATGATATCGACAATCGGGTAGCTGTCTTCCGTACGAAGCGCAAGGAACAACCGCGGCATCAGCGGGTAATGAAAATTCATATGACACTCTTCCCCGTTGCCGAAGTATGTTGCGGCATCTTCAGGCCAGAGGTTTGCTTCTGCGATCAGAATCCGGTTCTTATAATTTTTGTCGATGTGTGCTCTCAGCTTTTTAAGGTATGCATGCGTCTGCGGAAGGTTTTCCGAACTGGTTCCCTCCTGCTCGAACAAAAATGTAACGGAAGGCAAACGAAATCCATCGACACCCATCTTGAGCCAGAAGTCAACGACTTTAATCATTTCGAGCTGCACTTCTGCGTTATCGAAATTCAATTCCGGCTGATGGCGGTAATAGCGATGCCAGAAGTACGCTTTCGCCTCGGGATCGTAGGTCCAGTTGGTAGATTCCGCGTCTGCAAAAATAACGCGGGCCTCTTTGTACTTCTCAGGTGTATCGCTCCACACATAAAAATCGCGGGAACGTGAACCTGACTTGGAGCGTTTCGCTTTCTTAAACCATGGGTGCTGATCGGAAGTATGGTTCAGAATAAGTTCGGTGATTACACGAATTCCCCTCCGATGCGCCTCCTTCAAAAATTGTTTGAAGTCGGCCAGGGTTCCGTAGTCGGGATGCACATCGTAGTAGTCTGTGACATCGTAGCCGTCATCCTTAAGAGGCGAAGGGTAAAAAGGCAGAAGCCAGATGGTGTTAATGCCGAGGTCTTCCAGATAATCAAGTTTTTGGATGAGCCCGGGAAAATCTCCGATCCCATCTCCGTTGCTATCATAAAAAGCACGAACACTCAACTCATAGATTATCGCATCTTTAAACCAAAGCGGATCAGCAGCTTTTTGAACGCTCATTACATATTTGATTCGTGGACTTCTAATTTAAACAAATGGAAAGGCATTTTGTATGGATCGATCTCCACATAATTCCACTCCTGCGTCCACGTATAATGCTCATCCGTCATCAGGTCATGCAATTTCAGATTAATCCTATCGCCAAGTTTTAATCTTTCCCGCGGTATCTGCACATAGCCGGAATGCCTGTGGTGCGGATCAAGGTTTACCACCACCAGCATGATGCTTGACAGGTCAGGAGTCGCCTTAATGTAGGCAAGCATATTCTGATCTTCGATCTGGCAGAACTGTATGTTCCAGGTCGACTGTAATGCAGCATGCTCCTTGCGTGCGCGATTAAGAATGGTGATAATATCTGTTAGTCGATTCGTTTTCTTCCAGTCGTGTTTTTTGATCTCATACTTTTCGGAATCCCAATACTCTTCTTTACCTGGCATCGGAACATTGTCGAGGAATTCGTAAGCCGGCCCGTACAGACCGTAGCTCGATGACAAGGTTGCTGCGAGCGCTACGCGGATCAGGAAGATATTTTCACCCTGATGTTGCAGATGGTATGGAAGGATGTCAGGCGTGTTGGGCCAGAAATTCGGACGGAAGTAATTTTTGGATTGCGTGTAGACCAGCTCGTTCACATATTCTGTGAGCTCCTGCTTGGTAACGCGCCAGGTGAAGTAAGTATAAGATTGTGTGAATCCTACTTTCGCGAGCGATGCCATCACCTTCGGCCGCGTGAAGGCCTCAGAGAGAAAGATAATGTCTTCATGCTTTTTGTTTACTTCAGCAATCACCCAATGCCAGAACTTGATAGGCTTGGTGTGCGGGTTGTCAACGCGGAAGACTTTCACGCCCTGCTCGATCCAGTATAAAAATACGGAGAGCAATTCTTCCCATAGTCCTTTCCAGTCTTCCGATTCAAAATTGAAGGGATAGATATCCTGGTATTTCTTTGGCGGATTCTCAGCATACTGGATGGTTCCGTCAGGGCGCTGCTTAAACCAATTCGGATGTTCATTCACATAAGGATGATCCGGAGCACATTGGAACGCAACATCCATGGCAATGTCAATGTTGAACTTTTTCGCTTCCGCGATCAGCTTCTTGTAGTCGTCAAGCGTTCCGAGTTCGGGAAGGATGGCCTTGTGCCCCCCTTCATCACTTCCGATCGCCCATGGAGAGCCGGGTTCACCGGGGAGTGCACGAACGTTGTTATTTTTTCCTTTGCGATTTATTTTTCCGATCGGGTGAATGGGCGGCATGTACAGAATGTCGAAGCCCATTGCATGGATCCGCGGAAGTAGTTTGATAACATCCTTGAATGTACCGTGCTTTCCCTCCAGCGAGGCAGAACGGGGGAACAATTCATACCACGAACTGAAATTTGCCTTGCGATGCTCAACTACAACACTAAGCTCCTTCTCGTAAATCGTTTCAAAGTCGATCAGCGGATGATTGTGAACGATGTCATAAAATTCCGGGCTGAGGACGAATTCAATTGCGTTAGCTTGCTGTTTATCCTGAAGTCTCGTTATCGCGGACTTAAGTGACTTATCTTCTTTTGCGAGGCGCTCCAGCATGATGACACCTTCCATAAGCTCCACCGTCACATCTACCTTTGCGTTGGCTTTTTTCTTAAAGCCGTCATACCACGTATCAAAATGGTCGACCCATGCTTTCACCGTAAAAACATATGTACCTTTTTCCTTAACAGGAAAGCTTGCAAACCAGCCGTCATTATAGCTCGCTTTCATCTCGACAACTGACCATGATGACGCACCTTCTTTTTTGTAGAGAAGATGTGCGCGAATGTGATCATGACCGTCACCAAATATGTCCGCAGATACGTTGATGAAATCGCCTACCGTGCCTTTGGCGGGATAAAGGCCGCCATCAACCTGGGGCTGGACGTTCTCTATTACTACTCTTGATTGACCACGAAGAGAATTCATTCTTTTAATTCTTTTTAATTATAACTGTACTATACGCAGGCAGCCTCAACTCGCCATCTTCCAGCGCTACTTTACCGCCAGCGGTATCAAAATCCAGATTACTGAATGTGCTTAGGGAATCGGGCATTGCCACGGTCACCTCAACATCTGACACATTATGCAACACCAGCACTTCCTCACCTTCATGTTTTCTGATGAAAGAAACGATCTCATCATATTTTATACCCGCACTTTCGATGTCGCCATAGGTAAGGGCATCACTGCTGTTGCGGTATTGAATCAACCGTTTATAAAAGTTGTAGAGCGACTCGTTGTCGGACTGCTGCTTGTTGAAAGGCACCACTGTCTTATCAGTGCTGTACTGCGGAACTTCCCAGGACGTCTGCATCTTTTCAACCTTGCCCTCGTTCCAGATGAACGGCTCCCGCACAAAGGCGTCCGGCCCGAACTGATCGGCATACTGACTCAGCTTATCTCCTACCATGCCGATCTCTTCACCATAATAGATGTAAGGCGTTCCCGGCATTGTGAGCAGCATAGCGGCAGTCATCTTTGCTTTATCAACATCACCCTTCAACTCGCTGAGTATCCGGGTCTGGTCATGATTTTTCACGAACGTTGCATCGAGGTAGTCGCTGGTGATGGATTTGTAAAAGTCACGAATGTCTTTGTATCGCTGAACGATATTGATCGTATCCTTGCCTGCACGGGCTACATCCGTGATCGCATATCCGAGATCAAAATTAAAAAGCGATGGCAAGCCCTTCAGGTACGGAGCAACTGTCTTTGAGTCTGCCCACACTTCGCCCACGAGATAAACATCAGGCTTGATGGTTTCCATTTCTTTTTTGAACCACACCCAGAAGTTATGATTGTCTTCAGCGCGCTCATCCGGAAACACGTGGCGCGCGGCATCCATCCGGAAACCGTCCACTTTCATTTCGTTGAGCCAGAACTTGGCAATGTCGACAATTTCCTCTTTGACTTTCGGATTGTCGAGATTCAGGTCCGGACAGAGTCCGTTAAAATATCCGTAGTAGTGTTCCGCCAGTGTGTCGCCATTCACGGGATGCCACTTGCGGATGTTGTCTGAGTCAAACGACTTTGCTTTTTTGAACAGCTGACCGCGGATGGAATCCTTCTTTGCCCATACATAGTAATCCCGGTAAGGACTGTCTTTGCTTTTCTGCGCATCGAGAAACCATGGATGCATGTTGCCGGTGTGGTTGATGACGAAGTCGGTGATGATGCGGATGTCGCGCTTGTGAGCTTCTTCCACGAATGTCTTAAAATCGTCAATCGTGCCGTAGTCGGGATCGATGTTCCGGTAATCGGTAACGTGATATTTGTGATAAGTATCTGACGGCATGATCGGCATCAGCCACAGACCGTTGACACCGAGATCCTTGAAGTAATCCAGTTTGGCGGTGAGTCCTTTGAAGTCACCTTTGCCGTTGCCATCGCCATCCGCGAATGACATAACAAACACTTCATATTTCACACCGTAGGGCCACTTGACTTTCGACTTTTCTTCTCCGGTAGTGCAACCAAGGAGCAGAATGGAAAGAAAGATAGCGGTGAGTTTACTCTGTTTCATAATTCGAATCGTTAAAACAATACCAGTGCGAAGGGCACCGGCATTCATTTATCCAAGGCAGTATAACTATTTGATTTTAAAAATAAAGCAACTGTAAGGTTTCACCCGAAGGTTAAAGGTTAAGTTTTTGTCAAATCCCACTTCCACTTCTCTCCACAGCAGGTCACGGGCGATATAAGTTTCATTCTTGTCAAGCCCCATCGCAACGCCAACCGTTTCAGGAATATTTACCTTTATCTCCTGATCCTTATCATTGAAGGTTGTAACGATGAGCAGTTTTTCTCCTTCATGATGACGGACAACAGCGTGCACACGCTCATCAAAATTACCGTTGGCAATATTATGGTCTGTGATGTCAATGTATTCGCCCTGGGTGAGCGCTGGATTTTTTCCGGCAAGGTTCAGAAGGTCGATGTAGAACTGACGGAGCTGACGCTGTTCCGGATTCAATCCGCCTCCGTCAAACTTTCCACCATTCATCCATTTCTGATGCTCGGGCACACCCCAGTAATCAAAGATCGTTGTGCGACCATCATCGCCCTGGAATCCTTCAGCGCCTGCGCCTGGTTCTCCGACTTCTTGACCAAAATAAATCATCACTGCACCACGATCGATTGTAGCACTCAGCACCATCGCTGGGCAGCCTTTCCAGATGTCGCCTGCAAAAAACTTTGACGCAAGCCTTTGCTCATCGTGGTTCTCCAGAAAGTGCAGCATGTTGTGGCTCACATCTTTAAGGCGCTTCTGCACGGCAACGATGTCAGAACTTTTGCGGTCGTTGTTCATCAGAAACCTCAGCGTGTCATACAACAGCACTTTGTCGTAGAGGTAATCGAATCTTCCGTTGCGTATGTAATTTGTGTACTGATCAGGATTATAGATCTCAGCGATGAACGTGATTTCAGGATTGACATCCTTCACCTGCGGAATCACCCAATTCCAGAATTCGACCGGAACCATTTCAGCCATATCACAGCGGAATCCGTCAACTTTCTTGTTCGCCCAAAACACGAGAATGTCGCGCATTTTATTCCAGGTGTCAGGGACGGGATCGAAATAGGTTTTGCGGCCGTTCTGAATATCTACACCATAGTTCAGCTTCACTGCTTCGAACCACTCGTTAACGCCAGGGCTGGCGGTAAACTGGTCGTTCCCTGTAACTTTCGCGGGTGTCTCCTCGAACTTTCCGTCTTTTGTTGGAAATGAGTTATTGCCAAGCGAGTTATAACCACGTGGCACCTGGAACGATTCCCCCGGGAGATAGTAAAAATTGTTATTCGGCTTGAAGGAAACCGACTTATCATCATTAGCGCCAAAGTCGACTATACCTTCCGGTTTTGCGTCTGATTTATAGGCGCGGGCAACGTGGTTCGGGACAAAATCAATGATCACCTTAAGTCCGGCTCCGTGGGTTCTGTCTATCAACTGCTCGAATTCCTTCATCCGGTCGGGCACGCTCACGGCAAGGTCGGGGTTGACGTCATAATAGTCTTTGATCGAATAAGGCGAACCAGCTCGTCCTTTCACAACATCTGCATCATCAAGCGGGATTCCATATTGGGTATAATCTGTTAGAACAGCGTGCTCAAGAACACCGGTGTACCATACATGCGTAGTTCCCAGTTCCCTGATTCCGCGAAGTGCGATCGCATCTATGTCATTGAATTTTCCGACACCGTTTTCATCACGCGTACCAAATTGCTTGTTCGTTGTGCTCTTGTTTCCGAACAACCGCGTCATCATTTGATAGATGATTATTTTACCAGGTGATTTTTCCATCGTTTCAACAGGCGGGATTTGTTCTTTCGGTGCCGAACAGCTTATAACAAAAATGATAAGCCATGAGTAAATAAAAACCTTCTGCATGAATGAATATAGTTTCAAAAATCAAGTGTGTTGGCCGCAAATGTCTGAAATCTTAAACAAAATATGCGACCAGCCAACCGACCTTAATTTATGAAAAAGTAAACACAGGTGAGGCGGAATAACGATAAAGGTTGAAGGAATTTTAAGCTGCAATCGTTGCTTTTCGCGACCGTACAACCTGCAGAATCAGCACGATCACACAGATGAGCAAGCCGAGGAACTCGCGCGACTCTTCGATGTACAGGTGTTGCATCTTCATCCCTTCATCAAACAAGACGCCTTTGTCGGGCTGTGCCATCCATTCCTGCATTCCGGGAATCAGTATCGCCATGTAGACTATGAAACCGGCCAGCAGCACCCATAGAAGCGGCTTAATAAAATATCGAAAAGCTGCCATCACGCAGACTGCCGCCATTGCTCCATAGATCAGAATCCACAGCAGCGGGTCGGGGTCATTGATCTGCACGAATGCAAACAGCAGAAACATAACGGCCAGGACGAGATTTACAACTTTCATGACTGTTGAATTAAAAATCTACGCGGTACACCAGCACCGGAATAATTCCCAGATGATATTTACTAACTACTTTTGCCTGCACACGATCATAGTACTGATATGCTTCATTCTGCTGATTGGTCAGGTTCTGAATATCGATGGCGAAGGTACGGGTGTATCCAGGTTTATTTTTCCTGAAACTCAGCCTGACGTCAAGCCGGAAATAATCAGGTAGCTGCATCGTATAAGGATCAGCTTCATTGTACACTGTCTCACCAGCAAGCACTGAGGAGCCCTGCGAAACCTCGCTCTCGCGCATTCCTCCGAGGTAAAGAATACGCGAGTTTAAACCTATCGTTCTGCGCTTCGAAACTTTTGTCCATTCCTTTCCGTGGATTGCACTGACGGTGTATTTGCCATTGAACCGCGAATCTCTCTCAATTCCATCGGCTGCGATGTACTTCGACTCATAATAACTTCCGCCAAAAAGAATATAATGCTTGTTAAAGAATTGTTTTTCGATAGTGACGTCAGCTCCATAGTTCGTCCCGGTTCCTTCGCTGATCAGGTCGTCAGGTGGCAAGCCTTCCAGAAAATTAATCGCTGAGAAAGGAGATGTCCGCGCAACCGGAACATCAAACAGGCGCTGATAATACAGCCCCGTGGTGAATTGAACATCGTTGACAAAAGTTTTCGTGTACGATGCATCGAATCGATGGGACTTTGTGAGTTCGAGATCGTTTACCACTGCATAGAACTGCGGCAGCTGCGTCTGACTTACAAGCGCATAGGAAACCGAATAGGACGAAGTTGCATCCGCCTTGTAGGTGGCAGACGCACGCGGCTCAACTGCAGAAGTGGAATTGAAACTGTAGTTGACATAACGCACTCCGGCATGAAGCGATAATGCATTTGTCACGTCCACTTTAAAACTTGTGTACGGCTGAAGCAATACACCATTGTTTCCGCCAGAGAGTGTTTGCTGAACCCCGTCAGGCGCGCCAAAAAAGTTGGTTACTTTAAGCGCATCGACAGTGTTGTCAATCAAGTTTGTGTTTACTCCAACTTCCCAGGCGATTTGTTTTGAGAGTGGTAGAGCATAGGAAAGCCGTCCGGAAATGAGTGCGTTCGACTGATCATAGTTGTCCGTGCGGACATACGCGCCTTGAAAAACCTGATTTGGCGTTATCTCTCCTCTCCGTTCCTGCCCGGTAGCCGAGTATGCAAGCGCAGCAATAAATTTCCCGCGACCGAGGGGAAGATTCATATTTGCACCGACTGCACCAGTGTTTGATTTGTAGTTGATATCGTACTGATCTTTTTCTTCTTCCCAGTCTTCAGGAGCTTTTGCTTTGAAATCATTTGTGCTTGCACCCCAGAAACCAAAAAGCGAAAAGACGAATCCCTTGCTCCCGCGATGATTGACGTGAAAGGATGCATCCTGAAAGGCAATGGATTCGTCACCGAAATCCACACCCATTTTCGACAATAGACCCACCGTTGAGTAGCGATAATTGACAAGGAATGAAGTATTCTCCTTTGAGCCCACTGGTCCTTCTGCAGCCACATCCAATCCGATGAGCGAGGCCTGCGCTGTAACTTCGAGCTTTTCCTTATTGCCTTCGCGCAGATTCATATCGATGATTCCGGCAAGAGCATTGCCGTATCCTGTAGGGAGTTGCCCCATGTAAAAGTCTGTGCGATCGAGCATTTGTGCACTCAGAATATTCACGCCTCCTCCATTCGCCATCGGTTTATCTGCAAATGTGCCAGCGTTAGAGAGGTGATTTGGATTGACGACATCAACACCGTTAACCTTCCACAACAATCCGTTCGGGGAATTTCCTCTGACGATAATTGAGTTGCCCTGATCGTTGCCAACGACAACACCCGGATAAGCAGTAACTACCCGCACCGGATCAAAAAAGTTTGCCGGTATTCTCAGCGTTTTTTCGATGGTGAGTGAGCGCTGGCCTGCCATCTCTGTTGGGATGGTGGAACTCTGAATTTCGACTTCCTGCAGTTGCTGAACCGATTCGCGCATCGCAAGATTTACGGTTAGGTCTTTTCCCGCGATCGTGAGAATCTCCTGCACAAAGCTCTCGTATCCCGTGAATGATGCAATGAGTTTGTAGCGCCCAGCTCCGGTTTCGACAGCGAATTTTCCGATGTCATTTGTCTGGCCGGAGTAGGCATCGGTGCCGCCTTCAATACGAACGTTCACGCCCGGGATCGGAGTTCCTGTCGCGAAGTCGGTGATCCTGCCCTTCACAGTGGTTTTGACATCCTGCCCAAAGGCGATTGAAAAAAGCGCAAGCAGAAAAAATGTGCAAATGGTTCTTTTCACTGAATTGGATTAGGCTTCAAAAATAGCTGATGTCGGATGATTTTGTCACCCGACATCAGATAAACTCACGATATTAATTACAGAATGGTATTGAGGTATTTGATACTTGCACCAACACTGTCGATCGGTGCGCCCGGATACGTCTCCTGCTCGACATAAAAGTGTTTCATGCCGGACTTCTTCGCGTTAGCAAAGATCTTTTTCCAATCGATGGTGCCTGAGCCTACATTGGCATTCCGCATCTTGTCAGACTTATCCATATCCTTCACATGCCACTGTGTGAACCTGCCAGGATGTTTTTCAAAGTATTTGATCGGATCGTGGCCGGCATTCACCACCCAGAAGATATCCATTTCCATGTCAACCAGTTTCGGATCGAGTTCCTTCAGCATGACATCATAAGGAATCTGACCATCCAGTGTCTCGAACTCAAATGCATGGTTGTGGTAGCCGAACTTCATGCCGTTCTTTTTTGCAACCTCACCTGCCTTGTTCAGCGCAGCACAGACTTTTTTGTAGTCATCAATTGTTTTGCGGTCGCCTTCCTGAAGGTAGGGAACAACCAGGTAATCCTGACCGATGGATTTTGCATCGGTTACTGCTTTCTCCCAGCTGTCACTCTTCGCCTGGTCAAGCCCGTAGTGACCGCTGGTGACCTTCATGCCGAGGTCCTTAATGTATTTTCCAAAATCTGCGAATGGCATTCCGAAGATGCTGCCATCGCGGTAAGCGAAAGTCTCGAGCTTTTTATATCCGAAGTCAGCAACCTGCTTCAACACGCCTTTTGGGTCTTTGAAGATGGTGTCGCGAAGCGTATAGATCTGCAGACCAACCTCTCCCTTCCCTTTTGCTGCTGCAGTTGCCAGCGATGGCAACGCGAGTAATCCTGCTGCCGCAACAGCGGAGGATTGAATGAACTCTCTTCTTTTCATGTGTATTAGGTTTAAATGTTTGGGTACTCACTGAAATGCTGTCACCATTTCACAACCTCAATTTTATTTATTGCTCAATTTCGCGCCTCCGAAATAAAACAGATTCTTGTCTCCGGCTTTATCATTCTTAAATACGAAGTACAGATCATGAACGCCCTGAACCTGCTTGAATGAAACCTTTTCCGAATTCATGTTTGGCTTGTCAAGCTTTGCGGTACCAAGCAGTTCGCCATCGGGTTTATCCAGCCGGACCTCAACACTGCCAGTCACCGAATCTCCAGGTCTTACAAACGCCATTACACTAACACTCTTCACACCGGTAAGATCAAGTTCCTTGTATGCAGCCCATGCATTGTGTTTTACATTGTCAAGTCCGGCCTGTCCGTTGAAGCGAAGTACGCGCGCTACATTTAATTGGCTTGCCTGATCTGCACCAAGGGTCGGGCCGCGTAACACTGCAGCGCCCTGGGCAGGGATAGATGGAACGTTCTCGCCACCCTTATCGAAATAACTTGCGGTGAGAATGTAAGCGCCATCCTCTTCTTTGCCTGGCGTAACGGTCGACACCAGCGGAAGCGACTTGTCAGTTTTTACCTGGTTGAGTGACAGAATGTAGTCAACCATTTTCTTCGCATCATCAACAGAGATCTGCGGATGCGCTGCCATTTCAGTTGTGCCCCATACGCCTGCACCGCCTTTGATAATTTTTGCAGCGAGGTAATCGGTCGCGTCTTTCTGCTTCTCATATTTCGCTGCAACCTCTTTATAGCTTGGGCCCGCTGAACGCTGATCGATCAGGTGGCAAGACTTACAGTCGCTGTTGTCAATGAGCGCTTTGCCGGGAAGCTCTATGGTTGGCATTTGGTGACCCTGCGCTATCGCAGTCATATCAAAGCCTTTCAGGTAGTTGAATGTCACCTTCACATCCGATGCGGTGATCTTTCCATTTTCACTTGACCCGTCTTCTTTATCTGTTACGGTTACCTTGTATCCTACCGGAGCGCCAGGGAAGTAGAACGTTTTGTTCCCGCTCGTAAATTCAACTTTGACAGTTGGCTGTTCATTTCCTGCGATGATCTGAAGTTTCGCAGAATTGGAACCTCCGTTCTTATCGGTAATTTTTAACTCAGGAGTATACACTCCTGCTTTGTCGAAGGTGACGGTGAAGGTGCCATCATTGGAAGTTTCCGTTTTTCCGTTGGCGATCAGTTCGTATTTCAATGCATCGCCATCAGGGTCCTGACTTCCTTCAGCTGTGAACTTGACAGTGAGCGGAACAGCTCCGTAAAACTTGTCGGCAGTGAGCATTGCAACGGGTGGTCTGTTGCCTCCGTTGTAATCGATCCGGACGAGACGCGCGTCAATGTTCTTCGCGAACCATTTTGTGCCATACTCGAGCATGTACAATTTACCGTCAGGACCGTAAGCCATGTCCATGATATTGTTGAACTTTGTGCCCGCCATAAACGGTTCGATGTCCTTGATCGCACCGTCTTTATCGAGCGTCAGCAGGAACATGAAGTTCCGCATCCAGTCATAGATCATTACCTTACCATCGAAGTAGTCTGGGAATGCGCCTTCCATGCCTTTGTAATCTTCGCTGTAATAAATCGGCCCGGCCATAGCGTTGCGCCCGCCTTCCTTCATCATCGGGAAGTCATCATTCTTTGCATAGGGGTACCAGATGAACGCGTCAGATACAGGAGGAAGCTCGCGCTTACCCGTGTTGTTTGGTGAGTCGTTGATCGGTGCTTTCGGATCCCACTTTGCCGAAACTTTCTTGCCTGCAAAATCATACTTCCCGTAAGCATAGTTGTTTCCAACGAAGTAAGGCCACCCGAAGAAGCCGGCCTTCTTTGCCTGGTTAAGCTCGTCATATCCGCGAGGGCCGCGAAGTGAATCGTTGTTACCCGCGTCAGGCCCGACTTCACCCCAATAGAGATAGCCGGTTTTCTGATCGATCGAAATTCTGTAAGGGTTGCGATTTCCCATCACATAAATTTCAGGCCTTGTCTTCTCCTCTCCTTTCGGGAACAGATTTCCTTCCGGGATGGTGTATGTTCCATCAGGTTCGGGATGAATGCGAAGAATTTTTCCACGCAAGTCGTTCGTATTGGCAGAAGATTTCTGCGCATCGAATGGAGAACGACCCGGACGCTCATCAGAAGGACTGAAACCGTCAGACTCAAAAGGACTGGTGTTATCGCCCGTGGAGATGAACAAATTCCCACCAGGACCAAACGCAAGCGACCCGCCTGTGTGGCAGCACGTCTCCCGTTGTGTCGGCACCTCAAGCATCTCCTTTTCGGAGCTCATGTCAATCTTGTCATCCTTAAATACAAACCGAGAAAGCACGTTTGCAGAACGCTCCGGATGTGAGTAAAAAATGTACAGGTAGTTATTGTCTTTGAAGTTTGGATCGGAAGTGAGACCGATTACACCGTCTTCGAATTTCGTCCCTACTTTGAATGTGTTGATCACCTTCGTCTTATTATCCGATGGCGTGTAAAGTTTCACATCACCTTTGCGCTCAACAAAAATAATCTTCCCGTCAGGGAGAATTGTCATCTCTGTCGGCTCGTCCAGATTAAAATCGAGAACCGTTTTAGTAAATCGGTTTTCTTCAGGGATGCGCTTTGAAGTAGCCTTGCCATAGTCGAGCTTGTTGTCGCCCATAGCCCACTCGATGCCTTGCAGAACATGGTCAAGGAAAAGTGAATCCTTATAACTCTCCTTTGTATGTCCGAGACCCGTATAAAAAGACCTTCCGCCTTCAAATTCCTGGTACCACGCGATCGGATGATTGTTGCCATTCTCGCCTCCCTGGTAAGAACTTTCCTCCAGGTTATAAATAACATTGATCTTGTCTGAAATCTTTTTATAGTTATACCACTCATCCGTTCGTGTCCATGTGTCGGGCAATGTGTTCGGACCGAAGGGGCGCACCTTCGTCAACTTTGCTTCCTGAATTTTCGGATGGCTCTTAAAATAAGCACCGAGAAGTTTTCCATACCAATGCCATTCATATTCTGTATCGGCTGCGGCATGAATCCCTACAAACCCACCACCGGCCTCGATGAATCGTTTGAAATCTGCCTGCTGGACAGGATTGAGGACGTCCATCGTTGTGCTGAGGAAAACGATAGCGCGGTATTTTTTAAGGTTGTCCTCTGTAAAAAGGCTTGCGTCCTCGGTGGTGTCCACCTCGAATTCATGCTGCTTACCAAGATCGATCAGCGCAAGCTTTCCATCCGGAATAGATTCATGCCGATAACCTTTTGTTTTTGAGAAAACGAGAATGCGCTTTTTTTCTTTGCTGCATGAAAGCAGGAGGCAGAAAAGGAGGAAGATTGGAATGTAACGTCTCATTGGTTGTAAAAAGAAAATCCTGACCCAACAGGTCAGGATAGTTAGTTATTTTATTTCTCTGATCTTAATATTTCTGAATGACACCTGGTCGCCATGATCCTGCAAAGCGATTCTACCTTTTGTAGCTTTGCCGAAGTCAGGCATATCTTTAAACTTACTATTCTTCACCATGTCATCCCACTTTGCGTCATGCATGGTAAACTCAACAATCTTGTATCCATTGAGCCAGAACTCGTAGTTGCCTTTGTTAGAAATGATTCGCGCCTGATTCCACTCACCGGGAGGATTCACCGCCACAAATTTGCTTTCGATCAGGTCGTACAGATCTCCTGCACGATGCTTTTCAATGCGTGCATCCGGATGACACGTGTTATCGAGCACCTGCATCTCCGGGCCTGTTTGCCACACGTAATCATACTTCGCATCTTCGACCGCATTGAAAATAATACCACTGTTTCCACACTTCGAAATCTTCCACTCGATGGAGAATTCGTAGTTCTCATACTCATCAGTCGTAACGATGTCGCCTCCTCCAACGACCTGGCCATTGGCTTTTTTCGAATTATCGAAGCTGAGCATCCCATCTTTCACTTTCCATGCTGATCCGATCTTATCGGACTTGAAATTTCTCCAGCCCGTGGTGGTTTTGCCATCAAACAATAATTTCCAACCTGCGGCTTTTTCGCTTTCGCTGAGCACATTGGCAACCGGAGGTTTCACCGGATTCCTGAAGCCCGGCTCTGACGGAATTGCATTCAGCGTATACCACGCCTCGGTTGCCCAGAGATTTCTGTTTTCCTTGCTGACAAACAAACCCCTGAGATGAACATACACCACGTGATTGGGCTGCATTCCCTGGATCTCAAGGAAAACTTTCTTGCGGTCATTTGAAATATTTACTGATTTTACGGTGAGCTGTTTTTCATCAAGCTTTGGTCCACCGTAATTTTCAGTCGGCTTATAATACCATTGACGGATCTCGTAATCGGAAACAGAGTTACCGAAGTTGTCAGCAATGGGTTCCGTCATTTCGATTTCCATTCCATTCGCTTTCGCGCGAACCGCAAGCATTTCAAAGGCAGGCTTTCCATTGTATTTCAGTTTCTGCAGGCCATACCACTTGCGGCCCGAGTGACTCCAGTTACCAGGATTTCCAATCATGCCCACATAAAGTGCATTATCAGGCCCCCACACTGCGCGGTTTACACCACCTTCAAGCCCCTGAGAGAAGCGGAACACTGCTCCCTGGTATTCACCGTTTACCTTCTCCATGAACACACGCTTTAATCCACCGTGTGTCACTTCACCGTGAAGCTGTTGCCCTTTGTATGGACCAACGTTGATGGGCACGGGTTGCCCCGGTGAGTTTCCAATTTCATCCTGCGGAAGCCATACTACCGGAAGTTTTTCTTTGAGATTTGCCGTTCCTTCAAAATCAACAGAGCGCGAACCATACCACGATCCCTTCGTGATGTGCAGCACTTTGCTTGACGGAAGCCAGTCTCCCTGGTTGTCGGTGATGAAGAGTTCGTTGTCAACACCGAGACCAATACCGTTCGGAGTGCGGAGTCCGCTAGCGATGAATTCAACCGTTCCATCCTTCTTCGAGATCTTGACGGCCTTTCCGCGATCCGGAATTTGCGGTTTCGTACTCGCTCCACCTGGATTAATGGCAGTAGCCAGTGACGCGTAGAAATACCCGTCTTTATAAACAAGTCCGAAGGCGAACTCATGGAAGTTTGCAGATACGCGCCAGTCATCACTCACGGTTTGATATTCATCGATGATGCCATCCTTGTCGTTATCAAGGAGGCGTGTGAGCTCCTGCTTCTGAAGAACATAGATCGTGTCGTTCACGACTTTAATTCCCAACGGCTCGGCAAGGCCCGATGCTATCCTTGTGATCTTGATCTTTGACGGGTTATTGCGCGTTACGCCTTCAAGACGATACACTGGTCCAACGGAATCCCATGTACAAACCAGGAGACTGCTGTCGGAAAGAAAATCCATTCCGCCAACTTTAGGTTCGAAGTTATCGGGCCGCGCCTGAAACAAATCGAATGATGGGTGTACACCAGCTTCATCTGTTTTATCTCCAGGAATGCTTTTCACAAGTTTGCTTAGCGGAACATAAGGCACTGATTTTTTAAAGCTTGCCTTCGTATGGCCGAGCGCTTCAACAGGAATGACCGAGAATTTTCCATCACCATGTTTCGCCCACTGCAGTGAGAGTGCATAGCCTGCGAGTCCCTGATAGTAAATGATCTCGACCGGATGCTTCCCTTTTTTCAGGATCATTTCAGCATCACGTGGCTGAGGGCCGTGGAAACCATCGTTGTCGATCTGCAGTTTTCCATCGATCCACATGCGGGACCCGTCATCGCTGATCAGGCGGATCACATAGTTATCTTCTTCCTCAATGTTCAAAAATCCTTTAAAGTGCATCAGCACAGATTCATTGATCTCAGGATTGTTCTTAGTGAGCTCTACACTGAAGTGAACCCCAGGCGCAACAGCAGTATACATTGGATCAAACTGCTTCGGCAACTGGTAAAAGTCCTGCGTAAAATTTTCAATCTTGTAAACGGATACAGCAAGACCCGGATAATCTTTATTTGCTTCCTCTTTTTCAAATTCGTTTTTCGAATCGAATGTGAAGCTGATCGGTTTTGTACCCGCGCTGAGATCATCAGTGTTTTCTGCCGTAGCAAGTTTCTCACCATCCAACGCCATGATGTAATTGACCATCAACGTTGCATCGGATTCAGTAAGGTCAGGATGGGCCGTCATGGGAACTTCGCCCCACACTCCACTACCTCCTTTAATTACTTTACCAACGAGTTTTGACACGTTAGCTTCGGTGTAGTCATATTTCTTAGCAACATCAACGTAAGCCGGACCAACCGTTTTTACTTTTTCGTTGTGGCATGTTTTGCAATCGGAGCCATCAATGAGCTTAGCACCTTGTGCAAGCGCATCAACAGGTTGTTCTTCTTTCTTCTCATCCTCTTTCAGCGAATCGAAACCGGGATGGAAGAAAACGGTTAGTTCTGTTTCTGCATTGGACTTCAGCGTTACTTCGGCCTTCACTTCCTGAACCGATCCTGCAGGAAGAGTCTTCGTTTCTTTGGAGATAACCCTGACATTTCCTGACGATTCGTAGTCATCTTCTTTTTCGAGGTTAGTAAAGACAGTCTTTATCTTCACTTCAGCACCGGAAGGAACACCGGAGGTTTTGAAAGTGCGTTTGAGTCCGGTTTTGTTGTCGTTGCGTTCATATTCAGGTGTTTCCTCAACAACAAACTTTTCCCCGTCTTCAGTAGCGAGCTCATACTTGAAAGTCACCTGGCCATCGTTGAAGCGATAGCCTTTGAAATTCGGAATAAGTTCAATGTCTTGCCCACCCTTCGAAAGAACCCAGAATGTCTCTCCTTCAGGCTGTTGGTAGTAAGCATATCCTTTTGACGTTGGCTGCGGACCGTGATTGGTTGTATACACTGCGCCATCAAAGATTACCCCTCCCTTCCACGCTTTGTACATCTGACATTGCCTTGCGTCATAAGCAACGTAAAGGTTGTCGTGTAACGCAGCCGTTATCATGCGTGGCTTCTGGTCAAGCACTGACCGGAATACCCACGGATCCATCGGGCGTTTGGTTTCTTTATTTGAATCACAGGAAGAAACAGCAAACGCTAGTGCGAATGCTGTCACGAGGTGCCTGAAGGCCCATTGGGGTTTCATAAAATGGTAAATGGAACTATTTATTTGATTTCTCTGATCTTGATATTGCGGAACCACACCTTATCACCGTGGTCTTGCAGTGAGATATGCCCTTTTGTGGCTTTTCCGAAGTCGGCCATGTTCTTGAACTTACTTCCTGCAACGAGTGCATCCCATTGCGCATCGTGCATTGTAAATTCTACAGCTTTGTTGCCATTCAGCCAGAATTCATACTTGCCCTTGTTCGAAACGATTCGCGCTGTATTCCACTGACCGGCAGGCTTTACGGTCTCCTTGTTGGATTTGATGAGATCGTAGAGATCGCCAGCTCTGTGTTTTTCAATCTTTGCATCAGGATGGCACTCGTTGTCGAGTACCTGCATTTCCGGACCTGTATGCCACACCGCGCGATACTTCGGATCCTGAATTACATTAAACATCACGCCACTGTTTCCGCACGAATCAATCTTCCAGTCGATGGTGAACTCAAAATTTTCAAATTCATCGGCAGTGATGATATCACCACGATCTTCGCGTTCCTTGACGGTGTTGTCGAGGTACAGCGCACCATCCTGGACTTTCCATGCTTTTCCGATCGTATTAGAATTGAAGTTATGCCAGCCTGTTGTGGTTTTCCCATCAAAGAGCAGCTTCCATCCGTCCTTTTTTTCTTTCTTCGACAACGTGTTGTCCTGCGCAATTGTGTGAATTGTACACAATGACAACATCAGCGCAGCAATTAGTACTCTTACGTTCATAGGTCTGGTAGATTGATTGGTTTAAATATCTGATTAGCGATCGGCAGGTTTTTCTCCATCCAGCGAAAGCACATACATCGCCATCTTTTCAGCATCCTGCTGTGAAATGTCAGGGTGTGCTGTCATCGGAATCTCTCCCCACACTCCGCTTCCACCTTTGATGATCTTGCCCGCAAGCATGGTAACATTGCCCTGGGTGAACTCATATTTCTTGGCTACGTCAGCATGCGCTGGTCCGATGATTTTGTTGGTAGCGTGGTGGCATGTCTTGCAATCGCTCTGATCGACCAGCACCTGACCTTGCTTGATAAGATCTTCAGAGGATTCTTTCTTTGGCTCAGCGAGATCGCTGTCATCATAAGCCTCTTCAGTCTCTTCGCCTTCTTTAGCTTCTTCTTTTTTACCACCACAGGATGTCATTGTCCAGCTTACCGTTACAGCGACAAACAGGACCAGCATTAACTTTTTCATCGGTTTAAATTTTATACCTCTTTTATTTTACACGTAAATACATCTACTCTCGGGAACTTGCATCGGATGAAATGCATATGTCGCATTTCATCGTAATACTAAACTGATCAGATTCCCAACACTTTTTTATTCAGTTTTTGATCTTTTCCTGCACCGGCAAAGTCGTCAAAAGCCTTCTCAGTGACGCGGATAATATGGTCTTTGATAAACTTCGAGCCTTCGGCAGCACCCTGCTCCGGATGCTTGATGCAGCACTCCCACTCGAGCACGGCCCAGCCATTAAAGCCATACTGTGTCAATTTAGAGAAGATTGACTTGAAATCCACCTGCCCATCGCCCAAAGAGCGAAATCTTCCCGGCCGGTTCACCCAATCCTGGAAACCTCCGTACACGCCAGATCTTCCGGTTGGATTGAATTCGGCATCTTTTACATGGAACATCTTGATGAACTGGTGATAGAAATCGATGTATTGCAGATAATCAAGCTGTTGCAGAACGAAGTGGCTTGGATCGTATAAGATGTTGCAGCGCGGGTGTTTCTCGGTAGCTTCCCAGAAGCGCTCGAAGGTAACGCCATCGTGCAGGTCTTCTCCCGGGTGGATTTCGTAGCATACATCCACGCCAGCCTTGTCGAACGCATTGAGGATCGGCAGCCAGCGTTTTGCAAGTTCTTTAAACCCATCTTCAACCAGTCCTGCAGGACGCTGTGGCCACGGATATACGGTGTGCCACATCAGGGCACCTGAAAAAGTTGCGTGTGCATTCAAGCCGAGGTTCTTGCTCGCCTTTGCAGCAAACTTCAACTGCTCTACCGCCCAGGCCTGACGCGCTTTTGCATCGCCACGCACTGACTTCGGAGCAAATCCGTCAAACAATTCATTGTAAGCCGGATGAACAGCCACCAACTGGCCCTGAAGGTGCGTTGACAATTCAGTAACCTGAAGCCCCGCAGACTCTATTACCCCTTTCCAATCATCGCAATAGTCTTTGCTTTCCGCAGCTTTCTGGAGGTCGATGGCGCGCGGGTCCCACGTTGGAATCTGGATACCAACATAGCCGAGCGATGCCGCCCACTTAGAGATTGTTTTAATATTATCAAACGGAGCCTGATCGCCCATGAACTGAGCGAGAAATATGGCGGGACCTTTGATTGTCTTCATGTAGAACTCGTTTTTAAGTTTGGTTTAATTCGGTGTTTAGTCTTCGGTTGAAAAAGTCACTGGTCATTGGTCATTGGGAGGAAAAAGTAAAATAGAAAAATGAAAAGGGAAAAAGAAAGTTAGTTATACATCAGGGAAATCAGATTGACTTGATTTGCCTATCGATCGAATATATCCGTTGAGCATCTTTGAAATTGTTGAGAGGTCTGAAGATATCGATTGAAAATCTGAACCAGCTATCAATTTTCTGTTTGACGCTTTTACGATCCAGGTTTTGGTTTCGTAAAGAGAACCTCTGGAATAGTATCCAAAATTCTTCTTCTCTCGGTAATGATATCTACCATATCCTTCGCTCAAGTTTGAAGCAATCGAATCTGTAGCACGCACGAGTTGTTTTCCGACAGTGTCTTTCTGGAAGTAATTCCATCCATCAACGATAGCCCAAACTTTCTCGCCCATTTCCATTGCCAGGTTGTAAACTTTTAATTCTTCTAGCTCCATAAATTTCTGATTTAGTCTTGCATTAAACCGAAGCATCTATGGTGAACTATCCTATCTCCTTTCCAAGTTTCCTTTTTTCAATTTCCTCTTTTTCCTCTTTCCTCCCACTGACCAGTAACTAGTGACTCATATCTTCAACGGTGTCCACTTCTTATTCGAAGTCGCACTCTTAATAACCGTTTCAACGAATGCCATTCCCCTCACACCATCTTCTGCGTCAGGGAAATCGTATTTTGCCGGGTCGATTTTTTTGCCGGCCTTATGGTCGCGTACGCCACGGGCGAAGGCCATGTATATGTTGGCAAACGCCTCGAGATATCCCTCGGGGTGTCCGGATGGTGTACGTGTGTTTTTCTTGGCGATGTCAGAAAGGTATCCCCAGCCTGCGCGAAGAATTTCTTTTGGCTTGTCAAGCCACTTCACTACAAGTGTATTAGGTTCTTCCTGGCGCCATTCCAGACCGCCCTTCTCTCCATATACGCGGATGTTGAGGTTGTTCTCATCGCCAGCCGCCACCTGAGTAGCCAGTAGCACACCCGTTGCACCATTCTCAAACTTCACGAGCATGGAGCTGTCATCGTCAAGGAGTCTTCCCTTCACGACCGTATTTAACAATGCGTTGATCTCATTAATATTGGAGCCGGTGATGTATTCCGCGAGGTTTGCAGCGTGCGTGCCGATGTCACCTATCGCCCCGCCTGCGCCTGACTTCGAAGGATCTGTTCTCCAGCTTGCCTGTTTATTGCCGCTGCCTTCAACAAAGGTCGAAAGCCAACCTTGCGGATACTCAACATATACCTTGCGCACTTTTCCAATTTTTCCGGTAGCGACCATGTTGCGCGCTTCTTTCACCATCGGATAGCCTGTATAAGTGTGCGTCAATGCCAGCACAAGACCGGATTTATCTACAACCTTTTTGAGCGCTTTCGCCTCCGCCACGTTAAAGGCTATGGGCTTGTCGATGATCACATGGAAACCATTTTCCAATGCCATCTTTGCGGGATCGAAATGCACATGGTTTGGTGTTACGATGGAAACGAAATCCATCCGTTGATCTTCAGGCAGAGACTTTTCAGTTTCAATCATCTCACGGTAGCTGCCATACACTCTTTTCGGATCGAGGTAAAGCGCCTTGCCTGTAGCTTTTGATTTTTTAGGATCGCTGCTGAAAGCCCCACAGACGAGTTCAATCTCGCCATCGATCGAGGCAGCTTTGCGATGAACGGCACCGATGAAAGCCTCCAGGCTTCCACCGATCATTCCCATGCGTAGTTTTCTGCTCATAAGGTTTAAAAATAGGCGTTGATTCAGTTTTTTAAAGTTTCTTCATCAAAAAATACGAAATAATATCATCGAAATCGATTGCAACCCCCTAGCCACCCAAGGGGGAATGTAAGTCCCCTTCAGGGGATTTAGGGGTGATTTTTCAAATGAATTTGCTGATCAGGTTTTCAAAATATTCCTGCTTGCCGCTGATCTGTTTTGGTTCGCCTGTCTTATGAGCAAGGCTGCGTAATTCATCCAACGCAAGTTTACCCTGCGAAAATGCTTTTCCTTTGCCTGAGTCAAATGAGGCGTAGCGATCTTTCCGAAGCTTTGTGTATTCACCATCGTCAAGCACTGCCTGAGCGATGAGAAGTGATCGCGCAAAGCAATCCATTCCACCGATGTGCGCATAGAAAATATCTTCGAGGTCGGTAGAGTTTCTCCTCGCTTTCGCATCGAAGTTTACACCGCCTCCTTTGAGTCCGCCAGCTTCGAGGATCACCAGCATGGATTCGGCTAATTCGTACAGGTTGTTAGGAAATTGATCTGTATCCCATCCATTCTGATAATCACCGCGGTTTGCATCGATGCTCCCCAGCATTCCTGCATCAGCAGCAACCTGCAACTCGTGCTGGAAGGTATGATGTGCCAGCGTTGCGTGGTTCACTTCGATATTCAGTTTGAAATCATCCATCAGGTCGAATTGACGGAGGAACGAAATTACTGTCGCAGAATCAAAATCATATTGATGCTTTGACGGCTCCATTGGTTTTGGCTCGATGAAAAATGTTCCTTTGAATCCATTTGCACGCGCATAATCTTTTGCCATGTGAAGGAAACGTGCCATGTGTTCCTGCTCACGTTTCATGTTTGTATTCAGCAACGACATATAACCTTCTCTGCCGCCCCAGAATACATAGTTGGCGCCACCGAGTTCAATTGTTGCGTCCAGTGCATTTTTTACCTGTGCTCCCGCATAGCATACGACATCAAAATCAGGATTCGTGGCTGCACCATTCATGTAGCGTGGATGTGAAAACAAATTGGCAGTTCCCCAAAGCAGTTTCACCCCGGAAGCCTTCTGCTTTTTCTTTGCATATGCCACAACCTTCTGAAGGCGGTCTTCCGATTCTTTCAGCGTAGGGCCTTCGTCCACCAGATCATAATCGTGGAAGCAATAGAATGGCGCACCGATCTTCGTGATGAACTCAAAGGCAGCATCCATTTTATCATAGGCACGCTGCACAGGATCGTCATTCGTGAGCCACGGAAACAGTTTGGTTCCAGGTCCGAACGGGTCGCCACCGGTGCCACAGAACGTATGCCAGTATGCAATCGCAAAACGGAAGTGCTCTTCCATGGTTTTCTTTCCGATTTTTTTTGTCGGGTCGTAAAATTTGAAAGCTAACGGATTGTCAGATTCCCTTCCTTCATACTTGATCTGCCCGATGCCTTTAAAATACTCTTTGTCGCCTAAGGTGAGTTTCATAATGTTGGAGATTATAGACTATTACTTTATATACAATTGAAGTTTTGCTTTCCAGTTTTCATAGGCAGCCTCGTACTGCTCAGACTTGCTTTTGTCAGGGACTTCGCTGCCGATAATCTTGAGTCCGCTAAAGGCCTCATTGAAATTTTTGAAGATACCGGCACCTACACCCGCTCCTATCGCAGCCCCGGTGGCACCATCGGTGTTGCAGAGTTCCAACGGTGCGCCTATCGTATTGACAAACGCTTCGCGGAACAGCGGGCTTAGAAACATATTCGCCTTACCTGCGCGAATTACACTTGTTTTCAGTCCCATACTTTTTAGAATATCAAAACCATAGCGGAGCGAGAAAACAATTCCCTCCTGCGCGGCACGAAAAATATGGTTTTGAGAATGCTGGTTGAAATTCAGTCCATGGAAAGAGGATTCAATCGACTTATTCTCCAGAATTCTCTCAGCACCGTTTCCAAAAGGAAGTACAGCGAGACCGTCAGAACCGATCGGAGCCTTTGAGGCCATTTCGTTCATCACTTCATAGGCATAAGGCTCACCAGCAGCACGCGTATTTTTACGGAGCCAGCTGTTGAGGATACCCGTTCCGTTGATGCACAGCAACACACCATTCGAAGTCTTCGAAGCCGTGTTGTTAACATGAATGAATGTGTTGACTCTCGATTTCGGATCGTAAGCGTTCTGGTCGGTGACACCGTAAATGACACCAGAAGTACCTGCCGTTGCTGCAGTCTCGCCATTGTTCAGCACGTTGAGAGAGAACGCATTGTTCGGCTGATCTCCCGCACTGTACGAGATCCTGACGTCCGGGTTAAATCCTAACTCATCTGCTACTGTCTTTTTTATCTGCGCATGAACTGAAAAGACCGGCTTAATCTCCGGGAGGAAAGATTTGTCAAACCCAAAGTAAGAAAGCAGCTTATCCGAAACCGACCTGGATTTGTAATCCCAGAAGATGCCTTCCGAAAGGCTCGAGTCTGTGGTTACAACTTCGCCCGACAGCTTTAAGGCAATGTAATCTCCCGGAAGCATGAATTTGTATACCTTCTCGTATATATGCGGCTCGTTTTGCTGGACCCATTTCAATTTCGCAGCGGTGAAATTTCCAGGTGAGTTAAGGAGATGTTCAAGACAGTACCACTCGCCAAGGTCCTTGCATGCGCGATCGCCATACGGCACTGCGCGACTGTCACACCATATGATCGATGGCCGCAAAGGCTTGAGGTTTTTATCCACCAGCACCAACCCGTGCATCTGATACGAGATACCGATTGCCTGAATAGCCTTTGAGTCGATCTTCGATTTTGCCAGCGTGGCGCGGATTGCTGTGACTGCATGACCCCACCACATATCAGGGTCTTGCTCCGCCCATCCGGGATTTACAGCAAGCATCGGCATTTCCTCTGCAGGTGATTGTGCAGTAGCTACCGATAGTCCGGTGGATGCATTAACAAGTGATGCTTTAATGGAAGAACTTCCAATATCGAGGCCAAGAAGATATTGCGTCATAGCGGTTGTTAAAACAATATTATTGACAAATAGTCAAAATGACTATAATTTTTACTTTTTTTTATACCTTAGAACTGAAAGCTCAAACTCCTCATGGCATCACCTCAATACAGTGACGATATAATCGATGCACTCTCGATTGACTGTTTGATCTTTGGATTTAAGGATGGTGAACTCGATGTGTTGCTCATCAAACATGGTGAGGGAATCAGCAAAGGAAAGTGGGCACTGCCGGGAGGATGGATCCGCTACAACGAGGATGTGGATGAAGCCGCAAGCCGATTGCTGAAATCCCTGACAGGAGTGTCTAATATCTATCTCGAGCAACTGCGGTCCTTCGGAGATGTCGACCGCTACCCCAACAAGCGCGTCATAACCATTGCGTACAAGGCGCTTGTAAATGCCGACAACTATTCCCTTAACCCGGGATTCACAGCATCAGATGCCAAATGGTTTAACATACATGATGTACCGAAGCTTCCATACGACCACAATAAAATCCTCGCGTATGGATTCACAAACCTGAAGCACAAGGTGCGGCATGAGCCTATCGGCTTTAACCTGCTGCCGAAGAAATTTACCCTGAATCAGATCCAGCAATTATATGAGGCGATTCTCGAAACGGAAGTTGACAAACCGAACTTCCGGAGAAAGCTCCTGAACATGAATTTACTGGTGCCTTGCAATGAAAAGCAGAAAGAAGTGTCGCACCGTGCTGCCAGCCTGTACAAATTCGACAAGAAAATTTATAATCAGCTTACGGAGAAAGGATTTTCATTTGAGCTATAAGTAAAAATTGTTTGCACGAATAAAGATTAAACAGGATATTCAATTACGAATAAGCAACCAAAACTTAAACCACTAAAACACATGGAAAAAAACTTTAACGCTTCGCGTCTCTTTGTGGCCAGTTGCCTTGCGTTGTTGGTCACTTCGCTGACCTTCGCAATCCGCGCCAAAATTGAAGCAGTGTTTCAAAACGATTACGGGCTATCCGCTCAGGATGTTGGATGGGCATTTGGTCCTGCCTTCTGGGGCTTCACCGTTGCCATGTACATCGGAGGCCTTGTGATCGATGCAGTGAAGACAAGGCGTATCATCTGGTTGGCGTTCTTTACGCACCTCATTGGCATCGTGTTACTGCTCACTGCCAAGGATAAGACAATGCTGTTTATTTCCAATGTATTTATCGGTCTGGGCAACGGTAGTGTGGAAGCTGCGTGCAACCCTCTCGTTGCAACCATTCACTCCGAAAATAAAACAAAATGGCTCAACCGGTTCCATGTTTGGTTCCCTGGCGGGATTGTGATTGGCGGCATCCTGGCATGGCTGCTCATCGATAACCTTGGCCTGAGCTGGCAACTGCTGACAAGCCTGCTGTTTATCCCGCTGGCGTTATACGGCTACATGTTCTTCGGCCAGAATATACCTGAGACTGAGCGTGTAAGTTCGGGTGTGAGCTACAAAGATATGCTCAAGAACGTTGGTGCACCGATCACCATTCTTGTTGTCGTCACTTTCATGATCCTTGCAGCCAGTGTTCCTGCGCTTGCCATCCAGTTTAACACAACCACATACATCATCATGGCGGTGATCGTGGTCGCAGTGATTGCAGAGAGCAAATTCGCCAACAAAGCGAGCCTTCTGTTCCCGTTCATGCTGTTCTGCATGTTCCTCACCGCATCCACGGAACTCGGAACGAACCAATGGATCAATGCCCTGCTGACAAACAGTGGCATTAATCCGATGATTATCCTTGTAGTCGTGACGGGTATCATGGCCGTTGGACGCTACTTCGCAGGTCCGCTTGTTCACAGACTGAACCCTGCGGGTGTTCTCCTGGGTTCTGCAATTCTTTCTTTTGCCGGACTCTACCTTCTTAGCATTGCCGATGGGGCCGCGTTCACGATGTTCGCTGCGATCGTTTTTGCCATTGGAATTTGTTACTTCTGGCCGACTATGCTTGGCTTCGTAGCGGAGTACATTCCGGGCAGCGGAGCGCTTGGACTCTCGATCCTCGGTGGCGCTGGAATGGTTGCTACTTCAATGGTGCTGCCGCTGATGGGCGAATCTATCGATACAGAAGGGCCTCAAGTAACATTGCGTTATGTGTCAATTCTTCCAGGGATACTGATCGTGGCTTTTGCCGCACTCAACATCTTTATGAGAAGCAAAAAGAAACCGCACCTTACACCAAAAGCTGCGTAGCATAAAAACAAAAATCCCGACAACGAACTGCCGGGATTTTTCACTTTTATATATGGCTATCGAAAATTAATTGTCGTTGCCGGTTTTTGTTTCAGCTGCTGAAACTTCGCCAAGCTCACCTTTCTCTGCTTTCTTCTTCAACTTCTCGTTTGCAAAGATCGCCACTTCTACCCTGCGGTTCTGCTGTCTTCCGTAGTCGGAGTTATTATCGCCTACTGGCTGATCAGGACCATATCCTTCTGTCGTGATACGCTTCGTTGCCACACCAAGTGTTTCAAGGTAGTCGGCCACAGCCTCTGCACGTCTTTCAGAAAGTCCCATGTTATGCTCGCGTGAACCTGTGATATCAGTATGACCTTCAATCAGGATGTTTGTATCCTTATACTTCTGAAGTGTTTCAGCGAGATCCTTGAGGTTTGTCTTTGAAGCTTCGCTTACAACGTCAGAGTTCACCGCAAACTGAATTCCTTCGCGGAAAGTAATTTTAATACCTTCACCTACGCGTTCGATCTCTGCTCCTTCAAGATCCTTCCTTAATTCCTCAGCCTGCTTATCCATGTAACGGCCGATTCCGTAACCCGCAGCACCCCCGACAACAGCTCCGAGGATTGCTCCCATTGCTGTGTTTCCTGCCGCTTTACCGATAGCCGCACCCGCTGCTGCACCACCTGCCGCGCCAATGTATGTTCCTTTTTGAGACTTACTCATGTTTTTACAAGCGCCCAATAACAAGCACAGTGCTAGCAAAATGCTCATTACCTTACCTGATCGATTCGATACAATTTTCATATTTAACTGTTTTGTTCTTGTATGATACATTTTAAAAAACTATGCCGCTCTCATTTCTCTATCGCCAATACCATGCCGCGTTAAATAAATGAATCTCATATCTTTATATGATGAAGCGACTTCTAGTTATTGCATTAGGCCTGTTCACAGGTTCGCTCGCTATGGCACAACAACCTGTTAAATCCAAACCCATGAAGTTTTTAGCATTAGGTGATTCGTACACGATTGGTGAAAGTGTAGCAGAAGATCAACGATGGCCGGTACTGCTGGTTAAAGAATTAAATGCGCGCGGGCAGAAATTCAGTCCGCCCAACATCATTGCAACCACCGGTTGGCGCACGGACGATCTGAAGAATGCCATCCTGCGCGAGAATCCTGCGAAGGATTATGACCTTGTTTCATTGCTTATTGGCGTGAACAATCAATACCAGGGAAAGTCTGTTGAAAGCTACGCTCCTGAATTCGAAGAATTGCTGAAGATGGCAATTGTCTTTGCCGGTGGCGACAAGTCAAAAGTGTTTGTCGTTTCAATTCCCGATTATGGCTTCACTCCTTTCGGAAAAGAAAAACAGGAAAAAATCACGCGCGAGCTGAATGAGTATAATCGCGTCAATGCATCCATCACGGAAAAATATGGTATCCGGTATTTTAACATCACGGATATTTCACGCAAAGGCTTTGACGATCCGGAACTGATTGCCAGTGACGGTCTTCACCCAAGTGGAAAGCAATATGCCGAGTGGGTCAAGGTGATTCTTGCAGAAAGTGATAAATGACGAATAACGAGTGAGGAATGACGAATGAAGATGATCCGGGATAGCTCGAAAAAAGTAAGAAGCTGTCTCCGGGCCTGTCAGGAAGTTCAATGCGAAATCAACCGTAACCCGGTGCCATGAGGCACGAGATATCAAACAGGTTTGAACACGAACCGATTATCATGTTCAATTTCAAATTCCACTAAAAGACGCTGATACTCCTCTATGAAACTAATAGTCTTGTGATGCATCTCCTGGTCTTCGATGTATTGAATTATCGTGGACAGATCGGACTTAGCATAGGAAAAAGCACCATATCCTTCCTGCCATGAAAATTTTCCGTTAACAAATCGCTTCTCATTGATCCACTTTGACGAACTTCCTTTGATATCCTGCATCAAACTGGAAAGCGATTGGGTCGGACGAAGGCCAAAAAGCAAATGGAGATGATCCGGCATTCCGTTTATCGCTATCAGTTTGTGTCCTTGATTGCTCACAATGCCGCTAATGTATTTGTATAATTCATCTTTCCAGGTTTGATCAATGATGCAAAGTCTGTTTTGAACAGCAAAAACCGTATGGATATGGATTTGCGTATAGGTGTTTGCCATTGCTCTTGTGTTATCTAATGATTAATACTCTCCTCGATATGATCTACACCACCAGGGCTGATATCGTCCCTAGGGGACTTGTGTATACTTCGCATTTAACTTCGACCGATATCTCGTCCCTATCGCGACTCGTTTGTGTCGGCTAAATGTGACATGACTACGATTGTGCAGCATGTAATGGGATCCGCGCTATCGGGACTTCTGTCAAAAACGGGCCACATCCAATCACTCGAAGTTGGTTGTGAGTTATGAAGAATAAAATCATGAAAAGTTCAATCTCTAACGTCACCGGATCAAAGCGAATTTTCGCAGTGGTTAAAAAGTTGTAGACCTGCGTACAAGGGCAACGGGTTACATGTACGTTTCTCGTCCCGTCAGGGACAACATATCGGTAGAATCAATATGAAAAGGTAGGAACGAGTGCCGTCAGGCACGAAATGTCGACAGCGGATGTATATGCGAACGTCCACAATTTGTTATACGTGATTCGAAATTCAACTTCGATTTGGGTTCCTGACGTATTTCGTCCCTGACGGGACTTCGCGTTTTGTCGTGTGAATTTTCTACCAGTATGAAAAGGTATCAACAAGTGCCGTCAGGCACGAAATGTCGGCAGCGGATGTATATGGAATTGCGAACGTCCACAATTTATTATCCGTGATTGGAAAATTCAACGTTGATTTGCATTGAAGACGTATTTCGTCCCTGACGGGACTTCTGCACGTTTCGTATGGAAATTCTTTCTACCGATATATCGTCCCTATCGGGACTGTCGTATACGCTTCATTGTTTGCGCTCCGTTGCCATTGAGATCCAGTCTCTGAAGGATTCTGGCGCACCACTACCCTCATACCCGCAAGCTTTTTGTTGGTCGAAATCAAGAGCATGAAATATGAATCATGATCCATCACCTCTCGTCCCGTCAGGGACGACATATCGGTAGAATCAATATGAAAAGGTAAGAACAAGTGCCGTCAGGCACGAAATCTACCACGTTTATATGGCGTTGCGAATGACGAATGAAGCGCTCCATCCGTCATTCGTCACTCCAAATTCTATATTTTTTTCAAAGTGATTGTCTGATCCTTCAGGACGATGTCCATCGGGTCGCCTGATTCCAGCTTCGTCTCAACTCCATCTTTACTTACTTTGACCTTGATGACACGACCGCGGAATTCAAGACGGAACGAGTAGCTTTTCCATTGCTCGGGAATGAACGGATTGAAGTGCAGCTTACCATCGGCCACACGCATCCCGCCAAAGCCTTTAATCACACTCATCCATGTGCCGGCCATACTCGTTATGTGGAGACCGTCTTCCGTGTCGTTATTGTAATCATCGAGGTCGAGACGTGCAGTGCGTAAATACATTTCGTATGCCTTCTGCTTGTAGCCAAGCTTGGAGGCCAGAATCACATGCACGCATGGCGAGAGGGAAGATTCGTGAACCGTCATCGGTTCGTAGAAATCAAAATTCTTGCGAAGGGTTTCCTGGTCAAAGCGCTCTTCGAAGAAGTACAAGCCCTGCAGCACATCAGCCTGCTTGATAAAACATGAACGCAGAATTCGGTCCCACGACCACTTTTGATTTAATGGGCGATCTTCTTTTCGAAGTTCGCTCACCGTCATCAGTTCTTTATCAAGGAATCCATCCTGCTGAAGAAAAACGCCTCGTACAGGGTCTTCGGGGTAATACATTTTTTCTACGATTTCCTTCCATCGCGCAAGCTCCTTTGCCTCATCAAACTTCACTTTCGAAACGATTTCCTTGTATCGCGAAGAGTTGTCTTTCTTTACAAAATCTACTGCCTTCTGTGTATAATCCAGCGTCCACGTTGCAAACGTGTTGGTATACCAGTTGTTGTTGACGTTGTTCTCATATTCGTTCGGCCCGGTTACGCCAAGCATTACATATTTGTTTCGGCTTGACGACCAGTTCACGCGTTGCGACCAGAAACGCGAAATACCGATAAGCACTTCGAGGCCGTACTCGGTAAGATATCTTTCGTCACCGGTGTAACGGATGTAATCATAGATCGCGAAGGCAATTGCACCATTGCGATGAATCTCTTCAAATGTGATTTCCCACTCGTTGTGACATTCTTCACCGTTCATCGTCACCATAGGGTACAAGGCGGCACCATCGGTGAAACCCAGTTTCTGCGCGTTCTCGATTGCACGTTGCAAATGTTTGTATCGGTATACGAGCAGGTTGCGGGCTACCTTCTGTTCTGCTGTTCCAAGGTAGAAGGGCAAGCAATACGCTTCCGTGTCCCAATATGTACTTCCTCCATATTTCTCTCCTGTAAAACCTTTCGGGCCAATGTTGAGGCGCTCATCTTCTCCGGTGTAAGTCTGTGTCAGATGGAAGATGTTGAAGCGGATGCCTTGCTGTGCCGCAGCATCACCTTCGATGGTGATGTCACATTCTTCCCACTTATGTTCCCAGATCGCCTTGTGCTCTTCGTATAATTTTTCAAAGCCTTTCGCCACCGCTTCGTCCAGCACTTTTTTACAATCCGCGACAAGCGATTTTTTATCGTGATTCTCAGAAGAGAGAACAGCGGCATACTTATAGACTACAGTCTCTTTGCCTTCCTTCAGCTCAAGCTGGATGACGTTGCCGGCAAACTTTTCGCGCTGCTCAATATTGATGCGATCGGTGACAGCTTTCTTTCCATCCGTTTCAATGAAATAGCGCATGCCGGTGGTCACGTGAAAATGTGTTTTCTTCGTTTGTGCAGTTACGATGGCCTGACCTTCACTCGCCTCTTTGGACACTTCTTCCCAGAACTTTTCATCGTAGTTGGAATCTTTGTTGACTACATCAGCGTCAATGTAGATGGAGAACGCTGCTTTCGAGGTGAAGTTCAACGGTGTGATGGAATAGCGAATGGCACCGATCTCGCCATGCGCCATGCTGCAGAACCGTTTTGAATCAATCTTCACTTTTTTGCCATCGGGAAAAGTTGCAGCAAAACTGCGCGAGAGCAGTCCCGACTTCATATCGAGGACGCGCTTAAAATCCTCAACCTTACACTTGGCAAGATCGAGCTTCTGGCTCTCGATCATAATGTGAATACCGATCCAGTTCGGAGCGTTGAGCACCTTTGCAAAATATTCCGGATATCCGTTCTTCCACCACCCCACGCGCGTTTTGTCGGGATAGTAAACACCCGCAACATAGCTTCCGCGAAGAGTCTCCCCAGAATACTCTTCCTCAAAATTGGCGCGCTGGCCCATTCGCCCGTTGCCGATGGCGAATATACTTTCGGATATCTGATTGTAGTGCGGGTTAAAGCCCTCTTCGACAATTTGCCATTCGTGAGGCTTGAGGTAATTCTTCATTTTTGAAAAACTTTTCTGGTTGAGTATACAGTCCGCGGTTTTGTCCGCCAATCAATAAAGTTCTTAATTTCTTTCCAGTTCGCGTAAACCTGCGATCCTGAAATCTCCGGTAGTCGTGATAACCTTGTTGGCTTTACCCAGTTGTTCCGGTGAGCCTACACCAACGCATTTCATTCCGGCAGCAATCGCAGCTTCCACGCCTGCTTCAGCGTCTTCAAAGACCAGACACTCCTGAGGCAATACGCCCAGCCTTTCCGCTGCGAGTAAGAAAATTTCGGGATGCGGTTTTGAATGCGTGATCATCGTTCCATCGACAACCGTGTCAAACTCATTTTGAATGTGCAAAAGCTGAATTACAGTTTTTGCATTCTTGCTGCTCGAGGCGAGCCCGACTTTGATTCCGCTCTGGCGAAGGTCTTTGATCAATTGTTTGACACCAGGAAAAATTTCTTCGGGTGCCATACGTTCGAGGTAATCGACAAACCAACTGTTTTTCTTGTTGGCAAGATTTTCCTTCTCGTGCTGGCTTAGCGAAATCCCGCCAAGGCCGAGAATGATCTCCAGCGAATGCATGCGGCTTACACCCTTGAGGCGCTCGTTGATTTCTTCGGTCAGGTCGATATTGAGTTCTTGCGCCAGGCGCTTCCACGCGAGGTAATGGTAATGTGCAGTGTCCACGATAACACCATCGAGGTCAAAAATACAGGCTTTGATCACAGTTCTGATTTTAAAATAGCGTCAAAAATAGGTTTCCTGGATGATTTTATCTGTTTCGACCTTCGATTTAAATACTGCAAACGTTTTTCCCTGCGTTCGCAGTGCGCCAAGCGCGTTTCCATATCGCACGGCATTCACGTAATCCTTTGGATCCTGCAGCAAACCGAAGCCCACGCCTCCTGCGAACGAGTCACCACAGCCGGTCGTATCGATCACGTTTTCCACCTTCACAGCCGGCACCATCTCCTCGACAAATTTGCCGCGCTTCTTATAGTACAGCATACAACCCCTCGAGTCCATGGTGATGGCAACGCATTTCACGCCCTTGTCGAGGCAATGCTGTCCAAAAATGCGCATGTCCTCGTGGCTGATTTCCTGTGTGAAGTCCGTGCTCTCATATTCTTTTTTGAACCACGATGCCTGTGCTTCCTCAATGTTCATTTTCAGCACATCAATGTAAGGCAACCACTGATCACGGTCTATCCAGAATTTGCGCATACGTTCACCGTTGAACAGGCACGCAGTGGTAGGACCATGTGCGTCAAAAATGATCACACTCTTCCTGCTTTTCTTTTTAAGGAACTGCAGCGTTTCGAGCGAGATCTCATAATCACTGATGGGGATAAACACAAAGACATCGACATCCAGCAGGTCTTTGAAATCAGCTGGCACGATCGGGTCCATAAAACCCGTCTGGCGCTCAAGCCTGTTGTTGACATCTACAAACCGCAAACTGATGATATCGCCCTGATCGTTTGTAGAGGTGATGTGATTGAGGTTTATTCCCGGATAGCCTTTGAACACTTCCCTGACATTGTCGAGGTCCACGTTGCGTACGTGGCAGACAGGAATGATCTCGATCGATTCTCCGGCCATCACCGACAGCGCGATTACAGGATGTGTAACACAGCCCCACTTCTGAATGAGGTCGCCCTGGTGAGTAACAATGTGGTCACGAGGGATTGGTCCGACAATGGCGATTCGCTTCATAACTTTGCGTTAATAGTTAACTAAGTATGCTGCGCCAAAAACCCCAGCGCTGTCGCCCAGCGAAGGGCGGACGATAGGCGTTTCAAGCGAATGGTTGAATACATATTTTTCAACAGAATCTCTTCCGCGATCATAGAGCAGATCGATATTACCCACTCCACCTCCGATCACGATGACGTCCGGATCAAGAATGTTGATGATCATGCTGAGGGCTTTCCCATAAAACTCGACCAGACGCTGAATTGTTTTCTGCGCTGTAGGATCGACTTTTGATTCCGCCAGCGCAACGATATCTTTCAGCGGCTTCCGATTTCCTGTTTCCTTGAAATAATATTTTTCGAGTGCGGGACCCGATATAACATTCTCGATACATCCGGATTTGCCGCAATAGCACGGGCCGCCTGACTCATCGAGAAAATTGTGACCCCACTCCCCTGCAATGCCGTGTAAGCCGATGATCACTTTGCCGTCAACCACGATACCCCCACCGACACCGGTTCCCATGATCACCCCAAAGATCACACGGGCATCCGGAAAATTTTCCTTCACGACACCCAGCTGAGTCTCAGCAAGCGCAAAGCAGTCGGCATCGTTCGCCATTTCAATTTTAACACCAAGAAGTTTTTCGAGGTCATCTTTCATCGCCCTTCCGTTCATGGCAACAGTGTTACAATTCTTCATGGTGCCGAGCTTCGGATCGTGTACACCCGGAGTGCCTATACCGATCTTGTCAGGCTTGTACCCGGCAAAATCGATCATCATGTCAAAAAGTTTTTTCGTCTGATTGAGAATATGGTCATAGCCTTGATCACCTTCTGTCGGCACACGATCCCTGAACAACACGTCCGGGTTCGCTGCAGACTTCAGGATGGCGCCTTCCATTTTGGTCCCGCCCATATCGATTCCCCACAAGCTCTTCTTATCAACCGATATTTTCTTTTGCTTCGTCATTATTTATGTCTACCTGAATTTACATCAATTGTTCTGGTGATTGTATACTTTTTTCACTGCTTTTTGAATTGCGATGTTTGCGGATGAAAGGTCCTCCACGAATGCCAGAATTCCTGGTAAGATTGAACCACCGGCAACTGCGAACCCTTTAGCTGTCCCTCAACGGCCTTGCCGTGCGCAGTCCATTCCGATTTTGTCTGACGATCACGCAATGCGCCCTGATCGCTGACTTCAAACACCAGGCTATCGCGCCTGAAAACGTGAAACGATGCTGTATCACTTGCAAGCACAATTGCAATTGCTGTTCCGTTGAGTGTATCGTTGATCACACGACTTGTCACAAGATCGTTCCAGTCGTAGGCGCGGGCTCTGTCTCCGAGTTGAACGCCCACCACCCACGACTTCTCCTTCCACGAAAGTGAATCGCGTTTTTCAAGTCCGCTGCTGATAGTGCCCCTGTCGAATCCTTTCAGGTCATCATAGTCTCTTTGAAAAACGGAATCAGGCTGCATGATCTCACTCGCAGGGTGCTGTTCGAGCCATGCGCGCAGCGACATCTGTTCACTAAAAATTTCTTCAAGCTTCTCCCCTTTCAACGGCCCGGCTATTGCTTCACCGCTTACCTGGCGCCACCAGCTTCTTGTAGACTCATCTTCAAACATTGCATTGAAATGATCCATTCCAACAAGGCGGAAATTCTCAGCCTTGCCTGTAACGACTGGCGAGAACACCCGCCCGGTCCGGCACACCGTGCAGTAGGTCACCATCACAGGTCTGCCGCCAACGGTATCTCGCACCTGATGATGATAGCCAATGATCTCGATTGGATAGGCTTTCGCTTTCTCATTGTTCACAACGCCAACAACAAGCCCATCCATCGGTACTTTGCTTTGTGACGCATAGGCAAAAGTCTTGTTTGCTGGCTGATAGAACATTTTCTCAGCAAGAAACCTGTAGTTGAAAAAATAGAACACCACAAAATAAAATATCAATCCAGCCGCGGCCAGCACCTTTGGCAGCGTCTTACCCAACGTAAAAAAGTGAACAATTGGAAACAGCACGATGAGATACCCGATCAGTCTCAGCCAGAAAATATTGGTGTGAATAAAATACGCAAGGTCTATGGTCTCCGATTGCTGGCTTCCCGGAAAAGGCATTATAAAATACACCTTCATCACCTCAATGGCGATCAGCAACAGCAATCCGAAAATAAATTGAACGCTTTTACGCATGTGACTTGAATTGAGTAGCCTCGTGGATGCGCGCCTGGATCTTTTTGATCTCGAGTTCCGTTTGAGCAAAACTCCATCCGAGTAAGTTCTTCATAAAATTTGCGATCTCTGCGTGAAACCGGATGACCTTGCGAATTTCAAAATAGATCAGCCCGGTTCGTCTCACAAAAAAATCTTCCAGCGAACACACCATCTCGTTGTGAATTGTAAACCACGCTTCGGCCTTCAGCAATGCGAGTTCTGCAACGTCTTCATTAAGAGACAGGAAATATTTCACGATTATATCGGTTTGTTTGCCGTAAGTTTCCACCAGGTATTTTGGCGTATAACCGGACAGCGCGTACGGCTTGAGTTGCACTGCAATTGTTTCCGTGTATTGCTTTACCTGCTTGTACGATGTGAATGGCTCAGCATTGAGTTTGATCATCGCAGTGGAAACCGGAACCAGAGACCGCTCAGCAAAATGCTTTTTGATGACCAGGTTGACGACACGCTCGGCCATCTTCCGGTACCCGGTCAGTTTTCCTCCGGCAATCGAAATCAAGCCAGTGGGAGATTCAAAAATTTCGTCCTTGCGGGAAAGTTCAGATGCCGATTTGCCATCTTCATGGATCAGCGGTCGCAGTCCTGCCCAGCTCGATTCGATGTCATCCACGGTTAAGTCAACTCCGGTGAAAGTGTTGTACACGCCCCGGATGAGATACGAAGCATCGTCTGAGGAAGTAATGACACGATCCTTGTCGCCCTCGTAATTCGTATCCGTTGTGCCGATGTAGGTCACGCGGCCCCGCGGGATGGCAAACACCATTCTCCCGTCTTCAACATCGTAGTAGATTGCCTGATGGATGGGAAACTTCTGATGCGGAACGACAACGTGCACGCCCTTGGTGAGGTGCAGTCTCTTGCCAACCTTTGACTTATTGATTTCTCTCAGCTCGTCAACCCACGGACCTGCCGCATTGATCACGGAGGTTGCCCTGATCTGAAAAGTCTGCGTTGAAAGCTCATCGTGAACGATCACACCCGCGATCTTCTGATCATCGTAAACGAACTCATTCACCTTTAAATAGTTTGCCATCACGGCACCATAACGCGCAGCCGTTTTTGCAATCTCGATTGTCAATCTCGCGTCATCGGTTCTGTATTCCGCATAGATCGCTCCTCCTTTCACGCCTTCCTTCTTCAGCAACGGCTCGTACCGAAAGGTTTGTTTGCCTGTGAGCATCATCCGCTGATCTTCCTTCTTCACACCAGCCAGGAAATCATAGATCATCAGTCCGATGGAGGTCAGCCAGTAGCCCAGTCCTTTTTTCTCATACAAAGGCAGGAGCATTTTTTCAGGAATGACAAGGTGAGGTGCAAGGTTGTGAACTACAGCCCTTTCACTCCCCACCTCTTTCACAAGACCGAATTCAAGTTGTTTAAGGTAGCGAAGCCCACCGTGAATCAATTTTGTACTCCGGCTGCTGGTGCCGTAGGCGAAGTCGTGCTTTTCCACCACGGCCACAGACAAGCCTCTTGAGGCCGCATCAAGACCGATGCCGGCACCGGTAATACCGCCTCCGATTACGAGCAAGTCAAAATGCTCTGAAGCAAGTCGTTGAAGTGTCTTTGGCCGTTCTAAAAATGAAAAGGTTTCACCCATCCTTGCCTGATCGAATAGGTCAGTAAAATAAGGAAAGGTGTTCAGAAAACGATGGATGGGTTGATTTTTCTGGAAACGGGTGCGGGGATTTTTGAGTGTTAAGGTTTATCGTGATAATGTGTTAAGGTGTTAGGGTGTTAATGTGTTAGGGTGTTAGGGGGTTAAGGTGGTTGTTGATGTCGGGATAGTTATCTGAGCTACTTGGTGGTTAGCTGACGGCATTGCTGCAATTCGATTTGAAGTTTTTGCGCGATTGCGGCATTTTGCTCAGCCCGAGTTTCATTCGTGATCGCTTGTTCGCGGGCCTGGTCTGCTGCGGCTTTTTGCACGAAGGCGAAGACGACAAAGATGAGGGACATTATTGCAGCCATTGCAAGAACTATGGCGGTGATGCGTGCTCTCTGGAGTTGGAGATGATACACAGATTTTCCACTTGGGGTGATGATCTGTTTAAGCTGATCATCAACAGAAATGTGATTGTTCATGGGTCTCTTGGGTTTATGGTGTCCGGACGGCAAAGGCGTTTTATCATCTCGTCCGGTTTAGTTAAATTAAGGAAAACCGGAACGCCATGAAAATTCAACTCACATTTTTATTTGGTGTCATGAGCACTATTGCAGCGGCCCAAACTCCCTCCACAGATGTTCAAATCAAAACTGCTTTGCTCGCAGCGCCTGAAGAGCAGCGCGCAGGAGCTACGGTTTATGGCTACAATGAGAAAAACGAGTTTGTTGTGCTGCGTAAAGGCACAAACGAGATGTATTGTCTTGCCGATGATCCGGCCCAAAGCGGACTGAACGTTTCCTGCTACCACAAAGACCTTGACGCCTTCATGGAACGCGGCCGGATTCTAAGAAAAGAAGGCAAAACCCACCAGGAGATTTTCACCATCCGCGAAGACGAGGTCAAGAGTGGTAAGCTCAAGATGCCAAAGCAACCTACTTCACTGTTTGTATATTCTGCTGATGATGACAAGTACAACAGGACAACCGGTGAAGTGATTAACGGATACCTTCGCTATGTCATTTATATTCCTTACGCCACAGCCGAAACTACAGGTCTCCCACTAAAGCCTGATGTTGCCGGAATGCCATGGCTGATGGATCCGGGAACACATAGAGCGCATATTATGATTACGCCTGCAAAGCAATAATGTGCGCGGGTGTTCATGTGTTAATGTGCTCATGTCATCGGGAAGGAATTAACGCTTGCGCATGCAAATTGAGCCGCAAACAATTATAGATACCATTGCATTCCCTAATGCCTAGTGACTAATGCCTAGTGACTAATTACTAATGCCTAAAAAAAACGGCCCACAACTTTCGCTGCAGGCCGCACATTAATTTCCGTTTTTTTTTTAAGACGCCCAGGTCTTTCCGTTTCCTGCTTCGGATAATGGAATGCAACCTTTGTACGCGCCTGGTACCGGATCGTACTGAAGCACCTGCGTTGCGCCTGGCTCTGAGGTGAAGAATCCGAGCATCGTCAGTTCCTTCATCATCAAAATAAATGGACGCTTAGGGGCAGGCTGCGTTGTCTGCTCCGCTTTGATCGCTTCATCGTGAATTTTCTTTACGAACTCCTGTTGTTGTTCGGCTTCAAGATCCATAAACGCATCACCGTAAGCCTTCTTCGCTTCTTCGTCAAAAGCGGTGAGACCGGAAGTGAAACGATCCTGATCTTCTTTTGCGTAGCAATCATTAAGAATATTATCGATAAATCCAGGCACACCAACATCTTTCGCGCCTGGCGTATCAGTCTTTGGTATAATGATCTCAGCCACTTCGCTTACGATGGAAGCCTGATCCTGAGTCAGAAATTCTGGTTTCCAGTCGAGCTTCGGCTCGGCTTTACATCCTTTCAATATGCCCATGATTGCCGGAGCGGAGATAACGCCTCCCATTACCCATGCCGTACGTTTTAAAGCTTCTCTTCTATTCATAAATGAATTTGAAATTTGAAATTCTAAAAATTGAAAATTTTGCCTGCTGCACCGATCAGATGTTTTGTCTGTTGAGTTCTTTAACAGCATAATCCACCGCGCGGGCAGTAAGGGCCATGTAAGTGAGTGACGGGTTCTGACATGCCGCTGAGGTCATGGCCGAGCCATCGGTTACAAACACGTTCTTGCAGGCATGCACCTGGTTCCACTTGTTGAGCACTGACGTTTTTGGATCCTTACCCATACGTGCAGTTCCCATCTCGTGGATACCGAGACCGATACCGGTTTCGCGATCGTAGGTGGCCACGTTCTTGAAACCAGCAGCGTCCAGCATTTCGGCAGCATCGTTCGCCATGTCTTTGCGCATCTTCAATTCATTTTCCTTGAAGCCTGCATCGAAGTTCAACACTGGCAATCCGTATTTATCTTTCTTGCTCTTGTCAATTGTCACTTTGTTGTCGTGGTAAGGGAGAATCTCACCGAAGCCCTGAATACCTATTGTCCACTCGCCCGGTTTTCCAACAGCTTCCTTCAACGGAGCGCCTATGCTCAGTTCGCGCACGAGGCTTGTCCAGCCCTGACGGCTTGCTCCACCCTGGTATCCAAAACCTCGAATGTAGTCGCGCTTGTCTTTGCCCACGTTGCGGTAACGCGGGATGTACATACCGTTGGCCCTGCGACCGGAGTAATACTGATCTTCAAAACCTTCTACTGTAGCACCTGCACCTGCAGCGAGCTGGTGGTCCATGATGTTATGTCCAAGTTCTCCGCTGTCATTACCGAAGCCATTGGGGAAGCGGTTTGAAATTGAATTCAACATGATGAAGGTCGAGCCGAAGGTTGAAGCGCAAAGGAAAATCACCTTTGCATAGTATTCTACCTGCTCGTTCGTTTCCGCATCGAGAACTTTTACGCCTGTAGCTTTCCCTTTTTTCTCATCGTAAATGAGTTCATATACGATCGAGTTGGGACGGAGCGTCATGTTTCCTGTTTTTTCTGCAGCTGGAAGTGTTGAAGAGTTACTGCTGAAGTATCCACCATAAGGACATCCACGGCTGCAAAGGTTTCTGTACTGACATGTACCCCGCTGCGGACTGTGCGGAAGCGGTGCAGTAGCGTGTGCTACGCGGCCGATCGTGATGTATCGGGCCATCTTCTTTTCCACCTCGCTCTTGAAATGCTTCTCAACGCAGTTCAATTCCATTGGCGGGAGGAACTTTCCATTGGGAAGTTGATCGAGGTTATCAAGGTTACCGCTCACGCCAACAAACTGTTCGACATAGTCGTACCAGGGAGCAAGGTCATTATACCTGATTGGCCAATCCACAGCTATACCATCCTTTGCATTGGCTTCAAAATCCATCGGGCTCCAGCGATAGCTCTGGCGGCCCCACATGATCGAGCGACCACCAACGTGATAGCCACGCATCCAGTCGAATCGTTTTGTCTCGAGGTATGGATTTTCAAGATCGTTGACAAACCAGTGCTTGGTAGACTGGCGGATGGTGTAACCTGTCCGGGCCTGAACGCCCTGTTTTTCAAGATCTTCTCTTGTGGGCCTGTCAGCAAATTCCAGATCCCACGGATCCTTTGTGGCGGTTGGGTACTCCGGATGTTTTACCATTCGTCCTCTTTCGAGTACCAATGTCTTTAATCCTTTTTCCGTGAGTTCTTTGGCTGCCCAGCCTCCACTAATGCCTGTTCCCACTACAATTGCATCGAAGGTATTTTTCTTTTGTGCGTCTTGGTTTAGGTACATGTTCAGAATATAGTTTGCCTAAATTTAAAGGTTAAAACGAATTATTCTGCAAGAATTGCCATTAATGGCGGAAAAAGTTTATGAAGCATAGAGGTGGTTGTGTAGGAGATACACGGTGATGTTCAGCAGAAGTCAGCGGATCGGTTAGAGTAGGCAGTTGGCAATTGGCAGTAAGCAAACCCTGGCCTTGAATTTAGGCAGTAAGCAAAAATGCAGCAGGCAAAATTGTTCGGTCCCCCGGGCGTCCACGACAAAATTTGTTTGTCTACTCTTTTGGATGGCGATCCGATATTCGTTAGACAGAATTAATACATCGTTCCGGGAAACTGGCAATCATCGTCCTATCTCAAATCACCCACGCCCCATTGCCAACTGTTCTTTGCCTACCGCCTACTATTTTTGCTCACTACCCAACGATTTCCGCCAGTTCCAGCCACCGCAGGGTTTTGCTCTCAATATCGTCATTGGCGCGTTGAAGCTCAGCGGACCACTTCTGTAGTTGCTGATGATCCGTTGTTCCACTATTAATGAGGGAAGTGAGTTCCTGCTTTTTTGTTTCCAATGACTCAATCTCCTTCTGAAGCTTTTCGTACTCCTGTTTTTCCTTGAATGAAGGTTTGCGCTTCTCACTGGGAGCCTGCGGCTCTGCTTTCGGCTGCGGCCTGGGGGCTGGGCTCGCCTTCAGTGCTTCCTCTTCCTCCAGCCAGTCGCGGTAGTCGGTATAATTTCCATTGAACTGACGAATTACACCATCGCCCTCGAAGATAAAAAGCTGATCAACAAGGTGATCCATGAAGTAACGGTCGTGTGACACGAGCAACAGACAACCGGAAAACTTTTCGAGAAAATCTTCCAGGACATTGAGCGTATCAATGTCGAAGTCGTTGGTTGGCTCGTCAAGGATCAGAAAGTTCGGATTCGTCACAAGCAACTTCAGCAATTGAAGCCTTTTCTTTTCGCCTCCACTCAGCTTGCTTACGTAGTTATATTGTTTTTCCGGTGGGAAAAGAAATGTATCGAGAAACTTCGAAGCAGAAACCTGCGAACCATCAGAGAGGGTGATAAACTCCGCAATGGATTTTACTTCTTCGATCAGACGATTGTTCGGATTCAGGCTGATTGCCTCCTGTGTGAAATATCCAAACTTCGTGGTGACACCCGGGATCACTTCACCTTTATCCGGCTTGCTACGCATGGTGAGCATGTCGAGGAAAGTCGACTTACCAACACCATTCTTTCCAACAATACCGATGCGATCGTTCTTTTTGAAGACGTAAGAAAAATTATCCACGATCTTCTGACCTCCATAGGATTTAGAGATCTTTTCGACCTCCAGGATTTTTCCACCCTGGCGTGCTTCTTTGATATCGAGCTCAAGCTTGTCTTTGCGAAGGTCCTGAGACGCTTTTTCTTTGAGGTCATAGAAAGCTTCAATACGGTACTTCGCTTTCGTGCCCCGCGCCTTCGGCTGTTTGCGCATCCATTCCAGCTCTTTCTTCAGAAGATTCCGGGCTTTCGTCACCTCGACACGGAGGATCTCCTCGCGTTCACTTTTCTTCTCCAGAAAATAAGCATAGTTGCCCTTGTAACGGAAGAGCTGACCACGATCAAGTTCAATGATTTCCGTTGCCACATTATCGAGGAAGTAACGGTCGTGGGTCACCATGATGAGTGTGATGTTCTGACCCGACAGAAAATTCTCCAGCCACTCGATCGCGGTAAGATCAAGGTGGTTGGTGGGCTCGTCCATGATAATGAGATCTGGTTCCTGCAGAAGCAGCTGGGCCATAAAGATCCGTTTCTTCTGGCCGCCCGACAACTCGGAAAACTTCTTGTCAATATCGGGCACCCCCAGCTTGCCGATCACTTCCTGCACCTTAGCATCGTAATCCCAGGCTTTCAATTCTTCCATCCGCTCCAGCACGGCCTGCATGCGTTCTGGACTTGTATCAGGATGGTGAAGGCAGTCCTCATACTCCTTGACAACTTTCGCCACCTCGTTCGACTCCGAGAACAATACATCCTTGACAGACATGTTACCGTCAACCGTTGGCTGCTGTGTTAGAAACCCGGTGCGAATGCCCTGACGGACACTTACTTTACCGTTGTCCGGCTGGATCTCACCGGTGAGGATGCGGAGCAGTGTTGATTTCCCTACACCATTATTGCCAACGAGGGCAAATTTTTCACCCTGGGAGATACCAAGGGATACATCCTTAAAAAGCCAGCGGTCGTTAAAGGTCTTCGAGACGGATTCTGCAGAGAGATAGTTCAAGTGTTTTCGAATTAAGGGGGCAAAGGTAGGTCTTTTTATAAAATTAGTGCAGCTAATTAGAAAGTGAGAGCGTTTTTAGTCCAGGCTGTGATCAGAAAAGGCTGCAAGCTACAAGCTACAAGCTGCAAGTCCGCACACCAGGGCTTGGAGCCTGAAGCTTGTAGCTTGTAGCCTGATCTTACAGTGATACATACGGAACACCTGCACACTATTTAAAAAGCGCTTGGCATACTTTTTACCTCCAGATATTTTATGGAAAAGATAAAAAACGGAGACTCCGTGATCTATAAAGAGCAGATGGGCACCATCTATGGCAAGCCCAGAGAAAGCAAGTACAGAGGTACGATGTACACTGTCAAGGTAGGCGATGATTATTTCAAAGCAACTCCAGGTGAATTGAAGGTAGCGAATGAAGAGCTTGGCAAGGCCTTCTCACGCTTCTGAATAAATAGCTAAAAGCAGAAAGCTTAAAGCAGAAAGCAGTTTGGGTGTTAGTCTGAAGTGATCCTTCTATAGACTCAGATTCTTTCGCTTGAGTTTTCTGCTTTTTTGTATCCCTGAAGATGCTGTTGCACGCAAAAGCTTTATGCTTTCCGCTTAAAAAAGAGATGACCACCCCTGTACAGAATGATCATCTCCGTCCTAAACCCTTGATGACTATAATACTGCGGGGTTTGTAATTGGTTACAACGGCAGTTGCAAAAGCCAAGATCCAACAGCCAAAGGCCAAAATCCAAGATCCAAATACCAAAAGCCAAAGGCCAAAGTCCACGATCCAAAAGCCAAAAAATCATAGTTGGTATGATTGCGTCAGCTGATTGCTAAGAGCCAACAACCAATCGCCATTCCTTCACTAAATGTTTGTCAGAAGGGCTACTGGAAAGTTCTTGCAGACCTCGCCTACGGGTAAGCGCTTGTCAACATTGTAGACATCTCCAGTGAAAACATTCTTCCAAAGCGTTGGAGCTCCGTCCGGCAGAACGACATCGTCATTAGCCTCGAAATCGTCTGATGGCTGTTCGGCTTTTGCACGCAACGGTATCACTAGCAGCGCCCATTTGTTGTTGTGGTTTCGCGCATAACTTACAGTCACCATGTCTTTTCCTGTAAGCTGTAATGGCACATAACTTCCCTCGGAAAAGATATCAGGATTACCCTTTCTGAAATTCAACGCCTTTGCCGTTACAAAAAGCTTTTCAACGCCTTCGAGGCGATGGTCCTCGAGGTAAGAGAAAAGAACGGAGTTGCTTTCTGCTTCTTTGTCATGGATCTCCTGGAGGTATCTTTTTCGCGTTTCATAATCAACGGGCCGCCTGTTGTCCGGATCGACAAAGCTCAGGTCCCATAGTCCAGCGCCCTGATACGTGTCGGGAATTCCCGGTGCACTGATCTTTATGAGAGACTGAGCAAGTGAATACCTGTTAGCGAGTTTTATCAATTCCGCGAGGAACGGTGTCAGTGTTTTCAGGAACTCGCTTTCAGGCGTCAGAATTTGTCTAATAAAATCGAGGCATGCCTGTTCATATTCTTCGTTGGGTGCTGCCCAGTCACTGTTGATCTTCGCCTCGCGCAAGACTTTTACATAATATGTTTGAATGCGTTCCAGGAATTCCTGAGTGACCAGGAAATCTGCAGGAAAACCACCGAGGATAGATTGGTAAATAAAGTACTCATCGTTGATCGTGGGCGCAAGAATTCCCTTCGAGGTGCGCTTGTGAAATTTCTGGTTAAACGAAATCCATTTTTTTACAAGCGCGGTCCACTGTTCAGGAAAATCACACAAAGCGTTAAGGCGAAGACGTGAGTCCTCCCCTCTTTTCGTGTCATGTGTGGCTGTCGCGTTTAGTGAATATGGAGTTGACGCCTGACGCAGTTGCATCTTGCGGTGAAATTCTGCTATACTGATACCCAGTGAAGAAGGAGCATCTCCTACTTCATCATGCGAGATCAACGCATTGTAAACGTAAAACGTTGTATCTTCTACACCCTTCGCTGTCAGCGGACCCGTGAACTGCATGAGGCGCTGCAGGAAAATTAATATATCCTTTGAACTTTTGCCGGCTTCTACATTTGTGAATAATGACTGCAAGTAATTTAGTTCTGATCTCAATTCAGGGTTGTCGCCCATCGCCTTGCCGAACGCTTCATTGATGATCTTAAGTTCTTCACCTTTGAGGGGAACCGATTCAGGATAGATCCGATAGACCGGCAGCGCAATCATGAAAGCACCGAGGGCGTCCCGCATTCGTTGCTTATTAAAATCACCCTGAAGCCCCAGTGTTTCGAACATAACAGTCAGGTTATCCCATTCGCCCTGCATGTATTTTTCGAGGATCATCCGCTTGTTCTTTTTCACAAGTTCATGGTAAGGCGGGATGCCGGGAACCAACTCTTTATAAAACGACAACAGTGTCTTCGCTCCGCTGCGGTTTGTCATCAGCTGGCTGGCGAATGAAAGGAACTCATAGCCACTGGTCCCTTCAAGAGGCCAATCCGCTGGTATCTGCTCCTTCGATTCGAGAATTTTCTCAGCAATGATATAACAGTCCTTTCCAAACAACGCGCGCAGTCGCTGAAGATAGGTTGCCGGATCGCGCAGGCCGTCAATGTGATCAACGCGTACGCCCTGGATCAGATCTTCCTCATACAGCTGATGAAGGAAGGTGTGATATTCATCGAAGACGCGGTCATCTTCCATTTTAAGACAAATCAGTTCGTTTACGGTGAAGAACCTTCGGTAGCCCATTTCCTTCTCACTATCCTTCCAATGGCAAAGTAAATAATGCTGTGCGTCCAACACTTCCTTCAGTTTTTTCCTGTCTTTATTTATGTCATCAATGGATTCAAGAAGTTTGTTCAATGCATTGTCGTCATTGTTAACGGTGTTGATCCAGGCACTCTTAACTTCTATCCATCTCTCAAACGGCATTTCATCTCCCTCCGGAAACGGGCTCTCCGGCCAGAGCCGTTTGTATGCAGAAACTGACAAGGGATATGACGTCTGAAAGTAATCAACCGTAACGCCACGGTCACTAAAACCAAGTCTTAACTCCCCTGCCTCAATACATTCATCCAATGGTTTTCCCAGGAACGGAACCTGAACCTTTCCTCTCAGCCTTGACGAATGATGATCCCAAAAGATATCGAAGTAATGCGCATACGAAGACCGTTGCCCTCGCTCAAGCACATCCATGAGCCGGAAGTTATCGGTGTGAAATGCCATGTGGTTGGGAACGATATCCTGTACCCACGATAAGTTCAACGCCTGGACTTTTTTGATCAGCGCACGAAACTCGTCAAGCGTACCGATTTCCGGATTGATCATGTGAGGGTCGGTGATATCATAACCGTGCATGCTTCCGGGTGTGGCCTTGAGGATGGGTGCAGCATAAATTGTAGTGATGCCGAGTTCCTTGATATAATCGAGAATGCCTTCGAGTTTTTTGAAGTTAAAATCTTTATGAAGCTGAACGCGATATGTTGATGCAGGAATATTCATTTTTTAAAACTCAAAAAGTTGAACGGACAGTGGATTGATCTCGATGGGTTCATCACCATCGATACTATGCGGCTGAAAAGAGGCAGGGCCGCCCCACTCGCTGGATGATGAATCGAATACCTTTTTTATGTTGAATGCAAACGGTTGGAGAAATCGCGCGGGCGCATCATTGAAATTCAACGCAATCACGAGATTGGCGCCATCGTGAAACCGCTGGAATAAAATTACCTTTGGATCCGGTGATGGCAGAACAACCAGGGAGTCTCTTTCAAAACTCTGCAGCGCTTTCAGTGTTTTGCGAAAGCCGATGAGCGTCTTGTAGTAGCTGAACAGGATCTTTCCCTCTCCTTCCTTGTAAGACCATGACAACTTACACTTATTAAAAGTGTCTTCGCTTTGCGGGTCAGGAACTTCTTCCTTCCAGTTGAAATAGGAAAACTCTTTTTTTCTTCCTTCGCGAACGAGCTTCACAAGGTCTTCATCGGTGTGACTGATGAAATATTGAAACGGATTCTTTTCCCCATATTCTTCTCCCATGAAAAGCATTGGCACATGTGGAGACAGCAGATAAGCTCCCCCTGCGAGTTTCAATCCTTCAAGCGACAGCTGTGAAGTGAGCCTGTCTCCTGCGAGGCGATTTCCAACCTGGTCGTGGTTCTGGGCAAAAACCACAAACTGATCGTACTTATTTTCAGGGGCGATGCCGAAGTATTTTTTGCGATGAACAGAATAGTCACCTGTATATACATACGAATGAGTGAGCGCCTTCACAAGGTGGGCCGGCTCCCCAAAGTCTTCGTAGTAGCCGTCACGTTCACCTGTGACAAGCGAATGAAGCGCGTGGTGATATTCATCGATCCATTGACCGTCCAGCCCATAGCCGCCAACAGCTGGCGGGTTGATGTATCTCGGGTTATTTAAATCGAACTCCGCAATCAGGACTTTTTTGCGGCCAGTTTCAACTTCGAGTGCTCTCACTTTTGCACGAAGCTCATCGATAAAATGGCGCGCGCTGAAATCCCAGATGGCATGCACGGCATCAAGCCGCAGGCCATCGATGTGAAATTCATCAAGCCACATCAATGCGTTTTGCCAGTAGAAATTGCGAACACCATCACAGTACGCATCATCATAGTTGATCGCACTGCCCCACCCCGTTTTATATTTTTCCGTGAAGTAGGGTCCGTACTCCGAAAGATAATTTCCTTCCGGACCCTGATGATTGTAAACGACATCGAGGATGACTGCAATTCCATGACGATGCGCTTCGTTCACAAGCCGCTTCAATTCTCTCGGACCTCCATAGGAATTCTGAACAGCGAATGGATAAACACCATCATAGCCCCAGTTCCGACTTCCGGGAAACTGCGACAGCGGCATTAATTCAATCGCGTTAACCCCAAGTTCCCTGAGATATGCGAGACGCGAAATAATTCCGTCAAATGTTCCTTCGTTCGTAAACGTGCCGACATGAAGCTCATACTGGATCATTTCACCCAGCGATAATCCTTTCCATTTATCATCGGTCCATGAAAAGTTTTTGTCCACCACTTCTGAATTTCCATGCACCCCTTCCGGCTGAAAGCATGAAGCAGGATCAGGAAGAATTTGTTGACCATCGATCCGAAATTTGTACTGCGTGCCGATGGCTGCAAAATCCACCGCAGCCGACCAATACCCACGGTCGTCTTTTGTCATTGGAAAAAACTTTCCATCGATCGATACCTCCATTTTATTTTTTTCGGGCGCCCAGACAACAAATCGGGTTTTGTTGTCTTCGACAAAAGCGCCCACCTTCGGAAAATTCAATTGCATGAAATAATAGCTAAGCCTCCCCGTGTTATAAAAAACATGCCCTGAGAAAGCAATCATCCGGTTGTGTCATGAAGTATTGTGTCAACCAACAGGAGTGATTTGCAATTCGTCTGCTTGCAGGCGCTTTGAGGTTGGAACGAAAGTTTTACCACGTTCTGTGGGAGAAGTACGACATGAGCGCAGCGACACAGCATATCGACAGCAGGCATTTGGTTCTATGTTTTCATATACATCAGCCTAAGAGACTCGGGGGATACGCTGGCGGACCCGGCACACCAACAGCGGAAGAACTGGATCGCGAGATCATGGAGCGCATCGCCCGTGAATGTTACATTCCAACCAATAGGCTACTGCTCAGGCTGATCGAGCAGTATCCCAACATCAAACTGTCGTTCTCGATTTCAGGCCTTGCCATCGAGCAGATGGAAGCGTACGCACCCGAGGCACTCGAGAGCTTCAGGAAGCTGGCGGAGACGGGTTCGGTCGATTTCGTTGCTCAGCCCTACTATCATTCGCTTGCCTTCATCCTCGACAGCGATGAGTTCGAGATCCAGGTTTTACAGCATGTTGAAAAGAGCATTGAACATTTTGGAATAAGACCTTCGGTGTTTAAAAACACCAATCTCATTTACAATGATGATATCGGTCGAAGGGTACACATGATGGGCTTTGAAGGCGTGATCACGGAGGGGTGTGAGCGGAGTCTGCGGCAGAATCGCGGCCAGCTGCTGTACGAGCATCGTGATGGCAACGGACTCAAGATACTGATGCGCCACCAGAACCTCAGCGATGACATTGCGTTTCGCGTGGGCAAAGGTTATTGGAATATCACAGCCGACAAGTACATGTCGTGGCTTGACGCCATGCCTGAACATGAAAACCTTTTAACCCTTTGTGTCGACTACGAAACGTTCGGGGAACACAACAAGGCAGATTCCGGAGTGTTTAGCTTCCTGGAGCACCTGTTGCTGATGCTCGCTATTCAAAATACGTATAAGATGGTGACACCGGCCGAGGTTGTTCATAACTACAAGGCTGAGCGTCAGATCTCGATTCCCGATTACATCGCAACATCGGGGACAGATTTATCCGACTGGGTGGGCAACGATCGTCAGCGCGAAGCATTCAGCGCCATGATCGCCCTGGAGCAACCTCTTAAGAAGAAAGGCGATCCTGAACTCACCGCCCTGTGGAAAATATTGCAAGCTTCAGATCATTTCTACTATATGTCCGACAAGGCTCACGGTCCGGATAGCCTTTCGCCATGCAGTTCTGCAGAAGGTGCCTTCGATTGCTATATGGCATGCATTCAGTATATCAACCAGAAGATTGATCCGATGCTCGACAGTACAGGTGACAAGCATAATGAAGTACTCGAAGCAGAACGAAGAAACCTCAACATGCCGTTGTGGGCTCTTAAACTCGAATCGAGAACCGGACCAGTCGCTTAACATTTAACCATTTGTACTATTCAATATGAAGATTTATCCGGGCAGCCCGTATCCGCTGGGCGCCACTGTGACTCCTGATGGAGTAAACTTTGCCTTATATGCTGACAATGCAACAGCCGTTGAACTGTGCCTCTTTGATGAGCCGCATGGAAAAACGGAAACCACAAAAATAAAGATCAAAGAGCGATCACACCACGTATGGCACGTATTGCTGCCTGATGTAAAGCCGGGACAACTGTATGGCTATCGGGTACATGGTCCTTATAATCCATCGGAAGGCCATCGGTACAATCCGCACAAGTTACTGATCGATCCGTATGCAAAGGCAATTGCAGGCACGATCAAATGGAGTGACGCCCTCTTCGGCTACGAGCTTGGCAACCCGGATGAAGATCTGAAAATGAGCGAGCAGGATAGCGCACCGTTTATTCCGAAATCGGTAGTAATCGACAGCAATTTTGACTGGGGTGATGACAAGCCATTGAAGCTGCCTTATCACAAGTCAGTGATCTATGAAACGCACCTGAAGGGATTTACCAAAATGCATCCAGAGATACCGGAAGAAATCCGTGGTACTTACGCGGGGATGGCGCACCCGGTATCGATCAAATACTTAAAGGAATTGGGCATCACCGCGGTGGAATTAATGCCAGTCCACCATTTTGTCTCAGACCGGCATCTGCAGGAGAAAGGCCTTGCAAACTACTGGGGTTACAACACGATCGGCTTCTTTGCTCCCGATGCACGGTATGCAAGCTCAGGTTCCAATGGCGAGCAGGTAAACGAGTTCAAATCGCTTGTAAAATCCCTTCATGAAAATGGAATCGAAGTCATACTTGATGTGGTTTACAACCATACGGCTGAGGGTAATCACCTGGGGCCAACCCTTTCTTTCAAGGGCATCGACAATGCAGCATACTACAGGCTGATGGAAGACAAGCGGTACTATAACGACTATACCGGCACCGGCAATACGCTTAACGCGAATCTTCCGAATGTCCTACGTCTCATGATGGATAGCCTTCGCTACTGGATACTTGAAATGCACGTGGATGGTTTCCGTTTTGATCTCGCGGCAACGCTTGCAAGAGAACTGCACGAAGTTGACCGGCTCAGCGCCTTCTTCGATATCATTCACCAGGATCCGGTGATCTCGCAAGTAAAACTGATCGCAGAACCGTGGGACATTGGTGAAGGTGGCTACCAGGTTGGAAAATTTCCTCCAGGCTGGGCTGAGTGGAATGGAAAATACCGTGACTGTATCCGAGACTTCTGGCGTGGCGCAGACAGTATGCTGGGGGAATTTGCCCTTCGCTTCACAGGAAGTCCTGATCTTTATGAAGGTGATTATCGCAGACCAACCGCCAGTATAAACTTTATCACCGCGCATGATGGATTTACGCTCAACGACCTTGTGTCTTATAACGAAAAGCACAACGAAGCCAACGGTGAGAATAACCAGGATGGCGAAAGCCACAATCGCTCGTGGAACTGTGGTGCAGAGGGCGAAACCGATGATCCCGAAATTCTAAAACTTCGCGCAAGGCAAAAAAGAAATCTGCTGACAACACTCTTCCTGTCGCAGGGTGTTCCCATGCTTTTGGCCGGAGATGAGATCAGCCGGACACAAAAAGGAAATAACAATGCATACTGCCAGGACAACGAGATCTCCTGGATCAATTGGGACAAGGCGGATAAATCATTGCTGGCTTTCACGCAAAAGCTCATCAACCTCCGATTGTCACACCCTGTATTCTGTCGGAGACGATGGTTCCAGGGACAACCAATCAAAGGTTCGAAAGTGGAAGACATTGCGTGGTTCTCGCCTGACGGTGTGGAGATGAGCGATGAGCACTGGAATGTTGGTTATGCAAAATCGTTGGGAATTTATCTCAACGGTCTAGGCATTCACTGGACCGATCCAAAAGGACAACGTATCACCGATGACAGCTTCTACGTGATCTTCAACGCGCATCACGAGCCATTGGAGTTCACCCTTCCAGCCAGTAAGTATGGTAAGCAATGGACTAAAATCATCGACACCAGTGTAGAAGATGTTGGAGACAAGGAGTCATACAACGCAGGCGAAACGTTCAATGTCGAAGGCAGGTCGGTAGTTCTGTTCCACTACCCGATCAAAAACGTAGAATCTAACAAATAGTCCATGGCGCGTATAAGGTCTGCAGGAATCTTATTGTCAATTACATCATTGCCGTCACCTTTTGGGATAGGCGACCTCGGTCCACAGGCATATGCATTTGCGGATTTTCTGAATCGCTCAGATCAGAAGTACTGGCAAATTCTGCCACTGACTCCGATCGATGCTTCTCAGTCATTCTCGCCCTATAGTTCCGTATCGAGTATGGCAGGTAATGTATGGCTGATCTCTCCGGAGAAATTGTATGAGGACGGCCTGCTCGACAGGGAAGACCTCAAAGAATTCAAGTCATCGGCTGCCGATCGCGTTGCATATGCAAAGGTGATTAAGCACAAGACAAAGCTGTACGACAAGGCGTTCCGGAATTTTCAAGCCCAACGCAAAGCAGCGTTCGAAGCGTTTTGCAATCGCGAAGCACACTGGCTTGACGACTTTGCGCTTTTCATGGCGCTGAAGGCTTCTCACAAAAACAAACCATGGTTCGAATGGCCGGATGCATACAAGTCTCGAAACCTGAAGAGTCTTCTCAGGTTTTCATCAGAGCATCAGGCGGAGATCGGTTATATAAAGTGGCTTCAATATACTTTCTTCCGTCAATGGAAAAATCTGAAACACTACTGCAATGACCTGAATGTTGACCTCCTGGGTGACCTGCCGTTCTACGTCAGCTACGACTCCGTTGATGTCTGGTCGCGCCAGGAAATATTCAAGCTCAACAAGAATGGATCGATGGCCGGAGTCGCGGGTGTTCCGCCTGACTACTTTAACAAAGATGGACAGTTGTGGGGCATGCCGGTTTACCGTTGGGATGTTTTGAAAGATCAGGGATATGACTGGTGGCTGAAACGCATCCGAAAGAACATGGAGCTTGTAGATCTCCTTCGCCTGGACCACTTCCGCGCTTTCGCGGATTATTGGGAAGTTCCCGCTAAGGAGAAGACTGCTGTGCGCGGAGAATGGAAACTAGGTCCGGGTGAACATTTTTTTGCTGTGCTGAAACAGGAATTCGGCAAGCTTCCCTTTATAGCGGAAGATCTTGGCGATATCAGTGAAGCCGTTCACAAGTTAAGATTACAGTTCGAACTGCCCGGAATGAAAGTCCTCCAATTTGCATTTGGGGATACGTTAGCACAATCCGATCACGCACCGCACAATTTTGAGCCAAACTTTTTTGTCTACACGGGAACACATGACAATAACACCACGGCAGGCTGGTACCGGAAAGAAGTAAAGGCGAAAGTGCGCGAACAGATCAGTGTTTATGCGAATGCCAAAGTAACAGAGAAAAACGTCAGCGAGGTCCTGACAAGGATGGCGTTTGCATCAGTTGCAAAAACGGCAATCATTCCCCTGCAGGACATCCTCGGATTGGACGAAAGCGCGAGAATGAATGTGCCCGCATCGACCAGCAAAAACTGGCAGTGGCGTCTTGATGCTGATATCTCGCTGGAAAAGCAGGAAAAATGGCTTAAAGAACTTACGCAGCTATATAATAGAGCGGAGGTATAATACTAAATCTCGAACGAGGAATGACGAACGTGGCACATTCGTCATTCGCAATTTGTCATTCGACATTGTCAATTCTCTACGTGTTTTGCAAATTCAATGTGAACACTGGTCTGCCCTCCTCCTTGATTATCCTGTTGGTAAAGCGGTTGCCGAAGATGCGGAAGATGCCATCTTTACTATTCTTCAATACAGCAATCAAGCCCGCATTTACTTTTTCTGCGTAGTCGCTGACCAACTGGGCCGGATCGTCACCATCAAGTATCGTTACCGAAAATTTTGGTACACCCGCGATGGTCGCCATACGCGTAAAGTATTCATCGAGAATAATGTTTGAATCATCCTTGCGGTTGCGAACATGGACAAGGTGAACGTGCGAGTTGAAGCAACTCCAGATCTTTTTAAGATGCTCGAGCCCGTCAGCTACCTGGTTGTCAGTAATCACGCTCACAGCAACCACGATGTTGTCGAACTCATTTATGGAGAATCCATCTCTTACCGACAGCACGGGAACAGAAGCAACCTTGATAGCCTGTTCGGTGTGGTTCCCAAGGAAAACCTCTTTTGCATTTTCTTCACCCGATGTTCCCATGACAATCAAGTCCACATCGTCCTGACTCATGATCGCATCGATCCCTGACTTGAATTTCGAATCGACTACGGCAGCTTCGAACCTTACCCCATGGTCCATATATTTCTGGACAAGGAGGTCAAGCTGTTCCTTTTTGCTTTGGAGAAGCTGAAGGGTAAAAGCGTTTTCTTCATCATCCTCATGGAGATTGACTTCACCGGTGGCCGAGAAAGTCGACCCCAGGGGATGTCTGGTAAAATTTACAAGGCTCACAGTAGCGCCACAACGTTTTGCAATTTCAACCGCCAGTTGAACACCTAGTTCAGCGGTTGGCGACAGATCGGTCGGAACAAGTATCTTTTTCATTTTGGTTAACAGTGCCATGCACCACCGACTGATCCGGAAAATTTTGAACCAAGGGTTTTGGAATTAAAATTGACGCAGGTTGAGGTGAAACGTACCCGCTGAAAACAAAAAAGCCCCCGCGGGTGGCGGAGGCTAATTTTGAAAAGCGGTGATCTATTAATTCGCTAACCTTACGTTAACGGCATTCAAACCTTTCTTTCCTTCTTTCAGTTCGAACGTTACTTCATCCTTCTCACGGATGCTGTCGACTAAAAGACCTGATACATGGACAAAATACTCTTGTCCTGTTGCTGTCTCTTTTACGAAACCGAAACCTTTCGTTTCGTTAAAGAATTTTACTGTTCCTACTTTCATTTGATGTAATTAAAAAAAATAATCGTCAAAGATACGGGAATTAACGGTGGTTACAATAGCCGCTATAAAAATATCATTGATTTGGTTCCTCGTCAGTCAAACGAGGATATTTTGATCAATCCGGACAGAGATGACCTGTGGATTAGCCGTTTTATCGATCGAACAGGTTCAAGCGCATATTTGGAAAGCTTTACCCTCTCATGCTATCTTCGGCTCACAACAAAAACCGTTAACATCATGAAAAGAAAAGCAACCGCTGTATGGAAAGGTTCTGGCAAGGAAGGCGCTGGAACGCTGACGACCCAAAGCACTACACTTAACAAGACGCAATATTCTTTTAATTCACGTTTCGCTGAAGGGGTTGGAACTAATCCGGAAGAGCTTGTTGCTGCAGCTCATGCCGGATGTTTCAGCATGAAGCTTAGCTTCGTGTTTGGCGAGGCCGGATTTAAGCCGGAGGAGATTACGACTGAGTGTGCCGTCACGCTGGACAACGGAGCGGTGACCAGTTCACACCTCGTACTAAAGGCAAAGGTTCCGGGAATCAGCAAAGAGAAATTTCAGGAGTGCGCTGAAGATGCGAAAAAGAACTGCCCGATTTCGAAGTTGCTTAACACAACCATAACGATGGACGCACAGCTCGTCTGACCCTTATCCCGAAGCCCGGATAAACGATCAACAATTGATTTGTTTTTTTCGGGCTTCTGTTTTAACACCCTTCCCCACTTGTGTTTTTTATGGGAACTGCCGTGTGGATGCAGTTCCCCACGACCCGCCAAATATTCAGTGATAGCACATCACAAATGATGTTTTAAGGGTTCCGCCACGTGCACTCTTTGTTTATTATCGGTGAACTGTTTGTGTCCGAACAGGTTCAACAAAAATTTTCCTCTTTCCTCCGGGAATTCCCCTATAAGACCCAATCTGCACCGCAGCATGGGCACGGCTTTTTTATAATTCATAGACTCAAACACACTGAAGCGGCTGTATATAACCGTCAGTATGGGTAAGTTCCCACGCTGGCTTAACCATAACAATAACAAAAACCAATTGAAAAACTGTTTACCCTACTTTAACCTGTTCGTTGCATGAGAGTTTTGATGTTTGGATGGGAGTTTCCTCCGCACATATCTGGAGGCCTGGGAACTGCCTGTCATGGTTTAACAAATTCACTTAGCCAGGAGAACATCGATGTACTCTTTGTCGTCCCAAAACTGCACGGGGGCGAAACGGCTGAGCGAACGAGTTTTATTAATGCCAGCGATGTGCCTATCGAGAGAGAAGGGAGCGTAGAGCGCTATGTCTCCGGTACCGCTGTGGATTCGGAGACCCGCAAAGAAGTTTACAGAGTCATTCGCAAGAACGAGCACATGCGCCAGATCGAGGTCCCTTCCACCTTGTCACCTTACAGATCACCATCATTCGAAGAAACGTCTTCCGACCTGGAGCATTGGAACTATCCGATCGCTTTTGAAGACCGTGACACAACGCCAAAGCGGATGACGCAGCTTGACGAACACCACAACGGTGAAGACGTATCCGAACAAAAGAAAAACATTATCGCTTCCTATAAATTTTCAGGCTCATACGGCCCCAACCTCCTTGAAGAAGTGAGAAGGTATGCACAGGTCGGAGCTGAGATTGCAAAGAAATTTGAGTTTGACGTGATCCATGCGCACGACTGGATGACTTACCTCGCTGGCATCGCTGCCAAAAAGGTGAGTGGAAAACCACTGGTCGTTCACGTTCACGCAACAGAATACGATCGTTCCGGTGAACATGTTGACCCACAGGTTCGTGCCATCGAACAGCAAGGTATGGCAGAAGCTGACTGCGTTGTTACCGTGAGCAACTGGACAAAGAAAATTACAGTCACCAAGTACAACATCGCTGAAGAAAAAGTGGAAGTGGTTCACAACGGAATCATTCCGAAAATTCCATCAGCAAAGATCTTCTCTCCTCCCCCGGTCGGATCACACATCGTGACCTTCCTTGGCAGGATCACACATCAGAAAGGTCCGTTGTACTTCGTTGAAGCTGCACGTAAGGTACTCGACCGGATCCCTGACACACACTTCGTTGTTGCAGGGTCAGGCGATCTCCTGCCGCTGATGATCGAACGCATCGCACAGCTGCGGATGTCATCCCATTTCCACTTCACAGGCTTCCTAAGAGGAAAAGATATCGACAAAGTTTGGTCGATGTCCGATGTGTATGTGATGCCTTCCGTGAGCGAGCCTTTCGGTATCGCTCCGTTAGAAGCAATTCAGGCCGGTGTTCCGGTGATCATTTCAAATCAGTCTGGTGTCGCTGAAGTGATGCCACACGCAATGAAAGTTGATTTCTGGGATACGCACGAACTCGCTGCTGCGATCTGCAGCGTACTCAAGTACAAGAGTTTGTCGGCTACGCTTGCTGCGAACAGCGCAAGAGAGATCGAAGAAATTACGTGGAATTCTGCTGCAAAAAAATTAACCCAACTATACCATGGACTTACTGAAAACCAACGCTGCGCTTAAGAAGAATTTAGTTCTGTACTTCCAGGTACACCAGCCAAAGAGACTGACCAATCTCAGGTTCTTTGATATAGGGGCGACCAACGCTGCTTATCACAACAGCATGGACGCACAGATCATTGAACGCATTGCGCGTGAATGCTATCTGCCGGCTAACCATCTGCTTCTTAAACTTATCAAAAAGAATCCGGAGATCCGTGTTGCGTTCTCACTGTCAGGCGTAATCATCGAACAATTTGAACGCTATGCTCCTGAAGTTCTAAAAAGTTTTCGCGAACTGGCCCAAACCGGTTCAGTTGAGTTTCTGTCAGAAACATACTATCACTCCCTGGCTTGCATGCTTCCGGGGAAAGAATTTGAAATCCAGGTATTGAAACATGCAGAGAAGTTGTATGAGCATTTTGGTGTACGTCCATCTGTGTTCAGAAACACCGAACTGATTTACAACGATGAAGTAGGCAGAAAGATCAGTCGTCTCGGCTATGTTGGCGTGATCACAGACGGTGTCGAGCGTGTGCTTCAGGGCAGGACGCCTAACCATGTGTTCCAGCATCCTGAACAGGACGGTTTAAAGATTTTGTTGCGCAACTATCGCCTCAGCGATGACATCGCGTTCCGTTTCGCAGTTGACGGCAAATCACTCACAGCGGACAAATACATCTCATGGCTGAACGGACTGCCATCACACGAAGAAGTCGTAACGCTCGCAATGGACTACGAAACCTTCGGAGAGCATCAGAAAAAAGAAACAGGGATTTTCAAATTTATGGAGGAAACGCTGACGAAACTTGCGAAGAGCAAAACATTCCAGCTCGTTACTCCGTCACAGGCGATCATTGCTACCAAACCACAGAGTGTCCTTAACGTACCATATTCCATCTCGTGGGCAGACCAGGAAAGAGATCTTTCAGCGTGGCTTGGCAATGAAATGCAACGCGATGCTTTCGACACACTTCAGTCTCTGGAGTTTGACGTGAAGAACACCAATGATCCTGCAATCCTTGGAACCTGGAGAAATCTCCAGACCAGCGATCACCTGTATTACATGTCGACCAAGAAGGGAAGCGATGGCACCGTCCACAATTATTTCAGCCCATATCCATCTCCTTATGAAGCGTTTATCAACTTTATGAACGTACTGACCGATTTTTCAATGCGCGTCAAAGTCGCGAAGGCAACGAAGGCTGGGCAATCAATCTTTCATGAAACGAATCCAGTAAAGGCTTCGGTCGAACGTGAGCCACAGGCTGCCGGCTCGAGAATGACGATGCTTTCACATTAAGAATATCACCAAGCCCAAACCCGGACCAACGGAAAGGCTACAGGAGACTGTAGCCTTTCTTATTTTGTCTCTTTTCGTCCACTGATCTCACGGATTTGTTTCAGGAGTGGCTTCAGTGAATCGTGAGGATTTTCATCGTCAAAGCCATGGGTATATGACCGGCCGCTCTTGTCCGTGATAGTGAGCGTGCCATGCATCGCAGCATCGGAGGCGCGTTTCATCGTAGGCGATGGCAATTCATCAATCTCCTTCAGTTTTATCGGCTTCGCAATATCCATAAGACTGACCCATTCCTCGCGTTCCGTTTTGCGGCTGAACGTTACCGGAGCCTTTTCGCCACGCGCATCATGGATCAGCACGTGGACGCTGTCGGCATTGACACGGACATGCTCCTCATAGCCCCGCGACATCTTACTGAACTCAATTTCCTTAATGTCGCTTTTATTCTGCGCCCACAGCAGCGTGCAGCAAAGCAGCAATAATCCAATGCTTACGTTTCTCATGACAAGAGGATTACAAATTGAGTACCAGAGATGAACGTTGCGCCACGTCTTTTACTGCCATTCACCAATAACCGCACTTAGATGCTGCGGGTAGGACAGATTAAGTTTCCTTGTGGCAGCGTTCGGATCGGATGCAATCACCGCGATTTGCAATGTGCGCGATGACGACATCAGAACCTCACGATAAAAGATGCGTCCTGGCCGTAGCTCACGGACGAGAGGGAGCCAATCAATTCCATTTAAGGTCTTTAGTCTTTGCCTTTTCCTTGATTGCCTTGATCATCGAAGCATCCAGCATTGACTCCTGTGACGATCCAGCGCTCTTTTCAGCAAGAAAACCTTTACGCTTTTCACTGAGCACCTGGATTTCCTTCTGAATGCGCTCGCGCTCGGACGCTTTCTGTCTGACGTAGTTCTTGCGTTGCTCTGCCGTCATGCCCTGCATTTCCTTCGGAAGATATTCTACTTCGGTCTCGCCTACTACCTTGTCGTTGTCTTTTGCAGCATCGACAAGATCCCACGTAGGATTTGAATACGCGTGACTACTTTTGGAAACCGCGCGCTCTACTTTGTTGGATTGACCATACTGTTCGGCATTGCTGTCCTGCTCTTCCTGCTTCTGCTTTTTAGACGCGCCTGACTTGCCATAGTAAAGATAAGTTTTGTTCAACTGATCATTCAGGGCATCAATTCGCTCATCATAAGGTGAGGGAATAAACACGGTTCTGCGATCCTGTTCAATGCTCATATAAGTGCCACCGGTGAGGTCCGCGCCACGTTTCCATGAAGTCTCCACGCCCTCGCTGAAGGGACCGCAGAAAATCGAGTTGACAACCACGTCCTTCTCTTTCGCAAGCTCACAAGCCAGTTGATAAGGAATCGGTCCCTGCGTGAAGGGCTCATTTCCCGCAATGAAGATCATCTTGAGATCAGCTTTGGACTCAGACCAGTCGAGTTGTTTGAGCGATGTTCTGATCACGTAGCCACAATATTCACTTCCTCCGTTGGTTGTCAGCGAGAATAGTTTTTCGGAAATGAGGTCGAGGTCGCTCGTCAAACCGCTGACCTGGCGCACGTAACCCTCCCTGGAAGGAAGGCCGTCATTCCCATACTCGTACAGCGCGATTTTAATGGTGGGACGTTTTCCATCTTTACATTTGGCCCCGGCCAGTTCGTTTACAATTTTCCAGAGCTGCGACTTAGCCTGATCAATCAGTCCATCCATACTGTTACTGGTATCAAGAAGCAACGCGAGCATGATACTTTGTTCTTCTCCGGGTTTTTTCTCTTCTGCGCTGACAGATAGCGATAAAAATGAAAAGGTCAGGACAAATACGAGGAATTTTCGAAAAGCGAATCTTATGGTTTTCATGGCGATATGTTTTGACAATATTCACGGTATCCCATGAGAAATGATTGTGAGACTTAGTAAGGGCGCAATGCGACTGGGTGAAAACGACTAAGCCTGTGGCGAGGCTGGCTTTCCATCCTTCTAATTCAAAAGGCCGTTAAAAGAAAATGGGTAAATTGCCCTCAACATGTATAAAAACGCGCTTTTCATTGTACTAATCGCAATTCTGACAGGCTCGCAGGCTTTCGCGCAGGACGAAAAGAAATCCTCCAAGCGCTACCAGGACTATAAGTCGAAGCTTGACAGTGAAAGCCCGTCAGAGCTTCTACGCCATGCTGAACAACTGAAAACAACTTCGCCAGCGCAGGCATTGGACAAGGTACAGGAGGCACTCGGTCTCAGCCTTGCAGGGAAAGATTTGTTCAATGAAGCAAAATGTTACCTGTTGCTCGGTGAGATCAACGAAAGCATTGAGGAGTGGAAACTTGCCTTCGAGAACTATTCCATCGCATACAACAAGCTGAAGCCACGATTTAAAACATCGCCAGAATTTAAGCGTGCGATCTCCGGTCTGGCCAACACAAATCGAAAGCTCGGCAACTACACGCAGGCACTAGTCAACTACGATGAATTACTTTCAATGAAGCTGACTTCGCCAGAGCGTTCGCAAGCGCTTCTTGGGAAATCTGAAGTGTACCTGGTGCTGAAGGACTACCAAAAAGCTGAGGAATCTGTTAACTCAGCTTCACCAAGTGACGCGGGTTACGTCAGTGGCAAAGTCATTGACGACACACTGAACATAAGGAGTCAGGCACAACGCGCGAGGATCTATGCGCAGACAGACGAGGTTGAACGCGCCAAATCCGCCATTCAGAGTACCCAGAATACTTTGCGCTCTGCCCCCAGTGCTGCACCAGCTGCGCAGCTGGAAGATTTGAAAATCGCCAAGGAAGAAGTAGCCAATGCGTTGCATGAACAGGAACGCTACGATGATGAGATCGACCTGCGAAACCAGTCAATCGAATTCAATCTGGAAACAAAAAACCTTCCTGAGGTTACGAAAGACAAAGTAGCACTTTCGAAGGCCTTCGCTGCAAAGGGAGAAACTTCTGAAGCAATCCGTGAACTGGAAGAGGCGGCATTGATGGCCGACACGATAAACAATCCAAAAGAACAGGCGAAAGCGTTTCTATCGCTCGCTGACCTTTACGAAAAAAATGGTCGCTCCGAGAAGGCGTTGTCAGCCTTTCGAAAATACAGCCAGGCAGTGAAGAAGGCCGAGGAACAGAACCAGATCAAACTTGCTGAACGTGCTGACCTGATCAGCAAGCAGCGCGAGATCGAGGAAGTGGGAAAAGATGTTGCCCTGGGGCAAAGTGCGGAATCTCTCGCAGAAGCTACCGTGTTCCGTCAGCAACTTATTATCTATGGGTTGCTTCTGGTGATTGCTATTGTCGCCATCACCTCCTACTTCATCTACAAGAACGCGCAGGCCAGTAAGATCGCCAACCAGATGCTGGCGCTGAAGTCATTGAGAAGTCAGATGAACCCGCACTTTATCTTCAACGCCTTGAATTCCGTCAATCAATTTGTAGCAAAGAATGACGAGCGAACCACGAACAAATTCCTGTCGGAGTTTTCGCGGCTGATGCGACTGGTCATGGAAAACTCGCAGGAAGATTTCATCCCGCTTCACAAAGAACAGGAAATCATTTCCCTTTACCTGAAGCTTGAGCATTATCGCTTCCGCGACAAATTCGACTACACGATAACCATTGATGAGGGCGTCAACCCGGAAACAGTTGAAATCCCGCCCATGCTGATACAGCCTTATATCGAAAACGCAGTATGGCATGGGTTGCGATATAAAGACTCAAAGGGCCATCTCAATCTTACAATGAAAAAAGTGTCGGATGGCCTGCAGGTGGAAATCACCGATGATGGGATCGGGCGGAAAAAATCCGCTGCGTTAAAAACCGAAAACCAGAAAAAACAAACCTCTACCGGTCTGAAAAATATCGAGCAACGCCTTGCGATCATCAACAAAGTGTACAACGCTTCCTACACGGTGAAAATCGAAGATGTTGCCCAGGCGGAAGAAACCGGAACACGCGTGACGATAAATGTTCCTGAACGAAAAAATGGCAAAGCATGAAGGCAGTAATCATTGATGACGAGCGCGACAGCAGAGAGATCCTGGCTAACTATGTGACCAAGTATTGTCCTGACGTTGTGGTTTGTGGCTTTGGCGAATCGGTGGAAACCGGGTTGCGCGCGATCCGCGAGCACGAACCGGAAATTGTTTTCCTTGACATTGAAATGCCTTACGGGAATGGCTTCGATCTGCTTGAACGTGCACGCGATTATTCGTTCGAAACGATCTTCGTTACGGCATTCGATCACTACGCCATGCAGGCGCTCAACCAGAGCGCAGCATACTACCTACTGAAGCCCATCGACATCGATGAGCTGATCAAAGCTGTTGAAAAAATCCGCACTGAACAGAAGAACGAAAATTACACGCAGCACTCCAAAGTATTGTTGAATAATCTGAAGGCGGGACCCGCAACGTCACAAAAAGTAATGCTGCCAACGCTGGAAGGGTTTGAAATTGTAGACATTCAGTCGATCCTCTACTGCGAGGCTGAAGACAACTTTACGAAGTTCTATTTCGAGCACGGCAAACCGCTGCTGATCTGCAGAACCCTGAAATACTTTGAAGATATATTGAACGGTTTTGGTTTCCTTCGTATCCACCGATCATACCTCATCAATCCGAATTTCGTGGTGCGATATTCAAAGGGAAAGGGTGGCTACGTAACGATGAAAAACGACAAAGAACTTGAAGTTTCTGCAAACAAGAAAAAGGAATTCCTCGAGGCGTTCAACCGATAAAAAAAGACAAGGGGTTCTGCCTTGCGTCACTGCGTCTCGTGAGATTCGCAGGTGATTGAGACAAAACCCCTTTGTATTTTCGGGCAGGTTATTATTCGCCTTGCACGGCTTGAGTTTCTGCAGGACTTCCCACGTTTTGTTCGCGGTTCATTTCCTGACCTGCATTTGGATTGCTCCTCTTGCTTCTGCTCTCGCCACTGCTTTCGCCACCCTTACGACCGATCTCAGCCATATGTTGACGATTCTGACTCACAGCTAATCCGCCTTTTCTTGCAATAGCCCTTTGCTGCTCTCTGTCCATCGAAGCGAATCCACGGTTTGCAGTCCGCTTCATTCCATTCTCTCCTCTTCCTTCCATGACTATTTTAGTTAGTAATTAAGTTCTAGATTATTCGCCTTTCACTGATTGCTCTCCCTGGTCCTCTTTCTTTCGATTGCTACCACGGCCACGTTCGCCACCTTTACGACCGATGCGCTTCATATGCTCACGGTCCTGGCTTACTCTCTCTCCTCCCTTTCTTCCGATTCGCGCCATGTGTTCCCTGTCTTTGCTAACAGCCTCACCACCTCGAGAGCCAATGTTCGCCATGTGTTCGCGATTTCTGCTCACTGCTTCACCACCTTTTCTCGCGATGGCGCGTTGCTGTTCGGGACTCATGGACGCAAAACCACGATTGGAGGTTCTCTTCTTTTCCTCTTCGCCTCTTTCCATCTGTGAAATTCCATTATATTCCCGCAACCGAGTTAAAAAATACCATGCCCCACATCTTCAAAAAGTTAGTGTAGACAATCGGTATCAAACTTGCGGTGCTGAGGAGCCGATTCAACGAGAGAAACGGCCGTAAACGCACGTCTGTGCGCACGAAGCGGGCATTACTTTGACTTCTGTTTTGTCACCCACGAATGCGACAACGTTACGATTTCATCCATCGCATCTCGCTTGCCGATAGCGAATGAGTGATCAGCGCCCTCGATGATTTCGAGCGTTGCCAATGGTAATTGTGATGTGACTTCTCTTATCAACGTGAGGTCTGCAAGAGAATCACGCGTGCCCTGCAGAAATAACATTGGGACTTTAACGGTTTTGAGATGTTCGGCCCGATCCTTCGAAGGTTTACCAGGCGCATGCAGCGGAAATCCAAAGAAGACAATGCCTTTTACTGGCAGCGGCCGTTTTGAAAGCAGGTTTGATGTCATTCTGCCTCCGAAAGATTTTCCACCTGAATAGATCGTGGCTGACGGAAACAGCTCTTGCGCTTTCGCGATGGCCGATTCGATCGTCTTCTCTGCTACAGCCGGGACATCAGGCCTTCCTTTTTTCTTCTCCATGAATGGAAAGTTGAACCGGAGCGTACCAATATTTACTTCTGCCAGTCGTTTCGCGAGCGTTTTCATGAACCGATGATTCATATCAGCCCCCGCTCCGTGTGCAAGTACCAACAGCGCTTTCATTTCATCGGGGATGACCGTTTCGGCCGAGACCGTTCCAACGGAGTCGCTAACATTGATCTTGTGTGAATCGATCGTCATTATGAAAAGGTAAATGGATTATTGGCAGGAATGTGCGTTGCTTTTACAGAGGGTACCTTTTCATTCAACCAGTTCACTAGCCATGCGAGGCCGGGCTCTTCGCTTTGCGCGTGTCCGAGCACCACAAGTGAACGTTTCAGTCCCATGGCACGTGCGTCACGAATGTACTCGCTGGTCTCCCACTCCGCCACCTCACCGCACACGACCAGATCGGGCTTCACTTGCATCAACTGAGAAATTTGAGCTCTGCCTCCCGGTGCTCCCGGCAAAATTAAAATGCGCTGACACATATCTTCTGTGCCGGCCACCATTCTTACGGTCTTGATCCCCAGGGCTGATTTCATTTCAGCCAAAACATCACGAAGCGCCCGTGGTGAACCAAGATCAAACAGCGTGGGTCTCAAACGATCCTGAAATTTCTTCCAACCAAGTTTCTGGACAACACCTTCCATTACCCCATCTGGCGAATGACGGTGAATGTAATCGTGAAAACGCCAGACTACCATATTGTTCCTGGTCAGCAACGATTTCTTGAATTGAAATACCTCGTCAGCCTCTAGCCACCCCGTATCATCATTGTGATTGTAGAAGCTGGGTTCATGTACGATCAGAAAATTAGCCTTGAGCTCAACAGCCTTGCGGATCACCTCTACCGTTGGAAACATACTCGCAACCACACCGGTAATCTTCTGGTTCGGATCACCAATCTTGATTGTATCCACGGTCGAAGGAATAGGTCCCGGAATTTCTTTCAGGATCAGGTCTATCAACTGCTGAACCGTGAGATCGTTCTGAACTGCTGGCGATGCTATTGAGCCGGGCGTAATGCCCAGCGTAAATAATGATCCGGCTACGAATTCCCTTCGCGATAAACTGTTGTAAAAAAAATTGGCCATAACCTGAATTTTAGAAAACTCAAGTTATGGCTTATATAGATTAATTGAAAGTGTCAGCAGGGACAATTATCCCGGTTGTCATCGCGATTAAGCTTATTCGTCTCGGTGCCGGTGACCTCAATGGATTTAATGACGTACTGCCCGTAAAGCACGCAGATTCTCGCTTTGCGTTTTCCACTGGTGCGCACTGACAGGTTAAGATCTTCAATGAAGCGAACTTCCTTCGGTACAATAACGAAGGTGCTCCTTCCGCGCTGCCACTTCACCTCGCGACTTTCATAGGTTGAATTGTCGCCCATGCCGCTTAACTCGAACCACACACGTGACGCTTCAGTCTCGTTGGAGCAGATATGAAAGTGCCAGCCTTCCATATCGTTGTTATTCGTTTGCGGGTTCACGCCTTGTGAACAGTTGAAAAGAAGCGCACTGCTTCCGATTAAGAATATAGATAGTAAAGATTTCATAGGCACGCGTTTTTGCGAATGAGAGATAATTATAGTGCCAAGTCATCTTTTCCGATGTACAGAAAAAAGGCAGTCGATAAGGAGAGCAAGTCAGCCGCGAGTACTGCTGACAGGGTTAACAACTGCTGTTTCAATTTCATTATTGATGGTGAAACACCTGCTGTTCTGTCGATGGTTATTGATCAGAACATCAGCTCCTTTAGCTTCACCGTGCGGTTGATCCTTGACTTCCCGGTGTAATCAATGATCTGCATATTGATCTCAGGGTCATCGTTGAAATTTAACGTGAGCAGACCGAAGTGATTCTCCATTATCGGTCCGTCAATCCGGTTATCATTTGGCGTAGCGAAATCCCAGGTAGACGTGATTCCACTTGCCGTAACATCGTATATCGGATACAATCCTTCCGCTGTCAACCTGGAGACCTCGGCATAGTGCACGTCTCCGGAAATAAACAGAACGCCATTTGCTCTAGTGCTTTTGATCAAATCAGTAAAGCGCTTTTGTTCGTGCGGGAAATTCGCCCACGCCTCATATCCGTTGTGTGTAATTCCAAACTGCGTGCTTGAGCCTATAATTCTGAGGTCTGCCGGTTCCCTGAGTTTTGCCTCGAGCCATTTCCACTGCGCTTCGCCAAGCATGGTTGAGTCCGATGTTGTATAAGGGGAATAGTCCATCTCATAGTCGTATCCAGCTTGCCCCTGGCGGTTGCCGTTGTACTTTAGAAGCTTGTCGCGAAACGTGCGCATATCGAGCATGATAAACTGGATCTTCTTTCCTGCAACTTCCTTCACGACCGTGTGATATATACCATCGTGCTCCTTCACCGTTTCATCTGCAACGCCAAAGAAGCTAAGGAATACTTCCTTGGACTCTTTCCTGAGACGGTAATGACGACCTGAATCATTCCATCCATAGTCATGATCATCCCAGGTGGCGATGATCGGAACTTCAGCTTTCAGCTTCTGAAATTCAGGTCTGTTCGCGAGGATCTGATAATTTTTCTTCAGCGTATCGAGGCTTTCAGTATCGCTGTAAATATTATCACCAAGATAGATGAAGAGATCAGGCTTCTGCTCGACAACACGTTCAAGTACGGGTTGTGGCTTGTACTGTTCACCGCACGATCCAAACGCAATTTTGAATACCGTGCTTTCGGATTCAGTCTGTGTCCTATCCTTTGTCGGATTGCAGGCGAAGGTACATGCGGCCAGAAGAAGGCAGATGAAGCGTAATGCCATAGAAGTGTGAGACGTTGGTTTTTCGAAATATAGTACATCCGGAACAATATAAAGTCATCACCAGCGTATATAGCTTGATGTTGAATTGCGGGGCTTGATGACCTTCCATTCAAAATCAATGAAAGCTACCCTCCTCACCCTGCTTATCTGCGCTCACTTTTCCACGAGTGCACAAATCAAAAAATTCCGCGAATACGAGCGTACTTTTCAACTTTCATTGCTTCCCGGCATCAGTACAAATGGAATCGAAAGCGGTTCATACTACAACAAATTTTCACTGAATATTTTTGGTGGATTATCTGCAGGCAACCACCATCTGGAAATAGGTTTTATTTCAAATATCAACCTCAAAAAAACTACGGGCATTCAGATCGCAGGCATCGGCAACGTGATCGGAGCAAATGCGTTTTACAACCTCACCTTGTCGGAAGAAAGGGAATTAATTCACAGCGACTTCGAATGCAACTACACGGGGCTTCAATTCGCAGGCTTGCTGAACTATGTCCGCGACAACGCCAAAGGCTTTCAATTGTCAGGCGGACTGAATACGGTCGGGATTACATTCAGAGGAGTTCAGATCGCGGGTATTGGTAACAGCGCAGGTGGTGGTTCAGAGGGATTTCATCTCGCAGGCTTTTATAACATCGCGGGTGATTACATTGCCGGAGTTCAGATCTCGACACTGTTCAACTATACAAATGGCGGACTTTCAGGAACGCAGATCGCGCTGATCAATAAATCGTTTCGGATGGAAGGAAAGAAATCCTCACCACCAACCAGGGTTCGGAGCCTCCAGATCGGATTGATCAACTTCTGCAAAGAGATGGAAGGCACGCAGATCGGCCTGATCAATTTTGGCGGTGAGCTGCGCGGAAAACAATTTGGCCTCATCAACTTCTTTCAACGCAGAGGTACTAAGGAATATTCCCGCAACGGAACCCCTGTCGGACTCTTAAACATAGGATCGCTCGGCTCAATGTTACAGATCAGCTATACTGAAATGTTTTCAACAACGCTTGAGTACACCACAGGCAACTGTTTGAACTGCACTTACACGCAATCAGGAATGCCTTATGGGGATCTCAACAAAATCTTTAACCAGAATGCGCTTATTCTTGGTTATGATCACTGGAGAAACAGCTGGGGATTTGGCTATGGCTTCCAAAAAGTTCTATACAATAAACATTCGATGCTGCCTACCGATCCGAGAAATGAAAAACGCGTGATTCACTATGGAGTCAAGTTTATCCACATGAACCGAAATCGGTCGGTCGACAAAGTATTTAACCTCGTCACCAGATTGAATGTTGAGATTGGCAAGCGCTATGGCGGAAAATATCTATTTGGCGGCCTCTCCGTTAACTACTTCCTGTACAAACCGCAGGATGGCATTGAACCCTATTCATTTCAAACAGTAACCGTTGACACCGGGCGCATCTTCGATCTTGAAAGTATTTTGTGGCCGGGATATACTGCCGGGGTGCAGTTTTGAATTAAGCTGAAAGCTGAAAGCTTAAAGCATAAAGCATATCGTCCCTGGCGGGACTTTGGATATGCAATGCGGATCGGGTTTCTACCGATATGTCGTCCCTATCGGGACTTGGTGTATCCTGGTCGCTGAACTGTTACGTCTGTGAATCACCCAGTCGCGTTTTGCGACTGCGATTTTGGATAGCTGTGCATGTCGGTGTGAAAGATATGAACAACGAGATTGCTTTCAAATGTATTTGGGTTCCGCCCCGGTTAGGGACCCACATATCGGTAGCATCATAATCAAGATAGATTAGAAGTGCCGTCAGGCACGAAATGTCTGCGTAGTGAAGAGGGACAACCCATGGCGATAGCATCCTCGGGATCCGTCATCGCATATTCCACATTGATCTACCTTACCCATATCGTCCCTGACGGGGCTTTGGATATGCAATGCGGATTGGTTTTCTACCGATATGTCGTCCCTATCGGGACTTGCGTTGAACTGTTACGCCTGTGAGATCCATCCTGTCGATTTGCGACTGCGATTTGGATAGCTGTGCATGTCGGTGAACGATATGAACCTAGCGAGATTGCTTTTCAAATGTATTTGGGTTCCGTCCCGGTTAGGGACGCATATATCGGTAGAATCAAAATCAAGATCAGATTAGAAGTGCCGTCAGGCACGAAATGTCTGCGTAGTGAAAACTGACGTCTTAGCTGGCCTAATTGTGAATGACTATACGTTTCCTGACTTCAATACCGTCCTGCGATGCGATCACATTGTAAAGACCATTTTTCAGCTCAGGAGCAAGCACAACTTTACTTTCAAGTTCTTTCGGCTCGAACCATTTCCTGATCAGAATTCGCCCTGTCATATCAACCACCTGCACCAGCACGCGTGATGATTCAGGCGTATGCAACCTGATGCCGAACTCTCTGGCCGTTCCCGGGCTCGGATAAGCGTGCAACTGGAACTCCATATCAGCATCGGCAACCGAAGTCATAATGTATGCATATGGTGCGGAAAGTTGCGTACACGCTCCTTCAGATATAAGAACGGTGTAGCTTCCTGACTTTTCGGGATTGAATTCAGCGGACGTTGCCCCTTCGATCGGCTCGCCCTCCAACAACCACTGAATTGCGCCAGCAGCACTAACGGACAGCACACCATCAACTTCAGTAATAACAGGAGTCGGGATCGTGATCGGCATCACCACAACTTTCTCCTTCACACTGACGCAACCACTGGAATGCTGAGCTGTAAAATAGTAGGTTACTGGCTGTGTAACCGAGGCTGTAGTAAATTTCGAATTTGTTGCTCCTGCGATCGGTGCCTGGTTCGAATCAAACCATTGATAGTTTGAAACCTGTTCGGCTGTGGAAACCAGTATTTCCGCAGGGCTGCCAGCGCAAGTCTTCACAGTATCGCCAACAGAAAATACGGGCGGAGCAAGGTTGTTGATGGCAAGTTCCTTATCAAGCGTTCGGTTGATGCAGTTTTCTTTCTCCACTCTTATGCGCAGATGGTTTGCACCTGACTCCAGGGCGGAACTGGCTAGCGGTAACAGAATTACACTTCCGTTGCCGACAATGTTATCTGAGATCACTTCGTTGTTACTATTGATTACAGAATAACGTACATCTGCGGCCGTGTTGGAGATCGAGAGGATGTAGTTCTCAGGCCCGCACTCGTTGTTTTCTAGTTTCACGTCAGATTGTGATGTATTGATCGTACAGCCCGGATCCACAACAAATTTGTATGGCAAAGACTGCTTGCTGCAACCGCTGCTCGATGCGACTACGTAGTAGTCACCGGTCTGCGCAGGCGCAATATAACTTTCGGTGGCTCCGGGTATCATGTTTCCGTTTCGATACCATTGGAACGTTCCGTCTACCTGCGTCATCAGCGTATCGTTGTACATCGTGATTACCGGAGTTGCAAGCGTATCAGCGTAAACGCGTATGGTTTGTCTTGCGCTCTCGCAGCCGTTGGCCAATATGCCTGACACCTGGTAAAGAGTTTCACCCGTCACCGGACTGGTTTGCAATGATGCGCCAGTCTGGCCGCTGATCACCTGCCCAAGTGCATCATACCATTTATAACTTCCCCCGGCAGGGACACCGCTGGCCGTGATCGTTCCCTGCTGGCCAAGACAAATCGACACATCGTCCTGCGCATCAACAGCAAAACCTTGAGTATATGAAATAACTGCGCTTGACTGCAGGGTTGATGAAGCGCAGCCCGGGAATGCAGCCCTTATCGCAATTGTATTGTTGCCGTTGACAAGTTTATCAGCTGGAACCTCAAGCGTAATCGTTTCACCATTGCCCACAACGACTTCACTAATTGCGGTCTGTGAACCATTCAGCGCAGTGTATTCAACTCCTGCCTGCGAGTTTGTGATTTGGATCAGCGCAGGCGATGTGCTACAGGCTGGTTGCCCGACAGCCTGTGGCGTTGTCAGGTTTAACTGACTGCGGGAAAACGAAACGGTGAATCGACCCGCAGCATAAGACGCAGGATCGGCTGTTATACTGAAATTGTAATCGGATGTTAGCGAAACCGTTGTGTTTGTGTAGGCATCCTTGAGCATCACCTGCCCGATGCCAGCAAGGGAAGACAAGCCAGCGAATGCGAGTGTATAGTTGCCAGCTGCGGCACCCGATATCGACAGCGTAACATTTGAACTGCAGAAAGAAGATGACAACGCATTTACCGCAACGGTGGTACCATTGATCACGGAGCCGATATCGAAAATCCCTTCGTTGACGCGCTTAGGAAAATCGTACATGGGATCGAATGCATCTGTAGCATTTGCCTTGAACAGGATATACGTGTGATCCTCTTTCGTGTTCTGCCTTAAAGTCACTTTCAGATATGCAACATCATCCGCTGGTAGTAACCCAGCGGTAATTCCCTTTGCTTTCTCGTGAATGACGAGCGATGGTGTCGGAGAAATGCTGCGAACCCAGAAGGCATTTCCGGCAGGAATGGTAGCGTTACCAAGATCATTCGAATAGTATTGATATTGACTTACCAGCTGACCTTCCACAATCTTATTTTCGCGGACCGCAATTGTGTTAGCAACACCCGAACGTGTGAAAGCCGCAGAAGTATCACTCCATACGATACTTGACGCGAAAGGATTGCCAACAAGATTCCACCCAGCATCCGCAGCGTTGCCTGCGTTACCAACCAGTGGGATGTTTACTGAGCCTTGATGAGGAACACCAACCGTTTCCATCAAAACCGCAGAACCATTTGTAATGAGAGCCTGATATCCTTTTCCTTTTTCGATCGCTGCAGAATTACTTCCGCCAGCAGGAGGATAAGCTGCAAGGGCAGTTCCATTATAAGTAAACATGGACGGCTCGGTTGTTCCGCCTGACGCTCCGGCAAATGATCCCGTTACCGGAAAATAGTTTTGCAGATTTGCCACCGTCAACCCCGCTACAGATGCTGACAGTTCAATTTTCTGATTCTGAATATGTGGAATAAATTTCTGAACTCGAAGATTACCGGTATAAGATCCACCCTCTCCTATCTCTGACAACACTGCCGTTTTTGTTTCAGATGCTTTCAGCGTCACAAATCCGCCACCATTAAATGTACCTTTCCTGATGGAGAGCGCTCCCTCGATGACTACAGCAGATCTGATTGCAACTTGCCCTCCCGTGAGGTCTACAGTCATCGAATCAACTACGTTGTTCACCGGATGGAAAAATACGTTTGAAGTTGCGCCCGCGGATGATGACAGCCTGAAGTTTCCGGTTGCAATCTGGATCACTCCGCTCTCGCTTCCCGGATTTACCGAACCGCCTCCAACAACCTCGAGCGAGTTTGCGCCTACGTTAAGCGTAGCTCCCGGGGCAAGAATTAATCCTCCACCATTAAGTGATCCGGCAACTATCCGAACGGGATTGCCAGGAGTCGTAAACGTAACGGATCCATTCTGTCCAACCGCGAGGTAGTACGCAAAGAAATTCGAAGCTGCCGTAACCGTATGCGCAACGTTCTCGGTAAATCTGAAATCTATCCGGTTGTCTGCCGCAACGGTTGCAGCCAGCGTATTCTGAACAACACTCCCTGTCAGGATAAGTTTTGACATGTTTCCTGCAGCACCCTTCAGCACGGCTGATGACGCGACCGACAAATTACCGAGAACGGTAGTTGTTCCTTCGTCCAGCGAGCTGGTTCCTGCTCCTGATACAGAAAGATTGCCGTAAGTCCTTGCCGGGATTGTGACTGGCTGACTGAATATGACAGTAGACGCAGCCGAAATGTTTCCAAAAGCAGGCACGGTTGTGTGGTTGACGTTCACCACAGCATTTCCTTCAGTTTCAAGCTTGCCATTTAAGACGTTATCAACAGTCAGTGTAACACCTGCAGGCACTATGATCCTGGATGCACTGCCGGAGACATCCCACGGACCACCGAGTCCTGTAGCGGTGCGGTTTGCTATGATAAACACAAGTCCATTTTCACCGAAGTCGACCGGAGAATTTCCGGTGCCATTGCTGAACTGCTTCCATGTTGACAACTCGTTCAGATTTCCGGTTGCAAGGGAGTAGTACGTTGCGGCAGGGTTTGTTGTCACCGCTAAGCCTGCAGATGCTGCGGACTTGTTGTTACTCGCATCAACCGCCACAACGGTTATGGTATAGTTGCTGCCCGGGTTCAGATCTGAAACCATGTATGCCGGGAGCACAGTCGAGCCGACCAGCACGCCATTGACATACACCTCATAACCTTTCACACCTGCATTGTCAGACGATGCATTCCACGTAAGTGCTGCATTTGTATGGCTTTTGTTTGCCAGCGTAATTCCGCTTGGTACACTTGGCGCGACAGCATCGACCTCCGTAGTCGCGCTGACCACTGCTGAGTAATCTGACATCGAAGCATTACCCAATGCGCGTGCCCTGTAATAATAGGTCGTTCCTGGATTGACCGACACAGTATCTGCGAACGCTCCCGTTGTGCTCGTGCCAGCGATTACAAACGGCCCGGTTGCAGAAGCGGACTTGTATATCTCAACAGCGTTGCCGGTATTCGTCCACGTGACGTCTACACGCTCCATGCCCGAGCCCACAGCCACAAGGTTGGCCGGAATAGCCGGAGGTGCCGGTGTAACGAACTTTCCACTCCGGAAAAGCGAATCAGGGATCGCTTTATACCCTTGTGTGAGATCCGGACCTTTGTATTGCAGCGTAAGCGTATGTGATCCTGCATAGTCAAAGTAATGGAGCTTGAGACGATGCGGTCCTTTTACGAGCGTCAGCGTATCGCTGAATTTTGTTACGTTGCCATGAACTCCGTCATTCTCGATCGCGAGTGAATCATCAATAAACAAGCGACTTCCATCATTTGAAGTGAGACGGAAAATATAAGGACCCTCGGTTAGTATATCGACATACCCCGTGAATTCAAAATTGAAAAAATCCTCCTGTGTTCTTGGCGCGAGTGTAACGTTGCTGACTGTACCCGTAAACTCCGGGTTCGTCCAGGTCTCTATCATCGTTGTGTCGTCAAGATCTTCCCACCCGCCCGTGCTGTGCTTATAAAACAGTCCGAGCACATACGTGCTTCCTATAACCTGATTCGAAGGCTCTGAAACATTGCCCGCGTAATCCACCGCCTGGACTGTTACCGGATACGTTGTGTTTGCCGGAAGGTTTGAAACTGTAAAAGAGTTGGCAGGACTGTTGGTGTTCACTGTGGTGCCCCCATACGTCACGATATACGACTGAATGCCTGTGTTGTCTGCCGGAGCTTTCCACGACAGCGTAAAGCTGTTGATTGTGTTCAACGACATCTTCAGCTCCTGGGGCGGCATCGGTTTCAATCCATCAGCTGGTGTACTGACTACAAGATTAACAGCCAGGTCGTTGGACGGTACATAGTTCGACACACCCGCATTGCCGACTGCACGGATCTTGTATTCGAAAGAAGACGAAGGCTGCAACGGACCGTCAAAGAAAGAGATCGAATTTTTCGGAGCTCTTCCAGCAAATTTGAACTCTGTTTCACCGGACTTGCGTCTCCATATCTCATATCCGGATTCAGAGCTGACGAGATCATTCCACGTCAGGAAGACTCCGTTGTTCATTGCCACGCCTTTGAATTCCGCGGAAGCGGCATTGAAGGTCATGTTCTGCGGAGCTGAATTATTGAAGAACAGATACACCGGATCCGATGGAGGGCTCGGACAATAGGAATAACTCGTGCGCAGCGTATAGATGCCGTTGGCGCCAGTGCCCGCACTTGTGAAGGACGGTGTTCGAAGTGTATCGTTCACATCCGTGCCTGGAAAATCAATCTGAACTCCGTTTTTATACCAGAGATACAACTCCGCCTGCTGATCTGATTTCAGCTGCACCGTGTTGTTGGCTGTTGTGCTTACAAGCCCAGGTCCACGAAGGTGCGTTGTACCCAGCGCAGTGATCGTTGGCTTCTGAGGACTGATCTCGGTGACAACGATCTCATCTGACCACGGCTCCCAGTCACTCTCTGTCGGATTCGGCACACGGCCGAATCTGCCGCGGTACGTTCCGGGTGTGTTGGCAATGTATTGCGATTGATTTGCTCCCGCGATGATAACACCATCGTGTTCCCATTGATAGGCCCGGAAGCCATTGGAGAAACTGATGCGCACACCTACCCCGTTGGTATTACAAATGACAGGATTACCGTAGTAGACATGCGGGTTATACTTTCGTTTGGCAAGGATCCAGGAAAAAAAGTCGGGCTCATTATAAGCAGTATTCCATGTTCCATGGCCGAGATGAGGATAGAGATAATAGCGAACGGAAGCACCGGCCTCGCGCAATCCTTTTACTGTGTTGTAAGTTCTGCTCGGTGTAGGGTTTTGATCTTTGCCACCCTGGAAAATCCAGAGCGGAATTTTCCCAACCTCCTGCGCCATGCCATCGGTAAAAATCCCACCGTTGCTCACGGCAGACATGGGCAGCGCTGCAGCAAACAACCACGGAGCTCTCTTGATGGCCTGGAACAGTCCACCGCCACCATTTGAAAGCGCATGAATGTACACGCGGTTTTCATCGATATTATATTTCTTAATCACGAGCCGAAGGAGCTTGATGGCATCTTCAACGCGCGCACTGTGTTGCCAACCGTTGAGCACCTGCGGAAACAGAACGAAACCCGGAAATGCTCTCGGGGGCATCGTAGGATCGTTCGGAAGACGGTTGCCTGCAAGCTTCACCGCATCAAGGTGTTTCAATCCGCCATGAAGCAGATTGTGGTCATTATTCAGCAAATTATGAGTTTCCGATGTTGGCGCTGCGGGGCTGTTGGTATTCGGGTTCCATCCGGTTGTGCTCCAGTAACAGTTGTCATTCCAGCAATTGCCGCGTTCACCATAGCCGTGAAGCATGATGATGATCGGGTAGCCTGGGTCGTAATTCGGATTATAATTGTTTGGAAAAAGCAGGCGATAGTTCATAACGAACTGATCCTGGGTTCCATTTTTCTCGCGCATATTCCCCTGGCGGTACGGGTCGGAATTCCAGGAAGTCATATCCCGGAACGTATTGGTCTTTACCCCGGGAGCGCTTTCGCGAAAACTGAAAGTAACGTCTTCCTGCAGATAATAGTAGCGTGTATCCGATTTTGCCAACCGGAGATCAAGCGTACCATATGGCATCGCAGTGTTATAAATATAAGAGGTATCAACTTGAGAAAACGCGGGAGACGCAAGAAGCACCAGGTACACCCACAATCCAACAATTCTTTTCATTCACCAAGGCAGACAATGTAAAACAGATGTCTACGGCTGGTAAAAAGATTGTTCCTAAAAGCCGGTTTTTTGGAAAACTTAACAAAAATTAATGTGAAGCGGCCGTATCACCGATGCCTCAGCCACTTACAGGCACCGCTCACGGTGTTGAAGTATTCGACCTGGAGTTTTTTTGTGGACATCGGAGCCTGGTTGAAAAACATCCGTACGAGATTACTTTCAGGGAGAACAATGGCGTGATAGCGGATCCCGGCTTTTTCGAGCTGAGGGATAATCTGCTGTCTGTAAAAATCAATATCCTCATTCAGCACGATCCCCGCCTTAGAATTATCCGTGAGCATGTGAAGGCGACAATAGTGATCTTTTTCTTTGTTTATTGATTCAATTACCATTGACTGGACGCGCTGATAATGCTCACTGCTTTGCGGCACTCCCGACACTTTGATTTTTATGCACGGCACAGACTCAACGAACGAAACGGTCGCATATTCGTCTTCATAAAATTTCTTCTGATGGACCGGAGGGTCAAACAGATCGATTCTTTCTCTCACTTTCACAGTCATGGGTTGCAAAATTTAATCCTCCCGAACGCCTATAATATTGTATCGCAAATTAATGTAAGCTCCGGTTGAATAGAGGTTGATATCAGTCCATCCGATGCCTTCAAATGGAAGCTTGAGGAACGGCTCGACACCAACAGAAAATCCTCTTCCTATATACCTGTCAAATCCTGCCGACACGTGGCCAATTTTGAACAGATATCGCGTTGGGTCTTTCGCAGTCCAGCTGTCGGCAGCACCGGGATTGGGTTGATTGAAGGTATATTGATAATGTTCACTTTGCATGAAATAGCTCGATACGCCTGCAGCGACAAATAACCTGCTCTTTCTCCGTTGTAGTACATCGAACTGAAGCATCAGCGGCACTTCAATAATTCCGCAGTTGCCTTCTACTTCATCGGGCACAACACCATTTGTTCGCGCGGCCCAATAGCCGTCAGGAGGTGAATACTCATGACCGTATCCCTCGTAGCGTTTCAAACTTTTAGTCGCTCCCGTCATCATCGTGAAGCGTTTTGTAATGCGGTAGCCGAGCAACAAGCCAAAAACCCCACTCGGCTTTGAGTACTTCGTAAGCGATGTGGATGAAAAATCGGGAGAGATCAGCGCAGTGACATTCAACCTGTGGAAGTTCAGTGATGTACGCTTTTGCTCGCCTTTCAGTTCAGAGACCGCAGTAACTTCTTCCGCGGACAAGGAGTCACCCGTTACAGGCTTTTCTGTTAAAGCCGAAGGCTTGACATGATCTGCAACCTGAGACTGGTTTGTACTGCTATTGGTGATCATTGGATTTGCGTCTGCGTTGCCAGACAGTTCAGATTGCGATGGACCGTCACTGATAGTTTGTACCTTCACTTCAGGCTTCGTGGCGACTACTTCTGACGCGAAAGCCGAAACATTTGCTTTAGTATTCTTATTTCCGCTCAACAAAGGAGTACTATTGCGTGTTGACTTATGCAATGCACCTGAGACTTTCGCCTGCTGAGCACAGTCATCTGAAAAAGGATGCAGGCCAGCAATCGGACCCTCCATGTGTTCAATTTCCAATGGACCTAACTCACCAACCACTGCCTGCACCTGGACATCATCTTTCTGAAGAACATTGTTTTCAACTCCCGCAATGAAGAGAAGCGCGATGATTACCGCGACTGCGCCAACCCGCAGGCCCAGCCGCGTAGCCGATGCGCGGGCAGCAGCAGCTTCGATAGCATGCTCGTCCAGCATCTTTTCCATGGCGGCCCAGTCTCTTTCCATGAAGGTTTTGTCCTGCTGGACTACCGCCTTCCGGAAGAACTGTTCAATCGAATCATCACTTTTTTGCGACATAATCTTCTTCAAAGAAGTCGTTGAGTATTTTCTTCAGGTGTTCTTTTGCTTTAAACAGGTTGGATTTCGATGTGCCTACACTAATGCCAAGCATTTTTGCTATCTCCTCATGTTTATAACCTTCAATTGCATAAAGGTTGAATACAGTGCGATACGAGGGCGGGAGTTTGTGAAGCATGGAAATGATCTCCTTGTAGGAAATACCGGAGATTACATTTTCCGGATCAAGTTCCTGATCAGCCAGCGCCATTTCCTCCGCGCGGATCTGCCGTTGCTTTTCTTTATAATGGTTGATAGAAGTATTGACCATTATCTTTCTGAGCCATGGCTTTAGTGGCCTGGAAAGATCAAAATGTTTGATACCTGAAAAGATTTTCATAAAACCATCATTTAGAATAACAGAAGCTTCGTCACGATTATCCGCGTATCTGAGGCATATGCTCATAGCGTAACCATAGAACCTTTCATAGAGCATCTTTTGGCTCGCCCGGTCATTTTTCCGGCATCCTTTGAGGATGAGCTCTAGTGATGTGGTATTAGGTTCCAACGGGTTGCGTTTATAGCCTGTACAAGAATATGAGAGAGATGGTTGCCTGGAGGAAAGGGTTTATTTCAAGTTAGCGAAAAATTCGCACTTGAGGGCTGATGTAGCCGGGTTTCGGAGATGAATATGGAAGGCTAGGATTTAGGATTTAAGATTTAAGATTTAAGATTGAATAAGGAGCATGCCATTAAATCTCAAATCTCAAATCTTAAATCTAAAATCTAAAATTTTCTAATCGTGGGCATGATCTTCATGCTTCTCCAGATCTCCATCAGCTTTTCCGATAGATTCCTGGATGCGTTCGCGCTCTGTACGAGAGGCAGGATGTGTAATCTCAGAACGACCTTCTTCTTTTTCACTCGGTGCCATCTGCTTGCGCATGGTGGCAGCAAGAGCGCTGTCGGGCATCATATTGCTCATCGCAGCCTGCACCTTGTTCTTCGCACCTGAAACAACTTTGCTTTCACCAGACCTCAGTGCTTCATAGCCATCTTTGGCAACATCGGTCGGATCAGACAGTTCGGTTTCCCGATAGATCACAGTTCCCTCCGCCCCTGCTTTATGGAAGAAGTCAGTGTCAGCAGCACCGGGCATCAATACGGTAACGGTCACGTTGGTGTCTTTCAACTCGTTGATAAGCGCTTCTGAAAATGACAGCACAAAGGCTTTTGTACCGGCATAGACGGCCATCAACGGTGTCGGATATTTCGACAACAGGGAGGCTACCTGCAGAATTTTTCCGCTGTTCCGCGCTGCCATGTCTTTGCCAAAATATTTCGTAAGTCCTACCACTGCCGTGATGTTCAGCTGGATGAGGTCGATATCGCGATCGAGGTCATAATCAAGAAACTTCCCGTACTCACCCTGCCCTGCATCGTTTACCAGTACGTCCACCGTGACATTCCAGCTTGAGACCGTGCGATAAACTTCTTCTGCAGCGTTTGGCGAAAACAGATCCTGCGCAATTGTCTTCACATCAATGGAGTATTGTGAAGTAAGTTCGCGGGCCACCCCCTCGAGGCCCTCATTGCTTCGTGCAACCAGAATCAGGTTGTAAGAATCTGCTGCGAACAGTTTCGCAAATTCATATCCAAAACCGCTCGTTGCACCGGTAATCAGTGCATATTTATTTTTATCGTTCATCATCATTTATTCGTTAAGCATTTTCTTCCTTGTCTACCAACGTTCTCAATTCTATTTTTTCCAGATCACGTGATGCAGGACCGGTAAGGACCTCTCCATCTACTGAATAGCGTGCACCATGACACGGACAATCCCATGATTTCTCGGCAGCATTCCACGCAACGGCACACTTCACGTGCGTACAGGCGGGATTCACCGCATGCAGCACCCCCGAGTCGTCCTTGTAAAGCGCCAATGATTCGCCTTCATACTTTACAAGACGACCCTCACCCGATGCAAGGTCGGCTGCTTCATGAAGTTTGTCCTGACCTAACCAACGTCCCACGAATTGTTTGACCACCTCTGCATTGTGTTTCACAAACTCAGTAAAGCCTGCAACAGGTTTAATTCTTCCTGGTCTGAATACGTTTTCATATCTTGATTTTCCGGTGAGGATCAATTCACTGAGGGTGATAGTAGCTACATGACTGTAGGTAATTCCGTTTCCGCCATAGCCAGTCGCCACGAGTACGTTTTCCGGATTTCCGGGAAGATGCCCGATGTAAGGAAGCCCGTCAGCGGGCTCGAAGTACTGTGAAGACCACTGCGACACCACCTGCGAGACGTTGAAGTGAGAACGCACGTGGCTTTCAAGTTTCAGGAAACATCCGTTGGTGTTCGTCTCTTCACCGGTACGATGATCATCTCCGCCTGCAATGAGGTAATTTTCCCCATCGATGGTCTGTGTCCGATAGTAGTGATAAGGATCGTACATGTCATATACAAGGCCTTCCGGATATTGCCCATCTTCCAACCTCACAGCCATAGCATAGCTGCGGTAGGCTGCACAGCGGAAGTGGATCAGATTCACACCAATGGGGATGTGCGTTGCAAACACTACATGCTGGCCGTAAAACTTTCCGGTCGTTGCCTCCACTTCGATATCGTGCTCGCCTTTCCCGGTATTTGTTACGCGACAACTTTCAATAATCACTCCGCCTTCCTTCTCAAAGACCTCAGCCATTTTCTGAATGTATCGCAGCGGATGAAACTTCGCCTGGCGTTCGATGCGTAGTACTTTCTGATAAGATATCGGAACAGGCAATTCGTCAACGAAAGAACACCCAACACCTACCTTCTGGCAAGCTTCATGAATATCTTCAAGCTCACTGGTTTGAGTTTCGTTTTGTGAGAATAGATAACCAGGCACTTCTTCAAATCCACAATCAATCGCGTATGTCTCGACATTCTGTTTCACGAGGTTTATCGCCTCCCGTGCAGCGGTGGCTACCATCTTCGCATTTTCAAGACCGAAATTCTTGATGATGTCCGTGTAGGGTGTATCCATAAGTGTATTCAGGTGCGCGGTGGTCCCTCCGGTTGTTCCGAAGCCAAGCGTCTGGGCTTCCAGCAGCACACATTTTTTCCCTGAGCGCTGAAGCTCCACACCTAATGTAATTCCAGTGATGCCGCCACCAACGATCACCACATCAAAGTGCTGTTGCTTTGGCTCGACAGCCGGAAGGAAACCTGTCACCGTTTCCTGCCATAAACTTTTTCTCGCTCCGTCTCTAAGAACCATAATTGTTGTTTTTTAAAAATGTCTGCTCAATTTCCTTGCCTGCAAACATTTTGGCGCGTGACTGGTTTTTGTATTTGCGCGCTGACCGCTGCGCAGATTTTTCTACATTTACTGACGCACTATGAAATTGAGTTCAGGTCTACCCTTCTCGCTGCTTCGCTACGGACTCCCCTATAACTATCCGAAACTTGAGTCAGCAATAACAACAGATGTTGTGATTATTGGCGGTGGCATCTCAGGTGCGCTATGTGCGTACCATCTCATCGAAGCAGGTGTAGATTGTGCAGTAGTTGACAAGAGAACGATTGGTCTGGGGAGTACAGCAGCAAGCACATCGTTACTTCAGTATGAAATAGACGTCTCATTGAATGACCTGATCAAGCTTCGCGGAGAAGGTGATGCAGTGAGAGCTTACCAATTGTGCAACGAAGCTCTTTTCGAACTTGAGGCGTTGTGCAGGCGGATCGGCTTTGATAGTTATGCATCGACCAACAGTCTGTACTTTGGTGTAGCAAGACCTGACGAGAAACGCCTGCATGAAGAATATCAAACGAGAAGACAAATCGGACTGGATGTGCAATTCTTAAGTGCGGCAGATGTAAAGAATCAGTTTGGCTTCAAGGCCTTTGGCGGTATACTCTCATCAAACGCTGCGCATGCAGATGCCTATGCACTCACCCATGCCATACTGCAACATTCAATCAGAAAAGGATTAAAAGTTTTTGACCGAACGCGGATCACCAAAATGTCTACCGCGAAAGGTCAATCAAAACTTGTAACGGAAGATGGTGTAAAGATTCACTGCAACCATGTGATTAATGCCACCGGATACGAGGCGACCACGATGCTCAAAAAGAAAGTAGTAGACCTTCGCTCTACATACGTTACCATCAGCGAATCAATGTCTGACTGCGCATCATTCCCATTTCATCAGACGCTACTCTGGAACACAGCAGACCCCTATCTCTACATGCGATGTACGTCAGACGGACGCATCATCGTTGGCGGCCGCGATGGTGAATTTGCAAATCCGAAAAGACGCGATGACGCCATTGGACGTAAAACCAAACTGCTCGCCAGGGATTTTGAAAAACTTTTTCCGTCCATCACTTTCCGTTCAGAATTCAGCTGGGCAGGAACATTCGGCACAACAAAAGACGGCCTCCCCTTCATCGGGAAGCCATCAAATCGTCAGAATATTTATTTCGCTCTTGGGTTTGGCGGCAATGGCATCATTTTCAGTCTGATTGCGGCCGTGCTTATTCGCGACTCCATTCTTGGTCACAAAAACAATGATCATCCGCTCTTCAGTTTCGAACGAGCTTGAGCTTACCGTTTTGAGCGGGACGTACTTTTCTTCCGTGGTGTTGTCGCTCTCTTTTTCGCAGAGCGACCGGTCTTGCGCGTTGTCTTCTTTGCTGATTTTTTAGAGGGTACCTTCGCTCCTTTCTTTCGTGCTTCAGAAAGTCCAATAGCGATTGCCTGTTTACGGCTTGTTACTTTTTTTCCGGACCGACCTGATGTTAGCGATCCCTTTTTCTTCCTGCGCATCGCGCTGGCGACTGTCTTCTGTGCCTTCTTCGAATATTTTGCCATAACGTTTTTGATGGCAAAGCGAAAAAAAGCAGGCCACGGGAAAATAACTGTTTATTGAAAGAGGGTTTGTTCTGCTGTGTAGTATGTTCTTCGTGAACCTGACTCGTCAACCAGAATCCTTTCTCCACGCGGTGTAGTCTCACGTTTAGAATTATGGACGGCAAGAAAATCGCGGACTTCACCAGTAATTATATCAGGATGATTTTTTCGTATCGTCTTTTCAGCTTTCGTAAGTACGGCCTTAATCGATTTATCCAGCGCCTTGATTTTTTCATCAGGGATTTTATTGCTGCTCGAAAACGGAGATATGCCTGCCTCCCACAGAATCTCATCCGCGTAAGCATTGCCGATACCGCGGATAAATTTCTGATCAAGCAGCACATTCTTCACAGCAGCCTTACTTTTGCTAAGCTTATTTTTCAGCAGTCGGAAGTTTGCCTGTTTGGAAAGCGCATCAATACCATCTTTTACTTCAGGATTTAATGTAAGCGCAGCCTGTCCCTGGTAGTCGCTGATCGCAAGCGAATCTGCTTTATCGAAGATCATTTCCGCAATGGTAAACTTCTGGTCGTTTCTTTCTTTAAACCAACTGAGTTTCCCTCTCAGCATTAAATGTAAGCCCAGGACGGTTCCATCTTTAAAAAGAAAGTGAAGTTCCTTGCCATCACGAACGACTTCCCCCAGTACACGCCCTTCAAGCGCTCGTTTCAGCGTCCTGGCGGGAGTTTTTAACTTCTTTGCATTTCTGATATTGATTGTTTTTAATTTTTTTCCCTTCAACACCCTGGTGAGATTCGTGCTGAAAACCTGAAGGTCCGGTAATTCTGGCATAGCCGCTTAAATAATTAATCTAAATATAGTAAATGAAATTTTATTCAGTACAGTTGCTTAGAAGATCAACAAGTGAAAAAACCAGTAGTCTGTCCGTTATTATTCTCGGAGCAGTAGCTACATTTGCAGTTCTATGGCACTTATGGGAAAATCGATTACACACATATTGCTAGCTGACGATGATGAAGATGACAGAGAGCTGTTCAGCGATGCGCTGCGTGAAGTACACTCAAATGTCAAACTTACAACTGCTAAAAACGGTGTCGACCTGATGCGTTTGCTTGAGTCGTGGAAAGGCACATTGCCGGACGTGATTTTTCTCGATCTGAACATGCCCTTAAAAAACGGCTTTGAATGTCTCGATGAAATCAAGGCAGCTGAGCATCTCAAAGAACTTCCTGTCGTTATTCTTTCGACCTCATCACAACAGGAGACGATGGACATTCTTTTCAGGAAACACGCCAGCATGTACATTAAGAAACCGGGGACTTATCCTCAGCTTCGAAATGCCATTGAACAGACCTTGAAAGTTCATCTCCGCAACCTTGCCAGCGTGCAGGAACAGGACGATTTTATTGTAATTCACTAATGGCACAATTTTTTTCAATCGTTGAAGCTTATCACGAAAGAAAAAAAATCCCCTCATCAACCTTATTGCTGGTCGGTTTTTCTATTTTTGTTTTGACACGCAATACGATCTAAACCATTGTTAATGAGTAGAGATGTTTTAAAGTCGAAGACCGCTACCACAGTTACTCCTTCGTCTGAATCCTCAATCGATAATGAAATGTATCATCGGATGATCGCAGAGATCGAAGATTATGCAATTCTGATGATTGATAAGAATGGAACGGTCATGAATTGGAATCGCGGTGCAGAGAAAATCAAAGGCTACCGTGCTGACGAAATCATTGGCAAGAATTTCCGACTTTTTTACACAGACAAAGACCGTGATGGTGGCGTCCCGGATCGTTTACTTGCAGAAGCAGAAAGGAATAATCGCGCTCAGCATGAAGGCTGGCGTGTCAGAAAAGACGGAACAAAGTTCTGGGGAAGTGTAGTGATAACAGCCCTTCACGATGATGACGGAAGTGTAATAGGTTTTTCGAAAGTAACACGTGACCTTACGGAGCGCAAAGCAACGGAGGAAATGATGCGCTCGAATGCGCAGGAACTTGAGCGTAAAAACCGGGAGCTTGATGCTATGAACCAGGAGCTGGCGTCTTTCGCCTATGTTTCAAGCCACGACTTGCAGGAGCCGTTGCGCAAGATCCAAACCTTCGCCACCCGCATTGTAGAAACGGAAGCTGATACGCTTTCACCGAAAGCTAAAGATTATTTCAGCCGCATGCAGAATGCCGCACTGCGCATGCAGAGACTCATTGAGGACCTACTCACCTACTCTCGCACCAATACTGGCGAGAAGACTTTTGAGGATGTTGATCTGAATGAACTGGTCAGGGAAGTGAAGAACGACCTCAGGGAGATGATTGAAACGAAACACGGGACGATTAAGGCAGAAAAACTTCCAACGCTTCCACTGATCAAGTTTCAGTTTGCGCAGCTCATGACAAACATCTTTTCAAACGCCCTTAAATTTTCAAAGGCTGATGTCGCACCTGAAGTTTACGTTACGTACAACAAGGTGAAAGCAGACGAAATTGATGCTCCGGCAGGCAAGGCAAAAGGCGAATATCATCACATTGCCGTTAAGGACAATGGCATTGGCTTCGAACCGGAACACAAGCAAAGAATTTTCGAAGTATTTCAGCGCCTCCATGGACGCAGCGAATACAGCGGCACTGGTATCGGACTTGCCATCTGCAAGAAGATCGTAGACAATCACGGAGGCATCATCAACGCGGAAAGCGAGCCCGACAAAGGGGCAACCTTCAATATCTACTTGCCAGTGAAATAGAAATTGGCATCTGAATTTGCGTGAAGCGCTCCAGATGCCAACTCCAGAATTATTTTTCTCAGATCAGAATTTTACCGGCACTTTCACCAGCGTGTTCTCCCAGGCCAGGTTCATGTTTCCTGCGCCATTGCCCCCATCGAACCACAGGCTGAATGCTTCGACTTCCGAATCAGTTTTGCCAGCCGGAACTTTCACCCTCGCTACGTCCTTCGACTGATCGTACTCATAGTGTCCCCATGTATCAAGTTTGGAGTTGAAAATAATAGTCCACTCATCCTTGTCGGGAATGGTGTAAAGACTGTAGGTACCTGCAGGGATCTGCTTGTCGCCAAACGTTACCGGCTTGTATAACTTAATCTCGGTTGTCTCGTTTGCACCGGTTCTCCACACTTTACCATAAGCTTCGGTGCCACCCAGCATGGTTCTGCCCTTCTTGGAAGGACGCCCGTAAACAACGCGCGCCACCGGGGCTGTGCCTCTGCCATTCTCACGCAGGTATGAAACATCCGCTGGCGATGCATCCAGCGCTGGAGCTTTTTGTGCGTTTACAGAAAGAAAAGCTGCAAACACGAATGTTGTAATCAGTAAGAAATGAATTCGTTTCATAAAATTTATTAGTTGTTTTGGTAGGTTAAAATTAATCGCAGAAGCATGAATTCGAAAATCAACCGGATTCAAAGACAGACAAGTTAATTCAAAAGTGCCCACATTCACACAACCGTTGTTCAAATGCAGGGCTGGTATAGACAAACGGCACCACGCGAACGCTAAAGGTCATTTTGTTCGGTTCAAACGGAATTTCGGAACGATTTATTTAATTTTATCTGATCAACCTCACCACCATGACGCAATCTGCACTCGTTAAAAAAAATCCTGAACTATACGTTTTTCTTCCGCTCTTATATACTGTCTGGTCTGATGCCGTTCTGACGCCTACCGAAATTCTTACGATCCGCAAGGCTATTGATGATCAGAAGTGGTTGTCTGCGGAAGAGAAGAAATTTCTTCTGTCAAACATCGACCCCGCCAATCCGCCATCACCCACCGAGGTAAAGGAATGGCTGCAGGAAATTCAGACGGCCTCACTTAATCCGGACGAGAATGCGAGCCTTGCAGAGATCGGGCTGAAACTAGTTCAGAGAAAAACAAAGACCGCGATTTCGAAATCACTGGATGCAACCTCCGTCTCCCTCCGTGAAATTGAAAAAACCCTCGGTGGGATCGGTCGTGAGTCATCCTACCTCTTCGTTCCGGATGCGCGCAAAACCTCCACGGCAAGTCAGTCCACAGAAACAACCTTTGACGTTGCAGCCATGACCAGGCTCCTTGACGGGAAGAACGAGGCGATCATCAAACGTGTAAAAAAAGTAATCGCTGATCCGGAGTTCAGGCGAATCGACACCGGAGACCTTGGAGAATATAGGGCCAAGGTTCTTACCTGGTGTAGCCACCTCGCCACACAAGGCTTTGGTTCAATGGCATATCCGAAGCAGTACGGAGGGCAGGGCGACATGGAAGGATATTTTGCAGTGATGGAAACACTAAGCTACCATGACTTAAGCCTTGTGGTGAAGTTTGGCGTGCAGTTCGGACTTTTTGGAATGAGCATCTATTTTCTAGGAACAGAAAAACATCATGCAAAATATCTTTCTGATATAGGTAAACTCAACCTTCCGGGATGTTTCGCAATGACTGAAACCGGGCACGGATCGAACGTAAAAGGCATCCTTACCACAGCCACCTATAACCACAACGATAAAACGTTTACGATCCATACGCCCACGGAGATCGCACGCAAGGAGTACATCGGTAACGCAGCACTGCACGGACGGATGGCTACCGTGTTTGCGAAACTGATCCTCGATGGAAAAGACTATGGCGTAAGCGCCTTCGTTGTACGGATTCGCGAAGAGAATGGACGAACATCAAAGGGCGTGACCATCAAAGATTGCGGAAGAAAGATGGGACTCAACGGAGTCGATAATGGTGTGATCTATTTTGACAATGTGGTTATCCCGAAAGAAAATATGCTGGATCGCTTTGCAAGCGTAACCGATGACGGGAAATTTCAAAGCCCGATCACGAGCGACAACAGGCGATTCTTTACCATGCTTGGAACACTTGTCGGTGGACGCATCGGGATCCCGCGTTCCGGATTGAGTGCTTCCAAAACCGCGCTGACGATTGCGATACAGTACGGTGATCAGCGCAGACAGTTCGGACCGGAAGGAGGCTCAGAGGTGCCAATCCTCAACTATCAGACACATCAGCGCAGGCTCATGCCATTGCTCGCTAACGCCTATGCATATCACTTTGCGCTGCAATACCTCACAGAGCGTTTCATGAACCGCACGGAGGAAGACATGCAGGAGATCGAAGCGCTTGCAGCCGGGCTGAAAGCGCTGGCAACATGGAATGCCACGACTACGATCCAGGAGTGCCGCGAAGCCTGCGGTGGCAAGGGATATCTTTCCGAAAACCGATTGGATGATCTGAAGAACGATACTGAAATTTACACAACGTTTGAGGGCGATAACACTGTGCTGTTGCAGCTTGTCGCGAAAAGCAAGCTCACCGAATTCAAGCAGGAATTCAGCAACATCAACTTCTTTGGCATGGTGAATTATGTGGCGAACCAGGCGAAGACGTCAATACAGGAAAAGAATCCGTTCATCGTGAGGAATACGGATGAAGAGCATCTGCTCGATCCGGAATTCCAGCTCAACGCGTTCATCTTCCGGGAGCGTTCCCTCGTGTCGTCTGCAGCCAGGCGTCTCAAAGGCCTTATCGACAGCGGTATGGATTCATTTGATGCATTCAACGAATGCCAGCATCACCTTGTGCAGGTCGGGTTTGCGTATATCGAACGCGTTGTACTTGAACAATTCATCGCAAAGGTGGCCGCAACCAAAGATGAAGCGCTGAGCGGCACCCTGAGGGAGTTATGTGATCTCTTCGCCCTGAGCCAGGTCGAGAAAAACAAAGGATGGTTCCTTGAGAATGGTTACATGGAAGGTGTAAAGACGAAAGCGATCCGTAAAATGGTCGATCAGCTATGCGCGAAAGTGCGAAAGCGGGCTGTGCCGCTGACACAGGCTTTCGCCATCCCGAAATCGTGCCTCGCTCCGATCATAATCGAATGATGCCGGCACAGATGTTTCAGCCTTTATCAGCATGACCAAAAAACGTCAATTCTTTTTAGTACTGATCCTTGGCCTGCTGTCAACAATAAGTCCATTTTCTATTGATATGTATCTGCCCGGCTTCCCGGAAATTGCCAGGGATCTGAACACGACCATCGCTTCTGTTCAGTTATCACTGACAAGCTACTTTATCGGGATTGCCGCAGGTCAGATGCTCTATGGTCCATTGCTTGACCGGTTCGGAAGAAAACCTCCGCTCTACGCAGGACTTGCCATCTATGTTGTGGCGTCAATGGGCTGTGCGCTTACCGAATCTGTAGATGCCCTTATTGCGATGCGCTTTCTGCAGGCAATTGGTGGTTGTGCTGGAATGGTGTCAGCGCAGGCCCTGGTCCGCGATCTTTTCCCTCCGGAAAAAACCGCGCAAGCCTTCAGTTTCATGACGCTTGTTGTCGCGATCTCACCGATGATTGCACCAACCGTAGGTGGATACATGACCGTGTCTTTTGGATGGCATTCACTGTTTGTTGTGCTTGGCGCGATCACATTTCTCATGCTGATCGCGGTATACTTCTATCTGCCCTCCGGAAAAAAAGCGGACCGGACAATATCATTGTCTCCGCCTTCCGTCATTAAAAATTTTTATACAGTCTTCAAACAACCGCAGTTTCTCGTGTACACACTGACGGGTGGATTTGCTGCTGCAGCGCCATTTGCATACATCGCAGGCTCCGCTGACGTGTTCATGAATTTGTATGGTTCAAGTCCGCAGGAATACGGATGGATCTTTGCAGGCATCGCTGCTGTCATTATCGGAACCACACAGCTTAACCACTTGCTGCTGCGCAAATACACCAGCCAGCAAATCATCAAAGTGAACATCATTATTCAGTCATGCCTCGGACTATTGCTGATCATCGGCACATGGCTTGGCTGGTACGATAAAATTTCCCTTGTCATTCTAATTGCGTTGTTTCTCGCAGGTCATGGTCTCACCAATCCGAATGCGACCGCCCTTGCACTCGCACCCTTTACCCGACACACCGGGAGCGCTGCTTCGCTTGGCGGGAGCTTCAGAATGGCAATGGGAGGCGTTGCCTCTGCACTCGTCAGCGCTTTTTACAACGGCACCGCTATGCCGATGATCGCGGTTATGACAGGCTGCGTGATGATCGGAGCTGTTTTGCTTCTGATCGGAAAGATCACAGTGAAGTATCGTGCAAGGATGAGCGACATTGAAGACGAGCCTGCAAGTGTCCTCTAGTCTTCGCTACCGCTATCCGATAATAAATTCGAAGTGGCAGACTGATTTCAAACGAGTGCGCTCCATACTTAACATGTGTTCGGGTAGATTATTTCCCGTGAGTTCTTGTTCCGTTTCGATCCCCTGTTAATTTCGCATACAGTAAACAACCACTACCGAATGAAACTCAAACTTCGATTCGGGCTGACTGCCTCTGCCCTACTTTTACCACTCGTCCTTTGTGCGCAGGACACACCGGTTCAAAATGATTCGGGTGCGACCGCATGGATGCTTACTTCCACAGCGCTCGTGCTACTGATGATACCGGGGCTTGCCATGTTCTATGGAGGACTTGTTCGCACCAAGAATGTACTGGGCACAATGATGCACAGCTTTGCAGCAATGGGCATCATGACGGTGCTTTGGGTTGTATGTGGCTACAGCATGGCATTTGGCACAAATATCCTCGGTGGCTGGATCGGCTGGAACAACGACTATTTTCTCCTTGAGGGGATTGACAACTCAATCATGAGTGCCGGAATTCCCGAGTATGTCTTTTCAATGTTTCAGGCGAAATTTGCCATCATTGCACCTGCATTGATCGCTGGCGCTTTTGCCGAGCGCGTCTCGTTCAAGGGCTACTGTTTCTTCATTGCGCTCTGGGGTTTACTGATCTATAATCCGATCTGTCATTGGGTGTGGGCTTCTGATGGTTTCCTTTTCAACCTTGGCGCAAAGGGGGCTATCGATTTTGCCGGAGGCACAGTGGTTCATATCTCCGCAGGCGTAAGTGGACTTGTTGCAGCAATTTACCTGGGTGCAAGAAAGTCACACCCTCACCTTCCGATGCGCCCGAATAATCTTGTGATGACGCTGATCGGTGCGGGACTTCTTTGGGTAGGATGGTTTGGTTTTAATGCTGGCAGTAGCATCTCGAGCGGATTGAGCACTGCGCAGGCGCTGACGGCTACACAGGTAGCTGCCGCAGCGGGAGCACTCGCGTGGGTTATTATCGAAGGCATTCACCAGGGAAAGGCTACCGCGCTTGGCTTTGTCAGCGGAATCCTGGCAGGACTTGTTGCGATCACTCCTGCTGCAGGTGTTGTACAACCTTCGGGTGCGCTTGCCCTCGGTGTGCTCGCGACAGTATTCTGTTATCTTATGATCCTCCTCAAAACGAAACTCGGGTTCGATGATACACTTGACGCCTTCGGCATTCACGGCATCGGTGGAATTATAGGAGCGATATTTCTTACGTTTTTCATTCGCGAAAGCTGGATGGCAGAGGCAAGCGCTGCAGTTCCGGGATGGGGCATACTCAATCAGCTCGGAGTTCAGACACTTGCCGTGCTTATCGCGATTGGTTATTCCGCTGTGGGGACATTTCTCATCCTTTTCATTTTGAATAAATTTGTTAAGATCCGGTCGAGCGAAGAAGGTGAAATGAAAGGTCTCGACAGTTTTTATCATGGTGAGCGCGGTTACGGAATGATCAACCCAAGCTAACCCACTAAACGAACGAAGCTATGAAACTAGTAGTCGCCATCATTCGCGAAAACCAGCTTGACCAGGTAAGAGAATCGCTGATCGAGGCTGGCATTGAACGCATCACCGTGAGCTACGGCTCCGGACATGGACGCAGTAAGTCTGAAGAGATCTATCGGGGGCAGAAAGTAATTCCCCACCTGATCCCAAACGCGCGTCTGGAGATTGCCGTCAACGACAGTTTTGTCGACATCACCTGCGATGCGATCCTTAAAGCCACAACAGCCAATGAAGGCGGACTGATCGGCAGCGGAAAAATTTTCGTGATGCCGCTGGAGGAGTGTATCCGGTTGAGAACTGGCGAGCGGGGATCGGAGGCGATTTAAAGTTCAAAGTTTAAGGTTCAAAGTTCTGGTGTTCAAAGTTCCGGGTTGCGGGTTCCGGGTTACAAGGCGTGTACCGTGAAGCGTGAAGCGTGCAGCCAAAACAAATAGCCGTACCGTTGGGTTCACCATGAAAAAATTGAGATCACACATTGCTGCATGATCTCAATTACACCTACCTCACCCCTCTTATCAAGTTCTTCTCTCGTGTGGTTCGAAATAGTTATTAAAATTTCCGTACCACGTCAAAAATTGTGGAGCGTTACTCAACAACTTTAATTAGTGTTCCTTTTTCAACACGATCGTTCAGTCTCATTCCGTTCAGCACGGCAAGCTCCTCCATCTGCTTCTCGTTCACATTGAATGATGAGAATGCCTGACCCAGCGTTGTATTCTGCTGAACAGTTTTGATGCGAACACGCTTGGCCTTCCGGTTCAATTTTTCCGGATCATCAAGCTGACGGAAGCCAGTCATGGTGTTCTTAAACAGCGGGCCGTAACTGTTAAAGTCGGCAGGGGCGGATGCTCCAAGGAACGCATACATATTTTGTCCGTACTGAATAACATACAACAACACCCGCGCCCCGGTCTGGCCCTGTTGGTTTACCTGATCGCCCACTACGGCAAGTGCCGGCATTCCGTTCACATTGTCCTGACCTGAATCAACAACTTTAAGCTGATACTGCTGAAGGATCGTTTGGGCTGCTGACTCGAGGTTGTTACCCTGTGCCAGCGTCATCATCATCATTGCCCGGCCATTAGGCTCGGCCATCTGGACAGCCTGAGGAGTATTCTGCATCTGCCACTGTGATGGGATCGGAAACTGGAATCTGAGCTCTGGATGATAGAAGACGTTGTTCTCTGCAAAGCCCTGCTTCGGATCATCGCCATACACAATCCCGTCAATCATGCGCAGGTAGTTGTCGCGGTTCACTTTGAGTTCGGCAGCATTCGTTTTCTTCTGCCAGCTCTCCGCCTCTTTGGCTACTTTCCGTTCGCGATCTGCGGGATCAGGATGCGTAGACAAGAATGTTGGCACTTCCTGGCCTCCATCTCTCAACCGGTCCAGTGTGCTGAAGAATCCCGCCATCTCGTTCGCGTCATAACCGATCTTCGTTGAATATTCAACACCAAGTCTGTCAGACTGGCTTTCGGCATCTCTTCCAAATTTCAGGAACAACAGCTGCACGCCCTGCGAGGCAAGTTCTGCGTACTGCGCAAACGCGGGTGAGATTACTGAACCCGCAACGAGGCCAATCTGGGCCAGTTGCGCGTTGCTGTATTGTTTCGCGGAATGACGTGCTGTAATATGACCAATCTCATGACCCAACACACCGGCAAACTCTGCTTCATTGTTGAAGTGAGCCATGATGCCGCGCGTGAAGTAAACGTATCCACCGGGTACTGCAAACGCATTGACCACGGGTGAATCAACAACCTTGAATTCGTACTTGAGATCCTTACGGTGTGACACAGCCGCCATCTGTTGCCCCTTCTCGTTGATGAACTGCTGCAGTTTTGGATCCTCATAAACACCGAAGAATGACTTGATCTCCGGATCCGATTGCTGACCCATAGCTATCTCCTGCTCCTTTGACATGAGCATAAAATCATTTCGACCCGTAACCGGATTTTTTGCGCACGAATTAAATACCAGATAAATCAGCAGGAGTAAACCCGCCATTGACGAACGCTTCATAACATACTTTTAAGTTCTTGCGTAAAATCATTAAAAGAATGTACCTGACGGGCGAAGGAAAAACTGAGTGCATAAGCGCGCACTGCACGTTGTTATTGTCGCTATGACCACTTGATGAAGGGCTGCTGAATCCACAATTGAAACGGCCGTGCTTACCAGGGCCGCTCACCGCGTTCAATGGCTTTAGTGATCGACCGGACGATATCATCGAGTTCATCCGCTGAGTTAAGCAGGTGGCGGTTGATCACTTTGCATTCATCGTTGAGGTCCGCCTTGTTGAGAAGGTTCACCAAACCGAGTATGCTCGCCACCGGGCTTCTCAGTTTGTGCGCGTTGATGAAAGCGTATTCTTCCAGTGCTTTAGTCTTACGCTCGAGTTCGGCAGTGCGCTCCCGAACCATCATCTCCAGATTTTCATTTATGCCTTTGATCTCTTCAGCCTGTGCCATGATCTCCTCGTTTTGTGCCTGGATTTCCTCAACGTTCCGTTGAATCTCCAAAGTCCTCTCTTCGACCTTCTTCTCCAGTATCATTTTGCTGTCCCTGAGCGAGCGCTCCCGATACTTGATATAGCTGTAAATCAAACCGGCCATTGCCAGTACGACTGCAAAAAGAAATGCTGATGTTTTCCAGAAAGGCGGCCGGATCGAGAAATGGATCGAAGCTTCTTCATCGCGGGCGGACATTGTGCGGACGTGAAATGTGTAATCGCCTGGTGGAAGCTGAGAATATGTTACCTGCTGATCCCCGGTCTGAATCCAGTCAGCATCATAATTGTCCATCTTATATATGAATGCAACTTCAGAGGGGTTCTGATACCAGAACCCGCGGAACCTGATCGTGAGGTTATTCTCATCATAGCTCAATGGTGAGGTGACATTCAGAAGATCTTTTTTTCCGACACCAGAGACCCCTTCGATATGCACGCGCGGGTATGTTTTGCGCGCAGGATTGTAGCCCAAAAAAACGATTCCGTTCGAAGTCCCGAACAGGAGGTTGTGTTCTGCATCCCTGCTTACACTGTTCAGATTAGCAATCTTGCTTTCGAGTCCCGACTGATCATCGAGATAGCGGATCTCTTTAGCTGACGGATCATAAATGTCAATCCCTGCATTGTGCATCGCAACGATCCGTCCACCGTGATCTGATGTAAGTGCAAAATTATTTAACTCGCGGAAGCCAGCATTTTCCGTTCTGGAATCTTTAAAGGTCGTGCCATCAAAATAAAACACACCCGCGTCCTGTGTGTTCACCCAAATCCGGCCGTTGCCGTCTTCAGCAAATCCATAAACGATCTTTGAAGCTAATCCTGACTCAAAATGCTCAAAGCCTTTGGCATTCAAACGATCTACGCCCTTTCCGTCAGTGCCGAACCAAATCTGGTTTTCGCTGTCGACAAACACCTGGTAAATGAAATCTGACGACAATCCATTTTCGGTCGAGAAGTGGGTTACGCGCAATTGTTCCCCGCTAACCTCTATCCTTTCCGCGCCACCCAGCGTGGCAAGCCAGACTACATTCTTCCCTCCTCTTGAAATACTTAAAACATTTCCATTGCGGAGCTGCTTCGAGATCAAAGTCACGCGTCTGGTCAGCGGATGAATACGAAGCACGCCTTCTCCATACAAGCCTGCCCACACGTAGCCATCGTCATCAACATAGAGACTGATGACACGATATCGTTCAAATGCGGTCCCTTTCAGGATATCTTCAGTTACAGATTTGTCAATTGAAGAATTCGTTCTTCGGAACAAACCATCCTGTGTAGAAAACCAAACTGAGCCCTGTTGATCCCGGGCAACAGCCATCACGTTGGGATCGCGGTCGGCAATGGGGACAGAAATGAATTCGAGTTCATTGCCAAGTGTCCGGAAGACACCGCTTCTCGAGCCCGCCCATATGTTAGATTCTAAATCTTGCAGCAGGCAAGTTACTGTGGGTAACGATTTTCCGTTTTCGTCCGAGTAGTGTTTGAGCTTCCCCGAAATCAGGTCGATCACCGTTAACCCTGCCTGGGCTGAAGATATCCATGCCTTGTCTGCAGACACAACGATGTCGCTGACGGATCGCATCGTCAGGCTTGAAGTCAGATTTTGAAACGTATTATTCCTTGGATTGAAGTGTATGACGCCTTCATCTTCGCTTCCGAGCAGCATCGTGTTATTATCCAGCAAATGAATCTTTCGAATGATGTTATCGCGAAGGCCGTCCTTATTATTGATGACATTAATATTTATGTCATTTTCTGTTGGAGTGGCGATTACCATACCTCCATCCGTGCCTGCAAAAATTCTTCCGTCTCTGGAAGGCTCGATATCATAGATATACAGATCAGGCATTCCGTCCTCTTCATCAAGCCGGTATAACCTGTTGCGTTTAAAATAATAGAGACCGTCATTGTGCGTGGAAAACCAGAGCACATTGTTGGAATCGAATACTATATCCGACACAGGCGCAGCTGATAATCCCTCCTGCGGGTTGAAACGGTGAAACTGATTGTTCGAATAGAAAGCGATCCTGCCAGAACCGTGCGCTGTCCATATCCTTCCCAGTGAATCCTGTGTAATTGCAGTAACGTTGAGATCAGGCAGACTGTCGGCCAGACCGTATGACTTATAAGCCTGCCCGTCAAATCTGAAAAGGCCTTTGTTGGTTGCGAACCACATGTAGCCTTCGCGCGATTGAAACATCTTATTGACCTGGATGGATTCATTTTTTCGCGTCAGAAAATATTGCTGAAAGTGTGGCGTCTGTGCTTCCAGTATTCCTGAGGCAAATACGATGAGAGCAAGAATGAAATAGCGGGGTTGCATCTGGTTTGTATTCGATTGATTACGGTGACCATTCGCAGTTGATTACCTATGGGTCATCAACCTGATCTTTTATGTTTATAGCAAGTGAACGCGGATCACTCCTGCTCACCTGGGTTTCATTGTCCCTTTGAACTCGACTTCAATTTCTGTCGCTATTTTTTGACTGACAATATTTGGGATCGTGATATTGTGATCCGACAACGGGACCATAAATGTGGATTCAATATCTACCTGTCCGTTTCTGACAATGATCCTGCTTTTAATAATCCGGGTTTGTTTTACTCCGTGAATGTCGAGGTCACCTTTCGCTCTCACCTCATATGTTCCATCAGTAGAAAAGTCCACAGCTTCAATTATCTTTCCGCTGAAGCGTGCTCTTGGAAATTTTTCGCTCTCCATGTACTTTTCATTGAAGTGCTCGCGCTGGAGGGCGCTGTTGAACCCCTGGAAAGTCTTAATTTCTACAGTGAAGGCAAACTGATTTGTTGCCGGATCAAGCAGTCCCTGAACGCGGTCGGAAGACGCCCTGATCAGTTCGAGCTGCGCCTTTGACATGAAGTTTATAATTCCTTTGTCAATGCTATATTTAGACTGCGCCTGAATCAGACTCACGCAGGTCATCAGAAATAAGGTCAGGCAATATCGTGTCAACATCAGTTCCAGGAGCCGTACATCCGAAGCGGCATTTTGTTTCAAATATGCGCATAAATTCAGCGCCTTCATTAAACATGTAATATCTAAATGCTGGCTGCCCATCAAATAAGTAAATAAAGGGCACAGAATTTTCCTTTCCACGAGTGACTTGCAATGTGTATGGGGTTCTACAAATACTTCGTAGAGGCATGTGAGTTTGAAATTGACTTACGATGAAGGGGATTGAGAAGTGTGTGACTGAAATTGGCAGCCAAAATGGAAGTTCAAAATGAGCATCTGTTAACGTACGTCAACCAGCCGGACCAGATTTTGGCCGTGCTGGATTCAAGTAGATTAACCGGCAGCGTAGTTGGTATTTTTGCTATTTCACTGGGTCCTACAATGATTATGACGGCAGTAGATGATATTATTGACATCAAAAACGACAAGCTTATAATTCTGAAAGAGACCGACCTTTTGGGGATGAAAGTCCCTGAAGAACAGATTTTCCTCAGCGAGATAGTGAGGGTGCATGCGTTTAAAACGCTGTTTGATGATCCCTTCCACGTAAAACTGCGCGAATCCTTTGCAAGCGGGCAGACAAAATCCGGGTTGGCACAGGATTTTTAGTAAAGATAATGACTATAACAGTCAACCTTCAGGTATAGGTTAGGTAAATAAAAATCCCCCGGAAGCCGTCCGGGGGTTTTATTCTTTTAGGGGGTTTTATTTCCTGCGGTACCATCCCATAATCTCACCGGACGCAAGTACATGATCTTTGATTGCCTCCTGTACAGCCCACTTGTCGCTCTCTTCGGAAAGATTCAACATCTCATTCAAAGCATAAACTTTAAAGAAATAACGATGTGTTCCAGCGGCAGGACATGGTCCGAGATAACCGGTCTTACCCATACTGTTTCTGCCACGTACCCCTGCCGTTGTACCTTCTTCAATAATGCCAGTCGGCTTTAGGTTCCACCGGATCCAATAATTCATGGTTGCAGAGCGACTGTCAGGATCTTCCATCAACACAACGATGCTCTTTGTTCCTTCCGGGATCTGACCGATCTCTAGTGTCGGATTGATGTCTTTCCCATCGCACGTAAAGCGCGAAGGAATTTCACCTTCATGCTCGAAGTCAGGGCTTGTCACGATGAGTTGTGGTTCCTGGGAAAAGAACAAGCTCAAAATCAACAGCACAATGTTCATAATTAAAACAATTTGGAAAGGCTGCTACGAAAAGAATGCCGGGTGTAGCCGCCAGGATAGCCACTCACGCGAAGCGCGATCTGCGAAGAGACTCCAAGGCTCGAAGGAACAGGAAGAACTAATCTGCAAATTGCTTAGTGCTGCTTGTGCTTCTTAGCGCCTTCGTGGTTACTTAAAGCGTGCAGGAGGAATCTTCAGATTTCCAGATCAGCTTCTGGTCTTCCAGCATTTCATCAGGAATTGTTCCCCACGTTCCAATTTGTTCTCCTAAGCAATTGTAGATGGGAACTACGGTTGAGCAGTACGGGCAACAATTTCCAAATATGAAAACGGTTTCATAGCCGTACCTGGCCTGCAGAACATAGGCGTACTGGCGCCATGTCGTGGCTTCCCACTCGTCTATCTGATCTTTCAACCATGGCAGCTCCTCGACAGGACTATCAACAGAACACGGTTTGCGAGGGTCTGTTTCTTCGCGACACGAGACGCTGAGACCAAGTGAAACAATAGTGAGCAGGATGAAGGGTTTCATGTCGGGGACCTTTTATATAAGACACGCAAAGTGGCGGATTGGTTGGATCACCGCCCCCGAAGCGCCACTAAGAGACGGGTTTTAGCCACTAAGACACTAAGGCTCCAGGGAACACGAAGAAATCGGGTCTAATGATCCGGGAGCTACGTTAAAAGATCTGTTATTGTTCCTTGCGATCTTGTTGCAGATCGCACGCTTCGTGGGAGTGGCTGCTACTTCCGGAGGATTTTGTCCATGGCCTTGCCCTTTGCCAGCTCGTCAATCAGCTTATCGAGATAGCGGATTTTTTGCAACAGCTTATCTTCGATCTCCTCAACGCGATAGCCGCAGATGACACCTGTTATTTTGGAAGCATTCGCGTTGAGTCTCGGGGCTTCAGCAAAAAAAGTCTCGAGGTCACTGCCCTTGTCGATTTGCTGTTTCAGTGATTTCTTGTCATAGCCCGTCAACCAAGAGATGATCGTGTCGACTTCGTCCTGTGTACGCCCCTTCTTCTCTGCTTTTTGCAGGTAGAGCGGATAGATTTTAGCGAAGGAATATTTATAAACGCGTGAATTGTCCATGACGGAATTTATTCATTTCGTATTTCATCCACCGGGTTTGCCAGGGTAGCCTTTATAGTTTGCAGACTCAGCGTAATAAAAGCGATCAATATCACAATCACGGCAGCCACGCCAAAAATCCAAAAATTCAAGCTGATGCGGTTCGCAAATCGCGTCAGCCATTCCTGCATAACGTAGTAGGCTATCGGGCCGGCAATGAGGAATGAAAGAAAGATGCGTTTCGTAAACGTCCAGGTCAGCAGGTTTGCAATGTCAATGGCTGTAGCCCCAAGCACTTTGCGTATTCCCATTTCCTTCGTGCGACTTTGCACCACTGCCCATGACAGCGCAAACAAGCCGAAAGAAGACAGGACAATACTGATGATCGAAAAAGTCATAACAATCCTGTAAAACTGCGTGTCTTCCTTATACTTTTTCATCAGCTCGTCCTGAATGATCCGGTATGAGAAGGTGTGATCGGGAAAAACTGATTTCCACGCGGATTGCAATTCCGGAAGCAAAGGCTGAAGATCTGTACCACTATAGTCGATAAGCAAGGACCTGCCGCCTTTCTTCAGCGAGATGATTGCTGGTGGAATCTCCTGTTTGAATGAGCCACACGTAAAATCCTCCACCACTCCGATGATCAAATCTTTGGTTCCGGGCACTTGTGCTCCTATTGGATTTGACATGTTGAATTTCCTGACGAGTGTCTGATTTACAAGTTTCCCGTCATTACCTTCTGCCGGCATTGTTCCTTCAACCAACTTCAGATTGAGCGTGTGTATAAAATCCTCGTCTCCGCTGAAAAGGTAGGGGGAATAAAACTGATTGTTGTCAAGGTCATAACGCGCGACCATGTTTCCAAAAACCGGATTCCCACTGCTGACGGCTGCATTAGCCACGGCAGACAACTGAAGCACGCGCTGTTTGAGCGCAGGAAGGGACTCAGCAACTTCGCCTTCGGGCGCATTCAACTGAATTATATGACGATTGAAGCCAAGTGGTGCACTTTCAATGTGATTCATCTGCTGCATGATTGTCACAGCACAAATGGCGAGCACGGTAGAGATTACAAACTGGATTGTGAAGAGAACCCGGCTGAATCGGATCTTTGAAGAATCGCGCGTCATCAGGCTGATCGGCTTTGTGTTCCATTGTCTGATGACAGAGAGCAGCACCACTGCAAGCGCTGTCAGCACCAGCATTCCTGCAATCAGCACAACGATATCTGGATTTAGAAAAACTGAAGCTGAAAGCCCTGTTTCAAATACAGAATTGAACACAGGAAGCACAGCATACGTTGCGACCAGTGAGATAAAAAAAGCGGTAACAACATAGACACCGGCTTCCGCCATTAAATAGCTAAACAGCGCCTGCCTTGTAACGCCAAGCGTTTTCCTGATTCCAACTTCCTTTCGTCTGCTGTGAGATGCAAGAAGAAAGAGGTTGATGAAGTTGAAAGTTGCAATAAAAAGCACCAGACCGCAAACCACATATCCGACAGTAAGAAAGACCGGATTGCGTATTCTCATGAAGCCCATCTTATTGTCCGTATTAAAATAGGAATCCCTCAGCGGATTGAGGAAGTACTCCATATTTCCCTTGCCGATTAATCCAGGTCGCTGAGGATCGCTGTTAATTTTCGCTGCTAATTTCCCAACAGCATTATTGTTGTTCAGCAACGCATAGGTGGCACCTCCGCCAATTGTACCCGGAAACGTTGAGTGATGTACCAGTGCATCAAAAAACAAATGACTGTTCTGACCTGACTTTTCAACAACAGCCGAAATTACAAGCTGCTTTGTTGTATCAGGTGTGATTATGGTCAATCCCTGTCCGATTACATCAGTACTGCCAAATAGAACAAGCGCTTTTTCCGTTGAAAGAACAATGCGATTAGTCGTCAGCGACCTCCCTTTCTCTCCCTGGAGGGGAAAGTCAAACAATGTGAAAAATGAACTATCAACTGAAAGAACTTTAACATCGAACTTTTCATTTCCCTTCATGACGCTCACGTTAGCAACCTCTCCAACCTGACACACTCGCTCAATTTCACCGTAGTTAGACACGAGGTATTCGGGAAAGTAGTCCGGGATGTATGCAATTTTCCCGGTGCCCCCGAAAGGATCGTTGCTGAACAGCTGATATGTTCTGTCTCCGTTGATATGAAAACCATCGGTGCTCTTTTCGAAAACCAGAAACGAAATAAGGACATTGGAGCAGGTAAAACCAACGGTGAGGCTAAGCAGAATAATAAAGGAATAAACACGGTTGGCCCACAACGTCCGTAAAATGAGTTTTAGATGGTGTCGGATCATTATTTCGGTGGTTGTTTTTCAGCTAAAATTTAACCGGTATCACCCGGAGACTACACGCATCGAAAATAGCAAAGATTGTGTAAGTACAAAACAACGTATAGCAATGCGCTGCGCCCTAACCTTTCACCGCAGACTTCAGAAAATGCTGAACAGCTTCTGATCTTCCGAGGGGCTCGAGAAATAAAATGAAAACATTCACACCTAATGCCAGGTACGTTCCCGCGTGTCTGAGCTTCCCGTATTTCCACGCAGCAGCAAGTAACATTACAGCGATGATCGCCTGGGTGAGATAAAGAGGTGCCATGATATCAACGTTCGGCCACTCTTCAAAATGCAGCCTCACGTACGTGTTTTGAATTCCTCTGCCCAGCGCTGGCATCATAATAATGAACACTGTTGATATCAGCCACCACGCGTGGTCGTCAAGGCTCTTCCGGTTTGTAATGCTTTTGATTACGGCAACGGCAAACGCACTCATCATTACAATCTCAACAGCAGCAACGCCAAAAAAGAACCAAGGCTGAAAAGGGCCGAACTGACCGGGCGCAGCAAGTGCTTCTTCAGTGTTTACGATGTCACGATGCATCATGGCCAACGCAGTGAGGCAAACCCCACCTGCGAGAAAAATTCCGACTATACCGTTTGTTCTATGCCGCTCAAGTTGTCCATGCGTTGCATAATAAGGCTGGATGATCAGGTAGAGGTACCAGATCGTGCCTGTCCAGTAGTGAATGTGAACAGCCCATGCATTGTCAGTGAAATCTCCCCAATAATCTTCAAAGATACCGAACTGCATGAATAGCATCGGTATCAGCATCCACTTGTGAACGTCCTTGTATTTACTCATGTTAGCGGGGCAACGTGTTCGCTCAAGCTTGCGTTCAGAGTCAAGCCAGGAAGCGATTGGGTTGGCAGTCGTTGATCATTACTAAGGTAGCCAATCACTGCATGTGCCGCAACAGGTCGAAACAATTCTATTCCCGCACGGGCACATAATAGTGAACTGTTGCACCCGACCTGAACGGTTTTGACTTCACCAGCTTAAGCACTTTCTTCTGATTGATGTCTTTAAAAAGCTGCAACCCCTTGCCTGCAATGACCGGGTGAACGCAGAGCTGGTATTCATCGATCAGGTTCAAGCGCGTGAGCGCTGAAATCATGCCGGGACTTCCCACCAAAATATCCCTGCCTGGTTCCGCCTTGAGATGCAGAATTGTCTCTTTCAAATCGCCTTTTGCCAGCGTTGAATTCTTCCATGAGACCTGGTCAAGTGTATGAGAAAAAACGACCTTCTGAATGTTATCGATGGCGACAGCAAAATCGTCCATGGAGGGATCACCGGTTGGTTTTTTCACCAACGTGGGCCAGTAACCTTCCATCATCTGATAAGTCACCCGACCGTAGACGAGGTACCCTGCCTCATTCAAACCTTTGGTGTAGTGGTCGTGCAATTCCTCATCGGCTAGCATTACCGTGTGATCGCAAACTCCGTCAATGGTTATATTCATTACGGCAATTACTTTTCGCATGGTTTTATTGATTGAGATTAAACTTATTTTTCACTCCTGGTGTAAGCAGAAAATCGAATTCAATTCCCAAGACATCTTTACGTCCATTGGCGTGCTCATTCTATGACCCGGCTGTCCCGATTTTCACTTTTCCAGCACGCGTGTAATTTACTAAAATCACTCCTGCAGGCGTAACTGCACTATCTACCAACATGAACGCAGCGGGTATCGCGCCTCCGTCAAACAATTTTTTCCCTTTGCCCAGCGTAAGCGGATGAATTTTAAGACGAAGCTCATCAACCAGATCGTGCCTAAGAAGCAATTGAACAACTTTGCTGCTCCCCCACACCTGGATATCCGGTCCTTGTGACTTCTTTAGTTTCTTTATGTCGCTCACATTTTTTAGGAATTGAGAATTTTTCCAGTCCGACTTTTTGCGGGTCTTTGACAGAACGAACTTCATTCCCTCGTTTATACCTGGCCAGTTCGCGGCATGTTTCGGCCAGTAATCTTCCCAGATCTCGAAAGTTTTTCTTCCCAGAAGGTATTCAGCGGGTTTTAGCTCTTCGGCTACAGCCTTATCATAGACTTCATCTTCATGCGGTGCCATCCAGCCTCCATATTTAAAACCACCTGAGCGATCTTCCTTGGGTGCGCCCGGTGCCTGCATCACACCGTCAAGCGTTATCATTGACAAGACAATAATCTTTCTCATGCTTCATCCTTTTAAATTCCAATACAATTTCGGAAACCATGGCTAAGAAAGTGGAGTGCAAATCCGACAATCGCGGGGGTTGAATGCGAAAAACGTCAATCGACTGGAGTCGTAAGCAGCTTTAAATCACTTCGAGCTACGTGGACGAAATTTATTGCCACAGTATCCCCATACCGGATCCGCTCAACGAGTCCCTTCTTATTGAAATAACTGACCACGGTCTGGCAAACGGGAGCAAAAACCGTCACGGTAGAGTCGATAGCTCCGTTGGTGTAATAGAAATTGCAATAGGAGAATTCTTCGGGCGCAGAACGATCTGTGAGGATCACCGTATTTTCTCTGACAGGAAACCCTTCCTGATTGTAACGGGTCGACTTTGAAATCCGAAAGTTACAAGCACATGTTTGTCGAAGCGAGTCTATGAAATGCCGGACCATCAGGTTTTTATCCTCACGATTCAATCTGTAAGACACCGTTTCTGTCTCACGACCATTTTGATCGAAACGCAGGATGTTCGTAAAAATGTGTCGACCCCGCTCATCATGAACTTCCTGATATACGGTATCATCGTAGGTTTTATAAGAAATATCGTAGCGTACAATAACATCCGAGCTGAATTGTATGGTCGTAGCAATCCGGAAGCGTCATAGTAATATTCGTGAGATTAAAAAGGATCAACAATCAATTTAATCCTCCCGAGGGAATCGAAAACCCTGAAGCCCAATGTGTCATTGCGTCTATAAATGCCAGGGTCATAATCTGCGATGAGATACGTTGTATCGATCTTCTCCCGACTAAACAACATTTCGTTGGTTTCAATACCAGCTTTTTTGAACAATTCCAGCTCATTCTTACCGCCACATGAAATGAGCAAAAGTGCTATCAGGCAACCTGCGATGAATGACTTCGGGGCGATAGCGTAAAGTAGTCGAAATAGCATTGGAGTTTGGGATCTTTGATGCTTGCCCCAAGCACTAATCCTCTACCTTCTTAAAAATTTTTCTGAATACCTCCGGGTTGTCAGAGTACTTGTAATACGACTCATTCTTCATGATCGACCCAAGCATGACATCCTGCTGTTCGTCCTTCGTCTTCTTTTTCTGGCCAAGTGATGCAGAATGGTAAAGCAATGTGTTCAGATACTTATTAATATGGTATTTTTTAAAACTTTCCTTTCCCCTGCGTTTATCGATCGTAAGATTGAAGTCTTTAAAGTTCAGATCCTGAAACTGATAGTAAGGCTGGCCATTGAACGTTGGATAATTTTCGATCACGCTCAGGGCTTTTTCAAAATTTGGAGGCTTCACAACATTCATATACCCCCAGATCATCATACCGAAAGTCTCCATGGCTTTAAGAAAAAAGATGCCCTTTTCGGTGTCATCCATCAGTCCATAGTTATCGAGCGTGAAATTCGTGTCTGCCATATCAAGCGGTGTGTTCTTATTTCCTACCGATACGAACACCATCCCGTAGTAACAAGCCAGCTGCTCATATGCGCTTGCGGGAAACCGGTTAAGGCTATCGATCAGCACAGCATTCTCAATAGGATCAGCCTCGTGCATATTCCAGTTGAGTGACCGTATCGTGAAAAGATGCTTAAGCGTCAGGGAATCCGGCCGCGTCAGGTATGGCAAAGTGGCGATCTTGTTATTCTTTTTGATCAATTCGCCAATGAAGGCTTTCGATGCCTCCAGTTCTGCTGAGCGCACTGCATTCAGCTGATCAAACGCCTGTTGAGAAGCATCATTCGCAAAGTGGAAATTTCGATAGATCCTGGCGAGTTTCACCAGATCATCATTCAGCGTTTGGGCGTGGGAAAAAGTTATCGATGAGAACAAAGCAATCACGATCAATAATCGGCAAGTCATGGGTCTTTTATTTATGCATACCTGTAACCACAGGCTACTTCGTTATTTCAGACACAAAATAATGAATTATCCGATACACCATGCTGTCCCCTTTTCTTAACAGACTTCAAGTGACAAGGAGAGTTGCCTCAACAGGCCGTTATGCAGAAACAACCTGTCGCGATCTGGTCAGCTTATATCCAAGATAGCTACCGAGAAATTTAGCAGCGTTGGCCAGGACGAATATTACAATAAAACTTTCCCATTGAACCGTGCCTGCCAGCAGTATGATGACGATGTCCATCAGCAGATAAGTCAGCGGAAAGAAGATTGCGAGCCTCGAAACATTCGGATATTCATTTTTCTTCCAGTGCCGCGTGACGAGGAAGAAAAGAATAAAACCGAAAATTCCTGAAATATACGGGGCTGTCGATTCCGCATGCACTTCATACACACTGACTTCCTGCCCGGGATTAATGATATAGGAGTAGACTGCAACTTCGAGGATCGAAATGACAACCAGTGTGATCATCACCAATACAGACAAGCCAATCAATTTCAGAACAACATATTTTTTCATACCGAATTGTTTTATTCCAGATAGAAATGATACACCAGTACACGCCACTGGCCGTCTTTCTCATTCGTCAGAATCATGACATATGGAAACAGGTATTGGGCAACTTCATCGGAGGCGTTCCATGAGTTACTGTGATCACCTATTCCCCACACGATTGCTTTTCGCGCAGACGCATCCGGCCCGACCGTTGCAAATGAGTTTACGGGAAATGGTACTTGTGTAAACTGAGCCCATTTGATTCCGACAAATCCGCCCCATCGAAGCCTCAGATTTGCCATGCCGATGAAGGATCGCTGATCAGGCGTGATCTCAACCGCATGTTGCGAGTAGATCGCAGCCAGCGTATCAACATGCTTCTGAGAAAGGATTTCGCCAGGCTTGATAAAGTAATTCCATTTATCGATGACCTTCCTGATGGCAGAATTGTTGTCCGGGGTCTCGCTGTTTGCTGTTTGGTTTGTCATCACCCAGTGGTGAGTAAGAATTTTCCATTGACCATCGTGCTGTTTGCGGAAGACGAACATATCCTCCTGCTGATTTTCATAAGTTTCTCCGTTGGCGTTCGACTTGAAAGCAGTCTTTGTCGTGCCCCACGCGATTGCAATCGGTCCCAGACCCTCGATGAATTCAATCTTGCGATCCATCGTTGTGTAGGTCCCGGCCTGCAAGACCTGGCCGATCCGCGTCCGGATGTTGGCATGGCCCGCGTTGATCATCTGACTGGGAAAAAACTCGAGCGCCTGGCCTGCGTAATGCTGCATCACACCATCTGCGTCTCTTTTCAGGTATGCAGAAGAAACATTGCTGACGAGGGTTCTGATGTCCTGCATATCTTTGTCGGAGAGGCGCTGATATTTCAATTTCGCTTTCGCGACATCAGCCCTGCCCTTAGCTGACGGCATTCCCAACTGTGCCGCGCGTTGATAAGCAGCGACAGCTTCCTCAACTTTACCGACACGCATGAAATAATCTCCCTTTGAGTCGTGTGCATTCGCAAGCTCCGGGCGAAGTGCAACATATTTCGTGAAATTCCGCTCAGCACTTTGAAAATCCTCCTGCGCCATGTAGGCATAACCCAAAAGGTTATAGGCTGGCGCAAACTTTGAATTGCGTTTGATGATCATTTCACCGATTTCCGTTCTGCGCTTCGGATTTGTGTGGTTCAGCATTACCAGCAGGTTGAGATAATAATCCTTCGGATATTTTGTTACCAATGGATCAAAATATTCTTCGACTGACTGATTACTCCGCGAGCGCAGCAATCCTTCAATGAGCAGCTTTTCGTCTGAAGATAACTGGCATGCAGCGGCTTTCTTGAGGTTCTCTTCATGCTCCTGCGTGTTCTCCAGATGATTGAAAGCGTACGCCATGCCGAACTGCGGATCTTTTTCCAAAGCCTGGCTCACATATTTTCCGCCTTCATCGAACTTTGCATCGGCATAAGCCGCCCACGCACTCCGCATTAATTTTTTAGCCTCAGCCGATGAACTGGTGAATGGCATTTCACCTTTGTTTTGTGCAAGTATGGCAAATGAAATACTCGCCATCCCTGCAAGAAGAATCACACGGACAGATTTCATGATCATGGGGTTTAGATGTTATCCGAATGCCAAGTCTTGATCAGAGAGTCTCCTCCCAATTTCATTGCGGAATCCGCTTAAGCTCCGCCAGCGCAGAAGCAGTTGGTCTTTTATCAAACGTCCAATTATAAGGATCACTGCAGCGTTGCTCATCCAGGCTCTTCCCTTCGTTGTCCGTTAGACTTTTAGTGGCATGAATGATTTTAAAGTTACCGTCATACAGCTCAACTGTATTTTCAACTACGGCATTGTCAGTACACTCCTCGCTAAAAAACGCGAGTCGCTTTGTAAACGCAATCAGCTTTCCGTTCTCATCGAAGTAGTGCCTTAGTTCCAGGTTCCAGTCGCCACTTTCACTCGTGGGGAATTCTCCAATATAAATAATTCGTCCCTGTGAATCTTTCAGCACATTAAAGGTTGTCTGAATATTCTCAGGCCACCTTTTGTTAATTACTCGTTGCAGCACTTTTTTTCCCGCGACTTCAACAAAAACGGATAACTGATCGAGCGATTCCCCGACCTGCTTCTCAATCTGCTCCATTTTTCGAGATTGCTCTTCAATGAGGGCAGTCTGGCCGTAGGCAATGATCGGTACCAACAAAAACATCACCATCAAATGCTTCATCACAAACACTCTTCCCTTTAAGTCTTTTAGCAGAGGCACCAGGGCTATAATATTTCGCTCTTAACTTTCGGCAGAATAGCGCTCGACAAAATTTATTTAACTTCAATATCCACTTCCGCAGTCAGCTCGTTCTCAGGTTTAACCTTATCCCAAACCCGCATCTTGAAATGGTAAGTTTCACCGGTTTTCATCGGCTCGCCTGCAGTTACAGAACCGCGGAGCACGGCTGCATCTGTTTCCGGATAGCCTTCGCTGTTTGCGAACAGGTCAGCTTCTTCAATCACAGCAATACCTGCTTTATCCGTGACACTGATCATCAGGCCAGGAAATGCTTTTCCATCCTTCAGTTCATAATTGGTAAGTCCTTGAACCACGATGGCGATTTGCGAATTGAGCGGCACTTCGTTACTGCTTTGCGCAACGTTATCAGGGCCCACGAGCAGTACTTCTTCCACAGCGAAACCATTATAGCTATATGACAGCCCGGTGGAAAGATCTTTTTTTGTGCCGACACTGAACTCGCACGCCCAAAAAATAAGCGTACATCCGATCAGGAGGATATTTAGACTTCTTTGCATAGTATGGGGGTTTAGGTTAACGATTATGCTAAGGCATTGGCTCAAAAGTGCGCCATTCAACTCCCCGGCCGCGGATGTGAGCCCGACCGCTTACCTCTCCAACCGAAAATACAAAATTTACAACGGATCCACACCAGAAATTTCAGTTTATACTATCAATGGGATCCTCACACTGCAGAGAAGACTCGTTTTCTATTTTATATTGATAAAAAACGTGTCACGCTATTGCAGCGGTTTTCGAAAAAGCCTCCCGCACAACTTTTGCCGCAATGGGAGACATGATGATCATAGTGATAAGGCCCTTGACAATTTCAGTATAGTATTCGGGAGCACTAGCCTTGAGAAACCAGATTTCGTCTTTAAGGATGTATGCACCAACAAAGACAATATTCGTGATTACCGAAAGAGCCGCAGGGTAAAAGATATTCTTACTCTTCTCATAGACGTGGTTCATAAACAAATTATAGATTGTGGCGCCCAGTATATCGCCAAACCAGAATCCATAAAACAACGAAGTAATAATATTGGCCTTCCGAAAACCAACTTCTTGTGTTATCCCGTTCAAAAGAAAACCCTGAAAAATAAAGGTCATCAGTACCGGATAAAAAATATGATTGATGATGTTTAATCCGTTTGATGCCGAAGCTACGTAAAGATTATTATCAACAAATGGACCGATGATGGTGCTATTGAAGAGCCTCGCTTTGAGAATATTGTATAAAATAAAGGTTCCAACGCAGAAGATGGCGAGGCCAAGTGTCAACAACAGGTTCATCCTGAAGTCAGCAAAATTTCTTGCGTTGTAGGCGACTTCACTTTGCTCCTCGTTGCGCTTCACCACCACTATTGCTACAACACCCGCGAGAAGTAACGTGATATACAAAATGTATTTATGCGGTATCGTATTTTCCCACAGATCAGGATTTGCATATGAATAAAACAGTGTATGAAGCACATATTCCGCTGTCAACAGGCATGCAGCGATCAATGTCCCTTGCTTTGAGAATGTCGGGGAATATTCTGTCATATACTTATTTCGTGCTCGTGTTTGGTCGTATTATATAACCCGCAGAAAGTCTGAACGACATGAGTTTTGATGGTGTATTGTTGATTGTATCAAAATAGTTGGAGAGAAATCTTTGGTATCCGATGTCAACAACTATGCGTTCGCGGATAATCATCCCGAATACGACCTGACCCGCGATGCCTACCCGCTTATCGAAATCGGGCTTGCCTTTATAGACGATGTCCGCGTTTGTCCAGTGCTGTACCTGAACCGTTTTTCCACCGATACCAATCGCGACCACGGGCCCTGCCATAAAATAAAACGATTCCACTTTCAAAAACGGCAGGATGCTGATGTCCAGGTAATCAAGCCGTAAGTCATCTTCATAGGGCACGGTATTGAACAGTCCGCTGCCTCTCCAGCCTTTCTGCGCATATTGCAAAGTAATAGCAGCGCCAAACTTTTCCGTAAGCATCTGGCGTGCTTCCACTCCTGCAGCAAACCCCATACGGTATTTTGCCTGATACTCCGGACCGACAAATCCTTCTCCCATTTCAATTGACGACAGTGACAAACCAACGCGCGGAATGATTTGCTGAGCAGTGGCAACCGACTGGGAGATTGCTGTGAGCAGGATTATTGTCAGGGTCTTCATTTGCCTATTCTTACTCGGGAATGTTTGGCTGTCTAATTTTTAGGTTTTGTATTACCTGATCCAACGCAGCTAGTTCATTTCAATCCTGATGCTGTCGAAATGAAGCGCATTTGGCGGCAGGTCGAGTCTGATCTGGTCACCAGTAATCGAAAGACGAGGATCAAAATCATTCTGGTCCGCCTGATAAGGAGAAAACTGTCCTACAGCTTTACTTTGAAACAAATGTCCTGCTATAAAATCGTGGTCATCTGCAGATTTTGCCACGGGCTGACTGATCAGCTTCTTATTGAGATCAATATTCAGAAATTTCAACATGCCCGTGGTGTCACATTCCACAAAGCTCAATAAATAGTTGTCAGGTTCGTCCGTGTAGAATACTTTAACCTGATCATTTACTTTCCCGTCTACAAACACTGTCGCGTTCATGGGTTTGCCGAAATGTCTCGCAGATCCGGTTACCCATTTTAGAATGATTGGGTGATCTATTGAAGTGAACCCGACAGCAAGGGCAAGGAGTGCCAGCAATGCAACGAGCGCGAAGGCTAATGTTCGGAGTTTCATCAGGTGGAACAACGGTTTGGCTATCGGGACATTTTGCAATCCCTTAAATAAAGATAGAAAAAAGACGAGAAACGTATATTCGTGCCGTGTCAGGAAATAGCAGATCAAATACTAATCACCAACCTCCCACCTATCTTTACCAATCACCTGGCCTTCGTAGCAACCCCAAAACAATGCGAATAGCCATCATCATCAGTGACGAAGAACTCGGTCTGGCCATAATCCCGGTCAAGAATTTCTGAAACATCGAAACCGAGCTGCATTAGCCTCGCTCTGGCAGCATGGATGTCAGCTGGCGCCCAGTAGAGCCTGACGCCTTCGTAATTTTCGGGCCGTATGGGTGTGCCATCTCGTTCGTTCAGCCAGAAATAAAGACGGTCGTTGTGCACCATGCAGCCAATCAGTCTGCCATCGCGCTTGATTTCGCGGTCCATGGTGAGACCAAGCCCCTCCACCCAAAAACGCAAGCTCTTCTCAAGATCTGCGCTTGGAATTACAGGCATGCAGGAGTTCATGAATACTTTATTCTCCATAAAAACAGGATGACGTTGCACTATTCGTTACGCAATGAATCAATGGGATTGGATATCGCAGCTTTAGCGGACTGGAATCCAACCGAAAGCACCACAATAACCAGCATTACAACCGAGGTGAATATGTATACACCCCAGCCGACTTTAGCGTGAAAAGCATAGGCCGAAAGATATTCGCTGATCAGATACCACGACACAGGAAATCCAATCAGCAGGCTCACTAAAACGAGGTTTGTAAAATCACCGCAAAGCATCATCACCAGATCTGCAGCAGATGCGCCCATCACCTTCCGGATGCCCAACTCTTTAATCCTTCTTTCTGCATTAAACGATGCGAGCCCGAATAAACCCAGACATGAAATCAGAACGGCAATGACCGTAAAACTGAGAGACAGTTTTCCTATCACAGCTTCTGTCTGATACTGTTGATTAAAAACTTCATCGAGGAAAGTAAACTCGAATGGATAATCGGGATTATGCTTTCTGAACACGCGCTCAACATCTTTGACGCTTTCGGATGTGGATCCGCCAGCCAGCCTGATGAAATAGTGGGAACCAACATTCTCGGAATACATGAAGATCATCGGTTCAATGCCGAACTTCAGATTGTTATTATGAAAATCTTCTGTGATGCCTATGATCTTTCCTTTTCCGTTCCACATTTCCAGATCGCTTCCAACAGCATTTTCAGATGACAGACCCATAACCTCTGCAGCTTTCCTGTTAATGATGTAGTTGGAAGCATCCTGAGCGCCAATAAAATTTCTGCCCTGCTGCATTCGTATATTCAGCGTAGGGATGAATTCTGCATCACATCGGTATATTTTAAAAGCAATCGAAGAGTTGTCCGGCTTGTTGTCCCACACAGGATCTGTTGTAGTAATCGGGACGGTAAAAACGTTGTTACCTCCAAATGCAATGTTTTCAACAGAGGACAGCTGATGTAAATCATTTTTGATTGCTGCATACGCTTTAACAATACCTTCATTCTGATCGACCACGATAATATTTTCTTTGTCGAACCCAAGATTTCTGTTGCTGATGAAAACTATCTGCCTGTAGGCGGCAATGCTTCCGACCACGAGTATTATGGAAGCCGTGAACTGCACGATCACCAGCGATTTACGAAGTGCAATTCCCGTCAGCCCGAGTTTTGTATCTCCCTTGAGAACCTTTACCGGGTTGAATCGCGCAAGAACAAAAGCAGGATAACTACCGGCAAGCAATCCGCACACAATTGCAATACTCAATGCACCTGCTATAAATGCCGGGTTGGTTACATCTAACCGGATAGCTTTCAATGTAACATCATTGAAAAATGGTAGCAGAAGCTGAACGATCACGATGGCAAACGTCAGCGCGATGAAAGACAGCATCATCGCCTCTGAAATAAATTGAATAATCAGGCTGTTCTTCTGCGCACCGACGGATTTTCTGATCCCTACTTCACGGCTTCGGGTGGTAGTTCTGGCCGTTGAAAGGTTCGTGAAATTAATGCACGCCATTACGAGAATGAGAATGGCCACCGTGGCGAAAAGATAAATTTGGTCGATCCTTCCTCCTGCTTCGGCTCCATTTTCAAATTCATTATAAAGTCTCGACTTGGCATAAGGAAATAAAAAAGCCGAAGTTGTACAATCAGGACAATTATTCTTTATCACGCCTGCAATTTTTTCATTGGCCACCCCAGCAAAGTCAGGCGATTTCAACAACACGGTTGTCCGGGTGCCACCACTCCCCCAGTGTTGCGTCCAGGGATTTTCTTTTGTAAAGAGCTCAAACGAAGCAACAAAATCGAATCGAAGCGTAGAGTGTTCAGAAATATCCGCAAAGACGCTGGTAACGATAAGTTCATGAGATGCTCCCAGGTTGACCGTTTTTCCGATCGGATCCGTATCTCGAAACAGTTTGTATGCAAGATCTTCTGAGATAGCAATTGATTTGATGTCAGTCAGGGGCATGGTAGCATTGCCCCTGACAATTGGAAAACTAAATATTGTGAAGAGTGTCGCATCACCAAAAATTCCGCTCTCGTTGTAGGCTTTGCGTTCGTGCTTTACCAGCAGCTCTGTCTCCATGCTGTACTGCGCTGCCTCTTCAACTTCAGGAATCTCGCGCACGATCACTTCCTTCAGCTTAGACGGAGTGGCTGCGTAGGTGTCAATCCTTCCATCGGGATATGTATTATTGATCAGAACCTTAAAAATCCGATCACCGTTTGCATGGAAGCGATCGTATGATGCCTCATCGATGATCCAAAGCAGAATAAAAATGCTGGTGGCAAGCCCGACAGTAAGTCCCAGTACATTGATTATTGTATAACTTTTGTGGCGAAGCAGATTGCGGAGGGATGTTTTGAGGTAACTCCTGAACATATGGCATTCTTGTTAAAGGTTTAGGCAGCGATGCAATGATAACAATCGTACCAATCTGAATCACGTTAAACAAGCCCGGATTCAAAGTATATTTCCACCACCCCGTTCAATAACGAACATAAGTATGTCAGATGAGGACACCACGAATAATCTGCGGCTCCAAAATTATTTCTCCTTGATGGAATTTACAGAAATGATTTCCTCATTTTAGAATGCAATTAACAGTCATTGTCTTCGTTTAATCCAGCGTATCAAAAAATAAAATTCATCAAATAAAGTCGGGACAATTAAAACGCTGTCAGGTCCGTTCTGCTGGTCTGGCCGTTGCAAAGCAGCGCTCGAAAAATGAGTTGATTTTGTATCTTGGCAAAGCCTAATCTAAAACTAAAACGTGATAGCAAAAATACTAAACCACTTAAGGTCTGAATGGTACAAATATCTATTGGAGATCGTTGTTGTGATCCTTGGGATTCTGATCGCCTTTAACCTTGAGCAATGGAGTGACGCGCGGAAGAATAAAACCAGGGAAATTGAAGTCCTAAAAGAATTCAAGAGAGCGCTTTCTGCAGATCTGGCTGAAATTCAGGGTAACATCAGGATGCATGAGTACAGCATCCTCTCCAGCAAAATCATTTTGAAGGTTATAAAAGAGGACCTTCCTTACCATGATTCGCTGGATGCATGCTTCGGCTATACACATGCGTTTTCTGTCTTTTCCGGCAGGGTCGGTCCCATTGAACAATTGAAAAATACTAACCTCGCGATTGTTTCAAACGACAGCCTTCGCCTTCAGATTATTACGATGTATGACGAGGTCTATCCGAGAATTCGCCTGGTGGAGCTGGCAATAAAAAGAGACTACGAACAACTACGCGATTTTGACAGACTATATTTTGAAGCTTATGATGTGGACCGTATGTCAACCCATCTGGATATCCCTGCACCTCCATGGGGAATAATGCGCCCGATCAATTTTTCAGAATTAGCTACAAAGTCGGAATACACGGCTCTGCTTCGTGCAAGAATTTCAAACCAAATGGGGCTTTTGCGAATTCATTACAAACCCGGGGAAAAAGCACTTAGCAATTTGCTTGTCCAACTCGACAAAGAAATTACCAGGTTAGAATAGCGAACAAATTTACGGATGTTTCATCGGAACTTCCCGGTGATACAAGTATCAGCTCTTCCTGTACCGTTCAAGGTCAAAGCTCTTTTCGGTCTTTTGGTTAGTGCCCTGATCACCATCACTATCAATTCGCTCCGACATCAGAACGCAGATTATTCCTATTAATGGCGTGAGTAGAAGGGAAATCAGGAATGAAATAGCAAAACCAATTTTTCTCTGTCTGCCATAATACCCAATTATGAAACAGACTGTCACGTTGGCAAGAGTTAAAAAAATGTATGATATCATTTTTGAAAGAAATTAGTCCTGCGGTTTTTAGTCTTCTGACGGAAATAGCATTCGGTCTTCCCTTTTAATTTAAATCAGGCAGGTATTGAAATTAACGTGTCTCACCAGCGCCATTGGTCAAAGTTGCACTCGCTCCCCTCACTCGCCATATGACCTTAACCTTGTCGGCTGCGGCTCATTGAGAGTTGTTGCCCTTAACCTTATCGCATCTGCGATCTGCTTTGGGATTACTAAGTTAAGAATTTTAACCTCCTTCATCTTCATTTTATTTTGTCTCGCCTGGCTTAATATATCATCAGTGAACTTTTTCTCGACCGAGTCCCTTTTGGAATAAAAATCCGCTACTGACATTTTCCTTCCATAGGCAAAGGCAATTTTCCTGGTTTCAGCAAACAGCCTCTCCTTCTGCGAGATGTCCAGTTGGTATCTCGACCTTGTTATGTATTGGATATCATACCCTACCGGGAAACCGTTCATATCCATGAAGAATAAGGAATGATCAAACACCACGTCCTGCCCGCTGGAAAGCGCGATACATGCAATAAAAACGAGAGTCGAGGTTGTCAATATTTTTTTCACTTTGTTCGTTGTCTGTGTCCGAAGTCATCTGTCCTTTTTCTTTTGTTTGGGTTTTGGTTCTGGCAATTCCTTGACAGTGATTCTAACCAATTTTTTCAGCCAATCACGGTCGTCCAACTTATCTGAGATTAAAAAACCTGGCTTTGCGCCTGGATATGGTGGTGCTTCAATAATTTCCTCAATAAATTTTCTCCCCGAAGGCGTTGGCTTAATAAATAGCTTATTATCACAAACGAGTCCGAATAACTTGTGATCAAAATAGAGTCCATACTCACCAAACATTTTCTTGCAGGTAACTTGTGTGGGGATATCAATCTGCTCAAGGATATAGTCGACAAATTTCTGGTCTGATGCCATGTCATTAAATTAATCGTTGATGCTTACACGTAGAAATTGTTTGAGGAATACAATTAGTTTAGATATCTCTTTCTTTTTCGTCTTTGGTGCCGACCACGACAGTCACCTAACAGCATACAACGTTTATGCGCAAGTTGTGGCTCTTAGGAAAACAAAAAACAATGTCGTGCTTCTCAGTGCCATGGATTATCAATTAGTTGGCAGCCGTAGCTACATGCTATTTATTAAGTAAATTACTAAGGCTATCGTCAATGGAACAATGTACACTCCCCACGTCATAAGCCATCTAAATATTTTCTTGTTCCTGTCCGGTAACTCAGTCCTTCCCAAATATCCAATTCCCGAGTCGTCAATTAGTTCTTTTACCTTTTCATAGTTCTTATATCCGTCTTTGGGAATGTCTATCCGTTCATTGTCTACCGTAAAAAGTCGAATAATGTAAATCGTACTTTGTCCATGATACACCTCACTTAACTTATATCCATGAATTTTGTCCCTGGTCAGACGTTTGGTTAGTGGCTTTAAAAATGACCTGATGGATATGTAGTCCTTTGTAATTATTATTTTCTTGAATCTGCGGTTTATGACCCTTGTTAATTGAAATATGATGAACAAAAATGTCAGGGTGGTGAAGTACCAGATTTTCTCAGAAGTCGCTTGAGCTAGTTGAAGTACTGAAAACAATCCCGCTGTCATTATGCAGACCCAGAGAGTTAACTCCAGATAAGGAGTCAAAGGTTTTATGACTGTGTCGTTCTTCTTTGTCATGCTATGGCTGCCCGACTGTGTTGTGTACCGGTTTTTCATTACCCAATCTTGTCTTTGATGACATCTCTAATATTCTCAATATTATCGGCATGGATCACAGTGAATCGCTTTGTTAGCTCCGCTCTGACTTTGTCGTAGTTTTTAATATAGTTGGTCGATATCTTGTGGAATGGCTTTCCGCTGACCATAACTATAATTTCGTAAACACGGCCGCCTCTGGTCCAATTGCTTGTAGTCTTTAGTCCGTCAACCAAGTCAAATGGAACTTCCCTTTTTGTGCGTGTGAAAAGGTTCGCGATAATAAGTCTGTCAGCGGAAATCTCAACGGACTTGACTTTAGGTATCTCAATAATCCAACTCAACGGTGTAAGGATTGTCGATAAAACAGTGAAGAAAATTCTTTGTATTGGTTCGATGTGTTTTTCTGCGGCAATCCACTCGTACGTCATCCAAATCAGAAGTCCGGTCGAACACACCGTCCCGATAATTAACACAAGTACTCCAAAATAGTCAATCTTCGTCTTTGTCATTCGTCTACTGTGGTGTACTTGTCAAAAGAGAAACTGGCAAACAACGTTGGTGTTTATGACGCTTTGGGTGTAGGAGTGTTGTTTAAATGCGCAGCATGACAAACTCGACCAGTCCAAAATGTTCAACGTTACAAATTTAACTTAAGAAATGAGTTTATGATTAACGATAAACTCCAAAGTGGCATAAACACGCTGTTGTGGGTAGTTGCGTCCATCGTCACGGCTTATGAATGGAGGTCATTATTATTTTTCCCTCGTCAGTAATCTGCATTATGTCAGGGGTGTCTTTGTAATTGCATTTTCTTTCTATAATCAAGTCCTTATTGATAGAACCGAAACAGTATTGTTTTTCACTTTCAGTCCACGCAGCGAGTTCATAGTCGTCAATTATTTTATAGTTATTGTCATAAGTTCGGATTATAAAACAGTAGAATCTCCCTACAGTCTTCATGCTCAATAGCAAAATATGTACTCTAAATTTTTCCCCTTCATATATTTTTCCATAATTTTTGAAAGTAGTCGAATCTCTCGCAATGGAGTTTACTTCTTCAGGAGTCAGAAGGAATTTCAAACTGTCACCATTAATAGGCGAGACATTGGTCGACTCTGCCAGGAATAAAAAGTCACTTTGTTGTCCACTATTGTCCGATACCCAAAATAGTTTGTCGCTTTTCTCCTCACACCCGAGGAAACAAATAGTCAAAAGAATCAGTATTAGTTTGTTCAATTTCATTTAGCAATTACCCACAACGTTCGCATATAAAGCGTGCCGGCAGGCCAAATTAATAATTAATCAAACAAACTCTGCCGGCATGATTTATATGCATTGTTAGCGGCTGCCATTTTTCACGGTACTGTGTCGATTCCGTAGAATTTATACTCCTGTCCGACTTTCACAAATTGCAGGGCGGTTTGTTGTCCCTGGTGGCCTTTAGCGTATTCGTCAGGCTTAAGTGTCGTAAAGAATACTTCCAATATTATCACCTCGTCAAATCCCTTAAGTTCTTTTTGTTTGAATGGCTTGTTCAGCTTATAGGAATTGATCATTTCATTTCTATTCCCGACCACGGTCCATAATTTAATCAGCTCCGGTTGTTTATAAGCTGCATCAAGAAAAGTGTCCAGTTTGATGTAAAAGTAATCGGATGCCTTCGGAGGAATTGGATTGTCAATACACAGTCTGCAGTGTATTACGTTTAACGACATCTCGCGAATTTTGCCAATGTTTTTGGAGTTAATTGCCTGTCCGAATTCTTGAGCAACATCCAACAACCTCAAAGTGTCCGCCTTTGTAGTCAGTTGTCCACCTTGTCCCACACTTTCAAGTGAGAATAATACCAGAATGACAATGATATGGAGTCTTTTCATAAAATGGTTGCCAACGTTTGTGCATATTGTCGTGGCGGGATTAGGAGCGCTTGTTAAGGCCGTGAGGCCGACAAGCGTGACTAGTTGTAAAGTGTCCCCCGTGACAATGGTTATAAAGATAACGGGAAGTTATGAGGACACCGGACCCCGTCATGCATATGCATTGTGTTGGCGGTAGTTTTTCACAGTCGGTACCGTCCCACAGTTCTAATTCTCCTCTTGACGATGAAAGGGAATTTCTTTGAAAAATAGTATCGTTTTCTAACAGGTCTACTTATGCATTCTCCGTCATAAATTTTGTCAGCCTTTACACTGTTCCCTTTGGTGTCATGAGTTTTCACTGTGTCCGCTTTGGATAAGTCCACTTTCTCAATCTTGTGTCCGTTGTCTAACACTTGTCCGTTTACTTGATTCAGTTCAAGTCCTAATATCGTACCAATAGTCAGCAGTGAAGTCCTTACCGAAAAAGGGATTTCAATTAACCTCAAATTAGGCTCCACTTGCTCAATTCGAAACATTCCGCAGAGTTCTCCGTTGGCAATCTTTTCAATTTCGCTGAAAGGCTTGTCCGAAAAATCAAATACCCGTTTACGACAAGATTCACAATAACGTCCTTGTCCTGAAACTTTCATTTCATTCCAGTTCCGGTTACATTCAAATGTCATCGTGATATTTCGTGTCATAGTCGATTTTGAAAAATTACCGCCAACGTCTAGCTATAAGGCGTGGCGGCACACCGAAATATAAAAATTAAACATCAACCGTGCCGCCATGACTTATAGCTTTTGTTGGCGGTCGTTTTAGTTTCACGGATCTTTATAAGTTGACAGTCCGATTATGTAGTCAATTATAGTTTTAAATTCTCCATCATTGGGACTCCAACGGTCTACAACATAATATCCATCTTTTGAATGTGTTTCAATTATAAAATGATTACCATCAAAACCTTGAATACTGTCGGCCGGGTACATTTCCCAAAAGGAAGTATTGTTTAATAATTTACTGAGATTGTTCCAGTCTTTTGTTTCTAGTTCTTTTGACTCATTCTTTATTATCGGGTCAATTACTTTTCGGTCGGCTACAATTTCTATTGCGGGACCTGTCCCAACGGGCATGTACTTTCTCACTTCCATGTACTTACCTGTCACCGAATCTAATTCAATGACGTCATAGGTAATTCTTGTTGTATCCCCGTTGTTTACGGGTCTAGAGTCCCTATATGTTTCCTTTTCTGTGAGGATCACTCCGTTATTTGTTTCTTCAATTAAGATCGTGAAGTGACTTCCAAATGATTTAACAACTGTCAGTCGTACTATTTCATGTCCAGAATACTTGTCGGCCAAGCTCCCCTCACCAAGTTGCTTAAGAATGCAAGTAAAGCCGTCAGCATAAAAGTCCTTATTCTGCTTTACCTCTTTTGGGAAAAACTCCTGATTGTTTGTGTAGGAGTAAAGATTCCTTGCCGGCAATTTGTCCAACGACTCTGAACAACTCAGAAGTGTCAGTCCGATAACTATATAATGAAACTTAATCTTCATACTAAAATGACCGCCAACGTGAGTGCATGTGCCGTAGCGGGGTTTAGGAGGACTTGGCAATGAAGCGTAGCGGAATGCCAAGGCCGACCTGCTGCGACCTGTCCCACGTGGGTAAACGAAATTAAGAAACAAAAACTACAATGCAACACTGAACCCCCGCTATGGTCACATGCACATTGTTGTGGGTAGTGCCGTTTCACGTATCTTTGATTTGTGAAACTCAATGTCCTAATTTTTACTTTTTTTTCCCTTGTCAATTGTTCGTCAACTCGTCACGGAGTCAAACTGTCCCAATTCTCGTACAACGAAAGATATCATAATTCTCTAATTGTCGACCCTGTCCCGGATTATGGTCTTACTGGAAAAGATGGTTGTGTTGTCGAAGGTCAGTTTCTTTTATCTCTTAAGTCGTCCGTTAATTCGGAAGTCGTTGGTGTCGTCAAGGATGTCAAGTCGCTTGAACCAATTATTGGTGCAAATGTGTCGGTTTGGTTTGAAGGTCTAAATAGTCCTGTGTTAATTGTCGCGGATGCAAATGGTGAATTCAAGTTTGTTCGTCAGTCCGCTGTTACAAAAATCGAAGTCCAATTTGTCGGCTGGCGAACACTGGTCGTTGATTTGAATCGAAGCCGTGTCCTTTGATACGGCATTACCCACAACGTTTGGCTATAAGGCGTTGCCGGAATAGGAGCGCTAATAAATGACCGAAGGGAATGTTTATCGCGACCTGTCGGAATTGTCCCACGTGACCGAACGTTGTTAAGAAACTAAACTACAAATTTAGACGAACCCAGGCAATGGCATATGCATTTTGTTATGCACTGTGCCGCGCATCCACCGTACTATTAACCACACGGATGCCAAAGCTTTGGTTTGTGTGTAAGCATGTGTGGCTTTGGCATTGGTGTGGTTGGGCAAGAAATCTATCCCACTTTCGTAACAATGTCTGGTTGGGGCCAAGTCGTTAAATTCTTTCTCTCAGTAAAATTCCAAATCCTTTCAATTCTTTCTTTTAAAGAAGTCAATTCTTTCTCTGATAAATCTAGCTGTTTATCTCCAGTCGGATTTTTTCCTTTATTGAACTCGCTCACAATGTCACTGACTTGCATCAAAAGCTTTTTCATTTTTAATCTGTCCTCTCCCTCAAATTCAAAAACAGCGTTTTCAAGCGCGGAAAGATTGTCAAACAGTTGTTCTTTTTTGGTTGCCATTCTTAATCTTTAATTTGGTTTTTTCGGTCCGTAATATGCACCTACAACCTCATATTTTTTATGTCCTTGCGCGTCATGGTCACAGCCTACATATTTATAGTCTCCAGGAGCAATTTCCTCTATATCAGTGTCGATGTCGCCTGTCTCGACAATTGTCTGTTGAATTGTGTATGTTATAATTTCGGAGGTGGACGTATTTCTTATATATACTTTGTTCGAAAACTTTTCGTCCCCATTTATGTTGCAATATCCTTTATTGAAAAATTCATGCTTGTCTTTAGGGCCACATGAAGCCAAGATGATTAAAGTCAAAAGTAGAATTGTCGTTCTCATATCTATTTTTTGTTAAACAAGAATGGCAAGAATTGGCTCTTTTGCTTGCTTTGGTGTCGCGGTGGAATGTGCGGCAAGTAAATGTGCCAATGCGCGGTGGCCACTACTCTGTCCGCGCGGCATTGTGCATAACGTTTATGTATGTGACGTTGCGGGCTTGGAGGGCAAATGAAGGAGGAACGACTGATTTGCCCGACTACTCCGAAACTGTCCCACGTGACCGAATGTTGTTTGAAAACTAAACTACAAATTTACACTGCACCCCGCAATGACACATACATTTTGTTGCCAGCTGTAGCCCTTACTCGATCTCTATTTCTTTACCTAATTTGTCTAAGAAGTCGGTCGGATTTGTAACGAACTTAAACGCGTTAGACTTTTTTATATTGTCGGCAAGGTTCTCATGTGTCGGCTCAAACAAGTTGCCTTGTCTGTCCAAAAGTAATGTGTTTAGGTTATTCGCAATTGTCAAAACGTTGTCGATAAACCCTTTGTCAACGTTCCTCAAATCGATTCTGAAAGAGAACTCGTCCAAATGTCCACTTTCATTCATGTGAATTGAAATGTCATTAGTGTCATTGTCACCATAGTCCCCTCCGTCCGTATATTTCTTAGTCCACTCGACCTTGCTGGCGAAACTCAAAATTCTTTTTTCAATTGTCCAAAAGTCGACTTGTTCGTTGTCCCACCATTTTACGTTTATTAAGTCGTCCTCGTCAAAAGCTGGATTGTCGTGCACCCGAACTTTTATAGGAACTATGTCCCAATGTCGTAGGATACTTTGTCGAGGTATGACTGTCAAATGGTATTGATAAATGGCCATCTCTTTGTTGGGGCTATTGCTGGCAACGTTTATGTATGTGACGTTGCGGGCTTGGAGGGCAAATGAAGGAGGAACGACTGATTAGCCCGACTACTCCGAAACTGTCCACGACACCGAACGTTGTTTGACAGCCAAACTACAAATTTATGCTGCTCCCCGCAATGGCACATAGATTTTGTTGGCAGCCGTAATCATTCTCTGGTCTTAATATCGAGGGGTTTCAACTTGTTGTCCCTTTCCACTTCTCGAATCCTGTCAATTGCAAAGTCTCTGTCCGCAACTAAATAAAATAGTCGAAAGTCGTTAGGTTGGCTGATTCGTCCAGCGCTTATAAGATTGTCTACCTGCCCTTTGTAATCAACCATCGCAGAGTCAGTAAGTTCGATTTCAAATAACAAGTCCTTTGTAACAAAGGTGATCTTCTTGATTGATCGGTTCTTAATCAATTGATTAAATTGTCCGTTGCTAATCTCTATACCGCTATGGTTGTCACTGCACGAGACTGCTAGAAAAAATGTCACGACTAAAATGGAAATCTTCATTGTCCTTGATTATGGCTGCCAACGTTTGTGCATAAGCAGTGGCGGGTATTCAAAGCGCTTCATTGTCCCACGAGACCAAACGTGTTGTGAAAAACTAAACTACAAATTTACACTGAAACCCGCCATTGATTATGCATTTTGTTGGCAGCCGTATTACAACTTGATAAATCTTTCATCCTCACCAAATCCTTTGTCACGAACGAATTGTTTCATTTGTCGTCTTGTCGGATTAAAATTATATACAGTGTCCGAATCTGTATTTGTTAACTCTCTCAATTTTCCTAGGTCGTCTTTATTGGAGATTGTCCCAACAACTACTCCGCCTTTTGTCCGCCCAATTTTAGATACCATCCATTCTTTGTCAGCTGTTAGTCTATTTAGCAAAAAATAACCTTTCAATTTTCTCACCTTGTCACCATCTCGTAAACTGACAAGTGTGTCCTTATAGTCAATTGATTGGAATAGGCTGTCGCCCTTTACTTCAAAAACGAATTTTGCTTGGCCATTTGTTTCATAGAATGTTGTGTCTCCGTGAATAGATGCCCGTGTCACAGAGTCAACCTTCGAAATGTGAAGCACTGTTTTCCAGTCAACCGTTCTAACGATTTCGGAACTCGTTATAGTCAGGAGAGTTGAGTCGTTTAAGCTCCGATACTGTCCTATTAATTTGCTTGAGATCGCTTTCTCGTCCCGTTGTCCTGTCGGCTGAGGAGATTCAAATCTTACTAGATTGTCGCAGGACGTAAAAATGACGAGAATGAAAATTAATGTCCTATGGTTCATTGTCTAAACTGTCCTTGTAATATGGCTGCCAACGTTTGTGTTTATGACGCTTTGGGTGTAGGAGTGTTTGTTAAATGCGCAGCATGACAAACACGACCATGACCAAATTGTCCACCGTTGTGACACTAAATTAAGAAAACGATTTACATTTTTACACTAAACCCCAGGCTGGCATAAACACGTTGTTATGGGCAGGGCGGTCTCGTCTGAACGTTTTTAGTATAGAGTCATTCAGTTTTAGTCAATGTCAGAATTGTCAAATGAGTCCTTGTCAGCCTTTGAATTCAGGTTATGACTGAGACGTCCTGCGTAACAACTTAAACTGTTGTCTCCGTGGATAAATTGTCTAACGTTACAATTGTCTTATTTAGTCAATTATTGCAGGTTTCATCTATGAATGAGGTTAAATGAGTGAGTCCTAAACTAAGTGCTTTCTTCAAGTCGCTACAGGCTCCTTCTTTGTCATTTAACTTTAATTTTACAGTGGCTCTGTTTTCGTAAGCCGGTCCATAATTAGGGTTTAATGAAATGGATTTATCATAGTTTATTAAAGCATCATTTAAGTCTCCTTTCATCAAATGTAATTGTCCCAGCAACTTATAATTTCCGAAATGATTTGGTGAAATTTTACGACACACTTTAATGTATTTCATTGATTCATCAAACCTATTTAAATTCATATAAACTAAGGCGAGCGTTTGATTTGTTTTTAGTTCTTTGCTCCTAAGTTTTTGTGCTTTCTCAATATATTGTAACGATTCAGAGAACTTGCTTTGAATAACTAACGAAACACCTGCGTTCCAGTATGCATTGTATTTCTGATTGTCTGTCAAGGTTTTTCTATCCTTTAGCATTTCATTAGCGTCCTCAAATGCTTTGTTGTATTCTCCCATTTGATAATAAGCTTGACAACGATACATTAATACATCGTTCCTAATTTCTTTGTGCTTTATCAATGAGTTCAAGATTGTTTCTGCCTCGTTGTTCCGACCTTGAGCAATTAATATAGTCGAGTTTGTTAAAGAGTCCGTCATGGTCTGTGAATTGGCTTCACAAAAAATAAAACACTAATAGTGATTAAAACTAATATCAATCTGTCCATATTGATTGTTTGGAAAATCTTCTTACCGCCTTGCCCATAACGTTCGCATATAAAGCGTGCCGGCAGACCAAATTAATAATTAATCATCAAACTCTGCCGGCATGATTTATATGCATTGTTAGCTGCTGAGCAAAATTAGTTGTACTCAAATGTCATGACGCATTTGTTGTCGCGAAATGAGTGAGTAATTCTTAAGAGAAGTCCTTTGTCGTCATACTCATAAGTCTCCGTAAATGTCCCACCATCTGGACACTCACTTCCTGATCCACTGCCAGCTTTTGTGTCGTAATAGACCAGACGCCCCATTAAATCATATTTGTAATTGGTCGTAGAGGCAGGTCGATTCATCAAATTGTTATATCCTTCCTCCTTAATTGGTTTCCAAGATTTATTATAGGTCACCTTTGTTGTGAGAAATAGTTTCTTATTCTCATATGTCCTTGACTCGCCCGCAAATTTGTCCCCGAAATAGGTGAAAGCCGTCTTATAGATTGCTGTCTCAAGACCGCTGCCTTCGTAATAATACTGCCTTGTCTCTTCTACCAACCTACCTTTGGTATCGTACTGAAATTTCGAATAGTTGGATTTTTCATCAATTACTGAATTTCCTTTGAAGTCACGCTCCTTACTTTTGACTAATCTATTATGGGTGTCGTATGCATAATCAATGACTTCCGGAGCCGAAAATCCAGTGCTCTTTTGTTCTAAACTGTCAAGGTATGTGAATGTCTGTTTTATCGTCTGACCTTTGGTATTTCTTTCAAATTCATAAATAGAATGAGGCTTACCTTTCCTATTGTACTCTGTCTTTGAAATTACCTGTCCATGGTTGTCTATTTGAAATTTCATCTCCCGATACTTGATAGTCGCTTTGGAGGACACGTCAAGAGATTCCGTATAAACTGTGACAGTCTGAACTTTCGCTTCTTTAATTAAGTCGGAAGGGAGTATACTAGAAAAATCATTTTTAGATTTTAAAGAATTGTAAGCGCAGCATTCACAAACATCACTCTGTCCATGCGTCAAATGACAAATAAGAATCAGGGTTACAACTAAAAACGATTTATAGGACATAATGAGAATCTTTCCAATTTTGCCTTGCAGCTAACGTTCGTGCATGAGGCGTGGCGGGAGTAGAAAGCCTTAAAAATGCAGCGAAGCGGAATGTTAAGGCTGACCTTGTCGTCACTGTCCACCGAGACGAAACCTGCCTGCCAGCGTTGGGCCCATGGCTTTGGCAGGCAGGCGTATTTTGAAAACTAAACTACAAATTTACACTGAACCCGCCATGACTTATGCACATTGTTAGCAGGCGTTTACTAGTCCAGACCTCGAACAATGCCGTAATTAATTCCAGATTCTTTGAATATATTTTTTAATGCTTCAAATTTCTCCGAACAGAAATTTGTCACAAGTTTGAAGGTTCTACTTTGTAACGTAAGCAGTCAAAACAAATTTCAACGTAGCCCATTACTTTGTCAGCCGTGTCAATAAAAACTATCCCGTTACGTGGTTCATAGCAAAAGGCAACTTCACTATCTCTCTCCTCATTGTCATAGTTAACCAAAATGTCTAATAGTCTGCCTGTCAACTTGTGGTCCAGTGTTTTTGACTCGAATATTTTCGTCAAGTCGACTGTTCCATTTGTCTTGGGGATTTCTGGTTCTCTGTAGGGGACTGCTACGGTGTCGGATTCCTGCATGACATGATACTCGTGCTTGAATGAAACCAGCTTGATCGTATGTGTCCTGTCGAATGGAAATTGCTTTTTGATCTGCGATATCGTCTGTTTTTTCTTTTTTCCACAATAGTCACCACTCTGTCCAAAAGAACAGGTTGTCGACAGTAGGATTAATATGATTGTCAGCGTCTTCATTGTCCAAAGTAAATGCCTGCTAACGTTCGTGTATGTGACGTTGTGGGGATAGGAGCCAAAATGAATGACCGTAGGGAATGGTTTTGGCGACCTGCTCCGTCACTGTCCACCGTGACCGAACGTTATTTTGAAACACAAACTACAAATTTTCTCAAACCCCCACAATGGAACATACACATTGTTAGCGCCAGTTACATTTCCACTCACCTGCTTTTTACGTAGTCGTCAAAGGTCTCAAAGTCACCCGTGATTTTACTTTCCTCGTCAATGGTTAAATAATGCCCCGGTTTTCGCTTCAATTCTCCAATGATTGACTTGTCGATTTTATGTCTCGTAAAAATGTTGTCTAACAAAGTCTCGTCAACATTGTCAGAAGGAAATTCAATTGAAACCTCTCCGTCATCATGACTCCCAATGGTTGTCCCATTTTCCAATTTAATTTGGCAATTATGAATGTAGTAGTCAGAATTCTTTGCAAAGAAGTCATTAAAATCTCCGATTGTGTCAAATTCCCTGTCCAAATATTTGTTCTCGTCTGTATAGGCAACAATCTTAGACGTAGTAATTTTTAGTCCAGAAGGCAATTGCGTTGTCGCTTGCAACGTTGACATTTCAAGAAAATAATATGTCTCAGTTTGTCCACTCGACTTATGATAGCTCAGAAGCTGAATTCTTAAATACTCGTCCTCTTCTAGTGTCGTCATGTAATTGGCGCTAACGTTTGGCTATAAGGCGTTGCCGGAATAGGAGCGCTAATAAATGCAGCGAAGCGGAATGTTTAGCGCGACCTGCCGGATCTGTCCCACGTGACCAAACGTGATTTGAAAGATAATACTTTTCGTTTACACTAAGCCCGGCAATGACTTATAGCTTGTGTTGTGTGGCGTTTTTTATCACGCTATCCCGTTAATACTTAAGTCACTCAGTGTTTTTTTGTCCAAGTTGACGTTTACTTGCCAGTAGTAACTACATCCGTCAAATACGTGAGCATAGTCAGATTCGAATTCAAGTCGACCGTCTGAATATCCTTTTATCCTGTCGAGCAGAGTAAATCTGTCCCAAGAGAAGTTAATGTGAATTACTTTTTCTCCTTTGTCATTAAGAATCCCTACATATTGTCGGAAATAGTCATTTAGATGTCGATGAATAACTGGACAATTGTTGACCTGGTTTGTTAGATTCTTATTCGCGTTCTTGATTTGCGCTCTCAAAATCTTTTCCGCTAATTCAATGTCACGTTTATCTGGCGTCCATCTTGTAGTTGAGTCAACGTCACTTACCATGAAATTATGAAACGGGTAATTGTTCTTGAAGATCGTTCCGCGCGCGCGATTCAACTTTACTCCGATTTTTGAATTGTCGATAGTGAAGAATTTTGCCTCGCTCGTACAGCAAACCAAAAGGTATGAAAGTCCAATTATTGTAAAAACTTGTCGCAATGAAGTTATTTTTATTCAGCCATATTACACGGAGTCTGTTCTCAAAAATGCCACACAACGTGAGTGCATAAGCAGTGGCGGGTTTAGGAGGGCTTAGCAATGAAGCGTAGCGGAATGCTAAGACCGACCTGCCGCGAAACTGTCCCACGACACTGAATGTTGTTTGAAAACTAAAACTACAAATTTACACTGAACCCCGCCATTGATTATGCACAGTGTTGTGGGTAGTGGGCGCCTAGTCCACACCTAAATCGTAGCTGATTCTATGTTTCAATTTTATCTCGTCAACCGGAATACCCATTGAATCACTTATGATTCCAATTATTACTTTTTCTACGTCAGCCTTGTCAAACAATGCCTTTGGGTCGATTAACGTGTCGTAGTTCTTTGCCAATGTCCAGTTAACCAAGTCACCGATTGTTCCAATTGTCACCGGTGACTTTCTTGTCCAGACTTTTACTCCTAAAATTTTAATTTCTTTCTCCTTTGTCGGATTTATGTCGAGGTCCGAAAGAGTCGGTAGGTCGAGCTTCAAATATTGCTCAATCTCCGTCCAAGTCGTCTTTAAGTCTCCAGTTATTAAATCCCTAATTCTTGAATCGGGTCGAATTTGTTCTTTACAAAGTGCTTGCTTGTCGGTGAAAAAGGTCTTGAGTTTGTAAAACAGCATTTGAGATTTGCACTTCTCAGTCGGGTTAACAGTCACCTTCGTGAAAACACAGTCTGCAAAGTCTTGAACAGTCAGTATTTTCTCGGCTTCTCTGTCAGGTATTGAGATACCAAAATACTCTTCAACTCGAACCAATATTTCTACACTGTCAAGTCCCATGTCTTAATTGTCCAATTTGTCCAGCGCCCATTACCCACAACGTTTATGTATAAGCCGTGGCGCTGAGCAAAAATAAAAAAATGCCCTCCTTATCAGCGCCATGGATTATACATTTTGTTGTGCGCTGGCCACTCATTCCAACTCTTTGTAGGTGACATACACATTTAATGTCGAGTCAGGATATACTACTTTGTCCAATTGCGTAAATATTCGTAATCCTTTCTTGTATTCAATTGTCAAAGTGTCAAACGTTAGCCATGCTATAGTTACATCCTTGTCGTCAACCGAACCGTTATCAGCTGTAAAAATTCGTTTCTCGTCTTTTCGTTCGCGTCCATTACAACCAAGGTGAACAGAAACGTTAATAGAAGAATTTGTAACGGCATTTCCTTCAAGTCTATACGTTTCCGCTTGTCGCAATCCCTCGTAATCACATTTGTAATTTAAAACCTTCTTGTCAGGAGTAGCAAATATGTCAAAGGTGTTTAAGAGAACAATGTATCCAACGAGTCCAACGGTCAATATTGTCACGACAGTCCAAAGTCCATATTTTAATAGGATGTTCTTCATTGTCCAAGTGGCTTGCGCACAACGTTCGCATATAAAGCGTGCCGGCAGTCCAAATTAATAAATTAATAATCAATCTCTGCCGGCATGATTTATATGCATTGTTAGCGGCTGGCTCATTCTAACTCAATTAACTTGTCAGTGCGATGTCTTGAATAGTCTGTCCATGTCAAGGGCATAGTCTTCTTGTAGTGAATGTCAGCGAAAATTGATTCGAGAGTCGCGACCTTCCATTTCACATTCCCGATTATTTTGCTACTCACTAAAATTACATTACCGGAAGCTGTCCTGATATTCGGTTCGTACTTGGGATTGTATGTCCCATATCTTTTTTCCAAAAAGCATTTTCCATCAGTCTCTTCTTTAATCAGTTGTCCAAAAATGGCGATTAGTGCAACGATGTCTTGATTGGTATTCAATTTTTTGATTTCTCTTCCAACAATTTTCTTTAGGTAAACAAGAGCGGACTCTTTACTGATTTCTTGGAAGTCCAATTTCAAAGTCGAGTTCAAATGCTCACGATAAAATGAGGTTTGTAAATGAAAAGATTTAATGCGTTCAAGCTCCGTGTCAAACATGTCCTGTTCCGGATTGTCCATTGGAAACTGATCGTCCTGAATAAACTTATTGAAACATTCTTTGCTGTCACAAATTAATCCAGGGTCGCGTAGCGTTCCAGTTAAAAATATGACTTGTCCGTCTTTAAGTTCGTGAACCCATCCTAGGTTTGTCTGCAATTGGTAACCGTCAAAGATTTGTCGCCCGATACTTTTTAGGTGATCTGATAACTCGTCAATTGGTTTTATTTTGAAACAGTCCTTCATTTGAGCTTGCCGCTAACGTCAGTGTATGAGGCGTGGCCGGAAAGGGCGGACAAGGTTAATGAGGTCACGAATGCCTTGGCCGACCATGTACTCCACTCTCCCACACACGCATCTAAAATATGAAAACGTATCTTCATTTCACACGACTAGAGGCCATGACTTATACACAATGTTGTGTGTCCGTGCCCATGCGGTTTTTGTCAGACTGTCAACAGAGAACAAAACGCTCTGAACTACAAAATGCAGCGCTGCGCAATTCGGCAGAACGGTTGATTCAGATTAGAGATGAAATGCTGTCAGATGTCGTTCTCGTTGATCCGATAACTACGAAGATGTGTCCGGGCGCGTCAGCCGTGAGGTGAACTTACTTTGCATTTGCGCGAGAGCGGGCATGACACACAACGTTCGTGCATGAGGCGTGGCGGGAATAGGAAGCCTTAAAAATGCAGCGAAGCGGAATGTTAAGGCTGACCTGGTCGTCACTGTCCACCGAGACCAAACGTATTTTGAAAACTAAACTACAAATTTACACGAAACCCCGCCATGACTTATGCACATTGTTGTATGCAGTTGCCCGTCACGCAAACTGTTCTAGTCGACCTTCTATAATTTGAAACTCGTCTGGATTGATTTTCGCCAACAAGTCCCACTTTTCTTTTCCTTTAATTTTCTTCAATGGCTTTATCTTGTCACCATGTGAATATGTCTCGAGAAGAACAATCTGTCCATGCTCTCCTTTGCCCTCAACAATTTCAAAATCAGAGCTCGGAAATTTCTTGTTAGAATAGAAGTCTTGTCCACCGAAACATAAAATCTTGTCAGGGGTAATTTGGAAAAGGTAGTATACTCCTTCATCTTCCTCTTCTGTGAGTTCGTAAAATTCATTAGTCTTGACTTTAATTGAGGTCACCCGATTTATTGTCCGTAAGTACTGTATTTGTTTAAGCTCCTTTTGTCCTTTGTTTCGTTCTTGGAAAAAAGTCCAGAGTCCAATACCGGCAAAAACAAGTACTGTCCCTGATAATAGTAGCCAAAGATTAGGATTCATAAAGACTGCAATAACAATCCCGCCAACGAGACACGTGCCCGTCCAGATTAAAACAAATCTTGTCAAACGGGTATGCCGTTTTGCAATTTCTTTTTCCCCTTTGTCCAAGGTCTTAATTTCTTGTCCGCTTAGTTCTCTTTCTATTTTCAAGGGTCTAAATGTCTTAGGGCAATTGCATACAACGTTCGCATATAAAGCGTGCCGGCAGACCAAATTAATAATTAATCATCAAATTCTGCCGGCATGATTTATATGCATTGTTGTGGGCAGTTTTCATTTCTCTGTATACTTAATAATTACTTCGTCTCCCATGAAGTATACTTTTCCGTCTTTCTTGGAAAAAACTATACTCTTGTCGTGAATTATTTCTAGTGTCTGGCTGTCCAGCCATTTTGCAGAAATGTCTTTGTCAGTCTGATTAAAGTATAGAATTGATCCGCCACCACCAGCCCACATTAACAGTCCACTAGTATGAATGTATTTTTTGTCACCAAACTCTTCTCCAATGTCTAAAATCTTTTTGCCGTCTGGAGAGACTAACTTAATAAGTTCTTTTTTCTCAAATTCGAATTTCTTCTTTACTATCCGCTTCGGTTTATCTTTTTCAGCCGTTATCGTCTTAAGAAATTTGTCGAGTCGGTTTTTACGTTTCTTTATTATGTCCTCTGTTGCACCTAACTCTCTCCAAAGTACCAAGTCGCTTTCACTCGTTATTATTTGCGTTACTTTGTCTAGCGTTTCTTTGTCAAGGCTCTTTGTCTCCCATAAACCTTTACTGAGTCCAAAGAGTGCATTATTATGGTCATCGCTGTCCGCAAAATAGTCTGCGAAGTCTAAAAGAATATCCTGCTTTATTTGTCTTGGATCGTCACCAGAGTTGTAACGCTCCATATAATTGGAATATATGTCTTGAAAGGTGTCGTTACCTTCTATTGAAATGTCCCAAGTCCCCATTGATTGTTAAGTCTACTCTGTCCAAATGAAAATTGCCCACAACGTTTATGTATAAGCCGTGGCGCTGAGCAAAAATAAAAATAATGTCCCTCCTTATCAGCGCCATGGATTATACATTTTGTTGCCGGCTGTTTTGTCGTCCTAACTACATGGGTGTCCCGAATAGTTTGTGTGTCCTCTGCTTTTCCAACATTTGAATCCCAGTCGTATTTGCTTAATTGTCCACGAGTCGTTTACTTTTTCAAATTCAATAATTCTTTTTTCTCCGTCAACGGAGTCGTCACTTAGTCCCTCTTGAGTCAGTGTTACCGTAACTCTGTCAGCCGTTCTACTTTCAAAATCAATTATTGTTTTTCTCTCTGGATCGTCATAGCGAAAAAGTTCTCGGGTAATCAGAATTGGGTCAGCTGTCCATATTTCTCCCTTCGTTCTCCATTCTGTAATTCGGTCGTTATACTTCTTTATGTCCTCGGTGATGAAACTTTCCAAATCGTCTTTATTGTCACACGACAACAAGCCCGCCAAAAGTGTCCCGATTAATATTAGTTGTCTCATCGTCATTACAAAATTGCCGGCAACGTTAGTGTATAAGTTCGTGGCCGATCAGGACAGACTTGTAAATGTAGCGCTAGCGAAATGTCAAGCCTGGCCATGCACGTCCACTCTCCCACTACACGCAGCTAAAATATGAAATCCAATCTTCATTTCACACCGCCAGAGGCCATGACTTATACACGTTGTTGTGTGCCGTGCCCAGCGGTTTTTTTATCACATTGTCAACGGAGTGCAGACGCTCGGGACTGCAAACGCAGCGCTGCGCAATTCGGCAGAACGGCTGATTCTCATTTATTTGAAATGCTGTCAGATGTCGTTCTCGTTGATGAAATCACTACGAAGTGATGTCCGGGCGCGTCAGCCGTGAGGTGAATTTCTTGCATTGCGCGAGGGCGGGCATGGCACACAACGTTTGTGCATAAGCAGTGGCGGGTCTTCGAAGCGCTTCACTGTCCCACGAAGCAAAACGTTTTTTGAGAAACTAAACTACAAATTTACGCTAAACCCCGCCATTGATTATGCACGTTGTTGTGGGTAGTGGGCGCCTAGTCCACACCTAGATCGTAGGTAATTTTATGTTCTAATTTTATCTCGTCAACCGGAATTGCCATTGAATCGCTTATGATTCCAATTATTACTTTTTCCACGTCACCCTTGTCAAACAATGCCTTTGGGTCGATTAATTTGTCGTAATTCTTTGCCAATGTCCAGTCAACTAAGTCACCTATTGTCCCAATTGTCACCGGAGACTTTCTTGTCCACACTTTTACTCCTAAGATTTTAATTTCTTTCTCTTTTGTCGGGTTAATATCGAGGTCCGAAAGAGTCGGCAGGTGAAGCTTCAAATCTTTTTCAATCTCCGTCCAAGTCGTTTTTAAGTCCCCCGTTAATAAATCCCTGATTTTTGAGTCGGGCCGAATTTGCCATTTATTAAGTCCTTGCTTGTCGGTGAAATAAGTCCTGAGTTTGTAGAACAACATTTGAGATTTGCACTTCTCGGTCGGGTTAATTGTCACCTTCGTGAAAACACAGTCTGCAAAGTCTTGAACAGTCAGTATTTTTTCGGCTTCTCTGTCAGGTATTGAGATACCAAAATACTCTTCAACGCGAACTAATATTTCTACACTGTCAAGTCCCATGTCTTAGTTGTCAAATTTGTCCAGCGCCCATTACCCACAACTAGCGGATATATGCACGTCCATTGCTTCTATTTTTGCCTTGGCGTTAGGGCAATAGTGCTTATATCCCCGCTAATATAATGGTTTTGTGCAGTTTTAGTCAAAATCATCGAGGGGGCTCCGTATATTTCCGAACCCCTTGCGGGTCACGTGGGTGTAGCGTTCGGTGGTCCTGCTCGAATTGTGTCCCAACAAAACTTGTATATATCTGAGATCCGTTCCGCGCTCCAATAAATGGGTTGCAAATGAATGCCGCAGCGAATGCAAAGTCACATCCTTTCTGATTCCCGACTTCTTCAAGGTTTTGTGGAAGACCTGTTGAATCGAAGATTCTGAGTATTGTCCTTTGTCACCGGACTCGAAGAGCCAAGTTGCTGGGGTATATTCTTCAAGATAACGATCTAACAAAGGTAGCAGCTTCTGCGAAAGCAAAGTTACGCGGTCCTTCTTGCCTTTACCCTGGCGGATGATGATCATCTTTCGCTCGCGGTCAATATCATTTACCCTCAATGCCAACATCTCGCTCCTCCTCAGACCTGCCGAATAGATAAGCTGCAGCATGGTTTTATGCTTCAGATTTTCACAGCTTTCAAACAACATACTCACCTCCTCTTCGCTTAACACAACCGGAAGCTTGCTCTCTTTCATCGGACGATCGTAGTGATATAGTTTTTTTTCTTCCTGACGCACGTGTTCAAAATAAAACTTGATCGCATTGATTGCGATATTCTGTGCTGAAGCTGATACTTTTTTCTTTGCGATGAGGAAATGAAGATAAGCATTGACATCACCGTCACGAAGGTCGGTTGCATCGCGGCCGCAGAACTGGAGAAACATTTCAAATTGTGAGCAGTAATTGCGGACGGTTGCCTTGCTATACCTGCGCCTGATCAGCAAGTCTTTATATTCATCCGGCAGACGCACTCCACGTGATGGACATAGGTCATCGATCTTTCCCAATTCAGCACTCGCCACCTCTCGAACCTGAGCAATACCCGCAAATGCTTTTCGGATCTCCTGTGTGATCCCTTCGCGCCAGGTTGTGTGCCATCCACGCAGCGTACGACTGTATCGCGTAAAACTAATTTTTCGAACCGCGACATTCAATTCATCATCCCATCGGAAGAAAATCCCTACAACTTTTGTTTCATAGTGGTATGCGGGACGAATAATAACTTCTTTCATTTCCCCAAATTATATAGTTGGGTCGTAGCAGAACAGACCGGTAAACAGGGTTTCCGGCCAGGGATTGAAGCGGCACCCCGCCTCTCGGGGTTTCTCTCGGTTAATGAGCACACATAATCAAAATAGCAGGCTCGAAATGACGAAAGGCGCGGTGGGGCGGGGTATAGCGGAAAGCCCGGCCCGAAGGGGGCCGCATACAAACCATTCTCCTGCAACGTCTGGCCTACACTAGAATCTCATCGCTCTACGGCATGACGCTCTTCAAACTGTTCGAGGTGATACTGCAGGTGATACGTCAGGGATGAAAGCTTCTCGTAAACGTTCATCTCTTTCGCCTCATCGCCCTCCTCAGGCTGATCGAGGTCATCGAGCACGCACAGGCAACGGAAGAGCTGCTCGCGCAACGCAAACCGCATGGCATGGAAGGTCTGCTCGGCCTCGCTCCTGCCCTCACCGGAGCGGACATCGGCAAGTGCATAGTCGCACCCATCGGAAAGCAGGTCGAGCAGATGGTAGTTACTACTGACGATGTGCTGCAACACGCGCCAATGGTCATCGCGATCGTCAAAGCCGCGATCAAGTACCTTGTCGAACCACGCGTCCAGCGAGGCAAACGTACTGATGAGTTCCTGGTTTATTTTTGATATCGTTGATTCGTTTTTCATATAGTTGACTTGGGGGTAAAATAAAAAAGCCCGGGTTTGGTGCCCGGGCTTATATTGTGAGTTCGTTAAGTCGTCAACGTCACATCCACGGCCGGGCAATACACGACACTGCAAACTTTTTGCAGGGTGTGTTTACTGATCCGATGACAATGGTTGTGTTCATGATGATGCAAAGGAGGGGGATTGCCGGGAAATTTCCAAATGGTGATGGGATTTTTTTTGTTGTGCTAAGGTGCTAAGGTGTTAATGTGTTTGTGTGTTAATGTGCTAAGGTGAGAGATCGCAGCAGACCAATGTGGCATATTTTGCAATGCGGAATAAAACTTCGGATCGTTAAAGAATCCTAATAACTTCAGAGCCCACATTAACACATTAACACATTAACAAATCTCCCACTAGCAGATAGCCACCAAGACACCAAGGCTCGAAGGTGCACGAAGAGCTTAGTGCAATTCACATCGTGTTCGTTGGTGCCCTGGGGCTAAACCGCTGCGCCCCACCTGAACACATTAACACATCTTCCATGTGCCCATGTGCTCGTGTGGTCATGTGCGCATGTCAGCGGTCACGCACGTTTACCATGTGGAAACAATCTGGCGTATATTTGCCGTGGACAATAAAAACTGATTCCGGTAGAAACTCTCTATTCATAAGACATCGCCCAACATGAACCATTAACACATTAACACATGAACACATCTTCAATGTGCTTGTGTGGTCATGTGCGCATGTCAGCCGTTACGCAAGTTTATACGATATGGAAACAATCTGCTGTAAATTGCTGTAACAACAAAAGCTGAATCGGCTCGGGAACTCTATTTCACAAGACAACATGAACACATTAACACACGAACACCTGAACACATTTGGATTATGAACAAACTCGACATCGTCAACGCCATCGCTGCAGAAGCCGGCATCACAAAGAAACAGGCAACCATAGCCATTGAAACCTTTATTGAAGAGGTAGGCATGTCATTGCAGAAAGGAAAGAAAGTGACGCTGGTGGGATTCGGCACGTTTAACATTACGAAGCGGGCTGCGCGCAAAGGCCGCAATCCGGCTACGGGCGCTGCTATCAAGATCAAGGCGAAGAAGGTTGTGAAATTCAGGGCGGGTTACGAGTTGCAGGATCGACTGTAGAAACTGGCGCTGCCGACTCAACGCAACTTTTCATTGCCACACACGCAACTGTGACGTAACTTTGCAGCAATGATGAAACAACTGATCAGCATGGCAGAGGCGCCACCGGGCGTGAAGAAGGCGAAACCGGAAACGGATGTGGATACGCTCACATCAATTGATCCGTCAACGCTTGAAGACTCACACGTATATGTTCACTGTTATTTCAACAACAGCAGTGAAGACATGCTCATCCGCATCTGGCAGACTACTTTCCTTATTGATAAGGCATCGGGAACAAAAACACAGCTGGTGCATGCCGAGAACATCTCGATCGCGCCCGTGTGGACGCAGGTGCCAGTGCGTGGAACTTACTCCTTCCTGCTGATCTTTGGTGGCCTTCCAAAAAGCTGCAAGTCGTTCGACCTGGTGGAAGAAATCTCGCAACCCGGAGGATTTTTCATCGGCAACATCCAGCGCAATCAGACTGACGTATACCACGTCAACATCAACTGACGTTACTCGCAGAGAATTCACTCAATCACCCAAGTGGTTGTCTGACGATTTAAATGGACCGATTATATATCGGATGGCCACAAAAAAAAATCAGGTCGTCTGCGCAACAACCTGATTCATTTTAACCCATTTGACGTTACTCAGATCTTTTCATTTTGCTCCAGCTTCTCGTGGATGAAGCGGAGGTGATATTGCGTTACCGGATCCTTGGTCTTAGACATGGCTTTCTTCACCGTAGCTTTGATCTCGGCAATCTTCATGATCATCAGTGGTGCGACATCGCGATAGTCCTTTCCGGATTTCTTGGAGAGCTCAATGATGCGATCGACATACGACCGCTGAAGATTTCTGCGGTAAATATCGACCGGGCTATACGTTTTCAGTTCGGTCCACATTACTGCATCAAGGTCGTTGAAGAACTGAATGAGGCTGTAAGCTTTCTCTCCATACATCGCCTCATTGACAGCGAGCTTGCTGAGTGTCTTAGCGCTGAACAGGTGCTGGAATACCATATCCTGCGATCGGCTCACAATCTGCGTAGGCGACTCTCCCACCCGTGACAACACCGTGGTATCCAGCAACCATGTTGGCGTTGTGAACACATTGTCCTTGAGGAACTGGATTGCCTCCTTCTGCTTTTCTACCGGCACCATCTGGAACACGGGACCAATCTGCGAAGGTGATTTCGGTGTCTCGTAGATGCCGCCAATGTTTGCCAGCACGTGACCGATGTAATAGTCGAACTGCTCGTTGACACCAGTGTAGATCTCGGTGAGATTTTTATAGCCGTCATTCTCGTGATACGTCCACTTCATGAGATTGCCCATCACGCGCTTGAGGTTTCGGATACCATAGTCTCCGGCTACCATCGCGTTGTTGCCAATGTCTTCGCTTTGCGTGCGCGGATCATCGCTTGTAAGCTCAGAGCCATACCAGAGACTCCGGTTGTCCTGTTGTTGTGTCACCCACTTGTTCAGGATCGGCACTTCGTCATCCGGTGACTTCAAGTCAGGATACCAGCGGTAGCCCCACTCGATCGCCCAGAGATCATATTCACCGATGCGGGAAATCAATCCGCGCTGTGATACGCTGTCCTCCGGCTGCGCTACGTAATTGAATCGCGCATAGTCCATGATCGAAGGTGTGTGGCCGTGCTCTTCCAGCCAGTGGCGGTCGCGAAGCTTTTCAACAGGAACCGTTGAACTTGCACCGAAATTGTGCGTCAGTCCCAGCGAATGTCCTACTTCGTGTGCAGCAACAGAACGGATCAACTCACCCATCAGCTCATCATCGAATTGCATCTTCTGCGCAGCAGTGTCAACAGGAGAACACTGCACAAAGTACCAGTTGCGCAAAATCGACATCAGGTTATGATACCAGTTGATGTGACTTTCCAGGATCTCTCCGGAGCGCGGGTCAGTGATGACAGGTCCGGCCGCATTGGCAATCGAAGATGGCTTGTATACAATTGCGGAGTGCTGTGAATCTTCAAGACTCCAGTGCGGATTCTCTTTCGGTGTAGGTGCAAGCCGTGCTGTGATGGCATTCTTAAACCCAGCTTTCTCAAAGGCCCGCTGCCAGTCTTCAACACCTTTGATCAGGTGCGGAATCCATTTCCTTGGTGTGGCAGGGTCGATGTAATACACGATCGGCTTCGCTGGCTCAACCAGTTCACCGCGCTTGTAACGCTCCACGTCTTCCGGCTTCGGCTCAAGCCTGTAGCGTTTGATGTAGTTAACAACCTTTACGCCTTGCGGATTTGCGTTGTAGTCGGTGTAGTTCTCGGTGAAGTATCCAACGCGTTTGTCTGCATAGCGCTTGCGCATCGGGCGTTCCGGCAGTAACACCATAGACGTGTTGAGTTCCAGCGTGAACGGCTCTCCCGTGGACGTCTGTGAGTAGGTTTTGATCGTACGGATCTCAACGTTCTTTGGAAAAGCATTAACATCCTTGATATAACACATGCTCTTCAGCATGCTTCCCGCGCGCATAGCTTTGCGCGAAGAAGAATTAAAGAAAAAGATATCGTTATCACCGTTGATATAATCTGTGATCTCAACCACACTGGCTTTACCGGTTGGGCTATACGCACCCACACCAAACGCTGCCACAAGGGGTTGAAGATTAGATCGCACTACAGCATTGTACATGGCGTGTGATGTATCACCCGCATGGTCTTCATACGTCATTCTACGGAGAAAAAGCTTGTGGCCAGGACCTTTTTCAAACCGGATAATGGTACTGCCGATCTGATCGCCAGCATAGCCCGTGTAGCCCGGTCTGATACCCGCTGCCCCCTGTGCGATACGTGCCACCACAAGAATCTCGCGACCCAGCAGGCTGTCTGGTATCTCGAAATAATAATTATCGTTTACCTTATGCACGGTAAACAGCCCTTTCCTCGTTATACTTTTGTTGCGAAGAAGGTTGTAATAATTACGTGGCGCAGAAAGCTGATCATTACCGGCCGGCACATTGGCGGAGGTCTTCAATGCAGCAGAGTCGCGCTTTGTGGAATCATTCAACAAATAGAGGGACTCAAGTGTCTGCGCGAACGCGCCAAGGTTAAAAAATAGCAGTGCTGTAAAAATGATCAGATGAGTCTTGCTGCACAATTTCATTCGCTGTAGGTTAGTTTTTAAAGTTAAATCCGGAAGATTTCACGTTAGAAAACAAATAACTTTCGTCATCGTTAACCACAAAGATAACGCATCTGATGAGAGCAAAGTGCATGCAAACTTTGTAATGATTTGCAAAAAGTTACATCCTGATGGTTCTGAACGTGCGAAAATCCTTCCACACAAAACAGCTACCTTAAAACCAAGTTGCACTTGGCAACATCAGGATTTTACGATACTTTAACCGACACTATACACATTTTTTGAAGCAGTGAAACATCTAAAACCCTACACGCCTTCGCCCCGACAAATACCCGCCTTGTCGCTGATTGTTTTTGTGCTCACGTTGTACAGCAACACGGTACAAGCGCAAAATGATCCGCTCGTAGACATTCTTAAATCAGAAATGGCACGCGAGATGGAGCAATTAAAAAAGGCACCGGTACCCTCCTATTATATCGATTATCACGTTGACGATATTCAGTTTGCAAACCTTACAGCATCATTCGGCAGCATTATCGAACAGAATCAGGACAGGTCGCGGATACTGTCACTCCGGGTGAAGGTGGGTGACTATGCCTTTGATGATTCACATCCCGTAGCACAGCGCAGTATGGGTTATCGCGGTGGCGGGGCTGGCCAGGCCATTCTTCCTGTTGACAATGATGCTACTGCAATCGCTTTCCAGATCTGGAAAACTGCTGAGAATAAATATGAAGATGCGCTCGAACGCTATAAGGCAGTAAAGAACATCAGCGAGCGGGAATCAAAGCCGGCTGTTGCTGTCAATGACTTTTCCACCGAACCCGTAGAAACTTACATCGAGCCTCCGCTTAAAAACCTGCAGGAAGATTTCGACACAGCCGTCTGGAAAAAGAAAGTGAAGAAATACTCTGCCATTTTCTTACGCGATAAGAACATCATGCAAGGCATCGTCAATATCCGCGCAACCTATGAGCGGAAATATTTTATCTCGAGCGAAGGCACTGTCATCGTTCAGAACGTTCCGGCAATTTACATGAGCGTGAACGGAAGCATCCGCGCAGACGATGGTGACATCATTCCCTTATCAAAGTCCTATTATGCAACGCGGCCCCAGGACCTCCCGGGCGATGACGTAGTTGTAGCTGATGTCGCAAAGCTTGTCGATCGTCTGGGGAAGTTGCGCACTGCTCCGTTGGCAGAACCCTACAGTGGCCCGGCCATCCTCATGGCAGAAACGTCAGGCGTATTCTTTCATGAGATCTTCGGTCATCGCATCGAAGGTCATCGCCTTAAAAACGAATACGATGGACAGACGTTCAAGTCGCGTATCAACCAGACGGTGCTGCCAAAGACACTCAACGTAATCTTCGACCCTACCCTGTCCACTTACAAAAATTTCAGGCTCAACGGCAGGTATGCGTACGATGATGAAGGTGTGAAAGCAAGGCGTGTAGCCATTGTTGAAAAAGGTGTTTTGAAAACGTTCCTGATGTCACGTTCTCCGCTTGAAAATATTTCCAATTCGAATGGTCATGGTCGCGCCTCTGTGGGCGCTGAGCCGGTGTCAAGACAATCAAACCTGATCGTGGAAACGTCAAAGCCTGTGAAATTCCAGGATCTTAGAAAACAGCTTATCAAAGAATGTCAGAAGCAGGGCAAGGAATATGGGTACCTGTTTAAAGAAGTTGTCGGAGGTTTTACCACAACAGATCGCTATAATCCTAACGCGTTCAATATTTTTCCGACAGAAGTATATCGCGTTTATGTCAATGGCAAACCTGATGAACTCGTGCGGGGTGTCGATCTCATAGGCACTCCGTTGGCGATGTTCGCAGAGATCACTGCCGCAGGCGATGATGCAGGTGTTTTCATCGGGTTCTGCGGGGCTGAATCGGGGAATGTACCCGTCAGCGCGGTAGCACCTTCCCTCTTCGTAAGGCGGATTGAAACGCAGAAGAAACCAAAACAGCACGAAGAAGCGACACTCCTTTCAAGACCAGCGCCAACCGAACAGTAACATGAAGAAGATCATTGCTATCGTTATATCGACATTACTTTTGCCTGCCATCGTCTCCGCACAAGACGACAACGTGATCCTCCGCGCTATGAAGGACGAGCTGGTTCGCAGCACCAATGAACTCAAATATGAAAACCACGACAAACCCTTCTACATTAGCTATACCATTGATGATGCAAGCATCTTCAGCGTCTATAGTTCCCTGGGTGGATTGTTTGGCTCACGTGATCTCAAAACGCGGGACAAGAATGTGCGCATCCTTGTAGGGGACTATGAGTTTAATGACGAAAGCCTGGACAATAATACTTTCAGCGATCCGTCAGCATTGGATATAGAGATGCCCCTCGAAGACGACTACTACGGCATTCGCAGAGCGCTCTGGACGTCAACGGATAATGTGTACAAGGGCGCAGCGCAGAAATTCAAGAAGCACCAGGCTACGCTGAAGGAAAAAAATAAACCACTCGCTGAGCTTCCGCACCGGACGTTTGCCAAGATTCCTCCGCATCAGACACACCTTCCCATTCCTCAATACAACATCGATCGCAAAAAGTGGGAAGATTACTGCAAAGAGCTATCCTCCTATTTTAAAGAAATCGAGGCGCTTGAGGCGTCAAGTGTCTTTGTTACATTTACGAGAACAGTTCGCTACTTCGTCAACACTGAGGGCACGACGGCTATTATTCCTGAGACCCTCGCGGCCTTTCATTGCAACGCGCAGGTGAAGGGCAGTGACGGCTCAGCCATCAACGCACAGGCTACACGTTATGCCCGCACCCTGGATGAACTCCCATCCTTTCCTGAATTGCAGAAAGAAGTGCGGGATATCGTGAACAAACTCAAAAATTCGACACAGACAAAACCACTGGAAGACGAATATACGGGCCCGGTGTTATTCATTGGCGAGCCGGTGGTCAATGTATTTGCCAGCACGGTCTTCTCTCTGAATGCCTCGAACGCGCTCCAGGGCCAGGACAGCTATTCTTCCGAAGGAGGATTGGGCGCTGAAAACAAAGTCGGGAAAAGTTATGTCGATGCAAGCATCACCGTAAAAGCAACGCCCGGGTTGAAAACTTTCCAGGGCAAGCCTGTGATCGGAAATATCGTGATGGACGCAGAAGGTGTAAAACCTCCGGAAGAAGTGATCCTGATCGAAAAAGGGATCCTCAAGACCCTCATGAATGACCGTTCCTTGTTAAAAGGTGACCAGGTGGCGAACGGTTTTAATGATGGACCCGGTGTCGTGCAGATTGGTATCGACAACGGAATACCTGTCGCAGAATTGAAGGAAAAACTAATTGCCACTGCAAAAGCTGAAGGTCTTGACTATGCATTGATCGTCAGAGGGAAAGCTTCTCCGATGGGACAGACAGAAATATACAAGGTGGACGTGGCGACAGGCAACGAAGAACAGCTCAGCCCAGCCCGATTAAAGCAGATCCAGCCAAAAGACCTCAGGCGACTGACTGCCACGGCAACACAGGCACTCCAGTATTTGCCGCTGAGCCGTAATAATATAGTGTCGGCAATTGTACCCGAAGCGGTGCTGATCGAAGAAGCCGAGGTTGCGCCATTCAAGAACTCCTTTCAGAAGGACGACATCGAATATGTAACGAGCCCGCTGAAAGGTTCATCGAAATAGTTGTAACCTTTACGGGAGAAGCCGGTAACAAGGTATTCAAACCAATAACGTTACCAGCATGATCTTCAGTTACCTGAAAACTTCCCTGCGGAATATCGCCCGCAATAAACTTTTCTCCTTCATTAACATCGTTGGGCTGGCGATCAGCATGTCGGTCGGGCTTGTGGTGATCGCCCTGCTGACTGACCTGGTCTCCTACGACAAATTTCACAGCAAAGGTAAAGGCATCTACCGGGTGATCGACACGGTAACCCGTTCGGGCAGCGAAGCCTTTGACGTAGCTTCTACTTCTATAAAAGCAGGAAGACAGATCGAGTCAGAGATTGCCGGGGTGGAAAAAGTTGTGATCCTGCGGAGAGGATTTAGCGGAGATGCTCACTTTAAAGACAAATACATTCCAACGAATGGCCTATGGGCTACACAACCCTTCTTCGACATCTTCGACTTCAAGCTTCTGGAGGGTGACCCAAAAACTGCATTAAAAGAGCCATATTCCATCGTGCTCACAAAGGAAACTGCCACCAAGCTGTTCGGCAGTGATCAGGCACTCGGTAAAACCATTCTCTTCGACACCATCGCGTATGAGGTGAAGGGCGTGATGGAGGACATTCCGTACTTCTCGCACATGCGTTTTGAAAGTCTTGTGTCGTTGTCAACTTTCGAAGTGCTCAATCAGAAGTCTCCTGACCTGTTCAAATGGGGCAGTGTGTGGATGAACTATGTTTACCTTCTGCTTCCGGAAAATGCTGACGCCAACATCATTCAACAGAACCTTACTACGCTCTCTCAAAGAGAAAACAAAGCTGTTGACAATATTGCGGTCAGCCTTAAACTGCAGCCACTTGATGAGATTGTAATGGGTCAGCCTCTGTCTAATCAGATCGGCCCGACCATGGATCGGATGGTTTTATATGTGATGGGCGGACTCGCCTTCATTGTTATTCTCTCGGCATGCTTCAACTACACCAACCTCTCCGTGGCGCGGTCACTCAGACGTTCCCGCGAAATCGGAATCCGCAAAGTGATCGGAGCGAAAAAGCGCCATGTCATCATGCAGTTTATTTCAGAAGCCGTTGTCATCTCTTTCATGGCGCTCACCCTGGCATTTGTCATGTTCCGCCTGATGAAACCCCATTTCCTTTCGCTTGCGCCCGAGTGGTACCAGGTCGCACGTCTTGAGTTGTCGACATCAACGTTGATCTCGTTTGCACTACTGGCGCTACTGGTTGGCGTTTTTGCCGGACTACTGCCAGCGCTCTTCTTTGCAAAAGTGAATGCAACCGTTGTGCTGCGAAATGTCGGCAGCATCAAGGTGTTCCGAAACCTTACGTTGCGCAAAACGCTGATCGTTGCGCAGTACACAATTTCGATCATGTTTATCGCAGCAACGGTGATCGGCTATAAACAATACACACATTTTCTCAACTTCGATCTTGGATTCCAGACTGAAAATATCCTGAACGTCCGTCTTCAGGGAAACCGGGCGGATATTGTAAGCAAGGCGCTGGAGCCGATCCCGGAGGTGTCAGGCATCTCAAAGTCACAAATGGTGACAAGCGTTGGCAGTTACTGGGGTTCGATGGTTAAATACACGAATGAAAAGGACTCTGCTGCCGTCTTTTACAACAGCATTGATGAACGCTACCTTCCCCTCCATGGACACAAGTTGCTTGCCGGCCGCAATCTGAACTTCAAAGCAGAGAATGCAGAAGAGTCGGAGGTCATTGTCAATGAACAATTATTGAAACGTTTTGAGATCGGGAAGGGTGACCCAGAGAAAGCATTGGGTGAAGAGATCTCTGTCGATGGAAAGAAGCTGACAATTGTTGGTGTGATGAGAGACTTCCACTATGGCAAAGTAGACAGTGAACTTGTTCCGGTATTCTTCCGCTACTATGATGACAAGCGAAACAACGGTCTGCTTAACGTGAAGATCAGTACAACCGACATTGCATCAACCATGGCGAGAATCGAAAGTGCCTGGAAGGACATTGACAGGATTCATCCGCTGAACGCAACATTTTATGATGACGACATCGAAAAAGCATACAGCGAGATCTCTGCAATTATCAAGATGATTGCCGTGCTGGCAACGCTGGCTATATCCATTGCTTCGCTGGGACTGCTGGGGATGGTTGTGTTCACGACAGAATCACGCCTCCGCGAGATCAGCGTGCGAAAAGTGCTTGGCGCCTCTGAAGGAAGCCTCATCGTTCTGCTCAGCCGCGGTTTCATTTTACTTCTCGCGATTGCCGCAACGGTAGCACTGCCAGTCACGTATTGGCTATTCGACAGCGTATTCCTGGCGTCAGTTGCTTACCGTGCTCCTATTGGATTCATCGAACTATTCTCAGGCGTGTTTCTCGTGCTGGGACTTGCACTTCTCATGATCTGGACACAAACATGGAAGGTGGCACGCGCAAATCCTGCTGAAGTGCTGAAGGCGGAATAATCCTGATTAAACAAAAAGGCAGAACGAAGATCGTATAACGATTCCGTCCTGCCTTTGCTTTTAAAAGGAAACTAACTATCGATTTTATATGTCGAAACTTTGAATCCCAATTCCAACGGTCTGTGGAATTGACTCCTCAAAGCCGCTTACGAAAGAACCGCAGAGCGCACTGCAGGCTTCACATTCTTGTAATACGAATCAAGAATCAAGCTTACAATGGAACGAATGTCGAGTTCGTTTTCCTCAACGGTATTCACCACCGAACCGTTCTCAAACAATTGATATTGGCGTTTTCCTTTACCATCAACCAATTTGTAAGCATAAGCTTTACCCTTGTAGTATACTTCTTTCATAAAACGTTTGGATTTGACCGTATACTTTAAAAAGCCATGCCCACGCGCGGTTTCCATCAGGGATTTCCCCACGTTCGAAAACATTTTTTCTTCTTTAGGGTCTGTTCCACTAACAATGATCAGTAAGATGCATGGATTGCTTAACTTTAGTTTATGAATTCATACACCATTCCCGCTCAGACCCGGATCGGTCATGTGCACCTCAAAGTTTCAGACCTGCAGCGCTCTCTCGATTTCTATTGTGGCGTACTTGGCTTTCAGCTGATGCAGATGTACGGTTCGCAGGCAGCGTTTGTCTCAGCCGGAGGCTATCACCACCACATCGGGCTCAACACATGGTACAGCCAGGGACAGCCACCGGCAGAGCGCGAATCGGTGGGATTGTTCCATACCGCCATCCTCTACCCTACACGCAGAGATCTTGCAGTGATCTTCGACCGGCTCCGCCAGAAAAAATATCCGCTGACAGGCGCGTCAGATCATGGCGTGTCAGAAGCACTTTACCTGAATGACCCGGATGAAAACGGTGTCGAATTGTATTGGGACAAGCCGAGAACCGAATGGCCATTGACGGCAGATGGCTCGATAGAAATGTTCACAAAACCTTTAGCACTCGATCAACTTCTGCAGGAACTTCGATAATTTCGCAGTAAAATATCAATGATGAGACTTGCGTTTCTCCTCCTTCTGCTGTGCTCTGTTTCTTTACTTAACGCGCAGGAAATTGCCATTACTTTCGATGATGCTCCGATGGAAGACGGAGTATTTTTTTCGGGGAACGAGAGGACCGGCAAACTGATCACCGAGCTCAAAGCAAACAATGTAGATCAGGCCGCCTTCTTCGTCATTACAAGAAATATTGAGCAGAACGCAGGGCTGCCGCGCCTGAACAAGTATGTTTCTGCCGGGCACGTTTTGGCAAACCATACCCACCGTCACCTCTGGATGCACCAGATCGGGACACGACAATACATCAAAGACATCGAGCGCGCTCATGCCATTCTTAATAAGATCAACGGATATTCACCGTGGTTCCGCTATCCTTTTCTGAATGAAGGTCACAACACTGGCGCACGGGATTCCGTACGGGCCGGCCTGAAGAAACTTGGTCTTTCCAACGGATATGTCACCATCGACAACTATGACTGGTACATCAACGGGCAGGTGCGGAAAGCTGTTCTTGCCGGAAAAAAAGTAAATGAAGAGAAGCTGCGCGAACTGTACCTTGAACACATCTGGAACAGCATCCAGTTTTACAACAACATTTCAGAGAAACATCTTGGCAGATCAGTGAAGCATGTGCTGCTGCTGCATGAAAATGACCTCGCAGCAAAATTTATCGGTGACCTCGTTAAGCTTCTCAGGTCTAAAGGCTGGAAGATCATCTCTCCCACTGAAGCATATACCGATCCAATCGCAAGTGAAGTGCCTGATGTGCTCTTCAACGGGCAGGGACGTGTAGCGGCAATTGCGCGCGCGAAAGGTGTTCCTGCAAAAGAGCTTGTCCAGGAGTCGGAGGATGAAGCGTATCTCGACAGGCTCCTGGAAGATCGAAAAGTTTTCGAGTAACCCGGGCATCGTTGGCATCCGATTTTTCCTTGTCAGGACAAATCGATGTCTATGAATATTGTGTCTGTGATGGGAGGACTTGCAGGTGCCGCGGCACTGACCCTCGTGAATGAAACTGTAAAAAGAGTTGATAAAGATGCGCCACGTCTTGACCTGCTGGGAATGAATGCTGCAGCCAAGCTGATGAAGGGTACAAACATCAAAACTCCCGCGTTCGCACAGAACCTGTTTCCTGCCGCACTTGCCGGTGACCTGATCAGCAATACGCTTTACTTCGGGATGGCGCAGGCTGAAACCAAAAATAAAACATTGATCCGTGGCGCATTGCTTGGCCTTGGCGCTGGTATCGGAGCCGTAGCGCTTCCAAAGCCAATGGGAATTGACAGCAATCCGAAAATGCAGCCGGCAAAGACTAACGCCATGACAATTGCATACTACCTGCTGGGCGGGCTCGTTGCAGCTGCCATGATCAACCTGATTTCAAAGGAACAGACGCTGACGGAGAAACTCACGTCATGATCAAAGGTCTCGGTGTTATTCTTACGATTGCCGGCATGGCAGGTCTTATACTGGGTGTGCTTGGCATCTTCGGTCAGAATTATTTCACACTTAATCCGTGGGCCTTCGCGATCCTCGGGCTGATCTTTTTTAGTTCAGGCGTTGGCCTTCTCAAAAGACGTCAGTAAAGTTCGCGTAACGGAATGGCTATTGACAACTGCGCTACCCGATTGAGATAGCGTACACGTTGCCCGTTGGGACCACTTGCTGTCGTGCGGATTACACTAGTGAATCCAGCGTTGAACCGCGCTCCGATTGTTATCTTTCCCAGGAGATACTGGAGGCCCGCATCCAACCCGACATCTACTTTGTTATCCCAGGTGCTGTTTACATTGCCATGTTTTGAATTTGCACTTACCAGGTAGCCAATCTCCGGACCTATCTCGGCCAGGAACTTGTCATTAAGATGATACCGCAACAACAATGGAACAGCAACATAATGAAGATTGATCACGTTGAGTGCACGCACGCCCTTGCTGGAATACAAAAGCTCTGCGGAAAAACCGATTTTGCTCTCGCCATCGGCTGTCACGAAAACGCCAGCGTGAAATCCAGGTTTGATATCATAACCCGGCTCAACGTCCGGGTCATTGTAATTGTTGATCACGACATCGGAGAGATTCAGTCCGCTCCTGACACCGAGCATCACCTGTGTCCATGCCGGGCATGAGAGCAGAACAAAAAAGCAAAGAAGTCCTGACCGTATCATAGATCAGGACTTCTTCGGTGGCAGATCGAATGCAACACTTTCATGCTCAAGATATCCCTTGTGAGATCCGTCACAAAAAGGTTTGTTCTTTGACTGACCGCAGCGACACAGTGAAACTACTTCCCTGCCCGCGAGTCCATACGCCTTACCTGTTGCATCCACAATTTCAAAATCACCTTCTACCCGAAGGGAGCCATTTGAATTCACCGTTAGTTTTACTTTAGTCATATTTTCTTATTGACTGCTAAAGTACACTAACATGCGCGGATATCAATTATCGCGCTTGCGATTTCTGCGGTTCTTGCGTTTGGTCTTTTTGTCTTCGGGTGCCGGTGCAGCGGTTGTTGGCTCCTTGCCAGTGGTTGTAGTTTGTTTCAACTCACCACTTTGCTGGTCTTGCTGTTGCTGGGCTTCAACGGTAGCCTTATCCCTGCGCTGCTCCTTCTTATCAGGAATTTGTGTTGGCTGTTCCTCCTGCTTCCGAATCTTTCTTTCAGCGCCTGTGTTCTGGTTACGTTCACCAACGTTCTTCTCCGAAAGATTCATATTGCCCGGCTCTTCAGCTCCGGCAATGTTTGGTTTCGCGCGCTGAACGTTGTTCGTCCCATCGCGGTCCGTACCATTATTTCCGGACAGCACTGCTGGCGATCCACTCTCGCTCGATGTTCTTTGTATGACAGCAGGTGTGTTCGTGCGCTTCTCGCCACCCTGTGTCGTGTTATTTTCTTCGGTAAGACCATTACCGTCATCGTCACTGCCGAGGCCCTGATCTTCATTTCTTGGGACTACCTCACCCGTACCAGGCTCATCGGTCTGCTCGAGCGAAGTTGTGTCCGACTCTGTTTTTTTTCTGTATTGATTCGAAGGCAGGTCACCGCGGTCATCTTTGAGTTCGTTTTCCGTCCTCAGACCTTGTGTTGAACGCGCCCGTTGGGTTTCCTGTGTCTTATCAAGCTCTTTCTCTTTCTTGTCACCCGCCTGCGACCACGCAGTAAACGACATCACCGAAAAAGTAAAAGCGGCAATCATTGTGAATGTTTTCATATGTCAGTTTTTTTCTACGTCAATGATGTTAAAAACATGATGCCGAAAAAAAAGCTGCCCCTTTCGAAGCAGCTCGTTTCAATTAGCTAGTTATATTCTCATCTGGCAGCCTGAGCGGTTCGTCAGGCGTTACCGGATATTTTTTGAGAATGGCTTTAATGCCTTTCTGAATCTGCTTCTGCAGATTCTTTACGTCATCCACATTTCCTTCTACGGAGCCCCTCCATACCAATTCATTGGTCTTGCGGTCGACCAGGTCAATAATGAGTGTGCCTTCCGTTACAGTCTTCACACGATCCTGATTGCTCCAGTAGTTCGGATATCCCCAGCCGAATCCATAGAACCGGAATGGGTAGAAAAATGGATAAGGTCCGTAACCATACGGGCTGCCGTATGATTGCTGCTTTTGCTCTGTATAGGTTTTGTAATTCACCACTACATCGCCACCTGTCTGATCGTAGGCAATTCCTCTCTTCGAAAATTCATTCTGTATGGTGCTCCTGATGTTCTTATCGATAAGGGCACTGCTGTACACCGGATTTTTGACTTTCAGCTCAGACTCACCCCACGAAAACGTTTTGTAGGATTTGAAGTCTGCTGACCGGTCGAAATCGGTAACGGCACAGCCTGAGACGAAGATCAGCATTGCAATTGCCCACACTGAATACTTCAATTGATCTCTCATGGTTTACTCCTTTTTGACTACATAACGCAGGGGCTACTCGTAATTGTTCAAAAAGGGAACATTTTAAAATTGAAGATAAGCGGAACAGTAAGCCGGCAAAATGTGTTTACGAAAGACAGTTCAGAAGGTGAAGGTTATCCTGACCAGAACGTCAGTCGAGTTTAAGAAAAAGGGGTGTGCATTTTTTACGCTACGAAGAATTCTTCGCACCAATATTTTCAATACCAACAATCACTATATTCACCCACCTCGGTGGTAAAAGATGCACACCGCCCTGAACACCTTCTTTCAAATCACACAACCCAAAATCCACACAGGCATTACGTCTGCAGCTATATAAAAAAGCATTCCAACAACGCTTCGCGCCTCTCACAAAATCAAGTGACCGAGAAGTGTCGCGGAGGGTAATCTTGGTGGTCAAACAGATCCGCCACCAAACGATGCTACGGGTGGCGCGCGACAGCTATTGTGGAATGAAATGAAAAAGAATTAAAGCTTCTTACTGACATCCATTTTAAACTCAGGATTTGGAATCCCTGCAATGGTGTTCAGTAACTTTGCATTATGGATGGCAGCAACCTCGATATCGTTGTTAAAATAACAGTACACTTCATCAACTTTGCGGGTCGCCTTCAACTTTTCAGCGATGAGCCGAAGTTTTGTTTCCGGGTAAGACGAGAGATATAATTTCGGAACACCATGAAAACGATAATACATAACCGGTGAACTCTTCATCACCTCATCCGGCAATCCGGGATAGCTTATTCCACAAAACGTGATGTTGTTTTCCCTCAACACTTTTTTCACCTGTTCATTCCACCAGCTCTCATGGCGGAACTCGATAACGTTTGCAAACGCAGGATCAAGTGTCGTGACGATCCGGTCAAGATTTTCTTCAGAATATGCCGTGCGCGGGTGGAGCTGGAACAAGACCGTCCCTAGCTTTGACTTCAAGCCATCGTTAATTGTATTATAGAAGCGATCCGTAATTTCTTTCGCGTCAACAAACTTTTTATAATGTGTAATGAGCCTGGGCGCCTTGCAGGTAAACCGGAATTCCTCCGGGCTACGCTCATGCCATCCCTGCAGATCGGATATTTTAGGGAAGCGGTAGAAGGTGACATTTAACTCTACCGTATTAAAGAACTGGCAGTAGAACTCAAACCATTTCCTTTGGGGAAGGCCGTCCGGATAAAACTTACCTCTCCAGTGTTTGTAATAAAAGCCCGAGCAGCCGATCCACCACTTCTTCATATCACATTGTCTTGAATCCCGGATCTCAGGCATTATTTCCATGCCGGTGTCATCCGGGATGAAGCGAGTACGGGACTTTACGCTATCTTAGCGGCCTGAACTCATTACCGTGATCACCTACACTATCATTGCTATCACCGTTGCAGCCAGCTTTCTGGCGTGGAAACAAACCGATCTTTTTGGCAAGCTGATGATGAATCCATATGCCATCAGTCACAGGAATGAGTACTACAGGTTTATCACTTCCGGATTTATCCACAAAGATCACATGCACCTGTTGCTGAACATGTTTTCGTTCTATTTCTTTGGCCTGGCTATCGAGCGGGTCTTCAACAGCGTGTATGGGGACCGTGGTGGAATCTATTTTATAATCCTTTATGTAGTAGGAATTATTGTTTCGGACCTTCCAACGTATTTCAAGAACAGAAATAATCCCGGGTATAATTCGCTTGGCGCTTCGGGTGCGGTGTCAGCCGTGATCTTCGCTTATATCATTTTCCAACCCCTTCAACTGATCTGTCTCTTCATCGCGCTCTGCATGCCTGGATTTATCATGGGAACACTCTATATCATCTTTTCTTATTATCAGGGACGCAAAGCAAACGATAACATCAATCATGACGCGCACTTATACGGAGCACTCTTCGGATTGTTGTTCTGTGTTGTCACTTATCCAGCGTCAATTCCGCAGTTCATCGACCAAATCAGCAACTGGGAGTTTTTAAAAAATATTTTTTAAGTACCGCGCTAAATCGTTTTTGAATTGATTCCGCCCGGGAAGCGGAATTATTTCGATTGAACAGCCGTTTGTGCCAAAAGTTATTCCGCCAGGGATCGTTTGCGCCAATTTAAACTACGGTTGAAAACCGCGTTTTTGATACCGTTAGCCCATTATCTTTGTAAAAGAAAACGAAACCTCTTAGCAACAGTTTCGTTGATATAGGCGAGCTCGTGAAGATTTTTTGGCTCAGCATCACACAATCACTGGTCACCTTGAATGAAATTTGGTGATGCTTTCATCAGGCGAAAGAAATCCCTTCACGAGACAGGAAAGACAAAATAGAATTTGAAACAATGGGTTGGGTAACGATTTACATTACAGGCAGGGAAGATTTTCACGAAGAAGTGGGCGAAAAACTTGAGGATTCAGACCTCAGGCTGATGCCGGGCTATACGGGAGGATCAGCGATTGAAGGCGGATTGTACAGCGACCTCTACTGGGTGGACGAAAAAGTGTCACTCCGCGAGTTGAAGGAAGCAATCGGTAGCAAGCTGATCTGGAAGTATCGTCTGAACTTCTATACATCATTGGAGTCATTCATCGAGTCGCAGAACAAGAAGAAGACAACAACGGATTTTACAGCAGAAGAAAGAGCATTGCTCGCAGAAATGCAGGCTTCCGTTTATCGCGAAGCTTCATAAGAAGATAAGGTTTAGGTTTAGGTTAAGGTGAATTATTCCTTTGTGCAGCGATGTACAAAGGATTTTTCATTTATAGACTAACCGTTTCGGTCACGCCTTCCTTTATACTTCGTCACCTTCACACCTTTTTTCTTCTTTGGCGTGAATATTTTCTCAAAGAAATTTTTATTTGATTTTGAACGCTTGCAATCCAGCTGAGATGAAAGGCTTGCGGGCAGCGCAGGGAATCTCGCCCGCATCACATCGTTCAGCGCTCTGTCTTTGTTCGACTTCTCTATAAATTTTGCCACGATCGGCAACGCTGTGGCCGATCCCTGACCCAGCGCAGTCGACCGGAAATGCATCGCAGGATCATCAGCTCCCACCCAGGTGCCGATCACAAGCTTCGGCATGACTGCGATAAACCAGCCATCAACGTTCGATTGGGTTGTGCCTGTTTTCCCCGCAACATCATTCGTAATTCCGTAACGTGAGCGGAGGGATGCTCCCGTGCCTTCCGCAACAACACTCTTCAGCATCTGGATCATCAGTTGCGTGCTTTCCCGCGACAGCGCACGCTTCGGCTTATCATCCGGTGTAAACTCTTCAAGCACTTTTCCCTTCCGATCGGTGATCGAGATCAGGTACGAGGGCTCGCGGTGCATGCCCTGGTTTGCCAGAACCGAATATGCATTCACCATTTCGAGAACAGAGATGGCAGGTGTTCCCAAGGCGAGCGAAGGCACTGCAGGAAGCTCACTGTTAATACCCATTCTGCGCACCATAGCGATAGCGTTGTGAATTCCCGTCTTCTCAAGCAGCTTCACCGATACCGTGTTGACGGAGCCTGCCAGTCCCCCCTCCATTGAATACTTCTGCTCGTAAGTCTCCTCATCTGTATTGCCGGGTGTCCAGCCGTCAAGGTTGGTGTATGACTCCTGCCGCGCAGAAATGTATGAGCATGGATTTACGCCTTTTTCCAGAGCAGCTGCATAGAGCAGTGGCTTCAACGTTGAGCCTACCTGCCTCTTTGTACTTTCACGAACGTGATCGTATTTAAAATATTTATGGTCTATACCACCTACCCACACCTTAATGTCACCTGTCTGCGGTTCCATGGCAAGGATACCTGTCTGCAAAAACTGAAGGTGGTGCTTCAGGGAATCGTACGTGCTCATCTCGACAGACTTCTCCCCTTCCCATGTAAAGATCCTCGTCTTAAGCTTTTTCTTCAATGCCGCCAACGCCTGGCTGTGCGACATTCCCTGTGCCACAAGTTTTTTGTATTGTGGAAGTTGCCTGACCTTCGCCTGGGCAAGCGACTCGATTTTCTTCTTGTTCAGCTGATCCTGAAAACGCTTCTGCAGCGACTTCATATGCGCCTGCATAGCCTGCTCTGCATAGCGCTGCATCCGCGAGTCGATGGTGGTGTATATTTTCAAACCATCCGTGTACAGATTGTAAGCACTGCCATCTTCCTTTTCGTTTTCCTTACACCACTCCAGGAGTTCGCGCTGAATGTAAGCGCGGAAGTAAGGAGCCATGCCTGCGTTGTAACTTGTCGGATTGTATTTCAGCTGAAGGGGCTTGCGCTGAAACTGAGTTTTATCCGCCTCTTTTAAAAAACCGTACTTGCCCATCTGGCTGATCACTACATCTCGTCTCTTTTTTGCGCGTTCGGGAAAGAGCCGCGGATTATAATAATGTGTCGCTTTGAGCATGCCTACCAGCATCGCTGATTCTTCCACCGAAAGGTCTTTCACTTTTTTGGAAAAGAATCTGTCGGCAGCTGTCTTGATGCCGTAGGTGTTATCAGCAAAAGGAATTGTGTTCAGGTATAGAACCAGAATCTCATCTTTCGTATAGACATTTTCAATTCGTTTGGCAATCAGGAATTCCCGCACTTTGTTGATGGGCAGGGATGCGAGCCAATAAGATTTTCGGGGATAAAGATTTTTAGCGAGCTGCTGAGTAATGGTGCTTCCTCCACCTGAGCCTTCATCCTGCAGCAGCAGACTCTTGATAAGCACACGGAACAAGCTGCGATAGTCAATGCCATCGTGCTTATAAAAGCGCACGTCTTCTGTCGCGATGAGTGCGTTCTTTAATGTCTCAGGAACTTCATTGGCATCGACCGGGCTCCGCTCCTGCTGATAATACCTTCCAAGCAGAACACTGTCGGCACTATAGACTTCGCTGGCGATAGGATTTTTAATGTCGCGCAAATCTTCACGACTCGGGATCTTACCAAAGAAACCCATCCACACAAGCAAAACAAAAAGAGCCATGAGGCTCAGTATTCCGGCAATACACCATCCGGTAAGCTTGAAAACCCTTTTCAATAAATGAGGTCGCCTAAAAAAATCCCTGACGCGCACGTTCCACTCCGGCATACTTTTCTTTATCTGTGCTAGTAACGAAAAATACTGTTCCTTGTTATGCCGGACCGGGCGAGGCAACAATACGGACGGGTAACCGTTAATATTTTCTATCGATGGATTACGAAGATGTTGTATTGACAGAACTGGTGATGTGGAAGCGCAAAATGAAGCGTGCTCCATCGTTTACGGGCGTACTCGCCAAGAGATTGCAGACACGGATCAACACCATCATTCCTGAAAAGGTCCACCGGTTTTTTACGGATGCCATCCGGAATATGACGGAAGCAGTATGTCTCGGTGCTGAGTTCACGGCAGCAGAACCGCTCATCGATGCCGAACTGGAGACCCGTGAGAACCTCGTGCGTGAAAGAATTAAATTTTACAGGAACACCGCTACTGCCGAAGGTGCCATCACCGGTGCAGGTGGAATATTGCTCGGACTCGCTGATTTCCCGATCTGGCTTGGAATAAAAATGAAAATGCTTTTCGAAATCGCAGCATTGTATGGCCGTGATGTCAGCAATTACAAAGAGAGGCTGTTTCTGTTGCACGTTTTTGAACTGAGCTTCTCCAGCGCAAAACATCGTGCACAGGTATTTGATGCGATCGATAACTGGGAAACGTATTCCAAAAGATTCCCGGACAATGTCAAAAGCTTTGACTGGAGAACCTTTCAACAAGAGTACCGCGATTATATTGACATTGCAAAATTACTGCAACTGGTTCCCGGAATCGGTGCTGCCGTGGGCGCAGTTGTCAATCACCGGCTCACTGAAAAACTAGGGAATACAGCGATGAACTCGTTCCGGCTTCGGCTTCACGATTCATTAAAATTGCCAGGCATTCCGTAGAACACCTGGCAACTTTTTAATCAGGGCACGGCTGCGTAACCCCAATATGAATCAACGTCACCATAGTACGTATGGTCGTTGGTATCCGGCCAGTGATTTTTGTCAAAGCCAGGCGACATCCGGAGATATTCCTTATCCCTGTTAAGAATAAAAACATGTCGGCCCGGAGCCACTCGAAGCTCTTCGAACGGAATAGCAAACAGCTTTCCACCGATCCCTAAGAATGATCCATATTCCAGCACCGCGTATTCAATGCGACCAGAATGAACGTTGATCATCAGGTTATCGATTGTTCCAAGGTCCTCTCCCTGCGGATTCTCTACCTTGTCACCAATGATAGAAGTAGCCGTGAGTCTTTCCAATGGTCGGTTGGCATCGGGACCTTCCTGATTAGTACCAGTCTTGTTGTCAACCTCAAAAGATTTCTCGAACGTTCTCATAAAAACCTCCGCCTTTAAGTTACTGTTGATCTCTATTCTGAATAAAATACGATACCAATCGGGTATATCGGGAAGAATGCGACTAAACAGAACAATAAAAATTGCAACCTTGCGTCCATAATAGCCGGTTGCCAACCTCACACCAATGAAAAAGAATCGCGTAACTATAGGTCATGTCTTCAAAACTATCGTCTGGCCACGCAGAAACATTATACTTGTCGGCCTGGTCTTAATTGTGATCAGCCGCCTCTCAGGTCTCGTGCTGCCAGCCGCTACAAAGTACCTGATGGACGAGGTCGTGGTGAAGCACGACCTGAACATGCTGAAACTGATCCTTATTGCCGTGACGGTTTCGATAATTATCCAGGCAATAACTTCCTTCCTTCTGACGAAGTTATTAAGTGTAGAGGCGCAGCACCTCATCTCCGTTTTGCGCGCGAAAGTCCAGAAGCAGATCCTTCGCCTTCCTGTAAGGTTTTTCGATAACACCAAGTCGGGAGCCTTGGTATCACGTATCATGACTGACGTGGAAGGTGTTCGCAATCTTGTCGGCACCGGACTCGTTCAACTGGTTGGTGGATTACTGACATCCGTCATCTGTTTGTTCGTCCTGATCCGGATTAGTCCCATGATGACGTTATACGTCCTGGTTCCGATTCTTATTTTCGGATTGATATCCCTGAAAGCATTTGCATACATTCGCCCGATATTCCGCGAGCGCGGGGTGCTGAATGCAGAAGTAACGGGGCGACTAACTGAAACACTAAATGGTATTCGCGTGATCAAAGGCTTCAACGCGGAACAGCAGGAAATAGCTACGTTTGAGAGAGGTGTCGAAAAACTTTTCATCAATGTAAAGAAGAGTCTTACATCAACAAGCCTGGTGACAAGTTCTGCAACCTTTCTGCTCGGCCTCGCGAGTACAGCGATTATGGGCATCGGCACCTATATGATCATTGACAATGAGCTCACGATCGGTGACTTTATTTCCTTCACACTTTTCCTCGGGTTCATGATCGCACCGATCGTGCAGATGAGCAACATTGGCAGCCAGCTTACAGAAGCGTTCGCGGGATTAGACCGCACGGAAGAGATCATGAACATGGATCCGGAAGACAATGGCGTTGACCGGACCATCCGCGTGGGCAAGATTAAGGGCGATGTCGAATTTAAGAATGTCGGGTTCTCTTATGAAGAAGGGAAAGACGTTTTGCACAATATAAATTTCACGGCTCCTGCCGGATCAGTTACAGCATTGGTCGGATCATCCGGCTCCGGTAAGACAACCATTGCTGGTCTTGCCGCAACCTTCCTGACACCAAAGACTGGAACGATACTGATGGATGGTATCGATCTTTCAAAAGTCAACCTTGAGAGTTACAGAAGCCAGTTAGGTGTGGTACTGCAGGATGATTTTCTTTTTGAAGGAACCATCCGCGAAAATATTTTATTCCCCCGGCCTGATGCAACGGAAGAGCAACTGCTCGAGGCTGTCCGGTCTGCGCATGTTGAGGAGTTTACAAGCCGGTTTGAGGCGGGACTTAACACGGTGATCGGTGAGCGCGGAGTTAAACTTTCCGGTGGACAGCGACAGCGGGTCGCAATTGCCAGGGCTATCCTTGCTGATCCACGCATTCTGATCCTTGATGAAGCAACTTCCAATCTCGATACGGAGAGCGAGTCGTATATCCAGGAGAGCCTTAAAAGACTGATGAAGGGACGAACAACCTTCGTGATTGCGCACCGCCTGAGCACCATCCGGCAGGCGGATCAGATTCTCGTCATCGAAAACGGCTCTATCGCAGAGCGTGGCACGCATGACGAACTGATCGAAAAGAAGGGAAGATACTATCAGCTCTATACCTACCAGGCAAGAATTTAAATAAAACGCAATTGAAGGGTGGAGCTTAGCCGCGGCCACCCATCTTTCTCAGCAACCAGATGATCACCACGATCACAAGCACGACAACAAAAATTCCCGCGTAAAAACCTGCGCTGAAGATATCTCCGATCAGCTCACAACTTGTCAGTGTCAGCATCATCAGAAGAAAACAAAGTCCGATTATATTTTTCATTTATAAAAAGTTAAGAAATTACATTTTCACCCGGTAAGCCTTCCATACGGGGCTGATTAATCTGCCGCGCTTTCGTTCTCTTCCTGATCTTCATGTTCAGAATTTCAATACCCAGCGCAAACGCCATGGAGAAATAGATGTACCCTTTTGGCACATGCACATGAAGGCCTTCGACAACGAGCACAAGCCCGATCATCATCAGGAAAGAAATTGCCAGTAATTTCATCGCAGGATGTTTGTTGATGAATTCGCTGATTTTTCTGGCGAAGGACAGCATCACTGCAAGCGAAATAAGGATGGCGATGACAATGATGGTCACATTTTCCACCAAACCTACCGCGGTGAGGATGGAGTCAAGTGAGAAGACAATGTCGAGGAGGATGATCTGGATGATGGCACCGCGCAGCGACAACACTTTCACATCGCGCGGATCCTCACTATCCCCTTCGAGCTTTGCATGGATTTCACTGCTGCTCTTCCCGAGCAGGAAAAGTCCACCGATAATAAGAATGACATCGCGGAAGCTAAGTTCAAATTCTCTGATGGTGAGAATGGGTTCTTTCAAGCCGATGATCCAGCTGACACCAAGAAGCAACGCAATCCTGACAAGCAGTGCCAGGAGAATCCCGACATTTCTTGCCTTCTTCTGGTCCGCTGCAGGAAGCCTTCCTGCCGTAATAGAGATAAAAACGATATTGTCGATACCCAGCACGATCTCGAGAAACGTGAGTGTAAGCAGACTGATGATACCTTCCGTGGTAAAAAGACCCTCAAACATGAATGAACTGAATTTATTTACATGTGTTAAAAAATAATTCCACCTAAATCGGCCGTCTGGCACAGCATTTTAAACTGCTGGTCATGAATGACAACGCAGGCTTATCCTCCTTTCATGCGCATCAGCATGACGCTGTTGACCATCGCCCTGGTCATCACAGGGCTATATTTGGGAAGTAACATCCTGATTCCATTCTTCTTCGGATGCCTTCTGGCAAGTGTCCTCAATCCCGTTGTTAATTTTCTCACCCGCCACAAGCTCGATCGCGTAGTCAGCATTGTGATCGTGCTGCTCTCAGCGCTCGGAATCATTTTCGGGATTTTGTATTTCTTATCGACTCAGATCGGAGCTTTCCTGGAAGATATTCCTGTGCTGAAGGAAAGACTCGGACAGGTGCTTTATGACGTAAAAGTGTGGGTGCGCGAGAACTTCAATATTGGTTTCCGCGAGCAGGACCGGTACTTCAAAGAGACAACCGAAAAAATGACGACTGGCGGGAACCAGCCGTCCATCGTTCAGCGAACATTTATCACGATCACTGAGCTGATCTCCTATACGATCTTTCTTCCCGTGTATACATTCCTTATACTTTATCACAAGACACTGATTATTAAATTCCTCACCGACCTCTTTAAGAAAGGAGAAGAGGACAAGGTTGTGGAAGTGATGATCGAAGGCCAGGCCATCACACAACAATATATCACCGGTCTGATCATTGAGACATTTATAGTTTTTACCCTTAACTCGATTGGCTTCCTGCTGCTGGGCATTAAGTATCCGATTTTTTTAGCGCTCATCTCTGCACTGCTTAACATTGTACCTTACATCGGAATGCTTATCGCAAATGTGTTCTGCGTCATGGTTACGCTGGTTTCATCGGACCCGAGCTTCAACGTCCTCTATGTAGCGGGAGTTCTGGCTGCCGTCCAGATTGTCGATAACAATGTGCTCATGCCTTTCATCGTAGGCAGCAAGATCAAAATCAACGCGCTTGCACTGATCCTTGCCGTGGTTACCGGAGGGGCAATTTGCGGAATTCCCGGAATGTTTCTCGCAGTACCCGGACTTGCCATGCTCCGCGTAATTTTTGAGCAAGTAGAAAGTCTTAAACCGTGGGCGGTATTGCTTAGTGATGAGGTCACTCAGCAGCGTGAAAACAAAAATCCGCTGAAGCGGGTTTTTACCAGGGCTAGGGAAAGGGTGAAGAAGAAGCATGAGGCTAAGAAGGAAGAGAAGGAGAAGTAGATTTAAAATTTAAGATTTGAGATTTAAGATTTAAGATTTAACGTTTGCTTGCTGTAGAAAATCAATATTCACACTGCTGAAAAGCAAAAGGACCTGAAGCTATCTTCAAGTCCTTTTTTATATCGCGTTAGTTGTTCGTATCAGTTAACTGTCTTGGACGATGCAGCTTCCTGGTTTTTCTTGCGCTTTGCCTCCTTGCGGAAATATCCTCTGAGCAAGAAGTTATGCTGTAGCGCTTCCATGTTCTCGTCAAGTTTTTCCGTAGCATTCTCAGCATTTTCAATTGTATTCTTGATACGATCACCTGTAGCCTTATCGTTGAGCAATGCACCGATGGCGTTATCATCTTCATTTAACTTTGTCGACAGCTCCTGTAGGTTGTTGGTTACTGTTTGCGCATTAGCCGTAACCTGCTGAATGCTGGCCAGCGATTCCTTAAATGCATTTGCATAGGCGGTATCGCGGATCAATGCAGGCATCAGGCCGGTTCCATTTCTCATCTCGTAAAGCATCTTGTGAAGCTCGGCAGAAGCGTTCGCTGTATTTGCCCCGGTCTGAGACAGGTTTGCCACGGCATGACGAAGTTCCTGTGCAAGCGCACCATCGTTCAGCAACTCCCCTACGATACCCTGGCCTTTGCTGATCTTATCCGCAATAGCACTCAGGTCAGCAGTGAGCGATTTTGTGTTGTCACCAACGTCTTTGGCAATATTAATGAGCTCCTGTGTGTCAGGGGGAGACGTTGTATTGATCACATCGTTTTCCTGGATACTCTCGGCAGCCGTTCCGGGACGAATGACAACAATTTTATTTCCAACAAGTCCGTCCGATCCTATTGATGCAGTTGCATCCTTGCGAATAAACTCGCTCTGGCGGTCTTTAAGATTGAGGGTTACGATCACTTTGCCTTCAGAAGCAATCTTGACTTCTTTAACCGTGCCGATCTTTACGCCTGACAGCCACACGTTATCACCTTCCTTCAAACCCTCAACATTTTTGAATTCTGCTGAGATATTAAATGTGCGACTGAAAATATTGTTTTCGCTGCCAATGAGGAAAACTGCCACCACGAAAAGTGCAAGCCCACCTAACACGAATGCTCCTAGCTTCACTTGTTGTCCTACTTCTTTTGATTCCACGGTATCTAAAGTTTAAATCAATACTTAAAAAATGGTTCCAATTCTGGTTCTGTTGTTTCCTTCAACTGCTCAAATGTGCCCTCAACCTTATTTACGCCCCCGATCAGTGCTACGATCCGATCCGAAGTGTGCTTCGCGCTGCTGATGTCGTGGGTGATAATGATTGAGGACGTCTTATATTTCTCGCGCACCGACAGGATGAGTTCATTAATCTCCATTGAAGTGATCGGGTCAAGGCCTGACGTTGGTTCATCGTAGAGCATGATCTTCGGTTTCAGGATCAGCGTCCGGGCGATTCCGACACGTTTCTTCATACCACCAGATAGTTCTGCCGGCATCTGGTCCATCGTGTGAAGCAGCCCCACATCTTCAAGCGCTTCGGCTGCGAGGTCCTTCAGCTTATTTTTATCATAAATTCCCAGGTTGCGCTTCAGCGGAAACTCAAGGTTCTCCCGGATAGTCATTGAATCATAAAGGGCACTCCCCTGGAAGGAAAAGCCGATCTGAAGTCTGAGTTTATTCAGTTCCTTCGGAGAAAGTTCAAATACATTTTTGCCGAGAACGTTGATTGTGCCTGAGTCAGGCGTGATCAGCCCAACCATACACTTTATGAGAACGGATTTTCCGGTGCCGGACCGCCCAAGAATAACCAGGTTTTCACTTTCAAAGAGATCGAGGTTTACACCTTTCAGCACATCCCGGTCTCCAAAAGACTTATGGAGATCCCTGATCGAAGCAACGATCTGTCTGCCTTCCTTCGCGTTTACTGCCTCCTTCACCGTATCATTCTCCGTAAAACGCATACTCTATCTGAATAAATTAATGAATTGAAGACTTAGCAGATCGATCACAAAAATCATGATCATTGCCACAACCACCGCTGTGTTCGCAGCCTTACCAACGCCTGTTGTTCCTTTTTCAGAATGATATCCCGCATACGATCCTACGATTCCGATGGCAAAGCCAAAAAATGCAGACTTAACCAGCGATGAAAAAACATCAAGGTAGGTAACGTTGGTAGCAACTTCGTTAAAGTATAAGGAGAAGCTGGAGCTATTGAAAAAGTTAACCGTCAGGAATGAACCGAGCAGCGCTACCACATCCGCATAAACCACAAGCAGCGGCAGCATCAGTGTGGTAGCCGTTACTCTCGAAACAACGAGGAAGGAAAAAGGACGAGTCCCCGACACCTCCATGGCGTCAATCTGTTCACTAACCTGCATACTGCCGAGCTCAGCTCCAATGTTTGACCCCAATTTCCCTGCGCAGATCAACCCGGTGATCAGTGGGCCCAACGACCTCACTACTGCCTGCGACACCAGCGATGGCAGCCAGGACTCGGCCCCAAAGGAGGCAAGACTCGGTCGCGACTGCCGCGTAAATACAACGCCAGCGATAAACGCGGTGAACGTAATGAGGAATAGTGAACGGTTGCCCACGAAAAAACATTGACGCAGGATCTCCCTGCCTTCGTAAGGCGGAACAAAAAAATTCCGGATAACGCGGGTTACGAACTGATATATCTCAGCAACCTGTTGAAGAAAACTTCGAAGCTTCATGAATTCGGCAAAAAACACCTTTGCCGATTCCATAAGCGTGCCCATCACATACGAGTACAGAAATGCTGCTTACAGGTAACAAAGCGGCCATGCATTGGGAAGCGTGTGGAATTTTATCCTCATGGACGAAGTGCGGAGCATCTGAACAGGCACAAGTTTTTGACGTCAGTCGGCAAAATGCGGTTCGTTTTTCATGCAGACAAAAGTGGGGAGAGTTTTAAAGAAAACTCTAAAGGTGGTTGGATGGGTTGTGGGATCAGTCCTTGTTTTACTTCTATTGGTTATCGCAGCTATTCAGATTCCTGCGGTCCAGCAAAAGATCACGCAGCGTGCTGTTGCATTTCTCGAGGATAAGATCGGAACAAATGTCGAGCTCGAAAAGCTCTATATATCATTTCCGAAAAATATTGTGATGCAGGGCCTATACCTGGAAGATCAGGCTAAAGATACACTGCTGTATGTCGGAAGCCTCTCGATCAACACCGACCTCTGGGCCCTTACACGAAATGAAATCCAACTCAATAAGATACATCTCGAAAACATGCTGGCGAATGTGCACCGTGCTGAAAATGACAGCGCATTCAATTATTCGTATATCATGGATGCATTTGCGGGAGATTCAACCGCGGTTCCGGACACACTCGAACAGAAAGGCTGGACATTCTCGCTCGAGACCATAGCACTTGAAAACATCCGGGCAAACTACAACGACTACCTTACCGGTAACCATGCAGATGTTGCGCTCGGGCAGTTTGAATTGGGCATGGATGAATTCGATCTCGAACATCTTGTGTTCGGTGTTGAAGATATTGCACTTAGAAATACAACCTTCAACGTGCGTCAAACGAAACAACCGGAAGTGACCGGGGAAGTTGCCGAAGAAACCTATGATTCATCAACACTCGATTTCAATTTTAACGAAATCGTCTTTGAAAATGTCAAAGGAAGTTACGCTCAGGAAATCACCGGTCAGTCAATCGTGGTGGATATTGGCGAAACGGTGCTTGAAGCCAACGTTATCGATCTCCAGAAGCAACTGATCGATCTCGATCGGATAGCTTTGGAAAACTCATTCATCTCATATCATCAACTGAAGGCTGTAACTGAGAGCGGAGCGCAGCCAGGATCGTCCCAGACTGCAAGTTCTTCATCTGCAGGAAAATCTGCGCCAGCAAGAAAGTCACAAAAAAGTAAACCCTGGGATATCCGATTAGACGAGTTAGCACTCACCGATAACAGCATTCAATATTACGACTTTACAAAGCGTCACCAGAAAAACTCAGTCGACTTTGACCACTTGTGGATCAACAACCTTGCACTCAACGCTGAAGACATTAAAATGAGTGGTTCCGACATCGCGATGGATCTGAACTCATTCGCGTTTCTGGAAAAGTCCGGCTTCAGCCTTAAGAACCTTCGGGGAAAAGTACGCGTCTCAGAAGATACTGCAAGTGTTGATGATCTGGTACTGGAGACAGGCAACAGCCGGCTGAATTTTTCTGCAAGCGCTGGATTCAAGTCGTTCGAGACAATCGGTGAAAATTATCCGGAAGCGCGCATTAAGGCGCGCATCGACAAATCACATCTTGGCGTGCGTGACCTATTGTATTTCAATCCCGCGGTGCTGGATAGTCTGCCACTGGAACTTACCGCTTCACAACAAATTTTTCTGGACGCTTTCGTCAATGGCACCGTCAACAACCTCAACATCCATCATTTTACAATGAACGCACTCCGCGACACTCATTTAAGAACGAGTGGATCGATTGCTGGATTGCCGGATGCTAAAAATCTTCAACTGGACATAGCACTCGATAAATTCTATACGACAAGCCGCGACATTGCCGCGATTCTTCCAGACACCCTCCTCCCCGACTCGATTGCATTGCCTGGATGGATTAACATAAACGCAAAATACAAGGGCAACTTCGAAAAAGCTGTGTTCAACACTGTTGTGGCGAGCAGTATCGGTTCCGTTGATGCAAAAGGCAAAATGAATCTTGACTCTACTTCATCAGCGCGCGGTTTCGGAGGCGATCTTGCCGTAAATGAATTCGACCTCGGATACCTGTTGATGCAGCCGAAAACAATCGGCAAACTCAACCTTCAGGCATCACTGAACAGCGAGGGCCTGAAGAAAGAAGAAATGAACAGTGCCGTTAAGGCCACCATCGAAAGCTTCGGTTACAAAGGGTATGTATACAAAAATCTTCAACTGAGTGGTACTGTCAAAAACGATGTTTTGAAGGGATGGGCTTCGATCAAAGATCCAAATCTGGAGTTCGCCTTACAGGGAGATTACAATTTCCAAAACGAAGTTCCTGAATACGACTTCACGTTCGATTTAAAGAATATCGACATGAAAGCGCTCAACCTCTCGCTGCGTCCGATGCGCATGCGCGGAATACTTGAAGTCGATATGGCCACGGCCGACATGAGAATTCTCAATGGAAATATTGGCATTCGAAAAGTAGCTGTCTACAACGGTGATGACCTGTATGCGGTAGACTCGCTGCTGTTTGCGTCAATCGATCAGAAGGGGCGGTCTGAAATCAAGATCGATTCAGACATCATGAACGGCAGTTTCGTTGGCTCAATCAATATTTTTCAGATGCCTGCCGCCTTACGGGAATACTTCAATTCTTACTACTCGCTTCACGACAGTGTTGAGCAAAGTTACGAGGAACCACAGCACTTCCGTTTTCAGCTCAAGCTTAAAAAGACTGACCTCATCACAGACATCCTGCTGCCACAACTTACCTCATTTGTACCAGGAGAATTGAAAGGTGAATTCGACAGCAAAGCAAAAAAACTAAACATCCGGCTTGACATTGCAGACATCCAGTATTCAAATATTGGTGTGAAAAAGTTCCTGTTCAGCACCAATTCCAATGCTGAACGACTCAACTATAACATCTTTGTCGATCGCATACTGATCGATTCAGCAAAAATTGACGGCCTTGAATTCAACGGCACAGTCCGCAACGATTCGATACAGACTGACCTCATTATCCTCGACTCCCTCGATCTTTATAAATATGTTTTAGCGGGAACATTCTTCAGCAAAGAAAAAGAGTTCGAATTGAAACTCGATCCCAATAACATCAAGCTGAACTACGAACAGTGGACCGTGCCACCAACAAACTACATACGTTTTGGCGGACCAAAGATCGTTGCTGAGAATGTGGAGCTGGTAAACGGACGCGAGAAAATCATTTTTGAGTCAAAGCCTGACCCTGCTTCGCCAATGACGATCGGCTTCCGCGAATTGAACCTGGAATACCTCGCGAGTATGGTTGCCCAGGAGAAACCTGTATCGGGACTTCTTGAAGGCGACATCAACATCTTCCCGGACACAAGTATGTTCAAATTCACATCCGCATTAAAAATAACCGACCTGCAGTTCTCTGAGCTTCCCTGGGGAAACCTCACACTGAATGTCGAACAAAATGTGAAAGACCGTTTTGACGTTGATTTCAGTCTGATCGGCAAAAGCAATGAGATTACTATAGGCGGCTATTATACTGGTGGCGAAAATGCTGCACTCAACCTGCGCGCTGACATCGCCCGCTTTGATCTCGCAGTTGTAGATCCGCTAGTTTCGAGCCAGATTCAAAACCTGAAAGGAACGCTAACCGGAGATATCACGGTGAAAGGAAAACCGTCAAAGCCTGATATCGATGGAGGAATCAATTTCGAGAACACACAATTCCTTTCCACTTATCTCAATACAAACTTCACCTTAAAAAATGAGCGGATTCGTTTTATAGAAGAAGGACTCGGCTTTGACAACTTTACACTGATAGATCGCGACAACAACACTGCAAGGCTCAACGGTGTCATTGCCACACGCGATTACAAAACATTTCAACTCAGGCTCGATCTCATCACTGATGATTTCCAGCTTCTCAACACCAGCGCCAAAGACAATGAAATGTTTTATGGAAATGTTGGTCTGAATGCGAATGCCCGTATCCGCGGCACTTCATTAAACCCTTCCATCGATATGGAGCTCAGCCTTACAGAAGGAAGCAATCTCACCTATGTGGTTCCACAGTCCGAAGCGTCCATCCTCGAGCAACAGGGAATCGTGGTGTTTAAAGACAACACATTCAAGGGCGATAAATTCATGGCGAGAGTGCAGAAGGAACTTGCCGACAGTGTAAAGTCGAAATTTGTGGGTGTGAACCTCACTGCAAAAGTTGAATTGACAGATAAAGAATCCTTTACGGTGATCATCGATCCGACCACGAATGACCAGCTCACCGTAAAAGGAAATACAACACTGACACTGGACATGGATCAGACAGGAGACCTTCAGCTCTCCGGCCGATATGAAATTTCAGAAGGAACCTACAATCTCTCTTTCTACAAATTTGTGAAACGCCAGTTCAATATCGAGAAAGGAAGTACGATGACGTGGTCGGGAGACCCGCTCAATGCAGAGATGGATATCCGGGCAGTATTCAATGTCGAGACAGCACCGATAGACCTTATCATCAATCAATGGACGGGTGACAGGACAGAACTTAACCGATACAAGCAGCGACTTCCCTTCCAGGTTTACCTGATCCTGGGAGGCCAGCTTCTTAAACCTGATATCAGCTTCCGCCTTGATATGCCGATGGATGAACGAAATGTGTTCGGAGGAAATGTTTATGCGCGCCTGATGGACATCAATACGAGAGAGTCTGATCTGAACAAGCAGGTTTTTGCGTTGCTCATCCTTAAGCGTTTTGTTTCAGATAATCCATTTGAAAATGAGGGATCTCAAGGGCTTGCCGGAACCGCGCGCAGCAGCGTGAGCAAGATACTCACAGAACAGCTCAACCGCCTCTCTGAAAACGTGCGTGGTGTCGAACTGAGCTTCGATGTAAAATCATATGAAGATTACCAGACTGGCCAGGCACAAGGACAAACAGAACTGGAACTGGGTTTATCCAAATCTTTGCTCAACGACCGCCTTGTCGTTAAAGTATCCGGAAACGTAGATGTCGAGGGCGAAAACACCAACCAGGAAGTGACGGATTATATCGGTGACCTTGCGCTTGAATATATGCTGACAGATGACGGAAGATTCAGAATCACCGGATTCAGAAATTCCAACTACGATATGATTGACGGAGAACTTACAGAGACCGGAGCGGGACTGATCTACATCAAAGACTACAACACGCTCAGTGAGCTTTTCAAGGCAACCGTAAAAGACAAGAAGAAAAAATGAAGCATTCAACACTATGTCGCGCAGCTTAAAAAAATTATCCTTCCTCCTCGTCATACCGATGCTCCTGAGTTGTACCGCGATGAAATTCGTTCCGGATAATGAAGTGCTCTACACGGGTTACGATATCAAGCTGGTTCCCGAAGGCCGGGTCCGTGCGAAGAAACGCATTAAGGAGCTGATGGATCAGAATGTTTCACCCAAACCCAATTCATCAATCCTTGGAATGCGTCCCGGATTGTGGTTCTACTACATGGCAGGACCAACACAGCGAAAGAAAGGACTCAGGTACTTTATCCGGAATAAGATGGGACAGGTGCCGGTGTACATGCGTGATGTCGATGCAGAAAAGACTGCAAAGTTTGTCAAGGGTACGCTCGTCAATCATGGCTTCTTTCATGCAGAGGTAAAACACAAAGCCGAGATCGATGGAAAAAAAGGAAAGGTTACCTACACGGCCTACGTGCATCGCCCCTATCGCCTGCGCAATATTACCTACCCTGAAAACGACACGCTCTTTAAGGACATCGACAGTATTCGTGCAGACTCTTATCTAAAACCGAATCAGCGCTACAATCTCGAGCGTCTGCAGGCCGAACAGGAAAGGATCGAGTCAGACCTTGAAGACTACGGTTACTTCTTCTTCGATGACCGTTATCTGATCTTTGAAGCCGACAGCACCGTTGGCAACAAACAGATAGACCTTACGTTGGCTTTGGAAAATGATGTTCCCAAGAAAGCAACCAGAATCTACCGTATTGGATCCGTGAGCGTGTTCCCGGATTACACGCTGATGGATGACTCACTCATCCGTTCGGCTGACACGCTTGTTGTGGATGGTTTCAATTACATCGATCGGCAGAAGAACTATCGGCCGCGTGTAATCACCCGTGTAATCAACCTGAAGGAAGGCAACATCTACAGACGCGAAGACCGTGAATACACACTCAGTCACCTGATGGGTCTCGGCTCATTCAAATTTGTGGACATCAAATTTATTGAAGACCAGTTTGACTCAACGAAGTTGAACACCAGTATTTACCTGACGCCCTATCTCAAGAAATCAATTCGTGCAGATCTGCAGGCGACATCCAAATCAAACAACTTTGTCGGTCCTGGTTTAAACATAAAATTCACCAACCGGAACTTCCTGGGAGGAAGTGAGCGGTTTGACCTTTCACTGAACACCGGCTACGAAGTGCAGATTAGCCGTAAAATACCGGAGCCCTTAAATGCATTTGAAGTTGGCATTGAGTCAAGTGTCTCATTCCCGAGATTTGTAACGCCCTTCAGCATTCACTATCCTTCACGCAAATATCTTCCATCAACTGATGTAAAGCTTGGCTTCCGCGTACAGCAGCGTATCAATTATTTCCGCCTGAACTCCTTTAATCTTGGCTACGGCTACACATGGCGCGAAAATACATTGAAGACGCATGAACTCTACCCGATTGATATCAACTACATGCGCCTTGGGGACACGTCAAAAGAATTTCAGGACCTGATCACCTCCAACCGCTTCCTTGCGCGATCTCTTGAAAACCAATTCATCATGGGCGCACGGTACAGCTACACGCTCAACACACAGGTTAATGAGGAAAGGAACGAGAAGTATACCGAGCGCGAATTCAATCGCAATCATTTCTACTTCAATGCCAAGCTCGAATCTGCCGGTAACCTCGTGCATCTCCTGCGTGGTGGAAAGTTTACAAGCGATACGGAAAATGATTCCCTGAGAATTTTCGGCTCTGCCTACTCACAGTTTGTACGCGCGGAAGGCGACTTCCGGTACTACTGGCAGCTGGATGAAAAAAATCAGATAGCATCGCGCATCATTATTGGGACCGGTTATGCTTACGGCAATTCACTGACGCTTCCCTATATCAGGCAATTTTCCACAGGAGGCTCGAACAGCATTCGGGCATTCCCGGCCCGTTCGATTGGACCTGGAACTTACGATGTTCGCGGTGACGAAGGGAATGAAAACAGCGTGTTGTTCCTTGATCAACGTGCAGACATTAAACTGGAAGGCAGCGTGGAATTCAGGTATGATATCACCCGCACAATCAAAACAGCAGTATTCATGGACGCGGGAAACATCTGGTTGTGGACTGAGGATAAGCAGCGGCCCGGAAGTCAGTTCAACAGACGGACATTCCTGAATCAACTGGCGGTTGGAACAGGTGCCGGCCTTCGTTTTGACTTTAACTTCTTCGTACTGCGGTTTGACCTCGCATTTCCTGTTCGCAAACCATACCTTGAAGAAGGGCCGCAATGGGTATGGGACGAAATTGCGCTGGGCGATAAAACTTGGCGAGGCGAAAACCTTATCCTAAACATCGCTATCGGCTATCCATTCTGATTCCACATTGCAAGCTTTCCGTGGAATAATTTCCCACAAGAAAATTCTTCGCTGTGGGTATACGAATGGTAGTATGAAATGAGCGGGATAAGAACCGATGCCACGCACTGCGTTCATCCAAGATATCAAACATGTCTGCAATCAGAACATCGGAAGATATCCCAGATGTTTAAAAAAAAACGGAGTTAAGGATATGAAAACTAGTTTGATTTTTTTGTTGGGTTTGGGGATGGGAACAGTCCTTGGAATTCTTGTGGCCCCTGAAGCAGGGAAGATCACGCGGAGAAAAATTCGGGAAGAAGCAGATCGCATCATCGATCAGGCGCTTGCCAAGAAGCAGTTGAAAGAACTGGAAGCAGAAATGCCTGATGAAGTAGTGGTGGTAACGGAAGAGCGATACACAATCTAAACAAAGCGACTATGAGCCTGTTTTATAAAGCAGCCGGAGCTATTCTTGCACCCTTTCGATACGCTGAGCGTGAAGTCAATCACATGAAGGAAGTAGCGAAAGAGGATCTGCAGGCGTTTATGGCAAATGCGATCAAGATGGTCGCGATCGGCATTGTAGCATTTTTATTCCTTCTTTTCGGAAGCATAACAGCAGCTTCCGCGATTAATCAGTCAACAGAAAGTGAGTATCTGGGATATCTGATCGTTGCAGGCTTTTATCTCCTTGTGGCGGTTGGTCTGTATGCCTGGAAAGTTGCCGCGGATAAGAAACATGAGAAAGAACTTCGGGATTTGAACGTTCGCAGACCGATCCATTCTTAATCGCGAAAGCGCTAAAAATAACGAAGGTGTCGCGGGAAGCCGACACCTTTTTCATTTTATGCGTTTGGCGTTGAATTGTTGCGCGGCTTGCCTCCAGCCTGACCGTTGGATCGGTTCTTCCGCTGGAACGGCTTTCGCTTTCCACTGAACCGTTTCTTTTCCCCGGATGAAGTTCCATTGAACACCGGCCCTTCACCGAATTCCTGCGGAACAGGAATCCTATCGATCTGTTTTCCGATCAACCGTTCAACCCGGTTGAATTTCGGATAATCTTTCTCGTTGACGAATGTAATGGCAACGCCTGTTTTTTCTGCGCGCGCAGTTCTTCCGATCCGGTGAACATAGTCTTCAGCATCGTGTGGGGTGTCGTAGTTCACCACAAGGCCAATACCCTCCACGTCAATACCACGCGAAAGAATGTCTGTGCCAATAAGGATCTGCAGCTGGCGATTTCTGAAGCGCATCAGGATCTGTTCACGCTCAGCCTGCTCCAGGTCAGAGTGGAATGCCTGCGCTGAAAGCCCAGCCTTCGCAAGCTCGTACCCAAGTCGCTTCACATTATCCTTTGAATTGGAAAAGACAATAATACTCTTGTGATCGTCTTTCTTCAGAATGCTTCTCAGTAATCCGCTCTTCTGACTGTCGTATACCATGTAAGCCTGCTGCACAATTCCTTCAGCGGGCTTGGAGATGGCGATGCTGATTTCTTTCGGATTCTTGAGGATTTTATTTGCCAGTATTCTGATGCGCGGTGGCATGGTTGCCGAGAACAGCAATGTTTGTCGCGTTGCCGGGAGATGACTGATGATCTTTACAATGTCATCGAAAAATCCCATGTCGAGCATGCGATCTGCTTCATCGAGCACCAGGTGCTGCAGATGACTGAAGTCCATCCTGCCTGATGCAAGGAGTGCGATCAGGCGACCCGGAGTCGCGATGATGATTTCAGCGCCCTGCTCCATCGCTTTGCGCTGCTGATCCCAGGTAGCGCCATCATTGCCACCATACACTGGAATCGAGCTCACACCAAGGAAATATCCAAACCCTTCAACCTGCTGATCTATCTGAAGCGCGAGTTCGCGTGTAGGCGCGATCACCAGCGTGTTCAGGTGACGCTTATCGCCAGTCGCAATTCTGTTCAGTATTGGAAGAATGTACGCAGCAGTTTTCCCCGTACCCGTCTGTGCGCAAGCGATCAGGTCATTTCCCTCGAGAATAACAGGGATCGTTCCCTGCTGGACCGGAGTTGGTTTTGTATAACCCATTGCATCCAAACCTTCGGTCAGACGTGGGTCAAAATTAAAATCGTTAAAATTCAATGTTGATTGTTGTTGATTGAAAAATGCGGCCGGAAAGGCCATTTATTACTCAGAATTAAAAAAGTCGGCTTTCGCAGTCGTAAAGATACCAAAAAAATCCCAAACGGCTAAACGTCTGGACTGGCACAACGGCCACGGAATCCACTGGTATCAAGACTAAAACGAAGCTGACAGTCACTTAGTTCAACGCTGCCTCACCCACACAATGCTGTCAGACACCACAAAACGCATTGAAGCCACCGTCAACCGGAATCGTGACACCCGTAACAAACTTTGAGGCATCGGAGCACAGCCAGATCAACGTTCCAACCAACTCGTTCGGTTCCCCAAATCTTCCAAACGGAGTGTTGCGTATCGCTGCCTCTCCCCTGAGCGTGTATCCGCCTTCCGGTTTTGTGAGAAGATTTCTGTTTTGTTCCGTGATGAAAAATCCGGGAGCGATCCCGTTGACTCGAATACCTTCGCCAAATTTTTTCGCCATCTCGATGGCGAGCCACTCTGTGAAGTTCATCACCGCAGCCTTGGCCGCAGAATAACCAACGACACGCGTAATGGAACGGAACGATGACATTGACGCAATGTTGATGATCACGCCCTTCTTGTTTGCAACCATGCTTTTTGCGAAAATCTTCGAGGGAAGCACTGTACCGGTAAGGTTCAGGTCCACCACTTTTTCGAACTCGGGAATTTCGAGGTCAAAGAAGTTTTTTTCCGGAGGTATCACTGCACCCGGCAGATTGCCCCCTGCAGCATTCACAAGGATGTCGATGCGGCCAAACATAGAAACCATCTTCTCATTTGCTTTTTCGAGCGCATCAGCGTCAAGCACATCTGCTGCAATAAACACACCGTTGCCCCCGTTTGCCTTGATTTGTTTGACCACAACTTCTCCGGCTTCCGCTCTCCTGCCAACCACCGCGACATTGACGCCAGCGTTGGCGAGACCAATTGCCATCGCACTTCCCAGAACCCCGGTACCACCTGTGATCAGGGCAGTTCTGCCTGACAGATCAAATAAAGATTTCGTCATTTAAAGTTTTTGTTGGAATGATTTCATAAGGGTTTCTATCGCAGCGGCATCCAGGGTGCTGCCACCATGGATGAGGATGCGATAGCGCAAAGTAACAGGCTTATCCTTCACCAGTTCAAAATTCAGCTCCTCCTTTCCGTTGCTGAAAATTTTCTGACCGAATGGATTTGCAGCGAAAAGGCCATAGCCACGCGCGTGCCAGTAGGTAGGATAGCCAATATTCTTTGGATGATCGATAATCACGATCGAGATCTCTTCACCGTCTTTATTCCCATAAAGCATCGTCCAGTCAGATCGTTTACCCCACGTGGAGTCGCCCTGAATTCCTTCGCGATTAATATAATTTCCCGTCACACCTTCGTTGTTCATCTGCGCCACGGTTGTAATATTTCCGCTCGCATCGACAAAATTATCCTGCTGCGTTGATGGAAGTTCCAACGATCGGGCTACGCGGATTCCAAGCGCACCATCTTTTACATCTTTAAATACTACTTTCTCAGCGATTGCTTTCAGCGATGCCTTTCGGTCAATAACGAATGTGTTTCCGTAGACCAAAAAATCAAAAGTAGTCGTTTCTTCGATGAGCGGTTCCCCTGCAGGATTAACCCAATGGCTAAGCGTTATGAGCCTCGCCTGGCTCCCCACGATCCGTTTTTCAACCACACGTTTATGCCGGATAGAACCATAGTTCGGCTTTTTTTCCGCGGGAATTGCAGTGCTGTTGTTCCAGAAATCCAGACCGTTTACACTCTCGTAATTAAACCACAGGCCGAGGTGATGCGGATGATCCGTGCGTTCTCCTGTCCGCGGAGCCACTGGCCACCCGCGTGTCACCGTGTTGCCGGATAATGTTCGGATGGGAAACAAGACTGGCTTTTCAGTCGAATCGAAATAACAGTAGGCTGTGAGCAGCTTGTTATTATAATACAACTCTACTTTCTTTCTGGCACCATCTTCCTTAAAGGAAAAACCATCCTGCGCAAAGCCGTTAATGCTTAAACCGCAGATGATTGCCAGAATCGCCAGTTTTTTCATCCTAGTATTTAAACGGTTTTCCGTTGGCAATTACTTCCTGATTTTTCTCATCAAATGTTATTTTAGAACCGGTGCGCGCAGCAGCGTTCGTCATGATACATGCAATAGCGTGGGCATACCCTGCCTCTGCCGGAGCATTGGTTGCTTTGCGATCGCGAACACCCTCCATCCAGTTGCGCATGTGATTGGTTGTAGTGACGTCACCACCGGTGTTAGCGGAAGAAACAGTCCTCACCGACATATCGGCCAGGTTGAGTTCTGGCAGCAGGTTCGCTGACATGTTCATCGCTTTCGCGTGATTCTCCCGAAGTCCGCCTGCAGGAGAAACCATGTTGGTATTGAGATTCAACTCTCCTCCATTTGAGTAATAGATCTCTTTAGGATTTTCATCGCCATTATGCATCCGCGATGAGAACACAACCTGGAAACCTGTATCGGCTTTGTCTTCTGGTCCATAATCAAACACAGCGGTCATCGTGTCCCAGTTCTTTCGTCCGTCTTTCCATTGATAGACACCACCGTTCGCAACAACGCTTCGCGGATGCTTCAATCCGGTGAACCAATGCACTGTATCGATCTGGTGGCTCATCCACTGGCCTGGCAGCCCTGATGAGTACGGCCAGAAGAGTCTGTATTCAAGATGTTTGCGCGGATCGAAATTTTCGAACGGTCTGTTGATGAGAAATCGCTTCCAGTCAGTATCCGCTTCCTTCAATTGCGCCACAAGCTGCGGTCTTCTCCAACGGCCGGGCTGATTGACGTTCCAGGTGAGCTCAACCATCGTCACCGGTCCGAACTTGCCACTCTGAATATATTCCGCGGCAGCGTGGTAATTCGCACCACTTCTTCGCTGCGAGCCGACCTGGATAATCGCCTTCGATGCTTTGATGGCCGCAAGCGCATCACGGTTGTCTTCCATCGTTTCGGCAAAGGGCTTCTCCACATACGCATCACAGCCGGCCTTGACAGCTTCGATCGCATGTCGCGCATGCTGGAAGTCTGCCGTACTGATAATCACCGCATCCACGCTCTTCGAATCGTAGAGCTCTTCGTTATTGCGATATGCCTTTACTTCATGTCCGAGTGTTTTTTCGAGGTGGGCTTTGCCATCCTCCCTTCGGATCCGCCAGATGTCAGAAACGCCAACAATATCAAAGTTCATGGCTGTGTGGTTCGCGGTGAAAGCAGGAAGCAGCGAACTTCTGAAGCGATCGGAAAAGCCCACAACGCCAACACGCACTTTACCATTCGCACCAAGAATATTTCCATAACTCTTTGCACTGAATGCCAGCGATCCCATGTAGGTGCCGGCAGCTGCCAGCGCTGACTTTTTCAGAAAATCTCTTCTCGAATTTTTCATAAGTGTAAACTTTATATTGTTAGACGATTTGCCGACAAGTGTCGGACGATCACATCACTATATTTATTACGTCACGATCTTAAACAACAACAAACTATTTCAACGGACGAATGCGAATGCTTCGGAATGAAACAGCATCGCCATGATCCTGCAAAAGGATGCGACCCTTCTCAGCCATCCCAAACTTATCCCATTGCTGATATTTACTTCGCGCTACCAGCGCCTGGTAGATCGGAGTTCCGCGCTGATATTCCACTACTTTATATCCATTCAACCAATGCTCGATGCGATTATCCGGATAGACCACAATTCTGCCCCAGTTCCATTCGCCAATTTTCCGCAGCCCGCGCTGAACTTTTACGGATGGAATAAGATCATAGAGTGACGCCAGCGTACGGTTGCCAACAACACCCTGCTTCGCATCAGGATGCACGGCATCATCGAGGATCTGGTACTCAAGCCCGATGGCCGAGCCCGAGCTCTTCTCCTGCTCAGTGACAAAATATTTTACGCCACTGTTTGCACCTTCGGTCAATTTAAACTCAAACTGAAGGTCGAATGCTCCAAACTCCTCCTCGGTCACAATATCACCACCGTTGGTAGACTCACCGCCAGTGGACTTCACAACCGAAAGGATTCCATCTTCCACAAGCCAGCCCTTCTCCGGGAATTTTTCTTTGTGCGCCCCTCTCCATCCCGTAGTTGTCTTCCCATCAAACAAAAGTTTTACGCCTTGCTGCTTCTCCTGCTCCGAAACAGTGTTAGGCACGAGGTTCACCACAAAAATATTATCGGGCGGAGATGGCTTCAGATTTTTAGTTTGAATGCGGATGTTTCTCCAGCGGATCTGCTTTCCCTCCTCCTCCGGCTTTGATATGGAATGAACCTGTAAGGCGATAAATCCTTTTGGTGTGAGATTGTCAACGACATGACCAGTAGGTATTCCGTTGACCCAGGTCCGCAGCACATTCCCGACACACTCGATCCTGCATTTGTTCCAGTCACCTTTCTTATATGCTTTCTTGCCCTCAGGATTGTATTCCAGCGGGTAGAGCCAGTCTCGTCTTCCCTCATCATAAATTCCGCCAGTCCATGCGCGTGGCGAAGGATCGATCTCCATCTGATATCCGTGAACACGGCCATTCTGATAGTCCGGCTTGCTTTCACTCCTGAACTGCAAACCCGAATTCATTTCTGCATCCAGCCTGAATTCCAATTCGAGAATAAAGTCTCCGTAGACCTCTTCCGTCACTAAAAACGAATTGGGCTGGTTCAGCACCGTGGTGCCTACGATCTCATTATTCTTCACTTCATACTTTGCCTGACCGTTCAGCTGCTTCCAGCCTTTCAGGTCTTTACCGTTGAAAAGAGATTGCCAGTTTTCCTGTGCGAACGAAACCTGTGATAAGATTAAGAAGAAAAAGAGTAGTCGTAGCATCGTGAACGTCATAGTGGATAGTGAATGTAGTAAATCTTACGATATTTTAATTGCTTTCCGCGACTTGCTGCTTTCATAACACTTTTCAATCAGGTAAATGCCATTGCGGGAGTCCATCGGTTTCACCGGAACCGATTTGCCGTTGCGTATCGCATCAAAGAGCTGATTGTAAAAAGGCATGTAGTTACCGGCAACGCTCTCATAAGGCCCCCGGAATTCTTTACCATTGGCTACCGAATTCAAAATTCCCCACGCCTCGCTTTTTTCTTTTGCCCACTCCCAATCGGAAGGCTTTACGCCTTTTGCAAGCAACTCTTCCTGGGGATCGATGCCATACTTAACATAAGAACCTTCCGTTCCATGTGCCTGGTACGATGGTCCTGGCTCTTTCACCAGGTAGCTGGACTTTAGCGTCACGGTGAGCGCTTCGTATTCAAACCGGATATCATAATAGTCGTCTACTTTTCCTCCAGGCCGCTGAATGCCAATTCGTGCGTCAACCCATTGAGGAATGCCGAAGAGAACAATGACCTGGTCGATCAGGTGACTTCCCAGGTTGTACACAATACCAACTCCGCTTTCCGGATTTTCCTTCCAGCTTTTTTCATCGATATAATTCCTGAACCGGTCATAGTGAAATTCAACTGACACAACCTTGCCCAGCAACTTGTGTTGTAAAACTTTTTGAAGTGTCAGGAAACCGGAATCCCATCGCCTGTTCTGGTAGACTGAGAGTACGACACCTTTTTTTTCCGCGGCCCGGATCAACTGATCTGCTTCCTTCGCTGTAACGGTAAAAGGTTTTTCAACAACGACATGCTTACCGGCTTCGATCACGCGAAGCGTAAAATCAAAATGCGTGTGGTTTGGAGTGTTGACGAAAACCAGCTCTATGTTGTCATCATTTAAAATTTCATCTATCGTAGCTACTGTTCTAAAGGGATGCTTTTTCTGCTGATCAATTTTCCGTTGCCAGACACTGGCGATCTCAAATCCATCATGTGCTGCGAGAAAAGGTCCGTGAAAGACGGTGCCGGACATTCCGTACGACAGCAGCGCAGTTTGAATTTTTTTATTCATCCTGACTAAGTTCAGCATTGAACCCTGTAAAAACAAAAAAACCAGTTAAGAATAACTGGTTTTTCGTTGGTTGGATGAACGACAGATTATTCGTCCGACACACCCAACTCTTTCAATTTCTTTTCGATGCGAGCAGAATTTTTATCATCGGCAGTATAGTAGTACAACTGGCCGAGTTTCTGCAACACTTCAACCTGAGAATCCTTGTCAGGTGCCTGCATCTTTTCAGCTTTCTCGAGATATGGGATTGCGATTTCGCTTTCCTTCACGCGCTTCTGAATGAGCTCAGAACGCTTTTTGCTGAACTGCGCAGTGTTTGGCACGTTACTCAATTCTTTTGAAGTCTTGTCAACGTCAACGAGGTAGGTATTTGCCAGGTAGAACTGCGCTTCGAAATATGCGGGATCGAGTCTCAAGGCTTCCTGGAACGACTTGCGCGCTGCTTCGTTGTTGTCTGTCTTCGTATGTGCATATCCGAGATAGAAGTGAAGGATCTTGTTGCCAGGCTCAGTCTTCACAGCTTGTTCAAGACCTTGCTTCGCTTCCTCGATTTTTCCCATGTCGATCAACAAACCAATTTCCATTTTTGGATAATCAGGGTTCGTTGGATACAGTTTGCGTGCGTTGCGAACAACCTCAAGTGCTTTGTTCTTGTCTTCCTTCGGGCCAGAATAGTATATCTGGTAAAGGATGGTGTACATATCGCGTGACTTACCACCTTTTTCGAAATACTTGTTTGCATCTTCGATGGCAAGGTCAAGACTGTCAGACTGCTGCGCAACGAGTGCAGTTACATAGTACGCGAGTGTATCGTTTCTGTATGGTGTGAGAATCCCACTCTCAAAAATGCTTTTACTCTTTGCCAACAGCTGAAGGCTCTTTGCGTTATCGGCATCGTCCTGAAACGCCCTCAAGCCCTTGTCGAGATAATGGTTTGCCAGTATTTCGAGTTGATAGCTTTGGGTCTGAGGCATTGAGTTCGCATCCTGAATGAAATAATCTGTACCAGCTTTTCCAAGCTCTTTCGCTTTTTTGAACGATTCGATTGCCACCTTCAATGCGTTTGGATCAAGGGCATTGGTCTGCTCGTTCGCAGTGGTATCGATGGTGGAATAGATCAACCCTCTGTAGTACCAGGTTTTTCCATCATTCATCGTTTTTTCGTAAGTGGTGGCGGCATCAATAATTTCCTTCGCCTCGCTTAGCTTACCATCTTTCCAGGCAGCAAGCGCTTTATTGATATTCGGTTTGGATTGCTTCTGCGCGAAAGCCGCTACCGAACCCAGCATCAAAAGCAGAAAAAGTATTCGTTTCATACTCGTTATTTGTTGTTTATTAATTGAAAATATGAAGCCTTATGTAACGAAACATAATGACTTCATTCTATAGGTTTAACTGTTATTCGTTTCCGCGGCCTGAACTTCACCGTCTGCTTCAATAATCTTCTGAATCTTCTCCACAGAAGAAATACGGTCGTCATCATTAAGTTTAATGAGGCGTACACCCTGCGTAGCACGACCCATAATCCTGAGCTCCTTCACTTCAATTCTAATAGTAATTCCTGAACGGTTGATAATCATCAACTCATCATCGTCACCGACTTCCTTGATGGCAACAAGTTTGCCAGTTTTATCGGTGATGTTGATGGTTTTAACGCCCTTTCCGCCACGGTTGGTTATGCGGTAATCATCCATTGACGATCGTTTGCCATATCCATTCTCGGAAACGACCAGCAGATTGGCGTCTTCACGAGTAATACAAACCATGCCAATCACCTTATCGGTCTCTGAATCAAGCGTTACTCCCCGCACACCAGCGGCTGTTCTTCCCATCGGGCGAACCTGCGACTCATTGAAGTGAACAGCCTTGCCTTCGCTCTTCGCGATGACAATGTGATTATTGCCATTGGTCAAAGAAGCGTTCAGCAGCCGGTCTCCTTCGTGGATCGTGATGGCGTTGATCCCGCCCTGGCGCGGCCGCGAGTACGCATCAAGCGATGTTTTTTTGATGATACCTTTTTCTGTACAGAGAATTACAAAGTTGTTATTGGTGTAACTCTCATCCTGCAGATCCTTCACGTTTATGATCGCGCGGACATTGTCGCCTGGTTCAATATTGATCAGGTTCTGGATGGCACGTCCCTTTGAAGTTTTGATTCCTTCCGGAATTTCATACGCTTTCTTCCAGTACACTTTACCCATATCAGTAAAGATCAGCAGGTAGTTGTGCGCCTGCGCGATGAAAAGGTGTTCGGTGAAGTCATCATCCTTGGTGCTGACACCCCGTGACCCAACGCCACCCCTGCCCTGCGTGCGATATTCTGAAAGCGAAGTGCGCTTGATGTATCCCTGATTTGAAATGGTGATCACCATCTCTTCGTTGGGGATCAGCGCTTCAACGGTAATATCATCTTCGTTTGGTACAACCTGTGTTCTGCGCTCATCGCCATAGCGGTCTTTCAATTCGGCCAGTTCATCCTTGATGATCTGCATCCGAATCGGTTCGTTCGCCAGAATTTCATTCAACCGGTCGATAAGTGCCTTCACTTCTTTGTATTCTTCCTGGATTTTGTCGCGCTCCAGTCCCGTGAGGCGCTGGAGTCGCATATCGAGAATGGCCTTGGCCTGAATCTCGGAAAGATTAAAGCGCGTAATCAAACCCTCGCGCGCGGTATCAGGATCTGCAGAGCTGCGGATCAATGCGATTACTTCGTCAAGGTGATCGAGCGCGATCAGGTATCCTTCAAGAATATGGGCGCGCTTTTCAGCTTCTGCGAGTTCAAACTTTGTTCTGCGGATAACCACCTCGTGGCGGTGATCAACAAAATGCCTGATCAGATCCTTGAGGTTAAGGGTCTGCGGTCTGCCTTTTACCAGTGCAACGTTGTTCACACCGAACGTTGTCTGCAACTGGGTGTATTTGTAAAGATTATTTAATACAATGTTTGGAATCGCATCGCGCTTCAGGTCATAGACTACGCGATAACCTTCGCGATCTGATTCATCGCGGATGTCGGAAATTCCTTCGATCTTTTTCTCGTTGATGAGCGCAGCTGTCTTCTCAATCATCATCGCCTTGTTCACCATGTATGGGATCTCGGTAACGATGATCTGATCTTTACCGGTAGCGCTCGTAACGATCTCGGCTTTAGCGCGAATAACAATTCTCCCTCTTCCCGTAAGGAAAGCCTCCTGCACACCTGAAACACCGAAGATGATACCTCCGGTTGGAAAATCCGGAGCAGTAACATGCTGCATCAGGTCCTGGATAGAAATCTCGTTATTGTCGATGTACGCGGTAATACCATTGATTACCTCGCGCAGGTTGTGTGGCGCCATGTTGGTGGCCATACCAACCGCGATACCGGACGAGCCATTGACAAGAAGATTTGGAAGCTTGCCTGGAAGCACGGTCGGTTCCTGCAACGAGTCGTCAAAGTTTGGCTGGAAGTCTACCGTTTCCTTGTTGATGTCGGCAAGCATTTCTTCGGCAATTCTGCGAAGACGTGCTTCCGTGTAACGCATAGCGGCCGGGAAGTCACCGTCAATCGAACCGAAGTTTCCCTGTCCATCAACCAGCGTATAACGAAGCGACCAGTCCTGGGCCATACGCACCATGGTGTCGTATACTGACGCATCACCGTGTGGGTGATACTTACCCAACACTTCCCCGACAATTCTCGCTGATTTCTTGTAAGGCTTATTGTAGTTGACGCCCAACTCCTGCATTCCATACAACACCCTTCTGTGCACAGGCTTCAAGCCATCGCGCACGTCAGGCAATGCCCGCGATACGATAACAGACATCGAATAATCGATGTACGCACCGCGCATTTCATCTTCAATGTTGATCGGAATTATACTTTGCCTTCCTGGCGGCAATCCACCGGTTTCTTCTGCCATCTATAATGCTTTTTTAAATGCCTGAACTAGCTTTTTTTTCAGCCGTGCAAGATAGAAAAAACGAGGGGAAAACAGGGTCGTAAATCGAAGAAATTGCAGACATTTTTTGACGATTTGACAGCCTCAAAAGGTCGCAGGTTACAGGTGCTCAAGCTATAGGGAAGTACGTGTTAACTCAATCCCAAAACCTATGAGTTGTCAGCTGGAACTTGTGACCTGAAACTTGCAACTTGGAATTAGTAGGGACTAAGCTTCTTCTTATTCTTCCCCTTATACTTGATCAGGGTTGGATAGTTCTCACCGTAGTGCGGGTTCTGCTTTTTCCAGAACGGATGTCTGCGACTGCGATATTCCCTGTTGCCGTGGGCGTGGTTGATCTGGGCGTGACAATCCTTGTGAAAGCACCTGCGAAGCTCAGGGAAGCGGTAAGTAAGTCCTACATTTACATACCACGCATTCAGCCGGTGCCTGATTTCATTGCCGCCCTCAGGAGGCGTGAGCTTGTAATTCTTGAATTCGTAGGAAGGCCGCACAAAGAGACGCATGTATTCCGAGAGCTCGCGTTCAGCAGTAACACCGAGATTGAAGTAGATACCTTTTTTGATTACCGAATTATCGAACTTCTTTCCCAGTTTATACCCGCCTATATTCGCATCAACCACCAGTGCATATTCGTAGTACCGGTACACCATGCCTCCGAGCATCGCGAAATATTTCCGCATGAAAAAGTTGTTGACCGGGGATGCAAACGCGTTGATTTCATTTTCATAAGAAAGCGGACGGAAGTTTCCCAGGTGAACAAACTCATACGAGTATCCTGCACCAATCCGGTAACGGCTAAACTCAACATGCACGGTCGCCTTGAGCGGGATGGAGAATGCTTTGCTTCGGAAACCGATTTCTGCTGTGTCGCCAGACACGGAAAAGGACCCCGGTGCTACGCCCGATGGATTCGTTGTGCTTCGGTTTACCCAGTTGGAATAACGCGTTCCGCCATCAGCGGAAAACAGCCGCGGCAAGGAATCCGGTTGCTGGATGATTCCAAAATTTTCGAGCTTGTGAAAGAAGGTAGTTCGACCGTAGCCGGTACTCAGCCCGAAGTGAAGTTTTGATAACAATGGACGAAGCCCATTACCCTGGCGCTCGATATAGAAATGTTCGAGCGGGATCGTTGCGTCCTTTTCAGACTTGTATTGAGCCTGCAGCTCGAAAGAACCCAGCAAGATCAGCATGAAAAGCCATATGGGAGCTAATTGCTTCAGGGTGATCAGATTAGAGGTCGCCAAACTGAGGTAATGCGTTAAAAATCTGTGCTTTAAACGTTAAAAATAGGCCATTTCCGCAATATCTCATAGCCGTTTGGCGGTTAAAATTGCCCTCTTAATACATTCTGGACGGAGGCGCTGAAGTCTCTAACGATGAAAACGTGTGGAATAGTGTCTGGTGTTTTTGCGCGTTATATCTGAATGTATAATCAATCTTCTGCCCTCCGGGGTCAAGCGAGAACTTCAGCTGGTTAGCGCCTTCCCTGAGCGGTACACGTGCGTAATAGATGCTGTGCGGCAGCGTCTGCCAGTTGCGTGTGTCGGCCTTCTCAGTCATTGCATTAACCACTCCGATCAACGCGCCCAGGCGATCGTCTTCCTTCTTCAAGCTGTGCTCGGTGGCTTTTTTTAACCCTGCGCGAAGCAGGCCCTTGCTGAACTCCAGCATCATGCGCTGGCGCAGGCTGTAAAATGCAATTGCACTGATGTTCTCGGATAACTCGAGATCGTATTTCGCACTGTCGTTGCTGAGCGTTGCATTCTTAAAATAGATATCCCGCTCAACGTACCTCGGATAGGCTACACGCAGCACTTCTATTTTGCTCAGGTCAGATTTTTCTTTTTCATCCTTCAGCTTGAACGGAAAGCTGAGCCCGAGGTTATCGTTGGTAAAAACCACTGTATTTCCCGAGCGATGATCCAGCACGAAATTAATATTCCATTCAGTCTTCACGGGGGCTAATCCGTTGTGCCAGAAAAAAACAAGCTCTGCAGCGGGCGCATGCGGTTTGTAGTCGGGCATCCCGAACTTCGTTTTGAATTTCTCGAACTCATCCACGAACCCGGTCCACCATGCTGTGTTTAAGAGATCGCGCTTGAGCTGTTCGGGGACCCTGACATGAAACATATCGGCATAGTCAGTCTCGTATACTTCGAGTGCATTTCGGTAAGCTATGAACGCGTTGTTGTAATCCTTTGTCGACTGATAAATTATTCCCATCAGCGTGTGAACAAATGCATCACGCTGAAACTTTTTTTCGGAAGAATATTTATCGCTGAGCTGATTGAGACGGATGTTAAGTCTGCGACATTCCACCAGCGCCTGCTCCGGCTGATTCATCTTCAGATAGTTGATGGCTTTGAAGTATAGAAGCATGAGGTGTTCATGATCCTCTCCCCTGTACATGATGATGTTTGGATTGTAGAAGTAGGAAAATGCTTCGTTGATGTAGTTGATATGATAATCCTCACCAAAGAGAAAAGCCTTTTCAAAGTAGTCGTTGCTTTCCTCGTACTTACCCAGGATGGAAAGCAGCAAACCGTTGTTCACAAAATAGATGAACTGACTTTTGCCATTCGCCATGCTCTCTTTCTGCTGAAGCGTTTCGAGCGCGCTGGTGAGTTCACCCTTTTCAAATTCGGAATTGAAATCGTAGTGCGTGCGGTAGTGGGTGGCACACGCAGCGAGAAGCAAAGCAACGAGCCCGGCACAAAACCTCAGGGACAATGTTCGAAGCTTCTTCATTTTTCAGGAGAGGCTAGTTCTTCACGTATTTTTTGATCTCATTCTGACCGAACCAGACGCGCTTATTGGTTTCAAGGTCGGTCAGGTATAAGGTAGTGATGTAGTTCACTACGCGCTTGTTATTGTACGTATCAACTTCTGATGTCATATCACCGAAGAGCATCACATCGGCACCGGTTTCCATTCCCCAGCGCTTCGCAGTAGCCGGATCTGCATAGTCCTGCTGTTCCGAACGTTCGACCCGTACTTTGTCACGGAATTCTCCCGACTCAACCAGGTCAGCCACATTCGAGTTATGGATCACCACTTCGAACTTTTTGATGAAGTTGTCCGCATCGATATGCTCGGAAGTCTTGTTCCGGATCTGCCCCACAACAATAACGGGTTTGCGACCCTTTGCCTTTGCATAATTCTTGAACGACTCAGACTCGAAAAGGTCATAGATCATCTGGTCGGCCACCTTGCGTGAATCGACATCATTCCAACGACCACTTAGGTCAATTTCTTTGGCAGGATCGATCCGGGAAACCGATCGCGTCTGGCAGGAAAAAAGAAAAACTAGCAGAAGGGAGGACATGTAAACCTTTGGCATATTCCGGTTTTAAGGCTTAAAAATCAAAAATCTTGCCGGTTTCCGGGCGATAGTGACAGATCATTAACCGCGTTTCAGCGCTGCAATCACCCCTTTCGGATCCTTCGAGCTGAACACAAAATTGCCCGCCACCAACACATCAGCTCCAGCCTCGACCAGAAGCCTGGCATTCGCCTCATTAACTCCCCCGTCAATCTCGATCAACGCCTGTGATTTATTGGCCACGATCATTTCTTTCAGTGCCTTCGTCTTGCGATAAGTGTTTTCGATAAACTTCTGACCACCAAACCCGGGATTTACCGACATGATGCAAATCAGGTCGATGTCCTGGATAACATTCTCAAGTTCGCTGATAGACGTATGCGGATTGATCGCCACTCCGGCTTTACATCCCAACGATTTCAGTTGCTGAAGGTTGCGATGAAGGTGCGGACACGCTTCAACGTGAACCGAAATAATCTCTGCCCCTGCCTTGCGGAAGGCTTCCACATAACGCTCGGGCTGTACGATCATCAGGTGCACATCCATCGGCTTACGCGCATGCCTTTTGATCGCCTCGGTTACGGGCAGACCAAAAGAAATATTGGGAACAAAAACACCGTCCATGATATCGATGTGGATGTAATCGGCCTCGCTTTCATTCAGCATTTTGATTTCGCGCTCTAGGTTTGCGAAATCAGACGCAAGTACGGACGGTGCAATCAGTGGAGTTCGTGACATGTGATTTCAGGGTACCGCGCAAAAATAGCGTTTTAATGCGAAGTCCCGAAAGCAATAGCTATTGATTCTTGAAGACGCGATACACGAATCTCCGGCCTGCAGTAGTGACCCGAACGAAGTAGATGCCTGATGCCAGGCTGGAGATATCGGCACGGAAAGAATTATTTATCAACGAAAAACTAATATCATCCTCGGCAATGATCTGACCCAGTCGCGAGATCAGTTCGATCTTGCAATCTGACACTTCATCGGGCAATGTCGGGCTGATGGTAAGTGTATCGAAGGCAGGATTGGGATAAACATCGAAAGCCATGTCTCCTTCCTGACTGAGGTACTCAGACACAGACAGATAGCTCGGCACGCCATACCCAACGAGGTTATCCGGATTACCGGAACGGCTTGCAGTCTTCTTCAGGGCCGCAACGATTTCCTTCGCGGTGAAATTCGGAAACTTCTGCCACACACCTGCGACAAGACTGGTGATCAGCGGTGCTGCCAGAGAAGTACCGGAAGCCGTTCCGATGTTCCCATTCTCCTGGATCACAGTGGTTCCGGAGCCGAGCGCAGCAAGATCGGGCTTTATCCGCTGATCGGCAGAAGGTCCTCGTGAACTTGAGGGACTTGCAACACCCTGTGTGTTCACGTTGGCGACAGCAATAACGTCAACAGCATCTGCCGGAGCCGTGATGATCCGCCAGGATGGAATGTTACCTTCATTGCCTGCACTGGTCACAACAACAATTCCCCTGTCGGCAGCCATCTGCGCAGCACGGGTTACCACGGTCGTCTTGCCATCCATCTGTGCAGTGGAGTAGTTCATGCTCGACATATCAAAATCATAATAGCCAAGCGAAGAACTGATGATGTCAACGCCAGCGCTATCGGCCCGTTCTGCGGCAAAGAGCCAATTGTATTCTTCAACGCGATACTCGGATGATCCGTCTTCGGTTACATACAATTGAAAATTCGCTTCATACGCTCCTCCTGTAAACTGGTCCGCAACATTGGCCGCGATAATGGAAAACACCTGCGTACCGTGATCATCGTATTGAAAAACATTGTCCGTATTTCTGACGAAGTCGTGTGAAACCACATCATCATACCTGCCTTCGCTGAAGACTTCCTGAAAAGGCATTGTTGTGTTCACGCCAGTAAATCCTCCATCAAAGAGCGCGATGGTCACGCCTTCACCGCGAAATCCATCGGCATGCATCTCCGGTATGCCTAGCATTTGCAGCTGCGACTGCGTGCGAACACCGATGTGATGATCTTTCTTACGGAAAAGCCCCTTCTTTCTTCCACCATTTGTCAGTCGCTGCTGAGGGGCTACAAATTCGACATGACTTACAAAAGGTAAAGCCTCTACGGAGGGAATGATCGAAGCGTCACACTGCACAAGGACACCATTCATCCATCGCGTTGCAAAAAAAACTTTGGCGCCAGTGCCTGAAACACCTTCAGCATATGCGGGGTTTATTGGAAGGTCCTGCTCAGAGACTGAAAGTGACTGCCTGACCCTGCGCTCAATAGCCTTTTCAGAAAGAAATTGTGACGGTGCGGAAGTGGAGAATGGCGTCCCAGTTTTGTCTTTGAAAAAAACCATGTAGCGGTTGACCTGCGCAGATACTGCTCCGCTGATCAACAACAACCCAAATACAAACCAGTATTTACCTTTCATAAGTTACGAGTACCTGCGAGTAGACTTTACCACTTTTTACTTTTTGCTGACCAATACAATTGTCAGTGGTGCAATAGTTGAGCTGGCGGAATGCCTGCTTAACAAGCCCGATATTTTTTGCGTACCATTCCGTGCGTTCATCGAGGAAAACAATAAAGTCCTCATTATTTTCCTGCTCCACCGTCAAGGTATTGTCAAAAGTTGTTCCTTCAATATCTTCCGAAGCGTTCAGTGCTGTAACAGTGTATGTATCTTCACCAAAGATGTTATATTCGTTTCCATTCCAGCTGTTTCCATCACGCACGGGGAACATCAGTTTTTTAAATGCTGTATTTCCTTCGGTGACTATTACCTCGCGATCGTTCTTTCTTATCGACCATGTATCGAGTGATGTCCAGGTGGTCTGGCCTGTGTTTCTGCGTGTGCGATTGACGATGTAAGTGTAGGATCCCGCACTATTCTGGACTGAATCTGTCACCAATAAACGTATCTGATAGGAATTTTGCTGCGGTGCATTGACTTCGGAGTAAATCGTTTCATCAACATCATAAACCCACGAAGAGCCGACCCTGAGGGGGAAATAATCTGTGCCTCGGTCAGCAGGAGTGAATTCATCTTTCCCGCAGGCAGTGGTCAAAACAATAAGAACCACCAGATATTTTCCTAAATATTTCACTGATTCCTGCCTTTTTCTTAAATCCGCACCCAAATTCAACGAATTCGTTGTAAAGTTATTCTTTCTATTCTTATAAAACATGCCACTGAAGACGGTAGTAAAGGTAGGTAATATCTCTAATCTGAGCGATGCGCGGTACTGCTCCGGAATGGGCGTTGAAATGCTCGGATTTCGCGTGATGGAAGGCCAGCCCAATTACATTGCACCGAAGTTGTTCCAGGAGATCAGGGGGTGGGTTACGGGCCCTAAAATCGTGGCGGAGGTCTATGGCATAACGTCAGGCGATCAGCTTGCCGCAGTGATCGAAAACTATGCGCCTGATTATTTTGAACTGACGGATGAAGAATATGGGCGGTTTCAGTCCCAACTGTCACTGCCATGCATTGTAACAAAGTCAGGGAGAAGTGATGACAGGATCGCTTATCAATTGCTGACCGAGGACGAGCTAGAAGGCTATCGCGGGAGCGCCAGGCTGCTGATCAAACCTTCCTCAGGCGGCACTGTACTGGATCTGATTGCTTTGCCAAAGGTTGCTGGCGTGGCGTTGGATGGAACCCCGGAGCAAAGACCGGGATTTAAGGATTATGCTGATTTAGCGGAGATCCTGGAGAAACTGGAGGAATACTAAATGCAGAATATCGAACATGGAATGTCGAATAGTGAATGTCGAAGTTAGACCATTCTGCATTCACTATTCACTATTCTATGTTCGATATTCAATTTTGTTTTTAGAGGGCTAAGAGTTCTTTCTTGCGCTGGCATCTCTTGATCGACTCTGCTGCTGTTTCGATTGTTTTTGAATCGAACGAATTTTTGATGTGCAGCTTGAAGTAGTGGATAGCATCGTCAAGCAAGCCTTGCATTTCGCGCATGAGACCAAACTCGTTGTAGATGGTGGCGTAGCTGATACCCGAAACAGCGATGGCACGCTGCAACAATGCTTCGAGCTCATCGAACTTGCGAAGGGATGACAGCAGGTAGCAGTAGTTGTAATAAGCTGCCGTATAATCCGAAGAAAACTTCAGGGCAAGCTTGTAATGTTCTTCCGCGCGTTGAAGATTTTTGAATTTTGTTTCAAACAGCCAACCCATGTGGTTGTGTGCTTTGCCAAAATCAGGAACTTCTTCCAGGATTGCCTCAAGCATTTTGGCTGCTTCTGCCAGCCGGTTGTCTGCTATGAGTTGGTCTGCCTGCAAAAATTTCTCTTCAATGTCGAAGTTTGTTTCCATATCCTTGTTTAGCTAGTTTTCTTCTTTAAATCTGAATCGCAAATATTTAATCGTTTCTCCTTTCGCTGCAAACTCTCTCTCGTAACGCGTCTTGATATCAAAACACTCATCGCGAAGATCTGAATTATACACATCGTTGGTGAACCGGAAGTCGGCAATGTCGTTCCGGGTACTCATCTCCTCCACCGTGTATTCAAACAGTTTCGTGTTGTCAGTCTTGAGACGAATGTAGCTCCCCGACTTCGTTAGTTTTTTATACAACTCGATAAATCTTGGGCTTGTAAGTCTTCTTTTAATATCGCGTTTTCTTGGGCGAGGGTCCGGGAATGTCAGCCAGATCTCGTCCACCTCACCGGCCTGAAAAAAGTTTTCGATCAGCAATATCTGTGTTCTGAGGAAAGCTACGTTTGAAAGATTCTCCTCGACAGCAGCGGTACTTCCTTTCCAGATGCGTTCGCCTTTGATATCTACTCCGATGAAATTTTTATCAGCGAAAATTTTTGCAAGCCCGATCGTATACTCGCCACGACCACACGCGAGTTCAAGTGTTATCGGAGCATCATTCTTAAAGTATTCTGCGCGCCACTTTCCTTTGATTGACTGGTACAGCGGCTTGGTCGGTTCGATTACATTCTGGCGTTCTTCAATGATCTTAAAACGCTCGAGCTTACGTTTCACGGTACAGGTAAAGTTATAATTCGTTGATCTCTGCAACCACAAAGGTACTTCCTCCAATGAATATAAGATCATTTTCCGTTGCGTTTTTTAACGCTGAATGCTTTGCCTCATTTACATCCGGTATCACGTAGCCTTGTAACCCATATGCATTCGCTTTTTTAGCAAGTTCATAGGCGTCAAGCGCCCTTGGCAGCTTAGCCTGACAAAAGTAATATGTCGCAGCCGCAGGAAGGATAGCGAGAATATCATCGATCGCTTTGTCCTTGACGACACCAAAAACGAAATGAAGACGGTCGTAAGAAATGGTTTCCAGCTGCCGGGTTACCTGCCGGATGCCATCGAGGTTATGCCCGGTGTCGCAGATCACCAGCGGGCGCTCCCGCAGCTTTTGCCAGCGACCTTTTAGATGCGTGTTGCTGATTACATTCTGCAGCCCAAGCGTCAGCGCCTCTTTTGAAATTTTGAATCCAAACCCACGGAGCACATCAACTACACCTGCCACGCCACTCAAATTTTTGTCCTGGTAAATTCCTCCGAGCGGAAAATCGACAACTTCGACTATAACATCTCCATTACTTTTTATCTGCTTTCTTCCGTTGACTTCCTTCACCGCATAAGTGTTCGAAGCGAACATGATCGGTGCACCGACAGATTTTGCTTTTGAGATAAACACATCTTCGATACCACTTTCCTGTCGCTCACTTACAACCACCGGCACAGATGGTTTGATTATTCCAGCTTTTTCTGCAGCAATTTTTTCGAGTGTGTCACCGAGAAGGTCTTTGTGATCCCAGCCGATATTGGTGATGAGCGACACAATGGGAGTGATCACGTTCGTTGAGTCCAGCCTGCCGCCAAGTCCGACCTCAACAACTGCAACATCCACCTGCTGCGCTGCGAAGTAATCGAATGCCATCGCCACGGTGATCTCGAAGAACGATGGCTGGATTTCATCAATGAGTGGCTTCACGCGATTGACGAATTCAACCACATACGTTTCAGACACTTCGTTGCCATTGATCCGTATGCGTTCTGTAAAGGATTTTAGATGTGGTGAAGTGTACAGTCCGGTTTTATAGCCTGCCTCCTGCAGGATGGATGCAAGCATGTGTGAGGAGCTTCCTTTTCCATTCGTGCCGGCTACGTGGATACTCCTGAATTTTTTTTCCGGATTCCCCAGCGCATTGCAAAGTGTGATGGTGTTGGTCAGATCTTTCTTGAATGCCGCAGCACCGATTCGCTGAAACATGGGAAGATTCGCGTAGAGGTAGTCGAGGGTTTGCTGGTAGGTGGAGAACATACGGGCAAAAATAACCAATAAGGAATAATCGATGAGAAATGATCAAATTCCAACAGCCAAATTCCAAATACCAAATACCAAACTCCAAAAACCAAGGATAAATGGAAGAGAAGCTCAACCGCGACTAACTCGGTTTGTGATTTGATTATTTGGTTATTGATTATTGGTTTTATTGTTTATTGGTACTTAAAGACCAATCTCCTCCTTCGGGATACCAAACTCCTCAGCGCTGTTCTTGAGTATTGCGATCATTTCGTTATACGCCATGATCTTAGCTTCAATGTAGGTGAGTTCTTCGGGGGCAGCAAAATTTTTTCTCTCCTGAAGCTCATGCAGATTTTCGTGAATGGAGATCAAAACATCCTGAATGAATTCGATGCTTTTCTTATCCATAAACACGACAGATTATTGTGCGCGGATGACGAAGGTGATCTTGCCTTTGGACACAGGCGGAACCTTCGCGCCAGATTTTTTAGTGAATGTCAGTTTTTGAATGGCGGCAACGCAGGCGCGTTCTGCAGCAGCGCTGACCGTTCCGGATTCTTTCGAGTAACGGATCAACTCACCGTTTTCATCAACTTCGATATTGAAAACTACGCGACCCGTCTCACCATCCTGAATGTTCGGCTTAGGTATATTGTCCCATTCCCATCCGTAGAGATCCAAAGAACCACCGTCACCGCCACCAGGCGTGCCCTTATAAACTGCAGCACCAGGCGTGCCACCAGGGACACCTTTGTTCCCTTCCTTCCCAACATCATCTCCCTGGTTGCCTTCAGTGCCTTGCTTTCCGGTTCCGTCACCGGTTTTGGTCGCATCAGATCCTGACGGTTTCTTATACACTGCCGTAGGCACCGGATCCGGTTTTTTCTCAACAGGTTTCTCAACCGGTACTTCAGGCTTTTTCTCAACAACCTTTTCTATAGGTTTCTCTTCTTTCGGCTTTTCCTTGATCTCTACATCGCTTGTCGGATCGGTGAGCGTCTCGGAGGGCTCTGCCTCTTTTGTTTCAGCAGGTGGCGGACTCACTACAGGTGCCGGAGCTTTTTCTTCGACAGGCGCTTCTGTTTTTTCAGCAGGGGCTTCTTCATCATCGGTGGCCTTTTCATTCCCGATGGGCGTCATAGGCTCGATGTCTCCGCTACCCTGGTCGTCATAGCCAAGGTTCACTTCGATACCGGGATAATCACCCTCGCCTTCACCGGCCATCTTCCAGCTGCCTACGAAAATCATCAACAATAAAATGGCGGCATTGACTAGAAAGGTCGTGAGCGCTGCAACTCTTTTGTTTTTAACTTCCTGCTGTTTGCTCATAAAATTAACCCGGTCGTTTAGTAGCAAGAACAACTTTTGCACCAAGTTTATTCGCAATTTCCATCACATTCACGATATCTTCCACAGGGACTGATTTCTCTGCGTTGATAACGATGGTTGGCTCGAGGTTTTCATTGGCAAGGGCCGGCACCAGACTGTCTTTAAGACGCTCGAAAGGCACCTGCCGTGTTCCCACAAAATACTGCCGGCTTTCGTTGATGCTCACCACAACGGTTTGTCGCGCCTTCGTATTGCTTGTCGCCTTGGGCAAGCCCAGCTTGATCACATTTGGATTAGCCAGCGTTGATACGATCAGAAAGAACAGCAGGAGAATGAACAGGATGTCATTCAACGCAGAGTTATGCATCTCTGCCTGCTTCTTGTGTCGTTTGCTTCGAATATCCATATCAGGCTATCGTACCGGAGCGTGCAGCACATCGATGAACTCAGCGCTTGCACCTTCCATTTTATTAACGACTTTATCGATCTGAGCGTTCAAATAACTATAGCCGATGTAGGCCATAATACCGATGATTAAGCCTGTTGCTGACGTGATCATTTTCACATAAATACCTCCGGCAATCGTTCCCAGTGTGATGTCTGAAGTGATTGAAATGTTAAAAAACGTCTGGATCATCCCGGCAATCGTTCCGAGAAATCCGAACATCGGTGCGACACCGGCAATGATGGTAAGGAACACCATATTCTTCTCCAGCTTGTACAGCTCGAGGCGTCCGATGTTTTCCATTGCCTTCTCGATGTTTTCGATCGGCTTGCCGATACGAGCAATACCTTTCTCCACGATGCGGGCGATTGGCGTATCGTTCTGCGAGCAAACCAGTTTCGCTCCGTTGATGTCACCGCGCTCCACCAGGTTCCGCACATTGTTCATAAAACTTTCAGGAACGCGACCAGCCTTGTTAATGGTGAGGAGGCGTTCAACGAAAATATACACGGCAATTATCCACATGAGCGCAAGCGGATACATGATCACTCCACCCTTCGAAGCAAGTTCGAGAATGGAGATGGATTCCTGGGCTGATTCAATAGCGGTTGTGTCTGTAGCAATCTGAAGAAGGACCATTCTTATTAAAAAGTTATTAACCTAGATGAAAAAATATTGGTCGTTCTCTGCTTAATACTTCACCACCCAGGCACCGTCCGTGTACTCAGCTTTTAGCTGGTCTGCGGTAGCCTGTGTTGCAGCATAAGTATCGCCATCAGCGATCGCCAATCTGTAAAATTTAACCTTACCGTAAGGAGGAATAATCTTGGGGCTGAGTCCTTTAGGCGCCAGCTTCTTGGCGTAGTCAAGGATCAGATCGCCATCGATACCACTCGCGATAATGACATAGTAACGACCAGTCCTTTCGGTTAGTGTGTCGATGGTTCCGGCAGGAGGTGTAGCCGTGAGGGCGGCAAGTGAGTCAGCCCTGCGTCTTTCATCTTCCTGACGTTTTGATTCAGCGAGGTTAAGCGCGTCCTGCTTTTCCTTTGCCTCCTGCTCAATGCGTTGTTTTTCACGTTCTGCTGCCAATTGCTTGGGGCGATACATGGCAAAATACCAGACGGCAGCACCGGCAAGGAGCACGATCGCAGCGATACCCAGGATCTTCGGCCAGGGCGAGCCACCATCGTCATCATTGTCATAGTACTCGTTAGAACTGTACTGTCGAACTTCTTCTTGTTCCATTTCTTTAGGTGTTTCGGTTGTATTGGAAGTGGATTGATAGTAAGTCTCAGTGGTGGTGGTGGTCGTCTTTGGAGTTTCCTCCCTGTTCAATGGTTGATATTCAATTTCCGGAAGACCGAATGTATCATCATTCTGATTTTGATTTTCAGGTGATGTATTCTCGTCTTGCTTTTTTCTACGGGCCATAGTGTTAGTTTAGCATAGTCTGAACATACAAAAATAATCTAAATTTTGAGGCGTACAAACACCTGGGGCGCGTCAGAACGTCCATGTAATACCTCCGAGTACCTGAAGACCTCGCACCGGATAGTTGAGGAACATCGGATACTCATTTGAAGTCAGATTGTTTCCCTGCACAAACACAGAGAATTTAGGCGACACAATATATTCAAGTCTCGCATTGAGGTCGAGGGCCGGATCAAGTTCAACGATCGTATAATCGGTCAGCGTAGTATAGTCTTTCGCCTTCATTCCTCCCTGCGCAATCAGGCTGACGTCAAACAGGACCTTCTTGTAAATATTGAAACCTAGGTCACCGGTGACGCGGTATGTCGGGCGATGCCATGCCTCCTCCTGCTGTTGCGTGCTGTAGTTGAAAAGGTCTCCCCTGATCAGGACCTTAACCGCTTCTGTCTGCGCAAATCCGATCGAAGCAAATACATTCGTACGGATGGTGGCATCAGTATCATACTCTACATTAAACTTCGACTGGTCTGTAAAGTCGTTGACGTAGAAATACAAGTTCTTCAGGCTCGCGAAAGAAAAGCCTCCGTTAAGAGAAACTTTGCTGCCAATGCGGGTATGCAGCGCTGCCTGCAGATCGTACAACTTGTTTGTATGGAAGATGGAAATGTTCGGTGCAAGCCACAGATTTTCACGTGATAAAGACTGCAGCGAAACTTTTTCGACACCCCCGGTGAGGGATGCAACTACATCTACTGAAGGACTTAGTGGATATGAAGCGCGAATGTCGGGATAGGCATGAACATCACGATCATCAATGCTGTCATTCTCAAATGCCGCGACAATACCTGCTGTCAGTTTGAGGTCGGGAATAGGATAAAAAGTATAGTAGGGATTCACACTGAACAGGCTTCGGGCATTGCCGTCTACCGCCACATCGGTGCGGTTGAGCAAAACATAGTCGGCCCCTACTCCTATCGCGGACTCTTCGTTGAGCGTATAGCGCGCACCGAAATTCAGGTCGACTTCAGTTTCCTTAGCTTCGTATTTATCCATCAGGTAGCTGAAAACACCACCGAGGTTGTAAGCAAAATCAGAATTTTTTGTATTCGACAACGAGCCCGACAGCTTGAAATTATTATAAGCTTGTTTGATGGTTGCTCCGTCAACGTCAGTGCCCGGTACATAGCCGTAGAAATGTGTCGACCGGTTTTCAAATTCGGCCTCACCAGACAGCGAAACGTAATCGGTGAACGATTTGCCAAACACCGACACTCCTGCCATTCCTCCTCCTGAATTCACACCATCCACCGGTCCTTTGTCCGAGCTTTTCAGAAAGGCATGAGCGCCTACGAGCTTGTTCTTATCTTTTTTCGTGTTGATAAATCCTTCGAGGTAAGGCGATGAATAGTTTCCATACCCCACACTGATCGAGCCACCGGTAGCCTTTGACGATTCTTCCTGCTTGAGTTTCAGCGGGCGAATCTGTGGTGTGAACTGAGCCGTCTGAAAACTGAAAGGCCTGAAGTCGTACTTCATGGGCGTCCTGATCGGATCAGATGGCTTCGGTGGAATTTTTTCGAAATTACGGTTGGCTTTAGGCAACGTGATCTGACGCTCCTTCACAATTTCGATCTCAACATCTTCAAGTTCGCCCTCCTCCCATTGCTGTTGTGCAAAAGCTACCTGGACTGCGAGGAGCATGGCGATCGTAAAAAATATATTCTTCATAGCTGAAAAAATATCCGTGCGCATGTTAATTCTTTTCTTCAACGGTATCGGCTTTTTGTTGATTTTCAATTTCAAGTTCCTTCTCCAGCACCTGCTGCAATTTCTTGCGTGCCTCCTCTTTTACAGATTCAGCAGGGAAATTATCGATCAGCGACTGCAACGTGGCTTTTGCATTGAAGTAGTCTTCCTGCGCAAAGAACACATCGGCAATAAGCAGGAATGACTTGCCTACCCAACTTTCATACGACTCAAAATCTTTGTTCAGGCTCGTCAGCGTCTCGTAGGCCTGCGTATAGTTCTTCTCGAGATAGAAGGTCTGCGCGAGCAGGAATTTTGCTTCAGCGCCATATTCATCCTGGGCGGTGTTGAGTGTGTTCAGGAACTCGTCTTTCGCAGTTTCATAATCACCGCGGGCGAAGGCAGATTTGCCAAGGTAGAGTGACGCTTTGTTCTGTGCACTTGCGCTCACCGCGCCTCGTTCCAGAATTATCCGGGCATAAGCATCGGCCGAGTCATATTGGGCCTGCATATAGAACGACTCCATCAACCCCATCCACGCATTCGACTGTTCCTTCTTGTTCGTGGCAAGGCGCTCAAGCCGTTTGAAGCTGCGCACCGCATCCGGGTACATACCCTGCTTGTATTCGATCTCCGCAAGGCGGCCTTCTACCCGACTTCCAAAAGCAAAATTCGGATCTGCGCTAAGTTCCTTGTAGATCGGATAGGCCTTCATAAGATCTTTCAGGCGGTAATGCGATTCCGCGATATAATACTTTGTTTCATTGGCCCGTGATGATGCGGGATAGCTTGCCAGAAAATTATTAAGACTCGTGATCGCCTTTTGATATTGCTGATCGAAGTAAAGATTTTTGCCAGTCTCGAACTCAATGTTTTCAAGTGCCTGGTTGCCAGGGTTTGCTTTTTTGAACTGGGCGAGATAAGTCTCAAACTCGCCAGACTTTCCTGCGGCAGTCAGCACATCCTGCAAAGGCAAAAGGACTTCCTGCGCCAGCGGATGTGTTGGGAAGCGCTGAATCACCGCGCCATAATCTGCAATGCTCTTGTCGTATTGCTTCAGATTGAAGTATGAAGATGCTCTCCGCATATAGGCGTACGGGAGGAATTTTGAATTAGCGCTTTCGCGGATGAGTTGAGACAACCCTTCCACTGCAGCCTGCGAATTTCCCTGTTCGATATCAAACTGCGCCCGCTGGAACAATGCCTCATCGCGATATTGCGACTTCGGATAATTCTGAATAAGTAACGACAGCTGATTTCTCGACTCGCCATACTTGCGCTGGATACCACTGATGACACCGGTCTGAAGAAGAACGTAGTCATTATCGGGTGAGCCGATATTTCTGGCTTTGGTATAATTGGACAGCGCTTCGTCATAACGCTTTGCTACATAGTAGCAGTCAGCTAAACGAATCAGTCCATCGGTATAATTAGGTGTGCTGCGATTGCCACGGTTTACAAAATCCTGGAAGTTCATCAGCGCATTTTCATACGCCTCGAGGTTGTAGTGCGCATAGCCCAGACCGTAACGGGTCTTCAGCAGGGTTTCCATATCTACTGCGGATCCGCTCTCCAATACTTTCTTATAATGACGGATGGCCTGCTCGTACTTCTGCCCCATGGAGTAAGCTTCAGCAGCCCAGAAGCTAGCCTGGATGACGAAAGCGGGGTCGCGCGGATAGCGCAACGACTTTTCGAAATTCTCAACTGCCCCGGGATAGTCTTCCTTGTTAAACAGCTCTGTGCCCTTGAGGTACGCTGCCTTCTGGTAGGCCTGCTCAACCTGCGGGCTTTTCGTGCTCAGCGTTTCAATGTATTCGATCGCTTTATGATAATTGTTTCCATTGATGTATGCCTGCGCTAGCAACTCCCTCACCTCGGTGCTGTGTACGCTTCCGCGGAAATCTTTAAGGAACTTTTCGAATTCAGTAATAGCCTGTTCGGGTCTGCCGGCATCGTACAACACTTTGGCATACTGGAAAGATGATTCTTCCACAAGCTTTGAATCTTTCGTGTACTTTCTGGCGACATCAAAAGCGTTGATAGCGAGTGGCTTCTGACCCTGTTTCAGGTAAAGGATTCCAAGGTAGTACGAAGCATAGAAACTGGTAGAATCCTTGCCAGCGGCTGACTTGCCGAGGTAAGTAATTGCTTTGTCTGTTTGATTGAGCTGGTAGTTTGAAAAACCTGCGCGGAAGAGTACCGCACTTTCCGCTTTCGCGGGATTGTCTGCCAGGTAGCGCTCGTAGGCATCCACCGCTCCCTTATAATCACCCTTAAAATACAGGGCTTCGGCCGCGAGCAGGGAGATTTCATTGCTATTCTGAATGCCGCTCTTATTTTTCACCGAGTTGACATATTGCAGCAACTCGTCATACTTCTTTTGCTTGTAAAGCACGTTGGCAATGAGGTATGGAACCACGGGGGCGTAAGAAGGATTTGACTCAGCTTTACGAAGGTCTTTCAAAGCTTCGTCATATTGGCCGTTGGAGTATTCAATAAATCCAGCGTAGTAGTTTGCCGCTGGCGCGTACTGGCTGTTTACATTCTTAACGAGGTTAAACTGCTCAAGTGCCTCATCGAGCTTCTTCAAATTAAAAAAGCTGTATCCCCAGCGGAAGTGCGCCTGGTTTCGCTGATCAAGCGTCAATGCGGGGAAGTCTACTTTTTTAAAATAGTTTGTCGCCTTGGAATAGCTTTTCTCGTCATAGAAGAAATTGGCGAGGTCATACCACGCAGTTGCAGCTTTGGGACTGGCCGGGTTATGCGAGATGAAATCTTCGATGAGTTTTTCTCCGTCATTGTGGCCGAGGCTCAGTGAACTGAAGGCTACATAATATTCGGCCTCGCTCCTGCGCGGATCGGTGCCTGATGTCTCTTCAAGAAATTCCGAGAACACTTTCCGGGCCGCACCATAGTTCGCATGAGCGATGAGCTCAGTTCCCTTTCGATAAAGGATCTCTGGTTTGGATTGTGAAAGCTGATGCTGCGCCTGGAGTGATTGAAATAAGAATAACAGAATCAGGATGCAAAAAGTATTTCTCACAGTCAGTGATTTTGGAGTTAAAACGTCCCGCAAAAAATTTATTGCAAACAAGGGACCAAAAAAAACAGTTAAAAAAATGGGCCAAAGCCGTTTATGCATGGACCCAAAGCTATAAAATTCTTAGGAATATTAACGTGGGTTTATCGCTGGACTGCTCTCTTTTCGGCTATGCAACGGGTTGGTGGTAAGTTGGGTAGCGGGGCCGGGCTTCAAGCTACAGCTGCAGGTCCGTGAGTGCGTCTCAAAGGCTTGTAGCTTGAAGCTTGCAGCTTGCAGCCGGAGATAAAGCCAACGTAAAAAGGAGTAAAAGTGGTCAGTGCATAATCCGGTACACCAACTCCCGGAAGATCTGCCCCTCACTGTCGGAGCCGGAGTTCACGCCTTTGAGCTTGAGATCTGCCTCCTTGATGGAACTGATGCTTTCAATGATTTTTTCCTGCGGATAATGTCGTAATGCAAGACTATAATCTTTGGCACTGTAGGGGCTGATTTTCAGCGCACTAACAAGTCCTTTCTCGCTCTTGTCAGGAGCCTGCGTAGCCGCGAGAAGTTTACTGAAAAATGAAAAGAGATAAGCAACAACAGGGATCATTGGGTTCTTCTTCGTATTGCTCTCGAAGTAGTTGACGATCTTGTTGGCGAGCAGCGTATCGCGTTGGAGGATCGCCTTCTGAAGCTCAAAAATATTATACTCTTTACTGACCCCAACGTGATTCATGACTTGTTCGGAAGTTATCGAGCCGCCATTCCCCAAAGCGAGGGAGAGTTTATCGATCTCATTCGCTAGTCTGTGTAAATCATTGCCGACATACTCACACAAGGTCATAACGGCACGGTCGTCAATACCAATCTTTTTCTCGCGGGCATACTCGGCAACGAACTCCGGTAGCTGGTTGTCGTAGGGTTTTTTCGCATTAATCGAAACTGTGTAGTTATCGATCTTCTTACCAAGTTCCTTCCGCTTGTCCAGGCTTTTGTGTTTGTGGCCGAACACAAGCACCGTGCTCGGCACCGGTTTCATCACATAATCCAGCAGGAGTTTTGAGCCTGTGTCTTTGTTGATGTCCTGAATGTCCTGCGCCTCCTTCACAATCACGACCTGTCTTTCGGCCATCATCGGATACCTGCGCGCATGCGTCAGCACGGTGGCCATCGTAACATCTTTACCGTAGACAATAACCTGGTTAAAACCCCGTTCGGCCGGACTGATACAATTATTTTCGATATAATCTGAAATCACATCGATGTAGTAAGACTCCTCTCCCTGGAGGAAATAGACAGGCGCAAACTTCCGGGCTTTGAGATCGCTTAGAATTTTCTTTACCGCTGCATCCATACCTTAACCAACATTTTTTTTCGAACTCAATCCGATTGCAGTATAAATACCTACCAGTGCTCCGGCAAAATGCGATTCCCAGGAAACGCGTGGATCGGTTGGAAGCACACCGTAAATCACCCCTCCATAGAGCATGATGACCACAATCGATATCAGCATTGACGTAAAATCGCGTCTGAAAATTCCGAAGAAAATAAGAAAGAAAGCAAGTCCGTACACCACACCACTGGCTCCGATGTGATTGCTGTCGTGTCGTCCAAACAGCCACACCATTACGTTCGTCCAGAAGTACGACCTGAAAAACACAATCCCTCCGATCTTCTCATAAAAAAAGAAGAGCACTGTTCCCAGGAAAAGCAACGGAACCGTGTTCGAGATGAGGTGGTCGAGACTTCCGTGCAGCATGGGGCCCGTGAATATTCCGATGAGACCCATCGGGGTCCATGGAACAATGCCAAAGAGGCTCAGGGGCCATCCGTACATGTATTCGACATAAAAAGCAGCCCACATTAAAAATACCAGACGAAACGGGACAACTGAACTGGCAAACCACGACTGGCTCATGCACTTTGGTTAAATGAGCTGCAATTAAATAAATAACTTACTTCCGCAGGTATGTTTAATTTAAAAAAGCTGGCGTATCAGCCGGGGTAACCTTTTCATTCCAGCGATGGTATTAATATATTTACTAGTTGAACTCCCTAGTTTATGTATGATAAAGAACCCGTGAAGATTTTTGTTGTAGAAGACGACCCTGCTTACACCAAATTTCTCAAATATGTTCTCGGCCTGAATCCCGATTATGAGGTGGAGTTCTTTACTTCCGGTAAATCCTGCCTCGACAACCTTCACAAGAATCCAACCATCATTACGCTGGATTACTCCCTGCCAGACCTGCCAGGCGAAAAGGTTCTGCAACAGATCAAAGCTCACGACCCGAGCATCAGTGTCATTATCATTTCCGCGCAGGAAAAGATTGGGACTGCGGTCGAGCTGCTCAAGGCCGGTGCATACGATTACATCACAAAAGATCAGGACACAAAAGACCGTGTACTCAATTCCATCAATAACGCCCGGAACAAGTCATCGCTGATCAAAGAGATTGATCACCTCAAAAAGGAGATCAGCGAGAAGTACGAGTTTGAAAAAAGCATTGTCGGAACGAGCGTTGCGATCAAAAAAATATTCTCACTGCTCGAAAAGGCTTGCAGTACAAATATTTCAGTTTCCATCACCGGTGAAACGGGAACTGGTAAGGAACTCGTTGCTAAAGCCATCCACTACAATAGCAAGCGCAAGAACAAGCCGTTCGTAGCCGTAAACATTGCCGCAATACCCCGCGATCTGATTGAAAGTGAATTGTTCGGGCACGAGAAGGGAGCATTCACAGGAGCAATCACGCGCAGGATCGGAAAATTTGAAGAAGCTGACGGAGGCACGATCTTCCTCGATGAAATAGGTGAAATGGATCCAAACCTGCAGGCGAAACTGCTTCGCGTGCTGCAGGAACGCGAGATTACACGTATTGGCGGAAACCAGATTGTAAAACTCGATGTCCGCGTGATTGCGGCAACGCACAAAGACCTGACCCAGGAAGTCAAAGAAGGAAGATTCAGGGAGGATCTTTATTACCGCCTGCTCGGATTGCCGATACAGCTTCCTCCCCTGCGTGAACGCGGCAATGACGTCATTCTTATTGCAAAGTTTTTCCTCGATAATTTCACAAAGGAAAACCAGATGCCGCGGTTCAAGATCAGCACTGAAGCACAGCAGAAGCTCATGCAATATCCGTTTCCAGGAAACATCCGCGAGCTGAAATCTGTCATCGAACTCGCTGCCGTGATGGCGAGCGAGCAGGAGATCAGGCCTCAGGATATAACGTTTAACAGTTCGACTCGACTTGAGTCATTTCTGCACCAGGAGATGACGATGGAGCAATACATGTACAAGATCATCCGTCATTTTCTGAATAAACATGATGGCAATGTGCTTGAAGTGGCGCGTAAACTTGACATAGGAAAGTCATCACTCTATCGATATCTGAAAGAGATGGAGGCTGCCGGAATTTAGTATGAAACTTCAGCAGTATGTAACGAAAGGGTCTTTCTATAAGGCCGTTGTGGAGGATGGTTCCGACCTGATCTTCGTGGTTGACTTTGATGGCAATATCTGCTATCACAACGCGTCCGTAGGTGATACGCTGGGATACAAGTCAAAAAATCTGATTGGGAAAAATTTCTTTAACTACATTCTCCCTTCGACCCTGCCGGACTTCAAAACGAAATTCAGGCAAAGCCAGAAGCGGGCGTATACCGAGAAGGTTGAATTTCAGTTTCTTTGTGCGGATGGATCGTTCCGTTTTCTCGAATACAATGCGATCAACCTGAAGCATAAAGAAGGTCTTGACGGCTTCATCCTCGACTGCCGTGATATCACCCAGCGAAAACAGGACGCGGAAGAACTCGTAAGACTTCAGAAAGCCAAAGAACAGTTTCTTGCCAACATCAGTCATGAGATCCGGACACCCATCAACGGCATCGCAGGGATGGCCGATCTGCTGGGGCAAAACGCCAATGCAGCCGAACAGGAAACTTACCTCAATGCAATCCGGCATTCTGCAGAAAACCTGAAGCTGATCATCAACGACATCCTCGACCTTGCAGCGATCGAATCAGGAAAACTCAAGTTCGAAAAGATCGGGTTCAACCTTACGGACCTGGTGCCATCGTTGATCACCACGTTTGCTTACCAGGCGAAAGAAAAGAATATCACGCTCGACTATTCCATCGAGAAAAAACTGAATCGTATTCTGATTGGCGATCCCGTAAGGCTTAACCAGGTGTTGATCAACCTGATCAGCAATGCGGTTAAGTTTACGCACAGCGGGTCAATCAATCTCTCGTGTTCCGTTGAAAGACTTCAAAAGGAAACGTGCTGGGTACGTTTCGAAGTAAGTGATACCGGTATTGGTATTCCTTCCGAAAAGCTCAATACAATTTTTGAAAGTTTCAGTCAGGCGGATGCCAGCGTGACACGCAAATATGGCGGCAGCGGGCTCGGATTGACGATCGTCAAACAGCTTGTGGAACTGCAGAATGGAAAGATCACAGTTCGCAGCGAAGAGAACGCTGGGTCGACATTCATCGTGCTTGTGCCCTACGCTATCGGAAAGGCGAGCACCATCTTTACATCCACGCTTGCCTCTCAGAAACTCCAGGACAGCACACTTACGAAACGTTTGCAGGTATTGCTGGTGGAAGACAACGATATCAACCGGTTGTATGCAAAAAGCATCCTGAAGAACTGGCAGTGCGAAGTTGACATTGCGGAGAATGGATTGGTGGCAATCGAAAAAGTAAAAAGTGGCGATTACGATCTCGTGCTCATGGACATTCAGATGCCGGTGATGGATGGCTACGAAGCAACGAAAACGATCCGGTTACTTGAAGGCGCAAAACGCGATGTTCCGATCGTTGCGTTAACAGCCAACGCCACCCGGCCCGACATTGAAAAGTGTCTGGCATCAGGCATGAACGACTACTTACCAAAACCTTTCACCCCGGATGACTTGCACCGGAAAATCGTTCTGGATCTGAAAATAAGAGCCAAGAAACAGAAGAAAGCTGCGGCAGAAACACAAACAGCAAGCTACGACCTGAGCTACCTTCGTTCAATTTCAAACAACAACGAAGAATTTATTCAGGAGATGATGCAGACGTTTGTGCAGACTATTCCTGGCGTTGTCAACCAGATGCGCGAAGGGCTGGCCGAAAAGAATTTTGAACGGATATCGCGACTGGCACACCAGGTAAAGCCTTCGTTTACGCTGCTGGGGATCCATGACCAACGGCCGAATATTCTTTTTATAGAAGAAAATGGGAAGGCTAAAACAAACCTGTCGGAGCTTGTTAAAGTTACTTCCCAATTCATCAAATCATGTGAACAACTTGTTCAGGAATTCGATCAGGCGCTCAAGACAGCTTAGTTGCTGTTCATCACTGCGATTTTCCTGTACACCACAGTCTTATTCGCGCGGGTGAATCTCACGAAGTAAATTCCATTTGACAGGTTGCTTATTTCTACCTGCTGTGGTGAGGAGAGATTCCGGTTGAGCGTACCTTCCTGTACCGTCACACCTCGCTGATCCACCACATGCCAGCCGTAGTCGCCCGACAATTCGTTTTCGAGGTAGAAGTTAATGCGCTTCGATGCCGGATTCGGGTACACGCTGATGTTCCGTATCTCAGCTGTTGCCGGATCGTCTTCGATACCCACCGGTGGAATTCCATTTTTGTTCGGTGCCTTGAAGATTCGCGCCTGCAGAATATTGCGAGTTGCCTTATCCTGGACGAACGCGACCACGTAGAGGTTAGCAGAATTTGCAATCGGTACATCGATCGGATAATCGATGTCAATGTTCTGCAAATCACCTTTAGACCAGTTTCGGTTGACCGTAAATCCTTCGCTCTGGAGCAACAATTTCCTCAACACATTCCGGTTGCCATTTACGTTATCCTCAACGAGCGCAATGTGGAATATAACAGGAGTCGAAATTGTTTTCGCTGCAGAGAATGATACGCTTGCGCGAAGAACATCGTCCGGAGCTGTCTGGAACACTGCGGTGTCGACCATGAACTCCGGATCTTCGAGCGCTCTGCGGTCAAGTTCGAACCGGTCGATTTGTGCATAGCCACCATTCAGAACTTTCTTATAATAATTACCAACGAGACCGTCCATAAAGGTATGAGGCGTATTGGTAACGTTATAGAAGAAAGACCTCGCGCCCGGATCAGATGGGTTGTCGCGGTTCAGCTGATCAAACGCAGGGATGGACATGTGATATTGCAGCTTCACAAAGTCTGGCTGCGCATGGTAGAGTGACTGATCAGCGTACAGCTTATCCAGATGTGTGTTGGCATTCTGCGCATTGATACTGTTTGAGTTTGTGAAATGCTCAACAAGAACGGTGCGCTTCTTATTACCCACGAAGAAATTATCAAACGCAAATCCGTCATACTCGCCCTGAGGGTTACCATCGTTACTGGCGAACGCTATTCTGAGGCGGACCTGCTTGCGTGAAGCTACCGGAACCATGTCAAGGTTAAAGCGCGCTGTTTTCCAAACGCCTTGCGCCTGGTCTTTATTACCAGTCCATCCATATTGACCAAGCGTCTGCTTTCCCGGATTCGACAGTAAGCTTCGCCCGTTAAACCAGTTGATGCCCTCATCCTGCGTCTGAGATTGCTCATTTCCAACGATAAGCCAGTTGTTACCGCCATCGATCGAGTACTGAAGCACTGCACCATCCGACTGATCCATATCTGCTAAATAATCCACTGAAACCATTGGACGTTCGAGTTTCGTCAGGTCAAAGCACGGGCCGTTCACTGAAGAATTTTCGTTCGAGAAGTATGAGATTCCATTGCCGTTAGGGTTGGCTCCAGTCCACCATGCTCGTTGTGAACCATTCGCTCCTGAAGTCACATGTGCTCCGGCAGGTAATCCCCAGATCCAGCTAGTGTCGCTTTTTACATTTGCAAGGTTTGTGGCCATACCAGCTTCCGCAATCCATCCACCGTTGGAAGTCTCGAAGTCCTCCAGGTATGAAAGCTTTGAATTCAGTTTAACGGTGCTGTATGGCAGAATAAATACCTTCTTGGTAATCGTATTAGAACATCCGTCATTGGTTCTTACAACAAGGGTAACATCGTACGTATTAAAGGCTGCGTACTGATGATCCGGACGCTCGTACACACCGGTTGTTGTTCCGTTGTGCTGACCTGCTGGCACGGGCTGGCCGGTCTGACCTACCAGCATATTTCCATCACCAAAATTCCATGTATAGTCTGTGATCGTACTAACATTGCCTGGGTTGGTTGAAATATCTTCGAACTTCGTAAACTCAGAGTTACAAATTGCTGACCACTTGAAGTCAGGAATCGGCACCGCACCGACACGAACCGGGAACGGGTCTGATACATCAAAGCATCCCTGTCCTGTTCCAACTCTCAAACGCACCTGATACGTATCTGGCTGAGTATATCGCTTACTTGGATTCTGCAACGCGCTTGTGGAGTTGTCATCGAAATCCCACTGCCAGCTCACGAGATTGGTCGGGAATGGAGTAGTGTTGATCGTAGACAGATCGGTGAAGACAACATCGCTGGCGATACAGTTGTTCGCAGAAGTAAGTTGCGCCACCGGGCTGGCAAACACCTTCAGATCCCGGATTTTGAACGTGATCGCACCAAAAGCGTTTTTGAAATCGTAGCGAATGCGATAGGTCTCCGATACGAGATTGTTCGTTTGAATGAAGTAGTCGGTTCCATCGAAGATGATGGTGGCAGTCGGACCTCCGGCAAACGCAGGAATGCTTGTGAACTTGGTTTCCGGTGCAAATCCGCTTGATGCTGCAGGGAACCCGATCAGTTTCACAAGGTTAAGGTTTGCGCAGATTTCATACTGCCCGTCAGCGTTGAGTGTCGCACCCTGAACAGTAAAGTCAACGTTTGTGATCGGATTGACAATAACTTCCTGTGTATTCGAGTTAACGCATCCCTTTGGATCGGTGTAAGTGTAAGTGATGAAGTTTGAGCCCAGATCAACTGCATCCGGATCAAATACAGCCTTGTCGACTGGATTAACAACAGTGCTACCAATGTTTGACGTAATCGGTGAGATCGTGAACACACCACCGATCTGATTACCGGTAAGGGTGATTGGTAGATTGTTCTCTGCCATCTGAGGAGGCGAGCCTGAAGGCAACCCCGTGAAGATCACAATTGGCAGCGGGTTAATCCGCAATGTCATCTGATCACTTTCTGCCGGGCACGGACCTGAACCATCAGGGTCTGTAGCTGTCATCGTCAGCGTGAATACTGTATTGATTTCCTGAGGATTCTTGTATGAATATACAGCAGTCGGATCATTGACAGATGAATAAGTTCCCTGTCCGCCTGTCCATGTGATGCCATTCGGAGCATAGTTGATTGAACCTTCCAGGGCGATACCAGGGAAGTTCTGACAAAGTTCGAGATCACGGCCTGCGGAGATCTTCGCTCTTGGATTGACGCTCACATTGACGGTGAATGTATTTCCGAGACAGCCTGTACCCTGCGCTGACGGATTAATGGTATAGAGAACGTTCTCAACATTATTGGATGGATTGCGCAGCACATCGTCAATGACAGAAGCCGTCTTTACAAGTGTGCCTTCACCATCCACAACAGCATTTGCCGTAGCGCTCCAATTGAAAATGGCCGGAAGGTTATTTCCGGAAGAGTTAACGTTGTTCTGCAGATCGTACGCAACCGCCAGGTCACTACAAATCACATGCGTGGTTGACAAACCTACCGGCTCAGGATTAACGGTGACGGTGATGTTAAATATGTTACCAACGCAGCCCGCAGCACTTGTCGGTGTAACTGCATAGGATACATTCTGCGTTGAATTCGTAACGTTATTAATAATGTTGGTAATCCTTACATTCCCCTGAGGCGTGAGGCTCTCACCCGTGACATTTGGGTTGTCAATGGCAAGCCAGGAGAATGTACCTCCCACGTTGTTACCACTGATGGCCACGTTATTAATGAGGTTGTAGTTGACCGCGTTGTCGCTACAAACCGTAGTAACATCGGCAAAACCAACAGGCTCAGGGCGAATCGGCACTGTAATGACGAATGGATCCCCGAGACACGCACCAGTCTGACCTACCGGAGTCACTGTATAGGTAGCATTCAACACTCCACTCGTGACGTTCGTCAACGTGCCGCTAACAGCTCCGCTGCCACTCGCAGCGCCACCTGTAAGGCCGGCATCGAACGTGGCTGTCCAGGTAAAGTTTGCGGCAACGCCATTCGTTATGTTGTTTTGAGGATTATAACTAAAAGCTACATCACTGCAGACCGGGCTCTCAAGAGAGTTGTTTGCTCTTGGTTCCGGATTGATAGTCAGTACAATGTCGAAGGCATTTCCCACACAACCAGCTGCACTGACCGGAGTGACTGAGTAGGTAACAGTTAATGTTCCTGTCGTGGCATTTGTAAACTTGTCGGCTGCGATTGCATTAGCAGGTTTGAGCGAACCAATTGTTGCGTTTCCTGAAGCCGGAGTCAATCCCGACTGCACGGCAATGCTATTGATCGTATACGAACTCGCACCAATGCTTGTACCGTTGGTCGCAAGGGTGATACCAGCTGACGCCTCACTGCACACCGCAGAATTCAACGAAGTGCTCATCACCGGCTCTGGGCGAACGGTGACATCGTAATTGAAAGCGGGGCCGGAACAACCTGTCGCTGTCGGAATGATTACGTAACGTACCACACCATTAGCATTTGCAACATTAACAAGGACATCATTAATGTTACCTGAGCCACTTGCTGTAAATCCTGTTACTGTGCCGGAAATCACGGACGCAGTCCATGCATAAGTCGTTCCGGCCACGGTTGATGTCGGGGTATATCCAACAGACTGCTTGCTGCAGATGATTCCGCTTGCAACACTTGACACGACCGGAGTCGGATCGATGCTGATGATAACCTGAATCGATGTTCCCGGGCAATCAACTCCTGATGCGCTGGACACAATTCGAGGAGTAATGGTGTAGGTCAGCGTCTGCCTTACCGTGCTGCTGTTCGCAACAGACGCGACAGCGATATCGGTTGACAGGTTAATTCCGGTGCCACTGGCAGTGAATCCTGTTACCGATCCGGCACTTGCAACTGCAGTGTAATCATATACAACTGATCCACTACCTGCCGGAACAGCCAGGCTGTTAACATCAATTGTAAAGCCTGTGTTGTTGCAAACGATCCGGCTTGCAGGTGTAACGTTCGTGGTGATGACAGGTCGTGGATCTATGGTCACGTCAAAATTAAATACTGATCCGCTACATCCGCTAGCCACAGGCGTGATCGCGTAGCGGACTACACCCACAGCATTCGTATTATTTACAAGTATATCGGTGATGGTTCCGCTTCCACTCGCAGTAAAGCCACTCACTGTGCCAGAAATCACGGATGCGGTCCAATTAAAGGTTGTACCACTGACGTTGGATGTCGGTGTATAATTCACTGCTGCGTTGCTGCAAATGTTCTTCGCTGCAGCACTTGTTACAACTGGTGTAGGGTCAACGCTGATCGTAACCATGATCGGTGTACCTGAACATACACTTCCGACATTGCTACCTGTTATGCGCGGAGTGATTGTGTAGGTCACATAGCCCTGCGTGGTTCCAGCGTTAGCAACATTCGTTTCAGTGATATCGGTTGCAACCGAAATTGCTGTACCCGACACCGCGAATCCGCTAATGCCTGCCGTACCCGAGGCTGTGAAATCATAGACCACCACCCCACTGCCTGATGGCACTGATGCGCTGTTCACGTTGATGCTATAGCCAGTGCTGTTGCAGATGACCGCTGAAAGGGGTGTTACAACAGACGTGATCTGGGGCAGCGGATCGACATTTACCGAAAGATTGAATGGCGTACCCGTACAACCATTGGCCACCGGTGTAATAACATAAGTCACGGTTCCAACATTGTTGGTAGTATTCGTAAGGATGTCTGTGATCGTACCGGATCCTGAAGCAGTGAAGCCTGAAACGGTGCCTGATGTATTTGATGCTGTCCAGTTAAAGATGGTACCGCTCACATTTGATGTCGGAGTATAGTTCACTGCTGATCCGCTGCAGATGTTTCTTGTGCTGACACTTGTCACTGCCGGTGTAGGATCAACATTGATAATAATTGTGATTGGACTTCCCGTGCAGTTTGAACCTACAGCACTTCCTGTGATATAAGGCGTAATTGTGTAAGTGATCGTGCCCCTTACAACGCCACTGTTCGTAACCGCAGTCTCAACAATATCTGTGTTCACCGAGATGTTCGAGCCAGTTGCGGTGAACCCACCAATACCTGCAGAGGCAGACGTTGTGTAACTGTAGACCACGCTGCCCGCGCCTGATGGTGTGCTGAGTGAGTTGATATTGATCGAATATCCTGTTGTATTGCAGACTACCTGCGAGAGCGGAGTCACAATCGAAGTGATGACTGGTTGTGGATCTACTGTTACGCTCAGGATGTATGGTGCGCCATCGCATCCATTCGCATGTGGTGTGATCGTGTATTCAACCGTGCCGATATTATTTGTGGTGTTTGTAAGGATATCGGTGATCGTCCCCGCACCGGATGCTGAGAATCCTGACACGGTTCCGCTTACAAGCGCAGCCGTCCATGTGAATGAGGTGCCTGTTACATCACTGAGTGGGATATAGTTTACAGCCTGACTGCTACAGATATTTTTTGATGAGGCGCTGGTCACAAGTGGTGTTGGATTGACAACAACCGTGATAACCTGCTCAGAAGCGTTCACACATGTGCCTCCGATGCTTCCCTGCAAGTGGTAGCTAACGGTTTGTGGCGAGCTTGTTGGATTCACCAACGTCTGGCTGATCGTTGCCGGGAATGCGTTGTACTGAACTCCACTGGTAAAGCCAGTAACACCACCGGTAACCGTAACAGATGCGATCGTCACGCGTAAGCCGGACGTTGATGTTGTAAGTGTGATGTCTGTCGAAGTTCCTTCGCAGATGTCCGTATCGTTGTTTGTTGCTACAAAGTCAGCCGATGGTTGAACCGTTATTGCAAGTATTTCAACCGGACCTACGCAACCGTTGGCAGTCGCCTGGAAGGAATAGGTTATCGTTTGAGGCGCAGTGGTATTGTTTACGAGTAAATCTGCGACTGTCGATCCTGTTATGAAGGTGGTTCCAGCCGGAGTGTAGCCACTGATGTTTGCGGCTCCGCCCGTAACGCTTACGTTGGTCAACGTAATTACAGAGCCGGGAACCGGATCAGTCAATACGAAGTTTGTCTGCGAGTTGTGGCAGATCGTAGCTGCTGTGTTATTCGTAATGTTAAGGGTTGGCAATGGCTTCACCACTAACACAAAATCATCTACCACATTTGAACAACTTCCTGCCCCTGTTCCGGTCAGTGTAAAAGTGATGTTTCCAATAAAATTCGCGTTGATATTGAAGACAGGGTTAATCAGCGTTGAATTGGTAAATGAACCGCCACCACTAGCCACCCAGTTGTATCCGGAAGCGTTTGATCCTGACGCATCCACGCCTCGGCTTGTAAAATCAAATGGCTGCGCAGCCGCGCTCTGACAGATCTCCGCATCGTCACCTGCAGTCAACACGATCGCAGGGGTGATAATCAGATCCATTGTATTGGTTGCAATACCACAGCCGCCATTGGCTGTCGCAGTAAGTGTGAACGTGATAGTTCCTGTCTCACCGGATCCTGGCGTATAGGTCGGGTTCAACGTGTTTGCATTGAAGATAGTACCTGCTCCTGTCGTTGTCCATGCAAGGGTCGTATAATTGCTCGCAGTTGCACGGTCAGCAACAGCTCGCGTTGAGAAATCGAAGGTTCCGCCCTGGCAGATTTCCGCGTCAGCGCCTGCATTTGCTGTGACTGACGGAATTACATTGAGGACGATCTGGTCTGAATTTCCGCCACAGCTGCCGTTTGGTGTTGCTGTCAATGTAAGTGTCACCAGACCAGTCTCGCCAACGCCAGGTGTATAGGTTGGGTTCAGGGCGTTTACATCGCTGAAGGTCCCTGTTCCCCCGCTCCATGTAATTGTAGCGTAACCACTGGCTGATGCAATGTTACCTGCTCCACGGAGGGCGAGATCAATCAAAGCTCCCTCACACGTCTGCGCATCCGCACCTGCGTTGACAACAACAGACGGTGTGATCGTCAGCGTGATGGTCTGCTGAACATCGGTGCAGCTGCCTTTTGCATCTGCCGTCAGTGTAAGGGTGATCGTGCCTGCTGTCCTGTCTGCCGCACTTGGCGTGTACACAGGATTTAAGATCGTGTTGTTGCTGAAGCTTCCCGTGCCTGAGGTCGTCCACAGCAGTCCATTATAAGTTGAGGCTGTGCCGGTAACGCCTGCGATCGTATAGGTGGCCTCGCTGCTGCACATCTCTGTGTCGGCAACACCTGCCGTGCTGATCACAGGTGTCGGTGAGATCGTCAGCACAAGCTGATCCTGTACCGGTCCACAATTTCCTGCAGGATCATCACTGGTCAGGGTCAGTGTCACTGTGCCTGCTGTGATGTCTGCGGCACTCGGTGTATAAGTCGTTGCTGTTCCAAAGGTTCCTGTACCATTGAATGTGCCTGTACCGCTCGTGCTCCACACGCCATCGGTCACCACACCTGTGATGCTCGCGCCTGCTATCGTATAATTTGATCCCGCACAGATCTCCGCTGTCGCGGGACCTGCATTCACTACAGGAAGCGGTGTGATCGTAAGCGTGATCGTTTCTGTATCATTGCTGCAGCTGCCTTTTGCGTCTGCTGTCAGTGTAAGGGTCACACTGCCTGCTGTCCTGTCTGCTGCACTTGGCGTGTACACAGGATTTAAGATCGTGTTGTTGCTGAAGCCTCCTGTGCCTGATGTGGTCCACAGCAGTCCGTCATAGGTTGCCGGGGTGCCTGTCGTGCCGGTGATGGCAAAGTTGGCATCGCTGGCACAGATCTCTGCCGTTGGACTTGATACTGCAATCACTGGTGCGCGGTTGATCGTCACCACGGCCTGATCATTTACTCCTGCACAGCTTCCGTTCGGTGTGGCTGTCAGTGTAAACGTAACATTGCCTGTCTCGTTTACCCCTGGTGTGTAAACCGGGGTGAGGATATTCGCATTATCAAATGTGCCTGTGCCTGTCGTAGTCCAGGTGATCGTGTTGTATCCACTGCCTGTACCGGTCAGCGCTATACCGCCTCCGCTGTAGCA
>JARKND010000002.1:0-181 GCA_029309925.1 Fulvivirgaceae bacterium JP3-4
AGCGGTGTGATCGTAAGCGTGATCGTTTCTGTATCATTGCTGCAGCTGCCCTTTGCATCTGCTGTCAGTGTCAGGGCAACTGTTCCTGCTGTCCTGTCTGCCGCACTTGGCGTATACACAGGATTTAAGATCGTGTTGTTGCTGAAGCCTCCTGTGCCTGATGTCGTCCACAACAGTCCGT
>JARKND010000002.1:258-2427 GCA_029309925.1 Fulvivirgaceae bacterium JP3-4
TCGAGACTGCAATCACTGGTGCGCGGTTGATCGTCACCACGGCCTGATCATTTACTCCTGCGCAGCTTCCGTTCGGTGTGGCTGTCAGTGTAAAGGTTACATTGCCTGTCTCGTTTACCCCTGGCGTGTAAACCGGGGTGAGGATATTCGCATTATCGAATGTGCCTGTGCCTGTCGTAGTCCAGGTGATCGTGTTGTATCCACTGCCTGTACCGGTCAGGGCTATACCGCCTCCGCTGTAGCATACTTCGAAGTCTGCTCCTGCGCTCACCACCGGTGAGGCTGTGATCGTCAGCGTGATGGTCTGCTGAACATCGGTGCAGCTGCCCTTTGCATCTGCCGTCAGTGTCAGTGTAACACTGCCTGCTGTCCTGTCTGCCGCACTTGGCGTGTACACAGGATTTAAGATCGTGTTGTTGCTGAAGCTTCCCGTGCCTGAGGTCGTCCACAGCAGTCCATTATAAGTTGAGGCTGTCCCGGTAACACCTGCGATCGTATAGGTGGCCTCGCTGCCGCACATCTCTGTGTCGGCAACACCTGCCGTGCTGATCACAGGTGTCGGTGAGATCGTCAGCACAAGCTGATCCTGTACCGGTCCACAATTTCCTGCAGGATCATCACTGGTCAGGGTCAGTGTCACTGTCCCTGCTGTGATGTCTGCTGCACTTGGTGTATAAGTCGTTGCTGTACCGAACGTTCCTGTTCCGTTAAATGTGCCTGTACCGCTCGTGCTCCACACGCCATCGGTCACCACACCTGTGATGCTCGCTCCTGCTATCGTATAATTTGATCCCGCACAGATCTCCGCTGTCGCGGGACCTGCATTCACCACAGGAAGCGGTGTGATCGTAAGCGTGATCGTTTCTGTATCATCGGTGCAGCTGCCCTTTGCATCTGCTGTCAGTGTAAGGGTCACAGTGCCTGCTGTCCTGTCTGCCGCACTTGGCGTGTACACAGGATTTAAGATCGTGTTGTTGCTGAAGCCTCCTGTACCTGATGTTGTCCACAGCAGTCCGTCATAGGTGGCTGGGGTGCCTGTCGTGCCCGTGATGGCAAAGTTGGCATCGCTGGCACAAATCTCTGCCGTTGGACTCGATACTGCAATCACTGGTGCGCGGTTGATCGTCACCACGGCCTGATCATTTACTCCTGCGCAGCTTCCGTTCGGTGTGGCTGTCAGCGTAAAGGTAACATTGCCTGTCTCATTTACCCCTGGCGTGTAGACCGGGGTGAGGATATTCGCATTATCAAATGTGCCTGTGCCTGTTGTAGTCCAGGTGATCGTGTTGTATCCACTGCCTGTACCGGTCAGCGCTATACCGCCTCCGCTGTAGCATACTTCAAAGTCTGCTCCTGCGCTCACCACTGGCGCTGGTGTGATCGTCAGCGTGATGGTCTGCTGAACATCGGTGCAGCTGCCTTTTGCGTCTGCCGTCAGCGTAAGGGTGATCGTGCCTGCTGTCCTGTCTGCTGCACTTGGCGTGTAAACAGGATTCAAGATCGTGTTGTTGCTGAAGCTTCCCGTGCCTGAGGTCGTCCACAACAGTCCATTATAAGTTGAGGCTGTGCCTGTAACGCCTGCGATCGTATAGGTGGCCTCGCTGCTGCACATCTCTGTGTCTGCAACACCTGCCGTGCTGATCACCGGTGTCGGTGAGATCGTCAGCACAAGCTGATCCTGTACCGGTCCGCAGCTTCCTGCCGGATCATCACTGGTCAGTGTCAGTGTCACTGTGCCTGCTGTGATGTCTGCTGCACTCGGTGTATAAGTCGTTGCTGTACCGAAGGTTCCTGTACCATTGAATGTGCCTGTACCGCTCGTGCTCCACACGCCATCAGTCACTACTCCTGTGATGCTCGCGCCTGCTATCGTATAATTTGATCCCGCACAGATCTCCGCTGTCGCGGGACCTGCATTCACTACAGGAAGCGGTGTGATCGTAAGCGTGATCGTTTCTGTATCATTGGTGCAGCTGCCTTTTGCGTCTGCTGTCAGCGTAAGGGTCACACTGCCTGCTGTCCTGTCTGCTGCACTTGGCGTGTACACAGGATTTAAGATCGTGTTGTTGCTGAAGCCTCCTGTGCCTGAGGTCGTCCACAACAGTCCGTCATAGGTTGCCGGGGTGCCTGTCGTGCCGGTGATGGCAAAGTTGGCATCGCTCGCACAGA
>JARKND010000003.1 GCA_029309925.1 Fulvivirgaceae bacterium JP3-4
TTATCAAATGTGCCTGTGCCTGTTGTAGTCCAGGTGATCGTGTTGTATCCACTGCCTGTACCGGTCAGGGCTATACCGCCTCCGCTGTAGCATACTTCGAAGTCTGCTCCTGCGCTCACCACTGGTGAGGCTGTGATCGTCAGTGTGATGGTCTGCTGAACATCGGTGCAGCTGCCTTTTGCATCTGCCGTCAGTGTAAGGGTGATCGTGCCTGCTGTCCTGTCTGCCGCACTTGGCGTGTACACAGGATTTAAGATCGTGTTGTTGCTGAAGCTTCCCGTGCCTGAGGTCGTCCACAGCAGTCCATTATAAGTTGAGGCTGTGCCGGTAACCCCTGCGATCGTATAGGTGGCCTCGCTGCTGCACATCTCTGTGTCGGCAACACCTGCCGTGCTGATCACAGGTGTCGGTGAGATCGTCAGCACAAGCTGATCCTGTACCGGTCCACAATTTCCTGCAGGATCATCACTGGTCAGGGTCAGTGTCACTGTGCCTGCTGTGATGTCTGCTGCACTCGGTGTATAAGTCGTTGCTGTACCGAACGTTCCTGTACCATTGAATGTGCCTGTACCGCTCGTGCTCCACACGCCATCGGTCACCACACCTGTGATGCTCGCTCCTGCTATCGTATAATTTGATCCCGCACAGATCTCCGCTGTCGCGGGACCTGCATTCACTACAGGAAGCGGTGTGATCGTAAGCGTGATCGTTTCTGTATCATTGCTGCAGCTGCCCTTTGCATCTGCTGTCAGCGTAAGGGTCACAGTGCCCGCTGTCCTGTCTGCCGCACTTGGCGTGTACACAGGATTTAAGATCGTGTTGTTACTGAAGCCTCCTGTACCTGATGTGGTCCACAGCAGTCCGTCATAGGTTGCCGGGGTGCCTGTCGTGCCGGTGATGGCAAAGTTGGCATCGCTGGCACAGATCTCTGCCGTTGGACTCGAGACTGCAATCACTGGTGCGCGGTTG
>JARKND010000004.1 GCA_029309925.1 Fulvivirgaceae bacterium JP3-4
GGATTTAAGATCGTGTTGTTGCTGAAGCCTCCTGTACCTGATGTTGTCCACAGCAGTCCGTCATAGGTGGCTGGTGTGCCGGTCGTGCCCGTGATGGCAAAGTTGGCATCGCTGGCACAGATCTCTGCCGTTGGACTCGAGACTGCAATCACTGGAGTCGGTGTAATATTAAGAACGAGTTGATCCTGCACGGTCCCACAATTTCCTGCAGGATTGTCGCTTGTGAGTGTGAGAGTCACCGTTCCGGCTGCAATGTCTGCAACACTTGGTGTGTAAATCGTTACTGTGCTGAAAGTGTTTCCTGCCCCATTGAATGCGCCCGTTCCCGCAGTGCTCCATACGCCATCCGTTACCACGCCAGTGATGCTCGCACCTGCGATAGTGTAAGTACTTCCTGCGCAAATTTCCGCAGTTGCAGGGCCGGCATTGACAATCGGAAGAGCGGTAATCGTGAGCGTTATCACTTGCTGAACGTCCGCGCAGGCACCCTTACCATCAGCCGTCAATGTCAGCGTAACTGTTCCATTTGTACGATCCAACGCGCTTGGCGTATACACCGGATTCAATATCGATGTGTTGCTGAAACCACCCGTCCCGGATGTTGACCAAAGCAAACCGTCATAGGTTGCCGGAGTACCTGTTGTGCCTGCTATCGTAAAGTCAGCCTGATCGGCACACATCTCTCCTGTCGGACTTGCTACTGCAATCACCGGAGGAGTTGATATGGTCACCACATTAGCTGCGCTGGCAGCGCTTTGACAACCGGTCACTCCGTCTGTAACGACAACGGTATAGCTACCTGTCCCGGCCGGGTCGTTTACCTGGAGGGTTGGCGTGGTGACACCGGTATCAACACCGTCTTTGTACCACCGGTAAGTGCCACCATTTGGCGCAGGGCTAATTGTACTTAGTGTCACATCAGGATTTGCACCATCGCAAACATTACTTCCTGTTGAAGTGATTACTGGAGTGGGTGTAGCTGCATGAACCGTGAGTGTGTTTCCCGTGCTTGTTACTGCAATACCATTCGCATCTCGCACAGTTACATCGTAGTTGTTAGTTGACCCGGGATTGACAGTAGGCGCGGCAATATTCGCAGCACTCAAACCAGTTCCGGCTGTCCAGTTATAAGTATAAGGCGAGTCCCCTCCGCTCGCGTTAGCAGTAGCAGTAGTTGAGACACCGGGACAAAGCGGATTAGTGCCGAAAGTAACGTTCAACAGTAGCGGAGCAGCATTAATGCCTGTGAAGGCCGAGGTCTGACCGGAGGTAATATTTGTGTTGGTAGCGGTGAACGTTGTTCCTGCAAGAACTTGTTTTTTCGTCCATCCGTTTGTGGCCTGATTGAATGGTCCGTCAAGATGGGCTGACGTAATATTTCCCACGCCCCCAACTGCATCTACCGCAACAAAAGTCCCGGTAAAATCAATGTTTACATTCGCACCGCTGTTTACATTCCAATATCTCGTTAGATAATTTGCGGTGCTTGAATTGTTCGGATGTTTCGCATCAACAACGGACACACCAATAAAAGACGAATAACCACCGGTGTTGGCAGCAATGGTTACCGGAGAATATTCCCGAGTACCCGTGTTATCTCCGATGGGAAACAAGAAAGAAGTGACAACTCCATAGGTTTTCCGAACCTGGCCTTCGCCAGATGCGACCACCATTCGCGTTGCCGATGCTCCCGAAAAAGTTGCTGAGGATCCAAGCATCAGATTGTTAGAACCGATATTAAAATCACCGGTTGATAGCGTAACCTGATTATTGATCGTTGCGTCACCAAATAGAAAAGCTTCTCCGGATGACTGGTTTAAGACAAGATTATAATACGTTCCACCGAGCACGTTGGGACTTGCAGCAGTGTAGTTGACCGTATTTGAATTCACTCCGGCATTCAAACCGAGGGACAATGTGGGTGAAAGGACACCCGTGAAGTTTAAGGTTGAGCCCGCAGATTGCGTAATCGATCCCCCCGTTGACGCAACGGTGCTCAGATTGAGCGTTCCGTTGTTGGTCAACGTGATACCATTAACATTGATGTTCGGGATGGTGATCGTCCCTGTCAGCGTTTGTCCGTTTGTCTGAAAAGTCTGCACTCCGCTTCCTGCGGTAAACGTACCACTGTTCGTAATGCCACCGGCAAATAATACCGGACTATTGACTGAGTTGTTCCATGTTCCTCCGGCACCTACAGTAACAAGACCCGTAAATGAACGCGATCCATTTCCAGTGATATTCAGTGTTCCTCCTGTGCCTGAGCCAATCGTAGTCGTTCCTGTAACGGAAAGGTTGGATGTCGATGCTGCTGTGAATGTGTTTGTATTTCCGATCGTAAGGTTACCGCCAATAGCAAGTGCGTTGCCAGTTGTCAGTGTCGATGTCCCTCCAAGGTTGACATTGCCCCCAACGGTCAAACTCGCGGCAGTGGTTGGCGTAACGCTTCCGCTAAGCGCAAAATTTCCATTGATTGTGCCGACACCCGTCAGAGTCGGTGTTCCCGATCCGGAGAGTCCAAGATGATGATACCCAGAGGCCTTAACAGTCTGCCCTGCACCGGTGTAGTTAATTGTGTTAGCGTTAGTCGTTGCATCCAGCCCGGTAGTTGTAAATGTACCTCCGATGTTGAGGGTCGACCCCGATCCCATCAGGACATCTCCGCTACCTGCCACAGCGGTGTTTGAAGTCAGCGTACCCGCAATGGTCAGTACTGTTGGGGCATTGACGGTAACGCTTGGAATTGTAAATGTCCCGGTAAGGGTTTGCGCAGCTGAAGTATTAAAGGTATGTGTACCGGTACCTGCTGTGAACGTTCCGGAGTTTGTGATTCCACCGCGAAAGGCTACCGCTGAATTACCAGAGTTATTCCACGTTGCACCCGGTTGTACAGTAACAAGCCCAATGAAAGTTTTAAGGTTTGTACTATTGTTGATTGTAAACTGACCACTTGCACCGCCACCTATGGTCGTGCTTCCGGTGATTGTGAGTGAGTGCGGACCGACCGAAAACGAAGTGCCATTACCGAGAGAAAAATCTCCGTTGACATTTAGCGTTGTCCCGGTACTGAACGAGCTAGTACCAGTCTGCGAAAAATTGCCTGTGACAGTTAACGCAGCGGAGTTGGATGCTGCCGCGCTCCCGCTCATGCTGAAGTTGCCGCCAACAGTTGAAATTCCAGCGATCGTCTTTGTTCCAGAACCTGCCAGGCCTAGATTGTGGTAAGCTGTCGCCCGTGCAGTTTGATTGCCTGCGCGGGTATAGTTGACGGTGGATGATGTTCCATTGAGGGTAATCGTTTCAGTGCCAGGCCCCGCAGTGGTAAATGGCGTAATCGTGTTCGTAAGATTGAGAATACCCGACTGCGCACCGGATGCATTCGAGAAAGTTGTTGCCGATCCAGTTTCGGTCGCGAGCGACACGACACCGGAAACATTTATTGTCCCGCTCTCCTGATAAAAGATCGCGCTGGCCACTTGAGCGGTATTGCCACCATTGTTGTAGCCGCGTACATTAAGGTTTCCGTTGATATTAAGCGTAGCGAGGGTAACGCTTATTGTTGTGATGCGGTTTGCGTTGACACTTGGTGGTAAATCGGCCCCGGTTGTGAAAAGAGGGGTTGTTAGCGTGCCCGCCCCCTGGAGCAAATAGTTCGTGTCAAAATTTGCATTACCAGCTACAACTGTTCCGTTAGCACCTGTGATGGTCAGGGTCACACCACTGTTAATTGTCAGCGTTCCGAGAGCAGAACTGGTATTGCCGAAAGTAAGCTGATTTGCTGAGGCATCGGCTGTGACTATGATTTCATCACCGGGAAGAATAACATAGTTGTCATTTGCGTCTGGTATGCCATCTGCGTCCGTGCCTCCGTATTGAAACCAGCTGGCTGGATCGTTCCAATTGCCGGATCCCGTCACGTTCGAGGCGAAGTCGCCTTGAGCAAAGGTTGTGTTGGTGAATGCTGTCGCAAATAACCCTATTAATAGGGTGATAATAAGTGCGTTTCTGCGACTTTTAGGGGTACAGGACATAGGTATTGCAGCCAACTATCGGGTATATTTTCTATCTACTGGTTAGGTAACCCTACAAAATGGACCTTTTAAATCAATTGTGCAGGCGGCCAGTCGAATTGAGCTTAAACAAGGCCATCTTGGTCTGGTTATCGCCTAACTCCACTGTTCCTAAAACAAGGATCTTCTCGTCTGCTGTTTCTACGACAGCTGCAGCCTCATCATTTTCCTCTTCTGACCCCAAACTGACTGACCAAATGAGCTGACCGGACTGATCGATCTTTGTGAGTGAAAGGTTTTTTGTTCCCAGGGTCCTCAGCTCCTCACCCAAGAGCAAAAATCCCTGCGGTGCCACCAATGATGTTGTTGCCGAGTTGGCTTCAACAGACGGAGATGGAACCGGTATCTCTTTATCAAATTGCTTATCGCGCGCAGGGTTGAATTCGAGTTCTTCGCGAAGTCGTACAGCATGAATGGCATTAATACCTGCCGGAGTCAATTTCGTTCCAAGCACAAGAAAACCACCGCCCAATTCCGATCTCACATGATGAACGTGATCCGTTCGAATGTCCTGGGAATCATCTCCTACAATGGCCACCTCACTGTCTGCTGTTCCACCGTTTCCAATCCGGTAATAGATCATTGTCAATTTTCCTTGCTGCTGTGGTTTCCGCACCTGATCAGAATATCCGAACACAAAAAAATTGTCGATCGGGTCCTGGAATGTTTTCACAGCACCGTCTACCTGGTCAATCGCGCCATAGAATTCATACCAGTTGCTGTTCGCGAAGTTCAAGGTTACATCGCAACGGAAATGAAAAATATTCGAATACAAATCGGGATTCACTGTAGGGTTAGTAGCTGTGTCGGCCAGCGTAACACCGGTAACTATGAAACCACCATCGCGGAGAGGTGTCACACTCTTTGGTGTATCGCGTTTGTTTGCTGCTGTGCCATAAACTGCGGAACCTATTTCGGAACCATCCCCGGAAACGATATACACCTTGACGTCATCATTCCCTGGTGCTGTTTCTACCGATGCCACAATTACAAAGTTTCCATCCGATATCTGCTCTATATCTACTGCGCTTTCATTTTTACCATCGAATGTCTTCTCCCACTGCACTTCACCCCTGCCATTCACCAGGACAAGGTAGATGCTTTTGTCTCCTGAAAATTCCGAGTTGCCGAGAAGTAAAACACTTCCATCTGCGAGCGCGATCATATCAACGCCCCGCTGGTTTCCATCACCACCGAAGTACTTAATGAAGTGGGAATCCTGCGGATTGTCGATGTTGTTATCCGTATCGCATCCATAGAAGAGGCCAAGGATCAGAAGCGCAAAAAGTCTCAGGCGGTACGTCATATCAATCTTTCAATTGTCTCATTACCGATTTCGTTCTTGCTTTCTTCAACTCACGCGGCTTGTACAGCGGTCTTAGGAAACCGATGGAAAAAGAAAGATTGTCGAGACGGAAAAAATCGTCCACATGCATGTAGCGTGTTGCCGGGTCCATTGAAGTAATGTGATTAACCGAATACAGTGACTCGGTTGCGCTATAGTCAGCGTACAGATTCTTTTCCGAAACAACGTTCTTCAACCCCATGCTGTAACGGAGATCGAAAAACAGAAAATCGAGACCGATCTTAATTTTCATTCCTCCACCGACAAAAACCGACTGATTCAACCGATTCCGTTTGTACAACATACTGATCTGCGGGCTTTCTTCCGGAGTATTTTCGCGTTCCTCTATACCGGTGAGTTCCTCATTACTGGAGCCTGCAGGCCTGTTGTTTGTTACAGTGATATCACCGCGGTCAGCGAACAAATACTGGAACGAGTATCCAGCATAGCCATAAGGTCTGTATTTACCAAGGTGATCGCTGTATACCACAGACAAGGGAAGCGTCACCCAACTTTGCCGATCGATAAACTGCTTGCGGTCAAACACAAAAAAGTTCTTAGACACGTGTTTGTAAGTTGTCTGAAGAAATCCAAGTTCCGCACGCGCGTTGATCTTTTCAGTGATGGCGAGATCACCACCCACTGCTGCCTGATAACCAAAACGCAGGTTGTATTCCTCCTGCGCACCCGTTTCTCCGATCGTGTTCAGATCGTGAATAACCCGAACCTGTGAAACGTTTGTTCCGGCCTTTGCAAACCACGAGAAGATTGAGGTCGCTGTAAATTTCCTGCTGAGGTAAATGACGTCAATAGTATGAACGGAAGTGTCTGGCAGAAATTCGGGGTTGGCCCGAAGCACGGACAGGTAACTTTGCTTCGCACCGATTGGGTCGTCCATCAAGAGGTAAGTCTGCGTCAAAAGGAGGTACGCCCGCTGGCGCTGCTCTGTTGTAAATTGATTCAGACATGGTTCGAGGATTGACGGAATCGTGTAGAAGTGTCCGGCATTATATTCATCTAAGGCACGACTGAGCGTAAGTTCACAGTCATCCTGCTGCGCAAACCCCGCGTTTACGGAAAGGACGAAAAGAAAGATAGCTGTGAGTCTCTTTGCGATCATTTATCTCCGTAGTCTTTAATGAGCAAACCCACGCACGTAGGTTCGTACTTAATGTCAACATCTCCCACATACTTTTTCCACTCATCCAATGTCATATTCCGCTTCAACTTCGGACAGATTTGTTCTGCCATAAGTTTGGGATCGGTAGGCCAGACGCGGATCTCGGACTCACTACACGCGGCCACGAGATATTGCGATCCGGCAGTGAAGGCAATGTCCCAGATAAACCCGTTATTGTTATCCATCACGATCGGCAAGGCCTCAGGATTTTCCAGTACCCACAGCAGCAGTCGCTTGTCTGCACCTGCACTCGCCATAAGCTTGCCATCAGGGCTGAACTCAATATCGTTGACACCCGCGCGATGACCGGTGAACTGCCTGATCTCCTGGGTCTTCATATCGTAGATTCTAATCAGACCTCTCTTGTTTGCCTTGTCATCCACACCAAAAGCAATGGAGTTTCCGTCTGGAGTAAATTTGACTGACAGCATACGGCTTGTGTTATCGTCTACCAACACTTTCGAGGTATTGTCTGACAGATCAACAAGAATCAACTGTCCTCCCCAACTTACGCCAGCGAGTTTGCTGCCGTCTCTGCTGATGTTGAAGTTCTTGATTTCGTATGGAAGCGTAACCAGTCTGCGCACGTTTCCATTGGTATGGTTAACAAATGACAGCGTCTTGTCTGACATTGCCACGATAAAGCCTGAATTGTTTGGCAAAAACTCGATGTCGTTCGCTGCGCCTTTTAATCCTCTCACCACGACACCTGGCTTGCTACCACCTGCTGTCGAGTACACCTGAAGGAATGAGGAGTCGCTTCCGTTCACAAGATAATTCTCGTCTTTGCTTAGCGCGATTGTTTTGCTCGGGTATGGTGTGTTGAAACCTGTAGAAGCTGTTGTCAGATTTTCGTAATTGCCTTTCAGAATTCTTCCATCAGCGCCTGATGAATAGAATGTTGTTCCTTTCTCTGAAATCGCCAGCGACTTGATATGGACGTGAGGCGCTCCCTGAGCGCGGATTGCGTTGTAAGCCAGATTCCTGTTGAGTTTCGTCAGCGCAGTGTACAAGCCTGCATAAATGTATGGATCGTATTGCTTGCCTTCATTACGTGTGTGGAAATGATATCCCTGCATTGCAAGCAATCCGGCAAGGTCTTCATCATCGTCTTCACCAACGGCCTTTGTCGCCAGGTTCTGCGCAATAGCCCGCATGTACAATTGGTTAGCGCGGTTATATTGTGTTTGGGCAATCTCGGTTTGCTTTTGAGCCTCGACCTTCGCAGCGGATTCTTTCTTACCAGCCTCAATCGCTTTTTGTTCTTCTTCTTTTGCCAACAGCAACGCGTTCTCAGCACGAACCCTTTCTCTCTCTGCAACCCTCAGGGCTTCGGCCAGGTTTTCATTTGCTCTCAAAAGGTCATTTGACTTCTGCTCAGCAATACCTTTTTGACGCAGCGCCTCCTGTTGGTTGTTCAACGCCCGTTGCTCAGCTTCTTCTGCAATCTGCTTCTGCTGAACCGCGAGTTCTCGCTGGCTGTCGGCAGCAATTTTCTGGATGTATGCGAATACGAAGAATACAATGGCAACTACAAATGCGGCTCCCAGAATGACGGCAGTCGCGCGTGTTCTTCTCAGAACGCGTCTCTGCATCATTTCTTCATTCTTCAATTCAGCTTCGTAGGTAATGCGGCTGGTATCGAGGAACACGATGGCCCTTTCGAAAGTTTCATCGTATCGCTCCGCCCATTCCCGTGTCGGACGCTGCTTCTTCTGCCAGTTCAGCGCAAGCTGAAGGTCAGGTGGTCGCCACAAACCAGTCTTTCCAATCTGGTACATGGCGGCTGCCTCCGACAAACGCTTATACATCTGCGCAGATTCAAATTCTTCATCCACCCAATTGTGAAGACGTTTCCAGATACGCATCAAACTCTCATGCGAAAGTTCGATCATCGAATCATTGTTCAGCACAACACTTGGCCCTGGCATGAGGAAGGAACGACCTGCCTGTCTGAACTTATCAATTACAAATATGACATCTTCTTCTTCAGCGTCAGCAAGCTCTGTGATGAGACCAACACGCGCAGCTTTGCGCATTCCGCGGTTCTCCTGACTCTTTTCCGTTATGTTCTTAAAAAGGACTTCAGCAATCTCTTTCTGCTTCGAGGTGAGTTCATCGTAAGCTTCATTGGCGTGCTGCGACAGCGCTTCATGGATTTTTCCGACAGCATTGTAGTGACGCAGATCGAGCGGTTCTCCTGGCTCACGGTTCTCCAGCCAATACTCCCACGTACGCATCAGCACATGCTGAAGAATAGGAAGCTGGTCCTGATCGTTGCCGATATCCGTCAGCAATTTCTTGACAAGGCGTTGCGAAATTTTTCCGCCACCCACTGCAACTGGACCTTCGATCACCATCTTCTTCTGCTCTCTCGTCATTTGAGGAACTAGGTAGTTGCTCTGGTTGATGAGATCAGTAAGTGAAGGGAATACAGAACAACTTCCAATGAAGTCAGAACGCATCGTCAGTGCCACGTAAACAGGCACATTCTTTTGCGCGACTGCATTCAAAACAAGGTTGATGTACTGATGTGATTCGTTGTAGATTTCTTCAGATGTCTGATCGCGATAGCGAAACAATTCCTCGAACTGGTCTACCAGCACAAAGATGTTGTCAGTCTTGTCTCGCTGCAAGAATTTTGCTACTTCGACCAATCCATCCGGACCGCTTCGGAGTACGGACCCGATGATTGCGCGATGAATGTCGATGTCTTCCTTTGCAATCCGACCCGATGCTACTGACTGATCAAGAATGGATTGGGTGAGGTTGTCGATTGGCGATGATCCTGGCCTGGTGATGACCGCTTCCCAATGCGGACCTGTCTCCATCATGAAGCCTCCAAAGAGTACGGGTACAAGGCCGCAATACATCAATGAAGATTTTCCGCTTCCGGAATATCCGAGGACAGCTACAAAACGATTACGGGCAAGTTTTACGAGGATCTCATCGGCCTGGCCTTCGCGGCCGAAGAAAAGGTGGCACTCATCGATGGTGAACGGCCGCAAACCAGGAAATGGATTTCCACCCCTGAGCTCAAACTCAGTCTGAACTTCGGGTATAGCGCTTCCATAATCTCCGGATGAAACCGGTTGCTTTAACATAACCGCCTTTTTCGAACTTGAAAGATAACCATTTCGGGGGTAACTAACTATTATCCTCGCTTCAAAAGGACACAAAAAATGTATAGTAGTAACCTTAGTTTAAAAAGTCCCATAAAAGGTAGGGAAAATCTTGTAGAAATGAAAAAAGGACATCTCGCGATGTCCTTTTTACCCAAAATTGGGTATATCTTCTTACTTAATTTTTGCAACCACTGCCTTAAAGGCTTCAGGGTGATTCATCGCCAGGTCAGCGAGAACTTTTCTGTTGAGGTCGATACCTGCACCTTTAAGTTTACCCATGAATTCGGAGTATGACATTCCATGAAGTCTTGCTCCGGCATTGATCCTTTGGATCCAAACTGCTCTGAATTCTCTCTTCTTTGCTTTTCTGTCGCGGTAAGCGTACACCAAACCTTTTTCGATGGCGTTTTTCGCTACTGTCCAGACATTTTTCTTACGACCAAAGAAACCTTTGGCCAATTTCATGATGCGCTTGCGCTTAGCCCTGGAGGCTACGTTGTTGACTGATCTAGGCATTTTACTTTTTCCATTTTTTGATTGTTGGCGTTCCTCGCGTTAGCGGGACTCTTCAGGCCAAAAATCGGGTTAAACATTTAAACCAATTGGGAGATTAAAGAACGAGCATTGCTTTTACGTTCGCCAAATCCGACTTTTTAACCAATGACTTATTGCTAAGTCTTCTCTTTTGTTTGGTTTCTTTCTTAGTCAGGATATGATTCTTAAAAGCACGCTTATGCTTAATCTTCCCTGTTCCGGTGATCTTGAATCTCTTCTTGGCACCAGACTTCGTTTTTAACTTAGGCATTGTATATTATTTATTATCGAATCATTTCTTTCCAACCTTCGGCATCAGGAGCATACCCATCCGCTTCCCTTCAAGCCTCGGCATTGCTTCAACTTTGCCGAATTCTTCGAGTGCCTGAGCAAAGCGGAGAAGCAAAATCTCTCCTCTTTCCTTATAGACAATCGATCTTCCGAAGAACGTCACGGTTGCTTTTACTTTCGAACCTTCCTTGAGGAAGTTTTCAGCATGCTTCACCTTGAAATTGAAATCGTGCTCTTCTGTGTTTGGACCAAAGCGAATTTCCTTGATCACCACTTTCTGAGTCTTTGCCTTGATCTCCTTCTGCTTTTTCTTCTGTTCGTACTTAAACTTGGAGTAATCAACTACTTTACAAACCGGAGGATCAGCATTCGGTGAGATCTCGACAAGGTCAAGACCCTGCTCCTGCGCGAGCCTGATGGCCTGCTGGATCGGATACACATCAACTTTGATGTTTTCACCTACAACCCTTACCCGTGGAGCGGTAATCCGCTCGTTAACTTTGTAAGGCTCTTCAGGTCGCTGTGGGCCTCTGCGCATGGGCCGTCCAGCACCACCTGGTCTACTACTGTTAGTGTTAATACTCTTTAGTGTTTAAATTCTACAAAAAAACAGGGTGCAAATATCCAATCTTTTATTTGGATTTCCAAAGTCTGGGTGAAACTGATTGATACCTACGTAAAACGCTGATAATCAACATATATTCAAAGGCTTCAAGCTGCAAGCTGCAAGCTACAAGCCGATGGGAGTACTCGCGGGCTTCTAGCTTATAGCCAATCATGGAGCGGCACACTCGACCTTGAAGTTATTCACAAACTCATCAAGCGACACGCTGCCCTGGTCGCCCTGACCGTGCTTGCGGACCGCAACCTTGTTATCGGTAGCTTCCTTTTCGCCTACTATAAGCATGAACGGGATCTTCTTTGTCTCCGCATCACGGATCTTCCGCCCTATCTTCTCGTCACGATCATCCAAAATTCCCCGGATATCCTGCGCCTTCAGCATGTCGTAAACCTTCGCTGCATAGTCATTGAACCTTTCGGAAATCGGAAGGACGGCTATCTGATCTGGCGCAAGCCAAAGCGGGAAGTTCCCGGCACAATGTTCAATCAAAACAGCCACAAACCGTTCGAGCGATCCGAAAGGCGCACGGTGGATCATCACCGGACGATGTCTTTGGTTGTCTGAACCGACATACTCAAGCTCAAAACGCTGTGGCAACTGGTAGTCCACCTGGATGGTACCGAGCTGCCAGCTTCTTCCAAGTGCATCGCGAACCATAAAGTCGAGCTTCGGGCCGTAGAATGCAGCCTCGCCTTTCACGGCAACGGTCTTCAATCCGCGTTCGTCAGCTGCTTCCTGAATTTCGCGCTCAGCTTTTTCCCAAAGGTGATCTTCACCAATGTATTTCTGTTTATTCTCCGGGTCGCGAAGGGAAACCTGCGCGGTGTAATTTTCAAATCCCAAAGACTTAAAGACGTGAAGCACAAGGTCAATTACTTTTACAAACTCCGCCTTCACCTGGTCAGGACGGCAGAAAATATGCGCATCATCCTGTGTAAAGCCGCGCACGCGAGTCAGGCCGTGAAGTTCTCCGCTCATTTCGTATCGATACACGGTTCCGAATTCAGCGAGGCGAACTGGCAAGTCTCTGTACGAACGCGGTTTTGTTTTGTATATCTCGCAGTGATGAGGACAGTTCATTGGCTTCAGCAAAAACTCTTCATTCTCATCCGGAGTATGGATCGGTTGAAAAGAATCTTTTCCGTATTTCTCATAGTGACCCGAAGTGACATACAATTGCTTTGAGCCAATGTGAGGTGTCACCACAGGGTCATACCCCGCCTTAACCTGTGCCTTGCGCATAAACTGCTCCAGGCGCTCGCGAAGAATCGTTCCCTTCGGAAGCCAGAGTGGTAATCCCATTCCTACCTTTTCTGAAAAAGCAAAAAGCTCGAGCTCCTTTCCGAGTTTGCGGTGATCGCGTTTCTTCGCTTCTTCGAGCACGTGGAGATATTCATCAAGCTCCTTTTGCTTTGGGAAAGTAATCCCGTAAATGCGTGTCAGCATTTTGTTGTTCTGGTTGTTGCGCCAGTATGCACCTGCAACATTCAACAACTTAACTGCTTTGAGGAAACCGGTGTTCGGAATATGAGGTCCACGACAAAGGTCTGTGAAATTGCCTTGCTTGTAGAAGGTGATTGTGCCATCCGCAAGGTCGTTGATCAACTCGACTTTGTATTCGTCACCTTTCTCCGTGAAATACTTCAATGCATCCGCCTTGGAAACTTCCGTACGAACATACTGGCTGTCTTTTTTTGCCAGCTCTTTCATCTTCGCTTCAACCTTTGCAAGGTCATCTTCACCAAACGGCCGCCCTCCGAGATCCACATCATAGTAGAATCCACTTTCGATGGCCGGACCGGCTCCGAATTTTACACCCGGATAAAGTGCTTCGAGTGCTTCCGCCAGCAAGTGCGCTGATGAATGCCAGAATGTGCTTTTCCCTCCCTTGTCGTTCCACGTCAGGATCTTGATTGATGCATCGGAACTGATGGGGCGCGACAAATCCCAGATCTCTCCGTTGACTTCAATCGCCAGCGAATTACGTGCGAGGCCTTCGCTGATGCTTAACGCGATGTCGTAACCCTTTACGCCTTTAGGAAACTCCCGTACGCTGCCGTCCGGAAGAGAAATTTTAACATTCATGATGGTCAATAAAATTCAGGGCACAAAGATGGAGAATAGTAGGCAGTAGGCAAAATTGCAGTAGGCAATAAAGTAGCTTGCTTAACGAGTAGTCGAACGTGGGACTAACCCCCTTGCCTACTGACAATTGCCTACTGCCTACTGGCTTACAGCGTAAACTGGAAGCTGACAAAGACCCCGAACGGTCTTGGCTTGCGCTGATCTGGCACCTGCTCCAGATATGACAGGCGATGGATGAAATCGACACGGATAAACTTGAAGATGTTTTCGACACCGTATCCCATTTCGATATACGGTCTTCCATAAGACAGAAATCCTACGGGCATGACCGGAAGACCGGTGGCTTCATCTGTAATCGGTGCGATGAGTTCGCGGTTCATCTGACTCATTCCACCGAAGATGACGTTTGCAGTTCCAACCAGACGCCATTTCAAACGCTGCATCAGCGGGATTCGATTCAAAAGGAAGCCTTCAAAGTGATGGCTGTATTGAAGGGATGCATACCTGTCGCTAATGAATTCACCAATACCCATAAGGTTGTACGTCACCCATGAACGGATAGGTGTCTGATTTCCAAGATGGAGAGACAACAACGGATAAGGAAGCTTATCGAAGACATATTCACCCGTTACATTCGCGTAACCGGTTCCAAGCGGGCCGAAGCGAATGCGTTTGTAGATCATCAGCCGAAGCTTGTCATAGTCGAAATCGCTTCCGAATGCTCCCTTGAATCCGTGCGTGTAGCGCAACGTGATCTCAGGCCACTTCGAAGCACCCAGGCTGATCCGTTCGTTGTCGTTCAAAATAAAAAGCTCATCCCTCGCCCACCGGCTCTCGATGATTGCTTCAGCATTTTCAAACGTTGTCGCCAATGATGTTTCATCACCCGGATTCTGATAATAGCCAAACTCGAATACCGGCTTGAACGTTGTGTATCTCAGGGCAAAGCGTTGCTGAAAACCTTTAAACAGCTGACGCTGGAAATTAAAACGCGACTCGTTGAAGTAGTAGCCCCTGCGGAACATTCCGAAGCGCTGCGCAGCAAGGAAAAGATAGTTGTCAGCGAGACTTTCATCATCAATACCCACCCGACCGAGATCGCTGCGCACGCGGAAACTCACCGTTGTCCAGTTCTCCCTCGAGAGGATGTTCTGTACAAATCCAGAATATTTTATTTTATCGTCATCGAAACCATACCCCAGGCTTGCGCCCAGTACCCATCGCTTGCTGAAATCGTAGCTTGTCTTAAACCCGCCCTGCACACGGAAACCTTCAATGTTGTTAAACGCAATGAGCGAGATGTAAGGTCCGAGGTATACTTTCCCTGCATTGTAATACCCATTCACTGCGATCTTAATAATGTCTGTATAGGTTTTTACCACCGGAATGTTCTGCAGCGTATCAATCATCCGATACACGTTCTTTTCTGTTTCCGAGAGTGGTTCATGGCGAAGTGTATCCCAATACGTCTCATCCTCAAACTGCCGCGCGTCTTCAGCCATCACAATTTCCTGCTCGTAAAACGAAGGCTCATATGGCTTGTTGACAACAATGTTTCTGTTCGAAGTATAAAACTTCGCAAGCATGCCTGCCGAAAAATTCGTCAGTTCACTGACATCTACCAGCACGCGATTTTTGATTGGCATCCATGCGCCTACGCTGGTTGGAGCAAGTTCCTGCTGGATCCTGATCTTTTCAATGAAGTTGAGGTTCGCTGTTCTCCCTACACTCGCATCAATCTGCCGCAGCGCCCAATCTTTCTTGGTTATCCAGATCGTCCCAGTGAAAGCAAGATCCTGAGGACTCTTGGGAAAAAAATCAAGACGATAGCAGTAATCTTCACCGATGTAGAGACTGTCGGTCAGGTCGTAGTTGTAATAGATCCGCCAGCCGTCAGCAATCGGTGACACAAAGTCCTTGCTGACGATGTTAAGCCAGTTCTGGTAGAAATTGTATTCCTGGAAAGAGGTGCCGATGAACTGCGTGATCAGCGTTCCGTCCTGAATGCCCACACCATTAATTTTGGATTTGAGGATATTCTCATAGCGAAGTCGTGGATTGTCGCGGAAGTAAAATTTCGAAACACTTTCGGAAATGAATAACGGCAGAATCGGTTTTCCATCTTCTCCGGCAATGCGTTCAACGCTGTCGAGCACCTGGGTGATTTTCTTCACAACTTTCCTTTTTCGGAATTTGTCGCTCATGTTGTCGACATCAATTTCAACCTTGGTATAGGTGTCGTATTCGTAAGCAGTGAGCTGACGTTTATCGTTCTTTTCTTTGCTTCGCACCACATTTCTCAGGATCGCGTAAGCAGGATTTTCTCCCGCATCTACAACGACTTCCTTGAGCGTGGTCACGTCTTCTTCCAGCTGGAAGTTCACAACAACACTGGCAGCCTTCTCAATTTTCTTCTTGCGGGTCTTGTAGCCGATGTAGGATGCTACGATTGTATCCACTGAAGCAGGTACGCGGAGCGAAAAATTTCCATCGAAGTCAGTGGTTGTTCCGCTCATCGAACCAACAAGCGTGATGTTCACGAAAGGAATGGGGTCTCCGGAGTTGGCATCGGTAACTTTTCCCTTCACCAGCGATTGTGCAACGAGCGAAGCTGGCAAACTGAGGAGAAGTAGCAGCGGGATCAGAAAGCGAATATGAGAGGGAAAACCGCCAGACGCGATACGCACAAACAATTTGATTTAGTGTTTATTTAACCATTTAAAACCGTTCCAGGTTTCAATTAAACGGCAATATTTATCTTTTCTTTCTCTCCAAGGTGTTTGGGCGCTGTTTTAAACAAATATAAATCGAGCACTGCACGCGTACGGGCTAGGTATTCACGAAGTAAGACTTTGAACGTCCGGTCAAGCTCAGGGTCTTCCGCCACCATCGCCACCGCATCGATGTCATAATACTCGCTAATAAACAGCGCGCGGTAGCTGTGAAACGATTGGGTGATGATTGTAATCTTGCTCTGTCCGAAGATTTCCTTGCTTCTCACGACTGAATCAAGTGTGCGCAAGCCGGCAAAATCGAGAGTGATGGCCGTTGCAGGAACCCCCGCCTTGATCAACGCCTTCTTCATTTCATTCGGCTCATTGTAAAAAACAGTTCTGTTGTCTCCGCTGAGGATGAAGTGATCAATCTTTCCGAGTTTGTAAAGTTCAGCAGCTGTTTTGATCCGATATTCAAAAAAGGGATTAGGTCCTCCCCCGACACTGCGATGACTCGTGCCCAATACTAACGCCACCCGGTGGTCAGGTAACTTTGACTGATCGGAGTATACTTTGGATTCAGTACTTCTCACTATCCAAACATTACAAGCGACCAACAATACTACTGCAAGGATCACCAGCGACAAAAGAATTCTCTTCAACCAACGCATCATACTATAGACAAACAACCGAATAAGCCAAGGTAAAGTTACTGAATTGTTCTTAAAAACTCCCGTTCGAGCAGATCGGAGCGCCTCACGATTTTTTTAAACCATTCCAGCCTGATGATGTTCTTCTCCTCCTCTGTCAGGCGGAAATTCACGTCAGACTGCCGAAGTTTTTTCAAGATCGTGTTCAAGCTGATAGCGACACTGACAGACACATTCAGGCTTTCGGTGAACCCATACATCGGAATTCTCACTTTTGCGTCAGCGTGCTGAACGGCATAATCAGAAACGCCTCTTAATTCGTTGCCGAATACCAGCGCAATCTTCTCATCGATGCTTACGTCATCGATTGCAATGCCGTCTTCTGCCGGGTCAGCTACGTAAATCCTGTAACCTTCTGACTTTAGCTTCGAAAAGCATGTTTCAGAATTATTCGCGCCTCTCGTCCGATAGCGATGGATCTCCAGCCATTTATCCGCCCCCTTGAGAACGCGAATGTTCAGGTGATATTTCGCTGTATTCTCAACTATATGTACCGCCTGAAGCCCCATGCACTCGGCAGTCCGAAGGGTAGCACTTGCGTTCTGCGACTGGTAGATATTTTCCAGGACGATGGTGACATACCGCGTGCGCTCATTCAACACGCGTTCAACAAAATCTTTCTTGTGATCTGATACAAACTGAGAAAGGTGATTGGCAAGCAGGGCGTCTTTGTCAGTCATTCTTCGCAAAGGTCTTTTTTCTGATCCACTCTTCGATCAAAGCTACACCTTCTTTATGAATTTGTTCTCTCCCGATCTCCGGCATAGCAATACCCGGGTCATTTGTTTTCATGCGAAAGACCAGTATCGAGTGATCTGGATCGCCAGGAATTATATCATACTTCAGGTCTCCCGTTCCGCGGCCAGCAGCTACAGGTGCTTTGTTCACACCAAGGCGACTCATATCACTCTCAAAAATATCAAGAAATAAACCTGATGTGCTGGCAGGTCCACCTTTCGAATGACAATGTCCGCAATTTGCATCCAGATATGCACGCGCCCTGTCGTTCAGGAGTGCAGCCGTGTTGTCCCACTGTGCAAGCTTTGGTGATGTTTCGAACGATCGCGCATCAAGCAAGCCCAGACTTTGCCAGTAGCTCAGCTGATTCTGTGTTCCGGCACTGCTGGTGATGTCGCGATTGAGTTGCCGTGCTGAAGGGCCGATCGGCACCATTTTCGAATGGCGGATGTGGCATCCCTTGCATTGATTCTTATTTGGGATCACATACGGAGTCGATATCTTTTTCCCGGCTTGATTTACATATGTGACTTGCGCTGTCTCTCCCGCGGGATCATATTGGGCCTCAGTTTGTTCATCGTTCCAGATGTAGGGATAAGCTTGCCATCCGTCATTCTCATGAACCAGCAACCGGGTCTCGAGAATTCTTCTTCCCTTCTCCGGTTTTCTAAAATCATTGGCGTAATAGAAATTTTTAATAAGCACCGTTCCAACCGGCAACTCAAACACCGCGGTGTCGCTATACCCTGCCCTGCCACCATCCGGAAGCTTAATGAATCTCAATTTTTCAGCGTAGTTGCTGAACAGTGGTGTATTTAATTCGTACTGATATACACCGGGGGCCGGCTTCAGGTCGGAAAGCTTTCCGACAAAAAAACCATATGCTGAAAGTGTGTCTTCACGCTTGAACGATTGAACATTCCTCCACGAAGAAACGGCAACGGCCAGCAGCACAACGCCAACAACTACAAATGCTTTTCTCATACTAATTTGAACGCGCACTCAGCGTCACAGGACTTAACGGAGATTGTTCGCAATCATGAGGTTTCATGTCGCGTGATTTATTCTTAAAACCATTTTCCGCATCGATGTTTGCAAACGATGCGTTTGTGTTGTTCCTGATGCATATGTTCCGGTTCGGATTCTCTTTATCGACAATACCGTCATAGATAATGTGCGGTACGTTCTTGCCAAAACGCAGCTTGAACTTATACATTTTTCCAAGACGGCCCTTGCTTGTCGCCTTCACATTCGGACGATCATAATAATTGTTGTGGATATAAATGTTGCTCGGGAAGGGTTTATACGACTTGTCGTTGATGGGATTTTCAGTGATATAGTAGCTGACAATCGCAGTCCCGGCAGAAATGTTATTAACGATCCTGTTTTCAAACGCTTCGACATTGCGAGTCGCGAGGATCATCAGCCCGGTCCCCTGCGGAACCTTGCCAACGGTGTTTCCTTTTGGTGCGAAGTTGATGTGATTATTGTCGTGGATGTTGTTTTTGAAAACACGCACGTATCCACCTTCTTTTTGAATCAGGTCGGGAAGATCAAAAACGAGAATACCTCCGGTGTTGTTGAAAGCTTCGTTATCAAACACATCCGCATAAAGGGAATTTTCAATCTCGATCCCCGCCACATTCTGATATGCCTTTGAGTTTTTGACAACGATGTATTTCGACTGACCGACATAGATCCCGGCATCGCTTGCGCCTATCGCCACACAGCCGTCAATCAGCACGTTGGTACACTGCACCGGATAAAGACCATATGCACCGTTATCTTTCTTCCCGCCATTTGTCCATTCTGCTTTCACGTTTTTAAAGGTGATGCCGTCCACCATCTGCGTTTTGATTGCGTCACCTTTTGTATCCTGGACAGCGAGGTCCTGCAAAGTGATTGCTGACGAGTTGGTGATCTTGATTCCTTCTGCCCCCGACAACTGACCCTTAAAATTCAGGATTGTCTTGTCGATCCCAGCGCCTTTGATGGTGACGTTCTTTTTCTCATCAAGCCAGAGACTTGCATCAAGCTGAAACGTTCCTGCCGGAAGTTCTATGGTACCGCCATTGCTGACGTCAATAAACTGCGTCTGAAATTTTTTCTGGATCTCTTTCTGCGAGAAAGCGGTGATCGCCAGTACGCAAAAAATGAGGGTGAAAATATTGGATCTCATAAAGCGTTGATTGATGAGATAAGATAGTTTAAAAAGCTGAAAGCAGAAAGCTAAAAGCTTAAAGCTTTTGGCGTGTGAGTCGGATTTTGGCGTCCAAATTTGATTCACGTTCAAGAATAATGATTGACACCTTCGCTTCGTGGTCAATTCTAAAGAGCTGAACGCAGAAAGCTAAAAGCAGAAAGCTTTCAGCCATGTGAGGATGATGTAGGAGTCAACCCGTTCTCGTTCACGCAAGAAAGAATCAATTACCGCCTCTGGGTTGTCGCTACTTCACTGCGTATCGAATGCAAAACTGATCTAAAATAAAAAAGGCAGATAGTCTTTACTAGCCGCCTCTGCTTTCTGCTTTAAGCTTTAAGCTCTACGCCTTAAGCTTAAACTAGTTTCTCTTACTCAGTTCGTCACGGATTTTCGCTGCGCGCTCGTAGTCTTCCTTATCAATAGCATCTTTCAGAAGATCATTCAGCTTTTCAACCGAATAATTCTTGAAGTCGTCTTTTTTCGAACTGCTTTCTTTTTTCGTCTTTACTTTAGCTTCAGCCTTCGGTTCTACTTTTTCTTCTTCGGCTTCGTCAGTGAGCACGATTCCGGCTTCAGCAAGAATGCTCTCGTAGGTGTAGATAGGAGAATCGAAGCGCAAGCCGATTGCGATTGCATCTGAAGGTCTTGCATCCACTTCGGATTTTTTCAAGCCATCGGAACAAACGATCTTGGCAAAGAAGACACCTTCCTTGAGATCGGAGATGACAATTTCTTCAACCGTGAAATGAAAGTTGTTGGCGAATGACTTGAACAGGTCGTGTGTCATCGGTCTGTTCGGGACAATCTTTTCAATTTCGATTGCAATCGCCTGTGCTTCAAACATCCCGATGATGATGGGAAGTCTGCGGTTGCCTTCCGTTTCTCCCAGCACGAGGGCGAACGATCCCGTTTGTGACTGGCTTGACGAAAGGCCTAATATTTCTAGTTTAATCTTCTTCACTACTTCGCAGCTTTGATCGCTTCGGACAATTTAGGAATAATTTCGAAAGCATCACCAACGATCCCGTAGTCGGCTGCCTTAAAAAATGGTGCCTCAGCGTCTTTGTTAATGACGACAATACACTTCGATGAATTTACACCCGCTAGATGCTGAATCGCTCCGGAAATTCCTATTGCGATGTATAGTTGTGGAGCAACCTTAACACCGGTCTGCCCAACGTGCTCGTGGTGTGGTCTCCATCCCATATCGGAAACCGGCTTACTGCAACCGGTTGCTGCGTGAAGTGTTTTTGCCAGCTCCTCAAGCATACCCCAGTGCTCCGGTCCTTTCATTCCGCGTCCACCGGACACGACAATGTTAGCCTCAGGCAAGAGGATTTCCCCGGTCGCTTTTTCAGATGATGTTATTTTCACTTTGAAAGCAGTGTCAGGAACTGAAACAGCGTAAGGCGTAACGGTAACATCGCTGCCAGACTCTTTCACTTCCGCAGCGTTCTTCTTCAACGCTATAACTTTCTTCGGATTTTTCAACTCAACATAAGCAAAAGCTTTCCCAGTGTAGATGCTTTTCTTTACCACAAACCCCGATGAGGTGTTTGGCGCTTCTACCACATTCGAAGCAAGACTGGCGCCTATGCGTGCGGCAACACGCGCGGCAACGGGTGTTCCCAGAGAGGAATTAGCGAGGACTAAAATGTCTGCTTTCTCATCTTCCAGTGCCTTGATGAGGACTTCAGCATAAGCAAGGATATTTCCCTCGTTCAATTTTTTGTCGTCAGCGTGCAAAACTTTTTGTGCGCCAATTTTTCCAAGCGCACCGAGGTCGCCTTTGTCAGCATCGCCCAGGGCGATTGCGGTCACCGAATCGCCCATTGCCTTCGCATAGGCAACCGCTTCGAGTGAAGTTTTCTTTACTTTGCCTTCAGCAGTTTCTACAAAAACTAATATTGCCATACGTTCTACTTCTTTCTGAGATCAATCTTATAACACCTTGGCTTCGTTCTTCAACAGGTTCACAAGTTCCTTCACATTATCGGCAGAAATCATTTTCACGGAACCTTTCGGCTTAGGAAGCTCATATTTCTGCGTTGCCACTCCGCTGTTGACCGACTTAGGTTCAACAACTTTCAACGGCTTCGTTCTTGCTGACATGATACCACGCATATTTGGAATCTTCCACTCCGCAATTGGTTCCTGACAGCCCGCAACAAACGGAAGGCTTACTTCGAGATATTCCTTTCCACCTTCAATTTCGCGTGCAAGTTTCGCTGTGTTACCGGACAACTCGAGCTTCATCACTGGCGACACCGATGGAATGCCTAGCATTTCGCCAACGATACTATGCACTACGCCACTGTTATAATCGATAGATTCGCGTCCCATAAGGATGAGTTCGTAACCTCCGGCTTTCGCCTGCTCTGCAATTTGAGAAGCAACGAAGAATGAGTCTGTCGGATCTGCGTTCACGCGAATTGCATCGTCTGCACCGATCGCTAATGCCTTCCGGATAGTCGGCTCTGTTTCAGCAAGCCCAACGTTTAGCACCGTTACTGTAGTGCCTGGAGTCGATTCTTTGATCTCGATTGCACGCGCAAGTGCATAATCGTCATACGGCCCGATAATGAACTGAACACCAGTGGGATCGAACTTGGTGTTGTTGTCTTTGAAATTGATTTTGGAAGTCGTGTCCGGGACGTGAGTAATGCAAACTAAAATCTTCATCTCGTTCTAAATCAATGAGTTCTGGTGTTTTGCGCTGAAACAGGGCTCAAGATACAAAAATCTCATAGCCATGCTCAGAATTGTCGAAAATTTTAACGTGAGGCTCATTTTCATACCGGGGTTGATAAAAAATTATACCTTACTCGGAAAAGTAAAAACGGATTGCAAATGAGTACGCGTTTAGACACACTCCTGCAATTTTATAAAGACGATCCTGCAGATCCATTCAATATATATGCACTGGCAATCGAATATCAGAAGTCAGATGTCTCCAGAGCGCAGGAGTATTTTGAAATCTTGCTCAACCAACACCCTGACTATGTGCCAACCTACTACCACGCAGCAAAACTTTTTCAGGAAGCAGGAGATATCGAACGTGCTTCGAAAGTGTATGAAAAAGGAATTGCAGCAGCCAAAGCAAAGAATGATATGAAGGCCGCGCGTGAGCTGAAGTCAGCATATGATGAGATGATGTTTTGAATGCTGACCAAAGTGGAAGAGTTCGTCTTCGAAGTCAGCACTACTTTACAACAGTTAGCGAACTGAGCTGTTGCAGAAGTTAAATCAGGGTGGCTAAATGTATCCGAAGGGCTATGGCTTTTGGCTATGGCAATGGCTAAAACAAACAGGTGCTACATTTTTGTTTTTGAGCCAAACTTTTCTTTGAGGACTGCTGAAATAAATAAAAAGCATCTGTTCCGGCCTGTCCCGCGCTTTGGCGGGAAGCCGTCCCGATTTTATCGGGGCGAGCAAAGGACCCCTGTCAAGTATTGGTGATGTTTGCAGATGAAGATTTTCCTGTCGAAGGTGATGAACGTTGACAGAGTTTGTCTTCGAAGTCACCGCTCCTTTAGGATGGTTATCGAACTCGGCTGACGCAGAAGTTAAACCAGGGGTCCTTCGCTCGTCCCGCTAGCGCGGGCTAGCTCAAGATCTGGTGCTACTTTTTTTGGTTTGGGAATTTGGTTTTTGATTTCTTTGTTTTTGGAATTTGGTTCTTCATCGGTTTTGCCTTTCATTGCCAATTGCCTATCGAAGATCCCGATCGTAGCGAAGCCGAGCATCGGGACTGCCAACTTACCTGGGCGCTCCCGCATCAACCCAACATGCAATCAAATTTATCTGCTCTTGCGACAACGGTGGTCCATCAAAGGGCATGCTCCGATCTACAGTGCGTTGTTTAATAGAAGCTGCGTAGCGTTTCACTTCATCATAATCCATCCAGTCTCTTCTTGTAATTCCATCATGACAACCCGCATTTGCGCATGAACTCGCCATGATCGGAAGGATATCATTCTGCCAGCTAACTTCAGGATCACACACGAGAGGCTCAGGTTCCGGCCCTGACAAATTGTTGAGATCATGGCTGACACATGAAACACTCGCCATCAGGAGTATGCAGACAATCCGCAGCATCCGCCAAAATACATAATATTCGATGTACATCTCTAACGAGATCGCTAATCGACTGCTACTATTTCTAAGATCGTAGCACCATCGTCTTGCTGGCGGGACCTTTTGGTATTTGATTTTTGGAACTTGGAATTTTAGAACGGTGTCTCATCATCTCCCGGAGGCGGAGCCTGTCTGTCTGCCGGATCATCATTAAACGTGTTGAGTCTGCTCTCGCGCGTGATCATTCCTGAGAATGGATTGTCATAGGATGCAGGTCCGTCAAGGTCACCGAACTTGGTGAACTTACCGATGAACTTAAGCTTCGCTGTTCCAGTAGAACCGTTTCTGTGCTTGGCGATAATTGCTTCGCCTACGCCCTGTGTCGGCAGACCTTCCTCATCAACCGTGATCTTATAATACTCTGCGCGATAGAGGAACATTACGATATCGGCATCCTGTTCGATAGAGCCCGATTCACGCAGGTCTGAAAGTTGTGGACGTTTGTCGCCTCCACGGGTCTCAACACTACGACTTAACTGAGAAAGTGCAAGTACAGGAACGTTGAGTTCTTTTGCGATTCCTTTGAGCGCCCGGGAGATCGAAGCGATTTCCTGTTCGCGGTTACCACCCTGATCACCACGCATGAGCTGGAGGTAGTCGATGACGATGAGCTGGATGTTATGTTCTGCTTTTAACCTGCGGCATTTGGCGCGAAGCTCAAGCACCGAAAGTGCAGGCGTATCATCAATGAATATCGGTGCTGCTGAAAGTTTACTCGTCTTGTGCACGAGCTGAGCCCATTCATGGTCAGCGAGTTGTCCTTTTTTGATCTTCTCGCCTTCCAGTTCGGCTTCCGCTGAGATCATACGATTGACGAGCTGAATCGAAGCCATTTCAAGGGAGAAGATTGCCACGCCCATCTTGAAATCAACAGCAGCGTTACGCATCGCAGAAACCACGAACGCAGTCTTACCCATACCAGGACGCGCTGCAATGATAACCAGGTCAGAGCGTTGCCAGCCGGAAGTAATTCTGTCGAGCGCTGTAAAACCGCTGGGCACACCGGTGAGTCCGTCCTTGTGATCTTTCAGTACCTGAAGCTCCTGGATGGCGCGGGCCATGAGGTTCTTCATGTTGTCGTAGTTCTTCCGGAGGTTGGAATCGGAGATCTCGAAAACAGCCTGTTCGGTCTTGTCAAGGAGTTCGAAGACGTCTGTAGTATCTTCGTAGGCGTCATGGTGAATCTGAGAGGCAACTTCGATGAGTGTTCTTTTGATCGCCATCTCCATGATCACCCTTGAGTGATACTCGATGTTGGCAGCCGAACTGACCTTTGATGTGAGTTCTGCGATGTAATAAGCACCGCCTACGAGTTCGATCTTTCCGTTCTTGCGAAGCTGGTTGACGACTGTTCGCATATCGACCGGCTCGGTAGCTTTGAACAGGTCGATGATGGCGGTGTAGATTTCTTTATGACGGTCGTCATAAAAATGTTCGGGCTTGAGAAATTCAACGACAGCGTTGAGTGCATTCTTTTCAAGCATGAGCGCACCCAGCACTGCCTCTTCCAGATCAAGTGCCTGAGGCGGCAGCTTGCCTAAACTTTCAGAGATATCTCTCGGAATCAATTTGTTAGACTTACTACTAAACCTCAGAGACGTTGATCGGCCTTGCTCCATACAGTGGTTGTTGGACGTGTGTTGCTTTGTTAGGGGGACAAACGTACACACTACATTATTTAGTCTGCCCACAACTTGTTCACAAAGAATTCACATGAAAATTGTTTACAAGTAAATACGAAGCGTTGACAGTTTGTGACAAAAATTTCGTATTCGGAAGAGGGCAATGGCTTATGGCTCTAGCTATGGCTCGTCTGTGCTACTTGACGCACATCTCTCGCTTCCATATTTTCTACTTATTCTTGCAATGTCACCGCTATGCCGTGTTTTCTTAGTGTTTAACAGCATGCTTCCAATCAATAGCGCACGCCCAAGCCCAAGCCATTGCCATCTGCGCTATCATTCAGCAGCATGCTTCGGATTAATTCGCACGCCCAAGCCATAGCCAAAAGCCATCGCCCCTCTTTGTGCCGACAAGATTTTTCCTTTACTTTAAACCTCATTTACTGCCCATGCAGAAAAAACAGAAAATACATTTTATAGCGATCGGTGGAAGCGTGATGCACAACCTGGCAATTGCGCTTAAGCAAGCGGGCCATGATGTCACAGGCTCTGACGATGAGATCTTTGAACCGTCACGTTCAACGCTTTCGAAACATGGGCTCCTCCCGGCAAAAGACGGATGGAATCCTGACCTGCTGACAAAAGAGACGGACGTAGTGATCCTGGGTATGCACGCTGCCAAAGACAACCCGGAACTCGTTAAAGCTCAAAGCCTTGGCCTGAAGATATTTTCTTTTCCGGACTACATTTTTGAACAGTCGCGCGACAAGCAGCGGATCGTGATTGCAGGAAGCCACGGCAAGACTACAATCACGGCCATCATCATTCACGTTCTTACACACTGCAAGCGGAAGTTTGACTATGTTATTGGGGCGAGGGTTCGCGGAATTGAGAACACTGTGAAGCTTTCTGATGCGCCTGTTATTATAATAGAGGGAGATGAATATCTTTCCTCTGCGCTTGACCCAACTCCAAAATTCTTAAAGTACCAGCACCATATCGGTCTGATCAGCGGCATTGCCTGGGATCATGCAAATGTTTTCCCGACAGAAGAAGAGTATGTAAGGCAATTCGATCTGTTTGCTGACCAGACTCCTAAAGGCGGAATTCTCGTCTACTGCGAATCAGATTCGATGGCGCTTATCATCGGAAAGAAAGAGCGTGTCGATGTGAGCGAAATTCCGTACAAGAGCCATACGCATGCCTCCGCCAACAATGGACAGTTTTATCTTACCGATGGAAAAGAAAAATTCCCGATCAAGGTATTCGGTTCGCACAATTACCAGAACATTGCCGGAGCAAAAGAAGTGCTCAGAAAGATTGGTGTAACCGACCAGGAATTTTTCAAGGCAATCCAAAGCTTTGAGGGCGCTGCCGGGCGACTTGAAGTGGTTGGCGAAAACGGATCAACTACCGTGTACAAAGATTTCGCTCATGCGCCTTCCAAAGTGAAGGCCACGGTGAAAGCAGTGAAAGAAATTCATCCATCACGCGACCTGTTTGCTTGCGTTGAACTCCACACTTACAGTAGTCTGAACAAGAAGTTTCTTCCTCAATATAAAGACAGCCTGAAGAACGCTCAGGTGCCGGTTGTTTATTTCAATCCCGAAAAGGTAAAAGCAAAGAAGCTTGAAGCATTGACTGAAAACGATGTCAAGAGCGCCTTCGCCAACCAAAACATCCGCGTGTTTGACAACTCCGAACAACTTCAAAAATTTATTCTTGAACAGAACTGGAAGAACAAAAATCTCCTCATGATGAGTTCAGGAAATTTTGGAGGCATTGATATCAGCAAGTTGTCTGAAAAGATCTTTGCCTGATAAGACATTTTTAATTTTTACATCGCACAACGAATGAAACTGAATCTCAGGAATCCTATTTGCTTTTTTGATCTCGAGAGTACCGGAGTAAACATCACACACGATCGCATCATCGAAATTGCTGTGATCAAGGTAATGCCAAATGGTGAAGTGCTGAGAAAAACAAACCTCCTCAACCCGGGGATTCCGATCCCGCCCGAGAGTTCTGCGTTTCATGGTATCTATGACGAAGATGTTAAAGACAAGCCAACGTTCAAGGAGGTCGCTAAGGATTACGCGAAATTTTTTGAGGGCGCAGACCTGTCCGGCTTCTCTATTTTAAAGATGGACGTGCCGATGCTGGTCGAGGAGTTCCTCCGCGCAGGTGTTGACTTCGATTACCAGCGCAAGCGGATCATCGATGCTCAGAAAATTTTTCACCTGATGGAGAAACGTACGCTGGCAGCTGCCTACCGTTTTTATATGCAGAAAGAGTTATCCGACTCACACACCGCAGAGGCCGATGCCGAAGCTTCGATGGATATTCTCGTTAAGCAGCTTGAGATCTATGACGGCCAGGATGTAACAGACATCTCCGGAAAGAAAGTTGGTGAGATCCGTAACGACATGGAGGTGCTGGGCAAGATGATCGCTGCCGACATGGTTGACCTCGCAGGCCGCATGGCAAAAAATGAGAAAGGCGAAGAGATCTTCAACTTCGGAAAGCACAAGGGAAAGAAGGTAACTCAAGTCTTTCAGCAGGAGCCAGCGTACTATGACTGGATGATGAACGGAGATTTTCCGCAGGATACAAAGCGGAAGCTGACGGAGATCAAGCTTCGCGGCTTCAAGAAATAACTAGTCAATGTGCCAATTAGTTAATATGCCAATGTGCCAATTGCCGATTGGAAGCATTAACGCATTTGGATTTTGAATTGGCACATTGGCACATTAATCAATGAAATTTCTTCTCCCCCGCGGGAATTGCAATCGGCAGATCATTTTCAGCTGGCGGAATTGGACATGAAAACCTTGGACTGTAGCTGCAGTACGGATTGTAGCATTGATTGAAGTCCACGATCACGTCTTCGGTAGCAGGAATGCTGAACTCAAGATAGCGGCCCACTTCATACGTTTCATTTCCATTGGTGAGGTCCGTAAAAGGAATAAAAAGATAATTTTCAAAGCCAGGACGTTTTGTGATTTCGGGGCTCTGATAAACATTCAGCCTGAAATCCTGGTCATCGATCTTAAAATGCACCTCACCGTACTTCACATACTCGGGCAAACGCGTGGTGGTGGTTTTCATCTTGAATAACGGTTCATTTTCGGTGCGCACAAATCTTGCCTTCACGCGATACTTCAGATCGATGGGATAGTAGTTTAGGTGCTTAAACTTCTTCCGGTCCTTCGGTTCGAGCGGAGACTTCTCTTTATCGCGCATCTCTCCCTCCTGCTTCTTTCTGTGCGCTTCGATTTCATTTCTTGCTATTAGGTCATCCTGTGCATACGCTGCCAGAAAACAAAAAGTCAGGAGCAGTGACACTACTCCTGACTTCGCTAGATACTTTCGTCCGATCATGGACGAAAAATACTATTTTTTATAATATTTCTCCGCTTCAGGTATGGCTGCGTTGAGATCAGCAATACGTGTTGCGTGTGACGGGTGCGTTGACAGCCACTCCGGTGGTTCTCCGCCTCCACTCATGGTCGACATTCTCTCCCAGAACTTAGGCGCTTCCTTTGGATCGTAGCCCGCCATGGCCATGAAGATCAAACCAATCTTGTCAGCTTCAGACTCGTGTTGTCTGCTGAACTTCAGCATACCGACCTGCGCTCCGATACCAACAGCCTGGAACAACAACTGTTTGGTCAGCGTAGGGTTTTGTCCAAGCGCTGCACCGAATGTTCCGAGTAAACCGTTTGCAACCATACCCTGGCTCATGCGCTCGCGACCGTGGTTTGCAATCGCGTGCGCTACCTCGTGGCCCATCACCACTGCAACTCCAGCCTCATCCTGGCAGATAGGCATGATGCCTGTATAGAACGCAACCTTACCGCCCGGCATACACCACGCGTTAACAGTCTTGGGATCGTCAATCAGATTAAATTCCCAGTCGAAGCCCTGAAGCTCTGAAGAGGCGTTGTTTTGCGCCATGTACTGTTCAACTGCTTTTTGGATTTTCCGGCCGACTTCCTTTACCTGCGCTGTTTGCTGTGCATTATTTGAAAGCTTGGAAACTCGCATCAGTGAATCATATTGTTGATTCACAACCGGTATTATCTCTGCGTTTGACACCAGGCTAAGCTGATTTCTGCCGGTCACTGCCACCTGCGAACAGGCATAAAACAGAAAGCCGACAAAAGTGAAAACTACCGCGTATCGTATCATAATGTTATTTTTATGGTTAAAGTGCTCATATCGCGAAAGTATACTTTACTAGATTTGTGCCAAATTATTTACCAAAATAAACCTATTCGATGAGAATCTTTGCTATCGGCAGAAATTACGCTGAACACATTAAGGAACTGAATAATGAGCGGCCTGATGAACCGGTAATCTTCACAAAGCCCGACACGGCCGTGATACGAAACAACGCTCCCTTTTACTACCCCGAATTTTCAAAGGATGTTCATCATGAAGTGGAGCTTGTATTGAGGGTCAGCAAAGAAGGAAAGAACATCCAGGATAAGTTTGCTTCAAAGTATTACGATGCGATTGGCATCGGAATTGATTTTACTGCCAGGGACCTCCAACAGAAAGCCAAAGAGAAAGGGTTGCCGTGGGACATCGCGAAGGGCTTCAACGGATCGGCACCGTTGTCAGACAAGTTCCTGCTGGTATCAGATTTTAAGGATCTCAAGAATATAAACTTCAGTTTATCGATTAATGGTGAACTTCGGCAGCAGGGCAATACGAGTCTTATGTTATTCGACTTCGATTACATAATTTCGTATCTCTCTAAATTTTTTACCCTACGCACCGGAGATTTGATTTTTACGGGAACTCCAAAAGGGGTTGGCCCAGTTAAGGTTGGTGATAGACTAGCTGCATATATTGAAAATGAAAAATTGTTGGAGTTTGATGTTAAGTAGAATCGTTGCATTCGTAGCAGCGGTTTGTCCATTTTTTTCCTCAGCACAGTTCAGCAAGCCTGAAGTTAAGTTTGCAGGCGAAGAAAAGTATCTCTATCCTATTCGCCCGGGGCTGCCTGGCTCTCTGGCGGGAACGATGGGCGAGCTGAGAACCACGCACTTCCACTCTGGAATAGATATCCGCACGGACAACATTATCGGTCTGCCTGTGCTGGCATCGAAGAGCGGTTACATCTCGCGTGTCACTGTCAGCCCGTCTGGTTACGGCAATGTCCTTTACATCACACATCCCAACGGTCACACGACTTTATATGCGCACCTCGATAAATTTTCTGGTTCGCTGGCCAAGCATGTTTTGCAGGAGCAATACAAGCGGAAGACCGCGAACGTTGATCTGTTCTTCCAGCCAGATCAGTTCAAGGTAACCAGGGGTGACACGGTAGCTTTGTCCGGTAACTCCGGCTCGAGCGGGGGCCCGCACCTTCACTTCGACATCCGTGATGCAAACAACTATGCGCTCAACCCGCTGATGGTAGAGGAGTTCAGTGAGATCGTTGACAACCTTCCGCCCGCCATTGAGAAAATTGCACTGAAGACCCTCGATATCAACTCAAGGATCAACGACAAGTTCGGCCGATTTGAATTCCACGCTCAGCGTGTAGGCAACAACTTCATCCTCTCCACTCCCATCCTGGCCACAGGCAACATTGGTGTAGAGATCCTTGCCAAAGACAAGCTCGCACCCGGAAGCAGATTCTATGGTGGCGTCAACTACATCGAAATGCGTGTCGACAGCCAGCTTGTATTCAACCAATCCATTGACAAGATCAACATAGCGGAGACGCGCGGTATTTACACGCTCATGGATTTCAAAACCATGCGCATGAATGGAACCCGCTTTTACAAGCTATACAAGGACGATGGGAACACCCTGGACTTCTACGAAAAATCTCCGGGCACCGGCAAGATCGTGGTGAGGGAAAACCAGAAGGCGAAGGTAAAGATCACCATGAAGGACAGTCACGGCAACGCCAGTAATGTTTCGCTTACGTTGATGTCAACGCCCGTCACCAAAGACGCGAAGTTTCTCGAACCGATGAAAAATCCGATTGAGTATGACATCCTCGAGAACGTGATGATGGTTTCTGTTCAGCCTTGTTCAGCAGACAGCATGAGCGCCACCATTTACAGCAAAGGCATTAAACAGCAAGCAACACCTGACTACGCAAACAATGTACGGGCAGTCTATCTTATTGATCTTCGCAAGCAGATTCCTGATTCAATCGTATCCTGTGACAAGGTCGTTAAGCCTTATATCAAAGTGAGTGTGCCTTCCGGTCGCCAGTACAATTATTACAGCCACCCTGTTGATATTGAATTCCCTGACAAAGCGCTTTACGACACCGTTTACCTAAACGTGCGCCACGAGGTGACTGCCGACAGCAGCGAGAAATTTATCATCGGACCACGTACAGTGCCTCTGGATAAGAGTATCAAGGTTACAATACGTCCCTCTTCAGTGACAACGTGGGATCCAAGCTATGCGGTTTATCGCATGAATGGCAGAGCTGCGACTTACCTTGGCGGTGGATGGGAAAACGGGGGCATTCATTTCGTGACACGCGAGTTTGGCGAGTTTACAATTTTACGGGATACAGTTCCACCTACGATCAAACCGATCTCCGTTAATTCCACCGCGGTGCGCTTCAAGATTCGCGATAATCTGTCGGGAATAAAGAGCTACGAGGCAAACATTAATGGCAAATGGCTGTTAATGCACTATGACGCGAAGTCCGCTACCATCTGGTCGGAAAAATTGAATAAGGCTGAGCCTTTGAAGGGTGATTTTAAGTTGGTAGTTTCGGATGAAGCCGGAAACGAAACAACTTATACACATAAACTCTTCTAAAACCCATGGCACTTCAAGTTGGCGACAAAGCACCTGATTTCACTGTAAATGATCAGGATGGAAATCCTGTGAGGCTTTCAGACCTCAAAGGCAAAAAGGTGGTTCTCTATTTCTATCCAAAAGACATGACCCCAGGCTGCACTGCCGAGGCTTGCAATCTCCGCGACAACTATCGGCTCATGCAGAAGCAAGGGTTTGAAGTACTTGGCGTCAGCACTGACAACGAAAAGTCTCATCGCAAATTCATAGAGAAAGAAAAGCTTCCATTCCGACTGCTGGCCGATACAAACAAAACCATGCACGAGGCGTACGGCACCTGGGTTGAAAAGTCGATGTACGGCCGAAACTACATGGGCACTGCGCGTGTCACGTTCGTGATTGATGAAAATGGATCAATAGAAGATATCATCGGCAAGGTCGACACAAAAAACCACGCTGCGCAGATACTCAAGGATGGCAAAACAAACGTGGCTGTGGTGGCGGAGAAAATCACTCCGAAGAAACCTGCACCCAAAAAGACAGTGAAAGCGAAGAAGTCGCCCGCTAAAAAAGCAAAGAAGGCAGCTAAAAAAACTGCCTCCCGAAAGTCTTCAAAAAAGTAATCGTTATTTCTTTTCCACCGTTGTTTCAACCGGATCGCTGGTCTTGTGAAGCTCAGTGAAGCGTTTGAAGTATTTCAGGCTTGACGGTGTATAGTTTCCGGTCTTGTTAACATCATGGCGCTTTTGCGGATAGAAGTAATGCGTCACGCGCGACAACTCAATCGCTGCCCGTGCCATGAAGGAATAAAGCAATCCACCCTCTTTGTCTAATGTTCGGGGCAGGGTCCACACACGCACGGAGCGGTCCTTCACCTGCCTGATCTTTCCGAACTGCTGAAGCTGGAAGCACATACGTCCATCTTCGCCACGGATCTTGCGATCGACAAAACCAACCTTGAGTCCGAGATCTTTTACGTAGCCCATGCTCATGCCGAGCGCGTTGATACAAGGGCGTTTGATGTGCCTGAGATCACCGATGCGATCGCGGAATGATTCATACAGGAACAACTGCCAGCGTGGTTTGTCAGCGGTTCCCAGGAACGAATAACGTCCGTAAACGCAAGGTGTATTGGGTTGCTGAAGCGCCTCGGTCATCTTTTGGATCCATTGTGGCGGATAAAAACAATCACCATCTGCCATCAGGATATATTTTCCTTTTGCATGCTGCTGGCCCATCTGGCGCGCAGGGCCACAGCCAACTTTTGTTTGGAGCAGAGAAGTGACATTCATTCGTTTCAACACTTCGGCTGTGCGATCCGTTGAATTATTGTTCACTACAATGATCTCTGCTCCGAAAGTCGTTTTGTTCCGCGAAAGCGAATAAATCGTTCTTACGATATTCACTTCCTCGTTGTATACCGGGATTACAATAGACACGAGTGGATCCTCGGAGTGAATAGCTCCTAAGTTCTTGTTGATCTCGTAGAAAATCGATTCCGGGAGGTCTTCGATACGTGTTACATTCAACAATCGCTTGTCGATCCAGGATGGGTTTTTATAAAAGTACATTCTGCACAATTTCAATCACGCAGAACCATTATAAAAACTTATTCCAAACTGCCGTTTTGGAGAAGAAACAGCAGCATTTTTTTTCGCACTTCCGACTAACGGGAAATGATATCGATTGCTTTGATCTTTTCGGGGAACCAGACGGTCATCTCTCCTTCTCCGCGGTGTGCCCATGCATAATATGGAATGGCCGTAAAAGATCTCACCTGGGTTGAAATTGAGGTACCATCCTGGGCAATGGTGGGAACTGTCGCTTCGCCTTTTAAGACTACAACGCCTCCGAGCAGATCCGGGCGCGACTCGACAGACAACTTGCCACCAGCCGGCAAAACAAGTGTGCTCACTTTTCCGCTGTTATCTACCGCTTCTGCGCAATACATCAATGGCCCACGCTGAAGGGCAACTTTACCAACGTTTTCAGCAAGCAGGTCATTACCGTATACTTTCTGAATATCCATCGGCAGGCTTAATTCCACATAATCCCCTTTCCGCCACTCGCGGTCAATGACCAGGTATCCTTTGTCCATTTTTATTTCGACAGGTTTTCCGTTCACCTTCGGCTGAATTGCCACTGCGTCAGCGGGTTTGAAATGGTAAAGATCACCGGGCAATGCTTTCTGCGCGGCCCAGCCCGGCACACGAACCAGCAGTTTCAACCTGGATGTCCGCTGTGGTTCAAGCGAAATGCGGATGTTTCCATCCCATGGATAGTTGCTTTCCTGTTTGATTGTGAGTGACGTTCCCTTCGAAGTTTTCATGTCTGCGCTTCCGCTGATGAACAAGTTCACGTAGACATCATCACCACGTTGTGCATAAGCGTAGCCGGGAACGGAAGGAAGAATCCTCGTGACGTTGGTCGGGCAGCACGAGCATGGAAACCACGTTGATCTCTTGGTTTCAATGTCCGGATGGCGGAAATGATCTTTGATCTGAAGTGTGTTGGTGTAGAAGAATGTTTTTCCATCCATGCCGATTCCGGAAAGCAAACTGTTATAGAGTGATTTTTCCAGCACATCGATGTACTTGCTGTCACCATGAAGGAGGAACATGCGATGATTCCAGTAGACATTTCCGATCGAAGCACAGGTTTCGCAGTAGGCAGTTGCGTTGGGAAGTTCATAGTCGTTGCCGAAACGTTCGCCATCTCCCGCGGCACCTATTCCTCCGGTGACATAGAGTTTCTTGTTCACCGCATTTTCCCAGATCTTATCAATCGCGTTCACATAATCTTTGTCGCCTGTAAGTGCAGCTACGTCCGCCATGCCGGAATACATGTACACGGCCCGCACTGCATGTCCGACTGCCTCGGTTTGCGTTGTCACGGGTTTGTGATCCTGCCAGTACATGCCATTGCGAAAAACATCTTTGCTCATGCTGTCATATTTCACGCGACCGCGTTCGTCAAGGAAGTATTTTGCAAGGTTCAGGTATTTTTCTTCACCTGTGATCCTGTAAAGTTTAACCAATCCCATCTCTATCACCTGATGGCCCGGGGCAACATGTCTTTTTGCCGGACCGAACACAGACTCGATCAGGTTTGCGTTGTCAAGCGCGATGTTGAGCAATGATTTTTTTCCTGTTGCGAGATAATGAGCGTACGCAGCTTCGTATAAGTGACCAGCATTGTACAACTCGTGTGAGTGTTCGCGTTCTTTCACCCAGCGCTCAGACCCGACCATTCTGCCGACATTCATCGGATCAATCGTTCGGGCAGTATACAAATAACCATCCGGCTCCTGCGCACTTTTGATAAGTGTGATCAGCGTGTCGATATAGGCTTCCAGTTTTGGATCGGGATGAACTTTAAGGGAATATGACGCACCCTCAATTGTCTTATATATATCAGTGTCGTCAAACGGATACACGGTACAGAACTTTCCTTCGCGGGCTGCAGCCATTTCAAAGTTTTTGATTCTCCCGGTAGCTTTGCACTGCTCAAAGGATGCCGGAATTGTTACTGTGCGATTTATCTCCAGGCGTGGTCTCCAGAAATTGTCCGTGACTTTTACGTTGGTGAATGGGATCGCCTGGATAGGATAATCCTTTTTCGCCTGCGCGAAGGATTGACAAGAAATGAAAAGGATCGCGAAGCAAATGACAGTTGTTCGTATCATATCTTGTTGTCGTTTTAGATTGAGATCGGGACTGGAAATGGCGTAGAAGTATACTGAAAAGTAACGCTTGAAGGTGAAAATGCCATAACCCGCCATGAAAAACAGTCTTAAAATGGCGTCCAAACTGCCTGTATTTTGATTTGGAAGGACCATCCGCCACCCTTATCTTCGCGCCAAACTTTTTCCGCCCATGAGCCAGCAACCTGATTTCGATCGTTTGAAAAAATTAGCTTCCCAGATCCGCAGAGACATTGTGCGGATGGTACATGCCTGTCAGTCAGGGCATCCGGGAGGTTCACTCGGTTGCACAGAGTATTTTGTGGCGCTCTACTTTCACATCATGAAGCACGATCCTAAATTCAACATGGACGGAAAAGGCGAGGATCTTTGCTTCCTTTCAAACGGACATATTTCCCCGGTATGGTATGCAACCCTTGCCCGTGCGGGATATTTTGATCCGAAAGAGTTATCAACTTTCCGTTTTATCAACTCAAGACTCCAGGGACATCCCGCTACGCACGAACACCTGCCTGGTATTCGCGTGGCGTCCGGTTCTCTTGGACAAGGTTTATCGGTTTCGATCGGTGCAGCCCAAACTAAAAAACTCAACAATGACGATCGCTTCGTGTATGTGCTGATGGGCGATGGAGAACAACAGGAAGGTCAGGTCTGGGAGGCTGCCATGTATGCGCCTCACCATAAGATTGACAACCTCATCGCGACCATCGATGTAAATGGTCAGCAGATTGATGGACCTACTGAGAAGATCATGTCACTTCTTGATTTGAAGGCGAAGTGGGAAGCTTTCGGATGGATTGTGCAGGCGTTCGATGGAAATAAGATTGAAGAAGTTGTTAAGGGTCTTGAAAATGCGCAGAAGCTTGCAAAGAAAGGCAAACCTGTGATGAACCTGATGAAGACTGAAATGGGTTATGGTGTTGATTATATGATGGGCTCGCACAAATGGCACGGTGTTGCTCCGAATGATGAAGAATTGAAGAAGGCGTTGGCGCAACTTCCTGAGACACTCGGAGACTACTAGTTCAAAAGCTCCGTGTTCAGAGTTCTGCGTTCACTGTAGAAATTCTCCACAACGGCAGACAAAATCTAAATAACGGAAAGACGGCAGTTTGTCGTCTTTTTTTTGTCGCTTATTTTCTATCCCATCGTTCTGTCGGTCAAACCCGCTTTGCGGTTGTCACCCGCGGCTGCTGTCGCGTATACTTGACCAAATAACACAACCAAATTTTTGAATGAGTATGAAAAAGAAAAGTCTAAGTTGGATGCAGGCAATTTTGTTTGGCTGTGCCGTGACGTTGTTTGCGAGCTGCAATGAGTCGGAAGAGCCGATGGGCAGCGGAGAAGTGGAGTTCCAGATTACAGATGCTCCTATTGATGACGCCAGTGTGAAAAGTGTGGTGGTAACCGTTACAGATGTTAAAGTTGACGGAAAGTCTGTTTCAGGATTCACCAAACAAACGATCGATCTGAAAGCACTCCAGGATGGCGATACAAAGATCCTGGGAAGTCAGACGATGGATGCAAAAGCATATTCATCGCTAGTGCTTGTGCTTGATCTTAACACCGATGCACAAGGCAACGCTCCGGGATGTTATGTGCTTGGCGCAGATGGCAGCAAATACAAACTGAAGGAAAACGCTACCGGAAAACTTGAAGTGGTTGCCAACCAGTCGTGGACGACAATGAAAAACACAAAGAGTTCAGTGGTAGCAGATTTTGATCTGCGCAAAGCAATCCGTTATTCCGATGATGCCAGCGTGAAGTATTCGTTTGTTGGTGAAAGCAATTTGAATACTGCGGTGCGCGTTGTGACCAAAGAAAAATCTGGTACAATTAAAGGCAGCTATGAGAATTCTTCTTCGGCAAATCCGGAAAAGATTGTAGTGTACGCGTACAAGAAAGGCACGTTCAATGCAGCCACTGAAACACAGGGCCAGGGAACTGATGGAATTCAATTCAAGAATGCAGTAGCCAGCGCGTTGGTAAAGGAAAGTTTGTCAGGACGTGTCTATACGCTTGCTTATCTTCCTGAAGGTGAGTACGAGCTTGTATTTGCAGGCTACTCTAAAAACGCGGAGTCAGGCCGGGTGAGCTTTGACGCCCTCCTGAAATCAGAGACGACTGTAAATGGCTCCGTTTCTTCGATCATAAAAGTGCAGGCAAATGCCACCATTTCGATTTCGACTTCCATTAAAGGTTTGATCTAGTCGGTGTAGTTGTATTTTTTGCAGAAGCCCTTCCCGCGAGGGCTTCTGTTTTTATTTTCCTGATGCAACAATGCATGCGCAATTTTTGAGTTATAATTACGCATGTCAAAAGTAAATCTCCGGCTTTTAGCGCTCATGGTCGCCACCCTGACCATTGGCGTCAATGCGTTCGGGCAGAACAAGGTGCAGCAAGTTGTTCCGGAGAAGACGCGCATCCTCTTTGTGCTTGACGGATCGGGAAGCATGGAGGCCTTGTGGGATAAGCAACAGTCGAGAATGGATGTTGCAAAATCCATTCTGACGAAGCTGGTGGATTCATTGCGCGTTAATCCATCACTCGAAATCGGACTAAGGGTATACGGACATCAATCACCGCGCTCCGCCAACAACTGTAAAGACAGCCGGCTTGAAATTCCATTTGCCCCAAAGAATCACAACGCTGTCGTATCGAAAATAAAATCTATCATTCCGCGTGGGGTTACTCCTATCACTTTTGCCATTGAGCAGGCTGCCAGAGATTTTCCTTCGGCTGCTGGATACCGCAACATCATGATCCTGATCACGGATGGCGTAGAATCATGCGGAGGAGATCCCTGTGCAATGTCGCGGGAGTTGCAGAAGAAGGGCGTGTTCCTTCGGCCATTTATCATTGGCCTGGGCCTTAAAGGTGGCAACGCGCTCGACTGTGTCGGAAAATATATCGATTCCGAAAATGCCGAAACATTCAACAAAGTTCTGAATCAAAGCATCGAATCGTCACTTTCAAAAACGACCGCGAGCATCGAGTTGCTCAATGGTGATAACAAGCCGGTCGAAACCAATATCGATGTCAGCTTCGTCAACAGCATCACAGGAGTGTCTTCGTATGAATTCGTGCATTACAGAGACCGCCTTGGCCGGCCAGACTCCGTACAGATCGACCAGGTCATTCCGTATGATATCATTGTAAACACTGTTCCTCCGGTGATCAAAAGAGGTGTTGAGTTTACTGCCGGCAAACACAATGTTGTTGAGATTGCGGCACCCCAGGGCAACCTCGTGATGAGACCGGAAGGACGCGGCAATGGCTTTTCTTTTATCGTGAGAGAATCGGGAAAAGCGCAGATGCTGAACTTGCAGAAAAGCGGAGAACCCTACCGTTACCTTGCTGGCGAATACGATATCGAGACCATCACATTGCCGCGCAGGTATTTCAAGACAACGATCGTTGCAGACCAGACGCAAACGCTCACGATTCCTGCTACCGGCCTCGTCAATATCAACAGCCTGATGAAGGGTATCGGCACGATCTTCGAAATCTTGCCCTCGGGCGAATCAAAGTGGGTGTGCAACCTTGATGAAAACCAGACGATCCACTCATACAACCTTTTGCCTGGCAGTTACAAAGTTGCCTTCCGCGCAAAACAGGCCGGGGGCAGCAAATTCACACGTATCAAAACGATTGAGGTCAAATCCGGAGTGACGGTGAACATCAACATGTTCCAATGATCACGAAAGAACAAACCACGGAAGTAACATGATTATCAGGCCGATGAGGAACCAGATTAAGAATTTGCGGTTTGTGTCGGTAGCGGATGCCATAGTTCAGTGGAATTACCAACAATTACGTAAACGATTGTGAGAGGGTTGAATCCGTTTTGGGTGATTTTAAGAGGGTTAACAAATCATTAACAGATTCACGGTCAGACCGCTGGCAGTTCGGGAATATTTTACGACTTTCGCACTGCATTTTTATTACTACCATGACCAAATTCACCTTCACCGAAAAGAAAGATACCCGTTCAGGCTTTGGCGTTGGCCTTCATGAGCTTGGAAAGAAAAATCCGAATGTCGTAGGACTTTGCGCTGACCTTACCGGTTCGCTGAAGATGGATGCATTCAAGAAGGATTTTCCTGAACGATTTTTCCAGGTGGGGATCGCTGAGGCGAATATGATGGGGATTGCTGCGGGAATGACGATCGGAGGAAAAATTCCATTCACCGGAACATTTGCAAACTTCTCAACCGGTCGTGTTTACGACCAGATCCGTCAGTCAATTGCATACTCGGACAAGAATGTGAAGATATGCGCTTCGCATGCGGGATTGACGCTCGGTGAAGACGGTGCCACCCACCAGATCCTCGAAGACATCGGTATGATGAGAATGCTTCCCGGGATGACGGTGATTGTTCCGTGCGATTACAACCAGACAAGACTTGCAACGATAGCGCTGGGCGAACATGTCGGCCCCGCATATCTGCGATTCGGCCGACCAAGCTGGCCAATCTTTACTGCTCCTGACAGGCCCTTCACCATCGGCAAAGCTGATAAGATGATTGAAGGCAAAGATGTTACCATCTTTGCGTGTGGCCATCTCGTGTGGAACGCGATTGAGGCGGAAGCAAAATTGACGGAGCGCGGCATCAGTGCAGAAGTGATCAATATTCACACCATCAAGCCACTTGACGTTGAAGCAATTCTCGCATCGGTTCAAAAGACCGGCTGCGCAGTTACCTGCGAAGAGCACCAGATCAATGGTGGCCTGGGCGATTGTGTAGCGCAAGTGCTGGCGCGTTTCAACCCTGCCCCGGTTGAGATGGTTGCGGTGAACGATTCGTTCGGTGAAAGCGGAACACCAACTCAGCTTCTCAAGAAATATGGACTTGGCCCTGAAAACATTATTGAGGCTGTCGATAAAGTCTTGAAGCGAAAAAAGAAAGGATAGGGTTCGACCTGAACTTCGGCCTTTCGATCAGCTGAGCGCGTACGCACGCCTCTTTAAATTTCAAAATTTCATTGTGGTTCCTTGCCATTGCTCCAAACTTTGAAAAATAGGCTGCGATCTTGTTTTTCAAAATAACATGTTTGAAATAAAGCATGCGTTCTGAAACGCTGTCCCTGCTGTTAACCAACCGTTGCAGGCAAACCGTGAGAAATCTGCGGAGACAATAGAAGAAATCCCTTGCGAGCACGACATACCAAAACTTGTGACTGTTGACATCCAGTGCAATCATCTTGTAGGATGTGAGCACATCGAAACAGGCAGTACTCTCTTTTGCATAACGCACGCAATACTCCCAGGTCAGCCGCTCTTTCGTGATGAAGTGCGAAAATCTGAGACGGTCGTCATACCAGATATCATAACCCATGATTGACAAAGCATAACAAAGCTCATGATCACCACCCGAGCTGAGTTCAGTTCCTTTTCGATCAGTCAGAAGACTTCTGAATCCAACCATCTGCAATTTTTCATAGGCAGATTTTCTGACGACACAACCTGCACCATAGATCCGGCATGAGGCAACTTTACCCGACCTGTGCCATTGCTCCCCAGCCGCGAACATGCGGATCCCGGCCATCCATGCTCCCGGCTGTTCTTCGAATACCAACTCACCCAGTCCACCCAAAGCACCAATCCGCGAGTTTTTGTTCATAATGGAAAATGCCAGCGAGACAAAATCCGGCTTCAGCCAGTTATCGTCATCACACATGATCACATAGTCGTATTTAGCTTCTTTAAATCCGCGCGCACGCGCAAAGCTCAGTCCAAGCTGAGACTCGTGAACAACCCTGAGGTTACCCGCAGGATTATAGTAATCCCAGATGGCCTGTGTGATATTCACTGAACTGTCAGTAGACGCATTGTCAACCAACAGGAATTCCCAGGGAATTGACCTGGGCACATTTTGCAAAGCAAGAGCCGTCACAGTCTTGGGAAGCCTGGAAGCACCGTTGTGGCAGCACACGATAATCGAAACGCCTGGTGTATTCATAGGTTAAGGGCCATTTTAGTGTAAAGCTTCAGAATTTTGACAGCCAGCGGGAAATCCCTGTGCATTTGCCACGCCTCTGTTACCTGTGCCCTCACCCCCTTGCGATCCCTCATCCCCGACCAGATCTGGTTGGCTGTGCGCAATGCATAGTGCGCATAAAACTTTCGACTTGATTGAATGATCTTATTCTTCTTCTGCGCTGGCAGCAACGGTGCAATCCGCTGCATTACCTGCCGCAGGTCCTGCATATTTTTTCCGGTGCGAAACGACCGGCCGGATATCGATGCCGAATGTCTGCGGTATTCGGCAAGCACGTCCGGAATGTATCCGATCGGGTACTGCGCAGCTATTCTCATCCACATTTCCCAATCTTCACCATACTCAACACCGTAAAATCCACCGAGCTTTTCATACACCTCGCGCTTCACAACGATTGATGCGTATTGAATGCGCTGTCTTTCTCCGAGCCGTGTGAGAAAATCCGGAATGATTCCCTCCTTCTCATGTTCACGCTCGTGATGATAGAGAATCTCACTGTTTTCATCGATGTATGCATACCTGCAATACGCAGCCCCGGCTGAACGATGCTGTGTAAAAAAGTTTTCAAGACGGTGGTAAAAGCCGTCACGCACCTTATCGTCACCGTGAAGGATATGGACATAGATGCCTTGCGCACGCAGAAGGCATGTATGGAAGTTACGCAGACTGCCCGCATTAGAAGGTTGGCGGAAGTAATTCACGCGTCCCTGCCCTATCGAATAGACAAGCTCCTCAACATCAGCATCGGTGCTTGCGTCATCGATCACCTCGATCTGCACCTCAGGCCTGTGCTTGCATTGCATCAGCACTGACAGCAGCGTCTCAGGTAAGAATTTCGAACAATTGTATACAGGAATCATCACGGACCATAATGGACGCATCGCCTGCCGCACCGGAGGGACGGCAGGTGGAGCAAGCGGAATTCTTCCATCCATGTTATGATCCTGTTCTATCATCACATAAAAACTTTTGTAAAACGCCTTAACCTCCACTGGACTGCGTGCTTGGTAAGCTCGTAGAGGACCACCCACGAGTGCGTCCTTAACAGCAATTCAACGGCCTTCTTTGCGGGAAGCTCGCGACACATCTGCGTAATGATGAAGTTACGTTTAAAGTAATGTGCGCCCTGAATATGCTCTTCGTTGAAATTGGGGTTCTTGTATGTGAGGATTTTTTCGGTGATCGAAGTCAGGATTTTCAAAGCCTCCACTACTTCATCCACACTTTGCATTGCTGCCATCGGGCCAAAATTGTGGCGGAAGCATTCGCGCACGTGTTCCGGAATTTCGAAGTTACTGCCCATGTAATAGCGAATGTTTCTCAAAACATTCTGCTCGTTGGCGATGTCATATTCCTTTTTCTTCAATACCGTATTCAGACTTGTCGATGACAGCCGATAGTCTACAAGTGCTTCAGCAAGATTGCCAATCTCAAATGCGGTAGAAATTTTCCAAAAGAGGTCATAGTCTTCTGAGTATTTCATGCTGTACATTCCAACAGCCTCAACTGGTGCTCTCCGAAACATAATGGTCGGATGATACATCCAGCATTCGAAGGTCAGATTGTAATAGTAAAATCTGCTCGGATAGCGCTCCAGCCGAACGAAGCGCTTATCCTCTGTGACCACCCTCGCCCACGTAGAAAGCAGCGCGCAATTGGGGTGCTGCATCATGTACTCGTATTGTTTTTTCAGACGATGTGGATAGCTGACATCATCAGCATCCATGCGTGCTATGAGTTCGCAGGCAGCAAGCTTGATCCCTCTGTTCAGCGTTTCAGAAATTCCGCAGTTGACTTCATTCTGAAAGAACCGGATGCGCGGATCGACATATGAACGGACAATTTCAACGCTGCTATCAGTGGAGCCGTCATCGATAATAAGGAATTCGAAGTCTTCAAAAGTCTGAATTAGGATACTGTCAATAGCTTCGCGCAGGTAGCGCTCTGCATTGAAGACTGGCATCAGAACCGTTATGCGCGGAGTGTTCATAAAATCTATTTTGAATAGCTCAATACACCCAATCTTACAAGCCATCTGGCTGCGATGGCCTTAATCACTTTCGGGTAGATGTGTGTCATCTGATAGCGCAGCGGTTCACTATACGGCATTACCGCTTTCTTCAGAACGCTCCACACGTTTTTATTTGCGATTCGCTTGTGTTTGAGGTATGTCCTGAACCATTGCAGGTAGTATTTCCGGACCATGTCGTATTTTCCTGTCTCGTATACGGATGACACGAGTGACGAAACACGCTGACGGTACCGGTTGTGACAACTGTGTGACACAAGCACTTTCTCATTCAGATACACTTTGCAGAGAAACGCCTGGTCTTCATACATCTGGAAAATTCCGCGGAAGCTTTCTTCAAACTCACAGCGGTCAAGTACTTCCCGCTTCACCATGATGCCGGAGGGGCAAGGAGCAGCACCTGAACCTAACGGATAGAGCTGCAACATGAGCTCCGGTGCCTCGTAAAGGCCTTCGGGTGCACCAACGGTGACAATAACATCTTTTTCGTTTGGAGAGGACCAGGATCTCCAGTACTCCGATGCTTCCAGCAGAACTGTCGCCTTCGGGTGCTTAGCAAACAGTTTCAGCTGTGCGCTGAGTTTGTCAGCGTGCCAGACATCATCCGCATCAATGAATGCAACAAAATCGCCCTTGCATCTGGCAATGCCAAGGTTTCTGCTTGCGCTGAGGCCTTCATTGCAATGGCCGGGATGATGGATTGCGAAAATCTTATTGTAATATTTTCTTGCATACTCCCGGGCGATGTCGCTGCTCGCATCCGATGATCCATCGTCAACAAGGATCAGTTCCCAGTTTGTGTAGTCCTGGGCCAAGACGCTCCCAATCGCTTCTTCAATAAATTTTTCTTCGTTATAAAAACAAAGAACAACTGACACCAATGGATTATCGTGCATTTTCATACTCAATTATTAATAACCTGTGTTAGCTGAAATGCAAATTCTTTCTCATTCCAGTTCTTTATCTGCACGCGGGGTAATTCGTAGATATCACTGTTCACCGTAACGGGACCTTGTTCTGTAGTGAGACCATAATTATACCCGTTCTGCTCGAGCAGTGATTTTGTTGCGTGATTGTATTTTCCATAGGGGTAAGCAAACCCTTTTACTGACTTACCCGAGATTTCCTCGATATCAATTTTACAATCTTTAATCTCGTAGGATTGAACGAGCTCTGTCTGGGCAGAAAGCATAGCATGATTGACGGTGTGTCCGCCAAGTGTGAAAAGTTTGTTATCACTTAGCTTTTTGACTTGGTAGGGCTGCATTGGCGCATTGATGCCCATCGGTATGTATTCCAGTTTAGACCAACGTCTCAGCGTGCGCATGATGGTGTACTGATCAAGGTGCTGCAATGGCTGAATGCGCTGCCACAATTTGAAGTACAGGTCAATGCGCTCATTCTTCACTGGCAGACCGTAGCTCCAGCTTAGAATCTCCTGAGACAAATTTGGTCTTAGTACTTCATCGCGTTTGAATTCAAAAACAAAATCGTCAGTTCCGATTTTGATCGCAAGTTTGCGGGGCAACGTCTCCGTCAGCAGGATGATTGACTGCAGCTCATCCCACCAGAACAGCTTCGGACTGCGTATCGCGCCTGACGTCAGATAAAATGTCGCGGGCAGTTCAAACCATTCGAGTAATGGCGCTGCGTTCGTGTAGTTGTCGATAAATCCGTCATCGAACGTGATGGCTGCAAGATTGCCGTTGAGTCTTCCGGTTTTGAGTGTTGCTACCAGTTCGTCAACTGACACCACATCGAAATGATTCTTGAGGTGGTTGAGCTGATACTGGAAATTCTCCGGTGTCACGGCCAGTTGCCAGGGATCGGCTTTCTTCTCGCAAACCTGATGATACATCAGGATCACTGCTTTTCTCTGCAGCCTGCTTTTGATCCGATTCCACAAATCCCGAAACATATAATTGTCTAGTGCTTAATCGCTTTTGCTGTTATAATCACTTGATAAGCCGGGTCGTTGAAGTCCAGGCTTCGGGTTGACACTTCCGGCAAACCCATTCCATAGAGAAATGCACTGGCCACATGAACATTCCCATGTGAAGCAACCTCGACCTGTGAGCCGTTGAACGTCTCAGCCATCACCCTGCGGATAGCCGCATCGGTAAACGACCAGAGCCAGTATTCTTTCCATAGACCTTTATCAACCTGCGAAATTCCGGGAACTGTAAGGAGCAGGCATCCTCCGGGCTTCAAAATGCGGTAGCAGGTCCGCAGCGCACTCTTGAAGTCATAGATGAGATGAAGTGTCTGCGTGAAAATGATGCAATCAAATTGCCCCGAAGGGATCTGCGGAACATTGGTGATGTCACCGACATACGTTGCCTTAGTATTCGATTCATCAACGTGAAGGATATCGCTTTTACTCACAAGCGATTTTCCAAAGCGCATGGTATATTCATTATCACCAATCTCGAGCACGCTTCCGCGGATGAGATCGCTGTTGCTGCTGATGAACTGCTCAATGTAATACCGGTCGATGGCACCACCGCGATCGAAGCCAAAGTCCGTGCTGAACGGTGTCAGCCTTTCAAGGTCACCCGTATTGATCTTCCCCACCGGAGGTATATAATTGCGATAGACACCTGCCTCGTGTAAAACCTTCAGCATTGAATCAGGCAGACCTGCTTTAACACCATTTCTCGCATCGGTTCCAACCTTCTTCACAACATATGTCAGAAATTTTTTCGGCTTGTGACGAAACAGAAACTTGAGAGACCGGAGGTTCGGCCAGGTACTGTCCACATCGATCTGATGCCACATACTGGCGTACAGTTTTGATGTGTAATAGTCCTTCCAGTTCTTTAAACCCTTTCGGAAATGCACTTCTTCGTGGCGTGCGAGGTGAGGCTTCTGGCGGTTGAGGACTTTCAGGACATGGTCGAGCATCTTCGCATAATCGCGCGACATGTTTGAATCGTGAATGCGATATGCCGCTATCTTTTCATCGTGCGCACATACAGGATACTTGCGGGCTATGCGCAGGTAAAGGTCGTAGTCTTCACACGCCCCGAGCGAAGTATCAAACTGAAACTCCGAAAACAAACTGGCCTGATACATCACCGTAGCGTGCATGCCGATGTAGTTTGCCTGAAGCAATTCTATGTAATGGTTTTTGGTGATCAACCCGCACGATTCATCCGGCAGAAGATCTCCCCACTTGTCTACTTTATCGTGGCCACCGGAAACAAAGACACAATGCTTATTACGTTTCAGGTGACCAAGGTTGATGGCGATTGCTTCCTCGTAAAGCCAGTCATCCGCATCGAGAAAAACGATGTACTTGCCTTTCGCGTGACCTGCACCCGTATTACGTGCTGCCGATAAGCCTGCATTTTTTTGATAGACATATTGAACTCCATCAAACGATTCAGCTACTTGGCGTGTGTTGTCTGTCGAGCCATCATCGACCACCACTATCTCGACTGGCTGATACGTTTGGCGTTTTACGCTTTCGATCGCCTGTGAGAGGAATCGGCCCTGATTATAGCAAACCACAACCACGGTAACTTTAGGCATTATGTTTTCTACTGCTCCCATCCCAAAATATTTTTAGGTTTCCTGCTCCGATGTTTCCAGTAATAAAAAAATCCGCTGACGATACCTGCGATCTCCGAGAATAGCGTCCGGTATTGCGCGTTGTAAAAAGGGAATCCTTTCCCTACGAGGCTCATGTAGTAGAACGGAAACACCTTTACCAAATGCCTGAGATTACCTGCATGTCCGAACTTCTGATATTGAATTAAAATGGCTACCGTAAATCCTCGCATGTAGCCGTAGAGTTGTTTCTTCAGTGCAGCAATCGAATTACGGTGAGCATGACTGACCACAGCCAGGGGATTATAAACGATTGTAAATCCATTGGCGAGTATACGATACCATTGCTCGGAATCTCCGCTGCACCCTGCAGCACCAACGTCTAGGCGCTCATCGAAATAGCCAACTTCTTCAAAGATACTTTTACGAAACGCCATGTTGGCCCCAGCACCGATCTCCCACACAGGCGGACCAACTTTAAGAGTAGCACTGAAAAAATGATTGTCATATATTTTTGTCACGTAGCCCCGGTTGAAAGGCCAATATTTTTCAAATAGTATTTCTGCCTCTGTTTCAAGTGATGCCGCGATGACCAACCCCGTCATCGCAGCAATGGATGGGTCACGAAACGTTTCATAAACCCTGTAAGCCCAGTATGCATTGGGAATTGTATCGTCATCAGTATAGGCAATCACTTCATTCTTTGCTTCGAGCGCGCCACGGTTTCTTGCGTAGTCCAGCCCGGGCCTGTCTTCCCGCACATAGCGTACACCATCGAAGCTTTGCGCCACCTTCATTGTGTCATCTGTAGCGGACGCGTTGTCGACTACCAGGATCTCCGCAGGTTTTGTTACCTGTTCGCATAGCCGTTCAAGACATGTCCGGAGATGCTGTGCCCGATCGCGGGTGCAAATGATCACGGTCAGGTCGCACGTGTCGGGGTAACTTTCCGGAAGGTAAGGCTGCAACACCTTGTGGCAGATATTCTGAATATCCGGCAGTGCGGCAGACACTTTTGCCAGTGGCGTAGCATTGCGCCTTGCGTGGTATGCCCTCAGTGCCGGCCAGATAGCAGACAGGCATGTTGCGTAAAACTGCTCATCTGTCATCGCGGCTGCTACATCGAGATACTTATCTCCGAGCGCGATCGATTTATACCAGAAAACCCAATAGTGCTTTCCCGGGCCGCGTACAGCCTGCACGTTGTCAGACAGGTCGAAATGCCGGATTGTATAACCCTGCGCGCTCATAACAGTACTTTCTCTTCCGTGGTAATCTGCTTCATCCGGAATGGAAACCTTGGCCGCACATACCCGCTCCACTTCCCGTACCAATTCATGTTCTCCCGGAAATCTTCAACCTCCATGGCGAGGCATTCTTCGAGATAGAATAGCTCAACCGATGTATCTTTCACGAATATGAGGGAGAAGTAATAGCTCCCGTCATTTAAAAAATCTCCGGGTATTTCACAGTGCCCTTCGATCAATCCTCGCTCGTAATTCCTCGCCACCGAACAGACATCAAAAACGCATTCCCGGCCACTGTTAAAGAGGTGTAAACCAACGCAAAGGTTCTGGCCCTCAATCAAATTCCAGAATTTAAAGCGAATGGTAAGTGGCGTGCGTACAGTGATCGGATCGCCTTCATTTTTTACGTGGGGAATAAGCTCTACGAATTGAACACGTACGGAAGAATTTCCCGGTGAATGTTCAATTTGTTCCCACGACTGACTCCGATGAATCTTCTGATGACGCTTGAGATAATGGTTGACAACGCGCGATGCCGTGCCGATGTCAACGATGTTGCCTTTCTCGAGATGCATGGCGCGGTGACACAGATTCATCACCGCCTGCATGTTATGACTTACAAACAAGATTGTCCGGCCAAGCTTCGATGACACATCGTGCATCTTGCCCAGGCACTTCTGCTGGAATTCGGCATCTCCGACAGCAAGCACTTCGTCAACGACCAGGATGTCCGGCTCGAGATGCGCTGCAACGGCAAAGGCCAGGCGCATATACATTCCTGACGAATATCTTTTGACCGGGGTGTCAATGAATTGTCCAATCCCGGCAAACTCAACAATCTCATCAAACTTGCTGTTGATTTCCTGGCGGTGCATGCCGAGAAAGTGTCCGTTGAGATAAATGTTTTCTCTGCCGGAAAGCTCATCGTGAAATCCTGTGCCGACTTCCAGAAGGCTGTTCATCCTGCCACGCCCACGCACTGCGCCACTCGTGGGCTTCACAATGTTTGACAATATTTTAAGCAATGTTGACTTGCCTGCGCCATTACTTCCTATAATGCCGAAGACCTCACCCTGCTTTACTTCAAATGAAACATCTTTTAACGCCCAGATCCGGGACGCATCACTTTCCATTGCTTCAGAGAAAAAAGGATCAGGCTTTTTCAGCACGCCCGACATCCACCAACGCTTGATGTCCTGCCGGAACGAACCGGTGCCCACTTTACCCAGCGTGTAAAGCTTGCTCAGATGTTCGGCCTTAATCGCAAATTCACTCATGGTCAGATGACGTCCTGAAGTTTGTTGCCGTATTTATTAAAGAGCATGATGCCCATGATATTGAGCAGCAATGCAACAATTGCACTGTACAAAAGTTGATAGAAAGTAAAGGTCCCTTGCCCGAGGAATCCGAACCTGAAGAGCTCAACCACTGACGATAAAGGATTCATGTACACCCAGATCCTGAACTTTTCGTTCACAAGTGAAATCGGGTAGATGATTGGAGTTGCGAACATCATTAGCCTTACGATGAGGTGAATGATGTTAACAAGGTCGCGGTACTTTGCAGTGAGAATTGAAAAAATCAGTCCCATACCAAGCCCGACAAGCGCGGTGATTATAATTGCAATGACCATACACGGAATCCAACGGTGTGGGTACTGAATCAGCTGGTCCGGCTCGATAAAAAACATCAGCGTCATGAAAATCACGAACTGAATGCCGAATCGAATAAGATTTACCACGACCACCGAGAATGGAATGACGAGTCGCGGGAAATATACTTTTCCAAACAACGTTCCATTTTGAATAAAGGTAAACGCAGTACCCGAGAAGCATTCCGCGAAGAGGTTGTACAAAATGATCCCCGACAAATAAAACAGTGCAGGAGGAAGCCCGTCAGTCGAAAGCCCCACTGCCTTTTCGAAGATGAGCATGTACATCACCAGCATGATGACTGGTTGAAAGACAATCCACAACGGTCCAAGTAGTGTCTGCTGATGATGAATCAGGAAATCCCTTCGAACTAATCGAAGCAGAAGATGCCGGTATTCCCAAAGCTCGCGCAAACGCCAGGCAAACCAGTATGAGTCTGGTTTGATTTCCCAGGTATTTGACCCTCCACCCTGCCTATTTGAATCCACGTCTCAGTGCTTTCAGCAGCTGTATAACAAATGCATGCCCAACCGGCCGTTTATGGGTTTACATCGACTTTTTTTGCTAAAAGTTTAAAAAACCGAAACCTATATCGTAATATTACGATATATACACCAATGGGCTTAACAAAGACAGAAGGTTTCACAAAATCGCAGGTAGAACTTGCAGCCATCGCGAAAGCGCTTGGTCACCCCGCGCGCATCGCCATACTACAATATCTTGCGCGGCAGAAGTCGTGTGTCTGCGGTGAAATTGTTGACGAGCTTCCATTGTCTCAGTCCACGGTTTCACAGCACCTCAAAGAACTTAAAAATGTCGGCCTGGTCCGGGGCAGCGTTGAGGGGCCCTCCGTTTGCTATTGCATCGATGAGAAAAACTGGAACAAAGTAAAAACCGCTTTAGCTGATCTGTTTGAAGACTTCGATCCAAAAAATTGCTGCTAAAATTTTTTTTCCTAATTCATCGCAATATTACGATAAACTAACTCCTTAAATATGACACCGACAACAACATCACAAGAACTCAAGCAGATCGTCAGGGAAAAGTACGGGCAGATCGCAGAACAGAATACAGAGACAGGATGCTGCAACAGCGACTGTGCATGCGGCATCCTCGACAACACATTCATGGCTGAGGATTACACCAGGATGCAAGGTTATGTGGCCGATGCTGACCTGGGCCTTGGCTGCGGACTTCCAACAGAATTTGCGCTGATCAAGGAAGGCGATGTTGTTGTTGATCTGGGCTCAGGTGCAGGCAATGATGCGTTTGTTGCGCGATCTGTTACCGGTGCTAACGGCAAGGTCATTGGGGTTGACTTCACCGAGCAGATGATCACGCGTGCAAGATTGAATGCCGAAAAACTTAAATTTAACAACGTTGAATTTCGTTTGGGTGATATCGAGAACATTCCGATCAACGATAATGTAGCAGACGTGGTAGTAAGCAACTGTGTTTTTAACCTGGTGCCGGACAAGGCCCGGGCATTTGCTGAAACGTATCGCATTCTGAAGCCCGGTGCTCACTTCAGCGTATCCGACATCGTGTTGCGCGGGGATCTGCCTCCTGCGCTGCAAAAAAGTGCCGAGATGTACGCGGGTTGTGTTGCCGGAGCTATTGACAAGTTTGCCTATCTGAACACAGTAAAAAAAGCCGGCTTCGAAAATATTCAAGTGCAAAAAGAAAGGCGCATTTCGTTACCAAATGAGCTTTTATCACTTTATCTTAACGAAACCGAATTGCAGCAATACAGCACAGGAGAGATCGGAGTATACAGCATCACTGTCTACGCAGAAAAACCACTAGAGAATAATGAAGCTTGCTGTGAGCCGGGATGCTGCGCAAAATAAATTGATTATGGAGCTGGCGTATAAAAACATTCAAAGCGCGGAGGGGTTCGAAACTTTCCGCGCGCTTCTCAAAGCGTCAAATCTTCCGGCCGATGATCTCGACTACAAACGAGACCTCCTTGTGGGTTACTACGAAGGCAGTGATCTTGTCGGAACGGGCGGACTTGAAATTCATGGAGATTATGGATTGCTGCGATCACTCTCGGTTAAAATGGGCATCCGCGGCAGATCAGTCGGAACGACCATCACCGAATACCTCCTCAACCAGGCAAAGGAAAAAAAGCTCAAGGCTATTTATCTCCTCACCGAAACAGCAAAGGGATTTTTCGAAAAGAAAGGTTTTAGAGAAGTGAAGCGCGATGATGTCCCCTCCGAAGTAAAAGCATCATCCGAATTTTCCACCGTCTGCCCCGTCTCTGCAACAGTGATGGTTCTTCCAATTAGGAATTAGGCATTAGGCATCAGCAGTTAGCTATCAGGAATTTTTTAAGATCGCGATGAAAGTGAAGCGTAGCATCGGGAAGGCATTTTCCCAAACCCCAAGCCGTTTTGATTTTTGATTTTTGAATCTTGGGTTTTGGAACTTGCGACTTGGAACTTTAAACTTGAATCCGGTCCGCTATCACTCGTTAGGTGTTAACTAATTTAACCCGAACGCTCATTCAGTTTGGACTTGTTTGTACATTTGGTTTTTAGAACCTTCGAATGAAACTGAATAAGTACTTCGTAATCGATTTCGATAGCACTTTTACAAAAGTTGAAGCCTTTGATGTACTCGCGGATATTTCCCTGAAGGACCATCCGGAGAAGGAAGCGCGGAAAAAACAGATCGTACAGATCACCAACCAGGGCATGGACGGCTCGATTTCGTTCCGCGAATCGCTCGAGCGCAGGCTGAACCTTCTCGCGCCAAGCAAGCAACATCTCAACCCGTTGATCAATGAATTGAAAGGATCGGTCTCAGAATCATTCAAGCGCAATAAGGAATTCTTCCGCGACTATGCGGACAACATCTATATCATTTCGAACGGCTTTAAGGAATTCATTGAACCGATCGTCACTGAGTTTGGCATCAAGTCCGAAAACATCCTGGCCAATGAATTCAGGTTTGACCGCGAAGGACGCGTTGTCGGCTTTGACGACACCAATCCGCTTTCAGCGAACGGTGGAAAAGTCGAACAGCTTAAACGATTAAACCTTCCTGGTGACGTTTATGTTATTGGTGATGGGTACACCGACTATGAAATAAAACATGCTGGTCTCGCCAACAAGTTTTACGCTTTTACTGAAAACGTAGAACGCGAAAGTGTAAAGACTAAAGCAGACCACATTACCCCAAGTCTCGATGAATTTTTATACCTCAACAAATTGAATACAGCGATCTCTTATCCAAAAAACCGCATCAATGTACTTCTTCTCGAGAATGTACATCCGGTAGCCTTATCGTTGCTGAAATCTGAAGGCTTCAACGTGGAGACCTACCATGCTGCGATGACGGAAGATGAGCTGATCGAAAAGGTCAAAAACGTATCAGTGTTGGGTATTCGTTCCAAAACGCAAGTCACAGAGAAAGTGCTTGCCAACGCGAACCGCCTTATGGTGATCGGGGCATTCTGCATCGGCACCAATCAGATTGACCTTGATGCTGCAACACGCAGAGGTGTTGCCGTGTTCAATGCACCGTTCAGCAACACGCGATCTGTTGTAGAACTGGCAGTAGCAGAAATGATCATGCTGATCCGCAACATCGTTGACAAATCGGCTAAGATGCACCGCGGTGAATGGGATAAATCTGCTAAGGGAAGTTTCGAAGTACGCGGGAAGAAACTTGGTCTCATTGGCTATGGAAATATCGGGACACAACTTTCGGTGATTGCAGAATCCCTTGGTATGAAAGTTCTCTATTACGACACTGAAGAAAGGCTGTCACTTGGCAATGCTGTGAAGTGCCGTTCGATGAAGGAAGTGCTGGAACAGGCGGATGTTGTCTCACTCCACGTGGATGGCCGGATCTCCAACACCAATCTCATTGGCGCGAAGGAATTTGCGATGATGAAGAAAGGTGTCATCTTCATTAATCTTAGCCGCGGACATGTTGTCGACATTCAGGCGCTACGCGAAAATGTTCTTAGTGGAAAAGTTGCCGGATGTGCCATCGATGTTTTCCCTTACGAGCCGGTAAGCAACGATGAAGAATTCAAATCAGAACTTCGCGGTCTTCCCAATACGATTTTAACGCCACACATCGGAGGGAGTACGCTTGAAGCCCAGGAGAACATCGGAAACTTTGTTCCCGGAAAGATCATGGAATACATCAACACCGGAAGCACATCTAACAGCGTGAACTTCCCGAACCTGACGTTGCCGATTCTGGATAATGCACATCGCCTCATCCACATTCACGACAACGTGCCGGGTATTCTCGCGAAGATCAACCAGATCCTTGCCGATCACGGCATCAACATCGTGGGCCAGTACCTTAAGACAACCGAACTTATCGGCTACGTAATCACCGACATCAACAAAGAATACGACAAGGAAGTGATCGCTAAACTGAAGGCGATTGATCATACGATTAAGTTCAGGGTCTTGTATTAGTCATTAGTTATTAGTCACTAGTCACTAGTCACTAGTCATTAGTAACTGGGAGAAAAAAGGAAAGAAGAAAAAAGGAAAGAAGAAAAAAGGAGAGAAGAAAGAAGGAAGAAGAAAAAAATAAATTGAAGTAGCCTTTACTTTTTTCTCAAATTCCTCATTCCTCCCAATGACCAGTAACTAGTGACTATTCCCTTACATCTTTTGCACATCGGTTTGAAAAATCTATCTTGAAGATGTGAAAGATCTCAAAACACTCACCACGCGCGACCGCTGGTATGAAATCATCTTTGAAGCAGACACGAAAGAAGGCAGGCTCTTCAATGTGGTGTTGCTCGTGTGCATCCTGGCGAGTGTCGGCATTATCATCCTTGAAAGCGTTGCTGCTATACGGGAAGACTTCGGAATGATTCTCCGGGCACTGGAATGGCTCTTCACAGGTATTTTTACGGTGGAATACATCGCACGACTCTGGACGGTGAAGAACAAGCGGAAGTATATCTTCAGTTTCTTCGGGATCATTGACCTGCTCTCCATTCTTCCAAGCTATCTGGCATTGTTCATTACGGGCACACAGTCGCTGATGGTGATCCGCAGCCTGCGACTGCTTCGCATCTTCCGGATTTTCAAACTGTCGCGGTATGTGGGCGAAGGACAGAATCTCGCCCGGGCACTGAAAGCCAGTCAGCACAAGATCACGGTGTTCCTAGTATTCATACTTACCTCAGTCGTCATTGCCGGTACGATCATGTATCTGGTAGAAGGTCCGGAGCACGGTTTTACAAGCATCCCTGTCAGCATCTACTGGGCAATTGTTACGATGACAACTGTTGGCTATGGCGACATCGCCCCTGAAACCGCCCTGGGTCAGGCTATCGCCTCAACGATTATGATCATGGGTTATGGAATCATCGCAGTACCAACCGGCATCGTCTCAGCCGAGATGATCTCCCTCAAAAAATCTGAAATCACCACACAGGTCTGCCCGCATTGCTTTAAGGAAGGACACGATGTTGATGCAGTTTTTTGTAAATACTGCGGAAGCAGTTTAAACGCACCGCAGCACTAAAGGCCGTAATTAGTCATTGGTTACTTAGTCATTGGGAGTAACTAGGAAACAGGAAATGGAAATCTGGAAAGTGAAAATCGGCAGGAGTCAACCGCAAATCAAGATCAAGTAGAAGTGAAGGTGCCAGTTAAAGTCAGTGAAGCAAGTATTAACCGCCCTCCTTATTCGTCTTTTCTCCCTTCCTCTTTTCGCCCAGTAACTAGTGCCTGGTGACTATTGACTAAAAAGAAAAAACCCACTCAGCTTTGGTGAGGTGTTTCTGAACCCCATAATAGACAAGTTTTGAGCTGCCGCCAATCTCAACCTTCTTCTGTTATCCTGCTTTTTGGGCGAGGTGCTGACGTTTTCAGTCAGCATGAGGCCTGATTTCGATTGAAAGCTTCACTCGGTATTGTTTTTAATTGTTAGGTTCAGCAAACGTGTCCCAAATCCGAGCGGGATTTATACACGAACGTAGGCAAAACTCGATTTGTTTTCAATGTTGAAAAAAAAGTATTTTTTCTGTAAGCAAATTCTAGCTTTGTAACCCGTTATGAAACACCACGTTAATTTCACGCCTGGCCCTTCCCAGCTCTTCTTCACTGTTCCCGATCACGCGCGCGAAGCTTTTAAAACCGGAATTCCATCGCTGTCGCACCGCAGTAAACTGTTCGAAGAGATAGTACTCGAAACAAACTCAGGACTGCGAGAACTTCTCAATATTCCTGCCGGTTACGAAATATATTTCACTTCCTCTGCTACGGAAATATGGGAACGGCTCATTCAGAACCTGGTTGAAGAAAAGTCCTTTCATTTTGTCAACGGCTCATTTTCGAAACGCTTTTATGAGATCGCACTTCAACTGAACAAGCGCCCGTTAAAATGGGAAGTAAAGGAGGGTGAAGGCTTCGATGGCTCCGAAAAAATCGATCAATCAACCGAACTCATCGCATTAACACACAACGAGACGAGTACTGGCGTTAGTCTGCCGATGAGTTTCATTCATCAGTTTCGTCAGCAAAATCCCGATGCACTAATTGCGGTGGATGCTGTGTCGTCACTCCCCTATCCAACCTTTGATTTCACAAAGGTTGACAGCGTGTTTTTCTCCGTTCAGAAAGGCTTTGGCCTCCCTGCAGGTCTTGGTGTGTGGATTGTCAACGAAAGATGCATCGCGAAAGCACAACAACTCCTTTCCAAAGGAATGACGATCGGCTCATATCACAACATACCTACGCTGAAGGCGAACGCAGTAAAGAATCAAACACCAGAAACCCCAAACGTGCTCGGAATTTATCTTCTCAACCAGGTGGTGAAAGATTTTCTGAGGCGTGGTATCCAGACCATCCGCAGGGAAACGGAATACAAGGCCGCGATCCTGTATCAGGCGCTTGATCAACACAACCTCCTGAATCCATTTGTGAAGGACAAGAAATTTCAGTCCAGCACGGTCATCGTTGCAGATTGCCAGATGCACACTGAACGGCTAACAAAACACCTGCAGTCAAAAGGATTATTCCCGGGAGATGGATATGGGACAAACAAAAAAACACAGCTGCGCTTCGCGAACTTCCCTGCACATTCCAAAGAGCAGTTTGAATTTCTGGTGGATTCGATTGCAGAATTTTCGTGATTTTTTCGTGGATCAATTAAACCTTTACAGAGGTTAATTGTCTAACTTCAAGGATAAGCCCCGCAATCTTTGGAAGACCGCGAACTGCTGGAAAAGATCAGGAATCCAGAAACCAGAAACTATGGGTTCAATATGCTTGTGCGTATGTATCAGCAGCGCGTGTACTGGCATATCCGCAAGATGGTAATCGACCATGATGACGCGGATGATCTCACGCAGGAAGTTTTTATCAAGATCCACAAGTACATCCAGAATTTTCGCGAAGACGCACAACTTTATACGTGGATCTACAGGATCAGTACGAATGAGTGCCTCACATTCCTGGAAAAAAAGAAGAAGCGATTTTTTCTGCCGATCCATGACGTTGCCCGCGAGCTGACAGGAAAGATTGACCAGGGAAATCAAATCAGCGGTGATGACATTCAGATCAGGCTCCAGAAGGCATTGCTGACTTTGCCCGATAAGCAGCGACTGGTCTTCAACATGAAATACTTTGATGATATGACCTATGAAGCAATAGCCGAAATCACAAACACGAGTGTTGGTGCTTTGAAAGCGAGCTATCATCACGCTGTTAAGAAAATTGAAGATTTTTTAACTTCCTGATTAAACCTTGGGAAACAAAAAGTGTCCTATATACAATGAAACTGGAAGACATACCGAAAAAGCCGATTTTCGACATCCCTGAGGGGTATTTTGAGCGACTTCCCAACCGAATCCAAAGCAGGATCGCGGAAGGGGGAAGATCGGAGTTTTCCTTTGTGTACCGCTACCGCCTGCAGTATGTTATTCCTGCCGCCTTCTTTATAGCGGTTCTTTCGATCTGGTTGCTGAGGCCACAGGCTCCGACCGATGCGGAATCAATCCTGGCAACAGTTGACACTGAACAACTGGTGGCCTACCTGAATGAATCGGAAATCAGCACGGAAGATGTGCTTGAAGAATTTGAGTTTAGCCCGGATGATGTTGAGGACATTGAAGCAGAAGTGTATCAGCTCCAGCTGGAAGATGAGTTCCTCGATGAACTCCTTGAAGATGTTGATGTAGAAAATATGTAGTGTGATAAATCGTAATGTGATGAGAATCCTGAAAATATTTTTATTGTCCCTGATCTCGCTTCCGGCACTGGCGCAGGAAGACGAAGGCGAGATCATTCAACAAGACCCAAAAGCGGAACAAAAGATCAAAGCTGCCCATGCAGCCTACATTACCGAGCGACTCGGCCTGACACCCGATGAAGCTGAAAAATTCTGGCCTGTATACCGGGAGTATGCACAGAAGCGTCAGGCCATCCGCCAGCAGATGAAGGACGCAAGAGAGAAAGGGACCACAGAAAAAGATCTGCTGGACCTCGATCTTAAAATAAAACAACAGCAACTAGACCTGGAGAAAGATTACTCGGGAAGGCTTCAGCGCGTCATCACGCCTCAAAAGCTGATGAACCTGCGGCAGGCGGAACGCGACTTCAACAAACTGCTTATTCGACAGATCCAGCAACGGCAGATCCAGCAAGAGCGAAGACAACAACAGCGCGAACGCACGCAGCAAAGACTTCAGCAAAGAAATAATTAATGACCCATGGGTCTGCGATGGTGGATTTCTCTTTTGATCCTGGCATCGGCATCCCGCCTCAGTGCGCAAGATGCTGATGCCTCTTTTCTATCGCAAGATTCTTCCGTACTCTCTTCCGAAGATTCGCTTTCTATCTTTTCACTGATTGACAGCCTGCTGGAACTCCAGCAGTCACAACAGTCACAGCTGGCATTGAGACTTGCTTACAACAGCAACGTACTGTCTGCGGGCCGGACTCTTGGAATAGAAAACTTCGGAATCTCATCAGGGGTGTCTTATTTCCACCGGCTGGGGTTCTATGCCGATGCAACCGGCTTCTGGAGCAGGGATTTTGAACCCTCCTATTATCTCACTGTTCTATCGGCCGGATACATGAAAGACGTTACGAGACACTTTTCATTTATGACTGGAATTGATAAGTATTTCTACAACGTAAACGATGACGTCTATATCCCCTACAAGAACACTTTGTCAGTGACACCGATGCTTGACGTGCATCCTTTTTCCGCTTCACTGAATTACTCTTTTTACTTTGGTGATCAGACTGCACACCGTATGATGCCGGGCGTCTCGGTTACCGCTGCCAGAAAATTCGGAAAAATTAATCGCGTCTCAGTCACGCCATCGTTTTTCCTGCTTTGGGGAAATGAGGTTCTCACCACGATCGAATATATCAGGCCAACCACACTGCGTGAACTGGCCGACAACCTGAAGCTTTACGGAACCCGGTATCGAACTGTAATCACCGAAAAACAAGTCTTTGGGATCATGAATTACGCGATCAGCGTTCCGCTGAATATCACTTTTAAAAAATGGGCTGCATCATTCACGTACATTTATAACATCCCGAAAGCCCTGCCCGGTGAACCGGCTTCTCTCACCGAGAGCACATACCTGACGGGCAGCCTTCTCTACATGATTGACCTTCCATCACGCAGGTAGTTTGGAAAATTACATTCGTTCCATATTTTGCACCTTTTATTAAGGCATGATGAGAATATTTTTGACACTTTTTTGCTGCGTAGCATTGGGTATACAGGTCTTACGCGCGCAGGACTACCGCTGGCAGCAACGTGCGGACTACACGATGAACATTGATTTCGATGTGAACACGCATCGCTTTACCGGCTCACAAAAATTAGTCTACACGAATAATTCTCCGGACACCCTTCGAAAAGTCTACTATCACCTTTACTACAACGCCTTTCAGCCCGGGAGCATGATGGATGTACGTTCACGTACGATCGCTGACCCCGATGCGCGCGTTCAGGACCGGATCTCGAAGCTTAAACCTGATGAAATCGGCTATCAGCATATTCAATCGCTGAGGCAGGATGGCAAAGACATCAGCTACCTGATCAACGGAACCGTTCTCGAAGTGACGCTTGCAAAACCGATCGTTCCTAGCGGTAAGACTACGTTCGACATGAAGTTCGAAGCGCAGGTGCCACAGCAGATCAGGAGAACTGGTCGCAACAACCGCGAAGGAATTGTATACTCCATGACACAATGGTTTCCGAAGATGGCGGAATACGACTATCGCGGATGGCACGCATACCAGTATGTGGCTCGTGAATTTCACGGTGTCTGGGGCGACTATGATGTAAAGATCACGATCGATCCGAAGTTTGTCCTTGCCGGCACGGGAAAGCTGCAAAATCCCGAATCAATCGGCTATGGTTACGAAAACACAGGCAGCACGGTAAAACGTCCTGACGGAAATCTCACATGGCACTTCATTGCAAAACGTGTGCACGATTTTGCCTGGGCAGCTGATCCCGATTATGTGCACGACAAGGTGCAGGTACCCGGTGGGCCAGAACTTCATTTCTTCTATCAGCCAAAGGAAAAGTTTGCCGAGAACTGGAAAAATCTCCAGCCAGTGGCGGTGGAGCACTTTAAGTTCATGAACAAGCGTTTCGGAAAATATCCATACGATACTTACTCAATCATTCAGGGTGGCGATGGCGGAATGGAATATGCCATGTGTACGCTTATCCTTGGGGAAGGAAAGTTCAATGGGCTTGTCGAAGTGATGGCACACGAAGTAACGCACGCGTGGTACCAGGGTGTGCTTGCATCCAATGAGTCGTTGTACGCATGGATGGATGAAGGCTTTACCGATTTTGCAAGCAATGAGTTTCTTGGAATTGCGTTCGAAGACCCGGCTCCGCAGGCGTCAAGCTATGCAGGATACTTCACGTTGATCAAAAGCGGACTGCAGGAACCGCCCAACCAGCACTCAGATCACTTCAACACGAATCGCGCCTACGGTACAACAGCCTACAATGTTGGAGCGATCTTCTGCGAGCAACTCAAATACATTATCGGTGACGAAGCCTTTTATAAAGGAATGAGATCGTATTTCGCGAAGTGGCAATTCCGCCATCCGGAGCCGAATGATTTTATCCGTGTGATGGAAAAGACCTCCGGGATGCAGCTGACATGGTACATGAACTACCTCATCAACACAACCAAACGAATCAACTACTCAATCCGCTCAGTGGTAAGCGAAGGCAATGATACCTACATCACTTTGGAACGGTTAGGAGAATTTCCAATGCCTGTCGATCTGATGATCACCGGGAAAGACGGCAGCAAGGTAATGTTCTACATTCCGACAAATGAGACGCTTGGAAACAAACCGGTTGAAGATAAGTCTATCGATCGGATGGATCAGGTTGCATGGCCATGGGTGAACCCGACCTACACGGTAAAGGTATCGAAGCCGATGAGTCAGATTGCTTCTGTCGAAATTGATCCCAGCCAACGCATGGCCGACATTGACCGGAAGAACAACAAGCTGGAAATAGCGGACGGGATAAAGGCATACCAGGACCCCACGAAATAGGCTCGCAAAATTCTCAGGCATTTCACTATTTTCGAAACTGAAATCAGTTTCACCACCCGATCATGACGCCAGCGCAAGCGCAGAAGGAAATTAGTGCACTCACCGAGCAGGTGAACTACCACACACACCTGTACTACCAGCTGAACAAATCGGAGATCAGCGATTATGAGTTTGACCAGCTTCTTGCAAGACTTGTCAGCCTGGAGAATGAGTTTCCGCAATTCCGGCAGCCCGACTCTCCTACGCAGCGTGTCGGTGGAACCATCACAAAAGAGTTCGAAACAGTCGTACATAAATACCCGATGCTTTCCCTGGGCAACACCTACAGCCAGGAAGAGCTTGAGGATTTCGATAAGCGTGTTGCAAGAGGCCTGGAGGGAGATCCGTACGAATATTTCTGCGAGCTTAAATTCGATGGCGTCTCCATCAGTCTTGTCTACGAGAATGGCGTGCTCGTGAGAGGCGTGACTCGCGGTGACGGTGTGCGTGGTGACAATGTGACGAACAACGTTAAGACGATCAGGAGCATTCCGCTCAAGATTACAGGAAAGAATATTCCGCCAAGCTTTGAAGTACGCGGAGAGATATTTATGCCGAAGACTGTTTTCGCACAACTCAACAAAGAGCGTGAAGACATCGGTGAAGAGCGTTACGCCAATGCGCGCAACACGGCAGCGGGCACTATAAAAATGCAGGATTCAGCAGAAGTGGCAAAACGAAAACTCGATTGTTACGCATACTCATTGCTTGGAGTTGAAACTGAAACGCACGAAGAAAATATCAAGCTGCTCGAGGCGTGGAAATTCAATGTTTCGCAGACTTACAAAAAGTGCAGGAACATTGCCGAAGTGCTCGAATACATTCTCTACTGGGAAAAACGAAGGCTTGAGTTGCCACTGGAGACCGATGGTGTCGTGATTAAGGTTAACAGTCTTGAGCAACAGGAGCGCCTTGGATTTACTGCAAAGAGCCCACGTTTTGCGATCTCATACAAATACAAGGCGGAAAGCATCAGCACACGCCTGAATGGTATTACTTACCAGGTAGGAAGAACAGGCGCAGTGACACCCGTGGCAGAACTTGAGCCAGTGTTTCTCGCAGGCACAACCGTAAAACGAGCTTCACTTCACAATGCAAATGAGATTGCGAGATTGAATCTGCACATCGGTGATTATGTGTTCGTGGAAAAAGGTGGTGAGATCATTCCGAAAGTAACCGGGGTTGACGTCACAAAACGAACAAAGGATACAAAGCCTGTCACATACATTGACAAGTGTCCGGAGTGCGGAACGAAACTAACGCGTATTGAAGGCGAGGCTGCACACTATTGCCCCAACGTGACGGGCTGTCCTCCGCAGATCAAAGGCCGTATCGAGCATTTTATTCAGCGCAAAGCGATGGACATCGACTCACTCGGAGAGCGCACCATCGATCAGTTGTATAAACTCGGCTTTGTAAAAACGCCTGCGGACCTTTATGATCTTAAGCGCGAGCATATTCTTCAGCTGGACGGCTTCAAGGATAAATCTGTGACGAACCTCCTTGACGGAATTGAAAAATCAAAAGCGACTCCTTTCGAAAGCGTTTTGTTTGCCATTGGCATTCGTTATGTTGGCCGTACCGTTGCAGAGAAACTTGCGCGCTACTTCAAAAGTATCGACAAGATTAAGAATGCCTCCCTTGAAGAATTGCTGCAAGCTCCGGAGGTTGGCGAAAAGATCGCGCAAAGCGTTTATGAATTTTTCCGGAAAGCAGAAAACATCCGTGAAATTGACCGAATGAAAAAAGCCGGCCTTCAGTTCGAAACCAACGCAAAAGAGCCTGAAAAGGAAAGTGACATCCTGGCAAATAAGTCATTTGTAATCTCAGGGACATTTCAGAAGTACGAGCGGGAACAACTGCAGGAAATAATCCTCAAAAATGGCGGCAGAATTCTGTCGGGTGTATCCGGCAAGCTTGATTACTTGCTGGCTGGTGATAACATGGGGCCATCAAAACTTGAGAAAGCACAAAAACTTGGCGTGAAGATCATTTCAGAATCCGATTTTGAAAAAATGCTGGCCGGAAAATAGTATTTTGCCATAGCAAACGACTCGCAGCCAGTCAAAACGAAATAAGATCCAGACCGATGAAGTTAAGCTTCCTCAGACGTAAGACGAACTCATTCCTGAAGCGCAACAAAGCGATCCGCGCAAGCTTGCCTTACAAGCAGGCCGTATCAGTAGGGATAATCTTTACCGTGGAAGACAAACTCAAACATGATGAGGTGAAGGAGTTTGTCAGGCATCTCGAGCATGACGGCAAAATGGTGAAAGTGATTTCATTTCTTCCGAAGAACAAAGACAACTACGAGTTCATGTTCGATTTCTTCACCGAAAACGACCTGAGCTTCTGGGGCAACATCAATTCAGCTGGTGCGTTGCAGTTCGCTGAAACACCCTTTGATTTTCTCTATTACCTCGATACCACTCCCAACCCTCTCATCATGAACCTCCTCGCGCAAAGCAAAGCCAAATGCCGTGTAGGAAAATTCTGGGACAACTCTCAGGCGTTCTTCGAACTGATGATCGAAAGCAAGAACGGCCACAAGGGCCTTATTGAGACGATGTATCGGTATACGAAAGCCTTGAGGTAATCTTAAATTTTAGAATTTGAAATTTGAAATTTAAAAACCGCGCCTGACTTGGGTAGCCGGTTGTAGCTGACTTTTATTCGTTGCCACCAAAATTTCAAATTTAAAATGTCAAATTTCAAATTTTAACTATACTTACGCTCAAATTCACAACACACCATGAGAAAGCTTTACGGCACAGGCGTAGCGTTAGTCACCCCCTTCGATCAAAATCTAAATATTGATTTTAGGGGTTTGAAAAAGCTGCTCAAGCATACAGCGAAGGGAGTTGATTATTACGTGGTGATGGGGACCACCGGAGAATCGGTTACCGTTACCTCAGAAGAGAAGAAAGAGATTCTCAAGTTTGTCATTGAAAATAATGAAGCGAAACTTCCGATCATTTATGGCATTGGTGGAAACAACACCGAAGAAGTTTGCAAGAATTTGACGTCAACGAATCTTAAAGGTGTGGATGCAATTCTTTCCGTAAGCCCTTATTACAACAAGCCCTCGCAGGAAGGAATTTACCAACACTTCAAAAAGGTTGCGGATACAAGTCCTTTGCCGATCATACTTTACAATGTGCCGGGAAGAACTTCCTCCAATCTTACCGCAGAGACAACGCTGCGTCTTGCTGCACACAAAAACATTATCGGCATCAAGGAGGCTTCTGGAAATATAGAGCAGTGCATGAAGATTATGCGGGGCGCACCGAAAGATTTCCTTCTCATCTCCGGAGATGATATGTTGACTGTTCCAATGTATGCCCTTGGCGGGAAAGGTGTGATCTCGGTATTGGCAAATGCCTACCCGACCATTTTCAAAAAGATGAAGGAATTTTCATTTGATGGAAATTTCGCGAAAGCGAACCAGGAGCAGTTCAAGCTCATTGACATCAACGGACCCATGTATGAAGAAAGTAATCCCGTGGGTCTGAAGGCCTTATTGGCTGAAATTGGAATTTGCTCAAATGCTGTTCGCTTACCCCTTGTTGCAGCTTCGGATTCCCTTACCAGGCGCATCAGTGGGCTCCATGAATCGATCAGGAAGTAAATTTGAAATTTGAAATTTTTAGATTTGGAAATCGCCAGGGGTTGTAGGTGTACCCTGTCGCCCATGATTGGCGGTTCTTCCAATTGCCCGAAGGGCAGTCGTCACGATTTCCGCTGCTTCGTTTGAGATTCGATCATTATTCATTTGGTGCTTTGAGGTGAAGTTGTCATCCCAACGTTAGCCGTACTCGTCAAATCTAATGCAAAAAGTAAGGGATAGCCCTATGTGGACTATCCCCTATTTAAAACATTCAAAATTTGACCAGGACCTAAGCTTTGTTCTTGATCTCCTGAACTTCGGCTCTGATTGCCTGAGCAAGGTTCTTAAGGTCCTGCATACCCTTTCTTACCCGGGTACCGGCAGCGCTGTTACCCTTGTTATAGAACTTGTCTGCGTCTCCTTCGAGTGACGCAATAAGGGCTTTGAGCTCTTCAAATTTTTGCATTGTATTAGGTTTTTAGAGTGAAAATTTAGTTTCCTATGACCAAATTAAATAAAAACCTTTAAAAACAACCCAAAAACGCATTTTTTTTAAGCCCCCTTGGTCACTGACACAAGCACTTCTTCCTTATAAAAACCGCTATCCAGCTTCTCTTTCAGCTTCGAAAAGGCCGTCAGTGTCTCCTCGACATCTGCCAGAGTATGGGCAGCGGTCGGGATGATCCTGAACATGATAACGTCCTTAGGCACAACAGGATAGATCACCACAGAACAGAAAATTCCAAAGTTTTCGCGAAGGTCCATCGCCATATTTGCCGCCTCCCCGACACCACCCTTGAACAGGACTGGCGTCACCGGAGAAGTTGTATTTCCAAGATAAAATCCACGCTCGCGGAGGCCGTTTTGCATAGCATGAACCACCTTCCAGAGGTTTTCACGCAGCTCGGGCTTCGTTTTCAAAAGCTCCAGACGCTTCATTCCACCGATAACCAAAGGCATTGGAAGGCTCTTCGCATAGATTTGCGAACGAACGCTGTAGCGCAAATATTTCAGAATCCGTTTCTCACCGGCAACGAAAGCACCGATGCTTGCCATCGACTTGGCGAAAGTAGAAAAATACAGATCAACCTGATCCTGAACGCCTTGTTCTTCACCAACTCCGGCACCTGTTTTACCCATTGTACCGAAACCGTGTGCATCGTCAACGAACAAACGGAAAGTGTATTTTTTCTTCAAGGCAACTACGCCTTTAAGATCGCCCTGCTTGCCTGACATTCCGAAAACGCCTTCGGTAATCACAAGAATACCTCCGCCAGTTTCATCAGCAAGTTTGGTTGCGCGCTGGAGCTGCTTTTCAAGGCTCTCCATATCGTTGTGCGCATAAACGAAACGCTTGCCCATGTGCAGACGAACGCCATCGATAATACAAGCATGCGATTCAGCATCGTACACGATCACGTCTTTGCGATCAACCAATGCATCTATGATTGAGACCACGCCCTGATAACCGAAGTTCAGGAGCATAGCATCTTCCTTCTTTACAAAATCAGCTAATTGACGTTCGAACGCCAGGTGATTGACTGAGTTACCCGACATCATACGAGCGCCCATGGGAAGCGCCATTCCGTATTGAGCGGCAGCATCGGCATCAGCCTTACGTACTTCCGGGTGATTCGCCAGACCAAGGTAATTGTTCAAGCTCCAGTTCAGCACGTTCTTGCCGTTGAATTTCATTCTCGGGCCGATCTCACCTTCCAGTTTCGGGAAGAAGAAATAATCATCAGGAAGATGTGAGTATTTGGCCAACGGGCCGGCTTCCATTTTCAGCTTTTCAAATAAGTCTACCATTGCGTCAATTAGGTTAAATCATTCCCGCAAAGGTAAAGAAAAATTCGATTTCTACTTGATGGTGGTATGGTGAAGGTGTAGGGACATAAGGAATGTGTGGTTATGGCTATGGCAAAGTGCAACTGGTGGATCGTATGACGCTTTGGCCATAGCTATAGCCAAAAGCCATAGCCTCTTTTTGTCAACAGGCGAATAATCGTTAGCATTGCAGTTTACCAGACAGCCATGGGAAAAATCAAGAAGTTACTGGTCGCTAACCGGGGAGAAATTGCCTTACGGGTTATGCGAAGTGCACGCGAACTTGGGATCAAGACAGTTGCCGTGTACAGTGAAGCCGACAGAAATGCACTGCACGTTCGCTACGCTGATGAGGCCGTTCTGATCGGACCGCCACCTTCGTCAGAATCTTACCTGCGCATTGAAAAGATAATTTCTGCTGCTAAGTCAACAGGTGCTGATGCCATTCATCCAGGATATGGCTTCCTTTCCGAAAATGAAGATTTCTCGCAGGCGTGTGAAGACAACGGGATTATTTTCGTTGGCCCTTCTCCGAAAGCTATTGAAGTGATGGGAAGCAAACTTGCCGCGAAAGCAGCGGTTGCAAAGTTCAACGTGCCGCTGGTACCTGGCACATCCGAGCCTATCACGGATGTGAAGTCAGCAAAGAAGATTGCTGCAGAGATCGGCTATCCCGTACTGATCAAGGCAAGCGCTGGTGGCGGAGGAAAAGGGATGCGGATTGTCGACAAGGAAGCCGAGTTTCAGGAACAGATGGAGCGCGCCATCAGCGAGGCAACGTCTGCCTTCGGAGATGGATCAGTGTTCATTGAAAAATATATCACCAAACCACGTCACATCGAATTTCAGATCTTCGGTGACAAACATGGAAATGTTGTTCACTTTTTCGAACGGGAGTGTTCCATTCAGCGCAGGCACCAGAAAGTAGTTGAAGAGGCGCCTTCGTCCATTCTCACCCCGGAGAAACGCAAAGCGATGGGAGAAGCAGCGATCAATGTTGCTAAGTCTGTGGGATACTATGGTGCGGGGACTGTCGAGTTTATTCTGGATGACAACTTGAATTTTTATTTCCTGGAGATGAACACACGACTCCAGGTTGAGCATCCTGTCACTGAAGAGATCACAGGACTTGACCTCGTGAAACTGCAGCTAAAAGTTGCAGAGGGCGAAAAACTGCCGATGAAACAGGACGAGCTGAAGATCAATGGCCACGCGGTGGAGATCAGGGTGTATGCAGAAGATCCCGCCAACAATTTTCTTCCGGATATCGGAACCCTCAGGACGTACAAACGTCCGCAGGGTCATGGCATTCGTGTGGACGATGGGTTCGAACAAGGCATGGATATCCCGTTTTACTATGACCCGATGATTGCGAAACTTATTTGTCACGCAGACACGCGAGAAGCTGCCATTGAAAAGACGATTCGTGCCATCAATGAGTATGAAATCACGGGGCTTGAGACGACACTGGGGTTCTGTAAATTCGTGATGCATCATGAAGCATTCCGAACCGGAAATTTCGACACCCGTTTTGTTGAGAACTATTTCAAACCCGAGGTTCTCCAGGAAAAACCGACCGAAACGGAAAACATGCTCGCATCGCTGCTTGCCGTGGAGATTCTCGGAAGCTCAAAGCCAAAACGCACCGAAGCAACACAACATCAAGTGAGCTTGTGGAAAAAGAATCGCACACTTTAGTTCCGGGTTACGGGTTCCGAGTTCGTGCCGCAATTATTGGATGTTAGAAACCGCATACACGCAACTCGGAACACGGAACACGAAACATAACATAAGAACGACAAACGACTTTGAATGGCCCAAATAATTCCTTTCCGCGCATGGCGTTACAACCCTCAGCTGACTCCCTACATTGATGACCTGACGTCACCGCTATTTGATGTTGTATCGGAGAAGCAACGAAAGGCACTTTATCAGAATCCGCACAACAGCATTCACCTCTCCGTTCCGAGACCACCGGATGCGGCCGAACGCGCTGCACTGCTGTTGGAAGCTTGGAAGAAAACCGGTGTAATCCTGCAGGATGCACTTCCCGGAATATACGTGTACTACCAGTATTTTAAACTGGCTGGTGCGCCAAACGCTAATGTGCGAAAGGGTTTTATCTGTCACATCCGTATTCATGAGTTCGATGAAGGAAAAATTCTTCGACATGAGAACACAATACCAAAGGCTGTAAATGACCGCATCGAACTGCTCGAAAAAACCGAACTTCAGGTGAGCCCAACGCATGGGCTATACACAGATTCGGACTTCGAACTTGAAAAATACATGGATCAGGCGATATTGAATCCGATCTATGAAACGGAAGACTACCAGGGCGTACGCGATGTGCTCGCAGTGATTCACGATGCAGAGGTGATCAAGAAGTTTATAAGAAAGCTGGACGAGAAAACGGTGATTCTCGCTGACGGCCATCATCGCTATGAAGGCTCCCTCTACCATAAACGAAAGCAACAAAAGGAAAATCCGGAACATACCGGAAACGAAGGGTACAATTTTCACCTGATGTACCTGACAAACACAGAAGCCGATGATCTTCGGATTCTTCCAACGCACCGTCTCATCAGAAATCTCAAGGACTTCGATGAGCAAGCAATCATGAAAAAACTGGAGCCCAACTTCATAATCAAACCGGTTGAAGACAGCGACACGCTCAATGAGATCATTGCAGGAAAACAATGGGCGTTTGGGCTCATGTTCAGAGACAACGCGTACAAAGTGCGCCTGAAGCCTGAAGCGATCAAAAATCTCAGATGGCATTTTCCTGATGAAGTAAAACAGCTCGACCTTACGGTGATGCATTACTTCATCATTGAGCAAGCCCTTGGGATCCCGGGAAAGGAGCAACGGCAGTCCGAGAATATTGAGTTCGACCGCAGCTTCTCCGATTGTCTCAAGCGGGTGCTGCAGGGGGAATCTCAGCTTGCGATTATTACAAACGAAGTGTCGATCGAGGAAGTAAAGAAAGTTTGTTACAGCGGCTTTACCATGCCGCAGAAATCAACGTATTTTTATCCTAAAGTTATTTGCGGATTCCTGTTCAGCTCCATTAAGGAAAAGGAATTTCAGGAACCTGCCTATTCACCATTTGCGTTATGATCCAGCGACCGCTTGTTCTTGCATCGTCATCACCCCGCAGGCAATACCTCATGAAGGAAGCAGGATTCAACTTCACGGTTGAAAAGCCGGATGTCGAAGAAGACTTCCCGGCCGAAATGCCTGTCGACCAGGTTGCGCGATACCTCGCCTCGAAAAAAGCAGAGTTCTTTCGCCCTCAGATCCACAATGAAATCATCGTCACAGCAGACACCGTTGTCATCCTCGATAACAAGATCATGAACAAACCTTTGGATCGCAACGAAGCAATCGCGATGCTTTCAGAACTTTCCGGGAAGACCCACCTCGTCATGACCGGAGTCTGCATCCTGTCGAAAGAGAAAGAAGAAAGTTTCGATGATACAACCGAAGTAACGTTTCAGCGGCTCACACAACAGGAAATTGAATACTATGTTGACCATTACAAACCCTACGATAAAGCCGGAGCCTATGGCGCACAGGATTGGATCGGCATGGTTGCGATTCAGAAGATTACGGGTTCATACTTCAACGTCATGGGACTTCCTATTCACAAAGTTTATCAGCACCTGAAACACTGGTAGATGCGGAAGATCTGGAAGTTTTTGTTGCACCATGTCCGGGAAGATTTCCACGCTGGCCAGTACCTCGCTACAGCCATTCTCCTCGCAGTTTGTCTTTTATTCAACTATGCTGTCAACTTCGAAGACTATTACCTTGAATCGTTAGGTGGTTTTAGAAAGTATGCTGCCTATTTCTTCTTCTACGGCATCCCATACTTTTCAGCCATCTGGATCTTTACTACGTGTAAAAAACAAAAACATATTTTTCGCGAGAAGGATTTTTGGACACGAAGCATTTTTGGTATCGCGGTGCTTAGCCTGGATGCCAGCCTCCCCTACCTTGATGACTTTCTGAATTATCTTTCCAATCCGATGATTCAAAACTGGCTGTACAAAGTCGTACTGAACGGCATCAGTTTCCTCACCGTACTTCTTCCGATCCTGATTTTCTACTACACGCATGACAGAAGTGAAGGGCATCGCTACGGACTCAGCTCCCATCAGTTTGATGCCCGCCCATACTTTCTCATGTTGCTGATCATGCTTCCGCTGATCATTCTCGTGTCGTACAATCCAGCTTTCATCCGCCAGTATCCAATGTACAAGGTTTCCTCTGCACATATTTATCTTGGCGTGCCCGAATGGGTGACCGTTGCTATTTATGAAACGGCATATGGTCTTGACTTCATTACTGTTGAATATTTGTTCCGTGGATTTATGGTACTTGCACTGGCAAAATTCCTTGGCAGAAGTGCAGTAATTACGATGGCAGTTGTTTATTGTGTGCTCCATTTCGGCAAACCTGCAGGCGAAGCCATGAGTTCGATCTTTGGTGGGTATTTGTTGGGTGTTGTCGCCTACGAAACAAAAAGCGTGTGGGGAGGGATCATCGTTCACATGGGAATCGCCTGGATGATGGAGATTGTCGCGTTTGTGAGGAGTTGAGTGCAAACTCAGGATCGAGCACGCTTCAAAATTTTAAATTTTAAATTTTAAATTTTAAAATCCTGCTACTGAACCATCACTTTCTTCTGCTCTTCGGGCAGTCCCTTCCGCTTGTATTCGTATAATCGAACGTACTTGAAGAAAGTCATTGAAGCAGAGGCGGTGCAGAAGATGAACCCATAGTAGCCATCTAAGAATCCGAGCTGAAAAATATAGCTTTTGATAAAACGGAACAGCGGACTAAAAATCACGTTGACCACAAAGCTCACTTTCTCGCCTTTCCGGTATTTTGCTTTTGCTGCGATCTCTGCAAACCGGTGAACCTGCAGCAGATGTTCGTCTACAGTGAGATAAGCATAGTGCAATAAGTGCCCTTGAAGTTTCCCGATTTTTCGGGAAGCGATGTCGACATAATCGTGAGGGTCAGTTCCGGTCCAACTGCCTTTCCTTCTGTCCCACACCCTGATCTTTCGCTCGGGATACCAGCCAGAAAAATGCATCCACTTGCCGCAGTAATTGTTGAATCGGTTCACGGTGTAGCCATCCGCATCTCCCCAGTTTGTTTTCAGCTGCAATATCGATAGACGGAGTTCTTCAGAAAGTCGTTCATCCGCGTCAAGCGCGACTATGTAATCGTAACTGGCTTGCGCGACAGCATAATTTTTTTGATCGACATAACCAAGAAAAGGATGGCTGATGAATTTTACCGGGTAACGCAGGCAGATCTCCCTGGTTCCATCGGTTGAATTGGAGTCAACAACAATGATTTCATCGGCAACACCCACCAACGATTTTAGGCAGGCTTCGATCTTCCGTTCTTCATTGAAGGAAATGATAGTCGCGCTGATCTTGATCGGGTTCACTGAGGAATTCTTTTAACTGTTAAATATCTGAAAAAATCATGATGTTGTCACCGACCGAAAGAACTGCTCAAAGTCGCCCAACGGCTTTCGCATGGCAACGGTATTTTCATCAATGTGCGTTACCGCATAATTGTTCTTCTTCAATAGCGCGATACAATCATTCTGATCCGCTGATGAAAGGTGAGACTTTTCATATACGATTACCCGCGGCTGCGTCTTTTCTATCCTGAGCAACTTGATGATCTCATAATCAAATCCTTCTGCATCGATCTGAATCCAGTCAATTTTTTTCAGATTATATTTTGCAATCAGCGTATCAGCACTGATACTTTGAATCTTTTCCTCTGCAATATAGTCTTCGCGTCTTGCCGGAAGCTGTTCACCATAGCGCGCAGCCAGCCGCCCGACATGCCCGGAGTCGATTGCCTTTTCCAATGCTTCCTTCCTGAACGATGTTAACCCGGTAGCCCAACGCAAATCAGAGAATGCTATTTTATACATCGTCTGTTCGCCATCCTCATTCGACAACGCTGCATTGATCGCATAGACACCAGGCGTTTTCTGATGGAGTTTGCTGAGGTAATTTTTGAATACTGCGGGCTGTGGCTCCAGCATCACCCCTCTCCACCCGTACATGCGTATAAACTTGTGAAGCGGGTCGTGGTAGAACCCGTCATTGGCTCCAACCTGAATGAAGGTTACGGGGGAGTGCTCGCGCGAAAATTTGTCCAGGATTTCAGCCACTGTACCTTTTCGCGGTTTATAAGTCGCCCTGTAAAACATCTTCACCAGTGGAGCATAGTTGGCGCTGATGTCAAAGACTGTTTTCTTGAACTGATTCTTAAGGAAACCCATGCTTATTAATCGGGAAAATTAGCCATTTATTTATAGTCGACAATCAATTGTTCCAAAATACAGGTTATTTTCGCGGGTTCAACACCTCAATTGATCGGTAAAATTTCGTGGCAAAGATAAACCTTCTTGTTGTTTCTGATTATGGGGCTACTGTAACGGTAAGACCCGAAGCAGAAATAGTCATTCAACTTCAGCAAATGGGGAAGTACAATATCACCGTAATGACACAGGCAGACTCTGAGTACGCTCAGAAATTTCGCAATAGTGGAATTAAGGTGATCGATTTTTTTCCTGAGAAGAAGTTCAGCTGGGAATATGTGAAACGTATCCGCAAGGAGATGATTGAGGGCAAGCATCATGTTGCTCAGTTGTTCAACAACAAGGCCATGGTCAACGGCATCATGGCAGCAATGGGGCTTCCCGTCAAAGTTGTTTTGTACAGAGGCTACACCGGAAATATCAGCTGGCTGGACCCGATTATGTACATCAAATACCTTAGCCCAAGGGTTGACCGGATCATCTGCCTGGTAGAAGCGATCCGACAGATTTTCCTTAAGAACCTTCCGCCCTGGAGCCGTCACAAGGCGGTGACCATCACCAAAGGTCACGATGTCGCCTGGTATGACGGAGTTGTCGCCCACAGCAAAACATCATTGGGTGTCCCCGAAGATGCCTTCATGTTCATTTGTGGTGCAAACTTCAGGAGAATGAAAGGCGTAAAGTACCTGCTGCGCGCAACCTATCTCCTTCCAAAAGACAGCAATATTCACCTCGTGTTTGCCGGCCGTGATATGGACACACCGGAATTTACAAAACTCATTAACGAAAGTCCGATGCGCGAACGAATCCACCTGCTCGGACATCGGAAAGATATTCTGGAAGTTGTTAAGGCCGCAGATGTATTCGTGCTCGCCTCCATCACAGGCGAAGCAATCACAAAAGCAGTGATCGAAGCGATGTCGGTAGAAGTCTGTCCGCTCATCACCGATATTTCCGGCAATGTGGGCCTGGTTGAAGATGGCGTCTCCGGACTCATTGTTCCAAGTAAAAATCCTCAGGCACTTGCTGACAAGATGCTCTACCTCTCGAAAAATCCGGCTTTGACAAAGCAGTATGGAAAAGCTGCACGACTGCACATCATGAAAAATTTCAACACAAAGGACACTGCAAAAAAATATGATGCTTTGTACCAGGAACTTTACACCGAATTCATGAAAGCCTGAGGGTGGCTATTGCTTTGATTTCAGATATCTCAGCTTTGTGTATTTCAGAAAACGATAATAGGCGGCATGCAACGCAAGAACATATCCCGCTTTTCCATCCAGGAATCCCAGCTTCAGGAAATACACTTTGATAAAAATAAATAAGGGGTAAAGGATTTCGTGCAAAAGAAAATACGAGCGCTTTCCCTTTTTAAATGCTTCACTTGCCGCGATCTCCGAGAACTTATGCATCTGAAGGAAATGATCTGCGGGAGTTCGATAAGTAAAATGCAGCAGTCGGCCTCTTAATTTGTGTGCTGCTGTACCGTTGTGCAGGATCACCTTGTCGTGGGGATTCTCTCCTCCCCATTCGCCCTTTCTTCGATCCCACAATCGTATTTTCCAGTCAGGATTCCACTCACCAAAATGCACAAATGTGCCGCAATAGTTATTCAAGCGATTTACGCGATAACCTGCCTGCGAAAAATCGGTTTTGATTTCGGCAATTTCCCGCGACAACCGATCGTCAAGCCGTTCATCAGCGTCCAGCGAAAGAATATAATCGTAGGCTGCGTGCCGCATGGCAAAATTCTTCTGTTGTATATGTCCGGCAAAAACATTCTGAATAAAGCGCACATTGTATCGTTCGCAGATGGTCCGGGTGGCATCCGTAGAGAAGCTATCAACAACCAGAATTTCGTCCGCAACTTTCAAAACAGATTTCAGGCAGTCTTCAATGTTGCGCTCTTCATTGAAAGTGATAATGACGGCAGAAAGTTTTACTGGATTCATCGCCAATCAGCTGCGGAATGCTTTATATGCCCGTTTTAATTTTCCGAAAAAATCATCCGTAGACTGCTGTTCTTTCAACTCTCTTCGGTAAGGCTGCCCCATCTGCAGGTAGTTGTTGTAAAAATCACGGACACTCATGCCCCACTTGAGCATAAACATTGCGTTCCCGCGATTCTTCTTCACGCGATTGGTTGATTTGCTTTGAAAGTGGTAGATCTTGCTTGCACCAACGCCCTTGAAAATCCTTACACCGTACTTCCAGAGTTTCATCGAAAAGTCAGGATCGGAATACATACCTGGAGAGAACTCAATGCTGTATCCGCCAACGATATCCCACACTCGCGTGCTGACAATCGTTGGAGGCCATGACGACCCTGACCAGTCTTCCTTGTGCAAACTACGAAAAGAATCCAGCAGATCTCTTTCCTTAAATGTTGTTATGCTGTCACCGAAATCCTTTACCACTGACACGTAACTTGGATTGTCAACAGGATATGGTTCGATCAGCGTGGATGACAAAATGAATTTATCATGCCCGATCTTTTCGATCTCGCGATGAATTTCATAGTCCCAGTCAGGACAAACATACATATCATCATTGAAGTAGACGATATAATCCGATTTGACCAACGTCCGGCACGCATTTACTGCGACACAGATTCCCACGTTTTTGTCTGACGACAAGAACTCCACATCCGACTGTTCTTTGAGCCATGTTGCTGTGCCGTCTTTTCCTTCGTTGACAAAAACGATCAGCTGATTTTTAAAATGAGAATTTTTGCGCAGGCTTGCGATCATCAGCTGCAGGTGCGGAAGGTTGTTCCATGTCGGTATTACAATCGAAAATTTGTACATAATCCAGTCAGCGCAAATTACATCTTAACATTATCAAACCGTGGACAGCTCGGGCACCAGCCCGCGATAAACAGCACCGAGGTTGCCGGCAATTACATCTGGCTCGAATTGGGCGATATGCTTTTTCCCGGCAGCAACCAGTTCTCTTCTACGGGAATCGTCTTCCAGCAGGTAAGTGATGTTCTGTGCCATCACATCAGCGTCATCCGGATTTACGTAAACTGCTCCAGAACCCGCGGCCTCCTGAAAACACGAGCCTGTCGAAGTAATCACAGGAATCCCGGAAGTAATGGCTTCAATCAACGGGATCCCAAATCCCTCAAAGTATGACGGATACACAAATAATTTTGCGTGACGATAGATCGCGGGCAGATCGCTGAACTCCACATTCTTCAGGAAGATGACTGTATCGTTAAGACCGAGTTGCCTGATTTCCCCCATCACTTTTTGAATGTAAGCAGTGGTTCGTCCTACAACGACCAGCGGCAATCTTCGTTCGACAGCCACCCGTGACATCGCCCGAAGGACAACAATCAGATTTTTTCTCTCTTCTATCGTTCCTACGCTTAAAATAAAATCATCCGGCAGGGCATATTTTTTCTTCACCATGGCCAGGTCGGACGAAGAAATCTGCTTTTTGAAAATGGGATGACATCCCTGGTAAACGACATCGATCTTTGAACTGTCATTCAGCTTCAGAAACATTCTGATGTCATCTGCTGTCTGGTGACTGATTGCGATGACCTTATCCGCGTTTTCACAAGCAAGCTTCACCTTTCTGGTATAGATGGCAACGTCAACCGCATTGTAAAACTGTGGATATCGGAGGAAAATAAGATCGTGCACCGTTACCACTTTCTTCACCCGGGCCGGCAGACCGATTGGAAGTTCCTGGCTTAAACCATGAAACACGTCAAGCTTTTTCATCGACTGGGTTTTAGTCACAGCCCATGTGCGCCAAAGCGCAGAGAGCAGGGGCCTGGAATAAAGTCCTGAGGGTGCCACCACTTCAATATTTTTTCGCTGCAGGATCAGACGGTTCTCCGAATGATCGACAACCTTTGGCGAGTAGAGGAATAAATTGTCCTGTGGATATCTGGCGCTCAAGGCATCGATCACAAACCTGCTGTAGTTACCCAGCCCGGTGTAGTTTGTGAAAAACCGTTTTGCCTCAAAGCCGATATTCATCCCCAAAGATATTACTTAAAGTTTTCTTTGTAGTAGCGTATACTTTCTTCGATGATCTTATACGCGCGGTCTTTTGAGAGGAACTGATCGATGACGACTTTCTTATTTTCGAGAGTCTTATAGTTTTCAAAGAAGTGGGTTACTTCTGCACGCAGGTATTCAGGCAAGTCGCTGACATCGTTGATGTGGCTTACGCTTGGATCATCAGCGGCAACGGCAATGATCTTGTCATCTGCTTCTCCCCTGTCTACCATCTGCATCACACCGATAACTTTGCTTGGAATGAGGCAAAGCGGGACAACTGAAACCTGAGTCAGCACAACAATATCGAGCGGATCATGGTCTTCGCCCATTGTCTGCGGGATAAAGCCGTAGTTCAGCGGATAATACATGGACGCGTAGATCACACGATCAAGCTTGATCAAACCACTCTCCTTGTCGACTTCGTATTTCGCGCGTGAACCTTTCGGAATCTCAATGATCGCATTGACTTTTTCAGGCGGGTTTTTGCCGATGGATGTTTCGTGCCAGGGATGTTTGATCATGAAAGCGCCATTTAACTGTTTTAAACCCGATCGCGCGATGTATCAGGCGATCCATGTGTCGGTGACAATTCACCATCGACACATGAGATAGGTTTAGAAAACAATAATAAGAAAAAAGCCCCTCCTTTTGATTTCGGAGGGGCTTCTTTTATCGTCCAGTCTGCTATTTACCTTCTTCTTCTTTTTTCGGTTCGTCCTTCTTTTCTGCCTTGCGAATCTTCTCTCCGTCCTTCAATCGTTTGGAAACGACCAGGAACGGCCCGGTTACGATCTCCGTGCTGTCGCTCAGCCCGGAAAGAATTTCAATGTTATCGTAATCGCTGATACCGGTTTTCACTTCTACCATCTTAGCCACACCATTGTCGTTGACAAATACTACCACCTTGTCTGGCTCCTTCTTAGCAGGCTTCGCCTGATTATTATTGTTGTTGGTATTTTGAGCCGGAGGTCCGCCACCATCGCCTTCCGGCTTTTTCAAGTCTTGTGGATTCCGTGTTGTAACGGAAGCGAGCGGCACAGAAAGAACATCAGCTTTCTCAGTGGTGATGATGTCAACACTTGCAGTCATGCCCGGGCGGAATGGAAACTTGTTTCCTTCCTTCACAAGATCCTGATAAGAAGAGCTCAGGATCAGGATGCGGACTTCAAACTCCGTAATCGCATCAGCGGATGCCTTGTCCTTCGCGGTGTTTGCAATCAGCGTCACAACGCCCTTGAATTCCTTATTGATGTTAGAATAAGCATCAACATCGATGATTGCAGTGTCACCAACCGAAACCCTTACGATATCATTTTCATTTACGTTGACGCGAACTTCCATCTTGCTGAGGTCAGCAATCCGGAGCATTTCAGTACCCGTCATCGTTGCTGTTCCCACAACGCGCTCACCATTTTTAACAATAAGCTTCGATACAACCCCTGACATAGGCGCAACCACCGAAGTCTTGCGGAAATTTTCGCGCGCCTCACGCAATGAAGCTTCAGTACTGCGGATAAGGTATTCTGCAGCCTCAACAGCCTGCTCGGAAGACGCTACGTCACTTTTTGCAACATTATAATTCTGTTGTGCGAGCTGCCAGTCAGCATCGGAGATAACTTTTTCCTTATGCAATTTTTCCTGGCGCAGGTATTCCTGCTCGGCTCTTGTAAACGTAGCCTTCGCTCGTGTAAGACTTGCTTTTGTCTGTTCAAGAGACGCGCGCTGCTGATTCAAACCAGCTTCCGCACGATCCAACTGGCTCTGCCAGGTGTCAGGTCTGATCTTCACCAATGTCTGTCCCCGCTTCACCGAATCGCCTTCTTCAATCAGAAGGTCGATGATCTCACCGGAAACCTCCGGAGCAATTTTCACTTCTGTCACAGGTTGAACCGTTCCCGAGGCACTGACTTTTTCTACTATCGTAACACGTTTTGCTTTCGCGACTTCTACCTCAAGCTCCTTTGGCTTGCCTATCCACCCTGCAGATTTTCCGACAACAAGAAATAGAATTATGAATACTGTGCCTCCGATGAGCCAGTATACCATTTTGTTTGATTTGCGTTTTTGCTTTGCCATTGGGTTCTATGAATTAAAAGTCTAGCGGTTTGCCTTGATAAAAATCGAGCAGTTTTTTCTTAAAGATGAAGTTATACTTGGCGCGGGCCAGGTCGCTTTTCGCCTGAAAGAGATCGTTCTCTGCTACCTGATATTCAACGTAGTTCGCTGCCCCAATGTCGAAGCGCTGTTTTGTCATGCGGAAAGCCTCTTCTCTTGCCTGTACCTGGCGGGTCGATGCATTGTATGTCTTTGATGCTGCAAGCGCATCGTTGTAAGCAGTCTCTACATTCTGACGCAGTGTCTGGTTGACAAGTTTCTGATTGATCTCAGCAACGTTGCGGTTGATGACTGAGCGTTGCACGTTTGAGCGAGATTGAAATCCGTTAAGGATTGGAACAGACAACGTCAACCCAAGCTGACGGAAGATATTGTCCTGCAGCTGATCACGGTATCCATAACCATTTGTGTACGTACCCACCGGGTTGTAATCATAACCATACACCACCACGTTACCACTTGCTCCCGAAAAATACCCAACCGGTGTATTGTTTGGAACTACTTCAACCCCTGTCGGAATCAAAACAGCCCGATCGTTGGCGCTTGAGTAGTTGCTGTTGATCGATCCATTCAGGCTCAGTCGCGGATAAAGGTTTCCTCTGGCCGCCTTCACTGCATAGTAAGAGCTGTTCACCCGGAGTTGCGCGGCCTTCACTTCAGGAAGACTCTGACGTGCGAGGTCAAAAATCTGCTGACTGGAATTTTCGATGACGAGGTCTTCCACTTCGAGCTGAGGAACTTCCACGTCCATTTCAGTTGAACCAGGCAGCTGAAGTGCCTGCTTGAGCTGAAGGAGTGATAAATTGAGTGCATTCTCGTTGTTGACAACGCTAACTTCATTTGTAGCAACCTGTGCGTCAAGATTTAGCTCATTCGACTTCGGAAGTGAACCTGCCTCCACCTGCTTTTTGGTGCGCTCGTACTGCTGTTGACTTGAGCTTAGCTGGAACCTGGCATTTTCCAGAAGCTCCTTATTAAAGACCACATTAACATAAAGGTTGATGACGTTAAGCATCAGGTCGTTTTTCGCTTTTTCGTAGTCCTGCTCAGCCGCCTGGAAGTCTTTATTTGATTGCTTGATTGAATTCTGAATGCGCAGACCATTGAATAACGTCACCTGGCTATTCGCATTCGGACTCAGTGACCGGATCTCCTGTGTTGTAAATGTGTTTGTAACCGGGTTGATAGAGCGACCCCAGTTGTAGCCGTTTGAGACACTGGCGTTCAATGAAGGAAGCATCGCTGCTTTTGCCTGCGTTTTATTTACCTCCGCAGTCTCCACATCGTACCTGCTGCGCTGAACACTGAGGTTGTTTGCGAGAGCATAGTCGATGCACTCTTTCAGCGTCCAGACTTTTGTTGTTCTTTCAGGTGTGGTCTGGGCAAACACGCTGCCCGTGAAGGCAATAACTGCACAAACCGCCAGCAGTAGTTTTGTTTTCATCTATTTAATTCTTGGTTGCGTATTCTTCTTTCAAATGAGTTTCGCGCCTCAGTCTAGCGATCAATATCCGGGATATATATGATTTCTTTTACCCAGCTAAGACTCCTTAAATACTCTAATGTTACAGGCTTGATGCCGGAATCCATCTCAATCACAAGGCACGCCAGGTCATTCTTTCCCTTCCGCGATACTGACATCGTTGCAATGTTACAGTCGTCATGCGCGAGAATATCTGCAATGAATGCAATGCTGCCCTTCACGTCTCCCGCAGTGATAATGATGGTGTGCAGGCTGGCTGAAAAGTCAGCTTTGAATCCGTTAACCTCAGCGATATTGATGATGCCACCGCCCTTGCTTTCGCCAAGGACCTCAATCTTCTTATCACCTCGCGTAAGATTGAGTCGTATGGTATTTGGATGAAGTGCCGAAGCATTCCCAATTGACTTGAACGTATAGCGGAGTCCTTCCTGGGCAGCAATATCCAGCGCGTCTTTGATGCGCTTGTCGTCTGTCTTAAAATCAAGAAGCCCTGCAATGATGGCGCGATCGCTGCCATGACCCTCGTAAGTGCGGGCAAATGAATTGTAAAAAATGATATCGGCATGATCAGGTCGGCCACCCAGGAGCTTCAGTGCCGTCCGGGAAATCCGTACAACTCCTGCCGTATGGGAACTTGAAGGACCAATCATCACGGGGCCTATCATATCAAAAACGCTGCTTTTCTCTGCCATTTGCTTTGGATACGGTATCTGTCGATAAAAGGATTAAATAGTTACAGCAAATCTCGCAATCTGCGTTAAAAAATAGGCTGCAAATGTACCGATTGTTTGCCTAAAAAGGCGCTGACAATCCCGATTAGCACCATTTAAGCATTTGAAAACCAAAACCTTGAAGTGCGAATGACCGGCCTGCCAGCATCTCACGCTGAAACTTCTTAACTTGACTACCTGATCCCTTTCCAATGAAAGCAGCTAAGATTGCCCTCACTCTTATCCTCTTTTCTTCGAGAGCTTTCGGCCAGGAAGCCCTGATTACGCTCGATGACCTCTCCTTCTCCTCCCCCTATGAAAAAGGTGTTTTTCGGGAGTACTTCAGTCAAAACAAGACTGATGGGTTTAAGATGTTCATGGCCAGTGGTCAGGCTATGAATGAATCCGCCATCGCACAGGCAGGAGCACGATTCGATCAATATACTGCGGGACTTAACGCTGAAAAAATCCTGTCAAAGAAAAATGACCGGAAAGTCAAGCTGATCTATGACGATGTGCACGCCACATTTCTCCGAAAGTACGAACTGGAAAATCGTTTCGAGGACATTTTCCTGAATGGGTATTACAATTGCGTTTCCGCAACAGCCCTCTATGCGCTGGTATTCGACAGGCTCAACATCCCATACGTCATCAAAGAGAAACCCACACATGTTTATCTGATTGCTTATCCTGCTCAGGAACGAATTATCGTTGAAACCACAACGCCTGCAGGTGGCTTTGTGAGCATCAATCAGCAGTTCAAACAGTCATACGTAAAGGTCCTCAAGGATCAGAAACTCATTACAGCACAGGAGTACAGCACCGGAAATATCAATGAACTGTTCGACAGATTTTATTTTGGCGAGGATCACGACATCACACTGAAACAACTGATCGGTGTGCAGTATTCAAACGAAGGCATATATCATTTGCAAAACAAAAATTCTGCAGACGCATTGCAGCAGTTCAAGAAAGCCTACATGTTCTATCCATCTGACAGGTTGAGTTACCTCATGCTGGCCGCAGCGCATGATGTATTCAAGGAACGCCAGTCCAAAGATTCGGTGCACGCGTCAACGCTTGCCCTATTGTCACGCTTCAATAAGTACGGAATCACACACGACATGATCCGTGGCGAATATTCAAACGTGGTTCAGGACTTGCTCTTCAACAAAGGTGAAAAGGACAAACTTCAGCATTATCACAAGATCCTCATGGCCTCGCTCCCCGATAAGGGACTGAAGGAGGACCTTGACTTCTTTCACCATTATGAAAATGGAAGGATGTTGTACAACCAGGCGCGTTACAGGGAAGCACTCCCGTATTTCGAAACCTGTCTGAAGATCCGTCCCGGAAATCACGAGGCGGTGCGGATCTTCATTGCCTGCGTTGGCGAGTCCGGTAAAAACAAGCAGAATGCAGAAACAATTAAGAATATGGAGGAGTATGCCACCAAACATCCGGTGCTGCTGGAAAATAATGTATTCAATGAAATGCTGGGCACCGCTTACCTCATTGAAATGAGGATGGGATTTGCGCAGGAACAGCCAGCCAATGGTGAAAAGTACAGAAACAGTTTTGAACAATTTCAAACCGCGCATAACGAAGTCGTGTTCAACAACTACCTGGTTGGTGAGGCATATTCCGCGGCAGCGGTTTACTATTTCAGACGTGGCAACACTTCCAAAGCAAAAGCAATTATCAACAAGGGGCTTGCTATTTCGCCTAACAACTACGAACTCACCACACGCAAACGCATGATTGATTGATCAGCGGTTCTCAATTGCGAGATTGTAGGTGGTCTTCGTGATATAGTAGTTGTTCAGATCCGTTTTGATCTTAGCAATGATGTTGAGCTTCTCCATCTCAAAACCTCCGGGAGGAACGACATAAATAATTTTTCCGACTCCATTCGACATGTAAATCTCCTTTGCTGAAGAGCCTATATACTTACCATCGGTGAGTTCTCCTTTGTAAAACTCCACAAGCTTCGACTTGTCGGACAAGGAGAGCTCGAGTGTAAAAAGATTCGACCGGAGCAGATCGTCCTTTTCTCTGATAACAATGCTGGGATAATTATCAACCGGCCTGCCGCTCAGATATAGTTCGATAAGACCAACGCATGGCTGATCGTAATGATAAGGTGCTTCGTAGGCAGGTGTTCCGTCTTTCCTGTATTTCTTCTTTACGCCATGGACGCGTCCGCTGTCGTAGGGTGTAATCGAAGACAGGTTTCCGTTTTCATGGTACATCTTGGTGATCCCATGCAGAATGCCGTTGCGATATTCAGCTTCTTCCAGCAACTGCCCGCTTTTATAATAGCGCTTTGCAATGCCGTGCGGCAGACTGTCCTTGTAGTTGATCTCGAGGTATAATCCGCCATCCGGAAAGTAAAACTTGTGAAGACCCTGAAGCTTGCCTTTTGGTTTCTCAGCTTCTTTTGAGCATCCGATTCCGAGAACGATGATCACACCAAGTAAAACAACGTTCCGTTTCATGGATCAGACAGCTATCGGTGCCTTGATTGATGGGTGCGCCTGGTAATTCAGGATCTCAAAATCGTCAAACGCGTAGTCGAAGATCGATGACGGCTTTCGCTTGATGTGCAGGCGGGGCAGCGCAAACGGTTCGCGGCTCAGTTGAAGATTCACCTGATCAAGGTGATTGTTGTAAATATGCACGTCACCACCGGTCCAGACAAAATCACCGACTTCAAGATCACATTGCTGCGCGATCATGTGTACCAGCAGCGCGTAGGACGCGATGTTGAATGGCAGGCCCAGAAAAGTATCGCATGAACGCTGATACAGCTGACATGATAATTTTCCGTCCGCAACATAGAACTGGAACATTGCGTGGCAGGGAGGAAGCGCCATCTGATCTACCTCTGCCGGGTTCCATGCGGTGACAATATGTCTCCGTGAATCGGGCTTCTTTTTCAGCTGATCCATCAGCTTTGCAATCTGGTCGATCTTCTGACCATTTGGTCCTGGCCAGCTTCTCCACTGCGAGCCATACACCGGACCAAGATCTCCGTTCTCGTCCGCCCACTCGTCCCAGATACTCACGCCATTATCCTTCAGGTATTTGATGTTTGTCTCGCCTTTCAGAAACCACAACAGCTCATGGATAATCGACCTGAGATGGAGTTTTTTTGTTGTCACCAGCGGGAACCCGTCAGCCAGATCAAAACGCATCTGGTAGCCAAACACGGAAATTGTTCCCACGCCTGTGCGGTCCTCTTTCTTGTGTCCATGCTCGAGTATGTGTCTGAGTAACTTATGATATTGTTCCATTGAACCGATAGATAGTGGTGATGCAAAATATTAAAATTCTAGATGATATGTACGGGGAAAATTTCAGGATCAATTTCCCAATGAAACCAATACTTCAACGTAAAAACTGATGTCTCTGGGAATGAGCGGAGTAGCCGGAAATAAAAAAGCCCAGCATAAGCCGGGCTCTTTGTATCAGAAGGGGGTCAATCAATTCACACGAATATTTCTTACAACTCCGTTCACGGTTACGGTTATTTCCTTGTCACATTCACCGTCACCATAGTCAAGCGTAATCTCTTTGTCTCCGTTGATAACGTAACGCTTGATGCCGCTCACTGCAATTCCGCAAAAGCGCTTGTACTCCAGCGCTGAAAGCAATGAAACTTCATACGTACGACCAACCCTGGTTGTACCGGAAGCCTCGCTTACCGGGTCAATGACCAGTTTGTCGTCTGCGGGGGTTGCTCCCCTAACCCATTGCCAGGTGATATCGGAAGTTCTTGTAGCGAAAGTGTTGTCTTCAAACGTAGCTTTTCCGCCTGTCAGCACCGCGTTGAATCTTGGAGAGGTGTCTGTACTTCCCGTGATGTTCCTGAGCGTTCGTGTTCCTTCGAGTTTCACACCATTGAGTGTATAGTTTTGTCCGGTGACCACCACCGTAGAATTAGGCATAAAACGTCTTCCGTTATAAGTGAAGATCAGTTTGCCTGTGCGAACATTTCCACGCAGATCAGTGCATCCGGTGCCAAAGTCAACTGTGATTACTCCACTTGGGTTTGATGGCGTTGAATTGGCAGCGCGCTCGAGCGTCAGGGTAAGCGGAGTGTTGCTGCAACGGAAACGACTGTCTGACACTTGAAATGTTGAATTTGTACGGCCACCGCTGAAATCATTTTCGCTAGGGGCTTCAACTGCTACGCCAGCCATATCGTCCATGTCCTGGAAATATGAATCTGTCACAGCCTCTTCCGAAATGTCCTGGCTGTCTTGCGCGGTAATGCGCTCTTCTTCGTTACATGAACTGATGAGAGAGATTGCGGCTATCATTAAAATTGAGCTTCTCTTCAAAAGGATTTTGGTTTTCATGGTTTTCTTAATTTCATTTAACGAAGCTTAGACCGGGCGTCTATTGAAAGGTTTAAGCAGCCGTAGAATTTTCTTCCCGTAAATCAACCAAAACGCGTTTTGTAACCGCTGATATGAGACTTTTAATTGTAATAGTGCTTTTTTGCTGCTCTTTAGGGGTTTCCGGCCAGGGAATGCTCAAAATTGCGAAGCTGAAATACAGCGGTGGCGGTGATTGGTATGCGAACAAAACCGCCCTCCCGAACCTCATCAAGTTTGCCAACCAGGAACTCAATACATCTCTGGCACCCGAAGAAGATGTAGTGGATGTTTCCAGCGCAGATATCTTTCTATATCCTTACGTGTACATGACAGGCCATGGTAATGTGGTTTTCTCGGAAAACGATGCTGCTAATCTGCGGAAATATCTGATCGGAGGTGGCTTTCTCCATATTGACGACAATTATGGTCTTGATAAATTTGTCCGCATCGAGCTGAAGAAAGTTTTTCCGGAACTCGAACTGGTGGAGTTGCCATTCGACCATCCTATCTATCACCAGAAATTCAAATTCCCGAAAGGGCTGCCAAAGATCCATGAGCACGATGGCAAGCCTTCACAGGGACTTGGGCTGGTGTACGAAGGCCGGCTTGTAGTTTTTTATTCTTTTGAATCGGATCTGGGCAACGGCTGGGAAGACCAGAGAATTCACAATGATCCGGAAGAAAAACGCCAACTCGCGCTGCGCATGGGCGCAAACATTCTCTCATACTGTTTTACGAATGCATTTTAATCTTTTATGCAACCGCGGTATCTCTGGGTAATTTGTTTGCTGATTACCATTACTGCCTGCAACACCCCTGAAGAAAAAGCAGCATCTGTTGCGAAAAAATATTGTGGAAGCTGCCACGCATTTCCCGACCCGTCACTGCTCGACAAAAAGACCTGGGAAGAAGGCGTGCTGCCACAGATGGCTTTCAGAATGGGATACAACCTCGACCTTCTCTGGCAGGTGAGTGAAGCAGACGTTAAAGGGGTCTTGAAATCCATTCCGGAAAATCCAATGGTGACCGAGGAAGAATGGAACACCATCCGGAAATACTATGCGACAAACGCACCGGACTCCATGATAATTCCCGCGGTCGCAAAGCCAGCGGAACTCACACAATTCACGGTTGAGGAATATTCATTGCCATCCTCCTTCCCCTGCGTGACCAACATCACCGTAGATTCAGCCCGCAATAAATTCCTTATCGCTACACGTCAGTCGATGCTCTATCGGGTGAATGCATCTTTCAAAGTGGAAGATTCAACAAAACTTCAGAGTCCCGCCTCGTTTCTCGTTCCGGAAAATGATCATTGGGTCATTTCCAGCATGGGAATCATGGACCCGAACGACCAGCCACTCGGGCGTCTCGAAACGATCAACACCGAAACGTTCGAAAGAGCGTTGATAATCGATTCTCTCAGGCGACCCGTCTACATCGCCAGCAGCGACTTCAATGCCGATGGGCAAAATGAATATCTCGTTGCAGAGTTTGGAAATTACACCGGAGGATTGACATTGGTAGAAAAGAAAGGAAAAGACGTTTCAACCCATCCGGTAAATTTTCTGCCGGGAACCCGAAAGGTGATCGTAAAAGATTTCGATCATGACGGTGCACCCGATATTCTCGCATTGGTAACACAGGGCGATGAACAGATTGTCCTTTATCGGAATTATGGCAACTTTAAATTTTCCCCAAAGACCTTGTTGCGCTTCCCCCCTGTCTATGGATCAAGCTATTTCGAGCTGATCGATTTCAACAAGGATGGATTTGAAGATATCATCTACACCAATGGCGACAATGCGGACTATTCGCAGACACTGAAACCTTACCATGGAATCCGGATTTTTTTGAACAATAAAGAAAACGAATTCACGGAATCACAATTCATTCCGATGCATGGCGCTTCACAGGTCATCGCAAGAGACTTCGACCGCGACAATGATATTGACCTCGCTGTTATTTCCTTCTTCCCTGATTTCAAAGCGCGCAACACCTCTTTCCTGTACCTCGAGAACACTGGTGGTGGCTTCAATACTTTCAGCGGTGAATTTTCCAATAAGGCACGCTGGCTTACGATGACAGTTGCCGACATCGACCGCGATCAGGATCAGGACATCATCCTCGGTGCACTTAATTTTATCGGTGGCGTACCGAAGCCTGACCTCGATTACTGGTTGAATGAAAATATCTCGCTGCTCGTCCTCCGGAATAATCACAAATAAAAGCTGCTTCAAATTATTTCTCTGAAAGGCTTGACATTTATTAACTAATCTTTTAGTTTCATACCTAAATACATAGTAATGAAGGATCTTAAGGAACTAACCCGGGCGGAAGACCAGGTGATGCAGATATTGTGGAAACTGAACAAGGCATTTGTGAAAGACATCATTGAAGAGATGCCAGAACCAAAGCCTGCCTACAATACTGTCTCTACTATTATAAGGATTCTCGAGACGAAAGGATTTGTCGGCCATAAGGCATATGGGAAGACTCACGAATACTTCCCGCTGATCAGCCGCGACAAGTACACGAAGTTCTACCTGAACAATATGATCACGGGCTATTTCAATGGCTCGTTCAACAACCTTGTTTCATTCTTCGCGAAGGAAAACAAGCTGAGCGCAACGGATCTTGAAAAGTTATTGAAGGAAATAAAACCAAAAGACCATGAGGGAGATCATTAATTATATCCTCGAAGCTAACCTTGCATTGCTTGCATTTTTAGCTGCTTATAAATTGCTCTTTCAGAAAGAAAATGCGTTCGGGTTACTCCGGCTGTACCTCCTCTGCTCGATCGTTTTCTCGCTCGTATTTCCTTTGCTCCATTTTCAAACCGAAGCGAGCCAAAATACACTGTCAATCGGAAAAGTCATTCCTGAATACTGGCTGCCCGAAGTAAGCATCAATGAAACGCAGCGAGAGGAAGCACAAATCGCTGCGACATCACTTGCGAACGACACGTGGTCTGTGATCGGCTGGGTCTATGTTATCGGTGTCGCGATCGCATCGCTATGGCTTGTGTGTCAGGTGGGATATGTGATCATACTGATGCTCAATTCTAAGTCGTACAAGCTAAACCGGTATCGGATTATAGAATCGGGCGAAGACAAGCCAACATTTTCTTTCTTCAACCTCATCTACATTGGCAAAAGTGACAGTCTTGAAGCACACGAAAAAGAGCAGATCATTCGTCATGAAAGTATCCATGCCAAACAACTCCACTCCGTTGATATCCTGTTGGTGACACTGGTGAAAAATTTCTTCTGGTTTAATCCCTTCATCAAAACATACAAAGACCTTTTTATTCAGCTGCATGAATTCGAAGCGGATGCGCGCGCTGTCGAGAATTCTGACGTGAATAAATATTGCAGCCTCCTGGCGAGGGTTGCATTACAATCACATTTTCCGATCGCCAGTCACTTTAATGAATCGTTAACAGTAAAACGAATTGAAATGATGAGAACTTTAAAAAAGAAAATAGAGAAATGGAAGATCGCAGCCGTGCTGGTGATTATTTCAGGATGCTTTATCGCCTTCGCGTGCAACGATCAACTCGTTGAAGATTTTGAAAAGAGTACACTCAGCCAGGTAAGTCAGGTTCCTCCTGAAGTACAACGTACAATTGATGACTATCAGAAAAGTCATCCGAATGCAAAGCTTACCTATCTGGAAGGGACTGCAGACGATGTGAAAAAGTTTGTCGGCACGCCTGAGGTAAAGGACAGGGTTGTTTACGAATACGCTTATCGCGACAATGAAAAGAAAGGTGTGCTTTTAACGGACGTGGTCCAGCATGCCGATGCGCTCCAGAATGACGAGAAGGTGTTCATGGTTGTTGAAAACCAGCCCGAGTACACCGGTGGCTATGATGCCTTGAAGGCTTTTCTTCAGGAAAACATCAAATATCCAACCGAGGCTGTAAAGAATGGCGAGAACGGAACCGTCTACGTCTCGATGATTATTAACCAGGATGGAACCGTGACAGACGCAAAGGTTTTGAAAGGTGTGAGTAAATCGTTGGATGCCGAGGCCGTTAGGGTGATTCGGATGATGCCTGCGTGGAAACCAGGAACGCAGAACGGAAAAGCGGTAAGAGTAAGATTCAATATCCCAATTAAATTTCATGCACCGCAGACACAGGGCAAGTATTCTGAAGTTGAAGAGCCAACTCTGGGAGCGATTCAACCTGCGAACTACCAGATGAAAGTTGTGAAGTTCGAAAAGAAAAACAACGGAGACGGTAAGCGCTTTACGGGAAAAGTCATTGACGAAAAAGGCAATCCAATGGCCGGACTCAACATTCTGGTCGAAGGCTCGACTCGAGGCACGTCTACTGACAGCAATGGCGAGTTCGCACTGGAGACGCCAAACCAAAGTGGAACACTGGTATTTACATTCATCGGATACGATACGCACACGATTAAATTCTGACGGTTACGCATTCATGATATCGTCAGACTCATTCCGACTTTAGTCGGCTCATGCGTAACCCCCGGCTTAAGCCGGGGGTTACTCAGTGAAAGGGCTTAAGCCCAAGACAGCCTGGTGAAACTTACGTAACATCCTACCAAACATCCTTGCCTTCGACTTATAATAACTTGGCGTCACTCCAGCAAGCCCTACCGTTAGAACACAACCTTTACTTACACGAGCTTTGAGATCCGTCATGCAATCATCTCGGTTCATAGCGATTTCTATAGCGTCTATAGCGGTAAAAAAAGCAGCGTTGTTAGGGAAGACAGACTACGAAGTTTTAAACCGATAAAACCACGTCCAAAGTTTATTGCTAGATATTAGTGATTTAACATATCTACTCGCCTTTACCGCGATGGCGCGATGCGCGCGATGTTCCGCGATGAGTGCGTCAGAACTTCAATGTATCGCTTTAAAGTATGCGCCCCTAACCATAATGCCCTGACCAGGACATACGCAACTTCGTAAAAGGTTAATACTTGGGGCTCGACTAAATCGCTTCGAGCAACCCCCGGCTTAAGCCGGAGGTTACGGGCGTTGTGGGCTTAAGCCCAATCCGGACTTGCGTAACAGCGAACTATGAACGAGCTGCTTAGTCAGGTAAGTTTCTTTGCGTCTCGCGCCTTTGCGTTGAAGCATCCGTGAGCGCAGCCAACACTTTACTTCCCCAGCACTTCCTCCAGCTTCTTATGAAGCGCAGCTCCACGCAGATTTTTCGCAATGATTCTTCCTTCAGGATCGAGGAGAACAGAAAAAGGAATGCCGGTGATGCTGTAAGTCTTCGCAGCTTCAGATTGCCAGAATTTCAGATCCGACACCTGCGTCCATATAAGACCATCTTCTTGGATCGCTTTGAGCCAGTCTTCCCTGCTGCGATCCAGAGAAACACCAAACACGGTGAAGCCTTTGTCTTTAAACCGGTTATAGGCGCGCACGACATTTGGATTTTCCTGGCGGCATGGTCCGCACCATTTTGCCCAGAAGTCAACTAATACATACTTGCCACGCATGGATGAAAGTTTCACAATATTTCCATTTGGATCAGGAAGGGCAATTTCAGGAGCAACCTGACCCACAGCAGTTGACTTGAGTTTGTCAACGTAGGCTACAAAGTTTTTTGAATGGAAATAACCAGGCCATTCTTTCCTAAGCTTATCAGCAACCGTAACGTAGGTTGAGAAATACTGATCCTTGTCGAGTGTTCCCGCCTGCAACAAATTGATCACCGCCAGGGAAGGCGAGTTCTGAACCATCAGTGTTGCGATCTGGTCATTGTATTTCTTCAGTACTTCCAGGTACTCCATCTGCAATTCGCCCATGCGCTGCTCGTTCTTAGTTTGTGCAGCGGCCTGAAAGTCTTTGTTGATCCTGTCGATCTCTGGCGCATTGTTGCCTTGCGACTGCAAATCCTGGATCTTCCTGATGAGATCAATGTCAGGTGAACCTATCACCTCGAAAAATCCCTGCGGGTTGTTGCCATCAACATTTACCTCGACATCTTTCTTATCTAGGATGACATTCACTACCTGCTTGTTATAGAAGTTGATGCGGTAGTACCCCGGCTCAGTCAATTTGATTTTTTTCGCGAACGTGTAGTCCGACTTCAGCTTGATCGTGTCCTGCCAGCCTCCGGAATTATTGTCCTTCATTTCTGCAATAACAATCTGACCTTGCTGCGGGAAACCGACCTTTCCTTTTACTGTAACAATCCAGGATGGTGTTCCCTGATCGGCACCTGCTGAAGACAAGTCTTCGTTGCCAGCACCTGCGCATGAAAAGCCAAGCGCGGCAAAAACAAAGAACATTATCCGAAACACATGCGTAACTCCCATCTTATTTTTCATACCCGTATTTACGAAATTCATCACTTCAGTGGTTGTAAAATTACAGCTAACCCCGTCCTGCGTCTGCTGACGGTCAGCCTATAAGCTTTTCAGTTTCTTCGTTAACAATTCATTAGCAATTTTAGGATCAGCCTTTCCCTTGCTGCGTTTCATCACCTCGCCCATAAACATCGCGATAATACCCTTCTTTCCTTTCTTAAACTCCTCAACCTTCAATGGAAATTCCTTGATCACTTCATCAATAATCGGCTGGAGAGACTCCTGATTGCTGTCCTGCAGCAGGTTCAATTGCCGTGCCACTTCCAGCGCGGATTTGTTGGGATTCTTAAATAGTTCGGGGAACAGGCGCTGCGCGGCTATAGTATAACTCACCTGGCCTGCTTCCACGAGCTCGATCAATTCTGCGAGCTTGGCTGGCGGCACTGGAAACTCATCAGCAGTTACGCCAAACTCGTTGAGGTACGATTTGACGGGACCCATCACCCAGTTGGAAACCGCTTTGAAGTGCTTTGTATGTTCACAAGTCGACCGAAAATACATCGCTACATCCTTCGCTTCGGTCAAAACGCCAGCATCGTAGTCGGGAATATGGTATTGAGAAATAAATTTTTCAAACAGTTCGTTGGGCAGCGGTGGCATCTGTGCAGTGATCGCAGCAAGCCATTCGTCCGAAATGCGCACCGGTGACAGGTCAGGATCGGGAAAATACCGGTAGTCGTTCAACTCCTCTTTTGTACGCATGCCGGCAGTTTTTCCGGTAACGGCATCGAACGTCCGGGTTTCAGAGATGATCGCATTTCCTTTCTCGACCTCGCGGATCTGGCGTTCAACTTCTGAATCGATTGCCCGCTGAACGTTCTTTATCGAGTTCATATTCTTGATCTCGACTTTCTTTCCGAACAAGGTCGAATCTTTCGGCATGATTGAAACATTGGCATCGCACCGCAGAGATCCTTCTTCCATGTTCCCATCGCAGATCTCTAGGTAGCGAACAATCTTCCGGATCTCGGAAAGCACAGCCCCTGCTTCTTCTGAACTTCGAAGGGCAGGTTCAGTCACGATTTCAATCAACGGTGTTCCTGCGCGGTTGAGATCGATGAGGCTGTCGCTCTCATGATCATCGTGAATGGATTTTCCTGCATCTTCCTCCATGTGGATCCGGTTGAGCGGGATGTTTCTTTCACCATCTTTTGTTTTGATAGCGATGAATCCGCCTTTGCAGATCGGAGCACGGTCCTGCGTAAGCTGGTACCCTTTCGGAAGATCCGGATAGAAATAATTTTTACGATCAAAAATTGTCAGCCGTGTGATATCGCACTTGCATGCCAGGCCCATTCTGATGGCAAACTCAACAACTCGCTTGTTCAGCTTCGGCAATGTGCCGGGATGGCCCAAAGAGATCACATCGACATTGTGATTCGGTGCGCTACCGAACAGAGATGAATCGCTGTTAAAGATTTTGCTCCTGGTCGAAAGCTGCGCATGAACTTCAAGCCCAATGACAACGGTATATTTATCTCGGATTGCCGGGTTCATGCAGCCTTAATGCTTGATGAGTTGTTTTGCCTTCTCGATAACAGCATTTAGGCCGTTCAAGTTCTTCCCTCCTGCTGTCGCATAGAAAGGTTGACCGCCACCACCGCCTTCTATCTCCTTGGCCAGTTCTTTCACCATGTTGCCCGCGTGAAATTTTCCACCTTCCACAACCTTGTCGCCAAGCATAACCGCCACCTGTGGCTTACCATCGATGTCGGCTGCAAGCACGAGCAACAAATTGTCGAACTGGTTGCGCAATGCATACGCAATATTTTTCAACGCATCGGGTGATGGCACTGAAACCTTTTCAACGATCAGCGTAAATCCATTCGATGCCTGCGCTCGTGACGCCAGCTGGTCTTTTATGAGATTGGCGCGCTCTGCGTTGATGGCTTCCAGTTTTTTCTCGAGCGCATGTTTTTCCTCCGCAAGGTTCTTCACCGCGCCAGCCAGATCTTTCGGATTTTTAAGCAATGAGCGAACTTCGTCAAGCAACCCTAACTCCGTACGCACAAACGCTTCTGCATTGTCAGCTGTGATGGCTTCGATCCTGCGGACACCAGCGGCTACAGAGCTCTCCGATACAATCTTGAACAACCCGATGTTTCCGGTAGCCCTTACGTGCGTTCCACCGCAAAGTTCAACAGAGAACTTCGGATCGAATGTGATCACGCGAACAAAGTCTCCATACTTCTCACCGAAGAGTGCCATCGCACCCAGGTTTTTCGCCTGCGCGATCGGAACATTTCTTTTTTCGTCAAGCGGGATATCCTCGCGGATCTTCTGATTGACAATCGCCTCAACTTTCTGAAGCTCTTCAGGCGTCATTGCTGCAAAGTGTGAGAAGTCGAAACGAAGAACTTTATCGTTTACGAGGGAGCCCTTTTGTTCAACATGTTTTCCCAACACCTCACGAAGCGCTGCGTGCAGCAGGTGTGTAGCTGAGTGATTGTTCATCGTCAGCTGCCGTTTCCCTTTCGCTACTAATGCGTTGAACGCACCGTTCAGGTTTGATGGCAATTTCTCCGTAAAGTGAATGATCAGTTCATTCTCCTTCTTCGTATCAACGATGGAAATTTTTTCGCCATTACTTTCGATGTACCCGGTATCGCCTACCTGACCACCGCTTTCTGCATAGAAAGGTGTCTTATCAAACACGAGCTGAAATAACTCCTTGTTCTTTTGTTTGATGCTCCGGTACTTAATGATTCTGACAGGCGACTCAAGATGCTCGTAGCCTATGAATTCTGTTTTTTCGTCTTCACCGACAAGGATCCAGTCACCTGTTTCTTTAGCAGCATCCGCCTTCGAGCGCGACTTCTGCTTTTCCATTTCCTTTTTGAAACCTGCTTCATCCACAGTAAATCCACGCTCACGCGCAATCAGTGAAGTAAGATCGAGTGGGAAACCAAATGTGTCGTAAAGCTCGAAAGCAAGCTCTCCGCTGATGGTGTTGTCTTTGATCTCAGACTGGATTCCTTCAATGCGTTTCAGACCTTTTTCCAGCGTGCGAAGGAAAGATGTCTCCTCTTCAAAGATCACTTTCCCAACGTAATCCCTCTGAGCATCCAGTTCAGGAAATACATCTTTGAACTGGTTCGCCAATACGGGAACAAGTTTGTAAATAAATGGCTCTTTGAAATTCAGGAAGGTGAATCCGTAGCGCACAGCTCTTCGCAGGATTCTGCGGATTACATAACCTGCACCTGTGTTGGATGGAAGCTGACCATCGGAGATCGCAAACGACACAGCGCGAACGTGATCTGCAATCACGCGCATCGCGATGTCTGTTTTCTCATCAGCTTTATACCTGATCTTAGCAGCATCACTGATAAAATCAAGCAGTGGTGTAAATACGTCCGTATCGTAGTTGGAAGTTTTTCCCTGGATGGCCACACAAAGACGTTCGAATCCCATACCCGTGTCAACATGCTGAGCGGGGAGTTTCTCGAGTGACCCGTCAGCCTTTCGGTTGAACTCCATGAACACGTTATTCCAGATCTCAATCACCTGAGGGTGCCCGGTGTTCACAAGTTCTTTCCCTGGAAGTTTTTTCACTTCGTCTTCTGAGCGAAGATCAATATGAATTTCAGAGCACGGACCGCATGGTCCCTGGTCGCCCATTTCCCAGAAGTTATCCTTTTTATTTCCTTTCAGGATCCTGTCTTCGGCTATCCACAGCTTCCAGAAGTTGTAGGCATCCTGGTCGAAGGGAAGATTTTCTTTTTTGTCTCCTTCGAATACAGTAACATATAGTCTGTCCGTTGGAAGTTTGTATTCTTTCGTAAGAAGTTCCCACGCCCAGGCAATAGCATCTTTCTTAAAATAATCACCGAATGACCAGTTGCCCAGCATCTCGAACATCGTGTGGTGGTAGGTGTCGATACCAACTTCTTCAAGATCGTTGTGTTTTCCGCTCACACGAAGACACTTCTGTGTGTCTGCAATGCGATTAGCCTTGGGCGTTGCGTTGCCCAGAAAGTAGTCCTTAAACTGGACCATGCCGGAATTGGTGAACAAAAGGGTGGGGTCATTTTTCAACACGAGCGGTGCTGAGGGCACTATTAAATGCCCTTTTTTTTCAAAAAAATTCAAAAAAGTACGTCTGATCAGGCCAGAATCCATTCCAAATTGGTGTTTAAGCGGCTAAATACTCGAAATTTGCTATATTGCCCGACTATTTTCGATAAAACTGCCGGCACAGCAAGCCACAAAAATAAAGCAGTTGATAGAGAATACGCATCGGTAATGCATTTTTTTAATGATCAGTTCTAAGCTGGTCTGACTTAACCTGAAGAGCCATCATGCGGAAGACCTTGTATCGCTACAATGAGGAAACTTGCCAGTACGAGCGCATCAAAGTAAAAACTCCTGATGTTGTCTTTTACATTAGTGGCGTGCTCGTTACCGCGATCGTCATTCTCGCTGGCATGCTTACCCTCCATGACTTCCTGATCGATTCTGAAAAAGAAATTGCCCTTCGGAAAGAAAACAATGCGCTTGCGCGGAATCAGAGATTACTCACTGCAAAACTTGACCAGATCGATGGTTCTCTCGAGCTCTTGGCTGAGAAAGACGAAGCGCTACACATGAAATTTTTCGGCACTCCGCTCGCGAAAACCGCCTCACCAAATCACGGTATAGCTTCACGCAAGATTCTGCTCGCGGATGCATCGGGCTTCCGCGCAACACTGACAGGTCTCGCAGAGAAATCCAACGGCTTATTACATCAGTCAGAAATCACCACATCTTATTTTTCCGACAAGCTGTCGATGAATTTTAACGATGCGGAGCGCATTTACGCAATGCCTACTCTCCCACCCGTGGCATCACTCACGGCCGACAAACTCGTCTCTGGTTTTGGAATGCGGATCAATCCGTTTCACAAAGGGATGTATGAACACCCTGGCATTGACATCGCATCGCCACGTGGCACCGAAGTGTTCGCGACCGCAACCGGAACGATCGTAGAATTGAAGCGCAGCGATGTGCAGGCGGGATACGGTAATTTTATTGATATCGATCACGGCCATGGGTTCGTTACACGTTATGCACACCTTGAAGACATCAACGTGCGCATCGGCCAGCGTGTGAAAAAAGGTGCAGTCATAGGTACGATAGGAAGCAGTGGCGGCTCGGTTGCTCCGCACCTTCATTACGAATTGCTGCGGAAAGGAAAACCAGTCGACCCTGTCCATTTTATGATTGAAGGGGTGACCAGCCAGGAATATGAAGTATTGAAATCAACGAGCCACAGGCAAAATCAATCACTTGACTGATGGGAAAAGCCAAGTACCGATATAATCCAGACACCTGTCGATATGAGCCCTTCTATCTGAAGGGCCGGGCTTTGCGCGAGCGTGCAATGGTGTTTGTGATGATCGCGACTGTTGTGGCTACCGGTGGATACTTCTACATCCGGAATTATTTTGAGACAATCGATGAATTCCTGCTTGAGCAGGAAAACCAGATCAGAAAAGCAGAGTGGACGGATCTTCGTCATCGCGTTTACGTAGCGGATCAGAAACTTTCGGAATACATCCAGAAAGACGACTACAACTATCGCGTTATCCTAGACTCCCATCCGCTGGGCGCAAGTATTCGCGAGGCTGGTGTAGGTGGTAGTGAAAAGATTGATTCCAAACTGCTGCTCGAATTCCCTGTAATCTATCACGAAGCGAAGCGTGTAGAAAAACTTGTTCACCAGGCAGAGATTGAAATACAATCATTTGATGAGATCGATCGTATCCTCGACAAGAAAACGGCAATGTGGTCTGCAAAGCCAGCCATTCAACCATTGAGCAATCAACAGCTCACTTATCTGCACACAACTTATGGATCTCGTTTCCATCAGATTCTGGGATATGTTCGCGAACACAAAGGACTTGATCTGACAGCCGATGTTGGAACACCTGTTTACGCAGCGGGTGACGGACGTGTTGAAAAAGCATACTATTCGCAAAGCTATGGCAATGTGATCTATCTTGACCACGTCTATGGCTATGAGACGCGGTACGCGCACCTTTCAAAATTTAATGTAAAGCAGGGACAACGCGTGAAACGTGGCGACCTCATTGGGTTTGTCGGAAACACCGGCCTTTCAAAAGGTCCACACCTCCACTACGAGGTTCTCTTCCAGGGTCAGCACGTCAACCCTATAAATTTCTTCCAGCGCGATCTGAGCAACACAGAATATCAGCGACTCATCGAAGAGGCAAGCCAGTCGCACGAATCTCTGGATTAATCTTTCGCTTATTCAGCAAAACTCTTTTTCTTTGCAGTCCATTTTTCGAACTGTCTGTATGCGCTTTCTTCCAGCAATCCTGTTTGTCATTGTGCCGTTCTGTCTGAACGCACAGATCAATATCGATTCAACCGCCACCGCGAATTCTGCACGACCTGATACTGTGACAATTATCGGTGTCGGTGATATCATGATGGGTACGAACTATCCGGAGGACAAACTGCCACCGCAGGATGGCGCTTTTCTCATGCAAAAAGTAGAACATGTGCTGCGCGATGCGGATGTGACTTTTGGAAACCTCGAAGGAACGTTGCTCGACAGCGGAGGAACACCCAAGACATGCAAAGATCCAAAGGTTTGTTATGCCTTTCGCACTCCTGTTCGCTATGTGAAAAATCTGACGAGCGCTGGTTTCGACATCATGAGCCTGGCAAACAATCACGCTGGTGACATGGGCGATGCCGGAAGAACGAGTTCTATGATGACGCTGGAAGAAGCGGGAATTCTACATGCCGGACAGATTTCACATAAGACAACCATCTTTGTAAAAGACAGCGTGCGCTACGGTCTGGCTGCATTTGCCCCAAACACCAACTGTGTCAGCATCAACGATATCGAAGGAGCAAAACAGATTGTTGCACAACTTGATTCGATCGTTGACATCATCATCATATCTTTTCACGGAGGTGCTGAAGGCGCACAATACCAGCACGTGCCAAGAAAGCATGAAATGTATTATGGAGAGGATCGCGGAGACGTTTATAATTTTGCGCATACGCTGATTGATGCAGGTGCCGATATTGTTTTTGGTCACGGACCTCACGTTACGCGCGGAGTAGAGGTTTATAAAAACCGTTTTATCTCATACAGTCTCGGAAATTTCTGCACGTATCGCGGAATTTCGGTCAATGGCATCAACGGACTTGCCCCGATTATTAAAGTCTTCACGGATGTTGCAGGAAAATTTTATTATGCTCAAATTACTCCAACGATGCAATCCTACGCATCGGGCGTAGAAATTGACAGCACTAAGCGTGTGATAAAAATTATTCAGGAACTATCGAAAAAAGATTTTCCTGAATCACCTGTTCAGATTGATGAAAATGGTTTAATTACTTATCTTGCTCAGTAACATGGCCTACAAAGAAAAAGAAATCGAGAAGCTTTATTACTCCATCGGAGAAGTTGCCGAAATTTTCAATGTAGCCCCTTCACTTATCCGATTCTGGGAATCAGAGTTCGACATCATCAAACCCAAGAAGAACAGAAAAGGAAATCGGCAGTTCACCAAAGAAGATATCGATAATGTACGCACCATCTTTCACCTTGTAAAAGAAAAAGGTTTCACCCTTCAGGGAGCAAAAGAGATGTTGCGAAATGATTCTCAGGCTGTAAAAGATAAAATGGAAATGCTCGAGTCGCTGCGCAGTGTGCGCGGGTTTCTGGTCGAGCTCCGCGAAAAGCTTCACTAGGCTCTTTCGTCCATTTTGCGTGTCTTCTTTCGTTCATGGACCAAAATCGTCTCGCCCTACTTGCGCTCAACTTCATTCCCGGCATCGGTGACTACCTGCTTCGGCAACTGGTAAATTATTCTGGGTCAGCAGAAAAAGTATTTCAGACACCGAAAGGTAAACTGCTGCGCATTCCAGGCGTGGGTGAAGTTACAGCCGAGGCCATCAAAACCGGAAAAACGTTTGCCGCAGCTGAAAAAGAGTTGAGGAAAGCCGAAAAAGATAACGTTCAGCTGATTTTTTTCAACGACAAAAACTACCCCTCCCGCCTGAAGCAGATTAATGATGCACCGTCTGTTATCTACACCAGGGGCCTGATCGACTTCGAGAATCCAAAGACGGTCGCAATTGTAGGCACGCGTAAGGCCACGCAATACGGTCGTGAGCGTGTAGAGCAGCTTGTGATCGATCTCATTCCGCATCAACCACTGATCGTAAGCGGCCTCGCGTACGGGATCGACATCCATGCGCACAAAGTAGCCGTTAAGCAAAACCTTCCAACCATTGGCGTCATGGGCAGTGGTATGGACAACATCTATCCATCGTCACACAAGGAAATTGCAAAACAGATGATGGCGAATGGCGGACTTGTAACTGAACATCGCTTCGGAACAAAACCGGATGCCCATAATTTCCCCGCAAGGAACAGGATCGTGGCAGCATTATCAGACGCAGTGATTATTGTAGAAGCTGCTGAGAAGGGTGGTGCATTGATCACGGCCGAGCTTGCCAACAGTTACAACAAAGATGTCTTCGCATTTCCGGGCAACATTGGGCAAAGCCATTCGGAAGGCTGCAACAACCTGATCAAAACGAATAAGGCGCACCTTATCACCGGGGTGAAAGATCTTGAATACATCACAGGCTGGGCTTCCGGAAAAGCACCCCAGAAAAAAGAAACCTTTTCGCTTGATACCTTTGAGCCATCGGAGCAGCTTGTGCTCAAAACACTTCTCGAGAGTAGCAATAAACAGTTGATGATCGATGATCTCAGTTGGAAGTCCGGTATCCCCATCAGTCAGCTCGCATCTGTTCTTCTCACGCTGGAGTTTAAAGGCGCTGTGGCCTCGCTGCCGGGAAAGGTTTACAAGGCGAACCTTTAGTTACCGGTATCACCCTTTGTGGCTGTGGTGTCAGATTTGAGATTGCACTTTTCTTTGATCATCTCATAGGCTTTGAGATCACCAAGTTCTCCGGCTTTGCTTAGATCGAGACAGCCGTTCTTCACATCGCCAAAGTCTATCTTCAGGATGCCGCGCATATAATAAGCATCAACGTTTTTCGGATGAAGCTGGATGATCTTGCTGCAGTCGTTGATCGCATCTTCGTATGCCTGTAAAAACTGTTTTGCTTTCCCGCGATTGAAGTACGCTTCAATGTAGTTTTCATTCAACGCGATTGCAGAACTGTAGTCAGCAATTGCTCCGTAATAATCCTGCAACTTCATCTTCACATTGCCACGTGCAAAAAATGCGTCAGCAAATTTTGGATTCTTCTCGATGGCATGGTTGTAATCCTTCATCGCGCCATGGCGGTCGTCAAAGGCATCTTTGATGTTTGCCCGGACAAAGTATGCCTGAGCATAGTTCGCATCTATCTCAATCGCTTTATTCAGGTTCAGCAGCGCCTCCATGAACTCGCGTTTCTCGTAAAGCTCTCTTCCCTTCTGGGTGTACTCTTTGGCGGATTGTGCAAAGGAAAGCGTACCGGTGAGGATAAAAAGCAAAAGCGCAAAATGCTTCATGACAATGAGGTTTAATCGAAGTTACGCAAAGTTAAGCAGATATTGAGCCAAAGTCGGTAAACGTAAGTTTTTCAGCACTTAGCAATAAAACTAATGCGATGGAAAAATCTTATCCGCCAGGGAAAGTGCTTTCACAAATGCAGCCTCATCAATTGAGGCTGCCGCTCTGACTTCCTTCAGGTATGCCAGAATCGTTTCTGTGGCCATATTCCCAACCAGTTCATCATTGGCCATCGGGCATCCGCCAAAGCCGCGGATCGCTCCGTCAAACCTTCTGCATCCGGCCTTATACGCAGCATCAATTTTTTCTCTGGATGTAGCCGGGTTCGAATGCAGATGAGCGCCTAATTCTAAGTCTGGGAACTGCCGGGACAAATTTGAGAAGAGGTAGGTTATGTTCTCCGGATTTGAAACACCAATGGTGTCCGACAAAGAGATGATCTTACTTCCAATCGTGTTAATTATGTCGACAAAATTGGCAACGAGGCTGACTTCGTATGGATCACCGTAAGGGTTTCCGAATCCCATGCTGATGTAAGTGACTAGTTTTTTATTTGAGGTTAAGCAGATGTTTTGAATTTCTTCCAGCGTGCTCAGCGCTTCGGCAATCGACTTGTTTGTATTGCGCTGCTGAAAAGTCTCGGATATCGAAAGCGGAAAACCCAGATAGGATATGCCTTCATGGACCGATGCCTCCTCTGCTCCTCGCGTATTCGCCACGATCGCCAACAGTTTCGACTTGCTGTTTTTCCAGTTGATCCCCGCGAGCACTTCCTTAGTATCTTTCATTTGGGGAATTGCTTTCGGAGAAACAAAACTTCCAAAGTCGATGGTGTCGAAGCCGACTTCGAGCAACGCGTTGATATAAGAAATTTTTTTATCCGTTGGGATAAAGGTTTCAAGTCCCTGCATCGCATCCCTCGGACATTCAATTATTTTCATAGTACTCTAAAGAAACATGTTGTTGGCTATTGCATTTGGCCATGGCTATAGCGAACACCCATAGCAATAACATTCCTCTAAAAATATTCAAACGATTCCGTATTCACACTTCTTTCGGTATCAAATCACCGGTAACTGCTTAGCTGAATAAAAAAAATGACAATAATCGACCGCTAATGCATTTTGTCCTGCTTTAAAATTATAATTTAGGTTTTCCTTGAATAAAGGAAATATTACAAGTCCCCCTATGCCGTTACCTGAATTTACCGGGACCCTCGGTCTAAAACGGGCTGCCCATCTGTTGCGGAGAGCCACGTTTGGTGCAACGAAAAATCAGATCGATGCGTATGCCGCACTCACGCCTGCTGCTGCTATCACGCAACTGTTTCGCACCGCGCTACCCGACCCTGTTCTCCCACCCGATCCCGAAACAGGATTACCGTGGTTCAACACACCGGAAAGCGATGCCAACAGCGATGATGGTGACCTTCAGAATTTTTTCAAGAGCTGGTTTATCGGTCAAATGATGAGCGAAGGAATTTCTCCCGACTTATCACTCGCTTATTCAGCGCGCGAGAAATTGGTTTTCTTTCTTCATTCACACTTCACATGCATTCAATCGAAGGTGAGTAATAGCAGGGCGATGTATTTTCAAAACCAACTTTTCCGTTTGTTTTCCCGTGATGCGCTGAACCCACTTCCTGAAGTAAACTTTAAGGAACTGACGGTGAAAGTGAGTATTGACAATGCGATGCTTCGCCTGCTTGACGGAAATCTTAATGTTAAGGGAAGTCCGAATGAAAATTATGCCCGCGAACTTCTCGAACTGTATTCTATCGGCCGCGGCCTAGAAGGCACCCTCCCCTCGCCTTCCGGACCGGGCGATTACATTCTTTTCACCGAGCAGGATGTTCAGGCTGCGGCCAAAGTACTCTCCGGCTGGGAACTTGACGATGATTTCGTCACACTCGATGCTGATACAAATCTGCCGAGAGGAAGAATCCGCGGAGGAACGATGAATGCTTCCGCCCACGACAACGATCCAAAAAGTTTTTCAGCACGGTTCAACAACGCTGTGATTCGCGCAGACGCAACGCTGATGAACGGTGGTAATGCAACAGAAGCGAGTGCAATAGACGAGATCCGACAGCTCATCGACCTGATCTATTCGAGACCGGAGACCGCAAAAAATATTTGCTGGAAGATTTATCGCTTCTTTGTTTATGCGCCACACACTCCCGATGCAAGCATTGCCATCGACAGTGCCATAATCTCAGAAATGGCAAATACTTTTGCGGCCAGTGGCTATAAAATTCAGCCGGTCATCGAGAACCTGCTCCGAAGCCAGCATTTTTACGAAGCTGGTGCAGGAGATGTTAAGGACGATAACTTCGGTGGCATCATTAAGTCACCACTTGACCTGGTGCTTGGGACGTTACGCGCATTTTCGATTCAGCTTCCTTCGATGACCACGCAAACAGATGCCTTCTATGAGAAAACTTCAGGTATCCAGGATGCACTGGCAGACCTCGGGATGAACTTCTACGAACCTTACGATGTGGCCGGCTACGAGTGTTACCATCAATACCCAATCTATCACCGGGCCTGGATCACACCAAACTATCTGCCGAGACGTTATGAATTTGTCCGCAACGTGGTGACCGCTGCAAATGCTCAGATGTTTTCGGTCAATGTATACACTTACGTCACCACTAACTTTGCTAATGCAACCGCTTCGGATGCAAGAGCGCTCGTGATGGAGCTGGCGAAATATTTCCTCCCGATTGCGGATAATCTGTCGTTTGATGATGCTACTGATGACGCTGCTTCGCTTACCGCAAGGCGATTGAATTATTTCAAGAGCAGGTTGCTCCAGCAATTCGATGAAGCGTACTGGACTACCAGGTGGAACGAAGGTGCAATCGACCTGCGTGACCAGCTCGAATTTTTGTTTAACGCACTCCTGCAATCACCGGAATACCAACTCGCATGACCATGAAGAATTCAAGAAGAGAGTTTTTGAAAAGCATACCGGTTGCGATGAGCGTTCCGTTTACGATTGCCGGAATTCCCGTGAACCTGATGCCCGACAACGCACTCACTCGGATGGCGAAAGAAAGTCTGAGCAACGATCGCGTGCTGGTAATCTTGCAAATGCATGGCGGCAACGATGGACTCAACAGTGTCATTCCGGTTGATAATTACGAACTCTATTATAGTAAGCGTGCGAACATTGCCATCCCCGCAAAGAACAGCCTGCGGAAAATGATCCCGTTGGATGGAACACTCGCACCTGAAAAACAGGTCGGACTCCATCCGGATATGCAGGCCATGAAAGATATGTATGACCGTGGAAGGTTAACGATCGTGCAGGGCGTATCTTACAAAAACAACAACGGCTCTCACTTTCGTGGACGCGACATCTGGTTCATGGGCGGATCATTTGAAGATTATTACCAGTCCGGCTGGGTTGGCAGATACCTCAGCCAGGAAATCGCCCCGAAGCAGTATCCGCAGGATTTTCCAAACGCTGAGATGCCGGATCCGCTGGCAATCGAAATGGGCACGGATGTCTCCCTGATCTTTCATCAGCAGGGAAATATTCCCACATCGATTTCCATCGATCCTAACGTAAATTCCAGAGAGTTCGCTGACCTCGTTGCCGGACTCGAAGGGTTCGTTGACGAAGAAATTGATCCAAGAGGTATTCCTCCACAATTCTTACAGGGTTCTCCTTATTATAATGAGTTGGATTGGATCTTGAGCCTGGAAGATAAATCAAAAGACTACGCGGAACGCCTCGCTCAGGTGTATGCTGCCGGAAACAAAATCACGGGGCACACGAGTTACCCGGAAAAATATCCGTTCAATGCTCCTGAGGGCAGTTATCGGAATCATCTGACGCCACAGTTGCAGACCATCGCCAGGCTTCTCTCCGGAGGATGCAAAACAAAAGTATTCCTGGTGAAGATCGGTGGTTTCGATACCCATGCCGACCAGGTTGAAAGTTACGACCCAACGATGGGTGCACACGCAGCGCTCATGTATCACATTTCATCGGCTATGCATGCCTTCCAGGAAGATCTGAGGAAGCGTGGACTTGAAGACCGCGTGCTGACAATCACTACCTCGGAATTCGGTAGGCGGATCTATTCGAACGGAAGTTTCGGAACAGACCATGGAACAGGCGGCCCGATGTTCATCTTTGGTAAAGGTGTGAAGCCAGGGGTGGTTGGAAATGTGCCAGACCTTACGAAAGGAAATGTGGAAATGCAGCACGACTACCGCGTAGTATATGGAAACATTGTGAGAGACTGGCTCCTGGTTGACGATGCCCGATTGAATGACATCTTTCCGGGACTGATGAGTGCGCAGGGCACAACGGATGGTGTAACGTTCGAGGCGTTGCCTTTGGCACAGCAGGTCATCACCGGACTGGACAACTTCATTGGAGACCGTTTCGCGTTAGAAGATTGTTACCCTAATCCCGCAAAGGAAAAAACGAGAATATCATTCAGAATCAACAGCGCAAATACAGTTACCATTGACCTGTTCGACAAACAGGGAAAGAAAGTTGCTCAATGGGTGAATGAAACATTTGCGCCCGGCACTCATAGCCGCGAGATAGACCTTCACGGTATTCCTTCCGGAAATTATATTTATCAAATGAAAACCGGATTCTTTCAACAATCAAAGAAGCTCGTAATCACAAAATAACCCATGAACTCACCACTCAAGCGTTGTCAGATCCTTTATTCCCGGAACCGCATCGGCCTCGGTATGCGGGCCCGGATGAAAACAATGATGGTAACATTGTTGTGCCTCATCACCTTAACAGTCATCGCCCAGCCAAAGCCGCCCAAGCTTCCAAAATTCAACAAGGGAAAGGAGAAGGAAGTCTTTCTCAAAAAACAATGGTTTCTTGGATTCAAAGGGGGCGTTAATTTCTCAGGCGCTGAAGTGATGAAAGAATATGCAGTGCTGTCACCTTCGAATTACGATGCAGGTGAAATCGCAAAGAAGTATGTTAATTTCAGCGATGCCGGAGCTCATGCAACCATTGAAGCAACGTTTTATTTCACCGGCCTGTCTTTAAGCTTTCAACCTACTTTTCGTCACAATTCTTTTCGCTACCATAATTCGTACTCGTGGGTGGATGCGGAAAATCCCAACAAAATTCTCGAACTGAATTACGTGCAGCAGCAAAACCTACAATACTTCGACTTTCCGGTGCTGGCGAAATATGAGAAAATGTTTAATAAGATCAGCCCGTATGTTCAGGCGGGAATTTATTCCTCGATCCGCCTGAATGCAACCAAATCGGTTGACATTCACGGAACTGACTATGCATCGGGCGGAACAAACCAGTTTAAAGACGAAACCATCATTATTGGCGCCCGCGACCTGTACGCAAAAAATCACTGGGGACTCATAGGAGGTGTGGGGGTTTATTACAATCTCGGAAACGTACGGCTTAACCTGGACGTGCAGTACAGGAAAGGAATGAGCAACATCACTTCCACTGAAAACCGCTACAGCAATGACCAGCTCTCTGGTGTTGGTGACACACTGGACGACATGAAACTGAACTCCCTGATGATCAGTGTTGGTTCGATCTTTCCGCTGCGTTTCCTTGGTAAAAATTTCCGTTCAACCGACAACCGTAAGTAACCGCTATGAGAAAAACATTTTTCATTCTTACGCTGCTGTCGGGATTAATGGCGGCATGTTCGGAAAAATCCGACCCGTCATTTGATCAGAGAAATTTCACCTCTGTCATCGACAACAAGATCTTTTCTTCCGGGATCTTTCCGATCGATGTCCGTCAGACAAGCGATGGAGGATATCTCGTTCTTGCCGAACGTTCAATCCAGGAGTCGACCTTTCGTGGCGTTTATATTATGAAGGCAGACAAGTATGGCAAGTTCTCGAAGGAGACGATGCTTGACGACAATTATGTCAACCCGGTCGGTCCGGTTATCGTTTCCGGTACGAGCTTAACATTTGTTTGTATGGATGCCTTCAGCCTGCAGGCGCAGTTGGTAACGGTAGATGAAAATGCGGAGAACCCAACGATCACTGCTATCGCAGGAATAACTTATCCCGCTGCAATTGGAATTGACGGGACCTCAGGCTTCGTTATGTTGAGCTATGATCAGGCGAATAAAAATACTGTGGTATCGCGCCATGATATGACCGGTGCGAGGGTCGGCAGTTCACTTGCACTGACAATCGGTGCCGGTGAAGACGTAGAAGAACCAATCATTAACCACTTTCTTAGAACTGGTAAGCGTTTGCCGTTCCATGTTGGGAAGATTCCCGGTGGCCAGTACTATTTGAATGGCTTTTATAATTACACGTTGTCGCTGCTATTCACCGACTTTTCACAAAATGGCACGTTGGGTGTTGTGCAGGGTCAGCAGGACGATGGAGGGTTTAGTGCTGTCTATCCGCTAGGCGGAAATAAGTTCGCGGCATCACGTTTCAACTTCGGTGACAACTTTTTCATGCCAAACGTGAACCTCACCACCAACGGCACCACTACCGCTATGGATCTGGGCGGATACTCTTTTCCGGAACTGACTTCCAATGCAACCGTGAAGATCCTGAGCAAGCCAATCAACGGCACGAATACCCTTATCTTCGCCAGCGATACAAAATCAAAGCAGATAGGATTGTTTTTCTATAACGAATCCACCGGAAGTTTTCTGAGCAGTCGATACCTGGGATTTTCCAATCCGTTCGAAGTGGCAAGTATCGCCACAACCAGTGATGAAGGGCTGATTGTCTGCGGAACAACCTATCTCGCTGGACGTTTCCCAAGGATCTGTCTTCTTAAACTTTCAAAGGATGACCTCGCGGGTCAATTGTGATCATCAGCAGTTAAAAGAATTTGTTCAGGCGGGCTGAAGTTGTCTGGCGGTTGTAATTTTGCCTGAGGCGTTTTTCGCGAGGGGGTTTTTATCAATACGCTTCAACAAAGAAAGGTGACTGAAAATTCTGCTGGGGACAGTCATGTGAATTCAAAAAGCTGATGGAACACTCTTTTATGCAGATGAAGTTGCTGTCATCTGCGATGGATCGACATGAGATTAGACTAAATTTGTCACCTTTGAACGTTCAATACACTTTGAAACATGATGGATATACAGGAAAACGTTGACCTCCTACCCTTCAATACCTTTCATCTGAGCGCAACCGCGCGATATTTTGCCGTGATACGATCAATTTCTGATGCTCAACACGTGTTTGCGTCAGAAGTTTTCAAAAAAAATGAAGTTCTTATCCTCGGTGGCGGCAGCAATATGCTCTTAACAAGGGATTTCAATGGACTTGTGATCAAAAATGAGCTCAAGGGTATCAACATTGTTGATGAAAGTGACGCTAATGTGATGCTGAAGGTTCAATCAGGCGAGAACTGGCACGGATTAGTGATGCACTGTGTCGAAAAAGATCTGGGAGGGATCGAAAACTTATCGCTGATACCGGGGACAGTAGGTGCTGCACCGATGCAAAACATCGGTGCCTATGGAGTCGAGATCGAAAAAGTTATCCACAATGTCGAAGCAATCGAATTGAAGACAGGTCATGTTCGTGTTTTCAGTAAGGAAGAATGTCTGTTCGGATATCGGGAAAGTATTTTCAAACAGGAACTGAAGAACCAGTATTTTATTTCAAGTATTACTTTAACTCTGACCAAAAAAGATCATCAATTCAATGTCAGCTACGGAGCGATCCAGGACGTGCTAAGGGAAAGAAATGTCGAAAAGTTGACACTTCGGGCGGTCAGTGATGCAATTATTTTTATTCGAAAAAGTAAGCTTCCCGATCCCGATTTGATCGGAAATGCGGGTAGTTTTTTTAAAAATCCTTCAGTCGATTTTCATTTTTTTTCTGCGCTGAAAGAAAAATTTCCGACCGTTCCTTCCTTTCCGGGAGAAAAAAATCTCATCAAAATTCCTGCAGCATGGCTCATTGAAAATTGTGGATGGAAGGGCAAAACCCTTGAAAACATTGGGGTTCACAAGCATCAGGCACTTGTGCTGGTGAACTATGGTGGTGGTGAAGGAAAAAAAATCTGGCAACTCGCTCAGGATATTCAGCGCAGTGTGAAAGAAAAATTTCACATCGATCTTCACGCAGAAGTCAACGTGATATGATGAAGATGACACGCGACTTCGATCACTTTTGCGTTCAGGAAAATTCTTCATCAAAAAAAATTTTTTGCAAAAAATTTTTGCGAATAAAAATTTTGTTATAACTTTTCGTATCGTTTAATAAATTTTTAAACTTAAATTCAAAAACGCTATGGCAAAATCAGCGAAGAAAGCAGCAAAGAAGACTGCAAAGAAGTCTGCAAAGAAAGCTGCTAAGAAGAAGAAGTAATTAGGTAAAACCTAAGACTTTTGCGAAGGGAAGTAATTTGGAATTACTTCCCTTTCGTTTTTTATACGAGTCGCGTATTGCTTCTCATCTCGTCCGATTAGTCTGACTCCTTTACCTTATGCAGCGGATTTTCGCTGCATAAGAAGCAGTTTAATCACTTCCATTCACTCGGTTGCGGAAAAATTATCTTGTCTATGCTTGTCTTCGGCAGCCTTGGCCCGTAATTTTCCAGTACTTTCAACAAAAACATCAGGCGTATGGCAAAGGCAGCATCAAAATCACCAGCAAAGACAGCAAAGAAAGCCCCTGCAAAGACATCAAAAGCTAAGGCAGGTGGTCCTTCGATTGAAAAAGTAAGTGAAGAGGCGCTTGAAAAGCTCAGATCGCTCAATCTGGAACCGGAATTACAGAACGACCTCGAGTGGTGCCTGGGAAGTTACCGCGCTGATGGCAATCCTGTCGGCCTGTACGCAATGGTAGAGCGCGCAGCAACAGTTTTCAAAACAGAAAAGGACAAAAAGACCAAAGGCGTTACAGCAAAACTGATCTCCGACCTGGAGAAAGCGCTTGAATCTCGATAATCAGATCAGGCCGACAACATTTTCCAGCTGACCCTGGTAACGCACGGTCTCGATTCCAAAGGTCTTCAGAAAGTCTACGCCTTCATCGGACGCAATCCCTTTATACTCGGCATACGAGTTAAGGTAAACTACTTTGTTTATCCCCATTGAGTAAATGATGCGCGCGCAAGCCAGGCATGGAGACAGCGTGACATACAACGTTGCACCTTCAACGGAAGTCTTATTCTTCACGGCATAGAGAATTGCATTCTGCTCTGCATGAATTGCCAGCGAGCACCCACCTTTCGAGTCGCGCGGACATCCGACATCGGGCCACTGTTCGTCACAGTTGTGCGTTCCTGAGGGAGGGCCGTTGTAACCTATCGAAATAATGCGCGTGTCTTTGGTTAACACGGCACCTACGTGCCTTTTAATACAATGAGAGCGCCTGGCGAGGTTAACCGCGAGCTCCATGTAGATATCATCAAATGCTGGTCGGGACATAATCCAAAATTAAGCATAAAGCTTAAAGCATAAAGCTTAAGCAAACGAGTTTACTTAGTGCTGTTATCTCCGAACAAAAACCTCCGTGAAAGTGTAATGCCCGGTCAACTTACCTTGCCGAAGCTTTAAGCTTTCAGCTTTAAGCTTTATCTTTAACCACATGAGAACTCTTGTACCGGCTTTTATTCTGTTGTTGATCTCGTCTGTTGCGCACGCCCAAGAGAATTTTAAGACACGGCCAAGTCCGCTGGCTGTTACTTCCATGCGTTATAAAGATGCCTATGTGAAGATCGTTTATTCACAGCCACAGACTCGCGGCAGGGAGGTGTTTGGTAAACTGGTACCTTACGGACAAGTGTGGCGTCTGGGTGCTAATGAAGCAACTGAAATAACGCTCACCCACGATCTCCTGATCAATGCGGTGCTGCTTAAGGCCGGCACATATTCAATGTTTGCCGTCCCAAATGCTGACCGCTGGACGATTATCATCAACAAAGACCTTGGCACCTGGGGCGCATACAATTACAACCAGAAACTTGATGTGCTGCGATTTGACGTGCCGGTAAACGGCAACGGTGTAGCAAGTGAAGCTTTTACAATGACTTTCGATCAGAAAAACGAATTGGCAAACCTTTTGATTACCTGGGATAAAACCCGACTTGAAATACCCTTCAAATTCATAAACTAGCAATGTACCGCCCCCTCACACTACTATTTATGCTGATCGCGTTCGTATCGAGCGCGCAGAAAAAGATCGCTGAGCTTGAAAAAAGAAACGGATTCAAAGACCTCAAACTCGGAATGCCGATCGATTCGGTAAGAGGATGGAAACTCAAAAAAGAGTTTAAAGAAAAAGATGAGTTTGATGCCAGGCTATACAGCGTTGAAGATCCGCTTTATGCGTCAATCGGTGAAGTGAAAGTGAACAGCGTTGAACTCAAAACCTATAAGGATCAGGTGTACCAGATCCACATTGTGACAGATAAGGATCCACGCCTGATGAAAGCGCTTGAATCAATTTACGGCATTGCCGAATACGACATGAAACGCGAAACTTATTTCTGGAAAGGGCAAACGCTCGTACTCAAATTCCGCTCATATTCACGCAACCAACTCGAAATGATTTACACCTCGTTCAACGTTCTGAATCAAATGAAGGACGATAAAGGAAAAAAGGTGCAGGATATTGCTGACGACTTTTAATTATTTCACCATATAACTCTTAACAATCTATTCTTATGAGAAATGTTTTAGCGATGGCCCTTGTTGTATCGGCTATGACCCAAGGATTTTCACAACAGGACGACCCTAAAGCGACCGAAGTCTGGGAACCAGAGCCTAAAGTAGTAACACCGGGCAACAATGGCGCACCACCATCGGATGCCATTGTATTGTTCGATGGAAAAGATCTGAGCAAATGGTCAGATAAAAAAGGAAATCCATCGAAGTGGACAGTGGCTGATGGTGCGCTGACAGTCGCTAAAGGAACAGGTGACATTAAATCAAAACAGGAATTTGGTGACATTCAGCTTCATATCGAATGGCGCACTCCTGCTAAGGTCGAAGGCGATGGACAAGGTCGCGGGAACAGCGGCATTTTCTTCCAGGAAAGATACGAGTTGCAGGTCCTTGATTCGTATAAAAACAGAACATACAGCAACGGACAGGCTGGATCAATCTACAAGCAGACGCCTCCTCTCGTAAATCCTACAAAAGGTCCGGGTGAGTGGCAGGTCTATGACGTTGTTTACATAGCACCACGCTTCAATAGCGATGGCACACTTAAGACACCAGGAAGAATCACGGCATTTTTGAACGGTGTACTGGTTCAGAATAACACAGAGATCCAGGGAACAACGGAGTACATTGGAAAGCCGAAGGTGGTCGCTCACGAAAAGGGATCGTTAGTCCTCCAGGACCATGGCAATCCTACAAGCTTCAGAAATATCTGGGTGCGCGAACTGTAACCTGTTAGCTAAAGAAAAAAAAAGAAAAGAGGCTGTCCTTGAAAGACAGCCTCTTTTGTGGTAAGGAAATTGACTCAGTGCGCCAATTGGCGTTGACACTATTTCACCTTCTGCGCTGCAGGCACGAGGTTCTGCTTCGACCAGCGCATATACACCCACCCGACTACCGCGAGAATCACCAATGCGATCAACTGGGAATGAGAGAGGATGTCTTCAATAATGAAACCCCTCGCAAGATCTCCTCTAAGATATTCAAGCAAGAACCGCCCGACAGCATACAATATGAGGTATGTAAGGAAAAGCTGACCATGAAATTTCTTCCGGTCACGCAGGAAGAAAAGATAGATCATCACAACTCCGATAAAAGCGGCCTCATATAGCTGCGTTGGGTGCAGCGGTGTATTCAGAGGATCAGCAGAACACGCAGGATTTGTATACGTCACCCCGAACGGACTGTCTGTCGGAATACCATGACAACATCCGGCCATAAAACAACCGACCCGGCCAAACATGTGAACAAGGCACGTTGTAATGGCCATCACGTCAAGCATGCGATAAGTATTCAGTTTATGTTTTCTGAAAAACCAAAGCATCGTGGGAATAGCAAGAAGAAACGAACCGTAAAAAACAAAGCCGCGCCCTCCGAGAAGCTTCAGCGGACTCTTTGCATATCCGGATGGGTCTTCGAAAAACAGAAATAACTTTCCACCTACAAAAGCTGCAACAAAGATGAGTAAGAACAGTGAGTTCGCCTGATCGAACGTCAGCCCTAACTCCTGCTTGCCGCGAACAGCCATGTACCAAACGCCTGCAATCGCGCCCAGCGCAATAAGGCAACCATAGCTGTAGACCTTGACAGAACCGATCTCGAACAGAATCGGGTGCATTTTATTTCAAACCTAATTTTTGAATGAGCGTATTGTCCAAAGCAGCGCGCGGAACAACAAGCGTAATCGTATTGATCGCAAAATAAGCCTCGGAGACTTTGATGTAGCCCTTGTAGGGTCCGATACCGCCCCACGAATTCTTCACTACAAAAAACTTCTTCCCTCCTTTTGAACGCTCGATGCCCACGATGTGCATGAGGTGATCATCCTGAGTTGTGAGATTTTCGAACAGGTCCTGGCGAAGTTTTGCGTCATATGCGAGCTCTTCTGCATCCGGATTGACCGGCAATGTCGGTTTAGAATCTTTCCACATCATCGCAAACCCTTCATTCTTCTGCTTGAAATTAAAGTTCGAAACATCGGAATCCCACATCACAGAATAACCTTTTTCAAGCGCCCTCTCCGTCAATGAAATCATTTCATCCAATGGAACATTGTAATATGACTCGTTCGCATAGTTATCGGGAATTTCAACAATGAACGGCTTATAAAAAGGATGATGCGTAAACGAAGTGATATAAACGTAGTCTTCAGCCTTGAACTTCAAAACCTCTGCTGCAAATGTCTTTGGCGTGTACACTTTCTCGCGATAGGTGAATGTTTCAGGAACCTTACCAAGGTGATCGTCCATAATGGCGTTGTAGCCGGCAAGCCAGTCAGGTTCCAATGGCGGTGATGCGAGTTGCTCGTCAAGGTAGGCTTTAAGACGCTCAACCATTTTCGCATGGTTGTGACTTTTCTCTCCCAGCACTAATCCCGAATAAACACCTTCAGGTACTGCCCCGTACTTTCCCATGCCGTTGATCACATCGCTCCCGAGCCCTCCTTCCGAGAACCTCGCGGAACCAAGACGAAGCAGGTAATTTTTCGCTTTGTCAATGTAGATATTCCTGACGATAAACATTTCCGACAAATCGAACTCACCGAGATTCGCTTTCATGGTCTGTGCTTCAACCAGCGAAACGGTGGAGAAGCTCCAGCAGGTGCCCGTGTTTCCCTGATTCTTAACATCGGTGTGGTCTACCTTCGCAAGAGTTGTCATCTCAGGTGTGGCATCCTTCATCGGCTGAGCAAGGGCAACCGTTGCTGACAGCCACAGGATCAACGGAGTAGCTATTCGTAAGTTCATATTCTATTTTTGGTAAGAAATTCTGTAAATCACGTTAGCATAATCATCCGAAAGCAGCATCGAGCCATCCTTCATTGTCAAGACATCAACAGGCCTGCCCCAGACTTTTTGTGTTGCATCGTCCAGCCAACCGCTGGCAAAGGTTTCCAGTCCTTCTGACTTATTATCGTTGATCTTCACCAGCACAACGTCATGCCCGCTTTTCTTGCTGCGGTTCCATGATCCGTGGCGGGCAACGATCAACTGATTTTTGTACGAAGCCGGGAACATTCCTCCTGAATAGAACTTCAACCCCAGTGGAGCCACATGCGGACCCATTTTCTGCACTGGTGCTGTAAACTCATTGCATGCTCTTCTGTTCCCGAACTCGGGATCTTTGACACTTCCCTCATGACAATACGGATAACCGAAATGCATTCCAGCTTTCGATGCGAGGTTGAGTTCGCAGTTTGGAATCTCATCGCCCATCATATCGCGGCCATTGTCGGTGAACCACAACTGCTTCGTATCCGGATGCCATGTGAAACCAACAGTATTCCGCACGCCTCTGGCAAACACTTCACGACCGGAGCCATCTGCATTCATACGTGTGATTGAAGCATAGATCTCTTCCTTGCGTTCGCAGATGTTGCAGGGAGCCCCCACCGGAACATATAATTTTCCATCAGGGCCAAACGCGATGTACTTCCACCCGTGACCGTCCTGTTTGGGAAATGGCTCACCTATGACTTGTGGTTTTCCAGGATTGCTCAGTTTCGATTCAATAGATGCGAATTTGAGGATGCGTGTCATCTCCGCGACATAAAGGTCTCCATCTTTATACGCCACGCCATTAGGCATATCCAGTCCTTCGGCAATTGTCCATTTCTTATCTGCTTTAAAATCACCATCGGTATCTTTTACAGCATACACTTTGTCGCCATTGCGATTGCCCACAAACACTGTCCCGTCCGGACTCACTGCAAGAGATCGCGCATTGTCGACTTCGGCATACACTTCGATCTTAAAGCCAGGAGGCAGTTTAATTTTGTCAAGTGGAAGGGTACTGGCATATTCGGTAATGGCCGCTGTGCTTCCATCGCTTGCGGCAGGGGCTGTTCGTTCCGACTCTTTTGCCCCGCAAGCGAGAAGCAACATCAACATCCACACTGGTAATGATCTTGAAATTTGCATGTGATCTTGCGTTTAGTATCCGAAAATAATTGATTTTGAAGTCAGTTCTCAAGACTTTTTGTGAATGGTACCTGCAACCGCACTTTAAATTAAACGATCTGCGTATTTTTGCAGTTTGAGGGAGATAGACGGCCAACGGTCCGTCTGACAACAGCAACAATGATATCGATTACCAACCTTTCTTACTTTATTGGCGGCCGCGCCCTTTACGAAAATGCCAGCATGTTCATTAAGCCGAAGGATAAGATCGGCCTGATCGGGTTGAATGGCAAAGGAAAATCAACCCTCCTGCGGTTGATCAATGGCGATTATAAGCCCGATGGTGGCTCGATCAGCAAGAGCAACGAATGCACGATTGGATTTCTGAATCAGGATCTGCTTTCGTATCAGACTGATGACGCGATTGTAACCGTGGCAATGGAGGCTTTTAAGGATGCGGTGGACACGCAGCGTCAGATCGAAAAAATCCTTCACAAACTTGAGACGGAATACAGCGATGACCTCGTAGATAAACTCACCAAACTCCAGGAAAAATTTGAACACCTGGATGGATACTCGATGCAGGCAAAGGCCGAAGAAGTTCTGGAGGGAATCGGTTTTTCAACGACTGATCTTCATCGCCCGTTGAAAGAATTTTCCGGAGGGTGGCGCATGCGCGTGATGCTTGCAAAGCTTCTGCTTGAAAAACCATCGCTGCTGATGCTCGATGAACCTACCAACCACCTTGACCTTCCATCGATCGAGTGGGTTGAAAACTACCTCCGCAATTATGAAGGCGCGGTGATTGTGGTCTCGCACGACCGAAGGTTCCTTGACAACGTTGCAACTAAAACTGTTGAGGTTACGATGGCACAACTCGTGACCTACGAAGGCAATTACAGTTTCTATCTTCAGGAAAAAGAACTTCGGCAGGAAATTCAGCAGAACGCTTACGAGAATCAGCAACAGAAAATCCGCCAGACGGAGCGCTTCATTGAGCGATTCAAGGCTAAGGCCTCAAAAGCGCGCCAGGTACAATCGCGTGTTAAAGCTCTTGAACGACTTGATATGATCGAAGAAGTTCAGGAAGACAATGCTGCGGTGAATTTCCGGTTCCGCTTCAGCCAGCAGGCCGGCAGATTTATTGTAACGCTGAACGATATTTCAAAATCCTACGGTCCGCTCGAGATCCTGAAACATACATCCGCATCAATTGAACGTACGGACAAGATCGCACTGATCGGTGCCAACGGAAAAGGCAAGTCCACGCTACTCAGGATTATTGCAGGTGAGGAACCTGTGCAGGGCGAGCGCATCATGGGCTACAACGTCATTCGCGCTTTTTATGCTCAGCATCAGCTGGAATCACTCAACGTTGAAAACGAAATTCTGGAAGAGCTGAAGCAGGCTGGCTCGGGTAAAACTGAACAAGAGCTTCGAAATGTTTTGGGATGTTTCCTTTTTAATGACGAAGATCAGTTCAAAAAGATCAAGGTTCTGTCAGGAGGAGAAAAATCACGCGTTGCACTTGCAAAGACATTGATTTCGGAAGCGAACTTCCTCCTTCTCGATGAACCTACCAACCACCTTGACTTCATTTCGGAAAATATTCTGATCCAGGCGTTGCAGCAATACCAGGGAAGTTTTGTCGTGGTATCGCACAATCGACATTTCGTGAGTCAGATTGCAAATAAAATCTGGTACATCGAAGACAAGCAGATCAAGGAATATCCTGGGACTTACGAAGAGTACGAGTACTGGAAGAAGAAGAATGCTGCCGAAGGTGACGCGAAGCCGGAGCCGCCAAAACCAAAAGCTGAGAAGAAGCCAGAACCTGCTCAAACATCACCTGCTGTGAGCAACTTGAAAAAAAATCTGGAAAAAGATCTTAAAAAGATTGAAGAGCAGATTGAATCGCTTGAAAGACGAAAGCAGGAAATTGAGACCGAGATGATGAAACCGGAAGTTTACAGCAACTTCGAAGCGTTGAAGAAGCTTCAGTTTGACCTTGACAAATTGAAAAAGGAGTTGGCGACATCCAATGCGAAGTGGGAAGAAATTGTGAACTCAATTGACGCGCTTGGATAGCGAAAACTGACAGACGGAAAAAAGTTTAGAGAGGAAGAAAGGGTGAAGATTTTTTAAGGAAGAGGCGCCAACTCCGGGGACAGAGCCTTTCCCCGGAGCGGTGGCTGCACTCTTATCTAAAAACCCAGTTACGGGCAATTTCTTTGTCGGGTCAGAACCAGGGTGGATGTTCGCATTGCATCTGATTCATTTACCTTAACATCACTTCGATCGACTTAAGGGCTCCGCAAACATCCGATGTCCCTGGTGTGGACAAATTTCTTTCTAAAATCTGGAGACGTTTTCCAACAGCACGCTCAATCCGAGGATTGCTCCAAGAAAAACAAGTGCATAAAGACAAGTGTGAAATCTTCGCTGCAGTCTACCTTCTACTGTATCCATAATTCAAGGGGTTTTCACATTAGACAACCCCAGATGGAAAAAGGTTGGAGCGTTAATGAAAAATATATCGGAAGCGAAGACCGATATCAAACGTTATCGGGCTCGATTTCACCGCCAATTCTGATCGATATATACTACTAAACGGGTATCGAACACCAGGATTCAACGCTATACGATAATTTTTTGAAAAACGATAGCTGATTTCAGTTCCTGCCAGACCGCTCAGATTCACCGAGCGATATGGTGAATCTTCCCCGATGCCCTGCTGCGTTTTATCAAAGTTCTGACCTTCAGCGGTTACTGTGTTCTGCAGGAAGACGTCAGTGGCAACTCCTGCGTTCAACTGCAATCCAAAATTTCTGTTGACCAATAAGTAGCCAGCCTGCATCGGAATACTGAGGTATCTTAGATTGTTATTAACGTTGTATGGAACGGTGGACACGATTTGTTCTTCAGAAGGCACATCGCTCGTGCTCATTTTGTCAAGTTCGTTGATTGAAGCGGGTCGGAAACTCATCGCATCCGCTGAGGAAATGACGGCCGCACGTGTAGTATAATCCGATGATTGTGTCAGGTAGTTAACCCCACCCTGAAAAACCCATCGATCGGATAACTTCGTTCCGATGTTCGCACCAACGGTGTAAGAAACCCCGGAAGCTTTGGCTTCGTTGTTGGCTATTGTACTGTTTTGAGAAAATGCCATTGGCGCTTTACGGTCTGAGACTCCGGCATTTGCGGACGTGAATGATCCTGCCGCAAATCCTACAGACGTCCATAATTTTTCGCTGCGTTGTTCTTTAGGTTTCCTGGTTTCTTCGCCCTCACGGACTTCAAGTTCGCGCTGTTCAAGGCGCGCCAGCATCAGCTGCACGGGGTCCGCTTCTGCCTTTTTCGGAGTGGGCAACGCGAGCTTAACCTCCCTGTTATTATACAATTCGGGTAACAAGGAAGCATCGTTGGTAGCCGCCAGTTCAGTTGGATACGCTCCAAACACTGCAGTTCTATCAGTTGCACCCTGCTGATAAGCGGTGGCAGTGATCTCATTTGCGAAGGCATTGCCAACCTGTTCTGTCTCTGAAGATTGAGCGGTTAATGTGCGCCCTGAATTTTTAGTAGAGGTTTTATCATCAGCTGGTGTTATGGTTGTGATTGAAGAAGGCTGTTGGCGAACGTTGCTGCGATCTGACTGCTGCACAGCAGGAGCCTGCGCTGCATTCGCGGCAGAAGGATTTGCTTGCGATGGCTTTTCCGTTGAAAGTGTTCTGGCAGCAAGCTGGTTTGCTGCATCCTCGTATGAATTTTTCATGATATATACGCCAACACCGAGCCCCATCGCGAATACAATGGATGCCGCTGCCAGCAACTGGAAGATCACAAGGCGCTTTTTGAGTTTGCTGCCCTTCGCGCGCTCGAGATCAAGCGCGATGTTCGTCCAGACGTTTTCGGACGGAGCTACTTCTGACTGCTCAAAAGCCTTCTTCCACGAATCGTCAAAATTTTCCCTCTCCATATTTTGCGTAATACGATGATTCCTTCATTAACTTTTGCTGCAGGAGTGTTCTTGCTCTTGCATACTGTGATTTTGATGTTCCTTCAGATATTCCCAGCAGTTCCGCAATTTCTTTATGGTTGTATCCTTCAATCGCAAACAGGTTAAACACAACCTGACAACCTTGTGGAAGTGACTGGACCATTTCTAAAAGCTGAGTAAAGTGGATTCCCGAGATACTGACTTCGTGCTGCGGCAGATCAAGCTCCTCAACATCCACCATCGGGAAGAGATACAGTTTCTTTCGCTGTTGGTTGAGGGCGGTATTCACCATGATCCTGGTGATCCACGTTTCAAGCTTGCTATCGCCACGGAAGTCTTTGATTCCCTGAAAAACTTTTACAAAAGCTTCTTGAAGAACATCTTCAGCTTCGGCCGTACTCTTCGAATAACGCAGGCAGACAACCATCATTTTGCGGGAATAGCGATCATAAAGCGCCTTTTGATGGCTGCTTTTACCCTCGCGGCATCCTTCTATAAGCTCTGGTTCCTGGAGCATGTACCCGTATGTACGGCTGTTTTCCATTTAGACTCCCCTATCCCCCAAAAGGTTGGAATTATTTTTATCTTTTGACTTCAATATTATGAAAAATAACGCTCTGATTTTCAATTTACTAATAATCACCGTCCTGTCCTTTTGCATGCAATTCTGCACACCTGTTGGCCAGACAACTACCTCTGATGGCGGTGGTAAGATGCTTCAACTTGTTGACAGGGCATATGAACCGGAGATCAGAACAATCAAATTACACCCCGCCTTTGACGATCCGCAGGCGAACCTGTTACCTGCCGTAACAAAACTTGGTCAGCCAAACCTTGTGCTGCAGTTCGATGACCTGCGAAGTGAGCGTGATGTTTACTATGCCCGTATCATTCATTGCAATTACGACTGGACAAGGTCAATGTTGCAGGACCTTGAGTTCCTCACTGAATTTAACGAGTTCCCAATCAACAACTATGACTTCTCTGTCGATACGCATATTCCTTATGTTCACTACTGGCTTAACATTCCGCAAGTGAAACTCCCGGGTAATTATGTGGTGGTAATTTATCGAGGATCCAACAAAGACGACATCATACTCAGCAGGCGATTCATGGTTTACGATACACGCGTGTCGTTTGCGGGCGAGCAGAATCTGATCGGTGCGGGAAGTATCGCAAAACTCAATCAGCAGATCAATTTCACAATCGGCTATGGCTCGCAGGACATTATCAATCCACTTGAAACGGTGAACGTCACCATCCGTCAGAACCAGCGCTGGGATAACATTGCCAATAACATCAAGCCTTCTTTTGTAAGGGAGATAGAAAAGCAACTTGAATACAGGTTCTTTGATGATACGAAAATGTTCAAGGGTGGGAATGAGTTTCGTTTTTTCGACTTGCGCTCTTTGGCCAGCCCGGGCAGAAATGTTGACTTCGTGAAAAACACAGTTCGTCCCTTCCAGGTAACACTTGTAAAAGACAAGACGCGCCAACATGAAGCATATTCACAATATCTCGACCTGAATGGCGGATTTATCAATGACAATTATGATTATCGCGATGCCAGTTTTTCCAATTATGCGGAGGTGACCTTTCGCCTTGGGTCTCCGAAAATAAATGGCGATGTGTATGTGACGGGTGCGTTCAACTACTGGAACCTGACTTCGGAAAACAAAATGCAGTATGACAGTGTACAGAAGCTGTATACGAGTACTTTTCTGCTGAAACAGGGTTGGTACGATTATCAATACTATGTGAAATCAAAATCACTGCCACCCTATGCGCTGGAAGGAAGTCACTTCGAGACCGAAAATCAATATGAAATTTTTGTGTACTACCGCTCGCTGCGGCCCAGCGCTGATCTGCTGATCGGATATCTGAGCCTGCAGAAAAATGATCGCTAAGCGTAGGTGAATTCCTGCTCTGCCTGGTGGTGGATGGAATCGTTGGCGGCTATATCGAGCATACCGAATCCCTTGTGTGTGAAATACCCGAGACCATTTTCATACACAAATTGCTGAACTTCTTTAGCGGCATACAATGTGAACGGAAACGTATAACCACGCACCTCGAATTTAATATCGTTGTCGAAAAGCGGATAAATGCGTGCAAACTTTTTGTGCGTAGTCTGGATGCGATTGATGTAACCCTGGTCGGGTACGATCTGAAACTTATAAAACGAGGCAAGTTGTTCTGGCGTATACTTTCCGGTCGCCTCCATCCGCGAAAGCGTGGATTCGTACAGTAAATCGGAAAACTCGTCACTGTCTGGCGGCACGAATTTCTTTCCACGCTCATCGTTGAATGACGCCTGGATCAGAACGATGGGAGAAATGCAAAGAAATCTTGCTTCATCTCCGATCTTGACCGGCTCTTCAATCTCCGTGCTTTCAGGACTCAGGTGCAGGTTACCGACAATGATTTCCTTCTGTTTAAACAGCTCCGCAAGAAAGTAGTCGAGAAACTTTTTGTCGCCACACGCAAACACCAGTGTTACTTTTGACGAGTAGTAGTGGAGGCCTTTCCTGCTGACTTTCGTCTGCCCTTTTAATCCAGAGAAATTGAATTGATTAAAATCGAGATATGACTTTTCAGGACCGAAAACGAGAAGTCCTTTAATGACCTGCGCAATCAGAAATTGATGATGGAATGGAACATAAGCTCCCCTGTTCTTCAGCGAAAAAATAATCCTGGTTCTCAAACCTCAAAAAATTAAAATGGGGCGAAAAAATGCTAAAAATGAAACCCCGCTTTATACTGAAACTGAGCGGTTTATAAAACTAATAAAAAATCGCAAAGTTTGTAATGATCCGTAAGGAATCTTTAAACATTGAAGCGGAAATGCATGATGTCGCCATCCTGTACCACATAGTCCTTACCCTCTACGGCCATTTTACCAGCTTCCTTGCATGCAACCTCGGTTTTATACTTCTGATAATCAGCCAGTTTTATTACTTCAGCACGGATAAATCCCTTCTCAAAATCGCTGTGGATAACACCTGCTGCCTGAGGTGCTTTCCAGCCTCTTTTTATCGTCCAGGCGCGCACTTCCTTCTCTCCTGCGGTGAAATAAGTAATGAGATCCAGCAGGTTGTATGAGGCGCGAATGAGCTTGTTCAGGCCCGATTCCGAAAGACCATATTCCTGCAGAAAAACAGCGCGATCAGCTGCATTGTCGAGCTCGGCAATCTGTGCTTCAATAGCCGCACTGATCACAACAACTTCTGCATTCTCGCCTTGCACGTGCTTGCGCAATGCCTCAACATGCTTGTTACCTGTGTGGATAGACTCTTCCTCAACGTTCGCAACGTAAATCACCGGCTTCGCGGTGAGCAGCTGAAGATCTTCAACCGCCTTTTTCTCCTCGTCATCCATTTGCACTGCACGGGCGTTCTTCCCCGAAAGAAGCGTCTCCTTATAATGCTGAAGCGCTGCTAATTCCTTCTTCGCTTTTGCATCACCACTCTTCGCAGTGCGTTCAACGCGGCCGATCTTCTTTTCGATTGAATCGAGATCCTTGAGCTGAAGCTCTGTATCGATAATTTCTTTATCCGCCACAGGATCTACGCGACCGTCAACGTGTACAATGTTGTCGTTCTCAAAGCATCGCACCACATGGACGATCGCATCCACTTCGCGAATGTTTGCCAGGAACTGATTGCCAAGGCCTTCACCCTTACTTGCCCCTTTCACTAGCCCCGCAATATCAACGAACTCGATACTGGTCGGAATTACTTTCTGCGGATTCACCAATCCTTCCAGGATCTTTAAACGCTCATCTGGCACCGAAATAATGCCCACGTTGGGCTCGATCGTACAGAAAGGAAAGTTTGCCGCTTCCGCCTTATTGTTGGAAATTGAATTGAAAAGGGTTGATTTTCCAACATTTGGCAGCCCGACAATCCCGCATTGTAAACTCATAAATCGCAATTAGGGCGCAAATATAAGGCATAGTAAGCAATTGGCAACTGACAGTTGGCAAGTCTGGTCTATCGTGATTGTGAGTTTGTGTCAAATAGGCAGCAGGCAAGACAATAAGCAACGTTCAGCAGGCAACATCATTTGCTTAATGGAAACTCTGATACAGTGATTTCTAATTTCAAGAAATTGGCGCTACCGCTTTAACACTGACACATTGCCAACTTCTTTTTGCCAATTGCTAATTTGCTTGAGGAGTCGGTCAAAAAAAAAGCCTCCCCGAAGGAAGGCTTTATTAGGTATAGGTTTAGAATTTAGGTTTAGTCCCATTTGAGCTCGCTGTCGATTTCCGTAGGGCGGGCAGCTGTGGTTTCAGCTTCTTCGCGCTCCTGGTGATCGAATTGTGAAAAGTCTACGTTAGGCATCAACTCTGTTTTTACGTGATTCACCGTGTTTGTCAGCGCCTCCATAAACTTGTTAAAATCTTCTTTGTATAGGAAAATTTTATGTTTTTCGTAAGTAAAACCATCTTCCTTAAAACGCTTCTTACTCTCCGTGATGGTCAGGTAATAATCATTCGAACGAGTTGATTTCACATCAAAAAAGTAGGTTCTTTTCCCCGCTTTTACTTTAGTAGAGAAGATTTCATCCCTACCGTTTGTCTTGTTTTCTTCCACAATCCTTCAATTTTATAGTTAGGTTTAACGCAATGGTTCTATCGAAGATAGTATTTTGGCTAAGGATTGCAAACTAAGTGGCAATAATTAAGTTTGGACAGCGTTTGCAAATCTTCGCAAGGGCCGAAAATTATTCATTTTTTGACAGATTGTGAGCATACGATTAAATGAAATAGCGCAAAATGTTAGCCTTGAACTACTTGCAAGGCAGATGGTAGAAGGGTTCATCACGGGTCTTCACAAGTCGCCATACCACGGATTTTCGGTTGAATTTGCAGAGCACAGGCTTTACAACGAAGGTGAGAGTACCCGTCACGTTGACTGGAAAGTATATGCCCGGACAGACCGGTTGTTTACCAAGCGTTATGAAGAAGAAACGAATCTTCGATGTCTGATCGCGCTGGACACTTCACCGTCCATGTATTATCCTGAAGAATCAAAATCGAAAATCCGGTTCAGCGTTTACGCAGCTTCAGCACTGAGCTATCTGCTTACACGGCAACGTGATGCCGTGGGCCTTTGTCTGTTCTCCGATCGCATTGAAACGATCACTCCAGTACGTTCTACTGCTACCCATCTTGACAAAGTATTCACACTGCTGAACAACGTGGGGAACAAACCATCGAACCAGCACAGGACGCGGGTTGGCCAGGTGCTCCATGAAGTTGCCGAGAAGATTCACAGGCGTTCATTGGTGGTAATCTTCAGCGATATGTTTGACGGTGACGAAAATACAGAAGAGGTTTTCAAGGCGCTGCAACATCTCAAACACAACAAACACGAAGTCATTGTATTTCATGTGATGGACAACCAGACGGAACTTCTCTTTGATTTCGAAGACCGGCCGATGGAATTCATTGACCTGGAATCAGGCGACAAGATCAAACTGAATCCTGCGGACATAAAAACGCACTACCGTGCTGAAGCGCAAAAGTTTCACGCGATGCTTAAAATGCGCTGTAACCAGTATAAAATTGATTTTGTAGAAGCAGACGTGCGGAGCGATTTTAGTACGATTCTCCAGACTTACCTGATCAAGAGGACGAGAATGCGGTAGTTTCGAAAGTAGGCAGTAGGCAATTTGGCAATAGGCAATAGGAGAGTAAACTACTCCTGAAATACGAAACCCGGTTAACTGGTCATAGGCAACCTAATAGTGATAATGTACAACGCGGCTAACGCGGATTACCACCTTGCCTATTGCAGATAGCCTACTGCCTACTAATTCTGTTCGACTTCCTGGTGAAGCCAGGCTTTCTTGGCAAGCAGCTCTTCTTTGGTTTCCACCATGTCAGGATCAGGCACACAGCAATCAACGGGACAAACTGCGGCACACTGAGGCTCTTCATGAAAACCAGAACACTCCGTGCATTTACCTGAAACGATATAATAAAATTCATTGGAGACAGGTGTCTGCGGAGTCTTACCATCCACAGCTGAACCGTCTTCAAGTTCTACTTTCTCAAGCTTTGTACCCCCAGCCCAGTTCCACTCGCGGCCTCCCTCGTAGATTGCTGTATTCGGGCATTCCGGCTCACATGCACCACAGTTGATGCATTCGTCCGTAATCATTATTGCCATGCTTTTCCTACTTTTGGATCGTTAACGTTCTACAAAAATACTTGCAAATTGTCATCCTGACAAACAAAGCAGGTGCCATAAAAGTTTATGAAACTGGAAGATAGAATTGCCGCGTTTGTAAAATTGGGTAAAGAGCTTGATGCAATCGATGTAATGACGTGGGAGAGCCTGATATTGAAGGCAAGAAACGAAAACGCGTGGTTCACCGAAGAAAGCATAAAATCTGCATTTAAGGGCATTGGCCTTTACCTGACCGAAGAAAATCTGAAGAAATGGACGGGCTCGTACAAGCTAACGGACGTTAAGCCGAAGACCATCGGGGTCGTCATGGCTGGCAATCTCCCGCTGGTTGGCTTCCATGATTTCCTCACCGTACTCATCAGCGGGAACATTCTTCTTGTCAAGTTATCTTCAAAAGATCGCGTACTGCCATTGTTCATCGCTGAAAAGTTAGTGGCAATCGATCCACGATTTGCATCATTCATAAAATTCGAAGAGCAGCTGAAAAACTTTGATGCGGTCATTGCTACAGGAGGCGACAATTCCGCGCGCTATTTTCATTATTACTTTGGCAAGTATCCGAATGTGATCCGGAAGAACAGGACCTCCTGCGCCATACTGAAAGGAAACGAAACGGATGCGGAGCTTGAAGCCCTCGGCTTCGATATTTTTAACTACTTCGGATTAGGCTGTCGCAACGTTTCAAAGATATTTATCCCAAAGAATTATGACCTGGCCACCATCTTTCCGAAGTGGGAGCGATTCAAGGAAGTGATCAACCATCACAAGTACAACAACAACTACGATTACCAGAAGTCGATACTGCTCGTCAACGGATATCACTTTTACGACAATGGTTTTCTACTCGTGCAGGAGAGCGAAAAGCTCGTGTCCCCAATCGCTGTTTTGTATTATGAACGTTATGAAGACGAGAGCGATCTGGCGCTGAAAATTTTTGAAGCAAAAGATAAAATCCAATGTATTGTGGGGAAGATGACACCTGCGTCAATACCGTTTGGTCAGGCACAGTCCCCTATGCTCTGGGATTATGCTGACCAAATTGATACTTTAAAGTTTCTTGAAAATCTGAATTAGAGTCGTCTCCTCGTGTCCGGTCTCCTCTAGTATAAGAGCTTCTCTGATAGCAGCGCTTTCTTCACCGCGGTGACGCGATGCGCGCTATGTTGCGCGATGAGTTGGTGCGGGGAATGAGAAGATATCGGATGTAAACCAAGTTCGTAAAAAAAGCTGCAAGCCGAAGCGCTCCGCTTAGACTTGCAGCTTGAAGCTTCTGACTTGCAGCCCGCTGCCTTCCTACTTTATAAAGCTTGTACCCAAGTGACTTAAGGTTTCTGTCCGCGAATGATTTCCACCCAACCCGTGATTGGCGATTCACCACCTATTGACAGCTGATAGAAGTAGACACCGTCTGCTGCGCCTTCGCCTGTCCAGTTGTTCTGGTAGTTAGTGCTTGAGTAAACTTCTTTACCCCAGCGGCTCGTCACAATAAGTTTTGCATTGTCAGCAGGCAGATTGCGGATGAAGAACAAATCATTAACGTTATCACCATTTGGCGTAAAGATGTTCGGGATATATACCGTCTGATCCATCTTCACACGGGCAGTCAGCTCGAGTACACAACCGACCTCATCTGTCACCTGAACGACATAACGTCCCGGAGGTATGTTGTCGAACTTCTTACCGAACTGGTTATTGGCATTTAGATCTGGTTCAGTGAAGTTTGTCTCATACTGAGGGAAGTTGAAGGACGCTGCTGAGTCCAGCTCGATTCTCACCTGGTACGGTGTGGTTCCTCCGCTGATGTTTGTAACCTCAAGGGATCCATTGGCGATATCCGGATAAGATTGCTCTCTTGGCCCGATAAGCGCAAAGACCTCGTTCGGTATAACCACGTCTACCATTGGCGATGTGATCATGCAATTGGTGGCCGAATTAGTTTGTACGAGCTGCAACGTGTAGTCATCCGCGTTGCGCAGGAATGTGTGCTGCTGGTACTCGAGGAATTCAGTGGCTGTGGCGGAGATCGCACTGCGCTGGATTGTCTCCACAAGCACCCCTGTCGATTTGCGGTACACGCGAATTTCAAATGGCGCGCCCGGCTCACCGGTAATATTAGTCAGGGTGAGAGATAAGTCGTTGGCAACGCATGTCGGCTGCACCTCGAAGCTCAGCGCATAGGCACCCTGCATGGCGATTGGTTCGCTGCGTGTCGGGCATACCGCTGAGTTTGTTCTCGCGTAGATGAAGTAAGTGCCTCTCGCAAGGTTGTCGAATGTGATGAATGGATCTGAATAATTCCGGTAGTCAGCGTCAGCAGGCTCGTTAAACTGATCCTGACTAACCGCCAGACGGAAAGTACCCGGATCAAGCACCTTCACTACAATCGCACCGCTGTTGCCATTGTTCGCACAGGTTGGATCGATCACGGTATAAGAGAAATTGATGAACCCAGGGAACGTGACGTTGGCCGGGATGATCTTCTCACAACCAGCGCCATCACGTACGCGAATCGAATAGAAGCCGCCACTCAGGCCGGTGAAGTTGTTGTCGGTTTTATAGTTGATACCGTCAATTGAGAATTGATATCCACTACCGGATCCACCACTCGCGATAATGTTAGTGACCGCACCATCCGCCCCAGCACACGATGCTGGCGTGATGCTGAACGTAGCATTGATATCAGGGTTGATGCTGTTGATGGTCACCTCTACAGAAGTGTGACACACATCTCCGGCACTTTCTCCAACCAGAATGTTGTAAGTTCCCAGGGGAGGAAGGTCTGCAATCTGACCAGGAGTTCCAGGCACAAATGGCTTCCATGAAAGATTATCGATCGAGTAGAAGTATTGGCCCGTTCCACTGCCAGTCGCATTGATGACAACTGAACCTGTGGCAGAACCAAAGCAAGTTGGGTTCGTGACGCTGGCAAGATCGAGCGTTGCGTCAACCGTTGTCTGCAAAGGCAGGCTGTAAGGCAGGCGACATACGTTCGTTCCATCATCAACCTGATAGAAATAGTTCGTAGATGCTGAAAGTTCATCAAAAGTGTACGCAGTGTTCGGTGCAATCACGACAGCCTTGGTGAAAATCGGAGTTGCAACGCTGTCATAAAGTGTCAGCACATAATTCGGAGAAGGCGATCCTCCCGTTACCGTAAACCGCAGTTCACCATCATCCTGACCTCCACAGGTTGGACGTGTTTCAACTACGTTTACCGTGAACACCGTGCAATTGATGTTTCCACCACCGCCTCCGCCATTTCCACCAGTGCACAATGGATCGTCTTCATCCAGGATGGTCAACACAACATCATCCTGGTTTGCAGTACATGCTCCGGCAGGTTCATCAGTCGTAAGTCGAAGCACATAGTCTCCGGACACAGAGGCCGTAAACGTCACTGTGCCAGGGTTTGCCAATGCTCCGGTGTTGCTGATGACGCCATCACCACCTGGAGGAGACGAGATCAGACTCCATGTGCCGGTGGTTGCAACGCCACCAATCGAAGCTCCGGTTAGATTGATCGTTCCATCCGGACATGTAAACTTATCCGCACCTGCTGTCACAATCGCGCCAGGGTTAACTGTTACGGTAATATTCTGTGCAGCACCAATGCAAGATCCAAATGTCGGAGTAACAACATACGTGACCTGGATTGGTGCAGCAGTCGCATTTGTCAAAACATTGTTGATCTGAATTGTACTACCTGTGAAACCGATATTCGATGCGCTTGTCGCTGGCCCTGCGCCATCAGGGTCCGGCCAGCTAAAGGTTGTTCCAACTGGAAGGCTGGACGCACTGAAAACGACATCTCCAACATTTTCTCCGCTGCAAATTGTTTTCGCCTCAGCCGAAATTGAAGGTACCGGATTGACAGTGATGACAACATTCTGAGTCGCTCCTGTACATGCACCGATGGAAGGCGTTACGACATACGTAACAGTAATCGGAGCTGTTGTCGCGTTTGTAAGCACATCATTGATATGCGTAACTCCGGATGCTCCGAGCGCAACGTTCACGCCAGCACTTGCCGGGCCCGCTCCGTCAGGATCCGGCCAGTTGAATACCGTTCCCGCTGGCGTGTTTGTCGGACTAAGTTCTATACGATAGCTGGTATTTGTGCCAGCGCAAATCGCCTTTGTCTGATTGGCAACCATTGCCGGGATTGGATGAACAGTAACCGCCACGTTAGAAGCATTCAAGCATCCTCCTGAAAACACAACATAACTGATGGTATGATTGCCAGGACCTGCCGCGGCAGGATTGAAACTATTGCCTGTGAGGCCCGGTCCGACAAACGACCCACCTGGAGTTGCGGGTGTAAGCACTGATGCGCCATCGGTCACACAGTACGCTGAAGCGAGACCGGTGAATGACGCATCCGGCAACCCGAGAACATTGATGATCGCACTTCCGGTGATTTTTGCATTCGGTGCAGTGACAGTACAATTCGTTACAGTGTTGGTGACACTTACAATTGTGTAGGTGGTGTTGACAACCGGAGCAACATTGACGGTCGCGCCTGAGGATACATTGTTGAGGTTAAAGTTGCTGCTGCCATCCGTGTAAACGATGTTATACGTTCCGGCTGACAGCGTGAATGTAAGTACTGCATTCTGGCCGGAACAGTTAGTCGTGCTTCCGCTGATAGATGCTACAGGGAGACGATTGATTGTCACGACCATGTTATCTGTCGCTGATGTGCAGGTGCCTGCCGGATCATCAGTCGTAATTGTCAATGTTACGCTGCCAGCGTTGATGTCATTGGCTCCCGGTGTGTACACAGCGGTCAACGAAGTTACATCGTCAAACGAGCCATCACCGGAAGTAGTCCACGTGATTGAACTTGCGCTGCCTCCCATTGTTCCAGAAAGACTGACATTCGCAGCTTCGCATACTGTCTGATTCGCGCCTGCACTTACCTGGGCTGCCGGATTAATGGTAATCGTCACTACATCAGATGCTGCGTTACAATTGTTCGCTGGATCATCTGTAGTGAGCGTCAGATTTACTGAGCCCGCGAGAATATCGTTAGGGCCAGGCGTGTATTGCGCGCCAGCAATCGCTGCGTTATCGAAGGTACCATCGCCAGCCGTGGACCATGTCAGGGTTGTCGCAGTTCCGCCAATGACGCCTGCCAGCGTTGCAGTATTTCCTTCGCAGATCGTGTTATCAGCACCAGCGTTCGCTGTTGGCGCATCTTCGAGCGTTATAACCATCTGATCGACATCCGCCACGCAAGGACCCGCAGGGTCATCAGAAGTCAACGTTAACGTAACGGTGTTCGCTGCTATGTCCCCTGCACCTGGCGTATAAGTAGAAGTTAAAAGGTTTGCATTGCTGAATGTTCCATCGCCTGACGTAGTCCATGTTATACTCGCGGTGCTTCCTCCCATCGTTCCGGCAAGGGTAATCACGCTTGTTTCACAAACTGTCTGGTCTGCGCCAGCGTCTACACTTGGAGCATCGTTGATTGTCACCGTCATGACATCCACCGCAGCATTACAGCTATTGGCAGGATCGTCAGTCGTGAGCGTAAGGTTCACAGTTCCAGCGGTGAGATCATTCGGTCCCGGTGTGTAAACTGCTCCCGGAAGATTCACGTTATCAAATGTACCGTCACCGGAGGTTGTCCATGTTAATGAGGTTGCTGCGCCACCGATCAAGCCAGACAGCGTTACCGTGCTTCCTTCACAAATTATCTGATCAGCGCCTGCATTTGCTGTGGCAGCATCTTCAAGTGTAATCGTCATCTGATCGATGTCGGCAGGGCAGGGTCCTGCAGGATCGTTTGAGGTGAGTGTTAATGTCACTGTATTGGCACCAATGTCACCAGGACCCGGTGTGTACGTTGAAGTGAGAGAGGCTGCGTTACTGAAGGTTCCATCGCCTGAAGTGGTCCATGCGGTAGTTGTTGTACTTCCTCCACTTGTTCCAGCAAGCGTGATCACAGACGACTCACAAACTGTCTGGTCCGGTCCGGCATTCACATCCGCTGCGTCATTTATCGTTATAGTCACCACATCCGATACTGCCGCACAGCTTCCTGGCGGGTCATTTGTGGTCAGGGTCAGGTTGACGGTACCTGCAAGAATATCGTTGGCGCCAGGCGTATAAATGGCACCTGGAAGTGTTGCGTCATCAAAGGAGCCATCTCCGGAAGTTGTCCAGGTAAGACTTGTTGCAGCGCCTCCGATAACTCCGGCAAGCGTTACAGCGCTGCCCTCACAGATTATTTGGTCAGCTCCAGCGTTGGCTGTCGCCTGATCATCGATTGTAATCGTCATCTGATCAACATCAGCCGGGCAAGGCCCTGCGGGATCGTTTGAAGTCAGCGTCAGCACTACGGAATTGTTGATGATATCATTTGGACCAGGCGTATAAGTAGATGTGAGTGAATTGACGTTGCTGAATGCTCCATCTCCTGCAGTTGTCCATGTAATGGTGGTAGTACTGCCTCCACTCGTTCCTGCCAATGTAACAACACTACCGGTACAAATGGTCTGATCCGCTCCTGCGTCAACGTCCGCTGCATCGTTGATTGTTACAGTCATTACATCAACCGCTGCATTACAGTTGTTAGCAGGATCGTTCGTTGTCAGGGTAAGATTAACAGTACCCGCATTGATGTCATTAGCGCCTGGTGTGTACACTGCCCCGGCAAGCGTTGCGTCATCAAACGTTCCGTCACCGGATGTCGTCCAAGTGAGGGTCGTGGCGCTTCCTCCAATGATTCCGGCAAGCGTTACAGTGCTGCCTTCACAGATTATCTGGTTTGCCCCGGCATCTGCTGTAGCCGGATCGTCAAGGGTAATCGTCATCTGATCAACATCAGCCGGGCATGGTCCCACCGGATCGTTCGATGTGAGCGTCAGTGTCACTGAATTGGTTGCGATATCAGTGGCTCCTGGTGTATAGGTAGATGCCAATGAATTTGCGTTGCTGAAAACTCCGTCTCCTGAAGTCGTCCATGTGACTGTTGTAGTGCTTCCGCCACTTGTTCCGGCAAGATTAATGATGCTTGTTTCGCAAACAGCCTGGTCGGGCCCTGCGTCTACTTCAGCAGCATCGTTGATTGTTACTGTCATAAGATCAACAGCTGCGTTACAGTTATTTGCCGGATCGTCTGTAGTAATTGTCAGATTCACCGTTCCGGCTGTGATGTCATTAGGTCCCGGTGTATACACCGCTCCAACCAGGGTCGGGTCATTAAACGTACCATCACCTGAAGTAGTCCACGTGATGCTGGTTGCTGTACCAGCGAATGAGCCGGCCATCGTGACGGTGCTTCCTTCACATATTATTTGATTTGGGCCTGCGTCTGTCGTAGGTGCATCCTGCAGCGTGATCGTCATTTGATCAATGTCTGCAGGGCAAGGTCCGGCAGGGTCGTTTGATGTGAGCGTAAGCGTTACGGTGTTTGCAATGATATCGCCCGGTCCTGGAGTGTAGGTAGCCGTGAGTGAATTTGGATTACTGAATGATCCGTCACCTGCGGTAGTCCACGTAACAGTGGTTGTACTGCCTCCGCTTGTTCCCGCAAGCGTGATAATGCTTGTCTCACAAACGATCTGATCGGGACCTGCATCAACTTCGGCTGCATCATTAATGGTAACGGTCATCACATCCGCGACAGCGGTACAGTTATTGGCCGGATCGTCAGTGGTGATAGTCAGATTTACCGTTGCCGCCACGAGGTCATTTGGTCCTGGCGTATAAACAGCGTTCGGCAGCGCAGCATTATTGAATGTGCCATCACCTGAAGTTGTCCAGGTCAGGCTTGTTGCCGTACCTCCGATCGTTCCTGAAAGACTTACTGTGCTTCCCTCGCAGATAATTTGATTCGCTCCTGCATCTGCTGTAGGTGCATCCTGCAAAGTGATTGTCATCTGGTCAACATCAGCGGCACACGGTCCGGCAGGATCGTTTGAAGTGAGTGTCAACGTCACGGAGTTTGCGATCCTGTCGTTGACACCAGGCGTGTAGGTAGATGTCAGCGAATTAGCATTGCTGAATACGCCATCGCCAGCTGTTGTCCATGTCACGGTAGTTGTACTTCCACCGCTTGTTCCGGCAAGTGTTATTACACTCGTCTCACAGACCGTCTGATCCGGGCCTGCATCAACTTCCGCAGCATCGTTTATCGTGACTGTCATTACGTCCGCGACAGCGGTACAGTTGTTAGCAGGGTCATCAGTCGTAATGGTGAGGTTAACCGTTCCTGCTGTGAGGTCATTTGGCCCGGGCGTGTAAACAGCATTTGGCAGCGCGGCATTATTGAATGTTCCGTCACCGGAAGTGGTCCAGGTCAGGCTCGTAGCAGTTCCACCGATTGATCCCGCAAGAGTCACAGTACTTCCTTCACAAATTATTTGGTTCGCTCCAGCGTCCGCAGTTGGCGCGTCCTGCAGCGTGATGATCATCTGATCAATGTCTGCCGGGCAAGGGCCTGCTGGATCATTCGATGTGATTGTAAGTGTTACCGAGTTTGCAATAATGTCGGCTGGTCCAGGCGTGTAGGTAGACGTAAGCGAATTTGGATTGCTAAAGCTTCCGTTGCCGGAAGTGGTCCATGTGATTGTAGAAGTGCTGCCTGCACTTGTACCGGCCAGCGTAATGATGCTTGTCTCGCAGACCGTTTGATCGGGGCCTGCGTCAACTTCAGCGGCATCATTGATGGTGACCGTCATGAAGTCTGATGTTGCATTACAATTGTTCGCGGGGTCATCGGTAGTAATGGTCAGGGTTACCGTACCGGAAGTGATATCATTTGGCCCCGGAGTGTAAATAGCGCCAGGGAGATTCGCGTTGTTAAATGTTCCGTCACCGGAAGTGGTCCACGTAAGGCTTGAAGCCGTCCCTCCGATCACTCCAGAAAGTGTCACGGTACTGCCTTCGCAGATGATCTGATTTGCACCCGCATCTGCAGTTGGCGCATCCTGGAGTGTGATTGTCATTTGATCAACATCGGCAACACAGGGACCGGCAGGATCATTCGAAGTGAGGGTCAATGTAACCGTGTTGGCGATCAGATCATTGACGCCAGGCGTATAATTTGAAGTTAAAGAATTTGCATTGCTGAATGCTCCGTCACCCGATGTTGTCCAGGTTACGGTTGTGGTTCCGCCACCGCTTGTGCCGGCAAGTGTTATCGGACTGGTTTCACAAACAATCTGATCCGGCCCCGCATCGACCTCCGGAGCATCATTGATTGTCACCGTCATGACATCAGCAACCGGAAGACACGTATTTGGAGGATCGTTCGTTGTAAGTGTAAGATTAACTGTTCCTGCTGTGATATCATTCGGGCCTGGTGTATAAACAGCCCCAGGGAGCGTTGCATTGTTAAATGTTCCATCGCCAGATGTGGTCCATGTTAGACTTGTCGCAGTACCACCAATAACTCCGGCCAGCGTGACTGTGCTTCCTTCACAAATGATCTGGTCTACTCCGGCATTTGCAGTTGGCGCATCATCGAGTGTCAGTGTCACCTGATCAACATCGGAAGGGCATGGTCCGGCTGGATCATTCGAAGTGAGTGTCAGCGTTACGGTGTTCGTTGCCCGGTCATTTGCTCCTGGTGTATATGTTGATGTGAGTGAATTGGCGTTGCTGAAAGATCCATCACCTGAAGTTGTCCAGGTAACCGTGGTTGTGCTTCCTCCGCTTGTACCTGCGAGGTTTACAATGCTGGTTTCGCAGACTGTCTGATCGGGACCTGCATCAACCTCGGCCGCATCATTGATAGTGACCGTCATTACATCGGCAGCGGCAGGGCAGCTGTTTGCAGGATCATCTGTTGTGAGTGTGAGGTTAACGGTTCCCGCGGTGATATCATTCGGGCCGGGTGTGTATACAGCTCCGGGCAGTGTCGCATTATTAAAGGAGCCATCTCCTGAGGTAGTCCAGGTAAGACTGGTGGCGCTTCCTCCTATAGATCCAGCAAGCGTAACAGTGCTGCCCTCGCATATGATCTGATCGGCACCTGCATTTGCTGTTGGAGGTGTATCGCGTGTGATGGTTACCTGGTCGGTACTTCCTGTGCACAAGCCGCCCACGTCAGTGATGCGCCATTGAAAAGTATTTGCTCCAAGAGATAAACCGGTGACAGTCGTAGTAGGACTGTTCGCGTTCGTAAATGTACCTGTTCCTGCGATGACTGTCCATGTTCCGATCTCACCCGGGCCGGCCGCGTTGGCGGCAAGCACAGCGTTATCGGCACACACGTTTTGATCAGGACCTGCGGCTGCGGTGGTTGTTACAGCAATGTTGATCACCTGCGAGGCGACACAACCATTTGCATCCGTTACATTGATTGTATAAGATGCGGCATCCAGTGAGTTTACAACAATGTTGGTTGGATTGGCGTTCGGATTGCTTGGCGCAATTGGCGTTCCTGTTGTTACCCAGCTGACATTGTAAGGGATACTTCCCCCTGCTATTGTCAGGTTTATTGAACCGTCACCGACACCTGGTGTGGCATCGCAATCGGGATCTGTTGAATTGACAGTTATCGCCAGAACGTCTGGCTCGGTGATTTCAAAGTAACCAGGAGGCACAGGAACAATTGCGCGAACACTCAGCGCACCGCATCCAACCTTAATCAAGCGAACCTCATATATACCTGGGGGAACATCGGAATACACTACACTCCGGTTAGGCTTATCTTCAAATTCGGTTGCACTCAGAAAAGGCAAGCCCGAGCCTTGATCGAACAATTGAAAATTGTATGGCTCCTGGAGGGTTGTAGCGTTATCAAGGTCAACAGTAATTGTACCGTTATTAAGCCCGTTACAGGTGACGTTTGTGGATGCCAGCAGGTCAATGTCTGCGGGTATGGAACCGCATTGAGCGTTTACTTCATGCAGCGCACCGGTAAGGCCAAAAAATGCGAGCAGTAAAACCTTAAAAAGTTTCATCGTGGCGTTTTAAAAGTACAATCAGGTCAGGTAGCCTGTTAAACATAAAATGCTTAACTGTTCAATTCCCCGTAAAGGATAAATAACTTCAAAAAAGGTATTGTAACCCTTTTAACCCACAATAAAGGTCTGGATTAACTGTCGGTACACCATTTCCAAAAAATTACTTACCCTATACAGGTAATATTTAGTCTAAAAAATTAAGTTTTTGGCGTTTAAAACTTACGTTTCAGGATCTCGCTCAACACCACCGCCTTTTTGAGCCCTTCAGGGTCCTGAAAATCTTTGGTATAGTCTTCTAACACATTGCGACTCTGTTGTTCTTCGAAGACTTTGAATTTACCGAACTGCACTTTTGTATCACTCACTTTCAAAGTTTCCTCGAGAGATGGTCTGTTAAACGCCTCACGTTTTGCTTGCTCGTAAGCTGCGTTGACTCTCTCCTCTTCCTTATACCGCTTGTTATAGCTGACCTCTTCAAGGTCTTCTGCTTCTTCTTTCAGCTCATCATCGTAATCGACATACTCCGGCTGCTGCTTTTTCGTTTCATAAGATGGCTGCGGGGGTCTTTTGGCCTCCGTTATCTCACGCAACAACTCTTCAAACGTCAGGGGTTTAGGCTTCTGTGTTGAAGGCGGTGTTGCATCATACTCGACAGGCCGGTCGGGCCGGTGGTCGGGGATGTCTTTGGGCTGATTCTCAGGCTTCTTCAGTGCCCGGGCAATTGCATATATGATCGCTATGATCACATAAATCCAAAAACTATCCATAAACAAAAATAGTAAAATTATTTAAAAACGCTATTTGCCTCATTTCTATCGGTTTCGGGAAGACTTTATGAAACTGAGTTTTTTTATTTTGAATTGCAGAACCCACAGGCTTATCTTTGCCGACTTGTCTTCAGTTATCAGCCTCTAAAAAGACGGATTTGAGAAGCTCAGTAAGGATTCTTTCCGGAGTCTTGTAAAGGCCTGTTGATAAGTACTTTTTAACCACTACAACCACTACAGAACATGCAATTAGCGAAACTGGAGATCAAAGGCTTCAAGAGTTTTGCCGACAAAGTTGTTATCAACTTTGACGAAGGGATTACCGGGATTGTAGGCCCTAACGGCTGCGGTAAATCCAATGTTGTTGATTCCATCCGATGGGTATTGGGAGAGCAGAAGACCAGCGCGCTGCGATCGGAGAAAATGGAGAACGTTATTTTTAACGGGACCAGTCAACGCTCGCCTCAGCAAATGGCCGAAGTGTCGCTCACCATTAACAATACCAAAAACATCCTCCCGACCGAGTATTCACAAATCACTATTACAAGACGACTTTACCGCTCGGGTGAAAGCGAATACTTGCTCAATGGTGTAGTATGCCGACTCAAAGACATCACCAACCTGTTCATGGACACAGGTGTTGCTTCGAACAGCTACGCCATCATCGAACTCGGCATGGTTGATGATCTCCTGAATGACAAAGACAACAGCCGCAGAAGTCTATTCGAGGAAGCTGCCGGCATTTCCAAGTTCAAGAAACGCAAGAAGGAAACGCTGAAGAAGCTTGAAGACACCGATGCGGATCTCGAGCGCGTTGAAGATCTTCTCTTCGAAATCGAGAAAAATATGAAGAGTCTCGAGAAGCAGGCCAAGCAGACCGAGAACTATTACAAGATAAAAGAAGACTACAAGGAGAAAAGTATCACGCTTGCAAAAGTCGTTGTTAACAAGCAGAAGGATAAGTTCAACACGATCTCCCAGCAGATCGAAGCGGAGAACGATCGAAAGCTTGCCCTTACTTCCTCGGTTGCTGAAAAAGAGGCTGCCATCGAAAAAGCGAAGGCAGAGCTAATCCTGAAGGAGAAAACACTTTCATCACGCCAGAAGGCAATCAATGAATTTGTTTCTAAGATCCGCGCTTACGAAAGCGAAAAGCAGATCAAGAACGAGCGGATCAAATACCTGAACGACCGTGCAGCAGGTTTGCGCGAACAGATCGAACAGGATCGCAAGAGCAATGAACGCGCGCGTTTCAGCATCCAGAGCCTGGAGCAGGAAAAGGCAGGCGCTGAGGAAATCCTTGCGGAGATCAATGCTAAGCTTGAAACGCTCAAGCAGGATTACGAAGAGCAGAAAAAGAAAACCACTGCACTACAGGCGGAAGCAGACACGCTTCGCCAGGTGCAGCGCGATAAGCAGGAAGAAACGTTCCAGATCAACAAGGGTGTTGAAATCCGCGAGATCCAGGTATCATCGCTGAAACAGGAACTCGAACGCACCGCGACTGATACAAGTCAGCAAAGCGCAAGCCTTGTCGAGTTTGAAAAGAAACTCGTCATCCTCCAAGAAGAGATCAACCGCAAAACCGAAGACCTGGAAGGCCTTAAGCGCGAAGAAGACGAGAATCAACACCGTACTTCATCGCTGGAAAAAACCATTGAGATGATTCGTGAAGAAATGAATGTGACAAGCCGAAAGCTTGACGCTCGTCAGAACGAATTCAACCTCACGAAATCGCTCGTTGAAAACCTCGAGGGCTTCCCGGAAGCGATCAAGTTCCTGAAGAAGAAGGTGGCAAAAAATGCTCCCCTCCTCTCCGATATTCTTACGACTTCAGAAGAGTATCGCGTTGCTATCGAAAACTATCTCGAGCCATACCTGAACTATTACATTGTTGATCACGAGTCAGAAGCTTACGAGGCGATCAACATTCTCAGTGACGCATCAAAAGGTAAAGCACATTTCTTTATCCTTGATGCGTTCGAAAAATTCGAGACTTCATCAACACGGATTTACTCCAACGCTTTCCCGGCTACGCAGATCATTGAATTTGATCCCAAGTACCGCAAGCTGATGTCGTACATCCTTGATCGCGTTTATATCTATGAAGGCGATATCAAGAACATTCCTGCTTCGGATGAAAATACATTCATCACCAAAAGCGGAAAACTAACCCGCAGAAGATTCTCGATCTCTGGAGGTTCTGTCGGTCTGTTTGAAGGTAAGAAAATTGGTCGTGCAAAGAATCTCGAAAAGCTTGAGAAAGAGATTAAGGAACTCACTGCGAAACTCGATGAGATCCGCACCAGTCTGGTGGAGAAGCAAAGCGATCTTGAAAAACTTCGCAATAACAAACTTCGCTACCGCATTGAAGAGTTGCAAAACGCAATCCGCCAGGTGAATGAAGAACATGTTTCGATCCGCACCAAGCGCGAGCAGTTTGCAAGCATGCTCAGCTCTGCCGATCTCAGACGTGAAGATATCCTCGAAAAGATCGATACGCTTCTTCGCGAACTTGATGACCTGAAGCCAAAAGCACAGCAGACGCAGCACGAACTTCAGGACCAGGAGACAAAACTTTCGATCATCACCGAGACACTCGCTGGCAACAGCGATCTGCTGGGGCAGAAATCTGCAGCGTTTAACGAGCAGAATATTTTCTTCCACCAGCAGGAGAACCGCGTGAAGAGTATCGACCAGGAAATGCGCTTCAAGCAGGAGTCGATGGATCAGAGCAGCCAGCGCATCCAGGTGAATACGGACGAGCTCAGAAAAAATGAAGACGAGATCAAGACGATCATCGAAGGAACGCAAACCAACGATGACGAGCTTCTCGGCATGTATGAGCAGAAGGAAGAGATGGAGAAAGGCCTGAGCGAGGCTGAAAAAGAGTACTACGAGTCGCGCGGGAATATTGACGCAGTGGAAAAAGAACTGCGCGAAATTCAGCATGGCAGACAAAGCATCGACACACTTTTGATGGAATTGCAGAATTCACTGAACGAAAGCAAAATGCAGCTGAACTCAGTGAAGGAGCGTCTTTCCGTTGAGTTCAATATCGATCTCGATTCTGTAGTCGGTCAGGCAACGCCCGAAGAAGCGGAAGCGCTGTCGAAACTTGAGGAAGATGATATCCGCAAGAGCGTAACGAAGATCCGCGAAAAGCTTGACAACATGGGTCCTATCAACCCGATGGCAATGGAAGCTTACACCGAGATCAAACAACGCAACGATTTTATTCTTTCACAAAAAGAAGATCTCCTGAAAGCGAAAGAATCTTTGTTTAACACCATTGCCGAAATCGAAGGTGTGGCAAGCGAAACGTTCATGGATGCGTTTAACAAAATCAAAGAGCACTTTATCCGCGTGTTCCGTTCGTTGTTCACAGAGGGTGATGAGTGCGATCTCAGACTTGTTGATCCTAACAATCCGCTGGACTCTGAAATTGACATTATTGCTAAACCAAAAGGCAAGCGTCCATTGACGATCAACCAGCTTTCGGGTGGAGAGAAGACTCTGACGGCAACCGCGTTGTTGTTTTCGATGTACCTCCTTAAGCCAGCGCCTTTCTGTATTTTCGATGAGGTTGACGCACCGCTTGATGATGCAAACATTGATAAGTTCAACAACATCATCCGCAACTTCAGCAAAGACAGCCAGTTTGTGATCGTAACACACAACAAGCGCACCATGACTTCAACTGATGTGATCTATGGTATCACAATGGTGGAAAAGGGAATTTCTCGCGTGGTTCCTGTGGATTTGAGAGAATTGGCGTAGTGAGCAGAGCCTAACGCCATGGGTAATGGTTGATGGGCGATGGCTAATGGGTAGGATAATTATTGGACAGAGAATACTGAAAGCCCCGGTCGGGGCTTTTTTCTTGAACGCTAAATCCTCTTAAGGGGACTTAAATACACAATAATTTTAAGGGTTATAAGTTGATAAAAAGTGAGGATACCCTTCTTTACGTTACTCCTGGCTTTCCGTAGGTGAAGTTACAGCCTGACAGCTTGTTGTTATGGGGTAAATATTTATATTGAGGATGTACTTATTTGCCCTATGAGAAGAATTTTACTGGTTCTCTTACTTCTTTCTTCATTCTCAGGTTTTTCGCAAACGCAGCAGGTCAGCGGGAAGGTTACTTCGGCTTCTGATCCCGGTGGCCTTCCGGGTGTGAACGTGCTTGTGAAGGGAACGAATCGGGGCGTGATGACCGATGTAGATGGAAATTTCACTATCGAGGCGAGCCAGGGTTCAACGCTCGTTGTTTCATTTGTCGGATACCTTACCCAGGAAGTTGCCGTTGGCACGCAGACGCAAATCAATGTGGTGCTCGTTGACGAGTCACGCGAGCTTGACGCGGTCGTGATCACAGGGTTCCAGGAAGTTGAACGAAAACTTTTTACAGGTTCTGCATCGCTTGTAAAAATGAGTGAGATCCGCGCTCCGGGAATGTCTGATGCAGGGCGCATGCTGGAAGGACGAGTTGCTGGCGTGACAGTCGACAACGTATCAGGGACGTTCGGAACCAGTCCGAAAATTCGCATCCGCGGAAACACATCGATCAATGGCGACACGCAGCCTCTCATGGTGATCGATGGTGTTATTCTCGAAGACTTAAATGCCGTTAACGCAGATGATATTATCACCGGCAATGCAAACACACTCACCGCGTCCTCGATCGCAGGATTGAATCCCGATGACATCGAGTCATTCCAGGTTTTGAAAGACGCTTCAGCGACTGCGTTGTATGGCACGCGGGCGAAAAATGGCGTGATCGTAATTACAACGAAGCGTGGAAAGAGTGGAGTGACCAAAGTTAACTACACCGGCAACTTCTCCATCAACCTCCGCCCTACTTACAACCAGTTTGATATTTTGAATTCAGGCGATGAGATGTCGATCTATCGAGAGATGTACGAAAAAGGGCTGATCGATATTACTACTTCCGTCAAGGCTCAGAACTACGGAGCGATGGGAAAGATGTTCGCGTTAATCTCCGACCACGAGATCAACTGGGGACCGGATGGAACACTGAATGAGGATTTCCTCAATCAGTATGAAAACGCGAATACCGACTGGTTTGATGTGTTGTTCAATGACTACTCACTGCAGCAACAGCACGCCTTAAGCTTTACCTCGGGAACAGAAAAACACAACAGCTATTACTCCATCAGCTACCTGAACGACAACGGCCAGACCATAGCAGACAATGTGAAACGTTATGCAGGAACAGCCAAGAACTCGTTCATCTTCACCGACAAATTTTCGCTCGACCTCAAACTGACTGCCAACTACCGCGACCAGCGCGTGCCGGGTACGCAGAACCGAGATTTCGATCCGATTACGGGAAGGTTCAGAAGGGATTTTGATATCAACCCGCTGAGCTATGCCCTCAACACCAGTCGCTCGATCCGTCCATACGATAACGCAGGTAATCTTGAGTACTTCAGAAGGAATTATGCTCCGTTTAACATACTGCGAGAGCTGCAACTGAACTACATCAACATCAATGTAGCAGATGTGTCGACCCAGGCGGATATCAACTACGACATTCTTGATAACCTCACTTTCCGCAGCACAGGGCAATTCCGATATGCAGGCACGAAGCGCGAGCACGTCATCCATGAGAATTCAAATCAGGCGGAAGCCTACAGGGCCGATGACACGCAATATATTCAGGACTCAAATCCGTTATTATTTAAAGATCCCGATGACCCGGGTGCTCAACCGAAGATCGTTCTTCCGGAAGGCGGATTTAACAACGTGAATGAAGACGAGCTGAATTACTACTATGTGCGAAACAGTATCGACTGGTCTCACACGTTCAGCAGTGTTCACAGCGTGAATGTACTGGCGGGCCAGGAAATTAAATTCACAAATCGCGAAAGCCGCAGAGTCGATGGTATTGGCGTGGTGTATGAGAATGGTGGCATTGTGAATACCGATCCACTCATGATCGATTTCCTTAACCGTCAGGGTATACGCACGTATGCGATCGGCATCGACCGTGAACGCTTTGCAGGTGCATTCATTAATGCGGGTTATTCTTTTAAAGAGAAATACATTTTCAACGGAACGTTGCGATACGATGGTTCAAACCGTCTTGGCAAAAGCCGACAAGCGAGATACCTTCCGACCTGGAATATCAGTGGCGCGTGGAACCTCGACAAGGAATCGTTTATCGACTTTTCATGGCTTACCTATTTAAAACTTCGCGGCACCTATGGGCTTTCCGCAAACCTCGGACCCAATACGAGTGCTCTCCTCAATCTGCGGTCAGGCGTCACGTTGCGTCCAACGGATGTTGAGTCCTATCTGTACATCCAGGATCTGGAAAATTCGAACCTGACCTGGGAAAAGCTGAAAGAGCTTAACGTGGGCCTTGACTTTGGACTCCGCGAAAACACCATCACCGGTACGATAGATCTGTACAACCGCGATTGCTACGACCTGATTGGAATATTGCAAACAAGTGGTGTTGGTGGAAACGCCTACAAGACGGGAAACTATGCAGACATGAAAACGCAGGGAGCTGAGTTTGCGATTAACACTTTAAATCTGAAGCTGAAAGATTTCACATGGTCAACATCCTTCAACATCGGCTACACGCGCGACAGGATCACACGTCTCGAATTCAATCCAAGGATCGGGGATGCGATTGTTCAAGGCGGGGCTGCAGTGCTCGGTGGCCCGCGCAGAGGTTTGTTCTCTACTCGTTTTGCCGGTCTTGATTCTAGAGGCATTCCCACTTTCTATGACGGCAGTGGTGAAGTAGTGTATAATTATGATCTTCAGGACCGCGAAAACCTTCGTGAAATTCTTCACTATGACGGCCCTGCAGAGCCACGCGGTGCAGGTGGATTAACCAACACATTTACCTATAAGAATTTTACGCTGAGTGCATTCCTGTCGTTCAAGTTTGATTATAAGATCAGGCTCGATGATGCCTTTAATCCAACCTACACCGACTTCAGCAGTTTCTCAAAAAGTTTTGTCAATCGCTGGGTCGTGCCTGGTGACGAACAGTTCACAGATATACCGGTGATCCTTGATCAGCGCGTTATTGCAACGCAGAGCCCGGATTTTCAAAGTGCCTATGATCTCTATAACAAGAGCACAGCCCGGGTTGCGGATGGAACCTATGTGAGATTGAAGACCGTGCGCCTTGCTTATGTGCTTCCCGCCAACTGGGCAAAGAAGATTGGCGCGACCAATGCGCAACTGTCAGTGGAAGGTCAGAACCTGAGCTTGCTCTACTCAGATAAAAAGCTCAACGGTCAGGACCCGGAGTTCTTTTCCTCAGGTGGTGTTGCACTGCCACAACCTCGCCTGATCACAACATCAATAACAGTCGGATTTTAGCAAACGGATCATGAAAGCGTTCACACAACTAAAAACCTACCTCCTGATTGCCACGCTGATTGGCTTTGCAGGCTGTAACGATTTTCTGGAAGAAAACCCAGACAATCGCGTTGAGCTAAACACCATCGATAAGGCTGCACAGCTACTCACCAATGCATACTCGGGGGCAAGCTACGGTTTTACCGAATGGATGAGCGACAATGTTTCGTTCACTTTCGGAACGCAGAAACTTGTTCAGCACAACCAGGCCTACCGTTGGGAAGATATCATTGATATTAACCAGGACACGCCATCATTTTTCTGGACATCCACATACGATGCGATAGCGCACGCCAACGAGGTTTTGGCTGTTATTGACAAGTTGCCGGGCGATGAAGCAAGGAGAAATGCTGTGAAGGGTGAGGCGCTCCTGTGCCGAGCCTATGGACACTTCATGCTCGTAAACCTTTTTGCAAAACATTTCGATGAACAAACCGCTGACGATGATCCGGGAATTCCATATGTCCGCGAGCCTGAAACTGAATTCATCAAGAAGTACACGCGAAATACCGTAGAGGAAGTTTATGATTTCATTGAAGATGACCTGATGGATGGACTGGATCTGATCAACGACAGCTTTTATGCAAACTCCGGAAAATATCACTTCACACGCAACGCGGCACTGGCGTTTGCCTCCCGTTTCTATTTGTTCAAGCGCGATTACAACGAATGTGTCCGTTACAGCAATCAGTTGCTCGGTGCGAGTCCTACAACATACGTAAAAGACATTCCTGCACTGTTACTGCAACGTATCAATGTTGAAGACTATATCCGGTTGTACCACGCTCCTACTGACAACAGTAATTTATTATTGCTCAGACATCTTTCGAATTTCCACGTTCCAAGCCTTGGCCACTGGCCATCACGCCCGCTCTACTCGCAGATCTATGAGAACAACCCGTTCGGTCTGACGGATGAACGACAGGATCCTGCCTGGGTGGCCGGAGAAAACGGCCTGGCAGCAACCAAATTTGAATTCCTTTTCGAACGTTCAAGCCTGACTTCCAACGTTGGTTATAACTACACGATATTCCTGGGATTCCGTGGTGAAGAAGTATTGCTGAATCGCGCGGAAGCTTATGTATTGAGCAATCGCGTCAACCTTGCGCTAGCCGACCTGCAGGTGCTTGCATCAAAGCGCTACCGCGGAACTGTTGATCTTACAATCCAGCGTCTGCGCAATTACTACGGTTCGACCAATGACCGGCTTGTAACACTGCTATACACGCTGGATGAGCGTCAGAAAGAATTTTTGCATGAAGGCATGCGATGGTTCGATATCAGGCGTTACGGGTTTGAAGTCTCGCATGTAACCGAAGACGGCAGCACAATCAAACTTGATGAAGAGGACGATCGCAAAGTCCTGCAGATCCCACAGGCGGCCATCGATGTTGGAGGACTGGAAGCAAATCCAAGATGAGTATGATGAAGAAAAAATATATATCACTCTTTCTGATTGCGGTAGCATCGCTGGCTGCCCCGGGTTGTTATCCCGATGAGGAACTGAACATTCCCAAGAAGGAAGTTACCGATTCGGAAGACGACCTTGATGAATTTATACAGGACCGCTTCATCGATGAGTATGGCGTTGCTGTCAGATACAAGTTTGTCGATCGCTACGTTGACCAGAATAAACGTGTGACGCCACCCAAGCTTGACGTTGTAAGGCCGATGCTTGACTTCCTTACCGACTTTTGGATTGAGCCTTTTTCTGAAGTCGCCAATGGCGAAACGTTTTTCCGGAATCACGTGCCCGCTGAAGTCATTTTTATCGGGTCGACCATTTACAATGCCGATGGAACCGTGACGTTAGGAACAGCAGACGCAGGTGCGAGAATTACGCTGACAGAAGTTAACTTCATCGATGTCTCCGACCGCGACTGGATCTTCCGTCAACTTGGAACAATCTACCATGAGTTTGCCCACATCATGCATCAGCGCTACAACCTGCCTGCGAGCTGGCAACAGATCTCACCCCAGGGCTATACGTCACTCGGTTCATGGTATAACCTGACGGATGAAGAAGCGCTGCAACGCGGATTTGTTTCGCCTTACGGGACAAGCACTTTCAATGAGGATTTCGCGGAGATTGTAGCATTCTTCCTTTACGATCCCGATTTCTACGCCAAGTATATCAATGATGAAACCAATTGCGCCACAGCGGATTGTGTTTCGCGGAATGAAGGGCGTGCAAAATTGCGCCAGAAGCTTACGGCAGTAATTGCGCATTACAAACAAAATGTTGGTGTGGATCTCGAGCAGGTTCGCGCGAGGGTGCAAGCAAGACTTTAAACCATGAAGAAGGCTTTTTATATTTTACTCACATTCATCGTCACTGCACTTTCATGCGATGATGACGATATACAGGTATTTGAGAAAAGTGCCGACCAGCGCGCTGCGGAAGCGATTGCAACATTGAAGGCAGACCTTATTGCACCCGCGAACGGCTGGCGCGTGAAATACAGACCTGTGGATGGCGCGGGATCTTACTACGTGCTGATGAAGTTTGGAGAGGACAACAAAGTTCGCATACAATCCGACCTTACGTCCGATGATGGTCTTTATGTAAACCAGGTGATCGGTTACCGCATTGACAATTCGCTTGGTCTTGAGCTGATCCTGGAAAACTACTCGATGTTTCATTACCTGTACGAGCAGGACCAGGCGACATTTGCTGCCGAATATGAGTTTGATTTCGTTAACAAAACCCCTGACAATGCGCTGGTATTCGTAAGCAAGTCAGACTTTTCAAACAAGACAACGATCTTATTTGAAGAAGCGTCCGCGTCCGATGTTAATCTGCTGGGAGTAACCGTGAACGAGAACCTCGGGACCTTGGCGGATGACTTTGACGCATTCCATTTGTTCAGCTCGTCATTGAAGGTGCAGTTCACGAACAAAAATATTGTTCTCTACGGAGGCATTGATGCGGCCAAACGGATCTTCAGCATCAGTGGTGCAACGCCAAAGGACAACCCTCAAAATATTCAGATCGTAAGTATTTCTACAAGTTATATTTTACAGGGAAATTCAATTGTGTTCGATACACCGATCGCGGGTAACTTCGCGGGAACGAACTTATCGATTACCTCAATTGCCCTCAATACACTCTCCACCGGATCTGTGCAGCCTTGTGCCGACCCTACACCGATTCACATTTATTCAGGTCAGACTTCCTTGGGCGATGCAATTACGTTCGAAAGCACAATCGTCAACGCTGGGGGTACTGGTTTTACGCAGTCCACATTGTTCGTTGCGCCCATTCAGAATATTCGAAAAAGCGGAGAATTTATCTTTGACGAAATAGAACAGGATCTGCCTGGTGTGCTTGAGATGTACCTGCTCTATAATTTTTCATATCGCGGTGAGGTCATTACTGCAATGGGTTTCGCTTTGCAAAACAAAGACGGAAGCGTGACGATCGCAGTCAAGGAATTCACGCTGGCAATGCAATCGAACAAACTGACGTTCACGTTTGATCCTGAGTTCAGATTCCTTGGCGATGAGGGATTCACCCCTGACGCAGACATCAATAACATCGATAAGTATCTGAATGCACTCACGGAGGGCAATACAACATACGTATTCAAATATAGTGATGGTATTTATGAGTTCAACAACCCGTGCAGCGGATGGACCTTCGCCTTTATTGATATTGACTGATCACAAGGCATTCAATAAAAAAGCCTCAGTCGTTATCCCGGCTGAGGCTTTTACCTGAGGAGCTAAAATAATTTACTTCAAAGACCCTCTTAACGAGAGAGGTTTGACAGCGGTAGCTCTTCGGAGTATTTGTTCTCTTGAAATTTTATTACCAACCCGGCTTCCTGAGGTTGGGATAGTCAGCTCTGTAACGTTCGTATAGTTCAAACCGCTTTTCGTAATCGACTGCGTAATCTTTGATTGCGGTGCTGATGAACTGTAATTATTGATGTTCGCGAGCGTGTAGCTGCCATTAAATTGAAGCAAAGGATTTGACGTGCCGCTCGTGGTTGTCAACGTGCCTCCAAAGTTCAGTATCTCGATCATAAAATCTACATCATCTGCGGTACCGCTTTTGTAGACGTAGCTTAAACCGAAAGTGCGTGCAGGGTAGCCGCCCGGTATCGTGATAATCTCATAGGGGTTGCTTGCATTTGAGAACGCTGCACCACCGGCAAATGTATTATTGAAGTAGATCAGCATATCCATGTTCACATCGCCAGGGTTCTCGCTGTTGTTGATGCCCCACTGCATATAAACGTAGGCGTCATCTTCCAGAACTTTGATTTCGTGCTCCAGTGCTTCGCCAAGTTTGCCAGGGCCGGAGACTACCGATTCGAGCACGAGCTCAATACTTTCGTATGGGATATCGTCATCGTTTAATTCCGAGTCAGCATCCCATTCCATTACAAAATCTTCGTAAATGCGAACATTGAACGAAGCTTCAGTTGCGCCTTTCAGTATGGTCACGTTGGTTCCATCCACTGTCAGAGACTCACCTTCTGCCTCAATGGTGAAATCATTAAGTTCATCGGTTGACGCGGTCTGACGTGCATTGCCATCCACATCAAACTTGAGCACTACATCACCTGCTAACGGAATATCAAAAACAAGCTTTGCCTTGATCACGCGCCCGACACCATCATCAGCCTCATCGGGATGAAAAGATGCCACTGTCCCATCAGATTCAGTGACCTCTTGTTCAGCAAGTTCAAAATTAATTCCGGCAACAGGTACCTCATCATCTTTACAGGAATTCAGGGCGGTAACAGCACCGATGGCAACCACGCCCAGGAGAAATTTAATTTTCATTGGTTTAGAAAAAGTTATGTTCAGAGAAGCCATTAGCCGTCAAAAATTTCAATGCATTCGTTTTCGTTGATGCCAGATAATGGACGTATATAAATGTAATGATTGTCCTGCTAATTATGAAGAGTGATGTATACCAAAGGCTTTAACGCGCGTGAAATCACTGTTTTATTACTTTACCCGCAGCAATTTCCTTGCCTGCGCTGGAAATGCGGTAGAGGTATAGTCCGCGGGCCAGGGAGCCACCAAATGACGCATTAAATACCCCATTTTGCTCAGCCTGGACAACATGGTCCTCCAGCAATGTGCCTGTCATGCTATAAATCCTCAATCTGAATGTCCCGGCCCTGGATGGGATTTGCACACGGAATACTGACGGGAAGGGATTTGGATAAACTTGTGTTTTGAGCGGTATATTTTCTTCAACATCAGTCACAAGTTGCGTAAGGTTCGCATCGAGCCACGTTGTACGTTGACCGATCCAACCTTTCAGCCAGTTGACCTCCGCTTCAAAGCTGGGACCTACGTAGAAGTTTGGCCAGACATAGGAATTCATAACGGGCCATGTCTGAAAATTGCGCTGCTGACTTTCCTGATTCAGGACCGCAGCAACGGAATCAATATACGCGTGAATGGAGGCAGTAGAGAACTTGCCATTTCGAAGCGATACCCATCTTTCTGATACCTTTTTTGCAAAATTGGCATCGCGAAATAATTGTTCCCACCAGAATGGAATGAGCCAGGTATCGTTGGGACAAAGTCTATTGAACTCGGAATAAACGAATCCCGAGGGCTCTCCACTTGTGCAATAGTTCGCGTTGCCAAAACCGAGGTTAAAATCCCATATTGGCCCGGCAAATAGTTTACCGCCCTGCGAATCTTTTTGTTTATAAAAGAATGAACTCAGTCTGTATCCATCGACATTCTTAGTGAGTTCATTCATGATCAGAAAATCGACAAACGAATCGATATCGATATATTTTGCATAACCCTGGTCCGGATCTGCAAATGAAGAACCTGCCAGCGCACGTTCAAATTGCGAAATGAAGTTGGCGATGTAGGTCTTCTGCTGCGGAACAATTTCATCCCACTTCGGATACTCGTATTGAAAGGTAATCTTCTTATTGACAGCCGAGCGCGGAGGGAACTCGGATACGAAGCCCGGCCCGCTGCTGCCGTCCACTTTGTCAAGCTTGATGATGTACCCCCCTGTCAGGTCGTCTCCTGAAATCTCATTCGGTTCGAGGCTGCTGATGTCAACTCGATTCTTGTCGCGCTTGATCTTTTCATTGAGGAAGTAAACGCCCTGATAATTTCCATTGAGCACGAGCTCGCAATATTTCGTTCTGGGTGCATATCTGCCCATCGAGCGGCCGAGCTTGTAGGCGAGCACATCACGCATCAGCGTTTTGTCATTGTATGGGGCCGACAGAACCCAATCTTCCTCCGCAGGTAAACCCAGCAGCGACACAGCTGTATCGGCCCCGGCTGCGTTTCTCAGTTCAACGGCATATTGCTTTTTCGGAAATAAAACGCGTGAGGAAGATCCCCGAAGTTCAATTGCAACTTTTCCATTGTACACATTGGCGACATCGGTCACGTTGTTGCGTTTGCCAGGACCATTGTCGATGATTTTCATGTCTACCGTTACCTTGGGCTCATCGAGAATATTGAACCCGTTTGTGTTAATGATAACGATTGGCAGATTGGATGACTGAAATGTCTGAGCAGCGGCAGGACTGAACGCAACAGCCAGAAAAAAAATAAAATTGCCGAGCCAGGTCTTTGACATATGCTAAAACTAATGATGATATTCGAGAAATAAAAGCCGGGCGATCCGGATAATTGAAACCAATTGTCAGACGAATGAAAAGGAGAAAAGCACTTTCAGCATTGGCTGCACTCGCGGCATTCAGCGGCTCACCTTCGTTATCTGCATTCTCTATGAACTCACTTATAAAAAGAAAGATTGGCAGCACTGGCGAAGAAATTCCGTGTGTTGGCCTTGGCACATGGCAGACATTTGATGTGGGCAGTCACGATGAAGAACGAAAGCCATTGCGTGAAGTTCTCAATACGCTCGTAAAAACCGGTGCCTCTGTGGTCGACAGCTCACCCATGTATGGAAGCTCAGAGGAAGTGGTGGGCGATCTCTCCTCTGAATTGAAAATGAATGACAAACTTTTTATTGCGACAAAGGTTTGGACCAGCGGAAAAGACGCGGGCATCCGGCAAATGCAAAATTCATTTCGCCTGCTCAGGCGTGAGAGGATCGATCTGATGCAGGTCCACAATCTTGTCGACTGGAAGGTGCATTACCAAACTTTAAAAAAGTGGAAAGAGGAAGGAAAGATCAGGTATATCGGCCTCACGCACTATACCGACAGCATGCACGAGACGTTGCGTCAGATCATTGAATCAACTCCAATCGATTTCATTCAGATCAATTATTCGCTCAATAGCAGGAATGCCGAAAAAACTTTGTTGCCTGCGGCCAGGGACAAGGGTGTGGCAGTGCTGATCAACAGGCCTTTTGACGAAGGCGCTTTATTCCGCAATGTGAAAGGTAAAGCTGTGCCGGCTTATGCGAAGGAATTCGACTGCACCACGTGGGGCTCGTTCTTCCTGAAATATATTCTTGCGAACCCTGCGGTGACTTGTGTGATTCCCGGCACATCCAATCCAAAACACCTCGCTGACAACCTCAGCGCGGGCACCGGCAAACTTCCCGAGCCATCACATTTGAAAAAGATGATCGCGGAAATTTAGACCGCTATTCGTATTTGAGTGTTTCAGCAGGATTGATCAGCGCAGCTTTTATGCCGTGGTAGCTGACGGTGACCAAAGCAACAAAAAGCCCGGCAAGCATACTGATTGCAAAGAGCTCCCACCCTATTTCAATCTTGAAGGTGAAGGACTTGAGCCACCACTCCTGCATCACATACCAGGACACAGGCGCGGCAAGCCCGAACGCGATCAGCGAAAGCCACACGTATTGCCTGTTTAGCAAAATGAAAATGTTACCGAGTTCTGCGCCCATTACCTTTCGTATTCCAATTTCTTTTGTTCTGTTCAGCGCATTGATTCCGGCAAGACCGAAAAGGCCGAGACATGCAATCACAATGGCAAAAGCGGTGGAAAGCCCGGTGATCTTCATCCATCGGTCGTAGCTCTCATATTGTCTTGCCACATCTTCATCGACAAAAGTGTATTCGAACGGTTTATCCGGAAAAAGTGATGCCCATGATTTCTTCACTGCTTCAACGCTCTCCGTCAGGTCCTCTCCTTTTAGTTTTATCATCACTGTAGTCACGTAGCCCAAATCTTTTTTATTCATGGAGAGGAACATCGGTTCGATATCCTGCTCAAGTGAAGTGAAATGATAGTCTTTAACCACTCCAATCACCCTTGCTCCAAGGCTTGTTGAATCTTCCTGGTAGTTCAAATACTCTTCGAGCGGATTCTCCCATTTCATATCCCTGACAAGGGCTTCATTTACAATTATAGCACTGCTGTCAGAGGTTATGGCCGGATCAAAATTTCTGCCCGCGACAAGTTCAATTCCGAGCAAGGGAATATAATCTGTGTCCACACGGTAAACGTAAGCCTGTTTGTTCTCGTCTTTGATCTTGTATCCATATCGAGACCAGCCTCTGTTAAATGACGAACTCGTTCCTGCTACACCGGCAACGTTAGTGTTCGAAGCCAGTGCGTTCTTCAATTGTTCATACGCGCGTTCCGATTTCTCATCATAGCCCGCCTGGGTATCTACCGCGATGATCTGCTCTTTGTCATAGCCCAGGTCTTTCGTAGCGATAAATTTCATTTGTCTGTACATGATCACTGAGCAAATGATCAGCGATGCCGAGAGAAAGAACTGAAAAACAACCAACGGCCTGGTGAACCCTGCGTGTACCCGTGACGTGAATCTTCCTTTCAAAATTGACGCAGGCAAAAATCGCGAGAGGAACATGGAAGGATAACTTCCTGACAGCAAACCAACCACCACTGTGATCAGGACGCTAACGCTCAGCCATTCGGCAGGATTAACATTCGTAAATGAAATTCCCTTACCTGTAAACTGATTGAATGACGGAAGGAACACAAATGCTAACCCGATACCGATCAACATCGAACCAAATGCAAGTAACACAGATTCAAACGAAAGTTGCATGATGAGCTGTGCCCGGTGTGCACCAATCACTTTACGAATTCCGATTTCAATTCTTCTTGATGCAGAAGTGGTCAATGCGAGCGAAATATAGTTGATACACGCGATGAGCAGGATAAGCAATGCAATGCCGCCAAGGATCCACGAATACTTGGGATCGCTCACCTTTTCCCAACCCACATCAACCGATTGGTGAATAGCAGCCAGGTTTTTAAAGTTAAATTCGAAGACCTTGTACTCAGCCGGGACATTCCCACTCTCACGCCATTTCACGAGCTTTTCGCCCATGTATTTTTGCGTGAGCGAGTCAAGGTTAGCTTTGAAGACAGATTCTTTTATTCCTGGACGGAGTTGTACAAACGTTGGGTATGAGAAGTTACCCCAGCTTTCACGACTGCGGGCGAAATTTGGCTGCGCAGTAATCGGCATCAGAACTTTGAACTGAAGACTGGAATTCGCAGGCGGGTTCTGTATAACACCTGCAACCGTGAACGTCTTCTCCTCATTTATTGTGAACGTAACGATCTTCCCGATCGGATCGTCATCGCCATAGTATTTCTTTGCAATCTCTTCCGTAAGCACAATGTCTGCGGGATCGTGGAACAATTTATCCGGGTCGCCTGACAGGAGCTCGAAAGAAAACATTTTGAAGAAACCGCTATCAACAAAAGCCACGCGTTCAGAAAACACCCTGTCGTTCGCACGGATTATCCCCTCGCCCCAATTGTTAAACCGCGTAACATGCGCCACTTCTGCCATTTCTTCGCGCATCACTTCACTGAGCTTTGCCGGCAGATAGGCATGACTCGAATAAACATCCTTCTCTCCCTTTTTATATTTTTCTTCCTGGAAGCTTGTGCAGTGAATACGGTAAATCAGTTCCTTGTTCGCGTGAAACTGATCGAAGCTCTTTTCATCATTAATAAAGAGATAGATCAATATGCAGAATGCAATGCCGATGCTCAGACCGAATGCATTGATGAAAGAGTAGAGCTTCCGTTTTGAAATGTTTCTAAATGCGATCGTCAGGTAATTTCTGAACATAAGGTTTTACCGGTTTATTTGCTCAGGTAATATGGTCAGAACCTTCAATTCACTGAAGCGATCCGCCACCACCCGTGTAAAGGATGTATTGAGTCGTTAAAAAGTTGTATTCAGCCTTATTCGTAGCGAAGACTTTCTACCGGATTGGCGTTCGCAACTTTGAGTGATTTCGCAATTACCGTGCTGACAGTAAGCAGGAAGATCATGAGGACCGGCACAGCGAGCAACCACACCGTTAGATCTATCCTGAAGGCATATTGCTCAAGCCAAAGATTCACGCCTGCAGCTACAAGCGGTACTGCGACAACACTGGCAATCACAAGCAACACTACAAAATCCCTGGAAAGTAAGGCGAGGATGTTTTTCACCGATGCACCGAGAACTTTTCGCACGCCAATTTCTTTCGTGCGTTGCAATGTGGTGTATGCCACGAGCCCGAATAGCCCAAGGCACGCTATAAAAATCGCAAAGCACGCAAAAAAGATGAACAACGAGGTGTTCGTGTTCTCTGCTTTGTACTGATCGTTGAAATACTTGTCGAGGAAAAAATACTGAAATGGTCGTTCCGGATTTACTTTCTTCCAGGCGTGCTCGACTTCTGCGAGCGCTGGTCGTACATCACCTTGAACTTTCGCAAAGTAATAGCGGTCGTTCCATCCGAAGTCAAGGTTCCACATCGGAAAATAGACTATTGGCTCATAATTGCTCTTGAGGGAACGTTGATTGTAGTCTCTTATGATCCCGACAATTTCCACGTTTCCTTGTTCGAGGCCGCTCAGTTGTTCATTGAGGATCTCGGCAGCATTATTGAATCCGAAGAGCCTGGCCGCAGCTTCATTGATAATCACTTTATGCTGATCCCCGCTGGCTTTGTCAAAATTGCGGCCTGCGAGGAATTCAACACCGAGCGTTTCAAAGAAATGATCATCGATGGTTGCAAGTTTCAGCTCCGCAGGAACGGTTGACTTTCCGGCAACTGAGACGGCAGGTCGCAAACCCAGGTTGATTACTTCATCGCCAGGGGCAACAGAGGATATGCCAATCGAGGAAATACGCGGTGAATTGGTTAGCTGTGCTCTGAAGTCCTCATATGCCTTGTATTTCTGAAAACCATAACCCTTAACGACAAGCACCTGACCCACTTTCATTCCGAGGTCGAAGGTCTTCATGTACATCAGCTGGCGATAAAGCACGAACGTAGCCACCGTAAACCCGATACAAAATACAAACTGCGTAGTCAGAAGGATTTTTTGCAGCGGAATCCGACTTGATGGAAGTGCGACACCGGCCCCTTTCAGGACCAGCGCAGGTTTAAACGCGGTGAGGATGAATGCGGGATAGAGAACTGAAAAAACGATCCCTGCGAACAACACTGCAATGGCAACGAGGAAAAACCGTGGAGCGAGAAACACGTTCGTGACCGATGGCCAGGACACGTTGAACCATGTTTCGAGCACAGGCACGCTGACAAGATAGAGTCCTGCAGCAAGCGCCAGCGCAAAAACGTTCAGTACGAATGATTCGACCAGTAGCTGCAGGGTGAGCTGAGCCCGGGTGGACCCGACAACTTTGCGGATTCCAATTTCGGTTTTTCTTTCAATTGCCTTTACCGTGGCAAGATTGATGTAGTTGATATACGCGCAGACAACAATACAGCAACCGATGATCAGCAGAAACAGGATGGCGCGACCATCGTTGTTCGCTGATATTTCTCCCTTAAGGGACGAATTCAGATGAATGTCAGTAACAGGCTGAAGGCGGAATTCGACAGCATCGTTGTAATATTCCATCTCTTTGCCAAACTGTGAGACCCGAAGCTTCGTCATTTGTATGCCAAGGCGTTCTGAATCGGTACCGGGCCTGACTTTCAAATAGCAGTAAGTGTAGTCCCAGTGCCAGTAAGTAGAGCCATTGTGAAGATCTTTGTGAATGACGTTGAAGGACATCAAAAAATCAAAACTGATATGTGAATTGGCTGGGGGATCCTGAATGACACCCGTTACCTTGAAGTTGCTTTCCGGAAGATTATTGTGCGAATCAAGGAACAGTATTTTGCCGATCGGATCTTCTTCCCTGAAGAATTTTCGTGCTGACGATTCGGTAATCACGATGCTCGTAGGATCGTTCAACGCGGTAGCAGGGTTTCCACGAACCAATTCGAAATTAAAAATCCTGAGAAAGCCCGGATCGGCCAGATAGATCCGCTGCTCATTAACCAGGATATCTTTATACCTGACGGCATTGAAACCCGTGAACACTTCAAGCGCTGTCAGCCTCGCATAATCTTCAACTTCCGGAAACGATTCTTTCACAGACGGCCCGGCCCAGGGCATCGTAGTGGCACGCAAGTCATTTGGGGTCCGTTCTTTGTTCCACGCTGTGGTCACGCGATAAATATTAGCCGCATCTTTGTGAAAACTATCGAAGCTCTTTTCAAACGAAACGTAGTCGGAGATGAGCAGCGCAGCCGCCATACCGAGTGCCAGCCCCAGAATATTAATTACGCTAAACGTTCGATTCTTATTCAGGTATCGGAACGAGATGGTAAAATAACTCCTGACGATTCCGCCAGAGATCGTAGACATTTTCAGTTTATTTCGAAGAATAATTCCTGGTCTGCAGAAGCAGATAACATTCCATAAAAGCTTTCGCCTTGCTGCAGCGTTTCCAAAATCCTTCTCGTCAGCGAAATACTGCTCCTGCAGATCGCCTTCAATCCCTTCAATAATTTCTTCAGGACAAAAAATGCGAAGCAAACGAAAAGGAAATTGCGGAATGCTGTGCTTACTCATGCTTCAAAGTTTGCGCGGGACTTAACATTGCAGTCTTGAGCACCTGCATGCTGATGGTAATGGCAGCAATCGTTACAATCGCGATCAGCGGAAGGGCGAACATAAACCAACTGATCTCTATTCGGTACGCATAGCTCTCGAGCCACCCCTGCATGCTGAAATAGGCAATCGGCAAGGCAATGATCGTGGCGATGAGCACCAGCTTAATAAAATCAATTGAAAGCAACGAGACAATACTGGCGAGGGATGCGCCAAGGACTTTGCGAACGCCAATTTCCTTTGTGCGCTGAACAGCAGTGTAGGACGACAACGCAATCAATCCCAGACACGAGATCACAATTCCTAGAACCATAAAGATGGTCACAACTTTACCGAAGCGATCGTCATCACGATATTGTGTTTTATATTTTTCCTCCAGGAACCGATACTGAAATGCATTATCGGGAAACGCCTTATCATAAACCGCCTTCATTTGAGCAAGAAGCGGTTGTGTCTCAGCGTCTTTTGTCAGAACGGAAAAATCGTGATATGTGCTGTAGGTCGGACGGAAAACCATAGGCTCTTTCGGCTTGCGCAATGACTCCTGGTGATAATCACTCACCACACCCACGATCGTCCACTTTCGCGTTCCGTTGTTACCCCAGATAATTTCCTTACCCACGGCACTCTCAGGGTTATCGATTCCAAGCAACTTTGCCGCGCTAACGTTCAGCATTACCGTTGTGATGTCCTGGAAATTCTCTTTGTGATCTGTGGCAACAAACTTGCGTCCGAAGAGAAGGTTGATCTTGTAGGTATCAAAAAAAGAATAGTCAACGTTCATCACGCTCATTGTGTATCTGGCTGAAGACGGGTGTTCCGCGAGGCGGATACCAAATGCACGCGGAAGGCGATCACCCGGGGTGTTATTGCTTGATGTTACACTGACAACGCCATCAATGCGAGCGAGTTCTGTTTTGAACGTCTCAACGCGGGTAATGAATGTTGAATCCCAGCTTGTGCGTTCGGGCTGTTGAATGATAACTGTATTGTAGATATTGATGCCGAGATCCGAATCATTCATAAAACGGAGTTGCTTGGAGACGATCATCGTGCCCGTGATGAGTGCAGCAGAAGCCGTGAACTGAAATACTACGAGGCCTTTCCGAAGAAATTGTCCCTTAGATGATCGCTGGAATTTTCCTTTCAGCACCGTTGCCGGCTGATAGGATGATAGCACAAACGCGGGATAAAATCCGGACAGCAACATCCCTCCGACCATGAGGCTGAAGAAGATAATAGTGGTCTGGAGGTCTATGCCTGTGAAGATGCGCGACCAGTTTAACCTGGCATCAATCAACGTGTTGAATGAATCCTGAAGCAGGGCTACGAGCAGCACAGCAATCGCGAAAGCAACCAGGCTGATCAACACAGACTCAAAAATAAATTGACGCACAAGTTGTGATTTGTAGGCGCCCATCACTTTGCGCAATCCAACTTCCTTCGCGCGATCGAGTGCTTTTGAAGTGGTGAGGTTGATGTAATTGATCCAGGCAAGGACGAGAATGAAAATCGCAACGATCAACATTGCCCACACCGCCCTACCACTCGCCACTTTGGCTATGTCATATTCATAGTCAGAAAAAAGGTGCGCACGCTTCAGCGGTTGAAGGTAGAATTTCTCGATACTTCCTGAGACCTTGTCACCCTGAAAATACCGCTGGCTGTAGTCGTCAAATTTTGCTTCAAGATTTTTATAATCCACACCTGGCTTAAGCACGAGGTAATGACGCATGTCAGACCAGGTCCAGCTGTTGTCCGCTTCCGGATGTTCCGGTGTAAACAAGGTAGCGTAGGCAACCAGGGCATCAAACTGAATGTGTGAGTTTTCGGGAACGTCCTTGAGGATTGCAGTTACCTTGTAAGGCTGCTGGTCGAGTCCCCAGTAAAGTGTTTTTCCGATCACGGAGAGAAAGTCGTTGTCTTCGATACGGAAGAAAGTGCGGGCAGTAGTCTCGGTCAACACGATTGTATAGCGCTCTTTCAACGCGCTTTCCCGGTTGCCGACAATCAGCGGAAAATCAAAAACCTGCAAAAAGTATTCGTCAGTGAAATGACAATTCTGTCCCGTGAAAATTTCATCGTTCACTTTGACGTTCATTGCTCCGCCCGGCATGAGACGTGTATACATTTCGATCTCCGGATAATCTTTGGCCATGGTCGGCCCGATGGTGGGATACATGATAGTTCCGTGCTGAATCAGCTTTCCATGTTGGAACCGATCGTTGGTGACCCGATAGGTGCGGTCAAGCTTTGAATGAAAAGTGTCGTAGCTGAACTCAAAGCTGACAAACTGGAAAATAAAAAGGCATGCAGCAAGGCCGAGTGCCAGACCGATGACGTTGATACCTGAAAAGACTTTGTTCTTCAGAATATTCCGAAAAGCGATGACGAGATAGTTGCTCAGCATAATGAATTCGGTTATGGGTAGAGAAAAAGAATTTCGAAAAATGATCCCGGGCCTGCAAAACAACAGCACGCGCCACAAGAACAGCCACCTGGCCTTCGTTGCACCACGGCTGACAACATCATGCTCGAACTCCTCGAGCAGATCGCCTTCAATTCCTTCATGCAGTTGCCGGGGGCAAACGAGTCGGAGGAATTGCAGCGCTGTGCGTGGTGGAACGATTTGCTTCATGCGCTATCCAAACTTTAACTGTGGAATGAGTTTCCACATGTCCATGCGTGATTCTTTCAGTGCGCGAAGCATGGCAAGGCCTGCATTCGTAACTTTAAAAATCCGCTTGCGCCTGCCGCCTCGTGAATTAGTCGCTCCGCCCATTGACGATTTTACATAACCTTTGTCTTCCAGCCGGTAGAGCGTGACGTGTACGGCACTTAAATTTACACGTCTCCCCACCCTTTCTTCGATCTCGGTCACGATGGCATTGCCGTACGCTTCTTCCTGCAGTATACCGACCATGGTAAGCACCAATTCTTCGAATTCACCAAGATATTCCTTTCCCATTTGTATATAATTTGTAAGACTAATCTACTATTAGTATATATTTTGTCATACTAATCGGCTGTAATTATTGTCGCCTGTCCGATATCAGGCTGTGAACCAGCTATTTAGCTCGTATATTTTTGTAAAAGATTTTCATCATTTCGGGTATTTATCGTGGAATAATGCCATCAATCGTGTAATCCGGACAGGCATGAAAGAAAATTAAAACTCCTGCGTTAGGTTCGCGTCACGAAAAAAGATCTGATGGTTGAACGTAAAGGGTTGAGTCATGAACTGAAGGGCACGAGTACAACGTCTGTAGCAGCTTTACATCTTTTTTATTTTATTTTTTAACACGCCATTACCTGGCCTAAACCAACACAATGATGAGAATCAATTATCGTAATGCTAAGTCCGAAGTTAAAGCCTCTGTGTTTTTTGTAGCATCTCTTTTCTTTATGGCAAGTTGCCAGGAAAACGAAATGCAGGAAATCACCGAAGATGTAGCTACTTCAGCAACGGCTGTTGAAGGAGAATCAAATGTAGGAAGTATCACTATTGAAGGTGCGAATACACAATTCAGCGACAACGTGGAATGCAGCACATGTACATACGTAGTTGCAGAAGACATTGAAACGATCGATGGTAAAGAACTTGGCCTTGCCCCGGGAAGTGTAATCTGCCTGGATGCAGCTAAGAAATATGGCAACCTGACGTTTGTCAATGTAGAAGGCACTGAAGAGGCACCGATCACGATCGGCACTTGTAAATAATTATTAATCCATAAAATTTTCTGATGACAATTGTAAAGAGACCCACTCTCCTGCTAAAACTTTGTGTGTTGCTGATCGCGAGCGCGTTCATTCGCTGTTCCGAAGACGAGATTTTCGAGGAGGAAATCACGCTTGAGGAGGATTTAGTTACAAGAGCTGCCGCTGACTGCGGGTGCACTTACACTGTGCCATCGAAGGCATGGGTGGTGGACGGAGCAACGCTGGGGATCAAGCCGGGTGCTGTGATCTGTTTAAGTGCCACCAACACTTACTATAATGTTCTGTTCAGAAATCTGAAAGGTACGGCTACCAGTCCGATCACAATTAAAAACTGTGGCGGCACTGCGGTGCTGAATGCTACAGGAAAAGGTTACGGTCTGAAGACTGAAAAAAGTCAGTACATCAGGATCACGGGTGGCAGCGGAAGCACTTACGGGATAAAAGTAGTCGGTGGACAGCAAGGCGTTTCACTTGAAGGACTAACCACTTACGTGGAAGCCGACCATTTGGAGGTTGCATCATCAGGATTTGCGGGCTTTATGGTGAAGACCGAGCCAACCTGCGACAACGCGACTATCCGTGGTAACTTTGTCATGAGAAATGTTTTCCTTCATCACAACTATGTTCACGACACAGGAGGCGAAGGTTTCTATGTAGGTCATACGTTTTACCTGAAGGGCATCAGCACACCTTGTGGGATTCGCCTGCCACACATTCTTGAAAATGTCAAGATCCACGATAACGTGATCAAAAATTCAGGCTGGGAATCGATCCAGGTAGGTTCAATCCCCGGTGGCGTGCAAGTGTACAACAACCGCATCGAAAATTACGGAGTGAAAAATGTTCAGTATCAGAACAACGGTGTTCAATTCGGTGAAGGTGCTCCCGGCAAGTTTTACAATAACTACATCAAAGGGGGCAAAAACATTGGATTGTTCATTCTCAACAACGGTGACAACACGGTGTATAACAATATTATTGTTAACACTGGTGGCGATGGAATTTTCTGCGATGATAGGACAGCAACGGGTCCTGGCTTCAAGTTCATAAATAATACGATTATCAATCCCGGAGCTAACGGAATAACGCTGTACGCTGACCAGGTGGTAATGAATTACGTCTACAACAACATCATCGTTAATCCAGGTGCCTACACGAAGTACACGTATCCACGCAGCGGAAATGATGCTTATGTATACTTGTTGAGCAAGACGATGCGCGCAACACAGGGTAACAATCAGGTCACCCGCGATATCAGCACGTTGAAGTTTGTCAATCCCGGTGCTTTTAATTATGCACTTACAAGCACGTCACCAGTGATCAACAAGGGTTACAACATTTCCGCGTATAGCATCACCGTTGACTACGCTAATGAGCCTCGCCTCATCGGAAGTGGATACGACATCGGTGCTCATGAATATTGATTTCAGTTTTTAGTTAGTATTTGGTTTAATCAAGCCTCGCAGAAATGCGGGGCTTTTTTATGCCCATAGCAATGGCCGCCTGCACGGCTCATTTTTTTTACACACAGCCGCTTTCTTACATTATACAATAAGCGGCCATATTAAAAAGTTTTACAGCCGCTGGTTTAGCATCTTGCGTAAGCTTAACCCTATGCCTATGTAAACTAACCTGACTCCGCTGTCTCCTGGCTTTCGTCTGTCAAATTAAACCCCACACTTATCATGAAATTGACCTCCACCCCACTGAAGGTTGTCGCCTATGCGTTTGCGCTAACTATAGCCTTCTCGTGTCAGACACAAGAAGAATTCGAGCCTCTTCCTGATGACGAGGAAATCAAGACTCACATCAATTCAGTCACCGACTGCTCAACGTGCACGTACGTGGTGCCTGAACGCACCCATGTGATCGATGGAATAATACTCGGACTGAAACCTGGCGACAGGATTTGTCTCAATTCCACAACAGCATACAAGAATCTTCTTTTCAGAAATATTGTCGGAACGGCCGAGCAGCCGATAGTGATTACCAACTGCGGTGGTACAGCCACCCTGAATGCAACCGGAATGTCCTTTGGATTGAAGACTCAAAACTCGAAGCATTTTCGTCTTACAGGCGGGTCGGTGGCGAATAGTTACGGGATTAAGGTTGTCAACGGCCACATAGGGCTTGCGTTAGGCGACCTCTCGACAAACTTCGAAGTCGACCACGTTGAAGTGATGGGTTCCGGCTTCGCAGGCATTATGGCGAAAACCGATCCCAGCTGTGATCCGGCAACGTCCCGCGAGAATTTTATCATGAAGAATGTGAACCTCAACTACAATTATGTCCATGATACCGGAGGCGAAGGATTCTATGTTGGCAATTCATTCTACCAGGCGGGCGTCAATACGGATTGCGGAATTCGTTATCCTCACGAAATACATTACCTCAGACTTTTCAACAACATTGTAAAAAATTCTGGTTGGGACGGAATTCAGGTTGGATGTGCTACGGTGGGCGCTAAGATCTACGGAAACACCATTGAGAACTACGGAACGATGAACCAGTATAATCAACGAAACGGAATGCAACTTGGTGAAGGCACGGGTGGACTTTGCTATGGTAATTTCATCAAGCAGGGAACTGGTTCAGGTATGAACGTGCTCGGCCTGGGCACGAATGTGATTTACAACAATGTGATTGTGGATACAGGTGACATGGGAATCTTCTGCGATGAGCGTTACACAACAGGCACAGGATTCAAATTCATCAACAACACCATCGTCAATCCGAAAACCGATGGAATCCGGCTTTATGCGGAGAAGGTTGCGATGAACGTTGTGATTAATAACATTATCGTGAATCCAGGAAACTATGTGAAGTATGTTTATCCTCGTGTTCCAGCTGACGCGTTTATCTATAAATTGAGCAAGGACGTGAAGATTGATCTGCGCAACAACTTCTTCACGACATCGATCAGTGATGTGCAGTTCATCGATCCGCTTACAAACAACTACCGGCTGGCGCTGACATCGCAAATGATCGACAAAGGCGCGGACATCAGCAGTTGGGCAATCGGTACCGACTTCTACAAGAAATCAAGAATGCGCGGTCTCGGGTACGACATCGGTGCAGCGGAGTATCAATAACTAAGCGGCTTTACGGACGCCTGTTTCGATCTGATATTTTTTCTGCAGTGGAATCACCGCTTCCTCCGGAATGAAAAACACATTGTAGTTTTTCGTTCCTGAGCGGAGGGTGTCACCTCTCAAGATGAACGGCTGGTATTCGAGTGCGTACAGAAAGTCGAGTTCACGATGGGCCGGACTTTCCATCAGAATAACTGGTCGCGCTTTTCGGATCGTCTCCTCGCCTCCGCGCAGAACTTCATACTCAAAACCCTGCACATCGATCTTAATGAAACAAGGAGAAAGTCCAAATTCGTCAAGGCGTTTTACCTGGCATCGAACCTTTTTAACATCCAGCTTCTTTTCAGAATAACCGTATAAACGGTTGCGCAGCCAATCGCGCGCGTTCTGCTCTTTGAACGATGCAAGTCCGTCAAACATGTACTGATTGTAAAACGGGACATACAAATCGAATTGACTTGAAACATCCCCAAGACCGTAATTAAAAATTTTCACCCGATCATCGTTGCCATATAGCCGGTTGAGCTTGCTCGCCAGATATCCATTGGGTTCAAAAGCGAAAACTTTACTGTCCGGCTGACGCATAAGGATTGACTGAATTGCATCGCCACGATTGGCCCCGATGTCTATGAACACGTTGTTCTTCGGATTTGAAAACAGGGTGACCAATTCGAATTCTTTCTCATGAGTCCGGTCCATCACTGACCGGATTGTGCGTTGAACGGAGAACTTGAGATCTTGTGCGAATGGAAAATGTACCTGGATCGATCTGAAAAATTTCAAGACTGTTCTATTCATAAGGCCTTTTTTAAAACCGAAATCGGTTGAAATGTCAGAAGAAAAATCATGCCGTTCATCTTTAATGAGGCGCATGATCTTCGCATAGCAGCAGTTGGAATGAAATTAGTACAGGTAGCTGCGCACCAGAAACTCTTATGATATTTGCAAAAAACCGCTTATTCGGCCATTCTTCGCTGGTCATCATGTTCCTATTGGCGATCACATCTTTGCACCGCGACAACTTCCCGGAGATCAAAGAAGATTTTTCATGTGCGGAGTGTGATTACATCGTAAAGGGCTATCACAACGATGGCAGGAAAATTCCGATCTTCCCTGGCCAGGTGATATGTTTTGACGCCTCTCTCAAATATAAAACGGTGAAGCTTTCTCACATCAAAGGAACGAAGTTAAAGCCTGTGGTCATCCGCAACTGTGGCGGTGTAGCGACCATATCGGAGGGACTACGGGTTGAAAACTCGGAGCATTTCCGTCTGCTGGGCGATGGCGCATCGAACGCACAATACGGTATAAAGATCCAAACGCACAAGAGCTTCTATGCGTCATTTGAGATGTTCACTACCGACTTCGAAGTAGCATTCGTAGAAGTTGCCGGATATAACAAGAACGGTGAAGGAGAAGGCTCTGGCTTCGCTGGCTTCGGGATTAAGACAAGCCCTTACCAGGATTGCCAGCTCTTCAGCGATTCCACCCGACAGGCCTGGGTGATGCGCAATGTCAACGTTCACCACAATTGGGTTCACGATGTTGGTGGCGAAGGAATGTACATCGGTCATGGCTTCTACAGCGGACGCAAAGAACAAAAATGTCCGTTCAAAACCTGGTCGCATTCTATCAAGGGTTTCAGGCTTCATCACAATCTTGTTGAAAACACGGGTTGGGATGGCATTCAGGTTAAGAACGTTGATGAAGACTGCGAAGTGTACAATAACATCATCCGCAACTATGGAACGAGAGGACACCGGGCACACAACGAAGGGCTGATGATTGCTGACGGTGTAACCGGAAAGGTTTACAACAACCTTATCGATACAGGAACAGGACATGGTATTATGTTCCAGGGAATGGGCAACAACGACATCTTCAACAACATCGTGTTAAATGCGGGAGAAGATGGGTTCAACGGTACGGCTAGTGTAATGGGCCTATACCTTCCGGACGGCTATTACAGGATATTTAACAATACGATATACAATTCGGGCGAAGACGGATTTACATTCTTCAGTGCAAGAGGCGGAGAAAAACTCATCATGAACAACCTGGTGATCAAAGCTGGCGGAAAGCTTTACCCGAAAGGTGCTCCCGTCACGCTTTCAAACAACATCTTTGTCCAGGATACCACGCTTGTCGATTTTGCAAAAACGCATATCGCGAGTTTTGACAGCGGGCTAATGGATAACATCATTCTGGAGCGTTATCCGGCAACGATCAACAAGGGCACAGACGTCCGTACATATCTTCCGACATTGACTTTCGATTTCTATAACCGCAAGAGACCGCAAGGCGGTGCGTTCGATATTGGCGCAATCGAATATGAATGATTCAGAATAGCTGAGAAGTGATTTTCTGAAATCTTTTTAAATTTTTCACATTGCTGACTTTTCACCTGCGACTTTTCGACAGCGTCCGTGCAGTTCATCGCCACTGATCGTGACTTATTACTTACCTGAATAAAGTTTTGATATTGATCATCAAAAAATCTTAGTCTTTGTCAAAAAGCTTACATCGCTACTTCATGTAAAAAATTGCCGGTACCAACAGCGCTGCGTTAAGTTCTTTTGCATCATCATTTTGCTAGCAAAGGAATGATAACAAAAAAAGCCCGCTAGTTATTTTTTAACCTGCAACCTACTTCCCTCGAGTAATTGCATAACCTGAAGTTAGATGATGTTTCAAGAAAAGATTGCACCTTTTTTCAAAGCCCTCTCATTTGCCATTGCGGCCACGATCATTTTCTCTCAATGTTCAACCGATGACATTCTTGAAGAAGAGGAACTGACCGAAGACATGAAAACCTCAGCCAAGAGCACAAGCTGCGGATGTACTTACACCGTTCCATCAAACAAAAATCTTATCGATGGCAGGGTACTTGGAATCAAACCCGGAGCAGTGATCTGTCTTAGCGCAGCGAACAGCTATAAAAATCTGAATTTCCAGAATATCGTTGGAACGTCAACAGCCCCCATCACGATCCGGAACTGCGGAGGAACAGCTGTTATCAATGCAACAGGAATGACCTACGGTATTAAGTTCGGGAAGAGTAAATACTTCCGTATCACAGGAGGTAATACAGACGGTGTCTACGGAATCAAAATTCAAAGCGGTCACATCAACATGTCTCTCGAAGCACTGACTACCGACTTTGAAGTAGATCATATTGAAGCGATCTCTGCAGGGTTCGCAGGAATTATGGCAAAGACCGATCCGACATGCGATGCTGCGACAACCCGCGGTAATTTCACCATGCGCAATGTTTCGATTCATGACAACTACGTGCACGACTGTGCGGGTGAAGGATTATACATCGGAAACTCGTTTTACAAGAATGGTGTATCCACTTCGTGCGGCAGAAAGTATCCTCATGAAATCCACTACCTGAAAGTTTATGATAATAAGATAAACAATTCCGGATGGGAAGGAATCCAGATCGGTTGTGCCACGGTTGGAGCGGAAGTTTATGGCAACTCAGTGGAAAACTACGGAAAGAAAAATGCCGCAGCGCAAAACAATGGTGTACAACTTGGCGAAGGAACGGGCGGAAAGTTTTATGCAAACTTTATCAAGTCGGGACCTGGAAACGGACTGATCGTTCTCGGACTTGCAGACAATGTCATTCACAACAATATTATCGTGAATGCCGGTGCAAGCGCAATCTTCTGTGATGACCGATTGAGCACAGGAACTGGGTTCAAGTTTCTCAACAACACATTGATCAACCCGAAGCAGGACGGCATCCGAATCTATGCAGAGTATCTGAAGAATGTTGTGATTAACAATATCATTGTGAACCCGGGCAGTTATACAACTTACACATACCCCCGGACTGCAAATGACTCATATGTGTATAAGATCAGCAGCAAAGTAAATCTCGAGATTGCTAACAACTATTTTACACGCAGCATTACTGCGCTGAAGTTCGTGGGATACACAAGCGACAACTACCGGCTAACAAGTACATCACCTGCCGTAAACAAAGGCAAGAGCATTTCAACTTTTGCTATCGCGAAGGACTTCTACCAGGATCTGCGATTGCAACTCGGCTCGTACGACATTGGAGCAAGCGAATATTAAAGCAAAAAGGTCCTGAGCAGTCAGGACCTTTTTTTGGAACGCTTTTTTTGCCCAAAAGACAAATTGCATTTCTATGAACTTACCAAAAGTTGTAATCAAAGATAATTTTAGTGACTATCTCGATGGCAAGGAAGTCAAAGCAGCCTTTATCAGTCAGACAAAGGACCAGGCATGGCCCGGTGAGCATGTGATGGCGTTCAAAGATGCAATTGCCGCTGGTACGAATCTTACGGTTCCAAAATCACAGCAGTCGCATTACATCGGTATCGAAGGCACCATTACCGAGGTTGTCAATGATCCGGCTGCAAACAGCACAAAGTTCGTGAAGGTCAAAAAAACCTAACGGTCGCTGCTTCTACAATCCTATTCATACTTCAGCGTTTTAGCCGGTTGGCTCCACGCTGTTTTAATCGCTTCATAGCTGATGGTGAGCAGAGCAATCGCCAGCGATATTCCGCCTGACAAAAGGAATACACCAGCACCAATGGTAATCCTGTATTCAAACGTAGACAGCCAGTCCTTCATCATCCACCACGTGATCGGTACGGAGATGACTAGCGAAATGCCAATGAGCATGATATAATCTTTTGAAAGCAGCACCAGCAACGATTGTTCTGTCGCACCGAGAACTTTACGGATACTGATTTCCTTAATCCGATTTTGCATAGCGAGTGAAGCAAGTCCATAGAGACCAAGGCTTCCGATCAATATCGCAAGCATGGTCGTCAGACTGACGATCTTGCCAAGGTTCTGATCACTGCGGTATTGCGCGTTCAGGGTTTCATCAACAAATTGAAAATTGAATTCTTCACCACCGGTTATTTTATCCCAGATTGTCTCGATCTTTGCAAGTGTTTCACTGGCCTGACCAGGCTTGAGGCGAATAAACAGTTTTGGAATTGGACTGTTCTGCACGTTGATATTTTCAATTCCCGTAAGGATCACCGTTGGGTTCATTCCAAGCACAAGGGGTTCTACCTTCGTATAAAGCGACTGGTAGTTGAAGTCTTTAACCATGCCAATGATCTCGTGGTCCTCAAAGTTCTTTCCCGGGATCTTCTTTCCTACTGGATCTGTCCATCCAAACATTTTTGCAAACGCTTCGTTCACAATGAGTGATCGTCTCTGATCAGAAGGATTTTCGTCTGAGAAGTTTCTTCCGACCACCACATCTATTTTCATTGCGGGAAGAAAGTCATCGTCAATCGTGTTATAGCTAAAGGTGCGGTACACTGCCTGATCATCAGTGAAACCAAGATTCACCCAGTTGCCATTTCCGAAATCATGGGAAGATGCACTGACAGATGCAATCTGCGGAAGCCCGGCAAGTTCACGTTTAAATCTCTCTGCTATTTCAAACCCCTTCGGGACGCGTTCGCGCAAGCCCCTCCCCTCATTCACATTCAGTTGAATGACTGCGAGCTGTTCTTTGTCAAAACCAAGATTCTTAGACTGTAAGAAGTGAAGTTGCTCACGCATGACCAGCGTGCTTGAAATCAAAAATATCGACAGCACCAGTTGAATGCCTACAAGCACTTTACGCAACGTTTGTTTACTGCTTCCGCTTTGGAGTGCGCCTTTCAGCACGGCAATGGGTTTGAATGATGACAGCACAAATGCCGGATAACTCCCCGCGATCAAACCAATCACTGCGATGAGCGACACGCTCACGAAAACCAGAAACTTATCGATCGGAAGCGAAAGTGTTTTGCCTGACAACGTGTTAAATGTTGGCAACGCGAGAAACGATAGCATGAGTCCGATAAAGAGCGCGAGGAATGTGATGATCACAGCCTCTCCGATGAACTGGAAAATAAGCTGCTGACGCTGCGCACCTGCGACCTTGCGGATTCCGACTTCCTTCGAGCGCTTCAGCGATCTGCCTATCGACAGCGTGACAAAGTTGATGCACGCCACGATGAGGATCAAACCTGCTATTGCTCCGAGTATGTAGGAGTATTTCGGATCACTCACGGGGGCAATGCCCGCAGGCAACGATGTGTCAAGATGAATCTTCGTCAATGGCTGCAGCCCGACAAAGTATTTACTCTTCTCGTAGTCTTCACCTATTAACGGTTTGAAAACAGAAGGAAATTTTTTCGAAAGCACAGCGGGATCTACTCCTTCTTTCAACAGCACAAATGTTTCAGGAGTGATGTTAAACCATCCGCTGGTAAGGGCCTTTTCGCTGTAAAGCTTTGGATAGTTAAGATCTGAAATCACCATCCCGAACTGTATGCTTGAATTTACAGGTGGATTTTTCAGAACGCCCTTGACGGTGAAGTCTTCAAATTTTTCGCCCAGCAGCAGCGAAACAGTTTTGCCAATCGCCTCGTCTGTGCCGAAAAAACGTTTCGCATATTCTTCGGTAACCAGGATCGCAGACTGATCACGGAGGATGTCCGTTTTTTCACCTTGCACCAGTTCGAAGTCAAACATCTCAAGGAAATCAGCACCCGCAATCGTGGCGGATTCAGAGAACAACTCATCGCCCACCCGAACCTGTGTGCCGATGTTATTCCTTCGAACCATCAGCTCCACCTCCGGAAGATTATCTTTCAGTGCGGGCCCCAGTGGGAAAGGCGTTGTGATGTCGATAAATTGCTGATTGACGCCCCAGTCTTCAATCACGTACGCTCTGTAAATCCTGTCCGCTTTTGAGTGAAACCGATCGAATGTCAGCTCATCTTTCACAAAAAGACTGATGAGCACACAGCATGCGATGCCGATACTCAATCCCACAACATTAATAGTAGAGTGCGCTTTGCTTCTCCACAGCGAGCGAAACGCGATTTTCAGGTAATTTTTAAGCATTGCGATGGGTGTTTGGTTGAATTTGATGAAAGCTTTGCTTTTGCGCCACAGGGTCGTCACCAGCTTCTTAACCGATGTAGCGAACCGTCAGATAGTTGTATTGAAACGATGTTGGCCTGAAAATTTTAGTGGAGAATTCTTTCAACACTAAAGCATAAAGAAATGAATTACCAGTGGGGATCTTGGAAAGGAAAGCCGAATCGGCACCAGATGTTAGTCGAGAATCGGAATCCGACCAAAACTACGCGCATCAATGGCTATGGCATGGGCGTAACGTTTACAACCCGCTGCTTCGTCTGGGACAAAAATTTCTCATCTACTGTTGAGGCTATGCGATTCTTCGAACCATTATCGAGCCATCGATTTTAGCATTAGCAACGCATTTTCACTGGCCGACTGCCCGGTAGAACGAGCGGCTATTTCTACGTTTTCAATGTTTGCGGAATAATTTTTTCGACAGCGCTCTTTCTTAGATCAAATTAACGAGGAGGAGATGTGAAGAAAATTAATTTTGACAGCCTGAATATGTCGCTTGTTGCGGCAATTGGCAATCCGATAATAAACAAACCCGGAAGAAGGAGTAACCCGGTTCCAACACGTCCGGATGAGGAGGAGGAAGAACCTGCGAAACCCGGCAAGGAGGATCCAACCAGGAAGAAAAAGAAAAAGAGCATATATGAAGTCACGTATTGAACTTGCCAACCCGCTCCAGCATGTCAATATTGTACGCCATCTGATTCCCGATGATGGTACTTTTCCGAATAACGGCCATCTGGCGCTCATCATTTACAGAAAGGCATTGCGACTTGAAGCCAATGCATCTAATGATGTAGAACAATTTCTCGAAAGCAATGGATGGTCAAATGCCTGGGAAGATGGCGTGTTTGACTATCATCATTATCACAGCACAGCACATGAAGTACTTGCAGTCATCGAAGGGTCATCCCGGATTCAGTTTGGCGGGCCATCCGGGATATCACTGATGCTTGAACAGGGTGACGTCATTGTGATTCCTGCTGGAGTAGCACACAAGAATCTGGGCGGAGAAGAGAACTTTAAGGTCATAGGAGCTTATGCTGGCGGAAGAGACTATGATATGAATCATGGCAAAGAAAGCGAACGACCTAAGGCTGATGAGAATATCCGGCAAGTGCCGCTCCCCGAAAGTGATCCGGTCTTTGGCATGAGCGGACCACTCATCAAAGAATGGAGCGCGCAGCCAGACGAAATCGCGGAAGTACTGTAACCTAAATAAAAAACCCATCAGTTCTCACTGATGGGTTTACCTTGAATTGTTCGATCGATTCCTTAAACGGAAAGTCTTCTTCTCGATCCAGTCTGCACAGTCGATGCGGACAATTCGTGGCTTATTAACACCTCACGGTATGGCAGATCGTTAGTGTCAAGTGTCGCAAATCGTGTTGGCGATGATTGGGCTGGCGCTGTTACGCGCTCAAACCTGATATCCATTTCGCCATTCAGGCCAGCGGTTGTGTTTGTCACGACCAGCTTCATGTCATCATACTTCGTTCCTCCTTTGTTGTCGGTCACCGTCAATCTGAAGTAGTAAGTTCCGGCAACAAGGTTCGATGCCCAAAGCTTCGATGTCGTTGTGTTTGACATTGAGATGCTCGGTCCGGAAACTTTCGTCCACTTGTATGATGCGATATAGCCATCCGGATCAGAAGCAGTGCCCACGATCGTCATCCCTTTGTTCGTAGTTGACTTATCAGAGCCTGCACTCACTACCGGCAACTTATTCGTTGTTGACGTAGATGAAGACACTACGACTTTTACATCATCATACTTCGAAGCGCCTTTGTTGTCCTTCACAGTCAGTCTGAAGTAATAAGTTCCCGCAGGCATATTAGACGTAGTAAGTTTCGAGGACGTTGTGCCGCTCATAGTACACGAGCTTCCGCTGGTTTTGGTCCACTGATAGGAAGCGATTGTTCCATCAGGATCAGATGCCGTACCGTCAAGGGATGTATAGTTGGTTGGAAGGTAGACTGTCTTGTCGGATCCAGCGCTTACAACGGGCACGGCATTCGTAGTTGTTGTCGTTCCTCCCGATGTTGTACCGTTGGTGAAGCTTAGCATCCAGCTGAGTGCAGTCGTCTCTTTATATACCTTGTCCCAGATGACGTGGCCCATGCCCGGGAAAATTGTAAACTTTGCCAACGGACTAGGCTTCGGAGTAGAAGCATTGATCGCGGTGATCATCTTTTGTGTCACTGTATATGACACAACATAATCCTTATCACCATGGAATCCCCAGGTCGGAACATTTTCCTGCGCAAGCTTATAAGCTGAACCCAACAAATTATATCCAGTACAGATCGGCAGAATAGCAGCCCAGGTTGCAGGATAGGCCGTAGCAACTGACCACACACCTCCTCCACCGAGACTGAGTCCGGTCAGGTAAATTCTTCTGTTATCAATACGGAGATATTTTTTCACGTGATTCAACACATCCATTACATAGTCTCCCGTCCACTTGCCCATTGAAGTTTTAAGCTGTGGAGAAATGAGAATGAAGGGATACTGCTGCCCGTACTTCACGTATTTCGGAAGTCCAACGTTGTCAACAAGCTCAAGAGAGCTGAGCGTGTTACCCTTCTCTTTGATCCCGTGAAGTGAAATCACGATGGGATAAAGATTTGAATTCGAATTGTACCCTTGCGGAAGATATTCAAGATATCCGATTCCGCCTGAAGTCATTTTTGCTGTTTGTTGTGCGAAGGTTTGTGAAAACAGCAAGCTGGCTGCAACAACCAGGAGGCAAGTGATTTTGATTTGCATTCTTCTCAAATTTGAACGTGGTCGCTCCTCGCAAACAGAGTGATCCACACGTTAGGTGGTAAATAAAATTGTTAAGTGTACTTACATAATGAAAGAGCAAATCCGATGATGGCATGATAATTTTATCATGTCAGGTGACTATAAAATCATCGTAGTTGCTTTTCTCAGAGACTGCTATCCTCGCCATGGATAGCCACCAGCACGCATTCTTTTTTCAATTGATGGCTCAAAGAAAGAGCTAAAACCCGTTTGCGCAATTTCCAATCAGATAAGTGGGCCTATGTTTCGAAGACTTGCGGATATTGGAGATTAGTGTTCTGACATTAATGAGAATTAATCTCTGCAAAGTAATTTATCATGTGGAGCGCGCGACTGTAGAATTTAATTACTGCTGCTGCATTTTCTGCTTAGCAGCAATACACCAAAGCAATTCATTTACAAAATTCAAAGCGCGTTTCTCCATTGTCGGTTCAAGTGGTTTTCCATTTTCATCCATTGCTTTATTCACGTTGGGAACGGGGAACATTGCCGGCACAGTCCATGCACGAATTTTCCACAGCGAGAATTGCAGTGAGGTGATCACCTGCGTACCTCCGAAATTTCCATCAGACACTGTCGAGATGGCAACCGGCTTTCGGTGCCATTCATCATAGAGCAGATCCACTACGTTCTTGATACTCGCGGGATATCCTCCATTGTATTCAGGCGTCACGATGATGACACCATCAGATTTTTTGATTCGGTCGGCAAAATCAAGCACATTAGCAGATGGGTGCGACTGATATTTAAGGCGTTCATCAAAAAGCGGAAAGTTGTACGTCTTCAGGTCGAGTATTTCAGCTGTAGCCAACTTCTTCGACTCAATGAATTCTTTAAAAAAAAGTGCAACGCGATTACTCGCATGACCTGTGCGAACACTTGCTGCAATAATGGAAATGTGCGGCATCTGAACTTTTGATTACTTTGCGAATATAAACATTGCCCTCAACTTTAAGCATGGCAAAGCAAAACATCGCTGCAGGTCTACTGATGTGCAGGTTTGAAAAAGATGAATTGGAATTTTTTCTCGTCCACCCCGGAGGACCATTTTATCGGAACAAGGAAGATGGCGTCTGGAGCATTCCGAAAGGAATCCCGGAATCAAACGAAGAATTGCTCCAGGTCGCGGTTCGCGAGTTTGAAGAAGAGACCGGCATCAGACCAGCGCGAGAATTTCATTCCCTGGGTTACGTGCAGCAAAAAGCCGGAAAGATTGTTCACGCATGGACCTTCATTGGAAAGTGGGATCCGGCCGAGGGAATCAGATCGAATTCGTTCTCAATGGAATGGCCACCCAGATCAGGAAAGCAACAAAGCTTTCCTGAAATGGACAGGGCTGCATGGTTTAATTTGCAGGAGGCGAAGAAAAAAATCAACCCTGCTCAGATTGCTTTTCTCGAACGCGCATCCGGTCACTATAAAGGCATCACAATCTAGTTCACTGTTAATCCGTTCAGGAGGTGCTGCTTTACAAATTCTATGGTTGCGTAAAACTGAAAGTCAATGTTATTTTTTTTACGGAAACCGTGACCTTCGTCCTTCGCCATGAGGAACCAGACTGATCCGCCATTTGCCTTGATCTTGTCCTTCATCTGAATTGACTCGGTGTAAGGCACCCGTGGGTCATTTCCTCCCTGCACGATAAAGATTGGTTTTGAAATTTTATCAGTGTGATTGAGCGGAGCGATCTTCTCAAAATATTCTGCCATTTTTGGGTCGCGCTCATCGCCATACTCTACCCTTCTCAGGTCTCTGCGATACGCTTCAGTGTTTTTCATGAACGTGTTGAAGTTGGAAATACCAACTACATCAAGCGAACATTTTATTTTGTCGTTATAAAGATAGGCAACAGCAAGCGTCATGTATCCTCCATAACTTCCACCGGTCACCATGATCCTGTCTTTATCCAGGTTGGGCTGCGTTTCAATCCAGTCGATCAGCGTCCCGATATCCTGGACCGACTCTTCACGCTTCATACCGTTGTCAAGATCAAGAAAGGTTTTTCCGTAGCCGGATGATCCGCGCACATTTGGATAGATGATCGATACCCCGAGCTCATTAAGAAAATAATTCGTCCTTCCGGCAAAAGTTGGTCGTGATTGCCCTTCCGGTCCGCCATGAATGTTGATAATGACAGGACGTTTACCGGTAAATTTGCTTGATGCCTTGTAAAGATATCCCGATATCATTTTTCCATCGAAAGATTTCCAGGTGATCAGCTCTGGCGCCTGAAGTGTGCTGACATCCATCCCGCCAAGTTCACTTTCAGTCCAGCGTGCCAATTGCTTCGATGTTGTATTGTACTCATAAACATCCGATGATGAGTTGAATGTATTGAATGCAAAGCCGACAGATTTTGAATCCGCTGCCCAGTCAACACCGAAAATCACTCCGGTAGGAAGGTTCGGAACGGCTGCAAATTTGTTTGTTGCGGTAGAAAGAATGTACATTTTAGAGAGACCATTTTCGTTGGTAACAAATGCGAGCTGTTTTCCATCCGGTGAAAGCATTCCTTCGTCAACATCCCATTCGATAGTCGTTGACAGCGGTGTGAGTTTCTTTGTTGCAAGATCGAAATACGCAAGCCTGTTAAATTCGCTGTCTTTATTTGTAGTTAAGTAAATCCCTTTTTTATCTGAAGAGAACGCAATTCCGCTATAGGTTGTACGCTCATCCTTCTCCGGCAGCAGCCTGGATTTTTCGCCTGTCTTCACATCGAGCATGTACAGCCTTGTTTCGTTGATTGATATCCCTTCCTGCAAAAGAATTTTTGAATCATCAGCAGACCAGTCGACCACACCCCAGCCGCCTCCTGTATTCTCTGCAACTTTCTTATCCGATGATGGGTCCAAAGGATTCATTACATAGATATCGCGATCCTGCCCGTTTCTCTTTGTCGATCCATAGGCAATCCAGTCTCCTTTTGTATTCCACTCGATGCCTCCGTTTTGTGATCGTTTTCCGTCCGTAAGCAGTGTTACCTTTTTAGTCGCCATGTCATAGCGGTAGATCTGCCCGAACTCATTTCCTCCCACATCGCGCACAAAAAGGAAGTAATCGCCTTTGTTGGGTTCGAAGCTTGCGGAACCAACAGGTTCATCGAAGAATGTGATCTGCCTGCGGTCGCCTCCCGGCATTTTCACATAATGGAGTTGTGCAGTGTTGCCGAACCGTGTCGAGATCATCATTTCCTTTCTCACGGGATGCCACTCCACGAGTGATGCTCCGCGGGATTCGGTATAATTCTTCACCGTGGCAACAAGATCAGCAGACAAAGGCGGAATTCCCTCCGCTACGAGATTGTCAGCAACAGGGATTGTAGTTTGTGCGTTGCCTGCCACCGCGAACAAACCAATCAGCAAAATGAGGAGTGTGCGTTTCATAAGTTTAGGCGCTTAAGGACAGATAAGTTAGCCTTTTTTCAAGAACGCTCACAAACTTTTAATGCAATACTCAAATCACGAGTTTAAACATTAACGAAGTGAGTGCGCGAAAAATACCTGCCTATGAAGCCTCTACGGGTGGGAATGAAGAAATTGGATTGCTCAGGGAAAAATCAGAAATGCCCTCGTTGCGCGATATATTTTTTTATGGTCTTAACCAGCTCATTATAGTGCTCAATGCGGTTCGGTTTTTTGAAATATGAATTGCATCCAAGCGAAAGGCAGCGGATCTCGTCTTCCTTATTGTCTGAGGCGGTCAGAATAATTACAGGAATTCTGCGCAGGGATGGGTTATTTTTTAATTGATACAGCGCCTGAAAGCCATCGAGCAAAGGCATGTTCAGATCAAGGATAATCACATCAGGTTTTGCATCACGGATTGCCAATTCGTCAAGAAGCTCCTGGCCATTGGAAGCCGTGTCGACCGGCCCCTTGTAGCTATTGGATACAAGCGCTTCCTGTACGAATTCAAGGTCATCAATATCGTCATCAACCAGAAATACCATATTAAATGTTATAATTGCAGACAGCAATTTTTTCGGTTCGGATGCAACTTAACAAAGAATGCAATGAATAAAAATGTGATTCAACGAAACAATGTGAAAATTTCCGGCAGCGGCAAGCAGCCTATGTTATTTGCACATGGCTTTGGCTGTGATCAAAACATGTGGCGCTTTGTGATACCAGCGTTCGAAAAATCGTACAGGATAATCTCGTTCGATTATGTCGGTGCAGGAAAATCAGATTTGCGCGCCTACAATTCAGAAAGGTATTCAAACCTCAATGGCTATGCGCAGGATGTACTGGAGATCTGCCGCGAGTTGGAGCTGGCGGACGTTGTTTTTGTCGGTCATTCGGTGAGCAGCATGATTGGTGTGCTGGCTGCCATAAAAGAACCACGGTATTTTGCTGATCTGATTCTCATCGGCCCTTCGCCCTGTTACATTAATGATGGTGAATACACCGGAGGGTTTGAACGCAAAGATATCGAGGAACTGCTCGACACCATGGATCGCAACTATATTGGCTGGGCTAACTTTCTGGCACCAGCGATCATGAAAAACGCTGACCGGCCGGAATTAAGTCAGGAACTCACCCAAAGCTTCTGCTCCACCGATCCCAGGATTGCACGCGAATTCGCTGCTGCAACTTTCTTTTCCGATAACAGGCAGGACTTGCTCAAAGTAACGACACCTTCGCTTATCCTTCAGTGCTCCGAAGATATAATCGCTCCGCTTGCTGTGGGTGATTTTCTGCACGCTCACCTGAAGAACAGTGAATTGAAAGTGATGAAAGCAACCGGGCACTGTCCACACATGAGCCACCCGGAAGAAACGATTGAGTTGATGAAGGCTTACCTGCGTGAACGAACGATACATGGATAGGTTACTCGACAATGCCCCGTGCGGCTACGTCATTTTCACCGATGAGGGGATCATCCAATGGATGAACGGGACGTTGTTGGGTTGGCTCGGTCTGCGTAGTGAGGATGTCTTTAACAAGCATGTGGAAGTCATCTTAACGCTTCCCAGCCGGATCTTTTACAATACTCATTTTTTTCCACTTCTAAAATTACAGGGAAAGGCGGAAGAAATTTTCCTGCAACTGAAGACAACATCAAACGAAACCGTTCCCGTGCTTGTCAACGCGGAACGAAGGCAGGAATCTGAAGCATGGTTGCACCATTGCGTCATCCTCCCTGTTCACCAGCGGCAGAAATATGAGGAGGAAATTCTAAACGCAAAACGACTGGCCGAAAAAGCGATGCAGGAGAATCTCCATCTGCAGGAATTAAAATCAACCCTTGAAACGAAATCGCTGGAACTTGAAAGGCATTACCGTAAACAGTTTTCGCAGAATCAGAGCCTGTTGCAGTTCAGCAAAATAATTTCACACGACCTACAGGAACCTATCCACAAAATCCAACTCTTTGCCGACCGGATTCTCACAAAGGAAACTGTGTCAGCGAGAACCCACAATGACCTTCTGAAAGTTGACCGCTCTGCAGAACGCCTGAGGCAACTTACCAGAGCGCTCCAACAGTATATCAGTATTGATGCCGAAACGGGAATGACTGACGTAAATATCAGAGATATCATCCTCGAGGCAGCAAGACAGGTGAATGAAGTGCGGAAAGTGTCGGGATCAGAATACAATATTGTCATTGAGGATATCCCGGTCGTGACCGGCAACATGACTCAGCTCACATTACTATTCTACCACCTGCTCGACAACGCAATTCAATTCCGCGATCCGTCACGGAAACTTGTTGTTAATGTGAAGGCCGTGACACTTGATGAAAACATTTATCACCACTCACCAGAGCGGTATAAATTCACGGAGCATGCGCGCATATTTTTTTCAGACAACGGGATTGGGTTTGACATGCAATACCGGGATTATATCTTCAAAATTCTAAAAAAGATATCTGCATCCGATCCAGGCCTTGGTGTCGGGCTCGGGCTGATCAAAAAAATTGTCGATAACCATTCTGGTGTCATCACGGTTGATTCGGTCGTGGGTCAGGGTACGACTTTCATCATTACCCTGCCGAAGCACCACACACAGAATTCCTTAGTTTAAGGCGTCTCAAACTACGACCCGATCATATCGTGCAAGAATTGTTTTGAAATCTTAACCCGGGTTTGTATATTTCTTTTCACAACGCGAAAATCCCTCCCGCCTGAGATGTGTTGTTCCAACGGAAGGCCTTGAACGCTGTCTGAAAGCGACTTTCTTAAACGTTCAAATAAAACCCCATGAAAATCTCTTCCAGCCTAAGGCAGCGAGGAAACAAGGTTTCTTTGCTGTTGCTCTCCGCCATCCTTTTGTCAACAATCTCGTTGGCACAAACCCAAACCCCAGTCTTTGTTCGTGTAGTACTTCAAAAAGTTCATCCTGGCAAGGAAGCCGACTTTGAAAAATTTATGAAGGAAACGATGAAGCCGGTGCACGAACTCAGAAAGAAGAAAGGAAAGATTACTAACTGGCGATTGTACAGAGTTCATTTCACCGGTGCAAATGATGAGTACAACTATGTGAGTGTTAACTATTATAATTCATGGCCGCAGACGCAGGCAAATGATGACTGGCCAGCTTTGATGAAAGAAGCGGATGCAAAAGCAGATCCTGTCGCGCTTGGCGCAAGATTCAATGAAATGAGAACCATTGTTCGTCAAATGCTTTATTACCGCCAGGAGACGGTAACTCCGAAGACACCAGTGGTGCCTAAGTTTGTGATGATCGATTTTATGAAAGTGAGACCCGGCATGATGGAAGCGTACATGGCTGTCGAAAAAGACTGGAAAGCATTCCATCAAAACCTTGCAGATAATGGTAAGGCTGCTGGCTGGGGACTCTGGTCACTCGTGCTGCCATCGGGCAGTGCACGCACGCATGACTTCGTCACCAGCAATGGCTACAGCGCTTATGCGCAGGTTGGTGATATTGACTACGCTGCAACATTCAAAGCCGTGTACCCATCAAGAGACCCTCAGGCTGAATTTGACCGTGCCGACAAAGCCCGCGATCTCGTCAAAAGTGAACTGTGGGAACTGATCATGGGATTGGATCAATAAGAACAAACGTCTCAGCAAAGCATCTCTCCCCGTCTTGCTAACATACAGCTTGTAACGGGAACAGTGCTTTGCTGAGACTATTTCACTAACCACTATCTGCGTTCGAGATAAGCTTTCAACGTCTCCGAAACTATCGGCCATGCCTGACGTACTGCTTCGTAATACCAGTCCCAATGCTCCCCCTGCTGATAGCCATCCTGACAGATATACACCTGTGTTTTTGTTTCATCGAGTTGTCGTGCTTCGATAATCAATCTCATCGGTCCGAGCAACGCACGCTCCGGATTCATGTAGACGAAATTATCCACGACCAATCTTTCATTTGGACGAAAGTCACCGATGGTTCCGGTTGATACAAATCCGAAACCTTTTTCAGAAATATTCCACGCAAGGGCATACATGCCACCAACCTTCTTCTCTATCAATGACCGCTCAACATTCCACCAGCCACGAAGCATATCAGAATCTGTAAATGCACCAATTACCAATGCAGGTGTCGTCTTGATTGTGATCGATACTTCAACTTTACGCATATTGAGTTGTGCAAAATTAAAATATTTTCGGCTGGACTGCGATTGAAAACAAGAAACCCCATGTGACGACTCCCCTTGAGCCGCCAACACGGGGTTCTGGTTAACAGTTTAAACTTTACTTAACTCTAACTTTCTTTATTTCGCGGCCTTGTCTTTTTTGCCTTGGCTTTTGATTTTTGGTCTTTGGAACTTGGATTTTGGTCTTTGGATCTTGGATTTTCCCTCTTGGCTCCTGCCCTGTTACCTCACATAAACTTTCCCACTCTCCATGCGCTTACCCTGACGGATAACATTGTAAATGTATAGTCCGCTATGGTTCATCACCTCGCGCTGACTTGTTGCTGACCAGTTGCCGGCATAAATCCGTTCTCCTGCCTCGTTGAAGACAATTACCGTTGCAGCTTCAAGCTGAGATTCGGAGAGGTCACCCAAAATCTTCTCTTCCTCTGATTCCATTACAAGAACCTCGGCTTCTTCGGCTGCAAAGTTCGCTGCAGCGGTTGAAAGATCCTGAACAACGAGTTTCATATCATCGTAACGCGTTCCTCCGGCATTGTCCTTTACGGTAATTCGAAACACATACGTTCCTGCAATGAGATTGTAAGCCCAGAGTTTCAGGGTTGTCACATTGCTCATGGGAGCTGCAGGGCCAGAGATCTGCGTCCATTGGATTGATGCGATTGTTCCGTCTGAATCTGAAGCCGATCCCACGATTGTAATCGCTTTCGTTGGAAGGGTGATTGTTTTGTCTGAACCCGCAGAAACTGTTGGGAGAATATTCGGTGTCGGCTCCGGGGCAACAACGAGTTTTACATCATCATAGGCAGAAGTTCCCTTGTCGTCTGTCACAGTGAGGCGGAATGAATAGGTTCCCTCCACCAGGTTAGATGCGAATAGGCTTGACGTGGCAGCGTTGCTCAATGAGGCTGTGGGGCCTGCAATTTTCGTCCAGTTATAAGACGCTATTGTTCCGTCTGAATCAGTTCCAGAGCCAACGATCGTGATCGACCGCGTTGGCAACGTAATCGTTTTATCAGGACCGGCATTGGCAACAGGAGCTACATTCGGATACGTTGTCTGCGTTGACTCGCTCTTCACGGTGAGGATCATGTCATCCGAACTTTTACCACCGAGATTATCGGTAACGGTGAGGCGGAAGGAATAAACGCCCTCCACAAGATTGTAAGCCCAAAGCTTTGATGTTGTCGCATTGCTCATGGACGCAGCAGGACCGGAAATTTTTGTCCAGGCGTATGAAGCGATTGTACCATCTGCATCAGTTGCAGATCCAACAATTGTGATTGCCTTTGTGGGCAGTGTTATCGTCTTGTCCAGACCAGCCTTCGCCACCGGTGCTATGTTATTTGTCGGGGCAGGATTTACTGTCACTGTTACATCATCAGACTTTTGACCGCCATCGTCATCAGTGGCAGTTACGCGGAATATATAAGTGTCCTGTCCTAATGCTGAAAGCGCCAGTCTAGCTGTATTTGCACCTGTAAGCGTAGCTGTGCCTCCGGAGACTTTTGTCCAGGCAACGGAAGCAATTGTGCCATCACTGTCTGTTACAGTTGCAGTGAGGGAAAGTGAACTTGTCGGAAGGGTAATGGTTCTATCCGGTCCAGCACTGACAGACGGCAATGCGTTTGGCGCAGGGTTCACTGTTACCGTCACGTCATCTGATTTTGTCGCACCTGCGTTGTCAGTTACGGTGACACGGAACACGTATGAACCTTCAACCATAGCTGTTGTCGACAATGTTGAAGAGGACGTGCCCGTGAGTGTTGCTGTGCTTCCGGAAACTTTTGTCCATGCATAGGATGCAATGGTGCCATCACTATCACTGGCAGTGGCGGTGATCGAAGTCGAGTTAATGGGAAGTGTGATCGTCTTGTCGGCACCAGCGCTCACCGTTGGCAGTGTATTCTGGTATGTGCTGCTCACATTTATTTTCACATAATCAGAATCGGTTATGCCGGCATTATCAGTAACCTTGAGACGAAACGTATACGTGCCCGTCACAAGATTCGAGAGTGCAAGCGCTGATGTGGCGCTGTTGGCAAGACTTGCTGTATTGGGGCCGCTCAGTTGTTCCCACAGATAACCAACGATGCTTCCATCAGCATCTGTCCCCGATCCAGTCAGCGTTGTTCCACCAGGAGCTACATTCTTGTCAGGACCAGCATTTGCAACCGGAACCTTCGAGCCTTTTTTAGTTGTATTGGTAAACGAGGTAATCCACTGATAGAGGTTCGGATTGTGAACTGAGTTGTCAGTCTTGTAGGCTTTAGACCAGGCGTTGTGGTTGACACCAGGATAGAGTGTCATTTTTGCGAGCGGACTTGGAGCTGGCACACACGCGTTGATCGCATTCACCATGTTTACACTTCGCGAATAAGGCACGGTCGTGTCTGAGTCACCATGGAATGCCCAGACCGGTACATTCTCTGCAGCGATGCCGCAGGCCTTTGTCGGGGAGTTGTATCCACCGCAGACCGGAGCGATGGCTGCAAAAAGTTCAGGATAATCCTGAGCAGTCACCCACGTTCCACCGCCACCAAGGCTGAGGCCGGTCAAATAGATTCTTCGTTCGTCAATCCTTAAGTATGTTTTGATATGGTTGATAACCTCCACTACATAAGATGATGGCCAGGTGCCGTAATTGTCTTTCAATTGTGGTGAAATGAGAATGAAGGGGAATTGTGTTCCATTCTTCACATACATCGGAGGCCCGAGCTTCGCCACTTCATAAATACTCGCCTCCAGTTTCACAGGGTCAGTGGTGTTTGGGCCACGTTCACCAACGCCATGGAGGAAAATCATCACCGGGTACTTATCAGAATTGTTCGCATAACCCTGGGGTAGGTACTCGTAGTAAGCGATGGTAGAAGGTTTCGTTGTTTTAAATACTTGTTGCGCCTGAAGAGCAGTTGCAAAAACGGTTAACGTTAGACAAAACAGAATTTTTGCAGCGTGTCTCATGCTCCATCAGGTTTAATCAGGTTGGTAAATAAAGGCGGGGCGATCTTCAGGTCAATCGTTCCCGATCTGTAATTGCTTACACTACAAAAGTGCAGCAATAGAAATTTTTTTTTCTTTTACTCTGGGTAGTAAGGGCTCGTCTGTAAGAATTTTTAAAATGTCGGAAGTTGATCGACTAGAATCAGAAAGCAACGGAGCGGCCATACGCGAATTGATGCGTCACGCTGATTTTCGACTGCCGGTTAAGTGAACGTTATCGGCCGATGAGTTACATGATCGTCCGGAGAGATCCGATTACTTTTGGATTGTCAAAAAGTATTAACATACGATACTGCCGCTTCATTGCCTTCCGAACGTTCCCTTCTGTAGTGCCGTTTCCCCAGTCTCATGAAACCATGGATGTAATTTTTTAATACAGTTTTAAGAAACTTTATTTCTTCTTTTAAAATTTACGGCTGTTCCTTAGCTGAACTACACGGCTGTCGCTTCCTAAAGAATTGATATTTCGGCTGAATGTGTGAAAAGGAACTTTACTCTCGGGATTTCGGTGATTTCTTTTTTGTGCCGATGTGAAGTTTCTCTTTCACCCAGAGGGTAATTTTTGAAGGCTTTTTTGCATCGGGATCGCCAATCACAAAGCCGATTGGCTTCAATGGCTCGACATGATCACAGATAATTTTGATGATGCCCATCATTGGAAGGAACAGTATCATACCTGCCACGCCCCAGATCATACCGCCCGCGATGATGCTTAGAATGGACGTCAGCGCGCTGAGGCTCACCTCTCCACCGACAATATTGGGTTCAATGAAATAATTGTCCATCGTTTGGATCACGAACATAACGAGCACCGCCATCAGGGCCGGCTGCATGGAGTCTTCCGTAACGAGAGCCATGAAGACTGGAAATAATCCTCCAAGCACAGTTCCTACATACGGTATGAGGGTAAGGAGTGCCGCAACGCCTGCCAGCAAAATGGCGTTTTTAATTCCAACGATGCTCAATCCTATAGAATAGAGAATCCAGATAATAGTAATGGACATTGCCCGACCCGTGAGATACTTCTGGGAAACTGTGCTGATGTCGTTCACCACTTTCTTTACCTTTCCCTCGTCTTCATCCTTATAAAGTCGTAGAAAGAACGATTCGTATTTCTCTTTGCTGAAGATAAACAGGAAAGTAAAAACCAACGTAAGGATAATTCCAGCGACAGCGGAAGTAATGCCGGACAGCACGCGCGTCACCATGCTGCCGCCTTTCTTCGACTGCGACTGCGACTCCTGTGCTTTCTTAGCCTGCTCTTTTACAACTTCCTCCTGACGCTTTTCGGAAACACCATATCGTTTCTCAATGTAATCCTGCCCCTTTGCAATCATCTCGGTGCCCTTCTGCTTGATCTTGTCAATGTCTTTTCCAAAAGTTGCAATCTGCGCCCCGATGATAAGCACCATTCCTACGACTACAGCCGCCAGGATCAGTACACAACTTAAAGTTGAAAGCGCTCGTGGGAATCCCCAAGAGTCCAGTTTCCTGCACAACGGGGCCATCAGCATCGCAAGCATTGCTGCGAATACGATAGGTATGATAAAACTTCTTCCGAAGTACATCACTACCACAGCCAACACAAAAAAGAAAAGATACTGATTAACGCGTCCGAAAATTTCTTTCATACCGATGTAAAACTCATCAGTATGTTCATAAAAAGTCACTCCAACCGATCAGGCCCGAAAAAACAGTGCAACAAAATGCTGTGACACGAAAAAAAGCTGAATGACGCGAGGTCTGGCTTCGTCTTTTCTTAACTGGCGTAGATTTCTTTACCCACCTTAAGAAAACAGGTCCGAGCTGAGGTAGCGGTCTCCCCTGTCACATACGATGAAGACGATGACGCCCTGCTCGATTTCGGCTGCAATTTTCATCGCAGCGCTCAAAGCACCACCGCTACTCATACCGGCAAGGATCCCTTCCTCTTTTGCCAGTCGCTTCGTAAAAGTCCGCGCATCCGCTTCCTTCACATCCACGGTACGATCGACACGCTGAGGTTCAAAAATCTTCGGAAGGAATTCAGGAGACCATCTTCTGATACCGGGAATGCAAGAGCCTTCGGTGGGTTGCGTCCCAACAATCTGGATTTTAGGATTCTGTTCTTTCAGGTAACGCGAAACACCCATGATGGTTCCGGTCGTGCCCATGGCTGAAACAAAATGCGTAACGGTCCCCTGCGTGTCGCGCCAGATCTCAGGACCCGTAGTGCGATAATGCATTTTATAGTTGTCAGCGTTCGCAAACTGATTGAGCATGTGGTAACCTTCTTTGGCCGCCATCTCCTCAGCGAGTTGTCGCGAATACTCAATTGTTTTTGCCGAAGGCGTCAGAATTACTTTGGCACCGTACGCTTCCATGGCAAGCACGCGTTCGCGGGTAGAATTATCCGGCATGATGAGCGTCATATGAACACCCATCAGTCGCGCAATCATCGCTAAAGCAATTCCGGTGTTGCCGCTTGTTGCTTCAACGAGCTTATCTCCTTTTTCGATTTCGCCACGATCGAGCGCGCCTTTGATCATGCCAAATGCAGCACGGTCTTTCACACTCCCACCCGGGTTATCACCTTCCAGCTTGCCAAGAATCTTGACGTTTTTATTTACCGGGATATGTTCGAGCTCAACAAGCCGTGTATTTCCAATGAGGTCAATAAGTTTCATCTGTGCTGATCGCTTTTCAATTTTTGAATACCACCACATCGGTCTCGCCAGTCTGACCATTGAACATCTTCGACTGGTAGTAAATTTTTGAATTGGCCGGAACACTTCGCGTCAGCCAAACATTTCCACCGATGATGCTGTTGGCACCGATCACCGTTTCTCCGCCAAGTATCGTTGCTCCGGCATAGACCACGACATTGTCCTCGAGTGTCGGGTGTCGTTTCTTTTCAGCATCTTCCTTACTTACGCTGAGCGCCCCCAGGGTTACGCCCTGGTATAGTTTGACATGGTTTCCAATGACCGCAGTTTCTCCAATGACGATGCCAGTGCCGTGATCGATACAGAAATGTTTTCCGATTCGTGCGGCAGGATGTATGTCAATTCCGGTTTTGCTGTGCGCGTGTTCAGTAATGATCCTCGGGACTTCAGCAACGCCATGCTGATGCAGAAAATGCGCGACACGATAGGCAGAGATCGCATAGAAACCCGGATAAGTCCGGATCACTTCGCTCCTGCTCTTTGCAGCGGGGTCCCCTTCAAACATTGCGTCCACGTCATCGTTGATCGTGGCGTAAATTTCAGGAAGGGAGTCAAAAAAAGCAGACGTGATCTCGTCAGATCCTGCCTTTCCGCGCTGCGGACTGTTTTTCAGAATGCGTTGAAGTTCCGTCTGGAGGCTTTCAAGGTGCTTTTTGAACTCTTCTTCTGTCTGAAAAGAAAGTTTTGCAAAATCGGCAAACAATGTTCCGAGTAAATCTGTAAAAAAAGCGCTAACTTCTGAGGGCGTTGGACACGAAGGACAGGACTTGTGCGTATGGAAAAGCTTGTGCAAAAATGTTGGATCCATAGCCATAGTTAGCGGTTTAAAACACGATCATCAAAAATTTAACAAAGTTTTAACAGTAGCTGGACGAATTGGGGTATTTGCAATCGTTACGGAATCAGGTACTTGTATAACACGAAAGGCAACCCGAAAAGTTTTTCCGAATGGAAACGCAGGGTGGCATAATTATATAACCGAAGGGTAGCAAGTGACAGTAGTTGTCAGACTTAATCCCCATTTTTACCCTATGGAACTAAATACGGTTGGCACCCAATGGACAGACGAACGAATCATTGACCTCGTTCGGAAACTCCGCAACGACCTCATCAAAGATTTCCTTGACGAGCGCCACCTGAAAGAATATGCAGATCAGCAGTTCCGTGTGCGCGATCTTACGCCCGTGAAAATAGAGTTCATCAAGAAAGATCTTAAGGAATTGATGATTTCACCGGTAAACGTTAATCATTATGGTCCGCTCATGAACCAGATTCGTCTAACCGATAGTGCAGCACTTACAGAAGTAAATGAGCAGTTGTTTTACAAGGAAGTCGAGTCTGTCCTGAAACGATATCTGTACGAATAGCGGGTTAAGGAAATTGCCCCTGACATCCGGTCACCTAATGGGCGGCCATCTCGTCAGAAAATTGTCCAATCAGATTTTTCAATTGCTGAAGCTGTTGCATGCCAGGCTGCATCCACTTCAGTTCACCGCTTTTAAAGATCGCGAACGTAGGAACGCCCGTGATCTGAAACATCTGAGCAAGCTTCTGATTTTTATCAACATCGATCTGGATGATCCTCACACGATCACCAAGGCTCGACTTGAGCTCCGCTAAGATTGGCTTCATCATCTTGCAGGGTCCGCACCATTCAGCATGAAAGTCCACCAGTGTTGGTGTTTCACTTTTGATCAAATCGGAAAAAGATGCATTCGCCATAAACTTATATTTCACCTGACCTTGCAAAAACTATTCCGCGCCTTTGAACTCGCTACTTCAGCGCCATCAGCAATTCGTCAAAGAATTCCTGGGGCCGCTCGATGTGAGGAATGTGCCCTGCATTGAACTCGATGAGCCTGCATCTTTTGATCTTACCGGCAGTCTGCTTTCCAAGCTTTGTGTAGTTGCCGTAGCTGGAACGCATTTCTTCGGGAAGTTTGTCTTTGCCCACAATAGTTTTGTCCTTTGTACCGATCATCAGCACCACGGGTACCTCGAGGTTCGAAAATTCGTACACAACAGGCTGTTCATAAATCATCTGATAGGTAAGCGCTGAAACTTTGGCATATCGTGGAAATTCCGAACTGTTTACCACGCCCGCACCGATATCAACAAGATACTCGTACTCATCTTTCCACTCGGGGAAGTACGAACTCTGATAATAGCGCCTCACACTTTCTGCTGTTGTCCGCAGTTCCTTTTCATATTGTTCTTCCATACTGACATAGGGAACAAAAGCCTTGTAGTCTTCGAGGCCGATCGGGTTTTCGAGAACGAGTTTTTCAACTTTATGGGGATACATTAATGCAAATCTTGTAGCAAGCATGCCTCCCATGGAATGCCCCACCACAATCACCTGCTCGAGGTCAAGCGAGTCCAGGAGCTTCCGCGTTTGCGAGGCAAGTACATGAAAGCTGTAGTGAATCACCGGCTTGCTCGACTTTCCGAAGCCGATCTGATCGGGAACAACAACACGGTAACCGCTTGCGGTGAGCGCAGTGATCACGTCACGCCAGTAGTAACCAGCAAAATTTTTCCCATGCAGTAGCATCACCGTCTTGCCATTCGCCTGGGCCGGCTTCACATCCATGTAGGCCATGCGGACGTCTTCGCAGCCCATCTCGAGAGAAATGAATTTTACATGATGAGGATAGCGGACATTTTCGAGGGTGATCGAAAGCGTGTCATAGTCGGGCGCATCTTTCTGTGCGAAGCTGGTAAATGAATAAAAAAGAATAAGGCTTAGTAGAATGTTGCGCATGGCAACACCGGCAAAAATCCTATGCCGGTGCATTCCATGTCATTAATTCTTATTCGTAACGAAGCGACCTTGTCGGATTTGTCCTCGCGGCTTTAAGCGTGTGAATCGAGACAGTTGCCAGCGCTATGGAAACTACGACCAGGCTCGGCAATGCAAAAATCCACCACGACAGTAAGATCTTGTTTGCAAATGCATTGAGCCATCCGTCCATGATCCACCATGCGAGCGGAACGGAGACGAGAATTGCCAGAAGCATAAGCACCAGGTAATCTTTGGTGACGAGACGCAAAATGCTTGACACGGACGCCCCCAGCACTTTTCTCACACCGATCTCCTTTGTCCGCTGTATGGCGGTGAGTGACGACAATCCGAACAACCCAAGACATGCGATGAAGATTGCGAGTGCCGAGAAAATTCCAAACACTTTCCCGAACTGCTGATCCGCTTGATATTGCTGGTTGTAGTGGTCGTCAAGGAAAAATGAAATAAAAGGATTGCCCGGAAACAATTCTTTCCACTGCTCTTCAAACCTGCTCATCGATTCTTTGACATCCGATGTTCTAAACTTGATCGAATAAAAGCCACCCGGTGCGGCCGAATAGCGGAATACCAATGGCTCGTGCTCCTTTTTCAAAGATTCCTGGTGGTAATTCTTCAGGACGCCTGCGATTGAAAAAGTATCTCCCCAGAAATAAATCTGGTCATTGATGGCATCTTCGATCTTCGCAAAGCCGAGTCGTTTTGCTGCTGCTTCGTTGATGAGTACGCGCGTCCATTCATTGCTTGTCTCACCTGAGAATCCACGACCCGCGAGCACCTTGAGGCCATACAAAGGAATGAAATCGTGATCCATCATGATGACGCGGTACTGATTCGATTCATCCTCGCGCTGGCTCAGCCTCCGGATACCTCCCGCATTCCACCCGGGTTGTCGCCCCGGAACAGACGAAGACGCACTAACATTGATGACTTCTGAAAATTGCTTGATCTGTTCTTTGAACACGGCAAACTTCTGCTCATAGGTGGAGTCAACAACATTTGGCGAGTTAAGGACCAGGGTCTGTTCCAGGTTGACTCCTAACTCCTGCTCCTGCATGTAGCTGATCTGACGATACACGGTGAATGTTCCGATGATCAGCGTAATTGATGCAACGAATTGTGCGATGACCATCCCCTTTCGGAACAATACACCCTGTCCGGAATTTTTAAATCTTCCTTTCAGCACTTCAACCGGTTTATAAGCCGAAAGCACAAACGCAGGATAAATACCCGAGAGTAGCGCGCCACCAACGATCAGCCCTGCCATCCATAGCCAGAAGCTGTTCTCTTTAAACAACAAATAGTCAAGCTGGCGCCCGGTAAGTTCACTGAATGAAGGTGTAAGAACAATCACGAGTACAATCGCGATCAGCACCGCAATGGTATTCAGCAATACTGATTCGAATAGAAATTGTTGTACTAGCTGCGCCCGGAAGCTACCCATCACCTTCCTCACGCCTACTTCCCTTGCGCGTTCGATAGACTTTGCGGTAGAAAGATTGATGTAGTTGATCCAGGCGATCACAAGAATAAGAACGGCAACAATCGAGAGGAAGTAGGCCGACCTTCGGTTTCCGTTTGGTTTGAACTCGCCCATAAAGTCTGAGTCGAGGTGAATTGAAGTAATCGGCTGCAGATTGAAGATCATGTCTCCGTTCACGCGTTTCAGCACTTCACCCTCGCGCTTCTGGACGTAAGCTGGAATCTTTGCTTCAAAAGTTTTGATATCAACGTTCTCCTTCAACAACAGGTACGTCAAAAATCCGTCCCATTGCCAGCTCGTCATCTGCTGCGGATTATTGACAAGCGAAACAAAACTTTCAAACGAAAGCAGCGCATTCACTTTCATGTGCGTGTTCGCAGGGAAATCTTCGAATACGCCCGTTACCTCATAGTCGACTTTGCCGTTGTTGCGTATCGTTTTTCCGATCGGGTTCTCATCACCAAAATATTTCTTCGCCAGCGACTGCGACAACACCACCTTGAACGGTTCCTTCAGCACCGTTGAATCAACACCTTCAATAAGTTTGAATGAAAACACTTTAAAGAAATCTTCTGATGCGTAGTAGACACCCTCCTCCTTGAAGTATACATCGCCATAGGAAAAAACAGAATTGCTGTTCCGCATCCGCACAATCGTTTCGACTTCGGGAAAATTCGCCTTCAGGTCCGGGCCAATGCCGAGTGCGCCCGAAGCCCAGCGTGTGCTGATCTCACCTTTATTATACCGATCGAGTTGAAGCCGTACGATCCTGTCCTTTTTGGAATGAAAGTTATCATAGCTGAACTCGTGCAACACAAACTGCATGATCAGCATACACGCCATCATCCCGATGGCGAGTCCAAGGACGTTGATCGTTGAAAAAGCTTTGTTGCGGGAAACATACCGGAAAATCGAGGTCAGATAATTCTTAAACATAATATCAGGATATAGGGATAATACTTCCCGAATTCAAAAGGGTTACAGCTGAACAAGCTCTATTTAAGACCAGCTATTCGTAGCGTAATGATTTTACCGGATTCAACGATGCAGCCTTCCATGTCTGCGACCACACGGTCAGCAGACCGAGGATGCCAACTATTCCGAGTCCGATCGAAATCAGTCCAACCGAGATATCGATGCGGTAAGCATATGAAGAAAGGAAAAGGTCACCGAAAAAATAGCCCAATGGAATGCCGATCACAGCTGCCACTCCCAGAAGGATCAGAAATGTCCTGCTCAACAGGAAGGCTACCTGCCGCGAACTTGCGCCCATCACCTTTCGCACGCCAATTTCCTTCAGGCGGGTTTGGGTTGCATACATCGCCATGCCCAGCATACCAAGACAAGCAAGACTGATGGCGAGGAAGGAAATATATCCGACTATCGTGAGGATGTCCATAAAACCACCCTGCACATATGCGTTGTCGATTTCCTCTTCCATCATCGTCATATCTATCGCATGAACGGGATCGAGTTTTTTCCAAATCGCTTCAACCGAAGCGGTGATGACATCTTTTTGAGCAGGAACTATCTTTGCGCTTACAAGTTGAAGGTCAGCCTTTGAATACCGCAGCGCCACGGGGCCGATCTGGTAGCTGAGTGGCCTGAAGTGAAAGTCTTTTACCACACCGCTGACTGTGAGCATAGTCGAGTCGTTGGTGTAAACGGTCTGGCCGAGTGCAGAAACCGGATCGCTGAATCCAAACAGGGTCAGTGCCTGCTCATTCAGTATGACCTGCGATTCATTTGCTTTCCCCCTGGCAGCATCAAAATTTCCTCCACTCAGGAATACCACGTTAAGGTTGGCGAGATAGTTTTCGTCTACGACAAAATCGCGCATTACGAAAGATTCATCTTCAGGATTGCGTTTGTAATCACCTGCACGGTCGGCCCAGGTTCCGAGTCTGTGGGAGACACCTCCTACTGACACAACTCCTGGCAACGCCTTGACTTCGTTCGCCAGCTTATCAAAATCCATCCCCTGAAGCCGCACATTCAAAATATTCTTATCATTGATTCCGTAGTCTGTGGTCACCATGTAATTCACCTGCCTGTAAACCACAAGCACAACGATGATAAAGGCGATAGACAGTGAAAACTGAGTAACGATCAGCGCCTTTCGGAATGTGAGCCTGCTGTAAACTTTCACATTGCTGTCTTTCAGTACACTCGCGGGTTTAAAAGCAGAGAGATAACCGGCTGGCAGAAGTCCTGCCATGATCCCGACAACCACGGCAAATACGAAGAAATAGAGATAGAGTGTATAGTCCTCATTCAATTGCGTTGCAAATTCTCGTGCGATGTTCAGCTGCATAAATCCGGGTTTCAGCAACTGCATGATGAGGTAAGACGATACAAGGCACATCAGCGAGAACACTACTGCCTCTCCAACGAACTGAAGAAACACCTGGAATCGCTGCGCACCGACAATCTTGCGCACCCCGATTTCGCGTGCACGTGTCAGCGATTTTGCAATCATCAGGTTCGTATAGTTGAAACACGCCATCAGCATAATGATACCGACAAGCGCACCCAGGAAATAAATCAATAGCTCAGGCATGCCCTGTCCCATCTGGTTCGACAGCAGTGGCCCTGGTGTGATTTCTGAAAGGTTCATCAGGAAGAACTCGTAACCTCTGTCGCGTGTCTCGAGGCGCAGTCCCTTATAGTTTTCATTTGCGATCGATGCGAGTGCTTTTTCCACATCGTCAGCATTCTTTCCTTCCTTGAGTTTGAAATACGTATACGTTGAGTAATAATCATTCCAGTTGTCTGTCGCTTTCCCCACAATTCCATCCTGTTCCATGGCCGACAGCGCATTCATTGACCCAAGCATTTCAAATTCAAAATGCGTTTTGCCTTCGAATTCTTTCAGCACACCTGTCACAGAAAACTCACCGTAACCTGAGACGGTGATCGTACGCCCAAGTGCTTCAGCATTTCCAAAAAGTTTTTTCTTCGCACTCTGCGTCAGCACAATACTGCGCGCATCCTTTAACGCTGTCGCGGGATTTCCGTTCTCAAATGGAAAATTAAAAACCTGGAGGAAAGATTGATCTGCGAGCAAACCACGCATGGGCACATTCACACTTCCGTAGACCGCATCGCCATTGAAACGACTGTTAATACGAACCATGTCTTCCACTAATGTGTAGTTGGATCGCAGCGCCTCTGCTACCGGTAGTGGAGATGATGCATATTCTTCAGCACCGCCACTTACCCGAAGCGCCCGCGTGTTGATCCGATAGATCCTGTCGCTGTCGCGGTGAAACTGATCGAATGAGTATTGCTCACGGATGACGAGTATGATCAGCAGCGCGAGCGACATGCTGATACTCAACCCGATCAGGTTGATCAGTGAAAAAGACCGGTTTCGCAAAATGTTGCGCAGCGCGGTAGTGAGAATGCTTCTTAACATATCGCTGAAGTTTGATTGAAAAAAACTAACTCTCCGAGTAACAGACAACCCAACAGCGCTCACTTGACGGAATCCTGTCGCCAATTGCTGGAAATCCGTCCTGAACTCACTTGCTATTCGTAGCGCAAAGATTTTATCGGATCGGTCATGGCGGCTCTTACCGTTTGGAAACTGATCGTAACGAGCGTGATCACAAGGGCAATACTGATAGTGATTACAAACAAGACCGGATTTAATGGAGCGTGGTTTGCAAAAGTTGCCAGCCATTCGTTAGCAAAGTACCATGCAAGCGGGAAGGAGATCACATTTGCAATTACGACCAGCACGATAAATTCCTTAGAAAGCAATGATGTTATGCTCATTACATCCGCGCCAAGCACCTTCCGGACACCAATTTCTTTTGTTCGTGCAGCTACCATGAACGATACGAGTCCGAGTAATCCGATCACCGCGATGGCAATCGTGATCACTGAAAATATTCCGAAGACAGTGGCGAGTCGCTGCTCACTCTGATATTGTCTTTCAAAATCCTGATCGAGGAAGAAATAATTGAAATCGTAGCCGGGAAATGTCTTCTGCCAGAGTGAGCTCACCGCAGCGATCAGTTCCTGTGTGCTGGCCGCCTTGTAACGGACTGCATACATATAGGAACTCCGTGGATTGTAGTCCATAGCCATCGGACCGATTTTCTGCTGCAATCCGAACTGATGGTAATCTTTCACAACTCCGATCACTTCCCCTGCAGGATACCCGGAGGGTGACGTAATTTTCTTACCAACTGCTTCCTCAGGTGAATTCCATCCAAACATTTTCACCGCTGTCTCATTGAGGATCAACCCTTCTTCGATCTGACCTTCGCGATCGTGGGAGAAGTCGTTGCCTGCAATCATTTGAAGACCCATCGTTTTTACATAGCGGTCATCGATAGCCATGTACTCGACTGAAATTGCGTCCTCACCAGACTTTCCCTCCGGATAAGCAACCTGGCCTGTCCAGCCGGGATTGCCAGGAAGCGAATTCGTGAACGTTACCTCGTTTACCATCGCAAGCGCCTTCAACTCATTCTGAAAAGTTCTGAAGCCGTCAGGATTTTCACTTCTCACACGCGCGGCATTGACAACAAAAATTTCATCTTTCGCGAAACCAAGCTCCTGCTTTTGCATATAGTCGAGCTGATTGATCACGATCAGCGTTCCCAGGACAAGCGATACTGAAATCACAAATTGAAAAACCACCAACGCTCTGCGCAATTGGACACCGCGTGAGCTGTTCTGCACTTTTCCCTTCAGCACTTCTGCGGGACGCATCCCTGAAAGAACGAGTGCAGGATAATAACCTGACAAAAATGTGACGATGGCGATCAGCGCTGCAATTCCTGCGACCACCGGTGCGTTAAAGAGCGATGAAATCGAATAAGTCTTTGCAAGGATTTGGTTGAACAGTGGCAGCATCAATCCTGCCAGTGCGATGCCTATAACCAGCGCAGTGAACGTCAGGACAAACGACTCACTGAGGAACTGTCGAATAAGTCCCTGTCGGGTGGAGCCAACCACTTTGCGCAAGCCCACTTCCTTTGCACGATAAACTGAACGCGCTGTGGTGAGGTTTACGAAGTTGATACAGGCGAGTATGATAACGAAAATGGCAATGCCCGACATCAGGTAAAGTCTGTCAATGCTTCCCAGCGAGCCAAGGCTGTTCCCATTGGTGGAGTACAGATACAACTTTTTCAGCGGCATGAATATGACGTTTGCATCAACGCCCCAGTCTTTGAGCATTTGCCCGGCACGCTCACGATAAATACCTGCAGCCTTTGCTTTGAAGTTTTCAACATCAGCACCCTCTTTGAGCAATACATAGTTTTTCATGTTGATGTTCCCCCACCCACCTTCATAATCGAATGACGGCTGCACCACGGTTGTAAAAGTGGAGAACGACATCAGCATGTCGAGCTGAATGTGTGAGTTGGATGGAATGTCTTTCATGATACCGGTGACCACAAATTGCATGGTGTCCGCGAAAGTCATGGTTTTGTTCAACGCAGTTTCACCCTTAAAATATTTGCGTGCCATGGCTTCTGTTATCACCACAGCGTATGGACCGTCCAGGGCCTTTGCCGGATTGCCTTCAACGAGCGGGAACGTGAAGATTTCAAAAAACTCAGGTGTCGCAAAATGCACACGCTCGCGGATCCTTTTGCCTTCGTGATTCACAAGCAAAAAGGAAGCGCTCCTGGTATAAAGAACAGATTCAACTTCCGGGAACTGGCTACGCAACGTAGAGCCTACACCCCATCCGTTCGTCTCCATGCTTCCGCCACCGCCCCCGGCTTTTGCATCAACGAATTGTGTTTCGACACGATAAATCCGGTCGAGTTTGGTATGAAATCCGTCATAGGATAACTCATCGAGCACGTAGAGCATGATCATCACACCAGCCATCAGCCCCAGCGCAAGACCGAGTAAGTTAATGGCGGTGTATCCTTTGAACTTCAGAAGAGAACGGAGTGCAATTTTAAAATGGTTAAACAGCATACACAGGTCGGTTGATGAGAAACTCACCCGGCCAATTACAATGACCCTGCCATAAGCTCAAACCACCAAAAACGCTAAAAAAACGCAGAAAAATTCACTTTTTGCTGTGCCTCTGTGAACACAAATGTCCGGAAGTGGGCAGCGGGGGATGTGTTAATGTGTTCGGGTGTTCATGTGCGCATGTTGAAGTGATTCAAATGATGCCTTCATAGCTCACGATGGAGTTCAATACATGAGCACATGAGCACATGAGCACATGACCACATGCATACATGAGCACCTCTCAAAACAACTCCTTGGCTATGCGATAAATCGGATCTGATTTACCCATGGAATAGAAGTGCAGCGTGGGCACGCCTTTCTTGACAAGCTCTTTCGACTGTTCGACAGCCCAGCGGATTCCTACTTCTTTTACTTCTTTGTTGTCTTTGCACTTTTCCACTTCATCTGCCAGGTCTTCCGGGATGTCGATGTGAAATGTGGTGGGCAGGATGTTGCACTGGGCCTTGGTCGTGATCGGCTTAATTCCTGGAATAATCGGAACGTTGATACCTGCCTCTTTGCACTTCTCGCAGAACTCGAAATATTTTTTGTTGTCGAAGAACATCTGCGTGACGATGTACTCGGCACCAAGGTCTACTTTCAGCTTGAGATACTTGAGGTCGGTCTTGATGTTCGGAGCCGCGAAATGTTTTTCGGGGTAGCCGGCAACACCGATGCAGAAATTTGTTGGTGAGCTGTTCTGCAATTCTTCATCGAGAAAGCGACCGTTGTTCATATTCACCACCTGTTGCAGCAGATCGGAGGCAAATTTGTGACCGTCAGGATCCGGTACAAAACGTCCTTCATTCTTGATTCCATCACCCTGTAACACCAGCACGTTATCAATGCCAAGGAAGTGCAGGTCAATTAAAGCATTCTCAGTTTCTTCTTTTGTAAAACCACCACAGATAATATGCGGCACCGTATCAACATGGTAGTGGTTCTGTATCGCTGCGCAAATCCCGACAGTACCGGGACGCTTGCGCGTTGAACGCTTTTCAAGCAGTCCGTTTTCCTTCTTTTTATACACGTACTCCTCGCGGTGATACGTCACATCGATAAACGGAGGTTTGAACTCCATCAGCGGATCGATGTTATCAAAAAGATTCTTGATGTTCTCGCCTTTCAGTGGCGGAAGAATCTCGATGGTAAAAAGTGTTTTGCCCTTCGCGTTCTTTATATGTTCAGTGACTTTCATGTAAAAATGTGTTCAGGGTGTTAATGTGTTAAGGTGCTCATGTGTTCAGGTGTTAATGTGTTAATGTGTTAATGTGTTAATGTGCTAGTGTTTGTTGATGTATCTAACTAGACCTAGCGTAAGATTTTTTGCCTCCTCTGCTTTTGCTCGTAAACTTGCCTCTTCGTCCTTTGAAATATATCCTACGTCAGCGAGCGTGTAAAGCATACTTAACAATTCAAGCGCAGAGCTTTGCGAAAAATCATAGAAACGCAGCGAGTCTTTTTTATGAAATCTACCGAAACCCTCCGCGATGTTATTCATGGTACCCAACGCAGCCTTCTTAAATTGCGCACGCGTCTCGAAGTCCTTGGCAAGTTTGCCGTTCTCGGAAACCAAAAAAGCCTCCTTCACAAGTTGCCTCGCGGCCTGCCAACATTTTAAGTCTTCAAATCGATTAATCTTACTCATAAAAATTGGATTTAAGTCAAACCATTCTTACAAGCATCTTTGTTTCAATAATTAAAATACGGCCAGCATCAACACCTTAACACATTAACACATTAACACATCAGCACATTTTTAGTACCCCAGCACCGGAGCCAGCCAACGTTCTACATCTTCAACACTCATTCCCTTCCGCTTCGCGTAGTCTGCCACCTGGTCTTTATCGATTTTTCCAAGTCCAAAATATTTTGAGTCGGGATGTGAGAAATAGTAACCACTGACGGCAGCGCCCGGCCACATCGCATACGATTCTGTCAAGGTGATCCCGACCTTCTCGGCTTCAAGCAATTCAAAAATCAATTTCTTCTCCGTATGATCCGGGCATGCAGGATATCCTGGCGCAGGTCGGATTCCTTTGTACGCTTCATCGATCAATTCTTCGTTGGTGAGGTGCTCATCCTTTGCATAGCCCCACAGTTCCTTTCGCACTTTTTCATGCAGCGCTTCTGCAAATGCTTCTGCAAGACGGTCTGCAAGTGCTTTCGCCATGATGTCTGAATAGTCATCGTGATTGGCTTTGAATTTCGCGAGGAGTTTCTCGATACCCAGGCCGGCTGTTACAGCAAACATTCCGAAATAATCCTTGCCTTTCTCAGGCGACACGAAATCTGATAGGCAGAAATTCGGAAGGTTCTGCGCTTTTTTATTTTGCTGCCGCAGGAAATGTACGGTAGCAAACTCCTGGTCATCGCCCTGCTGTTTGAAAAGTTTTACATCATCGACTGCGCTTTGTGCGGCATAAAACGCCACAACACCGTTTGCCTGAAGACTTTTATCCTTAATGATGTCGTCCAGCATTTTGTTCGCATCGTCAAAAAGCTTTTTCGCTTCAGCACCCACTACCGAATCCTTCAAAATGCCAGGATAACGTCCGGCAAGCATCCACGTTTGGAAGAAAGGCGTCCAGTCGATGTACTTGCGCAATTCATCCAGCGGGTAGCTGATGAACTCCCTTCGACCGATGAAAACAGGTTTTGTATGCTGCGTGGCATTCCAGTCAATCTTTACTTTGTTATCACGAGCTTCCTGCAGGGGAATGTAATTCTTCGCCTGTTGCCGGCTGGCGTGCTCGGTACGCATCTTTACGTATTCGTCCTTAACTTTGGCCTTAAATGCTCCGCGTGTTTCCGGACTGATCAACTCACTGGCTACAGGCACAGAACGCGATGCGTCAAGCACGTGAACCACCGGACCGTCATACACAGGATCGATTTTCACAGCCGTGTGAATACGTGATGTCGTTGCACCACCAATGAGCAATGGCAGAGAAAGTTTTTCGCGTTGCATCTCTTTTGCTACATGTACCATTTCATCGAGTGACGGAGTGATCAGACCGCTCAGACCAATCACATCCACTTTTTCGCGCTTTGCTGCCTCGATGATTTTTTCTGTCGGCACCATTACACCAAGGTCAACGATATCGTAATTATTGCAGGCAAGCACTACGCCTACGATGTTTTTCCCAATGTCGTGAACGTCTCCTTTAACGGTTGCGAGCAATATTTTGGCAGCGGGTTTCGAAGTTGTACCGCTCCTTCTTTTTTCTTCTTCGAGGAATGGCGTGAGATACGCAACAGACTTCTTCATCACACGCGCACTCTTCACTACCTGAGGCAGGAACATTTTACCCGCGCCAAATAGGTCGCCCACCACATTCATACCAGCCATCAGCGGTCCTTCGATCACATTCAAAGGTTTTCCATACTTTACGCGAGCCTCTTCGGTATCCTGGTCAATAAAATCGATAATGCCTTTCACCAACGCGTGCGTTATACGCTCCTCAACGGGGCCCTTGCGCCATTCGTCATCGACTTCCTTCTTCTTCGCTGAACCCTTTACCGTCTCAGCGTATTCAAGGAGACGCTCCGTGGCATCATCTCTCCGGTTGAGAAGAACATCTTCAACACGCTCCAACAATTCCTTTTCAATTTCATCGTATACTTCCAGCATTGTTGGGTTAACGATACCCATGTCCATACCGTTTTGTATCGCATGATACAGGAATGCAGCATGCATTGCTTCGCGTACTTTTTGATTTCCGCGGAAGCTGAATGAAACGTTGCTCACCCCGCCACTGACGTGGGCATGCGGAAGATTGGTTCGAATCCATTTCGCAGCACGGAAAAAATCCAACGCATAATTTCTATGCTCTTCAATACCGGTGGCTACAGGGAAAATGTTCGGATCGAAAATGATATCCTGCGGAGGCAATTTTACCTCGTTGACCAGAATGTCATAGGCACGTTTGCAGATCGAGATCCTGCGTTCATAAGTATCTGCCTGTCCGTCTTCGTCAAACGCCATCACGACCACTGCCGCACCGTAGCGCTTTACCAGTTTCGCCTGGCGTATAAATTCCTCCTCACCTGCTTTTAAACTGATTGAGTTGACGATGCCTTTGCCCTGCAGGCACTTGAGACCCGCTTCAATCACTTCCCACTTGGAAGAATCGACCATCACAGGCACTATTGCGATCTCAGGTTCAGCCGCCATCAGGTTCAGGAACTTAACCATGGCAGCTTTTGAGTCAAGCATACCTTCATCCATATTGACGTCAATGACCTGCGCCCCGCCACGGACCTGGTCGAGCGCAACTTCAAGCGCCTCCTCAAACTTATCTTCTTTGATAAGCTTGAGAAATTTAGCCGAGCCGGTTACGTTCGTGCGTTCACCAACGTTGACAAAATTCGAATTGGGAGTAATGGTAACGGCTTCGAGACCGCTTAACTGTAGATACTTAGACATTTTCCAGAACCACCTCTCTTGGTTTATATTTCTTAGCTACTTCTGCAATCTTTCTGATATGGTCAGGCGTTGATCCGCAACACCCCCCGACAATATTTACGAGACCTTCTTTTAAATACTCCTCAACTTCAGCGGCCATCTGATCTGGCGTTTGATCATAATGACCAAATTCGTTAGGAAGTCCTGCATTGGGATATGCACTGACAAAGAATGGCGCGCGTTCATTCAAGACCTGAAGATACGGCCTCAAGGCAGCGGCACCCATCGCGCAATTCAGCCCGATGCTCAGCAGCGGAACATGAGACACCGAAATTAAGAAAGCCTCAGCTGTCTGCCCGGAGAGAATGCGTCCGCTCGCATCGGTGATGGTACCGGAGACCATCACCGGAAGCGTTTTCCCGGTTTCTTCAAATAACTCCTGTATTGCAAAGAGCGCAGCTTTAACATTAAGTGTGTCGGTGATTGTCTCGAGTAAAAGCGTATCAACTCCGCCATCAATCAATCCCTTTGCCTGCTGTTTGAACGCGACTACGAGTTCATCAAACGTGATGGCACGATAGCCCGGATTGTTTACATCAGGTGACATAGAAGAAAGCTTTGTTGTCGGACCCATGGAGCCAGCTACGAACCGCGGCCTGGCTGGATCTTTTGCCGTTACTTCATCAGCAACCTCTCTGGCAATTTTTGCCGCCTGATAATTGATCTCATACACCAGGTGCTCGAGGTGGTAATCGGCCTGTGCTACAGTGGTACTGCCGAATGTATTGGTTTCGACCATATCTGCACCAGCTTCAAAATATTGACGATGAATATCCTTGATGATATCAGGACGTGTGATGCTTAACAGGTCGTTATTTCCCTTCAGCGGGTGCGGGTGATCTTTCAGGATCTCTCCACGAAAATCTTTTTCCTCCAGCTTGTGACGTTGGATCATGGTTCCCATCGCTCCATCGAGGATGAGAATGCGTTGTTTCAGAATGTCTTCAATTTTCATGTGTGTACTTGCCTCTTTTTTGAGGAACACATGAAATATCCTTTACAGCCATCCGGCATGTGTCTAATGTTCCTAACGGATATTTCATAGGTCTCCCTGACAAAGATTATTTCGTAAACTATCCAGAGAGCCCCGGTTAAGATGGGATACTTATCTTTTCACAACTGAAAATTTCAGAAGCGTGGGATTTAGCACAACATTTCTGCTTTGCAGAAGAATAGGATGCTAAGACGTCAAAGGGCCCATTCCCTCGGTCTTTCTGGATAAGCATCGCAAAGAAAACAGATAGGGAGTCAAAAAGCAAATTATCAGAAGAGCAAAGACAACATTGGGACAACCCTGGGAACAACCTTGCGTGACTATGAACACATCGAACGACAGCAGCGCATTGCCCGCCTGTGGTGCAAACACGAAACACAGAACCGTGAACCTTAAACCTTAAACCTTAAACCTTGAACCTTGAACCTTGAGCCTTGAATTTGATTTCACCTCAACCTATACCCTATGCGCGCTCCGAGGTTTGGCGCGAGAATAATTCTGTCATCTTCGTTGGGGATTTCCCAGAATGCCCAGCCTGTATTCTGCTCAAGCTGGAAGTCTGATAGCTCGAAATAGCGAATGTCGCGGATGGTCCAGCCGGAACTGATGTCAAAGAAAAATCGTCCGTAGTACTTCATGAGACCTGCCTTCACCGTGATCCCTTTTTCGCGATAAGCCATGGTGCCAGTGGCGTAACGAATAAACGGATGCTCGCAGCTCATATCGAAGCATTCCTGAATTGAAGTAGTGCGGTCAAAGTTTATGATGTTGGCGTAGATCTCGCCTGCGAGGTAATAAAGTTTGCGTTTGTCCGTCCTTCCGAAAAAATAATTACGTCCTTCGAGTTTCAGTTTTACACCGCGTTTATCCAGAAAATCCTCATCCCAATTATTGAAATTCAGCACATAGCCGGCTTCAAGCTGAACCGTCACCCGTGGTGCGATTCTCTGCTCAAACGAAAATTCAAGTGTCGGATAAAAATTGAGAAGATGTAAAGGACTGAACTTCACTGCCTGCTGCGGCACAAGCATGGCCATGGTAAGCGAATCCCTCCCGCCCTGCGCTGCGCAGTTGAGAGAAATGGCTGCAAGGACAACAACGAGAAGTCTGAACCTACAATGCTTCACGGTCGACAGGAATTTTACTCAGCAAATCCATTCCCGTTTGCGCGCCATAGGTGTATTGAAAAATACCGTCTTCTCCGGTTACTGTAGCAACGCCAGACCGTGCAATAATGTCATATGCAAAATACTCCTCGATGTGTTCAATTTCCCTGATGTTACGTTCATTGGCAATGTCAAACATTCTGACACCGTACTCTCCTTCGCAGATAAAAAGTATCTGACCGTCAACGGCCAGGCCATGCGGTGAAGCCATGCGGTAGTTCGCTATCAGCTGCGGATTGTAAGGATCTTTAATGTCAATTATCTCCAAAGCATTATCACCGGAATTGCATTGCGTTCCGCCTCTCATGGTTACATAAGCGCGATCGCCCTGAACGACAACAGGATCACAGGAGACAATGTGTGCGTATCGGAAAATAAACGCGGGCTGATCGGGATTGCTGATCGAATAAATATACATAGCATCATTGGAGCCGAGGTACAGATATTCACCCTTCGCAAAGATTGTTTCAAGCCCGAAACCTACCTTCGTTTCAGTCAATTGCGCGAAGTTATCTTCGGTGATATCAAAAACCTTGATTGAGGACTGGTCAGCGACATACATCCGGTTCCCCTGAATCGCGAATCGTGTCATTGAGCCGCCCTGCCCTGTTCCGCTACTGCTATCGGCACTTGAAAACGTCCCATCTGACTCGCACCCCAAAAGCAACACAAATAATCCGATGTATAAAGTCAGTCTATCGTAACGCATAACATTTCAGGTTTTGTTTTTCAGTTGCTTTCCATCCCACTACAAATCCTTTGGAGGCATCAACGCATTCAAAGTAATAGCCGCCAGGCGGAGGCACACCACGGTTCCAGTTTGCAAGTTCTAATCGACCTTTTTCCTGGACAGAAGCAAAATCGTTAACCGTAAGCGCCACGAGGTTACCCATGTGGTCTGCATACAGCACGTTGTCTTTGATGGCCATGTCGGTGTTGCCGAGGATGTTCAGGAATCCAAGCGCAATGGGAAACTGCGGATTGGAATTATCATAGACGTGGATACCCTCTTTCAACTCGTTCACCAGCAGGTATTTTCCATACACATAGATCTTTCCGGGATTGGTGATCTGTTTCGGTTCAGCCCAGGAGACTTCGCTGAACTCAGGTTCACCATACACCGGTCTGTAACCGATGTTGGTAGCAGGCGTTCTGTCATCGATCACAGGATCGGGTTCAGTGTCACACGCGAGCAAAGCAAGCAATATGACGAGGGAGAGGTATTTTTTTTGATTCATAGGATGGTAATTCCTTCGTTGCCGAAAGTTTAATATTTTTACGACCCGATAGTATAGACACAGCTTTTGTGTGTGAGGTTGTAAAAGTTGAAATTAAATCCGTATTGACTGAAACTTGCAGCGATTGACATAGGCTCCAACGCCATCCGATTCCAGGTCTCCACCGTTCTCGACAACAGTCCGGTTCTGCTATTTAAGAAACTGGAATACGTTCGCTTCCCGCTTCGTCTAGGTCATGACGTATTTTCCACAGGAAGCATCAGCGCAAAAAGTATTGAAAAGTTCAAGAAGCTGATGCGTGCATTCAAACTTCTGGTTGAACTATATGAAGTGACAGACTACATGTTCTGCGCAACGTCAGCGATGCGCGAATCGGAGAACGGATCGCAACTGGCACAGGAAGTTCAGGAAGAGTTAGGGATTACCATCAACATCATCGATGGCAATCGCGAAGCGGAACTTATCAACAAAGCGATCAGCTCGTTTCTGACAGAGAAAACTTACCTGCACATTGATGTGGGTGGTGGCAGCACTGAACTTAACCTTTACGTTGGGGGAAAAAAAATCAAGACCCGTTCATTCAAGATCGGTTCTGTTCGTGTGCTCGAGCATCATGACTCACCGGTGATGTGGGAAGACATGGAGAAGTGGGTGAAAGAGAATGTGCGTAAGGAATATGGTAAAGTTACAGCCGTAGGAACTGGTGGAAACATCAGCAAGATCTTCGAACTCGCACGACAGCGACCGGGCAAGACGCTTTCAATAAAAAAAGTAAAAGAGATCCGGGCAATGATCGAAGGGTATTCAATCGAGCAGCGTATTTATCAGTTACAAATGAATCCGGACCGCGCAGACGTAATTGTTCCTGCAGCCGATATTTACACGAAAGTAATGGAGTGGGGCAACGCCACCAGTATACTCGTCCCTGAAGTCGGTTTGAAAGATGGCATCATGCTGCACCTGTACGAAAAAAACACACAGCAGGGAAAGATCCAGTTCTGATTATCTGCTCTTGCGCAGTTTCTTATTGAGCGTACTCTTTCCTTTCCGCGACTCCTTCACATCAACTTCCCACAAGTATGTAAAGACGAGGTTCAGCGATTTCAGGTTGGTAAATTGTGTGTCTTCAAATCCAAGTATTTCAATATACGAGCTGTTGCGTTTGCCGAGGAACGTGTGTCCTGAAACAAATCGCAGATCGGTACTGATTGCGCTATTCTTTCTCAACGGAGCCTTGAATCCAACGCCCAACACGAGACCAAAGAGCCATCGGTTCATGTCGTTGTAATACATCTTGTTGAAATCTGAAGTAGGCGTTTCATCAAAAACAACATCATACTTCGCCCCTGGTCTGTTTCGATTGACAACAATCGCTCCGTTACTATTGAGCCAATAGTTGATATCCGGACCAATACTGAAGAAAAACTCAGAAGGTACGTTCTTCTCAAGATAGAACTTGAATTTGCGCTGGAGAAGCATCTGCGCTTCCAGGAAATTGTATCGCGTACGATTATCCCACACCTTGTCGTTAAACAAAATCCTCCTTCCCTCGCGCGAATAACCACCCTCAAGCTTAAGCTGAAAGTCGTTTTTCAGCGGGAAACCTATCTGAAATCCAGCGCTGAAATTGGTGACCGGTTTGGTCGAGAAGGTGTCTTTCTGGTCTTTGTCGCCAAATCCAGCCCAACCGATGCCTCCCCCTGCCTTAAAGCCGAAACTGTACTTCTGCGAAACCGCCACCTCAGTGCGTAAAATGCACAAGGCGAAAAAAACGATCGGAAAAATGCAAAAAAGTGTCTTTTGTTGACGCATAATTTGGCAGACTTAAACATCGTTCTGTCGCGACAAAGAACAACGGTTCAAAAAATAATGGTAAATTAAAGGTTAAATTTGATTGCAGGCTTGGAAAAGTTTGATGACATCAAATATTTGTCGTTTTATTGCTAGAATTTACTTTTTAATGAAGCACATTTTTTGGTTGTCTTGTCTGCTTTATGTCACCTCTGTTTCGGGTTTAAGGGCACAAGATCAGGCTAATTTCACTCAGTTTTACCTCAATCCATACCTGATCAACCCTTCATATGCCGGAATCGATGGACAATCCGCCCTTTCTCTAATATACAGAAAGCAATGGATGAATATTGATGGTGGCCCTTCAATAGCAAACTTTTCGTTGCAGGCCCCCATCAGCGCAAGAACTGCCTTCGGCCTTAGCGTGACAAATGATAAAAAAGGCCTCCTAACAAACTCCGGATTGCGGATTTCTTTTGGCTACAACGCCCCGATCGGAGATCATTCTTCGATTCGTTTTGGGATCTCAGGCGGTGGAAGCTGGAATTCAATCGATCTGGACGGCATCAACCCCAACGATCCTGCATTTGCTAACGTACTCGATAACAACGCTTCCCTTACCGGAAACGCTGGAATATCATTTCACCACAGAACCTTTCACCTGGGCGCATCCATGCCTACGATCTTCTCTCCTTCTTATGTAAGCACCGATGCGTTTACGATAACAGAAGTAAAACCATTTCAATCCATCATTATCAACGCGAGCAATCGCTTCTATTTCAACGACAACAAAAATGTCTTTGAACCTTATGCGATCTATCGGATGAATACCGATCTGCCTTCGCAGTTTGAGGTTGCCGGAGTAGTGCATCTCAACCATGTTATATGGGCGGGAGCTTCGTATAAACAGGATTTTGGAATCTCAGCACTGGGCGGCATCAAGCTGCAAAATATGTTTGCGATCGGTGCATCCTACAGTCTGGCAAATGCGGGAATCAATGAACTGAATAGCCCGACTTTCGAGATCAGCCTTAACCTTCTGTTCGGAGCCCATAAAAAGGGAACGCATGCCTACTCTTTTGTAAATACTGTGAAAGAGAAAGAGAAGAAGCCTACAGGAAAATCAGCCAGCGAAGCAATTGCTGAAAAGCGAAGACAGGAAGAAGCCGAACGGAAGAAACAGTTGGAGGCACAGGCAAAAGCACGCGATGAAGAAGCCAAACGCAAACAACAGGAACAGGCGAAGGCACAGGCCGACCGACAAGCCAAATTAGAGGCTGACCGAAAGGCTCAGGCACAAGCAGAAGCTGACCGCAAAGCAAAAGCTGAAGCCGATCGCCAGGCCGCGCTTGCAACGCAAAAGCAGCCTGAAAAAACGCCAACGGTCACGCAACACACTCCACCCGTGCAGACGCAACCGCCTACCGCGAAAAATGACAGCGTGCCACGCAAGCACAATCCACGTTTAAGACAGGAGATGGTTGAAACCATCATTGCGACCGAGGAATTGCCACATGACGAAAATGAAACACTGAAGCGGTTGGAAGTACACGCAGAAAATCCGACTGAGCAACATACAGACCACCCGGCCGCACATCCGAATGCTGAACGTCACGAATTCGTGAAGCGCGGAAATCACAAGGAAGAACTTGATGTGGCAGACTATGTCATTGGCGGTGTATTCAAGTCCGATGCAAATGCCAAGCATTTTGCGGATGGACTGATCAAATTAGGCTTTAAGGCCGATTATGGCCATTTGACGGAAAAGAACCTCTGGTACGTTTACTTATACCAGACAACAGATATCAATCAGGCAAGGACTGAACGTGACCGGGTGAGAAAGATGCTGATTCTGAGAGATGCATGGCTTTTGACCGTTCATCATTGATAATTTGAGTTTAAATTACGTTAGCAGCGTTCACCGGAGGTTCATTCATTCAGGTGAACAATACTATAGAATAGAAAACATGAGACTATACCTAATTGCATTGTTGACTTGTGGTGTTAACCTTCTGGCGTTTTCACAGGTTCCTGTGATCCAGAATGTCGCTCCGCTTAACACGTACAATAATGACACAATTGTTGTCACCGGTTCCGGTTTCAGTGCAACGGCAGCAAACCTCGATGTCTGGTTTGGTCCGGTGAAAGGTACGATCGTTTCTTCTACAGAGTTTGCAATCGAAGTGAAGGTACCGCCTCAGGCAACACTCACAAACATCCGAGTTACAAACAAAACCTCATTTACATCGGCCACTTCAGACCTGAAGTTTATGCCTTCATTAAAAACGGAAGCCTTTGATCCGACAAAATTTGCGGCACCACTTTCATTCACTGCGCAGCAGGAACTCTGGGACCTCTGCCTGTGCGATCTGAACATCGATGGCAAACCCGATATCGCGTCAACAAAGTTTGCACGCCCAACATCACCTTACCTCGCGTCACAGGACATCATGATCCTGCAGAATAACTCCACGCCTGGAACGATGGCTTTTTCAAAAATCGACAGGACCAACCTTGCCGCCCTCAACCTCGGTTATGCAACGGATAATATCATCTGCGGTGACCTGAATGGCGATGGAAAACCAGAGCTTATTGCGAGCCGGGGCAGTGATCCGCGAAACAGTATTATTATCTTCCGGAACACAACAACTGGCGGAGCAGGATCTGCCATTACATTCGCTGCACCGTCTGGCGCGGGTGCCAATCCTACAATTCTTTTTCTTGATGTCAACCACGCGGCAACACGTATGGCGCTCCGCGATCTCAACAGGGATGGAAAACCGGAAATTGTTGTGACTGCCTCAACCACCGACTTCATTTACATTTTCACAAACACAAGCAGCGGAGGAACGATCTCGTTTGCCACCACTCCTGTCAAAGTTGATATCGATCCGACCACTACAAATCTTAGGACTTACGAAGCTGAGGTGCAGGATTTCGATGGCGATGGACTCGCTGATATTGTAGTGAACCGCTTCCAGGATAACAACTTTTACATCCTCAGGAACACCAGCACGTCAGCCATTACCTTTGCAACACCGACAGAATTAACAACCCCGGCTGAACGCGACTTCAACAGGATCAATAGTGCCGACTTCAACAAAGACGGAAAACTCGATCTTGTTTTTACAAACAGTGTCGTCATCAGCCAGGTTTCGGCTGTGTACCTGAACACGAGCACACCGGGATCCATTTCGTTCACACCCGATGCCAGTGCGATCCAGTTTACGACTTCCGTTGGCGCATGGGGAATTGATGTTTCTGATATTGATGGAGACAAAGACCCCGACCTCGTGATTGCAGCTAAGGACGTAAATGAACTCAACATCTTCCTGCACAATGGTAATAATGCATCTCCGAACTTTACAAAAGTCAATATCCCAACCACAACGCCAACGATCTGGAACACCAGAAATATTAAAGCTGGTGACCTGGATGGGGATGGAAAAACTGATCTTGCATATACTGCTTTCCGCGATGCCACAGGAACCTCGTCAGTGGAAATTCTTCGCAACACCCACTGTCATCAGCCGGAAATTCAAAACCTAGAACCGTTGACCATCTGTAACGGGCAGACGATCATCCTTGAGACAATCCAGGCAAACAACGTTACTTATGAATGGCGCAAAGATGGTGTGGTAACGGGAACGAACAGTCCTTTTCTCACGATCACTACCGGTGGAACCTATCGCGTTACGGCAACGAACGGAAGCTGTTCACTTTTCGATGAGATTGTGGTCACTACGAACGCAAGCGCCACACCGAACGATCCCGTAATTACCACCAATTCCCCTATCTGCGTGGGTGGAACACTCACCTTTAGCACACCACAAGTCGGAGCCGAAACATATACATGGACAAAACCTGACGGCTCTACACTGACAGGCGCGAGCCAAAGCCTCGTGGCCACACTGGATGACGCAGGATTCTACAAGGTTCAGGCGACCCTTGGTCCCTGCAAAAGTGAAATTGTATCAAAACGCGTAGACGTTGCAAACCTCGCCAACTTCGCGATTGCATCTAACCCTACAACAAACCTTGTCTGCCAGGGCGGAACAGTGGCGCTGAGCGTAAGCAACCTCGCGAATCACACTTATCAATGGGAAAGAAATGGTGTCGATGTCAGCGGAAGCACAACGAACACTTTTTCTGCCACAACGGAAGGTTCTTATTCGGTACGCGTGAGAAATACCACATTGAATTGCGAAACGGAAACATCACCTGTAACGGTGACTATTCTTTCAACACCCGTGGCAAATTTTACTGCCAAGGCAACGGCATGTATTGGAGAGCAACTCACATTCACGAATACTTCAACCGTAGACTCCCGCGCAACGGTCAACTACAGCTGGAACTTCGGGGATGCTTCAGGTTCCACGCAGACGAGCCCGACAAAGACTTATAACACTGCGCAAAACTTCACCGTTAATTTAAACATCAGTTACAACGGGGTGACCGGATGTACGGCAACCATTGGAAAGCAAGTGCTTGTCGGCAATGCGATACTGCCAACGATCACCGCTGAAGATGCGAGTGTCTGCCCTGAAGAAACCACAACGCTATCAATCTCAGGTACATTCTCTACGATCCAGTGGAGCAATTCCGGAACAACAAGCAGCATCACCGTTACCGGCCCGGGCACTTACAGTGTTCAGACTACCGATGCGAACGGATGCCCGGGAGATGACAACATCACTATCGGGGAGAAACCAGTTCCTACGCTTACGCTGACGGCAACACCGCAGACAATCCCGGCAGGGGCCACATCACAATTGCTTGCTGATGTTCCGGAAAGCGGAACAAAGACTTTCTTATGGACTCCCGCAGAAACGCTTAGCAGCGCGACTGTTGCGGACCCTGTCGCGTCACCTAACATTACAACCTTGTACACGGTCACCGCCACGATCGAGGGTGGCTGTTCTGCAACAGGAGAAATCGAAGTGGTTGTCTCCGGAACACAAGGCTTCCCTGCAGCATTCTCTCCAAATGGCGATGGCGTCTCCGATGTGTGGGATATCCGCGCACAGGACAAGCCTGATTGTGTGCTCAGCGTTTTCGATGCCAGAGGACGTAGGGTTTTCGAAGGAAAAGGAGAAAACTGGGACGGGACTTATCAGGGAAAAATTGTCCCCACTGGCACTTATTATTACGTCTTCGGCTGCCCGTCTGAAAAGGCGATAACCGGTAGTGTTTTGATCATGAAATAACAGTGACTGGTAGTTACCAGTCGCTTACTTTTTGAATCCATCTTTCGTATACCTGAATCGTTACTATGACACATTGTTTTATTGCAAAACAACGTACCCTTCTCGCTCTCAGCCTTTTGGCTGTCTGTTCACTTTTTTCGCTCGTAGCAAACGCCCAGACAACCGTTGATTGCAGCATTGCAGCCAACTGTAGTAATGCAGCATGTAATTTTGCTGCCAATATTGAGCGCGGATGCCGATGCTTCGATGGACTGGACAACGATGGCGATGGCAAAATCGACAAGGCCGACTCGAACTGCGCAGCTTACTACGGATTGACGTTCGTGGGTGAAGGCTCCAACTGTTCGATCGTCCCTCCGGGCACTCCCGATCCATTTGACCTGGTCAACGCGCCAATTACCTCGGCCCAGAATACTGCAGATACACAATCAAAAGTAAGTGTAGGTGATATCGATGGTGATGGCATTCCCGATGCAGTCATTACATCAAAATGGAATTCTGAATTGAGGGTCATTGCGACCCGCTCTCCGCAGGCCGATGGTACTCAGGCAGGAAAAGTAAAATCCGATTTTAACCTCTCAGGTGCGGTAGCCAACCAGATGTTCTCGGATGCTCCAAGTAGCGGACCATGTAAACCCAACCGCCTCTTGTTCGAGCACGAAAACCTCATTGCTGATATCGATAAAGACGGCAAAGCCGAATTGTATGGTGTCGTAAGTAACCGTGGTGGTAACCCGGAAACACCTCCGACCTGTTTTTACCTCGTTGGTTTTAAATATGCCCCGGACGATCTCGTCCCGCTCTTCAAGGCTGTCTCCGTTGGCACCGATCGCCCGGGAACATTTGGCATCGCTGATATGGATGGCGATGGCAAGGCTGAAATTTATCTGCGTGACCGGATATACGCTGCGGAAACCGGAGCGCTGCTTGCCTCCGCGGGTGGAGACTGGGACCTGGATGTGACTTCTGCACCAGTGGCCGTTAACATTTCCGGAGACACAAAAATGGAATTGGTATGTGGTACCAAAATCTACAGCATTCCTTCGCTGGCCAATAGAAACCCTGCAACTCCGGCAGCCCTCACCCTGCTTCACGACATGAACACCATAGGCACAAACGATGCCTATGTCAAGCTGATGAATGACCCAGTAGAGTATGGAATTGATACGCACAGCTCATGCAGTGTTGCCGACATCGACCGCGATGGCAATGTTGATGTTGTAATCTCAGGAGCTTTGAATAGCGTGACAGGCCCAACGACTGTCTTTTACTGGAACGTTGTCAAGAATACCGTTTCAATCTTCTCTCCGCCAGACCCGACATATGCCAATGGATGGATCTGGGGAACCGGACGCGTTAACCTCGGTGATGCCAATGGAGATGGCAGAACTGATTTCTCATTCATCGCGGGAAGCAGACTCTGGTGTCTCACCACAGATGCAGCCGGAAATCTTGTTCCGCTTTGGGCCAATCCGCGTACGATCAACGATACGCGCTCTGGCGTCTTAACGGTTACCATTTACGACTTCAACAATGACGGTCACCCTGAAATGGTCTATCGCGATTCGCAGATCCTTGCCGTGATTGACGGTGCTACAGGAACACAACTAAAGTGGTCATCGGTATGTCAGTCGCACACCTATACAGAAGGACCAATTATCGCTGACGTGAACGGTGATGGTGGCACAGATATCTGCGTGACCTGTAACACGAGTAACTCGTTTGATATCAATGACGGCTTGCAGCAACAGGCACTCGGGCAGTTCCGCCTTTACTATTCTGCTGCCAACGACTGGTTGCCAACGCGCAGAGTCTGGAATCAGCCTGGCTATTTTGTCGTGAATATCAAAGACAACCTTCAGCTTCCTTTCCCGCAGCTGGATCAGAACCTCATCTATTCAAATGCACCATGTCCTAACGGACTTCCTGGCCCGCAGATGCCAATGAACGTGTTCCTTAACCAGGTTCCTTATCTTAGTGCCAACGGATGTCCGGTCTTCCCGGCTCCTGACTTGTCATTTACCGGAGACGACCCGGCAAACCTTCCCTTCCCTCCGGGTGACCCTCGAAATCAGCCAGCGGTTGAAGTGATCCCGCCTGTCTGCGGTAACCTTGGCATACAGGTAAGATTCCGGATCATCAACGATGGTGATCTTCCCTTGACGCTGAACGTGCCGGTAAGTTTCTGGAAAGCGGATCCGACACTGGCATCGACAACGCAGGCGGATAAACTTTTCACAACCAATATTAACATCAGTAATCTTGCTGTCGATGGAACACTATTGACAGGATTCCAGTCATTCAATGGTACTGGAGGTACTTTCAGGCTTTATATTGTTTTGAACAACAGCGGTGCCACGTTGCCAATCAATCCGAACGCTTCATCAACCACCGAATGTCGTCTTGACAACAACATTTATAGCGTCAACATTGTGCCGGATCCTTTCGTAACAAAAATTGTAAAGATCCAGGACAACTTTAAGTGCGTTAACACTGCACCAAACACAGGCGAGTTGCGCGTTAGAATTTTCAAAGGTGGCGTTGAAGAAACCGACTACTCCCAATACGGATTCCAGTGGTATACCGGAAACGCTTCCAACCCGGTTGCAATTCCTGGCGCTACAAATTATAATATTACAGGACTTGCCGAAGGCGACTACACTGCACTTGTCCGCAACGTTGTTAAAAATTGTACAGGTGTACTCGTTGACACTACCATTGTCAGAACCGGTGTCGATCCGGATGTGGTCATTACAGCAACGAATCAAACATTGTGTAACCCGGCCAACGGTTCACTTACTGCAACAGTTCAGGGAGTCGGTGGAAATACCGGTTACACATTCCGCTGGTATGATCAAACGCTCCAGGATCTCGGGATCACTGGCTCTGTTGCAGCGAACATGGTTGCCGGTAACTACAAACTTATTGTAACAAAAGACGGATGCTCGAAGCAGTTTGACGCGCCACCAATTCTGCCTCCGAACAAACCTGACGCCCAGGCATCTGTGCTTCAGCATGTGGTTGATTGTATTAATCCAAACAGCGGATCGGTAACAGCAGACGCAGTATTTAACGCGGTTGTGCAGAATCCTGCTAATTACACTTTCACATGGTATTTCTATAACAACGCCACCGCTACCCGCGGAAGTGTTCTTCCGGCAGCCAATGGCACCGGACAAACCCGCACAGGCCTTGCCGCAGGTTTCTACCAGGTAACAATCCGTGACAACGCAACCCAGTGCGATGCGAACCAGGCTCCGATTGTCGAAGTAACCTCTCAAACGGTTCTTCCGACAGCCCTGATCACGAGAACACTCGATCAGACATCCTGTGATCCGACCAAACCCAATGGATCGCTCACTGCTTCCGCCACGGGTGGAACGCTCGTAAGCCCGAACGACTTCACTTTCGAATGGTTCAGAGGAGACAATACGCTTGCCGCGAATAAGATTCCAATCGCTGGAGGACCGGAAACTGTCTCCGGTGCAAAGGGAGAAATTCTGAACAACGCAAAAGGTGGTGGTATTGTGTACACTGTACGCGTGACTACGCCAAACAACTGTTCCGCTACGGAAAAGCTTACCGTGAATGAAGCGATTAACGTTCCGGTCCTGACGCTCACCGAACTTACACCGAATACAGTGTGTGATGTGACGAAGGCTACCAACCCTTACAACGGTTCTATTCAGGCTACTGTAACCTTCGCAGGCAATAATGTTACACTGCCGGATCCGAACTACAGGTTCACATGGTATGATGGAACTACGACAACAACATTACACAACCCGGCTCCTGCCAACCTTCAGAATCCGGTATTGAGCGGACTTCAGGACGGTAACTACGCAGCTACTGTTGAACGCACAGATCTCTTCTGCTTGTCAACACCGAAGACTGTTCCGGTGACGAGAGCAACGGTGCTCCCTATTTTGAGCGCAACCTCGACCGGATCAAACAATTGCGATCCTGCATTGACGCCTGACGGAACTGTTACGGTCTCTGTAACCAATACGGCAGCTGCTCCCGGACCATTCACGTATCAGTGGTATGCGGGCAACGCAGTTGGAGTGAATCCATTGGGCGCAGCCAATAACGGAACATCTGCGACCGCCATTAAAGTTGGCGGACCTGTTGGTGCTCCGAATCAATACACAGTTGAAGTACTTAACACGGCAACGGGCTGTGTCAATAATACCACGCAGTTTGTTGCCGATGTCAGTGTGGTTCCGGTGTTGTCATTTGCCAGCATCGTCCCGAACTCGATGTGTGATCCTACAAAGTTCAACGGAAGCCTCACTGCCCAGGTGGACAATATTCCCGCAGGCTACACGATCGGAGATTACGCGTTCCGCTGGTTTGATGGACAAACAACGGTTACGCTGCACGCACCTCCATCGGTTACAGCAACGCTTGCTCAACTTGATGCCGGCTTCTACACGGTTGATGCACGAAATACAAAGACAGGCTGTCAGTCAGCACCGATCTCGAACCAGGTTCCCAACGCGAAGATCTTTCCAGCGTTGCAGCCTGCGTCTACCGGATCTAACAACTGTGATCCATCGCTTACTCCAGACGGAACAGTCAGCTACACGGTAACAAACATTCAGCCGGGCGATGTATTCATACAACAATGGTATGATGGTAACGCGGTTACTCCAGGTAATGAGTTGCCTGGCGGGAACAACGGAACTGCAGTCACCGCAATTAAACTTGGGGGCCCAGTAGGTGCTCCGAAACCATATACTGTTCTTGTAACAAATACGACAACGGGTTGTACAAACTTCACAACCGCTGCGGTACCTGACATCAGCATCGTTCCGATCCTTTCCACGTCAGTAGTTGCGAACTCGATCTGTTCGCCAGCCTCTGCATTCAATGGAAGTTTTACTGCGAATGTCACGAACATCCCTGCGCTGTACACCATCGCAGATTACGACTTCACTTTCAGGAATGCTGCCAACGTAATCATTCAGGCATCGAGCCCCGACAACTCACTCAGCAATGTGGATGCAGGAGCTTACAGTGTAATCGGAAGAAACAGACTAACCGGATGTACTTCAGCACCTGCAAGCAACAACGTGCCAAATGCAAAAGTTTTCCCTGACCTCACACCGAGCTCAACGGGCTCAACAAACTGTGTTAACGATCCGGGTAACGGAATCAATCCTGACGGAACGGCAACAGTTACAGTCGCGGTTACGCCAGGCCCTCACTCGTTCCAGTGGTATCTCGGAAGCGGTGATCCGATCGCCAATGCACTCACTCCAATCGCAGGCGCAACCAGCGCGACACGCGGTGGTCTTGGTGGACCAGTAGGTGCTCCAAATGCCTACACGGTTCTTGTAACGGATGTTCCTTCAGGATGTACTTCATTCACCACAGCTTTCGTTGCTGACGCAAGTGTGATTCCTGTCCTGTCGTTCGGCCCGATCACACCGAATACGATCTGTAGCCCTGCAACTTCATTTGATGGTTCGATGACCGTTCAGGTCGATAATATCGGTTCATTCGCGCTGACTGACTTTGCCTTCACATGGTTTGACGGAGATCAGGTTACTGATCCACAGCACGCGCCACAACCCGCTGCCGCAGTTGATCACTTATTGCCATTACTCGATGCAGCACAATACACGGTAAGAGCACGGAATACACTCACTGGTTGTATCTCCGCACCGATCACCGGTCAGGTTCCCGATGGAAAGATCAATCCGATTGTCGCTGTTACTACGACAGGTTCAACGAATTGTACGAACGGCCCCGGTATTACACCTGACGGGACGGCAACTGCCACCATCACCAACAATGCGCTGGGCGATCCGATGTCGTTCGCATGGACAGCTGTGGCTCCTGCAACTGCATTAACACCAGCAAACAATCCTTCTGCTGCTACAGCGATTTTCCTCGGTGGACCAACCAATGCGCCTAACGCATACGATGTTGTTGTGACTAACACCCGCACCGGTTGCGTAGGAAACGGACAGGGTCTCGTTGCAGATCTGAGCTCGAAGCCAGTTCCGGTACTTGCGGCTTTCGATAACCATGTGTGTGATCCATTGTTGATAACACAAGGTCCTCAGAACCACGATGGCCATGTTGATATTACTGCAGTCAATCACAATGGCGGACCAATCGGTCCTGCAGGCCTTACTTACGAGTGGCGCAGTGTGAACGCAGCGAATGTTATAGGAGCAGCTATTGGCGGACAAACTTCCGCAGTTCTCCCTAACAGGCCAGCTGGCAAATATGCTGCTATCGTGTCAATCACCGCACTTGGATGTACCTCAGATCCAGTGATCGAGGAAGTTCTTGACGACTTAACGCCTCCGGATATTACGCCTGCAGTGACACCAAATACAAACTGCCCAGGTGGTGGAATTAATGCCAATGGTAGCGCTGCAGTTACATTAGTAGATGCAGTTGCATTGCCTTCTGTAAACTACACGATTCAGTGGCATACAGGTGCGATTGTAGGAGCACCGATCGGTGGGGCAACGAATCCAGTCCTCAGTAACCAGATTACTGGAACAGAGACTTTCACTGCTGAAGTAACAAACCGCGTGACCGGATGCGTTAGCGCAGAACCGATGACCGTAACGGATGCGCGTGTGATTCCTTCTGTTGCAGTGACTGTTGTACAAAACAATCTGAACTGTACCGGAACTGCTAATGGTCAGCTCCTGGCCACACCAGCGAATGCGGGAGTAAACTTTACTGTAACCTGGGCTCCAGCGATTACTGTAACAGGTGCTGGCAATATCAACAACACCCAGCTCCCCGCAGGTGCGTATAGCGCAACGGTGAGAAACAATGATACTGGTTGCGTGTCGCCTGCAGATGGACAGAATATCATTGATCAGTTTACTTATCCCGGTATTGCCGTTACTATTACGGATCAGACATCTTGTAGCGCAACACCCAACGGGGCTCTTGCAGTTACTGTTGCAGGCGGTGTTACTTATGAATGGTTTGACGGAGCGGGAACAGCTTTGGATCCAACTCCAACAGTCGCCACAACGATCACTGGCCTTGCATCGGGCGATTACACAGTACGTGCAACCATTGATGCAACTGGTTGTGCGGCCACAAAGACTGAGTTCGTTCCAAATACTATCACATACCCGGTGCTCACATTGACACCTTCTGGTGCTACAAATTGCACAAATCCTAATGGTCAGATTGCTTTTAGCCAGACAGGTTTGCAAAGTGTAACTTCCTACACGCTGTGGGTTTTGGATGAAGTCGGTAATGCAACGACTACGAACGCAGCTGCAATTCAGATTCCCGGAAACATTCGCGCCACGAATACTGATCCAATTCCTAACCTGGCAAACCTTGCACCGGGCTACTTCACCGCGATGATCAGAGATGAGAACACAAAATGTAATTCTCAGCCTGTTTCAACTTTCATTGCGAGGCCGAATTTCCCGACAATTACGATCAACTCAATTGCTGCGGGATCGTCCTGCGGTGTTGGATCAACCGGAGGAATTGACGCCACTGTCGCAGGAGGAGCTGCACCATACACATTCCGCTGGTACAATGCAGCGCCTTCCAACAATAATATCACTTTCATAGCGGACCCTCCGACTCCGGCCAATCCACCGAACATGGGCGTGAATCCAGTAATCCAGTCAACAGAGGATTTGGTTAACGTTGCCACGGGTGTATACACGCTCGTTGTCGTTGACAATGCAGGGTGTGGAAATTATGATGTGAAGAGCGTTCCTGCGTTGAATGCGCCAAACATCACGGTTACAAAGACGGATAACACCCAGTGTTCACCCGGCCAGAATGGAACGATCACTGTCACGGTGGCCGGTACGCCTGCGACTCCTTATGGGATTACGCTATTTGATGGAAACGATCCGCTTACGGCTGTGCTGGAAAGTGGACCTGTCAATGGTATTCAAAATGTAAACACTGTATTCAATGGATTACTTCACGATGAATATCTGGTCAAGATTGATGATGGTGGTTCCCCTGCATGTCCGATCTATCGATCAGTACAACTTGCTCAAGTAGCGTTCAATCCGGTTGTACAAACACAGGTTTTGTCACCAAATACTTCATGCGATCCAAATCTTGCTGCTGACGGAGAGGTCAGGATTACAGTATCCTCTAACCCTGACCCGACAAACGCAGCCAATGCAGCAAGTGCAGATTTTGAAATCACATCGATTAATCCACTGCCTCTTGGAGCCTTCGTCCCGGGTATGAATCTTGGAACGGGAGGAAGTGCAGACATCACAGGATTCAAGCCACTTGCTTATGCAATTGTTGTGACAGACCTGTACACAGGTTGCCAGACAAACGCAGCGGTAAATGTACCTGATGTCCAGGATGTGCCAGATGCAATTGCAGCCACACCTACTCCGGAAACAATGTGCGCGATTGGATCTAACGGTTCGGCTCTCGCATCCGTAGCGAACGTTGTCACAGCAGATCTTGATCAGTTTGACTTCACGTGGGCACGGAACAACGACCTGACTCTTCCAGTTTATACAGCTGCAGGTGATGGTGCAAACACACAAGGTGAGCTATTAAATCAGGCGCACGCAACCGCGAACACCCCTGGCAACTTCTGGCCAATGGGGGCCGCTGGTCAGGGATCAGGTGCTCGTACATTTTTTGTTCAGGGTGTCAAGAATGCCACAGCACCTTCTGGTGTGGGTTGTAAAACAGGTATCGTGCAGGTTGTAATACCTGATCAACATGTTACCCCGGACATTACGCTGACACCATTCTTCGACTCATTCTGTATTGCCAATGCAGGAAATAATCTGATCGGAGATGGAAAGATCACCGTTGTGCCGGATGCCGATGCTGCGACTCCAGGTCAACAGGGCGGTAATTTCAATTACAGCTGGACACCTGTTCCGCTTGCTTCTGCAGCGCCACCTGTGAATAGCAACGCTGCGTCATTCGATATCATTCAATTGCATGACGGGACGTATACCGTTACCGTAACGAACAACGCAAACTTGTGTTCCGTCCAGAACACGACTACCATCTCCCCTGCACCATACGTGCTAACCATTGACAACGCACTGGTTACGGATCAGCGTGTTTGTAACAATGACGGCCGGATCGAAGTGACACAGATCAGACTCACCGACAATAGTGTTGGCTCGCCAGCGTCTGCAACAGACAATACGGCTGCGTTGATTGACGCGCGTTACAGCTTCCAGTGGTACAACAACGCAGCCCTGACTGCAGGAACAGAACTGGAAGACGCTATCGCTCCGGACGATATCACACTTAAAGTTCTTGGTCACGATGCTGATGGAGACTTTGCTCCCGAAGAAGACGACTACGGCCTGATGCAGGCCGGCACATACTACGTGGTGGCTACGCGCACTAACAATACGCTGCCGGGCTTCGGCTGCCCTACCCTTCCGTTCAGAGTGGATGTGCAGGATGTTCACAACAATCCGGTACCTAACCTGACGGTGTTGAGCAATACTTCATGCTTGCCTGCCGGACCTGGCGAAGGTGAGATTCATATCAACGTAACTGATGCTACTGGCGGACCATTCCTTCCTGGTGGCGGATTTACTTACACCTACACATGGAACGGGCCGACCCAGCCAGGCGCACCGAATGCGGTTCCCGGTAACGGAAATGGAAATGGCAACAGCGCTGATGGTGATGATGATGAATATGTTCAGCTCCTCGACAGCACAACGCCTTATGACGTTCGCATCACGAATGATCAGACAGGTTGTTTCACCAACGCCATTGCAACCATCGTGAAAAACGCAACACCAGTCTTCGTGCAGAACGTAACGGTAGCTGACGAGATTCTTTGTTCACCAACAGGTGACGGAAGCATTACCGTGACGCGTGTTACATTGAATGACCGCACTGGCGCATCGCAGGATTTCGTTCCTGCGCCTGCCGGCCCACAAGGAAATATCAGCGACTTTAACTTCGAATGGCAGAGAGTGGGTAATCCGTTCACACAGCTCACTGCAGGTACAACACTCAATAACGCAAACTATGATACCGATCCGGCTCCGGGCGGGTTCGGAAACGTGATTGGCGCAGGTACCTACCGCGTTACTGCCAGACGTGCTACGGGCGCACCTGGTGCAGGCTGTCCTTCAGCTCCGTTTGAAGTCGTCATCAAAGATCTGCGTGTTAACCCTGTGGTTTCACTTACGCCATTTGCCAACACTTCATGTGCAACACTCCCGGGCGATATGGAAGGTGAGATCGAAGTGCGTGTCGCTGATGCTACAACAGCATTAGGTGCAACAGGCTTCACTTACAACTGGACCACCACACCGCTGCTCACACCGATTGCCGCAGGTGCCGGAGACGGTGATGGCGATGGACTCGATGGTGATGACGATCATCCGACAAGTCTTGCAGATGGTGGTTATACCGTATCCGTGCGCAGTGATAAGTCAGGTTGTACAGGTATTGGCACAACTACAATTCTGAAAAACACTACACCGATCTTTATTCAGGATGTGGCAGTGTTGAACCAGATTTTGTGCGGCCCTGACGGACAGCTCACAATTGCTTCGATAACGCTTAACGACCGAAACGGCAACACGCAAACATTTAACACGGGCTCTACTCCAAACATCAGTGATTTTGAGTTCACATGGACAAGGCCGGGCATTGCCGGATCACAACTTACTGCGGGCACGGTGTTAAACGCTGGCAACTATAATGCGGCAAACTTCGCAGGAACAGCGTTTGGTTTTGGAAGCTATACCGTTACGGCTACACGCAACTCGGGTGGCCCTGGCAACGGATGTTCTTCTGCACCTTACAATGTGCAGATCCTTGACCGCAGAGTTTTCCCTGTGGTTACACTCACACCGTTTGCCAATACCTCGTGCTCAATTATTCCGGCTCAGTTTGAAGGCGAGATCGAGATTCGCGTAACGGATGCATCCCCAGCAGTAGGTCCTGCGGGATTCGACTACACATGGAATGCCGGAACCGGTACAGCACTCGTATCAAACAACCCGGCTAACGATGGTGATGGCAGTGGCCTCGATGGTGATGATGATCATCCAACGGGGCTGCGTGAAGGGACGTACAACCTCTCCGTTGTAAGTAATAAGTCGGGTTGCCCTGCAACAGCACAAACGGAGATCTTCAAGAACTCGACTCCCGTGTTTACACAACTCGTTACACCGACAGACCAGGTACTTTGCGCTGCCGATGGACGTCTTATTGTCAACGAAGTGCGCGTAATCGACCGCGATCAGAACGTGCAGTCGAGCAATACGGATTTCCCGATCACTGATTTCGAATTTACATACTCACGCACAACAGTCGCAAACACAATCCCTGGTGTCACCGGCACACAGCTGAATGTGACCAACTTCCCGACTATTGGTGCGGATACTTACTTCGTGGTTCCCAGACGAATTGCCGGAGGCCCGGGACGCGACTGCGTGTCTCCTCCATACAAAGTTGACATCCAGAACAAAGCGTTGTTCCCTGTCGTGTCACTCACTCCATTCGCTAACACTTCATGCGATCCTAACTTCTTTGAAGGTGAGATCGAAGTGCGTGTGACGGACAATTCAGTCAACCTGCCGGCACCGCTGACAGGAGCGCCTTTCAACTACGCTTACAACTGGACCACTTCTGCAACTCCGGGTGTTATCAATGGTCCGGTTGCCGGAACCCATGACGGAGACGGAAGCTCTGCCGATGGCGATGGCGATCATCCGCTTGCACTCGAAGACGGTGCCTATACCATCCAGGTTCGCAATACACAGACAAACTGTATTTCAACCGGATCTACAACCATCTTCAGAAACTCAACGCCTGTATTTACGCAACTGGTAACACCTGTTCATCAGGTGCTGTGTAATCCAGATGGTTCACTGACAGTAAACGAAGTGAAAGTGATCGATCGCGATGGCAACATTGAAAGCAATGTCAACGGTGACTTCCCGCTCGCTGATTTCACATTCAGCTATGACCGCACGACCATCGGAAACACAATTCCTGGTGTCACTGCGTCAACGTTGAACAATACAAACTACGCAGCGATAGGTTTCGATACATACTATGTGGTAGCGACACGTGTGGCTGGTGGTCCAGGACTCGGTTGTTCTTCGGCTCCATATAAAGTTGACATCGAAGACAGACGCCTCTTCCCTACTGTGAGCTTCGCATCACTTGCGAACTCCAGCTGTAATGTGGCGATGCCAAACGGTGCAGTAATTGCAACCGCTGCCGAGGCGAACGGAACAAACACCGGACCATACACATTTGCATGGACGTTGAATGGCGGTGCGCTTTCACCTGCCTCAACGGTTGTCACGCTCGGGGCGAACCAAAGCCGCGTCAATGATGCCCTGGATGGAAACTATGTCGTAACTGCTACGAACACAGTAACAGGTTGTCCTTTCGATGCAAGCTTTGCGCTGAAGCTCGATCAGACCATGAGCACGCCAAACATCATCGAAGTGATCACAACAGATCCGTTGGATTGTAATCCTTCCGCAAGCGCAGAGGTTACAAAGATTACGTTGGGTAGTACTTCGAATTCAGTATTGTTCCCTCCTAACATTCCGCCTAACAACGAAGTGACAGGAGCAGCCCTGCTGAATTTTACATACAATTGGTACCAGGGCGGAACTGCTCCTGCAAATCAGTTACCGATGACGACTCCATGTATCGGTCCGAACTGTGCCACTCCGGTAGCGGGTGTTACTGCGGGCACGTACTTCGTCACGGTGCTTGACCCTCGCACGGATTGCGTATCCGGTCCGAAGCAAGTTGTAATCAACGATGACGACATCATCTATCCGGACCTCGTGATCACGCAAACGAGACTTCAGGTGAGCTGTATCGGAGGCGTTGGAAGCGCAGAACTGCAGGCAACTGCTGACGGCTTCAACGACACGAACGCAAACTACGTGTTCAACTGGTTCCGAAACCTGGATGCAACACCGCCAAGCGCACAGACTGGCAGCACATTCTCGAATCTTGTTGCGGGCGATTATTCCGCAGAAGTTCTCGATCAGACTACAGGCTGTACCTCAGAAGCGCTGTACATCGTGCCGGATGATACGCCAAGGTTCCTGCCGCAAATCTCGTTGTCAACAGACCCACGCGTGAACTGTCTGGTGAATGATGGTGTGTTGCTGGCGCGTGAGATCGGGTTCAACCCAAACAGCGGTTATCCGTTCCCTTCAAATTACAGTGCTGAGCTGTACCCTGGCGCTAATCCGAACGTAGCGGTTCCAGGTGTTGCCATGCCAAACGAACCTGGCTTCCCGCGCAACTGGAGAACAACAGGTCTTGACATCGGAACGTATACAGTTAAGATCATCGACAACAATACGGGTTGTACAACCACCGATAACATTGACGTTGCCGATGGAAGAACTGCACCGGTTGTAGTGATCGTCCAGGAAAATCCGTTGATCAATTGCGATCCGCTGAGGCCAAATGGTCAGCTTGCAGCTACTGCAGATCAGGGACAGGTTGGTGGATATACCTTCGACTGGTTCCGCGGCCAGACCGTAAGCGGATCTTCAATCGAATCACAGAATATTCTGGTAGGTGAAACGATCGGGTCTTATACCGTTCGCGTGACGAATAACATAACGGGATGTTTCAAGGACCAGGTTGGTCAGATCACCGATGGCCGTGTCGTTGCGCCAACTCCTACTCCTGAAGTCGTGATGCACCGCACACACTGCGTGATTCCTGATGGATGGGTAAAAGCTACGGTCGGAGGTATCACATTGAATTACTCCTTTGACTGGTGGGATGGTGAAACGGATGCCGGCTCACCTGACTTCAACGGAGTTGATTACCCAGGTCGCCCTGAAGGATTCTATACGGTGAAAGTAATGGACATTACTACTGGTTGTTACTCACTTCCTGCAAGCATCGAAGTACTCGACCAGACCGAAATTCCTGAGCTCATCTTCACAACAACGGCTTCGTTCTGCGAAGATCTTCCTGACGGATTCACGAAGGGTAATGGTTCTGTACAAGTTGACATGAATCCTGCGTACCTGTTCACAGACTCAATCGCATGGACGAAAGTTGAGCCACCTGCAAGGCAGCGTCCTGAGCTGCAGGAATCGGAGCTGGTGCCCATCGAGCTTGCCGGAACAGGTGCATACGTAACGGATCTTTTCCCTGGCTTCTATAAGAGTGAAGTTACCACAGTGAAGGGTTGCAGGAACTGGGGTGTTACAGAAGTGAAGACAGAAATCCGAGCGTACAACCTGGTAACAAGAAACAGTGACGGAAAGAACGATGCGTTTGTGATCGACTGTATCAGCAGATTCCCTAACAACAACGTGAAGATCTTCAACCGCGCTGGTGTGAAGGTTTATGAAGCCGATGGCTATGACAACAATGAAAAGGTATTCCGCGGTCTAGGTGAGCGCGGAGTTTATACTACCGGTAACGACTTGCCAGTAGGTACTTACTTCTACATTATCGACAAACGTGACGGTTCTAAACCAAGAACTGGTTACCTTGAACTTGTGAAATGATGAAAAGAGCTGGAATTATTTTTGGATTGCTTTTGGTGTTGGGTGTTGCCCAGGCGCAGCAACGTCCGCTGCAATCGCTTTACATGTTTGATCCACTGCTCATTAATCCCGCTTACGCGGGAACTCACGTGCAGCTGAGTGGAACTGCGATATATCGCAACCAGTGGGTGAACTTCGATGGCGCTCCGAAAACGATGACCGGAACAATTCACTCCGGTTTCAGGAAGGCACGTGTTGGTCTGGGATTAATTTTTGGCAACGACCAGATCGGGGTGCACAGCGATAACAGCGCATACTTTGTCTACTCTTATAAACTCCCCTTGTCAAAGCGTAAGGATTCAGGTGTTCTCTCCTTCGGCCTTCAGGGTGGATTCAATCAGCTTACGTCCGACTTTTTCAAAACAAATCCACGCGATGGTTCGGAGATCGGTGTTATCAATAAGTTCAATCCGAACTTCGGTGCCGGAATGTTCCTCCGTACCAAGAGTGCCTACGCAGGGCTTTCCGTTCCTTACATTCTGCAGAACCAAACCATTGATGTCATCACACCTGAAGCAGACACCGTTAATGCCCGTGGTCGTCAGCAACGGTACTACTACCTGACGGGAGGATTCTCAAAGACAGTCGGCCCAAATGTAAAATGGATGCCTTCAGCACTGATCCGCGTGCAGCAAAACGCGCCACTGAGCTTTGACATCAACAACATGTTCGTTTTGTACGATGTGGTTGGACTGGGTTTCAGTTACCGCCTGAATGATTCAATGGTGGGATTGTTCGAACTCCAGATCAATGAAAACTTCCACGTAGGCTATGCATACGATATCACAACCTCGGAAATTCGCCTGTACTCCAATGGCTCGCACGAGATCATGATCAACTATCGCATCAAGTTGCCTGGAATACATCGCGGGCTGCCATGCCCATCGTACTGGTAAGAATATCACGAATCAGAAAAAATAATAAAGGCACTCAACAGTGCCTTTTTTCTTTGCAGGGCAGAATTGTATCAGGCGGTGAAAATTGTAACTTCACAAAAACCTTCTTATGTCTGCAATCATATTTGCGTTTATCGGTGGCGTTGGGTTCCAGGAACTCATCGTACTGCTTGTTCTGTTCCTGCTTCCAGCGATACTGTGGATCTGGGCAATAATCGATTTGCTTCGCAGCACCTTCGCAAGTGACACCAACAAGCTGATATGGGCATTGGTGATTATTTTTATTCCTTTCATCGGGTCGCTTCTCTACCTGGTAATTGGAAGAAGACAGAAGGTAGTGAGTTGATTCTGACGAGTATTGAATCGAGTCACTTCACCCCACGCTTTCTTCTTAAGGACCTGCGTTTAAAAGACGATTTTCTCATGTTTTTGGGCGTCCCCCTGCCGCCACACTTGCCTTCATTACGGGTCGCGTTTTCCGCTCCAACAATCCACCGCACGCAGTGTCTGTGCGCTTAGTGTCACCCTGAGCGTACTGCGCCATCTATGAAATGCATCACCTATTGCGAAGAGTCCATTTCGGTTTCCGCTGCAACCGCTGACGCAACAACGTTCGTTGCAATTAGCATCACACGATGTCTTGTCGGGGTCTCTGCTTCAGGACCCCGACACGTGAACAACACTTAAGCGTCAGAGACAGCGAGGTCCCGAAGCGGAGACCCGCTGGGACACTCAGTCCTTTTCTCCTTCAGGAGAAGGGTTAGGAATGAGGTGAAGCATGCAACACTTAAGAACGTGTGTAAGTCTTACGACACTGCCTTTGGCACAAATCAACGTATCAACCAATCAACGTATCAACGATTCAACGTCCCTAGAACAGCTTCGCTTCCATCACGATCTCCTTCGTGACATGATAAAATTCCTTGTGGATATTAAAGGCGGGCTCGCCATTGGCTTCCCTGATCACATAGGTTCCGTCTTCCTGCATAATGTAGGCATTGACGTTATCCTTTAAGTTGTAGCGGAGATTATTCATCGCCTGCTTGCGAAGGATCTCCTCCTCCAGCAGGAACAGCGATTCGATCCTGCGGTCAAAGCTTCTCACCATGGCATCTGCGCTGCCGATGTAGACTTTGGGATTTCCTGCGTTGTGGAAATAATAAATGCGCGAGTGCTCGAGATACTCGCCTACGATAGAAATTACTTCAATATTTTCACTCAACCCTTTCCTTCCCGGGCGAAGACAGCACATGCCCCGCACGATAAGTTTGATCGGAACTCCCGCTTGTGATGCTGCATAAAGGTCATCGATCAGTTCTTTGTCCTGGAACGAATTCAGTTTGATGACGATTCCGGAAGGAATTCCGTTGCGTGCATTCTCCGCTTCACGCTGAACAAGATTGCTCAGCTGAATGCGCATGTCCCGGGGCGAGGTGATAAGATTTCTATAAGTTGCTGGCTGTGAATGTCCCGTGATTACGTTGAAGAAATCAGACACGTCATGAGCGTAGTCTTCCCGCGTTGTGAGCAAGCCGATGTCAACGTAAAGGCGTGATGTCGATTCATTGTAGTTTCCGCTCGAGAGGTGCACATAGCGGTAAACCTTTTCGTCACCTTCCTTGCGCACGATGAGCAGAAGTTTGGTATGGGTCTTCAGGCTGCTCACACCATAGATCACAAAACATCCCGCCTTTTGAAGCCGTTGTGCCTCGCGAAGGTTGTTCTCCTCGTCAAAGCGTGCTTTTACTTCAAACAATACCGACACGTGCTTGCCGTTCTCGGCAGCCTTCAGCAACGCAGCGGTTACACGCGACTCCTTCGCCACCCGATAGATTGTAATCTTGATCGACAGTACGTAAGGATCATCCGCTGCCTTCTCAAGCAGTTCAAGAACCGGCTCCATCGAATTGTAAGGATGGTGCAGGAGGATGTCACGTTCTTTCAGCACATCAAAAAGATCGCGCGAGCCCTGCTCCGGAAAATTCAGAGGCTTGATGGGGTCTGGCTGATGAGCTCTTTTCCCTTTGAATTCCTTATGATTTACAATCTGAAGCAACCCTGTGAAATCGATCAGACTCTGCTTCGACACCGTGAACACATTGTAGTCGTCAAGGTCCCACTGGATCTTCAGCAAACGCATCATCCACGGATCCGGATTCTCCTCAACCTCGAGCCGAACAACACGTCCGCTTCTGCGCGTCTTGATTTTGCGTTTCAGGTCCTCCAAAAAGTTAGACTCGATATCTTCACTTTCTTCCAGCGTAAAATCTCCGTTGCGGTTGATCCTGAAAAGGTTGATACTGGCAATTTCTACGTTCCTGAAAAGATGATGAATGTTGTGTGATATGATGTCCTCAACGGGAATAAATTGTATCCCCTCATCGGTCACCACCTCGTAAAAGCGTGGAAGGTTATGCGGAACCTGGATGAACGATATCTTCAACTGGTTCTGCTGATCACTTGGATTTTTTGTCACCACTCCGAACGACAGGCGGTTGTGTATCAGTACAGGGAAAGTGTGGTAGCTGTCGAACACCATTGGTGTCAGCATTGGAAATATCGTGTGGTAGAAGTACTCGTTCACACGATGGATTGTCTCAACAGAAAGATCGTTGAAGTCTGCGATGATGAATCCGTTTTGCGCAAAAAGAGGCTTGAGCTTTCTGACGTAGTAATCGTTCTGGTCCTGGCAGAACTTCTGCGTCTCGGTCAGCAACAGCTTGCGGAACGGCTCTTCACGAAGACCGCTGTAATCGAAACGCTCTTTTCCGTAGTCGAGGTAATTGTACAAACTGCCGAGGCGGATGGTACAAAACTCATCCATGTTAGAGGAGGTAATTGACAGGAACTTCAACCGGTCGAAAATGCTCCGGTCGATATGCTTTGCCTGATCGAGAACACGATAATTGAACTGCAGCCAGCTAAGATCGCGGCTGATGTAATTGCTCTCCGCTACCTGATGAGCAATTTTCTCCATCGAAAGGACTGCCTCATTCATGACATGTGCGTTAGCCTCAGATATCGATGCGTGCGTACTTGGCATTCTTCTCGATAAATTCTCTGCGCGGTGCAACTTCGTCACCCATCAGCATAGAGAACAAGTGATCAGCTTCCGCAGCTGACTCAATGCTCACCTGCTTGAGTGAACGCTTGGCCGGATCCATAGTGGTAGTCCACAACTGCTCAGGGTTCATTTCCCCGAGACCCTTGTATCGCTGAATATTTACAGAATCATCTTTTCCTCCGCCAAGTTCTTTCACAATTGCCTCACGTTCTTCTTCCGTCCAGCAGTAACGCTCCTCTCTGCCTTTCTTCACCAGGTAAAGTGGCGGCAGCGCGATGTACACGTATCCATTCTCGATGAGATCGCGCATGTAGCGGAAAAAGAAAGTCAGGATCAGCGTGCGGATGTGACTTCCGTCAACGTCCGCATCGGTCATGATGATGATCTTGTGATAGCGCAGTTTTGTGAGATTGAGTGCCTTGTTATCGTCAACGGTACCGAAGCTTACGCCAAGGGCCGTAATGATATTCTTGATTTCTTCGTTTTCGTAAATCTTATGTTCCTGCGCCTTTTCAACGTTCAGGATCTTACCACGCAAGGGAAGAATCGCCTGGAAATTACGGTCGCGGCCCTGTTTTGCAGAACCACCCGCTGAATCACCCTCCACAAGGTATACTTCGCATATTGAGGGATCTGTGCTTGAACAGTCGGCAAGCTTGCCAGGAAGGCCGGAGCCCGTTAACACGTTCTTGCGCTGCACCATCTCGCGGGCTTTGCGCGCTGCCTGGCGTGCCTGCGCAGCAAGAATCACTTTGTTGACAATCAGTTTCGCTTCGCGCGGATGTTCTTCCAGGAAATGGTTCAACACCTCACCCACAGCCTGATCAACCGCGCCCATAGCCTCGGAGTTACCTAGCTTGGTTTTCGTCTGACCTTCAAACTGCGGTTCAGCCACTTTTACCGAAATTACTGCGGTAAGACCTTCACGGAAGTCGTCACCAGTGATGTCGATTTTTGCTTTTTCCAGCAAACCTGACTTGTCAGCGTACGCCTTGAGGGTACGTGTCAAAGCGCGTCTGAAACCCGCTACGTGTGTTCCGCCTTCGTGGGTATTAATGTTATTGACGTATGAAACGAGATTTTCCGAGAACGATGTGTTATAGCTGATCGCAACCTGAACAGGGATCTCGCTCTTATCATTCTCCACATAGATAGGCTCAGGAATAAGCTTCTCGCGTGTAGAATCGATATAATCGACAAACTCGCGAAGACCACCTTCCGAGAAAAACGAATCCTGCTTTACGTTGCCTGCTTCGTCCTTGTCGCGTAGATCTTTTAGGTTGATACGAATTCCTGGGTTAAGGAATGCAAGCTCACGCAAGCGCGAAGCTACCGTCTCGTAGTTATACTCCGTGATGGAGAAAATCTCCTTATCTGGCTTAAAAAGGACTGTTGTTCCTCTTCTTTCCGACTCACCGATCACCCTCACCGGAAACTTTGGGTTGCCGCGTTCGTATTCCTGCTCGAAAATTTTTCCTTCACGGTAAACTGTTGCGCGAAGAAGTTCAGAAAGCGCATTCACGCAGGAAACACCCACACCGTGCAGACCACCGGAAACCTTATACGTATTCTTATCGAACTTGCCACCGGCATGCAACACAGTCATCACAACTTCAAGCGCTGAACGCTTCTCTTTTTCGTGCATGTCGGTCGGAATACCGCGGCCGTTATCTTCTACCGTGATGGAATTATCTTCATTGATCTGAACCGAGATTGTGTCGCAATAGCCGGCTAAGGCTTCGTCAATGGAGTTGTCGACAACTTCCCAAACCAAGTGGTGAAGGCCTTTTATGCCCACGTCACCGATGTACATGGCGGGGCGTTTTCTAACGGCCTCTAAACCTTCTAAAACCTGAATATTGCTTGCTGAATAATTGGTAGGAACTTTATCTTTGACTTCGCTCATTTTAACGCTTTAAAACCGTCAAAAATAAAGCTTTTTAGCGCCTTTACCGCAACTTTTCATCAAAAATACCAACATATTTTTCCTTAATTCTGGAGCCAAATTTCGAACCTTGTTTTACATCAACTAAATATTTAGTTTTAACGCGATTTGATGGCTATGCTCCGATCCGTAACTACAATTTTTTTACTCCTCATCATCGGCTCAGCCATATGCTTTGCACAGCCCCGCATGAGGGCTTTCGGTGGCCGGCAGGTGATGCGTTATAAAACGAAAGACGACTCCCTTCAGCTCCTCACCGTGCAGCAAAAGATTGACGAACTCATTTCAAAGAAGAAATTCCGCCAGCGCACACTCGACAGCCTGATGGAAATACAAAAGCAGTTGTATGAACGCACATACTTTGTAATGGTTTACGAGCCGCGCAGAGATCTCGTACTGTCTGACAGTCTTGTGAAGTTCGAAAACCTGGACGAAGTGTACGGTGTCTCCGTCTACAAAAAGAAAGAAATTCCCGCCATTGTCTTCCAATGCAAAAATCTTATCGAGCTGGAGATTATAGGCTGTCAGCTGAACGAACTTCCTGCACAACTCAGCGAGCTCCCAAACCTGACGCGGCTTTATCTGTTTAATAATTCAGGGACAAAAAGTTTGCGCCTCCCGAAAAACAATACGATCCGAATTCTTGATATCAAGACACGACAACCTGCATTGCTTCCCCGATCATACAAAAATTTTTCAGCGCTTGATCTTCTGGATCTTTCCGAGAACAAGCTCACCCGCTTTCCAAAAGGTGCCCGACATAACAAAAACCTGAAAGAGCTGAACCTGCAACGGAACGAACTCACACTTCAACAAAGGCTGAAAAAGCACAAGTCACTCGAACGACTGGCACTGCACAGCAATAAGATTTCGGAAGTACCACCTTCGATCAAAAATTTTCCGAACCTCAGAAAACTGAATTTCAACCTCAATCAGGTTTCCAGGGTTCACAAGAACATCGGCAGACTGAAAAACCTCGAGCAGCTTTCCTTTTACACGAATCGGCTCACGGCAATTCCCGATGGCGTATACGACCTTCCTCGTCTGACTGAAATCGACCTTTTTTACAATGAGATTGAAGAAATCGGGCCACGCTTTGTGAACTGGAAAAATCTCACAACACTGTACCTCTCCCACAACAAGCTCACAACTCTCCCGGAAAATATCGACACACTGAAAATGCTCACCGGGATTTACGTATGGGAAAACAGGATCGGAAAAATTCCTGATGCGATAGGGAACATGCGCCAGCTAAGATTTCTTCGGATCAATCACAACTACCTCAAGACAATCCCCCAATCATTCTTCAGGCTTCCAAACATTGAAGAAATAGATTTCTCCCACAACTACATCACCGAAGTTCCAGAGTCGATTTTTAACTATCCCAAGCTGAAGATCATTGCGATCGTGAACAATCCCTGGACAAAAGAAACATGGGAGATGATCCGAAGAAAAACGGAAGAGCTGCGGAAAAGAGAAGTGTATGTGCATATTTCGGAAGAATAAGGGAGCTGACGAGAGGAAAAATTCCAATGATCAATGATCAAATAACAAAGAATACCAGATTAGCCCTACGGACAGACTGATCACGATAGGACTTTCATGTCCTCTACGTGAGAGAAAATTTCAATGATCAATGATCAAAAAACAAAGAATACAAGATTAGCCCTACGGACAGACTGATCACGATAGGACTTTCATGTCCTCTACTTGAGAGAAAATTCCAATGATCAATGATCAAAAAACAAAGAATACAAGATTAGCCCTACGAACAGACTGATCACGACTTTCATGTCCTCTACATCAGAGAAAATTTCAATGATCAATGATCAAAAAACAAATGAGTGCAAAAGGCGAATTTGTCTTCGGACTACGCGACTCCATTTGGAATTTGATCATTGATTATAGGTTATTTCAGCACGCTCTTCCACGTACACGCCTCCCTTTGTGATTTGATCATTGATTATTGATTATTTTAACCCGCTCTACCTGTTATCCTACCCTATCTGATAATTGATTATTCATGAATTTCTTTAGCCATTCCCGTCTTATTTCCCTATATTACTCTTAGCTGCTAAGAGCGAATGCCATGAAAAATACACCCGTTATTTTCATCATTTTCCTGATGTTGGCGCTACAGGTAAATGCCCAGACGCAGAGCCAGAAGACCGGCAAGGAGTCCAAAGCCGGTAAACCAAACGATGTCGAGTCAATCAAAAAACTGATCGAACTCGAAACAAGAGCATACTTCAATGTCGACTACAAAACCTGGATGGAAAGCTGGATTCATTCACCGAATGCGTACTGGTCATTCGCAGACACTTCGGGCATAACATCTTTTGAAGGATGGAAAGCAATTGAAATCGGATTCACCGATTACTTCGTCACAAGTAAACCGTCTGACATCCGTGTCGAACGTGAGTGGGGCGAAGTGAAGGTTTACGGTAACGGAGCCTATGCGCGTTTTAAGCAGCGCGTGGTGACTAATGGAATACCAGGCCCGGTGCAGGAAGAAATCCGTGTGCTTGAAAAAGATAAAGACAAGTGGAAGATTTTGCTTGTGGGTGTGTTGAAGAAGGCAACGTGAAGGAGCTAGAAGCTGCAAGGTTCAAGCTGCAAGTCCGCGCGTGCAGCCTATCTTTCTGAGCCACGGACATAATCTTCGAACAGAATAATGCATCGCAGAATCATGTATGACGGTCACAGGCTTGCAGCTTGAAGCCATTCAATATTGTCCGCTTCGCAGCAAGACAAGCGTGCATGCTTCCATCGCCTCGATACCTTTCGCTTCTGCCATTTTTTCAAACGTATCATTCTCCGTCCCCGGGTTAAAAATGATACGCTTAGGCTTCATGTTTATGATATAGTCGTAGTAGTCAGGTTGCTTTTGCGGGCCGATATACAGCGTTACTGTATCAACATCCGACACTGGGGGTTTCTCAAAAATGTCGAGGATCTCCTTGCCAAAGACCTCACCCTCTTTAATCCCAATCGGCACAATTTCATGCCTATAATCTGTTAGCATCCGCGCTGCGAGATAAGCGTATCTGCCGGGGTTCGTTGTAGCTCCGATGATTACTGTTTTCTTCACGTATTTTTCAGTATTTATACCATTCAACAAATTAAATACTAGTCAACCAACAAAATAAACCTAACTTTCGTTTTCAAAACTAAAAACTATGCGTCTTCACTCATTCTTAGCTGTGTGCCTCTTTTTCGTCACGGCTATTGTTTTTGGACAACCGAAAAAGGACAACGGCTATGTATACACTGTAGATCTTACGAAGGTAGTCAACGACAGGGTTTATGTTGAACTGTCGCCTCCCGCCATCAATAAGTCTGAAGTTACATTTTACCTTCCGAAAATTGTGCCAGGCACCTATGCTATTGCAGACTATGGACGCTACGTACAGGAGTTCGCTGCCTACGACAAAAAAGGAAACAAACTCCCGGTTGAGAAAGTCGATGAGAACACGTGGAAAATCAAAGATGCAACCAAGCTTAAGAAAATTTCCTATTGGGTGGATGACACCTTCGATACGTCTGTAACGGGTCCTGAAATTTTCTGGCCAGCGGGGACCAACATCGAAGAGAAGAAGAACTTTGTAATAAACACAAGCGGATTTTTCGGATACTTCGATGGTTTCAAAGAAGTCCCCTTCCAGTTTAATGTCGTGCGTTCAAAAGATCTTTACGGTTCAACGGGTCTGATCCCAGCGCAGACAGCAAGTCCGCTCAGCGCGCTGAAACTCGAGAAAGGCAATAACGACAAAGATCGCGTAGTGGACGTTTACAAAGCAGTAGACTACGATCAGCTGGTCGACTCTCCGCTGATGTATGCAAAGCCGGACACTGCCGTGATTAAAGTAGCTAACACAGAAGTGCTGATTGGCTCATATTCACCCAACAATAAAGTGACTGCGAAGGAAATCGCGGAAAGCATTAAAGAAGTGCTGATGGCACAGAAAGAATACCTCGGGGGTAAACTTCCTGTCGACAAGTATGCCTTCATTTTCTATTTCACAGACAAGCCCGTACTCAGCTATGGAGCGTTGGAGCACTCCTACTCTTCCATGTACTATATGCCAGAGATGACAATTGAGCAGATGAATCAGCAGCTGCGCGACTTCGCTGCACACGAATTCTTCCACATTGTTACACCGCTGACTGTTCATTCCGAAGAAATTGAAAATTTTGATTTCAATAATCCAAAAATGTCGCAACACCTCTGGATGTATGAGGGTGTTACCGAATACTTCGCAGGAAACGTCCAGGTGAAATATGGATTGATTGAGCCAGAACAATACCTCGAGGTGCTTCAGGAAAAAATGATCACGAGCGATCAGTTCATTGACGATGTGCCATTCACCGAAATTTCAAAGTTCACACTGGATAAATATCACGACCAGTACTACAATGTGTACCAGAAAGGTGCTTTGATCGGTCTTTGTCTCGACATCAAGCTGCGACAACTGTCAAAGGGCAAGTATGGATTACAGAATTTGCTGATGGATCTTTCAAACAAATTCGGAAAGAACAAGGCTTTCAAAGACGATGAACTCTTTGCTGAGATCACAAAGATGACGTATCCGGAAATAGGTGAGTTTTTCAACCGGTATGTCAAAGGCAGCGAACCTCTTCCACTGGAAGAAGTTTTTACCGCAGTTGGCGTTCGCTATAAAGAAGAAGAGAAATTCAAGGATTACACGCTTGGCATCGGAAACGAGAACATCGGTGTTACGCAGATCGATAACAAACCGCGACTCCAGATTGCCAAAACAGACAACATGAATGAAATGGGTCAGGCGCTTGGCTTCAAAGAGGGCGATGTGCTGGTAAAGATGAACGGGGAAACATTGCCCGACCTCGGTCCGGAGTTCCCGAAATTCATCCAGCAGCAGATGATGTCTCTTCCAAGCCGCAAGACGATGAGCTATACAGTATTGAGAACCGACTCGACTGGCCAGGCGAAGGAAGTTGAACTCTCTGCGCCTGTAACACAAGTTGAACTGTCGCGCAAGCACATTGTAGAATTCAACCCAACGGCAAGCGCAGAACAGCTCGCACTGCGTGATGCGTGGCTGAAACCGTAGGGAAGCAGTAGGCAGTTGGCAATTGGCAATAGGCAATTGGTTACGTGGTATTTTACTATTCATCCGAAGCTGTTGAAAACCTCAAACGTGGAGAATAATTGTAACACCAAACTAATTGCCTACTGCATTTCGCCTACTGCCTACTTTTCTACTAAGCGCTTCTGCACAACGCTCGCCATCCATTGCTGCAGAAACAATTCCACCCGCATAGCCTGCGCCTTCTCCGCAAGGGAATAATTTTTTAATCTGCACATGTTCAAGCGTTTCTTTGTCGCGCGGAATTTTAACAGGCGATGATGTCCGGCTCTCCACTCCTATGATCTGCGCTTCGTTTGACAAATAACCTTTCATCTTTTTTCCGAAATCGCGAAACCCCTGCTGGAGTGCGGTGATGAGAAATGCCGGGAGCACCTCCCGCATGTGAACCGAAGTGAGGCCTGGTTGATATGATGTCTCCAGCAGAGAAGAAGAAACTTTATTATTGACAAAATCCATCAGGCGCTGTGCGGGAGCATGCTGTGTTCCTCCTGCTACGATACACGCAGCCTTTTCAACCTCTGACTGGAACATCATCCCGGCCAGCGGTCCGAATTTGTTAAACGATTTGAAATCATTTTCATCAACTGCTACCACAATGCCCGAGTTGGCAAATTTCGAATCGCGCCTTGAGGGACTCATGCCATTCACCACAACTTCTCCGGGTGCTGTTGCAGCGGGAACGATAAAACCCCCGGGGCACATGCAGAAAGAAAATACTCCGCGGTCTTTTCCGTTGACAGACGCCTGGTGAACGAGCGAATATGCAGAGGCCGGGAGATACGGACCGCGGTCAGATTCGCAGTGATATTGAATCCGGTCAATCAGGTTCTGATCGTGCTCAACCCGGACTCCCAACGCAAATGGCTTTGCCTCAATGGCAATTTTCCGATCGTTGAGAAGGTGAAAAATATCGCGCGCTGAATGTCCTGTGGCGAGAATGACTCCTTCACCCACGAGCTTTTCACCCGTGTGCGTGACGACACCTTTCATCTCACCTGACTCCACTATAAAGTCGATAACCTTTGTGTCGAAGTGAACAGCACCTCCGGCATTGATAATGCTCTGGCGAAGCTCTGCTACCAGCTTAGGAAGTTTGTTAGTGCCGATATGTGGATGTGCATCAAATAGGATCTCATCCTTGGCTCCATGGGCAACGAGGATCTCGAGCACTCTTCGTATGTCTCCCCGTTTCTTCGAACGCGTGTATAGTTTGCCGTCTGAGTATGTTCCCGCGCCACCTTCTCCAAAGCAATAATTTGATTCAGGATTAACAATCTGATCCTTGTTGATTGCTGCCAGGGCCCGCCTGCGCGTCTGCACGTCCTTTCCACGTTCAAGCACAATCGGTTTGTAACCCAGTTCAATCAAACGCAGCGCAGCAAACAAACCTGCCGGGCCTGCTCCTACGATGATAGCAGGTGTTGCATTTCTTACATCCGGATAATCGCGCGACCTTGTTACCGAAGGAACGTCTTCCCCCTTTCGGTAAATTTCGCATTGAAGCCGTACGAGCACTTTACGGCCGCGCGCATCAATGGAACGTTTAACCGGCACGATATGCGCAGAGCCGTCATTGGCGACACCGGCTTTCGTATAAAGAATCGAAGGAAAGATTTGATCGTCAAACGCCTCTTCGGGCGCCAATATGATTTCAGTAAGCTGCATAATCGAAAGGTGGTTATCCTTTAAGATTCAGTTGCGATCAGGAGATCGCCTGGCAAAGATAGCGGAAGACTAACGGAAAGAAAACACCTTGCCGAAATTGAGGCCAAAGTGGATGCTCGTGCAGATCTTGGACGTTTTAAGATCCTTGAAGTAGGTTTCAAACTTCGGATCGATGTCGAGCCCGCGGTAACCTGCATCACCTGTTACAAAGGCATCGATCGTAAAGCCCTTCGCATTGTTGCGCTGCATGATACGATAGCCCACAAGCCAGCCATACTCAATGCGTTGCTCGACAGCCGCTGCTGTAAATGTAACACCTGACTGTGTCATCTGGTTGACGAAATGTCCCTGGTTTGTGAAGCGAAGCTCCTGTCCGAAGTACCACATGCCGGCTTTCACCTGGTTGTAAAGCTTCTGACGGATAGTGATGGAGTATCCGCGTTCGAATTGTTTGGCAACAGGGATATCCGCATCTGCTTTAAAGAACGGATCACGTATACCAACGAACTCGAATTCATGCCCGAGCCGCTCCTGTAAATAGAATTCAAATCCAACGGGAAGCCTACCCGCAAACATCATGACCGGGTTACCTGCGATGATGACACCCCTGAACTCATTGAACCTCGCATCAAAATGCGTAAGCTTGCGCGCACTCGACCCGGACTTCACTGCCTTTCCCGAGTAAACGAGGTTTGCGATCTCCTTGCTGATCTTGCGGTCATCGTAAAAAGGCCTGTAGTAGCCTGAGAGTTTTCCGTCATTTTCGTAAAGCTCCCACGTTCCGGTTTTCTGATCGTCTTCCAACGTTCCTTTCGTTCTCAGATTGCCGTTCGGGAAATAACCAAAGTACGTACCCTTGCCTTCAACGAAATCGCATTCGCCTTCCTTCGTGCCATCTTCGTAAAAATATTCCCACTTCCCTTCTTTCGTGCCGTTTACAATTTTTCCTTTTACTTTCAGCTTACCGCCTTCATAATATTCGCGGTATTCACCTGTGCCTTTCGTGTAGGTTGCCTCGCTCCTGACACTTCCTTTCTTGTCGAAAGTCTGCCAGCTTCCCGATTTCACACCTCCGAGGAATTCGCCTGATGAACTCAGCTTTCCGTCTTCGAAGTAGTATTCCCATTTTCCAACAGGCTGATCATTCTCGTATTTACCCTTCGATGCTGTTTTTCCGCTTGGGTAATAGTTGAACCACTCACCTGATTTTTTTCCGTTAACATAATCACCCTCACTTTGCAGACTTCCATCTTCTGCAAAAAAACGCCAGTGCCCCACGTTGCGATTGCCGGCACGCGGTCCTTCCGAATACACCTTGCCTGAGTGATAGTACTCGGTGAATGTTCCGAAGTCATCTACATAATCGATATCGCCACGGATCACACCATCTTCAAAGTAAGTGGTCCATAACCCGGTGCGCTTGTTGTTAATGTATTCTCCCGACTCTTTTACCTGGCCATTTTCATAAAAGATCTTCCACTCCCCTTCACGATTCTTCCCATTGATCATGCCCTCCATACTTTTCTGACCACTTTCGTAAAAGTATTCCCACAATCCATAGTTGGCGTTCTGGCGAAGGATTCCGCGCATACGAAGGTTGCCGGTCTCATAAAAGAATTCCCAAACACCGGTTGTTTCGTTGTTGGTGAACTGACCCTTCGATTCCACGTTGCCGTTGACAAAGTATGACACGTATCGTCCGTGAAGAATATTCCTGACGGTGTCTTTTACCTGATAGACTTCTTTGAGATTTTTTTTCTCCTTATCGTGAAACGTTTGACGTGTGACCGTCTGAGCGGAGGCATGCGACCAAACGGCAACTGCAAGGAACAAACTTGTTGCAACATTCGGGTGTGTGATCCTCCAGGCTGGCATACACCAAAATTACAGAATCGGAACGAAATAGAGCAGGGAGCGTTAGTTTGCCTCCATTATTGCTTTTTTTATAGCGGCAATTCCCCATTCCTGTTTTTCTTTTTCCGTCCACAGTTCCGGGAAGAACATTCTGCGCTGGAATCGCGGTGGAAGGTATTTTTGCCAGTTCGTACCGCCAGTAGCTTTGATGTCCTCAGGATCTTTTTTCAAATATGTTCCGGCAGATTTCATGTGAGCGAGTGGCCAAAAGACATTTACGAGCGTGTCATATTCCTTTAGCTTCTCAACAATTTCATTTTTCCGCGGACTGTTCGAGAAGTGCTTGACAAAAATCTGACGAAGATTATTGTCTTTATATTTTATTGCCGCTTCGCGGAACGACTTCATATACTTTGATTCAAACTGCAGCAGGGTAAGCGTCTTCTTACCCGTGGCAAGATCCGTGGCACCATACTTCCAGTAGATCTGCTCGAGCATGGCATCAACATCGGCATTCTTCAATCGCTCGCGTTCCTCCATGGAAACAAGATTGATCAGATCGGTAGATGCGAATTCAATGAAACGATATTGTGCCGACTGAAAACCACTGGCGGGAAGAAGTGCCATACGGAATTTGAGAAACTGTTCTTTCTCCATTCCTTTCGCCATGATATCAAACGAGTTTTCAAGATTCTGAAAGTAACGGATGATACGATCGAGCCGCTCAATAAAAAACTTTTCATCGATGTCGGCTTTCGTGGTCATCTGCTCGATCTCAAGAAGCACAAGCTTGAAGTAAAGTTCGGTGATCTGGTGATAGATGATGAAAACCTTTTCGTCCGGAAAACTTGTCTCGGGGTTCTGCAGGCTCAGCAGCGTATCCACGTGGATGTAATCCCAATATGTTATGTAGTCGGAGTACAACAGCCCGTCCAGGTATGACGAAAGATCCTGGCCCATGTAATCGTACTTGGCCTGGAGCTTCTTAAGCTGATTTAGAAGATTTTCGTCTACCGGACTGTCCGCCATCGTTTGAAATGATTTATTTGTAAATTTGCCCGAAGATAATTGAATAATCAAAATACTATGCCGAATCACAACGGAAGTGCCGAAACTGTAAAAAAGTCGATGAAACAAGATCGCTTCGAACACCCTGATTTCTACGCGATTGACGACCTTCTGACTGAGGAGCACAAGCTCATCCGCAGCAGTATCCGTGATTTTGTGAAACGCGAAATTTCACCCAACATTGAAGACTGGGCTCAGCGCGCGCACTTTCCGTTTGAAATAGTAAAAAAGTTCGGTGATATCGGAGCATTCGGTCCCACCATTCCCACCGAATATGGCGGTGGCGGCCTCGACTATATTTCCTACGGACTGATCATGCAGGAAATCGAACGTGGCGATTCCGGCATGCGGTCAACAGCATCCGTACAAGGTTCGCTTGTCATGTACCCGATCTACAAATTCGGAAGTGAGGAACAGCGCAAGAAATACCTTCCCAAACTTGCCTCAGGTGAGTGGCTGGGATGTTTTGGTCTGACCGAGCCCGATCACGGATCGAATCCCGGTGGCATGGTGACCAACTTCAAAGATATGGGCGATCACTACCTGCTGAATGGCGCGAAGATGTGGATCTCTAATTCTCCAAAGGCTCAGGTGGCAGTGGTGTGGGCTAAGCACGAACAGGGACGGATTCACGGGCTGATCGTTGAACGTGGCATGGCAGGTTTCTCAACACCAGAAACGCATGGCAAGTGGTCGCTGCGTGCGAGCACAACAGGCGAACTTGTTTTTGATAATGTAAAAGTTCCGAAAGAAAATCTCCTGCCGGGAAAGAATGGACTCGGTGCTCCACTGATGTGCCTCGACTCTGCACGCTATGGAATCGCGTGGGGAGCAATTGGCGCAGCTATGGATTGCTATGACTCGGCAAGACGCTATGCCATGGAACGTATTCAATTCGACAAACCAATCGGCTCCTTTCAGCTTGTGCAAAAGAAACTAGCCGAAATGCTGACAGAGATCACAAAAGCACAACTGGTAAACTGGCGCCTGGGTGTTCTGATGAACGAGGGCAAAGGGACCACGCAACAAATCTCAATGGCAAAAAGAAATAGTGTGCAGGTAGCCCTTGAGATCGCGAGAGAAGCCCGGCAGATCCATGGCGGCATGGGCATCACAGGTGAATACCCGATCATGCGCCACATGATGAACCTCGAGTCAGTGGTGACGTACGAGGGAACACATGACATCCATTTGCTGATCCTCGGAAATCACATCACAGGAATTCCTGCGTTTATCTGATCCCAGCGATCAAGCTTGTCGAAATAAAAAATCCCACTTCTACAGCGGGATTCTTTATTTCCTAATTCTTTTTCCTTCTTCCCTTTTCCTCCCAATGCCTAATGACTAGTGACTAGTTCCTCAATTAGTCAACATACGCAGTAAATGTCACCCGCTGCACCGGATTCTTCGGATCATCAGAATAGATTGTCACAGCCTTTGTATGCGTGCCACTTCTGTCGGGGGCAGCAAAAGCTATCTTAACCGTTGTGTTGTCACCTGGCTTAAGTTTCGTCTTCGCTGCACTTGCAGTAATACATGTACAATTTCCCTGGATCGACTTCAGGTGAAGCTCTTTCTTTCCGGTGTTGGTGATCGTTACATCTTTCACAACTGTGGCATTTGATTTCAGTTTTCCAAAATCAAAAGAGTAATCGGCTAAACGCATTTGTGGAGCTTTGGCAAGCTCTTCGGCAGACATGTCGCCAAAGTAGTCCTCCAACGTGGCATATACCGAGAATGACTTTACAGCATTGGTCTCATCGTCCGTGTGCAGCTCCACGTTGTCTGACTGGAAACCATACTGGTTTTTCAATTTACCGTTGTAGCTGATCCGGACTTTTCCCTTTCCTCCTGCCGGAATCACCTTCGGCTCGGTTTCAACCTTGATGTATTTCGGAGAGACGTATGTACCTGTGAATGTCAGTGGCTTTGAGCCTGCATTCATGATGGCGAAATCGCGAACAACATATTCATCCTTAATGAGCACTTTGCCCATGTTGAAAGATGAACTCTTCAGGCGCAGGTTTCCATTGGCAACTGAAAAATCCGACTCATTAGGTTTTGCATCAGTGGTCACCTGTCCTTTGATCTGGAGCATGATTGGATTCGGCTCAAAGTCGGTGGTGACTGTTAGCGACTTGTTAAAATATCCCGGGCGTCCCTTAGGGTTATAGCTCGCCTGTATAAACCCGGTTTTTCCGGGCTGAACGATTTCCTTTGTCCAGTCAGGTGTTGTGCAGCCACAGGAAGCCTGAACGGTGAGTATCTTAACAGGCCGGTTGCTGTTGTTTGTGAAGACAAACTCGTGCGTTACGGGCCCTCCATCTTCGGCAATCATTCCAAAATCAAAAACCTCCTCTTTGAACTGCAGCGTTTTGGCCTGCTGCGCGAATACTGTAGATGAAAGGATGAGAAACAATAAAGAAAAAGCCTTGTTCATGATTTCGAGAAATAATTTGGAACACAAAATTAACGAAAACTTGCTTCAATTAATTTCCGTCTGGCTGCCAAATCGCTTCAATTTCTTTTCTTTGTATCCTTATGGCGAGAATTTTAACCGGAATCCAGAGTAGCGGGAAGCCTCATTTGGGAAACCTCCTGGGTGCGATCATTCCAGCAATCGAGCTGTCAAAACAACCTGGCAACGATTCATTCTTTTTCATTGCTGATCTGCATTCGCTCACAACAATCAAGGATGCAAAGCTGAGAACCGACAACGTGCGCGCGGTCGCAGCTGCCTGGCTGGCCTTCGGGTTCGATATTGAAAAAAATTATCTCTACCGTCAGTCGCGCATTCCTGAAGTTTGCGAGCTTACCTGGTATCTCAACTGTTTCACACCTTTCCCGATGCTCGCAAACGCTCACTCGTTTAAAGACAAGTCGGAAAAACTTTCGGATGTGAATGCCGGTCTGTTCACCTACCCGGTTTTGATGACAGCCGATATCATCCTCTATGATGCGAATTTTGTTCCCGTAGGAAAGGACCAGCGGCAGCACCTTGAAATAGCACGCGACATTGCAACCGCATTCAATAATCAGTACGGAGAGACGTTTGTCGTACCGGAGGCCAAGATATCCGAAGAGGTGATGACTATCCCGGGCACTGACGGGCAAAAGATGAGCAAGTCGTACGGCAACATCATCGATATTTTCCTTCCCGAAAAAGAGCTGCGCAAGCAGGTGATGTCAATCGTCACCGACAGCACACCGATGGAAGCACCGAAAGATCCGGACAAAGACAACGTCTACGCGATCTACAGCTTACTCGGCAGTCAGGAAGAGAACAATCAATTACGCGCTAAATATCTTGCAGGAAATTTCGGCTACGGTCATGCAAAGCAGGAGCTATACGAACTGATCCTAAGAAAATTCAAAACGCAGCGCGAAGCATTTGCATTCTATTACGGCAATCCGGCCGAACTTGACAAAAAACTCGAGCAAGGCGAAGCGAAAGCAAGGGTGATTGCGAATGAAGTGTTGGGGAGAGTGCGGCAGAAAATCGGCTACCGGTAAAAAGGCTTAAAGCTGCACGCTACAAGCTGCAAGTCTGGGTATCAAATATTCAAATGTACTCCACAGAATTCCAGTGCAAAAGGCTTGAAGCTTGTAGCCTGAAACTTGCAGCCCGGCCCGCGCGCAAGGCTACTTCGCTGTCCACATCACTTCCTGCTTGTCCTTGCCAACCGCCAGAACAATTCGTGTCGGTGTGGGTGCAATGATGAGCTTGGTATCCTTTCCTGCAAATTTGTCGACCTCTACCGGCACGCCTTTTCCCAGATAAGCGATCGGCATCAACACATCGTTTTCGGGACAGACACTGTCGTGCACGCCTTGCAAAGCTTCTTCGAGATACTCGCCATATTGCTCCTGAAAGTCGTCTTCGAGGTCGTGCAGTGCTTCTTCAAGGTCATCGTACTTGGGATTATTGTAGTCGATCTTGCTTAATTCTTCACGTTTTTTAAGGATTTCCAAAAGGGCCTTATCAAGTGCTTTGAGGTCCATACTTGCATTTTTTTGTAAATATTACAGAATTCAATGAATTACAAAACTGAAGTTTTTGCAGTTCCGTAAAAAAATAGCCTGAATTAAAGTTCAAATGGCCTAACGGCTGGTATAAAATTCCGTTCCAGCCTGAAAAATCCCGACTTCAAAAAATATAAATTCACGACAATGTGAATCGCAGAACTTCCTTTCTATTGTTTCAAACATTCCAGCGCAAACGTTACTTTTACCACATAATCGCTGATTTATGAATGAAGATTTTTTGCCTATCAATGGCACCGATCATATCGAATTTTATGTGGGCAATGCAAAGCAGTCAGCGTTGTTCTACCAGCACTGCATGGGCTTCGAACTCGTAGCCTATGCCGGACCGGAAACAGGCGTGCGTGACCGTGCATCCTATGTGCTGAAGCAGGACAAGATCCGATTTGTCCTCACCACGTCAATCGCAAAAGATGGTCCGATCGCTTCCCATGTGGCGAAGCACGGTGACGGTGTAAAAGTGCTCGCGCTTTGGGTCGATGATGCCCGCAAATCATTTTTTGAAACTACTTCGCGGGGTGCAGAGCCCGCAGCGGAGCCGAAAGTATTAAAGGATGAATTCGGTGAAGTCGTGGTTGCATCAATCAAAACCTATGGCGATACGATCCACACATTTGTAGAGAGAAAGAATTACAAGGGCGTTTTTCTTCCAGGCTATCAGCCAAGAAAGAACGGTCTAAAAGTTGAGCCGATCGGTCTCAAATATGTAGACCATTGTGTGGGAAATGTGGAGCTGGGCAAAATGAACGATTGGGTTAAGTTCTACGAAAAAGTGATGGGCTTCAAACTCCTCATCACATTTGATGACAGTGACATTTCCACAGAGTACAGCGCACTGATGTCGAAGGTGGTGTCGAACGGAAACGGATACATCAAATTCCCCATCAATGAGCCCGCAGAAGGAAAGAAAAAATCGCAGATCGAAGAGTACCTGGATTTTTATCACGGACCTGGCGTTCAGCACATCGCCATTGCGACCGATGACATCGTTCATACGGTGAGCGAACTGCGCAGGCGTGGCATGGAATTTTTATACGTACCAGACACTTATTATGAAGATGTTCTGCAGCGTGTTGGTAAGATCGAAGAGGATATTAAAGAATTACAAAAACAAAATATCCTGATCGATCGTGACGAGGAAGGTTATCTTCTGCAGATCTTCACAAAGCCTGTGCAGGACAGGCCAACATTATTCTTCGAAATTATCGAGCGCAATGGTGCCAAATCATTCGGAAAAGGAAATTTCAAAGCGTTATTCGAATCCATCGAGCGCGAGCAAGCGCTTCGTGGCAATTTGTAACGGCATTTAACTTTTTTGACAGGCCGGGTCGGGTTGATCCGGCTTTTTTTATTTTTGCAATCTACTAATTACTAAAGCAATGGCTGAACTACTGGAACAGGTGCAAACCAAGGCAAAATCATGGATGAGCAGTCCTGTTATTGACGAAAAAACCAAACAACTGGTGAAATCACTTCTCGAAAAGCAAGATTCGAAGGAACTGATCGACAGCTTCTATAAGGATCTTGAGTTTGGAACAGGTGGACTTCGTGGGGTGATGGGTGCAGGGTCGAACTGCATGAATCAGTACACCGTTGGCGTTGCCACGCAAGGAATGGCCAATTACCTGTTGAAAACTTATCCGGGCAAAAAAATTCAGGTAGCCATCGCGCACGACAGCAGAAATAACAGCAGATTTTTTGCCGAGATCACTGCGAACGTATTTTCAGCCAACGGCATTCACGTTCATCTGTTCGCAGAGTTAAGGCCCACTCCACTCCTTTCGTTTGCCATCCGCTATCTGAAGTGCGAGTCTGGCGTTGTGATCACTGCGTCTCATAATCCAAAAGAATACAATGGATACAAGGCATACTGGAGCGATGGTGCTCAGGTAGTTCCTCCGCATGATAAAAACGTTATACTTGAAGTGAATAAGATCACTTCCTTCGAACAGGTGAAGTTTCAGGCGAAGCCGGAACTGATTCATACGATTGGCCCCGAAGTGGAAGCTGCGTATTACGAAGAAGTGAAAAAACTGATTCCCAACAAAGCAACGATTGCGAAACACAAAGACATTCCGCTGGTATACTCGAGCATTCATGGTGCCGGCATTACGATGGTCCCCGAGTGTTTGAGACAAATCGGATTTACCAACATTCAGGTGGTTGAAGAACAGCGCAAACCTGATGGAAATTTTCCGACCGTACACTCTCCTAACCCGGAAGAGCAGTCTGCGATGGAACTCGTGATCAAAAAAGGAAAAGAAGTTGGCGCGACTATGGTTATGGCGACAGATCCCGATACGGATCGCGTAGGGATTGGGGTGCGCAAGTCTGATGGAGATTTTATCCTCCTGAACGGAAACCAGGCGTTCAGTCTCATGATGTATTTTATCATGAAGAATCTGAAGAGTGTAAAGAACTCGTACATCGCAAAAACGATCGTGACTTCCGAACTTGTTGATACCATGGCCGAAAAACTTGGCGTGGAGTGTTACAACACACTGACCGGGTTCAAATACATCGCAGAGTTGATGGGCAAGTTCGAAGGCAAGAAAACATTCGTTGCGGCAGGTGAAGAAAGCTACGGCTATATGGTGGGTGATTTTGTGCGCGATAAAGATGCAGTATCAGCGTGCGCATTTTTTGCTGCGATGGCTGCAGAAGCAACCGAACAGAAGAAATCAATGTACGACTGGCTTATCGACATGTATGTTGAATTCGGCTTTTATAAGGAAAGCCTGTTGAACCTTGTGCGCAAAGGCCAGCAAGGTGAACAAGAGATTAAGGCTATGATGGAAAAATTCAGAAACAATCCGCCATCCGAGATCACTGGCTCGCGTGTAGCAAGACTGCTCGACTACAAATCGCTCAAAGAAAAGAACCTGCTCACTGGAAAAGAATCGACACTTGATTTTCCGAAGTCAGACGTTCTTCAGTTTTACCTTGAAGACGGAACAAAGGTTTCCGTACGTCCGTCTGGAACGGAGCCGAAGATCAAATTTTACATCAGCGTGAACACGAAACTGAATTCCGCAAAGGATTTTGAGAAGGTAAATGCGGAACTCGAACAGAAAGTGAAGAGGATCGAAACATACCTGTTGCAGGCGTAATATGGAAAATGTCCTGATCAATGCTTTCGTCTTTTTGTACGAGCGTGAGCTCGCGAAGCTGCAGCATGAGATCGAACAATATCCTGATGAGCAACTTTTATGGCAGACTGCCGGGCAGATCTCGAATCCGCCCGGCAACCTCTGCCTCCATCTCTGCGGAAATCTTCAAAACTATATCGGTGCAAACCTTGGCAACTCCGGTTACGTCAGGAACAGACCCTACGAATTTTCAGCGCGCGGTCTCTCCCGTCAGCACTTGGTGAACGAAATAACCAAAACAAAAACAGCTGTTCTCTCAACGTTAAAGAGGATGACGGATGCAGACCTTCACCTTCAGTATCCGGAAGAAGTTCTCGGATACGCGATGACGACAGTATTTTTTCTCAACCACCTGTTCGGACACTTTGGCTATCACCTCGGCCAGATCAATTATCATCGCAGAATGATCGAAGCAACGCGTGCATAGTGTGCTTTAGGATAATATTTCTATTTTAGCAGCTTACACATACTAATTGGAAGCTCTTAATACATTCCTTTCTGACACAGCATCCCTGATTTGGTGGCCTGTTCTCTTTCTGATCATCGGTGGCGGACTATTCTTTTTGTTCTACTCGGGCTTTATCCAGTATAAATATTTCATTCACGCGGTAAATATCCTTCGCGGAAAATACGAAGATCCAAATGCTCCCGGACAAATTTCACCATATCGTGCGTTGTCTACCGCACTGGCTTCTACGGTAGGGATTGGCAATCTTTCAGGAGTTGCTGCAGCAATTGCCCTCGGAGGTCCGGGTGCGCTCTTCTGGATGTGGGTCACTTCGATCATCGGAATGTCCACTAACTTCTTCACCAGTGCATTATCAAGCATGTATCGCGGGAAAGATTCCGAGGGCGAAATACAGGGCGGACCAATGTACGTCATCCGTGAAGTACTCAGCAAAGGCTGGCAACCGCTTGCTGTATTGTTCTGCATTTGCACGATGGTGGGATCATTGCCGATCTTTCAGGCGAACCAGCTCACACAGGCATTGGTCGACATCGGCCTGAAGCCAAACGGCATCGAAGAATCATTCATTACCATTGGAGGCGCATCAATCAGCATCACAAAACTCATCATCGGGTTCTTCATCGCTGTAATTTCATCACTTGTCATTGTTGGTGGAATCAAGCGCATCGGAAGCTGGGCTGGACGAATGGTGCCGATTATGATCGTGCTCCATTTTATTTCCGTTATGGTAATCCTCGTTTTGTTTGCGGACAAGATTCCGTATTACGCAAAATTAGTTTTCACTGATGCTTTTGCTGCGAATCATTACCAGGGAAGTCCGTTCATGGGTGGCGTAGTTGGTGGCATCATTATGCTGGGTGTGAGACGCGCTACCTTCTCCAATGAAGCCGGGATCGGAACGGCACCTATGGCGATGGGCGCTGCGAAGAGTAACGAACCGATCCAGGAAGGATTGCTTTCGATGCTGAGCCCTGTGATCGACACACTGATTTCATGCTCACTGACCGCATTTGCAATTCTCGTAACAGATGCGTGGCTCGTGCCGGGCGCAACAGGAATCACATTGACATCCCTCGCGTACCGTGCCGCGCTGCCAGTCGGTGGTGATTACGTTCTTCTGCTTTGTACTTTCATCTTCGCGATCAGCGCACTGTTTTCATACAGCTACTACGGCCGAAAGGCACTAACATTTTTAATCGGATACAAACGAAGTGTCTGGTACGATTATTTCTACCTCTCAACGATCATGCTGGGCGCAATCGCTTCGATGGACCTCGTATTAAACCTGATAGACATTGCCTTTGCACTGATGGCCATCCCGACCATGTTATCGGCAATCAAGCTCGCACCAAATGTGATGAAGGAGGCAAGAGTGTACTTTGCGAAGCTCAAGAGCAAGAAAGCATAAATGCGGAAATCCACACCGCGGAGAGCGCTGAGTAACTCGCGGAGCAACGCGGAGGATTATTTTTTTTGAAGACTACGGCCACTACCACCTCAATTGTAGCACGCTATTATCGTTGTAATTGCATTATATCGGAGCCCCTTATGAGAGAGATTTTAATGGCACATACCCTGCTGTATCTGACAGAAACTCCGCGGTTCTCCGCGAATACTCTGTGATCTCAGCGGTGTGAATTTCTGGATTTTGTATTTCAATCCACTGCGCGCACCTAAACCGTACCACGGGATTATCAGTGTAATTGCATCAAAGCGCTGCGACTTACTAGAGATCTTTATGGCACATACGGTGCTGCATCTGACAGAAACTCAGCGGTTCTCCGCGTCTTCTCTCCGCGCTCTCCGCGGTGTGGATTTCTGGATTTTGCATTTCAATCCCAACGCCCCACTCCCCTCGAAACACTATACTTCCCTGCACCAGCAAAGAATACTGCGATGGCAGTCATCATATAGAAGATGTTGAGTTCGATCATCCAGCCACCGAAATCATTTCGCATGAACATGATGTCGGTGTGCGCGATCAAAATTGAAAGGAGCATATTAAACGCAACCAGTAGTGCAGCTATTCGCGTTTTATATCCCACGATCATAAACAGTGGCGCAAAAAATTCGCCAACAAGGTTTCCATAGGAAATAAACTCCGGCAACCCTGCATTGCGCACCATCTCTTTAATGTGTTGAATGCCGTGAATCAAGCTGTTGGAGCCGTGCATGATGAGCAGACCCGCGCACGTTACGCGAAGGATCAGTTTGGCTAAGTGGTCGTTATGGAAACCTGGCATCAGGCCGCGGTGCTTTGGTTAGTTTCTTTTATAGGATAATCAAATAAGCCGTGTTCTTTAATCGCCTCCTCAACCTTGTGGGGCACAAACTTCTCCCATCCCTCTTCGCCTTTCCGGATCATCGCAAGAACGTTGTCGGAAATAATATGCAGATTCTTCACGTTCGCATCGTTGATGTCTTCCAGTTTGTTGTTCTCCATCAGGTAGCGGAACAAACTCTTGAGATGCTTCGGCAGCTCTTCTTCAAAATGCTTGAGTGTAAAAAGCGTCCCGTCCTTGCGGATGGCAGGATAAATATAAAGCTTCACGTTGCTGCCAAACAGTGAGGCAAAGCATTCGAGAATTCCACCGCGAAGGTTTTCATAAGTCTTTTCCTCAAATACCTTCTGCAACGCATAGATACCCATCGTGATTCCGATCTTCTTCCCTTTGGTGATTCGCGAAAGGTAATCGACAAGACGATAGTGTTCGAAGTAATTTGAGATCAGAACATTCTGACCAAGTGAACAGATGATATCCGCACGATGGAGGAAATCGCGTTCATCGATTTTTCCATCGGGACTCAGGTCGTTAAGGGTCAGTTCAGAAACGAGAACGATTTTCGAACGGTCAACATCAGGCTCATGCTTGAAATGTCTGCGTGAAGTCAGCAGCATATCAACGTTTACATGCGTTACAGGTCTGAATCGGCCGCGAAGAACAAGCACGTTTTTCTTGTAGAGTTCATCAGAAGGCTGCATCACGTTGCCGGAAGGTCCGAACATCGCAGCTTTTGTAAATCCATTCTTCACCAGCTTCAGCGCCATCAACCGGTTGTCTACATGTTTGAAGTCTGGACCGGAGATTCGGAACATATCGATTTCGATCCTGCGTGGTGACAATCCATCAAGCAATGACATCAGCAGCTCTTCAGGCTCACTCACGAACATACAGCCATAAATCATGTTCACGCCCACAACACCCAGCGCAAATTGTTGCTGAAGCGGGTCGTTGTCATGCATCTTCACGTGAATCACACACTCGTTAGGTTCACTCTTGGGGGTGAGCTGAAAACGCAGGCCGAGCCATCCGTGACCCTGATTGGTGCGTTCGTAGTTAAGAATTTCAACCGTATCCGCGAAAGCGAAAAAGCGAGTGGTATCGATGCGGTGTGGCAGGCGTTCAGGGAGCAGCACATATTCGTGGTCCAGCATTCCACTCAGTCGGTCTTCGCACACATAACGCTCACAAACACCGTAGATCGCGTCACTGAACTTCATATCGTAGGCCGAGATGGTTTTGGCAACCGTTCCTGACGCACCCCCTACTTTAAAAAAGTTCGCGGCAACCTCCTGACCCGCACCAATTTCCGCAAACGATCCATAAATGGCTTTGCTCAGATTGATCCGAAGTGCTTTTTCCTGAGTCGTTAATTTCCTGAATTCATCCATGGTTTGCCTCCTGTGTATGTTTTCATCCCCCGCTGAAAGCCTGGGAAATTTACCGTTTTTTCAAACGCTAGCTACTGCATAAACGGTTTTTTGATAATTATAGTTTAACCTCTACTTTGCCCCTTTTAAACCATAAAAATCGCACCTGCACAGATGTCAAATCGTGGAAAGTTCTCCGGCCGGGTCGGATTTATTCTTGCAGCCACAGGCTCAGCGATTGGTCTCAGTAACATCTGGAGGTTTCCCTATCTCGCGGGACAAAACGGGGGTGCCGTTTTCCTGATCATTTACCTAGCATGCGTTTTTTTATTCTGCTTCCCGGTGATGGTTGGCGAAATTGCCATAGGCCGTGCTGCCGGAACGGATGCCTATGGCGCGTATACAAAACTCGGTGGTAAAAAATGGGGACTACTGGGAATCTTTGGCGTGATCAGCGGGATCTTTATACTTTCATATTACAACGTAGTGGCTGGATGGGCTTTTGGATATTTTGTTGAGCTGACGTTTGGACCGCTTCTGCAGGAAAGTGATTTCGGAAGTTTCTTCAGTTCGTTCGTGAACGACATCAACAGCAACTTTTTTTACTCTCTCGGATTTCTTTTCCTGACCGCGCTTGCCGTTGTGAGGGGGATCCAGAAAGGAATCGAGACTGCGAACAAGATCCTGATGCCATCCCTGTTTGTAATCCTCATCGGATTGATCCTCTATTCGCTGACTTTGCCAAATGCAAAAGAAGGCATCCGCTTTTATCTCGTTCCCGATTTCTCAGAGATCAAACTTCAGACGGTTTTTGATGCGTTGCGCCTCGCGTTCTTTACGTTGTCGTTGGGAATTGGTGGGCTTATTACCTATGGATCGTATGTGCAAAAATCCGAGAACATTATTTATTCCGCCTCTGTAGTAACGTGGGCAGATACTATTGTTGCCTTCCTGGCGGGATTGATGGTGTTCCCGCTCGTGTTTTCTGCAGGGCAGTCTCCGGCTGAAGGACCTGCGCTCGTGTTCATGGTAATGCCTGAAATTTTTCAGCAGATGGGACCAACCATTGGAAAAATTGTAGGCGCTTCCTTTTTCCTTCTGCTGTGCTTCGCGGCCCTGCCATCATGCATTTCGCTGCTGGAATTGCCAGTGGCTTATTTTGTTGATCAGAAAAAATATCCGAGGAAATACGTTGTCTGGATTCTTTCGCTCGTGATCTTCCTGCTTGGGTTGCCGAGTCTCGCCAGTTTTGGCGCTATTCCCGCGCTGAACAAATTGTGGTTCTATAAGCAGCGTGACTTCCTGACGCTTGTTGCCGACATCACCGACATCACGCTTACTATTGGCGGGTGTCTCATGTGTATTTTTATCAGCTACCGCTGGAAACTTCACAACATGAATGCAGAACTGGCAATTGGGAATGAGTCGTTCAGGGGATCACTCATGCAGAAGTACATTGACTTCACCATCCGCTGGGCGTGTCCTCTCCTGCTCGGAGTTTTATCCGTGCTGATAATAATCGATAAATTCTGGGGATTCAATTTCTAGCCCCTGATCACAAAGCGCTGCTCGGCTTCTTCCTTGATCTCGCGCCATTCATCCGATGGAGGTGGCGTTCCTTTTTCGAAAACTTTGAATAACCACTTCACCATTTCTTTTTTGAAACCGAATTTCTTCACCGTCTCCTCGAGGAAATCAATTTCATGCTTATCGACCACCTCATCGGCATAGATCATAAGCAGCAGATCATACAACAAATTCATCTTGTCGTTATGATTGTCGGGCACATTCATTTTGAACCTCTCTTTGCTCTCAATGATCTCTTTCACCTGACGTTCCTTCAGGCCATAGCGTTTTCCTATTTTATATAGAAGCTTGATTTCCTTATCGTGAACACTTCCATCCACTTTTGACAACGCCAAAAGGTTCTTGATGTGATTCTTCTTGTAAGAAAGGTACTGGTGTTCAAAAAAGCCGATCATAATATTAGGAATTAGGCATTGGGCATTAGGCATTGGTGGTGCCGCATTCCAAGCATGTATCAATTAACAAAGATAAGATTAAGTAACCAAACAATCTGGCTCATGAAATGCATTTTGCATTGCTGATGCCGAATCCAAAATTCCTAATGCCTTCAATCCACCCAATCCGCAACGAAAAGATTAGTATTCCTCGTTCCACCATTATTCCGATTCGAAGAGAAAACCAATTTCTTTCCGTCTGGTGAAAACATTGGGAAGGAATCGAACACACCGTCATAGGTGATCTGTTCCAGGCCGGAGCCATCGAGGTTGATCATGTAGATATTGAATTGAAAGCCGCGTGTAGACTTGTGGTTGGATGAGAAAAGTATCTTTTTGCCGGATGGATGGAAAAATGGTGCCCAATTGGCTTTGCCGAGATTCGTCAGTTGCTTCAGATCGGAACCGTCCGCATTACAGATGAAGATTTCCATCGCTGTTGGTGCAACCTGACCTTTGGAGAGATAATCCTGATACTCTTTTTTCTCCTCATCGGACTTCGGGCGTGACGCCCTGAACACGATTTTGGATCCGTCTGGCGAAAAGAAGGCGCCACCATCGTAGCCCAGATCATGGGTGATTTGTTTTACGTCCGAGCCATCGATGTTCATGGTGTACAGATCGAGGTCACCGTTGCGCGTTGATGTGAAAACGATTTTATCTCCTTTCGGAGAAACGGTTGCCTCAGCATCATAACCTTTTACGTTCGTCAGTTGCTTTTTGATTTTTCCTTTCAGGTCAGCAACGAAAATGTCGTAGGTATCAAATACAGACCAAAGGTATTTTCCGCCTGGCACACGTTCCGGTTCCTTTGGACATTCATCTCCATCCAGATGCGTTGACGCATACACGATTGTCTTATCTCCGGGCAGAAAGTATGAACAGGTTGTCCGACCCCTACCAGTGCTTAACAGCTGAGGCTTCTTGTTTTTGAGATCGGCATTGAGTGTGGTGAAAAAAATCTGATCACACTGCAATCCCCACGCAGGATTATTAGACTGGAATACAAGTTTCTTGCTGTCGAAGCTCCAGTAGGCTTCAGCATTGTCGCCACCGAAGGTGAGCTGCCTAATATTCGCAAGGTGCTTCTCCTGCGGATAGGCAACAGGTTGATCCTGCGAGAAACAAAATTCCGAAAAGCAAAAAACAAAAAACAAACAAAAAACCAGTCTCGACATCATAGTGGGTTTACGGATAGAATATTTGATTATGCAGCTACTGTTGTCGTTGTGGCTTGTTGTTCTTTAAGCGCGCGTCTGAGAATCTTCCCGACATTCGTCTTCGGCAGTTCAGGCCTGAATTCAACGTGCTTGGGCACTTTATAATTCGTCAGATTTTCATGACAGTATTTAAGTAGCTCGTCAGCAGTAAGGCTTTGATCCTTTTTCACAACGAATATTTTGATGACTTCACCTGAGCGGCTATCCGGCACCCCTATCGCTGCCACCTCGAGAACTTTCGGATGCGTTGCTACAACATTTTCAATTTCGTTCGGGAACACATTGAAGCCTGAAACCTTGATCATATCTTTCTTGCGATCGACAATTTTGAAATATCCTTCTTTATCCATCACGCCAATGTCGCCTGTGCGGAACCATCCGCCTTCAAAAAATACTCCCGCATTGTCAGAGTTCCAGTAACCGCGCATTACCTGAGGACCACGTGCGCAGATCTCCCCTGTCTCGCCCTGTGTGAGTTGATTTCCGTTATCATCGAAAATAGCGACTTCTGTACTTGGCATCGGAATCCCGATTGTTCCTTGTTTGTGTTGTCCGTCAAGTGGATTGCAACAGAGCACTGGAGAAGTCTCGCTCAAGCCGTAGCCTTCAATGAGTGGAGTGCCGGTAACTTCTTTCCACTTTTTTGCCACCACATCCTGAACGGCCATCGCTCCGGCTACTGCGCCACGCAAATGACTAAAATCCAGTTTATGAAATTCTGGTCTGTTTAAGAGCCCATTAAATAACGTATTAACACCTGTAATGATAGAAAACTTATGCTTCCTCAACTCTTTGCAGAAGGCAGGCATGTCACGCGGATTGGTGATCATCACGTTTTTCACACCGGTGCTGAACATCAAAAGGCCATTGACGGTCAGCGCAAAAATGTGATACATCGGAATGGCTGTGATGATCAGGTCATCACCGTTAGGACTCATGTACGGCTTAAACCAGTGACGGATCATGGCGTTGTGCGCCACAAGGTTTGCGTGTGAAAGTTGCGCACCTTTCGACACTCCCGTTGTTCCACCTGTGTATTGAAGCACGGCCAGGTCCTGGACATTCACTTCCGGCTTTTTGAATGGCAGCGATGCACCTTTCTTCAGCGCCTTGTTGAACGGAATTGCATTCGGGAGGCTGTAGGCCGGCACCATCTTCTTCACATTCTTTACAATAAAGTTGACAAGCGGTGCTTTCAATCCACCAAGCATATCGCCAAGCTGTGTAATGATCACATGCCTGATCTTAGTATTTGCAATGATCTTTTCGAGGTTGGAAGCAAAGTTTGCAACGATCACAATGGCGAGCGCCCCGGAGTCTCTGAACTGATGTTCCATCTCACGCGGTGTGTACAACGGGTTGGTGTTCACCACGATCAGGCCTGCACGCAGCGCCCCAAGAAATGCAATTGGAAACTGAAGGAGGTTTGGCATCTGGATAGCAATCCGATCGCCTTTCTGCAATTTCAGTTCCTGCTGCAGATAAGCCGCAAAGTTTCGCGACAGTTCATCCACTTGCGCATAGGTCAACCGTGCGCCCATGTTTTCAAAGGCTACCCGATCCTTATACTTTTTACAACTCTCGTCAAAAATTTCAGTGACGGAATTGTATTCATACAAAGGGATTTCGTGAGGCGTGCCAGCAGGGTAGTGTTTGAACCAAGGGAAATCTTTCATAATGATGGTTTGAGTTTAGAGCAAGATTTTCACTACTCCAAAGCAAACGATTGTTTGGCATTCAATCAAGTAAAAGTTGATCCGTTAATTCGTTGACTAGTTGATCCGTTAGACACAGATCAAAGTTTGAAGGTTAGAATTCTAGAAATCGCGAGAAAAATGAATGACGGAAAATAGACGGAGTAATAAGTTTCATCATGCCCGAAGGGCACCGCATCAGACTCCGGAGGAGTCTGTGTTTTTAAGAATCCATGTTCGAATGTTGGGAACAACATTAGACTCCGGAGGTGTCCCCTGTTTTTAAACCCACCCTGGATCGATCCCTATCGACACAAGGTGGGTTAGCTCTAAATAACTCATTAACCTAAACTGAGCTTAGCTGTAGGAGAAGGGGTCGAACCTTCATGGAGCGGTTAGGTGAACCTGATCCTGGTAGTTTAGTCTATCAGGAACAGGAGACTTTCTTCCGTCCCAACCGCTCAACATGTGAGCGTATCGGGATCTCCACCCACGAGACCGGTGGGCATGTCTGCCAGTTTCATCATCCTACAATGAAAAATCCAATAATTAATAACCAAATTCCAAAAATCTGTCTCAAAGATTTCTGCCTTGAATGGCCGTCTGCCACTTTTCGTCCCGACACTTTTCGCTGGCGCTCAAGCGCGGGACCAAATTGCACATTCGCGCAAGTTTGGCTGTAGAGGGAGGGGTCGAACCTCCACGAGGAAGTTAGCTACAGGACATAAAGAGAACATTTAGTGGTCAATCCGTTATCCTGCGTTTATCCTTTGCTCCTCACCCCCGAGACAGGAGGGTATGTCTGCCAATTTCACCACCCTACAGTGTGTGTAAGATCCATTCCCCTACTTGTCTGCCCGTCATTCCGAGCTCTCGAGGAACACCACCCTACAGTGTAAAATTTCAATAATCAATAACCAAAATTCAAATTCGGTTTTAGAGCGACCAGGTAAGTCCCCGACTGGGAGTACCCTCCTGTAGTTTGCTCCCGCCTTGTCTGCCCGTCATCCCGAGTTGTCATTTCGGGTTTTCGAGAAACGAGAAACGAGGAACACCACCCTACAGTGTAAAATTTCAATAATCAATAACCAAAATTCAAATTCGGTTTTAGAGCGACCAGGCGATTTCCCGGCTGGAAAGGCCTCAAAATTTCAATTTTCAAATCTTCACATTTCAACTTATCCCCGAACACCCGTTTGGTGTCCCGTTGTAAATTCTTTAACAAAGTAACGTAAAGACTGGTAGTTGGTGCAATAAAGTGAGTGATTAATTGTACAATTTTTAATAATTGTTAGTATTTTTGAATACTAAACAAAAACCAGATTACACCATGGCTGAAAATTTGAAAGTTGACAATGTCGACCTGAAGATTCTCGAAATTCTCATGCAGGATGCCAAGAAACCCTACACAGAAGTGGCAAAAAAGGCCTTCGTATCAGGCGGCACTGTGCACGTCCGTATGAACAAACTCGAAGAAGCGGGCATTGTGGAAAAGACCACGCTCAAAGTAAACTACGCCAAGCTCGGTTACGACATCACTGCGTTCATCGGAATCTTTCTTCAGAAGAGCGCCCTGTACGACCAGGTAATGGCCACCCTGAAGACCATTCCGGAAATCACAAACATCCACTACACAACGGGCAACTATAGCATGTTTGTAAAAATCCACTGCAAGGACACAAACCACTTAAAGATTGTGCTTCACGACAAAATCCAGCAGGTGGAGGGCATTGAGCGTACGGAAACAATGATCTCATTGGAAGAAAGTCTGGACCGCAGCCTTAACCTCACCACATAGAGGCGATTACACACGATTTCGATACTTCTCTGACTATTTCAAGGCGCAAAAGAACCTTAAAATCGGGTTTTTGTTATAGATTTGTAGGTTAATTTAAAATTAGTCTAAATAGACTACTAATGAGTAAAGACAATCAGGTTTTAGAGGAGTTAACATCGAAGGAATACGAGCACGGTTGGACGACCAACTTTGAAACCGATTCCGCCCCAAAAGGCCTAAATGAGGACATTATCCGGTTTATTTCTTCAAAAAAGAATGAACCTGAATGGCTGCTTGAGTGGCGTCTGAAGGCTTATCGCCAGTGGACAAAAATGAAGGAGCCAAAATGGCCTAACGTAACCTATCCTGAGATCAATTATCAGGACGTAATCTATTACTCCGCTCCCAAGCAAAGCGCAAAGGCGAAAAAGCTTGAGGACGTTGACCCAGAATTGATTAAAACTTTCGAAAAATTAGGGATCAGCCTGACAGAGCAAAAGCGCCTGACCGGTGTTGCCGTTGACGCGGTGATCGACAGTGTTTCCGTTGCAACCACTTTCAAAGAAACGCTCGGTGAACTTGGAATTATCTTCTGCTCTTTCAGCGAGGCGGTTCAAAAACATCCTGATCTGATAAAGAAATATATGGGTTCCGTTGTCCCGGTGAATGACAACTATTTTGCAGCTCTTAACTCCGCGGTGTTTACGGATGGATCTTTTTGTTACATACCAAAAGGTGTTCGTTGCCCGATGGAGCTCTCAACGTATTTCCGAATCAACGCTGCCAATACGGGTCAGTTCGAGCGCACGCTGATCGTTGCCGATGAGGGGTCTTATGTTAGTTATCTCGAAGGCTGTACTGCACCGCAGCGCGATGAAAATCAGTTGCACGCTGCTGTAGTAGAGATCTATGCGATGAAGGATGCAACCGTGAAGTATTCAACGGTGCAGAACTGGTATCCTGGTGACAAAGAAGGAAAAGGCGGAATCTACAACTTTGTAACGAAGCGCGGATTGTGCTTTGGCGATAACTCAAAGATCAGCTGGACACAGGTTGAAACGGGTTCAGCCATCACATGGAAATATCCGTCATGTGTGTTGAAAGGTGATAATTCATCTGGTGAATTTTATTCGGTTGCCGTCACAAATAATTACCAGCAAGCCGACACCGGAACGAAGATGATCCACATCGGGAGAAACACGAAGTCGAGAATTGTATCGAAAGGTATTTCTGCCGGCCATTCTCAAAACAGTTACCGTGGTCAGGTGCACATCATGAAACGTGCAACCGGAGCGAGAAACTTTTCGCAGTGCGATTCATTGCTGATGGGCGACAAGTGTGGCGCTCACACGTTCCCATACATCGATGTAGAAAATCCGTCTGCAAAAATCGAACACGAGGCAACAACATCAAAGATCGGTGAAGACCAGATCTTCTATTGTTTACAACGCGGTATCGATGAAGAATCAGCCGTGGCGTTGATCGTGAATGGTTACGCAAAGGAAGTGTTGAATCAATTGCCGATGGAGTTTGCGGTGGAAGCTCAGAAATTGTTGGCGTTGACGTTGGAGGGAAGCGTTGGATAAATTTTACATTTGAAATTTGACATTTGAAATTTAAAGACAAGTGTCGGTTTCAATCGAAAACCATTTCGCCACATCAACGACAAAAAATTTCAAATTTAAAATTTCAAATTTCAAATAATTTAGGAATGCTCTCAATTAAGAACTTACAAGCAAAAATAGACGACAAGCAAATCCTTAACGGAATCAACCTCGAAGTAAAGGCTGGTGAAGTGCACGCTATTATGGGACCCAATGGTTCTGGTAAGAGTACGCTGGCCTCTGTCCTTGCTGGCCGCGAAGAATATGAAATCCTCGAAGGAGAAGTTACGTTCCAGGGAAAAGATTTGCTTGAGCTTTCGCCTGATGAGAGAGCACGTGAAGGTATATTCCTCGCTTTCCAGTATCCGGTTGAGATTCCTGGGGTGAGCACGATCAACTTCATGAAAACGGCTCTAAACCAGATCAGAACACATCGTGGCCAGCCAGCGCTTGATGCGGTTTCTTTTCTCCAGTTGATGAAGGAGAAAATGAAGCTGGTAGAGATCGATCAGTCGCTTTTGAACCGCGCGTTGAACGAAGGTTTTTCAGGCGGTGAAAAAAAACGCAATGAGATTTTCCAGATGGCGATGCTTGAACCAAAGCTTGCGATTCTGGATGAGACAGACTCAGGGTTGGATATCGATGCCTTGAAAATTGTTTCAAACGGTGTTAATAAACTGCGCTCGAAGAATAATGCAGTGATCGTGGTTACACACTACCAGCGTTTGCTTGATTATATTGTTCCAGATTTTGTTCACGTCCTTTACAAAGGAAAGATTGTGAAATCAGGCACAAAAGAACTTGCGCTCGAACTCGAGGCGAAGGGCTACGATTGGATTAAGGATGAAGTTTCAGTTGGATAATCAGAGAGAGATGAGCGTCCTTACTACAGACAAGAACATTACAACACAGATCGCTTCGTTTATCAAACAAAAGGTAAACGTTGACGCTGATCCTATCCGCAAGGAAGCGTTAGAAGATTTTGAACGGCTCGGCATTCCACACGCAAAACATGAAGAGTACAAATACACTCCGATTGCACGCGTGCTGGAGAAAAATTTCAGCTTCACTCCCAGCCCAGCCTCCGGGCCGATTGGAAGCATCGATCAATTTTTTATAAAAGGAATTGATGCCGACACAATCGTTTTTATCGATGGTGTGTTTTCAAAAGATCATTCGAAAATTTCTTCTTCCGATGTTAAGGTGCTTAATCTAAAGGAAGCGATCGATTCGAAAAATGAAATTGCGCTCCAACATTTTGGGAAGTATGCCGATTTCAGGAACGATTCATTAAGTGCCTGGAACCGTGCCGCATGGACGGAAGGTGTTTTCATTCACGTTGCGGATAAAGTTTCCGTTGCAAAGCCAGTAATCATTTATCACATCACCAATGCGACCGATGGTGAAGTAACAGCTTTCAACAGAAATCTTTTTGTAGTTGGAAAGAGTGCACAGGTGACGATCATTGAAAAATACGATTCAACAGGAAAGGCGAATCATTTTTCAAACTTCGTAACAGAAGTGGTCGTGAACGAGAACGCGGGATTCGAACATTATTCGATCCAGAACGATCAGAACAACCGCTTCCAGCGCAACCTTACGCAGATTTATCAGAAGAATTCAAGTCGCGTAAACACCTACACGTTTACGCTCAACGGAAAATTCTATCGCAATAATCTTAACCTGATCCTTGATGGGGAAGGCATTGAATCGCATATGTATGGTTTGTATCTGCTGAATGGCGATACCCTCGCTGATAACCACACCGTTGTCGATCACATGAAGCCGAATTCCTTCAGCAATGAATTGTATAAGGGGATTCTTGATGATAGCTCCAAAGGTGTTTTCAACGGAAAGATCTACGTTAGGCCTCAGGCACAAAAGACGAATGCGTACCAGAACAACAGGAACGTTTTGTTGACTGACACCGCATCCATCAATACAAAACCGCAGCTTGAAATTTGGGCTGACGATGTAAAATGTTCTCACGGTTGCACTACTGGCCAGATTGACGAAGAAGCATTGTTCTATCTTCAGTCGAGAGGTATTAATAAGGACACCGCTCGCGCGATGATGCTCTACGCTTTCGCGGGAGATGTGGTGGATCATGTTCCGAACGAAAAAATGAAAGAATACATCGATGCGCTGATCAGCGATCGACTTCACAAAGATTTCTAACCATGGCTCATACTAACGTTGCTGTTAAACCCACACCAATCAATGTGGAAGAAATAAGGAAGGAGTTTCCAATCCTTCATCAGAAAGTAAACGGAAAGGATTTGGTTTACCTGGACAACGCAGCAACGAATCAGAAGCCGAAGCGCGTGATCGATGCGCTTGTAGAATATTACACAGGCTACAATGCCAACATCCATCGCGGTATCCACACCCTTGCAGAGAAAGCTACAAAAGCATTCGAGGCAACACGCGAAACTGCAAGGGTTTTTATCAACGCAGCATCCACTGAAGAAATCATTTTCACAAGAGGCGTTACGGAAGGTATCAACCTTGTTGCAGCAACTTATGGAAGAGCGTTTCTGAATGAAGGTGACGAAGTTATCATCTCAACAATTGAACACCACTCTAACATTGTTCCGTGGCAGCTGATTTGCGAGCAAACGAAAGCGAACCTTGTGGTCATTCCCGTTACCGACAGTGGTGAATTAAAATTGGATGTCTACAAGTCACTGTTAAGTAGCAAAACCAAAATTGTCGCGGTTAACCACGCTTCCAACAGTCTTGGGACAATCAATCCCGTTAAGGAAATTATTCAGCTCGCCCACAACGTTGGCGCTGTTGTTTTGATCGATGGTGCTCAAGCCGGTGCCCATTTAACCATTGACGTTCAGGATCTCGATTGCGATTTCTATTGTCTCTCGTCTCACAAGATGTACGGACCAACCGGAACGGGAATTCTTTACGGAAAGAAGTCTCTCCTGGAAAAAATGCCGCCTTACCATGGTGGTGGAGAAATGATCAAGGAAGTGACGTTTGAAAAGACTACCTACAACGACCTCCCATACAAGTTCGAAGCAGGAACACCAAACATCGGTGATGTTGTTGCATTCCGCCACGCAATGGAATTTATTTTGGATTTAGGTCGTGAGAATATTGCTGCGCATGAACACGAACTCCTGGTTTACGCGACTGAAAAAGTTTCGAAGTTGAAAGGTGTGAAGATCGTTGGTCAGGCCAAAAACAAAGTTGGAGTGTTAGCATTCACCGTGCAGGGAATTCATCACTTTGATATTGGTCAGATGCTAGATGCCAGAGGAATTGCTGTTCGCACAGGACACCACTGCACACAGCCGCTGATGGAATGCTATGGAATTGAAGGAACTGTGAGGGCTTCGTTCTCTGTTTATAACACAAAGAAGGAAGTAGATCAGCTTGTAGAAGGATTAGAGAGAATTATTAACTTCATGAAGTAATTGCTTGTCGGTTGATGCCCGACAAGTTGTAGATAAAGATTATTCACGAAAGCTCTGCGTAACATGATAACTCAAAAAACACAAAACATGGAAAACCAGGGTAGAATTGAAGAACTCCTCTCAGATGCATTGAAAAAGTACGATCAAATGCTTGAAAAGCATGATATAACGAATGCTCGACTGGAGAACATTGAAAGCAGATTGGGCAATGTCGAAATGGAATTATTTAAATTGAATCTGCAAACCACATCCAATACACGAGCGATAATTGATCTGGCCGATAAACTTCCAATTATTTTTGAACACGAGAAAAGAATAGTAAAACTGGAAGGGACAGTTTTTAAATGACCATCAACGAAACCCAAGACGAAATCATTAACGAATTCTCCCTCCTCGATGGAGATCAGGAGATGACTGTCTTCTACATAATGGAGTTGGGTCAGAAACTACCTGACATACCAGAAGCCGATAAGACCGAGGATAACGTGGTGAAAGGCTGTCAATCAAAAGTATGGCTGACCGCAAAGCTTCAGGATGCTAAAATTTTCTTTGCTGCCGACAGCAATACAGCCATCACCAAAGGCCTTGTAAGCCTCCTCATTAGAATATTCAACGGTCAGGCGCCAGAAGACATTCTAAATGCCGACCTTTACTTTATGAAACGCATCGGGATGGAACGATTTATCGGCACCCAGCGTTCGAATGGCTTTGCGGCCATGATCAAACAGATGAAATTATACGCGCTGGCCTATAAAACCCAAATGGAAGTAAAATCATGAGCGAGCCGGTTGAAAATATTGAACAAAAAGTATCGGACACTTCTATCCCGGAATTAAAGGATAAGGTGATTGCCGCTATCAAGACCGTTTATGATCCGGAAATTCCAGTCGATGTTTTCGAACTTGGACTCATTTATGAGATCAATGTATATCCGGTGAACAACGTTTATGTATTGATGACCTTAACTTCACCCTCCTGCCCTTCCGCTGAGGTAATTCCTGGCGAAATCGAGCAGAAAATAAAGGCTATCGAAGGTATAAACGATGTTAAGGTAGAGATTACCTTTGACCCGCCTTACTCACAGGATATGATGAGCGAGGCAGCAAAGCTGGAACTAGGGTTTATGTAAAAACGTTGATACGATGATTAGTTGATTAGTTTTGTAACAACCAAATTCATCAGGAGGCTGGTTTAAAAGTATTCAAAAACAGTGGCAGACATGAAGTAAGCACCGAAACGAATCAACCAATAAACGAATCAACGTATCAACATTAATAACGAACACAACATTTAAATAACATATGTATCCCGAACAATTAGTAGCCCCGATGCGCACCGATCTTACGAGCGCAGGGTTTACAGAACTCAAAACGCCACAGGATGTGGAAACCCAGTTGAAAAACAAGGGCACTACATTGCTGGTGATCAATTCAGTTTGTGGCTGTGCAGCAGGTGCAGCACGACCAGGTGTAAAATGGGCGTTGCAAAACTCTTCTAAGAAGCCAGACCATCTGGCAACGGTGTTTGCAGGTGTTGATAAAGATGCGGTTTCAAAGGCGCGTGAGTATACGCTGCCTTATCCACCATCATCTCCTGCAATCGCGCTGTTTAAGGACGGAGAATTGATGCACTTTGTAGAGCGTCACCACATCGAAGGCCGAAATGCACAGATGATCGGTGCTCACCTTGTCGAGGTTTTTGACGAATACTGTTAATAGGATAAGAATACTGGAAAAGGCTGCCCTCGGGTAGCCTTTTTAGTTTAAGGATTTTAACAACCCGTTAACAGAAGTTACCTTCCACACATATCTGAAATCAATACCTTAGCAGCAAACATGCAACGCCCATGCGCCTTCTAACCCTCGTACTTGTTCTTCTTACAACTTCCGTTTTTTCACAACACGCCTACAAACTCGACTTCAAGGTAAAAGGCATCAAACCCGGACCCGTGTACTTCGGATTTTACCTGCAGGACAAAACATTTGCACGCGATACAACGGAGGCAACTGTGAGCGGCTCGTTCTCATTTAACGGAACGAAAAAACTACCACACGGAATTTACTTCCTGCTGCAGGATGGAAGCATCCTCTTTGATTTCGTGGTGGGGCACGATCAGGAATTTGCAATTGAAACATCTGCGGACGACTACATCAGAAACCTCGTGGTAAAAGGTGATGATGACAATCAGTTATATGTCAACAACCGCAGGCTGCTCATGGACGCACAGAAATCCATTGAGCCACAAATAAAGATATTGAGAGATAGCCTGGCTGATCCGACACTCAAACAGGAAGCAAACAAAGTTTACGAACAGACCGGCAAAGAGGTCATGGCGCAGCAGGAGAAAATCATCGGGACAGCTCCGTTAAGCGTTACTGCGCGGTTGATAAAAATGCATAAGCCCGTCACTATACCTGATCCTCCCAAAAAGCCAGACGGTTCGATCGACTCGACTTTCCAGCTTCGTTACTACCGCAACCACTACTTCGATAATTTTGGTCTGGGCGATGAAGTGATGCTGCGCGTACACAAAGTTGTGTATTGGGATAAGGTGAAGAACTACCTCGACAAACTTTTCATTCAGCAATCTGACACTTTATTCAACGCGGTCGACAAGCTTATTGCTGTGGCGAAGCAGAACGAGGACACCTATAAATATCTCGTGTGGAATGCGATTGTGTACTATCAGAACCATAGTATCATGGGGCTCGATCAGGTTTACGTGAAGCTGGTTGACAAGTACATCACGTCAGGAGAAATGGATTACTGGCTTGACAAGAAGACAGTAAGCAACATGAAAGATTATGCTGACAAGCTGAGGCGGGCACCAATCGGTACGAAGGCACCCAACCTGATGATGCAGGATGCGCAACTACAGCCCCGATCGATGTATGACATCAAAAGCAAGTATACAGTTGTCTTCTTTTTCAAGCCCAGTTGTGGCCATTGCCGTGAGGAAACACCAAAGCTGGTCACCTTATACAACGCCAAAAAGAAATCATTGAACCTCGAGGTCTTCGCAGTCTCGACAGATACGGCTATGCAGGAAATGAAAGATTTCATTCGCGATTTTAAAACACCGTGGATCACCGTAAACGGCCCGAGGACATACATCAAAGAGCACTTCTCAAAGCTTTATTATGCAGAGCTGACACCCACCATCTATGTGCTGGACGAAAACAAAAAAATTATCGCGCGCAGAATTGACGTAGAGCAAATTGATGACTTCATCGAGAACTACGAGAAGATGGACAAGCAAAGAAGATCAACCGGCCTTTAGGACGAGGACGTCTGCCCGCCATACGCATAGGGCAACCGTTGCATTACTGGGTATTACTGTTCCCGGTTAATCTTGCTGTTTAACGCAATGGATACGCCCCAGCGGGGAGAAATCGGTAAACGCTTTTACGTGTCGCCCGTGGCATGAGTTTTTCGCTGAGTCGCGAAAAAACTTCCAGTCTCATGTCAAGATCTCTCCTCTTGTTGGGCATAGCAAGTGTTGCTGCCGTCCTTATAGGTTGTTCAGATGAACCGCTTACACCCGCTCCTGATGCTAAGACTTCGATCAAAAGTCTTGATTCTACAGTCCCCTATACCTATGAATCACTACCGAACGGAACTGTTAAACTTACTTTCCAGAACAACTCAGACCAGGCAATCTTTGGCGATGTGATCCGCGAAGGTGTATCGTACATGCAAAACGGTTACATCATTCACGAGTTCAATGTAGCGCCAGGTGAGACACACACGTTCATTGATGACGCGGTAATTCCTGCGACATACCGTTACATTTTTGAATGGGCACCGGTCGGAACCTCTGATTATACGCTGAATTTCGACACGGTCACGGTCACTTCTAACGTGCCGGCTATTGGCGATATTCTTCTGTTGCCACCTGACGGAGGTGAAGCTTACGAAACGTTGCGGAATGGCTACGAGATTGTTATCGCAGGCACAAACATCGCCCCTGAAGTTAACACCGATCTGACAAGGTCTGTCGTATTTTATCTCAACGGTGCTGAATATGTTGACAGCAAAGCACCGTTCACGCTTTTCCCTGAAGGCAGCGCAAACCTCCAGAACGGAGAATACACATTAACCGCTATCGCATTCCCAAAGAAAAAAGGCAAGGGCGTAGCCGGTGATACCGCTACGGTAAATTTCACTGTCAACAATCTTTACTGACTTTTATTCCCTCTCTGGCTATTCTCAGGGCAAGGCATGGAAACGTGTCTTGCTTTTTTGTGGTTATATTTTACGTCCGGACCTGACAATGATAGCAGACCCTTCGGCAAGGAAGACAGAGTCAGGATCTCTCGTTCTGAGGAAATCAAATTCGGTTCCATAGACGACTCCGAAGTCAACATCAACCTTGTACTTGCCCACCGGGTAAACTGACCAGCGCAGATGCTCGACCTGATACTCGGAAGTATGGGTATGATTTAATTTCGTGTAACCCCAGAAATGCTCGGTGATGAATTCCTCCTCAGAGCCAACCTTTATCTCCTCAGGACTCGCACCGGCACTGACTTCGAACGTGTGCCACCTTCCCTTTTTCCAACCATACGATACGTTGAGTTTTTCCGCGGTCATCGTCATATCATCCCTCATCGGAAGTGTCTGGTAGCTTTCGTTGTACAGCATGTTGGCAACAAAAGTCAGCGCGGGGCGCGGGACAATTTCCTTGATAAACACAACACCTCGTTTCCATTCACTGCCGTCTTTATAACGAACATAAAAACGAAGATTAACTTCGGGAAAATGGGTATGAAAAGGAACAGCAACTCCTTTGAGCCTGGTGTTTAAAAACATAAAGCCCACCAGGCTGACGTAGCACCTGTTTGACCAGAAATCCAACTCTGTTTTTGCTGGCAGATATCTTCTGAGCAAGCCAGGATCAACCACATAGTTTGCCATCGCAAGCTTTCGCCATTCGGCAGTAAGGAAAACTGAACCCATAATGATCGGTATTTATCAACCAATTCCACGTTCGAGAATGAGGCGTGTTTCCTCGAGATCGAGTTCATATTCCAGCTTGCGGAGAATTTCATCAGTGATCGTTCCATCCCTGCGCAGACTCAGGACCAGATTTCGCTCCATCCTGAGCAAATCCTTTTGTATGTCGTGAAGCTGTTCAAGCTGCTCTTTCGTCATCCGGTTTGAACCTTCTTTTCGCATGCGCTGAATGCGGATCTCATATTTTGTTTTGATCTGATTCAACACCTCATCCTGTAAGGAGAGCGCATAATTTTCTTCAATGTGCTCGATCACGCTCGCTGCGATTTTCAACCTTGCTTTATACTCGTGTTCCAGTTCCGATCCGTCTCCCTTGATGCCAAGCCACTTGATCAACGGGCGAAGCGTCAAACCCTGAAATACAAGTGTCGAGAAGATCACGCAAAAAGTAAGGAAGATGATCAGGTTCCGATTCGGGAAAGGTTCTGATCCACTGATCGTCAACGGAAGCGCCAGCGCAGCAGCGAGCGACACAACGCCACGCATACCGGCCCACGCAACGATACTCACCAGACGAATGCTCGGCCTGGGCTCTGTCATCCTCACCTTCTTGCTTATCAGTCGCGGAAGATAGGTGCCGGGGTAAACCCAGATGATCCGGCCAATGATCACAGCCGCACTTACAATAGCACCATACTTGAGCAGTGTCGGCACCGGGATGTCGTTATTGATGTTCTCCCAGATTCCCGGCAACTGCAGCCCGATCAGAATGAAGATGATGCCATTCAATACGAAGATGACAGTGTTCCATGTTCCATTAGCCTGAATCCTGCCCTGCTGTGAAAACACTTCGGAGCTGTTCCAGCTCATGTAGAGTCCGCAGGTCACAACCGAAAGAACTCCGGAAATATGAATGCTTTCTGCAAACAGGTAAGCAATGAATGGTGCGATGAACGTCAGTGTCGTGTCGGTTGTCGGGTTGTCGGGTGTGATCTTATGGATCCATTTGAACAGATATCCTACTGCAAGTCCGAAGGCTATTCCACCCGCGGCAACAATCACAAATTTATAGCTAGCCTCCCACAGGCTGAATGACCCTGTGATCACCGCTGCGATGGCGTATCGGTAAGCAATCAGACCAGTGGCATCGTTCACGAGACTCTCTCCTTCGAGAATGGTTACAATTCGCTTGGGTACGTTCAGGCCTTTGGTCGATGCCGCAGCTGCGACTGCATCGGGAGGTGAGATGATCGCGCCAAGCACAAATGCTTCGGCAAGACCGAGGCCAGGAATAAAATAATGTGCGATCAGGGCAACCGAACATGTAGTGAAGATGACACAGCCAATCGCCAGCAGCGTGATCGGCCGTTTATTCTCTTTAAAATCTGACCATGAGGTAGACCACGCAGCAGCATAGAGCAGCGGAGGGAGGAAGATCAGGAAAACTACATCAGGAGATAAAGCGATCGGAGGCAGTCCTGGCATCAATCCGATTCCCATTCCCACGAGCACAAGCAGGATGGGATAAGGCACACGAATTAAATCGGTAATCTGCGCGAGCGCTGTAACAACAGCTAACAGGATGATGACCGTAGCAATACTTTGCATGCGGTTGTTATTCTTGACAGAGGTTAGACATCAAAAACTAAACTTACTGAGAAACTCGGAAAGATCTTCTTTCAGCGATCGCTCATTCCTGATCATCAGTGTATCTGTCACCAGCGGATTGACCTTCACGTTTAATTCATGAAGGCGCAAATGCTGATTGATAAAAATGAACTCGAGCTCGGGCATCAGTTCTTTCAGCACATCGAGGATGTCAATCACTTTCAGGTTGCGGTCAACAACATTGTACACATCACTTGGCAGGTCGGCCGTCAGCAGATTAGACAGCGCCTTCGCTACCATATCAATGTGAATGAACGTCCGCGATTGTTTTCCATCGCCCTGGATGGTAATCAGCTTATTGAAGTTGGCCTCGAATACGAATTTATTGATCACCGCATCGAAACGCATGCTTTTACTGTACCCATAAACGTTTCCGCAGCGCATGATGTATGTATCGATCTTATTTCCGCGAATGAGTCTGCGCACATGCTCTTCCCCGCGCAGCTTGGACACCGCGTAGAATGTCTGCGGATCGGGTGGCGTGTCCTCATGTGCGGGAATTTTTGACGAACCATAAACGCCCGTACTGCTTGTATAAATGAAGCGCTTTACATTGCTCTCTTCAACGGCATAAACAAGTTCGGCTGTTCCCCAGTGATTCACTTGTTCATAGATATGCGCATCGGCATTGGCAAACGGTGTGGTCACCTTGGCTGCAAGGTGATATACCACATCAACGCCTTTTAATACTTTCTTCAGTGCGCGCGAATCGAGAAGCTCACCTTTCACGAAAGTGACTTTCCGGTGATGCTGCAGTCGCAGACCGAGAAACAAATTGAAATTTGGCCGGCTGAGATTATCGTAGATGATTACTTTATCAACATCGGGGCGCGCAATCAGCTGACTTACTAGCTCGGTGCCGATATATCCGGCCCCACCGGTAACAAGAACGTTCATGAGGATTTACTTATTGATAAGGTCTGTGTGAAGACCGCATTCGACTTTGTTTAATCCAAACCACCTAGCCTCGCGCTCCTGCATGTCAGGATCGAGCCTGCGCGTGCAAGGTTCACACCCGATCGACACAAATCCTTTCTCCTCCAGCGGATGTTTTGGAAGATCATATTCTTTCTGGTATTGCCAGATCATTTTTGCATTCCAGTCAAGCATAGGGTGAAAGCGGGTACAACCGTGTTTTGCGGGCTGTTCAACTTTCATGGCCGCTCGTGTGGCACTCTGGTCTGCGCGGACACCGTTGATCCAGATGTCGTGTGCCAGGAGAATTGCATCCATGGGCTGGGTCTTATTCAGATAACAGCAATGGTCGGGATCGGAAGTAAAGAGAAGTTTGCCCTCCGGGTCGCGTTGCATGAACTTGGGCACGTCAGACTTCAGGTCGACTGTGTTGAGGCCGAACCGCTCGGTGATGAAGTCTCTGAATTGGACCGTCTCCGGAAAATGATAACCCGTATTGATGAAATAAACCGGAATTTCGCGGTCGATCCTGCTGATCATATGAAGCAGGACGAGGCTGTGAGACTGGAAAGATGATGTGGTAAACATCTTTTTCCCCTCCTTTTTAGACCCCTCTAGCTTCTCCTTTATCGCATCAAAATTCATCCGTGGGTGCCTTAGATAAAAAATTAAATATCAGAAACTTACAAAAAACTTGTGAATAAACACTTGACGCAATATATTCACAGGCATAAACCTAACTTTTTTTAACCTTGAGCCTAAAATACCGAGTACTTTTGGCTTTGCTGCTGACACTCCTCGTATTCTGCACTCAGACACTTTTTAGTCAGCCACAGCCCAATTCACAAAAATCCAGTACACAAGTTAAGACCTTTATTGCGAATTAAGTTCCCTGCGGACAGCAATTAGCACGAATGTCCTGACGAAATGTGCGAGTTTAAAAATTCAAACGATTGAGTTGGAAGAAATTTCAACTCATTTTTTTTGGTAGCCACTGCCGCGAGGCGCGGGACCCTCGGAAAGGCACCAAGAGACACTGAGATCTTGTCGCGCTGAAATCCAGTCGAACAGGGAAAGCTTGATTAACTCCTTGCGACTTTGGCGTGCATTACGGCTCTGGATGCGGAACTGCGACTTAAGGTGTCAAGAAATGCAACCTAATTTGCTCGCTTTACGTACGCCCTGAAATTTTTTTTAAATAAAATTTAGAAATCGTGAAACCTTCATGATTTCACACTAATCGTGGTAACATTATCCGTGCACCTCCGTTTACGCAGGAAGTTTTACCAAACGACCACCCCTGAAAATGAAAATTCGTGCTGGCATGCCGTCCCCCTCGGCATGCATCAAGAAAGAAAACTCATTTCATGCGAAATACCGCAGAGGCTACACGCAACTTTTCTTCCTTGCCATCATACTGGCTTCGGTGACCAACACTTTTGCGCAGGAAGACAATGACTACACCCCTAGCAATCTTGGACCTTACGAGGTACAGCTTCGCACATACAACCCGTTGCGCGAACCCTTCAATTTCAACTACCGCCCCACACCTACTGCAGTCGATATCGATCTTGACGGAGATACGGATGTTGTAGTTGCAGACTATGACGGAGGCTTCGGTTTTAACCTGTTGCGAAATGACGGAACACCAACAGCTCCGGCTTTCAACAGGGCAACCTACCTTGCAAATCCTTTTGGCTACATTTCGTTTGATGACGGTGGCACACTGACATTCACCGATATAGACACCGATGGCGATCTCGACATGCTCTTCGGCACAATCGATGGAACATTCCGATTTTATAAAAGGACTAATCCAACGGGCCTCGCCTGGACACATCAAACCTCCACATGGAATCCGGCAACGAAAAGCGGAAATCCAATGTACGGAGTAGACCTCGGTGACTTTACAAGTCCGGTATTCAATGACATGGACAGTGATGGAGACCTTGATCTTCTCATCGGCTCATCCTACGCACCGAATAACAAATCGATGCACTATTATGTGAACGATGGACAATTCAATTTTACCGCGTCAACCCTTTCGGGAATCAATCCCGATCTGGCTGAGGCAACGCCAACATTTATTGATGCCGACAACGATGGTGATCAGGATGTGGTTGTGGGTGCCGCTGACGGAAATCTTTATTACTTTAAAAGAACTGGCGCGACAACTTTCGAACAGCAGACTGGCGCTGACAATCCTTTTGCATTCTTCAACCACGGCCAATTCAGCTCACCGACTGCAGCTGACTTTGACAATGATGGTGACAAAGACCTCGTTGTGGGCGTTGTGGATGCTTTGATAGATTTCGCGTACATCGAAAACAAGGGCAACGGTGTGTTCGAAGAAAAAACAAGCTTTGAAAATCCGTTCGGAGGCGCTGCAGTGATCTCAGATGCGGCTCCTTACTTCCTCGATGTGGACGGAGACAACGACAAAGATTTTTTGATGGGCAGCAGCGACAACGCTGACCCGTATCTTAAATATTTCAGGAATGAAAACGGCAAGTACATGGAAGTAACTGCCAACAACCCTTTCTCTGGCTCCACTGTTGGCAACATGTTCATTCCTTCATTCGCAGACATGGATGGAGATGGAGACCTGGACCTGGTCGGCAGCGCGGATAATGGAGACATGACATACATTGAGTATTTCAAAAATGAGAATGGCAATTATGTAAAGCAGAACATTGTTGGCAGTCCATTTGAAAATATTTACTGGCAGGAAGGCCGTGGAGATTTTTCCGACATCGACAAAGATGGCGACTTTGATCTGATCGCCACCGACAGAAGGTGGGAAATGGGCGACTATCACTATTTTATCCGCTACTTCGAGAACACTGGCTCTGCGACAAGCGCTGCGTTCACAGAAAGAACAGGCACTCAAAATCCGCTTCACGTTGTCTTTGAAGACTTTGAGCTGGTTCCGCGATTCTTTGATATCGATCATGACGGAGACCTCGATGCGATTATAGGAGAAAGTGGCGGTGTAGTTGAAAACACTGATGGCAACGAAGTGCATTTATATGAAAACATTTCTACGACCAACACACCTGTTTTTAAGTACCGCGGCAACCTTACTCAGCAAGGGAGAAATCCATACGAGCCCTCTCCTTCCTTTATTGACCAGGACGCAGACGGAGACCTTGATTTTTTTTATGGAACGGCTGGTGGCGAACTCGTTTATTACAAAAACGTCAACCCTGCCGCTACCCTCACAATCAATTCTACACCGCTATCAACTGCTGGAGGATCGACCGCAATTATCGACCCGCTTCTGACGCTGGCTGATGCAGACAGCGATTCCATAGTATTTGCACAGGTCAGCATCTCCGGATTTGTTCCAGGACAAACATCATTATCGTATACGGCAGTCGCTGGCATCGATGGCAACTACAATGCATCTACAGGCGTGCTTACATTTACCGGCAAAGCCCCACTGGCCAGTTATCAAACGCTCCTTAGAAGTGTTGCCATCGCTCAGAGCGCACCATCCAATGGAAGGCTGAAGAACCCGTCACTATCCTTCGCAACAATTTCAAGGACAGTTGTCTTTGAAGTTGCGGATGCTGACAGGACGCTTTCAACACCGGTATCGCGGGTTGTAAATTTTGTCTCTGCGTCTGCACCGGTTTTTGCAGACCTTGCAACCTCTGTGATTGCTGGCGGAACTGTCACCGTTGATCTCAAAACGCTGGTCACCGATTCCAACAATGATGTGGACTTCAGCACCCTTACTATTACACAAGCTCCTTCAAGCGGTAATGCTGCAATCAACGCTGCTGGGATTCTGACAGTCGGATTTGCTCCCGGAAACTTTGCGGGCGAACTTACGGTGGACGTGAATGTCTGTGACGCTGGAGGACTGTGTGGTGCCGGCACGATTACCATCAACGTAACAAACACGGCTCCTGTCTTCGCAAATGCTTCTGTTAATGTCAATGCGGGCGCATCGGTAGTGCTGGATCTTAAAACGCTTATTACAGACACCGAGAACAACTTGGATCTAAGCACGATCTCAATCGTTCAAAATCCCGGTAGCGGTGCCGTTGCTACTATTGATGCGAACAAAAACCTGACTGTTGCTTATCAGAATATCGCTTTCGCGGGATCAGAAACAGTTCGCGTAAATGGCTGCGATCTGATTGGAGCATGCGCTACCTCGACCATCACGGTAAATGTTCAGAACACATCGCCAATCTTTAATTCGGCATCGGTCACCATTCCATACCACGGTGCCGTAAATGTGAATCTGGCAACACTGATTTCAGATGCAGAATCAAATATTAACGCAAATTCACTTGTCATTGTCACCGGTTCACAGATCGGTGGTGCTGCATCGTTAAGCGGGATGAACTTTTCGGTCAACTATGCAGCGGTAAACAGCGCGGGCACCGACATCCTGCAACTGCGCATCTGCGACATTACCGGAAGTTGCGCTGATGCCAGTATTACGGTAACAATTCAAAATGCGCCACCGGTGATTCAGCCCGAGCCAGTTTCAACCGCACAGGGAACTTCGAAGACACTGAACCTGCTTGATGTGACTTCAGACGCGGACGGCAATCTGGACGTATCGACTTTCGTGATCACGCAGGCACCTTCCAGCGGAGCCAATGCGCGGATTGATGTCATCTCACCAGGTGAGGTCCGCCTGACAATCGATTACTCCGGCATCACATTCTTTGGCAATGATCAGCTGACGATCCGTGCCTGCGATGCCGCGGGAGCTTGTACAGAGAATGTGATTTCAATTGAAGTAAGTTCAGAGGTCGAAATCTACAATGCCATTGCACCAAACAGCGCGGGAGATAACAAGTTCTTCCGCATCCTCAATTTGCCTGCTGAAAATAAAGTAAGTATCTTCAATCGCTGGGGTGATGTGGTGTATCACGCAGAGGGATATGACAACGATGCGGTGAAGTTTGAAGGCTTGAGTGATGGTGGCACAGCGCTGGCTTCCGCAACATACTTCTATAAGATCGAATACTTCGATCAGTCGGGATCATTAAAAACTTTAACCGGATATCTGTCCCTCAAACAATAATCGTCATGAGAAAACTTATTTTTTGTGTCGCCATCCTGTTTTGTGCCTTTGCTTCGAAGGGCCAGGTAGATCCATTGTACGCACAGTACCTCAACAACCCGCTGCTGATCAACCCTGCTTACTCAGGCATTCATAACAATTTCAATGCAGCAGCATCTTTTAGAAAGCAATGGGCGGGTTTTGATGGAAGCCCATCAACGTTCAACGTGAATGCCTACAGCTCATTCAACAACAACAAGATGGGCCTCGGACTCATCGTCCTAAAAGATGAAGTTGGAGCAAACTCAAACACAGAAGTACAGGCAACATACGCCTACAAACTTGACCTGAACGGAAAGTCTCTATCATTCGGACTGCAGGCTGGCATGGTGAATTTCAAGAGCTCGAGCGGAGATCTGAATCCTTACGATCCGTCTGACCCTGCGTTTGCCGGGACGCTCAATTTTACGAAACCGAGCTTCGGTGCCGGGGCAATTCTCCACAGCGATAAGTATTTCTTTGGCCTGTCCGTTCCGCGGATGCTGAAGTCAAGCGTTTCAATAGGTGACATCGAAACAGAATTATACAGCCAGCACTATTATATTGCCGGTGCCTACAACATTTTCCTCAATGAGCACCTCCGCCTGAAGCCTTCCGTTTTGTTAAAGGGGGTAAAAGGAGCAAAACTCTCCACGGATCTGAATTTCGCACTTAACATTGATGAACGATACACAGCAGGAGTATTTACACGCAACTTCAACACCTATGGCCTGCTGGCGCAGCTGAAGCTTAATGACACGTATCGGTTTGGCTATGCGCTCGAAGTACCTTCAAATAATTCGGTTGGGACAAAATTTACGTCACATGAATTTATGATTGGCATGAACCTGTCGGTGTTTAACTTTCATGATAAGGTGAGCGTGTCAACGTTTTAAATGCAAAATCCACATCGCGGAGATCGCGGAGAAACGCGGAGTTTTGTTGAAAATCCAAGTACATTGGTATAGAGTGCTATTTCCGAATTATTCAAAAAAAGATCCTTTCACCGTCAACAACCATCGGCCTGGCACCCTGGCTCCTGGCTCCCAGATGTTACCCCTTCAAGTCTGAAATAAGCCTAAACTACCCCCGGCTGGCCACTTATTTCAAGAATACGGAACCTTTTACCAGTTATCCTGTTTACTTTTACTGAATGAAGGTAAAGGTTTCGAGAAAAGAACATTTCAATGCTGCGCACCGGCTTTACAATTCCGACTGGTCGGATGACAAGAACGCGGACGTTTTTGGCAAGTGCAGCAACCCGAACTATCATGGCCATAACTACGAAGTGATTGTAAGTGTGATCGGTGAACCAGATGCCGAGACTGGTTATGTTTATGACATGAAAGTGCTGAGCGATCTGATCAGGGAAAATGTTTTGCGTAAATTCGATCACCGGAATCTCAACCTCGACACTGAATACTTTAAGACCTTAAATCCAACCGCTGAAAACATTGCTGTCGTCATCTGGAGGATTTTGAGACAGAAGATAGATTCAAACTTAGAACTGAAAATCACTTTGTATGAGACAGAAAGAAATTTCGTTGAATATCCGGCCTCTTAAGCCTGCAGATCACGAAGATATCGGTGACGATCACGTAGGCGGTTCAGCGGAAACTCCGATCCGTCCCGATGCATTCGACCTGGATGACGAAGAGAAGATCGTCAGGATCGAAAAGCATTTCAAGGAGATTATGCAGATCCTCGGTCTTGACCTTAATGATGACAGTCTTGCTGGAACACCTCGCAGGGTTGCCAAGATGTACGTTAAGGAAGTCTTCAGCGGGCTCAATCCCAAGAATCGCCCACATGCGCGGCTGTTCGAAAACAAGTACAACTACGACCAAATGCTTGTGGAAAAGGACATCACCTTCTACTCCCACTGCGAGCACCACTTTGTTCCAATCTATGGCAAAGCGCACGTTGCATACTTCTCAAGTGGAAAGGTGATTGGCCTCTCGAAGATCAACCGAATTGTTCAATATTTTTCCAAACGCCCCCAGGTGCAGGAACGCCTTACCGTGCAGATAGGCAAAGAGCTTGAGCGCGTGCTCAATACGAAAGACGTTGGGGTTGTGATCGATGCGAACCACATGTGCGTTGCTTCGCGCGGAGTTGGCGACACCAACAGCAAAACCGGAACGGCATATTTTTCCGGTAAGTTCAATGACGAAAATACCAAACGTGAATTTCTCAACTATATCAATAGCAAGTAGTTGTAAAATGTTGATTAGTTGATAGGTTGATTAGTTGATACGTTCTGCCAGATTTTCGCTTTACGCTCCCAATATGAGCGTTTAAAATTTCAATCCAGACGAATAGCGTGGTTCGGTGCGAACCAATCAACTATTCAACGTATTAACGAATCAACCACCCCAGCGGCCGACAGTTAACTGGCCTCCACGCCTCACCTAAAACACCCCGATTTCACTACCCGGTTTTCCTAAAATTGGCTACTTTCGTCATAGCCAAAACCTAAACCAAAAGTGTATGTCTCTCGAAGCCGACATTCAGCAAAAAGCCTTTAGAAACGAGTACCAAAAGGCGATTCTAAACATCCTGTATACGCAAAATTACCTCGTGGGAAGGATGACCGAGGTCTTCAAAAAATTTGACATTACCCGCCAGCAATACAACGTGTTGCGGATTCTGCGCGGGCAATTTCCTGATCCAGCCTCCATCAACGTCATCAAAGAGCGAATGCTCGAGAAAATGTCTGACACCTCGCGGATTGTGGAACGCTTGCGATTGAAAGGCCTGATCCAGCGGGAAGGTGGGAAAAATGATAAGCGGGCCGCGGAAATCAGCATCACGTCCTCCGGCCTGGAACTCCTTAAGAAAATGCAGACAGAAGTGGACGAACTTGACAACATACTGACAGGCCTGACGCTCGAGGAAGCGCAGGAGCTTAACAGCCTGCTGGACAAAGTCCGTAACTGCGAAACCGCTGAAACCGAAAAACTGTTGCATAGTTTGGAACTCCTTAACCAGACTGAAAAATTTTAGTACTTTAGCACCGCTTAAAATAACATTATGGTATTCGATTTAGACATGATCAAGGCCGTCTATAAGCAATTACCTGAAAAAATTGCACGGGCCAGAAAAGTAGTAAACAAACCCCTTACTCTTTCAGAGAAGATCCTTTACACCCACCTCCACTCGGAGCAGGCTGTGGGAACCTTCACTAGGGGAAAATCATATGTTAATTTTTCGCCCGATCGTGTGGCCATGCAGGATGCTACGGCTCAGATGGCGCTGTTGCAGTTCATGTCTGCCGGAATACCGAAAGTGCGCGTGCCTTCTACGGTACATTGCGATCACCTGATCCTTGCCAAAGACGGTGCAAAAAAGGACTTGGCCGATTCTGTGACAGCCAGTGGCGAAGTTTTTACTTTCCTTGAATCTGTTTCCAATAAGTATGGCATCGGCTTCTGGAAGCCCGGTGCAGGTATCATCCATCAGGTTGTGTTGGAGAATTATGGATTCCCAGGCGGCATGATGATCGGTACCGACTCTCACACGGTGAATGCCGGTGGTATCGGTATGGTTGCAATCGGTGTCGGTGGTGCTGATGCCGTTGACGTAATGGCCGGAATGCCATGGGAATTGAAATGGCCAAAACTGATCGGTGTAAAACTCACGGGCAAACTCAGCGGATGGTCATCTGCAAAAGATGTTATTTTGAAAGTTGCGGGTATCCTCACTGTGAAGGGCGGCACCGGTGCAATCGTTGAATATTTCGGTCCTGGCGCTGACTCACTTTCATGTACCGGAAAGGCAACGATCTGTAACATGGGCGCTGAGATCGGAGCAACAACTTCAATCTTCGGCTATGACCAGAAGATGGCAGAATATCTCCGCGGAACGAAACGCAAAGAAGTTGCAGACCTCGCTGATAAGGTAAAAGAACACCTCCAAGGCGACCCTGAAGCTTACGCTAATCCTGAGAAGTTTTTTGATCAGGTTATTGAAATCGACCTTTCAACGCTTGAACCTCATGTGAACGGACCATTCACACCAGACCGCGCTATTCCGCTTTCAGAATTTGCTTCTGAAGTGAAGAAAAATGGATGGCCAGCGAAACTGGAAGTCGGTTTGATCGGCTCATGCACAAACTCATCATACGAAGACATCTCGCGCTCTGCATCACTTGCAAAGCAGGCTGTCGATAAAAAGATCAAAGCCCGCGCAGAATTTACGATCACCCCAGGTTCCGAACAGGTTCGCTACACGGTGGAACGTGACGGCTATCTCGGAATTTTTGAGAAGATGGGTGGTGTTGTATTGGCAAATGCGTGCGGTCCTTGTATTGGACAGTGGGCACGCCACACCAATGATCCTAACCGCGCAAACTCTATCATTACTTCCTTTAACAGGAACTTTGCAAAGCGCAATGACGGTAACCCGAACACACACGCGTTCGTGGCATCACCGGAAATTACAACTGCTTTCGCAATTGCAGGTGACCTGACCTTCAATCCAATGACTGACACCATCACCAACGATGAAGGCAAGGCAGTAAAACTCGATGAACCACTTGGCGTGGAATTCCCACCAAAAGGTTTCGATGTAAAAGATCCTGGATACCTCGCTCCTGCTGAAGACGGAAGCAAAGTGAAAGTGAAGATCGATCCTAAGTCGAACAGACTTCAGGCACTTGCACCATTCGCTCCATGGGACGGCAAAAACTGGACAGGGCTGAAGCTTCTGATCAAAGTAAAAGGAAAGTGTACTACTGACCATATTTCAATGGCAGGTCCATGGCTGCGTTTCCGCGGTCACCTCGACAACATTGCAAACAACACTTTGACTGGTGCAATCAACGCATTCAACGACAAGCCAGACAGTGTTAAAAATCAACTCACTGGCGAATACGGCCCAGTGCCTGCGACACAGCGCGCTTACAAGGCTGCAGGAATCGGATCTATCGTTGTAGGTGACCATAACTACGGTGAAGGTTCATCGCGCGAACATGCAGCAATGCAACCACGCTTCCTCGGTGTAAAAGTGATCCTCGTAAAATCATTTGCCCGTATCCACGAAACGAACCTGAAGAAACAGGGAATGCTCGGTGTTACTTTCTCGAAAGAGGAAGACTACGATCTGATCCGCGAAGACGATACTTTTGATTTCATCGACCTCACTTCATTCGCACCTGATAAGCAGTTGACTATGGTGCTGAATCACAAAGACGGAACGAAAGATGTGATCAAGCTGAATCATACTTACAATGCCGGACAGATCGAGTGGTTCAAAGCGGGTTCTGCGCTGAACCTGATGGCGAAACAGATTACGGCAGCATCCACGTTCAGCCAGCCTGTATCACGCACCATCGTTACGAAGAAGTCAGGCAAGAAGGTTGTGAAGCCAATGCTGTCGAAGCCGGTAAAGGGCTCGAAGCCGGCAAAAAAAGCAGCGAAGAAAGCAAGCAAACCTGCCGCAAAGAAAGCAGCGAAGCCTGCTAAAAAATCGGCAAAGCCAGCAAAGAAAAATGGAGTTGTCAAGAAGCTGGTGAAACGAATCGCGAAGGCTGTGAAGAAAGTTGTGACAAAGAAAAAATCCAAACGTTAAAACGTTTGGATATTGATACAAAGTAAAAGGCTGATCGATGATCAGCCTTTTTTTATGTCGTCTGCAACTCTTGTTGTCTGCGCTTGAGTTGTTTGTCGAGAATGAATGTTCCGAATGGAACGAGAGAGGCCGCAAGCGCGACCAGCACTGCGAACAAGTTCCATCGCATGGCACGAATCGCGGCAAAGACCGCTACGATATACGCGATGAATAGAATCCCGTGAGCCCATCCTACATACTTTACAAGTTCCGGGATGCCCAACAAATACTTGACAGGCATCGCGATAAACAACAACAGGAGAAATGATATACCTTCCGCAATTCCTACCCACCTTAGATTCCTGATACTTGTATTCATTTGGCTATTCCGATCTTTTTTAATTAAGTTATTCTAGTTCACCACTACAATTCCGTTTGCTGTCAGGCGAATCTCTTCTTTCGGCTCGGTGATTGCGTCAATTTCTTCCTTACTTTTTTTCGCATCTTCTGCATAATGCTTTAGCTCATCGACTGAGGTGGTGATCTTTTTTGCTTCGCCATCGATCACGACTGTCTTGCCAATGATTGCAAGCGGCACGAAAAATCCGTAATCCTTCATCTTCACAAACACTTTGCTCTTGTCCGGCATTTCAAGCGACATCCAGCATCCCTTCTTTGGACACACGTCAGTAACCTTCGCGATTACTTTGATGTTCCCGCTTTCCTTATTGCCGAGAAAGTCAGGCAACACGGATACGTCTACAGCACCTTCAGCGTTTGTTGCAGCTCCGAATGTGGACCCTGCGTTTGCCGGCACATCTGGCGGCTGAGCGTGGGCAAGAAATATTGAGAGGCAAAATGCGATGATCAGAGTCGACTTCATAATTAAAAAATTTGCGCAAGATAAGTCAAAAAAGCCCGCCTGGAGCTTAAAGTGTGAACGGTGGGCAACGAATTTTTTGGCCTGGCTTTGCGGTTCGACTCACGCTGATATCCATTGAAGGCTAGCCAGGTAAATTACCAGCCATCACTATTCTTTGAAATCTATCTAAATAGCTGACAATCAACAATCACCGACTAAAGTTTGTCATCCGCGCGATGGACCTCGGCCTGATGAACCGCGTCAGGGCTGAAATATTTCACGGACAATGATTCTGAACTCGTTCAGCATCATCGCGGTAGCACCCCAAACCACCTCGCCTTCAATTTCAAAATGTGGCGCATTCATTCTGAACCTGCCTGCCGCCATAATTTCTTTTTGTTTGACAGCGCGGTCTTCGATGATGTCAGCAAGTTCACCGTTCAGCACACGTGCCACCTCATGCGCATCGGGCCTGAACACCGGTGTGTGATCAAGCCACGCGACCACCGGTGTCACCATAAAATTGCTGGGCATGACAAAAAAATCGCTGAGCTTGCCGATAACCCTGATCTCATGGCGGTCTATTCCAATCTCTTCCTCGCATTCACGCAATGCCGTAGCGACAGAATCCTCACCAGGCTCCGCCTTGCCGCCCGGAAGGCTGACCTGTGCGCTATGCGCTCCCGTGTATTCCGCGCGTTTCGTCAGGGGAAACCTGATCACACCATTCTCCTCATACAACAGAATGATTACGCCACCGGGCTTGGGTGGCAGCGAGTGATTAAACAAGGGTTTGACATCACCTACGGGCACCGCCCGGAAACTCTCGTGGGCATCGCCTCCCGGCAAGGGCAGAAGAAGTCGGTCTGTTAATCTATCGGCTAATTCTTTAAGAGGTGGCAGCATGTTCAGTAAACGCTCGCAAGATACAAGTGTTTGAACTAAAAAGAATCTTCAAATACATGCTCATCATCAGCCGTAGCCAACCGGACGTGATCAATGCTGCCTGCGCCCTGAAACCGGAAAATCATGCCGACAATTTTCTCACTTGAATTCCATGGGCTTTCGTAGGCAAGATTGCCATTGATATAAATTTGTCCCTTCTGGTTCTTGACTTCTGTTTTTACGGTCACCCACTGGGAAAGATCACATCCGAACGCTGAGAGGTCTGCAGTTTTTCCATCGACACCCTTCGCATTAAAGTATAAACCGATATCTGACACACACCCTTTCACCGACAGCGGAATCACGATCACATTACCTTCCGTGAGCAAGAGAATCTGTGAGAACTGGCAGGCGCCTGAACCTTCCTGATAATCGTTCCGGACACGGGCTTCGAATATAAAGTTGTCGGTGTGGATATCACCGAAATCTTTAACATTATAAAATGAGACAACTGGCAGTTCAGGCTGGAAAGGGATATTTTTCGCGCGCAGCGTTTCAGCTGACAGGCTTAACATTTCACCTTTTCGAAAATCGTCATCCTTAAAATATACGGGAACGGGTCCCTCCTGCTTCACAAGAGCCATCCAGCCTTTGGATGTGATCATCAGGTTGTGCTCCCGCACGATTTCGTTATCTACGACAAGCTTGGCCTGGAAAAAACCAGGCGTGTAATAAATGGAAGTATGCTGGTGTTTGTCTTTCGACACCAATGTTCTCAGCCTCGCATCCCACGACTGCTGAATATAAATTGAATCAGACTCAGCCTGTGATGCATCATAATCGAAAATAACAGAGTTCGGCACGCCTTCTGAAACAACTTTCTTGCTGCTGAATTTATAAGATTTAGGTTCAGCGGAATCACCGCCTTTGAAACCATAGAGCACGAACAAAACAATCGCGCTGCAGAGCGCAGTACCGATGAGCCCGGAGCGAATCAGCTTGCCGCGCATCGGTCGGGGTGCCACAGGAACGATCGGGTCCTTGACGGTTTCTTCGCGGGATGCATGGGTGACAGTACTGCCCTGCTGTTGCTTGAACTCGCGCCAGCTTTCCAGGCCAAGAAATTTAGCAAGGGTGTTCAGTGTGGTAATGGTCGGCTTGCTGTCATATCTGACTTTGCCCCATATGCGCTTGAGCGTTGCGATACTCAGGTTGACTCCTGTTTCTTCCTGTATCTTATCACTCAGTGTCTGAAAATCGTGGTTGGTCCATGACTCACTGTTCTCCCACCCGATCTTCTTTTCAATCTGGCTCTTACATTCCTGAAGAAGTCGATCATCTGCATCCATAATCCGCGTGTTAACCCTTGTACGGCTTTGAACAACCAAGTTCTGGTTTTGAACAGGCATTTCCAATCCGCGCGAGGGGTATTTCAGTTATAATGCTTGTAATTCGTTTTAAATCAGAATCCATGACTATGAAAAATGTACTATTCATCCTTCTGCTTTGTCAGACCCTCGCAAATGCGCAACAGATCGTGCCATTTAATTCCGACCGGTGGAAATTTGCGACAAAGGATTATTCACTTGTGAATTATGAAGGAAAAGAAGCCGTGTTGCTCAGGAAAAACAGCGCGGTTCTCGAAGGTGTCGACTTTGAAAACGGCATCATCGAGTATGATATGGCTTTTCCGCAAGGCAGGGCGTTCATTGGTCTTCTATTCAGGATTGCTGATGAAAAAAACTATGAAGAGTTCTACATACGGTCACATCAATCCGGGAACCCTGATGCAAACCAGTACACGCCCGTGTTTGGCTCCAATGCGGCATGGCAACTTTATTATGGCGAAGGATATGGCGTTCCCGCTAATTATGAGTTCAACAAATGGATGCACTTTAAACTTGTGATCTCGGGCCAGTACATGGAAGTTTATATTCAGGATATGGAGACACCAAAACTATTTGCGGAATTAAAGCGTGCACCGGTTCGCGGCAACATTGGCATACAGAACAGCATCAACGAAAGTTATTTCGCCAATATCACCATTACACCCGATGACAATGTGAAGCTGAAGGGAAAGCCAAAACCCGTTCAGCCTATGGCTGCCGGAACTATTGAAAAATGGTCGGTGTCAAATGCATTTGCAGAGAAAGACATCGTCTCGATCACGAACCTCAAAGACCTGTCACTCAAAACGCAATACAAAGTATATCCGACCGAAACCACCGGAACCCTCAATATTTCCGCAACGGCAGACCTTGGAGAACAAACAAACACGGTGCTCGCACGACTCATCATCGACTCGGATCGCGAACAGCTAAAAAAGATTTCCTTTGGATTCAGTGATCGCGTGAAAGTGTTTGTCAACAACGTAGCGCTCTATACTGGCGAGGATAATTTTCTTTCGCGCGACTACCGATTCCTCGGAACCATCGGGTACTTTGATTCAATATTTCTTCCATTAAGAAAAGGCAGGAATGAAATCCATTTTGCCATAAGCGAAAACTTCGGAGGCTGGGGGATTAAAGCGAAGCTGGAGAATATGGACGGGGTGAAGATTAGTTATTAAGTTCAAGGTTTAAGGTCAAGGTTTCGTGTTCCGAGTTTCGGGTTCAGGGTTTGTGTTTAGGGGACCCAACATTGAACTTTGAATCTTGAACTTTGAACTTGAAATCTACGCCATGGTTTGGAAGTAACCGCGGAGTTGTTTTTCGATCATGCCGCAACTCACTAAAAAAGGTTTCGAAGTAATCGTGACCATGATTGAACCGCCTTGAATCTGATAGCTTCCGCGGATGTCACCGAGTGGAGTAGAGACGCCAAAATTGCCTGCGTTGCTGTCGCCCTGGAAAGTACCGCCTGCGCCCATGATAGCCTGTTGTGCTTTCGCGGATAATGCTTCTGCCGATGAATTGAAAGGAATAGAAAAATTACACTGTGCCATGTCAACTGATTTTAGTCAGCTGGTTAAATTCTTGTGCCCGACTACATACCCAGAAAATCCTTGGCACCTTTGATGGCCGATTCAAGCGAGTGAAAGATAATAACCTCACATTGATCATCGGTCACCGCCAGCACGCTCTTATGTTCAGGCGATTTTCCGACAATATTCCAACGGCAATAATATCCCGGACCCTGCGAGTAAGTGTACAGGTGCGGGTGATTTTCGTTTGAAGGCTCAACATTAAGCTCATATACGAACCCATCGTCTTCAAACTTTTCAACGTATTTCATTTCATCATTCTCTAACATAACTGAAACTCGTTGATCGATGACATGGTTCACGTGTTTGTGCTGTGTCTCAGGTTATTTCATACATCGGTGCGGTTAAATGAAACTCGTTCCCTACTTCCGTGCATGTGAATAAGATGCGACCATTCAATTTAATAAATTATATTATACGATAATCGCAATTTCTGCAATCTGCGCATTAATTCCAGATATGTCCCACACCGCAGGCAGGCCGCGTTTTGAAATACAGACATTTTCAGATTATTTGGAAAGAAATTCAGCCGTTATGTCGATTACATCAAAAGCCGAGCTGCTGGGCATGCAGCGAATAAGTGAAGTTGTCGCAACAACCTTACGTGAAATGGTCGCTTATGCGAGTCCTGGAATGTCGACACAAGAACTCGATAACTATGGCGCCAGTTTGCTGAAGACTTCAGGCGCCAGATCGGCACCCTACGTTACTTACGGTTTTCCAGGATACACATGCATCAGCGTGAACACGGCCGCAGCCCATGGCATCCCTTCCTCGGCTGTCATCCTGCAGGAAGGCGACCTCATCAATATTGATGTGTCAGCAGAGCTTGACGGATACTTTGCGGACAATGGCAGGTCTTTCGTCCTTGGACGTGATACAAAAGGACACGGAAAACTTGTTTCAGCATCAACTGAGATTTTACAGAAAGCGATAAAGAACATCAGAGGCGGTGTGAGGATCGCTGACATAGGATGGTTAATCGAAACGGAGGCAAAACGTCAGGGCTTTAATACAATCAAAAACCTTGTTGGCCACGGAATCGGCCGTTCGCTGCACGAAGATCCGAAAGAGATTCCATGCTTCAACGATCGCTCAAACAAGCAGCGCTTCAGAAAAAACAGTATCGTGGCTGTTGAGACCTTTATCTCCACTAAAGCGCAGTATGTGTACGAGGCAAGCAATGGCTGGACGTATCACACGCGTGACGGCAGCTTCGTTGCGCAGCACGAACATACGATCATGATCACCGATTCTGAGCCGGTCATTCTCACAATCAACAACGGAATGTAAAAGCGAGTGGCATAGTCTTATTAGCGGTAGCACTAAAAATCAAGTGCTATGAAAGCGATCTATTTTTCAATTTTGTTCCTGCTTGCAGCAGCCGTTCACGTGCAGGCACAATCACCCGTTCCTGAACCGGATACCTTGAAAAACCAGGTGCGACAGACCGATCCGGTTCCGCAGAATATGCCGCCCGATGCCAACTATACGGCTACCAGCATTAAGATCACTACGACAGAGTTTCCGGATCAAATAAAGAAAACGCTGAACGATGGTGCTGAATACGAAGGCTGGCAAAAAGGAACGGCATATAGGAGCAAGGATGGCAAGATGTATATTCTTGAGATGCGTGATGCCGATACAGTGCGGACGTTCCGTTTCGACAAGGCTGGCAAGCTGATTCTTGAATAGTCGTAGACAAGAGTCTACACAACCAGAGGGCTGTATGAAATGTTGGTAACCTCACCCCTATGGTACAAGATTTAAACAAGTAATACGACATGAATGTGTCAGCAGCAGTAAGGGAAGCTGAGATTCTCTGAGTTTATCAATCTAAACATAAACATTATGTTACGCTGGTCGATTATCTTTTTCGTCATCGCCATCATCGCTGCCATCTTCGGATTTGGCGGAATCGCTGAAGGCGCTGCTTCGATTGCGAAAGTATTGTTCTTTATTTTCCTGGCGTTATTCATTATCGCTATCTTATTCGGTGCAAGTCTTTTCAAGAAGTGACACTGAACGGTAATAACTGAACAATGACAGGAGATATTCAAATATTGGGTATCTCCTTCTTTTTCTTCAACATCTTCAAATCTTTATGGATAACAACGCTCCTACCCCACTTCAGAAAACGCTTGGCTGGATCGGTGCAGGCCTTGGTGTGCTGATGGTTGCCAATGCGGTGTACAGCGAACTCAATAAATTCAGAACAGCAGGCAAAGTTGTACTGATCACTGGCGGATCCCGTGGCCTTGGACTTGTTCTTGCCAGGGAGTTCGCTGCGCGCGGTGCGAAGCTTGCGCTCTGTGCACGATCAGCAGATGCCCTCGAGATAGCGCGGCAGGAACTGGAACGGAACGGTGCTGAAGTGATTACGCGGCCGGCAGATCTCACCAACCAGCACGAAGTGAAAGCTGTTATCGATGACGTTGTGCGCCACTACGGAACAATAGATGTATTGGTCAACAATGCCGGAATTATCCAGGTCGGGCCAGTGGAAAACATGGAAATTGCCGACTACGAAGAAGCGATGAAGATCAACTTCTGGGCACCGCTTTACGCGATCCATGCATCGCTTCCTTACTTTAAATCGCAGGGAGAAGGGCGTATCGTTAACATCACTTCAATCGGAGGAAAGATTGCCGTTCCGCATCTTACACCTTACAGCGCAAGCAAGTTTGCCGCAGTAGGTTTGTCTGAAGGGCTCAATGCAGAACTGAAGCGCAGCAATATCAAAGTCACCACAGTTGTTCCAAATCTGATGCGCACCGGAAGCCCACGAAATATTGATGTGAAAGGCGATCATGAAAAAGAATATGCATGGTTCAAGATTACCGGTTCGTCTCCCTTGATCTCCCAGGATGCCGAAACCGCAGCAAAGCACATCGTCAATGCCATGGAGCATGGCGAAAATGAAGCGATCCTCTCCCTCTCTGGAAAACTAGCCTCGATTGTTAAGGGTTTTGCACCCGGATGGGTAGGAACCGTGATGGCGCTCACCAACTCATTCTTGCCAAAACCTACGGTAAGCAACGAAACGAAAAAAGGCTACGAAGCAGAGTCGCCCATGTCGCGTGGCAGAGTTGCGAGCTACTCTGACAGGGCCGCGGTGAAGAACAATGAGGTGGGGAAATAATCTGAAAGAGCCAAGATCCAAGAGCCAATATCCAAATTCCAAGATCCAAAAACCAAATTCCAAAAACCAAAGGGCATAAGCATTGGAATTGGAATTTGGACCTTGGTTTTTATTCCCGGGCGTTGTAACATTTGCGGCTCCGCAATCGTCACCCTGCTATGTTCAAGAAGGTCACTGCCTCTTTCATCCTGGCTTTACACAACATCAGGTCCAATTTCTTTCACACGATTCTTTCCCTGCTTGGAATTGTTATCGGTGTCGCATCGCTTGTTGCAATCCTTTCACTTATCGATGGTATGGAGCAATATGCGCGCGACCAGATCACGAAGACTACTTCCCTGAATTCTATCATGATCGCGACCAATTCCAGCCGGAATATCAATGGTGTTACCGTGCGCAAGGATACGGTCACATTTTTGACGCATCAGGATTTCAAGCAATTGCGAAGCTCAATTACAGCACCTGCGTCCGGAATGCTGTGGCAACTGAAAGGCCAGGAGATGCTCCTGAAGGAAGACAACATGAAAACAGCCTCAAACACTACTGGTCTTTCCGACTTCGATACGACATTCCACCTTGTGCATGGGCGCATTTTGTCGCAGCATGATGTCGAGACAGGCTCAAAGGTCGCGATGGTCACTGAAGAATTGGGAAAAGTGCTTGCCGGGAAAAATGACTTAAAGAGCGTCCTCGGAAAAACTGTTGTATTCGGAGGCCGCGAATTGCAGATTGTTGGTGTGACAAAAAACCGCAAGGCTCAACGGCCTGAACTTTTTTATCCTATCACCCTGATCACTTATGAAGAATTGAAAGCACAGCCTCCTCACAGCAGGTTTGAAGCCGCCAATGTCACCGATGTACAAAAGATCCGCGATGAAATTCAAACCTGGCTTAATAAAAAGTTTGGTGAAAAGAACGACTTCATCGTGACGACCAATGAATTCCGCGTGGAGCAGGCCGCGAAGGGCTTCAAGCTGTTCCGCATCATCATGGGACTGATTGTTGGTATTTCAGTTCTGGTCGGAGGCATCGGTGTGATGAACGTATTGCTGATCTCGGTAACGGAGCGCACCGCAGAGATCGGAGTACGCAAGGCGGTTGGTGCCAATAAGCGGGACATTATCCTGCAGTTTCTCTCAGAGTCGATAACGATTTCATTGTTTGGCAGCTTTGTGGGCCTGGTGATCGGTATTACCGGAACGATGATCATCATTCCGATTGTCAAGTCATTGACTGGTGTTCCATTCCAGGCTGCATACACACTGAATACCCTCGCAGTGATCTCGGTACTGGCTGTAGTGATTGGCATCGTGTTCGGCACTTACCCGGCTATGCGTGCAGCAAAACTGGATCCGGTTGAGGCAATACGGAGGGAGTAAGTACGGTGGTACGTTGATTCGTTAATACGTTAATACGTTGATGCGTTGACGCGTTGATACTTTGATATTTGAGTTTTAGATAATCAACTAATCAACTAATCAACTAATCAACCAATCAACCAATCAACTAATCAACGTTTATTCCAGATTATTCTCAAGCCTGCAAAGATTGTCCATACCAAGGTGCATGAGTGCGTCTCCGGCATTGATCACAGGACTATTGTTCATTCCGATGACATAGGCAGTTTCGTGTGACCTCACCTGTTCTTTAAATTCCCCGAAAGGGTCAGTGATGGTACCAACGTGATCTCCTTTGTGCACAAGTTGTCCTGCTGCAACTGCTGGTTGAAAAAGCCCGGCATGTTTAGCACGAATCCACGAAGTGGTCCAGATGGTTTTGGTTGGCTCTTTTGGTTCGGGGGCGGAATCGATCATTCCAAGATGCTTCATGATACGCAACGTACCCGCTACGCCCTCTTCGATTGCGGCATTGTCGAACCGGAGTGATTCACCACCTTCGTACACAATGATACTTTTTCCCCTGCGGGCAGCTTCGCGCCTCAGGGAATTGGGGCGAAACGGTGCATCTATAGTAAAGGGAGCATGAAATGCATTGGCGAGTTCCACATTTACTGCTTCTCTCAGCACTGCCCGCACCTGTGGAAAATTCGTACGCATCGCACCACCCGTGTGAAAATCAATTCCGATATCGATAAACGGGATAACGTCATGCATGAGATGATAGGCAACGCGGCTCGCGAGAGAGCCACTTTTCGACCCCGGGAACGAACGGTTGACGTCCTTACCATCCGGCACATCGCGTGAAAAGTTCAGGAACCCATACACATTGATGATAGGCATACAGACAACCGTTCCGCGCTGGACCTGGTGGAGGCCTCGGTCGAGAATTCTGCGGACAATCTCCATCCCATTGATCTCATCACCGTGCATACCTGCAATTAACGCAAGCACCGGCCCATCTTCTGGCGAGCGCGATACATAGATTGGTGTGTCGATTTGCGTGTGAGACGGAAGTCGGGCAATGTTGATGTTTATCTCTCTAAACTCTCCGGGTTGAATCTCCTGTCCTGCAATGGTTACTTGTCTCAAGGCAACGTTGGTAATGGGTTTGCCTGCTAAGTTAGGGAAAAGGTTGATACGTTGATTAGTTCATACGTTGATACGTTTTGCGACTCAACGTATTTCGCCATGATCTGTATTGGTTAGTTGATCCGTTAATGCGTGACGGAAGGCGAAGCGCTACCAGGGTTCTCAGCAGCGATATTTGCTCGATCTTCAACGAATCAACGGATAAACGAATCAACGATCAACGTCCCTACGCATTGATCTTGTCCTTCTGGATTTTCTTCTTGGAGGCGTGCTTCTCAATAAACTGATAGATCTTTCCGGCAATGTCAACTTTGGTTGCGCCTTCAATTCCTTCGAGACCTGGTGATGAATTCACTTCAAGGATGAGGGGTCCGCGATTCGATGGAAGCATGTCAACACCTGCCACACCAAGACCCATCTTTTTAGCGGCTGTAATCGCTGCATGCTTTTCCTGTTTGGTCAGCTTTACAACCTTGGCAGTTCCTCCACGGTGAAGATTAGATCGAAACTCGCCTTCCTTCGCCTGGCGCTTCATCGCCCCTACAACTTCTCCATTAACAACAAATGCGCGGATATCCGATCCTCTTGCTTCCTTGATGAATTCCTGGACAATGATCCGGGCGTGCAAACCATGAAATGCCTCGATTACAGACTGCGCAGCCTTCTTGTTTTCGGCAAGCACAACACCAAGGCCTTGCGTTCCTTCCAGGAGCTTGATCACCACGGGCGCACCACCTACAGCTTCCACGATGCCTTCCGTTTCGCGAGAGTAATCCATGAAAATTGTTTTCGGAAGGCCGAGACCCGCACGTGACAGGATCTGCAAGCTTCTCAACTTGTCGCGCGACCGGATCAAAGCCTGTGATTCTACGGCAGTAAAAACCTTCATCATTTCAAATTGCCGTACCACCGCAGCTCCATAAAATGTAACAGAAGCTCCGATACGGGGAATGACCGCATCAAAGTAGTCGAGCCTTCTCCCCTGATATAACACCATTGGATTTTTCTTTTCGATAAACAAGACACACTTCATGTGGTCAATGATCTCCACGCGATGTCCACGCGCTTCCCCGGCTTGTTTCAATCGTTTGGTAGAATATAGGCGTGCATCACGCGAAAGAATGGCAATGTTCATAATCCTGGTGTTGATCGCTGGCTCCTAGCGGGTTCTCCGCTTGCTGGCACGGTGGAGCCTTACCTTTTCCTTGTAAGATAGATTTTTTTTCTTGACGTCTATCAGGAACCTATCCCTTAAAATTTTGCGCCCGATCAGCACGGGAAATTTAAGCGATCCGCGGTTACTCAGTGAAAATGCAGCTGTGATATTTTCGTTAAATATGCGAATGGTAGTGATGATCACGTAGCGCCTTTCTACTTCGCCAAACGAATTTTTTATATCGCGTTCTTCGAAATCTTTGAACACGAATTTCATCCCTGTAAACTCCGGGTGTTCTTCATCGAGCAAAATGAATTCGAGTTGCCCGTTAACAACTCGGGACATGTGACAATGGAGACTGCAGGTATACGCTCCGGTATCGATTTTAGCATGAATATTCGATAAGCCTAACTCAGGCAAGTCTACCCGATCATATCTGCCAAGCACATGCATTGCACCTTTTTTGTACAATATGCAGAAAATAAAAAAGTCCTGTTGCCAGGACTTAAATTTTTCTTGTTCAGACTTCTATTTCGCTTTCACGTTGAATGACACCTGATAGTTCTCCCATGCCAGGGTAACCTTGTTCTTATCGGTTGAGATAGTGAACGTTTCTACAAACGACTTGGGCTTCTCTACTTTGGCCGTCACACGAAGGACGTCTTTGCTTTTGTCATAATCGTAATGTCCCCACTGGGTGTGAACGGAGTTAAAAATGATTGTCCACTCGTCTTTATTAGGGATGGTGAAGAGGCTGTACTTTCCGGCTGGCAAATCTTTGCCCTCGATCTTCACATCCTTGTCAAAGGTGATGGTAGTGGCGGCATTTGCACCCGTTCTCCATACCTGGCCGAAAGGTTCTTTTCCGCCAATCATTGTACGGCCGCGAGCCGAAGGTCTGCAATAAACAATCGTGGTTTCCACACCATCGATTTTTGCACTCACGGTTTCGAGCGGGCTCAGCGGCTTCTCCTGGGCGAGGGTTGCGATACTGCAAAAACTCAGCAATAGGAAGAGGGTAAATTTTAGAGGTTTCATCTGTTTTGAATATTCAATTGATACGGATTCGTTTATAATCGTTTCGGCTATTTGCAATGGACACGTCCCGAAGTCAAATGGAAGTTATATAAAAAAGCCCTCCGAAAAAATCGAAGGGCTCTATCTGAATAAACGAAATACCTGTAAACTATTTTATTAACGAAATTTCGAATCGAAAGGTTTGTAGAAATTAGAATTTTCTTTGCCAAAATTTATTTTCCAAATGGATTCAGGCTTGAAAGTGCTCTTTTGCCGCCCCCCATCTTATTCATGGTTTTCATCAGCTTCCGCATGTCGCTGAATTGTTTAAGCAAATTATTCACTTCCTGCACAGTTCTTCCGCTTCCTTTCGAAATGCGATTTTTCCTGCTGCCATTTATTATTTCCGGATTCTCACGCTCCTCCATGGTCATAGAGCGAATAATCGCCTCGATCGGCTTGAATGAATTATCATCGATATCAACACCCTTCATGGCTTTGCCCATTCCGGGAATCATGCCCAATAAATCTTTCATATTTCCCATTTTCTTCACCTGCTGGAGCTGCTGAAGAAAATCGTTGAAGTCGAATTGGTTTTTGCGAATCTTTTTGCTGAGGCGTTTGGCTTCATCCTCGTCATACGCCATCTGGGCCTTCTCAACCAGGGAGATTACGTCACCCATGCCGAGAATCCTGCTCGCCATACGATCGGGATAGAAACGATCCAGCGCTTCCATTTTCTCACCCGTGCTGATGAACTTGATCGGTTTTTCAACAACCCTGCGAATCGAAAGTGCGGCACCACCACGCGAATCGCCATCAAGCTTCGTAAGCACAACACCATTGAAATCGAGGCGGTCGTTGAAGGCTTTCGCAGTATTCACCGCATCCTGACCCGTCATGGAATCGACAACGAACAAAGTCTCTGCAGGTTTAAGGGCTTCCTTCAAACGTGCAATCTCATTCATCATCTCCTCGTCTACGGCAAGACGACCAGCAGTATCTACGATCACCACGCGGTGATTATTTTTCTTAGCATACTCGATAGCCGCCTTCGCAATTTTCACTGCATCTTTGTTTTCAGGTTCGGCATACACCTCAACACCCACCTGCTCACCAAGTACCTTGAGCTGGTCGATTGCGGCCGGGCGATAGATATCACAGGCTACCAGCAAAACCTGACGTCCCTGCTTCTTCAGATAATTCGCAAGCTTTCCGGAGAAAGTTGTTTTACCCGAACCTTGCAAACCGGCAATAAGAATGATCGCGGGACTTCCTTCAATGCGAATGTCCTCGCTTGTTCCTCCCATCAGTTCCGTCAACTCATCGTTGGTAATCTTGATCAGGAGTTGCCCCGGGGAAATTGCGGTAAGTACATCCTGGCCGAGCGCTTTCTGCCTGATCTCATCCGTGACTTCCTTCGCAACTTTGAAGTTAACGTCCGCATCGATCAGGGCCTTGCGGATTTCTTTCACCGTAGAGGCTACGTTGATTTCCGTGATGCTTCCCTGACCCTTGAGGGTTTGAAATGCTTTTTCGAGCTTAAAACTTAAATTATCAAACATGGTACCCGTTCGTTATCTGATTCTACTGCAATGGAGGCGCAAATTTAACCTAATTTTTAAAGCCTGAAAGCGATAAAAGGAAACACCTCACCAGCTTTAAAATCGGTTTTTTCAAGGGGTAGTTCCAGGAACCCATCTATTTTCTTAAGGTTGGCAAAATCACCTGATCCTCCACCCTGCTGTGGAAACGCCATGAGCCGGCCGCCTTCGTTTTTCACCGACACCTGCAGAAAATACGTTAGTGGTGGCGGAAAGGAAAAATCGCTTGCCAGCACTGCAAATGCCTGGGGAACTTCATTAAACAGACTCCTGCTGACCCACGGCAAAATATACCGGTGAAAGCACATAAACGTTGACACCGGATTGCCCGGAAGCGCAAACACATGCTTGTCGCCCTTCACCCCAAACCAAAACGGTTTGCCCGGGCGCTGACTGACCTCATGAAATATTTTTTTCACACCTAACTCCTCCAACACAGCCGGAATGAAGTCGTACTTACCTTTCGACACGCCACCTGAAAGAATCAGTACATCGTTTTCCTCCAGCAATGTTGACAATGAACGGGTCAGCGAATCTTTGTCATCGCTGATATGATGCTGGTGTGCATTCCATCCGATATGACGCATGGCGGCCTGAAGCGCATAGGTATTTGATCGTCTGATCTGATGGGCCTCGGGTTGTGACGTTATCGAAACCAGTTCATCTCCGCTTCCAATCACTGCAGCCCTGGGAAAGTCAAACACACTGACCTCGCTTTTCCCAACGGATGCAAGCAGCGCAATTTCCGCAGCAGAAAGTCTGATGTTTGGCTCGAGCAGGATCTCGTCAAGATGCGCGTCCTGTCCCTGCGAGTGTATGCTCTGACCTCTGACAATCTGCGTTTGTTCGATAGTGGCCTTTCCATCCTTTATGATCAGGTCTTCATACCGGATAACGGTGTCTGTTCCGATGGGAAGAATAGCGCCTGTCATCACTTCGATGGCGTTACGTTGATCAGTGAGCTTTGCGCGTGGTTTTCCCGCGGCAGCGGTTGACTCGATATTAAATTCCTTTCTGCCTTGCTGCCACGCATCAAAACGTATGGCGATTCCATCCATTGTAACTCGATCGAAGGGCGGAAAGTCGCGATCAGCTTTAACCGGTTCGGCCAAAACCCTCCCCACGGCTTCCTCGATCTTTACCGATATGACTCGCGGGCGATGAAGGGAATCGAAAATTGCCTGCGTGGCTTGCTGTACACTAATCATTTTAAAATAGTATTTTTGATATTGCTTAAGACTGCAGGAAATCGTTGGGTTAAGATAAGGATGAAAACCACCAAACTTACGCATATCAATACCAAAGGAGAACCTTCGATGGTCGATATTTCGGAAAAGTCGAGTAGCAGGCGCGTTGCGAGGGCACGGGCGGTTGTGGAAGTGGGTGAAGAAATACTTCAGGCGTTACAGGACCAGGATCTGAAAACGAAAAAAGGTCCAGTTTTTCAAACTGCTATTATTGCCGGAGTGATGGGGGCGAAAAAAACGTCCGAGCTGATACCACTTTGCCATCCCCTTGGGCTCGATGATTGCCAGATCGAGATCCAGGTGAAAGGCGGAGCCATCGAGATCATTGCAAGTTGCACAGTTACAGGGAAGACGGGAGTTGAGATGGAGGCGTTGACTGCGGCATCAGTTGCTGCGCTCACGGTATATGACATGTGCAAAGCGATGTCGCATACCATTGTAATCAAAGAAATTCGCCTGCTTGAAAAAACTGGCGGGAAAAAAGATTTTATTTACACCCAAAGCTGATAAACGAAAACTCCACCATGACGTTGCGCAAATGGGCTTACCAACTTCTGGAACCTGCGGTTTCGGGAAGCAGGGCGGCCAGGGCCATTGAAGTTCTGCTGATTTCGCTGATCTTTTTGAACATCGTTGCCATTATTCTCGAATCGGTGAAAAGCATCGAAGCGGAATATGGAATATTTTTTCGCAGGCTTGAATCATTCTCGGTGATCATCTTCAGCATCGAGTACGCGCTGCGATTGTGGACGTGTGTAGAGAACCCAAAGTATCATCATCCGGTAAAAGGCCGGCTGCGGTACGCGTTCTCCCCAATGGCGATCATCGATCTGCTCTCGATCCTGCCATTCTATATCGGCTTCCTCGACCTGGATATGCGCTTCATCCGGATCGTGAGAACATTCAGGTTGATCCGCGTACTGAAAATCGCGCGATACCTGAAGGCGTTGAATCTGATTCAGGCCGTGCTACGCGAACGCAAGGAACAGATCGTGCTCAGTGTGATGTTTATTATCTTTCTCCTGGTGATGGTTTCCACGGTAATGTATTATGTAGAGCACGATGCACAGCCGGAAGTTTTTTCCAGCATCCCGGTAACAATGTGGTGGGGCATCGAAACGCTGACTACTGTCGGCTATGGCGATATGATCCCGGCAACCACCGCAGGAAAAATTCTCGGAGGTATGATCGCGATACTCGGTATCGGATTATTTGCACTCCCCGCGGGTATCCTTTCGAGCGGACTTACCGAGCATCTTCACGGCAATGCCAGAAAGAAAAAGCGTTGTCCCCACTGCGGTGGTGAACTGATCGATTGATCAATCTTCGTACAGAATCATTAATTCAACGCGTCTGTTCTGCGCCATCTCTTCGGCAGTCTTATTTCCATTCAGCGGCTCACTCATCCCCTTTCCTGCAGTGCTGATACGCGTACTTTCAACTCCCTTGCTCACGAGATAATCTTTAATCGCGTTGGCGCGATACAATGAAAGTCGTTCGTTGAACCTTGCAGAACCAACATTGTCCGTATGGCCCGTGAGATTGATCGTCAGTTTCTTGTTGTCGAGCAGCGCGGCAGTCAGGTCATCGAGATACTGCATTGATTTTTCATCGAGCTCGCTGCTGTTGAATTCAAAATTGAAATGAAGAACCACCTTCTCCAGCAGCAAAGGCTGATGACGAATATTCCCGGCTTCTGCTTTGGCGATAGCCGAATCCTGCTTATGCTGAAGCGTAGTTTTCAGATCGGGTTTCGGTTTGCTCTTCGTCACTACAGAATCCTTTGCAGCCGTCACCGGCTTCGCCTTCACTGCTGGCTTTTGCGCTACAGGAGTTTTTTTCGCTGCCGCGGATGGTGTTTTTACACGTGGCTGATTCCTGCGCTTCAGTTTCGGATCGACAAGCCTTCTGATCTCCAGGCCGAGTTCAAATGCACCCGTGTTTCCAATATTATTTCTGATGAGAGGGAAGTCGTAGCTGAACCCAACTGAAAAATTCTCCTTGTGAAATTGCATGCCCACGATACCGGATCTGCCGATGGCATACTTCGTAATGAAATCGAGTCTCGTGTTCGGATCCTTTGCATGCCCGAGCTGATAGCCTGTGATCCCGCCAAGGTTTATAACATTTTTCGCATTGCCGCGCGTAAACAAAACTTCGGGAGTGAATGACATTTTATCCTGCTGATACAGGCGAAGTCCTCCGCCAAAGACAAATGTCGAGTTGAGCTGACTTTCGAAACCAGAAAATGAGTCCTGTGGTTTGTTAAGATCAAAAAGTGCAACATTCCAGTATGCTATCCGGTTTCCGTTTTTGTCTACTTCCTGCCAAAGCAACCCCGAGCTGAATGTGAAAAAATTATTTTGAAGGAACTGCATACTTTCGCCATTGAACCTCGTGACATCGAAGCCGCGGTCAACAACGTATTGAGATCCGGTAAATAATCCATCAAGGTTAATTTTTCTCTGTTGATATAACCCTTTGAAACCTAAGGTCAGCGTTTGATACCTGCTCAGAAAAATATTGACTGCATACGACAGTGAAGCTTCACGTGTTGAAAATATTCCGCCCGAGCGATCATCAAGCAGTGACACACCCACACCTGACCATCTTCTTCCGTCTCGTCTGCTCAGTAACGGGTAGGATGCAGAGGCCATCGTACTTCGCAGATTGATATCGCCACCTGCACCCTGGTGACGGTAAATAAAATTCGCGAGTGCATAGTCAGACGCAGCAACATATGCAGGGTTGACCCGCTGTCCTGTAAAATTATACTGACTGTACTGAAAATACTGAGCCGAAGCTGTTGAAACCACAGCCAGTAACAGAAGTATTGTCAGAAGTCGTTTCACAATCATCGTATCAGCACGATTGATCCATTTGTTTTTCCATTGAGCAGCAGTCTGCGTCCGCTCGGATGTTCACCCTTCACTTTCCAATAATAAACACCAGCAGGTTGTTTCACTCCGTTTGCTGTGCCATCCCAGCCACTGTTTGAGACCTGGCTCACGTCTTTCGTTTCGTACAATACATTTCCCTCGCGGTTATGTATCGCAAAACTGAAGTTCGACACCTGCGACAATCCGTAGACCTTTACTTCGTCATTTTTGCCATCATCGTTTGGCGTAAACAGATTAGGAATGAAAGCGGTGCCCTCAACATTTACATGAACGTTTGCCGATGCGCTGCAGCCAATAGAATCATAAGCAGTAACCGTGTATGTCGTTGATGAAAGTGGTGATGCAATTGGATTGGCTATTGTGCTGTTGTCGAGCGTCTCTGCCGGAGCCCACTGATATCGCTCGCCACCGCCTGCCGACAACTGAACCGATTCTCCTTTCAACACCTGGTAAGCTTCGCCCTCGAGCGTAATGACAGGTTTGCTGATCCTCAATGCTGTCTTGTGTTGAATGCCACACCCTTCTGTGTTGGATGCCGTGAGCGTTACAGTGTCCGGCTGAGTCGCAGTATATCTGATCGATGACGCTGTGCCCAGATTGCCTTTAAGCAAGCTCGTCCATTGGACCTGTGCCCAGGCAGATTCGCTGCTCAGATCGATCATCTGTCCTTCACATACAAAGCGCGTTTCCGTAGACTTCTTTACAAAATTCTTTTTGATTTCGATCAGATAAATTTTCAGCGAGGCACATCCCTCAATTTCAGTAAAGGAGAAAACGGTGTCCGATGCCGTGGCTTCCATCTGGAAAGTGAGCCCTTCCTCAAGAAATCCCTTTGACAAGGAGAACCACTTTGGGTTTCCCTCTGCAGTAAACGTCAACGTTTCGTTTTTGCAGGCAGGAACCTTGACGATCTCCGGTGCAGCACACGGTGTCGCGGTGCCCTCACAGACCCCCGGACGGCCACCGGGAATCGCTTCCTCAGGCGACTCGAACGAATTGTCAACGGACTGAACCGCATAAGAAAATGGTGTCACGGTTTGCGGCTTCAGAAGCAGATAATTCCTGGTGCCGGCATTGCCGTGAGAAACCACCAGACGTTCCGTTGTGAACATATCGAAGTCACCCACCTGCAGCTCGCTGTTGACGGTCTGCAAAGTTACATCATAGGTGATTGCATTTGACGGAGTATGGTCATCGATTGCCGGATTCCAATACAGGAAAAGTTTGTTGAAGATGGTGAAACCGAAGGCGCCCATTGGTGGGGAAGGTCCGCGGTTGTAGCGGGCTTTATTTCGCCACGTGTGCAACTGGAGTTTCCCTGTGCCTGTCACGACCTGCACCAAGTCCAGGTCGCCATCGCGATCATAGTCGCCAAAGGCCTGATGATGAAGTCTTGATTTGTTGAGATCGACTGTCACTGAGTCGCGGATAAAAATCCTGTTCAGGGTATCACCGGCAGCATTAAAACCCATACTGTGGATATCGCATTTCCCATCGGAATTAAAATCAGCGAGGAATGTTGCGTTGTTTGAAAGGGGTACCAGCGTGTCCTTTGCAACGAAGACACCATCCTGATTCAAAAACTGAACTGACGCATTTTGACCCGAAGTATTCAAACCTGTTACAAAAATATCCAGCCTGCCATCGTGATTGAGGTCTGCAAGAGAACTCTTTCCGTTTACAATTTTTGATGCAGGTGAACTTTTAAAATAAAGCCCGCCCTCGTTGATCAGAAACTTTGTGACATGAGCATTATTTTCTTTTCCGGCAATGAAGATGTCGTTGTCACTATCGCCATCGAAATCGAAGACCTGAATGGATGTGGCGTGAACTTTCAGTGAATCATGGACAAGCTTCCAAGTTGTTCCCAACTGGTAGATATTGAAAAACGCCAGTGCATTTTCGCTTCCGCTGATCATGAGCTCACCCGTTCCGTTGCCGTTGAGGTCAGCAAAATGTAGAGCGGAACCTGCAACCGCGATGGATGCGCGTTCAATAAATTTGAAGTCGCCCTGGTTTTCGAAGAAAGCGGTCTTTGGAGCATTGGCGAAAATTCCGGAGACAATCACATCCATATCGTTGTCACGATCAAAGTCTGCGATGCGGTAGGTTGCCGAGTGAAAGCCCAGATAGTGTGCTGTTGGATTGACCGGTCCGCGTTCCGGGTTGCTTTTACAAGTGATGAAGAAGTTTTCACCGGACTGCGTTTTGGCAAACACGAACACATCGAGCCATGGGTCGCTGTCAAAATTTACCCACTGAACTTCGGCCGTAACAGCGGAGTCAGGCAAATCGACTGAGGCAACATCTGTGAATTGCTGGGCGTTGCTCATCAAGCTTACGAGAACACAGCCAGCCAGGATGAATGATCTCATTTTTCTGATGTTATTTTTTTGATCTGAAACGTCAACGGCAAAGACATTCTGCTCGCAACCGGCTTGTTGTTATAGGTCGCAGCTTTCCATTCGGGCATGTTCGTGATCAGGCGCACTGCTTCTCTGTCGAATGCCGGACCCAGCGAATTTTCGATTGTGATGCGTTCCGGGTTTCCATCAGCGTTGATGGTGAAGATGGCGGTCACTTCACCCTGGATCGAATCTTTCATGGCTTCGGCAGGATATTTCAATTCGCGCCTGAAGTATTCGTACAAATTCGGATATCCATCAACTGGCTCCGCCTGCGCATACACAGGTTCTGCCGGAGGTGTTATTGCCGGAGTTAATGCTTTCTCGTTTTTATCACTGTCGTTTGTATTGCTTTGTGCTTTTTCAGGCTTTTGTGCCGGAGTTGAAGTTTGTTTGGTGTCTTCTTTTTTAACTGTGCCGGAGGATCCTGATGCCGACTGCTGAGCATTATTTTTCTTTACCATTGAATCGTCAACGGCTGCAGAAGGGGTTTTAAAAGTCTCTTCTGATTTTGTTTCATTGGCAGGTTTCGTCTCATCGGAATTGGTGCGCACCAAAAACCAATATGACAACCCCGCGCCTACCATGAGCGCGACAGCGATTGCATACCTTGCACCACGGAAACCTCCGGATGGACTATTCTTATGTATTTCGAGCAACCGATCGAAATCCATATACGAACGGATTTCCTCGTCCGTGATCTCTGGCCTCGTTTTCATTATCTTTATTTTCGCTTTCATTTTCTGACAAACAGTTTTTTCATCTTATCCAGCACGCGATACGTTCTGACCTTTGCATAATTTTCCGAAACGCCTATGATGTCAGCCACTTCCCGGAAGGGACGACCTTCCAGAAACCTCAGCTCGATGTATTGAATGTCTTCCAGTGACAATTTTTCCAGGATCAGTGGAAGCTTTGCCTTGAGCTCAGCCATGGCCTCGTTTCCAAACATCTCTTCATACAAAAGTTCTGCATGCTCATCTTCAAGCAGGACGACACGATGACGCTTGTTTTTCCGGAAATAGTCGTTGCACTCGTTGGCAGCAATCCGGTAAAGCCATGACGAAAACGGAAATCCTTTGAACTTAAACTGACCGAGGTTCTGAAGTGCTTTCAGGAATGCCTGAGAAGTAATGTCCGCGGTTATGTCTTTGTCGCTCACACGATGCAACACAAACCGAAAAATGGACCGATAGTAACGCTCATAAATTGGCCTGAAAGCCTCAGGATTTTTTTGCGCATCACGGATGGTCTGTTCTTCTTCCGGGGGATGACCGATCTTCAAGTCGTGCTTCAATGGATACTGTTTTCAAACACTACAATGATGGAAAGCTTAAAAAGATACAGGAAGGAAGAAAAAATAAAAAGAAAAAGGGAACGATTCTTGTTCCCTTCTGTTATAGTAATGTCTATAATCCCCGGCTTTATATGAAATCAACAGCAAAAACTTCATTTGATGAAGTGTTTTCGAATCCCATTACAAGAAATCTCATTCTCATTCTGGTATCTGCGCTGGCCCTGGCAATAGCCGTGGTTACCGGAGCGATTATTATTTACAATCAATTCTGAACAGCCATCGTTCCGGCTGGGCGAGCTGAGATCCACTCCTCGCCATCTTCGAAGACTTCCTTCTTCCAGATGGGTGCTTTTTCTTTCAGGTTATCAATAATAAATTGACAGGCATCGAAAGAATCTCTCCGGTGCGGTGTCGATACCGCTACAACCACCGATACCTCACCCGGCTTCAGTGTTCCAATGCGATGACTCACACCAAATCCAAGAATCGGCCATCGGTGTGATGCTTCATCCGTTATCTTTTTAATTTCTGCTACCGCCATTGCTTCGTAAGCCTCATATTCCAGCCACAGCACATTCTTTGCATGCGCGGTATTACGCACAGTACCAATAAACACATTTACTGCTCCAGCCCCCAAGCTGCAGGCAGTGTCGATGACCTTCTGTACATCAATAGCTTTTTCTGTGATTTTGATCATAAGCTGATTGGTTGATTGAACAATTTTTTCGGAGAGCAGGTGAAGGTAGACAGTTCGGGTGTCAAATTCAAGGAAAAGTTCTAAATGTGCTCAGGTGCTCATGTGCCCATGTGTTCATGTCTGACTGGGACTAATTACCCTTTCCTGACTCCGAAGCAGCCAATGGAATTAGTCGGCAGGCGCGATAAAAAAGATGAGTTACAGATTAAATGTCACAACATGAGCACCTGAACACATTACCACATTAACACATTAACACATGACCACATTTCTCACCCGCCACTGACCGGTGGGATCAGGGCAATCTCATCTGTTTCGTGAATGGCCTGCATGTCTTCCGCGTAATTATGGTTAACGGCAATAAACAGGGATTTCAGTCCGGAAAGCCTTGGGTACTTGTTGTACAGAAATTCTTTTAATTCGTGGACGGTAGCTGCTTCAAGCTCAACGACTGATTCCTTCGTACCAATGATCTCTTTTGTAATACCAAATGCTTTTACATTAAACCGGGCCATACCTGCTATTAAATACTTTCTGCTTTAAAAGTATCATTTAGTATCTTTAACAGCAATATCCACGCACATTGACGACTCTTTTTGACAATCATGGACGCCCCTTAAACTATCTGCGGCTTGCAGTGACCGATCGCTGTAACCTTCGCTGCTTCTATTGCATGCCGGCAGAAGGTATCCGGTACATACCGAAGAAAGAAGTTTTGTCGTTTGAGGAAATTGAGCGGATTGTGCGCCTCCTCGCTTCAATGGGCATCAGCAAGGTACGACTGACCGGAGGAGAACCATTTGTTCGCAACGACCTTATGAATCTGATCCGGACGATGGTTGAAATTCCCGGCATCCGCGATCTGCATCTCACAACCAACGGAGTGCTTACCGCTCCGCACATCCCTGAGTTGAAACGACTTGGAATCGCTTCGGTGAATCTCAGTCTCGACACACTGGATCGCGAGCGGTTTAAAGCTATTACGCTGCGCGATGAATTTGATAACACCATGAAGACACTTGATCTGCTGCTCGGACACGAGATCCCTGTGAAAATCAATGCGGTTGTCATGGAAGGCAAAAACATCGATGACATTCTGCCGCTTGTGGCGCTCACCAAACACAAAAATATCTCAGTTCGCTTTATCGAAGAAATGCCATTCAATGGTGGAAGCCACAACCCGGTGCTGCACTGGAACTATAACAAAATACTCAACCACATCCGCGAGGCATATCCTTCCATTTCAAAAGTGCTAGATGAGCCGAACTCAACCGCCTACCATTATAAGATCTCAGGCCACGAAGGCAGCATCGGCATCATCGCTGCTTTCAGCCGTACGTTCTGCGGAACCTGTAATCGCATCCGGGTTACAGCGCAGGGCACCCTTAAGACGTGCCTGTATGATGAAGGCGTGTTAGACATCAAACAATTGCTGCGCAGCGGAGCTTCAGACGAAATGATCAGGGAAAAATTGCTGCATGCGTTTTCGTCAAGAGCGGTTGATGGATTTGAAGCGGAACGAAAAAGAACAGTCGATCATCCCGTCAATGAATCCATGTCTACGATCGGTGGATAACGCACCTATGAAAATATTTTTCCTTACCTGCTTACTGCTGGTTCTTCAATTTGACGTTTTCGCTCAGAGCAAGGCAACCACATCGTTCGTCATCAAAGGCGATATTAAAAGCGAGATTACCATTACGGTCAAAGAGCTTCGCAGTCAGAAACTTCACAGCATTGGCACAATCGACATCACCAATCACAAAGGTGAAATAAAAGGTTCGGCAAAGGACATGAAAGGCATTTTGCTGCGCGAACTGATTCAATCTGTTTCGCTGAACGTGGATAATCCAAAATATTACAGTGAATACTATTTCGTGTGCACGGGCACTGATAATTATAAGGTTGTCTATTCCTGGAACGAACTCTTCAACACTGCCGTGGGCGACAAGGTTTTTATCGTCACGGAAAAAGACGGTCAAAACATGCTCGATAATGAAGACGGCCTGCTGATGATCTCGTCAGACGATCGGAAGACCGGCAGACGGTTTGTCAAGAACCTCGAAACCATTGAAGTGAGACGAGTTCAGTAATGGAAAGTTCGCTGCTCATCCTGATTGCCACATTTTTCATCATCGCGCTGATCTATTCATCCGTGGGTTTTGGCGGTGGCACCAGCTACCTCGCTGTGCTCGGACAATCGTTTTTCTTCGTGAGTCAGCCGCAGATCAAAACCACCGCGCTGTTGTGCAACATTATTGTCGTGATTGGCGGAACTTACATTTTCTACAAAAAGGGCAAACTTGATCTCAGGAAGGCGTGGCCGTTTCTTGTCGCGAGTGTTCCGCTTGCCTTCATCGGTGGCTTCTGGAAACTGCAGGATGCAGTGTTCTTCGTAGTGCTCGGAGCTAGTCTTATTGTCGCAGCGATTTTACTCTGGATCAACCCCAAAGAAGACAACGGGACTTACGTTGATTCAGCTGCTCTGAACTTTGGCATTGGCGGAGGAATCGGATTTCTCTCAGGTCTTGTAGGAATTGGCGGGGGAATTTTTTTGTCTCCTATCCTTCATCTCATTCGCTGGGACGAAGCGAAAAAAATCTCAGCGCTCGCGAGCATTTTCATTCTTGTAAACTCAATCAGCGGCCTTGCCGGACAGCTATCACAAAAGCCTGAAATAGACTGGAGCTTTGTAATTCCGTTACTGATTGCTGTGCTCGCGGGCGGCCAGATTGGTTCGCGTCTCGGGGCCAACACATTCAATCCGGTCCATATCAAGCGCATTACCGCGATATTGATTGTGGTCGCGGGTATCAATATTCTGCGAGATCATTTGTAAACTGTAGCAAATCCCTTTGTCTGGCAATTCGTAAAATGCCGTCCAGACCGCTGAATTTGCCTATATAATCCCTATTTTGCGCCTCTTTAATTTGAAGGAATGAAAAACCTGAAATTCATCGATCACATTCTCCCGCACATCATTGCCATCGCAGCTTTTGTTATCGTAACGGTTGTCTTTTTTAAACCAGCCTTTTTTGATAATAAGACACTCGAGCAATCTGACATTCAGCAGTTTCTGGGTTCCGCGAAAGCCATCGCAGATTATCGCGAGAAATATGGCGAAGAACCGCTATGGACCAACTCGATGTTCAGCGGGATGCCTGCATATCTCGTCAGTGTCCAATGGGGAAATCAGGTGATCGGTTTTATGAAGAAGATCCTGGCTGTCTTTCTGCCGCACCCCTACGCGAACATTTATCTCGCATTCTTCTGTTATTATATTTTGCTACTCGCCTTCCGGGTGAGGCCTTACCTTGCTATCGCTGGCGCACTTGCGTTCGGGCTTTCGTCATACATGATGATCGGTGTAATGGTAGGTCATAATGCCAGGATCGGTGCGATTGCCTTCCTTCCGTTGTTGATGGCCGGAATTCATCTTGCTTTTTCAGGGAAAAGAATTCTCGGCTTCGGAATCACGACTGCTGCCTTTGCACTTCACTTGCGAGAGAATCACATCCAGATGACGTACTACTTCATGATGATTGTTGCCATCTATGGCATCATCCGGCTGATTGAAGCAGTACGGGAAAAACGACTTCCTGAATTTTCGAAAACGGTTGGCCTACTTGTCATCTCAGGTGTGATTGGTTTCGGCACCTACTTCGGGCCTTTCTGGGCGTTGAACGAGTATCAGAAATATTCAACGCGTGGAAAATCCGAGCTCAATTCTCCTGTGTTTAACCAAACCACAGGGCTCACAAAAGAATACGCATTTGAATATAGCAATGGCATCTTAGAACCAATGGTGCTGCTGATCCCGAACTTTTACGGAGGCAGCTCATCCCACTACCTGATTGCTGATCGCGATACTGAAACATTTAAAGCGCTGCAGAATCTCGCCAACCAGGGAAATGAGCAGGCGGTAAATCAACTCTATCAGTTCACACGCGCCTACTGGGGACCGCAATTCAATACGGCACCCTACTATGCCGGAGCGATCATCGTATTTCTTTTTGCTGTCGGAATCGCTTTCGCGGAAAGGAAATATGTGTGGTGGCTTGGGCTTGCATCTGCGCTGGGAATTGTTCTCAGCTGGGGTAGCAGCTTCCCTGCATTGAGCAACTTCCTGTTTGACCACTTTCCCGCCTACAACAAATTCAGGTCTGTCACTTTCACACTGATCATGCCGCTGTTTGCTATGCCGCTGCTTGGACTGATGGGTGTTGAGCGCCTGTGGGCTGGCGCGAGGGACAAAGTTGCGAAAAGGAAATTGATCATCGCCTTTGCCGCAACGGGTGGCCTATGCTTACTGCTGTGGGTTCTGGCAGGAATGTTTGAATTCACTACTGAAGCAGAAGAACAACTTCCCGCGTGGTTTGTTGACGCCCTGGCGGAAGACCGCATGGGATTATTCCGTTCGGATGCATTCCGTTCTTTTGCCTTCATCACCGGAGTTTTTATCCTCCTGTATTTTAACGTCCACAAGCGGATCTCAACGGTGGGGTTCTATGTGTTTCTCATTCTCATGGTGACGATAGACTTATCCGTTGTGTCAAACCGATACTTCAGCAGTGAGTTGTACAAGCGCAAGCGCAACAATTCGGGCGCACTCGCCCAGACAGAAGCTGATCAGGAGATTCTACGCGACAAAGGCTACTATCGTGTATACAATCCGGATTTCCAGGAAGCGCGTACATCATACTACCACCAGTCTGTTGGCGGCTACCACGGTGCAAAACTCAAGCGTTACCAGGATTTTTATGATTCATGTCTTTATCCTCAGACGAGAACATTTTTCGAGGAAGCCAATCAGGGCCGGTTTGACCTGAGCCGTTATGGGGCGATAAACATGCTCAACATCAAATATATTGTCGTTGGGCCACAGCGCAACAATATGCTTCCGAATCCTGGGGCGTTTGGTCCCGCGTGGTTTGTCAGCAAAATTCAGAAAGTGAATTCGCCTACAGAAGAACTTGCCAGCACGTGCAACGTCACGAAGAGCACCGCAGTTGTGGATGCATCTAAATTTCCCGATGCACCTGCTTCATCAGACAGCACCGGAACGATCACACTCACAAGCAATGAACTGAAAACATTGAATTACGAAAGCACTTCAAGTGGTGATGGATTTGTTGTGTTCTCTGAAATCTATTATCCGGGATGGGTTGCAACGATTGACGGGCAGGATACGCAGATCATGCGTGCAAACTATCTGCTGCGCGCGCTGAAAGTCCCGGCAGGAAAGCATACGATCGAATTCCGGTTCGAGCCGAGGGCGTATACAGTGGGAAATAAAGTGACGACTGCTTCTTCATGGCTGGTGCTGATTATATTGGCGGGAAGTCTGGGCTGGGCGTGGAGAAAGGAGTCATAGCCACCAAGTCACAAAGACTCAAAGTAACACCAAGGGTGCGCAAGTAAAAAAACAAGCGCATCATGTTTGATAAAATTTCTGAAAGAGAAGACCGCATTGGCAGAGCTGTCGTGAATGCGGCTTTTAAAGTGCACAAAGAACTCGGTCCGGGCCTGCTGGAAAAAATTTATGAAGTTTGCCTGGAGCATGAGCTGGTCAAAGGAGGCTTCGATGTAAGGAGGCAACTCGACCTACCAATAAATTATGATGGGATTTATTTCAAAGAAGGGTTGAGACTCGACTTGCTGATAGACGACCTTGTTATTGTCGAGTGCAAAGCAATTGAACAGACAAATCCACTTTGGAAGGCTCAGGTATTGAGCCATCTTAAACTCACAAACAGACGCCTTGGATACTTGATCAATTTTAATGTTGTCCTCATAAAAAACGGAATCACCCGGATAGTCAGATAAATTCTTTGTGTTCCTTCGAGCCTTCGTGTCTTGGTGGCTAACCCACGGGAACTTTTGGATCACTATCGACAGTTATTACAATGATCCCCAATTACAATTGTATTAAATTGACTCAACAAATGAATGACGACACTCTATATAAAAAACATGGTTTGCAACCGCTGTATCATGGCGGTGAAGCAGGAGCTTGAGCGCCAGGGATTGCATCCTGAAAGAGTTTCGCTTGGCGAAGTCAACGTCAGCGAAGACAATATTCCGGAAGAGCAGCTACAGCACCTTGATTCAGCGCTGATCAATCTGGGATTCGAGCGCATCGATGACCGCAAAGCGCGGCTTATTGAGTCCATCAAAAACAAGATTATCCAGGTAATCCATCACGCTGATAAGGTAGACCTGAAAGTTAACTGGTCGACACTCCTGTCTGATGAAGTGCACTATGAATACAACTACCTCAGCAACCTCTTTTCAAGCGTTGAAGGGATTACGCTCGAGCAATACATCATCCGGCAGAAAATAGAAAAGGTAAAAGAATTGCTTTTCTATGATGAGCTGAGCCTGAGCGAAATTGCGAACAAACTCGGCTACAGCAGCGTAGCTCACCTTTCGGCACAGTTTAAAAAAATCACCGGCTTCACACCTTCGGAAATGAAAAAGTCGCGAGACATTGACCACAATAGAAAACCGCTCGATTCCGTTTCCTGAAGTCTTCGGTTGCGAGGCCGGTGTGCGCGAAATGATATAAACCAAAGTGGGTAAAGTGTAAAACGCGAGGCAGCGTCATGGCGTATCTTTGTATTGGAGGGCGAAAGATCTGAGTCGCTTAAGCCATGAAACAAGAAAACAAAATTGTTAACGGCCAATATAAGCGGGAATCGTTTCCTGTTCTCGAGATGAGTTGTGCTGCCTGCGCAGTCAGTGTTGAATCAATGCTGAAAGCCACTGCAGGTGTAAAGGATGCGGGCGTGAATTTCGCCAACCAGACCGCCTGGGTCGAATACGATCCCAAGACCACAAAGCCTGTTGATCTGCAAAATTCGGTGCGATCCATCGGCTATGACCTGGTTGTTGATGTTGAAGATCCTCAGGCGGTGCAGGACGAAGCGCAGCGGAAACACTACGAAGCTGTGAAGTTCCGCACCACCTGGTCAATCGTTCTGTCCATTCCGGTGGTCATTATCGGGATGTTTCTGATGGACCTTCCCTATGCTAACTACATTTCAATGGCGCTCACTGCCCCCGTTGTTTTCTATTTCGGCCGCTCATTTTTCACGAATGCATGGAAGCAGGCAAAGCACGGCAATGCCAATATGGACACACTGGTGGCGCTGTCGACCGGGATAGCCTTTGTGTTCAGCGTGTTTAATACATTCTTTCCGGAGTTCTGGCATGCACGGGGAATCCATCCGCACGTTTATTTCGAAGCCGCGGCAGTCGTTATTGCATTCATTTCACTGGGAAAACTGCTGGAAGAAAAAGCGAAATCCAATACATCGGCTTCTATTAAAAAACTTATGGGTCTGCAACCGAAAACTGTCCGCGCAGTGATCGATGGTTCAGAGAAAGAGATTCCGATTGCGCAGGTCAGGGTGGGCTACACGCTGATAGTAAGGCCTGGTGAAAAAATTCCGGTTGATGGCACCGTGACTGACGGATCATCTTTTGTTGATGAGAGCATGATCTCCGGTGAACCCGTTGCAGTTGAAAAAAGGGCAGGCGCCAGAGTTTTTGCAGGCACGATCAATCAAAAAGGGAGCTTTCAATTCAAAGCAGAAAAAGTTGGTGGCGACACCGTCCTTGCCCAGATCATTAAAATGGTTCAGCAAGCCCAGGGCAGCAAGGCTCCGGTGCAAAAGCTTGTCGACAAGATTGCCGGAATATTTGTTCCGATCGTTATCGGTATCTCCATTCTCACTTTTATCACGTGGATGATTGTCGGAGGTGATAATGCATTTACCCATGCTCTGCTCAACTCCATCACGGTTCTTGTCATCGCTTGCCCCTGTGCTCTCGGGCTTGCAACTCCTACGGCAATCATGGTTGGTGTTGGAAAAGGAGCGGAAAACAACATCCTGATTAAAGATGCGGAAAGCCTTGAACTCGCGCACAAGGTAAACGCAGTCATACTGGACAAGACTGGAACGATCACAGAAGGAAAGCCCGTTGTCACTAACCTGATCTGGTCAACTGGTGAAGAAAGTCCCCGACATAAGCAGATCCTGCTCGCACTGGAGTCGCGTTCTGAGCATCCTCTTGCGGAAGCAGTAGTCAGCACGTTGAAAAGTCAGTCTGTTGATCCTACGGCAATTGAAACGTTCGAAAGTATAACGGCCCGGGGCGTGAAAGGAACGGTTGCATCAAAAACCTACTTCGTTGGAAATAAAAAACTGATTGAAGAAAACAAAGTCGTCATCCCGCCCGGCCAGGTCGCGACTGCCACAGCTTTACAGCTGCAGGCAAAAACGGTGGTATACTTCTCGGATGAGCAAAAAGTACTTGCAATCATTGCTATCGCAGATAAGATTAAAGCAACATCGGCAGCAGCCATTCGCGCGCTGCAGGAAAAAGGTATTGAGGTATACATGCTCACTGGCGACAATGAACAAACCGCGAGGGCCGTATCAAACCATGTAGGTTTGAAGCACTACACGGCAGAGGTGTTACCCGCGGACAAAGCTCAGTTTGTAAAAGAACTGCAATCAAGAGGAAAAGTTGTTGCGATGGTTGGCGATGGAATAAATGATTCGCATGCGTTAGCTGAAGCGGATGTCAGCATTGCGATGGGCAAAGGTTCGGACATCGCGATGGATGTAGCGAAGATGACGCTCATCACATCAGACCTGCAATCTATCCCCAAAGCACTTAACCTTTCCACTAAGACCGTGATGGGCATCAAGCAGAACTTATTCTGGGCATTTATCTACAACGTGATTGGCATTCCACTGGCTGCAGGTGTGTTGTATCCGGTGAATGGTTTCTTACTTGATCCGATGATTGCCGGGGCAGCGATGGCATTGAGTTCTGTGAGTGTTGTTGCCAACAGCCTGCGTCTGCGGGTGGCAAAGATCTGATCTGGCACAGGAACTCCAGCCCGATCTAATTAGCGAATAATCAGCCGATGAATTATCTCCAGCAATTCGTCTTCGTCAAAAGGCTTCCCAAGGAAGGCATTTGACCCAGCGCTTTCTCCTGCTAAACGGTTTTCCGGCCCCGTTTGGGCTGTCAGCAAAATTATCGGAATATGTTTGTGCTTCTCGGCCGAGCGAACGTATTTGATGAAACCGATACCATTCATACCAGGCATGACAAGGTCAGTGATGATAAGATCTGTCGAACCCCTGCTTAGGAAGCTGATGGCTTCCTCCGCATTAATTGCAAGCGACACATCAAACCCTTCCATGCGCAGGAGATCAGCAATGCTCTCGCCCAGCGATTTTGTATCTTCAACGATCAGTATATGAACTGCCATCTACTAAAGTGGAATCGTGACAATAAAGGTCGATCCTTGATTTGGCACAGATGATACAGAGACCGATCCGCCCAGCAGATCAACTGCTCTCCTTACAATAGACAGACCCAATCCGCTTCCCTGAATTGTAAGCGCATTCGAACCGCGATGGAAAGCGTCAAAGATCTTTTCCTGGTCTTCGGGTTGAATACCGATGCCCTTGTCAATGACCTCCACACGCAGCAAATGCCCGTGACGCCAAGCCTTGAGCGTAACTTCGCGCTGGTGGGGAGAAAATTTGATAGCATTTGTCAACAGGTTAACAAAAATGTTCCGGATAAATCCTGCGTCTGTAAAAATTCGATCTGGGAGATCATCATTGAAGAGTATCAGGATGGTGTGCGTCTCATGTTCATTCTGTACATCCGAGGCAATCTGTTTCAGCAGTTGCGCAATGTCAACTTCTTCACGCACTACGGGAATCTTATTTTCATCCGCCTTGCTCAGCGTCAGCACATCGTTCAGCAATGACACCATATGACTGACCTGCTGCTGAACCACTTCAATTTTTTCATCAATCGCATCCGGAGTCATCCTGTCCTTATACCTCCTGATGTGATTCACCGAGAGCTTGATGGTTGATAAGGGTGTTCTGAACTCGTGAGATACGATGGATGCAAACCTGCTCTTCAGCATTGCAAGTTCTTTCTGATTCTCGAGCGCCACTTCAAGTTCCGAGGTCCGTTCTTTCACCATGAGCTCAAGCGAACGCCTGTAGGACGTAAGCTCGGTAATGTCCTGCCCAACGATCAACAACCCGGCAATTTCACCCGATGTCGTACGCTTTGGAGTGGCATTAACAAGGAGAATTAATTTTTCTCCTTTTGCACTCACAATCGGAAATTCATACTGGCTAAGCGGATTACCCTGCAGTGCGTGAGTGATCATCTGCTGAACATTGGCCCGTTCACTGGCTTCCACCAAAAAATTCAGCAGTTTCCGTTCGAGTGCTTCGTTCTTTGCAAAACCCGTTACTGTTTCTGTCAGCTTATTCCATTCATAGACGTAGCCATTGCGGTCTACACCGAAGATGATCGCGTTCGCATTCGTAATAAGGTCTGACAGATCTCGCGCAATCGCAGTTATTTTGTCTACATAATCTCGCTGAACGGTTACGTCCGTTTCAACCGAAATGAATTTTGTGACATTTCCGTTATCGTCAAATATCGGGTTGATACTCATTTTCAGCCAGATCTTCTTTCCATCTTTGTTATAATTTAAGACCTCTGCTGTTACCGGCAGTCTCAAATCAAGATTCTTGCGGATGGTGTCGAGCGCGCTGCGATTGGTTTCCGGACCTTGCAGGATTTCCCGTGGAGTTTTGCCGAGAACCTCTTCCATGAGATAGCCAGTTGATCTGACGAATCCGTCATTGACCCATTCAATCTTTTCATCGGAATCTGTAATGATTACAAGATTCTCAGTCTTGCTCGCTACGAGCGAAAGCTTTTTTATCTCCTCGATGTCACGCGTACGTTCCGTGATATCCTGCATCGCACCGATCATGCGCACCGCCTTTCCTGTATTGTCCCTGATCAGATATCCCCGATCAAACACCCTGGCATAAGTCCCATCAGCTTTCCTGTACCAATATTCATCCTCCCATTTGTCTTCGCTGTTGCTATTCAGGAAGTCATCAACTTTTTTCAATACACGGCTAACATCGTCCGAATGGATATGACGCATCCAGGAAGAAACATTTTTCGGCTCGCGTGAAGGATCGTGTCCGAATATTCGCTGATATCCCTCGCCCCAATACAAATCTCCGGTAAGCAAGTCGCGGTCCCAGACAGCATCGTTTGTAGCAAAAGACGCCAGCCTGTAACGTTCGTTACTGATTTTCAACGATTCCGCTATAGCCTGTATTTTGCTTTCTGAGAGGATAATATCGGTGACATCACGGGCCATAAGACATATCTGGGCAACCTGACCCTCCATGTCGACCACCGGGTGTAAGCGCACCAGCAGGTAAACACAGTTTTTGCCTCTGAACGGCACATCATAACGGATAGTATATTCGACACTTCGTTTGGTTTGCAGCACCTCTTGAAAAGACTCTCCGATCTGTTGCTTTCGCCACTGCGGTGATATTTCAAAGAGATTCATGCCCTCGCGAATCTCGGTTTTCCAAAGATCGCCCACCAGGCGTGTGACTTTGTTGAATAGCTGAACTACACCTTGCGCATCTAAGAGAATAAGCGCGACATCCAGACTATCAAAAACAGCGCGGAGCTTAATGTCCTGCTCCATGATGATCTTCTCGGTTTGTTTGATGTAGGTGATATCCGTGGACACACCTTCAATTCTATGCTTTTCTGCGTCCGTCAACCGCCACACACGATTGAACAACCACCGCACATTGCCGTCACGTGTCACGATACGCGTTGTAAAATCCGTCTTGCCATCACGTGCAAGTTTGGCTTCATGCTCGAGTTGTACATCCACATCTTCCGGATGAATCAGTGGTTTCCAGAAAAAAAGATCTGATGTCATCTCCTCAAGCACATCACCATAAATCTTAATGGCGCTCGGACTTATATAGTCATGTTTTTTCTCGTTCAGGTCAAATGACCAGACAACATCGTTGAGACTACCTAGAATACGCTTGAAGCGATCTTCACGCTCAGTCTTGATAATCTCAGCCTGTTCAAAGAGTGTCCTGGTGGCTACATGCAACTCTTCATTCGTCCGTGTCATCTCGTCATTTTGCTTCTGTAGAACATCATTGAGTGCTTCAAGTTCGGCACTCCGCTGGTCGACCCGCCTGGCGAGGAGTTCGCGACCTTCATTTAGTTCCCGTTCAGTGTTAACATGAGGTGTAACATCGTGAATCAGCACAAGCTCGGCCTCGCGCTGATCAAAATAGACTGTGTAGGTGAGCACCTGAACGAAGGCAAGTTCACCGTCTTTTTTCCGATGCTGCCATACACCTGATCTGACAAACTCGGTCTCCGGCTTGTCCGGAATTCTTTTCTCATATTCCAATGGTTTTATGTCGTGAACTGTCATCGACAAGAATTCAGATATCGAAAATCCATAGAACCTGACGGCTGCCTCATTAACCCTGACAAAACGGTAAGAATTTTTATCATAAAGCCACATGGGCTGATGGTTTTGTTCAAACAGCACCCAGAAAGAGTCGTCTTTTCTGCGCGCAGCTTTTTGAAAAGACTGCTGAACGAAGTAGAGTACCGCAACCATGGCCATCAGAAAGATCAAGGCCCGGAGGGTGATGAGTGAAACGAGCTCTGTCTCGACATCTCCTCCCATGAGTTGCGTAATGAGGCCGTTTGAAACGAGGATGTACGTAATCCCCAGCACAAGCACCAGGAAGTTGAATTTAAGACTTCTATCCCTGAAAAAAAGTTTGAGACGTGTCCATGCAGACATCTTTATCGGGGTCTTATTATTTAACGATGATTAACGCAGCTATTTAAACAAAAAACAAGATACTGTTTTGGAAGTCAATTAACTTTTACAAAAATTTAATGTAGAAGTTACCATGGAAGTCAATCAATATCGTTGCAAATCGTTGCGATGCTAGTAGACCCTGCGTGGTAGCTGAAGTAAACAGACAGCCGGATTGGTAATTAAGCACTGGAATTCCGGAAAAATTCGACAGGTTTGTGCGTTGAACTTAGAAACCGAAACCCGATAAATGAACAAGTCCGAGAAAATAAAAGTGATGCTTGTAGATGATCACACCTTGATCCGGGATGCGCTCGGATCAATGCTCCACCAGGCAGATGACCTGCAGGTGGTTGGCTCGGTATCGAGTGGGGAAGAATTGATCGGAAAGCTTGGGTCGGTAAATCCCGATGTAGTACTGATGGATATTATGCTTAAGGGGATGACGGGCATTGAAGCAACACGCTGGATCAAAGAACGCACGCCCAAGGTTAAAGTAATACTGGTGTCCAGCGAGGTGAAAAAAGAGTTTGTTTCTGCGGGCATTCAGGCGGGTATTGACGGATATTTACCCAAGGATGTTGAGAAAGCAACGCTGCTCACCGCCATCCATTCCGTGATGAACGGTGAAAAATATTTTAATGAGGCAGTTACGCAGCTCGTGTTTGAAGATTTTTACAAAAAGGAAAAAAATTCAGTTGACGTCCAGCGCCAGCTCAAACTAACTGATCTCTCAAAGCGTGAGCTCGAAGTGCTCACGCTTATCGCAAGCGGCAAAACTAATAAGGAAGTTGCTGACGAACTCTTTATAAGCACAAAAACCGTTGACAGTCATAAGATGCACATCCTCGACAAGCTGGGCCTGAAGAATACTGCCGAACTCGTAAAATACGCCATCAAAAACAACCTGATTTCGGTCTGATTTCATGGATGATCGCGAAACGCTGCGTGTATCTACGTAGCCCTCAGTCAGAAAATTGCTCAATGCCTCGGCCTTTGTCTGCAGGGCAGTATTGAATTGTTCCAAAAAGACATCGGAGCATACCACAACTTTTTTCCTCTTTACGCGATACAACAGTTAATTTGACAGGTAGCATCTAAGTGATTGTCGGTATTTTTCAGTTTCCAGCCCCGCTGATTTCCGGCAACCGACTTTTACCGTGATTCGTGCCATAACAATTCCAATAATTATGACACGCTTCAATGACAATGTTTTCAGAGGTTTAATACTTCTCGCACTGTTCTTTTCTTTGTTGCTGAAAAGTTGCGCTGCCGATGCACAGCAACTTACTTACCTCGGTTATGAGCTGGCCGCCAGTGCTCCATCCCATCGGGTGAGCAGTAACATTCCACAACTCCACGACCTGAAAATTGCCTACACCGGACTTCGCATTGGCGGGGTAATGGGAACCCATTGGGCAAAATACAAGGCAACGGCAGGGCTGCACTACTCAAATGCATCTGTGCCTCATAGCTTCGACCTCCTGACCGGGGGCCTGTCAGCTCAGGTGTATTTGCTGCGAATGGGCAAGGTTAAGCGTCCGCATTCCTTCGAGCCTTACTTCACCACAGGCTTACAGCAGGCAAAGACAAATTACTTTGGCACATATGCTCTTGCCGATCGCGCAACCAATTATAGCAAAGCGAAGGAAACACGCCAGGGCTCTACTTACTCAACGCAGCTGACAACAGGCGCAGGCATTGAATATCAGCTTGAAAATGCACATCGCAACTTCATCCATTTCTTCTCCGAAATCAACTATGGGCTACCGATCTATGACGCGGCATCATCGGACAGGTTTGAACAGACTGAAATCAGGTCGACCTGGGTCATCAACTTCGGAATCAACTTTGGAATCGCGAAAAGACGATAACCTGCATCTAAGAACATAAAGCCAATGAAATCACTGTTCTCAATTGGATTCGTTTTGCTCGCGCTTCATGGCTTCGGGCAGCGGATTATCGTATCAGGCATAACCGAGATGACAGTAGCTGGATATGAGGTCGGAGGAGTGATATCCTACGAAAGTAAAGGCGCGTGGCGGACGGGAGCTTTTTACCAGCAGTCTCTGCCCACCCGAAGCGAATTCGCGAACAGGAATACGTTCTGGGGATTGATTAACAGCATTCCCCTGGTGAAAACTGAAAAACTAAAGTTCTATGGCGTAGTCCGCACCGGGATGGTGAACCAAAAATTCTTTGTACTGACACCAGGCCTTGAAACCGACCTGAGTGTGGGAAACAATCTTTCCATAGGTGCCGGATTCTCCATCCGTAAAACCTATCCCTCTGCCTCATTAAAAATAAACTTTATTCTTTAAAGATCGCCCGAAGGCTATCCGTCAGGATTCACAGAACTATTGACAACAACTTTCATATATGAAAAACAAATTCGTCTATCTTATTCTGTTCGCTGCTGCAACCCTATTCAGTTGCGAGCCGGAAGTATCCCTCGTCAGAACGTTTCATATTGAAAAAGGTAAGCATTACTCAACAACACGCCTCGCAGAAACGCTGCAGGATTCAAAACTGGTATTCGAGGCAAAATTTGATCATACTGCCAAATATGATCTCGGTGACCCTGCATCTCAATCGAGCAAAAATAAACTGCTGGGTTTTTCAGACTGTAATTCACTCCACCATCAGAACAGTGCGCGATTTGCATGGCAATGGTATAACAACCGTCTTGAGATTTACGCCTACTGCTATGTGAATGGAGAGCGGGTCGAAAATTTTATTGGCGTAGTGAACCTTAATGAATTCAATACATACGAGATTACAATTACCAATACCCATTACATCTTTCGTTTAAATGACGGACCCGATGTTTCTGTTCAGCGCGGTGATGTCTGTGAGATGGGTGCCTTCTACATGCTATGGCCGTACTTTGGAGGAAGTATCCCGGCACCGCATGATATCTTTATCGAAATAAAAAGCCACGGCTAGCTGACGGTCTGACATTCTGTGAGGCCGCTCTGTTTTCTGGTTAAGAAACTCAGATCAGGATTTATGAAATTCTTGCTCCAATCACGCGGGCAATTTTAACCTTACAAGCCCGCTGTTCTTTCAGACAGGACCCTGCCCCTTTGCACATAGGCGTGCGGAAGACCTCTGATTGCCGCTGCGAAGTCGTTTGCGATTCCGGTAAAATGACACGTAGTGAACGTATTATTTACGATCTTGTACTCATGGAAAAGAAAAGCATCGCGCTGATTGCCCACGACAATAAAAAAGACGATCTGCTGGAGTGGGCAAAGCACAACGAAAAAACTTTATCGAAGTTCAATCTCTTCGCGACAGGCACCACCGGCAAAAAGATCAGCGACAAGATTCACCAGCAGGTAACACGCCTCCAGAGCGGGCCTCTTGGCGGAGATCAGCAGATCGGAGCCCTGATCACCGAAGGCAAGATCGATATTCTCATTTTTTTCTGGGATCCGCTTCAGCCCATGCCGCACGATCCCGATGTGAAAGCACTGCTCCGGATTGCCGTTGTGTGGAATATCCCGATGGCATGCAATCGCTCAACGGCAGATTTTATACTCACATCTGCCATGTTATTTGAAAAGTCGGAGCGAGTAAATCCTTCACTTGAAAAATGATGTCAGCTTTCTTTTCAACCAAAGCCTAATCTCAACAGTTGTGTTAAGCTTGAATATTTGATTCAGACTACGCTGAATTCCAGCGTGACCACAACTATTATTTTCAAGTCCGCTCCATTTGTTACCGCATGCATGTTCGTAGGTTGCGCACCGCCTTGCGTCATCATTCACATCCTTCATCTAACGAAATCTGCGGTATAGTTTCTGGAAATTAAAAATTTACGGGGACAATTTCGACCGCTCAAAAAAAAGCATCTGCGCTTAAAGATTGATTGAGATACATTCAATCATTTAAAGAAAGACCCCGGATGTCGAAAATAAATCTTCAACTGTCTAATAATAATCTGGCGATCGAATCAATCGCTTAGGTTGTCATTGGTGTTCGACACCTCAGGGTGATACCCGACTACCACAAAAAAAGAATTAGTTCATACACTATGAAAACTCTCTTTACCCTCCTGGCTGTAGCTTGCGGATGTTTTGCGTTTGGTCAAAGTAATCTGAAAATTACCGGACAGGTCAATGACTCAACATCCAACAAGCCAGTCGAATTTGCAACCGTGGCCCTTACTCATCCTGGTACGGGCAAAACCATTGACGGAGCTGTCTGCGATGCAAGCGGAAAGTTCACGATCACCAAAGTAACTGCGGGCAAGTACATCCTATTGGTTTCCTTTATCGGCTACGATACAAGGCAGATCAGCATCGATATCGGAGATAAAAAAGAGACTGACCTCGGAACGATTACGATCAGCACCACGGCAAGACTCCTGAACGAAGTCACCGTTGAGGGACAGAAGTCATTGATCGAAGAGCGCGTTGACCGCACGGTTTACAACGCTGAAAATGACGCAACGGCCAAGGGCGGAGATGCGGCAGACGTGCTCAGGCGTGTACCCTTGCTATCCGTTGATATGGACGGAAACGTTTCCCTTCGCGGAAATCAGAATGTCACCGTGCTCATCAACAACAAGCCATCATCCGTTGTAGCGTCCAGCATCGCGGACGCCCTGAAACAAATTCCCGCAGACCAGATCAAGAGTGTTGAAGTGATCACCTCTCCCTCTGCAAAGTATGATGCAGAAGGCTCAGCGGGGATCATCAATATTGTATTAAAGAAGAACACCATGCAGGGACTTACCCTAAACGTTGACGCTGCTGCTGACGTGCGTGGGTCGAACCTGGGCCTGAACGGGAACTATCGCAAAGGCAAGATGGGCGTATCGCTTGGCGGATGGGGCCGCTACAATTATAATATCCGCGGAGAATTTGAAAGCGAACAGATCGGCCTCAATCCTGACAACGGAGCAGTCATGTCGATTAACACGCAGCGCGCACAAAACCGCAATCGCGGATTGTTCGGCAACTATAACCTTGGCTGGGATTACGACATCAACGACAAAAATCTTCTGGCCGCGTCAGTACGCCTCGGTCTTCGTCAGTTCAATAACTTCCAGGACGGATTACTCAGCAGGCAATTTACGAGCGATGGAACATTGCTGAGCAGCAACCTGCGCGACATCGAAATGATGGTCGATGGTAGCAACGTGGATGTGAGTCTTACCTACACACACCTTTATGCCAAACCACAGCGCGAACTCAGCTTCATGGGATTGTACAGTCACAGCAACAACGACAGCGACTTCGAAAATTTTGTGCTTGATGAAAACGACCTCTCAACCACCGATCGGATAAAAAATATCAACGACAGCTACAACCAGGAAATGACTTTCCAGGCAGATTATGTCACGCCAGTCGGCACAAATCAAATGCTTGAAGTCGGTGGTAAAAGCATCATGCGAAAGGTGTACAGCGATTTCATGTATTACACAGCAGCGGGCTCCGATGGTGAATACGTTCTCGCGCCCAATACAAACCTCAGCAACAATCTCAACTATGATCAGAACGTGACATCAGGTTACATGTCGTACACGTACTCAACAAAAAGTGGATACAGTCTGAAAGCAGGAAGCCGCTATGAATACACGGTCATCTCAGCATACACAAAAACGGAAAGCGATATCAAAATTCCATCTTATGGTGTGATTGTTCCAAGTCTCAATCTTTCGAAGAAGCTGAAAGAAGGTAACATGATCCGCGTGTCGTATAACCGCAGGATTCAGCGGCCTTCCATCAAGTTTTTAAATCCGAACATTCAGGCTGCCAATCCGCTGAACGTTATGATCGGAAATCCGACACTAAGCCCGGAGTTTACCAACAACTTCGAACTGACATGGAGCACAATGGTTAAAAAAACGAACCTCAGCATGACTGCATTCTATCGGAACACCAATGATGGAATTCAACCGGTCCGCGACCTGATCGGCAACGACAGCTCAGACCCGGACACTATTCGCACGCAGTTCATGAACATCGGCCACGAAAACGCATATGGTGTCAGTAGCTTTGCGAACTTCATGATTGGCAAGCTATCGCTCAATGCCTTTGCTGATATATATTATACAGACTTAAGTAACAATGATCCCAACCTGTTGTACCGCGCAGCAAACCAGGGAGTCGTTTTCAGCGGAAGAATTTTTGGCAACTATAACTTCAAGAAAGGCTGGGGGATCAACTTCTTCACGCTTGCGCGTAGCCCGCAGGTGTTGCTGCAGGGTGAGGTAAGCCGGTTCTACATGTATAGCCTTGGCGTGAGAAAAGAATTCAAGGAGAAGCGCGGCAGCATTGGCTTAGGCACGGAAAACTTCCTGCGTCCTTACCTCGCTATGACCAACCGGTTTGAGTCACCGATGCTCATCCAGAGCGGCACCAACAGAATGTATAATACGAATGTGCGACTCAGTCTCAGTTACCGCATTGGAAAAATGGGCAATCAGAAGCCGAAACGAAAACTCAAGACCATCAGCAACGATGACCTCAAAGGCGAAGGTGATGGCGATGGTGGTGGCGGTGGTGGTGCTCCTCAAGGTGGTGGCGGTGCTGCTCCGCAGGGTGGCGCACCTCAGCCGGCTCCAAAAGGTGCTGCACAACCTCAGCAGAGCAAAACTTCTTCGCCTCCTCCTGCCGTAGCAAAACCAGCAGACGGAACAATTGTGGAAGCTGCAGGCACGTGGTCAATTAAGATTGATGCTCCTCCACAAGGTGACGGTGGCACAATCGTGATCCGAAAAGAGAATGGAGCCTATACCGGAACAATCAAAACAGAGCGCATGTCTCAAGAGACGACTTTCAGCTCAGTGATCGTCAATGGAACCGAAGTGATCATGAAGTACAGTCTCACCATGAACGGGAACAATGTTCCGGTCGAGATCAAAACCTCAATCAACGCAACAGATATGGGTGGAACAATGGCGATTGGAACGATGAGGGTGTTTAATGTAACTGGGAAGAAGCAGTAGGGAAAAATGATCAATGAACAATAATCAAATTCCAAACGGTAGGAAAAAATGATCAATGATAGATAATCAAATTCCAAACCAGACCGGTACAATATTGTCGCCTGGTATTTCGCTCACGCTGCCCTGTTTGGAATTTGATCATTAATCATTGGTGATTCACTTTTCTCCAAATACATAGTAGTGACATGACGCTGCACTATTTGTTATTTGTTTTTTGATTTTTGGCTTTTCCCTCCCATTATTGCCTCATGAAAATCGCCACCTACAACGTTAACGGGATCACCGCGCGCCTCCCTGTTTTGCTCCGCTGGCTGCAGGAAACCACTCCTGATGTCGCCTGTCTCCAGGAACTGAAAGCACCGCAGGAGAAATTCCCTGAAGATGCACTGCGTGACATCGGCTACTTTGCTAAATGGCATGGGCAGAAAAGTTGGAATGGTGTCGCCATCCTTTCGCGCAAGGATAATATTCAGGAAGTGCGGAGAGCGCTTCCCGGTGACGATGAAGACTCACACAGCCGCTACATCGAAGCTATTGTAGATGGCATTACCATCGGCTGCCTTTACCTTCCGAACGGAAATCCTGCTCCCGGTCCGAAGTTCGAATACAAACTCAAATGGTTCGAACGCCTGACGACACATGCCGCTGAACTGATGAACTCAGGCAAACCCGTTGTGCTCACTGGCGATTACAACGTGATGCCTACTGAACTTGATGTCTACAAGCCAGAACGCTGGGGCGATGACGCACTCTTCCGCCCGGAGACAAGACAGGCTTTTCACACACTCATGTCACAAGGCTGGACAGACGCCTTACGCGAGCTCAACCCTGGCGTGAAGATCTACACCTTCTGGGACTACTTCCGCAACGCCTACGGCCGGGATGCCGGCTTGCGCATCGATCATTTTCTCCTCAGCCCGCAATTGAAAAGTAAATTAGTCGATGCTGGCGTGTGCAGAGACGTACGCGGTTGGGAGAAGTCGAGTGATCATGCTCCGGTGTGGATACAGCTGAGGGATTAATTTGTGTGTTGGAGATTCGTTCTTTCAAAGAAAAGGCGTGTGCATTCAAGCACCAATGATCAATGATCAAATCACAAACAGAGGACGGCAACTTTGGAAGTTATGTCTTGGATTTTAGAAATTAGTTTGGAATTTGGAATTTTTCTGGGCGTGCCCCTTTCCCAAAGCACAATGTCCATCACACGGGTCGCGTCATCCGCTATACTCCTCGCGCCATCACACATGCCGATGCAGCTGCGGGGTGCCGCTTCTGCCGCTCACGCGAATATCCCCCGGATTAGCACGGCCACCCAACATATTGTCGTTTGCTAAAGAATTCTTGTTACAACTTTTCCAAAAACCTGCGATTTGGCACCATCGTGATCACTTAGGCTGATCGGTATGAAGATTTAGTGTGTTCATCAAATGCAACAGCAATGAAAGTGACGCTTTTCGGAAAAATCCTGGTAGGTTTTATAGTGGCATTTGTGCTTACAGTCGCTTTGGCTGCGCTCGATTTCTATTCCACGATCCGGCTGACGAGGGCTCATGAACAGCTCGAAGAATCGAAAAACCGCGTCATTCTCCTGGAAGAGACCGCCTCGCTTGTGAAAGATATCCAGCGATCACATCGAGGGTTCATAGTGACCCGCGACAATCGGTTCCTCGACCCCTACTACAACTCGCTTCAGATTGTAGGTACCGTCAAAGCGCGGCTGATGACAGAGGCATGGCCCGAACGAACAAAAGATTCCGCCACGAAAATTACTGCGCTACTGGATAAAAAGGTTGACCTCGCCCATGAGGCACTCTTTAATCGCACGAACCTCGAAGCAGACGCTGCGGTCAAAAAGATAATGGAGGGAAAACAGGTAGCGGATTCGATTTATGTGCTGACAGCGGCAAACAAAAAGTACGAGCTTGACGCGCAGAAACTCATAAACGATTCGGTACAACGCTGGCTCACCACCAACGAGATAGTAATCTCGACAAGTCTCGTTACTTTCCTGCTCTTGCTTGTAATAGGTATGCTTAAACTCGCGCAGACCTTGAAAGAAAGAAACAAACTATACAATGCGCTCCAGCAAACAAATGAAGAAATTCATGACAAAAATGAAGAGCTGAATTTACTCGTAGAAGGCCTCAACCAGACAAATGCGACACTCAGTCAGCGCAATCAGGACCTGCAGTTTTTCAGTTATGCCATCTCTCACGACTTGAAAAGTCCACTGCGAAAACTAAAAATCAAGACGGAGAATGCTTTGGAAACGATGCAGATAGATTCAGCCAACAAAGAAACATTCCAGGGTATTTTAAGAAGCACGCACCGTTTAAACGACCTCGTGGATAAACTGCTAACTTATGCGCATGCCGGAACTGAAGCAATCTCGAAAGAGCGAATAGATATGCATGCGATGGTGATGGAAATAATAGAGGAAGTCCGTGCCGATAGTACTTGCGAAATACTAGTGCCAAATGCACTGCACGCCAGTTCAGCCGATCCAGCCTTGATCCGACAGGTGTGGATCAATCTCCTTACCAACGCCATCAAGTTCTCCGCAGGTGCTGAGTCTCCGCGTGTTCAGGTAACGTCCCAGTCAGCTGCTGATTATATCGAATATAGTGTCTCCGATAATGGCGTTGGGTTTGAGCAAGGGCGAGTGAATGAATTATTTGAAATTTTCAAACGGCTTCACGACTCGCAATATGCCGGTTCAGGTATCGGTCTTGCGATCGTTAAACGGATAGTAGTCAGTCATGGCGGGGAAGTTTCCGCTGTCAGCGAAAAAGGTAAAGGATCGCGTTTCTGGTTCAGGCTTCCAAGAACCAATGACGCATAAGCAAGTCAGTCGTACAAGATGCGCTTAAATAAAGAGCAAAGTGCACAGAATGTCCTGTCCCATTTTGGAGAGATGTACCGGCAATCACGTGCCGGACGCCAGAACTAAACGTGCCTCAGCAGAACAGCGCTGCCAAATCGCTTCAACACGCTCCATCAACTCGCCTGCGAAGGTGTCGCTTCTTCTCCCGTGTTTATTTCGATCGGCTCATCCGTTTTACTTGCAAAAGCTCGGGTAGACAGCAACACGACAACAAATCCCGCGAGCAGTAGCACTCCGGATGAAATGAACACGGTGGACGTATTGGCGAAGGCAGTTCCCGTAGCATAAACGATCATAATCAGGATGACTGAGAACGGCATCGAACAGGCTAGTACATTCATGGCAAAATCCTGATCGAACGTCTTTAACGTTGTGCCTGACTTCTTTTCGATCTGGCCAACGGAAGCCATATGGGCGTAAGGCCAGAAGCTGCACGCACTCTGCGGAAACACCACGATCAAAAGCATCGTGGGAATATCGTTGGTTGGAAAAAAATACAACACGACACCACTCAAAGCAAATGCAATTGAAGACCGGAAGAACAAGAATGAAAAGATAGTCTTCACCTGGCTCCAGTTTAACTTCATCGACAGACCAATGAACAACAAAATGAGCGGAGTCATAATAAGACTAAGGCGGTCAATGGTAAGTGTGAGTGGAGTCGGAAACGCGCTGTATGTTAGTCCAAAACCCAGCATCACAATGGCAACAATAATCACAATGTTAACCGGTTCGTTCACCATCGCGATAAGCATTTGTTTAATGTCGAGCTTACCTTTAGTACTTTCCCGGTGAACATCGTAATACCACTTCATAGCAATCGTGTAGGAAATGATGAGCACGAATATTTTATTTCCCACATCTGCAAGTGCCGCCATCGCCAATGGGCCCTGTCCACTATATTCCATGATGAAAGGAAAACATGACAATCCCGGAGCAAGTGAGGGAATCAACATGATCAAGGTTCGATACTGGCTGTCGTGAATTCCAAAAATGCTCTGGAAGGGAAGCTTGTCGATCAAAACGTACATCAGAATATTAAAACCCAGCGACATGATCGGGATGACAATAAGGTTTGAAGAAAAATCAATCTGCAGCAGCGCAATCAGGATCGTGGCAGGCAAAGCCAGACTCAGGATCAGTGTCTTGATTCCTTCCCGCTGCTCTTTACTCTGTATCTTTTTTTGAAATAAATAGCCGATCGCAATCAATAGCAGTAATGAAATAGTTTTTGTAAACGCTCCACTCATAATAATCGTGCTCGATAAATTGGTCTTTCAAAAAAATTATGGAACAGCGAATCAGGTGACACCTTCACCCGAAACGCTGCATTAACAGAAGAGGCTTTGAAGTTGCACTTAACTGACAATGGCCGACATCGATTTCACAAAGAGTTTCATCTCATCCATGGTGCCAATACTCACCCGTGCAAAAGGTTTTCCGTTGATCTCGTAGCCGCGAATACCAACCCCTTTCTCCATCATTTTTGCGAGTAACTCTTTCACTGGCATTTGAATGGGAAACAGAACAAAGTTTGTATAGGAGGGAATCGGGCTCATACCGAGCTTTTTCAATTCTTCCGTAACATATTCACGCCCCTCCTTCGTACTCTTTCGCGAGAACTCCTGGAATTCAACATCTTTTAAACTGGCGATCGCGCCTTCCAGCGATGTGACGGAGATTCCCATCTCGGTGCGAACGAGTTTTTGGATCATCTTTACACGCTCGGGCTTTGCAACCATGTAGCCTATGCGCAGTCCCGCCATGCCGTGGATCTTTGAAAATGTGCGGCATACAATCAGGTCATATCCTTCGCGGATAAGACCCACTGCTGTCTGAGACTCCGGGTTGTCAAGAAGTTCGAGGTACGCTTCATCGATAAAAATCGGAACTTTGGAGTTGACTTTTTTCGTGAACGCCTTGATCGCATCAATGGATGTTAAAGTGCCAGTGGGATTATTGGGGTTACAGATATAGATCAGTTTTGTGTCAGCATCGATACTTCTCTCCATGGCATCGAGGTCGTGGGAGTAATCAGCCTTGAGCGGAATATTTTTCCATGTTGCGCCAATGGCTTGTGCAGTTTTTACGAGCGACAAGTAAGACGGATCAGCCGAGACCACGTTCCCTCCTTTCATGCACAACGCAAAGGCTGTCTTTTCAAGAATGTCCGTTGATCCGGCTGACAACAACACCTGATCCGCGGAGACACCTTCCTTCTGCGCAAGCATGTCTACCATCACCCTAGAGCTGCTGTACACATACCTGTTGCCTTTCGAAGCACTTTCTGCGATCGCTGCGATAGCCTTCTTGGACGGACCCCAGGGATTCTCGTTCGCCAGAAGTCGTGCCTTTATTGCATCACGTTCCTGAAAGATGACGTGATAGTTTTCTACCAGTGAGTTGTTATAGACGGGCGTCATTCCAAATGCCGGCTTTGCCATAATATCAGACGCAACCGACATGGATGTGATGATTCCGCCTGCTGCCAATGCGCTTTGTTTTAACCATGATCTTCTGTTAATACTTGTATTCATAGTATGAGTTTTTTTTTGGTGGATGAATTTTTTGGCTGGATAAGCTGATTACGATGCCGGTTTAGAGAAAACAACCTGTGAGTATCTCGAAAATGAAACGCCCTTATTCGTTCCTTTCCACAGCAGAGGAATCGTGATCGACCGTGCAGGTTTCGCGGCCACAATCGCGGCTACGTCCGTGATACCGAGATCTTCCCAGGTTGTTGTGATGACTACTTTGCCATCTGCGCCTGACGCAGCTTCAATTGGCCGGGTGCCATCCCGTAAGGAAAATGTCATGGCAACGCCTGCTACCGGAATCGAGTCAATGCCCACGGTGTGATCGAGGATGCCGGACTTATCAAGTTCATAAAGATTTACTGACAAAGTAACGGGCTGGGTATACGTTGCCGCAGTTACCGTCTTTGATACTGATGGAACGGATGTAAGGCCTCCGCTCGCGAGGTATCCGTTTACTTCATCAAAGACCATCAGCAACGGAGCTTCAGTCCGGTCGACAAACGGATCTTCTTCCTCGCATGAAATCAGGAAGATCGAAAGCGCAAGCGTCAAAACGGTAAACGATTTTCGTTGCATGTATATCAGGTTAAGTGTTTTCATAGTTTCTGTTGTTTAAGTTTATTCGGCCCACCAGAGTTTTGCCTTCGCATTGTCATCCGCCCCATTCAGCGCAACACCTTTCGCGTACTCGACAGCGTTCAGCGATTGTTCGGTAGTCGGGTAAGGAAGTCGTGTGGGGAGCACGCCATCGTTCACGAAGATTGCACGTGAGTCTTTCGCAGGAAGCACAGGCAGTCCGGTGCGTCTGTACTCTGTCCATGATTCAATTCCCTGACCGAAGAGCGCGATCCATTTCTGATCCATCACCGAAGCTTTCGAGACAGGACCAAGGTTTGTTATGTACCCGGCCGGAACCGTCAGTCCGTATTGCGCGAAAGAGGCCGTGATTCCATTGGCGAAGTAAGTTTGGGCATTACCGGTGATGTCGCCATCGAGTACAGCTTCCGCGAGTATAAACTGCACTTCAGCATACGTCATTACAACACTGGGAGCTGTAGCGGAGAGAAAGAATGTTCCAAGCTTGCTGGCTGAATTGAGGTATGTTGTGGCAATCGCATCAGGCAGTCCATTGGGAATTCCCGCGAAATTTGTTCCACTTACAGGCTGAGCAAAAACCGGAAGACGTGTGTCGTTGAGCGCAGTTAGTTTGTCGACCAGCGTTTTTCCCACGTTCCAGTCTGTGCGGGCACCGAATACCATGGTTTCATGCCACTCGTTATTACTTGGCCTTGTAGCGAAATGCACAACCCTTGCGTTATCCGCATTGCTGGTAAAGATGGGATACGTAGCAGGGTCGCCAATGATTTGCGCCATAATCGCCCTTGACTCCGTTGGCTTCTTCGCGGCCTGCCGATTCGCCAGACGCAATCGCAGTGAGTTTGCAAACTTCTTCCATTTGAGAATATCACCAGCGTAAAGAATGTCTGCTGACGCACTGATTGCCGGCCCGCCAATAACTAATTTCTCGTTCGCAATCCGCAGGTCCTCGAGGATTCCTGCATAGATCGCTTCCTGTGAATCGTATACGGGCGAATAAATCGCCACTGCATCCGTCCCCTTCAGCGCCTGGCTGTAAGGCGCAGAACCCCACAGGTCAGTCACCATCGAGAAAACCCAGCTGCGCAACACGAGTGCTGCACCTTCATAGTTTGTGTGCGGCTTCGATCCCTCAGGTGCCGAGATCGTGATGATCCGCTGTGCATTCATCAACGCGTCATTGTAGAGGGATTTCCAGGTGTTGTTATACATCGACAACTGGATCGTATAGTCATCGCCCTCATTGCCGTAAATATTTCTTCCGAGGTATTGCATCCAGCACATCGGTCCATCGATGTTCAGTCGTTCGTAGCGGATGTTGCTTCCCCACATTCTGTCAACAGCGCGCTCTATCGTTGTTGTGAGGAGAAATTGCGCGCTGATGCTGGTGGGATTATTCGGACTTGTATTCTTCGCTTCGAAATCATCGGTGCATGCGTTTGATAACAGCATACCTGAGATGAAGAACGCGAGCATTTTAATATTTATGTTTTTCATGATCAGATTAGGTTAGAAGGTCATATTAACATTGAAGCCCATGCTTCTTGTCGTAGGAAGTTCCCCATACCCGAAGCCGTAAGAGTTACCACCAAGCCTGTCAAACTCCGGATCGATGTGCGGAATGTTTTTAAACAGGATAGCAAGATTTCTTCCGACAGCGGACACCTTGACAGACTTGATAAAAATTCCTTTCAGCAACGAAGGTGGCAGCGTGTAGCCGAGGGAAACTTCGCGAAGCTTTACATAGCTCGCATCGAAGATCGAAGCTTCATGACGTGTGCGGGCGTTGTTGAACGCATAGAGACTCTGCGCAGGAACAATGATGTCATTCGGAACATACACGGGATCTTCTGCCGTGCCTGCATTCATCGTTCCTTCACCAATGATACCCTCCTCTCTTCCCACAGCAGTCTCGGCATACTGGCCGGTCCAGCGTGCTATCCCGATCCCTTCGTTATACACATCGCCACCCATGCGCACATCGATCAGTGCCGAAAGTGTGATGCCTTTGAATCCAATCGTGTTTAGCATTCCGCCCGTCCAGTCGGGTTGAATGTTGCCGAGAATTTTTGCTTTGGTCGCAACCACAGGAAGTCCATCCTTGTATAGAATTTTACCATCAGGTGCGCGCTCGAATCCGATGCCGAACAGGGCTCCATAAGGTTGACCAACTGAGGCCAGTGATGCAAGGCTGTTTCGCGCAGCCAGCTGATACGTTGTGAGACCATCCGCCAATGCCACCACCTTGTTCTGATTTTTCGCGAAGTTGAAGGTCACGTCCCAGGTAAGCCCATTCGCCAGTCTGACAGGTGTCACATTCAAAACCACTTCAATCCCTTTGTTTGTGATCTCCCCCGCGTTGAGCAATCTCGTATTGTATCCACTCGATTTCGAAATTTCAACCGCGAGGATCTGGTCTTTTGTGGACTGGTCATAGTATGTGAAGTCCACGCCTATACGATTATTGAAAAGTTTCGCTTCGAAGCCCAGCTCAATGCCGGTTGTCATTTCCGGTTTGAGTGTGCTGTTGGCAATTTCTATGTTCTCGTAGAACTCCGGTACAGAACCATTCCAGGACGAAGCGGACAAATAGGTTTGCGCCAGGCGATATGGGTCAGTGTCATTGCCAACCTGCGCCCAACTTGCGCGAAGTTTGGCAAAAGAGAGCTTCGATGAAGACAGATCGATCAGCTCAGTGACAATTGCGCTTAGCCCTACCGATGGATAGAAGTATGACCAGTTTGTCTTCGGTAATGTACTAGACCAGTCGTTGCGCGCTGTGAGGTCAAGGTAGATCGCCTCTTTAAACCCAAGCTGAGCAGAACCGAAAACACTTTGAGATTCTTTTTCCTCGATCGTACTGGCAACCGTGTTTGATGCCGGTATGGAGTTTGAAAGATTGTATACGCGATCGACAACCAGTTGATTTACCTGCGTAAAATTTCTCTTGTAGTAGGTTGTTCTCAGCAGCGCGCCCACCATGGTGTTGAGCGATAACCCCGGTGTCAACGCCTTCGAAAAGGTCACCATCATGTCTGTGTTGGTTTCCTGGCCGCGCAGCACTTCTTCGGAATATTGGCCATACACCTGCGTACCGTTGCGAACGCGTTCATAGTTGATCACATTGATTCGCGTGTCAGTCCAGAGGTCAGTGCCGGAACGTAACATCACATTCAGCGATGGCAATATTTCGTAGTTAAGCGCGACATTACCGAGGATCCGATCTTTCTCATTCGAGTATGGGAGGATATCCTGGACCATAAACGGATTCACGAAGAACGTGTGTTGCCAGTTAGGTGCATCACCGTCACCGGTGCGTTGAATGTGTACGGACCGGTAGTCGTTGTAGTGTTTCAGTTTTGCCCAATCCGTTTGACGTTGCGCCCAGATGAATTGCTGTCCATCCTGGTAGCTTCTGTTGTCCGATCCTGACTTCACGTACTCAGCCGAAACCGTAGCGCTGAGTTTTTCAGTAAAATCGTAGATGGTGTTGAGCTTCAGGTTTTTTCTCCAGTAATCATTGTTGTACATGATCCCGTCCTGCTTCAGGTCGCCAATAGAAAGTCTGAAACTTCCACGATCACCCGAGCCTGCGACAGCTATATTGTTTGTGATGGTTTTTCCGGTTTCCCAGTAGTCATCCCAGTTGTCTGCCATGGGTGTGAGCGGTGCTACTTCGGTGCCGGTCCACCAGTGTCTTACCATTCTTCCGTCCATGGGCGCGCCCCAGCTTTCATCTGTTCCATCCGTGCCTGTTAGCGGGGCCGTTGTGCCATAGGCATCGCGGTACTGTTGAATCTCAAGAGGATCAGTGATCGCGGCACTGCGTCCGTTGGTGTACCACGTACGATATCCGTTTCCGCCACCATAGATGTTCTGGAAGTCTGGTTTGACTGCGGGGCGTTCAAAGGAAACATTTGAGTTAACTTCCACGCTGATGCCGTTGGTGCCCGAGCCGTTTTTAGTTGTAATGAGGATTACTCCATTTTGTCCGCGCGAGCCGTAAAGAGCCGTTGCACTTGGACCTTTCAGCACGGAAATCTCCGCGATGTTGTCAGGGCTCACTTCAGTGATGCCGCCACCGAATTGCTTTCCCTGGTTTTGCGATTGCTCCATCGGAACACCGTCAATCACATAGAGAGGTTGGTTGTTTCCTCCGAGTGACGACTGTCCGCGAATCTGTACTGAGGATCCACTTCCCGGCCCTGAGTTGGGGCTGATCCGAACCCCAGCGATTTTCCCGGAGAGCGCGTTGATTACGTTCGGTGATCTCGCTTCGGCAAGTTGCTCGCCCTTCACATCCTGTAAGGCATACCCAAGAGACTGCCGGCTCTTTTCGATTCCAAGCGCTGTAACTACAACTTCGGAGAGCTGTTTTGAATCTTCATCAAGTGCAATATTGAAGCTGGTCTTTCCGCCCAGCGCAACTTCCTGAGTTGTCATGCCGATGAAAGAGAAGACGAGCGTACCTTCATCGGGAGTCATCAACTTGAATTTTCCTTCCGCGTCAGTAGTGGTTCCGTTGGTGGTTCCGCGAAGTAAGACATTTACTCCCGGGAGGGCCGATCCATTGGCGGAGTTGGTTACAGTACCCGTGACCTCGCGGTCTTGCGCATAGGCAATAACCGATAAGGCCAACGTTAAAAACGTTAGTAGACATTTTTTCATAGAACTGGTTTAGATTAAACGGTCAAATGAATTTTAGAATTTAATTCTGGATTTACTAATTCAACAGAATCTTCTACTGCCTGCAAACGTTTAAGTAGAATATTATTTTACAACCGAACAATCGTTTGAAATCGAGGAAGAAATCGGTTGCTGCGATTTTTTTAAAAAAATTCTGATTTTTTCTGCTAAACAATGCCAGATCCGCTGTTGCAACGGTATGTCTACACGCATGATACAGCATGAGATGGTAATGCTTTACGTGATTCATTGCAATGGCCCACAACTATTGCGTGCAGGCAATCACTGAAGAGATGCTTTTAGATGATAAAGCCACAGCTATAGCCATAGCCAAAAGCGATAGCTACTTCACCAGGTCCTTAAAAGCAGATCCGAAGATTAAATAGCTGGTGTTTCCTGCGATGGTACCTTCATTTTGTCCCCACAGAAAAGGCCAGTCGTCATAGTTCTCAAAGTGATCCGGCTTTCGGAATAAGACACCGGGAGCAACATTGCCGGGTATGAAGGAGAAATCCGCTCTGTTATTGCCATAAAAAACTGCCTTCGGGCGTGTAGCCCCTACCGTGGCAACAAGAGAGTAGTTGTGGTAAGGATGACAACCGAAGAGCCAATTGGTGACTTTGAACACATGGCTCGAATCGATCACGTCAGGAAAATATTTGCGGGCAAAACAAATGGTCGTTCCAAAATTCGTAATGGCTCCGCTCCCCGCCCAGTTGCCCAGCTCGATCGGAACTCCGTAAGGATTAGATTTTTCCAGACCCTTTATGTAATCATCGTACCTGACGACATATGGACGAAGCTTCTGCTTGAATGAATCATCCATGTGTGGTATGGCATTCAGCGCAGTCAGCAGATTGAAAGTGACACTGCGATCAAGTGCCGGCCATAAAATCTCTTCGAACTTTGATTTGTATTGTTGTTCACCAGTGGCAATGAAGAGTTGCAGATTCGTCCCAACGTTTGCAAATCTCCGCCAACGCGAAGTGTCTGTCGGCTGATTCGCCAGCAATTCAGTTGCCTCTTTCAAAAGTCTCTTTGATTGTGCGAGAGCCCGTGCTGAGAGGTCATCATTATAACCCTTCAAGGCCCTGCTTGCTGCGGCAAACGTTGTGGCTGCGCGCAGGTCAAGTGCTGGATTTCTGGTTGTGAACGCCCACATATCATCTTTCACTCCACTCGATCTGCCGTCTGGCGCTATTTCATAGGGGCCGAGTTTTGGATTGTAAGGCAGACCATCCGTTATGGAAGCTGCATCCCCAAGGTGATGGTAATTGTCAAGAACAGCATTGGAAAGTGTCTGCGTCATGTGGCCAACCTTCTCAGCCTGCGCCACAAGGTTCAATGTACCATGCTCGATGAATTGCAACACATCGGGAGTTCCATCGGGTCGATGAAGATCAACGTAGCGTTGCTTTTGGTCAACGAAGGTCTGATCACGCATCGGTTTGAAATATTCCCACGTGTGAACGAAATTTTGTACTACGTTGATATTCGCCCCTGTCTCGATATCAAAATCTCCTGCATCAAAAAATCCACCAATATTTAATCCTGGAATCAGCTCTAACGCTTTATACTTAGTATCAGTTGTCGGCCCCTGGGCGTGTAAATCGAAGTGATCAGTGTTGGGGGGCGCCTGCAGATATCCTTCTTTGAACGGCTCGCCATGCCAGATGCGGTACCCTTCGTTCACAACCATGTGATTCATGTGAATGGGAATCCAGATGTCACTCGTAGCATCGGTCATCTCTTTGTAAACATCGTTGTCGATAATGAAGTTGTTCGTTTTAAGATTACCATACTTGAGATAGTAAATGCCTGGCGTTTTCACAGACGTGAAGTCAAACTTCACATAGTTGTATTTAAAATAATTTCCCCAGGCAGTAATGTTTCCGCTGAAAACTTCACTATCCGTTCCGTCATCGTTCAATTTATGCACCGAGGCTTTTGCAGCAGGTTTGTCTTTTTTGTCAAGTTCAATGACAGCGACTTTTGTCTGGGAAGGAATGTAACCTACCTGTGAAAAGCCAATGTTCGGTTCTCTGATCCAACCGGGGATAGCATTCGGCTCAACATTCCACGTCAGAACTTTTCCTGTTTTCCCGGAAGGCAAAATGCTCCTCACGACAAACCAACCATTCTGCGCCAGCACGCGGCCATCGTACAGCATGAGGTCGGCATCCTGCGAGGTGATTTTTACTAAACGTGACGGTTCATCCGGTGCGAGTATCATAGAACGTCCCGTCTCAAGCGGAAGCGGATCAATGAATTTTCCTGTGCCTCTGTCATCGGAAGTTTTATATCCCTTGAACTGCTTTGGTTTTTCACTGTCAGGTCTCGTCACTGAGTTTCCAACCACATAGCGTGGAAACCGGTTGTATCGTCCATCCATCAGATACGTTTTTTGCCAATATTGTGAAGGAAGAAACTCGAGATTAAATCCGGCTTTTCCCTGAAGCTCTTGTGGCAATGGTTTATCGAGGTAGACAGCGATCTCCACTCCTTTCCCCTTTGCCGTCACAACAACGCGTGAATCGAAATCGTAATCTTTATACCGCAGCGTTGCCTCGATGGTCTGAGACGCGGCATTCACCTTTCGGTTTAAAATCTCGGGAACAAGATCCCACTGCTCAGGAGTGTTTGATAGTCTTACAGCGCCACCCTGCACGGTTCTGACGCCATGGTGGATCATTTCTATCCCTGCGTTCTTCTCATCGTTGAACCCACCGGTGAAAAGGTTACTATACACAAGAACATTAACGCCTTGCGTTTCTAAGTATTCAAGGTCATTCAGTTTCAAATTTTGCGCGTGGAGACCAATGGATACTACTACGAGAATTAAAACAGTTGTCAGAAACGTCAGCTTTTTCATGTCGTTAAAGAGTAAGAATCAGTTCGGGAAAAGATAAATGTAATAAAAACACTTATTAAATTTGAATTCAATTCTGATAGAGCGATATTATATCGGATAACCAGGGAATAGCAGCAAGGATGATGCTTGGCGATTTAGAATTGAAGGAAAAGGTTTTCAATTCAGCGTTTAGGGAAAGCTGGTAGCACAACCGTCTTAATATAGGATACTTCCAATTTCTTCGGATTCAGGCATTTGATAGTTTTTACGGTTTATAAAAATCAATAAGTATGTCAATCACATTGAAAACATTGCCCAGGATAGCCATTGTCGCGTGCTTACTTGTAGTCGCTGCGTTTGCCAACGCACAGGATGGAACAATTTATCCCCTCGATGCCCCTGCAGAGCCAAATGCCATCAAGCTTGGAACGGGCGGTGTCGAAAATCAACCGGCAAAAGAAACGTGGTTTCGGCAGTGGGGAGATCCGATGGCGCGAAACATCACAACGGCAACACTCACTCCTTTTCTTCCAAAGAAAGGCCAGGGAAATGGCGCGGCTGTGATCGTTGCACCAGGCGGTGGATTCCGTTGGCTCTCCATGGGAAACGAAGGCTGGGAAGTTGCACAAGCTCTCGCAGATAAAGGCATCGCTGCTTTTGTTCTTAAATACAGACTCCATCCCACTCCTGAATCGCTTGATGCATTCAAAGAATCAATGAACCGGACGTTTGCCGCAGCAGCTCCTCCTGCAGACGGGAAGAAGGACACACCTCCTCCGCCAAGACCACAAATGGATCTTTCCAATCAGCTTGCAGATGCCGAAGCCGCTTACGCGATGATTTTAAAGCGCGCTGAAGAATGGGGCGTAGATACTGCCAGACTAGGCATGATTGGTTTTTCTGCGGGCGCTGGCCTCACAATGCATTGCACACTGAAATCGAAAGTGATGGACTTAGACTTCATCGGACCGATCTACGGTGGCATGGGACCTGTCGAAGTACCGAACGATGCTCCACCGATGTTCAATGTTATCGCAACCGATGATTTTCTTTTCCGTGGTCAGTTTGGAGTGATCGACTCATGGTTCAAAGCCGGCAAGCCTGTTGAGTTTCACCTTTATCAGAATGGCGGACATGGTTTTGGTCTAGGTAATCCGAATCGCACAAGCAACAAGTGGTTTGATGCGTTCATATACTGGCTCGATGTAAATAAGTTTCTTGTTGCTGATGGAGGCAAGGGATCGGCATCGAAATAACCACCAAAAAAATAGCACCGGATCTTGACCCATCCCGCGCTAGCGGAATGAGCGAAAGACCCTTAACTTAACCCGCAGACCTGCCGGGCTTGACACTCTTTGTAAACTACCGGTGACTTCGAAGACGAACTCTTACTCAATATGATTCACCTTCGAATGACAGCCTTTATCTACACGATCACCAAAACTTGATAGGGGTCTTTCGCTCACCTCGCTGAAAGCGAGGTGGCTCAAGATCCGGTGCTTTCTATTCTATTTTTCTAACTAACTGCCACCGCCAAATCAATGATGATGGTTATGAGATTTTTGACCTGTAAAAGTTAAAGCTTTCAATGGGATATTTTCGACAATAGTACTCCCCTCCGTGATTCGAAGAAACTGATTCGGTTTAACATTTCTAAAAACCTGTGTTTGTCCCGCATGCCATTGAATTTCAATTTCATAAATCATCTCGGCACGACCGATCCCGATTTCTCTCCGCAACGGTGAAGCTCCGAAACTTCCGCCCGAATTGACATCGCGGTAGATGCTGCGTTTTTTTCCACCTTCCGTGATCGTAAGCTTGATCCGCGAGCCGATGGCGTTTCGGTTCGTTTTGGTCCCCACAAGGTCAAGCACGATGCAGTTGTTCAGTTCGTCCTGGTCAGGATTGATGTAGAATGCATTGTGAAACGCATCACCTTTATACGCACCTCCTAATTCAATGTAAATGTCCTGATCGCCATCGTTGTCAACATCCGCAAAAGAGATAGCGTGACCTTTCTGGAGATGGCCGACACGTGCCGGTGCTGTAACATCGACAAACTTTTTTCCACCAATATTCTGGAAAAGTTTATTAGGAACGATGGATTCCAATTCAGGATTTCCTGTGCCCAGATAAATGTCGAGAAATCCATCGTTGTTGATGTCGCCAAAATTTGCGCCCATTGCAAAGGCTTTTTTAGTCAAGCCAACTTCTTCAGAAACATTGGTGAAGGTTCCATCGTGATTGTTCCTGTAAAGTTTACAAGCACCGGAAACACCCGTTGAGATATTTAATCCTTCGGCAGCGGAGTAGGAAGAGATCGGACGATCAAAAGTAAAATCTCCGAGAAACAGATCGAGCCAACCATCGTTGTTGTAATCCCAAAACCATGTTGGGAATGTCCTGCTGATCGTGTCAGGGAAAATTCCAGCCTGCTTTGTTACGTTTTCAAACAATGGTATCTTTCCGGAGCCGCCTTTGTTTTTCAGTAGGAACCGTTGGCCGGATAATGATGTAGCGAAAATATCTTTCCAACCGTCATTATTGTAGTCTCCGGAGGTCACTCCTTTTACAAAACCTGTGAAATCTACACCAGCTTGTTCGGCAACGTTGGTGAACGTGCCATCCTGATTGCTGATAAATAATTCAGCAGGGTGTTTTCCCGAAGATGCGTTTCCCTCCCATGTCTCATTACCGATAAACACATCGAGCCATCCGTCATTGTTAAAGTCATTCCATGTTGCAGTCTGCGTTGGATGAAAGGACAACAATCCGCTCGCCATCGTCACATCGGAGAAGGTGCCATCCCCATTATTTTTTAAGAGTGAATTAGGCTGCAGCCCATAGCTGTCACGCAGCCAGGCGCCTCGCAATACGAAAATGTCTTTAAAGCCGTCATTGTTGTAATCCATTTGCATGAGGTTCAGTCCACCGGTCAGTTCTTTCAGTTTCGATGAAGCTGATTGGTCACTGAATGATCCATCCCCGTTGTTTTTAAAAAAGTGCATTTCGTCTTCGACTCCCCATGCAGATGTTACAATATCGAGATACCCATCGTTATCAAAATCATCGATGATGCAACCGCCTGCCATGTTGTTGACATCCAGCGAAAGCTGCGCTGCCATATCCTGAAACGGTTTAATAAAAACGCCCGAGTCAACTTCAGTTATTGAAACATTTAGATTTGGAACAAGTATTTTTTCCGGGACCTTTGCGGGATATTCTCCCAATGTCATGTACGCTATATTCAGCAACCAACGATACTCGAGGTTTTGCGGATGATCATTCAATAGCTCCTCATAGACATGCGCAGCGTTACGCGAACCGGTCTGCACGCGATGAATGCCCGCACCTTGAATAGGTAAGATGCATGTTTCCGGTGTGTGATTCCTGATGCAGTTCACGCGTTCTCCACCGCGCAGGTAAGCAAGACCGAGAAGCTCCTTCAGGCGATCCATGCCCTGGATTTTTTCAGTCTTGATCTTTTCAACCTGTGGCTCCAATATTTCCACGGCCTCATCTTCTCTTCCCAAAGCAATCAATGCCCGTGCTTTGTTATAAGCATAACGCATCTTATCCTGCGCTCCATATGACGCATTGATCAACGAATCATAATACGCCACATGTGCATCGGAAGCGTAAAAATTATCGAACCGGTTGTAGTTTTGCTGCTGCTTTTTCAGGATCGCTAACATCTGGTCGTGCGAAGAATCTTTGTCGCAGGACATAATAATCCAGCAAAGGAAAATTAGTCCGATGCTGAAGACTTTTCTCATGACAGAAGTATTAATACAACCTTCATGGATTTTTCTTATCCCCAATTGTAACCTTTGAAATAGTTTTGTTTTTGATGATCGAATTGGCAGAAGAAGAAAGATATCCTGTTCCAAGATACACTTCCTGCTTTCTGTTCTTTCCGTTAGTAAGTTCAATAATTGCAAATCCGTCATCCCACTCCAATTTCACAACGGAGTCGGTAGTCACAGAAGGTTGAAGAGGTCTGGCGAAGACTTTAAGACTATCGCGATTCTGAGTGACTACAAACAATTCCTTGCCCTCACCAGAAATCAACCTGGCGAGAGCTTTCGCATCACCATCGACAAAAAAACCGGATTGATTTATTGGAACAGAGTTGAAGTTCCCCTTGCCGTCACCTTGCAGAAAATTTCCGATCCCAGCGTCATAATATCCTGACAACACTTCACAGGCATAGGAATTTCCAACTGCGAGCACATCCAGGTTTCCATCTTCGTCAACATCTGTAACCACTGTACCGAACATCGGTGAAAATTGAGCTTCAGTTGGAAGCGGTTTAACTTCAAATTGATTGTTGCCGTTGTTTTGAATGTAGGCAGAAGTTAGCATGGTACTTTTTAATACCATCGCATCCTGAAATCGTTCCTTAGGGAAGAGGTCGTGCACGCCCATGCCGCCATATTTTGCATAGCTTGTAACTACGCCACGCAGCATGGCCACCTGAGTGGTTAGCGCTTCTCTCGGATGTGTCGGGTGCTCTTTGCCCTGAATGTACCGGCAAAGAATAGGGTCCACCGATCCGTTGTTGTCGAAATCTTTTGCATACACGGTCACAGGTTCCCCGACTGAAGCTTTATAAACCGAGTTCAGCCCAAGATTGCCCGCGATGTAGTCGATGTCGCCATCATTGTCAAAATCACCGCCTGAAATGCTGTTCCACCATCCGGATGAATTCTGAATGGTTAGCGGAGCAAATGATTTTCCCTTTTCGTTTATATAGAACGTTAATGGCATCCACTCGCCCACTACAGCGAGATCTGTCCAGCCATCATTATTCACGTCAGTCCAGAGTGCCGATGTCACCATGCCTGCCATTGACAATGTTGTCGAAAACTTCGAGGTCTGATTCTCAAACTTTCCCTGGCCGTTGTTGACGAGAAGATAACTTTCGGGTGCTTCAGGGTATCGCATCGGAACTACTCTTCCTCCTACAAAAAGATCGAGATCACCATCACGATCAAAATCATTGGCAACAACACAACTTCCACTGCTCGTAATTTCCGGCAAGGCGTCCGCGTCCAGTTCGAATTTTCCCTTTCCTGTGTTTCTGTAAAAACGATCTTGATAGTTTAGTTTGTCACCTTTAAACTCTGAGCTTCCGCTAACGCAGTACAAGTCCTGGTCCCCGTCATTGTCGGCATCGAAGAGCAGTATGCCCATGTCTTCTGACTCTTTCATTGCGAGCGAATCCCGTTTAAATGAACCGTTCTTTTGCTGCAGGAAAACAATAGCACGCTTATTCGCGGAGCCACCAACCACAAAATCATCGAGTCCATCTCCATCGAAATCGCCCACGCTAATCCCAGGTGAGCCTTGTGAATGCTTATGTGGAAGGAGAAACTGACCCTGAAGGAAATCGACATACTCATCTTCATGGTGCTTGTAATGAATTCCGAGCTTATTATGCGATTCAACCAGCAATCCCGCGAAAGACGGATTTGACTTTCCCTTCGCAATGGCATCGCTGCTGCTCACCGTGATCGTTTGATTGACAGGTACATCGCGCAAGAGCTGTGTCTTTCCTCCAAGCCAGGTGATTCTTAAAGAATCAATTGCTCCGCTCTCTACTTTCCCTAAGCCAAAATGTTGAACGTTTTCAACGGTAGATTTATAGCCTCTGACAGTTTGGTGCTCAGCGTAGTAGCGTTTTCCATCAGTAAAAACCTCGATGGTTGTTCCGTAGCCATGATTGTTTCCCTTTTCACCGTTAAGCTTCACTCTGAGGAAGTTGTGATCACTACGCGATTGATCATTGATCAGCAGATTGCGATAGACAAATGCCTCATCATTGATATTGTTTGTGATGAGATCAAGGTCGCCATCATTATCAAAGTCGGCATAGGCAGCTCCATTAGAATATGAGGGTTGATCCACACCCCACTCTTTTGCTTTATCCGTGAACGTCAGGTCTCCGTTGTTCCGGAAGAGAAAATTAGGCTTGCGCACGCCACTGAGCTTTTCGATTTCCTTGCGAATGTTGTTCATTCTGTTTCGATCGGTGCTGAACATCGAAAATTCTTTGCTGTAGGCGATGAAATCCTGATCGGTGATATCTTTGCGATAGCCGTTGCCTACGAAGAGATCGCGGTAGCCATCGTTATCAAAATCAGCAAACAGACTGCTCCAGCTCCAATCAGTGGCGTAAATGCCTGAAAGGTATCCGATATCGCTAAAAGTGTTGTTTCCATTATTGAGCTGAAGTACGTTGCGGATGTACTGATACTCGTAGCCTTTCTCGCGAAACATTTGAAACCGGTCATAGCCAATGGTTGAAAACATTGTCTTCTGGCGAAGGTTATCGTCTGGCAACATGTCGAGCACAACGATATCATTCAAACCATCGTTGTTGATGTCAGCCATGTCGATGCCCATTCCGTTTTGCTCCTGATGCTTCAGCATGGACCGGATGTTATTGATAAATTTTCCATCACCCGTGTTAATGTAAAGATGATCGTTAGACATGAAATCGTTGGCAACGTAAACATCGGGATATCCGTCACGATTGATGTCATTCACAACGATACCGAGTCCCCAACCCTCGGCCTGTACGCCAACTTCCTTTGACACATTCTTAAACACGGGAAGGCCGTCAACGATTCCTTCATTGCGATAAAATTTGTCTACACTTTTACCGGTACCATCGTTTCGCAGTCCCATGATCTGATTCCGGTTGTACGACTCGAGCGCGTTCGTTAAAATATATACATCGAGGTCCCCATCGAGATCATAGTCAAAGAATGCTGCCTGCGTGGCGTAACTCGAATCTGCCAGACCGACTTTTGCTGCAACTTCTTCAAAGGTTGGAACACCTTCCTGATTTACACCCTTGTTGAGATAAAGCAAATTCGGAACAGATAGTTTTTTAGTGTAAGGCTGAATCGTTGAAACATAAATATCGATTAAACCATCCTGATTGATATCGACCATCGATACGCCCGTGCACCACAGATCGGTGTTCAGCGCAGCCTGTTCAGTAACATCCTGAAATTTAAAATCGCCTTTATTCAAGTACAGGGAACTTGAAACCATGTTCCCGGCAAAAAAAACGTCAGTGAGGCCATCATTGTTCACATCACCTACGCCCACGCCCGCACCGTTGTAGATGTATTCGAAACTCAGAACGTTGAACGTATCGCTTTCCGTGAGCTTATTATTAAAAACAATATTTGTCTTTGAGGAAGGAAGTAATTCGAATAATTCTTTTTTGTCATTGCCACAACTGGTGAACAACAAAATCAGGAAGAGACTATGGATCAATATCCAGCTACCATTACCGTTCGTTTTCACCAGCGACTTACCGTCAAAACTACTTTTCATAGGGTTTACTCGATCGTCATTTAACACGAAAAGGAGCGAGATCTTCCCGCTCCTTTTAAATTCCGTCAATTATTTTTAAAAGCCCGGATTCTGATCAGCCTGCGATATCTTCGCGTTACTGTTTATTTCCTGCAATGGTATTGGTGCAAGCGCATGCTTGGCAGAGAAATATGAAATCGGTTCGGAGGTGAGTTTACCGAGCTTTCTCCAACGCAAAATATCTCTATTGCGGATCTGTTCACCGGCAAGCTCAACACGTCTCTCGTGCACAATTGCTCTGAAAACCTCTGCAGCATTGTTCACCGGATAATTCGCAGTTGGATAAGGTGGCATCTCAACGCCTACTCTTGATCTCACTTCATTCAGATATCCGATTGCAGCAGCATCAGCGCCAAGCGCATTTTCCACTTCAGCCATGTTCAGCAGAACTTCTGTGTACCGCATAACGCGCATGTTGATGCCAGAGCGAAGATCTTCTGTTTCGGACTTGTAGATATTCTGATATTTTTTCCAGCTGATCTTCGGATCGGCACCCTGCATATTTGTAATCGTCTTTGTATCGTTGAAATATTTTTCCCCGAGCACATAGAAAGACTGGGCATACCTTGGATCATCCTTAGCATCACCTTTTGAAACTTTCTCATATTCGTTCAGCAGTGATGTTGATGGGATTAGATTTCGCCATGCTGTTGGTCCGTACTCCTGGCCGCGGAAAGTGACCTCCGTACTCGTTCCCTGTCCGGAAGCGTCCCAGCTCGATCCGCCATTCGCCAAGGTGAAGGCTACTTCAAACAACGATTCTGCATTGAATTCATTTTCCTCGCGGAAGTTTTCGATGTATGCGATATTTTTCCATGCGTTGAAGGCTCCGCTGTTAATGATCGAGAGCAACAATGGTCTGGCCTTCGCATAGTCACCACGTTGCATGTAAACCCTCGCCAACAGGTTTTGGGCTGCTTCCTTTGAGGCTCGACCAACATTGTTTGCATCGTATGACGCTTTTACAGGAAGGTATTCGATTGCTGTTTCAAGATCAGCAATAATAAAAGCATATACCTCATCTTCTGTCGCACGTGGCTTGTCTTCACCGATAGCCTTTGCATAAGTCTCCATCAGCGGCACTCCGCCAAAAACCACAACCAGATCAAAATACGCCAGTGACCGGAGAAACCTTGCTTCGCCTTCCACTCTTTTCTTCAGCTCATCGGTAACATTTTCGGTCGCCTTCGGAGCATTTTCAACCACCTGATTCGCATGGTGTATCAGTCGGTACCATCCCCGCCACGCCTGTGTAAGCACTCCGTTCGAAGGGTCGTGCGTTCCATTGAGCAACTGCGCACGGTGCGTTTCGAGCTGACCACCGCCCGATGCCACATCGTCAGACCTGAGGTCATGCATAAAGAAATACTCGCGACAGAACAGATCGAGACTTTGTAAGCTGGAGTAAACAGCGTTTACTGCGCCTACGATCTGGGTTCCGTTTTTGTAGAATGAATCCGGAGTGAATTCATTTGGATTTGATTTGTCCAGTACGCTATCATCGCAGGAGAAGGTGAAGGCCATCACTCCCATCAGCGTTAATATCAATTTTCTTTTCATTGTAATGTGTCTATTAAATGATTCGAAATATTTAAAATCCAACTTGCACGCCAACCACTAAGCTTCTAGCCTGCGGGAATTGTCCGTAGTCAATACCCTGTGTCAATCCGTTGGCCCCGGCATTTCTGTTTCCGATTTCAGGGTCGTAACCGCTCTTATATTTTGTAGCCGTCAGCAGATTCTGTGTGGTTGCGTAGATCCTGAGTTTCGCGACAGCGTTTCCTGTTATTGCTGACGGAAAATTGTAGCCGACCGTGAGGTTCTTGATTCTGAAATACGAACCATTCTCGATAAAACGATCAGATGCGCGTGCATTTTGATTCGGATCACCAGAGATCGCTCTTGGAACATTTGTATTTGGGTTTTCGGGCGTCCAGCGATCCAACACGGCTGCACCGGAGTTGAACAAGCGTGTCATGCCTTCCAGATCGTATTTCACAACGCTGTAGATTTCATTTCCGGATACACCTTGCAGGAACAGCATCGCATCAAACCCTTTCCAGTTTGCTGAAAAATTCAAACCATAAGCAAAATTTGGAAGGAAGTGCCCGATGTTTGTTTTGTCATCGCTGTTCAAAGCCCCATCGCCATTGAGGTCCTTAAAACGAATATCTCCTGGTCTTGCATTTGGCTGAAGGGGTGAAGATTCGCCCACCTGGAAAAGTCCATCGGTTACATAACCATTGAAGTACCCGATAGGCTGCCCGACTTTTGTATTTGTAAGGTTGTCGCCATACCAGTCGCCTTGTGCGATTGTTGTTCCCTCGTCTCCAAGATTCAGCACTTCGTTGCGTACAACGGATACGTTACCCGAGACGTTCAACGTAAGCGCACCTTGTGATTTTTCGTAACCCAGTTCAAGTTCAAATCCTTTGTTCTGGACTTCACCAACATTAGCAAAAGGTGCTGTATCATAGCCATACGACAACGGGATCGGGCGTTGGATAATCATGTCGGTTGTCTTGTTGCTGAAATATTCGGCCGATAATGTGAACTGATCGTTCAGGATGCCGATATCCAATCCTACGTTTGTCATGTAGGTTGATTCCCATTTGAGTTTCGGATTGGCGAGGGCGCGGATGGTATATCCGGTTGAAGCAATACCTCCTCCCTGGTCAAATTGATAAATTTGATTTCCTGAGATTGTTGAAATGGCTCCATAATCTCCGCTCTGATTATTACCAGTGACACCGTAGCTCGCGCGTAATTTCAGATCACTCACCAGGTTGTTGTCGGCCAGGAAACTTTCTTCGCTAAGTCGCCATCCTACGGACAGCGCTGGATAATTTCCCCATCGGCCGGGTTTTAGAAATCTTGAAGAACCGTCACGTCTGAACGATGCGCCAAGCAGATATTTGTTACCGAATTCATAGTTCACTCTTGCAATGTAGGACATTAGCGCTGACTGAGATCGACTTCCGCTAAAGCTGATTTTTGAAAGCGCAACTGGTTCCTTCACATCATTTGATATCGGGTTTTCCCCTCCGCCAGTGATCTGTGAGAAATTATTGGTTTGCTGCTCGGCAACCAAAGTCGCGTTCACAGCGTGTTTACCAAACACTTTGTTGAAGGTAAGCTGATTGGTCAGCAATACAGATGCGAAATTCTGACGATTCTGATTGATCAATGCTGCAGGGCGTGAGGAGTATCCACCGGCTCCCGTGTTATACGCTGGCTGGTGTGTGCGTTGTGAATAGTCAACATAATCAACACCACCCTGGAACTTATAATTGAGGAACTCAAAGATCTTCACATCAACATAAGCATTGCCCAGGAACTTTAGCCGCTGCTGATTCTGCTGGTCTTGCATAGCAATTCTTACGGGGTTTTCTGGATCTGATCCATCAATACCTTGCGAACCAAAGAAACCTCCATAGTTATCGGGGCTGTAAACCGGGAAATAAGGAGAACTTCGGATCATGTGCTGCAACTGAGTTCTTCCGCCAGCCTGTTGTTCAATTTTTCGTTCATCGAAGGCCACATAGAAATTCTGTCCAACGGTTACTCTTTTTGAAACATTATGATCAGAGTTGAATCGTGCATCTCCGCGTTTGTAACCTGTTCCAAGCATAATGCCTTCCTGCTCAAAAAAGCCTACCGATCCAAACATCCTGGATGCCGCTGAACCACCTGACAATTCAATTTTATGCTGCTGAATTCTTCCGGTTCTGAACATAACGTCCTGCCAGTCGGTATTGGTCTGGCTGAACGTTTGCGAGGTCTGTGAGTTTATGGGTTGATTCAATCCGCCCGAGCTGATCCTTGTCGGAATGCTTGAACCAATAACAACATTTGGATCTGATGGCGCTTTGGTTTCTTGCTTGTAAATGTCAGCATTCGTCATCAGGTCAGTAGCATAATCAATATATTGATCAGTGTTGAGGAGATCCAATTTTCTCCAGGGTTGCTCAACGCCATAATAGCTGTCAAAATTGACCGTAAGCTTTTTGTTATTTGCACCTCGCTTTGTCGTGATCAACACCACTCCGTTAGCTGCACGTGATCCATAGATCGCTGCAGCACTGGCATCTTTCAGGACGTCTACTGATTCGATGTCTTTTGGATTGAAGCTATTGAGGTCTGAGGTAGGGAAACCATCCACAACAAACAATGGGCTTGCATTGTTGATCGTTCCAACGCCTCTGATCCGGATGAGCGGTGCCTCACCGGGCGCACCGTTATTTACAACCGTAACGCCTGCGATCCTGCCTTGCAAAGCCTGACTCACACTAACGACAGGTTGAGTGTTAATTTCTTTAGCGGAGACAGACGAGATTGCTCCTGTCACAGAAGCTTTCTTCTGTGTACCATAACCGACAACAACTACTTCACTCAGCTGCTTTACATCGGCAGCCAACATGACACTGATTTCAGTCTGGGCACCCACCGGAATTTCCTTTGACACATAGCCAATGAAACTGATAACAAGAACTGAGTTCGCATCAGGCACATTGATTGAAAATCTTCCATCCGCATCCGTGCTTGTACCAAGGGTTGTACCTTTGATAAGAATGTTCGCACCCGGAATAGGATTTGATTGTTCATCCGTAACGCGGCCATTCACCTGGATTTCCGGATTGACAATTGGGGTATAATTCGCCAGGTCATTAACTCCTGCAAGAGAGCTGCTGAGGGCGCTGGTATCAAAATCCGAAGATTTCGTAGCTGTGCTTGCAATCAGTGCTACTGGTGACGCGGATAAAATCGAATAGGTGGACTTATTAATTTTCTTGTATTTGAGTCCGATCGGTGTTAAGACAGCGCTCAGGGTTTTTTCTACGCTGCCTTTAAACACTACGCTGCCGGAAATTGCCTTGCCTTCGACTAAGACCGACTCATAAATAAAAGAAATCTTAAAGTGCGCCTGAATGTCCTTCAAAACATCGCGCAACGCTCGCTGCTCTAAAGCAACGGGATTGGTTTTTCGCGCGGTCGCATACAAAATTTCCTGAGCACTCGTCACTTGAGCGAAACTTAAAAGTGCCATGAAGAGACAGCACCATTTTAAGTACGGTTTCATTAGGTAATGTCGGGTCATAAAATTGGTTTGGGTTAATTAGGTGATTGGAACTACTTGTTGTTTGTCGAAATGGTAACAGCATGACCTTCTTTCTCGACTTTGAGATCGAAAGTTTCTGCAATAGCGTACAAAATATCATCCGCGGTGGCGGAAGATATTTCACCGGAGAGCTCTCTCTCTTCAAGCGCAGGGTTCTCGAAAGTAACCGTCAGGCCATACGTGTCATGCAGTATGGTGGCCAGGTCACGCAGCGGAGTACGATCAAAAAACAGCTTGTTATCCACCCAGGAAGTATATTGGTGGTGTTTCACACTCCTTGTTGAGAGGTCTTTATTTTTTACCGTTGCGAGGTCTCCTGGTTTTAAGAAGAGCTCCTTTACATTCTGCTCTTCACCCATGGCAAGTCTCACTTTTCCTTCCGTGAGCATCACCTCAGAGGCATCGTTCCTTGTTTTCATGTTGAACTTCGTGCCCAGTACCTCAACATCGAGTTCACCGGACCCATGCACAATAAACTTCTGGTTGTTAGCAGTGTGTGTTACGGAAAAGAAGCCTTCCCCTTCCAGCCAAACTTCTCTGGAACTATTGTTATCCCAGTTGCCTGAGTACTTCAGTACAGAATTTCCATTGAGAATAACCTGGGAATCGTCTGGCAGGGTAACAGTTCTGTGTTCACCAAATGCTGTTTGTACTTCGGTGAGTTGATTTGAATACTTAAACCACCACAACGACACAGCCAACACAATGGTGATCGAAGCCGCTATTTTATAAACCATCGGACGTATCGATACTTTTCGCGTATGAGCTTCCTCTCTTTCGATCTGATCGTTGATCGCCAGGAACATCTCGCGTTGGATCTCATCCAGCTCTTCAGGCGTGTGGTCGTTTGGCACTGCTTCGCTTTCGGCAGACCAGAACTTGTCGAGCAGGGCAATCTCTTCAGGAGTTGCGGTTCCTGTCTTATATCTGTGAATGAGTTCGGTTAGTTTCTTGTTATCCATGTTCAGAATAGAGCGATGCCCCGTTGTAAGACGGCTGCCAAAGGCGGTAACCCTAAACCGTTTCTGAATTTCTAAGATTTGAAGGAGTGACGCAGGAAGGAGATGCTTAACCTAAGCTGGCCATCAGGAAAGAAATATTCCGAGTCGTACGCGCAATTTCTTCACGGCTTGCGTGATGTGGTACTCAACAGCTTTACCTGACAAGTGTGTCTTGGCCGCTATTTCGTCATTGGTGTATTTGCTGAATCGGCTAAGCTTAAAGACGGTTTGTGTTGTCTTGGGCATTTTTCTTAATTCATCACCTACCAGGCTAAGACCTTCGTTGAATACCATGGCCTCATCGACTACGTGACGCTCTTCGGAAAAATTCTCCAATGCTTTTTTGGTATGCTTTCTTCGGCATGCGACACTGTCGAAATGGTCGTAAATTTTGTTTCTCAATGCCCTGGTCAGATATGCTTCGGCATCTTCGACATTCTTAACATCATCTCGGTTCAGCCATAATTTTACGAAAACATCCTGCACAAGTTCCTGCGTCAGCGATTTGTCACGGAGATGATTGTAACCTACGCTATAGAGCTTCTTCCACGTAGCCTGGTAGACTTGCGCGAACTTTTGTTCCGTTAGAATCTCAAATGACATTTTCTTGGTCATGTGTTCTCCTGATGTGAAAGAAGAAGCTTTTGGTCAGTGAGCCTTATTTCAATTTTTCATCAACACCGTGCGTTCGTTTTCGGGCGGAACCCATTTGCATCTCGGTGTCGGAATAAGTGTCTCTTATACAATTATACGTAATCGACCTTCAAAAATCAAGTAACGTTTGCACATTCGTTTGTCTTCGGCAGGAATCCCTGAATGGGAGATTTAAAAACTTGTTTAGACATCTAAGCAAAAATCCCGGATGCATTTGAACCGCTGCTAAACAGTCGAGAAACATTTGATTGCACGATTATTTGAAAAGTTTCTCTGCGATGGTGGCGAGATAGCGCTTACAATTCATCCACGTGTGTCCTCCGTCTGAAATTAACGTTTCGTGTTTGATCCCTTTCGATTTCAGTACCTCAATATATTCCGACACTACCGGGTAAAGCATGTCCTCTGTTCCGATACCAATCCAAAATAATTTGAGGCGCTGGTTGGTTTGTGACGGATCTTTGAATGCGCCTGCGTTGTTGCGGTCGAATTCTTCTTTCAACATTCCGGGAGCAAAACCGCAGATCCATGACGTCAGCTCCGGATTGTTCAACCCCAGGAACAACGTCTCTCCTCCTCCACCCGAGAATCCCGCAATCGCACGGCTGTCGCGGTCAGCTTTCACGCGATAATTTTGCTCAACAAAGGGAAGAAGATTATTGAGGAAATCCATCTTGAATGCCTGGAGATTTTCCCACGAGCGAAGACTTCCTGAGGATTTGCTAATGAGTGGGTATGCCCGGCCGTACGGCATCACAATGATCATTGGTTTTGCTTTTCCTTCTGCAATCAGATTGTCGAGGATGATATTCGCTCTTCCAACCTTTGTCCAGGTTTCTTCGGTATCTGTGGTTCCATGTAAAAGATAGAGCACGGGATATTTTGTTTTGGAATCTTTTTCATATCCAGGCGGAGTATAGATCACAACTGGTCTTGTGCCGAGCTCAGGCGACTGATAATAGCGATACGATACTGTACCATGCGGCACGTTTCGAACGCTGTGCACCAGCGGAGTGGAGCCTGTAATTTCCACAAGACTACTTTGGAAACCTTCGTTCGGAAAAACCGCAGAATTCTTAGGATCAGCCACCGAAGTTCCATCAACAATAAAGTTGTAAGGGTAAATGTCAGGCTTGACCGGGCCCAACGTTACGCTCCATAATCCGCTGGTATCACGGGACATCTTAACACGGCCTTTCTCAAGCTGAGTAGTCAGCAAAACTTCCCTTGCAGTTTTAGACTGAAACCGAAACGTCACCGTATTGTCCGCATTTACCTCCGGAGAAACAAACACCGGCCCGCGCGGAGGTTGCGCAAATAATACAACTGTGCAAAAACATGCGTGCAACAAAATGATTGTAGAAATTATTCGTCTGGCCATAACCTGGTGATTGGATCGAAAAACGGAAGAACCAAGCTGTTATTTCAACTCGAGTACCACGACTGACACCGGAGGCAACTTCACTTTCAACACGCCATTTTCAAATTTCGCGTCCTTAAATTGTTGCGGCTGTACCTTCGTAGGTGCCTCAAAAGTATTATGGTCAGTTACTTTATCAGATGCGAGTATCCGACCCGTTACGTTTTTGAACTTCGAGCCGTTTAGCGTTATGGAAATCTCCTGGCTTTTGTTCGCATCGATATTCACCAATGAAATATGGCCTGCACCTGCATTATCTACCGAAGCAGAAGCTGACACAGCAGGGAGTTTCTGATTGTTGAAAACATAATCGTTTGACCTCACGCTCAGCGGAAGCAGTTTCGCATCCTGATGAACATTGAACATCTCCATCACATGATAAGTCGGTGTCAGGATGATCTTTTCCTCGTTGGTGAGAATCACGGCTTGCAATACATTGATCGCCTGCGCAAGATTGGCCATGCGAACACGCTCTGCATGATTGTTGAAGACATTAAGACTTACACCAGCGATCATCGCATCGCGCATGGAGTTTTGCTGATAGAGAAATCCGGGGTTGGTACCAGGCTCTACGTCATACCATCCGCCCCACTCATCAACAACAAGGGCAACTTTCTTTTTCGGATCGTATTTATCCATAATAGTGGAGTGTCGTGTTACGAGCTCTTCCATCTCAAGGGCACGACTCATAATGGTGAAGTACTGTTCTTCGCTGAATCCGGTAGCTGGTCCTTTTTTATTCCAGTCAATGACCGAATAATGGTGAAGTGCCACACCGTCCAGCATGTTTAAAGGAATTTCGCGCATGAGCACTTCTGTCCAGTTGTAATCATTCGAACTTGCACCGGAAGCTATCTTAAATAATTTCGCGTCTTTGCTGTCTGTCATGAACGTTGCGTACTGTCTGTAAATATTCGCGTAGTAGTCGGGCTTCATGTTTCCACCACATCCCCACGCTTCGTTGCCAACGCCCCAATATTTTACATTCCACGGCTTTTCTCTTCCATTCTGCACACGCAAATCTGACATCGGGCTCTGGCCTGTGAAATTTACATATTGAACCCAGTCAACGAGATCCGTCACTGATCCGCTTCCCACATTTGCTGCGAGATAAGGCTCCGCACCGAGCAATTCACACATGTCAAGAAAATTGTGCGTACCGAAGCTGTTGTCTTCTGTGACACCGCCCCACCACACATTTACGATCTTCGGCCGCTTTGCCTTAGGACCAATACCATCTTTCCAATGGTAAGTGTCCGCGAAACATCCACCCGGCCAGCGCAGGTTCGGGATTTTCATTTTCTTCAGCGCATCGACAACATCGGTTCGCACGCCATTCACATGTGGGATTTTCTTATTGTCTTCACCAACATAGAAACCCCCGTAGACACATCGTCCCAGGTGCTCGGCAAAATGCCCATAGATATGTTTGTTGATCACAATATTCGATGGCTCCTGGATGGTGATCGAATTGGTTTGTGCGAAAGCGCTCATTGTTCCGATAACAATTAAAACCGCGCTGAAAATGAATTTTTTATTCATGTCGAAAATGAATTGAGGATAAGGTTAAATTTTACACGTGTACAATATACACTTATTTACAGAATCAGAAAACGATTGCAGAAAAAATGATAAATTTTAAAAGCGATGCGTTCTGGCGAAGTAATGCCATAAAAAAACCGCAAGTATTCGTTGCGGTTCCTGATTCATAATTGTGAGTGATCAAATGAACCTCACGCCATTTTGTTGAAGCTTATCATACTTGACGCTGTCAAAAACATAGTAGAATGCGCCCTTGCGGGATGACTCTTTCTCCTTTTCGTTGAGCTTGTTGAGAACTTTAAGCGAAAGGATCTTCTTTGCAAAATTGCGCTTGTCGAGGGGTGTCTCGTAAATGGCTTCGTAAAGACTCTGCAGTTGCGGCAAGGTGAATTTTTCAGGCAACAACTCGAACCCGATGGGATGGTCGGCAACTTTTTGACGCAACAGTCGCCTGGCTTTCGCGACCATCTTTTTATGATCAAAAATGAGTGGTGGAATTTTCGACAACGGAAACCACTTTGCCTCGTGATCGTGCTGAAGCTGCTCGCTGTAATCTTCGATGTTGATCAGCGCGAAGTAGGCAATGGAAATAACGCGGCCAGCGGGATCACGATCCACATCAGTGAACGCGTAAAGTTGTTCCATGTAAATGTTGTCCAGCCCGGTCAGCTGCGCCAACACGCGCGCTGCAGCTTCATCAGCGTTCTCGTTCTTCCCGACAAATCCGCCCATCAATGACCACTTTCCTTTTTCAGGTTCAAACCCCCTTTTGATGAGAAGCGCTTTCAGCTGGGTACCATCAAAACCGAAAATGATACAGTCAACGGCAACGAGAATTTTCTGATTACTTTTATAGCTACTGAGATCCATGCGATAAAATTAACGGAACCATTTGGTTTACCAAAACTTTGCATAAAGGGCAGTCAGTATAAGTAGCGTAATAACGATCAGCACCAGCGTAGACTTATCAACTTTGAACATGCTCGAATCGATATTAAAGGATTTCGGGTTAACGGCAGGCCCCGCAAGGCTCATAAGAATCATCACAATCATGGTAAACATAAAAGATAAACCCATGCAGATGAGAAAGGGAATCTCATATTCTCCGGCTCCATTGGGATATGCGGTGTAAAATATCGTTTCGGGTCCGAAAACACCGGTAGCGAATTCATTAAAAAATACAGATAATACAAAACCGGTTATTACCCCTGCAATCGCGGCTGCTCCGGTCGTACGCTTCCAGAACATACCGAGTATGAACATCGCAAAAACACCGGGACTAATGAATCCGGTGTATTTCTGGATGAAGGTAAAGCCGCCTTCGCCACCAATGCCTAACAAATCTTCCCATGTGAAAATTACAGCGATCATCATCGAAACAAATACCGTTACCCGTCCAACCCAGACAAGCTTTTTTTCCGTTGCTGACGAATCAAAATACCTTTTAAAGATATCGAGGGTGAAAATGGTTGAGATGGAGTTTGCTTTGCCGGCCAGCGAAGCTACTATCGCAGCCGTCAATGCGGCAATGGACAGACCCTTCAAACCACTCGGCAAAAATCCGAGAATAGCAGAGTATGCTCCGTCCTTGCTCCCTCCCTCGAGTTGAGGAAGATGACCATTTTTATAAAGAACAAACGCTGCAATGCCCGGCAACATCACAATCAATGGCATCATGAGTTTAAGTAGTCCGGCAAATAAGATTCCGGTGCGTGCAGTTTTCAAGTCTGCGCCCAGGGCGCGCTGCGTGATGTATTGATTGCATCCCCAATAGTTCAGATTCACAATCCACTGACCGGCAAAATACATGGCGATGCCCGGAAGGACAAGATACTTGTTGATTTCAAGCTGCGTTGAATCTTCATCAGGTTTGGGAATGATCATGTGGAAATGTTCTGGCGCATCGTTCATTAAAACTTTGAAACCTGCGATCGCGTCAGAACCAAATCCGAATTTTTCCGCTACGATGGTTAATGCAAGATACGTTGTTGCAAGACCACCAATAATGAGAACACCCACCTGGATCACATCGGTGTATCCAATCACTTTCATTCCCCCCAGTGTAATGATCAGCGCAAACACTGCCAGTCCGACCATGATGAGGTGAAGTGACTCACCTCCTACCAGTCCGTTGATGGCAACGGCTCCGAGGTAGAGAATCGATGTCAGATTGACGAATACGTAAAGGAACAACCAGAACACAGCCATGATCAGCGCCACGGTTTCATTGTAGCGCTGTTTCAAAAACTGCGGCATCGTGTAGATGTGGTTCTTAAGATAAATAGGAATAAACCACACCGCGATGATGATCAGCGCAATGGCGGCAATCCATTCATACGCTGCCACAGCGATGCCCACAAAATATCCTTCACCACTCATGCCGATGAATTGCTCCGCGGAAATATTTGAAGCAATCAGCGAGGCACCGATCGCCCACCAGGTGAGAGAGCCTTCAGCAAGAAAAAAATCTTTCGTATCAGTGACGGCCTTCTTTTTCCGCTGGTAGACCCAATATCCATAAGAGGTTACCAGAATGAAATACAACAAAAAAACAAGATAGTCGGAGAAGACAAGTGAGGAATGCATGCGGCTGGTTTAGTTTGGTTACGTCCTGGTGTGGTTATCGGTAGTATACTTCGCTCCAACGAAGTTCATTTCTAAAATTGTCAATGTTTGTATTTTTTCCAATAAGGGCGAGTTCAATCCCTGCAATGTCGGCAAAATCTCTCAGGTGTTCGGAAGTCAGACTTTGACTGTAACAGGTATGATGTGCTCCGCCCGCCAGGATCCAGGCAGCGCATCCGACATAAATATCAGGATATGGTTTCCACAACACCCGCGCAACCGGAAGTTTTGGGAGTGGTTGCTCAGGTTTTACCGCTTCAACCTCATTAACCAGAAGTCGAAAGCGATTTCCCATATCAACGATCGAAGCATTCAGCGCTGGACCCGCTGCAGAATTAAAAACCAATCGTACCGGATCTGCTTTTCCTCCAATTCCCAACGGATGGATCTCGCACGAAGGTTTGCCATCGGCAATCGATTCGCAGATCTCAAGCATGTGTGCACCAAGCACTGCCGGGTTTGACGGATCAAAGTGATAGGTATAATCCTCCATGAAGGAATTTCCTCCTTTTAGTCCGGTGCCCATTACTTTCATCGCACGAACAAGTGCTGCCGTTTTCCAGTCTCCTTCAGCACCAAAGCCGTAGCCATCGGCCATCAACCGCTGAACTGCGATACCGGGTAACTGCACCATCCCATGAAGATCTTCAAACGTATCGGTGAACCCTTTAAAATTTCCAGCTTCTAAAAATCTGCGAAGCCCGATCTCAATCTTTGCAGCCTCGCGAAGGGAATTATGCTTTTCTCCACCTTTCTTTAAAGAAGCCACAACAGAATATTTTTCTTCGTAGACGCTCGCAAGTTTTGTGATGTCAGTGTCGGAAACTTCATTGATCACCTTTGTGAGGTCGCCCATTCCATAACCATTCACGGAATATCCGAACTTGATCTCCGCCTCGACCTTGTCTCCTTCGGTAACAGCAACCTGTCTCATGTTGTCGCCAAAGCGACAGAATTTTGCACCTTGCCAATCGTGCCACGCTGCTGCCGCGCGCACCCACGCATCAAGCCGCGCATGAACGTTCGGGTCCTGCCAATGGCCAACAACTACTTTTCTGTTCAATCGCATGCGACTCATAATGAAACCAAACTCCCGATCGCCATGGGCGCTTTGGTTCAGGTTCATGAAATCCATGTCGATATCCTTCCACGGAATGTCGCGATTGAATTGTGTGTGAAGGTGCAACAAAGGTTTGTTCAGGATCTTCAAACCACCGATCCACATTTTTGCCGGAGAAAATGTATGCATCCAGGCCACAAGACCGATGCAGTTAGCAGTACGATTAGCCTCCTGGCACAACTGAAAAATTTCCTCCGGAGTTTTGAGAACAGGTTTGAAAACAACCGACACAGGAATCCGTGCAGACGCATTCAGTTCCTTTGCTATTTCCTGGGAATGTGCTGCCACCTGCCGGAGCGTTTCTTCTCCGTACAAAAACTGGCTCCCTGTGACAAACCAAACTTCAAGTTTTTTTAGATCAATCATTGTGGCGATGGAGTACGTTAACTATTCTGACCATAATATGAATTGGGGCCATGCTTGCGCTCAAAATGCTTTTTGATAAGCGAGTCTTTTAAACGTGGTGCATCTGGCCTGATCTGCCGCGTGAGAAAAGCCATTTCGGCAATACTCTCCAGCACTGCGCTGTTGTACACAGCCTTCTCGCAGGTTTTTCCCCAGGTAAAAGGCGCGTGATTTCCAACTAAAATCATTTCAACTTCTTCGTACGAAAGTTGTTTTTGTTTTAGGCAATTCATGATTTGAAAACCTGTTTCATATTCATAGTCGCCTTCAATCATTTTATCGTCCATGGGTGGAGCGCATGGAATGTCCACCGTGGTATGATCTGCGTGAGTCGTTCCGAAAATCGGAATGTCGAGTTGTGTTTGCGCCCAGGCGGTTGCGTATGTCGAGTGTGTGTGTACAATACCACCGATCTTCGGCCAGTGCTTGTACAGGACTGCATGTGTCTTTGTATCTGATGACGGACGCAGCTTCCCTTCAACTGTATTCCCATCGAAATCTACGATCACCATCTTTTCAGGTGACAACTCTTCATAGGGAACACCGCTTGGCTTAATAGCAAACACTCCTTCGTTGTGATCTGCCGCACTGACGTTTCCGAAAGTAAACAACACAAGACCCAACTTTGGCAACTGCATATTTGCATTGTAGGCAGCAACCTTGATTGCTTCATAGCGGGTTGTCGATGATTTCTTTATTTCCATCATAATGGTGCCAGCGCGTGTAATGATTCCGAATGTTCAATCGATGCTCCGAACGCCTTATATTTTTCGTAACGTTTCTGATACGTTCCCACTACTTTCGACTCCGGCTGAAATTGCATGTCGAAGCCTTGTCCCATGGCATGCATCGCCTCTTCCACTTTAGGATAAATCCCTGCAACTGTGGCGGCAAACATGGCAGCACCGAGCGCGCAAGTTTGTTCTGACTTGTGAATGCGGATTGGTTTGTTCATCACGTTCGCCATCATCTGCATAATGTAAGGCGACTTACGAGCTACTCCTCCCAGGCCGATCAAACCTTTTACCGGAATACCTTCATCGCTGAAACGATCAACGATCGCGCGTGCGCCAAAGCATGTTGCCTCAGCCCATGTCTTGAACAGACGCGGTGCATCTGTACCTAAGCTCAATCCCGCAATGGCGGCTTTCAGAGTCTGATCTGCATCCGGTGTTCTCCGGCCATTCAGCCAGTCGATCGCGAGCTCATCGTCTTCCTGTACGGGAAGCTTTGAGGCTTCAAGACTAAGGGCAGAAATAAGTTTATCGGAAATTTCACTGCTGATCTTAAACGCAGTCTCTGGTGAAATAAACTCTGATTCGCTCAGCAATTTTAACGGCCAGGCTAACAGGTTTTTGTACCACGCGTAGGTATCTCCGAAAGCAGACTGCCCCGCTTCGAGACCGATCATTCCAGGAATTATCGATCCATCCACCTGACCACAGATCCCACGAACCAGCTTTCCGTTCATCTCATCTTTGGGAATTACCATCATGTCGCACGTGGATGTGCCCATGACTTTGCTCAGATAGTAAGGCTCGATCTGTCCGCCAACCGCGCCCATGTGGCAATCAAATGCACCAACACCTACAACGGTGTCAGTTGATAGTCCAAGTCTTTCCGCCCATGAGTGGCTGAGCTTTCCTGCGGACTGAGCAGAAGTATATGTTGTTGTAAAAAGTCTTGAAGTAAATCCTTTCAGAAGTGGATCCAGTGAGGAAAAGAAACTGTCGGGCGGAAGTCCGCCAAAATCTTCGGCCCACAAAGCCTTGTGACCTGCAGAACACACTCCGCGTTTCAATTTCGTTACGTCATCTCCACCTGTCAGGAGAAATGGAATCCAGTCGCAATGCTCGACCCATGAATAACAGGCATTTCTCACCTGATCATCCACTCTCAACACATGCAGCAACTTTGCCCAGAACCATTCGGAAGAATAAATCCCTCCAACATATTTGAGATAGTTAGTTTCAAAATTAGCCGCGTGTGAATTGATTTCGGTTGCCTCTTTGATGGACGTGTGATCCTTCCACAAGACAAACATCGCGTTAGGATTGTTTTCAAATGCGGGTGTCAGCGACAAAGGTGTGCCTTTACTGTTCACCGCGATTGGTGTAGAGCCGGTCGTGTCGATGCTGATAGCTCTTGTATTTTTCCGAACCGCATCACCTGCAGCCCGCAAACATTTCTTGATCGTATATTCCAGTCCTTCGATATAATCGAGCGGATGTTGCCGAAACTGATTTTTTGCCGGGTTGCAGTATAAACCATCTCTCCATCTTGGATACACAAAAACCTCCGAAGCAACAACATCTCCGTTTTTTGCATTGACGATGATCGACCTGACAGAGTCTGTTCCATAGTCGACACCTATTACAAATGAATCATTTGCCATATCGGAGTCGTTTTAGTTCCGGGTTTAGTATGATAGGCATTGAAGCTCTGATATTCATAGTTCAATGTTTTTGGTCCTGGAATTCGAAATAGTGGACGCCAGCGTTACCATGTTTGGAGTGAGGTCATTATAATCATCGATGAACATGATGATGTTGTCATAGCCCCTAAAATCTTTCTCCGGATGCGTGCTCGTGATTACAACAGTCTTCATACCTGCATTTCTTGCACACTCCACACCTTTCGGAGCGTCTTCAAAAACGATACACGTTGAAGGGTCAACGTTGAGCAGTGCTGCTGCCTTCAAAAACGTTTCAGGATCGGGTTTGCTTTTAGTAACATCATCAGCACTCACTATCGCTTCGAAATAATGTCTGAGCTTAAGGTTATCGATCACAAAATCAATATTGAATGGTATGGCAGCAGAGCCGATCCCCATCTTAATATTTTCCTCCCAGGCCATCTCAAGAAAAGCGAACAGACCTGGAATCAGATCAAGATGTGGCCGGTAAAGTTGCTGGTATTGCATTTCCTTATTGAATGAGATCCTGTCTAACTCCTCCTTAGTAAATCTTTCGTTTCCGAAAATTCTCGTCAACACCTCCTGGCTCTTTCCATACAGATGGTGTTTTACTTCCTCGCGCGTCATGTGCGCACCGAGGTCTTTTACAATGACATTGTACCACACCTCGAGATGATAGCTCATATCATCGATCATGGTGCCGTTAAGATCAAACAGGAAAGCCGTGCGATTACTCATCATTACAACCCCTCTTCCATTAAGCCAGTACAGCTTCCTGCATTTTCTTCGAGTCTTCAATAAATTTTAAAAGGCCCGCGTCTGTGAGAGGGTGTTTCAGCAAACCAAGAATTGAATCCAGCGGACTTGTGCAAACATGAGCTCCTGCCGAAGCACACGCGATAATATGGTTCACATGCCGGATGGAGGCTGCAAGTATCTGTGTATTAAAGTTCTGGATGGTATAGATCTGGTGGAGCTCGCGGATCAATGCGAGTCCATCCCAACCGGTGTCATCGAGTCGGCCGATGAAAGGAGAAACGTAGGTTGCTCCTGCTTTTGCTGCGAGGATCGCTTGCCCGGATGAAAAAACAAGGGTGCAGTTTGTTTTGATGTTATTGTCAGAAAACCATTTGATGGCTTTTACACCGTCTTTGATCATCGGCACTTTCACAACGATATTTTTGTGGATCGCAGCAAGCTTTTTGCCTTCAGCGATCATTCCTTCAAAGTCGGTGGAGATCACTTCAGCGCTGATATCGCCATCCACGATCTCGCAGATTTTCTTATAATGGTCAAAGATATTTCTTTCGCCCTTCACGCCTTCTTTTGCCATCAGCGAGGGATTGGTAGTGACACCATCAAGAATACCGAGCGAGTGGGCCTCGCGGATCTGCGCAAGGTTAGCTGTATCAATAAAAAATTTCATACTTACGTCTAGTGCAATTCGATAATACGTTTACGCTGGAACTCGACAGTGTCCTTCATTTTCATCATCCGTGACCTGGCCTGGCTGAGTTTTTGTCTCGCCCTATGCAGTTCCGAGTTCTTTTTTTTCAGTTTTTCCCTGAGTTCCTCGATAATCTGAAGAAGTGTTTCCTTGTCACTCAACATCAGGTCCTTTGTGCCGCGTGCCATGCGTTAGTCTTTTTGTTGTAGCCAATTTACATTATAAGTGTAACTAATACAATTATAGATAACGTTTTTTGTACAGGGATTAAAAAGAGGCGTTCGTGAAGCTCGCGCTACCGGACTGAGCGATTGTGCCTTTCGGACACAACAAGTATTCATGTCCCATGGGGGTCTCCGCCTTGGACTCCGCTGTGTCGCACAACTGGCGGGTTCTCACGTGTCGGGGTCCTGAAGCAGAGACCCTCATGTCTCAGCGGGGTCTCCGCCTCGGGACCCCGCGGTGTCGCATGACTGGCGCGTCTCTCATGTGTCGGGGTCCTGAAGCAGAGACCCCGCCAAGACTTGCGTGAGCGGTTGCAGCGGAAACCGGAATGGCCCTTCGGAATGGGTGACGCATTTCATAGATGACGAAGTACGCTCAGGGTGACGCTAAGCGCACAGACACTGCGTGCGGTGGATTGTTGGAGCGGAAAACGCGACCCGATGCGCGCTCGACTGCGCGATGGCGATCGGGGGCACGCCCAAAATATTAAACATATGCACCCACTACCGCTGGTAGGCGCCATTCAGAAGCCGCCAGATCTGATTCGGATTCGCGTCCTGGAGTTCTGCCGGCAAGAGCCATTGTGGAAAATTCTGATAGCAAACCGGTCGGGCAAAACGCGTGATCGCACGGGTTCCTACAGATGTTGTGCGGCTATCAGAAGTTGCGGGAAACGGTCCGCCATGCACCATGCTATGGCATACTTCTACTCCTGTTGGATATCCATTAATAATGAGTCGTCCGGCCTTTTGCTCAAGCAGCGAAATCAGAGAAGCGAATTCTTTCAGATCGTTTTCGGTGCCGTGAACAGTGACGGTGAGATGCCCGGAAAGGTTTTTGGCAACAGCGAAAAGCTCGTCCCTGTTTCCGCTTGTTATTATTAAGGAGGAAGGGCCAAACACTTCCTCTTCAAGCGAATGCTCTTTTAGAAAAGTTGTCGCGGAGGTTTCAAGTATCGATGGCACTCCCTGATATCCATCGCCAGCCTGCTTACCGGTTGCGAGAACATTAACTCCCCCAACTTTTTTAAGTTTTTCTATTCCGCGGGAAAAATTGTCAAGCATTCCGCGTGTAAGCATCACACCCGATGGGATTCCGCCAACGACATCCTTGAGCTTCGACTTGAACTGTTTGCTTTCAGCTGAGTCCTCTACCAGCACGAGGCCGGGATTAGTACAAAACTGGCCCACACCTTGTGTGATGGATGCGGCAAGGTCTGCGGAAATTTGTTCCCCGCGTTGACGCAATGCATCCGGAAGAATGAAGACCGGGTTTGTACTGCCCATCTCTGCGAATACAGGAATCGGTTCCGCTCTCTTGTTTGCCTCATCGAAAATCGACTTCCCTCCTATATAAGAGCCGGTAAATCCGATCGCTTTGATCAGCGGATGTTTTACCAGAAATTGTCCGACTTCCACAGACTTTCCATGGACCATTGAAAAGGTACCTTCAGGCATTCCCGTCTGCTTCACCGCTTCAACTATCGCATTTGCTACTAGTTCGCATGTGCCAGGATGAGCGGGATGAGCTTTGAACACAACGGTGCATCCGGCAGCTAACGCAGAAACGGTATCACCACCTGCCACAGAAAATGCCAATGGAAAATTACTCGCACCAAAAACTCCAACGGGACCAAGTGGTCTCAGCATGCTTCGTACATCGGGTTTTGGAAGAGGTGAGCGTGAGGGATCCGCGGTGTCGATGCGCGCGTCAACCCAGGAGCCTTCGCGCAAAAGCTGGGCGAACAGTTTCAGCTGACCGGCAGTGCGACCGCGTTCGCCAACAAGCCGCGCTTCGGGCAAACCCGTTTCTTCCATACACCGGTTAATCAATGCAGGTCCAAGGGCAACGATCTGTTCTGCGATCGATTCAAGAAAAAGGGCTTTTTGACTTCCCGTCTTTTCGCGATACTGCTGAAACGCCTTGTTGGCCTTTTCAACCGCAGCATGGATCTCAGCAGTTGTTGCCTCGAAAAAATCTGTAGCCAGACTTTCACGTGTCGCGGGATTCTCCGCCTTGAACGTACTACCACTTCCAGAACGTTCACTTCCGATAAAATTCTTCCCGGTCAGATTCATATTTCTTTTTCAGGCTACTGTGTTGATCAAGGTACCAATTGGCTCGATTGTTATTCTTATCTCATCGTTTTCCTGTAACGTAAAATCGCTGGATGGGACAATACCGGTGCCGGTCATCACAAAAGCACCTGCCGGAAAACTGCACTCACGATAGAGAAAGGACACGAGGTCCTCAAATTTCCGCACGATCTGATCGATGGTGACATCTCCCGTAAAAACAACTTTTCCACTCCGGTGGATGTCGAGATGAATGCCAGTACTCTTATCCAATGGTTTGTCAGTGACATAAATGCACGGTCCAAGCGCGGCAGCTCCATCATAGGTTTTCGCCTGCGGAAGGTACAGTGGATTTTCACCTTCAATGCTTCGTGAACTCATATCGTTGCCGATGGTATACCCAACAATTTTGCCGGACGTTGTCACTACCAGTGTTAGCTCGGGTTCCGGAACATCCCACGCAGAGTCTTTGCGAATGCGTACTTTTCCGAGATGCCCAACAACCCGATGCGGTGTTGCTTTGAAAAATATTTCAGGACGTTCTGCTTCGTAAACTCGAGCATAAAAATCGGCTCCTCCAGATGACTTGGATTCCTCCTGTCGGCCAACTTTACTTCGGTAGTACGTAACACCGCAAGCCCAAACCTCCTGTTCTCCGATCGGAGCCAGAATTTCCGACTCAATCAGCGCATCTGCTTTACTCAAAGGTTTGAGACCTGACACCAACGACTGGAGATTTTTATAAAGCTGATCATCATTGATCAGAGAATCCCAGTTTCGATTTTCAGATGCATAAAATTTACCGTCATGGTCGATGACAATTCCTTTCCTGGTTTTATATAGAAGCATTTATCTTTCGCGTTGGATTTAAGTTAACACTATTTGAAGAACGGATAACCTTCCGTTGCATATTTTCTCATGCCTTCTTCATTTATGTCGACACCAATGCCGGGCTTTTCGGAAAGCGGAATGAATCCCTTATCGACCATAACGCCATCATACTTCACAATCTCTTTGAACATCGGATCGGTGTGAAAATAAATCTGCCATTCGAGGATCATAAAATTAGGAACGGAAGCACAAACGTGAGCCGAAGCCATGGCTCCAAGGAATGAGGCAACCATGTGCGGAGCAAACGGAACGTAATACAGGTTAGCAAGATTCGCAATGCGCTGTCCCTCTCCTAAGCCACCAGCTTTTTGAAGATCAGGCATGATGATGTCAACTGCGCCCATCTCGAGCAGACGCCTGAAGCCGTATGCAAGATATATATTTTCACCAGCGCAAATTGGTGTTGATGTCGAGTCTGCAATTACTTTGTACGCCTCAACATTTTCTGCGGGAATCGGCTCTTCCAGCCACATCAGGTTCAGATGTTCCAACCGTTTAGCTACCTGCTGACCCGTGACTGCATCATACCGCCCGTGCATATCACAACAGATATCGATGTCGGGACCTACGGCTTCACGCGCGGCAGTGACCTGATCGACCATGCGTTTGAGTTCACCAGGGCTTGCGGTCCAATTGTATAAGTCGTATTTCGTTGGGTCGTTGCGTTGATCGAGGTCAAACTTGATTGCATTGAATCCCATCTTTTTCGCTTCACTTGCAGCTCTCGCGAAGTCTTCGGGCTTTGGAAGATTGTTTTGATAGAGCGCAGTATCGCAGTATACACGGATCTTGTCGCGGAACTTTCCTCCCAGCAACTGGTACACCGGAACGCCAAGCGCCTTGCCGGCAATATCCCACAGTGCTGTTTCGATGGCCGAGAGAACCGCGATATACATTCCCGACTGTGCACCTTCAAAAATTCCGGACTTGCGAAGGTCTTCGAAGAGTCTGTGAACATTAAGCGGATTCTTTCCCTTGATCCGCTGTTCCATCATTTTGACGAAATGGTACGTCCCGGGAACAGCATCGACTCCTTCACCGCAACCGTAGATATCCTGATTGGTCCGGATGCGCACAAACAGTCCGTGACCGTTGCGAATAAACGCACTTTGTATTTCCGTGATCTTGAGGTCTGCGGGATTCGAATGCATCGGTCTCCGGTCAAGAGCATTTTCTATTCCCTGCCCGAAGGTTGTAGAAAGCGGAGCAATGGTAGCTGCTGCCAATGCATTTCCAAAAAATTTACGTCTTGATTGATTCTGTGACATGGTGTGATTTTTTAAGAAGGTTATGATTCATTCTACCAGGTGCGTTGTTTAAGCAATTCCTGGATCTGCTCTTTTGGCACTGGCAGTTTATCGATGTTGGCATTGAGCCATTGTGAAAAATCTTTTTCAATTTCATCGGACCACCTGTTGTCGATCTGGCCCGGAGTGTATTTCTGTTCGCGCAAACGTTGATGCCCGAACATGTCGCGGAGGCGCACGATTTCGGAAGTCTTCACAACCTTTTCCGCAAGATGTGGTGGAATGAAGATCACAGCTCCGTTACGGCCTAACACGACATCACCCGGCATCACGGTGGCCTTACCGATTCTTGTTGGTGTGTTGATACCAACGAGTGTTGTGTTGAGTTGTCCATTCGGGTCGTTGAGGTGATGCGAAGGGTGATAGCTCCTGAAAAACGAAGTGAAGGATCCGATCTCCTTCAATCCCTTGATGTCGCGAATTGCTCCGTTGTACACAATTCCATTTCCAGTCTTTGTAAAAATTGAATTACCGAGGTTGTCACCGATGGTCGGGCCATCGACATGCGCTTCGAACTGATCGACTACATAGACATCGCGTTTCACGAGCATGTCGATCGGCCATGAGTTTTGGGATTTCACGCGCTTGTCGCGATTGTGGCCGCGGTCATCGATCACACGATGGATATCGGGACGACCGGGAACAAACGTAGCCGTCACCGCTCTCCCTACAAGAACGCTGTCGGGATTAATGGTTTGCCATCCGTCTTCAAACTGAAATTTGTAATTCTCATTTCGCAACACCGCCCATGCTTCCTCGAGTGTAACGAGCTTCATGCGATCGAGAAGGGCATCAGAAACTTTTGGTCGTCCATCCGGAAATCGCTCACCTTTCCATTCGGGTGTAAGAAAAATCAATTCTTCTTTAGACAACTGCTGAGCCGTAGCTGCGAAAGCGAAACAAATGCTGATCAACGTCAGCCAGATAAATCGTCTGCTATACATAATGCTTTGTATTATTTTTAAATTCTTTTCATACGTGCTTCACCACTTCTTCCGTGTCGTAGGAATTTCCCTCCGGCAAAGGCTTGTTTCTCCACCAGAGTGCAAGTGAAGAGCCTGTGATATTCATGACCGGGGCGAAGATCGCGGCAGCCAGCCCAACCGTGGCAAGTTTTCCCATGGCAAGTGCAAGGCTTGAACCCAGGCCCGCATTCTGAAGGCCGACTTCAATGGCAATCGTTCGGCAATCCTTCTCGTTCATGCGAAGGGCTCTTGCCGACCAGTATCCCAGGAAGTACCCGCTCATATTGTGCATCAGTACCGCCAGTATCAGCATCGGCCCCACAACAAGTAAAGAGTCACGACCTGCCGAAGTAATGACAACAATGATGAGCGCGATTCCCGCCATGGAAAGGACTGGCATGACTTCATCAAGCCATTTGAACTTTCCATGCAAGAAGAAATTGAATATTAGACCTGCTGTAACAGGAATGATCACAATCTTCGTAATGTCCCACACCATTGCCCAGAAATCGATCTCCACATATTGACCCGCGAGCAGGCTCATAAAAAAAGGAGTAACGAACGGGGCGATGAAGGTCGAGATTGCCGTAAGCGTAACCGATAACGCAAGGTTTGCGCGCGCGAGATACGTCATCACATTTGACGCCAGTCCATTGGGGCAACTTCCGATCAGAATGATTCCGGCTGCAACCTCATCCGGGAACCGAAATATTTTTGTGATCATGAAGGCGACCATCGGCATGATCAGGTAATGACACATCACACCCGCGATCACACCTTTTGGCATTCTTACCACCCGGGCAAAATCTTTCAGGCTCAGCCCGGTGCCCATGCCGAACATGATGATCTGCATCAGCGGAACAATCAGCTTCGACAACTTAAAGTCGCCCACCTGTATGAAGTAGTGGGGGAAATACATTGCCGCGCTCACCGCAGCGAAGATCATCACCGTAAAAGAATAGCCTTTCAATATCTCGTGTTCACGAAACCGAAAAGCAATCGCTAAAAAGAAAAGTATCAGCAACCACCCGGCTACATCATGCCGGCCGAGATAAGTAGTAACACCAAAAAGAATCGCTAAAACAATTGAGACAAAAAGAAGGACTTTCGAACGCACAGAAGCTGTTGCCATAGTAGAACATGTAAGAAACGGTAGAGCCAGGAAAGAACAGGGAAGCAACTCTTTCGTTGCTCCCTGTTTTTGCTAGTTAACCCAATTAAACCTTCTTATTGTTTATCCCACCACACTCTGGTGTTGAGTGCATCAGGACCCATGCGACTAATGGCTTGTCCGACATTCGCGGCATTTACGGAACCTTCTGACACCGGATAGGTAAGTCTTCTGATGAAATCGACTTCCTTTCCCGGATATGGATTGGGCGCTAACACGGGGAAACCTGTGCGTCTGTAGTTCGCAAATAATTCTGGTCCACCCGGGAATGACGCAACCCAATATTGTGTGTTGATCTGTTCCAATGCAGTAGCCGGATCAAATGGATGACTGGAAATGTAATTTTCTATGTCGGCAGCTGGTACAGCCGAAGCTGCATCGAACAACGCCATTTGAGCCATGCTCTGTCTGACACCTGTTTCAAAGTAGGTGGCAGCTGAGCCGGTAGTAATCCAGCCTCGGGTCCTTGCTTCCGCAAGAAGCAAATTTGTCTGCGCTGCAGTCACCATGAAATAAGGCGCAGTCAGCTTCATCATTCTTCTTCGGTCTACCTGGCTGAAATCGTAGAAGCTTGCAAGACCTAGTCCGGTAGCAACTGCACCGATCGTGCTGTTGTCGTGGCCCATCGGCATACCAACCTGATCAGCCACGTTTGTCGTTGCCTTATCTACTGTCTGAGACGCTCCTGATGTTGCACCCTTATATCTTACCGCAATTGAAACAAGGCGCGGGTCATTGGAATTTTTGAGATAATTAACAAAAGGTGCGGTGAGGTAGAAGTTAGCGGCTTCTGTTCCGTTTAATGTTACCGACATTCCATTCGTATAGTTTCCATCGTGACGCACAAGAGCATTGTCTGCATTTGTCAGAATGAGCGAGTTCAACGGAATGGACGCCACGATTTGCTGTGCTCTTGCAGGATCAACTTTGCTGAGTCTCATCCCTGCACGCAATAGCAGCGAATAACCGAACTTTCTCCACCTGTCAATGTTGCCGCCATACAACACGTCCGCAGTTTCAATTCTTCCCGCAGGGTCAAGCGCGGCAGAGGCTGCCGTTAATTCTGCGATGATGTCTGCGTAAATGGCTTCCTGCGAATCGTACTCCGGAAACAACTTCTGATCGCTGTATCCCTTGCCGGCCGCAGTGTAAGGGATATCACCATACTCATCAGTAAGAACCATAAAAACATACGCCTGGAGGATTCGCGTCATGTTATACAAATTGGCGCGAGCCGGGTCGTCTTTGGTCTTGCGGATGATGTCAACTGTATTGCGTACGCAATTTCGATAATAGCCTTGCCAGACAGATTGCGTAGCGTTACGGTTATCCTGGTTGTAATTCGCTCCCGTAAGCACTCCCGAGTTTGGAGAAACGATTTGCTGCACAATTCCTAAATCATAAATCAAGAATCCGCCTCCGGCAAAACCGGTCGCGTTGATGTTTAACACCACGTTATTGAGCTGGTAAGCAGGATCTATGTTCAACGCACCGGTCTTACTCGTGTTGAGTTCATCAAAACCGTTGTCGCACGCCTGGAGCAGCACGACTGCGAGGAGAAGTAAAATATATCGCTTTAACTTTTTCATGATTACACTTCGGTTAAAATTTAACATTCAGGTTGAAGCCTATGTTTCGTGTGGTTGGCAAACCTGTTGATTCCAGTCCGACCAGGTTGTCAGAAGAATAGCCGAACGATTCAGGATCAATGTTAGGCACCCACTTCTTAAGCATGAGCACGTTGTTGGCCACGAAGTCGAGGCGAACAGCCCGGAATGGCAAAGACTTGGGAATAAACTTGGTGAAGTCATAGCCGACTGCGATCTGCCGCAGTTTCCAGTAGCCAGCGTTGTAAACAATTGGCTCAACGAGGCCCTTGGAACGAACCACTTCATAGAACGGTTGAACCGGGAATACATTCACCTGGTTGACTTCACCCGTTGGTGTCACGCCATCTCCGATTATTCCTGTTTCGCGACCTGGCAGTGTCTCCTTGTGCAGACCGTGACGATATGCATTGAAGTTTGTACCCGAGATCATCTTGCCACCGAGTTTGAAGTCGATGAGGAACGAGGCCGTGATACCTTTGAATGTAAATGCGTTGGTAAAACCGCCAACCCATTTTGGCAATGCACTTCCATAGTAGATCATGGCTGGAGTTGCCAATGCGATTCCATTCGTACCATACACGATTTGTCCTGCATCATTTCGCAGATAACCGAAGCCGGCAAGCTGACCAAGTTCTTCACCCACGACATGGCGAAGCTCACCATTGAAAATGTGTGTTCCTACCGTGATCCGTTCACCGGGTGTATCCGTGAGCAAACTTTCAACTTTTGTGATGTTGTAAGCTCCGTTGAAAGTGAAGTCCCAGGTAAAATCTGTTGTCTGAACCGGAATCAGGTTGAGCATGATTTCAAGTCCGCGGTTTGTGCTTTCTCCGCTGTTGATAAAAATGTTTACGTATCCGGAAGCATCTGAAACCTGGGCCTGCACAATCTGATCCGTTGTGACTTTGTTATAGGCTGCAAGATCAAGGCCTACACGTTCATTCAGGAATTTCAATTCAAGACCAACTTCAGTTTCCGCCACGCGCATAGGTACAAGGTTGCCGTTAGGGATCAGGTTGCCTGACGGACCTCCGACAGGTTGCAACGCTCCCGAAGGATTTGCAAACAGGTTATTGTTTGTACCGTAAAACAACAGGTTAGAATAAGGAGCAACATCACCGTCACTGCCCACTTCTGCATACGCAGCGCGAAGTTTACCGAACGACAACCAGGAAGGTCGCTCAAACGATTCTGTGAACACATAACCAATCGACACCGATGGGTAAATGATGCTGCGATTTTCAGGCGACAACGTTGAGAACCAGTCATTGCGCAAGGTTCCGTTCACGAAGAGTGCATCATTATACGACACCTCGACTGATCCGTAAAGCGAGTTAACTGACCGCTCAGATAATGAATAAATAGGATCTTTCACGCGGCCGTTCATTACCGTGTAGAGATCGCGAATGACAAATTCAGAAACCTGCACGTTGTTAACATCGGAACGTCTGTACATGTGGTTACCTCCGAAATTCACGTTCAAGCCAACTTTGCCAAATTCACGGTTGGCCCCAACGAGGAAGTCAGCATTGATTTCCCGGAAACGGCTTGCATCCTGGGTAAATTGTCCGTTGACAAAACCGGGTTGCGCGGCCGCGAGCGAAGCCTGACCTGTCGGGAAGTTGTTGTAGCTCTGATCGCGCGACCAGTAGTCCTGGCCAATGCGTCCCTGAACGAAAAGCCATTTCAATATTTCGTAACGGGCGGAGACGTTTCCAAAAATGCGATCGCGTCTGATGTTGTTGAACTGCCTTGCAAGCGTGAAATACGGGTTCGTTCTGTTCATGAATCGTGAATAGACAAACTCATTTCCCAGGGCGTTGTATTTCTTCTGGTCAAGAAGATCCAAAGGCATTGAATTTGACAAATTATAGAGCGCCACCGGTATTGTGTTATCCTGGTTTCCTACGTTCGGTGGATTCCGGTTGTATTCGTTCGAGTAGTTGATGTTACCTCGGAAAGACAACTTTTCACTCAATGAATAATCAAATCCGAAGTTTGCAGTTTTGCGATTATACGAGTTGTTTGGCGTGATACCCTTGCTGTTAAGATCAGCAATCGAAAAATTGAATCCTCCTTTGTCACTTGAGGTTGCCAGTGAAATGGTGTGTGTTGTAGACTGACCATTGCGATAAAACTTTTTGATGCGATCGCGCACCGGCTCGTAAGGAACTTCCACACCGTCAAACAAAATCTGTGTCATGCCGGGTTGAAAACGTTCTCCAAATGACCATTGACCTGATGTTGGATTAGCTGTAGTGGGACGAACTCCATTCTCACCCTGGCCATACTCATATTGATAATCCGTAAAATCAAGAGGGGTATCGTTGGTGTAGTTGACGTTATAAGTCACTCCAATACCTTGTCTTTCGCCCTTTGATTTTGTTGTGATCATGATCACGCCATCTTTTGCGCGGGAACCGTAGAGTGCCGATGCCGCTCCACCTTTCAACACCGTCATGCTTTCAATATCATCCGGATTGATACTGAGCAAGCCATCACCACCATCCGAAGTAACACCGCCACCACGTGTTCCGATCGATCCGTCAGAGCCTGCGTTGTTTGGATTTGTTCCGAAGTTTGTGTTATCAATAGGCACACCGTTGATTACGATCAGCGGGTTGTTTTGCCCCGAGATAGAAGATTGTCCGCGAATACGGATTTTTGACGTACCACCCGGCCCTGTACCCAGTGACGAAATGTTGACACCGGCAATTTTCCCCTGCAGGGCGTTCATCGGATTTGTGGTCCGATTCACCGCGAGTTCACTGGCCTTCACTTTTGATGTTGCGTAACCCAGACTCTTTGTAGACTTCTCAATACCCAGCGCTGTCACAACAATTTCGTCCAGTGAGGCTACATCCGGTGCCATCGTAATATCGATGACCGTCCGACCGGAGACTGGCACTTCCTGAGTCGCGTAGCCAACGAAGGAGAAAACCAGAACATCGTTTTCTCCCGGCACTTCAATGGAATACTTTCCATCAGAATCGGAACTGGTACCGTTGCTGGTACCTTTCACGATTACGTTCACACCGGGAAAGGCAACACCATTTTCATCAGTGATGCGGCCAGATATGCTGACCAATGGTTTGCTGTCAGCGTCACCATGCATAGAAGATCTGCCCGGATTGTCCGGACGATCTTTTCCCACCAGCGTTCCGGTGAATAAAACCAGAACGACACAAAAGAATAGATAGAGATGCTTCATACATCAAGGTTTAGTTTGATTGGATTAATTGGCCGGAAAAGATCTTATCCGTTCATTTCTTTGTAACCTCTTCGGAAGATCGCGAGGGCCGGAAATTCCGGGCTGGTCTTTTCCATTTTGATAAAGATTCAAAATGTAGAAGACTGAATCTTCCAATAAAGCCCAGTGGTGAATTTTAAACAAACGTTTGCGCAATCGGAAGGGGAAAACCGCGAATACGTGTCATTTTTACACGTTTTAATTAAAAAGGTGGCGAGACAAATTAAGTAACGTTGATGTATTGCTCGTGCTGAAGCGTTGCAATGGCCTCAAACTCGTCATAAAGTTTCATGCTGAGTCTGTCAAAAATCGGAAAGTACTTCTGATATGCCACATGATTGTGCAAATGAGGCCTGAATGAAAGAGGCAGATCGATAGAGCGAGCCGCATCATCCAGGTTTTTAAAAACACCTAGGTCAATCGCACTCAACAGATAGGCTCCTCTTGCAATACTGTCAGGATTCGTCCCCGTATTGACGGGTTTATTAAAAATGTCCGATATCATCTGGGCAAACAATGGAGTGGATGCAAAACTTCCATTTACAGTAAGGGTGTCGATTCTCCGATGCTCCTCCAGAATCTTTCCGATACTGTAAACCTCATAGAGAATGCCTTCGATTGTAGCACGCACGAAATGTTGTTTTTCGTGCTTGATATTAATTCCAAAGTAGCTTCCTCTCGCGTTAGCGTTCCAAATAGGCGCCCGTTCGCCAAGTAGGTAAGGCAGGAAGATCAGGCCTTCTGACCCGGCTGACACTGTTGCAGCTTCACGCATGAAATTTTCCATTGCGTAATCGATATCAAACGGACCTTTAAAATCTCCAAATTGTTTTGTAAACCATTCGAAAACAACGCCACCGTTATTTGTCGGCCCACCGGAGATATAGTAGTTCTCCGTAAGAAGATAGTTAAAGAAGCGTTGCTTTTCATCGCGGATCACGACTTTCCCCACAGTTCGCATGGCGCCACTATCCTCAATGGTGATCGTTGCTTTTCCCTCTTCCCATACACCACCGCCCAATGTTGCGAGACATCCATCACTTGAACCGATCAGAATTCTTAAATTCTCGGGCAGACCAAGTGACTTCTGATACTCCTTGCGCAATTTTCCGGGAGATGCGAACACGGGAATGACATCAGGTAATGCGTCCGCCTTTATTCCGGCAAACGACAAAGCTTCCGGCTCCCACGAACGATTATGAATATTGAGAAGGCCCGTTGCCGATGCAAGACTATAATCCTGTACATATTCTCCTGTAAGCTGCTGAAGGATATAACTTTTAATTGACAGAAACTTATAGGTATTGCCAAAACGTTCGTTGTCGTTCCTGCTCATCCATGCAATCTTGATGAGTGGCGACATCGGATGGATGGGAGTTCCAGTAGCATCATAGATTTTTTTTCCGAAAGGTGAATTCTTCAAGTCCAGCGCTTCTTTTTTTCCGCGGTTGTCAGCCCACGTAATCACATTTCCGAGCGGTTCCCCATTGCGGTCGATCGAAAGCACGCTATGCATGGACGCGCTGAAACACATGGAAACCACGTGGTAGTGCTTCGGATGAACTCTTTCCGTCAGAAGATTTTTTAGGACATATAACATGGTGATGAAGATCTGTTCAGGATCCTGCTCACTGTAGTCAGGCTCTGTGTGAAAAGTAGGATACGAACCTTTCATCGAGGCAATCACTTCCCCGTTGAGCGTGAAGGCCATCACCCGCACGCCATTCGTCCCTAACTCCACTGTTATAATACACTCCTTGTTGTCCATAGCTAGCTTGATTTAATAGGGGTATTTCTCTTCCTGAAATCGCCTGGGGTATACCCTGTTAATTTTTTAAAGGTTGTTGAAAAATGTTGAGATGAATAAAATCCGGTTTCCAATGCGATCTGGGTTACATTGATATCTGCTTTCTTCAAAAGTTTGATCGATTCCGAAATTCTGATGTTGATAAGATAGTTCAAAGGGGAAAATCCAGTGTACGTTTTTACCTTTTCTGTGAACGCAGTTGTACCAAGACCAACGTGTGCTGCCATCTCTTCCACTGTCCACTGGTGTGCCAGATTTTTGCGCAACGCCTGCTCTAACATGGCAAAAGTACCGGGGAAGTCTCTGCGGGAATTCGCCTGTCGGGTGGATTGCCGCGCAATGATGATAAGCAAAGTATCGAGAAGAACATTCACGCGTGTGAGATAACCGATCTCCTGGTTGAGGACTTCTGATCGCATTTCGTAAAGAACATCTCCGGCTTCTTTTGTTTTCAGCACGGACATGTTGTTGATCAGCAAAATTCTTCCCACGGTGACGCGCTCACTCTCAGTTAGGTTACTCCACTCGCCAAGATTGATTCCATTTGAACCATCGAGTTGTGCAACGCGGAATTCGAGTTTGATAAATGTTCCGATGTCGAGGTAGCGATGGGATCCGCCCAACTCCACGCCCGGCAAGATCACTGCGAGGTCACCCGGATAGAGAACATAGTGTTTCTGATTGATGATCCATTCAAACTTACCATCGATAACATAGTAGATCCGAAAGTTTTCTGAAGTCGTTACGGGAAATGATTCGAGCTGAATCGTGCTGTTCTTCGCAAGGGTAAACTCGACAATGTGACTAAACATGTCGAGTTCACGCGAATGCCCTTGCTGTAACGCAAATTGATTCATGCCGGTTGATCCATCACAGGGGGGATTTACAGTTATGGACCAATACCTTATTTAAACAATAACTGTGAAAATTCAAACAGATTTTCGCGCCAAACTGGCCAGGTGTGACCTCCGGGATATTCGTGATACTTATAGTTCACCTTCATCTCATCAAATTTCGCCATCATGTTCTGGCAATTCTGCCAGGCGATGTCCTCCTTCCCTCCCATCGCAATCCAGAACAACTTAAGATCGCTGTTCATCTTTGATGTATTTTCGCGCATGAACTTGTATTGCGCATCCGAAATAGCAGTCTGCATTGGCAACCAGCCAGAGCTGAAAACACCCAATGATGAAAAAAGATCGGTGTTGTAAATTCCGGCATACAACGTCTGCAACCCACCCATCGACAACCCGGCAAGTGCCCTGTTCTTCTGATCAGTCTCCGCACGGTAATTCTTTTCCACGAAAGGGATGACATTGTCTTTTAATTCGGAAGTAAATGCCCGCAACGACTGCTCAGCAAAAGCCATAGACCCACCGTTGCCATCCATCATGACGATCAGCATCGGTTTTGCTTTTCCTTCTGCGATAAGGTTGTCGAGGATCAGATCTGTTCTCCCCTGCGTTGCCCATCCGCGCTGGTCTTCTCCCCCACCGTGCAGCAGGTACAGTACGGGATACCGTTGTGAAGTATTTGCATCATACCCTGGAGGTGTATAGATGTTGAATGTCCGCCAGGTCTCGTACACTTTCGAGAAGTACCGCTTCGTCCTGACCTCACCATGAGGAACATCTTTAACTTCATAGTATCCGCCTTTCGCAAAAGGGATCTCAATTCCGCTTGCCATTCTTCCCATGCCGTAAAATGATTCGCTTGCGGGATCTGCGATCGGCAGGCCGTCAATGATCAATGAATAGTAGTGGAAACCAGGCCGTAGCGAATCCGTTGTAACTTCCCAGAAACCTTCAGCATCTTTGACCATGTCATATTTCTTTCCCAGATCGAGTTGCATTTTCTGAACATCAGGTGCCTTGATCCGGAACACGGCACGACTATCAGCCGTCACACGCGGATATTTCGCAGAGCGGATGTTTGTCGATGCAGCGCTACCCAACGCTTCGTATTGAGGAAACGTCTTCGTGTCGACTGGTTTAAAAAGTAGTTGTGAAAATAGATACAGGTCATTCTTCCATACTTTGAAATCATGAACACCGGGTTCGGGATAATAGATGTGCGGAACATTTTTCTGTTTCAGGTAATCGTGCGTGCGCTGACTGAATGAGAACAGGCCGTCATCTATGCCACAGGAGATCCAAAGCAGTTTCAGCTTCTTTGCTGCCTCTTCCGGATTTGGAACCAACAACTCTGGTCGTTTTGTATTGGGAGCCGATGAAAAACCACCAACCCACGCAAACTTGTCAAGGTTACCAAGACCGAAGTTCAACGACTGCCCTCCTCCCATCGACAAACCTGCAAGCGCGCGATGCTCTCTATCTTTCAGTACCGGATATTTCTTCTCAACGAAAGGAATAAGATCGTTGAGCAGATCTTTTTCAAAAGTGGTGAACGCCTGAACTTTCAGGCTGTCAAAAATATTTCCGATGGCACGATCGTCTTTCATCGCACGACCGTTGGGCATCACAATGATCATCGGTTCAACTTTTCCGTCAGCGTAAAGATTATCGAGGATAACGTGAGGCTGAGCATTTGTGAGCCACTCTTTCTCTGTCCCACCAATTCCATGCAGCAGATAAAACACCGGATATTTTTTCTTGCCCGAGTATCCCGGAGGCGTGTAGATAATTGCTTTCCGCTTAGCACCTACCGTTTTTGAGTCATAGAGAACCGTATCAATCTTGCCATGCGCAATGCCCTCACGCACTGCATCGAATCCACTTGGCGCACGTTTGATCGCGTTCTGTGAAAACGCAACCAGTGTGTGGATCAGAAAAATTAAAAGAAGTACCTGGCGTTTAGAAATTGTATTCATTGATATTCAATTGTTGTTAACCGACAAAAATTTACCACACCTGATCGTTTTGGCTTTTGGCTGATGGCCATAGCTATAGCTAAAAGCCATGGCTATTGGCCATAGCTATAGCCAAAAGCCATAGCCTCTACTTCACCCTGAACCAATCGAAGTCTACATATCCCCCAGTCCCCAGCGTTGCATAATTAAAAAGACAAAACTTATTTCCTGTAAATACTTTCAGACTGAAACTCATTGTAAGCTCATCTCCCAACTTCGAAAACGTTTTGTTGTCGAGGCTGTATTCAAATGATGCTTTCTTCGTGACATTGGATGCACTCGCACGCAGATAAATCTCATTTCCTTTAATCGCAGTCATTGCCACGGTACGACCATTGTTCACCATGATCACACTAGCTTCTCCGTTCTGCTTTTGCACTGCGATGTAAGCATACGGATCCTGAAACACTGCGAGGCCGGCAATGTCGCCATCCTTCATGTTTGAGATGTCCATCTTTGTAACAGCAACGGTCGGAATGTTCTGATCGCGATTGGCAAAGATCCGTTGTGTCAAAGTATTTCTTGCGTCACGCAGATTGGAAGTAACCTTCGCAGTCGTTAACCGGAGGTAGCCTTTCCGTTGTGTGAGTGACCATTTGGTCGAGTCCGGATTGTGATTCCAGCCCCATTGCATTCCTAACGCTCCATCATCAAATTCATCGGAAGTGGGCAGCGTTGTCTTGGGATACTTCTTTCCAACATCAGGTTTCTTATAGGTTGTCACTGCTTTTCCATTAACACCAACCATCGGCCAGTTGTCAACCCAGGTGACAGGTTGCAGCGAAGGAAATCTGCCGAATGGACCACTGTCTACAAAAAGTACCGTCCACCATTCTCCTGTTTGCGTTTTGATAAGGGCTCCCTGATGAATCCCGAAATTTATTCCCTCTGTCCAATCCTGAATCACAACCTTCTGCTCATACGGACCATAGATGTTCTTCGACCGAAGCGCAACCTGTATGCCATCAAGCCCTCCGTAAGTACAATAGAGGTAATAGTAGCCATTGATTTTATAAACGTGTGCACCTTCAAGACCTCTGCGAATGTCACCGGTGTAGACAAGTGAATCGCGACCTATCGGAGCGAGGTTTTGATCAACTTCAGTGATTGAGATCTTCGAGTATCCATGCGCGACATAGATCTTTCCATCGTCATCAAAGAATAAACCCGGATCGTAAAATCCTTTAGGAAGTTTCCTGATCTCCCACGGTCCTTCCGCTTTTGAAGACGTACATAAGAATCCACCTTCATCCAACGTGATGAACAGCAGGTAAAACTTTCCATCCTTGTATTTCAAACTGGTAGCCCATTGTCCGTGTGAATACCGGTGACAATTCTCCAGATTATAACACGGACTAAAATCAAACCTCGGCACGGCATTGCTGCAGTATTCCCAATTGACAAGGTCTTTGGATTTGAGAATTGTGACGCCTGGGAAAATGAACATGGTCGTGCTTACCATGTAATACGTGTCGTTTACTAGAATTACGTCAGGATCGGGAAAGTCTGCGGGGATTAATGGGTTTGTGTAGTGAGTATCGTCCGCGAGTTTTTGACCAAATGAAGTTGTTATTACGAAGAGAAACGTAACAAGATGAGCGGTACAAAAAATGTTTCTCTTACTCATAGCCGGATTCAAGCATTCGAACTCTAGGATAAGTTATAAGTGTAAATATTACATTTATACGCTAATAATGCAAGGAATGAGTGCAATATCCGAGTTTTGTTTTTTATAGCAGAGGCTTTCAACGCGGAGACGCGGAGTTGCGGAGTTCGCGGAGAATACAGGAATTAGGATATTTTAACATAGTGTGCAGTTGCATAATTTTCGAGATGGAAACTACGCGATTGACGAATCAAGAATTGAATGATCTGGCAGGGGTCATACTGGATGCAGCGATCACTGTACACCGGGCTATTGGCCCAGGTCTTCTTGAGTCAGTTTATCAAGAATGTCTGGTGATGGAGCTGCGGAAACGCGCAATCAAAGTTGAAAGAGAAGTGCATGTACAACTGCACTATCAAAACGAACCTATTGATAAAGCGTACAAAATTGATCTTCTTGTTGAAAATGAAATCATACTGGAGCTCAAATCAGTCGAATTCATCCTTAAAGTTCATGAAGCACAAATCGTGAGCTATCTGAGACTATCAAACCGAAAGCTCGGCTTCCTAATTAACTTCAATGTTCCACTGCTGAAGCAAGGCTTCAAACGCTTCGTCAACAACTTCTAAAAAATTCCTCCGCGAACTCCGCAACTCCGCGCCTCCGCGTTGAAAACCGTTCTTTGAAAAGCAACCCTCTCAAGCATCTACTCCGCAACAAACGTATACATCTTCCCCGCAACAGTAGCAACATCATACACCACCGTCTCTCTAATATTCAGCAACTGCACATCCGCCTTTGACGAAACAATCGGCTTAGCCGTCTCATCCACAAAAAAGAATCCATTGCTGTTCTCCCCTGACGCCACCGTAAGCGACTTCCCATCACTGAACTTCACAGAACCCGGAACACGTAACCTCAAATTCCCGCCAAGATTCGACTTGATGACCACCTTAACTATCTTTCCGTCCTTCCAATCCATGCTAACAATTTCAAATCCACCGCGAGCACGCAAACCAGTAACACGACCAGTCGGCCAGCGGTCAGGAAGTGCAGGTAGTAGATGCACGGTACCATCAGAACTTTGCATCAGCATTTCTGCAATGCCTGACGTGCATCCAAAGTTGCCATCAATCTGAAACGGAGGATGTGCATCGAACAAATTATTGTACGTACCTCCACCACCTGGATTTGTTCCGACAGGTGTCAGCTGATCCTGGATCAACTTGTAAGCATGATTTCCATCCAGCATGCGCGCCCACCAGTTGACCTTCCAGCCCATACTCCAACCCGTTGAGACATCTCCGCGATGCGCAAGTGTTTTCGCTGCCGCGGAATGAAGCTGCGGTGTGCGATACGGTGAGATCTGGTTCGATGGAAAAAGTCCATACAAATGCGAGATGTGTCGATGCTCGTCTTTTGGATCATCGATGTCTTCGAGCCATTCTTGTAATTGTCCATGCTGACCAATGTGCATCGGTGGAAGCTGGTTACGCATGGCTCGGAGTGTATCCGCAAAAGATTTGTCACTGTTGAGAATTTCTGCTGCGCGAATCGTGGTGCTGAAAATATCAAACACGATCTGGTTGTCCATGGTGGTGCCGGCATCGAGGGCGGTTTCTTCATGAGCCTTCGGAGCATTCTCAGGCGACATTCCGGGATTCACCACCAGCCATTGATACTTCGGGTGCTTCACCAGGAAGTCAACATAGAACAGAGACGCGCCTTTGAAGATGGGATAAATGGATTGCAGATACTTTTTGTCGCCACTGTACAGATAACGCTCCCACAGATGCTGACTCATCCATCCGGCACTCGCATTCCAGCATCCCCACAACGGACCGTCTACTGCACCCGTTGCGCGCCAAATGTCGGTGTTGTGATGCGCCACCCATCCGCGCGCGCCATACATGACACGCGCTGTCTCCTTCCCTGTTTGCGAGAGATCGTTCACCATCTGCAAAAAAGGTTCGTGCAGTTCCGAGAGATTCGTTTTCTCAGCCGGCCAGTAATTCATCTCCGCATTGATATTGATCGTGTATTTGCTATCCCACGGTGGCTTCATCCATTGGTTCCAGATTCCCTGGAGATTGGCAGGTTGTCCACCCGGCTGCGATGACGAGATGAGAAGATAACGCCCAAACTGAAAATACAAGGCTGCGAGGTGCGGATCATTTGAATTCCTGAAATTCTTCAACCGTTCATCGGTCGGAAGTTTGCCTGCATCAGACGTCCCAAGATCTAATGTCACACGATTGAAATATTTCTCATACGCAGCGACATGTGACTTTCGCAACTCATCAAATGATTTCGAATACGCCTTGTCGAGATAATCCTTCGCGCGTGCCTGATCATCACCACTGATGTCATTATAGTTATTGAAATTCGTTGCAATTGAAATGTAGATCGTAACCGCATTCGCCTCTTTCACGATCAGAGAAGTATCCGTAGCAGTCAGCGTCCCTCCTTCTGATTTGAATCGTGAGATCCCGGTGAAATGAATCTTCCCCTCAACTCCTTCATGATCGCTTGTGGTTCCTGCAACAATCAACTCATTGCCTCGCGCAGAAACCTTGGCCTTTGTCTGAGGTGTCGGAAAAGTTGCTGTGAATGAAAGACTCTTCGGTTTGCTTGCCGTCAAACGCACAGCGATCACCCGATCCGCAAGTGAAGCAATCATCTCCCGCACATAGTTAACATCGCCAACCGTGTACGAAACTTTCGCCACCGCCTTCTCCAAGTCAAGATCGCGATAGTAATTTGTTGGCGTTTCATGACCATTTAATGTCAACTCCAGATTTCCCACCGGCTGAAACATCTGTCCATGAGATTTCTTCGTGATGATCGTCTTACCAACCAGTTGCTCTGCCTCCTTGTACTTCCCATCGAAAATCAACTGCTGAATCTTCGGCAGCGCAGCCAATGCCTCCGGATTATCGTTCCGGTTAGGACTCCCACTCCACACCGTATGCTCATTCAGCTGCAAGATCTCCTTCTCCGGATTTCCATAGATCATCGCACCAAGTCTTCCGTTCCCGATAGGCAAAGCATTTTCCCACGTCTTCCCTGACGGAGTTTTATACCAAAGCTTAAGAGGCGTCTTCTCCTGGGCCTGGGCAGTGATCACAAGCAACAAAAGAAAAACGAACACAATGTTCTTCATTACACTAAACGTTTAAGGAAATAAATTCATCTACGAAAAAAGTGGCTTCAAGCTGCAAGCTGCAAGCCCTCAGGAAGCATTGTTAATACCTTCTAAAAAACTCCTCCGCGAACTCCGCAACTCTGCGCCTCCCGATGCGATCGATCGGGATCTGCGATCCGCGTTGAAAACCGTTATTTGAAAAGCAAAGCCCTGCCACTCAGATCTCAATCATCGCCTTAACCACCCCCGTACCTGGCTTGAGCCAGCTATCAAAATATTTCGTCACATCACCGAAAGCAGACCGATGCGTAATATACGTCTCCGGTTTCACAAGATTCTTCTTCAACGAATCAATCACATGCTCAAAATCCTGTCGCGTAGCATTGCGACTACTCATCAGTGTGCCTTCACGTTTATGAAACTCCGGATGACTAAATGAAATATTCTCCCGCTGCAAACCGATGAGAATGTAACGTCCACCGTGCGCCATGTATTGAAACGCGTTGTTGATTGCTTTGATGCTCCCGGTCGCATCGATCACGACCGAAGGCATGTCTCCGCTGGTGATCTCACGAAGAAGATCGATCACATCAGGCCGCGTGGCATTAATCGCGTAATCAACTCTCAGTTTATCACGACAAAAATCCAGGCGTTGCTGATTAATATCCAGTGCAATCACCTTTGCCCCTGCGATGCGCGCTAACTCCATTGTACCAATCCCGATCGGACCCGCTCCCACCACCAGCACAAATTCACCAGGCTTCACCTCTGCCCTTCTCACACCGTGCGCACCGATGGCCAGCGGTTCAACCAACGCCATGGCATCAAGCGAAAGTCCATCACTATGTAATAAGGAGTTGGACGGAAGAGACAGATACTCCGTCATGCCACCATCGATGTGAACACCACACACCTTGATGCTCGTGCAGCAGTTCGGCTTGCCGGTGCGACAAGCAATACAAGCACCACAACTGAAGTATGGGATCAGCGACACAACCTCACCCGAACGAAAACCCGGAGCGTTGTCTGCTGACACCAATTCTCCCGCCAGCTCATGTCCAAGGATGCGCGGATAACTGAGAAACGGTTGTGTGCCTTCATACGCATGAAGATCCGTGCCGCAAACACCGATGCGTCTGATTTTAATAATTGCATGATTCGGCTGAAGCACAGGTTGCCCGATGGTTTGATACGCAAACTTTTTGGGTTCGCTGCACACCAGTGCCCGCATGGTTGTTGTATTCATCGTACGATTCTACATCACCGGCTTGCCATACGCGCTGATGGTCTTGATCGAGCCATCCGCTTCATGCGTCAACGGTGTCACTTTAATATTTCGCAAATGTGTTTTGCCCGACAGCACACTGTCATGATAAAAGAGATACCACTTGCCATCAACCTCCACGATCGAGTGATGATTCGTCCATCCGAGCACCGGATTTAAAATCACACCCTTATATGTAAACGGTCCGTAAGGACTATCGCCTGTCGCGTAGCAAATGAAATGCGTATCACCCGTTGAGTAAGAGAAATAGTATTTGCCATTGTACTTGTGCAGCCACGATGCCTCGAAGAATCTCCGGTTGTGATCACTTTCTGCGAGCGGCTTTCCGTTTTCATCGAGGATCTCCACTTCCTTCACCGGCTCGGCAAATTGAAGCATGTTGTCCGCCAGGCGCACAACGCGAGGCCTGATGGCCGCACCGCCAGCGTTCAGGTCGGTCTTCGATCCGTTCGCATCATACTTTCCATTCTTCCAGCGCTGCAATTGTCCTCCCCAGATTCCACCGAAGTACATGTAGTGTTTTCCATCGCTGTCTTTGAAAACCGCAGGGTCGATACTGTAACTTCCCTCGATCGGTTTTGCTTCCGCTTTAAACGGCCCCTCCGGAGCATCGCCAACGGCAACGCCAATTCTGAACACATCCTCTTTATCCTTCGCGGGGAAGTACAGATAATACTTACCATTATTGAATGCAGCATCCGGTGCCCACAACTGCCGGCCTACCCACGGAATGTCTTTTTTATCAAGCGCAACGCCATGGTCCGTCACCTTTCCACCAATGCTGTCCATCGACAGGATGTGATAATCCTTCATGTCGAAATGCGAGCCGAGATCATCCTCCGGCACCTGCGCATCGATATCATGAGACGGATAGATATAGATCCGCCCGTTGAAAACATGAGCCGATGGATCCGCAGTGTAGATGTGACTGACTAACGGCTGAGAGATCGCCTTCAAGGTATCCTCCTGCTGCTTAGTCGTATCCGAAGCCACCTCCGTACTTTCTGCCGGACGCGTCCCGCACGAAAACATAACACTACCGGAAAAGATAATTGTACATATTACAATTATTGTGAAGCGAAGACTTGTGAACTGGTTAAGATTAAAAGTCATGATGTAGATAGATTATTGGATTTGATGGAGTACAAGGTAAGAAAAAAAGGGGAATGTTGATGGGGAAGAATTATGGCATGCCCCTGCTGACGCACATGCCTGGGCTACGGGTCGGGCTATGCGCTCCAACAATCCGCCCACATGCCATTTCGGTTTCCGCTTCTATCCCTCATGCGGATTCATCCACCGAATTGCAATATCAATTGACAATTTATAAGTTAGATGAATGGAGCTATTTGCCAAAGCAAAATTAAAACCAATCGGGACAGCCTTCGAAGAACTTGGCGTCTTGCACACTTTTGTTTTTTTAGGGTCTTTCGTAATAATTTTTTTCTTTGAGGACGTAAAACAGGATCAGGCACCTCTTTCATCTAGATGGTTGATCGCGGGGATAATCTCATATACCGTTTTTGCCTTTTATTTTGGCTGGTTTTTCACCTCAATCGTTCCTAGAAACTATAAGCGTCACGGTGTGATATCGTATTTACAGCGCAGGACAATGGACATTTCAATTTTAATTAGTTTCGTAATAATGGAGTTGATTGAAAGAGGAAATGGTGGAGATCCAAATAAACGTGATCGGTCCGATGAAGAATTAGCTGCTATTTGCGGCAGGGTAAAGGTATACCAAACATTCAAGCCGCATTTCGAACGAAACGATGACTATGCGGATTTCTACGAATATTTTTCTTTTATTGCTACACAAATAAACGCAACAGCAGAGAAAATCCTCTTACTCGTTGATGTGTTAACCGAAGAAGAAATCAGGATTTTATTCCAGATTGAAAACGACACCAATTCAGCGCTAACAAGAAACCTTAAATTCTCAGCAGGGAAGATCGACAATCAGCCTGCTACTGCCTATATTCCAGAGGCATATGCGTATGCAATAAACAGGCTACGAAAGAATTCGAAAGCGCTTCTTCGGTCTGTGGGGATACCTGACTCAATAGCTTAACAATGCGGCTATTGGATTTCGACCTTAAAGACGCGACAAACTACTCATCATTTACAGCCGCCTTCTTACTTGTCCCGAATTTTGGTATTAAGCTAGATCCCGGTATTGGAGGCTTGTCGTCATGTGATTTGTGTTCAAGTGTCAGACTCGGAATATATCCACACATTTCTACCATAGATGCAATTAATTTCTCATGTAGTTGGTGGTTTGACATCGCTGTCCGGCAACTTGTCAAGTTCTCGCTTGTATGCTTCATACGACTTAGAAAGTGTTTCCTTATACACGTACTCTTGTTGCAGGCGCTTGTATTGGCTCTGTTGTTTAGAAGCAATTGCCAACCAAACTGCTGGTATAAAGAAAGGTAGTCTAGCTAATATATGTTGAAAGGAATCTTCCAAGTTGTTTACGTCTTTGTAACAGTACCAACCGAATGTCATCATTCCTCCAACAGTCAGTCCGAATACAGCTGCCCACATTATGACCGGCCATTTATAATTTTTCTTTTGGTCTTCGTATGCCTTCGATAATCCTGTTGCTGTTGCACCTGGTAGCAATCCTTCAATCTTATCGTATAAGGTCTTGTATTTAGTTTGCCAGTCAGTTTCTAAATCCTCGTTGGCTTTCTTATTGTTTTCAAATAGTGTATCTAATTCTTTCTTGAAACCTGTTGTTTTCAATTTGTCATTGCCATGAATGAACTCTTTGAATTCATTTAATTGATCTCTAATTTCTGTGGCTGACTTTAAAAACTGCTCTGAAGTCTTATAATGTCCGCTAACAGTTTCGAATTTCGAACTTGAAACAAAATCATCGGTAGTAAAGTAGTCTTTGTAATGCTCATTAATTTTACCCAACTGTTCATTATACGTCTCTATTTGTTTCTTTAATTCATACACCTGATTTGCAAACGAATCAGTTTGTTCTGGAACTTGGGACGACAAGCTGAAGGTGGATGCGCATTCGAAACCTTCAGCCCTGCACAACCCAATTAAAATCCGTCATTCCGCGCATTCTGAATTGTCTATGAAATGCTGAGTGCTGCTGAGCGGAATCCCTTTGCCTTGGTCGCGTTCTTCGAAGACCTTTTCATAGACAAATCGTCATCGAAGGGATTCCGCTCAGCGCAGCGCAGTTCTTCGTGGTTAGTGCGCAAGCGCGGAATGACGGGTCGATTGGAGTGCGTGCGCATAAAAATTTGTACATTAGTTAAAGTCAACTATTGTCATGGCTGACGCTAAAACAAACAAGTTTATTGGAATATATGGAGGCGCGATCTTGCTGATCGTTGTTATCTCCCTTTTTATTGGAAAGAATACCGATCACAGTTCTGACCTTGAGAAACCAATATCTCCTGAAGCTGTTGATGCTGCCATCGAAAAGCATAAGGCAGCAACTAAGGATGCGAAAAATACTCAAACAAGCACCAAAAAAGCCGTAGTAAAGGACACGGAGGTCGTGAGGAGAAGAATCGTGACAATCGATGGAACGGATGATGTTGGAGACGTCATTCCAGAACTAAATCTATGGGAGAACTATCAAACGCGCACCTGGGCCGGACGAGTAAAACACGGAGAGAAAGTATTCTTCATCAGACGTGAAGGCGATGGAGTGCTTGTGGAAACAAAGTCAGGATTAAAAGGATGGATCACCTATTGGTTTATCAAAGAGGAGAAATAGTTATATCATTATAAAAAAGAATTGTCAAATATACTTACTGTCGGGCTTGCCACCTATCCCCAGGTCAATCAATTTTCCATGAGTCCGCTCACTAGCAAAATGATTTGAATCGCCATCGCGACAGCAAAAATTATCGTGATCGTCCTCAGGTGTCTTTTAATTTTCCCCTCGTTGGTCGTCCCTCTTACTTGTCTTCGGATGAAAGGAGTCCCCACGTAAAATGCAACTATTCCAACAATCGAAGCAATAAGCAATGCTTTATCTGTCATTCTTTAATTCAATTTTCTGTCCCGTGGCTTACGCAAAAACGTTCGTGCATGAGGCGTAGCTGGAATATCCTTTTCTGTGTTATTTTTCGATATTGACTTTTCCTGTTCTCAATCTGGTCTTTTCGAATTTAATACATACACTTAGCTATCTAGCGTGGCTATGACACCAACATGTGGATACATGCGCTGGTTAATGTTTTTCAAATTGTAATCGAGACTCCCGGTGGGCTAATGATCGGATTGGATCTGGCGGGGCAAGGAATCGATAACTAAAATAATAAACTCTCCCATACAGGGCAATACCTAAATGCGAGTAATAAAAATAGCTCAAAAGCGCAGCTATGAATAGTTGAAGCGCATGTAATGCACTAGCTCGAATAAATACCATGTTAGCGGCTGGCCGCTTTAATCAAATCTAAAATTCAGGTATAACTCCGATTAAAGTCGCTGTCCCAGTAGCTGTACCGTTAGGAAAAAAAACTTCAACCCCTCCACCTGCAAGTCCAAAATTTGGCACAACCGTCCCAAAGTAGACAGGAGTGCCGGGATCGGGAATTATTTTGAATAAATACGTTGCAGGTATTCTTGATGGCAACGCATATCGTCCAACTGCTGCTGCACCGCTTGGAACGACTATCAGGTCATTGGTTGTCGTCCCGTACGTGCCTGGAGCCACACTTCCGTCTTTCCTAATTCTCTTATCGTTTCTATGAGCAGACAGTCGATAGAATTCATCTCCGCGTCTTGTTAAGTAGGTAAACGGTGGATATGTCGTTGGACTTATATTCAATGTAAAAAGAGAATTCGTTGCTACGGTTGGCTCCAGTCGCAACGTATCAGAACCTAATTCTTCAGATTCAAGTCTTTCAAAATCTACGATTATTGGTTGATGAAATGGTCGTGGGGAAAACTGTCCAAGTACTCCCTGATCGTACCATATGAAGTTAACAGGGTCAAGCGTGTCGTTATAGTCAATAGTGAATTCTGCATTTAGGATAATTTTTATCTTCTTTATGTCACTTATGTTATTATCAACAATCTGATAACCCATACCAGTCTCGGGTTGGGTTAGTAGTTTCACCTGAAAATCAACTCCAAGTCTTTTAATAGTGTCCTTATTTATCATGCAAATTTTCGCTATAAGCTTATCGCTAACATTCTGACATAAAGAGTTTGACTTCCTTAATTAAAATTAAACACACAAAGGCAAAATAACTTATCTTGGCTTGCAAAGTCGTGTCGCTTTAACGCATCTTTTCCCAGCAACGTATCTCTGCTAAATCTCTTAGTGATTTTCCAAATCCTCCTAAGTCAGGGAATAATGAATTTCCTGTGACGTTCACTGTCCTTAATCTTGACAAGAATTCCAGTTTTACGTTTTTATTTATTCGAAGTTTGAAGCAATTCTTATTTGCAATTGTCCCCAACGTTTCATCGATTTGCATTTCATGATCGCAAGAAATATCGGTGCAAACTGTAAAACATCCTTGCTGCGCAATCGATCTTTCACTGTGAAAGTTGGATATAATACATTCAACAATCTTTTGATTTAATAGACTATCAAACTGTTCGTAAAAATTAATTTCTGGATAGTTCTCTTTATTTTTTACATAAAGGGCGTCCGTAAAAAAGCAATACACTATCCCGTCTGCTTCATATCCACTATCCACCGCAAAATATAAAGCCACAAATGGCGAATAAGTCCAATCAATTAACCTGGTTGGACAACCAAAGTGCTGCATTATTGTCCACCAACACAATGTTGTCTCCTAATTTAAAGTTCCTTGTTTTGATCTCCTTGTAGGAATGCGACTTCGATGTAAATTCTCGAAATAGAGTTCTTTCGAAATTTTCCGCTTCATTCTTACCTAACTTGTGTTTACGAATTATTCTCATTAAAGAACTGTCCAAATCCCAGTCAAAATTTGACTGTCCCCGAAAAAACCAATATGGAAGATAGGATCCATGTACTTGCTTGCTTTCTACAAAGTCAGTAAAGTCTTTCCATTTGTCGATTTGTTTTTCAGTCCAACTCATAAGTCGATTGTGGCTTTACTGGCAGCTAGTGGATATATGCACACTTGCTAACGTTTTCTAAATTGTATTCTGGATTCCTAGTGGGCTAATGATCGGATTGGATCTGGTGGGGCAAGGAATCGATAACTAAAATAATAAACTCTCCCATACAGGGCAATACCTAAATGCGAGTAAAAGATTATCCGGCACGCGTGCGAACCAAATTGAATCGTAGTTGCGCGTATTCTCATCATGTATGATGTGCTCCGGGTAGTCCAGCACAATTGCCCACTAATTGCGAGGAAGCTTTTCATAGACAGCCAGCCATCATCGGGATTCCGCTCAGCATAGGGAAGTTCTTCGTAGTTATTGCGCAAGCGCGGAATGACGGATCGATTGGGGTGGGTGCGCATTCCAAACGTTCAGCCTCGCACAACCCAATTAGAACCGTCATCCGCGCATTCTGAATTGTCTATGAAATGCTGAGTGCTGCTGAGCAGAATCCCTTTGCCTTGCACACTAGCTACAAAGAGCTTTTTCATAGACAACTCGCAATCATCAGGATTCCGCTCAGCATAGCGCAGTTCTTCGTAGTTATTGCGCAAGCGCGGAATGACGGATCGATTGGAGTGGTGCGCTTTCATAAACGCGTTCAGCCCTGCACAACCCAATTTTAGAACCGTCATTCCGCGCATTCAGAACTCTCTATGAAATGCTGAGTGCTGCTGAGCGGAATCCCTTTGTCTTGCACACTAGCTACGAAGAGCTTTTCATAGACAACTCGCAATCATCGGGATTCCGCTCAATCTAAGTTTGCTCTTCGTAGTTATCTCGCAAGCGCGGAATGACGGGTCGATTGGGGTGGGTGCGCATTCCAAACGTTCAGCCTCGCACAACCCCCAATTAGAACCGTCATTCCACGCATTCAAAAACGGTCAGCCCTTGACAACCCCATTAAAAATCCGATTCGCATGCGTGCGCCTGAACATACACATAAAGTACAGTAAAATAATTGTCGGTCTTAATGCCCTTTTCCCCTCCTCCTCTCCTTCTCGCTCATCAGCGCCAGGTAAACTTTCATGGTTCGTTTCATCAAAGATCTGGAATCGCCTTGAAGTTTGCGGGACTGTTTTTCAATGAGCCGGAAGTAGAATTGAAAGATCTCATCTGAGCCATCGTCAAGTTTCAGCTGGGAGAGAATGGGTTTCGCGAGGTGCGGTTGATAGGGACAGTCCCCCATGTCGAGTTGATCGAGAATGCTGAAGAGCTTTTGACTTTTCAGGTCTTCGCGGATGAGATAGAGGGTGAGGTCCAATGAATCCGAAAGTTTCGTCATTGGAAAAGATCTTGTTTTCATAAGCAACAATCACCCAATATACCCAATTTGGGGATACGAACCAAAATAGTATGTCGTGATCTTTACAATCATGGCAAAGAAAACCAAAGTTGCTAAACCGGCATACAATCGAATTAAGGATGTACTCGAAGAAAAGGGTAAGACTCAAACATGGTTGGCAGAGCAACTCGACATGGATTTCAAAACAGTCACGCGCTACATTCACAATACGCGACAGCCCACCTTTGAGACTTTCTTCCAGATTGCCAAAATTTTGAAAGTCAACCCGAAAGAGTTGCTTAACTCTTAGATGAAAAGAAGTACCCTGCACCTGATTAGGCGAATACCAGGAGTCGTCCCGAAGCGGGAGACTATGCTTGACGCAAGGATCATCAGTTTTGAAGTGTTCGTTGATAGCTCCAAATTAAGTTGTCGAGTTTTTTGGCCGTAATATTAAACCCTTGATTTTTTAATCGCTCAGTCACGGCAGTAAGAATCAACTGACAGTCATTTAAACGTAATTTCTGTCCCGTTATATTTTCTAAAAAACGAAGTATCATCCTGTCAGGTTTGATCAAGTCGTCTGAGCCTGCCAGCATAAAAAAGTACTTCAACGAAATTCCACTTTTTTGTCCGGGGATTTGTCTTATTTCATTTTCAAATTGTTGATTAGTAATAATTCCCGCTATGTCACTAAATTGTTCGACTTTAAATTTTTGTAGAACCTTTAGAAATAATACCACCCCTTCTGATTTTAATATTCCATTTTTTGTCGATGTCCTTTGGCGATTCTTAAATACTTTTTCCGTTAAGTCGATTATGGTCATCTGTTCGATTAACCCTAAGACGTCAGTAGTGGTTAACTCGTTTTTTCTAGAGCATCTCTCGATTTTGTAGTAATCGCAAAATCGTCTGATCACGTTTTGAACACTCTCATATTTAACTCCAATAGAGAATACTGAATCTATTACGCAAAGTGGTAAGTGCCCATAATTATATTCGTCTTGTAAAACGAATTCCTTTTTGTCCGCAAACTGCGCTGAACAAAAAGTCTCCACCTTTTCAATTACTTCGTTATTCATGTCTATCCAAATAAAATAACTATAGCTATCCGCAGAATGATTTTGGGGCGACCTGCTCCGTCACTGTCAATTGTGACCGAATGCTATTTTAAACACAAACTACGAATCACTCTGAACCCCCACAATGGCACATACACATTGTTAACGGCTGTGCCTTGACATCACTTACTGATTCGGGTAGATCGTTGTGTTTGTTCTAAGGTCTGTTATGTAAATCGTGTCTGGCCGAACCATTGCTCTTAGACTGTCATAGTGCGCATGAACCCGTATCTCTTTCTCTCTGTTTCCTTCCTTGTCGTAAACGTAAAGTAGGTCAACGAAGTCTGTAGTGTCCTTGACAACGTATGTCGAGTCGAGAAAATAATGTGTTCTTTCTTTAACTAGTTGTCCTTTGTTGTCGTAAGAGTAAAACGAGTGAAAGTTGATATCGTTGTCTGGCGCATTCTCATTCCCATATTTCTCAATGAGTCGCCCCTCGCTGTCCTTTACTTCAAAATATGTCGGTGTCCAAGAAGGTGATTTCGAACATTGAAATAATGTCCAGCACATAAAAGCTAAAAGAGTAAGTCTTGTTGTCATCTGTCAGGCATTGCCGTTATCATCTGGACTCCCGGTGGGCTAATGATTGGTGGGGCGAGGAATCGATAACCAAAATAACAAACTCTCCCATACAGGGCAATAGCTAAATGCGAGTAAAAGCTTATTCGGCACGCGCGCGGAACCAAATTAACCGAAGTTGCGCGTATTCTCATCATGTATGACGTGCTCCGGTTAGTCCAGCACAATTGCTCACTAATTGCGAGGAAGCTTTTCATAGACAGCCAGCTATCATCGGGATTCCGCTCAGCATAGCGCAGTTCTTCGTAGATATCGCGCAAGCGCGGAATGACGGATCGATTGGGGTGAGAGCGCATTCAAGAACGTTCAGCCCTGCACAACCTCAGTTTGAACCGTCATTCCGCGCATTCTGAAATAACTAGGAAATGCTGAATGTTCTTGAGCGGAAACCCTTTGCCTTGGTCGCGTTCTTCGAAGAGCTTTTCATAGACAAATCGCGATCATCGGGATTCCGCTCAGTATAGTGCAACTCTTCGTAGTTGTTGCGCAAGCGCGGAATGACGGATCGATTGGGGTGGGTGCGCATTCCAAACGTTCAGCCCCGCACAACCCCCAATTAGAACCGTCATTCCGCGCATTCTGAAATAACTATGAAATGCTGAATGTTCTTGAGCGGAAACCCTTTGCCTTGCACACTAGCTACGAAGAGCTTTTCATAGACAACTCGTAATCATCGGGATTCCGCTCAGTATAGTGCACCTCTTCGTAGTTATTGCGCAAGCGCGGAATGACGGATCGATTGGGGTGGGTGCGCATTCCAAACGTTCAGCCCTGCACAAACCCCGATTAGAACCGTCATTCCGCGCATTCTGAATTGTCTATGAAATGCTGAGTGCTGCTGAGCGGAATCCCTTTGCCTTGCACACTAGCTACGAAGAGCTTTTCATAGACAACTCGTAATCATCGGGATTCCGCTCAGTATAGTGCACCTCTTCGTAGTTATCCCGCAAGCGCGGAATGACGGATCGATTGGGGTGGGTGCGCATTCACAGAGCTTTTCATAGACAACTCGCCAGCATCGGGATTCCGCTCAGCATAGCGCAGTTCTTCGTAGTTATCTCGCAAGCGCGGAATGACGGATCGATTGGGGCGGGTGCGCATTCACAGAGCTTTTCATAGACAAATCGCAATCATCAGGATTCCGCTCAGTATGGCGCAGTTCTTCGTAGTTAGTGCGCAAGCGCGGAATGACGGATCGATTGGGGTGGGTGCGCATTCAAAAACGTTCAGCCTCGCACAACCCAATTAGAACCGTCATTCCGCGCATTCAGAACTTTCTATGAAATGCTGAGTGCTGCTGAGCGCCTGCCTGCCGATGCGATGGCATTGCGGGGCGGTAGGGAATCCCTTTGCCTTGCACACTAGCTACGAAGTGCATTTCATAGACAACTCATAATCATCGCGATTCCGCTCAGCATAGCGCAGTTCTTCGTAGTTATCTCGCAAGCGCGGAATGACGGGTCGATTGGAGTGGGTGCGCATTCACAGAGCTTTTCATAGACAACTCGCCAGCATCGGGATTCCGCTCAGCATAGCGCAGTTCTTCGTAGTTATCTCGCAAGCGCGGAATGACGGATCGATTGGGGCGGGTGCGCATTCACAGTGGTTTTCATAGACAACTCTCCATCATGGGTATTCCGCTCAATCTAAGTTTGCTCTTCGTAGTTATCCTGCAAGCGCGGAATGACGGATCGATTGGGTGAGTGCGCATTCCAAACGTGAACAGTCATTTCACCATTTGCATCTTAAAATGTCCAATTGATGTCGTGTGAGTGCAGGCTTATTGCGTCAAATGTAATAACATCCCCACATTCGAGCCATGAACGAAATTTCATTAAACCATGCCGCCTGGGTTTACATTCTTACAAACAAAAACAACACAGTCTTTTACGTTGGGATAACTAACGACCTGCGCACAAGAGTTTGGGAACACCAGAAGAAACAAAATAAAAAATCATTCACAGCCCGATACAACGTTCACAAACTTGTGTACCTCGAAGGTTTTGAATTGATCGCTGATGCGATCGCGCGTGAGAGCTATATCAAAAATCAAACACGAATTTGGAAGATTGAACTGATTAAAAGTATTAATCCAAACTTGGATGAGTTATCACCGAATTTATATTTTACCATGGATTAGGTTCATTATCAAAGTCCGAAGTCATTTATCCTTCTTCTTTTTCTTGAGTTTTGGTTCTGGCAATTCTTTGACAGTAAGTCTGACCAACTTCTTCAGCCAGTCACGGTCGTCCAGTTTTTCTGTGATTAAAAAACTTGGTTTTGCGCCTGGATATGGTGGTGCTTCAACAACTTCCTCAATAAATGTCCTCCCTGCAAGTGTTGGTTTAATAAATAGTTTATTGTCACAAACGAGTCCAAATAATTTGTCGTCAAAATAAAGTCCGTATTCACCAAACATTTTCTTGCAGCTGACTTGTCCGGGGAGATCAATTTGATCAAGGATATAGTCGACAAATTTCTGGTCTGACGCCATGTCATTAAATTAATTGTTAATGCTTACAAGTATAGGAGAATTGTCCATAGGATACATGTCAATTGGAATATCAATTTCGTCTTCATTGTGCCTGGACCACGACAGCCACCCAATAGCCACAACGTTGGTGTTTATAACGCTTTCGGTGCAGGAGTGTTTATTAAATGAGAAGCATGACAAACATGAGCAGTCCAAAAATACAGTGTTGGCGGGCGTTCTATTTCAGTACTTTTTTGAATTCCTTATTTTCGCGAATATTATCGAAGTCTTTGTGTGCGAGGCTGGTCCTGAAGATCATTCGGTCGTTGTCGGTTTGTAAACTCTTGTTTGCTTCAGTCAAAAATGCCAAAGCTTTTTTATTCGCGCCAGCTTTGGCATGAAGCCTTCCGCTCTCCATGAGTACGAAAAGGGTCCTGGGATTTTTCGAGTTGTAGTCCGTAAGTTGCTGAATGGCGTCCGGCAGATTGTTTGCCTGCTCCAATATTTCAACTTGAAATAGCAGCGAGCCCACCTTCTCTTCATCTGTTGTCGCAATTTCCCTCAGGCGTTTTACCAGCGGTAAAACAAACTTGCTGTTAATTGAGTCGTTATTTAACGCACGATAGCTATCAATTACTCTGAAAGTGCGATAATAATCTTTCGGGTACTCTTTTAAGATCTTCTCATTGTGCTGGATAAGGCTTTCAATTTCGAGCTCAGCCATTTTCGCATAACAGTTCGCAAGCAGTCCGTAAGCTTCCATTAAAGATTCATCCTTTACCATGAAATCTGTCAATGCCAATTCACTTACGTAAGTTTTAAGATTTTTCTCGGCCAGGTGGTAGTTTTTAAAATGGTCTTTAAGAATAATCGATGAGTACAAGTATCCATTAACCATTCTCAGGTCTCTTGGTCGTACGTTCTCATAGTGCTTTATCACTTTGCCATAATAGAATAGTGCGCTGTCGTAAACTTTGTGGTCGTCATACAGATTCGCCAACTTCATGTAGGCCTGCCCATATTCAGGGTCCATTTTCATTATCTTGTGGAAATAATATATCGCACTGTCTATTTTTTCTGGGATTGTTGCCAGGCGCATCCCCAGCCATATGTAATTGCCGACATGGTCAGGTTCGATTTTCACAGCTTTTCTTAAGTAGTCTAAAGCAGAAGCTTTATCACCTTCTGTCCACTTTACTGTAGCCATCAGCGTATAAGCATCGCCTAATTTTGGATTAAGCTTTATAGCCTTCTGTGCAAACCATTTCTGGTTTTTAAATTCATCCTGATCATCACCATCGTAGGTTTTGAATTTATAAACGTGTCCTAAAAATGCATAGGCTGCTCCATACAATGAATCTTCGTGGATTGCCTGCTGAAGGTAATAGACTGCGCTATCGCTTCCGGTTTTAGTCCAGTTCCACATGTGGTCATAATAGGCTTTCTTGAAATAAGTGAATGCCTTTTCGTTCGTTGACCCAACTCTGTCGGCTCGTTTGTAATAATTAAATCCGCTCTGTCCGGAAGCAACGGTTGAAATCAATAGTAAAGTCAGCGTCCAACATTTCATATTTTCAGGTTTAAGTTGTTCACCCTTTCGAAAATGACTGCTAACTACTGCAGATAGCCTTGCTAAAGTCTTCCAATTGGCATGGAGGTTCCTGAGCTGTCGGATTGGATTGGTGGGGCAAGGAATCGGTAACTAAAATAATAAAGTCTTCTGTACAGAGCAATAGCTGAACGCGGGTAAAAGTTTGTTCGGCATGCGGGCGATTCACCTCGCCCTGGTCCCTCTGCTCAGGGAGAGGATGGCTCCCGATCAAAGTTCAATTGAACCATTAATCGAGGCGCGCTTCGATAATAGAAAAAATTTGTAAAGCCGGTCACCTTCTCCTCGAGGAGAAGGGATGGCGAGGAGGTGAAGTGGGGACGAAATGCTTAAGGTGGGGTGCGCATTTAGAAAGGTTCAGTGCCTGCGAAGCCCAATTAAAATCCGTCATCCCCGTAGCTATCGGGACGCGCATTCTGAAATGACTATGGAATGCTGGATGCTCCTGAGCGGCACCCTTTGCCTTGGTCGTGTTCTCCGAAGAGCTTTTCATAGTGAGTGATCATGGCAAAGGGTTTCCGCTCGTGAACGGCTCGCTTTTCATAGAACGCGCAGCAAGCGCGGAATGACGGATCGATTTGGTGGGCGTGCGCATTCTGGGCGAGCAACAACTCATGTAATTTACATCGTCAACCGTCCAATTACTGTTCATACAGGACTACAGCCTTGCATTTAGTCAAGCACATAAGCACATTCCGCTCAGAAGATCACGATCTATGCACACAGCCTGGGTTTACATTCTTACAAACAAAAACAAAACTGTCTTTTACGTTGGGATAACTAACGACCTGCGAACAAGAGTATGGGAACACCAACAAAAACAAAATAAAAAATCTTTCGCTGCTCGATACAACATTTGCAAACTCGTGTACTGCGAAGGCTTTGAATTGATCACCGATGCCATCGCGCGTGAAAGCTATATCAAAAATCAATCAAGACTTTGGAAGATTGAATTGATTAAAAGTATTAACCCAAACATGGATGAGTTGTCAACGGATTTTTAATTTTCTGTTAATTGCACTTATCATCTAACCTCCCCACTATCAGAGATACCGATTGGGGTGCGTGCGCATTCCAAACGTTGAGCCCTGCACAAACCCTAATTAGAACCGTCATTCCGCGTATTCTAAATTTTCTATGAAATGCTGAATGTGTCTGAGCGCCTGCCGATGCGATGGCATTGCGGGGCGGTAGGCAGGGAATCCCTTTGGCTTGGTCGCGTTGTTCCAACAGCCTTTCATAGACAACCAGCCATCATCGGGATTCCGCTCAGTATAGTGAAACACTTCGTAGTCATCGCGCAAGCGCGGAATGACGGATCGATTTGTGTGGGTGCACATTCCAAACGTTCAGCCCTGCACAACCCAATTACAACCGTCATTCCGCGCATTCTGAATTTTCTATGAAATGTTGAATGTTCCTGAGCGGAATCCTTTTGCCTTGGAGACTAACTCCGAAGAGCTTTTTATTGACAACTTGTAATCATCGTGGTTGTGTTACGTATAGTTTTGGTCTTCGTACTTATTTCGTTTACGCCTGAATCAGTCTATAGTCCAGCGATCTCTTGGCTAGGGCTAACGTTATCAAGCTTTTTGACTGAGAGGTAAGAATCCAATATTGCCACCGCATGGTCAATTGGAAAACAGTTGGTGACATGTCACACCGTTTTCTATTAATACCAGATCGTCTTCTGTTTTCTCGATTTCTAACAAGATCCTACAGCGAAGGCATTAGATAAACATGTTGACACTTGTGCCTTTAAACTCAAAGTACCCTAGCTGTATACTTTAGAGTTTTCTTATTATCAATTAATTCCTGCAAGTTGATGTCAACAATAAGCGTTTCAATAGCTAGCTGTTTCTTTTTTGTAAACTCACCTTTTTGCTTTACAATTAACTCGTCCCTTGCGATGCCGTTTTGCTTAGCAATGTCTAGGGACTTCTCAATGTTAGCATGATAACTGGCAAGTATGTTGAAATACTCATTATACTGAAACTCGAACTGATTAACTAAATAAATCAATTCTTCAAGCCGATTGTTAGCCTCCTTTAAGCCACTAATGTCTTTTAGAATTTTGTCGTAGCCTACTACCATCGTTTGAGGATTCGTGTATTTAGTCTCCAATTCAACAAAATATTGCTTTGTCCAGTCGCTCTTGAATTTGTTAAATACATTGACCAAGTAAATATCCAATTTTTCATTGTCAGCCTTATTTGGAAGTTTGTAATTCAGAAAATTGGCATACACTATCAGTTGCTCATATAGTTTTTGTTGCAGGAGACCAAGTTCTTCGATCTGATGGATAACATTGTAGTTGAACCCCTGATTAGCATTATTTAGGGCTATGTAGTACTGGACATACTTGTTTAATGCATTTTCTAACCTTTTTATTTTAGTTTGGTCGATTTCACTCTTAACTATTCCTGTACTTCTTACCAGGCTGATAATGTTTGTTACGATGCTTATTGCGGGTGTCAGTTGAGGGATACTTCTTATCAGCGGACTCTTCGTAATAGAGTCTGCCGCTGCAACAATCTTTCCTCCGAGATTGGTTCTCTGGGGATTTATATTAACCTTAACCATCTCAACGACTTTTTCATTGAGAGAGAACCCTAATATTTGGCTCTCTGGATTATTTAGATCGTTTATCAGCTTTTCAAAATCATCATTTATGTTCTTCGATTTCAAGTCGATGATTCTTGTACTTAACAATTTAAAGGTCTCAGTTCCATTTGTAACATTACTTTTCACTATTTCATATTTTTCTTTGAATTCAAGCTCCTTCCCGGTTAGCAAACCATTTAAACTTGTGTTGTTAGATTCGCTTAGCTTCCGAAGGCTTTCCAATTGGTTTAGCATGTCAAGTATTGCCACCGAGTCAGCCGTTTGGAGTGTGTATTTCGCCTTCTGTTGACCAAAACAGTAACTAGTCAAACCAATGAGTAGGAAAATGAGTAGGATGTTTTTCATATTTAATTTAGGTTGATATCTCCGATTGCGAGCACATTTCTGCCACCTCGTGCATACAACACAAGCTGACTTTTGCAATGTCATCAAGACTCCCAGTGGGCTATTGATCGGATTGGATCTGGTGGGGCAAGGAATCGATAACTAAAATATTGGAAGCTCCCACAGAGGGCAATACCTACAAGGGAGTAAAAATTTATCCGGCATGTGCGCGAAGCACCTCGCCCCAGGTCCCTTCGCTATGGAAGGGATGACTCCCGATCAAAGCTCAAATGAACTGTTAATTGATGCGCGCTTCAAAAACAGGGAAAACGGTAAAGGCCCTTCTCATCGAGGAGAAGGGATGGTCGAAGATCGCGCTGAGCGAAGCGAAAGCGGGGGATGAGGTGATCCCCAATGAAATGCTGAGCCCGGATCTCTGAACTGCCAATAAGTTGCATTCCCACAAACTCAAGATTAACCCTTATGATGGTGGTGCGTCACTCCTTTGCTCTCTTTTGACGGGTCCACGATTTCAAAATGTCCCATCATGCCTGCCTCGTGGTGCTCGATTATATGACAATGGTACATCCACGCCCCGGTGCGATCAGGCATCCACGCAATCTTCACACGGCTCAGGGGCTTCAGGTTGATTGTGTCTTTCCACGAAATGTATTCGGGTGCTTTGCCGTCAACCTCGAGTACCTGGAAGAAAAATCCATGAAGGTGGAAAGGATGATCCATCAAACTTGCATTTCTGATTTCCCATATTTGAAGTTCTCCCATCGTGACGGGTTTATCGGCAGCATGCGTCTTACCATTCACGTTGAAATCAATACCATGTTTTAAACTCGGATCAACAGACAATTTCACTTTCCGGTTGACTGCTGCATCGCGGCTTGACAATGGCTGAATGGTGCGCAACTTTTCTGGCATCCTGAACACCGAAGGCCTGGCAGCCCCAACGTTCACAGTTGCATAAGTCCCTCTCTTTGCTTTAAACATTGTCATACGATTATATTCAAGCGACTCAATGGCAATGCTCTCGCCTTCCGCAAAGGGGCCAACTAAGATATCGGCACGTTCGCCCGGGACAATCAACAGCTCACTCATTTCGACCGGATACTCAAGTAATCCGCCATCGGCTGCAATGAGTTGAAACTTCCTTCCTCCCATAAACAAACGGAAATATCTGGCGCTGGACGAATTGACGAATCTCCAACGTTCAGTCTGACCAGCATTCATTTCAATTCGATAGTTTTCTTTTCCGTTGATCAATAAGGTCTGACCCTCGCGGCCATCGTGCCTCTCGATCCAACGCAAAATGGAATTTCCTTTTTTAAAGTCATTACTTTCGGAGAGTTTCATGTCGTCAATCATTAGCACGCGGTCTGCGTCCACAACAACAGATGTGTCTTCTTCAACAATGAGCGCGCCATACATGCCTCTTTCCATCTGCTCTGTTTCATTCTGATGCGAGTGATACCAGAAAGTACCGGCATCCGGAACTACAAACCGGTATTCAAACTCTTCTCCTGGTTCAATCGGTTTCTGAACTGAGTCAGTGCCATCCATCTCAGAAGGGAGTTGTATGCCATGCCAGTGAATGACTGTCGATTCTTTGAGATCATTTTTCACTTTCACTACAAGGGTATCCCCTTTTCGTGCGCGTAATGTTGGTCCAGGGACAGACTCGTTGAATCCCCATGCATTGATGGTTTTGCCTGCAGAAATTTCCCATTGAAATTCAGATGCTGTAAGCCGATAGGTTTGCGTGTTGGTCTTCATGTGAATTGTTTTCAGTTGGTTTTGGTGTCACTAACGGTGGAACTCAACAATGGGATTTACAAGATTACAGGAGTGACTTTACATAATTATCAGAATTCCCGCTTAGAAGATCAGAATTGCAGCCATGGCCTGATCTGACGTATTAAGTTGTCCTTTTATGACGTGTTGTTGACCTAGGCAACGATGAAAAGGCCTGCAATCTTTGTCTCATCAAAACAACATTATTATCAACCCACACAAATTATGAAAACACAATTCTTAAAAATCGCCAAGAGCCGTGTCATGTTAATCGTCATTGCCCTTCTATGTGTACTAGCATCCTGCAGCGAAGAAGTATTTAACCCCGCGCTGGTTCGGGAATTCAAACTCCAGTCGCAAACGAACGGTGCGATGTACACCATCACTGTCGGATTGCCTTCGGGTTATGATCCAACCACTCAAAAGTATGCAGCCATTTATTTACTGGACGGAGAGGAAGACTTCGATTTCGTTGCGAATAAATGCGCGGAGATTTCAGCAAGCCACGCCACCCCAAACGCGATCGTTGTTGGTATCGGTTACGGCAATGACAGAAGCATTGACTATACGCCAACCAAAGTAAGTTCAGTTACGGGAGGTGCGCCTGACTTCATGGAATTCATCGAAGACCAATTGATTCCGACAATAGAAAAAGACTTCGGTGCTGACACAACAAGAATGAGTCGTGCAATCCTTGGTCATTCCTATGGCGGACTTTTTGGGGCGTTCGTTTTTACAGTCAGAAATAAGTTATTCGGTAATTATCTTATCCTGAGTCCGTCTCTCTGGTTTGACAATGAAGTGACGCTCTTGCTGGAAAAAGAAAGAAGATCAATTAATAAAGACCAGCGGCAACAAGTATTCCTGGGCATAGGCCAGATGGAAAACTCCGGGAGAATGCAGGCTCCGTTTGACGCATTCTATAACGCCCTTCAGGAGAACTATTCAAATACGAGTGTTTCCAGGAACAAAGAAAAGAATCTGGATCACATGGGTTCTAAGAATCCCAATATCATCAATGCTCTCAACTACTTTTTCGATAACCAATAACAGTCATAACAATCACGATCATGAAAACAAATATGCTTTTAGTCATTGCGTTTGTCTCTACAATAAATTCCCCAGCAGTTGCTCAGGCATCGCAGGTAGCAAACGACAAGCTATCTTACCCTTATCGGATTCTGACGATTGAACCGGGCGTTGGTATCCACACGAATTTCGGTACTGATATTCTGATCACCAATCTGGTTCAATGGAATCCGCGGAAGCACCTCAGTCTGGCATCGCACTCGTCATTCAACATTAATAATGTTACGCAGCGCAACTTCAATTTTATCAAAACGAATTACAACTATTCGCTTAATCAAAAATTCGGAGCCGGTGCAACGATCTATCGAAAAAAGAGCTCTCATTCATTTTTGATGATGGTGGGTATTAAATATACCGCTTTCCAGGAATCGCTTGAAAATCCGGATCTGGAAAAAGTCACGACAACGATTGCTGCAGTAAGTCCTGACTATGGATTGATGTACAGCATGAAGCGAGGAAAAAAGAAATATTTCTTCAGCTATCGGATGTATGTGCCCCTGAGCCCCTGGCCTGCCAAAGGAACAGATATGAATTATCTCGATGGTAATCTAAATAATGTCGCGCTGGAATTGGCGCTTGGAATCAAGCTCAAATAATCAGCATGGCTCTGACTTGAAAAATCTCATGAAAAAGATAGCATTTATAATACCTCCAACCGTTGAGTTGTTGGACCTCGCAGGACCGGTTCAGGTTTTTACCGAAGCCAAATTTCAGGGATTTGACGTTGACATCGAATTCTTTCTTTACGAAAAGAGTCCGGTTAGTACCTGTGGTCTTGTCTTTGGAAAAATCCAGGGTTTCAAAAAAGCCCGATTGAATGAAGGAGACTTTGTTTTCATTCCAGGAATGGACCAGGGTTATCTTCAAAGCTCATCCTTCAAAAGTAAAAAGGCATTTTTCAAGTGGTTGAGAGACTGTCATGAGAACAAAATAAATGTCTGCTCGGTATGCAACGGTGCATTCGCTTTAGGTGAAGCTGGCTTATTGGATGATGTGGAGTGTACAACACATTGGAGACGTGTTGAAGAACTCCAACGCAGCTATCCAAAAGCTAAAGTGTTAGACAATGTTTTGTATGTGAAAAGAGACCGTCTCTGTACCAGCGCAGGAATCAGCGCAGGGATTGATCTTGCATTATCAATTTTGGAGGAAATAGCAGGAAGCTACTTCACTCATAAAGTTGCGCGGGGCCTTGTCTTTTACCACCGTGGGAATGGTCAGCGCAGTCAGCCGAGCCACTACCTCAATTTTCGAAACCACATCAATATGAAAGTCCATGAGGTTCAGGATTACATTGTCCACAACATTGACAGCGACAATCCCATTGGAGTATTGGCTGCTGTTGCAGGTATGAGTGCACGAAACCTGACGCGCCTCTTCCGGCAAACAACCGGAATCACGATCAACCAATACGTGACAAACCTGCGTGTCGAGACAGCGAAAGGCTTGCTCAAAGACCCTCAAAACAGTTTGGCCTATATCGCTTCAAGGTGTGGCTTTAAGTCTGCCCGACAGCTCCAAAGAATTCTAAAATAAGATTGAAACAACTATCAATACAAATCAAAACGAAAAGAAAATGAAAGCAATAACCTACACTCAATATGGCCTCCCCGAAGTTCTTCAACTTAAAGAAGTGCCGAAGCCCGCACCAAAAGACAACGAAGTGCTTGTGCGCATCAAAGCAACCGCAGTAAATTCAGGCGACATACGATTGCGCAAAGCAGACCCGTCTGCCGTCAGATTTTTTTTCGGTTTGCTAAGACCAAAGGTCAATATTCTCGGAAGTGTCTTTTCCGGTGAAGTTGAAAGTGCTGGGAAACTGGTCAAACGTTTTAAGGTTGGCGACCAGGTCTTTGGACATACAGATATGCGTTTTGGTGCATATGCAGAATATATCACAGTTCCTGAAAGCGGATCATTAAGCCTGAAGCCCGGCAATATTTCACATGATGAAGCCGCAGCTATTCCTTTCGGTGGAGTCACCGCGTTGCACTTTTTGAAGAAGGTAAAGCTACAGCCAAATCAAAAAGTTCTTGTCGTGGGCGCTTCGGGCGCAGTCGGAAGCGCGGCCGTTCAGCTGGCAAAATCATACGGAGCAATTGTAACCGCAGTGTGCAGCACTTCGAATATTGACCTGGTGAAATCTATTGGGGCGGACAAGGTGATTGACTATACAAGGGAAGATTTTACACGCAACACGGACATCTATGATCTGATTTTCGATGCTGTCAATACTGTGTCGGTTTTCCGATCCTTAAAATCACTAACAGAAAATGGAACGATGATTCTAAGCGCAGCCGGGATGACAGAAATGCTTCAGGGTCTTTGGATTTCAGCAACCAGCAAGAGGAAGGTAATTACCGGTGTAATCAGCCATAGCACCGAAGATATTGATTTTCTAAAGGCGCTTATTGAAAAAGGCCTGTTCAAACCTGTAATAGACAGAAATTACACGTTAGAGCAAATAGCTGCAGCGCACGCTTATGTTGAGAAGGGACACAAAAGAGGAAACATTGCCATCAGTATCTAAACAACTACGATATGACAAGCTTTGTAATTGGTCTTTCTACGACCGTAGCGATTGTTGCTTTTGCTGAGATCTTCAGAAAACTTGATCTGAAATTCATTGCCGCACTTACGTTAGCCGTGATTCCGTTTATCTACATCGGTTTCTCCATTCATCCGCACGCCCTGGCACTTACAATTCCGGCAGCATCATTTTTTCTGATGTTCGCCTATTGGGGTTACAAAAGGAATTACATGTTGATCGTTGCCGGGCTCGTACTGCATGGGCTGTGGGATGTGGGCTTTCCGCACCTAAGCACAATAGCACCACATGGCTATGATATCTTTTGCATAACCATTGATGTTTTGCTTGCGCTCTATTTCTACTGGAAGCTGAAACCCGAAAATATCAAAGCATAATTCAAAAAGCTACGTTTAGAAATTATCGGTAACTTGGATTATTAAAATCCAAAGGATGCTAAAAGTAGCTTTTGTTGTTCCTCCCTACGTGGAACTATTAGACCTTGCCGGACCAGCCCAGGCATTTACTGAAGCGAAATCACACGGACTTGACGCAGCGATTGAATTTTTCAGTTATCATGAGAAGATAATTTCTACCGCAGGCGTTGGTTTGGCCGAGATAAAAAATTACAAAGAAGCAAACTTGAATGCAGGTGACTTCGTCTTCATACCGGGCACAGACCATGACTATTTGCGAAGCGCTGAGTTTAGTTCAGAGAAGGATTTTTTTAAATGGATCGCTCAGTCTGCCGACAATAAAGTAAATACCTGCTCGATATGCACGGGTGCATTCTTTTTAGGCGAAGCGGGATTGCTTGATGACCGGGAATGTACCACGCACTGGAGGCGAACAGATGAACTGAAAACACGCTTCCCGGGAGCAAAAGTGCTGGCCGACATTCTGTATGTCAAAAGCGAAAATATTTACACCAGCGCTGGCATCAGTGCCGGCATTGATTTAGCGCTGGCGATTTTAGAGGAGCTGAAGGGACCTAATTTCGTGCATAAAGTTGCCAGGGGTCTGGTAGTGTACCACAGGCGAGACCCTTCGCATTCGCAAAAAAGCATTTACCTCGACTTCAGAAATCACATTAATCCTAAGATCCACGAAGTGCAGGATTTTCTTATCAACAACCTCAGCAGCGAAAATTCTATTGAAGACCTGGCTGGAATGGTGGCCATGAGCCCGAGAAATCTCAGTCGTGTTTTCAAGGAGTCAACAGGGCTGACAATCGTGGAGTATCTTACGGAGCTTCGCAGGGAAACTGCAAAGACCTTGCTCAATAATCCTGATTACACCATCGATTACATAGCATCACAGTGTGGATTCAAATCTGCAAGGCAACTGCAACGGATCTTGAAATAAGACGACAAACATTCCTGATGTGACTGCCGGAAGCCAGTTTTATTCGAGTCCGCCATATTGGTAACACACCTACGGTCTCTCGCAGCCATTGCAAGCGCATTGGCTTGCCCATCAGCGCACGCAAACTCCATGGTTTATCATTAATTGCACATCCCACCGCGGTTCCTCTCCTCATGGCGACTGCGTCAGACAACTCTCGCGTCTCTCGCGTGTCGGGGTCCTGAAGCAGAGACCCCGCCAGGACATCATGACGTTTTCACCTCACTCTCATTCCCTCTCCTAAAGGAGACTCGAGATCAAAGCTCACTGAACTGCTCATCGAGATGTGCTTTAGTCACAGGAAAGACTGATAGAGGCAGTCACCTTTCTCCTTGAGCAGAAGGACTGTCGAAGATACTCGTCTTCGCTGCCTTACGTGTACGCCTATGGGCTACAGCACAGTGACTCATGACATCCAGTCGGATGACAGAGATCCGCTGGCACAACAAGCTGACTCCCGCGTGAGCGATCGCAACGGAAAGCCCGGACCCCGATGGTTCTTCGCGGTTAGAGTGCAGGCTTTATAAAGTTCGCAGGCTCAGGATGACGGCCGTGCGCAGGCGGGAGGACTTGCAGTGCAGAGCGCGACCCCGATTGCGTTGGCCTCTCGCGGTTGATGAGCACTCTTAAATTAGCTTCCGCAGCTTTAGGTGACGACCGCGCGGGGGAATCGGGGGCACGCCCAACAAACAAATCTGTCATCCCTTTCAAACAATCCCGACAGCGAATCGCATCCGACCTTGCACGTGGGATGATCAATGAGATGCTAAAACGTCAGCCGCCACCTACTCTCCTTTACCGCCCGCCTCCTCCCGTTCGAGGTATGACTTTTTTAATTGTCGTTTTGTATTTAAAACACATCAGAATGTTTCGCGTTGTCGGATGCTTGTACATCATGCTTTTTTTACTCGCTGGTTTTGCTATTACCGGATGCAAAACATATTACAGTGAGAACATCGATACGGTCGCTGCACCGATCAATACAGTTGTGAATGAAATTCCTGTAGCGCACAGGTATTATCACGAGAAAGTCGAGAGCAAGACGGAGACGTTCTACAGGGCGAATAAGATGACGAAGAAATGGCTTGAGAAGAAACACCCGAGTCCGGAGTTCAAGGCGTTTGTCGATGAGGTGAAGGACTCATTTAAATATGGCATCAACCCTGACGATTATAGCATTGCCGAACTCGAAGCGGCCGTTGAAAAACTGTACAAAAACCGGAAGCGCACGGAGGCGGAGATGTCGGAACTTGATATTCGTATCACAGCCTCCTACTTTCTATTCACCACACATCTGCTTGAAGGCCGCATACGCAATGCAGGCGCTAGAGATTATATCTGGAAACGTGGCACTCCGCATGAAGATGATGTAGCAATGCTTCTTGAAAATGATTCTAAAAGGGAGCTGAGGAAAGAACTCGAAGACCTTCAGCCAAAAGATGGTCAATACGATAAGCTCAGGGAAGCGCTTGCACAATATCGCGCGCTCGAAGATCACGAGGGGAAGTCAATTAACATACCGGATGCTTTTCGATTGAAGCCTGGCGATACAAGCGAATATGTTCCGGCTATAAAAAAACGTCTGATGCTTACCAATGATCTCAAGCGTAACAAGGCGGCCCGCGACTCGATGGTATATGACAGCGCGCTTCTGCACGCAGTGAAACAATTTCAAAGAAGGCACGGACTGGAGGAAGATGCGTTGATCAATAAAGAGCTGGTCGGGTATCTGAATATGCCATTTAAAAATATGGCGGACATCATCGCGCTGAACCTTGAGCGCCTCCGCTGGCAACCGCACTTGCCTGTGAAAGGTGAATACATTGTAGTAAATGTGCCCGAGTATGTGTTGCACATCTACGACAACAAAAGAGAAACGCTTAACATGCGCGTGGTGCTGGGCTCAGAGTTCAATGCGACACCGATCTTCGCTGACACGCTAAAATACATTGTGTTCAGTCCGACCTGGAATGTGCCGAAAAGTATTCTCGAAGAAGAGTTTTTGCCGAAGTTAAAAGAAGATCCGTACCACTACAGTGACGACTTCACGTTTTTCAAAGGCGGGGAAGAGATCGATCCCGGTGATGAAGATTGGAACGCTGAGGATCTCAACATCGCTGCCTACCAGGCGGTGCAGAGACCGGGACCATCGAATTCACTTGGGTATGTGAAATTCATCATGCCGAATAATTTCAACATCTACCTGCACGACACTCCTGCAGATCGGTTGTTCAATAAAAAAGATCGTGCGTTCAGCCACGGATGCGTAAGGTTGGAGAAACCATTCGAGCTTGCAGAATATCTGTTGCGTGATCAGAAACGCTGGAACAAGAAGTCGATCGCTGAACTCGCATCGCTGGAGGAGCCGAAAACCGTCCACTTAAAGAAAACTTATCCGGTGCACATTGTCTATCGTACCGCTTGGGTGGATGATGACGGACTGGTCAATTTCCGAAAAGACGTCTATGGTCATGACGAACGTCAACTGGCACAACTTCGGGCCAATAACAATCAACTCATCGGCTATGCTCCCGATGACGCTGATCCTAAATAGACGCAGCAGTTTGCGGGAGTACGCTTTCGAGGCCTTTAATCATTCTCTCGAAATCAAGATACACTGATGATTTCAGATAGGTCGCCTCGTTGTAGTAGGCGAAGATCACCGTTTTATTCTTGATTGTATTGATCACTGATTTGTTGATTTCAACCGGCAACGCTGGACAACCCTGGCTCCTGCCGATGCGGCCATTTCTTCTGATCCAGTCTTCACTGACATAATCGGCAGAATGAATTACCACAGCACGCGACCTGAGATTGCCGTTGTACTGTTTCTCCTGGCCATCGAGTCGAAGGCTGTACCCTTTGCTTCCTACATAGCTTTCGCCCGTTACATAAAATCCGAGGCTGCTCGCGTTAGAATGAGGCTTGTTTGAAAATGTTTTCGCGAGATTCTCACCGGTCGTGCGTCCATGGGCAACAAGAGAATGAAACTTCAATTTCTTTTCATCCAGGTCGATGGTATAAAAACGTTTCTCTGTACTGGGTTTTGTGAAGTCTATGATGGTAATCAGGTTTCGCTTGCCGACCTTCCCTTCGTTTCGTAAAGAATGATAGCCAATGATGCCCTGCTCGAAAACATTATAATCAAGGTCGTAGGATGCAAGCCCGATGTGATCATACAGCCGCTTCACAGAGTCCACAAAATTATGTCTCGTCAATTTTAAAAGATTCGGAGAACTAACTTCCGTAAATGGAGTTGTCGAAGAGTCAGAATAAGGCTGGTTGAAACTGGAGAAAGAAAATAAAGCGAGTATAGGTAAGAGGAGGATTTTCTGCATGCGCTGTTTTCTTATTAGGGTTCCGAAGAAGAACTCACATTCAACGAAGAAAATTCCAGGAGCGTATGGCTATTCGCGAAGATTTTTAAGCGGCAACAGATATTTACATCTCAACACTAAATATTAAAACTCGCACGTAACATAGGCCCCGCCTCGGCACCCGCTGCCTCCGATAAGCTCATGTCTCTCACATGTCGTGGTCCTGAAGCAGAGACCCAACAAAACCCTTTAAAAAGAATCAATCCCGATACAAAGCGACCGGGATTAAAACTCAAATCTTAAATCAACTGTCAAATAAATATTCCTCCGGCAACTTCGATGCGCTGAGCATTCACCCATTTCGCATCATCACTGCAAAGAAACGCCACGACACCCCCGACATCATCAGCAACACCGACACGACCGAGAGCAGTTAGGGATGTGATCATGTTGTTGAGATCTTTATTATCGCGAACTGCACCTCCGCCAAAATCAGTTTCAATTGCTCCTGGTGCTACTACGTTCACGCGGATTTTACGAGCGCCTAATTCTTTCGCCTGATATTTTGTAAGGGTTTCCACTGCGCCTTTCATCGTTCCGTAGGCGGAGTAGCCGGGGAAAGAAAAGCGCGCAAGGCCTGACGAAATGTTCACGATGCTGCCTCCATCATTCAAAAGCGGGAGAAGTTTCTGCGTGAGAAAATACGGTGCTTTCAGGTGAATGTTTACCATATTATCGAATTGCTCCGGGGTTGTGTCTGTAAACGACATGTGGGTTCCGACACCTGCGTTATTCACCAGTGCATTTATCTTGTCTGTCCCGAAGTTATTCTTCAAAGCGGACTGAACATTTGTTACAAATGAATCGAATGTTTGGGTGAGTGCCACATCAAGCTGAAGGGCGTGTGCCTTTCGGTTCTGTGTTTTTATCTGGTTGACTACATGATCAGCTTCGTCTTTCCGGCTGTGGTAGGTGAGGATAACGTCAAAACCTTTTGCTGCCAGCTGCAACGCCATGTCTTTACCCAAGCCACGGCTGCCGCCCGTTACCAGGGCGATTTTGTTTTTTGTGCTTGCCATTTTTTTGATTGATTTAATAGCACAAAGTTGATCGCGTTACGGTTCGATTACGTTGCGCGGATCAATCGGGTATTTGCAAAATTCAAATAATGGGCATCAGGAAGGTTACCCGCGAAAGGCAGCGGGAGAAACCTGATTCTGCTTTTTGAAGAAATTGGAAAAATGCGCCACCTCTTCAAAACCAAGGCTGTAAGCGATCTCCGAAACATTCCAATTGGTCTGTTTCAGCAAGATTTTCGCTTCCTGGCTCAAACGGCTGGCAATGATTTCAGTAGTGGTCTTTCCTGTCGTTTCTTTTAACACTTTGTTGAGGTGGTTCACATGTACTCGCAGCGCATCGGCAAAATCTTTTGCTGTCTTCAATTGCAAAACCTGCGTTGTGTTTTCGATCGGAAACTGGCGCTCAAGAAGCTCAATGAATAAACTGAAAATTCGTGTCGATGCATTGATCTGAAGAAGACTCGGCTTCACCGGTTGCAGCTTTTGTCCATAGTGAATCAGCTCGAGCAAATAGTTTCGAAGCAGGTCATACTTGTATGGATACTCCGACTTAATTTCCACATGCATTTTCTCAAAAACCGAGTTGAGCTCCTGATACTGTTGCACGGAGATCTGAAAAACGAAATCACTTTGCGGTGAGAAGATCGGAAGCTTATCTATTTCAAAACCCGTTTTTGATTTGGGCATGAAATCTGGCGTAAATACGCAAAAGTGTCCGGCCTGATTGGTGTCAAGCGGAGTGTAGCGATAGGGCATTTTGGGTGTGGCGAACAACACACCATAGTCTTCTATCTCCAGCACTTTGTCCGCATAGTCTACCCTGTTGCGACCTTTAACCAGGCTGATCTTGTAATACGTTCTCCGGTTATACGGCATGACCACATTTTTCTTACAATACATGTCCGCAATGTTAAAAACGTTAAAGTGACCGATATCGCGAGTACTCTGGTCGTCCAGGAAGTAATTGAGTTCGGAGCAAACGGTGCCGAAGATTTCCTGATAAAAATCTTTAACTGCGGTTGTGGTCATAGGTTGCAAAATTCAAAGGTTGCCGTTCGATGGGAACAGCGGGCGGGGGTGGAAAGTTCGCGCAATGGACTTTTTATTGATCCGAATTTTACAGCGTACTGGGGCGAAGTTGCTGTTCATAAATTCTTTTGTACCCTCATGTCTTGTCGCTAGCAATCACGAACGCGGTCAATTCATCCATCTTACCATTTCTAAATCTCCATACATCGCAATACATATGCTCGATTTCCGTTCCATCTTTGTCCGTGGTAGTGATCGTTCCAAGCGCAGTCAAATAATCTCCTTCGGCAATTAATTTTGTGACAGTGAAATTTGGCGGCTCGGTGTAATTCTCTTTCATGTACTCGCGCACCTGCTGCTTGCCTTTAAGGACCCTCTCCCCTACGAAGTTCCACACGATACCTTCATTACAGAATTCGAGGAATTTCTCGTTGTCGCCACGGGCAATTGCTGCATTGGCTTTTAGTAACGTTTCCTTATTTGACATACATCGCTTTTGAGTTGTATCTATCTAACCTGGACGCGATAAAAATCCGGACCACTTGTTGCTCGTGAGTCACCATGGCAAAATAATAGCATACTTCTCATATCATGATTCAGCCAGAGTAAATCGTGTAGTGAAATGTAATCTATCAATTGCTAAAGGCTGTTCGCTTCGTAGTAAAGGCATAAGCGCTTCCACGAGTGCCTTACGCAAAGGCGCGATGTGCGCGATGGTTCGCGATGGAAGCATCAGAACTTCGGAGGAGGTGCTTATTGACTGCGCTCATATACTTTCAGCAAATTGGTGAGATGCGTGATTCGATTTTGCATTTCTTCCATGCGCTTCAACAGATGAGCAATCGTCTCGATTCCTTCAAAGTTAATATCAAGTTCAAAGTGAAGGCGCATGATTTTCTCTATGCGCGGTAACTCAGATGCAGGGAAAAATATTTTCTCGTCTACTATTACAGTTTCAATCAGGTCATAGTCCTTCAATGACTGGATGAACGACAGCTCAATATTGTGATGTATACAAAATTCACCTGCCTGTATGAGATCTTCCTTTTGCATAACACTCTACTTAAGTTGTGATAGTTCGGTAAACAATTCTTTTTGTTTGTCAGTAAGCTTCTCAGGCAACCTGACCTCGTAGGTAACATATAAATCGCCACGCTGTCCTTCGTGTTTGTACACAGGGACACCTTTTCCTTTCAGTCGTACTTTTGTTCCAGGCTGCGTGACCGGAACAACTTTCATTTTCACTTTTCCATCCAATGTATCAATCGTCACATCACCGCCAAGCAGAGCAGTATACAAAGCGATCCGCGCTGTTGTGTACAGATCATTGCCAACACGTTTGAAGTTTGGATCATCCTCAATTTGAAATGTGATGTACAGATCTCCAGCAGGACCGCCATTAACACCGGGCGCACCATAACCCTTAAGCTTAATCATCTGCCCATCCTCAACACCTGCGGGTATTGTGATCCGTACGTTCTTTCCGTTGACAGACAACGTTTGCTTGTGCGTGTGCATAACATCCGTCAACTTCAAATGCAACTCGGCATTAAAATCCTGTCCACGAAATTTCGCCTGGCGGTATCCGGATTGCTCGCCAAACATTGACTCAAAGAAGCTTGAAAAATCACCTTCAGAAAAATCGTCCGTGGTATACTGTTCCTGACGAGGCGGGGGCCTGCGTTGCTTTTGTTTTTCAAACTCCTCGGCATGCTGCCAGTCTTTGCCGTACTGATCGTACTTTTTGCGCTTCTCCGGATCACTCAGCACCTCATTGGCTTCATTGATCTGTTGAAATTTCTTTTGTGCTTCCTTGTCGTTGGGATTCAGATCGGGATGGAGCTTCCGGGCGAGTTTGCGGTAAGCCTTTTTTATGTCCTCTGGAGTTGCATTTTTATCGATCCCTAAAACATTGTAGTAATCAATAAATTCCATAAGGAAGAATTTGGTAAGGAAAAATCAAACAATCCTGAACATAAAATAATACCAGAGCCTGAAACTAATGAAAAAAACCCATTCCTTGACGGTGGGTGTGCGCTGCCTGACCATTCGCAAAACCAATAACTCATCAGGCACGATTTATTGTCGTGAAAACTGCTTCAAATTGATCTGAACTGCGCTTGAGCTCGAAAAACGAAAATAAATTCTTGCTTCTACTTATCCTGCTGCTGATTTGAGCGTCTATCGTGGCAGTAGTGATCAAAAAGGTGTGCCTATTCACTGCGAAGTTCGCGAAGACAGTTTAACTATCATTGTGCAGGAGGAGCACCAGGTTTATTGGAAAAGGTGAAAATGCAGTCTGTAAATTACCTCGTGTTCACTAAAATTGCTCTATGAACAAACTTACATTTGTTTTTCAGCTTTTGTCGGTACATATATATGCCCAGGTTGTAAATACACCTACCATCGACTCAACTGACAACGTTGCGCGTAAGATTGTGGTGGAAGGTTATGTGGACAGCTACTACGCTTACAATTTTAATGAGCCGGCAAATCGGGACCAGCCCTACCTGGTGTCGATGGCACGTCATAACGAGTTCAACATCAACCTGGCTTATATCGGTCTGAAATATTCCGCCTCCAGAGTGCGAGCGCGCGTTGTCCCGGGCTTTGGCACCTATGTAAATGCAAATTATTCACGTGAAGATGCGTCCCTTAGAAATCTCATCGAAGCTAATGCTGGTGTTCGCCTTTTCAAGAACCATAATGTCTGGCTTGACGCTGGAATTTTAAGCTCACCATATGCCAATGAGGGCCCGATCTCGAAAGATCACCTGGCGTATACAAGGTCGCTGGCAGCAGAGAATGTGCCTTACTATTTGGCAGGCGCAAAGCTTTCGATGCCCCTGACCGACAAACTAAACGTGAACTTGTTTGTGGTGAACGGATGGCAGCAGATCAGAGATGAAAACAGCAACAAATCATTCGGCTCTCAGCTCGAATTCCGTCCAAATAAGACCTGGCTTTTGAACTGGAATACCTTTGTCGGAAAAGAAAACGCACTTAAAGACTCAACAGCGGGAAGAAGATACTTTTCAGACTTTTTTCTCACCTATGACAAAGACAGAATTTCCCTTACCAGTTGCATTTACTATGGGATACAAAAAAATGAACAAGACAGCTTTGCCTGGTGGCAGGGCAACATCATTACGCAAATTGTTGTTACGAAACAGCTTTCGACAACCATCAGGTTTGAATACTTTGATGACAGTCACGGAATCCTGGTGTTGCCGATAACAGGAAATAATCACTTTGAAACATTCGGTGTGTCGTTAGGGGCTAACCTCAAAGTTGACCAGAATATTCTCTTCAGGGTAGAAGGGCGTCAACTGATTGCGAAAGATCCAATCTTTCTCGATAACAATAGTCCAACTAAGTCGAGCTTTGCATTGACAGGGAGTTTATGTGCATGGTTCTGATTTTATAGCTTCCTTTCGGAATGGACTAATAACCGACTGAGATTTCAACACGATGAGATTGATGATCAAGCAGCGCCAGGAACATCATAAAAAAAAAGCCCATGGGAATCAACTGTTTCAGTGCTAATTTTCTCCTGATGGCACTTTGATAGCTCTGCCCGGTGTCACCGGCTCTCCAAAAAAAGGTTTGCCATTTTGCCATGTGAATTTCTGCATTCGCATCGAACGTTCATCGCCACAGCCTGCTCCTGGATTTAAATTAGCGTGATACGTTAACCAATCTTCATCTCCGTCTTTTGATTTAAAAAAACTATTGTGTCCTGGACCATACGCAAGTGCGGCAGCATTCTTAGTAAGAAGGGGTTGATCTGACTTTACCCACGATGATGCATCGAGCAGATTTCCGCTGGTGGCAGACAATAAGCCAATGGAGTATTCATCGGTCCAGCATCCGCTTGCCGAGTAAGTAATAAAAACGTTGTCGTGAATAAGAAATTGCGGAGCTTCGTTTACTGCCGGAACTCCACCTGCCAATTCCCATGGCAGCCCGGGTGAAGAAATTTTTATCCTGTCACTTATTGGCGTCAGCGGATCAAGCATTTTAACGATGTAAATATCCTGCCTGATGTTTTCATCTGACTCCCATCCGGACCAGGCAAAATAATGAACTCCGTTTATCGTTCCGAGCGTTCCGTCAATCGCCCACTTATCTCCGGGCAAAGGAAGTTTACCTTTATCAACCCAGGTTCCCTGTAATGGATCGTCCGATGTATTTTCGAGCACCCACATGCGATGATTCTCATTTTTACCATCATCGGCAGCATAGTAAATATACCAGCGATCGACTACGTAATGAATTTCAGGCGCCCAGATGTTTTTTGAATTTAATCCGGTAGCTGGCGGAGTCCAGATAATTTTGTTTTCAGCCAGCGCAAGGTCGCTCATCTCCTCCGTAACCAACAGCGTTATGTTATCACCGGTCGTAAACGTGACATAGTATTTCGCACCGCGCTGGAACACCCACGGATCAGGTGACGAATTCAATACCGGATTCTTAAACGTGTTTGCCTCTACCGGAGGTGGTGTCGGGTCTGACTTTTCCTCACACGAGAAAACTAAAAACAAAAAGAAAAATAAGACAACTCGCATCTGCTGTGAATATAAAAAAGAAGGCACCAGTTGTGATGCCTTCTTACAACGTTACTTACCAGTTTGTATTTTGGTCGAGCTTCGGATTGATATCAATTTCCTGTTGAGGGATCGGAAGCAATTCATGCTTTCCCACAACAAAATTTGCAAATGCCGGGTCTCTGACGGCAAGGCCCGGACCGAGATCTCCCCAGCGCGCCAGATCGTTCCAGCGGTGACCTTCACCAGACAATTCTGTAATCCGCTCATGTTTGATCTGGTCAAGAAATTGTGGCTGAGTCAGCCCTGGTTTTGCTGCGGTGAGTGTTGGCAGCCCGGCTCTTTGCCGTACGCGATCAACGTACTGGTAAGCAGCTGCTGTACTGCCAGTAGCATTCAACGATTCAGCGTACATCAACAGCACATCGGCATAGCGTATATACCTCCAGTTGTTTGGTGAATTGTATCCTTCAAAATTCTTCCAATGATCGTTCTGAAATTTTCTGAACCATACACGATTATTGCCTGGACCATACCGCTGCGTGAATGTCTGGCCGTAAACCATCGTTGCACCGGGACCAGCAGGATCTGTAAAATCAAAGAGGAGTGAATTCGCCAGTCGCGGGTCGCGCTGACCACCGGTTGTCGTTTCGGTAAACTCATTGGTGAGCCAGCGATGTGCTTCACCATCTGACCAACCCACTCCGCTCGGGCCAAAGAATTGCGCTATTGAGGTTCCGTAGTTGAGATTGTCGGGTCTTCCCATATCAGTGTCATCATCGTGATTTTCACCGGCATTCAACTCAAACTGCCACTCGAAAACCGACTCTACGTTATTTTCCGTGCTGATCATGAAGTTGTCGCGATGAGAAGGCGTCAGATTGTAAAGGGCTTTACCCGGCCCTTCGACCAGCCATTGCAAGGGAACCAGAGCGCTTGTATAATCGCGCTGCTGCATGTGTGCCTTGGCAAGCAAAGCATACGCTGCACCTTGTGTTGCACGACCTTTGTCCGGTGCCGCATAGGTTGTCGGCAATGCGGTGGCGGCTTCTGAAAGATCCTGTTCGATCTGTGCCCAGATCACATCCATGCCGGCCGTTGCAGGCTTGTCTTCAGGTGTAGACGTCTGGAGCATCAGCGGTACGTTTCCCCAGAGCGAAACAAGATTGTAATAAAACAGTGCACGCAGGAATTTCGCTTCTCCGATCACGCGTTGCTTCATCGTTTCATCCATATCGATCTTCGGAACATTGTCCAGTACCTGGTTTGCACGAAACACGCCTACATAAAGATCCTTCCAGATGTCATAAGCACCCCAGAAATTATAATCGGTGATGATAAACTGATCCATATTGTTTACGATCTCTGTTGCGGGGCTTGTGCTTCTTCCTTCATCCGAACGAACAATATAGTAGAATGGCATCCACCGCGAGATTGCGCCACGATGCAACGTACTGTATACTGCATTCACACCTGCAACCGCATCGCCACCATTTTTCCAGAACGCTTCCACGGTGGCTGCATTCGGATTAACGATATCGAGGTCCCGTTCACAGCTTGTACTAACAAAGCTGGCCAGAATTGAAAGTATTATTATTTTTTTCATAGTTGAAGCCCTGTTAAAATTCCAAATTCAGTCCGAGAGAAATAACGCGGCTTGCCGGCCAGTTTCCATTGTCCAGTCCACGCTCATACAATCCCGATCCAACCACGTCAGGATCCAGACCGGTATATTTTGTGATCGTAAACAGATTCTGTGCGCTAACGAAGAAACGCGCGTTGAGCAGACTCGCCTTTGACACCAGGTTTGCTGGCAACCTGTAACCAAGTTCGATGTTGCGTAAACGGAAATATGAACCGTTTTCCAGCCAGCGTTCACTGTCGCCACGGTTGTTCTCTACAATGCCTTGTTCCGTATCCCGACCCAGTCTCGGATCACTTGTTCCTGTGTTGCTTTCCGTCCACGGACTGATTTCGCTTCTGAAGTTTGTATGCTGATATCCATCGAGCACATGCCGGACGTCATTGTAGATCTTGTAACCGAACACTCCGACAAACTGAACATTTAAGTTGAATTGCATGTAGGATGCATTGAACTGCATCCCGGTTTGCAGCTTCGGCCACGGTGATCCGACAAAGTCACGATCTTCCGCGTTGATTGCGCCATCATTATTTTTGTCGATGTACTTTACATCCCCAGGCTTCGCGAACGGCTGAATAACTGTTCCGTTTGAACTTCTGTATGCATCAACCTCCGCTTGCGTCTGAAACAATCCATTTGTTCTGAGCAGATACCACTCGCCAAGTGAACGTCCTACCTTTGTTCTTGTGTTGCCGATCTGGATGTAGTCAATTCCTTCTCCGCGATTACCAACATCCTCAACGGTGTTCTTAATCGTTGTTGCATTCGCAGAAATATCCCACTTCAAATTGCGAACACTGTTCCGATAGGTCGCGGCAATTTCAAATCCGGTGTTCCGTACTGATCCGGCATTTACAAACGGATTCCCGCCAAGGTTACCAAGATATCCTGCTACAGGCAATTGCAGCAGCGCACCTTTAGAAAGTGAGTTGTATGCTTCAATTGATAGCGTGATCCGATTTTCAAGGAACCCGGCATCAAGTCCGATGTTTTTTACAATACGTTCCTCCCATTTCAGATCCGGGTTGGCAAGTTGCGCCTGGGTGATGCCTACGTATGGTCTCTGGTCTGTGCCAAAAACCGCGCGTGGTGCATTGTTAATGTATGCCGTGTAGTCCCACGACCCGAGTGGCACGATGCCGAGTTCCCCGTAAGAAGCGTGGATCTTCAGATCATTCAGCACCTCAAGGTTATAAAAGCTCTCTTCGCTGATTCTCCACGCAAGTGCTTCCGAATGAAACACACCTGTTCTGAAATTCTCACCGAACCGTGAGTCCTGGTCCACTCGTCCTGTTAACGTCAGCAGGTATTTGTCTTTGTAAGAATAATTTGCACGACCTAAATATCCAAAGATCCTGTAGTCCACCGGAACACCACCGCTGGAAGTAGCCACACCGTTGGCAGAGCCAATCGTAGTCATGTACTGACCGTTGTATACCTGAAGGTCAGTTCTTCCTGCCGAAGTAGATTCGCGTGTGGTGTGCTGCTGACTAATTCCAACTACACCATTGATACGATGCGCTCCGAACTCTTTGTTGAAATTAAGCGTGTGCTCAAATAATGTGCTGAGAAAACGCGAGCGCTCTTCATCAATGGAACTGGGTTTAGGCGCGCCATTGAACTGCCACACTCCTACCTTGCGCAAGGTCTTGTTAAAATCAAAACTTACTTCCGCGCCAACGTTGAATCTGTATTTCAGCCAATCGGCAAGTTTTACATCCAGGTATGTGTTACCTACAAGCTTCGCGTAATTACTTGTGCCAAGGGAAAGGTTATTTACGGCAACGGGATTGTAAGCATACGTGACAGCATCAACGGTACCGATTCCCCAGCCTTCCGGATTGGTTGCTGAAATATAGGATTGATCTTTAACAGGAATAACGGGCAACATAATTGCCATGTCGTAGAATGGATTTCCTTCGCGCGGTGTCTTGATATTCGAGTTGGTGAGAACCAGGTTCTCCCCGAACGTAACACGTCCGCGGGTGGTTGAGCTGTTGATCCTGAGACTTCCACGTCTGAACGAATGGCCGATGAGCACTCCTTCGTTTCTGAAATAACTTCCGGAGATCAGGTAAGTGCTTGACGTGCCTCCACCGGACAACGTCAGATTATAATCTTCGAGAGAACCTGTTCGGAGCATTTCATCCTGCCAGTTTGTATTTACTGAAGGATTAAACGCAGTAGAGACGCTGGGAAGCGGAGTCAGCCCCGAGTTCTGATATTGCTGTGTCTGCGTGGCAGCGAACTCCCGGTTGTCCATGAGATCCCACCGCTTCGGAATACTTTGAAAACCATACTTCGCAGAAAAGCCAACTTTTGGTGTTCCTTCTTTGCCTCGTTTAGTAGTAATGATGATCACACCGTTTGCAGCGCGCGAACCGTAGATCGCTGCAGCAGATGCATCCTTCAGGATCTGGACTGATTCAATGTCATTATTGTTCAATGTTGTGTTAGCATCGGCAATCATTCCGTCAATGACATAGAGCGGGTCAGTATTTGTAAAGCTGGCTGCACCCCGGATTTCGATTCGCGACATCTGGCCTGGAGCACCGCCCGAACGGACTGTCACACCAGGGGCAAGGCCTTGTAAACTTTCTGCAACAGAGGTAGAAGTAACTGCGCCTGCAAGGTTTGGATTCACAACCGAAACTGCCCCGGTTAAATCTTTCTTGTCGATCGTTTGATATCCGATCACGACAACTTCGTTGAGCGATGTAACGTCTTCTTTTAAGGTTACTGAAATATTTGTGCGTCCGCCAATGGCTTCCTCAATGGTTGCATAACCGATAAAAGAAAAGACCAGCACGCCATTATTCATCTGCTCTTCGGATAATTCTAAGCGAAAATCTCCATTTTCATCCGTAGTAGTTCCGGTGGATGTTCCTTTCAACACAACGTTCACACCGGGTATGGCAACGGCACTGTTATCCGTCACCTTCCCGCTGACGATGGCAAGGTCTATCACTTCGGGTTTAATGGTTTCGTGCCGTTCAACAGGAATAACGGAAATCGTTGTGTTGATCCGTTTGAACTGCAGGCTGCCTTGGAGTGAAAGATCTTTCAGAATCTCTTTTAAGGAAGTGCTTTCCGTGTAACGCAAATCAAACCGTTTTTGCAGCGATTTAATATCGTCAGTGTAAGCGAACTTAAAATCCGTCTTTCCTTCTATTTCACGGAGAATGGTAATCAGTTCGGCATTGTCAAGCGTGATAGAAACCTTGACCTGATCGAGTGTCTGACCAGTGGTATTTCCCAGCACAAAATTCATGCAAAGCGCCTGGATTATAAAAAGCCGCAATGTGAACCTGGAAATGACCATAAGTAGTCTGGGTAAAACTATTTTCATAAGTTTGTAATGGTTTGAGTGTAGCAATATTTCTCAGACTATAGTCCGGGGTCATTCGCCAAAATGTTCAACCCGGACTATTATTTTTCGCATAGTTAAGGAGGATGACGATTGTTGATTGAGGTTGTTGTCATATGATTGGGTTTAAGGTGTCAAAGTCCCAGTTTCAAGTTGCAGGTTGCAGGTTTAAAGCTTACAACCTTTTCCGTTCAGGGAGATATTCTTTTCGTCTTTAAAAATTGCTTTTGCCTTTAGCAGGAACTCAAAACTTTTGATAACGTTCTCGAGCGATTCATCTTTGTATTGGCCCGAGATCGTGCATGCCTTCAATGCAGAGGATCGAATTTCTATTTTTGCGTCATACCAGTCTCCGAGAATCAAGACAGCTTTTTCAAGCGGGGTTTCACGAAAGACGAGCACATTATCTTTCCAGCCAATGAAATCATCCACATTCACTTTCTCCCTTGTAATGACATTTTCGGTATCAACCACTGCCTGGTACCCCGGCTCCATCACTACCTCCTGCGCTGGAGAATTTACGTTTACCTTTCCGGTCACAAGCGTCACCGCGACTTGATCATCAGCGGTTGCGTTTACGTTGAATGTTGTGCCGAGGACTTTTACCGATGACGACCTTGCCTGCACTGTAAATGGACGTGAAGGATCGTGGGTCACTTCGAAATAGGCCTCACCGCGGAGCGTCACTGCACGACTTTCGGTGAACGAAGGTGAATATGAAATTGAACTGTTCGCGTTCATATGAACTTTTGTACCGTCAGGCAATTCGAGAACCATTTTTTCACCACGCCTGGTGCTTTCGGTTTTTACGAAGGCCACATCCTTCTGCTCCACAACAGTTGACTCCATTGCTACACGCTGATATATCCAAAGCGAAAGCATGATCAGCGATACCGCTGCCGCAGCCTTGAACCATGATTTGAAATAGAATGGGGTTTGTCTTTGCGCAGAGAGGCGTTCATTGATCTTCAGAAAAATCCGTCTCTTTTTATCATTGAGGCGCTCTGGACCTTCTTCAGGATGTTCGTCAACATAGGAAGCGAAGAATTCATCTACGATCTTCTTTTCTTCCTCCGTTGCTGTGCCATTCAGATACCTGTCTAAAAGGTGTCGGAATTGTGATTCATTAATGCTCATGTACCTATAGGTTGCACACGATTGCACTATCCCCTATGCGAGGAAAAAATAAATGCCGGAAACTTTAGAGTGTGAATAGAAAGAACAGTACAGCAGACTGTTCCACAGTGGTTCGCAGCACCTTCAATGCTTTTGTGATTTGATTCTCCACAGTCTTGGGAGAGATATTGAGCTGCGCGGCAATTGTCTTGTTGGAAAGCAATTGAAAACGGCTGAGGTAAAAAACTTCCCGGCATTTCTCGGGCAACGCAGAAATTACTTTCTGAAGCATCTGCTCCATTTCCTGCGCCTCAAATTCATCCTCTACGATATTCGCGAAGATGACCTTATTCATTCGTTCGAGATGTTTCTCGCTGATCCTGCCTGCACGCAGTTGCATAAAGCACTGGTACTTCACAGACTGATATAGATATGCTTTCAGACTGTCGATCTGCCGCCCGCCACCATGCTCATAAAAAGATACAAAGACCTCCTGCACCACATCCTCCGCTTTCGCTTCATCCTGAAGTATCCGCAGGGCTAGCCGATACAGCTCTTTCCAGTATCGTTCATACACCAACTCAAACGCGTGCTTGTTGCCACTCGCAAAGAGCTGCAATAGCTTCTGATCGGAAACTTCGGTCACGTGCATAAGGTGAATGTACCATAAGTTAGACAAAAGGGCGATTAAAGAGATTTAAATCGATAGAAATGTGTTTTTCGAGTGGGAGACGGGTAAAAAAATACACAGGCCCGCATGCTTTGCATAAGTGGTGAAGGAATCAATCCTGTGAGTAACTTTTAAGTGCCAACTTCTATTCTTGGAAGTCATCACAAAGCTGGGGAAGGCTCCAGTTCAACATCTGGCCATTCAACCGGAAAGCCTCGATTTCCATGCTGTCGTAGAATGCACGAGCTGTCGAAATTATCAGTTGGCACGGGCAATCGCGTCCAGCCTCCTCAATAATGGCGGATGCGAATAATGAAAGAACACATACCAGGGATGCGGATAAAGATTGCTCAGCGAATCAACAGACAATCGCTTCAAGGCTTCCGCTAATGCGGGGCCACTGTAAGTCTCACGAGCGTAGGCATCAGCTTCGAATTCGTTCTTGCGGCTGTACATGCTCATAAACAAGCCGGTAATTCCTGAAATCGGTGCAAAGAGGATCGTGAAGACGATCAGGTTGAGGTGAATGGCCTGCTGTGTGCCACCCAGTGCGAGCGAAAGATTTTCATTGTATACCATCAGCGAAAGCACAAACAACATGAAAAACACCTGGATGATCGACAACACAAATCCCCATACGATGTGCTTCTTCTTAAAATGTCCAACCTCGTGGGCCAGAACGGCCACCAGCTCTTCCGTTGTGTGTCGCTGGATCAGGGTATCGTATAACACGATCTTTTTCTTCTTCCCTATTCCTGAAAAGAAAGCATTGGCTTTATTGGAGCGCTTCGAACCATCGATGACAAAAATGTTGTCGAGTGGAAATTTCACTTTTGCAGAAAACGTCTCGATTGCGGTCTTCAATTCTCCATCAGGTAATGGCGTGAGCTTGTTGAACAAAGGCAGGATCAGCGATGTGTAAACCATGTTCATGAAGAAAATGAATGCCGCAGCAATCAGGGCAAACCAGATCCAGAATGACGGACCGATCGCCTGGATAAGATATATCAGCAATGCCAGCAACGGAGCACCGATGATTGCACCGAGAAGGTATCCTTTTATCTTATCAACAAAGAATGTTTTTAACGTAGTCTTGTTGAACCCGTACTTCTCTTCGATTACAAACACAGAATACAGTTGGAAGGGTATTGTAAGAATGTCGGAAGCAATGGCCAGGATCCCAAAGAATGCAAGTGCGAGCAAAATTTCATTTCCGATAATCGGCCGAAGAACAGAATCCAGCCAGCCAAAGCCGCCTGCAATCAGCATCACCATCGACAATAGAAAACTGAAACCAGAGGTGATAAATCCAAAGCGCGACAATTCTTTGTGGTACTCCAGTGACTTCACATATTTAGTCCGATCGTAGAATGTTGCAATGTCGTCCGGAATATCCGTTCGCTGTGCTTTGAGATTGATGTAGTCGAGGAACTCACCGAAGAGGTAACTGACAACAGAGATAGCGATGATGATGTAAAGAATTGTCTGAGGAGCCATAGCAACAATTCTACAAAAATTATTCGGGATTAGTTCAACCGACCGACAGCTCGCTAGCGCTTGAAAAGCTTGTTTCCGAGGATGTGGTTTACCACCTCATCTTTCAACGTGCGGCTGATCGGAATCCGGGCCTGCCCCATCAGGATTTCGTTGCCCTCAATGGCCTTAACCTGTGGAATAGAAACAATATATGACTTATGAACCTTCATGAACTGCTCTTTCGGCAACTGGTGTTCCAGGCTCGTCATGGTGATGTACGTGATGAGTTTCCGCGTAAGCGTGTGAATGACGGCATAATTCTGAAGGCCTTCGATGAACGTGACCTCGTTGAAGTAGATCTTTTCAAACTTGCTGTCACACTTCACGAAGAAGTGATCTTCTGCAACCTTATCGCTGCCATGAGATTTCTTTAAGCAATGTAGGTCGAATGCCTTTTGTGCGGCCTTCAGAAAACGTTCGAACGTGATGGGCTTCATCAGATAATCAACCACATCGAGGGCATAGCCTTCCAACGCATATTCGGAATAGGCAGTTGTAAAAATGACAAGCGGGGGATTCTTCAGCGTCTTCAGAAGATCTATTCCCGTGAGCTTCGGCATTTGAATGTCGAGGAAAAGTAAATCCACCGGATGCTGATTCAACATCGCAGTTGCCTTCAACGCATTTTCACACTGGCCCACCAGGTTCAGAAATTCAACTTCCCTGACGTACTCTTCAAGTCCCTTTCGCGCAACCGGCTCGTCATCTACAATCAGACAATTTAATTGCATAACTAATTCAGTTTAAGTTCCAGACTCACCTCGAACGCCTTATCTTCATTCTTAATGGTCAGATTGTGTCTTGAAGGATAGAGCAGCTCCAACCTTCTGCTTGCATTCTTCAAACCGATACCACTTCCGGAAGATGATTTTAGAGAAGCGGTATCACACGTGTTCTTCACCGTCATCAAAAAAGAGCCATTCTCCCGTTGAAGCCGGATGTTGATTTCATTTCCATTAGGAAAGTGTGAGACATGTTTGAAGGCATTCTCCACAAAAGGTATCAGCAACAATGGCGCAATCCGGAATCCTTTTACATCCTCATGTTCAAAGATGATCTTGTAATTATCATCCTTGCGATGTCGCTGCAGGTCAACATAGTTTTTCAGGTATGAAATCTCTTTTTCAATATCGACATCGTGACCGTTGCACTCATAAAGCTGATACCGCAACATTTCTGAAAACGATGAGAGTGTCTCGCGCGCTTTTGCGTTTTGTTTATCGATCTGAAAATAGATGGTATTGATCGAGTTAAATAAAAAGTGTGGATTGATCTGTGCCTTCAGGTAATCAAGCTCAGTATTCAGTTTTTCAATTTCAATCTTGCGAATGTGTTCACGCTGTTCATACCATTCCCGACTCAACTGAAGCGCTACCGCGAACGCCATATAGAAGAAGGCAATCGAGAGATTATAAAAGGTGTTGTAGAAAAAGAATTGTTTTTCCGGGTCACCCAAAACATAACCGTACAGGTAAACGTCATGTGCATTCTTTGCAAATACATAGACAGCAAAATCGAGGATCAAAAAAGCAACATAAGCAAACCAACGTTTTGGCTGGGCGAACTTCGGAATGAGGACAAAAAGATTCAGGTAGATGATGAAAGCAAGAAGCGCGTTTCTCAGAACGATCTCACCAAGGAAATGCCCAAAACCGACCTTGTTCACAAAATGCAACCGCGTGAACATATGGAAGCCGATGGTGGCAATCCAGAAGATCACGTGATCGAGTTTGTATTTCCAGAACCTTTCCATAAAGCTTAAAGCATAAAGCTCAAAGCTGAAAGCTTGAGTTGTCTTATTGTCGAGGTACAGTTCATACAGATGTAAACGGAATCGTAAGAATACTTCTACAAGCTGGTGAAATCTAGTTTTAAGCTTTTTGCCTTCAGCTTTCAGCTTTTCCCTCCCTAAATGTACGGCATTTTATAAAATGAGATCGGTCGAAAGCTGGCAGTTCGTCAAGGATTTTGGGCAGGATGTCAGATTCGCGCTTTTGTTTATCCGATTTAACCGTAATTAAGCGTAAAGGCAAAGCTGAAAGCTTACCGGTGCCTGAACGTTTACGTCACACAATCGAAAATACGCGTCAATTCCAATCCTTAATGCTATGGCCTATTCACATCGACTTGCTTTCTGCTTTCTGATTTCAGCATTCAGCTTTTTCTTCGCATGCGCGCAGGATCGTCAAGTCGGTGACGGCTGCGAGGGATGCGAAGGCGTCTACGAATATGGCAACAGGAAATTGAACGCTGTTGATACGCTGCCGGATTTCAACGACAAAGGGCCGAAGATGCTTGTGACGGGTACGATATTTAAGAAGGACGGCAAAACTCCTGCGAAGGACGTTATACTCTATATATATCATACAGACCAGACCGGTGAATATCCCACAAAAGGAAATGAAACCGGTTGGGGCAAAAGGCACGGCTACATTCGCGGCTGGATCAAAACAGGAGCCGATGGGAAATACTCTTTCTACACACTTCGTCCCGGAGCATACCCGGGAAGACAGAACCCGGAACACATCCATCCCACTATCAAGGAACCCGGCTACAGCGCGTACTGGATTGACGAGTACTTGTTTGAAGATGATCCGATCTTATCAAAGCATGAAAAAGACAGCCAGCCCGGCCGTGGTGGAAAAGGAATCATCAAAGTGACGAAAGACAAGAACGGCATGCAGATCGCCAGACGGGACATCATTCTCGGCCTGAATGTTCCCGGTTACCAATAACTGCTACTTTATCCGAAAGCTCTTTTATGCTGCCTACTTCTTTGAAAGTAAATTATTGTTGAACAGCTTCAGAATCCTCTTGTATTCATCAGTCCAGCTGCTCGGCTCGACAAAAGCGTGGTCTTCCATCGGATATGCAGCAACTTCCCAATTGTCTTTACCTAGCTCAATCAAACGTTGTTGCAGCCTCACTACGTCCTGAAAGTGTACATTCACATCAACCATGCCGTGACAAATCAACAAAGCCCCCTTCAAGCCATCGGCATAATAGATCGGTGAGCTCTTCGCGTAAGCAAGGCTGTCCATCACCGGTGTGTTGAGAATGTTAGCGGTGTAGCCATGATTGTAATGCGCCCAGTCAGTAACAGGCCTGAGGGCTGCACCCGCTGCAAATACATCAGGCGTGGTGAACATTCCCATCAGGGTGATAAAACCTCCGTATGAACCACCATAGATCCCAATGCGCTTAGGGTCTACGTTATGCTGATCGGCAAGATATTTGGCACCATCCACGTGATCGGTAAGATCTTTTCCGCCCATGAACTGATAGATTCCGGTGCGCCAGTCACGGCCATAGCCCGCACTCGCACGGTAATCCATATCGAGCACCGTATATCCCTGATCTGCTAATAAATTGTGGAACATATATTCGCGGAAGTAGCTGCTCCACCACTTGTGTGCGTTTTGCAGGTAGCCGGCCCCGTGAACAAAAATGACAGCAGCGCCATTGGGATTCTTTGGCTTGAACAAACGGGCATAAATATCCTGGTTGTCGCGCGCCTTCACCGTGACAAGCTCAGGTTCTCTCCATTGATATGACGTAAATTCCTGCGACAGCGAACTCGTGACTTGCGTTGCTTTCGCCCCTGCCTTGTTTTCCATCACGTAAAGCTCCCATGGTTTTGTGCTGGCGGAATAACGAAACGCAAGCATCTTTTCATCGGGCGAAACCTCAACCTCATGCGCACCGGTCATCGAGGTAATTTTTTCCGCCTTTCCTCCTGCTACCGGAAGCTTGTAAAAATGTTTCTCACCAGGATGAACTTCATTGGTGATCATGTAGAATGTTTTGCCACCCGAAGACAGCTGCGCGCTCTGAACTTCGAACTTGCCACTCGTCAGCGCCCGTTTGTTTCCGGAACTCACATCTGCAACGTAGAGGTGCGAATAGCCTGTCTCTTCAGACAAAAACCATAGATTCTGATTGTCAATCCACCCGGCATTCTGACTTCCAAACGACCAGCCTAAAAAGGGACCGACCCATGCATCGTCATGCAGGCGATGAATGGTTTTTAGCTTGCGCGACTTAGGATCCAGTACTGAGATCCATCGATCCTTGTTATCAACGGATCGCGCAACCACTGCGGCCTTCGAGCCATCATCCGACCATGTCACGTGGGTGAACAACACCTGACGCGCTTCCGGCTTTTTCTCTTTCGTTTCGTTAGACGGCTTGAAGGAAATGCGATCGTTGATCCCTTCGAGATCCGCTGTCGGAATTTGCAGGACTGTATCCGCGGCAACATCATAAATAAAAAGCTCCTGCGTGCTCAGTGCTGCGCCTACTTTCGTTCTGCCATTGATATCTTCGGTAAACCCTGATGTGGTGACGTAGTTTGGAACGATCGTGTTTTTCGGCTTTGCTTGTTTTGTCAACCGGAACGTAACATACTTTTCATCGGGCGAGATGCGCACGAGATCTACAGTTTTTTCATCGAGGTAAATTTCTTTCGGCCGAAGCGGATTTTCACTTTTGCGGATCTTCTCTGCCATGTTCTTCTTGTCTTCGCGTTCCTTCAGCACCTGAAATGTTGAAAGCTGATCGTTGCGCAACCATTTTTCCTGGTCAGATAAGGAAGCTGGTGTGTTTTTCTTGCCTCGTTTAAAATCCGTGTATTGTGTGATCCTGCCGGAACCGATCTCCCAGCTGAATAAGTTTTGATCGGAAGTGAAGAATATTTTCTTTTCGTCTCTGGAGAAAAACGGATTATTTTCAAACGCTCCTGTGTTCGTAAGCTGCGTGGTTTTTTTAGACACCAGGTCAATCAGAAAAATATCGCCATACTTCTCGAACACAGCCTTTGTTCTCGACTTGCTGAATTGTGGCTCATTTAACGGAAGCATTCTGCGTTCAGCCTTCTCTACCTTCACCGGTGTCGACCCGGGCAACTGTATTTTGTAAGTAGAATCACTCACCGCGTTGACGGGATTCCACTGAAAATATACGGTGCGTGAATCAACCGACCACACAATGTTCGAAGGCGCGGTACCGATCCATTTAGGGTCGCGCATGATTTTCTCAACCGTTAACTGTTGAGATAAAGCCGTAACCGTAGATAGGAGAAGCAACAAAAGAAACTGAAATCTCATAGTATCGGAATTTTCAACAGCTAAAATAGAGGAACGATGGCGATTGGCAACAATTATTTGATAGAAGGCTGCGGAAAGGAATTAGGCATTAGGCATTAGGAATTTGGAATTTGGAAGTAGGAATTTGGAAGTAGGAATTGGGGACTAGGCAGTAGTGAAGAAAGTTGGAGGATAGACTTCTACGGGTCGATGATTCTACGTGACTGAGATGGAATTTTCCAATGCCTGATGCCTAATGCCTAATGCCTTTTTCCTACCTTGAGAACTCATGAACAACACCGAACTTCAACCAGAGCTCCTCATCACCCTGGTACAAATGAAAATGCCTTTTGGAAAATATAAGGGACTTGTGCTGTGCGACCTTCCGGTGAGCTACCTGGAGTGGTTTGCAAAGAAAGGTTTTCCGCCCGGCAAACTCGGCATGCTGCTCGCCACCCTTTATGAGATCAAAATCAATGGACTGACCTACCTGCTTGAACCGCTGAAGAAGAATCGATGAATCTCAAAAAGCTCTTTACAAATCTCACCTTCTGGGTTCTCACTGCCATCACTGCGGGCGCGCTGCTCGGGCATTTCGCTCCCGACACCGCAGTGAAGATGCAACCACTCGGCACGGGCTTCATTTCGATCGTAAAGCTCTTTATCAACCCGATCATCTTCCTCACCATTTCACTTGGCATCAGCGGCATGAACAACCTGAAAAAGGTTGGGCGTGTGGGAGGCAAAGCAATATTGTATTTCGAAATCGTCACTACACTGGCTTTGATCATCGGTATCATCGTGGCTTACATTATACGCCCCGGGGACGGCATTGTAACCGCGGCCCCTACCCAGGACGTTGGCACCTATAAGACGCAGGCAGAAAACTTCAGCTGGCTCCAGTTCTTAAAAGACAACATTACCATCCAGGTTTTGCTGTTCTCTATCGCGTTCGGCATTGTCCTCAGCAAACTGAAGTCATCGCAGAAAATCACCGACTTTCTGAAACTGATTTCCAAATATGTTTTCAAGGCACTGCACTTCGTGATGCTGTTCGCTCCCATTGGCGCTTTTGGCGGCATGGCTTACACGATCGGCAAATACGGCATCGACACGTTGCTTCCGCTGGGCAAACTGATGGTCACCGTGTATGCAACCATGGCACTTTTTATTTTTGTAGTGCTGTGGCTGATCATGAGGTCGTACAATGTGAGCCTTTGGAAGTTTCTGAAATATATCCGCGAGGAATTGCTCATTGTTTTAGGAACATCCAGTTCGGAGGCAGGCCTTCCTTCGCTGATGGAGAAACTTGAACGCATGGGTTGCAGCAAGCCGGTAGTCGGACTTGTAGTGCCAGCAGGATATTCTTTTAACCTTGATGGCACAACGATCTACCTGTCGATGGCCGTAATTTTTCTGGCGCAGGCCTTCGGTATCGAGCTCAGCTGGGAGCAGATGCTCTCCATCATCGGAATACTGTTTATTACATCGAAGGGCGCTGCAGGCGTGACAGGAAGCGGGTTCGTGGTGCTGGCTTCAACGCTGTCTGCTGTGAAAATCATTCCCGTAGAAGGGCTCGCGTTGCTCCTGGGCGTTGACAGGTTTATGTCGGAAGCGCGTGCCATCACCAATTTCATCGGCAACGGAGTGGCAACGGTGTGGCTTGCCAATAATGAAAAGGAGTTTGACCGATCGAAGATGGATCATGCATTCTCGCGCGTTGACCTTTCAGAAGACATCCTCACGGACAATCTGGGCAAGAATCCAAAATAATTTCTCCTGGTCGTTAAACCTTTATGATTAGCAGGGGTCTAAGAATATTTTGCCTTTGTCTGAAGAAAAAAAATAAGTTTGCTGCCAGTTAAACCCTTCCGTTCGCATTGGCTCTAAGGAACAAATTAACACAAGAAGCCATGAACGTAATTGCCACATCCATCAAACGTTTTAACGTTTTCAAAACAACAGCAGCGATGGTTGTTGTTTTTGCCCTCGGTTTTTCCTGCTCGCAGGACGAGCTCGAAAATAACGGTGATCCCGAAGACAATGCTTTAACAGAAGCAGAAGTCCAGGAAGATTATTACAATGATGATACCGAAGAACTCACGCTCAGTGCCATCAGCGCTGACGAATTCAGCGGTGGAAAAGTAAAAGAAGCCGATGACCGCCTCCAATGCGCTGTAGTGACACGCGTTGGTGACGCCACCGGAGGAACGATCACCATCGATTTTGGCGCTGGCTGTACTGGCGAGCGCGGAAATGTCCGCAAAGGAAAATTGATCATCACGTATGTCGGACGCTGGAATGTGGCGGGCTCCTACTGGACGGTAGCTACCGACAACTATTCGATCAACGATGTGCTCGTAGCGGGATCGAGAACAGTGCGGAACGTGTCCGAGTCAGATCAGCTCCAGGCGTTTGAAATAACGATGGAAGACGGAACACTTACATTTCCTGATGGCGCAGTTGCCACGCGCATCGTCCATAAGAGACGCGAGCTCGAGCGCGACAGCAATTCAATTCTCAAACGCCTGATCATCTACGGAACCGCAGAAGGCAACAACCGAAACGGACGCGGATATCAGATCAAAATTCTTGAAAGGCTGATCTACGACATAAGTTGTGAAGGTGTGTTCATTCCCGTGTCCGGCAAGAAACTGATCACCCACGGTCAGCGCGAGATCACAGTCGACTACGGCAATGGTGAATGCGACAACACTGTTGTGATCACCAACAAAAATGGAAGAAGCTGGCGCTTTAATATAGGGAAGTAAATCTAGCTGCAAGCTGCAAGCTTCAAGCTACAAGTCAGTACAGCAGTCCTTAACTTGTAGCTTGAGGCTTGAACTTGTGATGGTACTCATCCGCGCCACATAACACACGCAGGCGACTCTCTTAAAAATCTTAGTGTCTTCGTGCCTTCGTGTCCACTGCCTTTGTGAGCGAAGCGAACACAAAAATTTCTTCCGGAATTAACACTCGCATCTTAAACTAACCCCCGACTTAAGTCGGGGGTTATTCAGCCTGGCTAAAGCCGGGGCACTTACATATCTGTACGAGATACTTTTCAAAAACCTTAGTGTCTTCGTGCCTTTGTGCCTTGGTGTCCACTGCCTTTGTGAGCGAAGCGAACACAAAAAAAAACGTCCGCCAGAAATTAATCAGGCGGACGTTTTCGAGATTACAGCAGAGTTAAAAAACTCGTTTTTGTTCGGCTGTAACTTGACCTGTGATCTCACGGGTGAATTCAACCGCATTCTTGCGGGAGATATTCAGCGTATCTAAATCAACGTGTACTCTTTCCATTTCGCTGTTTGGATCAGGAATCTCATTACGCTCCGGAAAACCAACCTGCAGCTCCGGATATTCTCTCACACGAGTCACCGGCTTACGGTCCATATTACTATTCAAATTCATAACACTCCTTTCATTTAGGCCTTCAGACATAATTGTATACGGTGCGTTTAAAAAGCAATGCCAAATGACTCCATGAGGGAGACAAGATTAAAAATGAATAAGAAGTGAGGAATGCCTTCTACACCTACCCAAAATGCAAACGTTTGAATCTGCCGTACAGCTGTTATGAGCCGGCAAAAAGCTTCTTCACTGCCGATTGGTAAGCAGTGAAGTTGAATGCATCAACCGTAGCAGCCATTGCTTTCGTGATGGAGTCGTTCATGAGATTACCGATGCTTCCTTCATGCGTGTGTTCCACATTGATTGACGGGCGATACGCACCTTTCTCAATATCAAGTCCGACTTTTTTATAAGCATCGCGGAAAGGCATACCGGTCAGGACCAGCTTGTTGACCTCCTCTACGCTGAAAAGGAATTTATATTTTTCGTCTTTGAGGATATCAGACTGAATTTCGATGTTGGAGATCATCAGCTGGACCATACGCAGACAATCCTTTAATGTTCCGATAGCTGGGAAAAGCAGTTCTTTGAGCAATTGCATATCGCGATGATAACCGGACGGAAGATTTGAAGTCATCAGCGTGATGTCATTCGGCAACGCGGCAAGCTGATTGCAGCGCGCACGCACAAGTTCAAACACATCCGGATTTTTCTTATGCGGCATGATGCTCGACCCTGTGGTGAGCTCATCGGGAAATTTTATGAATCCGAAATTCTGATTCAGGAACAGCACGGCATCCATCGACAGCTTCGATAATGTTGAAGCAATGTTCGACAGAGCCGCAGCCAGGATCTTTTCAGTCTTTCCCCGTCCCATCTGCGCATAGACAACGTTGTAATTCAGGTCATCGAAACCGAGAAGCTTCGTTGTCATGGTGCGGTTCAAAGGAAATGATGATCCATAACCTGCAGCAGACCCCAACGGGTTTTTATTCACCACGCGGTACGCAGCCTGCATGGTAGTCAGATCATCAACGAGGCTTTCCGCGTAAGCGCCAAACCACAAGCCGAACGAAGACGGCATGGCTAGTTGAAAATGCGTATAGCCCGGCAACAGGTCGTTTTTGTATTTGTTGCTTTGCGCGATGAGCAGGTCGAACAGGTTCTTTGTTTCACTAACAACCTGAAAAATTTCCTCCCGGAGAAAAAGTTTGATATCCACCAGCACCTGATCGTTACGCGATCTGCCGCTGTGAATCTTTTTGCCAACATCACCGAGCTTTTTCGTGAGCAGAAACTCAACCTGGGAGTGAACATCCTCAACGCCCTCCTCAATCGAAAAATCACCTTTCTCGATCTGTGAATAAATATTTCGCAACTCTGCCGACAACACTTTCAATTCATCCTGTGTAAGCAAGTTGATACTGGCCAGCATCTGAATGTGTGCCAGTGAGCCGAGCACGTCATAGGGAGCCAGATATAAATCCATTTCGCGATCTTTCCCGACCGTGAATTTTTCAACTTCTTTTAAGGAGGCTTTATCTTTTTGCCAGAGTTTCATTCCTGCTAAAGTACAATTTAATAAGCTACAGCACGATCTTATTCAGCAACTCAATATAGGTATCAATTCCTTTTTTTATTTCGGCTACAAAAATGAATTCGTCTGCGCTGTGCGAGCGGGCCGAATCACCGGGCCCCATCTTCACCGAAGGCACGGGGATCAGGGCCTGATCCGAAGTGGTGGGCGAGCCATACAATTCAAGTTTCAATTGTTTGGCAGCCTTTACGAGCGGATGATCCATTGCTATCCCGGAAGGTCGCATCCGCAGCGATCGGGGCGTCACCTGCGCCTTTACGTTACTCTTCACGACTTCTAAAATCTCCTCAAGTGTATACTGATCCGTCACGCGCACATCCACGGTGAATGTGCACTCCGCGGGAACCACATTGTGCTGCTTTCCCGCATTGATGATCGTCACCGTCATCTTGATCTCTCCCAGCGTCTGCGAAATTTTGGAGAACCTGTAGTTTCTGATCCAGTCGATGTCAGGCAATGCCTCATAGAGCGCGTTGATTCCCTCTTCGCGCGCTGCATGTCCGGATTTACCCTTTGCAACACAATCCAATACCATCAACCCTTTCTCAGCAATCGCCATTTGCGACAACGTTGGTTCTCCGACAATCGCAAAATCAATTTTTGGCAATTGATTCCAGATGCTCTCGATTCCGCCAGTACCGGAAATCTCCTCCTCCGCAGTTGCTGCGAGCACAAAATTATACTTCAGCTTTTTCTGGTTGTAAAAATGGACGAACGTGGCAATTAATGAGACGAGTGGACCACCGGCATCATTGCTTCCCAGGCCGTAGAGCTTTCCATCTTCGAATGCTGGCTTGAACGGATCGCGCGTATAGCCAGGGTTGGGCTTAACGGTATCGTGATGGGAATTCAATAGGATGGTCGGAAGGGACGCATTGAAATGACGGTTTTGTCCCCACACGTTGTTACCCTTGCGCTCAACTTCAATATTGTGCTTATGGAAAAACTGCTGAAGCGCTTCTGCGGTCTTGTCTTCCTCGCGCGAAAACGATGGGATAGCAATTAGCTGCGTAAGAAGGTCGACCGCTATTTCGTCTAATTGCTTTTCCACCGCGCCATTGTTATAAAGTGATCAATGTCCCTTCCGTTTCCTGACCTGTATTTTTCACCAGGTCGCCAGCTTCTCCGATCAAAACCTCTTTGACACCCGCAGCAATCGCTGCATAGGCGTTCTCAAGCTTTGGCAGGATACCCTCAACAAACGCTTTCTTTCCCAACAGTTCCTCGTAAAGTTTCTTCGGAAGATGGTTGATCACAGAGTTGAGATCGTTCACGTCCTTTAAAACTCCTTTCTTTTCGAAACAGAAAATGAGTCTGACATCAAAATGTTTGCTCATCGCTACAGCAAGCACTGAGGCGATCGTATCTGCATTCGTGTTCAGCATCTTGCCATCAGCATGTGTGAGCGGTGCAAAAACGGGAACCGTATTCTGCTTCAGCAGGAAGTATAAAAGTGATGTATTCACGCTCTCCTGCCTGATATCACCGACATATCCGTAATCAATCTCCTTCACGGGGCGCTTCACAGCCCGGATCATGTTGCCATCCGCTCCGGTAAGTCCGAGCGCATTGCAACCCATGGTTTGCAACGTAGACACTATTTGCTTGTTGACAAGTCCGCCATATACCATCGTGACGAGGTCAAGTGTCGCAGCATCCGTTATTCTCCGGCCGTTGATGTAGTTGGATTCGATTCCAAGCTCATTGCCGATCTTCGTGGCGATCTTTCCACCACCGTGAATGAGGATCTTCGGCTCTTTGATAGACGCAAAGTCCTTCAAAAATTTATTCAGAGCATCCGGGTGATCCAGTACATTTCCACCAATCTTGATGATAAAAAGTCGATTCATATCGCGAATGAATTATTTCTTAACGTTAGCAAGCAATTCGCTGATCACTGCCTGTGCCGCCCAAACCCTGTTCGAAGCCTGCTGCGTCACAATGCTGCTGAAGCCATCCAACACTTCGTCACTCAATTCAACATTTCTCCTCACCGGAAGGCAATGCATCACTTTCGCGTGGTTGGTAGCATTCAGCTTTTCAGTCGTCAGCATCCATTCCGGATCGTTGTTGTATATCCTTCCGTAGTCGTTGTAGGTACTCCAGTTCTTCACATACACAAAGTCGGCATCCTTCAGGGCGTAATCCTGGTCATGCGTAATCGCAGCACCTTTTGTAAACGCGTGGTCCAGTTCGTAGTCTTCCGGATGCGTGATGACAAAATCCGCGTGACCCCATGCAGTGACCCACTGTGAAAAACTGTTAGCCACACATTGCGGCAGTGCTTTGACATGAGGTGCCCACGTTAAAACAATCTTAGGTCTGCGTTTCTCCCTGAATATTTCCGTAATGGTGATGATGTCCGTAAGGCTTTGCAGCGGATGAAGCGTAGCGCTCTCAAGACTCACGACAGGAATACCCGCATACTTGATAAACTGCTTGATATAGAGTTCGCTGTAATCTTCATCCTTGTTCTTCAGCGAAGGAAACGTCCGGATTCCCAGAATATCAAAATACTTTCCGAGGATTGGCGCTGCGTCTTTTACGTGCTCGACAGTCGTTCCACTCATGATGGCCTCATCTTCAAACTCGAAAGCCCAGCCCTCCTGCCCGACATTGAAGACAATCGCTTCCATACCGAGATTCGCTGCGGCAATCTGCGTGCTCAGTCGTGTCCGCATACTTGGATTCAGAAAGATCAACCCAATGCGCTTGTTCACGCCAAGGCTGCGATCGCGGAAAGGATCAGCTTTGTATGCAAGCGCTTTTTGCACTAATGCATGAATGTCGTGGGTGTCGTTTACGGAAATAAAATTCTTCATTGCAATTCCTGTTTCAACGCTGAAAGAAAGATATCGGCCTCCTCTCTTTTCATGGCAAGAGAGGGAAGCAACCTAATCGTGTTAGGCTTTGCTTCACCTGTAAAGATATGATGCTTATGCAACAAATCATTCCGAACGTTCTTCAATGATTCAGGGAGGTCGATCCCGATCATAAGGCCTCTTCCGCGCAAAGCTGTGATCTTTGACAGTTGCTTCAGCCCGTTCATAAGATAGTCACCCAGCACTTCAGCATTTTTTATAAGACTCTCTTTCTCCATCACCTCCAGTACCGCGAGGCCCGCAATGGAGGCAAGGTAATTTCCTCCGAACGTTGTGCCCAGCATTCCGCTCCATGGCTTGATGTCGGGATGAATGAACAATCCGCCAATAGGGAAACCGTTGCCCATTCCTTTTGCTGTTGTGATGAGGTGCGGTCTGATGCTCGCATACTGATGCGCAAAGAATTTGCCTGTCCGTCCGTAGCCCGACTGAATTTCATCGAGGATCAGCAGCGAACCGTTTTCAGCGCACTTCTTACTAAGAAACTGCAGGAATGAATCTTCCGGAACCTGTATGCCGCCAACGCCCTGGATGCCTTCGATGATCACTGCGGCAACGTCTTTCGTCAATGCTTGCGACAGCACATCCTCGTCATTCATTGGCACAAACGCGATATCGTGGTTCGCGTTGAACGGAGCCACGATCTTTGGATTATCAGTTGCAGCCACGGCACCCGAAGTGCGGCCGTGAAATGCTTTTTTAAAGGCAATCACTTTTTTGCGCCCGGTCACAAACGAAGCAAGCTTCAGCGCATTCTCATTGGCTTCAGCACCTGAGTTACACAAGAACAACTGATAGTCAGGATAACCGGAAATTTTTCCAAGCTTCTCGGCAAACTCTACCTGCAGATCATTCTGAACACTGTTCGAGTAAAACGCGATTTTGTTCAGCTGCTCCGTCAGGCGTGAAACATAGTGAGGATGCGAATGGCCAATGCAGATTACAGCATGACCGCCATAAAGATCAAGATATTTTTCACCCTTCGAATCCCAGAGCCATGAGCCCTGCGCTTTAACGGGTGTGATGTCGAAGAGTTGGTATACGTCAAACAGTTTCATTTCTTTCGGTTAGAGGTCGTCCGATCAGGAAACGTGGTCGGACGACTAAATATCAAATATAGTTTCGCTCTTCCTCCTTCACCTCATCCCTAACCCTTCTCCTGAAGGAGAAGGGAACGTCTCTCGATCTGCACCTGTGCGCTTAGCTCGAGCGTACCCCTCTCCTTCAGGAGAGGGGTCGGGGGTGAGGTGCTTAAAACACGATGCTCTTCAACTTCAACCCTTCACGTTCGTCAACACCAAACATCAAATTCATATTCTGCACCGCCTGACCCGAAGCGCCTTTCAACAAATTGTCGATTGCAGAATGCACAACGACTTTATCACCTTCCTTCTCCAAACCAATCACACACTTGTTGCTGTTCACCACCTGTTTCAGATCTACAGTTTCGTCTGACACAAAAGTGAATGCTGCGTCTTTATAGAAATCTTTATATAATTTCTTCAGTTCATCAAGTGACTTGTCAGTTGTGACAACGGAACTCACAAAAATTCCTCTGGTGAAATCACCACGCCATGGAACGAAATTCAATGCACCGCCAAACGAAGGCTGAAGTACTTTCAGCGACTGGTTGATCTCTTTCAGATGCTGGTGTGTCAGCGTTTTGTATGCTGAGATATTGTTTGCTCTCCACGTGAAATGCGTGGTGTCCTGAAGTTTTTGTCCGGCCCCGGTTGATCCGGTTATTCCTGTGGTAAAAACTTCTTTCAGCAAACCAGCTTTCGCGAGCGGCAGCAGGCCGAGCTCGATCGCGGTAGCAAAACAACCTGGGTTGGCGATGTTCTGCGCTTTGGCGATTTTTTCCTTATTCAGTTCCGGAAGTCCGTAAACAAATGTCCTTCCTTCAACTGAGTCTCCTAAACGAAAATCATGGCTCAGATCGATCACTTTCACTGACGCATCGATCTTGTTCTCCAATAAAAACTTTTTGCTTTCACCATGACCCAGGCAAAGGAAGATCACATCTGCCTTACCGATAGAATCCGAAAAGGTCAGTGACGTCTCTCCTAACAAATCGGGATGCGCAGTATGCAAAGGATTTCCCGCATTGCTTCTGCTATGCACAAAAGAAAGTTCAACCGAAGGATGGTTCAGCAACAGACGAATGGTCTCCCCACCCGTATATCCCGCACCACCAATAATTCCTGCTCTAATTTTCATTTTTAAAAAGCATAAAGCTCAAAGCATAAAGCTGAAAGCAAAATGGTCCAAATTATTCTTTACTGTCAACGTCCTGAAGCTTGTAGCTTGTAGCCTGCAGCTTGCAGCTATTTTTTCTCTACGTCAGACTTAACCTGGTTGTAGATCATGGTCTGATTTCCGAAGATCTTAGAAAAACCCTTCACATCATCGCCTGACCAGCCGAGGTTCATCTCCCCGTATTTTCCAAACTTCGATGACATCAGATCGTAAGGCGATTCTATTCCCAGCACCTGGAAACGATAAGGCATCAGCTGAATGTGCACTTCACCAGTCACGTTCTGTTGTGAGCTGATGAGGAATGCCTCCATGTCACGCATGACAGGATCGAGGTACTGGCCTTCGTGAAGCCAGTTGCCGTAGAACTGCGCCAGCTGATCTTTCCAGGTGAGCTGCCACTTCGTAAGCACGTGCTTCTCGAGAGCGTGGTGGCCCTTGATCACGAGCATCGGTGCCGCAGCTTCGAAGCCCACGCGACCTTTGATACCGATGATCGTATCGCCTACGTGAATATCCCTTCCGATCCCGTAAGGGCCCGCAATGGTTTGCAAATGTTGTATTGCTTCGGTCGGGTGACCAAAGCGTTTATCGTTGACATGTGTCAACTCTCCTTTTTCAAATTTAAGTTTCACGGTCTCGGAGCCGGTCTTTGTCACCTGGGTCGGCCACGCCTCTTCCGGAAGCATACCCAGTGATTTTAAGGTTTCCTTTCCACCGACAGATGTTCCCCAGATGCCTTTGTTGATCGAGTACATCGCCTTATCAAAATTCATCTGAACGCCTTTCGACTTGAGGAACGCGATTTCCTCCTCACGTGAAAGTTTCAGGTCGCGGATGGGCGTAATGATCTCGATGCCCGGAACGAGGATGTTCAGGATCATATCGAAACGAACCTGGTCGTTACCTGCACCGGTGCTGCCATGCGCCACCGCCTGTGCTCCGAGTTCTTTTGCATAATTAGCCGTTGCCAGCGCCTGAGACATACGCTCAGCGCTCACGCTCAACGGATACGTGTTGTTTTTCAGCACATTCCCGTAGACGAGGAAGCGAATCACTTTGTCGTAGTAATTTTTCGTCTCATCCACCGTCTTGTGAGAGGCAACACCAAGGCTCTTCGCGCGATCTTCGATAGCCTTGATCTCAGCCTTGTCGAAACCGCCCGTGTTGACAGTGATGGTGTGGACTTCATAGCCCTTCTCTTCACTCAGATACTTTACGCAGTAGCTTGTGTCCAGGCCACCGCTGAATGCTAAAACAACTTTTTTCTTCATTTAAATAAATAAACTAATGGAAGCAGCTTCCTGCTTGTAAATTAAACAATGCCAGACTGGAATTACCAGAAAAAGAAAAAGCTCAGGATTGACTTTTTGCGCTCAGAAGAGTCGGTTTGGCCGCCATCCTTTTTGCCGAAAGCTTTCAGGAGCACAAACTGCTTGAAGCGAACCCATCGTTCGAACAGGCGTAAGTTACCCTTGAAGCCGCGATGATAGTGGTAATGGTGAACCAACTCGCCTTCCTGGTTGACGGTTGCGCCTGCCTTAACTGGTGGCAAAGGCATATTGAGCTTCGCAGCAGCTTCCACCGGATCGAACAACATGGCTGTACACATACAGTTCTTGCGATCCTTGCTCTTGAGGATCTCGTAGTTCACACAGCTTTGGCAACCCTTCCAGAACTCTTCATCTGTGGTGAGTTCGGAATAGGTCACAGGCTCGTAACCGAGGTCCGAGTTGATCTTCATCACAGCAAGGCCGGTAGTGAGACCGAAGATCTTTGCATTCGGATACTTCTTGCGTGAAAGCTCGAAGATCTTGTGCTTGATCTCGGTAGCCACGCCCGTCTTGCGGAATGGCGGAGACACGATGAGGCCCGAGTTCGCTACATACTTATCATGTTGCCATGCCTCGATGTAGCAGAAGCCAACCCATGTGCCGTCTTGAGTGACAGCGATCACAGCTTTGCCCTCCTCCATCTTTCTGACGATGTAGTCAGGCGAGCGCTTGGCGATTCCGGTGCCGCGCGCTTTGGCTGAGTTCTCCATCTCGGTTGTGATGGTCTCAGCGTAATGTTTGTCGTCAGACGTAGCCAGTCTGACAATAATGCCGTGTATGTTCAATTTGATGTTTCAAGTAAAGTGGTTGTTAATAAAAAAAACTTGCCAAATGGCAACGCAGCCTTGACGTCCTTGACATCAAGCTGTTTTTCAACAGGATGTTGGGGATTGTATCAAATACGCGCGAAGCGTGCGGGTCGTGGTCGCCAGTTCACCAGGGAGGCGATTGCAGAGAACTTAAAAGTTCTTTTGGTGGGGTGAGCAGCCATGGCTGCTGACATGTGGGTGAACAATGTTTTCAATTTCTTTTAACTGTTTTGGTCAACGTTAGAGAAAAGTCATTCCGTTTGTTTTTTTCATTAATGCAAAATTAAACGATAAAGTTTTTACAATCGCAAATAAATACGCAGAAAGTTCAAAAAAAGTTTGCGCGCGCTAACTCATGTTAGGTGGGGGATCGCTCACGCGCGTGGTGTATCGCTCAATGACCTTGACGTGCCACGAGGTGCGAGTCACTAGTCATAAGTCACTAGTCATTGGGAGGAAAGAGGGAATTAGAAAATTGAAAAAAGGAAATCAGAGACGACAGGGAGAAAAATGGACGGAATCGACCACATCAAATGAAGACGGTAAACAGCTATCGCTGAGCAGAGTGCAAACAAATAGCTAAAGCCAAACGAAAGCGGGCGTTCTCAGACTTGGAAAGCTATCGAACTGAGCTTTCCTCTCTTTCCTGTTTCCATCTTTGCTTTTTCCTCCCAATGACCAGTGACTAGTGACTGATCCACTATCGAATCGAAGATGAATCGTCACGATAGTCTAAAAATCCGGACAAGGGATCACCAACTTATCTGCAGGTGGTTTCCTTGGGTTTCTCATCGGCCAGGTGTAGACGAGGCTGAACTCGTGCGCGCCTCCGCTGCCGGGGCCGAGCTTGGAGATGGTGTAGTCGAAGCTGTAGCCGATGTTGATCGCATCTTTCGCGCCAAGCTTGGTGAAGCCCAGCAGGAGCACGATCGATTCATTGTTCACAAACCCGTTCACCGACTTGAATGGAACTCCGCGGTACCAGGTTCCCAACACGAGCGGTTCAAAGGTGAAATACACACCGAGGTCGAGCTGATCGAAGTTGCCCTGGTGGCGGAACTGGAACGCTGGCGCAATACTGCGTTCTGCGTTTCGCGAGTAGACCCCCGAGCCAACAACGCCCGGCCTCATAAAGTACTTGAATCCGCCATGAAGAGAAAATTTCATCGGAAGCTGGGCGCTCTCATCGATGATCGACTGATTGGGCGTGTTGATGTGGTTCGCTGCAAAGCCGAGCCACGCCACTCGCGTAAAGAGCAATCCTCCAGCGGAGATATCAAAAAACGTTTTCGCAAAATTGGTATTAAATGTCTCGGCCGTGGGCTGATCAATGAACTCTCCGGTAGCGGGGTCAAACTGATCGCCAAACGTAAGTCTGCTGAAGTTGACATCGCGGTTGTAAACACCTACCTGCAGACCCGGACGGAATCCAAGTTGCTGCGAGATCTGAAGGTCGTAAGCGTACTGAAGCGCAAGGCTCAGCGATCGCAACCCGGCAAGTCCTTCCTGGTCGCGGGTAATTAGCACCCCAACGCCACTCTTTTTATCTTCAACAAAGTAATCGAAGAAGGCGGACATCGTTGTGAAGTTCGCATCAATGGCAGGCCACTGGTTGCGATAATTCAATCCCGCGCGAGCCTGATTGGTTGATCCCGCAAAGGCCGGATTCAGGTACAATGGCGCGGCATAAAATTGTGAGAACTGTGGATCCTGGGCAGTTACCCGGAACGAATTACCGAGCATCAATACCAGAATAACTGACAGGAAGGTGATGGCCCGTCCTTTTACAGAAACCAAATGGGGTAAAAATGACTTCGGACCTGAACGTCTGTGCATTACTGACAATTAAAAAATGTAATCAAGGCAAATTAAAGGTATATAGGAAATTTCTGAAAGCGTAATGTTTTATATAAACGTTATGCCCGTCAAGATTCCGGTCGGAGAAAAACCCTATCCTTGCACTTTATAACGGTATTTTTAGGCCAAATTGTATACTTTAGAGTAAGTTGAGCGTTTTAGAATTGATCCCTCAGATCTTTGATCGTAAGTTGTTACCTGTGAAGAGAATGTCCATGCGTAAAAGTTTATCCGCTTTTCCACTCCTACTGCTATTTTTTCTGCTTTTCATTCAGGCACGGGATGCTTTTTCCCAACAATACCAGGGACATAACTGGTATTTTGGAAACAGTCCTTCCGGCATACGCTTCAGCCGATCGGATAATTCGGCCTCACTGGTCAACAATCAGAGAACACCGTTTGGCACTGGTGGAAGCTCAGTGGCCTCCGACCCTGTGAACGGTAATTTACTGTTTTACACAGATGGGTCGCAGATCTATGATGCAACGCACAACCTCATGCCTAATGGCAGCGCCCTCGGAGCAAACATAAACGGAAATCAACCGGTGGCGATCGCCAAGGCCCCAGGACCGGGCAAGCGATACTATGTTTTTACAAACAATGCTTCAGGTACCATTACTCCTGGAACAATTTCGTTTCGCGTAATAGACATGAATCAGTTGGGTAATGCTTTGTTCCCCTCTCCCGCATTGGGCGCTGGTGAAACTGCTGCGAGCACACCCATCGGTGCCCTGACCGGAAGATCGGAGGCGATGATCACCGTACCTCACGCCAACCGGGAAGATTTCTGGCTGATTACACACGCCAATGGAGCACCTGACTATACGGTTACATTGGTTGACGCTACCGGTATTGCTTCCGCCACCGTAATCTCAGGCGTGGGTTTCATAGAAGTGGCTGCAAACTTTTCATATCACGCAGCATCCGGGCGCATTGCCGTGTCTCCACAGGAAGCAAGACGTGATATCGAGATCATCTCGTTTGACAATGCCACGGGTGCGTTGACATTCAACCAGCGTGTTCTGAACTCGGCTGTGCAGTCTACCATCGGTCAGGCGATTTACGATACGGAGTGGAGTAACTCTGGAGATTTTCTTTACATCTCAAGACATGGCGAACCCGGCATCCAGGCCGATGTGTTGCAATACGATGTAAACAATCAGCTGAACACACTTGCCTCCGTAATACCACAGCCCAACACACTCATCAGGAGCTATGGTTTGCAGATGGCGCCCGACAGCGCGATCTACCATTTATATGAAATTACTTCAGGTTCATTTCAGCTTGGTAAGATCACAAACAGCGACACCGTGGCTGCAGCTGTGACGTACACGCCCATCGCTTTTAACGGAAACCCTGACTTTGACGGCTTACAGTTTCCTTCATTCGCTCCACGCGATTCGGTATTACTCACCCTGACGTTCACAACAGAGGGAACATGCGCGAACGCACCGGTTTCATTCTATCCAACGGTGACGCCAGCCGCAGACAGCCTTCGCTGGGATTTCGGTGATGGGAATGGCGCTACTGCATGGAGCCCCGTTCACACGTACACCGATGGAGGATCGTACACAGTGACGGCAACTGCGTTCCTTAAAGGCGACAGCGCTGTTGCAACGCAAACACTTAATATCACACAGTTTGATGTCCAGATCTCACTCGTTCAGGACACCACTGCCTGCGCATGCGAACTGCCCATCAACAACGGTAAGACTACTGTCACGGGAATCACTTGTCCAACAGATACGAGTGATGATATGCAGATCCAGGCGCAGGTGCAGGGTGGTTCTCCACAGTTCCAATGGTTTGGTCCCGGAGGTTTGTTGGCGGGACAGACTACCGCAACCCTAAGACCGGATTCAGCGGGATACTATTACCTCGTAGCAACACAGGGGGCCTGCTCGGTATATGCAGGAGTCAACGTCAAAGAGTATGATTCATTGGATCAGCGCGCCAACATCTGGCACTTCGGACAAAACGCAGGTATCGACTTCAATGGACTACCCAATGATCCTGCCGTTGCCGTACGCGGACCGTTGAATACGCCACAGGGAACTTCCGTGATCAGTGACCAAAATGGACAGGTAATATTTTCAACAGACGGACAAAGTATCTTCATCCGCGACCCGCTTACTCCCGGCCAATTTGTTGACATCACACCATCACCAAATCCTCCTGGCCTTGGTGGACAGAACAACGCGGCTCAATCCGCATTGATCATGCCGGTGCCGAATGACGAAACACTGTTTTACATATTCACCACACAGGAGATCCACGGAAGTGGAACGTATGAGCTTCGGTACTCGCTCTTCGACCGCAAGCTGAACAACGGACAGGGCGGCCTGGCTGAATACAACCAGCTTCTTTTCGCGCGAAGCACTGAAAGAATTACAGGCAACGGCAACTGGCTGATCGCCCATGAGTACGGCAACAACACCTTCCGCGCATACCCGATCTCTCAGCAGGGTATCGGCAATCCGATCATTTCTGCGATCGGCTCCGATCACTCCACTGCGATTGCCGAGCAAGGTCAGGGATATATGGAGCTGGGTGCGAGAAATATTCTGGCAGTGGCCTTGTCGACACCAGGAACCTCCAACGTAGTTGAGCTTTTCGATTTTGTTGACTCAACGGGCATGGTGACGAATTTCCGCACAGCGAACCTGAACAGCACCACCGGCCAGGTCTATGGACTTGAGATTTCCCCCGGTGGAAATAAGCTGTATGCTACCCTGAAAAGTCCGGGAACATCACAGATTGTGGAATTTGCCATTGACTCCGTGGGCAATCCACACTTCAAGCAACGTGTAAATCAAACCGGTGAGCTTGGCGCGATGCAGATCGGTCCGGATGGTCAGATCTACGTGGCCATCAATGGCAGTTCGAACCTGGGAACATTTCAGGCGAATGAGGACACCACGGCCGTGACTGCTTTACCAAATCCGCTACAGCCATTCGCACTCCTTGCAGGAACAACAAGTCAGCTGGGGCTTCCGAACTTCACACAGATCATCAGCAATCCAACAATGACGCCTGGCTTTACCGTTGCAGGTGTTTGCTCCGGTGACTCCACAACGTTCACGGCTACTGGTAAGGATGCTGCGATCGACAAGTTCTACTGGACCTTTGGCGATGGGCAATCGAATATTGACGGAGGTGCCGAGATCAGCCACTTATACCCTCCGCTCGCCCCGGGGCAGGCTTCGGCTACATACACAGTGACACTCATCATTTACAACAAATGTCAGCCATTGCCTGCAGGATATGCAACCTTCACGCAGAACATAACGATCTTCGCCCCTCCAGCAGATCCGACCAATGCCTTTGCGTTGTGTACCGATCCGCTCGTGCTGGATGCCAACCCGCCAGATGCACCGAATTTGTCTTATGTGTGGTCTACTGGTGATAGCACTGAAACCATCACAGTAAACGCCCAGGCGATCTACGCTGTGACGATCACAGATGCGAACTCATGTTCAACAGATGCACAGTTCCTTGTAGCCGATAACAGACCACAGGTTCAGCTTGGCGCGAATCTTACAATCTGCGAAGATGTAGCGATTCCCCCACTCGATGCTCAGAACCCGGGTACAACTTACCTCTGGGAGCTCAACGATGTGGCTAATGGCAACACGGCACAAACACAGTCAGTGGATACTTCTAATCCCGGAGTCTTTGAATACAAAGTTCAGGTCACAGACCCTATCTCGACATGTTTTGCAGTTGATTCGGTGACGTATACGATAAATGATTCACCGGACTGGTCTGCGGTACCGACCAATCCTACCAGCTGCAGCGTGAATGACGGATCAATTGCGATTACGATCTTTGGTCCAGCGAACACACTCTTCACTTACTCCGTTACCGGACCAAACACAACGGTGTCAAATGTCGATCAGCCAGTAGGCGCGATTGCTCCCATCACCGGCCTCGATGGAGGAACATATGGCGTTACGGTAAGCGATCAGGTTTCTGGATGTGCGTTAATCAACACCGTAACACTTAGTGACCCGGGCCTTACTGTGGCTGCAAATCCGAGCGCAACGTGCGATCCAATCGTGCTCGATGTGCAAGTAACTTTTAACCCTGCACCACTTCCGGCCCCGTATAGCTATCGAGTGATCAGCGTATCTTCCGGTGGTAATGCACAAGGTCCCACGACCGTAAACACTGCGAACTTCCAGACAACAACGCCTTTGCCAAGCAACAATCAGCAATATGTTGTTGAGGTAACGCAGGGCTCCGGAGCAAGTGCATGTACTGCTTCAAGTCCGCAGGTGCTGGTGAACGAAGCTGCAACGGTGCCATTAACACTTGCTCCGAATACCTGCGTAAATCCGATCACTATCGCTGCCAACGGTGCTGCCAACTCGTACGCCTGGAATGGACCGAACATCGTGGCAGGTACCGCAAATCTTGCCACCGTTCAGGCAACACCTGCAGCAGGCACCCACACTTACACGTTGCTCGCTCAGCAAACCGGTTTCTGCGATCTCGATACCGCAATTACCGTGGTTGTTGAAAACGTTCTGACTCCGGATTTCGATCTTCCCGAACCATGCACTGATCAGGCCATTCTTTCTGCCGAGCCTGTTGGAACGTATACCTATCGCTGGTATAGAAACGCAACTGCATTGGCGGGTGGTGGCGGTCAGCAGATTTCAGTAACAACTGCCGACAACGGTGCAAATTATCGCGTTGAAGTAGTGAACACCGTTACAGGTTGTGTGTTCACATCAGCGCAAAAGCAAGTGGCAATCGAAGGCGATCTTCAAATCACATTAGCCTCTACTCCACCATGTCAGGATGCTCCATTCACTATCACAACGACAAGCAACCTGAGTCCTGTAACCATTCAGTGGTTTAGAAACGGAACGCAGATCCCGAATGAAACCGGTCCATCGATCGTGCAGGATCAAAATGGATTATACAGCGTAACGGTTACACGCGGCCAATGTCAGGAGAGCCAGGACTTCAACATCATTCTGTCGCCAACGCCTCCGGGATTATTGCCTGAGTCCGGAATCATTTGTCCGGATCCCGCAAACATCGACCCGACTACAAGACAGGTTGAACTTGATGCCGGACCGAATAACCTGACCTACGAATGGTTCCGCGATGGTGTCGCCACAGGTGTAACAACACAGACGTTCACGGCAACAGATGTCGGATTCTATGAAGTAAGAATGACTAACTCATTCATGTGCGAAAACACCGATGGAATTACGTTGGTTGAGGAATGTGATCCACGCATCACGGGACCGAACGCCTTCCGTCCATCCAGCCAGGTGAATGAAGGTGGGGAATTCACGAATCGCGAGTTCCGTCTGTTTACTTTCTTCATTGCAGACACAGACTTCCAGATCTTCATTTTCAACCGCTGGGGCGAAATGATCTTTGAATCACCGAACCGCGACTTCTCGTGGAACGGTGGCTATAACAACAATCCTTCACAACCACTCCCTCCGGGAACATATACATACGTTGTGAAGTACAAGAGTTCGTATCGACCTGCCGAAGGGATTAAAGAAAAAAGAGGTGGTGTGGTGTTGCTGAGGTAATACCCCTAAATCCCCTGAAGGGGACTTTAATGCAGAAGGAGCTTTCACGGTGTGGGAGCTCTTTTTGTTTTGTGCTCTTCAAAACGCACGGCATTCTTCCGTCAACGCTTTAACAATTCTTTGTGTGCTCAAGGGCACATGCAATTTTTTCTGTAATTATGAATATGAAGAAGATATTTTCAATAGTGCTCTTCGGGGTAATGTGTTTACATGCGGAAGCACAGGTCACTATCATTCCGAAGCCTGTTTCGGTAGAAATCGGCAAGGGTATCAAACGATGGGACTCACCGGTTTCTGTTATTGCAGACAAATCGATTCAGGATGTTGCTGACCTTTTCAGCGCATCATTGAAAGCAAAGGGAATTTCGATCGCAGAAAAAATATCAAAAGGAAAGAACACGATCACACTGAAAATTTCCTCAGATAAATCGATTCCGGATGAAGGATACAAACTCAGCATTTCGAATTCAGGGGCTGAAATAACAGCCTCGTCTCCGGCCGGGATATTTTATGCAACACAGTCTTTCCTTCAGCTGCTGACCAGCACAAATGAGACTCCGTTGGTTAAGATCAACGACTATCCGCGATTTGCCTATCGCGGACTGCACCTCGATGTAGGCAGACATATGTACCCCGTTGAGTTCATCAAGAAATACATTGATGTGATGGCCTATCACAAATTCAATCGCTTCCACTGGCACCTCACGGAAGATCAGGGATGGCGTATTGAAATTAAAAAATATCCGAGGCTCACTTCAGTTGGCGGATTCCGAAAAGAAAGTCCGGTGGGGAGGGCGACCACAAAGACACGCGCCTCAGTAGTATATGACGGCAAACCCTATGGCGGATTTTATACGCAGAAAGTAATCAAAGAAGTTGTTGCTTTCGCGAAGGCGAGGCATGTAACAGTGATACCTGAAATCGAAATGCCCGGCCACGCCCAGGCTGCGCTTGCTGCGTATCCAAACCTTGGCTGCACAGAAGGGCCTTACGAAACTGCAACCACATGGGGTGTTTTCCAGGATGTGTTTTGTGCCGGAAAGGAAGAGACATTCACCTTCATGCAGGATGTGCTTGACGAAGTGCTGGCGTTATTTCCTGGCGAATACATCCACATCGGAGGAGACGAATGTCCGAAGACACGATGGGAAGCATGCCCGCATTGTCAGAAAAGGATTGCCGATGAAAAACTGAAAGATGAGCATGAACTTCAGAGTTATTTCATCAATCGCATCGAAAAATATCTCAACAGTAAGGGAAGGCAGATCATCGGCTGGGACGAAATTCTCGAAGGCGGACTTGCCCCCAACGCAACTGTGATGAGCTGGCGTGGTGAAGAAGGTGGCATTGCTGCCGCGAAACAAAAACACAACGTGATCATGACACCAGGCAAATGGGTTTACCTCGATTACTACCAGGACACCGCGAAGACAGAACCGATAGCCATCATTGGCTATACGCCCGTAAGCAAGGTTTACAGCTATGAACCGATTCCACCGCAGTTGTCGGCTGAGGAGGCAAAATATGTGATCGGTTCGCAGTGCAACGTCTGGTCAGAGTATATGAAAACTCCGGAGCATGTCGAGTACATGGTTTATCCCCGCGCAAGCGCAATGTCGGAAGTGCTGTGGAGCCCGAAGGAAAGCAGGAACTATGACGATTTTCTGGAGCGCATGAAAGCACATGGTGGCAGACTCAAGGCCATGAATGTTAACTATGCGAAGCACATCGAGCGCGAACAGAAGTAATGTGTCAATTGATCAATGTGCCAATGTGCCAATGAATCAATGTGCCAATGGAAAGACAATTGTCAGATGGAAGATTGGCATATTGGCTAATTACCCCTTTCTTCTCTATTTTTGAGCAAACATTCATTTATATGCAAGCAGCCATCCGCACTACACTCATCATCGCATTTCTCGTTGCCGTTTCGGGTTTTCAACTGATCAAGACTACACTTACCGTTACGGTGCGCGATGAACTAGGAAATATTGTTGAAGGTGCAACGGTTCAATTGTTCGAGAATGAGGAAGACTATACTGCGGAGAAAAATGTTGCTGCGCAAGGTGTGACTGACAAGAAGGGCGTGCTGAAACTTAAAGACCTTAAGGCAATCGAATACTACCTGATCGTTCGCAAAGACGATAAGGACAACAGCGGTGGCGGAGAAAAAACCAAACTCGAAGAAAAGAAGATCAATAAGGTTACCGTCATCATTCAGTAGCGGCTGATGCGAACGCGTAAAGATCTCGTGCTTTCGCTGCAAAGCTACTCCTCTGCTTTTCCTGACGAACAAAAATTCGTCCCGCGTTTCCTCGAACTTTTAAAAAGCAAGCGCGCCTATTATCGGGATTTTCTGCCTGGCCACGTAACCGGCTCTGCGTGGATCATTGATCGGTCAAGAGAGTACGCCTTACTGGTTCACCATGCGAAACTCGATCGCTGGCTGCAGCCGGGCGGTCATGCCGATGGTGATGAAAATATCGTGGCTGTTGCGCGAAAGGAGGCTGAAGAAGAGACTGGTTTGAAGAAGCTGACCTTGCTGCACCCGCTTTTTGACATTGATATACATCCTATCCCGGAAAGAAAAGATTTTCCTCAACACGATCACTACGACATCCGCTGTCTTTTCATGGCAGACAGAGACGAACGCATATCTGTTTCCGAAGAGTCACACGCGGTGGAATGGATACCGCTGAAAGATGTTGTGATAAAGTCGGGCCGAAATGATTCGATCAGGCGAATGCTTAAAAAGGTGGATGGCTTTTAGCTATAGCTGTCGCCAAAAGCCATAAGCTCTCATTTGGAGCTGATCAGCATCAGGCCGAACGAAATCACCACAATCCAGAACCGATAGCCTGCGATCGCTGGAATGATTACGATCTGAAGTTGCATCAACACGGCAAGCAAAACAAGAACTACAGCAATGCCTTTAAGGATAGCTCGGGTTTTATTACTCATAGAATTGAATTAGCGAATTTGAATGACGTAGGTCATCGGCCAGTATTTGCCAGTCACCAGCATCAGTTTTGTTGAGGGATGATACGCGATACCATTCAGCACATCGACACGCGGGCTACGCATCTGCGCATCGCGGGCCAACTGGCTCAGATCCAGCCTTCCAACAACTTTTCCTGTCTGAGGATCGATCTTAACAATCATATTCGTCTGCCAGATATTCGCGAAGATGTAACCTTCGATATACTCAAGCTCATTCAACTGGCTCACCGCTCCTTTATCATCTTTAACTGAAATACTCTTAACTGGTTTCAGGCTGACCGTGTCAAGATAAGTGAGCTTATCTGATCCATCGCTCATGATAAGATTTTTATTATCGTGCGTGATGCCCCAGCCTGCAGTATTATAATCAAAGGTGCGCAAGCGCTTGAATGTTTTCAAATCATAAACAAATCCGATTTTTGAAGTCCATGTCAGCTGATAGATCTTATTGTTGAGGATGGTAATTCCTTCGCCAAAATATTCCGCGGGCAAATCGACCTTTTGCTCCGGCTTTCCCGTTTTCACATCAATTACGCCAACCCACGATGCTCCCTCCTGCCCCGTGCTTTCGTATAGCTTACCATTGTGAATGACCAAACCCTGCGTGAAGGCTTCCGTGTCATGTGGCCACTGTGTACGAACACCATAGCTCATCAGCAACGGATCGCTTTTCGCTTCGTTCTTATCTTCCTTTTTTCCACAAGACGCTAGAACGATTGTCAAACCAATCAAAAAAATAAAGGATCTATTCATTCGTATGTAATTCGCTCTAAAGTAAACAGACTTCTGCCGATTATGCAACCGCTAATACCATGCCTCAATTCCCTTGGCAGGTTGCCATTTTGACTTCGGTTCGAAATAATTCCACAGAAGGCTGGAGATCTTGCGTATAATAACGTAGCCTTCATTATCGGGTTCCCAACGCTGGTCCTGCTGATTTTTCGTGATGACACAGAAGACGTAATCCCCATGTGGCGCATTTACCAGCACCACCTCAGACTTTGAGCGATCTACAGCCCCACTCTTCGAAGCAACCTGTACATATGGTGGAATCTGAGAAAGCGCTTCGGTGTCCCAATAAATCCGGATCAGGTTGCGATAAATACGCTCGCTGGCACGCGCAGAGATCACCTCTCCTTCCCTGATCTTCACCAGGAGCTCAGCCATTTCCTTTGGCGTGGTCTGACCCCAGCCATATCTGCTCCGGTTCGATTCGCGTCCAGGCGTGCGCGAGTTGACCCGCGTTTTCTGAAAGCCATTGTCAGAGAGCCATTGATTGATAGCTGTGCCCGTCCCAGCCATTGACTGGCACCACAAACTTGCCGTGTTGTCGCTTGTCGTTATCATCAGCATCAGCACCTTACTAAGCGAAATTTTCTCTCCTTGTTTAAACGATCCCAGAATATCTTCACCCGCATACAAGAGGGAATCTTTGTACACGAGAACAGAGTCGTACCTGATAGCCCCAGCCTCGATCTTGCTGAACATGCCAATGGTAATGGGCACCTTGATCATGCTTGCCGTTGGGAAAATGGTATCTGCATTGATGGCAACTGTTTTGTTGGTTTTCAGGTGCCGCACATAGATCCCGATATCACCTTTAAAATCCCTGGCGAGTGCCGACAGCTTTTCAGTCAGCACGCGATCGGTAGACTGTGCTTTCACGCTGAAAATGTTCACGGCAATTAAGAAGAGGCATGCTGCTTTTATGCTCATAACAATTATTTTTGACTGCGACTGAAATAAGTTTGGTCTAACGCATTGACAATGGCAGAGATTGGTAAAGATATAAATAAAGCCAGGCAACTCGTTCAGGCCGAGGAGCTCGTGGCGATTCCGACCGAGACCGTCTATGGCCTTGCTGGCAATGCACTGAATTCAAGAGCAGTTCTTAAAATATTTAAAGTGAAGGAGCGCCCTGAGTTCGATCCGCTGATCGTCCACGTCCCATCTCTCTTTGCCGCGGAGCGTTATGTAGATCACCTTCCCGATGTGGCTGTGATGCTGGCGCAAAAATTCTGGCCGGGACCGCTTACCATCCTGCTCAAAAAAAAACACATCATACCAGACCTTGTCACATCCGGGCTCGATACCGTTGGACTTCGGTGTCCGGATCATCCGCTTACGCGGGAATTGCTCGAAGCGCTCGACTTCCCCCTGGCGGCACCGAGCGCCAACCCTTTCGGGTATGTCAGCCCCACAACGCCACAACATGTGCAGGATCAATTGGGTGAAAAAATCGAATACATTCTGGATGGTGGCCCTGCACGCGTGGGAATTGAATCTACGATCATCGGGTTTGAAGGAAAAGAACCCGTTGTCTACCGGATGGGTGGACTGAGCATCGAGACGCTCGAAGCACAGCTGGGCAAAATCAAAGTTCAGTTGCATTCAAGCTCAAACCCCAAAGCTCCCGGCCAGCTCAAAAGCCATTATGCTCCGCGCAAAAAAATAATACTGGGAAAAATTGAAGATCTTCTCCAGAAGTACCCCGCCCATTGTTCTTCCATACTCACCTTTCAGAAAGATTACCATTCGCCTAACCAGGTCATCCTGTCGAGATCGGGTTCGGTGGACGAAGCTGCACAAAATCTCTTTGCTTCGCTCCGTTCCCTGGACAAGATGGATGCTGATGTTATTCTCGCGGAACTACTGCCTGAAGAAGGACTGGGTCGTGCCATCAACGACAGGCTGCGCAGGGCAGCAGCAAAATAGGAATCAGGAATTAGGAAGTGGGCATAGGGATTAGGAATTAGACTATGCTGCTTCGAAATAATTCCGGTTGGTGATGACCTTTACCAGAATTCATCTCATCTTCGCAAGTTTAGGATAATTGTATAACTTGGAACTTACCCCATTAATACCAAGTACCTATGGAAAAAACACACAAAGTTCTTATTCTCACCGGTGGTGGCGATTGTCCTGGATTGAATGCAGTGATCCGCGGAATTGCCAAACGTGCCCGTAAGGAAAAAAACTGGGAAGTGTATGGAAGCATCGAAGCATTCAACGGTGTGTTTAATGAACCTCAGGAAATTGTGCGGCTGACGAGTCGCAGAACAGCGGGGATTCATATCAAGGGTGGAACAATTTTAAAAACAACGAACAAATCCAACCCACTGAAATTTCCTCTGCCTCAGGCCGATGGCACTGTGAAATTTATCGATCGCACCGATGAGCTTGTGAAGAAACTGAAAGCGCTGAAGTTTGACGCGGTAATCAATATTGGTGGCGATGGATCACAAAAGATTTCGAAGGTATTGTTCGATAAGGGAATTCCGATCGTGGGCGTTCCGAAAACAATTGACAACGATCTTTCAGCAACAGATGTGACGTTTGGTTTCCAGACAGCGCTTCAGATTGCAACAGACAGTTTCGACAAACTTGTAACCACTGCGGAAAGTCACCATCGCACGATGATCATGGAAGTGATGGGCCGTGATGCCGGATGGATTGCACTTCATACAGCGATCGCGGGTGGTGCCGAGGTATGTCTCATACCGGAAATCCCGTATGACATCAACAAGATCGTTAAGCGGATCAATCTCCGCTACAAGAAGGGTCGTGGTTTTGTAAATATTGTGATTGCGGAAGGTGCAAAGCCCAAAGAAGGTACGATCACAGCAAGCGCAGGTGAAAAAGGGTCGGAGCATGTGCGGCTCGGTGGCGTTGCCTACCAGCTTTCAAAGCAACTAAAAGATGCCGGTTGCAAAGCAGAGATACGCGAGACGGTGCTGGGGCACGTACAGCGCGGAGGAAGTCCGGTTGCCTACGACCGGGTGCTGGCCAGCCTTTTTGGTGTTAAAGCATTTGACCTTGTATTGCAGAAGAAGTTTGGCGTTATGGTCGCCTTCCGAAACAACGATTTTATAGATGTGACGCTCGATGAAGCCACACGCGATTACAATTTTGTAAAGAAAGACTCTTACCTGGTGAGAGCGGCAAAGGGTTTGGGAATCTCATTCGGAGACTGAGACTTCAATCGATTCCGTAAAAACTTCCGTCAGCGTTCCGCGAATGCGTGCGAATTCTCTAAATTCGACCCCGTTGACTCAACCAGACTTTCATGAAAACGATCAAAGACATTAATTTCAAAGGCAAGCGCGCACTCATCCGGGTGGATTTCAATGTACCACTCGATAAGAGTTTTAACGTCAGTGACGATAATCGTATTCGCGCAACCATTCCTACACTTCAGAAAATACTGGCCGATGGCGGAAGCTGTGTCCTCATGTCGCACCTTGGTCGCCCGAAAGAAGGACCGGAGGAGAAATATTCATTAAAACACACTATCCGCACAACGGAGAAACTATTGGGAAGAACTGTGCAGTTTGCTAATGACTGCATTGGCGAGGAAGCAAAAACAAAAGCTGCGAACCTAAAGCCTGGTGAGGTCTTGCTCCTTGAAAACCTTCGTTTCTACAAGGAAGAAGAAAAAGGGGATGTGGGATTTGCAGAGAAACTGTCAAAGCTCGGTGATGTTTATGTGAACGATGCTTTCGGAACTGCCCATCGCGCTCATGCCTCCACAACAATCGTTGCCCAATTCTTTAAAGAAAAATGCGCAGGTCTTGTGATGGCCGCAGAACTGGACAATGCAAAGAAGGTCCTTGAAAAAGCAGAGAAACCGTTTACCGCCATCATGGGCGGAGCGAAGATCTCCGATAAAATTCTCATCATTGAAAAACTCCTTGATAAAGTTGATCACCTCATCATTGGTGGCGGCATGGCCTACACATTTTTTAAGGCATTGGGCGGAAACATTGGTAATTCACTCGTGGAAGCCGACAAACTTGACCTGGCAAAAGAACTGATCCAGAAAGCAAAGGCAAAAGGGGTAGAACTCCACCTGCCGATCGATTCGGTGATCGCTGATAAGTTTGATGCAAACGCCAATACAGATATAGCGAATAACAATGCAATTCCGAACGGATGGATGGGCCTTGACATCGGTCCGCAGGCCTCACACGTATTCAGCGATGTGATCAGGAAATCAAAAACTATCTTATGGAATGGCCCGATGGGCGTTTTTGAAATGCAGAAGTTTGAAAGCGGAACTAGAAAAGTTGCAGAAGCTGTAGTTGATGCTACGAAGCGTGGTGCATTTTCATTGATTGGTGGCGGGGATTCTGCTGCCGCAGTTGCGCAGTTTGGAGTCAGTGATGATGTTAGCTATGTGTCAACCGGTGGAGGTGCCTTGCTCGAATACTTCGAAGGAAAAATACTTCCCGGAGTGAAAGCACTCGAAGCTTAGTGGGTTATTAAATCATTTGCATTCCCATCATAATAAGGAACATACACAGTCCGATGAGCATGCTGATAATCTTGCGTGTCATATATCTTCACTATTCGTTTCGTTCTATTTGTACTTATACATTTTTCATACCAACCCTAAAAAAGAGCCGTCACGATGCAAAGTGACGGCTCATGGTTTCGGTCAGTTGTTGTTTCTGTGCTGATGCAACGATCGGCCGAAATAACTTTGCTTTTCAGGAAGCAGGGACAGAAGCCTTTCCGTTCTTTGACGCCTTCGAAACGGGGCGGCTGTTAATTCCCACATAACCACCCAGTTGCTTCGCTAATTTTTTAGACTTCTTCTGAATATCCTTTCTCGTTTTCTTTCCGGTTGCTGGAGCAACCAATAGTCCGGCAACCAATCCCAACAAAGTCCCCGTTAAAAAGCCCGTAATGATCTTTCCAGTAGTATTCATAATGTTACATTTTTTTCTGAGCGCGTTAATCAAATAATGATGCCAGTGCGGTAAGATCGGACGACAGGCGAGCCCAGCGATCGGGGGAGGCGGTGAATTTTTTCTACAGTCGTCCGGTAAGTCAGTATACACATTGTACCCTGAAACAGCATCGAAGTGCAGCCGCTCACAATCAGCGTCAATTAGCGGCAACAGCTTAAAGGTCATTTTTAGCGTTTTGTCGATGAACGGATCGCCAGAATATCTGTGGCACATCCTTTCATATAAGTAAAGGCAGAAGGAAGATGTCCAACTAAACAACAAAATGTTTTATGAAAAATGTATTTAAGAATCTTAGTTTGTTGCTGTGTGCTGGAGTATTGACTCTCGCTGCGAGTAATGCACAAGCTCAGGAAGCACCACGCGTAGGTTTTAAGGGCGGTTTGAACTTGAGTAACTTATATGTGAACGATGTTGACGATGAAAATGCAAGACTTGGCTGGCATGCCGGCTTCTATGCTCAACTCTTTTCATCTGAAGCATTCGCAATTCAACCCGAAGTTAACTACTCTACCAAAGGCACGGGTATCACTTACGGTTCAATCGGAACCAATGGTGTGAACGTGAATCATGACACTCGTTTCAGACTTCAGTACATCGACATTCCCGTGCTTGCAGTATTTAAGCTGGGAAGAGCTGCTGAAATCCATGCTGGTCCATACTGGTCATATTTGTTGGGTGCTGAAATTCGCAACAATGATGGCGATCCATTCAACGAGTTCGACACCATCGACCGCAGAAACTTTGACAACTGGGACTACGGATTGGTAGGCGGTATCGGATTCAACCTTGGTAAAGCAAGTCAGCTTGGTGTGCGTTACAACTACGGATTGAACGAGATCGCTCAGAGCGCTGGAGCAAAACGCCTCCTCGGCAATGCGAAGAACCAGGTAGCTCAACTTTATCTGGCGTTCAACCTTAACGGTGGCGACAGAGACTACGATGATGACGATGCTTACGATAATGACTAATCAGCGTCATCGTTAAAAGAAAAAACCTGGTTTAGTACGCCAGGTTTTTTTGTTTTCTGAAAGATCTTTCAACTCTACGAATGCTGCGGGTTCTCGCAGGTCTCGCCACTTCCTTATCTTCCGCCAACTCAATCTTCGGGAAGATCAACCTCATCAACAAATACGAAACGGAAACGAATAAGCCGTACGCACAAATCAGGGCAACCACAATCTTTAAGATATTCATATTCACATTTTTTTAACCCATACCTGCCGCTCAAAATACGATGCCAACGGCCGTATACGATTTAGAAAGCGCCTGCTTCCGCCTTCTAATGCCGATTGGCACCACAGTCGGTGGGAATATTTTCCCCAAGCACGATCCTTCTTTTACGAAGAGGTCTAAAAAATTCTCATAGCAGTTGGGCCAGCTTTGGCATTAGTTTTTGAATAATAGCGGCATAACAAAACTTATTTATATGAGTGATTTATTATATGTGCTTGCCGTGATCCTCATCATTGGATGGATTTTAGGTGCATTTGTATTCAGTGTAGGAAGCATCATCCACATCCTTTTGGTTGTTGCGATCATTGCTATACTCCTGAGATTGATCAGAGGCCGAAGCGTCTAGTCTGAAAGGTCCGGATACCAGGTGAATTCAGTCCAGTGTCCGGACCTTCGACCATTAACGTGCTGAAAATCAGGCAACAAATTGTTCTTTTTGTTATATTAGTTAGGAAGTTCCTAACCAAATCCACCATGAACATCTTTGTTGCTAAACTCAATTTCAAAACCCGCAAGGAAGAACTTGAAGCTGCCTTCGCACAATTTGGTCAAGTCGCATCAGCGAAAATCGTTCGGGATAAGGAAACAGGGCGATCGAAAGGTTATGGTTTTGTGGAAATGCCGAACGATGCTGAAGCGCAAGCTGCCATCGAATCCCTGAATGAAAAAGAGCTGGACGGCAGAGTAATCGCTGTAAAACCTGCGAATCCCCGCCCCGCTACCACCACTGATGGGAAGCAGTTCATGTAAACAAAGAGTTTTCCCGCTCTTAAAAGACCTGTAAGCCAGTACACCCGAAGTTTCTACTGAGCGGATAAATTATTGCCGTTTATGGTGTAAGGATTTCCGGATGGGGCATTGCCAAAGTTCATGAAGCCAAAGAGCAATCACAATTTCAAATCAGTTATCCGAAAAGTACTCGCAGCGTTTCTGCTGTTAAGTGCAGCGATTTTCCTTGCCGTAACAATTGCGCGTGTTTCTTTCGAAGAACTGATGGGCACCGTAGATACGATGTCTGAACCAAACCAGAAACTCGTAATTCTGAACAGCCTGTTCGAAGAGATCACTACCCTCGACCAGGATCAGCGGGCCGAAGCGATCCGCAATCCGCACAAACCTTACCAGACGTTTATCGATCAGTCTCTGACCATTACTTCAATGATCGATTCGCTCCTTACATTTGACTGGGATGCCTCTCAGAAAAGGCGCCTCAGCACAATGAAGACGGTGTTGAATGAGCGCAACGAACTTTTTTTCTCATACCTTAAAGTCAAGGCAAACCTCCACGACAACAAAGAGTTTTCAGGACAGCTCGACACACTTGAAGCGATATTGCAGGCGGAAGACATCACCATCGATACGACCCTGTTAAAAGCACAGAAACGCACCACTACCACCATATTGCGCGATACTGCTGCGCTTCAGAAACCGGATCAGCGGTCGCTGTTGAAAAAACTTTTCAGCAAAAAAAAGAAAACGCCTGTCGATACGCCCAGGATCCGCGTGCAGGAAGAACTGAGCTATGTTCTTGACACCGCAGCCCTTGCCCGGCAGAATGAAGCCCTTCGTGAAATTGAAAAAATCATGAAGAACATGGAGAACGATCAGCTCGACAAGCGAAAGAAGCTTCAGCGCCAGGAACTTGAACTGATCAACGCAAACAGTCTCTTTATTGCGCAGCTTCTGAACATCCTCCATGCAGTTGAAAAAGAAGAGCTCGCGCAGATGGAAAAGGAAAACAGCCATGCCGTAAGTATCATCACGCAGACAGTAAGCCGTATCAATTACCTGATGCTTGCATTTTTTGTTGCTGCGGCAGTACTGGTCTACTTCATCTGGACGGATATCACCCGAAGCAATTTTTACAAGGAGCAACTTGAAAAAGCGCGCGACAAAGCTGAAGAACTCAGCCAGATCAAGCAGCGATTTCTTGCCAATATGAGCCATGAGATCCGCACACCCCTTCAGTCCATCATCGGGTTTGCGGAACAGCTGAAAGGCAAAGCGACTCAAAACACCGATGAAGTGGACGCCATATACAATTCCTCCGAGCACCTCCTGCATATTGTAAACGAAGTGCTCGACTACAGCAGAATCTCTTCCGGCAACGTTACGCTGGCTAAGGAAAACTTCAGGCTGTTTTCGATAATTAAGGAAGTGGAAGGATCGATGCGCATTCAGGCAGAAAAGAAAAATCTTACGTTTGTTGTCGATAACGAGAAGGCAACTGACTTTACGCTTATTGGTGATCCGTTTCGTCTGAAGCAGGTGTTGTATAACCTGCTTGGCAATGCAATTAAATTCACCCATCAGGGCTTTGTAAAGCTATCTGTTAAAACACTCGCAGAGGAAACATCTGTCCATTGCGTTTTCGAAGTTGTCGACACGGGCATCGGAATGCGCAAGGATGAGATTGAAAAAGTTTTTAATCAGTTTGAGCAGGCTAATGGTGAGATCACGAAGATCTATGGAGGCACAGGCCTGGGGCTTACGATTGTAAAATCTCTTGTTGAAGCACAGAACGGAAAAATTGAAGTATCGAGCGAACCGGAGATAGGCACTTCATTTCGCGTTGACCTGACATTCTCGAAAGCCACGGAAACTCGACCAGAGAAAACTCTGCAACCGGCAACCCCATCAAAACCGGCCTTCTCCGGCAAGGTGCTCGTGGTCGATGATGATGCGCTGATCGTACGACTCTGTGGTCTGATCCTGAAAAAGCACAACATCAGACACGAGATCTTCGACCGTGCGAAAGACCTGCTTGAAAAGCCAGTTGACCATGAGGTAACGCACGTCTTCATGGATATCAGAATGCCGGACATCAATGGTATTGAATTGTGCAGGCGCCTGCAGAAAATATATCCTGCAAACACCAAATTTTTCGCGCTCACAGCGCATGTGTTACCGGAGGAAAAGAACAATCTTTTGAAAGAGGGATTTCACAGCATTCTTACGAAACCCTTTCATGAAAAAGAAATGCTGGGCAGCCTGGGAATTGAGATCGCTGTGCATGACGAGACTGACGACAAACCAAATCTTGAGTTGTTGAAAAAAATGACGATGGGTGATGAGGCACTCTTCCAGTCAATCGTTGTTCAGTTTATTGAAGAGACTATGGACGATATCGTTGCATCCAGGAAGGCATTGGCCAACAGCGATGCGCCTGGTTTACGCGAAGTCGTACACAAGATGGCCGGCAGGCTTGGACAACTTGGAGTCGTGTCTGTGGCCGGAAAACTGCGAAAGCTCGAGACGGATCTAGTCAATGAAAAGCCCCTGGAGGACCTGGCAGCTGAAGCTGGTAAACTGCTAAAGAAGGTAAACGACATTGTGATCCAGATCAGACTTACGTCTCTGGAAACCCAGAACTGATCTATTCAATTCCGTACTTTTCCATTTTCATGTAAAGTGTCTTCCGGTCGATGTTAAGAATGCGCGCGGCCTTCGACTTGTTGTAGCGGACCTCCTGCAGTGTTTTCATGATGGTTTCACGCTCCTGCACTTCCTGCAATGCTTTGAGATCATATACAGGAGCAGTGTTCTGCTTTGCTGAATCTTTAACACTCGCGATCATCTCCTGGGGAATGCTGTCAAGGCGGATCATATCTCCGGTTGTCAGCAACACAGATCGTTTCACTACGTTTTTCATTTCGCGAAGGTTGCCCGGCCAGTCGTAGCGTTCAAACAATGTGATAACTTCCTGGTCGAAGCCTTTTACAGTCTTGCCAAGCTCTGCATTTGCCGATTCGCGGAAGAAATTGAGAAACTCATACAGATCATCACCGCGTTCTCTGACGGCAGGAACTTCCAGTTTAAATTCATTCACACGATGATAGAGGTCTTCCCGGAAGCTGCCATTTTTCACACTTTCAGCGAGGTCGTCATTGGTTGCTGTCAGGATGCGTACATCGACTTTCACTTCCTTCGTGCTTCCGATGGGCTGAATAATCCGCTCCTGGATGGCGCGAAGTAATTTCACCTGCACTTCATACGACAGATTGCCGACTTCATCGAGGAAAATAGTGCCTTTGTGCGCTGCCTCGAACTGACCGATCTTGTCGAGCATGGCGCCCGTAAACGCTCCCTTCACATGTCCGAAGAGTTCGCTTCCTGCAAGTTCCTTTGAGAGGGCACCGCAGTCAACCGCGACAAAAGGATGTTTGGCCCTCGGACTCATCTGGTGGATCATGCGCGCAACGTTCTCCTTACCCGTTCCACTCTCCCCTTCTATCAACACAGACATATTGGTAGGCGCTACGAGCCTCACCATCTCATAAAGCTTTTTTGAAAGCGAGGAATTGCCCTGGACAAACTGCGCAGTGACAACCTGGGGGGCTACCGGTTCTACACGCTTCTCCTTTTTCAAAGCCTGCTCCACAATCATCAGCAATTCGTCCGGATTGACCGGCTTAGTGATGTATTCAAAAGCGCCAGCCTTGATCGCTTTAACCGCAGTGCGAATATCCTGGAAACTCGTCATGATCACTACCGGTGTAGCGGGCTTCTCCGACTTGATTTCCTGCAGCAGGTCCATTCCGGTCGTGTCCGGAAGGCGATAGTCGAGGATTACCATATCAAAAGCCTTTGACTGAAAGGTTTTCAACCCGTCTTTGCCCTTATTGTTTACAGTTACCTGGAAACCCTTTTTCGAAAGAAACCCCTCCAGAATTCTTGAAAAGGTCAGATCATCTTCAACCAGTAGTATGGAAGCCATATGTGGCCTGAAAATAAAAAGAAAAGCTGGAATAATTATCCAGCTTTCCGACAGTCAAGGTTTATTTGTAATGAAGTCAAATTTAAGCCGATGGCTTATTTCTGATCGTTATTTTCTGATCCTTCATCATCGAGCTTGTTGCCTTCTTTGTCGAACCGTACAGTCTTGGTTTGTGCGCCATTCTTCAGCTCAACAACGAACACTTCCTGTCCGTAGGCACCTGTGTTACCAGCATTGTCAGTGTTTCCTGAGACAGATGTACTATCGCTCTGATTTTGTTGGTTGCCCTGATCTTGTTGGTTGCCTTGCACTGAGGTTGAGTCTGATGACATTTGGCCTGAAGTTGAATCAGAAGTCTGAGAAGACTGGTCAGATACGCCAGTAGTCTTGTAGGCTGCATTCACGAGCCATCCGCGGTACTCTGTTCCTTCAAGTGATCTCTTCACGGCATCAGGAAGGTCGCGTGAATTGATTCGCTCGCGGTCCTGGTCATCCTGAGAAGTTGAAGTTGGATACTGTTGCGTCTGTGTTGACGTTGATGTTGTGTCCTGAGCATTTACTGCAACGATCCCTCCGAAGAGGAAGCAGCATGCTAACATTACTTTTTTCATAGTTCTAATCGGTTTTAGTTTAAACTCTGTACTCTTCCAGCCGAATGTTGTGCCATCGCGAGGCGTAACGCAGTTATTCCGATTTGCGCTATGAATTGGCAGACCAGTGGTTTATACACGTTAAACCCTGTAGAATCATTCTACAGCCGTGTGAAAAATCGTGTACAAAAAAAGCTGACGAGTTATATCGTCAGCTTTTCGTGAAGCAGGCGTCTGTTACAACGGACCGGCTATTTCATGCTCCGGCTCTGATCTTCTTCTCCTCAATTACATAAGCCAGACCCAGCCCTGAGCCACCGAAGATCAAGAGCATAGAGAAGTAGCCAACTTCTTCCATATCGAATGCCCTGTCCAATGCGTAGCCGAGTAGCAGGCCGGTTCCCGCACCGATGAGTAACAAAGAGGCCCGCAGGGCACCGGACGTATTTCGTGCTTTCCTGGTGAAGACTGAAGGATCAATCCCTTTGTCTATCATCGCCATGCGCTCCTCATTTTCGTATTTGCGCAGGTAAATAATCATTACAATGAGACCAATGATTGAAATAATCGGAATCATGATCGCTATCGTTTCGATTTCCATATGATTTGCATTTAGAATTTAGCCCTTTGACTCGGTCTGCTCCAGTGAGGTTACAGGGCTCCGAGTAAATTATTAAGAATTAATTAACCGTTTTACTGCAAATTGGCTGTAACTTCAATACAACCTGGTGCGTCAAAGGCAAGTCATGACTAACGATGGAGACCTGCTTACGATCGACCGCATACTGGCGGGAGAGCAAAGCCTTTATGCCGGACTGGTAGACCGGTATAAGTCTTATGTGTATACCATCGCCTACAAGATTCTCCTCAACCGCCCGGAGGCTGAGGAAGCTGCCCAGGACAGTTTTATCAAAGCCTACCACAATCTTGCATCATTCAACAAGCAGGCTAAATTTTCAACGTGGCTGTATCGAATCGCATTCAACACCGCCATCAGTTATAAGCGGAAGCGCAGGCACAACTTTCAAAGCATCGAAACTGCTGTTATCGCCTACAGCGGTGAAGCTGAAGGATCACTCGAAAGGAATGACAAGAAGCGATTTTTAAACATTGCGATGGAAAAACTAAGTGAAACTGATCGCACCGCATTGAGTCTGTTTTACCTTCAGGAATTCTCGCTGGAAGAGATTGCCGAAATCATGAGCATGCAGGCCAATACGATAAAGGTAAGAATACATCGTGCACGGCAGCGTGTAGCGGATGAATTGAGATTAATTTTACAAAAAGAAGCATTAACTTTATAGATATGAAGAAGGTCACGCAACAATGGGATCAAATGCTGCTGGAGTTCCTTGACGGAAAACTTAATTCAGCACAGCATGAACGCCTTGAAGAAGCGCTGCGGCAGGACGCGACTCTGCGCACCCGGCTGAATGAACTGCGACAGATGCACAATATCCTCCAAGCCACATCTCTGGAGGTTCCTTCAAAGAATTTTACGGTTTCGGTGATGGGCAAACTCGATCAGGCTCCTGTGCAGCGCGGGCTGTCGATCAGGAACGGCCTCATGCTGCTTGCGGGCATTGTCACTGTGCTGAGCATTGCGGTAGTACTTCTTGCAACGGGTGTCTTCGATCAGACGACCACCGTGAACCTGAATGATGTTAGTGTTGCACAGCGCTATATTAAACAGTCGCTGCCTACCTTCTCTATCGATGGCAAACTATTGGTCAACACCATTATTTTGTTGAACATAATCATTGCATTCCTGGTACTTGATCGCGCTGTACTTAAACCGTTCTTCCAGAGGAGAATGGAGGGCAGGTCCCAGTAGGGAAATGATCAATGTATTAATGATCAATGTATTAATGATCAATAATCAATGGTCAATGAACAATCATCCAATTGCAAGAGGGGCCTTTCGGATTTTTTTGTGATTTGATTATTTGAAGACTGGTTATTTCCAACAAGGAATGTTTATCTTGGTTAGACTAAACCCTGACCATGAACCAGTCTAACACCGCTTTCCGCAATGCAATTGTTGCCGCCCTTGGTGGTTTTCTTTTTGGCTTCGACACTGCCGTGATCTCCGGAGTCGAAACTTCAATTCAACAGCTCTGGTCACTCGACAAATTCTGGCATGGGTTTACTGTTGCTTCGGCACTGCTGGGTACAGTCATCGGTTCACTCATTGCTGGAAAGCCTGCTGAAAAGTATGGGAGGAAGAGAGTGTTGCAGGCGATTGGTCTCCTCTATCTCCTGACATCACTCGTTACAGCGTTCACCCCCTCGTGGCTGCCTTTTGTTATTTTCCGTTTCCTTGGCGGGATTGGTGTAGGCGCCTCGTCAGTAGTAGGCCCGATGTATATTTCAGAGATATCCCCGGCAGACAGGCGCGGACGGCTCGTGGCATTGTTCCAGTTCAATGTCGTAAGCGGAATACTCATTGCGTTCTTTTCAAACTATCTGCTTTTTGGGATCAGTGAAGATTCATGGCGATGGATGCTTGGTGTTCAGGCTATCCCTTCCCTGTTGTTCTTTGTAATGGTGTTCTTTGTTCCCGAGAGTCCGCGGTGGCTTGTCAAAAACGGAAAAGATGGCGAAGCTGAAAAAGTGTTGCGATCCATTGGCGAGGCGAATCCCACTACAGCACTGGCGAACATTCAGGCATCGGTGCGATCTGAAATTGGAATGGTAAAAGAAAGTCTTTTCAATGGCCAGTACAACAAGCCGATCATGTATGTTGTGATCCTCGCGATGTTCAATCAACTCTCCGGCATCAACGCGATCATGTATTACGCGCCACGCATTTTCGAAATGACAGGCCTTGCGAAAGATACAGCGCTTCTTCAGGCCGTTTCCATCGGGCTTACAAACATGATCTTCACCCTGCTTGCAATTTCGGTTATCGATAAGTTCGGAAGAAAAAACCTGCTCATCACTGGCTCGGTGGGTATGGTGTTATCGCTCGGCATGGTTGCATATACGTTTTACACCGGCCAGTTCGGAGGCTACCTCATCATGATCTACCTGATTGGCTTCATAGCTTTCTTTGCATTCTCTCAGGGCGCAGTCATCTGGGTGTTTATGTCAGAAATATTTCCAAACAAAGTGCGTGAGCAGGGCCAGACACTCGGAAGCTTCACGCACTGGATCATGGCCGCAGTGATTTCATGGACATTTCCGATCATCGCGCAATCTCCCAATGGAGGCTTCTATTCCTTCCTTTTGTTTACAATAATGATGGCGCTGCACGGATTTTTTGCATGGAAAGTGCTGCCGGAGACGAAAGGAAAATCCCTGGAATCTATCGAGAAGACTTTAGTGATGCACTAGCCAGTGAACTCGATTTATATTCGGCAGCTGGCAATGAAAATGTAAAAGTGCTTCCTTTGTGAAGTTCACTCTCGATGAACATCTGCCCAAGATTCTTTTCAATAAATTCTTTGCAGATCATCAGTCCAAGACCTGAGCCTTTTTCATGATTCGTTCCAGTGAGACTGATCGAAGGTTTAAAAGCTGCCACCTTCTGCATCCGGTCCATCCCGATTCCCGTATCGGTGACAGATATGTAGATCAGTTCATGGTCCTGCTTTGCGCTCATCGAAACGCTCCCTCCCTTGTCTGTAAACTTTATCGCGTTTGACAGAAGATTGCGGAGAACCAGCCGAATCATATCAGCATCACCTCTTGCAAAAACGTGTTCATCGATCCTGTTCACGATCGTAATCCCCTTCCTCTCCGCGAGACTAAGCAGAAGTGAAATATTTTCTGCGACCAGATCATGAATACTGATCGTTTCATATTTAACAGAAAAACCTTTCATCTGGCTTTTGGACCAGAGCAACAGGTTTTCAAGCAAACTGTACGTCTGATCGACATTGTGTTTCAACCCCTTCAACAACACCTTGAATTCTTCGGGATTGATAAGGTCGGAATCATTGAGCAACATAATCAATCCCTTCAGCGCATGGAGGGGACTGCGGAAATCATGTGAGATGATCATAAAGATTTTATCCTTCAGGAGGTTTAATTCCTGCAGCTTCTCTTTTTGCTGAATCACTTCAAAGTTGCGCTGATTGATTTCGTGATTCTTTACCTTTAACTCTTCATACGCATGATTGAGCTCAAGCTGACGGATGAAATCCCGGTAGGTTGCCTGATACCGGTAGCGCACGTACAACTGAGTCATGATCATAACAGTAAACAGAACCAGGTATCCATGGATGATAACATCTGCAACCGTAAGCACTGAGAATAGTAGATAAAACAGGACGAAGCTTGAAATGGTCGTAAGCATGGCAACGAATGAATGGCGCGGATGCCACAACAAAAAAATTGCACTCACAATGTAACCGACTGATGTATTGAACGCATAGATGAAAAAAAGACCGGATGTTTCCAGCCAGCTGAGCATCCACATCAGCGATACAAAAACCACATGACACGCAAAATGTGCAATTACCGCTGCGCTCAGATTGAAGCGATCCTTTAACAAAAGCATTAAAACAATTGCCAGCGTTCCGCACAGTCGCACGATAAAAAACAGTTCCCACTCATCAAGCGTGAGATAGTCCAGCAAGACGAACGCTGGAAAAATGAAGACCCCACACCACGCCATTGTTATGTGGGAGTGGCGCGCCTTATATTCGAGGAAGAGTTTCCAGTTCTGATCGGAAGCTCGTTGACCAATGCGGCTCATGAGGTGCCAAGTATGCTTCCCTAAAATTACCGTGGCACTGAATGTCGGGATGCTGGAATAAGATCAATTGATATTAGCGAAAGGCCAGCCCGCGGGTTGACCATCCAGTAATTCGGAGGGAAAATCAAAGCAATGTATGGGTGGAGCTACGCCTTCAGATGTCACTGCTTCGGTTCAGGACACTCAATTTTCCAGTCTCTTGACAGAGCAAGGTCTCCTTCCTTTACTTTCGTAATGGTCTGCTCTTTGTTCTTTGTTTTCTTACAACCCTTGTCAACATAAGTATATTTTGCTCCATCGACCTTGAAGTTGAAGTAGCAGGTGTTCGATGCCTTATGCGTCTTCAAACAAACAAACTCAACGTTACTCTGCAGCATTGGAGCACCGGAGGACGAAACAATGATGGCTAAGATGGCAAGGATATTTTTCATGTCGGAATGCGGCAAATATAAAGGCGCGGGCAGAAATAAAAAACCCCGGGTCGCCCCCAGGGTTTTTCTTTTCTATCTTCAGATAAATTAATAGCGATAGTATTCCGGCTTGAAAGGACCTTTCACTTCCACACCGATATACTTAGCCTGATCAGGCGTAAGCGTTTCAAGTTCCACACCAATTTTCTTCAGGTGCAGACGAGCAACTTTTTCATCGAGGTGCTTCGGCAGCATGTATACTTTGTTTTCGTACTTGCCAGAGTTCGTCCAAAGCTCGAGCTGGGCGAGGGTCTGGTTTGTGAATGAGTTTGACATCACAAACGAAGGGTGACCTGTTGCGCAGCCAAGGTTCACAAGGCGGCCTTCTGCGAGAAGGATAACCTGGTTGCCATTCTTCAATGTATAAAGATCAACCTGTGGCTTCACTTCATCTTTCTTCGCTGCATTCTTGTTCAACCATGCCACATCGATTTCGTTATCGAAGTGTCCGATATTACAAACTATAGCTTTGTCCTTCATGCTTTCGAAGTGACGACCAAGCACAATTCCGAAATTACCGGTAGCCGTAACAATGATGTCTGCTTCTTTTACTGCGTCATCCATTTTCTTTACAGCATAACCATCCATCGCTGCCTGTAACGCACAGATCGGATCAATTTCGGTAACAATAACGCGAGCACCTGCGCCACGCAAAGAGGCGGCAGAACCTTTTCCAACATCACCATACCCAGCCACCACGGCAACTTTACCTGCCATCATCACATCCGTTGCTCTGCGAATTGCATCTACAAGAGACTCCTTGCATCCGTATTTGTTATCAAATTTCGATTTGGTTACTGAGTCGTTGATGTTAATGGCAGGCAATGGAAGTTTACCATTGTGCATGCGCTCGATCAAACGATGTACACCTGTTGTTGTTTCTTCAGAGATTCCTTTGATGCCCGCAACGAGTTCAGGATAACGATCCAATACCATGTTGGTAAGGTCGCCTCCATCGTCAAGGATCATATTCAACGGCTTGCCGTCTTTGAAAGCGAAAAGTGTTTGCTCGATACACCAGTCGAACTCTTTTTCATTCATGCCTTTCCACGCAAAAACCGGAATTCCCGCAGCAGCTATTGCAGCAGCAGCGTGATCCTGCGTTGAAAAAATATTACAAGATGACCATGAAACTTCAGCTCCAAGCTCAACAAGCGTCTCGATAAGAACGGCTGTCTGGATTGTCATGTGCAGGCAACCTGCAATCCGAGCGCCCTTTAGAGGCTTCTGCTTGCCGAATTCTTCGCGCGTTGCCATCAAACCGGGCATTTCTGCCTCGGCCAACTTGATTTCTTTTCTTCCCCATTCTGCCAGGGAGAGGTCTTTCACCTTGAATGTGAGTTTTTGATCTACTGTCATTGTTTCAGTTTTTGCTTTTATGAGGTCCTCGTTGCCAAGGAAGGCACAAAAATAAAACAAAGGTTTTTAATTAACTAAATGATTTTCAAGCATAAATCAATGGTTCGCCTGATGCGTTAATTTTTAACGTTCAATCGCCTCCGATGCTTTATTTCAATAGGGAAACTAAACAAAACAGACTGCTGTTAAAGTTTGTATGAACATCGAAAACATAAAATTCAGCAACAAACCCACGTTGAAAGTAAGCGTGATTTCTGACGTGGTGTGTCCATGGTGCTACATCGGCAAGCGCAGACTTGAGTCAGCGATCGAAAAACTTTCGGATAAATATACTTTTGAAGTAGAATATTTTCCATTTGAGCTTAATCCCCAAATGCCTGAAGGCGGAGCGGATCAGAAGGAATACCTGACGCAAAAATTCGGGAGTGAGAGCCGCTACGAACAATTAACCGGACATGTGTCAAATGTGGCTGCCCAGCACGGCCTACGGTTTAACTATGAGGCGCAAACGATTTCTCCGAACACCCGGAAGGCGCACCGCCTGATCCAGCTTGCGAAAGAGGATGGCAAACAGCTTGAACTCGTTGAAGCTTTCTTCAAGGCCTACTTCACTGATGGCGTTGATCTCTCTAAAAATGAGAATCTCATTGCAATCGCTGAGCGTACCGGAATTTCCAGGGAAAAGACAACCGAATTCTTAAGCTCGACTGTAGGCGAAGCTGAAGTTGAAATGGCAGAACGCCAATGGCAGAGCGCTGGTGTAACGGGAGTTCCGTTTTATGTTATCGATGATAAATATGGAATTTCAGGCGCGCAATCACCGGAATCGTTTATCGAAGCGTTCACTCAGATCGCTGACGCAAAAAAAGTAACTGCTAGCGGAGAAGCCTGCGATGTTGACGGAAACAACTGTTAAGAATCAAGCTCGCGCAGGAAATCAAGCCCACCAGGCCATTTTCCAAACCCCGCTACAATATTAATGTGACCGGCCTGGGGCAAAAGGATCAGCTTACTGCCCCACGCATTGGCAAAATAGTTTGCTCGCTCAGTGGTAACGTACATATCGTCCGTGCTGCTGATCACCAGGGATCTGAAGGGAAGTTTCGAAAGGGGCATTGGAGCAAACCCGGTGGTCCCTTTCGGATACGTTGCTGATTCGGTATCGCTGGGTGCCACCAACAAAGCACCTTTGATTTTCGCAGGATATTTTTTGGCCCAGTATCCGATAGTACAGCACGCAAGGCTGTGTCCGACAAGAACGACTGAAGATGGATCGTGCGTTGTCAACGCGCTTTGAACCGTGTCCACCCATTCGTCCATGTCTGGTGTCTCCCAGTCACGTTGTTGTATCCTCGTAAAACCGAATTGTTTTTCCCAGATGGTCTGCCAGTGACCGTCACCAGAATTGCCGAGCCCCGGCAGGATAAAAATTTTCGATTTGAATTTCATTTTTTGTTGGCGAGTGCTTCCAGGTCTGCGTGTTTGATCACTGCTGTCCAGACGCTGGTCTTTCCTTCGTCCATCCTTGTCCAGATGGGTGTAATGATCCCCTTGTGCGCAGAAATGTTTGTATAATCTCCGAAGAAACTTTGTTCGCCTGGAATAAATGGCGTCTCGCTGATCTTTGTATTCTTAAATGAATTTCCCCCGTCTGTTGACCACGCCAGGAATACGTCTGTTTGCAAATCTTCATATGCACTGCGATCATAATACACGATATAAATAAAACCTGTGGTCTGGTCAACGGCCATCCAGGGAAGATATTGGTGACTGACTTTGCTCTTGCTGATACTGATTGGCGAGCTCCAGTTATCACCATAATTGTTGGATCGACTGAACCATACGTCCGTATCAGACTCACCATTTCGCTGATCTGCCCACACGAGGAACAGATACCCCCGCGTTCCGCTTTTGCTTTTGTCCGTCATCAATACGGGAAGTCCGTTGGAGCGGTCGTGGCCTGGTATTTTCATATCCCATCCTCCCGGTTGACTTTGAATCGGTATATCGTTGCTCAGCCAGAGGCTGCCATCAAATGAACGGTCGAGGTAGATTTTTTGATTAAAGGACCACGTCACAAAAGCTTTCCCGTCAAATGTTGTGGCGGACATTGCTCCCATCACCGTTGAATCATTGTCAAGGCAGTTCCCTGGAATTTGTGAAACGATGACAGGCTCAGTCCACTTTGATCCATTCTTCGATGTACTCATCATAATGTTGGAATGGCAACCTGGATCTTTACTTCCATAAGTATCGAACTGTGTCCATGTGAGTGTCAGGTTTCCTTTCGCATCAATCGATGGCCATTGCTTGTCCTGATCTTTCGGATGGTTGAGACCGACAGATGTTCCCTCATCCCACGTTGCACCTCCGTCATCTGATCGCTGAACAACAATCCTGTCAAGCTTTTCAGAATCATAACCGCCCTTACCGTGAGTTGGATCCGAGAGGTGGAAGAAGAAGAATGTTCCGCTACCATCGGCAATCAAGGACGGATCGCCATATACGCCAAACGGGGATGTAACTTCTCTCTTCTGCCAGGTTCTCCCGCCATCCTTGGTAAAATAAATATTATTCAGCACAGAGGCTGCAACAATATTCATCGGATTCTTAGGGTTGATGGCGATGCTGGGCTCGCACATATAGTCATTGTCGGTTTTTTCATCAAGCTTGATATTTCTGACCTGTGCCAGTGATGATGTGATCGAGAGCAACAACAGGGAGGTTACAACGCCAGATTTCATAGTTCAAAAGTTGTCCAGAGCTTCCCACCCGTTGCAAACTACTTTGACAGCAAAAGTCTTACGGATGGAATTTACAATACTAGTAATATCGCTAAATTCAACAAAACCCCCATAACAAACTATATCTGGATTTTATTTAGCTTTACCCAGTTAAAGCTAACGTGCATACTGATTCGATGTTTGCAGTAAACCATGGTCTAAGAAATTGACTGAGTTGCAAGACCTTCAACCGAATTCATATTGCGCAATGCACCTGAACGGTTTACAAAGCTCCTCCGGACCATCGCGTGTAGGGATAGCGTTGGAAGTTTGGGACATGATTCATCAAATTTGAGGTGATAACGTCCGCGAAAATTGCTTAACATTGACACTCGATTTCCACTGACCGAAATTTCACTTAAACCCTTTATAATATGATTCGTTACTTGTTGCTTATTTCATTTATGGCGTGTGCAATCGCCAGCCAGGCTCAAAAGTTAAAGCTGATTGAAGGTGACCTTTCGGCTTTAGCAGGAGAAACTTCGATCAATACGGAGTTTACTTACGATAATATGAAAGTTGGAAAAGACCTGACGGAAGAGGCTTACATCGCTGAGAAGAAGACGAAGCTTGATGAGAAAGAGAAAGGTCGCGGTGACAAATGGGAGAAAGCGTGGACCGATGATCGTAAGGAAAGATTTGAACCTCAGTTCCGCGAGCTGTTTGCCAAACATTCTGGCATCTCAACAGTGGGTGACAACGCTAAATACACGTTGATTTTTAAAACCACACGCACAGAACCGGGATGGAATGTTGGCGTGATGCGCGTGCCTGCGTACATCGATGGCGAAGCATGGATCGTGGAAAAAACAAATCCTCCAAAAGTCATCGCAAAAATCACTGTGACGAAAGCCCCCGGCCGTGACGCTATGGGCTTCGACTACGAAACCGGTGCACGACTGCAGGAAGCTTACGCGAAGACAGGAAAGGAACTTGGAGGTTTCATTAAGAGCAAGGCCAAATCCAAAAAGAAGTAGCGCTACGATCTGATCACTAGTTGATGAAAAGCCGGCCAATTTGACCGGCTTTTTTATTGCTTTTTCCACAGGTTGTTGAATAATTCTCCAATTCTCCATAGCGGGATAAGCGGGCGTTCGTGTGGCTGTAGCAATTCAACTGTATAAACTGCGTTTCATCCCCAATTTTCGCATTTCGACAGCCTGACAGGCTCGCCACCCTGCGGTGGTCGCGCATTTGATTTAAGGCTCTGTAGAAATTAAACTTTAACATTATGATTAAGAAATTCATCCTGGGTTTATCCGTTGTTGGTATGCTCTGGGGTTGCAGAGATGAAGCGAAGGAAAGAGCTCTTCAAACCCAGATTGATTCCTTACAAACCGAATTGCACACAAGTCAGGAAACTGCACTTGCGCTGCAGGACGTTGGTGTGCTGATCGATTCAATTGACGCAAACCGTCAATTACTCCGCACTGATATGGTAGAAGGCACTTCGTACAAGAACTACAAAGATCGCCTGAGCGATATCAGCAAGTATGTAAAAGAAACACAAGCAAAGATTGCTGACCTTGAAAAGTCTGCTAAGAATTCACGGGTCTACGCTGGTACTATCAAGCGTTTGAAGGCTGACCTTGAAGCAAGAACACAGCAGATCGCCATGCTCGAGCAGGAGGTTGCTAAAGTTCGCAATGAAAACCAGTCTTTGTCAAGAACGGTTACTCAGCGTGATTCACTCATCAACGTAAACGCTGAAACCATCAGGGTACGTGAAGAAAATCTCGCAGCGTTGGAGTCTCGCGTTCAGGAAATGAACGTTCAGTCGAAGAATGATCAGGCGACCGCTTATTTCAATCAGGCAGCAGCTCTTGAAAAGGCAGCAGAACGCACGAAGTTCGCACCACGTAAGAAAAAAGAAACAAAGCGTGAAGCTCTCGAACTTTATAAAATGGCACTTTCTCTTGGTAAGTCAGAAGCGCAGGCAAAAGTTGAAGAATTGGAGAAAGACCTCGGATAGTGCAAACTATCTGATAGCCGAAAAGCACAGGGCCTCCTACCTGTGCTTTTTTTATTTTCTGCTGTCGATAAATTTTTTAAGTTTCCGCGTACTGCCAGAATGTTGCATCGCTTCGATTTCTCTCGGAGAAACCGCGACAATTTCCGGTACCACTCTCAGACGGGACTGAAATGCTGACAATAATTCGCGCTCAATTCTCTCCCGCTGTGCACCATCAAAGTGGATATGCAACTTCACCTCGTCCGTCCCGAGGGGTCCGGTAAAGGCTTCTACAACATAATCAATCACACCATCAACCTGCAATAGGTCAAATAGCGCAGGAGGATAAAGCGTTGTTCCCTTCAGCTTGATCATCTGCTGTTTTCGGCCAAGGATCGGACCGACACGCAACGTATTTCTTCCGCAGGCACACGCATCCTTGTAGATACGGGCAACATCGCCTGTGCGGTAGCGGATCAGCGGCATACCTTCCACGCCCAATGTGGTAATGGTGATCTCGCCCGCCTCGCCATTGCTCACGACTTTGCCATCGTCATCCAAAACCTCAAGATAAATCAATTCAGGATGTAGGTGCCCGCCCTTTCCATGGCCACATTCGGTGAAGGCAGTCTGCATTTCAGTTGAGGCGTATGTGCTGTACAGCTGAATGTCCCATGCCTGTTTTATCTTATGACCTAATGTATTCAACGCAAGAGATTCATCACGCACACTTTCACCGATGCAAACAGCTTTCCTGACTGACGTGGAATTTAAATCGACCCCGGCTTGCTGTGCATATTCTATGAGCTTCACAAGAAAAGAAGGAACCGCTACCAGAACGGAAGGCTGCAGGCGTTGGATGGTCTCGAGCTGCAATGCAGGCAACCCGGGGCCAACACGTATGAGTCCGGCACCAAGCTTACGGATACCTTCGTAGTAGGCAATGCCTGCCATAAACTGACGATCCAGTGTCAGCATCAGCTGATAGAGATCATCGGCAGTCCCATCCGCGCAGGCGAAAGAAAGAGACTCGTTATATGCCAGGCGCTGAAGATCCTTTTCCGTCAAACCAATCGTAACGGGTTTCCCGAGTGTGCCTGACGTACTGGTAAACTCTACAATCTCTGATTTTGGAACACACAAAAAATCCCAGTTGTGTTTCTGAAGGTCGTCTTTGGAAGTGGTTGGGAGCGCACTAAATTCTTCGATGGTTCGAATCACCAGGTCGCGTGCGTCTTTTGCAAACAACGATTTATAAAAAGGGGACTTTACGTTGGCGTACTGAACTGCATCACGCAATCGGGCAAGCTGAAAATCTTCAATCGTATCGGGGGATGCAAGTTCTATCGGAGGAATGTTCTTCATTTTTCAATTATTACAAAGGCACAGGCTGTTGTTGCGTTGTGCGACATTGATACATGGACTGACTTCCATCCATTGTCTTCAAAAAATTTCCGGAAGTTACCGCTTAGTCTGATCATTGGTTTTCCGTCAGCATCATTGTGGACTTCAATTTCATGAAGGTCATATCCCAGCAGAAGTCCTTTACCGGTAGCCTTGAGAAAAGCTTCCTTTGCAGCAAAACGTGCTGCATAGCTTTCATTGGGAAGGCTTCGCTTTTGGCAATAGTTAATTTCATTTTTGGAGAACACCTTGTCGCGGAAACCATTTCCGTTCGCGAGCCTCTCAGCAACCCGGGCTATATCAACGATATCGATGCCGTTTCCAACGATCATTTGGAGTCAAGTTTTCTTGCCTTTGCGAGATTCTCCTCCATGTGTGCACGTTCATGGGTCGTGGCTACTTCCTTCGTCAATCCGGTCTCGTAGGCACTAACAGCTTTTTTAAAATCTTCGAGCTTGAGATACTCATCTCCCGCAAGCATGTACGACAAATACGAATTCGGATTCCAGGCGATCAGGCTGTCAGGGTTCAAGCCATTGCGCGGCTGAAACGGAAAGCGATAACGGTTAAATTCCACCATATCCCTATAAGCATCTGTAGATACAAACGCATCCGCATCAATTGCCAGACTGTCCTGCACGACTTCCATGTTGTCCGTCATCGCAAGGGAAAATACCTTATTCAGATCGTAACATACAAATTTACCGAGCTGCCACGGAGCGGTTGAAATCCAGACCAATTTTTTCTCAGGCTGAAAGATGATAGCGTGATGCGCGATCAGCTGATTCACAGCCTTCTCATTTCCAAAACCAATATCCGCGTCATTGAGCCCTTTCTGGTCTCTGAGAATCATCGCGGTTGTCGTGACAGAATTTTTGGGCTGTTTTTCGAGAAGTTGTTTCACGCGATCGTACCGATACACCGAGGCGCTGGTTTTCATGTGCTCCTGATTTAACCCGGTTGCACCGAGTGTCTTGCTTTGAAAATGATTGGTAGCGATAATGTGATTGCTATTACTTTCAACGATGTCGAGTGCGTCCGGACTTTTTTCTATGATCGCAGCGCGTTTGTCTTTTGCGGATCCTATCATGAACGACTCGGCCACAAACGTTTTGTGCTTGCCTGCTATCACATAGGCCTCATCAATAGTTGATGCGTATTGCAGAATTTCGCGGGCAAGGATCGACACCGGTGTAGCTGACGAAGTTGGTATCTCGGATTTAGCAGCATTCAGGGTTATAGTGAGTCCCTGGTCATTCATCCCGGAGAGCACACCAGTCATTCCTCCGAACGTCACCATCATAAATTTATGACCCTTATCCGGAGCGTAAAAAGCAACAATTTTGTTTTTCGCAAAATCATCACCGACATAGAAATCGAAATTTCTTCCGACAATAAGCGTGCTGTCTGATGAGCGATCACCCCATGTGGCAAATGCTGTGCACCCCACAAGCGCCATGTTCTGTAACGCATGCCCTATATCGTGTGCCGCGTGATAGTTGAGCATCCGGTGATACGGTGGCGCGATATAATCGAACTCATGCGATGCTACACGCGATACACCATAGATCTCCTCGCGAAATTCCTGGGCTACGTTGTCGTCAAGGTCGCGATTAAACCACCCGACAAAATATTTGAGGACATCGAGATATGCCTTGGACGGAACCAGCTGATGGATCTGTGCATTGAATACTTCTTCCTGATATTGGATCAACGGCTTCGTGAGTTTACCGATCGCCTCTCCGCGTTCGAAGGGCTTGCCCGTCACATATAATTCGTAAAGTCCGCTTTCGCTGGATCGGAACCAGCTGCCATTATAAAGAAGCAGACCGTTTTTATTTACAACAGGTGCGGATGCAGTGTCAGCGGAAGCAACAACCGGATCCTCAACAGTCGCCACAGTTCTGATGTAGATCAGCAAGATGGCCAGCAGTATGGCCAAACCACCGAGCAACCAGGCAAAGAATTTAAGCGCTTTCTTCATGATCGACTTCAGGCGTTGCGGATTTTTGATACCAGGTAATCTTTGCCCAGAATCTCCGAGCAGGTTGAAATGGCACTTACGGTAACGCCAAGAATACCGTGAAGGTTCAGGTTCTGCCCGGTGAGAAGCAAGTTAGGGATTTTTGTGCGTGGCGAGATAAACGTTCGCATCGGCTCCTTGTAATCCTTTACCACTCCATAGAGAGAACCGTCATCTGTTCCGATGTAATCCCTGACAGAAAGCGGAGTTGCTGCATAATACGATTCGATAGCATCCGTAAATCCAGGGAACCTTTGCTCTACAAGTTTAAACAGCCGTTCAGCACGTTCTTTCTTGAATGCTTCGTAGTCTTCTCCCCTGCTTATTTCATTCGTCACGGTGTTAAACGTGTGCTGCCACTGCTTCACCTCATCGTATCGCATGTAGGTCATTACCGTCACTCCGTCAGCATACTTCTCGTTCTTCGATGTAGCTGCGTAGTACAGAGCATACCCTTTCGGCCACGTCTCATCGGTGTAATTCAGAACACTCCATGCATCTGACTCATCAAAGTAGTAATAGTTGTGGTTGAGATACGGGAGCGTATTTTTCTTCAGTACAATGTTTACGAAAAAGGTTGAGATGGAATTTTCCAGGCTGTTGAGGCGCGTCCGAAACGCTTTTTTGATCATGTCGGTCTCAAGCAATTCAAGCGTCTTGGTTGGATGAACGTTGGAGATGAACAATTTTCCATCATATCGCTTTCCATCATCGGTAAGGGCATGGGTAACAGTTCCATTTTCCTCTACCAGCTTTACAACTTTAGCATGTTTAATACATTTTCCTCCTCGGCTGACGATTTCACGCGTCAGCGCGATAGCAATCTGTGAACCACCATCGACAAACCTCCACGAGCTTTCGATGTAACTGTTGATCACCAAAGCGTGAACATAAAAAGGTGTTTTGTACGGCTCACCTGCATACAAAAGGCTCGTGCCTGCAAGTACATTCTGAAGTTTCTTATTGGTTGTTATCGATTCAAGCAATGTCTGTGTATCAATTTCAAGAACATTGACTTTTTCGAAGTAGTCACCACTTCGCAGATTGTAGAGCGGGAATTTGCTACAGACTTCGCGTATCTGGTCGCAATATCTGCGGATGCCCTCCTCCTCTTCAGGAAACTCGGCTACAAGCGAAGCAATAAATCGGTCATACCCTTGCGCGTAACGGTAGATCTTCGGATCATCTTTGAAAAGGATGGCATCGAAGCAATCCTCATCAAGCTTGCGAAGCTTCATTTTTCCCATGATGCCAAGGAATTTAAAAAGCTGGTTCAGGTTCTGACCTTCGTCAAGCCCTCCGACATAGTGCACACCTGAGTCGAAAATCACCCGCTGGCGTACAAAAGTCTGAAGCGCTCCGCCAATCTGCTTGTTTTTTTCAAGCACACAAACGCTCTTCCCTTCTCTGGCCAGGATAGCTCCGCACGCCAGGCCGCCAAGACCACTACCGATGATCACAACATCATACTGCATGCAGAGAGAAATTATACGACTTCATCTTGTTTTCGGATCACAAAAATAACATTTGACGTAAACTTTGTATGGTCAATCATTTCCACCGAACATCCAAGGTCAGTGGCAATTCGTCTTATGTCGGTCGCGCGCAGGAAATGCAGGTCGTTCGCGGATTTATTGAACTTCAGCAGGTTTACGGAGAAAAACTCCGTGAGCTTTGTCCCCTTGTGCCGTTCTTTCAATTCAGCATTGCCATCCCGGATGATCAGCCTGCCACCGGGCTGAAGCGCATACACCGCACGTTGGATCGTGCGCAACTGCAATTCAGGCGTGAGGTAGTGCAACACGTCAGCAATAATAATGGCATCATAGCGACCAAGTGCAACGCTCGTAATGTCACCGACCTGAAATGTGATTCGCTCGTTTCGTGAATAACAGTTTTGCGCAGTTGCTATTTTTTCATCATCATAGTCAATACCTGTCACGGTTCTTTCCTTTGAGGTGAAGGCCAGCATATAACACAGGAAGCCATAGCCACAACCAAGGTCAAGAATATTTCCCCTGCGCGGAGCGAGCTCATTGAATTGCCTGTAGTTTTCCTCCAGACCGACTTTGATGCGCGCATACCACTCAAGCACCGGGCCTTTGTAAATATAGTTTGAGAAAAGACGATGCTTGTAGTAGTCAGTATTCTCCTGCTCAAGGGCAAGCGCTTCGTATTCTCTTCTGAAGTGCCTTCCGATATTTTTCGTTTTTTCAGAATATGTGCTCCCGAACGTTGTATCCCGCGGTTCGACCAGGGGTAAAAACTTGAGCGTCACCGGGCCGGCATTAAGCGGCATGGTTCCTTTCGGGATGGCATCGTGGGCACCGTGAATCACGAGCGGCTGAATTGGCAGGTCAAGAACTTCGGCCATGTAAAAAGCTCCCTTGTGGAAGCGCTTCAGCTTTCCGTCTTCCGTGCGTGTGCCTTCTGGAAACACAACTATTGAATATCCTTCACGCACACGGTCTCTGACTCGCTCAATGCTGTCTTCTGCGCCTTCCATCACCGGATAGTAGTCAGCCAGTCGCACTACACCGCCAAACACTGGCGAGTTCCACACCCATTTGTTCGTCAGCAGAATAAGTTTCGGATGCAGCATCGTGGTGATGAGAATGTCAAGGAACGAAGTGTGATTGGCTATGATCACCGATGACCTTGAAAAATTACTCCCATCGAAGCCGATCCGGATGATTTTGAGCTGAGGGGCCAGCGTGACGAGAGCCCTCGTATAAAAACTAAGGAGATTGTGGTAAAACAGCCGGACTTTTTTCCTGCTGAATGGAATGAGCTTCAGGATCAATCCAACAACCGTCAGGAAGAGCGAGCCTAAGACAAAAAATCCATACGTGAAAATTGTCTTGCCGATCAGCAGCGCTGTGAGCGGAGGCAAACCTCTTCTGGTCCGGTTTGTAATCATCCATCGGAAAAGGAATGGCTGCAGCGTTTGCGACATAAAAAAAACCGACACTATCCCGATGATCGAAATACCGGCAATGGACTTCAGCGCAGGGTGCTCAGCAAAAATCAGAACCCCCAAGCCGGAAATTGTTGTCAGGGCCGACAAAAGAATAGACGTCCGGATCGAGGCAAGGTTCTTCTTGCCGTACTGGTACTCCACCAACAGTCCGTCCATCGTGAAAATGCTGTAATCATCACCAAGACCGAAGATGAATGTCGAGATCATTACGTTGACGATGTTGAACTCAATGCCGACCAGGGCCATGATGCCCAAAATCCAGATCCAGGTGAGGAGCATCGGCACAAAGGTCATGAGCGTCAGTTCGATCCTTCCATACATGAGCAGTAGTGCCATAAACACGATCAATCCGGTGAATGTGACAATGAAATTGAAATCTTCATGTACATACTCGGCAAAAACATTGGTGATCATCTGGCGGTCGAAAGCGTGAATTCCGTGCGAGCTGAGCAACGCGGTCACTACTGGTTTTTTATCGTGAGCAATATTTACCAGTGTGATGACGGTGAAGAAACCATCTTTTTCGATGATATGATTATCGAAGAAAATTTTTCTGAATGACTCAAAGGCAGATGGATCGACAACCTGGTACTGTGTTTTGAGCAGGCGTTCGAAATTATCAAAAACCCGTTCGGAGAAATTGAAAGCCTTGCCTTCCTCACGAACCGCCTCTAGTACCGCATCGGCTTTGTCACTCCAATATAGATTCCAGCGGGCAATCCTGACTTTCTGAAGTGAATCAGAAATAATAAACGATGACACCGAAGAAACCTTCTGAATATTTCCACTCGCGCGGAGCTTACTCACCTCATCAGTGATCAATTCATTCCGCTGCAGCGATTTCTGCAGGGAAGCAGATTGAGAAACTACGTAGGTCGTTGTCAGAGAAGCTTTGTTGATGGACTCAACACGCGCCTGGGATGCCCGGAGCTCGTCCGTCATGAAGTTCATCTGGCCAAGATCGGTGTTGAACTTCACATCCGCGGCAAGATACAGGAAGACTGGCGTAGCAAGCAGAACAATAAGGAGCAACACTTTATTGCTTTCGAAAGATATTTGTGAAATGCGATCGATCCATGAATGGTGATGTGACTGGCTGGCAACGTATTTTGAAGAGATGAAGTGAGGCAGAAAAAGCAAGGTACCCAGCGCTGCCCCGATAAGACTGAAGGCTGCAAACAAACCGACATCGCGCAAAACAGAAGCGTTTACAAACTGGAGACAAAAGAAAGCCAGCACTGTTGTAGCGCTTCCCAGGGTCATTGGCTTCACAAGATCCTTTATCACCTGCTCAACGCTATGAACATGTTTGAGGTGTGATAAGAAGTGCAGCGAATAATTCACCGCAATGCCCAGGATGATCGATCCTGCAGCAATGGCAATGATGGAGATCGATCCCTGCACCACATTGATCATGCACAACGCAAACAAAGCTCCAAACGCGACCGGAAACATGATGAGGAGTGGCACCCTCTTCTTTCTGAAATATCCGAAGATGAAGATAGCCAGCAATACCAGCATGACTGACAGTGTCAGGAACGTATCACGCTGAAGCTGCTTTGCATTTCCAGCGGCAACCACCGGAGCACCAAAGTATGATGCTTTTATATAAGGCGTTGAAACCGAAGATGCGATTTGTTCCAACTTTTCAAGAAGCATCGTGTTCGGCTTCGTCTGAGTGGAATTATACTTTGGCTCGATGAAGAACAGCGCGTGCCGGTGATCTTTGGAAACTATGTAGTTCTGGTAGACCTCAACATTCTCATCGAACTGAAGGTCCTGCAATTTCTTTAACACAAGGAACGAAATTCCCAACGCATCATTCACAATGATATTCTTTGTTATGATTCCAGAAGGAGAGATCAGCTGACGATAGTTTGTTTGCAGCCTGGCTTTCACCTGATCGCGTTGAATCATGCTGTCGATTTGCGCATAGTCAGATTCCTCCAGGAAGACAGGGAGATTCGACTGAATCGACTGAACAAGGCTGAGAAGCTGCGAGTCGTCCACTTCGCTTTTGATTGAAAGAATGTACTCCGAAGCGTTTGCATTGAGCGAATCGACATATCGCGATGCTGCCGCGATCAGGCTGTCAGGCTCGGGCGCCAGCGAGCTGTCGGCCACTGAAACCATACCGATGATCCGTTCTGAAAACTTTGAATTTTTGAAAATGTAATTCAGCTTTTCAACGCGTTCGTCATCCGGGAAAAACTTAGAGATATCTTCCTCAATCGAAATGCGTGACGCTCCGAGAGCAAGTGCGGTCACGAGCCCGGTCAGCATAATCCAGAACAGCAACTTCCTTCTCTGAAAAAAACGGTATAGGCCAGTAAGCAGGGCGTGCATAGTCTAATGTACCATCAGGCGTGTTGACGCTTTTTAAAGATTTTCAAAACGATGTAAGTTACTATGCCGAAGACGATTCCGGCAATAACCGAAAGCGTTATCGCTCCGCTAAAATATTGCACGGCATTGTCGTGAATAAAATCCAGCGTAATCTCATCACTGAACGAAATGTATCGGGCATTTTCACCCATCCATATCCTGCCGGTGACGTGGCTCAGGTAGACGATCACGGGAATCATCGGAGGAATGCTGATGTTGGCAGCAATGATCACCAGGGTCTTATTTAACCTGAATAAAAGTGAAAGGGCTATGGCGGTGACCATCTGAAATCCCCAGATCGGCACAATACCCATAAAAACTCCGAATCCCACGGAGATGGCTTTCATGCGATCTGATTCTGCCGGATCGCTGATGAGCTCGCGGACGACCTGACCGAAATTTTTTTTTTAAAACTTCTGAAGAAGTCGCGGGGCTTGATGTACAGCAAGGCAATGGTCACCAACACAGTGTTGAGTACGCTGATCCTTGAAAAATCCTTGAACGGCCGAAAGTGTGAAATCCTCTTTTCCTTTTCCGGATAATATACTTTCACGGGAACCTCGATGACATCGATTCCCGACCAGGCACCGCGAACCAGCACCTCGATTTCAAACTCGTATTTTTTCGTCAGGAAATTGATCTTCGAAAGGGGGCGCAGCGGATATAGGCGATAACCGCTCTGCGTGTCGTTGCGTTTGATACCGGTATTTACCCAGAACCAGAAGTTTGAAAATTTGTTGCCAAAACTGCTTTTGCCGGGCACAGCACTTTGATCCATGTTCCTCGCACCGATGATGATGGCATTACCATTGGTTCGCAGGGCATCGGCAAACTGGTGTAAGTCATCTGCATAATGCTGCCCATCTGAATCAATCGTGATGGCGTAATCGTATCCGAGTGATCGGGCAAAATCGAACCCGGCTCTCAGCGCATAACCCTTGCCCTGATTTCTCGCATAGCTCCAGACTTCGATACCCGGAATGCTTCGCAGAATTTGTTGCGTCTGGTCAGTCGATCCATCATTGACGACAACAATATTCGTGGTGTACACCAGGAGATTCTGAATCACGTTTTGAAGCGTACCGGCATTGTTGTAGGTCGGAACCAGCACGCAAACCTTTTTATCATCAAAAAATTGTTGTAGCGCAGCGCTCATTCCTTCAGGCGGAAATATTAAGTGTAGCCTTCAATTTAAAGAAAGTAACGCTGCCGGCAAACAGCGAGGCATTCACGTGAAATGCAGAATCCTTCATTGCATAAGAAACATCAGCCTGGATGGTTTTGTTTTCGCGCGGATCCATCACCGTGAGAAACTTCATGTTGTCGGCCTCCGCGAATGTCAGTTTCTTCCCAACCTGTCGCTCGAGAAGTTCTTTGACCGACTGCATCATGCAGACACCGGGCACAACAGGCTGACCTGGAAAGTGGCCTTCGAAGATTTCATGTGATTCGTTCAGCCGGAATGAAGCCTTGATCTGCGTTCCTTCGGCAGCAAATTGCGTCACCATAAATATCGAGTCGAGAACCATGTTACCGGTTAAGCTTTTTCAGGTTGATCTTCATTGCAAACGTATGATGCTGAAGCACGATGCTGTCGGGTTTCTGAACGTCATTGCCAGCCATTGTGATCGTCAGTTTTTTCCTGCGTTTTGACGCTGACTCCAGGCGCTGCAAAGAACTGCATTCCTTATCTGTTATAAAATAGTGATTTTCATTTTTTTCTGACACCCCGAAGTAGCGCTCCTCACCAAGCGCCCACGATCGCCATACAGGGCTGTCGAAGGGAATTCCCAGGAGCAGCGAAAAGTCATCCCGCAGCAAGCGAACCACTACTTTCTTATCCAGCTGCTGAATGATATAGTGCACCTTAAAATCTCCCGAAGCGTCAAACCCGAAATCAAAGAACGTAAGGCCAGCCTCGTTTGTAAACACAAGGCGCTTTGTTTGATCAGGCATCTCTTTAATCAACAGCAAGCCACTGATGTGTTTGCCAACGACATCGATACCCGCATCGAACCACGCAGTGCTCAGGGCGACAGGTTTGATTTTTGATAAACAGTTCTGATCGACAGAAACGAGCTTTAAACCCTTGTAGTCGGAGACGCAGCCCGCCAGAAGCACCGTGCTAAAAAGTAAAAACCGAATCGGAGACGGGCGCATTGACTTTCTTTTCCGTAAAGGTAATGATTGTTGTATCACCGGAAGGTTCGTTCATTCTGATGGACTGAACGGAGTAATCCTTTTTGTCGACAATCAAAATGATGGTCTGGAAGAAACCCTTAAGGTTTTTAGAGGTGGGCGTCATCTCCAAAAGGAATTCCTTCGGGTTTTCAAAAACCTTCGATGTGAAATCCTTGCTGTCGAGGATGGTTCCCTGAACACAATCCACAACAATCCGGTTGACCTGCTGAAACAGTTTATTCGATTTCAGGTTCACTGTGTTTTCGTGGCCATCGTCTTTCACGAGCATTCGGTCACCGTTCATCACCATGACGTAGGAAAACGGTTTTGTGTATTCGAGCCGGACTTTGTTTGCGCGCTTAAAATTAAAAGAGCCGTAAGAACTGATCGTTTCGGTCAGCGCTGTTAGAGTTTTTTCCTGTCTGAAATTGCTCGTAATAGAATTGATCTTCATAGCCTCAGCAGAGAACTGTTTTTTGAACGCTGCGATATCACTTACCGGCTGGTAGCCCGAATACTGCCCGAATGAGAGTAAAGCCATGCATTGAAGAACCAAAACCAATATCAACTTACGCATACGCTTTTTCATTTAACAGCTCGTCAACCCTTACAATTCTCAATCCACTTTTTTGAATATGTTCAATGAAATCAGGCAAAATGCTGATAGTTGCATCGCTGAAATCGTGAAACAAGACAATATCTCCCCCTTTGACCCGGGATTTCACTTTCGTGAGTAACTTTTCTGCATCTTTGGCTACTGTATCAAATGAACGCAACGACCAGCCTATTGTTTTGAAGCCCCCATCGCGAATCGCTGCGGCAACCATCGGATTTGTGACACCATAGGGCGGCCGGAAAAACTGAGGCTTTAACCCAAGCGTTTCAAAGATCACTGCATTTGTATCTTCAAGTTCGCTGGCGATCGCGCCTGGCGTCTGCAGATCGAAAAGTTTACCGTGAAAGTAGCTGTGGTTTGCAACAAGATGTCCCTGTTCGTGAATGCGTCTGACGATCTGCGGATGTGCCTTCACGCGATTCCCGATACAAAAGAAGGAAGCACGGACTTCATACCGCTCAAGTATGTCGAGGATGGATTCAGTTTTCCCTGGAACCGGTCCGTCATCAAACGTCAGCGCAACATCTTTTGAATTGTGTTTTCCCGATGATAACACATCGACAAAAAACTCCGCAGACAACACAATGCTCCCATAAGCCTGAATGGCCGTGTATGCCAGAAGAACGATAATATAGGCCCAGGCGGGAACTTCGGCAAAGTTATCCGTGATCATGAGGGAAATCACGATGAGCAGGAAAACGATATTTACAATCCTGTTCTTCAGCATGCCGACATCACAATTGCGGAATAATGCGTATCAAAGTACGAATTCAATATCAGAATTTTTTTAATGCTTTTAAGTTCTCCCTTGACACAGATAGCAGAAGGGATCACCTGGGAACGGAGAACTGTGGCCGCGAGCCATACAGCAAATGCCGAAGCCACCGGATACTCTCCTGAGAGATGTTTGAAGTAGCCAACTGCAGTGGTTGGCAACATCTTGATTAAAGCATCATTTTCCTGCTTAGTATTTGTCCCAAGCAGCACAAGGTCAACGCCTTCAAGTGATTGAAGATAACTACGAAGATGAGAATCATCAGGTTTGTAAAACGTATTTACCGATTCGATCGCAGCAATTGCATTGACCCTGTCCCCTCCTGCCACAAAGAAAGCCGCGCCTTCTCCATTGACCGCGTCTCTGAAAATTCCAAACCTCTTCTGAATGGCGTGACTCACGTCCGTAATTTCGTCAACACCTCCGAGGAGAATATTTTTCTCTGGTGCCTCTTCCGCCTGAATGATCGCATCAAGCAAAGTGCTTTCAAATGAAAACGCTCCGTGTGCGTATGTCTGATTGTAGCCCTGGCACTGCAGCAGCAGCGCAATTTGCGAACCGATCGTATTATGGGTTGATTGAATAAATGGCGTTGGGTTCAGCGCTACTTCATTGTTCTCAATCATCCTGGACAAAAATGTTCCGGTATCCTCAAGACAGCCATAGCCCGTTCCGGTGATGATGGCATCCGGAATAGTGACCTTAGCTTCCCGCAACGCAAGTGTTGCCGCGCTCACTCCGAACTTGATGATGCGACTCATCCTCCGGATGTTTTTCGGATCAATGAATTGCGCGTATTCCGGCTCAAGAGCATTGAAACGGTCTGAGGAAGCAACGGCAATTTCATCTGGCAATACAGGAACACTCCACGTTGCCTGTGGTGAAATGTTTGCCATGCCTTTGATGAATAGTGCCACTCCTGAAGAATTTAAGATTTAAGATTTAAGATTTAAGATTTGAGAATATGATTGAGGAACAGTTTCCTCCGAAGCCGAAGGAATTGCTCATTACGTTGTTTATGCTTGCAGATTCAAATTCTGTTTGCGGGATGATCCCGATGTCAGGCATGGGCTGCGAAAAGCGCAGGTTTGGAAACACACATTGCTTTTCGATTGCCATCACGGAAAAGGCGGCCTCCAATCCCCCGCACGCCCCGAGTGTGTGCCCGGTAAACGATTTTGTCGAACTGAGTCTTGGAACACGGTCGCCAAACATCCTCACCACGGCCGTGCCCTCCGACTGATCATTATTCATTGTTCCCGTCCCATGGAGATTGATGTAGTCAATATCGTCCGGTTCAATCCCCGCAACTTCCAGTGCCTGCTTCATTGCGCTGAACGAGCCTCGTCCCTCCGGTGATGAAGCCGTCTGATGAAAGGCATCATTGGTGTTCGCAAATCCGGAAACAATCACGTTGGATTTAAGTCGCTGCTCGCGAAGAACGTGTTCCGAAACCAGTACAACAAACCCAGCGCCTTCCCCGAGGTTGAGTCCATTGCGTGTTGCATCAAAAGGTCTGCATGGCTCCTTGTCCAGGATCATCAGGCTATTAAAGCCATTGAGTGTAAATTTTGTGAGTGCGTCCGTACCGCCCGCTACAACGATGTCGAGCAATCCGCGCTGAATCAGTTTCGTTCCAAAGATGATCGAATTTACCGATGACGAACACGCGGTGTTGATCGTTGAAACGTAGTGATGAATATTCAACGCATCCGCGATCAGCTCGGTCGACCTTCCACACTCGTGATTGATCACATCGCGAAGTTTTCCTTTGCGCTGATCCTGTCTGAAATCAACAAAAAACTTTTCGGTGAGATCCATCCCGCCAACGGTAGTAGCTGATATCAATCCGGTTCGGTAACGCGAGATGTCAGTAAGCGTTGATGAGGTCAGCGCTTCTTTGGCAGCATAAATGCCGAGCAGTGCCGTTCGTGTCACCGGCCTGTGATTTAATCGTTGCGAAAGCTCCTGATTTGAAAGCTTCACCTCACCGACCGGCAGAACACCTTTGTGAATTGTATCGAGTGATGTGATGTGACCTATCCCCGATGTTTTTTGCTGGAAAGCACGCAGCGTTTCCGGAAGGGAATTTCCGATGGCGCAAATGGCACCCGCTCCCGCAACGTAAACTTTCCCTTTCAATGCTAGGCTGCAGCTTTATTCGCCTGTATGTACTCAGCGATCGTTTTTACAGATTTGAAAATTTTCGGCCCCTCCTGGGGATTCGCCAACTTGATTCCGTAGTGCTGTTGCAACAGCACGATCAGCTCAAGCGCATCGATCGAGTCGAGTCCGAGGCCTTCTACAAACAAAGGCTGATCATCCCCGATATCTTCAGGCTTCAGGTGCTTAAGATTCAATGCTTCAATAATCTGGCGTTTCAAATTAGCCATTAACTGTTCCATACTCTTTGTTATAAAGTTCGTTCAGGGTTGATGCATTGTGCGGCTTACCCGGACTAGCATTATCCTGCAAATATAAGAAAACATCGTGGTGCTCGCCCATCACATCCACCCAGCCGGCAAGGCAAAGGTTGTCGGCCGGAAGCATAGATACATAGGTCGCCATCAGCGATGGATCGAAAGTCTCGCTTACAAAAAATGCGTTCTCCCCTTTGATCTTATGCCGTATACAAATCTCACCCGCAACGATGTTCGGCAGCGTGTAAACAAACAAGGCCGGGCTCGGAACGGTTTTCGAAGCATTCGCATACTTTACGTCCGTGTCAAGGCTCGCGTGCGCGTTTGAAAGAACGACTGAAATCTTTTCGCCACTATAGGATGCACCACTGTTTTTCAAAACAAGCTCAGCCGCCAGAAAACCTGCTTTTGAAAGATTATCCATCTTGTAAAATTTCGGATAATCAATCTTCAAAGCGTTGTAAGCATTTATCAAAAATTCATCGAGCGACTTGCCCTCACCGCGGAATATTTCCACACCGTCCAGGCGGACAGTTTTGTTGACGATGCGGCAATAGTGTGTTATCACGGGTCGGGGGTTATGTCGGTCTTCTTAGATCTGTTCTTACAATTAAACTTTCAAATCCTTCTTTTAAACGTGGCTCATCTTCACGCATCGCTTTGCAAAACCAATCAGCGTCTGCTACATACGAGTAGCGTATGACTTACACCAACCATATCTTTCTGTTCCTGAACTTCAAAGCCGGCTGCCTGTACAAGTTTGATAAAAATGTCAGAATGATACATCTGGCTGTTGCCGTTCGCCATAGCGGTGAAGTACAAAGACGTTTGCTGAAGGGCAAAGGCTGATGCCTTGAACCGCTGGCGATTCCAGAAGGGTTCGAGGATGTAAACCTTTCCGTCTTTTGACAATGCATTGTAACACCGCTTAAGGATCGATTTGATCTGGTCATCCGAAAAGCAGTCGAGGAACTGGCTCATCCAGATGGCGTCAAAATTTTTCGGAAACGGCAATGACTCGTCAAGAATATTTGTCTCGAAGAATGAGATGCGACCGGTCAACCCCTTCTGAGCGATCTGTTTCTTAGCCATCTCAACCTGACCAGGCAGGTCCATGATCGTTACTTTTACATCAGGGTCATATTCGCAGCACTGTATCGCCCACTTGCCTGTGTTCCCGCCAATGTCGAGCAATGTTGCCGGCTTGTTCTTGAAGATTTCAGGAAGCACATCCGGAAACGCATAGTCGGAATAGAAGTGGTCAAATCCAAACCAACTTTTCTGAACCTGCGCTGGAAGTTTCGACAGCGCCTCATAGATGGTTGGCCAATTTCCAAAAACTTTCAATCCCTCCGGCTTTTCATTTTTGATGCTCTCTTCGAGGTAGAACATGCCGTTGTAGCAGACATCGTGAGTAAAATCCATGTTAACCCTAGTGAGGTCATCGTTGAGCAGGAACCATCCGGTTTTAGTAATGAAATACTTGTCCTCCCGGAACGTTAAAAGTCCAATACCCAAAGCGGCCTCCACGAGCACGCGCACTCCGTACATCGGAAGTTTCACCTGGCTGACGATCTCATCAAACGACAACCCGTTGCTTTCAACAGCTTTCAGAATTCCCGAATCGCGCAGCACGCGACTGGATTGAAACACTACCGGAGCAAAAGCAATCCATTGCGCTTTTTCCTTTGCTTCCAGTGCCGAAAGTTTGTCGTGTTCAAAAAAATCCATGACCCAATAGTTTAAATTTATATGCTCTGCTTCTGAATAATCATCGCGGCATTACAACCACCAAAGCCAGAAGCAGTTTTCAAAAATGTTTTCAACGGTTTTTTAGTTGTCGCTTCTATCACGTTCAGCTTTTGCGAGACACCCGACTCTCGATAACCGATTGACGGAACGAGCGTATCGCGCTTCAAACTGTGAATACTGATTATCATCTCAACCACGCCTGCGGCACCCAACGTGTGTCCATAAAACCCCTTCAGGCTATTCAAGGAAGTTTCCGAAAATCCCGACAGGGCAAATGCTTTCGATTCCATTTCGTCATTGTATAGTGTAGCCGTACCGTGAGCAGAAATAAAATCGATGTCATTGTTCGAAACTCTGCTCTCGTTGATAGCCGCACGGATTGCCAGTGCTAGTTCTTCGCCTGTGCGGGAAGGTCCTGAAATATGGTTTGCGTCATTTGTGAGGCCGAACCCCAGAACTTTAATATTTGAATCCGGAGCAAATCTTTCCGGCTGCGTTGTCAGCAATACAACACCTGCTGCCTCACCAAGGTTTATACCTGCGCGATCCTGATCGAACGGTCTGCATTGTTCGTTGCTGAGCGCCCCAAGGCTCTCAAAACCCGACACTACGAAGCTTGTAAGCTCGTCTGCACCCACCACAATCGCATGATCGAATTCGCCCCGCTCCAGGTAGCGCTTCGCTACAGCAATTGCCATCACTCCTGAGATGCACGCATTTGAAACCACGAGAGAATGTTTAAACCCACAGGCCTTTGCAATGTGTCTCGCTGTGGCGTGAAGGTGAATTCGCGGATGGCTCGGATCTGACTTCAATAAATCTATATTGCCCTTTGTGGTAGACAACACAAAGAGCGTTTTTTCGGCAGGCAGCATATGGCGACTTGTCAGCTGCGAGACCGCAGACGTGCACATTTTTTCAAAGCGTGTGAGATAATGATCTCCTGTTATATTTGGAATCTGTCCCGCGTAAACCGAGTTAGCGCTCAGCGAAGGATCTGCAATCCTGCTAAGGCCGGACACTGATTTGACAACGTTGCTAAAATTCTCTTCACTGTCGGCACCCAGTGGAGAAACTATCGAATCGTCTGCGACCCAAACATTCCGGAGATTTACAGCAGACTCCATTTCTTCTTCCACTTTTCAAAAAAATCGGGCATCGTGAGTTCGAGCGAAAATGTTTTTGCATTGACAAACACCTGCAGCGAAGAACCTGTCGCCACGAGTGTGCGCGTCTTACTCTCGAAGATATTGTAGTTGAATTTCAGTTTCGCTGCCGCGGAATTGACATATGTTGTCTCAACGATCACAGAATCACCGTAGCGCAATGGTTTCTTATAGTCGCAATTTACAGAGACGACCGGAACGGCCAGACCATTGTGATAAAAATCGAGATAGGCGATGCCATAACGTTTGCCGAAAGCCTCCCTCCCATCTTCAAAATAACGAATGTAGTGACCATGCCAGACAATGCCCAGCGGGTCAGCTTCATTAAACTTTACAACAACTTCCGTCTGATCCGTGAGCACCTGTTAGAATTTACGATAATATTTTTTGCGCCAGTTTTCGAATTCCTTTCTGCGGATCTTCGTGATCACATCATACACAGCGTTCGCCCAGTAGTTGCGCAGGCCAGCACCGCCCGGCTCACCACTTACACGTTCTGTGAAGAGGACCTCCTTCGAATCCATATTAACAAAGGTCACCCAGATCAGCGCTTCCTGTTTATTCTTGTTGAAGGTCTCCACATTGAAAATCACTCCAATACCGGAATTTCCTTTAAAATCGTAGTCGGCAATAATAGCTTCGATATCATTTTCGCGAAGCCGCAAATGATCTTTCTCTTCGTTTGAAAAAATCTCGGAAATATCAAGACCTGCATTGTGCTCCTTGGCAACATCCAATGCCTCATTGATATTATCCTTCTGAATCGCACTACGCACATTGAACTTATCTTTTTCCTTTATCATCAGATCGTTCCACGCCTCCATGAGGTGCATCACATCCGAGCTTGAACCCCACCGTTCGCGGTCGCCAATGAACTTTGCTGCCGTGAGGTCGAGTCCGAGCCAGGTAATCTTTGAATTGCGTTCAAATACTTCTCTCGTGTCCTGACCAAAAGCTGTCACCGTTACGAGAATCATGAGAAACAGAATCTTACTTTTTAGCATATGGGAAGTTTTTGATTATGCTTTGACAAAGATGCGCATTTCGCACCGACAACATTCGCGACCCTGCTCATCCACCACGATGCCTTCCGCCAGCGTTACGTCCATCACCTGATTTACGATGCGAATTGAAGTTGTAATACGCGAATCTACGACAGGAAGTTTAGAAATCGTAAGGTTTTTAACAGCGGCAATGTAGCCCAATGGTACCGGTATTTTTTTGATGGAACACTGGTAGCCAACCTGTGCAGCGGCTGTCTGTGCAATGTTCTCTACAAGACCTGGCTCCGCCAGCTTTTCACCCTCAACAAAGAAATTGTCACGTCTGATCTGCAGACTCGTTACCGAATGAAGATCGCTTGCCTCAAGCAGATCATCGATCATCACGATCGGTTTCCGCTGGGGAATAAAGTCAGTGATATTTTCCCTGGTCGCAAGCATCAATTCATCCAAAAGTTATAATAATTAAACCACTGTTCAGGATAGAGATGAATCTTTCGTTCGAGATCATTTTTAAATTCATCCGAAAGACGTTCCGCAAACAAACTCTTCGTTTCGGTATCCCCTTTCTTCAGCAACTCACTTCCAAAAAAATGATAGTGCGATACCGATTCCTTCATTGCAAAAACAACTGACACCGGAACATTAAATCCTGCGGCCAGCTGAAAAGGTCCGGCCGGAAATTCTGCGTCTGCCCCCAGGAAGTTTTTAACAACGGTCTTGTTTCCCGGAAGAAAACGATCCGCATGAAGGCAGATCAATTCATTTCGACCCAGCGCATCTCCGATCGCATACACATGCGACATATCATTTTTGATCACTATCACATTAAAATTCTTTCCTCCAGTGACGCCCTCGACATACGCTTTGATCTGCTGATGCTCGCCATCAAACATCACAACATTTATTTTTGTATCGAGCCGTTTGAGTAAATGACCCGCAGCTTCCCAGTTGCCGATATGCGCGCTCAGCAAAATGCCCCCCTTGCCCTGACGAACCATCTCACGAAGATTATTTTCGCCATCGAAGTCGTAGGTGAACCTGTTTTCAATTCCCGCCATCACGATGATCTTGTCAAGGAGCGTTTGCCCGAAGATGTAGTAGTTGCGGTAAATTTTAAAAAGTGACTTCACCGCACCGAATTTCAGGCGATGCCGGAAGTAGCGGTAAATGTGTCCGGAAGATGACCAGGAAAACAGGAAGTAATAAAGTGATACGAAGCGCAGCAAAAAATAAGCGGGCAAAACACCGAAGGTTCTGACAACAAATACAAAAATGCTGTATCCGAGTTTGTTTCCTTTGGATTTGCCTGCCCACTGAGGCATATTATGCGCTCACTTTCTCGCCTACGCGGCTAGCCACGTAATCGTAAAAATTCTGAAACGTTACGATGCCCTGAAAATCTTCAGGCTTCACTTTAAAACCAAAATTGCTTTCAATGACAACCACCAGGTCGATGTAATCAAGGCTGTCGAGTTCGAGGGTCTCGCGCAAATTTGCCTCCGGGGTAATTTTTCCAGCTTCCACCTCGAATTCTTCAACCAGGAATCCGTTAACCCGTTCAATTATGCTTTCTTTATCCATCACTTTAATTGTTCCATTTTTTCACGATCAGACTGGAGTTTGTGCCCCCAAAACCGAAAGAGTTTGACAAAAATACGTCAATATTTTTATTCGTGGCCTGCGTAATAATATTTAGGTTTTCAGAATGCTCATCCGGGGTTTCGAAATTGATATTAGGTGCAATAAATGAGTTTTCCATCATCAGCATCGAATACACAATTTCACTGGCGCCCGCCATCCAGCATTCGTGACCCGTCATCGATTTCGTAGAGCTTACAGGCGTTCTTTCTGCACCAAACACTTCCTCAATTGCCCGGGCTTCGCTTGCATCTCCGGCAGGAGTTGATGTTGCGTGGGCATTGATATAGTCAATTTCCGAAGCTTTTAAGCCTGATGTCTTCATCGCCATCCGAAGAGACCTCGCTGGTCCTAAAACACTTGGATTTGAAATATGTTCTCCGTTCGATGAGAAACCATACCCGATGATTTCACCGAGGATCTTTGCACCGCGCTTCCTTGCAGATTCAAGACTTTCAACGATGACCGTTGCAGCCCCTCCACTTGGCACCAGCCCATCGCGGTTTTTGTCGAACGGCCTGCTCGCACGGGTAGGCTGGTCTTCCCGCACCGAGAACGCTCCAAGCGCATCGAAATTACCCATCGAATAAATGTTCGTTTCCTGAGCGCCTCCACAAATGACCATGTCCTGCATGCCGTTGCGGATGAACATGTAAGCCAGGCCAATAGAGTGAGACCCGCTGGCGCAGGCAGCGCTCACGGTGAAATTGATTCCCTTCAGTCGGAAAATTGTCGCAAGATTCATGTTCACAGTCGAATTGAGTGCCTGGAACACAGAACCTGATCCTACAAGCATTGTATCTTTTTTCGCGCGAATGATATCCGTGGCTTCAATGACTGGCTGGGCGGAACTGTCATTTCCGAAGATCACACCTACCTCGTTGGCGTCAAGGTAGTCCTGGGTCAGACCGCCATGCTTCAGTGCTTCTACTGTCGACATGTAGGCATACTCGCCCTGTTCAGGCAACATTACCCGGGCGCGTCTGTCGAGCACTCCTTTCAGCTGGGGGCGCTCAACAAATCCGGTCAAGCCAGATCTGTAGCCCATCGCTTTGCGCTGAGGGTCAAGAATGATTCCGGATTTTCCGTTGTAAAGGGAATTGCGGACTTCATCAAGGTTTTTGCCTATGCAGGAATAAATTCCTAAACCGGTAATTACTACCCGATTCATTTCTTCGATTTTGCTAGTTAAAACAAGGGGCAAGAAATAGGCTGCATGCATACTATTTCGAGTACAGCAAAAATAAAGAAATTAATGAAGTTTGCGGCCTGTTGAAGGCTACGGTAACAACACTGGGGTAATTTTCGATGTGTTTTTTCAGATTATGAACCAGCCGTGTTCAATCTTTAAGAGTAGAGACCACCATTGATGTTAATCACTTCCCCGGTAATATATGACGCTCTTTTTGAGGCGAGGAAAACAACCGCATCGGCAACCTCCTCCGCTTCGCCAAATCGCTGCATTGGAATCAGTGATTTCAGGTCGGCCTCTTTCAGGTCCTGCGTCATGTCGGTTTTGATAAACCCGGGTGCTACTGCATTGACTGTTACACCTCTTCGCGCCACCTCCTGCGCCAGGGCCTTTGTGGCCCCGATCATCCCTGCCTTTGCAGCGGAATAATTGGTCTGGCCGGGCATTCCCTTCAATCCCGAAAGTGACACCACGTTGACCACACGGCCATAGCGCTTCACAAGCATTCCATTGATGACAAGGCGGGTCACATGATAAAATCCGTCAAGGCTGGAGCCGAGAACGCTTTTCCATTGCTCTTCAGTCATCCACATCAGCAACACATCCTGGCGAATCCCCGCATTGTTCACGAGCACTTCAATGGTTTTGTCTTTATTAGAATCGATCCATCCACCAAGCACTTCGTCTACCTGTTTTTTATCTGCCACGTCAAATTTCAGGAGTACCCCATCAGTGCCTTTCTGACGAACGAGCTCCAATGTCTTTTGCGCCTCGGTTTCGTTGCTTTTGTAGTTGATCAGGAGCGTATAGCCTTCTTCGGCAAGCCTCACACAAACTGCCCTGCCAATGCCGCGTGACCCGCCAGTAACCAATGCGTATTTCATTTCTTCAATGTTTTTGTTGTCTTGCTTCTCACATGATGAGCGCGCTGTTATGTTGAAGCAGATATTCTTTCACCTTTTTCAGCATGTGATATTTCGGTTCATCTTCAACGAAAACAGGTATAATTGCACGGACGTCATCGTATAGCCTGTGCGTTGCACCAGACAAGCGTGCATGACATTTAAGATAATCAATCGCCTGCATCAGCGAGATGGCCTGGATCGCGAGCACATCAAACGTGTTGTCGATCACTTTACGCGTTATCAAAGCGGCATTGCATCCCATGCTCACGATGTCCTGGTTGTCGTTGTTGTTCGAAATGCTGTGCAGATACATCGGATACGACAGCGTCTGATTTTCCGCGGTTGTCGAAGTAGCGGTGAATTGCATCCCCTGCATTCCGAAATTCAATCCGAGCTTTCCCAGGTTGATGAATGGCGTGAGCTTCTGATTCAGTTTATCGTTCAGCAGGTAGTTGAGCTGGCGCTCGGACAGCATACAAAGCTTGGTAATAACCGTTTTGAGTTTGTCCATCTCCAGCGCAACATAGTCACCATGGAAATTTCCACCGTGGTAAACCATCTCGCGGCCATGATCGATAATGGGATTGTCGTTCACGGAGTTGACCTCGTCTGTCAGCACCTTTTCCGCGAAAGCGATCGTGTCATAAACCGGACCGAGAATTTGCGGAACACAGCGCAGAGAGTAATACTCCTGAACCTTATCGGTGAAAACCGCCTCTTCTATTTTCCTGTGATATAAATGTTCAGGGCGTTTGCGGATCAGCTTGCTGTCACCCAGAAAAGTCTGCATAGCCTGCGCTACTTTCTGCTGACCGGTGTGATGCTTCACGCTGTTGAGTTCGATGGAGAAATGATCATCGAACGATTTCATGAGCTCATTGGTAATTGATGACAGCATCACCGCAACGTTCAATAATTTTTTTGCATGAATGATGTTAACAAGGCCAACACCAGTCATAGCCGAAGTCCCATTCATCAGGGCGAGTCCTTCGCGAAGATGAATTTGCAGCGGTCGGATGTTTTCCGAAGCAAAGACTTCTTTTGTTGGTGTCAGCTTTCCCTTGTACCACACTTCACCTTCACCGATCAGGTTGAGGGCAAGGTGTGCCAGTTGAACGAGATCGCCACTTGCACCAACACCGCCACGCTGGAAAATACACGCGCTGATATTTTTGTTGAGCAACGTCACGATCAGGTCGGCTGCCTCCTGATGTATGCCGGAAGCACCCTGCATCAAGCCATTGAGGCGCGCGAGCATCGTTGCCCTTGAAATATCCTCCTGGAATGGTTCACCTGAACCCGAACTGTGACTGCGGATAAGGTTGTACTGAAGCTGGCGCTGATCGTCTTCACTGATCTTGTATTGCGCCATTGGGCCGAGCCCCGTATTAATACCGTAAATTATTTTGTCTTTCGAGTAAGCGAGTAGGAAATCGAAGTTCTTTCTCACCTTGTTTAAGGCGTCTGGATCCAGATTTACTTTATCGCCATCGTATAAAAGTCGCTTGAAATCGTCTGCTGTCAGTCTCTGCTTTCCGACTGTAACCATAAATGCTCGTAAGGTCTTAAATGAGGCGTGAAAATAGTAAAAAAAAGGGAGCTGGGAAGCAGGGAAGCCGGGAGCCAGGAAGCCTGGTGGCCGGGAGCGGCAGAGCCGGGAGGCCAGGTTGCCGGGAAGCCAGGAGGCCACGAGTGTCAGCTAGAATAATTAGCCGATTAAGGCGCTGCTGTGATGACATAAAAAAAGCGAAGATCTTTCTTCGCTTGTAGATTGACGACAACCTTCCTTGGATATAAAATAATCCGCAGTCCTCACCCGGCATTCCTGGCCTCCCGGCCAGCCGACTCCCGATTCTACTTCGTGCCTGACTGCAACAACTTCACGCCCGATTCTCCAAGGTGCTTGATCAGTATTGTCTTGTATTCTTTGGTGTTTGCATATCCTCCATTGGCTTTGAAGAACTCATCAAGAACAGGTGCCCAATCGCTGTTGAGCGGCATCACAATACCAAATTGCTCTGCAGCCTTGTCTCCTACCGGGTGGCGCTTCACGGGCTTCTTCAACTGGACTGCTTCGATGTAGAAAGCGAGGTCGAGATATGCCACTCCAGTCGGGTCCGCAAAAACTTTTTCGAGTGTTTCCTGGCTTGTTGTGGTGGTGGTCACCTTGAGCCCAGGATAATATTTTGACTTGAGGTCAGCTATCCGCTTCTCGTTGAGCGTTCCCTTGGCTGTGTAGGCGGTAAAATTCGCAAATGTCTTAGAGATATCTTCAAGTTTAGCCAGCGTTGGCACAGAAGGCTGAGTGATCAGAATGGCAAAATTGGTGATGATGGGTGGGCTGAATTTTACTTCTCTTTTCCGCTCGTCCGTAATTGTAACGTTCCCCAAACCAAACACACCTCCGCTTGAAGCTTTTGTCTTATCGTACATCGCTTTGAAGTTAGATCCGTCTCCAACGAACTTTGAAGTCAACTTCACACCTTTGTTTGCATTTACCCAGGCAACAAAGTCGTGCATGATGTCTACACAAATTCCTGTGAGTTCACCGTTCTTATCTTTATAGACGAAACTTGGTGTTTCAACGTAGACAAGTGAAATCGTGCCTGTCTTGGATGACTTCACACTATTCCAGGTGTCACCGGTAAAAGTCTGGGCAGACACAGCACCTGCGGTCAACAGTGCTGCAAAAAGTAGTTTAATTTTCATGGGAGTTGGGTTTGTTTTGAACTTACCCTCATATTATCTCTTTCACGGCAGAAAAGCTGCTGCAAGGTAATATTCACGTACTATTTCAGGTGAGATTGAATTTTTACCAGGAGATCTTTTCTTTGTTAACGAATGCGGCAACTCCGCGTTTACAATCTTCACTTTCCCGTGCTTTCGCATTCATTTCTGCTGCAAACGTTAGTGCATCTTCTAAAGGAAGCGTCTGCACCTTCGCCATCATTTGCTTCGTAACACCCATGCTGTAACCCGAGTTGGAGACGATGAGTTGTGCTGCAAAATGGATGACTTCCTCATCGAGTTCCTCTTTTGCCACAATTTCGTTGATGATTCCGATTTTTTTCGCCTGGTCTGCATTGATAAGCGCACCGCTCAGCAATAACTGGCGCGACCTTGCTTCACCAATCTTTCGAATGAGGAATACCATTACAATGGCCGGAATGAATCCGATCTTCACTTCCGTGTAGCCGAACTTCGACTCGGGTGTTGCAAAACTAAAATCGCATACTGCCGCGAGCCCGCATCCACCTGCAATCGCATGACCCTGGATCTGCGCGATCACAACTTTTTTCAGACTGTATATCTGAAGGAATAATTCTTTAAGGTGATTTGAATCGTTGAAGTTTTGTTCGTAAGAGAAGGACTGAAGTTGCTGCAGGTATTCAAGGTCTGCACCCGCAGAGAACGCTTCACCATTTGCTTTGAGAATGATCACTTTTACGGTGTCATCCTTCTCGGCCTCAGCAAACGCAGCTTTGAGTTCTGTCACCATGTCGTAACTCAGTGCATTTCTTTTTTCAGCACGATCCAGTGTGATGAATGCAATGCGATCCAGCACAGAATATTTTATATACTTCATAGATGTTTATCCGTCTCCTTAGAAAAATTCCTGGTAAGCGCCATGGTGCCTGACGGAATGTACTTTCCAACCGGCATGCAATGCATCTTTCAGGAATCGCCCGGTGTAAAAATAGGAATTACTGCTGTCTAAAATAATTAAAGGTGACGAAGACTTCAGCTTTTTGAGATCGGCAATCCTTGCAGCATTGTTTCCGATAATAACAAGGTCCACCCGGAGCCTTTCTGACAAATTAAATTCAGGCGACTTCAAAACGAGTATGCTTCGGCCCTTCCAGTGGATCAGTTGCCCCCCTGGAACAGACCGGGCATTTGCCACTGGTGTGACTGATTGAATTCCGGCAAACAACCGGTTTGGCTGAATGTGAAACCGGATACGCTCTCTGTCATGCCAAAGCACCGAATCTGTATAGAAGAATGCGCGGCCATTTTCCATAAGGTCAAAAGCGCTGTGCCCCTGAACGTTGTAGACCGTAAGCTTTGACTTCGCAAAAGCGTTGATATGATGATCCCATTGCTCGATCACCAGAAGCAGAACCGCTGCTGACGACAGAAGAACAAATTCAAACTTTCGATACTGAAAAAGCAACACCATCATCACAATGGCGATCATGATCATCCAGCTTTGATACGTGTTGATGTAGATGTTTTCAACAAGGCTGTAGGGAAATCCTTCAACGATAAAGACAACGAAATTGATAAACTTGATCGACCATGTCAGGAGAAAACCAACACCCATCGCCACAACGTGGATAAAACTCACGGCCAGCAAAAGAATTCCGAGCACAAGGACCACGAATGATCCTGGAATGACCAGGAGATTCGACAGCAGGAAATAATTTGGAAACTGATGAAAATAAAGAAGCCCCAGTGAAAAAGTTGCAAGTTGCGCTGCAATGGACACGCAGGTGATCTTCCAGATCTCATCGAGGAGATAGTTCGCTGGGTTCCAGAGATTATAGAGCCCTGCCTGAAGGTAAACGATGCCCAGCACCGCCAGGTACGACAACTGAAACCCAACAGACATGACGAGCTGGGGATCGAACACAAGAAGACAAAATGCAGATGCACCCAGCGTATTGAAAATATTAGTGGTTTGTCCGGTCGGTCGCGCCAGCGCTACGAACGAAAACATTGTCACCGCCCGTAACACCGAGGGTGAAAGACCAGTAATGAATGCATACAACCAAAGCAAAACAAGGCTGACGATCGCGAGTATCCACGGCCCTGATCGCAATTTCAGCACCGGCTTAAAGACCCACATAATGATCATGTAAAGGATACTGATGTGAAGTCCGGACACAGCAAGAACATGCATGGCACCAGTGGCGGAGTATGCATTCAGCAGATCATTGTCGAGACCATCGGTTACTCCCAGCACCAACGCAGAGGCTACCGCCTGCTCACGTTCTCCCGCTACAAAACTTTCCAGCTGATACTGGCACCAGTCTCGCGAAAGAAATGCATACTCGATGAACCGTGATGGAGGCGCATGACCAATCCGCTGCACGGACCCGCTGCGGAGGAAGTGCTGATGAAAGATATTTCGAAACGTCAGGTAGCGCTTGTAGTCAAACTCCCCAGGATTAGACGGTGGCGTCATGAGCGCGGGCCGTCCCCTGATCAGCAACACATCCCCATAGAAAAACGGCCTCGAAAAGTCTTTCCTGGAAAAATAAAGCAGCAACTTTCCCTTGCACCTTATCCATTCCCCTTTCGAATAGACCTCAGTGACGATTCCTTCGGTTTTCCACGAATTCAGCTTCTCCTGAGAAAAGCTCGTGATCACTGCCCGATAAAACTGGATTGAATCTTTGTGGGCGATGAGGTGATCCGGATGTTTGTCGTGTTTCTGAAGATTGACGTGCAGATAACCTGCAAGAAAAATTGCCGGCAAGCCAATCAATCCAAAGTATCCTTTCGGAAAACTTCTGCCTGCAATGAAGAATACAAAATAGCTGAGGAGCAATATCGCGAGAACAATTCCGCAAAAGAGAAGAGGAATAATTCCCGGATGATAAACACCGAGAAGTATTCCTCCTGTAAATATTGCTGTGATCCTGATGAAAGTGTAGGGCGTCCAGCGGAACATGAGGGAAGATAGAAGCCCCGCCTGCTACTACCAATGGGCGTCTTTAAAAAAATTTAGATTTTAGATTTTAAATTTGAGATTTAGGGTATCAAACCAAAAAACCAAGTCCACCCTAAAGGGGATGCTCATTGTCCGAATCCAGCACTGAATCTAAAATCTAAAATCTTAAATGTTTATCTCTCAGATCAAACCTTCGGAATATCCGGATTGGCCTCTTTATTATAGGCGTCAATAATCTCGCGCACCAGTCTGTGTCGAACTACGTCTTTTTCAGATAACTCCACGAAGCCAATTCCTTTTACGTCTGTTAGAATGCGGATCGCTTCTTTCAAACCCGAGCGTTGATTTCGCGGAAGGTCGATCTGTGACGTGTCCCCGGTTACGATCATCTTTGAATCCGGGCCCATACGCGTCAGAAACATTTTCATTTGCATGGGCGTAGTGTTTTGTGCCTCATCCAGCAGAATGAATGCGTTGTTCAGTGTACGTCCGCGCATGTATGCCAGCGGAGCAATCTCAATGATCTCGCGCTCCATATAATATTGGAGTTTTTCGTATGGGATCATGTCGCCCAGCGCATCATAGATCGGGCGCAGGTACGGATCGATTTTTTCCTTCAGATCGCCTGGAAGGAAGCCAAGGTTCTCGCCCGCCTCAACCGCAGGACGTGTGATAATTATTTTTTTGACATGCTTGTTTTTCAAAGCACGTACCGCCATCGCCACAGAAATATAGGTTTTCCCGGTACCGGCAGGGCCAAGCGCAAACACGAGATCGTTTGTCTGAACCTGCTCGACAAGCTTTGCCTGATTTACCGTCTTCGCTTTGATTGAAGTTCCCTTGGTGCCATATAAAATGACATCCTCGGAAGATGCATCACCGTTGACCGGCAATGTCGTCTCCGCTTCTTTTGCGATGTAGTTTTGAACATTTTCTTCCGTCACGCGTCCGTATTTATGGTAATGGTCGATCAGGGAATTGAGGATGTCATCGATCTGGATGATTTCCGATGTCGATCCTTTCAAAACAATCTCATTGCCTCGCGAAACAATCCGGCTTTTCGGAAAAGCGGCAGCCAGGGAATCAATGTTCTTGTTTGCCACCCCGAGAAAATCAATCAGCGAGATGTTATCCAGTGTTACTACTTTCTCTATCAATGATATAATTGTGTTTAAATGGAGTTAATCTTTACTTTGCACAACAAAATTAACGAAATAAAAAGCACACTTGCGGTGCCATTATTTTCACAAAAAGCCTAAAAATAGCAAGCCAGGATGCCTATCGTCACTCTTTTAACGGATTCCGGAGAAAGCGATCACTATGTAGCGGCTATAAAGGCAAAGATCATCAGCACAAACCCGGGCATCGGAATTATTGACATTACGCATGCCATCGCCTCATGCGATATTGGCCATGCGGCTTTTGTCTTGAAGTCCGTCTTCCGAGAATTCCCTAAAGGCACCGTTCACCTCGTGGGCATCAGTTCCGTGGGCAGCAAGGGGGACCTGCCGATCGCGATTCAATTAGAAGATCATTTTTTTATTGGTTCAGACAACGGCCTGTTCAGCCTGATCAGCGATAAAAATTTTCAATACGCAGTGCAACTCAACAGCATCAACCAGATCACCTCAACCTTCCCGGAACGCGATATTTTTGCCCCGGCCGCTGCCAAACTAGCGAGCGGAATCTCAGTCACTGATCTCGGTAAGCCACTGCAAGCTATTAAACGGATGATCGATCGGCAGGTTAAGGCTACACGCAGGCAAATTTCCGGGCAGGTTGTGCGAGTGGATAGTGCCGGGAACCTCATCACCAACATTCCCAAAGAGGCGTTCGATATTCTCAGCAAAGACAAAGCGTTCACCATCCAGTTCGGAGGCGAAAAGTTTCGCAGAATTCACACGCAATACAGCCAGGCTGAAGAAGGCGAGTGTTTCCTCCTGTTCAACAGCCTTGGTCTGCTCGAGATTGGAATCTATAAAGGCAACGCTTCGGAGTTGCTGGGGTTGACCTATGATAGTATGGTGAATATCGTGTTCGAAGAGTGAGCAATGGCAACTGCTATGGCCATGGCAGAAAAACCCCTTCTTGAATTCTCCAAATGCATTAGCTATAGCCATTGCCAAAAGCCATAGCTTTACAAAAGTATATAACTATTCACTGAATGATTATTCGTATCGTCCGTATGCACTTCACTGAGGCCGGAGTTTCCGAGTTTCTGGAGATCTTTGACAAAAACAAAGTGGCTATCCGGAATTTTCCCGGATGCACGCACCTGCAGTTACTGAAAGATGCAGAGGATGATACTGTCTACACTACACTTAGTCATTGGGATAACGAAGAAAGCCTTGAGGCTTATCGGAAGTCTGAATTATTTGGATCGGTATGGGGACGGGTGAAGACGTTGTTTGCTGAAAGAACGGTGGCGTTTTCCCTCAAAAAATATATTGAGCTCAGTTAGCTGAATTGTGCTTGATTGTGCCAATGTGCCAATCGTCTGATCAAATGTTCTTTGACGGAAAGAGCTTGATACACTAAATAAGTTTCATTGTTGAGGTTGCAAATGGCCCACCGCTAATTGGCTCATTACGGAAGCTTCAGCAGTTTCTTTACCTTGTTCGCCAGCACATCGGGCTTGACCGGTTTCACGATGTACTCATTCACGCCAGATTTTAATGCCAGGTTAATCGCTTCCTCAGCATCGTCTGATGAAATCATAATAATAGGAGTTTGCTTTTTCTGCTCCACGCGAACGAGTTCGAGTATCTGGTCGCCTTTGTAGTGAGGCATGTGGATATCTGTGATGATCAGGTCGTAGTCGTTCTGCGCTTTTAACAAGCGGAATGCTTTGTCTCCATCCTTGACCCAGTAGGCGTGAACGTTCAACGGTTCAAGCGCTACCTGAATTACTTTCGCAACGATTACGTCATCTTCACAGACAAGAATTTTCATCAATTCTAATTTTGTTCAGCACGAAAGATAAAAAATTTTATCGGGGGATGAAGTTATCTTTGAACCTCCCAAAAAAAGAAGGACGGGTTTCCCCGTCCTTCCGCACACGCAAGTCAGATTTGGTCAATTCGAGCCAGCCACCGCAACTGAATAGCTCACGTCAGGCAGAACATCACCACGCTTCGAATAATAGCTCTTCGTAATCAACATCGTCTTCTGCCAGAGTTTACCACCTTCTTCTCCTATCAACTCTCTTGTCTTTAAGGCTTTTGCTGCCGCATCTGCCTCATTTTTTCCCCAACTCACAATGGCATACCCGGGTTCGCTTCCAAACAAAACTTTAAAGGTCAAAAATCCTGAGGGCACTTTCTTGCTGTCATACAATTTCACCCATTCTTTCAGCAGATCTTCTGATGCTTTTTCATTTCCCGGAATTATTTGCCAATAGAGTACATCGCGATAGTTCTCTCCTTGCGGTGGCGAGGAATGCGAAAATTCCGGCAAACTTGTTACTATGAAGCTTTTGGAACTTTCAATACACTGATCGAATTCCGACCACATGGCCTGATGCGCTTCCTTGCCCATCTTAGTTTCAAGCTCAGCGAACATATTTTTGTCGAGGTCTGCGAAGTTGGTGATCGGTACCATGTGGATATACGAGTTGTCATCGAATGCCACGGATGTCCATCCGGCATTTAGCTTGTGCTGGACCGAATTTGCCTTCACCTTTTTCATACACTCCCAGTACTTGGCATTCATGCTTGGCTTAACCTGGTCTTCGTACACTGCAAAGCGCTGCGCTTTTTGCTGGCAGAGAGCGCTCGTGGTCATTAAAACAGCCACGAACAAAATCAAAACGATTCTTTTCATAGATGGTGGGATTAAGTGGAGAGATATAGAGAATAGAGCAATGAAGTTACCCCGGGCGCAAGTGAAAGCCAAGAAAAATCCGTTTTACTTTAATGATAAATCGAAAGATTGCTGAAGGTGAGTTATAGCGAATCCACTTCTGAATGCTTATCTTGTAAAAAAAGAAATCCCACATGTACGGTCTTTATACTCCCGTTTTTCTGTTGCAGGCTTTCTGTGTGTACCACGCCTACAGGCAAGGCGCTGACACCAGATGGTATTGGTTCATTATCCTTTTTCCACTGTTTGGGTGCGTCTTCTACCTCGTCCACCATTTCAATAATCGTTCGAGCATTAACACCATTACAGAGGCTGTGAAGGGGGTTGTCAATAGCAACTACAAAATCGAGCAGCTTGAAAATGCATATCGCTTCAGTGACACCCTGACGAACCGCGTGAACCTCGCTGATGCCTACCTCAGCTATGGGCGTACAGAGGACGCGGTAAGACTGTATCGGGAATGTCTGACGGGTTTTATGGCTGACGATGTCAACCTCCGGATGAAGCTGTTGCAAGGGCTTTACGCGAATGCAAATTATCAGGAAGCTGCCGAGCTTGGCGAAGAACTGGAACGAGATCAAACATTTAGAAAGTCATCATCCCGAATAGCCTATGCGTGGGCGCTGCACCAGAGTGGCAGAACCGACTCCGCGGAGCAGATCTTCCGTGACATGGATAAGACAAACACTAACTATGACCAGCGCCTGGAGTATTGCAAGTTCCTTCACCAGCTCGGGCGTACCGAAGATATGAGAAACAAGATCCAGGAAATCCTTGCAGAAGTGGAGTTCATGCGAGGACCGGAAAGAAAGCTAAACAGGTCAATGATCAGCCAGGTTCGCGAGCTTGCCCAGACAGCGAGCGCATAACGACATTGCGTTAAAATTTGTTGCCCATTTTTATGGAATTGGTTGGGCGCGGGAATCTTCGAAACATCCGCATACGAAAACCTGTGGAACAGGCAATCCAAAATATAACCTATGAAAATTCCATCTTCGCTGTTACTTGCTGTCCTTTTTTCAACACTAGTTACTTTTGGCTGCCGTGACAAGCAGGATCAGCACCTCCCTACTGACGTTGACGACCGGATTGAACTCATCGAGAACAATCTCTATGCAGAAGGAAGGAAGTGGACAATTGAAGAACGACTGGAGTCGCTCAAGATTCCAGGATTAAGCATTGCAGTGATCCATGATTTCAAACTTGATTGGGCAAAGGGATACGGGTATGCCGATATAGCAGAAAAACGAAAAGTTACCAGGGAAACGCTTTTTCAGGCAGCTTCGATCAGCAAATCGCTCACAGGCGTAGCGGTGATGAAACTTGCCGAGGAAGGAAAGGTCAGGCTGAGCGATGATATCAATGTTTACCTGACAAGCTGGAAGTTTCCATACGATGAGCGCTCCGGGAACAAAAAGATCACGCTGTACAACTTATTAAGTCACACAGCGGGGACAACTGTCCATGGGTTCCGGGGATATAAGAACGGAACGAACACTCCAACGGTGGTGCAGATACTCAACGGTGAGTCACCTGCAAACAACGAACCGGTACGGTCTGACATTGCGCCTGGCACCAAGGTGCAGTACTCGGGCGGAGGTACTACTATCGTGCAGCTGCTCATCAGCGATGTTTCGGGAAAGCCATTCAGCGAGTTCATGGCATCAGAGATTCTTCAGCCACTCGGCATGACCTCAAGCTTTTATCATCGACCTGATCAAACAAAAAAGGAAATGCTTGCAACGGGATACCTGTACGATAAGTCGGAAATCCCCGGAAAATTCAAAATTCATCCCGAGGAAGGCGCAGCTAGCCTGTGGACAAATCCTACGGACCTGGCGAAGTACATAATAGACACGCAACTTGCGCTCAAAAACTCCTCATCAAAGATTCTCAGTCGTGAAAACACTTTGCTCAGACTTACGCCCTATAAAGATGAGGCAGCACTCGGAGTCTTTATCAATACTATCGGAAGCGCAAAATACTTTCAGCACGGGGGCGCTAACGAAGGATTCCGGGCTGTGTATGTGGCCGACTTCGAAAAGGGAAATGGTGTGGCCATCATGGTCAACTCCGAAAACAACAAAATTCTTAATGAGCTTTTGCTGACCGTTGCAAACGCATATCGCTGGGATGGTTATGCGGATTCAGGCGTTAAACTTTCCGATGAACAACTAGAATCATTCGAAGGTTATTATCAGGCAGCTTTCAACTCCGACCTGTACCTCGAATTCCGCGTCAAAGACAACAAGCTCATGCTACGCCAGCTGTGGGATGGCATGGAGGTATTTTTTGAAGCACAATCCGAACTGGAATTTCTTAACAAGGAGATGTCTTTCCCGCTGAAGTTCTCGAGAAACACAAAAGGGCAGGTAGCAGAAGTACTTGCTTTCAACAAAGATGTTTGGAAACGTGATGACACCTTCAGTCCAAAAGTTCGAAAGCCGGTTGCACTTTCTGCAGAACAGCTGCAAGCATTCGCAGGAAAATTTCAACTGACGCGTGATAAAAACATCGAAGCGCAGATTGTCGCACGTGATGGGGAGCTTAATATCAGGCAGCTGTGGGATGGGAAAGAAATGGTGTTTGTTCCCGAGAATGAGTTCGATTTCTTCCAGAAGGATAATCCATATCGCACAATCCGATTCATCAAAGGGAACAACGGCAGAATTGACGAACTCGTTGCCTTTGGCAGGGAAGTCCTCAAAAGGGTCGAGTGATGAGCGGCTCATTCCACGTTTGAAATTTTACCTCCTATCACATTCCATTCGGATCAGCGGATAACGATGGTTATCATTAGTAAGGATTGAAAAGGTCCCGAAGTCTTCCAACAAACAATGAAGTCATGATTCGTTCAATTCTTATCGCTGCAGTCTGCTTATTCGCCCTGCAGCTTGAGGCGCAGGAAAAATTTGCCATACAAAACGTTTCGGTCATCACGATGGTGAATGAAACCGTTCTCGAAAATCATACGGTCATCGTTGACAAAGGCCGGATAACCAAAGTCGCACCGACAAACAAAACGAAGCTGTCGAAAAATGTCAGGGTTATTGACGGTACGGGCAAATTCCTGATGCCCGGCCTGTTCGACATGCACACGCATTTTTTCTACGAACAGGGCGACCACATTAACACAAATGAAGCGGAACTCAAGATGATGCTAGCCAACGGTATCACTACTGCTCGGATCATGGCGGGACATCCCTCCTACCTGGAAGCGAAATCAAATGTGAAGAGCGGGAAGTGGATCGGGCCCGAACTAAGCGTGGCAAGTCCGCAGTTTGTTGGACGTTGGCCGTTTCCACCCGAATTCAAAAATTATGAGATCGTAGCTTCAGAAACAAAAGCACAGGAAGCGGTAAAGAGGTTTAAAGCCGAAGGCTATGACGCCATCAAGATTACTTTTATGATGGCAAAGCCGATCTACAAAGCCGTTACAGAAGCTGCTGCGAAGGAAAATATAAAAGTAGTAGGCCATGTCGGTCCGATCGTGATGTTGCCCGCTGCCATCGAGGCTGGCCAGCAGATCGAGCACATGGACATGTTTATTGAAACCTTGCTGCCTGATACCTCCTACAACCATGGCCAAAGCGTCTCAGACTACAACATCTACAGCAAGGCAGCGTGGGAAACAGTGCCACACCTGATGGAATCAAAAATCCCTGCGCTGGCGAAAAGTGTTAAAGACGCAGGCATCTACGTAACACCTACCAACTATTTTTTTCTGTCTGTCTTTGGGTTTCCCCTCAGCGAAGATGAAATCAAGGCGAAACCTGATTACAATTATCTGCCATCGAAGCTGAAGGCCGAAAAATGGAAGTATCGGGAAAGCTATTTGAAGAGGATGGCACCGCTTGAGAGCCGGGAGAAGTACGTAAAGATCAGAAAGCAAATGGTGCATGAACTTTGGAAGGCCGGTGTTCCGTTGATGGCCGGGTCAGATGCACCTGAATTTTTCCAGGTCGCAGGATTTGCGCTTCATGATGAACTGAAGGCGATGGTCGATGCGGGTCTCACGCCTTTCGCTGCATTGCAGACTGCAACAGTGAACCCGGCAAAATTTCTTGACATGGCATCACGCACCGGCACAATTGAAGTGGGGAAAGAAGCGGACTTGATTTTGCTGCAGAAGAATCCGCTGGAAGACGTCACTAACACAAGGGCAATTACCGGAGTTTCGACCAATCACCAGTGGCTCGATAAGAATGCCATCGTGAACTTGCTACAGCAGAGTAGAGAAACCCTGGAAAAATAACGAGCCCGGTAACCAGAACTGCCGGCCTAAACATCGGGCAAAATTAAGTAACCAAGCACATTTCAAATTTTACATGAAATAATTGTATCAGTTAAAGTCCAATCCTCGTCAACAGGAGCCCAGGCAGTAACAGGGCGTTTATCATTGAAATAGTTTTGAGCAACGAAAACTAAAAAGTCGTTGGCTTCAAACTATGAAAACAAAATTTTACTTTCTGTTTGCACTGACCTGTGCTTTGGCGGAACCACTTTTCAGTCAGGAGCTTTTGCCGGGGATGTGGGTCCCAAATGGTCGCGTTGCGACCGTTTCAGCGTATGGCGATATGGTCTACGTTGGGGGGAGTTTCACGGCCGTCACGCGTAGTATCCGAAATGGAGCGATCATCGACCTTGCGTCCGGTGAATACCGGTTATCGCCTTTTCCACATCAACAAGTCGACAGGGTCCTCCCGGACTACGAAGGAGGATTTTTCATCAATGGTTTTCAGCTTACACATGTCAATGGGGTTCCACGAAGAAAAATCGCACACATCCGCAATGATGGTACGCTTTCGGACTTTAATCCTCCGTTGCCAAAGGATAAGTTAATTGTGCATTTGGTTGCAACAACTCCAGACCGAGTGTTTATTCTTACTCGCGGTGGAATGCCACAGGAAAACGCCTTGCACTGCGTGGATTATGCCGGAAAAATTTTGTGGAGCAGGAAGGCAAATCATCGTATCTACAATGCAGTCGCTCAAAATTCAATATTATACATTGCGGGGGAATTCACGTCAGTTGAAGGGCAGCCCCGCCAGCGCATAGCGGCACTGGATATTCATACGGGCGGCATACTACCATTCAACACAGGCAACACAATACCGTCACTTCGGGTCGCAAGTATCGAAACTGAAGTAGCCTCAAACCTTATTTCACTCGGTATAGCCAACAACGAACTGTTCATCCGCTACTCCGCCACTAACACAACTCTCTCGCGTCTAATTTCGGTAAACGCTTCAACCGGAGAATCAACCGGGTGGTCAGTCGCTTCTCCAACAACATCGGGGGACCTAGCTATGATGGTTTATGATAACAAAATTTACCTGGGCTCGACCACAGGCAATGGCTTATTAATTTATGATTGCGTAACGAAGAATGCGCTCCCCCTACCTGCGCTTCAGCTTCCAACGCCTTCAACAAACCGGATTGAAAATTTTTCCGCAGATGACACTCGAATCACTTTTACAGCCACCACCATTCGTGACAATGCCAATACCAATTTGGGTAAAGTAGTGTCCTTCGATTCACAAACGAACCAGGTTACATCTCATAACCTGACCACAATGGGTTTCGTCTCACAACAGTTAAATCAAAAAATCAAATCAGTTGCAGTGAGTGACGGTAACCTATATTGCGGTGGATCTTTTGCCGGTGTTCAATCAATAAATAGGATGAACTTTTATGCGTTCAACAAAGTTACGAATGAACTATCTCCATTAAGCTTTGATTTGGTGTCCCACGACCACGAGATTTTAAAGATCATTGCAACAGAAGAAAAGCTTTTTTTTACTGGGTACTTTTCAACAGTCAATGGGCAGCCTGTTACCTCCGATGTGGTCTCGGCTGATAGGCTAACTGGAGTTCTCGATAATTGGAGCCCGGAAATCGAGGGGTCATTCCATTCTTTATACCTGCAGGGTGATGGAGATCTGTATATTTATGGTGATTTTTCTTCTGTAAATGGTGAGCAGCGAAACAACATAGCAAGATTGGATCGTTTGACGGGCAGTCTGTTAGACTCCGAACTATCACCTGAACTCGAGTGGATCGGAGAAATGGCTGAGCACGGTGACATGCTCATTCTTGCTGGGAGAAAGCTTGATACGGGTTATGAAATTCAATTCATTAACAGACATACTGGCGATGAGTTGCTGCCAAGGATTGAATTCAACAGTGACAGTTATTTTACAATGAAATGCCAAAACAGCATTCTTTATTTTGGTGGCTCATTTACAGAACTCACCAGAGAAGGCGTTCAACTTGGCCGAGATCATCTTGCCGCAATCGATCTTACGACCGGTGAAATACTTGATCTAAATATCGCTGTTGGATCCCCAGGTTCTTTTGACGAAAATATTGTAGCAATGCAGGTAGTCGGCCGCACAATCTACATTGGTGGAAATTTTAATCATATAAACGGTGAAAGTCGGACCAATTTAGCAGCGATCGACCTCGAGACACGACAAGTCACTAACTGGCAACCTCGGGCGTACGGAAATGTTCATTTTGATGCGATATGCGTTTTTGCCGATATGATACTTATTGGCGGGCAATTCACACTTGATGCCCCGGGATCGCCAACCGGATACCAACAGATGCATTTTGGAGCGGTTACTCCGGACCGTTCAAATCGCATAAGTGGTCGTGTGTTTTATGACTACAATCAAAATGGCATTCAGGAAATCGGAGAAAACGGAATTCCAAATATACTGGTTCACATCCAACCTGGCGATAAGTACAGTCCCACCGATGAAGGGGGAAATTACTTAGCATACACTGCCGCTGGTGAATTCTCTGTTACTCCAGTAACGCCACAATACACTACCCATGTTTCTCCAGGTTCACGGGATATTTCTTTTAACGGTTTCGATCTTCACTCGGCATCCAACGACTTCGGCATCACTGTCCAGCCTGATGTTACGGATGTGAGCATTCAACTCACTACCGATCAGTCGCTGCGACCCGGATTCTTTTTCAACTACATTGTTACATGTAAAAATGAGGGAACTGCGGTTACAGACGGAACAGCGGTGGTCCATATTGATGACAGATTGTTGTACGATAATATTTCGTCTGTCGCCCCGCTCAGTGTTGATGGGAATAACCTCACCTTTGAGTTTGACAATCTGGAGCCTGGACATTCCACTTCTATAACTATCAATGTCCGTGTACCCGCTCCGCAAGTTTTGAATTTACTTGGCGAGATCGTGACAACAACAGCTGAGGTTACGCCATCCATCGCAGACAACAGTTTAAGGGACAACACCGCGTCTCTCGCCAGAACCGTTGTAGGATCTTTTGACCCGAACGACAAGATGGTTACACCAGCCGGGGTTGGTGCTGATGGGTACATCGCTGAAAACACCCAATCGCTTGAATATACGATACGCTTCCAGAATTTGGGAAATGCTCCTGCTACATTTGTTGTGATTACAGATCAGCTGGATGAAAACCTGGACCATAGTTCGTTTACGTTTGTTTCCTCAAGTCACCCGAACAACTTCGAGATCGTAAACGGCACACTTACTGTAAATTTCGGTGATATCAACAATTCTATAAACCTCCTTCCAGCAAATGTTGATGAGCCTGCCAGTCACGGTTTCTTTACTTACAGAATCGATTTGAAAGACAACCTTCCAAGACATACGCGGATTGAAAACAGTGCAAGCATCGTGTTCGACTTCAACCTTCCAATTGAAACGAACACCGTGGCAAATACGTTGCTCGATCCACCTTACAGCACCAAAGTATATTTGTCCGATGTGACTGGCGAACGAAGTTCAGAGGTCTTGCTTCCCGTTCAGGTTGAGGATTTTGAAGAGCTTCTTGGTCAGCAGTTTTCTCTGTCCTGGGATCCAACAGTCATAACTTTTGTTGGCGTGGAGCAATTTGGCCTGCCTGGTCTGGACGTTGCTTCATTTAACACATCAAATGCAGCGCAGGGACAGTTGACTTACGCATGGGTGGACCCAGGCGCAGCTGCTCAAACATTAGAAAACGCATCAACACTATTTGCCATCCGGTTCGCCTTGACAGGGAATTTCGGTGCGTCAACAATTGTATCAATCACCAATCACCCAACAGCGGTGGAAGCCATCAATGACGACTTTGAAACAATAGACGTTGTCAGAGTAGATGGCTTGATCACCATTAGCAATGATCTTACAATCACCGGCACCATATTGTATCCGAATAACGAACCTGTACAGAATGTTACGGTAGGTTTATCAGGATCTTCAACGCAGGAGACGAGCACTGACGAAAACGGTGGCTACACATTCACCGTTCAGGCTTCTGAAAACTCATCCTATACCATAACCCCCTCAAAGTCTGACGATCCCAATCTACTAAACGGTATTGACGTGCAGGACCTGATCCTCATCAGACGACATATTCTCCAGGTCACGACTTTCACGTCTCCTTATGAGTTTATCGCTGCGGATGTCAGTAACAACTTTAGCGTCTCGATACAGGATCTGGCGATTCTGCAGGCTCTGATACTCGGTGTGGAAACTAATTTTCCGAATGCACGTCAGTGGGCGTTCGTTGACGCAGCTCATGATTTCGAAAGTACCGGAACAGCTTTTCCTTATCCGCAAACAGCCACACCGTTACTGACTGATCTCATGAACGGTTCAAACGTGGCTTTTACTGCAGTGAAAATGGGAGATGTCAATCTGACTCGCGACAACTCCCAGGCTGGCCGCACGAAAGCACAGGAAGTGGTTTTGGAGATAAGCCCGCTCAAGGATGCCGGAGATGGAGTCTTTGAATTGCAGGTTTCTGCCTTCGGATTCGTTGAGATTTCGGGTTACCAGTTTACTATGAACTGGAATGCTGAAGAACTTCAGTGGATTGATAACGAAGACATGGCAATAAATCAAAGCATCGGAAGTCACAGAGCCGATGAGGGCGTTTTGACAGCAATTTGGGATGATACACGCGCGCACGATGTATCGGTTGACGATGGGACTTCACTGTTCAAGATTCGTTTTCGCAAGGTTTCAGAAACGGTCAATGATAAGGTGACGATCAACAGCTCGGCCACTCCTTTGAGAATGTACAATAGTGCTCTACAGTCGGTGAGTGTGCTGATCCGATATGGAACCGGTGAAGAAAAGATTGAAAGCGGAATCTTTTATCCTAACCCGTTCCGTCATGAGACAAAAATTTCTTTTTCCGCATCCGATGCTCAGGATGCCCGTTTCCAAATCGTGGATGTGACAGGCAAGGAGATACATTCAAATTCTGTACATGTAGAAAAAGGCTGGAATGAAAAGACACTGAGTGGAGACCAACTTTCTCCAGGTGTCTACATATTCAACTTGCAGTTGCGCGATAAGGTAATTAAAGGGAAAATGGTGAAGCGTGGAGAATAGTGTTTTCAGTTTTAAGAGCTCACCCTAGACTAAACAGCGGGGTGAGCTTTCTTTTTTTCATTCGGCTCCACCGGCATTTCGCCAGCTGGTAAAGTACTTCATCGGAAACCAGTTTCAATTGATCAGCTGAATTTGAATTTTTACCGACAGTTCGAAGATAAGGTTGTTATTTCCACAGCTACGAAGCTTAAGTTCTTCGATTTTTGAGTGAATTAGCAGGCATGCTAATTGTCGGTCAATGGTATGGTCAGCCTATCTCACTATGAACACGTTTGACAAACTTCCGCTCGATGAGCGCCTCGCATTGTTACGCATTGATGCGGATCTGATTACGGTGATCCAGGATAAGAAGCTGCGTGTAGCCCTTTATCGCCTCGACAATTTTCTTGTCGAAGAGTACTATGATCATAAGGCCCAGCGCATCACTAAGGTTGCAAGCGTCAAGTACCTCGATCTGGTGAAGTATATTCCGTTTATCAAGATATCATCCATCTACAACCTTATCGCGCACTGATCTCAGTCGCTACAATGGAGCCTCGACATTCCTAAAAAATCAGTTTTCAATGTGGGCGCCTTTCCTGTCGCGAGTTGCGATAGTAACTCCCCCACTACCGGTACAAACTTGAATCCATGTCCACTGAACCCGGCTGCCACCACAACGCGCTTATATGTGTCGGGCAGGATATCAATTATGAAATTTTCATCGGGTGAGTACGTATACAGGCAGGTTTTCAGCGTAATGATCTCCTGGCCCGCATCATGGAAATACTTTGAGAGAACCGTCTGTATCGCCTGCTGTTCTTCGGCCAATGTTTTACGGTCGACAGCATCCGGGTCAACCGTTTCACCCGGCCGGTGACTGGCGATTTTGAGTCCGATAGGTCCTCCGAAACTTTCATAAGGGAGGATTGGGAAACCATAAAACATTCCGAGCTGAGGATCTTCAATGAACCAGCAGGGAAAATTCCCCAGCGCAAATGCGTCAGGATCTTTCGGACTCACCCAAGCCAATGTTTGTCGTGTTACACGCAAGTGCCGATCAAGCGGTGAAACTAGTTTTTTCATCCAACTGCCCGCAGTGAGAATTAACTTTCCACCATAATGTACGCCCTTGTCTGTGGTGGCACTGACGCCATCAGGCCCCGAAGTCCATGACAGAACTCGTTCATTGACGAGTAGTCTGGCTCCCAGACGTTTTGCTTCAGTTAAATATTTACCGATCGCAAATTCCGGCCGGACAAATCCGGCTTCAGGTTCCACGAGCGTCTGGAAAGATGCGGGAAGATTGAATTCCGGAAATTCTACGCTGGAACGCTGCGGATCAAGGACTTCAAGTTTTACGTCATAGAGCTTCGCAGAACTGCGGACACCAGCAAGTGTGGGATGACTCGCATCTCCGAAGTAAACGATGCCTGTTTCATAATAGATTCTTTCACCAATTTCTTCTTCAAAGGCTTTCCACAACTCATATGAGCGGTGTAACAATGGAACATAATCTGGATGTTCAAAGTACGCTTTGCGAATGATCCGGCTCTGACCCGCATGCGAGCCCTGGTCGTGCGGAGGATCGAACTGATCAATGGCGAGCACCCGAAATCCCTGCTTCGCAAGGTAGTATGCGGTGGCACTCCCCATTGATCCCGCGCCTGCAACAATGAAGTCGTAGCTGATGCGCATTATTATTTGATGCGGTTGTATTTTTTCAATACGGCAATGAGCCGGTCATGTGGGATCGCGAAGACTTTATTGCCGTTGACGCCTTCCATCGTTTCAGCCGCGACCATTGAGTTGACAATCGCTTCTTCAGTAGCCTCCGCAGTTGCCTGGAACAGGTCGTCCATCAGGTCGTTGGGAAGCATGTCTACCCTGGCGATGTCGCGGTCTTTATTGATATCTGCATTGGCAGTAGAGAATGCGATAAAAATATCACCTGAAGAATTATTACCGCGGCCTCCCATGATACCGATGCCAAGTGGAATTCGTTTCGCGAGGCGCTCAAGCTGGTGCGGAAGGAGTGGCGCATCGGTAGCCAGCACGACAATAATAGAACCATCCTTATCTTTTTTGATCGCTGGCCTGAGGTCCTGAATTTCTTTTCCAACGGGGACCCCCGCAACACTGAGTTGGTCACGTGAACCATAGTTGGTTTGCACAAGAACTCCCACTGTATAGTCCTGATTGCTGATGCGGATTTTTCTTGACGAACTTCCTGTACCGCCCTTGAACAAGTGACAGATCATTCCGGTACCCCCACCGACATTTCCTTCCGCTATCGAACCGGATTTTGCTGATTCGAGCGCTGCAAAAACGTGTTCTTTCTTAACGTGAAATCCATTGATGTCATTGAGAAACCCATCGAAGGTTTCAGCAACAACAGGAAGACTGATGTCTCCTGAGTAACCGCTTGTCGGGAATTTTTTTACGTACCATTCGATCACTGCATCGCGTACAACGCCAACGCTATGTGTATTGGTAATCATCACCGGTGAACCCAGGCAACCTGATTCCTTGACCCATGTCGTTCCGGTCATTTCACCGTTTCCATTCAGCGTATACCATGCAGCAAAGACGCGTCCCTGATAATTTTTTCCCTTCGGAAAGATGGCAGTGACACCAGTCCGTACAGGACCCTTTCCTTCCTGCAATGTGCCCTGCCCTTCTATCAGTGTTGCGAATCCAACTTCAACACCGGTAACATCTGTGATTGCATTCAGCGCGCCTGGCGTTCCAGAGAACGGTATGCCGAGATCGCGCGCCCTGGCCTTCCCTCCCTGTTGCGCGAACGTAAGTTGAGAGCTGAGGACTGCAAAGACGAAAATTAGTTTTTTCATAAGTGGAATTTTTTGAATGCAGTATAACAGTCGGTTCCCCGCACCTGAGTTCAAATTAAGGCCGGAAACGCCTACTGCCAATGGCTCAATGCCTATTTTTCCATCCGCTCTTGCCGGAAAATCAAACTTTAGCCATATTTGCACCCTCCTTCGCTAGAGGTTTGAGGGGATGGCAAAACAGAGCCTTGTTCGCCACGCTTTTCGGACCTTTAGCGAAGCCAAGCCTGAGTGGCGGAACTGGTAGACGCGCACGACTCAAAATCGTGTACCGCAAGGTGTGCCGGTTCGATTCCGGCCTTAGGTACTAAGGCGAACCCTGTTACAGACGTGACAGGGTTTTTTATTTTCACCGTTACTTCATTTTCATGGACCGGCTCTTCAAACTCAGCAGTTTCTTAGCACAGCGTTGACTTGCAGAACTTAAACACCGTCACTTCGAACCTCCTCACCTATAGAAAGCGCACGCAATCTCCGCGGGAAGCAGTATCACCCAAGACGAGCTACCCCACTGTTGCAAAAAATGTTCTGACAGACCGGAGATGTTCGTTGCGCACCGTTTGAACACAGTTGAACATTGCTTGTATTCAACTTCATGGACTGTTTTAGAACCTTTGGGTACATTAACTTAAAATCAACAGATATATGAAGACTTTACTGCACCATTCTTTGGTTGTTGTGTTTTCACTGTCAATGATTACCAGTGTTCATGCGCAACCCATCACGTCTCCACGCACAGCGAGTCCGGCTGCGTCATTAACCCAAACCATCGGCATTTCAAAAGTTACGGTGAATTATTCCAGGCCTGCCGTGAAAGGTCGTCAGGTGTGGGGATCACTCGTTCCCTACGGATGGAACAAGCAACTTGGTTTCGGCAATGGCAAAGAAGCACCGTGGCGTGCCGGGGCAAATGAAAACACAACCCTAACATTATCGCATCCGGCAAAAGTCGAGGGTATAACTGTTCCTGCAGGAACGTATGGATTGTTCTTCGTCATCAACCAGGACAACTCAGGCGAAGTAATCCTGTCGAAAGAAAATCAGTCGTGGGGAAGTTTTTGGTATGAGGCGGAGAAAGATCAGCTTCGCGCGAAGATCCAGGTTCGCGAAACACCCCATACAGAAATCCTGACGTATGACTTTATGAATCTTTCGAAAAACTCAGGAGAGCTGGTGTTGAATTGGGAGAAGAAGCAATTCCCGGTAAAAATAGAATTCGCAGTAGACGAAATTGTGATGGCCAATGCCGAGCAGGAGTTGAAAGGTCCGATCGGATTTTCGGCACAAGGTTACACAAGCGCTGCACAATACGCCCTTCAAAATAATGTTAGCAATGCAAACGCACTTCGTTGGATCGATCAGGCAATTGCACAAAATAATAACTTCAACACGAAGAGAATCAAAGCTGGCTTGCTTCGCCAGGCGGGCAAAAGTGATGACGCAATAAAGCTTTTGAATGATGCGATGGCCTCTGCTACCGAAGTGGAACTGAATGCATATGGTTATCAATTGCTCGGGCAGGGTGACGTTGACAAGGCCATTGAAGTGTTTGTCTTGAACACCGAGCGGAATCCGAAAAGTGCCAATGCTTTTGACAGCCTGGGCGAAGGTTACGCCACAAAGGGCGACAAGGCAAACGCAATAAAGAGCTTCAAAAAATCGTTGACACTGAACCCGCCTCAGAACGTCAAGGCCAACTCCGAAAAATTTCTGAAACAGTTTGGCGCGATGTAGGCCATTCGCGCCAGCGATAAACCCGGGCGGTGAGTGCCCCTGTGTCTCAACGGGTGCGCTCAACCGTCCCGTTTTTTTCAAGCATTTTCTTTGCTGCCTCGTATCCTTTCTCGAGCGATGAAACAACAGCGGTAGGACAGCCTCGTGCTCCAGCTACCAGAAACATCTTTAAAAACAACTGAAGCATTTTGGACGGGGCATAAAACACAACGCTTATTGCATTCTTCATTACAAGCGGTTTGCACCGGAATCCCCATTTTGCCTGCAGCATTCTATACTCGACAGGGAGATAGGGCATCACTCCAAAGTCAACGAGTAAAACAAAGTGAGTGTGCGTCTTGTAAAATGCTTCAAGATCGTCCTGTGACTTGATAAACTCTTCAAAGGAAGGAACGAAGTCGTGATACTTGGCTACAACAATCGGATAGCCCGAGGTATCAAGGGTTAAGAAATCGCGCATGCGGCTGGGGTTTGCCTGAAGATAATAAAAATGGAATGAGAGAAAAGGACTGACAAAGATAAGAATTTGCAACAACACGTTCTTTTTAGTTGTGACGAACTGTGTCAGGTACCCAGGTTGGCCGCTATTGCGAATGTTGCTTAGGAAAAAAATCCACTCTTACTATTGATCCCTGAATACCCTTCACCCGTTTATTCCGGAGGTATAATCCTTTTTGAGTAGTTTCGATGCGGTCTGGTAAGCTTGTTCGAGGCTCGATACGAATTTGAACGTTGCCCTTGGCTGAAACATAATGAGAATCGATTTCATCAACACCCGTGTCGCAAGGGAAGGTGTGCACATAACCATCGTTATATTCTTTTGTGAAAGAGTCAAATCGACTTTCGCGGCCCACTTTGCGGCATTGATCCGGTACTCAGCTGAGAACACTCGAACATTTGTAAAATCAACGATGATAACAAAGTTTTCGCGCGTTGAAATAAAATCTTCCATTTTCTTCTGCCAGCCCGTAAATTCCTCAGCCGTTGGCACAAAGTCCTGAAACGTACCTGTTACAAGAGGGAATTTTGAAGAATCCACAATAAAATAGTCGCGCATCATCATACCGTTCTGGTTTGGTGCTGCGTGCTAAATTAAAATTCGCAAAGACAAAAAAAAAGTGTGATGAGTCTTCGTCACCACACTTCAATTTGAAGTCAGTTCGTTAATATTCTTTCACCCCTGTAATATCGAAGTTTGTAACTTCTGATTCATTGGTGTTATCCGTCACAGTGAAAATAATATCGTTGTAATCTTTATCACTACTTGAAGAAGTAAGCACGTCTTCGAACGACAACACAATGTCGCCAAGTTCTTTGTGTTTGAACAGCACGTGCTGTTGCTCATTGTTTGGATTGAGCTCGAAGTTTGTGTAGAATGTCTGACGATCGTAGTGGATTTCCCCTCTTTCCCATCCGTCAATGATGAGGAAAAAACCAACAACAGTGTTCGCAGGAATTTTGGATTCACCGAGACGCAGCCTGTCACCCTGGCGAAGAACGCGTTCAGAAACGTGCGGGAACAGAATATTCATCTGGATCTGAGAACTAGACGTTGGCTTCGATCCTGCAGGATATGAATACCAGCCAAAGGTGTTAGCAAGGCTTGCACCTTCTGATATGAACGTTACGTACACGTCAGACTCATTTTTCACAAGAATTTCTTTTCTGGTTGCACCATCAAATAATTCAGGCTTGGCATTTTTAACATTTTTACTTTCAGGGAAATCTGCCATAATCTCCTGAAATAACGCCAGACGCTCACCGGTTGCCACGATTTCCTTAGGTCTTTCACTGATCCCCTCGCTTCTGTCGCAAGAAGCGAAAGAGATAATCACGGCCGCACACAAACAATTGATCACTAAACTTTTCATAAGGAATTTGGTATGTATAATTACTACCGGTATGCTTATAAAGCTGATGCCAGCCCCTGCAATATCGAGCAAACTGCTGGTAATTGCCGTTATCTCGCACTTTAGGCCGCTTTCCTGACAATTGTGAGGTTAAATTTCCTCGGGCGGTAACAGTTTTACGCCTGGTGACAAAACCTTGACGCCCAATTTGCGTAAAGATTGATACCTGACTGAAGGCGTAAGCCCCCAACCTGACCTGAGAAGCGCATCCCTCTGCTCACAAGAGCAATGAACACCTCCTCCGAACACGATGTTGCTAGCCAAAGCTGGGACGATCTGGTATTCGAAAACCGAAATCAGGCGTACGGTGCTTATCCGCTACGCAAGCAATACTCCTTTAATATATTGATAGGCGTAACCCTTACTGCACTTGTCACGACCTTCATCCTGCTGTTGCCAACCATTTCGAAATGGATAGCCGATGATGCTGCTGCCCCAGTGCAGGTCCCACGAAAACTTGTTTATACTGAATTGATGGCTCCGCCTCCTATCGATCAGCCTAGACCGGCTCCCCCGAAGGTACTTCTGCCGAAACTTCAAAAGACGATCAAGTTTGTGCCACCAAAGGTGGTGAAAGAACAAGTGGTTGAAGAAATTCCCACCATTGAAGAACTAAAAGTAAATGACATCGGTGCTGTTGCCGTGGATGGCGACTCTGAGGTTGTCTTTGACGAGCCAGTCGAGGAAGTAGTGCCTCAGGAAACGGAAGAAATATTTACAGTGGTTGAACAACAACCGGAATTTGCCGGTGGCTATGACGCGCTCGCTGCCTACCTTCGGGAGAACATGCAATATCCAAAGGTTGCACGTAAAATGGGTATCGAAGGAACGGTCCATGTGAGTTTCCTGGTAAGTAAAACGGGTTCAATTAGCGAAGTGAAAGTCCTCCGCGGAATCATGGCGGAGTGCGACAAAGAAGCAATCCGTGTGGTTGAGCGAATGCCGAATTGGAAGCCCGGAAGACAGAACGGACATCCAGTACATGTCCGACTTGTAATGCCCCTTAAATTTCGCCTGAACTAGTCGCGAGCCATCTTACCAGCTTCATATCCGTTTCGTCACACGGTGTGCGATTGGCGAGTCTGTATTTTTCTTTTTTAGGCGATTTGACAAAATGCTCGCGTTCGTTACATTCAAAAACGGCTGGCTGAACTTCGAATGAAGCGTCATTAATTTTTTCTTCCCGACATCTTTGCCTGCAACTCATCGGCTACGTAAGTTAAACGAGGTGCAAACCTGACAGTTGAACTTAGAATTCTGAACAGAGCCGACACGCGCGCCTCATGGTTTTTAAGGTCGCTTCGTTTCAACTTGTTTTTAACACTTTCCTGTATTCCTTACAGAAGAGACCATTATCCCTTCTATCAGAAAATTAAACTCAGGACTTGCCGGACCTTTGTAATGAAAGCAGATGAAAATCTTCTGCGGCTTTATTGAAATACGAAGTGGTATGAGGAGTGGAAAATCAATTTTGTTTTTTGTGATAGCGATGACGGCAGCGTCAATGGGCAAGGTGTCGGCTCAACAGGTTTTTAAAACAACGGCTGCCTCCACAATTGCCTATTATGAATACCTGCCATCAGACTACAACAGTAATTCGAACAAGTATCCGATCGTGATTTTTCTCCACGGGATTGGTGAGCGTGGTCCGAACACGACCGACATCCAGACGCTCAAAGACAACATCTATAAAGTTGCCAAAATCGGCCCGCCAATGCATGTCAAGAACGGGACGAACTTTCCATTCATACTCATTTCGCCTCAGTTGAAGAGCAACTATGGCACCTGGCCCTCATCGTATGTGTTGGAAGTACTCAATTATGTAAAGACTTATCTCCGGGTAGACGAGAAACGCATCTACATCACCGGCCTGAGCCTTGGTGGCGGAGGCACATGGGTAACGATTCAGGATTATCCCGAGCTGTTCGCAGCTGCACTACCGGTTTGTGGAGGATACAACAGTCCATCGAAGGCCTACAAGATTGCAGCAGAAAATCTGCCCGTGTGGGCATCACACGGAAGCATCGATGACGTAGTACCAATGTCGAAGACAGTGAACATGGTGAATGCGATCAACGCCAGCACACCGAAGCCAAGTCCGCTGGCTAAACTTACGATATACACGGGTGTAAAACACAATGCTTGGTCATACGCCTACCGTACAGATCATTCGTTGCACAATCCAAATGTATATGAGTGGATGCTGTCATTTACCAACACTAACAACAAGGGTAACAAAATCCCCACAGCAAACGCTACTTCCGACCAGACAAAATATCTTTCATCAACCACAACGACAACGATCTACGGAACCGCAGGTGACACCGATGGAACGATTGCAGCCTATGAATGGACTAAGATATCCGGACCAACCGGAACATTGAGCGGAACAACGAGCAAGACCTTAAAGATAACCGGACTTAAAAAAGGAACTTATGTCTTCCGTTTGCGCGTGAAAGACAATTCAGGCAATTCCGATTCAGACTATGTAAAAGTATTTGTAAAAGATTAATCAAACCGCATACGATCATGAAAAAAGCATTTTACCTCGGCAAAACATTCATCGGCTCAATTGCGCTGGTGGTTCTTATGGCGCAGTGTTCGGAAGACGAAATCGTTACTTCGGAAAGCATGGGTAAGGATCAATCAACTTACATGGTGGCTACGACCGCAGAAGTTGCCAGTATCTCCGTATCGGGTTTGTACACTGAGATTGTAGAGGAAGTAGCGTGCGCATCCTGTACATATATCGTAGGCGAGCGGGAAACAATAATTGACGGCAATGCGCTCGGATTTAAACCAGGAAGCATTATCTGCCTTAAGAAATCGTTGAAGTATCCAGCACTCGAATTTGCCAATATGGAAGGCAGCGAGGCGGCCGCGATCACGATCGGCTACTGCGCGGAATAACTCCGTGTTAGTGACGAAGGGTTTTCATTTTCAAGGGGCTGAACTTGAGCAGCTGGATAATTTCTTCGTAGAGAAAGAAATTGGTTTCATTGTTAAGTACTACGGTAGCATTACCGGCTGTATTGAAAGTTTGGGCAATGAGGTTGTAGACTCCCTCGTAAAAAACCCTGTTGATCTTGCGACCGCAGATGATATTCATCACAGTGTCTTTCTCTAGTGTTTGATTTGTTTGGGCGATTCGCATTACATTCTGGCAATCGACATCGGTTAAGCCGGTGAAATTTGTCATGCGAATCCAGTCAATGAGGTCCCAAAGGGTGGAGTGCAGATCGCTTTTCGCGTGGAAGGCTTTATACCTGTCATTCCGTATGAAGTAGCGCTTGTTCTCTTCAACTACTTCATAGAACTCATTGGTATTGAGATGGTGAACAATCATTGGCAATCTCAGGTATTAGTTCAGCTTTTAAAAATAAGGTAGAATTTTTGAAAAGACCTTATCACAAAAGAAAATCACCATAATTTAGTATGGCACAGTTTTTTACAAAAGCCGACAGACTGCAGTTTCAGCCTAGCTTTGGCGTTGTGTCACAAGCTCTCTGAAGTATTTGACAAGCTCCGGGAATTCATAGTCCTTATCAAATTTTGAAACACCCGCGGGTCCTTCAGCCGAGAAGGACTCGTCTCCGCCATATACGGTAATCGAAATTTTCTTCCCATCCTCAGCCATTTTCACTGAACTAAAGAATTTTGACACATTTGAGTCTGGTGAAGTAAGGTCCAGGAAAATGTAATCCGGAATCAACCTTTTTGAGCTCAGCAATTCGAGGGCACGCTCCTGGGAGAGCACTGCAACAACTACCGTGGCCGGGGATACCTTCTGAAAAGCTTCCGAGAAGGATTGGTGGTCGTCCAGGTCGTCTGAAATCAAAAGAGCAGTTCTTATTCCTTCCATGAGCGTGCGAAAAATTAAAGAAATAGAAAGTAAATCGTGGAAAAAAAATTGTACCCCTTCAGAACGCTGGCATACAATTTTTTTGATTTGGTAGCGATAACCAATCTGCATATGACCAAATCTGAAAAAATATTCAAAAACACTCTTGTGGGTGTTGGTGCAAGCCTGCAGGAGCTTCGCATTAAGAAAGGATTTCCGACTGCGAAGTCTTTTACCGAAAAGTATAACCTTCCTGAAATCCAGTACTGGCGAATGGAAAATGGAAAAGCCAATGTCACACTCAAATCATTATACAAAATCTTACAAATCCACAACGTAAGCTTGCAGGACTTTTTCTGCATGGTAATGAACGAAAAGATTGCAGCTTAAAACTATATAAAGCTTGACCAGCGACAGTACGCTGCATCTGTCTGTTCCACCACGCCAGCTGTTATCATAATAAAGGTCAGCGGAGCACGGCCCGCGCGTTTCATCTCCTTCCTTGCCAACCGTCTCAATTTATTTTTTTGTGGTTCCCGTAACCAACACCGGCCAGGTGGCGTCAAACGATTATGGTAAAATACATCACCCTCGCGGTTCTGCTGTGGGCTTCAATCGCTCAAGGGCAGAACCCAGCCATGACAAAGGAATTTGCAAAGTATTTCATTCGTTATACAGCGGAGAGCGAAAGCCAGCTATCATCGTACCTGAAACTGTTTGACAGGGGAATGGTAGAAGTCGAGACATTTTTTGGTAAACAATATGATAGCAAGTTCACGATCAGACTACATCCGAATCGCGCTTCGCTTGACCGGCAATGGCAACAGGACTGGAAGATGCCCGACTTTAAATCTGAATGCTGGATGGTAGCGAGCGGCATTTCTTCTCAACTTGACCTTATATCACCTCACCAATGGAAGTCCGAGTCCTGTGAACATGACTATAAAGACTCGCTTGCCGCAAAAGAATTGATAATACATGAATTGGTTCATGTATTCCACGGTCAGCAAAATGCTAGCGGAGATTTTTCGCAGGTGGAAAACATAGATTGGTTCGTGGAAGGCCTTGCAACCTACGCGTCCGGTCAGCTGAATGAGAAGCGCCTCGCTGACGTTAAAGCAGTGATTGCAAACGGGCTCGTACCCTCAACGCTCGATAACTTCTGGACTGGAAAACTTCGTTACGGGTTATCGGGATCAGTGGTAAAGTTTATCGATCACAAATATGGCCGACAAGTGCTGATCAGTCTACTCAAGACGCAAAAGAAAGCAGACCTGCTTGCTGCGCTGAAAATCGATGAACCAACCCTCCTCGACCAATGGAAAAAATTTATTACAGGTGAAAATCCCACTAACTGAGCACACGCTCGAGGTAGTCACCCAAAAGATAAGCTACCGTTGCCGCAGCTGCTCCGAGCAATAACGTTTCGGTGATGCTTCGCTGGATGCTGATCCGCGTCACGTAAGTCTTGATATAAGCAATAAAAATGAAAGCAAGCCCCGTGACGACACACGAGGAAATAAACGGGTCGATCTCCATGTTGCCTGCGTACACGAGGATGTATACGACCAGTGGAACTGCACCAGCAACAATGAACGAGAGCAATGTTGTGATACCAGATTTGAGTGGCGATTTCTTCTCGAGCGTAAGTCCCAACTCATCTTTCATCATCGTATCAAGCCACACTTGTTTGTTGGCGGTGATGCGGTTGACAACCATTTTTAATTCTTCACCCTCGAACCCTTTGTCGCGAAAAATCTCTTCGATCTCCTTTCGTTCAACATCGGGCATGTGTTCAATCTCCCACTCTTCAATCTTAAGGTGTTTGTTGTAATTGTCCTGCTCCGATTTTTTCGACAGATAACTTCCGATCGACATTGACAAACCATCTGCAAATAAATTGGCCATGCCAAGGATGAGAATGATGTTAATTCCAAGATCGGCCCCTGCAGAACCCGCCACCACCGCGAACGTTGTCACGATTCCATCAATCGACCCATACACAACTTCCGGCAGGTAAGTCTCAAATCGTTGCATCCACTTGCTGCGGATGTGCCAGCGCTCGTGATGGCCGTCTTGCTGATGCTCCATTTTCAGATATTAAAAGATGAATATAGACGAGAATTGCATAACCACAAAAAAAAGCCCGAAGCAGGCTCCGGGCTAAAAACCACAATTTATAAAACTGACTACGGTAACTTCTTTCTATAACGTGCAACGCGTTTGTCTTTGATGACGCCTTTCCAGTTCAGGCCGAATGCGAAGTCGTATGCATTTCCTTCGCTGTCAACATGCACTTTCATATCGTGTGGCACATCTTCCAGCTGCTCCTCAACGGTCTCCATCGATGCTGGCATTTGAACAGGCAACAAGCCAGAAGGCTCAACACCGGTGAGAACCTCGAGTACTGCCTGATCCTGAACACCAAATCCATACACAATGGCATTTACGTCTTTCTCAAACTCATTAAATACCATTGGCTTGTTGCCCGCAATCACTACTACCACCGGCTTACCATTCATCGCAGTCTTTGTGTCCTGGATTACTTTAAGATCCGTGATGTTAGAAGCCGTGAATGATTTTCCTTTGTAAGAGCGATTGGTGATCGTTGGATCGATTACGGGATCGCCTGCAGCGATGCTTTTCTCGCGCGCAGTGGCCGCGGTGTAAGGCCCGTACTGCAAACTGATGGGCACATAGCCATTGCCACCTTTCTCCCGGTCTTCCTTCAGGTAGCCAACACCACCTTCAGGACTTTTTACAAACACGATAGCGAGATCAGCCTTTGAAGGATCTTCTGTTACATTGAAATATTTTTTAACGATGTCGAGGTTAACAGGCATTTCAATGCGCTCAGGTGTCGCGTTGCCAAACCAGTCGCGGCCCGCTGCAACCGTGCGCTTGGGTATATACACGGTTTTCATTTTTGCGAGGGGAAGAACTTTCGCTTTGTTCTTCAGCAGAACGATGGACTTGAGCTGCGCATCATAGCCTGCCTGCATGAATTCCGGACTGCCTACAACTGTTTTTGAAATCTTTGGATCGAGGTACGGATTCTCGAAAAGTCCGACCTGAAAGATGTTTGTCAGTAATCGCACGGCAGATTCTTCAAAACGTTTTCTCATGAACTCCTCTCCATGTTCTTTCACACCGATCTGATAAGCTTCAATCACCGGACCTGCAGCATTGTTTCCTCCGAACTGGTCCACTCCTGCCATGAGCACTTTGTAGTGTCGCTCCGCTACTGTCTTATCTTCTACGCCCCACGCCTTCCCTAGAAAAACGTCCGGAGTCTTTCCTTCATCGGCAGTGATCAGCCAGTCAGTGCAGACAACTCCGTTGTATCCGTATTTATTTCTAAGCAAATCCGTGATGATGTATTTTGAAAATCCATTGCCGACATTCTCTTTGTTCTTCTGATCCTGGTTATATGAGATGGTGTAGTACGGCATCACGGCAGATGCCATCTTTGTTTTGCCGGAGAGTTGAAATGCTCCTTTCACAAAGGGAATCAGGTGCGTTTCAAAATTATTCCCAGGGTAAACCGCAAACTTACCGTATGCAAAGTGCGCATCCCGGCCGCCCTCTTCGGCACCACCGCTTGGCCAGTGCTTCACCATCGCGTTGACGCTGTGGTATCCCCACCCGTTGTTAATCTCTGCGCTGCCCGTTGATGTCTGGAAACCATCGATATATGCGCGGCCCATGTCTGCTGACAAGATGGGATCCTCTCCGAATGTTCCGTTGATGCGGTTCCAGCGCGGTTCAGTTCCAAGATCGATCTGTGGTGAAAGCGCGGTGGCGATTCCCAGCGCACGGTACTCACGTCCGGCAATGGAGCCAAACTTCTGGACGAGTGCCGGATCAAATGTTGCAGCCAGGCCCAACGCTTCGGGCCACATTGAAATCCGACCGCCACTCCCTGCGTTGTATTCTGTGCTCGCTACAACTCCATGACGTGGATCTGAACTTGTGTTTACCGGGATTCCCAAACCAATGCCTTCAACCAAAGCCTGCACATTGTTATTCCAGCGTGCAGCGATCTCCGGACTCTCTACAGTTGTGATCAGCACGTGGCGCAGATTATCGGCCGTGAGAAAATTTTTCTGCTGATCGGAGACATCCGAAGCTGCGGCACCACTTTCAGCAAACAGTTTACCGTTGTATGTGCCGGTGCCGAACCCGCGGGGTCGCGCAGGAATTGACTGATGTCCACTATAAAGCATCAGGCCTGCTATCTGTTCGACACTCATTTTCGAAGCAAGGTCTTTGGCGCGTTCATTCACGCTTAAGCGCCAATCCTCGTATTTGTCAAGCGTTCCATTCTTGTTCAGGTCTTTGAAAGCCAAACCGTCCACGGTTATGATCTTGACACCTGACGAAGGTGCATAGGCAATGGTTTGCCCTTTTGGATTAGTGATGACTGTAAAATTCTCGGTGCTGGTTTCGCTGCGTTGCTGTCCATAGACGAGCCCGCTCAGCACCAGAAGACATACGGAAAAGAAGGATTTCATAAGTTGTCTGGTTTCATTGTGTAAGGGGTACACAATATATCTCAATTGCGAATGTGAGACAACTCATTTAGACGATCCGGGCCTGTAAAACCTCAGATGCGCACAAATAATCGACAATTACGGCTGCAGAACAGTGGCCATGTTGCTGCCTGCACGGGCAGTTTCGAATTTCTGGAGTGCCTGAATGTTTGCGCTTGCTTCCATCTTTCCGAGGGCTTTGGCTTTTTTGTACAGTTCGAGTGCTTCGGTGAGGGCCTCCCGTTTTTTTGCAGGTGCGAGACGCGTCTTCCGCGCACTTTCCTCCACGGCCAGCGCGCGTGCGTAGACAGCTTCCGCTTCAATATTCCGAAAATCACTTTCCAGTCTGTGCAGGCGCTGCTCGAGTTCAGCAAGTGCCTGCTGCTTTTCATTTACCTGCGACAGGAGTGTAGTAACTGCCACTTCTTTCTCGGTGGAAATTTCCTGGTTGGTTTGTTCAATGTCTGCAATATTTCCCTCAAGCACAGCCACCTCGCTGACACGGATCTGCAATTCACTTTTCACCGCATCCATCATCATAACATAAGCTGAATTCTCGTATTTGGAAGACTTCAGCTGTGAATGAAGCGACTTGATCAATTTCTCAGTTTCAAACACATGGTTGTTGATCGCGCGGATTTTTGATGACATTGCTTCGTGTGCGGTCGAACCATTGATCCTTGTAAAAGTCACCTGCCTGAGTCCTCTCATGGAATCAATTGATGCAGTGAGTTTCGCGAAATCTGCAATAATCGCCTGACTCCTGGCCAGTTCGGTGCGTAGAGAATCATTTTGCCTTGCGAGGTTATCGATTTTTTGGGTATTGCATGCAGCACACACAACCGCGGCAAGCAAAAACAGCACAACACGGGCATTCATAGACATCAATTTTCTTATGAAACGGAAAAAATAATGCCGCTTCGCATAAAACAGCCGATTCGGTCGGTGGACAGCAGAAGCGGCAGTTAGGCTACGTCTTCAAGATATTAATGAAGTGTTTTCGAGACCATTGGTGTGTAAAAAAGCAACTGGTTGTTACGGAAGCGAATTCACACTTTCCGTCTTTCGCTTCCGCAGAAGTGAAATGATGTTAAACAGAACGATGCAGAAGGTAACCCATATCAAACCACCTACAAAGCCTGCAGCAACATCCGAAGGAAAATGGACGCCAAGGTAGATGCGGCTGATTCCTATGGACAAAATCGTAATCACGAGAACAATTGCTAAACTGACTTTCAATACGAGTGGTATTTTCGAAACGAGTGTCAGGTAAATGAGGAAACCATAGAATCCCATCGCACTCATCGAGTGACCGCTTGGAAAGCTGAGTGTGTTAACTTCCACCAGGTGCTCATGTGCGGGCCGCGAACGATTGATCACAGATTTTAACAGGATATTGGTTGCTGTTGATAATAGCAACACTAATACGGTCTGCACAATAAATTTCCAGTTCTTATGGCGAAGATAGAGGTAGGCACCGAGCAGAACACTGATCACAATGTACGCGAAGCGATCACCCATATCGGTCATAAATCTGAAAAAAGAAGTGAGACCGTCAGATCTGAAAGAGACAATGTATGCAGAAACACTGTCATCAAACTTTCCCAGTTCATTTTCAGCAAGTTCATCAGTCAGTTCTATAAACGTATTCAGCGCGATGCCAAACAGGATGAGAGCAACGCCTATAATAATATAATAGGGAAGCTCCTCCCCTCTCAGGTGGAGCTTCTCGCGTAAAAACTTCTTTATCCAACCGATGATCTTAACCAGAAAAAACTTCATGTCCCGGAGCTTAATTCTGTCAAGATAGCCAGAAGGGCGAATGCAGCCAAATAATGCAATGTTGTCACTTCACAAGCTTCAGCTGGGAGGCATTCAGGTGCCAGCTGATGCTTTCATCGATCTCTTTATAAAATGGCTCTGCATTAATGTACGTTAATTCGTTTTGGAGGACGTGTTGCAGCAGCGCATCGTATTTGTCAAGGTCGAGTCCTGAATTTTTTAAGGTGTATAACTTATCCCTGATACTCTCAAGCTGGCGCGCATCGGGCTTTACCTGAAACTTGTAATCAATATAGGAGCCGAGATCGCTGATCAATCGCGTGATCAATCCATTCCGTTGCTCGTCCAATATCTGCCTGACTTTCAACAGCATGATGTTGGGATCCGAATCCTCGATCCGTCTGACCCCGTTCAGTGTGCGCAATATTTTCATAACTAATTTAATTAGTTTATAAGGCAAAGGTATTACTAATTTAATTAGTTAAAAGGAAAACGAGAAAAATATGATCCGCGCACAGCGGCATGCTGGTCGTTTGATTTACGCCAGCTATTTTATAAACTTATTAAAAATCGACAGTATGAAATTTACGTTTACCGCAACAGTCCTGTTTTGCGTTGTTCTGATAGCAGTTCCAGCTGCCGCACAATTTCCGCGGTTTAAAGTGCTCGCCTTCTTTTCAAACAAGGTGGAACGCGATCACACGGATTTTTCCCGGGACGCCATCAAATTTTTCAAGACGTTGACAAAGGGCAACGGTTTTGTTTTCGATACGACTAGCAGGATGTCTGATTTAAACGCAGATAAGTTGAAAAACTATTCACTTATTATGATGCTCAACGATTTCCCGCACACCGCAGACGAACGCGAGGCATTTACAAATTATATGGAGAACGGTGGTGGATGGCTTGGCTTCCATGTTGCAGCATATAATGACAAAGACACGCACTGGCCATGGTTTGTGCAGTTTCTCGGAGGGGCAGTGTTCCACAACAACAACTGGCCGCCAATGCCGGCTAAGCTTGTGATTGAAGACCGTACCCACCCGGTGACGAAAGGAATGCCTGACACTTACATTGCTCCCATCAACGAATGGTATCAGTGGCGGCCAAGTCCACGGGAGAACAAGGATGTGAAGGTACTTGCGTCACTCTCGCACGAAAATTATCCTTTTGGTTTGAAAGACATTATCCGTGATGGGGATACGCCTGTTGTCTGGACGAACACAAAGTATCGGATGGTTTACATGAACATCGGCCACGGTGATCAGATCTTCACCGATGCAACACAAAACAAAATGATCATTGCTGCGTTGCGGTATGTTGCGTCTACGGATAAGAAAGGCAATCCGTTCAAAGATTAACGAAGGGTACATATACCAAAGGATTTACTTTGATTACACGATATTTGTTGTAACTTAGGTAGCGATATCAGCAGCTGAAAAAGACCTTCACCCGAACCCCAATGGTGAATGAATGCTAGCCTGCACAACCTGCTTTCCGACAAAGCGCGGATCGAAGTTATCCTGGATTTTTTACCGTATCCTTTTATCATTTCAGAAAGGCAGGGGAACAGGCAGGCGAACGTTTACCTCAACAAGAAATTCCTTGAAGAAATAGGCTATACGCTTGAGGAGATACCCGACATCGATTCATGGTTTGTAAAAGCCTATCCTGATCCACTGTATCGCGGAGCGATTTCCTCCGGCTGGAATGACCTGATCAAAGATGCACTCGGCAAAGGTGAGGCTGATGCATTGATGCGCGTTATTATCCGCACAAAAAATCATGGCGACAAATGGTATGAGGTTAAGAGCCGTGTAACCGGATCGCTTCAATTTGTTGCATTTGTGAATCTCACCGAAGTGATGCTCAAAGAACACGAGCTTCAACGGCTGAATGAAAATAAGAATCAGACGTTATCTATTCTTGCACATGATGTCCGGGGACCGCTGACCAATCTTAACACCATGACGCGGCTGATGCTGGAAGGAAATTTTGACTATGATGAATTTCTCCATCGCCTGCAGGCAGTTCATGAAAAAAGCTCACACGTTTTGGAATTCATCGACAATACCCTCTTGTGGACGCGCGCAAACTTCAACGCGATGTCGATAAAAATCGATGAAGTAAACGTTGAAGAAATTCTTGAAAAAATTCTTCTGGTTTATTCGAATGTTTACCAGGCTAAGGGCATTACTATTCGTCAGCATTCCACCTCTACGAAGATAAAATCAGATGCAGAAGTGCTGACTATTATTATCCGGAACCTGTTCTCGAACGCCATAAAGTTTTGCCGCGACAACGGAGAAATCTCCATACGCCTGAACACAGCGGCTTCAGGATTCTCGATCACCATTGAAGACAATGGAGTTGGCATGTCCCCGGACACCCTGGATAAAATACAACGCGAACATCACACAACTACCGTTGGTACACGCGAAGAAAAAGGGCTTGGCCTCGGGCTCAGACTATGCAGACAGCTGGCGCGAAAACTAAATGGCGAAATTCACATTCAAAGCAAACAAGGCGTTGGCACTGAAGTGACCATTCATTTTCAAAATCAGAATTCGTAGCCGATGTGAAACGTCACGAATGGGAAAAGCGGTGCGACATCATAAACCTGGCTTCCAACTACGGTGCTACCGCTAATCTTTCTTGTATAACCTAGTCCGGCCCACGGCTTGACATAGAGCGAACTGTGAAACGGATGCCAGCTGTACCCAGCATAAGTCATCAGGAGCATCGTTGAAAAACGAGATGCGTTACCTCCTTCATAATCGTTCGCAAGATGATAGTTCTGAACGCCCGCTTGTTCACCGATGAACCACTTTTGATTGGCTCCGCGGAAATAGTACTCTCCATACATCGCAACGGCATTTCGGATTTTCGTATTCCATCCTTCGTCTCGGTTGTCCGGATTTATGTTCACCAGCATTGAAGGAAGCCTCAGCCCATACGTCCCCGCGCCAATCAGCCAACGTTCACAGTTAGCTGGCTGTATCCGTGCGTGAAGGGAGTAACCACTCAGTGAAAACGTTGAGGGGTCAGTTTCAAGGGAAAATTTCGTTCGCGACTGCGAATAGCAATTTATCATGGTGCTAACGCCTATGATGAAGACAATTGATCGGACGATTGATTGCAGCTGTTTCATAGAGTAATCTTTGTATTTATCCAAACAAATCGCATTCCTGTGCTGCGGGCGTTGGAAAGTAACCTATAGCTGATTAACTTGACCGTCAGACAACAGAAAGTTATGACGGCCTATACCACACTCACTGAAGCCATCAATGGATTAAGGAAACTTGGCTACACGGAAGATTTCAATCTTAAGCCAACGTGTCTGGAATGTGCCCCGCTCGATCTCAAATTGCATCCGGAAGATTTCAAAGTGGACGAATTCCACCGGTTTGAAGGGATGTCGAACCCTGATGACAACGCGATTGTCTTCGCGATTTCGTCAAAAGATGGCCTGAAAGGCACGTTGGTTGACGCTTACGGACTCTATTCTGAGAACCTGACGGATGCTATGGTGCGAAAACTCGCAGTGACGCACTGACGAAAATGATTCTGCCTTAACCCGGGTAAATTGATATTAGCGGTATCTTTAGTGGACTCATGCTACCTGAAGATCAGAGTTCTACGATTACATCGCTTCCGTTTGAAGCGATTGCCAATACTTCGCCTGCACCGATCGTTTTATGGGATGATGAAGCGCGCTGTGTTTTCGTAAACAAAGTCTGGTGCGACCTGTCTGGCAGTGCGCCACAAAATAATTTCGGCTTAGGGTGGCTAAACTATATCGATACACGCGATCGGGACAGGTTAACGAACGCAATCAAACACATCCGGCAGGAGAGCATTTCATTTCGGACCGTCAAGTCACGAACCTTCACGCTGCGACTATCCCTTTATGCCGCGGCCAACAGCAACACTGTAATCGGATGGATGTCAGAATCTTCGCAGCCGCAGGCTGACAACGAGTCGGTGAACCGAATGAATGTAATGGAAACGATCATTGACTCGACCATCAGCATGATCTCGGTTGTCGATAAGCACTTTAAAGTCATTTACTTCAATCATCAGGCAGAAGAATATACAGGCGTGGGCAAAGACCTGGTGCTTGGCCAGAATGTGTTTGAGGTTTTTCCTTATCTGGAAAAGTCGGATTACCGAAGCTATGTGCAACGTGCGCTGTCGGGGGAAACCGTCAAAACCGATATTACTGAGTCTCTGCTCCAGAAAGGAAAATACTTTGAAACTTTTTACATCCCTTTAAAGAATATCAGTGGCGATATCGAGGGAGTGATTGTAAAAGTGCGCGATCGTACGATGGATGCGAAGCTCCAGCAGGAACTCCTTGAAAAAAACAAATTACTGGCCGCACAGAACAAGGAACTTGTCAGGCAGTCACAGTTCAGCCAGTCACTTTTTGATTCTACAATCGATGTGATTGCGGTAGTCGACACTGATTTCCGCTACATCTCAATCAACAAGAAGGCTATGGAGCGCTATGGTCTCACGAAGGAACAGATTGAAGGGAAGCGAATTGATGAGCTGTATCCTTCTGTGAAGTCAAGTGGGATGTACCGCGACATCGGGCGTGCCTTGCAAGGTGAATTCGTGCGAGATATGGCATATACATCCGAAGTGCTGAACCGGTCGCAGTTTGAGAACTATTATGTGCCGCTGCGTGACGACCAGGACAATGTCTATGCCGTGATGATCATCGCGCATGAAATCACTGAGATCGTCCGCACGAACGAGATGCTCCGCAGTTCAAATACGGAGCTTGCTGAAAAAAATCGTGAACTCGAACGGAGCAATAACGATCTGGAGCAATTTGCATACGTGGCGAGCCATGATCTTCAGGAACCGATCCGGAAAATTGCCACGTACACGAACAAGCTGCTAACGCGAAGTAAAGACGAACTCAGCGATGAAACCGCAGTCTATCTGCAGCGTATCAACAACTCCACACGGAGAATGTATGAACTGATCAATGGACTGCTTACGTATTCCCGTCTTGTGCGACAGCAGGACCTGTTCGCAAAAACATCACTCGACCAGATTGTCAGGCAGGTTATCACCGATTTTGACCTGAAGGTCCGGAGTAAAAAAGCGATTCTGAAGTCTCAGAATACGCTTCCCGAATTGGAAGCGATACCCATTCAGATGAACCAGTTGTTCTCCAACCTGATCAGCAACAGCCTGAAGTTCGCAAAGGAAGATGTCACCCCGGTGATACAAATTGCTTCTATCGATCTTACGCCCGATCAGATTAAATTCTACTCCCTCGACTTGAGTGTGAAATACGTCTCAATCTTTTATCTCGACAATGGCATTGGATTCGATCAGCAGTTTGCCGACAAGATCTTTGAATTGTTTCAGCGTCTGCATCCCAGAAATAAATACGAAGGTTCCGGAATCGGTCTCGCGATCTGTAAGAAAATCGTCAGCAATCACCACGGACTCATCAGTGTTTTTTCTGAAGAAGGCAAAGGAGTCACCTTCCACATCATCCTGCCGTACACGCAAAGATTCAGATAAACGATAAAAATTCCTTGACATTTTCTGTGGCCCGCTGATGTAAGGCATTCTGTCACGAACAAATGATTGGTTGGCTCGCGGTGAGGCCATTTCCAGAGTGTATTTGGATTTTTTTGTGTTAACGTTAGGTTAAACGAATTGCAAAGGAGATTTTCCGCAAACGTTATTTCAGATAATCGATTCTGATTTTCGTGATGATTGACATGCGTTGACAGAAGCTGGCCGTAAGTTTGCATCAGTAACAACCAGACCAGTTGGACAGTATGGCGTGAATGCTTTCGCGCCATGCAGTCTGCTCAATTTTATGAAACAATCAACAACTACATCCGTAGCATCAACGCTATTGATTTCACAACGGGCACTGACATCGCATCAAACAAAGTGATGTCACCATCAAAGACTCGATTGTAAAACATTAATCACAGGCACATGAAACGATTTGGAGTGATGTTCACGCTCGTGATCATGATTTCGTTGCTTTTTGCTGGCGCGAATTTCAGATCAGACAACAATGAAAGTAACACGCCCGACCGCAAAGGTTGTGGCTACACGCTCATTGAAGCAGGTAAGGCGATTGACTGTAAGGGAGACACCATTGCAGTAAAAAGAATTCATCCTGAAATTGCTCAGTTGAATTAGAGAACGCCCTGCCGCTTTGCAGGCACAGAAATTTTATCAAACAAGATTGTAAATTCTTTAAGGAGTGGTCGCAAGACCTGAGAACATATTCTGATAACTTGATCTGGGTCATACCAGCGAAAGGAAAGGGATTTACCAAAGCCTCGGTGTTCATTGTCGAGGCTTTGTCTTTTTCAAACCGCCAACGGTCGCTCCCCATACATTGTCCGAATCATTCCTCGATATAATCGAGATCCTTTCCATACGTCTCTTCGAGCAACATTGCTGAAGGAATAGCAATCGCGAACAGAATTGCACCCGTCACCCATGCACCAGTAACATAATTATCGAACAGCGACCGATTGAATTTGAAGAGAACAATGATCAGCGGAAGCGCACCGCGCACCATGTTCGGAATACTGATCGCTGCCGAAGCACGTAGATTCGTACCAAATTGTTCCGCGCTCATGGTGATATAAACTACCGTGAAGCCTGCTCCATAACCAAGTCCTGCACAGATCAGATAAAACATCTTAGCATTGTTTCCTGGCTGAAGGAAAAACAGGACTGTGAACACAATCGTAATCCCATAAAAAATAAACAGTGCCTTCTTTCGGCTTTTCATTTTATAGCTCAACAATCCAACACTGAGATCACCGAAAGCAATCGCGAGGTATAGATACATGATCGCCTTGCCAGGATCAATGCCCGGAATCCCGAACTCTTTCCCGAACTGGTCGGAAAACGTAACAAGCACGCCAATGATATACCATGCGGGGAGACCGATCATGATGCACTGCAGATACTTTTTCATTCGCGCTCCGTTGTTGAAGAACATCAGGAAATTGCCTCTCTGTGCATCCTTCGTCTGCAGTTCCACGAACATCGTGCTTTCCCTTACGCTGACACGCATCAGCAGGAGTAACAATCCAAGTCCACCGCCAATGAAATAACACGTGCGCCAGTCAAAAATTGTATTGAGCAAAAAAGCGGTAACTGCGCCAAGAATTCCAAAGGAAGCAATCATTGCGGCAGCGATTCCTCTTTTCTCCTTCGGAAGGATTTCGCTGACAAGCGTGACACCAGCGCCCAACTCTCCGGCCAGTCCAACACCCGCGAGGAACCGAAGCGCAACGTACTGTGGGATAGTAGTTACAAAACCATTGAGAATGTTCGCGATCGAGTAGAGAAGAATGGAACCGAACAGTACTTTTAATCTGCCTTTCTTGTCGCCAACAATGCCCCAAAGGACGCCACCGATGAGCAGGCCAATCATCTGGACGCTGATGATCCACTCACCCTGTACTAGTATTTGCTCGTCAGTAAGGCCCAGGGCTGCGAGGCTTGGTTTACGGACGATGCCGAAAAGCAACAGGTCGTAAACATCCACGAAAAACCCGAAAGCGCTGACAATCACGGCAAGCTGAAAGAGACTGGAAGAACGCTTTTCCATGCCTGTCAGAAACCAATTTCAACCTGGAAAATTCCGGACCAGAATCCCGAATCAAATGTTTTGGAGTTCATGTTGATGCGTTCACCATACAATACATTCCCCTGGATCTTCAATCGATGCCCTACAAGATACTTCGTGATACCCAACTCGACTTGTTTCAATTGCGTTTCATCCAGAAGTGGAAACATTGCATTGTCGTACAACGACTCGTTCGGAATTGTTGTCGAATAGCGCGCAGCCAGTTCAACATTGTTTTTGAACAGGTAACTGAGCTGCGACAGATAACCCTCTCCAACAAAAATAAACCGCGTGCGGGTTGGATCAGTTGGCGATGTTGTGATGGGGTTTTCGGACTCGCGCTTCATGTACTCATTGTACCATGCCCAGCCGTTGTATTTAAAAAGCATATCGAGCTCAAAGTTGCGGATCGATCGTGGTGCGTAGAGGTCATTGCCGAGCTGGCCGGCCTGACGCAGCGCGAGATCATTTAAGCTGTAGGTTCCCGCAATAGAAAGCTTTGGCGTTTGCTCGCGTTCCAGATCGCCTTCGATATAGTCATTCGTGCCTGTAAACTTTCCAAACGGAAGCAACTCAACGCGACCGGTATACGCCAGACCCTTATTCGAGTTGATGGAATTTCTCCCCTCACCTGAAGTGAGCGCTCCGCGAAGGACAAAATAGTTTTGCGTATAATGTGCAAAGAAACCAAAATCACGATCGATATTGAAGGCGGCATTCACAATTGAGCGATCGGCAAATTGCTGGTCTCCTGAAGAAATCACACGTTGCCTGTTTCCCGGAAGTTTCGTCTGGCCGAACCCGAGACGCAAGTGCGTTGTCGGATTATAATAGATGACTGCATCACGCACCACGTTAGGACTTGAGTTCACAGCTGCATCGTCCGGGCCGCGCCAATCCATATCACCGCGTGAAAATGAAAGCTGGATATAGTACGTCAGCCGCGGGTCATAAACGAATCCTTCGAACTTCATGCGAAGCCTCCGCACCCGAAACTCAAACGACTCTGGCTCAGCCACATTTTCAGAAGTAGAGACAAACGTTGCCCTGTTCTGCATCCGGAACTGATAGTTGAAAGAAAAGCTGCTGTCGGCCGTAACAAATCCGACTCCCTTCCCGCGTTTGGTAAAGACATGTATTGCCGGAGCTTGCTGTGCAGCTAGCGGCATCGAGCAAATGCAAAGCAGAATAACGGAAGTGATGGTGCGTGTCATAGCGTTTGATTCCTGGGCACAATATCTGTAAAATCCAGAAATATTAACATTAGCTTAACATTGACCTTTCACCACCAGATATATTTGCAGCCGATGACCATTCACTTTCCGCCCGATTTTGCTTTCGGAACCAGCACTTCTGCTTACCAGATCGAGACTGCCTTCGAACATGACTGGGTCGGTGTCAAGGCGAGAGACGGGAACACGTTTGACAGAACAACCGATCACGAACTGCGGATTGAAGAAGATGCCGGGATCATCAGCTCCCTTGCTCCGAACTACCGCATGGGGCTGATGTGGAGCAGGCTGCAGCGCGGGCCTTTTGAAGAATTTAACCAGGAGGCAAGAGATCATTATCACAGGTTACTCACTCGTCTGCACGAAAAGAACGTATCAATCATGATGGTGCTTCACCACTTTGCCAACCCGAAATGGTTTGTGGAAAAAGGTGGGTGGGAAAAAAGTGCGAATATCCCGATGTTTATCGACTTCGCGGAAAAAGTCGTGAAGGAGTTTGGAAATTATGTGAAGCAGTGGAATACATTTAATGAGCCCAACCTGTATGTCAGCATGGGCTGGATGACGGGAGAGTTTCCTCCGTTCAAAAAAAACATATTCAAAGCTACGCGCGTCATCACCAACATCGGGCAAGCACATGAAGAGGCATATGCCGTTATCAAGAAGTATTTTCCTGCACACCCCGTTGGAATCTCATATAACTGCACCGTGTTCAGTCACGAAAATATTCTCGGGATCATCCCGGCAAAATTTACGGACTATTGCTACATGAGTTATCCAATCCGGAAATTCAGGAGCCTGGACTTTTTCGGCATGAGCTACTATGCGCGAATCGGATTCGATCCCATGCCTGTCACTTACATTCTCAATCCGGAAAAATTCAAAGACCGACCGCATGATGACATGTGGGAATTCTATCCCAGGGGTTTGCTCGAGTGCATGAGGCGATTCTGGAAAGAATTCAGAAAGCCGATCATCATCACGGAAAACGGAATTTGCACCGGTGACGACCCAAAACGTGTTCAGGCACTTTCAACCTACCTGACGCTCGTGCACGATGCTTTACAGGAGGGCATTGATGTTAAGGGATATTACCACTGGAGCACATGGGATAATTTTGAGTGGAGTCTCGGGCCAACTTACCAGTTCGGGTTATATGGTGTTGACCCGAAGACACGCGAAAGAATGAAAAAACCAAGCGCTGATTTTTTCAGACAAGTTGCGTTTTCAAAACAACTTGACGTACGTTGACTATGGCCGGAAGCGCAACTGATGATCGTGAAGTTTCTGTATGAGCTGCTTTCCAGCCTTCTTATTGACACTGTCGATGAACTGGTCGATTGTCGTGCCTGACATGCTTGTATCCGCGCCCCAGATCAGCTGGATAAGGTTACTGTAGGAAATCAGTCTGCCGGAATTCTGTGCGAAGAAAAAAAGCAAATCAAACTCGGGCTGACTCAGGAACAACTCTAGGTTACTAACAGTTGCTGACATTGTCTGGCGGTGCAAGGTAACACTTCCCGCGTTCACCTCGCCCACACTCTTCCGGATGACAAACCGCTTGCGCAAAACTGAAATGATCTTTATAGTCAGTGTTCTCAGGCCCATCATTTTTTCAATATAATCATCACCGCCAGTATTGAATGCGGCCTGTTGATAGTAAGTCTCAGATTTCGCTGTGAGAAAGAAAATATACGTACTGTCGAAACGCCTGTTGTTTCTGAGTTCGCGGCACAGCTCGATTCCGTTTGGATGAGGCATCATGATGTCAAGAATGATGAGGTCAGGGCAAAACTCCCAGGCTACACGCAGGGCCTTGCTGCTGCGCTCTACGGTTTTTACTTTAAATCCTTCTTTTTCCAGGTTGTACTTGAGAAGATCGAGAATATCTTCGTCATCGTCAACCACCATAACCCGCATTGGCTTTTCCTCTCCCATACTCCTTTGATTTATGGTGAAAGTACATTGCGCCTGTTACCAGGAAATTAAACGGGGATTATTGAATTATTATAAGTCACTTTCGCTGCCTGCCCAGATCGATGGCAGCCTGTACAGCCTCTGCTGTCACATCCGGGTAGTCAACGTTGATACGCTGCTCGGTGTCAATCCATTCCTGCAATTTTTCAAAATGTTTCTTCTTCAATTTTTTTAGCACCGGCACTCCGAGTTGTTTCAGTGCCGCTGCGTTGTAATGCTGCTCCTGCTGTCTTTTCATGGGCACTACCAGAAGCTTCTTCCGCAGATACAACGCTTCGGCAGGAGTCTCAAACCCTGCTCCGCACAACACACCGCTTGAGGTGGCCATGCTCAGCGAAAACTCCTCATTGTTGACCGGGAAAACAGAAAGCTTTCCTATATGGTAGGGCTTCTTCGCGTGCTTCGAAAAAATATGCCAGCGCACTGACTTGAATTTCGTCAGTAGAGGCAACAGCTTTTTATCATCATACGCAGGAAGATAAACTGTGAAATGGCCTTTGTCCGCAACTTGCGCATGGCGTACGCGGGCCCGGATGACAGGCGTGAAAATATTCTTGTCGAAACGGGCGAAGTGAAATCCAATGGCATCAGAAACAGGAGCATAGTTATGAAGTATCCAGTCGCCTGCCGGATCGAATGTTTTTGGTTTTGGAACAAGACTGGAGAGCAACGCAGACTGGTGACTCAATCCGATGCAGGGAACATTCTTCAGTTTACACGCCCAGGCCGAAATCGGCTCGAAGTCATTGATTACAATGTCGTATTTCTCAACAGGAAAGTGTTTGATCTCCTTGTAGACATCTTTTGAACTGTTGCGATTGAACGTCTTGATCAGGTCAACTCCCCCATCCTTGCCAAAATAAAAACTCAAACCTTTTGACTTATACTTGAGCGGATAGGAGAGTTTGATATCGGCTTGTGCACCACTGATAAACAGGTCCAGTTCACCATGTTGCTGCAGCACCGGGATGACATCTTCAGCGCGGGCTATGTGTCCATTGCCAGTGCCTTGAATCGCATATAAGATTTTCACTTCTTAACGGTTAGGAATTGATTGACAAGATCTTTAAAAATATAATCGTTATCAAGATTATTCCTGAGGCGTTTGGGGATCTTTATGCTTTGCGCGTGTTTGTCGTCCGTGTACCGGTAGATCTTCCAATTCGTGCCGTCATATTCCAATGCGGTAAGGTTTTCAATCCAATCGCCTGAGTTGAGATAAACTACTTCACCCTTTTCCGTCACAATTTTCCGGTGCTCCGGCTGATGGATGTGGCCGCAGATAACGTAATCGTACTGATTGCTGATCGCGATGTCGGCCGCGGTATGTTCAAAGTTGTTGATAAATTTTACTGCTGACTTCACACTGTCCTTAACACGCTTCGAGAGAGAAATTTTTTCGCGACCAAGTTTTTCAAGACACCAGTTTGCGAATGCATTGATGAGAATCAGCGTATCGTAGCCGATCGCGCCAAGCTTTGCCAGCCACTTGGAGTGTTGCATCGTTACATCAAATACGTCACCATGGAATATCCATGCGCGTTTTCCATTCAGCTTAAGCACCACCTTATTGTCGATGCGGAACGAGCCAAGCTTAAAACCGGCAAACTTCCGCAGCATCTCATCGTGATTACCCGTGAGGTAAATGATCTTCGTATTCTTTGTGAGAAGGCCGGTGATATGCTTGACCACCTGCATGTGGGCTTTGGGCCAGTAGCGTTTGCTGAACTGCCACATGTCGATGATGTCTCCGTTGAGGATGAGCTTTTTCGGCTTGATCGACTTCAGGTAGCGAAGAAGTTCCTCTGCGTGGCAGCCGTAGGTACCAAGGTGAATGTCGGATAAAATGACAATCTCTACCTCTCGTTTCTTTTTCCCCATTGGCTTTAATCTTGAACCTGCACCTGAAGACGTTGTAAAGTTATCGGTTCAACGTTTTGTGATTGCCGCGCTCCGATTAACGAATTGTTAAATCATTTTTTATAGGTTTACCTGGAACTGAAGGCGCAACAGATTTCCTTTTTGAAAGTTTACCGGATTCTGTCCATCCTGGTATCTGCGCTGGGACATCGTGTACATCGCAACCACTTCAAAGTTTTTCATAGGCTGCCACTCCGCACCGATCTCGAGTTCCCTTACAAAATAGCTTCGTGCATCACGCTCATGCTTCTTGCCACCGTTGTAATACTGGTAGCGGACGAAGGGAATCAGAAGCTGAGACTTGAAGGATTTTAAATATTCAGCCTGTACATACCCACCCTCAAGTTTCTCCTTCTGAATATTATTCGTGTAGGGATTGTATTCGGGACCCGTTCCGACATTGTATTCTGCCGTGAGACCGAACGGTTGCGGGTAGATCACCAGAGATGCAGCAGCACGCTGATCTTCATATTCAAATCCCTCACTTCCTGTAACACCACTGGTAACGGTTGGAACCACGGTCTTGCCAGTATATGCCTGAAGTCCCGGCTCGATAAATTGCTCACCCACTTTGAATGGATAGGAAACGCGCGCCACAACATGCGGTTTATCATTCGCCTCCTGGCGGTTTGCAGTCTGACCATTGTGCACACCAAAACCAACCACACCATAGTCTCCGGAACCTTTCAATCCGGAACTGACAAGGTATGAAAACCGGTCGCGGATTTCTTTGGGAGCCCAATAGAAGAACACTCCCAGATCGCGTTCGTTCGCAACGGCACTGTTCAACGCATCGTTCCGGTCCAGCGGAATACGGTTCTGACTTGACTGAAGATTTTCAAAGCCGTACGGAACTTTACTTTGACCAAAGCGCAATCGAAATTCATTTTTCTTATCAAGCCCTACATCAAAATAGGCATCACGGATCTGCGCGAAGTTAAGTACACCGCTGGCAGGCGATGAAGCAAGGTCCGGCTGGATATATACATAAACACGCTCGTGAACCTGCCCAAAGAAAATCAAACGAATACGTCTGAAGAAAAATCCTCCGTCTTTGCCCCATGATCGATCGCATTGTTCGCATGACAAATCGGGATTAGTCACCAGCAGCTGGTTATACCTTAATTGCGCGTATCCGCGAATAGCAATCTTTTTATACCATTCCGATGGAGCTGGGGCTGGCTTTGGCGCTTCTGCAACCACGGAGTCCTTCTTCGCTTGTGCTAAAGCCATTGGCAAAGAAATAAAACAAATGAATAGGACAGTTAGAAGTGTAAGCCTGCAAAATATTGTAATCGTTATTGACGTGCGCATTTCTGTGTTTTCTGCGAGTGATTGATATTTTCTTCCGCAAAAGAACTCATTAAGGATTAACATTCCAGTAACCTCCGATTAACTTAACACAACGATAACCCTACCTTAAAGGACTTAACATAAACTTAACATTGGCCATCTCGTGATACTGTTCTGTCCGAGTACCTTTGCAGGGAATTGAACAATATCAAACTATGAGATTTTTGAGAGCACAAGTAGTATCATTCGTGGCCATCGGGCTGCTGGCGACATCCTGCGGACAAAAAGGCGAGCAGGAAAGTACATCCGGCAACGAAGCGAAGCTGACGGGCGAAATCAAGATAGATGGATCGAGCACCGTATATCCGATCACTGAGGCGGTAGCCGAGGAATTCAGAACGGATCAGCCAGATGTGAAAGTAACAGTAGGCGTTTCAGGGACAGGTGGGGGATTCAAAAAATTCGGTCGCGGTGAAACGGATATCAATGATGCATCACGTCCGATCAAAGAACAGGAAGCTGCCGCATGCAAAGAGAACAATATTAATTATGTGGAGTTGAAGGTGGCTTATGACGGTCTTGTTGTTGTCGTGAACAAAGAAAACACCTGGGTGGACCATTTCACGGTGGAAGAACTTAAGAAGATCTGGGAACCTGGAGCGCAGGAAAAGATCACAACATGGAATCAGATCAGACCCAACTGGCCAAAGGAAAAGTTCAATCTTTACGGACCTGGCGTTGCATCTGGAACGTATGATTATTTTACAGAAGCAGTGGTAGGAAAAAGTGGCTCAAGCCGCGGTGACTATACTGCGAGCGAAGATGACAACGTACTGGTGCAGGGAACAAGTGGCGACAAGAATGGTCTGGCATTCTTCGGACTTGCTTACTACGAAGAAAACAAAGACAAGCTTAAACTTGTCGGCATCGACAATGGAAAGGGTGTTGTCATGCCATCTGTTGAAACAGTAAAGAATGGCACCTACTCGCCACTTTCGCGTCCTGTATTTATCTATGTCACTGATGTGGCTGCGAAACGACCGGAAGTCAGTTCATTCGTAAACTTCTACCTGAGCAATGCGCCCACGCTTGTTCCCGATGTTGGCTATATACCGCTTAATGATGACGAGTATGCTGCAGAGACAGCGAAGTTTACTTCTTTCGGGAAACCTCAATAGAATTTCCAGGTTAACCAACATGTTGTGAAGCGATCAGCAGAAAAAGGAATTGAGTTCGGACTTGCGTTCAGCGGTCTGATAACAATCCTTACAACAATCGGTATCATATGGGTGTTGATCTCAGAGTCGTGGGGATTCTTTCGCGAAGTTCCACTTTCGGACTTTCTTTTCGATACAGAGTGGACGCCACTATTTTCTCAAAAGCATTATGGAATACTTCCGCTGTTGTCGGGGACATTCCTGACCACGATCATTGCAATCATCACTGCTGTACCGATCGGAATAATTATCGCTGTGTATCTGAGTGAGTACGCGCACAAGCGCTTCCGCAGAAACGTAAAGCCGCTGCTTGAGATCCTCGCAGCTGTGCCTACCGTTGTGTATGGATTCTTTGCGTTAACAGTGGTCACTCCTTTCCTTCAGACATTTGTCCCAGGGCTGGGGAGTTTCAACGCACTCTCTGCAGGCCTCGTCATGGGGATTATGATCATACCCGTGATTAGTTCGCTAAGCGAAGATGCGTTGTATGCTGTACCGAAGTCGTTGCGGGAAGCATCATACGGAATGGGTGCAACGAAATTTCAAACATCTTTTAAAGTAGTTGTCCCCGCAGCGTCATCGGGAATTCTGGTTTCGATCATCCTGGGTGTCGCAAGAGCAATTGGCGAGACTATGGTTGTTGCCATTGCCGCGGGTCAGCAGCCCACGCTCACGCTCGATCCACGGCAGGCTGTCGAAACCATCACGGCCTACATTGTCCAGGTGAGTCTTGGAGACGTGCAACACGGCTCGATGGAATACAAAACCATCTTCGCAGCCGGGATAACGTTATTCATATTCACATTCCTGCTGAACAATATCAGCTTCTGGATCAAGAAAAAATACCAGGAAAAGTATGAGTAACGTAAAACGAAACCGGAACATAGACACCGCGTTCAAATACGTTGGTATCTTCTTTACGTTATTTGGCATAGCTGTCCTTTTCGTATTCATCATCAACATCCTGATCGATGGGCTTACGCGAATCAACTGGGAGTTTCTCACGAACCTGCCTTCGCGAAGAGCATCGAAAGCAGGAATTCTCACGGCATGGACAGGAACAGCCTGGATCCTCGCACTAACTGCCCTGATCGCCATACCGATTGGTGTTGCAGCCGGAATTTACCTTCAGGAATACGGAAGGAAGAACCGAATTGCCAGGATCATCGAACTGAACATCGCCAACCTTGCCGGTGTTCCTTCGATCATTTACGGCTTGTTGGGTTTGGAAATTTTTGTGCGACTGATGAACCTCGGAGGGAGCTTGCTTGCAGGAGCACTGACGCTTTCGCTTTTGATTTTGCCTGTGATCATCGTTGCAACGCGTGAAGCGTTGAAAGCGGTTCCGAACTCATTGCGGGAAGCGTCATATGGGATGGGAGCAACAAAGTGGCAAACCGTCTGGCACCAGGTGTTGCCTGCAGCATCGGGCGGAATTCTCACCGGCATCATTCTCGCGCTGTCGCGGGCCGTTGGAGAAACCGCACCGCTGATCGTGATTGGGGCGCTTGCGTACGTACCATTTGTTGCCGATAGTCCACTGGATGAATTCACAGTGTTACCGATCCAGATCTTCAACTGGGTGTCACGTCCTCAGGAGGAATTTCTCGTCAATGGTGCAGCCGCCATCATCATCTTACTTTTAATCACGTTTGTCATGAACGGTATTGCCGTTTATCTGAGAAATAAATGGCAGAAAAAAATCAGTTGGTAAATCTTTTATGAAACCCATCGAAGCGAAAAATGTGAACGTATACTATGGTGATAATCACGTGTTGAAAGACGTGGATATTACCATCAAGGAAAATAGCGTCACGGCATTCATAGGACCATCGGGTTGTGGTAAATCAACCTTTCTGCGCACCCTCAACCGCATGAACGACTACATTGACGGCTTTCGAAAAAAAGGAAAGGTATACATTGACGGAAAGGAAATCTACGAGAAGAAAGTCCGCGTTGAAGAACTCCGGAGAAAGGTTGGGATGGTTTTTCAAAAACCAAACCCGTTTCCAAAAAGCATTTTTGAAAACGTAGCCTACGGATTGAAGATTCATGGAATCGACAACAAGTACGAGATCAATGAGGCCGTTGAAAAGTCACTGAAGCAGGCAGCACTGTGGAGTGAAGTGAAAGACAAGCTCGACAAACCTGCCCTTTCACTTTCCGGTGGTCAGCAGCAGCGTCTGTGTATCGCCCGAACACTGGCCGTGAAACCATCGATCATTCTGATGGATGAGCCTGCCTCTGCGCTCGATCCGATATCGACAGCAAAGATAGAAGAACTGATTACGGAGTTGAAGGAGAAGTATACTATCGTGATCGTGACGCACAATATGCAGCAGGCATCTCGCATCAGCGACCGCACTGCATTCTTCTACCTGGGAGAGCTTGTTGAATATGGAAAGACTTCGGAAATGTTTACCAATCCGAAGGAGAAGCAAACTGAAAACTACATCACCGGAAGATTCGGTTAAAAATCAGACTTTATGCCAGCCATTGAACCGGAATTACAAGCCTTAAAAGACAACGTACTGGATATGCTCGCTTTGGTGAGAAATCAGATGATCAAATGCAAAGAGGCAATCCACAAGAACGATGTCAGCCTCGCGGAAGAAGTTATCCGCGAGGAGAAAAATGTCAATACGCAGGAAATTGCGATCGATCGCGATTGCGAAAACATCCTTGCGTTGTATACACCTGTTGCCACCGATCTCCGGCTTGTACTTGCTACGTTGAAGATGACTAACGACCTGGAGCGTATCGGAGACTGCGCAAAAAGCATTGCAAAATTCTTGGAAGAAGATATGAAAGGATTGCCGAAGCATTGGCTGAAAGACTTTGCACTGGAAGATATGCTTGAAACGCTTGTATCCATGCTGAAAGACATGGGCGAAGCACTGCGCAAGGAAGACACCAAGATGGCTTTAAAAACGGCAAAGCGTGATGAGCAGCTCAATGACTACAATCGGAAAGCATATAAGACGACTGCCGAGCTCATCAAGCAGCATCCTGATAGTTCGAAGACGCTCCTGACATTATTTTCGCTTACGCGGGATCTTGAACGTGCTGGCGATCTTACCAAAAATATCGCAGAAGAACTGGTCTTTCACATCGAAGCGCGGGTCGTCAAGCACAAGAAGTCGAAATAGTTTCCATGATTCATCGTCACCTCATAATGAGCTTACCGGTACAGGTATTTTAAATCTTAAATCTTAAATCTTAAATCTTAAATTTTAAATTTAGAATAAGCATTTAACGGTTGGAGAGTTGACCATGAACAGACATGGGTCCAAGTTTCAAATTCAAAATACACTAAATTTAAAATTGAGGCTCAGTCCCGGCACACAGGCGAAGTTTGACCTATAATCATAATTGCTTATCTTTGCTTCCGATGACACCAATGACACGTCATATCGCCCCGATGATTGCCGGAATAATGGCATAAAGCTCCAACGCTTTACTGCTACTTCTTTACATTATTCTCAAGTGCAATCCGATTGCAATCACATGCAGTCAAAAATTTTCTATCATGCAAAATCTAATTCGTTTTGGCTGGGATCATTCCCTTCAGGAACACTTTAATACATTACAAACTTCGCTGCTTCCGGGCCGCGTAATTTCGATCAAGGGTTTCAAATATTTTCTGATAACAGAACGCGGTGAGCTTGAAACCGAATTGTCAGGCAGGCTTCTGTTTGAAAGTGAAAATGAAAATCTTCCAAAGGTTGGAGACTGGGTGCTATTCCAGGATTACGACACCATGGGCTATATCATTGAGTTGCTTCCGCGAAAAAATGCATTGAGCCGGAAAACGCCCGGGGCAAAGTTTGAAAAACAACTCCTTGCTTCAAATATCGACTATGCGCTGATCGTGCAGGGCCTCGACCGTGACTTCAACGTGATGAGACTTGAGCGATACATCGTTCAAATATCCGCATGCAATATTGCACCGGTGATCATCCTGAACAAGGCAGACCTGGTTGAAGACCTTGCTCCATTTGTTTCGGAAATTGAAAAACTGAAACGCGATGTCCCGATCTTTCCCTGCAGCACAGTCACTGGCCTGGGCATGCCGGAGATCATCGATCGCGTTTTCATTCCTGGCAAAACCTGTATCATGATCGGGTCATCAGGCGTTGGAAAAAGTTCTCTTTTGAATGCATTAACGCGTGAGCAAGTTCAGTCCGTGGCTGCGGTGAGTGAGTCAAATCAGAAAGGCAGGCATACCACAACGGGTCGCGATCTCTTTCTGCTGCCGAATGAAGCGCTCCTCATCGACACACCTGGAATGCGCGAGTTTGGTGTAACGTTCGAAGAGAATGCATCAGAAGGCGATCTTTTTCCCGAGATCACCAAAATTGCTTCGGGTTGCCGTTACAACGACTGCCGCCATATCGAAGAAAATGGTTGTGCAGTACTCGAAGCATTGGAAAATGGTTCGCTTGACAGTATGGTTTACGACAGCTACATCAAGCTATTGAAAGAACAACGAAGGTTCCAGATCACCGCTGATGAAAAGAAGCGAATGAATCGCCAATTCGGCAAAATGATCAAAGAAGCGAAAGATTATCGCAAGCGGTATAAGTTCTGATTCTGATAAGATAGTCCCATAAAGATCATGGGACTATCTTATTTATTTCATGAGCGTTTCACACCGGACAACTTCGTGTCTCGCTATCGCGCAAAAAAAAGATCACTCCACGGTTGGCACCTCACTCAATTCGGTTATGGGTGTCAACAACAATTTCTGAAATTCAACTTCGGAACCTTCGGCCTGAACGGCAATCTGTCCGCTGCTGGCCGTGCATTCATAACCATCGTTAACAAGCACTCCGTTCAACCACACGCGGATTGACCGATCAACGCACTCGATCACCATGGTGTTCCATTCACCTAATGGCTTTTCAGTTCCGTCTGTAAGGTTGATAATGCGTCTTTCTTTTCCTTCAGTGATGCCCCAGTTATCCTTCGGCCCTCTTCGCTTTTCCATTTCAGGAACCTTGATATCCTCGACAATGCACCAGAAGTCGCCTGCGTTTTCATGCATCATCTGCACTTCAAGGGACTTTGGAAACATGCCGTATAATGCGCGCGGAGTTGAAGCGTGGACCAAAACACCACAGTTACCCGGTGCACCGGCAAACCTGTAAATTGCTTTCAGCCTGTAGTTGCTGTAAGAAGAGTCGGTGATCAGGTGCCCGCCAGGGGTGCCGAGACTGACGAGCAATCCATTTCTGACAATGAAAGGAAATTGCAAGGTTGAATCTTTATCGAGGTCCGGAACGTCAGCGTGCCACCCTGAAAGGTCTTTGCCATTGAACAAACTGATCGGTTCTGAAGTTGTGATGTTGTTGTTGGCTGGCGTGCTGCAACCGAACAGGCCATACACGATGGCGAGGGGCAAAACAATTTTTCTCATAAGCATCAACTCATAAAATATGAACGCAGCGTTTCATATGACATCTCCACCTCTAAAAAGACTGGTGCGTCATTGATGCTCTGGTAATTCAATTCAACAATAGATTTGCGATTGCTCTGCGGATTCGGATAAATCCGCCCAATGCTCGATACGTTTATGAGTTGTGTAGTGATCTCTGCATCGTCAGACGCAACTTTGAGTTCAATGAACTTTATCATGATTAGTTTTTATTCCAGTATATTTTCAGGTTATGGGATGATCTTCCTGCTGCAATAATATCCCTGCGCCCATCGCCATCCAAATCGTGAACTACAAGATCCTCACAAGCTATACCGTTGTCATCAATCCAGTGATCGACCCAGCGGTCTCCATCGAAGACAAACAGTTTTATTCCGGTTTTTCCGCTCGCATCTGGTTCTCTCCATCCCACAACAACCTGATCACTCCCGGACTTCATCAGATCTGCGGTTGCAATCGCATGTCCTTGTTTCAATTCATTAGTTAGTTCCGACCTGACATTGTCCACATAAACGGAAAGAACGTTTCCATGCATCGGCTCGATCCCCGTAAGGAATGTCTTACCCTTGATATTGCCAGCACGCAATTCCCCGAATGAGTTGTTGTGTATTGCCCATTCGGAGGTCCATCGGCCGCTTTTCATCGTAAACATTTTCACGCCTTCGCGGCCGGCAACATAAACCGTTTCCGCGGCACCGCCAGGCACAACATCAAGGTTATGTGTCATATGCAGTTCCTGATCAATATATCTGTAGTTCCATTTACCCTCGAAACGCGAAGGAACATCGAATGCAATCACGTTCACTCCGGTTCCCTGGCCGTCTTTATTGCCTTTTCCGTGTAGCGGAAGCACGATGAGTTGAAATTTATCCGGGGCTATCTTCACCCACTTCATGCGATGGACTGTCGGCTCGTGATGAAGTTTCACAGGCTGCCAGCGCTGCGTTGGGTCTTTCGGACGAATCAGAATATGCACGGAACCTGATCGCGCAGTATCGGTTGTCTCCGAGGGATTCCATTGCGCACCCACGGCCACCTCCACTTTTCCGTCACCATCAATGTCACGTGCGGCTATACAAACATTATCAGAAGCGGTAAGGTTGTCAACCATGACAAACCGCTTCCAGTCGCCATTGCGATACCAGACAAATTGTTTTTTGTCGGCCAGTAAAATATCAGGTTTCCTATCGCCATCGACATCGCCAATCGCGAGACCATAGCCAATTTCTATTTTGTCATCGATCGTCTCTTCAACAAAAACAGGCTCCTGGAACAGTAACAGCAGCCACGATATCATTAAGGCTTTTTCAATCATAGTTTGCAAACGAAAGTAGTTGTTTTAATTCGTTACAACACGCAAGTCGCTGTCCACTTTTCTAAATTTAATAAAACCTGCCGCGAAATATTCCGTTACAGTCGTGGAACCCCATTTCGCCACCCATGAAGAAACTTGTTTTTATCGTTGAAGATAATCCGATCGAGCAGAAACTTCTCCAGGTTCATTTTGAAGAAATGCTTGGCAACTACAAGGTGCGGGCCTTCGCAAATCCTGATGAGCTTTTTGATCATATCCACGAAAAACCTTTTGCAATTGTGTTAGATCACTTTTTTGTCGACAAAAAGGAAAAGACTGGCTTGCACTATCTCAAAGACCTCCGAAAGAATTACAAATCAATTGCGGTGATATATTATACATCCCTTGAAGATGAGAAAGTAAAATCTGAGGTACTGGCACTTGGTGCAAAAGATTATATCATCAAGAATTCCGCGTCACTTGTTCGGTTACGTACCGCGCTGGACCTGCTCCATGTCGGGAAAAAGAAATCGATTTTCGAGCGTGTATTTGGATGACTCTCACAATGGAAGCTTGATCGTAAAGGTGCTGCCCTGACCTTTGACGCTTTCGATCAGCAATTCGCCTTCTGCTTTTTCGAGGTATTCCTTGCACAGCGAAATGCCGAGTCCTGTACCTTTTTCATCCTGGGTACCCGCTATGCTCACAGCTTTCACCGGTTCGGACAATGCCTCCACTGTTGACTCATCCATGCCTACTCCACTGTCTCGCACCCTGATCAATATTTCGCTCTCCGATCGCTCGGTAGAGATTTGAATCTTACCGCCTTCGAATGAAAACTTGAGCGCATTTGAAAGCAGATTCCGAATAACGAGGTTAACGATATTCTTATCTGAATTGATGATGCTGTTCTTCGGTGTTGTGTGTGTCAGCGTGATGTTCTTCCGTTGGGCCGCAGTTTTGAAAAGCTTTACATTTTCTTCGACAACGGTGTAGAGATCGAACGCCTCCTGGCGGAGTTGAACACCTTTCAACTGGCTTGCGGTCCAGTACAGAATATTCTCCACCAGGATTGTTGTGGTATTCAGATCTTCTTCAACATGCCTTGAAAAATGTTCGAACTCGTCTTTACTGATAGCCTTTGCATTGTACATCTGGAGGATACCACGCAATGAATTCAAGGGACTCTTGATGTCGTGAGAAACAACAGACAACAAACGATCCTTTACCGTATTTGCAGTCATCAGTTCATCCGTGCGCTCTTCCACCAGCTTTTCAAGATTCGAGTACGCCTGCGCGTAGTGATTTGCCAGCAGGTAAACCTGAAACAGCAGAAAGACAAGCACACCAATTTCCACGAGATAGACCAGGCCAAAGTTTACGCGACTCACCATCGAATTCTGAAGAATCTCGATCAGTATAAATGGAAACGATGCAAGCACTCCTAACAAAATGATCCTCGCATCGCGATTGCCTGCCCGCCACGCGGGTATAATCGAATAAACAGCATAGATAAAACCAAAAAGAAGTGCGAGGTGGGCAACGTCCAGCAGCTGTCCATACAAAAACTGGTTGGTGAAAACAACTGCAGTTACAAGAAAGCCTGAAACAACGAGGAATGCATAGAGCGGTTTTTTGGGCGCTTGCTCTTTAAACAATGCATAAATATAAAGGGGGAAAAGCGCCACGATGCCGTAGACACTTCCAAACTCAAGTTTTTTCCAAATTTCCCAACTGACATCCGGGAAAAGATTGGGAAGGAAAAATGATCCCCCGTGCACTGTCATCGCACGCAGCGCAACACCAAGGCAAATCAGGCATAACCACAGATACGATTTACCGCGATGGTATAAAAAGAACATGATCAGCTGATACACACACATCGCGATAAGCGAGCCTGCAAAAAAGTTTTCTACTCCGTTTGAGCTGCTCAGACGTGCTACTATAATTGTGGCCCTGGCAAGTTCGGGAGTCTGCGCAATACCGGAGCTGAAATACGAAAAGTTTGAAACTTCTACTACGAGATCTACCTCCTCCATGTTATCCGGAACTGCAATCATTGTGCTGCGAAGCGTTGGCTGATAGTCATCTTCTTTTCTGCTAACCGCACCACTCTGCTCCATCAGCGAACCGTTGATAAAAAAACGCGCTGATGAGCTGACGACTGGAAAACGTATTGCGAGCCCGGTGTGCTTTGCAGGAAGAAGGATCTTTAAACGGTACGTGCCAAAACCTTTAATAGGAAAGTTGGCCTGCCGGTGCCATGATCCCGGGACCTGCATGAGAATTTCATCACGGCCCTGAAAATTGTTCTCAGATAGAAATTGATTCCAATAAAATTTCCATTCGCCATGAAGTCTGGCAAAACCACTCTCAGTATTGAATCTGGAAAGGTCCGCTACCCCTCTATTTACATCCTGGGCCGAAGCATTGACCACAGGGAGTAAGGTTAGCAAGAGGAAAGCGAACCTGATAACTTGTGGGTTCACATGTTAAAAATAATGAGAAAATCATTATTGTACCTGCTTCAGCTTTTGATCGTTTGTGTACATATACACTAAAAAGCACAATCCCCCGTTAGTAGGGTATATTTTGAAAGAAGATGGAATTAGTAAGGAAACGTGAAGAAATCGCCAATGCGGTTACCCATGGCATTGGAACAGGTTTATCGATTGCAGCATTAGCGTTACTGGCCATAATATCGGCTTTTGAAGGCACCACGTCACATGTCATTGGATTTACCATTTTTGGAGTTACACTCGTTGTGCTCTATCTCGCCTCGACTTTGTATCACAGCATGTCGAACGAAAAAGTGAAACGTCTTTTTCGGAAGTTCGATCACATGTCAATCTTTCTGCTGATCGCAGGAACCTACACCCCGTTCTGTCTTACCGCATTGCCTGGCTGGGTAGGCTGGACGGTTTTAGGAATTGTCTGGACTTGCGCAATCACGGGTATTGTGATGAAAGCCTTTCACACCGGAAAATTCGAGGGACTTTCAACGTTCCTTTATATAGTGATGGGCTGGCTCATTATTCCCGCAATCAAGCCATTGTACGATTCAGTAAGCTTCCAGACATTTCTGTTGTTGATGCTGGGTGGCTTTTTTTACACAACCGGAACGTTCTTTTTTGTGAAAGATGAAAAACGTTATTTCCACAGTATCTGGCACTTGTTTGTCCTGGCCGGCAGCACTTTTCATTTCTTCTCTGTAATTAGCCTCTTATACTAAATCAGGTTTCTCAGCGTTAGAATTTCGGAAGGTTGGCATACCTTTTTAGTTAGTAGTTCTACCAAAAGCTTTGAATGCATTTCAGAGCTTTTGGACCAGGGTAAGCCCGTAAGCCTACCCTTTTTTTATTTTTCGCGGCCTACGATCATTGGAGTGGCGCTGCTGTGACGCGAAATTTCACATCTGATTTCATCTCCACACTTTGCGTTAAAGTCTCGCGTGTAACAACTGATGTTCTCAACTTATAACTGGATGACTTCGCATAAACGTCAAGCTTTTGCTGCGTTGGCGTTAGCGAGATGGAAGAGACATTTGAAGGAACATTGTCAAGGCTGGCGAGAAGTATTTCGTTGCTCTGCGTTGTTGAAATGTAAATTTCAATCGATTTTAAAAAACTAAACGTTTTGCCTGTCGGAGACTGAATAGTCAACGTCAGCTCCTGCAACTTCACATCTTTTACCAGCGAAGCATTTGTATTATTGTTTTGAAATTTCTGGCTTGAATTCGTGGTCACTTCCGGTGTCGCCAATTCAACAGGCAGATTGAGTGGTGAATTTGATGGCACGGTGATGGTGACCTGATCGCTGATCGTAAACGTAAGCAGATCATCGACTTCCTTGCATTGGACACAGGCAATGGCGATAATGAGAATGAACAGTTTTTTCATATAGGTAACAACGGCAATAAATCCTGAAATCCATGAATAGTAACCGGTAGTGCTCCTAATATTCTGCCGGTTTACCAGATTAGCGTCAGAATGCTTTGGCACTATTTTGTGAGCCCTGCACCGGGACAAAGCAAGTAGCTATGAACGAGAAGATGGAGATCTACGGACCAGATGGGCGTAGAATGTTTTATAAAGGCGAGCGCGACCTGAAATGGATCGAACGCTATTCGCGATTTATGGATTCACGGTTCACCGTACCTGGCACTAAAATAAGATTCGGAGTTGACCCGATACTCAGTTTATTCCCTGTGTTCGGTGATTTACTGACATACATGCTGTCAGGATTTCTCATTTACACCATGTACCAGCATGGAGCCAGCCGGAATGTCGTTATCAAAATGGTCCTGAACTCAACGCTTGATGCGATCATTGGCGCCATTCCACTGGTCGGAACCGTGTTCGATGTGTTTTACCGGTCAAATGACCGCAATGTTCGTTTGTTGAAGGAACATTACTTTGAGGGCAAGCATCAAGGGTCGGGCAGTGGACTGCTTTTCACGGTGATCATCTGCGCGATCGTGCTGGTCGGAGCAGCCTTCTATGGAATTTATAAACTTTTAGAGGTGATCTTCTGAGCGTTAGTTGTCATTTAGGTTATAGCGCTTTCGCGCGAAAAAGAAGGCCGGCATAGTATTGCGTACGAAAGTTCTGAATTCTTCAAATGCATGAAGGTCATTGTGCTGACCACGGTCTATCAGCAACATTGATTTTTTTCCTTCGTATGAATCATAGAGCTTCTTCGAGTGTGAAGGCGGAATCAGCTGATCATCGCTGCCGTGAACAAAAAAGACCGGTGCGGAAACGTTGCTTAGTTTTTGCAGATTATTGAATTTGACGCGCAGGTAAAATGAAGGAAAGAAGAATGGGACCTTCTCGTCAGCCAGCGATGATAGTGAACTGTAGGCCGACTCCAGGATCAGGCCGCCACATTTCTTTCGGGTACCCAGTTCGACTGCAACACCAGACCCGATTGAGCGCCCATAGATCAGGATTGAATCTGGCTTGATTTTCCTTTCGGTAGTGAGAAAATCATAGGCCGCTTCTGCATCAGCGTATAACCCCTTTTCGGAAACTGTGCCTGTACTTTTTCCATAACCCCGATAGTCAATGATAAAAATACTCAGGCCGGACGGAAGAAGATCTTCGGCTACAAACTGCCATCCGCTGAGGTCGCCAGCATTGCCATGGAAATATAATATTGCTTCCGTTTGGCTTTCGCCCGGAAAAAACAAACCGTTAATAGTTTCACCATCAGCAGTTTTTAAGAACACCTCTTCCCGATAGGGCAGAGCTCTGAATTTATAGTTTCGTGATAATTTCCCCGGGTAGAAAATCAACCGGTTTTGGAAAACGAACAGCAACAGCGCAATTACAAAATAAATGACGATGATTACCAGCGCGATGTTTTTCAAAATCAGCATGTAATTGGGTTTAAAATGAAAAGGGCAGCTATACCCGTCTGGCACAACTGCTCCTTTACTGATATTATTCATACCAGGCCTCAAATAATAGCTAGTGATTTGAAGCGGTACGAAGTTAAAGAAATTAAAATCATCGGAAGCCGCTGGCCGGAAATATAAACTTCAAATTACATTGGAAACTTACATGACGGCTGTAAAGCTACAATGTTGTTTATCATAAAAGATAAACTGGCGGCTGCTCTTTTTACAGATCAGATGTGTTTACGTTAACTTCAAGCGATGCGGAAGTCTGAAGTTTGCTTTTGATACGTTCGTACAATTTGCTGTTGATCTGGCGATGAATTAAAAGAATATTTTGCCCCTGAAAGTTTGTGATAACACCTGCTTCAAGTTCTGCTGTTGAAATGTTATCAAACCAGTGATTCACGTTTAGTAATCCCGTTGCGGTGTTGCCATACATATTGCCGAGTGTATAACTCGCTCCGGGCGCCTTGAAAGTGAATTGAGAAAAATCATCAACTGAAACAAGCACCCGAAACTGCTTCGACCCATTCGTATAAAGAAGAGACGCATAGATGGAAGGCTTAGCGTTTGCAAAAAATCCAGCGAGATCTATAGTAGTGAGTTTTTCACCAGCATTCCGTCCGCCCTTTTTCCCTTTTTTATCATCGCCTTTTGACTTGTCCTTGTCCTTCTCTTTGCCTTCCCCTTTATCCTTTCCTTTGTCATTGTCTTTATCGCCCTTTTCTTTATCCTTATTGTCTTTACCCTTGTCGCCTTTATTTTTATTGTCGCCATTTCCTTTGCCCGAGTCATCATCCGTCTCCTCGTCATCATCTGTGTCTTCATCAGAATCAGAGTCGTCATCATCTTCGTCTCCGTCATTGTTCCCGTCTGAGTCTGGCTCGTCATCTTCACCATCCTCATCAGAATCGTCATCACTGGAATCATCATCGGAGTCTTCATCCTCTGACGCATCATCGTCTTCGTCATCAGGCTGCGGCTGCACCGGAGTTTCACCGCTGTTGTCGTCTGGCGGGCCACCATTGTCAGGCGCTGGATCCTCGTTCCCGTTATCATCAGTTGCCCCGTCATCACTGACTGGTGTTGGATCCGCAGACTCGCTTATGACCAGTTGATAATTATCTTGTGCGAGTTTGAGCACAACACGCATGCTATCATACTGTCCGCGATTCACACTTAGCCTGACGGGCTGGTGAGGGTCATCGCCTACGAGTTGAAAGATGCTTTCGTCAGCTGTTACATTGTAAACGATCGAGATTGGTTCGGTCGCGTTTCTGATTCCGGTAACATCTACAGAAGCAACCCTGAGGTTCGCGTTTTCAAGCACGAGGTTGTTCATGACGGATGTTGATGCGACTTTGAAGCTGGTCTCCAGCACTGCATTATCATAGAGTTGATCTTCGTTGCACGCAGCACCGACAGCTAAAATCAGCGTTGTAAGAAAACCGGCTGTGAATCGACATGAGTAGCGCATGCCGAGCTGTTAAAAATTTATGTGCCCTCCCTAAGATGCACTCGCTTCCGAAACGTCATGGTTTTTGTCTAGTCGTTTGGTCAACAGCGCGATTGGCAATCCGACAGCCAGCATTAAAATCAAAGCACCAATAACAATACTTTTAAGTGGAGGAGTTGGCGCTGCAATCTGTGAAAGCCTTAGCACGACCATGTTCATTACAATCCAGATCACAACACCATACAGCAATCCACTGATGATGCGATTGGAGCGAACCCATTTTATTCTATAATAGATCACAACGAAGAACCCACTCCAGAACGTGGCGATAAAGTAATGGAAGAACACGCCAAGAAAAAAACTGCCATGACCATCGCTGAAGGCGATTTCACGGCCTACAGCCCCACTCGCGATAAATTGAAACAATCTGTAAGGATCTGCGCTGTAAACAACGATCGCTGCGAGTGCATCGAGTGTTCCAACGATAAGGCCTGTGGTGATGATCCAAAGGAAGGATTTGTTTTTTCCTGTGCCCATAATTTTTTCGCATTTAGAATACGCAGTAACACTAATCCGAAGTTGAATATCGTTATTCAGACGCACTATTAAAATCGAAAGCTGAAATGGGTGAATATTCGATAGTTAAAATACGGCACTTTGGGTGATCGTTTTGAGACCATTAAAACTTTACTTCACTTAACGGTTGTTCGCAATGGGGATTGCAGTTGAATAACCGGTCCTTTCAGAATTGTAGTTGAGCTTATTTTAAACCTATGGTCGCAACTCCAAAAACAAAAATCCTTATCGTGGAAGACGATCAGGAAATACGACACACGTATTCCGTGATCATCAATGGGTCGGACAAATACACTGTCGTTAATTCTTACGGAAGTTGTCACGATGCTATCAAGAACTTTACGCATGATCATCCTGACATTGTGTTAATGGATATCGAGCTCCCTGGCATGAATGGCATTCAGGGAACCCGGGTGATCAAGGAGAGATTTCCGCGAACCGAGATCATCATGGTAACTGTGCATGAAGACAACGACTGGGTATACCAGGCATTGAAGGCGGGTGCTTCAGGATATATTACGAAGAGTTCAAACTATCACGAGCTGATCAGTGCGCTGAATGAAATAGTAAAAGGCGGAGCACCGATCAGCAGTCACATTGCGCGGAAGATCGTTGAAGACTTTCACGTTAATCCGGTGTCACCACTTTCAAAACGCGAAACGCAGGTGCTGATGCTCATCGCGCAGTGCAAAACGTACACGCAGATCTCGGAAGAACTCCTGATCTCAAAACAAACGGCAAAGACGTTCATTAAGAATATTTACGCCAAGCTTCAGGTTAACAGCAAGGCAGAAGCAGTTGCGAAAGCAAATCGCGACAGGCTTATATGATTTTTTTCGGGGTGGTTTTTCAATGAACGAAGGGTGCCCCGGGGGCATCCTTCTTCTTATCCTCCGGAACTCAGTTCGAAAACTCTCTTCTTATCATCTTTGATAAGTTCGCATAGGTTTAGGTTAATTTATCAGACAACCTCAGAGTTTTAGCCTCCAGGACGTGGAGGCTTTTTTTATTTCATAAAAGATGCTCGGGAATTTTTTCTACAACACTTTTACGAACTCCCACGCGATTTCTTACACATGCTTCCATAGGTCAAAGTTTTAAAGTATATTCGGTATCCTCTCGCGTAATTAGCATCCACTTTACATCCACCCCCATGCTCAAAAATTTGAAGAGGAACCTCAACTCTATTTCACTCAGTGTTCTGATTGTGCTCCTGCTGATCAACACCGCCCTCATTTTCTACAACCGGGCAGTGATGGTAGACAACAATGTGTTACAGGCGCAAACCGAAGAAGTGAAGAAAGCCTGGATCAGCATTTTTGACAGTAATCTCAGGCGCATGGACCTCGGATTGCGAGGATTCGCCCTGACAAGAAACCCTCAGCTGCTCGATCCCTATCGGACAGGCATCCGTGACATGCCGGTGTCTACCAAACTCATCGACAGCCTCCTGCTCGTACAAGGGCGCGATTCCCTTGCACAACATTTTGCCTCGTTCAAAATTAAGCTCGATGATTACATTACCTATAGCGAGCGGATGCGGGTTGTTGCTGAAGCAGGCAACACAGAAGAATTCGTAAAGATGCTGAACGCAGACAAAGGCTATGATCTCTGGCAGGCATTTGCTCCGATGTTCAACTACATCCTTGCCGAGCAGGACAAACTAATGGTGCAGGCTAGATCTCGTTACGAGAAAGCGCTGAATCGGAACGTGATCTTCCAGGTGACACTGGTGCTTCTTGCTGTGCCTGCGCTGATTTCCGTGATGTACCGGATCAAGCGCGATGTCAAGGCAAGGAAGAATCTGCTATTGGAATTCGAGGCAAACAACCGAAAATATATGTTTGATCCGGGTACACCACTTCCGGATGACAATCCACAAATCATTATTCAGAATTCAATTGAGAACCTCAAAAAGACTTCGACCTTCATCAAGAGCATTGCCAGCGGAGACTACGGTGTTAACTGGAACGGGCTTACAGCTGATAATGAATCGCTCAACCGGGATAACCTTACCGGTGACCTCATCAAGATGCGCGACCAGATGAAAAAAGTGAAGGAGTCTGATGAACGCAGGATCTGGAGCACCGAAGGTCTTGCAAAATTTTCAGAGGTCACCCGTTCCAATCAGCACGACACCGAGAAACTGGCGCATGAGGTGATCCGCTTCCTCACCAAGCACATGAAAGCCCAGCAAGGAAGCCTGTTCCTGTTGCGCGGTGATGAAGAAGGTGATGCTCACCTGTACCTCGCTGCATGCTACGCTTTTGACAAGAAAAAATTCCTCGAAAAGAGAATAGAGATCGGTTCAGGCATGGTCGGGCAGGCTTACCTCGAGGGCAGCACGATCGTATTGAAAGAAATTCCGAACGGCTACATCAAGATCACGTCTGGCATGGGTGACGCAACGCCAACATGCCTGGTGATTGTTCCGATGAAATACAACGACCGCGTTGAAGCTGTTCTCGAACTCGCGAGCTTCAGCGAATTCCTGCCGCATGAAATTGAATTTCTTGAAAAAGCAGGAGAAGTGATTGCCTCGTCTGTGCATTCGACAAGAACGAATGAACGCACGAGCCGACTACTTGCCAGCACACAGCAGCAAGCTGAAATGCTCAAGGCACAGGAGGAAGAACTTCGCCAGAACATGGAAGAAATGCAGGCAACACAGGAGAACATGCGCAGACTGGAGAAAGAGTCAGCTTAGGTTCAGTTGTCAGACCATGAAAGAATTTCTTCCGGGGAAAGTTTAGTCGTGAGACCACGAGGCGTGGTCGGACGACTATTTGAGGGCGGAGTTCAGTTTATCGGAAATATAACCGCGTTCATGCTGCGGCAATGCCCCGCTTCGCTCCTTGACACCTCCGTTTGTTTTTGCCATCTCCTCAACCTCCTGCGAATAGAATTTATGTTCTTCAATTCTGAGAAGATTATCATACGGTCCTTTGCCGGAAATCAGCTTGACGAAAATCGGTGAGGTTTCAATAGCGATAAACAACAAAACAATGAAAAGATTGGCCCACCACATGGCGCTGCTGTTGGCGGTGAGACGATCAAGTGCTTCCATGCGCGCTGCAGGTCCGTTCATTTTGCTTTTTTCCATCGATGCGATTTCTCTGTCCTGGCTTGCCTCAATAGTTCGCGCTGATGCATCCAGTTCTGCTATTCGTGCATGATTCGCCAGCATGAGTTGCTGAAGCTCTGTTTCGGCTTTATCGGCATCAGCCTTCTTCACTTTGTAGATGGGACCGAGGTTTCTTTTGCGGCTCCCTCCTGTTCCGTCCGCCTCCTCCTGGGCAATTCGCACAAGCGCATCACGACTTTGGGCTTTCGCTGCGATCTCACTATTGAGCCTTGCGCGCTCCGACTTCAGGCTGTCCAGTGTCTGGGTGTAACGTGACCTGAGCTGGGTTTCCTGCCGCGCGTAGACTTCCTGCTCCATCACAATTAGTTCAGGATTAATTTCTTTTTCGAAAATTTTGAGTTCGAGAGGCCGTGCGATGACAATTGAAATTATGACGGCAAGAACAACGCGAGGTGCCGCTGTCCAGAATTCACGCCAGCCACCATCCTTGCGCATGCTCGATACAATGTATCGGTCAAGGTTAAAGATCATCAGTCCCCAGATAATTCCAAAGATCGTTGCAGCAATGACGCTGTCGAACACCGTATACAATGCATACCCTGCCGCAAGCGCGGCAAAGACACCGGTAAAAAAAATGGTCGCGCCCATCCCGGAATACTTACTCGTTTCCGTTGGACATTTTTGAAGCAGGGTCGAATCAGCCCCAGAGCAGAGCAGAAAGAAGGAGGTTAGCTTATTCATTTATTTAAAACGGACCGTTGTGGCGAAAATTATGGTCTGTCCCGGCAATATCATGCCAGCGATAAAAGCTGCGAATTTCGGCCGGCCCGGCATTCCTTTTTTCATCGACTGTACACATGTGAACATCCACCTGTCCATTTACTCCCGCAGCGAAGCGGGCGGCAATGAACTTAAATTTTCACCGGATGTTTGATCAATACAATGCTGAAAAAACTTGCAACACCGCTTTTGCTTTTGGCTATGTCGTTTCTCGTTTCCTGTGACCAGGATGAAGCGCAAGAGCCGGAAGGCCCGCTTGTCGATTGTGTAACGTCAGGCTCTTCTTTTCATGGCCAGAAAGTTAAAGATCAATACATCGTGTCATTTCTGAAGGGGAGTGTGAGTTCCGGACGTGCTTCGGGCGCAGCGCGTACCCTCGAAGAAAATAATATCTCTCAGTTGCAGGTAAAAGACATCATTGATAGTGAAACGGTATCACATTACGTCCTGAACATTTCTGAAGAAGAAGCGACATTGCTAAAGTCGGACGAAAATGTCGTTGCTGTTGAACCCGATCGATACCTATCCATTAAAGCATGCTTTGCCGTACTCGAGCCAACGTTGGTGACGTGGAATGTAAAAAAAGTAGGATACGCAGATGGAACTACAAAGACTGCATGGATACTGGACACCGGGATCGATCTCGATCACCCCGATCTGAATGTAGATAAGGGCCGGAGCCGATCCTTTAATGAGGGGGAAACCTCCGCGGAAGATGACAACGGCCACGGTACGCACATTGCCGGTGTTATTGGAGCAAAAAATAATTCGATTGGAACGCTGGGGGTAGCTTCGGGAGCAACTATTGTGGGGCTAAGAATTCTGGACGAAAATGGCGAAGGTTTACTGTCGGTTGCGCTGAAGGCAATCGCTTTCGTTAAGGCAAACGGACGGGCAGGCGATGCTGTAAATATCAGCATGGGCCTTGAAGATGTTTCCGAGATTCTGGAACGGGAAGTGAAGGCGCTGTCGGACAAAGGCATTTATGTTGTTATCGCTGCCGGAAATGAAAGCAGGCCGGCAAACAACTTCTCCCCTGCACGCACATCCGGGAAGAACATCTATACGATCACGGCCGTTGACAGCACGAATCGGTTTGCCTCGTTTTCGAACTACGGAAATGATGTGGTTGATTTTGCAGCCCCAGGTGTAAAGATCTTGTCGACCTATAAAGATGGGAAATATGCAATTATGAGCGGCACTTCAATGGCAGCGCCACACGTAACGGGGCTATTGTTGATCAACAACGGAGTGCTTAATTCCAAAGGAGTGGCGATCGATGATCCCGATGGCACAGCAGACCCGATCGTCCACCGGTAGCCAAAGCGTTGTTAATTCAGATTAAGCTGTTTGAAGTTTTGCGCAAGGTTGGTCATCAAAGCCGGATCGATCCGGACCATTTTCGCCTGCAGCACAACCAATTTGGATTCCAGGGACTGGATTCTCTTGCTCAGGCCGGTGATAAATTTCTTCTGATCAGGGGTTAATCCGTCAAGGTTGTTCATTGTCGTGGGATATGAAGCAAAGGTAAATGGCTTCCTGAACCTGTTCCGTGAAGAACTGCCTATTTCATTACATACATTATCAAAAGGATAATTCGCCTATTCCAGGCTGGAAAACCGGCAGAAAAGGTCAAAAATTTGAAAAAAAGGGAGTTTAATCACCCGGAAGCTCATTCGTCAGGCGCATATCGCCCTGCTTCAAGGCATCGTACTTCACAATCTTACTACCCTTAAAATCAGTGACCAGTACATCTTCCTCAAAACCTTGCCTTTCCTTGACAGCGGTAAGTAACTCATCTGCCTCATGCGGTGACACCAGGATATACAGTGGTTTTTCCCCTTTGTGCTCGTTTTGATATTTTGTAAGGTTTTCTTCAACCTTTGCCAGGATCGCTGAATTCATCATTGCATTGTTTGAATAGTAAATGCAAAAAATCATTCCTGACGATCATTTCACTGACCGCATCATTTCTTTTCCCTTGGCAAACTGCAGAAGAAATCCTCGATGGTGAGTTTGTGAATCGACAACAGTCGACAGAGACTTTTGATCGTTACATTCGTTTTTCCCTTTTCGATTCGCCAGTACTGCACACGCGGAATGTCGTAATCATAAGCAAAGTCTTCATGACTGCTGTAACCTTTCTCCTTTCGTAGCTCTGTTAACTTCGCACCTATCTTTTCTAGCGTAATTTTTAAAGCGTCTTCTTTCACGAACGTCTGATGATTTTAAAAATTTGAATCAAAGCCAAATTGTTCACATTTCATCCGAAATGTTACCCCGTATAATGATACATCATAAAAGTAAAATCATGTGCCTATCAGCTATTGGGATTTGGAAACGTGCAATGCATTTCAAAAACAACGTTTTTATTAAAAGATAATCACACGCGCTTGCATTTTGACGAGAAAACTGTTCCACCACTAGAACTAAATACTTAAATGTCAATCCGGATTTTCCCCCATCTTCACCACATTTTTTTGCATCACACACAACGCTGTGCGTGTAGCCCGCGTGAAATTTGCTCTATAAAAAATGTACCCGGGTAAAACCGGACATCAAACCCGTGTTCAGGATTGTTTGTCTGTGAGCCGGCTTTTGACATCCGGCTGGGTCCCAGCTCCGTTCATCCGATCACCACCTCGAACACGACAGAAGAGTCAGTAAATCGGGCACAATCGTTGGCAGCGCTTTCAAAAAGCCAAAAAACCGGTTAGAAAGCGCGTTTTTTTGCCGCGGAAAAACCAGATTTCGAAAAGGGTTTCTACCTTTACTCCCTTTACGAACAGTGGCTATGACCGAAGAAAAAAGCTTAAACTTTCTCGAAGAAATTATCGATCACGACCTGAGAGAACGGAAGTATGATCAGATCATCACGCGGTTTCCACCGGAACCGAACGGCTATCTTCATATGGGCCACGCAAAGAGCATTTGCCTCAACTTCGGACTCACGCAGAAGTTCGGAGGGTACACTAACCTCCGCTTTGACGACACGAACCCGGTAACGGAAGAAACCGAGTACGTTGAGAGCATCAAGAACGATGTGCAGTGGCTTGGATTCAAGTGGGAGAACGAACTGTATGCCTCAGACTATTTTCCGCAGCTTTATACTTTTGCCGTTAAGCTGATTGAAGCGGACCTCGCGTATGTTGATGACAGCACAAGCGAGGAAATTGCAAGCCAGAAAGGAACACCAACTCAGCCAGGTAAAGACAGTCCTTACCGCAGTCGCTCCCGGGAGGATAACCTGCGTCTCTTCACTGAAATGAAAGACGGTAAATACAAGGATGGCGAAAAGGTGCTGCGGGCAAAAATCGACATGAGTCATCCCAACATGCACATGCGCGATCCTATTCTCTATCGCATCAAACATGCACACCATCATCGCACTGGTGATACGTGGTGCATCTACCCGATGTATGACTTTGCACACGGACAAAGCGATTCGATTGAGAAAGTGACGCACAGTATCTGTACGCTGGAGTTTATTCCGCACCGGGACCTCTATGACTGGCTTATCGAAAAACTTGAGATCTATCCTTCACGCCAATATGAGTTTGCGCGACTGAACATGACCTACACGGTGATGAGCAAGCGCAAACTCCTGCAGCTGGTGAATGAAAAATATGTAAGTGGTTGGGACGACCCGAGAATGCCTACACTCAGCGGTGTGAGACGCAGGGGCTACACACCAGAAAGCATACGCGAGTTTTGCGACAAGATTGGCGTAGCTAAGCGCGAAAACCTTATCGATGTCGGACTGCTGGAATTCTGTGTACGCGAACATCTCAACAAGATTGCATTGCGTAGAATGGTAGTCTTCGACCCGATTAAGATTGTGCTGACTAACTATCCTGAAGGCAAGATGGAAATGCTGTCCCAGGAAAATAACCCTGAAGACGATAAGAGCGGTTCACGGGAAATTCCGTTCGGCCGTGAGCTGTATATTGAACAGGAAGACTTCATGGAGAATCCTCCAAAGAAATTTTTCCGACTCGCTCCCGGGCAGATGGTCAGGTTAAAAAGCGCCTACATCATCAAATGCGAAGAAGTAGTGAAGGACGGCAGCGGAAACATTAAAGAACTCCGTTGCACATATATACCGGAAAGCCGTAGTGGCTCCGACACATCTGGTATCAATGTAAAAGGAACACTGCATTGGGTAAGCGCAGCCCATGCGCTTGAAGTGGAGACGAGATTATATGATCGTCTTTTTAAAGTTGAAGATCTCAGTGCTGCGGAAGGGGATTTCAAGGACTATATCAACACCGATTCGTTGAAAGTACAATCAGCTTACGCGGAGCCGGCTCTGGCAAACGCTTCGCTTCACGAACGCTACCAGTTTTTAAGAAAAGGTTATTTCACGCTTGATCCGGATTCGAGCAAAAGCAAATTGATATTCAACCGCACTGTCACGCTTCGCGACATGTGGGCGAAGGAAGCAGGCAAATAAAAAGGCCACCCATCAGGCTGGCCTTGTCAATGCTTTGTGTGTTAATCGCTGATGAGATCAGGCAACCAGTCGTTGTGTTGAGTGAAATTTGTGAGCGAAGGGATCGTTGATGATCACCGGTATGCGGTTCGCGTACAGAAGCTTCTTCACCTTTGTCTCCCACGCTTTTGCGCTGAAACGGAACGTGATTCTGCCGGGCTTTTGCGGATTTTTCTCCACAGGGCCGTGATCGAGTGAAGACTCCATGATTTCATTGTAAAGTGCCGTGCTTTTGATCAGGAGGTAAAGCCCCCAGAGCTTGATCTCAACAATGTCCTTCGCCTCAGCCGCAAGGTTTGTTGACGTGTGGTTAAGATAATTCATAATCGTAAGGGGATAAGGTGATACTGAAGCAGCATCAAAAAATCATACCATAGCGACCTTATCCTTCGCTGACCGGAATTTTATGATGAAAGTGGCTCCCTTTCCGAGTTCGGATTCGCACCATACCGAACCATTCATCAGCTCTACGTACTTTTTTACAATTGACAGCCCCAACCCAGTTGAGTTCTCGCCATCGGTAGGCTTGGCACTTAACCGCTGGAATTTTCTGAACAGGTTGGCTTTGTCGTCATCCGACAAGCCTGGCCCCTCATCTTTAACGGATATGAGCACAGACTCCGCCACTTCCTGGAGACTAACGGTAATTGCCTTTCTCTTTTCGGAGAACTTTATCGCGTTCGATATGAGATTTTCCAGGATCTGGATAAGGAAGAGGGCATCACCTTCAATGGCGGCATTTGTGCTTTCATGGTAGTGCAACGAAATCTCTTTCCGAGCTGCCTGTTTATCGAAGCTCTTCACCACTTGTGAGACCAGCGGGCCAATTGAAACCCTGTCCATAAAAATCTTCACGCGGTTATTTTCAACAGAATCAATGTCAAGAATATTGGTGATCATCTTGTTGACGCGAATGGCAGCATCGCTTATTCGCTGAATGATCAATCTGTCCTCGTCCTTCAATCCTGAGTTACTCAGCAGGAAGATCTGCGCCAGCCCCTGCACCTGGTTGATCGGAGTACGAAGGTCGTGAGCCAGGATCTTGATCAGGTTATTCTTCTCCTCATCCAGCGTCACCAGGTGGTGATTCCTCCGCTCGAGTTGTTCTTTCTTCAACTCAATGCTCTGGCGCTGCCGCTCAATTTCTTTCTTCTGCTGATTGCGCTTCCTGTACATTATGGCAATGATCACCAGTGAGATCAGTGTTACCGAGACAAGCGCGGTCAGGATGGTTCGTGCGCGTGCATCCTTCTCGATCTGTTGCGTCTTTCCAAGGAGTTCAGCGTATTGAATCTCCTTTTCTTTTGTCAGGAGCAGCACCATATCATTCGACTGGATGGCCAGGCCTTCAATAAAATGGTAAAGTTCCAGATCGATGTAATTCGCGATAATACGTTCGAGTTCACGCTCAAACTGCGTGCTGTTGAAATACGCATCGAGTGGTTCGCGCCAGTCACTTGACAGCGGAAAGATGAGCGCATAGCCCTGCCGTTTGACCGGGAACATATTCTGGCGTTTCACATTGAGTGAGGGGTCGCTGGCGAATAACTTCATATACACAGGCAAGTCAATGAACGCGAAAGCGCTATCGCGTGCTTCAACCGCCCGCAGAATATTCTGGTTGCTGGGAATGTATTCGATTTTGAAATTCACAGCACCATCTTGTCTCAGCCTGAGGATGTCAAGTTCGTAAGTTGTGGCCTTGATCGTGATGGCCGTAAGCTTTGAAAACACGCTGTTAAATTCTTCCCTGCTCTGTACGATCGGAATATTCTTGCTTGTGATAAGCACTGAAATATCCGACATATATGACCTGGTGAATGCAACCTCTCGCTGGCGTTCGGGTGTTACAGAAAACGCTGACACACCGAAAATACCCGACTGCTGTGAAGTTCTGATTTGCTCATATGTGTCGGCAAAGCTCTTTCCTTCCTTCCACACCACACGCACGTCAGTGCCATAGTTACTTTTCAAAAACTTGCGGAAGTCTTCGACAATTTCGTATTCAATACCGGACATCGCTCCACTGTTTCGAAAAACAAAGGGTTGCGATTCATACCAAAACATGGTGATTGTTCCTTGCTTTCTGGCCTTAACTGATGCCCAGGAATTGGCATCGATCTGAGCCTGCAATGGCAAAATGATTGCGCATAGGCACGCGAGAAGAAAATAGTTTTTCAAATGATCGACTTAGGTATACCTAAAATAACCGAATTCTGCCTAAAACAAAACGGCATTAGACATCCGGAATACTTTTTTACCCCTTTCTGAAAAAGGAAAATTATGGAACAGCAGCTGATCAATGCGCTGATGAAGTTTATAGCGAAAGCGGGTGGTGGAAGCGTGATCAAAGACCTGGTGCAGCAGGTCGATCAGAATGGAAACCCGAAAGTCTGGACAACAGAGGAAGTCAAATCTGCTGTTGATTTTGTGAACTGGCAAACAGAAAATTTCGGTGCAGCCGAGGCCAATGCAGTCATTGAGACACTGCAAAAAAAATATCATCTCCAATCACCGCGGACTGAAGATGATGGGCATACTGATCAAAGTCTGCCATCAGTGCCAGGCGTGCACGGCCTGCGCTAGTTTTTTTGAAGCGTGAATGTCCCCGTTAATACAAACTGACCCGTGAGTGATTGCTTCGTGATTGTACCATCCAGTGTGATGGTCGTTGCACTTGTCTTCTCTCCTGACATGGCGATCACATTTTGACTGAAGTTTGAGCTGCCTGCATTCTGAGCGATGCTTGTAATGCTGACATCAGTCCCGGTCTCCGTGTAGCCGAAGTAATCTTCTTTGCGTGTATCGTTAATAAGGATATCAAAACTTCCTTTCCCGTTGTCGAAGTAAAATGCCCCGGCATTTGTAACAGTACCATTCGTTGCGATCTGGCTCGGGTTCGACAGGTTCTGGTCAACCATTGTGTATTCGAGTGATACGATGGTCCATTTTTCACCAACGTGATTAAGGGTGCTTGCTGGTACAGGATCGCTTTCTTTGCTACAGGCTAACGCGACAACGCACAATGCCATGATGACGGTACGGATAAGCTGACGTTTCATAATGGAAGGGATTTAACACTGTAAAGGTTGCCGTTTCCACGCTGAGATTTGGACGAAAAAAGGCCCGGATATTACACCGGGCCTTCGGCAATAAGTTTTGACCTAAAATCGGGGCTTACTGAACGGTAAATGAGCTTTCCGCAACACCAGGGGCCCCTTCATATGTCATTCCTTGCACTACAATCCGGAATTTAGATGTAAGATCGGACGTGAAGAATTTAACAACCGCAGTCCCTTTATCATCTGTTTCGATCGAAGGATTCCAGTATAGCGTTGAACGAAGATCGGGCCGGTTTGGCACTTCACCAGGAGAATCATACTTCGGAACGTAGAACTCACGCGCCTTGTAATAGCCGGGGTACGTCACCCGCTCCATTCCTACCGTTGGCCGAGTCGAGTTTTCACCCGACTTTGTATAGATTGCAATTACACCATTTCTTCCCCTCGAACCATACATGGCAGCTTTACCGCTCTGGATAACATCGACATATTCAACATCGGAAGGATTCAACGTGTTTACCACATCCAGTTCTACAGGAGTTCCATCGACAGTAAACAATGGAGGCCCATCATTTCCGGCCCGGAGGTTTACCATCATATTCGGTGGTGTGCCCTTGATGATTACACCAGGCACACGCGACTGAAGTACCTGCAGGATATTGATCGCGCCAGGACTGAAATCCTTCGAGGTAACCGTGGCACTAGGCTTACCATAAATTGCAGGCTTGCGGAAAGATTCAATGCGCGTAGCCGTTATCTCCACTCCCTCGAGCATTCTCGCATCCTGCTCCATTTCGAAAGCATTCCTAACCTTATTGTTATACTCCGCCTGCTTCAGGAAATCATCCAGCCCGTAGGGCTTGAACGTTGTAAAGTTGTAATTCGAAGGTGGGCTTGAATTGAAAGGATCGATGGTCAGCTTCATGGAAACCTGTTTTCCTTTTTCATTTTCAGTCTGAATGGCCAGCCGTGTTGAATCAAAATGCTGGAGGTCTTCGGTGTAAAAGTTACCGTTCTCATCGGCTTCCATCATGATCAACTCGCCTTTCGCTGTGAACATTTTCAGCTTGGCTTTCGATGCTCCTTTCTGCCCCATACTCTTCACGACTTTACCACTCAACCTAATGCCCTGCTCGGCATAATGTGCAAGTGCCGGTTGATTGTCGCTCAGAATTTCTTTCCATGTGAATCTGCGCCATCCGTGCGTCAGCATCACCAGGTCCAGATGCTTGAGGGTTTCTGCTGATTTGTCTTTGAGATAATAAGCAGGGTCTTCAATCTTTCCCGCAAGGTCAGACCCGAGAAGGAAATAATCTGAAATTGTCGACTCATATGCCTTGAGGGGTTGAACGTTACCTTCATCGTAAACAGTGAGTGAAAAATTTCCCTGCACCGGCTGACCCTTTGAATTCATCGCCTGCAGATTCAGACTGATTTCCTTTCGTTTGCCATACGCCTGCTTATCACTTTTAACAGACAAATTCGCCTGATCGCCATGATTGACGAATACGAGTCGCTCACACTGCGGCACTCCGTTCCCATCGAAGACCGTGATCTGCGCAATACCGCTGGGGAATTTGGATTTTGGAACAGAAGCGACAACAGGCGATGTCTTTACGCCACCGCTGGCCGCATAGTAGATCTCCCCTCTCGACTGTCCAACCAGGTGGAAGCCAGCATCTGCTGTGTTTGCGGATATCGCCACTTTAAATGTGCTCCCCGCATCAATAACTTGCATCGTATAACCGCTGCTCATTACCTGTGGCAATGGAACTGCCATTCCAGCAAATGATCCCTTGAGTTTAGCGCTGTAAGATTTGCCAGCTTCAGGTTTGAATTTGAAGGAGCCCATGCCTTTGTGATCCGTGGTGAAGGATGCTACTACAGCGTTCGAGCCATCGATGATATCGCCATCAACGGAGATGCTCTCGCCCTTTGGATTCATTGCCTTAAAGGCTACGCGACTTTCGAAACCCTGAACAAGATTTCCACCTTCCGGAAAGAATTGGAGATCAGGCTGCCACTGGCCGGCTGCGGGTGGAGCTGTTGGTTTTACTGATGGATCGAAAATTGAAACCTCCTTCGTAAAGAAAAAATCTTCACCAACGTTTTTCATGTAGTTGGTGTAGGCACGCACCAGGTAATTCCCCTGTGGAAGCGAATCAGGGATGTGAAAATCTCCGTTGGCAATGCCCTCAGGCACTGGCAACATGTGTCGCTCGATGAGCTTGCGATCGGAGTTGAGCAACTCAACATACATCACCCTGCTTATCGATGAGTCGAGGCTGAGGTTTAATCCATCAACAAGGTATGCCTTAAACCAGATGTCTTCACCCGTTGCGTAATATGGCTTGTCGAAGTGTACGAACACTTTCTCGGTCGGGCGTTTTGCCTGATAGGAAAGAAATTTTTCAACAATCTTTGTGAGCGCTTCATTCGGATTGAACATAAATGCGCTGGAGACCACCGCTACGATCAGCGCAAATACAAGGGTAACTTTTCTCAGATTCATTGATGAGGGTTTGAGGCTATAAAACTAAATTATTGATTGTTACGATCAGTCACTTAAATTGGGGTACTATATCAGAAACGCTCTACTTCCAGATGATGTATATGAACAACAAAAAGTTTCGAACGATCACAACAAATCTTATTTACTGTATCACCCTCCTTTCGGTACTCACGGCATGCGAGACCAAACAGAAAGGTGACGTAATTACGAATGCAAATGTTACAGAAGTCCTGAGTCAGTATGCCAAAGACAATACTGAAAAAGAAGTACTGATTGAGACTGATTTCGGAAACATGCGGATCAGATTATATGACGAGACACCGCTGCACCGTGCCAACTTTGTCAAGCTGATTAAGGAAGGACATTATGAGGAGGGCGAGTTTTACCGGATCTTTTATCAGTTTATGATTCAGGGCGGAGACTTTGACGATCAACTTAACTACATGATTCCTTCCGAGTTCAATAAAAAATACATTCATAAAAAAGGCGCGCTGTCGATGGCCCGGCAGGATGACGACAACCCGGACCTTAAATCTTCGTCCACAGAATTTTTCATTGTCCACGGATCACCCTACGCAGATTACCAGGTCGAAACCGAAATCAGCAATCTTGGCCTGACGCTGACGGACGAACAGAAAAAAATTTACATGACACAGGGAGGCTATATGTCGCTGGACCAGAAGTATACCGTGTTCGGTGAAGTGATCGAAGGCCTGGAAGTGATTGATAAGATCGCGAGCGTGAAGGTATACAACGAAGACAAGCCGTTGAAGAAGATACCGTTCCGGATTTCAGTTAAGTGATGTGCGCATGTGCCCGTGTGCCCAGGTGCGCAAGTAAGAGAATGTAGACGTCAGTCACACCAGAAACGACATCAACGTGTGCAAGGACATGCCTCATGCGCACATGAACACATGAGCACCTGAAGACATTTCATTTCGCCACATACTGATTAGCCCTCACATTCTTTGCAGCCAGCGCAACGGTCTCGGCTATGCGCTTCTCGCGGGTTTCTGAACGTTTGGCTGAGTTGATCCATTGAAAAATCCCTTTGCGCGTTGAGGGTGGAAACGCTTCGAAATTTTTTAATGCGGATTTATTCTTACTGAAAAGCCTTGCCAGATCTGGCGGCATCACCATTTTTTCAACTTGGTCAAGCACACTCCACGAGCCATTCTTCTTCGCGACAGCGATCGCTGCGAGGCCCGCAGGTTGCATGAGGCCGAGTTTGATCAGTTTTCTAATTCTGGTCTTGTTGAGTTTGCTCCAGGTGCTGCCGGGCTTGCGTTTGCAGAAATATTGATAACGACTCTCGTGGTCACGTTTATTCGGTTTACTGTCAATCCACCCGAAACACAACGCCTCTTCTACTGCCTCCTCATAGTAAACACTGGGCGTACGGCTTGATTTGTGGTACATGATCAGCCAAACCGAAGATTTCTTGTCGTGATGTCTCATCAGCCACGCCCGCCATGCTTTCCGGTCTTTCGCGTAAAATGTAGTCGATTGTTCTTTCACAAGAGTCCGTTTAGGATTTCATGAGGTGATGTTTTTAAAGTGCGAGGGTGTTAATGTGTTAATGTGCTAATGTTCCTGGCCGAACGCACGCAGTAATAACTTTTTGATGAGGAAATTTCTGTGCTAAGATGCCTTTTATTTCCTGAAAACTTCTACAACGCAAAGCACATTAACACATCAACACATGAACACATTAACACATGAACACATTACACATTAACACATGAGCACATGAACACCTGAACACATCACTTCACTTCCAGCACTACAACGGAAAACGGAGGCAACGTAACGGTGAGGCTTTCACCCGACACTTTAAAATCCTGGAACTTCTTCGGCTTGATAAGATCTGGTTTGTCGAATGTATTATGATCGGATAACTTTGAGGATGTCAGTATCTGTGCCGTGGTCCCTGACAGTTTCACCCCTTTTAGATTCAACGTCACCGTCTGAGATTGCTTCGCATCAATGTTGACGAGTGAAATATGAACCGCACCACTCGCATCGCGTGAGGCTGACGCTGACAATGAAGTAACCTTATCGCTGCCAAGTGAATATTCTTTGGCCGTCACTTCAACAGGCAGCATCGTTGCATCCTGATGAACCTTGTACATATCGAGAACGTGATACGTTGGCGTCAGCACCATCTTCTCACCTTCAGTAAGAATAACCGCCTGAAGGACGTTTACTGTCTGTGCCAGGTTTGCCATACGGACACGCTCTGCATGCTTGTGGAAAATATTGAGCGTTGCGCCCGCCAGCACCGCATCGCGCATCGAATTCTGCTGGTACAGGAATCCAGGGTTTGTCCCTGGCTCAACATCATACCATCCACCCCACTCATCCACGACAAGTGCAATTTTTTTATTAGGATCGCTTTGATCCATGATTGCGCTGTGACGTGTGATCAACTCATCCATCTTCAATGCCTGTACCATCGTCTTCATATATTGCTCCTCGGTGAATCCGGTGGCAGGGCCTTTCTTACTCCAGTCGATCACTGAATAATGATGCAGTGCAAGGCCGTCCAACATTCCGTGAGGAATGTTTTTCATCAGAACTTCGGTCCAATGGTAATCAGAAGAGTTCGCGCCTGACGCAATTCTGTAAAGCTTCTCTGCATTAGACCAGCCTGTCATGAAGGTGGCATACTGGCGATAGATGTTTGCGTAGTATTCGGCCGTCATGTTGCCACCACAACCCCACGCTTCATTGCCGATGCCCCAGAACCTCACTTTCCACGGTGCCTGGCGCCCGTTGACAATTCGCAGGTTGGACATTGGACTCACGCCATCGAAATTCACATACTGAACCCAATCTGCCACCTCCTGAACGGTGCCGCTTCCGACATTGACTGACACATAGGGTTCGGTGTTGAGCAATTCACACATGTTCAGGAAGTCATGCGTGCCGAAAGAATTGTCTTCGGTGACGTTCCCCCACCAGCGATTGACGATACTTGGTCTTTTATCTTTCGGACCGATGCCGTCTTTCCAGTGATAAGTGTCCGCGAAGCATCCTCCTGGCCAGCGCAGATTAGGAATCCTGAGACGTTTCAGTGCATCGACAATATCATTGCGCACGCCCTGCGTGTTGGGGATTTCTTTGTTTCCTTCCCCAACATAAAATCCGCCATAGATACATCGTCCCAGGTGCTCGGCAAAATGGCCGTAAATGTGTTTGTTGATGGTGTGTTTTCCCTGATCAGCATGAATGACCACCTGGCTTTGCGACATGGACAAGAATGATGTTGTGAGTAATAGCAGGACGTATACAAATTTCATACGAGGATGGTAAGACGAACAAATTAGTAAAATTTGCCCGATCCCAAAACGAATCCACCACATTTAGTCAAAATGACAATATGTATCGTGAAAAAGCGCGTTATTGATGAATTCCGGACCGAATCGCGGGGATAAAAAAAGAGCAGGAAAGTTTCCTGCTCGTGAGTGCTTTTAAAGTTCTGCGCTGGTACTCATTCCCAGGTCAGATGATGCGGGACTTCTCTCAGTTTGATCGTGTCCTTCCAGTTTTACGATTTTGTTGTAGAGTCCCAACAACAGGAATGGTGCGGTCCACTGCCCAATGAACAAAGCAAGATGATCCTGTTTGAACAGCTTCAATGTCAGCGATGCAGTCATTGAGCCAACAGCAGCCCATAGAAATGTATCTGAAGGCAGTCTTGATGTTTGTGATTCAATTGCTTTTGCAATCGGACCTTCTTTGCGCATAGGATTGTAGTTGGCAGCTTTTCTCTTCACTTCTGCTGCTACGTCTTTCACATTAGTTGCCATAATTAAAATGTTTTAGTTAGAATATTTTCAAGGAAACAACCGGACGCTCCATTGCAGGCGCATACCGATGGCTTCGCGTAACAGTTCTAAATAATTATACCGGTGTGGATTACATCAACCTTAAGGACGGTTGACACGGGCGAGGGAATCGGAAAGCACTTTGTTCCTGTAATAGCTGTCAAATTTTTTCCGGTTCTTTTTGATATTTTCTTTGACAGACTTAGGCATCGTTTTCGAACCGGGTTTTGGACAGTCCCATTCTTCGATGGAAGCAGCGCTCTTAACGGCCTTTGGTTCCGGATACTTGAACGGTTTTTCTTTCGGAACTTCCTTGCTTGAAGCGGTTATATTTTTTTGAGAAGTTTTCAGGCCATAATTAGCAGGACGTTTCCGCAATTTGGCAACAACCGGATCGGGACACGCAATCTCACCGGAGCGGCAGGCTCCACACACGATCAAAAGCAGAACGACAATCCTAAATGACATAAATCCGGGTTAAGTTGTCGGCAAAAAAACGTATACCAATGTAAGGTATCCGCTACGACAATTCAACGGAGGATTGTCTTATTTAGTATTGATTTACCTTGATTTGAATGGTTACCTCCTTTGAAAGCTGTTTAGATGCTGAATTTCGCGTTTTTAGCGCAATGACTGATAATTGTCAGTTCTCTATTTCAGGCGTTCTGCGATAGGGTTCGCGCTCACCTTTTTCGATTGCCTGTGTGATCGACCTTACCACCTCGTCAAGTGTGTCACCGGATTTCACCATGTGTTGCATGATAGGTTCAGCATCCCCTTTCAGTTCGGTTTTTGACATGAGGTTTATTAGTCCCAGAATACTGGCAACAGGGCTGCGAAGCTTGTGCGCGTTGATGAAGGCGTATTCCTCAAGTGCTTTGTTTTTGCGTTCAAGTTCCAACGTTCTTTTTTGCACAATCGCCTCGAGGTTCTCATTCATTGAACGGATCTCTTCGGCCTGCGCGCGGATCTCTTCCCGGCTTCGCGCAAGCGCGATCCTTGCTTTGATCTCCCGAACTGAAAGGTTGTAGCGTGTCTGAATCAACACCATCATGAACAACGCCACCACAAACAACAACAGTCCCCCATTCAGCATGAACCCATCCCACGTAAGCAATGCATTATTCAATACAAAATATGCAGTTGCGCCAATGGAGATGATCACAATGATCAGTGAATAACGCCACGGCCAGAGCACAAACATAGCCGCGCCAACCAACAGTGCCATGTAATTCAACGAATGACCCAGGAGGTTTTCCGGACCTGTGAGAGAATAAGTAAAGGCATTTTGCAGCGAAATCGTTATGAAGGGAATGGAGACAATGACGTGCGTAGACCAATTCAATTTTTTACCCAGAAGCAATCCGCACAGGATAATCCAACTGATGCAAAGACGTATGGCAAGAAGCAGGGGTGCATGATCAGGGAAATTGATAAAGTCAGTGACAGCAAAGACGGGATCGAAAATGATCGCTGCCCAACAGGCAATAACGTGGTAACGTTTGGATGCCTTCTCAAGCTCTGGCATCCAGTCCTTTCTCGGAACCTGAGCGATCTGCTGATTTGCTGCGAAATTAAAAATGTTCATCCGGGGAAATCATGCAATATACGTAAGTCGAAAGCCATCTGGTTTGCTGGCAACTCAGGTATATCTTCCGAAAACCGATCAGGTAAGCGATTGTTTAAACTATCCGGCAAAAATGTAGCGGTTTATTGCACAAAGCAGTTGAATGCAAAGTGGTGGATTGACCCGTTCCTTAACATTGGGTCGTCCGCAGAATGACTGACTCGCCAGCTGTCATTGCCTACTCGTTTCTCAGGGAATTCACAGGATTGGCCCTGGCCGCCTTGATGGCCTGCGTTGTGACAATGAGAATAGCGAAAACAAGTGCGATGAGGCCTGTCAAGGGAAATACCCACCATGCTATGGTGATCCGATACGGGTAACGTTCAAGGTATGCCGTTAGCAACCACCAGGTTATTGGCGCTGCTAAGGCAAAGGCAATGAGCACAAGTTTCGAAAAGTCGCGATTCACCAAACCCACAAGACCGGTTACGGATGCACCCAGCACTTTGCGTATGCCCAGCTCTTTTGTGCGTTGCTCAGCAGTGAAGGCTGACAATCCAAAAAGTCCGAGCCCGGTAATCAAGATTGCCAGCACAGCAAAGAGCGTGGCAAGATCGCTCGTCATATTGATTGTCTCAAACTTCTTTGCAAACTCTACGTCTGCAAAATCATACTCGAAAGGATATGCAGGGTTGTATTTTCTGAATATCTCCTCAACCTGCTTCAATGAAGCCTGCAGGTCTTCTGTTTCTGCCAGCCTGATGGTAACAGCATTTACCCAGTCGGGAATGAGCACCATAAACATTGGTCCCACGGGCGCGTAAGGATCACCCATAAGTACATTGTCAACAACTCCAATCAATGTTCGCTTGTCGCCCCAGAGATCAAGCTGCTGTCCGATCGGATCCTTCAACTGCATGATATCCATGGCCGCTTTATTCACGACAATGGCTGCCGTATCGCTTTTGAAGTCCTCTGAAAAATCGCGTCCTTCGAGAATCTTAATACCCATTGTTTTGGTGTAATCGTATTCAGTAGCGATGGTGGCAAATATAACTTTGTGATCCTCTGGTTTTCCTGGCCATCCAAGGAAGTTGTTTGAGTAAATATTCGTGATCGGACTGTTCGAACGGGTCATCGCAGCTGCCACCCCACTGTTCAGCAATTCTTCTTTGATCGCTTTATAATTTTTTCCGATTTCAGCATTGTATCCGATGGTGATCAGATTTTCCTGCGCGTAACCCAGATCGCGGTTTTTCACAAGCTGAATCTGCTGAAAGATGACGATCGTTCCAATGATGAGCAGGATGGAGAAACCGAATTGAAGGGTTACAAGAATTTTGCGCGGTGTGCTTGCACTCTTTCCAACCTGGACTTTCCCCTTCAGCACCTTTACAGGCTGGAATGACGAGAGGTAAAAAGCGGGATAGCTTCCGGAGACAAAACCAGTGACGAAAATAAGGCCAATAGTAAAGAGCCAGAACGTTGAAGACATGTAGTCGATATAAAGGCTTTTCTGTACGAGGTCGTTATAAAAAGGCAACGCGAGTTCCGCCAGCAGTACTGCAATGGCGCAAGCGATGAACGAAATAAACAGCGATTCTCCGATGAATTGTAAGATCAATTCTTTTCGGGTTGAGCCAACAGACTTGCGGATTCCGACCTCACGCGCACGTCTCTCCGACCGTGCTGTTGCAAGATTCATGAAATTGATACAGGCAATGGCGAGGATAAAAACAGCAATGATCGTAAACATCTTCACGTAGTCGATCATTCCGCCCTCCTGCCCTTCTTCAAAGTCAGAGTACAATCTCCAACGCTCCAGTGGATGTAAAAAGAATTCGCGTTTGATGTCGGTCTGGCCGTTTTTCACGAGCATATCACGGATTGCATTTTCAACATCGGCCTCGCTCATGTTGTCCTTCAGCTCAATGGAAACCTGAAATGAATAGTTCCCCCAGTTGGTCTTGTTTCGCACTACCCAGGGTTCGCTTTGCTCATGCATTTTCCAGGTGAGCAGATAGTCAAACTGAAGACTCGAATTTTTTGGAATGTCTTTCAAGATACCTGTCACTTTCAGATCGAGCTTATCGTCTACGCGTATTGTCTGGTTGAGCGGATCGGTTTCGCCAAACAATGCCTTTGCTGTTGACTCGGTAATGACAATTGACGTAGGGTCATCCATGACCTGTGACGCGGTTCCCTTCACGAGGGGAAACTGAAACATTTCGAGAAACTCTTCGCTTGCGTAATGTCCTTTTTTCCTGATTCTTGTGTCGTTGACAGTGAGGAGATGGTCCCCTCCCCAATCGTATACCACACTGTTTACGATTCTGCTGTCGGCAGTTTTCATCGCTTCATATGTGGGAAGAGGGACTGAACTCCACGTATTCACGCGGCCATCGAAATGGGAATGTATCCACACCTGATACAGACGGTCCGCCTTGGGATGAAACCTATCGAATGATAACTCATCGGCCACCCAAAGGAGGATCAAGAGGCTGCAGGTGATGCCGATGGCCAAACCTGCAATATTAATGACCGAATAGACGCTGTTTTTGAACAGATTCCGAATGGTGACAGTGATGTAATTCTTGAACATACAGGCGGTTTTACGTTATACCTGAGCTTTTTTAAAAGGTATCAGGATAAAAGGGAATTTTTTCACACAATAGAGATTCGGTTGAAATCAAAGGGTTGCATGGCATATTCTTTTAATCTGCCTCTTTGATGATAGTTACTGAAGAACAAAAACGTGAAGCCCATGCTTTCTACAGGGAAGCGCTGGACTTATTAAGTGAAACAGGAGTTGATTTCATGCTTGGAGGGGCCTTCGCCACCTTTCATTATACAGGGATTTACAGGGACACGAAAGATCTCGATGTCTTCTGCAAACCGTCAGATTACCCGAAGATCATGAAGCATTTTGCTTCGAAGGGCTACAAAACGGAACTCACCGATGTGCGATGGCTTGCGAAAATTTTCAAAGGCGAATACTTCATCGACCTGATCTTCAATTCAGTCAATAATATTTGTACAGTGGACGATACATGGCTCGATCATGCGAGCCAGGGCGAGTTCTGCGAACGCAAGGTGAAGTTCATTCCAGCGGAAGAGTTGCTTTGGTGCAAGGCGTTTGTGCAAAACCGCGAGCGATATGATGGCGCTGACATCAATCACCTCATATTGAAGTACGGGAAAAAACTCGACTGGAAGAGAGTGCTGATGCGGCTGGATCCGCACTGGCATCTATTGCTTTCCCACCTTGTATTGTTTCAGTTCGTTTATCCGGCCGATTTTCACGACATCATACCGCGTTGGCTTTTCGATGAACTGATCAGCAGAGTTCAGGGTCAGTACGAACTGCCTCCTGCAGTAGAGCGCGTGTGTCGTGGGCCAGTAATTGACAACACACAATATTCAATTGACATTAAAGAGTGGAATTATAAATCGTACACCATCAAAACGATTTAAGCATGGGTGAAGGAGCAACGATCAGACGGATTGCCGCAGTCGGTGACATTCACGTAAAGGAAACCGACAAAGGCAAATGGGTCGACTACTTTAAGGAAGTCTCGCGCGAAGCGGATGTGCTCGTGATCTGTGGCGACCTCACCGACACGGGTGACGAAGCGGAAGCGCAGGTTCTCTCGGAAGAACTTCGTTCGTGCACAATTCCCGTGGTCGCTGTGCTTGGCAATCATGACTTCGAAAAAGGAAGGCACAAGCTAATCCGCCAGATCGTTCAGAAAGAGAACATCCATATCCTTGATGGGGAAGCAATCAAGATCGGTGATGTGGGTTTTGCCGGGGTGAAAGGTTTTGGAGGTGGGTTTGACAATCATATGCTCTCGATGTTTGGCGAGGGTGCCATGAAAGCTTTTGTTCAGGAAGCTGTAGACGAAGCGTTGAGACTCGATCGCGCACTTGCACGACTTGATGCCGACCATCAGCCTGTTACCAAGAAGATTGCGATCATGCATTACTCGCCTTTAAAAGAGACTGTGATCGGTGAACCGGAGCCAATTTTTCCCTTCCTTGGATGTTCTCGCCTTGCGGAGCCACTGAACCGCAGGGATGTTTTGGCAGCTTTTCATGGGCATGCGCATGTGGGAACGCTCGAAGGAAAAACGTCAAATGGTGTAAGAGTTTTTAATGTTGCGAAGCCAATTCTTCTAAAAGCAGGCTTTAAATGCCCTTATTATGTGCTGGAATTGTAAGCGACACCAGTTAATCAACGTGTTACTTAAATTCAGGCGTTGCGGAGGCGATGTTCATGCCTTTTGAGCTATTTGCCGGGGCGTAAGATTCAAGCCTTAATTGAATAATCTTTACCCGACAGATTACCTTAATTGCCGCTTAATAGCACACTGCTGCCACCATGTCCTCAAAAATTGCGAATCTCTGGATTATCGATGACGACCCTATGGCCTCGTTTTATATTAAACGATTGGCCGAGCTTGGGGAGCTTGCAGACATCATCACAATTTACGACAAGGCACGTGGAGCAGTTGACTATCTCGTGCACCACAAGCAAAGTCCGGAGCACCTGCCGGATGTGATCCTCCTCGATCTCTACATGCCTGATCTTGACGGCTGGGGATTTCTCGAAGAATTCGCCAAGGTAAAAAGCATACTTATCAAAAATGTCGAGGTGTACATCATCAGCTCTTCCGGCCACCTCAAGGACATCAACAAGGCGAAGTCTATTCCCGAAGTAAAAGGATACATTCAAAAACCTGTCACCAAAGACAAATTAAGGGAGTTGGTGAAGCCCATGGGGAAGTCTCATCTGGGTGAAGTGAAGCCTTGAGTTAATTAAAATTTAAAATTTAACATTTTAGACTTTTAGATTTTAGATTTTCGATGGATCGTTAACTCCCTTTTTTATTCATACCCGCACAATCTTGACTTTCCGAAAATAAGGCTGCTGTTGTAATCGAAACATTCCGGCATAAATCTTAAATCTAAAATCTAAAATCTAAAATCTTAAATCTTAAATCTTTTACGGCACATTTTTTTAACCAACGCTTACCGGGCCAGCGCGGGGCGCATGGTGTGTTATGTCTGGTAATAATACAGTTGGTTTTTTTCTATCTCTCCTTTTTTTGATTTCGTGCGATTCATTTGAGTACAGTCCGAATCAGGTATACGACAAGACCTCCAAAGTTGCACTGAACGCAAAAAATCTTGAATTGCTCTATTCCCTTCCGCAGGACGATACGGTAACGATCGCTTTTGTTGGCGATTCACAGCGCTTTTATGACGAGTTGGATCTGTTCATCGACACCGTCAATAATATTGCGGCTGTTGATTTTGTTCTGCTTGCCGGAGATATCAGCGACTTTGGCCTGCTGGAGGAATTCGAGCTCATAAACGCGATGCTGGAGCGTTTGCAAAAGCCTTATCTGGGTGTGGTGGGAAATCACGATGTCGTTGCCCGTGGAGAAGAGGTATTTGAGCGAATGTTCGGACCGCTCAACTTTTCATTCCACTATGGCGGTGTAAAGTTTGTGGCTCACAACACCAATGGGAAAGAATATTTCACTGGTAACGTCCCTGACCTGAAGTGGCTTGGGCGTCAGCTCACGAGATCTGACACGTCAAAGTATCTGGTGACGGTTTCGCATGTTCCACCTTTTTCAAGTGACTTTGATGAAAAGTTGATTGATGGATACACGAACCTGCTGCACGAATCGCCCGGACTACTGGTGTCGTTGCATGGACATATTCACACCCATAAGGACGGCTATCCCTATAATGATGGCGTACGATATATGACAACACATTCGTTTGATAAAAGAAGCTTCGTGTTGTTAAGAATTTATAACGGACAAATCGACTATCGCTTAATTGACTACTGATATGTTTCGCGCTGCTTTCTTCATCCTGACTTTGTTTTTGAATGTTCCGTTGTTCGGGCAGGAGCGATCTCACTGGGCAGTACCTGACTATTTTGTCATACAGCATGCGGGCAGTATCGGATTTTTCAGTGCAGGCGTTGGCTATGACGTGTTTGAATCAAAGGGACGTTTTAGCACACACTTCGGAACTGTTCCTTTTAATCGTGGCGGCACGCTCAATGTCCTGTCTGCAAAACTTTTTTATAAACCCGTTACACTTACCGTCTGGAACCGTGTCAAAATGAATCCTGTCGATGTTGGCATCATCGGCAGCTATCACTACGGTGACAATTTCGAAACCCGCTGGCCGGAAGGTGTCCATCCGAAAGGATACTACTGGTGGCATCCTGCTCTACGTGCGCATATCGCAATGGAGAGCTCTGTTACCTACGAATGTAAAAAAGGACACGCCTTCAAATCAGTAGCAGGCTACCTCGAGTTCAACACCAATGAACTTTACCTCGTAAGTTTTATCCAGAACATGCGGTCGGTCAGCGCCTGGGATATCATTAAGATTGGCGCTGGCGCGCGGATTCACTTCTGACGCGAAAAATTGCTGAGGCCTTAGACAAGTAAAGCCGCAATCATCGACATGTTGAGATTCGTCCCATAACCGCACGCGATGAGCAACAACGGAACCGGAATATCAATGTCACGCAACATCTCAACATCGTATCGGTAATCAACCTTCGTCCAGTGTGTGTCGCTATGGAGTTTCAATATTTGATTTTCTTCTTCGTCTTCGAGCACCCAGTCTGACTTGAGGCTCACATTCCTTAATTGAAACGTTTTCTTTTCCTTCGCGGAATTTTCAAGCGTGATGATGATATGACCTTTCCAGTTGAAGTGAATTTCACCTATATCCGCTCCATCGAGAAAGACATGGAAAGAGCTCTCCCACCCATCCATTGCCTTGATCTCAATTTTTCCCAGCTTCGTATGGGCAGACCCGGCACTTGAAAACCAACTCTTATAGGTAAACACAGTAATGTAATCGTTGGTTGAGGTAAGAACCTTAAACTCTCCGATTCCCCCCTTTGAAATAATTACATATCTATTTCCAGCACTCATCTCATATTGGTCTCGTTGCAAACTCGCTATTTCAATTCTCTCTGCAGCGCCTCAACAGCACCAGCGAGATAGACCAGTGGTGCATTCCAGTTGATGGCGATCTCATTTGAGGCGTAAGAACACACATCATCAACGTAGGCTTCATCCGGAATTGATGATTGGTAGGTGCATTTATCCTGCATGCCCGGATTCGGCCCGCCCGCAAGTAAACCCGGTACCGGTTCTATCACACCATCCGCTTCTGATGGCCGGTGATGAATGTGCATCGGTGTTTTTTCACCGTAGCCTGTTAGGAATGAATAGCCGGTAGCATTGCGCCCCAATAGGTAGTCGAGATTGCCCAGCGCCTTTTCAAGGTATGAAGCGTTTTTCGTTAGCCGGTAAGCGTGTAGGAGAAGAATGCCCTGGTTAGCCGCCACCGCGCTACTGCCCCATACAAAATCTTTGGCAGACCCACCCATCACTGTGTTATATGAACGGTCTTCGACACCTTTGATCAGTTCATCAGCTGCCTTGATCACTCGATTTTTTGCCTCAGTGGCAACCGCTACATCAGTTATGTTTTTGCTCTTCGCGATCGTGTAAAACGCAAGTGCTTTCACCTGATTCCACGATGGAACCGGCAGCGCTGGATCAGAAAACAAATCGACTGATTTTAAATATTTCGCATCACCCGTTGACACAGACAATTCCGCGGCAGCCCACATGAATTCATCGCTGAATGTTTTGTCTCCATAAGCTCCCGTGGTGATGTCCGGATCGTAAGCTTCGTTAAGTTTGTTTTGATTATACTCCACGTTCGGATTCTTTTCCGCCCAACTCCAGGCACGAAGAGACGCGGTGAGACACGAGTCAGCCAGTCCTGGAAGTTGACTTTCAAATCGCTTAAGTATTCTCGATGCCTGAGCGGTAACAGCAGAGAAGTTGAGGGCTGCAGCGGTTCCTTTTTGCACAACGTAGCGGGTAGTGGTCGCCTGGTCAGGCATCACCATTCCGTCAAACTTTGCGTTCGTACACTTGTGGTAGACGCCACCATCGTTCGGGTCCTGCATCGTCAGAATCCATCGAAGATTCCACAAAGCTTCGTCAAGAATGTCCGGCAACTGATTTCTGCTCTCGGGGATACCGAGCCTCAGCGTATCATAATAGCCAGGAAAATCCTCGTAAGCAGAAAAAATTGTTGCTGTCGTTATCCCGCTGTTAACAATGTATTTGTTGTAGTCTCCTGCGTCTATCCATCCGCGTGGCGAAGAAATGATGGTTCCTGCAGGTCGTTCCGCAGTAGCAGCGGACGGATGAACTTCAATTTGCCTGTGAGAAGGTCCGGCAGCCCTCTTCCATTTTCCGGCAAACTCTTCCGTAAGCGGAATTGAAAAGCGCTGAAAATAAAATCCTTTCAGCGATGCTTTCGCGATGGGATGATGGACTTTCTCAGCAATATCGAAGGCGTGTGAGTATCCGACACCGGGAACAACTACGCGAAACATCCCCTGCACCTTAAACCCTGAAAAGTCGGCAACACGTGTTTTCTTTGGCGAATATGTTGAAGATTTCAGGTCACTGAGTTTGCCGCTGAAGTACTTCCTTCTTAGGTCAGGAGATGCGATATAAAAGTCCGTAGCTGTTTCATTGGCGACAACGGCAACTTTCTTTGCCTGAGGATAAAACCCTATCTGATTTAACCGGATGTCGCCCGAAAGCTTTTCCTGAGCGAATGAAAGATGACAAACCAGACAGCATAGGAATAAAAACTTCTTCATAATTACTTGAGTTCGAATTGTTCGAGCTTCGGCACGATTAAATGATGGACAAAGAATGTAATGATGTAGGCTGACGCGCAGATAAGAAAAAGAACATGGTAGCCACCAGACACATCTCCTGCAGCGGTGAATGAGTCCAGCAACCTCCCTGTAAAGATCGGAAAGAGCATGCCACCCGTTGCGCCTGCCATCCCTCCTATTCCTATTACAGAAGCCACTGCATATTTCGGAAACATATCAGACACCGTTGTGTACATGTTTGCAGACCACGCCTGGTGTGCGGCCCCTGCCAGGCCAATGAGAAACACAGCAACCCAGTCACCCGAGTTTGCAACAAAAAGAATTGGCATGACACACAGGGCAAAGATGAATAACCCGGTTTTGCGCGCGCGCGTGACCGACCAGCCCTGCTTGGTAAGGTATCCTGTGATCCAGCCACCGAAGATGCTGAGGAAAGTCACTATCGTGTAAATGGTGACAAGGTGAATCCAGCTTTCTTTGATATCGAGTCCTCTGGTTTTTTTGAAGAAGTCGGGAAGCCAGATCAGGAAAAACCACCACACCGGGTCGGTAAGAAATTTTGCAGTGATGTAGGCCCATGTCTGACGATAGCGCAACAGTCGTCCCCATGAAACTTTTTTCGTTGTCTCCACTTCATCTTTATCACTTTTGATGAAGTCATATTCTTCTTTAGTAAGTGCTTTGGATTTTTCCGGTGAATGATAAAATGGTATCCAGAGGAAGAGCCACAAAAATCCCGCTAGGCCTGCCAGGATGAACGCAGTTTGCCAGCCGTAACTGTACGCGATCCAAGGCACGATTGCAGGTGCAAGGATCGGTCCCGCATTTGTGCCTGCGTTAAAAATGCTGGTAGCAAACGCTCGCTCGCGTTTTGGAAACCAGATGGCTGTAGCCTTGATGGCAGAAGGAAAATTTCCTCCCTCGGTCACTCCAAGGAAAGCGCGCGCGGCCATAAAGCCCTGGATGCTTCCAACCAGCGAGTGTCCCATCGCTGCGAGACTCCACCCTACGATGGAAACCGTGTAGCCAATCTTCGCTCCATATTTATCAACAAACCATCCGAAGAAAAGCAATCCAAATCCGTAAGTTCCCTGAAAAAAAGAATTCACAAGCCCGAACTGTTCATTCGTCCAGCCGAGTTCCTCATCGAGGATCGGCTTGATCAGCGACAAGATCTGCCGGTCGATGTAGTTGATGGTGGTGGCGAGGAAAAGCATCGCACAGACTGTCCATCGGTAATTGCCAATCCGCGTTGATGTTGCCTGGAGTGTGTCTTGCATTGAGCTATTTTTGTTTAGCGGCTATCGCGAGTGCCTGTGAGACCTTCGACTTCAATTGTGTCCAGTCTTTTGTTTCCAGAATTTCCTTGGTAAAAAGCTGCGAACCCATTCCGACAGCAAATGCACCTGCTTTGAACCAGGACGATAAATTCGCTTCCGTAGGCTCCACGCCTCCTGTGATCATCAGGTTGAGATCGGGTACAACGGGGAGGACGGACGAAACAAACCCGGGCCCGAGAACAGAGCCGGGAAAAACCTTGATCACTTCAGCGCCTTGTTCTTTCGCTGTCACAATTTCCGTCAGCGTTGCACAGCCGGGCATCCAGTGCTTGTTATACCGATGACAAACCTCTGCCATCGCAGGTTTAAGTATGGGAGAAATGATGAAGTCTGCACCAACGTCAATAAACTTCTTTGTTGTTTCAGCATCCATTACCGTTCCGATTCCCAGCATGAGATCCGGATATTGCGAACGTTCTTTGACCAGCTTGCTGAAAACTTCGAAAGAATTTTTTCTGCGGTTAGTGAACTCAAAGACGCGGACGCCTCCGTCATATGCTGCCTTCAATACCTGAACAGCAATTGCTGCATCATCGTGGGTAAAGAGCGGAACAATACGTGTTCGTCTGATCTCTTCGAATATCTCCTGTTTTGTAAATGCCATAATCAACGTAATAGTTTTCCAACGTTTTCGCCTTTCACGAGTGTGTCGATCTCTTCCGCGGAAGCGAGATTGTGATCACCGGGCACGGTATGCTTCCACACACACGATGCTGTTGCAAATTCGAGCGCATCCTTTTCATTTCTTCCAGTGATGTCGCCATACAAAAGGCCCGCAGCAAATGCATCACCCGTTCCCACGCGATCGACAATATGCGTGATGTCGTAACTTTTTGAATGCACCGTGCCCTTGCGGGAAATTGAAGAGGCAGATATCCTGTTGTGCGAAGCGCTCACCGATTCGCGATTGGTTCTTACAATTCGTTCGATATTTGCAAAGCGCTGAAAAGCTTTTGCACTTGCATCTTCCCAGCTATTCCCGGTAATGCCTGCACAGTTATCGAGGTCACTTTCACCCGCAATGACGAGGTGCGTTTTTTCGATCAGTCCTGGCATGATGTCGCGCGCTGACTTTCCGTATTGCCACAGGTTACGTCTGTAATTGATGTCACCCGAAACTTTGACGCCATTCTTCGTGGCTACGGTCACTGCTTCCAGACATGCATCAGCCGCGCCTTGCGAAATCGCAGGTGTGATGCCTGTGTAGTGAAACCACGCTGCATCCTTTAGGATTGTTTGCCAGTCGAAGTCACCTTTGCCGACATGTGCAAAGGCGGAGTCGAATCGATCGTAAATTATTTTCGGAGCTCGCTGCACCGCACCGTTCTCAAGGAAATACACACCCATGCGGTGATCGCTGAGGCGTATAAAAGATGTGTCAAGTCCGAACCGTGCCAGGGTTTGCGTAGCGGCAATGCCAAGGTCATTGGATGGAAATGCTGTCACATGTGCGGCCTGGATTCCAAAGTTGCGAAGCGCAACAGCAACATTCGCCTCTGCGCCTGCATAAGTCACATCAAGAGAGACCGCTTGTGTAAACCGCTGGAAGCCGGGAGTTGAAAGTCGCAGCATAACTTCCCCGAACGTGACTACCTTTTTTACCATGAAGTGACTAATTTAGTATTCTGTTTGCGAGCGACTGTCGAAACAGAAGGAAAAGATTGCAAAAGTTTATAAGTTGAGCAAGAAAGGCTGACGATTATGTCTCACAAATATTTGAAAATTCACCCTGACGACAACGTGCTTGTGGCGTTGGTCGATCTTAAAGCAGGTGAATCAGTTTCATTTTCCGGAACAACAACACAGCTGGCAGAACCAATCCCTGCCAAACATAAGTTTGTGCTGGAGAACATGCGCGAAAATGACTCTATTAAGATGTACGGTGTGCTCGTAGGCAAAGCAATGAAGACAATCCCGGCAGGAACCGCGATCGGAACACACAATGTCAAGCACAAGTCTGCAGATTTTGCTGCAAAGAAGTCACGCTACAGCTGGCAGGCTCCGGATGTGAGCCGCTGGAAGAACAAAACATTTGATGGATACCAGCGGGCAGATGGACAGGCCGGCACCGCGAACTATTGGATCGTGATTCCAATGGTGTTTTGCGAGAACCGAAATGTCAACATGATCCGCCATGCGTTCGAGGAGGCACTGGGCTTTTCAAAGCCCGATGTGTACAAGTCTTACGTGGATGAATTGGTCCAACTTTATCGCAGTGGGAATACGGAAAAGATCGCATCGACACGTTTTCGTCCCGCGTCATTGAATGGAAAAGAGAAGTTGTTCAAAAATATTGATGGAATAAAGTTCCTCACACACGAAGGCGGTTGTGGCGGGACACGTCAGGATTCCGATGCCTTATGCGCACTGCTCGCAGGCTACATTCACAACCCAAACGTAGCCGGGGCTACAATTCTCAGCCTCGGCTGTCAGCATGCACAGGTTGACATTCTCAAAAACAGCCTCGCAAAACTCGGCCCGGTCTCAAAGCCACTGGTGGTTCTGGAGCAGCAGAATGAAGGAACAGAACAGGAGTTGCTCACCAATGCGATACGCCAAACCTTTCTTGCGCTGGTGGAGGCCAATAAGATCGAACGCAAACCCACACCGTTATCAAAGCTTGTTGTCGGTCTGGAGTGTGGCGGGTCTGATGGGTTCAGCGGAATCTCCGCCAACCCCGCCATCGGTCACACCTCCGACCTGATTGCGGCCCTCGGTGGATCGTCTGTGCTCTCCGAATTTCCTGAGTTGTGTGGTGTAGAACAGGAACTGATCGAACGTTGTGTTGACGAAAGGACAGCAAACCGGTTTATCGAACTGATGCGGGCTTACGCGCGCGCGGCCGAAGCGGTCGGTTCAGGTTTCGATATGAATCCTTCACCGGGAAATATCAAAGACGGCCTGATAACAGATGCGATGAAATCTGCGGGTGCAGCAAAAAAGGGCGGCACCTCTCCGATCACCGATGTACTTGACTACACAGAGTACGTGACGAAGCCGGGATTAAATTTGTTGTGCACACCGGGCAACGATGTTGAAAGCACTACCGCTCTTGCGGGATCAGGTTGCAACATCATGCTTTTCACAACGGGACTCGGGACACCAACAGGAAATCCCATCACTCCGGTAGTAAAGCTTTCGAGCAACACACGGCTCGCCCAGCGGATGCCGGATATTATCGACATTGACTGCGGGCCAATCATTTCCGGTGAAAAAACGATCGAGCAGATGGGAGAAGAAATTCTTGACTTTATTATTGACGTTGCAAGCGGGAAGAAGAAAACAAAAGCTATGTTGCTCAGCCAGGATGATTTTATTCCATGGAAGCGGGGCGTTTCACTTTAAACCCATTACTCTTTTAGATGCAGACATTTATCACAGAAGATTTTCTTCTTCAGAATGAATTTTCAAAACGCCTTTACCACGGATTTGCAAAAGATCTTCCCATCATCGACTACCATTGCCACCTCTCACCAAAAGATATCGCACTGAACCGAAAGTTTCGCACCATCACGGAAGCGTGGCTCGAAGGCGATCATTACAAGTGGAGAGCCATGCGCACACTCGGCATTAAAGAGAAAGATATTACCGGGGATGGCTCAGACCTGGAAAAATTCCAGCAGTGGGCATACTGTGTTCCACACACAATGCGCAACCCGTTGTATCACTGGACGCACCTCGAATTGCTGCGCTACTTTAATGTCAAAGAACTTCTCGAACCGTCCAGCGCGCTGTCGATCTACACAAAGACTAACGACATGTTGCAGACAGACGAGTTCACAACGCGTTCGCTGCTGCAAAAGATGAAAGTGAAGCTCGTGGGCACAACCGATGACCCAACGGACACTCTGGAATACCATTCACAGATTGCCTCAGTAAAATTTGAAACCGCGATACTTCCATCTTTCCGACCGGATAAGTCCTTTGCAGTAGAGAACCCAACATCTTACACCGAGTATCTGCAAAAATTGTCAGGTGTGACCGGCAGCACTATAAAGAACTTTTCAGACCTCATCGCTGCGCTGGAGAAGCGCATAGAATTCTTTCATAACGCAGGCTGCCGCATTTCCGATCACGGACTGGAGCAATTCTACTTCCCTCAGGATCGCTCACTGAAAATAGAAGATATTTTCAAAAAATTACTGGCTGGAAAAACGATCAATGAGGATGAGCGTGTGTTCTTCAAATTTTCGGTACTCCTTGAATTATGCAGGCTTTATCACAAGAAAGGCTGGGTACAGCAATTCCATGTTGGCGCAATCCGGAACACAAATGAACGAATGCTGCAGAAGCTTGGCCCGGACACCGGCTTCGATTCGATCGGAGATTTTTCACAAGCGCAGGCGATGGCAAGGTTCTTCAATGAACTCGATCGGACGAACCAATTAACAAAGACAATTATCTACAATCTCAATCCTTCAGACAATGAAGTGATCGGCACAATGATCGGTAATTTCAATGATGGTTCAGTGAAAGGTAAAATTCAGTTTGGATCTGCCTGGTGGTTCCTCGATCAGAAAGACGGAATGGAAAAACAAATCAATGCGCTAAGCAACCTCGGACTTTTGAGCTGTTTCATTGGAATGCTTACGGATTCACGAAGCTTCCTCTCCTACCCCCGTCATGAATATTTCCGGAGAATTCTCTGCAATCTCATTGGAAAAGACGTAGTCAATGGTGAGTTACCGTGGGATGAAAAGTGGCTTGGAAAGATAGTTGGTGACGTGTGTTACTACAATGCACGCGAGTATTTCCAAATTAATGCGTGAAGGACGCAACGGACTCTACGAATATTACAAAACCGAACTTTGCAACCGTGGGCGTTTTGCATTAATAAATTTCGATGTTCGATCAGCCGCGCATAGAGGGCTTTCACCCGGGGCGAGTAGCCCCCGACTTAACTCGGGGGTTATCCGTCAAAGCGACTAGAGTCGCAGACTAATTTCATGAATGGCCTCACGGACGAAGTCCGAAAACCGAAGCTTTAATTTGTCATTCGTCATTCCACATTCGTCATTCTTCAATACACTTCAATATTCGAAATCACCGGACATGCTTTTGAATCTGTAATGGTCACGCGGACGGCATTGGTTTCTACCGGGTCGAAGCTGACAATTCTTTTATAGCCGATTGTTGTTCCTTCGGCAACTTTCTTCCACTGGTTTCCTTCCTGCACCTCCACGGTGAACGACTTCACACGCTGCCCAAGCTTGATGTATTCCTGCAACAGCACGTACCTCACAGGCTTCACATCTCTCCATGAAATATCCACTGAAGCATTTGTGATATTGTCGTCAGTAGCCCAGTATGTTTCCTTGTTTCCGTCAGTAAGATTTTTTGCTGTGTAAGCATCATTGTCTCCTCTGACGTTCGAAGGTCTCGCTTCCGCATTTGCAGCGATATTGTTCTTAAAATGTTCATTGAGAAGTTTACGCCAACCTTGCAACGCAGCGACATCGTTCTCATGGATCAGACCTCTGCGGTCAGGTGGAACATTCAGCAACAGCGTTGAACCCCTTCCCACCGAAGTGAGATAAATATCAAGAAGTTTCTCAGGAGATTTTACGAGGGAGTCTTCACGCGCATGGTAAAACCATCCTGGTCTTATAGACACATCGGTTTCAGCGGGAATCCAGTGCGTTCCATTTTCATGACCGGTGTTGAGAAGTTTTTCAATACCACCCTTACCTGCATAGAGTGTGTCCGGAGTTATGTTGTTCCAGTTTGTTTCACCGGCCACACCCCTTTCGTTACCAACCCAGCGCACACCTGGTCCCGCATCGCTGAAAAAGATCACATTGGGTTCCATCTCGCGCACAAGGTTCAATGTTGTCGGCCAGTCGTAGTATTTTGAACCATCGATGCTGCGTTTCTCATTTGCCCCGCCATAGTAGCCCGTTCCACCATTCGCGCCATCAAACCACATTTCAAACACAGGTCCGTAAGCGTTGAATATTTCCTTCAGCTGATTCCGATAATAGTCGATGTATGGAGGACGTCCATACTCCGCGTGGTTACGATCCCAGGGTGACAAGTACACGCCAAACTTTAGACCATGCGATTTACATGCATCGGACACTTCCTTCACAATATCGCCCTCACCTTTTTTATACGGACTCTTCTTCACCGTGTGTTCCGTGTATTTGCTGGGCCACAGACAAAAACCATCGTGATGCTTGCACGTCAGAATCACGCCTTTGAACCCGGCATCTTTTAGCGTAGTGATCCATTGATCGACATTAATGGCAGTCGGATTGAAGATTGCCGGTGATTCATCTCCGTTACCCCATTCAAGATCGGTAAATGTGTTTGTCGTAAAATGAATAAATGCGTTTGTCTCCATCTCATGCCACTGCATCTGCGCTTCAGACGGCACAGGCAAAACAGGTTCCGGAGCCTTTACTTCCTTTTGACCACAGGCGAAGGCTGCTAAAAGCAGAAGACAATAGAAATTTTTCATAGCAGGCAATTTACCACGCTATTTATTTATATCAAACCGCAGGCTTCAGTCAAAAAGATCATATAAATTTAAGGGGCAAAACATTTATGACGGAATTGCTCGAAGTTCGTCCCGCATCAATTGAACACTACCAGTACATCGTAGATTACTTCACCAATGGCGATACGAAGTTTCTGAATGGTATGGGTGTTGATCCTAAACTCCTTCCCACCCGTGAAGCGTGGCTGAATACGTTGTATGAAAATCACTCGCGTCCCGATGAGGCGAAGTCGATTTACTATGTTATCTGGCATGTTGACGGCAAAGCAATCGGGCACTCAAACATCAACAAGATAATTTTTGGCGAAGAAGCCTATATGCATTTGCATATGTGGACGCCTGGCACACGAAGACGAGGACTCGGTCTCAAACTCGTGCGCCAATCGATTCCGTTTTATTTCAAAACATTCAATCTCAAAAACCTTTGGTGCGAGCCCTACGCGCTCAATCCGGCTCCGAATAAGTCACTAAAAAAACTCGGCTTTGAATTTATTAAGGAGTATGAGACGACCCCTGGCGTAATCTGCTTTCCGCAACCGGTGAACAGATGGTGTCTCTCAAAAACACGTTTCAGCGAATTATTTTAAGGCCTCTTGGCTTCGGTCGCTTTCCAGGGACGCCTTTCCAACACGAGTATGATCACGAACCCAATGACATAAGCAACCAGGTCCCGCCATTCGAAGAAAGTTCCAATCATGGTGCGGGCGACCTTCGAGTTCTGCAGTCCGAGCACTTCGACAATTTTCAAGTACTGAAGCACCTCAATCGCAAACGCGAAAGCGAGGACAAAGATCGCAGTGCCCGTAACGGGCGTTTTGAAAAAAGACCGGATGAAGGAATACATCAGCATGACAACCAAGACGTCTCCCACATATGGCCGGACAAACCTATCGTGGACAAAAAGCGCAATCAACACCTCAACACTAAACAACAGGACTGTGAAGATGAAATAGCGCTTATTGAACGTCAGCATGAAGGAATGTCGAATAATAATGCTCGCCCGTCAGTCTTTAACTTCAGGATAATTCATTTCCCAGAATTCATTGTCATCTGGCAATGCCGTGATGTCCCCGAATTCATTAGTAGTATTTTCAACCGGCCTGACGTTTTCAAGAACAACATTGGTCAGAATAATTGAGTTGGTCACCTTTGTGAAAAGGTTTTGTCCTTTCAATGTTCGCTCACCGGTAATGAGATAAGGAAAGTAATGGTCGTCCAGCTTTTTATAAATAATGGAGTGTTGAAACTGGTCTGTGACGATATCATGCCTGACAATTGCGTTGCTGGTCGTGGTGATGTAAACAACTCCTTTATAGACCTGCGGGACAATACCATAGCCCGTTAACTTCTTTGTCGGCTTGGGAGCTTGGTATTCAATCTGGTACACAGTATCTGTTTCATACATGGAAACGCCTGCATATTTGAATGTAAATTTATCGATGTTGGCCGAATTCAGAATGCCAGTCTTGTGGGGATCAGAGATCACATCTGCGCGATGAATCTCCAGCGTGGGCCAATACGGATAGTCAATGCCCTTTAGCGGATTTTCTCCCTGGGATCTTTTCTTAACGATCTCAAGTTTCTTTGCAGCATTGGTTTCATAGCCTTTACAATAGCCAAACAAAATAGTTTCGATCTGAAATTGCTGACCTGTTATCGCACTGCCCGCGCGCAGTGTCGAATAATACTCAACGTTGAAAGGCTCGAACCTATAATTTACCTTCAATGAATCGATCGCGTTCCTGACAATATCAGCAGGATTGATTGCGCTTTCGTTGATCTCGACCTCGCCAAGCGACCTGACATCGGACTGCAGCACAAAGTCAACACGTCCACTATCGAGCGCGTTAATTTTAAAATGCTTTGTCAGATAACCGATGCTGGAAATTTTCAACGATTGTCCCGCCTCGATAGATTTGATCATCAGCGTGAAGTTACCATTCTCATCGGCAGCAGTGCCCCGCGTTGAATTTGTAATTGCGATGCTGGCGAATGGTACAGGTGTTTTTGTTTCGGAATCAATTACTTTGCCGTGCACAACCTGACCGTCCTGACCAAATACGTTGAGACGGACAACAAGCAAAAGTATTACGACAAAAACGACTCTGGGAATCTGGAGACGGCTTAACAAGTGGGAAAATTTTGTCCTAAACTAAATCCTTTACGCGGCATTTTCAAAATTAGCGTCTTTTAACTTTGAACCTGGAACCTCAAACTCTTACGCTACCATTTCCCTGTTGTACTTATTTCTATAATGGATCGGAGAGAGACCGGTGATCTTTTTAAATGTGGTCCGGAATGCTTTTGTATCAGTGTAGCCCACTTTGTACATCACTTCATTCACGTTCTCACGGGATGTTTCAAGGCTCATCTTGGCAGCTTCAATTTTGACGCGCTGAATGTATTCCACAACAGTGTTTGATGTTGCCTTCTTAAATCGCCTTTCGAGGTTTCTCCGGCCAATGGCGAGCATGGACGCAAGCTGATCTACCGTGATTTTCTCAGCGTAATTACTTTCGATAAACTCCTGGGCAGTCCGGATCTGATCGTCCTCGTGATCTTTCTGACCCTTGAACATAATGAATGGCGACTGGCTTTCGCGCTCCAGTTCAATCGCAAAAACTTTCGCGGACAGTATTGCCATCTCGCGGCCTGCAAATTTTTCAATCAGGTATAGAATGAGATTGAGATACGAATACGCGCCACCACTGGTGTAGATGCCGCGCTCATCGGTGATCACTTTTTCAGCAATGAGGTTTACATCGGGAAACATCTTTCGGAATTGGTCTGCCGCCAGCCAGTGCGTTGCACATTTCCTGCCCGTCAGCAGTCCCGTTGAGGCAAGGATAAACGCACCCATACACAAACTTGCCACCTCCGCTCCGGCTTTATAATGTTTTGTGATCCATGGGATAAATTCCTCGTTAATTTGCAGGGCCTTTTGAAGATCGCCATCCACAGCGGGAATGATGATCAGGTCTGTTTTCGTTACGTCATTCAGGAGCAAATCAGCGTTGGCCGTGAACAGACCTCCACTCAATGATGTCTGCTTTGAAAGACCGATCAATTGCACTTTGAACAAAGGCTCAGCGCCCCTGGAGGTGTAAAAGTGATTCACCTGCGTGAGAAGTTGTCGCGGACCTTCGATACTTCCCAGGATTGCTCCCTGCGGGACGAGAATGGAGATATGTTTCATCTTTTTAATTTTTATATGGGTCTTGTTGTTTCGCTGCACCAAATCGTTCTAGCAATGTTCAAATCTACACTTCACGCGTGTCGCAATCAACCCCTCAGTTTGCCGTGATTACACCGCTCACAGGTCGACTCTGCGATCTAAGTTTGTGTTCGCTATAATGTGTAAAAGATGGCGGCCTTATGAGAAAGCTGATCCTATCGGCAAATATTACCCTTGATGGCTTCATGGCCGGTGAACATGGCGATCTCGACTGGCACTTCACACACTGGAACCGCGAACTCATGGAAGACGCGTTGGAACAGCTCCGTGGTATTGACACTATTCTCGTTGGCCGCGTTGCCTACGACAGCATGGCAAGTCACTGGCCCTGTGCTGAAAAAAGTAAAATGAGTTCGGCTGCTGAAAGGGAATACGCGGAGACGATGAATCGGATCCGCAAGATTGTGTTTTCAAAGACCTTGAAAAAAACCGCATGGAACAACACTGTCGTGATGAAAGAGATTGTTCCTGAAGAAATCTTTCAACTGAAAAGACTGCCTGGCAAAGACATGATCATCTGGGGCGGAGTGACACTCGTTTCAGCTTTCCTTCAGAAAAAGCTTTTTGACGAGTACCGGATTTCAATTGCACCGATCGTGATTGGCAAAGGTGTCTCGATTTCTAAGGAGATTACTCAAGGGCTGCGACTGAAGCTGATGAACACCAGGATCTTTTCCAATGGCGTAGTTACAATGACTTACCGCAACCGCGACTAACCCCACGCAGTTTATGATAGAAGTTTTCAGAACAAACGTTTTAAACCGAAAGGATGCAGATCGCATTCTGAAAAAGTTGCACGCAACGTTTCCTGGCTATACTGCAAACTTCGATCTCCAGGACTGCGATCACATCCTGAGGATTGACTCCGGCTACTGCTCGATTTGTGCCGACACTATCATTCAGCTTTTGAAAAATTTCGGATTCCACGCTTATGTTTTGCCCGATCATGTCGAAAATTCTTTGCCGACAATGGAAAAAACGCAGCGATAGAATTGATTGCAGCATTGGCCGGATGGGTATAAACGAGCAGGCATTTCTTTATACATAATTTTGGCATTGCCTGTCATGCGAATATCTGCTATCTTTCACACGACACCCCAACCATGCGCCTTACTTCGACTATCCTTCTGTTTGTTTTTACCTTATTTTTTTCATTTGCGCCAACCGGAGGACGCGTTCCGACCTATGCAAAGAGCGGAATGGTTGTGTCAGCATCGATGATCGCATCGGAAGTGGGGCGTGACATTTTGCGCGATGGTGGCAACGCAATCGATGCTGCAGTGGCAACAGCATTTGCCCTCGCAGTAACATGGCCTTCAGCCGGAAATATTGGCGGTGGAGGCTTTATCGTCTATGTTGACAAGAATGGCAATGCAACTACATTTGACTTCCGCGAAAAAGCCCCGCTGGCCGCACATGAAAAAATGTTTCTCGACAGCGCAGGCAACGTCATCCGAAATCTCAATCGCGAGGGCGTTTTATCTGTCGGAACTCCTGGTACAGTAGCAGGCCTGTTCAGCGCTCATCAGAAATATGGAAAGCTTCCATGGAAAAAACTCGTGACACCCGCCATCAGGCTTGCCTCCAACGGAATTCCATTCAGTCAGGCGCTGACCCAACATGCAGCGTCCGGTGAAACGACCTGGAAAAAATTTCCTTCGACTGCGAAAGTGATGTACAAAGGTGGCACTGCGCATTATGCGCTCAATGAAAACTGGAAGCAACCAGACCTTGCGGCAACACTGAAGCGAATTCGAAAAGATGGTCGTGACGGATTCTATAAAGGAGAAACTGCACAAAAACTCATAGGATTCATCCAATCCGAAGGGGGCATCATGACGTTACAGGATCTCGAACAATATGACGCGATCGAGCGCAAACCTATCGTTGGCAGTTTCAAGGGACATACGCTTTACACCATGCCGCCACCGAGCTCGGGAGGAATCGCGCTCGTAGAAATGCTCAACATACTTGAAGGATATGACTTAAAAGGACTTGGTTATCATTCCGCTGACTACATTCATGTTCTTAAAGAATCGATGAAGCGCGCTTACGCGGATCGTGCACAGCACCTCGGTGACCCGGACTTCAACCCGATTCCCGTGGAAAAACTTACTTCGAAAGAGTATGCTGCGCGGCTCCGGCAAACAATCACCATGGACCTTGCTTCCATCAGCGATTCTTCACAATTCGGGCAACTTTATGAAACGGGGACGAACACAACGCATCTTTCGGTCGTGGACAAGGATGGTGCTGCGGTGTCGCTAACCTATACGCTGGAGCAGAGTTACGGATCACAGGTCATCGCTGAAGGTCTCGGATTTTTTCTCAACGATGAAATGGGTGATTTCAATCCCGCGCCTGGCGTAACAAATCGTCAGGGACAAATTGGAACGAAAGCAAATCTGATTCAGCCAGGGAAACGCATGTTGTCCAGCATGACACCTACTATTCTTACGAAAGATAAAAAGGTTGTGATGGTCATCGGCTCTCCAGGAGGGAGAACGATCATCAACACAGTACTGCAGGTGATACTCAATGTCCTGGAACACGACATGAACATTGCGCAGGCTGTGGAGGCACCGCGATTCCACCACCAATGGTTGCCCGACAGAATCAGTGTAGAATCCTTTGCATTCTCCAGGGAAACGATTGAAGAACTGAAATCGCGCGGGCATGTGATCCAGGAATACAATATCCGAAATAGTCAAGGTGCTGCGATGGGAATCTTCTGCGACCATGAAAAAGGATTGTTGCTTGGAGCGGCCGATTCGAGAAGTGCGGATGGCGGAGCGGCAGGATTTTAGGTAGTGGGCGCCACCTTTAAATCCGATTCTCTCTTTTAACAAACTGTAAGTTTCCGCTTTCCCGGTTTCAACGTGAAGCGTGCAGCTTGAAGCGTGTAGCGTCTAGCGTTATTTTTTTTCCCAATCGCCAAACGTTTTTGAATAGATCAGCGTTTAATTTCCTGATGGCGGTCGTCATCGGCACGCGGTGGAGTTCATAAGCTCGTTGAACCAATCCAGTTGCTTATGTTTCACTTAAAGAAAGGAGGTACCATGTCTAGTCCCACGAAAATTTTATCATCAAAACATAATTCATCAATTGCCACTTTGTGGTAGATGAGGTTTTGCCTCATTCCATGATGTTTTATGGATAGAATTGAATGAGGATTTGAATATCCGGCTTGCGTCCCTTGCCGGATATTCTTTTTATGTGACTTTCTGAATTTTCTCCTGCGCTACGCGTTCGTCCTCCGAAGTTTTATTCATTTTTTCATGACTCTGTTCGGCAGCCTGCTCAAGGGCTAGCTGCAGCGAAATAAAGATTGGAAAATGATCCGACCCCATATCTGACAACCTTTTAAGTTCAAGCAGGCAAAAATGTTTCGAACAAAAAACATGATCGAGCGGCCACCTGAGCAGCGGGTATTTCACGTGGAAAGTACTGAAGAACCCACGCCCTCTCCGCGGATCAAGTAGTCCACTTACTTTTAGAAACAGCTCTGTGGTATAGCTCCACGCAACATCGTTGAGATCACCGGCAACGATTACCGGAGTTTTCATCTTTTCCACTTCTTTGGCTACCAGAAGTATTTCCGCGTCTCTTTCGGTCGAACGAGGATTTTCACTGGGAACCGGAGGCTCGGGATGCAGGCCGTACAGTTTTATATAATGACCACTCCGAAGTCTAACAAGCGTTTGAATGGACGGTATTCCTTCCTCGATGAGATATTGTACGGATTGATTCTTGAGTTCGAGCTTCGAATACAGCGACATACCATAGGTATTATCCAACGGATTGAGGACCCGATGCGGATACTTCTTATGTAACACCTTGAGGTGCGAATCCCAGTATGAGTCGACCTCAACAAGCAAAATGAGATCAGGATTGCGCTGCTCAATTTGATTTAATAGTCGTGACACATCTTTGTTATCCTGGAAAACATTGCAGATCAGTAAACTCAGTCTGTTATCAGCAACAACCTTACGTGTTCTTTTCATCTGGTTTCGCGCTACGAAGGTGTAAGGAAACACCAGGTAAAGCAGGTAAATCGTATTGAGCGACAAAGCCGATACGAAGATCACATCATGCATACTGTCCAAGCCAAACTGCAGAACGAACGAAACCAGGACAATCACACTAATAATCAGCTTCTGGAACCTCGGGTATTCAAAAATGCGGAACATCCAGTTGTCATTCCGGATAAATGGTATCAAAGAGAAAATGATAAAAATATAACCGACAATAATCAGTGCTGTTTTCACATTACCTGTTTAAAAGCATTCAGTCAACAATCTCATTCCATCACATTGCTGCGGCTCATATTCTACAGATGGAACAGTATTTTAACTGTCGAAGCCTAAACACATTCGTTATGGATAAGGAAAAAAACATCAAGGAGCCGTACAGGCCGGAGGACACTCCAAACCCGCCACAGATCATCGATCCAAACAGAAGGAACGATGAGCCCGATGAAAAAAGTCCGATGAGAGGTGAAAAGAAGTCGCCCACTGGCCAGCATGAAGAAAACGATTCAAAGCCAGCGGAATCTGAAAAAAAAGAAAAACTTTTGGGGGAATCAGAAACCGAAATTACTGACGAAACGACCATCTGATTTTTGACGACCGTGGAATCCGCTAGCCATTGTCTTCAAAGCCGGGATAGAGCAGCATTCCTCCGTCAACAAATAGCGTTATACCATTAACGTATTCAGAGTCATCGGACGCGAGCCAGACCGCTGCGTTTCCGATGTCTTCGGCTTCACCAATTCTTTTAGATGGTATAAGCTTTAATAAATTTTGGTAGGCCTCAGGCGTTTGCCAGGCTGCGTGATTGATTGGGGTGCGAATTGCTCCCGGGCCGATACTGTTCACACGAATCTTCATGGATGCATACTCCTGTGCGATGCTTTTCATCAGCATCATCACGCCACCCTTGGACGCTGCGTAGTTCGCATGACCAGCCCACGGAATAACTTCATGAACAGAACTAATGCAGATAATTTTTCCCGCTGACTTCGATCTTGACGGAACTACACCCCGTTTTAAAAATTCCTTGACGGCTTCGCGTGCGCAGAGAAACTGGCCCGTGAGGTTAATGCCGATCACCTTCTCCCATTGCTCCAGCGTGATCTCGTGAAACTTAGCGTCCTTCTGCAGTCCAGCGTTGTTGATCAGGATATCAACGGTTCCAAACTGTTCGATTGTTTTCCGAAACATGTCCTGAACTTCCGCTTCTTTGCTTACATCTGCCTTCCAGATGATGCCTTGGCCACCGCGTTGTTTTATTTCACCTAACACAGCCTCTGCCTTGTCAGCACTACTCGAATAATTCACCACCACGGTAGCACCAGCTTCGCTTAACGCTTTTGCAATGCCCGCACCTATCCCTGAGCTCGCACCTGTCACGATAGCGATCTGATCCTGTAATTTTTTTCGATTGCTCATGCTTTGCCGCTTTATGAAAGTTCTACAGTATCAAACCAATATTTTAAGAATGCTGATATTTTTTCGGTGGTGCCCTTGTCTGACGAGGGCTTCACGATGAACGAACTTGCTCCAGCTTCATAACATTCGCGGATGATCGTTGGATTCGAAACACCGCTCAGCACCACGGCAGGAATGTGTCGAGTCGATGCTCCGCTACGCAATCTGCGCAGAATTTCTGGCGCGGGAAGTGGCGTTGCCCGATAAGTGATCAGAAGAAGATCTGGCTGTTGAAGGCGTTCCACCTGACGTAAAAAATCAGTGCTATTCGACACAAAGCTGATGGTAATATCAGCTTTCAATTCATCGAGGACCGCCTGCGTGATATAGCGATCGTCTTCATCATGCTCAAGCATCAGGATATTGCGTTTCATAGTTCGTAATTGAAACCCAATATAGAGAACAAGCGGCTAATAAATCTGGCTTTTACAAACTTTCGGAGAGTGTTTGACATCAGCGGGACACGGGCGTATCGATAATTTTCCACATCAGTCCAATCTCTGACATGGCTGTAAAGAACTTTTTGAAATCAAGCGGTTTCACAATGTAGGCATCCGCCTTCAGTTCAAATGACTCTACGTAGCCGCGCCCTTCGCGAGATGACACCAGGCATACAACCGGGATGTCCTTCTTATTTTCATCTGCCTTTAGTGTGCGAAGAATCTGAATACCATCGACACGCGGCATTCGTAGATCGAGGAGAATCAGTTTCGGCAGATTGTTGGTTGGCGCATAAAGATATTGGAGCGCCTTTTCTCCATCATCAATGTGGAGAAGATGATTGACAAGGTGATGTTTCTTAAGTGCGTGAATCGTTAGCTCTGCATCGTCTGCATCGTCTTCTACTAAAAGAATTTCAATCTCACCTTGTACCATCAGAACTAGTTTTGTTAGGGCCTCAAAGGTACCCAGACGGAATAGATTCCAGGTAACTTTGACTGAAAAAATTACATGAATGCTCAAACATTTTTTGCTGTAGAATTAATTACATAGCAACGACTGTCCGATGCGAGGGAACAGGCAGCAAGCGCACACGGAGGGCATGTCTTTTTTGCGAAGCATTGGAAAGCATTATGGAAAAAATAAAAACGCTCATTGTTTACTACAGCTCGACTGGTGCAAATTATCAACTTGCGCAGTGGGCTGACGAAGGTGCGAAGGGAATCGGGTCTGAGACAAGAATCCGAAAAGTGCAGGAGCTTGCGCCTGAGTCGGCAATAGCTGGTAACCCTGCATGGAAGAAACACAGTGATTCAACTAAAAATATTCAAATTGCGTCCCTCGAAGATTTAGAATGGGCTGACGTAGTTGTATTCAGCGCACCAACACGGTATGGAACTTTGCCGGCACAGATGAAGCAGTTCCTCGACTCCACCGGTCCGCTTTGGGCACAGGGCAAACTCGCCAACAAAGTTGTTACCGCGATGTCCAGTGCGATGAACGTGCATGGCGGGCAGGAAGCAACTATATTATCGTTATATACTACTATGTTTCACTGGGGCGCGCTTGTCGTTGCGCCAGGATATACGGATCCGGTGCTTTTCAAAACCGGAGGTAACCCTTACGGCACAAGCGCAACGGTGGATGATAAAGGCAGCATAAAAGAAGATGTAAAGCCTGCCGTAATTCACCAGGTGAAACGGGCCGTCACCATTGCACTGTGGCTACGGAAAGGCTCAACTAATAATGAGTCAGTTGATGAAAGTAATTTGCAACCTGAATTGACACACGCATGAACGACAAGACTAATAGACCAGACGAAAGTGCACCTATCCGTGATGGCGATACAAGACCGGATCAGAACATCGAGGGCAAACCCAAAAAACAATCTTCCCCTGTTGCGAGCGAAAAAGGCAAGGTAACTAAGGAACGTGCGGCTGATGTAAATAGTCTGGAAGACTATAAAGACGCAAGCGAATAAATTTATTGTGCCTCAGGTTGCGGTGAGAAACACCGCTGCTTGCGCAACCGGCAGGCACGAATTTTTATTGGCATCTCTTGCGACATCATTTAAGGCAACGTGTTTCTATACCTTATAATTATATGGTGTTTGAGCAGATGGTTGAGCAAAAGTTTTTTGACGGAGAGCTCATGCACAAACTACGGAAAGCGTCAATAAAGTCGTTGCTGTGGATGATATCAGGCGAGCAAGTGTAGAAGGAATGCCATACCCGATATTGGCATAATTTTTTTCAACGGGAATGGTCCAAAAAATGATCGGTGGAATCTAAAAAAGTCTTCATTACTTTTTTTTATTTCATAACTAACGATCATTTTACGATGTCGAAATGTGTAAGCGTGGCAAACTGGAAATTTCTGCTCCGTTTGAAGCTGCGAGCACGCAAATTGAAGACATTGAAGCAGAACAGTCGCATTATGAGAGAACATACTTTAGTCTCATTACATTGGAGTCATTCCCCAAACAATGCTGCGATTACATCATTCATAAAACTAGCGCAAATTGAAAACTCAAGAATCTGACCATTTCATCATTGCGATCGGTGCATCCGCTGGTGGGCTTGAGCCGATTCATGAATTGTTTGACACATTGCCAGACAATACCAACTTTTCATTTGTCGTAGTGCAGCATTTATCCCCTGATCACAAGAGCCTGATGGGGGAACTCCTCGCCAAACATACTTCGATGAAGATCATCGAAGCGCAGGAGAACATGGAGCTGAAGCCGAACTGCATTTACCTTATTCCGAGCAAGAAGGTGATGACATACTCGGATGGCAACCTTAAGCTTCACGACAAGGAAAGGCATCAGGTACCCAATAACGCTATTGATACTTTCTTCGAATCACTAGCAGCTGAAAAAGGAAAACAGGCTGTCGGAATTATTTTGTCCGGAACGGGAACTGATGGCACGAAAGGCATCGAGGCAATCAAGCGCAACGGTGGTTTGGTGATTGCACAAGATCCGCTGACCGCAGACTTCGATGGAATGCCGAGCAGCGCCATCCAAACCGGTTGTGTCGACCTCGTGCTTCCCCCGGAAATGATTGGAGAAGAGCTGATCGAATATCTGCGCGAATCTCCTTACAGCAAGACACTGGGCAAATTCACGAAAGAAGATGAGGTTATCGTCCAGGAAATACTGGGATACATCCGCTCTGTTACTGCTCATGATTTCAGCTTGTACAAAACGCCTACCATCACCAGGCGTCTTGCCAAGCGCATGACAGAAAAAGGCTTTACATCACTCGAGCAATACCAGGAATACATCATGCAGCAGAATGATGAAGCCGGTATTCTTGCCCGCGAATTCCTGATCAACGTAACCAAGTTTTTCAGAGACCCGGATGCCTTTGACGAACTCAAGACGAAAATTATCCCCTCCATATTTGCTTCAAAGAAGCCGCAGGACCTGATTAAAGTATGGATTGTTGCGTGCAGCAGCGGTGAAGAAGCCTATACCGTGGCCATGCTATTCTATGAATACATGGAGAGCATCCGCAATCACGATTTTAATCTCAAGATTTTTGCGACTGACCTTGATAAGGAAGCTTTGCAAATAGCTTCAACAGGAATTTATCCTGAGTCAATCGCAAAGGATATCACGCCAGAGCGGCTTTCCCGGTTTTTTACGCGCGAAGGTCAGTCTTATAAAATTCTTCCGGTAATCCGAAAGATGGTCGTGTTCGCGTATCACGACATCACAAAAGACCCGCCATTTAGTAAACTCGATCTGATCACGTGCCGGAATATGCTCATTTACATGAATGCAAAACTCCAGATCCACGTGCTCAAGACGTTCCTCTTCGCATTGAATCCTGCAGCGTGTCTGATGCTCGGAGCAAGCGAAAACATCGGAGTCCTGAAAGACTCGATGAAGGAGGTGAGCAAGAAGTGGAAAATTTACAAAGTCACAGGCAAAACGCGGCTGTTGGAAACGGATCACATGGTCACGCCCATCCAGACCACGTCCGTGTTTCAATCGAACACAAACAAGCCGAAAAATGCGAACAACTTCCTATCGGATATTTTTAAGGAAACATTGCTTGAGGAATCAAAACTGGCGGGTATTCTGATTGATGAAAATATGGAAGTGAAGCAGGCGATCGGTCACTTTAAGGATTTTCTGCACTTCCCTGAGAACAACCTGACTTTTAATCTGATCAAGCTCGTACCGAATGATCTTGGCATAGCGCTCGGTATGTGCGTTCGCAGAGCCATTCACGACAATGAGCGGAGCGTTATGCGAAATGTTAAGGTAAGCGAAGGCTCCGTAGAGCGCACGGTGAGCATCATGGTGAAACCGTACATTCAACAGCAGGAATATCAGCAGTCGTTTCTCTTTATTGTTCTGCAGGAAGAACAAAAGCAGAAGAAAGTAAAGAAGCTTTCTGCCAAAAAGCGCGATGAGCACGATCAGCAGCGCCTCGAAGAGCTAGAAAAGGAATTACGGGAGACGAAAGAAAACTTGCAGTCCGTCATCGAGGAACTTGAATCAAGCAATGAAGAGCTACTCACGAGCAATGAAGAAATGATCTCGGCTAATGAGGAGCTTCAAAGCACGAATGAAGAACTTCAGTCACTCAACGAAGAGTTGCATACTGTGAGTGCGGAACACCAGCTGAAGATCAAGGAACTTATCGACCTCAACGATGATCTCAACAATTATTTCAAGAACAGTCATATCGGCCAGATCCTGATTGATCGCCATATGATCGTGCGGAAGTTTTCTCCATCAATCACCCACCAGATCAACCTCATTGAATCGGATATCGGACGACCAATAGTTGATATTACAAACAACATTGAAGACGTAGATCTGATCGAGGTGATCAAACGAGTAATGATCTCGAATGAAATGCTCGAGCGCGAAGTCACAACCCGCGATGGAAGGACTTTCCTCATGAAAGTGAATCCATACCTGCGCCAGGACCGGACAGTTGATGGTATCGTGCTCAACTTTATAGATATATCGGAATCGAAGAGTCTGCACAGCATTATCCAGGGAGTCTTTGATAGTGCCACGAGCGGAATTGCCGCAATGCGTGCCATCCGCAACCGTCAGCATGAAATCGCAGATTTCGAATATATCGCATCAAATCGGTCTGCTGAAAATATGCTCGGAATAAGAGTCGGAGAGCGGTTCAGAGAAGAAACTGTTAAAACGTTTGCGCGTGACGACCATTTCTTCCGAAAGTATGTGGCGGTTGTTGAAACCGGTGAGACAGAACATTTTGAATACTACAATCCACTCCATAACCGATGGTATGAGGTGATCGCGGTGAAAATGCAGGATGGGCTTGTCACAACGTACAATGACATTACGCAAAAGAAAAACGCAGCAGATCTCATTGCGCGCAACTACGAAGACCTGAAGCAGGCATCTTCGAAACTTCAGGAAACTAATTTCAAACTTGAACAGTCCAACATGGATTTGCTGCAGTTTGCATCGGTTGCATCACACGACCTGAAAGAGCCACTGAGAAAAATTCAGACGTTCGGAAATCTTCTTTACTCAAAAATCGAAAAGAAGATAGAGCCTGGGGAAAAGAATTATCTCGATAAGATTGTAAGCTCATCACATCGCATGCAGACGCTGATCGAAGATGTGCTCACCCTTTCAAAATTATCAAACCGCGACATTCCGTTCCAGAAGACGGATCTCGAGGGTATTGTGAAGCACATCGTTGATGACCTCGAGATCACGATCAGGGAAAAGGGCACAACCATCCAGGTTGGCGAACTTTCTAGCATTGAGATGGTGCCCGGACAGATCCATCAATTGTTCCAGAACCTGATCAGCAACGCCCTGAAATTCAACGAGAGCAAAAATCCGGCAATAAAAATTACACAGCGAAAGCCGACCCAGGAAGAGTGTTCTGCATACGACATTTCGGAACAGGATTACATCGCTATTTGCGTTGAAGACAACGGAATCGGTTTTGACGATCGTTATAAGGAAAAGATCTTTGGTATTTTCCAGCGGCTGCATAACAATCACTACCAGGGCACCGGCATTGGCCTTGCGATCTGTAAAAAAATCGTTGACAATCATCATGGATTCATTCGCGCCCAGAGCAAGGAAGGTGTCGGCTCTACCTTCATTGTAATCCTGCCTAAAGTGCAACATGTTGAGAAAGCGAATGCCCATTCCAACGGTACTGCCGTTTCGAAGAAAGAAGCATAAATGATAATTTCATTATAGTCGAGCACTTGTGCCTGGTCAAGCGATCAGGCATAAGTTTTTTTTAGAGGTGGCGAACACCCCGCAGTGAGAAAAACAAAAATGTGACGACTATGAAAACAATGAATGTACTCAGAGGACTATTGGTGATGGCCATCCTGGCAGTAGCAGCACCGAGCGCTAGCGCTGCACCTGCGGTGGATCCGGTTGAACAGAAAGAACAAGTACAACGCCTGCAGAACCGCCTTGAAGAGATTAAGGCAATTGACAAGAGCAAGCTTTCAAAAGAAGAGAAAAAAGCACTGCGCGGTGAAGTAAAGCAGATCAAGAAAGAAATGAAGGCGATCAGCGGTGGTGTTTACCTCAGCGTTGGCGCGATCATTCTGATTGCACTACTCATCATCCTTCTTGCTTAAGAAAATCTTTTTTAGTGGAATAGGATAAGCTCGGCAGAAACTGCGGGGCTTTTCTTTTTTTGGAAGCCTGCTCATAGCTGTAGGCAAGCGTGAGGAGATGGCCCTCGCCATATTCAGCACCAATGAAAGTCAATCCGATCGGCAACTCATTGACAAAACCCATAGGCACTGTTATGTGCGGATACCCTGCCACTGCAGCCGGTGAGTACATTCCGTAGCCTGTAAATGAATCACCGTTGACCAGGTCAGTGCACCACGATGGGCCGTTGGTCGGTCCGATGATCGCATCAAGACCAAACTCTTTCAGTGTGTCGTCTATCGCTTTCCTGGCTGTCTGCTGCATTCGTGCAACAGCGTCTGTGTATTCTTTCGAATCAAGTCCGGCTTTTTCCTGGGAACCAACCAGTATCTCCTGCTTGAAAAACGGCATCGCCTTCGCTTCGTTCTCGGTATTAAACCGGATAACCTCCTCCAGCGATTTTACTTTTGCGTTCGCGTTTGCCAGGTATTTGTTTACCCCATCCTTGAACTGAAACTGAAGCACTGAGTATTCATCATTCGAAATGGATTTGGTCTTCGCGCGAAAATCGACTTCTATCACCTCGGCACCCTGTTGTCTAATGACGTTCAGCGCATCGGCCAGCAGGCTATCAACGGCTTCATGTACTTTAAGGTAGGATTTTTCGACCCCGATCTTTTTTCCTTTCAAACCATCTGATTTCAAAAAAGAAGTGTAGTCACGTTGAAATTTCCCTTCGCTTCGTGTAGTGTAGGGGTCGGCCTCGTCAACTCCACACAAAGCTCCCAATAAGATTGCGGCATCCTTGACCGTTCGCGTCATAGGGCCAGCAGTATCCTGTGTAACCGAAATCGGAATGATACCTGCCCTGCTCCAAAGCCCAACCGTTGGCTTTATTCCCACAAGGCCGTTGATCGATGAAGGGCATCCGATCGACCCATCCGTTTCCGTCCCGATACCCACTGCACACAAATTTGCCGCTACGGCAGTTCCTGTCCCTGAACTTGACCCGCATGGATTGCGATCGAGAATATAGGGATTGCGCGTTTGCCCTCCCCTGCTGCTCCATCCACTGCTTGAACGGGTCGATCTGAAATTTGCCCATTCGCTGAGATTTGTTTTTCCGAGAAGCACGGCCCCCGCCTCGCGTAACTTTGCCACAATGAAAGCATCCTTTGATGCGATATTTCCTTCGAGCGCTAAAGACCCAGCCGTGGTCATCATCTTATCGCCTGTGTCAATATTGTCTTTGATAAGAATAGGAATTCCGTGAAGTGCGCCTCTCACTTTGCCATCTCTCCTTTCGGCATCGAGTCCGTCAGCGATAGCCAGCGCGTCTGGATTTATTTCGATAACAGAATTGAGTTGCGGGCCGTTCTTGTCGATTTCAGTGATGCGTTTCAGATACAGCTCACACAGCTGGCGCGAAGTGTACTTGCCTGAAGCCATCGCTTGCTGCAAAGCATCAATGTCCATCTCGTCAAGCTCGAATGCCGCATCTTTTTTTGAATCGTGCGGTGATGTTTTACAGGCACTAACAAATAAGGCCGGGAGAACAAATGCTGCCACGCCCGTACGGTGAATAAAATCTCTGCGCTTCATGGGTATCTCTTGGTATAATAAAAAAGCCCGCGCTCATGTTTTGAACCCGGGCTTTTCGAAGGATAAATTAACTTCTGTTCGCCTTTTTCGCCTTCTTCTCAGCACGTTTCTCTTTCAAGGTTTTCAAAGGTTTTTTCTTGTCTTCCTTCCGTTTGTCTTCTCCTTTTGCCATAGTTAGTTGGTTTAGACTCAATATTAATAAAAGCAGGAATAACTTTCAAATGGTCCGGGAACTGCTATTACCAAAAGCGTCAGCCATATCGGGTGTCGATCAGGATGATAACATTTTTCATTCATTAAACGGGTTTTCGCTTTCGCGCCAGACCATGAATCATTACCTGTAAAATCTGCATGTGGCGCGACTTACGATTTCATAAATTTTCTACCGACATCAAATCCCTTACGGGATTAGAATGCAGCGAGCGAAAGCAAGTTCGGCTGCACACCGTTCCTTTGTCGGTTAAAAACTAATTTCAGAAAATCGGTGCACTCAGTCCCGTCAGGGACGAGATATCGGTAGAAAGGCAGGTCACCACAAAACCGTGTCGACTGCGCATTAGTTGTGAAATGTTCATCATGAGCGACACGGAACGGGATGACCTCATCACCCGCAGGTTCCATCACATTGTAATCTGATGAATTACCTCTCCAACAAAATCTGGTTGTATAATCGACACACATTACATAACTTCCATTATAACGACATCCGCCATGAACCATCGCAGACTCTTCATTAAACAACTCGGACTTACCTCGCTCGCATTTGGCGTGAGCAGTTCCTTCCCACCAAGTCTCTTTGCCGATCCCCCTGGCAGCAAGCAATTTTTCGATATTTCGCTGGCGGAATTTTCTTTTGCGACTTCTCTGTTTGCCGGTCAGATGAATCACCTCGACTTTGCTGCAAAGGCAAAGAATGAGTTCGGCATCGACAAGGTGGAATACGTTTCAATGTTCTTTAAGGAAAAACCTACCAGTAAAGAATACATCGGTGAGATGAAGAAGCGCGCTGCAGACAATGGGGTGACGAGCAATCTGATTATGGTGGATGGAATGGGCAATCTTGGCGACCTTGACGCAGCTAAACGCCAACAAGCCATTGACAATCATATACCGTGGATTGAAGCAGCGAAGGAACTCGGCTGCCAGGCCATCCGTGTTAACCTCGATGGTGAAGGAAGCGATGAGGAAGTAGCAAAAGCATGTGTTGAAGGATACTCAAAGCTGCTGGAGATTGGTGAAAAGTATCGCCTCAATATTCTTGTCGAGAATCATGTGGGCCCGTCTGTCAATCCTGACTGGCTTGTTGGCGTAATGAAGCAAGTGAAGAATAAATATGCGGGACTTTTAGTCGACACTGCAAACTTTGTGCGTTATAAAGTGGAAGCTATGACAATCGAAGCGTACAAGAATGCGAAAATGATTGCTACCTATGACAAGTATGACGGAGTGAGAAAGCTCATGCCATTCGCCAAAGGTGTCAGCCTGAAAACACACATGATCGATCAGGAAGGGAAAGAGAAGGAAACAGATTTTGTCAAACTTCTCAAAATCGTCAAAGACTCAGGGTTCAAAGGAGTTATAGGCGTAGAATACGAAGGGTCATTCCTCAAAAATGTCGTTCAAATGCCGGGTGATTATCTGCCCGAAGCTGAAGGAATAAAAGTCACAAGAGATCTTTTGAAAAAAATTGGGAGCGAAATTTAAATGAACAAATTCTATTTTTTCCTCGCGGCTTTTGCGCTGACGATCTCTTTTTCGCAAGCCCAGGTCACCAACCAACGGCTCTTCGACACCATTCCCTTTTTGCCTGAGCATTATGCAAGGCGTGTGGCCCAGTTCGAGCGCGAATTGCTCCGCCCTGGGCGCATTGTATTCCTTGGCAACAGCATTACTGAGGCAGGTCAATGGGCCAGCCTGATCGGAGACACCTCAGTCGTCAATCGTGGTATCGCTGGAGATATTACATTCGGTGTATTGAAACGGTTGGACGCGATCATCGAATCAAAGCCATCCAAATTGTTCCTCCTGATCGGTATCAATGACATCGGCAAGGATATTCCGGACGCAGTGATTGCTGACAACATCCGCAAAATTATCGAACGGTTCAGGCGCGACTCTCCCGCAACGAGGATTTACATTCAAAGTATCCTTCCCGTAAATCCGCAGGTTAAAAATTTCCCCCAGCATTACGACAAAAACGAACACGTGAAACGAGCAAACGCGTATATCGCCAGCGTTGTAAAGAAAGCGAAGGTCACGCTTATAGACACGTTTAACCTTTTCGCTGATGGCGAAGGGCTCCTCATACATCAATATACATTTGATGGGTTGCACCTGAACGCTGACGGTTATAAGCGCTGGGTCGAGCACCTTCGTGCAGTCGGGGCGCTGTAGCATCTATACAATTTTTTACCTCACGTGAACCTCGGTCATATACTTTCTGTTCTGGTTTTGCAGATCAGCTGGACGAAGGCGTTGGCATGATTTTTTTATCCTGATGATTTCTGTGCTTTAATCGACTACTGTGGAGTTTTCTCGACACAACTGAAAATTTTTCTCGCGGTACCGGCTATTGCACAGCACGGTTTTAACATCTTTACCTAACTTTTCTTTCTACCTATTATAAAACATTTGCCCACTATATGAGAAAAAAATCCAGTTCTTCCTCACTAGCAGGGAAAGCCAATGGTACGCACGGTACCAACGGTTCACACGGCAGTGCAACACTCGCGCGACCGAAAGCCGGGGGCAAGAAGAAAAACGAGATCCCGGTGATCCAGCGGGTTGAAATCGCTCCGCAATATGATCCCCTCAACGGATTTCTCGACTCCCGCGAACTGCTACGCGTTCTTACCGAAGTAAAATCCGGAAACTTCAGTGCGCGTATGCCGTTCGACCAGATCGGTTTGAGCGGAAAAGTTTGCGATACCCTGAACGAGATTATTGCCCTCAACGAAAAAATGATGAACGAGTTTACGCGTGCCGGTCAGATCATCGGTAAGCAAGGTAAACTCAATCAACGAATTGAAGTACCGAGTGCCAAAGGTTCGTGGGGCGCGGGTGTCGATTCAATAAATGGTCTCATCTCTGACCTTGTGCACCCAACGATTGAAATTGCTCGTGTAATTTCTTCCGTGGCAAAAGGAAACTTGTCACAGGAAATGCCATTGGAGATTGGTGGTCACACGCTTCAGGGTGAATTCGCTCAGATCGCGCGTGAAGTAAACGACATGGTGAAGCAGTTGAATCTCTTCTCCATGGAGGTAACGCGTGTGGCGAGGGAAGTGGGCTCCGAAGGAAAGCTTGGAGGTCAGGCAAAAGTAAAAGGCGTTGCGGGTGTGTGGAAGGATCTTACAGACTCAGTAAACCAGATGGCTTCGAACCTGACTGGACAGGTGCGTAACATCGCGGAAGTAACAACGGCCGTGGCGAAGGGTGACTTGTCGAAGAAGATCACTGTGGACGTGAAAGGTGAAATCCTTGAGTTGAAGAACACGATTAACACCATGGTGGATCAGCTCAACTCATTCTCTTCTGAAGTAACTCGCGTGGCACTTGAAGTAGGTACCGAAGGTAAACTCGGTGGACAGGCGCAGGTGAAAGGTGTTGCCGGTACATGGAAAGATTTGACTGACTCTGTAAACCAGATGGCGTCTAACCTTACAGGTCAGGTGCGTAACATCGCGGAAGTAACAACTGCGGTGGCGAAAGGTGACTTGTCAAAGAAGATCACGGTGGACGTAAAGGGTGAAATTCTTGAATTGAAGAATACAATCAACACGATGGTGGATCAGCTGAACTCATTCTCAGCTGAAGTAACGCGTGTTGCTCGCGAAGTAGGTACGGAAGGTAAGCTTGGCGGACAGGCAACGGTAAAAGGTGTTGGTGGTGTTTGGAAGGATCTTACAGATTCCGTAAACCAGATGGCATCTAACCTTACTGGCCAGGTACGTAACATCGCACAGGTAACAACTGCGGTGGCTCGTGGCGACTTAAGCCGCAAGATCACTGTGGACGTAAAAGGTGAAATCCTCGAGTTGAAAGATACAATCAACACGATGGTGGATCAGCTCAACTCATTCGCATCGGAAGTAACGCGTGTTGCTCGTGAAGTGGGTTCCGAAGGTAAACTTGGTGGACAAGCTACGGTGAAAGGTGTTGGTGGTGTTTGGAAAGACCTCACTGACTCTGTAAACCAAATGGCATCTAACCTTACTGGTCAGGTGCGTAACATCGCTCAGGTAACAACTGCGGTGGCGAAAGGTGACCTGTCTCGCAAGATCACGGTGGATGTAAAAGGTGAAATCCTCGAGTTGAAAGATACGATCAACACCATGGTGGATCAGCTCAACTCATTCGCTTCTGAAGTAACTCGTGTGGCACGCGAAGTAGGTTCCGAGGGTATGCTCGGTGGTCAGGCTGACGTGCCAGGTGTTGGTGGAACATGGAAAGATTTGACGGACTCTGTGAATAAGATGGCGGGTAACCTGACATCTCAGGTTCGTAACATCGCAGAAGTAACGACTGCGGTGGCAAACGGTGACTTGTCTCGCAAGATCACAGTGGACGTGAAAGGTGAAATCCTCGAGTTGAAGAATACAATCAACACGATGGTGGATCAGCTCAACTCATTCGCATCCGAAGTAACTCGTGTTGCGCGTGAAGTGGGTTCTGAAGGAAAACTTGGTGGACAGGCAACGGTAATCGGTGTTGGTGGTGTTTGGAAAGATCTCACTGACTCTGTAAACCAGATGGCTTCTAACCTGACAGGTCAGGTGCGTAACATCGCAGAAGTAACAACTGCGGTAGCGAAAGGTGACTTGTCTCGTAAGATCACGGTGGACGTTCGCGGAGAAATTCTCGAGTTGAAGAACACGATCAATACGATGGTTGATCAGCTCAACTCATTCGGATCTGAGGTAACGCGTGTAGCCCGAGAGGTAGGTTCTGAAGGACAGCTCGGTGGTCAGGCCGATGTGCCAGGTGTTGCCGGTACATGGAAAGATCTCACTGACTCTGTAAATAAAATGGCATCCAACCTGACATCTCAGGTGCGTAACATCGCGGAAGTAACAACTGCGGTGGCGAACGGTGACTTGTCTCGCAAGATCACAGTGGATGTGCAAGGTGAAATCCTTGAATTGAAAAATACGATCAACACGATGGTGGATCAGCTGCGCGGTTTTGCATCTGAAGTAACGCGTGTTGCGCGTGAAGTAGGTACTGAAGGAAAACTTGGTGGTCAGGCTAACGTACCGGGTGTTGCTGGTACTTGGAAAGACTTGACTGACTCTGTGAACCAGATGGCGGGTAACCTTACTGCTCAGGTGCGTAACATCGCTGACGTAGCGATCGCGGTAGCAAACGGTGACTTGTCTAAGAAAATTACCGTGGACGTTCGCGGAGAGATCCTCCAGTTGAAAGAAACACTGAACACCATGGTGGATCAGTTGCGTGCGTTTGCTTCGGAAGTAACGCGTGTTGCCCGCGAAGTAGGTACAGATGGAAAATTGGGAGGTCAGGCTTTCGTACCAGGTGTTGCCGGTACATGGAAAGATTTGACTGACTCTGTAAATAAAATGACCGGTAACCTCACTGACCAGGTGCGTAACATCGCCCAGGTGACAAAAGCGGTGGCGTCCGGTGACTTGTCTAAGACTGTTGCGATCGATGTGAAGGGAGAAATCCTTGACTTGAAGAACACGATCAACACAATGGTGGAACAGTTGAACTCCTTCGCGTTTGAAGTAACACGTGTTGCTCGCGAAGTGGGTACTGAAGGTAAACTTGGTGGACAGGCTGAAGTGAAAGGTGTTGCCGGTACATGGAAAGATTTGACAGACTCCGTAAACATGATGGCGTCAAACCTTACTTCTCAGGTACGCGGTATCGCGAAAGTGATGACATCCGTTGCAAACGGTAATCTTCGTCAGAAACTTTCTATCAATGCGAAAGGTGAAGTTGCCCAGTTGACGGAGACAATCAACGAAATGATCGAAACACTCGCGGTGTTTGCAGATCAGGTAACTACTGTGGCTCGCGAAGTGGGAGTTGAAGGTCGTCTCGGTGGACAGGCTAACGTACCAGGAGCATCCGGTATCTGGAAGAACCTTACAGAAAACGTAAACCAGCTTGCACAGAATCTTACTACGCAGGTACGTTCAATCTCTGAAGTGGCATCTGCCGTAACGAAAGGTGACTTGACACGAACCATCCGCGTTGAAGCGAAAGGTGAAGTGGAAGCGTTGAAAGACACGATCAACCAGATGATCGCTAACCTCCGTGCGACAACGTTGCGTAACCAGGAAACTGACTGGCTGAAATCTAACCTTGCGAAGTTTACACAGATGTTGCAAGGTCAGAAAGACCTCAACACGGTAACGAAGCGTATCCTTTCAGAACTTGCTCAGGTTGTTAACGCTCACTACGGTGCGTTCTATGTGCTCAAGCAGGATGACGATACGAACGTGACGAAGTTGTCCCTGTTCGCAGCTTATGCTTACAAGGAAGACAAGAACGTTCCAAAAGAATTCTCGATCGGTGAAGGTCTGATCGGACAGGTGGCTCTCGAGAAAGAGAAGATCCTGTTGACCAATGTTCCTTCAAACTATATTAAGATTAACTCAGGACTTGGAAAGGCTAAACCAGCCAACCTGATCATCCTTCCAGTGTTGTTTGAAAACAATGTAAAGGCCGTAATCGAACTTGCTTCCCTCGAAGCATTCAGTGAAACTCACCAGGACTTCCTCGGTCAGTTGACAGAATCCATCGGTATCGTGTTGAACACAATCGAAGCGAACACACGTACAGAGGAACTTCTCGCGCAGTCTCAGTCTCTTGCCTCTGAATTGAAAGTACAGCAGGAAGAATTGAGAAGAACGAACGATGAGCTGCAGGACAAGGCACTCCTCCTCGTGAAGCAGAAAGAAGAAGTGGAAGAAAAGAACAAGGAAGTGGAAGAAGCGAGAAAGTCGCTCGAAGAAAAAGCAGAACAGCTTCAGCTTACTTCCAAGTATAAGTCCGAGTTCCTTGCCAACATGTCTCACGAGTTGAGAACACCATTGAACTCACTACTGATCCTTGCACAGCAGTTGTATGAAAACGCAGAAGGCAACCTGAACGAAAAGCAGGTGCGTTATGCGAAAACCATCCACTCGTGCGGTGATGACCTGATCCAGCTGATCAATGACATCCTCGACCTTTCGAAGATCGAATCGGGTTTCATCTCGACAAACATTGCTCCGGTACACGTTTCGGAAATTGCATCCTTCGTGGAAACAACATTCCGTCCGATCTCCGAAGCAAGGAACCTGCGTTTCAGTATTCAGATCGAAGAGAACTTGCCAGCGCAGCTTGAAACGGACATTCAACGTCTCAACCAGATCCTCAAAAACTTGTTGTCAAATGCATTCAAGTTTACAGAAAAAGGTGGCGTAAGTCTGAAGGTGTTTGAAGCGAAGCCTGGTACATGGAAATCGGCAGCACCGCTCGATCAGTCGAAGAAAGTCATCGGCTTCTCTATTACTGACACGGGTATCGGTATCCCACAGGATAAGCAGATGATTATTTTTGAAGCATTCCAGCAGGCTGAAGGTTCAACTTCGCGTAAATATGGTGGAACCGGTCTTGGACTTTCCATCAGCCGCGGTCTTGCCGAACTCCTCGGTGGTACCATTGAGCTTGACAGTGCGCCTGGACGCGGAAGTACCTTTACGCTTTATCTGCCATCGCAAAGCGTTCCGGCCACAACCTCTAAGAAGACGAACGAGAACATCAAGGCAATTCAGCAACACCTCGAAGTTGACAACGATCAGGAGATCAACTCCCTGTTAGGCAACCTACGGGTTACAAACGAAGGGGTAGAGCACCGAAACCTCGAGATCGTCAGTGAGATGATCAACGAGTCGGGCGATGATCGCAACAATATCATCCCGGGCGACAAGGTAGTGCTTGTTGTTGAAGACGATTTGCGCTTTGGCAAGATCGTGATTGAGCGTGCGCACCAGGAAGGGCTCAAAGCGATTGTAGCTACAAACTACCTTGAGGTGTTTGACTTTATCAACCGTGTCTCTCCTATCGCCATCACGCTTGATGTGAAGCTGCCGGAGACCAGCGGATGGAAAGTGATCGACTTACTGCGAAACGACCTGAATTATCGTCACATTCCGATCCACATCATCTCAGGTGAGGAAAATCGTGTGCTGGCGTTGAAGCGGGGAGCCCGAAGCTTTATGCTGAAGCCGATCGATAACGAGTCGCTGGATGAACTCTTTAAGGATATCCAGAAATTTGCAGCGCCACGGAAGAAGAATGTATTGGTTGTGGAAGACAATGAGATTGACTCATCGCAGATTGCGAAGATCCTCCAGGATGATCATGTCAACGTGAGCATTGCTCCAACCGGTGAGCGCGCACTTGAAGATATCAATAAGACTGATTATGATTGCATAATTTTGGATTACACGCTGCCAGACATCTCCGGAATCGAGCTGATGCAGAAGGTAAGCAAGATCAAGAAGAAGCTTACTCCGGTCATTGTCTACAGTGCGAAGGATTTCAGCAGGCAGGAACTGGCCCAGATCAACCTGAATTCAAACGCAGTGTTGCTTAAAGGTGTGAATTCCATTGAACATCTGCTGGAAGAAGTTGTTACACACATACATATACCACATAAGGAACTTCCTCAGGAGAAGCGCAGGATTATCGAGAACATCCGAAGCAAAGAGGATATCCTGACGAACAAGACGGTTTTGGTGGTGGATGATGACGTTCGTAACCTGTTTGCACTGACAACGGTTTTTGAAAGATTCAACATCACGGTGATCACAGCGGAGTCCGGCAAGGAAGCGATTCAGATTCTTAACGAGAATCCGAAGATTGAAATGGTGCTGATGGATATTATGATGCCTGAAATGGATGGTTACGAAACCACTTCCAAGATCAGACGAGAACATAAGAACAGTTCATTGCCGATAATTGCCGTAACAGCCAAGGCGATGAAGGGTGACAGGCAAAAATGTATCGAAGCGGGAGCTTCCGATTATATTACTAAACCTGTAAAAATCGACCAGCTGCTCTCGTTGATGAGACTCTGGTTCTGTAAATAAAAACGGCTTCAAGCTACAAGCCTCAAGCTACAAGCAGTGCAGTGCATTTGCTTGAAGCGTAAGGCTTGCAGCTTGCAGCTTTTAAAAAACTATGCAGCCGAAAATACTTTTAGTTGACGACCGCGAGGATAACCTGTTATCAATCGAGACGATCTTCGAACCCGATGGATACCACTTTGTAAAGGCTTCATCAGGACGCCAGGCACTGAAAATCCTTCTAACCGAGTATGACTTTGCACTCATTCTCATGGACGTCAAGATGCCTAACCTGAACGGCTTTGAAACCGCTTCTCTTATCTATGAGCGCGAAAAGCTCAAGCATATCCCGATTATTTTTATTACCGCCAATAATTTCGGTGATGAAAACATTTATAAGGGGTATCAGTCCGGTGCGGTGGACTACATCTACAAGCCCATCAACCCTGATGTGCTGCGGGCAAAGGTTTCGGTGCTCATTGACCTCTACCGAAAGAACCGGCAGCTGCTGGCGCAGGAACAGCGCCTAGTTGCCATCAACAAAAGCCTTGAAATGGAGATCAAGGAGCGTAAGGCCAGCGAGGAGAAAGTAAAACAGCTCAACCGGCAGTTGCTTGAAAACATTGCAAGTCTTGAATCTGCCAATAAAGATCTCGATCGATTTGCGTTCATGGCCTCCCACGATCTGCAAGAGCCACTCAGAAAGATTCGCATGTTCAGTGATCGATTATACCTGAAGTATCAGGACTCCATTGACGAAGACGGGAAAAGTAACATCTACCGGATTCAACGCGCTGCAGAGCGTATGCAGACCCTGATTACCGATATCCTGACGTTCTCCAAGATCTCCGTTGATAAACCTGCGTTCGTTGACAGCGACCTGAATCAGATCATCAGCGAGATTCTGGTCGAAATGGATGAAGAGTTGAAATCCAAAAAGGCAAAGATCATAGTCGATAAATTGCCCCGATTATATGTAAATCCAAGCCTTATCAAGCCGCTGTTCCACAACCTTATCGGTAACGCACTGAAGTACTCAAAGAAAGATCTGGACCCGATAGTCAAAATCACATCTGACGTAACAGTGCCGATCAATGGGAAATCAAAAGATAACACGCGGTACTGTCGGATTTTTGTTGAAGACAATGGAATCGGCTTCGATCAGAAATACGCGGAAGAAATCTTCGGGATGTTTAAGCGCCTTCATCACAATACTGAGTTTGAAGGGACCGGGATCGGACTGGCATTGTGCAAGAAGATTGTTGAACAGCATCGCGGATATATCTCCGCACGAAGCAAAGTTAATGAAGGGTCGACCTTCATTGTGTCCATACCAACGACTTTAAAGGAAGAAGTCGCTACGGTAGGCTAAGCTACCTCCACTGCTTTTGTAGAATCGAATCGAGTGCGCTGCATAAGTCGTTGAACCGCGATGGCTTCAGCAGATGATGCGCAGCACCGAGCTGGCGAACCTCTTCTATGTCACGAGGTGCAAAAGAAGTGGAGTACATGATCACCGGGATATCCTTCAATGCCGGTACTTTTTTGATCTCTTTCAAAACCTGCTTCCCATTCAGCTTCGGCATGTTCAGATCGAGAAAGATAAGGTCGGGCAGTTTGTCTGAGCGCTGCAGCGAGTGCAAAGCGTCTTCTCCGCTTGAACTGCTGGAACATTGAATATCCTTACTGACTTCCTTGACCGCCTCAATGAAAATCTCCTGATCTTCAATGTCATCGTCAATGATAAATAAATAAGAATACTGGGTTAGCGGCATTCGTGGGGATTACAGTCCGAAAGGTACAAACCTTAAACTACTTTTATTTTCAAATACCGGCAATTTATTACACGCTTTACCCTCCTCCCCCTCCAGCGGTTATTGCATTAATCAAACCTGTTGCACTGCTCCAGCATTTATTTGGCAAACCTTACTCAGCTCTAGAGCGATAAAAGCGCCTTCCCGAAAAAAATTTCACCTGAGTTAATAAAAAATTATCGTACAGGAAAATTTTTGCCTCAGAAATGGACGCGAGGCATTGCTTTTTAATGCTGGTACCGGTCAAAAATGTTCAAACGGAAGCGCATTATTCTTGCCTTGGCTGTTATCGCCATCACCGCGACTGTACTTGTCGTGGCACGCTCCTATGTGCTTAAAAACGTTCAGAAAAATCTGCTTGATAAGATCGAGGCGCTAAACAAAAGTGATATAAAAATCCACTACGACACCATTTACATTGACTGGAAACGAAATCTCCTCACGATCGAGAAAGTGGTAATTGAAAAAGATGCGTACGACACAGCCTGCGTCTACCCGGAGTTCATATCCTGCCAGAAAGTGTCGGTGAAGGGGCTCGGCCTACTTTCGCTGATTTTTCAAAATGAGCTTGATATTGATGAGATCCGATTGTTTAAGCCCCACTGGGTCATTCACCAGAACTCCAGACTTTTTCTCGACTCGGCTGCGAGGAAGTCAACAGAATTTCAAGTGTACATTGATCAGATCCAAATCGACTCCATGCGAATGGAACTGACTGACAGTGTCAACTGTAGCCTAGTGACCGCGCTCCGGTCAAGTGCCAATCTGCGAGGACTCGAAATGTCATTCTATGCAGACCGGCCCGGAGATTTTTCGTTCTCTGAGTTGAGCACTTCCAACAGCAGGATTGACCTGCCGGGAGCTTTCTATACGTTCACCGTTCGTGAAACCCGGCTCAACCTCCACGCGCATACATTTGAGGTAGACACATTGCGTGTTATTCCTTCTTTTGGAAAGCTTCAATTCGGGAGAAAGGCGGGAAATGATATTGATCGCATCGAAGGCGTTGTCCCTTTCCTCAAATTCACTAATCTTAATCTGCAATACAGAGACACTGTCATTATCGATGCCAAACGCGCTGATGTACAATTCTTCTTTAAGGTTTTCCATGATAAACGGCTTCCGCACAAGAACAACGTAGTGGACTTGCCCGTAGCACAAATTAAAAAAATTCCATTCGGCCTTTCCCTCGATGAATTGAAGATCGCGAAAAGCTTTGTGGAATACGAAGAAGTGCCGGCTAATTCTGACGAATCGGGCCAGGTATTCTTCGATAACATTCAGGGGACACTTAGTTCCATTACAAATGATGGAAGCCGCGAAGATGGCGAGATGAAACTAAAGGCGCGTTGTGATTTTATGGGCCAGGGAAAACTTTCTGTCGAATGTAGCATGCCGTGGAACCCGAAAAAAAACTCGCGTATGAAAGGCTCGCTCACAGGGCTTTCATTCACGAAATTAAACAGCATGGTTGAGCCTGCCGCCAATCTGGAGTTTGAGTCGGGCAAACTTAACCGGCTGAACTTCTCGTTTGCCTTCAATGACAGATCATCCACCGGATCTGTGTCACTTAACTACGAAGATCTTAAAATTGTCTCCTACAGAAGCGATGAGCAGATTGAAAAGGTTGAGAAGAAGAAACGGAACCGGAAGAAAACGGAGGAGGAATTGCGGAAAGACAACCTGAAGACATTTATTATCAATGCGTTTGTTGTCCGTAAAAATCTCGATGAGAAGGTGCCGCACGAAAAGCGCATGGGGACCATAGCTTTCGAGCGAGATCGCACGCGAGGTGTTTTCAACTTCTGGTGGAAGTCGCTTTTCACCGGAGTAAAGTCTGCGTTCAATCTCGACCGTGCCGAAGCGACTGTAGAGCGACTGAAAGGCAAAAAGAAAGACTGACCGGCAAGGGCACGAGAATTTAGTTTTAGCTGCTGAAATTGATTCAGTTATGCGCTGGAAGGGAAACACGAAACTAAAGATCTTTGTAGTATTCATCGTACTGTTGGTAGCTTTCCGTGTCGCGCTGCCGTATATCGTAACCCGTTATGTCAATAAAGTGCTTTCGGAGCTTGAAGGCTATCGGGGACAGATCTATGACGTGGACATTCAACTGATTCGCGGTGCCTACCAGATAGATTCGCTGAAGGTTTTCAAGATCGATGGAAATAACGAAATTCCCTTTGTCGACATTCCGCTCATGGACCTGGCTGTAGAGTGGCCCGCGATCTTTAAGGGAAAGCTGGTGGGTGAGATCAAATTTGATAAACCGGTGCTAAACTTTATCAGCGGAAAAAAAACATCAGAGGGCGAAGGCACCTCCGAACAAACCGGTGCTGACGTTGACTGGACAGAACCGATCAAGAAACTGATGCCCCTTCAGATCAATAAGCTTACCATTGATGAGGGCAAAGTTGTGTTCTATGATTTCAGCACCAAGCCGAAAGTTGATCTTTCAATGGACAACGTCTACCTCATAGCCGAGAACCTCAACAATGCCAAGGAACAAGATGACTTGTTGCCCTCAAAAGTGTTCATGCGGGCAACATCGATAGGTGGCGGAAACCTTGAGCTTAACATGCGCATCAATGTGTTGAAGCAGATCCCTGACCTCGACATGGACATGAAGTTCGAGAATGTTAATCTCCCGGCCCTCAATGATTTTTTCGAAGCTTACGCTAAGATCGATGTGGAGAAAGGTGACTTTAATCTTTACTCCGAGGTAGCGGTAAAAGAAGGCAATATCAACGGTTATGTGAAGCCACTACTGAATAACCTGAAAGTTGTCGATTGGAAAGAGGATAAGGATAAGCCGGTTCAGCTCGTCTGGGAGTCAATTGCAGGTGTACTGGTGGAGGTTTTTGAAAATCAACCTAAGAACCAGTTTGCTACCCGGGTGCCCCTGAAGGGAAATGTTTCTGATATTCAGTCGCCCTTCTGGCCTGCCTTATGGAATATATTCCGCAATGCTTTTGTGGAAGCGTTTGCCAGAAGTACTGATGATACGATCAATATTTCTACGACCGCACCAGCTGCACGGGAAAAATCCAAAAAAGAGATCCGCAAAGAAAAACGGGAGCGAAAGAAAAACGAGCGCAAGGAAAGGCGTGCTTCGCGTAAGGAAAAGCGGAAAGCTGACCCAAGTCAGCCGTAGACCTACAAATAATTCTTCAGAACGTTAAGACTCAACGGCTTTTCCAGGATCTGTATTGAACGTTCCTGGGGAATTTCATTTGGCGCTTTCGAACGGTACGCACTGATCAGGTTGATCTTGCAGTTGGGATAATTTTCCATCAGATAGTTCATCTTCTCCCATCCAAGACCATCAGGAAGGTTATTATCGATAAACAGCACATCCGGGGACACCTCGCTCATGAGATTTAATCCGCTGCCAAGCGTATAAGCAAGGAAAACATCGTAATTGAGGTCTGAGAGATAGGTCTTCATGAGATGGCAGAGATCCTCCTCATCATCTATGATAACTACCTTTTTTTTGCTCATATCCTCTTCTATCTTAATCGTCAAAGTCGTATAAATTGTTTCGTAATTCTGCGAATTAAAAAAAAATTCATACCTGTTCCTGTAGATTGTTTTTCTCGACCGAACGAGGATACAAGGTACAGTTTTTTAGCCGCCATAAGCACAAAATATTAACCTTAAAACATACAAGTATGAACTCAACAGGCAAAGTACTCTTAGCCATCATTGGCGCTGCAGCAGCGGGTGCAATTATCGGAATGTTGGTAGCTCCAGAGAAAGGCAGCGACCTGCGCAAGAAAATTGCAGACACAACTGGCGACTGGTCTAATCAACTCAGTCAACTCCTTGCCCAGGGAAAGGAACAACTCCAGAATCTGAAGAATACAGCGACTAACCAGGCTGAGAATCTTACAGGTGAATCTGAAGATCGTTTTAACAAAGTAAGAGAAAGAGTTTCTTAAGCAGAATTTCTTTTCACAGCGGGAGACCCGAGCTCCCGCTGTTTTATTTCCCGCACAGTATACGCTTTCGCACCCTGTAGCTTTTCCTCTACACGAGGGCTTGTTCTGCCCACACCGTTGGTAACGTCTTTTACGGCATTGTTTTTTCATTTCACTGTGAAACAACAAATAGCCATGAGCAAGAACAGAGGTGAAAAACAAACCGGCCACGGCAAGCAAAGCCAAGGTCAGGACAAACAACGTGTTACGCCAACGGCAAATCGGCCACAGCAGAATCCCGAAAATGTGAAGCAGCAACGGTCTCAGCACAGCGCACCGGAACAGCCTCAGCACGAGCCCGCAGCCAGGACAACTGGCGAAAACATAACCAACCAGGACCAGCAGCGCCAGGTGACAAATGCCGATGCCGGGAATCGTCCGATGGGGGAAGAAGAAACCGAAGGTGACAGGCGGGACGAACACTTGAAAGCATACAAAAATCCCGAGGCATCGGGCTCGGTCTCTAAACACTCACCAACGGTGAAGTGAGGCAGTTATTCAATTGGATTCAGAGGGGGACGGGATGAAGAAGAGAGTGATCATCATCGCAGCAATTGCATTAATCGCTTTAAGTGGTCTGAGTGATATCGCGCTGTCGCTGGCAGAGGAATCGCAATGGAATCCATATGTTCTTCGTTGGGACAAGAAACTTCACGAAGTAAGGCGCAAAAAAGTCGCGAAAGCAAAACCTATCCCCGTTTGTTCTTCAAAGTCGGATCAACGATCGGCCAATTGACAACGGCAGTGCTACGCTAATTTGGTAGAGTTATTTATTTATCGGAAAAGAGTTTCTATGAATCGTCCTGGCAGACGGAAACGTTCGGCCAGTTTCTATATATAGAATACGGATCTTCAGCAACCCAGATCCTATTCGCCAAAAGGGTATTCGCATGAATAGCCCTTTTTCATTTTATGCGTGATTGAAGCTGAGAACGAAGGTCGTGCCTACACCAACTTTGGATTTAACCTCAACGGTAGCATTATGTGCCTGCAAAATATTGAGCGTGGATGCAAGGCCGAGTCCTATGCCATTTCGCTTTGACGTGAAAAAAGGCTCGAACAGTTTTGACAGATTTTCCGGTGGGATACCGCAACCTGTGTCCGTGATTTCGATGACGTTATTCTCTTCGTTGCATGATAGCGTGATCTTCAGTTCGCCAGCTGTTCCGTCCATCGCCTCGATCGCATTAATGATTATGTTCAGCAACGCAATCTTCAATTTGCTTTGATCGCCCCTGATATAACAAGGTGCGTCAGGATAATTCAGTCTGAGTTTGATCTGCTTCAGCGTGAGGCGGTCAACCGCAGCGGATAGCGCATCATCGATGACTGTCTGCGCAACGATTCTTTCCAGAACCATCTCCGTTGGCTTCGATGAGGTAAGCAGTTCGGTAATCAGGTCATTAATGCGTTTTCCATTCCGGTCGATAATATCGAGGTAAATGCGGTCCTCATCTTTGGTAAGCCCAACCAGCTGTTCCAGCGACATGTGAATGTTACTTAGAGGATTTCGCACTTCATGCGCCAGCGTTCTTACAAGACGCCCCGTAGCGGCAAGCTTTTCCGCGAGCAATGTAGCACGTTCGTTTTTCTTCTGATTCGTAATGTCGTGAAGAATGCCTTGCACATAAGAAAAGCTATTGCTGTCTTTTTCCAGCGAAAGGTTGAGGATACAGTAGCGCTTTTTTCCTTTCAGGTTGATCAGTTCAACTTCGAGGTCGGTCACGTCACCTTTTGCTTCCAGACTTTCACGGATCAGCTCGCGGATCGAATCATTGTCAATGAACTGATAAAGGTTAGACTTCAGCAGTTGGGGCTTCTCACATCCAACAAGTCGCGTCATCGCGGTGTTAATGTCGCGGAACAGCAGGGATTTGTCAGTTGTAAAAACGGCCTCCTTTGACTTTTCGAAAATTGTACGGTATTTTTTTTCGTTAGAACGAAGCGCTTTCGTAGACGCTGCCCGTTCAAGCGAATAACGGATGCAACGCTCGAGTTTTTCAGACGTGAGCTCTGACTTCACAAGGTAATCTACCGCTCCCATCTGCATCGCCTGCTTATCGATGTTGGTGTTACCTTTACCGGTCAATAGAATAATCGGCTCTTCGCAATTGAGCTCCATTGCTTCCTTCAGCAGGTCAATTCCTGTCTTTGCACCCAGGCGATAGTCTACAAAATAAAGTTCAAATCGCTTTGCGGCTATGTGCTCAAGCGCGGTCTTATAATTATAGCACCATTCAATAATGAGGTCCCTATCCTGAATCGCTTCAAGATATTCCTTCGTCAAAATAAAATCGTCCTCATCGTCATCAATAATCAGGATGCGAACGGGCTTCGTGTGGTCATACATTGTCTAAAAGTGATTTTCCGGAAGTATCACGGTGAAGGTCGAACCGTGCCCCGGAGAGCTATTTGCGAATATAATACCCTTATGGTTCTCTACTATTTTTTTACAGATCGAAAGACCAATGCCTGAACCAGGATATGCAGTTTTCGAGTGCAAACGCTGGAATATCTCAAAAATCTTGTAAGCATCGTGCGTTTCAAACCCGATACCATTGTCAATAAAATCCATTCGGAAGTATGATTGACCGGAGTCGAGGTTGTGCTTTCGTTTTTCGTTTGCTGTGATCGATGAACACTGAATGCGAACAACAGCCGGCTGGCCTTGCTTCCTGAACTTGATTGCATTTCCCAGCAAGTTGGTGAACACTTGCCTGATCTCAGTTTCCACACCATCGATAATCGGCCACGCTCCTATCACGTTGACGGTGCTCTTGCTTTCGGAAATTTTCAATTCAAGATCAGATAATACGTGGGAAAAAACCTTTCCAAGGTCAACGCTCGTAAAGGAATGACTGCCGCGGTTTGCACGCGAATACTCCAACAAGTTATCAACGAGTTCGCGCATCCCCGAAGACGCCACCTTAATTCTTTCCAGGAATATTTCCGCTTCCGGGTCTACCGTTCCGGCCAGCTTCCCTTTCAGGCGGTCACAGAACATAGATATTTTCCGGATCGGTTCCTGCAAGTCATGAGAAGCCACATAGGCGAATTCTTCAAGCTCGCGGTTTGAGCGGTTAAGCTCACGAATATTTCTGGCCTGCTCCGTCTCGAAGTTCCGGAGTGCAGTGATGTCCCGGGTAATTCCAATCAGACGTCCGCCTTCACCCTCAGCAATGTACTTCGCCTTAGTGAACACGATCTTGTGAATTCCGGATTTTGCCCTGACTACATACTCAGCTTCAAAATTTTCATTGTGACCTAAACAATGATCTACGATTTTTGAAATGCGTTCGCGATATTCTGGCGTCACATGCTGTAAATATGTATTTAAGGGAAACACCTCTGCCACATCGTGACTTGAATAGCCAAGCAGCCTTACCATTCCATTGGACCAGGTCATGGCTCTGGTGCCGGCATCGATGGTCCAGCTCCCAAATTGCAGCAGGTCTTCCGTGTCGTCCAGTATTTCATGAAATGCATCGGTTTCCTGCTGATGCCGCATTTCTTCGGAGACATCTTTTGAAATGAAAAGTATGGCTGAGGCTTTTCCATCAGGGCGCTTCTGCAGCACGTAGGCTTGTGTGCGAAAAGTTTTCCAAACGCCATCACCCATATGAACACGGTTCATATAGGTGTGGGAATCGTTCTCTTCCAGGCTGTGCAAATTTGTTAACGCTGCCTCTACCGTTGCGATATCTTCCGGGTGTACTACCTGAAGAGCATCGGCAATGTGGTTAGGCGTGCTCCCGAAAAATTCGTGGAAGCGCTTGTTGACATAGCGAATGCGTCCGCTGTCAGCATCATACACGTACACGATCGCTGGAAACAAGTCAACGATGTGACCGGTAAGCGTTGAATCGGAAAATTTGCCGGAGTCGAAAAAGAACTTAAGAAAACTTGCCTTTCCGTTCATATTGAGACTACATCTCCTGATTGTTCAGATCTTTGTACTGCTTGATCTTATTGTACAAAGTCTTACGATCAATCTTTAACAGTTTCGCAGCCTTGCTTTTATTGAAGTCGACCTTTTTAAGGGTCTCGAGAATCCACTCATATTCCGCATCGATGCTCACGCTCTTGAGGCCTGGCTCACGGGGCGCAGCTGGCGCGGCCGATGCGGCAGCAGCCACAGCGGTTGCTTCCTTCGCAGGGGCGGCCTGCTCACCGGAATTTTCAAATTGAAGCTTGCGGTAATTTACAAGTTCAAACGGAATGCTCTTGATATCGATCACACTGCTGTCAGCGAGAAGCGTTGCGCGCTTTACCACGTTCTTCAACTCGCGCAGGTTACCGTGCCACACATATTTTCGGAATACATCTTCCACTTCGGGAGAGAAGCGCTTTACGTTTTTGCCGAGCTCGCGGTTTGTCTGCGTAAGGAAGTGGTTGGCGAACACCATGATGTCATTTGCGCGCTCGCGTAGTGGCGGCACACTGATCTGGAATTCATTGAAACGGTGATACAAGTCTTCGCGGAACTGCCCTGTGCGTGCAGCATCCCAGAGCTTGCGGTTACTTGCCACGATGATACGCACATCAAGGTCAATGTCTTTGGTACCTCCCACCCTGCGCATCTTTCGCTCCTGCGTTACGCGAAGAAGCTGAACCTGCACATCGTATGGAAGGTTAGCGATTTCGTCAAGGAAAATGGTACCTCCGTTGGCGAGCTCGAAACTTCCGGCTTTCTGCCCGATGGCTCCGGTGAAAGATCCCTTTTCGTGACCAAACAGCTCACTGCCGGCAAGTTCGCGTGACAACGTACCGCAGTCAATCGCGATAAACGGTTTGTTGCTGCGTCTGCTGCGCTTGTGAATTTCCTGGGCGATTACTTCTTTTCCGCTACCGCTCTCACCATAGATGATAATGCTGTAGTTTGTCGGTGCCACCAGGTCAATCTGGTTGAGAATATTTTTGAAATCCGGGCTGTCGCCAAAGATGTATGAGCCTGATTCAGCCTGACGCTTTGCGTTAATGGCCTGTAGCTTGTCGTGTTCCTTCGCAATCGGATCCTCTTCGCGGGGGGTCTCAATGTTGCCGGTTTTTTCTTCGACCGATGCATTAAGAGCCTTCTTGATAGTCAGTAGAATTTCATCTGGCAACAAAGGCTTTGTCACATAGTCCATTGCTCCCAACTTCATTACCTCTACAGCAGTTTTGATATTGCTGTAACCGGTGATGATGATCACTGGAACAGACGGATTCTTTTCCTTGATTTTCCGTAGGATGGAGCTTCCGCTCATGTCTTCCAGGCGAAAGTCGCAGAGGATCAGGTTCGGCTCAACGGAATCCAGGATCTCCAGTGCTGCTCTTCCCGAAGTGGCTTCAAGAACTTCAAAACCATGCTTCGAAAGAAATCTTTTTAATACAAAGCAAAGATCTTTATCATCATCAATGATCAGTATTTTTTCCATGATTGGTTGTTGTGTATTACTTTGGTTTAACGGTGTTTCGGATGTTAAGCAAGGAACGCGCGCATTTGTGCTGCAGGAATATGCAACTGCTCGCGATACTTGGTGACGGTTCTCCTTGCAATTTCAAAACCACGTTTCGCCAGTACCTTCACTAATTGCTGGTCGGAGTAAGGACACTTTTTATCTTCTGCCTGAATTACTTCCTGGATTGTTTTCTGGATCACTTTGTTGCTCACCACCTCACCTTTGTGATTGGCGATACCTTCAGTGAATAGCGACTTCAGCAATACGTTACCGAAGTGTGTCTGAACATATTTGTTACACGTGATCCTCGAAACAGTAGAGATATCAACACCTACCATGTCAGCAACATTTTTGAGAATCATCGGCTTGAGCTTGGTTATATCGCCTTCCTGGAAATATTCTTCCTGGAGTCTTACGATGGCTTCCATCACTTTCAGCATTGTGTTTTCACGCTGACGGATCGCATTCACAAACCACTCAGCAGCATTAAGTTTGCTCTTGAGGTATTGCTTCGAGCGGTTATCAGTATGGCTCTTTTCTGTGTCATACACCATCTTTTTCCAGGATGAACTGATGGAAAGTTTTGATGAGCGCTCACGGGCAAGTGAAACGTGCGCACCGTCTTCGTCCTGCGTGAGAATAAAGTCAGGAAGGATCGTTTCAGTCTGCGTTGTATTGGCCGATGCGGCAACTGGTTTCAACTTGAGTGTGCTGAGCAAGTGGAAAATATCTTTCAGGTCATCTTCATCGATTTTACACTCGTTGATGATCTTTTCAAAATTCCGGTGCATGAGCTCGTGGTAGTAGTTCTCCAGGATCTTGAGACCCAGCTTCACATCAGGGCTCTGCTGCATGCGCTTCAACTGAATGCAAAGACATTCTTTGATGTTGGCAGTACCCACACCTACCGGCTCAAGTTGCTGAATAACGGTGATCAGTTTCTGAACTGTATCGTTTTCAACCCACTTGCTGAACTTCATCGAATAATCATCCGCTAGATTTTCGATGCTGAACTCGAGAAACCCTTCATCGGTAAGGCTGTCGATGATGAATTCACCTACTTCAATTTCAAGCTCCGTGAGATTTTGCAGAACGAGCTGATTCTTCAACTCCTGACGAAAGTCTTCTGCCTCTACAATCGGTCTTTCGATTGGCGCCTGTGTCTGAAAGTGCTGGGCATTTTCAGTTTTATAATCGGGAATATCGTCATAGCAATATTCATCGTAATCTTTGTAATCCGGTGCGTCCTGAGCATTCGTCTCAAATCCACCATCTTCCTCTGCCTTCTCTTCGATCAGAGGATTCTCTTCCAACTCATTTTGAATTCGCTGTTCTAATTCAACTGTATTGAGATGCAATAACTGCAACATTTGAAGATGCTGCGGATGTATCTTCAACTGCTGTTTTTGTGTCAGGTTTTGGTAAAGCATAATATAAGGGCCGGTTAAAGTTCTACCTGACCTTTGCAAGCATCTCTCCAAACTTTCAGACACCCAGTGCCAAATTTTCATCTTTCTGATAATCAGTGTTTTAAATTTAAAAGGGCGGGCAGCAGTAGCGGTTATTAAATGAACCGTGTGGAACGAATTCCCGCCTTTCGGCTTGGTAAGTTAACCCATTTGGGGAATGTTTTCCACAGTAAAATCGGTGAAAATGCCCTGATTTTCGAGGTTTTTCCTAAACCTGTGTGGTGTCAACTTGAAATTAAGAAATTCGGTTCCAGGGAAAGATCCACAGCGTATAACGCTATGGCTACACGCAGATTACTGAGCCTGTCCGGATGGCGTTGACGTCTTCTGAGCTATCGAAGACGATGCGAAGTCGAAATTTGAAAAGAGGATAGAGATGAGTGCAAGCGATACGGTTGAGAGTTCACGCTTTCGCGCGATCACCCATAACAACATCAGCTCCGTTCCCATCATGGTGCCAGGAAGGAAACATCCATCCACCGCGGTACGAACCACTGATTTCAACAACACCTTTTTATCCAACTTTTTCATTGTATATAATGCTATTCTTTTAGAGAATATCTGATCGCTATCGGCAGAATCGTATGCAGCTTCACCAACTTTGCTGAACGTGCCTGCTGCCGATTTTATAACCTGCTATAATGAAAAGCAGATGCCTGACGCTTCCGTGTGAAATACGTGTCTGACCGGTAACACCCTGAGTAACATTTTACACATCGCTGTTGACTTTTTCCCTAAGCAGGCAGTGGAATCATTCCTGAACTGGGTTTTTAAATGGCATACAATTCGTGAAAGAGTGGTTATTAACCAAATTGTAAGATTTATGTTACGCTGGACAATAACATTTTTAGTAATAGCGCTGATAGCTGCTATTTTTGGTTTCACAGGCATCGCTGCCGGAGCAGCAGAGATAGCGAAGATTATCTTTTATATCTTCCTGGTGTTTTTTGTGATTTCATTGATCACTGGTGCTTTCAGACGCACAGACTGACGTCAACCAGAGATATGTAAATAAAAAATGCAGCCCGTAAGCTGCATTTTTTATTGGATGCCTCGTTACGCCTGCTCGCATACGTCTGGATTGTGCCGCTACTTTTTCTCTGGATCATTTTTGATGGGGTCGCTTTTGTCAAGTACGTCTTTCGGGATGTGTAGCTCTTTGGATTCCTGCTTTATGATGAAGACTGCTGTGTCATCTGGTACTATGCCTCCGCCAAAGTTTAGTGTGTAAACTTTGGTGAATTCTGCTCCAAAGAAAAGGATGATGGAAGTATAGTAGACCCAAAGCAAAAGAATAATGATAGACGCTGCCGCCCCAAAGGTGGCGCTCACATCCGAATTCCCCAGGTAAAATCCGATCGCAAACTTTCCGATCATGAATAAAACGCTGGTGAATGCCGCACCCACATATGCATCGCGCCATCGAACTTTTGCATCCGGCAGCACTTTGAAAATCACAGTGAATAACACGGAGATGATACCGAACAGCAGAATGTAATTAATACCCTGGAAGATCAGGACGAGTGTATCCTCGAAATACCTGACAAGTTTTTCATAAAGAAGGTCTACGAGTGCGTGCAGCACCAATGAAACCATAACAATAAATCCGAAGCCGATGATCAGCGAAAAGGAGATGAACCTGTTAAATAATAACTTCACGTAGCCGCGTTTTGGCTTCGCCTTGATCGACCAGATGTAGTTGATTGAATCCTGTATCTCAGTGAATACACCTGTGGCTCCGAAGATGAGTACGACAACGCCAAAAAGTGCCCCGATCGAGCTCTCCTGATTTTCTTCGATGTTCCGGATAATTTCCTGGATTTGCAGTGCCGCCTCATTTCCTACCAGCCCGTTGATCTGGTAATAGATCTTCCCCTGCACGGCCTCCCGCCCAAAAAAAATTCCGGCAAGCGCTATGACGATCATGAGGACGGGCCCCAAAGAAAAAATGGTATAATAAGAGAGCGAAGCGCTCAATTTCATACCATTATCATTCAAAAAATCATCGACAGCCTGGCGAAGGATCAGCCAAAACTTACGCATCTACTTTTGAAGTGTGAATCTTCTTTTGGATTTCTTCTACTGCCACGATGAACTTTGACACTTCCTGCGATGCGTAGGCTCCATAACCGTCCACGAGCGTACCTTTTGTTCCGTCAGCCGTTTCAATCACATACAGTATCGTGTTGTCGCCTGGATCTGACACGCCTTCGAACCGATAAAAATTAACAATTTTCACCTCTTCGGGAGAATAGTATTTCGATTCACTGAATGTTGTCAGTCCCTTCTTCGATACCTGAAAATCTTCTTTATAGCCATCTTCCTTCATTTTGTTAACACATGAAGCCAGGCCTTTCATCCATGGAATATTTTCTGTTTGTCCTCTGGTTTCCATCTTTTTCTTGTTTAATAAAAGTAAAGGCAGGGTCGTCCCGCCTGTTTTTAAGATTGTATTGACTCGTGCATGTCGCGGTAACGCTTCACAAGGTCGTGCGCATTCTGTAATTCCGACTTCTGCTCAAGGATTAGTTGCCTGATGTCTGCAGGAATTTCAGCATCGGACTCCAGTGCCAGTTTGTATGCTTTGAGCGCTGAGTCTTCACCGAATTCGCAGAGTGACAGGATTGATTTTCTGTCGCGTGCGCTGATGCCAGCGCGGATATCCATCCACACGCGGTATAGTTTTCCGGATTGCGTTGTATCCGTAGCAGGTTCTCCGCCAAGATTTCTCACTTCAGCTGTCAACTCATTCGCATTTTGAATGCTGGTATTCGCCATGTTGGTGAACATTGTTTTCAAATCGATATCTGCGGGCTTAAGTTCTTCTACAGCCTTATGATAACCTTCTGTACGGTCGCGATTGATACGAATAAGGTCATTCAATACTCCGATCAATTCATTGTCTGCGTTCATAACTGATATTTTTGGTTAATGTCTTCTCTGAGGAAGCACGAAAAGGCTCAAAATAAAGAGTGCGAGAAAGACGAAGAAGATGGCTTTGGCCACAAACATCACCGCGCCATCTACTTCTCCAAATCCGAAAATCCCTGCTATCGCAGCGATCACGAAACATATTACCGTAAGCCTCAACATGTTCTTAAAATTTGAATGGATTCAGAGAAAACTTATGCCTGTAGCGATAAGGCTACGCTCTGGCGGGCTGGCGGATTTATGGGGAGAATCAGCCGTTAGGGGTTTAAAGCTCTACACTTTGTGGAAATTAATGCACAAAGCAGCCGCTTATGAATCTTCCGATGGGCCTAAAACACGCTGGAAATGGCCGTTTCAAATCTGGCACGACTTTTAAAACAGGTATTGTACATGACTTAACGATTTCACCATGTATAAGCTCGAGTTAATCAGCCGCTGGAATGAAGTGAAAGAGAAGCTCAAGAGACGTTATGCCATGCTGACCGATGAGGACCTCATGTTTCGTCTCGGCAGAGAAGGTGAATTGATCATACGGCTTCAGCGGAAGCTTGGTAAAAGCCGTGCCGATGTCATGCGTATGATTGGAGAAGTGAATTAATGCATGAAAACGTTCTTTAGAATTCTGGCGATGGTGGGGTTGACGGTGCTGCTCTTTTCAATAACGCAGTGCACCACAAATAACGATCGGGCTGAGACCACGGAAGTTGAGGTTGATGTAGATGACGAGCGCAATGAGATCCGGGATGATCTTCGGGAGTTGCGAAACGACATCGACAAAGAGCTCGAAAAGATCGGTCGAAGACTTGACAACGCAACAGAAACAGAACGCCCGCGGTTAGAAGATGCTAACCGCAGATTAACAGACGAAAAAGTAAGGGTTGATAAAACTCTTGAAGATATAGAAAGCGCCAGTGAGGAAACCTGGAAAGACGTGAAACAAGCTGCTAATGAAACTTCACGGGAAGTTAAAGCAGGTTTCCAGGAACTCGGCAGAGAACTGAATGATTTGTTTGACGACAAAGATTAGCTCTGAAGATTTTAGCTAGTGGGGTTTAAAAGTCGCTACCGTCCTGGTGGCGGCTTTTTTTATTTTTAATTGACCGCGTGCATTTCATTCTATTACACTTCCACCGCCAGGCTTTCTTCTGCGTTTTTCCCTGTGATAATTGGCTGCCTCATCTATTGAATGCGATCCGTACAGATCGTTTTCCTTTTTCGCCAGCGCAGACAGCCTCACGTAAAACTTTTTCAAAACGATCAGCTCCTGCTCGGTAAGGTCTTCGATTTCGATCAGACGGTTGCTGGCCTTCTCATTACAGGCAATCAGTTCATTCAGCTTAAGCTGAAGGGCAAGAGTGTCCTTGTTTTGCGTTTGCTGAATAGTGAACACCATCAGGAATGTTATAATCGTGGTTCCGGTGTTGATGATGAGCTGCCATGTCGTGGAAAAACCGAAGAACGGCCCGGTGCATGCCCAGATGATGATGAAAATCGCAGCAGTAATAAATGCTCGTGGTCGCCCTGCTGCGCGCGTCACAGCCGTGGCAGTTCTATCAAAAACTTTTGACGGGCCCATCTTACTTCGTGGTGTTTGTAACATAGCAATTCATTTAACCCTAAGTTACAATCAACCCCTCACATCCCCAATGCAGGCGCTTCGTTCAGGATGACTCCTCCGTCAAACCTATCCCCTGATCCTTCTCTTGAAATAAGTCTATGCACACATGTTTTTGGGCGTGCCCCTGGGGGCCCACTCCCTTCGTTATGGGTCGCGTTTACAATTCCAACAATCCACCACAGTCAGTGTCTGTGGGCTTGGCGTCACGCTGAGCGTCTGCTGTCGTCATCCATAAAATGCGTCACCCATTGTGGAGGCCCATCCCGATAGCTATCGGCACGGTTTCCGCTCCAACTGCTCACGCAGCCGCCTTCGGTCAATGAGCATCGCACGGTGCATGGTCGGACTCGCAGCTTCCGGACCCTGATACGTGAACACTACCAATCGTCACAGATAGCTGGGTCCCTGGACCCGCTGCGAAACGGAAAACAAAAAAAGTCAGGACCAGCCTGACTTTCCGAAACTTTCGGTCTGAATGATTACTCTTCCACTTCCTGAGTTGCAGATTCATTGATATTGTTTTCTGCCAGTGTCGTCAGAAGCTGATCCGTCTCTTTCTCTTCTTCCAACGTCTCCCCTAACAGGTTTCCTATTTCTTCCATACCAAGCGTTTTAGCTACCTGCGCAAGTCCTCCGTAAGATGCAATCTCGTAATGTTCGATCTTCTGCGCTCCGATTATCAACCCTACATCACGCGTTGACGTTCCGGCTTCTGTGTCTTCGATCACAGATTGCGCCTCCTTCACAAGGCCCTCCATCGCTTCGCATTTCTTGCCGCGGGGTTTCTCTCCCAGGAGCTCGAATACCTGCTCAAGTCTTGCAACCTGCTCCTGCGTCACCGCAAGGTGGTCTTCAAATGCAGTCGCCAGTTCTTCGGACGTTGCTGCCTTTTGCATCTTAGGTAATGCTTTTACCAGGTGCTTTTCGGCCCAATAAATATCTCTAAGTTCATCCAGAAACAACTCCTGCAACATAGAATCGTTTTGCTCTTTGGTTGGCGCGGCCTGTGACTTTGAAGCAGCGCTCGTTCTTTTTGTCTTTTGCATATACTGATATTTAAGTAAATGATCGGCTGTAACGGAAGTGTTAATCCGCACAGGTCGAAAAACGCAAAAGAACTATGCCTCGAAAAATGTGTAGTATTATTCCAGTTTCAGATCCTTCCGAAGTTTTTTCGGAAGTTTGTCCCGCACCATCTCGTAGGATTGACGGAGATGATGTTCCCACTCTTTCTTTTTGAGGACGGACGGTTTTGTGACCAGAATCCATTTATGCCTCGCCATGTACGGGGCAGGTTCCATGCCGTCCTGGTTAGACATTTCTTCAAATTCGTCATCCGATACTTTGAAGGAAGCGGTGAACGGTGGCTCAAGTCCTGTAACGCAAAACATTTTCGAACCGACACAAAAGCAGAGATCGTGTCCCCACTTGATATCCTCCGTCACTGCTGGTAGCGTGCTGCAAAATGCGCGAAGGAAGTCTATGCTCATGACAGTTGATTTAGACTGCCAAATTACCGATTTCCTGTTAATTTAGGGTCTTCGATCAGTCAACAAATTGGCCGCACCCCACATGAAGAAGTCTATCACCGGTATAATCCCCGCCCGTTATGCGTCTACCAGATTTCCCGGCAAGCCTCTTGTCGATATTGCGGGCAAAAGCATGATCCAGCGCGTATATGAACAGGCAAAAAAATGTGCTGCCCTGGATGACGTCATTGTCGCTACTGACGACAAGCGAATCTTCGAAGCTGTAGAGAATTTTGGCGGAAAAGTGTGTATGACTGCCGCCTCTCACCCCAGCGGTACAGATCGCTGTGCAGAAGTGGTTGCTGCCATGAAACTCGAATCGGATGCCGTTGTCAACATCCAGGGCGATGAACCCTTCATTGATCCGAAACAAATTGAACTGGTTTGCAAGTGTTTTGACGACCATCGCACTGAACTTGCAACGCTGATTAAGAAAATCTCATTACCCGATATTTTATTTAACGCCAACAGTCCGAAAGTCATAATCGATTCGGATCAGTTTGCAATTTATTTCAGCCGTCATGCCATTCCGTTCGTGAGAGGAGTTGAAGAAAGCAATTGGCTCGACCGTCATACTTTTTATCAGCATATCGGTATTTACGGTTATCGCGTAGATGTGCTGAAGAAGATCACAAAGCTCGCGCCATCGTCATTGGAGAAAGCAGAATCATTGGAGCAGTTGCGCTGGCTGGAACATGGATTCAAAATCAAAACCGCCATCACTTCCGGTGACACAATCGCCATCGACACACCGGAAGATCTCGATAAGGTACTCCGAACCCTAACTGCTAACCGATGATTTGTGCTAATTGCAATGGCTCTGTTGAGGCAAGCTTTTGTCCAACATGTGGCCAGAAAAGTCACGTCCACCGGATTACGGTGAGCCATGTGATTCACGAAGGTGTTCATTCCGTCACCCATGCCGACAAAGGTTTTTTGCTGCTTGTAAAGGAGCTGTTAAAACGGCCCGGCTTTGTGGCAAAAGAATACATCGAAGGAAAACGAAAGCGCTATTTTAATCCGCTGAGTTTTCTCGTGATCTCATCTGCGCTCTTTGCTTATGGGAGCTCCGTAACCGGTTTTATGGACCGGCTCACCAGTGGTGGCGGATCCCAAAGGGCGGGCGGAAGACCGATCAGCGAACAATGGCGAGAGACATATCAGATCGTAACAAATTCCGGCAAGTGGTTACCACTCCTGTTTATCGCGCCATTGTTTGCGTTTCTAAGCTGGCTGTTCTTCATCCGTAAGAAATACAACTATGCAGAAAACTTTGTATTGCATGCATTTATTTTTGGGGAGGCCGCGCTTTTCCGGCTCCTCGTTTTCATACCGTTGTTTCTGATTATTCCCGAGAGGACATGGGTGCTGAATATGTTCGTCTACGAGGCATTTTTTCTGGTGTTCGTCACCATAGCCTACAAACAATTTTTCAATCAGCACCTGGCGCTGGTAATTTTGAAAGTGATTTTAATCCGGGTGTTGTTTGTTGTTCTCTTCTGGGCGTTGATCTATGGCTATGTGGTGGTGAAACACCTGGTAATTTGAAATTTTAGCGTCTAAATTCTTAGCTTAGTCAGCGCGTGCGATTGCTGCCTTCTGAAGGTGCACCGTTTCTGCCAGGAAGTTTTCAATCTCCCGGTATACTCCCTCGACATCGTGAGACACAAGTGCGCCTCCGATAACGTGAGCCTCTGCACCTGGAATGGCTTTTTCCCTTTTCAGAGACTCAGGTGTTCCCAGTTTTTCGTGCATCTCACGCATGGCGCTGACCTTCACCTCAGGATCCTGATGTTCTTCATCCTTATAATAATATAGCGTCAACGAAGGCTGCTTTATCTTAGCGAACGTTTCATCAGTCATTGTCGTCTCAATCAATTCCTGAAGCTGGACAACCGACTCGAGCCTGTATTTGCCATTCCAGTACTGAGATCTTTCGTTGGCCGGACCCGTATCGCGATATTTTCCTCCCATTACAATTCGGGCTATGTAAAGCCCCCAAGGGTCGTTGGCCAGGAACGCTGCGGGATTGTTAATAGCAATATTGGGTGACATGTTTACAAGTGCATGTACACGATCGGGAAATTCCGCAGCCAGTTTCAACGCCAGCGTGCCTCCGGTTGATGTGCTCACCACAATTACTTTCTCCCCGATCGCCTCCCCGATCGCCAGCGCTTCCTTGGCTGATTCCCACGCACGTTCAGCGGTGAAATACAAAAGTGCTTCGGTGGTATCAACACCGTGATCCGATATGCGAGACAGGTATAAATTGCAGCCGAATTCCTTTGCCAGTCTCAGGTGGACGGGGTCGCCTTCTTTCTGACTTGCTGAAAATCCATGAAGGTAAACGATCGAGTAGGGCCTCTTAGCCCTTGTGGAATCAAACCAAACAATCCTTGCTTCGTTATCGGGCTTCAATTTATGTTGTTGTTCCTTGCTGCTGACATATTGTACAAGTCCGTCAGCTGAAGCCGGAACCGCAGGAGTGTCAGTGTTGTAATCCGGCTGATCAGGTGCTGGTCCGATGAAGTATAATCCAACTAACAGGATAATCGGGAAACTGATCTTGATAAGTTTGCGCGAGCTCATGGGAGGTTAATTGAATATTAAATGTCTTTTCGGCCACAACACCAATGACGTGAGTTCGTAAAGACAGGTGAAGATAGCGGGGTCGCTGATGAGAACCAAGCGAATGCTAGACTTCTACCGATTGCCTGACTGTCTTCAATGAAAATGTAAAGGTCGTACCACTTCCGGCCTTACTGGATACACGAATTGAGCCCTGGTTCTTCTCGAGGAATTCCTTGGTCAGCAGCAAGCCGATACCCATGCCCTTTTCTTTGTGGGTGCCTGGAGTTGTGAAGTGTGTGGCAGGGTCAAAAAGCTTTCCCAGGTCTGCTTCCCTAATACCGATTCCGGTGTCAATGATCGATACTTCGCATTCGTCACCTGCTTCTCTGGCGGTGATCTTTATTTCACCCTGTGTGCGGTTGAACTTCACTGCATTTGCGATCAGGTTTCGGAACACGAGACCGATGTGGTTCTTGTCTGCGTGGATTACAAAACCTTCCGGAATAAGGTTGGAGATCTTTAGCTTTTTCTTTTCTGCCTGCTCTGCAAACAGATTGATCTTTTCATCTGCAATCGCGCGAAGGTCGATACTTTCGGGGGCTGCGTTGATACCCCGTAGTTGCGTCTGCGCCCACAGCAGAAGATTGTCAAGATCGTCATAAACGGAATCAAGATTTCGTTTGAGCACTTTCGTGATCTCCACAAACTCATCTTGTGTGAGCCCTGCAGTATTGACAATTTCCATCAGCGCTTTCAAACTTGCCACGGGGCTGCGAAGGTCATGACTGATGATCGAGAACAGTTTGTCTTTGGTTGAATTCAGATTGCGCAGCTGCAGCGTCTGGTGCTGAATCTCGCGGTTTTTCTGTTGCAAAGAAATCCTTGCATTTCGATTATGCCTGTTATTGTAGTAGAATACAAACGCCAGCACGCATAGGAGTGTAAGGCATCCAACGTAAAAATAGATCCAGACCTGCTTACGGTTGAGATCTTTTTCCTTCAACTCGGCATCTTTCGTGAGCAACTCAATCTGTGCCTGTTTCATTTCCGTTTCAAAACGGATCTGCATCATGGCGATCTGCTCCTGCCCGCGCTGGTCATACAAAGAATCGTGCAGGGCAACGTACAGCGACTGATAATGATAGGCTTGTTTCAGATCGTTCAGCCCGAAGTAGATCTCAGAAAGAAGTTTATAAGCGCGTTCGAGTTCGTCCTTGAATCCGTAGGTCTTTGCCACTGCGATGTTGTCATGGAGGTAGTTGAGTGCTTCATCGTATTGTTTCATCGCATGATAACTTTTCGCGATGCGATGCAGGACGGATGATTTCAAAAATGTATTATCGAGGCTGATCGCCATGTCATAGCACATGAAATATTTTTCAAGCGCTTCCTTGCTGTGATTTCTGTTAAATGCCACATCACCGAGTGTTCGCTGCGAGAATGCCACGAGGTAGCCTTCCTTTGCTTCTTTACCCAGTACCAGCGCCTTCCCCGCAAAGAACGCTGCAGAATCGAGCTTGTTCAGCCCCTTGAAAGTATAGGCAATGTTGTTATAGCATCGCGCCATGGTCTTCAGATCATGCGTTTTGTAAGCCATGGCGTATGCATTCTTGAAAAAGCGAATGGCGTCATCAAATCGCTTTTGTTCGTAGTTGATTGCTGCGATATTGATCAGACACCGTGCGATGCCGCGGGTGTTCTTCAGTGACTCATTGAGTTTGAGTGCTTCTGTGGAAACAGCAAGCGATTTCGAAAAATCACCTCTTCGATAAAGCACCCACCCGAGATTCTCCAGCGACAAAGCGTAACCGTTCTTATAATTGAGAAGCTCGGCAAGCTCTGCAGCCTGTTGCGCATAGGTGAACGCTTTGTTGTTATCCTTTTCGCGCACTGCATCGACAAGCTGATTCAGCAACCAGACTTTTGTCGTATCAGATGGGACCGAACGCACAAGACTTTCCAGGCTGTCAACCTTACCTGTTTGAGAAAAACCAGGAAGTGCAAGAGCGGTGAGTGCACCTACTAAAAGAATCGTCTTCAAAGGCATTAAACCTGCTAAGTTCATTCGCTATAACGATTGCAACTAACGCAACCGGCAATTGATTTACTGCGAAAAAGCGTGTTAAATCCTACATAATGCCTGTCTGGCAGGTTTGCACAGTTTTCCAGTTTTTAATGCCTTCACAAATTCTTTGTTTAACGAACAAGGCTTATTCACAGGCATTTTTGAAACATAAATTCAACGAGCTTCCCGTCAAACCGGGCTACCGGGATTACCGCACTAGTCCTATTTATCTATCAAATACCTGTGATTGGGTATTTAGATGATGAGCGTAAACGGCTGCGCGTGTGTGGATTTCAGAGGTTGATTTTCTTTTCACAGTGGTTTCTGCGAACGCGGTATTTTTCTTACTTCCTTCTGCACATCATTTATGGTGTGCCTCCAGTTTCGTGCTTAGGCCAGAATAAAAATGGCTGTCGATCCCGACAGCCATCTTGTAATTTGATCGATCGACTGAACTTCTCATCAATGATCACAAAAGATCAGATCGATGCTTCCGATTGGCTGGCCCGGAGGTGCAGGAAGTAGCGGCTCCACGACAAATTCACTCGGATCGTCTTTATAGTCAGCAATACGTTGAAGTGCATAACGCAGCGTTATCTGCCACTGGCCGTCAGATACTGTCTTCAGACGATCACTGATCTGTTTAGAAAGCTGATCAATCTTTGCATTGGCAACGGCCTTCACAAGACCTGAGCTCTCATTAGAAGACGCCAGCCTGAACAGGTTTGTAAGAAATACATCATTGACAGTAGCCTGCACCAGCTTTGCATTACCCTGCGCAGGTTCAGCCAGATAGGTGACACCGATAATACGATCAATGACCGATTCAAGTGATGGCTGCTCCTTATCACGTCCATTGTGTTCAATGAGGCGCTGCGCCCTGGCGGGATGCAGCAGCAGACTGAACGTGAGATCCGCTGCGCTTTCCGCTGGACTCAATGCATCGAATGCGAGGTCCGTACGCGTCTTGATTACTTCACGGCTTCTCGAATATCCGATAGGCCGCGGAGGAATGGCGCGTAACAATTTTTCAGGCAGGGTAAGCGTGGCAGCAGATACAGTTTTTAATAACGCGTCAAACGCTTTTTTCTGTTCTGCAGGAGAAACAAAATCAGTAGTGATCTGACCGTCACCGCGCAGCGCATAGCGATAGTTCATACCACCAACCATTTTGGCGGCAGCCTCTGTCTGGTAGCGGTGAAAAAAATAAACGGGAACCAACGCTTCTTCAAGCATCGCCATTGGCATTCCATGCCTGATATTGTTTTCACCGAAATTTTTGAGCGCTATATTCCTGATTTCAAGCACACGATTCAATTCGTCTGCAGGGTTGCTGCCATTGTCCCACAAATGTGCATACGGGTGCACACCGCCCACAGGACGAGCATCCTGATCAGACAGAAATGTCAGTCCCTGTTTCAATGATTCCTGAAGTATAGCATCCAACTGCTGGTCTTCGTTGTTTGTGAATTCCTGATAGCCGTACCTTATCGCTACTTTGTCCCAGGCACCAATCTTGTCATCATACGCGTTTGCGAGAGATATCTTTCCATCCGTTAACGTGACTACAGGGTGCGGATAATCCATCACCGATGCGAGTGTTTCTGTGCTGGATGAATAGCTGTGCGCAAGGCCTAGTGTGTGGCCGATTTCATGAGCGGATAACTGCTTCAAACGCGCAAGCGCCATGGTCTCCATTTCCTTTGACACCGGCTTACCAGTCTCATACGGTGCAAGCAATCCTTCCGCAATAAGGTAATCCTGTCTCACACGCAATGACCCGAGCGTTACATGGCCTTTCAGAATCTCTCCCGTTCGCGGATCGGTGATCGAAGCACCATACGACCAGCCTCTTGTTGAGCGATGAACCCAGTTGATCACATTGTAGCGCACATCCATCGGGTCGACACCTTCAGGCATGATCTCTACCCGGAAAGCATCTTTATATCCGGCAGCTTCGAATGCCTGATTCCACCAGCGTCCCCCTTCAAGCAGTGCCGAGCGAATCGGTTCCGGTGTTCCGTTGTCGAGGTAATAAACGATAGGTTCAATAGCTTCGCTCACAGCTGCGTTAGGATCTTTTTTCTTCAGCCGGTGACGCGTGATAAATCTTTTTTCGATTGGTTCGCTGATGGGGGAAGCATAGTCGTAGTACGACATGCTGAAGTAGCCGGCACGCGGATCGAATTTGCGAGGCTTATAATCATTGTCCGGCAATTCGATAAAAGAATGATGTTGACGAACAGAAACGCTTGAAGGGGTTGGCGTCACACTTCTTATAAATGCACCTGTGGGCTGACCCGTAAATGTCAGGATCACTTCAAATTCGGAATTCTTCGGAAAATTTTTTACCCGTTCAGGGTAGAATGCACTTCGTGATTTGTCAAGCGTGTAAGTTCCCTGTTGCTGCGACTTCAATGTCTCGACTACACCGTGGACATCCTGCATAAAAAAATCTGTAGCATCAACGAGGACGCTGCCATCATGCTCAGCTTCTATCTTGAAACCCCACAGCACTGACTGGGCAAAGGCCTCCTCGACTGCTTTGCGCTCAGCGATGTTTTGCGTGATGGCGCGATAACGGTAGTTAGGCTCCACCATCAGGATTTTCGGACCGCGTTTGTCAAAGCGTACCACACGTTCGCTGCCCAACTGACCACGATCCAGGCCGATATCGTTCGACCCAAGACCTGCCGGCAGCGAGTTCACATATAAAAATTCCTGTCCGAACTTATTGATGAGCAGCCAGATTTTGTCCTGCTTCTCATCGTAATGAAATTCGATAAAGCCGGGAAATTTTTTCAGTCCGGCAATTTTCGATTCAATCGGATTTTTAGCGGGCTCTGGATCCTTAATCTGATCTTTCTTCTGCGGGAACGCAGGCGAAGAAATGGCAAATACAAGTGCAACGAAGAAAAGCTTTAGCTTCATAGGGATAGGTTTGAAGCTAAAGCTAAAAAAATACTTGAAAGCCGGAAAGAAAATCTACACGGGCAGTTTAGCCGGGATTGGAATAGTTGAGTTGCTTGATCAAAACCAGCAATTCCTGTTCATCATGAGTATCAATATCAAACTCTTTAATAATTGCGGTAACATCCGTTTGAAACGTCTCCTTAAACTCAGAAATCAATTTTTTCTTCCCTCCCTTAACTTCCAGCAACAGCTTTTCGCGCGCAATGAACGTGCGTACTTTTTTCACAATCTGATGATCCTTCCTGCCGACATCGAGCTGCTGATTGTAATTGGATGAAAGTTTCTCCGTAGTGTAGAGTTCGAGTAACTTATACGGTTCGCTGTCAGACACCAGTTTAAAAAAACCATTTATCGGCAAACCTTCCGCTGTTACATAATTACCACGAACGAAAGCTTCTTGCTCACCGTTTGTGTTGCGCCATTGAAAAGAAAGAACCCGGTCTCCAGGTAAAACTTTGATCGCTCCATCATGAAGGATCTCAAAACTTTGTGATGAAAGGTCGAGTTTGACCCGAACGCCTTCTAGTTTCGTCTCTCCTTTTAAAAACAGGTCTGCCAGCAGCCAATCTTCTTCATAGTATGTTGAGCCGATTGTCTTTGGTGGTGCAGGTGGCAGTTCCGATACAAAACCGAAGGCTGATTTCTGGAACATCATCCGGCTGTGCGGACTCACGTTTACCTGGGCGTATGACACCGATGAGAGTAAAATTGCAAGTGTAAAAAGTCTATACATGTGCAGTGCGGTCAAAGAAAAAGAGCTGAGTGAATCAGCCCTTTTTCACAATTCTGAAATATGATTCTAGTGTGTGATGATAATCTCGAAGGAGCGATAGCCATAGTTGTCCAGACTGTTTCCCACGAGCATGTGAACGAGGATAATATCTCCATCGTGGAACTCGAAGCCGTCATCATCTTCAGCAGGCACGGTGTAACTGAGGTCATACACATAAGTATTACCCGTCAGCTCGATCACGCTGCTGGTTGCGGTCGGATCGAGCGGATGGGGATCTTCGCTTGCGTAGTACTGACGGGTGACTTCAAGCGTCTCCAGTTCGGCATCTTTCCCACCGCTGATGTCCGCGCTGATCTGCAGCACTTCACCCGGATGCGCTTCAATTACACGAATTGACTGTGTGTTACGTTCAAGCTTCGTCCCGTTGATAAAAATTGCGTTGATGTTAGGCGATTTTGCGAGTGCCTCCTGTCGCGCATCAAGTTGTGGGTTCTCATCAAATCCACCTGTAACACACGAGCTTAATCCAAACGCACTCAGAAGAAATATGTATGCAATTGTTCTTTTCATAATCTTACTGTTTTACAAAAGTTCTTGTATTGGTCAAGAATCCGAAATTGTCGATCACAACGCTGTAGCCATTGGCGTTTAGTGTGATTTGAGCTGACAAGGTTCCATACCCATTCGGAACAGGCTGCTCCGGTATAGATATCGTTCCGTTGGCATAGTGGAAAACATATACCGGCAGAACAGCAATGCTTGGCGGCAGAACCCCTCCGATATTATCGTTGCGATAAACGCCAGGCGCAACTTTCGTCCAAACGGCCGGAGCGGCATTTGTTGTTCTTGCATATGTTCCCGACAAGTCAACGGCTGTGTTCGGATTGCTCGGTGCTACAACAACAATACGTTGTTGAACAACAGTAGTCTCTTCATCGAGTTCGTTCACATTCGTAACAGTGTAGTTCACCGTGTAAACACCAGGAGCATTCAGATCGACAGTTGATTCTGTTTCAATGCTTGATGTGATGTCATCGCTGCCAAGTGTTGCCTTTGCGCCAGCATCCGAATACGAGCCACCCTGACTGACAAAAACGACAGGATCGCCCACAACCTGAATGGCCGGGAAACGAATCACGCCCAACGCAATATCATCTGATTCAAAATCGCGATCACAGGCCATCACTGTGGCAAGCACTGTAACAATCGCGAGTATATTTCTAAGTTTCTTCATACCTGTTAGTCGTTAAAATGTAGTGTCCCACCAAACCGGTGTGTCAACAGCTTGCAGTGTTGGCGCGTTCGGGTTCGATGATGTTTCATTTGTTGGCCAGATCAGTCTCAGCGGAAATACATTTCCAAGCGGAGCACCCTGAACAGATTTTGTCAGCGCAGGAACGCCTGTGCGTCTCCATTCGGTCCATCCTTCATAGCCCTGCTTACCATTGAAGCTGAGCCATTTCTGATAATAGATCTGGTCGAGGGTATTGTTGTATGCGTACGCACCGCCCGGAGCGATGAAGCTTGCACCGTTCTGTCCCCAGAAGCTGAAGGAAGCAAGTACTGCTGCGTTGTAAAGCGCCTGCGCACTCTGACCACTCCATCCGCGCTGTGCCGCTTCTGCCTGCAGAAACAAACTTTCATATCCCGACATCAGAATCACTGGTGCTGTTGTTGACAGGATTATCGAAGCATCGGGGCGCGCGTAGTTATTGTACTGACCGCCATCCGTTGTACCGGTTCCCTGTTTCAGACCTGTATATTGTCCCCCAGTCGGTGCAGGATCATACAAAACTGTGATTCTGGAGTCTGCCGCATCCAATAGTCGTTGTGTTGACGTAAGACTTGCGACAACGTTCTGCGGAGTAGTAGAGTCGAGTTCCTGCCACAACGGATTTTCATTTCCGGTGCTGCCGCTGAAAGTGATCATCGCGTGCTGAGATCCTTCGAGGAACTGAGGATTCGTGGCGTACAATGCCGCAATACCAGCCTGTGCTACAGCAGGACGCGCAAACGCCTGACGGATATAGATCTTTAGCTTGAGCGTGTTGGCAAACCGCGTCCAAAGATTCATATTACCACCGAAGATAAGATCAGCCGTGCCGGGTCCCGGTGCGGTTGGATCGATCCATCCCATTGCCTCATCAATCTTAACAACGAGATCATCGTAGATCTCAGCACCAGCATCGAAGCGCGGAGAAAGAATACCTTCTTTGCCACGCAATGCTTCGCTGTACGGAACCTGGTCATAGAGATCAACCAGGATCTGGAAAGAATAAACCTGCAGAAGCTGCGCAATGGCCGCGTAGTTATTTAAATTATCCTCGAGGGCTGCGGTCTTTACAAACTTAAGGTCTGAAAGAACGCCCGTATCGAAACCTGCACCACCACTACCGGAATACATCGCCTGCCACGCACCGACAAAGTTTGTTGTGGTGATGTTGTATTGTTCAAATCCGCTGTACTGCGAAGCGGTTGGGCCCTGCGTCCAGTAGTGCGCGAGGATGCTTCCGAGTATGTTGTACTGCGATTCCAGCGTTGTTGCAAGGCCCACCTGGGCGGCAGGCAACGTGAGCTGAGGCGTAGACGTGGGCGGATTGTTAGGATCCGTGTTGATGTCGAGCACATCTTCACACGAAGTCATCACCATCCCGGCCATCATCGCCACTCCAAAAACTATTTTATTGATTTTCATGTGTCAATTTTTTTGATTGTTAACGGGGTACGCATGATAACGCTCCCGAATCATAACTCATTAGAACGTTGCTCTGAGGTTAACACCATAAGTAGCCTGCGTTGGAATTCCGTAGAATTCGTAGCCCTGAACGTTCACAAAACCAGGAGCATTACCCGCACCGAAAGCATTCGCTTCAGGGTCGATCACGTGATTGTTCTTGGCCGTATGCAACCAAAGATTTCTTCCCAGCACACCGATGGTAACATTTCCAAAAGGAGTTTTCTCAAGTAAGCTCTTAGGAAGCGAGTAATTCAGCGCAATCTCACGAAGCTTGATGAAAGATGCGTCTAAAAGAACCTCATCGTTGCGCGCGCCTCCCTGGATGTTTGCCCAATACTGGCGATAGGTACCTCCGCCATACATGGTGAGAGGTGTTGTGTTGGGCTCATAGATCGGCTGATTGTTTTCATCGGTGCCAGTCTGTACAACCGAGTTCGGAACAATCCATTCTTCGCGATCATTGAAAGCTGTTTCCTCAAGCTGACCGTTGAAATACAACTGCGCCATTGTAGATGAAACAATGTTTCCACCCTGCCGTGTATCCAGCGTTGCTGACAGGCTAAGGCCTCTGAACGAAAGTGTTGAACTCAAACCTCCGGTCCAGTCAGGCTGAAGTGTGCCGATATAAACCGGGTTTGGATCATCGAGCGGAATACCGTCATTGCCAACCACGATCTTTCCATCGGCTGTGCGGAGCGTTGTAGTTGCTTCAAAAACTCCGTAAGGCTCTCCTACCCTGATCTTCAAGCCGGGTGTGAGGCCCTGGTTCACCAAAGTCAGTTCGGTATTACCAGAATTGAGTTCCTCAACACGGTTTTTATTTTTCGCGAAGTTCACAGAAAGATCCCAGTTGAAATCTCCGAGTGAGAGCACGCGTCCACCGAGTGTTACTTCCACACCCTTGTTTGAAACCGATCCTACGTTGATCACCTGTGTGTTGTATCCGGAAGATGGAGCCACGGCAGCATTCAGGATCTGTGACTCACTCTTGCTATCGTAATAGGCAACATCAAGACTGATCTTACCCTCGAACAACCTTGTATCCAAACCGAACTCAACTGATTTGGTGATCTCAGGCTGAAGGTTCGGATTACCGATAACATCGCCTTCGCTAAAACCAGGTACGATAACTGATCCGTTGTTGAAAGGGAAAGTAATCCCCGCGAATGCACCGGTCGGCCCTGCCTGATTGAAAATAGATGCTGTCTGGTAAGGGTTCGCATCGTTACCAACTTCCGCATAGCTTGCGCGGATCTTTGCTGACGACAGAACATTGTTGCTGACTTCAAAAGCATCTGTGATCACAAAGCTCATGTTCACGCTTGGATAGCCAAAGGAGTTGTTTCCTTTCGGAAGAGTCGATGACCAGTCATTGCGATAAGTTGCACCGAGGAACAGATAACCGTTGTAACTCAGGTCAAGTGATGTATATGCTCCGAAAAGTCTGCGTTTCTGGAATGCTCCAAACGCAACATAATTTCCGTTGACGTTTCCAAGGTTATCGTAACCAGGGATAGTCAGGTCAGGTGCCGTTGCACCAGTGTTGCTGGCGTTGCGCTGATTGAAGTTGTAACCCACCAGCCAGGTACCTTCGAAACGTTCAGAGATCTTCTTCGTCATGCTCAGAATGAAGTTTGCATCGAGCTCGCGATTGTTGAGACGCTGCTCAGTATACTCCCCGTTGTAGTTGAAAGCGCCCTGGTAGTTTGGCCCCGCAGGGTTATTGTATTCAACGATGTCAGCAAATGTATTTCGCTCGTCTGAGCTGACGTCTGTACCAACACGTGCCGTTGCTGTCATCCAGTCAAGAGGCTGATATGAAAGCTGGAAGTTTCCATACACCCTGTTCATATCCTGATGAGCGTAGTCGTGGGCAAGCGTGTAGTAAGGGTTCACGGCAAACGGAGTGAAAAATCCGTCTGGTGTGTTGAACGGATTGTTCAGGTCTTCGAAATCACGAATGCTGTAATCGCGTGGCACGTTGAGGATGTTCGACATCGCATGGTTGCGCTGTCCTGTCTGTGGCAGATTTGCATTGATCCTCACGTAATTGATGGATGCACTCGAGCGAAGTTTGTTGGCGAGCTGCGTACTACCATTGAGGGTAAAGTTATTCCGGTGATAGTCAGTCGTCTTGATCACACCAGTTTGCGCGAGATCCGTGAACGACAGGTAGTAAGTCGACTTGTCATTTCCTCCGGAAAGCGATAATGAGTTTTGGAAGCTCTTACCGATTTCATAGAAATCTTCAATATTTGTCGGCAGCGCAGCATAGCGCTTATACTGCTGAATGTTGTTCACGATTGCACCGTATGGACGGAGAGAGTTATCAAAAGGATCGCCCCAGCTTTCCTGATCGTTGAGGTAGCTCTGGTTATCACCCAACTGCCCCTGGCCAAATCGGTTTTGGAGTTTCGGTGTAACCAGGACTTTTGAAAGCTGGTATGAGCTGTTGAACACAACTTCGTTTTTGCCATTGATATTTTTGCCTTTCTTGGTGGTGATCAGAATTACACCACTTGCTGCACGTGAACCATAAAGCGCGGCTGCCGCTGGACCCTTCAGTACGGAGACGGACTCAATGTCCTCAGGGTTGAGGTCGTTAGCGCGGTTACCGCCATCCACCACGTTGTCAAAGAAGTTGCCGGATGCCTGAACGTTGCTGTTCGAGCTGTTATTGATCGGCACGCCATCAACCACAAAGAGGGCCTGGTTATTTCCAAGCAATGAAGTCGGACCGCGAAGCACTACACGTGTGCTGCTCCCTAGACCACCACCAGCGTTGGAAATCTGAGCCCCAGCGATTTTCCCCTGAAGAGAATTCAAAACACTTGTTTGTCTTCCCACCACGAGGTCTTCGCTCTTCACTTCCTGAACGGAGTAGCCGAGTGCCTTGCGCTCGCGCTCGATACCAAATGATGTCACCACGACTTCACCCAGCTGCTTTGCGTCCTGGGTCATGATCACATCAACTGTCGAGCGGGATCCAATCTCGATCTCCTGTGTTTGAAGCCCGATAAAGGAAAAAACAAGTGTTCCGCCTGCATTGGGAACACGAAGCGCGAAGTTACCCTCACTGTCAGTAACAGCACCCGTTGCTGTACCTTTTAAAACTACATTGACTCCCGGCAAAGCTGCACCATCCTCGGATGCTGTGACTTTACCGGAAACCGTTCGATCCTGAGCTATTGCGTGATGCGCCATCACGACAAAGCTTAGCAAACCTACTAGTAAAAATTTCCTCATACTTTTTGGTTTTGAATTAGAAAAAATAAAAATGCAACCGTCACAACGGTACGGTTGATGGTCAAAAGTCAAAAAAGCAAGAGCGAAAAAAATGACTTCACACATGGTATATTCTGCCGTGAAGTCTCATCCGGTTTGCGTGAAAAAAAAGGTTGGAACGTGGTGAAGAAAAAATAAAGCCCCTCCATCTGAGGGGCTGAAATTCCTGCGGTCTGCTCAGAAGGTCAGACCATTAACCTAAACTTATGAAGAAATTTCAATGTATAGGATGAAGGGTGCGCGCGGAAAGTTTTATGGAAATCGGAAATAATCACCCATTCGGTATTAACCCAATAAAAAAGCAGCCTTTCGAGCTGCTTTCACTTATAATGGAGGAGTGGAAGAATAGCTGCAAGCTGCAGGCTACAAGCTTCAAGTCTATGAATTGCCTGGCGATTCAGGTCTTTGTCGCTGACAGCAATAAACTAGCCACGGACTTGCAGCTTGTAGCTTGTAGCTTGAAGCTTGAAGCTTGTAGCCTAAATAAACCACACTAAATCAGTTTCTCCAGGTTTGCCTTAGCAATTGCTTCAGACTTACTGTTCACCTGGAGCTTCGAATAGATATTCTTGATGTGTGTTTTTGCAGTTTCTTTCGAGATAAAAAGTTCTTCAGAGATCTGGGTGTAGGTCTTGCCTTCTGAAATGAGCTGAAGAATCTCTGTCTCGCGTTTCGTCAGTGGCGAGTTCGGGTTGACATGATAATTATCAATCACCATACGCGCAATTCGGCTGCTCATCGGTGCACCACCTTTTACAATTTCTTCGAGCGCAGATAACAATTCCATGTAGTTTGCACTCTTAGTAATGTAACCGGATGCACCTGCCTTGAGGGCTTCGAAAACAAGCTCGCTGTCTTCATAAACCGTCACCATGATGATCTCGGACTGCGGACTCTTCTCCTTGATGATCTTTGTTCCCTGGATGCCGTTCATGCCCGGCAGCTCGATATCCATCAGGATAATTTCAGGCTTGTCGCGGTTGATGTTGTCAATCGCGTCTTCACAGTTTCCGTAAGCGTTGATCACCATAAACTTCTGAGAGCTGTTTACGATGAGGCTGAAACTATTTCTGATCTCCTGATCGTCTTCAACAATCAGTACTCTTTTCTTAAACGGCAAGGCCATATTTTAGTGTTTTGTTAAGCTTAAATTGAAGAACGATTTTCGTCCCTTGTTTCTTCCCGCTATGTATACGTAAAATCGCGTGTATCCTATCGGCTCTATCTCGGATATTTTTAAGACCGTTCGTTTTTTGTATTTCACCGGTCGAAAACCCTATACCATCGTCTTCAAACGACATGGAGAATTCATCATTCTGACGTGCAAGGGATAGTGTCACATTACAGGCCAATGAATACTTGAAAGCGTTGGTCATCGCTTCTTTAAAGATGAGGTTGGCCTCCCTGCTGAAGCCATAGGGTAGTTTTATTTTCTCCTTCACTTCGTTGAAGGCCCTGAAGTTGATATTCTTTTCTTCAAACAGCTTCTCTCCAAAGTCTCGGATGTGAATAAAGAGTTTCGACAATTCATCGTTACCCGGATCAATTGACCAGATGAAATCGCGTGTTCCTGTATACAGATACTTGGCAGAGTCTTCAACCTTCGTGTACAAATCATGGCCAGTACCATTGCCGTTCGTATGGTCTGTACCATTCCCATTGAGTTGGGCGTTGAGTTTCAGCAAGCTCACGTAGTTGATGATTCTTGTAAGTTGATTTCCCATTTCATCGTGAAAGTCGCGGGCAATTTCCTTGCGAAGGGTTTCCTGTTCACGGGCGCGGATCCGCTCGAGCATCATCACCTGATTTACACGTTGTTTAACACGCAGATAGAGAATAAGCGTAATCGCTCCGGCCATCAGAATAAACATGCCAACAATAAATGAAGCCGTCTGGTAGAATGGTGTCTTGACTGAGAACGCATAGCTGAATGGTGGCGACCAGCTTCCCTGGCTATTCGTGGCAACAACCTTGAACACATAGTTACCGGGAGGCAGGTTTCCATACGTCACCTGTTGATTGGAAGAGGGCTGGGACCACGTCTTATCAAAGTTCTCGAGAAAATACCTGAACTTGACTGACTTCGGATATCGCTTATCCACTTTGTTAAAGACGAAAGTGATGTGATTTTTTTCAGGAGGCAAGGATGGCCTGTACGGAAGCTTGAATGAACCGGTCACGCTGTCGGCATACTGACGCACGGAATCCTGACCATAAAAAACCTGGATATCCGTTAGGTGGATGGCAAACGAACGGCTCTTGCTGACCTGAGATTCATTAAACTGGTAAAGACCATCAATCAGTCCGAATAGTTTTTTGTTGTTGGAGAGGAAGAACGCATTTTGATTGGTCTCCACTCCGCTGAGTCCGTTGTCATAGTCGTAATGCAGATTTTCTACGATCTCATTGACGGAGTTGAGCCTGATACGACTGATACCTTTTTCCGACCCGATCCAGATGAAGCTCTTTTCGTCCGCGGCAGCGAAATAAATAAAATCGGAAGCGAGACCGTCATGCGTACTGAGCAGTTTCTTGCTGCGCGTTCGCGGATTGTAAATTGCTATACCCGCGCCACTCGAGCCGATTAACAGAAGCGAATCGCGGAATGGTTCGATGCTGAGAATTGATGTGTTTTCGAGTCCGCTGATCGTAAATGTCTGCACACGTCTCTTATCCACAGAACTCATTCCAAATTCATTTCCCACAAAAAGCTTCTTGTGGTAAGGGGAATAATGCGCAGCGCTGACTGCATTTGCGTTCAGGCCGTCCCTGGTGGTTACGGATCTGAATTTCTTTCCGTCAAAGTAGTTGAGTCCACCGCTGAAAGTACCGGCCCACAAACCTCCGTCATTGTCAAATTCGATACTGTTTATCGCTGCGCTTGAAAGTCCCTGTTCGCGTGTATACCATTGAAACGAATCTGCGCTACGGTCAAATTTACCGAGACCATAAGCAGTGCCGATCCAAAGCTCCCCGGCCGGGCTTTCCTTAATCGTGTAAACAAGATTTTTATATTCCTCTTTCGGGTCGAAGTATGACCTCACCTTATCATCGGTAATCTTCCAGAGTCCACGGGTGCTTGCCACCCACGTTGTGCCAAAGCGATCTTCGCAGATCGATGAGACACTGCGAAGGTTCACGCGATCAAATTTTACGAAGTCCTGCACGAAATATTTATACAGTCCCGTACCTGACGTTGCAAACCACGTGCTGCCTTCCGCATCGACCAGGACCTGACTCACATCGATATCCGTGATGGCAGTGTCGATGACGACTTTATCTTCGATAATTTTTTCTTTCAGCAGGGCCGTGTTTCGGTGTGTCCAGAAGACGTCATTCAGCGAATCGTAATACACCACGTGGTTTCGTACAGGTAGCTCTCGTTTAATGAAATCCCGGTTAGAGAAGTCTACGGTGAAATAGCCCTTGTCCGTCTCGACCCATACATCTCTCTTATAGTTGAACAGCGTGAGCGGCCTGCCAAATTTTTTATCATGGGTGAACGAATATTCACCGCCTTTCGAGCGCATGTAGAAGGAACTGTCGTTGAGGTACATCAGAATTCCTTTGTCAGGAGTAAGATGATAGTAACGCACCAAAAAGTTCTTCAAAAACGGCCGGGACCAGTAATAAACTGAGTCGTTGTAGATCTTTCCCATCTCGCCAAGCCCGGAGGTGAAGAAAAGTGTATCGCTATACTCAAAAATTCTGCGAATCCGCCTTGAATTGCTGGGGACGCCTGGCTGTTTGAACGTTTTAAAATCAAGGCCGTCAAATTTCGTGATACCACGTGGGTGAACGATCCAGAGGTTGTGATCGAGGTCGAGTTTAAGATAAGTGACGATGTTGCTGAGAAGGCCATCACGCGTTGTGTATACTTTGAACTCGCGCCCGTCAAAGCGCGCAAGTCCTCCGCCATGCGTACCAATCCACAAGTATCCGTTGCGGTCTTCGAGCATGATGTTGACATTGGACTGCGGAAGTCCATCGATGGCCTTGTAATTCCGAATGGCATAAGAGTCTTTTTGCCCCAGCGCTACTGAGTAACTTGCGAGCAGAAACACAACCATCCAGAACGTACGCATAGCCTTTCAATGATCAAATTAGGAGATATTTACTATAAAGATAATACCCCTCATTACGGTATATACCACCACTAAGTTCAATAAATTTTTCGAAAGAAATCTGCAACTTCACGCTGATAGCAAAAGTCTAATAGCAAACACCCGATCATAAATCCATACCGCATGATTAAAAACTACTTACTGATCAGTTTCCGTAGCTTAAAAAAGCACTTTTCGTACTCGCTCATCAACATCTTTGGATTAGGATTAGGCCTCGCAACATGTCTTTTACTTGTCACGTGGATAAGACATGAGGTGAGCTTTGACACGTTTCATGAAAAAGCTGACCGCATTTACCGCTTCTCACTGGAGTACGGAAATGGCGGACAGACCGCATCAACTGCAGTATCGCCCACAGCGCTTTTGCCTGCGATAATGTCCCTGCCCGAGGCGGAGACAGGCGCCCGATACTATAAAGTATCCGGACGCAATCCGTGGATCGTTCGCTATGAGGACAAGACGTTTCGCGAGACAAAATTTTACGTTGCGGACAGTTCATTCTTTGACCTGTTTTCGTTCAAGATGATCAAGGGCAACAAAGACGAAGCGCTTCTTCATCCCTACTCCGTTGTTCTTACAGAATCGATCGCAAAAAAATATTTTGGAAATGAAAATCCACTGGGGAAGCAACTCACTGTAAACAACAGACGGGAATACGTAGTGACCGGAGTGGTCGAAGATCTGCCTGACAATTCACTGTTCAAGTTCGAGTTGCTGGGATCATTCAATTCGCTCCCACCTCACATGCTGCGCTCACAATGGTGGAGTGCAAATTATCAGACCTATATCCTGGTGAAGGAAAATGCTGATGTCAACGCGCTCGAAGCAAAAACCAACGAGATCGTTAAAAAAGAAATCCCTCCGAGGGGAACTGGCGATTATGTGAAGTACAATAAGATGGCACTGACTGACATCTATCTTAAGTCAAAATTCGCCAATGAACCTGAAGTCTCAAGTGATATCCGCTATGTCTACATTTTCTCAGCAGTTGCAATCCTGATCCTGTTGATTGCATGTATCAATTATATCAACCTTGCAACTGCCAAAGCCGCAGATCGTGCGAAGGAAGTCGGCATCAGGAAAGTTGTGGGCGCACTGCGTCAGCAACTCTTTATGCAATTTATCGGTGAATCAATCCTCATCACCTTCTTCGCATTTGTATTCGCATTCTTCCTGAGTCAGCTCCTGCTTCCACTGTTCAACGAACTTACAGGAAAGCAGTTCGCAGCCGGAGTGTTGATGGAACCTTCTTTCCTCGTTACAACTGTTGCAGTGCTGCTTGTGATTGCTGTACTGGCCGGCTCATATCCTGCTTTTGCGATCACATCGTTCAAGCCCGTGACTGTGTTAAAGGGAAATTTTAAAACCTCAGGGCGCGGAATCTGGCTGCGGAAAGGATTGGTTGTTTTTCAGTTTGCGATATCAATCGTTCTGATCACCGGAACGATTATCATCGTGAAACAGCTCAATTACATCCAGGCGAAAAATCTCGGCTACGACAAAGAGCGCGTGATTCACATTCCGCTCGACAGCCTTACGGAAGCAAACTACAACAGCTTCAAAAATGAACTTCAGCGCACTGGCCTTGCGGTGAATGTGGCGCGAGGCTCGGAATCTCCCGTGCAGATCGGTGCCGGGTATTCGATCCGAACAAGGGAGAGCAGCTCCGAGCAGGGCGTTGTGACAACCGGCCTATTGATTGACAGCGACTACATTCCAACGGTAGGGCTGGAGATTCTGCACGGTCGAAACTTCTCAGAAGCCGACTGGGAACGACATCTTAAGGACACGACCTATAGTTTCATTCTTAACGAAGCACTGGTAAAAGCTCTCTTCCTGGAACCGGAGGAAGCTGTTGGAAAAATCGTGGATATGGGAGGACGTTCCGGGGAGGTTATCGGTGTGGCGAAGGATTTTCATTTCTCGTCATTGCACCGCGAGATCAACCCGCTTGTCATCTTCCAGGAGGATCAGTTTTCGAAAGTCTTCATCCGTCTGCCCGAAGGTGATGTAGCCCGGCACGTGGCAAACGTAAAAGAACTGTACAGCAAGCTTTATACACATCGTCCGTTTGAATTTCAGTTCCTTGATGAACAATATGAAGCGTTGTACAACAATGAGCAACGGCTCGGGTCTGCCTTTGTCGTGTTTGCCACACTCGCCATCATCATCGCGTGCCTTGGTTTGTTAGGTCTTGTTTCTTTTTCAGCGGCACAAAAAACAAAAGAGATCGGCATCCGAAAAGTTATGGGTGCAACTCCTGCAAGCATTGTCGTTTTAATCACAAGTGATTTCACCAGGCTTGTCGCGATTGCAATTATTCTTGGCCTACCCCTCGCCTATTGGACGATGCAACAATGGCTGAGTGCATTCGCATATAAAATTGAGATTGGAATTGTACCGCTCGCAGCTGCCGCGATCATTGCGATCAGCATCGCGCTACTCACCGCGGGGTATCAGGCGGTGAAAGCTGCATTGGTTGATCCTGCGAAGACGTTGCGAAACGAATAGTAACCTCTCATAACTTATACCTTCGGCCCTTCCTTTCAACCAAAGGGAGGGCGGATTGGGGTATAGTCATCCCAGCGCTTTGCATTAGCTTCGTATATCAAACCCTACAAGCATGAAGCGTTTCATTCTGTTCTTCTTTTTTCTTGCCGTGTCATGGGCCTATGGCCAGAGCAATTTGCAGGAATATATGACTGCATCCCGCGAAGCTTACAAAGCGAAAGACAACAAAAAATTTTACGACATGATTGTCGCGGCACACAAGCTTCATCCGTACCACCAGGGTATACTTTACAATGCAGGAATTGCAGCAGCTTTGAACGGACTTCCAGATGAGGCATTCAGTTATCTCAGGAAAGCCATTCTTATCAAGGCCGATTACAATCTCGATATTGATGATCTCGCAAGCCTTCGAACCCTTCCTCAATTCAATGAGATAAAAACACTTCAGGCGGAATTGCAGCAGCAGGTTGTACACTCGGACACGGCATTCATTATCCGCCAGAAAGACCTGCACATTGAATCGATTGCTCCGGGGGAACGGCCTGGTATATTTTACCTGGGAAGCATTCACAAAAGAAAAATTATTCAATCGGATGAAAAAGGAAATATTACTGACTTCACAACATCCGCGCAAGATGGGCTTACTTCGGTGTTCGGCATCAAGGTCGACAAAAAGAACAATATTCTCTGGGCGTGCGCATCGCCAATGCCGGAGATGGAAAACTTTGACAGCGTTTCGCGGTCCGGACTCTTCAAGTATGATCTGAAGTCAAAAAAACTGATTAAGCGCTATGCACCAGCAACGAGGCGCGATCATACCTTTGGCGACCTGACATTGGATGAGAAGGGAAGACCCTTCGTTTCTGACTCAAAGAACAATGTGATCTATTCACTTGATGACTCCGGAAATCTCACCGAGTTTTTCGCTTCCGATCAGTTCTGGAGCCTCCAGGGACTTACCTTCAGCGATGATGGAAAGTATCTTTTCATTGCCGACTATGTGAAAGGAATTTTCAGGCTCAGACTTGACGACAAGGTGCTCATACAGCTTCCGGCAGCATTCGATCTGGCCGTGAAATCGGTTGACGGGCTGACGTTCTACAAGAACAACCTCATCGCAATCCAAAACCTTGTTGTACCGATGCGGGCAACAGCATATAAGCTGAATGGTACGAAAGACAAGTTAGCAGGTTACGAAATAATCGATCGCGGTCACGCGGCATTCAACGAGCCCACTATTGGCTGTTTGTTAAATGACGATTTTTATTACGTTGCAAACAGTTTGTGGTCGGGCTATACGCAAGATCATCGGTTGAAACCGGAAACACAATTGCAGGATGTCGTTATTCTCAAGACCAACCTGAAAAGCTTACTAAAAGGCAAGTAGCTACTTTTTCCGCTTGTAGATAAAGTCGTAAACTGTTGTCCATGTCTGACCCCCATCAGTGCTTACTTCATTAAATTGGCGCACCTGATCCGGGCCCAGATTATAAAAGATAAACCTGCCCATCTGCTTTTGATTCTGAGCGCTCGTGCTCTCGAATTCGAAACGCATTGCACCATCCTTGTAAACACCATTTACAAACATCTGAGGATTGCCTGCATTCAATCCTCCCGATCCTACCCAATGCTGCTCCCACTTGCCTGTTGTCGTGTTGACGTAGTTAATACTTTTGCCCGTGTTTGGCACCGGACCCAGTGCCGTCCAGTTTTCGAGGATCATGCAGCCTCCGGAAGCCACCTCAACTTTGCTGTGTCCGATAAGCATGCTGGCACCGTTTGGATACACGTCCCATTCACCAACCCAAAAGTCAAATTCGCGTGCTTGCGGTATAGTCATGCACGGAAAGGCATTTGTTTCAACGCGTTTCTCGAGGTCTGCAAAGCGCTTATCACTTCGGATGTTGTCGAAATCTTTACTCGTCTGGATCTCCGTTAAATTAACATAGCCAGACGCTAAGGCTTTTTCAAGCTTGTTAAACGCTTCATCAGTCTTTTTCTGAACGGCAGCGATTCGCGCGAGTCGCGCATGAACTGCAGCCTCAAGGATCGGTGATGGTTTGTTTTCGAGCGCCTTTTGATAATTCTGAACTGCCCTGTCGTAACGCCCAAGATTGTGATAAGAAAAAGCGAGTCGATTCCAGGCCACCGCATTCTGCGAAACATTTTTTAGGGCTGACTCATACTGCGGAATTGCAGCCTGCCATTGTGATAGGAAGAAGAGAGAATCCGCCTTCGAGAAAGCATTGGAATTCTGAGCATAGGCTGCTGTAGCAGAAACTGCAAAGCAGACCAGCATTGTAAACATGTGCTTCATAAGCCTGAGGTTAAGATATCCAAAAGGTACCGATTAGCTTAACTCAGCACATCACGCAAGATGGACGATAGTTGAGTTTAACTTTCAGGGTTTACGGTTTGGGTGATGGGTGATGGGTGATGGGTGATGGGTGATAGGTTGGAAAAAGAATTTGTGATGCGAGATAAATTTTGAACGTTAGTCTTCTGCAGAGAAGGGTTCATCTTTCTTGATCAAATCTGACGGATGGTAATATCAGGAGATCCCACCCTTGAAACATGAGGTGTTTCTATTGCCTGGTAGAAGGCTTTGCGGCCGAGCTCGATGACTTCGTTTGCGCGATAGAATTCAAAAACACCACAGCTGTCGCGTGGAATATTCACGACTACATCAGGCTGATAAAGTTTGATCATCAGTTCTGTCACACGTTCCTGGGTAAGGTCATACGACTTGGTGACAAGATCAAAAAAACCAAACTGTTCGATCTTTTCCTCAGCTTTACTGTCAACTTTGAGAAACTGTGCTCTGAAGGCGTCAAGCATTTTAAGATAGGCTGCCTTCTCCTTGTTAAGTACTTGAGTCTCTCGGGTCACCGGCAGATTAGCATTCAGATTTACAGCTACCACGATGTCACCAGGTTCTCTTGTCACGAGATTTAAAGGCAGCGGATTGAGCACGCCACCATCGACAAGCTGCGACCGCCCTTCGATCACTGGCGTAAATACTGTTGGAATGGCAATGGATGCGCGCAACGCCTTGAACAAACTTCCTGTCTTATAATGTACCTCGCGTTTATTTGCAACGTCCGCAGCTACTGCCGTAAACGGAATGGAAAAATTTTCAATCCTGTGATCACCGATAAAATTTTCAATTGCTTTGAAAACCCGTTCACCCTTCACAAAGCCCTGAGAAGAAAATGTGAAATCCAATAACCTGAATACATCGAGTTTGGTGAGGCTGACGAGCCAGTGCTTGTATTCATCGAGGTAACCCGCGCAATAAATGCCGCCAACGACTGCGCCCATCGAACATCCAACTACCTCTCTGATACGATATCCTTCCTTTTCAAGCGATTCAACGACACCGATATGCGCCATTCCGCGAGCGCCACCACTGCCCAGCACAAGGCGAACATTTTTTGACAACATACCGAAAGATAAAAGAAATGGCGGGTAAATACCAGACGAAAGAAGATCCAAGGTCCAAGATCCAAGATTCAAAATCCAAAAAACGAAAGCAAAGCTACTCGTTTTGTGCGGAAACGATGGCCGGAGTTTCTTCCCTACGAATCATCGTGTGCATGACTTCTCCGGTCGGACGTGGAGCGTGGTATTGCTGTCCTGCGAAGGCGCTGATGGTTCTCGCGAGTTGCTTTTGATAATATTTGTTTCGCGTTTTCATTTCACCGGTAGGTGGCGTATCCGGTCCGATCACCGCAAACCATATTTGTCCCGAACCTCTCGCAAACAAACGATGTTTTGTCCAGTTGTTTTTTCCGCTTCCCCGACCATGATCAGTTGTGATGATCAACGTTGTCTTGTTTTTATAGTCAGGGGACGACTGAATGTAATTCCACAAATCCGCCAGTAAACGATCGGCTTTGTTCGCAGCCATGAGATATTCGTCATACCTGCCCGCATGACCGTGTTCGTCAGTTTCATTGAAGGATAGAAAAAGTACTTTTGGCTTTTTTCGCTTCACGAATTCTTTTGCATACAAATAGGTGTACTCATCATACCGCGCTCCGTTCGATGGGTTCACAACCTTATCCTGGTTGCCGTTCAGCCAACGCTCCTGGCGTGAAATTTCACCATCCGCAAGTTCAGTACCTGCGTTGACGTGTATGCCGGAGCGTTCTTCACTAAGGATATACGGAAATGCATCCCAGGTCGAAAAAGCTGCAACCTTGTTCTGGAATTCTTTCTGACGATTCAGAAATTCCAGCACCGTTGCATTAGGATTAATCTTTTTTTCATTCGACCGAATGCGCAGATCGGCAAACCCGACCAGCATTTCGCTATAGCCGGGATACGACAACAATTGAAGGTTTGAACAGTTGACCTTGTTTCCAAATCTTCGATTTCCATACAGCTGACCGTGTACAGCAACCTCACCCCAAAGAAAAGGCATCAACGCTTTCCGGTTTTCAGTGGTTGAGCCATGCGTGAACCGGTCGACACCCGAACGATTCTTTGTAAACTTCGGGTTTTGAATTATCCGTTGGTCTGCCCCTTCGAAAACCTCCTGCCAACGGTAACCATCCAAAGCGACAATAATGATATTTTCAGTCTTCAACTCCTGAGCAAAAGTTGAGAACGACATGATAACAAGCGATATGAATGAAGACAGACGAACCATTGCAGTGTGGGTTCAAAAGTCATTCCACCTGCAGGGCGCAAAAGTGGTGACAGCATGCACGATTTTCCAATTCATGCCCTATCTTGAACGCCATGTGGACAAACTATCATAGCCATTGCAACTATTGTGACGGCAAGGGTACTATCGCAGAACACGTGGCCAAGGCCCGGGAGCTGAACTTGCGATCGATGGGTTTTTCCTCGCATGCTCCCCTTCCGTTTGATGTGCCCTGGGCGATGAAAAAAGAGAGGCTTGAAAATTACCTTGCGGACATCGAAGCCGTTCGAAAAACGACTGCAGTCGAGATCTACAAAGGGCTGGAGATAGACTACGTTCCAGGAAAGGTTTCGCCTGCCGACTATGAACGCGATCTTGACTATACGATAGGCTCTATTCACATGGTTGAATATTTCAACAATGGCAAACCATGGGAAATTGACGGAGCCGCTACGCTCTTCAAGGAAGGGCTGGCGGAAATTTTCAACAACAATTACCGGGATGCAGTTACACGCTACTTTGAGCTCAGCCGCGAAATGATTGACAAGAGCGGTCCAACGATAATCGGCCATCTTGATAAGATCAAAATTCAGAACCATGAGGGTGAATACTTCAGCGAATCGGATTCGTGGTATCAGCATGAGGTAATTGGAACGTTGAATAAAATCGCGGATGCCGGAGTAATTGTAGAGGTGAACACCCGCGGGCTGTACCAGAAAAAATCGCATACGCCATATCCCAGTCCGTGGATCATTGAATTGATGCGTCAGCGACACATACCGATCACCTTCAGCAGCGATGCCCACCGGCCCGATGATCTCATCAATCAATTTCAGGAGACAGCGTCACTGGTTTTTACGCTTGGTTATCGAAAAATTTCCATATTGAGGGACGGTTCATGGCAACCGGTTAACCTGACCCCTGATGGTATCGCTTAACAAGCATCCGCTTACAGAAAAACTCGAACGATCGAACGGATTTTGGTTCACACTCTATGCATCGATCAGTGCCTTTTGTCTCTACACCTGTATTTATGCTTTTCGCAAAACATTTTCCGCTGCCACTTTTGATGACATTGCTTATGCAGGAATAAGCTACAAAGTGTGGCTCGTTACCTTCCAGGTGGTCGGCTACGCTATGGCAAAATTCTTTGGAATCAAATTCATCGCGGAACTCAAAGCACATAAAAGAACCTCTGGAATTCTCTTGATGGTTTTGATTGCGGCACTGGCGTGGCTCCTCTTTGCCATCGTACCGGCACCGTATAACATCATCTTCCTTTTTATGAATGGATTCCCCCTCGGACTTGTCTGGGGCATGGTGTTCGGCTACCTGGAAGGGAGGCGAATGACTGAGGTGCTTGGGGCATCGCTCTCCGTGAGTTTTATTTTTTCTGCGGGCTTATGCCGTTCTGTTGGCGCTTACCTCATGCGCGACTGGGGTGTGAGCGAAACGTGGATGCCGTTTGCAGCGTGTGGAGTATTTATCGTTCCGCTTCTGATCTTTCTCTGGCTTCTTGACAAAGTACCGCCTCCTTCAGCAGTAGACGAGGCGTTGCGAACAAGACGGCAACCCATGGATGCAGCTCAGCGGGCTCATTTTGTTAAAACATTTCTTCCTGGTATCGTGCTGTTTGTGCTGGCTTACATGCTGCTCACTGCCTTCCGTGACTTCAGAGAAAATTTTGCCTCGGATGTGTGGAAGTCGCTCGGCTATGGAAATGTTGCAGGCATTTACACGCAGACCGAAACACCTGTATCGATCCTCGTGCTCATCATCATGGGCAGCATAATGCTCATCAAAAACAATAAAACGGCATTGATGGTGAATCACCTGATCATTATCGTTGGAATGTTGCTCATCGGGGGAGGGACGCTCCTGTTTGAACAAAAGTTAATCGAAGCACCGATGTGGATGATCCTCATAGGTATTGGATTGTATCTTGGCTACGTGCCCTTCAACAGTATTTTCTTTGACAGGCTTATTGCCGCGTTCCGTTATGTCGGAACCGTGGGCTTCATCATGTACGTTGCAGATGCTTTCGGATATCTTGGAAGCGTAAGTGTATTGTTCCTGAAGGAATTTTCATACACGCAGCTCAGCTGGGTAGAATTCTTTATCTCGGCAGGCTACGCGATCTGCATTGCAGGAACACTTCTCATCACAGGGTCAATGATCTATTTTCACCGAAGACACAAACAGCTTCAGTCGTGAGTTTCGTTTTTGGCGATCTGCAACTTGCTGGTCACGTAGTTATTGTAGTAGGCGCTCATATCAACAATATCCTCCAGGGTCTTCGGGCTCAGCTGATTTTGCCTGACGTAGGTCTCGAGCGCACCGTTTGAATTTTCTACCAGTGTGGGATAGACTTTCTTTCTGAATTTGTGCAACCCCTGGATCTCTTCATCATAGAGCACATAATATTCGTAATCGGTCAGATCGAGATGCAGTGAATACCACATGGTGAGCTGCCTGCGAAGAATCGTTACCTCCCCGTCAACCATCAGCTCGAAAAACTGATGCGTGCGTGCTGCACCCACACCGATATTCAGCGAAACGAATCTGCGCTCTGCTTCGAGCTCTTCATCATAAATATTGAGGTAGGCAATTTTAAAGGCCGGTATTACGCTGATGTGGTCCGATACGCGGAAGAACACGACATCATATCCGTGCTTTACGGAAATCTCGCCACGCAAAACTGATTTTGATTTGAGGATTACCGATCCTTTATACCACTCTTCGGCAAAAGAGGAAAATGAAAATGTTGTCATCAGAAACAACAGCACAACCCTGACCCACATGACACGCTGAATTTTGCCTTAGCGGCTAAATTCACATGCCAAAAGATCACAACGCTTTGATGTTGGCTTTCTGAAAATATTCCTGCAGCGCCCGATTCACTGCATCAGTCGCCCGCGCGTAAAGCTCTGAATTGCCTTTAGTGAGATGCAGCAGGAGCTGCTTGCTTTCGCGGATATAAACCAGCGCGAAATCTGTATCGCTTTTCGAAACATCGCGCACATTGTCGATAATATCAGCATACTTAACCGTGTGCGCATCACCACTCGCCTCGCTGAGACGTTCGGCTTCTCGCGTTCTTCGCGTTCTGCGATTTAAGTTTGGATAATTTGCCTTAACAAACACATCGGTCAGTTCAATCACCAGTTCAAAAGTCTTCTCGGTGTTCGGAGCATCCATAACAGAGCTCAAAAAGTCTTTAAGCTCCTCGGCTGTGACTGGGGTGTCTTCCAGTACATCGTGAAGCAGGGATGCAGCGAGCAGTGGTATTTCCTGCGAATACTCACGGACGATCTCCATGACGCGGATGGGGTGAACAATATACCTTTCGTTAGCGTATTTGCGCATCTGCTCACCATGCGCCTCGTCCGCAAACATCTTCACTTTTTCTATTACCTCACCTGTCGTCATGCTTTTTTGCGCCTCCATTAGACAACTCCCGCGCGGCCCATCGCGTTCACATCTCCGTAAATTTTTTGTAGAATTTTATGCCCGCTACGAGTTTTACCCTATGCATGCGAGCACATCGGCAAGGGACCTCAGAAGAAAATCCGGTTTGCTTTCGCGAAGGATAACCTCGGGTTGTGTTCCCGATAATACGGCCGCTGTTATCGCGCCTGCATTTTTTCCCTCTTCAATATCTGCGGCTGTATCTCCTACCTTAAGAATCGACTGAACACTAACGGAAAGCCTGCCGCCCATATCGAAAATCATATCTGGAAAGGGCCGACCACGGCCAAGCGCTTCGTAGACCTGAACATAATCCAGACGATAGCGCGCCCACCCAAGCGATTGATAAAGCACATCGAATACGGTCCGGGGCAGTCCACTACCGATACCCACTTTGATTCCACTGTCCTTGAGTACCTGAACGACTTGCGGAAACTCCGGATGCTCTGCAAAGTTCGTGAGTCGATCCCTGAGATTATCAATGAATGACTGGAGAATAGCCGGTTCAAGGCTGGCTGATTTGTTGGAAGCCATTAACGTGGTGCGGATTGCATCGGACTTGCTTAATCCCCTCAGCTTCAGAATGTCGCCTTTGCCGATTGTTATGGCGTGTTGGGAAAAAGCCAGGGCAAAGCAATTGTTGACGGTTTCAGGATCTGATTCCAGAACCGTAGTACCAATCATATCAAAAAGCACTGCTTTTATCTGAGCCATGACCTGATATCCGCGCTTAAAAGCCGCTACAATTTACCGAAATGTTATAGGATCAGGGCGGACTTCTGGCGGGTATAATTTTTTCTTTGCCTTCCAATAAATCTTTCCATATGGTACAGACAGTGATAGGGATCTTTGACGACACGAGCAACGCGGAGTGGGCTGTGCATTCTTTGATGGACAACAATTTTGACCGTGAGCATATTGACATTTCATTACCGCCAGACCCGTCTGAAACACGCGGAGACGCCACGGATGAAAATGGTGTTCTTGACAGCAAGGTCGGCAAATATTTCCTGAGCGTCTTCCAGGATACGCAGCTTGCAATGAAGTACGCAACCGTAGCGCAGCGTGGTACAGTCATCGCTGTGCTGACACACGACTATGCTGCGGCCGTACTGGCCGCAGGAATTCTTGACAGCTGTGGAGCGCTTAATGTCGATGAGCACTTCAAAGTTCAGGAAGATGCAATGACGCGGGACGACAGAAGAATGGAGGCACGCGTTGCCAAGTCAGCGATGAACAGCGAACCAGATCCTGAAATGTCAAATGAAAGAAGTCCGTCTCTTGAATCTTCAGTAAGTACACCAAACGGTCCTGGTCGCGAGGGAGTGCCTGGCAGCACCATTACCCGCAGCCGTATCGTTAACCGCAGGGCTGATGATGAAATCCACATTAAGGAAGACACGTGGATCGACCGCAGGACACTTGACGACCTTGACGAAGGAAAGGTGTGACGAACGCGTTTAGCAGATGAGTATCGCTAAACGAAAAACGGCTTCACACAAATCTGCAATACCTTCAGCAATCAAGCCGATGCTTTGCACACTGGTGCAGGAGCCATTTCAAAACCCGGATTACATCTTCGAAGTAAAATGGGATGGCTATCGCGTGATCAGTTACAAAGATGGAGATCATGTGAAGCTTGAATCGCGGGGTGGCCTCAGCTTCAGCAAAAAATATCCATCGATCATTTCGGCTCTTCAGAAGCTTCCGCACGATATTGTGATGGACGGTGAGATCGTTGTGCTCAATGATGAGGGTAAGCCGGACTTTGATGCGTTGCAAAAATTCAATGGCGGAAAAGGCGGTGTAGTCTATTATACCTTTGACCTTTTGTGGTGTGATGGTGAGGATCTCATGAGCCGACCGCTCCTTGAACGAAAAGAGCAGCTAAAGAAAATTCTTGGAGGAAACACCACGGTGCGCTACAGCGATCACTTTGAAGATGGGCTATCGCTGTTCAACCAGGTGCAGCAACTCAGTCTGGAGGGTATTGTTGCGAAGTTAAAAACAAGCCGTTATGTTCCTGATAAACGCGGGCGAGAATGGCTGAAAATACCAACGTCCCTTAAACAGGAATTTGTCATCGGTGGATGGGTTGAATCAGACAGCGGAAGACTTTTCAGGACGCTTCTCTTTGGCGCGTACAATGACGAGGGCAACCTCGAATGGATCGGTCATGCAGGGGGTGGATATAAAGAGCATGAGATGCCCTCAATCCTACAGAAACTCAAAGCGATTGAGATTGGCAAAAGTCCTTTTGCAAATCCTGTAGAATATGACGGTGTTGTGCATTGGACTAAACCAGAACTTGTTGCAAACATCAAGTATGCAACCACAACCCGCTCCGGCAAAATCCGAAAGCCTGCTATTTTTTTAGGATGGCGCAACGACAAGCGTGCTGCACAGGTCATAAAGGAAGTTCCAGCACACATCTCTGACAAAAGTGCTGTGAAGCGGAAGGCGACAGCGTCAGCAGACAGAAAGCCGATCAGAAAAGATCGAAGCCAGAGCGGTACTGCTACCTCTGACAGCAACTGGCCGATCGTTGAGTCCGAAAAAATACGCCAGCGCGAAACGCTGGACTTTGGAACATGCAAGGTGGAAGTTTACAATGTTGATCGCGAAATCTGGAAGGGCATAACGAAGGGGCACTTGCTTCATTACTACCATACCATTTCAGACAGTATTCTTCCTTATATTAAAGGCCGGCCGTTGTCACTCTACCTCAAACTGAAGGGTGCTTTTGCTGCGGGCGTTTATATTAAAGATATGGAAGGCCGCGAGCCGGCATGCAGCGAGGTGTTCAGCGTAGAGAGAAAGCATAAAAAGGCCGGCAAGAGAGATGTGGTTGACTACCTCGTGTGCAATAATGTTGAAACGCTGTTGTACATGATCAACCTTGGATGCGTGGATGTCAACCCCTGGACTTCCCGAACTGCTGCACCTGGCAACCCTGACTATATCGTTATTGATCTTGATCCAAGCGATGAAGATTTTAGCAAAGCGGTGGTTGCTGCACAGGCCACGAAAGAAGTTCTTGACGGGCTTTCATTGAAGGCAGCGATAAAAACAAGCGGAAAAACGGGACTGCATATTTTTATCCCCTGTTCACACTTCACTTTTGGCGAGGCGCGTCTTCTCGCTGAAAAAATTTGCGAGCAGGTTAACCTGATTGAGCCTTCAATAACCACGACAGAAGTTTCAATCGACCAGCGCGGTAACAAAGTATATCTCGACCCAAATCAAAATGACTATACAGATACGGTGGCCGCACCTTATTCCGTAAGGCCTTATAAGCATCCGTTCGTCTCGGCACCGATCGAGTGGAAAGAATTGAACAACAGCCTCGACCCTGGAAAATTCACAATTGATTCAATGATCAAAAGACTTAAGAAGGTGGACCCGTTTCGTATCCTTTTTGATAGTAAGCTCATTCAAAAAAATAATGCTGCGCTGCTTAAGCTATTGCGGCATGATGGCTGAGTGTAACAATTCAACGACTCCTATCGTCTGACTGAACAGATTGTATTACTATCTTTGATCGATGGCACCTTTTGCGCGGGAAAATTCAATTGTGAGAAAAATCTGGGGACGACACGACACAGTGCTGTTGATCTTTGCAGGCTCTGCAGCTGAATTTGCCCTGAACAAGGCTGTTGATTGGTTGTACTTCACAGGCCGACTCCCGGCTGATCCGTTGGGCCGTCTCTTTTCCACTGTCACGTATGCGCGCAACATTGTGTTTTCGGAAAACGAGAAAGCACTCGCTGTCATTGACACAATGCGAAATATCCATAAGCAAGTCGAGGCAAACAGACAATCTACCATTCCTGACTGGGCTTACCGCGATGTGTTGTATATGCTCATTCACTATTCGATAGCTTCCTACGAAACGCTCGAGAGGTCTCTTACTGCAGAAGAAAAGGCAGACGTTTACGATGTGTTTTATCGGGTTGGAAGCCGGATGGGACTTAAAGACCTTCCTCTCTCCTATCCACAGTGGCTTCTCAGCCGTGAACAACACCTTGCCAACGACATCGAGCGCAGTCACTATACAGACGATCTGTTCCGTCAATATAAGAAACACCTCGGTGTAGCCCGCTACAAAATACTGCTCGAATCGCAGAAGCTTGTGGTCCCTGGCCGCGTGTCGTCACTTCTCGATCTGGAAGGCTCAAAGATACTCAAGCCTATGTTGCCTCTTTATCGCATCATCAAAAAGGCAAAGCTAGACTGGTTTCTCTTCTCAAGCATATTGCCTTCAAATTATAAAGCACAGATCAAGGCACTGAACATCGGTTAAGGCGAAGTGTTGTGCTTGCGCCCGAGCCGGGTAAAAACTATCTTCGGAGAAAATCACGTTTTATGAAAACCCTCATATTCCTTTGCTCTGTCTTCTGCCCTTTATTCCTCTCCCATGCCGCCAGTGCCCAAATTCAAAAAGGAAGCTTTCGCATAGGAGGAACCGCATCCTATTCTAATTTCACTTACGAAAACGACTACGCTTTCAATCAACTCACGATTAGCCCTAGCGTTGCATATTTCGTAATTGACCGCCTAAGCCTTGGCATGACCGTCCCGATATCATTCTCGAGCGGAAGCAGTTCGAGTTATAATTACTCGACATCTTCCTACCGCATCGGCCCGGATGTGCGCTATTATTTTCCATTTGGCGACTGGGCAATTTTCCCCGAGCTCTCTTACTCCTTCGGCAAAACTGTATCGGACAGTGACTTTCAAGATGGCATGGGCGATCCGCTCTCCAGCAGGTCTGAAGTGAAATACAGATCATTTACACCCGGATTTGGAATCACATATTTCATCAACAGAAATGTGGGCATTGAAGGGATAACCCGATACACTTTCAATAATGAGTCTGTTGTAAATCCATTTTCGATGGTGGAGGACAAGGTATTGACATTCAGCATTGGATTCCAGATTTACCTGAACCGCGAGTAAAATCATCGAAGCAAATGAACCCAGCCTTTAAACCGTTGATGACGCCTTGACAGATCAATGGTGTTGAATGTGACATTTGCTGAATAATAGTATACTCCCGATGAGCATGGATTGCCCGAGGCATCATCGCCATTCCAGATGAGGGGAGATGCTGATGTGGATTCAACTTTCTGCGAGTACATCTCTTTCCCCCATCGATTGTAAATGATAATCTTCACGCTTTGTACAAAACGTGAACAAAGGCTCAAATCCTGCAAGAGGCATGGTGATCCCTCGCCTACAAGCAACGGATCATAGCCGGAGGTAAAAATATCGTTGCATCCATCGCCATTCGGAGTAAACACATTTGGCAGCTGGAACGAAGGACAGTTGTCATTGCAAACCATCTCGCTCAACGGACTTTCATTTCCGCGGCTATCAACTGATGACACGCGATAACAAAACGCAAATGAAGAGATGTCACGATGCACAAATGTGTTTGCGTCAATCGAGGCCACCAGCTCCATTTCACCATCGGCTGAGTCAGACGCGTAAACATTATAGGCAACGATATCGAGCCTGCAATCATCCGAGGAAGCTGATTCCCACTCCAGCGAATTTGAAAAGACTTTGTTGCGACAAGTTGAATTCTGCAGATACTGGTCACAGTCTGTCACTGCGATAGTGACAACGGGAGGGCAGGGCGTAAGATCATCAGGTGGTGAAACAAAAACTACCTGAGAAAAATTTTCCTGGATTGGAATTGCCGGATTGCCATAGGTTCCTCTCGTAAGAATCTTGTAAGTGTAGAGCTGGTTCTTTTTCACTTTCGAATCGCTGAAGGTGAATCCTGCCACCGTTACCTGAACACTGTCGTACAACTGCATTTGCGTCTCCGAACCAACTCCTTCTCCGCGAAAAACCAAATGATAGGGCCTCTGCCTGACAACGTTCGACCACGGAACACTGTCGCGCCAGTGGAGGGAAATTCCGTTTGCACGCCTCTCTCCGGTGAGCCGTACTGATGATGCAACGGCTGATGTATCTACTGCAACGTATTCATCAGAAAATTTGGGTTTTGCGTAGAGAACAATTCGATAGTTGAACACTTCCTCCCTCGAGTTGATGCCTGTGTCAAGAAAGGTTGTATCGCTGACCCTACCCGCGCTGATTATTCCTTCGTCCCCGACAAATCCTTTACTTCGAAAGACCTCATACTGATATGGCCTGGGAAATTGGGTCTCATTTATATCAAGCGGGCTTTTCCAGCTTACGCGGATGCTGCCTGCCACGTCAGTGGTTTCGACTGACACATGGGTAATGACCGGGGCATCAGCTTGTACGGGGCCGATACACAACTCCGATGAGACGATGCTGCGCGTATCGCCAACGAGCGCAACAAGGCGGTAGCAGTAGGTTGCACCCGGACTCAGGCCCATTCCAAAATTCGTATCGCGAAATAAAGTGGATGAACCTGAAAGCGTTTCAATGAGTTGGTATCCTAAAAAACCTGGAATCCCGATCTGACAAGCTCCGGGAGTAAAAGTATATGAATCGACCTTGCGATAAACTTGAATTGAACGGACATTATCACACAGATATGAGCCCCACTCCAGTACACCATGCAGTCTCACAACATCGAGGGAAGCTTCCTTTAGCTCAGGTGGTGGAGCGATAACGCGTATCGACCACGTTGCAAACGATACGAGCTTCGGCCCATCGGGCGGGCTGTCAGTGATCTTGACAACTACCTGATAAGGCTGCTGCCTGATATCTTCACAACGCGTCTGCCACTGAAACCGTACGGTAGCCTTCGGGTTAGATGGTACGAATGCTACTGTCTTTGGTTGAACCTCAGCGAGCGAGTCGGGAGCCTGGAGCAACTCGCTGAATAATTCGATCTTTACAGGATGATTTTCAGGATCGCTTCCGCGAATTACTTCATCGATCGAGCTTCCAGCTACTACACACAAGTCATTCGGCAGCTCAGGCGCGGGGCGTTTATTCAGGCACGTCTCAACGACAATCTGCATGTCGCGTGTAGTTGAGCTGATTTCAACGTAGCTGCCGTTTATTTTGCGCCACTCGATCACTTTAAAAGCAATGTTGTATTCGCCCATGGCACCAGGAGCGTTCCAGGTAACGAGACCAGTGAGCGAGTTGATGCCGAACGAGGGTTGTCCGTTGCGTTCCTCGTTGCCCATGTTGAAGTTCGGATAAAATTTACTGGCATTCGGATCTGTATAAACGGCAAAGGAAGTTGGTGTAGCCGAAGGAATAGACATCTGGTATGAGATACTGTCACCGTCTGCGTCAAATGCTCCGGAGTTATGATAGAAGGCTGCGCCTGAGCAAGCGCGGTCAAGCGGGACGACCGTGAGCACCGGGTACCGGTTGCATCCAAATGTCGGATCTGCGTTGATCCGCACAAATGTTACGTAAGGGACATCGGTGGAATTGGCAATGTTCAAAACTCCTGCGCTCCGGTCCCGCTCAATATATGCGATGGTAAAGATGCCACTGCTTGAATAGGTGTGCAAGGTGGTGAACGTTGCAACGCTGACGTTGATACCGAGATCAGGGCGTGAAGTGGCGGTCGTGAGCGGAATTCTTTCGCTTGTGCCATCACCAAAAATGACTTCACTATTCGTTCCAAATCTTGTATTGGATGAACTGTTCAGATAGGCGATGACGGTGATCCGAAAAGTAAGCGTTCCACATAGCCTTTCTACCTGAATATCAGCAGCCCGCAAATGAGTCGCTGCAGCCTTCATTGAAAGCAGGAGCTGCAGCGAGATCAATGCCAGGAGAAAGAACTTCTTCACTCCTTCAATTTACGATTTTAGATCCAAATGCGGGAAGCGAAAAACTAATCTTTCATCGTTGCAAGAAAGCTGACAACATCCCGGATTTCCTTTTTCGTCAGGAGTGTTCGCATGGGCGGCATACTCGATGCAGCATCGCTGCGGTTTGCGATCGCAGACTTCATGATCACGGTATCGGGCTTGTCCCCTATCTTCAATTTGAGAGTTGTGCCTGTTTCTTCCTGCAGGATTCCACTTATTTTTTTGTTCGCCACTTCCAGCGTTACTGTGCCGTATCCCGGTGCCAGTCTCGCGCTTGGATTGATCAGTGCCTCCAGCAATTGTTCGCGTGACAAGCGTGTAGCCACTCCGTTTAGACGCGGTCCCGCATTTCCGCCATAGTCACCGTAAGAGTGACAACGGATACACTGGGCGGTCTGGTGACCATAAAATATCCGCGCGCCTCGGTTGCTATTGCCACCCTGCAACGCCCCGGCATATGCCGCTGCGAGCGTGTCTTTGTTCTGGGCAATAATATTTTTGAAACGTCCCTTAAGGTCTGCGGTTTTTGTGCTGTCGAGCGCTTCTGCCAGCTCCAGCTGAATTTCGGCAGGGAGTTTTTTATTTTCCAGCTGCGTCAGAAGCTTGTCAAAGACTGGTTTTGTATTTTCAACCGGAAGATTTCCCAGCGTCAGCAAGGCAGCTTGCTTTTCTTCGATTGTTCTTGTCTGAATGACATCCTGAAGCAGATTCACCATCAACGGTTTCTCAAGCCCCATCTTCGGCAACAGATCAAGCGCTGTCACACGCACATTCTTTTCCCTGTCGGCCAGACCAGTTTTGATCGCGTCTGCCACATTCACATCGCCAAGGAATGCCAGGGCCCTCAGTGCCTCCTCGCGCACTTTTGCATCAGCGTCCTTTTTCAAACTTGTCATCAATGCCTGGGACGCAGATTTAACTTTCAACCTTCCTATCGCTTTAGCGGAAGACAACCGCACCGCAGCATCTCTTGCCGAGAGCAGCTGCACTAATCTGTCACTGGATTTCGCGAGCACTCCTTCCGGACTTCTTGAAAACTCTCCGCGATAGCGGCCATCAACACGATCGAGAACTGAAGGCTTACTCCAGGTGCTTAAAGCATCGATCGCCTCGGCACGCATCGCAGCGGGTGCGGCATTGTTACCTGCGTACTGCACAAGGTTATCCATTGCCGCATCTGTGCCGACTCTGAGGTTTGCATTGATCGCCCTTCTGATGAGTGCTTCATTGGTGAAGTTTGTAGTCTTCAAAATGTCGCCAAGTGCAGGGAGTGCATCAGGGATCGAAAGATCGTCATTGATTCCGCGCGCGGCTTCCGTGGCAATAAACTCATCCTTATCGTTTAGAAATTGAGCTATCCCCTTGTGCTGCATTCTTCGCAGGGCCACAACAGCCGCAATGCGCAGTGCTTTCGATGAATGCGATGTCAATGCAACAACCGGTTCTGCTTTGCCGATCCGCGCCAGCGCAAGACTTCCGGCATGCCGCAAATACACATCCTCATCATTGTTGGCTATCAGCATATCGATGATCGGCTGGACTGCAGCTTCGTGTTCGATCCGTCCCAACGCCTCGGCTGCGAAAAATCTTGCTCTGCTGTTTTCGTCCTTTAACAATGGAATGAGATCAGCTCCTGCTTCTTTATACTTTACGTCTCCAAGCCACTTTGCTGCCTGTGCGCGAATTTCCGGATCGGCATCCTTCAGCAACGGCAGGAGCACGCTTGCGTTTTTCAAATCCTTGCGTGCAAACTGACTGATTCCCCAAATTGAATTCACACGTGCAAGCTGGTTTTCTTTCTGTGCAATTATTTTTTCAAAAACCAGCATCCCTTCTTTTCCGCGGTCTGCCAGTTCAAACTGCGCTTTCTGGCGGACACGCATGTCTTCATGCTTCAGCATATCAGAAAGCTGGTCCTCGCTCAGGTCGGAAGCATCCGCCTGCAAGAGTGACTGCACTTCTTTGCGTTTCTCTGTATCCGGGTTTGATACATCGAGCTTCCACACACGTCCGTGATCCTTTGTGTTCCAGCCGTCAATCCAGTCAGCCAGATACATGGCGCCATCGGGACCAAAGTCGATACCCGTAGCGAGAACCCCACCGAGTACTTTCTTTGTCTCACCGAGTTCGAAGCCGGCACCTTTTGGTGTAAGCTTAAATGCATGAATGCCGGATTGCGATGGGTTACCCACGAACTCACCAATGAAAAACGTTTTATCCCACTCCTTGCTAAAAGCTGTTCCAGGATTATAAAGCATGCCTGTCGGACCATTGACAAAATTCGCTATCGGAGGAACGATGTAAGCCGGCTGACGTTCCCAACGAGGAATGTACATTTTTTCATCCATCCAGACTTTGTACGTATTGTTGTCAGGATCGCGGTACTTTCCAAACTGCCAGTTTGTGCGCCAGCCAATATCCGCCCCGTTGACAACGTAGACAATACGCTCGCTTTCACCAGCGTGATCACCATCATTGTCTTCGCTGATCAGATTGCCATATTCGTCAAATACAAACTCGTGGGTGTTGCGGTTACCGTAAGCAAAAACTTCAAAGTCACTTCCATCAGGGTTTGAGCGAACGATGACACCGCTATTCGGATGCTCCCACTTTTTTCCATCCTTGTCAACGCCACTGAATCCGATATCTCCGATTTGCCAGTAAATTTTTCCTTCCGGCCCGACCTCGATGCCAGACATGCCGTGGCCGCTGAAGCCAACGTGGATTCCGTATCCGTGCGAGATAGAAGTTTTCTTGTCGGCAATACCATCTTCATTGTCATCGTTCACGCGCCAGAGATCCGGCCCGATCCCCACGAACAAATCTTTTCCATGCAGGAGAACACCTCCTGCAGCATCCGTCACTTCTTCGTTGAAGTCTTCGATCACGAGTTGGGACAGGTCGGCAACGCCATCGCCATTGGTATCTTCCACGCGATAGACGTGCTCCTTCTCGATCGTCATGTCACGCCAGTCATGCGAACCATCACCATTGAGATCCGCCAGCCATTTGTTCTTTTCGCTGTTCTCCGGTGAAAGAATACGGTGAAGAAATTCGCGCTTCTCTTCTATGTTCTTAAGCTTGATCGATTCGATTTCCCAGTCCTGGTGACCCCGGATATCAAACTCAGAATTTTTCTGGCGGTTGGTCCGTGTGTAATACAACTTTCCGAAGTCATCTACATCAATCGACACCGGATCAGCAACGAGTGAATCGACACCCCAAAGCTTCAGTGTCATACCGTCTGCAAGCTGAGGCTTAATGACAGATTCGATGGACTTTGCCATGTCGGCTGTTTTTGCTGGATCAAGTTGTTTGATTTTTTTGTTGGAAGATTCTTTATCAGTCTTGCATGCGCCAGCAAAGATCAGCAGGGCTGCAAGCAGAATGACAGAGCGAGACGTAGGCATAAGTTTAAGATTGATTGTGGTTCTGTTAACTCCTCAAGTTATCAATTAAATCGGAAGGCTGCAGGTTTACCGGAACGGACGTTTCCCTGACAAATCATCATGGGTTTTAGCCGATGAAATAAATTTTTCGAACGAGTGTTAGCCGGTATCGGCTTCTACAAAATGACGTTGTATAGCCTCATCGGAGGATTTTCAGCGCAGTCTGATGTCTGCAATTGTTTCTTCACACTTCATGCACTTGCGTCACTTATTTTTTGTCCGGATCTCCTCGCGCACCATCTTTCCGGAAGGCGTCAGGTCGCTGTCCGTCCAGCCGCCATCGGGGCGGGCATTGGGAAGAAGGATCGAAGCAGATTCTTTTTTGTCGGCCAAAGACCAGTTGCAATGTGATAACTTGTGATCATCCATGAATTTCCACCACGCATCCATCTCTTCCTTGTTGACGTAGCCGTCACCGGTTGCCTCACACGTTCCGTACTCTGTAACCATTAGTGCAATTCCGTTCGCAATCGCTCGTGACGCAAGGTCACGCAACTCCTGTTTGTGCGTTGATGCATAGAAGTGAAGTGTGTAGGCAATGTTTGTTCCTTTAATCGGATCAAGTGAAGCCTCTTCAACATTCTGGGACCATGTACGCGTACCACAGATGATCAGGTTGTCGGGATCCTGCTTTCTGATGACCTCAATCACTGCCTCGTGATAAGGTTTTATCACCTGTGACCACGAGTGATGAACAGGCTCGTTCCAGGGTTCGTAAATCAGATTGGGATATTTTCCGTAGCGCTGTGCAATCACTCCAAAAAATTCCTTCGCTTCATTCAGATATTTATTCGCATCGTGCACATGAAAATCTACGATCACATAAATGCCTTCGGCAATCGCAGCATCGATCACCTTGATGATCTTTTCCTGCTCAGCCCGGTTAGTTGCGTAGCCCCGGTTGTCAACAGCCATCGCAGCGCGAACAACATTGACATTCCAGTCTTTCACCAGCCACCGCACTGCATCTGCGTTATAGTATTTGCCGATCCATTGACTCCAAAAAAGAGAGACACCTCTGAGCTGGACTGCCTTTCCATTCATGTCTGTGATCTGGTTGCCCGTCACTTTCAGAGGACCAAATTTTTCTACCGGGGTTGGATTTTTGGCGGCAACGGTGGTCACCACCAGAATCATTATCAGTAACGTTTTCATATCGGCTCAAATTACTTGCACGCTTCTGTGATCAGAATTCAATAAAAACTTTTTTTGTGATCGTAGAATTCCCATTCAATGTAATGAAATACATTCCTTTAACGACAGGCGGATCGATCACTATGTTGTTCTCGCTGCTCCCGAGATTACGCTCATACAAAATTCTTCCGGTAACGTCTTTCAACACACATTGCCTGAACAGATTGTCTGGAAATGTGACTGTTATTTTCTGCTTTGCGGGGTTTGGGAAAATTTGCACATCGACTTCTTCCACTTCGTTTAAGCTTGTGATCACATTACTGCCATGCTCGACCAATACGTATGTAACAGAACGCGAAGGCAGGGTCAGTTTAATCCCAGATCCCACTGTCGAAGAGTTTGCCGGTATAGCCAGAAAATTGGAAGGTCCTCCTGCAGCGAAGGATCCGGATTTTCCATTGATGGAAACTTTTAACGGAAAGCTCGGATCATCTGTCCCAGGCGTCAGTGTATAATAATAGTAACGATCACCGAACCCATAATTTTCGAATGCCACGGAAGCAACTTTTGAACTTCCGCCCTTGTTGATAAGCACGATTCCTGCCTCTTTATCATTGAACAGGGATGCATAGCTCACCACGTCCGGGCTACCTGACACCGAACTTTTAATCATCGTATCGCCAAAATATTTCTGAAAGTAGTACATGTAGTAATAGACTGCACGCGGATTCCAGCGCGGATCATTCGTGGCATCTCCCTGGCTGAACATTCCATGATCGTTTCCATTGCTCCATCCGTTGGCGAGATCCCACCGACACGCGAGCGCATAGTTGTTCTGAATCAGCTCACCCAATACAAGCGCTGCATGAATTCCATTGATACTCGATGCCTGCTGTTTAGATCCTTCCGCGAAGATGTTCCATTCAGTGAGCGCGAGTGGCTTTGGCGTGACACCGGCATCTTTTATATACTTTTCCACAACGGTACGCATACTGCGCGTTACCGCACTTGCAGAATTCAAGACGTCAGCCACAGACGAGTTGGCCTGAAACGGTGTGTAGTAGCTGTGAATGATGTAGTAGTCAGGAATGTTTCCGGAGGCTTGGAGTACGCCCGTATTCCAGTTCCTGTCTGTGTTGTTCCACCAGCCTGCAGGTTCTTCCTGTAAAAGCTGAGCGCCTAAATAAATGGTTGCTCCTATCTCGGCTGCAGCCTTGCGCATTGAATCAGCGAAAACTTTGAAGTGCTGGCCATATAAAGCCCCTGTTATAATTTCAGGCTGACCATCTTTGTTGTCTGCAGTATTGATTCTGAATCCCGCCTGCCAGGCGCCATTGCTTTCATTCCCGATCTCCCAGAATTTTGTGCGGCCGTTATCATAACGAACCCACTCAGCCGCATGGTGCGCAGCGGATGCAACGGGATTCGCAGCGGTGCTGTAACGCGCATAGCCATAATTGACGGTGATAATACCGGTGGAGTTGGTCATCTGCAGCATCCGATAATAGTTGTCCACTGACATGGTCCACTCTTCATTATTCTTGCCGTACCAGTAGCCAGGATCCTGCGGAGTTCCGTTGGAATCAAGAAGCTTCGCAGGAGCATCAGGTGGCGGGACATTCCGGTCTGCATTCCAGAAGTAAACACTGCTGAGATTTCCGCCCGGGAAACGCAACACGTTTGGTGAAAGTGCTTTGATGTGATCTATCAATGGCGTCTGGTTAACCATCTGCGTCATGTAGACATTCGCGTTGTTGCCGTAAATATATTTCGAAACGGGTGCGACATTATCTCCTGCATCAATTACAACGGACACACCAGGTACAGATGTCGGTTTCTCTACGTCTACATATGAAGGAATTTTTGCTTCACGTGGTGCGTGATCATTCATGAAAAAACCGAGCGGTTGCTGCCCATCGGCAGCTGAACAGTACAACAGCACCACAAAGAGAAAAATGAACCTCATCGCTTCCTTACCAGGTTCCTGCATGGATCATCAATCAGCGCTACCATAGGTCTATCCCACGAATTCGATGTTGTCGATCTGCATGGTGTATGGCAACTTCGGATCACGGTTTCCATTATCCTGAAAGATAAAATTATCAAGTCGCGCAGGATTTCCAACCTCGCTCAGAGGCACGGTGAACTCCGTCCATGTTCCCGCGGTCAACCTAATTGGAACGGGCGTGCCCCAGTTGAGCGTAAAGTTTACAACCTTGCCAGTCGTTCCCGGTCCGCCACATACCGAAAATTTAACTGCCTTGAAGTGCTTCAGTTGCAGGCTTGAGTGGTGCAACTGAACACGGCTCCAGTTTTTATTGAATGTGACGGAAGCAGACTGGATCAGGCTTCGGTACACGTTCGTCATGATCGCGATTTTGGGATTGATAGTATTGGTCATAACAATTGGTTTATATCTTTTGTCGTTGACCCGGGGGGAAGCCAGGCGAGGGTGTAAAAACACCCCCAGGCAACCCGTTAACCCAAGACAACGGAATTTTAGCTCTGGTCAGGTTTCATAAAATTAGCCGACACACACGTTTGCACTGGTACGGTATTGTTCAGAAATGCGGCTGCGGACGTTAAGAAGAGGGCACCAAATGTTTATTTGTGGGTATCGTTCTGTTAATACCGAAATCGCAAAGAAAAAGCCCGACACCGCAATTGACTGGAAATCAGCAATGAAGTTCTAACACGATAAGGATGGAGATTGCGCAAAGGTTTATGCTACGTACCTGAACAGCATCAGAATGACGCCTGCAACCACAAAGTAAATAAGGATTTCTACCGCTAACAGAACTCGCTTCGTCCGCTTCAACCTCGATTGCATAAACATTATTGAATAGAACAAAAATATTCAACTGTGCCCGTCCATCGGTACATGAATTCTTTATAAAATGGTATTGGATTGTTTAATCCTGTGATTGTACCTTCTTTTCTTTCTTTTCAGAAGCGTAGGCAGAAGGTAACGCGTTGAATTCTTCCTTAAAATACTTTGCGAAATATTTGGGATTATTGAAGCCGACCTGGTAAGCAATCTCCGAAACGGTAAACTGACTTTTCTCCAACAGCTGGGCCGCACGCTGAAGGCGTATCACGCGAATAAATTCTATTGGCGTCTTCCCGGTCAGCGCAAGGATCTTCTTGTACAGCAGCACACGACTCATTCCCATCTGACGACTCAATTCCTCAACTGAAAAATCTTTATTCGTAAGATTTTCCTCCACGCAGGTTATGGCATTCTTCACAAACTTTTCATCCTGTGAAGTCACCTGGATCTCACTGCCCTTGATCTCAAGGTGCTTATTGAAGTGTTTTTGAATGCTCTCGTGCTGACGGATCAGGTTCCGGATCCGGGATTCCAGAATTTCAAAATTAAACGGCTTTGTAATATAATCGTTGGCTCCGGAGCCGAAGCCCTCGATCTTCTGATCCTCAGCTGCGCGAGCAGTGAGAAGAATTACGGGTATATGCGATGTAGTGGCGTCTGCCTTCAGCTTCTTGCAAAGTTCGATACCATCCATCTCTGGCATCATGATGTCACTCACGATGAGATCGGGAATATTTTTGATCGCGCGCTCAAATCCCTGAACACCATTGGAAGCTTCAATCACATGGTATTCCTTGTGCAAATTATCTTTCAGATAGTGGCGAAAATCCTCATTGTCTTCAACAAGTAAAAGTGATGGTTTCGCAACCGAGGCCGACCGATCATGATCATCTTCTTCCTCCATAACAAGCAGTTCATCGTGATGCTCCAGTCTGGTCACTGGCAGGGACACCGTGAACGTACTTCCTTTTCCGGGTTCACTTTGCACATCGATGGTCCCGCCATGAATCTTCACAAACTCCTGTGTGATGGACAACCCGATACCGTTGCCCTGATTCACCATGGATGCAGGCAACTCATTCTGAAAGAACCTGTCGAACACCTTGCTGATTTTGTCCGCAGGAATTCCGATGCCTGTATCGATCACTTTTATCTCCAGCATGGATGAATGATCATCTTCACGCAACGCAAGGTCTACACTCACTTTTCCGCCCTCAGGAGTAAACTTAAATGCATTTGACAGCAGGTTGAAAACGATCTTTTCAATTTTATCCTGATCAAAGTGTGTCTCAAGTGACGTTACGGTGGAATTGAACGACAATCCAACATGCTTCTTTTCAGAAAGGTCGGCAAACGAGTAGACAAGTTCGCGAATGAACGAAACAATGTCGCCTTCCGATGGATTGAGCTGCACTTCCTGAACTTCCAGCTTGCGAAAATCGAGCAACTGGTTTACCAGGTTCAGCAGGCGTCTCGCATTCCGCTGCATCACCTGGAACTGTTTCTTTTCTTCAGGATCACGCGAATGCTTCAGTAATTTTTCAAGTGGTGTGAGGATCAGTGTAAGCGGTGTGCGGAATTCGTGGCTCACATTGGTGAAAAAACGGATCTTCATCATGTCAAGCTCGTGCATGCGTTGCGCCTGCAGTCGTTCCTGCTGAATCCTGAACTTCACGCGCTCTCGTGTTACGGCAAGATATCGCAGGATCAGCAACGCGCATATAATGAATACGCCATAGAGTACAAACGCAAAGTTTGATTTCCAGAACGGAGGCAGAACTTTAATCCTGAGTACAGCCATATCATCGCTCCAGACGCCATCGCTATTCGAAGCCTTCACCTTAAACGTATAGTTGCCAGGGTCGAGGTTTGTAAAAGTGATTTTGCGCTCATCCGCGCTTGTGGTCAGCCAGTCCTTGTTGAACCCTTCCATCATGTAAGCGTACTTACTCTTCTCGGGATGAAAGAAATTCAACGCGGCAAACTCAATTGAAAAAACATTGTTCGCGGGCTTTAAGGTGATCTCTTCAGCCTGGCCAATCGCTGCGGGAAGGATCACATTCTTGTTGATCTCCTCTCCCACATTCACGCTCCGGTTGAAAACCTGGAAGTCAGTAAAAATCACTTTGGGCCGGCTGTTGTCCACACCGATGTTCTCCGGCTGAAAAATATTGAAGCCATTAGATCCTCCGTAAATCAGCTCTCCACTTGAACATTTCAACACAGCGTTTTCATGAAAGGCGCCATTGATCAATCCATCTGACTGATCATAGTTCTTAAAGCTAAACTGATAATTATTGTTTTTGTCCTGCGTGATGGTCAACTTGGAAAGACCACTCGGTGTACTCATCCATAAATTTCCCTGGCTATCCTCCGTGATCGTCAGAACGTTTTTTTCTTTCAGTCCGTCTTTTTCAATAAAACTTCTGAATGTCCTGGTTTGACGGTCGAAGAGATTCAAACCTCCATGGGTTCCAATCCATACAAGTCCACGGCTGTCTTCATACACACTGAAGATACCGTTGCTGCTGATGGAAGTCGGATCGTTCGGATTGGTCAGGTAATGTGTAAAGCGTCCGGATGCTTTATCCAATACTTCCAGCCCATAGCCAGTGCCCACCCACATATTACCGTTGCGATCTTCATGCAATGCGGGAACATACGGTGTGTGAATTGAATTGGCGTCTCCGCTCCTGTAATGATAGAACTCATTTTTGTTGCGATCGAAAACCGAAATCCCGCCCTTTAGTGTACCAAGCCAGATATTGTGATTCGAGTCCTCAAGAATTTCCCAGATGTTATCATCTCCGACACTGCGCGGATTAGCCGGATCATGCGTGTAGCGTGTGAACTTCCTTCCATCGAATTTATTCAGCCCTCCATAGTATGTGCCGATCCACAGATTCTCCTCGTGATCGAGAAGCAAACTTACAATCACATTATTGCTCAGCGAGTTCTGATCGTGCGGGTTGTTGGTAAACCTCCGGAAAGAATTCGTCTTGCGGTTAAAATGCAGGAGGCCGCCTCCGTTTGTCCCGATCCAGATATTGCCATCCTTGTCTTCCGCGAAAGCGTTCACATCATTGAATGGAAGACTCTCAGGCCTGGAAGACTGATGCTTATAATGGCGGAAGCGATAGATGTTTTCATGATAATAGGTCACGCCATTTTTGTAAGTGCCTACCCATATGATGCCTTCATTATCTTTATACAGACATTGGATGCTGTTTTCACTGAGCGTGCGCTCGTCCTCTTCATCAGCTACGAGATACCGGACAGAAAAATCTTTTTTATTGACAACATTGATACCTCCATGGTCCGTGCCGATCCATATGAGTCCGTTATCGTGCTGGACGATCTGCCTGACGATGTTGGATTTCAGCTTGACTTTTGACTGACTGTTGATCGCTTCAATCTTCTGCGTTGACGTGTTGAAATAAAAGCACCCGTAATTCCTGTCGTTGTGAATCCACAGATCATCATCCTGATCGACCATCAGACGGTACTCAAATTTTTCACCGTTGAATCTTCGTTTAAGCTCGTCATTCCGGTAAACGACTTTCTTCGTCTTGTAATCGAGTTTTTCAAAAATTCCGTCCTGATGCACAAGCCAGACATTCCCCTTACTGTCTTCCTGAATGGACGACATTTCCATACTGGCGATGCTCGAAGACTCGCCAGGATCATGAACGAGTCGTGTGGTTTTACGACTCTTCGAATCAAAAAAGAACAATCCCTGGTTGTAATGAATGAACCAGAAATTGCCGTTCCGGTCCTTGCGTATAAAGGTGATGAGTCCTCGCGCGACCGACCATCGTCTCAGAACTTTGTCGGTGCTGCGGATAAATTTTTCCATGCGCGGATCGTAGATGCAGTTCCCCGAATGAGAATATATCCATAGCAGTCCATCCGGAGCTTCCTGAATTTTAGTGATGTCATCAACACGGATCGTGGATGTATCGCCCGGAACATTCCGAAACACTTTGATGCCATAACCATCGTAGCGATTGAGACCGGAAGATGTTGCAAACCAAAGAAAGCCCCGTTCATCCTTTAAGATATCGTTCACAAGATGATGCGAAAGACCATACGTCATATCCAGTCGCGCAAACTGGTAGTCCTGCGGTTGCGCAAACAGGTTCGTGACAACGTTTAAGAAAAAAAATGACTTGACAATCCAGGTGACCTTCATACAGGTAGGAGCAAACCCTGGTTAAAAATAACAAATCGTTGCTATTATTCTGCGCACTTCTCCATGGACGGAAAGCTGCTATTGCTTGAATACCTTAACAGCGGCCTGGTTCCTGAATTTCACGAAATATATTCCACACGCCTCGTTCGCCAGGGAGATAACTGCTTTGTTGGAGTTCTCAACACCAGAATGAACTTCGATTCCCAACGAATTGAAGATGAAAATCCGGCCGATCGGTGATTTCGCCTCAATGTAGATTATATCCTTTATGATGGTCGGATAAATCTTCAGGCTATTGTCAACGTCTGCTGGCTCGGTTGAAAGGACCGGATCCGGTTCAGGTTCAGGTTCATGTGTAACACCTTCATACGTCCTCAGGTCTGGCATTTCATCCAGCGTAATCACGTATTCATGATTCATAGTCTTTTTCCACAGATCGAGCGTGTTGTATTTTGCATCCCGCACAAATCCTCCGTACCACGGCATGAACCATGACCACGCAGCGCCATCGGCTACCAGGTTGTCAGGGTCGGGAAAAGAGCCACATTCACTCATTGTAATCAACTTCTTTTTGCCATACAAGTCGTTCATGTTGCTCCACTCGAGCACATGCGAACTGTGCACCCCGTCTTTATAAAGGTCGCGACCAACGATATCGACATACGCATCGCCAGGATACCATTCGCTGTCGTTTGGCTCTCTTGTCCACACCCAGATCAGGTTCTTGAGGCCATGGTGATTGACCATTCTGTCAAACATGACCTGAAAAAGTTTTTTACATGGAGCTGCACCCTTCGCGCCCCACCAGAACCATCCGCCCGCAGCCTCATGCAGGGGGCGCCAGATTACCGGAACATTTTGTTGCTGCAGTTCTTTCAACAGGCCGGATATGTAATCGATGTCGGCAATCATGGCCTGATACTCAGGAGACGCGCTGTCAAATATCTTACTCACATCGAAAGTCGTCTTATTCGTGTAAAACTCCTCAGTGTTACGCAGCGGATCGCGCCAATGCCAGCAGATCGCAGGTATGCCGTTCCGATCATAATATGTTTTTGCATCTTCAATTGGCTGACGATCGTTATACCACGCGTAATTTCTTCCGCTGTGCATAAAGTCCAGCCCCACAAGCGCTGGCTCCTTTCCGGTATTGGTCTTCAGCCAGTTGGTTTCGTCAAAACTATTGAGCGTCATCACACCGGAAATAACCTTCCTCCCGTAGTTGTCCTGGAGAAAGCGGTAAAGCCTGGCTGCATTTTGAATCGGCTGTGGCGTGACAAGCTGGGTGTTGATGTAAAACCGTGAATCCGCGGTCACGCGTTGAAATTCAATATAATCGATGTTGATATAACCCCACGCCTTCAGGATTTTAACGTTATGGGTACCCGCAGAAAGCTTCAATGCAGAAGCAATTTTTTGCGAAGTATAATTCTGGTCAGAAGATGAAAAGTCAACGGTATTGCCATCGATGGAGAATACGTTGATTTTGTTTCCATTCGGTGCAGCCGCATGAATAAAGATATCGAAATAACCTTGCGTTGAGATGGATATATCCCAGGAGAGGCTTCCTTCATTTTGTGCGACAAACTGGCCGCCAGACCGCCCCTGGCTCGATTGCTTCGTGGCACCTCCGCTTAACACTGCGCTTTCAGCTTCAAACCGCTGGCCCAGCACAACATTTGAAAAAACAACAAGACTAACAAGGGCAAGGACTTTTAACTGCATCATTTGGCATTTAGCAGTGCTCAAGTTACTGCAAAAACGTCACGGCTACCTTTCAAAAATCGTTTCAAAAGCCAGTGTAAATGATAATTGGGAGGTATAAAATGTTAAAAAATGCGGTCGGAAATGTAAAACTCGTTTTTCCAGCTGAAGGTCTGCGCGAAAGGGACGGTCACCCACGCAGCTGGCCAAGGGCATCAGGTTGTTTTTTGAGCAGTTGTCGGATCTCGGAAGTGTATTCGGGAATCGGTCCATGCTTACTGGCAACGAACGCACCTATCCGGTTTGCAACGCGGGCTGCATGGAGTGGATCTCCGAAGTTGCCAAGCATGTGCATAAAGGCCGCGCTGAACGAATCGCCCGCGCCTACTGCATCGGCTACTGTCACGGGAACTCCAGGCACATGCGAGAGCCCTTTACCCTGCTCAAACAAATAACAACCCTTCTCGGCAGCTGTGATAATCACCGTTTTGATATTCGGGAAAAGCGAGACAAGTGAACGCAGAAATTCTTCCATCGGAATTGAAACGCCAACGAGGATTTTCGATATCACCGGGAGCTCTTCGTTGTTAAGCTTGAAGACGTTACAAACCTTTAGAGAATTTCGGATGATTGCATCGTTATAGCAGCCTTTTCTGAGATTTACATCGTAAAAAACATGTTTGCTTTTAATGTTTTTCAGCAATGTCTCAAGCGTTTTCGCTGACACTGGATTGCGTTGAATCAGGGAGCCGAAATAAAAAACGTCAACATTTATTTTGAGAACCTCACGCATCACCTGTTCTGCTGCGATGAAATCGTATGCAACATTTTCGTGGATTACATAGTCCGGCTGACCCTTGCTTAAGGTAACGTCAACCGTTCCGGTGGGATGAACTTCATCCCACTGAACAAACCGGTTATCAACTCCACAGGTTTTACATTGATTGAACGCCCGCATCCCCAGGTGGTCAGTGCCCAACCGCGAAATGATGTAGGCGTTATTGCCACATTGAGCACTGTGTGCAGCAAAGTTGAACGGTGCGCCTCCGAGATGCTCCTCCCCTTCGATAACATCCCAGAGTATTTCTCCAAATGACAGTACGTTCATAGAATTGCGTTTTTGTGGGGTTCAATGACAATGCCTGAACAACAGGCAATTGAAGCGCTGCCCATTGTCGCGGACGCGCTAACCAAAATTACCAGAATCCGCCAGATTCAAAAACGAATGAACACAAAGATTAGATTGCGGTGGCCGCCTCTGTCAGGCTTCCTGCAATTCTTCAACAGGCACCATGGCGGTAGTCACGTTGGTTGGAAAGTGCAGAATGAACTTGGAGTACTCATTAACAACGGATTCAACGCGAACCTCACCTTCAATCGCCTGAAGTGATTTATTGACAATGTAGAGGCCGAGACCGTTGCCCTTCGAACGCGTGTTGCCTTTATAGAACATGTCGAAAATTTTAGGTTGCACCACTTCATCCATACCAATACCGTTATCAAAAACGGTAACCACGATCCTGTTCTCTTCGATGGTGGCATTCACCTCAACCACTGGCCGCACACGCGGCTTCATGGTGCTGTAGTATAAAGCGTTCTCGATGACATTTGTCAATATCGCGGTGATCAGGTTCGGATATGAATTGATCGCAAGCGCATAAGGACAATTGATGGTGAACTGCACGTTGTTCTCGCGAATAAAAGTCTTGAAGCGATTTTCAATTGTGAGGAAGACATCGTGCAGGTCGATCTCAGAATAGTTCGTTGGCTGGTTGATCTCGCTGATCATGCTGAGCTTCTTCAGGAGTTTGTCCATGTTCTCAGTTGTCATCACCACTCGATTGATCAGCTCCTTGGATTCGCCACTCGGCAGCTGGCTGCTGGCAATGTTACAAAGGCCGATGATAGAACACACAGGAGATCGCAGGTCATGTGACGCACGATAGAGGAAGGTGTCGAGCTCCTTATGGGCTTCGGCCAGCAGCTTTGTCCGTACATAAACAAGAATTTCGAGGTTCTCATTCATCCGTTTGATTTCGGCATTCGCCTCCTGCAGCTGAAGCTTTTGTTTGCGAAGTTTAATGCTGAAACGGATCAACAGCACAATGAGAATGGCAAATACGATTGCTATCGAGAGGATGACGATCAGACGCTGACGGAAAATGCGCTGTTCTTCAATGCGCTGCAACTCGCTTTCAGATAGCCTGTTCTCCAGATCTGAAAAGTCAAAGAATTTTTCCTTCAGCGAGTTGATGATCGACCGGTAGTCATTCTGATTTTTGAAAAACCGGCTTTCATTTTCCTTTAACAACCTTTCGAGTAATGTGAGGTCGGATAACAATTTATCACGCGTTTGCTGATCGAGTCCTCCGATACCAGATTCAAGTTTGTTTGTGATGATCTTGATCTTCTCATCAAAATCCGCGCGTTGTGCCTCCAGCATCTCACTTTCCTCTTTCGCCTGCGACAACAGATAAGACAGATCGTCTTTCACGAATGATGAATCAGAAATTCGACCTATAAATACTTCGGTTTTTCTCACCGAGTCTTCAAGTTGTTTAACAAGTTGATTGAATTTGTTATCAACACGCTTCTTCTGGGCTTCTGAGAGATCCCTGATCTGCACGTTTTTAAAGACCGCATAAAACACTGTGAGCGACTGAATAGAATCCAGCATCGCCAGATCAAAATTCTGAAAGTATTCTTTCGGGATCTGATTCACCTTTGGCTGAGGCTTGACCTCGGCTACAACAGGTTTGATAGCTTCAATAAATAATGTATTATCTTTTTCACCAATTTGAATTCTAACGGAATTGTAACCCTCGATGCTGAACTGGTTTGCCGATGTAAACTTCTCATCCAGCGCAAGCGGGATTGAAAACTGACCTGATGCGTTGGCAGTGAAAACCTGAGCCTTGCGTCCCTTAAATTCCACCCGCACGTTGGGAACAACATTGCCTGCAAGATCTTTTACGGTCCAAGAGTACACCTTAAAACTTTTCTTCCGAACAATAATCTCAATTACACCCTTGCTATAGTTCCAGGACTCTGCTTCAAGTTCTTCATTTTTGATCCGGACGGATTTGGGCGGCAGATCGTTTGCGCTGAGTTCGGTGAAAACCGTGCCTTTGGAATTGACGGCAATGAATGGTCGCTCGTTTATACCAATTTCGATATTGCCGAGTGCCTTAAGCTGATGGTCGAAAGTTTTGATCTGGACGATTTGCTTGTCCTGCGCTAATGACGACCAACCTGTGAGCACCAGGCAAATCGTTATCACACACACGGCAACAGCCGATGAATCTGTCACGGCCCGAAGACTTCTTAAATCAATCCTCATCATTTTTCCTTCTGGTTATTATCGGGGGTCTTGAAAGCATCCTTTACAACTACAATGTCATGTGTTGTATGTTCCGTGCGGTGCTTAGGTAACTCTAGCGACACAATATTTTCGTGGTTATCCTGTCCCACCACGCGAATCTTGTACAAACTGAAATATGGAATTGTGATCTCAAATTTACCATCCTTGTCGGTTGTCTGTTCAAAAACTACAACATTTCTTATGGCATCGATTACGTAAAGCCTTGCGCGGCCGAAATTCTGCAATGCCGATGAATCACTCCAGCTGAATTCCTTGAATCGCAGCGTTCCGTCAATCACAAATGGATAGACCTGCAAATCCATGTCGAATTCAAATAAGTCATCATTAAAGCCGCCTCCGATGCGGTTGGAAGTGAAAACGCCTTTGCGGTTACCTGGGTCGATGCTGATTCCGAAATCATCCGCAGACGAATTTAAAGGGAAGCCCATATTTTTCGGCTCTTCGAATCCATCGGCCAGAATTTCTGACTTAAAAATATCAAGTCCACCCATGCCCGCCTGGCCGTCTGATGAGAAATACAGTGTGCGGTCGTTGTGCAGGTAGGGCGACACCTCATCGTATTTTGTATTGATTGTTTCGCCAAGATTCACCGGGGCTGACCATCTGCCTTCAATCAACATTGACCTGTAAAGATCCTTCCCGCCAAATCCCCCGGGCTTATCCGAACTGAAATATAGAACTGTCCCTGCCTCGTTGATCGCTGGATCTGATATCGAATACGAACTGCTGTTGAATGAGAATTCCGACACGATCCTCCATTCATTTCCCTTCTTCTCCGCGAAGGCTAACCCTGACTGTCTGTTCAGCATGGTGACAACCATTTTGGTTTGTCCTGCATAGAACGCAAACGCTCCAGGGTGAAAACGCAAGCTGCCCATATTCGCATACTTTGATGGTCGGGCAAGTCGCACCATTTCATTTTGCACCGAATCAACGGTAGATGTCGTGTAATACAAGCGATAAAAAGGTTTGTTGGTGGTAGCATCAACCTTTTCAACTACACGCGTCTCTTTCCTGTTTGACAAAAACAGAAAACCGTTTTGGTAAGGCCTCACGAACAAGTCACCTTCGCTTGAGTTGACGGACAATGGTCTCACCGCAAAGTGCGAAGAATCTTCGTACAGGAACTGAATGTTTGTGAGGCGCCAGAGCTTCTTAAATACAACCGGATCTTCCCCAAATTCCTCCAGGTACTTGCGATATTGAGCAATGGCACTGGCATAGTCTCCCAACGAGGCGAAGGCTTCCGCGAGCTGATACCGGTTTTTCTGCGGAAGCGTGGAGTTCGATTTTAAAAACGACTCATAGGCGTGGACAGCCTGGATATACTTCTTCAGATAGAAGCTGCTCTCACCGATTTGCAATGCAATCTCCGGACTGATATTTCTTCCTTTCGAGACAGACGAGTAATAACGCAAAGCAGATTCAAAATTCTTCTCTTGAAAATATTCATCAGCACGCTGTCTGTCGGATTTCAGCAAGGCAAAAACTGTTTCCTGCGCAAATCCTTCAAAGGTTGCAAGAGTCGCGATGGCGATTGTCATGATATAACGAACAAGTCTCATCTTCTGGGTGAGGTTATATCCTTTTCAACAAAACGGAATACATACTGGACCATCAGCTCGTGCGAGCCGTTGCTTAGCAACGTAACGTTCCCGATCGGATGATCATACGAGTAGCCGATCTGAAGCTGACGGGTAATCTGCGCCTTCAGCAGAAAATCCACAGATTCATCTTTACGATACGAAAGTCCGAGGGTGAGGACCTTGCGGTAGATCATGTTCGCATTCACATCATATGAAAATGGAAGCCCTGCCTGATATTTCAGAAAGACGCTCGGCTCGAACTCTACGAAGTCACTCGCTTTTAACCGGTACTTTGTAAAGAAAAAATAAGGCGATTTACTAAGCTGAATGGTTACGGAGTCATTAACGTCAAATCTTCCGGGGATCAGTTCCGGAATTGAAAGACCAGCATGGAACTTCGGACTCCGGAAGTAAATTCCCATCCCGAAGTCAAGAAATGTTTTTGCAACAGCCACATCATTGAGACGCGGATCATATGTAGAACCTCCAACGAGAGAGGCGTAGTCGGATTGCCTTCGATTAATTCCCACCTGCAAGCCCATCGACAAAAACGATTTCTCAGCAACCTGCAAATGATACGCGTATGTAGTCAGCGCATTCAAGCTCTTATGAACACCAATTTTATCATTGATCAGCGTAAGTCCAAGGCCGATGTGGCGTTTTCCAAAAAGTGTATGTGCGGATAACGTTTGCGTCTCGGGCGCATTCTCAACACCCGCCCATTGATTCCGTTGAATGAACGTGAGGCTCAATGCTTCATCTGCTCCGGCATAAGCCGGATTGATCACCAGTCCGTTGAACATATATTGCGTGAACTGAACGCGTTGCTGCGCAAGACAGTTCGTGGCCGACACAAGTATCAGTGCAATGATGAAATGGGTCCTGATGGTATGTTGGTGCCTCATCATCGTACTATTTCAATAAAACCTTTTCTTTCAACATAATCCTCCCGGAAGCGGACAGTGATGGTATAGAAATATGTTCCGGTAGGCACAGGTGCCCCGGAGTCATTTGAACCTTTCCAAACCACTGTCTGATTATTGTATCCGACAGCGGAGTAAACCACACTTCCCCATCTGTCAAACACAGTGACTTTATTCTCTCTGAACTTGTCGAGGTTTACAACTTTCCATTCATCGTTTATCCCATCACCGTCAGGTGTAAGTAATCTCGTCACTTCAAATTCCAGATCTTCATACGCAACGGTGACTGTAAAGGAACAGGTCGAGGAGTTGGCGGCTTCATCAATAGCGCTATACGTCACCAACGTTTCCCCTACCGGAAAGTCATAGCCCGAAGCAAAGTTCGAAGTCAGCGAAACACTGCCACACAACGCAGAGGCTGATGGCTCCTGCCAGGTCACCGAAGCACTCTCGGCATAGGTGATTTTTACCAGTTGATTTGGCGGGCAACCTGAGATGACAGGTGCACTTACATTCTTAACAGTAACGTTGAACTCACACGTAGAAGCGTTGCCATGGATATCAACAGCAGTGTATGTTACTTGTGTCACCCCCAGTGCGAACCGCATTCCGGAAGTATGTGAACCGGAGAAGGAAGCGATCGCACAATTGTCCGATGCAACGGGAGGTGTCCAGGTAACTTCTGCATCACAGGTCTCAGTTGCGTTGACTACAATATTGGATGGGCATCCGGCAAACGTTGGTGCTGTTTTATCTTCAACAATCACTTTGAAGGTACAGGTTGATGATCTGCCATGAATGTCAGTGGCAGTGTAAGCGACAACATTAGTGCCTACCGGGAACGCGGAACCTGATACGTGTGATCCAACCACTGTCACTGAACTGCAATCCGATACAGTTGGCGCTGTCCAACTTGCGACCGCAGAACAACCAGCTCCGGCAGTTACTGAGATATCAGAAGGACAGCTTGTAAAAACCGGTGGTGTCTCATCCACAACTGTGACGTCAAATTCACAGCGTGTGGTGTTGCCAGCAGCATCGGTTGCAGTGTAGGTCACAGTCGTCACGCCTTTCGGAAACACATGACCTGATGAATGACTGGACGTAATCGAAACCTGGCAGTTATCGGTGGCTATAGGTGCAGACCAGGTCACTCGTGCACTGCAATTCGCGCCCGCTACTGCGGTTATGGCAGTCGGGCAATTTGAAAATACCGGACTTGTTGTGTCGATAACCTTGACTACAAACGAGCACGTTGTGGCGTTTCCGCTCGCATCTTTTGCTGTGTAGACAACAGTTGTGCTACCGATCACAAAAGTGGCGCCTGGCGTATGTGTTGATGTGACGACAGGTGCACCACAATTATCATTGAACACTGGTGGCGTCCATGACACTGCTGTAGTACAGGTCGATGAAGCACTGACTTCGATATCCTCCACACAGCTGACAACTACAGGGGCAGTCTCGTCCTTCACAACAACATCGAATGAGCATGTAGTCACATTGCCTGACTGGTCAGTCGCAGTGTACTTGACTTGAGTCGTCCCTTCCGGGAATACGTGACCTGGCTGGAAATTACTCGCCATCGTCACAACACAATTATCTGTAGCCGTAGGAGGTGTCCACGACACTGTCTTTCCGCACTCATTCGCATTCATCACAACTGAGATATTTGCCGGGCAGTTCTCAATTACAGGAAGTGTCTTGTCTTCAACGATGACCTTGAAAGAACAAGTTGCCTGATTCCCTGCAGCGTCCGTCACTGTGTAAGTGACTACTGTTGTTCCGAGGACAAATGTACCCCCCGGGCTGTGCGTGCTGGTCATTGTTGCCGAACAGTTATCTGTGAAGGTGGGTGCGGTCCAGGTAGCCACTGCGTTGCAGGTCGCTGTGGCTGTTAGTGTGATGTCCTGCGGACACGCAGAAAGCACAGGTGAGCTTGCATCGATCACCTGCACATTGAAAGTACACGTCTTAGTATTTCCTGAAGCATCTTTGGCCGTATATGTCACCGGAGTTATCCCAGGTGTGAAAGCGTCACCAGGCGAATGCGTGCTTGTAACTGTTAGGGCGCAGTTGTCTGTAAATGTGGGCGGCACCCAGGTAACCGTTTGACTACATGTATTTCCGGTTAATTGCACAGTTATGTTTGCAGGGCATCCGCTTACTACCGGAGCAGTCTGATCCGTCACAACAACATTAAATGAACATAGCGTGATATTATCTGCGCCATCAGTAGCCGTGTACGTCACGACTGTTGTACCAATCGGAAAAACCTGGCCGGGGGTGTGAGAGCTTGTCAACACAACGGAACAGTTGTCCGTGGCAGTTGGTGGCGTCCAGGACACTGCAGCACCACACGATGTTGTTGCCGATGCCGTGATATCGGACGTAATACACCCGTTGATCACAGGATTGGTCCGATCCCGCACAAACACTTTAAAAGTACAAACGGTCACATTACCGGATGGATCAGTTGCCGTGTAGGTAACATCCGTTTTTCCCAGTGGAAATGTATCACCCGGATTGTGTGTACTCGTAAGCGTGGCTGAACAATTATCGGTTGCGGTTGGTGGTGTCCAGGTAACAACTGCAACACAGGAGTTATTGGCGGTGACCTCCTGGATTGCACCATGATTACAGTTTGCAATAACAGGTGCTACATTATCCCTGACAGTCACATTAAAAGTACAGGTCTGCAGATTTCCCGAAGGGTCTTTGGCTGTGTAAGTGACTGCTGTAACCCCTACCGGAAACGTTGCGCCCGGAGAAAAGTCACTTGTAACGGTTGCACCACACGCATCTGATGCCGTTGGAGCGGTCCAGCTGACAACTGCATTACAGGTAGAAGTGTTAACGGTAATGTTCGAAGGGCAATTGGAGAACACAGGTTTGGTAACATCATTTACCACAACGTTGAAAGAACACTGTGTTTGATTCCCAGACGCATCAATGGCGGTATAGGTGACTAAGGTGGTTCCCACATTAAAGACAGTACCCGGGTTCCGGTTACTGGTCATATTCACCGCGCAATTGTCCGCAACTGTGGGCGGAGTCCAGCTGACGGTCGCATTACATGCATTCGCTGCTGCACTAACAGTGATAGTTGAAGGACATCCGGTGATGACAGGGTTGGTGACATCGCTTACAACAACATTGAAAGAACAGGTGCTCTGCCTGCCGGAAGCATCGATTGCTGTGTACGTGACCGTTGTTGTGCCCACGTTGAAAAAGCTTCCCGGTGCGTGACTACTCGTCATGTTTACCACGCAATTGTCCGTGACCGTTGGTGGCGTCCAGGTTACGTTCGCACCGCAGGAACTCGTGCTTGCATTTACAGCAATGTTTGATGGACAACCTGTAATAACAGGATTGGTAGCATCGGTCACCACAACGTTGAAGCTACACGTAGTCTCATTGTTGGATGCGTCTTTAGCTTTATACGTCACGACCGTGGTACCCACAGGAAAAAATGATCCCGGTGCGTGCGAAGGCGTCAGTGTTACTGCGCAATTATCGGTTGCCGTTGGAGGCGTCCATGTCACGTTTGTTCCGCAAGAGGAAGCGCTCGCGTTAATGGCGATGTTCGATGGACAATTGTTGATTACAGGAAACGTCACATCGTTGACAATAACATTAAAAGTGCAGGTTGACTTATTATTTGATGCATCAGTAGCTGTGTACGTGACCAGCGTAGTCCCAACTGGGAATACATCACCGGGAACTTTATCACTTGTCATCGTCACAGCGCAGTTGTCCGTTACTGTGGGAGGAGTCCACGTTACGGTGGTGCCGCAGGAAGTTGGATTTGCATTCACCGTGATGGTTGTGGGGCAGTTGGCAATCACCGGATTTGTTACATCGTTCACTACAACGTTGAAACTACACGTTGTCTGATTGTTGGAGGCATCAGTGGCTGTGTAGGTTACGAGCGTTATTCCAACGTTAAAGAACTGCCCGGGAGTCCAGTCGCTGGTCATGTTTACCGTACAGTTGTCGGTCACGGTTGGAGGCGTCCAGTTCACAATGGTTCCGCAAGAAGTCGGATCGGCATTAACCGTTATTGTAGTAGGGCAATTCGAGATTGTCGGTGGTGTGACATCATTTACCACAACATTGAATGAACACGTGGCCGTGTTGCCACCGGCATCTGTTGCAGTGTAAGTCACGGTGGTCGGTCCAACTGCGAAGAATTGTCCGGGTGATCGGTTACTCGTCATCGAAACGGAACAGTTATCGGAGACGGTTGGCGGTGTCCACGTTACGTTCGTTCCGCATGATGTAGGATCGGCATTGACCGTTATGTTAGTCGGACAATTTGAAATGATTGGGTTGGTGATATCGTTAACTGTGACAGTAAACGAACAGGTGCTCGTGTTACCATATCGGTCAGTCGCGGTGTATGTTACCGTTGTCTCTCCTCGTGGGAATGCAAACCCAGACGGGTAATCTGAAGTAAGTGTCTGTAAACCACAATTGTCTGTGGCCGATGGAGCAGTCCATGTCACTGCTTTTGTACATGATGCAGACGAGAGCGATGTAGTGATATTCGATGGACAATTTAAGATAACAGGAGGTTCGGTTTCCATATCCTCGAGCGCACAGCAAATTGGGAGACCGCTTTGACTTTCTCCGCTCACGACCTGGTAGTAACCGAATGAGTCTCCGACAAAGATCGGTGAGCCGCAGCCTGTGGCGATAACAACCGTTGATGCAAGGCTACTTACGGTAATTTGATTTCCAATGAAAGGCTGCCCTTCAATAGCTGCAGTGACTTCAAATGTTCCGCCATCCGCGATAACACCAAGGAAGATGACGCCACCACCATCCGTCACAGTGACCGTGGCGGGAAGGGCTATTAGCGCGGGGTCATCGTACTTGAAAGTAAGTTTTGTCATGCCTCCCACGCAGGTTCCGCAGGTTGTTACGGGAGGACAATTGCATTGAGAGTAAGCCATACCGCTCGCGAATAGCAGCATCAGCAACAGGAATGCAGCCTTAAAAATAGTAACCGGAAAACGATCAACCCGTTTCATTAAAAAATGGGGTCCGTAGGACTTCAAGCCTTAATTGAAGAGAAACGAACCAATAAGTTAGGTAACAACTAAAAAAACTTAGTGGGAAACCACAAAAGTTACTAATTAATAGCAGAGTATCAAACGATAATCGCGGATAAGAGCGCCCAACATCGGAATTTCATGTAAGATTAACGTAAGATTAACCGGGTTGGCCGAAGCCAAACAATAAACGCGAAGGGATTTTGACCGATTTCAGCCATAAACCGCTTCGAACAGCCATCCATAAAATCCGCGCCATAGGAAAATTATGCCCCACATTCTTGCTTTTCAACACAGGCAGCGGATGTGAGATATTATAAAAAATGGAAGTTTTTCCGGACGGAATTTTGAACACTTGCAGCGCCCGGGGACGAAGATAGATTCACATCGGCATCTATTCTGTCTTGAGCACTTCTGCCGGATTTGTTTTAGCAACCTTGAAGGTCTGGGAGCCGATCATCAATAGCGCAATTGCCAGAATCACCGCCACGCCTATAGCAAATTCAGCCACGCCCATAGGCGCATGATTTGCGACCTGCGGTAACATGAACTGATCGTAAAAAAGAAAAGTAATCGGCAACCCTATTGCTGCCGCAATTATCAGCAACACAAAAAATCCTTTTCCAAGCAACAGAAGTATTCCCGTCTCCGAAGCTCCAAGGACTTTTCGGATGCTCACTTCTTTCATTCTCGTCTCGGTTGTATAGACGACCATACCCAACAAGCCGATAGACGAAATCGTAATCACCAGAAATGCAATAAAACCTCCCAGCTTGATTGACGCCTGCAGTCCCTGGAAACTTTCTTCGATCTGGTCATCATAGAACTGCGCATCAGCCGGATGCACGGGGTCGATTTCTTTCCAGATGGCATCAATCTTGGCTTTGGTCGCAATCCAGTCTTCTGACAGGATTTTCACGTTCAGATAATCGACATCCGTTGACTGGCGCAGTGCAACCTCCTTGTTTGTGCGATTGTTTGCACGTCCGTATTCGAAATCGTCAACCACACCAACAATCGTCAATGGCTTGCCATCAGCCCGCACGATCTCGCCCAACGCTTTTGCGGGATCATCGGGATAGATATCAAATTTTTTCAGCAGGTGTTTATTGACGATGATTTCCGATTCCACAGCGGAGTCGGGACGCGGCATGAAATTCCTGCCCGCAACGAGTTCAATCTCATGAAGCGGAATGAAATTTTCATCAATGCGGTTGAAAAAAACCATGCTGGAGTCCTGTGGATGCTTGTCATATTTCATCGTGAAGCCGTAGTAGTTGCCGATGCTCATCACGGTAGCTGACCGCGAAATCTTTTGCACCTCAGGCAACTCCTCCAACTGTTGTTGGAGCAATTCAGGCTTATTGCCCTGCAACCGGATATTGATGATGTTCGCGGTTGTAAAACCAAGATCATACGCAAGAAAATGCTTGTATTGTTTGTAGAGGACAACCGTTCCGGTAATAAAAATGATCGATAACGTGTATTGAAAAACGATCAGCACTTTCCGCATCGTCACTCCCTTGATCACGTTTTTAGTTGCCAGATTCTTGAGCACCTGGATCGCGTTAAGTTTTGAGAAGAACAGCGCAGGGACTAATCCGGCAAAAATGCCAACCACCACGGCAAACATAATGAACAAGAAAACGAGCTTTGGCGACAGGTCAAGAACGAGCAGTGTCTGCAGTGAATACTCCATGCTGACAAAATGTGGTTTGATCAGAAGAAAGATCAGGAACGCAAGCACCAGGGCCATCAATGAAATAATAACCGACTCGACAATGAACTGCGCAGCTACATGGCTACGAAGAGCTCCGATCGTTTTACGGATTCCCACTTCCTTGGACCGCTTGAAGGACCGGGCCACACTCAGGTTCGTATAATTGAAGCAAGCAGAAAGGATTACAATGAACGTGAGGATGCTGAAGATGTAGAGTACCGTCTTGCCGATGACCGGCCCCATTTGGTTGCCGCGATTTTCTCCGGCCACGATCCCTACCATCGGCTCAACATCAAGCTGGATGTGGGTTAGCTTAACAGTCTTGTCTTCGGCTTCACTCAGCTTGTTTAAATTTTTACGCAGGTCATCGAGGTTTGCATTTTCAGGCATCAGCAGGTACGTGTAAGTACTCCACATGTTGTCCCATTTCATTTCGTGCTCGTTGTTTTTCTGCGTTATCTCACGCGTGCTCAAAGAGCCCAGCATGTCAAATTTGATATGCGAGAACGTTGGTACATCCTCAACAATTCCGGTAACGGTATATTCATGTTCGTCAACCTTCACCGTCTTGCCGAGCGGATTGGAATCGTCAAAAAGCTTGCGGGCAGACTCCTCCGTGAGCACCAGTGAAAAAGGTGATTTCAACGCGGTCCCGGCATTACCCTGCAGCAGGTTGAATGAAAATACTTTAAAGAACGACTCGTCCGCCATCAAGCCGCGCAGGGGAATCGTCTTTTCTCCAGCCGTCAGATCACCCGAAAAATTGCCGCGGAGGATTGCTACGTCCTCCAGGCCGGTAAACGTTTCCTTGATCTGCTTTGCAGCGCGAAGAGAAGTTGTCGCATGATAATCGCTGTCCTGGCGTTTGTTGTATTCATACCGGCTGATCACGCGGAAGATCCGATTGTGTTTTTCGTGAAACTTGTCGTACGACAAGACATCATTCAGCATGCTGATCATGAGCAATCCAACGGACATGCTGATGGCCAGACCTGCAATGTTTATAGCGGAGAAAAATTTGTTGCGGTAAATATTCCGGCTCGATGTTTTGATGTAGCTGATCAGCATAATGTAGTGGATTAGGGAGTTGACGAAAGACGGTTTACGGATGGTATAGCTTCGGAAAAACTTGATCACATCGATCATGTACACGAGCCTCGCGCGAAACGCACCTTTTGATCTGGCGTTTCGATCGAAATATTCCTGCAGATCACCTTCCAGATCTTCAAGCAGTTCGGGTTTGCAGTACCACGCGAGGAATTTCCGCGCCCAGCCTGGGGGTTGTACCTGTTGACTTTTCATCAGATATTCTTTAATGAGAAATCAGGAATAAGACTCCACAACTGATCGCGCACTTCTTTTGATTTAAGGAGTGCTGCCTTACCCGCACTGGTGATGGTGTAAAACCTTTTGCGTTTCCCACCGCGCACGCTGGTCGCCTCTCCGAGCGCACTTTTCACATACCCTTTTTCTTCCAACCTGTTGAGGACGGCATGCACCACTCCAAGTTTTACAGCTCGTCCCGTTCGTTTTTCCAGTTCATCGCAGATGCCGACACTATAGGCATCATTCACCAGCGCAGCGATGGTGAGCAGCACGAGTTCTTCAAATTCCCCGAGGTTTGTTCCTTTCATAGGACTATAATATCAGTAAATGTATGTAAAATTGGAGATAAAAGTCAATTTTGTATGTAAAATATCCAAGTAACGTAGATTATGAGGTTGTATACCGGCAATTGTTGATACGACTTTGGGGTTAAAGACCTTCTTGTAAGCTGTGCTCTGATGCAGTACTGGAAAAATCGCTGGTTAAAAAAAACCGATATCCAAAAACTTCCAGAAGATCAAAAGAACATCGTCACCGCTTTGCTCGATGCTTTTCTCCGGGATTACCAGGCGAAAACTTATGCTCATTGATTTTTTCTAAGCGCAAGGACCTTATTTTTTCCAATTGAGGTGAATGCTAGAAATCTTAAATGTGGAATCTGTTCTCACAACTTCAACTTCACTCTTTGTAAATGGCTTGCCATTGATTGTAATCTGAACTGTAAAGATTGCTGCTGAGTTACCATTGTCAGTTTCTGTTGCATCTACAATATTGAACCCATCAATGTCTTCACCTTGTCCTCCAACCCAGTTATCGTACCATAAATAATCACATGCTCGAATATTAAATTGTGATTCTGGCTCAGAGTCCCAAGACACTTTTTGCATTTCAGCATTACATGCCTTTAATTTTTCTACTTGTGCGGCCTTAAACTTTTCTGAGAAAAAAGGTATACCACGAAGGCGTTTCTTCAAATCATCAATATCGAAAATGTAAGATTTCGGAGCTACCTTTTTGTACGTTGGAACTTGATAATAGCTTGGGCCTCGCAATTTTGTTTCATTGATATACCAGGTAAAGAACTCATTAACAACGGTGCGTTTAGCAATACTATCATCATCATGAGTAGCAGGCTGAGAGTTGCATGAGGTTGCTAGAGACAAAGCGAAAGCTGAGGCTATTATTTTCTTGACTATTTTCATTGTTCATTATTTTGGGATGCTCGGTCTAACAATTGTTACCGTATAAGTCCTGTCATATGAAGTACCTTCTCTATATCTCCCTGTTAATCTTCCATCCTCTTGCAGACACAATTTATTATTATCGCTCGAGCCGATATCCAGATTGCTTGTCTGTGGATCGAAATAGAGATAACACTTGATGCCGTTTTCGATTTTTCTACCGACAATAACGATCCAGTGATCAGTCGTTTCATCGTAATTGCCGGTATGTCCGGATTTCCAATCAACTCCGACTATTATCGGTTTGCTATTATCTAAGTGAGCATCTATGAGTACTACTCCTTGCCTGATTCGACTCTGAACAACAAGATTCTCTTCACTATCATACTTGGTCATCTGGATTGCAGTTGTATCAGCTGAACTGACTGGGGTATAACCAGCAGACTCCAGCATTTCTTTAGATCTCCTAAAACATCCGACCGGATCACTTGGATCGTAACCGAAGAATGTAACATCTTCTTTCAATGAAACATCTTTTAGTTCGCCAAACAAATATTTTTTCAGTGCTTCCTTCTTTTCTAAAAACTTATCTTCATCTTCTGACAACAGGACTTTCAAAACAATCCGCTCTCCATTTTTAAAAGCAAACCCTCTTTGATGCATTGTTCCTCCAAGTGTTGAAGCCACCTGTTCATCATAATCAAGATACAATCTCGGATCGATCCTATATTCTTCATCGGCAGTGCCTGTGAAATGGATACTTATCTGGTTGTAATCAATGTCATCGATTTCGATGCTGTTTGCATTGCGTACTCGGTTACTTGCCGAATATGGCATTTTGCCAGTCAGTACTTTATTGGTTTGATAGGCTTCCTTAATCGCATTAAGCTTTTTCAGCACATCGTCACAATCATCAAAAATGCCGACACACGGCATACTCGCCCCCTCCTCATCATCCTGCAACCACCCAATCATGCTCTCCGGGTTATGCACATAGTCCCACTGAAACTTTTTCAGCTCATCGCCTCCGTTGTAGTCCATCAGGTTTTGGGTGGAGCCTTTTGTGACTGAAAACTGATCGAAGGTGTGGCGGAGGTTGAACGCACCGTGGCCGAGTTCGTGGGCGATGGTGCGGATGATGGTTTCGTTGTTTGATGGTGAAAGCTTTTCGTAGAACACATACCCGAAAGCTCTCTTAAAAGGCATGAAGGCATCGAAGCGGAAGCTCGTTCCTTTGATCAGGAAAATGTAGAATGCGTCCTTGTCGTAAGCAGGCGTTGCCTCCTTATATGCACGATTGAACTCGCGCATCTTCTTGTTGTAGCTGGCGAGATTGCCGGATTCTTCTTCATCGAGGTTTTTGATAAGGCTTTCTGCGATGTTGAATCTGTTCGCGATCGTTACCTGCCAACCTGCCACAGCCTGGCCGTAAATCGCGTTGAGCTTTGATGTGATCTCCGGGCCAGTCAACATGGGTTCAGCGTTAACGGGCACGACAATTAATTTCTTCTGAATGAATTCGTAGGTCGCAATTTTCAGCTTGCCGGGAACTACTTCCGATTCCTGCGAACTTCCGCTTTCCTTCAGCTTCGCGGAAGCGGTGAGTTCCTGCGTGTCGCCTTCGAATCCTCCCGGGAAAACAACTTTCGCAGCGTTAAGTTCTGTACCGGGTTGTGTTGCCACGGTCTGCGCTTCGATCTTCAGTCCGACTTTTCTCGGAAACGTATTGGGACCTACGGCAACTGCATCTACAAAGGCCTGCTTGCCCTGCTCGACTGCCTTCCATGCGATCTTGTAATCCTTGTTGTTGACTGTGCTGCTTGTCGGTGTTGGAAAGGTATTGTCAGGATCAAACCCATAGTGAGCTGATTGGTTTTCTTTAAACGTTACAACAAAATTGAGCGAGTCTCTTGACGAATACGTTCCGGCAATCGCGGCCTCTGCTTTTGAAATTGTTCCATCTTTATTCACCGTCCAGGTGTTCCCCGCAGCATCTTTTACAATCATTTCCTGCTTCTCTCCGGTTGTATTATTCGTTTTCTGTTCAAAAATCTGCGCAGCGCCACCTTCATCAATGACGACAATCTTTCCTTGACTGTTCACATACACACTGTCGACTATGCCATTGATAATAATAAAGTTCGAACTGGCAAGCAGTTGGGCGGAATCGAGCACCGGCTTGTTCTCACCGATCTTCTTCATTTCCTCGATAAGCTTGCTCATGGTGTTATTGACATCAGTTATAGTTTTCACCGAGCCTGTTACGAGCACATATTCTGCGTTGAATGTGCCGGAAAAGGATACGGCTACGTTCGCATTGTTGAAAGCCTTCACACGCATGTATCCTGTTCCGGAAAATCCTCCTGGCGTTCCGGTGGTGGTTGCCTCAGTTACGAGCACATGGTTGAAGTGGTGGCTCTTGAAAATATCTCCGGGGTTGAGGTATTGCAGCGGAGTTGTCATCTGCGGAAGCTCGTTGACATAAGGGCTGCCGCACTGATAAGTGGAATCCGCCATTGGGAGCGTGGTGCTGTGGCGCTGACTGAAAGTGTAGTCACTGACTTGTCTGCCGGATTCTGATCTTACCTGGATGTCATAAGAGGTATTGTTTCTTAACGAGCCGAGCGTGTGGTAATAATTTGTGGTTACATCTTCATACCACATCGTTCCGCCTACGGGCCGGTAACGCACGCGGAAGCGTTCAGGGATTTCTCCAACAGTCGAAGCCTCCCATCGCATCGATATCGTGGTGGCATTTGCAAACTCTTTGCGAACATTCTGCGGCATCTCGATCGCATCGCCAAACTGGAATGCGAATACTTCACTTTTTCCATTGTTCCTGAAAAGATCTCGCCCTTCCGTATCACGGGCTTGCACCTGCCAGGCATACTTCCGGCCTGGGATCAGCAGCGGTGCATCGGCTCCGTAGACAATCTGGGTTTGACGCGTTTCAACTTCATATAATGGAGTCTGTGAAAGAAATGCATCGTTAGGATTTCTGTTGCTCGGCCAGATCTCAATCAAACGGAAAACATATTCAGTTGTGAACGCTGAATTGGGAGATGACAGATGCCTCGGTGTCCATGAAAACGGAATGTTGGTAGGATCTGTAAGTCGCACCTTCGCGTTATTATTCGGCAGATTCAGTAGTGGCGCATCATTAAACACTATCCATGCCGTTGTGAACCCCTTGTTACTCACAACGGTGCCGCGGTTGTAATCGAGCACTTCAACACTAAATCTATAGACACCTTCCGGAATCTTCCCGGTACGCTGGTATTCACTTCGGCTGAAGCCAATGAAGTCTAAATTTCTCGGGTCGAGGTATTCGATCAGGTCATCGCCATATAATAAAAGAGGGCTGCCTCCATCTATCGTGATCGGCTGATAAGCAACATTTGGCTTTGACCGCACTGTGACGCCCACGCCATCGATAGTGAGTCGCAGCTTCACGCGATAATTCATGAGGGACGCATCGTTGCTGCGGATGGTCACGCTGATGCGATGGGCACCGGGTGCTGTGTAGTCTGAAAGATTGCCGGAGTACGGAGGAATTAAATTGACCTGCGATTGAATGGGAAACACCTGCGCCTGCGAGTTGACCGCAAAACACAACAACCAAAGATACGGTAACCAGAATTTTCGCATGTCCATCCAAGTTGAGCGCATCTTTGGATGACATGGTGCGAAGCTATGAAGAGATCGTCAACGGAGCAGCGTGGGTGAGAAGATTATTCATGCCGGGAAAATTTCAAATGATATTCTGACAAGTTCATTGGAAAATATTTTCAGGGTATTCAACGTAACTTTTGCATGCAAAAGTTACACTCCTACCTACTAAGGAGGCCTCGATCTCCTTTTAGAAAATCAACTTCATTTCATAACAGCGCCCGTACCTATTGCTTGTAGATATTCTTCAGGTCGCTCTCAAAAAGCGTGTAGGGATCATCATAAAACTTTTTGAAGTCGGGAATACTTGGCTCATGGCCCGGGTACGGTGCATAATAATGTGTCGGACTTCGCGTATCGTTGCGCCACACGAGCACATAGCAAAGCTGCATTTTTTCCGCACGCATCACTTTGAGCAACGTTCCAGTCCACCATGTAGGGTTGGGAATTGACTCAAGCCCTGTCTCCGTAAATGCCGCGAGTTTTCCTCTTTTTAAGGCAACATCAGAAACGATTTTCAGTTTTTTAGTTGCGCGCTCCAGGTGATAGCCATCACGACCCATATCTCCGTAGTTGTCCATTCCTACCATGTCGACCCATTCATCGCCCGGATATCGATCAAGAAATTGTTCTTCTGTGTTGAACTTGTTGTCAGGCGAGAATGCGTAGATGAAATTGTGAACGTTCATGCTGTCGCGGAGATAACTCACGGTGAAGCGCCATAGCGAAATAAATTCTTCGCGGGAGCAGTGGGGTGCACCCCACCAGAACCATCCACCATCAAATTCATGATACGGCCTGAAAATTACGGGGACGGTTTTGCCATCGGCACCCTTCAGGCTGTGAGCCCATTCACCAATACCGCGCAAAATACTTTTGTAGGTTTCGTGAGCTTCGCCACCAGGGATGATGTATTTCACCGCAGGCTTTGAAAGTGAGTCAACCCAATAAAATCCACCTTGTGAAACGGGATTTAAGAAGTGCCATGAGATCGTTGTAACGCCACCGCGATTGTAAGTGTCGATCACATTTTTCCGCGTCTGCGCTTTGGCATTTTCAATTTCCTGCTCGCTCCTTCCAGAGAATCCGCTGAGGTCGATGCCGATCACAGCGGGATGTGACCCTACAACCGACTTGACATCAGAACGATTTTCATCGCCTGCCCATCCATGACCGCATTCGGTTGCATGCTGATGCCCAAAAAGGGTGTGGTTTTTTGAAAGTGTATGAAGATTCAGAAAAAGAGCTTTCGTTTCAGCGGTAGCCTTTCGATCGATCAATTGCAGCTTCTGCGCACTGGCATCCTTCACGCAAAGCATCCCAAACAAACACATTACCCAAAATAGTCTAATCACGATATTATCATTAAAAGTTAATCATTCAGAAGTTGTCCCCGCTGATGCCTTACCACGTTGCTTCGAAAGACTATACTTCCGGACAACGTCATTATTCACGCCAAACAACACTGCATTTTTATCAGTTGCAATTTTACGGACATCGCCATCCACAATGATGCCCGTTTGACCGGGAGGTATGAACATCATCTCGCCTTTGCGATCGACACGAAACACAAATCCAGTATTGCCTGTCATTCTGCCCGTCCTTGCGCGTGCAGCGGAAACGTTGCCTCCGGTGATCAAATCTTTGATTGAATCACCATTGACATCGACAAACGCAATGGCCATGACAGGCGACACCTGCACTTCGATGGGAAGCGGAGTGAGGGTGAGTTTACCATTGTCGTTTATGACTTTCACCGTCTCGAGCATCGCGACAGAAAGTTTCCGTGCATTCTTCAACTCTTCGGGAGTTAACACATCTTCAATTTGAGCGGTCGAGTACGACTTATAGTCTGTAAAACGTTTTTTAAATGACGGAAGCTGCTCCGTCAGTTCATCGCGTGTCGGATACGGATATGATTTTCCCTGCACATAATAATTGACGATCGGATCAAGCGATCCGTTCTTATCGAAATCATCATAGACGAGCGTGATCGGTTGCTCCGAAGATGCCCGCATTTGCGTATTCAACCCCAGGTTTCCGATCACAAAGTCATCATCACCATCGCCATCGAAGTCGTGTTTGGCAATACAGTTCCATAAACCTTCCGTGCGTTGAGAAGTCCATTGCGAAGAGTGGTCCACCAGTTTTCCTTTTTCATTGATAAAGACTTTCAGCGGCATCCATTCTCCCACAACGAGTAAATCAGGAAATGCATCTTTATTCAGATCGGTCCAAACAGCATCGGTAACCATTCCGGAAAATTTCAGCGATGCATCAATATTTGCATCAATGGCGAAGTGCCCTTTTCCATCGTTGATCAGAATGTGACTCTCAGGAACTTCTGGAAAGTTTCCGGGCACTACGCGGCCTCCGATAAACAAATCCAGGTCGCCATCATGATCAATGTCCGCAGGTCGTGCACATGCACCACTCGAACGAATGTCCGGAAACGCGGTTTCGGAAAATTTTCCTTTGCCATTGTTCAGGTAAAGTTTATCTGCCAATACTTTGTCGTTCTTGTCGAATTCATATCCGCCTGAAACCACAAGTAAATCCGCATCATTGTCAGCATCAGCATCGAAGAAGACAGCATCGGTGATTTCGCGCTGTATGTCGGAATCAAATATTTGTGTTGACGCCAGGTATCTGCCGTCTTTTCCCTGAAGATATAGTCGTGATGGGTTCCCTTTGGCGCCTCCGATAAATAAATCCGGGAGCCCATCCGAATTGACATCGGCAATTTCAAGAGCGGGGCCTTCCGCAGAAAACATATGCGGGAGGAGTGCCTGCACGCGGAAATCAACAAAATCGTTTTCAGTATGCCGCACATTGTCGACCAGTGTCTCCGTAAAAAGAGGCTGCTTCGTCTCCGGGATGAGGACTTTATCAGCATCAGACTGACGAATCACCAGCTTCTGGTTAATTTCAACCCGACCGCGTTTCTCGACACTTCCGTCAGGCCAGTAAATTTGGACAGAGTCGACCGCTGAAAGATTCCCAAGACCAATGTGCATGCTATGATCTACAGATGATTGAAAGCCCCGGACGGGAAGATTCTCACGGACGAAGAGCCTGTCATTTGCGTAGGCAATCACCTTCGCCCCAACGGCCTGGCTATTGCCCGACTTTCCCTTTAATTCAACTGAAAGGAAATTATTTTTGAAAAGCTGACGTGTGTTGTTGCGATACACTCCCGCGGGATCATTAATATTGTTTGTGACCAGATCAAGGTCGCCATCGTTATCAAGGTCGCCATAGGCGGCACCATTTGTCAGCAGCGACTCATCAAAACCCCAGTCTGTTGTTACGTTGGTGAACTGCAGATCACGGCCTCCTTTAAAAATGTAATTGGGTATTTTGTTTTCACGGAATTTTGCAATCACGTCCAGGTAGCTCACTGCTTTACCCTGACGTTGTGAAGCGCCAATCTCTTCGAATGCCTTGTACTTGGCAAAGTCGTTGTCCGTGAGGTCGCGCTTGAAGCCGTTCGTAACGAACAGGTCTTGCTGGCCGTCATTATCGTAGTCTGCAAACAGTGCTGCCCAACTCCAGTCGGTGTTTGAAACACCTGCAAGCTGCCCGACTTCCGCGAAAGCGCCATTGCCAAGATTCATGTGCAGCATATTCCGCATGTACTGATGGTGCAGGCCATTTCTCACCATTCCGGCATAGGTGTCATAGCGATCGGCACCAAACAATTGCTTTTGTCTTGCGTTCCCCTCTGGAAGCATGTCAACCGTAAAAATGTCCATCAGCCCATCACCGTTAAAATCCGCGACATCCGTCCCCATGGTGAATTTCGAAATGTGACTGAGGATGGAGGTGGCGTCTTCAAAATGCTTACCCTCTTTATTAATAAGGAGCCTGTCTCGTCCGGTGTAATCGCATCCGGCATAAATGTCGATCCACCCATCGTTGTTGACATCCGACAAACTTATCCCAAGCCCATAGTTAGAAGCAGGGCCATACACGCCAAGTGAATCACTCACATCCACAAACCTGCCATTGTCATTCCTTAGCAATTTGTTTCCTACCTCAGGGTAACGCGTGGACGAATTGCGGAGGTTGATATTGAAAGAATTTGAAATATCCAGAGTTGAATGATTGAGAAGGATTGCATCGAGATCGTTATCGTGGTCGAAATCAAAAAATGCCGCCTGAGTTGAGTAGGATGTGTCATCAAGGCCATAGTCTTTTGCCTTGTCGGTGAAGGTATTATTTTGATTATTGATGAGCAGGATGTTCCTTCTGCGTTGCGGGTCAGGGCTTGCCGACCGGCATACGTAGATGTCGAGGTAGCCATCAGAATTGATGTCAACCATACTCACACCGGTCTTCCAGCCGATGCTGCAGGATGTACCTGAAGATTCTGTGATGTCTTCAAATTCAAGATTGCCTTTGTTGAGGTAGAGCCTGTTTTCAAACAGCGTGGACGAGAAATAAATATCCAGCAGTCCGTCATTGTTGATATCGCCCAGCGCAACTCCTCCCCCGTTGTAGAAGTATTCGTATGTCAGAATATTGCTCTTCTCCGTTTCCAGGTTTTCGTTGACAAATTCGATTCCGGTGTCATCGCTGTCAAGCTTCGTGAAAACCTTCGTTTCGGAGGTTGAGCAACCAGCCAAAATCCCAATCCCGATGCTGCTCAATAAGCTGAGGCAAATGCGTGTAGGGTTAACCGTTAGACCGGAAATCATCGGAGGTTGATTTTAAATCGATTGTTAAGATAAGGAGCCGCGAAGGAAAGTTATAACCACTGCATCCCGAATTAACAAATTGTACAGCTACTTTAAACAAAAGCGCGATCGCATTTCCGCGTATGAGGGAAAGTCGGATCAGTAACCTTCCTGCCAATATGTTTCGTAAAACTTTTCGTGGCGACCGGCCATCTTGTAATAAAGGCAGTCGGCCCTCGTTAATAACAATGATCTGTGATGGGCTTCGTCCGCTATGGCGGGCATAAGAATCCCTACGAGTCGGAGGGATAAAAAAGATCCTGACAGAAAATCTATCAGGATCTGATAATTCAGTGGGCTCGTAGGGATTAGCTCATACGCGCAAGCCATGCCGCGCAACCCCTCGTGATCCCTACGAGTCAAGGTTTAGAGGGATAAAAAAAAAGATCCTGACAGAAAATCTATCAGGATCTGATAATTCAGTGGGCTCGTAGGGATTAGCTCATACGCGCAAGCCATGCCGCGCGACCCCTCGTGATCCCTACGAGTCAAGGTTTAGAGGGATAAAAAAAAAGATCCTGACAGAAAATCTATCAGGATCTGATAATTCAGTGGGCTCGTAGGGATTCAAACCCCAAACCTTCTGATCCGTAGTCAGATGCTCTATTCAGTTGAGCTACGAGCCCGGTTCCAAAAGCAGGTCAGCTGAGGCCGCAGAAGCTGCGTTTTGCCTATGACTTGTTGATTTTTGGACTGCAAATGTAAAGAATAAATTCACTCGGCCAAATAAACGGTTTGGCCCTGCGAACAAAAAAGCTATTTTTGAGCCTTTATTTTTAGGAAATTAATACGCATGACCAGCAAATTCGCTTCATTGATTGTTCTGATGCTCCTTGGAACGGCTGCTTACAGCCAAAGTACAGAGCCGACCAAAAAGACCAAGCGCCCGGATATCCCAGGCACCTTTGTGGTAGAGCTGGGCGTAAACCGATTGACAGAAAAGCCCAATGAAGTGAAGTACGGACTCTGGGGTTCCCGCACCGCCAACGTCTACTATCAATACGACATGCGCATCCTGAAATCTAAATTCAGTTTTCACCCGGGCATCGGTTTGAGCATGGAGCGTTTCAAGTTTCTGAGCTACCTCCAGTATTACCCTAACGATACCCTTCGCCTGAGTAATCCGACATTAATCTTTGATGATTCGGGTAACACGCGCTTTGTCGATTTCGGTCACGCGCTGTATGATGGCGACACCCTTGGCCAGCCAAACTGGGCAAACACGCTGAACACAAAGAAGAGCATGCTCACCATGACTTATATCGATGTTCCGCTTGAGTTGCGCTTCAGCACGAAACCTGACGATCCGGCCCGGAGCTTTAAGATTGCGATTGGTGGCCGCATTGGTTACCTGCTAAACGCGAGCACGAAAGTAAAGTACAAGGAAAACGGTGAGCTGAAGAAACTGCAGAACCACCAGGCTTTCAACCTGAACAGGCTTCGCTATGGTGCGAGTATGAAAGTGTTCATTGGCAACTTTGCATTGTTCGGCTACTACAACCTGACTCCTCTGTTTGAATCAAATAAAGGTCCGTCACGAACCGATGCGCAGACGTATACCGTTGGCATCGCCCTGCATAGTTTCTAACGGTCAGCAAGGCGGTAAACAAACTTCAGCCCAGACCATGTTTCGTCAACTGCGCAAACTTTGACGTCAACAAGTCCATGCTGAAGACCAAAATCGCGAATGAGATTTTCATCGAGATCTGTTTGTACGCCTGATGATTTTTTAGGCCACGAGATCCACATCATCCCGTCCTTTTTCAAATTCTTCTTTTGCGACAGGAATTGCTTCTGAAATTCTTTCTGAGCGGAGACAAAGACGTGTATAAAGTCGAGATCTTTTGCTGATGACTTCCTGACAACAACTTTTTCAGGCAAAGGACTGATCCAGTCAAAATATTTGTCGGGCGGACCGATGACAAACATGGAGATGCCGGGCTTGATGCCCAGTTTCTTTTGAAGCGGGGTTCCTGAATATCCGGCCATAGCCCAATTTAATGAAAAAAGAAAAGCTGCCCGATCCGGACAGCTTTCAATATCTTTTTAGGAATGAAGGGTTTTAGTTCTTACCCATTTTTTCCATTTCCTTCTCGAAAGTTTCCTTAAACTTCTCGTAGTCGTAGTCGATCTTCAAACGCTCATCTTTCTGAAGACGCTCATTGTATTTTGCAACGAGTTCATCGGCTGAAAGTTCGATCGCCACGTAAGTCTTGTAAGTACCGTTTTCGGTTCTCATCAGCTTTTCGCAAAGCGTGCGGATACCACTGATGGTCTGATCCACCACTTCGCGGTTAAGGCTTTCAAAGCGCTCTTCCACTTCTTCTTTGTTGTTCATCTCGCGGCTGTTCACGTAGTTGTCAGTGACAGTTTTCACTGTAGTCTGAATAGCCTGCGCGAGTTCGTTGCGCGCATTAGTCAATGCCTTCTTCTTGGAAGTCTGCTGATCCTGGCTCTCGCCAATAGAGTTCGCACGGAAGTATTTAGCTGTGGTGAAATAGTCAGGTCCGGAACAAGGAACAACTACTTCAGTTTCTCCCTTCACTACAGGAGTTTTTTCTTTACTCTTACAGCTCACGATAAACAGCGCAGCTGCGGAAAGAAGAACAAATGTTGAATACGTTAACTTTTTCATATTCTAGTCAGAGTTTGGTTATGTTATACAAGGTTAATGGTGTAATACAATTTAAAGACCAATTTTATTGAAGGTGAATAAGTGTCAATTTCAATTGAATTTAAGCGTTTTTATTGCAATACAGTATTGAGCAATTCATTCATGCGATCTTTTTCAAGTGTTTCCATCGCTTTGTTGTAGGCATCAACACTGGATTTATCGTAGTCGAGGCCGTAGCCTTTTACACGATCCAGTGTGGTCGCGTAGATCTCCTTTCCTTCCTTTATCGTCAGCACTTTGATCACACTTGTGAGGTAAGTCACATAAATACTTCCTGAAACTGAGCCTTTCTCGGAATCTGCTTTCACATCAAACCACAGGTCCGCGCGTGTCTTATCTTCAGTAAATTCAAACCCGTTATTCGCGAGCAGGTTTTTAAGCTTGTTGGTGATCTGGAAGTTTGACTTTACGGTACCGAGGCTTTTCTCGTCAGCACTGAGAAACACCACGGGTCGCTGCACTTTCATGTTTACCTGTGCCCTCGGAAGGTTGAAAGTGCCCGCGATCAATTTGTACACCGGAGAACTGCTCGTCCCACTGAGCATATCAATGTCAACTTTGACGCCCAGCGTTTGCTCCAGTTCTTTTGAACCAATTCGATTGAGCAGAATTTTGGCCTGTCCCTGTGCGTCCGTTTTGTACTCCGGATAAACATCACCAGAACCTTTTTCAAATGTTGCCTTCAACGGCAGGGCTACTGCAGGAACCTTCAGGTCTTTGTATATCGCTTTCGCCACCACCTGATGTTGGGTCTGGTTTACCCTGCGGTTGAGCGCAATTTCAGATGGTGTTACTTCAACATTTATCTTGTCCAGCAGCGACTGGATTGACGCATAGATTTCATTGACAAGCAAAACATCACGACCGTCAAGCGAAACCCTGATCGGCTCGCCCAGGTACTTTTCAACACTCCGGAATGCCTGAAAATAATAGGTGATCGCCTGAAGCCGTTCAGATGACTGCTCTGCGGCTTTTCCTTTTTTCAGGAAGTCAGTGGCCAGCGTTGTTGCGTTTCGTTTTTGTTCTTCCTTGATCTGGCGATATCGCGCGATGGACAGTCTGTAGTAGACCCAGTAGTTTGTCTGATCTTCCCACGCATCAACAAGTTCAAACTCTTCGATTTCGTCTGTGGCAGTAGTCTGGATGATTTGTTCGTATTGTTCCTGCAACTTGCGGTCAACTTCCATAAAACTCAGCACTGAAGTACTGGATACATTGACTTTGATTTGAGAAACCAGGTCATCGAGTGCGCTTTTCTTTGCTGCCTGTGGATAATTATTTGAGCCGTCCTTTATGCTGTGTCCGATGCCCGTGTAATAACCTTCCTGGTAAGGTTGGTTTTTGAGCCAGCCTGGCTTAAGCGCTTCGGGGTCCGGAGCTTTAACCTTAGGACTACAGGCTGCAACCAAAAAAATCAAAGTAAAAATGCGCTTCACAAGAAATAAGGTTGGGGTTTTACCGTTGCTCCTATGCTACATCCATGCCAAAAAGTATCCAAATTTACAGCAGTAACAGCACTTCGAAGGGCCTTTGTAGTAAATTAATTAACTTTCAACAAAAGTAGGGATATGAAACGGATTTTTCCGGTTGTTTTTGTTCTTGCCATTGCCTTCGCCTGTCAGGAAAATAGTCCAGTGGAGACTGAGTTTACAGGCAATCAAGTCACGTATGCACTCCTTCCGGGATCAAGTTATCCCGTGAGCGGATCGGTGATCGTAAAAGAAAAAGTTGATGGATTCTCTCTCATCAGAATTGAACTCACCGGGACAGAAGGCGACATCGAACATCCCGTCCATCTGCACGTAGGAAGCATCGGAACGCCTGATGCCGCCATTCTTGCGCTTCTCAATCCTGTGCCCGGCAGAACCGGTATCAGTGAAACGGAGTTTTCACGACTCAGTGATGAGACCACGGTAACTTACCAGGAGTTTATTCATCTCGATGGCTCAATCAAAGTTCACCTCGCAGCTTCGGGGCCAGATAAAGACATCATTCTCGCAGCCGGAAACATCGGATCGAATGTCGGAGGACATGAGCATCATGGCGGCAGAGTTAACATCGCAGTGTGCGGGAGTGAATAATTATTTTAGATTTTAGATTTTAGACCTACCTAATCTTCATCCCGCAAGGGAACTTAAATCTTAAATTTTAAATCTTAAATTTTAAATCTTTTCCTTCCTTCTCGTCCCCGCATACAACTCATACTCTAACAGCCGGCAATCTATTTTGGCGTTATAAAATTCTATTCTTCGCGAAGCTTTCAACCCGATCTTCTTGGCGAGATCAAGGTTTCCTGTAAAGATGTATCCGGTGTAACCCTTGCATTTATTTTTCATGAAGTCTCCTACACGTGCGTAGGTTGCTTCAAGTTCCTGTACTTCTCCGAGACGTTCACCGTATTCCGGATTGAAGTACACCACACCCGGCTGTTCAGGCACTTCTGTTTTTTCAAAGTCACAGACGTCAAACTGAATGAACTTGTCAACGCCTGCGATACCCGCATTTACTTTCGAAACATGAATGGCATCATCGCTGATATCGGTGGCGATGATCTTCAGATTTGGGATGTCTTTGACTTTACTTTCAAGTTCCCGATAGTGGCGCTGGTAAACAGCTTCATCATAGCCGATCACGTGCATAAACGAATAGTTTTTCCTGAAGAGGCCGGGCCTGCGATCGGTGGCCAGCATTGCTGCCTCGATGGCAAGTGTTGACGATCCGCACATCGGATTTACAAATGGGGAAACACGATCCCATTTTGTCGCCATTATTGTTGACGCTGCGAGCGCTTCCAGCATTGGCGCTTTGCCCGGAATTTTCCGATATCCATGTTTCGCGAGCGTTTCTCCTGAGGTATCGAGAAAGATTTCCGCCTGCTCCTCGCGCCAGAAAATATGTACCACCATCTTATCAAGCGATGATCCTGAGTTTGGCCGGTCGCCATTGTGTTCGCGCATGCGATCGACAATAGCATCCTTCACTTTCACATTGATGAACATTGAATTGTTCACCGTGAAATGATCTACGTTGCTCGTCACAGAAAAATATCCATGCTGCGGAATCAGCTTTTCCCATGGAAACGCTTTTACATTTTTGTAAACATCCTGAGGACTGTTTGCCCGAAAATCTTTTAGCGAATAGTGAATCTGACTTGCACACCGGAGGTTCAAATTCAGACGGATGCAATCCTCGGCTGTGCCCTGCAATGACAACCCTGTTGAAAAAGCACTCGTTGGCGTGTAACCAAGTTCCTCCACTTCCTGCTTTAGATATGGCGCCAGGCGCTTATTGCAGGTGATGATAATTCGGCTCTGTGTAGAGAACACTTTCATGTCTGGCGATTAGAGATAACGTACTTCTTTAACTTCAAAATGGCGAACTTCATTGCCAGTGGCAACAACTAACCGACCTGACGCGTCCACTCCGGTGATCCTCCCATTGAAAACCTGATTGTTTGCTTCGAACTGGTGATCTTCGTTGATCCGATAGAGTGCCGCAAGATACTCGGCTTTTAGTATCTGACGCTTCTGCTGCTTAAGTTGAAGGTATCTCGTTTCAATGCGCCCGAGCAAAGTCGAAAAAAGGTCATTCAGGTTGTATTGCTGGTTCGTCAGTTTCGCCAATGATGTTGCCTTGACTGGAAGGCTATCAACCTGATTGACATTCAAACCAATTCCAACGACAGCGGTCTCAATCGTTTTTCCGCGGAGCTGGTTCTCGATCAGGATTCCACAAATTTTCATTTCGTGAACTAAAATATCGTTGGGCCACTTTATATGGATAGCCTCGTGGAGAACTTCCGCTAAAACGTCCCGAACGGCAAGCGACACTGTTACGTTTAACATAAACTGTTCGCTAAGCATCAGAAAACCAGGCTTTAAGATTAGAGACAAGGTGAGATTGCGATTCGGTTCAACAACCCATGTGTTTCCGCGTTGCCCTCTTCCCGCAGTTTGATTGCTCGTAATCACTACTGTTCCTTCGCTGGCAGAAGGGTTTTGACTCAATTGGGTTGCTAGTGTATTAGTGGAATGACATTCTGGCACAAAAACCACATTCTTTCCCACGAAAAGCGTGTTGGCAGGACTTTTATACAACTTTATTAATTAATTTTGCAAGTTATCAATATACCAACTACCACAAACGAAAAAACCTTAATGGCGAAAAAAAGGAAGGGCGTTAATTCCGAGATTCTCAGCGAGACAATTGTGAAGGGAATGCAGGAAAAAAAGGCCTCTGATATAGTCGTAATGGACCTTCGAAAAGTTAAGAATGCCGTTGCCGATTTTTTTGTAATTTGTTCCGGTAATTCCGATAAGCAGTTAGACGCCATTGCTGACTCTGTAGATCAGGAAGTCTATAAAGCGCTCAAAGAAAATCCCTGGCATACCGAAGGAAAGAACAATAAAGAATGGATGTTGCTCGACTACATAGACGTAGTGGTGCACGTATTTCGCAAGGACCGCAGAGAGTTTTACGCCCTCGAGCGACTCTGGGGTGATGCTGACATAAGAGAAATTGAAAATAACCACTAGAACCAAATCGTTTTTCAATCGTTATTCACTTGATATTTTAATTGATTCATTAACTAAAAATGGCTGACAAGAAAGAAAACAAACCTCTACTGCCGAACAAAGCTCCGCGCGGCAATTATCAGATCTGGGTTATCCTCGCAACGATAGCCGTGATCCTGGGGGTGATGTATATAAATAATTCCAGCGACCTGAAAGAAGTAAACCAGTATGAGTTTGAGCAAATGGTTCGCAATGGAGATGTACGTAAGGTAACACTGATTAAGAACCAGGAAATGGTTGAGATCACGCTCAAGTCGGAGGCATTGCAAAATGCAAAATACCGTCAGGATATCACAGAAGGACCGCTGGGCTCAAATACAAGCGGGCCGCACTATAAACTCCCGATCACTTCCATCGATCGTTTCGATGAAAAATTTGAAGAACTTGTAAAGAAAGTGCCGGATGCCAACAGACCGGAATATAATTCAACCACACGCGAAAACTATTTTAATGTTTTCATTCAGTGGGGCTTCCTGTTCCTGCTCCTGTTTGGTTTTTGGATGCTGATGAGAAGGATGACCGGTGGTGGCGGACCTGGCGGGCAGATCTTCAATATCGGTAAGTCGAAGGCTGCATTGTTTGATGCCGAGAATAAAGTCAAGATCACGTTTGAAGACGTAGCAGGTCTTGATGAAGCAAAAGAAGAAGTAAAAGAAATTGTAGACTTCCTGAAAAACCCGGGCAAGTTCACAAAACTCGGTGGAAAGATTCCAAAGGGTGCATTGCTCGTAGGTCCTCCGGGTACCGGTAAGACTTTGCTCGCGAAAGCGGTGGCTGGTGAAGCGGCTGTTCCGTTTTTCTCACTCTCGGGGTCAGACTTCGTTGAGATGTTTGTGGGTGTGGGTGCTGCGCGTGTTCGCGATCTTTTTAAACAGGCAAAAGAGAAGGCACCTTGTATTGTGTTCATTGATGAAATCGATGCGATTGGTCGCTCACGCGGAAGAGGTCAGTTGCCTGGAGCAAATGACGAACGCGAGAATACGTTGAACTCACTCCTTGTGGAAATGGATGGTTTCGCGACAGACTCAGGTGTGATTATTCTTGCTGCCACCAACCGCCCTGACGTACTCGACTCAGCATTGTTGCGCCCGGGTCGTTTCGACAGACAGATCAGCATTGACAAGCCGGACATCGTAGGACGTGAGCACATCTTCAAAGTACACCTGAAGCCTATCAAACTCGATCCAACGGTTGACGTGAAAAAGCTGTCAGCGCAGACGCCAGGTTTCGCTGGCGCGGAAATCGCTAACGTGTGTAACGAAGCTGCGCTTATCGCGGCCCGCAGAGATAAAAAAGCAGTTGACATGCAGGACTTCCAGGATGCGATCGATCGCGTGATTGGTGGTCTTGAGAAGAAAAATAAGATCATCTCGCCTGAAGAGAAAAAGATCGTTGCATTCCATGAGGCGGGTCACGCTGTTGCGGGATGGTTCCTCGAACATGCTGATCCATTGGTGAAGGTAAGTATTGTTCCACGCGGTGTTGCTGCATTAGGTTATGCGCAGTACCTGCCGAAAGAACAGTTCCTCTACCAGACCGAGCAAATGGAAGATGAAATGTGTATGGCATTCGGTGGCCGCGCTGCAGAAGAATTGATCTTCGGAAAAATTTCAACTGGCGCATTGAGTGACCTTGAAAGAATCACGAAGATGGCTTACGGTATGGTAACGATCTATGGTATGAACAAAGAGATCGGAAACATGTCGTACTATGACTCGAAAGCTTCCGATGGCTATAACTTCCAGAAGCCATATTCAGATGCAACTGCGGAAAAGATCGACAAGGAAGTACGTGGCATCATTGATAAAGCTTACAAGAGAACGCTTGCGTTGCTAACGCAACACCGTCAGCACCTGGATGTAATTGCAAAAGAACTTCTTGAGAAAGAGATCCTGTTCCAGAGTGATCTCGAAAGATTGATCGGAAAACGTCCTTTTGAAAAGCTGACTACCTATCAGCAATTCACAAACGGTTCTGGCAAGTACGAAAAGAAGCAACACGAAAATGAGCAGCCCGGTGTCGACCCGACACCAACGCTCCAGGGAGAAAATCCCGAGCGCGGCCTGAACGCATAAGAATAGAGCCCGGTTAATAGCCGGGCTTTTTTAATGCAAAATGTAATTCACCGCAGAGCCGCAGAGGGTCGCGGAGCATTTTTAGAATTTTCTTTGCGGCTCTCTGCGGCTCTGCGGTTAACCCGCATTCTGCATTTTTTTATTACTTTGCACACGCTCATGAAACTTGCTCCGCTAGTAAATAAAAAAATCTTCTTCGCCTCAGATTTTCATTTAGGCGTTCCGAACCACGAGGAGTCTCTTAAACGAGAGAAGAAAATAGTAGCCTGGCTTGATTCGATCAAAAATGAAGCGCACTCGATCTACCTTGTAGGCGACATCTTCGATTTCTGGTTTGAATATCGGTATACGATCCCGCGCGGGTTTATCAGGCTGCAGGGAAAACTTGCCGAGCTACGCGATGCCGGAATACCCATCACATTCTTTACGGGCAACCACGACATGTGGATGTTTGATTACTTCACAAAAGAGCTCGACATTCCCATCCATCGCGATCCGCAGCTTCTCGAGATTGGCAAGCATAAAATTCTGCTCGGGCATGGCGATGGGCTCGGGCCTGGCGATCACACTTATAAAATCCTGAAAAAGTTTTTTAACAGCAAGGTGTGCCAGTGGCTCTTTGCACGACTCCATCCAAACCTCGCGTTTTATATCGCGCAAACCTGGTCACGGAAAAGCAGGATTGCCAATCTGAAAAGGGAAGAGAAATTTGAAGGTGAAGAAGGTGAGTTCCTCTGGGTGTATTGTCGCGAGCTTGAGAGAAAGCAACATCATGATTTTTATATCTTCGGACATCGTCACCTCCCGCTCGACCTTAAGATTTCTGAAAATAGTCGCTATATCAATTTAGGTGAATGGGTACACTTCCAGACCTATGCTGTATATGACGGCACGAATGTTGAGTTGAAAACATTCAATCCTTCAAAGTAAATGAAAAGACTTATCCTCCTGCTGATCATCGCGATTCCCGCTGCAACGTTCGGGCAGAAAAAGATCAAAACGCTGGAAGTCAGCGACACGATTTTCGCTTCTGCGGTTGACAGACCCGGAGATGTCTACATGGTGACAAAAGAAGGACAGATCCAGAAATTCGACAAGGATGGAAAGCTTGCAGTTGTGTACCGTCACCACGGACGGCCTACCCTTTTTGATCCGCGTGATGGCGCAAGGTTGTTCGCATACTATCGCGAGAAACAACAATACGATTATTACAATCCATCATTTGAAACCGTGGCGTCATACAGGATTGACTCGGCATTTGCCATCGAGCCGTGGCTGATTGCACCCTCGGGAGAAAAAAAACTATGGGTCCTCGACAACGCAGATCACAGTCTCAAAAAGATCAATCCGGCAGATGCGCAGGTGGAAGTGGAAGTCGTGATCGATGCAACGCTGATCGAAGATGCCACGGCATTCACGACAATTCGCGAGTATCAGAACTTCGTGTTCCTGCTAAATCCTTCCCGCGGAATTTTTGTTTTTAACAGCCTCGGAAAGCATATCAAGGTCATCCCCGCGAAGGGCATCACATCATTCAATTTTCTCGGAGAGGAGTTGTATTACCTGCAAGGCGATGTCGTTCACTTCACAGATCTCTTCACAGCGGAAAGTCGTCAGCAAAAACTGCCTTCAACAGCCCGCAGCGTGATTCTCACAGATGAGCGAATGGTGCTGGTGAACGCTACTTCGTTCGACATTTTTGAGTTCAAACCTTAATTTCCTGAGAAGCCGTAAAATCTGTTCATTTTTGAACATATTTGTACAATCAAGGACAATGGTGTTCGCAAAAACGCTGTAAATCAGTTCTAAAAGCGGTTGGCACAGTATTTCCTTATCTAAGCGTTTATCCCTAAATCTATTTATCTGTGACTCAGGAAGGCGGAAAAATTCTAATGATCGATGATGATGAAGATGTGCTCCTCGCGGCAAAGATGTTGCTGAAAAAGCAAGGACACCACGTGATCATCGAAAAGAATCCGAACAAGATTCCATTTCTCTTAAACAACGATACGTACGATGTCATTCTGCTGGACATGAATTTCAGCAAAGACATTACGAGCGGGAAAGAAGGATTTCACTGGCTGGGTCAGATCCTGGAAAAGGATCCGAACGCAGTCGTGATCCTGATCACTGCCTTTGGCGATGTTGAGATGGCTGTGCGAGCTTTGAAGCAGGGAGCAACAGACTTCATTCTCAAACCGTGGCAGAATGAGAAACTTGTCGCGACCATTTCAACAGCAATACGACTCAAACAGTCGTACAACCAGGTTGACAAGCTGAAGAAGGCGAAGGAGATGCTCGAGGAACAGATCAGCAAACCTTTCGGTGAGATCATCGGCCAGAGTCCGGCAATCAAAGAAGTGTTTGCATTGATTGATAAGGTTGCGAAGACAGACGCAAATGTTTTAATCCTTGGAGAGAACGGAACAGGCAAAGAGCTGATTGCACGCGCCATTCATCAGCGCTCGCTGCGGAAAGACAACAGCTTCGTTTCTGTAGACATGGGCGCAATCACCGAGACGCTTTTTGAGAGCGAACTTTTCGGACATAAAAAAGGCGCATTCACAGATGCACGCGAAGACCGCCCGGGAAGATTCGAGCTGGCCAATGGCGGAACGCTGTTCCTGGATGAGATCGGAAACCTGAGCATGGCGCTGCAGAGCAAACTCCTCAGTGCATTGCAGTCACGGCAGGTGACGCGTGTTGGCGCGAATCAACCGATCAATGTCGACATCCGTTTGATCTGCGCCACGAATATGCCGTTGGCGAAAATGGTACAGGAGGGAACCTTCAGACAGGATCTTCTTTATCGTATCAACACGGTTGAGATCAACGTGCCGCCTTTGAGTGACCGGGTTGAAGACATTCCTATGCTGGCGCAGCACTACCTGCAGTACTACGCCAAGAAATATCACAAGCAGGTAAACAGCATCGCGCCAGAGGCAATGGACAAACTCAAACGTTACGCGTGGCCCGGTAACATCCGCGAACTGCAGCACTCTATTGAACGTGCTGTAATCATGACGGATTCACCAACGCTGCAAGAGACTGATTTTCTTCTCAGCCGCTCTTTGTCGAACAATAGCAACTCAAATACGTTAAACCTGGATGAAGTAGAAAAGGCAGCCATTGCCAAAGCGCTGCAAATGCATAATGGAAATATTTCGAAAGCTGCTGACGAACTGGGATTAACACGTGCCTCGCTTTACCGAAGGATGGAAAAATATGGACTTTAACTGGCGATCGCCAGTTATGCCGCGCGTGGCGATACTCGCTGCCACCATTTTTCTTTTCGCTTTTTTTGCATTCTCTTCCGGTGACTGGTTTTACGCCATCATATTCTTCGGACTGTCGTTGTACCAGGTAAAATTGCTCATCGAGTATCTCGACCGATCACATGAGAACATAGCCTCGTTTCTCGACTCCATCCGTTTTGATGACCTCTCCTACTCTTTCAAAACCGAAAGTGACGACCCTGTTGTGCAGCGACTCCATAAAGAGTTGAACGAAGCAATGCTAAAGCTTCGGAATTCAAGACGCGAAAAAGATTCAGAGTTCCTCTTTTTCAAGAACATCGTAATGCATGTCGGTATCGGTCTGATCATCTTCAAAGAGGATGGCAAGATCGAGATCTTCAACAGCGCAGCCCGCAGACTCCTGAAGATCAATCGCGCAGAAAATATCAGCGACCTGAAAGACGTGAGCGAGACACTGGTCAACGTCTTTATCAAACTCAAGACCGGTGGACGGGAACTCGTGCGGCTGAAGATCGGTGATGACCTCGTGCAGCTTTCCATTTACGCGATAGAACTGACCTTGCGTGGAGAAAACGTCAAGCTCATTTCAATTCAGAACATCCAGAGCGAACTCGAAGAAAAAGAAATGGAGGCATGGCAAAACCTCGTGCGTGTGCTGACGCATGAGATCATGAATTCAGTTACGCCAATTTCCTCCCTTGCCGGGATCGTAGAAGAAGAGCTCAAGCAGCACATGGAGAAACAGGAGGACCGGCCACTGACAAATGACCAGCTGAATGACATCCATCTTTCGCTTCAAACCATCAGCAAACGAAGTGAAGGTCTTATCCATTTCGTCAAAGAATTCCGAAGCCTCACGAGTATTCCGAAACCTCGTCAGATTCAAATAGAAGTGAAAACCCTTCTCGAAGAATTGACCATGCTTCATCGCAAGGAACTGATGGAGAAAAATATCCGTCTAAACATTTCTGTTTATCCTGAAGACCTGACGATCTCAGCGGACAAAAATATGATCGAGCAGGTGATCATCAACCTGATCAAAAACGCAATTCAGGCTTTTGAGGAGCAGGAGGAAAAGTTGATAGAACTGAAAGCTTCTCTGAACGAAAAATCGCGACCTGTCATTTCCGTAAAAGACAACGGTACGGGTATCGACCCTGAAGCCATGGAAAAGATCTTCATTCCATTCTTTACAACCAAAAAAACCGGCTCTGGCATTGGGCTTTCGCTCTCGCGTCAGATCATGCGTCAGCACCAGGGTACGCTCACCGTGAAGTCAACGGTTGGCAAAGGGACGGAGTTTTTCATGCGGTTTTAAGTGTATTCCATTTAGGTGAGGTTTAGTCGTCAGACCACGAGGCGTGGTCGGACGACAAAAAAAGTCGCCAGACCATTGGGTGATCTGACGACTAAACCTGCTACTACTAAAACACCGCCCGACTTCAATCGGGCAAACCAAAACCAAATCTTAGTCAAGCCACGCAGTTGTCTCACAAAAGTCTGTGGCGCTATGGCTGTACCTATCTTTTACACTATACGTGAAATCAATTCTGCTTCCGCGGACTACCCCGCTGCCTTCAACTTCGTATCCATCAACCACCTGGTATGGAATGCGGATTCTGTCGTAGGTAACAATTGCATAAACAGAGATATCAGCTGCGTAAAAATTGTCAATCCACACTTCATCACGATCACTCGAACGCGTGATGTCAATATCATAGTAAGTCATGTCATCGTACGTCTGACTATACTCTTCAACCTCATAGTAACCTAGAATCCTGTCGCGGTAATCGGACCTTGGTTCTATATGTTCTGTTATACATGAAGTCGAGATAATTGTTAGCAAAACAAACAATCCAGCGCCTTGCAGTTTCATACGACTTTAACGTTTACAGGGGTTTATACAAGTTTGAAGCCAGAAAAAAAGCTCGTTTTTAACGTTAATAAACAGGGTTTCAAATTTTTTCTTGATTAACCCCCATTTTTTGGCGAAGTTGTATAAGCCGTCCTAACCCCACACCACTCATGATTCATCCTCGGGAGTTGGTCATCATCATTCTGCTTGTATGCCTGGCAAGTACGTGTGTCAATGGTCAGGATCTTACTATTAAACGAGTTGAACTTGAGAATGAAAATGTGTTCCTGCTATATGATTTGCAGGACACAACTCAGGGAAGGCGCTACACCATAAATCTCTATTCTTCGAGAGATAATTTTATCACACCGTTACAAAAAATCACTGGTGATATCGGTCTGGAAATCATTCCAGGGAGCAACCGAAAAATTCGCGTAAACATCAAAGAGGAATTCGGGCAAGAGTTTGAAGGCAAACTTGCTTTTGAACTACGGGCCAGAGTTTATATTCCTTTTATACGATTAGAAAGTTTTAAGGAAAATCAACAATACAAGCGTGGCAAACCATACGAGATTCGTTGGAGTGGTGGTCGACCACAAAATGTCTTAAACTTTGATCTATATAAGGGTGACCAACGTGTCAACACCTTTTCAGGTATCCCCAATGGGGGAAAGTATACAATCTTATTTCCGATGGATACCCGTCCAGGGAGCGATTATCACTTCCGGATTTCAGACAGTAAGAATAAAGACGAAGTTGTTAACACAAACGACTTTAGGATATCAAGAAAAATTCCTTTGCTGATGAAAGCGCTTCCCGCTGTTGCAGTTGGCGGGGTCATGTATTTTCTTTTTCAACCCAAGGAGGATTGTGAGGAATGCTTACCAGATTTTCCCACTAATTTTGATTAATCCAAATGAATTTCAAAAACATAATACTTTTTGGAATTTCGGTTGCAGCATGTGTTTCAAGTGCCATGGCGCAGCCTAGCGTTCAGGCGCAGATTGGTACGAGCAACATCAGCACCACAAGTGCAACGTTGATGATAGTTCGCGGGAATGGCGACAGAACATTGGTTGTCGGCAAAGTTGGACCGAGTCTGTCAGAAATCCCGGTAAATAATATTCTTTACTGCAACCTTTCATCAACAGGGCAGGATGCCTATGAATTTGGAACCGGAGGTCAAGTGGGTCCAGGCGCTTTTGCAATTGCCACAATGACGACTGGAGGAAACTGTGGATGCAACATGGCGACTGGAACAGGGATGCCGATCATGCTCATAGTTTACAATCTTCTTCCTGGTACCACCTATACTTTCCGTGCATTTGAATCCGCGGGGTCAGGTTGCGGAAGTGCCCTTTACAATGTGTCGACTGGCCCAAACAATCCAATCACATTTACAACAATTCCATCCAACCCGGTGACGGCCGCGGTAACCACTATCGGCCAAAATTCATTTTCAGCTAAATGGGCGGCAACGACCGGTGCCACTGGTTATTACCTGGATGTTTCTACTACAAATACTTTCTCGAGCTTCGTTGGCGCAAATAATAATCTGAACGTTGGTAACGTCACCGAATTTTCTGTCAGCGGACTCAGCCCTGGAACGACATACTATTATCGCGTAAGGGCTTATAACTCGGGCGGTAGTTCCGGAAATTCCGATACAAGAAGTGTCTTAACGTCACCGCCAGATCCTACAGCTTTGGCGGCTACCTCAGTCACGCAAACTTCATTCACGGCAAACTGGAGCAGTTCCCTGAGCGCAACATCATACAGGCTGGACGTATCATCAACTGATTTTGTCACTTTCGTATCCGGATATGAAAACAAAACTGTAAGTGCTACGAGTGACAATGTCACCGGACTAAGCGCAGGCATAACTTATAAATACAGAGTCAGAGCGGTAAATGCTTCGGGGACATCTGCTTCCTCCGGAGCAATTTCGCAGGTTACAATTTCCGCAACTCCGGTTGCAACGACTGCGTCAGCCATCACGCAAACTGGATTTGTTGCCGACTGGGGGGCGGCAACCGGTGCAACAGGATATCATCTGGATGTTTCCTTAGATAATTTCCAAACGTTTGTCACCGGTTATAACAACAAATCAATAGCAACTACGAGTGAGACAGTTTCCGGATTGACCGCAGGAACAACGTATTCTTATCGAATCCGCTCATCCAATACTGCCGGGACCTCATCCAATTCAAACACAATTTCGCTAATCACAATTCCTTCCGCTCCCACGACATCCGCATCAAATGTTTCGGCTACGAGCTTCCAAATCAATTGGAATGCCGTAGCTGGTGCGACAAGCTACAGAGTCGATGTATCGGACAATATTGGATTCTCCAGCTTTGTGACCGGTTATAATAATCAGACAGCAAATTCGAGCAACATTTCCGTAACAGGTTTAACTCCCAATACCATCTATTATTACAGGGTGCGTTCAGTAAACTCCGGAGGAACATCACCGAACTCTGCGACTCAAAACCAACTCACGTTAACAATGCCTCCCGTTGCATCTTCAATGAATGCAATTTCACCTACGGGATTTCAGGCAAGCTGGTCTTCAGTCAGCGGAGCGACTCATTACAAAATCGATCTTGCGACCGATGTAAATTTCACTTCAAAAGTTGTCGGGTATGACGACCTGACTGTGTCAGCAACAACTTTGGATTTCGCGGGTCTATCGGGAGGCACAACCTATTACTTTCGAGTTCGCGCGGTAAACGCCTCGGGGCCTTCCGCGAATTCAAATACAATTTCTGCACTCACTATTCCGTCACCTCCGATCGCAACTAATCCGACACTTATTACAATCTCCGGCTTTACTGCAAACTGGAATGCATCTCAGGGCGCATCGGAATATCGACTCGAGGTTTACACCGGTAATTTTGATTATGTGAGCGGCTACAATAATTTATTGGTTGCACAAACCTCTGCTGCCGTTACCGGACTAAGCGAGGGAGTTGTTTATCAATATCGCGTCCGTGCTGTCAATGCATCTGGAACATCTGACTACTCGCAAACAATTTCCGTGGTTACTGTTCCTCCAATTCCTGTCGCGTCCAGTGCTACTTCGATCTCCACAACTTCTTTTACAGCAAATTGGTCGTCTGTATCTGGCGCAAGTGAATACCTTCTGGATGTTTCGACAGACGAATTCTTAACATTTCTTGCTGGCCACAATGGAAAAGTTGTATCGTCTACATCGGCTGTAATTTCAGGGCTGCAATCAAATACTTCTTATAAATATCGTGTTCGGGCAACAAGTACATCCGGCACTTCCGGAAATTCGAACATAGTTTCTGTTCTTACACAACCTGATGCACCTTTGAATCCCTCTGCGACTTCTATCGGTCAAAACAATTTTACAGCGGGCTGGAGTGTTGTTACAGGCATAACGGAATATCTGCTTGATGTTTCCACAGACGACTTCGCAACGAACCTGACAAACTATTCGAATCGAAGTGTGGTAGGGAATACAATTTCAGTCATCAACCTAACCCCAGGTACCCCCTACAAGTTCAGAGTTCGAGCCAAAAACGCGACTGGCCCATCCGCAAATTCTTCAGTTGTGTCACTGATCACCGTTCCGGCAAATCCGGTTGCTTTACCCGCCTCCTCGATAACGCAAGGCAGCTTTACAGCCAATTGGAATAGTGTTGTTTCTGCTGACAATTACCTTTTAGATGTTTCGCTGAGCTCAACATTCTCACCCTTATTAGGCGAATACAATTCAAAGGTGATTCCATCGGCCAGCACGTCACATTCGATCACGGGACTTCAGGCTGGCACGATCTACTATTACCGAATACGTGCCGCCAACATTTCCGGGAACAGCGAAAACTCGAACCACATCACACAGATCACTGTCCCCGCAAAACCCGTAATGAATACAGCGCAGCAAATTACCTCGAACAGTTTTCTTGCAAGCTGGGCTGAAGTAGCCGGAGCTGACGCTTACGAACTCGATGTTTTTTCCGAGGCGGATGGATATGCCAACCCGATCAGCGGTTACGATGCAAAATTAATTACAGGCTTAACAGAAGACTTTGTTCGAAATTTATCGCCATCAACACAATATAAATTCAGAGCACGATCAAAAAATTCCGCGGGAGTTTCAGACAATGCGATCTTCAAGGCAGCATTAACGCTGAGTTCAACGGGCACAGTGAGCAATCCTCCTGAAATATCACCTGGAACGGCAACGTCAAGTACATCGGTGAAGGCCATAATATCCGGTGGCATTCCTCCTTATACAGTAACCTTCTTCCATAAGAAAATCACTGCAGTAGCGTATACCGCTGAAAACGCATTGCTTTCTTCATCGGCTAACATCGATTTCAGCCTTTCTGACAGTTACCTGGATGAGATAGGGATGGAGTATTATTTTACTGTTGTTGACGATGGAGGAAGAGAAAAAACCAGTGCAGTCGCAAAAAAAATCATTTCATTTGAAAACTCCAGCAGTCAAAAATTCATCAGTGGTATTTTCAACGGCACTCGCGCCTCAATGCAGGTAATCTCGATCCCCTTCGAATTAAATAATACTTCCATCGAAAACATTTTCGGATCGCTTGGGGTATATGATAAAAAGAGTTGGCGACTTGCTCACTATCGGAACGGTCGCAATATTGAGTATCAGACGCCCGGGTTTCCTGAGATGACGCGCGGTGTTGGATATTGGTTTAATTCCAAAATAGACGCAAGCACACTTACCACTGGTGCCGGGACGGCAGGTGCAAATGATCAGGCTAATCCTTTTAAGATGGAGCTGGCGGCAGGATGGAATCAAATTGGAAATCCCTATCCGTTCAACATCGACTGGAGCGATGTGTTGGCGGACAATCCGAATGTTTCAGGTGTAGGCGGATTAAAAGTCTATGATGGTTCTATTCAAAATTTTAAGAATACAGATGATCTTAAAAAATTCGAGGGAGGCTTTGTCTTTGCGGACAATCCGGTAACACTTAATCTAAAAGTTGGGTTGAGAAACACGTTTACGGCAGGGAGAAAGAAAGAAAATGAAATAAGCAGTGATCTCAATGGAGACAATTGGCAGGTTCCGCTGATTTTACAACAAGGGAACTCTTTGTGGGAGCTAAGCGGTTTTGGCATGCATCGCAGCGCAAGTGCTTCTAAAGACAGCTATGACGACATGAGACTGCCAAGGCTTGACGAGTTTCTTGACGCCACGTTCAAACATCCTGAGTATAAGTCTCCGAATTTTTCCAGGGACATTGTTCCAACAGAGGAGCATCATGAATGGACCTTTAGCATCGAGAGCAGCGACCAGCTCTCAGATATTAACCTCGCCTGGGACAATACAACTTTTGGAGACAATACTGCTAATCTGTATTTGTTGGATAAGACGGATGCAGCGTGGATAAACATGCGGAGGGAGTCATCCGTTAGTTTTAAGGGTGGTCAGAGAGAATTCAAATTATTTTATAGCAAGCGAGGTGATGTTCTCTCTCCCGGGATCTTTCTATTAAGTAAACCGTATCCAAATCCAAGTACAGGAGAGGTAAAAATCAATTTAGTGTTACCCGACTCACAGTCGTCCTATCATGTAGAGGTTTATATTTTAGATAACCTCGGGCGACTTATTCGAACAAGCATGAATGAAAAAATGAACGGTGGAGCTCACCGTTTGCGGTGGGACGGGTTGAACGCAGAAGGTACGGCATGTAAGTCCGGAGTTTATTTTATCAGAATGAAAATCAATGGAACGGAACTTAAGGAATCTGTTAGGCGGGTAATCATTATTAATTGAGAAATATGAAAGTGCTATTGTCGATTTTCGTCTTGCTCTCACAAGCCGCCATGTTACCTGGACAAGAGCTTCGCGTAAAAACCAACGAAGTTCACGTTTCCATGAAAAATCCGCGGTCTGCGACCAGCGTACCAACGATTAGATGGATCACGCCCAAGTTGGAATATACCAATAGCCTTGAATCGCACGTTGAGATTGAAGCCGAGGTAAAATCAGATGTGCCATTGGAAGCGCTCCATCTCACTATTGGCGACAACATGTCGGGAGAATCACGGGGAAAGAAAGCTATCGAACTAACGGATGGTGCGCTGACGTTCACAATTAAACAGAAAATTACACTTCTTGCCGGATCAAATTTTATAGAAGTTGTAGCGGAAAATAAGAATGGTGCTAAAGTTTCTGACAGAAGGAATGTTATCGTTGGAAGCGATGCAATCTCTGACGCGGTGGCGATTGACAGGAAGGACTACGGTTTATTTTTCGCAACAGACACGTATGACTATTGGGACGACCTCGTCAATCCTGTTTATGACGCTAACACCATTGCAAACGAACTGAAAGAGAAGTATGGATTTGAAATCGAAGTTGTGGAAAATGCAACGCAGGAAGACATTCTTGTAAAGATTAAGGATTATTCTAAACGAAATTATAAACCACAAGACCAGTTGTTAATTTTCTTTGCAGGCCATGGCCAGTTTGACGAGGGCTTCGGTGAAGGCTATGTCGTGGCTAAAAATTCGCTTGAGTCTGATAAAGCAAAAACAAGTTACATTTCGCACTCCAACCTCCGTTCATACATCAATAATATTTCATGCAATCATATTTTGCTAACGATGGACGTATGCTTCGGAGGCACGTTGGACCCGGCAATTGCGCGCTCGCGCGGAGCTGATCCCAATGATGAACTCAGCAAGAACGAATTTCTTGCGCGGAAACTTTCAAAAAAAACCCGAAGGTACATTACATCGGGCGGGAAAGAATATGTTTCAGACGGAATCAACGGTAAGCATTCACCTTTCGCACTTCGTATTCTGGAAGCTTTAAAAAGCCGTGGTGGAGACGATCGTATTCTCACCATAGGAGAAATCATACCTTTTTTGGAAAAGATAAAAGACCATGAGCCACGGTCTGGCGAGTTTGGCGATAACGAAAAAGGAAGCGACTTCGTGTTCGTTGCGCAGTAGGATTTCATTTTAGCACACATTGTTTATTCGAATACCGCATCATCCTTTCTCATTGTAGAAGCAAATCAACTTCAATCATTCATTCATTCCTTTCGGAAATAAAAAAACCTCGCGAATGCGAGGTTTAGGTTAAAAAATGTCAGGTACGTCTTACCTGGATTTTTTTAATAAGCATACCGGCACCGGCAAAAAATATTTACCACCAACAACCACTACGAATGGAGTAAATGACCAGTCGTGCCGGTAATGCTAGATCTTTAATCTACATTGTCGTGCAGGAATTTATTATTGCCCAACAATGAGTTATCATCATTCAAATTGTATTTCGAGATGTAAGGTTCAGAAGAATGCGGAACGTCATTCATCTTGACGCCTCTGCGAAGATACGCAGGCAACGACCACTTCTCATTAAATTCTTCTTTTGTCATTTCCTGCTTACGCTGCTTGAGGTGATTCTTGCGCTCTTCCGCCTGTTGCTGAAGTCTCTCCTTCGTTTTACGGAGTTCCATCATGCCTTCATCGTTGATCACCTGATCTCCGTACTTTTCAGTCATGGGATCAAAGTCATCATCGCGCAGGAGGCTGTCATCGTCCTCCTGTGACTGTTCTACTTTGTTAAAGGGTCCGGAAAAGAAAAGCTCACGCTCATTGTTGCGCTCATCGAAACTTTCCTTCTTTGGTGGTGGAGGCGTTTGAGGCTGCTGAGGCTTCTGGCGCACCTGAATTTCTTTCGGCTGATTCATTGAATTGTCCTGCGCCTGATTCTGGAACAACCATCCCTGAGAGCGGTCGAGATCCATGACCTTCTTCTCTTCCTTTCTGTTGACCGGAAGTTTAGCCTCCATATGAAAACCAGTTGCAATCACCGTGACGCGAATTCTGTCACCCAGGTCAGGGTCTACACCGTGACCGAAGATCATTTCGCCTTCGTCACCAGCCTGCTGCTGAATGTACTCCGTAATTTCCGTGAGTTCATCCATTTGCAGCTCGGCTTCAACACCTGAGATGATGGAAAGTAGAATCTTCTTCGCACCCATGATATCGCGGTTGTCGAGCAACGGAGAGGCTAGCGCACCTTCAGCAGCTTTTCTTGCGCGGTTCTCACCACGAGTTTCTGCAGAGCCCATTACAGCGGCACCGGCATTCAACATCACCGTGCGTACATCCTGGAAGTCAACGTTGACATAACCAGCGAGCGTGATAATTTCAGCGATGCTTTTCGCAGCCGTAGTCAAGATGTTATCGGCTTGCGCGAATGCCTGGCCAATCGAAAGATTGCCGAAAATTTCGCGAAGCTTATCATTAAGAATTACCAGAACCGTATCACACGTCTGACGAAGTCCTTCGATACCGAGCTCTGCCTGTGAACCTTTCTTCTTTCCCTCGAATGAGAAAGGCGCAGTAACAATACCAACGGTGAGGATATCCATATCTTTAGCAATCTTGGCGATGACTGGTGCCGCTCCCGTTCCCGTTCCTCCACCCATACCCGCTGTGATGAACACCATCTTGGTGCCCGTCAACATCTCACGGATCTGGTCCTTGCTTTCCAGTGCTGCATTTTTTCCAACCTCAGGGTTTGCACCACACCCAAGTCCTTCAGTCAGGTTTGCACCGATCTGAAGTTTGTTGGGTACGGGACTCGCATTGAGTGCCTGGTTGTCAGTGTTGCAGACGACAAACTCAACATCCTTGATGCCTTGTTTGTACATGTGATTCACCGCATTGCTTCCTCCCCCGCCAACGCCAATCACTTTAATGATTGAGCGATGAACGCTATGTTTGGGGATTTCGAATTTGTAGGATCCTGTTTCAAACATATGATTTAATTAGTGGTTGTGCTTAGTATTCGTTTTTACCATCGAGGTCATCGATCAGCAAACTTTTTGTTTTGTTTAGAATATCATTGAAGAAATTCCGTGAAGGTGCAACTGGTTGTTGCTTTTTGATTTTGACTGCCTTAACTGTCTCACGCGCTTCCTTGTAACGGTCTGCGCGTTCATCCAATGATCTGAAACCGCTAAGCACCAGACCAACGGAAGTTGCATACATTGGGCTCTTCACCGCCTCGATCTTAGTCTTACCAAGATGTTCATTCGGATATCCTATCCGGGTATCCATGCCCGTCATATATTCTACAAGTTGTTTCAGGTTTGCCAGTTGAGCGCCACCACCAGTGATCACGATTCCACCAGCCAGGCGATTTTCGAAACCGGAGCTGATGATCTCAGCATGCGCCATCTCGATGATCTCCTCCATTCTTGCCTGGATAATGTTCGAAAGGTTTTTTACCGAGATCTCTTTCGCAGCGCGATTTCTGATCCCGGGAATGGAAACGATCTCGTTCGGGCTTGCTTCTTCAGCAATCGCTTTTCCGAAGCGTGTCTTGAGCTGCTCCGCCTGCTGCGGCAGAACCATCAGTCCCTGCTTAATGTCGTTCGTCACGATGTTTCCACCAAATGGAATGACAGCCGTGTGACGGATAATGTTATCGTAGAAGATCGCGATGTCAGTTGTACCACCGCCAATGTCAATCAGACAAACACCGGCTTCTTTTTCTTCATCGCTCAACACCGCAAGGCTTGACGCAAGTGGTTCAAGGATCAGGTCTTCGATCTCAAGGCCTGCTCTGCGAATACACTTGTTGATATTGTTGATCGCGTTGGTTTGCGCGGTGATGATGTGGAAATCAGCTTCCAGTCTGACACCGGACATGCCAACGGGTTCTTTAATTCCGTCTTCGTAGTCGACCATGTAATCCTGCGGCATTACGTGGATGATCTGGCTTCCCGGAGGAACAACCATGCGATACATGTCCTGCGTCAGGCGTTCAACATCGTCAATAGTAATCTCGTCTTCCTTCGAAGTGCGTGTAATGCCACCGTGCTGGATGAAGCTTCGGATGTGCTGACCTGCGATGCCAACATTCACGATACCGATGTCGATACCGGACTGATCGCTGGCTTCTTTAATTGCTTTTTCAATTGCATAGACAGTTTTGTCGATGTTAAAGACAATCCCCTTCACTACTCCTTCCGACTCTGCCTTGCCCATACCAAGCACTTCGAGTTTTCCGAACTCGTTCTTGCGACCCACGATAACACAAATTTTCGTTGTGCCAATGTCGAGTCCGACTACTATTTTTTCCTGTTCCATGATCTGATTTAATTATTAGTGGTTGTGTGTTGTTCTAATTCGTTTATCAAATATTATGTTTTATCTCTCCTATTACGGGCTATGGCTTTTGGCTATGGCTATGGCCAATTGCTATTCTGCTATTATCTGGCCATCGAATTCTAAGTTTATCTTGCTGTACTTGTTCCATCCTACGCGTGGAATGATCTCTTTATAAAAAATTGTCAGTTTCTTAAATTTTGTTTCAAGGTTATCAGGTGTTCCGAATTCAATGCGCTCGTCACCGATCTGCGGAAGCAAGGTTATCCTGGCCTTTCCATCAATATCAAGTTCGGTGATCTGTGCCTTCAGGAAATCGTCATCATTAATATGATTCAGCATTTCCATGAGCTGTCGGCCTTCGTCACTGTCGTTCATATTGTCCTGCCGAAGGAGCTCGCGTACTTTAGCTCCGCTTAACAGGATCACACGTGACGTGTACTTGTCGGACACGGGCATCACTGTTCCGTCCTCAGCGATGTAGCCATCCGGACCATCGTTTCTCATGATCCTGGCAACAGGTCTGCGCAGTGACGCTTTCACTGTAATGTTTCCTTTGAGATCACTATACAGTTCGGCATCTTTCACAAACGGGTCGCTCTTTATCTTCTTTTCAATTGCCTTGAAATCGAGCTTGTCGATGCTTGCACCTTTGATGTTCTCGTTATCGAGATCCATCAGGTCTGCGATATCAGCTTCATCTAAAAAATGGTTCTCCTTTACATTCTCAATTTTAATCGAGATGTCACGGACGGCCACGTCACCTTTCATACGTTCCGCGAAAGCAATCAACCCAAACAACACCACCAACACCGCTGCAATTTTGAGCTTCCGCCCGATGTTGATTTTAATCTTCATATTTACGTGTCAACATTTTTTGTATTGGCTGAATAAAAGTATCGATATCGCCTGCCCCTACCGTTGCGAGTACTTCGATATCCATCGTCTCGAGTTTGTCCAGCAAATCGGCTTTGCTCGCACGCACCTTCACCGGACTGGTAACGTCCTTGAAGATCATGTCCGAATCCACGCCCGGAATCGGAAGCTCTCTTGCCGGATAGATGTCCATCAGTACAAGTTGATCTGCGATGCTGAGGCTTTTTGAAAAACCTTCCGCAAAATCACGCGTTCTGGAGTACAGATGAGGCTGAAAGATCACTGTCAGCTTCTTCGAACCATACATCGATTTCATTGACTTCAGAAACGCTTCGATCTCTGCAGGATGATGAGCGTAGTCATCGACAAAGATCACACGTTTTCCTTTCATCACGAATTCAAATCTCCGCTTAACGCCAGCGAAAGATTCCAACGCTTTCTTAATCGTTGGCAGATCAACTCCGCAATGCGTAGCTGCAACAGAGGCGGCAATCGCATTTTCAATGTTATGAAAACCGGGGACACCGAGCCTAACGTGTTCGACTTTTCCAAATCCATGGAGGTCGAATTCAAAAAATCCGCTCTTCGCTTTTATGTTGCCGGCAAAAAATTGTCCCCGGCTCATGCTGTAAATATGTTTAGTGACGTGGCTGATATCAGAGGCGAGCAAGTCAGCAATCGACTCATGAATGATCAGATGACCACCCTTATTAATCTGTTTGATAAAATCCTTGAACGATGTGATGACGCTGTTGTGATCACCATAGATGTCAAGATGATCGGCATCAGCTGACGTAACGATTGCGATCTGAGGAAAAAGCCTCAGGAAGGATCTGTCAAATTCATCGGCTTCCGCAACAGCGATGGTATCTTTCGTTACTTCACCGTTCATGATCAGGTTTGAATTATAGTTGGTAGTGATACCTCCTAAAAAGCCAACCATGCTTTTGTTCGCAGTCTTCAGGATGTGTGCCACCATTGAAGACGTTGTTGTCTTACCATGAGTGCCCGCTACCGCCACCGTTGTATAATCCTTGGAAATCAATCCCAGAACTTCAGAGCGTTTCATGATAGCGTAGCCTTTCTCTTTCAGATAAGCGTGCTCCTTGTGATCTTTCGGAATTGCTGGAGTGAAAATCACAAGCGTTCTATCTTTTTTACTGATCACTTGCTGAGGAATGAATTTTACGTCATCATCATAATGCACAACCATTCCTTCTTTCTCAAGCTCTTTTGTGAGAACAGTAGACGTCTTATCATAACCGGCAACGAACAGCCCCTTCTTCATAAACCACCGCGCAAGGGCACTCATTCCGATTCCTCCGATTCCTAAAAAATAAATATTATCGTACTGCTCTAACTTCACCGTTCTATTCTTTAATCAGTTTTTCAATTTCGTTTACAATATCTTCCGTTGCTCTTGGTCTGGCGAGCTTCAGGATGTTCGCGCCAAGCTTAGCCGCGAGATTTTCGTCAAACAACAACTTCAGCGCTTCGTCAACCAGCTTTGCTTTTGCATCTTTATCTGCCACGAGCAAGGCTGCATCTTTATCAACCAAAGCCATCGCATTTTTCGTCTGATGGTCTTCAGCAACATTCGGTGACGGCACGAGGATCGTTGGCTTTCCCGCGATACACAATTCTGAAACAGCAAGCGCACCAGAGCGTGAGATCACAACATCCGCGGCAGCGTAAGCCAGATCCATCTCTTTTACAAAATCCTGCACGCGAATCCTCTTCATATCGTATTTACCCAGCGGAGCGCGGTATGTCTCGTAATATCCTTTCCCCGTTTGCCAGATCACCTGAACTCCCGCATCGATCAGTTTCTCAATGTTGTGGAGAATAGCCTCGTTAATGCTTCTGGCTCCGAGGCTTCCTCCGATGATCAACAATGTTTTTGTAGCACCATCGAATCCGAAGTGAGCAAGTCCTTTCGTACGTTTTTCGCCAACACTGATAATATCTTTTCTTACCGGGTTTCCGGTGAGAACAATTTTTTCTTTCGGAAAATATTTTTCCATTCCATCATAAGCCACACACACTTTGCTAGCCTTGTCAGCAACCTGTTTGTTCGCCAACCCTGCGAAGGAATTTTGTTCCTGGATGATCGCGGGAACACCGAAGCGGGTCGCAGCCATCATGATCGGGCCGCTCGCGTATCCACCCGTTCCAATGACAGCATGTGGCTTATAGCGCCTGATGATCACCGCAGCTCTGATGTAGCTGACGACAACTTTTACCGGGAAGAGTAAATTCGACAATGTGAGCTTGCGCTGGAGGCCACTGATCCACAGGCCGATGATCTTGTATCCGGCATCCGGCACACGTGTCATCTCCATTCGTCCTTTCGCGCCAACAAAAAGTATTTGCGCATTCGGATGACGCTCACGGAATGAATTCGCGATAGCAATGGCTGGAAAGATGTGGCCACCGGTTCCTCCACCGCTAATGATCAAACGATATGGTTGCCCATTGGTACTCAAGCTGCCTGTGCTGTTGAAACGGTTTTACTTTCTTTAACTTTCTCTTTCGACTCTTCTTTCTCTTTGCCCTGATCCCATGCTTTGTCCTGTTCACCACGGCTCACACTCAACACGATACCGAGCGCAAGTCCTGTGAACACCATTGAAGTTCCTCCCATCGAGATCAGCGGAAGTGGCTGACCAGTTACCGGGCCTAGTCCAACAACAACTCCCATGTTTACCATTGCCTGACAGACAAGGTCGAAGCACAATCCTGCAGAGAGCAGTCCTCCGAACGCTCGCTCACTGTTGTACGCTGCTTTCATTCCGCGGTGCAGAAGGAGAAGGTATAGTGCGATCAGCACCACAGCGCCAATCATTCCATATTCTTCAATGTATATCGCGAAGATGAAGTCGGCATAAGGGTTAGGAAGAATGTTGCGCTGATCGCTGTTGCCAGGACCTTTTCCCAACACTCCGCCAGTAGCCACCGCGATAAAGCCGTGCTTGTTCTGGAACGTTGGTTCTTTTTCTCCCTGACTGAATGCGATAAAATCCTTGATACGGTTCACCATCGTACCACCGCGCGACCCGAACTTAAAGGCAAGTGCTCCGAATAAAATCCCTACGAAGAACAGCATCGCGAGGTATTTCATTGGGACACGGCCAATGAACATGATCAGCATGCAGGTGATCAGCAGAAGAATCGCAGTTGACATGTTCGTCAATGCAATGAGCCCGCAGATGGTTCCACACCAGAACAAGATGGGTATCAATGATTCTTTAATGTCTTCAATATTCTGCTGGCGTTTTGAAAGCATTGCAGCCAGGTTCACGATCAGCGCCAGACTTGCGAAGTCTGAAGGCTGAAATGAACCAACGAGTGGGACTTCAATCCAGCGTGCTGCATCGTTCACGGAAGTTCCATTCACAAACGTGTAGATCAAGAGTGGAATGCTGACAAGCAGGGCAAGCCTGGATATTTTTGAATAATATCTGTAGTCAACTTTGTGGGCGAACCACATCGCAGCAAGCCCGATCAATACATGCATGGTATGTCTCAGGAGCAAAGCTTCGGGAGAAGAAGTTTTCTTAAATGCCAGCGTTCCGATCGAGCTGTACACGACCAGGATGCTGATCATCGAGAGTGCAAACACAACTGCCCAGATCACCCTGTCTCCCTGCATGTGCTTGTCTGCCCATTCTTTCACTTTTGTCATAGGGGTTTGCTTTTGGTTAACCTTCTATTTGTTTTTTCAACTCGGAAACTGCCTCACGGAACTGGTTTCCACGGTCTTCATAATTCTTAAATAAGTCGAAGCTTGCACACGCTGGTGAAAGCAGCACGATGTCGCCTTTCTGCGCTGCATTCAACGCCATCTTCACAAGCTCCCTCACACTTTGTGTTTCCATCACCTGGGGAACAACGCCACCAAAAGCCTTCTTCAATTTTTCATTGTCCTTGCCCAGGCATATGAGTGTCTTCACTTTTTTCTTCACTTCATCTTTGATCAGGTTGTAATCGTTGCCTTTATCGACTCCGCCAGCGATCCACACAAGGGGTTGATTATAACTTCCCAATGCATAAACAACGGAGTCGACATTGGTTGCTTTCGAATCATTGATGAATTCTACGCCTTTTATAACCCCGACCGGCTCGAGACGGTGAGGTGCGTTCTTGAATGTTTTAAGTCCCTCCTTAATCTGATCAACGCTTACGCCTGCCAGCACCGCAGCCGAAACTGCAGACATTGTGTTGATCAGGTTGTGCGGGCCTTTCAATGTTGTTTCGTCCTGCCCAATCCTGAAGGCCTGACCTCCAATATTGAATGACATTTTGGTGCCATCGTATTTGACGCCAGCTTGTGAACTGTTTCTGAGAGACACAGGAACCTTTTTCGGAACGATGGCGCGGGTATCAAGCTCTTTTGCAATTACCGGATCGTCCTCGTAATAAATGAAGTGTTGCTGCGGCTCCATGTTTTCAACAATGAGAAACTTTGAGTTGACATAGTTCTGCATGTTGTATTCATAACGATCGAGGTGATCAGGAGTGATGTTTAATAGAACTGCAATGTCTGGCTTGAAGGTATCTGTACCGTCAAGCTGGAAACTGCTCAACTCCAGTACAAACCAGTCAAACTTTTTCTCAGCGACCTGGCGGGCCATGCTGAAACCAACGTTACCGGCAAGCGCAACATTCAGGCCTGCGCTTTTCATCAAATGATAGGTTAGCAGGGTTGTAGTTGTCTTTCCATTGGTGCCTGTGATAGCTACGATGTTCGCCTGACCGACATGTTGATACGCGAACTCAATCTCATCAATAATATTGATGTGAGCTGATTTCACGGCTTTAATGATCGGTGCCTTGTCGGGAATGCCCGGGCTCTTGATCACGAGCGATGCATTGAGAATTTTGCTCTCGGTATGTTGCCCTTCTTCAAAATCAATCCCGTTCGATGAAAGTTCGGCCTTGTATTTGTCCTTGATCGGTGCCTGATCAGATACAAAAACATCCATACCCTTTGCTTTTGCAAGCAAGGCTGCACCAGTTCCGCTTTCTCCTGCGCCTAATATGACGATCCTTTCTTTCATCGCAGCTTAAGTGTTGCCAGGGTTAAAATTGCCAACAGTATACCGATGATCCAGAAACGCGTGACAATCTTCGCCTCCGGAATGTTCATTTTCTGGTAATGGTGATGCAGAGGCGACATCAGGAAAATTCGCCTGCCTTCACCATATTTCTTTTTCGTGTATTTGAAGTAAGACACCTGAATGACCACGGAAAGATTTTCAACGAGGAAAATTCCGCAGAGAACAGGGATCAGCAGTTCTTTTCTCACCGCGAGCGCGAGTACAGCGATTACACCACCGAGTGTTAAACTGCCGGTGTCGCCCATGAACACCTGTGCCGGATACGCATTGTACCACAGGAAGCCGAGACAAGCTCCGACAAAGGCTGTACAGAAAATCACAAGCTCTGCAAGGTTCGGGATGTAGAGGATATTCAGGTAGCTACTGAAGTCAACACGACCCGAGAGATACGCAAGAATACCAATCGTAATTCCAATAATGCCAGATGTTCCTGCTGCCAGTCCATCAATGCCGTCTGTGATATTTGCTCCGTTGGATACGGCCGTAATAATTACGATTACAACGAGCGTGTAGATCATCCATGTGTAGTCATCGGGAACAAACGGAAGCAGATTGTTGTAATCGAGTTCGTTGTTTTTAAAGAATGGAACAGTAGTCTTGGTAGACTTGACATCCCGGAACGTCAGTGTGTCGCTGCGACTTCCCTGGATCGCGTCAGCCTCTGCGGTTGTAATTTCTTCCGGTGCCACAGCAATGCTATCAGTCTGAACTTCACGGATCACAACATCATCGCTGAAATACAGTGTAAGTCCCACGATCAACCCCAGGCCTACCTGACCGATGATCTTGAATCTTCCGGCAAGGCCTTTTTTATCTTTCTTAAAAACTTTGATGTAGTCATCCAAAAAACCGATCAATCCAAGCCATACGGTTGTGACGATCAGCAGGATCACATACACGTTATCGAGTTTTGCAAACAATAAAGTGGGAATCAGGATAGCAGCAATGATAATCAGGCCGCCCATTGTAGGCGTTCCTTTCTTTGACATTTGCCCTTCGAGACCGAGGTCGCGGATATCTTCACCAACCTGTTTCTTCCTTAAGTAATTGATTAAATTTTTTCCAAAGGTGATCGTAATGACTAAAGAAATCAATGCAGCCATCCCTGCACGGAAAGAAATGTATTGAAACACTCCCGCGCCCGGTACGTCAAGTTTATCTAAATAATCAAACAGGTAGTAAAGCATCTCTCAGTGTTTATTCATGTGCCCAAACAGGCAATCCGTCAATTCGATTTTAATGTGCCAATTAGTCAATATGCCAATGTGCCAATTATTTTTTTCCACCTTTAGAAGTTGTAAGGATACTGTTCAATATTTTTAGAATCTCTTCAATCTTACCAAGCAGTAACTCCGGTTTTGGATACGACCTGGCTGCGTTACACAATTCTAACCAGTACTCCGTCTCTTCGGCCTCCTTGTAGGCCACTTTCATTTTGTGAATAAAATCAGCCTTGCTCTCTGCTCCTTGTGCCTCCCTGACATTTGCTCCAATTGAACATCCTGAGCGAAGTAGTTGATCTGCTATTGCAAATCGCTTTTTCTCAATCAGAATGTCTGAAAATTCGACAACTAATACAGCGAATCGGAACGTCTTGTCTACGATTGGGTTATTCTTGTAATTTCTCATATAATGTGTATTTAAGTGATTTGCACCTAACTCCACATCTTTGGTTTCCGCATCTATATTCGAACACTCAATCATTGGCACATTGGCTAATCGGCACATTGGCACATTAATTCGAAAACATTTTCAACATTCTTCCTACAACCTCTCTGTCATCAAAAGGATATTTCACCCCTTTAATCTCCTGGTAGGTCTCGTGTCCTTTGCCTGCGATTAGCACAATATCTTTCTCTTTCGCCATCATGCAGGCAGTCTTGATTGCTTCTTCCCGATCTGCGATCACCAAGGTCTTGCGCGCCTCTGTCGGAAGAATTCCTGATTGCATTTCTTTGATAATCTCCATCGGATCTTCATCACGGGGATTGTCCGAAGTAAGAACTACTTTATCGCTAAGCTTGCAGGCTATCGAAGCCATCAATGGTCTTTTTGTTTTGTCGCGATTTCCGCCACATCCAACCACGGTTATAACGTGTTCGGTCCCTGTTCTGAATTGCGCGATCGTTTCGAGCACGTTCTTCAAAGCATCGGGTGTGTGAGCATAGTCAACAATTGCAGTGAACTTAGATCCAGGCGAAACAAGTTCAAATCGCCCCGGTGCGCCATTCAATGACGACAGATGCGTGAGCACCTCGTCTTCATTTTCGCCAAGCAGCACTGCTGCGCCAAAAACGCCAAGCAGGTTGTACGCATTGAAATCACCGATCATTTTGAACCATACGTTCTTGTTCGCGACCTCCAGTTCTAATCCTTCAATTGAATTCGTAATGATCTTGCCTTTGAAGTCGACCATCTTCTTCAGGCCGAAGGTATATTTCTTTGCTTTCGTATTCTGAAGCATCACCATTCCACGCTTGTCATCCGCATTAACCAAAGCAAAGGCGTCTGATGGCAACTCATCAAAGAATTTTTTCTTTGCTTTGATGTAGTTTTCAAATGTTTTGTGGTAGTCGAGGTGGTCATGCGTGATGTTTGTAAACAACGCGCCCGCGAACTTCACTCCAGCGATTCTCTCCTGATCAACAGCGTGAGAGCTCACTTCCATAAAGGCGTGCGTACACCCTTCGTCTACCATTTTTTTCAGTAGCTCGTTCAGCTGAATCTGATCCGGTGTAGTATGCGTGGATGGAATTGCTTTATCGAATATTCTGTTTTCAACGGTTGAGATGAGTCCCGCTTTTTTTCTCATCCTTGAGAACAGCTGATAAAGAAGCGTGACAGTTGTTGTCTTTCCGTTCGTTCCGGTTACCCCTACCAGTTTCAACTTCTCCGATGGGTTGCCAAAATAATTGGATGCAATGATTCCGAGCGCTGCCGCGCTATCTTTTACGGTAGCATAGACGATGCCATCCTTCACCGTATCCGGAAGTTTTTCGCAGATGATCACGGAAGCGCCAAGATCTATCGCCTTCTGAATGAACTGGTGCCCGTCAGAAAGTGTTCCTTTAACCGCCACAAATAAAAATCCTGGCTGCACTTTCCGTGAGTCAAAACAAATTCCTTTCACATCAGTGTTCATATCACCGAACGATGATGTTAAAGAAACTTTGTACAATATATTTTTTAAATCTGCCATTAACCTAACCTGATAAAAATGCGATCGCCCTTTCCAACTCTCCTGCCGGGATCAAGCGATTGCTGAACAACTCTTCCTTTCCCTTCGTAAAAAACTTTCAACCCTGATTTCTCAAGCAAATAGATCGCATCACGGAAGGTCATTCCCTTGACGTCTGGAACGATGTCCCTTCCTTCGATATTTTTCTTCCAGTCAACACCGGTACCGCTCCGTGTTGCGCGGACCCATTCTTCTTCTGTTTGCGAATGAGTCGAAATTCCCAACTCGTTGCAAAGCATTGTCAACTCTTCCTGATTTCCTGCCTTGATAACCGGCAGCGCGTCATTCGCATGAACGAATTTTTTCTGCTGCATCGGCTCGTGGAGATTGATGTCGCGTGCATAAATATTGTCCGCGATTTCCTTGAACACAGGTGCCGCAACACTGCTTCCGTACTGATACCATCCGCGTGGGTTTTTGATCAGCACGATCGCGCTGTAGCGCGGTGCATGCGCAGGAAAATATCCTGCAAAGGAAGTAATGTACTTCTTCGTGTATCGTCCGTTCTCCAGGATTTGCGCGGTTCCTGTTTTTCCCGCGATGCGATAATGCGTTCCTTTGATGTTTTTAGCAGTTCCCCGCTCCACCACGCCTTCCAGCAGGAGCTTCAGCTTTTCAAGTGTGCTGCCTGAACAAATTTTGCTGTTGATCACATCTGTCTCGTACGATTCCTCTTCGTCATCAGCCTTCATCACCGACTTCACAAAAACAGGTCGGATCATTTTGCCGTCATTAGCGACCGCGTTGTAAAGTGCAAGAGTATGAAGCGGTGTATATTCGAATCCATAGCCGTACGCCATCCATGGAAGACTGATTCCACTCCACCCTTTTTCGCCCGGGCGTTTCAGCTTCGGATAAGGCTCTCCTACCAGCTGGATTCCAAGCGGTTTAGAAAGATTAAGTTTATCGATGTAGGCGATGAATTTGTCCGGCTTGACTCCAAAATGCTTATCGACCAGTTTCGCCATCGCCACGTTCGAAGAATGTTCAAAAGCTTCCTGGACGGAAACTGTCCCCAGTCCGCCTTCTTCATGATCTCGCACTGTGCGATTGTAAAACATGATCTCACCGCTGCCTGTGTCAATGCTGTCTGTCAGCTCTACGTTTGTATCTTCGAGCAGCGCCATCATCGTGACCAGCTTGAATGTCGATCCGGGTTCAAAGTTCATCCCGGCAGCGAAGTTCAATTTCTCGTAAAAATTTCCTGCACCATCACGACTGAGATTTGAAATCGCTTTTACTTCGCCTGTCTTCACTTCCATCACCACCACAAGTCCGTCATCTGCATCATGTTTCAACATCGCATTATGTAATGCTGTCTCTGAAACATCCTGCAAATTAATATCAAGAGTGGTCTGTAGATCCAGTCCGTTCACTGCTTTTACATTATTTGCATCGAAAATCGGTTTCCAGATCCCACCGGCAATTTTTTGATAATAGGCGTAACCGTCCTGGCCACCGAGGTGTTGATTGAAGCTATACTCAAGGCCCGCACCCTTATCATTCTCATTGATAAATCCAACCGTTCTGCGGCTGAGGTTCGAAAACGGATTATAGCGCACGTCCATCTTTTCGAAAATCGCGCCACCCCTCAACCGGCCTTCGCGAAAGACAGGCCATTTCATCATCATCTTTTTTTCCTGGTAGTCGATTTTCCGTCTGCTGATCACTATATATTGCTTGCCGCTTGCCCGCGCATCGATGAGCATGCGCTTGTAGTCTTTCTGCGACTTGTCCTTAAAAAATGTTGCCAGATGCCATGCGAGCGAGTCCACGCCTTTTTGGAAAATTTCATCCTTCGGCAGCGTTGCATCGAATGCGATCTTGTAGAACGGCAGCGAAGTCGCCAGCAGACTTCCGTTATCAGAGTAGATGTTACCACGTGTAGCCTTCACACGCTTGTAGTCGAATGAAATGCGCTCACCCATCTCAGCCCACTTCTTCCCTTCCGCAAACTGAATGTGGCCGATCTTGGCAACCACCGCAATGGCAAACAGCATCACTGCAATAAATGCAACGCGAACCCGTAATAATATGGACTTCTTAATATTCACCTTTCTCTACGACAACTTTATAAGGAGGTGTTAAACTTTCTTTTAGACCGTATGCTTTGACTTTCTTGGCTACTTCAGACTGCTTGCTCGAAAACATGAGGTCAGACTTTAGTGTAGTGTAATCGGCACGCAGGTCTTCAACCTCTGCCTGAATGTTATTAATCTTCCGCACTGTCTTTTCTGCATGATGGGTGTTACCGATGTAAAACAATCCAAGCACCATGACGAACAGGATCTTGGGAACGTATTGAACAGGAAACCCCTCTTCGAAATACGTTTCGAGCTTCAGCTTCTTTTCGATGCCTGAAAAGACGCTGGAGCCTGATCCTCCGCTCGCCTTCACTTCCTTCGCCTGAACCTTGAACTTGTTTTCGGTCATGGCCTGCTGTTCAGTTCGTTGATTAACTTTCATCTATAACTTCTCGCCAATTCTAAGTTTTGCACTTCTAGCTCTTGGATTTTTTTCGATCTCCTCTTCTCTAGCTTCAATCGGTTTCCGATTCACTGCTTCAAAAGGTTTGATCTCGTTCCCATAAAAATCCTTATCAACCTCACCAAACACTTTCCCTTTATTAATGTAATTCTTCACCATTCTGTCTTCGAGGGAGTGGTATGACATGATTACCAATCTCCCACCGCTTTTTACCACTTCGCCCGATTGGTGCAAAAAATCTTCAAGCGCTTTCATCTCGTTGTTAACAACGATACGCAAGGCTTGAAACACCTGGGCGAAGTATTTATTTTCTTTCCCCCTTGGAGCTACGGCTCGTAGTGCGTCTTTGAGGTCTTCAGTGCGTTCAAATTTTTTGTTCGCCCTGTAGTTGACAATCTCTTTGGCAACTGTCCTCGCATTTTTCAGCTCACCGTACATTCCGAACAACTTATGCAGTTCGGCTTCCGGTAAGCTGTTCAGCAATGACGCGGCAGTCTGTGCGATGTTCTGGTCCATCCTCATATCGAGCGGGCCATCGAAACGGGTTGAGAAACCACGCTCCGGTGAATCGATCTGGTGTGAGGAGATTCCGAGGTCAGCAAGGATGCCGTCTACTTGTGTTACTCCGTTCAACTTCAGGTATTTTTTCAGATACATGAAGTTGGCCTGACAAAATGTTAAAGAACTACTTTCTATTTTTTCAGCTTCTCTCCGGGCGTCTTCATCCTGATCGAAAACAATCAGCCTGCCCGTTGTGAGATGCTTCAATATCTCTTTGCTATGTCCTCCCCCTCCGAAGGTGACGTCAACGTACGTTCCTTTCGGGTTGATTTGGAGTGCTTCGACGCATTCCCGGAGCATTACTGGTTTGTGGTATTCCATCAGGGACCAATCTTAGCTTCAAGCTGCAAGCTGCAAGCTGCAAGCGGTGACACTCTCATAGCTTATCAATAAATTTTGAAATCATCCGTTGCTCCTGCTCTACTTTATTAAGCAGATCCTCTATCAATTCGGCTGGTGCCCAACCTTGTGATTCAACTACCAGGCTTTGAGTCTCCAACTCGTAGGCAGAACCCAATGAGATTTCAACATATCTGAGATAGTCCTTCTGACTTCTCTTTGCGCTGCCTTCAGCGATGTTTGACGGAATTGAGACTGCGCTTTTCGTCATCTGAAGTTGTAAACCAAACCTTTCTTCTTTCGGTAGGTATTTCACAACGTTATACACCAACTTCACAATCTCCATCCCTCTTTGCCAAATCAAGAGCTGCTTAAAGTTTCGCATATACTGAAAAAGTTTGCAGGCTTCGACTTGCAGCTTGTAGCTTGCAGCTTGCAGCCATGGTCCAACATTTATCAGCATCTTTTGGAACAATTATAATATCATCCGAAAGCAACGAACCACCAGCTCGCAGCTTCACTCAGAGACTCGTTACCTTTCAGCTTCACGCCAGATGTTGACTGTAGCCGATGGCAACTCCTCTCATTCATTCAAATATTTCTCAGCAAGTTTTGACAATTCACCCGGATCCTGAATGAGGTGCTTCTCGTAGATGGCTGGATTCCAAACCTCAACTTTGTTTCCCATACCCACCAGGATCGCATCTTTGTCGATCGCGGCATACGTCAGCATGTTCTTCGGAATCAGAAATCGCCCGTTGTTATCCAACTCGACTGTGACGACTCCCGAAAGAAAATTGCGCTGAAGCTTTCGGTACTCTTCGTTAAACTCATTAAGACCAGAAATTTTTGAGAAGACCTTTTTGAACTCCACCATTGGGTAAACAATCAAGCATTGCTCGAACCCTCTGCGAATCACAAGCTCCTGACCGTCCCCGTCTGCAACGGGTAGCTGAGCCTTGATTCGCGCAGGAAGCACCAGCCTCCCTTTGGAATCGAGTTTACTTTCATATTCACTGGTGAAGAAAGTCATAGACGTAGTGGTTGTCTTTTCCTCCTAAGCAAACATAAGTATTTTCATGCCACTTTCAACCACTTTATGCCACTTTTTTGCATTTTTTCGCATAAAACACAAAAAAAGCCGCTAAAAACGGCCTTTTCCGAACAAAAATATTTCTCTTCGCTTATGCTACGATGCCCGTTTCCTTCAGGATTTGAGCCTTTTCTGGTGTGAAACTGAGGAATTCTGTCAGGATGAAATTGGTGTGTTCCCCAAAGTGAGGCGGTGGTAAGAAGTGGGAGGAAATCAAAGGAAACGGTTGAGAGACGACCGATCTTATTCCTGGCATTGGCTGATTTTCAAATAATAGCGTCCGGGACTCCGGAAGCTGAAATGCCTCTTCCATATTTTGAACCATTCCTGCAGGAACATTTGCGCTGGCAAGTGCTTCCAGCAATGACGAAGCGTACATTAAGCTGATAGACTGGCTGAGGATCGGAATAAGTGCTTTTCGGTTGACAACACGCAGTGCGTTAGTCGTAAATTTATCTGAAAAGGCGAGTTCAGGAAGGCGGAGAATCCCGCAAAGCGTTTTGAACTGACTATCGCTGCCGACAGCCAGGATAATTTCTTTTTCATCCCTGGTTTTAAAGATGTCTCCGTAAGGCGCAATGTTCGGATGTGCCGATCCCTGTTTCTGCGGAAGCTTCTTATTAATGAGCCAGTTAGTTGCCTGGTTTACGAGTGAAGCAATTCCCGACTGTATTAAAGATACCTCAACAAGTTTGCCTTTCCCCGTTGTGGCCTTTTCGAGCATCGCAAGCAGCAGACCTTCTTTCAATTGATGCCCCGCCAGTACATCCATCAATGCGACAGGCATTTTCAATGAAGGACCGCCCGGCTCTCCATTCATATACATAAAACCGGCCTCCGCCTGAATGAGCGCATCGTAACCAACGCGTGGGTTATGCGAGCCATAGCCAGTAACCTGCCCGTAAATAAGACCAGGGTTTTCAGCTGACAGCGTTTTGAAATCTACCCTTAGTTTTTCTGCGTCACCAGGTTTAAAACTGGCAATTACAATGTGAGACCTTCTCGCCAGCTGATAGACCACTTCCTGACCGTCAGGTGTTGACAAGTCTACCGCGATAGATCGCTTTCCCCAATTGACTGAACAAAAGTAAGCGGAGCGATCATCAGTCAGTTCCCCGGATGATTTCCAGGTGCGCGTGACATCTCCGCCTGTCCTGAGATTTTCGGCTTTGATAACGTTTGCACCCAACTCAGCAAAAAATTGGCCTACACCTGGTCCGGCAAGAACTGACGCCAACTCTAAAACCGTAATATCTGACAACTGACTCACACCGGTGTTTTTTAAGGGAAATCGGCCAACGAGCGTCAAAATTGTAAATCATTTCTCGCATTTTTGTGTTTTGAAGCCATATAAAATTGCATCATGATTAAGTTTTTGGCCGCTACGGGGCTCGCCTTCGTTTTGTTATCCTGCTCAACCGATAAAGAATCCATTAACACACTCAAGACCGGCATCTGGAGGGCAACGGTTGAGATCCAGGGGCAGGAGCTTCCATTCAATTTTGATCTTGTGAAGGACAACAATGGCGGCTATGACGTCTACATCATCAACGCGAGTGAAAGGCTTTTGCTTGATGAGATAACAATTAAAGATGATTCCGTTGACATTGCGCTTCACGTGTTTGATGCAAACATCAAAGCGGAGATCAGTGGCGACTCGCTGATCGGAACATTCATTAAGAATTACGATCGCAGAGCCGATGTTCCGTTCCTTGCAGTTTATGGCCAGCCGTACCGCTTCAAGAAATCCCAATTCTCAGATGAGATTCCTGACTTCTCAGGAAAATACGAAGTGACCTTCACAACAAAAGATGACACAACGCTAGCTGTCGGAATTTTCAATCAGGTGAAAGACAGTGTTACGGGCACTTTCCTGACTGAAACCGGAGATTATCGATACCTGCAGGGCAATGTATCAGATGGCATGCTCAAACTCAGCACATTTGATGGCAATCATACTTATCTCTTTACAGCGTCAAAGCGTGCGGACGGAACGCTATCAGGTGAGTATTACAGTGGCAAAACATACATGGCGTTATGGAACGCCACCAAGAATGAAAAAGCGGCTTTGTCAGATCCGGAATCACTTACTTACCTGAAGCCGGGCTACGAAAAGATTGAATTTACTTTTCCGGATGTAAACGGGAAACCGGTTTCACTTGCAGACGACAAGTACAAAAACAAAGTTGTCATCCTTCAATTGTTTGGCACCTGGTGTCCCAACTGTATGGACGAAACTAAGTTTCTTGCTCCGTGGTACCGCGACAATCACGATCGCGGAATTGAGATCATCGGCCTTGCGTATGAGCGTAAACCAGAGTTCGATTATGCCAGTGCGCGAGTTAAGAAAATGATTGATAAATTTGATGTGCCGTACGATTTCGTGATTGCCGGAACGAATAACAAAGAGGCTGCTGCCAAGACACTTCCGCAGTTGAATAAAGTGGTCGCATTTCCGACAACGATATTTATCGGGAAAGACGGAAAGGTAAAAAAGATTCACACCGGCTTCAGTGGTCCTGGCACAGGCGAGTACTACGATCAGTTCATTCAGCATTTTAATGAGACTGTAAATGAACTTTTAAGCGAGAATATCGCTTCTAGGTAGGAACATGGCAAAACGTGTAGTAGTTGGATTGTCAGGCGGAGTGGACTCCAGCGTCACCGCATACCTGTTGCAACAGCAGGGGTATGAGGTGATTGGTATGTTTATGAAGAACTGGCATGACGATTCGGTTACCATCAGCAACGAATGTCCCTGGCTTGATGACAGCAACGATGCGATGATTGTTGCACAGCATCTGGGAATTCCTTTTCAGGCGATTGACCTCAGCATTGAATATAAAGCGAGAATTGTCGACTACATGTTTGCCGAATATCAGCGCGGCCGTACTCCGAACCCCGATGTTCTCTGCAACCGTGAAATCAAGTTCGATATTTTCCTGCACGCAGCGCTTAAACTTGGGGCCGACTTTGTAGCTACCGGGCACTATGCGCGCAAAGCAGAATTTCAGAAAGATGGTAAAACGATCTACCGTCTGCTGAGCGGAAAAGATCCGAATAAAGATCAGAGTTATTTCCTTTGCCAACTGACACAAGAACAACTTTCGCGTTCACTTTTTCCTGTTGGTGAATTATTGAAGCCTGAAGTTCGCGAACTTGCAAAAAAGATCGGACTTGTTACTGCAGAGAAAAAAGACTCACAAGGTTTGTGCTTCATTGGCAAAGTGCATTTGCCGGAATTCTTGCAGCAACGTCTTCAAACTAAAAAAGGAAAAGTAGTGGAGCTTCCCGCTTCAGCCGAAATTTTCAAAAACGGTTTCGCTGACGATGACCTCGCAGGCTTGTCGCAACCTTATGCGTTAAGTCCGTCACAGGGGCGTGAAATCGCTGAGCATAATGGTGCGCATTATTACACGATAGGTCAGCGCAAAGGTCTGAACCTTGGTGGGAATGCAAAGCCGATGTTTGTGATCGGAACAGACACGAACGAAAATATCATTTACACCGGCATGGGTGAAGATCATCCGGGTCTTTATAGAAAAGGATTGTTCATACCCAATACCGATGAGCATTGGATCCGTCCGGATCTCAAACTAAATAATGGAGAGACCCGTCAATACATGGCGCGTATTCGCTATCGTCAGAAACTCGAAGCATGCACGCTTCATCAAAAGGAGAATGGTCTGTACATCATTTTCGATCGTCCGCAGCGCAGTGTGACCCCCGGCCAGTTTGCAGCGTGGTATGATGGGGAAGAACTTGTTGGATCAGGTGTGATCAACTGATATTTCTGTGGTGTCACCAGGCACTGCCCTCGGCACAAAGCCGAATGCGGAATTAAAGAACCAGGAACATGGAATTTCGAATGTTGAACGAGTCTGCGACTGACTGAGGGCGACTTCTAAATTCACTATTCCATGTTCGAAATTCATTATTCAATGCCCGGGACTCGCACATGTAGCGATATCATGCTATCAAAAAATGACTCAATAGTCTTTAAATCCACTCACCCCACCGGATACGATAAACTTCATCGCGGTAGGTCCTGAAATGTTTAGTGGCTTAATATTCTCCTTTGGCACGAAGTAGTGGTAGCCGGAGAACGCGTAAGAGTGCGGGAAGTATACGACTACCATATCCGTAAGGCCTAGCTCCGACAGATCCGACTGCGTTACAAAACCAATCTGGAAGAGACTATTTTCTTTGTTCATCCTTACGAGCACCGGCTTATTGAATTTCTTTTTATCACCGACAAACGCTCCGAGCAGATCCTTGACCGTTGCATAGATCAGCTTCACCAGCGGAATCTTGTTCATCCCGCGGTCGAAGAGCATACCGATCGTTTTGAAGATATAGTTTGTCGAGAGATAACCAATGAGTGTGATGACAGCGATGATGATCAGAAATCCCAGACCAGGGTAAGGCAGGTCGAGCCTACTGTCGAGCCACTGAAAAGAAATGAAGATGAAGTAGGCCGTTGCTACAAGGGGAACAATGAAGACCGTCCCGCTAAAAAAATACCGCAGTATTCGCCCTAAGATTGCATTCATTGTTGATGGATGATCACCGGCTGGCAAGGAGTAGTGGATTAAGCAACCGAAAGTTAAAGAGTCGGTGAGAAGTATACTAACAACTAGGGAACTATAGTTTTCGCAAGCGCAAGCCTTACCACTTCATCAACCTGCTCATCGATGGTAATGTGCGTTGTATCGATTATGATGGCATCTTCCGCCTGTTTAAGCGGACTTTCCAGGCGTGTTGTATCAATCTTGTCGCGCTGAACAAGATTCTCAATAACCTCATCAAGATCTACCATGCTGTTCCGCTGTAACAATTCCCTCTGCCTACGGAAAGCCCTTACGAGGATATCAGCGGTCATAAACAGTTTCAGTTCTGCGGTGGGAAATACAACAGTGCCGATATCTCTGCCGTCCATTACCACACCTCTCTCTTTCCCCATCTTGCGCTGCTGATCAACCAGAAAAGTGCGCACTTCCTTGATCGCACTTACCTGGCTTACATTTTCAGAAACGCGCATTTTGCGAATATCGTTTTCAACATTTAGTCCATTGAGATATGTTTCTGACACGTTCTTAGAATTGACATTAAATGTGATGTTGATCTGGGTTAGTGCGCGAAAAATTTCTTTCGGATTTGTGAGCGCTATGTGATGATCGAGAAAATAAAGTGTAACTGCGCGATACATTGCACCGGAGTCAATGTAGCGGTAGCCGAGAATTGCGGCCACTTGTTTGGCGGTTGTACTCTTCCCACAGGCGGAGTAGCCATCTATCGCTATGACAATTTTTTTGAAACGCATCAGCAATCTTTTAAAGGACAGGGAATCGGTTTTCCTGGTTTTAACTTCTTGTGCTTATGCTTACGCGGTGAGGCACAGCTTTCTGCAATCACTATCATTGCGATACAAAGAAAGATTATAATCGATCGTAGATTCAAGCGTCAGAATATTGGTGTGCTGTAAAAATAGAAAAAAGATGCTAACCTTCCGTTTTATTTTCATAGCTCATCCGGAAGCCGATTTTCTGCCCTCCGCCAAGTTCTGGCGTGTGTTCACGCTTCTGGTAAAGCGTAATAGATTTTACTTCCTTGAATGGAGGCGCAATAAGGTCATTTTCAATAGCCATGCGCAAAACAATTTTCACAATTTGCCTAAGAATGTCATCGGTAATCGGTGTGTCAGAAATTTTATTGTACTCAGATAATTCTTTTTCTCCCTCAATAAAAAAACGATTGTCGTGGTTGATCATTATCCTGGCCAGGAGATATCCAGGGTCATTCGACCGGTTAAACTTAAGGGAGTCCGCCATAAAGTTGTAGATCATAATCTGACCGAAATAGCGGTTTACATCGTTTTGAAGGATGTATTCTTCCTTCATGATCGGATGCGTGTCTTCGAAGGTCACCACATTGGTATGCATGACAAAGATCAACATGTCACCGGCAAGCTTTACATCAAACTCATGCTCACTGACAGTGTTGTATTCAACGGTCACATCCTGATCATCGGGATGAGCCCGCTTCAACAGCTCATCAACGACACGTTTCGCTTCCGTGGAAATGACGGAGAACGCCTCCACAATATGCCGGTACGTTGCCTGTTTTGCAGTTGACTTATTTTCCAACAAATTCTTTATGCAATCAATTGGATCCTTTTCCGAATTCATAGCAACGGTTTTGTTATTGTAAAAAACCATCTCTAATTTCATACCACTAACACGTAACGATATGGAACCTAAAGACGAAGGAAAAAACGAAAAAGCATTTAAGAATTTCGGCAAGCGGGTGGATGAATTTGTGTCCGAGCTCAACGAAGCGGGCGAAAAACTGCAGAAAGAATTTCAGGAGCGATATGAAGAGCTCAAAGTGTCTGCCGAAAAAATGAAAAAGGAGGCTGAGAACAAGGAGCGCTGGAAGGAGGTTGAAGCAAGTCTAAAAAAAGCTGGCGAAGAATTGAAAAACGCTTTCAATGCAGCTTTTAAAAAAGGCTCCTGAACGTTTGGTTCATAGCGCGAGCGGAACCGAGACTCCGGCTGAGAGAACTCTGAAGGCACCGCGCCCGGCATATACCATCTCAATATCATCGAGTCCATACAGATAACGGACATCAACGCTAAATTTCTTAAAGAGTTTTCCTTCAAAACCGATGCAAAGCCCGGGATGAAAGAATCGTGAAAAATACCGATCATCTGAAGATGCCTCGTAGCGCTCGTAGACAATCTGACCGGTGGAACTGCCCTGCATAATCTGTCCTCCAACCAGGACGCGATTAAATTTCTCAATGCTCCCGCTCATTCCAAAGGAAAGTACTGGCCCCGCCTTGATACCAACTTCGAATGACTTAAGCTTCGTTCTCCACTTAAACATCACAGGTAAAGTAAGTGTGCGATACCTGGTAGTTTCACGATAGAAGTATACCTCGTTTCGCGCGCTCTCCTCAAATCGATATTTTCTTTGATCAAGGAAAAGCCCCGTCTCAAAGTATAAGTCCTGATTAACCTCAACTTCTAATAACGCTCCAATTGCCAGACCGGTGCCGGATGATTTGTCACGCTCATGTGTTTGATCACTGGAAAATGGTGCGCTGCTGCCCGTTACGGTAACTGCTGCGTAGGGCATCAGTACCTGCCCGTGCACCGCCAAATTTCCAAGTTGAAAAAGAACCGTTGCGCAAAACATTTTTAGCGCTAACATTTGATGCGACCCTTTCATGATTGAAAAAGGGGAAGATAGGATTTCTGGATGGTATAGGAAAGGGGATGCGATATCCCCCTCCTCAACCTGCTATTATAATTTTAGATTTTAACGGTTTTCCACTTTCCCTTGCGAAAGATCAAAATTGCCGCTATCGCAATAAACGACTCCGCAATAGAGATGGCCGCATAAACTCCTGGCGATCCAATATCAAGAACCAGTGCAAGCGAATACGCCAGCGGAATTTGAAACAGCCAGAAGCCAATGAAGTTGATTATCGTTGGCGTCCTTGTGTCACCCGCCCCGTTAAACGACTGCCCGATGACCATCCCGTATGCATAAAAGGCATAGCCCAAACAAACGATTTGCAAGCATTGTACACCGTTGCGCAGTACCTCCTTATCAGTTGTGAAAAATCCAATGAAGAATTCTGCAAACAAGATAAAGATGACGCCCACCGTCCCGAGGAAGATCATGTTCAGAAATGCGCTACGCCACACCGATTTCTCTGCGCGATCCGGATGACCCGCACCGAGGTTCTGTCCTACCAGTGTCGCTGACGCATTCGCCATTCCCCACGCTGGAAGAATAGCAAACACAATGAGCCGAATGGCGATCGTATAACCCGCAACGGTAGCGCTGCCGAAGTCAGACATGATCCGCACGAGAAAGATCCAGCTTGCTGACCCAATGATAAACTGCAGCATTCCTCCGATGGAAACATTAATGAGCTTAACGATAATATCAAACCGAAGCGGGATATTGACGCTGTTGAATTTGATCAGGCCCTTTCCACGGAACAAATGGTACACCTGATAGATCACACCCGAGCCTCTTCCAATTGTAGTGGCAATGGCAGCACCTTCAACACCCATGGCCGGAATCGGACCAAGTCCGAAAATGAAGACTGGTCCCAGACCGATGTTCAGGAAATTCGCTAGCCAGAGCGAACGCATTGCCAGCGATGCATCGCCTGCTCCGCGAAACACAGCGTTGATCAGGAACAACATCATAATTGTGATGTTCCCGGTGAGCATCCAGCGTGTATAACCTGAGTTGTTAGCGATCAGTGCCTCACTGGCACCCATCAACCTGAGAATCTCTTCTGCGAAAAATATCCCGACAATTGAGATCGCAAGCGAGATCGCGAGTCCAATGTAGATAGCCTGAGCCGCTGCCACCTTTGCCGCAGCAAAGTCTTTTTCACCAACCCTGCGCGCAACCATCGCAGTAGCTCCCATGCTCAATCCGATCGCCAGTGAATACACCAAAGTAAGAACGGATTCGGTCAGGCCTATCGTGGCAACAGCATCGTTGTCGTTCAGCCTGCTTACCCAGTAGACATCGACAACGGCAAACAATGATTCCATGACCATCTCCAGGATCATCGGGATTGAAAGCATGAAGATCGCGCGGTCGATGCTCAGCGCAGTATAGTCCTGCTCTGTGCCTTTGACGGCTTCTTTGAATAACTTAAAAAAAGAAGAAAATTTATTGGTAGTAGACGAAGTTATGTGATTGTATTTTAGAATGAAAAATATATTCAACACCGCAGCATTGAATAAACTTATCGTGTGACATTATGGTCAGCAAACGATATCTAAAATACGATCTTCATGGCATTTAATGGTTAGCAATAGTTCGGGATACGGACGATCAACTGTCTAAGTTTCATAAATGAGGATTTTTTTTAAAAAAAAAGCCAACCACGAAGGTTGGCTTTTATTATTGGTATGCTTGAATTAATTAGGGTTGCGGATTGCTCCGGTTCCGAAATAAACGTCATTCACATAAGTCATTCCTGATTTCACGTCAATCGAAGTGCCTTTAGTAGCTGAGAAACGCTCAGCAGCACCTGGCGTGTTTCCTTCAAGATAACCTGAGCCGCCTGAAGTTACTGTTACGCCTGTGATCTGGCCGTTAGCAACAGTTGCTGTCGCGGTAGCGCCACCACCATCACCTGATGAAATAACAACTCTAGGTGCGCCAGTGAAATTTCTACCACCATCCGTTACTGTGATGCCAGTGATCGCTCCATTAGTCACGGTAGCGTAAGCGTTAGCATTGTCGCCATCAACGAACAGAACGTCAGGTGTACCAGTGTAACCAGTTCCACCGTTGGTGATGTTCACACCAATGATCTTTCCATCCTGCAGTATTGCAGTACCAGTCGCGCCCTGGCCACCGCCAGATGTTGTCGAACCGATTACAACCAACGGAGGATACGCGTACCGCGTGCCTTGTGTGACGATATCGATATTGGTCACTGAACCTCCTGTGAGGAAAGCATCTGCTGAAGCACCGCTACCAGCGTCAAGCGTCACGTTCGGCACGCCCAAATATCCGGAACCTGCGTTTGTAATCTGGATACCAGTTACCTGTCTTGTCACCGGATCGAATGTTGCAACGGCAGTTGCAGGAGTTCCGTTTGGACGCTGACCTGCCACGCCAGGAGTGATAATAACACGAGGTGCGTAAGTATAATTAGAGCCAGGTGTCACCGTTACAAAACTAAGCGAACGGCCTGAATAGAAGCCAGAAGCTGTAGCTGTTACGTTGCCTACGCCACCTGGTGCAGCAATAGTAACAGTAGGGTTGAATGTATAACCACTGCCTGGGTTTGTGATGCTTACCGAGGTAACACGACCGTTGGCATCTACGTTCGCTGTTCCAAGCGCTGTAGTTCCAGAGACCGGTGCCTGGATTGTAACAGCTGGAGGAGCAGCAGCACTGTATCCCGTACCGGAGTTTGTGATACCAATTGAAATGACAGTTCCATTGTCCTGAAGACCTGCAGTTGCGGTAGCACCGCTACCAGAGATAATGCTGACTGTTGGAATTGACGTATAACCGGTTCCTGGGTTGGTCAGGGTAATCCCGGTAACACGACCGTTTGCGCCTACCGTAGCCGTTGCAGTTGCACCGGATCCGCCACCACCTGTGATTTCAACCAGCGGAGGAGTTGCGGCAATGTATCCTGAACCATCATCAATCAAATTGATCCGGCTCAAGGTACCGGCATTCTCAGAAACAACTGCTAACGCAGTAGCTCCGGTTCCGTTCTCGAACGATACAGATACGGTCGAGCTGGTCGGAAGGCCCGCCAGAGGAGTAGTTGACGTATTTGAGTTGTCGTTGAAGATTGCGCGCTGAACAACTGTGCGCTGACCATTAGCCGCAGTTGTTTCGAACAGTGTCTGATCGGCTGCGATTTCACCGTATTGCAGATTCAATGGAAGTCCATCGATGGCAGCAGGAACTGTCAGTGAATAACTTCCGTTTGTCACAGTTCCGATGATACCAGTCGAATAAGTTGCCTGCAGGATGTTTCCGACATACACGAACTGGCAACCACAAGTGCTTTTGAAGGTGCGGTCTGTCACGTTCTTAGTAAGGAAACGGTTTGCAAATTGCGATCCCACTGTAGCGTTGATCGAAGCTGAGACTTTCGTTCCATCAGGAGCATTCTCACGAGTTTTGTTTGTGAGGTTTGTCTGAATTGTTGCACGTCCGGAAATTGTTGCCGTGTTGTTGCCTGTTAATGGGAATACCGGTATCAAATTTCCAACGAAACTGATCGTACCTGTACGTGTTGAATCTGAAATGTTAACACCACTGATATAGCTGACGGTAGTGTAGTCAGTTTTCTTGATAGTGATATTCACAGCGCTGCGGAAGAAACCATTGAAGACAACCATACCAGAAGCATCGGTTGTGTCAGTGAAGGTCTTTCCATATTGGCTGATCGTCACGATCGCTCCATCCAGTGCAGATTGTACATCCTCAGTTCTGCTTCCGTTCTGGAAAATACTCGAGGTTGCACCATCCACTACGGTGATCGCATAATTCACAACACCCGCATTTCCGATCAGGCGAAGTGAATCACTAATACGCAGAGAGTCTTCAAGGTATTGAAGTTTGTCTTCACGCAAGTCTGCTAAAGACGGATCATCATCTTTATTACAAGACACCGCGAAGGCCGCGAAGACCGCAACGATGCCCGCCATCAAGAGATAATGGGGTTTGTTTTTCGTTTTCATACTTGGACGATTTATCATAGGGGTTAAAAATAAAACAAGGTGACGCCTACATTAATGCTAAGGGTATGAAGTTTGAGTTCGTTACCCCACTTCTCCGTTGTATTGCGCAGGTTGTAAGAGTTCTGAGTACCGGGTTTGTTTGCGCGATTCATATTATACTGGTAGCGAAACTCAAGCGAGACTGGCTGATTGAATACTTTGAGTTCCGCTGCGAGCGCCCCGATGATTCCGTATTGCGCCCGGTTATATTGATCCTGCACGTTCAGGAATCCGTCATACTCAATTTTATCACGACCGCTGATCTTGACAATATTTGTAAACGATTCACGCGCATACACCGTGTAGCTGTAGAATCCACCGATCAGTAATTTCGGTTGCAACGGATCTTCATTCAGGGAGGGAATACCCAACTCGGCAAGAATCGGCACCTCGAAATTATGGAAAGTGGTCTTTGCACCACTGCGGTACATCTCGCTGATCACACGATAATCATAGATGTTTCCGCCTTGCTGGAAATACAAGATCTCCGCGCGTGCTTTCAGAAAATCAGTGACCGTGTATTTTGCAAAACCTCCAAGGTTGAAGCCTGCTGTCGGATCAAAATAATTCCGGAAACTTTTACTCTTGCGAAATGAATTGAAGTTGACTCCGGCTTTCGGGCCTACAGCGATTTGTGCAGAGGCTGGAATGATGACAACGATGGCCAGCAAAGCCATCATGAGGGGGATTAGATGTCTTTTCATAGTTAATGGGGACTCAAATGTAGATTTTTCCAGCGAGACTGAAACGCTTTGTCGAGATAAAAATTGAAAATACCGAGTTTTTGGTAGCAAAATCGTAAGAACTGAATATCATATTTGCTTTTGAATTCGTAATTTTTGATTGCGTTCAAGAAAATAAGTAGTTGTCGCAACAAACAATTATTTTTTACGTAGAAAAGAAATTGTGAACTTTGTTTCCTCGCCAACGGTATGGCTACGGCTTCCAGTGTGAGATAAATAATAAGTAACCCCCCTTGCATGAAAAATATTTTTACCCTCTGCGCCCTCGTGGTTTCACTTGGCGCCTTTGCGCAGCAACAAAAAGGTGATCTGTCAATTCAGTTTTCCGGCAATTACTATCAACAGCGTGTAGTGCTGGACAACAAGAATTATCGATTCGGGCTCGGCAACATCTACCTCAAAGTGGGAAAGTATTTTACTGACAATGTTGAGATGGGCTTAAAACCAAATGCTGCGTTTGCATTATCCACAGAAGAGAAAACATCAAAAAGCGGTGAAGTTACTTCAACAAAAAGCAAACTCACGACAAGTCTCGGTTTTGGTATTTATGGAACGTACTCTTTCTTAACAGCCAATGGCAAATTCCTTCCATACGCAGGCGCTGAATTAGCCTATGCTCCGATAGAAAAGGAGAAGGTTATCAATCTCGGTCCTTATGCTGGCGTAAAATATTTCGTTTCTGAAAGAATTAACGTTGATGCCAACTTGAGCTGGCTCATGAACCTTGGCTCGACCTACGAAGAACCACGCGATGCTTATCTGGTAAAGCCTATGTGGAACTTCAACATCGGTATCGGTGTATTAATCGGAAAACTAAACGACTAGACTACCAAATATGCTTCGGATCAAAATTACAATGGTCGCCTGCCTGGCGGCCTTTTCGTGCTTAGGCCAGGATGTGTATCTGGCACCTTTCAAAAAAATAAAAGCAAGTGAAAAAGAAATCACTGCTATATCATTCTCGTCCGATTCAAAATGGGTCGCAGTCTCTGACGCCAAAGGAGAAGTATCATTACGTACACTTGCCTCTGACGAAGTGCTTGGAAAAGTGATATCACCAAACGTGGTTCTCCACGACTTCATTGACGAAAACAAGAAGTTCTTTGTACTTGACCAGTCCGGACGTTACGCGGTTTTCAACACATCAACCAAGGAGATTCAAAATTCACAATTCACGAAAGGTATTAAGTCTGCCTGTCTCGATCCGAACAGTCACTACCTGACTTTCCTCACGAAAGAAGATAACATCGAGATCCAGGACCTTAAGGCGAACATGACACTCGGGAGAATTACCAAGCTTGCGGGAATGTCAAACGCGCTGTACATGGGTTACGATCGTTTCGGTCAGCAACTTGCCGCGATCAATAAGATCGGTGAATCACTCACCTTCAATCCATACAATCAGCAACTTCTCAGACAGTTGAAACTGCAGAGTGGTGAATACGCTGGATCGAAATCAGTTATTCATTCGGTATCAACTAATAGCGGAGGTGACAAATTTGTTGTTGGCCTTCAGGAAGTGTTTATTCCAAAAGGTGGGATGCAGGGTCGTTCGCAACCCGAGCGCAGAAATATGCTGATCAGCTACGATTGGGCTACTGGACAAGAAACCAAACGGGTACCGCTCCGTTTTCGTCCGGACGGAATGGCGATGGGCCCCGGCCCTGCGAATGTAGCATTCTTTTCAACTGACAGCCGAACGATCAACATGCTCAATATGGACAATGCTGTAGTAAGCAGTAGTGTATCGGTTGATGAGAAACCAAATGCTATAGCGCTGTCGGATGACAACGACTATCTCGCAGTTGGCACCGTTGCAGGAAACGTTTATATCTATGAAGTGATTCGCAACAATCCGGCAGAGATAAAAATTCACAAGCCCGCTATCAACAGAAACTATGGCGAACAAGTAATCACCGAACCAGTTCTCAATATTGAAGGGCAGATCGACAGCAAAGACCGCGTGGCGAAAGTTTTCGTCAACGGTGAGCCTGCAACGCTCGATATGAACCAGGGATTCACCTCTTCAGTTCCACTTGAAAAAGGAAAGAACAGAATCAAAATTTCAGTACAAAACACACAAAACGTTGTTACTGAAAAAGACATCTATGTCACTTGCGAGCCGCACGCAGTGAAGGAACACAAAGCGTCACAGAATTTTAACAAACGCCTGGCGCTCGTTATTGGAAATGCCAATTATGCACAGGCCGGAAAGCTGAACAACACGCTCAACGATGCCAACGCCATGGCGAAGGTGCTGCAGGAACTTGGCTTCGAAGTGATCAAGGTTACGGATGGCAACTACGAGCAGATGAAGACTGCCATTTACACTTTTGGCGACCGTATTCAGGATGTCAACGTCTCTATCTTCTACTATGCCGGACACGGATTGGAGGTAGACGGGACGAACTATCTTGTCCCGGTGGATGCCAATATCCAGTCCGCACTTGACGTGAAACTTAAGACGATTCCTCTTACAGGCATCATTCGGACAATGGAATTCACAAATGACGAAGGGCTGAATATGCTGATTCTTGATGCGTGCCGGAACAACCCCTTCCCTACTGGCAAACGTAGCAGTGGTTCAGGACTGGCATCAATTCAACCACCAAGTGGGACGTTGATCGCTTATGCAACCGATCCGGGTTCAGTAGCTTCCGATGGCGATGCGCAGAATGGATTATATACCGGAGAGCTTGTTAAACAGCTGAGACAATCTCAGCGGATCGAAGATATTTTTATGAACACGCGTAATGCAGTTGAAAAAATCTCTGGTGGAAAACAGAGGCCGTGGGAAGAGGCAAGGTTGAAGGGCGTGTTTTATTTGAAATAAATTCATAGCCACCAAGACACTAAGACACTAAGGAACACCAAGAATGCATTTCTTTGTGAAACTTTGTGACTTGGTGTCTTAGTGGCTATTGCATTTTAAGCCACGAAAATCGTCTTCGCATTGACGAATTCTTTGATACCAAGTTCTGAAAGCTCACGACCGTAGCCGGATTTTTTTATCCCACCGAAAGGGAGTCGCTGATCAGAACGCATAAGCGAATTAACAAATACAGAACCCGATTCAATCTCTCGCGCAACACGCTCACCACGTTGTTTATCTTGTGTCCAGACGGAAGAACCCAAACCATAACGATGGCGATTGGCCATGGCAATGGCTTCAGTTTCATTTTGAACGGTAATAACTGCGGCTATTGGGCCAAACATTTCCTCATCGAAGGCTTTCATTCCCGGCTTCACCTTGTCAAGAAGCGTTGGTTGAAAATTCGCTCCGTTGCGTTTCCCTCCGCTGACAACAACTGCGCCTGCATCGATTGAATCTTTCAATTGCTTTTCGAGATCCTCGGCCAGGTCAACGCGGGCAAGTGGGCCTGTGGTTGTCTTCTCGTCCAGTTGATTTCCCTGAACAAGTTTCTCAATATTTGTTTGGAACTTGCTCATGAATTCTTCTTTGATCTTCTGAACAACAATGAATCGTTTTGCAGCAATACAAGATTGTCCTGCGTTCTGCATTCGGGACTGCGTTGCAATTTTTGCCGTCAACTCAAGGTCCGCATCTTCGAGAACGATGAATGGATCGCTTCCTCCCAGCTCGAGGACACACTTTTTCAAATTGCGCCCTGCGGCTTCTGCGACCTTCTTCCCGGCAAATTCACTTCCCGTAAGCGTGACCGCTGCGATTTCATCACGCGCAATAATTCCTTCAATGTTTTTTGAGTCAACAAGAAGAGATTGGAACGTGCCCTCAGGAAACCCTGCCTGTTTAAAAACATCCTCAATCAGCAGCGAACATTGGCTTACGTTCGAAGCATGTTTCAGCAGTCCAACGTTTCCTGCCATCAACCCAGGCGCAGCAAAACGGAACACCTGCCACAACGGAAAGTTCCAGGGCATGATCGCAAGAACAGGACCGAGAGGCTGAAACGCAATCAGGCTTTTTGATGCCTCTGTTTTTATCGGAATATCCTTCAAAAAAGCTTCCGCATTTTCCGCGAAGTAATCACATCCATTGGCACACTTGTCGATTTCTGCACGCGATTCATTGAGCACTTTTCCCATCTCACTCGACATGATTACAGCATACTTTTCACGATTCTCGCGCAATACGCGTGCTGCCTTCTTCAATAAATCACTGCGATGTTGGAACGAAGTCTTTTTCCACAATGAAAAGCTTCCTGCCGCCATCTTTATCTTTTTGTCCACAGCGACTTGATCATGTGGTCGAAATTCTGCGATCAGTTTCTGATCATAGGGATTGATGGATTTGAACATAAATGTACTTTCGATTAAGAGTACACTAAGTTCAGTGATTGTTCTCGAAGAAAATAGGGGTGTGAGATTTTAGATTTTAGAATTATGATTTAAGATTTAAAGGCAATTGACGTCATTGTGAAACAGTGACGTCAATTGGAATACCAGCAACGTCTAAATCCAAAATCTTAAATCTTAAATCTTAAATCACTTTACTCTTGCCGCACCGAGCTCGAGCCCGACACCTCAGAACTAACTGTAGGATTACCACGATAGGTCACTGAACTCGCTCCGCTGGCAACTGCCTTCAGTTGATCAGAAACAGTGATGCTTGCATGACTTGCACCGGTTGCGAGGATATCGGACATACCAACAGGAAAGTTGAAGGCTTTCAACACCGAAGCGCCTGTTACTTCAGCATTCATTACGGTGGCGGAGCCTCTCAAGTTAAGGACAGATGCACCTGAAATGACTGTCTCAAACTCACTTGCTACAACATCAACCTGTGAAGTTGATGCGCCTGAGAGATAAAGATCGAATTTAGTAAGCTCGTCAAAACCCGAGATGCGTGAGTTGGATGCACCTGAGAAGTTAGCGCCAACGATGGTCGGCATGGTGATCGTCACATAGGTTTCGTGTCTGCGATTTTCCCACTCGTCAAATCGCACAATCAGCGTTGATCCTTCTTTGAATACTTCGAGATCATTGATATTTCTTCTATCCCCACGAACAGAAATTTCAAAAAAATTACCTTGCTCAACATCAACCTGAAGTGCATCGCCCATCTCCAGGCGGTCAAAATCGGTTTCATTGAACTCCTTCTCGACTTCCTGCAGCGGACCTGGATCTTCTGAATAATCGCATGAAGCAAAGACTAGGGTAGCGGAAAGAATCACCGTATAGGTCAGGAGGTTTGTCAATTTTGTTGTCATAATTAATGGATTTGGGGATATGACAACGGGGGAAGGGTTTACCCCTAGTCGCGGTTGGGGCTTTTTTGCAAGATTTATCTTCGAGAAAGGCTGCAAGCTGCACGCTACAAGCTGCAAGCCTTGGCGCACGTTGATTAATGTTGACTACCTAGAAATAAAAAAGGGCCGCCAGGCCCTCTTGTAAACTATTCAATGAACATGCATCTGCTTGTAGCTTGCGGCTTGCAGCTTGCAGCTCTTACCCGATAGCTACCCTCTTAAACTCCGCCACCGTCAACCCCTTCGATACGCTGTCAAGATACTGAGCAACGGTTTTCGAGTTGTCTTTTACGAAAATCTGGTGAAGCAATGTGCTGTCTTTGTAGAACTTCTGAAGCTTTCCTTGCGCAATCTTGTCGACCATGTTTGCAGGTTTTCCTTCAGCGATGATCTGCGCTTTCGCGATCTCAAGTTCCTTTTCGATCACGCTCTTGTCGACTGACTTTTCATCAACCGCTACAGGGTTCATGGCAGCGATCTGCATACCAACGTCTTTACCTGCTTCTGTTACGTCTTTGCCGTTGACACCTTTCAATGAAACGAGAACACCAAGCTTAGAACCAGCGTGGATGTATGCTACAACAGCTTCACCTTTCATGTGAATGTATTCGCTGATCTCAATCTTCTCGCCAATCTTACCAACCAGCTCAGTGATCTTCTCTGCGACAGTCAGGTTACCTGCTTTCAGGTTCAACAATTCGTCTTTTGTAGCAGGCTTGTGAGCAAAAGCAGTTTCAGCGATCAGTTTTCCAAGGCCCTGGAATTCTTCGTTCTTTCCTACGAAGTCAGTTTCGCAGTTCAGCGCAACCAATACAGCTTCTTTCTTGTCATCGCTTGTCTTCACAAACACTGAACCTTCCTTTGTCTCTCTGTCAGAGCGGGAAGCAGAAACTTTCTGGCCCTTCTTGCGAAGGATCTCGATCGCTTTTTCAAAATCTCCATCGGCTTCGGTGAGTGCTTTTTTACAATCCATCATACCTGCACCGGTCATTGTGCGGAGTTTGTTTACATCTTGTGCTGAAATAGCTGACATATCGTGATTTAAAATTTAAGATTTAAGATTTGAGATTTTAAAATTTGGTCAAAAACACAAAACATCGGCTTGCGACCGATGTTTTTCGTTGTGTTATTATCCCGACAAGTTATCGGGACCGAATGCCTGCACTTCCTTAAAAGTGCACATCGGCATGTATTCGTTTATGAATTCTCTTCTACCGGCTCGTCAACTCTTCTCTTCTCGTCTTCTTCCTTCTTGTGAGCTGCGTCTTCCTTGTCCTTCTTACGCTCCATCAAACCTTCTTCGATCACTTTACCAATGTGCCTGGTAAGGATAGAGATTGATTTGAAAGCATCGTCATTTGCCGGTACAGGGAAATCAACATCTGTAGGATCAGAGTTAGTATCCACAAGGGCAAATACAGGGATATTCAATTTCTTGGCTTCTGTAACTGCGATGTGCTCGCGCTTCACGTCAATTACAAAAAGAGCAGCAGGAAGTCTGTTCAGGTCAGCAATACCGCCCAACAATTTCTCAAGCTTTGCTTTTTCCCGGGTGATCATGAGACGCTCGCGCTTTGCCAGGTTTGTGAAAGCTTCATCTTTCATAAGCTTTTCAATCTGAGAAAGTTTCTTCAGCGACTTACGGATCGTAGCGAAGTTTGTAAGCATACCACCCAACCAACGCTCTGTTACGAACGGCATGTTAAGTCTCTTTGCCTCTTCAGTTACGATATCTTTCGCCTGCTTCTTCGTAGCAACGAACATGATCTTACGGCCTGAGCGAACAATGTTCTTCAATGCGAACGATGCTTCCTCAAGTCTTGCAAGAGTTTTGTTAAGATCGATGATGTGGATACCATTGTTTTCCATGAAGATGTACTCGGCCATCTTTGGGTTCCACTTGCGGGTGAGGTGACCAAAGTGAACACCTGCATCCAACAGATCCTGATATGTTAATTTTTCAGCCATTTTCAATTGATTAACGCTTGCTAAACTGGAATCTTCTCCTTGCTTTTCTTCTTCCTGGCTTCTTACGTTCCACCATTCTTGAATCGCGGGTTACGAGGCCTTCCTTGCGCAAAGCGGGTTTGTGTTCTGCGTTGATCTCAACCAATGCACGGGCGATACCAAGTCTCACAGCTTCCGCCTGACCTTTGATTCCACCACCTTCAACGTTAACTGTAACATCGTACTGACCATCTGCTTTCACAAGGGTCAATGCCTGTCTTACTGTTGTTTGATGAATTTCTGAAAGAAAGTACTCTTTCAAATCACGGTCATTCACCTTGATATCACCCTTACCAGGTTGTACATACACTCTGGCAACGGATGTTTTTCTTCTACCGATTTTGTTGATGATCTGCATTTATCAGAACTTTAATTCTTTTGGTTGTTGTGCTTCATGAGGATGTTCTGAACCTGCATACACATGAAGGCTTCTGAACAACTGGTTTCCAAGTCTGTTTTTAGGGAGCATACCGCGAACGGCCCACTCGATCAGACGCTCAGGGTGCTTTGAACGAAGCTGAGATGGAGTGTGCTCGCGCTGACCGCCATTGTATCCGGAGTGTGTGAAAATTGTGCGGTCTGTCCACTTCTTGCCTGTCATCTTTACCTTTTCAGCATTGATAACAATAACATGATCACCACAATCAACGTGCGGTGAGTAGCTTGGCTTGTGCTTTCCACGTATAACCTTAGCGATCTGGCTGGCCACACGACCCAACACCTGTGCGTTGGCATCCACTATAACCCAGTTTTTCTCAACTGTTGCCTTGTTGGCGTAAGTGGTTTTATAACTGTTATGATCCATCTTTTTACTTGAAATTCAATAAAACGCGACCCTTCCTATTAAAAAGGGACACAAAGGTAATTCGACTCTACATTAAATGCAAGCTAGTAGTAGAAATTGGCCTTCGAATCATTTTGAATGCACGGGCATTGGGCATTAGGCATTGGGCATTAGGCAGATTATCAATGTGTTAACGAGTGGACATTCGGTTGGGATTCTCCAAATAATCCGCGCTTTTTTGCATCCATTGCCTTAAAATGCATGTTTTGGATAATAATTTCCCATGCCTCTGCCAATTGGCTACGCCAACTATTTAAGCCCAACTGCCTACTTGTTTGCCTCTAGTTGTCTCAACAGAGCCTGAAAATCCTTGGGATACGGGGCTTCGACCTTTTGGCGATTTCCGGCAAGGTCATTGAATTCAAGAGAAAAGGCGTGCAAAGCCATTCGCTTCATAAATGACGCCTCCTCGGTGTCTTTTTTAAGGTTAAACCCTCTTTTAATATCCGATAGCAAGAACGGCTTTCCACCATAGATCTCATCACCCGTGATGGACGCTTTCAGTGTTGCGAGGTGAATTCTGATCTGGTGCATACGGCCGGTTACAGGGCGACATTCTACCAGGGTGTGCGCCCGAAACGACTGGATCGTATCAAAATACGTCTGGGCTGGCTTGCCATCGCGTTTGCTGATCTTAACCACGCCATCATCTGCCTTCAAAATCGGGAGATCTACGAGGACGTTTTGAAAACCGTGAATTCCATCAACCACAGCATGATAGGTTTTCACGACCTGACGATGCTCGAACTGCATGCTCAAATGCCGGTAGGCGTCCGGATTCTTTGCAATGGCCAATACGCCAGATGTGTCTTTATCCAAACGGTGACAAACCTGCGCATCGCCAGCATAATTCCTCGCCAGTGCCAGAATATTTATTTTATCATGACGATCCTCCAGGGTAGAGACAAATGGCGGCTTGTTGATCAGCAGGTAATCACTGTCCTCAAACAAAATTCTGTCTTCAATATTGACTTTAGTCGCCTTCACTGATTATTGATCTTATACCTAATCTAAATCCTCACTCTGTCTTTTCCTGCCCATCCGCTTTCTCCGTCTTCGCCTTAGGCAATTTGAAGCTGAACGAACTTCCCTTACCTGCTTTGCTTTCCACTTCAGCTTTTGTGTGATGGCCTTCAAGAATGTGTTTAACAATCGCAAGACCGAGTCCGGTTCCGCCTTTCTCGCGGCTGCGACTTTTATCTACCCGGTAGAACCGCTCAAAGATTCGCGGCTGATGTTCCTCCGGAATCCCTTCACCAAAATCGGTCACAATAGTAGTGACATTTTTCTTACCGATTTCAAACGAGACAATAACCTCCCCTCCATCATGCGAGTGTTTAATTGCATTTGAAATCAGATTCGTCATCACCTGCCCTATTCGCTGCCTGTCGGCATGAACGAGCACCTTGCGGGATTTCGAATCGATGCGACAATTCACGTCCTTCTTGTCTGCTTTCGTTTCGAACTGTTCAAACACTTCTTCCGTCAGCTGAATCATATCAACGGTATCGAAACGCATTTTGATCTGCCCTGTTTCGATTTGTGACAGGGTGAGAAGATCCTGAACGAGCATATCGAGTCCATCGAGACTACGTGCCGCCTTTTTCAGGAATTTACTACGAACAGCTTTGTCATTCACAGCGCCATCGAGCAGCGTGTGCACAAATCCCTGTGCTGCGAAGATCGGTGTCTTGAGCTCATGAGAAACATCGGCAATGAATTCCCTGCGAAAGGCTTCGAGTTTCTTTAGGTCGTCAATTTCTTTTTGCTTGAGATCAGCAAAGTCGAAAATTTCCTCGGTGATATTTTTTAGGGGATTGAGTTTGGCTGATTTTGCCTGCGCCACGTTGAGTTCACGCTTCTTGAGCTTATCCAAAAGTTTGTAGATCTCTTTTATCTCGCGGAAGATCAGGAATTCGAGAATAACGAAGGTGAGCAGGTACGATACTGAAAAGCTGATGAAAAACGTTACTGCCAGTGCAGTGGAATTGACGTTTTCAAAAAGCGACAGGAAAAGGGTTGTGATTACCGCGATGCAAACCGCCAGAAGGAGCGCCAGAGACCGCGAATTGTACAACATGCCAACAAATATACATCCCGGAAACGCATAAATGTGCGTCTCGACCCGGGACTAAACCAAATTAAACTTGTATCCCACGCCCTTCACAGTGGCAATATAATCATCGCCAATTTTTTCCCGCACCTTCCTGATGTGTACGTCAACAGTTCGCGCCAGCACATATACATCCGTTCCCCAGATATTGTGCAGCAGGTCTTCCCGGCTGAATACCTTGTTTGGATTCTGAGCAAGAAAAAACAAGAGTTCAAATTCCTTTTTCGGAAGGTTGATCTCTTTGTTGCGGAGTTTTATCGTATAGCTGGTGCGGTCGATCATGAGGTCGCCAATGGTAATCAGCGATTGTGGTGCTTCTTTTTTCGAATCCCTGCGAAACAAAGCACTGATCCGGCTCATCAACGCCCTCGGTTTGATCGGCTTGGTGATGTAATCATCCGCCCCCACATCAAAAGCCGCCACTTCAGAATATTCCTCAGAGCGGGCAGTGAGAAACACTACAAATGATTTCTGCATTTCCGGGATCTCGCGAATCTGACGGCATGTTTCAACGCCATCCATCTTCGGCATCATGATATCGAGCAGCACCAGGTCGGGTGTGAACTTTTTGGCAATTTCCACCGCCTTCATTCCGTTTTCCGCTGTCTTCACATCATAGCCACCCTTCTCGAGATTGTATTTGAGCAATTCGAGAATCGGTTCCTCATCGTCAACAACTAAAACCTTTTGCATCGGCTTGTTTGCCATAATTTCACGTTTGAGTCAAAGTTAGCCTGCCCAGCGGTGGTATAAAAACCGAAAAGATGATCTTAACAATTCCTTAATAAAGGGTTCATACACAAAACACCCGGCAGCTGCAAAGTGTTCAATGTAAACGTTTTCTAAAGGAACGGATGTTTCTCGCTCAGATACCTGATGTATGCTTTGAGGTCTTCATGGAAAGCGTTTTTGTACTCATCCCAGAATGCGTCCTGCTTCGCCTGATACCTTCTGAAATTCATAAAAAACGCATTATTGGGAAGCACCTTGGTGTAACGGGCCGAAGGGTTGTTATTGTCAGTGAGTGTGAGCGTGTCAAGGGTTTGAACGATGTGGCGGATCATGCTTTCCTTACGCGATTTTTTTTCTTCGAGCGGCTGCTCTTCCGTCATGGTGGAATAAAGGCTGTCAAGCGTCTCTGACCCGCGAAGCATGTGATCGGCAAACTTCAGGTAATCTTCATCTTCGGAAAAATATTGCCTGTATTCCTTCGAACCTGTTCCATACTTAAACGCCAGAAACTTTTCCGCACCGCGGTCACCGATGAACGTGGCGAGATTTTCATTGAAGTCTATACTGTCTTTTACGAAAATGGTAGCGTGCGACATCTCGTGAATGATCAGGTTTGCGAGATCCCCCTCTGAACGTTCGAGCATCTTGCTTAGAATGGGATCCGTAAACCATCCGAGCGTGGACCAGCCACCGGGATTCCTGATACTCACATCCCATCCCTCTTTGACAAGTTCCTCGCGGAGATCCAGCGCAAGCCTTTTGTCGAAAAAACCTTTATAGGGAACGGAGCCGAGCACGGGAAAATCCCACTCTTTCGCTTTCAGCCTGAAAGGTTCACTCGCAGTAACCACCCACATGATCTCCTCTCCTTTCTGATCGTAAAGTGTCTTGTAGTTTTTTGTGTCTTTCAACCCGAGCGAATCGATCGCGTATTTTCTTACCTCATTAATCAGTACAAGTTTTTGCTTGAGCGAATCGGGAAAATCAGGATTCTCAAGAAATTCTTCTACCGGTCTTGCGTTCCAGATGATATTCAGCTGACCAGTTCCCTGGCGAATGCCATAAACGACCAGATCCCAGTAAGCGACCGTCAGCACAGCGAGGATCAGAAAGACCGCAAGGAGAACTCGTTTGATTTTACCTGGCTTCACGGAGATTGAGATGTCTGAAATTGTAAATAGTAATTCGCAATATACATGTTTAAAAAAATTTGCGAACCGCGGCTCCGCTGACAACTGTTTGATTGATTTGAAATTACAATGAGCGTCTTAAAGTTTGGAACGATACAAACCCTGAAAACAGTGTCAGCAATTGACAAAACTTCGTTATTAATTTGAATTCGAAAAGGACATTTCATTGTTACCTTGCCTGATGCAGGAGCTTTGAGAGAGCCTGGACAGAAAATTGTAAAGCTAAAATTATTAGCTTTAAATACTAATCATATTAGTTTTTATACTATCTTTGAAAAACCTAACAAACGAGCCTCATGAATGACGCAAAAGAAAAATTAAAGGCACTTCAGCTGACCATCGATAAACTCGAGAAGACCTACGGAAAGGGAACGGTTATGAAGTTGAGTGATGAGAAAGTGCAGGACATTCCTGCCATTCCAACAGGCTCGCTTGGACTTGACATCGCACTGGGTATTGGTGGAATTCCGCGCGGTCGCGTTATCGAAATTTATGGTCCGGAATCGTCAGGTAAGACAACGCTAACGATGCATTGTATCGCGGAAGCACAAAAGCGTGGCGGACTTGCTGCCTTCATCGATGCAGAACACGCATTTGATAAGAGCTACGCGGAAAGACTTGGAATCGACACGGAAAACCTTCTGATTTCCCAGCCGGACAACGGTGAGCAGGCTCTTGAAATTGCTGATCACCTGATCCGTTCAGGTGCTATCGATATCATTGTTATCGACTCCGTTGCTGCCCTCGTGCCGAAAGGTGAATTGGAAGGCGAGATGGGAGAAAGCAAGATGGGTCTTCAGGCGCGCTTGATGTCGCAGGCGCTGAGAAAGCTCACTGGTACGATCAGCAAAACAGGATGCTGCTGTATCTTCATCAACCAGTTGCGTGAAAAAATAGGTGTGATGTTTGGAAACCCTGAAACAACAACGGGTGGTAATGCTTTGAAGTTCTACGCATCAGTTCGCCTTGATATCCGGAGAATCGGCCAGATCAAAGAAGCTGCGGATGATATCACCGGTAACCGTGTGAAAGTGAAAGTTGTGAAGAACAAAGTTGCTCCTCCATTCAAGGTGGTGGAGTTCGATATCATGTATGGAAAAGGGATTTCGAAATCGGGTGAGATCGTTGACCTTGGTGTGGAAGTCGAAGTAATCCAGAAATCAGGTTCATGGTTCTCTTATGCCGGCAACAAACTCGGCCAGGGGCGTGATGCCGTGAAACAACTGATCGAAGACAATCCTGAATTAATGGAGGAACTCGAGAAGAAGATCAAGGAAAAGATCGGTGGCGATGTAAAAGTTGCTGTTGCTGAAGAGAAGGACTAAATAGTTATACAGGTTTGACAATAGGAAGTGAGGACGCGAGTTCTCACTTTTCGTGTTTTATGCAGATGCGGTTTAAAGCACCAATAATCAATGATCAATGATCAATAATCAATAATCAATAATCAAATAGCATCGCAGCGAACTAGTCGGCATCAAACATCCAAAAATCAAAAAACAAATAGCAAACGAGGTTGCTACAAATGAAGAAGAGTATTCAAACTTGAATACTCCCCTTTGATTTTTGTTTTTTGATCTTTTGAAATTTCTCATCTTAGGTGAACCCCGGATGTTCCGGTAGTCATAACACGCTTTGATAATTGATAATTAATCATTGTAGCATTAATTGGCGCGTATCGCTACTACCGGATCCAGTCTTGCTGCCATTGCTGCAGGAACAATTCCGGAAACAAGTCCGATAACAGATGATACACCAAGTCCAAGCACAATGTTTTCAATCGTGAGTGTCACAACCAGGTCGCCTAACGGAATGAACGTGATGAACCAGACCAGTACAAGTCCGGCAAGGCCACCGATAAGACTAAGGAAAATCGCTTCAAAGAGGAACTGGAAAAGTATGAAGTAATTCTTCGCGCCAAGCGATTTTTGCAAACCGATAATACTTGTCCTTTCTTTTACCGACACAAACATGATGTTGGCAATTCCGAAACCACCGACAAGCATGGAAAATCCTCCAATGATCCAGCCTGCAAGGCCTACCACATCGAAGAGCTGACCGATAGCGTTCGCAATTGCTTCAGGTCTGTTCATGGCGAAGTTGTCTTCTTCGGTAGGCTTCAGTCCGCGTCTCACGCGAAGCATTCCACGTAACTCATTTTCCAGTTCAACAAGTCCGATGTCAGTATCATAACCTTTGATGCCGATGCGCGAAGTAGTTTCCCAAACTGCACCAGTACCCGTCTGGTAAAGTTTACGGAACGCCTGATAAGGAACAATGGTTGTGTAGTCGTTGCTCGTGTTTCCAAGAAAACTCTGACCTTCGCGTTTAATCACTCCTACAACCGAAAATTTCAGGCTTTTGATTTTGATGCTGGCCCCGATCGGGTCGCCACCATTTGGAAAAAGTACATTTGCGACTTCATGGCCAATAACCACCACGTTGCGGCCACCCTCGAGTTCTTCAGCGGTAAAAAAGCGTCCCTTTTCAACGTTCACCTCAAATACTTTGTCATACCCCTGCGAGCCCCCCACAAGCCTCACCTGGCCAATGCTGTTGCTTTTATACTTCACGACCTGGTTTCCACGGCCTGCGAAAATTGCCATACCGTTTTCGTGACGGAGGTTTGCCTCAAGAAACTTAAATTCATTGAAGGACGCGTTTGGCCTTCTGATGTATTCCCACCACTTGCGCTCGCCATCGGCAACAAACGGCCACTTTTCAACATAGATCACTCCGGTTCCGAGGAAATTAAGACTGTCTTTGATGTTCTTTTCAAGCGAGTCAACGAGCGTTAATACCGTGATGATGGCAAAAATGCCGACAGTAACACCCAACAATGAGAGTATCGTCCTTAGCAAGTTAGACCGCAATGCCCGCCAGGCGAAGCGGAAACTTTCATAAATCTGCCCAAGGGTTTTCATCAAAAGGGATTAAACGGGTAATGAGATATCGGGTATGTCGATGGTTTTACACCGAAATTACTGTATTAGACTAAAAAACGGCCTTTTTGTTACAAAAATGAAAAATAGGGGGTCGTTTGTCGGAAAAGTTAAATCTGACCTTATTTTTGCAACCTTATTTAAAAAAATTAGCCTTTCATTGGGCTTACTCTGCTAATACATATGAAGTTATCCGAATTCAAATTTGAGCTTCCTCAAAACCTTATCGCCAACAGACCATCTGAGAACCGGGACGAATCCCGCCTGATGGTTGTGCACAAAGACACAGGCAAAATCGAGCATAAGGTTTTCAAAGACATTGTCGGATATCTTAACGAGGGAGATGTCATGGTTGGTAATGACACGATGGTGTTCCCTGCCCGCCTGTATGGCCGCAAAGAAAAGACTGGGGCAAAAATTGAAGTCTTCCTGCTTCGCGAACTCAATGCTGAAATGCACCTTTGGGATGTATTGGTAGATCCCGCCAGAAAAATCCGCGTAGGCAACAAACTGTATTTCGGCAATGGCGACCTGGTTGCTGAAGTGATCGATAACACAACGTCACGTGGAAGAACGATCCGATTCCTTTTTGATGGTGACTCCACTGCTTTCGATAAAGTAATTGAAACACTTGGCGAAACTCCACTTCCAAAATATATCAAGCGTAAGGTTGAACCGGAAGACAAGGAGCGCTTCCAGACTATTTATGCTAAGAATAAAGGTGCCGTCTCTGCACCGACAGCAGGTTTGCACTTTACACGTCAGTTGCTGAAGCGTCTTCAGATCAAGGGTGTCGATATGACCTACGTGACCCTTCACATCGGTCTCGGCACGTTCCGCCCGGTTGACGTGGAAGACCTCACGAAACATAAAATGGATTCCGAGAACTTCATCGTTAGCCAGGAAGCTGTTGATAAAGTGAACAAAGCTCTCGACAACAAGAATCGCGTTGTTGCTATCGGAACAACTACGATGCGCGCGCTCGAATCTTCTGTATCCGCTACAAACCGTCTGAAGCCACGCGAAGGCTGGACTGACAAATTCATTTTCCCTCCATACGATTTCAAGATCTGTACCGGCATGGTAACAAACTTTCATATGCCCGAGTCCACGCTTCTGATGATGGCCGCAGCATTCGGAGGATATGACCTGATCATGGAAGCCTACAAGGTTGCCAAGAAAGAGAAGTATAAATTCCTCACGTACGGGGATGCCATGCTGATTCTCTGAGTCACTAGTCACTGGTCACTAGTCATTAGGAGTCTGTCGAGAAGACGCGTTTTACCTTCCAGTTACAAGGAATTTGAGCAAGCTCGCGAATGCGGCATGCGCTCATCCCGATCGGCATTGTCCGCATCGGGAAGGCATAAGTCACGAGTCACTGGTCATTAGGGGAGTTTCCAAAAGTTTGACGTTTTGGTCTTCGGTGCTCCAAGGCATTAGGAATTAGGCATTAGGAATTAGGCATTGGGAATTAGGAATCAGTCATTTTGAGCACCACGCAAGAGGCTTGAAGCTTGCAGCTTGCAGCCCTTTCAGAAAGCGATATACTCCGCGCTCAAATGTCTCTCAAACTCGTTTTGTCAGATACAGGAACATAAATATTGCCACCGGGTAAATCAGGAAATACTGTGGCGATGGTGCGAAGAAACGGAAGAACATTCCCAGCGGTGCAAGTAGTAACAAAGTACCACCGATCAGTAACAATCTCTTCTTACTCTTCTCCTGTGGACGCTGCACCGCATCGACCATCTTGTAGATCAGAAATCCGATCACAGCAACGTTGAAGGCGATTAGCAGGAACCGAAGAAGAATCATACCTTAAAGATAGAGTATTTCTGTGCGTCAGTGAATTCCATACTTCCGGGATGTGAAAACAAGAGAAGAAGTAATTGATTGTCTCAGGAAAAACAAACCACACCTTCAGTCCAGGTTTCCATTAAAGAGCATCGCACTGTATGGCTCTTATGCCAGGAACGATCAGACAGAAACCAGCGACAAAGATTTGCTGGTCGAATTTTCTGAACCAGTAGGGTTTGAATTTCTTGATTTGCATGAAGCCCTGGAAAACCTTTTAGAAAACAAAATCGATCTCACCACCCGCAATGCGATTAAAGCACATTACCTTCCCTATATTGAGGACGATTTGATCGATATCTGAAAAGCAAGATCACTTTGAACCAAACTGAATACGCACTCATCGTTGCCGGAGGAAAAGGAACGCGCATCAAAAGTTCCGTCCCGAAACAATTCCTCGAATTGAACGGCCTCCCCATTCTCATGCATACCATCAATGCATTTTACCGATACAATGAGCACATCAAAATAATTCTGGTCCTGCCAAAAGACGATTTTGCGTTGTGGGATGAGCTTATTAAAAAGCATCATTACAACAAGAAGTTCATTCTGCAGGAAGGTGGTGACACGCGTTTCCAGTCCGTCAGGAAAGGACTTTCGAAAATCGAAGGTGACGGACTCGTTGCAATCCACGATGGTGTGCGTCCACTGGTCAGCGAAGACATTATCGGTGCATCCTTCAGGCTTGCCGCGGTGCACAAGTCTGCAGTCGCTGCTGTCCGGCTAAAAGAATCTATCCGCGTAAGCGATCAGGATAATACAAAAGCAGTTGAGCGTTCAAAGTTCAGGCTCATCCAAACCCCACAGACTTTTGTGGTGTCGGTTATAAAGAAGGCATATGAGATGAGAGAAGACGAAACCCTCACGGATGACGCAAGTGTTGCGGAACGCTCTGGACTAACGATTTCCTTATTTGAAGGAAGTTACCGCAATATCAAGATCACAACCGAGGAGGATCTTATCATCGCCAGCGCCCTGCTAAACGCGAACCAACTGTAGAGATACTTCTACCTTTTAAACAAGAATTGCCACGAATTGCCGCTTCAGGTTCCGTAAACGATTGAAATGGTGCAAAGGAACGGTTTTTTGAATGTGTGTCGCTACACACTAAACACCATTTTATGTCAAGCCGTTATACTGTTGAGCTGCACGAGGTCACGTTGAAAGACCTTCCGCGCGTTGGAGGGAAAAATGCTTCCCTGGGCGAAATGATGCGAAACCTCGGATCGCTCGGGATCAGCATCCCGCTTGGATTCGCCATCACCGTTGATGCCTACTGGGAATTCCTGAAATACAATAACCTTGAAGGTGGTATCAGGAAGGTAGTAGCCGAAATGGACATGAACAACCTCATCTCGCTTCGCAAAGGCGGCATGCAGATCCGGCAGATGATCCGCAACGGAAAGTTTCCGGACGCCCTCGAAAGGGAAATTGCTTCGCGCTACAAGAAGCTCTCGAATTATTATAACCAGGATGCAACGGATGTGGCTGTACGCTCCAGCGCTACAGCAGAAGACCTTCCCGATACATCATTCGCTGGTCAACAGGAAACGTATCTGAACGTTCGTGGTCCCGAAGGAATTCTTGATGCGGTGAGAAACTGTATTGCCTCGCTGTTTACAGATCGCGCCATCTCCTATCGCGAACATTTCAAGTTTGATCACTTTGACGTTGCACTTTCGGTTTGTGTGCAGAAGATGGTTCGTTCAGACCTTGCTTCGTCCGGAGTGGCATTCTCCCTTGATACAGAATCGGGTTTTAAAAATGCCGTCATCATCAACGCATCGTATGGCCTTGGCGAAATGATCGTCCAGGGATCTGTTTCACCGGATGAATACATCGTGTTCAAGCCAACGCTCGAGAAGGGATTTGCATCCATCATTGAAAAAAACCTGGGCAAGAAGGATAAAAAAATGATCTATGGTGACGATCCTGGTCAGCTTACAAAAGTAGTGAACGTTCAGCGCGAACACCAGAAGAAGTTTTGTCTCGATGACGAACAGATTCTCGAGCTGTCGAAGTGGGTGTGTGCCATCGAAAAGTACTACAGCGATCTCAAGGGCCACTGGTGTCCAATGGATGTAGAGTGGGCTGTCGATGGATTGACAAACCAGTTGTTCATCGTCCAGGCGCGACCTGAAACGATTCACTCCAGAAAAGATGAAACGAAACTTGTTGAATATAAACTTGCAGCCACATCGCCAGTAGAAAAGATCCTTCAGGGGATTGCGGTTGGAAGCAAGGCTGCCAGTGGCCGTGTCGTTATTATGTACTCACTGGACGGACGCGATGGCTCACATGACGGAGTTGATTTCCATGAAGGCGATATCCTTGTCACAGAAATGACGGACCCAGACTGGGAGCCTATCATGAAGAAAGCGTCTGCCATCGTTACGAACAAAGGCGGAAGAACATGTCATGCAGCCATCGTAGCGCGCGAGCTGGGCGTTCCCGCTATTGTGGGAACAGGCACGGGAACAGATGTATTGAAAGATGGTGACGTGATTACAGTGTCGTGCTGCGAAGGCGAAGTCGGGTTCATCTACAAGGGTGAGGTTCCTTTCGAAAAAATCGAAACTGACCTCAACGATCTTCCAAAAATCGAAACGCCAATCATGCTGAACGTTGCATCACCGGAACTCGCTTTCAAATTTTCGCATATTCCGAATGCGGGTGTAGGCTTGGCGCGCGAAGAATTCATCATCAACAATTACATCCAGGCACATCCGCTGGCATTGCTGCACCACCGCGAACTTGGCGATGCCGCGCTCACAGAAAAAATAAACACGCTGACAACCGGTTATGAATCGGAGGAAGCATTCTTCATTCAGAAATTGTCTTACGGCATTGGAAAAATTGCATCTGCTTTCTATCCGAACAAGGTGATCGTTCGTTTCTCCGACTTCAAGACAAACGAATATGAAAATCTTTTGGGTGGAAACTATTTTGAACCGAAAGAAGAAAATCCGATGATTGGCTGGCGCGGTGCTTCGCGTTACTATTCTGAAAAGTATCGTCATGCCTTCGGACTGGAATGCCTTGCCATCAAGCGTGTTCGCGAAAAGATGGGATTGTCGAATGTTGTGGTAATGATTCCGTTCTGTCGCACGGTGAAAGAACTTCAGCGCGTCTACGATGTGATGAAAGCCTACGGATTGCAACGTGGCCAGAACGGACTTGAAGTATTCCTGATGGCAGAAGTTCCGTCAAACATTATTCTCGCAGACGAATTCTGTAAGCATATCGATGGATTCTCGATCGGGTCCAACGACCTGACGCAGCTTACATTGGGGCTTGATCGCGACTCCGCCCTGGTGGCCGAACTTTACGATGAACGAAATCTTGCGGTGAAGCGGTTTATCTCAAGCCTTATTAAAACGGCAAAGGCAAATGGTGTGAAGGTGGGCATTTGTGGTCAGGGGCCTTCTGACTTCCCGGACTTTGCGGCATTCCTTGTAGATGAAGGTATCGACAGCATTTCTGTTACACCTGACTCGGTTTTGAAAACCATCAGGACCCTTTCCGCTACACGCGTGCGAAAGGAAGAACTGGTATCATAGCTCTCTCTCTGGTCGGTTTATAAACGAAAACGGACATCGTTACTGATGTCCGTTTTCATTTTATCGGCAGGCTGCAGTTTTCTACGCCTGAATTCAGTCAATATTCATCTTCATTGAAGAAGAAATCTTCCTTGGTCGGATAATCCGGCCAGATTTCTTCGATGCTTTCATAGGGCTGACCGTCATCCTCAAGTTCCTGAAGATTCTCAACCACTTCTAAAGGAGCACCAGAGCGGATAGAATAGTCGATTAGCTCGTCTTTCGTTGCAGGCCAGGGCGCATCTTCCAGGTAAGAGGCAAGTTCGAGTGTCCAATACATAGCTTTTAGTCCTCCTTAATTTTTCGCAAAAATAAACTTTAATTGATCAAATCAAACATCCGGTTTCTTTATTTAATCAAAGCAAAAAACAGGCAGAAAAGTCCGTTTTTAAATCGATTTCAACCTAAAAATGTAACCAGCGCACCATTCTCCACGAAACTTATTCGCCATATTGCGCCTCAATTCTCACGCTGCGCGGAATAAATTGAGGTATTAACGTAGTGAGTACGGGAGAATTGTTTAAAAGTTACTTCTCGCATTTTATCATGGTATATGGCTGACGAAAAAATCATCTTTTCAATGGCTGGGGTCAATAAGATTTACCCTCCCAGCAAACAGGTTTTAAAAAATATCTATCTCTCGTTCTTCTACGGAGCGAAAATAGGTGTGCTTGGTCTTAACGGATCGGGAAAGTCGTCATTGCTCAGAATTATTGCCGGTATCGACAAGGAGTTTCAGGGCGAGGTCGTGTCCGATCTGAGCTTCTCGGTTGGCTTGCTCGAACAGGAACCTCAACTTGATAAGAGTAAAACGGTGAAGGAGATCGTTGAGGAAGGCGTGCTGGAGATTTCTTCGCTCCTGAAAGAATTTGAGGCTATCAATGAAAAATTCGGTGATCCTGCAGTGTTAGAGAACCCTGACGCCATGGACAAACTTATCCAGAAGCAGGGCGAAATTCAGGAAAAGCTCGATGCTGTGAACGCATGGGAACTTGATCACAAACTCGAGCGCGCGATGGATGCACTCCGCTGCCCTCCGCCCGATGCTAAGATCGAATACTTATCCGGTGGTGAAAAAAGACGCGTGGCATTATGCCGTCTTCTGCTGCAGGAACCCGATGTTCTCCTGCTTGATGAACCAACCAACCACCTGGACGCAGAATCCGTTCATTGGCTCGAACAACACCTGAAGCAATATAAGGGAACTGTAATCGCAGTGACCCACGACCGTTATTTCCTCGACAACGTTGCCGGCTGGATCCTCGAACTAGATCGTGGCGAAGGAATTCCATGGAAAGGAAATTATTCTTCCTGGCTTGAGCAGAAGCAGAAGCGCCTGCAGCAGGAAGAGAAGACAGAATCGAAACGCCAGAAAGCGCTCGAGCGTGAATTGGAATGGGTTCGCATGAGTCCAAAGGGAAGACATGCAAAAGGAAAAGCCCGTCTGAATGCTTACGACAAGCTGATGAGCCAGGAGACACGAGAGAAGGAAGAAAAGCTTGAACTCTTTATCCCACCAGGACCACGTCTCGGAAATAAAGTTATTGAGGCAACCGGTGTTGCGAAAGCCTATGGTGACAAGCTGCTCTACGAAAATCTGAACTTCACGTTGCCACCGGCTGGCATTGTCGGAATCATCGGACCCAACGGTGCGGGTAAGACCACCCTGTTCAAAATGATTACGGGCAAAGAGAAGCCGGATGCTGGTAAGTTTGAAGTCGGTGACACCGTAAAGATCGCATACGTAGATCAGGAGCACGATGATCTGAAGCCGGAGGAAACAGTCTTCCAGGCGATCACGGGTGGAAATGATCTCATGATGATTGGCGGGAAGGAAATCAATTCACGGGCATACGTTGGAAAGTTCAACTTCAACGGAACTGATCAGCAAAAGAAAGTGAAAGAGCTTTCGGGTGGTATGCGCAACCGCGTACACTTAGCGATTGCATTGAAGCAAGGCGGAAACCTTCTGCTTCTTGACGAGCCTACCAACGACCTTGACGTGAACACACTCCGCGCGCTGGAAGAAGCGCTTGAAAACTTCGGAGGCTGCGCTGTAATCATCTCTCACGATCGCTGGTTCCTTGACCGCGTCTGCACGCACATCCTTGCTTTTGAAGGCGATTCACAAGTGTTCTGGTACGAAGGAACATTCAGTGAGTACGAAGAAAACAAGAAGAAGAGACTGGGTGATGATCAGCCGCACAGGATTCGGTATAAAAAACTGGTGAAGTAATTTCTTCTTTTGTAAGTAACTATAGAGTATTTGTGCTCATGTGTTCAGGTGCTCATGTGCTCATGTTCAGTGATGGGTTAGACGTTTAAGTTTACACCGCCCTACATGAGCACCTGAACACACGCGCACATGAGCACAATGATTTAAGACTGCAGTCAGAATATGAAACCACTCATTACAATCGGTCTCCTCATCCTCTCCAACGCCTTCATGACACTCGCCTGGTATGGGCATCTCAAGTTTAAGGATATGAAGTGGAGTGAGAATCTTCCATTGATCACGATTATTCTGATCAGCTGGGGGATCGCGTTATTCGAATATATTTTGCAAGTCCCAGCGAATCGTATCGGATCGAAGGAGTACGGTGGGCCGTTTTCGCTCATTCAGCTGAAAGTAATTCAGGAAGTGATCACGCTCGTTGTCTTCGTGGGATTTTCCCTGTTGTTTTTTAAGAACGAAACGTTTCGGCTAAATCACCTGATTGGGTTTGTGTTTCTCGTTCTGGCTGTGTATTTTATTTTTAAGAAATAATGGAGCATGTGTTAATGTGCTGATGTGTTAATCTTGAAAGCATAGGTAATGTTGGACCATACCACAACATTAACACATTAACACTTTAGCACCTTAACACAACTCGAGCACCTGAGCACAATTCAACCCTCCTGTGTCTTCCACCGCTCGTGCATCCACACCCACTGGTCGGGATATTTTCGGATGGTTTCCTCGATGAAGTTTGTGAGGATCTGGGTATTGAATACAACATCTTTTTCTTCATCTCCGGTGATGGTCATCGGAATTTCCGGAAGTAGGTACATGTGCTGGAGTCCGTCTTCGCCCAGGTGAATGTAAGTCGGGATTACCGCAGCACCAGTTTTTAATGCAAGGATTGTTGCACCTGCAGGAGTTGCTGCCTTCATTCCGAAGAAGTCGACAAACACGCTTTTCACTTTTGTGTCCTGATCGATCAGCAACGCTACCGATCCACCTGATTTGAGAACTTTGATCAACTTGAATGTTTCTTTTCCACGGGCAATTGGAATAGCTCCGTGAGCGTTTCTATATTCCCACAGCAACTCATTCAGCTTCTTATTTTTCAGCGGAGTGCCAATAATGTTTGGGTCGAGTCCACGCATCGCCATGTTGGTGATCTGCATGTCAAACGCTCCAAGATGACATGTGAGGAAGATCACTCCCTTACCTTTCTTATGTGCCACTTCATAGTTCTCAAGTCCATCCGTGACGAGAAATTTTTCAAGATCTTTCAGCGATCTGACCGAACGGCTGCTTCGCAGAATATCCCCAGCGTTTTTTCCAAGCATTTTGAACGTGCTCTTCGCCAACGCTTTCACTTCTTGCTGACTTTTGGTTGGATAGGCCATTGACAGGTGGCGAATGGTGAGTTTGCGCGTTTTCGTGGCAACATAATAGGCCAGTTGGCCGAGAACGCCACAGACCTTAAGCCATGATTTTCTGGACATCATCATCGAAATGGCGATGAGGAGCCTCACAAACCAGTAAACGATTTCGTATTGAATGTAGCGCCTGATGCGCTTAGCATTTGCCATGGCTGCGAAGATATAATAAATTGAGTTTCTTATCTTCAGGAAATGAAAACCGTTTATCTCGTCAGGCACGCAAAATCAAGCTGGGAGGATGACTCGCTGGCCGACTTCGATCGTCCCCTGAACGAACGCGGTAAAATCGATGCACCCCGCATGGGAAAACGGTTGAAGGAAAAAGGGGTAACGCCCGATCTTTTTCTTTCAAGTCCTGCAAAACGCGCGCTTTCGACAGCGAAACGAATCGCGGCTGTTCTGGAATACCCCAAAGAGAAAATTAAGACCGAGCAGGCACTCTATCATGCAGATGAAGATGAGATCCTCAACGTAATACGGTCCAACAACGACAAGAATGACTGCATTCTTCTTTTTGCACACAACCCGGGGCTGACGGATTTCGTGAACACAATGAACAACGACCGCAAGCAATTTATCGGAAACGTTCCAACGTGCGGGATAGCTGCTTTCCGGTTTGACGTCAGTTCATGGAGGCAGATCGATTTCGGGAAGGGCGAACTTGTGTATTACGATTTCCCGAAAAGTAAAAATGATTAGAGCTTGAGTGGGATGGCATCCCATGCGCGCTTCTTCAGCTTGCCGAATTCCCTGAAGCGATACCCCATCAGAATCTTAAAGGAAGCGTTGTTGTTCGAAAACCTAACTTCATCAAATTTCACATTGCTGCCTTGCGTGATGAATGAGATTCCTCCAAAGATGCGATCTCCATTGTAGCCAATGCCAATGCGGGCAGCAACAAATGAGTTGATGCCGATCTCTCTTTCTTCAGCGCCTCCCTCCTGCTTGTAATAGATCCAGTGATGTGCCGGGCCGATGCCCAATGTGCCATTGAGAAAAAAGCTTCGATAGATCAGGTTGTATGAGTACCCTGGCGCAACACTAAACGTGGAGTATCGCAGTTTTTGAAATGCGACATCCGATCCGAAGTCGATCTGCTGAGACGGATCGATGATGGATGAGTCGGCCTCGAGGGTAAATCTGCCGAGATTAACCAGCGCGAGAAACGAACCTCTTCTGTAAATCTGGCGTTCGGAAAAATTATAAACTGACCGAAGCGAAAACTTTTTGTAGTTGAAGATGTAGCTTCCCGTGAGGCCGATATTCCTGGAAATGATGTCACTCCGCTGTGGGTATGGAAGATCTCTCCCAGGTTCGTTATCGCGGTCGGTGATATAAAATCCGCGATAGCGCTGATAGTAGGCATCAAGACCAAACTTTTTTCCCAGTGCGTTCAATTGAATATCCCGTGCTTTTGAGTTTCCGAACAGATCTGTTTTTCTTTCTGCCACTGGAATCGCAAATGCAAGCTCCGCCCCGACCTCAAACAGGTAGACACCGAGGCCGAAACTGTAGGTATTGTTGGGCCTGTACGTTAGCAGGCGTGAACGATCTGTTTTTTCCAACTCAAAGCTTAATGTGCGCTGCTTGAGGACCGGGTAAACAAAAAAATCATTTGGAAAGAGTTGAATGTGCCCGTTCCGTATCGAGTCTTTCGAAGGCTCTGGCGCAGTGATTCCAATTTCCTGTGCCGCACAAATTCCGCTGGCTAGAAAAAGACATATCACCAATAACAGACGCATCAAAGAATATATTGGCTGAGGTCTTTGTTTTTCACCAATCCGCTTAACTTTTCTTTCACGAGGTTGGCATTGATCGGCACCACCGAATTTGCCGGGATCTTATCAGGGACATCGAACAACAGCTCATTCAAAAGTTTGCTCATCACTGTGTGAAGCCTTCTCGCACCGATGTTCTCCACTTCAGCGTTGATTGTGAACGCAGTGTTCGCAATTTCTTCCATTGCATCCTCCTCAAACGTCACTTTCACGCCTTCGGCTTCAAACAGCGCCTCATATTGTTTCGTCAAAGCGTTCTTTGGCTCTTTCAGAATCCGGATGAAGTCGTCCTTCGTGAGGTTATTCAACTCGACACGAATCGGAAAACGTCCCTGCAACTCGGGAATCAAATCGGACGGCTTTGAAATATGGAACGCACCGGCAGCAACAAAAAGGATGTGATCGGTTTTGATAACACCGTGCTTTGTGTTCACCGTGCTTCCTTCAACTATCGGCAACAGGTCTCTCTGCACGCCTTCGCGACTGACATCCGGTCCACCGCCACCTTTTTTTGATCCGGACGCGATCTTATCGATTTCATCGATGAAAATAATTCCGGCATCTTCTGCTCTTCGGATCGCTTCTTCCTTCACTTCGTCCATATCGATGAGCTTTGCAGCTTCCTCTTCGAGCAGAAGTTTGCGCGCTTCAGCCACTGTCACTTTGCGTTTCTTGCTTTTCTTCGGAAGCATACCATTGAGCATTTCCTGCAAGTTCATCATCGAAACTTCATCCATCATGCCCGCGCCCACCATTCCGACATTCGGGCCAGAGCTTCCCTTTATGTGGATATCAATCTTGCGTTCCTCAAGTTCTCCGTTCCTGATCTTCTCGCGAAACAGCGTTCTGGTTTTTTCATTCAGCTCTTCATCAGAAGAAGGTGCATCGGAGGAAAAACCAGCCGGCTTGGTTGAATGTGTTTTGATTGGCGGAATGAGCGCATCGAGAATAATATCTTCAACCACAACGGCAGCTTTCTCCTTCACTTCTTCCTTTTTCTTCGCCTTCACCATATTCACCGACTGCTCAACAAGATCACGCACCATGCTTTCCACATCCCGGCCTACGTAACCGACTTCAGTAAACTTCGAAGCCTCAACTTTAACAAAGGGCGCGTCAGCAATCTTAGCGAGGCGCCTGGCGATTTCAGTTTTACCCACACCAGTTGCACCGATCATCAGAATATTGTTCGGGATGATATCGCCTTTGATATCACTCTTTACATTCATTCTGCGCCAGCGGTTTCGCAATGCGATAGCCACGTTGCGCTTAGCATCATCCTGACCAATTATATATTTATCCAGTTCCTGAACGATCTGTCGCGGAGTAAGATATCTTGGATCCATCATACGAGTCAAACTTTAAAAAATGTAACGGCCGCAGCCGATTGTTGTAAAATCTGTTTTATGTTTTAGAATTCCGTGCCCGGGGGAAAGCGCACTCTCACCTGATCAGTTGTTCACATAGTTTTGAAACTTCGGTTCGGTAAGCGAGAAGACAAGCGGCTGCTTCACCTTCTCCCTAAGCAATGCGATCTTCAAAACCTCTTCGACAGTGTCGACAAAATGAAACGTCAATCCTTTGATATACTGCTTCTCAATTTCATCAATGTCCCTGCGGTTTTTGCCACTCAGAATGATTTCCTTGATTCCACTGCGCTTGGCTGCCAGGATCTTTTCCTTAATGCCGCCCACCGGAAGCACTTTACCTCGCAGGGTGATCTCACCTGTCATGGCCAATTTTGCTTTCACCTTACGTTGCGTAAAAATTGAAGCCAGTGATGTGAGCATCGTGATACCTGCCGAAGGTCCGTCTTTCGGAACCGCCCCTGCCGGTACGTGAATGTGGAGGTCGTATTGCTGAAAAATACGGTGATCAATACCAAGCGCGTCAGCGTTGAACTTCAGATATGACAATGCAGCCATTGCGGACTCTTTCATTACATCGCCCAACTGACCAGAAATCGTCAATGCGCCCTTTCCTTTGCTCAGACTGGATTCAACAAAAAGAATTTCACCGCCAACCTGCGTCCATGCAAGGCCTGTGACAACACCAGCGATCTCATTGTCCTGGTATAACTCCTCATCGTGAATTTCAAGTCCCAATATTTTCCGAACCGATTCTTCAGTGATCGTCTTATCGTACTCCTCCTCCATCGCTACAGACTTCGCAATGTTTCTTACAAGCGTTCCGATCTTCCGCTCGAGATTTCGCACACCAGACTCACGCGTGTAGCTGTTGATGATCTTCGCGATTGCCTGACGGGTGATCTTCACCTGAGACGACTTGAGGCCATGCTCTTTGAGCTGCTTTGGAACAAGGTGCTTGAGCGCGATTTCAATTTTTTCTTCCTGGGTATACCCGGTGATCTCAATGATCTCCATGCGATCGCGCAAAGCCGGATGAATTGTATCGAGCGAATTTGCTGTCGCGATGAAAAGGACTTTCGAAAGATCGTAGTCGACTTCGAGATAGTTGTCACCGAACGCGTTGTTCTGCTCAGGGTCAAGCACCTCAAGCAAAGCCGATGACGGATCGCCACGGAAATCAGATTTTACTTTATCGATCTCATCGAGGATGAAAACCGGATTTGATGACTGTGACTTTTTGATGTTTTGCAGAATTTTTCCTGGCATCGCACCGACATAGGTTTTGCGATGACCCCGGATCTCCGCTTCATCATGCACACCCCCGAGCGACATACGAATATATTTCCGCTTTAGTGCCTTCGCGATGGAGCGACCGAGTGATGTCTTTCCCACGCCAGGAGGACCATAAAGACATAAGATCGGGCCTTTCATATCCTGCTTCAGCTTGAGCACAGCGAGATATTCCAGAATCCTGGTCTTTACTTTCTCGAGCCCGAAGTGATCGTGATCGAGAATCTTTTTCGCTTTGTTGAGATCAAAGTCATCGACCGTGAATTCATTCCACGGAAGGTCGAGCATGAACTCAACGTAGTTCATAGCCACGGGATACTCGGCAGCCATCGGGTTGATGCGAAGCAGTTTATCGAGCTCCTTGTTAAAATGATCCTGAACCTGCTTTGGCCACTTCTTCGCCTCAGCTCGCTTGCGCAGCTTTTCAACTTCCTTATCGGGACCATCATATCCCAATTCATCCTGCAAAACTTTTATCTGCTGGCGGAGGAAGTAATCTCTCTGTTGCTGATCGATATCTGTGTGCACTTTCTTCTGGATCTCATGTTTGATCTCCAGCATCTGAATATCGCGAAGCATATATTGCAGCAGCAATGTTCCACGGTCATTCAGGTTTTGTGTCTCGAGAATTTTCTGTTTGTCTGAAACATCCACGCTCAGGTTGGACGCGAGAAAATGGATAAGAAATGACATGCTGGAAATGTTCTCCAGCGCTACCTGCGCCTCCTGTGGTATCTCCGGATTCAGCTTCAGGATTTTCAAAGCAGAATCTTTCAGTGACTGCACAAGCGCTTTCGCCTCTTTGCTGTTAACATTCAGCATTGGCTCAGTGAGCAAATCGATTCGCGCAGTGAGATACGGATCTTCCTGAACAAACTCACGAATTGAAAAACGGTTCTTGCCCTGAATGATGATCGTTGTGTTTCCATCGGGCAGAACAAGCATCTTAATGATTCGTGCAACGGTACCTGTGCGATACAAATCTTCGACTGAAGGTTCTTCGGCTTGTGAATTTTTCTGAGCCACAACACCGATGATGCGATTGCCCTGATATGCTTTCTTCACCAGCTTGATTGACTTTTGTCTTCCAACAGTGATCGGAATGACAACACCGGGGAAGAGGACAGTATTTTTGATCGGCAGAATGGAAAGTTCTTCGGGTAAATCTTCAGGCTTGAGGTCGCTTTCCTGCTCCGGATTTATCATCTGGATCAAGTCATCATTTTCTTCCTGAACGAGCTGTATAGGCAATGTATTGAACATGAAATGCAAAGGTGCCACTTTGGCACAGTTAAAGGGTTACCAGTAATACAAAAAATAGAACTTCTTAACGGGACAATACTAGTGCCAGCGGTGTTGTAAAAGAAGCAAAAATGTGGCAACTTTAACTACTTAGGTTATTTTTTAATGCCCCACGGTCAGTGAAAACCTACTTTTCAATCTGCTTAACGGCTTTTTTCCTGATCAGCACGACCTTGCTGATGGCGCAAAAACCTAAAAAAACATTTAAGAAGGCGAGCCAGGTCGAACTCAATGACACCCTGACAACGTATAGCCAGTCTGACATCTTCAGCTTTCCCAATCTTGATTCAAAAACGCTCTATCGCGATGAAGAAAAGCTGAAGAAGATCAAACAACTTGAAGCCAGCGGTGCCGAGGAGCAACTTTACGGTGAGCTTCGCAGGTACGTCAAGAACTTCAGTGTCGGAAATTTTGGAGCACAAACAGACCTGCTCTGGAAACTTGCGCGTCTTTCAGAAAAGCATGGGGAACCAGGCGAATCGATCCTGCTTTATAAGCTGGTGCTGAAGCATCATCGGCAGCCAGTAAATGCGAGACTGGCAAAGGCAGAGTTCGACACGATCGCAAAAAACCAGAAAGACTATTACGTTCCGCTTGAAGAATACTATGAGCTCGTAGCTTACCGCAAGGAAATTGACACACTGCGACCACCACACGGTGTCTTGCTTAAGATGGATCAGTGGGTGAATTCCGAAAAAGCAGACTACGGTCCGACAATCGGCAACCTCGACTACATTTTACTTTTTACTTCCAAGCGCAATTCTCACTTCAGCAATTCCGAAAAGAAATACGATGAAGATCTTTTCTTCACGAAGCGCGAAGGTGACCAGTGGGGAGAAGCGCAACAGTTCAAAACCATCAACACGCAATACAACGAAGGATCAGCGTGTCTTTCGAAGGATGGCAAAAGTCTGTTCTTTGCGCGATGCAATTCTCCTGATTCACACGGCAACTGCGATATCTTCCGCGCTCAGCTCAAACCTGACAGTACGTGGGGTGACGTCAAGAACCTCGGGCTCAATGTAAACTCGCCAGCATGGGATTCACATCCTTCGCTGTCGCATACCGGTGACACACTCTTCTTTGCTTCAGATCGTCTCGGTGGCTTTGGACTTTCTGATATTTATTACGCAGTAAAGAACAGCAAGGGTGAATGGGGAAAGGCGCAGAACCTTGGCCCGATCATCAACACACACGGAAGCGAGGTTAGTCCATTCTTTCACCATCGTTTCAACGTACTCTATTTCAGCTCAAATGGACAGCCACTGAACTTCGGTGATTTTGATATTTATAAATCATACCGAAAAGACAATGCGTGGAGTGAGCCGAAAAATATCGGCCCGCTGGTGAATGGCAAAGGCAGTGAATATTATTTTACCATCGACTCGCAATCGAGCCGACTCTACTATGCGAGATCAGAAGAGGAAGATCGTCAGAACCTGGACCTGCACTCGTTCCCTGTACCCATGGAAGCGCAACCGGAGGCGATTGCAAACCTGAAGGGATCATTGACCGACACCAACACAAAAAAGCCTTTGCGCGGCATCGTATCGATCATCGATCTTGACCACGGAGTGGAAGTAGCACCGAAGTTTTTAAGACCGGACGGAAGTTTTGATTTTCAGCTCATTAACAAGCGCAATTACTTGCTGATCATCCAGGGCGAGGATTTCTTCAGAATTGAGGAGACGTTCTTCATGGATGGAGACCGCGAGATCAACAAGGAGACCGAACCGATCGAAAGTAAAATTGCATTTGAAACACTTGAATTTGAAAACGGCAAAGCTGACATCCTTCCGGCCATGCATAAGGATCTGGACCGGCTGGCAAACTTCCTCCTCGACCATCCGCGTTTGAAAGTGAATATCTCCGGCCATACTGATTCCCAAGGGAAAGAGGATTCAAACCTAAGACTGTCGCAGGCGCGCGCGGATGCGATCAAAGCCTATCTCATCTACGAATTTAAGATTGAAGCCTCACGAATAGAAGCGCATGGTTATGGCAGCGCCAAACCTATCGTGAAGGAAGAAAGTGACGACCACCGAAAACTGAATCGAAGGGTAGAGTTTGAGATTTCAAGGATAGTCAATCATTAATTTTGTGAACATGTTTCTGACAAGCGTGGCAATATCTCGTGCAACACGATGTGATATTTTCCGAGGGATGCTGAGCCGCGGAAGGTGACTTTATTGTTCAATCGAAAGCTCAAATAAAAAACACTAGAGACGGGTGAATTCGCTTTACTCGCACGTCTCAAACGGTAAACCATATAGCGGATTGAGGCTTTAGCCGGGCACCACTGTAACCCCCGGCTTAAGCCGGGGGTTAACACACCCAGTTTGCAACACCCGACTTTGTAAGTGCCCTTCGGCTAAAGCCGATCATTGCATTGGTTCGCTTCTGAATTCATATCTTTAGCAACCAATGATGCATGACTTGCAGGAAACACTTGCAAGGTGGCGACTTAATATGCATTATCAGCTTTGTCAGGATTGACCGCTAATATGGTTGCTCTACCGAAGAACCACAGGGCGGTGGAGGCTTTAGCCTGATATCTTGAGTAACCCCCGGCTTAAGCCGGGGTTAACACACCCAGTTTGCAACACCCGACTTTGTAAGTGCCCTTCGGCTAAAGCCGATCATTGCATGGTGCGCTTCTGAATTCATATCTTTAGCTACCAATGATGCATGACTTGCAGGAAACACTTGCAAGGTGGCGACTTAATATGCATTATCAGCTTTGTCAGGATTGACCGCTAATATGGTTGCTCTACCGAAGAACCACAGGGCGGTGGAGGCTTTAGCCTGATATCTTGAGTAACCCCCGGCTTAAGCCGGGGGTTAACACACCCAGTTTGCAATCCCCGACTTTATGACTGCCCTTCGGCTAAAGCCGATCATTGCATGGTTCGCTTCTGAATTCATATCTTTAGCTACCAATGATGCATGACTTGCAGGAAACTCTTGCAAGGTGCCGACTTAATATGCATTATGAGCTTTGTCAGAATCCTCGTGCACGTGGTGTGGAGTACTAAATACCGAGAGCCGGTGCTCTCAAACGAAAAACGACAACTCCTGTTTGATCATATCTATCAAAATGCCAAATCAAAAAACATTCGTTTACTATCAATTGGTGGATTTGTTGACCATGTCCATTGTCTGATTAGTTTGAATAAAGATGATAGCATCGCCAGGACTATTCAGTTACTAAAAGGCGAATCCTCAAACTGGGCGAACAAGAGAAACATTTTTCCTAGCAGGTTAATGTGGGCAGAAGACTATTTTGCAGTTTCAGTTAGTGTAGGCGCAGTGAACTCCATCAAAAATTATATTGCTAATCAAGAAGCTCATCATTCAAACATGTCGTTTGATGATGAGTTCGAAAGCTTTAAAATACGGCTCGCTTTGGACAGTTTGAATGAGTGATTCCGTATGTGAACATTTATCGGGAGCAACTCTAACCCTCAGCTACAAATACAAAACAAAAAAGGCCAACCATTGCTGATCGACCTTTTCAATGTCGTGATATAAATTCTTCTAATTAAAGATCTTGATGATATCGTTCGCGAAGATGAAGACCATCAGCGCCAGCAGGAACACCATGCCGACTTTCTGTGCGTTCTCCAGGAACTTGTCCGAAGGTTTTCTTCTGGAGATGATCTCGTAGCTCAGAAACATCACGTGTCCACCATCAAGTGCCGGGATTGGCAGGAGGTTCATGAATGCAAGCACCAGTGAAAGAACTCCCGTTAGTTGCCAGAAGCGCTCCCAGTCCCAGTTTGAACCGAAGGCCTGCATGATCCCGATAGGGCCTGACAATGACTCCTTAGGTGAAAGGACTCCGGAGATCACTTTGCCAAAGGCTGTGATCTGCGTCTTCAATGTGGTGAAGGCTCTTTCTGTGCCCAGTGGAATGGATTCAATAAATCCGTATTTAATGTGAACCTTGGCGTGATCGAGATAGTTTTCGTCAATCATCGGAGTGTAACCGATCTGGTTTTTCTCGTTCCTGAAATCTTCTTTGAAAGTCAGCACCTGCTCGCCACGCACGATCTTGAACGAGATTGTATCGCCCTGAAAGCTTTTAGTTGCATCGTAAACCTCATCAAAATACTTTACCGGTTTCCCGTTGAACTCGATGAAGCGGTCGCCTTGCTGCAGACTGATGCGATCGGCTAGCGTGTTCTCTGCTACTTTGCCTACAACAGGGGGAAATCGGAAGAGCACGAAGTTCTGTGCGTTCTCCTTCTTATTGAATTTTTGAATAAAGTTTGCAGGAATGTTGATGTCAACGAGCTTGCCATCACGCTCTACCGTGTAGTAGGCATCGGTGCCAAGCAGTGTCTCCGGCTTGATGATGTCCTCAAGGTATTTAAAATCCTTACCGTTGATCTTAACGATCTTGTCTCCGGTCTTCAGGCCGATCTCCTGGCCGACCGAGCCTACGTGAAAGCCACCGGCTTCATTTATTGCATCTTTAAGAATGTATGTATCTCCATACGTGTAAGTGATTCCGATAAAGATGAGCACACCAACGATGACGTTGACAAAAATACCTCCAAGCATAACGATCAATCGCTGCCAGGCCGGTTTAGACCGGAATTCCCACGGCTGCGGTTCCTGCTTCATAGTCTCGGTATCGAGCGACTCATCGATCATTCCCGAAATCTTAACATATCCACCCAGTGGAATTGCGCTGATGGCATATTCCGTTTCACCTTTTTTAAATGACCATATCTTTGGCGGGAAGCCGATCGAAAATTGCTCCACGCGCATTCCAAAATATTTAGCGGCAATGAGGTGCCCGAGCTCATGCACAGCAACCAAAAAAGAAAGACTCAGCAGCAACTGAGCGAGCATAATCATCCAATCCATCGTATTCTTCTATTAAAAAGCTTATTTGACTAATTCCATTGCTTTCAAACGTGTAATTCTGTCAGTGGAGACATAATCCTCGTAAGAAGGGTTTTTTATATAATCCATTTTTGACAGGCATTGTTCCACGATGTCAGACATTTCCAGGAACCCGACCCTGTCCTTCAAAAACTCTGCCACCGCCACCTCATTTGCGGCATTCAACACGCAGGGCATGTTTCCGCCCTTGTTTAACGCTTCGTAAGCCAGTGCAAGATTACGAAAAGTTTCCGTATCGGGTTTTTCAAAAGTCAAAGTGGGATAATTGGCGAAGTCGAACCGCGGGAATGCAGAGGGAAATCGATCCGGGTAGGTCAGGGCGAACTGAATAGGTAAACGCATGTCGGGCAGGCCGAGTTGCGCTTTTATTGATCCATCTTCAAACTGCACGAGCGAATGAATGATTGATTGGGGATGCACCACTACTTCCACCTGCGATGTTTTCACTCCGAATAACCATTTCGCTTCAATAACCTCAAGTCCCTTATTCATCAGCGATGCTGAGTCTATCGTGATTTTTGCACCCATTGCCCAGTTTGGATGTTTGAGCGCCTGTTCTTTCCGCATCGCCTGGATCTCACTCCGTTTTTTGCCGCGGAACGGCCCACCGGAAGCTGTGAGAATAATTTTTTCGATCTTATTATGAAACTCACCCACGAGACACTGAAAGATTGCTGAATGCTCTGAGTCGATCGGATAAATGTTGACGCCCTTCTGGCGTGCAAGTCCGGTGACGAGTTCACCCGCGACTACGAGCGTTTCCTTGTTAGCCAGTGCGATGGTTTTTCCGGACTCAATCGCTCTGATGGTAGGTCTTAGGCCTGCGTAGCCAACAAGTGCCGTCAGCACCAGGTCGATCGTGTCCATCTGCACAACTGAAGCCAGCGCATTTTCACCCGCATACACTTTAATATCTTCGTGCTGGAGCGCTTCCTTCAGCCTAGCATAATGACTTTCATTGCTGATCACCACAGCGTTCGGCTTGTACTGAATAGCCTGGTGAATCAGCATATCAACATTGTTTTGTGCGGTCAGCACTTCTACCTCAAATGAATCCGGATGTGATGAAATGACATCCAATGCCTGCGTACCGATCGAGCCTGTTGAGCCCAGGATGGCGATTCGTTTCTTCGATGATGAATTCAAGAATGAGCTGGTTATTTAGACTTCGATTGATCGTTTGTGCGCGTGTGCTAAGGTGTCATGTGTTCATGTTTTTAGCGTATCAGCACGAACAGAACCTTCAAAAATACAAACTATTCTTTGATCATTTTGTTCAAAATATCTTTTGCAGCATCAGTGATGACTGTTCCCGGACCGAAAATAAAGGATGCACCGTTTTTGTAAAGAAAATCATAGTCCTGCTGTGGGATCACGCCTCCGGCAACGACCAGGATATCATCGCGGCCAATTTTTTTGAGCGCTTTGACGAGTTCGGGGATCAGTGTCTTGTGTCCACCCGCAAGGCTTGATGCCCCCACGATATGAACGTCATTTTCTGCCGCCTGCATGGCAACTTCTTCCGGTGTCTGAAACAGAGGTCCGATGTCGACATCAAATCCAAGATCAGCAAAGCTTGTCGCGATCACTTTGGCACCGCGATCATGGCCATCCTGACCCATCTTAGCAACAAGTATTCTGGGCCTGCGTCCATCCAGCGCTGCAAAGCGATCTGATAATTTGCGGACCTCATCAAATGCACTTTCATTTTTCATTTCTCCTGAGTAAACTCCTGAAATGGATTTAACACTTGCCTTGTATCGCCCGAATGCAGTTTCCATAGCTGTCGAAATTTCCCCAAGCGTAGCACGATGGCGCGCTGCATTGATTGCAAGCTCGAGCAAATTTCCCTTTCCGGAGGAAGCCGCACGGGTTAATTCAGCGAGTGAAACATTAACCGCATTTGCATCGCGTGATGCCTTCAGTTCCTGCAGTCGCTGCACCTGTTCTTTCCTGACTTGCGTGTTATCGACTTCGAGAATTTCAAAGTCTGGTTTCTCGTCAGTGCGATACTTGTTCACTCCTACGATGACATCACGTCCGGAGTCGATTCGGGCCTGCTTCGCAGCAGCAGCCTGTTCTATGCGCATCTTGGGAATTCCACTTTCAATGGCTTTCGTCATGCCGCCAAGTTTCTCCACTTCTTCAATCAATTGCCACGCCTTTGTCACCAGCTCAGACGTAAGTGCCTCGACATAATACGATCCTGCAAGTGGATCCACAACTTTTGTGATCCCAGTTTTCTTTTCGATGTATAGCTGCGTATTGCGAGCAATGCGTGCTGAAAAATCAGTCGGCAGTGCAATTGCTTCATCGAGTGAATTGGTGTGGAGCGATTGTGTCCCTCCTGCTATGGCAGCCATCGCTTCAATGCAGGTTCGCGCTACGTTATTGTAAGGATCCTGTTCGGTCAGGCTCCATCCGGATGTCTGACAGTGTGTGCGCAGCGCCATCGACTTCTCCTTTTTAGGATTGAAGTCCTTAACAATCTTTGCCCACAATACACGTGCAGCACGCATTTTGGCAACTTCCATAAAGAAGTTCATTCCAATTCCCCAGAAGAAGGAAAGTCTCGGGGCGAAATCGTCAATGTTGATCCCCGCATTTATTCCGGTTCGAATATATTCCAACCCATCTGCAAGCGTGTAAGCCAGCTCCAGGTGGGCGGGAGCTCCGGCCTCATGCATGTGATATCCGCTAATGCTGATCGAATTGAATTTTGGCATATTCCGCGAAGCGTATTCGAAAATATCCGCAACAATTTTCATCGATGGTTTCGGAGGATAGATGTAAGTGTTCCGCACCATGAATTCCTTGAGGATGTCATTCTGAATCGTGCCACTCAGCTGGGAAGGTTTCACACCTTGCTCCTCAGCCGCAACAATGTAGAATGCCATGATCGGTATTACTGCACCATTCATCGTCATTGACACAGACATCTTGTCGAGCGGGATCTGATCGAAAAGAATCTTCATGTCGAGCACCGAATCGATGGCGACACCTGCTTTTCCCACATCACCGGTTACGCGTGGATGATCTGAGTCGTAACCGCGATGTGTTGCGAGATCAAACGCCACGGAAAGTCCACGCTGACCAGCAGCCAGATTTCTTCGATAAAATGCATTTGAATCTTTAGCCGTTGAAAACCCTGCGTATTGCCTTATTGTCCACGGCTTGGTTGTATACATTGTCGCATAAGGCCCGCGGAGAAACGGTGGCATACCTGAATGAAATGCAGCAAGCTCCCCGCGATCAGCGTAAGTATATTGCGACTTTATATCAATGCCCTCCGCGCTCGTCCACGATTTTTTTTGATCACCGCTTGTTGCTGATGCAAACTGGTTAAATTTTATTTTTGAAAAATCCGGCTTCATCTTTTCTGACCCCCCTGAAAAATCTTCCACGCTTCTTCTGCAAATTTGGATGTCATCACTTCAATCGCGTAGGCACCTGCTGCAGGATCCGATACTTTGTCGAAATGTGATTCTTCACGAAGCAAGTTCGAAACGTTTCGGGCGATTCTTGTCATCATGGTGTTACTTTCGTCTTCAGCGTGAATGGTGATCACATCAGCGCCTCCAATGACAGATGCCATGCATGCAGTCGTGCTTTTCAGCATGTTGCCGTGCGGGTGAAATGAATCCTCAATCCATTTCATGGAGTTCGCATGGATAAGAAGATCACCGGAATCAAACGAGTTAAAGTTGTAAGCTTGCGCGATCTGAAACCACAAAAACCGTAGCGCCTTAAGCTTTGCAATGGTCTCAAGAAACTGTGTGCCCACCGGCATCGAAAATGAAATTGTCCTGAAAAACTTTTCGGACGTTTCCTCGGAAGCCTCAAACATCTTTACACCGAGCGAAAGTGCTGAAGCAATTTCTGACACAGGTGTTGAGGGTTGAACTTTCAAAATATTTTTCAGGCTTGAGTATTCAGAAAAATTTTCAAGGTTAAAATTGGGAATTGCGTCCCAAAAGAAGCCTCCGGAAACCCTGTCGCGTTGTATGCGTTCAGCATTGGCGAATGATTTCAGGCCTTCGAAAAAAATTTTTGCATCAGGCGCTTCGAAAAACAAAGAGCAATACTGCCATTCAACGCCTTTTAAAACATCGTTAAAATCAAATTTTTTATCGCACTTAAAAAAAATTCCATCTGCTCCATGAGTAAGATGTTGAAGAGCAGTTTGATTGGCAAGAGATGAAGAAGTAACAGTTATGCAGGGAACATTCAACCACTTGGAAGGCCCAAAATAAGGATCAGCAGCGACCGTTAACCGAAAGTCGCGGATGCGATTAATTTCGTTTTCGTCTGAAGCGTCATAATAAGCAGAAAAAGCTATGTGATCATCGCTGTTCCACGATAAAACGTCATCTGGATTTTTTCCTTCAAGCTCCTGAGATGCAAACTGTTTCCAAACGTCTTTGCTGGCGGGCGAAAATGTTTCACGAAGCTTTGATTGTATAGAATTTTCGGGCATCCCCTTAAGTAATTATGCTCAATTTTACTAAGATTTCCTCTTCAGAATCGAAATTTCCAATAGCAAATTTTTTTCTTAAAAATCAAGAGGGTCCCCGCTTGTTTTCATTGCCTCTTTTTTTACATCTTTGTCTCCCTTTCCCTTGAAGGGAGCACAACCCCAATGAATTCAGAGTCTCAATGGAAATAAGCTGCGGTACGGTATGGAATGATTGTCTTGAAGTAATTCGGGAGAATGTAGAAGACGAAAACTTCAATACATGGTTCAAACCTATTCAACCATTGAGAGTTGACGGTGATGTTCTCACCATTCAGGTTCCTTCACAATTTTTTTACGAGTGGCTTGAAGATAACTACGTACCAGTACTGAAGAAAGCGATTCACACAGTTTTAGGACCGACCGGCAGACTGGAATATTCTGTTGTTGTTGATAGTGGTAATCAGCTAGCACCGCCTGTTGCAGTAAATTATCCTGCGAATGGGGCTGGAAACAGAAGAAGTGCAGTAAATGGAAACGGATTCAACAATGACGAGTACTCTCCATTTACTTTTAAGGCGTTAAATCCGCAGACCGTCAACAGCAGACTAAATCCGGCATACACATTCGACAATTTTGTTGAGGGAGATTGTAACCGCCTCGCACGCTCTGCAGGCGTTGCGGTGGTGAAAAAGCCCGGTGTCACTTCTTTCAACCCGCTCATGCTCTATGGTGGCGTTGGTGTCGGAAAAACACACCTGGTGCAGGCTATTGGTAACGAGATCAAGAACAACATGCCGAACAAGGTGGTGTTGTATGTGGATCAAAATGATTTTACAAATCAATTCCTCAACGCGCTCCAGAATCACAAGCTTCAGGATTTCCAGAATTTCTATCTCCAGGTAGATCTTCTGATCCTCGATGATGTGCAATTCCTCGCAGGACGCGAAAAGACGCAGGAAATGTTTTTCCATATCTTCAATCAGCTGCATCAGTCAGGCAAGCAGATCATCATGACAAGTGACTGTCCGCCACGCGATCTGAAAGGTTTCCAGGAGAGATTGCTTTCACGTTTCAAGTGGGGACTGACAGCCGACCTTCAGGAGCCGGACTTCGAAACAAAACTTGCGATCATCAACCGCAAGATGCAGGCAGACGGAATTCAGATTCCAACTGAAGTTTCCGAGTATCTTGCTTATAGTGTTGATACAAACCTTCGCGACATGGAAGGCGTGCTCAATTCCATGATCTTCCATGCAACATTGCTGAAAAAGGAAATCGATCTCGAATTAGCGAAGGAAGTTCTTAAGAATATCATCAAAGAAATCCAATCGGACGTAAGTGTGGATTTCATTCAAAAAACTGTTGCAGAATATTTCAAGGTCGATCTCGATGCTATGAAAGGCAAAGTAAAAAAACGCGAGATTGTCATTCCACGCCAGGTAGCGATGTATTTCTGCAAACGCTACACACAACTCACGCTTGCCCTTATCGGGGAAAATTTTGGCGGAAGAGATCACAGCACCGTGATTCACGCCCTCGAATCTGTAGAAGATATGATGAAGACAGATTCGAATTTTAAAGTATCCGTTGATGAATTAGGGAAGAAGCTGAAGTTGAGAGTAAACGCCTAATCGCATTCAAAGCACCAATCACCAATAAAATAACCAAATTCCAAACAGAGTCGTACAATTGACCCAGTGGTATCCTCTCCGAAGGTTGTGTTTTGAGATTTGGTTATTGGTTATTGGAATTTTAGCGCTAGCGTATGATGAACGGGATCTGCAGTCTCTGCCTTGAAGTATTCACGCCAATAATAAAACCTCTGCCCCGATACTGATCAAAGAAACTGATGACCTCTTCGGGCTCGGATACACTTTCATTGTTAAGGCGTTCGATGGTGAAATTTTCTGTTACACCCAGGCGCTTGAACATGCTGTTTTCTGAAAGTTTAAAAACCTTAACGCCATTGTCGGTTGCTTCGAGTTGTGCACCCAGCGCAGGTGCAGAAACTATTTTGCGCTTGAGGATACCTGTATCGCCTTTTCTGTTTACCAGTGTGACATTCACTGTGCCTTGCTTCCCTTCACGGGAATAAGTGATGGAAACTTTATCTCCCGGGTAGCGATAACTCAATGCTTCCTCGAACTCACTTTGCGAATTGATGTCGATGCCATTCACCTTCGTGATCACATCGCCCAATTTCAATCCTGCATCTGCTGCAGGTCCGGACGGATCGAGCCGTTCAAGCAACACCCCATTAAAGCTTTTTACTTTTGTGTCAAGGTCATATTTCACCGCGGTAGCGTAATCATACTCCGATACGCTCGCACCGAGGATTGCTTTCTGCACGACACCATATTTCACAAGATCCTCAAAAACCTTCTTAGCGATATCTACCGGAACAGCGAATGCATATCCTGTATATGATCCAGTTCTCGACAAGATTGCAGTATTGATTCCCACAAGGTCACCATTCTTGTTTACCAACGCTCCCCCACTATTACCCGGATTGATTGCAGCATCTGTCTGAATAAACGACTCAATCGGAAATTTATCTTCGAGGATTCCAATTCGCCTGCCTTTCGCGCTGACGATCCCTGCCGTCACAGTTGATGCGAGCGTGAACGGATTACCCACTGCGACAACCCACTCTCCTACCTGAAGATTCTTTGACGTGCCCAGCGTGATGGCAGGCAAATTTGTCTCATCTATTTTGATTACCGCAAGGTCCGTGCTCGGATCAGTTCCCACAAGTTCAGCCTGATACACGCGTTTGTTGTAGTTCACTTCAATGCGTTGCGCAGAACTCACCACGTGATTGTTCGTCACGATATATCCATCCGCAGAAAAAATTACTCCCGAACCACTACTCACCTGGGTCTGGCGATTTGCTCCTTCTCCAAAAAACCAATCCCAGTACGAATAGCCTCCGCCTTCGGAGATACTGTTAATGAAGACAACGCTTGGTGTTGCTTTTGATGCTGCAGCGCTAAAGTCTACCGGTGCAGCATTCGCGACTGTGTTAGCAGGAACATCGGAGGCGCGGTTGATGACCGGTGAATCAAATTTTACATTTTCAAAAGTTGCGCTTTGAACCTGCGGAAGATTTGGCTTTACAAAAAACTGATAACCCGCACCAGTACCTGCCAAACCGGCAATAAATCCAATGACGATAGTTCTAACGGTGTTGCTCATAAGTCTAGTTAACGATCTGGATGATAGAAAACGCCTAAAAGTTGAAATTTGCGCGAAATTTATTAAGAAAACGAAAATTGCAATTCTGGGGTTCGCCCGCATTCCAATACTCTATATACTATCGCGAGTCAGGAAATCAATTATCTTGCGGATTATGGGAATCCGTTCAATCCTTGCTAAGCCCTTTGCCGCTTATGTTGCATCGCAGACGAAGCGATGGTCTCTGAATCCTGCGCCATTTCAGCACAACACGTTGCAATACCTTACTGGTGAGGCAAGTAAAACGCAATTCGGGCGTGATCATCAGTTCAGCGCAATAAAAAACCATGAAGATTTTAAGAAGAACGTCCCCATCAGAGACTACGAGGAACTGAAACCTTATGTCGAGGAAGTCGTCAAGGGCAAACCTGACATTTTATGGAAGGGAAAACCTGCATACTTCGCGAAGACTTCCGGGACAACGTCAGGCACTAAGTATATTCCGATTTCAAAAGAATCGATCCCGAATCATATCAATGGGGCCAGGAATGCGCTTCTCAGCTACGTCCATGAAACTGGCAAGGCTGCATTTCTCGATGGCGGACTTATCTTTCTCTCGGGAAGCCCTGAACTCGATGAAAAAGCAGGTATAAAAACCGGTCGCCTTTCGGGGATCGTTAATCATCATGTCCCCGGCTATTTGCGGTCAAATCAGAAACCCAGCTATCAGACGAATATTATTGAAGACTGGGAAGAAAAACTTGAGAAGATCATTGACGAAACGATCGACACCAACATGACGCTGATCTCGGGAATTCCACCTTGGGCGCAAATGTATTTTGATCGTATCCAGGCGCGCACCGGAAAGAAAATCAAAGATGTATTTCCCAATTTTTCCATGTTCGTATATGGTGGCGTGAATTTCGAACCGTATCGCGCGAAGCTGTTCGATACAATTGGAAAAAAGATAGATTCTATCGAAACCTATCCGGCTTCTGAAGGATTTATCGCTTACCAGGACACACAAACCGAACCCGGTTTGCTCTTGTTGCTGAATGCCGGCATCTTTTTCGAGTTTGTTCCAACGGAAGAATATTTCAGCGCCAACCCGCGCAGGCTCAATATTGAAGAGGTGGAAGTCGGTAAGAACTATGCGGTGATCATCAACAGCAACGCAGGCCTATGGGGATACTCGATCGGTGACACAATAAAGTTCGTATCGAAGAACCCATACCGCATTGTTGTCACCGGAAGGATTAAACATTTCATTTCAGCCTTTGGCGAGCACGTAATTGGCGAAGAAGTTGAGAAAGCTATGAAGAGGACACTGGAGAAATTTCCTGATGCTGAAATTGTGGAATTTACTGTAGCACCTCAGGTGACTCCGTCCGGAGGATTGCCGTATCATGAGTGGTTTATTGAATTTTCAAAGTTACCTTCTAATATAGATGCATTTTCCCTGGAACTCGACAAACACATGCGCGACCTGAATGTTTACTATGACGACCTGATTTCAGGAAATATTCTTCGCACCCTCCGGATTACTTCTCTTCCTAAAAACGCATTTATTGATTACATGAAATCACTTGGCAAACTGGGCGGGCAGAACAAGGTTCCGCGGCTTTCGAATGACCGCAAGATCGCGAATGAACTGCACAAGCTTATCGTTAAATAGAGTTTCGGATAATCGAAGAAATAAGGTAACTTATAGATATAATTGCGCATGCGGAGGCTTTACTTCTTATCCACCAAGATTGCTTACTCCTTCCCGATTCAATTGTTGCTGAATAACCTGAAGCGCAACCATGTTTTGGTCCTGTGCTGGGTTGTGTTGTTTGCGATGATAACGGGAAGCTTCGGCAAATACCTCGGCATCCCATATTTGTTTCTCGACCCTGAATATCTTAACAAGGTCAATTTCACTTCGTTTTTTATCATAGGGCTTTGTACGGCAGGCTTTACAACGGCATTTCACATCACCTGCTATATCAATGACGGACATCGTTTTTCGTTCGTAGGATCATTGTCGCGACCGTTCACGAAGTTTGCCATCAACAACAGCATTCTGCCCATACTCTTTCTTGCAGCTTATATTTACCAGATTGTCGGCTTTCAAAAGAACAACGAATACACCACCGGCACGGACCTCGCCATCAACCTGGCAGGGCTGATCACAGGCTACCTGACCATGACGCTGATCTTCTTCCTGTATTTCTGGTTCACCAACAAAGATATTTTCAAATATGTGGTTTGCCGGATCGATGAGAAGATCAAATCCAACGTGAAGGTTACACGCGCCAGTGCAATGAAAAAACTTGACATTGCCCGAAAGAAACAGGTGCGCGTTGATTACTATCTCGACCACACGCTTAAACCGCGAAAAGTTGAAGACCATCATTTCTACGACAAGTCAACCATCCTGCAGGTATTCGATCAAAACCATTTTAACCTTGTGGTGATCGAATTGTTCATCTTTTTTGTGGTGATGGTGCTGGGCCTTTTCAAGGACTATCCCGTGTTTCAGCTGCCGGCTGCGTCAAGTTTCATGATCCTGCTCACCATATTTGTCATGCTCGCAGGCGCATTTTCGTACTGGTTCGGCAACTGGTCCGCAACCGCGGCTCTGATCCTGTTCATCTTTCTCAACTACCTGGCTGGAGAAAATTTCTTCACCAAACGTTACGAAGCATTCGGATTGGACTATGTCCGCCAACCTGCGGAGTACTCGGTAAACACTTTGCGTGCATTTAATGACAGCATCAGCATCGAGAACGATAGGCGCGCCACTTTTCCGATGCTCCTGAACTGGAAGAAAAAGTTTCCGGAAGGATCGAAGCCGAAAATGGTCTTCCTTTGTGTAAGTGGTGGCGGTAAACGCGCGGCACTCTGGTCATTCACAGCATTGCAAACGGCTGACAGCCTGACGAACGGCACGCTGATGAAAAACTCCGTACTGATCACAGGGGCATCCGGAGGTTTAATTGGCGCGAGCTTCTTCCGCGAGCTGAAACTCAGACAACTAGCGGATAAAAATATCAATCCTTATGCAAATCAGCACAGACGTGAAATCTCAACAGACAACCTGAATCCACTCATCTTCAGTCTGCTGGCCAACGATCTCTTCGTAGGGCTCACGCGCTTCGAATATGCTGGCAACCTCTACCTTCAGGATCGGGGCTATACTTTCGAGCGGCAGCTCAATCAGATAACGGGGAGCCTGATGGACAAACCGATCTCTGCATATGATTCTGCGGAGTTGAAGGCATTGATTCCGATGACAATCCTGACGCCTACCATTGTGAATGATGGTCGCAAGCTTTACATCGCATCAAGACCCGTTTCGTTTTTGAATACCGAGATCGCCAACTTTCCAGAATACGCGTCTCACAAATACAGCGGCATAGATTTTCAGAGGCTGTTCAAGGATCACGGTGCCGACAGCCTTCGGTTCCTGTCTGCTTTGCGGATGTGCGCCACATTCCCTTACATCACACCGAACACAACCCTGCCGACAACTCCTCCGATCCACATCATGGATGCGGGGATCTCAGATAACTTCGGCTTGAATGATGCCGTGAGATTTCTCTATGCATACCGCGACTGGATTGCAGAAAATACTTCCGGTGTCGTCTTCGTATCCATCAGGGATTCACCAAAGCTCGCAAACATTCCGGTCAGTGAAGGCCAAACCATCATGGATGCGTTCACTCAGCCAATCAGCAGCGTGTACAACAACTTTGAAAATTTTCAGGACATTACAAGCGACCTGCTGATCGGTTACTCGCATTCGTGGTTCAAAAATTCGATCGACAGGATCGATATCGAATACGAAGCTGAAGATTACGTTCCGATTCTCCAGAAGATGGACAGTCTGAGAAAAACAAATGCCCGCGCCTCCCTGAGCTGGCGACTGACTACGCGCGAGAAGCAGAGTATTGTCGACAATGTCAGCACGGAGAAAAACAAACAGGCCATTCAGCGGCTTCGCGAACTTCTCAAACCAGAGAACTAATCCCCTTCCGCACCGGAATTACCATTGTTTTCTGCGAATTCTTTCCAGTACTTTTACATTCAGCATGAATGTAAACGCACAACTCGAGCAAACCTTCGAACTCTTAAATCTTGAACGCCAGGCGGACCTGGAACAATACCGGCAAAAAGTTTTGCTTCGGTCATTAACAGACCGCACAAAAGAAGGCACCACGTGGTATCCGGTCACGCTTAAACGCGACTACATTGGCACAGGAGAAAGGCCGGTGATTGAAGTCGAGCGCACCAACCATCTCGATCAGCCGCACAGTTTTCAAAGTGGAAAACTCGTCAGCGTGTTTTCAAATGCGTCAGGAAAGTCAGAGAAGGAACATGTGAATGGAGTAATCAACTACGTCCGCGACAACACGATGGTGGTGACGCTTAACGCAGATGAGTCGCCAGACTGGATCGAAGACGGAATGCTTGGTGTCGATGTAATGTTCGATGAGATGACTTACCGGGAAATGGAGTTTGCTCTCAGGGAAGTTATGAAGGCGGAAGAAAATCGGGTGGCCTATCTGAAGCATTTGTTATTAGGGACCGATAAGGCGGGAGTAAATGAGAAAAAGTTTTCGATCGATGGCCTGAATATTCTTAATGACAGCCAGCTTGAGGCGTTGAACAAAATGCTGAGAGCAGAAGATGTTGCTTTCATCCATGGCCCACCAGGAACCGGCAAGACAACCACGCTTGTTCAGGTGATCAGGTTTACGATCAAGGAGGAAAAGCAAGTACTGGTGTGTGCCCCGAGCAATGCAGCGATTGACCTGCTTGTTGATAAACTCAGCGAGCAGGGATTGAATGTTCTGCGGATCGGACATCCCGCGCGTGTTACGGAGCAATCGTTGAGCAAGACACTCGATGCAAGGATCGCTGCACATCCGAACTACCAGGAACTGCGCGCTTTGAGAAAAAAGATGGAACAGGTTCGCGCTTCAGCGCTCAAGTACAAGCGAAACTATGGATTTGAGCAAAAGCAGGAACGCAGGCTCCTGATGCAGGAAGCAAAGGCGCTGAAGGCCGATGCTGACATGCTTGAATTTTATATTGTCAACGATCTTTTACAAAACAGCGAAGCGATCTGTTGCACACTCGTGGGAAGTTCTCATCCCACCCTTCGCGGAAGAAAATTCAAAACTGCTTTTATCGATGAAGCTGCCCAGGCACTTGAACCTGCGTGTTGGATTCCGATTCTGCGGAGCGAGCGAGTCATTTTCGCTGGCGATCACCAGCAACTGCCTCCAACGATCAAGTCTAACGAAGCCGCACAGAAAGGACTTTCGAAGACATTGTTTGAAAAAGGAATCGCGCGTCAGCCGCATTGCGTTTCTATGCTGACCGTGCAGTACCGGATGAACGAATTCATCATGCGTTTTTCCTCGGATGTTTTTTACGAAGGAAAGCTGATCGCCCACGAATCTGTGCGCCATGGCTTGCTTCGGCCACATCAGCCTCCGGTGGAGTTTATTGACACTGCCGGCTGCGGTTACAACGAAAAACAGGATCCTGAAACGCTGAGCCGCTCGAACGAAGAGGAAGCACAACTCCTTATTGCACAGCTTGAAAAACTTGTCGAGGATATCGGCTCCAACGACTGGGTTGAAGAACAGATTTCTGTCGCGATCATCACTCCGTACAGGGCGCAGGTGGATTATCTGACGAAACTCGCGGAAGCCTCTCCAACGCTTGAGCCGCTATCTCATCTGATTGCGATCAATACAGTCGATGCATTCCAGGGGCAGGAACGCGATGTGATTGCGATCTCCTTCGTCCGCAGCAATGACAAGGGAGAAGTAGGCTTTCTTGGCGACATACGCAGGACAAACGTGGCCATGACCCGCGCACGAAAAAAACTGATCATGATCGGTGACAGTGCTACCCTCGGCTCGCATCCATTTTATGTCAGGCTTCTTGACTTCGTCCAGCAAAACGACTTTTACAAGAGTGCTTTCGAAATCATCTCATAATTTCATGAAATGACTTTTGCAGACAGGATCCTGATATTTTACAGATCGCTCGCCATCAACGGAAAACTTCCGAAAGGTGTTGAGGTGCTGAATCCGTATCAGGATGATGAAGCTTTTCACCTCTGCGAACAATTCTACAGAAAGTATTACAATGACGCTAAAAAACGAAAAGTGATTCTGGGCATCAATCCAGGGCGTTTCGGTGGGGGAATAACAGGTATCCCATTCACTGACCCTGTAAAACTCGAACAATTCTGCGGAATCAAAAATCAGATGCAAAAGAAAGCGGAATTGTCTGCCGACTACGTCTATCGAATGATAGAGGCGTATGGTGGTCCGAAGATGTTTTACGGAAAATATTTCATCAATTCTGTTTCGCCACTTGGGTTCACGCATGACGGAAAAAACTTAAACTATTACGACACACCCGAACTAATGAGCAGCCTTGAGAAGTTCATTCTCAGATCGATCAATCAATTGCTGGAGATGGGTATTGAAAGGGAGATCGCTTTTTGTCTGGGTGAAGGCGATAACTATAAATATCTGTCGAAGCTGAACGCAAAAGAGAAATTTTTTAAAGAGATTGTTCCGCTTGCCCATCCGCGGTTCATTATGCAGTACAAACGAAAGTCTATTGATGTTTATATCAGGGACTATATTGAGAAGCTGAAGGGTTAGCAATGCTTTTTTATCCAAAAACAAAATGCCACGTCTGTGCCTATTGCACATGTGCCGGCTTTAGCCACTTTTCATGTAACCCGCGACTTAAGTCGGGGGCTATTGATCAGCCGACTAAGTCGAAGACTGTTGGTGCACAGGATATGACGCGGATAACCCAGATGCGCTCATGGCGAAACATCTCGGTAAAAGCGAGTGGATATTCATCAACACTACAATCTGGGAGCGCGCTGCTTTGTAGATGCTTTGCGTGGGACTGAACGTTTTTTTTTCGCGATGGTACACGATGGAATAATCCCAACCAGACTGAAGCCTATCCTCTCCTCTTCGCCCCTCTTACTGCTTTGGCTGTCCACGGATCTTCCGGCCATGAATGTTTCGGATAACGCGTCCGGAGTTCTTTTCTCACTTCAGCGTAAGTGTTCTGCCAGAAGCTGCGGAGATCCTGTGTCACCTGCACAGGTTTAAACCCTGGTGACAAAAGGTGCATCACAATTTTTGTTCTACCATCATTCACGGTTGGTGTTTGAAGCATTCCAAAAACTTCCTGCAGGCGCACTTCCATAGTGGGGAGAGATCCGTCTGCAAAATAATTTACTTTGATCATGGAATCGCTTGGCACTTCTATTCTAACGGGGGCAAGAACTTCAAGCCTGCCCTGATCGCTCCATGGAAGAATTGAATTGAGAATTTCGCTGGCATTCAGCTTCTGCAATTCGCTTAGCTTGCCAATACCGTAGAGGAATGGCGCGAGCCATGATTCGAGTGACTGCAGTAAGGCTGTGTCAGATACATCCGGCCAGTTTTCTTCCGGGCGCCACTTCCGCAGGCTGAGCACCCGCGCCTGCCATGCCACCAGCGTTTCGTCCCAATTCAAAACGCGAAGACCCTTTTCTCGAATCATCTGACAGATCACCCGGACCTTCTCTTCATCAGCAATCGGGTTAAGTGTTTTTGATTCAAGTGTCAGCGCACCAACCTTCTTATCCAACGTTCCGGCTACCATTCCACGATCATCATCCCAACGCACGGTGCGCTCCTCAACGGCATGGTCAAGCAGGTCGCGATAGTTCAACGGAGCTGCAGAGAAAATCTTTGCTTCACCCATCCCCGCATCGAGCGCTGAAATGGCGATCCATTGTTCCCGCGTAAGCGGATCGTTCGCAGGAAGTTTTGCATTGCGGCCCGTGACGAGTTTGTAGCGTTCGCTGTCTTTTTCCACCTGTCGCGCAATGCGTTCCGGAAACGCGAGCATGACAAGCAGGCCAATGACAGAATCGTCAACCGTTGAGTTATCTGCCTCAATTTTGAAAACACGTCTCCACTGCTGTGCAAGCTTTTCAATTCTTTCAAGTGCGTTGCGATCAGCGATAACACGTTCTCCCGCGCGCCACTTCCTCAAAGCTGAAATGCGTAGCCCGATGTCTGTCCCGGCTTCCCGCGACAGCGGATCGCGTTCCTCCAGCAAGGCGGCAACATCCGTGGCAAGCGCGAGCTGCAGACCTGCCTTTGCCTCCAGCAACATATGGGCTATACGCGGATGCGTTGGGAGTTTCAGCATTTCTCTGCCCTTGCTGGTGATGTTGTTGTCTTTAATAGCCTCGAGCTGTTCCAACAAGACACGCGCCTGGTTCGCAGCACCCTCGGGAGGCAACGTGACCCACGTCAGTTCGCGAAAGTCTTTAATTCCGAATTGATAAAGTTCCAGCAGCAACGGGGCAAGATCCGCTTCAAGAATTTCAGGTTTACGGTTCGGCACAAGGCTTGCGTGACTTCCCTGCGTCCAAAGACGATAGCAGGTGCCGGGGCCGAGTCTGCCCGCACGACCAGCACGCTGATCAGCTGCATCTGCTGTGACACGTATTGTTTCAAGTCGCGACAAGCCCGAGCGTGGATCGAATCGCGGAACGCGCGAAAGCCCGCTGTCGATCACTACCTTCACGCCTTCGATCGTGAGCGAAGTCTCAGCGATTGAAGTGGTCAGAACGACTTTCCGTCTCCCGGATGGATCCGGCAGGATGGCTTCCTGCTGTTTAGCAAAAGACAAATCGCCATACAACGGATAGACCAGGATTCCTCCGACCTCGCTCCCTAGCATTTCTGCTGTTCGCGCAATTTCACCAGCGCCTGGAAGAAACGCCAGAACATCGCCTTCGTTTTCGCGGATTGCTTTTTTTATTACGCGCGCCATTTGCTGATGAATGGGCGCATCGTCTGGTTGTGACAAATAATTGATGGCGACTGGAAATTGTCGTCCCTCACTTGTTATCACAGGGGCTTTCAACATAGCCGACAACTTTTCTGCGTCAAGCGTAGCAGACATGATCAGGATGCGAAGGTCATCGCGAAGGAGTTGCTGCAGCTGCAGCGTTAAAACAAGTGCGAGGTCACCGTGCAGGTTGCGTTCGTGAAATTCATCGAAGATGATGAGGCCACAGTCCTCCAGCGCATTGTCATGCTGAATCATTCGTGTAAGGATGCCTTCGGTGACAACTTCGATTTGAGTTGTCGGCCCAACGCGCGTTTCAAAGCGTACCCGGTAGCCTACGCGCTCGCCTACCTTATCACCGTTGAGATCGCTCATGCGCATTGCGACAGAACGGGCCGCCAGTCTCCGCGGCTCCAGCATCACAATTTTCTTTCCCTGCAGCCACGGCTCATCTGCGAGCCGCAAGGGCACTATTGTAGATTTACCAGCACCTGGCGGTGCCTGCAGAATAACGATCCTGTTCTTTTGGAGAGCAGCTTTGAGTGCAGGAATTGCTTCTTCAACGGGATAGTGCATCCTGCAAAAGTAACAATTCGAACGATGTTGAAAATTCCTCAGCCTAAGGATGGGCAAAGGCCTATTCGTACCGAAGCGATTCTACCGGGTTTGTTCGTGCTGCACGGATTGTCTGATAGCTCACGGTGAGAATCGAGACGAGCAGAACCGTTACTCCTGCCACCAGGAAAATCATCGGAGAAATCGTGGTACGGTATGGGAATGTCTCAATCCACTGGGCCATCACATACCAGACGATCGGAACGGCCAATATGATCGAGAGGATCACGAGCTTTACGTATTCGGTCGACAGCAGGACAAAGATACCCTGATCGGTCGACCCGAGCGCTTTACGAATACCAATCTCCTTTGTCCGTTGTGTTGCTGTGTAGGCTGACAACCCAAAAAGGCCAAGACATCCAACAATCATCGCGAGCGCGGCAAATACGGTGAACAGTTCACCAAATTTCTTTTCGTTTTCATACTGGCGGTTGAAATAGTCGTCCAGGAAGAAATAATCGAATGGATTTCCCGGAAAGGCTTTTTGAAAACTTTCACGGACGCGATCGACTGTCGAAGAAACATCTTTCGTATTGATCCGGATACTGTAATACTCACCATAAAAAGGCGAACAATAAAAGATCATAGGATCGATCGCTTTCTTAAGGGATACCTGGTGATAGTCGTTCACAACACCAACAACGATGGGACTCCACTGCCATTGCGCGATGTTAACGGTCTGGCCGATGGCTTCCTCGGGGCTTTTAAAACCCAGCGCCTTTACGGATGACTCCGTCAGCAACACGGAAGTATCCTGATCCTTCGGATAGTCGCGGGAGAACATTCTGCCCGCAACAATTTTCATTTTGAAGACATCGAGAAAATCATAGTCCATGCTGTTTGCGCGCAAGGTTACCATCTGGTCATCCGGAGCACCATATCGCTTGACAGCTCCTTTATACTCGCGCTGTTTGCCGGGAATTGTAACTGAACTGGTCACAGCCTGAACAGACGGAATGTTTTTCGTTTCGTTCTTAAAAGTTTCGACCGCTGAACTGAATGCATTCCTGTCGCGAGGAGAAATTCCAGGGCGCTCAACCACAAGCACCTGATCGATGTTCATTCCGATATCCTGGCGCATCATATAGTCAAGCTGACGATAAACGATCAACGTACCGGCTATCAGCGCCACAGAAGCCATGAACTGTACAACTACCAAACCTTTTCTCAGGAGAATTCCGCTGGTACTGTTCTTCAGCTTTCCTTTTAACACCGATACGGGGCGGAACGATGACAACACCAGCGCTGGATATGACCCTGACAAGACTGTCCCGGCAAACCACAGCACACCTACCAGTCCGATGAACCATGGCTGCAGAAGATGCGTGATGGTGAGCGACAGACCTGACAGTGTGTTGAACGATGGCAATGCTATGACTACAACAAGAATCGCAATCAACATCGAAAGCAAGTTAACTACCGCAGCCTCCACGAGGAACTGCCGGATAAGCTGAAACTTGAAAGCTCCCATCACCTTGCGCACGCCCACTTCTTTCGCGCGCTCCATCGCCTTAGCTGTTGAAAGGTTGATGTAGTTGATCCACGCAATCACGAGAACAAACAAACCAATCAGTCCAAGGAAAAAAACGATACGTGCATCACCATTCGGTTCGGCCTCTTCTGCCAAGTTAGAGGTGAGGTGAATATCTGCGATTCGCTGGAGCGCAAGTACATCACGTTGATTTCTGTCTTTCAGTCCTGGCGAATACTTTTCAACGATCGCTGAAAATTTTGACTCAAGTGCTTTCGGGTCTGTTCCCGGCTGGACTTTGATAAACGTATACATATCCTTGCGGAACCAGCTCTGGTCATACCGTTCACGGGCTCTTTCAAATCGGGAGTAAAGTGTTTTGTAGGAAAACAACACATCGAATTTCAGATGCGTATTTCCGGGAAGATCTTTGAAGACACCGGTCACTTTCGCGAGTTCGTTGTTATAGTCATCATCCTGCAACCGCAGACTTTTACCGATAGGGTCTTCGTTTCCAAAATAAAGTCTGGCGTATGATTCTGAGATCACAGCGCTCAGTGGTTCTGCAAGCGCTGTCTTCGGATCACCGCTTATCATCGGATAACCGATCAGGCTGAGAAAGGAAGAATCCGCATAGAGAAAACGTCTTTGTTTGAATGCTATGGGGTCGGGTTTTGCTTCTTCATTTGTTATGATCACATTGTTTTTATAACCAAGGTTGTAGAGCCTTGCGTAGCCAACCACTTCGGGTAGTTCACTGGCAAATGCAGGACCGACACCTGGATAGTTTTCTGCGCTGGCAATAGACAGTTCGTTGTTGATATAAGTGGTGAGTGTAACACGATAAATATCTTCATGGCCCGGGATAAATTTCTCGTAACTCCTTTCAAACTGAACGTAAAGTGCGATCGTGAGAAAGACGGCCATACCGATGGAGAGTCCAAGGATGTTGAGGAAGGAGAAGAACTTGTTTTTCTTGAGGCTGCGGAACGCGGTAAGGAAAAGGTTGCGGATCATACGGGACGAGGTTGGTTCTCTAAAGTAGACCCGCATTTTTTCAAAAGGTTACAGCAAGAACTTGATTATTCGGGCGAATTGAATGGAAATCACCCAAAACGGTGTAAAAAAATATAGGCAACCCCTTACTAAAACTGGGCTGCCTATACTTCCCTCCGAGGAACAAAATCAACTTTCTTCATCAAAGCCACGGCTTCTTTTGCTGCGGCCCATGTTTCCATCGCCTAACCCCTCATCTTCGTCCTCATCAGTTTCACTGACGGAAGCTTGCCCCAATGTATCAGCAACTTTTTCTTCTTCCTCCAATGAATTCAAATCTCTTTGAGACAACTCAATGTCTCTATGTACCTTCTCGTTTTGATCACTTTCTGCCGATGGATTCTGTTCGTTTCTTCCAGTGGCGCCACGGGCATTTTTACCTGCACCACCCTGAGACGCCTTACCCCCCTGGCTTGAAATCTCCCGTTGTTTCTGCTTGTCCATTGACGCAAAACCACGATTGGATGTATTGCTTTGAGCTGATGCTCTGCCACCCTGACGTGCGATCTCGCGTTGCCTGTTCTCATCCATGGATCCGAATCCTCTGGTGCTTTTACCTTTTGATTGTGCCATAGTGTGTCTTTTTTTGACTTACAACGAAGGATATTTCATTGTAGTATTCGAATAATTATCGTGCCAACGGGGGAAAGTTGATCCGTTAATATGTTGATTAGTTGATACGTTGTGATCTTAAATCGATGCATCTGAACTTCTGGATTCACGTACTCTACCTCAAGCAGGAATTTGGATATGAATATTGCACGGATCAAACGATGAACGAATCAACCGTTCTGCGTCCCACAAAAAAAAATCCCGGTCGTAACCCCGGGATTTCTTTAAAGTTGCGCTTTAATGATTAAGGGTTTTCAACCGTTGAACTACCAGTTTCAGCGGCTTGCTTATTCTGCATTGCGCGTTGACTGCGGCTTGTGCCACTAGCCTCTCCACCCTTTCTCCCAATCTCTGCCATGTGCGCACGGTTCTGGCTCACAGCTGCTCCGCCCTTTCTTGCGATTTCACGTTGTCTCTCACGATCCATTGAAGCAAAACCACGGTTAGCAGTTCCTCCACTTTTCCTCTCTTGATCTGCCATAAACTACTATTAAGTTGATTACACAAAATTTGTCGACCGATAGGCACAAATTATATGCCCGTATCGGCTATTCCTCAATTACTTACCTCTATTTACCTAAAGGCAGCACTTTTGTACTGTAAAAGTATTAAGCAAATTAACCGGCCGTAACAGGCAGGCGACTACGTTTAACAGCAGTATATGCAGGTCACAGAACATTTTGACGTAATCATCATCGGGGCCGGGGCATCGGGGCTGTACGCAGCGTCACAGTTAACCCGGGTAAAATTGGGGGTTTTAGTCCTCGAAGCACAAAACCGCATCGGGGGAAGAATGTATACAAATTTACCACAAGGATTTTCCGCGCCCATTGAAGGTGGAGCTGAGTTCGTCCATGGAGATGCGCCTATCACACTAGACTTGCTGAAGAACGCCAACGCGCAGTATGTTGAAATGCAAGGGAACACTTACCAGGCGCATAACGATGAAATAGAAAAGAAAGACTTCTTCGACTCAGACTGGCATGTGATGATGACGAAGCTGAAAGATCTACAATATGACATGCCGTTCTCTCAATTTCTCTCAACGTACTTCGGAGATCCGGAGCATGAAACGCTGCGAATGAATGTGACGAAGTTTGTCGAGGGCTATAATGCTGCGGACATCACCAAAGTGAGTGCTATGGCGTTGAGGGAGGAGTGGTCGGAAGAAGAGGACCCGGCACAGTATCGTATCAAAGGTGGCTATGCAAAATTGTATAACTACCTGGCTGAGCAAGTGAAGCAAAACGGAGGCGTGATTAAACTAAATCAAAAAGTCTCCGACATCCGTTGGTCAATCAATGATGTAGAGATTGCTGTCGGGCTTAATACGTATCGCTCAAAGAAATGCCTTATCACCATTCCTGTATCGCTTTTGAGATTGCCTTCCATTGGATTCGTTCCGGAAATTTCTTCGATCACAGATGCAGCATCGCGGATCGGGTTCGGTGGCGTTGTTAAAATGAACCTCGAGTTTTCAAGACCCTTCTGGGAGACAGAACCTGAAAGAAAGTTTAAAAATCTCCAGTTCCTTTTCACAGACGAAAAAATCCCGACATGGTGGTCACAGGTTCCGGATAAACGGCCGCTTCTGACGGGCTGGATCGGTGGTCCGGGAGCGCAGCGCCTCAAGCAGTCCGATGAAGAACTCCTGGAAAGCGGAATTCAGTCACTGGCGAACGCAATGAAATATCCGGCTCAAAAAATCAAACAACACCTCGTAGCCTGGAAAGTAGATCAATGGGTCAATAACGAGTTTTCATCCGGGGCATACTCATATGAGATGGTGGGCACACCCGAAGCCGTGAAAGTATTGCAACAATCTGTGAACGACACACTCTTCTTCGCGGGAGAAGCCATCTATGACGGGCCCCACAAAGGCACAGTGGAAGCAGCGTTAACGAGCGGGGCAGACGCTGCGAAGCGTATCGCTGCGCTTTGAAAATTTATTCGGGTTCATGCGCATAAAACAGCCGCCTTGGCATGAGAATTATTCTGCTGTCTTCGGAAAAATTTAGTTGTAGTTATCTAAAAAATTTTACGGGGTATGATTAGGAGGGGTTTAATAACTGCCTGCGTTGCAGTTGTATTCAGCGCATTGAGCACGCCTGTGTTCAGTCAAAACTATTATCTGGTCATCGGTGCATTCTCAACAGAGAGTGATGACGTCAGGGAATTCACAAGCTATCTTCCCAACAATCAGTTTGACACAGCATATACCATTCAGTCGAATAACAATTCGCTGCACTTGTATATCATGAAGACGTCAGACAAGGAAGTAGCGATCGCGAAAGGCGAAAAACTGCAACAGGCAATTTCAGATGCCAGTGCAAATAACACATTGCCGTCCAATCAGCGGATCGACCTGGAAAACAAAACTTCGGTTGCTGAGCCTGTCTACGAAACGCTCGCCTCTGCCGGATCCAAAAGTTCTGATAATGTGCCTGCCGGAGGAGCGGTTCCGTTAAAACCAAAAGGCAAATATTTCAAGTTCACCATTGCTTCAGAGGATGGAAGTGCGCTTCCAGGTGAAGTTCATCACGTCAATCTTGCTGAACAGAAACACCTGGCAAGCTTTGCTACCGATGCGTACATCGATATGATGAAGCCCGGACCATCAGAACCGATCATGGTGGTGTGTGGTGTCTTCGGATACAAGGAAGTAGATAAGTATATCGACTTCAACAATCCAACTCACACAGAAGGTGCATACCAGGACGAACATGGCGCGTGGATCATCCCATACAAACTCACACGACTTCAGAAAGGTGATGTTTCAGTAATGTATAACGTGGGGTATTATAAAGATGCAGTAGCCATGACACCATCATCGAAGAAAGACCTTGACGAACTTGTAACGATGATGAATGAAAATCCTGACTATGTTGTGAAAGTTCATGCACATTGCAATGGAAAGTCCGGCCGTGAAGCGCTCATGCTAAATTCGGACAACAACTTCTTTGAAACCAATGGTGCACTTCAGGCAAGAGTAACAGCGAAGGAACTGACCAATCTCCGGGCGCAAGCGCTCAAGTCATACCTGATGCTCAGAGGCATCAGCGGTGACCGCATCAAAACGTTTGGCTGGGGTGGATCGGAGATGCTCGTCAACGAGAATGATCCTAACGCACGCATCAACGACAGAATTGAAATTGAGATCCTCAAAGATTAGACTTCTTCGCAACTAATAAAGTAAGGCCCTGCCAATGTGTGCAGGGCTTTTTTTCTTTTAACCACTGTGCTTCAACGCACACGTACCACCTACACACACATGATGCCGCCTTCCAGTCCTCACTTGTTTTTCGAAGATGTGATGATTAAATTAAGAATTACTTATTCACCCTTAATTTAAAATCATGCATTCTTCACGAAGACAATTTCTGAAAACAAGTGCTGTAGCGCTGGCGGCAACCACGCTGATTGGAAAATCCGTACTCGCTAATGCGAAACCCAAAACGCTGGTCGGTATCCAGCTTTATTCCGTACGTGATGAGATGAAAGCCGATCCACTCGGAACCCTGAAGCAAATCGCTGGAATGGGCTACAAACATGTTGAGCATGCTAACTATGTAGACCGCAAGTTTTACGGATATCCGGCTGCCGAATTTAAAAAAGTGCTGAACGATCTGGGGCTCAGTATGCCAAGCGGCCATACCGTTCTCGGCCCAAAGCATTGGGATGCTGCGAAAAATGATTTTACCGACTCGTGGAAATACACTGTCGAAGATGCTGCGACCCTGGGTCAGAATTATGTGATCAGTCCTTGGCTTGACCAGAGCCTGCGCAAATCAAAAGATGACCTCCTGCGGAACATGGAGATCTTCAACAAGAGTGGCGAACTGTGCAAGAAATCCGGAATGAAGTTCGGCTATCACAACCACGATTTCGAATTCAGCGAAAAGTTCGGTGATGAAACGATGTACGACATCATGCTAAAGAATACAGATCCGGATCTTGTCATGCAGCAGCTTGATATCGGAAACCTTTACAACGGAGGAGCTAATGCTGCCGAAGTCGTGAAAAAATATCCGGGTCGCTTTGAATCCCTTCACGTAAAAGACGAAATCAAAGCTGAAGGTGGAAACGAAAAGTATGAGAGCACGATTTTAGGCAAGGGCATTGTAAATGTCAGGGAAGTGATCGACCTCTGCAAAAAATCAGGCGGCACCTTCCACTATATCATTGAACAGGAATCCTACCAGGGTAAAACTCCGATTGCTTCGGTGAAGGAAGATCTTGAAATTATGAAGCAGTGGGGATATAAATAGTAACTAGTCATTAGTTATTAGTCATTGGGAGGAAAGAGAAAATAAAGGAAAGTGAAAAGGGGGAAGTGCATCTTTCCTTTTTCTTTTTACTTTTTACTTATTCCTCCCAATGACCAGTGACTAATGACCAGTGCCTAATGACTAATTCCAAATTCCTCTTTCCTCCCAATGCCTACTGACTAGTGACTGATGACTAGTGACTAATGATTAGCCTCTTCGGCTTGCTGCGTTTGCTTTTCCATCTCGGATTCAGCTTCGCTGTTAACCAGGAATTTCAAAAGTCCTTCCTGCATCTTCACTCTGACCTCTTTGGATTTTTTAAGCTGAACAATTTCGTCATCGATGTGAAGCAGCTTTCCTTCCCAGTAAATGTCAAGGTTTTTTGCTTTGAGCACATTAAAGATCGGTGGTTGCTCAATGCCGTGTAATTTATTGTGAACATAAGCAGCAAACTCATCGCGCTGCCGTTCGGAGATCAGAATTACTTCAAACTCACCGTCACTCGGATCGCCCACAGGCGTCAAGTTAAGATTCGGTCCGATCGACTGTGTATTCATGACTTCTGCCAAGAGAAACTTTCCTGAATAATCAGCGCCATCCAGCGAGATCTTGCAAAATCTCGCTTTGCTGTTGAGAATAATGTCGTGAAGGGTCTCCCAGGCAATTCTCAGGTTTTCTTCAGGTGAGTCAGAAAGCTCATGTTCTTTTCTTTTCATTTCTTTCATCAGCCTTGGAAACACTCCATAGCCCATGCCTTCCAGAAAGAAACCGGCTTGTTTCTTGAGCCCGTAAATCCTTCCGACATCGAACGGTTTGAGTGTTGCATTTTCCCACGTCTCTACCACTTCTTCGGGTTTTCCAGAGATGCCTAAAGTTTTTGCAATGTTATTTGCAGTTCCCAGCGGCAGTAATGCGATCGGGACTTTCTTCTCAAGAACAACTCGGGCAACCTTGCGAACAGTGCCGTCTCCACCTGCTACAACAACGATATCCGTCTCGTGCGTTTTAATTTTATCCCATCCTTCTTTCTTTGTAGATGAATAACTACACTCATAGCCCGCCCGGTTAATCAGCCGCGAAAGCTTTTTATGTGTGTATTCTCCTTCGCCCGCCTTCGGGTTATGTAATAATTTTGCAACTCTCATTTCCGTAAACTCTCACCGTGGCTATAAGAATATCATACCTGCTTCGTGCGGGAACAAAAATGTTAGCGAACAGGGTATGAGAATTCTGGTAACAAACGATGATGGAATCTACAGCCCTGGCATCATGGCCCTGGCGACAGCCGCAACGAAATTCGGAGAGGTTCGTGTTGTGGCTCCCGATGTTGAACAATCGTCAATGGGTCACGCGATTACTGCGACACGACCTTTGCATTATAAGAAGTCACCGATCACCTTCGAAGGTATAGAAGCGTATCGCGTGAACGGAACACCTGCGGATTGTGTCGCGCTGGGATCGCACCTGTGGTCCAAGGTTGATGTGGTTCTTTCGGGAATCAACATGGGATTGAATCTTGGCAATTCAATGTGGCATTCAGGAACACTTGCAGGCGCGAAGCAGGCAGTGCTGCTGGGTATGCGCGGAATTGCCTTGAGCACTCCTGCGGGAAATACAGAACCGGATTTTAAAAAACTTGAGACATGGGTCGAGAAAGCACTGGCAGCACTGCTTGAGAATCCGGAGCTCGATCTAGTCAACGTAAATTTTCCTCCTGAACCGAAGGGCATGCAGTGGACACGGCAGTCGGTACGTCAGTATGATGGTCAGGTTGTTCCGGGAACCGATCCGATGGGAAGAAAACACTATTGGTTTACGGTTGTTCCCCTTGAGCCTGCGGACGAGGGCACGGACCGATGGGCTGTCGAAAATGGTTATGTATCGATCACGCCACTGCGCCTCGATCTCACGAATGAAAGTCAGCTCATGAAGGCTTTGCAAAAGCAGCCGATGCCGGCTTAGTGTCGCAGTGTTTTTACCGTGAGGTTCATTACTTCCTGCAGCACTTGGGAATCAACGTCATCAAGTGATTTGATGTACAAGCACCCTTTACCGAGTTTATACTTTCCGAGTTTTTTAAGCAGTTGATTCACCTCGCCAAATCCTGGCAATAGGTAAAGTGTAATCGCTTGCTTTCGCGGAGAGAATCCGATCTTAAACCAGTCGAGTTCACGGCCTGACTCATACTTGAATTTATATTCTCCGAAGCCAATGATGGAAGATCCCCACATCCGCGGCTCTGCGCCTGTGGCGGTCTGCATCATCCTGATGATAGCCTTGCAGTCATCGCGCCTCTGTTCGTCTTCTATCGCATCGATAAAATCTGCCACCGATGCATTAGTCTTTTTCGTTTTCAGTTCTGCCATTGCAAATGTGAGTAACCTGTGTAACTCCGAATTTAACGCCTAAGCGAAACTGTGCAAGAAAAAAGATAAATAACTGATTGAGCGCTATGCTGCTCCGCGGGAAAAAATTGTACATTTATCCATTAACCCAAATTCTATGGCTAGCTACGACAAACGTGTTGACGCGTACATTGCCAGGAGCGCACCGTTCGCTCAACCCATCCTTGAACATCTCCGTGAACTCGTTCACAAAGCCTGTCCGGAAATTGACGAAACCATCAAATGGAGTTTTCCACATTTCGATTACAAAGGTATCGTATGCAGTATGGCCGCCTTCAAACAACATTGTTCGTTCGGATTCTGGAAGGCCGCGATCATGGAAGACCCAAAAGGAATTCTCACCATTGTTGGCAGAACCTCAATGGGGCACTTCGACAAGATCACTTCGCTAGAAGATCTTCCCAGTGACAAAATCATGATCGACTATATCAGGCAGGCTGTAAAACTCAACGAAGGCGATGTCAAGCTTCCTCCAAAAAAATCCGTCAAGGCAAAAGCAGTGAACGTGCCTGATTACCTTGCGAAGGCTTTGAAGAAGAATAAAAAAGCACACGCTGCTTTTGAAGCTTTCAGCAACTCGCACCGCAATGAGTACGTGCAGTGGATCACCGAAGCCAAAACAGAACCGACCCGGATAAAAAGAATGGAGCAGGCTGTTGCGTGGCTGAGTGAAGGCAAAAGCAGAAACTGGAAATACGAACGCAAATGAAAAATATACTGGTGACCTTCGTGGTATTGTGTAGTGGTATCCTGTATGGACAACAGGCAAAACCGCTCAGGATTGGAATTGCAGGTCTGACCCATACACACGTCCATTGGTTATTTGGAAGCAATAACCGTGAGGAGTTTGAAATCGTAGGAATTGCTGAACCAAATCGCGAAGTCGCGCTGCGATACCTCAAACAATACAACCTCAGTGAGAACCTTTTATTTTCTTCGCTAGAAGAAATGATCGACAGAACAAATCCAGAGGCCGTCACCGCGTTTAACAGTATTTGCCAGCACCTGGAGGTGGTAAAAGTCTGCGCTCCCAGGAAAATTCATGTGATGGTTGAAAAACCTCTGGCGGTAAGCCTCGACCATGCAAAACAAATGAAAGCGCTGGCAAAAAAACACAACATCTACCTTCTTACCAATTACGAAACCACGTGGTACAAGAGTAATCATGATGCGGTTAAAATGATCCGGGACGACAACGCGATTGGTGAAATAAAAAAAATTGTGGTGCATGACGGACACCGCGGGCCGAAAGAAATCGGTGTAAGCCAGGAATTCCTGGAATGGCTCACAGACCCGGTTCAAAATGGCGGAGGTGCGCTGATGGACTTCGGTTGTTATGGCGCCAACCTTGCAACGTGGCTGATGAACAATGCGCGCCCTGAAAGCGTGCTTGCCGTCACACAAACTTTCAAGCCAGACATTTATCCGAAGGTCGATGACGAGGCAACCATCATCGTTACGTACCCGAAAGCGCAAGCCATCATTCAGGCTTCGTGGAACTGGCCCTATAACCGCAAGGATATGGAGGTTTACGGACAGACTGCGTACATAAAAGCCGATCGTAACTCATTGCGTTTTCAAAAAGGCGATGAAGCCGAACAACTCACGAAGGTAGAAGCGCGGCCGGCACCGTATGACAATCCCTTTGCATTTTTTGCCGGGGTGATTCGCGGATCAGTAAAGATCGATGATCAGGACTTGTCTTCGCTTGAATTAAATATGATCGCCATGGAGATCCTCGATGCCGCGACCCGGTCAGCGAAAGAAGGCAAGCGAATTTACCTCAACAGGAAATGACGGGTGAACTGATCAGACTTCTTGCCGGGCTGATTGTGTCTATCACTGCGCTCGTGCTGCTGAACCGGTTTGCACGACTTCACGCCTTCTTCTGTCTGCTTATTGCTGCCTTTATTCTCGGAGTCATCACGGGAATTCCCTTTGCAAAAATCATCGAGGCGATGCAGGCGGGATTCGGCTCACTGCTCGGACAGATCGGATTTGTTGTCGCTCTTGGCTCCTGCCTTGGAGTCCTGATGGAGAAAACCGGGGCCATGCACGTGATCGCCAGGAAAATTCTATCCACGTTCGGTGAACGCAGATCGCTCCTGGCCATGACATCGCTGGGATTACTGGTCGGCATTCCTGTGTTTTGTGATTCCGGATTTATTATTCTATCCCGGCTTGTGCCTACCATTGCCACACAGAGCGGTATTCCTGCTACTTCCTTATCGCTTGCGCTTTCAACCGGACTGTATACAACGCACTCCCTCGTGCCACCAACGCCCGGGCCACTCGCAGCTGCCGTGAATGTCGGACTTGGCGAACACATGGGCACTGTCATACTCATTGGATTGATCGGATCCCTTCCTGTCGGGCTTACCGGGTATTTTTTTGCAAAGCGATTCGGTGCGCGATTTACTTCCACCGTAAACGAAACTTACCGCCCCTCCTCACAGACTCACATTTCTGCATGGAGCGCTTTCCTCCCGCTTGTAGCACCTATCCTGCTGATCACCATGGCCACATTTCCTAAACTCTTTGGCCTTAGCGGGATCATTGCGGAGGTTCTTGGCGTGATAGGACAACCGTTCATTGCGCTGGCCATCGGTCTGCTGTTAGCCATCCCGTTACTAAGGTCAAAAGACATGACCTGGCCGGAGTGGGTTTCGGCTGCACTGATGGACGCAGGGATCATTCTGCTGATCACCGGTGCCGGTGGCGCATTTGGAAGTGTGATAAGACAAAGCGGACTTGAGAGCATTCTGAAAGATATATTTACAAACTATCATTTAACGGGAGTTGTGTTTCTCTGCTTTGCCTTTCTGATCGCAGCTCTCCTGAAAACCGCGCAAGGCTCAACCACCTCGTCAATGATCATCACAACTTCGCTTATCGCGCCACTAGCAGTCGCAGCGGGATTTGAAGGAACGGTGGATCTGGCAACACTCGTTCTTGCTGTTGGCAGCGGTGGAATGTGTGTCTCCCATGCCAATGACTCATACTTCTGGGTAGTGACGCAATTTGGTGGAATCACTGCAGGTGACGCACTAAAAAATTACACACGCATCACATTCTTTCAGGGACTTGCAGGACTTCTTACTTCGATTCTGCTTTTTGTACTATGGTAAAAATTCTCATTGCTCCTGACAAGTTCAAAGGCTCGCTCACAGCTGACCAGGTGTGTGACGCAGCCTACTCGGTTCTTGCTGGCCGCGGACATGAGGTGCGAAGCAGACCGCTCGCAGATGGTGGTGACGGAACTTTTCAGGTATTGATCAAACACTTTAAGGCCCGGGTTGTGGAAGCACGCGTTCACGATCCGCTGATGCGAAAGATCACAGCGCGCTATGGGTTGTCTGGAGACGGCACTACCGCGTTCATTGAAATGGCAAGTGCATCAGGCCTTGAATTGCTTCGGAAGGAAGAGCGTAATCCGCTTCTTACAACCACGTTAGGCACTGGTGAATTGGTCGCTGATGCATTAGACAAAGGCGCGAAGGAAATCATCCTCGGAATTGGAGGAAGCGCAACGAATGATGCCGGAGTCGGCATGGCCTTAGCACTTGGATATACTTTTTATAATAACGAACGAAGTTTTCAGCCAATCGGTGGGGCATTGTTAAAAGAGATTTCAAAGATTGACCGCCAGACTGCCCGGAGTACGATCGCCAGCACCAAAATCACAACGCTCTGTGACGTGAAAAATCCGTTGACGGGTGACAACGGAGCGGCACGAGTCTTCGCAACTCAGAAAGGCGCAACTGCGGAAGCCGTTGTGATGCTGGAAGAAAATCTTAAGCACCTTAAAAAGCTATTGAAGGAGCACTTTGGTTTTGATGCTGACTTTCCTGGTGCTGGCGCAGCAGGCGGTTTGGGCGCAGGAGCAAAGTTTTTTCTCAATGCTCAACTGGTAAACGGCATGCAATACATTTCGGGAATTACCCACCTTGAGGATGAGATCAGCTGGGCAGATGCTGTAATAACGGGTGAAGGCAAACTCGATACGCAATCCCTCTCTGGAAAAGTTGTCGACTATGTAGCTACGCTTTGCAGGCGACATCACAAAAAGTTAATAGTCCTGTGCGGAGCCTGCGATTTAAATGACGAGCAGCTTCGGCTCCTGGGGATTGATGAGTGCCATGTTCTTTCGCGCGGTGTTGATCGCAGCGAAGCCATCAGAAATGCGTTTTCGTTAATTCAACGGGCACTCACCGGAAGCAGTCTCCTGCGTCAGCTTTAATTATTTATGCAAACAGTTATTGCCCTTTGAGCCGCAAGCGTTTATTTTAGCGACTTCTAACACAGGGCCATGGCAAAAGTCATCATCAACAGCTACACCGAATTCGAACAATATATTGGCAAAGACCTTGGCGTTTCAGATTGGGTAAAGATCGATCAGGCCCGTATCAATCAGTTTGCTGATGCAACTTTCGATCATCAGTGGATTCATACCGACACAAAGCGCGCTGCCACAGAAAGTCCGTTCAAGAAAACGATAGCACATGGATATCTTGCGCTTTCTCTTGTCCCCTACTTGTGGAATCAGATTGCCGAGATCAACAATATCAAGATGCTGATCAACTACGGTATAGAAGATCTGAAATTCAATCAGCCAGTAGTAGTCGACAGTAACGTTCGCCTGAAAGTAAAGCTGGCGTCACTCGTGAACTTGCGCGGAATTGCTAAAACCGGTTTGGATGCTGTACTCGAAATCGAAGGAAATTCAAAGCCTGCGTTTACCGCTACCGTTGTTCTTTTATATCACTTTAAGTGACGATTATCGGGCGGCAGCATAGTCGCCTTTATAAGTGTATCCTTTCAGGGAGCGTTTGTAATAGTTCTTCCTTGAAATAACGGGTCTGTAGCCTCCCTGAACAAACCTGTACTTCCCGTTTTTATAGATATAGTATTCCGGCTCCCAGATGTATGACGTGGTGGGCGAACTCCTTACCACCTGCCTGCCGTGCGGATGGAAAGTAAAATTCTCCGATCTGCTGCAGCCGGTTAACAACGCTGCGAATACAATTCCGATCAACACCACAATTCTACTCATGCTGATCTGCGTGTCAGTAATCATGCCAAACAAAAAAACCTGCCAAATGACAGGTCTTTTTATTCCACGAAATGACCGAAATCTATTTACTGCTTTTCTTCACCGCATCGCGAATGCGCTCTGCTTCTGCAAGATGATGACGAAGTGTGGAAAGTTTCTCACCAGCCCACGTCTTCAACTCCGCGTCATTTCCATCTTCTGCGATGTCTTCAAACTTATTGATATCTTTTTTGTGATCTTCTACCATTTCTTCCATGTATTCCTTATCAAATTCATTGGCGTCTTCGTCACGCTCCATGTCGTAGTACTTCTTCTGCTTTTCTTCGCTCATGACATCAGGAAGTGTTACGCCCTTTTTGCTGGCCCATGCTTTCAGTTCGTTGTTTGCCTTCGTGTGGTCATCTACCATCATCTGTGCAAATTTTTTCACTTCCGGTGACTTCGCTTTTGTCAATGCCATTGTAGCCAGCTGGACTTCATACAGCCCGCCATCGGCAATTTCAACAACGCGCTTGGAATCTTTTTCAAGATTCGAATCGTCATGCTTTTCATCGTTTTGCTCTTCCGCAACTTCGGTGCTATCCTCGGTCTTTTTTGAATCACACGATGCAAGGAAAACTGCAACCGCAATAAATAAGATCTGGAAAATGTTCTTTTTCATGTGTAGATGTTTTTTAGGTTTCAATTTAAGTTCTGAATGCCATCGCGTTAAAACTTAACGCCGTGCTTCTGTCCTTTTAGAACGTCTAAGAGAAAACCTATAAAAAAAGAATGCCACCAACCGTCAATTCCCCTAAAACCACTTTATTTCATTTATTTGCAGGACAAAGTGATGAACCGATCTGTCTCCTTCCTTACCACCGGGTTGCTTTTCGCAATTTTTTGGGCATCGGCATCCGTTGCAGGAAAGTTCGGACTCAGGTCTGTCGAACCCCTGGTGCTCTTTACGATCCGGTTTCTCGGTGCCGGAGTAATCCTGCTTGTATATGCACTTGCGGTCGAAAAATCAAGGTTGCCCAGCAGAAGTGAGTGGGCATCGTTGACGATCTTCGGTGGATTTAACACCACGCTCTACCTGGGCGTCTTCGTCATTGCGCTTCAGTATTCCTCCCCAGGCATTACAACATTGGCGATTGCACTGAATCCCTTATTCATCAGTGCCATGACCGCCATCTGGATGAAGCGCAGGGTCTCGTGGATCGAATGGATCAGTATTGCGATAGGCCTGGGTGGCGTGCTCATCGCGAGCTATCCGCTGTTGTTAAACAGTCAAGCCAAACCGGTCGGATTATTTTTGCTTATACTGAGTATGGCTGCGTATTCCGCAGGAGCTGTCTATTACGCAAACGTGCAGTGGAAGCTGTCAAGGATCTCCATCAATGGCTGGCAGGTGCTGATCGGAGGAGTGCTATTGATACCCTTCACCTTGCTGCTACACGCAGAAGAAAACCGATTTGATAAAACGTTCTGGCTCTCGTTGCTGTGGTTGATTATTCCTGTCTCGATTGGTGCCGTTCAATTGTGGCTCAGGCTGCTGAAAACCGATGCCGTGAAAGCATCGTTGTGGCTCTACCTCTGTCCGATATTCGGTTTCATTTATGCAGCGCTGCTTTTTGACGAAGCCATCACGTTATACACTGTGATCGGAACACTGCTCGTACTGATCGCTTTGTACATTGGGCAATCTCAACAAAAAAAAACCGGTTAGTCGAGCGAGTCTCCGGTGAAGGTTCGTTCTTCGGTAAAGCTCACCTGATCTCCGTTTGCAGCAAATCCATACGTACGAGTCGCATCACCCACTTGCATTCGCACAAGATATTGATCGATGCTTTTGTCATAATACACCGTTCCTTTATCCCAACCTTCATAAATATCTTTTCTGTCGAGGATGCGTCTGAGTTTGCGTGGAATTTCCGAATGACGCACTTCAAGCCATTGATTTGCAGGGTCCTCATCCGAACGGACTTCATCACTCGTGTCGTCCTCGCTTACCGGCAGGCCATAACGAAATTCAAGGGTGTCTGTGAGATCCTTTTGTTGCGCTACTACCAAAACAGGCAGCATAAGAAGAAGTGAAAAAAGATACTTCATAATTAATGTATTGAAGCGAGTTATACACCATCAGGGATACGTCAATCATCATGCCCGCCTCGCAGAGCGGCCGTATAGTTTTAAAATGCTATCTTAACGCCATGAGCGCGAAAACGACATTAGACAAGATGCTCGGCATCGACTATCCGATCATCGTTGCCCCAATGTTTCTCATCTCGAACACGAAGATGATCAAGGCTGCATTGGCCAGCGGGATGACAGCTGCTTTCCCTGCCATGAACTATCGCACTGATGCGGAACTACGCCAGGCCATCCAGGAGATCAAAGCTTTCAGCCCGAAACCGTTTGGCGTTAACCTTATTGTTAACAAATCAAATCCGAAATACCGCAGCCACCTTAAGACGTTGCTTGATCTGAAAGTCGACTATATCATCACTTCTTTGGGCAATCCAAAAGAAGTCATTGAGCAGGGCAAGAAGATTGGAACAAAAGTTTTTTGCGATGTCGTGGATCTGAAGTATGCACAGAAAGTTGAGTCGCTCGGTGCAGATGGGATCATCGCTGTCAACTCACGGGCTGGTGGCCATGCGGGAAATATTTCACCAAAAGACCTGGTCACGGTGCTGGCGCAAAACTGCTCGATTCCGATTATATCTGCAGGCGGGGTCGCTCATGGAAAAGATGTAGTGGATGCGATAAGCTGGGGCGCGGCAGGTGTATCGGTAGGAACAATTTTCATTGCCTGCGAAGAATCCGATATTTCACCGGACTATAAAAATGCCATGCTCCAATACGGTGAAAAAGACATTGTCAGAACGACAAAGCTGTCTGGTTCGCCACTAACGGTGATCAATACACCTTACGTTCAACAGCTCGGCACGAAGGCGAACCTGCTTGAGTGGATCCTCAACAATAACAAGACGTTGAAGAAATATGCAAAGATGCTGATTGCATTGCGCGGAATGAAGGCCGTTGAAAAAGCTGCCTTCGGTGCAACATATAAAACAGTGTGGTGCGCAGGACCAGCAATCGAGCACGTAAAGGAAATTCTTCCTCTCGCAACAATTGCAAAACGGCTGACACGGGAATTTGATGAAGCACTCGCGGCTACCACAAACGTTGATGCTTCTACAATGGTCAAATAAAAAAAGCAGTGCGCTAACACTGCTTTCACACTTGTTAATCACCAAGTGATTTACTGTTACCACCGCCTGTCTTCTTCTTAGAAACGGTGTCGCTCGTTTCATCCCGGTTCACCGGACGATTGGCCTGGTCTGGATCAAGTTTGTCCTCACCCTGGTCACTTTTCATTCGTTCGTTCTTTGCTTCATCAACAGCGCGCTGACTATTAACAAAATCCGATCCGGCTCCGTGGTCGGTTCTCTTCACATTTGCTTTTGACATAAGATTGTTGTTTAGTTAAACTTGTCGGTCTCCCCTGCCCGTTTCGGCAGAGTGTTCGTGTCCGATATTTCCTTCGCGGCTTCCACCCGTGCTGTCAGGACTTCCGGATACACGCGTGGCAGAAGCATTATGCTTTCCATCAGAAACCGGCTTGAGATTCGTATCCTGGTTTCCTGTATTTTTTTTCGCCTTTTTCATCATGATAGAATTTTGTCTCCGTCCAAAACGGCATTCCCCTGACAATGCGTAAAAATTATGCCTCCTGCGCTGTCTTCCTGCTAAAGAATACTAACTTGGTTGTAAACCCACTTCTTTATGAAACATGCCATCAGCTGGTTTGAAATTCCATCAAACGACATTGACAGAGCACAAAAATTTTACGAAACGATTTTCGCCATCACATTGACGAAGCTCGATCTGGCAAACATTAAAATGAGAATGTTTCCGATTGAGGACCCAATGGGTGTTGGTGGTGCGGTGGTGTATTCCGGAGGATTTCACAAGCCGTCTTCAACAGACGGACCGTTGCTGTATTTGAACGCAAATCCGGATGTGCAACTTGTTTTGGATCGCGTTGAAAAAGCAGGGGGAAAAGTTCTGGTTCCGAAAACACCGATCTCTGATGAATTCGGTTTCATGGCAGTGATCATTGACAGCGAGGGCAATCGCATTGCGCTGCATTCTATACCAGCGCCTGGGAAGTCGAAGTAATCATACTTACATTCAGAGGACACTCATAATAATATAAAGAATAAAAAGGATTGCTAATCCGATAGCAGTCCAGTGAGTCACCCCCATTCCCGATGGAAATTCATACTGACATACGGGACAGACTTTGCTTTTCTCATCGATCATCATCGCGCAAGACGGACATTCTTTCTTCTTCATGGGATAAATTTAACGGATGGACATGACTGATCAACATCTCGCGCATTTCCGGTCACAAAGCAAACGATAAATGTAGTTGTGGATGGTTTCGTGGAAAAGTTGTGGAGTACTTTATATCAAAAAAGTTGTGATGAGTATGTGAGTCAAGTATCTTCATATCACTAAGTCGCTGTTATCGATTGATCTGACAAACTGGGAAACAAAATTTCCGGTTTCTTACGGGAAACGGAAACTAAAAAACCAGGTTGAAAATGATTTTGCTTATGCGCAAAAGGGTCCGAAAGGATTCTGGCCATGGCAAGGGGTAAGAGGTGAGCCGAGAGGTGAGCTGATTCTCTGATTTGACTAAAGGCACTCAGTGTTGTTATACGGGCTACGGTTTGTAAACAACGAGACGGAGAGTAGATCATTTTTGATTTACTCTCCGTTTCATTTTTATACGCGCCAGATCTGCAGGCGTATGAAATTCCTCGGTTATCTTTTAAGAACAAGAACAATTCTTTACTTTTTCGGCCCCACCTACATCTCGCGCCATAGTTTTGAGCACTTGAGACGATAAAACAGTGACGAATTTTCTTTGGCAAAATCGCCTAATTGATTCATGATCGAAAGCTGCAATCCCTTCTGGCGGAACAAGACGTGCATGTGCCTATGCATCTCACTTCAAGTATCAGTTTAACCTAACAGTCGTTCCAGAACACGAACGATTACTTTTCTTACATCGCTGCTACAGTCGCCTGCTTTACAAAAGTCAATCTCTCTTCATCGCTCATCTTTGCATCGAAAAAGAACAAATAATGCTATCAAGATTCACCTTCGTGCTTGCGCTGACAGCGCTCGCGACCTGCGCATTCGCAGATGCTCCCGCAGTAAAAGTTATAACTGAAGGAAATGTTTTCACGCTCTACTATCAGGCCTCGGCAACCGGAACGGTAAAAGTCTCTATTCTGAACAGGAATAATGACGTGGTGTTCTCAGAACTCATCAACGAGTCGGGATCATTCACAAGACCGTACAACTTCGGTCAGTTGCCAAAAGGTGTATACAAGATCATCGTTCTTGATAAGACTGGAAAGCACGAGCAAGTGGTGAAGTACGGAGTTGATATCAGGAAGACCTACATCAAAGTTGCAGAAGTCAACAAGGCAGAAAGCCGTTTTGTGCTCAGCCTCGGAACTGCTACGGAAGAGACCGTCAATGTCCGCATCTACGACAACGCTAAAGGTCTTGTTCATGAGCAGGAGATCGAAGTGAACGGAAACTACGGGCTGATCTACAATCTCTCAAAAGTGAGATCATCTGAAAAGTCTATTGTAATGTTTGAAGTCTCAACATCGGCAGGGCAGGTTGAAACTGCGATGTTTTAAGAATATTTTTTTTTGGGTTAGGGGTAAAGTAGAGAAGCCACCGGGGGGTGGCTTTCTCGTTTTAGTGAGGTTTACATCGAATCCAAATTCTTTATTTACAGTCCGATCATGCTGGGCTTCTCCCAGATCTTCTTGTTAAGTTCCTTCTGTACTGCGAAAATCAGATGCAGTGGCAGATTCAATTCTTTATGATACACCTTGTAGATCAGTTGCCATTCACCGCGATCCATAAAACCATCGGCATTCGCGATCACACACATCCAGGCAACAATCCTCACCTGCTCACGAAGTGAAAGTTGCTTGAGCCCTATCATTGATTCAGAATACACCGAATCTTTGTCCTTCAACGCAAGCATCTTCAACTGCACATCAAACTCCTCGGCATTCAAACCTTCTTCTTTCACCATTTGCTTGGCCATGGCAATCTCTTTGTCGTTCACGCTTCCGTCAGCATACACAAGCAGGAAGTAAAGTCGGGCAATCAGGGTGTTGTAGTTCATGGGGTATTCGAATGTAATATATTCCCTCTAAGGAAAATTAGTGCCAACCGGAAATTGCTTAAAAATACCCTGAATACGGCATTCGGATTTATGGACTGGGCCATTTTGGGAATTATTACCAGAAACAATATTAATTTGGGATGTAAGATTTTAAGCCCATTCCGCCCATTATCTTTCTTTTTCAGGGCCCGATGAAAGCATTGAATGCAAAATATTTGAGCCGGAATAGGCAGGAGAAGTCAAATTACCTCCTGCTTGGCTCTGAACTTGCAGACCGAAGACGTCAAAAGACCAGTCGTCATTTTTTTTAATAACTTTAATTCGACCGAAAGTACCCTGCTGATTGTCTCCCGAAAACCGCAAAAAGTTTGAACGCCTTTTTAAAGAGCTTTTCGCCCCGCTCTGCGGCTTCTCTATGAAATACATTTATGACCTGGACGATGCGAAGAACATTGTGCACGAGGTTTTTATGTCTTTCTGGGAAAAATTTGAAAACCTGCCGGATGACGCCAATCACAAGAGCTACCTATATACAGCTGTGAGGAACAAGAGTTTGAATTTTATACGCGACCGCAAAAAACATATTGTTCTGGAAGAAGCAGAAGACGAAGAACCAGTGGAAGAAAACCGCTCGCTTGAAACAGCTGAACTCGAAAAAGAAATTGAGATCGCGCTTCAGTCATTGCCGGAGAAATGCAGGGAGGTATTTGAACTTAACCGCCAGGAAGGATTAAAATATGCGGAAATCGCTGAAAAACTTAACATTTCAATCAAAACGGTTGAGGCGCAGATGTCAAAAGCGCTCGCGATTATGCGGGAACATTTGAAGGATTTTATGATAGCATTAATTTTTTTGTTTTTTAGATAAGGGTAACGCAAAGTTTATGTGTTAAACAGTCAGGGACAGTCACGTGAAAGATGAAATAAACGATATCCGGGAAATTTTGACCAGACATCTGGCAGGAGAAGCATCGCCTGCAGAGGCGGAGATCCTCTCAGCCTGGCGCAGACAATCTCAAGACAACGAACAGGAGTATCAGAAGTCGAAGAAGGTGTTCGAGGCAGCAACTCGACACTACAAAAAAGTAATTGTTCCGGAAATCGATGTAGAGAAGGAATGGGATGTTTTCGTTAGCAAGGTTGAGTCCGCCCCTGTTCGCCAGTTGACACCATCGCCATGGGCAGGCTTCATGCGCATCGCTGCAACACTCTTGCTTTTAATTGTGAGCGGGGCGGTGATCTACTACTATGCAACAAAAACGGAAACACTGACGGTGGAGACCGCAGGAAACACCCATCGCATTGAATTGCCGGATGGATCTGCTGTCACCCTGAACAGAAATTCAACGTTGCATTATGAAAGTAATTTCGGCAAAGCAAACAGAAACGTGAGTTTGAGTGGCGAAGCTTTCTTCGATGTCAAAAAAGATGACACCCTTCCATTCGTGATCACAGCGCGGAACACTACGATCGAAGTTGTCGGAACGTCTTTTAACGTGCTGGCATATGATTCACTTGCTGATGTTGAAGTAACGGTCAAGACCGGAGTTGTGCGGTTCAGTGTTGCGTCACTTAACAAAACGATTGAACTCACTGCGGGAGAAAAAGGTGAGTATGCGGAAGCGAACAACCGCCTCGATGAAAATGTGAATGACGATATCAACTACGAGTCGTGGAACACCCGCAAACTTTCGTTCAGTGAGACACACCTCTCGACAGTGATTGAAACCATCAACCGCACTTACAACGCGCACATCGTTATCACCGGGCCCGTTTCCGACTCATGTCTGCTCACCGTTTCTTTTGACAACCAGTCACTGGAGGCAGTACTAAATGTTTTAGAGAATACACTCAACCTGACCTACAGACGCACAGGTCATCAGATCGAAATCATTTCTGCAGGATGTTAACGTATCGATCAATGCTAAGGCAATTGATGTATGTCTGGGCGCTCACACTCTCCAGCATCAGTTCATTGGCGCAGAAAAGTCCGGAAACCCCGATAACAATAACGCTGACAGACGTGTCACTGGCCCACGCGCTACAGGAAATCTCTCAAAAAAGCGGAGTCATTTTTTCCTATAACCCAAAAAAGATTCCGGCCGGTGAAAAAATAACTTACCGCGCAACAAACAAAAGCGTTCTTGCAATTCTAAACGATCTCAGCAATCAGTATAACCTGAAGTACATGCAGGTTGAAAACCAGATTGTTTTAAAACCCGAGAAAAAAGTATCGGTGCCGAAGGCGGATCTGCCTGTGACCATCAGCGGATACATCAAAGATCAAAAAACCGGAGAAGTCCTCATCGGCACATCCGTCTACATCCCCGAACTTCAAACGGGTACAACAACAAATGCGTATGGCTTCTATTCAATCACCGTCCCAAAAGGATCCTACACATTAAAATACACAAACCTCGGATTTAAGCCTCTGATAAAATCAATGACACTCACGAATTCCATCCAAACAGACCTTGCGATGGAGGAAGACGTGCCGCAGCTCGAAGAAATAGTTATTACGGACACCTTTAAAGAAGATATTGTCTCTGAGATCCAGGCGGGGAAACTGCACATGAACCCTGCGACCGTTGAGCAACGTCCTGCATTCTTTGGCGAGCAGGATGTCATCAAATCACTCGAGTCTGTTCCGGGAGTGAAGATGCACTCCGATGGCTCTACTTTTTTTTCAGTGCGTGGCGGAAACCGCGACCAGAATCTGGTGATGATCGATGATGCACCGATCTACAATCCAAGCCACCTTCTCGGGCTTTTCTCAACGGTGATACCCGATGCCGTCAACGACATCAACCTTTACAAAGGCGATATGCCGGCATCACTCGGTGGCCGCTTATCATCGGTACTGGATATCAGGACAAAAAAAGGTAATGACCAGAACTTTCAGGCGTGGGGAAACTTCGGATTGATTTCAACGAAACTTGGCGTTGAAGGTCCTTTCAAAAAAAGTGCGAGCTCATACTTACTCTCAACGCGGATTTCCCGTCTGCGATGGATTACGCAATTACGCGACAACAACATCAAGCAATTCAACTTCACAGATCTTACTGCAAAGGTCAATGTAAAATTAAATTCACTCAACCGCATCTACCTTTCATTTTATACCGGAGGTGATAACTACTTTGCCGGCAACTCGGGGATATCCTGGCAAAACACCGCGCTCGCGCTCCGGTGGAATCGCATTTTTTCAGAACGACTTTTTCTCAATACAACATTCTCGGGCAGCGGATACGATTATTTTCTCCATACCGATGTTGAAAAAGGAATGAAATGGAACTCCCGAATTGCCAATCTATCTGTAAAAAGTGATTTCACTTACTTCGCCAGCCCCGAGAGTGAAGTCACCTTCGGAACAGGTATACAGGGATTTGGTTTTAATCCCGGCAACATCCAGTCATCATCACCTACGAACCTTCCATCGCTGTCGGTAAAGAATTCGGTCGAACTTTTTCTTTATGGAAATCATGAAGTAAAACTCAGCGAGGCCTGGGGAGTAAGTTATGGCCTGCGTCTGTCATCCTGGATGAACAACGGTGATGCTTTTGAATACACCTTCGATGAAAATCACAATCCTGTCGATACCATGACCTACGCGCCAGGGCAAACGTACAAGCGCTTTGGCCGTGTCGAGCCACGCCTAACCATTAACCACCAACTTAATCCACAAGCGTCACTCAAATTTTCATATGCTAAAAATGTTCAGAACATTCACCTGATCTCGAATTCGATCAGCCCGTTTACATCGCTTGAAGTATGGCTTCCCAGCAGCATCAACATACAGCCCGAAGTTTCTGATCAGGTAACAGTCGGATATTACCGCGCCCTTTCAGATGCTGGAATCAATTTCTCATCAGAGCTTTTCTATAAGTTGATGAAGAACCAGATCGACTACACCCCACATGCGGAGACGTTACTAAATCCACAACTCGAAGGTGAATTGCGATTCGGGAAAGGCACAGCATATGGTGTAGAATTCCTGGCCAAAAAAGATGAAGGTCGCTTGCGCGGATGGGCAGGCTATACGTACGCGCGATCAAAACGAAAATTTGACGAGCTAAATGGGGGAAAGACTTTTAACAGTTTCTACGACAGACCCCGCCAGTTCAACCTCATGGCCTCATACGATCTGGCATTGCGCTGGAACATCGGCATGAACTGGGTCTATACTACCGGAGCACCTTACTCTGCACCGATCAGCTTTTATGAGTTCAATGGAGAAGAAGTGCCTGTCTATGGCCAGCGAAACAACGCACGCCTTCCTGACTACCACCGCCTCGATGTTTCGGCTAAATATAAGCTTAACCGAAGCCCTGAAAAGAAATACCAGCACGATCTCACCTTCTCGATATTCAACGTTTACGGAAGGAAAAATATTCTCTTTGTGAATTACCACAAGGTCGAAACGTCTGCAGGCGATTTCCAGGTTCCTCTTAACCTGACGGACGCAGAACGCCTAACAACACAATTCTATCTCTTTCAGTTTACACCATCAATTTCTTACAATTTCAGATGGCGATAAAATGGCACATAGCCTCCCTTCTGTTCGTCTTCTCAGCTTTTGCCTGTGAAGAAGAAGCCTCCATTCCGCTCGCCACGCAAAACACAGCATTGCTGGTGGTGGAAGGTGTGGTCACCAATGAAAACAGGCAGCATGCGATCCGCCTCACATCTCCCTACCAGACTCAAAACGGCCAGGCTCCGGCAGTTACCGATGCCGTTGTGTCAATTTCAGATGGGACTTCGGTTATCCAACTTGCTGCAACAGACAGCGGTTACTACGTTAGTCCGAAAATGCGGTTTATATCGGGAGTGACTTATACGCTCACCATCAATCGCGGTGGCCGGCAATTTACTGCGAAGGATCAGGCAGTCGCAGTTGAATCGTTGCCGGCACTGTCCTACGCGAATGCTGAAGGCGGCTACCGGTTTAATTTTTTTGAAACCGGTTCCCAACCCAATTATATCGAATACACCGTGGACTGGAGCAAAACACCATCATGCTCCACAACATGTGATGCGAAGCTCCTGTACTACGATCTAAAAACTATTGACGCGCATAACATCTTCAAACCAGACAAGACCGATTTTATTTTCCCCGCGCAGTCTACGATCATCAGACGGAAATTTTCTGTCAGCGACAACTATCGCGCTTTTCTGCGGTCTATGCTTTCTGAAACCCAGTGGCGCGGAAGCGTATTTGACATCCAGCGCGACAATGCACCGACAAATCTCAGTGAAGGTGCGATTGGCTTTTTCGCTGTGTCAACGGTAGTGTCGGATACCGTTAAAATCCCTTAAAACAGCCCAAATTCAAGCGTTTTAAAATTTCTTCATTTTTTTCTGACCGAGCGTAAGGGTGAACCCGCGCGCCTGGGTTTTAGGATTGAAGGACAAAAAAACACCTTCGCAAAGAACTCGAAACAGAATCCTTAACAATTGAAAAAATGAAGACAACAAAGATTTTTTTATTCATGATGATTACTGCGATCACCCTTGGACTGGTGTTGTCATCATGTGAAATGAACCCTGAAGTCAACTCGCAACAGAGCATTCTTCCTGAAACGTTCCGGGTTGAAATTCCATCTTCGATCAAAGACCCGTCACTTTCCAGTGGAAGGGTTGCATGGACAAAAGAAGATACACTGAAAGGAAACCATGTGTACCTCCACCTCGCAACATTTATCGCCATTGGTGATGGAGCTGCAGAACTTGTCGAAGCATTTATTCACGGCATCCGCAAGCACCGCATCGACCGCGTAATGAATCTCACCTACAGAAGCGATGACGATAACCGCATTAAAAATCTTGTGGTAAGCGAGAACGTTACTTTTGAAAATACAAATTGGGACTACCAGCTCACCATCACGGATGCTGACTCGGAAGGTGCAGCCGATGGCGGAAAAGCGCTGCAGATTTTCTGGAACAAGTCTGCACCGATTAAAGGTATTGCGATCATCAAGCCTTACAACTGCAACCGTGCAGAATCAGCAAACGCTCCTAATGCGATCTTCAGAATAAATTACACCGAGGAAAGCAATGCGAAGTATGATGCCCAGATGGAAGTGTTGATCGCGGGTTTACCGCTTGAAAGTCCGCTCACGAATCCTTACTCTGTGAGCACTATCCGTATGTTTGCTGGCAAGAAAGGTGATGTGGTAGACGTGTTTGGAAATTCAAATCATCCAAACGCCATCCTGTTCGCTGGCGACAAAGGTTTCAACTGGGCATTCGTGGCGTCAGGCAATGACGTAAAAGATATCGGTGTCGCTGAAGTCGGCCTTCCGCCAAGCGAGCTTGACTCTGATGACCGCAATGTGTTGCTGAAAGAATATTCTATCAAAAATGTGTTTACCAGAGAAATCACCACAGCATGGCCTGGCATCGATCAGGGGTTGCTGGCGGCATACCTCTCCAACACAAGCGCACCGGGATATTTTGGCAACAGGGGATTTATTGCAGGCGGAACTTCTCCTGGCGCAGACTGGAACCCGCTTGTTGAAAGACTTGACGACCTCGGCCCATATAATCCTTCGGAAGTCAGCGCTCTCGAGTTAAGTTTCAAATAGCTAGTAGTAAGTAGTCAGTCGGTTTTAAGTGACAACGCATCGGTAGACGGTGCGTTGTTTTTTTTGTCAACGGCCCAGATCGGCTATTCACGAGGTGTGGTGTTTTAAATAGAGCGTGCCAGCGCCATACGACCCCTTCAGGGTCGAAAATGCATCTCCAGGATTTCTCTATAAACATTTGACCTCTTCGAGGTCAGAAAGAACGTTCTGATCTGCACTGGAATAAGTGAGAGCATTCGCCCATTGCGAGGCGCCTTCACAATCGTCTCGCGGTTGCTGTCAAGTAATCGTACGGAATCCGATTCCGAAGGGATAATATTTTTTAAATTCTTGACAGGTTTACAAACATTGCGTGCAGGCAATACGACCTCTTGAGGGTCGAAGGTTATTTTTCAGGATTTCCTATAAACATTTGACCTCTTCGAGGTCAGAAGGAACGTTCTGACCTGCACGGAATAAGTGAGAGCATTCGCTCATTGCGAGGCGCCTTCACAATCGTCTCGCGGTTGCTGTCGAGTAATCGTACGGAATGCGATCCCGAAGGGATCATAAGTTTTAAATACTTGAGAGATTTATAAACATGGCGTGCCGGCAATACGACCCCTTCAGGGTCGAAGGTCATTTACAGGATTTTTCTATAAACATTTGACCTCTTCGAGGTCAGAAAGACATTCTCATTTACACGCCATAAATGAGAGAGCATTGGCTCTTTGCGAGCGCTGTTTTGATCGGCTTGCGGTGCTATCGAGCAATCGTACGGGCTGGACGGATCCCGAAGGGATCATATGTTTATAGAAACGACATACCGCTCGTTGACGACCCCGAAGGGGTCGAATATGGTCGACAACGCAATCGCTTCCAAAAATTGGCATTCGTTGTCGGCCTACTCAAGCCATTCAAAAAGATGCGCACCGTTAAATTCTATTCTAAACTTTTTTAGAAATGATTTATACTCCTCTTGAAATGAATATTTCTTATGATGCTCTTTCTGATTGCCAATGTATGCAATGACATTATCCAGCGCTGATTGACTATATGAAAAAGCACCGTATCCCTCCTGCCAATCGAATCTGTGTGAAACAAACCTCCGTTCTTTAATGAAATCGTTCGTTGATTTTTGATTTCCCTGACAAGATCTGAAATACGACACGATGGCTTGACGCCTACCAGGATATGGATATGATCGGACATTCCATTAATGGCTAACACTTTCTGATCTTTATTCCTGACTATTCCGGTTATGTATTTGTATAATTCCTCCTCCCATGCCGGTTGAATGAGACTTTGTCTGCCATGCACGGCAAAAACCAATTGAATATAAATCTGTGAAAATGTTCCCGGCATTTCGCAACCTTATGCGCAAATCTAACTAAGGTGCAGGTTAATTGTAATATCCCAGATTCAGGACCAAAGGTCTGGCAACACATTAACACATGAACACCTCAACACATTAACACATCTCCCTTACAACAACTTCTTTCTCCATTGCTTTTTTTCGCTGTGCTCTTTCTTGCTTTTGATCCTTTTTTGAACAGCAGTCTTGGAAGGCTTTGTCGCTTTTCTGGGTTTCTTTTTTTCGAAGGCTTTCTTCAGCAGGTCGTTGAATTTTTTGATCACAGCGTCTTTGTTCTCAAGCTGCGAGCGCTTGTCCTGTGATGTGAGAAGCAGCACGCCTTCACCGGTGATCCGCGAATGAAGTTTAACCATCAAAACTTCTTTCTCCTCGTCTGTAAGGATGCCGGATTGTCTGACATCGAACTTCAACGTCACTTTCGTATTGACTTTATTGACGTTCTGTCCTCCCGGCCCGCTGCTGCGGGATGTGGTAAATTGAAGTTCGCTGCCGAGTAAGGTTGTGTCTAATGGACGCTGCATATGCAAACGAAGATATTAATAAATCATTTCAATCTGTCGCTATAAACGACTTGCACGTTCTTTTCGTTAACTTGGCAAATGGACAAGGAAAAGTTAGATAAGCTACAGGGAAAGGTCGGAATCAGCCTGAACAAACAAATTGCAGATCTTGAAGAAATCACGCGTGACCTCAAAGAAGATTTGCGCACATCAACCGATAGCGAGCGTGAGAAAAATCAGGCTTTGCTGAACGCTGCGCAAACCTTGCTGCAGCAATTGAAAGACGCCCAGCTGAATATCACCAGGCTTATCGATAACAACCGTTAATTACTTGACGAGCTTTACGCGGACGGCATTCGGACCTTTGTGGCCCATCTCGACTTCAAAGGTTACACGGTCACCTTCCTTAATCGGATCAAGAGCAGAGTTCACATGAACGAAAATGCTTTCGCCATTATCCTGATCTTTGATAAACCCATAGCCTTTCGAATCGTTGAAAAATGTGATGCGGCCTTTGCGGGTTGGATCTGCTTCTTTGGAGCGGTCCTGCTTCGGCACACCTATCTGAATGTCTTCTTCGCGGACTTCTTTTTTCTTGGTAGGATCGGGAGGGGTTGATACGATGTTCCCGTTTTCATCAACATACGCAAGCATCTCTTCCCAACTTTGCCCCGACTTCGAGTTGGCCTTGCGTTCTTCACGTCTGGCTTCTTTCTCCTTACGTTTCTTTTCTTTGTTTTTTTCGGTTTCCTGTTTGTTAAAGGTCTCCCGTTGCTTGGCCATAAAATTTACTCTTTGTTCCTACTTAAAATGAAGTCCGTTTAATTGGTTGGGATTTCAGCGCTAAGATCAAGAATTCCCCAACCTTTTCCAATTTCAAGAGTTATGCCCGCTCCGTTCCCCGATCGCATTACCTCTTAAAATCGCTTAAATGCACCAAAAACAACCGTTTATTCCCATACAGCGAAAAATTGCATTTAGCAGTGTAGATATTCTTCCTTAAGAAACGGAGTTATTAATCACGCGGTTTGCCGAGGGTAGTGGTCCACAACGTCAACTGTTTTTCTCCCGGCATTTGGGGAGCGCATAGCTTCAGTCCCGAAATGGAAATCATATCAAAAAAAGAGGCTGTCGTAAACACGCAGCCTCCATCCTTTGCTATAGGGAAGAATTTATTCCTTCCAGTTCACCTTCTTCGATTGGTAGTAGTCAATTCCCATGGCTTTCCACCGTGGTGCGTGGTTCGCGAGGCGCTCTTTGTACTCATCCCAGTTCCTGTCTTTTGCTGCCGTCCAGCCGATTTCTGCCACACCGGGAAGACGCGGGAAAAGCAGGTACTCGATGTCGTCCATCGTTTCGATAGTCTCCGACCAGAGCGGTGCTTCCACACCGAGAATATCTTCACGCTCGATGCCCGGAACGCGAGTAGCAGGATCCCACATGTACGATGAATCCACTTCAATGTAAGCAGCCCAATTTAACCCAAGTCTCGAAGTGGAGTCGTACTGCATATCGAGATAGACTTTCTTTGACGGTGAGAAAATGAGCTGTGCTCCCTTGTCTGCAGCTTCTTTCGCATATTTTTCAGAATGCCAGTGCTGCGAGGTCACAGACGAATCCAGATCCGCCTGAGCGATTTCTTCCCACCCAATCATTTTCTTTCCATTCGCCTTCACGATTTCCTTGAACCGATTGATGAAAGCAATGTAGTCCGGCTTCTTGGTAACGGCTGCTTCATCACCGCCCACATGGAAGTATGGTCCGGGTGTAATCGCTGAGAGTTCCCGAATCACATCATTGACAAACTTGAATGTCACATCCTTCTTGATATGCAAAGTACTGAAGCCAACTTCGATACCGGTGTAGGGTTTACCTGCAACAGGCTTATCCGAACCCTTTTCAATCACGATCGGTGGCCCTGCGTTTAGTTCCGGATATGAAGCAAGCGCGGCATTAATGTGCCCAGGTAAATCGATTTCCGGAACAATGGTGACAAAGCGTTCCTGCGCATAGGCTACGATGTCTTTGTATTGTTCCTGTGTATAAAATCCACCTTTACCTCCGCCTACCTGCGACAAGCCACCAATAGCGGTGAGGTTGGGCCATGATTTGATCTCAATTCTCCATCCCTGATCATCGCTGAGGTGGAGGTGAAGCCTGTTCATTTTATAATAGCTGATCAAATCGATGTAGCGCTTTACATCTTCCACAGAAAAAAAGTGACGGGCAACATCGAGCATAGACCCACGCCATTCGTATTCCGGCTTGTCTTCAATTGACCCTGTGGCAATTTCCCATTTGTCTTTCGCCTCCTCGCCTTTCTGATCCGCAATGAGCTGACGGAGCGTTTGCACTCCGTAGAACAACCCTGCCGGGGTGCTGGCAGAGATCACAACCTGCTTTTCGTCAACGTCCAGTTTGTACCCTTCAGCGCCAGTGTCACCTCCGATGGTCAGTCTGATGACGTTCTCCTCCGTTTTTTCATCTGCGGCTTGCAGGGTGATGCCGTGAGATTTCGAAAGTATCGAGGTGAGATAATTTGCTACGGCTCGCGCATCGCCTTCAGCCTGAAATTTTGTGGCGCTGCTGAGAAAAAACGTCTTGCCTGATGGATTTGAAGACGAGGGTTTAGGTATCACGCTGTTGAAAGCCTGTTTCGCTTCTTCTGAAGTTTCTTTCGAGCCCGAGCATCCGATGAGTATGCTGAATGCAATGGTCATCGCCAGAATGCTTCGTAAGGTGTAGTTGAGTGTCAAGGTCATAGAATCTGGTTATGGAACGAAAATAGGTATTTTTAAAGTTGAAAAAAGGCCATTTATATAATTTGTTAACGCACACACGCACACACAGACAAAGCTTGCGCTGATTGGAGATTCAAGCGTACTTTTTATCTTTAGCATGACGATCGCGAAATGCAGCAACCATGAAAAAGGCACATCAACGGATCACACGAAGGCAATTTGTCGCTACCAGCGCGGGAAGTATTCTCCTGGCATCTTCACTTTGGAATTGCAAATCTGTAGCGGACGAAAAACCTATGGCAAAAATTGGACTTCAGCTATATACAGTCCGCGATCAGATCGCGAAAGATATCGAGGGCACGTTGAGACGCGTTGCTGAATTTGGATTTCATGGTGTTGAAACCGGTTTCTGGCCGGAAGGTGTGTCGGTGGAGGACGCAGGAAAATTTTTAAAAGCAGCGGGACTCAAAGTATTCTCCGCGCACTGCGAAATTCCTATCGGAGAGAACAAGTCCGAATTCCTTCGCATAGCAGACGCTTTTGAATGCAAACGCATGGTGTGGCACGGATGGCCGGAAGATCAGCGCTATAAAACCACGGAGGGAATTAAAGAGCTCGCAGACATCTATAATGAGTCCGGCCGGTTTGCTAAAGAAAATGGTTTGATGTTTGGCATTCACAACCACTGGTGGGAGTTCCATAACAAGATTGATGACCGTTTTGCCTATCAGGTACTTCTCGATGATCTGAATGAAGAGATATTTTTTGAATTGGACACTTACTGGCTGAAGACGGCTGGCCATGAGCCGGCTAAAATCGTTGCTGACTTTGGCAGGCGCGCACCCCTCCTTCACATCAAGGACGGGCCGGCCCGCTACACTGACGATCTCGTGAATGACCCTACCCCGATGACTGCCGCAGGGAAAGGCTCGCAGGATTTCCCGGCTATTGTAAAGGCGGCTGCCGGAAACACTGAGTGGATGATCGTTGAGATGGATAGAACGGCAGGCGATGTTTTTGAAGCAATCGATCAATCCTATAATTATCTCGTGGGAAACAGATTAGCCGATGGCGTCAAACCCGCGAAAGCGTAGAGCATTCTTATGATCACTTTTCAGGCAAAGATCCAGCGCTTCGCCAAACAAGGCGAGAAAACCGGATGGTCCTACATAGAAATTTCGGGCAGGAATGCCGATAAGCTGAAGCCTGGTTTTCGAAAGTCTTTCCGGGTAAAGGGAGCACTTGACGGATTCAAAATCCAAAAGGTCTCTATTCTGCCAATGGGAGATGGAAATTTTATACTTCCCGTCAACGGCCAAATGCGCAAAGGCACGGGAAAGGAAGCCGGTGATACGTTAAAAGTCTCTCTCGCACTTGACGAGCGTCAGATCGAACTCAATAACGATTTTATTCAGTGTTTGAAGGACGATTCCCGGGCCTATGAATTCTTTCAAAGCCTGCCCAGGGGACATCAGAATTATTTCAGCAAGTGGATCGACAGTGCGAAAACGCTTTCAACGAAAACGAAACGTATTACAATGGCTGTGATTGCACTTGGTCAGCAACAGGGATATGGGGAAATGCTGCGGGCGAACAAAACAATTCGCGAATGATCAGGCTACATGCTGACTGGATTCGGCAGTCAGTACATTTTTCCCTTCGGCAATACTTTCGAGCAGATGTTTTTCAAGAAGATGGTTTACACCTCGCAGACCTTCGAGAACCTGCTCGCACCAGTTCAGGTACGCAAGCCTTCGGTCAACGTTCCAGCCGGAAGGCGCATGGTGAATCACATCATGGACGTTACAGATCTTGTCTGCAAGTTTCAGTTTTCTCGCAGGCCGGGACTTTAAATGCGCCTTGACGATCTGCAGCCGCTTTCGCTCCTCCTTGGCGAGATTCTTGTCATCGGTCACTTCCATCACGATATCACGAACCCCCTTTCCAAAGTGCGTCTCGATTTCCTCCGGAGATGTTTCCGTATCTTCTACGGTGTCGTGCAGGATAGCCGCGACCAGCAGGTCGGTGTCAGACTCATTACCGATCTCACAGAGCGTAAGCGCAACTTTGATCGGGTGATTGATGTAGGGTGTTCGTTCAGAGTCTTTTCGCGTTTGAAACCTGTGCTTGTCGGCCGCAAACGCAACGGCTTTAAGCAATTGATGGCTTAAAGGTAAATTCATAAATAATAGTTTGGTGATGTAAAGTCAGGGCCAAAAAGTCCCGCATTGAAAGGCAACCAGAAGTTGGTTGATGGATGTGCACACTATTGTTAACGGATAATGGCCGCTATGGTTTCGTTGGTCAGTGAATGAGCTTGAATAAACCAGGTTGCATGGACTTAGAGGCAGTCACTGGTTTACACTGCAATGTCCAGAGCTTTGTATGCTCTTCGTTGATCACACGCTTTGCATTGTGCAAGGTGCCCGTGACTTCCCAGGTTTCGCTGTCTTCATCCATCAGGCGCATGCCGGGTTCAGGCATCACTGCTTTTTCGATCACTACATCGGCAAGCTCACCCATTGGAGTAAGCTCTACTTCTACGACATTGACTGTTACCATGATCCTTCCAATAATCATCGAATGTATCTAAATGACGGACAAGGGACAAGTGGCCGGGTGCAAATATGCAGGTCGACAATAAAATTGATCGGGTGAAGGATGGAGAAATTGTACTGCGGGCACGACTTTTTCGGTCAGAGAAGAAAACATGTATGTTATGAAAAAGTCATCCATCCTGATCCTGACAGCGCTCACACTGATATTTGCTTCATGCGCGTCAGACAACGACAGTGTAAAGCAGGCTCATCAGCAAAACCTGAATTCTTCAATTGACGAACGGATTTCAAAGTTTATGACCGAAGCAGCTGACGCACGGCTGGCCGACATCGAAGAAGGAAAGCTCGCGCTTGAAAAAGGCACGAATGACCTCATTAAAAACTACGCTCAGCAACTGATTGACGACAACGAAAAATTACTGAAAGACCTTCGAACCCTGGCTGCGCAGAAAAACATCGTTCTTCCGACAACGCTCAGCAATGATAAAGCGGATGGCCTCAATGATCTTCGCGAAAAAGAAGGAAAGAAGTTCGATGAAAAATTTATCGAGATGGTGCAGCGCGATCACAAACGCGACCTTGACAATTTCGAAGATGCCGCTGACTCCAATGATCGCGATATCCAGCAGTTCGCCCAGCGCAACGTTACCCTTTTCGAAAAGCATCTGGCGCAGGTTGATCAGGTGGAAGAATCAAACGAAAGAATTTCAGAGGGAAGCACTGAAGACGTTGACAAGTAATTTGTCAGCACAATCATATAAATGATCACCGCAGGTCAATTTGCGGTGATCTCTGTTTTAATGCATGGTGCGCTCCCAGTTCTTATCTGCTGCAGCCTTGAGTTTTTTATAATCGCCCTCCATCCACTTCACCATGCGGTTGTCATTGCTGAAATTATAGAACAGATAAAGTTTGTTGTCAACGATCTTGTATGAAGTAGGTTGAATTTTGACGCGTTCACCTGTGGTGGCCAGTGTAAAGGCACACCATCCGCCATACATAGGCTCATACTTCTCAGGATTCTTCTTGAACTCTTCGCGGTTCGCGTCACTGATGAAATAATAAAAGATTCCCTTGTGATTGTACTCGTACTGTGATGTAGCCTTCGCAGGTTTACCCTGAAAATAACTCACGGGATCGAATTCCTTTAGCGCCACAGCATTGACCGTATTAAAATTACGCTTGCGTCTGGCGTTTTCGGGCTGTGCAAATAATGAAACAGCACCCAGAAAGAAGATAGCAGTGATCAAAGTTCGTAGCATCATGGCAGTAAATTTGAATCGAAAATACAGCTGGTTGTGGGTCCTTCAAACCAAACACGGACGGAGCCGCAAATCCCGAAGTTAAACCGACATGACGGCAGACTTTCGGAAATCTCTTACCTTAGCTCACCGGATAATCCAACCATTATAAATAAACACATATGAAAATTGTTTTGACAATTGCACTGGCGAGCTTTTTTGTACTTGCATCGGTCTCATCACATGGACAAACCACGACCAACCAGAAGCTCTTAAGACACGTAGTACTTTTCAAATTTAAAGACACATCAAGTGCTGAAGATGTAAAAAAAGTGGAAGATGCGTTTCGGGCGCTGGCTGGCAAACTGCCGATCATCAAGGGGTTTGAGTGGGGCAAAAACAACAGCCCGGAAAATCTAAATCAGGGTCTGACGCATTGCTTTTTTGTCACCTTTGCAAGTGAGAAGGATCGCGATGCTTACCTGCCGCATCCCGATCACCAGGCATTTGTGAAAGTGGCAAGCCCGCATATTGATAAGGTGACGGTAGTTGATTACTGGGCATCGAACTAAAAAACAAAAAGGGCTTACGGGCCCTTTTTCATCTATATAAAAAAACAAGGAAACTATTTTTTTCCTTGTTTGGACTTCTGCTCACCGCCTTCGTTGTCGTTCTTGGAGAACATATTCATGATGGTTTCTTTCAAAGTGCTCATCTTTGATTCTCCGCCCTCCTCATTTGTAGCCACGTCATTAATACCTGCTTCAGCGATTTTCGTCAGCAACACATCGGCTTCCTTTTCTTCGTTCAAGGTTGTCTCGAGCATCTTTGCAACGTTGGGCTTGTTCATGGTTTTAGCAAGCTGGACCAAACCTCCATAAGTCGCAATCTCATAGTGTTCCACCTTTTGCGCTGCCATGATCAGGGCTGCATCACGGGTGAAAGTATCGTCTTTTGTTTCGCCAATGATGGATTCGCTTTCTTCCACAAGTCCGGCCATCGCTTCGCATTTCTTCGACTGTGCTTTTTCGCCCAACGCTTCGAAAACCTGCTCGAGTCTTTCAACCTGTCCTTTCGTAATTTCAAGGTGCTGATCGAAAGCTTTCTTCAATTCTTCTGAAGTCGCATTTTTCGACATTTTTGGAAGCGCTTTGGTCAACGCCTTTTCTGCCCAATAGATATCTTTCAGTGAATCCATAAAAAATTCCTGTAAGAGCGAGCCGTTTTTGTTTTCATTTTTCGATGCCTTGCTTCTTCCTGCAGTCACTTTGCGAGAGGTTGCCTTGCGTGCAGGTGCTGAACGTTGCGCCTTCTTTGCGGTAGTAGTGCGGTTGGATTTTGCCTGTGCTTTAGCCATAGTTTCGTTCGTTAATTTGAACGGGACAAAGGGTAAAAACAATGTGCCAGTACCCTAAAAGCAATCCATATCCCCTATTCCGCCCTATTTAACATCATTTGACATTGCTGTATCTTTATCGACCATGACACGGATTGACTAAACCCCACGTCACATGAAAACACTTTTTATACCCTTTTTCGCCATTGTAACGTGTAGCCTATTCGCACAGGATAAAAATCTGCCTTACTATCAGATTGAAGATGAACCGGAGGCCTATACCGGTGGTGCCGTTGCTTCGCGAATGATCGATGGACTCGGCTTTCGGTTTTACTGGGCTACTGAGGGACTTCGCTCACAAGATCTCGACTACAAGCCAGGCCCGGACGCCCGAAGCACACTGGAGACCATTGGACATATTCACGAGATGTCCGTAATGATTTTGAACTCGGTCACGAAGAAAGTCAATCTCGCTGAAACGAAGATTCCAGCTATGCCTTTCGAGAAACTTCGTGCTGAAACGCTTCAAAACCTGAAGAAAGCAAGCACCATTCTGAAGAACGCTTCAGAAAAAGAGATGAAAGAATTTAAACTGATGTTCAAGGGTGGAGGCCAGTACCTGGAGTTTTCTTTCTGGAGCCTCATCAACGGACCTATTGCGGACTGCATCTGGCATGTAGGACAGATCGTTTCATTCCGCAGGGCTTCAGGCAACCCCTTGACTGAAAAAATCAGTCTGCTTACCGGCAAAGTGATTGCTAAATAGGGTCGCGCACGAATTTTTTAATTGAATTGCCGTTATTGCAAAACATGAAGCTTCTTACGCTGATCGTATCGGTTTTAATTTTGATTGCAGTTCTCATACCGGGATCAAACATTCCGGATGTAAACCTGGTGGGTGTGGATAAAATTGTCCATATCTGCATGTTCTCTGCCTGGGCGGTGGCGATGCGCTTTGACTTTCCCGGTATTAAACCCTGGCTGGTTTTCATTCTTGGAATGCTGTTCAGCTTACTCACAGAAGTGGTTCAGCTGTTTGCTGAAGGCAGAAGCTTCGATCTCTACGATATGGTGAGCGATGCAGTCGGCCTTGTAGTTGGGCTTCTGCTTGCAAAGCCTGTAATTAAACTTATCAACCGCATTCTTGGACAAAGAGTCTAAAGTTTGTCAACGCCGAGGAACACTTTATCGGGTCTCAGTGTAACCAGAGGTTTGACTCCCGGCTTTAAACCTGTTGCCTTAACCGTAAAGTTCGAAACAAATTCTTCCAGGAAAATTGCCATCTCAGCCATTGCAAAATTATTGCCGATGCACAGACGGGGGCCAGACCCGAATGGGTAGAATGCCTTTGGCTTGTCTTTATCCGAATTCTTCTTCAGAAAACGCCCGGGTTTGAAATCAGCGGGATCGTCAAAATACTGCGCATCGCGATGCAAGCCGTAATAGAACAAAACCATGATGGTATCTTTTGGAATCCTGAAACCTTTGAAGTGGTCGTCCTGAAGTGCTACGCGATCGCTGATCCACGCAGGTGGATATAAGCGCATCGTCTCATTGATGACGGCCGACAGCTGTTCGTTCCGCACTGTGGCATCGAGGGATAGCCCTGCCGTTGCAGACTTCAGCTTCTCAAGTTCATGCGGATGGTTTGCCAGCAGGTATAAGGCGAACGATAAAGCGTTGGCCGTGGTCTCATGGCCCGCGATCACCAGGATCAGAATTTCATCGATCACCTGGTCTTCCTCCATTGGCTCCCCGATATCCTCATAGCGTGCATCCAGAAGCATATCCAGCAAATCATTGAATTTCTCAGTGCTTTGCTTTCGCTGCTGAATGATCTCACGAATAATTTGCCGCGCACCGGCAGCACGCTTCAGGTTTTTATCAACCTCGCCCGACAGTTTAAACCACCAGCTCTTGTACGGCTGACGCACATCGCGGATCACAAAATCCTGCGTTTCGGAAATAAAACTGCCCAGTTCATCCCGTTTCTCCTGAGGGATCTTTACGTTGAACAAAGTATTGATTACAATCTCAAAAGCAAGCTTATTCATCAACGGGTACACATCCACTTTTGGCCCAGTAGGAAAATCTTTGAGGAAATCATCCACCGTCTTTTTGATGATGGAAAACAATGCGTGAATTCGCTCGTGGTGAAAGCCGGGTTGAATGAGTCGTCTTTGTTTAAGCCAGTACTCGCCATTGGATGTCAGCAGCCCGTTGCCAAGAAATTGACCGAGTTGCTGCGTGAGTATCTTCGACTTGTAGTAGTTTTTATGATTTACTTTCAGCACATAGTCGATAAAAGCAGGATCCTGCGTTGCTATAAGGTTCAGTCGGCCCAGGTTAACGGAATACGTTCCATGGAAACGTTCCATACTTTCTTCAATGGTACCAATTGGATTTTTAACCTGCTTATAAGTTCGCCAGAGGGACTGAAGAAAATTGTAACCTGGAGGAAGTTTTAGACCTGCTGTCATAAGGAAATTATATAAATGTAGCCAGCAGAGCTGAAATTTAAAAAAGCAGTCATCACAGGGCGTTCAGGCAACGCGCGTAACGGCACCGTTGCTCACCCGAGCTTCTGGCTGAACAACTTTGACCGGATTGCCAGCGCGAGGATCTCTGCCATTTCGCTTGCGCTTTCCGCTGCTATCACCTGCTCTTCCACCTTCAACAAGTGAGCTGCGTATGAATTTTCCGCTTGCGGCAGGTGATCTGATTTCCATACACTCTTCACCACCATCCAGTGATAACGCTGATCCCGCACGTCATACACCACGAGGGAATTGATAACATTTTCAAAAAGGTCAAAGTATTGAAGGAAAACAGGAAAGTCGAACAACTCCATATGACTCAGGTCCGGCACCAGGTTGGCATCGTAGAATTCGTAATGGACAACTGATGAAGGAATCTGCAAATCCGAGAGCTGCTGATGAAGATCTGCCAGCTTGCTGCGCATTACCGTAATTGGGCTGGCATCCGGAGCGAATTGCGAGACACAAATCCAGCGATTGGCTGCCAGATCAAAATATTCCTGCGCCTGCGGATAAAGTTTAAGTTTATAATCAAATGGTGAATAACCCGGTACGAAATAACCGGGATAGAAAAGTTCATAGCCGTTCTTTCGGGCGTACGCGATTTTTAGCAGAATCAAAAACTTGCCAAGGCTGAATTTTTTGTAGTCGGGGTCGTAGATACTTGCAATGCCTGCAGTGCTGCGTGCACCAACGTCAAAGAATCCGACAGCGATCAGTTTACCATTATCGCGTACGGTTATTTCCATTGTGTTGAAAATATCAGGGTTTACGGCCCTACCAAAAAGCAGTGCGTGAATCGAGCTCGATGGTTCGAATGACACCTGCGACCTGTAGCGCGTAAACAAACTTTCCTTTTCCTGATCGAGCACGGCTTTCCGAATCTGAATAGAAAAAGCACTGTTCTGACGCATTAACTTTTCCTCTGTTCTGCTCCCCGTGCAATCGCGCAGCCGCATCCTCAGCCAGATGGCACTGTAAAACTGCTGCTTAAAGTTGAGGAAGTTTGTTGTAAAGATGGTCTGGCCCATCCGGAACCAACCCTCGGCCAGGTAACGGTCTAATTCTTCTGCGGACAGCGATTGCGGAAAATGAACCTGCGCGAGCATGCTATAAAGATATCTAAGAATGACAACTCTGACCGTGCCGTCATGCAAAAATTATGAGGACACTGATCCGATCGAATCAGTTGCCAGTGTACTTTTTGATCACGAGAGCGGAAACATCAAGTTTCGTATCTGCGTGAATCAGCAGCTCACCATTCCCTACCCTGTAGGGCAAAATCATGCTGAAGCCGTTTTCGATGGCAACGTCACGAATGACGCCTCCCAACTTGAGATAAAGTGGACTGAGATAAAACTTCCGGGTGTTCTCAAACGTTTTTTGGGCCTCCATCTGAAACTGTTGGATCTCGGCATCCATTGCCTGCAACTGTTCTTCCGCCTTCACCCGGGATGAATCCGCCATTGATTTACCTTCGCGCATGTATTCCGTGTACATTCTTTCGAAGTTCTGACGCTTTGTAAACAGTTCGTCACTCAGCTTCTTTTGTGTTTCCTGGAGTTTTGTCTCCATCGTTTTATATTCGGGCAACTGAACGATGACATTTTCAATGTCCACATAACCGATCTTATCGGTTACAGCAGGCTGTTTGGTTTGTGTCTGTGCAATCACGGTGACCGAACCAAGCAGGGCAACCAGTGCCAAAACAAATATTTTCATAGTCCGAAAGATACGGAAAAAAGCAAAGCGGAGAATTCAGACGAATGGTCAATTGCAGCGTTGCACATTCCCGTCATAGAAAATTAGTGCAACGACTGCCTTTCACTAGAGTACGAAACGGTAAGTATATTTTACAAGGAAAATATTGTGGCCTTTTTCCTGGAAGTCAAAGGAGAACTTGCTGTGGTCAGGATCAGAGTCGTAGAATGCACCATTGCGCTCCTGCGTCCAGACGAAGAATACGGTTGAACCCGGAATGTATTCCCAGCGGATAACCATGTTTGACCGGAACTGCCCGAAGTTGAAATCAGGGCGTCCAAAACTGAAATCGCGCATTCCATTACTGTCTTCATCGACATGATATTGCCCGTCAATGAAGAACATATTTGCTTCGGGAACCCGCGCGAACCTGTTTTCATAACTTGACGAACGTGAATCGGTAATTGTCTTGAAGTTCGAATAGCGCCCTGACGTCCCGAAAGGTTGTCCCCAATATTGAATGGACAGATTTGGGGTAAGCATATATGTCAACCGGATTGACATGCGGGCTACTGTCTGATTAATTTCTCCGACAACATACCGCGCATCACCGCCAGCATCTACCGTTGTCACGTATTGCAGCGAGTTCACATTCTTCGAAAAACTTGAGGCTACAGAAAGTTGAAAGGCGTTGATAGGCCGGTAGCTAAGTTCCAGATTATAGTTGTCGCTGATCATGTAGTTATTACCTCCCCGACCGATCTCCGTATAGAATTCACCAACAAATTTCTTCCGGTAATCCGATGACGTGTATCCCCAGAACCATGTGACGCCCGGATATCGCATGGATGGACCGCCACGCAAATCTGCATTGGAAATATTGTGGGTGTTGTACGTTACACCGCCTCCCGTGTTCCAGAAGTTCTTCCACTGAGCATGGGCATTCACATTAAATCCCTGATTCGTATTTCTCCAGCCGTAGTCATAGCTGCGCCACTCATTGATATTGAAACGAAAACTTCTTGTGAGCTTGCGTACTTCGAATATCCGGTACTGCGCCCACAACCATTGTGTAATATCATCGGTCTGTGACATGAATCCGATATCATTCAGTTCGAGCTCAGGTGATTGCCAGACAACTCCAAGATCCGCGACAATATCACCGCTTTTCTTACCAAAAACCACCTGGCCGCCTGTGCCCGTAAGCGAAGTTCTGTTGGGATCAAATTCGCTATGATAATTATCAGGACGCTGGAAGAATCGCTCCGAAGAAAGCTGGGTATTGGATATCGCTTCTTTGGTGCCGCGCACGTGACTGAAAATTCCTTTCCCACTCACATAGTACATTCTTTTCTTCCAATGATGCAGAAAGTCAAAACCTCCGGTATATGCGTCTTCGTGCAACCAAGAAAGACGATCATCCTCAATCTTGCGGTTTGTTGCTGTCGCCACAACACCAACGAGGGTATTCCCTTTGTTTATATCCTGCTGCGCACGGGCAATCAGGTAATTGGTCATCGGTTCGATCACCTGTTCGCGTTTAAACCCAAGGCTATCGATCTCAGCAAACTCTTTCTGCGTAACGCTTTCGAGAATTCCCCACGAGAATCCATTTTTATTCTTGCCGGTAAGTTTCGCTGCACCCAGGATAGTTGAGCGATTGTTGGGCTTCACATACTCCACAACATCATCTGACCCACTCTCATCGGTATTGACATACGTCTGCGGAGGGCGTCCGATTCTTCGTGAGTAGAACAGGTTGTTGTTATTGAAATTGGAAGTGGGAAAATTCAGGATATTATTTCCTTCAAGAAAGAAAGGTCTGCGTTCCTGGAAGTAAAGCTCAAATGCCGAGAGGTTTACCTGCGAAGGGTCCGCTTCCACCTGACCGAAGTCCGGGTTCACAGTAAGGTCAAGCGTGATATCGCTTGTCACACCAATCTTAGCATCAAGGCCGAAGTTTGTGCCAGACCGCTTGCCGGTGTAATAAGGATCGCCTTCCCGTTTTTGAAATGTTTCTGTTTGTGCCACTACATATGGCTGGATCTCGAGTTGCTTCTGAGGCTTCACTCCCTTGATGCCCTTGAGCGTTCCGAACAGGTGAACGTATCCGGGTGAATCAGGCGGTATGTACTGCCACACCGAGCGCTCTTGTTTCCGGAAAAGCATTCGCATTACCTGCATGCCCCAGATCAATTCCGGCATATCGGCAAAGCGCAATTGACTGAGTGGAATTCTGAATTCGGCAATCCATCCATCGGTCGCGATGCTCGTCTTCAGATACCAGATCGGATCCCAACCCGGATCCCACTCGTCTCCGTTCGACACATACTCATCACCTTTAACGCCTGATACAGAGGCTGTAAATGAAAACGCAGTACGCATGTCGTTGTAGCTGTCGAAGTTGATCTCCACCATGTCACCTTCAAAACCATCGCGCCTGGACATCCTTTTAATAATCTTGTCAGGCTCAGGGTCGAGGGCGTGGATCAGAACATAAATATTTTTGGCATCGTAAAGCACCTTGAACCGGGTCGCCACTGAAGCAGGCTTGCCTTTATCAGGCTGCCGTTGACGAAAGTCTCCACCGGCCCACTCTACCTGCTCCCAGGCAGGGTCATCGCGCAAGCCATCAATGTGTGGAGGCTCGCCTTTGATCATTGCGGTCGTATAGGATTTTACTGTGTCAGGTCGCACCAGCGGGCCGGAGGTTTGTGCGATTGCTGTTAAGCCAAGGCAGGACAATAGGGCAAAGAGGATCAAGGTTTTCATGATAGGGTCATAGGCTAACCATCGTAACGAGTAATACTGCCCTTTGTTGTTTTCGTTACACGAATGGTTAAAAGAATGTCCCCAATTGCTGGATTATTGACGTGAACTGCTCGGGTTGTAAGCCAAAAAGTTACATTTCAAATCGCTGAAAGGCCTTTCCCCAAAGCCTTCAAACAACCCATTCAACTTTAAAGCTCGCCAGTGCATCTGTTAAGAATAGCCATGAATCGCAAAGGCATAGCCTAAACAAAACCCAAAACACCTATGAAAAAAACACTTTTACTCGCACTTACACTGATTTGGGCATCAGCACCTGTTTTTAGTCAGCCAGACAATGCAAAAATTCTCGAACAACGTGCAAAAGATTTCCACACAGCCATCACTAAAAACGACAAGGATGGATGGCGCAAATTCATGAACGAAAATTTCACAAAAGCACTGATAGAACGCCCGATGCGGGCCCAGGTGTCCACGTCAGAAAATGATGGTGCTGCCACGACAACAAACTCCGAAACGCGAGTTGAAGAAAAGCTCACCATGTTTGAGCGCCTCCATGAAGATTTCGGAAAAAGTAAAATATCCTCCATCACAGTCACCGCTAACAAAGTAGTGATGAAGCTGCAGACTACGTCTGGCATGCAGGGAATTTTTTCCCTGGAGGCTGAGCCTAAATCACCCTGGCAAATCGACAAGATGGGAATCGAAGTCGAGGCTCAAAACTAGAAGGGCAACAGTCGCTTGACGCAGGGTCATCAACGACTGTGTATTACATTCCTTTGTGTGTTGCATTTTTCAACAGTTGATTGTTGAATGTTGTGCTATTGGCAGATGGTACAAAAGTTTTAAGATAGTCTGGTGAGAGGAACACAATAAAACCGATTACAGACTATGAAGAAATTAATGCTTGCTTGTACTGCTGCTCTTTTCAGCTTAGCAGCCTTCGCTCAGGAGAATCAGCAGGATACTACAAGAACAGAGACAGACCAGTATCGTCAGAACCGCCAGCAGCAGACCGAACAGAACATGGACACAACGTCTATGGACAGTACGTCAAACGAATACCGTCAGGATGCTGAGCAAATGAGAGATCAGGGTGAACGCGAAGCAGATTCGCTCCAGCAGGATGCATCTCAAATGAGAGACACTGTTGTAAATGAAACGAACGAAGCTGCCACCGAACTGAGAAACGATGCACGGGAAATGCGTGATTCAGCGCGCCAGGATGCAGAGCAACTCGGCAATGAAATGCAACAGGGAGCCGAACGCACAAGCGATGAAGTAGAAAATCGTGTACGAACAACGCGCGATGATCTGAAGCAAGGCGCTACACGCACAGGCAACCAGGTAAAGCAAAGTGCTGAACAGGCAGGTCAGTCTATGCAAAGCCAGAACAACACAAGTGGCGAGGGAGCTCCAGCCAATCAGCAAAGTGAAAATTCATCCGCGATGAATGAGGGTGAGAATGCACCGTCTGAACTTGAGGTTGTGGAAGGCAAAGAAGGGCCGAACAACGAAGTGGTTTACAAGTTCAAAGGTGAAATGTGGTATGTCGACAGAGAATCGAAGCAAATGGTCAAAGCTGACGAATCAAAATTAAAGGATTCGAAGCACAGCATCATGGTTCACGAGGGCAGCACAACAAACGCCAAAACAAATAAGAACAACAAGAAGGGCAAGAGTTAGGATTCAGATTCGCTAACAATAGAACCGGCTTCCAATAGGGGGTCGGTTTTTTTATTTCCATTGCGACACAGGCTCCGCGAAACTATTTGTCTGCCAGATTGTTTTTCCCACATGATCCAGACTCTCGGCTATGCCTGCATCAACAACACGCTCGCTGAACAGGAGATTGTTGTTAACCGCTCCATGATCAAAAAGACCTTTTTGGCGAAGGGAATTGAACAGGCTTCTGTAACAGCACTAAAAAATATCACGGATTTTTTTAAGGTGGTGCAGTGGAATATTGAAAACGACATCACTTTTTACCGCATGAGCAGCGACATGTTTCCCTGGATGAGTGAGTATCAATTGGATGACCTGCCCGATATCAATCACATAAGACGGCAACTGACGCGCATCGGTACGCTTGTCAGGGAACACCATCACAGGCTGACTTTCCATCCCGGACCTTTTAACGTTCTCGCTTCCCCGAACGATCTCGTTGTTCAGAAAACAATTAAGGAATTACGCCAGCATGGTGAGATCATGGATATGCTCGGGCTTCCCCGAACACCGTTTGCAAAAATCAATATTCATGTCGGTGGTGCCTATGGCGACAAGAATGCCGCGCTGGACCGATTTATTTCCAACTTCAAAAAGCTACCTGACACAGCACGCCTGCGCCTGACGGTTGAAAATGACGACAAAGCAAACATGTTCTCAATAAAAGACCTCATGCGACTGCACAATGCAACAGGCATTCCCATTGTGTTTGACTACCTCCACCATGAGTTTTGTACAGGCGACCTGTCAGAAGAGGAAGCTTTCTCTTTGGCTGTCAGCACATGGCCGAAAGGTGTCACTCCCGTGGTACATTTCAGCAGTGCAAAGAAAAAGTACGAGGACAAAAAAGCAGTTGAGGCCGCACACGCTGATTTTGTTTATTCGCCAGTCAAAACCTACGGTCAGTCTGTCGACATCATGCTTGAAGCGAAAGCAAAAGAAGCGGCTGTCCTGAAATACCGAAAAGACTTTTCTTCATTAAGGAAGAGGCCGCTGCGCGCAAAGGTGTAGGTCTAACCAGCACTTGCGAGCGATTAGACCCACCGTCTTCCACGCGATACGCTTTTGAAAATTATTTCAGACCTTCGGTATACTTTTTAAAGTTATCGAGGATGGACTGCCAGCCCGAGCGTTGCAACTCGATGGAGTTTGTATTTTCAGGGTCGAAGGTTTCTGTTACACGGGTCTTGTCTCCCAGTGATTCAAAAACAATTTTCACCCTTCTACCGTCTTCAATTGAATATTCGATCAGGGAATTTGCTTTTACGTTCGAATACACCCCTGCAAAATCGAAACTTACGCTTCCGTCTTTCGCTGCCATGGTAGTTGAAAATTTTCCGCCTGTGCGGATGTCATTCTCAGCTTTTGGAGCATGCCAGTCATCAGAAGCGTAACACCATTTCGTGATGTGCTTTGGCGCTGTCCACGACTCCCATACTTTTTGAAGTGGTGCATTTACGGTGGCCTGAACGGTAATAGGTTGTGTCATAGTTTCCATGGTATAAGATGTTTAAGTTACTCTTTTTTTCGTCTCGGTGACAATACAAACATACAGTCCCGGTGACCCTTCACGGATGGTGAAGTGCGACTTTCAAACGGGCCGAATACGACAAAAAATAAAAGTGGTGTTTGAACATCTGAAAAACGGAAAAGCCATGTCCGGAAGACATGGCTCTCTATATATTATATAGTCGTTTTAAACTATTTGACTACTTCATGTACGCCTTCAGCAAACTCTTCAAGCATCTTTTTATTGAATGCAGGAAGATCTTTTGGAGAGCGACTTGTTACTAAACCATGATCCGTAACAACTTCTTCATCCACCCATTCAACTCCGGCATTGATCAGGTCAGTTTTGATAGCAGGATATGAAGTCATTTTCCTTCCTTCCAGCAGCCCGGTCTCGATCATTGTCTGCGGGCCGTGACAAATGGCTGCGATCGGTTTTCCTGTTTCAAGAAAATGTCTGACAAAATCAACTGCTTCCTGGTTTATCCTCAGCTTGTCAGGATTAAGGACACCACCAGGCAGCAACAAGCCATCGTAGTCTTCAGGGTTTGCTTCGCTCAGAGTTTTATCGACTTTCACACGAATACCCCAGTCGGTCTCATTCCACGCTTTCACTTCACCGCTTTTAGGAGAAATAATCTCAGCGGTGACGCCTGCTTTGTCGAGCGCCTCCCGTGGACTGGTTAATTCCACCTGTTCAAACCCCTCTTCGGTCAATATTGCAATTTTAAGATCATTTAACTTTGGCATAACTCTCTCGTTTTGTTAAAAGAAACATCTGGCGAAAAAACTATGCCTCTAAACCGGCCATCACATCTTGTTTGGGGAAGTTTTACGAATAGGGTATTTTTAATTCAATAATCCTCAACATAAGATGAAACTTCTCCTGAATCTTTTTATTGCTACGCTTTTTATTTCGCTAACAGCAAGTAAGCCGGTTCCCACGGACGAATGGATCACACTTTTTGATGGAAAGACTTTTAACGGCTGGAAGGCAAGCGAAAATCCTTCAACCTTCACCATCAAAGATGGAATGATCCAGGTTTTTGGCGAACGCGCTCACCTGTTCTACATGGGAGATGTTGCGAACCACAATTTCAAAAATTTCGAATGGAAGGTTAGCATTATGACAACTCCGGGATCAAATTCAGGGATGTTCATTCACACTGCGTATCAGGAAACCGGCTGGCCATCGAAAGGTTATGAGATTCAGGTAAACGCAACCCACACCGACTGGCGAAAGACTTCGAGCCTCTATGCTGTTCAGGATATCAAGGAAGCTGCACACAAAGACAACGAGTGGTTTACCCAACATATCATTGTGCAGGGAAAGAAAATCACTATCAAAGTAAATGACAAAGTGATCAATGAATACACCGAAGGCGAGAATGGAAGATTGAGTAGCGGTACCGTTGCCATTCAGGGCCACGATCCCAAAAGCAAGGTTTTCTACAAAGACATCAAGATCAAGATCCTTCCAGACTAGATTACTCGAAAGACCCGATGCCGCGCGACATTAATCCGGCAAGAAGCGGAATAACAAACAGCAAGAGCAGCTCCATCCGGATCGTCATGACGACCATTTTCGGAATGGCAACTACCTCGCCTGCCTCTCCTTTCCGGTTCTTGATGAAGAACATGGTCGGATAAATCGAAAGCAGGCCAATCAATATGAAGCACGTAAGCTTCGTGTGGAAGATCCAGTTCTTCGTATACCATTCAGAAGGTTTTCCAAACCCTCCAAGCCACAGCGTGAGACCCACCGTAAGCAGTGAAAGCGCTGCCAGGCCATACACTGCGTCAATCCGGGCGACCTTTCCGATTTCTGCCCTTGTCATCTGCGGCTTTAACAGCATGTGCTCCGAGACGAGGGTTCCCACAATGGCAAAAATGCTGATGAAATGTAAGTAACGAAGAAGTAATTCGGTTGTCATAGCTAAGTCAGGATATCATGCGAAGATAAAGCGCGCAAACGAACGTAGCAAAGCGATACAAGTGCTTTCACTCCTAACAACATCATTTTTCCTATCTTTGCGACCTCGAAATCCATTCATGCTCAATCCGACCGAAAAAGACGAACGCGAATATCTGGAAGTAATTAAAGAGAAACTGCTCCTGGCCGTGAGACGCGTGGATAACAGTGTACGCCAGTATTCCGAAGAGCTGCGTCAGAGCAAACAGTATATCTACGAACACCAGTCGGGCCTTGACGAGGCTGACATGGTTGCCGCAGGGCAGTCCATCAACCGCATGGCATATACCGGTGAGTCCGCGGTTCTAAGGAAAAAGAAGTTGCTCAAGCTCGGACAATCACCATACTTTGGCAGGATTGATTTTCAGGCCAACGGTGATACAATTCCTGTTTACATCGGCATCTACACTTTTTTCGATGAAACCGAAAGAGCCAATCTCGTGTACGACTGGCGGGCACCGATTTCCTCGATGTTCTATGATTTCGAGCTGGGGCCGGCAGAGTATGCTACGCCTTCCGGCAAGATTTCCGGTGAAATTCTGCTGAAGCGCCAGTACAAAATCCGCGATGGTCAGATGGAGTTCATGATTGAAAATGCAGTGAACATCCAGGACGAACTGCTGCAGAAGGAGCTCAGCAAATCATCGGACGACAAAATGAAAAATATTGTCGCCACGATCCAGCGCGACCAGAATGCTGTTATCCGGAACGAAGAGTCACCGGTGATGATCATTCAGGGTGTTGCCGGCTCGGGAAAGACATCGATCGCATTACACCGCATTGCATTTTTGCTGTATCGCTTCCGCGAAAGCATCAGCTCAAAAGACGTCCTCATCCTTTCACCAAACAAAGTTTTTGCAGACTACATCTCGAACGTCCTTCCTGAGCTGGGCGAAGAACAAATTCCGGAAATGGTGATCGAGGAACTCGCGAATGAAGTACTTGAAAACAAGTTCAGGTTCCAGACTTTTTTCGAGCAGGTTGCTTCGCTGCTGGAAAGTCATGACAGCGCTTTTATTGAACGTATGCGCTTCAAATCCACTTTTGAATTTCTCGGCAAGCTCAATCAGTACATGATCCACCTGGAGAACAACTTTTTTGTTCCGGTGGAATTGCGCCTGGGAAGCACAGTGGTTCCTTCTCCGTTCATTCATGAAAAATTCCGCACGTATCACCGCCTGCCGCTGCTGAAACGAATTCCGCAGGTTGTAAAAGACATTCAGGACTATGTCCGCGATCAGCGGCAACGCAAGCTTACAGGATTTGAAAAGAAACAGATCTGGGATGCTGTTCCAACGATGATCAAGTTCACGGACTTCTTCAACCTTTACAAGAACTTTTTCACCTGGCTGAAGAAAGATGAAATGTTCAGAACGAGTGATGGTATCCTCGAGTATGCCGATGTGTTCCCGCTTATCTATTGCAAGATCCGACTCGAAGGCGTGCAGCCCTACGATCATGTGAAGCATTTGCTGATTGATGAAATGCAGGACTACACGCCAGTTCAGTACGCGGTCATTTCTCGATTGTTCAAGTGTAAGAAGACAATCCTCGGTGACATCGGGCAGCGAGTAAATCCCTATAGCGCATCATCCGCGGACGCGATCAGCCAGATCTTCCCGCAAGGCGATGTTGTGAAACTATTGAGGAGCTATCGTTCAACGTGGGAGATCACTGCATTTGCCCAGCGCGTCTCTCGGAACGCAGACATCATTCCAATGGAGCGTCATGGACAGGAACCGGAAGTTGTGGGCTTTAAGACGAATCGCGAAGAGGCGGCCCATATCAAAACACTGATCCAGGAATTCGCTGATTCCGGATTTCAATCCCTCGGCATCATCTGCAAGACTGCCGAACAGGCCCAGGCATTGTTCGAAGAACTCAACCTGCCGGGCACGCATCTGCTTACGCCTGACAGCACTTCCTTCAAGCAAGGTGTGATCATCACCACAGCCCACCTCGCGAAAGGATTGGAATTTGATGAGGTGATCGTTCCCTTTGCCTCATCGAGAAATTATGCCACCGAGGTTGACAAAAGCATGCTTTACATCGCGTGTACGAGGGCAATGCATACGCTCACACTTACGTATGCGATTGAAAAATCAAAATTCATCGAAGGATCAGGCGGATAGAAAAGCATTACCTGGCAATCAGGTTTGCAGATCTCCGCGTTCAGTTTTATTCATCAAGAATAAACAACCTGACATCGGGAACATACAGGTTGAAAAATCCGCGGCCTCCGATCACATTGGAAGGATAATTAACGGGCTCGCCCAGAAACTCAACAAAGCTGAACCGGTTATCAAGGCGCAGTCTGATAAACTCGAAATACTCATCGCTGATGTTTGACAACGATACGGCTATCGTGTCGCCAGGATCGTAGTTGCGTGGAAAAACCCGAAACGTTCTGCGATACTCACCTCCGTTGAACGCATCATCTTCAACGATTTCGGTAAAAGCCCTCGGGTTTATCAGATTTTCCACCGCGTCCTCGCGTTCCACTTCCTGTACGTTTATCATGTAGTAATTGTCATCAAGAGGGTCAACGATTGCATACGTCACCTGAGCCAACGTATCATTGAACTCGTTGTAGTACAGCTGCGCCTGGACAAAATCAAATTGAATCGGTGCGAGCACAGTTGTAGTCGCTTCCACATCACCCAGCGATTCGCTGCTGACTTTCAACTTATATTGTTCTCCCGCATCAAATGGAATGGTAATACCTCCGTAGAGCCCGTTACCAAGCGAGTCCAGTTCATATTCGTCATCGGGTCCGATAATTGTGACGACCGCATCGTCTACCGCAATCTGTTCAAGCAATTCTTCCGGATCGCTATTGTTGCTGGCATCGAGCGCACCCATCGTACGCGTCAGCAAAACAACGAGGCCCTGGTTGGGTATGATCTGCGAGGCAACAACAATTTCAGGTTTCACTTCCGGAATATTCTTCACCTCAAGCGGATCCGGCAGGCAGGAAACTGCCAGCGCACCCAGAATAAAAATTACTATCGTGTTATAATATCTCAAGTTGCTAAAACTTAAATCCATAGCTGATAAATGGAAGCAAACCAAACAATCCAGGCTGAGAATAATTCAGTGAACCATCGGTTTCATCCTGCTCGATAATGATTCCTACCGCGCTTGCGCGATTGTATGCATTGTAAACTCCGGCAAACCAGTGCCACTGAAATTTCCGATTTGGCTTGCTGAAGAATTTAATTCCAAGATCCAGTCGGTGTGAATCGGCAAGTTTAACGCCATTCACTTTTGAATACACGGGGATAAGATCAAAGCCCGTCAACGTAGGAGCGAGCACGGTGTATTGCCCGATCACGGGAGTGAAGCGTGCGCCCGAGATGAATTCCCAGACACCGGAAACAGCCCAACGTTTTGACAACGCATATTGCATCACAATGGCACCATTGTGCCTTCGGTCATATCGCGCCCGAAACCACTCTCCATTATTCAGCGCGTCAAACCGCCTCCACGACCATGACAACGTATAGCTTAGCCACCCCGTTAACTTTCCCTGATCTTTTCTGATCAGCCACTCGAGACCATAGGCGCGTCCCCGGCCCTGCACCAGTTTTGAGGCGAAGTCTGTATTGAAAAACAAGTTTGTTCCTTCTTCAAAGCCGATGAGATCGCGCATCGTTTTATGATAACTCTCAACGCTGAAATACAACTTACGGTTTGGAATATAATGTTGCCACGCGAGTGAAAACTGGTGCGATGTCTGCGGACGGATGCTGTCTGTGATCGTGTACCAGATATCCGTTGGCGTTGACACCGCGGAGTTGGAGATCCGATGCATATACTGTACCATGCGTGAGTAGTTGATCTTTACGGCCTGATTGTCACGCAACGCGTAGCGAAAGGAAAGTCGTGGCTCAGGAAAAATGTACTTGCGGTTGTCAACAATTCCCATCGAGGTGCGCAGCCCTGCATTCGCCCTGAGTTTATCGGTGATTGACCATTCGCGCTGCCCGAACAAAGATATCTCGTTGGAAATTCTGCCGGTGCTGGCACTGCTTTCCAGCAGCTCAGCGATTGTACCTTCCGAATTGATAACACTTGGGCTTATACCATGCCGGATCCATTCAACTCCATAAGCAACGCTTCCTCTCAGCGAATCATTGGAGAATGTAATCTTGCCGCCATAGTCTTCTATATCGGAGAGCGCGGCAAGTTCATTCTCACGAAAGGCATTTCTGATCCGGTAGTTGTAGCGCGTACGCATGACAACGGCATCCGCCTTCCATTGATTTTCAAACCGATGTTGCCAGCTGACACTCTGTGAAGAATTACCTGACTGGTACGAGGTAAGAAAACCATTTCCGTCATCATTGGCATCACGAAAAATGTCGAGAATATCTTCACCGCTGTAGTGGCTGATGCGGATCTCATCATTGGCTGATGGCTTGAAAACAATCTTTCCGTTGAAATCATAAAAGAAATAAGGAAGCTCCTCTCCTACCGCCTTTACAACGTGGTCGATATACGTGCGTCTACCGGCAAGCCAGATGGAGGCTTTGTCTTTTTTGATTTGTTGTTCGATGAACAATCGCGAGGAGATCAGACCGATATCGCCAGACACATGCGTCCGATCCGGAATGTCATTTCTCGTGTGAACATTCAAAATTGAAGAGAGCCGTCCACCAAACTCAGCCGGGAATCCACCATTCATTGCCTCCACATGATCAAGAACATCAGGATTAAAAACGGAAAGGAATCCGAACAAATGACTTGTGTTGTAGATCGGAGCTCCGTCCAGCAATACCAGATTCTGATCTGCCGCACCACCGCGAACAAACAGATCAGAACTCCCTTCAACCCCGCGCAACGTTCCTGGCAACAACTGAAGGGTTTTAATCAGGTCAGCCTCTCCCATCAGTGCCGGGATCGCGTTAAGATCTTTCTGCGTCAGCCGATGGATGCCGGACCGGGTCGATTGCACCAGGTCTCCGTTGGAAAGTCTGTCACCCTCTATCGTTATTTCTTTTAACTGATCAACCTGCTGTTTTAACTCAACAACAATTGACGTGTCGGCTTTAAAAGCAATTGAAACCGTACGCACCTCAAAGCCCGTGTACGAAATTCTGACTTGCTTTGATCCGGCATTAAGCTGCGCACTGAACGTTCCATTTTCATCTGTGCTGGAGATCAGACTGTCGGGCAGAATGAGGACGGTGGCAAGAGGAAGAACAGCACCACCTTCTTCGCGGACTGTTCCCTGCAATCGCTGACCCACCACCTGCGTGGCTGAAAGCAGTATAAATATCGTGATCCGGAATATCAATTGACCAGCGTGAGCAAGAAGTAAACAAGTTCGGAAGGGATTTGGTTTTATCCGTCCCGTTCAGCACATTTTTTGATACCTCTTAGGTAAAAAATCAGTTCAGGTACTTGCGGAAAATAGCCATTACTTCTTTAGGCGTAGTCCTGGACGAACCGTGCGCTGCAGCGAAATCAATGATCTCATTTACTGCGTTTGGATGCAAACCCATTTTAATGCCCAGGTTGAAGCAATAGCGCTGTTCGCGTTCATCTGTTTTCCCGTCAATCATGAGAATTAATACTAAACGATGAAACAGACCGTATATTTTGTACTCGCGGTTTGGAAGGTCGAGGTCAGGCTCCCCGGAACTTAACTCGCTCAGATCGCTTAACGGAGCACCTATGCGCTCCGCTACATTTCTGATATAGGCAACCTCAATATCAGAAAGATCGCGGTCTGCGCAGGCAATATGATACAATGCGTTAAGGTGAGAAATTTTTTGGCTGTGTGAGTCCAAAGTGCGAAGGTCTTTTATAATGGAGTGGTGTGAAGTTATCACTTTTCGGCAATGTCTGAAAGTGCTTTGCACCTCATTTGTAGAAGAAGTATATTGATCTTGAAACACCCTGCTATGAAAATTCCGGCAATCCTTGCGCTGATTACGATCCTCGTTGTCGTCTCGTGCACCGAACGAAAAACTCCAACGTTCAGGCTGATCGATACAGAAAAAGTTCTGTTCAATTCTTTTGTTGACTGCAACATGGCGGAGGCCTGGGTCGGTGACACATTCCGGATTTTTCCGGGCAAGTATGGAGAAGATCCCGTCTGGGGACAGGCGAATGAACTGATGTTTGCCGATGGCGCCAACGCAGATGAAGCTTTTAACCGGAAGCAGGAAGAATTTACGCGGCCTGTCATGCCGAAGAATGCTGCTCCGGGAACTCCCGGACTGCACGGTGCGGTATGGTTTGAAACCGTTTATCAGGATAGAAATGATCCGAGTGGACGAACGCTGTACGCGGTGTATCACAATGAAAATTACCCTGCAACGCTTCCCTACGACCCCAAAACGAAAACAGGATATATCGACAACCGTTGGCCGCAGGGGCTACGTGGTCCGGAGTCTGCCGCAGCAGTGCCGCGCATCGGCATCATGAAATCGACTGATGGCGGACGCAGCTGGGACAATCGCGGAATTTTTATTGAAGACCACCAGCCGCGAATGATTCTCAAGCCACAGAATACTTCATTGACATTTGCAGGTGGCGTGGGCGATCCTTCGGCTGTCGCGAGCGGAGACTATCTCTATTTATTCTATGGCGAGTATGGTTATCCTGGAGTCTATCATGAACAAACGTACAGCGCTGCGAAAGAATGGAAAGGCCAATGTATCAGCGTGGCACGAATCAAACTGAGTGATCTTGACAACCCTGTCGGAAAAGCCAGGCGGTGGGATGGAAATAAATTTGAGGCGTTGCCCGACAGCATCGGCAAACCCATCGCCTCACTGCAGATTCCGATGGAGGAAGGCGGAGGTCCTGCGTCTGCTCCCAACAAGATGTTTCACTGGGGACCTTCAGTGAGCTGGAACACATATCTGAACTGCTGGGTGATGCTTATGGGACGTGTCGAGGGCTCTTCATGGAAAGGCGGCAACCTTTATATCTCCTTCAACATGAACGAAGATCTTGGTGATTGTGATAACGCCCAGCAATGGACGAAGCCGCAATTACTGGTTAGTCGACCCGGGCACATTCTCTGGTATCCTTCCCTTCAGCCCATGAACACTCCTGAAGACATTCAGAACAAAACGACCTGCCTGCGTCTCGGAAAACGTGCAAGATTATATTTTAAAGACATGGAAGGCCCAAAAAGCGAATACCTGTCGGAGTACATCGTTGAATTTGAAAAGTAGCGATTCACCGGCTGTATTATTTCGTGACGGCCTCGCAACGGATGAATTGGAATCCGCACGATTGTCGTTTATATTACAGCACAATCTGATTTCTTATCCAATTAAATCATGAGACAAATACTAGTACTTCTCTTCAGCGTATTCATCATTCAGGCCAACGCTTCATCTTTTGCTGATTCAACAAAACTTGAGGGACGCTGGGACCTCACCATTATGGTTGACGGGAAAGAAAATCCTTCCTGGCTGGAAGTGACGCACTCAGGACACAAAACGCTTGTCGGACACTTCGTTGGAATTTCGGGAAGTTCGCGTCCCATCAGCGAGGTGAAAGTGGACGGAAACAAATTTACATTTTCAATTCCTCCTCAATGGGAAGAAGGCAACAATGATCTCACAATGAACGGAACGTGGAGCGGAAAGCAGCTTAGCGGTACCGTTGTATTCCCCGATGGAAAAAGCTATTCCTTCACTGGCGTTCGCGCCCCTGCGCTGCGCAGAAAAGAAGGGACGTGGGGAAAGCCGATCAACCTCATCCAGAAGAACGGAACACAGGGATGGGAAGCAACCGGCCCGAATCAGTGGATTGTCGAGAATGGCATATTGAAAAATCCGAAATCAGGTTCTAACCTGATGACAACAGAAAAATTCACGGATTTCAAGCTGCATGTCGAGTTTCGTTATCCGAAAGGAAGTAACAGCGGTATCTACCTCCGTGGTCGCTACGAGGTACAGGTGATGGACAGCCAGGGCAATGGCCCGCTTCCGGGTGAGCTCGGTGGCGTTTATGGGTTTATTGCCCCTAGCGAACAGGTTGCAAAAGCCCCGGGGGAATGGCAGACCTATGACATCACGCTCATCGGCCGCATGATTACGGTAGTCGCCAATGGCAAGACGATAATTTCAAACCAGGAAATTCCAGGCATTACCGGAGGGGCACTCGATTCGAAGGAAGGCGAGCCAGGCCCGTTGATGTTACAAGGCGATCACGGCCCGGTTGAATATCGTAACATCACAATTACTCCTATGAAATAAGTGTGAGCTGGATACTAACTACCAAGACGGGTACGTCCGTAAATGCAGTTCCCACTTTAATACTCAACTAAAATCTTCTCTAATGTCCGATATCCACATTCGTTGTCCGAAATGCAAATGGGAACCCGATGGCAAGCCTCACTGGAGCTGTTCGTGTGGCCACCAGTGGGACACCTTCTCAACGGCAGGAAGATGTCCGCAATGCGGGAAAATCTGGAAAGACACGCAGTGTATCGTCACCGCAGGTGGATGCAACGCCTGGAGCCCTCATCTCGACTGGTATGAGGGACTGGATGAGATCATCGCCAAATTAAAACAGGAAATTGAAGAGGGCTGGCTGGCAGAAGTGCCGAGGTGAGGAATGTGCGCATGTGTTCAGGTGTTAATGTGTTAAGGTGTTAATGTGTTAATGTGTTGATGTGTTAAGGTGTTGATGTGTTAAGGTGTTGATCTGCTGTTGGATGTAGTGTCAAGTGAGTGGGGTTGAAGCTTTTACTGCCCCCTGCAGTTCTTTGGTTTTTGAATTTGGCTTTTGGGTTTTGGCTTTTTGTTCTTGGTTTTTTGGTTCCGCTGAGATCCGGTTGGCGCTGTTCGCTCGTATGTCTTTCACCGAACACTACTATGCCGCTGAAAGAAAATACAAAAGCCCCGCTGTTCAATCTCAAAGATGTCTATGGGCGTCAGATCGATCTTGAGCAATACAAAACCAAAAGATTTTTGCTGGGATTTTTTCGCCATGCGGGATGTCCTTTTTGCAACCTGAGGGTTCACACGCTTCAAAAATTGTATGCTGAATTAAAGCCCAGGAACTTTGAAATGATTTTTTTCTTTGAATCAAAAGAACAAGTCATTCTTCGCAGCACATTTCACCAGGAGGTCTCCCCGATCCCGATCATATCCGATCCGGAAAAGAAGTATTACGCGATGTATGGACTGGAACCATCCACCACTAAGGCCGTGATCAGTCACGTGACGTCCTTCGCGCAGACGGTAGCCAAAGCAAACGCGGCAAAAGTGCCAGTGCACATGATGGCAGGTAGTGAATCGTTCAGCACGATGCCGGCTGAGTTCCTGGTCGATACAGGGCTCACGATCCGCAGGACCCATTATTCCGAACGCCTGAACACACGGATCAACGTTGACGATATACGCATCTTCGCAGAAAAAGGAATCGTGGCGGAATAGTTTAACGCCAGGGCCTAGCGTGGTTCTCCGTTGGCATTAGTCGTGAGCACGTAACTGAAATAATCAAAGACTGGCCGGATTGCTTTAAATGTATTTTCCACTGTTCTAAGGAAATCGGGCGCGAGGACTTCTTTATCAGTAAAAGACCGTTCAAACCAAAATTGTTTAAAGCGCAACAGGTCAATAGCGGGATCATCTTTGGAAAAACCTCGTGGTGCTGTCATCACTTTATCTCCAACCATGCCACCGAAAGTAGATTTGATTTTTTTGGTGTTGAGTAATTTCTTCCAGACATCATAGTTCGCAGAAATATCCTGGCGTATGCGCTGCAAGTCTTCGCCATGCGGATAAACGAAGCCGCAACCTACGCGCGAAGCTCCCGGCCTGATCCAGTAGTAATAACCTCCCCGCAAATGCGGTTTCCTTCTGCGCAAATATCCGGCAAAACGCGGGTTGTATGGCGTCTTATCATCCGAGAACCTCACATCATTGTAAATCCGGTAGAGGCTCTTTTTAGCTGAAGGCGTTTCGATATTGTCATGCCTGTTCATGTTGGCAATCAGGGCATCGACAAACGTCTCGACATCCGCTTTTGCGTTTTCGTATTCCTGTTTGTTATCTGCAAACCAATCGCGGTCATTGTTTGCAGCAAGGCGTTTGAGAAACTGAAGCGTTGATTTTGAAATAGCCATACAGCGCAAAGCTACAACAAAGCGCGCAGGCAAATCACCTTCTAGCTTTTTTCTGTTACCGGCACTTTTGCAAAACTCACGTTCTTTAATGATCGTCTGACAAACCACAAGGCAATAACCAGGAGAAGAATTACAGGCCAGGACGATACCAGTGCGACAAAAAATACCAGGAAACCATTCCATCCGGTTACGAAAGATGAAACCACTTGAGACCCAAAGCCATAGTCAGCCACAAGCTGTTGATTATATGACACCCTGAGGGTGCTGTAGCCCACCTGGTTCGTCAGAAAATTCAACCTGCCCTGCATAGCTTCAATTTCGGTCCGCACCTTAGCGATCTGCTCTTCAATGGCAAGCATGTCTTCGATTTTCGATGCTTTGCCCAGCAACTGATGATAACGCACTTCCAGCTCCCGTTTTGTCTTCAGACGCGCTTCCGTATCAATGAATTCTTCGGTCACATCGCTTGTGGTGACGTTTCGATATTCGATACGCTCTCCAAGGCCTTCAATTGTTTTCAGGAACGCATCGAACCGTGCAGCCGGAATGCGGATGACCTGTACGAAGTTGATGTTGTCATCCATTTTTTGCTGTTCATCGGAGGAGATGTAAGCCTCGAAATCTTTGCACACCTTCTCGATTTGTTTGCGCGTTTCCGCGATGTCTTTTGTAGTGAACGTGATCTCACCATTTTTGATCAGCTTGCGCTCAACAATTTCGTTTCTAGCAACCTTCATTACCGGCTTGTGCAACGCTGGTGGTGCCGACATCATTACACGCGGAGGTTCACCGCCTTCATAGTTCACGGGTTCGTGTTGGTTACACGACAAAAGCAGCAATGCGCCAAGCAAGGCAACAAGAAATGGATTTTTCATGACCGTATGATTTATCTACAGGATGCGGCACATTTAATAATTCCATAAAAAGGTCAACAATAACTTTCTGCTGACATAACGCTGTCACCACTTAAGCGCTCTTTTGGCAAAGCATTAAACTACTGCCAGATGAAACATCTTATGCTCGTGACTATTGTAGCCGTGACAGCATGTTCCACTAAAAATGAAAAACCGATGAATTCTATCATTCAAGTGCCTGCAGATTCATCACACCTTGCATTCGTTCGTGCAAATGCACAATCAATGTACACCGTGTTTGTAACCAGCGATCTTACCCGCACCCGCGACTTCTATGTCAATTGGTTTGCCTTTCAACCTGTATTCGAATCAACGTGGTTTGTGGTTCTGCAAATACCCGGAAGTTCCGGCAACCTCATCGCCTTCATCGATGAAGTCCATCCTTCGATCCCACCCTCACCTAAAGCCATCTCCGGTGAAGGCGCATTCCTAACAATTGATGTGGCCGATGCTGAAGTTTTGTTTAACGCATTTCGTAAATCAAATGCAGAATTTGCTTATGACCTTAAGCAGGAACCCTGGGGTCAGAAACGGTTTGCAATCACTGACCCGAATGGAATATGGATCGATGTGGTGCAACAGGTAGAACCGCAGGCCGGATGGTGGGATCAATACATGGGCAAGTGAGCCTTGAACGCTTTCCTTGAAACGTGACGGAATCCTTTTATCTTTATGTTCCCCAATTCCTATGAACGTCTGCAAGAACTGCGCTTCCCCCGTCACTGATAAGTTTTGTTCGAAATGCGGTGAGAAAGTATACGCTGAGGCTGACAAAAGCTTCAAACATCTCTTCGAAGAAGCCTTCCATTTCATGACACACTTTGAAGGGAAATTCTTTACCACCCTTCTCACAATGATTAAGAAACCCGGGAAGTTGTCGCTGGATTTCTGCAATGGCATTCGCAAGAAATATTTTAAGCCTTTGTCGTTCTACCTGTTGCTGATCATCGCATACTTATTGTTCCCAGTGTTTGAAGGGCTCAACATGCAATTAAAGTATCACAAGCAAAGTGGTTCATATGGAGCATACGCAGAGCGCAAGGCTGCCGAAGTTCAGGCGGAACGCGGCTATGATGACGAACGCATGGCGGAAGTGTTTCACCTCAAGGGAGAAAAGACTTCGAAGTTCCTGCTCTTTATCATTATGCCGTTCATGGCGCTGTTCTCGTATCTCTTTGGTTTCTGGAAGCGCAGGTACTACTATGACCATTTCATATTTGCCACGGAAACTGCTTCTTTTTATATCTTGTACGGTTTTTTGTTCTTACCGCTTCTTGTAATTCTTTTTAGCCTTGGCGGAATTCGGCTCTTTCCAAACGAAGACATTCTTGCGACTTTCCTTTATGCCGGTGTATCAGTGTATGCGAGTGTTGCGGCAGGCAATTTCTTCGGCTTCAACCGCTTGGTCAGCATAATCTTCGGACTATTGTTCTGCGCGGCTTTGTTATTCTGCATCCAGCAGGTCTATAAATTCGTTCTCTTTTATATCATCATTCACCTTATCTAGAAATGTTTGTAATAGACCTTATCTATATCGTACCGCTCGATAAGCTCGATGCACACATGACAGACCATGTGAAATTTTTAAAGAAGTACTACGAAAAAAATGTTTTTGTGGCTTCCGGGAGAAAAGTGCCGCGGACGGGAGGAATTATTCTTGCGCTCACTGAGTCAAAAGAAGAAATCGAAAAAATTATCCAGGAAGATCCCTTCTATACATTCAGGCTTGCAAAGTTTACAATCACTGAATTTCAAACTTCTCAATACCATCCTGACATGAAGAAAATCCTGAAGAAATAAGAATCAGTAGTTCTCATCATCTCCAATATCGAAATCCGGTTTGTTGCGCTCATTCAATTCCCTGAAAAGCCGATCGAATAAACCATCCTCCCTGGTATAGCCGATAAATTTCACGAGATCTTTGCTGGACGTTTTGTTAGTCACAGGTGGTGTTACCCAGGTCACGTTCATCCCCGCGCGCTGCATGGCGATAACGCGGTTGATAAATCCGTTGTCGTTTGGCGACTGACCACAAACTTCAAACGTCTTGCGTGTATCGTCTTTTATAACATGCCAGCTCTTGCTATACATAAGATCAACCTCATTTCCCTGCGAAAATAAGGAAGATAACCGAAACGTGCACTAGCCGTCATGTCGTAGTGCATTGACAGGATTGGTCCGCGATGCCTTCAGCGACTCATAACCAACGGTGAGCAACGTGATTATTGTGATTGCGACAACAGCACCGCCAAAGACGAACACAGACAAACTCGTTTTGTAAACAAACGTCTGGAGCCACTGGTATGAAAAGTAATAAGCAAGTGGAATGGCCAGCACACAGGCAATCAGCAATAGTTTCCCAAACACGCTCAGGAGCAGGAAAACAATTTCAAAATTGCTGGCGCCCATTGTCTTCCGGATGCCGATCTCCTTGGTGCGCTGCTCGGACATGAACGCTGCGAGTCCATACAGCCCGACACAGGCAATGAGGATGGCGAGTATAGAAAATTTCTCTGTAAGACCCGCTACCTGCGTCTCGTTCTCATACATGCGCCCAAATTCCTCATCGACAAACCAGTAGTCAAAACCGAAATCGGGAAAGATCTGTTTCCATTTCTGCTCGAGCGTGGCGATCTTCTCTCCCATCCTTCCGGCTGGAAGACGGACGTGAATGATCCTGTCGAACATATGGGGCTTCGGAGCGATGGCAAGTGGATCGATCTTCCGCAGCATAGAACGATACGGGAAATCTTCCACTACGCCAATCACTTGTCCAGTCACCGGAGCCTTGGTGCTATCCGGTGGAGCATATCCCATGATGAAATCTGGACGTACAACAGTCTTGCCGACAATTTCCTCAGGCGTAAGCTTTAAACTTTTTACAGCCGACTCGTTCAAAAGAATCGCAGTAGAGTCTGCGAGATTCTTCGGGTCAAAATCGCGACCGGCAATCACTTTAATTCCGAAGGTCCTGGGAAAATCGTAGTCACCGTTAAGCTGAAACCATTCATGTTTGTCTTCGGACAACTCGGGAAACTGCATCTGCATATTGATCGGACCAAAGAAGTCGAGGCGTGGAAGATGATTCGCAAGGGTGACATATTCGATCTCCGGATCCTGTAAGATCAGCTGCTTGTAGGCGAGGTATCGGCTGTCATTTGCAAAATTTGTAAATCCGCCATACCGGATCGAAACAATTTGCCTTCCGGCTTCATTCAGCTTTGAATTGCGCATCAGGTTCATCTGCCGTACAACGATGACGGTACCCGCCAGGAGCGTCACAGCCACGAAGAACTGAAGCGTGGTCAGGAACTGCCTGAAAATGTTTGACCCTTTGCGGAAAGCGAATTTCCCCTTGAGGACGTTCGCGGGTTCGAACGATGAAATGAACAATGCAGGGTAACTCCCGGCAAGTATCGTCACCAGAACAACCACGCCAGCCAGGATCACCATCACCTTCGGTTGGAAGAGATAGGCTGCCGAGAAAGTCTTCGCGGTAAGCGCGTTGAACTGCGGAATGAAAATCAGCATCAGGAGCAACGACACCAGCGTGGCAACCACAACAAGCACGAACGATTCGATCATGAACTGACTGAAGAGCTGGAAACGGATCCCTCCAAAAGTTTTTCTCAGGCCAATTTCCCGCGCGCGCCCTGCGGATCGCGCTGTAGAAAGATTGACATAATTGATACAGGCTACGATCAGGATCAGCAACGCCAGCGTGATGAATACGTAAACATATTTTTTGTCGGCCGACTTGTGATTGATTGCCCAGTCGATCTCTTTATCAAAGTGAACATTAGAAATTTTCTGCACGAGAGGCTTAAGCTTGAAGTTGAGATTGTAGCGCTCGATAATAGCATTGGCTTTCTCCTGCAGGTCTGCCTGAATAGCCGGAAGGCGCGATTCGTCATTGCAGACAAAAAACGACTGCGTAAAGAAGTTGTTATCGCTGTCACCCATGGAATTGACCATCAGCGTCTCCAGGTTGTTAATGAAAGGTTTGAGCGAATAGATGTTGCAGATGTATTTTGGCCTGATGTGCGAATTCGCGGGAATATCTTCATAAACACCAGTCACCATCATTTCAACTTTCTCGTTGTTGGTCATGTAGGCATGTGAGATGCTCACTGATTTATTAATCGGATCCTCATCTCCGAACAACTCGCGCGCAGCAGATTCCGAGAGGATCATGCTGTTGACCTCTTTCAGTGCCTGGTCGCTGCCATTCACGATCGGAATGTAGATCAGTGAATTGATATTCTGTTCTGCCCAGATTATATCTTCTGTCAAGACGATTCTGTCATTGTTGTTATTGTAGATCGATGTCGGCATCCCGGTAGACGTATAACTGCTGATATCACCGATGCCACTATAATTATCTTTGATGTAGTCATCCCATCCAGCAGGCACTGCCGGATACGACTCGCTGTCGCCATTGGGAAATTCTGCGCGGTATCCCATGCGGTACGTGCGCTCATGCTGCGGATGAATCTGATCGAAGGTAAGCTCATCGTATACATAGAGCAGGATGAACATGGCTGCCGCAAGTCCTGTAGCAAGACCCAGCGTATTGACGATCGTATATCCGCGTTGTTTTTTCAGGTTGCGGAAGGCGAGCAGAACATAGTTGAGGAACATAGACAAAGGGTTAAGGACTTATTAATCTGAATTACGAGAGAAACTACGGCTCCGGATATGCGGTCAGCTCAGGTTTTACAACTTATTACAACTTGTTACAATCGGATCACCTAAGGTGAGTGAGTGTGGCGGTATAGATAATGCGTGATACGTGACGGGTTATGGGTGTGTTGATGGTTATGCTGCCAGCGTATCAACGAGGGCTGGCATATTTTTATTACACCCGCTTGAAACAAACTTGTTATGAACACCATCCTCAGACTTCTTCTCATCACTGTAATTTGTGTTGCAGGTATGGCAAATGAAGCAGTGGCTCAGAGAAAGCGCCCTGAAAAGACCTCATCCGCGAAAGCGTATTATGGAAAAAACCCTGGCAGACCAACGGTGAGAGGAAAGAAGTCCATCAGCGAAAAAAAATTACAGATTCAGAATACAAAGCGCGTAAAAGCGGAAGCCCGCAACAGACGAAAGTCCACACGGGCTTGAGACCTTAAGCTTCGAAGCTTAGACGTAAAGCTGTATCTAATTCTCCGCGATGGCAGGCTCCTTCGGCTTCGGCACATAAGTGACCGTGTTATTTTTAACCGGCTCCAGGCTGTTGAAGAATTTGTACAGCGCTTTCAGGTCGCGGTCACTGATTTGCTGATATCCTTCCCATGGCATCGGGCTTCCTTCGAGGAGTCTTCCAGCGCGAAAACGTTGAATGAACACCTCTTCACCCCAGTGCGCAATTCTTCCCGTGGTGTCGTCTGGTGTAAGGTTGGCTGACATGTACTTTGCATCCGGCATGTCCCATTCAAATCCGCCAGCGAAAGGCTGCCCTACAAATCTGCCAAGCTTATCGCGTTTGGTGTGACAGCTGTTGCACTGCCCGAGTGTGTACGCGAAATACTTCCCATATTCTGCAGTGCTGTCAGGTACTACCTTGCTCACCTGCACCTCTTCGTACGGCTTGATCAGAAAACGTACGATCACCTTGCCAAGCATGTTCAGGTCGTGTTCCGGAACCTGGTTCCTCACCGGAGTTGTCGTTCGCAGATAAGAGATGATCGCAGTGATGTCTTCATCACTCATACTATTATAGGACATGAAGCCAGCCATGGCAAAGCCTTCATGATTTACATTGTAGCGGATGGCCCGCGCCAGTTGCTCATCTGAAAAATTTCCGATGCCGGTTTCCTTATCCATGGTGATGTTGGGAATGTTGAAATTTCCGAATGGTGTTTTGTAAACATTTCCGCCCATCAGCGGCTCTTTCAGTTTCAGTGCGCGCAACGAATCGTTGGTATGACATGCGTAGCAGTGCGATGCGCCCAATACGAGATACTTTCCATGTGCGATAGTAGCGGAGTCAGATGATGCTTTGATACCGGTGACGGGCACTTCAAATTTTTGTTTAAACGTGAATTGCACATACACCAGGAAAACGAGAACAATTCCGATGATAATAGCGAATACTTTGAGCGTTTTTTTCATGGGTTTTAAAACTAATGCCCAAAATTGCCCGTATTTATACTCTCGAAATCAGGTAAATTACGACAAACTAGACCCCCATTACGCCAAAATGTACAGCCAGATCTCAATCCTGCGCCATCACATCTACAAGGCGACAGAGTTCGGTGCCGATTTTCGTGAATTGTGCAAACGGCTCAAACTCACCCCGGAAATGCTAGCGGATGGTGAGGGGCACCTTCCCTACGAGCCGGGAGAAGAACATGATTTCTGGAGCCAGGCGCTGCTGCTCACCGGAGATCCCTGCCTCGGTTTACACATGGGCTCACGACCCGACAGGTTCAACGTATTCGGTATGCTCGGAATGCTTGCAGGGAGTTGCCGCACCGTTGGCGAAGCAATCGATATGGTGTCAAAATACAACGACACCCTTACTGGTGTTTTTCGCTATCACCTCGACCTTAGCGGGAAGGATGCCGTGTTTGAAATGACACCGCATGCGTTGTGGGAAGAATCGAATCTTGAAAGCGCACGTCAGGCAGTCGATATGAGCATTGCAGGATGGCTCACGAGTATCCACGAGATGGGTACACGCAAGATCTATCCACGGCAAACGGAATTGAAGTATTCAAAACGCTTTGAAGAAGAGTATCGGAAAGTTGTTCAGGGGCCGGTTCTTTTCAACATGCCTGCGAACCGATTGATCTTTAATAAATCCGACATGGATGTGCAGCTACTCAACTATGACCAAACACTGCTTTTTTCTTTCGAGTCGTTGCTGAAAGACAAACAGAAACAACTGGACTCAGGAAAGACTGTCGCGAGCAAGATCAGACACTTGCTGTTGTCTACGTTTCACGGGCAGATCACGCATATCGATATCATCGCTTCTTCATTGTTCATGACAACCCGCACACTGCAGCGCAAACTCGCAGAAGAGAATACGACATACCGCGCGATCTGTAACGATCTCCGCAGGGAACTTGCCACCGGATTGTTAAGAATCGGGAAAACCAACAAGACGCAACTGGCCAGCATGCTTGGATATTCTGACTCGAGCACATTTGGCAAAGCGTTTCGCAGCTGGCAAAAAGCATGATATGCCATCTGTTAAACAAATACTTTAACTCATCTACCCTTACACACACCCTCACAGCAGTCAATACTTTTTTAGCGTGAAAAGATTTAAAAAAGTGAATCCGACAAGCGGCTGTTATCAGGGTTAAATGACAATACAAAGAGGTTGTTCATCGGTAACTTTGGATACCAACAACCCACAACATGAAAGCAGGAATTTTTCTGAGTCTTTCCCTATTCTCCTTATCTGTGTTTGCACAGGCTCCCTCAGAAGCGATCAGGTTCCACGGAAAAATTTCAGATGCAAAAACGCAACAGCCCGTAGACGCGGAACTTGATGTCTACTTCGACAACGACTTCATTCTTGATGATGTCCAATTGACTCATGACGGATTGTTTGCGGAGAATCTTAACAAGCGCGGCTGGTATATCATCGAAATAAAAGCCAAAGGATATCTCAACTACCACGACACGCTGTGGGTCACGGACGAACACCGTAAGCATATAGAGCGCAACTATTTACTTACACCGATCGAGGTTGGACTGACCGTTGAGCTAAAGAATATCTATTTCCATTTTGGAACCACCACACTGAAGCCCGATTCGTATGCCTCCCTGGATGTAATCGTAACATTTTTCAAATCAAACCCTGGAATCACTTTTGAAATTGCGGGGCATACCGATGATGAGGGTGCAGACGATTACAACATGACGCTCTCGCAAGGCCGTGCAGAATCGATTGTCGCCTATCTGGTAAAACAAGGGATTGACGCTTCGAGATTGATCGCACGCGGCTACGGAGAAACAAAGCCAGTCGATACCGGAATCACCAAAGCAGCGAAAGCCAGAAACAGACGTGTGGAGTTTCGCGTGGTAGATGTTGCCTCGCGCTAGCACATCCCTTTCATTCATTATTTTTCAAGGCATCAACAGGATGCCCGAGCGCAGCTTTGATGGACTGAAACGAAATCATAACCAGGACAAAAACGATCATCAGTCCCGCTACGATCATAAACAACACGGGGGATAGCGATATCCTGAACGCATACCCTTCGAGAAATTTCTGCGCAAGCATGTACGAGAGCGGGAATGCGATAAGAAAAGAAAAAAGTACAGGCTTCAAAAAATCACGACAGAGTAGAATAACCACCTGAATCACCGATGCACCCAGCACTTTGCGAAGGCCAATCTCCTTTGTTCTGCGCTGCGTGTTGAACATCGTTAAACCGATCAATCCGAGCCCTGCGATACCAACCGCAATCACGGTTGACCAGAGTGAGAAATTGGCGAGCATCTGCTCCCGAAAAAACTGGTTTCTGAAATCCTGATCAAGAAAACTATAATTCAGTTCAGCACCCGGTTGAAACTTTGCGTATACTTTTTTCACATGCGCCACGGCATCATGGACTTTACCCTCCTGATACCGCACAAAAAGATTATACATATATTTCGTTGAAGTCATTTGAAAAATTACGGGGTCCATTGGGGCGTGAATGTCTTCATTCTGAAAATCGCGAACGACACCAATGATCGTTCCTTCTTTTTCACCAAACATTGTATAGGTGATCCTTTGACCGATGGGATCTGTCATGCCTAATTTTCTTGCAGCGCTTTCAGTAATGACAAATGCTGAGGAGTCGGATGCAATCAGAGGTGTAAAATTACGCCCTGCAATAAACCGGAACTTCAGCGTCTCCAGCATATTATGATCTACCGACACTCCATTAAGCATTATTGGATCGGAAGTGTGATTCCCGGCCCAACGGACTTCCGAATAACCGTTCACCTCCATGGGGCTGGCGCCACCGAGCGCTGCAGATACAATGGAAGTGTGCCGGGTAATTTCAGCTTTAAATGCCGCTAACGAAAGATCCTCTTCCTCTGCAATCCAAAGGTTAATAACATTATGCTTATCAAACCCAAGGTCTCTCGCAAGAAGGAAATCCGTCTGTTGCCGCAAAATCAAGGCAAAAAATATAAGGACTACGGAGAGTGAAAACTGAAACACAACGAGTACCTTCCTTAACCCCGCGCCTGAGAGTGAAACACCGGCATTGCCCTTGAGCGTGAACACCGGCTTGAGCCGGGACAGTAAGAATGCAGGATAACTGCCAGCGGTCAGAGACGCAAAGATCACTACGGCAACAACACCTGCCCAAACCTCCAGGTCCAAAAGTGAGAACTCCAGATGTACGCCCGTAAGCTGATTAAAGTAAGGCAGCATCACGTATACGCACAGGAGCGAGGTCAACGCAGCCAGTGATGTAAGTATTAAACTCTCGACCAGAAACTGGCGCGCCAGTAACCTCTGCGTTGCGCCTGTGATCTTTCTCACACCAATTTCCCTGGCACGCTGCGCTGCTGTAGCCGTGGCAATGTTCATATAATTGACACAAGCCATCACCAGGATGAAGATTGCTGTGATTATAAAAATGATGACGTAAACAATCCTTCCTCCCGACACTTTCCCGTTCACAAAATTCCAGTGAAGTCTCCAGTCAGTCAGCGGAAACAACAGACAATGCACGGTCTGATTTTCCATGAAGGAATGAATCTCTGCATCGATCTTCCTTTCAACTACACTCCGTGAATTTTCGTCATACAGCCTGACAAAATAGTTTTGGGGTTCTTCATCGGCATTGATGCGCGCGGAGAACGGGAGTAAATACATGTAATCATGGAGACTGCTATTCTCCGGGAAGTCACGAAAAACAGCCGAGACAATGTAGTCGTTCTTCGCTTCCACTGTTACTGTCCTACCGAGCGGATTTTCTTTCCCGAAAAGCAGCTCGGCAAGATTTTGGGATATTACAATGGAATGCTTTCCGCTGAGTGGATTTGGGCTTCCGCTGAGGAGGGTGGGTGCAAAAACCTGAAAATAGCTCGTGTCAACATAAGCGCCATATTTCAAAACCTCTTTATTGCCCGATTTGAGCATCGACCGCGAGTTTTCAAATCTTGTCACCGATGCGACTTCGGGAATGTTTGATGAAACTTTTTCGAGCAGCGGCACAGGAGTCTCATCTGATGTTTCAATGTTGCCTTCAACGGTTTCGTTTAGCAAAACCGCAAACACCCGCGAATTACCGGGATCATACCGATCATAAGTAAGCTCATACTTCGCCCAGATAAAGACGAGAATCGCGCTGGTAAGGCCGATCATTAAACCAAACGTTGTGACAAAGAAGTATCCGGGATTTCTATGAATCTTCCGGAATGTGATAGAAAGGATGGAACGAAGCATAGCGGATGAAGGGTGATCGTCTAAAGATAACGATTACCCTCTTCTCCTCAATCTATGTCAACTGGATTGTTACAATTGATAATTTGTGAATCTTGTATCACTCGTTTCTTAAACTCTTGACAGGATTCATCATCGATGCCTTGATTGCCTGATAGCTTACCGTCATCAACGTAATCACCAGACCACCCAAAACCGAGATTACAAAAACCCAGACCGAGATATGGGTGCGATATTCATAGTTGTTCAACCAGTCTGAGATCAGATAGTAGGCAATAGGAACGGCAAGCAGACTGGAGATAAGCACCAGCACCACAAAATCCTGCGAGAGCATTCGCCATAAATTTGATACAGAAGCACCCATTACTTTGCGGATACCAATTTCTTTTGTGCGTTGTTCGGCTACGAAAGAGGCAAGTGCGAACAATCCAAGACAGGAAATAAAGATCGCCAGTATCGCAAAAAATGTCGACAGTGTACCAAGGCGTTTTTCATTTCCAAATTTGCGGGCGTACTCCTGGTCGACAAACACCGGTGCAAACGGAGACGCAGGATTCAGGCGCTTGAAAACAGTCTCGATCTTGGCCATCGCATCGTTTACGCTGGAGGCCGGATTCAGCTTCATCAGAAAAACATTCTCGCGCTCAAGCGAAAGGTGCCACATGGCAGGCCGTACGGGCGCATAAGGTGATTGCACCAGCACATCTTCCACAACTCCAATGACTGTGTACGGTTCATCGTTCCAGCGGATCACTTTACCGATCGGATCTTTGAGGCCAATGAATGCAACCGCAGATTCATTGAGGATAAAGGTGGCAGTGTCGGAGATGAATTCCTTGGAGAAATCTCTGCCTTCCTTGATTTTCCATCCGATTGTTTTGCCGTAGTCATAAGACACAGCGTTGTTGGGAAAGTCAACGGCCTGGTCAGGATCCTTTCCTTCCCAGTCAAAACCACCATTTGTATTCCAGACAGAGGTGGTTGGACTTCCTGACTGACAGATTTCGACAATTGCGCCTGCAGTAATGAGCTCATTGCGCGCAGCTTCGAAGTGCTTGTGTACCTCCTCGGAGGTGCCGACCATGATCAAGCCATCTTTATTGTATCCGATCGGGCGATTTTGTGCGAAATCAATTTGTTTATAGACTATGATCGTTCCGATGATGAGCACTGTGGATATCGTGAACTGAACGACTACAAGAACTTTGCGCGGAAGTGATGCATATCTGCCCACGCGAAAGGTTCCTTTCAGCGTTTTTACCGGGTTAAACGAAGACAGGAAAAGCGCGGGATAACATCCGGCAAGCAGACCTGTCACGAAACTGAATGCAAAGCCCAATATCCAGAACATCGGATTCAAAACAGGCAGCACAATTCGTTTGTCTGCAACGGAGTTGAACTGTGGCAGAATCAGAAACACCAGCAGAATTGAAAAGAAGAACGCGAGTATAGCGATGAGAATCGATTCACTGAAAAATTGTGCAACGAGCTGTCTGCGAACCGAGCCGATCGCCTTCCGGATCCCCACCTCCTTCGCACGTTTTTCAGAACGCGCTGTGCTAAGGTTCATAAAATTGATACAGGCAAGTATGAGCACAAACAATCCGATCGTTCCGAACAGCCAGACATTACTGATGCGACCACCAACATTCACACCCTGCTTAAACTCAGAATACAAATGCCATTTGCTCATCGGGTGAAGGAAGATGACCGGGTTATATCTGCGGTCAGTCACCGCTACCTTGTTCAACTTCACATCACGGATCTTGGCAGACACTTCTTCCATGTTGGTATTATCAGCGATCATTGCAAATGTCCGTGTGAAGTTGCTATCCCACTGATCGTCCATGCGTTGGATCCAGGTGTTCTGACTCAAATACAATGACCATGGCATGATCACACGAAGCTCCCGGAAAGATGAGCTATAAGGAATGTCTTTATAAACACCGGTAACCGTGACATCGACACGGTTGTTCAATCGGAAAACTTTGCCAACAGGATCACCGGAGTCAAAATACATCTTTGCAACCGACTCTGAGATCAGTATGGAATTCATGTCTTTCAATCCCTGCCGTGTACCGTGGATCATTTCCAGCGTTAGCATCTCCGCTACCTCAGGTTCAAAGTACGATCCTTCCACATTGAACATCTTATCACCATAAGTGAGCGTGTATTCATTGTTCCACGATGCCTGCAATACATACTTGAAATCTGTTCCGTAGACATTCCTGATTTCCTCAGCAAGCACCGCAGGGTTTGCCTCCTGCGTTCCTATTTCCCCGTTGTATGTCTGATTCTGCAAGACCTGTGCGATGCGATCGTAATTCGCGTGATATTTATCATAGTTGAGTTCATCGTTTATCCACAATGCGATGAGTATCGCCACGCCCATGCCTACAGCAAGGCCGCCAATGTTGATAAATGAATAGACTTTACTCTTGATGAGATTGCGCCAGGCGATTTTGAAATAGTTCTTGAGCATAGGAAAGCGGTTTTGTATTAAGACCCTTGATCGCACAAAAGGTTGCACGGGTAATACTCTCGTGACCTTAGAAAGTTACAACCAAACTGATAAAACCGGCATGGGACCGACCGGCCGGAATCCTAAAAGTTGTGACCGATTAACAATCGGATGTACATTTACGCCAAACGGTACCCTAATGATCCTTGACGACATCAAAAACTCAACAAACTACGTATCCCTCGGACAGCGTTTTCAAAAGGCATTCGATTTTATTAAAAAGACAGATATGCCCGGCCTTGGCCACGGAAAGCATGCAATTGATGGCGAAGACCTTTTCGTTATTGTGATGGAATACGACACGAAGGAACCTGCTGACTGCATCATGGAAAATCACAAGAAGTATGCGGACATCCAGTACATGATTCGCGGAGAAGAATTCATGGGTGTAAAAATCTATTCGGGACAAACGGCCACAACGCCATATGATGAGACGAAGGATGCAGCGTTTTATACACCGGAGTTCGACTCGCTTGTAAAGGTTAAGGAAGGGCAGTTTACAATCTTCTTCCCGCATGATCTGCACATGCCTTGCATCAAAACAAACAAGTCAGAAAAGGTTTTGAAGGCAGTTTTTAAGGTCAGGGTATGAAATTTTGTTGCGGTCTGACTATGTGCTTGCAACGCAGACGGTAGCAGTCTTATCTTTAATGTATGGCAGCTCCAACCGTTGACGAAATGATCGCGAATCTGCCCAAAGCAGAGCAGGTGCTCGTTCAAAGATTGCGAAACCTGGTGCAGGAGTGTTTGCCTTTTGCCACAGAGAAGGCATACTTCGGAATGGGCATCCCCTACTACACGCACAATCGGATGATCTGTTTCATCTGGCCGGCAACGGTGTTCTGGGGACCAAAGCGGACGAAGGAAACACAAAATGCAAAGGGCACGTCACTTGGCTTTTGTTACGGCAACCTCATGGCAAATGACGATGGCGCATTGCTCGCTGAAGGAAGGAAGCAGGTTTACGTGATGTACTTCCACAAACTAAGTGACATCAATGAAAATCAGGTTCGGGCGCTTTTGTATGAAGCTTCTCTTGTTGACGAGTCGTTTAGCAAAAAAAAGAAACGGAGAACTTCCCGCTAAACTCCATCAGGCTACTTGTCGTGTGGATGAGTCCTGTCCTTCGATCATCGCAGCAGCAAGTACTTTGTAGACCGCGATCCACGCAGCTTCAATCTCTGCGTTCCAGCGGTCGTCCATTCCTGTCTTTAATGTATGAATGAGACATTCGCCAACAACGGCATAGTGATCTTTCATCGCACCATATTTTTTATGACGTTGAGCAAGTGATTTGATCTCCGGTAAGATCACGTCAAGCTTGTCGAGTTTTGTAACTATGTACGTCACCATCGCCATAAGTTTCCGGGCCTGCAGCCTGATGTCATTCTTAAACAACGGTTTTACACCGGGAGCTACTTCAAAAAGTCGCGTATAAAAAAGATCTCCGGCTTTGTCGGATTTTGCGATGATGAAACCCCAGGTTTCTTTCACCAGCTTGATTTGTTGCGGGCTCATGTAAGTTGTGGATCTGGATTTTGACACCTCGAAAAGCACTGCCCCCCGAGGCGTGATACAGCGACCAAGTTATTTGGAGCCCGGGTGATGGAAAATACCCGAAATACAGAAGGGTTTGGTTCTGAATAGGAATCTGGTCTATTTTCGAATCAATTGCCTTGCAATTCGGGTATCAAAAAAATGATTTTTGGTCCTATCTGAATATAAAAATGTCCGGGTAAGGGATGCTTGTTCCGATGTGAATTAACTACAACAGAACAACAAGTCACTTCAGTTCTTCAAACGCATACTTCGCATCTTCCCAGAACAGATCAAGTGCAATAATTCGCGGTTTAAAGAACGAGATGAGATCGGGCCACTGTTCTTTATTGAATACTGAAACGCCAACGATCTGTTTGTAAATTCGGCTGATTACTTTCCCGTCATCGGTCTCATGATGAAGTTGCCATATCCACATTTCTCCCATGATCTCATGCAAAATGTTTTTGAATGGAAGGAACTGCTCATAGAACAGTTCCTGCATAAGCAAGTCGCGGTGCTCTATTGAAATGGCGATCATTGCAGATCGTTTATCTGTGTTCATACGGAAGTAAACATCTTTGAGTCGGGTGTGATAGTTCACCCAGTTAATCTTCACGCCTTCGGCTGAAGGTACCGGGCTCATGTATTTTCCGAAGGCGGTCCAGAATTCTTCTTTCAGGCGCGATGCCTCTTCACGGCTAAACATGCTGTAAAATAATCATTGCCCGGGTAATCGCTTTAATTCGCTTCTCGAATTCTTAAAAGGTCCGCTCATCCGCAGAAGGACCGTAAATCGATGGCACCGGGATATCATTAAGTCGCATGTATACCGTAAGCTGGCCCCGGTGATGAACCCAATGATTGATTGACGACACCGCGCACTCTTTAATAGTTTGTTGAATGAGCACTTTTCCGGAATTTTTCAGGTAAAACGTCTTGCCGAGATGTTCATCCGACACGTTGCGCAGGGCTCCTTTCACATCTTCTATAATCCTGTCGAAGTGGCGGAGCAAAGCCTCATTGGTACTAAGCGGAAATGGTTTATACGTAGCGAGATCGATTTCCGATTTTTCGATAGCCCACGTAATCCACTGCGGGATTTCAGCCACGAGTAGCGTCAGATATCCCATGTTCATCGACTTCTCATGCGGCTTCCAATGGTACAACGATGGCGGTATTGCTTCAAGACACCTGCGGGTTGCCCTTATCTCTCCTTCAATCTCTTTCAAAAGCTCGTTTCCCAATGCCGTGTTCATATGTGATGTTTTCAATGGAGCGAAAACTTTTATACCACACATCAAGGTAAGCAGGATGAACCGGCTTTAGCTTATCTTAGAACAATCGCTTAATTTGGATAACGATTTCAACATCATGACCACTTCACTGAATAGAAGAACCTTCTTACAAACACTGGCAGCAACAGCCGCAACTGCTTCAATACTGTCTGACTCCATCGCGGGCCAAGCGCCCAAATACAAAATGGGTTTACAATTGTTTAGTATCCGCGATGCGATGGAAAACGACCTTACGGGGACACTAAAAAAAGTCAGCGCGATTGGCTATCAGGATACCGAAACATACGGATTTGATCCGTCACAGGTAAGTTATTATGGATTGAAGGCAGGTGAGTTCAGAAAATTGCTCGAGCAGAATAATCTGATCACCACCAGCGGACATTATAATTTTTCGGAATTTTTGCATAAGCCAGATGACGAGGTGAAGCGATATGTCGATCAGTGCATCAAGGGAGCAAGGGAACTTGGCCAGAAGTACATCACATGGCCATGGCTGCAGCCTGAATACAGAACGATGGACAGCTTCCGCGCGCTTGTAAAAAAACTTAACATGATCGGTGAGCAGGTGACGAAGGCAGGCGTGGGCTTCGCGTATCACAACCATGATTTTGAATTTACCGATCACAACGGTGAACACGGCTATGACCTGGTGATGCGGGAGACGGATCCGAAGAATGTCAAACTTCAGATCGATCTGTATTGGGTGATGCACTCTTCAAAACTTTCGCCTGGCGAGTTGTTCCGTCAGCAACCTGGCAGATTCGTGATGTGGCACATCAAGGATATGCATAAGGTGTCTCGCGACTACACGGAGCTGGGCAACGGTTCAATTGATTACACAACGATTCTTCCTGATGCCTCACTGTCCGGACTTCAATATTATTATCTGGAACAAGGCGGAAACTTCGCGGTGAACTCCATGCAAAGCGTAGCGGACAGTGCTGCCTTTTTCAAAAACAACCTTGAGCGCTATCTCGGATAATTACCAGCGGGTTAAACGCCCGCCTTCGGACTGTCAGAAGGAGGCAAGCGCTTACTTCAATTTACGAGGCACCACCAATAATCAGAAAAAAAAGTAGACTGATTCTAAATACACGTCAGTCACAAGAAAATTCATTTCAACATTTTGAAAACAGGAAAGGGTTACTTTATCTTTGCACCATGCTAAAAGAAAAAGCAACATATCGATTCAATCACATGCAGGATAGCGATATTCTGTTAAAGCCGCGGATTTTCAGTTAATCACATTCGTGATCGAAGACTGAAAACCCGGCATCGTCCGGGTTTTTTGTTTTTTAACCCATGACAAAAACAAAAAGCAAAAAAATATCCCGAGCGGATGATGGCATTGCTTTGCCCTTTTGCGAAGCAAGTCAGCCATTGCTCAAAAAATGAGCATCGCGCAGGCGATGGAAGACAATGAAAAAAATTGAATGGATAGAGGAATACCTCGAAGAAGGACTGCGACTAGCGGCTGAGGAGGGTCACGAGCCGTCCCTGAAACTGCTGGAGAAACTTTTATATGAAGAACCGGGCTACAGCCGTCTTCATCACACCATCGGCATAGTATATTTCTATTATGCTGAGAAGATCGAGCTGGCGGAGCAGCATTTCCGGCTGGCAATCCGGTTTGATGAAAAGTTCGCTGAGCCGTACTGGTACCTCGGCAAACTGCTGAGCGATGACGAGCGCCTCGATGAAGCGATCGAGATCTTTCAGCGTGGCATGAAAGCTAAACGCGCACGCAAGGCTGAACTTCTGAATGAAGCCGGAAGAGCGTATGAATTGAAAAGAAAATTTAAAACTGCGATCCGGCATTACCGCAAGGCGCTTGGCTATTCTGCAGAGTTATGGAATTGCCTTGCGATTGAACAAAGCATTAAGCGATGCAAGCGCAAACAAAAAAATTAAGAAGAAATCCTCCGGAATCATCCGGAGGGGAAAGGAGTAAACTATGAAACGCAAGATGTTAAGCGGAAAAGATCTCGTCAAGCTGGGTTACCCGGAAGGCCGGGCTATTGGTACCGCAATCAACACTGTGCTCAAATATTTTCGGAAAAGTGAGAAGGACGAAATCTTCAGCATGCTGAAGAAAGTATTGGCAACGCCTAAAGACTTCATCAACGACTCTGTCTGGAGCAAAGTTGCGCTGGAGCTTGTGCCAACGGAAAAGAAGTCGCTGGCACACGAGCTTTCGAAAAACCGCATGGACTACCGCATCTTCGGAGCGGAACACATCGAAGAAGGTGCGCGCAACCAGATGGAGATAGCAATGAAGCTGCCGATCACAGTGGCCGGATCGCTGATGGCTGATGCGCACCAGGGCTATGGTCTCCCCATCGGTGGCGTGCTTGCAACGCGCAATGCAGTTATTCCATACGGAGTCGGAGTTGACATCGGCTGCCGCATGTGTCTGACGGCATATCCGATTGATGAGAAGTACCTTGAGCGTCATCGCAGCAACTTTAAGCAAGTACTCATCGACAATACATTTTTCGGCCGGGAAGTATCCAAACGGCCGAAGGATCATGAGGTGATCAATCGTTCTCTTTTTCAGGAGATCGCATTGCTGAAAAACCTGCAGGGGCGAGCTGCGGCACAGATCGGTTCATCAGGCAGTGGTAATCATTTCGTGGAGTTTGGTATGCTCGAGTTGAAAGATGGCAACGACTGGAATGTTCCGGCAGGAAATTATCTGGCGGTTTTATCGCACTCGGGCTCACGCGGACTGGGAGCAGAGATTGCGCGTCACTATACAAAACTGGCAAAGCAGATCTGTCTCCTCCCAGGCGAAGCTTCAAACCTGGCGTGGCTTGATCTCAACAGCGAGGCAGGCCAGGAGTATTGGAACGCGATGAACCTCGCAGGTGATTACGCCTCAGCAAACCATCACCAGATCCACGAACGTATAGCCAGCGCGTTGGGTGAGAAACCGCTCTTCCAGGTGGAAAACCACCACAACTTCGCCTGGAAAGAAAAACTTTCCAATGGCGAGGAAGTGATCGTTCACCGCAAAGGCGCTACGCCCGCAGGTGCAGGTGTTCTCGGAATTATTCCAGGTTCAATGACCGACCCCGGGTTTGTTGTGCGCGGCAAGGGAAACGAAACTTCGATCAACTCTGCATCGCATGGTGCAGGCCGATTGATGTCGCGGACCGCAGCCAAGAACAGCATTACTGGCAAGATGGTAAGGCAGGCCCTCCAAAAAAACGGAGTTGATCTGCTTGGTGGCGGACTTGATGAAGCACCAATGGCCTATAAGGACATCAGAAAAGTAATGGAACACCAGGATGAACTGGTGGAAGTGCTCGGAGTATTTTCTCCGAAGATTGTACGCATGTGTGGCGATGATACGCCCGCAGAAGATTAGCGCAGGATCAGGGGGTTAACGTAACATACTGATCCGCGCGATGGATCAGAAAAACGTTGAACCAAAATGATTCTTGAATGGATTGAAATTTACATGAAAGAAGCGGAGCAGTTGATTTATAGCAACGAAGTAGAAAAAGGTCTTGCGTTGATGAACGAACTGCTCTACGATGAACCTGGGTACGCACGGCTGCACAACCACCTAGGTTGGGCATACACGTACTACACGAGCGAGACTGAACGTGCGGAACTTCACCTTCGGATGGCGATTAAATTCAATCCGGAGTATCAGGCACCGTACCTGCACATTGGTCAGTTGCTTGTGAGACTCGGCCGTTATGCAGAAGCAATCGGATATCTCGAAACAGGTATTACGAAGCCCGAAGCTTACGCGATGGGATTCTGGGAGCTGATCGGTCGGGCGCATGAGCATCAAGGCGAATTCCGGAAAGCAATCGCTGCATACCGGAAAGCGATCGTTGCATCAATGGCGGAGCACGAGCTCAACACTTTGACCCAGGGCATCAAAAGATGCCGGAGGAAAAGGTGGGCGCTTTTTTTTTCGCTCTGAGGAACTGACGGATACGATCGTCAAGATTATGACGATTACTCTTACACAAATATTGATGCGTGCATGTATTAACTGAAGCCCGGGCTAACCGGGCTTCTTTAGTTTTAATAAACAGTAATGATTTAAAACATTTTATAAGCTGTAATGTTCTCGCCAAAGCGTGCCTTGTACGCATCCCGAATCTCGTCACGATCGGCTTTTCGGTTTGTTAAAGTACTTGCTTTCCAGCGGAGGTAATAATGAGAACGATCGTCCGGATTGAAATGTGCGGGGTTTTCCAAAAGGAAAAATGCCATCTCTCCGATCTCCTTTGTAGTAAGGTTATGCAAGAGGTTATTGATCGCCCGCGCCTCCACACTATAGTTGCCGGTAAACCTGGATACGTAAAACCGAAACTGGTCAGGCGTTGAATTCTTGACTTCGTAGAGTTTTACCAGTACAGCTCCGATCCGTGAAATCAAAAAACTGTTATTCGGATAAATCGTCAGCAGATAGAGTGCATGATACACACACCAGTCGTAGTCACGGTTTCTGAACGCAGCCTCAACCGTTTCAAATTCAGCAATGGTCGTAATACCATTGACAAAACTTTGATCGTGATGGGGTTCATTTGCAAAATATCCGCTGAAGTATGACTGCAGTTTGGTCTGACGCTGTTTCATTTCCGGATGGCTTTGCAGCGAGTCAAGGGAGAACAGAAAGTTAGACGAGGCTTTTCTCCTATAAAGACTCAGCTGCTCATTGAAGTACTCGTCCTGCAGCGGGAAATCATCATCATCAAGCGGTGCCAGTAATTCCGCGCCAACTTTATATTTCGGCTCCGTCCAGGTTTCAAGCACTTTAAGCATTGCCAACGCATCCGATTCATCATAACGGGCATCAGTGAAAATTGCAAGCCCAAGTGAATCCGCCTGCAACTCCCGTTCGCGGCTATGGCGTCTCACACCGTATACAAGCTGACGAAACTCCTGCAGCTGCGACAGGTCAACATTACCACTGAGCAGTTGCTTGAGTTGCTCTTTCGACTTTTTTTGTAATCGTAAGTCCGCCTCGGTCAGAACGCCCGACTTTACATGATCGAGTTGTGAATGTGACAGTTCATGCGCCAGCGTGAATGCAAGTTCTCCTTCAGTCGAGATTCTCCCCAACAATCCAACCGTCACCACGATGATACCGCGGGCATAACAAAATGCATTGGCTTCCTGGGTCCTGGCAATCAATACAACGTATTCGCTCTGATCGTCCGTTCCTGCGAGCAGCCCGTTGAATACATTGTTGACATAATTTTCTACTGAATCGTTGCGCAGAAATACTTTCTGCTTCACAAGATCCAGCAGGTAGTTTGTGCGCTGGCGATAGACTGACCTGATAAAGTCTTTGTGTGCTGTGCGTTGCAACGCATCCTCCATTTCCGCATCAAGCAGGCGCCTGATCGTTGTCACGAGTCCAGTAGACCCCTCGGAATATGCTGGTGAAGGAGTATATGTAGTAAATGATTGCGAATAAGTCTGACAACAGACAATCAGCAAGAAAACAGAAAGGGTCAGTAAAAATTTCAAGGCAAACTGGTAAACCTAACAAATATAAGCAGAAAGCTTCCTCACATAAAACCCATGTGTTCGCGACATCAGCTACGGTTTAGCTTGTCAGAAACCTAAAAAATTATCCACACGTTCAAAAGAATATTCTTCAGACCTGAGTTTTTTTATCAGCTCCGCGAGGCGGACAAATAGTTTGTCTTTTCTTCTGGCATCGGTTCCTACATGAACCAAAATTATGGCACCATTCAGTTCGCCCGATGCTTCTTTTTCGAACAGCTTTTGAAGGATTACCTCGCTTGATTTATAAGCCTTTCCCATCTCAGGGTAAGTGTAATCCGCATTTGTCGGAATGCCAGGTGTAAAGCTCACGAGTTGAACCCCCTCGTCACTGACCCAGTTTGCTACAGAATCATTCCACCATTCAAAAGGAGGTATAAGCAATTTTTTATCGATACGAATTCCAAGCGCTTGCATCTTTTTGTAGTTGTTGTTCAGGTCAAGAATAACGGAGTCTCGTGATACAAGTAGACTGTCTCGTTGTTTCCAATCGTTGTACAGCAAATGCTTATCGGAATGTGGTCCAAGGTAATGCCCGTCAGCGATAAGTGCTTTGATAAGCCGTGTTGCTTTCTTATTTCCGTAAAGATTTCCTGTAAAGAAGAATCCCGCCTTTACATTTTGGTCTTTTAATGTCCTGGTAATTTCCGGGAGTCCCTCAAAATATTCATCACCGGTAAAGACGAGCGCAACACGCTTCTTCTTCGAATCACCGCGTATGATCGCTCCCTGTTCAGTCGTAAGTTTCCCAAGGGTCTCACCTTCTTTCGCTGCAAGCAGGTAGATCAGCGATGCGGTTCCATCCATGGTGGGCTCGTTCGTGCTGTAATCACCATAGTCATCGTGGTAAACGGCAAGATTGCTTTGGAACTTCTCGTATTCATCCGGATCGTTTAGTCGAATGCCAATCAGGTTTTTGTAAATAGTCGTGTAGACCGGACCGTCCACGAGTCCACCATCGATCGGATAATTTTTTAAGTGCGTGAAAGCTGAGTGCGGATCGATCGGAGTATCACCCCACGATGGCAAGCCATACACCATGGAAGTGCCCCATGGATTACATCCGAAAAGCCAGTCGAAATTTGACTGCTCAAGATTCTCATATTGCCTGTCACCGGTGAGTTGCTTATACCACTGACACTGAATGGCGAAAGAAGTGGTGAGGTTATTACTGCACCAGATGAAAGGAACACCGTGGTTAAAAGCATTCTTCTCCGCTTTGCGCAGAACAAGATCGAGTCCGCGTTTATAAAAGCTGACCACCGTGTCGCGATCACTGCCTTTAAGCTGTTTTGCCAGCTCAAAGTGGCCAAGGTTGATAAAAGGATACCATTGATAGTGGTTCGCAGTGTCTGCGCCTATCCATGGCGTGATCCGTTCGCGTCTGGCGTATGCCATCGCCTCATCAAACAACTGCCGGGATGCGGCTGCAAGTTCCATGTCATCCACCCAGTTGTCTTCAGCATAGATGTAAGGTGATTTTACAGAGACCGTTTGTGTTACGCCTGGCTTCTTCAATCCATAGGCATACGCAGAACGGGACTTTTCACGAAGCGTTGCACTGAAAATCCGGTCGGCATTCTCAAACATTTTTGCCCCAAGTGAAAATGCGCTGCTGAACTTTGCTGCCGTGGAAGAAGTTCCTTTGGTGTTATTGAGAAACTTGCCCCTTTGCTGAACTTCTCCATCAATAAAATAAACAGGGCGTTCATATCCTTTGCCGTATTGGCTGTCCATTTTAGGAATCCGCATGGAAATATGATCGCGGTCATCAGCAATCTGGTTAAACATAATATCCGGATGCGGATGCATCTTCAGCAACCAGTCAAGGCCCCACTTCGCTTCATCCAGCACATCGGCTCTTCCGTTTCTTCCATCCAGTCCGTTGGCAAGTTTTTCATCGGAAAACACCTTCGGAAAATCACGATAAGCTGCAAGCAAATGGTAAGTTGCATTTGCCGATGTGGTTGAGTACTGGAGGTAGTCACTGGCATCATGCCATCCTCCAACGACATCATAGTGAGTGCTGTCTTTTATGCCGGCACTTTTCCCATACAATACATATCCGTCCTGGGTATGACAACTGTCTTTAAGGTATGGATTATACCCTGTGCGCTGCTGCCGCATATAGCGAAGGCAAAAATCCGCAGCGCCTGCGTACACCGACTCACCGATCCTGAACACAGGCGACTTTGCATCACCAGCCTGAATGACGTATCTCCCAGGATTCCGGAAGGAGGAAAAGTCAAGTCGGTAAGTCTGCGCGAACGGACCATATGCTCCGAACGCACTACCTGCGGTTCCAGTAAAAACGGTTTTTCCTGATGCAACTTCGATGACCTGGAAGTCGCTGATCTTCTTATCGGAGGCAGAACACCACACAGCAACCTTCGGGCTATGCGGCCGATAACCGAGCAGATTTATACGGATCCAGCTTTCATCGGTTCGTTGCCCCAGCAACTGAAAGTGGATTGATGATGATAATGCGAGGAAGACGAGGAAAAATCTCATGATATTCAGGCTTGGCGATTCGCTCTATTGTGTTGAGACAATAAAGTTAGAAAAATGCAAAGGCTGAAACACATTTACCCTGACGGGAACAAAAAGGTTGTGTGCGTGGCAGCACACACTGTTCCGTTACATTGGCAAACTGCCTTGCGGGGCAGGGCGATTGATTTTTATCCTGTTTTCAACATGCGTCACACCCGAGATGCTTTCCGCAATATCTTCGGCCTTCCGTTTTTGAATGCGGTCGACAACATAACCGGTAAGAATCACTTCACCATTCGATACTGAAACTTCAATGTCGGATGCATCCACCTGCCAGTCATCGGTCAGTTTATCGTTGATCAATTCTTTGATACGGTCATCTGTCCTCATAAAATTCTTCGGGCCCTTGCCGCGATGTGATGAATCATCATGGCGCCTGCGTCTCTCTGCATAGTCGTCACCGAACCATGATAAAACCTCATCTCCAGCCCTGTTCAGCCACCTACGGTCGCGCTCATCTTCGTCAACGTATTTATTAGGAGACTGATTACGCTTACGGCTGCTTCTGTATTCCTCAAAAAATTTTTCCTGTCCGGTGCTCATAACTTTTCGCTTTTGCGAGTTCTCTACCAAAATAATACCCGCTGAAACCAGCAGGATGCGATAATGCACGCCCTACAATGATTGTTTTAAACAGGCATTTTACCGAGCAACGTAAATTCAACAATTACTTTCCCGGCATTAAAATTCGAATAGATCAGTTTGACGAGGTTGCGGTTCTCCATTTGCAAGGCGATATCGAATGCCTGTTGAAACTGATCGCCTTGCCATGACAGCACCTCCATAACGTTGATCATATCGGAGTCAGATCGTCTCGCCCTGAGAACCGTCTTTATTTCATTTTCGAAGTTCATCGGTTGCAAAATTACACTATTTCCGATAGACGTGTGAAAGAGCTGTTGAGCACGGATCAACGTCAGAGTTTCTCCCACATATTTTTCTGATGCTGAAATTAAAGACAAAAGTTCAATCTATGTCGCAGGCAGTTCAGCATCTATGATTGATTTTTTAAATATTTCAATTTGCCTGACAATGATTCCAGGCTTATGAGAACAATCACACTGACACTCGTCCTTACTTCCGTTTTAAATAGCACATTCTCGCAAACCGATGGTGATACATGGCAAAAAATTAAAGTTGAAAAGACTGGCACATTGATGTGTTTATGGAACGAGGCCTATGGAATCGTTTTTAAAGATGACAATGGGAAATTGCGCGGAGTCTGCATCGATATTCTTGAAGATTTCAGACTTTACCTCAAGCAGAAGTATGGAGTCGATCTGAAAGTTGAATACCGTGAGGAGAAATCATTTGCCAGATTTCTGAGCATTGTGGGCAACAGCTCTACACTGTTGGGTGTCAGCACCGTTAGCGTTACCGAAGAGCGAAAAAACCGATTTCAGTTTTCTCCTTATTTTATTCTCAACCCCAACGTCATTGTAACACACAAAGATGCCCCCAAACTCTCAACGCTGGCTGAAATACAAACTTTGTACAAGGGCTATTCAATGAAAGTAATTGCGGGAAGCACGCATAAGGACATTGCTAACTCAATTAAAAAACGATATGCGCCTGCCCTTGTAGTAAGTGAGGGCGGAACAAGCCGAGACATCTTCAATGAAATCAAAACAAACAAAACGCTCTTTACTATTGTTGACTTTGGTGAATACCTGGGCGCCCATAAGAACAAATTTCCAATTTCACGTCAACCGGCAAACCTCGGCACAGACGATAAGCTTGCGTTTATCATGGGAAAGCGCTCAGACTGGGAGCCGTTGTGGCGGGAATTTCTGACGGATGAATACCGCAGAAGTCCCGGATATCGAAAAATCATCTCCGAAAATCTCGGCCTCGCTTACCTCGGCATGATTAAATAGCCGCTCACCGTTGTCACCTGCCTTTATTACACAGTGGAAGCGGTTTGGCAGTTTTATTAACGTTGCGCTGTGGATTCGTTTACGCCAATAGTCGAAGCAGCGCACGCATCATCCAGCGACAGTCATGGATTCATCCGCTTTAAAGTGAACTCGTAGATTTTTTTCCTGCCGCATTTCATATCGGCATTGCGTTAATATCTTAATTAATCGCCTTGAAGGCGAGATGATTAGATAACCAAACAATAAATTGTATGACTAGAACAAATAGTATTCTTCTTGCGGCACTCGGAGGTGCAGCATTAGCAGCATTGATCGCAAACTACCTTAGCACTGAAAAAGGTAGAGAGCTTCTCAACTCAGCATCTGACACACTTCAGGATCTGAAAACAAAAGCTACTGAGTATGCAAAAAATAACCTTGGCGACATCGTATCAGAAACTACAAGAAACATCGGCAGTACAGTAAAAGATACACTCGTACAGAAGATGCAGAATCAGCCAGCAGGTCAGCAGTAATTGGACATCCAATAAAATGAAGGAGGCGAAAGTCTCCTTTTTTGTTTAAAAGAAGGGATCATTCGGAGTAGAACTCGATCAACGAGCCAAAGTACATTCCATTCCAGCCATCAACGATCTCTTCAAAATCTTCGTCAGGGATGTTTGTATGCCGCAGTTCTACGCTCGTTCCCTCATTGTGCGGATGTAGCTTGATGGTGACTATAGACGGCTGTTCCTGATCTCCGAAATACCATTGCTGGACAATTTTTTTTCCCTCCTCGAACTCAAGATTCTTACCAACGATGCTTCCCTCCCATAGCGAGAACTCCGAACCCGCTTCTGCAGACATTGAAGCTTCCTCGCCCGACCACAGGTGTATCGTGTTCGGATTCGTCAGTGCCAGGTAGACATCTTCGGGTGGAGCAGGAATGATGTAGTATTTCTTAAAGTCTTTCATTGCTCAAAGATACAAGATAGTCATTAGTCATCAGTCACTGGTCACTGGTCATTGGGAGAAAAAAGAAAACGGGAATGAAGAAAGAGGAAGGGAAAAGAGAAAGTCTAAATGCGGAAAGTCACTTCGTCCACTGGTTTCATTTTCCTTTTTTCCTCTTTCCTCCCAATGACTGGTAACCAGTGACCAGTGACTAAAAAAGAAGAAGCCCGGAGGCGACCCAGGCGTTCTTCGTTCTCTAAAACCTAACTATGGACAGTATTGTGAGCGCTAGCATTTAGCGCTTGATTACTTTTTCTGTGTGTAATCGACCTGATCGGTTGATTTTCAAAATGTACATTCCGGTTTTCCAGTTGCTGCCGAAGCGATGCTCTACGTTACACGGCAGGCTGCGCATGCTTTCAACAGACATGCCTGACATCGTGTAAACTTCCACATCTGCAAATTCATTTTCTTCTCCGCTAACCGTCAGCGCAAAATCGCTCAGAAAAGGATTCGGTGACTGACGAACCATCGACTCCATGGATGTCAGGATCTCTGTTTCTCCATACGTCATAGCGGACAACGTTGGCTCGCAAGGCGCATCTCCAATCTGATTGATGTTAAAACGATGAGGTTCGAGTCCGGCAGCATACTGATCTGCAGAAAAGATGAGATAGTTTCCGGTCGAGGCGAACTCTTTTTGTGTGTATCTACCAAGAGAAGTTGGATAGGTACCACATTCCGTTCCATCGGATTTCCAGATCATGCCGTCACCGAGCATGAACAACACTTCATTGTTGATAATCTCATGATCAATGGTGGGATAGAACAAAGTGCCTAAAGCATTCAGGAGTTTCGTTCCACTGGCTGTTCCGTTTGTAACCCACAGATCCACGGTACTGCGATCATTATTACGGAATACGAACATTAGCATTTTTTCCTTTCCGATCGGGATCATTGACTGCACGGAATTCAGATTCGCAATTTTTCTTATGCCGGGCGCTGTTCCGTTAGTCTTAAAGAGCGACCAGGTACCGGAGGCATCCACTGCGCTGAAATAAAGTGAATCACGAAATGCAGTCATCGCAGCAATATCAAACTCATTGTAGTTATAGACTTTAAAACTTTCGTCATTAGGATTGAGGTCAGCAACCATGTAGGTGGACGCAGCACTTCCCTGCGTTCTCCACAACTCGTTTCCGTGAATTCCGTCATTCGCGATAAAGAAATGGGTGTTCTTAATCGTGGCTGACGATTTCATCCACGCTGGGTACGCAAATCCAGAACGGATCGTTTTATAACGATATGTTCCGGAGGTGGTCCCGTTTGAACGCCAGAGTTCCTCACCAGAATTCTCGGTTGCAACAGTAACAAGCAGTGTTGAGCCGAGTGCCACCGAGTTCGTTACATTATAAAAATCTTTGAGCATCGAGCGCTCATAGGTTTCAGTATTGATTTTCCACAATTCCCCATAAGCGTTGTTGTAGAAAAGATTTCCGCTAATAAGCTGCAGGTTGGTTGCAGCAAGAGAGCCTTCTTGCGCAACCGCGGATGTACCTCCTGGCGTTCCGTCCGTCTGCCAGATCTCGAGCGAGTTGTTGAATGAAACATAGGCTTTGTTCCCGGCAGTTAATATTTGCTGAACACCAGCGTCAGCGTAGATGTTGTCAAGATGTATTGTTCCTTCAGGTGTTCCATCCGTCACATAGAGGTTTTCATTCCACCACAAATCCGATACAGAGAACAACACCTTCCCATTAACCGATGTGAAGTTTGCTGGGTTGCTTCCCTGTGTACCCTGATATGTATCCACTGCAAGCTGACGTGTCTGATTGGTTTCAGGATTTGTTCTGAAGATGGTAAAACCTGTTGAGTAGTAATCCGCTCTCGTGGCGAAATAGAAAAAGTTTCCGGCAGCCGCCACCAACGGATAGTCATAATCATAGCCATCGATCGAAAGCTCATAAATAATTTGCGGTGCGGTTCCATCAGCGTTCATACGCGACAGCCCGTATGTATAGTAGTCTGATTCCGTATTAAAATAGAAGATCGAATTCCCGATCAGCGTGAATTGCGGACGAGGCTGGCCTATACCAGGACCGTGACAGGGTTCAACGACAACAGTTCCCTCCATTGTACCATCACTCTTCCAGATGTAATAGTTGTCACTCGCGTATGCTGTGTAAAAGAGGTAGTTATTGATGGCTTTGAAATTTCCCATCTTATGACTGAACACAACTTCACCATGGCTGCCTGCCGCTCCGGGAGTCATATCTTTCAGCAGGTACGTCCCGGCTTCTGTTCCATCGCTTCTCCAAAGCTCCTGACCGGAAATACCATCAGTCGCAGTGAAATATGCAACGCCATTCATACCGGTTGTGTTGTCAATGTTCGAGGCAGAGGTGCCAGCGCGAATATCTTTAACGAGCACGGTTCCTTCCGCGGTACCATCACTCTTCCACAGCTCGCGGCCGTGGATGGGATCCTGCGCTGAGAAGAAGAGTACATCTCCCGCTGCCGCAAGTTTGTCAGGAGAGCTGCTCACCTTCGCTTCCGCGCGAATATCTTTTACGAGTGTGGTGCCGGCAGAAGTTCCGTCCGTTTTCCAAAGTTCGTATCCATGTGTACCATCGTTGGCCGCGAAGAACAGGATTCCATTTACATTCGTGAGATGCACCGGATTACTGCTTCCCGCTTTTGGGAAAATATCTTTTACCAGGGAAGTTCCTGAAGCCGTGCCATTGCTCTTCCACACTTCCTTGCCATTTGTGCCGTTGTTTGCGATAAAGAACAGTGTTCCGTTTACATCAATCAGGTTCTCAGGATTGCTCGCAGAACTTCCAGCGCGAATATCTTTCACTTGAACAGTGCCGGCTTCCGTGCCGTCACTCTTCCACAGTTCCAGCCCTGTCTTTCCATCATCAGCGCTGAAATAAAGTGCGGAGCCGATCAACCCCAGATTCCGAATCAGTGAAAAGCCTTTGATTTTGAAAGTTTCCTCCTGGCCGTTGATCACCTGGCTTGCATAAAGATTTTTCCCTTCGCTCACAAAGTAAAGTCGCTGCGGTCCGCCTGTTAGTGATGAATACTCGTTGTAATAGGTGTCCTCGTTCTGATTGATGTCGCGTAACATCTCTGACTGTGCGAAGACCTGGTTGACTGAGATAAGCAGTAAGACCGAAATGATCACATAAAGAACAGCATCAGTTTCGATCGGTGTCAGTGGTAGTTTTTTTTGCATAGGGCTGAGTTTACACTTCACAAATCCTCCTCGCTCGTTCATACCTTATGGACGTCCGCTCCACGGATTTGAATAATTGAAGCAGTGCTGCCACTTAAAAAAATGTCGTGCCACTTGCCATTGATCGGCTCCTAATGCATTTGATGATGATTAACGTTCATTAATCGTAGAAATCGGTAATCGAATCCGAAAGAGTGTAGTGCAGACGAGCGGGTTTTACTAACGAAAAGAAAGACCATCAGCCAGACTGAGAAACGGACGGTGATGTGCAACCACTCACGAACGTTCACGACTGGATAACCTTGACCTTAAAAGCGTCATTCAGAATTTTCGCGGCACTCTCCATATCGATACCTTCTCCAAGAACGCCCTGAAACAAATCACCCGTCTCTTTCAATCTCGCCATAGCATTCTTCATCGTGAAATTTTGGATTCTTAGTCCTTTCTTCACTTCGCTCCAGTCCAACGGCATGGATACTGGCGCGGCTGGTTTGGGCCGCAATGAGTATGGACCTGCGAGGGTTGCCTGTGGACGGTTCTGCAGAAAATCCAGGTACATCTTGCCGTTCCTGTCCGACACCTTGCGTTCGATGCTGGTGAATTTTGGGATCTGCGCGTTGACAACTTTTACGACTGCGCGCGCAAACTCTTTGGAGGCTTCATAGTCATACTTCGCGCCAAGCGGGATGTAAATATGCAATCCTGTTGAACCGGAAGTTTTAGGGAATGAAGGTATCCCCAGGGCATCAAGCACTTCTTTTGTAACATTCGCTGCTTCGATCACCTGCTCAAAAGTATTTTTCTTGTCGGGGTCGAGATCGATCACACACCAGTCTGGATGATCTGGCGACTGTGTCCGGCTGCTCCACGGATTCATCTCAATACAACCAAGTGAGGCGATGTAGAGCAGACTCGCTTCATTCGTGCAAACCATGAAATGTTTTTTCCGCTGATCACCTTCGCTGTAGTATTCATAGGTTTCAATCCACGAAGGCACTTTTCCTGTAACATCTTTTTGATAAAAACTCTGGCCGTGAATTCCATTGGGGAATCGGTTCAGCGTCTGCGGACGATCTTTCATGTACGGGAGCATAAATGGCGTCACCTGGTAGTAATAGTTCAGCATGTCGCGTTTCGTGTACCCTTCATCAGGCCAGTAAACTTTGCTGAGATTCGGGAACTTCAGCTCATGTCCATCGATGTTGCGAACCTGCGTTTCGTCCTTTGGATTGAGAAAAGTTTTGCGCTCCTTCTCAACCTTCGTAAGGATCTTATTTTCAAAGTCATTTTTTTCAGCTGCCGGAGTGATCTCGTCAATTGCAACTGTCTCCTCGCGCTTCACCTGGCCTGGTGACTTGTCATCGCGCAATCCCCTGAATGACGGATGACGCATTCCACCGTCACCACCGACAGCGCGATAACTTACTTCAGCAACAAGTTCAGGTTTAAGCCACACAACTTTTGCTTTAGGGGGATTCGGACGAAAGCGTGACGGCTTGTTATAGTCAGGTACTTCCTTGAACGGACAATCCTTTGTCTGAAGCGGTTTCATTTTCTTCAGCAACTCGTCCTGCATCTTACTCGTAAAGCCAGTCCCCACGGGACCGATGAATACCAGTTCTTTGCCCTCGTAAACTCCCATGAGGAGTGCGCTGAATTTCTTCGTTGTATTTTCGTTTACAGTATATCCTGCGATGATTGCTTCCTGATGTCGTTCTGTTTTTACTTTGAGCCATTCCCGTGAGCGCACATCGGGCTTGTAAACGCTGTCCGCCTTCTTTCCGATAATGCCTTCCAGTTCCATTTTATCTGCGAGCGCAAAAAAATCTGTAGCGGATGTTTCAAAGGCTTCGCTTACGCGGATATTTCCTTCAGCCGGAATGATCTTCTTCAATAAGTTCTTTCGTTCAGCAAGCGACACATTCGTGAGGTCATAGCCATCCAGCCAGAGCAGATCAAACAGATAGTACACCAGTTCCCCATCGGCCTCGCTCCGCCACTCCTGGAGCGCGTTGAAGTCCGGCTTGCCCTTGTCATTCACCACGATGATCTCGCCATCGACCACTGCATTGATATTCCAGTTCGTTAGCGCCTCGTGTATCGGGTAAAATTTTTTATTGAAATCTTTATTGTTTCGCGAACGGATATCGACCTTCCCGTCACTGATATAACTAAGCGCGCGGAATCCGTCCCACTTCACTTCATACACCCATCCCTTCTCATCTACCGGCTTATCAACGAGTGTCGCCAGCATGGGCTTGATATCTGAAGGAATTTTAGATTTCTTTTTTCCCTTCACACCTTCGAGCAGCTCACCGGGCTTGATCCCGGTTTTTTTTGCGGAAGTTTTCGGTGTCATGGTTTTGCGGGCTGTTTTTTTCGCGGGGCTCTTCACCGAAGTTCGCGAAGTCCGGTTACTTTTCCACGTTCTTGTTTTCGGATCATCAGCAAGTTCTTCAATGGTCTTGCCGGAAACAACGGAAGTGTCTTGCAGAGTCACATCTTCTTCGGAGGCACTATCATCACGGTGCTTGATCAGCAGCCACGAATTCTCCTCACGTCCCTTCAATTTCACGATCGCGAACTCCCCGTTGAGCTTTTCCCCATGCAGGCGGATCTTCATGGATCCTTTGTGATAGTCGCGCGTCAGGATTTTTTCTTTATCGGCTTTCGTTGAGGCTTCCTCCACAGGTTCATACGTTCCCTGGTCCCATATAATCACCGTTCCTGCGCCATAATTACCTTCTGGGATATTACCCTCGAAGTCCTTATAATCAAACGGATGATCTTCCACATGCATGGCCAGGCGTTTGTCGGCAGGGTTCAATGACGGCCCCTTCGGAACAGCCCAGCTTAACAACACGCCCCGTAGTTCAAGTCTAAAATCGTAATGCAAACGCGAGGCTGCATGTTTCTGCACGACAAAGATCAAATCTTTCTTATTGCTCTTCCCTCCGGTCGGTTCAGGAGTTTCTTCAAAAGAGCGTTTCCGTTTGTATTCAGTTAGCGCCATGAAAGATTGCGTATAAACAAAATGCCAGATCGGGAAATCGGGCGCCTGGCTCCCGGCCGTCTGGCATTGGCCCCCCGGCTCACTCCCGCTTCGGCATGACTTTATTACAATACTTGCTTAAATTGTTTATATGAAATCTCCGAAGGTGGCGATATCGTTGGTGACGGCTGGACTGGTAATTTTCCTGTATTTGTGCAATTCACACTTGAATGTTCCCACGTTTTTTCTTGTGGGATTCCTCATTCTGTTGCAAACCGGATTTTTGTGGATGGTTTACACGATTCTGAAGTTTGGAAAGCCATCCAATCATACGTTTGATGAAAAAATGTATGATGATAAGTGACTCCGGGGGAATTCTTAGGCCTTAATTTTTCGGGATAAACCGTTACTTTTGTTTCATGGAGCGATGGCTTAATCTTATTGAAGAAACAAAAGAGCATTTCAGCGAGGGCGCACGGTCTGTGCGGGCGTATACTAATGATAAAGTTTACGTGATCACCAAAGCCACCGAAACTGAATTTTGGGTTGCTTTAGAAGAACCTGGATTTCCAAAAACGAAAACCACATCACTCGACAACTATTTCAAAGAAGTTTTTGGAATTGAAGCAAAGTATTAGTTCTTCGAAGATTTTTTTTCAAAGCAAAGGCGCGCAGACGCAAAACCACGAGCATTGATTCAACCGGAATCAATATTTATTGATCCCCAACCCGACCTTTAATTTGTTCAACGCACTTTCTTAAAAGTTCAAATCTTTTCGAATACCTTAGCGACTGCACGTCTTTGCGTTGAAAACCCAACTATGAAATCTGCTACCGTTAACGAGCTTCGGAAAGAACTTAAAGAAGCCGATCCGGATATAGTTCGGGAGCTTTGTCTCAGACTCATCAAATACAAGAAAGAAAACAAGGAGCTCGCCACGTACGCGCTTTTTGAAGCGCATGACGAGCAGGCGTACGTTACAAATGTTAACAATGAAATAGCCGAACTATTCAAAGACATACCACGCGGAGGCAATGCCTGGTATATTAAAAAGATCCTGCGCAAAATCCTGCGATTCGCAAACAGGCAGATCAAATATTCAGGGAACAAAGTAAGTGAACTTGAAATCAGGGTCTTTTTCTGTGAGCAAATGAACGAAGCCCGCGTCCAGAAAAATAGCGGAACGGTCATTGGCAATATCTACGATCAGCAGATAAAAAAGATCACATCCATACTTGATTCACTTGAAGAGGACCTCCAGGCAGATTATTCGCAACAGGTTGAACGCCTCCTGCGCTAGTCAATTGCGCGTAGCAACCGATCTCACGAACGACACGATGATAAAGAGGATGACCACAAGCACGAAAAGAAATTTTATCGTTGCAGGCAACGTAAAGAGATAATGAAGGTCGGTGTTGCCGGTGAGGAACAAGTACATAAAAAGATTTTCAATAGCATCGAGGAAGCCGGCTCCCACGGAAAACGCCAGCATCACCTGGGAAATCTCATTCACTTCAGTTGAATAGGCATTCCGCGGATCCAGCAACAAAATCGACACAACGAAGAAGAGTGGATAAGCGATCAGGAAAATATAGTCGAGCAGAATATTTTCTTTTGCCTTTTCGAGGATCATTGCAGACGGATCTACATTATCCTGCGCCTTAAAGCTGATGACTGCCCCATTGCAATAGCCGCGTTTCCATTCCTGAACGATCTGATCTGCTTTATCTTTATTCCAGGCAAGTTCCAGCGAGATGATTCCGTTCGGGGCCTGATTTGTTTTAAGACAACGCCCGGAGTCAATCATTTTCACCGCAGCCACAATCATGAAGAGTGCCGCAAAAGCGAGCGATAGTGCCGGGTGATTTCGTACAAGCTGGACGAACAATTTCATCACTTACTTTTTAACATCGGAAAGAGTCTTCGGATATCTGCTTCGGAAGGCTGTGTACCGTACTCGCAAATTTCAAAAGCCTCAGCGTGTTGTACCTGACTCGCTTTTTCACGACCATACCATTTCTCAAGAGACATTTTTACCTCGGGCGTGAGTTTCACCGTGCGATTTCCTGCCAGCCATTTCTTCCTTTCAACCTTGTCAGTCGGCACCTTATCAAGGTAACCTCCAATCCACGGCAGCCACTCGTAAAATTGAGACTCATGGGCGTCCATCGCGTGAATTTTCTGATCGAATACATCAGTAATATCCACTGCTACGTCAGGCCGGAACTGATTCGGACGTTGAAAAAAATCCTGGAAGTATAGGAACACCGGATTTTTTTTCAGCGGTGGTGTATCCGGGGCAACGTTCGGCACGGCCACCATGTAGGCTGCATCCTGAACAAGTACTCCCGTGTAGCGATGATCCGGATGATAGTCGTTCGGGCGCGGAGCGATTACAATGTCAGCGTTCCATTCACGAATTTTTCGGATGATCTGCAGCCGGACTTCGAGCGTAGGAAGCAGTTCGCCATCGTGATTGTCGAGCACATCGTACGTCACGCCAAATCGTTTTCCCGCTTCGCGGGCTTCAGCAATTCTTCGTTTTGCAAGCGCTCCGCCTCCCATCGTTTGATGACCTGCGTCCCCGTTTGTCACAGAGACGAATTTTACTGCGTAACCCATTTTTGCAAACAGTATCGCTGTCCCTCCGCCATCCTGATCACAGTCATCGGGATGAGCACCGATCATAATCACACGAACAGCTGTTTCCTGTGCCAGTACTGAAACGTGTACAAAGGAAAGGATAACGGCAAGGCTTAAAATCTTTTTCATGAGCAAGGTTTGTAACTAAATATAAGAATAGTTGTCCGGCTGAGCCAAGGGTTAGATTGCTTTAGGTAAGAAACGCTGCGAAATCATTAGAAAATTGAGGCAATTCAGGCCGACCCTGAACAACTTTTCAAAAAATTCTCTCTTCTGTACAAAAAACATTGAAGCGAATGGTATACGCTTACTGAAAAAATGAACAGTCAGCAGAACGGTTTTTCGTTTATACAGCGTATGTTTTACGCGTAAGCTCTCCAGCAGAGACTTTCTCAACAACGTATCTTTGAATTATAGATTTACAGTAATCACCTTTCTCCATGAAGAATTTGGCTGTTTTTGTTCTCGCCTTGGTACTGGTCGGAGTCATGATCTTTGCCGGAGTTGATGGAATTCTCCGTGGCCATGCTACGGGACCTTTTTTCATTTTCCTTGCCGCTTGTACTGCAACCGGCTTGTCGCTTGATGTCAATCGTCTGTTAAAGGAAAGGAACAGGCAACGGACCGCGCGCAAGTTAGGGCGGTAACTTTTTTCAGGCTTCGCGCTCTGGCATTATTTTTTTAAACCGGCTATAGGGATAGTCCGGTTTAATTTCATTTCCGCCAGATGACAGAATGGGTTGGTATTGCTGCGGGGGTCTTCACTTCAGCGTCTCTTCTTCCGCAGTTGATCAAACTCCTCCGCGAGAAAAAGGCACACGACATTTCATTATTTTTTCTACTTACTCTGCTGATAGGCCTTGCGCTATGGGTCTGGTATGGGATCATAAAAAATGATATCCCCATCATAGCAACAAATTCCTTTTCCATCGTTGTTAATACATTGATGATCATTTATGGAATCCGCTACAAACGTGAATCTTAAGATCACAGCTTATGCCATATTGAACTAAATCAGTCAGATTACGCTTATATAGTCAAATGTTGCCAGTTAAGATTTACACCCGTAAACGAATTTTCAACTATTACACGGGGCTCTCGTTTTTCATCTTCATCTGGATCTCCAAGCTTACCAAAGATGAAGTGCAGCTAGTCCGACACGAGAAAATTCACTTTCTCCAGCAAGTGGAAATGTTGTTCATTTTTCACTGGATCTTCTACGGCTTGTTTTATGCAATTTCCAGGCTGAAGGGCCATGGCCATTACGTAGCCTATCGCTACAATCCGTTCGAAATGGAGGCCTATGCGAACGAACATGACGAGGCCTACCTCAAGAAAAGAAAAATTTTTGCCTGGGCTCCCTACATTCTAACGTACAACAAGTTCCTCACGGAAAATTTTCGAGGCCTCGACAAGGAGAAGCGGTTTTAAGAATAACGTGCTTTCAGCATCAGCAATCCGTCTGGATTGAATGGTCTGATGATTTCAACGATCGCATTTTTATTCAACGCACCATAGATGTGCGGGTAAAGCTCTGCATTGGTCGATGGTTCGTAGAGAAGTCGTGCCGAAAGTTTCGTTTCATCGATTACCAGGAGCAAAAGGTCGTTTCTTCCCGAATAATAGCGTTGCAGAACTCCTTCCAGCTGCCGCAGCTCTGAAGTGTGAATAAACCCTTCTCGCTTAAACGCCTCGGGAGCATACTCCTTCTTTCCCTCAAGGGCGGCCCATTCTTTTTCTGTTGAGATATGGTAGATCATCTGCAACAGCAATCTACAAAAACATTAAATGACTTAGCAAGTGGAAGGACCGTCACTCGTTATTCTGAAAGAAGAACTCAGACCATTCAGGGGGAAGTCTGTTGCTGAAGCATCGGGCTCTTCGAAGCTAGACTACGAGAGAATCACCGGGCAGAAAATCAAGGCCTTCAGATCATGGGGAAAACATTTTTTGATCGAGTTCAGGACTTTTAGTTTACGGATCCACTTCCTCATGTTCGGAAGTTACCGCATTAATGAAAGAAAAGATGCAAAGCCGAGACTTACGCTCAGGTTTAATGATGAAACTGAAATCAACTTCTACGCCACCGCCATCATTGAAATCGAAGAACCGCTGGATGATGTTTACGATTGGTCCACGGATGTGATGAGCGACAGCTGGGATCCTCAAAAGGCACGCAAGAAACTGAAGAGAAATCCTGAAACGAACGTAAGTGACGCGCTACTGGATCAGAATGTCTTCTCAGGTGTTGGCAACATTATTAAGAACGAAGTACTCTTTCGAATTCATGTGCACCCGGACAGCGTAGTCGGAAAGTTGCCACCACGGAAGCTTACAGAGCTAATCACCGAAGCAAGAAACTACAGCTTCGATTTTTACCACTGGAAAAAACTCTACCAGCTAAAGAAGCACTGGCTGATCTACACGAAGCGAAAATGTCCGCGCTGTAGCATCCCTGTGTTTAAGGAATACACCGGAAAGAGTAAACGCAGGAGCTTCTTTTGCAACAATTGTCAAAAGCTTTACAGCTGAAATCCCACAATTCGCACGCATTCAATAGCATCCGGGTGTAACTTTTCGGATATTCCGCAGTAGTCTATATCTAACCCGGATCATCATGCTCAGAAACTACCTCGCGATCACCTGGCGCAATATCCGTCAGAATCCGCTCTACGCATTTATCAACATTTTCTCACTTGCCATCGGACTCGCCAGCTGCATCGCTATCTACCTGTTTATTGCCGATGAACGAAGCTTTGACGACTTCCACACCCAGAAAGAAAATATTTACCGCCTTGATGAAGTGCAGAACTTCACCGGTACGAAAACCCAGAAGGTAGCCTTGTCGATGCCCGGCATGGCACCGGCCCTCAAAGACGAATTCCCTGAAATCAGAATTATTACGAGGTTTTGGAATCGTGGAAAAAACCTGGTTGAGAACGGAAGTCAAAAGCTGCAGGTTGAAAACATGGCCTACGTTGACAGCACATTCCTTGACATCTTCGACTACAAACTGCTTGAAGGGGATCGCGCTACTGTGCTGGATGAACCCTATACTGTTGCTGTTACGGAAGAAACAGCCCTTAAGTTTTTTCCGGAGATCAGCAAAGCCATGGGCGGCTTATTAAAGATACGCGACCACGAATATAAGATCACTGGTATCCTGGCAAACGTCCCCGAAAACTCCCATTTAAAATTCAACATTCTCCTTTCGATCCCCAGCATCGTGAGGGAAAATCCGCAGTTTAACGACCGCTGGGGTTCAAACTTTCTGAACACATACATGTTGCTGGAGAATGATGCGAATGTGAAGTCGATGGAAGAACGGTTTCCTGCGTTCATGAGTCGTCACATGGACGATCCGAAGATCAACGACTATTACAAACTTTTTCTCCAGAAGCTGGAAGATGTTCATCTCGCATCCACTGACATCGAGCATGACTACAACAACTACCGCAAATTCAATGGAGAATACCTCGATGTATTTTCTATCGTGGGCATTTTTATTCTGCTGATTGCGGCCGTGAATTTTATGAACCTCACCACCGCGCGCTCTTCTCATCGCTGGAAAGAAATCGGAGTGAGAAAAACGGTTGGAGCCAAAAAGCTTCAGCTCTTCAACCAGTTCATCTTTGAATCAACAACATTAGCCTTCCTCGCGCTGGCTGTAGGCGTTCTGATGAACTTCCTGCTTGTGCCGATGCTCAACGAACTCATCGGAAGGCAGCTTTCAGTACTTTCCTTTATTTCAAAGCCTGAAAACATCGGGTTCATCCTGCTAATGACAATCGGCCTGGGTATCCTTACGGGAATCTATCCAGCATTCTATATGACATCGTTCAACATGTCGCGTGTGTTGAAAGGCGGAGGAAAAGGTGAAGGCCGTTCTGTTTTCAGAAGCGGGTTGGTCGTGGTGCAGTTTGGCCTGGCGCTGGCGATGATCGTCAGTACCTTCATCGTACTCCAGCAGCTGTCGTACATGAAAAACAAAGACATCGGCTTCAACAAAGACCAGATGATGCTGGTCGAACTCAACGGTGAGGCCAATCAGAAGTTCGATGTGATCAAAACCGAACTTCTCAAAAGCAAATTGATCCAGGGCGTAACGGCATCCGGCCAGCGACTCGGCAACAACTTTCACCAGTGGGGTTTCAAGGTGAAAGCCGACACCGGCATCATGAGTCTTACGCCAAGCAACGTAAACGTGGAGTATGACTTCCTGAAAGTATATGGTATCAAGGTGAAAGATGGCCGCGGCTTCGATAAGGATATTGTGCGCGACAAGGGTTTTGCTTTTGTAATCAATGAATCTTTGGCGAAGGAACTTGGCATCAGGAACATTGTAGGCACGCCTGCCGGACACGCCTGGTATGCTGACGACACGCTCGGAACAGTGATTGGTGTTACAGAAGATTTCAACTTCAACTCCCTGCACCACAAAGTAAACACACTCAGTATGGTAGTTCATCCCGACTGGGGCTATGACGAGCTTTCCGTCAAGATTGATGGCGCCAACGTTGAAGAATCTATCGCCTATGTGAAGAAGGTATGGGAACAGAATGTGAGCAACTTCCCGTTCAGCTATTCTTTCCTCGATGAGCATTTCCAAGTATTGTACCGATCAGATCAGCAGATGAGTTCCGTTGTGACCATCATGGCAACGCTTGCCGTCATGATCTCGTGTATGGGATTATTCGGCCTTGCCGCGATCACAACCGAACGAAAAACGAAAGAGATTGGAATCCGGAAGGCGCTGGGGGCAAGTGAAGGTCAGATCACATTCCTGCTTTCTAAAAATTTTGCATTCCTCGTTCTGGTTTCATTTTTATTGGCGAGTCCGGTAACGTACTGGCTACTGTCGAGTTGGCTGGAAAGCTTTGCATTCCGCATCGAGATCAATCCGCTGTACTTCGTGCTTGGAGGTGTAGTCGCACTGATGATTGCTTTGGGAACCATTAGTTTCCACACGATCCGATCCGCGAAAGCGAACCCGGTGAAAGCGTTACGCTATGAGTGAGGCGAAACAGTTTTAGGTTTTAGGTTTCAGGTTCAAAGTTCAAGGTTCCGAGTTCAAAGTTCAAGGTTCCGAGTTCAAAGTTTCGAGTTTGGGGTTTCGAGTTCCGAGTTTCGAGTTCAGAGTTGCAGCTCTCCGATCCAGGTCTCGATAGATTTGAAGTTAATTCGTCTGTTGGCTTTGGTTCTTTTGGTTTTTGCGGGATTTGGTTTTTGGATCTTGGCTTTTGGGATTTGTTACTTGGATCTTGGCTTTTGGGTTTTGATTATCACGCCCGCCATGACTTCCATGACGAATTCGCCCGTGCCCGGTGCATACCAGTTCATCAGCTGCGTTTCGAAATATTTGTTATCGTAGTATTGCTCAGGTGTGAGGTAGCCAATATACCCACCGTTGAAGCTTGTTGTAATGAGGTGCTTGCCTGATTTTTCCGCTATGAAATCCAGCCTTGGCATAAATTCCCCGGAAAAATCTGCAGGGGCGCCAAGCATGATAAGATTGCCGATCTGAATTCCTGTCACATCCACAGGATATTCTCCAAGTGCAGACCTGAAGAGCCATGAACGCACTTTCAAGTCAGGCGTGACTTTCACCTGCGGATCACTCAGGTGCAGCGGCACGCGAAAGCCCCTGATCTGAAAGCCTTCCACCTTCTCGAAATCGCGGCCGGATTCTTTGACACTTGTAGTAAGTTCGTTCGCCATCCAGTCAAAACAGTTCCAGCCGTATTCCGGTGCGCCAGGTTTGTGACTTCCCACAGCACCTGCCATAAACATCGCAAAATCATAACCGCTGCTCTCTAGTGCATCGACAAATTTACCGGGATAGTCGCGTGAGAGCTCGAGGTCCCTGGAATAAAGACAGGTGGCGTGTGCCGAGTACGTTGCAAGCAAAAGTTTAACGCTATCCTTTCTGTGAACTTCCACAAGTCTTAGAAACGGATCCTCAGGCCCGTTGTTGATAAGCCTGTTGTTAACAGCCTCGCCATTGGCAACCTTCCCGAAGCGAATCTCAGCATCCTGCATATTTTCCTGTGCAGCGAGGATCGAGGTGACAATTTTCGAAGTGATAAATTGAATCATCGACTCTTCATATGAGCCATAAATAAAGCCTGCCGCACCCTCACCCCAGTTGCCAATGCTATTGTGGGTGTGCGTTGCTCCAAGAAAAACATCTTCGATTCTGAATCCCGTTGATGGCAATTGTTGTTCAAGCGCCTGCGTCACCTTCGGAGGGATCAGCAGCAGATCGGCAGACACGATGGCAACTTTTTGAACTCCGTTGCTGATCACCATCGTCCGGACAAAGATCGAGTCCGCTACTTTCGTGTAGTGCTTGCCTCTGCGGTTGCCGTATCCCGCAAGGGCAACCGGTGATGACGGTGTCAGATTTACTTTTGAATATCCAACCGAAAATGCTGCAGCCATACTGCTGTCTGTAACTACATCAATCGCATCAAGCTCATTAAACGTCTGGCGATAACCGGATTGCTCGGATGCGGGTGTCCGGTCAACAACGCCAATTGATACTGCCAGGAAAAGAATAATGATCCCGATAAGGATTAAGAAGACAATAAAGATTTTCCTGAGAACCCGTTTGACCATTCAAAAATGCAATGACAAGCACGAAGGTACAGAAAGAATTCTCAGAAAATACGCTCAGATCTCTTCAAAGAAGTAACGCGTTTCGTACGAACCGGTGGAACCGATGTGCAAAAATGTAATTGTACTTTCACGCTTCACCGGGTAGCCGTTGGAGTTGTATTCGTACACGTAGTCTTCGATAGCAAAGGCAACCCCATTTTTATTCTTCTGTACCATTCGTCCGGGGTTGTTTCTGTGGAGTTGAAGACCGGTGTTCAGCGTATGAAAATCAAAGTGCGAATCTGCGCTAAGAAAATTGTCGTAGCGGTCGTACTCGTAAATGGACTCCAGCGAAAATGCGGTGTCTTTAAAACTAAATTCTTTCACAGACGAAATATTCCCGACAGGATCAAAGGCATACGTAATCTTGCCCATCAGCCTGACGTCACCATTTTCGTACTTGTATGTCTGCATGTCCCTGATCAGGCCATTAGCCTGATAAGAAAACACGTACCTGCCCGAAGGTGCGCCTTTAATCTTTTCTTCCGTCTTTACAATCCTGCCATTCTCCCAGGTATACTCGTACAACCTCTCATTGTCGATAAGGGAAGAAACAATCTTACCTTCAGCATTGTATTCAAAATCCTGAACCGTTGAAATAATCTGTTTGTCCGGCATTTCAGATTCTGAAAGCACCCGTGTGACCTGGCCAGCCTGGTTATAAATGAGTTCGCGCTTGTATGCAACCTCTTCAATCCGGAGCGGACGAAGTGTAGTAGCTTTTGAGGGCGCGTTATCATCCTCACATGAGGAAAATGAAAAGGCAATCAGCACCAACGCAAGTATGAGGGGGATTCTTTTTGTCATATCGATTCCATTATGTCCGTAGACAGGTTGTACGGAAGAGTGGTTCGAAGGGATATGAAAAATTTGTTAAAATACCGTGAATTGCGCTACGGTGATTACCTTAATAAGCTTCTGCAGCATCGAGATACAGGCCCTGCTGATTTTTTCCAAAGCCATAATCTGCGCGGACGTTAAGCTTATCGGTCTGATTGATTCGAACGCGTAATCCAAGTCCAGCGTTTGGCTTCACCGGATAGCTGAACGGAGCTTTCCATTCATCAGATAAAGTTGCAAGTCCCGCCCATACTGCAAAGCCTATGTAACGATGAACCATGAACCGATATTCGGTTTGCAACGCATAAAGATTTTTGTAACGATAATAGCCGCGATAATAACCCCGCATTGTGTTCGAACCACCGATGTCCGCCATATCGCGGAAAGGGACATTCCCTTCATTGAGGTTCATAAAAAGCTGGGTTGCGAGAACGTCATCTTTCAGCCAGTCAAATTTTTTATAGAAGCGCAAATCGATTCGCATGTTGCCATATACATAATCGCTCATGAATCCGGAATGCGCGACCCATTGAATTTCAAAATACGTTCCCTTGCGGGGATACACCTGACTGTCGCGACTGTCGACAAGAAAAATTGTAGACAATCCGGCCACGTGATAGCCTTCACTGCCGGGAGGAAGATCGGTTTCTATGTTGCCGTCATCCTGCGGCATCGTCAGGTTGTATATGCGATTGAACCTTCCATAACCACCAACATAAACATTGCGCCCCACCAGCCACATCTGCTTGAGCTCGATCCAGAGTCGGTTAAACTCGATTGCCCATTCATATGATTCCGGTGTTTCGACCTGGTAGCCATAGTAAAACTCAGGGAAGTATGCGTAGTAGAGTTTGTAATCGAAAATGCGCTTGTTGCCTGGTGAATAAATCCGGCCCAGGTTGCTCCACTCGTATTGCTTGTTCAGCGTGTAAATGAAGGAAGACTGAAAATATGATCCGGTGGTAATCGAGTCGGGTCCGAATGTTTTGTTGGCGCCAAGAAGTACGCCAAACCCGAGTTTTGTTTCAGGAGAATAATAGACTACCGGGAGCGGACTAAATCGCCACGAATTTTTGCGGTCAGCCTGGGCGAGCGCTGTGTGAGCAATCAGCACCAATGCAATGGCCTTAGAGACTTTGTTCATTGAGAAAGCGGGGTTCTTTACGAAGATCATCATTTAAAGTGGGAAATCCGTGGCCGTTTCAACTATTCAAATTGCAGCCTAATAACCGTTAGCTTTATCCCTCCGATCTCATTAATTTTGGCGGAAACTCAATACTCACTCCTTTATTATATATGAGTACAGACACCTTAAGTGCGGGAAAGAAAGAAAAACAGCAGGTTTTGGCGGGCCACAAAGCACCCGAACCGTATAAGCCAAAGAACAAAGTCAGGATCGTGACCGCGGCAAGCCTGTTTGATGGCCATGACGCTGCCATCAATATCATGCGTAGAATTATTCAATCAACCGGCTGTGAAGTGATTCATTTGGGGCACGACAGAAGTGTGGAGGAAGTGGTGAACACTGCTATCCAGGAAGACGCTCAAGCTATTGCGATGACGAGCTACCAGGGTGGTCACAATGAATATTTCAAATACATGTATGACCTCCTTAATGAAAAAGGTGCCGGTCATATCAAGATCTTTGGTGGCGGTGGTGGCGTAATCCTTCCTGAGGAAATAAAGGAATTGATGGATTACGGAATCACCCGCATCTATTCGCCTGATGACGGAAGAGCGATGGGCCTGCAGGGCATGATCAACGACCTGATCGAGCGCAGCGACTATCCAACCGGAGAAAAACTTAACGTTGATGTCAACAAGCTTTCAGCGGACAACGTGCTGGCTATCGCTCAACTGATCTCGGCAGCAGAAAACTTTTATGACAACCATAAATCTGTTTTTGAATCGATCAAGAAAAAAGCAGAAACTTCAAAGACACCTGTGCTTGGAATTACCGGAACCGGTGGCGCTGGAAAGTCGTCTATGGTTGATGAGATCGTAAGAAGATTTTTGATCGACTTCAAGGACAAGAGGATTGGAATTATCTCCGTTGATCCTTCGAAGCGAAAAACCGGTGGAGCGCTTCTGGGCGATCGGATTCGTATGAATGCGATAAACAATTCCAGAGTTTACATGCGTTCGCTTGCAACACGCCAAAGCAATCTTGCCCTATCCGCATATGTTAAAGAGGCGGTGATGATTTTGAAAGCTGCCGCATTTGACTTGATTATTCTCGAAACCTCTGGTATTGGACAAAGCGACACTGAAATCCTCGACCATAGCGATGCATCCCTTTACGTGATGACACCGGAATATGGTGCCGCTACTCAGCTCGAAAAAATCGACATGCTGGATTTTGCCGATGTGATTGCGCTTAACAAGTTTGACAAACGCGGTGCATTGGATGCTTTACGCGATGTAAAGAAACAATACCAGCGTAATCATCAGCTGTGGACAAGCAAGGTTGAGGACATGCCCGTGTTTGGCACGATCGCATCACAATTTAATGACCCGGGTACCAATCAACTTTACAAACAAGTCATAGATAAGCTGGTCGAGAAGACCGGGGCGAATCTTAAATCTACTTTTGAGATCACGCGTGAAATGTCCGAAAAGATTTTTGTGATCCCGCCTAACAGAACGCGATACCTCAGCGAGATTACGGAAAACAATCGCAAGTATGATGACTGGGTTCGCGAGCAGAAGGAAATTGCCCAGAAGCTTTACGCGATTCAAAAATCTATTGAAACATTTAAAGACTCCAATCTTGACGACAAAGATCGGTTGATCAAAGCACTTCAGGAACAATATGAGAAACTGAAACTGAATTTCGATCCCAAGAACTGGAAGCTCATCTCCGAGTGGCCAGATAAAGTCAAGAAGTACAAAGACCCGATCTTCAAATTTAAGGTTCGCGATAAAGAGATCGGAATTCAAACACACAGCGAGTCTCTTTCTCACTTACAAATTCCCAAGGTAGCACTTCCAAAGTATGAAGCGTGGGGAGACCTCCTTCAATGGACATTGCAGGAGAATGTTCCCGGAGAATTTCCATACACTGCAGGGATTTATCCTTTCAAACGCGAGGGTGAGGATCCTACAAGAATGTTCGCGGGCGAAGGCGGACCAGAAAGAACAAACAGACGTTTCCATTATGTGAGTATGGCGATGCCTGCGAAGCGCTTGTCTACTGCTTTTGACTCGGTGACACTTTACGGTAATGATCCTGATTATCGCCCGGATATTTATGGTAAGATCGGAAACTCAGGTGTGAGCATTTGTTGTCTTGACGATGCGAAGAAATTGTACAGCGGTTTCAACCTAGCTGATCCAAAAACTTCGGTGTCAATGACCATCAACGGTCCGGCTCCGATGCTCCTCGCCTATTTCATGAATGCAGCGATTGATCAGCAATGTGAAATCTACATTAAGAAGAATGGTCTGGAAGCGGAAGTGAAGAAGAAAATTGCCGAGATCTACAAAGATCACGAAGGGGAGCATCCTGCCTATCAGGGAGCGCTACCAAAAGGCAATGACGGTTTGGGTTTGATGCTCCTTGGTGTCACTGGCGATCAGGTTCTTCCAAAGGAAGTTTACGACAAGATTAAGGCTGAGACACTTTCGCAAGTGCGGGGAACGGTGCAAGCAGACATTCTGAAGGAAGATCAGGCACAGAACACCTGTATCTTCTCAACAGAGTTCGCTCTTCGTCTCATGGGTGACGTCCAACAATACTTCATCAACAAGAACGTCCGTAATTTTTACTCGGTGTCGATCTCAGGATACCACATCGCGGAAGCCGGTGCAAATCCAATCACTCAGTTAGCATTCACGCTCAGCAATGGTTTCACTTACGTGGAATATTACCTGAGCCGCGGAATGAACATCAACGACTTTGCACCTAACCTTTCATTCTTCTTCAGCAACGGAATCGATCCGGAATATTCTGTGATTGGTCGTGTGGCGAGAAGGATCTGGGCGAAGGCGATGAAAAACAAGTATGGTGCCGATGCAAGAAGCCAGATGTTGAAATATCACATCCAAACATCAGGACGTTCATTGCATGCGCAGGAAATCGACTTCAACGATATCCGCACAACCCTTCAGGCACTGTACGCGATTTACGACAATTGTAACTCGCTTCACACGAATGCCTACGATGAGGCGATAACAACGCCAACGGAAGAATCTGTGCGCAGAGCGATGGCAATTCAGCTGATCATCAACAAAGAGCTTGGCCTCGCGAAGAATGAAAATCCGATCCAGGGCTCGTTCATCATTGAAGAACTGACTGATCTTGTAGAAGAAGCAGTGCTTGCTGAGTTTGATCGCATCACTGAACGCGGTGGCGTTCTCGGTGCAATGGAGACAATGTATCAGCGAGGAAAGATCCAGGAAGAAAGTTTGTATTACGAAACGTTGAAGCACACAGGAGAATATCCGATCATCGGTGTTAACACATTCCTGAGCTCAAAAGGATCACCAACCATTATTCCTCAGGAAGTGATTCGCGCAACAACTGAAGAAAAAGAATACCAGATTAAAATGCTGCGTCAGCTTCACTCGTTCCAAAAAGGAAAAGCTCAAAGCGCGCTGGATAAAATTCAGCAGGCGGCAATTCAGAACAAGAATATCTTCGAAGAGTTGATGGAGGCCGGAAAGGTTTGTTCACTCGGGCAGATTACCAAAGCCTTGTTTGAGGTGGGTGGACAGTATAGGCGCAACATGTAGTTTTTTATAGCCACCAAGACGCTAAGAACACGAAGGAACACCAAGACCAAGAAATGCAAAAGGCTCGAAGATTGTATCCTCGAGCCTTTTACTTTGTGCTACTTCGTGTCCTTAGTGTTCTGCCGAAGGTCCCGCGCTTCGCGGGAGTGGCTATTGTCTTTTATTGATTCTTACCGAAACGCTTTCTTTCGTTTTCAGTAAGGTAGATCTTTCTCAAACGAATTGACTTTGGCGTTACTTCAACATATTCATCTGACTGAATATATTCCAACGCTTCTTCCAAAGAGAATTTGATTGGAGGTGCAATTCTCATTTTTTCATCGGCACCGGTAGCGCGCATGTTCGTGAGCTTCTTTGTTTTTGTAACGTTTACAACAAGATCACCGCTGCGGCTGTGTTCGCCAATAACCTGACCTTCGTACACAGGCTCTCCTGGATCGATAAAGAATTTTCCACGATCCTGCAGGTTGTGCAGTGAGTAAGCAATTGCCTCCCCTTGCTCCATCACGATCAATGAACCATTGATACGTCCAGGAATTTCTCCTTTGTATGGCTGATATTCTTTGAAACGGTGTGTAACGATTGCTTCACCCGCGGTTACGTTCAACAGATAATTTCTCAAACCGATGATACCACGGGAAGGAATATTGAACTTCAGGATCATGCGATCGCCTTTCGGCTCCATGTTCAGCATTTCTCCTTTGCGTTGTGAAACGGTTTCGATAGCCTTACCCGCATCAGTTTCTGGCAAGTCGATCGTCAATTCTTCGATAGGTTCAGACTTAGCGCCATCGATCTCCTTGAAGATCACCTGCGGCTGACCAATCTGCAACTCGTATCCTTCACGTCTCATCGTTTCAATCAACACAGACAAGTGAAGTACACCACGGCCAAACACCATGAATGAATCAGCAGAGCCAGTGTCACCTACACGCAATGCGAGGTTTTTCTCTAATTCCTTGTCAAGCCTTTCCTTGATGTGACGCGAGGTAACAAACTTTCCTTCCTTACCATAGAACGGAGAGTTGTTGATGGTGAAGAGCATGCTCATTGTCGGCTCATCGATCGCGATCGACTTCATTGCTTCTGGTTTTTCAGGATCGGTAACAGTGTCACCAATTTCAAAACCTTCGAGTCCAACCAATGCGCAGATCTCACCTGCTTTTACTTCTTCAACTTTCTTCTTTTCGAAACCTTCAAAGACATAAAGGTCTTTCAGTTTCGATTTTACGATACCTTTTCCATCACGCTTCACCATGGCGAGCGGCTGGCCTGCTTTCACAGAACCTCTGTGCACGCGTCCGATAGCAACGCGACCGATATACGAAGAGTACTCGAGCGATGTGATCAACATCTGCGTAGCACCTTCGGCAATCTTCGGAGCAGGGATATATTGAATGATACCGTCAAGCAACGGAGTAATATCTGTTGATGGGTTCTTCCAGTCGGTGCTCATCCAACCATTTTTCGCAGAGCCGTAGAATGTAGGGAAATCCAGCTGATCTTCCGTTGCATCCAACTGGAACATCAGATCGAAAACCTGTTCGTGAACTTCGTCAGGTGTACAGTTTTTCTTATCAACTTTATTGATTACAACGATTGGCTTGAGACCAAGTTGAAGCGCCTTTTGCAATACGAAACGCGTTTGCGGCATTGGACCCTCGAACGCATCAACCAACAGCAAACAACCGTCAGCCATGTTCAACACACGCTCTACTTCGCCACCAAAGTCACTGTGGCCAGGTGTATCGATAACGTTGATCTTGTAATCTTTGTAGCGTACCGAAACGTTCTTGGCAAGAATGGTGATACCACGCTCGCGTTCCAGGTCATTGCTATCCATGATCAGCTCGCCAGGATTTTCGTGATCCTTAAACAGGTGGCCGGCATGTAACAGTTTGTCAACCAGCGTTGTTTTGCCGTGGTCAACGTGAGCGATAATAGCAATGTTCCTGATCTTGTTATTGTCCATAAAACCTCAAAATCCTCGTAATTTCTTTAATTGAGGCGCAAAGATACGGTTAATTTGGTGATTTACAGCCGTGTAATCTGAAATTTGCGGAACGAATTCAGAAGATGAATTCGTGGTTGAGGATTACCGATTTAAGTTTTCCGAAATCGGTTTCGAGAGGTGAGTATGTTCCGTCTTGAAGGATATAACCGGTTGATTGTTTTGTCTTGGGATCGATGATCCAATATTCCTTCACGCCAAACTTTTCGTAAACGACTTTCTTTCTTTCAAGGTCATGCTTCATATTGCCCGGAGAAAGAATCTCAACGAGCAGATCTGGGACACCGTGAATACAATCTTCCTTTATGATCGAGTTATTCTCTTGAAGCACAAACACCAGATCAGGCTGAACGGCATTAGAAGCTTCATCCAAATAGACATCATAGGCGGCCACAAAAAATTCCCCCTTGGTGAACTTATAACCAAGAAATTTTTCAAACGCTGCCGTTATTTTTCGGCTCACGCGTTGATGATTCGTGTTTCCCGATGGTGACATATACAGTTTACCTTCAATAATTTCCGCCAACGTTCCTTCTGGAAGTGATTTGAACACTTCCATAATTGTTCTTGGTGGATATTGAATTCCCTGCATCATGAGAATCTAGAAGCTTATTTCGTAGGCGAGAAGAATAGAATTTAACTTACCAACTGACACCGGCAGCGGTTCGAATTTTTGATTCACTAAATGGTAGCCCGTTACTCTTTTGGATTCTGGCTCAATTATCCAGTATTCCTTCACCCCAAACCTCTCATACAACTCCTTCTTCCTCTCAACATCATGCTTTGTATTGCCTGGAGAGATAATTTCTCCGACCAGGTCGGGCACTCCTCTAACCTTTTTCTTGATGATGTCGAGGTTCGCTTTGGCGATAAACAAGATATCGGCCTGAACCGCATTTGAATGGTTGTCGAGAAAGACATCCATCGGTGGCGGAAGCATTTGTCCTAGTCCGTGTTCGACTACATGGTTTGCTAGCTGTCTAAAAATTTCACCTTGCACAATTTGGTGGATTGCTACAGGCGATGGAGACATATAAATAATTCCGTCTATTAATTCGGCAAGGGTTCCCTCCGGAAGCATTTCATATACTTCCATTATTGTTCTCGGTGGATGATTTACTCCCTTTGTCATGAACTAAATATACGAATTACAGCTCGTGAATACTACGCTGAAAACCTCAAAAACGTTCCCATGGGCAGATTCCGATAATGTTTGGACTTCAGAAAAAATTCTCCCGCTTCAATGGCTGCTTTTGGAAAATATGTCTCCGCAACATTAACTCCAACAATCGGAGACAGACCAACCGCATACATGCTCACGATGAAGAAACAATTTTTAGTCTCAAGTAACTGACTGCTCATACTGATGAGTTCATCCAGCTGCTCTTGTAAAGTCCACTTCTCTCCTTCCGGCCCGCGGCCATATGGCGGAGGATCCATCAGGATGCCATGGTACTTGTTGCCACGTTTCACTTCGCGTTTTACAAACTTGAACGCATCTTCATACACCCACCGGATATTTTCGAGATTGTTCAACTGCATATTCTGATTTGCCCAGTTCAATCCCGGGCGGGAAGCATCGCAATGAACAACTTCGGCACCTGCAGATCGTGCTACAACTGACGCAGCTCCTGTGTAGGCAAAAAGATTAAGTACTTTCGCTTTGGGATTATTCCAATTGCGAACGGTGTCGTAAATAAAATTCCAGTTGTTGCCCTGTTCCGGAAAAATACCAACGTGACCAAATCCTGTCAAAGCGAGTCGCAGGGTAAGATTCAGTGAATTGTACTGATAGTTGATGTTCCAACTCTCAGGCATCTTTGGATCCTTGGACCAACCGCCTTTCACATCATCGGTAAAACGAAATTTGTCCTTCTGCTCACGAACAAATTTCGCGTGCGCCATCTTTTTCCACTCGTCATCAGACAATACTTTTTTCCAAATCGCCTGTGGTTCAGGACGAATGAGAATATATTTTCCAAAACGCTCAAGCTTTTCAAAATCACCTGAGTCGATGAGTTCGTATTCGGTCCAGGAGGATGGGTGGAGAAGTTTTAGATCCAATGTGTTCATGTGTTCAGGTGCTCGTGTGCGTGTTATGTGCTCAGGTGTTCCGGTGCTCAGGTGCTCACGTACAGCCTTAGTGATAACTCTTGCGCAATTTACGGAAATAATGCAACCGAGGTCATTCGACTAATTGTTGCGTTCACTTTCTATTTTGGTTTTTGATTATTGGTTATTGGTTCTTTATTTTACAAGATGCATTTCACCATCACCAGCACGCAGAATCCTAAGGTCAAAAATCTCCTGGCGCTTGAGAAACCAAGAGAGCGCAGGAAGCAGTGCCTGTTTGTTGTTGAAGGGAAAAAGGAAATTGGACTTGCACTGAAGGCCGGTTATAAAATTGGCAATCTCTTCTTCTGCGAAGACATCATTACGCGACAGGAACTTGGGTCGCTTGGCGCGGATGACAAACTTCTCATCCCGGTTTCGAAAGATGTATTCGACAAAATTGCGGTGCGCGAAAATTCAGGAGGTGTTTTGGCTGTAGCCGAACAAAAAACACATCGCCTTGATGAGATTAAATTGAAACCAAATCCGCTTGTCCTTGTACTTGAGTCCGTTGAAAAACCGGGGAACCTTGGCGCGATCCTGCGCACAGCTGATGCAGCAGGCGTTGATGCAGTCATTATCTGCGATCCCCAAACCGATTTCTACAACCCTAACGTTATCCGCTCAAGTATAGGATGTCTGTTCACCGTTCAAACTGCATCTGCGTCAACGGACGACACACTGGCATGGCTGAGAAAAAACAACATCGCGGTATATTGCACCTACCTGAAAGCTTCGAAACCTTATCACCAGATTGATTATACCAAACCCTGTGCTATTGTGATGGGTACGGAGGCCACAGGGCTTTCTGACGCGTGGGTCAAAGCTTCCACCGCCAATATTATCATTCCGATGCAGGGCGTGATCGACTCAATGAATGTTTCAACGGCTACCGCAGTCGTTGTGTTTGAAGCAAAACGCCAGCGAAATTTTATCTAGACTTCCTTTTCCATTCTGATTTTTTTTTACCTTTAACTTCCCCTGAATGCCGATTCATGGAAAAGAGACCTCTTTCAGATAAAACGGTACGTGACAACAAGTTTTTGAATGCCCTTGCTGAAGCTTTCAGGCTGCAGGAAGCGATTCTGAACACTGCTGACATTCCGATGATCTCCATCTCTCCGGATGGCATGATCACCAGCGTGAACCGTTGCGCAGAGAGTCTCCTGGGCCACAGGTCAGAAGAATTGATCGGCAAGAACACACCATTGTTGTTTTTTAACCTTGAGGAGATCATTTCAAAAGGCGAGAGCCTGTCACATCAGCACAACGTGACGCTGGAGCCCTTGTTTGATGTACTCATTTATGAAGCAAAAATTTCCCGGAAGACTACACGCGATACGTGGACAATGATCCGGAAAGATGGAAGCAAGTTTCCTGCTTCTTTGTCCATCAGTCCGTTGCTCGATGAACAGGACTCCATCATGGGCTACGTGGCAATTCCAAAAGATATTTCAGAGACGCTGGCCGCGAAAGAAATCTCAAAAAGTACGGATGAAAAATTCAAGATCCTGGCGGAGAATGTCCCGGGAGCAATTTACCTCTGTCATAATGATGAGCAGTACTCGGTCATTTATCTGAATGATCACATTGAAGTGATTACGGGCTATTCACCAGAAGAATTTTATTCTAAAGAGGTCAGTTTCGCGAACATCTTCCATCCCGAAGATGCGCCCTACATACGCGAAGGGATCAATCAGGCGATCAAGCGAAAAACACAGTTCAGCCTCCGGTACAGGATCCGTCATAAGTCTGGCGACTGGCGCTGGATCGAAGAGACTGGCGTTGGCGTATTTGACGGTGATCGTCTGACAATGCTCGAGGGCTTCCTCACTGACGTTACAGCGCAACGTAATGCGGAAGCAGAGCTTATCCAGATCACGGAGGAAAATCATCGGGTGTTCAACAATCCGGTCAGCCTCAACGTTGTGATTGGCGAAAAGGGAAACTTCAAACGTGTCAGCGATTCGTGGGTTAGCCTCCTGGGCTGGAGCAAGGAAGAACTCATGCAGACCTACTTTACCGAGTTTCTCCACCCGGATGATATTGATGCAACGATGAAGGCGGTCCAGCGACTGAAAAATGGTGAAGAAGTAAGCCAGTTTGAAAACCGATATCGCTGCAAAGATGGCTCGTATCGATGGCTTCTTTGGAGCTGCGCGCCAGATCTGCACCTTCCGCTGGTCTATGCATCCGCTGTTGATATTACAAACCGCAAAAAGTCTGAAGAGGAACTCTTGCGTTCGAAGACAAATATTGAAGCGATAGCATTAACGTTGCAGGAGCAGAACAAAGCGTTGGATGAATTCGCTCACATTATTTCACACAACCTGCGATCACCGATAGGAAATATTAATGCGCTGATCAACCTGCTGGATGAAAACAGTGGCATCCAGGACTACAAACTTATCTTTTACAAGCTGAAGAATGTGGCCACCAACCTGAGCGAAACCATGAACGACCTCATGGAGACACTCAAGGCGAAAACACAAACTGACCTCCACAAAGATCAGCTGCGCTTCAAAGAGATCCTTGACAAAGTTGTTCAGTCCCTGGAAGGGGACCTGATTCAGGCGGAAGCCTCTGTGACGTTTGATTTCAATGACGCACCGCACATCGAATACCCAAAAGCTTACCTGGAAAGTATTTTTCAGAACCTTCTGAGCAACGCGATCAAGTACAAATCAAGCGAGCGCAAACCAAAAATTCATTTCCAGTCTGCGCGAATGGAGAAAAAGGGTCAATCCTATACCGAGCTCAGAATAACCGATAACGGCCAGGGAATAGATCTCGAAAAATTCGGTGACAAACTATTCGGACTTCATAAAACTTTCCACACCCATGACCAGGCTCGCGGTGTGGGACTCTTTCTCATCAAAACTCAAATTGAGTCTATGGGCGGAACCATCTCTGCCGACAGCGAAGTCGACAAAGGCACTACCTTTACGATACGTTTTCGTGGATAATTTTTTCAACGCAAAGACGCTAAGGGATTCGAACAGTTTTATTATACAATTGTTGATCGTGCATAAGCAAGTGCCTGCATCTGACCTTTTCTTTGCGCCTTTGCGTTAAAGTTATTCATCGCGGAGTGATTTCACCGGATTCGCTGAGGCTGCGCGCACCACGTGATATCCAACCGTTGAAAGTGTGATAACAAAGGCGAGTAGTGCTGAGACAAGAAAGGTCAGCCATTCACCGGTAAGTTCTATCCGGTAGGCAAAATTTTGAAGCCAGTTGTCAGTGAAGTACCACGCAGCCGGGAACGCCAGCAACATTCCTATTCCCACCAGCACAAAAAACTCTTTGGACACGAGGAACACCAGGTTCTGAACGCTTGCGCCAATCACTTTCCTTACACCAATTTCCTTCGTGCGTTGTTCTGTTGTAAACGCTGCAAGGCCAAGTAAACCGAGACACGCAATGATTACCGTCAGAATTGAGAATGATGTAAAAATCTGACTTCGCTTTTCATCAGCGCGATATTGCGAATTGAAGTCGCTGTCAAGGAACTGGTATTCGAACGGCTGTGTAGGATATACCTCCTTCCAGACGTTCTCAACCGCTGCAAGCGATTTTTGCACATCTCCTTCGGCCGTGCGCACAAAAACGAACCTGAAGTTTTTATCAAGGACGATCATCAGTGGTTCGATCACATCATAGAGTGAGTTCTGGTGATAGTCTTTAACAACACCTACAACATGCTTTTCAATGTTCGTGTTGTTGGGACCGCCACCTTCGATCACATATTTTTTACCGAGAGGGTTTGTCCAACCCATTCGTCTGACCATGGCTTCGTTTACCAAAACAGCATAGATGGTGTCTGAAGCAATGTCGCGTGAAAAATCCCTGCCCTGCACAACCTGCATTCCCATCGCCTTCACGAAATCAAAGTCTGCAGTGAAGAGGTCAACACCCCGATCAACCATCTTTCCGTCATTATCCTCCACTTTGAAAAGATTCTTTCCGATGTTTTGTCCGGGCGATGCCGTTGCCATCCCCACACCTGCTACCTGTGAGGTTTGTCTTAGCCGGTCCGCCAGCAGGGTCGCCTTTGATTGAAGTTCTGGTCCCGCAAGGTTAATACGAACAACATGTTCCTTATCGAAACCGAGATCCTTGTTACGCATAAAGTTGAGCTGATCGAAGACGATCAGCGTTGAGATCAGCATGAAGATGGAAATTGCAAATTGAGTAACCACAAGCACTCTGCGGAAAACAACAGTTCCTCCTTTTGTTGACAGCTTTCCCTTTAACACACTGACCGGATTGAATCCGGATAAATAAAATGCGGGATAGCTTCCGCCAACAATACCGGTAAAGATGACAACGCCCAGCAAGCTCATCATTACAGGAGCCTGCATGACATAAGAAAACGGAAGTTGCTTGTTTGCCAGCGTATTGAAACCAGGCAAGAGGACGTAAACCAAGATCAAGCTCAACACCAGCGCCATCAGTGTAATGACGAGTGACTCTGTGATGAATTGAACTACAAGTTGCTTGCGCTGCGAGCCCATCACCTTGCGAACGCCAACTTCTTTGGCGCGGTTTGCCGACCGCGCAGTAGCAAGGTTCATGTAGTTGATACATGCAATGATCAGCATGAATACAGCAATCGCTCCGAAGATGTAGATGTATGAGATATCTCCACCTTCCTCAGCTTCGTCCGCAATCTTCGAATACAGGTGAATGTCAGTAATCCGCTGCAATCCATACTTCACCTTAATGTTGAATTGCTCAAAGATGGGATTCACTTTCTCCTTTACAACTTTGTCGAGGCTCGCTTCCATTTTTGCCAGATCGTAACCAGGAGGCAATTGTATATACGTGAAGACGCCAAAACCACCCCATGCGCCCGGAGGGAAAGAAGTTGTAGGGCGAGAGATGAGCGCATCAAAACGGAAATGACTGTTGGTGGGGACATCTTTGATGACACCGGTTACCTTCAGCTCTTCGTTCTGCTGGTTTTGCAGCGCCTCACCGATGGCTTCTTTCGCGCTGCCGAAATACTTTTTAGCAATCGACTCCGTCAGAACAATTGACTGAGGTGCATCGAGCGCTGTGCCAGGTTCACCTTCAATAAATTCATAGGTGAACATGTCGAATATGGTGGAATCGGTACGGTAGAAATCTTCTTCGAAGAATTTCTTTTCCCCGTTCTTATACTCCGTTCTGGGTGTTCCGAAAAAGCGAACCGCATTTTTTACTTCCGGGTAGTTATCGCGAAGTTCATCGCCCAGCGGGGCCTGAACAACTGACCATGTGAAAGCATCGTCCGGTTCCTTAATATTGGAGATGATCCGATAAATATTATCTGCATTCTTATGATAGCGGTCATAGCTCAGTTCATGGAGAATGTAAAGAAACAGGAACAGACTGCAAGTGATACCGATGGTGAGCCCAAGGATATTGATAGCGCTGTACGTTTTATCCTTCAGGATATTTCGCAACGCAATTTTCAACAGGTTTTTAAACATGACGTATGATTAACGTAGTAATGTATGATGATGATGTCGCAGGCCAAAAAGTTTGAAAAATATGCAGGTCTTTATGGGGTATAAAAAATTAAGGGTTCGACCACCTTTAACCTAAACCTATGAAGAGTTAATGTAGGCCGAACCCGCAAATGGGAATTGCTGAATGAAGGTTTACAATTCCTGTACCATTTTCATTGTTGGAAATTTACCTCGAAAGAAGGCATTAACATTAATTAACTTGTACGGTTTCACGAAAAAGTGTCCGGACGTGGGATTTAAGATTTTAGATTTTAGATTTTAGATTTTAGATTGGGTGTATCCCAATGCAACAAGTTTCGGCAATGACGACAAAGACTCCATAAGGGTACATACGAGAGCATCAACGCTTCCTAAATTCTTAAATCAAAAATCTAAAGTCAATCTATGGGCTCCCACAACTCGATCTTATTCCCTTCCGGATCTAATATCCACCCAAACTTGCCGTAATCGAATGACTGAATCTCTCCTACCTGCTGAACGCCCTCTTCTTTAAGGACTTTAATTAGTTCCTCCAGGTTTTCCACTCTGTAATTGAACATAAAGGGCTTCTCGCTTGGCGCGAAGTAGTCCGTGTCTTTTTTAAATGGGTTCCAGACTGTCTGAGCCGGATTCGCTGCATTGACGTTATCAGTGTTATACCACTGAAAAATTCCTTCAATGCCAAGATGTTTCGAATACCATTCTTTAATTGCCTTTGGGTTTTCAGATTTAAAAAACACGCCACCCAGACCGGTTACTCTCTTATTCATATTTGCTTTTGTTATCGCTGACACTCAGCCGTTAAGTTTAATAATTCATTTTCATTTGCGCGGGACTCTATCCCAATGTATATGACCTCGTTGCCTTCAACTCTGTACTTCTTTCGGAAGAAACTGTGGACGCCTCAATAGCGCTGCACAAATTAACGTAATGACGAATCCAACGGGTACGATCTCAATCAGCGTAAACAAAAAGCGGAAAACAGGATTTGCATACATACTGCTCATCGATTCCATCTGCTCCTTTGTAGCCGAAATCTCCTGGGCCGAGGCACCACCTTCCGCGAGTTTGGTCAGCGAGTACTCGGTATATTTCTGCATAAAGTCGCGCGCGTATAGGTTAAAATACAGCTCCCACCCCAATGCATACATTACGGAGGCGATCAAAGTTACAAGCATTCCAACTTTGAATGCCTTGCCAAATGTAATCGAGCCGTTCAGGTGATTGTCGCGATAATTCTTTACAGCAAAGAAGATAAGCGAAAATGCTATCACCATCGAGGCATAGCCGATATACATTCCGTTTTCAAAATCCATACTTCCGCCAGGGTGGCTGATAAAAAACATCGATGCCACAATCAGGCCGGCAATGAGACCATAGATCAATACAATTTTTTTCATAGCGTTTTTGTTTTATAATGCCCGAATCACGCACCCAAAGCAGATTTTTCGCTCACCCGAAAGGATGAATCGATGTTAAATTAAGAAAATCGTCCTTTTGAGGGAAGGGAAGCTGGGGCTGGGATGCCGGGTGCCAGGAGTACCCGGGTCTGACTGAACATGGTGCGCTTACACGATGGGCGAGCGAAACACGTTGTTACGGGATGAGTTTAAGGTCTTTGCCTTTTTGAATGGCTTGGGTTCTCCTCTTCACGTCTAACCTTATAAAAAGATTTGAGGTATGAGTCTTTACTGTATTTAATGATAACGCCAACCGGTCGGCTATTTGTTGATTCGACAGACCCTGTGCCATCAGGTCCAGCACCTCAAGTTCGCGCTTGCTGATTTCGAGGCGAGATAGATTTTCCTGGTTTACGACAAACAGTGGAGCCGTCTCCTTCACAATTCGTTTAGTGGTAGTCAGCTTCCGCCCCGCCCAAACTCCGACAACCACAAAAATTACTGCAATCAGCCCGATATAAAATTCGCGTGAAAACTCTCGGATTACAAACTTGTATTCAATCCATCTTAAAACGAAGAATAACGCAGCCAGAGCAAGACCGTAAATAATTCCTTTTCGCATCCATACAAAGATCGTATGAATTATGAGAATCATCAATTAACAGACAACAACCAAGGCTGCGAGCAGCATGCCAACAACTGACTAATTCCTAGTGCCTAATTCCTAATGCCTAATGCCTAATGCCTATTTCTACCCCGCCCAGCCTTCACGGTCGAGGCTTCGGTATTGAATCGCTTCCGCGAGATGTTCCGTCATGATTTCCTGAGTCCCTGCAAGGTCGGCAATGGTGCGCGACACTTTCAGAATTCTGTCATAAGCACGGGCGGAAAGTCCAAGTCGCTCCATAGCGGTTTTCAACAACGACCTGCCTGCATCATTGATCGCGCAGATTTCCTTCACCATGTTCGAGGGCATCATCGCGTTGCAATAAATGTTCTTTTGTTCTGCAAATCGCTTCGACTGGATTTCTCTCGCCCTCACAACCCGTTCACGAATTTGGTCACTGCTCTCTACGCTTCGGGCAGCGGTCATCTCATCAAAACTCACCGGAACAACTTCAACGTGAAGATCGATTCGGTCAAGCAAGGGTCCGCTGACACGACTGAGATAGCGCTGCACAACGCCTGGACCACAAACACATTCCTTTTCGGGATGATTATAAAATCCGCAAGGGCACGGATTCATACTGGCAACGAGCATAAAATTTGACGGATAATCTATCGACACTTTCGCGCGTGAGATCGTGACGCGTCTCTCTTCCATAGGCTGACGCATCACTTCAAGCACAGCACGTTTGAACTCCGGCAGTTCATCAAGGAACAGCACTCCGTTGTGGGCAAGCGAAATTTCACCGGGTTGCGGATTACCACCTCCGCCCACGAGTGCAACATCCGAAACGGTATGGTGTGGGCTTCGGTATGGGCGTGTCGTTAGCAGCGCCATGTTACCTGTGAGTTTCCCGGCCACAGAATGGATTTTTGTCGTCTCGAGCGCTTCGTCTAAGGTGAGGGGCGGCAGAATCGTGGGTAATCTTTTGGCAAGCATGGTCTTCCCGGCTCCGGGTGGACCAATCATGATCACGTTGTGTCCTCCTGCCGCAGCAATCTCGAGTGCTCGTTTGATGTTCTCCTGTCCCTGCACATCCTTGAAGTCAATATCGTAGTGATTGAGTTTCGTGGCGAACACCTCTTTTGCATCGACCACCGTTGGCTCGATGAATGTTTTTCCCAGCAAAAAGTCCACTGCCTCTTTTAAAGTCTTGACAGGAAGCACAACCAGGTCTTTCACCACCGCAGCCTCGCGCGCATTGTCGGCAGGTAAAATAAATCCTTTAAATCCTTCCTTCTGAGCCTGAATGGCGATCGGCAACACGCCTTTGATAGGTCTGAGTTTCCCGTCAAGTGCAAGCTCACCCATGATCAGATAGTCGGGTAGTGACTCCGTTAAGATCTGGCCGGACGCCTGCAGCACACACAGTGCAATCGGAAGGTCATAAGATGAGCCTTCTTTCCTGATGTCAGCAGGTGCAAGGTTAACCACGGTTTTCTTCCGCGGCATATAATACTTTGAACTTTTCAGCGCAGCTTCAACGCGGTGTTGACTTTCTTTCACCGCATTGTCGGGAAGTCCGCTCATGAAGAATCGCAAGCCCTGATCGACATTTACTTCTACGCTGATCGTGCGGGCGCTGACACCATGAACTGCGCTGCCGAATGTTTTCGCCAGCATGATTCTTTTTGTTTATGGCATCAGAGGTGGGATGATTAAAAGTAAGCGAACGGAAATCACTTACAAAGAAACAGCGGGGAAGATTGTCAAAAAAGATGCTGTAAAACTGTAAACGGGGTGTGGGTGCAAGAACCAATTCCAAGTTGTTCCAAGTTCCAGGCTTGTGCCCAGCTCCTGGTTCCGAGTTCCGGTTGAATTCACTTGATTGGCTTCGATGCTGTGATCTTGGCGTTTTCCTGGAGGTCGAACAACTTTGCTTTCAATGTGTTGAGTTCGTTGTTAAGTGAGTTCAATTCTTTCTCGTGACTGCGATCGCTTTTGCGCACCCAAAAGAAATCAACGGCCAGTAACACCAACCCGAACATTGCGCCATACTTTGTCAACGAAATCCATTCAAGCATCTTCGAAAGAAACATGATGTTGCCTTTGTTAGACTCAACATATATGGTAAAGAACACCAGGAACAAATGGAATACAGCGAAAACCGCATAGAAGATCAGCCTGTTTCGTTTCATGGGGACGCACCCGGGGGTTTACCGGAATTTCAAAGGTACGGGAAAAATAAAAAGCCGCCAAACCGACTATGCTTTCTGTATTTCACTCAATTTCCGATATAGACCGCTCTGGCGGATAAGGTCTTCGTGTCTTCCGCGTTCGATGATTTGACCATGTTGGATCACAATGATCTCATCAGCATGCTGAATGGTACTAAGACGGTGTGCAATCACAATGGAGGTTCGGCTCTTCATCAGGTTGTTCAATGCATCCTGCACAAGTTTCTCCGATTCAGAATCAAGCGCTGATGTAGCTTCATCGAGAATAAGGATGGGTGGATTCTTGAGCACTGCGCGTGCGATGCTGATGCGTTGCCGCTGTCCGCCTGACAATTTTGATCCGCGCTCACCGATGGTCGTCTGATAACCGTTTGGAGAACTCATGATAAATTCGTGCGCATTGGCAACCTTTGCAGCCTGGATGACATGTTCCTCTTTTACATTGGTCATTCCGAAAGCGATGTTGTTGAAGATGGTGTCATTGAACAAAATCGATTCCTGGGTAACAACACCCATTTGCCTTCGCAGCGATTCAATCTCAAACTCCGTAATAGAGACACCGTCAATCATGACTTGCCCTTGGGTGGGGTCATAGAAACGCGGCACAAGGTCAGCTAGTGTAGACTTGCCACCACCGGAAGGGCCAACCAGTGCTATCGTTTTTCCTTTTTCAATGGTGAGGTTTATGTTGCGAAGTACGGTCTCTGTTTCATACGCAAAGCTTACGTTACGAAACTCGATGCTGCTGTTGAAATTTTTAAGCTCGGGCGCACCAGGTTTCGATTGAATCACCGGCACAGTATCAATCACTGCAAAAATTCTTTCGGCTGAAACTGTTCCTTTCTGAACGGATGTCACACCATTGGAAAAGTTCTTGGCAGGCTGAATGATCTGGGCAAACAATCCCAGGAATCCCAGAAACTCTCCGGGTGTCAGGCTTGGATTTTCACCCAGCACCAGCGTACTGCCGTAGAGAATGATCCCTGCCACAATAAAAATTCCGAGTGTCTCTGAAACCGGTCCGGCCAGCTCGTTCTTCCTGGCAATCGAAATATTCACCTTGCGGTGATAAGAACTCTCCTCATCGATCTTCTTCAGGATAAAATCCCTGGCATTAAATGCTTTCACCACGCGCATGCCCGAGAAAGTCTCATCCAGGATATTCACCATTCTGCCTACAGATTCCTGGCTCTGAACGGCTTTCCTCTTGAGACGTTTGATGATCTCAGCGAGAATTCCACCAGTGATCGGGAGGAGAATGAGCGTGAACAATGTCAGCTTGACGGAAATGAAAAAGAGTACCGCAAAGTAGACGATAATAGTTATCGGTTCCTTCATTACAAATTTCAGGCTGTTGACAACGGCAGATTCCACTTCGAGAATATCGTTTGTAAAGCGCGAGATGAGATCTCCCTTGCGATTGGAATTAAAAAATCCGATGTGAAGTTTTGTCACGTTTCTGGAAAAATGCATTCGCAGATTCTTGACCACGTCAACACGAATGCGCGATGCGGTCATACGTTCCATGTAACGGAATAGGTTTGTCAGCAAGACACTGATGATGATGGCCACGCAGATGAAGAGCATGGCATCGTCAGCACCATGTTCCTGAATGATCTTGACAAAGTAGTAATTGAACGTATCGAGGATGTAATCGAGCGAAAGCGAAAACTCCGGCAGTACCGGGACCTCCACTGCAGCTTTCTTCTCCTCATACCCGAAAAGTGTGTTCATCATCGGGATGACGAGCGCGATATTGGCTACGCTAAAAATAATTCCCAGTACCGAAGTGAGGAGAAACTTGATTAATCTCGGAACGAGGTTGGGTGCGTACTGTAAAATTCTGAAGTATATTTTCATTGCGGCTAAAACTCGTACAACCGCTGCGGGATATTCCATCGCAGCGCCAGGGAGCTTATGTTTGACTTATTGTTATAAAATGAAAGTGGACTCTCGCTGTTTCGGATCACCATAGATGCATCAATGAACAGGTTATGCTTTAACTGAAAAGAGGCCGTGAAATTTCCATACATGATAGTGTTCGAAAAACCCTGACCCTGTGCATTTCCCAATTCTTTGTTGGGTACCCGGTTTCCATTCGACTTGATGATATCGCTTCCGTAATTTGTGTATGCACCAACCGTGTCGCGGCCGATCTTTACCATGAAAAGTTTTCCGGTGACATGCAGGCGTGGGATGGGCTGATACCTGAGCACGCCAAGCACCTCGGTAAAATTAGCGCCTAACGGATGGGCTATCGGCTGATGGTAGTGCGAGTAGCTGCCGTAAGGCGTAAAATGTGAGTAGGTAAACGGGCGCACCACATTCACCTCGCCCTGCAGATCGAGGTTCGGCAGACCGAACGCATCGACATATTTTCCTCCGATTTGAATGCCATATTTGTTCGCCCACCATCCATCACGCGCCCGAAGGTGTGAGATTACCATTTCATCAAGCACAAACTGTCCGTAAAAGGAAAGTTTTTTTACAGCATTCAGCTTAAAATCAAACCCGAGAAGCGCATTATCTGTGCTGCCGTTTTGCTGTTCGATACCGCGATAGAAAATTATCGGATTCAGATAATCCAATCGAAACTGGCTGACTTTCGTAGAATCATTCGCATTGAATACCACAGATTCAAAAATGCCGAAGTTGAATTTCTTACCAATGTTTATGCTAAGGTGATGCATCGCAGTATACTTCACCGGATAACTCGCAAGTCCCGATGCCCCTGTCGATGGATCGGCTGTCATCTGGTTCACAAGGAACATGTAATTCACCTTCCACACCTTTACGTTAGTTTTCAAAAACAGCGCAGGCGGAGCAAAGTCAGAATAGATAAGCGATCGCACACCGTTGCCCACGAAAAACCTGTCGTGGCCAAATTGCATGTTGATATGACGCGTTGCTTCGAAAGAAAGATATCCCCTCGCCTGTAGGAAATCCACCCCCGGGCCGTTCTTGTAAGTTTTAACAAAACCTTCGTGTGGCAACACACCGGCAAGCGACCGGTAATCCGACACGTGAGCCGGAACGATGGCCTGGTTGTCAGTGAGGTAGGTATAAAAACCGACTTTGCGATCAACCATTCCGCGCACTTCAACCCCACGGGTGTTCATAAACAAAAGCTCATTTACCCTTGAGTCGTTTCCTGCCCCGAAATAGATGACGGGATTGACATGCAAATCGAAATCTTTCGTGTTGACGTGAAAAAAGTCGGATTTCGTGCTGTAAAAATGCTTGAGAAACGGTCTTTTTGAAAGATTTTCATTGTTGTCGGCCCATTCCCAGCTGTCGTTGCGGAAATAGTTGAGGTTAAACTGGTCCGAGGCGGATTGAAATAGCCCCTCTGCCGCAGTCGAATCAACGAAATCGATGATATCAGACCTCCTGTACGGCTTTATTGTAGTAAAAATCTGAGGAAACACCTTTCCGGACTTAACTTCGTACCGGTCAATCCAGTGATAATAGTCCTCGTTCAGCGGTAAGTTCGTGCTTTGGGCCGTGGCTGATTCGTTGCAAACGAGGGCCAGAAGGGCTAAAAGCAGTAAGATTGGGAGTTTTTTCAAGTGCGCGGCTCCGTTTAGAACATTAGAGGCCGCAAGGTACCAAAGATTACAATTCCGGGGAAAATTCTTAATGCCACCTTGTTTTTTGCGACCCATGCCGTATCTTTGCAGTCCCTTTTGAGGAAAAACGAGAAATCTGCTATGAAAAAAGGCATTCATCCTGAATACAAAGACGTGGTTTTCTGGGATACATCCAGCGACCATAAATTTATTACCCGTTCTACCCAGGCTCCAAAAGAGACCATTAAGTGGGAAGACGGCAAAGAGTACCCTGTGATCAAGGTCGAGGTTAGCTCTGCCTCTCATCCGTTCTTCACCGGCAAGAAATTGTTCGTTGATACAGCCGGACGTGTTGAGAAGTTCAAAAACAAGTATCAAAAGAAAGCTTAATTTACTTCTTCAAATAAGCACTGTGAAAGGCCTTCGTTCTGAAGGCCTTTTTTATTGCATAAGGGCATAGCCAGCAAGGCACCAAGGCACTAAGAAATACTAAGAAAGGCAGCAAAATATTCTTGGTGTTACTTAGTGTCTTAGTGTCTTGGTGGCTCCTGCATTTTTATATTTGCAGATGAATCTGATTTTGTTTGACGACCCCGTTATTCGTCTCAACCTGCTTCCGTTTACTTTCACCCGCCCTGTTGCAAAGATCCGTTGCGGGATTTTAACGATTGCAGAAAAATGGGAGAAGCGTCTGAACGTTCCTGCCTCCTTCAAGACAGAAGCATATCTTCAGCAGAAATTTACGGTTAAGTCTGCTCCCGACAACTTGCTGGTGAATGGTGCGGTTTGCCCGGATGACGATCTCATCTCTCACATTCGAAATCTTCCTTCGGGGTACTACCTGGTAAGCGGTGCATTACTGCTGGCCGCGAACATGCCTGAACGCGAAATGAGTTCGCAAAACACAATTGAGTATCCGAAAGAAGTTGTCGTTATTGATAAGACCTGGAAGATTTTTCGGGAAAATGCAAACCAGATTCGTGCAGATTTCAAATTGATCACACAAGGAAGGCGCAGCGCAGGGATCCAGGATAAGCATACTGTCGTGTATGGTGAGGAGAATCTATTTGTTGAAGAAGGCTTAAGTATCCGTGCAGCGATCATCAACGCAGAGAACGGCCCTGTATACCTTGGAAAAAATAGTATCGTTCAGGAGGGTGCAATTATCCGCGGGACGTTTGCGCTCTGCGAGGGGGCACATTTAAACATGGGGGCTAAGATGCGGGGCGACACCACAGTTGGACCGTTTTCAAAAGTTGGTGGAGAGGTAAGCACTTCAGTTCTGTTCGGGTACAGCAATAAAGCTCATGATGGTTTTCTGGGATGTTCGGTGCTGGGTGAATGGTGCAATCTTGGCGCAGACACCAATACATCTAACCTGAAGAATAATTACGAGCCTGTGAAGTTGTGGAACCACGTGAGCCAGGAATTTGAAAGCACGGGGTTGCAATTCTGCGGGCTGATGATGGGCGATCACAGCAAGTGTGGCATCAACACGATGTTTAATACAGGCACTGTCGTGGATGTGAGTGCGAATATTTTTGGCGAAGGGTTTCCGAGAAATTATATTCCGTCATTTGCATGGGGCGGATCATCCGGAATGACAACCTACCGCCTCGAGAAAGCGCTGGAGACAGCAACTCGGGCAATGGCCAGGAGAAATGTCACGCTGGACCAGACCGAAGCGCTGCTGCTGAAATCTGTGTACGAGTTAACCGCCTCAACCCGCCACTTTTAGCCGTTATGCCTACTCATGTGGTTTGAATTTGGATTTTGATTTTTGGATCTTGGTTTTTGATTTTTGATTTTTGATTTTTTGGTCTTTGGATTTTTCCCAATGAAGTTTGCAGATATACCCGGGCTTGACGAACAGAAAAAACTTCTCATCGAAGCAGTGAAAAGCAACCACATTGCGCATGCGCAGCTTTTTGTGGGTGGGTCCGGTGCGCTCAATTTACCGATGGCGCTGGCTTACGCCACTTTTCTTCATTGTGAAAGCCGCACGGAAGATTCGTGCGGAGCTTGTTCTGCATGTTCTAAGAATTCAAAGTTCATCCATCCGGACACGCACTTTGTTTTTCCGCTAAGCAACGTCAAAGGCGACAAGGATGAGGAGCGCTTCAAAGCGGAAATCCTGAAGCAGTGGAGGCAGTTTCTGCTCGAGCAGCCTTTCGGAATTCTTGATGACTGGACAAACTTCTACGGAGGCGAAGACAAGCTTGCGGCAATTTCCCGCGAAGAAAGTCGCGAGATCATTAAGACGCTTTCGCTGAAACCTTTTGAAAGCAAATACAAAGTGATGATCATCTGGCAGCCGGAGCTGATGCATCCATCTGCCGCAAACGGAATACTTAAAATACTGGAAGAGCCTGCTCCGCACACCTATTTCATCCTCGTTACCAATGCCGCTGATCGGCTTCTGCCAACGATTATCTCCCGCACACAGATCGTTACAATTCCGCTTCTCAATGATGATGACGTAAAAGATTTTATCCAGAAAAAAACAGGTGTTCCGGAAGAACGAGCCGCTAAGGTAACACAACTGGCCGATGGCAATCTCAACCAGGCGTTGAAGCTTCTGGAAAACGAGGAAGATGACAACACGCAACGCTTCACTGAATGGATGCGTGCCTGCTTCAAAAAGAACTATGGTGCACTGGTAACGATGTCAGACGATTACCATGGTCTTGATAAGCTGAGTCAGCGCAACCTGATGCTCTACAGCATGAACATGATGCGCGAAACACTGCTGCACAATTCAGGGGCGAAATCCATTAACCGTGCCCGTGGAGATGAATTGAAGTTCGTACAGGATTTCAGCAAAGTAATGGACGTTGAAAAAGTTGAGAAGTCCTTCAGGCTGCTTAATGATGCAGCATACCACCTCGAACGAAACGGCAGTGCGAAGATGATATTTCTGGACCTGTCGATCAAAATAGCAAAAACCATTAACCCATGACGATTAGGCTGAAGAAAACCTAATCATTAACTTGTTCAGACAACGACACATCTACGCATGAATACAGTTATCCGCATTGGAACCCGTGGCAGTAAGCTTGCGCTCTGGCAGGCACATCACGTGGCTGAATTGATCAAGGCATCCGGATGCCGCACCGAGATCGTTCCGATTGAAACCCGTGGTGACAAGATCCTTGACGTTTCCATCGCGAAGATCGGAAGCAAAGGTGTTTTTACAGAAGAGATCGAACAGCAACTGCTGGATGGGTCAATTGACATTGCAGTCCACAGCGCAAAAGATCTGTCGTCTACCATCCACGATGAACTCGAACTGATTGCATTCACGGAGCGCGAGGTGCCGAACGATGTGGTTGTGACGTTAAAGAAAAATTTCAGCCTCAAAAATGAAGGAATAGTGATCGGTACCTCCTCAACAAGGCGTGTGGCTTTCCTCAAACATTTTTATCCACAGGCGGAGGTTGTATCCATTCGCGGCAATCTCCAGACACGCATTGAAAAACTTAAAAATGGTGCATGTGACGCGCTCATTCTTGCTTACGCGGGCATGCATCGCATGGGATATGATGAACTGGTTTCAGACAAGATAGAGACGAGTTATTTCGTTCCACCGGTAGGCCAGGGAAGTATTGCGATCGAATGCCATAAAAAACTTTCATACGATAAAAAAGAAATCGTTGAACGCTGGGTGAACCACGTTCCTACCGAGTTATGCATTCGCACTGAACGTGCTTTCCTGAAAACACTTGAAGGCGGCTGCAGCATTCCATCGTTCGGCTACGCATGGCTTGAGGGCCCCACTGTTACGCTGAAGGCCGGAATCATTTCGCTCGATGGAAAAAAAATTGTCAAGGTAAAGCGGTCCGCGCCCGCGGAAGAAGGCAAAGACCTTGGCAAGAGCATCGCGACAGAAGTGCTCGCCAATGGCGGAGCCGAGATCCTGAATGATATTCGTAAAGTCGTGAAAGCCTAACACCGCCAGATCAAATGACATTGAAGTATTAACTTTGCATTTTTAGTTATTTCATATTATGAGCAGACAGATTCTGATCGTTGGATTATTACTCATTCACAGCCTGACGGCCTGCACACAAAAAAAAGATTACGTTGTTACCATAAAGACGAAATACGGAGACATGGTGGCGATCCTTTATGACGAGACACCCAAGCACAAAGCCAACTTCATCAAACTTGCGCAGGAGCACTTCTATGACAGCCTGATTTTCCACAGAATTATCGAAGGTTTTATGATTCAGGGTGGAGATCCGGAGTCGAAAAAGGCCCAGCCGGGACAACGATTGGGGAATGGAGGCCCCGGTTATAACGTGGATGCAGAAATAAATCCAAAGTTTTTTCACGAAAAAGGTGCGCTTTCTGCAGCGCGCCTGAGCGATCAGGTAAATCCCACGAAGCAAAGCAGTGGAAGCCAGTTCTACATTGTTCAAGGGAAAAAATTTACCGCAAACGAAATAAAGATCGATCCGCAGAAATTCAACATGGCTTTACAGCAGTTTTTTCAAAAACCTGATAACAAAGCCTACTATGATACAATCGCCCAGATATATCAAGCCCGGGATGCGAAAGCTTACGAGGCTTATCTGGGACGACTTAAACCTGTTGTGGAGAACCAGCTGGGCATAAAAGTTGAGAAAGACCTGTCACCTGAGATGCTCCAGGCCTATACAACCGTGGGAGGAACACCAAACCTTGACGGTCAGTATACGGTTTTCGGGAAAGTGATCAAAGGCCTTGAAGTGATCGACAAGATTGCTGCACAGCCGAAAGATCCTGCCGACAGGCCTACGGAAGACATTCGGATGGTGATGACGGTAGAAGAACTGCCGAAATCAAAAATTGAAAAGTTGTATGGATACAAATACCCCGTTGAAAAAAAGTAGCGATGAAGATTCTTATTACCGGTGCTAATGGCCTCCTGGGCCAGAAACTTTCCGCTTTATTATTGAGTGATAAAACGGTTACTACTGTTCTCACTGCCCGTGAACGCCTTGTGTTCCCTGCGCAGGGTGGCGAATTCAGAACAATGGACATCACCGATGCGAAGGCCGTAAAAAATGTGATTGCAGACGTAAAGCCTGATGTGGTGATCAACACCGCAGCCATGACGCTGGTCGATCAGTGCGAAACACAACAGGATCTGTGCTGGAAGAATAATGTGACTGCAGTAGAAAACCTCATCGAGGCATGTCGCGCACAGAAGACTCGCCTTATCCACGTGTCTACAGATTTCATCTTTGATGGATCCCACGGACCTCTCGATGAAAGTGCCCAGCCTAACCCGGTGAATTTTTATGGCAAGAGCAAAGCTGCCGCTGAAAAGTTATTGATCGACAGTGAAATTAACTGGGCGATACTACGCACGGTACTTGTATTCGGGATCACCAACGACCTCAGCCGTTCGAATATCGTGCTGTGGGTAAAAGAAAATCTTGAAAAAGGAAAATCGATCAAAGTTGTAAATGATCAGTGGCGCACACCTACGCTTGCGGAAGACCTTGCGATGGGATGTTATCTCGCAGCAAAAAAGAACGCAAGGGGCATTTATCACATTTCGGGTAAGGATTTCATGACACCCTTTGACATTGCCATCGCCACAGCGGAATTCTTTAATCTCGATAAGTCACTGATTGTGCCTGCGGATTCCACCACATTTACGCAGCCTGCAAAACGTCCCGCAAAAACCGGATTCATCATTGACAAGGCGAAAAGCGAACTCGGCTATGAGCCGCATTCATTTAAAGAAGGTCTTGCCGTTCTTGCAAAACAGATTGTAACTCCCGTAGCCTAAGCTTGCGATTTATTGCGGTTGACAGCAACGTAATAAATCGGAATTCCGATCAGCATGATGATCAACCCAGGCCAGGTGAAGGCAGGCTTGTAGATGATAAGTAACACGCAAAACGTCAGACCCATCACAATGTAAAGCGCTGGTAAGAACGGATACAGGAATGCTTTGTATGGACGCTCCGCATCAGGACGTTTCGCGCGAAGAATAAAAATTCCACCGATGGTTGCCGCATAGAATAACACGACAACAAAAGAAATCATATCGAGAAGATTTCCGTACTCCCCGCTCAAACACAAAAGAGAAGCAACAACGCACTGCGCCCACAGTGCCCACTGCGGTACAGAATTGTTGTTCAACTCTCCTGCCTTGCGGAAAAATAAGCCATCCTTAGCCATCGTGTAGTAAACACGGGCACCTGCGAGAATCAATCCATTGTTACATCCAAAAGTGGAAACCATGATGAGGATGGCGATGATCAGCTTACCGGCATCTCCGAAAATATTATTGGCAGCAGAGATCGCGAGACGATCAGCCTGTGGATAGGCAATCCCATCAAGCGGGAGTACGTACAGGTACATGAGATTCGTTGTCACATACAGCAACGTCACGATCAATGTTCCCAGGAAAAGGCTAAGTCCGATATTCCTCTTTGGATTTTTGATTTCACCTGCGATGAAAGTTACGTTGTTCCATGCGTCACTGCTGAACAGTGAGCCGGTCATTGCAGCTGCAATAGCACCAAGAAGCGCCACGCCACCGATCTCGACCCAACCGGTAGGGACTTTTCCGGCACCATCAACACCGAGGTCCTGCATTGCGCGGAATCCAGTCGTCCAGTTTTGCGCCCAGTAGCTCTGATCTACCAGCAGAAATCCAAATGCGATCAGTCCGAAGAGCGCAACTAATTTTGAAAGTGTAAAAACACTCTGAATGATCTTACCTTCTTTAACGCCCCTTGTATTCACGTACGTTAAAAAAATGATCATGATAATTGCGGTAAGCTGTGCCGCAGAAACATCTATCCCCAGCGAAAACAAATGATTTGATTCACTCATCCATGGAAAGATGTAAGCCGAGAATCTGGCAAACGCCACACCTACGGCAGCAATCGTGGCGGTTTGAATCACTGCGAAGAAACTCCAGCCATAAAGAAATGCAATCAATGAATTGTACGCCTCTTTCAGATACACATACTGACCTCCCGCCTTCGGAAACATCCCGCTCAGCTCACCGTAGCTCACCGCAGCGGTGATCGTCATAAAACCAGTGATGAGCCATACGCCAACAAGCCAGCCCGCGCTGCCGACATTCCTTACTATATCTGCACTGACGATAAAAATACCGGAACCAATCATTGATCCCGCGACCACCATGGTAGCATCCCAAAGTCCGAGGACGGGCTTGAATTTATTTTCGCTCATTTGGAGTTTTGAATAGCTCGTAAGATATAGAATTCAGCGGAAACTTCAATTATGAACACAGTGACGAATTACAAGTGACAAATGACGAATCGGTAGTAATCGTCATTCGTCATTCTGCCTTCGTAATTTGTGCTACTTATTTTCGAATATCTCCCCAATCGGTTGCCCGGTGCTTCCGCTCGGAAACTTGATGTTTAAAAGTGCGGAAAGTGTGGGCGCAATATCTGTGATCGTGTGATATCTCACTGAGGAACCTTTCGGGATGCCCGCGCCATAAAACAAAATTGGAACATGGGTGTCGTAACGATAAGGCGAACCATGTGTAGTTCCCTGAATTCTGCCGGAGCCGTACCAGCCCGACTCAAGAACAATCACAATATCGCCAGACCTTTTTGCATGGTGCCCACGGATCACGGCACCTTTTATACCACCTTCATTATAGTCCCCTTGTCGTAGCAGACTCTCTGAATACACGTTTGCAATTCCTTCCTGCGCCATCAAAAACTTCATGGCGAGTTCTGTTGCAATGATCATCTGAACGCCAGCCGATGATGGCTCACTCTGAAAAGCTGCATGGTTGAGATAGACCTGGTCACCAGCAATCTCTTCAATCACGTCTTTGTCAGGAAAATATTTTTTGAGGTACTCGTTCAGGTTCGCCTTCACGTTCGAATAGCTGAAGTACCCTGCCGGCATCTTGTTGTCCTTTAAATATTGAGCGACATCAGCAACAGCATGGTCGGCTGATACGAACACAGTGTAGTTACCCGCGCCTACTTTAGCATCCAATGTCTTCAGAAGATCTTCAATATTGCGATCGAGTCGGATGTATGTATCCTGGATCTCAACAGCATTCGGCCCCACCGAGTGTCCGATGATATCTGTGGTTGAGTATGACACGGCAAGAAAATCGGGCACGGTGTTCTGGCCGAGTTTCTCACCGTCAAGTGCGGCCTTCGCCATTTCGGTGAGAAAGTCGTTCGCGAACGGTACATTCACGAGCAGGTCGTAGTCATCATTCTTTTTTCTCAGCGCCTTCAGGTCATAAGGAAATGTTGCCTTTTCCTTGCCTCCAAGTTTTGCCTCATAGGGTGTTTCATCAGGGCCGCTGGCAATATATTGATCGATAGGATAAAATGTATCCCAGACTTTAGACAGGTATTGATCCGGTAATTTGAGGTTGTTGAACTTTGTGACCCATTGAGGCAGTTGCTGCATGTAATATGTGCTCGTGACAAAAGTACCCGACTTGCTATCGTACCAGTACGCAGCGTCCCCCATGTGACCAGCCGGCAATACCGCCCCGCGGTCTTTAACCGAGATACCGATCACTTTGGCCTTGCGTTGCGTAAAAAGCTCAAGCTCGTCAGTCACAGTTGAGGTGAGCATGCGCCAGGGCGAGATCGCGCCCTTTCCCTCCGGATGTCCTACAACTTTCTGATTCGGATCGTTAACACAATTCACATGCTTCTTCAGATCCTTGTCATACCAGTCGTTGTTGATAATTCCGTGTACCGCAGGCGTTGCGCCCGTATAGACCGAGGCATGACCCGGGCCTGTTACAGTAGGTGCATAGTTATAGTGCGCGTTGCGCAGCATAAAGCCATCATTCATGATTCGCTTAAAACCGCCTTCAGAAAATTTGGAAGAGAAGCGATACAGATATTCCTGCCGCATCTGATCAACAATAATCCCGACAACGAGTTTGGGAGGCTCCTTTTTTTGATCAGGAGATTGCGCTAAAACATGAGTCGAAGCAAGGAGGACGAGGATTATCTGGAAATATCTCATAGCGTAGAAAAGAAAAGCAATATACTCATTCATCTTCTTACGAAGATGATTCCACGATGAACGGCAGATTAATTTTGCTGACAGTAGATTTTCTCATATTCATCGGTATCCTCGTATACTTCCCTGCGAAGCATCTTGCCATTCTTATCATAATAGATAACAACAAACACCGAGGCTTCCGATACGTGCTTTTCAGTAAAGTAGAGGGGATCATCGGACGATCCGACATTTACCACATCAGAAAATGAAAAAGGTATTACTTTTCCGCGGACACTGCTGATAACCCCGAAGAGGTTGTTCTGGTTCATGATGTAGAGTTTCTCATCAGCGCTTTCGCGCACCGGCCTGATATCACGGATGTCTGTGATAACGCTTCTGCCGGTGGTCAGACTCAGCATCTCCCACAACTTGTTTCTTTTCACAAGTGCAACGGTGTCATTCCAGTATTTCACCTCCTCGAACTCGAAATTGGAGCGTGGCTTGTTCTCCCAATCGATAAAGCCCTGTCGCCCGTCTCTGAACGCTACCAGTAAGTTGCTTCGGTAAACAACCAGATTCTTATCGTACTGAGGTTTGATGAGCTTACGGGTAGAAACGTTCAGCAATCCGAAATTCATAGACTTCAGCACTGAGATTGTGTTATTAGTAAGCGTCCCTATGGCATCATGCTCGATCGAAAGCACCATCTTACCCGTGCGATCAATCAGTCCTTTTTTTTCCTTCTTTGAAACGATGAAGTAATCACCCCCGGCATGCTGAATGGATTCAAAAGCATTGGCGGGCGAGGCAAAAAGAACGAAGCCATCCTGATCAAAAATTGTTTTCTTTCCATCAAGTTCCATCAGGAGGTACGATGCGGAATCTTTTCCAGCAATGAACTGCGTTTTCACTGAATACGGAAAAGGTCGTCTTTCTTCACGGAAGTGGATGTAAACGGAGTCGGCTACATAACCCTTAAAAAACGTTCCATCGAAAGCGATGCTGTCATAGCCGCGACTTGTAAATTTCCGCTGGGTCGCGTCAAACAGGTAATCCTTCCTTTCCTTCCGTACGATCACCAGTGGCTCGTGAATTAACACGCTTTCAAAAAAAGAGGACTTATTGCCGTTGTTGCCGTAAATGGAAAATCCCTCCGCAGAACGGATGACGAAGCCATCGAAAAAAGGTTGGATTTTATAGTCATTGACTGGTACGACCTCCTTTAATGACTGATCGTAGATTCCCTCATTTCCATCGGCCGAAACCCACAACATGCCATTGTCGAGAAGTTTCAATTCATCAACCACATTGGTAGCCACCGATTCCTGCTCATGAGCAAGGTCTGCGAGTTGCCGGAATGTGAGGAGAACACTGCGCTTGTTTTTTTTGAGAGCAACAACACCGCCATACAAGTTGATGTCATCCCACGCGTCAGCAGTGACGGGGCGTGCCGTAAGGGAACGGATTGTCCAGCCATTGTTGGTTTGCACAGCGACAAAACGCTTGTCAATCATCTTTGCATCGACCACACATGAGTCGATGAGAAATCCTGACTTATGGATAACGTTGACACAGCCGGCAGTCCTCACTTTCAGAAATCCAGCACCGAGATCATCAAGTTCCTGAATGTTGCCTGTGAAAACGGGCGAGCCCATCCGGTTCACGATTCGATCAGAAAAAACCAGGACATCTTCCGTTATGTTGCCGCATAGGTACTCATCGGGCATCTCGGCATACGATGCAGGTATAACTTCAAATCCTTTATTGTTCATTAACCCAAACCTGCCTCGCTTCAAAAAGGGAAGCAGGTATCCCTGATTGAGCGTCATCAGTTTCTCCAGCGAGTCGGACAACACGATGCCGGAAGGTGCCGGGTCGTCACTATCCATGAGGATATGAAAAAGAATATTTGTTGCGCGCTTCTGAAAAGGAGACTGCGGGTACAGTTTGATAAACGACATGAAACGCTCTACTTCACCGGAAAGCGTGAACAATTCAAAAATGTCTTTCTCAATTTCTTTGCGGAAAGGCGTTTCGGGATACTCTTTCAGGAATGCTTCAAAGCTTGTAAGTCTGCGATCGCGGGTCTTTTCCTCAAACAGCAGCCGCTCATAGCGTGTCCGGGCATCGTTGCGTTCATTTGCACCAGGATACTTGTCAAGGAATGTCTTGAAGGCCTGGTATGTGTTCTGGCTGGCTGCGTCCAGGTAGGCCACTGCATTCCTGAGCTGTTCGGCAGTTTTGCGATCGGAGGAATACGGGTGTCGGGCGAGAAATTCAATATAACCCTGCTCCGTGTTTAGCGTTCGTGCCACCGTAAAAGCAACGCTGTCGATCTGCTCCCGGAGTTTTACAACGGTGAGGCTATCCAACGGAAACCGCGCCACCTTCTGACGGTCACGGGGGTTAAGCCCTTCGAAGCCGTTGAGCGTACGGATGACGGCATCATAGGCAAGTTCCGGACTGTATGCAGGATTGTCAACTGCAAAATAAAAACGACTCCATCCATATTCGGTAAGTACGTTCCCCGAGTCGCGAATGGCAGATTTTCTTAACAGCACAGCAGCCTTCTCCCACTTTCCCTTGCTGATATTCCTGATCGCGCGCTTCTCAAGCGATTGCGCATGCAACACACCTGTCACCAAAAATAACCAGCAGCAAAGGGTGACGATCCGATTCACTTATCTTCAAATAGTTGTGGGATACAAACATAAAGAACCGATGGAGATAAAGCTAAAAGGCAGCGATGATAGTCGTTCGCGCGCACGTGGATCAGCCTGCTGACGAACTGCTGGGTGCATGTGGCTTAACCTGTGTAAAAATTTTGCCCGTTCAAATGGAAAAAAGAAGGATTCCAAGGTGCACCCGTGTGGTAATTGTTGGAGGCAATGATAAATTTTGTAAATTTTCACGTGTAAAACCGCTTTCATGGCCAAACTTAAGAATATCATAAAACAGCTCTCTGAAAAAGATTTCACTGCTATTTATAATTCCCTCATTGAAAGCAACGCAGAAAAGTCCGCTTACTTGCTAAAGGCGCTTCGCGAGCGATCTCTTTCTGACAACAAGATAATGACCGAACTGGATGTGAACGCAAATGCGTACTACACCCTCCGGTCCCGTCTGAATCTGAAGATCGAAGAATACCTGATGGAGCAGCTGGAAAGCCCACGCACCGATGTTCTTCGCAAAGTAGCCAACATAAACGAAGTTATCTTTACCAAGAAGAAAGCTATTTCCGTTGCCACGCTCAAGAAACTGGAGAAAGAGCTTCTCGATTATGATCTCGCCAATGAGCTGACGATCATTTATAAATCTCTTAAGCGTTTAAACATCAATTCGCCAGACTATTTTCAATATTCGCAGCTTTACAACCGGCACGTGGCGTATATGCTCGCAGTAGACAAGGCCGAAGATCTGCTGGCCGATTACTTCAAAAAATTTGGCGATTTCCTGCTCAATGGCGGAGAGATCGAAAAACTTGGGTTGAACCTGGTGATGAAGGAAATGCAGAACGTGGCGAAGCTTTACGAATCACATCGCCTCTACGTTTACCAAAGCTGCATGTATGTTTTCCACCGCCTGTTCGTTGAAGTTGATGACAACATGCAACAGGATGGCGAATCAATTGAAGACATCTTTGACAAGGTTCAGAAGATCTTTGAAAGCTATCACCTCGATGCGATTTACTATCACCTGAATCTTGTTTTCGAATTCCTGAAGCTCGAATACTACAATCACTACAAAGTGTACCGTCAGGCTGAGAAGTATTTTGAGGAAGTGAATGACGCGTGCGCCAACCTGCTCGTAAATTATTCTACTTTTACCTTCCCCGCACAATTCCTGATCTCGAAGATCGAGCGTCATTTACGCAACGGTACAGAAGCAGAGCTTTATCCGGAAAATGAAACGGTGTTCGAGGATTACGAAGTTGATCCAATGGATGTACCAAAGCACATCGTCTACACGGTGTACCGTGCAATCTCCTGCTACTACGCAGATAAATTTGACGAGGCAGCAAAACTGATCAACAACCTCCTCAACGAAGTCAGCTTAAAAAAGTATCCGTACGCGCAACTTGAGATCAAATCGTTGCTTGCGCTGCAGTATGTGCTGGTGCGCGATTATGAGTTATTCAACCAGTTGTCGAACAGCATCCAACGACAGATCCGGTTGTTTGGAAAAGACAGCTGCGAAAACATCATGCTCTTTTTAAAGATCCTTAAGATCGCGACCAGCGAAGCGAAGAAAGAAAAAGCGAAAAAGATCAGCGCACTGATTCCACGTCTGAGCACTGCATCGGTAGGATATTTTGCTCCGACCAAGCTAATTAAGCTTGACGATAAGTTTGTCAGGTTACTGACTGACATCTAAAAAAAAAGGCGCTGATGAGGCGCCTTTTTTATGTAGAAACATTTCTTACAGTTCGAGTTTTGTGATGCTGTCGTGAGACAGCGGCTTGTTCAGATACAACTTCACATTTTCATACTTCTTAGAGCGATTGAAGTCCTGGGGGTTAATCGAAGAGGTGAGCATCACAATCTTGCATTTCTTCTTGGCTACATTGCTCAGCTTTTCAAATTCGTCCAAAAACTGAAATCCGTCCATCAGGGGCATATCGATGTCAAGGAAGATAACATCCGGGAGCACCTTGTCTGCAACATCCAGTTTCTCCATGTTCCGAAGAAATTCAATTGCACTTTTTGCTCCGGTGTGGGTGTAGATATTATCGGTGATAGAAGCTGCTTCGATCATCTTCTGGTTGATGAGATTGTCAATCTCATTATCATCGATGAGCATTACTGTGCGATATTTCTTTCCAGACATGGGTATTGAAAACTTTAATTAGTTGGATCGTATAAAAATAGGCTTTTGATATTGATTTACAAACTGCTTTTAAATGGCAAATTTGATACCCTGCGCTAACGGAAGCGACTCACCATAATTGATGGTATTGGTCTGCCGTCTCATATACACTTTCCAGGCATCCGATCCTGACTCTCGGCCCCCTCCTGTTTCCTTTTCTCCACCGAATGCGCCTCCTATTTCAGCGCCTGACGTGCCGATATTAACATTTGCTATGCCACAGTCGGAGCCTTCGGCAGAAAGGAACAATTCCATTTCGCGCATATTGTTGGTCATGATAGAAGATGACAATCCCTGCATGACACCGTTCTGCAGCTCAATCGCTTCCTGGATCGTTCTGTATTTAATGAGATATAAAATCGGTGCAAAGGTCTCCTGCTGAACAATGCTGAAAGAATTTTCGACTTCTGCGATCGCAGGCTTTACGTAACACCCTGACTCATAACCTTTGCCTTCGAGTACTCCGCCTTTAATGAGAAGATCACCACCTTCCTTCTTAATTTTTCTTAGTGCATCTTCGTATGCCTTCACAGCAAGTTTGTCAATGAGCGGACCTACGTGGTTGCCAGGATCAAGCGGATTCCCGATGGCGAGTTGCTGATACGCATTGACAAGGCGCTGCTTTACTTCCTCATATACATCTTCATGAACGATCAGTCTCCGCGTTGTTGTGCAGCGCTGGCCCGCGGTTCCAACTGCACCGAACAACGAACCACGGATTGCAATGTCAAGATTTGCGTTGGGTGTAATGATGATGGCATTGTTTCCGCCAAGCTCCAGCAGTGACCGGCCCAGTCTTTCACTAACCGTTTTTGCTACAGCTTTTCCCATGCGCACAGAACCAGTCGCAGAGATCAACGGAATATTTGCATCCGCAGACAACCACTGTCCGACAGAGGCATCACCATTCACAAGACATGAAACGCCTTCAGGCACAGCCATTCTTTCAAAAACTTCATTCACAATATTCTGACACGCGATGCTGCAAAGAGGCGTTTTTTCTGATGGCTTCCAGATACAGGTGTCTCCACAGACCCACGCAAGCATCGAATTCCACGACCACACCGCGACAGGAAAATTAAAGGCGGTGATGATACCCACTGGTCCGAGCGGATGCCATTGCTCATACATCCGGTGAAGCGGACGCTCGGAGTGCATCGTCAGTCCATGAAGCTGTCTCGAAAGGCCAACTGCAAAATCACAGATGTCAATCATTTCCTGGACTTCACCTAGTCCTTCTGTGTACGACTTACCCATTTCATATGAAACAAGCTTACCGAGTGGTTCTTTATGCTTGCGAAGGGCTTCACCAACCTGGCGAACAACTTCACCACGTTTCGGGGCAGGCCATTTTCTCCATTCCCTAAAACCCTCAACCGCTTTTGCTGCAACCTGCTGGTAAGTCTTCTCATCCGCCTGTGTTACCGAACCGATGAGCCGACCATCTACCGGAGAAAAAGATTCAATTGTTTTGCCGGTGGACTTATACCATTTTCTTCCTGTAGAAACGCCTGGATTCTTCTTCCTGACGCCAAGCTGCGAGAGGGCTTCCTGAATGCCGAAATTTTTCATGATTGGATTTTCTGTGGGGCAAATGTATAGAAAACCTGCGAGCTTTGAACCACATGACTGTGATTGTGAAATCGTGGAAAAAAAAGAAAATCCCCAATGAAAACCAGGCTTTGCTAGTTACCTGCCACCTACAACTTGCAACGCGACCTTGATTATCAAAAAAGAATGACGCAGAAAAATTAGTTTAAAAGAAGCCTCACCACTCCACCCCATACGTCCCTTTTTGCCCATCCGGGTAATAGCCTTCGAGCAGAATGCCCCCTTTTTTATAGCTGAGAATCCTGTTGAGATCTTCAACGTTGTCGACAGGGACTTTATCAATGAAGCCGATGATGAATCCCTCACGCATGCCGGACTCTCTCCATTTGCCTTTTTTAAGTTCTTTCACTTTCACTCCGCCCTCGAGAAGGAGCTTTGCCAATTCACGATAAGTGACATTTTCAAATTCGGCACCGCCAATTTTAAATTCGACCGGCCTGCGCTGCATCGCTTCATTTCCTTCGGTGTTCTTGAGTTTAGCCTTCACTGTTTTCTTCTCTTCGCCACGAATGTACTGCACTGTGATTTGTGTGCCCGGGCGATGACGAGCAACCCATTCCTGTAACTCGGAAATTGAATTCACCTGATGATCGTCAATCGCAATAATCACATCACCCTTCAGCATTCCGGCTTCAAGTGCTGCGCTTCCTTCATTCACTTCGTTAACAAGAATTCCCTGGCTTACCGGAAGCTTCAGCATTTCCGCCACGCCTGCAGTCACGTCAATGATGCCGATCCCTAAAAATCCACGCTGCACCTCACCAAACTCAAGCAGATCGTCCATCACTTTTTTAACAAGCGATACGGGGATGGCAAACGAGTATCCCTGGTACTGCCCCGATGATGTTGCAATCGCAGTATTCACTCCGATGAGTTCTCCTTTAAGGTTGATCAGAGCACCGCCCGAATTGCCTGGATTCACTGCTGCGTCTGTTTGAATAAACGATTCAACCTGGAACTGATTCTGATCACGCAGTATGCCGATATTACGCGCTTTGGCACTCACGATGCCGGCCGTTACCGTAGAGTTGAGATCAAAAGGATTTCCAATCGCAAGGACCCATTCGCCCGGGCGCACACGATCTGAATCACCGTAGCGCACAAACGGAAGACTCTTCGCTTTAATCTTTAACAATGCAAGGTCAGTGTGCGCATCGGTGCCGACAATCTTTGCATAAAAACGCTGATTGTTGTTCATCACCACTTCGATGTTTGTCGCGTCTTCAATGACATGATTGTTGGTCACGATGTATCCGTCATCGGAGATAATTACACCTGAGCCTGACGAATGCGACTGGCGCTCGTAGCCGAGCAAAGGATTGACACTAAAATTTCCCGGGCCATACGCGGTACGGATGTGAACAACTGCGGAAGTTACATTTTTCGCAGCCGCAAGAAAGTCAAGGCCCTGCGGCACGTGATAGGTTGTATCAAGGGCATTTGAAGCAAGCACCATTTGCTGTCGCTCGCTGATCGAGTTGTAGGGTGACGGCTCAACGTTCAGATACTTAATCGTGAAAACCGAACCAAGAACTCCCCCAAGACACGCTACGATCACCAGGAGAATGAGAAAATAGAATGAGCGCTTCATATCGATCCCTTTAGAATGAAAGTTACCTTTTTTCCTGAAAAAGGTCTTGCCATGAAAAATAAAAAAAGGCGCTCCCCCCTTGAGAACGCCTTTACTAACCTGTCTGCTGGTGAAGCAGACCCTAAACCCCTAAACTTAATTCACCTTGATTGTTGTCTTCAATGTTTTCTTCTCGTCTTTAGGAATAACGAGTTCGAGGATACCGTTATTGTATTTCGCAGCAATCTTTGCAACGTCTACGTTTTCCGGCATTGAGAAAGAACGGCTGAACGTTCCGTACTGTGTTTCGATCGAACGGAAGTTATTACTTTCCTTTTCTGCTGTGAACTTACGCTCACCGCTGATGGTGAGGAAATTGTCGTTCAGATCGATTTTGAAATCTTCTTTGTTCATTCCCGGAACAGCTACATGAATTTCGAATGCCTTCTCAGTCTCGATAATGTCGACCTTTGGGACGAACGAATAAGCTGATCCGCCCTGACGGCTAAGCGACTCATTGAAAAACTTGTCAATGAGATTGCTGAATGTTGTTGGTACAAAGTCATTCAGTGTAGAGTTATAACGTACGATGCTCATAGTATTTGATTTTACAGTTTTTTGATCTTTTCGATTACGCTAAGCCTATAAGGGAAAAATGTGCCGGGGGAATTTTTTCAGACAATATGACCTGAACCAGTCAATTTCAATTGGTTTTTAAGACATTATGACACTAATTGGAGGGTGACACTTGAAAAAATGACTGGGAGAGGGTAATGGAGGATGGGTTATGGCGCCATGGCTTTGCGGCAAATGGCCGAACTTACGCGTTCCTATTATCATTTAAAGCAAGAGGCCCGAACAGCGTGCATCGAGATGGCAGCGTGGCGGAGCCGAGCTTTAATCGAACTTGATAGCCTTGATCGGACTGATCCGCGAGATGATCATGGTGGGAAGCAGCAGTACGAGTGAAACGATGACGAAAATGAGAACATTCAACAGCACAACGATTTCCCAGTTCCAACTGATCGGAACGAAATCCATATAGTAATCGTGAGCGTTGAGTTTGATTAGCTTCAAACGGTACTGCACGTAACATAGGCCGAGCCCCAGAATATTGCCAAGCAGTAATCCTTTCACTACCAGGTTCACGCCACTGTAAACGAAGATCGAGCGGACCAGCCCGTTGCTCGCTCCAACCGCCTTGAGCATCCCGATCATTTGTGTTCGCTCCATCACAAGAATGAGTACGATTGACACCATGTTCACACAGACGACAAACAGAATAATCCCCAGCAGAATGTTTACCTGGCGACTTAACAGCTGAAGCCATTCGAAAATCTGCATATAACGCTCGCTGATCGGCTGCACGTTCAGGTCATAATCCATCATTTCTCCTATTTCAACACTGGCTTCCTCTTGCAAATCAGGATTCTTCAGAAAAACCTCTAACCCACCAGCAACAGAATCGGGCCAGTCGTTCAGACGCTGAATCATTCGTAGATCACCGATCACCACGCGGCTGTCGAAATATTCAGAGAGGTTTGTCTCATAAATTCCGCTGACGGTAAGCCTGCGGAAGCGTGGTGGGTTCTGAAAAAAGTGAACGAGCAGTTCATCACCAACATTAGCCTGTATCTTCTGGGCGATAACCTTGCTGATCACGATGTCGTTCGAATAGCCCGAGTCGGGAAATGAAACAAATTTGCCCGCAACCATATTCTGCTGAAATGATTGCTGGTCGAACCGCCTGCTTACACCCTTGATGAAGAAACCGTAAACCTCATTGTCAGTTTTAATCAGCGCGGTCTTGTGGGCATACTCCTGCACGTGTTTTACCGATGGAAAACTGGACGGGTTATTGTACAGTTCGATATTGATATCCATCGCCTGTTCTTCCTGTGAGTTATTCATGGAAAACTTTGTGACGAGGATGTGACTGCTGAAGCTGTAGATCTTGTTCTTGATGGTTTCCTGGAAGCCTTTCATGATCAGGAACGAGACGATCGATGCAGCAAGCCCGATGGCGATACTAGCGATGGCAATCGTATGGATGATGGACGAAAATCCTTCTTGCTGACGTTTCGTTATTCGCCTGGAAATGAAATAGGATAGATTCAAATTTTCTTATTTTTCGACCGCACAATGATACGTAAAGGCTGTTTGTAAATATGCGAAAAATAAATTTAGTCGTGGCGCTGTTGCTGGCAATTGCATCCGTTCAGTGCGGTAGTCACCCTCCTTCTGCTCCATCAACATCCACCACGACCGGTACGAGTGTTGAGCAATTACAGGTTGGAGCTGAACAATTCGAACGCTATCTGCCCTTGCTTAAAGGCAAGTCTGTCGGTCTGGTGGTAAACCATACAGCAATGGTTGGTAAATCACATCTCGCGGACACGCTTCGCGCGCAGGGAATCAATGTGAAGAAAGTTTTTGCACCGGAACATGGGTTTCGTGGATCGGCTGCTGACGGTGAAACAGTAAAAGATGGCATTGACACAAAAACGGGCTTACCAATTGTTTCACTGTATGGTGCCAATAAAAAGCCTACGCCCGAACAGATTGCCGACCTGGATGTTTTGATCTTCGACATACAGGATGTTGGCGTTCGCTTCTACACGTTCATCAGCACGTTGCATTATGTGATGGAAGCTGCGGCAGAAAACGGAAAGAAAGTGATCGTACTCGATCGCCCTAATCCCAACGGTGACTACATCGATGGGCCAATTCTGGACCCTGCTGTGAAGTCGTTTGTCGGAATGCATCCGATTCCAATCGTTCATGGCTTGACGGTTGGAGAACTCGCGAAGATGATCAACGGAGAGAAGTGGCTCGACAAGGGGCTAACGTGCGGTTTGGAAGTCATCACATTGAAGAACTGGAAACACACCGATCCATATTCATTGCCTTTGCGCCCGTCACCAAACCTTCCTAATGATCAGTCAATTCAGTTGTATCCCACACTCGGCTTGTTTGAAGGAACAGTGATCAGCATGGGGCGCGGCACACAAATTCCTTTTCTCGTGATTGGCAATCCGGAATTCACAGACCTGTCATTCCAATTTACACCTGCTGACATTCCGGGAATGGCCAACAATCCTCCACACGAAGGAAAAGTTTGTTATGGCATTGATCTGAGAAATGTTTCGGTTCCGAATAAAATCGAGTTGAAGTACATCCTCGACTTTTACAAGAAGTATTCTGACAAGGATAAATTCTTTACAAAATCGTTTACGATTCTTGCGGGCACTACAACACTTCAGCAGCAAATCAAAGATGGCTTGACAGAAGATCAGATTCGTGCGAGCTGGAAGGATGGATTGGAAAAATATTCGGTGATGAGGAAGAAGTACTTGTTGTATGATTAAAGTGTTCCCAATAATGGGAGTAAGAACATTGAAAAGAAATCGGTAAATTTACTAAGTCAAACACCATTCAATGGCCGTCAAAATTTCTAAAAAGGATCAATCAAAAAATCCCGGCAAGGGAAATAAATCACCTGCAAAGCGTCCAAAGAAAAAGAAGTCACTTCGAGATTTCTATGGAGCGTTGAAAGATATTTATTCCGACATCGATTGGGTAGCCTATCAAAGAAAATTACGGGATGAGCAGTACTAAGTACGTGGCGGACACGAACGCATTCCTGATGTTGCCGGCCTCCATCAAATCGCAAATCGATAGTCATTGGTACTTCCATTTTATTACTGAAATAGAATTACTTGGAAAACCAGGAATAACAGCAAGAGAAGTCGGAAGTATTAAAGGCCTTCTCAAGATTTGTACAAAAATTCGACACAATGAATCGATAGGCCTGCTGGCAATATCCTTGCGCCAAAGGTTCAGACTCAAGGTTGCGGATGCACTGATTGCTGCGACAGCAATTTATTCTGAAGTCCCGCTATTAACATACGATAGAGACTTTGCTCGTATTGCCAGGTTAAATGTTGTATTGTTAGAAATGTGATCTCACCAGATGGCCGTCTCGAAACAGGAAAAAGTTAATGAGATTCTTTCAATTCTGGATAAATATTATCCCAATCCACAGGTTCCGCTAGATCACAAAGATCCCTACACGCTGTTGATTGCCGTACTTCTTTCAGCACAATGCACCGATGTAAGAGTCAACCAGACGACCCCACATCTTTTTAGACGCGCGGATAATCCTTATGACATGGTGAAAATGAGTGTCGAAGAAATTCGCGAGATCATAAAACCATGTGGACTTTCACCGATGAAATCGAAAGGGATTTACGGCCTGTCGAAAATCCTGATCGAAAAATACAACGGTGAAGTCCCTAACACATTTGAACAACTCGAGGAGCTGCCGGGTGTTGGCCACAAGACAGCTTCTGTAGTGATGACACAATGCTTTGGCCTGCCCGCATTTCCGGTTGACACACACATCCACCGACTTGCCTATCGGTGGGGACTGACCAATGGAAAAAGTGTTGAGCAAACCGAACGCGATCTGAAAAGACTTATTCCACAGGAGAAGTGGGATAAGGCACATTTACAGATTATCTATTTCGGAAGAGAATATTGTCCTGCGCGCGGTCACGTCTGGGAAACGTGCCCTATCTGCTCCAAATACATGCGCAAAGATCTGCGTGATTAAGCCAAGGCAAATACTTCATCAAATGCCATAGAACACATTCAAACGAGAAAGGTTGTCGAACCAAAAAGCATAATCGTTGGTCTCCCGAGCGCCTCCTTGAGGTTGATTGTCATAAAGTAAACTCAACGGCACCGACCGTACCTAATGACTATCGGAAGCTGAGATTGATTTCTTATAAAAATTATAAAACAATGCGGGGAGGAAACCAAAGATAAATACGATACCACCGGCCCAAAGAACTTCATCAGCTCCGGGCATGTGCATCAGCCTTGCGAGAAACGCAATACCGATAAGAATAGCGCTCAGCATTCCAAATGTCATCTTAAGTTTTTCAGCCATAGGCTTTTTGTTCCCTTTGAAATAAGTTACAGCCAGTAAAGGAAGGAACAGCAAAAGAAATGCAGCAGCCCCAAGTCCGAAGAAAGGATTTCCAACGCCAGGATACTGAAGGGCTTTTAACAGCCATCCAAAGCTCATCGACATGCTTGCCAGCGACCCGATAATGAATGTTAATTTTCTCATGTTGATCATAATTTTTCTGTCTAACAGAAAGAAAGTCTGTTGCTGTATATAGCTGAGGCCGTGCGGTGCCAGCTCATACACCGCCTGCCGCAGCGACTCCTCAAATTGCTTTCCCTGACTCATGAAATGTTCAACTTCACAACACAGATGGTCTACAATGTCATCTTTCAGGGTCGGAAGCGTTACCTTATTCTGCGTAACGAAACGCTGGATAATCTCGATTTGATCAGGTGTCAATTTCATCTCACAGCTACTTCTGGGAAAACAATTTTGTTAATGGTTGCGATAAAATCTTTCAACTCCTCAACATATATCGCCTTCCGCTTGTGACCTTGCTTTGTCAGGTAATAGTATTTCCGGATCCTGCCTCCCACTTCCTCCTCCTTGAATGACAGCAAACCATCACTCGTCATCTTTTGCAACGCAGGATACAGGCTTCCATCCTTCAGCAAAATTTTTCCGCCCGAGAGATCCTTTACCTTCATCGTCATCTCATAGCCATACATGCGCTCCTGCTCCGACAACAATTGCAAAATGATGGCCGATAACGTGCCCTTCAACAGTTCCTTCGAATACATAGATCGAATATACATAGAATTATGATATATCAAAATGAAAGGTATCAAAGATTTTAAGTTTATTTTATTTACTTCACATTCTTTTCGCGACCGCTCTATACTTATATGTCAGAAAATCTCCGCGTAATATTTATGGGCACTCCAGAATTTGCCGTTGCAAGTCTGGAGATATTGTTACAAAACAAGATCAATGTTGTTGCTGTGATAACTGCTCCTGACAAACCGCAGGGACGCGGACAAAAGCTTGCGTACTCCCCAGTGAAGGAGTGTGCATTGAAATACGATGTGCCTGTGTTGCAGCCAACAAATCTCAAGTCCGAAGAATTTGTAAACACCCTTAGAAGCTATAAGGCAGACTTGCAGATCGTTGTGGCATTTCGCATGCTGCCGGAAATTGTGTGGTCGATGCCTGCTGTAGGCACCTTCAACCTTCATGCTTCGCTCCTTCCGCAGTACCGTGGCGCTGCACCGATCAACTGGGCAATCATCAATGGTGAAAAGGAAACAGGCGTCACTACGTTTTTTCTACAGCACGATATTGACACCGGGGCAATTATTTTTCAGGAATCGGAACCAATCCAGCCACAGGATACAGCAGGAACTCTGTATGACCGGTTGATGCATAAAGGAGCCCGGCTTGTTTTGAAAACGGTGAAGGCGATTGCTGCAAAGAACTATACGTCAACTCCGCAGCAGCAAACGTCCACTAAGCATGCTCCGAAGATTTTTAAGGAGACGTGCGAGATCAACTGGAACCTGAATGCAAATCAGGTGATTAATTTTGTACGCGGCCTTAATCCCTATCCGTCTGCATGGAAAATCATTAACGGAAAATTTTATAAGATCCATAAAGTATCTGGCACATCCGGCTCGAACATGAATGTGGGAGATTATTCAACCGATTCAAAAAAGTACCTGCATTTTAAAACGGCAGACGGATGGGTATCGGTTGATGAGCTGCAGCCGGAAGGGAAGAAAAGAATGACGATCGAAGAGTTTTTCAGAGGTAACAAAATATAGACTTTAATTCGCACGAATGATAGTATCGATGATTGCAGCGGTTGCGCGAAACAGGACGATTGGAAAAAATAACGACCTGCCGTGGAAGCTTCCTGATGACATGAAGTTTTTTATGAACACCACAAAAGGCCACTACGTCATCATGGGCCGCAAGAACTACGACTCGCTCCACGACAAATACAAACCGCTTCCAAACCGGACAAATATTGTTGTAACGCGTCAGAAGGACTTTAAAGCGCCCGGCTGCATTGTAACTCATGCTGTGCCTGACGCAATGCGGATTGCAAAAGATGCGGGTGAACAGGAAGCTTTTATAATCGGTGGCGCAGAAATCTACGGGCTTGCCATGCCTGACGCGGATCGGCTTTACATTACAGAAATTGATGCGGAAGTTGAGGGTGATACGTTCTTCCCGACATTTAACAAGAAAGAGTGGAAGGAAACATCACGCACGCATCACGCAGCAGACGACAAGCACAAATACGCGTTTGACATTGTGGTCTACGACCGGATTAGAAAGTCATGACAAAATTATCGGGCAAGGTTATCTGGATTACAGGTGCATCCTCCGGCATTGGAGAAGCACTCACCTATGCGCTTGCGAAAGAAAACGCCAAACTCATCCTCTCGGCCCGTAGAAAAGAAGAGCTTGAGCGTGTTAAGGGTAACTGCCCAAAGCAACGCCAGCCGGAAATCGGCATCCTTCCGCTTGATTTGTCTGAGACATCAACGCTGCAGCTATCTGCGGAAGCTGCCGTTCAGATGTTTGGTCATGTCGACATCCTGATCCATAATGGAGGAATCAGTCAGCGCAGCCTTATTAAGGACACGGCCATTGAGGTGGATCGGAGACTGATGGAAGTAAATTATTTTGGTGCGGTGGCATTGACGAAGTTCATACTGCCGCACTTTATGAAAAGAAGGGGCGGCCACTTTGTGGTAATTACGAGCCTTACGGGAAAATTCGGAACGCCCTACCGCTCTGGCTATGCGGCCTCAAAACATGCACTCCACGGCTTCTTTGATGCCGTGCGCGCTGAGCACTATGCTGATCACATCCGCGTAAGCATGATCTGTCCAGGGTTTATACATACACCCATCACTTATTCTGCCCTGACAGGTGACGGCAGTAAACTCAACAAGATGGACGAAGCACAGTACAAGGGCAAGCCAGCCGCATGGTGTGCAGAAAAAATAGTGAAGGCAATCCGCAAGGAGAAGCAGGAAGTATATATCGGGGGCCGTGAAGTGTATGGCGCCTACATTAAGCGCTTTTTTCCTTCGTTGTTTTCCCGCATTATCAGAAACGTTGCAGTTCGTTAACAGACATGCACGAACGAATGAAATATCTGCAACTTTCTCTTTTAACTGTTTTACCTTGCGTAAATGGAATGGTATGAAATTCCCTTGATCATCATCACTGGCTTCGGAGCAGCCTTCCTCAACACCGTGGGTGGTGGCGGCTCACTCTTCTCGGTGCCGATCCTTACTTTCCTTGGTCTGCCGATCACAACGGCTAACGCTACCAGTCGTGTTGCCTTGCTTTTTCAAAACGTCTTTGCCGTTGGTGGGTTCCGGAGCAAACGTGTTGAACTGCCCTGGCCTTATAGCCTCTACCTCGGCATCGCATCGCTCTTTGGCGGACTGATCGGGTCGTATCTCGCATCGACTGTGAAAGATGAAATCTTTAGCAAAATCTTCGTTGGCGTAATGATCCTCTCAGTGTTTCTTATACTTTTTGATCCGGTGCGATCAAAAGGGCCTGAGAAATTATCAACAAAAAATCAAATCATCGGAAGCATCCTGTTTTTCTTTATCGGCATCTATGGCGGATTTGTGCAGGCGGGAATCGGCTTTATGGTGATAGCCGTGTTAAGCATCGTCAACAATCTTAACCTCGTAAAGAGCAACTACGTCAAGGTTTTTGCAGCGATTGTCTATACTGGCGTTTCAGTTGTGGTATTCGCGTATCAAGGCAAGATCATTTGGATAACAGGCCTCATCCTTTCAATAGGCCACGCGTTGGGCGGATGGTATGCGAGCCGCTGGAGTGTCGACAAAGGAGAAGTGTGGATCAAACGAGTGATGATTGCTTCGATTATCGCGATGGCCATCAAGTTGTGGTTCTTCTAGGTGAGTTGTAGCCACAAAGACACTAAGGCTCAAAGGAACACTAAGAATGTATCTCAAAAATCCTGGTGTTCCTTCGTGTCTTCGTGCCTTGGTGGCTAGCATCCCTAAAAAGAGTTTTTGAAATTCAAAACATTTCGGCACCATGACTGGTTTTAAAGCAAACGCCAAATCATGATATCCACAATGCCCGTCCAACTGATTGAAAAGAAGAAATTAAGACATGCGTTAGTCTCCGTTGTAGAAGAATCGCCTCGCACAGCAGTTGTTGAAGCACTTTCGAACTACATTCCGATCGATCAATTCAAGGAAATTTTTAATTTTATTGGTGAGCTGGTTAAACAAGAACAGATAAACAGGCTTGTGTTTGACAAACGGAAGCTGACTGTATTTCATCAACCTTCAATGGAATGGTACTTTGTTGAATGGAAAGAAAAAATGTACGATCACGGGCTGACCGTACATCGCAAGATACTCCCCGCTGACGAGGTTTTCAGACAAAGCGTTAAAATCGGCCGGGAGAAAATCAACAAAGCCTATCCGAACGGAAAATTTCATGCTATGGACATTGCATACGCTGAGAGCCTGGAGGATGCATTAACACGCTAACCTGTGAACACTCAAGCCCCACAAGACGGACAACAACTTCAGATACAGATTGAGCGCCTGATCACTCACCTTGAGGAGAAAGTGTCAACGCTGAAATCTTCGCACATCGTAGAACTCGATTCGCTGACGAAACGTTGCCGGCTGGATATGCAGAAGGTACATCACGAATTTACGAGCGAGCTTGACCGCATCGAGCAAAAGCATAATCTACACCTTGCGCAGATCGCGGATGAAATCGCTTATCTGAAAGAGATGTCTCAATCTCAGCGGATGATGATGGAAACAAATCTGGCCTACATTAAGGAGCTTGAAGTAAGGTATTTGAGTTTGACCATGGCAAAGCAATCGTAAATATTGTTTTGCCCTTAACAGATTCGAGTGACACAGAACCGTTCAGACGATCCACGATACTTTTTACGATATATAATCCAAGGCCTGCCCCTTGTGAGCGTTCTGACCCACGGTAAAACATTTCAAAGATCTTCTCTTTAACGGTATGATCAATACCGTCTCCATCATCCTCAACGGCAATGCTCAGGTTATCTTTATCAAGGCGACCCGACATACGGATCGCGATTGGCCCTTGACTACTAAATGTGAGCGCATTGTCGAGGAGACAGCGCAAGACGATCTTTAGTTTCAGCTCATCTCCGTTGTATGATAAGCCTTCCGGCACATCGTTCGCAATCGTTGCCCGATAAAAATTCGGGTGATGCTTCGACTGCGCAATTGCCGTTGAAATTGCCTCGCGTATATTCACCGGTTTTGTCTGAATTGAATCGAACGCAGCCTGCGCCAGCATGGTGAGGGACTCAAGCAGTGACATCATCTGGGATGTCTTTTGCGAGATGTGATCACAGATGAGGGACTGTGATTCAGTGAGGTTCTCACCCTTCAACAATTCCAGCAAACCCACTATGGACGTTACCGGAGTTTTGAGGTCGTGTGAGGCGCGGTATAAAATCTGATCGAGTTCCTGGTTGCGCTGTTTGAGTTTGTCCAGCGTTTCGCTGAGGAAAGCATTTTTCTCGATCACCTCCTCTATCGCTGCTGTCAGTTCTTCCTTTTGTGCCGCCAGTTCTTCGCTGCGGTCTGCCAGGTCGCGCTCCCGATCTAAAAGAAGCTGATTTCTCTCATCCAGGAGAGAAATTAACTTTTTTCGCTCATCGTTCTCCAAATACTATTCAGATTTAAGCCCTCAATATTAAGCTTTTACAGGTTCCCTGTGTCCCACCCATGTAAATCTTTTCGAAACGTATTCCGGATTTGTAAATGACGCGTTACCCGCAGGGTTTCCACCGGTCACGTGGAAGTCTGAAAACGCAGCATTTTGATTCATGTAAATCCCTCCGGTAAGGTTGAATGACACCGGGGTTGCTGCCAGTGACATTTCATCTGCGATCTTCTCACGTACCGCAGGATCAGTGGTGTAGGCACCACACGAAATGGCACCGTGGTTCATGGCCATCTCCTTCGCAAGCTGAATCGATTCGTCAGTATTCTTCGTCTTTATCAGCAAAGCAATCGGTCCGAACAACTCCTTGCTGAAGGTATCCTTTTTAGCGGCATCCATTTCAATAACTACCGGTGTGGCTATACGCGCATTTTTGAACATCGGATTATCAATCTTTCTGGATTTCAGCAACACTTTGCCCGGAAGTGTTTCCGCTTCAACCACACGGTCGCAGGTTTTCTTGCTTTGTATGGCTCCAAGTACAAATGGACCGGCTTTCGGGTTGTCAACTAATCCCGTTACGTTATCGGTAAACTTCGTTGCAAATTCCTCAAAGCTTACGTTCCCTGCAGCGGTCTTAATTCCGGATGCTGGTATGTAAAAGTTTTGCGGGGCGGTACACATCTGACCGCTGTATAAGGTTAGTGCGAACGCAAGGTTGGCAGCGACCTTGTCGATGTCTTCCGCAGAATCAAGGATAACAGAGTTTACACCTGTCTTTTCTGTAAACACGACTTTGCCTGGTAGCGCTTCAAGATAACTTCCGAATGCCGAGTTCCCTGTGTAGTCGATCAATTTTACAGCAGGATGTTCTGCAAGCTCTTTCGTGATCATTCTGTCAAATGTATCAACACCGAGCTGAACCGCGTTGGTGTCAAGATTATTTTCAGCAAGCACGTTCTGTATTTCTGCCACGAAGATTGCAATTGGCAGGATTGCTCCGGGATGTGGCTTAACAATAACGGTGTTGCCGGTGATGAGACTTCCATAGATTCCCGTTACTGAATTCCATGTTGGAAAAGTTGAACATCCGATCACAACGGAAATTCCTTTTGGCACAGGTCTCCATTCTTTGTTCAGTTGAATATTGAATTTGCCCATCGGCTTATCCCACAACGCGCGGTTCGGGAAACGCTGAAGTTCCTCATATCCGGCCGCGATAGCTTCAAGTGCACGATCTGCTGCGTGTGGACCGGAAGCCTGAAATGCCATCATATACCCCTGACCAGTTGTGTGCATCGTAGCATATGCAATTTCAAAAAATCTTCCTTTGACACGCTCCAGTGATTCCATGAGAATCCCAGCGCGATCATGCACACTCACTTTTCGCCATTGATGAAATGCCGTTTGCGAACGGTCGATCAATGTCTTGACAGAAAACATCGGATAGGAAATTTTAAGTGGCTCCTGCAGGTATGGTGACTCCTCCTGTCCTGCCCACCCTTCCGGATTGGCCTGCTTCAACTCTTCGAATTTTTTTCCCAGTGATGCTTTGAACTTTGCCTGACCATCCGCATCGGCAGTCTCGCCATACACCGCTGGCGCAGGATGCTCCGGGAAGGCAGCGTAAAATGTTCGGTCGTGCAAAGCCTGCACAGCTTTGTTAATCGTAGTGTCGTGTTTTTTGTAAAGGCTCATGATTGGTCTGGGTTAGTTATCGCTGTGCGCCAAATACCTTCTTCAGCAGTTCGGTAGTTCGCGCGATCGGGTTGTCACGGATATTTTTTTCTTCTTTCGCTATCATCAGGAACAAGCCCTCGATGGCGCGGTCCGTTGCATAATCATCGAGGTTTGGATTCACTTTCTGCACAAGCGGAAGTTGATTGTACCGGGTAACGATGTCAGTATAATACTTCGTTGCATTTACTTTCTGCAGCGAATTCTGAATGACGGGTTTGAATTTCGCCTTGAGCTGATCTGATGTTGTTCTTTTCAGGTATTGTGTGGCTGCGTCATCTTCACCGCGGAGAATCGCCCACGCGTCCTGGATCGTCAGCGACCGGATTGCAGTGATGAAAATCGGTTTTGCCTCTTTTGCTGCATCCTCAGCACCGCGATTCAGCTGCATCACAAATTTATCTACCTCGCTGCCCAGGCCAATCTGCCGAAGTTTGTCTTCAACTCTTTTTACATCCGGAGGAAAAGGAATTTTGATTTCCGGATTTTTGAAATACCCATCAAGCTGAGAGACCAGGTCAGAGCCGGTTGAGATCCCTTTGATCAGCGCTTCTTTCAGGCCCTCCGCCACTTCAGCAGTCGACAAGGGGGCTGTATTTCCACCGAGGGTTTTATTAACGTCACCGAGTGTCTGATTGATTTGTGCGGTAGTGCAGGCACACAAAACGAACAACACCGCAATCCAAAACTTCGCCATCTTGATTTTCATTAAACATGGCGAAATTAAGCACTCATTTCTGCGATCCAAATACCTTTCTCAATAATTCGGTTGTCCGAGCGGCAGGGTTGTCACGGATATTTTTTTCTTCCTTTGCGATCATTACAAAAAGCCCCTGAATTGCCTTGTCTGTCGCGTATTCGTCAAGGTTCGGATTCATCTTCTGCACCAAAGGCAGTTTGTTATAGGTGTTGATCAGGTCAGCATAATATTTTGTAGCGTTGACTTTCGCCAGTGAATTCTTCACCACCGGCATAAACCTATCTTTCAGCGGAGCAGATGTTGTGCGCTCTAGGTAGCGTGTGGCTGCATCCTGCTCACCCTTAAGAATTCCGGCAGCATCCTGGATCGTCATCGATTTGATGGCGGTGACAAAAATCGGCTTGGCTTCCTTTGCTGCATCCTCCGCAGCGCGGTTCAGACTGAGGATAAATTTATCAACTTCAGCTCCCATTCCTATCTGTCTCAGTTTTGTTTCCACCTTCTGGGTCTCCGGAGGAAATGGAATTTTGATTTCCGGATTTTTGAAATACCCATCCACCTGGGAGACAATGTCGGAGCCTTTTGAGATTCCGTTGGTCAGTGCTTCCTTCAGCGCGCTGGCAATTTCTTCAGATGAAAGCTGTCCGCTTCCTGACAGGGATTTTGCAGCCTTTTTCAGTTTATCAAACTGGGCCGAAGCTGAGGAAGATACAAGAATGCTGAGGCAAATGGTGATTACAAGATTTTTCATTTCACAAAAATAGAAATCCCTTGAGGAAACGGCAGAACGTGTAAGATATTATCGCAATTGCATTAATAACAATGGAAGCACTGTCTGCCTATCGCCTTATCATTGACATATCGATTTCCACGACACTGGCGCAGCCGGCAAGCCCCATGGTTAGTTCAAAATCAGACATCATATTTCGAAGCACATGGTAAACACCCAGTTGCCCGGCAAGCGCTAAACCATAAACGTAAGGACGACCAATACACACTGCAGTTGCGCCAAGCGCGATTGCCTTAAACATGTCTGAACCTGTCCGCACACCACTGTCGAGCAGCACCGGAATTCTTTTGTTGACTGCATCAGCAATGGCGGGCAATGCCTGAAAGGTTGAGATGGCTCCATCCACCTGGCGGCCACCGTGATTGGACACAATGACACCATCCATGCCAAAATCAATCGCCTTGCGAGCATCATCCGCGTGAAGAATTCCTTTCAATACTATCGGAAGGCGCGTGTGGTCGCGAAGAAATCTAAGGTCATTCCATGTCGTGGAAGGGTTTGAATAGGTTGCGATGAATTTCCGCACAGCACGGATCGGTTTCCCTGATTTTAGTTTTTTAATAAAACCGTTTCCGGGATAATTGTTCACCATCTGAAACAACCCGAAGACAGAATTCCAGCTGAGCTCTCTCTTTATTTCAGGGCCATCATCTTTTTCTTCCAGCATCTTCTGAAAGACGGGATCGGAAGTATACTGTGCAATTCCCTTTCCTTCAAGAAAAGGAAGGTAGCCGAGATCGAGATCCTGCGTTCGCCAGCCAAGCATTGTTGTATCAAGTGTGACCACAATTGCACTGCAGCCGCAACGCTCTGCCCGCTGGACAAAACTCGCAACGAGTTCGCGCGACTTGCTCCAGTATAATTGAAACCAGCGTGGACTACCGTTCATCACCGCAACACATTGCTCCATGGGACGAGATGCCTGATTTGAAAAAATGTAAGGCACTCCCAGTGATGCTGCGGCTTTTGCAACCGCTATGTCTGCCGCAGGATGCGCCAGCTCAAGAACACCGACCGGTGATAATAAAAGCGGTGAAGGAAGTTTCTGACCGAACAGCGTGATGGAAGGATCGCGCACACCAACATCGTGTAACATTCGCGGCACGATCTGCACAGCCGCAAAGGCATTTCGATTGGCTGCTATCGTAACATCTTCACCCGCACCACCGGCAACATACGCGAATGCCTTCGGAGACATCACTCCTTTCGCAGCGCGTTCGAGCTTCGAAGGGTCCGCGGGAATGAGCGGAAGCTTACCTGCAAAGCCGTTGAGGTAGATTTGTTTTTGCCAGTCAAGCGCGGAATTGTTCATGAAATAAAAATACCGAAATGCAAATGCAGTTTTACCACAGAGGACGTGGAATTTATTTGATTCTTGCAGTGCTCAGCGGAGATGAGGCATCTGCAAAGTGTTTTTATAAGAGGTGGGTAGTAAAACATCGTGTCCATTCTAAAACGTGCATTATAACACAGGTAACAAGAATTCCTATATCTGGAGCCCACAGAGAAATGGCAGGTAGCGCGTTCGCACCTGAAGGTCTTTCTCCACGGACTCTTGACTAAGCTGTACCGTTGCGAAATGTGACAGCCTTCAGCAGGGCAATATCAAGGCTCGAACATACATTAAATAAACGTTCGAAGAATTAACAAATCAGCGCAAACATTGTTAGCACATACAACGCCCCTCGGTGTTAAAATTGATTTTTGTATTTTTGGCGCTTACTTTTTAAAGATGAAAACTGTACTGGCTGAATTATTGACGATCGGTGATGAAATTCTATACGGGCAGATTGTTGATACAAATTCGCAATGGATGAGCGTGGAGTTAAGCAATATTGGCATCAAGGTCATTCGCAAAACGACAGTAGGTGATGTGGAAGATGAAATCCTTACCGCTTTCGCGGAAGCAGAAAAACGCGCTGATATCGTTCTCATCACGGGTGGCCTGGGTCCGACCAGTGATGATCTGACCAAGCCGTGCCTCGCGAAATATTTCAACTGCGGCCTGAAAATGCATGAGGAAGCGCTACAGGAAGTAACGGAGTTTTTTAAAAGCCGCGGTCGCGAGCTGACGGAAGTCAATCGACAGCAGGCAGCGTTGCCGGAATGCTGTGAGAAAATTACCAACGCCATGGGTACGGCACCGGGAATGTGGTTTGAAAAAAATGGAAAAGTATTTGTGTCGATGCCTGGCGTGCCGCATGAAATGAAGCGCATGATGACGAACATCATTATCCCGAAGCTGACAAAGACTTTTAATACACCGGTTATTTATCATAAAGTAATTCGCACAGCCGGAATTGGCGAATCCTTCCTCGCAGAGAAAATTGAAGCTTGGGAAAAGGCCTTGCCTCCGCACGTGAAGCTCGCGTACCTTCCAAGTCTCGGAGAAGTTAAGCTTCGCCTGACGAGCATTGGCAATTCACTTTTAGATCTGCAGAAAGAAACTGAGGCGCTCACGGAAAACCTGATCGGTCGTGTTGGGCATTTCATCTATGGATTTGGTGAAGATCCACTCGAAGTTGCAGTTGGCAATCTGCTGAAAGAAAAAAATCTAACCCTGGCGGTAGCTGAAAGTTGCACCGGAGGATACCTGTCACACCTCATCACGAGTGTTCCCGGCAGTTCGCAGTACTTCCTCGGAAGCATCATTCCCTATGCATATGAAATCAAAATGCGCCAGCTGGGTGTGAGACCGGAGACACTCGAGAAATTCGGAGCGGTCAGTGAAGAGACAATTAAGGAAATGGCGAATCTTGTGAGAGCGAAATTCAACACAGACATTGGAGTGGCTACCAGTGGTATTGCCGGTCCTGGTGGAGCAACTCCTGAGAAGCCCGTGGGCACCGTATGGATTGCATACTCTGACAAACATCAAACCGTCACGCGGAAATTACAGCTTTCGAAAGACAGGTTGATCAATATCAAAATGGCATCAACAGCAGTGCTGAATCTTATTCGACTGAGTCTTCCCTCAAACGCCATGGGTTGAAGCCTTATGGCAATTTGAAATTTCAGCTGCTTAAGTACTTCACCGGTAGATGCAAAATTTCCGTACGCACTCCGACCCCGAAGGGGTCGTTTATAACCACCGGGTGCCAACCCGATGGTTCAAGAGGTGATGTATTTGTGCGAACTGCCAGTGATTAGGTCGGCACGGCTGCTCATCGCACGACACGCACACATCTTATAAAGATGCAATTTTCCACGACAGACATATCCCCATTTATTACGCCTCGATTCCGTTTGGAACTTAACCGTGCTGCTCCCATCTTTCGAAAAATCAAACGTGATGGACCTGAGGATAAACCATATTGCATTGCTTGTCCATGATTATGACGAAGCCATTGCATTTTACACAACCAAATTACCATTCGATCTCATCGAAGACACAAGGCTCAACGAACATAAACGATGGGTTGTGGTAAAGCCGAAGGGAATAGGATCATGCTCCTTACTCCTCGCCAAAGCAAGCACTGAGGAGCAAAAGAAAGCAGTTGGGAATCAGTCGGGAGGTCGCGTATTTTTATTTCTGGCAACAGATGACTTCGATCGTGACTACAGGAATCTTCTGCTTCAACAAATCACAATTGTTCGTGAACCATCTGATGAGCCATATGGCAGAGTATGTGTGTTTGCCGATCTGTACGGAAATCTTTGGGACCTCATACAATATCATGACAACCCGAGCATCGAAATTTAGGAATTAGCCATTTCCCCTTTCCTTCATTTCCGTTTTCTCCCGTTTTTCCAGTGACTAATGACTTTTTTGCTTCACGCCAAGCCGGGATTACTCCCGAACCTGGCTATGAAGCGCACAGCAGCCCGTGTCATTGCAAGTGTCTCCACTGAATGCGTTCAATTTCTTCATCGGTGAGATTGAGTCGCCTTCTGTTGGTGTAATAGAATCCGAAGGCAAAGGCTATGTTTTTAATGATATTGTTCACGTTGTGGAAGCCCCATGCCATACGAGCCGTGTCTGGAGAAAGCTCCGTGAGCACATGGTTAGCTATAATGAACAGAAAAAAGTTGAAGCTGAAGTAAAGCATTATCGCTGCATTAAAGATCAAACCACTGTAGAGATTCCTGTCGAGGAGCGGAGGCTTTTCAACCTGGTAGTTGTTGTAGACTATCCCGAAAATTACTAAGATCGACCCTGTAACAGCCCACATTTCTCCCTGAAAAGTGAATATATCGTGATACATATTAACGAACCACAGGGCAACCAAATAGGCTCCAATCCCAAAATATAAATAACCCCGATTCTTAAATTGAAAAACAACTTCATAGTAATACCATCCGAGGACGGCAAACACCGCGAAATAATAAATATTGAATAGGATTGATGTTGATGCTGCGGCCTGTGCGAATAAAAACCCAATCAAATCTGAAATAGCTGAAACTAACACCACGATTCCGACAATATGGTTCTCCTTCGGGAGATGCTTGAATTTAAGGCCATAAAAAAATAATGGCAACAATACTGAGGCGTTTGACAAATAGCGAATCATCTCAATGCTTTCCGGTCTCATCTTATCAAGGCGTTAGTTTGCACATGGAGGGCAGGGGTTCGATGCATCATAAACCGTCACGTCCTCACCATCTGTTCTGCCGCCTGAAACACCCTTCGTATTGTAAACAAACAGCAAAACCTGTTCTTCATTTTCATCGTTGAGGCCCCGGACAATATCTACGTAATTGAAAGCTTCGTTGGATTGGATCTCGCGAACCACATCGCTGCCAAAGAAATGATACCACGGTGTGGCTGCATGCGTTTCTGAATAATTCGCTGCCCAATCATGGGCTTGTTCAGCACTGACTAGTAATCCGGTTGACAGGTCGAGGATATCACTGGTGAAGAGCTGACCATCATCATTCATTGCAAAGATCATCGGGTGATAGTCATTGTTGACGTCAAGCCCATGGTGAATCACCACACCGAGTTGTTGAGAGGCATCTCCGATAATGTCGTTCAGTGTTTCGGCATCAAGGGAGTAAGCACCTGTCGTTCTGCCTTTCGTATATGACGAAAAATTGCCCACCCACCGATTTGCAACAGACAGCGGAATCTGTTCACCCACCTGCCTGTTGAAATGTTTTGGAAATTTCTGTGTATTGTCTTTTGACTCGTGACAGGAAGTTAACACAGAAGTAATTAGTACAGCGATAAATAATTTTTTCATACAGTTCATTGATTTAAGATGTTAGTACACTCAGAAATCAATTCGCGAAAAAATTAACCGAAGATTTGCAATGGGGGTTGCGCGTGATAAAAGTAGAGCATCAGCAAAACATTGAACAGCGAAATGAAATTTATTCTTAAATTTTCCCAATAATCAGGGTAGGAAAAATCCGGTATGCAACCTCAAATCAAATCCATCAGCGAAATAAAAATGATAGGCATAAGCCTGACGATGTCTCATGTGAATAATCGTACAGGAGAGCTCTGGCGTTCGTTCATGCCGCGAAGAAGAGAGATAGCCCATACGTTAGGCCAGGATTTGATCTCATTACAACAATACGATCCTGACTATTTTCGTCATTTCGATCCTTCTCGCAGCTTCATCAAGTGGGCGGGAGCGGAAGTATCCGCGTTTGATCATCTACCGGAAGGAATGCAAACCCTTGTGATTCCAGGTGGTCTCTATGCAATCTTCCTTCACAAAGGCGCGAGCAATGACAACAGTACTTTTGAGTACATCTTCTCCCAGTGGTTGCCTGCATCTGACTACATTCTCGCGCATCGCCCGCACTTCGAACGCTTGGGAGCCAGGTACAAAAATCTCGACCCGTCTTCTGAAGAGGACATCTATATTCCAATCGAGCCGAGGCGTTAGATAGAGGTTGTCATTCCTTAATCAAAATGGTTCCGCTTTCGAGAATAAATTTTTAACGCATCAGTGCAGCAGACAGCAATTCATTTCTGGCATTTCGTTTGGAATCATGTTTTCGTCCGTGACTTTGAAACAGCTGATCAGACGTCACGGCATCTTAAACGAAAACATTATATGAAAAAGATATTTACACTTTTCGCTCTTTTATTGACGCTCGTGTCGACAGCAAGTTTCGCCCAGTACCGCGAAGGACGCACCACCTACAGTGACGATCCGCAGCCCAAACGTTATTTTAAGATCGGTACACAAATTCCGTTTCAGCATTCTATTGTTTATGATCACGGAATAGCGCCCGGCTTTTCGATTAACGCAGGCATCGGCCTCATCACAGGTCCGTACACAAACATGATCTTTTCGGGCCTGGAGAATAATGGTATGATAAAAAGCAATGAACGCGCTGTTATTGACCGCACTTTTCAGCTTGGTGTAACGTACCAGTTAGGCGCAAATTTCCACTTTGACAAGAACTATATACGGGCCTACGGTCAGCTGATGACATTGAATGGCGATATGAGCTACAGCGACCTTGCAAACCTTTACCTTGGCACCAATATTCCAGATGTCACTCGTTTTCTAAATCCGATCGACATCCGATCGAATGTGCCGATGATTGGCGTGTTGTACGGCAGAAGATTTTCAATCGGTGAAAACTCCGAGATCCACCTTGAAGGATCGATTGGCAAAACACTGGGGCACAATACAAAGTATGAGACAAACACATTTTTAGATCGCGTTAATTTCGTGAATGACGTGATCTACAGTGGAATCGACAACGATCTTGACAGCTTTTTCACAAAGAAAGGTTGGCTTCCAAGCCTGAACGTTTACTACGTGTATAAATTCTAAGAAAAGCATAGCGCTGCGAAGACTGAGATCTTCGCAGCGCTATTTTTGAATTATCGGAACTATTTGTCTTCATTGCAATGTTTCTTCATTACGAATGCTGGAGGAACCGAATAATTCATTCACCTTTGCAGTTCGGGTATCGAAGACGTCCTGTCACACATCTCGCCTCTGATACAATCAACATTAACCTTTTACGTATTACCATTTGATGAACATTTATGTAGGAAATCTCAATCGCCAGGCGACTGAGGCAGAAGTTCGCGCGCTCTTTGAAGCGTTCGGAGAAGTAAAGTCAGTTAAACTTGTGAAGGATTTCGCAACAGGTGAGCCCCGCGGGTTTGCTTTTGTCGAAATGCCGAAGCGGGAAGAGGCCAGCGAGGCCATCAGTGCATTAGACTCGTCAGAATTTCAAAAGAGAACGCTGAAAATAAATGAAGCGAAGCCGAAAGGACCGGTCGTTTACAATAGTTTCTCGAGTCAGTATGGATATAAAAACCGCTTTGAAAAATATTAACACAAAAAAAACCAACCGCAGGGTTGGTTTTTTTCTTTATTGAGCTTTCACCGGAATGATAAACCTCGTATCAGACCATTCAAAGATCATATTGATTCCGTCACCGGCAGGCGCGAGTGAGATTGTGTATTGCTCTACTGGAGACGAAATCTTCTCTACAGGTACTTTCGTCTTCAGCACATCCAGGTCATAGTTGGGCTCGTAGGCGCCCCACTTGCCCAGCTCGGTATTGACGCCAATCTCAAATTCGTTTTCACCCGGTATAGCATACAAGCGATATGTTCCTGCCTTGAGCGGTGAGTTATTGAAGAGCACGTTGCGATTGAAAGTTACCTCCGTTGATTCGTTGGCACCGAGACGCCAGTATTTGCCCCACGGCTGAAGTGCGTCCTGACTTTCAGGACCGAAAATCAACCGACCGCGCACGGATGGTCTGCTGTACGTGACATTTACCGTAATTCCACCTGATGTAAGGGTTTCCTGTCCCGGAGGGCTCAACGTGCGGTTGCGATACATGAGATAGAGAAACGCTGCACCCAGCAGCACGACCAATGCCAGAACGCCAATGATTACCTTTTTCATGCTATTTTGTTTTCGATACCGGTGAGATGCGACAGTGAACAACGTGCTCACGTATCCTAATCCGATTTAAAGATAACAAAAGAATTAAAACGGCTGGTACCAGCTGTCACTCAGGCTACAATATACCATTCGCCCCGATCGTTCCTGGAATAGGATAATCCATTGCTCATCACATGAATCGATCGACCTGCATCGTCAGTGAAATTTTTCTTTTCATATACGCGAATGCCTCCATTCTCACGTGTAAGGAACATACTCAATGCCTGAACTGTCGGTGAAACTTCATTCAACCACTGATCATCTGTTTCTCGTACAAAAGCCTGGCTCATACTCGAATGGGTTAAAAAATGATACCTCACAGACCTACCGGCAGCTAATATAACCATTTAAGAGGTGGCAGCGGTACGGATGAATGACCTTAAAAGAGAACGCAAGCTGCACTTACGGGACACAGCTTGCGTTCATTAGTTGTAGTTGTAGTTGGAAAACGGTTTTAAGAATCTCAGTTGTCGTTGTGCACTTTCGCTGAGACACATGTAGACGTTTTGTGCTGCATCTTAAATATTTATGCCATATTCAGAAATGATAATTACAAAAGCATCCAGCCAACACGACCATCTCTTGTCATCACGTAGTAGTAGTCTTTAAAAGTAGCAAGTAACTCGACCGAAGGTTGGCGGACTTCTGTTACCGGAGCGGCATCAATGGATGCAGCTGACATCAACGTCACAGGTTTCTTCAGCTTCAGCTTCTTCCCTTTTGCTATCGGAGCAACGAGCGACTTAAAAATAAAACCTTGCGTGTGATCAGGAAGCAGGACGCGATACCAATCTTTGCTTTGCGCGATTACACGAACGTAGGTATTCTGCGCTAATTTTTCATTGACGATGTATTTCTCACCCGGACCGTTTCGCAGGCTAACGTGTTTGGCTGCAACACGGTATGCGAGCGGGTGGAATGTTGTGTCCCAGGGCAGTGATTCAACGATGTTGTCCAGTGTCTGAATATAGTGCAGCGGATCCTTCGCCCGGTTTTGATAGATACCAAAATGTAAATGCGGTGGTGTAAAGCGAGCGTTGCCAGTGTTACCAACAGTTCCGAGAAGATCTCCGCGTTTAAGTTTCATCCCGGTCTTCACAGCCTGTGAGTCGAGATGGGCAAAGTAGTAAGAATGCCCCCTCTTAAAATCCTGCAGCCAGACCACCTTACCCCCAAGCTTACTTGTGCCGACCCGGGTCACAACGCCATCGGTAGGCGCCACTACTAATGTGCCCTTCCTGGCAAAAATATCTACACCTTCGTGCTTTCGTTTCCCACCATCGCGGGAAGCGCCATAAAAACTACCGATGCTCTTGTTACTCGCTCCCGCAACCGGATTAAGCAGCACCGGTGTGAGGGAAATTCCAATTGTGTAATACACGTCAACAAGCAGTTCCGGCTGCACGCGCAGCAGGCATGTGTCTGCTTTCGCAAACTCGTAGGTAAGATTCAATGAGGAGTCACCGTGCGCGATTGCATTCCACTTCTGTTCTTTCCAAATGAAGAGGTCTGTAAACACTTTGGGGCTACCCTTTGGAAGGATCGCTCCATTCACTGTGAGCACCTGACCTTCGCGCGCAACGAAGGTATACGACCGCGCATCCGGCTCGGTAGCCTTGAAGTATCCGGATTCAGAATAAGGAAGTGTCACATTGATCGAATCACGCATCGCCCGCTGACCTGCGCTAACCCAACGGGCACCAAGCGCAGTTTCATCGAGGTGAGCTTTTTCGAGCGATTCAAGGTATCGGCTTGAAGGTGCTTTTTCGGAAGTAAATTTTTTCAGCGGATTCACTCCGTTGCAACCGAGAAGTGCAACTGCGAGCAATAGGAAAATTGAAATGCGCATGTCTGGAAACGACACGACATGCAACTTAGTTTGTCGTCCATGCAGTAAATCTCAGATCGCCCGAACGATCCGGAAGGGCAACGACAATATCGCTCCTACCAGTTTGAGCACGGCACCCACGGTGATACCGACAATACGGAAAGGCAGCAATATCAGCCAGATGATCGGAAAGAAGATCAAGAGCAGAATGGCAATGGGCCAGCACAATACAAACAGCAGACACCAGAGAACCACAGCGAGAAACGTACGCATAATTAAATATTTGTCAAACGGCAATTGCAAAATGCCCGCCAGTTTAGAAAACCCGCGAATTTTAATCGGGAAGAGTTGTCAGATTTTTTTGACATTCAAAAATGCACAGCCCGGTGTTCACACATGTACAGGTCAGCGGTCATACACGAAAGTCAGCTCGTCACCATGAACACCTGCGATGAGGATCGTTCCGTATACGGCTTCACCCGGTTCAACGACTTTATTCCAGATTGCATTGCGATCAAGAGTTTCAACGTTGACACGATTTGCACGGCTAGCACGGATCGCATTGCCAATACCGATGACGGCTCCTACCGGAAGAAAAAAGACTTTTGTGTCCGTGTTTCCATAGGTATCAGTTTCCCAACTGACTGCCCACGGGCCGTACAAGGCGTGTAGGAGGTGGCGACCTGTTCGCTGTTTTACTTTTTCTCCATACTCCGCGGGGGTAAACAGTCGTCTGGCGACACCGTTGGGCCCATAGACTTTGAGATTTGCCGGGTTTAGCTCAACAGCCTCTGATGAACGGTTCTCAACCCGCACCGCCACGGCAATCATTCCAAATTTCGTTTCCTTCTTTGTATACCATTTGTTTCTTGAAATGTACTGAAGGTTGTGCGCATAACTGACTTCAACGCCATTGGTCTCCTGCTCATCGAGATAGGAAAATCGCTCGAGCATGACCGGCTTGTAAGTTGAGGCGCAGGAGGACAAGGCGGCAAGGGCTACAGTAAAAGAAATTGATCTGACGAGGGTCTTCACAAGGACTGAGGTTTTCATCAAAGATACAAATTATCGTATAGCCGCTTCATCAAGGACATAAAAAAACCATCACACCTTACTGTGTGATGGCTTTCCCGTAAGCAAAAATATTATCCGTTTATGAATTCGCTTTAAGCGCCTGCAAGTGGAGCTCAATATTTACCGTTTCGGAAATAAACTTATCACCAAGCGTCTTATCGTTTCCGTAATTCATCTGCCACTGCCTTCTGTCAATATCAAAATTAGCCTTTGCTTTAAGCGTGTTACCATCCAGATCTACACGTGCAGGAAAGGTGATATTTTTTATAACGCCCTTCAGTGTAAGGTTGCCGCTGATGCTGAAGTTTGCTCCTTCAACCAGGGACTTTTCTCCTTCCTTGGGTTCCCACGGCATTACATTCGTGATCTCAAAGGTTGCCGTACCGAATTTTGAGGCATCAAAGAAATCCCCGCTGAGCAGGTGTGGACGAAGTTTTTCCTTGATGTCCTTGCCCTGCTGTTCCATCTGCATAGAATTAATATTGATCACAAAGCTTCCGCCAGTCAGCGAGTCGTTGTCAATCGCCACGGCTCCGTAGTTCAGCTTGAACGTGCCTGGATGATTTTTACCAACACCGTTGCCGGTAAACTTCACATACGACTGCGCGGTATCCACGACAAACGAAGTACCTGTCGCAGCAACCGCCTGTTCTTTCTCGGTGATCTTTGCATCGTCCCCTTTGGGAGCCTTCTCGCAAGCCATCGCCAGAAGAACGAGTGAACAAGCCAGCAGTAAGTTGGTAATTTGATTCTTGCCTTTCATTTTCATTTTGTTTTGAAAGAACCAAAGGAGAAAAAATGCATACCCGACCAACCAGCCGGATCATTGGGCCGGCTTCGGCAGTCGAAGTGTAAAAGTTGTTCGCAAACCCGGGATTGATTCAACGTCAATGGTTCCGTTGTGGCGATGCATGATCTGACGCGACAAGGTCAACCCGATACCAGAACCATTTTCACGCGTTGTAAAAAAAGGAATGAATATCTTATCGATTACCTCAGATGGAATGCCCTTTCCGTTGTCAGCAAACTTCACGCTAACAAATTTATCGTCTGTTTCAAGGCGAATGTCTATGCGCCTCGCGGAGCGTTCACTTAATGCCAGCACAGCATTCTTGAGCAAATTGATAACCACCTGATCCAACAGGGAAGGATCAGCCTGGACCTCCACCTCTTCTCCCTGAAAATCGACTACAACGTCATTCAAATCAGCCTGCATCAGAAGGAGAACGTCAGAAATCAATTTCTTCAATTTTACGATTTGAATCCGCGGAAGCGGAACTGTACTGATCGTGCGATATCGGTCCACGAAATGCATCAGTGCCTGTGAGCGCCTCGACATGACATCGAGGCTGTACTTTGCCTTTTCCACAAGATCTTCATTCCCGTGGATACGATCAAGATACTTACTCATGCTACCCGTAAGCGAGTGAATTGGCGTGACGCTGTTCATGATCTCATGGGTCAGCACACTGATCAGGTCTTGCCACGACTGCAACTCGTTCTCCGATAGCTCGGGATTAATATTAATCAGCGAAAGCAAAAAAACCTGTTTTTCCGAAATTACAATCTTCGAAAGCCGTGCTGAAAGCCTGACAGTTTTATCCATGCCGCTGCGGATCAGCTTTGGCTGATTGAGTAAGAGCGTGGTCAGGTTTTCGAAAAGTGTGTTGTCGATAGTTCTGAGTTGATTGATATTTTTCAGCTGGGTTATTTTCATCAGCCTCAGCACTTCATCGTTGGCGAGCAGCACATTCCCTTTTTCATCGTAGGCCATCAGACCCACCTGAGCATTCTCCACCAGGTATTTGAAATACTGATCCTGCTCAACGATCTGAGACTGCAAAACCCTTACATAGGCGGACACAGCGTTAAGCATCTCATAGAGTTCATAAAATGCATCCTGCTTATCAACGAGATGATAGGTGATCGTATAATCACCGTGACGCACCGAATTTGCAAAAACACGCACATTTTCCTGCCAGCGTGAGAGATATCGAAACAGGAGATACACTTGCAAGAGAAGCAGTGCAACGAGATTGTAAAATGAGATCCAGTACATTCCCAGCTGCCAAACATAAACGACAGCGAAGCAGTTGGCCACGATGAGCAGCAACCTGAGAATGATGTGAAGATGATATTTTTTAAATACCATACTTCTTCATTTTATTATACAGCGTCTGTCGCGTGATACCCAGCGCTTTGGCTGCATGCACTATATTTCCGCCATGCGCATTCAAAGCACTGATCATCGCTTCTCTCTCGATTGCTTCAAGTGTTTTACCACCTGCATTTGCCGTAGGCTTGCCTGAAATTGACAATGCAAGATCATCTGCATCGATCATGTCTTTTTCGGCAAGGATCACAGCCTTCTCTACGGTGTGCTTTAGTTCCCGAACGTTTCCCGGCCACGAATATTCTTTCATGATTTCTAAAGCTTGCTGTGAAAAACCGATTTGCTCTTTTTTATATTTCGCTTTGAAACCTGACAGAAAATGACCGGCAAGTACCTCTATGTCCTCAATTCTTTCACGAAGCGGAGGAATGGTGATTGTAATCGTATTGATGCGGTACAGCAGATCCTGACGAAACTCTCCGGATGCTACTCTTTCAGAAAGGTTTGCATTGGTAGCAGAAATAATGCGCACATCAACCAACGATGACTCGGTGGTCCCCAAAGGTGTAACCAATCGATTTTGTAATACCGTAAGAAGTTTCACCTGCTGAGCCATTGGCAGGTTGCCGATCTCGTCCAGGAAAAGTGTTCCCTGATCGGCCGCCTGAAACTTACCCTGACGATCTGCCTTCGCATCTGTGAACGCTCCCTTCCTGTGACCAAAAAGTTCGCTCTCAAAAAGGCTTGAAGGAATTGCTGAGAGGTCAACCGTGAGAAATCGCTGACCCGCGCGGAGAGATTGATGGTGAATATACTTTGCAAACATCTCTTTGCCTGTTCCGTTCTCCCCGAGGAGAAGCACGCTCGCATCTGTCTGCGCAACCTTCCTCACCTGTTCCTGTAGCTTCAACATTAACGGAGATTGTCCAGGAATAAATTCATCGCTCGTTGTACGTTTTGGCTCAATCCTGCGGTATGCTTTTTCAGCAATTGCAGAGTTCAGCGTAGCGAGAAGTTTTTCATTATTCCATGGCTTGAGAATAAAATCCTTTGCACCACGCTTGATCGCCTCCACCGCGAGATCGATGTTGCCATAGGCTGTCATGACAATCACGTCTGTCTGGGGACTTTGCTGTTTTATTTTTGAGAGCCAAAAGAGTCCCTCGTTACCCGTATTGATCCCTGCTGAAAAATTCATGTCAAGAAGCACCACATCAAAATTTTCAATGATCAAAGTCTGAATGCGATTTGTATTATTTTCCTTCACTATTTTCGGAAAATCATCTTCCAGGAGCACACCGAGCGCATCGAGCACATCCCGGTCGTCATCGATAATAAGGACACTTACATTCTTCACGGCACTCAAAGTAAAACACTGGAGCGGTTTTTCCTTCACCCGCTCAAAAGATTCACTGCCCAAGCTTTTGACAGCGGTGTAAAAAAATTAGACACCTTGCAGTCATGAATCGTGACAAAGTTCGATTTTTGGCCCAATACGAAGCTTTTCGTGATCTGGCATCGCATTGGTGTTATGCCAGCAAAACCATATCGTATGCTTTCCAACTACCTCAAGATTGCCTTTCGCCTGATCACACGCCAAAAAGCGTTTGCGCTCATCAATATTTTTGGACTCACGATGGGCCTGATCGGATTTATACTGGTCATGCTTTATGTGAAATACGAACTTAGTTTTGACAGGCATAACGAGAAGGCCGACCGCATTCACCAGGTTGTTCGCGATTCATATCTCGACAATATGGTTTATCATTTCTCCCCGACACCCTACCCGTTGCGCGATGCCATCGTGGCCGAGTATCCGGAAGTTGAAAAAGCTGCCCGTCTCGATGAGTGGAACCGCCTGATGTTCCGGCATGACGACAAGACCTTTGAAGAAACCGTGGCCATGGCAGACAAGGATGTCTTCGATATGTTCACGTTCAGCTTCCTGGAGGGAAATGCCCAAAGCGCTCTCCCATCTATTTCTTCCGTTGCGATCTCGAAGCGCACGGCTGAAAAATATTTTGGCAATGAACCTGCGCTCGGCAAGAGTTTACAGGTGAATGCAAAATATGACTTCACCATTACCGCAGTATACGACAACTTCCCGGTGACCTCCACAATGCGTTTCGATGTCATCCTGCCGGTAGAGTTTTATAAAGACCTTGGCCGCGACCTTACCTCCTGGGGAAATAATTCTTACCCGCTTTATCTTCTGCTTCGCGAGGGCACCGATGTTGCAGCCTTCGAAGCGAAACTAAAACCACGTCTCGGTAAGCAACAAACGCAGGACAAAAAAGATGAATTGTTTCTGCACGCGATGCCAGACTTCCATCTTCACAACTACCGCCACAAAAATTGTCCGGTGACGTACGTTTATGTGTTCGCGATCATTGGCGTGGTGATCTTGTCACTGGCGGGAATGAACTATGTAAACCTCGTCACAGCGCGATCGGTGCAGCGCGCCAAAGAGATTGGCATTCGAAAAAGCATCGGGGCAGGAAAACGCCAGGTAGTGGTTCAGTTTCTTGGAGAGTCAATTCTCTTCGCACTCATTGCGCTCAACTTTGCTGTACTCATCGTGGAGTTGATCTTGCCGTGGTTCAACGTGACGATACAAAAGCAATTATCCATAGAGTATTCCGATCCGTTGACCATTGTTACGCTGTTATTGATCGCAGTTTTTGCAGGCCTCGCAGCCGGTGCATATCCTGCCTTCTATCTCGCGCGATTCAATCCTGCAACGGTGCTGAAGAATTCGGCATCGCTGAAAGGCGGCTCATTTAAAAGCGTGCTTGTCATTGTACAGTTCACAATTTCAATTGCACTGATCATCACCACAACAATTCTCAACAAACAATTCAATTACCTGCTGCAGCTTCCTGTGGGTTTCGAGAAAGACAATATCTTCTACTTCAAGCTGGAAGATGAAACGCGAAATCAGTTTGAATCGCTGGCAAAAGAGCTGGAGCAGATTCCAAATGTTGTGAGCGTTACCTCAGCGGCTCAAATACCAACTGAAATTTTCTCCAATGGTGGCGGATTCCGATGGGAAGGAAAAGATCCGAACTCAGATGTACTGGTCAGCATGACCAGCAGCCACGATGCCTACCCTAAAACATTTGGAATGGAAATGGTTGCAGGCCGTTTCTTTCAGCCGGGCGAAGTGGTTCGCGACACAGCGAACAGGATTCTTAAAGTAGTTGTCAACGAGAAAATGGCAGAAGTTGCAAACTTCACGGATCCTGTTGGAAAAACGATCCAGCGTGATGTCTGGAACTATGAAATCATCGGTGTGGTAAAGAATTTTAATTTCACGGGAATGCGAAACGTAGAAGGACCGCTGATGATCTTCTACAATCCTGCCTCAACCTGGGGGTTCGTGAAGGTGAGTGGTGATATTGAAACAGTGAAGAAAAATATCATGGCAAAGTATACCAAACTTTTCCCGCAGTATCCACCGAACTTCCAACTGCTCGAAGACAAAATCGCGATGTATCACGGAGCCGTAAACCGCATGACTGCGCTATTCAGTTCCTTCACAGTGATGGCCATCCTGATTTCGTGCCTCGGACTTTATGGACTTGCTTCTTTCATTGCCGAGCAGCGCAAGAAAGAGATGGGTATCCGGAAATCACTGGGCGCAACCACAACAGGTTTGTCACTCCTCATGCTCAAGGATTTTGCAATCTGGATCCTGATCGCCAATGTGATCGCTATTCCCTTAGCGTTCTACTACTCGAACGAGATGCTTTCGAAGTATACGTTCCGCACGGAAATTTCATGGTGGATATTTGCTGTCGCGATGCTGACATCTGCTGTGGTTGCAATTGCTACAGTGCTCACGCAGGTGTTGAAAACCTCCAGGCAGAATCCGGCTATGGTGTTGAAGTACGAGTAGGCGCGGAATTGCGGGTTCAGGGTTCAAAGTTCAAGGTTCAAAGTTCAAAGTTCCGGGTTCAAGGTTCCGAGTTTAAGGTTCAAAGTTCCGAGTTCAAGGTTTCCACATTCGAAGTCTGTGCTCACTATTGAGTTGTGGATTTTGGTTCCTTGAGCTTGGGTTTTGGATCTTGGGTTTTGGGTTTTGGATCTTGGGTTTTGAATCTTCCCCTCGGCTGCGTAAGCGCAACATTTTCTCCTACGACCAACTGGTTCGACAGCGAAAGATTTCGCTAATCGCGTATTCGACCATTGGTTCTACTGAAATTTGTCTCCGTGTGGCTTTTCATGAAAAATCCTGCTTAACTTTGGCTTCTGAAAACGTTTGAAACATGGCGCAAGTCGAATTAGTGATGCCTAAAATGGGCGAGAGTATCATGGAAGCGACAATCCTTCACTGGTTGAAGAAACCGGGCGATAAGATCGAACAGGATGAGTCAGTTCTTGAGGTCGCGACCGATAAGGTTGACACGGAGGTTCCGTCAACTGTTGCCGGTGTTTTAAAGGAAATCCTCGCCAAGGAAGGCGAAGTGGTTAAGGTTGGTAAACCAATCGCCATCATCACATCTGATGCTGAGGCAGAAACTACAGGCGAAACTGTTGTTGCTCCGGCTACGTCAGCAGCACCTGAAATGGCACCCGCATCTAATGGCTTCAATGGAAGTAATGGCTCACACGCCACTGCGCCCGACTTCAAATCTGCCAGCCGCTTTTACTCCCCGCTGGTCAAGAATATTGCTAAAGAAGAAAATATCGCTGTCGCTGAACTTGAAACTATTCCAGGCTCAGGTCTCGAGGGCCGCGTGACGAAGAAAGACATCATGAACTATGTGCAGCATCGCAAACTCGGTGCAACGGTTCAGGCTGTGCAGCAACGCGTTTCCGTTGGAAGTACGCAACAAGGACCTCCGCAGCGTGTACCTGTTTCGGTCAGCGGTGGCGATGAGATCATTGAAATGGATCGTATGCGCAAGATGATTGCCGAGCGCATGGTCGACTCGAAGCGAATCTCTCCGCATGTCACGTCATTCGTTGAAGCCGATGTGACCAACATTGTGTTCTGGCGGAACAAAGTAAAGAACGAGTTCCAGAAACGCGAAGGCGATACTTTGACATTCACGCCTATCTTCATCGAAGCTGTTGCACTTGCCATCAAGGACTACCCAATGATTAACGTGCAGGTTGACGGTGATAAGATCATCAAGAAGCGCGACATCAACATCGGAATGGCGGTAGCACTTCCTTCCGGCAATTTGATTGTTCCTGTGATCAAAAATGCTGACCAGTACAACATCACCGGACTAGCAAAAATTGTGAACGACCTTGCACGCAGAGCGCGCGAAAATAAACTCAAGCCCGATGATCTCGCAGGTGGCACTTTCACCGTATCGAATGTTGGCTCATTCGGCAACGTGATGGGTACGCCAATCATCATGCAGCCTCAGGTGGCGATCATGGCACTCGGTGCGGTCCAGAAAAAACCCGCTGTAATTGAAACACCTTACGGAGATGCGATTGCCATCCGCCATAAGATGTTCCTTTCTCACTCGTACGATCACCGCGTAGTAGACGGGGCGTTGGGCGGGAGCCTGGTAAGACGCGTAGCTGACTACCTTGAAAAATTCGACATTAACAGATCCATTTAGATTTACCGTATTTCTCAGTAAAGAACGCTGCCTGACTAATGGCAGCGTTTTTTATTTCATGCGGTTGCGTTATGGAATTTGGAGATTTTAGGCATCTTTCAGGAAATTTCATTCCCCATGAAAAATCTGACCCTTCTCATCATCATCGGGCTTTGCACATCATACCATTGCGCGGCTCAGGTTGCCACGCTCCTTGAGAAAGGGAAAGCTCACTACGACAAAAACGAGTACCGGGAGGCACTTTACTACTTCAATCGACTTATTCGTCAGGACAGCATGAACGCCCTGGTGTACAAGATGCGCGGCAATTGTTACATGGAATTCAATCAGCTTGACAGTGCCGAGCGCGACTACTTTCGTGTGTTAAAGATTTCCAATCAATTTCCGGAAGCCTATTACAATCTCGCGAACGTCTATATTCACCGCAAAGACAATCAAAAAGCCGAAGGATTTATCCGGAAATTTCTCACAGCAGAACCGAACGATGCTGACGCACTCTTCCGACTGTCATCACTCCTCAAAGCGCGGGCAAGTGATTCGTCCTTCTACTATTTGACAAGAGCCTACGAGCGCGATTCACTTAACCCTTATTTCTACGCAACCCTGGCATGGGAGCACTTTTACAGGCAGAATGTACCGGTGGCGTTCAGGATGGCCAAAGCAAGCCGGGAAAAGTTTGGACTTACCAATGAACTGCTTCCGCTTGAAGCATATGCAGCGTTTTCACTGGGGAACTTCGGGCACGTGCTGCGAGTAGCAGACACATTATTGCAGAGGCAGCCCGATGAAGTCGGACATCATCTGTTAAAAACGAAAGCAACTATTCTCAACAATACTCCGCGCGACAAATACGTCCAGGACGGCTTTACCTTCCGGCTCAGTGAATATTCGAATGATCAGAAAAATATAGATTCATGGATTACAGATCCGCAGCACATCTACTACTATCCAAAATTGCTGGAGAAGTTTAAGAATACGCCAATGCAAATGAGCCTGCCAGAGTTTCTGATGGTATACTATGGTTTCACGTCCGATGAGCGCTACAGTCCGTACGGCATGGCCGCCTCTGCCATCCTCTCCGCAGCTAAGCCACAGTCTGCCCCGGAAGCAATGGAACTGTATCGTTCTGCGTTGGAAACCGATCCCTTTCACCTTCAGGCATATGAATCTCTTGCGTCTGTGGCGATGGAATTGAAACTACAGGCGGATTTTCAGAAGGCCCTGACGCAATACATCGGCCTGATGGAGAGCATTCTCGCAACCGGCACAGGAAAATCAATGGACTCCGCCTATTTTGTTGTTTCTCCGCGGCATGAATATCATGTGCTGGCTTACCTCGGCTTGAAATCGACCATGCAATCACTCCTTCATGACGATGATCACAGCTACGACAAGCTTTCAACAACCGGAGAAGATGGAAAATCAGTGGACGTATATTTTAACATAGATAAACCATGGAACTCAATGTCAGCCAGTTTATCTGATCCAAAGAAAAAAAAGAAGGATTCGAAGGATGATAAGAAGAAGCGTAAGCACTGACGCGGTTGAATTGGCGTTTCGATTTTTTTTCTAATTTTAAGGATGGCGAAAGTTATTTCGTTTATCAGCAGAAAAGGCGGCACCGGTAAGACAACCAATGCCATTAACCTGGCCACTACACTCAATGCTTTAGGCAAACGCGTTGTCCTGGTAGAGACTGACACAAACTACACGCTGAACACCTTGCGCAAGATGGAAGTCTTCAAGTCGAAGGACAACGGTAGGACTTTTGATATTCTCGGCTCGCAGGACCAGGCAGTGGCGCAGGAACTGACGGACCTGAAAAACAGCCGAAAGACAGATGTGGTGGTGGTAGACAGCGCAGGGAAAACTACTGACGAGGGCATCAAAAAACTTTGCCTGGTAAGCGATGTGGTGATCGTTCCGACAAGTCTTACACAAAATGATCTCCTGGTGACTTACCAGACGGTGACGGACCTGGCCCCGGCCCGTCAACTAAACCCCCAGTTGAAGATTCTTATACTCCCAAACCGCATTCACACCGGAACAAATCTTTATACGGTGAGAGAGAGTCTGAAAAATTTGGATGCAATAATCCTTCCGATCATTGTTCCGCAAAAAAATCTATTCGTCAACTTCAGCACTGTTGCTGCCGAAAAAGCATACGAACCCATCGCCCAGGAAATTTTAAAGCACCTGTCATGAGCAAGAAGAAGAATACGCTGAAAGACCTGGACGAATTCCTGAAACAACAGGCAGCCACGCTGGTGACTCCGTCAAAGCTGAGCGAGACCGCCAACACATTGGAGCCCGTAAAAAAGCCGGAAGACGCACCGGCTCCTGCCGAAACTCCCGCACCTCGCGGTGAGATTTCGGTTGCCTCAATCGCACGCGACCTGAAGCAACTGTCCGTGATGCGAGGCGAGGCATTCAAAGATGACCTTTGCGCCATCATCCTTCAGGCGATGAACGATCAGTCGACCTACTCACCGGAAGACAAAATGCTTATCAACACAGCGCTTTACCTGCGGCATGGCTCGAACTGGAAAGAGGCGATTCGCCAATACTGGAAGAATAAGGACGCCTAGCCCGTTCGCGCCACAAAAACTTTATATTTGCATTCACTAAACAATCGTCAAACGCGAACCGCGCGTTAGTGACTTTACCAACTAATTACAGGTTATGAAATTCGGAACAAAAGCAGTTCATGCGGGCGTTGCACCCGATCCGTCAACAGGCGCGATCATGACGCCAATCTTTCAGACATCAACATACGTTCAGGAGGCACCCGCAAAACATAAAGGATATGCCTATGCACGCGGGGCAAATCCAACGCGAAATACACTCCAGAAAAGTCTTGCCGCACTGGAGAACGGCCAGTTTGCGATTTGTTTCTCGTCTGGTATGGGCGCAACTGATGCGGTCATCAAATTACTCAACCCCGGTGACGAAGTGATTACCAGCAACGATCTGTATGGCGGATCATACAGGATGTTCAAAAGAGTTTTTGAGAAATATGGAATCAAGTTTCATTTCATCGACCTTACGAAGTCTTCAAACATTGAGCCGCTCGTAAACGATAAAACGAAATTGTTCTGGCTGGAGACTCCTACCAACCCGCTGATGAATATCGTTGATATCAAAGCATGCGTTGCCATCGCAAAAAAACGAAACATCCTTGTCGCTGTTGATAATACTTTTGCATCTCCTTATCTCCAAAACCCGCTCGACCTTGGGGCTGACATAGTGATGCACTCTGTTACAAAATATCTCGGTGGTCACTCCGATGTGATCATGGGGGCGCTTGTTCTCAACGATGAAAAACTCTACCAGGAGCTCGCTTTCATTCAGAATTCTTGTGGCGCTGTGCCGGGCCCGCAGGATTCATTCCTCGTACTTCGCGGAATCAAAACGCTGCATCTCCGCATGGAACGTCACTGTGTCAATGGAAGAAAAATTGCCGAATATTTAAAGAAACATTCCAAGATCGGAAAGGTATACTGGCCGGGCTTTACTGACCACCCAAACCATGAGGTGGCGAAAGGTCAGATGCGTGACTTTGGCGGCATGTTGTCGTTTACACTGAAGGACGATAGCATGGAGAAAGCCAGCAAGCTCATGACGAGCGTGGAGCTGTTTTCGCTTGCCGAATCGCTGGGCGGTGTGGAATCGCTGATCAACCACCCCGCATCAATGACGCACGCGAGTATTCCGAAAGAAGAGAGACTTAAAGCAGGGCTTGTGGATTCGCTGATCCGCCTGTCTATCGGTGTCGAAGATCATGAAGACCTGATTGCCGATCTTGAGCAGGCACTTTCAAAGGTCTGATACTAGCAACAGCATGTTGGTTTTTCGCCTTAATTGACCAAGTTCCAGCGAAGAAAATTTAACTGTGGCGCCCCGATCATAATCGCGGGCGCTTTTTTTTTGCGGTATCGAATAAACTGGTAGCCTGTTTGATTTTTCTATCCGTAGTTCTACTGAGAATAAGTACGTAACGGTATGGGTATACGCAAAAATAATAATGCGATTTACCGATGTAATATCCCGAATTATAATCGTGGTTGCTCGCAGCCGTTCATCCTTACATTTGTGAAAAACCTATACGATATGACAAAAGTAAATTTGATGAAGGAACCCTTCGTTGAGATCCATCTGGACAACGCCAATAATGTGATTGTGGCAAAGTGGATCGGCTTCCTGAAGCCTCAGGAAGTTCGTAAAGGCTGCGCTTTCATGACAAGCTACATCAAAGACAACGGCCTGAAAAACCACCTCAGTGATCATCGCCAGCTGAAAGTGCTTTCAAAAGAAGTTCAGGACTACCTGACTATGGAATGGTTTCCGCAGGTTGAAAAAGTCGGGCTTCGCAAGGTTGGTGCAGTGGTTGCCGAGGACGTGTTTGCAGCCGCGACTGTGAACAAAGTGAATAAGGAAGGTGCCGTTGGTAACCTGATGATCAACATGTTTGATTCAGAAGACGGCTGTGTAAAGTGGCTTCTTAACTAGACTTCCTGTGGATCTGAATTTCGATCTTGAATTTAGACAGTGGCTCAAACGCACCGAGACCATCGTGGAGCTCGATCCGATTCATTTTGATAGCAAGATCGATCTTCTGCATTCTCTCAACACAAAAAAATTAACAAAGGAGATCGTACAGCTGATGTATGATCTCCTCCCTCTTCCCGACCAGCTTGAAGCGTTTACCTACGAGGAAGCGGTGGCAACCATGCGCGACCTTGGCATCTTCATCGGTATCCTGAAGAAACATCGCATCGAACCCGTTGAAGCAGTACCCGAACTCGAATACGTGCTGCTCGTGCTCATGGTAAAAACTGAACTCCCTCCGCGCGACACCCTTATTCATTATACCTCCTGGAATCCCTCAGGGCCTCGCATCAGAACATACACCGGCCTTGACGATGAAAAGCATCTCATCGAGAGCGTGCGCATGGCAATGCCCGATCTCTTCAGCGCAATCCTCGAGCTTGAACGTCTCCAGCACATTCCACTGAGTGATCCGATGTTTTCAGTTCACTGCCAGGTCGTTCAGGATAAGATCAGTGCAATGGTAAAAGGTATAGTTCACGCAAAACGCAACGTCTCTCCGGCTGTGTTTGCCAACGAACTCCGGTTTTACTACGATCCTATCAAAGTAGACTACGGCAAAGACTACATCGGCCCGGGTGCCGTGGAAATGCCAATGTTTCTGTTTGATCACCTGTTGTGGAGTTGTGATCTTGCTGATGATGAATACGCAAATTTTAAGGAAGGATATCTTTATTACAATCTGCCGTTCGTTACTAAAATCTACTTCACCTTCAAAGGCAAACCATCGATTTTATCGCGTGCAATCCGCGATTTTAAGAATGAACCGGGTCCTGCTATTCTGCGATCGGCCTATCAGATCCAGCAACTGGGCAACACACTGAAGAGTTTCCGCATGCCGCACAAAAAACTTGCGGAGAATGCCTACGCCCATAGCGATGAACACAACCGCACAAAGGGAAGCGGAGGATATGCTCCGACAATTCTCGAAAAAATTCTGAACCTCCAGCTCGAACGCTTTTCCGCCCTGCAGAAAGTAATGACTGAGGCGGATGAAGTCTCTAAATAAATTGTGTTCGAGTGCTCAGGTGCCCGCGTGCTCATGTCTGTCAACGGACTTACAGCAATAACACTGACAAGCCCGTTAACGAAGTCACATGAACACATGAGCACCTGAACACATTAACACATTAATTGTTTGTCTTCAGCTTCACATCGCCTATCGGCTTGATCGGGTTACCGTCAGCATCGATCGCGATGATCTCACTGAATCCGACTTCTTTCAAGCCGGCCATGATCTTCTCTTTATCACCGACTACAAACCACGTTAGTTTCTCCGGACTCACCATTTGCTTGCTTACTTTTCTTACTTCGTCAAGCGTGAGTGCGCGTACGTTTTTGTCGTAGGTCTTATAATAGTCTTCAGGCAATCCGTATTTGACAATTTCTTCGATAGATCCGCTAACAGCACCATTTGTTTCCCATCTGCCAGGAAGCTGCAGCACGGTGTTATTCTTCGTGCGGTCAAATTCCTCCTGCGTCATGGGCTTGTCAGTGACGAAGGATTTGAACTCCTTTATTATTTCCTGAACGGATTCCTTTGTCTTGTCGGTCTGCACCGGAGCATAGGCGAGCAACGGGCGCTGACCTTTGGCATCCCATACAAAACTTCCTGCACCGTACGACCAGTGTTTGTCCTCGCGCAGATTCATGTTCAAACGTGATGTAAAGTCCCCCCCAAGAACACTCATCATCGATTCGCGTGCGATCTCCGGAACTTTGCCGTAAGGATCCACGAGGTAACCCACCATGATCACGGACTGCTGTGACTCGGGCTTGTCGATCACATAAACCGTATTGGCTTTTGCCTTTGCGGCAGCAGCAAGATTCTTCTTCGGAACATCAGCCTTCTTCCATTTGTCAAAACGTCTTTCAAGGCCGTTCACAAGGTCCTTCATTTCGATATCACCGACAACGACAAGTGTTCCGTTGTTCGGCTTGAACCACGTGTCGTAAAACTTGATAATGTCTTCCCGTGTGATTGCGTTGACAGTCTCAACGTAACCTGTACCCGTCAGCGGATTTGAATAAGCGTGCCCTGTTCCGTACAGATATTTTGGTAACGCGCGCATCGCCATCTGGAACGGCTGTGTTCCTTCGCGCTTGATCGAATTTAGTTGCTGATCGCGAAGGCGTTTGAATTCATTTTCAGCAAATGCCGGATTCAGCAGCAGATCCGCATACAGATCAAGCGATGGCTCCAGCGTCAACTTCAATGTGCTCATGTAGACGTATGACGCATCGAGGTCAGAGTAAGAGGCAATGCTTCCGCCAAGTGTTTGGAGCTTGTCACTGATCTGCAGCGCATTCATCGTCTTTGTGCCTTCATCAAGGAGGTTCAGTGCAAGAGCTGCGGTTCCCGGTTTTGCATACTGATCGGCAGCATAGCCTGCATCAAGAACAAGATTCATGGTAACGTTCGGAGTGTTCTTGCGCTGCGCAAGCACCACTTTCAAACCATTTTTAAGCGTTGATGTCTGCAGGTCGGGGAATGACGATGCCGGCTGAGTACCGAGCGCAGGAATTTTTGAACGATCGGCTTCAGTACCGGTAACCTGATATGTCTGGAAAGGAGTACACACAATGGTGTGTTTTCCTGAAGTGAGCCAGTCCTTGATGGCTTTGTGAACATCGGCTACAGTGGCCTCCGCGAGGGTTTTGAGATCTTCCTTGTAGGCATCAGGACTTCCTCCATACACTTCGTATTCGGCAAGGATGTCGGACTTTCCACCGAAACCACCGATGCGTTCGAGTCCTTTAATGATGTTTGCAAAATATTCAGCGCGAACGCGATCGAGCTCTGCCTGTGTCGGTCCGTTCTTAATGAATTCGTCAAGTATAGCAATGGTAGCCGCTTCAATCTTTGCAGGGTCATTGCCTGGCTTTACGCGGGCCTGCATGGTGAAACGCCCGCCAAGTTCCTGTGCGTAGTTGTAGGCGCTCACAATCGTGGCGATCTGATCTTCATACACAAGCTTTTTGAAAAGGCGCGAGCTTTTGCCGCTGCTGAGAATCGAGCCGGCAAGATCGAGGTAGATCGACTCCTTCGATCCCCACTGCGGAGTATTCCAGTACATGCTGACACGTGCTTCCGTCACCATATCCTGATACGATTGACGCGTGTCCTGCGTGCGCTTCGCGATATTCACTTCAGGTTTCGCCAGCGATGGACCTGCTGGAATATTCCCGAAATATTTTTTCACTTTCTCGATCACCTCATCGGTCTTCACATCGCCTGCAATCACAAGCACTGAGTTGGCGGCACCGTAGTAGGTCTTGAACCAATCCTTCACATCATCAAGTGATGCTGCATTCAGATCATCCATCGAACCAATAACGGTCCACGAATAAGGATGACCTGCGGGATAGGAAGCTTTCGTCACCATCTCTCCCTCGCGGCCATAAGGATTGTTTTCTCCCTGGCGCTTCTCGTTCTGCACGACACCACGCTGCTCATCCAGACGAGCCTGATCGATGACACCGAGAAGGTGTCCCATGCGGTCAGACTCCAGCCACAAAACCTGGTCGAGTGCAGCTACCGGAACATTCTGAAAATAATTGGTCCGATCACTGTTCGTGGTACCGTTGAGATCGGTCGCTCCTATCGCTTCCAGTGCTTTGAAATAGTCGTTGTTAAAATGTTCGCTGCCGTTGAACATCAGGTGCTCAAAGAGGTGAGCAAACCCTGACTTGCCGGTCTTTTCGTTTTTTGAGCCAACGTGATACCACACGTTAACAGCGACAATCGGTGCCTTGTGATCTTCGTGTACGACCACACGGAGACCGTTGTCGAGTACAACCTTTTTAAAGGGAATGTTGACGTTCGCTGGATCGACCAGCGAGGTCTGGGATTGCGCCACCGTTGCAAGGAACAATCCCAACAATGAAATGAGAAGATGCTTTTTCATATAGGGTGTTTAAAGGATACCTAAGGTAGGTGATAAACCCAAATGAAAAAAGCATCAGGTTACAAGCGGTAGCTTTCTCCGGAACCACACCAGAGTTTCTACCCCGGACGGAAATCCAATTTTAAATTATAGCTAGTTCGGTCTGTCCTGGCGGTCGTGTTTCTGGCGTCTGATATCGCGACTGGCCCGGTTTTGCTTCTGTTGCAATTTCGCACGCTCACGGGATGTTACCACGCCATCGGCTTTTGCCCTGCGTTCCGATCGCCTGATGTGACGCTGTTCCGCACGAAGTCTGCGGGTTTCCGACCTTGTTAATTCACCGGATGCTGCGCCCTGTCGGATCCGGCCACGTTGCGCCTGCTGGCGTTCGTCAACACGCGGAGTTTCCTGAGCGAAGGATTGCATTACACCCACGAAGAGTACAAAGAGGAATACGAGAACTGAATTTTTCATGGCTAATGAATTTAAATGTACATAACACACCATCTGAACCAATTACGTCATCATCCATTATGGGGTACGCAGTTGAATTACGATGTTTTAATGCTTTGACATCAAAGCCCCTGAAAGGTTTAATTGGAAGGCGTGGAAACCTGGTGAAATTGTTTTTGCTGGGGGAAACGCACGACAAATTCGCTCCCCTTTCCCTGTTCGGTGGTAAGCTCTATCTTGCCCTTCAAACGGTCAACGAGGATTTTTACAATTGCAAGTCCCAGCCCATTGGATGTTTCACCAGCGGTGGGCCGTGCACTGAGTTTTTTAAACTTCTGAAAGAGAAATCCCTGATCAAAATTTGAGAAGCCCGGACCTCGGTCTTTTACACTTATCCAGAAATCATTTTGTGTTCTGTCTGCGGAAATATCTACGATTGAATTTTTAGGAGAAAATTTAATCGCGTTAGATAATAGATTATCGAAAATCCGGTCGAGGTACGATCGATCTGTCGTCACTTCTTCATTTTCAACACGCTTTATATTGAGGTGAATACCCTTGCTGGCAGCGCGCTGCTGGAACGCCTCTGTCTTTTCAAGCAGGAAACTACTGATATCGAAGGTGGTGTAGTTCGGCTCGACATTTTCCTCGATCATATGAACATCGAGAAGGTCAGTGATCAGATCAAGGCCGGAACCGGTGGCGTCACGGATCATCGACAAATAATTGCGCTGATCCGGTGTAAGCTTGTTATCCATCTCCATCAGGTAGATCAATCCTTCAATGCGATTCAGCGGTGACTTCAAATCGTGCGCCACGATGCTCATCAACGTATCCTTCTCATGATTAAGGTCAGAGAGCTGCTGATTTCGCTTTGAGAGTTTGTCATTCTGGTCGATAATTTCACCACGCTGACTTTGAACCTCCTCGTTCCGTTTAACCAGTTGCTCATTAATGGTTCTTCTCTTCTTCGCGTTAAGCCATTGCAGAAGCCCGAGCATTGACACAAAGCCAATAATAACAATCAGGATCAGGTTCTGCAGTTTCTGCTGCTGCACCTTTGATGCAATCTTTTCCTGATCAGCTTTCAATCCTGCGTTCTCCTGTTCCTTGCGCTGAATATCAATTTCAAACTGCAGGCGTTCAACCTGGCGTGCAAGGTCAAGATCCTTAATCGAGTCTTTGAGGATCAGGTATTGATTCTGGTGGCTGATGCTCGCGCGTGAATCCTTCAAGCGTTCAGAAACTTTCCAGAGATTGTAATACGCCTCCATCTTCGCATTGAGATCTTTCATGCGGTCCGCGATATCCAGCGAAAGCGAGAAATAATTTTTCGCTCCCTGAAAATCCTTCTTCTCCAGGAGGATCAGCCCCATGATCTGATACGCCTGAGGCATCATTCGAAGGTTGTTCCTTTTTTTGATCACGTCCATTCCGAGATTGACGATGTCTTCCGCTTCTTTCAGCCGGCCCTTCGCCAGATAGCTTTCCGCGAGATACGTTTTAATTTCCGCGAGATTGATCTCATCGTTGATCGTATGACCAGTTGAATCGGCAAGTTTCAGGTAATGAATTGCCTTGTCTTCATCATTCGCATCCTGGTAATGGCGCGCGAGATAAACCAGCGCAGACATGATGTCCCGTGGATTTCCTAACGCGAGTCTGATTTCGTAAGCTTTTAAATAATTCTCTTCGGCTTTTTCATAATCGCGCTGACTCTTATACAGGTTCGCCAGACTTTGGTATGTATAAGCAACTCCGGATGAGTCGTTGATGGCAGTGAAAATAGACCTGGCGGTGACAAAGTAGTCATACGATCTTGACAGAATGCCCTGATCGTAAAACAAGCGGCCGATATTGTTGTTTGCGTGTGCAATCTGTAAGGAATCGTTCTGACTGGTGGCAATTTCAAGGGCTTGAGAGTAGTATTCAAAAGCCTTCAACCGCTCTCCTTTGTAATTCTTTGCAATGCCCAGCACGTTTACAGCACGCGCAAGACCCTTTTTGAGGTTCAGCTTTAGTCCAAGCTGATAGGCCATTTCGCTGTAGTAGGTCGTGCTGTCAGGATAGGCGAAACGATATTCCCACGCCAGGTCATTCAGAATATTGTACCGCTGTTCGGTCGGCTCGTTAGGAAGACTTGCCTTTATCTTTTCGATGAGCTCTAGGTTCTGAGCAAAGGCCAGCGATGGCAGCAAAAGCCAGAAAAAGACGAAAAAACGATACTGCTTCACAGGGTTCAGCCTTCGGGGGTAAATTGGGTACTACAAAAATACAAAATCCGTTAACGACTTTTGCAACTCCGGGTTATACTTGATTTGTTGAAGCGCCTGGATTTATGTCTCCTCAAAATTAAGGTCCCGACCGTAAGTTTCATCAATGGCCCGCAAAGCGATAAAAGCAATAACAATGGTACATAGACCAACGGTTAGCGCACCATAAATGATCGCATAGTTTTTCGCCTCCGTCTCTGTTACCAGAGGAGTATAATGCGCAGTGAGGGCATCCCGCAGGAACTTGAAAAACAGCGTCAGCGGAATCACCGTCCCTCGAATGAAATTGGGAACTGAGGTAGCCACAGTCGACCTTAAATTCGTTCCAAACTGTTCTGCCGCGATGGTAACAAAAAGTGCCCAGTACCCGATTCCAAATCCAAGCGTGAAACAGGTGACATAGAAGAAGTCGGTGGACTTGAATGGTGAGAAAAGATAGAGTAAAATGAACAACAGCGTCAGTAGAATAAAGAGTGTTACCACCTTTTTTCGAGACTTGACTTTCTGACTCAGGAAACCACTCGATAGATCGCCTGCTGCAAGGCCAAGATAGCTGAACATGACCGCATCTCCTGCTGAGATAACTCCATTGATCGACAATGCTTTTGCGAACTCTGGCGAGAACGTGATCAGGATTCCGATGGCATACCAGATGGGGAGGCCGATAAAGATGCAGCCCATGAATCGCTTGAAGCGGACCTTGTCCGAGAAAAGCTGGAAGAAATTCCCGCGCGATATTTCTTTCGCTTTCGTTTGAAGAAATATCCCTGACTCGAACACACTTACCCGCGCCAGCAACAGAAGCAGGCCAAGTCCGCCTCCAATAAAGTACGCAACCTGCCAGTCGAAGATTTTCGAAATAAAATTCGCGAGCACAGCCCCCATCAGTCCAACCGTTGCAATGATCGTGGTACCATAGCCCCGCAGGTGAGGCGGAAGTGTTTCCGAAACCAAAGTTACGCCCGCACCCAACTCCCCTGCCAGTCCGATACCTGCGATGAAACGCAGGATAGAATACTGCTCCACCGTAGTGACGAAGCCGTTCGCAATGTTGGCAAGTGAATACAAAAGAATCGATCCGAAGAGAACAGAAAGCCTGCCGCGTTTGTCGCCCATGATGCCCCAGATCAACCCCCCCACCAGCAACCCAAACATCTGAATCTGAAGAAGCCTCTCTCCCTGATTAAATAACTCACTTTCTGGAACACCGAGCGAGATAAGACTTGGCCTTCGAACGATACTAAAAAGCAGGAGGTCATAGATATCCACAAAATAACCGAGGGCTGCAACAATTACCGGTAAACTAAACAGCTTGCGCAAATCTGAGTTTTGCATGAGTCAGGGTTCAACTTTCCAAGTTTAGCGCATTGCATCCGTAAAGCAAAAGCCCGCGACCGCAAAAGATTCGGGATCGCTTAGGGATACGTCTAAGTTGTAACCTGTACAGTTCCGGTCTCCCCGCCCATCAAATTCCCGATTGGATTTTCTTAAATTAATCCTAAATCGATTGCCCAAACCTAAACCTTTCACTATGAGAAGCACTTCCTTCTTGTTCATGATTGTGCTTTGCGTGTTCATTGCGCAGGCGCAGAAGAAAAACAGCACACCCAAACCGGCTCCCGGTATTGATCCGAAGCTTTACAGCGGAATGGAATGGCGCAACATCGGGCCTTTCCGCGGTGGCCGCTCTGCAGCCGTTACAGGTGTAGCCGGCAAACCCAACCTATATTATTTTGGCTCCGTGGGGGGTGGCGTGTGGCGTACGACTGACGCAGGAAACACGTGGGAAAATATTTCTGATGGATTTTTTGGAGGATCGATTGGTTCGATTGCCGTCAGTGATTGGGACAATAACGTCATCTACGTTGGCGGAGGTGAAGTGACAGTGAGAGGCAACGTTTCCTATGGTTACGGCATGTGGAAATCTGTCGATGCAGGTAAGACATGGAAGTCAGTGGGGCTGAAGGATTCAAGACACATTGTAAGGATCAGCATTCATCCTAAAAATCCTGACCTGGTTTACGCTGCGGTACTGGGAGATTTGTTCAAGTCATCTGAGGAACGGGGCATATATCGCTCAACGGATGGCGGTGCAACGTGGAAAAGAATTCTTTTCGCTAACGCGGATGCAGGCGCTGTCGACCTTTGCATGGATCCGAACAATCCGCGAATTCTTTTTGCATCGACATGGCGAATCAGGCGAACTCCTTATTCACTCGAAAGTGGCGGAGCAGGTTCTGCAATGTGGAAATCGACCGATGGAGGAGACACATGGGAAGATATTTCAAAGAACGAAGGATTGCCAAAGGGCATCTGGGGTATTGTCGGTGTTTCAGTTTCTCCCGTCAATTCAAACCGGATCTACAGCATCATCGAAAATGAAAACGGTGGCGTATATCGCTCCGATGATGGTGGCAAGACGTGGCGCAAAATGAATGATGACCGGAACCTTCGGCAGCGCGCATGGTACTACAGCCGCATTTATGCCGACACAAAAGAAGAAGACATCGTTTATGTGATGAATGTCGCTTACCACAAATCGAAAGACGGAGGAAGAACATTCCAGGCGATGAACGCAAATCACGGAGACCATCACGACCTCTGGATTGCACCGGAAGACAATCAACGCATGATCATTGGTGACGATGGCGGAGGCCAGGTCACCTTTGACGGTGGCAGCAACTGGTCGACATACGAAAACCAGCCTACCGCGCAGTTCTATCGCGTCATCACTGACAATCATTTTCCGTATCGCATCTATGGTGCGCAGCAGGATAACTCCACAGTAAGAATTCTCCATCGGACTGACGGATCTGCGATCACAACAAAAGACTGGGAAGATACCGCTGGTGGCGAGAGTGGTCATCTGGCAGTCGATCCAACCGATGAAGACGTAGTGTATGGTGGCAGCTACGATGGCTTCCTCACCCGAAAAAATCATCGCACTGGTGAAGAGCGGAGTATCAACCCGTGGCCAGACAATCCAATGGGCTGGGGAGCTGAAGGTGCGAAGTATCGCTTCCAGTGGAATTTTCCAATCTTCTTCTCACCTCACGACCCAAAGAAAATTTACGCTGCATCACAGCACCTGCATGCCAGCACCAACGGTGGTGAGAAATGGGAACTGATCAGTCCCGACCTCACCACCAATGATACCTCCAAAATGAAATCATCTGGGGGCCCGATCACCAAAGACAACACCAGCGTTGAATACTATTGTACCATTTTCGCTGCCGCGGAATCTCCCTATGAGAAAGATGTAATTCTCGCGGGCTCTGATGACGGCATCCTGAGCCTCACGCGTGATGGCGGAAAATCGTGGAACAGAATCACACCTCCGATAATGCCACAGTGGAGCATGATCAACAGCGTGGAGTTTGATCCTTTTGTGAAAGGTGGCGCTTACATCGCGGCAACGCGCTACAAACTTGGCGATTACAAGCCTTATCTTTTCCGCACAAAAGATTATGGCAAAACGTGGACAGCCATTACCAACGGAATCGATGCGAATCACTTCACGAGAGTCGTTCGTGCCGATCCTAGGCGTGAAGGATTATTGTATGCCGGAACAGAATCGGGCATGTATGTATCGTTTGATGATGGCGCTAACTGGAAACCTTTTCAACTCAACTTGCCGATTGTGCCGATCACCGATCTGACGATTAAGAACAACAATCTTATTGCAGCAACGCAGGGCAGAAGCTTCTGGATCATCGATGATTTAACACCGCTCCACCAGTTGAACGAAAATGTTTCTGCAAGCAGTCCGTACCTCTTTAAGCCAATGGCTAGTTATCGCATGCCAGGAGGAGCACGCAGAACTCCGTCAAAAACAGAAGGACAAAATCATCCGGGCGGTGTCATGATCCATTATTTCCTCAGCGATACTGCAAAGACAAAAGTCAGCCTGGAAATTTTCGAGACAGACGGGACGCTGATCAAAAAATTTTCAACAAAACCCGATAAGAAGAACAAGGAAGAAGAAATGAAGATCAAGCCTGGCTTCAACCGTTTTGTATGGGACATGCGTTACGCTGACGCGGAGGGTTTCGATGGCCTCATCATGTGGGCTGCACGGCTCACCGGTCCGAAAGCTGTCCCAGGTGAATACAAAGCCAAACTTACCGTTAATGACAAACCACTGGAAACAACATTTATCATCCTGAAGGACCCGCGGACTACCACAACACCTGAAGGCATTCAGGAACAATTTGACTTCCTGATGCAGGTGCGCGATAAGGTTTCAGTCACCCATAAAGCAATCAAGAAAATCCGCACTGCGCGTGATCAGATCAATCGCGTAACTGAGCCGATGAAAGGTAAAGATGAAATGAAGCCGGTAGTTGAGATGGCGAAATCAATCAATGATGACATGCGCAAAATTGAAGAAGCGCTTTACCAGACTAAAAACCGAAGCGGACAGGATCCTTTGAACTTCCCGATCAAACTTAACAACAAGCTCGCGGCCCTTGCCGGGGAAGCAGACGGCAGTGACTACCGGCCGACCGAGCAGGTGCGCGCGGTTTATGCGGAGATCACGGGCAAGATCGATGCGCAACTTGCACTGCTCGACAAGATCTTTAACGAGCGGATACCTTCATTCAACAAACTCGTGAAAGAAAAGAACATCGATGCAGTCGCGTTTAGTGAATAGTCCGTGTGAAGCTTCAAAGAAGGGGAATCATATAAGGTGATTCTCTTTTTTATTTTTTCTTTTCGGAGACTTCGTTTGAAACTTACATCAAATAAGACTGCCTGCGCATCGCTCACCGCGCTGCAACGACACCTATAAGCGCAGACCGTGTTTCTGCGGCAGAAATTGATATCAAGATGTAAATAAAACATACCTCCATTTCTGCCATATACCCAGAATTAAGGATTGTAGCATTTCGAGACTTTCGCGTATCATTACTTTACTTTTCTCTGAACATTAACCTAATTACCTGAGGAACATGAAAAAACATGTACTATTTGTTGGCTTTTTATTTCTGAGCTGTGGCGTTTGGGCGCAGAACAAGACACTGGGCGTTGGTGTAACTACACCCAATGCAAACGCAGCACTTCACGTGGAATCACCCACGGGAAATCAAGGATTCATTTTACCACGCCTGACCACAGCGCAGCGCACTGCGGCTGGCTTTGTTAGCGCACTGGGTGCAGCAGATAACGGGCTGATGGTGTATGACACCAACCTTAACACAATCTTCATTTGGGATGGCGCTACATGGAAAAGCAGCGCACAGGTAGCGGGCGGCCCTAAGCTGGTTTATCCGTATGTCGACACCGTTGGGTCAGCTCCCAATAACTCGAACTTATTACGACTCGTCTACGCAGGCTCAGGCACTGAAAACGTAGGCGTAGCGCATTTTGAAAATATGAATCCGAACAGTGGATTCTCGGCAATTTTCGGAAGAACAAACAGTGTAACAAATGGTGCAGCTGATCTCGTGGTTAGCAACCCGTCCAATAATAATGATGCGCTTGGCGTAACTACAAACGGTTTGGGTACAGCCGCAAGACTAAGTGTCAACAATGCATCAAACCAATCCGCTGCATTACATGTGAGCACCAACGGAACGGTAGGAACAACTGCGACAAATTCCGCTGCGATCCTTGCAGAGACGACTTCAGCATTTTCTGCAATCACAGCGCTCATCCCAACCAGTGCAAGTCAAAGCAACGCAGTGAGCGGTATTACCAAATCATCGGATCCGGGTAGCTGGGCCGGCTACTTTTCTGCGCAGACAGGTACCGCGGTTTATGGAACCACGAACAGCAACGTTGGAGGAGGACTTGCGCCAGTAGGTGTGTATGGTGAAGCCAGAGGAACCGGATCAGTCGGAGGCGCGTTCTGGATTCAGAATGCTTCAAACAACTTTCCTGCGCTCTATTCCAATACCATCGGAATCGGACCTTCTCTGTCAGCCAACATCACCAACGCATCAAATGCATCCCCAGCAGTTTTTAGTACTACGAACGGCCAGGGTGCTGCAGGACTTTTCCAACAAACCAACACCACGGTCTGGAGTCCTGCGCTCCAGGGAAGAACAGATGGGCAAGGCGCAGCAATTGCGGGAACTGCAACCGCCAACTCGACAAATGCGAACGCATCTGAATTCGTAGTGGCAAATGCAGCGAACCCACGTCACGCTGTTCGCGCTGAAACACTCGGAACAGGAACGGCAGGGTATTTCTTCAACAACAACCCTGCAAACGCATCACCTGCCCTCATGTCAACAACAAATGGAACAGGTGCCGCCCTGCAAGTAGAAACAGCTACCGGATTTGCCACGTTATTTGCGAGACGCGATGGTGCAACCAATGGGAACGCAGCGATCTTCGATATTACCAATGCAGAAAACACCTACCCTACTCTACAAGCAAACACGCAAGGAACAGGTTCAGTGGCGAGTTTTAACGTCAACAACGCATCGAATAATGCACCAGCGTTGTTCACGCAGACAAACGGTGGGGGATCCGCAGCGCACTTCCAGGTAACAGGCACAGGCGGTGGCTCAGCCATCTATGGATCAACATCCGGATCCGGTAATGGACTGTTCATTAATCACACGGGTGGTTCAGGTAACCTTGCCATCTTCCAGAACAACGGAAGCAACGTTGCCCGTATCGACAAAACAGGTCAGGGTCTGTTCAACGGTGGCACAACAAGCTCAGGTGCTGACGTAGCGGAAATGTTTGACGTGGAAGGCGACCGCGGTGCGTATGAGCCAGGCGATGTGCTGGTCATCTCAGAAAATTCAGACCGTACAGTTGAAAAGAGCTCGGCTTCAAACTCTACGAAAGTAGCCGGTGTGTATGCTACGAAGCCAGGCGTGAAACTCACCGAAAGAAATCTCGATGAGAACATGGATGATCTGGTTCCTATGGGAGTTATCGGAGTAATTCCAACAAAAGTTTGCTTACAGAACGGACCGATTAGACGTGGGGACTTACTTGTTACTTCATCAAAGACAGGTCATGCAATGAAAGCGATTCCGGCAATGATTAATGGCGTGGCAATCTATCCAACAGGAGCTATTCTCGGAAAAGCCCTTGAGAACTTCGATGGCAAGGAATCCGGACTGATCAATGTTTTGGTAAACGTTAAGTAAGAATGAAAAAATTTCATCTTCTGGGATGGACGCTCGCACTTGTGCTTTGCGTTAACGCAGGCTATGCGCAGTTCATCACCAACAATGGAATCACCATCACCAATGGGGCAATGCTTGTCACCAATGGCGATTGGACCAATGCCTCCGGAACGAATATCGTTAACAATGGCATTATCCGGACAAGTCAGCCGTTCATTAACAATGGAACACTCGATGCTTCCAGCACCGGTGGATTCGCTCTTCATTATACCACCGATATGAACTTCCAACCTGGAGGTTCAAGCATGGGATTTCTTTCGAAGAGTGGAGCCGGAAACCTCTTGGCAGCAAACACACTCTCAATTCGCGACAGTCTGATGCTTCGTGGTGGATTGGTTCGACTGCTGAATACAACAGATACGGTTTCGCTTCGCAGCGGAGCCCTCGTACTTGCATCTGCAACTTCCTACGTGGAAGGTATGGTAGCGAGAGCAGGAACAGGAAACCTTCTGTTCCCTTTAGGGAAAGATGGTAATTACCTTCCCTTGACGATGAACAAGGTTTCTGCGAAAAAACTGACAGCATCTGTTGAGGCGACACCTGGTTCACACACCGCAGGCCCTGGTGTCGATGCACTTATCGCATTTCCTTACGCATGGAAAGTAAGTGAACAACTCAATGCCGATACCGCAGCATATGTTGAAGTCAACTATCCTAACACGCTGCCTGTTGTTGCAAATCCGATTGTAGTGCGACAGGTTCCGGGTCAGCAATTCGCAAGCATGGGAGCACGGATTATCACTAACACTGGTGGCAGAGTTACGGTGAGAAGCTATTCACGGGGAACGAAAGGCTTATTTACAATTGCGCGCGGTTTCCCATCTGATTTCAAGACGGACTCCTTAGCCCTTGTCGCACTCTATAATGCAACGGGCGGAAACGGATGGGTCAACAAGAATCTTTGGCTTCAAAAACCTGTTGACGAATGGGCTGGTATTACAGTTACCGGACAGAGTATAACCGCTATCAACCTAGCCAATAATGGCTTGACGGGTGCAGTGCCTGATCATGTAGTGGATATTTTGTCGTTGCAAACGGTTAACCTTTCCGGCAACGCCATCACAAGCATTCCTGTGTTTACGGAGAATCCTCAGATCACATCACTCAACGTGACCAACAACAAGCTGACATTTGCATCGCTTGAGCCCAACGCTGGTGTTCTCGGTTTGAACTATACAACACAGGCTGTGTTCGGCAGTCCGCGCAACGAATCTGTTGCCGTTGGAACCGCAGTTACTTTCGAAGCAAATGCCGGAGGCTCGGGCAGTGTTTATCAATGGAAACGCAATGGCGTTGTTGTACCTGGCGCAAATGCTCCTGTGTACAACGTACCGTCTATCGGCAAAAGCACGATGGGTGAATACATAGTCGAGGTTACGAACCCGTCTTTGCCGCAACTGGTTCTGCGCTCTGCGCCACAGGTATCACTGGCGCACGCTGACATCGCGGGCAAGCTCTACATCGCACAGCAGCAACCTGCGACAAAAGGCGAGATGGTATTGTATCGGGTAAACACTTCTAAGTTCGATATCGTGAAGACAGCACAGCTCCAAAATGACGGAAGTTACTCGTTTGAAGACATCGTTCTGGATGACTACCAAGTGAAAGGATTCGCTGACACACTTGTTCACGCACGTGCACTACCAACGTACTATGAGAGTACGATTTTCTGGGAAGAAGCCGATACGTTATTCCTTGAGAACAATGTTACGGCCCTTGATATCTATTCAGTGATCGAGCCTGGTCCGCCTTCGGGTCGCGGTGTGATCGATGGAACCTTTGAAGAAGATGTTCCAGAAGGTTCCGGTGGACGTACCATGCTGCCACAGCCTGTTAAACGAGCCGGTGTAAGTGCGAGACGTGTTCAAAGTACTGGTCGTGGCAAAGAAGAAATTCTCGTGCTGGTTGCTTACGTATTCACAGATGATCAGGGTCGTTTCTCACTGCCAAACCTTCCCAATGGAACGTATAGACTTAATTTCCAGTATCCGGGTTACCCAATGGATGAGAGCACTGACGTGACCATAGTTATCAACGATGGCTTGCAGTCTCAGGCAACCGTTGACGCAAAAGTTGAAGGTGGAAAGATTACGGTAAGAAAGCGCGTCATTACCGGATTGTTCGATTCTGAAAAAGTTCACGTGCGACTGTTTCCGAACCCCGCAGTTGATTATATCAACCTTTATTTCGAGACAGAAGAGAAAGGAAGAACGATTGATGTCAGCTCGATGAATGGAAGAAAGCTCGTAAACACACTTGCCGAAGGAAAAGAAGCACAGGTGAATATGCAGCATGTTGAACGTGGCATCTACATCCTTCGGATTATGCAAGAAGGCGTGTCGGTGAAAACGCTAAAGGTTCTTATCGAGTAACAGACGCTTTAAAAAATTATTTATCTTCGATGTATATGAAAACGTTTATAAAGACCGCGTCAAAATTCACATTAGTAGCTGCGTTGGCCGGATTGGCTTTTCTGAATAGCTGCAAGTCTGATGAGCCTACGCTTTCAGATGAGCAGCGCGTTACAAAGATCCTCACAGACAATGGCGGGAAATGGAATCTGCCGGCTGTTGCAGGTGTAACCGTTGATGGCCTCGATGTGACACAGGACTTGTTTAAAGACTTCTCGATCACCTTTGGCGAGGGCACCCTTACCACCACCGGAACAACACCGGTGTGGCTTCGTCAGGATACATGGTCATTTAAAGATCAGTCCGCGAAGATCATCGTACGTGGCCAGGACAACAAGGAGATCACAATCTCTGAGATTACCGATAATCAACTTGTACTGACGCTGGAGTGGGAATACCAGACCTTCGAAGGCGGACGCGCAAAGTCGATTAAAGGAACTCACCAGTTCACAATGGAAAAGTAGTCGAATTCAAGATCCAAATACCAAAATCCAAATTCCAAATACCAAGGGATTTGGATTTTGCATTTTATTGCCTTTTGATTTTTGGATCTTGGAATTTGGGATTTGGGATTTGGGATTTGGGATTTGGATTCTTGGGATTTGGGATTTGGATCCTGTACTTTGGATCTTCCTAAGTTCTCCTTCCCAAAAAGTAGTACAATACCGGACCGAGCACCGGCAGGAAAACAACAGCGATGATCCAAAGAATTTTTTTCTCCGTGTCTTTATTGCTTTTCACAATGTCAATGATCACAATGATGTCAATGACAAGTATCAGAAACGAAAGTAGCCTTCCCATATCCTAGTTTGATTCGAGAATTTTAAACAGTTCGTCAAGGTCTGGTGTGATGATGATTTCCGTTCTCCTGTTCTTCTGCTTGTTCTGCGGATTGTCGTTGGCAGCAAGCGGAGAGAATTCACCTCTTCCCGAAGCGGTGATCTGCTGAGGCGAAAGCCCGGCTTTCGTCAGAATCTTGGTGATGGACGTTGCGCGCATCACACTCAGATCCCAGTTATCTTCCATGTACTGCGATTTTTTCGAAATCGGAACATTGTCGGTGTGTCCCTCCACAAGTATATTGATGTCCTTCTGATCCTTGATTGCCTTCGCCAGCTGTTGAAGCGCAGTTACACCCTTCGCATCCACCACAATACTTCCACTTCCAAACAAAAGTTGTTCAGCAAGCGAAACATAGACTTTACCATTTTTCACCTGTACGGTAATGTCGTTTTCTTTAAAGTTTAATAACGCACTCGAAATTTTATTCTTCAGATCCTGAACGGCTTTGTCTTTATTCGCCAGAACAGTTTCCAGTTCCTGAACCTTTTTCTCGCGCTCGGCCAGGCTGTTGCTGAGGGAGTCATTCATCCGTCTCGTGCGCGTCAGGTTCTCCTGGATGCTGACAAGTTGTTCCTGTTGTTGTGCAATATCGCGATTCAATTTTCCGCTGCTCGTCATCAGGTTTTTGTAATACGTGTTCAGTTGCTCATGCTCTTTTTCGAGCGAAGCAAGTTTCTGACTCGTATTGCGAACATCGATTCCAAGATTTGTCGTATCCTCCTTTAGTTTCTTCAGCTTTTCATCAAGGTCTTTTAGATCCGCATTAGCCTTTTCGAGACGGGTATTCTTATCGTGCAGATCAGCTTCCATGCTTACCTTCTGCGCGAGCAGATCATCATACTTCTTGCGCGTCACCACACAGGAAGACATGATCAAAAGAACAAAGACAGCAAGTAGGGTTCGATTCATAGATAAAAAAGTAAATTTTCCGAAAAATAGGGATAATCTATCCCCCGCCCAACGCGACTCCGGGTAAATATTGTTTGTCGAGAATACTTTATCTTTAACCTGAACGTTTCACAATTGCTTACCTATCCTCTCTATGAAAGCAATCTACCTGGTCATTGGCCTGCTGGCATTTCATCATGGCCTGTCACAAAAATTCACCATCAGCGGCTCCGTCAAAGACAAGCATACAGGTGAAAACCTGATCGGGTCAAGTATTTACGACCTGCATTCACAGCGCGGAACAAGTTCAAACACGTACGGTTTTTTCAGTCTGACCCTGGCAAAGGATTCTGTGCACCTCCGTGTTTCATACGTTGGATACGAACCCACGCTGATAAGATTCGTGATGACAAAGGATACGGTGATCAATGTTGGCCTGACCAGTGGCACCACGCTTGGCGAAGTGGTGATCTCCGGAACGACTGAAGACCGCATCCAGGAAACGACACGCATGGGCACCATTGATGTTCCGCTTTCGCAGATCAAGTCGTTGCCAGCGCTGATGGGTGAAACTGATGTGCTAAAAGTCCTGCAGCTACTTCCCGGTGTCCAAGGTGGCAGCGAGGGAAGCAGTGGACTGTATGTCCGGGGCGGTGGACCGGATCAGAACCTTATCCTGCTGGATGGCGTACCCGTCTACAACGCCTCGCACCTTTTTGGATTCTTTTCAGTGTTCAACGCGGATGCAATCAATCATGTTGAACTGATCAAAGGCGGATTTCCAGCTCGCTATGGCGGACGACTCTCAAGCGTCATCGACATCAGCATGAAAGAAGGAAATAACCAGGAACTCAAGGGTGAAGGTTCCATCGGTCTGATCGCATCGCGCATTACGGTGGAGGGTCCGCTCATTAAAGACCGCACTTCATTTATTGTTTCCGCGAGGCGAACGTACATCGATATCCTGGCGCGACCTCTGATCAAAGCAAGTAGCGAGGGTGACGAAACCGCTGGCTATTATTTCTACGATCTCAACACAAAAATTAACCACAAGATCAACGAGAAGAACAGGATCTACCTGAGTGCCTACATGGGTGACGACAAGGCGTATTCGAAGTACAAGGGATTTTACATCAACAATAATGAACGCACCGATTATAAGGACGAATTCGGCCTTCGCTGGGGAAATATCAGCACAGCACTGCGCTGGAACAGCATCATCAGCAATAAACTTTTCAGCAACGTTACTGCAACATACTCACGGTATCGCTTCGATATTTTTGCTGAATCAGAAGAAAAAATAACCACACCATCCTCTACTTCAAAATACTTTTACAAAGATCAGTACATCTCCGGCATCCGCGACTACGCCCTCAAAGCCGATTTCGATTTCATTCCCAACCCCTCGCACTACGTTAAGTTTGGAGCACAGGCAATCAATCACCTCTTCACACCTGGCGTTTATAGCTACCGAGGCACTGACGACTCCGACACAACCTTCGGTGCACGAAGGATATACTCGCAGGAGTTTGCCGCTTATATTGAAGATGATTTCATGATCTCCCGCGCGTTGAAAATGAATTTCGGAGTCCATGCTTCCGGATTTCTGGTGGAAGGCAAGTTTTACAAGTCCATCCAGCCGCGCCTGGCAGCACGTTACCTGATGACACCAACGCTCTCGTGGAAAGCTTCGTTCGCTACCATGACACAGTATCTTCACCTGCTCACCAATGCGGGGCTCGGTCTTCCAACAGACCTATGGGTACCAGCCACACCCACAATCAAGCCCGAGCAAAGCGCCATTGCATCGACCGGCTTCGCTTTCAATCTCAAAAATGAATATGAACTCACGGTCGAAGGTTACTACAAAACCATGCAGAATCTTATCGAGTATAAAGACGGAGCGAGTTACCTCAACATTCAGGACAACTGGCAAACAAAAGTTGAAGTTGGTGATGGCGAAAGTTATGGCGCGGAATTCTTCCTTCACAAAAAGACGGGAAAAGTGAACGGATGGCTCGGCTATACACTTTCATGGACGAACCGCACCTTCCCCAACCTCAACGAGGGAAAAACGTTTCCTTACAAGTATGATCGCAGGCATGATGTCGAGATCGCCATCGCATACGAGCCAAAGCCTAATCGAGAACTGGCACTCACCTGGGTTTATGGAACAGGCACCGCCATTTCCCTTCCGAAATCGACTTATGAAGGATACATGGATCACTTCGACTACTTCAACTATCAAAACAACATCCAGTATTATGAGGGCCGGAATGCCTTTCGCATGAGAGCGTACCATCGGCTTGATTTCAGTTACACAACTACCAAAAAGACAAAGTTTGGTGAGCGATCGTGGACCATAGGTGTCTACAATCTCTACAGCAGGCGAAATCCGTTCTTTATGGAGATCGGCTACGACCGGGACGGAAACAAAAAGTTTATTCAATACAGTTTGTTCCCGATCATTCCGTCCATCGCTTATCGTTTCAAATTCTAGACTGCCGACAAATGAAAAAGTATCTGCCCATATTATTGATCGGAATCATCAGCGGATGTGAACTGGTAGTGGATGTCGATATTCCGCTTGAACAAAGTCAGCTTGTGCTCAACTCGTTCTTTACACCCGACAGCGTGTGGAAAGCAAAAGTATCCCTGAGCCGCCACATCCTCGATGACGGCCCTTACCCATTCGTGGAGGATGCCGAGATCATTGTGTTTGACGGAGATAACGCGATCGACACACTGACATACGACTCCCTGGGGTATTATAAGTCAAACAGCGGTGGACCAGTCCACAACCGGAGCTACACAATTCGTGCGAGCGCTCCGGGTTACAATGTTGTCCAGTCGACTTCTTCGTGCCCGAAGGCAGTGACCGCTGAATTTTCATCATTGCAGTCTGGTATTGGAGAATATCAGGAACCCGTCCATTCATTCACCGTCACTTTTAACGATGCACCAGGGAAAGATTTTTACCAGGTGATGGCGATCGGGGAATCGAGGTACGTCAATCCTTACACAGGTCAGGGTTTTGTAAACCGTTTCAATGCGCGCCTGTGGAGTGATGATCCCGGCATTGACGATGAAGAAATCGCAAATAATGAGGGATTCTTTTTCTCTGATGCTTTATTCGATGGCCAGACTTTCTCCGTTAACGTAAAAATGTCACCAAACTACTGGGGTACGCAGGCTAAAGTAAAATACTATATCTTCTTCAGACTTGTGAATGAAGACCTTTACCGCTACAAAACAACCTCGCTCTTGCAGAATTACACATCCGGAGATCCGTTCGCGCAGCCAGTGAAAGTTTACAACAACATCGATAACGGGTTCGGAATTTTTGCCGGATATTCGCAGGCTACGCATGTGTACGACAAGTAGGGCGAACTCAATACCTCCTGAATCAGTATAGCTTTACACGTAAGAAGTCTTACCGGAATCAGAGGCTAAGCCGCGTAATAAATCCACTTGTTTTAAAAATTACGATACACCTGCGCATGAATTTCCGCAGAAAAAACGCTGTCACAATCAAACAAGATAGCGCATCCTGATAACTTTCGAAGTTGAATAACGTACCGAGTTATGGGTATTTTTTTTGAACACAGCAAAATCATTGACTGCGGCTGTGTCGTTAAAGCTGAAGCCCGTCAGGACTTGGAAATCATCCCCCGGAAAGGTATGTATCGCAACGCGGGGCCTACATGTAATAATTGAATAAGAAACAACGCAATTTTGTTTCCGTTGTTCCTTAACATTGCTTTATGAAAAACTTTTACTTCGCTTGTCTTTTGCTGCTTTTATCCTTTGGCGTTGCAGCACAGAACACTCCAAAACTTTACACGAGCATCGTTGAAAAGTACAACGAGGAGAAGTATGAGACCGTCATAGGCCTGACCAAAGATGTTGAAGTGCTTGCCAGGAATCGCAAAGACACGATCGTTGCAAACAGCTTTTATTATATCGCACAATCATACAGCAAGCTAGGCCAACCGGAAAACGCCATCAACTGGTTTGAAAAAGAGAAGAACCTACGGTCAGACCTGGGACTTATGCAGACAAGCGAGTTTAGCGGGGCACTATACCACATGGCTATTGCCTATCTCGAAGCTGGGCAGTATGCCAAAGCTGAAACGATGGCCGTGGATCTGATTGCAAACGACAAGCGCATGCACGGACCTCGGAGCGAAGAGTATTTTGCCACCGTTCAGAAGGTAGCAGACGTATATTTCCAGCTTGACAAGTTCAGCGAAGCAGAAAAACTCCTGACTGAATCGCTCGATCTCCAGGAGAAGAATTCACTTTATAAGGCAGCATTTCACTCGGAGCTTGGTGGGCTATACACCGGTAACGCCCAGTTTCAGAAAGCAACAAAACATTTGAATGAGGCATTGGACATCATCGAGAAACTGAACAAATCAAACTCAGTGATCGGCCTGTCAGCGATGGCCAACATCGGGATCCTGTATATGTACCAGGGGAAATATGCGGAAGCTGAAGAAGCCTTTGATTTCGTTCTTGGCAACATGAGCGAAGAAGAACCCAACTATTTCAACGTACTCAATAATCAGGCGCTCGTATACCATAGCCTGGGACAACTCGACCGCTCTGAAAAACTATTTGAACAAATCCGCCTTGCCGACAGCGTCTACCTGGGCGCCACACACCCCGACTATGCCGTAACATTGTCGAACCTTGCATTATTGTATCTCGATGAAGGGAAATACAAACAGGCGGAAGACCTGCTTACGAAGTCCCTCGAAATTCAAAAGATGAATGATGAGGCCGAAACAGCACTCTATGGAAGCAAGTTGAACAATCTTGCCAAAGTATACCGGATTGCCGGCCAGGCAGAAAAGTCAATTCCACTTCACCAGCGCGCCTTGACAATTTTCAAACAAACCGTTGGAGAGAATTCCCCCGAGTATGCAACAACTTCTTTCAATCTCGGCATGTCATATTGGAAGACCGGACAACGCGACCTTGCCATCAGGAACCTCAAAACATCGTCCGACATCCGTGCCTCCAAGCTTGGAAAAAAACACCCGAAGTATGCCGAAAGTCAGCAGAAGATCGCTGAGTTCCACTGGGAAAAAAAGCAACTGAAAGAAGCGCAGCAACGATTCGGTGAAGCTTTCGGAAGTTATTATTTTCAGATCAATTCACTTTTCCCCGTGCTTACCGAAGAAGAAAAATCAAAATTCTACTTCAACAACATCAAGCCTTCGTTTGAAAAATTCAATTCATTTGCGCTGACAGCAAAGGACTCCGAGCCTTCAGTGCTGGGTGACGTCTACGATCATCACATCAACACAAAGGCGGCAATCATGTATGCGACAGAAAGAGTAAAGCATGCGATCCGCACCAGCAACGATACAACCCTGATCCGTCTGTTTGATCGCTGGCAGGCAGAAAAGGAAATGATCGCAAAATTGTACAGCCAGAATCAGGAACCGCAAAAAATCGATTCGCTGCAACAATCCGCAGAAGCGCTGGAAAAAGAACTGACTAGACGTTCATCGGTTTTTACAAAACAACTGGCGCGCAAGACCGCCTCCTGGAAGGACATACAAAAAACATTGAAACCTGGTGAAGCCGCGGTTGAAATTGTACGCTTCCGCAACTACTCGCCCGAGTTAGGCGGAACATTCACTAATGAAATCATCTACGGGTTTCTTATTGTAACACAGAAAACAAAAAACAATCCGGAACTGATCATTCTGAACAATGGTGCTGAACTGGAAGGAAAATTTCTAAGCTTCTACCGCAACAACATCCAGTTCACCCTGGATGACACGCGGTCGTACAAGAATTACTTTGAACAACTGGCAAAATATCTTTCATCGCAAAAAATCAAAAAGTTGTATTTGTCACGGGACGGTGTCTACAACCAGATCAACATCAACACCGTGAAAAATACCACCACGCAAAAGTTCTTACTGGATGAATTCGAAGTTACGCTGGTCACAAATACACGCGAACTCCTGGAGAAGAGAACCACCAGGTCCAACAGCCAGTCGTCTTTGCTCATAGGTTTTCCAAAGTTCAATCTCAATTCAGAAACACAGAAAGCAGAGGCAACCACGAGATCGGTAACACGCGGTGGAAATCTCTCACGAGGCTTGCGCGGAGGTTTGCTGCGGCACATGCGGGGCGAAGGAGGTATTGCAGTACTTCCGGGAACAGAAGTTGAAATAGATCAGATTGCAAAGATCAGCAGGAACCCGGAAGTATTCAAGGAAGATCTCGCTTCGGAAGGCCTCGTCAAGCAGGTGATCAGCCCGATGGTACTCCATATTGCCACTCACGGATACTTCCTGGAGGATGACGAAACATCTTCAACAGAAGCAGCCACGTATGTCCCGAGCCCCTTGTTGAAGTCCGGACTACTGCTTGCAGGATCCGAGAATTTTCTCCGGTCAGGCACACCCGTCAATGAAGAGGGAGACGATGGAATTCTCACAGCCTATGAAGCAATGAATCTGAATCTTGAAAACACTGACCTGGTCGTTCTGTCTGCCTGTGAGACCGGCTTGGGCGTTGTGAAGAATGGCGAAGGCGTGTATGGACTTCAGCGTGCATTCAAAATGGCCGGAGCGCAATCGATGATCATGAGCCTCTGGAGCGTTGACGATGCCGCCACACAACAACTCATGTCACTTTTCTATCAGGAGCGTTTGAAAGTCGATGACGCTCACACCGCTTTCCGAAATGCCCAACAAAAACTTAAAAAAACTTTCCCTCATCCATTCTATTGGGGAGCATTTATCATGGTCGGGATTTGAATTTTGATAAACAAAATGGAAAGACTTCACATCAGCTTACCGCGAATGATATAACATTCGATACCCGCAATACAGCAACATTCTGCAATAAAATTATTGTTAGCCGCCACAATTATTTCAAGTTGAAAACAACTTAGGTGAAAGGCGTTTAATTTTATTTCATGACAGCACAGGTCATGAATATTTGTATACGATTCTTTCTATTGCTCACAGCATTTGTTCTTCAGACATGTAGCGAAGAAAAAGTAGCTGACCATGACAAACAAGTTGACTCCAATTGGCACGAGACCGACAATCTCAGAACAGACGATGAACACCTCATCATGGGAAATCCGGGCGCAGCAACGCAGAGCGCGGATGTGCCAAACAACTTTCTCATCATAAAAAATCAATATGCCCTCTCCTACAATCGCGACCGCGGAACAGCAAACTGGGTCAGCTGGCACCTCGATGATTCATGGCTCGGAAATGCTTCTCGACACGATGACTTTAGCCAGGATACAACTCTTCCTCACACATGGTTCCACGCCAGTGATGACGACTACAACGGCACTGGGTTCGACCGGGGACATCATTGCCCTTCAGGTGACAGGACCTACTCCAATGCAGATAACGCTTCAACATTTCTCATGACGAATATTATCCCGCAGGCACCAGTCAACAACCAGCAGACATGGGCAAAACTCGAAGGCTACTGCCGCGATCTTGTGAGCGAAGGGTATGAGTTATACATCATTATGGGCAGTTATGGAATCGGTGGTGTAGGCAGGAACGGACCAGCGAGCACTATTGCCAATGGCAACATCACTGTGCCCGAAAGGATTTGGAAAACGATTCTCGTACTCCCAAAAGGAACAGGAGATGTATCGCGCGTATCTGCATCAACACGTTTGATCGCAGTCGATATTCCGAATATAAACGAAGTAAGCACATCGTGGGGAACATACCGCGTTAGTGCCGATGACATCGAAAGAGCTACAGGTTACAATCTTTATGCCTCACTCCCAGCATCCATTCAATCAATAATTGAATCCCGTTTGGACACAGGGCCGACAAACTAGCCGGGCTTTAAACAGCCTCAGCCTATTGTTCAATACAACTTGGATTTGTTACCTTGGCGAATCAAAGTTCACACCATGGAAGGAATGCTCAAACCCGGATCACTCAAAGATAAAACCATTATCATCACTGGCGGAGGTACTGGCCTCGGCCGGTCGATGGGAAAATACTTCCTGGAACTTGGTGCAAACCTTGTGATCACAAGCCGCAAGAAAGATGTTCTGGATAAAACTGCCGCAGAGCTTTCAGCAGAAACCGGTGGAAAAGTACTGGCGGTTGCGTGTGACGTGCGCAAGTACGAAGAAATTGAAAACGTAATTAAAACCACCGAAAAACAATTCGGACAGATTCATAGCGTGCTTAACAACGCAGCAGGAAACTTCATCAGCCCTACAGAACGACTCTCGCATCGCGCATTCGACATTGTAGTGGATATCGTATTGAAGGGCACCTACTATACCACCCTTGCCGCGGGCAAGAATTGGATTGCCAAAAAACAACCCGGCACATTTCTCAACATCGTTACAACCTATGCATGGACGGGTTCCGGCTATGTAGTTCCTTCAGCTTGTGGTAAAGCAGGCGTATTGGCACTGACACGATCTCTCGCGCAGGAATGGGCAAAATATAAAATCCGAAGCAATGCAATTGCGCCAGGTCCATTTCCCACCGAAGGCGCCTGGAGCCGGCTTCTCCCCGGTGAACTTGTCAAGAAGTTCGACCCCGCTGAACGCGTTCCTTTGAAGCGTGTCGGAGAGCACCAGGAACTCGCAAACCTCGCTGCCTATCTTATGTCGGACTACTCGGCTTACGTCAACGGAGAAGTAATCACTATTGACGGTGGTGAATGGTTGCGAAGTGGCGGTGAGTTCAGTCATCTTGAACTGATTCCCGAACAGATGTGGGACATGCTTGAAAAGTCACGCGGGAAATAAGCATTTCCGTTTCTGCGTTATTTGTTGTAAATTCACTTACTCAAGGCCAGCGCCCATCCTTTCGGCCTTTCCTTCTGTTTTTCTTTTTGGAACATCTAAATTTTTGTGCTTATGAAAATTTTATTGTCCATCGCTTTTCTTTTCAGCACTACCAGCGCAAGTGCACAGATCAATCAAAAGACTATTGAAATCCGCAGGCAGCACACGAAGCTCGCTTCGTATTACCCAAAACAAAATGCCACCTTTGTTCCAATGATTTTTTACAGTAACGCTGTCAGCAAGAATACTTCGCTTGCATCCTTGAATGTCGTTTCATCAAACGCATTTCCAAAACCCTCGACCTACTCGATCGAAAAAGCTTTCGACTATTATAACAGCAGCAAGAAGAAAGGCCCCGATTACTCCGGATTTCTCATCATGGGCTATGCCTTGTTGAACAAACAGCAATTTATTATCAGTAACACGCCTGAGGAGACCGTCCGGTTCTTCCCGGCAAATATTAAAGACTAGCGACACCAGTAGCGCATTTCACGATTCAGGTTATTTTTGCCACATGAATAACCTGGACCAGTACTTCGCTGACCAGCTGGCAACACGCAAGCAGAATGGGATCTTAAGGAAACTTCGGATTTCCGACCCTTCACTCATCGACTTCAGTTCAAACGATTATCTCGGGCTGGCAAGGTCCGAAGAGCTTCGGAAGCGGATTGAAAGCCGAACAGCTTTGTTAAATCTGAGAAACGGTGCAACAGGATCGCGGCTACTTTCCGGAAACTCTCGACTGGCCGAAGAACTCGAATATTCATTGGCCTCCGTTTTCAAAGCGCAGGCCTGCCTCCTTTTCAATTCGGGCTATGCAGCAAACCTCGGTGTTCTCTCTTCAATCCCAACCCGAAATGATACAATCCTGTATGATGAACTCTGTCACGCATCGATCAAAGATGGCGTGCGATCTTCATTTGCAAAGAAGTATGCATTCCGGCATAACGACACAAATGACCTGGAAGCTAGAATCGGAAGAGCAGTCGGAAGAATCTTCATTGTAATCGAATCCATTTATTCAATGGATGGCGATGCATGCCCGTTGGATGAAATTGTCGGACTTGCCGGGCGATATAACTGTTTCGTAATTCTAGATGAAGCGCATAGCACAGGTGTGATGGGCGAAAACGGGGCCGGTCTTGCAGTGGAGCAAAACCTGCACGAAAAAATTGCCGTTCGGATTTACACCTTTGGTAAAGCTATGGGATCCCATGGTGCGTGTATAGCCGGAAGCAACAAGCTCATTCAATACCTGATTAATTTTTCCAGGCCATTCATCTACACAACGGCTCTCCCGGATCACACTGTCATTGCCCTTCAGGAATCATTTCGATTTCTGAAGAAAAATATTTCCCTGCAGTCTGCACTCAACAACAAGATCGATCTTTACCGAAATTCTTTGAATACTTTGAATGCACCCAACAGTGCGATTCAGACTGTACGAATAGGATCAATTGATCATACGCGAAGGAAATCCGAAGCACTGCGCAGCAAAGGTTTCGATGTGCGCCCGATATTTTCTCCGACCGTCCCGGCAGGCACCGAACGCCTGAGGATCTGCCTCCATACATTCAACTCCGATAGCGATATCATCAATCTCACAAAAGCACTGGTCATAGAATGAAAAGATACTTTGTCACAGCAATCGATACCGACAGCGGAAAAACATTTGCTTCTGCGATCCTCTGCGAAGCGCTCCACGCGGATTACTGGAAACCAATCCAGGCCGGACTGCCGCGTGATTCAGACCGTGTGAAAGAACTTATATCCAACCAAACAACAGCGATCCACGCTGAACGTTATCTGCTCAACACTCCGGCTTCTCCGCATGCAGCAGCGAAAATCGACAACGTATCCATAAGTCTGGACCACTTCCTTTTGCCACACACAAACAACAACCTCATTGTTGAGGGCGCAGGTGGTTGTCTGGTGCCCGTCAACGATGAGCACTTTGTTATCGACATAATCAAAAAACTGAACCTCGAAGTGATCCTTATCGCTGATCTGTACCTGGGAAGTATCAATCATACACTCCTTACTGTTGAAGCATTGAAAGCAAGAGCAATTGCTGTCAAAGGAATCATTTTCAACGGTCAGTCAAACCCCGAAAGCGAGCGGATCATTATGCATCATTCGAAACTCGCACTGATCGGAAAGATCAGCAAAGAGCAAGAGGTCTCTAAACAAACAGTTTCAAAATACGCAGCTCTATTCCGCAACTACTTCAATGACTAACCTCAGCGAAATCGATAAGAAAAATATCTGGCACCCATTCACGTCACTTGCCAGCGAGGATAATCCTATTGTCGTGACTTCGGCTTCAGGCGTTTACCTTCACACGGAGGATGGCCGAAAGATCATTGACGGAGTGTCATCATGGTGGGTAAATATCCACGGCCACGCCAACGCTCACATCGCAAAAGCCATAAGCCGCCAGGCAATGGAACTTGAACACGTGATTTTTGCAGGGTTCACGCATAGGCCTGCCATCACACTAAGCGAAAATCTTCTCTCGATTCTGCCTTCCAATCAGAGGAAGATCTTCTTTTCCGATAACGGAAGTACGGCTGTGGAAGTCGCGTTAAAAATGGCTTTTCAATATTGGTACAATCAGGGTGTCAATAAGAAAAAAGTGATCGCCATACAGGGCGCCTATCATGGCGATACGTTCGGGTCCATGTCGGTAGGTGAAAGGGGAATTTTTACAGATCCATTCGCTCCATATCTCTTTGAAACAGCATTCATCGACTTCCCTGCTGACGACAACGAAGACCACGTATTCAGTCAGTTCAAAACCGTGGCAGACACGGGTGAAGTTGCAGCTTTTATCTACGAGCCACTCGTGCAGGGTGCAGCGGGCATGCGCATCTATTCTGCAAAATTTCTCGACAGGCTGCTCGCGTACGCAGCAGACAAAGATATCGTGTGCATCGCTGATGAAGTATTCACTGGCTTTGGCAGAACCGGGAAGATCTTCGCTTCCGATTACCTGTCCAAAAAACCAGACATTATCTGCGTTTCAAAAGGTATCACTGGCGGAGCGCTGCCTCTTGGCGCAACTGCCTGCGCTGAGAAAATTGCAGCCGCATTCCTCACGCAGGATGCGACCAAAACCTTTTTCCATGGTCACTCATACACCGCCAATCCCATTGCCTGTGCCGCAGCGAACGCAAGCTTCGAATTGCTGACATCGGAAGAGTGTAGAACAAATATTGCACGCATCTCATCGCAGCATCAATACTTCGTCAAAAAAATTAGATCACATACTAGAATAAAAACAGCACGGTCCCTAGGATCAATTCTTTCCATCGAACTCAAAACCGATGAATCGACATCCTACCTGAATTCTTCACGAAAAAAGATCTATCACTATTTTCTCGATCGAAATATTCTGCTTCGTCCGCTCGGAAACATTATCTACGTTTTACCACCTTATATCATCACCACTGAACAACTGGACGAGGTCTACATGGCGATCGAAGATTTTCTTGGGCAATAAAAAACCCCGGTTGTGGCCGGGGTTCTGTAATATCAATTCAGAAATTTTATTCCTTAAATTTAAACGATCTTGTCTTGCCAAGCGTGTAGTGCAAACCAAGCTGCATTCCAACGTTCAGGCTCGCGCGCTGTCCGAAAATATTTCCGCCATCACCATTCTTAATCTGCTCGATCACATCGCCATTTCTCATATCTGTGAGCGTATAGTTAGCACGAACTTGTGTTGTCAGGTAAAGATGTCTTGAAAGGTCGATATCAAGTCCGAAAGCTGCAGCAATCGCAAACTCTGTGTTCTTAAAATCGTTGGCTTTTTTAGAAAGCACTTCTCGTGTCGGAACGTTGTTCGCGAGTGTGTAGGTGCCGTTTCCATTGTTCACCGCTCCAGGAAATTCAGATTGAATTGAGGTGAAGTCAACGCCCGCAGGGATTTCGTACGTGCCCGCCTGTGCCTGCACCGACTCAACTGCATCGGTCAGCAGGTTTAACTGTGGTCCTAGATTAAAGTTAGCACGAGCTCCTGCATTCCCACCACTCATGAACTTCATCAATAATGGAAGCTGAATCGTCTTGATGTCAATTTTTCGTTCGCCCTTTACTTTTTCAGCCGCATCAATGATCTGATAGATCTGACCCTGACGCGCCATGATTGATTCAAGGGACAATCCGAATTTTCTTCCCACATCAACACCAAAATTGAAACCGATCGGTGCCCATTTGTATGTGGCAGTTGAGTTGTAGCGAGGGTCTTTTGACAAACCCTGATCAAGTACATACGTAGCATTCATCGATGTTGTCAACCCCAGGTGAATGCCTTGTGAATAAGCCGTACTGCATGAAAAAATGATCAGACAAAACAGCATCGCGCGTAGTTGTGGACGTTTCATGGTAGGTTAGTTTTGTTGAGTTAAATACCTCAGGTACAGAAAGGTAACCATTTTTTGTCACAACGGCTGAATCACCAGGGAACGGCCATGTATGAAAAAGATCGTAAAGTCATCGGAATCGCCAGGCCTGATTTCAAGCAGTGGCGTCTCAACTGGAGGCGTTGTCAAAAGGTTGCCTTGCTCATCATAGACGAAATACATCCCCTGGGCACGGTCGCGGATAGTTATGAAAATTTTCCCCGAGCCAAAGTCATAAAATCGGACGTCCCCAGGGCCCGTGCCAACAACTGAGGCCGAAAGAATTTTTCGACCATCGACATCCATAATCGTTACTTGCTTCTCGTCCTGCTGAGCGATCAGGTAAGATTTTCCTGTTTTTTCACTTACCAGCGAGAAGGTAGACCGTATTGAAGTCTTCAGCAAAGTCTCTTTACTCTGAATTTTACCTTCTGGTGTTACCCGCACGCGAAATCCATCGCGCGTCACAAACACAAAATAAGTGTCGCCAAGGGAATTCCCTCGCTCTAAATAGATGTCCCCTATGGGCTGCGCCTCGATAGACAACGGGAACTTTCGGATTTTCTCACCACGCCTTGTCCAGAGATTGACCGTTCCATCTTTTCGGCTCGCTATGATATAATCCTTTCCCTTTATGCGATAGTGTCTTGCCGGTGCCGACAAACTTCCACCTGACACATTCGGATTCCAGCCCTCGAGCGCACTGCCTTCCTTATCATACATAAAGATTTTGCCTTCAGTATCAGCAACAAGAAACCTGTACTTCTTGCTGTTGTCGTAATCGACCACAGAAACACGGTCAATATTTACGGAAGCCAGATGAACCGGAAAAGGCTGAACATAATTTCCAAGTCTGTCAATGACATGAAGTGAATATTGCGTGGCGAAAAAATATTGAAGCTTGCCATTGTTGAAAAAATCTACTTGAACAACATCGCTGATGATTCTTTCATTGAGCGAAATTTTCCAAAGAACTTTTCCGTCAGCCGCAACAAGACTGAGATCGTTCAAAGAGTCTTGCACCAGCACCTCCGTTGTCCGGTTCACATGACTTCGCACAGTATGGAGACTGGCTACACCTTTATCGAATACAGTAACGTTGCTGCCGGGAGCTTTTGATGCAGACTGTTGCGCACCCTTAAAGGGCTTGAACGTGATCAGCGCATTGGTGTAATAACTGTTGTTCAGGTGACTGAACTGAATCGAAGACATCTGCAATGTTTGCAGCACCGCGCGCTTTTCTTTGAAGAACGATCGCCATCGTGGTTGAAAATTTTCTCCATAAACATTCCAGAACCGCGCTGCATTGATGTACAGACTCAGATTTGATTCAAGCAGAGTTGCTTCCAGAAACCGGTTCTGACTTACCGAACGTCCCCACGTTTCCTCGGCCTCAATATCATCAAGGAAGTTTTTCAGTTCTTCGATGTCTTCAGCAATAAAAACCACATTTCCGATTGAAGTGTAGTAGTTGTGCCTGAACCCCTGCACAAAAGGCCAGAGTAACTTTTCACCGAACTTATGAACCGGCACCTCGCGGATTTCATACTGAGAATATCGCTCAAAAAAAACAGTATCAACACTGAGCCGCTCGCCAAGCACGTTCAGGCCTCTGAGCCACGGCTTCACATCCGATGTCTCGATTAGTAGCACTTTCGAAAATGTCTGCTGCCTGCGCGACTCCATGAAACAGATCGCAACCTCATCCGAAATTTTTGAATACAAATTTTCAATATCTATCGCGTAATTCCTGGCCAGCAGTTCAAGGCTGTCGCGTTGCCGCGGCTTTCTGGCACTGACAAACTGCGCGAGGTCTTTCGCGAAATTTTCACCATCGCTGATTCCGTAGCTCGATACTGCCACCACGCGGTTTGAAATGAGATTCTTCAAACCAAAAGACACGGGGCTCTGATGTTTGAAAACGGATAACAGGTACTTTGATCGATCGATGCTGTCCGTGCTGAAGCCGTTCAGCGTCACACTCTTTTCATCCGCCTTGATGTCAAGCAACGCAGACCTTCCAAACAAATAATTAATCTCCGGATCGTCAATAAATACTGATAGCAATTCGTTCAGTGCATCCAGGCGTACATAGAGATTACCTGCGTCATCTTTCACACTGGTGAAATGCAGCGAACCGAAAGTCACCTGCTTGCCGGCCTCTTCATGATTCCGGTATGATCGGATCACATCCTCGAGAAGAAACGGAGTAAAACTGCCAACCCAAACGCCCTCGATGCTGGCGAAAGAAAACACCTGTCTGTTAAAATGAATCTCAGAAATCGTCACGTCATTAAAGACGCGATTTCTCACCGAGTGCCCCTTGATCCGCGCGAGGTCCGTTGGTGAAAGCAGTTGTTCTGCGGAGGGCAGGTAGTAAATAAAGTCGAAGTCGTCTTTTTTCGTCACGTGCACCGACACGAGCACACCCTTCGTCCGACTTGTAAGCGCATGCACGCGATGCCTGATTGTATCAACGGACTTTTTATAGAACGAAGCCTCTTCCAGCAGCTTCCACAACGATGAAGTCTCAACGGACTGGATACACGCAGAGCAGTTATCCTTCTCGTAGACCATTACCGCGTCAGCTGGAATCAGATCCCACGGCCTCACCGGATCCTTGTGCAGATAGTCGTAGAGAAAATATCCCCCGACAAGCAGCCCAACAATCGCAAGCGTGATTAAGAGTGGAAGTTTCTTCAATGCAGTTTCCTAAATAACGTTGAAGATACAGGCATGTTGCATAATTGCCAAACCCCACACGCACCCAACGCCATCGCGCCCCTAGAGACGCATAATCATGCGTCTCGTGTCACGCCACACATTTTGTTTTTATTCATTTTGTATTCGGGCGTGCCCCGCCATCACACACGGCCATCGCAGGGTCGGGCTATCCGTTCCAAGTCCGTCCACAACACAAGCCCATCACACTTCGGGCTTTCCACTCCTATCCCTCACGCAAAACACAGCGAAGCAGTGTGCGGACGTTGTCGATTAAGATTTTCCTTTATAGAGCCGTCATCCCGAGCCTGCACCCTTACTACGAAGAGCGCACCATTCGCGAGGGACCTCACGCAGAATGCACCGCTGAAGAATCGCGTGTAGCGTGAAGCGTGCAGCGTGAAGCCTTGCACTGCTTGCAGCTTGAAGCTAACGGCCTGCAGCCCCGCATAGACATAAAAAAAGCCCGTGTTTTAGCACGAGCTTTTTAAATAATAAAAGATAGGCAACGACTTACTCTCCCGGGTGTTATCCTAGTACCATCAGCGCTGGTGGGCTTAACTGCTCTGTTCGGAATGGGAAGAGGTGATCCCCACCGCTATAGTCACCTTAAGATCGTAGAGACAGATAATCATCTGTCTCTGTAATATGTTTTTGACATGTAGATGATGAAAGAATAGTATAAAAACAAAGTTCGTAGTGAGAGCA
>JARKND010000005.1 GCA_029309925.1 Fulvivirgaceae bacterium JP3-4
AGTAATTAACTCCACATTGCTGTGGAGGGTCCGCTATCAATTATCATCCATTCAAAGAACGTTTGGATTGTATCAGTTTCCCGATTTATCCATTGTGGTTTTACAACCAATCTATCCAAGTTTCAGTTTCAGAATCCTTCCGATTTCTGCCCTCTTTCTTGAATTGGGAGTGCAAAGGTAAGTGTTGCTTTTATTCTTTGCAACTATCACTAAAATTTTTCTCGCTTTTTATCCGAGATATCGAATCTATCTCAAGCGATGTCCTTTTCTTCCAAAAGGGTCACAAATGTAAAAAGTGATTTGACAGTGGCAAAAAAATCTGAAAAATAATTGTCAACATTTTCAGGAAGCAGCGCGGGATTTTTTGAACACGGGAACCGTGCTGCAAGGTTCTCCGAACATAATGCTTGATGCACAAGGCATTAGCAAACGCGTTGCTTCGACATAGACAGCAGCAGGAACTTCAACTTTGCTGCAGCCTTTGACAACAACTTTTGCATTGACGAATTTGTTCCAGTCCACTTTTGAAAGTGCCTCAAAAAAAATTTTCGTTTCCAAATCCTGCAATGAACCAAATACTATTGCCTGTGCGTACGGCTGCAGCGCAGAAGTTAGCAGCATATAAGCCCAATGCGGAATAATCGCATCGGCTGAGCATGTGATAGCGACAAGTTTATTTTTGTAGGCAGACCAGTCCGTTGTCCTGATAAAATTTCTGAAATCTTTTTCGCGCAGAATCAATTCCTGGAATAACTGATCCCTGATATCAATCAAAACACGTTCTCCCGGCTGGTACAATTCCTCCAGATCGAAAGTAACGAGCGGGCTATTGGCCACACGGTTGACTATATCTTTTTCCGTTTCCATCAATCTATTTTTCAAAAAACCGGTTGCGCTTTTTTTGCCACAAACTCCTTCAAGTAAAACGGTGTAAACGCTACCAGGTCTGCAAAATTCCTGTTTTGAAAGTGCTGCCATGCTACTGCCCCAACAAAGCTTGCTTTTGGATACAATCCATCTACAAACTGAGCATTCCTATGGCGTATTACATCCTTGCACTTCCCAGCACCATCGCCAAAGAACAACACGGGTTGACGCTCTAAAAGTTCGTGAAATGAATCTTTATCAATGATGATCGCCTCTGTTGCAGATACAGCGTTCGCATTCCCGTCAAACATCTGAGCGTATACTTCCATTCGCCTCGCATCGATCATCGGACACAAAAATGCACTTTGATCCGCACCGGACAGATGATAGGCCATTGCGGTTAGGGTTTCCACGCTGATCAAAGGGATCTCCAAACCCATGCACAATCCCTTTGCCACAGAAGTGCCAATGCGTAAGCCGGTATAGGAGCCAGGACCGGATGAAACTGCGATCGCTGCCAGCTCTTTTGCAGATATGGAAGTGGCTTTGAACATCTGCTGTACCAGAACTGCGAGCCTTGCTGCGTGAGCCTGTTGTTCGGCAACTTCTATCTCATGGAGGAGTTGACCCCCGCTATGAAGTGCAACGGAACACGCTGATGCTGAAGTTTCAATACTGAGGATGAGTGCCATTATAAAGGCGCCAGATACTTCTTGTAGCTGACAAGATCGTTCAGCAACTTCTTGCTTTCCAACACCTCGGGATCGCGCGCGAGTGAGATGCGAGCTGCTCCTTCCGATAAGGCATAATGAAAAGCTATTTGTTCTTCCAGCAACCAGACAATTTCCTTCTTAAAGCGAAGCAAGTCGTTCGACTTATTCGATTCGATCTTCGCTTTGAGACTGTTGAGTTCCTTTTCCATCTCAGGATAAAACTTCTCTTTCTTCGCTGCCTCAATCAGTTCACGCGTATTCCGCTCGAGTTGCGTTGTGTACTGAAATTTCTGGGCCTTCACCCAATCCACAAACTTGAAATATTCTTCGTCTGAAAGACGGAAGTTCTCGAGGGCTGGCAAAGTCTCGTGTTCGGCACAATACTTTGACGCGTACTCAAATAGCAGTCCATTGTTGATGAGCAGTTCCTCCACTGGTCCAAGAATATCTCCCTGAATCTCAACGTCCGGATCCAATCCTCCGCCATCAAATACTTTCCGTCCGCTCTTCGTTTTGAATTCTGCTTTCAAAGAGTCGGCAAACTTGTCAACCGATCCGTCATCCTTGCGATGTGCATAGTCGAGTGCCTGAATGCATCGTCCGCTTGGGATATAATATTTAGCTGTCGTTACTTTCAACTGAGCGTTATAGGAAAGCGGTCGTGTTGTCTGCACCAATCCTTTTCCGAAAGTTTTTTCACCGATCAGGATTGCGCGGTCGTAATCCTGGAGCGCGCCTGCCACGATTTCGGATGCAGATGCACTTCCACCGCTTGTAAGAACAACGAGTGGTATTTCCGTATCGACTGGCAGATTGAGCGTAGTGTATTTCTTGTTCCACTCGTCAGCTTTGCCTCTGGTGGAGACTACTTCCAATCCTTTCGGGATAAAAATATTGACGATGTTTACCGCCTCGTGCAGCAATCCGCCTGGATTGTCGCGCAGGTCGAGGATGAGTTTTTTTGCGCCTCGCTCTTTCAACTTAACCAACGCTTCAGACACTTCGCGGGATGCACCAGGGGTAAAGTCGTCAAGCTTGATATATCCGATTTCAGGATCAATAAGGTCTGCATGAGTCACGTTGCTGATGCTGATCTTTTCGCGTTTAATCTTGAAAGAAATGTCTTTGCTCTGTCGTCTTACTTTGACTTCAACTTCAGATTTCGGCTGACCCTTGAGAAGTGCGCTAATTTCTGATGTCGACTTGCCCTGTACATTCTTGCCGGCAACAGAAATGATTTCATCCCCGACACGAATGCCGGCACGGTTCGCAGGAAATCCTTTGTAAGGTTCGGTGACTACGGCTTTTTTATTAATTATCCCGATAAGGGCGCCAATACCCGCATACTGACCGGTGGTGCTTATTCTGAACGATTCAATTTCGTCTTCCGGGATATAATCAGTGTAAGGATCCAATGACTGAAGCATTCCATCGATTCCTTTGCGGATGAGTTTCTCCGGATCGACATCGTCAACATAGTAAGCGTTAACTTCTTTAAAGAGTGTTGCAAAAATGTCAAGGCTTTTCGCGATGTCGAAATATTTTTCGGCAGGTTTGCGGAAGGCAAATGATACGACAACCAACAGGGCCAGGACTACAGGCCATTTATACTTTCTCCACATGATCAAAACGGTTTAACGTCTTAACTAATCGTTCCTGAATTTGCGTAAAGGTTAGGATTTCTTTCGCAGTATAAATATAAGCAATCAACAGTTTACGTGAAGCGGGCAGCATGTTCTTATTTAGCCTGAAGGCTTCACGCATCCGTCTTTTCAGCAAATTACGGTCAACTGCTTTTTTAAAATTTCGTTTGGAAACCGAAAACATTACCTGATGAAACGGGAATTCAGGATCAGGATTGTTCAGCAGGTGGACTTTAAACGGGAACAAATAAAAAGAGGAGCCCCTTTCAAAAAGCTCCTTTATTAAAATTTCGTTATTAAGTCTTTCTTTCTTTACGAAACGCATTCGGTTCTGATTTCATCGGACAGCATTGAAAATAACCGAATCGAACCAAAAAACCTCAATGCACAGCGTTTCAATGATGGTCAGCCCATCAAGAAATGCTTATTTATGCTTAAGCGTTTTTTCGTCAGAAACTGTAAGCTTCTTTCTTCCTTTTCTTCTGCGGGAAGCCAATACTCTACGGCCGTTTGCAGAAGCCATTCTCTCACGGAACCCGTGCTTATTTTTTCTCTTTCTCTTCGATGGTTGAAAGGTACGTTTCATGCTTTTACTCGTTTACCTTAAAATTAAAGGGCTGCAAAGATGATTAGGAAAATGCTAAAATACAACCCCTAAATTCCCTAAAGGGGACTTTTAGCATTCGCTACTTAAGCTAAGACGTTGACTACATGGCAATTAGGTCGCCTAAAACTTTCTTTACCTGCGCGGGTTCAAGGCGCGGACCAAATTGAGCCACAACACGCGATGACGCCAACGAGGCAAGTTTTCCGGCTTCGGCATAGCTATGGCCGTGGGTTATGCCATATAAAAAGGCACCTGCAAACATGTCGCCTGCCCCGTTTGTATCGAGCGCTCTTACTTTATATGGTTCGATGCCAATAAACGTGTCGCCATCATAGATCATAGCACCGTTGGCGCCCATGGTTATTGCGAAATGCTTAGCGACTCCTTTCAATTTCTCGCGCGCATCGCCAAGGTTGTCAGTGCCCGTGTAAATCATTGCTTCTTCTTCGTTGCAAAACAACATATCTACACTTGCACCTACGATCTCCGACATCTGAGTGGAGAAGTATTTTACCATGCTCGGGTCTGAGAATGTCAGTGTGGTTTTTACATTATTTTTCTCGGCAATTTTTTTCGCCTCCTTCATTGCCTGAAGGCCGTTCGGGCTTGTCACCAGGTAGCCCTCGAGGTAAACAAATGCTGAGGCTTTGATCGCTTCTTCATCAAGGTTGTCGGGAGACAGATTTGAGCTGATGCCCAAAAATGTGTTCATTGTACGCTCAGCATCAGGGCTTGTCATCACGAGGCACTTTCCAGTGATGCCTTCGGGTGCTGCCTCAACACGGAGGTTTGTGTCAACTCCGTTTCTTCTGAGATCTTCAAGAAAAAATTTACCAAGTTCATCTTTAGCGACCAGGCAGGAGTAAAAGCTGGAGCCACCGAACTGGCTGACACCGATCATTGTGTTAGCTGCAGAGCCACCGCAGCTCATCTTACTTTTCTTCATGTCGATGACCTTCATGAGGTGGGCCTGACGCTTTTCATCAACCAGCGTCATGACACCTTTTTCGATTTCATTTTTTGTAAAGAAATCGAGATCTACTTCTGTTACGATATCAACGAGGGCATTCCCGATGTCATAGACGTCATATTTTTTGGTCATGTGTGATGAAATTTGATGCAAGGATACGGTAAATGACGTTTCAACGCAAAAGGTACGCCACAAAGACAGCCAAGAGCACAAAGGGGCACGAAGGATTCGCACGAATAACTACTTCGCTGGGCGTGGGCGTTTGATGCCGAAGCCTAGCTTGTTTGCGCGATTGGGGTAGTCGGTGATCATGCCGTCAACACCGAGGGCCTGTACATTTTTCATATCCGCTTCCTCGTTGACTGTCCATGGAATGACGCGGATTTTCTGCTGATGCAAATATTGCACGCCTTCTTTGTCAAGCAGCGTGAAGTGTGGGCTGTAGATGGAAGGTTTGAACCCGAGGTCCTCCAGGTTAGCACTTACAGACTTTTTATTTTCAACTAATGCTGCCAGTCTCACTTTCGGATATTTCTCGTGCCAGTATTTAAGCACACGGAAATCGAATGACTGGATGACGACTCTGTCCCATGGCAGATATTGATCGATCGTATTGAAGACGAGGTCTGAAAACACTTCAGGGGTGGGATGGAATTTATTATCGCCATCGGGCGAAGATTTGATCTCTATATTATAATCGACCTCGTATTGAGAAAAACTCTTGATGTGGTCTTCAATGGCTACGATAGCATCAACCAGTAAAGGTTTTGAGATTTTCATCTTCTCCTGTTCCGGGAATCGCTCGTTACCCTTCGAGCCACAGTCAAATGAACTTACCTCCCGATAATTCATCTGGTAGATGTTAAATTTCTTTTCGTCTTTGGCACTGATCGATGTGTTATCAGGTTTGAGGCAAATTGAGGCGTTCATCCATGGTTCGTGTGAGACAATCAATTGTTTGTCTTTCGTAACTGCCAGGTCCATTTCCAAAGTTGTCACCCCGCTGTCGAGCGCAACGATGAATGCCGGTATTGTGTTCTCGGGTTTCAGGCCACGTGCACCACGATGGCCCTGCAGGTCGAACTTCGGGATGTAGATTTGGGCGTTCACGGATGCTATGCAAAAAAATAATACTGCAACGAAAAATCCTCTCATGAGGCGAAGATAACGTTTCAGAAGTTACCCGAAAAAAAAGAAGGGCAGTTACGCCCTCCCTTACCTAAACTTAAAATAAAACAATTATCTGATCATCCGTATCATATTGCCGCCACGCCTCATTCCCATTGGATTCAGCTGTTTGTTCAAGGCGTATGTAAAGCTGACCATAAAAATTCTTCCCAGCGAGTTGGTTGTCTGACGTTCTGTATAGTTGAGGTTTGCCGTTTGTGTGATGCCAAGGGCCTTATCCAGCAGGTTGTTGACACCAACTTTCAACTCCCCCGCCTTATTTTTCAAGAGGAATCTTGAAACTGAAAGATTCAACAAAGGGATTGTTTGATAATACTGATTGTTTTGGTTTTCATACTGAAGCAATTCAAAATCGCTGCTGAACTGGTAATTCTTGAGAAACGTAAGATTCGATTCAGCTGTGTAATTGTTGTTCAGAAAGATCTGATCGTTCTGGTCGAATTCATAATCGGTGAGCTGCCGTTCGATTCTTGCGCTCAGGCTGAAGTCAAAGATCTCTTTGTAACGGTATGTATATCTGACGTTGCCGCCCGCAGACTGTGAGTTGATTGTGCTGGTTATATCGTTGAGAACATTTATACTCTTGCGATTGCGAACATTGGCGCCTACGCTGAAACGACTCTTGATCTTATTGACAGGAAAACTTAGGGTAGCATTGCCCGTCACGTTTGTGTTGCCTGCCACGTTAACCGGTTTCGTTACAGAAATGAATTGATCATTCACATAACGGGAATTTGTAATTGCATTCGAGATGTGATCAACATCGATGAACATGAAGAAACTCATGAAATTGACGGGATTGAAGGTGTTGAAATTGAAACGCCAGCTTTGCGCATAGGCTGGACGGAGGTTTGGATTTCCCTCATAGATATTCATCGGGTCGCTGTTGTCAACCACGGGCTGCAACTCCTGGATTGTAGGTTCCTGCACAGACGTTTCGTAATCAAAGCCGAGGCGCTTGGACGTGGAGAAATCATAGTTGAACCGGACAGTCGGGAGAATTCTCTGGTAGGTTACTGCAAGTGTTGTGTCTCGCAATTGCAGATTTCCATCGAGGTAGGTTTGTTGGAGACTCGCCCCTACGGTGAAATTGTACTTCGTACGATTCATCCGGAAGTTCAGACCGGCACGATGAAACTCGTAGGCGCTGGTGTACATGTTGCTCAATTGCTCATCATATACGGGAGCATCTCCGCTTACATCGTTGACAATTCTTTTAACATCATTCGCATTCTGGCGGAAAGTATAATTTGCCTCGAGATATTTCCGTCCACCCAACGGTTCGGTGTAGGACACCGTTGCGCCATACGTCATATTCTTTGTCACCTGATCGTTTGTCTGCCGGAAAATCGTGTCAGATGGATGTGAAAAATAATTTCTTGTGACAGCATCAAGAAATCCATCGCGAAGATTTTCACCGTATGAGAACTGAAGGTTTGTGGAGAACGTTCTGCCCTTCTTTGCAAAGCGGTGTCTCCACAATAATGTAGAATTCAGTGATGTATTCGAGCCGCTTGACAGCGACAAACGATCAGTTTCATTTTGTATCACGTTTTCCGAGTTGAGGTTCCGGCTGGAACTTCGATTTTCTGAATTGGTTTCGTTGTAAGTGAAGCCCGTTGTAAGTTTCAAAGAATTGGCAGAGTCAAGTTTGTGATCGACAGTCAGGCTGAGGCGATGGTTTGCGTTTGTGTTATTCGTGACACTCCGCTGATCGAAATTAAAATTGTTGCGTGAACCGGATGCACCAGGAAGAAAATTCTCCCGAAAAGTGGTCTGGTCACGTTGATGATCGAGATAGTTGAAGAAATAGCTTCCATTGACGTCAGTCTTCTTTGACACCTGATTATTCAGGTTGACGCCACCGGCAATGTTTGACATTATTCCATTTGCACGATTGCCAAAATTCAACGGCACACCGTTGGCATTGTCGCTGCTGAACGTGAGTCTCATCGCACCACCTCCGCCCATCATTTGCTGTGAGCCCCCGGTGAAGTTCATGTAGTCGTCCATCGAAAACCCCTGTTGATTGATGTTGTTGCCCATACCGAGCACGGAGATCTGGCGTGACTTTGTAAACCGATTGAGACTTGCTCTTCCCTGATAACGGCCTTCAGTTCCAGCTCCAGCCATGAGCGTTCCGAACGCACCATTTCGCTTTTCTTCTTTGAGTTCAAGGTTAATAGTCTTTTCACGCGAGCCGTCATCGATACCCGAGAAAGTTGCCTGATCGGACTTCTTGTCAAAGACCTGCACTTTATTGATAGCATCGGCTGGTAGATTTTTCGTGGCCAGCTTTGGATCGGTACCGAAAAACTTTTTTCCATCAACCGTCACATTTCTGACCTGCTCGCCCTGAGCGGTAATGTTTCCATCGTTATCCACTTCAACGCCTGGCAACTTTTTGAGCAGATCCTCCACGACTCCATTTGGCTTAGTTTTAAAAGATGCCGCGTTAAATTCAATCGTATCCTTTTTGACTACTACCGGAGCCTTTTCCGCCTGGATTTCAATTGCTTCAAGTTCGCTGCTTGCCGGAGTCATCGTTAGTTTTCCAAGCTCAATTATCTGTGGTGTCTCGGGCGTTGTGATCTTCTTTGTGAAATGGCGGAAGCCGATAAAACTCACTTTTATCAGGTGCTCGCCTTTGCTGACGTTCTTAATTGTAAAGTTTCCATTAGCGTCACCTACGACAAAGTTCACAAGCGATGAATCTTTAGGGTTGAGTAACAAGACGGTGGCTGACGGCATTGGATTACTGAGCGTGTCGACCAGTTGTCCTTTGATCGAAAACTTCTGTGCGAAGGTCGCGGTGCTTACCAGCAGGAGAAGGAGGGGTAGGATTTTTTTCATACCAGCGAGAATAATGGAAGAATTAATTTCGGATCATCACGTTGGCGCCATTAGCACGCATACGTTCCATCTGTTCATTCACCATTTTGCGGAATTCCGCCTGCGTTGTTTTTGTCCCCCCTGAAGGAACTTTCATCTCATTCTTCTTCAGGATCCGTAGCTCGATTTTTTTCGCAGTAATTGTTCGCTCACCGTCATTGATATCAACAAGCAGAACTGCGCCTGGCAGGGTGTTGAAGTTTTCAGGTCCGAGGAAGGGGCGGAGTTTATCTGTATACCACGCTGTTACGTTCTGTTTTCGTTCCTCATTGTAATACGTTGCCTGCTTGCAGACATATCCAAAAACTTCCTTTGTCTCAGTGCCGAACTTCCATGGCAGCACCGTCAGTGAATCTTCGATCAGGTACTTTTTACCCATGAAATCCTGGAGTAAAATACGTTTGGACTGTTCGTGGTTGGCGTATATCTCATTTTGTGGCCTGGCGATTACCATGCGCATACCTCCACCGTTATCGAACTGATCATCTTCGTCTTCAATGATCGGTTTGTGAAGTGATTCTGTCTCGTTGAAGACGAGCAGATCGTTTGTGATCCGGAATTCCGGTATCATGTTTTTCATTTCCTGCCGTTCAGCCGGCAGGTTCCGGTGCATGTTAATCTTCACTTCATAGGTGATTGCGCCCTCGGTCTGCGCAAAAACAACCTGCGCGGCAGTGACTGACACCAGTATGCCCAGAATCAATAGTATTTTCTTCATGGTTTTTGAGATTATCATTTTTGCTGTACTACTGCTGTAAAAGTACGCTTAGAGATGGGCGGCTGCGGTTAATAGTTCTGAAAGGAATGTTAATTAAGGTTAAAATTGAACCACGATCCTGAAAAAGCACGTTATTTTTACAAGTGAATAATAAGGAGCGCCTGTCGATGCAAAAAAGGAATTCGCTTGTGATCGGACTGATGTGCAGCAGCATGTTGTTACTTCTATTGCTTCAATTTTTCTGGCTGAAGGGCGCGTACGAAAATGCTGCAGATGATTTCAGGAAAGAAACCAACGCACTCTTCAGAAACACCATCTTCTCGATGCACGACTCGCTCATTCAGCGAAGTATAATGCCCGTAGGTGATACAGCGTTGCCGAAACTGATGATGAGACGGAACACAGCGATGTTCACAGAAACAATTGCAATTCGGGAAAACGTCAGAGATTCGCTCGACAGTTTTATGAAGGTGACAGAGAACGCTGCGCGAATTGAAATTTATTCCAATGCAAAGGGAGACTCGCTCCGAAGAGTTTTGCGACCACTGGTGACGCGGATGCAGAAGGATAAGGAACCGAGGAGTTTTGTATTCCGTATCAGTGCCGACTCACTGAATCAGGACAGCATTCGATACTATTTCGAGCAGGCTTTGGACAAGGCCGGGATCGATTCGAAGTTCAGGATTGTAAAGGCAAGCGGGAGAAGAGTACTTCATCCACCCGACACTTTAAGGTTCAATGGAGAATTTGTCAGTGATTTCGTTCCATTCAGTCCGATGACTCACTACGCGGTCAGTTTTGCCGGTGCACCTTCCATTCTTTGGAAAGAAATTACACCCCAGGTGCTGTTTGCTGTTTTTCTGACGCTGCTTACAGGAGCATCATTCTTCGCAATGTATAGGAATCTCCGATCGCAGCAGCGCCTGATGGAGATCAAAAATGATTTTATCAGCAACGTTACACACGAATTGAAAACGCCAGTTGCAACGGTGAGTGTTGCCCTTGAAGCTTTGAAGAATTTCAATGCTCTCGAAGACCCACAAAGGACCCGCGAGTATCTTGAGATTGCGCAGCGGGAACTGAATCGCCTTACGCTGATGACGGATAAAATTCTCAAGACTTCGGTGTATGAAGACCAGGGCGTTAAAATCAAATATGAAACGATCCGACTTGATGAACTGGTCGATCAGATCGTTTCTTCGATGCAGCTCGTGTTTGAAAAAAAAGGGACAGATGTTCGCGTTGAAAAGGTCGGAACTGATTTCAGAATGGAGGGAAGCCTTGAGCATCTTACGAATGTTGTTTACAACCTGATTGATAACGCCTTAAAGTATGGTGGTGGTGAAGATCCTATCCTCCATATTGTGATAGCGGGTTCGGCTGACAAGATTACATTAAAAGTGCGTGACGCGGGAATCGGAATTCCGCTTGAGTACCAAAAGAAGATCTTCGAAAAATTCTTCAGAGTGCCATCCGGTGATGTTCATAATATTAAGGGGTATGGACTTGGTCTAAATTACGTGGCAAGCGTTGTCAGTAGTCATCACGGTGAAATTGCAGTTCAGAGCGAGCCGGGCAAAGGAAGTTGTTTTACAATAGAAGTTCCAAGAAGCGCATCGGATACACGTGGCATTCAAAATCGATAACGATCAGAAATGAAAACCAAAATTCTCTACGTTGAAGACGAGCCGTTCCTCGGACGAATTGTCAAGGAGAGCCTTGAGAGCCGCGACTTCGAAGTTAATATGCTTGCCGATGGCCGGGACGTTGTGAAACATTTTGAAAAGATCAATCCAGACATTTGCGTCCTCGACATCATGCTGCCCGTAAAAGACGGTTACACGATTGCCCGTGAGCTGCGCCAACTAAAGGCGAACGTGCCGATCATCTTTGTAACCGCAAAAGTACAGACCGAAGATCTGCTGAAAGGTTTTGAGTCTGGTGGAAATGATTATATCAGAAAGCCCTTCAGCATGGAGGAGTTGATTGCCCGCATCAACAACCTGCTGCTGCTTGCGCAGAAGCCACGAGCTACTTCGCAATCCGAAAATATTGTCATCGGAAAATATGAATTCAACCCGTTGCGCTACGAACTTAAAATCGAAGAGAAAATTAAGAAGCTCTCGAGCCGCGAGGCCACGCTACTGGCAATCCTGGCGGAAAACCGGAATGCAACGACCAATCGCAAAGACATTCTGATGAAGCTGTGGGGAGACGATTCGTTCTTCAACTCGCGCAACCTCGATGTGTACATTACGAAGCTACGCGACTACCTCAAAGATGACCCAACGATTGAGATCATTACGATCAAGGGTGTGGGTTATCACTTTGCCGTGTAAATGATTCATTCAGATTTCAGATTTCAGATTTCAGATATCAGATTTTAGATTTTAGATTTTAGATTTAGAATTTGAGATTTGTAATAATGTTTTAGTAATATTAGTGCATCAAAGGGCATTTAGCTCAGCTGGTTTAGAGCACTACCTCGACAAGGTAGGGGTCACAGGTTCGAATCCCGTAATGCCCACAACGGAGTCACTAGTCACTGGTTATTAGAAATTGGGAGGAATTGGGAAAAAAGAATTTAGGAAGGTGAGAAATTCTGACACACTGCGACAGACCCTGCTGCCTATTGCAAATGGCCAATAGCTTTTCGATGAGATCAGCGGAATACTGGATTGAGAAACTCGGGTTAATTGCCCATCCGGAGGGAGGATTTTACAGGGAGACTTATCGATCAGCAGAGAATATTCCGAAAGAAGGCCTTCCGCCACGTTTCAGTGGTCAGAGAAATTTTTCAACATCCATCTATTTTTTATTGAGGTCTCAGGATCGCTCACTTTTTCACCGGATCAAATCTGACGAACTCTGGCATTTTCACGCTGGCAGTTCCCTGACAATTTACATACTCCATGATGGACAGCTGGAACTGAAAAAGCTTGGCCCTGATCCCGACAAGGGAGAAGCATTACAAATTGTTGTTCCCGCTAACTGTTGGTTTGGTGGCCACATAAATTCTCAAGACGGTTATGTCCTTGCAGGTTGCACCGTTGCGCCCGGTTTCGACTTTAATGACTTTGAGCTTGCTTCCCGACATGAACTGCTTGAAGCGTTTCCGAAATTCGAAAAAGAAATAATCCGATTAACGAAGTAGTCGCGTGAGCGGTGGCACTATATTCGCGGATTGGCCGTTAGTAAATTAAAATTTCCTGGTGCGGATTTGTCTCACAGTCTTATTTAGTCTATTCGTTACGTTCTGCAGCGCTCAGAAAGTTGTTAAGGGCATTGTGGTTGATTCCGCATCATTCGCACCGCTTCCGTATGTCAATATTCAAATCAAAGGCTCTACCAGGGGAGCGACCACCGATGCTCAGGGAAATTTCAGCATTCTTGCGTCAGACAATGACACCCTGATTTTTTCTCTTGTCGGATATCAGCGCATTGAGCTGCCGCTGTTTGATTATGAGGCCGGTGTCATTCGCATGGGCGAGAAGGTGACCGAGCTTAAACCAATCACTATTCTCGATACGAAAGCCGGCAATCCGTACGAGGGATTATTCGATGAACAGAATGCGGCTCTCGTCAGAAGAAAGCTTCCGTTTTACATGCCGAAAGCAAAAAAGGAAAAAATCTGGTTCGACAGGCTGAGGGCCGAGAATGTGCGCGTGAAAACTTATGTTGATCTTGTTATCAATAATCCACAGACAAAGGCAGGGCTGATGAAGCGTTACAATCTGACGGAAGACCAGTATTATAAAACACTGACTAAGTTCAACGAGCGCTATTACAACGTTATGTATTACCTGACGTCAGCGGAGCTTGAATCTTTCCTCAACAAATTTTTCGAGGCCGAGCACTGATTATTTTACGCGGACGTAGACGTGGCGCGTACCACCGTTCTCGCTTTGACGCTCATCGGTTTCAATACTGTCGATAGATTTCATCAGCAGGAGAAGTTTTTTGTACCCGTAGTTACGCGGATCGAAGTTGGGTTGCTTTTTTAAAATCAGCGTTCCGACTTCACCGAGAAATGCCCAGCCACTTTCATCAGCAAGGTCATTGATGCTGCTTTTGATGAGATTAACCGTGCGTTTGTCAATTTGCGGCAACTGTGCTTTTCCCTGTCGCTTGCTTCGGATATTTGTAGGTGCATCGTCCGTGGCAAGAATTTCAATGTAGATGAATTTGTCGCACGCTGTTATAAAGGGCTCCGGTGTTTTTCGTTCACCGATGCCGATCACTTTCATGCCGGCCTCACGCAGACGTGTTGCGAGACGTGTGAAATCGCTGTCACTTGAAACGATACAGAAGCCATCCACTCTCCCGGAGTAAAGAATATCCATGGCATCGATGATCATCGCAGAGTCCGTTGCGTTCTTGCCAACGGTGTAGCTATACTGCTGAATGGGAGTGATCGCATTTTCAAGCAACACGGATTTCCAGCCCGAGGTATTGGGCTTGGTCCAGTCACCGTAGATTCGTTTGAAGGTTGGTGTTCCGTACTTTGCAATTTCCTCGAGCATTCCTTTAACGTTGGAATAAGGGACGTTGTCTGCGTCAATCAGAACAGCAAAACGTAAGTCGGTGGTTCTATCGGAGCTTGTTTTCATTGTCAGCGCAACTCGGCATTTCCTGTTATGTATTTGAGATCGTATTTGAACTTGTCGATGCGCCAGCCGAAGTCGGTGAAACTGGCGTGAAGCTCGTAGGCGCCCACAAACTCGCGTGTGTTTCCGAGTGTGGCGGCTTTCTTAAAATGTGACGCGACTGCATAACAAAAAACTTTCGCCTGCACCTCGTCATTGTAAAAGTCAACGATATAATTTCCAGCCTGATGATGAACATGGTCAATGCCGGCAAATCCTTCGCGCCACATATCGCAAATCGCGCTGGCGGTCATTTCTTTTGGTGTCCCACCTCCCATCGATGACATGTCGAAGAACACCTTCTCCTTAAAAACATCTTTAATGAGGAGATGCCATTGTTTAGAATCCGTGTAAACGAACAGCTTGTTTACCAGCTCAATAACGGCCTCGCGTTTTGTTCTGACTTCCATAGTGTAATGTTACGAGAATATTCGGTAATAAAATCTCTTGCCACAATGGCTTACCTGCCGGAAAGGCCGGAATTAAACTCAAATCCGCTGGTTGGTGCAACAAACATTATATCTGGTAAGCGGAAGTCGAACGCTTCGAAAGTAAGATTTCTTGTCACAATCATTCAACTTGACCTTACATGGCGATGGTCGACCAGTAATTTTTTGCGACCTTAGACCAGCAATTGACCTGTAGTCATGGAGTCCCCACATCTAGCTATTGTTGCGCTCGTTGCAGCATTGTGCATTTCTACGAATGCACAAGGTCAGCATGATGCATTTATAAAGTCGCTGACCGCAACCGCGTACGACTCCTATCTTCACAATCCTGATACCGCAATTCAGTTGGGCAAGCAAGCCTATGAAATTGCAGTGCAAAATAATGATGTGTATCACGAAGGTTACGCAGCATTCGTGCTGTCAAAGGCATATTGGGTGAAAGCAAATTACAGGCTGAGCACTGAATATGGTTTCAAAGCAGTGAAAGTTTTTCATGATTCAAAATTCCGCCAGGAATACGGCATCAGTCTTTTGGCGCTGGCCAGAACGCTTGTTGAACTTGGGAATTTTTTGAAGGCCGAAGAGTTGCTGACGATGGCCCAACAAGTTGCGCGCGAGATTCCCGATGAGCGCCTACTGGCTGAAACTTTTCGCGAACGGTCTTACTATCTGACAGAACTCAACCAGCTTGATTCAGCTCTTCACTACACCGATAAAGGGCTTGTGTTATTTCAAAAACTTGGCGATTCGCTTGACGTGAGCGTTCTCTATAGCCGCAAGTCACGGATACTTTTTGCAAAGAAGGAATATCAGGCGAGCAGGCAATATGCATTTCGCGGCATGTTGATGGACACACTTGTAGGTAACCGGAGAGGTCTGGCGATTTCATATTTTCAGGCCGCGCAGAATGAGCATCAGCTTCGGAACCTTGGCAACGCAGAACGGCTACTCCGCCACTCTATTCGGATCAATGAAGAAATCGGAAACCTGAGCTCACTGGTCAGGGCGCATGAGTTGCTTGCGACCGTGTACAGCGAAACAAAACGACCAGAGCTTGCGCTTGCAAACATGACCATTGCCAGTCACTATAAGGACAGCCTTTATAATGCCGAGAAGAGCGGGCAGGTGCAGGAGATGCAGTCCCTTTATGAACTCGAAGGGAAAGAAAGTCGGATTCAGCTTCTTGAGCAGGAAAAGTCGCTGCGCGAGCAGGATGTGAAAAATCAACGGTTGTTTCTGATTGTCCTTCTTGTCGGCATGCTATTCCTTGTCGCAGTTCTCTTCTTTCTCACCAGGCTACGCTCCATCCAAACGCGCACAAACAAAAACCTTGCGCTGAAGAATATTGCCATCGAACAACAGAAGGAAGAGATGCAGGCACAGGCCGAGAAGCTCCAGCAACTAAACCAGCTTCAGACTAAACTTTTTTCCGTGATCAGTCATGACCTGCGAGGCCCGGTGGCGAATCTCCAGTCATTGCTCGACCTTCTGACGAAAAAGCTTCTGACGCACGAGGAATTTCTGAGCGTATCCGACAAACTCAAGACGAATCTCAATGTAACGCAGCGGACCCTTGAGAACCTGCTGAGCTGGGCACTGAGCCAGATGGACGGAATAAAAACAGAAAAGAAAAAAATTGACATCGAACTGTCCATCGATGAAGCATGTCGCCTGATGGACGAAGCAGCTACGCGCAAAGCGATCGCGATTAAAAAGCAGGCAATGTCAGGCCTGATGGTAGAAGCTGATCCGGACCAGCTTCAACTCATTCTCAGAAATATCATTCACAACGGAATCAAGTTTTCCAAAGTTGGCGATGAGGTGAAAATTGAGACCACACGAACCAATGGCCACTGCGTAGTATCGGTCAAAGATTCCGGTATCGGAATGTCAAAAGAAGAAATTGAAACGCTCATGGGTAGTTCGCGTGAGTATTTTACAAAACGCGGAACGCAGCAGGAAAAAGGTACCGGCCTGGGTTTGCTTCTCTGCAAAGAATTTATCGAACGCAATGATGGTACGATGAAGATCTCGAGCGAGACAAACAATGGAACAGAAGTCAGGTTTACCCTGAAGCTCGCTTCCTCTTAACCTACGAAGCCATTGCGCTTGTGCGAGCCATCGCAATACGGTTTATTTCCAGAACCGCCACAGCGACAAAATGCAGTCACATTATTTTTTCTCGTAATATTCCCTGCACTATCCTTTACGCTGACATTGCCGTAGACAAGCAATGGGCCGTTCTGCAAGGTCTCAACAATGGTCTCTGCTTCAACTTTTACAGGCTCTTCGCTGTCGCGATTGAGGTAGTAGCTCAATGCACCTGACGGACATTTTTTCACCTGCGTAATTATCCTGTCAGTGGCTGCGCCCTCAATTGTAACCCAGGGTCTTTTCCGTGGATCGAACACTTCTCCGAGGCCGCGAAAACAGATTCCCGAATGGATACACTCAGATGGTTTCCAAACAACAGTAACTTCTCCGTTGGAATATTTTTTTGTTATGTCCTTCATAAGCTCAGGCGTTTTGCGTTCACTCCGAACAAAGACTGGATTGCTAAGCAAGTTCCGTCAGCATTTCTATCGGATTTACGAGGATTTTATGGATCGGACAAGCATTGGCAATCTGAAGCATCCTTTTTCTCTGTGCGTCATCGATTGCACCATTGATGATCACTTTCCGGTGGAAAATCGTTTTTCCATCTTTGCTCTCCGTTCCTACTTTCACTTCTATACTCCCGATCTGAAATTTTTTCCGGTTTGCGTACATCCGCAAGGTGATGGCCGTGCATGAGGCCAGTGAAGCCCTTAAAAGATCTTCGGGTGAAGGAGCAATGTCAGTACCACCGTTGCTAACAGGCTCGTCAGATACAAATGAATGGGTATCGGTGATGAGTTCAGTTTTATATCGATCATTGCCGATCTTAGCCGATACCCACTTGATTGTTGAATTATCCATCAAAATATTTCGTTCCTGACAAATTCCTGACGAAGGTAACGCTCACGCGGAGCAAGTTCTCTTACTTTCAGATGCTCGGGCAGCAACTGCACATCGCCAGGGTAGCCTATGGCCAGCACAACCACTGCCTCGAAATTGTCCGGGATATTCAGATTCTGATTGAGCTTTTCCAGGCTGAATCCTCCCATCTGGTGAACATTAAGTCCATGGTGTGCGGCCTGAAGAGAAAGCAGTGCGTTGGCCGCACCAAGATCGTAACGAGCTGAGAGGTTCGGCATATCGTTGCGGCTGTGTGTTTTTCGGATCAGACTCACCACCAGCAGCGGTGCATGCTTTGCCCAGATCTTATTACTCTCGTTTAGCGAATCAAATATACGGTTATAAAGGTCAGTCTGATCTTTTCTTGCGTAGAGGTAAACCCAGGGTTGCTCGTTCACGCTTGACGGGGCCCACCGCGCAGCTTCGAAAAGCGAATTGATCTTTTCCTGCTCGACAGGCTTTTCGGAATACGCCCTTCTGCTTCTTCGTTGCTGGATCACGTCCAGCACGGGCGATTCAAACGATGCAGATTTTTGCCGATTCACAAACGGTGTCATACAAATGATTGCCTCCGCAATATATAACAGTTAAAAATCGAAACAGTTCAAATTGATGCCTGCTCAGTCCTCAATGAGAATTCCCATCTTTCCTTTCTGGTAATCCCGCATCGCCTCAAGGATCTCAGTTTCGGAATTCATCACAAACGGTCCATGCGCCACGACTTTTTCATTTAGGGGAAGACCACTCATGAAAAGAACGGTTGAATCTTCACTTGCCGTGATCGACACACCATCGCCATCGCGGTCAAACAAAACTGCGTGCAGCGGTTCAACCAGGCCGAATCCGCCAACTGAAATTTTTCCGTTGAGCAGATAGAGGAATACATTGTGATCGGCAGGTACGGGTATCGAAATACTTCCATTCACCTTCATCTCTAACGTGGATGCATTGACCGGAGCTGGCGTTGGTATGACACCCTGCAACCCGAGCAAGTTACCCGCGAATACATTTACTTTCACAAGACCATCGTCACTGACGTATTTTTTCGTTTCATCTGCCTGTACCGGATAGTACGCTGGCTGATCCATCTTATTTTTCTTTGGTGTGTTGATCCAAAGCTGAATGATTTCCTGGCGACCACCGCGTTCGTGGATGTCGTGTGGAGGACGTTCGCTATGCAGGACGCCCATTCCGGCATTCATCCATTGTGCACCACCAGCATAAACCACACTGTCATTTCCGCGGCTGTCGCGATGGTGCACCCCTCCCTTGAAAATAAATGTGACGGGTGAAAATCCGCGATGCGGGTGCGGACCAACTCCAGCGTGATCCGGCTCTACGTGCGTAGGCACTTTCACATCGGCATGATGCAAGAGTAAAAACGGATCGTGCTGTTCAACTCTTCCTGTTGGAAAAGCCTGTCTTACCGGCATGCCTCCCATGTCAAACGTTTCCGCGTATAGCGTATGCGTGACTTTCCTGTTTTTCATTTTAGTATTACGCTCTCCTGCGAGCGATTCGATTTCAATTCGTTATTCCATTGGTACTTCCATCAGCAGCAACTCAGCATCCGAGTCTGCCTTGATCGAAATTTTATCAGTATCCCACACGCCAAACCCATCGCGCTTGTTCAGCGACTGATTGTTGATGGTCACATCGCCTTTGATCACAAAAGCATACACGCCATTTCCTTTTTCCCTGATCGCGTATTCTGTGGAAAATCCCTGTTTCAGATTTCCAAGATGGAAATACGCATCCTGGTTTATCCATACACCCTCATCATCTTGTCTTGCAGAGACAACCTGCTGGAGTTTATTCACACGATCCTGTGGATTGAACGTGCGCTGATCGTAGCGAGGCTGAATGTTGCGCTGCTTTGGAAATACCCAGATCTGGAGGAAATTGACTTTTGAATCTTTATTCTTATTGTATTCGGAATGATAAATGCCGGTTCCTGCACTCATGATCTGGACGTCATTCTGTTTGATCACTGCAACGTTGCCCATACTGTCTTTATGTTCGAGGTCACCTTCGATTGGAATGGAAATGATCTCCATATTATCGTGCGGGTGACGGCCGAAGCCCATTCCGCCATCGACAAAATCGTCATTCAACACGCGCAGCGCGCCAAAATTCATCCTGGATGGATCGTAATAGTTTGCAAAGCTGAACGTGTGGTTTGTGTCGAGCCAGCCGTGGTTCGCATGGCCGCGGGTGTTGGCTTTGTGTAGTACGGTATTCATAGTCAGTAATTTACTTGTTAGGTTCGAATCTGTTTTCGGTCGTTTTCGATTCTGTGTTAAGTAACGAAAACCACATAATAAAGATACGTACAATTGTTGTATATACAACTATTTTGGGATAAAATCGATCCCGACCTTCAACTAACTTCCTTATATTATACAAATATGAAACATATAGATTATTTTCACGTTTGTAGAGCATATGCTTAAGGCGACTCCACCCCGATGGGCTGACCGGTTTCTCTCCTGGTATTGCAACCCTGAACTGCTGGAAGAGATTCAAGGTGACGTGTACGAGATTTTTGCACGCACGCTCAAATCTGGTAACAAGCGCATGGCTGACGTTGCGTTCGTCTGGAACGTCTTTCGGTTTTTTCGGTGGTCGAACATCAAGCGTACAAAGCGCTCACAACAAACTCCTCATCTTATGATGTTTCAGAATTATTACACTGTGTTCAAGCGAGGCTTTTTCAGGCAGAAAGGCTACTCGTTCCTGAACGTATTCGGACTGGCGATTGGTATTGCCTGTTTCCTGCTCATCACACTCTATATTAAAGACGAGTTCAGTTTCGACCGGATGCACAGCAAAGCTGACCGCATTTATCGCATTCACGAAATCTTTGAGGCCGATGGAGTAGGTGAGCGCTCAGCGAGTCAGCCATTCCCGCTGGCGGAGGCAATCAAGAACGACTACAACGGGCAGGTTGTCGAAGCAGTCCGTTTCTTCAACTTCCAGGCGCCTACCCTGGCCGTTGCAACGACTGACAATACAAAGGAGTTTAATGAAGCGCGTCTCTTTTTCACCGACTCCACGTTTTTCAACATGTTTGATTTCAAGATTGTGAAAGGCGATGCAAAGTCAGCGCTTAGCAACACACATTCTATTGTGCTCACTCAAAGCATGAGTCAAAAGTATTTCGGGGATGTGGACCCGATGGGGAAGTTTCTGCGCTTTCAGGGCAATACCAACCTGCTTGTCACAGGCGTGATGGAGGATGTTCCCCCGAATACACATTTTCAATTCGACTTCCTCGTTTCTTTTCAAACCCTGAAGGAAAGTTACAATGGACAGCTTCCCGAGACCTGGTACTGGAATCCCTGCTGGACGTATTTGTTGTTGAAAGATCCTTCAGATGCGGCCAGGCTTGAGGCGCAGCTGCCAGCGTTCGTGCAGAAGTATTTTCCAGACTTCATTCGCAACGATGTAACACTTGAGCTTATCCCTTTAACTGACATCCACCTCAAATCACACATGGATTACGAAATTCAACCGAATAGCAGCATCACGACTATTTATGTGTTTGCTTCGATCGCGGCTTTCGTTCTGCTCATCGCGTGTATCAACTTCATCAACCTCAGCACAGCGCGTGCGGCTAAACGGGCGAAGGAAGTAGGCATGCGAAAAACCCTCGGCAGCGAGCGCACGCAACTGGTGACGCAATTCCTTTTTGAGTCAATCATGCTCACGTTGCTTTCGGTTGTGTTCGCGGTGGCGATCGTCCTCCTCACGTTGCCGCTCTTCAATTCGTTTGCAGAAAAACAAATTGAGTGGACCAATCTGCTCGAACCATTCTATATCCTGTTATTGCTGGGATTGCCACTCGCACTCGGATTCGTTTCAGGCATTTATCCGGCATTTGTGCTCTCATCGTTCCGTCCGATTACAGCACTGAAGTCGAATGCAAGTCAGGAGCGCGGTGCAACATTCCGAAAGGTGCTTGTCGTGGTACAATTTTCATTGTCGATCATCCTTCTGATCGGAACAGGTGTGGCCATCGACCAGCTCAACATGTTGCAGGAAAGTGACACAGGCTTTACAAAGGAAAATGTCATTATGATTCCCGTGTCCCGTTCACCTATTGCAAACGTGTATGAGCCACTCCGGAACGAGCTGCTAAGAAATCCAAACGTCATCGAAGTGACAGCGCTCGAGGAAATCCTTGGCTCAAAGCATCAGGTAGGAAATTACAACTTCGAAGGACTTGAGGAGTCGAAACCATTCCCACGACTGAACATTCGTCATCATTTCCTCAAAACATTTAACATCCCGGTCGTGGCCGGCCGTGATTACTCAGAAGATATCGTGACGGATGACACGCTGGCACTTGTGGTAAACGAATCGCTGGTGAAGCAGATGGGATGGAAATCAAATGAAGAAGCGATAGGCAAAAAATTCAGTACACGGCCGAACCGGAAAATTGTTGGCGTTGTAAAGGATTTCAATTTCACATCTCGTCATCAGCCGATCCGTCCGCTTGTAATGGACCTGAACCTCAATCCGCGCGCATTTGATCTTTTCATCAAATACATGGCGGTACGCATCAGCAAAGATGACGTTGCAGGAACAATCGACTACATGCAGAAACAATGGAAGGCACAAATGCCGGGATGGCCATTTGAATATTTCTTCCTGGAGAACAATCTTGAAAACCTGTACAAAGCTGAAAACAAGATGAGCAAGATCACTTTGATCTTTTCGGGATTATCGATTCTCGTGGCGTGTCTCGGTTTATTCGGACTCTCCACTTTTACTGCTGAGCAGAGAAAAAAGGAAATGAGCATCCGCAAAGTGATGGGAAGCTCCGACTCAGAAATTTTCCTGCTATTCTCGAAGCGATTTTTCGTTTTGATCCTGATCGCCAATGTGGTTGCGTTTCCGCTTGCCTACATCATGATGAAGCAGTGGCTGGGAACATTTGCCTACCAGGTAGACATTGACTTCACCTTGTTTATTCTTGCAGCGTTGGCGGCTGCCCTGATCGCGTTTCTCACGATCTGCTACCAGGGTTTTCGCGCAGCCCATACCAATCCGGCTGAAGTATTGAAAAATGAATGATCGTTGCTGTACTCCCGCACAGGAAGACAGTGCTGAGAAAAAAATGATAAACTAAAGATGAAAGGAACATACATCGGAGAACTTGAAGAACTAGTGTTACTGACCGTAGGTGTTTTGTACAACGATGCCTATGGCGTTGCCGTGATGGACGAAATTGAAAAGCAAACGGGTCGCAGTCTAAATATCAGCGCGGTTCACGCGGTGCTGAAACGCCTCGAAGAAAAAGGTCTTGTCAATTCACAAATGAGCGACCCCACCAACGAGCGCGGTGGACGCAGAAAACGAATTTTTACGCTGACAGCTGCCGGAAGAAAAGCACTGGCCGATGCCAATGAACTGAGAAATCAATTGTACAATCAGATTCCGAAGGTATCGTTGCAGTTCCAGGCATGAGGGCAAGTTCCAGGTTCCAGGTGCCAGGTTCCAAGATCCAAATACCAAGGATCAAAACGAAAGAAGACAACTCGCCATTTGGTTTTTCGATCTTGGTATTTGGATTTTGGATTTTGGATCTTTTTACCCCCTGAGTTTATCCAGAATTCTGTTCAGCTCCATTGCTTCCTGCTTCGTGATGTTCTTCAGCATTGACATCCAGGTTGCTTCATCCTGATCAATTGATTTAAGAACACTAAGGCCCTTCTCTGTAATCGAGATATCGACTTGCCTGCGATTGTTCTCGCAAATCTCGCGGCTGACACAATCTTTTTGACGGAGCTTCTCAACCAAACGAGTTGCGTTGCTGTTCTTGTCGAGCATGCGTGAGGTAATTTCAGCGAGCATCAAAGGTTTGGGATGACTCCCCCGAAGAATGCGAAGCACGTTGAATTGTTCAGGCGTTATGTCGTGCTTCTTAAGGCGCGATGCATTCAGGCTGTGAAGCCAACTGCTCGTGAACAAAATATTCACTGCAGCTTTCTCGTGCTCGGTGGCAAACCGTTCCTGCTGAATTTCCTTTTCCAATGACGCCATATGTAAATGTACAAACGATAATTGTACCTACAATGGTTCCGTTCTCGCTTTGCAGAACGCGTTTCAGTGCCATTGCCACGTTCATTTCTAATTCAGAAGCTGGTTAAGAAGCTGAATCACTTCATTTTGATTGGTGAGGCTGAATTTCGCTGCTGTGTTTCCCGGGCCGATCTTGATCGTCACCGCCCTGTCGATCAGCGCGCGAAACATATCTTCATCCGTTTTGTCATCGCCTACAGCGAGCACGAAATCGTAGTCATCGCCCTCAAGCAGTTTTGAGGCTACGGTCCCTTTGTCGATTCCCGACAATCGCACTTCAATCACTTTATTTCCGTCAACAACATTAAGCGGTGTGTTTCGCAGCAGGTGATGCAGGCTGTCGAGCAACTCACGTGACCGTACAAACCCAAGTTCCGGATCAACATTCCGGTAATGCCATGCAAGTGTGTGACCTTTCTCCTCCACCATCGATCCGGGACTGCGTTGTGTGAACAATTCCAGTGTGGGCCTGATCAAAGGCTTCCACGATTGATCGAGATCCTTTTCTATCTGCCAGTCTCCGTTTTTCATTCTCACTGCAGCGCCATGCTCGGCAATGAGATTCACCGGAACGTTCTTAAACCATTGTTCGAGCGTTTTGCTGTCCCGGCCACTGATGATCGTAGCTTCGGTTTTTGTATCAGCCGAAAGAATGTTGAGCAGACGAATAAGGTCTTCATTCGGAATTGCAAGCTTCGGATGTTTGACCAATGGTACAAGCGTTCCATCATAATCAAGAAGAAGATGTCTTCGATGTGCACGTTTGAATCTCACACCGATTTCCAACAGCTCCGATTTCGAAAGATGCTTCGTTGCCTGGATGCGTTGATTCTCCTTGACGGCCGCAAGCTCTTTGAGAAAATCGTTCACCCAGTGAATGACCGTGTAGTCTTTCAGTCGCTGCTGGATTACCTCGAGGCGCTGCACCTGCTCCTCCTTCGGCATCGTAAGACCTGTGAGGATGGCGGAAGCGACTTCGCGCTTATCCATGGGGTTGACGAGAACAGCTTCACCCATTTCATTTGCCGCCCCGGCAAACTCACTCAGGATCAGAACTCCTTTATCCTGGCAACTCGCTACATATTCCTTCGCTACGAGGTTCATCCCATCGCGAAGCGGTGTAATCAGCCCGATGTCAGACGCCTCGTATAGTGCGCAAAGTTCAGTAAACGATAGATGATTGTATCGATAGATGATCGGTTGCCAATGTAGGGTTGAATATTTTCCATTGAGCCGGCCAACCTGTTCTTCGATCATTTTTCGCCTCTCCGAATATTTGGCGATGATCTGTCGTGATGGAACAACAACGAGGACGAACACCACCTTCTCGCGCCACTCCGGATGTTGTTCGAGAAAAAACTCGAACCCTGACAAACGGTGATTGATTCCCTTGGTATAATCAAGACGATCAACAGAAAAAATGATCTTCCGGTGGTTAAAGTTTTGCAGGATGTCTGCCCTCTCATTTTTTACTTCAGGGAGCTCGGAAGCATTGTGAAATTTATTGAAGTCTATGCCAAGCGGAAACAAGTCTGCCTTAACCAACCGGTCCGGCAGCATGATGTTGCGGAACTGATGATCGAGGCCGGCAACCATCTGAACTGTTTTCAGAAAATGCTGAACGTATTCGTGTGTATGAAATCCCACCAGGTCAGCACCGAGCAGACCCTTCACAATCTTTTGTTTCCATGGCGTGTGAAGCAAACGAAACACTTCAAATGATGGAAAGGGGATGTGGAGAAAAAATCCGATTGTAATATCCGGCATTTGCTCGCGCACCATGCCCGGTACGAGCATGAGTTGATAGTCGTGGATCCATAGCACATCGCCAGGCTTCACAAACTCAAGAATCTTATCCGCAAAAATTCTGTTTACTTCTTCGTATGCCTCAAAAGTTGTTTCATCGAATTCGACCATCGAAGGAAAATAATGAAACAATGGCCATAGTGTTGCATTACAAAATCCGTTGTAATACTTGTTATAGGTTTTGCTTTCAATGAACAACGGTTCCACCTGAAAGGAACCAGTGGCGTTGTCTTGTTTAGCAAATTTCTTCCATCGTTTTTCCGGAAACTCGCCAGAGCCGATCCACCATTTCTCACGCAGTGTTCCTCCATGCTGGTCGCCATCGAAGTAACTTTTCAATGCGCTCACGAGACCGCCATCGCTTTCTTTCAGAACGATTTCATTGTCCTTCTCAAGAAGCTGAAAAGGCAACCGGTTTGAAACAACAATCAATCTTCCGTTATGTTCGTTCGTATTCGTCACGCTTTTCGAATTAAGTTTTGTGCATCCAGAATAGGCGTTATCCGGTCAACACGTTAACAGTTTTATGCAAGCGGTTCTGAGGGGAAGGAGAAATTTACGAGCCGCTCCAACGAACCATCCGAAAAAAAATCGTTCCAACCCGGTGAAAAAGCTACCGTTCTTGACCGTGAATCCGTATTTTGTTATCAAACCCATTGAAATACCTGGTAAATGATCAAACAACCGAGGCTCACGCTGTCTGAATTTTTTGAAAAAGGCGATCAGTTTTATATTCCACAACTTTCGATTGACTGCGTCATTTTCGGTTTTCACGAAGGGGAATTAAAGGTGCTGTTACTTCAGTGGAAGGATTCAAAAAAATGGTGTCTCCCAGGAGGCTTCGTGCTCAAGCAGGAGCACATCGATGATGCTGCTGTAAGAATTCTCCAGAACAGAACGGGTCTCAATAATATTTATCTTCAGCAGTTTTACACATTTGGTGATCCGGAGCGTGCGCGCAAAACGCATGGTGCACGCAAGCCAGGTGATGTTACAGGAAAGAGCTGGCTGACTGAACGATTTATCACGGTAGGCTACTGGGCGCTGGTAGAGTTTTCAAAAGTCGATCCAACGCCAGACGATTTCTCCCTCGACTGCAAGTGGTGGGACATCAACAAAGTGCCTTCGCTCATTCTCGATCACAACGCAATTCTCGATAAAGCTTTGAGCTCTCTCCGCATCCACATTTATGACTATCCAGTGGGCAAGGATCTGCTGCCGCAAAAATTTACAATGCCTGAGTTGCAGACGCTGTATGAGACGATTCTTGGCAAGGACCTCGATCGTAGAAATTTTCAGAAAAAAATGTTGTCGATGGGAATTCTTGAGCGGTTGAAAGAACGCAAACAGGGCGGAGCACACAAAGCTCCTTACCTCTATCGATTCGACAGCAAGAAATATCAGCTGGCCATGAAACAGGGCTTGAAATTTGGAATCTGATTTTGCAAAAACAAAAAAGAGACGTTGGTATACCGTCTCTTTTCGTTTTTATAACCTGCTTGTAAACTAGTCTGCTTTTTTCGCGTTGAGATTGAATGTTCTGAATTCGCCCATCGCCATGGTTCCCTGCATCGCTTTGTCGTTGATCATTGTTTTGATCGTTACAGGCACTGTGTTTCCTCCGAATGTCACTGAATATGTCAATGTAATATCGTTTCCTTTCACGGCAACTGACGTGAACGCTGTTTCCTGCGGCATTCTCTCCGTTTTGATCGTTCCGCTGTAAACACCATTTTCTTTTTTGATGACGATTACACCAGTTCCGCCCTGTGGAGAATCAATTGTAAAATTCCACGTGCCGGCAGGCTCAAACACTACACCTTCGGCAGGTTTTGGAAGTGTATTCTGAGGAGCCGCAGGTTGCTGCATCTGAGGTTGTCCGCCCTGGCGCTGACCTCCGGCTGGCATCTGCACTCCGCCTCCGCCACCACCCTGAGGGCCACCGCCACCTTGCTGACCACCACCCATGTCTCCTCCGCCATCGCCTTCTTTCAAGTCGTCATTGTTAATTCCACGCGCTCTTCTTCTTGGACGATTTTCCATACTCATCTTTCCGATACGGTAACTGAAGTTCACACGAACGCCTGAGTTGTACATGATGTTCGTGCTGCGCTGCGCAAGCACCGGTGACTCGAGGTTTGTTTTAATCTTGATGTTCGGCTGTGCGAAGTTTTCAAATCCGATTCCGACACTTCCGCGCTTTTCGTTAAATTCTTTTCTTACAGCGAGGCTATACATATAGAAGCTGCCCTGTGTTCCCTGAAGCTGAACCTGGCGCCCGCGGCCGAAGCTGAAAAATTGAAGTCCCCATCCTTTGTCGAGATTGTAGCTTCCAAAAATTCTTCCGTTCAGTACCCAGCCCTCGTTTGAAGCGCGATACGTGGGATCAGGATTGTTGTTGTCAAGCATGGCATAAAATACATCGCCACCACCATTCAGCGTAAGCTTGCCGATGTTCACGCTCATGAAAAGACTTCCGCCATATGCATTTTCAGAACCGATATTCTGATAAGTGGTTCTCACCGTGTCAGGATCGCTAGGATTGTTGGCGAATACATCGCGAACACTTTGAATTCCATCATTCGTGTTGCGATAAAAGCCTGTGACGTTGATGGTTGTTCCTTTGATGAATGTGCTATAACCAAGTTCATAGTTGTTGGTGAACTCCGGATCGAGGGACGGATTACCCACTGTCACGTTAAGCGGGTTTGGCGCCTGAATGTTCGGGTTGAGGAAACGAATTGAAGGACGCTGAATTCTTCTGTTGTAAGATGCCTTCAACGTGTTGCCACCTTTCAATTTCTTGGACACATTCACGCTTGGTACAACAACACCATATGATGGAATCTCAATGTTGTCGTCAGTTTGCGTATAAGCATTGATGGTAGTGTACTCATAGCGACTGCCAGCTTTTATGCTATAACCTTTTTTAAGCGACAATGTGTATGCGAGATATCCTGCCGTTACATTCTGATCGTAATTCAGGTTGTTGCTGAGGTCGCGGTCAGTGTTGAGAATGAATTCGCCATCTGATCCATCTGCGCGGAAATACGTGAAGTCGCTTACCGCTTTCCTGAGAATATTCTTACCACCGATTTCAAACATCTGATTAGTGCTGATAGGTGTCTGGTAATCCACCTGGAAGGTCATTTCCTGGTTGTAGCTGTCGTTAAGGTTTTTCGTGCGCGACAGAATTGATTCATCTGAAGTGTTGTATTCGTTGTTGATGAAGTCGTTCACGTTGTTGTTTCTGCTATACAAACCCTGGAAGCTCAGTTCACGCGATGGCTTAGCATAAAGGTGTGTGTAAGTGAGGCTCACATCAACGTTGTTGGAAGCATTATCCGACACGGCATCGCGCAAATCGGTGCGGAGCAACGTTTCATCAGGGCTGTACAGTTCCGAGATCAAACCATCCTGAAAATTCTTGTGGTTGCGAACACCAAAGCGCACAGATGCAGCGAGTGTGTTTTTGTCGTTGATATCATAATCCCACCCAAAATTGTAATTTCCAAACATACCGCGGTTGCGGTTGGAAGAGTACTGACGATTGATCGACAGCAGGTCGTATTGCTGCGTAGCGTCATTCAGTCCAAAAACACGCTGTTCGTTCTCAAACTCGCCCTTAACGTTGTAGTTTGCTCGTCCCCACCCACCAAGTGAGAAGCCCATTTTTCCCTTGCGATAATTTCCATTCAGACCGAGGTTCGAGCCGCGATTCCCCACGCCAACATCAACGCCAAGGGTAAGTCCCTGTAAATTATTTTTCTTTGTGACGATGTTGATGATACCGGCAGAACCTTCCGCGTCATATTTCGCTGATGGAGATGTAATTACTTCAACCGTTTTGATCTGATCGGCCGGAATCTGCTTCAACGCATCAGCCACGTTGCTTGCTACGATCGTTGAAGGCTTGTTATTAATGAGTACTGTAATGTTCTGATTTCCGCGAAGCGAAACGTTGCCGTCCATATCCACCGAAAGCAACGGAACGCGCTTGAGCACATCAGTCGCATCGCCTCCTTTTGCAGTCTGGTCGTTTTCAGCATTGTATACAGTCCGGTCAACACGTTCTTCTATGATTGCGCGTTCACCTTCCACTGTCACCTCTTTCAGTTGTTGTGCAACCGGGCTGATCCTGATTGTGCCCAGATCAATTTCCTTTTTGTCACCAACCCGCACCGGAATATTTTTCGTATCGAAGCCGATGAATGAAATGCTGATAATGTAATTGCCGTCTGCCACTTTGGTTAGCGTAAACTTACCCTGATCGTCAGCGATAGTTCCATCAACTGGCTTGTTGGTCGTTGGATCGTTCAGTGCGATGGTGGCAAATTCAACCGGTTTGCCGCTTGTTGAATCGGAAACGGTACCTGTGATCTTTGAATTCCCTTGCGCTAAAGCCGTAAACGAGCAAGCGAAAGCTAAAAGGGTAAAGAGTGTTCTCATTATCTACTGTGTTTTTTAAGGAAAAGGTTCGGGCGACAAATGTCTTATATGAATGACAAACGACAAAGTAAGGGGTTGGTTCCCCGGGGAATCAGATTATTAGACAATCTTTGTGGTTTATTCGACATCCTGGCTGTTCTTCAATGTTGGGCAAAGGTACTTTTTCGCGTGACGAATGGTCGATCCTTTTTTTCAAACGGTCGAAAAATGCCCATGAAACATCCCGTACTCAACGGGATGCTATACCTTTAACAAACATTTTGCGTTCTTGTTCCCATGCAATCCATGCTACATCGAAACCGGGTTATTCTGGTTCACATTTCTTTCTGGTGCGTCTACCTGTCGTTTTTCTTTTATACCATCAGTAATTTCAGACATGGACGTGACATAGACTGGGGCAAAGCAACTGCAAACGGTTTCGTACAGCTTGTGGTAACAATGATCATTGCGTACCTCAACTATTTCATCTTCCTGCCCAGGTTTCTTGCACACAAGAAGGTGTGGCGTTATCTCCTTGAATTTCTGATTCCCTTTGTCGTGCTGATCACCGCGCGCATTCATCTGCAACGTTTTCTGATCGATGGCTATACTTATCAGCGCATGCACTTTTACTCTACATTCTATATAGTAGAGGTTTGTGTGATCACGCTCTTCATCGCCATATTCGTTTCAATGCTTCGCTTTGCAGCGGATTGGTTTGAACTTGCTGCCAGACAGAAGGAAATCGAAAATGAAAGGCTGACCGCTGAGTTGAATTTCCTCAAGGCCCAGATCAATCCTCATTTCCTGTTCAACACGCTGAACAATCTCTACTACCTCGCATACACGCAATCGGCAAACACAACGGAGGTGATCGCAAAGCTTTCCCAGATGATGCGCTACATGATCTACGACTCCAACTACCTTCAGGTACCGTTGAGCAAAGAGATCGAGTACATGCAAAACTATGTTAGCCTCGAGCGATTGCGACTCAACGACCAGATCCCAATCTCTTTTTCCGTACAGGGAAGTACGGAAGGTGTGTTGATCGCTCCGCTCATATTCATAACATTTCTGGAAAATGCGTTCAAGCATGGTGTGAGCAACAATGACAAAAATGCGTTTGTAAAACTGTCGCTTACGCTGGATGGTAAAGAATGCATTTATACTGTCGAGAATAGTAAGCTCCCTTCCACGAAGCCGGAAGCTCAAGAAAAATCCGGGATCGGGTTGCAAAATGTGAAAAGAAGGCTCGAACTTAGTTACCCGAACCGGTATACGCTCGAAACCGAAGACAAGCCGGATCGCTATTCCGTTCGCCTGAAACTTACGCTTACGTGATGCAGCACACTTGCCTGATTGTAGAAGATGAACCGCTTGCGCGGAATTTGCTGACGGAGTACGTCAAAAAAGTTTCGTTTCTTAATCTGGTGAAGGCATGCTCCAATCCGATGGAAGCACTTGAGGTATTGCGCACAAATCCTGTTGACATCCTTTTTCTCGATATTCAAATGCCGGAGATCACAGGCATCACGCTGCTGAAGATCCTGCAAAAAAAACCGATGGTGATTCTTACCACGGCCTATTCTGAATATGCACTCGAAAGTTACGAGCTCGATGTAGTGGATTACCTGCTCAAGCCGATCACATTTGACAGGTTTCTGAAAGCAGTGGATAAAGCTTCCCAGCGATTGACATCTCCGGCTCCGGCAATGGCGATCCCGGATAAAATGCAGACAGAACAGTCGCCTGATTTTGTGTTTGTTAAAGACGGAACGAAGCTCGTGAAAATTGTTTTCGATGACATTCTTTATGTTGAAGGCTTAAAAGATTATGTCACCATCCACACGAAGACGCAAAAGGTAGTGACGCTGCAGCGGTTGAAATCTTTGGAAATGCAATTGCCGGCAGACAAATTTATCCGCATTCACCACTCTTTTATCATTGCGCTCAAGGCGATCGATGTCATCCACAAAGGCGAAGTGCAGATCGGCAACGCCATGATTCCCATCAGCGACAGCTATAAAAAAGCTTTTAAAGATCTGATCGACAAAAACCAGATGCAGTAGCGCACGAACAGATTCGTAGCGTCCCCATCACAACTACCGTGCATTGATCAATGCATCCAGTGCTTGATTGAGGGTTTCATATCGGAAAGTGAAGCCTTGGTCCAGCAAACGTTTTGGATAAACCTTCCGGCTTTTCAGCACAAGTTCCGTCTCGGTGCGGATAAATAAAGCACCAAGTTCGAGCAACCATGCAGGCGAAGGAAGCGCGAGTGGCGCACCGAGCTTTCGCCTCAGTAATTTCATGAACTCATCATTCGTTAGCGGAACCGGAGCTGTGATATTATACGCGCCAGAAGCCTTTTCATTTTGTATGAGCCATTCAATTGAACGACAGAAATCGTCAATGTGGATCCAGCTGCAGAATTGTCTCCCGTCACCCTGTCTCCCACCCAGCCCGAACCGCACGAGATTGCGAAGGGCTGGCAACGCTGCACCATCCCATCCGAGCACAATCGAAGTGCGCAGCACGACCTTGCGTGTGCCTGGGGTATTGGATGAATTGAAAGTTTCTTCCCATCGTTTACAAACTGTCATCGAGAAATCGTCACCAATCTCACCGTGCGCTTCAGTCATCAATTTATCATAAGAGGCAACGTAAATCGTAGCGGAGCTTGCATTGAGCCAAACCTTCGGTGGAGTTTTACAGCTGGCGATCGCTTCTCCGATCACCTCTGTTGATTTGAGGCGCGAGTAGAAGATCGCTTGCTTATTTTTTTCAGTATATCTGCAATTCACATTCTTGCCGGCAAGATTAATTACCGCGTCCGCGTCCTCAAGTGAGCGCGTCCATTCGCCTTTGGTTTGTCCATCCCATGCAATCCACGTTATTTTCGATGACACCGGCACCGGCCTGCGAGCGATTACCACAATCCTTTCAGCTATCGGACTGAAATATTTTACCAGGGACTGTCCCAGAAATCCGTTTCCTCCTGTGATGACGATCTTTGCGAGCATAAATGATTGTCAATTGTCTAACACTTTTCGCCATTCACCTGACTCGGCCAGGCGCTTGATTGTTTTGTTTCGTTCGATCAGCAGATTCGTCATGTAGCGCTTCAACACTAGGCGATCGAAGACTTTCCCAAGTATACCGAATGGTGTTTCGTACTCAAACTTATCGGACATAATTGTTTTTCCGTGCTCAGCGGTGAAGTGATGTTCGTGCTTCATCCATCTGAACGGGCCATCGATCATCTCATCCACAAAGTATCGGAATTCTTTCATCTCCGTGATCTGCACAGTCATGGTTTGTGGAATCCCGAAGTGAACAGCTTTCCATTTCACCCACTCACCTTCTTCGATAAGCCCTCGCGTTCGTCCACCGATTGCCTGTTCATTGGTGCCGTGTGTCGAAAGCTTGTGCACATCTATGCTGCGGGAAAGGTCAAAGCATACGTCACGTGTTGCCTTGATGCGCATCTGAAGTTCAATGGTGGTCATAAGAGAAACATTAAGATTAAGATGCGATAGGTCACCCAGCCTGCGGTCATCACCCGTGGAAGTTTCAAAAGTTTTACTCTCCGGATATGTTCCACGAACATGAGACTAACCACAGCAGCGAAAATGCCTGCAGAGGCTATGGGCACTAAAAAAGTTTCGAACGCTAAGGCAATCAATAGCAGCAGCGCGCCAGCGAAGGAAATGGTCATCATGTTACCGAGATATTCCCAGGTTTTTTTGCGATCAACTATGGCGATGACCATCGCCTGAAACACGATCTGTCCACCACAGATGGCGAACTCCCGGTAAAAGTTTGTTGGCGGGATCAAGGGCACCAGCGCAGCTGCAAACTTCGCGAGTACGAATGATGTGAGAAGCCACGTCAACACGATGTACAGTACTCTGTACCTTAAATTAAAATTCGGGCGACATGCGTTGATGTTAGTGATATCTTTTCCAGGAATGATCACCTTTCTGTTGAAGGAGATAAAAGCATAGAACTTTCTGACGATCGCTCTGAATAAACGGAGTTTAAAAAGGTGTTTGAAGAACGGAAACCGATTCTCCAAAATTTTCATCAGGCTGTCGACCCCATAGAGTACGCCACCTGTTTTCACGTTTACAAGCGTGATTTCATCGCACGCCTTTGAACGGTCTACTCCATTGAAGCTGATAATCTCATTCGCGTCCGTGAAAGCGACCCGACCGTCTTTGTCAAGCATGTGGGTTTTTACAAATGCATTTGTGTAGAGGTCGCACATAGGGCACTCGTTGTCGTAAAGAATAACATGGTCTTTAAGCGTTTCCATATTTTTCAAGTTTTAGAAACTGATGTTTGGAAGGAACTTGCCGCGGTCACTTGCTGCGTAATACCAGCGCCAGGTTATGACGTAGTAGAAGATCGCCAGGCTCCAGCATGGAATGAAGAAGGCGAGCGCGATGATTGCATCATTTGTGCCGTGGTAGTTGTTGCCGAGCCAATAGCTTGAGGCAAGCGCGATAACTGACAGCCCGAGATGCCAGGCCTTCATTTTACGAAAGTCGCGGTATGCAATAACGGAGATAACACTGCTGAGAAACTGCCAGGTGCCAATAAAGAACTGACCGATCAACAGACCGTACCCGCTTAGAAAGACAAGAAGCAGCGCTGTTGCTACGAACAGTCCTGTCTGCACTTTAAAGTCAATGTATCTCATATATTTTGAATTTTCAGGAAGTTTTGAAACTTATTGATAAAAAAATTTACTTCATCATTTTAAGAACAGTGTTCCAGAACCAGCTCTCTTCAGCCTTGATGAAAGTCTCGAGCAGGTTATCAGATTTTTCCGCGAAATTCTTCAGCTCTTTCACCACTTTTTTAAATTCTTTCGATTCGTCCGAACTATCGGTTTGCGCCTCGTTTACTTCTTTCAATACTTTCAGAATGGGCTCAAGCTCGCGTTTTCTTCGCTCGCGGGCTACCTGCCTAGCCAGCGCCCAGATATCTTTCTCAGATTTAAAGTACTCTTTACGTTCGCCTGGCAGGGCAACTTTCGATACGATTCCCCAATCCATTAACGCCCTGATATTCATATTCGCATTGCCGCGGGAGATGGACAGTTCTTCCATAATGTCTTCCGTGGAAAGTGGTTTTGGCGAAATCATCAGCAACGCATGGATCTGCCCCATCGTCTTGTTCAGACCCCAGCTGCTTCCCAGGTTTCCCCAAGCCTGGATCAGTTCCTGCTTTGCCTCTGTATATTTCATACGATAAAGATGAGGAATTGTTTCTAAACTTTCAATACTTTCTGAAAGTTTATTTAATGAGATGTGGCTGGACGTAAATTCAAAAAAACGGGACACTTTTTTGCAGAAATAGATTTCTCTTATACATTTGCAGTCCCAAAACGGAGCAAGATTCAATAATCGGGCACCAAACGGGAGCTTAGCTCAGCTGGTTCAGAGCATCTGCCTTACAAGCAGAGGGTCGGGGGTTCGAATCCCTCAGCTCCCACACATTGAAAGCCACTTATGATAAGTGGCTTTTTCTTTTTATATATGATCGCGCGCTGACGGGGTTCGAAACCGAACGAAGCGATAGCGTAGTGAGGTTCACGAGGGAAAGTGCGCATGAAGGCGCGGACGAGTAATCCCTCAGCTCCCACACATAATCCATCAAAGCTGCACACAATGCAGCTTTTTTGTTTTATGATACTTCCCTATCCTGTACTCGGCATCGGATATCCTCAAAGAATGCGATATTTTTTCGGCACGATCTCCTACAAAAAAACGGCATGCTCATACAATAAACACACTACTTTCCGATCTATCGGTGTTGCTTCCCGAGTTTCGTTGTGTAATCATCAAACCCCCATTATCATGAAACTCTACATCCTTGTTTCAGCGTTATTTCTTTTCCTTCCGTTCCGATGTAACGACAACCCGCCCGATCCACCGCCTGCCACCCCGACTTACACGCTGACCGTACACGGCCGCGACAATTGTATACTGCTCAACACTTCTGTCGCTGTACCTACGGGTATCAGCCCAGGTTCATTTCCTGTGACGGTAAGTGGTGACGCCTTTTTTGCTCCAGGCGCGAGTCACAAAAACGTCTTCCTTCGCTATTCTGGTTCTGACGATGATCACCTTGCTATGCTTCCGATCGGTGGAACAAGAACATTGGGACTTCGGGCAGGAAAGATGTTTGCCTTCTTTGCCGACTGGTCTGATATCAATGACAACTCTGGCGATGCATTCGTGTCGTTTGGGAACACTTCCATTACCGTGAACGGAAAAGACAACTGCATCTTTCTGGACAACAGTGTTGCCGCAAGAACTACAATCCCGGCTGGGGTTTACAAAGTAAAAGTCACGGGCAACGCATACTTCGCTCCTGACGCCACACACTACGATGTACTGGTGCGCTATGCAGGCACTGCTGACGATGAACTTGACATTCTCCCGATTGGCGGTGAAAAAACACTCAGCCTTCGAAACGGTTATGGATTCTATGCATTCTTTGCCGACTGGGATAACATTGACGACAATAGTGGGACCGTAACACTTGAATTCTATAAACAATAATGTCTATGGTGATCAGTGATGCGCATGCTTTGGTAATGTAAGCGAATAACCATAAATTCGGTAACCAACCTCAGGGTCATGCTGTCACTGCTCACCGCCCTTGTTGTAGACGATGAAGAGAAGGCCGTAATCCTTTTAAAGAAATTACTGTCTGACACGAACCAGTTTTCCGAAATCCGCTCGGCAACATCGTGTATCACTGCATCACACGAAATGAAATCATTTGATCCTGACCTGATTTTCCTTGACATCAACATGCCAGGAATGAATGGCATTCAGTTTCTGAAAAACCTCCTGCAGCAAAAAGTCAGGTCGGAAATTATTTTCGTTACTGCATTTGATCAATATGCCCTCGAGGCGATCAGGAATCACGCCTTCGGATACCTTCTGAAACCCGTGAGCAGAAAAGAGCTCGCAGATTGTATTGTACACTTCAGGGAGCATCGCAGATCGGACGAAGAGGCATCGCGAATACAGAAACTCATCGCTGAGTTGAAAGGTCAACACAGGCTTCGCATCAGTACGCGATCGGGTTATTATTTCATCGACCCGAACGACATTCTTTTTTGCGAGGCAGATGGCAACTATACGCGAATTGAACTGGGTGACCGCAATTACCTTTGCACATTGCAACTGGGCGTTTTGAAAACATTGTTACCGGCTCAGTCATTTGTGCGCACGGGCCGGTCCCTGATCATCAACTACAATAAGATTCGCAACGTTGACAAGAAAGCCCACCTTATCAACTTCGAAAAAGGAGCCCTTGTCCTGCCACTGAAAGTATCGCGGTCTCAATTGAAAGATCTTGAAACCGGGATGGCACATGAATCGATACCTCAGTAAGTTCCTTACCTCCACGTTCCTGTGGGCATTGATCCCGACTGTCATTGTCTCATTCTTCGTTCGTGACATCGGCACTCCATATATATTATCTCAGCAGTCGGGGCTTATTCAGAAAGAAGATCAGATCTTTTTCCACGATCTCAACGGTGATGGAACGACTGAACAAATCCATTCAAAGCCGGGAGAGCCACTGAACAATTTGCCCATTATGACCAACGATGGCAAGTACTACGATCAGTGGAACGTGGGTGAAACGTTTGTGCCGGAAATTTCAGAACTGATTTTCGGTGACTATGACCATGATGGGCTTTCAGAGATCTACGTCTTTTCTATGAATCGCGACACCATCTTTCTGAATGCACTTGAAGCGTTCGACTCATCGGGCTTGCGTCTAAGGAGGCACTACGTCACTGTGGTGAACCTTGTTGAGGGCCAAAACAACTCGGTCATCAAACCGGTCGGATTTTTTGATTACGATAAAGATGGTTTTAAAGAATTCTATTTTGCCATCACGACAGGCTTCGGTCTGTGGCCCCGCAACTGTTATCTCTTCAACCTGAAAACGCTCAAACTCTTTACCAGCGCATCATTCGGGGTAAACTTCGACAAACCAACTTTCGCAGATCTCGATAATGATTCGGTACCGGAAATTATCACGTCATCAAGTTCACCTGGAAATCAAAAATCAAAACAACCCTTGAGTGACCGGAGTGCATGGCTGATGGTGCTGGGTCCAAATCTCGAATTTATTTTTCCGCCTCGCGAATTCTCAGGATTTGGAGGCCGCATTGATGTTGAACCCTTAAAGGCAGCAGGAGGAAGCAATCTGCTGGTCATCTACAATTACAGCGGAAGCAAGACACCTGAGGTCCCACCCGGCTTCCAAATTTTTAGCCGCGAAGGAAAACGCGTTGCAGAAAAATCCTTTGCTTCGATCGGTTTGCAAAAAGCGATGCCGATAATCGTCACAGACAAAGAGCGGAAAGAATTTGCGATGCTTTCAAACCGGGTCTCAGTCTTCAATTCCAATCTTGAAATCATCAGGTCGATATCATTGCCGTTCTCATCTGATTTCACTTTCCGGCTTGTGGATCTGACCGGGGATGGCAGCAATGAAATATTTTTATATTCAGCAGCAGAAGGCAGGCTGGTCCTTTGTACGAGCAACTTCGCAGTGATGAGTGTGCTCGACATAGACTTTCCCGAAGGCGCCTGGACCGTGTCCGTAGTCAGAGAGCAAGGGGAGCTCAACCGCATCCATATTCGTTCCGGTGAGAAGCAGTGGAACATTACCCTGGAGGGAAATCCGGCCTATTTTTTCCGACACGCGATCTATGCTGGCATTTATCTCGGATTTTTCGTGCTGATCCTTATCACAAGAAGGATAAGTACCGCGCAGGTTAAAAAGCAGGAGGCGCTAAAAAAGAAATTGCTCACCCTTCAGCTGCAAAGTATTAAAAGCCAGCTCGACCCGCACTTTACGTTCAACGCACTTAACTCCATTTCATCTCTTCTTTATATGGACGACCGCAAAACTGCGTACGATGCGCTCAACATCTTCACCAGGTTGTTGCGGCAGCTTCTCAACGATGCCGATAAGGTGTTTCGTCCGCTGCGAGAAGAGCTGGAGTTTGTAACCCGGTATCTCGAACTCGAAAAAATCAGGTTCAGTCATTTTAAGTATGCGATTGACATGGCAGATAATGTGTCCGGGGATGAGCTCATCCCCAAAATGGCTGTGCAACTATTTGCCGAAAACAGCATCAAACATGGTTTAGTACCAAAGGGAAAGGATGGATTTCTTTCAATAAGGGTGCACCGAACGATCAATACGCTCGTACTTACAATTGAGGACAACGGTATTGGACGAAAGCAGTCAGCGTTGGAGAGCACGGCTCATGGAAAAGGGATTAAAATAAATAATGACTTCTACGAAACACTTTCGCAGCTGACAGGAAAAACTGTTCAGACAAAATTCACCGATTTATATGATGAGAAGGGGAATGCTGAAGGAACGAGGGTTGAAGTTTTTATTCCGATCGATGCACAACACAACTTCAATTGAGAATCTTTGAACAAGTGATCGCGTGTGAAGATCTCACGAAAATAGTTCAAATTGTCATGAGGCTATTGCACTTTCATTCCTTCCGCCAGGTTTGTGCGGATGCTGGCCATCAGATTAATGGGTGATATCAGATCTTTTTCTTTCCTGTAACGATAGTAGTTGTTAAATGCACTTCTGAAACGCCTTTCAAAATTGATAGCTTCTTTCCCGCTCGGGTCATCAATGTTATGCCCGATGAAATTCGGATTTGTTGAAGCGCTGTTGTAATGACATCTGTAATATTTGATATAGCTGGAAAGATTGCGCACTTGATAGGAGACATGACCAAATTCATGCGCAAGAATCCAAAGTGACTTCTTTGCAATACAGACGGCAACACTAACGGTTCGGTCTCCATAAACCGAGTTGTAAGTGTCTTCATCCGAGATTGAATGTGCCAATGAAGTCGTTCCCTGAGCTTGTACACTAGCGTCTTCTATTGGAATAAACTTTACATAGACGTCCGTTACGCAGCCGTTGATATCGGTCAGGGAGTTTATGTGGTGATAAAGGTCTGGAGCGATTTCTTTAAATTGATCGAGCATTTTTTCAGTCATCTCATAACACGTGAGGAACTTCATCAACCGCTGAATCTGCAATTTCAATTTCTTTTTCTCGGACCTTGATAAGTTTTTTTCCATTTGCAAAATTTCGCAAAGCCGTTGTAACGACATTCGGTGCGCAGTCATCTCTTGTTCATATCCGTTTTTTATCTCCGGGTAAACGCTAACAGGAGCGGCAGCATACAAGCAAAGAAAAATGCATAGTGCTTTCATAACAGTCTCGATTAAGTGACTGAAAGGTTTTTGACAAAAAATCAGGTAGGCCCACCCAACAGATTAGGAAATAATGTGGTCAGCACCCAATGCCGGCTCACATGACAAGGATACAATCTGTTTTTTTTACGGAATTTTAGGCAAGCATCTTTGAATAATGATTTTACTTCATGCTCTTGAACCGTGCATGAGGCCTGTTAAATGGCGGGAAATCTATTCTAGTAATCTTTCATCTTCTTGCACTTATTCTTCATCGGAACTGCCAAGCATACTTTCCTACGGCAACCTCACATTAGCCTTAATGTAATTACCGGGTGTTACACCAAACTGCTCTTTAAAACAACGATTGAAGTACGACACATTTGAAAACCCAACGCTGTAAGCGATCTGCGCAATTGAGTCAAACTTTTTTGACAGTAGATCCGCTGCACGTTTCAGGCGTATGGTGCGCAGGAATATGCTGGGTGTTTGTCCTGTGAGTGCTTTGATTTTACGGTAAAACTGAACTTCGCTATAGCCGACCTGTCTTGCGAAATCTTCAATGGAAAAGTGTTCATCATCCATATGCGTTTCGATGATCGATAATGCATTTTGAAGAAATTTCTCATCCATCGAAGAAACGGAAACGTGCCTCGGTTCCAATGTAATTTCCCTGGCATATCGCTCCCGCATTTTGCGTTGTTCATCTATTCTGTTTCTGACGATAAGCCTGAGTTCATCTTCATCGAATGGTTTCGACAGATAATCATCCGCGCCAATATCGAGCCCTGTAAGAACGCTTTCCCGTTCAACGCGTGCTGTAAGCATAATGACCGGAATGTGACTGGTAATGCGATTGCTCTTTACAAGCTTACACAATTGATAGCCGTCCATCCCTGGCATCATAACATCAGTAATGATCAAATCAGGTATAATCTGTTCGGCTAGGGCAAGGCCTTCGGTTCCATTTACCGCATGACTGATCGAATAACTCTGCAGGGTCATTGCCAGATAGTGACGCATGTCCGAGTTGTCTTCAACAATAAGAATTTTTGGTGAGTGCTCATCGTGTTGAATTTCGTTCGCAGGACTAACCTCAAGGGTCGTGTTCTCTGAAACAACGATGTCTGAATATGCGACTTTGCGAGGCAGGTCGTATACAATGTTCTTTTCAGCGAAATGATCTTTGCCAAGGAGCAGGCTAATTGTAAATGTTGAGCCCGAGCCCAACTTGCTCTGCACCGTAATGCTGCCGCTATGCAACTCCACCAGCTCCTTTGCAAGTGACATTCCGATGCCGCTGCCTTCATAGCTCCGAATGTTAGAATTGTCAACCTGGTAAAACCGGTCAAATATTTTACTTTGCTCTTCTTCGGAGATCCCAATGCCATCATCCTTGATATTAATAACGCATTGTTTGGCAGTAACATTCACATGCACAATTATTTCGCCTCCATTGGGAGTAAACTTGAATGCGTTTGACAGAATGTTATGGATGACAGTCTCGATTTTTTCTTGATCGATGTAAACAATTAGTTCATCGGCTTCTGAATAAAAGACGAGCCGCACCTGGCGGCTATCAGCCAGGGATTGATATGATGATAAAATATTTCGAAGTACAAGAATGATGTTTGAAGGTGATACTGTCACTTTCATTCGTTTCGCATCAATCTTACTTAGATCGAGTAAATGATTGACAAGTGAAAGAAGCCGTGTACCATTGTTCTTCATCATGATGAAAATCTTCCGATCTCTATCATCAGTAGCTTTCGCAATCAGGTTGTTGAGAGGCGCCAGGAGTAATGTTATCGGTGTTCGGAATTCGTGAGAAATATTCGCGAAAAATCGACTTTTCAAACTGTCCAGTTCAAGGAGGTTTTCCGCACGATGTTTTAATTTAATGCGGTTGAGATCATACTTCCGCCACCCTATCAGTAACGCAAGCAGCACCAAAGCGTAACCCAGATATGCCCACCATGTTTTCCAGGGAGGAGGAAGAATTATGATACGGAGCGTTTGCTCTTTCTCACTCCACCTTCCGTGATGATTCGAGGCGGATATTCTGAACAGATATGTTCCCGCGTCAAGATTTGTATAGGCTGCCTTTCGGTGATTCCAGTCTGTTTCAATCCAGCCGTTGTCGAAACCCTCCAGTCGATAACGATATTTATTTTTCCTTGGAGCGGTCATTGACATTCCGGAAAACTCCAGGGCAAAATTGTTGTGCTCGTAGTCAAGAACGAGTTCATCGAGAAGCGTGATCTCCGAAGCAATCGCAAAATCGGAATCATTTGGCGCAGCTCTACCAACCACTTCACGATGATTGACCTCAAGTTTCGTTATGATCGGCTCAGTTGCGTTGCCGCTGGTTTCAAATGAAGCCGGATCAATAACGGAAAATCCATCCGCACCGGCTGCAATGATTAGCCCGGATTTTGTTTTTAATAGCCAATCGATTTCCTGTATTCCGGTCAGGTGATTAAAACCATCCTCCGTTGAAAATTCTGTCATAGTAGAGTTATCCGGATTGAAGCAGGAGATTGCACCCTCAGCGTACAGCCAGAGTCTGCCAGTGTCATCATCCATAATATTGACGACTCGCAGATCTCGGATCACAGGCTTGGGATCAAGGTAAAAGCTGTCGCTAGTCTGAGTAACGCGGAATAGCCCCCTGTTCGATGATAAATAGCGGATACCATTTCGCGCCCGATAAAAAATGGAAGCCCGTTGCGGAGTCTTGACAACGGCTAACGACTTGCCGCTATCAGTAGGTATTGTTCCTATTCGCCTTAACGTACAAGTCATGTCGCTGAGAACCCACATCGATTTTTCATCTTCCGGATATATGTAGGTGCCGTGTAACCTTGATCCATACCTGATGACACTTTCCTTACGTCCATACGGTACACCGGTGTTGATGCGCTCTATTCCGTTACCCTGGGTAAGAATCCACAGATTTTCCTCGGCATCTTCAAAAAGGTTTCCGATCCCATCCATACTGATGGTGTTTATGTTATTGGGGTCATGTTTGAATGTGATAGCGTTCTCTTGCTTTATCTTACCTGTTATCTGGTCGATCGGATAGCCGATGATTCCTCCCCAGAATGGAACAACCCAAAAATATCGCTTCCCCTGGAGCATCTTGATTATTGGCCGTTCAAACCTTGGTAAGATCGGTTGAAAGGATAAGGCTTCAGGCCGTTTGTCATCAAGCTTTGCAATTTCAATCTGCTTCTGCGCTGAAGCCCAATTCGCCATCATTAGATACTGCACACCTTCCCGATCGGTAAAAATAGTTGCTGACCAGATCATGCCATTCATGACCTCGTGATTTATGACACGAACCTCTTGTCGTTTTAATTTGCTAATTCCTCGATCCGTTCCAACCCACACGTTCTGTTCCCGATCAACGATGACATCATAAACCATGTTAGACGGTAATGAATTAGGATCGGTTGGGTCGTGAGTTATTTTTGTAAATGTTGTGTCACGTGTGTCGAACTTATACAGCCCGTCATTCGAGCCCCATTGGCTTGGGTACCAGAGCACGCCATCTTTATCACATGCAGCATTCGCTGGTACAACTTTCTCTGGCAAATCCAGCTTTTGAAGAATCGAGAACTGATCATCAATCTTCAAAAAATGATGTTGTGTTATAATCCAAATGTGTTTGTCGTGCTGCGTTGCCGGGTTTATAAAACCTGTAACATTCAAACCATTAAATAGCAGCGAATCTTTCGCAGGAGGGCGCAAGAAATATTTCCGCTGTTTGTCGAACAGCCAGAGTCCATCACCAGAAGTACCAATGAGTAAATAGTGTCCAAATTGTTTCATTGCCGAAATCGATTTGCCCGGCCGTGTCGCATAAGACGCTACCGAATCCATTGAGGTCAACTCCTGGTTTTTGAAATCATACAGAAATAACCGCTTGTTGTCAGTGGCTATCCATATCGCTGCTCCATTGTTTTCATACAAGTACCTGACTTCAATGGCACCCGGTAAGTCAAACTCGTATTTTACAAAACCATCGGTCGTTCTATTGTATCGGATTATGTTTCGCTTTCGGCCTTTAATAGGCCTCCTGTCAGGAATTGAAATTTCATTGGTCGGATCTTTTAAAATAAAACCCAGGGGTGAGGTCAAAACCTTCCTTAGCGAATCGGTGGCATCATGTTGATATGTCTTAAAGCTGTAGCCATCGAAACGGGACAATCCACCATAATAAGCTATCCAGATGAAGCCGAGGCTATCTTGCTTAAGTCGATCTGCGAAATTATTTAACAGCCCGTCCTTTCGGTCGAAATTTTCAAATCTGTAGTTAGACTGGTGTAAAGCTTGAGCGACAACAGGAGACTCTAAAAGCCATAAAAATCCAAAAAGCAAAAAGACGTTTATTGCTTTGGGTTGCATAGGGAGGGGATATCATTTATAATATACAAATTATAATGATATTCCCCGCCAGTTCAGGCCTTACAAATCGCTATCTCAAGCGCGCGACATTGCAGTTGTTCTACATTCCAGATCTGTTTTGCGCAATATTCGAAGCCAGTTCAGTATAAAGCTTTTCCACTTCCTGCCCTTTTTCCATCTCCTTATTTATATAATACATCCGGGCAATCTCACCAAGAATTGCCATGTTCAGATTCAGGTCGCTGCCGTATCGTTTTTCTTCGAAATAGTATTTTGCCAAATCATACGATCGCTGCTTCATTGTGTCGGCCATGTCAATGGCGCGCTGCTTTTCGCCTAACGCAAAGAGCAGCTGAACGGTCTCAAGCGATGCAACATCGAAACGAACTCCGTGGTCTGGCATCGCATCAAGACTTAGCTCAACAATTTCGCTGGCGCGCGTCTCATCACCTTCCTGGAGCAAGGCAATGGCAAGTTTGTTGAGGTTGTTGCGATGGTTCTGCACGGCTCTGCGATAATCGTCTGAGAAATAGGCAGTCGAATCGTTCAGACCGCGAAACTGGAATTCATTGATCACGCGCGTGTATCCGTCATGCGTGTTGACCAGTTCTTCATCGGTATCCGGGTTTTGCAAAGGCATCACGCGAAACACATTTCCTTCACGCACCACGTATGGAGTCAGGTCAACGTTGAATTGCTGCAGCGCAGTCGGTGTCACATAAATGGGCCGCGTCCATTCGCTCGTTGCGAGAATGTCCAGGAAAGCGAGATCTTTCACTTCAAGACCATTGCCTTTCAGCATCAGGTGCATCTCAGGCACGATCAGCTCCTGAAGATTCGCGGGCACGATCTTCATAGCCTTCACTTTCTCTACATCGACCTGAAGCACGATGTCCTTGGTGGGAATGACATTAGCTGTTGGATAAACTTTCAGTCCTTTGTGCTCTTTTCTCAGCAGATCGAGGTACTGCTTCAGATCCATCGCCTTGATGTTCGCATCATAGTACGGCAGGTATGGATTGTTAGGGCCGCCTTCGCGGTAATGATGCCTGGTGAGCGTATAGGGAAACGGTTGTGACTTATTCGTCTGCCGCATGGTCTGCCCAATGTACCATGCAGTGTTAAAATAACTCCCAACAACAACACGCACATCTGTTCGAATACCCTCAACTTCCTGCACGTACCACTGCACAAAGGTATCGTTGTCGCCACCGGTGAAGAGGATCGAGTCTGGCGCACAACTCTGCAGATCATTGATCGCGGTATCAATCGAGAAATAACGGCCTGACCGATTGTGATCATCCCAATTCTGTGCCAGCATCATTGCCGGTGCAGACAAACAGATCGCGGTAGCAAGACCACTGGCCACCACTGGCTTTGCTATAAAGCGCTTTAACAATTGTGTGACCGCAATGACTGAAAATCCAACCCAGAAGGCATAGGCATAGTATGATCCAACATAGATATAATCACGCGCTCTTGGCTCACCGGGCGGTGAGTTCAGATACACAACGAGGGCTACACCCGTCAAAATGAAGAGCAATGCCAACACGAAGAAGTTGCGTGTGTCGCGGATGGCGTGGAAATACATACCAACCAGACCGAGGACAAATGGAAGCATGAAATAGTTATTTCTCCCCTTGTTTTCCGCAAGAAGTTGTGGCACATCTTTAAACCAATGTGACGGCCCAAACCAGTTCGCGTCCTTGTCGTCACTCTCCCTGCCCGCAAAGTTGAAGAAGAAATAGCGCACATACATCCACCCGATCTGATGCTGAAACATGAAAGTGAGGTTGTCGACAAAGTTTGGTTTTTCATTCGCTCTGAGTCCAAGGATATCCCGATAGGCTTTCTGATCATTCTCTTCGGAACTCCAAATCCGAGGAAGGATTGTTTGCTCCTTGGGATTGTACTTCACATCAAATTTATGGTCTGTCACTTCGTACTTTTCTTGCCCCTTGCGATAAACGGGTTCACCTTGCTCCCAATCAACAACCTTCGCATAGAAATATGGTCCATAGAGCAGCGGTCGCGTTCCGTACTGCTCGCGCTTCAGATAACGAACAAAGCTCACGATGTCTGACGGATCATTTTCATTGATGGGAGGATTGAACCCCGATCGCACCAGCACCATCACATACGATGAATAGCCGACCAGAATGAACGTAAACGCAAGCAGAAATGTGTTCAGCACGATCTTACTTTTGCGCTGCGAATAGATAATTGCAGCAATCAAGCCTGCGAAGAGGACGACTCCGAATAATACAACTCCTGCACCGAACGGTAAGCCAACAGAATTAACAAAAAATATTTCCCAGCTGCCGGCCCAGGTGGGTAATCCGGGAATGACCAGATCGTTAATAAAAATTATGATGAACAAACTGATCGCCAACGTGAAGGCTATTCCCATTCCGGAAGGCTTGTGTTTCCGGTAATAATAAATGAGTGCAAGCGCAGGGATGGTTACAAGGTTGAGCAGGTGGACACCGATGGAGAGGCCCATCATGTAGAATATGAAGATCAGCCATCGATTTGCTTTCGCGTCATCGTCAATAGTTTCCCAACGCAACATTGCCCAGAAGACAAAAGCTGTGAAAAAAGACGACATCGAATACACCTCTGCTTCAACGGCTGAAAACCAAGCCGAATCACAAAAGGTATAGGTAAGCGCTCCTACAATGCCTGCACCAAAAATGCCGAAGCGGTTTTCATCTGGTTTAGAAAAGGATTTTCGCGCAAGCAGAACAATTGACCAGTAAAGCAGCGCTGCCGTGAGAGCACCAGCCAGTACACTCGAGAAATTAATCCAGTACGCAACTTTAGAAACGTCTCCGAAGGAGAGGAACGAAAAGAGTCTCCCGATGAGCAGGAACAATGGTGCGCCAGGCGGATGCGGAACCTGCAGCTTGTATGATGCAGCGATGAATTCACCGCAGTCCCAAAAGCTAGCCGTTGGTTCCATGGTGAGCCAGTAGACGATGAAGGCAATGAAAAATATGCTCCATCCGACAATAGTATTTTGTTTATTGAACGATTGCATGTGTGACAGTTTAAAACAGGGCGCGGGCAGTTCCACTTTCAGCGGAATGCACTCGTGCCATAGTAAATGGAAATGCATGGGGCGATCGCCTCACGCTTGAAAAAATTCGAAAGGTTCAGCGGAAAAAACGCTGACGGATTACGCCAGCTGGGGCGGATGAATTATCCTGGAGACAAAACTGTCGAGAAAAATACTTGTACGCCCGTATTTTACAACGTCTGTAACGAGCCGTCCGGAGGTCTCGGAAATTTTCGAAGGGCCTGACAGATACTCCCGAATAAAAACCGGGAGGATGATAAGCTGCTGCTCATCATCTTGTGTCTTCTCACTGAATGATCTGGCGTAGTCTGCGAGTGCGTGGCGGATGAGTGTTCCCCTCTCATCTTTAATGAACACAATGTGAAATGTGTCTTTGTATAAACGTTGCTTGACGAGACGGAATACCTGTCCGTCATGTACGAACTCGCCATCGATCCGATCGTATGTTTCCGATCCCGGATTCCCCGGCAGCGGAATTTTCAATGAACGTGTTTCGGTTTCAGCATACGTTCCTGCATTGATCCGGGAAACGAGGTTCTGGGTATTTCTATACTGCAATCCAACCAAAAGACCGTAGTAACCCATTACGTTCATGAGCACCAGCGCGACCAGTATGATTGAAATGCTTCTTTTCATTTCGGATTACTTATCTAAAGATACACAATAGGCCAAATTTTTGCCTGTTAAAATAGAACGATGGATTCCAGTACGGGTTCAAATAAAACATCGTTTTTTAGTTGTAATGAAGGCACATTCGCTTTTCACTCGTATTTTTGCCAAACGATATAATCCTTGAAAACGGTCCGCAGGGTATTTTTTTATCTTTTGTTAGCTTTTGGCGTCCTGCTGATAGCCCTGGTCGGCTCGGTATTTCTTTTTAAGGACCGAATCATCAAGCAATTCATCGTTGAAGCCAATAAACACCTGAGCACACCGGTAAAGGTTGGCAAGATTGAAGTCTCTGTGTTTGAGCAGTTTCCCCAGCTTTCAATCGTGCTGAATGATGTTTATGTTGAAGACAGTCATTCGGGTCAATATCCACTTCTTACAGCGCGAAGGATTTCGTTCCAAATGAATCCGATTGAGGTGTGGGGTGGCAGTTATTCCATCAAGGGCCTGAAAGTAGAAGACAGCGAGACGAACCTGAAGATCGACAAACAGGGAGAGAACAACTACCAGGTGGTCAAGGCGAGCGGCAGTAAAGGATCGGGCAGCATCGGCTTTGAACTCAAGGATGTCGTGCTAGTCAACACGACTGTCCACTATACGGACATTCGGCTGAACCAGGATTTTGACTTTACGAGCAAGACGCTGAATGCATCGATCAAAACACAGAACGATCTTTACACCATAGACGGCACCGGCCAGCTGACGACTGAAAAGATCTCAATCAACAACAGTCTGTTTCTCGCGGGCAAATCTTTTTCCATCACTACGCAGCTCATCTACGATGATCTCCGCAAGTCGCTTGCCATCAACCCGTCAACGCTCGAGCTCCGTAAGGCTAAATTCCTTGTGGCAGGAACCTATGACTGGAAAACCAAAAACCTGATTGACATTACAACCAAGGGTGAAAACACAGATATTCAGACGCTGATCTCTCTTTTCCCCGAAGGGGTCTCAAAGAAGCTTGAACAATATGAAAGCAATGGTGACGTGTATTTCAACTCCCATTTAAAAGGCGAGATCAGCCGGACTAAAAACCCTTCGTTCACGGTAAACTTTGGATTCAACGATGCAACGGTTTTCCATCCTGACTACAAGTCGCGCATTGAGGATGCTTCCTTTGAAGGCAGTTATGCCACGAGCGACCTGGGCGAGCAGCGGAACGCAACACTCATTCTGAAAAACATTTCGGGAAAACTGAACAAGGAATCTTTTCAGGCAAACTTTGTCATGAGCAACCTTGTCGATCCATCTGTGATCATGGATTTCAAGGGACGCGTTGACGCGCCCGCACTCTTAAGTTTTTACCCGATCGAAGAGTTGCAGAACGTTTCCGGGGCTATGGTTGTCGATGTCTCGTTCGAAGGCAAGCTGTCGCTGCTGAAAACAAAATCGACCGCGCAAAAAGTATCTACACAGGGAACTGTTGAATTGCAGAACATCAGCCTCGACTACGGCAAAGAAAAAATTCCAATGCATCACCTGACCGGCAACCTGCAGTTCAATAACAATGATCTGGCGCTGAGCAACGTGTCGGGTACACTTGGAAATTCCGATTTTGTTTTAAATGGTTTCTTCAAGAATATAATAACGTTCGTTCTTTTCGAAAATCAGCCCATCGGTATCGAGGCCGACCTTCAGTCGCGCTTTATCGATCTGGATCAGATGTTCGCGATCACGTTCGGCAATTCATCGGAAGATGCAAACCAGGAATATACGTTCAGCATTTCCAAAAATGTGAGCCTCAACTTCAACTGCGATATTAAAGCCTTACGATATAAGAAGTTTCGTTCCACCAATCTGAAGGGAGATTTACTTGTAAAGAACGAAATGGCGGTCAGCCGGAAGTTTGCACTGCAGACGATGGGTGGCTCGCTTGAGCTGTCCGGTATTGTTGACGCGAAAAATCAAAAGGCGATCGATATCGTTACCACTGCGAAGCTGAATGGGATTCACGTTGACAGCGCATTTTATGTCTTCGAGAATTTCCAGCAGGATTTCATCCAGGATCGTCACCTCAAAGGGCAGGCTTCTGCTGATGTGACACTGGAGCTGACGATGAATCAGCACCTTAAAATGTTTCCTGAAACACTTATCGCGGATATTGGCGCCACCATCAAAAACGGTCAGCTCAACAATTTTGAGCCGATGAAAAAACTCAGCCGCTACCTCGATGACGAAGGGCTTAGCAAGCTTCGCTTTTCAGATCTGAAAAATGACATCCATATCGAAAACAAAACGGTATACATTCCGCAGATGGAAGTGCGAAGCAATGTCACAGACCTGACGATCAGTGGCACACACACCTTCGACCAGCACATCGACTACCGTGTGGTGACTCCGCTCCGGAAAAAGCGGCCGAGAGATCCGGAAGCTCTTCTCGCAGTGGAGGAAGACGCGCAAGGCGGGGCAAAACTCTTTCTGAAAATTACGGGCACAACAGACGATTACCGGATTCAATACGACACTGAGGCCGTGCGCAAAAAAATTGCTAGTGATTTCCGCAAGGAAGTCAGGGAGTTGAAAGATGCTTTTAAGACAAAGGGCAAGCAAAAGCAGAAAGAAGTAGAACTTGAAAAAGATGATTACTTCGACTGGTAAAAGAATTGTTGGTTAAGATTTTGTGATTTTCTTATAATTGCGCTCAACGAGTCAGCGCATGAGCCTCAGCCCAAAATCCTTTCTTATCGTAGACGATAGTTATATCGATCGTCTGGTATCGGGCATGCTCGTAAAAAGAACTTTCAACATTCACGATGTTCACGAAGTGCCGGGCGGCAACGAAGCACTTGAATTTCTCCACACGCACACATTCACGGGCAAGCTCATCATTCTTCTCGACATCATGATGCCACGCATGAACGGATTCGAATTCCTCGATCAGTTTGAGTTGCTGGACGCCTCCCTCAAATCCCGGGTCGACATTGTAATTCTTTCCTCAACCTTTGATGACAACGACATGAAGCGCGGGAATTCTCACCCCGCAGTAAAAAAGATGCTCAGCAAGCCGCTCTCGGCAAACGAGCTGCGCGAGCTGGTGGTTTAGCTTTGTGCTTCGCGGATAAAATCGTTCAGTGGCTTGATCGCCTTGGCATGGGTCACCACGTTCTTGACGAATTTTTTGTCGCGCACTTCCTTGTCGGTGAAGCTGTGCGACACGATTATACTTTTCAATTTGAGCCATTCGATATGCGGGTGGTCCTTCGCATATCCCTTTGGCATTGTTTTCAGTTTGTCGAATTCGTCAAAACCTTCGAATGAATTTTTGAAACTTTTGGCGCTAACGACCTTCTTCAGCTTCTGTCCATTATAATCGATCTCCTGCCTGATCTTCGTAAGGTTTGCAGCATCGGGCATGTAAATTCCGCCCGCAACAAAACTTTTGTTTCCAGGTTCAAGATGGATGTAATAGCCAGGCTCCTGGACAAGTTTTCCGTTCGGAGAAAAGCCTGCGCCCATGTTTACCTTGTAAGGACTTTTGTCTTTGCTGAAGCGTACATCGCGATAGATCCTGAAGGGAAGTTTTTTCGGATCGAGTCCTCCAAGGCCTGCATCGAATTTTGTAAACTCCTTTAGCAGTTCGGCAACAAGATCCTCAAAGGTCTGCTTCGCCACGAGGTAACGCGATTTATTTTTTTCGAACCATTCGCGATCGTTGTTCTTGCGAATGTCTTTCAGGAACTTCAATACATTTTCAAGATTCATAGCGGGGTTAGATTTTGTCACAGCAGATCAACAACAGTCTCAAGCCCGATGCCACGCGATGCCTTGACGAGCACTGTCGCGTTTGTGATCGGATATTGCTTTAGCTCGAGCGCGAGCTGATCTTTCTTTTCAAAATATTTTGCGTGAGGGATTTCACGCAATGCAGCTTTGAACATTGAGCCGCACAGATAGACTTTATCAAAACCTTTTTCCTTGATCAACGCCCCGATCGCCTGATGTTCTTTATCGGCTTCCCCTTCGAGTTCAAACATATCGCCAAGCATCAGCACTTTGTTGTTGACGTTCATTGCGGCAAGGTTCTCGATCGCTGCCTGCATGGAACTTGGATTCGCATTGTATGCGTCAAGAATTATGGTGTTAGTCTGTTTTTTCACCACCTGCGAACGCATATTTCCCGGAATATATTCCGCGATAGCTTTATTGGCAGCCTTTGCATCAACACCGAAAAACTTGCCGATGCACAGAGCTGCGGCAATGTTTTCAAAATTGTAGCCACCGACAAGGTTGGTTTCAACAATATCTCCGTTCTCTGCGCGGATCGTGACCATCGGATCGGAGCCGAGGAGGTGCGCCTGGTAAAAATCTTTCGGTCCCGGATAGAAGATCGGATTAGTGAACCGCTTCGCCATGTTGAACAGGATGGGATTGGCAGAATTAATAAACACCTGGCCGTTATTTGTGATCAGGTGCTGATACAATTCAGATTTTCCCCGCACAATGTTATCAAAACCGCCAAACGTCCCGATGTGCGCTTTCCCGATATTGGTGATGAATCCATGCGTTGGATTCGCAATCGAGCACAGCAAGGCAATTTCTCCCACATGGTTTGCGCCCATCTCAATGACGGCAAACTCGGTTGTCTCGTCAATTGAAAGGATTGTCAGCGGAACACCGATGTGATTGTTGAGGTTTCCCTTTGTCGCGAGCGTCTTAAACTTCCTGCTGAGCACCGCGTGGACAAGTTCTTTGCTGGTAGTCTTCCCGTTGGACCCCGTGAGCCCAAGCACCGGAATGTGCAGCTGATTACGGTGGTGACGCGCAAGTTGCTGCAATGTTTCCAGAACGTTATCGACAAGGAAATAACGATCGCCTTTTGTGAATTTCTCTTCGTCAATCACCGCGTAGCTCGCACCTTTCTCCAGCGCCTCCGCAGCGAACTCGTTGGCATTGAACTTGTCGCCTTTTAGCGCGAAGAATACCGAACCAGGGGTGATCTGCCGTGTATCTGTGGAAATTCGTTTGTTCTCTAAATATTTCTGATATAATTTTTCAATTTCAGCCATTGTTCACAACGCTTTTTAAGGATTCGAACGTTATATTATCGTTTGAATTTGGTGGAGCAAGATAACAGGTGACGGTGGTCTCCACTCAACAGCCGACAATTTTTTTAATGCGCGTACTCATTGTTTTAATGCTGGTGTTGCCGCTTGGTGTAAAAGCGCAATTTACCTATTCAATCGACCAGTCGGTGCCGGTGAGAAAGCAGGACGGCTCGGCCTTCACGCTGCCCTGGGCAGGCGGACTAAATTCAGTGCAAACCAACACCATGGATCTCGATCATGACGGAGACGATGACCTCGTGCTTTTTGATCGCATGGGGAACAAAGTGCTCACGTACCTCCGCGGTGACAATGGATTCACCTACAATCCGGAATATGAAGCCTTCTTTCCGGGTGAAATCCTCAACTGGGTTTTGCTGCGCGACTTTAACTGCGATGGAAGAAAAGACCTGTTCACGGGTGACAACCTCGGGATGAAAGTGTTTACGAATACAACACAAAGCAATGGAGCACCTTCATGGCAGCAATTCTTTTTTTCAACCGGTTTCCCGGGAAGCAAAAGCGGAGTGTTGCTCTCCAAAGGATTTTCAAACAAGATAAATGTACAGGTCCAGTTCGATGATCTGCCTTCCATATCGGATGCCGATGGTGATGGCGATCTTGACATTTTCACGATGCGCTATGTTGGCAACGGGCAGGTCGAGTTTCACAAAAATTTCAGCAAGGAACGCTATGGTACATGTGACTCACTTGATTTCGAGCGCATCACGCAAAGTTGGGGCAACATGCGCGAGTGCAGCTGCGGACGTTTTGCTTTCGATGGTGACGACTGTGCCAGCGGAGGCCGGACGAAGCACGCTGGGGGAAAAAGTTTACTTGCGCTTGATCTTAACAATGACAAGGCCACCGAGCTCTTGTTTTCCGAATCAGAATGTTCGCAGTTGTTTCAGTTTCCAAACCATGGGACAACAATGGCTCCGGTGGTCAATACCGCTTCCGGTTTCCCGACTTCAGCGCCTGCTACAATTGTCACTTATCCTGCGCCCTACTTTGAAGATATCGATGGTGATGGTGTGAAAGACCTGATGGTGAGTTCGAACCTGTTTGTACGGGAATTTCTGAACTCAAACTTTTCGAGCTCCAACTATTTTTATAAAAATAACGGCACAAATGCGAACCCCAATTTTACACTTGTGCAGCGCGACTTTCTCCAGTCAGAAATGATAGACCTCGGGGACAACACAGTACCTGCGCTCTTTGATTTTGATGGCGATGATGATCTCGATCTCTTTATCAGCAGTCATAACGGATCGACTGTGCGTTCCCCGGTTTATCTTTATGAAAATGTCGGAACACCAGCCAATCCGGATTTTCAACTTTATACAAATGATTTATTAGGCTTCTCATTTCAAAATGATTTCAACCGAAAGATCCAGTTTGCCGACATCGACAATAACAAAACAATGGATCTGGTGTACACCTCCACTGACGGAAATTCCGGAGTTACGTCATTGAACTTCGTTTCAAACAAGAACCAGACAGGGCTCGATTTTGAAAACCCCACGATCACGCAGGTGCAGTTCCAGATCAACCGAAACGAGAACGTGCATGTTTTCGATGTCGATGGTGACGGATCAAGCGATCTTCTGGTCGGGCGGTCTGATGGATCCTTAGAGCTATGGACGCAGACCGGCCCGCTCATGTTCACGTTGAGTGACCCGGAATTTCTTGGCCTTGGTTCTTCTGTCTTGCGACAAAACATCTCAATCGCTGTGGCTGACCTCGATGCTGATGGAAAGCTGGACTTTGTCTATGGCGATCAAAGTGGAGTCATCAAGATCGTTTCCGACTTTAAAAATGTTACGAATGCTGATGAAGCCGCGGTAACGAATATTGTTTTTAACTCCCTTCAGGAAAATTACATTGCCCAAAACCTTGGCGGAAGAATCTGGCCCGTTGCAGCCAATCTGTTTGGAAGCACGCGCCAATCGTTGATCGTTGGCAATGCGATGGGTGGCCTTTATATATTAAATAGTGAGGGACCTGAACTTCCTGGCGCTCCTGTTATTGACGTCTACCCCAACCCATTATTTGAAACGCAACGTCTCTCTGTGCGTATAGACCGACCTGCAGTTATGGAAATCTATTCGATGCTTGGACAACGTGTTTCAGATCCCGTTCGTCTCCAACCGTTTGCGATACTCGAGACCGAGCTCGCTTCGCTCAGGTCTGGAATGTATATTCTCAAGTTCACCGTGGGCAAGAAAAGTTATTCAAAGAAACTTGTTGTCGACCGCTGAGGCTGTCGCCCTTCGTTTATCTTTGCGACCACTAATTTTATAAGCAATGGTCGGTTTTATTTTTGACATGGATGGTGTGATCATCGACAGCAATCCTTTCCACAAGATCGCACTGAAGCAATTCTGTCAGAAATATGGTCACGACCTTTCCGAGGAGCAGCTCCGTGAAAAGATTTACGGGCGCACAAACAAGGACTGGATTGCAAACGTATTTGGACAGATTGACGAAGCGAAGCTGAGAAGCTATGCGGATGAAAAAGAGGCGTTATTCCGAAAACTTTATGAACATGATATTCATGTGCTGAACGGACTTATTTCATTTCTTGAAGCAATGGACCGCCTTGGCATTCCACGTGCGATCGCGACATCCGCACCTCGCGCAAATGTCGATTTTACAGTAGGCCGCACCGGGATCGAGAAATATTTCCCTGTTATTCTGGACGACTCTTTTGTATCCAAGGGTAAACCAGACCCCGAAATCTACCTGAAGGCTGCCGCGGCATTGAAGCTGGCGCCCGGGAATTGCGTGGTGTTTGAGGATTCGCTGTCGGGCGTTGCAGCCGGGAAGGCGGCAGGATGCAAGGTGGTTGGAATTACGACTACCCATTCCATAGAAGAATTGTCGGAAACCGACCTGGTGGTGGGTGATTTTAGAGAAATAGAGCCTAAAGCTTTGATAACTAAGCTCTTTTGATTCTGTCGTGCGGTGTGCCGCGATAGCTCAAAAGTCCTGATCTTGTGCATTATTCTTAAAATAATCGCAAACGTGCTTTGGATAATTGGGGGTGTTTTAGCGATATTTGCAGTCCCTTTCGAGAAGGGCTAAAAAATCAAGCTTATATGGCACGTGTTTGTCAAATTACCGGAAAGAGACCACAGGTTGGAAACAATGTTTCCCACGCGAACAATAAAACCAAGCGCAGATTCTATCCAAATCTTCAGAAGAAGCGTTTCTTCATTCCTGAAGAAGACAAATGGATCACGCTGAAGGTTTCTACCAAGGCGATCAAGACCATCAACAAGCATGGTATTTCTGCTGTTTTAAAAGAAGCAAGAGCTAACGGAATGTTGGCCCTTTAATAAAAAATTATAAAGAATCATGGCAAAGAAAGGCAACAGGGTTCAAGTGATCTTAGAATGCACCGAGCATAAGGCAACTGGTCAGCCAGGGATGAGCCGTTACATCACAACCAAGAACCGTAAGAACACAACGGAAAGATTGGAGCTGAAGAAGTACAATCCGATTCTGAAAAAATATACTAGTCACAAAGAAATTAAATAATCATGGCAAAGAAAGTAGTTGCTACCCTTAAGAAAGGTGACGGAAAGAGCTTTGCAAAAGTGATCCGTGCCGTAAAGTCTGACAAAACTGGTGCTTATACCTTCAGAGAAGAAATCGTACCGGCTGAGTTGGTAAAAGAAACGCTCGCGAAGAAGTAATTTGATTCGCACAAGAAATTGAGAAGTCCCCGAGTGGGACTTTTTTTGTTTAAAGACCATGGAAATGATCAATGATTAATGATCAAATTCCAAACAGAACAGACTTAGCGACCAAGTGCCGGCCTCTAAGCAAGAAATAGCGACCGGTTTTTGTTATTTTTGATATCCCCCAAAAGAAATGCGAAAGCAAATTTTATGGGAAGGATATATGACTTGGAGCAGCGAACTGAAAGATTCGCGAGTGATTGCCGAAAACTAATTCGGAGAATCCCGATGGACATTTCCAATCGCGAGGACTGCAGGCAGTTGACCAGAGCATCCGGTTCAGTCGCTGCAAATTATATTGAAGCAAACGAGCATCTTAGCAAAAAAGATTTCGTTTTCCGAATCAGGGTTTGTAAGAAAGAATCAAAGGAGAGTAAGCTTTGGCTCAATCTTTTATATATAATTGAAACTGAATTGGATAATCAAAGAAAGTCCCTGTGCCACGAGGCAAATGAATTAGTCAAGATATTCAATTCAATCATATTGAAATTCCCACCAGAGTCTTGATGTGCTGACGTTCGTGGTCTTCACTTTCGTCTTTGGATTTTGGAATTTGATTATTGGTTATTGGTGCTTTTACCGTTACGACAGCATGTTTGGATTATTTTCAAAGGAAAAAAAGGACTCCCTCGACCGGGGCCTCGAAAAAACCAAAGACAGTTTCTTTTCGAAGCTCAGTAAGGCAATTGTCGGAAAATCCACAGTGGATGATGAGGTGCTCGACAACCTCGAGGAAATCCTGGTGAGTTCCGATGTAGGCGTTGAGACCACGCTGAAGATCATACAGCGAATTCAGGAGCGCGTGGCCCGCGACAAATACGTAAGCACTTCTGAACTCGATCGCATTCTCCGTGAAGAAGTCGCAGCACTCATGACGGAAAGCAACACAGTAGATCTGGATGATTTCGAAGTTCCGCCCGGCATAAAACCTTATGTGATCATGGTTGTAGGCGTGAATGGTGTTGGAAAAACGACAACGATCGGAAAGCTCTCATCGCAGTTCAAGAAAAAAGGAAAGAAGGTTGTGCTCGGTGCAGCAGATACCTTCCGCGCTGCTGCTGTTGATCAGCTCAAGCTCTGGGGCGAGCGTGTAGGCGTGCCGGTGGTTGCAAAAGGTATGAATACGGATCCTTCGGCAGTTGCGTTCGATGCTGTTCAGGAGGGTGTTAATCAGAATGCGGATATCGTTATCGTAGATACTGCAGGGCGCCTTCATACAAAAGTGAACCTGATGAATGAGCTTACCAAGATCAAGCGTGTGATGCAGAAGGTTATTGCCGATGCCCCTCACGAAGTTCTCCTCGTACTTGACGGAAGTACTGGCCAGAACGCTACCATTCAGGCAAGGGAATTCACCAAGGCAACTGATGTCACCGCGCTGGCGATCACTAAGCTGGATGGCACAGCGAAGGGTGGTGTTGTGATCGGAATCTCGGATGAATTTAAGATTCCGGTGAAGTACATTGGCGTTGGCGAGAAGGCAGAAGATCTCCAGGTGTTCAACCGGAAGGAATTTGTCGATTCACTCTTCCAAAAAAAGTAACCGCATTTATTTCTTTTTTGCTGGCGGCAGCGGTGGTGCAGGTCTGAATGGAATCCTGAAAAATATCTGGTAGTTGAATCCCCAGGCTGTTTCTTTATCTGTTCTGCCGTAGCCTGGCACATCGTGCGACAGCATTTCGTTCTGGCCTTTTCCTTTCAAGCCGAATTTGAATCGCGCAGTGTACCCGAGCCAGATGAATTTATAGATCTTCACTTTGATTCCTGTAGTCAGTTCAAGCCATCGTGCGGTAGCAGCCGCATTCTCATAGCTGTCAGTGTTTGCTCCCCACACATCGTCATCGGAAATCACGGTCATTTGCTCATTGTATCGCGCGCGACCGTAGCGGAGACCGAGGAAGAACATATTTCGCTCGACATCCTTCAGCAGGAAGTTTACATCCACGCCAACGCGCCAGTAGCGACCGTCATTCTGATAGGTTGCGCTATCAGTGAGAAAGTTTCTTCCCCATGAGCCGTAGTCGACCGCAAGATAATAACGGTTGAAATCTACATCAGCGTTGATCTCCCAACCCTTGAAGTCATCCTGGCGCTGTGTCTTGATCAGTGCGATAACATCTGTGCCTATACGGATGCCAGTAGGTAAAAAGCGGTTCTTCACAGTATCGACTGATACCGTGAGGGTGTCTTTTGGTTGCGCGAAAGTTGCGAACGCACTTAATAAAAACGCTATGCTAAAAAGTGATCTCAATGTTAGTCTGGTTTGGATCCTGAATAGCTTTTCTTCTGACTGTGGCTGCAGTGAACGTGTGACTTGTAACCGTAAGCTCCGAGATGATGACCTGCTCACCGCATGCTCCGAAGAGCGTATCAAACTCCCGGTCATAATTCAACACAAGGTCTTTGGTGGTTCCGTCTGCAAACGTGAATTTGACGGACGACTGAGATTCCGTTGTATTTAGTGGAACTAGTATCGTACTGACGGGAGTTGCTGATCCTGTGATAGGATCAGAATAACCAGTTTCAATTTTCGAAATTGTCACCTGAGAAATAAAACGGATTTTGATCCGGCTTGTATTGGGGCAGCGGAAAACTTCAATGTTTGTGCCGGGGCCGTCCTGAGACTTCGGTGTTGATGATGCTACGCGAACGGAGTCAAATGTTTGGGACGCTGCGCGCAGGCCCGTGATCACATACTTTGCGCCACAGTCTTCAGAAACAAACTGTGCTTTTGAAGTGTAGTCCAGTTTCAGGTCGTACATCTGCCCTCCTGCCTCAACAACGAATGTGGTACTGTTGGTGTAAAGGTTGAGTGGCAGGTTAACACTCGTCTGCACCGCGTCATTAGGAACAAATTCGACTCCGGCACCATCGGCAATGATCCGGGTAATCCCGATCGTATCAGCCCGGTTATTTGACAATCTTTTAAAACTGATCCCTACGATGTTGTTATTAAGGCTAAAGCAGTCGGGCTGGTCGAGGCAGGAAACGGCCATCAGCGAAAAAACGAGAAACCAAAGCGAGCGTTTTACCATGAGAAATACGGCAGCAAAGATAAAACCAGTCTTGGAAGCACACAGGCCCTGAACGATAAATCCGGGCTTTTCTCACGACTTTATTACAACGGCCGGGACGGATTTTCGGATTCGGGCGTGAACCCCTAACTTTGACGCGGAAAACCACTAAAAGTTCAAAAAAAACTGAATCTAACGGCCGCGGCAGGTGTTTCAGTTCAATACCCCACGAAATGAAGACCAAAGGAAACCGTAAAACCAAAGTGAATGTAGTTACGCTCGGGTGCTCGAAAAATCTCGTTGACTCCGAAGTACTGCTGACACAACTGAAGGGAAACGGTATTGATGCAGTTCACGAGTCTAGGCAGGACGATGCCAACGTGGTCGTGATCAACACCTGCGGTTTTATCGATAACGCCAAGCAGGAGTCGATAGACACAATTCTTCGCTATGTTGACGCCAAGCAGGAAGGTATTGTCGATAAAGTTTACGTGACAGGTTGTCTTTCACAGCGTTATAAGGATGATCTTGAAAAGGAAATTCCTGAGGTTGACGCATGGTTCGGGACACGCGATCTTTCCCGATTGCTAAAAGTATTTAAGGCGAATTACAGGCATGAGCTTGTTGGCGAACGGATCCTTACGAATCCGAGCCACTTTGCTTATTTGAAAATTTCAGAGGGATGTGACCGGCCATGCTCGTTCTGTGCCATTCCGCTGATGCGCGGCAAACATATTTCACGGCCGATCGAAGAGCTCGTAACCGAAGCAAAGAACCTTGCAAAAAACGGAACGCGCGAATTGCTGATCATTGCACAGGATTCAACCTACTACGGTCTGGATCTTTACAAAAAAAGAAATCTTGCTGATCTGCTAAAGAATCTTTCAGATGTGGAAGGTATCGACTGGATCCGTCTGCATTATGCATTCCCATCAGGCTTTCCGCTGGATGTACTCGATGTGATGGCAGAACGTCCGAACATCTGCAAATACCTGGACATTCCATTGCAACACGGATCAACCCGTATGCTGCAGCTGATGCGCAGGGGGATCACGCGTGAAAAGACGGAAGAACTACTTGCCACTATCCGATCGAAAGTTCCGGGCATTGCCATCCGAACTACGATGATCTCCGGTCACCCTGGAGAAACCGATGATGACTTTTTGGAGATGATGACCTTCATTGAAAAGTCGCGCTTTGAACGATTGGGAATTTTCAACTACTCGCATGAAGAGAATACGCACTCACACAGCATGAAGGATGACGTTCCTGCGGAGATCAAGCAGCAACGTGCAGACGCTGTGATGGAATTGCAGGAAAGAATTTCGCTGGAGTTGAATGAGGCGCGAATTGGCCAGACGCTCAAAGTGATAGTTGACCGCAAAGAAGGTGGAAATTATATAGGACGGACAGAATTTGATTCACCCGAAGTTGACAATGAACTCACCATTGAAGGCGCTGACAACTACCTCCGTATTGGTGATTTTGTCAATGTGAAAGTGACGGGCGCAACCGAGTTCGACCTCACCGGGAAAGTCGTTCTGTAACCGACAGAAAACGTTAAACCTTATCGATAAAATGTCGTTATTCGGGTTATGGTTTACCAGAATTCCACCACCCTGACCTGTTGTTCCCATGCAGCTTAAGAAAGTTCCGCTTGCAAAAACCCATGCTTTCACACCTTTCTTTCTCGACTACGTTGATCAGAAAAATACATTAACACCTTTCTTCGGAAGGTATCCGAAAATTGAAAACTTCGGCCCGCAGATCCAGGAAAAAGCTAAATCCTTTCCACTCGAAAACCGTAAGGTGCTTGTGCAGGTGCTCGAGGCACAATACGCACATCTCAAAGTGACTGAGCCTGTTTCGGCAAACATCAAAGCACTCGCGAGTCCGAAAACCTTTACGGTAACTACAGGTCATCAACTGAACATCTTTACCGGTCCGCTCTATTTCATTTTCAAGATTGTCACGGTTGTCAACGCATGCAAAAAATTAAAGGCAGCGTATCCCGACTATGATTTTGTACCGGTCTACTGGATGGCATCGGAGGACCACGACTATGATGAAATAAAATATTTCCGTTTGTACGGGAAGAAGTACACGTGGGAAACGAAACAACAAGGCGCGGTAGGTCGGTTCAATACGGAAGGATTCGCTAAAATTATCGCGGAGCTTCCTGGGGATGTCTCTATTTTCCGCGAAGCATATCTTAAAAACCGAAAACTCAGCGATGCAGTCCGCGCATATGTCAATACACTTTTCGCGAGTGAAGGCCTTGTAGTGATCGATGGCGACAACAAAGAACTCAAGTCACTATTCAAAAAGGTGATCTACGAGGATGTGATCGAGTGTGGAACGTTGCCGCTGGTGGAGAGCGACAACAAGAAGCTTGAAGCTCTTGGCTACAAAACACAGATCTTTTGTCGCGATATCAATTTTTTCTATCTCGATGACCAGATTAGGGAGCGGATCCAAAAAGACAACGATCAATACAGGGTGTTGGGAACACACCTTCATTTCTCCGAAACGGAAATGAAGAAATTGATCGAGGACCACCCCGAGAAATTCAGCCCGAACGTTATACTTCGTCCACTTTACCAGGAAATGATCTTGCCAAACATCGCGTACACGGGTGGTCCGGCAGAAGTGATTTACTGGCTACAGCTGAAATCTGTTTTCGAAAAATATAACGTACCATTCCCGATCCTGTTGCCGAGAAATTTCGCGATGATCGTTGACCATACTGTAGAACGTAAATTCAGCAAACTTGGGCTCACCTACGAGCAGTTGTTCGAGGATAAGAATTTTCTCTTTAACGACTGGACACTGAAGCATGCGAATCACAAACTGGGCGTTGGCGAAGAACGCAATGCAGTGATCGAGACGTTTGAGAAACTGAAGCAGCGGGCTTCTGCGATCGATCCAACGCTGGGGCCATTTTTGAGCGCTGAGGGTAAGCGTGCCCTGAACAGTCTCGAGAAAATTGAACGCAAAATGTTACGTGCTGAAAAGCGTTTACAGTCTGACAAGCTGAGACAGATCGAGGAAGTAAAAGACTCATTGTTTCCAAACGGCAGCTTACAGGAGCGCACGGACAATTTTTTGAATTTTTATCAGAAGGATAATGCCTTCATTTCAAAACTCATGATGTATCTTGACCCCTTTGATTTGAGGTTCCATATCTTAACATATCCCAGCCATGAATAAGGAGCAACTTCGTAAGCTGTATATTCAAAAACGAAAGGCCTTATCAGACGTTGAGTTCAAGCAACTGAACAAGGCGGTGGTCGATAATTTTTTTAAAGGCATCGATCTTTCTCCTGTGAAAGTGCTTCACACGTTCCTGCCGATTGAAAAACAGCGTGAAGTGAACACGTGGCTTATCATCAGCAAAATCAAAGCTGATTTTCCCCATATCAAAGTTTCGGTTCCGCGCATCAATAATCAGTCAGCGATGATTGAAAATTTTTACTATGAAAAAGCCGAGCAGCTGGAGCTGAATATGTGGGACATTCCTGAACCAAAGCAAGGGATGCCTACTGACGTGAATGACCTTGACCTTGTGCTGGTGCCACTTCTTGCATTCGATCGTGCAGGCAACAGGGTTGGTTATGGAAGAGGCTTCTACGATAAATTTCTCGTCACCGTTCCTGAAAAAGCGCTAAAAGTCGGATTGTCTTTATTTCCCCCTGTCAAAGAAATTGAGGGTATGAGCAACAGCGATGTCCCGCTTGACAAAGCTGTTACTCCTGAAAAAGTTTTTGATCTGTGATCTTAGAATGCGCGAACTCCGTGCGCGCCACAGCAAATACCAGTCTTTAGTTAGAACCCGACTTGAACTCCACTGAGAATTGCCCCTCAATGTGCAATGGCTCACCTGCCGGTGTTATACCATCGAGAACAATTGAATAATCACCTGTTACATCTGAGGTGTAAAATGTGAACGTAGCTTCACCGTTTTCATCAAGTTTTACCGCAGGCTCCCACAGCAACGATGCGCGCAGATCAGGAATACGTTGTTTGAACTGTGTTCCATCAAACGGTTTCTTCTGCACAGGTGCACTGAGCCCGTGAACCACGAATGAGTTCTTGCTGCGTGGAACGTTATTGAAGTTATCCTTGATCTTTGTTTCCACCATAATCACACCGCCACGCCCGATCGCACCGAAAGTTTTCAGTTTTTCGCGGGTGTTGATCACCTTAATTTTCGAAACATCGGTTGGTTTCAATCGCATGAAGTAATCCACATCATCGGTCATCACGCCATCGACAATGAATATCGGCCCGACTGTAGCCTGGCGGTTGATGTCAGAAAAATACACGCGAATGGTGCTCACGTTCTTCGATTTTCTATGCTGTACCATCGGTACAATCTCGCGGATCGTCTCCTCCATCGTTGGAAACACAAGAAATTTCTCAAGATCGATTTCTTCATCGGCCCCAAAGATCTCCTCTTCGATTGCTGCGTGTGGTGACGTCACTTGTTTGTAATCGTGGGTCTGGCGCGCATAGCCGAAAGCGTTATCGATCAGTTTCTGCTGTCTCGCATTGACGAACACCGGATCAACAGCAGGGCTTTGCGTCACCACAGGCCAATCAATAGACAATGCCGGCTCTTCAACAATTTCAATCCGTACGTCCGTTACAGGTTTCCCGCGTTTCTCGATCCTGTAGTAAACCTCGTCCTGCCCGAAGAAATCGATATAGAGCGGAAGATCAAACTTGCCCTTATTGGTGAACGTCTGATAGGTGACTACGTTTTTCTGGAGGAACAATGTTACGAACGTTGTGTCCGTCATGATCGCACCTGTCTTTTCATTTACAATCTGGCCAGAGAAACGAATGTTCGACAATTGTTCTGCAGGCTGAAGTTTCCCCAGTACATCCGACCATTTCGCGCGATTTGCGCCTGACGCGATCAGTAGCATGTCTGCAGACTCACGCCACTGCTGCGAAGCGGGTGAGAATCCAAAAGACGCATTTGTCAAAGATCCGGAAGTATTGCTGAAAAATCCGAGGTTAGACACTGCGGTTGAATTCATCCTTTGATTGTACAGTGTCGTGTTAAAGACAGATGTCGCTAGTTCTGTTCCGGCAACATCGTCTCGGCCTATGACTTTGATCTTTGCCGTCACTTTTTGACGTGTCGCGAAGCTTGAAGCATCAAGGGCAACCGTTCCCTTTGCACTTTCGGGAGCGTTTACAAACACATGGCGTTCTGCCAGCACATTTCCCTTCTCACCAAAAACTGAAACCCTTGCAACACCTTGCTTCAACTCATTGGCAGGCAATGCAACTGCAAGTTTTCCCTGATCCATTTTAAGCAGGTTGTTGTAATAAACTTTGCCGTTGGCATCTAACGCAACCCTTACACGCTGCAGGTTTTCCTGCGCAGCAGAAATCGCAATATCAATCCGCTCTCCCGTTTCTGCCTGCTTTACGGTCAAAGCAATGCCCTCCTTTTCGGCTGGCGGCAACGGATACGATTTGTTTTGCACTGTGGCGGAATACGATGCATTTGCAGCAGGTTTCAATACAAAACTCCCGAGACCATTTTCGTTCGTTGTGATCGTTGTGACTTGCTGACCGGAAGATTCACTGACCGCCACAATCGTGTTTGAAGGCCCTTTCACCACCACTCGATTATCCACTCCCGCGACAAGGCGGCCGCCCTCCGGATAAAACTTCAGCTCGGCAGGCATGGAGCGCGCAAATTGCTGTGAACCATGGACCAACACATAGGTCTGGAAAAAAAACGCTGGTGGCGAATTCTTCATCCAGTCGTGATAGGCAACGAGCACGTAAAGACCAGCCTGAACAGCCGCAGGAATCACGAGTTGATTCATAGCCACGCCATTCGCGAGTCTCACTTTTTGATTGACTACAGCATTTCCTTCAGCATTCATCAGCATCACATGAAGGATGGTATTCTTATCGATAGCTTTTTGCTCAGCTTCCGTGACAACTGCCGCGCGGAAGAAGATTGTATCGCCTGCAACATATGATGGTTGATTGAGTGACAGATGAACCTTGAGCGGCTGAACGGTTTCATAGTATGATGTAACCGTGCGGCTCAGGTCACGCACAGGCTGTTCCTGGAACGCATCAGCAGAAGAAATGGCGAATGATAAGAAGAGTATTAATGCGATTCTCATGCGTTACCAGAATAAAGGTTTTGTAGTTGTTGCGCCCGGGCGAAGCAGGCAGGACTCAGGAACAATTTCCACCTCGAGTGGAAAGGGCACTTCCTTGCGATCTATAAAGACTTCACGACTCACCACGCTGCTGACAGAAAAGACACCAATGACTTGTTCGTTCGGATTTGTCGTTGAGCGGATGTTACCCTGCACGCGTACGGCATTCGGCTGAAACAAACTGCCTTCTCCAACTTGCTGCGCTTCAACGAGCTTCCAGAAATTATAAACTTCCTCAGACACGCTGAGTTGATCCAGCTTGAAGTAGTAGCGGACATCAAACTTTCGTTCATCCATTGCCACACTTGCAACGCGCACGTTCGTGAAGCGATCTTCCTGAACAGATGAATTTTTCGAAACGATCGCTTGCTTTCCAGCCTCATAAACCCAGCAATTGCAGCACGTGCAGATGTCAGATTTAACAATGTTTAAGCCGGAAGCTTTGTAGCCGCTGCATGGTGGCGGAATGGGAATTTCAATAGGCGGTTTTCCTGCAAAGCGAGTCTTCAGTTCAGGATTGTTTATCGTTTCGTAAACACTGGACCAGCGCCAGCGAAAATAGTTCTGCTCACCAGGTGTGCCTTGTGCATCCACATAAAAATTCACGGCAGGCGCTGCCACGCCATCGTCAGTGGATAAAGCGAATTGGTCAAATTCGTAGCGCAGGTCAAGCAATTGTCCCGCATCGGTGAGCAACTGCGGTTCGCTGATGTATTCGTCTGCTCCGACTTTGATAGAGAGCTGATAAGATCTGCCTACAATTCCCTTAAGTCCATCCATCGATGTCATATAAACTCCCGGGCTGATTTCGGCAAGCGTTTCTGCATTGCCCTTGTCATCAGAAATCCGAACCGTGGCCTTCTCCACCGGGTGCGGTTTATTCACGAAGGTGTTCACATCGTAAGCCGTGTAAAGGTCAACACGATATGGCCCGGGCTGATTGGTGATCATGCCGTCCACAACCAGGCGAGGTATGACAATAGTTTCTGGAATTTCGTAACGGTCAATGCAACCGTCAACAACAATTACCAGGGCTATAAAGAGCCAGATATAAGCGCTATTCGTTTTCACCAGAAAATGGGTTTTTGATTTGAGGATCCTCTGAACTGTCCAAGGCAAGATCCCTTCACCGTATCGCTTTTGATTTCGATCCGTGAAGGAACCTCACGCCTGTCTATAAAAATTTCTTTTTGTGTCACTGCCGATACACCGAAGAACCCAAGGACGAGTTCGTCTGACTCGTCTGTGGGATAAATGTTGCCGCGAACCTTTATGGCATTGGGCTGAAACAAACTACCTTCTCCCTCCTGCTGCGACTGAATTAATTTCCAGAATGCATATCCCTCTTCGGACAGGCTGAATTGTTCAATGAGCATATAATACCTGACACTAAATCGCCAATGATCGACTGGGACCCGCGCTATGAATACACCATTGAATTCCGTATTCGACACAGTGTTGTTTTTTGAAATCGTTGCACGCGATCCGTGTTCCGATACCCAGCAATCACAGCACGTGCAGATGTCAACCTTCCTGATTGTCCCATAAGGGCCTGGAACGTAGCCGCTGCATGGAAGCGGATCAGGTAATATGACCGGAGGTCTTCCCACTTCTCTTGTTCTCAGTTCAGGAAATGTCTTAACGCGATGAATTGATGACCAGCGCCAGCGGAAGAGGTTCTGTGCGCCATCAACTCCGCGCGAGTCAATTGTCACATCAAGCACGTCCTGAGGCTCACCGGGGTCGTTCTGATTGATCGCGTTTTCCCTGAAGCTCCAGTTCACATTTTCAATTGTGCCTGACGGAAGCATCTCCTGCGGTGCAGACCGGTATTGTTTGTCACCAATGAAAATAACTGTGTGATATTTACGTCCTACAGTACCGCGGATTCCATCAGGCCTGGTGCGGTAAACACCCACACTGGTTTCAGTCAGTGTTTCTTCGTTGCCGAGATCATCAACAATCTTTACGGTGGCACGTGAAACACCCACGCGGTTGTTAATATTGGTGTTTAAATCCGTTGAGATGAACAGCTCAATAGTATACGGCCCCGGAAGATTGGTGATCATCCCATCCACCACGAGGCGTGGCCCCGAGATCTGCTCAGGAATTTCGTACCGGTCGATGCAGGCATCGCTCAGCAGAAAAAGTATCGGAAAAAAGCGAATACTCTTCATCCTCGTCAGATCTTGAACGTGTAACTGATTGATGGAATAACGGTGCCGATAACAGACAGCTTGTATGGACGCAACGTTCCGCTGTTATCACTCTTGAAAAAGATCGAGTATGCATTCTTCCGTGCATACACATTATACAGTGACAACGCCCACGTTCCATCCCAGAATTTTTTGCGCTTGTGATTTCCTTCAATGATGAAGGCGAGATCCATGCGGTGATAGTCGGGAATACGATACTTGTTACGCTCCGAGAAATTCGAGATTGGTGTTTCATCTGTCGAGTAGGATGACTCAGGCAATGACAATGGACGGCCCGTATGGTATGTAAAGTTTCCGGACAGGAAATATCTTCTCGAAATATTATATCTCCAGTTCAGGTTGACTACGTGAGGCTGATCGAAGTTTGATGCAAAAATTTCTCCTCCATTGATCTTCTCGCTGTCGAAAAGTCCATTGACCTGGCGCAGTGAGCGTGAAAAAGCATAGTTGGCGGAACCAACCAAACGTCCTTTTACCTTGGTTGCTGAGAGTTCAATGCCATAGGATTGTCCGATGCCAGGAAGCAGAGCCGTCTCCAGATTTCTGTTGAGGATCAGATCAGCACCATCTTTGAAGTCGAGTGTGTTCTTAACGTGTTTATAATAAGCCTCCACGAAAGTCTCGTACATATTATCATTGAGGTTCCGGTAATAACCGACCGAGATCTGATCAGCAATCTGCGGCTTGAAGTAGCTGTTACTCGACTGCCAGATATCAACCGGTGTCACCGCAGCCGTGTTCGTAACAAGGTGGATGTATTGATAAATTCGGTTATAACCAAATTTCACAGAGGAGTTTGGTGTCAGCGTATAACGCACCGAGAGCCGTGGTTCGGCACCGTGGTACATTTTTACAACTTCGTTGTTCTTATAAAGCACGGAGTCAACGATGTTTCTGTTTTCGAGTGGCGCACCTTCAAGGTATTGATAGACGGTTGCCGCACCGAGTCGATTGAACAGGCTGTAGCGGAGGCCGGCTTCGACAAACACATTTTCACGCCAGTAAAACCCATCGCTGATATAGATCGCAGTTTCAAGAGAACGTTCATTCGGAATTTTTGTCATCGCGATGTTTGATTCCACGTTTGTCGGTCTGCGATAGCCCGGTGCAAAATCATACATCATATTGTGAAGGCCGAACGCGATTTCATGTCTGCCGTTCAAATTGAAATCGAGGTTCACCGATGGATACGTAACACTGTAATCCAGCTTGAACGCATTGTATGGATCTTCCTCCTCGAGCTGGTAAGCATACTTTCCGTACCCTACCGTAAGCGTTGAATAAAATCTGTCTGAGAAGCTGTGATCGAGTCGCAAAGAACCCGCCATGTTTCTCCAATGATAAATAGTATCATTCGACAACGTGAACCTGTCATTGCTGGTGTATGCAGCCAGGGTAAGTTTTGTTCTGCCGGAGAACTTGTGACTGAACTTGAACGATCCGTCATAAAAGGCAACGGCAGCGTTTTGAAGATTCTGATAATTGGATTTGATAGTCTTCAGCATCCAGTCGGAATAAGAAGCGCGCACCGAAGCCATGATGGTTGTGGTATCTTTCTTGATCGGACCACCGATTGTCAAATGGCTTGAGATAATTCCGATACCTCCGCTGCCGGTCCATTTTTCCTTATTGCCCTCCTGCGAAGTGATGCTGAGCACCGATGAAACGCGGCCGCCATATTCTGCAGGAATTCCACCGCGATAAAAATTAACTGAATTTACCGCATCGGAGTTGAATGCCGTGAAGAAACCAAGGGCGTGGGATGTATTGAAGATTGGAATACCATCAAAAAGGACGAGGTTCTGATCGACACTTCCTCCCCGGACGTTAAATCCACTTGCTACTTCGCCAACGGTGGTGACGCCTGCCTGCATCTGGATCTGCTTGATCACATCAACTTCGCCCAGGAATGCAGGTGCACGCTTGAGGTCTTTCATCTGAAGCGATGTCTGACCGAGCCTGCTGGTGAGGATAGCCTGATCGTTGACTTCGACTTCTTCCAGCACGATCGGCATCTCTTCCATTTCTATTTCGAGCGTTCCGCTTTCGTATATCTTGAGATCGATCACTTTATCAGCATAGTTCACCGAGCGGATGCTCAGCACGTGCTCACCTGACGGCATTGTTAACTCATACCTTCCGTTCTGATCAGTGGTGACGGAGATGTTGATATCTTCCACAAAGATGGAAGCGCCACCCAATGGCATATCAACTTCGGATTTTACACGGCCGCGAAGTGTCACTTTTTCACCCGCTTTGAAATTTGCTGCGTTACCTATGATCTGCTCATTGACATTTTTCTTCTGCACTACCGCAGCGCGAAGAATGTTCTCACGGTCGAGTGCTTTAGCAGGATCGCGCGCGATGACCACCGCGTAGTCATACATCAGGCTGTAGCTGATGTCAGTGTTCATGAAAAGTTTTGTGAGCGCATATTCGAGCGAGTGCGCGTCATATGATTCATCCAGCGAATAGCTCGAGATCCACTCATCGAGGTAAAAGAACCTGACTGGATGTGACTTTTCAATCTCGGTAAAGACTTCCTTCAGAGGTTTCTTTTCCTTGACAGAAAGGGTGATGTCGAGGGCCGACTGTGCTACCCCGGAAAGTGTTACCAACAAGAAGAGGTAGAGTAGTAGAGTTTTTTTCAAATTCAAAAAATTAGGTTATAAAGATAACCAACCTTATCGTGTAAAGTCTAATTTTTTGATAGAAGGATTTTTATTTTACTTCTGGTTCCTGCTGGCTGAGGCAGTGAAACGATCCAAGTCCCCAGATAATATCGAGTGAATCGAGTCCAATGACCTTTCGGTCCGGAAAAAATCCCGTAAGAAGCGTGAGAGCCTTGTCATCATTCTTATCCCTAAAAGTGGGAACGATTACGTACTTATTGCTGATGTAAAAATTTGCGTAGGACGCAGGAAGACGCATATCATCATATATGATGCTTCGCGGCATCGGCAACTCCACGATGTTCATCTGCTTGCCATCCTCAAGACGCAGCTTCTTCAGCAACTTCAGATTCTCCTGAAGCGGCTCATAGTTCTCATCTGATTTGTTCTCCTCCACAACGGTAACAACCGTGTTCTCATTCACAAATCTTGTCAGGTCATCAATGTGTCCATCGGTATCGTCACCTACTATTCCATCACCCAGCCACAGGATGTTTTCAACTCCGTAGTAATCGTGAAGGAATTGCTCGACCTGCTGCTGATTCAAATGTGGATTCCTGTTTTCATTGAGGAGACATGATGTAGTTGTGAGAACAGTACCCTTACCGTTGAATTCAACTGATCCGCCCTCCATGACGATGCCCGGATACACCACCGGAATGTTGTAATGCTGCGCGATCAGTGTCGGAATGTTGTCATCCAGATCGAACGGAGGATACTTTCCGCCCCACGCATTGTAGCCCCAATCCACGATCATTTTCTTTTGCGCTGCTTTCGGATTGATCAGGAATGCCGGCCCGTGATCACGACACCACGCGTCATTGGTAGGATGGATAAAAAATTTCACGTTATTGAGATTGGCACCTGCCTTTTGCAGATAGCCGAGCGCCTTATTCTTCATTGCGTCATCCGCGACATTGATGTTCACGACCTCACCTTCGGCCACATGCCTGATGAATTGTGCATAGACCGGGTAAATCGTTTCGATCTTTCCGGGCCACGATGCTTCCTTGTGAGGCCAGCTCAGCCAGGTAGATGTATGAGGAGCAAATTCTGCGGGAAAGTAATAACCTAGTTCCTTTGGAGTCATAGTGCAAGGTTGCGAGCTACCAGTCGGCCGCCAAAGATATAAATGTGAGCAGTGACTGGTGAGCGATGTTAATCTTCGTCAATATATCTTTTAGTGATGGGCTGGTAGGAATCAATCCTCCTGTCGCGAAGGAAGGGCCAGTGGGTTCTGTACCGATCGGTCTTGCTGAGGTCGAGTCCCATCACATGAACTTCTTCCTTGTCGTGCGAAGCCAGGTAAAGCAATCTTCCAAACGGATTCGCTACAAATGAACCGCCCCAGAATTTCATGGCGCCATTCTGCTCCAGGCCAACCCGATTGACGCTCACCACGTGAATACCGTTCGCTACTGCATGGCTGCGTTGAATTGTCTGCCACGCATTGTACTGTTCGGAGTTTGTCTCTTCGTTCTGACTGGTAGCCCAACCGATAGCAGTCGGGTAAAAGAGAATCTCTGCACCCATGAGTGCTGTGATCCTTGCAGCTTCAGGATACCACTGATCCCAGCAGATCAACACACCGATCGCAGCAAATTTCGTCTTGAAAACTTTATAGCCAAGGTCACCGGGCGTGAAGTAAAACTTTTCGTAGTAAGCAGGATCATCCGGGATGTGCATCTTGCGATACTTGCCGAGATAAGAACCATCGGCATCGATTACAGCCGTGGTATTATGATAAATTCCGTTCGTCCTTTTTTCAAACAGAGAGGCGATCACCACCACACCAAGTTCTCTTGCAACTTTGGAAATGGCATCAGTCGAAGGACCCGGAATGGATTCCGCGAGGTTAAAGTTTTCATAGTCTTCAACATCACAGAAATACAACGAGCGGAAAAGCTCCTGAAGGCAAACGATCTGCGCGCCCTTAGCGGCAGCTTCACGGATCTTTTCGATCGCTTTTTTCAGGTTCTCTTCGGGGTTAGCCGTGCACGACATCTGTACCAGGCCAACGTTTACTGCTTTATTTGACACGTCTCTATAATATAAGTGCGGCAAAATTAGTTCTTATTGCCGAAAAAATATAGAAATGAAAAGTCCCGGCAGGATAAATTCTCACCGGGACTGAAATAAAGAATATAAACGATTAACTAAGCTTCGGCTACGTGCACAAAAGACTCGTCCTTTGCTTCAAGCTGCGATTCGCCCATCAACCATGTATCCACTGCGCGTGCTGCCTCGCGGCCCTCGGAGATTGCCCAAACCACCAGCGACTGACCTCTTCTGATATCGCCAGCGGCAAAAATTCCGTCCTGGTTTGTCATGTAATTCTGCGTGCGGATGTTGCCGCGCTCATCGAGTTCCACTTGAAGTTCCTCCAGCATGCCGCCTTTTTCAGCACCGGTAAATCCAATGGCAAGAAGCGCAAGCTCGCAAGGAAGAACGCGCTCGGTCCCGGCAATCTCTTCAAATCCCATTTTGCCCTGAGCATTTACGCCCCACTTGATGTCAACCACCTTCAAGCCCGTCAGTCGGCCATTGTTATCGCCCAGGAATTCTTTGGTAAGGATTGCCCATTGTCTGTTCACACCTTCTTCGTGCGATGAGGAAGTCATGAGCACCATCGGCCATAATGGCCATGGGTTGTCTTCATTTCTCTTCAGCGGAGGTTTTGCAAGCAGCTCGATTTGCGTCACCGACTTCGCTCCCTGGCGATTGGATGTTCCCACGCAGTCAGATCCCGTGTCACCGCCACCGATGACAAGAACATTTTTATTAGATGCGAGAATGTCACCCGAGAAAATCCGGTCACCTGCAACGCGCTTGTTTTGCTGCGGTAAAAATTCCATCGCAAAGTGCACGCCTTTGAAATTTCTGCCAGGGATTGGAAGATCGCGTGGAGCAGATGCACCTCCTGTGAGCACGACTGCATCAAACTCAGCCTGCAGATGCTTTGCGCTGATGTTAACACCTACATGCGCATTCGTTCTGAAAATTATGCCTTCCTGTTCCATCAACCGTATCCTGCGATCGATCACATTTTTTTCCAGCTTGAAGTCAGGAATTCCATAGCGCAGCAGTCCACCGATCCGATCACTGCGCTCAAACACCGTCACCCAGTGACCCGCCTTGTTCAGCTGGGCTGCAGCAGCTAACCCTGCAGGACCAGATCCGACTATCGCTACGCGCTTTCCGGTTCTCGTTTTCGGAGGCGATGCTTTGATGTATCCCTTTTCAAACCCGGTTTCAGCAATCGTCTTCTCGATGTATTCAATAGTTACAGGATTGTTGTTAATGCTAAGCACACAGCTCGCCTCGCAGGGTGCAGGGCAAATCCGTCCTGTGAATTCGGGGAAGTTGTTAGTGCTGCTCAGAATTTTCACAGCGTCTTCCCAACGGCCCTGGTATACGGCATCGTTGAAGTCAGGAATGTTATTTCCGAGCGGACACCCGTTATGACAAAACGGAACACCGCAATCCATACAACGCGCAGCATTCTGCTTTACCTTTTCTTTTTCAAGCGGTGTATAGATCTCTTTGTAATCCTTTAATCTTTCTTTCGCATCTCGCGATTTTGGATTCTCGCGATCGTATTTCATGAAACCATCAACTTGTCCCATTTCAATAATTTTGGTTGGTCGTTTAGTGCGTCTTTTATTTTAGAACTTCCACTGGCGTCCTGACAGTAGCTTTTGCTGCTTTTTGTTTCTGGAGAACCGCCTTGTAATCCTTCGGCATCACCTTGACAAAAAGTTCCTGGGCAACTTCCCAGTTCTCGAGAATCCACTCGGCCGGATCGCTTCCGGTGTGACGGAAATGATTTTCGATCATGGTACGGACCTCCGATAGATTTTCTTCTGACATGGTTTCAAGCTCCACCATGTCTTTGTTGCAAAGCCTCTCAAGGTTGTGTTCCGGATCGAACACATAGGCGATACCACCGCTCATACCCGCAGCAAAGTTGCGTCCGGTTTTGCCGAGTACAACCACGCGGCCTCCCGTCATGTATTCACAGGCATGATCACCAACACCTTCTACTACAGCATTGACACCTGAATTGCGAACGCAGAAACGTTCACCGGCCTGTCCACGGATGTAGGCTTCACCTGAAGTAGCGCCATAGAACGCCACGTTACCGATGATGATGTTGTCTTCCGGTTTGAACGTTGCTTCCTTGTCGGGGTAAACAATCAGTTTTCCGCCTGACAAGCCTTTTCCGAAATAATCGTTTGCCTCGCCTTCCAGTTCGAACGTAACGCCCGGTGCAACGAAAGCGCCAAAGCTTTGTCCGGCCGAACCTTTGAAGTTGAATTTAATGGTGTCGGTTGGAAGACCTGCGCCTTTGTAACGTTTGGATATTTCGTTTGACAGCAGCGCTCCGGTTGTGCGATCCGTATTTTTTATAATAAACCTTGCCTGTACACTTTCGCGTTCTTCGAGTGCGGGCTTCGCGGCTTCAACGAGTTTCCAGTCAAGTACTTTTTCAAGTTCGAAATCCTGTTCGATCTGCTTGTATACACCAATGTGCTCGCGGGCAGGCTCGCGGTGAAGGATCGGTGAAAGATCCAGCTTCTTCACTTTCCAGTGATCGATATCCTGGCGAACGCGCAACACGTCAGTGCGGCCCACCATTTCGTTGATGCTTCTGAAGCCAAGCTCTGCCATCACTTCGCGCAGATCGTTGGCAAGGAAGTAGAAGAAATTCACTACGTGATCAGGATTTCCGGTAAAGAGCTTCCTCAGCTCGGAGTCCTGTGTTGCAATTCCGACAGGGCACGTATTCAAATGACACTTGCGCATCATAATGCAACCTTCAACCACCAGCGCAGCCGTTGCAACGCCCCATTCTTCCGCGCCAAGCAACGTGGCGACAGCGATATCGCGACCGGTTCTGATCTGACCATCAGTCTGAAGTACAACACGACTGCGGAGATTATTCTTTACAAGTGTCTGATGAGCCTCTGCAAGACCGAGTTCCCACGGCAAACCAGCGTGACGCACAGAACTGATCGGAGAAGCTCCTGTTCCACCATCGGCACCGGAAATGAGAATGGCATCAGCCTTTGCTTTTGCTACACCCGCAGCAACGGTGCCAACTCCAGCCTGCGAAACAAGTTTTACGTTGATGCGCGCCTGGCGATTTGCATTTTTCAAGTCGTAGATGAGCTGAGCAAGATCCTCGATCGAGTAGATGTCGTGGTGTGGCGGAGGTGAAATCAACCCGACACCCGGTGTTGAGTGACGGACACGTCCGATCCATTCATCTACTTTATGTCCGGGAAGCTGACCACCTTCACCAGGTTTTGCTCCCTGCGCCATCTTGATCTGAAGTTCATCGGCATTAGAGAGATAATAACTTGTCACACCGAAACGCCCGGAGGCTACCTGCTTGATAGCAGAACGCTCCCAGTCGCCATTTTCCTTACGCTCAAAACGAATCGAGTCTTCACCACCTTCACCACTATTGCTTTTACCACCTATGCGGTTCATCGCAATCGCAAGCGTGCTATGCGCTTCATGCGAGATCGATCCGAATGACATTGCTCCCGTTGCAAAGCGTTTTACGATGTCTTCGACAGGTTCAACTTCTTCTACAGGAATGGCCGTGCGTTTCTTAAACTCGAACAGACCACGCAACGTGAGCGTCTCCTTCGTCTGATTGTTGATCTTCTCCGTGTACTTCTTGTACAAAGAGTAATTATTCATCTTGGTTGACTGCTGCAACAAATGGATCACATCAGGGCTGAAAAGGTGTTTCTCACCTCTCCGCTTCCATTGATAAATCCCACCGACAGGCAGACTTGTAGTTTCTTTATCGTAAGCGTTGTGGTGGCGAACGAGAACTTCTTTCGCGAGGTCATCGAATGACAGACCTTCAATGCGGCTGATGGTTCCGCGGAAGCATTTATCAATAACTTCACTGGCCAGACCGAGTGCTTCGAAGATCTGTGCAGACTGATATGACTGCAGCGTGCTGATACCCATTTTCGACATCACTTTCAGCAAACCGTTTCCGATAGCTTTTTGATAGTTGTGGTAAGCATCGTCATCGCTCATCTCCTTGCCGAGCAATCCATTCTTGTTCAGGTTGTGGATTGTCTCGAGCGCCATGTATGGGTTGATCGCACTCGCGCCATAACCAATAATGGTTGCGAAGTGGTGAACTTCCCACACATCGCCTGCCTCAACCAGCAGACCAGCCTGCGTGCGAATTCTTTTTTCAACCAGATAATGATGCACTGCGCCAATCGCCAGCATCGAGGGGATCGGAGCATATTCAGGACCAATCTTCCGGTCGGAGATCACTATAATTTTCTTACCAGCGCGAACTGCCTTTTCCGCTTCGAGACAAATTCTTGTAAGGCTTTCTTCGAGTCTGCCCGGCTGGCCATCAGCAGGGAATACTGAACGAAGCACCGCATATTCAAAGCCGTGTGCCGGAAGGTGTTTCAATTTCTCAAGATCCGAATTCAGCAACACGGGTTGCGAAATGTGGATCTGGTTGGTGTGTTGTGGTGTTTCTTCAAGCACGTTCAGGCTCACACCGATACGTGTAAACAACGACATCACTAAGCGCTCGCGGATCGGATCGATCGGTGGATTACTCACCTGTGCAAAGTGCTGCTTGAAGTAGTTTGAGATATGACGGCTCTCCTTCGACAGGACAGCGATTGGTGTATCATCACCCATTGATCCTACTGCCTCGTAAGCAGTTGCTGCCATTGGAGTAAGGATTGTCTTCACATCCTCATCCGTAAAACCATAAGCGTTCTGTCGCTGTGTGAGTGTCTTATCGTCATAATTGTCTTCAAACCAGTCCTGTTCAGGCTCGAGGCGAAGTTTCAGACGATTTTGAATGATCCAGTTGAAATATGGTTTGCCTTCGTAGACGGAGCGTTTCACTTTCTCATCGTCAAGGACTTTACCCTGATCGAGATCAACGAGCATCATCTTGCCCGGGGTAATACGTCCTTTTTCAAGGATGTCTTTAGGATCAACAGGCAGTGCACCCGCCTCTGATGCCATCACCATTCTACCGGAACGTGTTACGAAATAGCGCAGCGGGCGGAGACCATTCCGGTCCAACGTGGCGCCTATGCGCGATCCATCAGTGAACACCAGGGCAGCGGGGCCATCCCAGGGTTCCATCATGGAAGCGTGGTATTTGTAAAATGCTTTGCGGTGCGGATCCATCAGTTTGTTATCCTGCCATGCTTCCGGCACAAGCATCATCATGACGTGAGGGATGGTTCTGCCTGAAAGCACCAGCATTTCTACCATCGCATCGAGGTTGGCAGAGTCTGATCCTTCGGCAACTGTGATCGGCAGCAGCATCTTCAGTTCCTCGTCTGTAAAGAGCGTAGACTTGAAAAGTGCCTCCTTCGATTTCATTTTATTCACGTTACCGCGAATGGTATTGATCTCGCCATTGTGCGCGATGTAACGGAATGGCTGGGCCAGTTTCCAGTTCGGAAATGTATTGGTAGAGAAGCGAGAGTGAACCAACGCAAGCGCTGTCCGCAATCTCGGATCCTGAAGATCAAAGAAATATTTTCGCAGCTGTTCGGTGCGCAGCTGACCTTTGTAAATAATTGTTTTTGAAGAGAAGCTGGTGATGTAAAACTCTTTGTTGCTCCCCTTTACGTCCTTTGCAATTTTGTGTGACGTGAAATTTCTAAGCACGAACAGTTTGCGTTCGAGCACATCCTGCGGCCACTCTTCACCTTTCACCTTCACGAACACCTGTTCAATGATTGGTTCAACTTCTGCAGCGCCTGGTCCTGGCACACTGTGATCGACAGGCACGCCACGGAAACCAATGAGCTCAAGCCCGAGCGCATTAATGTTTTTCTTTAGTGTCTCGCGACACGCATTCATCACTTTCTTTTCGCGCGGAAAGAACACCATACCGACTCCGTACTTGCCAGGCGCTGGCAGTTCGTAGCCGAGGCGCGAAGCTTCTTCCTGAAGAAAATCGTGTGGAAGTTGGATGAGCACTCCGGCTCCGTCTCCGGTCTTGGCGTTGCAGCCCCGGCCTCCGCGATGCTCCATGTTTTCAAGCATCGAAAGCGCATCACGCAAAACGTTGTTTGATTTCGTCCCATTGATGTTGGCCACGAACCCGATACCGCATGCATCATGTTCAAGCTCTGGCGTATAGAGACTTTTGGTGGTGGTTGTTTTTTGCATTTTCTGTTACTTCTGGTTGCGGTGAAAAAAATAGGCGTCTTTGTCACCAAACAATTTTTTGAAGTTACCCAGAAAACGAAAGGAAATTGCGGTAGAATGGGGTTGCGACAGAATTATTTGAATCTTTTCACAAATGATTCAGAATACTTTAAAATTTAAAAAGTGAGAACGTTTGCGCTCCGCAATATTTTGAAAAAATGCAATATTTCCGAAAACGTTTGAAATTTTTTCAAGCCTTCTAATGATCGGCTACGAATTTTTCAACGCACGAACCATTTCCTTCTTTCCGGGTGGCCCGGCTAAAGTTTCCACCAAAAAACCAAGGTCGCGCAGGTCTCTTTTCAGCTGCCCCTTCGCGCAATACGTCACAAAAACACCTGGCGATTTCAATCCATAATAAACTTTTTCAAGCAAGGCTTTCTCCCACATTTCCGGCTGTTTTGCTGGCGCGAATGCATCGAAGAAAACAATGTCGAAATGATTTCCTTCAATCGGTAGCTGCTGAAGTGTTGTGTTGATTTTCCTGAGGCCGAAGTGCGCGGTGATGTCAATACCGGAATTCCAAAGACTCGTGTGCAGTTTTTCAAACAGCGTCTGCTCCGTTGCGTTCTCAGAATAGTTAAGCTGTCGCCATATTTTTTCGGCCAGCGGAAAAGCTTCTATCGAAGTGTATAAAATTTTCTTTTGATAGGTTTCAGCAAATGAAGCTGTCAGCAATGCATTCAGTCCGGTGCCGAAACCTACTTCAAATATTTTTACTGCCTGCGACTCAGGATGATGCTGCAGAAAATATTTAAGCCCATGCTGGATAAATACATGCACCGATTCACGCTTAGCTCCGTGAACGGAATGATAGGTTTCATTCAACGCTGTGTTCAACAATGAATGGGAGCCATCTCCGGTGGTAATGATTTGAATTTCGTCAGGCATTTTTTGCAATGAGCGCAACACAATATGCATTCACTCCTTCTTCCCTTCCCACGTAGCCAAGCTTTTCATTGGTTGTCGCCTTAATCGACACATCGTCTTCTGCGATGTTCATCAAGGGTGCAAGCGCTTTCTTCATGGCAGGAATATGCGGATTGATCTTTGGTTTCTCAAGCGTGAGTGTGCAGTCGATGTTCTGAATGCTCCAGCCTTTTTCGGAAAGCATGCGTGTAACTTCTTTCAGAAAGAATTTACTGTCCATTCCTTTCCAGCGGTTATCCGTATTCGCGAAGTGGAAGCCAATGTCGCGCATGTTGGCCGCACCAAGCAACGCATCACAGATCGCGTGGATCAGCACATCGGCATCTGAATGTCCGACAGCACCTTTCTCCGCCTCCAGTTTTATCCCGCCAAGGTAAAGGTCACGACCAGCTTGCAGAGGGTGAACATCAAAGCCCATCCCGACACGAATTTTCATTTGGATCCTTTTAGTTTTTTGCGTGATAATACATCACACTCGAATTGTCTTCCCGAAGTATCTGACGGCCTACCCGCTGAATATCTGCCAGTGTCACGGCTTCAATGTCGTGGGCTTCACGGTTAACGATGTTCGCATCGCCCGAAAGCTTCGCGAAAGCGAGATTCATCGCGCGATTCATCACTTCCACTTCACCAAACTCCAGGGTTGAATATGCCTGATTCTTCACCTTGGTCAGCTCTTCTTCCGTGGCCCCTTTTACGAGCAGTTCTTCAACGATCTGATTAACTTCCTGCTCTGCATCCGCAAGCTTCACACCGTTTTTCACCCTGCCGTTGATCACCAGCAAGCCCGGATCGATCGTGCCCATGACAAATGAAGAAACCGATGTGAAAATTTCTTTTTCCTTCACAAGCTTCTGATACAACCGGCTTGAATGCCCGCGGCTTAAAATATCGCTCAACAGATCTGCTGCGTAATAGTCGTGGTGAAATCTTCCGGGCATGTGATACGATTTGTAAAACGCGCTGGCCGGAACCTTCGCATCAACCTCGAGAAAACGCTTTGTGGTTTGCGCAGGCTCAGGGGTGAGATTTCTTTTCGTCACATGCTGTCGTGGGATGGGACCGAACCATTTTTCCGACAGCCTCTTCACCTGATCTTTCGTCACATTTCCGGCAACCACGAGAATTGCGTTGTTCGGTGCATAGTGGTTGAAGAAAAATCCGCGCACATCATCCATCGTTGCATTCTCGAGGTGGCTGATCTCCTTCCCGATTGTTGCCCACTGATAAGGATGTTTGAGGTATGCCAATGGACGCAGGCGAAGCCACACATCGCCATAAGGCTGATTGAGGTAACGCTGTTTAAATTCTTCAATCACCACCTTGCGTTGCACCTCAAGCACATTCGGATCGAACGAAAGACTCAGCATGCGATCTGACTCCAGCCAGAATCCTGTTTCGATATTGGCAGCCGGCACGGTGAGATAATAGTTGGTGATGTCTGTATTCGTAAAGGCGTTATTTTCTCCGCCAACTTTCTGAAGCGGCTCGTCATAATTCGGAATGTTGACCGATCCACCGAACATGAGATGTTCGAAGAGATGCGCAAAGCCGGTTTTGTCCGGATGTTCGTCTCTGGAGCCGACATCATATAAAATATTCAGAACGGCAATCTCAACTGTTGGATCTTCGTGCACGATCACCCGCAAGCCGTTCTCAAGTGTAAACTCTTCAAATTGAATCATAGGGGTGTAAATAACGGGAGATTTTCGAACTCGATCAACTGTTTTCACCTCAGCTCCGACCGCTCTTCTGAAGGGGAGGAGTTCGTTCTCTTCTCAACTCACGAGCAGGGTTAGGTATGAAGTGGAGATGTCTTGGCGGGGTCTCTGCTTCAGGACCCCGACACTATTATTCGTCCGAGGCAGCGCGGTCCCGTGCGAAGACCCCGCTGGTACACGGAATGAGCGGGAGTTTGTTCTCTTCTCCTTCACGAGCAGGGTTCGGTATGAGGTGAATGGGGGAAAAACTTCTTAATTTGCACACGATTACGCCCTTATGAATTTCCAGCGAAAACAGTATTCTGACGACCTGTTGAAACAACTCTACCGCGGCCTGCTTTTTCCGCGAATGATCGAAGAAAAAATGCTTATCCTCCTTCGCCAAAACCGCATCAGCAAGTGGTTCAGCGGCATCGGACAGGAGGCAATTTCAGTGGGTCTGACCAACGCGCTGCAGTCTGACGAATACATCCTGCCGATGCATCGCAACCTGGGCGTCTTCACATCCCGCAACATGCCATTCGACCGGTTGTTCGCGCAATGGCAGGGAACGATGATGGGCTACACAAAAGGCCGCGACCGTTCATTCCACTTCGGTACCAACGAGCACCATATCGTGGGAATGATCTCACACCTCGGACCGCAGAATGGTGTCGCTGATGGAATTGCGCTGGCTTCAAAACTGAAAAATGAAAAGAAAGTAGTGGCAGTTTTCAATGGCGATGGCGGAACCAGCGAAGGCGACTTCCACGAAGCAGTGAACGTTGCTGCAGTCTGGGATCTTCCCGTCATTTTCATTATCGAGAACAACGGCTACGGTCTGTCAACGCCTGGCAATGAACAGTTTCGATGTGAAAGTTTTGCCGACAAGGGAATTGGCTATGGGATCGAGGCGGTGAGCATCGATGGAAATAACATCCTCGAGGTGTACGATACGATCCGGCTCCTCGCGGAAAACATTCGTGAAAACAACCGACCTGTGCTCGTGGAATGCCGCACGTTTCGCATGCGAGGACATGAAGAAGCTTCAGGTACGAAATACGTTCCGAAAGAGCTGATGGAGGCATGGGCAAAAAAAGATCCGCTCGACAACTACGAAAAATATCTGCTGCGCGAAGGTGTTATCGATGAAGCTTACATCGAGGTCATCCGGAAAGAAATCAAACAAGAGATCGAGCAAGGGCTCGACAAGGCATTTGAAGAAACCCATCCTGAGGCGGACACAGAACGCGAGCTGAGCGATGTCTATGCTCCGTTCGTCCAGGAAATTGTTAAGCCTTCGTCAGACAAAAAAAGTGAGCGTAGGTTTATCGATGCGATCAGCGATGGCTTGCGGCAGAGTATGGAAAAGCATCCGAATCTCGTGCTGATGGGTCAGGACATTGCAGAGTACGGTGGCGTATTTAAAATCACTGACGGATTTGTTGAGAAGTTTGGAAAGCCGCGCGTGCGCAACACACCAATCTGTGAGTCCGCCATTCTCGGTGCCGGCCTTGGATTGTCAGTGAAGGGAATGAAGGCGATGGTTGAAATGCAGTTTGCCGACTTTGTAACGGAAGGGTTCACACAAATTGTTAACAACCTCGCGAAATCACACTGGCGATGGGGACAGCCGTCTGACGTTGTCGTCAGGATGCCTACAGGTGCTGGCACGGCCGCAGGTCCATTCCATTCGCAAAGCAACGAAGCGTGGTTCTTTCATACGCCTGGTCTGAAGATCGTCTATCCTTCGAATCCATACGATGCAAAAGGACTTCTCTGCGCGGCCTTTGAAGACCCGAACCCCTACATGTTTTTCGAACACAAGTTGCTTTATCGTTCCGTCAAAGACAGCATTCCCGATGATTACTACACGGTTGAAGTCGGGAAAGCAAAACTGGTTTCGGAAGGCGCTGACCTGTCAGTCATCACGTATGGCATGGGCGTTCATTGGGCACAGGAAATTCTGGCGACCATGCCGGATGTCAAAGCCGACATCCTCGACTTGCGCACATTGCTTCCGTGGGACAAAGATGCTGTGCGGGAGACGGTCGAAAAAACCAATCGCGTCATCATTTTGCATGAAGACACACTTACAGGAGGCATTGGTGGAGAGATCAGCGCATGGATCAATGAACACTGTTTCCGATCGCTGGATGCACCCGTTAAACGTGTGGCAAGTCTTGACACCGCTATTCCGTTCGCACCTACGCTTGAACGGAATTTTCTGCCGAAAGGCAGGCTGCGAGGCGCCATTGAAGAGTTGCTGAAATTTTAGCTAACTTAGCCAGTTACAACCGTATTATTTTTAGCGGACCTTCGTTATTCCACTGTTATGGCCAAAATCGTCATCCGGTTAGCATGCTTAGGCGTATTTGCGCTTTTGCTTTCTATTCCGGCCATGGCGCAAAACACCAAGGGCGATAAGCCAACCAGCCCGCGGGAAACACGCTTCAAAAAGACGAAGAAAGAGAAGCCTGCAAGACGCATTTCATCGAAAAGGCGTACTACAACAAGTCTGCGCGCCTACCGACCCAGAAAAAAATCGCGCGGTGGTGAGCGGGCAGGGCAGGCGTTGGGTAACGTTTATCGTTCAAGGCCCGGAAGAGAAGGAAGACAAAATACATTTTCACAGAAAAGTATTTATGTAAACAATCGATCCGCTTCGGGCCGAACCAGCGAAGCAAGAAATTCAAGGGGCGCTCCCGCACGTGTAGTTCCGCGCAGCGCTACCGGAAGTACTCGCAATGTATTCCGACAATCAGGGCCTTTTGTAAACCACTCCTCTGTTTCGGACCGGAAGCCACCGCGGAAAAAACGAACCGTTACACCGCGATCAGCGTCACGCTCCTATATCTCAAGGCGGAGTATTAATGTCTGGGCAAATTTTTCGCGACCGAAACAACGAAAAGAACGCGCTTACTCCGGTGACATCACCGGACGGAGGATTCGTACGCGAAACTATGAAACAAAACGTCCCCGCGCGGTAATTCCTGCACCACCCATACGCACCAAATCGCGGAGCAGCGAAACACGTCCGCAACGGAGCACGCGCTACATGTCCGGCAATGCTACAATGCCACGGATGTCGCAACGATCTGTTTCAAACAAATCAACACTGTCACGTCTGAAAAGACTCCAATCGCGCAGAGCACCAGAGGGTGGAAGAAAAGTTTCTGTAGTGCCGCGTTCGGCATCGAGCCCGTTCATCAGGCGAAAGAGCACAAACGTATGGGCACACTTCCCACGACCGAAGAGGAGAAGTGAGCGCGCAGTCACAACGGATATTGCCGGCAAGCCTCTGCGCACAAGAAACTACCGATCCCCGCGGCAGGGGTTCACTCCATCAGCACCGCGACCTGCGAGACAAGTGGGTGACCGTCCTTACAAGGGACCAGCTTCTGGCAGTTACAGAAGTGCTACCCGCACCGGACGGAGCTGGCGTGGTGATATCTCCGGAAGACGACTTATCGATCGCAACTCCAGCAGTGACCGCGGATTTCGAGGCAAAGCAAAACCAGGAGGTTTCCGTACGGCAACAACACCAGGTGAAACGCGGCCGGGTCGATCACCGATCCCGGTTCGCACTCCGAAGTCTGGATTGGGCATCGGTAAATATCGAGGCAACATCAGATCAGGGAAAACATTTTCTGATCAGGGTGTAAATTATTCTGGCTTTCTCAAAGCGCGGAAACGCGCAAAAGGCGGGGGCAGCGTGAGCGGTCGCGCATGGAATAACAACGGCACTCCTCTACCTGCGCGTACACCCGGCATGGGCGCAACAGGCATCGGAAAATACCAGGGAAATATTCGTGGTGGAAAAGTCTTTTCCGATCAGGGAGAGGAATTTCGCGGGTCGATGAGAGCACGCAGACCAGCGAAAGGCGGTGGCAGTGTGAGTGGTCGATTATGGAATAACAACAATCAACCAACCCCTGTCCGAACACCCGGTATTGGGTCGAAAGGTATCGGCTACCGTGGAAGGATGCGCGGTGGAAAAGTATTTTCAGATCAGGGAGAGGAATTTGCGGGAAACATCAAAGCGCGAAGACCTGCAAAAGGTGGCGGAAGTGTGAGTGGGAAATTATGGAACAACAAAGAAACTCCTATTCCCGTAAAATCTCCTTCCAAGGCAGCGATGAAAGCTGGTGGGTTCCCGGGCAAGCTCATCCAGGGTCAATCGAAACCATCGTTCAGAAATCAGGGTGAAGAATACACCGGAAACATTAAAGCGAAAAAGCCTGCAAAAGGTGGCGGTAGCATCAGCGGCAAGCTTTGGAACAACAATGAACGCCCAATCGAAGTACGCGCACCAAAGAGTGAACAGGGTGGCGAGTTTGCGGGCAACATTAAGCTGCGCAAGGGTTATGTAAAAAATCCAAATTCAGCTGAAGAGGCGCTTCGGAAGAAACGGGACAAGACAACGTATCTAACGGACGGACTACACGTCAGAGTACAGCAGCACCCTTATGGCAAAAAACCTCACGCGGCCGATGGATCTATGCCTGGGTGGAAGCCTTCTCAAGCACAGGCGCGTGCAAGTGATGCTGTGCGCGGAGCAAGAAGCTACAAGTACATTCGCAACGGAAGCAGTTCAGCAGATGCCTTGAAAGTGCGCGAACCGGGAAGCAGTTTTTCGAAGGCCACAGATTTCCATCGCGTAATCCGCAGCTATAAGTATGTACGTAACGGCAGCAGTTCGGAAGATGCCCTCAAAGTGCGTGAGCCAGGTAAAGCCTTTGCCCGCGCAACCGACTACCAGGGCAACGTCAAGATGAAGAAATACGAAATTTTTGGCAGACGAGGGCTTCATCCCGATGCTCAGTTCGTCAAAACCAATAAGAATAATGTCGCTGGAGAAAAAGACGTGCTGACGAACTTTAAGTTGTGGTGGGCGCGTTTATTTAAGAAGAACGAAACACAGCCCGATCACCTCAAAGACAAAGGCCATAAGCCAAGGTATGACAAGGGCGAACAGGGGTTGTGGTATGACTAATGAGCAGACAATGAAGTGGAATCATTTGAAGGCGGCAGAGCAGTTGGAGGAAATCAGGAAAGAATCGGCAGAAAAAAATATCCTCATTTTTAAACATAGCACGCGTTGCAATATCAGCCGTGCGTCACTCGACCGGCTTGAGCGAAACTGGAACGAACAGGAAATGCAGCATGTAAAGCCATATTTTCTTGATTTGTTGAATTTCAGGGAAATTTCGAGCCTCATTGCGAAAGAGTTCAACGTTGAGCATGAATCTCCCCAAATACTGCTGATTAAAAAAGGCGAAGCGGTGCTTGACCAGTCACATTTTTCAATCGACTATCAGCAAATTAAGGCTGCAGCTAAAAATTAAACGTAACTGTTTGTTTAACATCCTCTCCCAGCGACAATGCCACCGGACACGTTAATGCAGCGCGTTTGAGCTTTTCCTTTTGTGCATCTGTTGCTTTCAGATTCTGGTGAGAGAAGGTAATCTGTATTTCTGCAATTTTGCGCGGATTTGCGGCCATTATCTTTACAATTTCAGACCGCATTCCGGTCATGTCGATCTCTTCCCGCTGGGCGAGCATCCCCATCAGCGTCATCATACAACTATTCAATGAGGCACACGTTAAATCGGTCGGACTGAAGGCTTCTCCTTTGCCATTATTATCGGGCGGAGCATCTGTAATTATCTTGTTTCCAGACCGCAAATGCGTTGCCTCTGTCCGTAAACCCCCTAAATAAACACCGGTCATGGATACCATATGGAATAAGATTTTTCGTTCTATTTTGCGATACCAAATTAAGCCTTAAATTTAATCTATTACTTCTTGTCAGGATGAAGGGTCTCATCAGAATTTCAGTCGTTTTCGTGGTTTTTGGCCTGTTCGCAGCAAGCGCTTCCGCACAGACGCAAGACAGTTATGATTACCAGAGCGAATTTACCTGGGGTATCAACAAAAATACCTACGGGGGTTTGATTGGTGGTTTCGTCTTTAAAAAGGCGCGGAAACTCAATGACAGGCTGCTGGAGACATTCGGCCTTGAAATTATGAATGTAAAGCACCCGCAGGAAGTGCGTCAGAATTCGCAGAGCACCGGTAACTATTTCATCTATGGCAAAAGCAATTATCTCTATGCACTTCGTTTTCAATATGGCCGCGACCTCATACTTTTTAAAAAAGCTCCGCAGCAAGGTGTTGAAATAAAAGCAGTAACTGCGATTGGCCCCACCTTAGGTGTTGTGGCGCCCTACTATATCGAACGTCCTGCAGATCAGGGCGGATTTGTTACTATCCGTCAACCCTACAATCCAAATATTCAGGCTGCAGAAATTTACGGCCCCGGCAGACTGTTTGAAGGTCTGGGCGAATCAACGCTCAAGCTAGGCGCAAATGCAAAAGTTGCGTTGAACTTCGAACTTGGTACTGTAAAAAGCCAGGTAACAGGCTTCGAAGCAGGATTCCTGCTCGATGCTTATACCAGCAAGATCATCATCGTTCCTACAGCACAAAACTATTCAGTGTTTCCAACACTGTTCTTCACGCTGTTCTACGGAGGACGCAAATAAAAGCCCAAATCCCAAAACCCAAAGTCCAAGATCCAAGTCGATATTTCTTTGGATCTTGAAATTTGGATTTTGGAACCTGGTTCTTTTTTGGGCATGCCCTTCCTGCACTCATCCATCGCTCGGCCTTCTGCTCCGTCAAACGCTACGGGTCGCGCTTTCGATCATATCTTTCCGATATAGATTTCTTATTTTCTTGAATGACATTCAGGAAGGGAATTCGTGCCCGTAAATGATCAATTAGATTTTGGATTTAAGTTTCCCGAGGTGTTTGGAGCGAGGTCGCCTTAGGTCATAGATGACTATGGGTAGTTTGGATTATCCCAAACCAGAGTCTCTTCTATCGGGCCGACAAAATCGGGGCAAGTACCATAGCCGTTGCCGGCTAGCCCTCCGCTAGGAGCGCAAACAGCATTGCAATTATCATCAAACAATTCGTTAAACCCGTCAGCACACTTTGGTTCAAATAATAGAATGTTTTCCCGTTAACTTTCCATTCCCATATTTGCACTGGCAGACAGTTAAATTCCTTTTTTATTTCCTTCCTAATTCGACTTTCAATGCAATCGGGCACTGCTTTTTCAAAGTAAAGTACGATTTCAGGTTCATCTTTTGAACACGATAACATGGCATTGCTGCAAAAAGCGATGCTGACCATGATCGGAAGTGAGGTTTTCATAGTAATGTGATTTCAAAACAATATCTGAAAACACGCTATGAATTTAAGCACGATAAACCTTGGCGGACATCTTTTGAACCCTTAACAACATGTCATGGACATATTGACCTCTACCTTTGATGGTACCGAGCCTTACGTGCATCCATGCACTAAACCCCACTCTACAAATCTTTTTAGTCAGCGTAACAGTCCATTGGCCACCGTTGGGCTCTGATGACGTATTGCCCGGCCGATTCGTATGCATTGAGCCCGGATCGATTTACAGACGTAACTAAAGTGCTATGAAAAAATACATGCTCCTGCTGTTCGTCATAAGCAGCACCTTTATTGCTCACTCAAACAATCTTGTTATTGCGAACGCAACACTTACGGGTAAAAACACGACTGACAACTACGTACTGATTCAGTTTGACATCTCGTGGGAAAATTCGTGGCGCACAAGTAGCGGACCATCAAACTGGGATGCTGCGTGGGTGTTTGTCAAATTCCGTATCAAAGGTCAGAGCAATTGGCGACATGCCTCACTCAACTGGGTTGACGGTACAGGCACAGGCGATGGTCACACCGTACCTGCCGGAGCAATCATCAAAGGTGCACCCGATCTTAACAGCAACTCGTTGGGAGTCTTTATTTACAGCAACACAGACAAGTTGCAAAGCAACGCGAGTTATCAAGGCGTGCAGCTTAGATGGCAGTATGGAGATGATGGAATTCAGGATAGCGATCTACTCGAGATATGTGTATGCGGGATTGAAATGGTGTATGTGCCTCAGGGAGAATTCGAGATTGGAAATATCGGATTCGCGTACAACTCATTCTATTCCTTTACCGATGGAGACCCTTCACCTTATCGTATCACTAGCGAAAGTTTCCTCACAGTTGATGATGCCAACGGAAAACTTCATTACAATTCCGCTGGCAGTACGCTATTCTCTATTCCAACGGCATTTCCGAAAGGTTACAATGCCTTTTACTGCATGAAGTATGAAATCACACAAGAGCAGTATGTTGAGTTTCTGCTCAAATTGACTAGCCCTCAGGCATCTGCTCGTGGATACAACAGTCTTGGAAATCGAAATCTGATCACAGGGAGTTATGGAACTTTCAGGACCGATAACCCATACGTTGCCTGCAATTACTTAAGCTGGGCAGACCTGGCCGCATACCTCGATTGGTCAGCACTCAGACCAATGACAGAAATTGAATACGAAAAAGCTTGCAGGGGCCCTTTACCTTCCGTGCAGTTTGAGTTTGCCTGGGGCAACGCGCTCATGGCAGGTGAGCCGTATACATTGATCAATGCGGGAGCCGAAGCCGAAAGCATCGGATCAAACTACAATATGGAGTTAGGAAATATGAACTATGCAATTACCGAAGGCACCAATGATGGCCCACTACGGGTTGGAATTTTTGCTACAAATAACTCCGGGCGTATAACTTCCGGAGCCACTTACTACGGAATAATGGAAATGACTGGAAATGTGTACGAGCAGGCAATGACAGTTGGCAACGCAACGGGGAGACTGTTTGCCGGTACCCATGGTGACGGGTTAATCGATGCCAATGGCAATCACAACGCATCATCGTGGCCCGCAACGGATGTTGGCACAGGACTGCGTGGCGGAGCGTGGACTTCAAGCACAGGCAGCCCCGGCTTTCACCTGCCTGTTTCATCACGTACGGTAGCTGCGACCGGTGCGGCAAGCCGCGCCAACAATGTTGGTGGGCGTGGTGTTCGCACAGCCCCCTAAGCATGCCCGCCACGCTACAAATATTGTCAGCCTCGATAGTCGTTTACGCTGCGGTGCTGGTTTTCACACAGAAACTCAACGCTCAGGCTATCTATCGCGGAGGTAATAATGACGGATTCGCAAAAGCATCCTACGCTGAACCAGATCCCGCATCTGACATCTTCCGCGGTGGAGTGAACGATGGTTTCGTAGCAGCTACCTATTCAGAAATTGATCCGGCCAGTGACATTTACAATGGTGGCATCAATGACGGATTTTCACGATCGTCCTACACTGAATCTGGTGCGCACGATATTTACTCCGGTAACATCAATGACGGATTTGCTTTCAGTACATATGTCGATTCCGATCCTGCGGCAGACATCTATGGTGGAGGTGACAATGATGGATTTGCAAAAGCATCTTTTTCAGAAGAATTCGCATTGCCTGTCGAGTGGCTCTACTTCACAATTTCCAAACAGAAGGGAAGGCCTTTGCTTCAATGGGGTGCTGATGGCGAACAACACTGCCTGTTGTATGAAGTACTAAGGTCGCACGATGGAAAAAAATTCGAACCGATCGCTACACTGACTTGCCACGGAAAGCGATTCAGCAACCATTATGAATTCACCGATCTATCGCCACCATGGCAACCGATTCTATACTACAAGCTTGCACAGCATGACATTGATGGACAGCTCACACACTCTGACGTAAAGGCGTTTCATGCAACTTCACCTGCAGAACCGGAAGCGTACTATAGAAATGGTCAGCTTGTAGTCAGCGTTGAACGGGAGGCGAAGCTTCAATCGGTTGCCGTTTATGATTTTACAGGACGAACATTATGCAGGCAATCCACACCGGAAGGCGAAGGACCCTTTTACACGATCGACTGTCAGCTTGCGCCCGATCAGCTTGTTGTCGTACGCCTGGTCTTCGATTCTTTTGCTGCAAGCAAGCATATGCGCATAGGCCGGTAGTTGCAGTTCTCTAGCAGATGGATTTCTTTTCGCGGGAACGCGCAGCCGTCATGCGCCTTGCTTAAACAACACGCCCAACACAACGCCCAGCAAAATGATAAGCGGAGAAGGAATTTTCGTAAACACCAACAGGCAGAATGTTGCTATGGTAACGCCAAAGTTGAGAAAGGAATTTTCCAGGGGTTGGAAAAGAATGATCGCAGAAGCAGCGACCAGCCCTGCACTCGCAGCAGTAATCCCCTCAAGTGAAGCACGCACTGCCCGGTACTTCTTCAGGCTTTCCCAAAATCGAATAACAAAAAATATGAGAAACGTTCCGGGTAAAAAAATTCCAACGGCAGACATTACAGCTCCAAGTATCTGTCCTCCTACACCATAATCTCGCATTGACAGTGCTCCGATGTAAGCACTGAAAGAAAAATTTGGACCTGGGATCGCCTGCGCTAAGCCGTATCCGGAAAGAAACTCGTTGTGTGTTGTTGGAAAGTGCAGCGGCTTCGCATACTGAACGAATTCGGTATAAAGCAACGGTGCCAGTACTTGCCCTCCACCAAACACAAGACTGCCATTTCGATAAAAGTTCTCAAATAGTTTTATAGGAAGAAGTTTTGTAACGCCACCGAGGATGGCGGCAAAGATCAGGACACCGGCCCACAAGAGAAAATTAGCCCACTGAATGGAGATTCTGCTCTTCTGTTCCTTTGGCTGCGCCCTGAACTTCAGCGATGTGATCAATCCTGCGCAAAGCAGAATCACCGGAAAAATAAAAGGCGACTGAACGAAATACGAAACAACTGCAGAGAGGATAAGAATCCCTATTCCGGTTTTTGTATTGACAGTTTTCAGACTGATCATATACGCGCCATAACTAACAAACCCAACTGCCATCGGACGCAGGAAGTCAGTGAGGTCAATTAGCTTTTTTTCATCGATTGCCCCTAAAAAAACTGCAGCCGTAGTCATGATGGCTACGGCTGGCAAAATCCACACCAGCAGTGTGAGATAGGCGAGCACCGGCCCTCCAATCTTAAAGCCGATAGCCGTCAGCGTTTGCGTGGAAGCTGGTCCGGGAAGGATCTGACACAACGAATTTATTTCCAGCAGATCTTCGTCTGATAAATAACGTCTCTTATCAACCAGCACCTTTTGAAAATGTGCGAGGTGCGCCTGGGGTCCGCCAAAAGTTGAGATGGCCAGGAGAAAAACATCCTTCAGAAAAATGTAGTATCTGACACGTTTTATCAAAAGGAGAGATGGTTAGGAACTTCCATTGATGAACATTCAATTACCGCAAATAATAATCAATAATTAATAATCAATAACCAAGTGCCTTCAAATGCGGTGGATGCTTCTTCACATCTGGGCTGACTACTTCTTTTTCTTCAGACCGATCTCAGCGAGGCGTTGATCCAGGAATTCGCCTGCTGTGATATCTTCCCACAACTTCGGATTGTCTTTATCAACAGTGCTCGGCAGAGCAGCAAGGCTCATTTCAGACCGTGGATGCATGAAGAAAGGTATCGAATAACGCGGTGTGTTCATCAGATGTCTTGGTGGATTTACAACGCGATGAATGGTTGACTTCAGTTTCTTATTGGTGAAACGTTCGAGCATATCGCCAACATTTACAACCAGCTGCTCTGGCAGTGCTGTAATCGGAATCCACTTGCCATCGCGTCTCAATACCTGCAGACCATCGGCACTTGCGCCCATCAGCAGCGTGATGAGGTTTATGTCTCCGTGCTCCGCAGCGCGAACTGCATCTGCCGGAACAGAATCCGGATCTTCAATCGGGAAGTAATGGATAGGTCTGAGAATACTGTTGCCATTCTGGATCTTGTCGTCAAAATAAGTTTCCGGAAGTTTGAGATAGAGCGCGATGGCGCGAAGCATATATCGACCTGTCTTTTCGAGCGCCCGATATACCTCCACCGAGATCTCCTTTAACTCCGGTACTTCCGCTGGCCAGATGTTCGCGGGATAATTTTCCTTCTTCAGTTCCTGTTCAGCTAATTCCTGACCAACGTGGTAGAATTCCTTAAGGTCACCGGTATTTCTTCCTTTAGCATGTTCTTTCCCTTTGCCGATGTACCCGCGCTGGCCAGCGAGCTCGAGGCGTTCATATTTTTGTTTTACTGCATCTGGCAGTGCAAAGAATTTTTTTATTGCTGCATACAACCGTTGCTGCATCTCATCATTCAGAAAATGGTTTCGGATCGCAACGAACCCTATGTTATGGTATGCCGCACCAAGCTCTTCTACAAACTTCTGTTTCCTGGCAGGATCATTGCCGGTAAACTCTGCTAAATCAAGTGAAGGTATCTTGTCGTATAGTATCTCTTCCATTGTGATCAGTCGGTTAAATGAACCATGCAAGCTAAAGTTTTTTGGCTAAATTCGCCACTGTCACGAGGCAGGAATGTTCTTATCCAAACAACAGAAAGTATGAAAACATCACGTAGAAAATTTATCGAGTCTGGGCTGAAAGCCACAGCAATTGCAGGTATCGGAACCCCATTTATCATATCGTCAGCGAAAGCAAATGGTGAAACAGTTAAAACAGGTTCTGCGCCATTGCAGTTTTCGCAGGTGACGCTTCCTTACTCCTACAATGCGTTGGAACCACACATTGATGCGCAAACCATGGAGATCCACTACACAAAGCATCACACTGCTTACATCAAGAATGTGAACGAGGCCATCACTGCTGAGAGCGTGAAATTTGAAAACGAAAAAGATTTCTTTAAAAACATCAGCAACCTTTCGCCAAAGGTTCGGAACAACGGAGGCGGTGCCTGGAATCACAATTTCTTCTGGCAGATGATGAAACCGAATGGAGGTAACCCATCCGGAAAAATTGCCGATGCAATCAACGGCTCATTCGGCTCGTTTGAAAAATTCAAAGAGCAATTCACGCAGGCTGCGATGACGCGCTTTGGCTCCGGATGGGCTTGGCTTGTAAACGACAATGGCAAACTAAAAATAGGCTCAACGGCAAATCAGGATAATCCGCTTATGGAACTTGGTTCATCGGATCTGAAGGGCACACCACTTCTTGCATTGGATGTATGGGAGCACGCGTACTATCTGAAGTATCAGAACAAGCGCAACGAATATGTCGCGAGCTGGTGGAACGTGGTGAACTGGGATGAGGTAGCGAAGAGACTCGCCTAAATACCACCCCTAAATCCCCTAAAGGGGACTTGAGTGCACCTCAACTTGAAGAGGCATCACTCCCTTAAATGACTGCGATAAAATTTATCAGATACTAAAAAAGCTCTCACAACCTGAGAGCTTTTTTAGTATCTGCCTTTAAGTCCCCTTTAGGGGATTTAGGGGTATTAATCCAGGATGCCGCAGTAGTCGTAGTTGCGATCAATGTTGATGAACACGTCCTGGCGCGCTTTCTGAAACCACTTTTCAAGGATGCGATTTTTCTTTTCATTCAGTGTCGCCATCTGGATGCGCTGATAATCTTCTTTCAGAGATGCTACGTGTGGAGGAATGCGTGACTTGTAGTACAGAATACGCACAGCATCCTTCTGATCATCGGTACGATAAACAATTGGCTTTGAAATATCACCTACTGCCATTGAGTCAACTTTGAAAAATACGACAGGGTCAAGCTCGTCTATCTGCACGCGCTGACTTCCCGCCTGATCGATGAAGTAGCCACCATTGCCTTTCGTTGCCATATCATCGGAATGTTTTTTGGCAGCGGCCTCAAAGGTGATCGAATCTACTAACACGAGATTGCGAATGCTATCGAGAAATTGTGAGGCTTCATTCAGGTCATCTTTCGATGGCTTTGGCGAAATGAGTATATGACGCGAGTGGTATTCGTTTCCTCTGCGCTCAAGAAGCTGAAGAATGTGAAAACCAAAATCTGTTTCAAACGGCATGGAGATTTCATTCGGCTTGAGTTTAAAGGCCATTGCTTCAAACTCGGGAACCATTTCACCACGACCTACCCAACCCATATCACCTTTGTTCTGAACAACGCTCGGATCGTCCGAATGCTTTGATGCGAGCGCGCTAAAATCCTCCCCTGCCAGAATACGGCTGCGCAACTCGAGCAGTTGATTGCGTGCAGCATCTTTCTGCGCTTTGCTGCTTTCAGCGATCTTCACAATCTGCGCGACTTCAACCGCAGCAGAGAAGTACGGTAAGCTGTCAGTGGGAATGCGCTCGAAGAAGCGTTTTACCTCCGAAGGTGTAACGGATACTTTTTCGGTAATGGTCGACTCCATCTTCTGAACAATCATCTGTTCACGAATCTGGTCGCGGAGTTCCAGGCGGATCTGGTCGAGCGACTTGCCGTAGATCTGCTCGAGCTCTTCAGGGGTTCGGCCCGACTGCGCGAGGATCATGCTCATCCTTCGCTGTGTGTTGTTATCAACTTCCGCGTCAAGCACAACTACTGAGTCAATCTCGGCTTTCGCCATCATCAGTTTGTTGCGGATGAGCATGGCCAGCATCTGGCATTTCACTTCCTGCGATGGACTTCCGCCATTGGTCAGGTGATCCTGATAGTACTTGTCAAGATCCGACTTCAGCACAATGAAATTGTCAATCTTCGAAATCACTTCGTCAACGACAAAACCTTCATTGTCCTGCGCGCTTGCAGTGAACGCAGTCAGAACAATTATCATCAGACCGAAAACCTTTGCTTTAGCGGCCATAAATTTCAAAATCATTTTGCTCCAGGGCATTGTTATAAACCTCATCTTCCAATTTCTTGGCAAGTTCTACTTTTCTTTTATTGAGAATGATGTTACTGATCTCATCCCTAACGAATTCCAGCGGGGAAACATTGTCTGAAATGCGGTATTCGTCCACTTTCAGGAAGTAAAGGTAGTTATCATCCTCGGTTTCATAGTAAGGATTCGTTTTTAAAAATTGAACCTTATTGGGAATTTCAACGATAGGCGAGTTGCGTACGAGCTCGTCAAAGATCATCCATGTGGAATCGCTGATGTGGTAAGCGGCCGAAAAACTGAGACAAAACGACTTGAGTTCAGCTTTTCCCTCATCTGTTTTTGCGAAAATCAGGTCCTTCACCTTCTTAATCTGCGGAGCGTTCTTAGGCACCTTAAGGAAGGTTGCGCGGATGATATTCTGTTTCAGGATAAAATTATCAATGTTTTCCTGGTAATATTTTTCAATTTCAGCCGGGCTGATGGCCGTATCCAGGTGCTGTTTGATATAGTAAGTCTGGTACTCGTATGCGATAATGCTGTAGCGATAATCAAGGATTTTTCGCTCGACTTCTGCTTCATTGATATCGATTTTTTTTGTCGCCTCCTGGATGAGCAATTGTTTGCGAACCCAGCTGTCGATGTATGCCTCCACCCTTGCTGCGCTATCCGTTTTTTCAACTTTGGCAGGAACGATACCGGCAAGCTCATCACGGTAGAGGTAAGCAGTTCCAACCTTTGCCACCAGCTGTCGGTTGGCATCGAGCTCCGCTCCATCTGAGCGCATCTTGATAAAGTCGCACCCAAACGCGACTAACAAGACGACTACGACTATTACTGATCTCATCATGCTGGTTTCTTGACAAGTTGATTGAAGAGCTTTTGTTTTCCCTTCTTATTTATCCTCACAGGATACTTTTTTCTCAGCTTTGACAGCCATTCCTTTTCAAGGAAATTCTGATAATCGGAAATGACAGAAGACCGTGCTTCCTCAAATGATTTGCTTCCGGGTGGCACCAGTGCCTTTACTGTCACAAGGTAATGCATCCCATTGTGTTCTGCCACATGCGACCCGGGCGCCCAGCTGACTTTTGAAAGAACTGGCCGATCGGTCTTTTCGAAGTTCCCCGTTTCTTTGCGAACCTTCTCTTTTGTCACAATGCTTTGCATCGCTGCAGAGTCTCCCTTGTTCGCCAGTGTCAGCAGGTTGTCAATGGTTTGTTTTGCATTGGACGAGTAGATTACAGCGCGGATACGATCGGAAGCTTTGTAGGCAGCCTTATGTGATTCGTAATATTTTCGTTGTCCTACACTGTCTTCCGATGCTTTGTTCCACACTTCCCGTTCCATGATCTCAAACAACAGAATGCCTTCATAATATTCATTGAGCAGAAATCCGTATTCAGGATGTTGTTGTTTGATGCGTTGCTCGAAGGCCAGCCCTTGCATTTCGTCTACGTACTGGTTGTACAATTGCTCGATGTATTTTGCGGAACCAATCAGATTTGCTCGCTGATTCTGTTCCACATATTGAAGGAAATTTTTAGCGGTGTAATTTGTCCCATTCATCGTGAACAATACCTCATCGGTCCCGCGACCATTTGCTTTCCAGGTGCCTTTGGTGAGTGATGAATCGGCAAGCGAAAACACTTTTGATTTCACATCTGCATTTTCCCTGAAGCCGAACTCCTTTTTCATTTTATTCTGGATCGCCTGGCGCGATATCTGTGCACGTTCATCACGGCTTACGCGGTTCCTGATCGACTCGCGCATTTCATCGAATGGTGGCAGCGCTATCTTCCGCTCGAGCCTGATGATATGCCATCCGAACTGCGTCTTGACAGGGTCAGAGAAATCGCCCGGATTTTTCAGGGCAAATGCTGCTTCTTCGAATTCGGGAACAGATGACATCACACCTACACCAAACGCGCGCAGCTTTCCTCCATTCTCGCTCGATGACGGGTCTTCTGAATATTCTGCACACAACTCATTCCAGTCAACACCTTTCTGAAGTTTATCATGCACTTCGAACGCGAGGTCGCGGGCGCGCTGATCATCTCCGTTCGCGCGAAGCATGATATGTGCAACTTCCACTTCACCTTGTGCGGGTCTTCTGCCATGAACTTTTACGAGGTGATATCCGAAACGAGTTCTGATCGGTTTGCTGAGTTCGCCTACAGGCGTTGTGAAGGCTGCCTGTTCAAACGGGAAAACCATCTGTAGTGCCGTAAACCAACCGAGGGCACCCTTGTTCAGCTTCGCAGTCGGATCTTCGGAGTATTCCATCACAACTTTTTCAAATTGTTCACCGTTGAGAATCCGTTGCCGAATGGCAGAAATCTTCTGATAGGCCACCAATGTATCTGCGGGCGCTGCATCGGGCGAAACGTTCACAAGAACGTGAGAGGCTTTTACCTCTTCTTTCATGCGATTGTAGGTGAGTTCAGTCAGGCTGTCAACCAGGTTGTCATCCGGCAGATAAGGTTTTCTCAGCTCAGCGCGATATGTGTTGTATTCCTTTCTGAACGCAGCGGTTGTGTCGTATCCGCGTTGGCGGGCTTCCGCAACTTTCAGTTTGAAGTTAATGAACAGGTCGAGGTATTCTTCAATCTTCGCTTCTGTGTATTCTTCTTTTTTGCCCTGGTTGTTCTTGTTGTAGAGATATGAAAATTCTTCAATGGTAACGGGCTTCTTTGCAATCGTGAAAAGCACCGATGCGTCATTTTTCTTCTGGCTGAGTGCCGGGACCGCCAACCACATCATCAATACCACTGCTGCCCAACCTTTTACCACGCCTTGCATACTGTTTGTCTTAGCTATTTAAACTGAACTTTCTTTGTGAGTCGACAGATATTCTTTCCGCTCGAATGCTGGTATTCGATTTTATCCATGATGGATTTTACCAGGCGAATTCCGAGGCCGCCTTTGCGTTTTTCGTGCACAAGATTGCCCAGCGCAGGTTCTGAGAATTGATTGATGTCAAACGCGTTGCCATCGTCAATGATTTCAAATACGACAGGGCTGCCCTTGTCAACCTTGATGTGCAATTCGAAAAGGTCATCCGGATTGCACTGGTGCGCATGGATCATCAGGTTGGAGCACATCTCGTCCAACGCAAGAACCATCTCGCTGATCTGAAGCTCGGCAACATCGTGCTCCTTCAGGGCTCCGCGAATAAAATCGCGAACCCCTTTCAGGTTCTCAATACTGCAGCCAACGTTATACTTATAATTCATTGATCAATTTCTTAGCCTGAACTTTATCTTTTCCAATGGTTAACAATTCATAAAGTCCTAAAATTTCAAACGTGTTGGCAACCTTTTCATTCATGCCGAACAAAACCATTTTAATATTCTTATCCTTGAATTCTTCGATGTAAGACATGAACACACCGAGACCTGCAGAGGAAATGTATTCCAGCGAGCTGCAGTCGATCAGGATTTTGTTGAACCCTTCACCCACACTCTTTGCGATGGCAAGATCAAGTTCGATGGAAGAGCTGGCATCAATTTCCCCGATAAGGGCAATTACGTCTGCTCCGTCTTCCTGAAGTCTCTTAATGTGGATCATGTTATTAACGTTTTATAAATTCTTTGGTTGACCTTTTTCTATTTAAACTTGACGATCATCGTAGTGTAATCGTCATTAATATTTTCCGTTTCCGAAAACTCATAAAGTCGGTTGATCAGGTGTGTCTGAATGTCTTTCGGTGATTCGTTTTTCACCTCAAGCAACACCTGCGTCAGACGATCATATCCGAATTCTTCGCCCTTCTTATCTTTTGCTTCTGTAATTCCATCGGTGTACAGCACCATGATATCGCCAGGCTTGTATTCAAACTCATTTGCCTGAATGAAATTCGCGTAACTTTTGTTGCGCACCATTCCCAATGCAATCCCTTTGTCCTTCAGATATTCGATCGAATCGTTTGCTGCATGGTAATACAGTACCGGGCAGTGGCCAGCGCGTGAATACCGCACCTTTTTTTGCTCTTTGTTGATCACGAAAAAAGTAGCAGAGATAAATGACCCTCGTTCGAGACAGTAGACAAGCGCCTGGTTGGCGCGCTTCATAAATAGGTCTGGTTCAATGCAGTCCTGGGCGAGACTGTGGAAAATTCCTTTCATCTGAGACATATGAAAGGCCGCAGTAGTTCCCTTTCCCGACACATCGGCAATAATTAACGACACCTCATTGCTATTTGTCCGCAACGTGTCGTAGTAGTCGCCACCAACCTCGTCTGCAGATTCAGAGAAAGCAGCAATATCGAAATCGTCATCCTTCTCCAGAACATCGGGAAGCAGGCTTTTCTGCACTGTTTTCGCGATTTTCAATTCCTCTTTGTAACGCTCGTTCTGGAGGGCTTCTTCCATCAGGCGGAAATTCTCAATTGAAATTCCGGCCTGGTTCGCAAACGTAGAGACGATTTTGGTCATCTCTTTATTGAATCCATCTGCGAGTTCTTTCAGCAATGCAAGTGTTCCGATGTTCTCACCTTTCACGTAGATGGGAAATGCGAGGATCGATCTGAACCGGGAACCTTTCAAAGCCGCGAGGTGTTTTGAAAGGTTTTTCGTTTTGTCGCTGCCCTGATCAAGTACACCTTTTACATTCTGATTGCTGAGGTGCTGAATGATGTCACGCGCTTCCTTATCGGTGATCTTGTAGGTGAAGATTTTCGCGTCACGCTCTGACTCCTTTACTTCGAGCCATGCCGCATCGGCAAACACCGTACTCACGGAAGTTTCCAGCAATATGTTGTAAACGCTGTCTTCGCTTTGTTCTGTCTGTATGGACTGACTGATCCGCTGAAAGTTTACAACCTCTTCCAGCTTCTGCTCAAACACTGACGTGGTTGGCAGATTGAAGAGAATTACAAGGAAGGAAAAAATGCTGTAAATGCTTACAAACGTGATCAGCGAAAGAATGAATATATGATACTGGTGATTCGTGAAAACTACGGTTGGAAACAACTCCAGCGATTCTGCCAGCGATGAAAGCGTAAAGAAACCATACAACAGGTAAAAGATCGTGAGTAGCAATAGCAGAAGACTTGTCCACTTCTGACGGAAGTTCAGGTACGCCACCCACTTCATATTGCCAGACAAAACGAGCGCAAGAATCACGAAGAAAGTGAGCAGCACAATATGTACTGTTTCACCGAATCCCGACTGAATAGTTCTGAAACCAAGGCTATTGTATAACAGCGCAAACAACAAACCCCATTCGAAAACATTCCACAATCTCAATAACCATTTCGATTTCTGATAGAGAATGAGACGCTTCCACGCGCTGAATGCCATGATGAGAAAGCCCACCATCAGCCCGAGGTTGATAATGTAGAGCAAGTCGATGAATACAGGGTGGGTGGTGAGTTTTGTTGAGCCGAGCAGATGTTCGACCAGCTTCAACGCAAGTGAAAAAACTGTCGCGACCAGACCCGTAGCAAACACGCGCCACAACAGGTCAATAAAATTCAGAACCTCGTCACGCTCGATCTTAAACTTATAGTAGTAATAAAGTGAAAGTATAAAGAGGTTTAAGATGACGTTCGGTACCCAAACAGGAATGTCGGGGGTGATGCCAGCGTTTGTACTGAAAACAACAGAAATATCCGTGAACAGTAAAGCCAGCCAGGTGATTACCCCGACCGTAAACAATAACCTTGTAATGGCTTTAGCGCGCATGAACAGTCAAAAACCTCAAAATTCAGCGAAAAAATAGGCCAATCACACGATTGGCCCTGCAATAATAAGGAATAATCAGCAAGAATTATTCAATCACGAGCTTGCGCGTGAGGGTCAATGTGCGGCCGGCCTTAACGATATAAATCCCTCTTGAAAGACGATTCTGTACATCAAGTTCCGCCTCGAAAATCCCCTCCTTTCCGGTAGTCAATTCTGCTTCAAACACAAGCTGTCCCTGGTGATTGAAAATGCGCACAGGGATATTTGCAGTATCGTTCAGACCTGAGATCATCACATGCAGCGCAGTGCCCTTCACAGGATTCGGGAATACTTCCAGGATAGGCGAACGCGTTCCCTCGAAGTCAACCATCACGGGTCGTGAATAGGTGAACGCGCCATCAAAGTCGGTCTGCTTGAGTCGATAATAAGACTTGCCTTGCCGCGGGAGTCGATCGACCATCGTATAACGTGACGGGGTCCTTGAATTGCCTTTGCCTTCGATCTCGCCTATGTTGTAGAAGTTTTCAAAGTCGTGTGTTCTTTCAACAGTGAATAGCGCATTGTTGATTTCTGCAGCTGTCTCCCATTGGAGTTCAACATGATTTTCAACAACTCGCGCCCTGAAGTATGTCAGCTCTATTGGCAGTGGCGTATCGGTAATGTTGATAGTCGTGATGCGGTAGTCGCCTGCAAGACTTGCGAGCGCTACTCCTGTTCTTCCTACGGTTGGGTTCTGGGCCGTGCCGGTGTTTGCCGAGTGCGTTCCGACATTTGTAACAGTGATCGGCCCATTGGATACAGCAAGGCGAATATCTGATGCCGTTCCGGAGGGAAGCCCGGTCATTGTAGCCGTGATGTTGTAAGTTCCACCGGTAACTCCAGCCACAGCAACCTGGAACTGAGCGTTGTGTTTTCTTACGATGTTGATTACGCCTGCAGTTGGATCATCATCGTAAACCGGATTCAGGTCAGTGACACCAGTTGCATCTGTGTGCGTCACACTTACCAATCCTGTTCCGGTCGCATTCACTGTGCTATTGATTGCTACAGGGCGATATGAGGAAGCAGATGCAGCCCCCACAGGGAATAAGCCATAATGATTTGTTGCATTGCTGGTGATTGCTGTCGCAGCAGGCCAGTACCTCGCGAAGGTTCCGCCATACATCCAATTGGTTGTCGTACTTGCCGTGCGTGTCAGCGTTGACGCAGCTCCACTGTTTCCGAGTGTCAGTGTGCTGCCGTTGAGGTTAACAATCCCCGAGGTCATGGTCAGTGTATTCGTAACTTGCGTATCATCGAACAATGTGAGTTGTGGCGATATCGCGGAGGTATTGTTCAGTGTAAGATTGTAGTATGTAAAATCACCGATCGTCTGTGCAACGGTTGAACTATTATATACAACGGTACCTGTACTCGCTGCAAAAGCGCAGTTGGTCGAGTTGAGGAAAGCCCCTCCGAGCGTGAGTGTTCCGTTGTTGGTGAAAGTAATGGTTGCATCAGGGAAAGCCTGCGTTACGTTACCTGTTATTGTTGCGCTGCCCGTTGAGATAATGAGTTCGTGACCTCCGAACACACTGCTTCCGGCACTGAAAGCGAGGCTACCAGCGGTGAGTATGCCCCCTCCCACGTTGAGCGTATTATCGTCACCCGAAACGAATGTTCCTGCACCGGGAATGTTGATTGCTCCCGATACTGCGAGGCTGATACCGTTGGCCAGTTGCACTGTTGGTGAATTGTTTGCCGCAGCCTGATAATTGAGGCTTGCACAGGAAGCGTTGGCATTTACAGTGATTGTAAAATCCCCTCCACCAATATTTGCAATATCATTCGCACCGGGAAATGTTCCGCTGTTAGTGGCGTTTCCATACGTAACCGTAGACCATGTGACGGCATTGCCCCAGATTCCAGATTGTCTTGTATAGTAGATGCGTCCTGCTACGGTTAGAATTCCTGTTGTTCCTGCAGTGAAGAACGTATTGTCCTGGTTTGTTGCTGCAGAGGATGTGCTGCCGTAAGTGCCGGGTGCGCGACCCGTGCCGTTTGTCGTGAGTGCACGTGCTGTATGTGTAGTAATGCTACCGAGGTTCGCCACCACGCCACTGTTGATGGTGAGCAAAGCGCTAATCGTGGTGGAGAATCCGAATGTTTTCGTGCCAGTTCCGGCAAGGGTAAGATTGTAAAATGCAGTGGCTGTCGTGCCACCAATACTTTGCGCAGCGCCATCAAATGTGAATGTGCTGTTTGTATTGTCAAATGTTACACCGTTGTTGATCCAGTTACCTGCCAGCGTGTGTGTGTAGGCGCCTGCCTCAAAACTCGTCCCAGAACCCAGCGTAAATGTATTGTCGATGTTCATTGCTCCGGCTGCCGTTTTCAATCCGGCATTGGAGAAGGTAAGATTGTAATAGTTCAGGTCCCCGACTGATTGTGCCGAAGCTCCGTTGTAGTTAACTGTTCCTGTAGCTGGAGTGAATGAACAATCCACGCTGCCAAGAAAATCACCGCCAACGTTGATCGTGCCTGCTCCGGTGAAAGTAACAGTCGTTAGAAAGATTAATCCGTTGGTGACATTGCCTGTAATATTTGCAGTGCCTGTTGAAATCGTAAGCGAATTCGAGCCAAGGTCAGTGATTTCAAAATCCATGCTTCCTGCGTTCAGTGTGCCAGCGCCAACCGCCATTAGATTCGGCTCCCCGAAGTTTGATGTAGTCGGAATGTAAATCTGTCCTGACACATCGAGCGTTGTCGCAGCGTTGATCGTCACGGTTGATGAATTGCCTGTGCCTTCCTGATAATTCAACGAAGCACATGCTGAATTAACATTCACCGTAATAATAAAGTCTCCTCCTCCCACATTCACAACGTCACCGGCCACCGGGAACGTACCCAGGTTTGTCGCATTTCCATAGGTGACTGTCGACCACGTTGTATTTGAATTCCACGGGCCCGTCTGACGACTGTAATAAATTGTCGGACCTTTTGTCGCGACAGTGAGGATACCAGTGGCGGTTGCGAAGAACGTGGTATTGATGTTTGTCGCTGCAGATGAAGTGCCACCCCACGTACCGGCTACCTGTCCGGCACCCGCAAGCGTAAGCGTGTTGGCTGTATGGGTAGTGATGTTACTCAGGTTCGCTACAACTCCGCTGCTAATCGCAATGTCACCGGTCGCGGTGGTCGATAGATTAAATGTTTTTGTATTCGATCCCGAAAGGATAAGATTATTAAAAGTAGTCGAATTTGTTCCGCCAATGCTTTGTGCGGTACCGTTCAGATTAATTGTGCTTCCGGCCCCGGTGAACGTGCTGCCGTTGTTGATCCAGTTGCCTGTAAGGTTGTGCGTAAAAGCCCCGGCTGTAAATGAGGTTCCGGATCCAAGTGTGATGGAACCTCCTATGGTCAGCGAAGTAACTGCCGTTGCGGATGCAGTTCCGCTGAGGACGAAATTATTGCCAATGGTACTCGTTCCCGCTACGAGTGTTTTTGCACCACTGCCCGACAGCGTGAGATTGTAATAATTCACTCCGGTTACTGCCTGGGCACCGGTACCATTATAGTTCACGGTAGAAGTGCCCGCAGTAAAAGTTCCTCCTGTGCTTGCACCATTGCCTGCAATGTTAAGTGTACTTGACGAAGCACTGAGCGTTCCGGCTGTCATGGTCCAGTCGGTGAATGCATGTGTGTGGCCCGTGCCAAGGTTAAGCGTTCCCCCGGTTCCGTTAATGACAAGAGAACTTCCACTGACAGCACCTCCGAATGTAGCTGTGCCTCCGGTCTTCGTCATTGATACCTGACCTGTCGTTGTAAACCCTGCAATACTCTGGGCGCCACTTGTGCCACTGATTGTGATCGCTGAACTTCCCGCTGTGAATGTTCCGGCATTTGTAAAATTGCCATTCAGCGTAAGCGAGAAATTGCTTGCAGAGGTGCTAAGCGTTGCGCCTGATTGAATCGTCAGCGGCACCGCTGTTGTTGTGTTGCCAATTTCTTTATTTGCATTCAGCGAAATGGTACCGGTGTTCGCGATGATGACGCCACCTGCTCCAATGAAAGGTGTGATCCATTCTTCATCTGTGGCAGTGTAAGCAGCAGGCTTGTTGTATTGGAGGATTGCGTTGGTTCCGTATGTGATGACACCTGCACCTGTCACAACCGCACTTGCTGTTGCTTCCAGTGATAATGTACCGTTTACCGTTGGCGTTGTGGCGAACGTTTTGTTTCCGCTTCCGCGCAACGTGAGATTGTTGTAAGTGTAGACACCGGTATTCTGCGCAGCACCATCATATATCACGGTTCCCGTAGACGCAGTAAACGTCCCTCCGGTCATGTCGCCACCGACCGTAAGCAGTCCGGCCCCGGTGAAAGTAATCTGATCATTCACATCACCAATGGTCACACTTCCCGTTACGGTCACTGAACCTGTGGAGATTGTAAGTCGCGAATTTCTATTTGCGTTTCCGGTAGCCGCAAGGCTCATTGACGCACAGGTGAGACTTCCACTGCCTACCGCAAGTATAATGTGATCCCCGGCACCAGTACCTGCTCCAATCGCAACAGCATTGGTGACCTGAAGTGAAACAGAAGGGTTAATTGAAAGCGTGAGCGCGGCAGCTCCACCTGTCAGGGTAAGGCTGGCACATTGGGCATCTGCAGTGATGACTGGATTATCGTTTGCCGTGGCAACAGAATTCGGAATTACAACCGCGTGAGCACTAGTGGGTACCTGTGCCAGGGACCAGTTCGTTGCCGTGTTCCAGTTTGTGCTGGTTACTCCGGTCCAGGTATTTGTCTGGGCAATACTAACGCCTCTGGTCAATAGAAAGCCGATGAAGAATAGAAACAGCAGCGCGCAAGGTTTTGCACGAGGCGCGAGGGGGATGCATGCGAGGAGGACCTTATTCATTCTGGTTGAGGACGTAACAGTGCCCTAACCAGCAATATACAAAGAATTCCCCCCAAATACCCTAAAAAAGGGGGTTTTATGGGAGCTTACAGTCCCTCATACAAGAACAAAAAAAACCTACTTACGGCTATAATTTGGTGCTTCCCGCGTGATGGTAACATCGTGGGGATGACTCTCAGCAACTCCTGCAGATGAGATCTTTACAAACTTTGCTTCTTTCAAGGCTTCGATATTTGCTGCACCGCAGTATCCCATACCTGCGCGTAGTCCGCCAACAAGTTGATAAAGGACTTCTGATACGAGACCCTTATAAGGAACGCGTCCGGATATTCCTTCTGGTACAAGTTTCTTAACATCATCCTCCACGTCCTGGAAGTAACGGTCTTTCGAACCATCTTCCATGGCTTCAATCGAGCCCATTCCACGGTAGGATTTGAATTTTCTTCCTTCGTAAATAATCATTTCCCCTGGAGCCTCATCAGTTCCGGCAAGCAGCGATCCAATCATGATGCTGTCTGCACCGGCAGCAATCGCTTTTACGAGGTCACCAGAGAACCTAATTCCACCATCAGCGATGACCGGAACCCCTGAACCTTTTATCGCTTTCGCGGATTCGTATACAGCCGACAATTGCGGCAACCCTACACCTGCAACGATGCGAGTAGTACAGATACTTCCAGGCCCTACGCCTACTTTCACTGCATCCGCTCCAGCGGCTACCAATGCTTTCGCAGCTTCACCTGTTGCAACGTTTCCTACAATGAGGTCAAGTTCAGGATACTTCTTTTTTACGCTCTTCGCAGACTCCAGAACACCGCGTGAGTGTCCATGTGCAGTATCAATGCTGATGACATCCACGCCTGCAATGCGCAGCGCTTCGATCCGATCAAGAATGTCTGGCGTTACTCCCACGGCAGCGCCCACACGCAGTCGGCCAAATTTATCCTGGCAGGCGTTCGGTTTATTCTTCTTTTTCTGAATGTCTTTAAATGTGATGAGGCCAGTCAGTATGCCCTTCTTGTTGACAATCGGAAGCTTTTCTATTTTATAGTTCTTCAGTGTTTCTTCCGCTTGTGTCAGCGTAATCCCTTCGGATGCGGTGATCAGGTTCTCCTTCGTCATGATCTTGGCGACTGGCGCGTCCATGTCTTTCTGGAAGCGAAGGTCACGATTGGTAATGATTCCCAGGAGAATACCGTCTTTGTCGACAACCGGGATTCCACCGATGCGATACTCGCGCATGATGTTGTCTGCGTCACGCACGGTTGATTCGACAGACAGTGTGATAGGATCAATGATAAGACCGCTTTGCGAACGCTTAACCTTGCGCACCTGCTCTGCCTGCTTGTCGATCTTCATATTTTTATGGATGAAGCCGATTCCTCCTTCGAGCGCCATCGCAATCGCGAGGTCCGCTTCAGTCACCGTATCCATTGCAGCGGACACAACAGGAATGTTGAGCTGGATGTTTCGCGTTAACTGACTTGTGGTATTGGTTTCTCGCGGAAGGACTTCGGAATACGCGGGAACGAGAAGGACGTCATCGTACGTGAGCGCCTCAAACAGGAATTTGCTGGTATCGAGTGGCATGGCAAATAATTTACGATCTATTATTTGCCGGGCAAAGCTACATCTATTTTCGAACTTTTAACAATGCAATGTGTGAATCATGCTTATTTCCTCTACTATTTTCTCAACACTCGCTAAGAACTTTATTTTATTCACAAATTGATGCCGGAATTCTATTTTTGAATTCTAAACCGCGCAGTCATGAGAACTTTACTTCTGCTTTCATTGTTACAGTTAGTTGCCCTTTCTGTTTTCAGTCAGGTTCAGACTGGAAAAGCTTCTTTTTATGCCGATAAGTTCGAAGGAAGTCCGACCGCCAGTGGTGAAAAGTACAAGCACAACAAACTCACTGCTGCGCACAAAACCCTCCCGTTCGGCACCAAAGTAAAAGTTACAAATCTGTCGAATAACGAAAGTGTTGAAGTAACCATCAATGACCGCGGCCCATATGTGGAGAACCGTGTGATCGACTTATCAAAATCTGCTGCAGAGAAACTTGGGTTTGTCAACCAGGGAATTGCAGATGTGAAGCTTGAAGTTATTGATGCCGGTGATGGCAAGTCCACTTCCCCTTCAGGCACCATTGACCACGTAACGGTGGAAGAAAGGGAGTTTTATGACTTCGAAATTTCGCGCCTTAATCCGAAAGGTTTTGGAGTCCAGATCGGAACCTATCAGGAACTCGTCAACATGATGAGACTTTCCGAGAACCTTAAAAATTCTTATAAAAAGAAAGTAACGATCCAGGTAAAAATTCTCAATGGTGTAAAATTCTATGGGATCATCCTTGGACAGTTTCCTTCGCGGGAAAAGGCAGAGCAATTCCGCAATGACCTGAAGAAACGCTATCCGGATGCATTCATCGTTGAATTCAATAAACTCTGATGCCGGCCACGCTTAAATCCTATAATATCTGATGGAGATTATTGGCTACGTTGCTGCAGTCTGCATTGGGTTAATACTGGGATTGCTTGGAGGCGGTGGTTCCATCCTTTCAATTCCGATTCTAGTTTACCTCTTTGGTGTTGATGCCATTCTTGCCTCTGCATACTCACTCTTTATCGTAGGGATCACCAGTCTGATTGGCGCAATCCCGAAATACAAAGACCATCTGGTAAATCTGCGCACCGGCTTTTTGTTTGGCATTCCATCGATCATCAGCATCTTCTCGACACGCAAGTGGATCATTCCGGCAATTCCGGATGTGATCATTCAAACAGAAAGCTTTATTCTGACCAAAAGAGTTCTCGTGCTCGGCACTTTCGCATTGCTGATGATCCTCGCTTCCTTCTCAATGATCAGAGGACGAAGAGAGCTTCGGCCTGACTCAACGCGCACCAGAACATTTCTCGTCATTGTAGAAGGATTGCTGATCGGATTTCTCACAGGATTTGTCGGTGCCGGAGGCGGGTTCCTCATCATTCCGGCTTTGGTGTTTCTTACCGGACTTCCGTTTAAAACAGCAGTTGGCACATCGCTCTTTATTATTGCCATCAACTCGCTTATGGGTTTCCTCGGAGATGTATTCAACTATCCTATGGACTGGCAATTCCTGCTCTCAATCACGTCACTGGCGGTGATCGGCATTCTCCTCGGCAACCGACTTCAGAAAAAAGTTTCTTCCATTCGGCTACGCATCGCTTTCGGCTGGATGATCCTCGCCATGGGCAGCTGGATCCTGCTGAAAGAGATTATCCTCAATTAATGCAATCGTTGGATGCCATCGCTTCACATCTTTAAGCAATTTCGATTCGCGAAGTGATATACATTGTCACCTCTTTATCTTTATTTTTGAACCTTCATCAGGATGGATACAAGCATCAAGAAGGTTGTTGTTATCGGGCCGGAATGCACCGGGAAATCCGAGCTGTCACAGTTTCTGGCAAACCGCTACAACACCGAGTGGGTTCCGGAATATGCACGCGGTTATCTCGACAATCTCGTAAGGCCATACCAGCAACACGACCTGACAACCATCGCTCATGGCCAGCTCCGTTTGGAAGATAAAAGCATGCTCCACGCCAATGATGTGCTCATCTGTGACACGAACCTGTATGTCATCAAGATCTGGAGTGAGTTCAAGTACGGCAATTGTGACCCGGAAATTCTCCGTTTGATCGCTGAGCGCAGGTATGACCTCTACCTCCTGACCTATATTGACATTCCGTGGGAAGCCGATCCGCTTCGCGAACATCCTGACAAGCGGCAGCAGCTGTACGACATTTATTTGAAAGAAATGCAAGGGCAGAATGTTCCATTTATAGAAATCAGCGGAGATCGAGTGCAACGGCAAACTGCAGCAGTCAACGCGGTGAACAAACTTTTGAACAACAATGGCGGAGTTAAATAGACAGAATCCTTACGCAGCCCTTCGTATTCCGGAGTTCCGACTTTACATCACCGCGCGTTTTTGTGTCACACTTGCTATCCAGGTTCAGTCAGTGGTTGTCGCGTGGCAAGTCTATGAACTGACAAAAGACCCGCTGTCACTCGGTCTGATCGGTCTGGCCGAAGCCATTCCATCGATTGGTGTTTCGCTGTATGCGGGCCACATCGCTGACATCGTCCAGCGAAAAAAAATTATTCTCTTCTGCGTTGCAACGCTTCTCGCCTGTTCATCTGCGCTTCTGGCCTTCACGTTTGATCCGGATGCAGTGTTCGCAAGCTATGGCGTCATTCCAATCTATGGTGTCATCTTCATCAGCGGAATTGCACGCGGATTTCTCAGTCCGGCATTCTTCTCCTTCATGCCCCAGCTGGTTCCAAGGGAACTTTATTCAAATGCAGTTACCTGGAACAGCACACTGTGGGAAACTGCTACCATCGCAGGACTGGCGCTTGGCGGAATCTTATACATCTTCGGAGTAAAAGCAGCGTACACAATCGATGTGGCACTCACACTGGTCGGACTCATTCTCCTTGCGATGATCGGCAACAAGCCATTGCCGGAAATCACGAAAGAAGAAGGCGTTGCCGAAAAGATCAAAGCCGGTCTACGTTTTGTTTTTCACAATAAACTAATTCTCAGCGCAATTTCACTCGACCTTTTTGCCGTGCTCTTCGGTGGAGCGGTAGCACTTCTGCCCATATTTGCGGATGAAGTGCTCCATGTCGGCTCGATCGGCCTTGGGGTACTCAGGGCGTCACCGTCTGTCGGTGCATTGCTGATGGCGTTCTATGTAACACACAATCCAATCGAAAAAAATGCGGGAAAGATCCTCTTGTACTGTGTCGCAGGCTTCGGAGTTTGCATGATCCTTTTCGCACTCTCAACTAATTTCTGGTTATCTCTTTTCATCCTGATGCTCAGTGGTGGCTTTGATTGCGTCAGCGTAATTATCCGGTCCACGCTTCTGCAAACACAAACACCGGAAAACATGAAGGGACGCGTGTCAGCAGTGAATCACATTTTTGTCGGTTCATCTAACGAGATTGGCATGTTTGAATCAGGCGTGGTCGCTAAACTGATGGGAGCGGTGCCTTCGGTAATCTTTGGTGGCTGCATGACGCTGGCCGTTGTTGGGGTGACCGCCTGGGTTTCAAAATCAATTCGAACTCTTCAACGTCTCCATTAAAGTTATGCAGATATCCATCAATACACCTGCACTGTTGTTTCCAGCCATCACGCTTCTGATGCTGGCTTACACCAACCGTTTTCTCGCGCTTGCCACGCTGATCCGTAACCTGCACGGAAAATACAAACAAGGGCTCGAACCGAATGACAAGGACCTGATCAAGCAGCAGATCAAGAACCTCAAGCGAAGGCTCATACTCATTCAGCGAATGCAGGCCAGTGGCATCTCAAGTTTTTTTTGCTGCGTTTTGTGCATGCTGTTTTTTTACCTTGAGCATGAGGTATGGGCCTACAGCATTTTTGGGTTGAGCCTCGGACTTCTTATGCTTTCGCTGATTTTTTCACTAAATGAAATCCGCATCAGTACACGAGCGCTCGAAATCGAGCTGAGGGATATGCTCGAGGAGTAATCTTAGTTGATGATGCCTGGACGGATTGAAATCCAACAAGCATTAGTTAATTAAGATAACCTTCCCGGTCGCATCACGGCTGGCTATCTCCAGCATTGCTCTCCTGTTCGTCTCAACACTTCGCCTGTCCATAAATTCAATTTTACGGCCATCTTTCATTTGCACATGCCTGTGCTTTGCTTTCAGTGTTTGTACACGACTGAATCGTTCCACCTGGCTAATGTTTACTATTTCAGACGTTTGTTGGACTATTGCAGGCGCTGCATTTTGAAGTTTTTGAACTACAAAATGTTCAAGACAATCAAAGTAACGCTTCCTCTTGCGTTTTGCTCCTGATATATTGGGAGTCCGATCACAGAGAGAGTCAAGATTAAGCACTTCTGTGAAAACTATTTGTTTCGTGAGCATTCCGTCAGTCGAATCGTTGTAAATCACGACCAGGCCGAAACCATATTTCTCTTGTGCGAGCAAAGGATACGATAGTAAAGAAAAAAATATAATGAGTACTGTTCTCATAACGTTGACGGTTTATGAATACGTTGGACCCCAAAGATGAATCTTCTAACAACATCGTTTCAAATCAAACACAAGCCTTATATCAGCCCCGCAAATCATTCTCATTCACAACGATGACCGAGATCCGGATATTGCCTTTGCACAACAATTCCGTTGGATTGCATAACTGCATTAAATAATACTCTCACCTCCACCTCTCTATATCTAAATGTGTTTATTGATGAAGCAGCAGATCAAACGCTCAGACCTCAGATCTGCAGAAAGCGCTCGGAATCGAGCTCAATGCGATGCTCGAAGACTCGATACTAACCACTGGTAAAAAAGCAAAGGGATGGATCGAAAGTAATTCGTACCTTCCATTGTCAATCCAGAATTTATGAACAATCGCAGGTCGTTCTTTCGAAAAAGCATGGGCGTTGCCGGGGCCCTGTCTCTGTCGGGTATTGCTTCACGCGCGCGCGCAGAAGATGTTTCCGATGCGCTGCTTGCGCTGAATAAGAAAACGCCTGCATTATCGGCAACCGATGAAGAACTGTGGGCGAGGATGTCGCAGGCCTACACAGTTTCTCCGAACATAATCAATCTCAACAATGGCGGAGTTAGTCCACAGCCAAAAGTTGTTCAGGATGCCGTTGACCGTTACTATCATCTCAGCAATGAGGCACCAACATACTACATGTGGCAGATCCTTGACAAAGGCCGCGAACCGGTGCGAAGAAAACTTGCTGACCTGGCCGGAGTGGGCAATGATGAGATTGCGATCAACCGGAACGCTACCGAGTCGCTTGCCACAGTGACGTGGGGATTGACAATGGCAAAAGGTGATGAGATCATCATGACGCGACAGGATTATCCCAATATGATCCAGGCGTGGAAACAAAAAGAGATGCGGGATGGTATCAAAATCAAATGGCTCAACTTCGAACTTCCGATTGAAAACGATGAGCAGATCATCAGGGCCTTTGTTGATGCAACCACCACCAAAACAAAAGCGTGGCACATCACGCACATGATCAACTGGACCGGCCAGATCCTGCCTGTAAAAAAACTATGTGAGGAGGCCAGGAAGCGCAACATCATTTCCATTGTGGATGGTGCCCATACTTTCGCACACATGGATTTCAAACTGACTGATTTCAACCCCGACTATTACGGAACAAGTTTGCACAAATGGCTGTGTGCTCCGTTTGGCACGGGAATGCTGTATGTGAAGAAAGAAAATATCGGTGCACTTTGGCCCCTGTTTCCAAACGACAAACCGCAATCGACAGACATAAGAAAATTTGAAACACTCGGCACACGCTCCTTCGCGCCAGAGCAGGCCATTGGTCAGGCTGTAGATTTTCACAATGCAATTGGCAGCAAGCGCAAAGAAGAAAGGTTGCGCTACCTGAAAAATTACTGGGTCGAAAAAGTCAAGGCAAACAGCAGGGTCAAGATCAATGTCTCGCTCAAGCCGGAATATTCATGCGCACTTGGCAATTTTTCAATTGATGGTCTCGATCCCGAAACCATTGCAACACGATTGTTCACGGAGTTTCAGATCCATGCCGTATCGATCAAATGGGAAAATATCAGTGGGGTGCGAATAACGCCACATGTCTACACGACTACGAAAGATCTCGACAGATTCGTTGAAGCTGTGTTGAAGATCGCAGCTTCTTAGCATAGCCACTCCCGAAGCGCGGGATCTGCGATAAGACATCAGGACACCGAGGTGCACTAAGAACTTATCTGCATTTTCTTGGTGTTGCTTAGTGGCTTGGTGGCTATTGCATTTATCTCCCGGTAACCAGCTCCTTCAAACACTGTATCCACGTTGGATGATCATTCAGGCTTTCAACGAGCTGCACTTTTTCGCCACCGTGCTTGTGGAAGATCTCCTGGTATTCCTCGCCTATTTCAATTATCGTCTCGAGGCAATCTGCCGTGAAGGCCGGTGAGAACACGAGGATATTTTTCATTCCTTTTTTCGCGCAGTCTTCAACAACTTTATCAGAGAACGGTTTCAGCCATTTTTCATCCAGCCGTGATTGGAAACAAACGGTATACTTCTCTTTTGGAATCCCAAGCTGCGATGCGATCAGGCGGGTCGTTTCATAGCTTACGGCCTTATAGCAGTACTTATTTTCATCAGTGATGCGTTCCTCGCAATCGTGATCGCTGCAGGGTTTTCCATCAGGGTAAACTTTGTCGACCTGGCGTTCCGGCAGTCCATGATACGAGAATAGCACATGGTCGTACTTACTCAGATCAAACTGTCGTCCTCTTTCTACGAATGCTTTGATGTATAGCGGATGGTCGTAGTATTGAGAGACGAATTTAATTTCAGGGATGACCCACCATTTGATTACAACACGCATCACTTCTTCCAATGCCGAGCCCGTTGATGCCGATGCATATTGCGGGAACATCGTTAGTACAACAATTTTCTGATAGTTCGCCCTTCTCATTTTTTCCAGCACAGACGGGATCGAAGGATTTTTATAGCGCATGGCAAGATGTACTTCGTAATCTGAGCCGAGTTGCTGCTGAAGCAGATCTTTGGCGCGTTCACTGTAGTACAGCAACGGAGAACCTTTGTCAGTCCATAGCTGCTTGTAAACTTTAGCGGACTTGGGTGCTCGAAACGGGACAATAATCCCATTCACAAGAATTTTCCTCGACAGCCATGGGATGTCAATGACTCTGGGGTCGTTCAGAAACTGACTGAGGTATGACCTGACATTGCCGACCGAGGGGCTATCCGGTGTGCCGAGGTTAATGAGCAATACTCCCGTTTTATTCATGCCGCGAAAATACCCGTGACGCTTAGAAAATCCAAAGACCAAAGACCAAAATCCGGAACCAAGATCCAAATACCAAGATCCAAAACCTAAAGCCAAGGTTCAAGAACCAAATACCAAAATCCAAATACCAAGGGCTAGATCATGACCTTTGGGTTTTGGGTTTTGGTATTTTGTTTTTTGGTCTTTGGTCTTTGTCGGCTAGTGGAAAATGTGCGACCTCTTGAACGGCTTCGTTTCGTCAAAGAGCTTCCGGTACGTAGCGTGACGCTTGCAGACATCCGCGCCAACCTGCTCGACCACGTTAATCATTCTTGGGTTGAAATCTCCGATCCAGTTCATCTCATACTCATCGTAACGCTTGTATTCGTCCTGCAGGACCTTGCGCGATGCAAGCACCATTGCACCATCACAACCCCTGCCCTGATGCTCCGGAACAACTCCGAACAGTATGCCAAATGCTTTGCGGTTGGTTTTTCGGAACTGATGCCAGAGAAATTTTAGCTTACCGATGAAGTCAAGTTTACCGTTGAGGTGCTTGAAGATCTGGTTGATCTCCGGCAATGAAAGGAAGAACGAAACTGGCGTTCCTTTGTAAAAGCCGAAGTACAGCAACCTGATATCCATGATGGGCTTCATCTGTTTTACGATGAGTTTCGCCTGCGCAAGAGTCAGTTCAGGATTGTCACCACGCTTCGCCCAGGCCTTATTATAAACTTCAAGAAGATATTCCGGTAGCTTCTCGATTTCTGCTTTCGTAATATGTCTGAACTCATAGTCGGGATCCTTCGCCATGATCTCTGCTTTCTCATGCAAACGTGGCGACAACGGGCCCTGTATGGTTCTCCAGAACGTCAATTGATAAAAATAAACCTGGAAACCGTATGCTTCGAAAAAGTTCTGATAGTATGGAAAATTGTAGTTGCACTGGTAGTTAGGATCGCGGTCAAAACCTTCGATGAGAAGACCCCACCACCGGTCGCGGCTGCCGAAATTGATCGGCCCGTCCATCGCTTCCATTTTGCGCTCCTGGAGCCATGTCTTGCATGCATCGAACATAAAGAAAGCAGCTTTCTGGTCATTGATGCATTCAAAGAACCCCATTCCACCAGTAGGCTGATCGTTAGCTTTGTGTACCGTCTTGTTGTTGATGAAGGCGGCAACTCTGCCAATCGTTTCGTTCTTTTCGTTCACAAGTATCCAGCGGATACATTCGCCATGGCGGAATGTTTTGTTGTGCTCGCGATCGAAAACACTTTCAATATCTTTGTCCAGCGGTCTGATCCAGTGCGGTTCATTCCTGTACAATCGTACGGGCAGGTTCAGGAATTCACGAATATGTTCTTTGGAAGTAACTTCAACTAATTTCATTGCTGACTCACGACTAATGTCGGATGTTTAATAACGCTGTTGATGCGGTTGGGCAGGATTATGTTGAAGCGTGTTCCGTGTCCGGGCTTGCTTGCTACGGTAATCTGTCCACCTAATTTTTCCACTGCATTCTTTACAATATAAAGACCAATACCCGATCCATCCGACTGCTCCGTTGCGCGATAGAACATTTCAAATATTCTCGCGAGGTTCTTCTCATCAATACCGATTCCGTTGTCAGAAAAGCTGATGTCTGCGCGAAGGTGGTCTACATGAATCTTCACCATCACCTCCGGTGCATTGCTGACGAGCTGACGATACTTGATAGAATTCGAGATCAGGTTGCGAAAGATTTCTGATATCCTCCACTGGTCGCTGTAAAACTCGATTCCCTCGATGCGCACCATTCGCTTCATATCCTTCGCCCCTTCCAGATAGCTGAGCTCGGTAAAAGTGTTGTCGATAATTTTCGCAAGATCAACCTTCCCAATATTGACTTCCATCTTCAGGTTCTTCGAATGGCTAAGCACGTCACCGATAAAATGATCGAGTGCTGCCACCTTTTCCCCAATGATGTCGATGTAGTCCATCGGATTATCTGTATTGCCTGGAAGTCTGGCAAGGTTTACGAGTCCCAGCACTGAAGAAAGTGGGGCGCGAAGATCGTGCGATACCTTGTACACAAAATTGTCAAGCTCTGCGTTTCTGATCTTTAATTCCTCTTCAACGTTCTTGCGATCGGTGATATTCACATACACGCCATAAATTCCGATCGTCTGATTTTCCATCATCACCGGCACACCACACAAAATCACATTCACAAGGTTGCCATTTCTGTGTTTGCGGATCGTTTCGATGCTGACCACCTGGTTGGCCGTGATAAGATTGTTCAGATCGATGCCTTCGTTGCGCAGCGCATCGGGCACAATGAAATCGTTGAGGTTACGGCCTTTCAGTTCACCTCTGTCGAATCCAAACATCTCTTCAAATCCGCGATTCACCTGATGAACTTTCCCACTTTCATCCAGCATAACAACCGCCATTGGTAAATTCTGAAACAGCTGTGTGAATAACGTTTCGTTTTTTTTGAAGCGTGTTTCGTTTTGTTTCTTTTCCGTGATGTCGTGAAAGATCACCTGGATGGCTGGCTCACCTTTAAAGTCGATCGGAAATGCCATCGCTTCAACTTCGGCAATGCGACCGTCAAGCCTCACGTACTTCTGCTCCATCATTGGCGCAGGAACACCAGCGGCAACTTCCTGCATCCTGCGAAGGATTGCAGCACGAAAGTCGGGATGAACAAAGTCAATGACATCGGTGCCTATCAGCTCGAGCGATTTCTTTGCACCGAGGATCTGGTGCGCCTGCGTGTTGGCGAACAACAACTTCCCATGACGGTGGATGACAATACCAATTGGAAGTTTTTCAACCAGCGCCTGGTATCGGATCTCGCTTTCTTTCTGCGTTTCCTTCCGCTCTGTAATATCCTGGATGATGCCGCGCCTGAGAATAACACCATCAGGCTGCACCTCATGATTCGATCGAAACTCGACCCACTTCACACGCCCGTTCACTTTCACCCTTCCCTGCCAATGCCATTCAACTCCCTCCTCACGACTTTGCCGTGCAGTATCTTTCAGGTAAACAAGATCGTCTTCATGGATGATGGAATACATTTCATTCTCATCTTTCATGATGTTTTCAGCGTTCAGGCCAAGAATGATTTCGCAATTGGGGCTGACGTATTTGAAACGCTTGTCCCCGTTGGGATAAACAGCATACTCGTAGATCACTGCGGGCAAGTGCTTGATAACGTCCTGCATGCTGCTGTCAAGAATTGAATTAGCTAGTTAAGGTTTAGGGACCCACGCCTAAAAAGCTGGGATTCCGCAAGATAACTTAACCCCATAATAAAACAATGGACGCGACAGGTTTTGCCAAAGATTGTTCTTTTTGTGTGCGTGTGTCGTAATTCCTGTTTGAACACCCGAGTGTTTGCAATCCGTCACACATCCAACGGTACCTGTATGCAATATTTTTTGATCGCGCGTGATCGTTGTAAATCTTCTGTATAATTTCGCTTCGCGATCATCCAGGTGGATATATGAAAAATGAAACCATTTCTTTCTCGGCCCGATTAGAAAAATCCAATGACGGAATGGACACCGCATACATAAGCATACCATTTGATGTTGAGAAGACATATGGCACCAGAGGGCAGGTAAAAGTGAAGGCAACGTTCGATGGTCATCCATATCGTGGAGTGATCGCGAACATGGGCACAGGCTGTCACATCATCGGTGTACGAAGAGATATCCGCGCGAAAATTGGAAAGGCCGTTGGCGATCTTGTTGATGTTGAAATTCAGCGTGATACCGAAGAGCGTGTGGTGGACATACCTGATGACCTTAAGCTTGCGCTTTCAAAATCTAAAAACGCTGAAGCGTTTTACAATAGCTTGTCCTACACCAATCGCAAGGAATACGCGGTCTGGGTATCGTCAGCGAAGAAACAAGAGACCAGGACTAAACGTGTCGCGGAGTCTCTCAAAAAACTCCTGGCTGGAAAAAAGAATCCTTCCGCTTAAAACGAAGAGTTATGGCGTAGCCAGCTGCGGGCTTCTCGCATTGAATCAAAATACTTCACAGAGATGGATCGCGAACGCTCGGTCATCTCCCGTATCGTATGCTGTGTGAACTTGCTTTCCGGCATTACAATCGCCAGAAAACGAACACCGGCCTTTTCAAGGTCGGGAAGTATTTGTTGTTTGAAAAAAGTTACGTCTTCATCCAGCACAGGACCTGCGGTGCTGCTATCGGTAAGAAGATTTACCCGCCCAAATCTTTTTGCCTCGCGCTTGACGAGTTCAACCCGTTTGCGTTGCACGAACTGGTAATGCTCGCTATAGCGTGGAACACCATCCAACGTAAGCTTAACGGCCCGGATCATCGGGTCAAATTCAATTTTCGCGTAGGTGTCCTCATAATAGCAGGACTGCGCTGTCGGGGTTTCGAAAACTGCCTCTGGTAAGCTCATTGTGGGGTAATTCCTGTTTTGTAACCTCAAAGGTTACTTTTTGACTACAAGGGCGAATTAATGTAAAATGTTTATTTACAATAGCTTTACCTTTGTACAAATGCTTATACGGTATGAACGTTGACATCGGACAAAAAATCAAGGAAGTTTTTGACGCTCAGAATAAAAAACTCACAGATTTCGCTGACGAGCTCGGCACCGTGCGCCAAAACGTCTATCGCATTTTTAAAAAGCAGCACCTTGACACAGGTCTGCTGCTGAAAATCTCACAGGTGTTGAATCACAATTTTTTCCAGTACTACGTTACTGAGCAGGGTGAGGGCGCTTCGACTGACGAGCTGAAAAAGCTTGAAACCAAAGCACAGGACAGTGAACATCAGCTCATCCTGGCGCGCAAGGAAATCGATTACCTTCGGAAGATCATCAAGCTCATGGAAGAGAAAGCGGAACTCGTCCAGCGCATTGGCAACGAACCAATCCATCAATAACTGATTTTTCGAAAGACCTCAGTGGAAACAAAACCGCTGCAATAGCTGTACTTCTCTTCTCGCGCAAATTCAGCTTTCTGCACAAGGTTGCTCCATTCTGAAAGATTTCTGACATCAATACTTCCGGAAGCGCGGAAAAAGAAAAACATCATTGCCAACAGGATCCGGTGACGCCACGTTGAAGGTTTTTGAAAATCCGCGATGAACCACTGACCGTTAACGCGAATCCGTTTCGAAATCTCAGGCACAATTGACTGCAGCGCTTGTTCTGAAAATAAGTCCAGGAAGAAATTTGTGATGACCACATCATACACCCTGTCCGGAATGTCTTCCTGCGTGCCGTGGATAAAGTTGACGTTGTAGGTGGGGCCGACCTTCTTCGTTGCAAGCTGCAGCATTTCGGAAGAAGCTTCGATATAAGTTACTTTTAGAAAAGGTTTTTGCGAAAGAAGATCTGCCAGGAATTTCCCCGTGCCTCCGCCAAGAATCAGAATTTCAGAAGCTGAATCGATGCGGTGAACAAAATTCATCTGCGCCCGATGTAGTGTATCGCCAAAAACAAGCGCGACAAGATTATCATAATGACGGGCTATCCAGTTAAAGCGGTTGAGCGTTTTCATTTGGAAAACCCTTCGATAAGGAGATACAATACCGGAAGAAAGAAGACAGCATCACCAGCATATCTAAAGCGATCGTGCACTTCAAAAAATTTGTGGCGTTGGAGGATAACGATCAAAACGATCATCATTGTAAATAATATGATCAGTGGCAAAAGATCGTATGAGTGCACTTCGACCAGATAAAATGAGATCGCGACAAGCGCAGCAAACAATCCATACACGACAGCTTTTGTTTTCTCCCTTCCATAAAATGTAACGAATGAGGGATGGCCATCGGCCCGGTCCCTCTGGATGTCGAACCAGGAGAAGATGAGAAGATTCGCGACCGCGATCAGAAAGAAATTGAACATGAACAACTTATCCGACCGGTTCATTAAATGTTCCTGGTCAGCAAGCGCTGGTAACATCACACCGAGTGTGTAAATGCATGCAATGAAAATTTCCTTCAGCATTTTCAGGAATTGTGAGACCAGAAGATACAGGGCCACCACCACTGAAAGCGCTAGTCCATATTCCAGCAAGGATTTCCTCATGAACAATACCATCGTCAAGTCGACAACGGCAGCAATGATCATGACAGCGACCAAAGGCCGAAAATATTGCTGATGAAATCTATGTCGTTCTGAAGAAGCTACACCTTTCACTTTTTTCGCATCCAGCAAATGATCTGCAGTGTAAATGATCCATACGGTCAAGCCCAGCGCCACCTTCCCGTAGATCCAAACGTTTGCTTCAACCAGCTCGGCAAAAAACATCGCACACACAACCGCCCCGAGCGCAGTGTCAATGCTCAGGATGTTGACATATCGATATGCTTTCAAAAACGCTGACATAACAAGGGCTTCAAGCTACAAGCTGCAAGCTTCAAGCCCAAGGTGAATCCCAGAATGATTTCCGCTGAGCTATTAGTGCATGCGCAAAAAAAGGGACCTGTCAAGTCCCTTAAAATTATCTAAAATGTCGTATTAATTAGTTGCTGTCGTTGCCAAGTCCGTATCTCAACGGCTTCACGCTACACGCCACACGCTTCACGCATATCCGAAGCACTCAACGGCTTGCAGCTTGAAGCTAATGGCTTGCAGCCTTTTACGCGTTTTTCAACGCTTCCGCGCCACCAACGATCTCAAGGATTTCCTTGGTGATAGCAGCCTGACGGGTTCTGTTATACGTAAGCTTCAACTGCTTGAGAAGTTCGCCAGCGTTTTCAGTCGCCTTGTCCATCGCAGTCATCCGCGCACCATTCTCAGATGCGTTTGAGTCAAGCACAGCTTTGTAAAGCTGAACCTTCAATGACTTCGGAATCAGACCGGTGATGATCTCTTCCTGGTTTGGCTGATAGATGTAGTCGATCTGATTCGCGCTGCTTGTGTTTTCAGCTTTCGGTGGAACGATCGGAAGATATTGTTCCGTGCGAAGGATTTGCGTTGCTACGTTTTTGAATTCGTTATACACGAGCTCAACTTTATCATATTGCCCGGCTTTGAAAGCTTCCATGATGAATTCAGCAGCTTTGCTGACTGATTCAAATGAAAGCGAGCTGAACATCAACGTAAAGTCACCAACAAGCGTACACTTGCGTTTTCCAAAGTAATCCGCAGCTTTTTTGCCGATGGTCAGCACCGTAACGTTTCCTTTACGGAATTGGTCAGCATATTTTTCATCGATCAAACGATTCACGCCTTTGAACACGCTGCTGTTGAACGATCCGCAGAGACCACGGTCTGAACTCACAGCCACGATAAGGATTTTCTTCTCCTCACGAACCTGTGTATACCAGTTGTCGCCATCGCTCAGTTGAGCAGAAGAAAGATTTCTCAAGATCGAATTCAACTTCTGCGCGAAAGGACGCATCTGGATAATTCTATCCTGAGACTTACGAAGCTTAGCCGCGGCCACCATTTTCATGGCTTTCGTGATCTGCTGCGTAGAGACTACTGATTGTATACGGTTCTTTACTTCCTTTAAACTTGGCATTTCTTAGTCGTTGATCCGTTTATACGTTGATTCGTTGAGACGTTTCGGTCGATCAAAGTTTATTAATTATATCTGCTTGCGAGATCCTGGGCAACTTTCTTAATAGTAGCTACGTCAGCGTCTTCAAACTTGCCTGCACGAAGGTTGTCAAGCACTTGCTTGTGACTTCCGCGCATCAGCTCCGTAAATTCCTTTTCAAACTGACGAACCTTGTTCACAGGAACTTTATCCATGAAACCACGAGTCGATGCAGTGATGATTGCAACCTGCTCCTCAACCGGAACCGGTGCATACTGATCCTGCTTCAGGATCTCTGTATTTCTTCTACCGCGCTCGATAGTAAGCTTTGTCGCAGCGTCAAGATCAGAACCGAATTTCGCGAAAGCTTCAAGTTCGCGGAACTGAGCCTGGTCAAGCTTCAGCGTACCAGCAACTTTCTTCATTGACTTGATCTGAGCAGAACCGCCCACGCGTGATACCGAGATACCAACGTTGATCGCAGGACGGATACCTGAGTTGAACAGGTTTGTTTCAAGGAAGATCTGACCGTCAGTGATTGAGATCACGTTAGTCGGAATGTATGCAGAAACATCACCTGCCTGAGTTTCGATGATTGGAAGCGCAGTCAATGAGCCACCACCTTTTACCAAATGCTTGATAGAAGCAGGAAGGTCGTTCATGTTCTTTGCGATGCCATCGTTGTTGATGATCTTCGCAGCTCTCTCCAGAAGACGAGAGTGAAGGTAGAACACGTCACCAGGATAAGCTTCACGTCCAGGAGGTCTTCTCAGAAGAAGAGATACTTCGCGGTAAGCAACGGCCTGCTTGGAAAGGTCATCATAAATAACGAGCGCTGGTCTTCCAGTGTCACGGAAGAATTCACCGATCGCTGCACCTGTGAAAGGCGCAAAGAACTGCATCGGAGCCGGATCTGAAGCAGAAGCCGCAACGATAACAGTGTATGGCATTGCGCCAGCTTTCTCCAACGCTGCAGCTACGTTAGCTACAGTCGAGTTCTTCTGGCCGATAGCCACATAGATACAAAGAACTGGCTGACCTTTTTCGTAAAATTCTTTTTGGTTAACGATCGCATCGAGTGCCACGGCAGTCTTACCTGTCTGGCGGTCACCGATGATCAACTCGCGCTGACCACGTCCGATCGGAATCATCGAGTCGATCGCCTTGATACCGGTTTGCAACGGTTCGTTTACTGGCTGACGGAAGATTACGCCAGGAGCTTTTCTTTCCAATGGCATTTCATAAAGCTGACCTGCGATAGGACCTTTTCCATCCACGGGATTTCCAAGTGTATCCACAACACGGCCAAGCATTCCATCACCAACTTTTACAGAGGCGATCTGTCCGGTGCGTTTTACCGTTGCACCTTCACGGATATCTTTATAGTCACCGAGCAATACGGCACCTACGTTGTCTTCTTCAAGGTTAAGAACCAATCCCTTAAGACCGGTTTCAAATTCGATCAGCTCACCAGCCTGTGCCTGGGATAAACCGTAAACACGTGCTACACCATCACCGACTGTCAATACAGTACCGACTTCTTCGAGTTCGGCTTCGGTGCGTGCTTGCGAGAGTTGCTCGCGGAGGATTGCTGATACTTCTTCTGGTCTGATCTCTGCCATGGTATATCGAGATTAAAATTCTTTGATATAAGGGTTCTGACTAAATTTAACTTTCAATGCTTTGAGCTTGTTGCTCAACGATGCGTCTATCTGACGATCGCCAACCTTCAACACGAATCCACCGATCATGGAAGGATCAACCTTCTCGATCAGCTCGACCTGCTTCAGGTTGCTGTATTTTTTTACAAGGCCTTCAAACTCTGCACGCAGCGCGGCATCCAATGGAGTTGCTGACGTTACGGTAGCTTTGCTGATGCCTTTGTATTCGTTGTATTGATTATGGAATTCCTTCGCGATAGCAGGCAACAATGGCTCACGATTTTTGCGGGTGATAATGTCGAAGAATGACATTGTCAGGCTGTGAACCTTGCCTTTAAAAATTGCTGAGAGGATCGCAGACTTTTTGTCGTGAGGAATTACCGGGTTGCGCAGCATCAATGCGAAGTTCTTGTTCTCATCAACGGTCTTGCTGAAGAACAACATGTCGTTATGAACATTGTCCAATGCCTTCTGCTCGATGGCGAGACCCAACAATGATTTAACGTATCGCGATGCGGCTTTTGAGTCTACCATCTTAATTCGTCTTAAGATCTTTCACGTATGATTCTACCAGATCCTTTTGAGCTTTATCGCTGGAAAGATTTTTCTTCATCAGCTTTTCTGCGATGTCGAGTGAGAACATCGCAACCTGGATCTTCACTTCTTTCAATGCAGCCTGCTTCTCAACGTTGATGGCAGCTTTTGCATCTTCAATGATCCTGTCGGCAGTTTTCTTGGCTTCAGCCTGTGCATCGTCCTTCATGCGGTTCGACACCTCGCGGGCCTCGCGAAGGATTCTGTCGCGCTCTTCACGCGCTTCCTTCAGCAATTTCTCATTATCGGAACGAAGCTGAGACATCTCAAGTCTTGCTTTCTCGGCTGTGTCCAGTGCGTCCTGGATAGAACGTTCACGCTCTTTCAGTGAGCTGATGATCGGCTTCCATGCCAGTTGTGACAACAAAAGAAACAACAGCACGAAGATGATAAGTTGCCAGATAATTAATCCTTCACCGGGGATAAGAAGATCCATAGTATATTTTTATCTAAGTAGTTTCAGTTTAAGGACTTGTCCGGCCAAGCGCCAAAGACAAGTCCTTGATTTTTTAAGCTACGCCAGCGTTTGTCAACTGAGAGATCAGAAGACAAATAACCAACGCAAAGAGCGCTGCCACCTCGATAAGAGCGGCAATGATCAACATCGCACCCTGAATCTTACCAGAAGCTTCAGGCTGACGAGCCATACCTTCCATTGCAGAGCCACCAATTTTACCGATACCGATACCTGCGCCAATTGCAGCAAGACCAGCACCGATACCAGCGCCAAGGATTGCATAGCTGATGTCCAACAAAATTGCGAATAACATAACTTTTATGTGTGTTAAGTGAAACAAACCTTTTCAAATGACGAATGTAGAATGACGAGTGACGAATGAACGTCTTTCTTCAACTAACTCTCCAATTGGAAAGGGTATCTTTAAATGACTCGCTACGAATTTGGCATTCGTAATTCGTCATTCGTAATTCTTAATGGTGATCATCATGGTGTTCGTGGTCCGCGATCGCCATCCCGATGTAAAGCGATGAGAACAACGTGAACACATACGCCTGAATCCCTGCTACGAGCAATTCAATCAAGCTGATGAACAATATCATAATTGACGATCCCGCTCCGATCCACACGCTGTGGAAAATGAACGCGAGACAGATCAAACTTAAAATCACAATGTGACCTGCAGTGATCGCCACAAAAAGACGAACCATCAGCGAGATCGGCTTGGTGAAAATACCGATGATCTCAACAGGCAAAATGATAATGCGAAGCGGAAGCGGAACACCGGGCGTCCAGAAGATGTGCGACCAGTAGCCCTTGTTTCCGTTTACGTTAGTGATGATGAAGGTAAGGATGGCAAGTACAAACGTTACAGCAATGTTTCCTGTAAGGTTAGCCGCGCCCGGAAGGAGACCGAGCAGGTTTCCAAAAAGGATAAAAAAGAAAAGCGTCAGCATGTATGGCAGAAACTTCTCGTAGCGCGGGCCGATGTTTGGCTTTACTACCTCATCGCGAACGAAGAGGATAATAGGCTCCAGGAATGATTGAAGGCCGCTTGGCGCCTTACCTGCGTTTTTCTTGTATGCCTTACCAACTGCTGTAAATACTAATAAAAGAAGCGCTGCATTAATAAAGAGCATTGCTACGTTTTTGGTGATCGAGAGATCGAATACTTTATCGTGTGTACCAGCCAGGTAAATCTTATTGTGCTGAAGGCTGTATCCGTTGTAGTCAACGATGTTGTGGTGCTCATCATAAAAGTTCTTAGACGAGAATACATCCAGCCCTTTTTCAGACGAGTATACAATGACGGGAAGGAAGATGGTTCCGTAGTGACCGTCCCACAGGTGCCATACGTGATCGTCCATCACGTGGTGAAGAATTACCTCACTCGCGTTAAATTTTTCCTGGGGCTCATCAGAGTCCCCGGACGCCTTAGCGTCAACCGAAAAAACGCCTGCAAAAAGCAGGGTCAGCAATAAAGAAAAACGGCTTATTTTATTGAAGAATGCGGTCATTTAGGCTGATTCTCAGGTTTTAAAAATCCGACCGCAAAGGTATTGATTATGACTCCAGAAAAAAATCTTTTAAAAACTTTTTGGGGCTAATTTTAAGGCTCTTTCCGGCCTGAAATCCGGTGGTATAAAAAGCCGATTTCAATGCCTGTAAACAGGAAATATGTGCACATAAAAAACACCACATTTCCTACGGCTGAGGCTTTGTCGCGCGAAATCATTACGAAGCAAAACACCAGCGATGCCAATAATTTTATAGTCATCGTCAACAGGTAAAGCTGTACGAAGTGAGACGGCTTGTCAACGGTGTATAGATAGAAATAGATAACCACCGTGCTGACGGCCAGAAATATTAACGTAGGTAAATAAAAGCTTGGCCGCTCGAAGTAGCCGCGATCAGCGCCAAATAATACAAACGCCCAGACAACGCAGCAGGCAAGTATAATGGAGGTGAGGAATTTGATCACTGGGGACGATTGATGGAGCGGTAGACCTGATACATGACACCGGCAAAGCCCAGCAGTCCGAGAACAATCATGAAGATCGGGAGTTTCATTTCAAGCCATCGATCGATCTTCGACCCGATCCAGCCGCAAACGAAAATAGCCCCAAGCAACTGCACGGCCAGGCCACTGTACTTTAAGTAACTGTTATATTGATTTAGCTTCTTGCGGGGTTGCTGAGAGGGATCTTGAGAGTCCGCCATTTTCTGTGATTTTAATTTCCTTCACTGCAGCACCCATCTTACATGAACCATTGAAGACCGCACCCGGCTCCACCACGAGCTTGCCAGTCGAAATATCACCGTTCACAACTGCGGTGGCTTTCAAAACCAGAAGTTCAGCGATTTCAATTTTACCCTTCACCTCGCCTTCAATGTCTGCATTCTGCGAGGTTATGTTTCCATTGATCTGAGATGATGGCCCGATCGCAATTTTGGATTTTGACTTTACGTTACCGGTCACCTTCCCTTCGATGCGTATATTACCATAGGTCTCTACGTTGCCTTCCAGAAAGGTACCTTTCCCAATGGTGTTGCTTGAGTTGCTGATCTCTTCAGCTACGCGTTTTTCTTCTTTCGTTGTGAACATAATGGTTAAGTTTAAAAAGTGACGAATTCTTCTGGATTCAGTGAACTTCCGTTGTACCACAACTCAAAGTGAAGGTGCGGTCCGCTGGTCATTTCTCCACTGTTGCCAACGATAGAGATTATTTCGCCTGCGTTTACAAATGTACCAAGTTTTTTATAAAGTTCGGCATTGTGCTTATAGACCGAAATGAGGTTAGCGCTGTGTTGCACCATGAGAACGTAGCCGAAATCCTGCGTCCACGATGAGAATACCACGGTGCCATCGGCTATGCACTTGACGGGCTCATTTGTCTTCGCCACTACGTCTACACCAAAGTGTCCCTTCTTGGCGTTGTAATGATCTGAAACGAAGCCATTGATCGGAGAAAAGAAGAAGGCTTCGGACAACTCGCGGTTACTAACCTTGGCAAGGGTAACTCCCGACATTTCTGTCATTTCAAATTCCTTTCTGAAGAGGGAGTCGCTCTGCTCGAGGTGCAATCTGCCGGGTCGATTTAATGACTGCGTTTCGCCCTTTAGAATTTCAGCAGGATCCTTAAAGTCACTTGTATCGCCACTAAGTACGCGCTGGAAGTTCGCGATGAAGCGATCCTTCCGGTCGACCTCCTGTGCCAGGGAATCAACCTTCAGCGCAAGCCCGTATAACTGCTGGTTCAAGACCATCTGTTCGTACTTTGGATCGAACCACTTTTCGAGTACGGTTTCTACCAGCAGCAAACTGATCGCAAGAAAGAGGATGAAGATTAGAACGGAGAAAAGAATGATCTTCGAATAGGTAAACGCAACACTTGTCTTCTCAGCAAAATTCTCCTCGTTCCGGATGATCATCTGATAGCGAGTGGTAAGCCAACTGGACAGCGTCTTTTTCGGTCTCATTTGATTTCTTCAGTTAGGTAGTCCGCAGTGCAAAAAGTTATTTCAGGCCGAATATCCCCGAAGCACACTGCCTTATTCGAAATATTCCGTTTTTTTGTAAAATTAGATATTCTGCCTGATTAAAATATTGAATGTAGGATTTTTACGTTTTCTAGCAATACGGGGCCCTTTGAAAAATTACGCGCTTTATACTGTTCTTTTCTCTGCTGTCTGGATGATGTCATGCTCGCCCGAGCGCAACACCTGGACGAGTAAAGCCTATCATAATACAACGGCCCATTTCAACGGATATTGGTACGCCAACGAGGAAATCCGAAAGATCGAGAAGACGATTCTGGACGCCCAGGTGGATGACTATAATCGTATCCTGCGACTGTTCCCCACTTTCGATACCGCTATGGCAAGTGGCTATGACAAGGAAATCCAGGAGGCTATCAAGATGGCTTCACTGGCGATCCAGCGGCACCCGAACAGCAAATGGGTCGATGATGCATACATCCTTGTTGGGAAGGCGCGACATTACAGCCTGGATTGGGGAAATGCCATCCAGACTTTCAAGCATGTCAACTCAAAGAGCAAAGACAAAGATGCCCGCCACCTCGCCATCATTAATCTGATTCGTACATACGTTGAGCATAAGGAATACAACAACGCGCAGGCAGCCATAGATTATCTCGCGAAGGCAAAGTTGAGCAAACTCAACGAAAAAAAATTCCTGCTCGAGAAAGCCTACTTCTATCAGGAATTGAAGGACTATGATAATATGGTTCGCAATCTGTCGGCAGCGGACAAGATGTTAAAGAAGAAAGATCATCGCGGACGCATCTATTTTATCCTCGGACAGGTATACCAGGAGTTAGGTTTTGAAGCTGAGGCCTACAACTATTATAAAAAATGTCTGGGCACCAATCCCGAGTACGAAGTGGATTTCTACGCACGTCTGTACATGGCACAGGTTACTGAGATTTCACGAAGCCGTGATATCAACAGCGCACGCAAATCTTTCCGAAAACTCCTGAAGGATTCAAAGAATAAAGAGTTTCACGATAAGATCTATTACGAGATGGGGATCTTCGAGCTGAAGCAGAAAAACCTGAATGAAGCGATTGCCAATTTCAAGCAATCCGTCAGGCGTGGAAATAACAGCAGGATCGATGGCGAAGCTTTCCTGCGACTCGGGGAAATCTACTATGACACGCTTAAAGATTATCGGCTGTCGCAGGCTTACTACGATAGTGCGATCAATTCACTTCCTCCGGATTATGAAAATTATGCAGCGATCAAGACACGACAGGAAGTGTTGAATGAGTTTGTGACGCATCTGAATACTATCGAATGGCAGGACAGCCTGCTGAAACTATCATCGATGGATACTGCCCTCATCCGTGCGCGTGTCGAGTCCGTTGTGAATGAGCGTAAGAAGGAAGAAGAGGCCCGCGCTAAAAAGCGAAAACGCAATCGCGTTGAAATAACAACGCAGGAAAACATTTCGATTTTCGATAATGGTTCCGACAATACAGAAACGGTCGACTGGTACTTTGGTAATCCTTCTGCCATGGCGATCGGTCAGAACGAGTTTACGCGCATCTGGGGCACAATACGTCTTGAGGACAACTGGCGAAGGTCTTCGCGGGAAACCGGTCCGCAGATCGCGCAATCAAATGTTCCCAGCGATTCTGTGTCTACAGCCGCAGCTGAAGGCGGAGCGGAAACTGCAGCCGAGGATCCGGTAGCTGCCGAATATGACAGGCTTGTACAACAGATCCCTAAAACCGATGCCGACAAGCAGGCTGCCTATGACAAGATTGAGGAGGCTTACGTAAAACTTGGCGATATCTACTATTTCAAGCTTAAGGAAAATCAGAATGCTGCCGAAACTTATATCCGGCTGCTTTCGCGTTTTCCCGAGACCGAGCACGAGCCTGAAGTGCTGTACACACTCTACCTGATTCACAAAGACAGTGCGCAGGCCGAAGCGGAAAAATACGCCAGTCTGCTCACATCTAAATATCCGCAGTCAACGTATGCAAAAATTCTTGAGAATCCGGATTATCTGCATGAGTCGGGTCTTGCGGTAGAGAAACAGAAGGTGTTTTACAAAAAGGCCTATGAAGACTTCGGTGTTAAGAACTACATCGGTGCGGTCAACGCAATTGAAGAAGGATTGGCGCTGGGGGAAACTACTTTCACGCCTAACCTCAAACTACTTCGCGTGCTGATAATTGGCCAGACAGAAGACATTTCCAAATATCAGTTTGAACTGGAGCAATTTATAAAAGCGCACGAGACCAATACACTCGCAGCATACGCCAAAAAGCTCCTGGACACTTCAAGACAGTTTCAGCAGGCCGAAGAGAAGAGACGAGGGATTCAATATGTTGCTTCGTTTGACGAGCCGCATTACTTCGTGGTAGTGCATCGCAGAAAAGACAAAATTGAATCGCTCATTACATCTTCCCTCGAAGCCTTTAATTCAAGGAATTTCCAAAATTCAGCGCTTAAAACCAGTAACCTGATCTTAAATGAGGATTATGGCATCACTTTCGTGGCGGATTTAAGTGGTAAAAGTGCGGCCGTAGACTATTTCAAAACATTCATCGAAAAGCGGTCCTCTATAACACCGCTGGGCAACTATAATTTCCATAATTTTGTAATCACCAAAAATAACTTCGACATTTTTTACCGAACTAAGGGCCTTGATGAGTACCTCCAATTCTTCGAAAAGAACTACCAAGCGCAAAATCAGTGATATCTTTCTACTGCAAAAGAGCTGGTTTCGCAAAACCGTAAAAGCAGTCTGGATATTGTTCTTTGCTTTTATTGTAGGCTTCCCATTATACATCCTTGCCGTTCAGTCAAACTTCCTCGGGCTGTTCGGTGAGATGCCAAGTCTCAAAGCCATCGAAAATCCCGAAAATGACCTCTCTTCGGAGCTTATTTCAGCCGATGGCGTATCGCTGGGAAAATACTTTACACTAAACAGAACGCAGGTATCGTACGATCAGCTGTCGCCTCATCTCGTAAACACATTGCTGTACTCGGAAGACCATAGGTTTTATGACCACTCTGGAATGGACTTCTGGGCCTACATTCGGGTAGCATGGGGGTTGGTAACGTTCAATTCTGCAGGTGGTGGCAGTACGATCACACAGCAGCTCGCTAAAAACCTGTTCACACAAAACGCAGAGCTTGGTCTCGATGGCTCGATCGCCAAACTGGGAAAATATCCAAGACGTATTGTTCAGAAAACGAAGGAGTGGATAATCTCGGTGAACCTCGAAAAGAATTTCACCAAAGAGGAAATTATTGCGATGTATCTGAACACTGCACCCTTCGGCTACAACACTTACGGAATCAAAGTTGCATCACAGACATACTTCGATAAGGAACCGGACAGCCTGAATATCCAGGAGTCGGCCGTGCTCGTGGGAATGCTGCAGGCGATTACGAGATTCAATCCGGTATCGAATCCAAAGAACTCCCTTTCAAAAAGAAATGAAGTTCTTGCAAAACTTTACCGCCATCAGTATATCGCTACCCGCGAGGCTTATGATTCAATCAGGAATCTTCCGATTGAACTTCGTTACAAAGCACAGGATCACAACGAAGGTCTTGCAACCTATTTCCGCAACGTGTTGCGCACATATCTGATGGCATGGTGCAAAGAGCATGGCTATGACCTATGGGAGTCGGGGTTGAAGATTTACACAACGATCGACAGCCGGATGCAGAAGTTTGCAGAGGATGCGATGACTGAGCACATGGCAAAACTACAGGCAGAATTTGAAGCGCAGTGGAAGCTACGCGGCACGAACCCGTGGACTGACCCAGACACACGCCAGGAAATAAAAGGCTTCCTCGAGAAAAAAATTAAGACAACCGACATTTACAAAAGCCTGGTTGAAAAATATGGCGAAGGAAACGACTCCGTCAAGATTGTGCTGAACACCAAAAAACCGATGCGCGTATTTTCTTATAAGGGAGAAAAAGATACACTCTTCAGCTTTATGGATTCGCTGCGCTACTACAACTGGTTCCTTCAGTCGGGAATGATGTCGATGGATCCTGAGACTGGAGCGATCAAGGCGTGGGTGGGTGGTGTGAGCCACAAGTATTTCAAATTCGATCACGTGAAGCAAGGCACACGCCAGGCAGGTTCAACTTTCAAGCCGTTTGTATATGGCAAGGCAATCGAAGAGGGATTCTCTCCGTGCTTTGAGCTGTATGATATCTCTCCGACTATCAAAGTATCCGGGACAACATGGAATCCAAAAAATTCCCAGGAACCATACTTCGGGTCCGGACAAAAGGTGAGCTTGCGACTTGCAATGGCGCAATCACTCAACTCGGTCACCGCCCAGTTGATTGCCAAGCTTGGTCCAAATAACGTTGTCTCGTTCGCGCGTAACCTCGGCATCAAAAGTCCGCTGGACCCGGTAATGTCGTTGGCGCTTGGAACAAGTGACGTCACGCTATACGAGATGGTAGCCGCATATTGCAGCTTCGTAAATCAGGGCATTTATGTCGAGCCTTATTACATCACACGTATCGAGGATAAGAACGGAAACGTACTCGAGAACTTCGTTCCAAAGACGAAGCAGGCCATGGATGAGAAAACTGCCTACAAAATGGTATACATGCTGCAAGGTGGTGTTGAGCTTGAAGGGGGAACTTCGCGAGGGCTGAGTTATGTTTTGAAAACAGACAACGAGATTGGTGGAAAGACCGGTACGACAGACGATGCTTCGGATGGCTGGTACATGGGCATCACGCACAATCTGGTGTCTGGTGTTTGGGTTGGTGGAGATACGAGAAACATTCACTTCCCGACATGGTCATTCGGAGCGGGTTCGAAGAGTGCAAGGCCGATCTGGGACAAGTACATGGTGAAAGTGTACGAGCATCCTGAAGTAGGCTACGGCAAAGGTAAATTCAAGCGCCCTGCGTCAGGACTGGATATGACGCTCGATTGCGATCAGTATGCATCCTCCGATTCAACTCAGGTTGTAGAGCCGACTGAAATGACCTTTGACGACAACTGAAATCAGTAGGCAGTAGGCAAATAGCAATAGGCGACCTGGCTCACTAGAGGCTGCTTCCCGGAAGGCAGTTGACCGGCTTCAACGTCTGGTATCGGACCTTGCTTACTGCCACTTGCATACTGCCTACTATTCTGAAGGATTACAAACTAAGTCTTGACTACAAAAAATGGCCGAAGTAAGAGAGGCTATTCAACGATTACCGGATTTACCTGGTGTATACAGGTTTTACAACGCAGACAATGAACTGATCTACGTTGGCAAGGCGAAGAACATCAAAAAACGTGTCAGCAGTTATTTTTCCAAAAGTGTAGGCATAAACCGCAAGACGTTGCGGCTTGTCTCAGAGATCATGAACATCGAGTATACGGTCTCCGACTCTGAGTTTGATGCGCTGTTGATGGAGAACAACTTCATCAAACAAAACCAGCCGAAGTACAATATCCTCCTCAAGGACGATAAAACCTTCCCTTACATCTGCATCATTAACGAACGGTTTCCGAGAATCTACTATACGCGCAAATACGATCCTGCATTAGGTGAATATTTCGGGCCGTATTCAAGCGTTTCAGCGATGAAGAATGTTCTTGACCTGATTCACAAACTATATTCGATCCGCACGTGCAGCCTCCTCTTATCTCAGCAGAATATTGAACAGAACAAGTTCAAGCCGTGTCTTGAATTTCATATCGGCAATTGCAAGGCACCATGCATTGGCAACCAGACAGAAGAAAGTTACCTGGAGGAAATCGATCAGGCTCGCAATATTCTCAAAGGAAATCTGAGCATCGTCTATCAGTATTTCCGCAAGGCAATGCAGGAGTCGTCTGCTAAGATGGAGTTCGAAAAAGCCCAGCGATTTCTCGATCGGCTCAATACACTCGAGCGCTTCCAGACGAAGTCGCTTGTTGTTAACCGTGATCTGACAGACACTGATGTGCTGACCATCTCAAGCATTCCGGAATATGCGTACGTCAACTACATCCAGATAAAGGAAGGAGCGATAGTTTATTCAAAAACTGTTGAAATCAAGAAGAAGCTCGATGAGACAGACGAAGAAATTCTGAGCTTCGCAGCGCAGGAACTTCGCGTGGGAAACAACCCGGTAATTCTAAGCAACGTGGCCATCACACTGCTTGATGAAGAAGTTGAGAATGTAATTCCGAAGATCGGTGACAAGCGGAAGCTCATCAGCCTTTCGATCAAGAACGCGCTGGAGCTGCGGAAGGAAAAAGAGATTCTGCGCGAAGGCAAAAAATCGAAGCAGATGGAGACGCTTTCTATTTTGCAGAAAGATCTCCGCCTCCCTGCGCTGCCACTGATCATCGAGTGTTTTGACAATTCAAACTTCCAGGGAACTACACCGGTGGCTTCGATGGTGCGCTTCGAAAACGGCAAGCCCGACAAAAAAGGATACCGGCATTTCAACATCAAAACTGTTGAAGGACCGGATGACTTTGCCTCAATGAAAGAAATTGTTGGCAGGAGATATAAGCGAATCCTCGATGAAGCAGGTCCGCTCCCTAACCTCATTCTCATCGATGGTGGTAAAGGGCAACTCAGCCACGCGTGCGAAGCGTTGAAAGAGCTTGACCTGTACGGAAAAATTCCGATTGTTGGTATCGCGAAGAAACTGGAAGAGATTTACTATCCGGAAGATCCAATTCCTTTGCACATCAACAAGAAATCTCCGGGCCTTCTGCTCCTTCAGTACGTAAGAGATGAAGCGCACCGGTTTGCGATTACTTTTCATCGACAAAAACGAAGTAAGGCAACGATTAAAACCGGGCTCGAAGATTTCAAAGGGATAGGCAAAAGCACGGCTGACAAACTGTTGAGACATTTTAAATCTGTGAAGAAAATTAAGGAAGCATCGTTTGAAGAAATTGCCTCGGTGGTAGGAAACAAGAAAGCCGAAATCGTAAAAGGGCTGACTCAAACTGCAGATACATCCGCGAACGATGCAGGCGAAAGCGAGGAAGGAATATCGAACAAGGAACAAGGAATGTAGAATCTAGAATTTCGAGCCGCAAAGCTTCCTAAAACCCACTTCGACATTCACAATTCTCTGTTGACTCTTCGACATTCAATTTCTTGAAACAAAAAAAAGAGAGGCTTTCGACCTCTCTTTTCTTTTTTATGCCTTGTTCGGATTAGAATTCCCAAAGGTTGTGCTCTTTCTCCATCATCTTGATCTCTTCCCACTCGCCAGCCCAAACAGATTCCTGGTAAGGTCTGCCGTTAGCTAAGTAAACATCAAGCAAGCTTTCGTTGTCAGGGTTCTGCACTTTCGTGATCGGACCCCAGAACAGGCGAAGCAGGAATGCATCTGCAAAGTTCTTGTTCTGCGCAGTGTTCTGTCTGTTGAACCAAACTGCCTTCTTTGGATGTGCGCGGAAGATCTTCTCAACATCCTTGTATTTCAACCAACCGAGTGATTTGTTGAAGCCAGTCTGTGAGTTTTTCGATCCAGGGATTACAAGCTCAATGGCCTGAATGTCATAATACACCCTTGATCTTCTTCTGTCGAAAATCACATCTTCCATGAGCGTCAGGTTGCTGATGTCACCAGCAAGGAAATTCAAAGCCTTACCTTCGGAGGTTACAGCCCAGTTATCCGTAGCGGTCTCAGGGTTAGAACCTTTGCTATCGTTCAACGCGCGGTAGTTCTTACCGTTATATGTAACGATATCTTCAGTGTAGAAGTCCTGAGTTGGATTCCATGTTGGATATTCAACAGACCCCTGTTGCTGTAGTCCTTTCATGAAATCATCCTTGCTCATCTTTGTTGTCAGTGAATCGCTGGTGTAAACATCCACCAGTTCGCCTGACATGATAGCGTCCATGAGAAGTTTGCTGATCTCACCATTCTTCGAGAAGAAACCTTTGTTCTGCTTTTCAGCTAGGTCAACGGCTCTCCACAAACGCACCTTGTAGTGCTGTTCGTAAAGGGGGATCGGGTTGATAGAGTTTGGATTGTACTGCTCCTCCATCTCCTCCTGGAAGGCCTGATTTACTTCAGTAGACTCAACTTCGGCCTGAGCAAAAGCCAGCGTTGACGCCACTGAGAAAAGACCTGCAAAGATTAATTTCATTTTCATTCTATCGAATTAATTAATGTTCACCTGAATTACACCATTTGAACCTTTGATCGCCACTTTCTCTTCCTTGTCAGTGAATGTTCTGCGGATGGCGTCCTTAACCACGAAGATTACACGGTAGCCAGGTTTTGCCTGATTCTGCCATGCTCCGAGGTCAGGGCTTCCATTACCTGCACGCATAGATGCTGCTGGCGTAGGACCGCTACCCATTGTCACTTCCATTTCCTTGATGTTATAGCGAGCATCTTTCGGAACTTCTTCCTTAAAGTTTTCATCTGGCTCAACAACAATTCTCAAGCTTCTCAACTGGTTCGCCTTGATACCTTGTCTGAGATCAACTGGCGTGTTGCCGATCATTGCAACGAACCGTGGTTCCGGGATGTTCTTCACATCGAACGGTTGAGTGCCGATAAGGGTACCACCGTTGCTAACACCGATCTGAATTTTCCGCTGGCTGGGAATGATAACCACTTTACCAGGCTTGTCGCCTTTTCTCACTTCAGCACCAGTCGATGTGAAGGAAGGGTTGTAGTTTGTTCCGAGAGCCGGCACTTCAATCGTCACGCTGTTACCGCAGTTCATGTATAGCGTTGGCGCATTACCAGTCGTGACCTTGATCGTTGGCTGTGCTACCTTATACTGAATAACTTCAGTCAATGTAGTATCAGGCAACTCGATCTTGGCGGTGTAGCTCTTGGTCGCGAAACCATTTGCATCATATCCACCACCCTGCGCTACAAATTTGATCTTACCCATTTTTACACCGGTAGGATCGTTGAAGAGCTCAAGTTTCTGACCGTCTTTGTACATGGTCGGTGTGAATGCTGATGAAGAAGCTGAGATAAAAAGATCTGCTTCATAGGTTGCACCAGCTGCCACGATCGATTCCTTTGCACGCACCATTGGTACGATGTTATCAAAGCTTACATTACCAACGCCAGCATCCTCCAATAATTTTGCAAGTGCCTTGCTTTCATACTCGAGAAGCTCAGTTTCCATCTGGGTCACAGATGCAAGCGCAGCAATCACAGGCGTATTTTCGAAAGTAAATGTGAGGAAGTCCTTGTTAGCATGATCTTCATCTTTTGCAAACACAGGGATATCCTTAGGCGCTTTTGCAAGCGTAGGGAATTCTTTTGAAGTGAGACCCGTGAGTGCCTGAAGCTGTTTCACGTAGTCATTCAACAGCGCTTCAAAATCCTTTCCCTGCTTCTGGGAGATCATCATTGTCGCCACCTTTGAGCTGTGGTCATTGATGAGTTTTTCATCGATTTCCTGAGTTCCGGAAAGTTGTTTCATTTCCTTTTTGAGGGCATCGATCTTTGTGAGGGTTGCTGCCGTAAGTTCTCTGACCTTCTCCGCGTTTTCACGGGCGCGAATTACGTCTGCGCGCGGGCTTTTACCAGCCTCTTTGATGATCGCTTTAAGCGCATCACCGTTCTTCTTGTCAGTTGCGTCCGACAGCTCCTCCAACGTTTCGTAAATAATCGCAAACTTTTCGAGTACTGCGTTACTTACCTGCAAGGCCAGAAGCGCGGTGAGTACCAAGTACATCATACCGATCATCTTCTGCCTGGGTGTTTCCTTACCGCCTGCCATATTCGTTTAGTATTTGAATATCGTTATTAAGAAAATCAACTAATTATTTTGCGCCACCTCTCATGGCAGTGAGCATGCTGCCATAGACGTTGTTGAGCGCAGTAAGATTGTCAGTGAGCTTACCAAGTTCTGTGGTGAACTTTGTAGTGTTCTCACCAACCTTAGAAAGACCATTCATTGCTCCCGTGAGGCTTTCGTAGAACTTGTTCATGTTCTTCACGTGGCTGTCTGCGTCCTTCAACTCCATTTCATACACAGAGTTAAGTGCCGCAAGGTTCTTCGTTACCTTCTGAACCTGTGAATGATATTCACCTGCATCCTTAGAAGCCTCTGACATCGATCCAACCGCTTTGATCGCTACATCGTAAGACTTGTTCATTTCAGTCAAAGCTTTAGAAGCTGTCTGAACGTTCTTCGCGTATTCGTTTGTAGCAACAGCAGCGTCAGAAAGTGTATTCATTTTCTTTGCTGATTCAGCAAGGTTGTTCAAACCTTTGCCAAGGCTATCCAGAAGCTCAGGACCGATCTTCGCTTTTTCAAGCGACACATCAAGTTGCTGAGTAAGGGAGGCTGTTGGCTTGTTAGAGATACGGGGAGCTGCAGCAGGTCCTTCATATTCGTCAGCTAATTCAGGGTAAACTTTTGACCAGTCAACTTCATTGTGAGGCGGTTCGAATGCGCTCAAGAAGAAAATTCCAGCTTCAACCGAAAGACCAATCATCAACATTTCATCCGCACCTGGCATGTGCAGGATCTTGAACAACGCACCAATAATCACGACTGCAGCACCAATACCGTAAACTTTCGGCATGATGGTTTTGTAGAGAAGCGCAGTAAATCCGCCTTTTTTCTTGCTCATTTTAGTAAGGTTTTAAGTTTATATTCCTTTTTGCTTAGTAGTTACTTATTAAATATAGTCAGGCTGTTACAGTATTAAAACTCCTGACCTGAAGAGCGACCGAGGTGCGTGAGTGCACAACGGAAGCCAATATACGCACGCGTAGAGTCTTTAAATTCGTACGTCCGTGTACCTGTTTCGAGGTAGTATGCAACGTCTTTCCATGATCCACCGCGAACAACTTTCTTCGGAGGGACACGCGGATTGTAGCGACTGCTTTCTGGATTTGTACGCTCATCAATGTATTGTGGGTTCAAATCCCATACAGTTGGAACAGAAGCCGGGTTAAAGTCATCGAGGCACCACTCGGAAACATTTCCTGCCATGTCGAACAATCCGTAGTCATTAGGGAAGTAAGCCTGCACCGGAGATGTATAAGCAAATCCGTCATCATAAAAGTTTCCGCGACCCGGCTTAAAGTTTGCGAGCATACATCCTTTTGAGTTACGGATGTAAGGGTTACCCCATGGATACTTCGCCATATCGCGACCGCCACGTGCTGCGTATTCCCACTCAGCCTCGGAAGGCAGGCGGAACTCAGGCATCGGGAAGTCACCAACGCTCTTTCTGTAGTCATTCAGGTAAGCTGTTCTCCACTTGCCGAAGAACACTGCTGCATCCCAGTTAACACCTACAACCGGATAGTCATCGTATCCAGGGTGCCAGTAGTAGTAATCCTGAATCGGATCACCCATGTGGTGAGCAAAGTCTTTCACCCAGGCTGTTGTGTCAGGGTAATACGCCTGTCTGAATGTTTCAGGATCTACAGTTTCAAAACCTTCGATGGTACCATTGTCAACCAGGAAGAAGTTTGTAAACTGGCGGTATTCGTTATTGGTGATTTCGGTATCATCCATGAAGAATGAACCGATGGTAACTTGCTTGTTGTAGTTGATCTGAGTAGATGCAGGATCTTCATCCGCCTGACCCATGTGGAACGTACCGGCCGGGATTGGCACCATACCATAAGGTATAGTCATCACCCATCCTTCTCGTCCTGGAACGCCAACCAGTTCACCCTGGTCGCCTCCGCGTTTGCCGCCCAGGCCAAGCAGACCACAAGCACTGGCAAGAGCGCCTGCGAGGACAATCACTAGCTTTAAAGAAACCGATCTATTCATATACTATGTGCTAAGTAAGGATTCAGACTCGAAAGATAAGGTATTACCTATATTTTTAAAAATTGCTTAACAAAATCCACAAAAACCCAAAATATTCTATCAACTGGCCGGTTAATGACGATATCGAGGCGTCCGGACGACCTTTTTGCCGCTGTTTATCGTCACGGGCAACTGGTAGCTCACCATCAACTCGTGCGAAAAGTTTTCTTTCGCTTCCTGATCCTTCACAACAACATCTATGGCGTAGCCAAATCTTAATGACCGGTCTTTCAGGAAGCTGTAGCCCAAAAGAACGTTTGCAGCCTCTGATTGTCTAAACGCTAAGCCGCCCCACATCTTATCTTTCAGGGTGGCAATTATTCCCAGATCGAAAGAATATTCTTTAAAATCTGTTTTAACCAGGACGGTTGGATTGATCTTGAGGTCAAAGTTGACTTCATAATAATATCCGGCAGTCAGGTTCATGTGGTTCTGCAGTGCGTTGCGTGCCTGGCTCACACCGAAATCGAACTCGGCTTTCGTGAGGTGATTCATACCAATGCCGACATAGTATTTTTCAGCGCGGTAAAAAACGCCAACACCAACGTCAGGACGGATTTGAGAATCTTTGCCAGATTTTCCAGCAAGCAATGGATCGTCAGGCTGGATGGCGCGATACATTTCATAATCGATTGCCTGCGAGTAAGCGCCTACTTTAATACCGAAACTTAATTTTGAATCTTTGATACCCAGGTGATAAGCATACATGGCCTGGAGCTCATTGTTCGTTTGCGGGCCGAGGCGGTCAGATGTGATGTATCCTCCAAATCCACTCTTCAGTTTGTAGATAGGTGTGTTAAAACTCACCATGCTTGTTGCAGGTGCACCTCCGTCACCAAAACTCGACTGGTAGCCCAACCATTGCGCACGGTGAAACACAGTGACCTGTGTAATCCCATCCACACCAGCATACGCAGGAGTAAGGAAGAGGTTGTTGAACATGTACTGCGTAAACTGAGGATCCTGTTGAGCATGGGTCGGCATGGTCAGGCTGAGGATAAGCAGAGCAGTATAAAAAGTGCGCTTCAGCATTAAGGTGAAAAAATAGGATTTAAAGTAAGCCTTTTTTTTCGAGACTTTCAACGGGGATGTAATTAAAGTGTAATTAATGTAACACTTTGCTAATCTCCAATGAATGAAGGCTTTATTTTATCCCGTTTGCTTTTTTGATGTACAACTCCAACGCACCTGTCATCGATGGCGCATTGGGCAGAGGTGCTTCAATATCAAGGATTAAGCCTGCATCCTTTACCGCTTTCGCAGTAGTAGGACCAAACGCAGCAATGCGTGTATTATTTTGCTTGAATTCGGGGAAATTTACTAGCAGAGAATTTATACCTGACGGACTGAAGAACGCGAGTATGTCATAGAACACTTCTTTGAGATCTGAGAGGTCAGCTGCCACGGTGTGGTAGATGATCGCTTCGGTATACTGGAACCCGTTGTCCTTTAAAAAATCTGGGATGTCATTCTTGCGAATGTCAGAGCAAGGGAAAAGGTACTTTTCGTTCTTATGCTTCTTCAAAATTTCCAGGAGGTCCTGCGCTGTTTTCAGACCTGTGAAAATTTTTCGTTTGCGGATAACGATATATTTCTGAAGATAGTTGGAAGTCTGCTCGGAGATACAAAAGTATTTCATCTCTGCCGGCATTTCTATTTTCAGCTCCTGGCAGATATGAAAGAAATGATCGACAGCATTCCTGCTGGTGAAGATGATCGCGGTGTGATTGAGGATCTCGATTTTTTGCTTTCGGAATTCTTTTACCGGAACCGGCTCCACCTGAATAAACGGACGAAAGTCAATCTTTAGGTTGAATTTTTCAGCAAGTTTTAAGTAAGGAGAATTTGCATCAGCAGGAGCCTCTTGGGTCACCAGGATGCTTTTTACCTTACGCATCCTGTCAGTAGCGATTTCACTCATATCAGCACGTAGACAAAAAATTATTCTATTGGAAGAGTACCTTGATTGTGATTAGCAACGGTATCAATTCGGTGGCACAAATGTACGAAAATAAATGAAACATCGAGTGCTCCGTTTTGCCGTTAAGTTTCATGAACACAATAAATATCCAGCCGATCAGCGTTGCCACAATCAGCGAAAGAAACCCTACGAAAATTGTCTCGCTCTGGCCCCGGAGGATGTAGTAAGAGAACGCAATAGTCGTTGCGCCTCCAAATACAATCAGCATTAAACGCACCCAGTTAAAAAAATGCACGCGCGCCAATCCTTTCATGTTGAACAGACGCGTGACAATAAAAACGACCACGATCTTGAGAAGGAAAAGTCCGAGAATAAAGGTTGAGAGTTTTATCCACTGCCACACAATTCCCCCGAAGCTGTCAGCCTGAAACTTCAGCGGCAGTGCATATGCATCGGGGAGATTATAAAGCGTGATCAAAAGATACAATGCGAGTAACATGCTGCAGCCAACATAAAACTGAAAATTATTGCTGCTCGTCAGCCGCGCGTTTGATTGTGCATCGTCCGCTTCTCGTGGCGAAAAAATCTTAATAACCGAAAAATAATCGGAAGCTAGCTTTGGGTTGAGCTGGCTGATCACCAAAAAGAAAATGATGATCAGGAGACCGGAGAGGATGACGAAATCTTTGAAGTCACTTGCCGGCCGGTAAGGTGGTCCGCTATCTCCACTTCGCACGTTCAGTTTAGAGATGTAAGTGCGCAGTTCGCGGGGGTTAATTTGCTCCTGGTAGATACACGCGATGATCTTGCCGGCAGCATGCTTCGCTGCCAGACTGTCGATTGAAAAGCCAACGCCTCCGGAAAATTCGCCCGACAACTTTCCGTTCAGAAACAGAAAATACGGACTCGATGATTCAATATTTAACTCACCACCGGGATACTTTCCGGCTTCCACTATGAAGTACAGTGTTCTGGCCGTTGCATCCTGATCAAAGGCAACATAATCTCCGTCTCTGTGTTGAAGCCATTCCGGCTGAAGGTCGAGAATGCTCGATTGACCAAACGAAAGATTACAAGTTGTGGTTATCAGGATCAGGTAAAAAATTATCCGGCTCATTCCTGCAAAACTAATTGAATTGTATTCATTGTTGAAATGAACGTAAGTTTGCTTGATTTTATGGCAGGAATTTATTTTCACATACCGTTTTGTAAACAAGCTTGTCGTTACTGCGACTTTCATTTTTCGACTAACCGTTCGATCCAGACGGAAATGGTAGCGGGCATGCGTACGGAGCTACGGTTGCAGCGCGATTACCTTGGCGGTGAAAAAATCGAAACGATTTATTATGGGGGAGGAACACCTTCTCTTCTTAATGGTGGAGAACTGAAGTCGCTGCTCGAGGATGTGCATTCATTGTTTCAGGTTTCTGGTACGGCCGAGGTCACGCTCGAAGCCAACCCTGACGACCTCACTGCTGTTAAGTTACGAGAACTGCGCGACTCTGGTGTCAATCGACTGAGTATTGGCATCCAATCCTTCCAGGACTCTGTGCTCGCGTTTCTCAATCGCGCACATAATTCAACGAGTGCCTTTGAATGTGTAGACGCCAGCCGCAACGTTGGTTTTAACAATATCAGCATTGATCTCATATACGCGATTCCCGGGCAGACTGAAAGGGAGTGGATTGAAAATATCCGGCACGCGGTTGCGCTTAATCCCGAACACATTTCTGCATACAATCTCACGATCGAGCCGCAGACTGTGTTTGGCAATTGGAACAAAAAAGGGCGGCTTTCACCGATGCCGGATGATCATGCTGCGCACCAGCTTGAACTCCTCATCGAAGTCCTTGGTGATGCCGGCTACCAGCAATACGAGGTTTCAAATTTTGCAAAGCCAGGCTTTGAATCGCGGCACAACAGCAGTTACTGGCAACGCAGGAAATACCTTGGCATTGGACCTAGTGCACACTCGTACAATGGAAAGTCGCGGCAGTTCAATATCCGGAACAATCATCTCTACGTAAAATCGCTTAAGGAAGGAAACTTACCTTTCGAACATGAAGTGTTGACGCGCGATGACCAGGTGAATGAATATCTCCTCACTACCCTTCGCACGCGCTGGGGTGCAGACCTTGAAGTTATGATTCACGACTACCACTATGATCTGCTCGAAGAACAAAAAGATTATATCAACACGCTGGTTTCGAAGGAACTGGCCGTTATCGAAGGTCATTCGTTGAAGCTCACACCGAAAGGTAAAATGATGGCAGACAGAATTTCGTCAGACCTTTTTTTAATTTCCTAAAGCTGTATTGTTTCGTTATCCTTTTCGTATTTTTCGCATTGCTAAATCAACCCCATGAAGTCTGCTGAAGAAAAGAAGGTCTACATGCTTCTGAAGTCTGTGATCTTTCATTATCACGGTCTGGATGAAGACGAAAAAGTAGACCTCGAAAGAACAGCAGAAGAGCTTGACGCGCGGGATGAACACAAGTGGGCACTTGACTTCATTGCCGAAGATTACCTGACTGCTTTTGAGCGCGCACGCACCTACCTCAACAACATTATTGGCGATTATCCAAAAAACAAACGCATTGATCTGATCCACATGGTCTGGCAGGCGAACAACCTGAAAGGCTATGTGACGGAAATGGAAGCTACCGCGATGCTGAAGCTGGCGAAGGATTGGAATGTGCAGAAGGAGATGATTGAGCTCGTGCTTAAATAGCGCTTCAGAACCTCAACTGTATCCGGACGTGACCGGGCTGCAAGTTACACGCTGCAAGCTTCAAGCCTGGACATCCCAACTTTAAATTTCCGGACTTTGAAGTCGCACTGAATAGACTTGTAGCTTGAAGCTTGCGGCTTGCAGCTACTCCTTCACGCCTGGAAGTCAAAGTTTGAATTACCATCACAGAGACGTGAAGCGTGTGGCGTGCAGCGTGAAGCGTTAATCCTTGACGGCTACCGCTATCTTCGAATCCGCTGTTCCATAGTAAAGAAACCACTTCCCCTGAAACGGCACCAGTCCTTCAAGGAAGCAAACCCGATTCACCTGCCCTGTGATTTCATAGTCTTTGTCAGGACGCATAAAATCTTTTTCGAGGCGGTCGATCAATTTTGATGGATCATTTTTATCGAAGAGTGCCTGGCCTGCGCAATATGCTCCTTTCGGTATGGCAGGGTCACCGACCGAATCATGATTCATGCTGTTGTAGATCAGAAGAATTCCTTTCTGGTGCGACAATGCATATGGTCCGCTCTCCACGAGTCGGCTGTCGAAATATTTTTCACGAGGCTTGAGAACGGAAAGCAGTTTACCATTCTCTTCAAGTGGCGTCCAGTGGATGAGGTCATCGGAGGTTGCCATAAAAAGATCAGTGTCTCCGAAGTACATCCAGTATTTGCCGTTGATCTTTTTTGCAACGATGCGCGATCCGTTCTGCTCCGCGACAATGGCTCCCGACTTGCTCCACGTATCCTTATATTTTCCGCGCAACACCAGGCCGTGTTTGGTCCAGGTCTTCAGATCTGGTGAAGATGCAACGAGCAGTCGTGCGGTCTGGCCGTCATAACCGGTATACGTGAGAATATATTTTCCGTCTTCACTTTCAACTACGCGCGGATCTTCTACGCCTCCCTCCCATTCGTAAATTTTGAGACTGTCGTTGGAGGGGAAAAAGACGGGCTCTTTCATTTTCGTGAAGTGTAAACCATCATCGCTCACGGCAAGTCCGAGGCGCGACACCCCGGCATGTTTTCCTACTTTGTCTTCAGCCCTGAACAACAAATAAACTTTATTGTCGCGGACAATAGCCGCAGGATTGAACACGTCTTTTTCATCCCATTTGACCTGGCGTTTCCAGATGGGATCGCGGAATGTATTTTCGCCTGGCAGCAAAACGGGGTTGACGCTATCGACTTTTACAAAAGGTAACATCGCCCATGAAGTATCGCGTGCCGGCACGGAAGCTTGCGTTTCTTCGGTTGCTGTTTTTTTCTGGCAGGAGAACAGCGCAGATGAAAAAAGAAAGAGCAATACGACCGCTTTAGTAATTCGATGCATGATTTGTATATTTCGCAGTTAAGTTTCGTACAGCAGTACGACTTCACAATTTAGAATAGATTTGCGATCAATCAACCAAATGACCCCCTGCCACGCAGAATTTTTTATGAAAACAAGGAAGAAAAAAATAGATGACGACCTTTTACAGAAAGCATTAGAAGAAGAGAACCGGATCCGGACAGCTTTCAAGGATAAAGACTGGGCTGAGATCAAAGGTGCGAACAGCTGGATGATCTTCAAGGTGATGTCGGAATTTGTTGAGGGTATGGAAAAGCTCGCCAAGATCGGTCCATGTGTGACGATCTTCGGTTCTGCGCGCACAAAACCTTCAAACGTCTACTACAAGATGGCGGAAGAAATTGCCTTCAAACTTGTACAGCACGGCTATGGTGTGATCACCGGTGGCGGTCCAGGTATCATGGAGGCTGGTAACAAAGGCGCGCATCGTGCCGGAGGAAAGTCGGTGGGGTTGAATATTTTTCTCCCGTTCGAGCAGGCCGGAAACATTTACATCGACAAGGACAAACTGATCACGTTTGATTATTTCTTCGTACGGAAAGTCATGTTCGTGAAATATTCGCAGGGATTTATCGTGATGCCGGGAGGATTCGGTACGCTGGACGAACTCACCGAAGCGCTGACGCTGATCCAGACGAAAAAGATCGGACGTTTCCCGATTGTCATGGTTGGAAAGAAATACTGGTCGGGTCTCGTTGACTGGATCAAGAAGGTTCTGATCACTGAAAAGATGATCAATGGCGAGGACATGAATTTATTCAGCGTTGTTGATACACCGGAAGATGCTGTGAAGGTGATCGATGAATTCTACTCAAAGTATTTGCTGTCACCAAACTTCTGATGTGTGCCGGAGCAGGGCATGATTATAACGGTAGGCATACCCGCTATCATCAGACATTAAAAATTTTAGCTCATGAAGGATCTGAACACATTTTTGGGGATTTCGTGCCTCATTATTTTGTTCGCATATATTGTTTTTAACGAAAGTCGGGATCATACATCACCAACAATGATGTCCGATGAGGAAGTTGCTGCACCGGAATATGTGATGGATGACAGTCCTCTTCCTGCGATATCGTTTGACGTTCCTGAAAACGCAACGTTCGCGGGTGAGCCCATGCCGTTGCACCTGCCTGATGTAAAAGAACGCCTTGATAAAGAGCTCCAGATCAACACCTATTTTCACAGTAACACGATCTTCCTCATCAAACGCGCAAAGCGCTGGCTGCCGCAGATCGAGAAGATCCTGAAAGAACACAACATCCCCGAAGACTTTAAATATCTTCCGCTGATTGAAAGCAACCTCATGAACGTTATCTCTCCAGCGGAGGCGGTGGGCTACTGGCAAATTCTCAAAACGTCTGGAAAGGAATTCGGGCTCGAGATCTCCAATGAAGTGGATGAACGCTATGATCCGTTGAAGGCTACGGTAGCAGCCTGCAAATATCTGAACCAGGCTTATCGCAAGTTTGGAAGCTGGACACTGGTTGCTGCATCCTACAACCGCGGAATGGCCGGCATCGAGCGCGCGATCGAAAATCAGGGAGAAAAAAATTATTACGACCTCTTCCTCAATGAAGAAACTTCGCGCTATGTTTTCAGGATTGTGGCGATCAAGGAGATCATTGAAAATCCTTCGCGATATGGATTTCGGGTGAATCCAAAGCACATGTACCAGGAAGAAGCATTGCGCTACGTTGAAGTTGACGAGACGGTAAAAGATCTTGTTGCTTTCGCGAAACAAAATGGAAGCAATTACAAGCTGATCAAGAGACATAATCCGTGGTTGAGAGATGACAGGCTCACGGTGAAGAAAGGGAAGCGGTATCGGATTGCTATTCCTGGTAACTAAGTAAGATTTAAGATTTAAGATTTAAGATTTAAGATTTAAGATTTAAGATTTTAGATTTAAGATTTTAGATTTGGTGCCTGGTCATTCGTTTGCCAACAACATTGACGAATAATTTAATGATGGATAATCGTCCGCAAGGCGCGGACTAAAATCTAAAATCTCAAATCTCAATTCATAAATCGTTCTCATGAGGCCTTACATACTTGCGGAAAATAACTGGAAAACAGTAAAGGAAACGGACTACAAACTCGCTGTTCTTCCTTGGGGTGCTACCGAAGCACACAATTATCATTTGCCTTACGGGACGGACATCATCGAAGCCGAACAAGTTGCTGCCGAGGCGGCTCGTATTGCGTGGGACAAAGGAATAAAGCTCACTGTACTTCCCGCTATTCCGTTTGGTGTGAATACGGGCCAGTTCGATGTGAAGCTCGACATGAACATGAACCCCAGCACACAACTCGCGGTGCTGCGCGATGTGGTTGATGTATTGAATCGCCAGGGGATTTACAAGCTGATCATTTTAAACAGTCATGGCGGAAATGATTTCCGTACCATGATACGGGAACTTGGCCTTCAGTATCCGAAAATGTTTCTGTGTTCGTGCAACTGGTATCAGTCTGTTGATCAGAAAGAATTTTTTGAAAATAAAGATGACCATGCCGGTGAAATGGAAACGAGTGTGATCATGCATCTCACACCTCACCTGGTCCGACCCCTGTCGGAGGCGGGTGACGGTGCCGCGAAAAAATTCCGCATCAGCGCCATCCGCGAAGGCTGGGCATGGGCAGAACGAAAGTGGCTGCAGGTAACAAAAGACACAGGCGTTGGTGATCCGCGCAAAGCATCCGCTGAGAAAGGACAGCGTTACTTCAAAGCGGTGACAGAAAAGGTCGCCAACTTTTTTGCTGAAGTGGCGACCACTGACAATAATGATCTTTATTCCTGATTGACCGGGTTTGCTTCTGCAGAAGCTGTCTCCGCCTGGTGGGGCAGAACCCAGAAATTATTGTAGCCTTCTCCAACCTGGATGCTGATGTGCTGCAATGCAAGCATTTCGAGGATCGCCAGGAAGTTGAAGATAAGACCAAGTCTCGATGGATACATGTCAAGCAACTCTGTAAAAGCAATGCGTGAACGCTTGCCGAGTTCCTCCACCAAAAACTTCTTCTGACCTTCTACGGTATATGGATAGGTGATGACCTGGTGAACCGGTTTATTCTTTTCCGCTTCAAAACGCTTCATACACTTTTCGAAGACGGTCATCAGCTTAAACACAGTTACATCCTGAAGTTCAGCCTCCACGTTTGTGCTTTCAGCCAGCGCTTTCAATTCCTTCATCAGGTTTCCGCGCTTCTCTTTCATCAGCTCGTTCTCTTCCATTTTGTGGAAGTTGTCGACTACTGACTTGTACTTCTTGTATTCAAGAAGGTGTTTTACGAGCTCCTCGCGAGGGTCGATCTCATTTCCCTGCTCGTCAAGCTGCGGGCGAGGCAACAGCATCTTCGATTTGATGCGCATCAACGTTGCGGCAACCAGGATAAATTCACTGGCCACTTCAATATTCAGCGTTTCCATGTGATGCACATATTCGAGGAAATCGTTGGTGATCGTGGCGATCGGAATGTCATATATGTCGAGCTCATCGCGTTCAATAAAGAACAACAGAAGATCGAACGGACCTTCAAAAAGCGGCAGTTTTACCTCAAAATTTTCTTGTGACACCATAGGGAGGCACAAATTTATTTATAATCTCTCAAAATCCTTGGAGACGCAAGAAATAAGTAATTTTGTTGATTAGTGGGGCTTGGAAGCTGTCAGGAAACACTTACCTTAATTTGCTGTTTATTTAGAAATAACGGATTCGACCATGCTTATTACCCCGGGTAAACTTTTAGCCCAAATCAACAGTCCTGATGACGTCAAAAAATTAGATCAGGTTCAACTGGTGCAGCTTTGCGAGGAACTGCGACAATTTATAATCGATAATGTATCTGTATACGGTGGCCATTTCGGGGCTAGCCTGGGGGTGGTTGAGCTTACCGTTGCGCTGCACTATGTTTTCAATACGCCTAAAGATCAGCTCGTGTGGGATGTGGGGCACCAGGCGTACGGACATAAGATTCTCACCGGTAGAAAAGAAGTTTTTCACACCAACAGACTTTACAACGGCTTGTCCGGATTCCCTAAGATGAAGGAAAGTCCTTACGATGCATTCGGTGTCGGTCATTCCTCTACATCTGTATCCGCAGCGTTGGGGATGGCGGTTGCGTCAAAGTATTACCAGGACAACGAGCGTCAGCACATTGCAGTGATTGGTGATGGTGCCATGACAGGCGGAATCGCGTTCGAAGGAATGAACCATGCAGGCGTCTCTGACACAAACCTGCTGATCATTCTCAACGACAACTGCATGTCGATCGATCCCAATGTGGGTGCGCTAAAAGATTATCTTACCGATATCACAACTTCGCGCACTTATAACAAACTGAAGGATGATGTCTGGAAATTGCTTGGTAAACTTTCAACATTTGGAAAGAGTGCACAGGAAATCGCATCGAAAGTAGAGACTGGCATCAAGTCAACCTTGTTAAGCCAGAGTAACTTTTTCGAGTCACTCAACCTTCGCTATTTCGGACCAGTAGATGGTCACGATGTTGATCACCTTGTGACAATCCTAAACGATCTCAAGAATATAAAAGGGCCAAAAATTCTTCACTGTGTAACCGTCAAAGGGAAAGGTTATGGCCCAGCAGAAAAAGGCAACGCCACGACATGGCATGCACCCGGAACTTTTGACAAGATCTCGGGCGAAATTCACAAGAAGGTATACGAAAGACCACAGGCGCCAAAGTATCAGGACGTGTTTGGTCATACACTGGTTGAACTCGCGAAGGCAAACGATAAGATCATGGGTATCACACCAGCGATGCCTTCAGGATCTTCGATGAACATTATGATGAAGGAGATGCCTGACCGTGCGTTTGATGTAGGCATAGCAGAGCAGCATGCTGTGACTTTTTCGGCCGGTCTTGCCACACAGGGATTGATTCCGTTCTGTAATATTTACAGTTCGTTCATGCAGCGCGCCTACGACCAGGTGATCCATGATGTTTGTATTCAGGATCTGCCCGTGAATTTCTGTCTCGACCGTGCTGGCTTCGCTGGCGCAGACGGACCGACACACCATGGTGCCTATGACATTTCTTATTTCCGCTGCCTGCCCAATATGATTGTTTCGGCTCCGATGAACGAGGCCGAATTGCGGAACCTGATGTATACCGCGCAACTGCCTCGCAAAGGCGGTGCGTTCAGCATTCGTTATCCGCGGGGCCAGGGTGTGATGCCGCAGTGGAGAACACCGATGGAAGAAGTCAGGATCGGCACCGGACGCAAGATTCGCGATGGTGAAGATGTTGCGGTACTCACGATCGGGCACATAGGCAACTACGTGGTTGAGGTGGCAGAAAGACTTTCAAAGCGAAATATTGAAATCGCCCACTACGATATGCGATTCGTTAAACCGATTGATGAAGAAAGGCTTCATGAGGTTTTTGCGAGATACAGGAAAGTGATCACCGTTGAAGACGGATGTCTGCAGGGTGGTTTTGGTTCCGCTGTGCTCGAGTTCATGGCTGACAACAACTACTTCGCAGAAGTAAAACGCCTCGGAATTCCGGACCGTATTGTGGAGCATGGTGAGCAAATTGAACTGCACCGGGAATGTGGATTCGATCCCGAAGGTATTGAGAGAACGGTTGTTGAGCTGTTGGAATCTGTGACGAAAATGTAATGACGTCCATCTACTATCGGGAATTGGGAACGGGGTTCCCTGTGGTATTGATCCACGGGTTTCCATTTACGAGTCGAATATGGGACTCATTCGCCCAAAAACTTTCCACAGATTTTCATGTGCTTACCCCGGACTTGCCAGGCTTCGGTAATTCTGGTTTTCCTTCCGAGAAACTTTCAATCGGTTCCGTTGCATCGATTCTCATTGAATGGCTTCGTGAAAACGGTATTACAAGATCTATCGTCATTGGCCATTCGCTGGGCGGATACGTGACGTTAGCGATGGCGAGACAAGCTCCCGAATTATTTGCTGCTATTGGTCTCTTTCACTCAACCGCTTCCGCGGATTCAGACGAAAAAAAAGAATCGCGCAACAAGGTGATCGACTTCATTGATAAGAACGGAGTCGAAAAGTTTACCTCGAATTTTATCAGCCCCCTGTTCGCTGATCCGCAGCACCATTCCATCAACGACATTCGAAACATTGCGGTTCAGGCGAAGGAAGATGCTGTGAAGGCTTACACACTCGCGATGCGCGATCGGGCGGACAGCATTTCACTTTTAAGTGAAATTCATAAGCCGGTATTATTCATTGCAGGAGAAAAAGATGCTGGAATTCCGGTGGATGCGGTGAAGAAGCAGGCACATCTTAACCCGAGCAGTGAACTCCACATCCTCCCTGGCGTGGCACATATGGGTATGGTTGAGAGTGAGAATCAAACACTTGAAATCGTACGAAGATTTATTAAAAAATTTGGAGTTACTTCCTGATAATTCCCTGTATTAAAAACCTCTGTGAAATTTGATTTTTAGAATTTCAGGGGAATTGTTAACTTGATCTTCGTTTTATCGATTATTCCTCCAGTGATCTGTAGGTAAAGTTAAAACAGGACCATATATTTGCTACAGTGGACAAAAAATAACCTTACCATACCCCTACCATGGACTACACAACTTGGAATGAAATGGCAAAGAATATCGCTTATGGAGCTTGGGCGATTGCCGTGTTGATCGTGATCGGTCACATAATCAGGCTGGCTACGATGAGTGATGCCAAGACGAAGTATGATTTTATCAACAGGAGTGAGATCATGACGCTGTGGATTGCATCAATAATCCTGATTACTGGTTGTTGTTTTTTCGCCAATTCAAATGTTACGGAGTTCACCCCCCTATGGATCTTCGTACGTGTTTTCACCACGATCTCAATGGGTATGATCGTAGGTTTGATCGTTCAGAACCTGCTAAAATTCTACTACCCGTTCTTTATCGAAAAGCGATTGAAGGAACTGCGTTATAAGCCACGGATCTCCCCGAAGACTGGTAAGGCAATGAAGCTTCTGAGCGAAGATGAAGAAGATGCTTACCTCGATGAAGGTATGCAGGCTGAAGAGAATGTATTCTCAATCGACTATGATGTATGGAAGGATGAAGAAACCGGGTACGTTAAGATTGAAAAGTATTCTGGTCATCTCCACGCATTGCAGTGCCCTGAGTGTAACTACCAAACCTTCAAAGTTGTGCGCGAGGAAGTTTTGAAAGTAGCTACTCCTGCTGAAGAAGGCGAGTTGCTCAAGCACTACCAGTGCGGCTACTGCGGATATAAGGCTAAGAAAGCCGTTACCCTCAGAATTTCTCAGAAATTCGAAGAATCAACTGCGGCAACTGCTTAAGTTCGATCTTACTGATAAAGAAAAAACCCAGTTGTGAGACTGGGTTTTTTTATTGTCGTTTCGGTGAGATTGTTCTACAATTTTAGTCACAGAAGGTCCACAGGCAGTTTGATCTGATCAGAGTAAAACTTCATCCGGGTGTGATTGGTGTCTAGCACACTGATCTTCTCTATCGATGCCATCTTGTGGTTCACAAACACTTCGAGGTAGAAGTTGCCCAGGAGATAGAGGTTCACTTTGTAAGCATAATACCGGATCGCCATCACGAACGTTCCATTTTCATAGAGCGTGCTGATCTTCTTCTCCAGCGAAAGCTTATTAAAATCTTCCCTCCTAATCATATCGAAACATAGAGAAAAAATAAGGCCAATTCAATATTGACTTACTCAGCGTTTTTTTGTTTTCTATGAAACTCACCCGAACTGGACATGTACTGCTGGTTAAAATAACAGTCACTAGTCACTGGTCATTAGTCATTAGGAATATCGGTCAGATTCAAACTAATATCAGCGAATACTCATTGGAGTTTAAAGACTCGCCCTGGTTGCTAGTGACTAATGACTAATGACTAAAATGAAAAAGCTTCCTTTTGGGAAGCTTTTTTCATTTTTAAGGGTGAAAGATGGGGCTCGAACCCACGACCCCCAGAATCACAATCTGGTGCTCTAACCAACTGAGCTACATCCACCATGTTCCTTACCAATAGTCCCGATGCTATCGGGATGGAAAGGGATTGCAAATTTAGGCATGCAGGCCATATTTACAACATTAAAAATCTAATACCGTTCAAAAACCAGTCGCTTGCCCTTTTCAGACTCATCTAAAACGCCATTGTCATAAGCCAGATGGCCTGAAACAAAGGTTTGCGCCACCCTCGACCGGAACTGATGACCTTCAAAAGGAGACCATCCGCATTTTGCCAGAATATTGTCTTTCTGCACGGTCCACGGCCTGTTCAAATCGACCACGACTACATCGGCATAATACCCTTCGCGGATAAAACCGCGTTTCGAAATCTGGTAAAGAATTGCGGGGTTGTGCGCCATCTTCTGAACAATTCTTTCGAGGCTGATTTTTCCCTGATGAAAGAAATCAAGCATTGCCACGAGGCTGTGCTGCACCAACGGCCCACCGGAAGGCGCTTTGAAGTAAGTGTTATTTTTTTCTTCGATGGTATGCGGTGCGTGATCGGTTGCAATAACATCGATTCGATCATCAAGCAGCGCCTGGAAAATAGCGGCCTGGTCATTTTTAGTTTTGATAGCAGGGTTCCACTTGATGAACATTCCCTTCGTTGCGTAATCACTGTCGTTAAACCATAAGTGATGGACGCAGGCTTCGGCAGTGATCTTCTTTTTTTCCAAAGGGATAGAATTGTCGAACAGTGCAGTCTCTTTTGCTGTTGAGATGTGCAGGATGTGCAGTCTCGTGCCGTGTTTCTTAGCCAGGGCCACAGCAAAGGATGATGAGAGATAACATCCCTCCTCGCTTCTGATCTGCGGGTGACATTCGATCGGAACATTCTCGCCATAGCGCTCCTTAAATATCTCTGTATTCCTGCGGATGGTCGGCTCATGCTCGCAGTGCGTAGCAATGAGTGACGGGAACTTCGAGAAAAAGCCCTCCAGCGTCTTTTCGTTATCAACGAGCAGATTGCCGGTCGATGATCCCATGAAGATTTTCAATCCGCAGACGTTGTTCACATCCGTCTTCAGAACCTCCTCGAGATTGTCGTTGGCAGCACCGATATAAAACGAATAGTTCGCCAGCGCATTCTTCGAGGCGATGTCATATTTCTGTTCTAGCAATTCATGGGTGAAGGTTGGCGGACTGGTGTTCGGCATCTCCATAAAACTAGTCACACCTCCCGCGACAGCGGCACGGGACTCTGAATAGATATTTCCTTTGTGTGTCAGACCGGGTTCGCGGAAATGCACCTGATCATCGATGGCGCCCGGAAGAAGGTGCTTGCCTTTCGCATCGATCACCGTTGCATTGCTTTCAGAGATATCAGACGCAATCTTTTCAATAAACTGTCCCCTGATCAGAACATCGCCCTGAAAGACCTTACCTTCATTGACTATATTTGCGTTCTTGATGAGAAATTTCTTCATAGGTCAAAAATAAGTTCTAAAGTGTCAGCTGCTCCGTCTTTTGAAAATTTTAATCTTAACCGCCAGCTGTTAAACGCTGTGTCAGAAGCGGGCTTTGAAGCACCAACGGAAATTCAGCAGAAAGCAATCCCGTTGATTCTCGGAGGCCAGGAACTTATTGGCATCGCGCAAACCGGAACAGGCAAGACCGCAGCCTATGCGTTGCCTCTGCTGATGAAAGTGAAGTACGCGCAAGGTAAGGACCCAAGAGCGCTCATACTGGCGCCAACGAAAGAACTCACTATTCAAATTTCAGAGCACATTTCGAACCTGGCAAAGTACACTGACCTGAGAATTTTTCCGCTGTATGGCGGTGTGGGGCCAACCCAGCAGATTCAGGCCATTCAAAACGGTGTTGATATTCTAATCGCTACACCAGGCAGGTTTATGGAACTCTATCTGAAAGGAGAACTTCCCACAAAACTCATCAAGACCCTGGTACTCGATGAAGCGGATCGAATGATGGACATGGGGTTCATGCACCAGCTCCGCAAAATTTTTGAAGTAATTCCGAGTAAGCGCCAGAATCTGTTATTCTCTGCAACATTTTCGGAGCGGGTTGAACACCTCTCAAAAGAATTTCTGGAATTTCCTGTGAAGATTGAAGTGACACCGCAGGCAACAGCGGCATCGAAGGTCGAGCAGGTGCTGTACAAAATTCCCAACCTCAAAACGAAGATCAACTTCCTTGAATATCTTCTCGTGAATGAAGAAGAATTTAACCGCGTGCTTGTGTTTACCCGGACGAAAGAAGTCGCCAATAATATTTTCAAATATCTTGAGCGAAAGGAAATCGGACCGGCACGGGTAATTCATTCCAACAAAGATCAGAATACACGCATCAATGCGGTCAATGATTTTAAAGACGGCAAGCTGCGCGTGCTTGTATCAACCGATGTGACAGCGCGCGGAATTGATGTCACAAAAGTTTCGCATGTCATCAACTTTGATGTGCCCATTCTTTACGAAGACTATGTTCACAGGATCGGCAGGACGGGCAGGGCGTTCCAGGAAGGAAAGGCAATCACGTTTGCCACAGACGCTGAGCTGTATCACATCCAAAAAATTCAAAAGCTGATCCGTGAAACAATTCCCGTCAAGGCACTTCCTGGTGACGTGGAGATTGAGGAGACGCCAAAGTACGAAGCGAAAGACATGGCGCGGGAGATCGATGCGCAGAAGCGGAAGGAGGATCCAACGTTCAAAGGAGCTTTCCACGAACGCAAGCGAAAAAAATAACGATGGCGGACACGGGTATCAATTTAGGAGACGCTGATAATTACACTTCCCTTTTTTAATCCTTGCTCTACGTACCGGTGCGCCTCAGCCGTTTCTTCAAGCGGGTAAATACGATCAATAACCGGCTTGACCTTACCACTTTCAACAAGGCTGGCGAGATAGTTCAGGTCTTTTTCGTTATCTGCCGCCAATGCAAATTTCACTTTTTTGGAAGATGTCAGTTCAATCCAAACCCCCCGCAGCATTCGCAACGGGTCAGTGTTCGCCATGAGATAATAACCGCTACGCGTTAGTGAACGAATACATTTTGAAAAATCTGATCCGTAAACATTGTCAAAGATCACATCGTATTTTTTACCGGTTGTTGAAAAATCTTCTGATGTATAATCGATTACATGATCAGCGCCTATCGACCGGAGCATTTCCAGTTTACCCGTATGGTCAACAGCGGTAACTTCAGCACCGTAGAATTTCGCAAGGATGACGCCCCAGGTACCAATACTTCCTCCAGCGCCAATGACGAGAACTTTCTGCCCGGGAACGATTCCCGCCATCCGAAGAAAATGCAGCGCATTGATTCCGCCAACCGGGATCGTTACGACATCTTCAAAAGACACAGATTTTGGTTTCCTTCCCGGCATCGGCCGGATTGAACGGCAAACGTATTCAGCATTGCCACCGAATGTCATCCCGGTCATTCCGAAAATTTCGTCACCGACCTTCAGCGTGTCAACTTTGCTGCCCACTGCTTCCACAACACCAGCGAACTCCATTCCGGGTATCAATCGTTTCGGTTTCCGATAGCCTGTAAGTAAACGGACCGGAAATCGCGTCCATGCAGGCAACGTGAGCGTGCGGATCTCGCAGTCGCCAAACGTTGTGGTTGATACTTTGACGCGGACTAATACCTCGTGAGGTTTTGGTGTTGGTTTTTCCAGATCAACGAGCCTGAGCGTTTCTGGTGGACCGTATTGCGTACAGAGAATCGCTTTCATTGTACCAGTTAGTCGCAGGCGGACAGAAAAAGTTACAAGGGCTTTTCGGGAAGCAGTTTTGACGTGGGAAATAGCTACAAGCTGCAAGTCTATGCGGTAGGCTATCAAGGTTTGATGCGAGGGCTTGAAGCTTGCAGCTTGAGGCTTGAAGCTCACAAGTTAAGAAACAAAAAAGCCGCCCACGGGGACGGCTTTTCTATTAGAGTAATCTCTGATTATCCATTCATCGACAACAAGAACTCTTCGTTGTTTCTCGTGCCTTTCATCTTGCTCAGGAGGAATTCCATTGCTTCGTTTGAGTTCATGTCGCTCATGAACTTGCGCAGGATCCATACGCGCTGAAGTTCGTCTTCTCTCATCAGCAGGTCTTCTCTGCGTGTTCCCGAAGCCGGAACATCGATCGCAGGGTAAACGCGCTTGTTCGAAAGCTTGCGGTCCAGCTGCAATTCCATGTTACCTGTACCTTTGAATTCTTCAAAGATAACTTCATCCATCTTCGAACCGGTATCGATAAGTGCTGTCGCGATGATCGTTAATGAACCACCGTTCTCAACGTTACGCGCTGCACCGAAGAAACGTTTTGGCTTGTGAAGCGCATTTGCATCCACACCACCGGAAAGGATCTTACCAGAGGAAGGAACAACGGTATTGTAAGCGCGGGCAAGACGAGTGATCGAATCCAAAAGGATAACCACATCGTGACCACACTCCACCATTCGCTTTGCTTTCTCAAGAACGATGCTTGAAACTTTCACGTGGCGCTCTGCCTGCTCATCGAAAGTTGAAGCGATTACTTCAGCCTTTACGCTGCGGGCCATGTCGGTAACTTCCTCGGGACGTTCGTCAATCAGCAACACGATCAGGTAAACTTCTGGATGGTTTTCAGCAATCGCGTTCGCAATCTGCTTTAACAAAACTGTTTTACCTGTTTTAGGCTGTGCTACGATCATACCACGCTGACCTTTACCAATCGGTGCGAAAAGATCAAGGATACGCGTTGACATGTTATCAGGCGTAGTGCTCAATTTCAGTTTCTCTTCTGGGAAAAGTGGTGTGAGGTATTCGAATGCCACACGGTCGCGGATCTCTTCTGTTGTTTTACCGTTAACGGATTCAACTTTCAGCAACGCAAAATATTTTTCACCCTCTTTTGGCGGACGGATAAGTCCTTTCACTGTATCACCAGTCTTCAGACCAAACAATTTGATCTGCGAAGGAGAAACGTAGATATCATCAGGGCTGGCGAGATAGTTATAATCCGAAGAGCGGAGGAAGCCGTATCCGTCCTGCATGATTTCAAGTGCGCCTTCATTGCTGATGGCACCATCGAAATCGCGAATGTTAGGACGCGGCTGCTGCTGTTGTCCGCGGTCTTCGCGAGGTTCTCTGTTCTCGCGTCCTTCACGGCCTTCGCGGGCCTCGCGTGGTTCTCGTTCTCTTGCAGGCGCTTCGAACAGCGGAGCTTCAGTTTTATCTTCAGACGACTCTTCTTCAAACTTAGTTGAAGGTGAATCGAAGTCAACGTTTATAGATTCAAGTAGTTCATCGGACGAGAGTTCAGCTTCAGGTTTTGGAGCAGTAGGTGTTACGTTCTCACGTCTGCGTGGACGCATTTTACGTTCACCTTGTTCGCCTTCATTGGCAGGGGCTGCCTTCTTTTGCGCGGGAGCTGCATCACCACCGGACACAGCCTGTTGGTCGAGAATCTTGTAGATAAGATCCTGCTTGGCAAGCTTCTTAGCGTTCTTCACGCCCATCCCCTCAGCGATTTCTTTCAATTCAGAAAGAAGTCTGACGTTCAGATCATCAATCGTGTACATGTGTATTTAAAAAAATTGATTGTTTTTGATATAAAATTGCGAGTTGTAAAATCAGTAGGCCTGAAAACTAGATCATCAATACGGAAAGTGTTGAGGTAAAAAGTTTGAAAGCAAAAACCGGATTATTCAGAGGGCTTGAGATAAGCCGAATGATGATGCAATTATAGGCTAAAAATCGACATTATCAAACCCCCGAAAATATTTTATTGCCCCTCGTTCAGGGCTGGCAATCCAAAAGATTTATTTTTGAACTCATTTAACAAACAAAAAAAGTATGCTACAGGTTTCCGCCATTCGGGAAGATCGTGAAAAGGTAATCAGGGGATTGAAAAAGAGACGCTTAAAGTCGATTGAGGAGTCGCTGGACCGCATACTGTCGCTTGATCAGAAACGCAGGCAAACACAACAGCAGCAGGACGCGCTCCTTGCAGAGAGCAATTCGCTCGCGAAGGAGATTGGCGCGTTGATGAAAGCCGGTAAGAAGGACGATGCTGAAAAAATGAAGGCGCGCACTGCTGAACTGAAAAAACAGATCGCAGAACTTGGACCTGTGCTCGCACAGACGGAGGATGAATTGCAGAAACTTCTGTACAGCATTCCGAACGTTCCACACGAAAGTGTGCCGGACGGTGGTGGCCCTGACGACAACATCAAAGTTCACGAGTGGGGCACAATTCCTACACTTGGCAAAGAGGCTGTGCCGCACTGGGACCTGATCAAAAAATACGACATCATTGACTTCGACCTGGGCAACAAGATTTCAGGAGCGGGCTTTCCTGTCTACAAGGGAAAAGGTGCGAAGCTGCAGCGTGCCCTCATTAACTTTTTTCTCGATGAAGCTGAGAAGCAGGGCTACCGCGAAATACAGCCACCAATTGTTGTGAACGAAGCATCCGGCTACGGCACAGGTCAGCTTCCCGACAAAGAAGGACAGATGTATCACATGCAGATCGACAATTTGTATTTAATTCCTACTGCAGAAGTACCGATCACAAACCTTTACAGGGATGTGATGGTGAATGATGACGAATTGCCGATCAAGAACGTTGGCTATACGCCATGCTTTCGGAGAGAAGCGGGAAGCTGGGGAGCGCACGTGAGAGGATTGAATCGTCTTCATCAGTTTGACAAAGTTGAGATCGTACAAATCCGAAAACCGGAAGACTCCTATAACGCACTTGACGAAATGTGTGCTTATGTGCAAAGCCTCCTCGAGAAGTTAGAGTTGCCTTACCGCAAGCTCCTGTTATGCGGTGGTGACATGGGTGTAAACTCAGCCCTGACGTTTGACATGGAAGTGTACGCTGCAGCACAGGCTCGCTGGCTGGAAGTGAGCTCAGTCAGCAACTTTGAAACTTTTCAGGCGAATCGTTTGAAACTGCGTTATAAGAATAAAGATGGGAAAACGCAGTTGCTTCACACGCTCAATGGAAGTGCACTCGCGCTTCCGCGGATCGTTGCCGGAATTCTTGAAAACAATCAGACACCAGAAGGCATTAAAATTCCTAAAGTGCTGGTGAAGTATACCGGTTTCGATGTCATCAACTAAAATCCATAACCGATAAGGTCGCCACGAAGGCGCAAAGAAACGCAACGAACGCCTGGCGAGCTTTGCGCCTTCTTTGCGTTCCCCCGATATGAAACAATCGGGATCTACGATTTGGGGTTCTGCATTTGATAAGTATATTCAACCGTATATTCATTCGTCATGAAACTTCATCACATCATTTTCTGTTTGGCAATCATGCTGTCATCGTGCTCAAATCCGAAAGAAACAACTACCACATTATATCCATCTACAAAAAAAGTCGACACCGTAGACACTTACCATGGCGTTGAGGTGAGTGATCCGTATCGCTGGCTTGAAGACGACCGCAGCGATGAAACCGCTGAATGGGTTAAATCTCAAAACGAGATCACATTCGGGTACCTCAATCAGATCCAGTATCGCGACAAGCTGAAAAAACGCCTTGAGGAAATGTGGAACTATCCGAAGTACTCAGCGCCCTTTAAGACTGAAGGCAGGTATTTCTTCTACAAGAATAACGGTCTCCAGAATCAGTTCGTCCTGTACTCTCAAAAGACATTGTCAGACGAACCTGAAGTTATCCTGGACCCCAACACCTGGTCAAAAGATGGAACTGTCTCACTGAGTGGATTAGGTGTTTCGGCTGACGGAAAATATCTCGCATACACTTCTTCAGTATCGGGCTCAGACTGGAACAAGATCAAGATTATGGATCTCGATTCAAAGCAGCTTTTAACGGATTCTATTGAGTGGGTAAAATTCTCGGGGATCTCGTGGAAAGGAAATGGATTTTACTACAGTCGTTACGACAAGCCAAAAGGAAGTGATCTCTCAACAAAAAATGAATTCCATAAATTATTTTATCACAAAGTAGGCGATGATCAAAGCAAAGATCAATTGGTATACGAGGACAAGACTGCTCCCCAACGAAATTTCTATGCAGGGACAACAGAAGATGAACGTTTTCTAATCGTCAATGGATCTGAAGGTACAAGCGGAAACATGCTTCTTGTTAAAGACCTGTCGAAATCAAATGCACCATTCGTTACGCTGGTGGATGATTTCAAGAATGACCACGCTGTTATCGAAAATGAAGGTGACGAACTTTTTATCCTCACCAACCTGAATTCACCTAACAAGCGAATAGTTAAGACTACGCTTGACAAACCAAAGCCCGACCAATGGGTTGATGTTGTTGCAGAGACTGAGAACAGAATTGAGAACGCTTCCGTTATCGGAGGAAAACTTTTTGTGGAGTACCTGGTTGATGCCAGTGACAGGATTTTCATTTATGACCTCAAAGGAAAAAAGACTGGCGAGGTAAAACTTCCAGCGATCGGTTCCGTTGCATTTGGCGGCCGGAAAAAAGACACTGAATGTTTTTACACATTCACATCGTTCACGTTCCCCTCGACAGTTTATCGCTACGATGTTGTGAAGAATACTTCCGAGGTCTATAAAAAACCAGAGATCAAATTCAATCCCGAAGACTTCGAAACCAAACAGGTTTTCTACACGAGCAAAGACGGGACGAAGGTTCCGATGTTTATCGTACACAAGAAAGGCCTCGAGCTAAACGGAAATAATCCGACCTATCTGTACAGCTACGGAGGGTTTGACATATCGATGACACCGGGCTTCAGCATCTCGCAGCTTGTGTGGCTCGAGAACGGAGGAATCTTTGCGCAGCCATCGATCCGTGGCGGAGGCGAATACGGGGAGAAGTGGCACAAAGGGGGCATGCTTCTCAACAAGCAAAATGTGTTCGATGATTTTATCGCTGCCGCAGAATACCTGATCAAAGAAAAATACACTTCACCAGGGAGGCTTGCCATTGCTGGTGGTTCGAATGGTGGACTTCTGGTTGGCGCAGCGATGACGCAACGTCCTGATCTTTTCAAGGTGGCATTGCCTGCAGTAGGCGTGATGGACATGCTTCGCTATGAAAAATTTACGATCGGATGGGCATGGGCAACCGAATATGGATCCGTGAAAGACCCCGAACATTTCAAAAACCTGATGAAGTACTCACCGCTTCACAATATCCGCGAAGGCGTGGAGTATCCCGCAACAATGGTCACAACAGCAGATCATGACGATCGTGTTGTTCCTGCACACTCATTCAAATTCGCTGCAACACTCCAGGAAAAATACAAGGGGAATAATCCCGTAATGATCCGCATCGAGACGAAGGCTGGTCATGGCGCAGGAAAGCCAACAGCCAAGGTAATTGAGGAAGCCGTTGACAAATTTGCTTTTGCGTGGTACAATATGAATTATGTGCCTCCGATCGCGAAAGATGACATGTAAAAGGCTACAAGCTCCAGGCTACAAGCTGCAGGCTTTGAGTGCCGTTTGAAAGTTTGCCGCAACAAATTTATTGTGTTTAAATCCCCGCTATGGAAATTGAGATTCGCGAAGGAAAAAAAGAAGATCTGCCACGTGTGCTCGAACTCATTAAGGAGCTTGCGTTGTATGAGCGCGCACCACATGAGGTGATCAACACCGTTGAAAAAATGGAAGAAGACGGCTTTGGCAGCAATCCGATCTTCGGCTTCTACGTTGCAGAGCGTGATGGAACGATCATTGGCCTTTCGTTATACTACTGGCGTTACTCCACCTGGAAAGGGAAACGACTTTATCTGGAAGACATTATTGTCACGGAAAGTGAACGCGGCAAAGGAGCTGGGAAACTTTTGTTCGACCGCACCATGCAAAAAGCGCTTGATGAAAAATGCTCAGGTATGATGTGGCAGGTGCTGGAGTGGAATGAGCCAGCCATCAACTTCTACAAAAAGTACGGAGCAAAACTCGATGACGAGTGGACGAACTGCAACCTGGAGGCAGCGCAGATAAGGGACATTCTGAAGAAATAAGTCACCGGGTGAGGCGATGGGTGTTGGCCATGGGACCGCTATGGCTGTTGGCTATGGCCATGGCTAATTCAATAATTAATGATCAATAATCAATTACGGACGCGAAGAGTAAACCTTCGCTGCTCCATTTGTGATTTGGTCATTTAATTATTGGTTATTTTTCAATCTATTTCCTCCAGCAGCGTCATGAACGTAACGTGCCTGTTCGCAAACTTCTTCTTGTGGTCTTCAATTAAGACAGGCGCGAAGATTTCCAGATATTGATTCAGGTGGTCGATCGTTTTTGCAAAGTACTGCACGGAATACGAAACGGTTCCATCTTCTTGATCGTGAAGAACTTTATACATTTTATTTGAGACAAACATGCCCGTTCTCAGCACCGCAGGGATATGCTTTTCCTTCATGTAGTGAAGCCATTCATTTTCAATTTCCTTATCGATACCGATCGTGACGTTGTACAATAGCATAGATCAAAGGTAACATTTTAAAAAGGGCCGCAAGGCGCGACAGTTCAATAAAAAGTTTGATTTTACGCAACAATTGTCAGCAGCTTTTGTTTTCCATGTGCTGAAATTCAAATCATGTTCATCAATCGATTAATTGTCCCTCTCCAACTTGTTATTTTCTTCCTGCTTGCCGGAGTAGCTGTATCCGCACAAACAGGTGAGATCCGTGGGAAGATCACGAACAAAGTAAACGGGGAGGCAGTTAGTTTCGCGAACGTGCTCATTCAGGGGACACTGCTTGGAGCCAGTTGTGACGAACAAGGAACATACCGCATCACAGGCCTCGCGCCCGGTCAATACAATATCGAAGCTTCTTACATCGGTTTCAGGAAAGCTGTAGTATTCGAAGTGCAGGTAACGAATGCAAGACCCGCGATCGTAGACTTTGCCCTCGAAGAAGAAAGCCAGGAGCTTGAGACGGTAGAGATCAATGCATCGAATACTTTTTTCAAGACTGATGAATCTCCGCTGTCACTGAGAACGATCGGAACCACTGAAATCAAAAGAACACCTGGCGGTAACCGTGACATTTCAAAAGTAGTTCGTTCATTACCCGGTGTTGCGTCTCCGCCATCTTTCAGAAATGACATTATCATTCGCGGTGGCGCGCCAAGTGAAAATACCTTTTACCTTGACGGCATTCAGATTCCTGTGATCAACCACTTTCAGACGCAGGGCTCCTCGGGCGGGCCGGTAGGGATCATCAATGTTGATCTGCTGAAGGAAGTGAATTTTTATTCGGGTGCCTTTCCTGCCAACCGGGGAAATACATTGAGTTCGGTCTTCGATTTTCAGCTGAAAGACGGGCGGAACGACAAGTGGACTGCCAACGGAATAGTTGGTGCGACTGATCTCGGGTTAACATTCGAAGGCCCGGTCTCTCAAAATTCGAGCCTTGCATTTTCAGCGCGAAGATCGTATCTGAAATTTTTGTTCAGTCTCTTTAACCTTCCCTTCCTGCCGGTTTACAATGACGTTCAATTCAAGTACAAGATCAATTTATCGGAAAAGGACAAGCTCACGTTTCTCGGGATCGGAGCGATCGATGATTTTTCTTTAAACAAAGAAGCTCCGGCCAACGCTGAAACGGAAGCAGACCGCGAAGAAGCTCAGTATATATTGAACATTATCCCGGTTTCAAAACAATGGAATTACACTGCTGGTGTGAAGTACGAACATTTCCGATCGAATGCCACTACATCAGTGATACTAAGCACCAATCATCTCAACAATGAGTCAGTGAAATATTTTCAAAATGATGAGTCCGATCCTTCGAACCTGATCCAGGATTACAATTCACAGGAGCGTGAAATTAAGTTCCGCGTTGAGGACTATGTGGTGGTTGGCAACAGGAAGATCAACTACGGAATTGCAGCGGAGCGGGCGCTTTACACGACACGTGACTTTACAAAAATCGTCACACAGCTTGGCGCTACAACACGCGACTACAGTTCAAATCTCACACTGATCAAGTATGGTGCATTCGGCCAGTATAGCAACAGCTATTTCGATGAGTCGCTTGTGCTATCGGTCGGGCTGAGAGCGGACGGAAACAACTACTCCTCAGAAATGAATAATGCCCTTGAGCAGCTTTCTCCGCGGCTGTCTGCTTCTTATAAACTCACTCCGCAAATTTTTGCAAACTTCAATACCGGGATGTATTATCAGCTTCCGGCTTACACTGTGCTCGGCTTCAGGGATGATACGGGCACTCTGGTCAACAAAGAAAACAAAGTGACATACATTCAGAGCAAGCATCTCGTGTCCGGACTGGAATTCAACCTGCCGAAGAATTCCCGTCTGACAATTGAGGGTTTCTACAAATGGTATGACAACTACCCGTTCCTGCTGGAGGATTCAATTTCACTTGCTAACCTCGGAGCAGATTTTGGAATTATCGGTAACGCACCGGTGACGTCAGGTTCAAAAGGAAGGAGCTACGGAGCAGAATTCCTCCTGCAGCAAAAACTATATAACGGTTTCTATGGTTTGCTCTCTTACACGTGGGTTCGCAGCGAGTTTGAAGACAAAAACGGAAAACTCGTTCCTTCGTCATGGGATAGTCAGCACCTTGTTAGTCTTACAGGCGGAAAACGCTTCGGAAAAAACTGGGAGCTTGGTCTTCGCTGGTTGTTTACAGGAGGCGCACCCTACACGCCTTACAATTTACAGGCGACAGTGCTGAAGCAAAACTGGGATGTGCGTCCATTCGGAGTACCGGACTACAACGAACTCAATACACGCAGGATCAAACCGTTTCACCAGCTGGATCTGCGGATCGATAAAAAGTATTTTTTCGCTAAGTGGAGTCTGGATGTGTACTTCGATGTACAGAACGCCTACAATTACGTGACGAAGTTTGCTGACAACATAGACGTGCAAAAAAATGCGTCAGGTCAGCCGATTGAAGATCCTGACAATACTGGATATTATCAGCCAAAGTTTATACAAAACACCTATGGCAACGTGTTACCTACCATAGGTGTGATTGTTGAATTGTAAATTTTGCTTAGTAATTTTTGATATCGAAATTCAGTCCTCCCAGCTTATCGCCACCAGAATGATTGTGCTTTTTTGCTGGTGACTGTTGTGCTGCAGGCGTCCGAGCCCACTGTTTTTTCCGATCGCCACTTTTACTCTGGTTATTGTTTCCGCCCGAAGCCTTGTTGCCGTTCCGGTTCTCGTTGTTGTTGCCACTTCTGCGCTGATTGCTGTTGCTCTTTGCTCCATTGCCTCTTCGATGCGCATTGTTGTTTGGATGACGGCCTGGTGTATTGGCAACCTTATGCAATTCACGCTGATGCGATGGCATTTCGCTCATTGGATAAGGATTATCTGACATCACCGGTACTTTTTTCCCAATGAGTTTTTGGATGTCATTCAGAAATTCCTTTTCCTCCTCATCACAAAACGAAATTGCAATTCCACTCGCACCTGCTCTTCCCGTTCTTCCGATCCGATGAACGTAAGTTTCCGGAACGTTCGGGATTTCGTAGTTGATCACATATGACAATTCATCGATATCAATTCCACGTGCTGCAATGTCAGTTGCCACCAGCACGCGAAGTTTTCCGTCTTTGAAAGCCTTCAGTGCGTTTTGTCTCGCGTTTTGCGATTTGTTGCCGTGAATGGCCATTGTGGGAATTCCGAGCTTCGTCAGATCTTTCGACACCCGATCTGCTCCATGTTTTGTTCTTGTGAACACGAGTGCAGATTCGATCGACTTATCTTTCAGCACATGAAGCAAGAGTTTCCTCTTGTCGTTCTTTTCAACGAAGTAAACTCCCTGCGTTACTTTTTCTGCGGTTGAAGAAACCGGGGTGACTTCAACGCGTTCAGGGTTCGTCAGGATGCTGCTCGAAAGTTTCTTGATTTCGTCTGGCATTGTAGCCGAGAAGAAAAGTGTCTGACGTTTTGCAGGAATTTTTGCGATGATCTTTTTAACATCATGAATGAATCCCATATCGAGCATGCGATCCGCTTCGTCAAGTACAAAGATCTTCAAATGCTGAAGATTTATATAACGCTGATCTATCAGGTCGAGCAAACGTCCTGGTGTTGCGATCAGAATATCAACGCCTGCCCTGAGCGCATCGGTCTGTGATTTCTGAGAAACGCCACCGAAAATTACGGTGTGCTTTAACTTCAGAAATTTGCCGTAAGCGGCAAAGCTTTCTCCGATCTGGATAGCCAGTTCGCGTGTTGGTGTTAATATCAAAGTTTTTATTCCAGCCGGTCCCTTCTTATACAGCTCATCCTGGTGAAGAAGCTGCAAAATCGGAATCGCGAAAGCGGCAGTCTTTCCTGTGCCGGTTTGTGCGCATCCCAGCAAGTCCTTCCGCTGAAGGATAATGGGTATCGACCTTTCCTGGATTGGCGTTGGCGTGGTATAACCTTCTGCCTTCAACGCAGCGCGTATCGGGTCAATCAGTTCTAATTTTTCAAATGACATCTAATGTGAATGTGTTTAATTTCGCCCGAATTGGGCATTATTCAGGTGTGCACGGCAAAGATACGCCTATTTAATCGAATTACCTATGTCAGGCAAACTGCCCGACTTTGTAGGTTTTATTTCCGAATGAAAAAGTATCGCCTGATTTCAACCCGATCAGCCTGGAACCGATCGGACTTTGTGCAGAAACTACAGCGAAGCTCTTATCTTCTATCACCACTAACCCAACACTGATGGCAAGGAAAAAGTTGCCCTGGTCAGTAAATACAAGACTGCCGTTCTGGATCTTAAGCGGCTGAATCTCGATATTAATCGAGTCGAGTATCTTCTTTTGTTTCAGCGCTTCTTCGAGTTGAGTTGCATTCTTTTCAATTTCCAGTTGCATCATCGCGCGACCAGTTTCATACTTGTCGCCAGCGCTGCTTTTGGTTTCGTCATTTGCGGATTCCTGCGCCACGCGAATGGCTTCACGCGCGGCATCGATTCTTTTGTCGAGAAAGTCAATACAATATTGATACAGTTTTCGCTTGATGTTCATTATGCAGACTCATTAACATAGTCCTGCAAGTACTCAAAGTGCGAAGTCAGTTTTCCGCCATCAGCAATTGTTGCCCGCGCAATTACTCCATCTTCATCTTTACCGAGAAGCATTGGCAATACACGATCGATCAGGTCGCGGCCAAATTCTTCGGAAGCACTCCGCGGCAGTTCACACGGAAGGTTATCGATCGCCATCACCGTAAAATTGCTGTCGGAGCTGAGAGCAGGCTTCACAGAATCTGTCGCAGGATCATAGTCGTAAATGGGATCGACAATAGAACTTGCCTTCTTTGTACTTGGAACCGATCCGTTGATATCGCAGGTAATATCAGCGATCACCTTCACTTTAAAGTCCTTTAAAAGCATGTCCTCCCTTGTGAAAAGCACGGGCGCCTTTGGATTCCAGTACGCACCCGCCATCAGTATGTCTGCAACTTTGGTGTAGTCCTTGAAATAAGATTCATACCGCTCGGGATATTTGTGAAACTCTTCTCGATTAAAATGCCCGCCTTCTTTTCTCCGATGATAGTCTGCACTGCTCAACTGCACATAAACAGGCTCATCAAAATTCATTTCAAGAAAAAGCTGAGGACTCACCTTGCGAATTCCAGCGCTGTCCAATGTCTCCATCGAACCCTTGCCGACACGGCCCGCACCGGTCAGGATAATTTTCACAGGAGGCAGATTTACTTTTCGTAACTCAAGTTTAAGGTCGTTTACATCAAAGCATTCAAAAGCTCTTCTCAGCGAAAATAAATTGAAGCGTTTCCCGTACGTCCACAACCCATTGTATGCTCCAACAATTCCTGCATATCGCCCGAAGGCTACAAGGCGGTTTCCGTTTCGGTCTTTCAATACTTCATAGTCGATGAGCCGGATTTTTTTCTTCAGCACCTCCTGAAGCAACTTTCGGTTGTAAGGTTGTTTTTTGATGGTGTGAGAAAAAAACAGATACGTTTTATCAGCAATCAACTGGTCGATCGGAACTTCCTTAATACCCATGAGGATATGACAATCGTCAACTTTTGGCTGCACTGCAATGTCAAGTTCACGATATTCATCATCCTTAAAACAACGGACAGGGCTTTCCTGGCAAACAACTTTCACGTGCGGATAGCGCTGTTCAATTTCTTCGGTCTGCAGCGGAGTAAAGGGGACGCGTTTGTCCGGTGGATTCTTGCCTTCGCGGATGAGGCTGATTTTCGTTTGACTCATGGGTTCTGTTTGTCAAAAATAAAAATTCTTAACAAACAGATGAAGTTCTGTTGAACTGACCGCGTAACATTGCGCTCATTGGGCCATAGCGGTAAAGCGACATGATAACCCTCTGTTCCATTTGAAACAAGAGTGCCTCTTGGTGTGCAGCTTTGTTCGAAATGCCTTCGGCTTATCGGATTTTTCTTTACCGCTCTGCCGCGATGTACGCTATGTTGCGCGATGAATATACCAGGAAAACTTTGCGTTTTAGATTGCAAGTATGGGTTGAGATGAGCTCTTATGAACTAATGCGTTCTCGGCCTGAATCAAATGACGCTGCTCGTGGACGATAACGAACTCAAGAGTTTCTGCGATGTTCATTTTGAGCAGTTTGAAAAACTCGACTGGAACAACAGCCTTCGATATGTTTAGTGAAGATGCCTTTTCGATCATCCGAAGGATGCGTTGCTGATCGTTTAGAAATGTTGCGAGGACATCTGTCGTGAGTTTGCTCTTCGAAGGAATCATCTTCTTAAAAGTCTTTTGCTTTTTGGTGTTGGAGGGATGCATCATCGCGATAGACTTTTTTCCGATCCACGTATATTTGACTTCCTGCGGCTGAGTCTGAGCTGCATTATTGATTGCGGTCTCCAGAGCCGTGAGATAATATTGACTGTAGAGATTCAGGTGCTCGAAACATTCCAGGACGCTCCACTTCTCGCTCGTTGGTTTGAAGTTGAGCTGTGCCTCGGGCAGTGACTTGAATTTTGTTTCTACGTCCCGGATGATCGTTTGCGTTTGGTCTTTCAGTTGGTGGAGTAATGTTGTTGTTTTCATACTGTCTGTTTACGCAAAGGAAAAAGATCCGTTTCTAAAAAAACTTGACGGGGATCAAGAAAATGTGCTCAGGTGCCCATGTGTTCATGTGTTAATGTGCTAGGTGTTCATGTGTTAGTGTGTTAATGTGTGAATGTTTGGCGGATGATCATTCGTTGGTATCGGTAGATGGCGTCACTTTTATACCCGTATTTAAATATTCGCGACATTACATGGTTGGCGTGATACCTCGTAAACGCTGACATGAGCACATGAGTACACGACCACATGCGCAGAGGAAGGAGTTACACCAACTTTATCCGGCTGAGGGTTTCGGGGCTCATGCGGAGATAGGAGGCGATATACTTTCGTGGAATGATCTGAAAAATATGCGGGCTCCGGTCCATCAGGCGTTTGTAACGTTCTTCCGGTGTGAACGTCAGCATTTCAACCTCTCGCTCGATCTTTCCTACCAAAGCTTCTTCCTCAAGCATACGCCAGGCCGTCTCAACATCATGGTGGTCGCCAAACAGCGCATAGAAGTCAGATCGCCTTATAAATTTCAATGCGGTAGATGTCAGTGCCTGGATCGCATAGTCAGAGGGTTGCTGACGGATGAAAGATGGATATGAACAGATGAGATTATGGTCGTAAGCAAAGCCGGCACAGATCTCTTCATCCTTTACGGGATAAAAAATTCGCATGCTGCCCGACATGACGTAGTAAAGATTCGTTTCAATTTGACCTTTTGAAACAAGAAAGTCATTCCGTTTCAATTGAACAGAATGACTCCATTTTTTCAGCAACGCAGCAACTGCCGCGTCAGAAAGTTTCTGCTTGGAATTGAAGATCGAAATAATTTTCGACTGCCAATCTTCCATCACTAGCGTTCGAGTAAACTTCCCAGTAACGATCCGCCTTCTTTACCTGAGTTTCCTCCATACGGTGCAAGGGCCTGAATCAGTTTTCGTATCGGCATCGACTGCAGCCATACTTTTCCTGTTCCTCTCAGAGTCGCAAGGAAAATTCCTTCGCCACCAAAGATCATGGAACGAAGACCGCCACTGGCCTGAACGTCAAAGTCGATGTGTGATTCGAAAGCGACAACACATCCCGTATCAACTCTTAATGTTTCATTGTTAAGTGTTCGCTCGATAACAACACCACCAGCATGCACAAAAGCTTTTCCATCGCCCTGAAGTTTTTGCAGGATAAATCCTTCGCCTCCAACAAGACCTGAACCGATCTTCTTATTGAATGTGATTGAAACTTTAGTTCCGAAAGCTGCGCACAGGAATCCATCTTTCTGCACAATCAGCTCATTGTTCGGACTTGTCGCCAGGTCGATCGGAATTACGGTTCCGGGATACGGTGCCGAGAAGCCGACTTTCGCTTTCCTGTTTCCACGGTTAGTGAAGTGCGTCATGAAAAGCGACTCGCCTGTAAGAATTCGGCTCCCTGCAGAAAGCAGTTTATCAAACAGACCTTGGTTCGCATTTGATCCGTCACCCATTTTTGCTTCGAAGGTAATGCCGTCCTCCATAAACAACATGGCACCAGCCTCTGCGATAACAGTTTCCATCGGATCCAATTCCACTTCAACAATCTGGATGCTCTCTCCTTTTATTTGATAGTCGATAACGTGTGATCTGCTCATGCGTATTAAAAGTTTGTTGGGTTATTAATAGTATTTAAAAACGGGATAGACCACCGTCTTGTTGTCAGCTTTTTGCTTTTCGATGTAGGAATCGAAAAAATTCCAGTTCACCAGGCCATCGTCAGATTGCGGCTCGAGAAGATAAAATATAAAATTCGCCAGCGGTTGCGCAAGGTCAACAACGTAATCGCCCTTCTTAAATTTCCGGCTCTGTGACCTGAACTCACCGGAAAGCGTGGCCATAAAGTGACCTTCAAACTTTCGCTGCGATTTTTTCAACTCTGCGATTTCAAACACATCGCCTTTGTAAGAAGTGGCTTTAGTTAATTGATCGACTTTAACACCATGTTTACGCAAGTGCTCTGCAACAAAAGCAAACTCTGCAGGAATGATGTATCCGCGGGGTAATGTTGACTCCACTTCTGCTTGAAAAGTGCCGTAATACTTTACCGAATCAAAAGTCACAACATTTCCTGATCGCTTGAACTCCGTTTTGCCATCCGCTTTTTTTGTCGCAACATAGTCGTAGGTACGGAAGTCGTTCAGTATTTCATTCGATACCATCTTGAATCGAACGCCTTTCTTAACTTTCCCTGAGTTTTGCTTCACATTGTTGATCGCGTCTTCCTCCGCCTTTCTGTTGATTGCAACAATTTCCCTGGCGTGCGAATTTGTGTACTCCAGTATTTCTGTCACAAATGCATATGTAGAATAAATGCGCTGATAAAAACGCTCGTGCGAAAAAGCTTCGCTGAGGATCGCCATCCGGTTGCGCAAACCGAACTGATTCACGAGGTAACGCGGATGGTGATTGTAGGTGTAGAAGTTCTTTAACGGCCAGCCTTCACGAAGATCATAATCACCATACGGGCCGAAGAACAATCCATATTTCTGCCCGGCCGTCTTTGTAATATCCTTCAGCATCTTGTTGTTGACGAACTCGTAAGGACCAGCTTCTCCCGCATAATGGTAGCTCGGTGCCCATGTCAGCGAGTATGCATGCCAGGTTCCGTTGGTGGTATGCAGATCGACAAACATTTGAGGATCCCACTTCGTGATGATGTTGGTGATGAGCCCCTGCGTCTCCGGGGTTTCCATCTTGACGCCATCGCGATTCAGATCGAGTCCCTGGCTGTTTTCACGGATACCAATTTCTAACGGACTATCTTCCTGTGATGGGCGCCTTCCTTGTTCCATCTTGTCGTTGCTATCCGTATTGTAAATGGGCGCAAACAGGATTATCTGGTTTTCGAGCAGACGCTTTTTATTTCCGAGCAGGATGTCGCGCATCAGCATCATAACAGCTTCCTTGCCTTCGACTTCGCCTGCGTGAATATTTCCCTGAATATAAATGACAGGTCTTCCACTGGCGGCTGCCTCTGAAGGTGTACTTATTTTTGATGATGCGAGCACAACCAGAGGGATGTCTTTGCCCTCCGGACTTTTGCCCATCGAAATGACGTGCGCATTCGGAGCCATGGGCGTGATCGCAGAAATGAATTGCATTACCTCTGCATACGTGGAGGTTTTGATGAAATCAGTTTTTTCGGGTGTGAGAATCAGCGACTCAGGCCATTGCTGTTGCGCGGGCGAAACTGTGATAACAGAGAAGAGTATTATGCTGCAAAGAAGTAGCTTGATTTTCATCTTTTGAATTTAGGAAGATGAAAATGATGCTATTGCGTTTTTATTCCAACAAAAGAAGGGATTATTTTTTCTTCTTCTTACCCTTTATTTCCTCGTGGTCATCACGTTCAGCGAGCTTCTTATCGTCCACGTTCTCGTTAAGGAACTTGTTGATCTTTTCGATGTTCATGCTCGACTTGATCTCTCCGAATGAATCGATAGAAATATCAAAGCCCTCGAGTTCTTTGTGAACTTTGGGCTTTGGCTTATGTTTCTTTGGTGACTCTTGCTTTGACATATCTTAATTTACGATTTTTTTACCGGTAAAGTTTTCACGGCATGATCAATGCGCGATACGACTTCGTTTTTACCGATAATTTCCATGATCATCATCAGGTCAGGGCCGCCTCCTGCACCTGTAATTGATAATCGCAGTGCCTGAAGGATTTTTCCTGCTCCGATATTCAAGGCTGCTGTTACTTCGTCCAATGTCGTCTTTGCAATGTTGGCGTCAAAGGCAGAAAGTTTGCTGACGGCATCGCGGTAAGCGCTTAGAACTTTCACGGCTTCGTCATTCCACTTCTTGCTGACAACACCTTCATCAAACTTCTCAGGTGCCTGGAAGAAAAATCTCCCGTGCTCCCAGAAATCTTTCGGGAACGTAACACGTTCCTTCATCACCCCTGCAATCGTCACGGCTTTCTCCTCGCTGCAGGAAATATTTTCCTTCTTCAGTGACTCCAAAAGAAACTGTGCCAGTTCCTTGTCGGACTTTGCACGGAGATACTGCTGGTTGAACCATTGCGCTTTATGAAAATCAAATTTCGCACCAGCCTTATTGATGCGCTCCAATTGAAAAGCTTCCGTCAGCTGCTCCAGTGAAAATATCTCTTGTGTCGTACCAGGATTCCAGCCCAGAAACGCGAGGAAATTCAACAACGCATCAGGGAGGTATCCGGCTTCGCGATAACCAACTGCAACTTCGCCTGTGTTAGGATCCCTCCATGTCAACGGGAAAATCGGGAAACCAAGCTGGTCCGCATCGCGCTTGCTCAGCTTGCCATTGCCATCCGGCTTCAATAACAAAGGCAGGTGTGCAAACTGCGGCATCACATCTTCCCACCCAAAATATTTATACAAGAGCACGTGCAGCGGTGCAGAGGGCAACCATTCTTCACCGCGAATCACGTGAGAAATTTTCATCAGGTAATCATCCACTACGTTAGCCAGGTGGTAGGTTGGCATTCCATCAGACTTCATCAACACTTTGTCATCGATTTGCGATGAATGCACGGTCACCCATCCGCGGATCAAATCATTCAACCGGATCTCTTCTTTTCGCGGAACCTTCAGACGAATCACGTAAGGTGTTCCTCCGTCAATAAGTTTCTTCACTTCGTCTTTGCTCAACGTAAGTGAATTTTTCATTTGCATCCGGGTGATGGCGTTGTATTGTGGCGTATCAACACCTGCGGTCTTCAAACGCTCACGCATCTGATCGAGTTCTTCTGCAGTATCAAAAGCGTAGTACGCATGATCCGCATCGATAAGCTGCTGGGCGTATTGCTTGTATATCGATTGACGTTCTGACTGGCGATACGGAGCATGAGGTCCGCCAACACCCGCACCCTCATCGATCGTGATGCCCACCCATTTCAGCGATTCAATTATGTACTCTTCTGCTCCGGGAACGTAGCGCGTCTGATCTGTGTCCTCAATTCGCAGGATCATCGTGCCCTTGGTCTGACGGGCGAGTAAAAAATTGTATAAAGCTGTTCTGACGCCTCCAATGTGGAGCGCACCGGTAGGACTAGGGGCAAAACGTACGCGTACTTCTCTCATTTTCTGACTCTAAAAAGAGCAAAGGTAAAAGGATTTTGCGCGGACACAATGTTACCTGCTATCTATAAAAAGGCATTGGGAATTGGGCATTAGGCATTGGGAAATGCAGCTGCGCTTAGCGAGGGATATTTGATGATATCCATCACACCCGGCTCGATGCTCGTAGCTTGTCGAAGATCCCGCGCCTCGCGGGAAAGCTTGCAGCTATTTCCAGCTATTTTACCGCTATACACGAAATCTCCACATTCACATCCTTCGGCAAGCGGCTCACTTCGACTGTTTCGCGTGCTGGTGGCTGCTGTTGGAAAAACTGGCCGTAGATCTCGTTCACTTTAGGAAAGTTGTTCATGTCTTTCAGAAAAATCGAACTCTTCACAACGTTGCCGAAATCCATTCCCGCAGCTTTCAGGATGTGCCTGATATTTTCCATCACCTGCTTTGTTTCAACCTGAATGTCTGAGTTCAGAATATTGCCACTTGATTTCTGGATAGCAATCTGGCCACTGATAAAAAGCATATTTCCTGCCTGAACAGCCTGGCTGTATGGACCGATAGGTTCCGGAGCATCTGCGGAATAGACAACTGATTTTGCCATGATTTTGAGTTTACCGTTTAGTATTTGGCCAAAAATAGGTATATCTGCAAAATCATTTACACCCGTATGCGGATTTTGATCGTTGGTGACGAAAGCCATGCAGAAGAATGCAGGCAAAAGCTTGGATCATCTCACTCCTTTGCTGTTGCTCCCGACCATACGACACTGCGGAAACGCTTTCCTGAGCAAGATGTGATTTTCGACTTCATCATCGATGAAGATCCTGAGGAGTTCAGTGTGTATGCGGATGAAAACTGCGTGGTGTTCTTCAACACAGCGAAAATTAATCTGGCTGCTTTTGCTTTTTCGAATGCCCGCGAATTCAAGTGCACAGTTTTCGGATTTAACGGGCTTCCAACTTTTTTCAACCGCCCGATCCTCGAGGTTTCATGTTTGCGGCAAGCAGACATCATGAAACTTAGTTCCATGATGAAAAACCTGGGCACAGAATTTCGTGTTGTGGATGACCGGGTTGGATTGGTAACACCACGCGTGATCTGCATGATCATCAACGAAGCCTACTATACCATTCAGGAAGGAACAGCAACACGAGAGGATATCGATATAGCGATGAAGCTCGGCACCAATTATCCTTACGGGCCCTTCGAATGGTGTCAACGCATCGGCATCAGCCATGTTTATGAATTGCTCGAAGCAGTTTATGATGACACAAAGGACGAGCGCTACAAAATCTGTCCGTTGTTGAAGAGAGAGTATTTGCTGCAAGTGGATGTTGACCGGTGACCGGATACCGGTCGTAACCTGCAACTATTTAGGCTTTTGCGTTTTCACGAGCTTCTGTAACGCTCTTACCATGTTACGTGAAGTGTCGACATCGTTGATCACAAAGTCAATCTTCGCAGTATAAGGCATGATCTTTCCGTCTTTGTAAAACTTGATGATCTTGCCTTTAAAGTCGGTCTCCATCGAAACATACAACCATTTTCCTCTTACTTCGACTTCGACTGTCAGCGGGCTGATGTCGGCCATGTTGAATTCGTAAACTTCTTCGGCTCCGCTGCCTTTGGCATTTACTTCCGTGCGCGTGTATTTCACTTTATTGAATTTCCCTGGCTCCACTCCTTCGAAAGTCTGTTTGTATGTTGTTTCATCGAGTGATACGTCCTTGATGTTTTTTGTGATCCAGCTGAAAATTCCCGCTGCATCGTTTCCGAAAGGTTCTTTGTAGGAAGCTTTACATTTCTCAACAGCTTTGTCAATTGCAACCTTCGCCCTACGCGCATTTTCAACGTTCGGCATATAAATCCTGATGGAATTGTCGTAAGCCTTGAACTTGTCATTTTCGGTATCCATGATGAGCTTTTTACCTTCGTTTGTTTTGATTTCGACAAACATGCGGTCGCCACTTACATCGATGGTGCTGCCAATCGAATTGATATCGAGCCAGTTGAACTTATAAACATTCTTTGTTGAGCTTTTCGGATCTTTTTCAATCTGCGTAAACTGGCAGAGGCACGTAGTTTCGATGGACTGCGAGATCTCTTTTGTTCCGATCGTGATATTTGTTGTTAGGGCAGCGAGCTTTGCCAGTGCGTCCTTCTCGGATGCCGGGCCAGGAATGTCCGCCTTTACTTTTTCAATGGCCAGCGGGGCGGCTAATGCAAGAACGGTTTTAAGATCACGTGCATCATCAACGCTGTTTGTATTAATCACCAGGTCGTTGATAAATGGTTTTACTTCACCGTTGCGCGTCACCGAAATAAACTTCGCATCCTGAAGGGTCTCAAACTCAACTCCGAAGCGGTTGCCAGTAATTTTGTAATTGATCCGGTTTGGATTGATATCGGCAAGATTAAAACTATAGATCTCCTCGACTGATGTTTTGGCATCAGCTTCCACCAGGGTAAATTTTAGTGTTCCAACTTTCTCGCCTTTAACAACTTTCTGCTTGTAGGATTTTGGTCCGATCGTGACGTCCTTTACGTTTGTCGTGAGCCAGTTGGCCATTGCATCATAGCCTGTAAGTTTGAGACGGCTTGCCATCACTTTCTCTGCAGAAGGAATTGCCTTTTTGATGGCTTCGCTGATCAGCCTGGCATTCTCGATATCTTTGGCAATGATGAGTGCCTGGTCATCGTAAGCCTGAACCTCCTCGTTTTTATACACCTTTACGAGCTTCTGCTTATTCTTTACCGCCAGAACAACATTGATCAGGTCTTTCTGCGTAAGCTCACGCACGGCATACGGATCGAGATCGGAAACGTTAACCTCATACTTGTAATTAACCCGATTGCCTTTCGAGTCAATCTCATCATAGCTGTATTGAATAACAGCAGGTTGAATAAAAGTATACTTGGCCTCATAGGTTTTGGACGATGCCTGCACGGGTCCAATCGCCTTCTGAAGGGTAGCGTTCATGGCCGTCAGTTCCGGACTTTGGGCTGCAAGAGAGATAGATAAGCAGGAGAAAAGTAATACAAGCAGGGATTTCATTGGTCTGGTGAATTTGTACCAAAGGTATTTAATACACTTCGGTACAATTATTCAAAAGCGGCCGTAAACTTACTTGCTAGTCCTTTCGAACTACTGCTAAAAAAGAAAAGCAACCATGATCGGTTGCTTTTGGAATTACTTCATCATTAGATCGTGTTGCTACTCAACTGTTACTGATTTCGCTAGGTTTCTTGGCTGATCAACATTGCAACCTCTCATCACCGCTATGTGATATGACAGAAGCTGAAGCGGAATTACGGAAACCATTGGCATGAGCGCCTCATGAACTGCGGGGACTTCGATCGTAAATTCAGCCATCTTTGCGATGTGCTTGTCGCCTTTCGTCACCACAGCAATTACCCGCCCCTTTCGTGCCTTTACCTCCTGAATGTTCGAAACTATTTTCTCGTACGAGCTGTCCTGCGTTGCAATAAACACAACTGGCATCTCCTCATCGATGAGAGCGATTGGTCCATGCTTCATCTCCGCAGCGGGATAACCCTCAGCGTGGATGTAAGAAATTTCTTTCAGTTTGAGCGCTCCTTCCAGTGCAACCGGGAAGTTGTATCCGCGGCCAAGGTAAAGGAAGTTCGTTGCGTCTTTGAACGTTTCGGAAATCTCTTTAATCTGGTCGTTCAGCTTCAATACTTCTGCGACTTTTGCCGGAATGTTTTCCAGTTCAGTAAGCATCTCGTGCAGCTTCTGCTCGGTGATCGTTCCTTTTTTGTTGGCAACAATCAGGGCGATCATGTTAAGCACGGTGAGCTGTGCTGTAAATGCTTTAGTACTTGCCACACCAATCTCTGGTCCGGCATGCGTGTACGCGCCAGCGTGTGTCGCTCTTGGAATGGAAGAACCAACAACATTACACACACCAAAAATTATTGCACCTTTAGATTTCGCCATTTCGATGGCTGCCAGCGTATCAGCAGTCTCTCCCGACTGTGAGATCGCAATCAATACATCGCCTTCGCGGATTACGGGGTTCCTGTAACGGAACTCCGAAGCATATTCGACTTCGACCGGAATGCGGCAGAATTCTTCAAAGAAATATTCGGCAACGAGGCCGGCATGCCATGATGTACCGCACGCCACGATGAGTATGCGGTCAGCGTTAACAAGTTTGTTCACATATTCCCGAAGACCGCCAAGCACGAGTCTGCCTGACTTCGAGTCAAGACGACCTCTCATACAATCGCTGATGGACCTGGGTTGCTCAAAAATTTCCTTGAGCATGAAATGTTCGTAGCCGCCTTTTTCAATCGCCTCAAGTTCCAGGTCGATTGTCTGGATGTAGGGACTCAATGGAAGGTTCGCTGTATTTTTAATGCTCAGTTTTCCATCGTTGACCACTGCAATTTCCTGATCGTTCAGGTATACAACTTCATTCGTGTATTCAATAATCGGTGTGGCATCCGAGGCCAGGAAAAATTCATCTTTTCCAACACCTACAACCAGTGGGCTACCCTTTCGCGCTGCAACCAGCAAGTCCGGATCTTCGAGTGACATGATCACAATCGCATACGCTCCGACAACTTTTGTAAGCGCCAAACGCACAGCTTCATCAAGCGAACAGTTCTCTTTCTCCTTGATATCTTCAATAAAATGGATGAAAACTTCCGTATCTGTTTCGCTTTTGAACGTGTGACCTTTGTTGATCAACTCCTGTTTAAGACTTGAATAGTTTTCTATGATTCCGTTATGAATGATCGCAAGCTTGCCTGTAGATGAGTAGTGCGGATGAGCATTTACATCATTTGGCTCACCGTGTGTGGCCCAGCGCGTGTGGCCAATGCCGATGGTGCTATTGAGATTCTTGCCTTTTACAAATTCCTCCAGTTCGGAAACTTTTCCTTTTTTCTTGTAGACATTAAGTCCACCGTTGAGGAGCGCAATTCCCGCGCTGTCATATCCCCGATATTCCAGTCGCTTCAGGCCTTTGATGATCACCTCATGAGCCTGACGATGGCCAACGTACGCAACTATACCGCACATAATTTTCTAGTTAGGAGTTGTAGTGAGAGTAGGTTTAGTATAATAGATCCTAAGTTTCAGATTTTCTGCATTGAAAACAGTTCTGGAAACGCTGTTCGATATCGGAGGCGCAAGCGGATACAGTCCAAGATAATTCAAGCGCGTTTCGTTGATGCCGTCCGCATCCTGGCTGTACTTCAAAAGCTCCTGGAAAAACAGGGTGAAATTACCGCCATACCTTCCACTGCTATATCGGAGGGCAGCTACTTCTGCGCTGAATTCTTGTTTTACAAAATAGTGCTTCCCGTCAACAATCAGCACACCGTTTTGGTTTGATTGGGTAAGGTTGTAGGGCACCATCGCTGCGCGGTCTGTTGCCGCCACTGCATAATTCGTGAACTGATTGTTTCCATTCATTATCTTCAATGCCAGTTCTGAAATGGCAGGCGCTTGCGGGGGTGATTCGACACCGTCTATGACGATTGATGCTTCGTTGACGAGCACATTTCCAACTGTGTCAGCGAAAGCGTAGAAATTTGACAGATCAATCTTGGTGACAACAGGATTTCCACTTTGAACATAGCGAATACCGGTACTGGAAGGCGCTGAAATATTTTGATACGGTGCTGCGCCTGAAAATTCGGTACCGGAACGTTCAACATCGATCTTGGTAAAACTTGGAATGTTAAATCCGTAGGTTCGCGACAAGGTATCTTTGACAGCACCGTTGACGAGCGTTCTGTAGTGCACCGTGACTGCGCTGAAGTTATTCAGTATCCTGATTCCGAGGATGCCATTGCTTTCAGTTGGAATCAGAGCGATGCCGCGAACGGCATTCAGGAATTCGCGGTACTGCACATTGGCAGAAAGTGTGGAGCTCGAAATGAAATTATACTGCTTGGAAAGGTTGAATATTTTACGACCCAGTTCATCACTCAACCTTGCGCGCGCTACGAGCGTGTCCTGTTGCGCAGCCGGAAGATTCGATTGCTTTATCAGGCTATCAAGGTGTACCTTTACGCTTGCGGTCGCCATTGGCGTTGGGTTGTATGCGATACCGGGGTGATTGAACCTGTAACGGAAGACAGAGCGCCTGTCAAGTGAATCAGTTAGTTCATGAATAGCAAATTTTTCTGTTGTCTCCCCTGTGAAACCATAGCCGTAAAAATTGTAGCGCAGGCTGATCGTGAGAGAATCAAACAGCGCATCGGAAGGAATCTGAGTTGCCTGTGCAGGATAGATTTGCAGATACGACTGTGCCTGAACATTGCCCAGGCGGCTATCCTTGTACTTGCCCAGCAACAATACCGCAGCACCGTTTTTGTTATCAGTGATGGTGGAGTCGATCAGCAGCGAACTGGAAGTCAGTGGAATTTCAACGAATGATACGTTGAATTTTGGAACCGGGTTCTTGAACCCGAGTATTGAATTTTCATCTTCACAAGAGAAAAAAAATAAGGCAACTGCCACGAACGACAGTTGCCTTAAGCTCTTAGCCCACAAGTTCATTATAGAGATTGTAGTAGGATTCGGTGTAGTTTTCGTTTTGAATGGTCTCAACTTTTTTCTCTTTCATTTTCTTGAAGAGTGCGTCAAGCTTTTTATTATCTCCAGCCACAGTGACGGCATCAGAGAACTCCACGCCTAACTTGATGAAGCCTTCATAATCAGCGCTCTTCAGATTGCCAAGCATGTTGTCTTCGATGTCCATCATCTTCACCTTGTCCATAATATTGCCTTTGAACTTATGGCTGAAGTGGTTGTTGTAAATCGTGAACACAGTCTTTGCATTTTTGAACAACGGATCATTCTTGTATGTAGTCTTCAGGTACAACGGAATGAAACTTGTGATCCAGTCGTTGCAGTGTACTACATCAGGAGCCCATCCCAGTTTGCGCACGGTTTCAATAACGCCCTTGCAGAAAAATATTGCACGCTCGTCATTGTCTTCGTAGAAATTATTTTCCTTGTCCTGGAACACAGACTTGCGGTGGAAATAATCTTCGTTGTCGATAAAGTACACCTGAAGTTTTGCATTTGGAATCGATGCAACCTTGATGATCAATGGCTTTTCCTCATCACCTACCGAAATATTAATCCCTGAAAGCCTGACTACTTCATGCAGCCTGTTCTTGCGCTCGTTAATGATTCCAAATCTTGGAACCAGAATACGGATCTCCATACCTCTCTCCTGCATAGCCTGAGGAAGTTTCCGCACAAAATCAGCTACCTCGGAAGTCTGCAGGAAGGGGTTGATCTCACTGGCTACATAAAGAATACGGATTTTCGACATATCGTTGAATTTTAAAGTAGAACGGAAATTAGAGCCACAAAAGTACAAATAATTAGGCCCGTATTCAACATATTTTGACTTTTCCCTATATCTTTGCGACCCTTTGCCAAACGGCCAAAAATGGAGATTTTCAAGGAAATTAGCCCTTTAAAAGCCTTTTTAAGGGATGTCAGGAAGGCCGGTAAAACAATCGGGTTAGTACCCACAATGGGCGCATTACATCGCGGCCACCTGTCGCTGATCAGCGCCTCAAAAGCGGCAAATGATGTTACGGTAAGTACAGTTTTTGTCAATCCTACGCAGTTCAATAACCCCGCTGATCTGTTGAATTATCCACGGACTCTTGATAAAGACACTGAAATGCTCAAAGAAGTTCGTTGTGATGTGCTGTTTGCCCCCGAAACGAATGAAATATATCCCACAACCTCGACTATCAAGCTCGACTTTGGGCATCTCGATAAAGTGATGGAAGGCAAATTCCGACCGGGGCACTTCAGCGGAGTCGGACTTGTCGTTTCAAAGCTTTTCCACATTGTTGAGCCTGACAACGCATATTTCGGTCAGAAGGACTGGCAGCAATTCGCAGTGATCACGAGGTTGGTAGAAGAGTTGAATTTTCCGCTCAAACTGCATAGCATACCCACGCTTCGCGAGCCGGATGGCCTGGCATTGTCATCCCGTAATCTGCGCCTGTCATCCTCGCAACGAAAATTAGCGACAGTGTTTTACCGCGCGCTGCAATTCGCCCAGCAGGCACTTCAACAAAAGGGTGACATCAAGAGGGTAAAAACGCAGGTGGCCGAGTTGGTCGCGCGTGAAGACGGTGTAAAACTTGAATACTTTGAAATAGCCGACAGCAAAAACTTAAATGTTTTAGAAAACGTTGATAAGGCGAACCAGCCAATCCTGTGTATTGCAGGGTTTGTTGGGGAAGTGCGATTGATTGACAACATGTTCTTATATAACACAAACGAATGATTTTGGGCCAGGGCCATGCCGTTTGCGAAGTACCTCAAAAAAGAGATAGACCAGTGATTGATTGTTATGCGAATTGAAGTATTGAAATCAAAGATCCATCGCGCGAAAATTACGCAGGCGGAATTGCATTATGTAGGCAGCATTGCAATTGACGAAGACCTGATGGATGCAGCGAACCTGATCGAAGGTGAAAAAGTCACGGTCGTTAATATTAACAACGGAGAACGCCTTGACACCTATGTCATCAAAGGCGAGCGTGGCTCCGGAAGCATCACACTTAATGGCCCCGCAGCGCGTAAGGCACAGGTTGGTGACATTGTGATCATCATCTCATACGCTTCCATGAAGTTTGAAAAAGCAAAAAAATTCAAGCCTACAATCATTTTTCCTACCCCGGATAACAAATTGTCTTAACTTCGGCTCACTTTTTTTCTAAAACCTGAGCGTGTCGCCAAAATTAAAAACTGCTCTACAGTACATCATCATTTTCACCGCTACTGTGGTGCTTATCTGGTTTTCCCTAAGAGGGCTTACCGTTGCAGAAGGTGAAGACAAATGGGGATTTCTTCTCCGTACATGGGAACAGGCGAATAAAGGATGGCTTCTCGCGATGGCCGCGATTGCCGTCCTCAGCCACGTTATTCGTGCTGAACGCTGGCGAATGCTTTTGGTGCCTACCGGTCACACCACAAAACTCAGCTATAGCTTTCTTTCACTGATGGTCGGCTATCTCGTCAATCTCGTCATTCCGAGGGGTGGGGAAGTATCGCGCTGTTACAATCTTTACAAACTCGACAAGACCCCTGTTGAAATGTCTTTCGGTACAGTGGTCGTAGAGCGCATCGTTGATGTTATCTGCCTTGTTGCACTGATTGGAATTTCTTTCTTCGTTGAATCAGAGAAACTCTTCTCATTCATCGATACACTTCCAATCGGAACAGATCAGTCTTCAAAATTTAAGACGCTGGCAATTATCGGGGTCGTGTTTGTTGTGCTGATGGTGGGATTATTCTTCGTTCTCAAGCGAAACAAACGCATCAGCACTTTTCTCAAAAAGACCTGGGACGGATTTAAAGACGGACTTCTTTCCGTTTTCCGGCTTGAACGCAAGGGACTCTTCATTTTTTATTCGATCATTATCTGGGCACTTTATTTTGCGATGAGCTACACGGTGATCCTGGCGTTTCCGCAAACAGCGCATTTGGGCGTAAGTGCAGTGCTAAGTCTTTTCGCCATCGGATCGATTGCCATGGCAGTCCCGCTCCCGGGCGGCACCGGCTCATATCATGTTTTGGTTCCACAAGGTCTCGTATTTCTGTATGGAATTGCTCAGGCTGACGCCATAGCATTCACATTCATCTTCCACGGCTGGCAAACGGCTATCATGATCGTTGGTGGAGCAATTTCTCTGATTGTGACCTCCATAGTGGTGAAGAAAAACAACGCGGAAGTCAAAACAAATCCTACCGCCCAACGTCTTTAATAACACAGCCAAATCGTTGAAAACGTGCGCTTGATGTCGTTTTGTCAGGGAATCTGTTTGGCTCAAAGGTTGTTATTATCCTAACTTGAAACAAAAAATATCTATACTATGGGTTTTGGTGCTTTAATTATTGGTCTTGTTTTCATGGCGATCGGCTGGATGGTCAGCTCGCGCCTGAAAAGCAAATTCCGTGAATACTCTCAGATACATTTAACGCGTGATCTTACCGGTGCTGAAATTGCAAGGCTTATGCTTGCAGACAACGGTCTCAGTGACGTGCAGGTAATTAGTGTTGAAGGTCAGCTGACCGATCACTATAACCCGGCAAACAAAACCGTTAACCTGAGCCAGGAAGTATACCACGGACGGAATGCTGCGGCTGCAGCAGTAGCAGCACACGAATGCGGGCACGCAGTTCAGCACGCAAAAGCGTATGCAATGCTTGAGTTCCGCTCGGCTATGGTGCCGATCCAGAATGTGAGTGCGCAGGTTATCAATTTCCTGTTCATGATCATGATGTTTGGTTCGTTCTTCGCATCGAGCATCTTGCCATGGAGCACAGCATTGCTTATCATAATTGCTTGTTATGGTGTATTTACGCTGTTTGCCTTTGTTACATTGCCTGTGGAATTTGACGCCAGCAAACGCGCCCTTGCATGGATTGAGGCACGCGGAATTGTTACGCGTCAGGAACACGACATGGCAAAAGATGCATTGAAATGGGCTGCGATGACCTACGTAGTGGCTGCTATCGGTGCGCTTACAACGCTGTTCTACTACGTAATGATGTTCCTTGGAAGCAGAGAGGAATAAAATTCCGTGTACACTGCAATCGTTTTAAAAGAGACATTATTTTTGCAAGCCTGAGAGTAATCTCAGGCTTTTTTATTCCATTGACGAAACGGTCCAACCATGAACTTTGAACTGACTGAAGAGCAAATCGCGGTACAACAAGCTGCAAGGGATTTCGCGAGAACCGAACTTTTGCCAGGCGTAATTGAACGAGATACGCACCAGAAATTCCCAACTGAACAGATCAAAAAAATGGGTGAGCTTGGCTTCATGGGAATGATGACCGACCCTAAGTATAATGGCGGAGGAATGGATTCTGTGTCCTATGTGCTGGCGATGGAAGAGATCTCAAAGATTGATGCCTCGGCTTCGGTTTGTATGTCGGTGAACAACTCGCTGGTGTGCTGGGGGCTTGAGAAATACGGCACTGAGGAGCAGAAGCAAAAATATCTCGCTAAGTTAACCACCGGTGAAAAAATCGGAGCGTTTTGCCTCTCCGAGCCTGAAGCGGGTTCCGATGCCACCAGCCAACGCACAACTGCGGAAGACAAAGGTGACTACTATTTATTGAACGGAACGAAAAACTGGATCACGAATGGCAACAGCGCCAGCATCTACCTCGTCATCGCGCAGACAGATCCTGAGAAGCGTCACAAAGGAATAAATGCGTTGATTGTCGAGAAAGGAATGCCTGGGTTTGTTGTCGGAAAAAAAGAAGACAAAATGGGAATTCGCGGTTCAGACACGCACTCACTCATGTTCACCGATGTCAAAGTTCCGAAGGCAAATCGCATTGGCGAGGAAGGGTTCGGTTTTACTTTCGCCATGACAACGTTGAATGGCGGACGCATCGGAATTGCAGCACAAGCCCTTGGAATCGCCAGCGGGGCATACGAACTCGCCCTCCAATATGCCAAAGAAAGAAAAGCATTCAATAAAAAACTGGCGGAGCACCAGGCGATTCAGTTCAAGCTTGCAGAAATGGCAACAAAAATCGATGCTGCACGATTGCTCGTTCACCAAGCTGCCCACCTGAAGGATGCGAACAAAGATTTCGTTAAGGCTGCAGCAATGGCCAAACTGTTTGCGTCACAAATTGCCCAGGAGGTGACAACCGAAGCTGTTCAGATTCATGGCGGATACGGCTACGTGAAAGAATACCACGTTGAACGCCTCATGCGCGATGCGAAGATAACCCAGATCTACGAAGGAACGACAGAGATACAGAAGATGGTCATTTCCAGGGAGCTCCTGCGATAGTCAAAGGTAGCAAGTTGCAGGTTACATGCTGTGGCCTGCTACTTGAACCCTGTAACCTGCAACTATTTTTGGTTCCACTCATACACCTTATCCGAAATCTCAATAAGAAGATCCGGTTCTTTCTCGAGTGCATTTCCAATCACGATCATGTCGGCTCCAGCTTCGAGGGCACGCAATGCTTTTTCAGGCGTATTGATGCCGCCTCCGATGATCAGCGGAACGCGAATCGTCTTTCTTACTTCGGCAATCATCCTGGCGCTGATCTCGCGCTCGGCTCCGCTTCCCGCATCCATATAGATCGCCTGGAGGCCAAGCATCTCGCCCGCAAGGGCTGTGCAGGAGGCAAGTGAATATTTATCTTCCGGAATGGGAATCGTATTGCTGATGTATGCTACCGAAGTTGTCTTGCCCGAATTCACCAGCATGTAGCCCGTTGGAATTACTTCAAGGTTTGTATTTCTCAGCACTGGTGCAGCAATCACATGCTGACCGATCAGGAGTTCAGGATTTCTTCCGGAAATCAGTGAAAGAAATAGAATTCCATCGGCAGCAGGATCGATCTGCATCGAGTTGCCGGGAAAGAGTATCACCGGAATGTTTACACTTTCTTTAATCGTTCTCACCACATGCGAAAGGTTCGCAGTGGTGATGAGACTTCCTCCGACAAAAAAATAGTCGACACAATTCTCGCTGGCGAGATTGATGAGATGAAGGAGCCTGGCTGGCTCCTCTAATTTGTCTGGATCGATCAATACCGCAATGGACTTTTTTCCTTGGGCATGGCGATCCTTAAATGTGCTTAGCAGGGTCATTCGTTGCTTGTTTCTTCGCGGCCTGCGACTCGAGAAACTCCATGAGTTTTTCTTTCGCAAGTGACAACAGAAGCGTTGTTGCCTGTGCCGCGAGTGCGCTTCCAATAGTTGCCATCATCCCTGGTGGTTCCGGTTCAGAGGCAGTTGCAGATTGTTCCGGGCCGCCAGCACCGTGAACAAGCCTGATCTCGGCTGTCTTGGATTTCTTTTTCTTTTTACCTGAAAAACTGCTCACAACAAAATATGTCACAGCCAACGCTCCTCCGATGATCAATGCGTTGGTAAGCATCTTCTCAGTTTTTTCGGAAATGAGTCGCGCATCTTCTTCAAGTTGTTCACGATGCTTTGCTGAACGTTGCAGCAGTTGTCCTTTGATCGGATCGTCAGTTTCAAGCAGTTCCATACTCAAGCGTTTTTCTTTTTTAGTTTAAGAGCAATTTTTTTCTCGATCGACCGGATAAGCTTTTCGCGATTAACGAGAATCACGATCCCGCCAATCAGGTAGAATCCGGCCACAATTGAAAAACCCGCGAAATTTCCGATCTCTTCTCCAATGACAAGTGCAATTGCAACACTGAAAAAGATCAGCACAAGCGCAAAAAGGAAAACCATGGCACCGTAAACAATTGCATTGGATGCCTGTTTCGAGATCTCTTCCTTAGCCTCGATTTTCAACAGCTCCACCCGGGTTTCAACGTATCCGGTAAGGTTACTGATCAGGCTATCAACCTTAAAAAACTTGGCTAAAGAATCGCGGATCATAAATCACTCCTTATGCAATATAGACAGAAGATTCTAACTCCGAAAAATCAACGGGTTAACAGGTAAGCGACAGAAAAATATCATTCCTGATGAAGGTAAATCAGCGAAAATGGAATGATAAAAAACGTGAAAAGAATGAAAAGAAATCCGGCAATCCGATAGCGCAACGTGAGCTTACCAAGGCCTGTGGCAAGGCGGATCGGCAACTCCTTGAGAGCCGGGATCGGGAAAAAAAACAACACCCCGATAAAATTGAACAGGAAATGAGCTATGGCGATGTTGATGGCGCTGTTGTTAGAGTTGACCATGGCTGCAATGAATGCAGTAACAGTAGTGCCGATGTTCGCGCCCATAATAAACGGTGCTGCCATTCGCATCCTGATGATTTTTTTAGCAACAAGGGGCACAACAAGTGAGGTTGTGATTGTACTTGACCGGATGGCCGCTGTTGTGATTAGTCCCCAGAAAAAGGATTTGAACTCACCCGCGAAAAAGAACCTGCTGAATGTCTCGGGGGACTGGGCTTTAAGAAGGTCGGAGATCAGTTTGCGGAAAATAAGAATCGACACCACGAGCAAAATGAACGAGAAGACAGCCAGCACTACTCCGCCTGGCACCTGCGCCACGAGAAAATCAGTGATGAAGCTGAATGGAGTCCAGGCAGTTCCGGGGTTCGTGGAGAGGCTAGTGTCAAATGTGAAAAATGTTCCTCCGATCCATGCTGATGCCGAAGTAAGAAATCCGTAGTTCAATTCCAGCGGAAAAAGAATGGCGGCTGTGAGTAAATTGAAAAAACAGTGATAGGTACCTGCCGATACCGCGCGCTTAAATTCTTTCTTTTTATTGATGAAGCCGAGCGATACGATCGTGCTTGTGATCGTTGTTCCGATGTTCGCACCCATGATTACAGGTATAGCACTTTGAAAACTCAACGCTCCGGATGCAACAAGTGCAACGGTCAAGGCCGTGGTGGTGGAACTACTTTGAATCAACGCAGTGACAAGCAAACCCACGAACAACGCAGCGAATGGATTTTCTGTAGCCTCTATTACTGACCTGGCCGTATCACTTCCCAGATTGTGCAGTGAAGAGACCATGAGGTCGAGCGAAAAAAGAAAAAGAAGGATGCTCCCAATAATCAGCAGCACAAGCGGAAGTGTACGCTGGGTGTAGGTCTTATTATTTTCAGAAGGATTATCTGCGACCATTTTCAATTATGTAGTTCCTGCACCGCCATCCATGCCATCAAGCCAGGGCCGATCTTCAACGCGTCTTCGTCAATGTCGAACGTTGGTGTGTGAACATAGGAGGTAATACTTTTCTCCTTGTTTGCAGTGCCCAGACGATAGAAGGAAGCAGGAATCACCTGCGAGTAGTACGCGAAGTCTTCTGCGGCAAGCGTAATGTCAATATCAACCACATTGTCAGCGCCAACATAGGCTTCGGCAGCCTTGCGGATGCGCCTGGTCAACTCCGGATTATTCTGCAGGTATGGATAACCATGCGAAATCTCAACTTCACATTTTCCGCCCATTCCCTCGGCAATACTCTCAGCCATCTTCCTGATCTTCTGCAGGCCAGCTGCGCGCCACTCTTCATTCATCGCGCGAAATGTTCCGGCTATGTTCACTTCATTTGGAATGATGTTGGTCGCGCCTTCACCGATAATATTTCCGAACGTGAGCACCGTTGGCTGCTTCGGACTCGCGTTGCGGCTGATGATCTGTTGCAGCGCAATGATGATATGCGAGGCAATAACAATCGGGTCAATCGCCAGTTCGGGTGCAGCACCATGGCCACCTTTGCCGATCACGCGCAAGTAGATCTCATCCGAGCTTGCCATGTACATTCCCTCGCGGAAACCAATTTTTCCTGCCGGGAGTAATGGAAAAACGTGCTGTCCGATAATGCCGGAAGGACGAGGATTTTCTAGCGCTCCATCCCGGATCATGTATGAAGCACCACCAGGTGTTTTTTCTTCACCAGGCTGAAACAGCAAACGGACAGTTCCTTCGAAATGATCGCGCACTTCATGCAGAATCTTTGCTGTGCCGAGAAGTGAGGACGTGTGCACATCGTGGCCACAGGCATGCATCACACCGGGCACCTTTGAAGCGTACGGAACTTTATTGGCTTCCTGGATCGGCAGAGCATCCATGTCTGCACGCAAGGCAACGCTTTTCTTACCAGGATTTTTCCCCTGGACTTCCACGATGAGTCCGGTGGTCGCCACGCCTTCTCTGGGCGACAATCCGAATTGCTTCAATTGCTGAGAAACATACCTGACAGTGTTATACTCCTGGTAAGAAAGTTCCGGATTCGCGTGCAGGTGCCTGCGAAAAGTAATTACCTCTTCACTGTACTTTCCCGACAACGTCTTTATTTTTTCAAGAAGGTCCATGGCGCAATAAATCGTTTAAAATTAACCAAAGTTTCAGGATTGGATTAAAAAGGCCGTTTTAAGAATAAAAAGAATTGTTCACGAAGTAGGGGTATTTGCGGGCGGGGTTGTCATTACGGCATACTGACAAACACCCGTTATGAAAACTTCTACGAATATCAGAAAACACTTTACCCATGCGCTGATCGGCCTGCTGCTATTGGCTTCACTTCCTTCGATTGCACAGGACTATATAAGCGATGACTATCATATCCGCACGCTTTTTAAAACAGGTCACAAGGCATCCGGTGGGTTTGCTGCTCTTGAAAATAAATTCACAAAGATCAATGGTGAGTACGCTAATATGGCGGGAATTTATGGTGGCTGGTACATTAACCATCGTTTTCTGCTGGGTGTTGCCGGAGCAGCGGTAACGAACAATATCCCTGTGCCGGAAGAATTCAGTGTCGCACCCGGTGTGCCTATGAGTTACGAATACGGGCAATTCGGGTTGATGACGGAGTACACGTTGTGGTCACATCGTGCCGTCCATTTTTCCATTGGCGTGATGAATGGTGCAGGCTTTACGGTTCAATATCTGCGTCACGATCTCAACGATGACTTCTACTGGAATCACGACCATGATGACTATCCGAAAGACGCCAACTTTTTCTTCGTTAGTGAGCCGAGTGTACGTCTTGAGATGAATATCCTGAAGTGGCTGCGGTTTACGCCTGGTGTATCATATCGCTATGCGTACGGAAGTACAGCGGAAGGGTTGTCAGATGACGACATCAGTGGTGTGTCTTACAATCTCACGTTAAAGTTCGGAAAGTTTTAATGCCAACCTCCAAGTGCCGTAAGTATTCGCAGGCCAATAACCAAAGTATTTTACGAACGCTCAAAGTGCATCAGTCAATCACTGTTTTGTTCGCTCCCGGGCCGCTGGGCCACTGGTATACTTCATCCGGACTGAACCCTGGCCGCGCATGCCACTGCCAGGCCAAAGCCAGGCTTAGGTCCTCCTGAAGTATACCGGGAAGTAGAAGACCTCATTACCTGGCATTTTTGATTTTGTTTAGATCGAAGTCGCATGTTCTTTTCGCTGCGATCGTTGCGTCTTCTTTGCGTTCTCTGCGGTTACTGGATTACCGGATTGGTATCCGCTCAGGGATTAGAATGGCGTTTGGAAATAACTTCTTTACAGCCATGTAATCCTTCTGTGCTTCGAATCGGTTGATGTATTTCCCTGCGCGCACACGGAAATTCGGCTGACTGAATAAAATGTCAGCTTCCATGTCAGGCATGGCCTGGGCGATTTGCTTCTTCACATTGAGTGCTTCTTCCTGTTGTTTGCCAGAGTACAACTGAATAGTAAAACCATCAACCAACCCGTTGGCGAGGTTGATGCGGTCAATGCTGTCGAGCACGGCATCAAGCTGTGCATTCACCGTATGGCGTGGCTCAAGGTAAACAGCATTGTTTCCGCCTGTGCTGCCCGTTGCTCCAGATTGTTTCGCAGTATCGGAAGGCAGTTCAACTTTCGGGCGGAGAACAGAGAGGTCTTCTGAATATTTTCCATCCGAAGACGACCCCGTAGTAGAAACTTTAGAAGAACAGGCTGCGATAAGCACCGCAACCACAACGAAGGTCAGTAAACGCATCATATTTTTCATTCCGAGTCTCATCCTGCCAAAAATCTTATGCCTACTTGATGATAATACACTTGTTGTTCCGGATATCATCTTCAACGGTCTTGTATTTCACGTCTTTCAGCACTCTTCCATCTGTGTATTGCACGCTCACCTTGTCATTCCGGTTCGCCACTTTCTCAGATCGCACGGGCATCACCTTTTCCTGAGGCGGACGATTGGGTTGCTGTTGTGCAGGCTGCTGACCACCACCACCTGCAGCGCCACCTCCGCTGAGCAGCGACTTGGATTCCTCCTTCTTCTCACTAAGCTTCGCTCTGCGTTGTGTCCTTGCTTCCTGCACTTCGTCAGCCTCCTGCACAGGGATGTCAGCTTTCATCAGGAATGAAATCGTATCTTCATTCACTTTTGCAATGAAGCGTTTGAACAATTCAAATCCTTCAAACTTATAAATGAGCAGCGGATCCTTCTGTTCGTACACTGCAGTCTGCACACTTTGTTTCAGGTCGTCCATCTCGCGGAGATGTTCCTTCCATTGCTGATCGATGATGGCCAGCGTGATCATCTTCTCCATGGCCTTGATCAACTCTGCATTGTTAGTCTGCACAGTCTTGGCGAGGTTGGCCGCAACCCCGATGTTCTTTGTCCCATCGGTAAACGGAACGAGAATATTTTCGATGGTAGCGCCACGTGTTTTATAGATGTCTTTAACAACAGGAAGCGCCTTCTCCGCTACCATTTTATTCTTCTGATGGTAGTGGACCAATGCCTGGTGATACAGATCGTCAGCCAGTTTGTTAGTATCCATACGATCGAATTCTTCTTTCGAGATCTCGTAATCGATACCCAGCGTGCTGAGCGCATTAAGTCTGAGGCTTTCGTAGTCTGCTGCGTTCTTCGCGTTGATTACGATCTCCTCACTGGTGTCGAACAACATCGTGAGAATATCGAGCTCGAGGCGCTCACCGAACAGCGCGTTTTTCCTGCGCTTATAGATTACTTCGCGCTGTGAGTTCATCACGTTGTCGTATTCGAGCAGACGCTTACGAATTCCGAAGTTGTTCTCTTCCACTTTCTTCTGGGCACGCTCAATAGAGCTTGTTACCATCGAGTGCTGGATCACTTCACCCTCTTTGAGTCCAAGCCTATCCATGATGCGGGCGATACGCTCCGGCATGAACAAACGCATGAGGTTATCCTCAAGCGAAACGTAGAACTGCGAAGTACCCGGATCACCCTGACGGCCTGAACGTCCGCGCAACTGACGGTCTACACGTCTCGATTCGTGGCGCTCAGTACCAATGATGGCAAGACCACCCGCAGCTCTTGACTCGGGTGTCAGCTTAATATCAGTACCACGACCTGCCATGTTTGTAGCAATCGTAACCGTTCCTGGCTTTCCTGCTTCAGCAACAATTTCAGCCTCACGCTGGTGTTGTTTCGCGTTAAGCACCTGGTGTTTGATCTTTCTCAATTGTAGCAGTCGGCTCACCAATTCGGATATCTCGACAGACGTTGTTCCCACAAGAACAGGTCTTCCTTCCTGTGTAAGTTTTACAATCTCTTCAATGACAGCGTTGAATTTCTCACGCACTGTTTTATAAACGAGGTCATCGTAATCCTTTCTCACCGCAGGCTTATTGGTTGGGATCACGACTACATCGAGCTTGTAGATGTCCCACAATTCACCCGCCTCCGTTTCTGCCGTACCGGTCATACCGGCCAGCTTGTGATACATGCGGAAATAATTCTGAAGCGTGATGGTTGCGTATGTTTGGGTCGCATCCTCCACCTTCACATTCTCCTTCGCTTCAATCGCCTGGTGCAAACCATCAGAGTAGCGTCTTCCCTCCAGCACACGACCCGTTTGTTCATCGACAATCTTGATCTTACCATCAACAATAATGTACTCGGTATCTTTTTCGAAAAGGGTGTACGCTTTCAAGAGCTGGTTCACGCTGTGAATGCGCTGCGACTTGGTCTGATATTCGCGAATGAGCTCTTCCTTCTTCTGGAACCTGGACTGATCATCGAGCGATGTATCTTTTTCGAGCTTGTTTAGCTCGGTGCCGATCTCGGGAAGAATGAAGAACCGCGGATCCTCACCCTCACCGGTGATCAGGTCGATTCCTTTTTCAGTGAGCTCTACACTGTTGTCCTTTTCATCGATCACAAAATACAAAGGCTTATCAGCCTCCGGCATATTGCGTTTGTTATCCTGCAGATAGAAGTTTTCAGTTTTCTGCAGCACGGCCTTGATACCCGTCTCGCTGAGAAACTTGATCAGCGGTTTGTGTTTTGGCATCGCACGGTGAGCGCGGAATAACGGAAGGCCTCCGTCTTTTTCGTTACCAGAGGAAATTGACTTGCGCGCTTCGTTCAGAAATTCGTTGACGAGTTTCTTCTGAGCCTCCACAAGCTTGAAAATCCTGGGCTTGAGATCGTAAAATTCGTGCTGATCGCCTCGCGGCACCGGTCCGGAAATGATCAATGGCGTCCTGGCCTCATCGATCAATACCGAGTCAACTTCATCGACCATTGCGTAGTGATGAGCGCGCTGCACGAGTTCTTCAGGATCACGTGCCATGTTATCGCGCAGATAGTCGAAACCAAATTCGTTGTTTGTTCCGTAGGTGATGTCTGCGCGGTACGCGTTTCTTCTGTTGATAGAATTCGGCTCATGCTTGTCGATGCAGTCGACAGAGATGCCGTGGAATTCGAAGATCGGACCCATCCACTCGCTGTCGCGTGTGGCCAGGTAGTTGTTTACTGTTACGATATGCACACCGCGTTTGGCGAGTGCATTAAGGAAGGCCGGAAGTGTAGCGACAAGGGTCTTACCTTCACCGGTTGCCATTTCCGCCACTTTACCTTCGTGAAGCACAATACCACCAATGATCTGAACATCGTAGTGAACCATGTCCCACTTGATCATATTGCCGGCAGCCATCCACTGGTTGTACCAATGAGCCTTATCACCGACAATTTTTACGTTTTGTTTACGCGCGGAAAGCTGGATGTCGAAATCGCGGGCTGTTACTTCGAGGTATTCATTCTCCTTGAAACGTTTTGCCGTTTCACGTACGATGGCGAACGCCTTGGGAAGAACCTTCAGGAGCACTTTTTCAAGCTGCTTGTTCCTATCCTCTTCGAGCTTATCAATCTCGGCAAATACCGATTCTTTCTCTCCAATTTCAAGGTTGGGCTCGTCTGCAATCTTCTTGTGAAGTGACGCAAGGTTGTCATCAATCCCTTTCAATTCCTGATTGATGGTCTCCTGTATTTTTAAAGATTCGTTTCTGAGTTCGTCATTGGACACAGACTTGAGCTTTTCTCCTTCCTGCTTGGTCTGCTCAACCAGCGGCATGATGCGCTTAATGTCTTTTTCAGATTTTGTTCCAAAGATCTTCGCGATGAATTTGAGCATTCGAGATACGTTGATTCGTTTATTAGTTGATTAGTTGATTAGTTCGCTGTCAACTTAGTGATGCACGCTGCTTTGAGCGCAACGAATCAACTAATCAACGAATCAACTAATCAACCTGACCCGTTTTAAACGGGGCCTCAATTTAGTTTCTTTTTTTGTGATTTCTGGATGAACAATTACAGTTCCAAGTCACCTTGGAAGACCAATTTGGCAGGACCGATCAGGTAAATATCTGTAAATGTGCCGTTAAGGCCGGATTTGAATTCTACTGACAGGTCTCCGCCCAACGTTTTGACGGAAACCGGTGATGAATAGCCGTTAAATGACGCGGCCAGCGCGGCAGCAACTACCCCCGTTCCACACGACAATGTTTCATTTTCCACGCCTCGCTCGTAGGTCCTTACGAAGATGGTATTGTTTGCCATTGGCTGCACGAAGTTGACGTTCGTACCACCGGGTTTGAACGGTTCGCTGTAGCGGATTTTCCTGCCTTCATCGAAGACGGGATATTGATCGGCAGCGTCCACAAAACGGACGAAATGCGGAGAGCCTGTATTGATGAACTGATCGTTTCCGATTTTATCGGTTTTGGTGACCGGGTTCATTTTCAGTTTCACGATCCCGGCAGGAAGCAACTCGGCCTGATGCTCACCATCATACGCATTGAACTTCGCTTTTCCGTTGACGATGCCAAGGGCGGAGGCCATCCGAACTGCTGCACGACTGCCGTTTCCACAAAGGCTTTGCGAGCCATCGCTGTTGTAATACACCAGGTTAAAGTCGAGCGAAGGGTGTTTCTCAATAAGCATCAGACCATCGGCACCGACACCAAACTTCCGATGACAGATTTGCTTGATCTGCTCCTGCGAAAATGTATATCCTGTGGTTCGGTTGTCGATCACCACAAAGTCGTTTCCGGTTGCCTGGTATTTTGAAAAATGAACTGTCATGGCACGAAGAATTACTTCACTTCCTCGTAGTCTATATACTCGCCTGCTGTGTTTTTGGTTTTCTTCTTTTGCTGAGGCGGTTGATTGAAGTTAGCCTGCTGCTGGTTGTTTCTGAACTGCTGAGATGCAGCACCGGCACGGAAGAACAACGTTCCGATCTTGTAGATAACGTACAGAACAAGGCCTATAATAAGAAGAAACTTAAACATTGGCTTTCTCTTTGGTATATAAACTGAAAAACGAAGATAGAGGTTCGTGCTTTAATAAACTAGACGATAAAGTGACTCGTTTATTTTAGGGTTTATAGCCACCCCGCGAAGCGCGGGATCTATGACAAGGCTCCAAGGACACCAAGGAACACAAAGAAATGCAAAACCTTTGCTAATACCTGCCCGAAGATAAAGCCAATGCAATTGATGCTCCAGATTCATGTTCACCTCAATTGGATTCATCGTATTATCGCTTTTGATTGCTATCTGCTCAGATAGAGATTTCTCTCCGAATAAATCTTCATGAAATAGTCGTCCATGAGATCATCGATAAAGTAAATCGCCTCGCCTGTCGATTTCATTTCCGGACCCAATTCCTTATTCACATCCGGGAATTTGCTGAACGAGAACACCGGTTCCTTGATCGCATATCCTTTGCGTGTCGGGTTAAATTTGAAGTCCTTCACTTTCTTTTCCCCGAGCATAACTTTAGTGGCGTAGTTTACATATGGCTCGTCATAAGCCTTGCAGATGAATGGCACCGTGCGTGATGCGCGAGGGTTCGCTTCGATGATATAAACCTTGTCGTTCTTGATGGCAAATTGAATGTTGATCAATCCGACAGTCTTCAGCGCGAGCGCAATCTTATGCGTGTAGTTTTCAATCTGCTTGATCACCAGGTCGCCAAGGTTGTATGGCGGCAGCACCGCATATGAATCACCAGAGTGGATTCCAGCAGGCTCGATGTGTTGCATGATCCCGATGATGTAAACATCTTCACCATCACAGATCGCATCTGCTTCAGCTTCTATGGCTCCATCGAGGAAGTGATCCAACAATACCTTGTTCTCTGGCAAGTGTTTCCAGATGTCGAGGATGTGATCTTCGAGTTCCTGTTCGTTGATTACGATCTTCATACTCTGTCCACCGAGCACGTAAGAAGGACGAACAAGCAATGGGAAACCAATCGTCTTGGAAACTTCAAGTGCTTCATCAGCATTTGTTGCAACTCCAAACTCAGGATATGGAATTCCAAGATCTTTAAGCAATGTCGAGAAGCTACCGCGATCTTCAGCAAGATCAAGTGCCTCGTAAGAAGTTCCGATAATTTTAATTCCGTGCTTGTGAAGTTTTTCAGCAAGTTTCAGCGCAGTTTGTCCACCGAGCTGAACGATCACACCTTCTGGTTTTTCGTGTTCGATGATGTCGTACAAATGTTCCCAGAATACAGGCTCGAAGTACAGCTTGTCAGCGATATCGAAATCTGTCGAAACCGTTTCAGGGTTACAGTTGATCATGATGGTCTCGTAGCCACACTCCTTCGCGGCAAGCACACCGTGAACGCAAGAGTAGTCGAACTCGATTCCCTGTCCTATCCGGTTCGGACCAGAACCCAACACCACTATTTTCTTCTTGTTGGACACCATCGACTCATTCTCCGAATCGAATGTTGAATAGTAGTAAGGAGTTCTCGCTTCAAATTCAGCTGCGCAGGTGTCTACCAGTTTGTAGACGCGTTTGATGCCCATTTCCTTGCGCTTTTTGTTCACTTCGCTCTCATAACAATCAAGCACGTGAGCGATCTGACGATCAGCGTAACCTTTTTCCTTGGCGGTCCGCATCAGGGAAGCAGGAATTGTTTCGATGTCGAATTTTGCCATCTCTTTTTCCAATTCCACAAGCTCTTCGATCTGGTTGAGGAACCAGCGATCGATCCTGGTGAGCTTCTGGATCGTCTTCATCGGAATGCCAAGTTTGATCGCATCGTAAATATGGAACAGGCGATTCCAGGTCGGGTGTTCAAGGCTGTAGAGAAGCTCATCCTGTTTTTTCAGTTCTTTTCCATCAGCACCGATACCGTTTCGTCTGATCTCAAGCGACTGGCAAGCTTTCTGGAGGGCTTCCTGGAAATTTCTTCCAATGCCCATCGCTTCACCCACTGACTTCATCTGAAGACCAAGTCTTCTGTCTGCACCATGGAATTTGTCAAAATTCCAACGCGGAATTTTTACGATCACATAATCAATTGAAGGTTCGAAGTAGGCGGTCGTTGTTCCCGTCACTGCGTTCTTGAGCTCATCGAGGTTGTAACCGATGGCGAGCTTTGCAGCAATTTTTGCAATCGGATATCCTGTGGCCTTCGATGCAAGTGCTGACGATCTCGACACACGAGGGTTGATCTCGATACCGATGATCTCATCATAGTTATCTGGATTCAGCGAAAACTGGACGTTACATCCACCTGCAAACTGACCAATTCCATTCATCATTTTGATCGCCAGATCGCGCATCTTCTGATAAGTGGTGTCTGGCAGCGTCATTGCCGGAGCAACTGTAATGGAATCTCCTGTGTGGATACCCATCGGATCGAAGTTCTCGATCGAGCAGATAATGATTACGTTTCCAATATTGTCCCGAAGCAATTCAAGCTCAAATTCTTTCCACCCCATGATGCTTTGCTCCACGAGCACTTCGTGAATAGGAGACGCATGCAATCCGCGGTTGAGCGCTTCATCAAAATCTTCAGGAGAGTTGACAAATCCTCCTCCGGTTCCACCGAGTGTATAGGATGGACGAATCACCAGCGGAAAACCAATTTCCTGAGCGATTTCCTTTCCCTGCAGGAATGAAGTTGCCGTTGATCCTTTACAAACTCCAACACCAAGCTCGTGCATCTTCAGACGGAACTTCTCACGATCTTCCGTAGTCTCAATTGCCTTGATGTCAACACCGATGATCTTGACGCCATAGTGCTGCCAGATGCCGGCTTTATCGCAATCAATGCAAAGGTTGAGCGCAGTTTGTCCTCCCATGGTTGGAAGCACGGCATCGATGTGATGCTTTTCCAGAATTTCGCGGATGCTTTTTTTGTTGAGCGGCTTCAGATACACGTGATCAGCCGTCACCTTGTCGGTCATGATGGTGGCCGGGTTTGAATTGATCAGCACCACCTCGATTCCTTCTTCCCGCAAAGATCGGGAAGCCTGGGATCCGGCATAATCAAATTCACAAGCTTGACCAATGATAATAGGACCGCTTCCAATAATCAGTACGGAGCGAATACTTCTGTCTCTAGGCATCGTATAACGGGAAAGGGATAAACAAAATTGGGCAAAAATATACCAACCAACGCAGCTTTAACAACAATCGATTAATTTTTTTCAAAACGAATTTTTTGAAAAATAATTCCACAAATTTTTCGAATTCATCAAGGTGGAATTACCGTTTGAAAAACATGGTTTCGCGTTTTTAGGGAAATTCGACAACTTAAGCTTGGAAAAAATCCAAGCCAATGAATGTGAACCTGAAGGGGAAGCAGCAACACACTTACGATGCCATCGTAGTTGGATCCGGTATCAGTGGTGGCTGGGCTGCCAAAGAACTCTGCGAGAACGGGTTGAAAGTTCTGATGCTCGAGCGCGGCAAACCAGTCGAACATCCCAACTACCCGACATCAACAAAAAATCCGTGGGACTTTCCGTACCGCGGCCGGCTATCGCCTGAACAAAAGCGTGTGAAGCACATCCAGGCGCGGCACTGGTCTTTCCAGCACGACAACGAGCACTTCTATATTAATGATCTCGATAATCCTTACACTGAAAAAAATCGGTTTGACTGGGTGCGTGGAGATGTACTCGGTGGGCGGTCGTTGCTCTGGTCGCGGCAGTGTCTGCGGTGGAGCGACCTTGACTTCGAAGCAAACCTGCAAGACGGCCACGGGATCGACTGGCCGATCCGGTACAAAGACATCGCACCGTGGTATGACTACATTGAGAAGTTTATTGGTGTAAGCGGAAACCGCGATGGTATCGCTGAACTTCCGGATGGCGAGTTTCAGCCTCCGATGGAGCTGAACTGCGTAGAAAAAGATCTGAAAGAGAAAGTTGAAAAGAATTTCAAAGACCGTAAGGTAATTGTGGGACGGACTGCCAACCTCACCGCACCGGTTAAGGGAAGGGGACTTTGTCAGTATCGAAGCCTGTGTCACCGCGGATGTCCTTATGGAGCATACTTCAGCACGAATGCCAGCACGCTGCCTGCTGCATTTGCGACTGGCAACCTCGAATTAAAAACAAACACGCTCGTCAATCGGGTCCTTTATGATGACAAGCTCCAGCGCGCCACGGGTGTCGAAGTGATCGATACAGAAACCAATCAGGTGACCGAGTACTTCGCGAAGATCATTTTCCTCAATGCCGCCACGGTCGCAACAGCTTTCATCCTCCTCAATTCAACATCATCGCGTTTTCCCAACGGCCTGGGCAATGGTAGTGATCAGGTTGGACGTAACGTGATGGACCATCACAAGTGCATGGGCCTTGGTGCAAGTGTTGAAGGGTTTGAAGATCAATATTACGAAGGACGAAAGCCGATCGGATTTTCGATTCCGAGGTTTAGAAATGTGAAGGAGAAACGCAATGATTACGTGCGCGGTTTCAATTTGCAAGGTGGCGCCTCACGGTCTGGCTGGTGGCGTGGCATGGGCGGTGACAAGATAGGCAAGGACCTGAAGGAATTCGTCACGACTCCCGGAGGATGGAATATAGGCTTTACAGGATTTGGCGAGTGCCTGCCCTACGAAGACAATCGGATCACATTGAACACTGACCAAAAAGATAAGTTCGGAAGGAACACGCTGAACTTTGATGTGACCTTCAGGGAGAATGAAAAGGCGATGCAAAAAGACATGGTGGCTGTGGCCGGAGAAATTATGGAGGCTGCGGGATATAAGAATATCAGGCTTGATGGAAACATGTCGTTTCCAGGAAACGCTAATCACGAAATGGGGACAGCAAGAATGGGACGAGATCCTAAGACTTCTGTTCTGAATGGTTTCAACCAGATGCATGAGGTACCGAATGTGTTTATCACCGATGGCTCGTTTATGACGTCTGCATCAAGCGTTAATCCATCTTTGACTTATATGGCAATGACAGCACGGGCTTGTGATTATGTGGTGAAGGAGATGAAGAAGCGCAATCTGTAGTCACTAAGACACAAAGACCCCCAGGAAACACGAAGAATTTTATCGCATCACCCTTCGTCTTCCTTCGTGTGTATAGTGTCTTCGTGGCTAAAAAATTTTAGTCGTCTGACTTAACAAACTTTCGCGTCTGCAAAGTAACTCCATCGCCAGCTCTCAGGAAATACAAGCCGGGTTTCAAATCACTAACATCAATTTCTAACTGACTTTCGCTTTGGGTTCCGGAGAAGATTTTTCTTCCGGAAGCGTCAAAAATCTCCACGCTCGAATACGCTTTCGGCATCCTGACTATCAGATGACTTCTCACTGGATTTGGATACACTTCGACTAACTCGCCAGGTGTATTATCAATTCCTGTAATCTCACCCTGTACTGCAAGGTTATCAATTGCCCAGCCCCAGCCGTGTGCGGCCTGGTCGGCAAACAGGCGAAAGCGAATCTTGATCTCATCTCCAGCCTTGAACGCGCCTGAACTCACTATATCAATCAGGCGCTCCTGGTAAAGCGATGGAATTCCAGTCGCGGCAGAATTATCACCCTGGATGTTGCTGTTATATCGGGAGAGCCACGCTGAATTCGCGCGGGAGTCATATCCGTCTTCGAAGGGAATCCAGGTAGCACCGTCATCTTTAGAACCTTCTACTACAACATAATCGAAGAAGTCATTGTCACCGAACTCAGATCCGTTCTCTCCGGGCTCAACCAGCACAATCTCATCAAAGCGGATAAAATGATTAGAGGCCGAAACGATAATAGGAACTTGAAGCTGATAGGTGTAATTGCTCTCATCATTCGGACCTGATCCGTTCTTGTAAGGGTGATCTGAATGGATTGCCCCATTGGTAAAGTTCGCAGGTGTTCGGATGGAAAAACTGTTCCCGATAAAATCGAATGACTCCGAATTAAAATTATTGGTATAAGAGCTTCGGGCTGCCACATCTCCCGTAACAAGCACTGTGTAATAATCACTCGATGGCGCTGCAGATTGATTGGCGCTTGCGCTTGCATCGCGGGCTACGAGGCGATAGCGGATCAGGTCGCCAACGTTGAGAGAAGAAGGCACAGGAATGACAGCGGTGTAATTGTCTGTCGAGCCGACTCTGGTCATCGGCACATTTCCAGTTGTCGAGATACTGCTATACCTGTATTCAAGATTGATCGATCCAAGAGTAATATTGTCTGTGACAGTAGCATCAATTTTGATTTGCGTGTCAGTTTCAAGGATGAAGTCAACAGGCGTGTGGGTGATCTCCGGTCCCTCGGTGTCGGGAGCAATCGTGACTACGTTAAAGTTTTGAACTGCAGCCTGATTTTGTGTATGCACCAGGCCAGGATTTCGGAAAATTCTGGACAGGTTATCCTCCACGGTGATATAGTAGGCGTACTGGGTGTTAACAATGGTGCCGGGTAGCGAGGCGCTGTACTCATTCGCGACTCCAGTCGGTGTCATCTGTACGGCAGTGTAGTTAGCGTTTGCCGCAGTCCGGTAATTCAACAGCACGGTGGCGGGCTTAAATCCATTATCGGAAATTATCGTTGCCTTTACGGGATAGGGTTGTCCATCCTTTCTTTCCGAATCTTTCACCGCGGTATGGTTGATCCGCGTAGAGAGCCAGCCCATGTCGTTGAGTATGGCCAGGGCAATTGCTCCGGGCTGATGAATCGCTTCCTGGGCCGCGATCTGTGGCGTCATGAGATTGTTGGCATCCCCGGGCGTTGAAAATGAGCTCTCATCCAGGTGGGCCACGCTTGATCCTGCATCAAAAGTTGCGGGTGCATAAATCTTTGGCAGGGTTCCGGAAGGCGAAGCCAGCGGAGAATTGTAGAAGAGATTATTGCTCGTCAGTTGGCCATTCAAAGCTGTTGATGGTGATGCAAAGCCTGAAAACAAACTTTGTTTACCTGAGTTAACAACAAAGAGGTCGTACACAAAGGGAACATTGTCCAGCCCGACCGAGCCCTGACCATTTTCTGAATCGTATGTGTCTACGAATCCGAGACCGTGACAGATCTCATGCAAAACTACGGTGACCAGGTCAGTCTTGCCTGCCGTAGGTTTGCCATCAGTTCCGAGATACCAGTTTCCATTGCTGTTGAACGTTGCAACGATATCAGGATCAGTGCCATTCATGTTTGTTCCTGAAAGTTTTTCTGCGAGTGCCACAGGGTAATAAACGTTCTGATGCTGCGCGCCATCGAAGTTGGCATAGGCTGCGCCCCAGCTGGCCTGGCCGAGAACACCCGAATTTAACGCTCCCCACTGCGCGCGGATGCGAATCGGAACTGTCGAGGTCAGTTGCGTTTCCCAGATATCAACAGCAAACTGAAAGGCATTTTTGGCGAGATTGTCAGCTGGGAAATTTATGTACTCGACTTCAATATTTACGGTTTTGACCCTTCCAGACCCATTTCGTAGTGATTGACGGAATTCAGAGGGCACATCGACATGATAATCCGCAGCTGCGATCTTCCCGTAACAGATGATCGGATTCAGGCCTTTCAGAACCTTCAATTCATTTTTTTGAGCGCTCGCGATGAATGGTAGCAGCATCGCGACAAGCGCCAGCCATTTTATATATTTTCTTCCGTCTTCAGACTTATATTCCATCAGATTAATCCTCTTGCCTTTAATTCAAGATACTTGTTAATGGTATCCACCGAAAGATTTTGCGGTGAGGTAAGTACAGCGTGAATACCCGCGGCAGTCAGTTCTTTCACAATCAGCTTCTTTTCCAGCGCCAGCTTTTCTGCAATCGCCTTGTGATAAATCTTCTGAAGATCTTCGGCTGGCCGCTCAATCAGCTCACGGAGTTCCGTGTTCTCAAAAAAGATGACCACAACAAGGTGCGCCTGTGCTAAGCTAAGCAGGTAGCGCAATTGTCTTTTCAGTCCGTAGACGCTTTCGAAATTTGTGTAGACCAGTAACAAGCTGCGCTGCGTAAGCTTTCTGCGAACCAGGTTGTGAACAACTGAAAAATCCGTTTCGCGGTAGGCTGTCTTTTGATTGTAAAGAACTTCAAGAATTTTCCCCATCTGGTTACTGTTGCGGCCAGCCGGAACCATCGTGCCGATTTTATCCTGGAAAGTGATCAACCCTGCCTTGTCGGATTTCCGGATAGCAATGTTTGAAATGACCAGTGTGGCATTGATGGCGTAATCGAGAAGACTCATGCCTTCGAAGGGCATTTGCATGACACGACCCTTGTCTACCAGGCTGTAAACCTGTTGTGATTTTTCGTCCTGGTAGTGATTGACCATCAGCTGATTTTTTCTGGCAGTAGCCTTCCAGTTGATTGTGCGGATGTCATCGCCACTCACATATTCTTTGATCAGTTCAAACTCCATATTCTGTCCTATCCGTCTGATCTTCTTGATGCCGACATCCTCGAGCCGGTTTGAGATGGCCAGGAGCTCGTATTTCCTCATCTGAATGAACGATGGGTAAACCGGTACGAGCTTATCCGCTGAAAAGCGAAATCGCCTGCAGATAAAACCTATGGGAGAACTGACAAAAACATTGACTGCGCCAAAAGAATACTCTCCGCGTTTGACAGGCCGAAGGTTATAGCGGATCGTCTTGTTCTCGCCTGCTGCAAGTGAGACGTAAAAGCTGACGTCACGCCTTTGAAACTGGTGGGGGATCTCATCAATGACCCGCAGGAATGCCTCGAAAGGATAGAAACTCTGCAGGTATATCCGAATTTCATTTTCGTCTCCATTCGACAGCTTCTCAGGGGCAAACCGATGGCCGTGGAGGCCGCGCCTTGTCCGGTACAGGAGAATAAGATCAGTCAGCAATACTCCGAGAAAAGCTGCGAAGAGTACTTTGGGAATCAGGATAAAATCGCCAAAGATGAATGTGAGAATAAAGCACGAAGCAATGATTCCCACGACAAGGAAAAACCGGTTATTGAGATATAGTGATCGGATGAACTTCACCTATCGCGGTACTTCAACTTTATCTACTATCAGCTTAATAATTTCATTGGCGGTAACGCCTTCCATCTCCTTATCTGGTGTCAGCATGATGCGATGACGCAACACGGGAAAGGCTACAAACTTTACGTCTTCCGGGGTCACGAAATCCCGGCCGTTGATGGCAGCGTACGCTTTGGAGCTGTTCAACACAGCCACCGAGGCACGCGGTGAAGCACCGAGGTAAAGTGAGTTGTGACTGCGCGTTTCGTGAACGATCTGCCCGATATAGCGCAGCACATTAGGCTCCACGTGAATATCCTGCACCAGCTTGCGATATTTCTTTATGTCATCTCCACTAAGAATCGCTGAAACAGAATTGATAGGCGCGTGACCCTTGCGCGTGTGGTGGCCGGTGATGATCGAAATCTCATCTTCCAGTTCTGGGTAGCCGACTTCAATCTTGAAAAGAAAACGATCGAGCTGTGCTTCAGGCAGGCGGTAAGTGCCCTCGTGCTCCACGGGGTTTTGCGTGGCCACAACGATATATGGAGCTTCCATCGGATAGGTTTTTCCGTCAATGGTCACCTGTCTTTCTTCCATCACTTCGAAAAGCGCAGCCTGCGTTTTAGCCGGGGCCCGGTTGATCTCATCAATCAGAACGATGTTTGAAAAGATGGGGCCGGGCTTAAACTGAAACTCAGATGTCTTTACGTTGAACACAGATGTTCCGAGCACATCCGAGGGCATCAGGTCTGGCGTGAATTGTATGCGTGTAAAATTTACAGAGATCACCCGCGAAAGCAATTTTGCAGTCAGTGTTTTTGCCACCCCGGGCACACCCTCAATGAGCACATGCCCGTCAGCAAGGATCGATGTGACAAGCAAGTCAACCATGTGGCGCTGGCCTACGATCACCTTGGCGAGTTCCTCCCGGATTTTCGCAACACTTTCGCTCAGTGCCGAAAGATCAACGCGACTGGCAAATGCTTTTTCTTCCATAAGTTGTAAAGTTCCAGATTTCCAATAATCAAATTTCAATAATCAAATTCCAGAAGCCATTAATGCTTGACCGTCAGAAATCGTTCAATCTTTTTATTCAGCGAAACGAGTTGCTCTGCTGTGATGCTTTTCAGCGAATTGACATAGACGATCATCGTAAACAGGCTCTGAACCTCCTCCCTCGCATGCCCGGATTTCTTTGAAAGATTTTCATAAAACTCTTCATCAAAATGAGTTGTGCGCACAAGGTAATTCGCTCGGATGTAATCAAGTAAAAATGCAATTTTTTTCTCTGCAATATTTTTATGATCCCCATGCTGAAAGTAAAGATTACCGATGGTGGATACGAATTCGAGTGATGTATTTCGCAAAGGCTTCAGCACGGGAATGATGCGTTGTTTGCGTTTGCTTTCGAACAACATAAAGATCAGTATCGCGGAAATCGTAAGGTAATAAGCCCATGCAAGGGGCTCGGTAGTCAGCACGAACCGTAGCGGGCTTCCGGATTCCATTCGTCCGAGGTGATAAAACTCCGTCCATGAAACATCCCGGTCAGGAAGGGCAGAAAGCGTTGAGGCAATAAATTCCTGGTTGTCATTCGCAAGAATGTAAATATTGGTAAAAACCAGCGGAGTTGAATTCAGAATGAAGCTCCCTCTTCCACGCTTCACGCGAATCGTCACGGGGTAGCCATAACTGTTCCGGGCAAGAACGGTTGTTGCCAGTGTGTCAAACTGATTGAAGTATGATGATACATTTCCCCTGGCAAAATAGTAGCCCTTCGCTGTATCGACCGAAACATTGCTGAGGTGGAGTGCGAGGCTGTCGTTTCCGGCCTCTGCAATTTCATCGAGCACGACATCGCGGAGCCGCAAGCCCAGCGTGTCTCTAAATACGCCTCCGAAAGACATCGCGCTGATCAATACATTGCCACCGTTCTCCACGTGCTTCAGCAGGAACTCAGTATCCGGCTTGTCGCCCTCAAAATCTGATGTGAGGATAAAAATGTTCTGCCCTTCTTTTAGCGATTCTTTAATCTCATAAACAGTCTTAAAGTGATGGTCGATTTTTCCTTCTTCAAAAATAGAAGGCATCAGCTCGTACAATGCATAGGCACCGTAAGGATTCTTATCATCATGTGAAAAGGTAATCGTCCAGTCGAATTGCTTTGGGCTCGCCAGCTGTACCAGCACATACAATGCAAGTGCACCTCCGACATACATGATATATTTCCAGTCCTTCATTACAGCTTGCTTTTAAAGTCCCGGAATGCCGACTGCACTTTATCAAAAGTTTCACGGTTGACCTGGAAGTTGCCATACCAGGCGTAGTCGAAGTAAAAACTCAGTTCGTTAAGCCCTCTTCGTAGATCGGTTTGCTGAAGCTCCCCGACATAATCATGATTCGTCTTTCCCAGCTGCCACAAGATCAGATGACGGTCAGCGAGAAGCTTAAGCGAATAGAGAAACAGCAGCCGGATCGCCCGTCTGAAATCCTGCCGATTGATGGATTCCTGGATCAGCTTTTCAAAATCCATTTCGTGAATATTCTCGTCAAGTGCTTCCAGTTTCTGAGGCGACCCTGTGCGGGAATAAAGCATCCGGAAAGCATTTACTTTCAATACGGTCATGACGAGTACAACAATCAGCGCCACAAGGCCGATGTAAAGGAAGAAACGACCCCAGTCAGTAGTGTATGCAGCTTCAAAAAAGGAATTGATAAATTCAGCGATCCAGCGGAGGATCCTGTCCCACAAACTTTCCGCGACTGTCGGCAGTTCCTTATAATCGAGCGCTGGATCCTGCTTTAGTTCGCGCAAGGTCTCGGATGAGAACGACTTCTTCTCAATGTGCACTGTATCGGAAGGCGCGAAGTACGTACGGGTATATGGATCCGCATCAACAGATTCCATTTCTGATGTACTGTCTTCTTCTTCCTGCGCATGCAGGTTCAGAGAAGCAAACAGAAACAGAGTAAGAAGAAAGACGCGAATTGCCACGATGTTAATAGTGTTCGTCAGGTGGAGTGGTAGGAGCTGAAGGTGCCTGGCCGAACGAATTGAGTTCGGTCATCAATCCCCTGGCTTCTTTGCGTTCAACAAGATTGAAATATTGGAAGGCAATGCCAATGGCAGGCAGCGAATACAAAAGCATTTGCGCCAGGTAGTACAGTGTCATCAGTACGGTTGAGACAATTCCCATGTTCGATCCGGTAGATTCAAAACCATCTACGCCCGCACTGTGAAGCGATGAGATGATGGTCACCACATACCAGGGAATCATGAAGACATAAGACACCACTCCCACCAGAAGATAAAGGACCATCAAAATTCCAAAAGTACTCCACCACTTTCCCTGCACCAGCTTAAAAGATCTAAGCAACGCATCCATGAAGCCGATCTTTTCATACGAACGGATGATAAAAATCAACGAGCTGCCGACAAAGAAGTAACAAACTGCCACCACGACTCCAATTACCCCAAAAAACACCAGGAAAGGTGATACCACACCCAGCAATGCCACCGGGATGAATAAACCGACATACACTACAATTGCCAGAAGTGTAAACAGGAAGCAAGTTCCGAGGTACATGAGGAACGTCTGGCGGACACGGTCCCATACATCACTTACATCGATCTTACTGGTTTGTTTTTCTTCATACAGTATGAGGTAGTTGTTGATCGTTGCCAGGCTGGCCACGGTGCTGATGAGAAGGAACAACATCATCAGCGCGATCTTCATCCAGAAGCCGGGAGAGGAAAAGAGCGAAAGCATTTCATCCCTTGCACCCATCGGGTTGAATGCATTGGAGAACATATCCTGAAAGAACGAGCCCATCAGCAAGCTTGCGAGAAGAACCGGTGGACCCGCAATCAAAAGAATGCTTTTCCCGAGTCCTTTAAAGTTTTGACGCACGAACTCGAACGTCACGCTCATCTTATTGCTGAAGTCGCGCGTTCTGTGATAATTGATTACTGCTGAATTTTCCATTGAGAAAGAGCCGTTGGGGGTAGATCACAAAATAATAAATCATCAGTACAGCTGAAACACAAATGATGCACATTTTAATGCTCCAGTGCATTGAAGCGTAGCGCGTAATGAATGACTCGATGAATCCTGCAATAATGAAAAAAGGAACAAGGCCGACCAGTATTTTTATTCCCGTAGCAGCCCCTCGCTTAAACGATTCCATCCTTGAGTAGGTGCCTGGGAAAATGAGGCTGTTGCCGAGAACGAACCCCGCAGCTGCCGCGATCACAATGGATGACAGTTCTATCGTTCCATGCAGCATGATCACCGGCAGCGCATGTGACAATTGATTCTGATCATAGAAAAAAGTAACAAAGCTTCCGACCATCAGGCCATTATAAAACAGATAGAGACCCGTGCCCAATGAACTGAATACGCCCAGAACGAAGATCCGGAATGCCACCAGCACGTTGTTCCAGGTGATCAGTACAAACATCGTGAGTTCGTCCATCGTGGAATAAACATCAGTGGGTTTGCCTTTTCCTATGTTGTCGAGCGTCATGTTGACGTAGCTGTCGCCCATCACCAACCGTACAAACGTGTCATCGTAGAGTGTCGACACAGCACCGATCACGCCTGCCATAACAAATACGATTAAGGAATAAAGCAGTGGCTTGCGCGAAGCATACATCGCTTCGGGAATCTCATACTTCCAGAAACGGACAAAACGATTGCTGTCCTCCTTCTTGTTCTTGTAAATCTGCAAATGCACTTTGCTGGCAAGGGCATTGAGATACGCTGTTGTCCGCGTATTCGGATATTGCGTCCGCGCAAAGGAAAGGTCGTCTGTAAGCTGAATAAACAGCTCGGCAAGCCTGTCCGGATCGGCATGCCGCTGATCCTTTGCAACCTGCTCAAACTCTTCCCAGCGTGGCTTGTTCTGCCTGACGAATGCTGCCTCCTTCATATTCCTCAGCAATTATTACGGCATCCTTTTCCATGTTTTCACAGGGCGGATGATTTTCAGCTTAACCTTTTTCGGCTACCTCAATTACCTTGTTCCATACGCGAAACACATTCTTGTAGCAGATCTTTTCAATGTCAGCGGGGCTGTAACCGCGCTTTAACAGAACAGCGATGAGGTTCGGGTAGGTTGACACATCTTTCAATCCGAGCGGCAGACTGTCGCCAACGCCATCGTAATCTGAACCAATGCCAACGTGATCGATACCCGCGAGTTTCACAACATGATCGATGTGATCAGCAACGCGTTCAACATCGGAGAACAGCTCCTTGTGTTGTTTCCCAAACTGCTCGATGATTGGCTGCGCTTCCGGGTCGGCAGAAGTCAGTTTTTTCGACTCGAGCAAAGTCTCGAGTGAATCGCGCAGATCGTTGTTGGTACGCGCCACCGAATCAAGGAAGCTCGCTCCAAAGTTGATCTGAATTACGCCACCGTTCTTACCGAGTTCCCTGATCATATCGTCAGACATATTGCGATGAAAACCGGGTGTGAAATACCGACACGATGAATGAGAAGCGATCACAGGAGCCTTCGTTACTTTCATCACATCATAAAATGTGCTGTCGGATACGTGCGAGATGTCAACCATCATGCCGATGCGATTCATTTCCGCTACTACTTTTTCCCCGAAAGGGCTGAGGCCGCTCCAGAGTGTTGTGGTATCATATGACGAATCGCAGATCTGGTTGTTCTTTCCGTGGGTAAGCGTAACGTAACGAATACCACGGTCAAAGAAATATTTCACATTGGCGAGATCATCACCGATAGGAGCTCCGTTTTCCATTCCGAAAGGCAACGAAATTTTCCCTGCTGCTGTGTTGCTCTGAATCTCTGCCGGTGTTTTCGCAAGCGCAAATTTATCAGGGTGAGCAGTTACAATTCCTTCGATCATTGTAATGAGGGAATCTGCAAGCGCTTTGCCACGATCTTCTTTTTGCTGGTAAGAAGAAGGAATATAAATGGACATGAACGGTGCATCCAGTCCGCCTTTCTTCGCGCGTTCATAATCGAAGTCACCTTCTTCCGTGCTTAGCGGAATTCCCAGGTATTCACGCTCAAGTCTGAACCGTTTCACTTTCAGCCGATACGGTAGATCCACGTGGCCGTCAGTGATTATAAATTCCTGTGCGAGTGAATCCGCGACTTTTTTGAGTTGATCATCGGGAAGCGATGCGTAGTTCTTTTTTTCAAGATTGGCACACGAAGAAAAAATCAAAAACAAAAGAGCCGGGAGCAGGAGGTTTACCTTCATTTTGCGAAATTTGCGTTTAAGTTTATTTGCGGAAAAGTTATCGATTTTTTGAGCGGATGCAAACAATAAGTGTACAGACGACCCAGAATGTTTTTATTCAGTATCCACTGGCCAGCGTGGGTGATCGGATACTCGCCTACATTCTTGACCGCATCATCCTGATAGCCTACATCGTTGCAATCGTTGGATTGTTCATCAACCTTGACGTGGAATTGATCTGGCTTTGGATCATCTCGCTGGCTGGGCCATGGCTTTTTTATCATTTGCTCTTCGAAATTTTCATGAATGGTCAGAGCCCGGGCAAGAGAGTGATGCAGATACAGGTTGTGCGTCTGGACGGAACGGAGGCCACTGTAGGCGACTACATTCTGCGCTGGGCCTTCAGTCTTATCGATTTTTACATGCTGTCCGGAGCGCTCGCGGTGATTGTTATCGCGACCAGCGGAAAAGGGCAGCGCATCGGTGATATGGTGGCCGGAACAACGGTGGTGAAACTCATCGAACAACAGCAGATCACTGCAGAGAAGATCTTTATTACTCCGGAGCAAGCCTATGTGCCTTCATTTCCACAAGTGACGCAACTCGAAAGTCGTGACATTGAACTGATTCAACGGGCATTGGATGCACTTGCGCAGTTCGAGAATGAGCAACCCGTCATCCTCGTCACAGAAAAGATCAAGTCGATGCTCGGCATTCAGACCAGTCTGCCACCTGACAAATTTCTCTACACGGTTGTGAAAGATTACAACCACCTTGCTGCGCGGTGAGTGAACTGGCTACCATAACGCGGTCGCAGCTTGCGCTCCGAAACGGACAGGACAAACCGGAGGTCTGGGTAGCCTTTCGCGGACTGGTTTATGATGTCACTTCCTCGAGGTTATGGAAAACCGGCAAACATTACGAACATTGGGCAGGCCAGGACCTTACCGATGAGTTGAAAGATGCTCCACACACCGATAAAGTTTTCGATAAGTTCAGGGTGATCGGCAAGTTGATCTGATTTTTTAAAGACACACGGAACACACAGGCTCGCAATTGTTTTTTTATCCAATTCTAATTATAGCTTTGCATACCTTTAAACGCCAATACTCATTCGTTAAGCATGATTTTAATAGCCGATAGCGGAGGCTCCAAGACGGATTGGAGAATCATTCAAAAAGACGGGAAAATCGGGCAGGCAAGCGGACCTGGTTTCAATCCTTACTACCAGCCGATAGAAGATCTCAAAAAGAACGTTCAGGAAATATTGATTCCGCAGGTCAACGGCACTGTCGATAAGATTTTCTTTTATGGCGCAGGCGTTTCGTCTCTTAAAAATCAGCTGACAATTAAAAGCGCGTTCCTCGAATTCTTTCCCGAAGCGCACATCGAGATTGGGTGGGATCTCCTGGCCGCTGCGCGCGCACTCTGCGGGCATGAGCCCGGCATTGCCTGCATCATGGGAACAGGCTCAAACTCCTGCCTTTACGATGGCACCAACATCACCGACAACGTAGCAAACCTCGGCTGGATCCTGGCCGATGAGGGCTCAGGTGCAAACATTGGAAAAAAATTTCTCGTGGATTATCTCCGCAAGAAAATGCCGGAAAAACTTGCAGCACAATTTCACCAGCGCTTCCCGCTGAACCGCGAAGAATTTCTTGAGAAGGTCTATCAGCAGGAAAAGCCCAGTGCATTTCTCGCAAGCTTTGCAAAGTTCATTTTCCAGCATCTAGATGAACCCTATTGCTACAAACTGATCTACGACAGCTTTGCTGAATTCTACGAGAACAATGTGATGAAGTACGATAACTACAAGAACCTGAAAGTACATTTTACGGGTTCGATCGCATTTTACTTCAGCGACATTCTCCGGCAGGTAGCCAATGACAAAGGAATTACGGTTAAGAATATCCTTGAAGGTCCTATCGCAGGACTTACCCTGTTCCACCAGAACTCAAAATAGACGCCACACAATTTCCCATTTTTGCTAGAAGGCATTTTACGATGACAACAACTGAAGCTTCCTCGAATTACAGTGACCTTGAAAAAATGAGCACGCATGACTTGCTGGTCAATATCAACAGGGAGGACAAGAAAGTACCGGATGCCGTGGAGAAGGTCATACCGCAGATCGAAAAGCTTGTCGAAGCGATTGTTGAAAAGATGAAGACAGGCGGGCGGCTGTTTTACATTGGCGCGGGCACAAGTGGGAGGCTTGGTGTTGTTGATGCGTCAGAGATTCCGCCAACGTTTGGCGTACCGCATGGCCAGGTTGTAGGCATTATTGCCGGAGGTGACACGGCTATCCGTAAAGCGGTCGAAAATGCTGAGGACGATCGCGAGCAGGCTTGGGACGATCTTAAGGATTACAAAATCAGTGCGAAAGATGTGCTCGTGGGAATTGCCGCTTCAGGAAGAACACCTTATGTGGTAGGCGGTTTGGAGATCGCAAGAAAGAATGGCATTACTACGGGTTGTATTGCGTGCAATACGCCAACGGAAGTTGCAAAACATTCCGATTTTCCAATCGAGGTGATTGCAGGCCCCGAGTTCGTCACCGGAAGCACGCGGATGAAATCAGGCACTGCTCAGAAACTCATTCTAAACATGATTTCCACTTCGGTCATGATTCGTTTGGGAAGAGTTAAAGGCAACAAAATGGTTGACATGCAGCTCACGAATAAAAAGCTGGTTAACCGCGGCACAAAAATGGTGATGGATGAACTCGGAATTTCCGAAGCCGAAGCCGAACAATTATTAAAGCAATACGGTTCTGTTCGTAAGGCTGTCGATAGCCGAAAAGGACATGCACGAAATTGAACCATATTACAACTGGCTTAAGTATTACGACTCCGCACAAGATGATCGCTCACCGTTCTTCGGCAAGCAATACAATCACGACCAGTATTCTGAAACCATTTACGGCTACTACATAGATCCCGCCTGGGACTATATGGGATCAGAAACGCTGTACATTAAAATTCTCTACACAGATTACGATCTGGGCTACACCGTCATAGAATTCATTGGCGAATGGAACGATGCCATCAACAACGACATCATGGAACTAAAGCGGAATATTGTTGAACCGCTATTGAAGGAAGGAATTAACAAATTCATCCTGATCGGTGAGAACATCATGAACTTTCACGGCTCAGACGACTGCTACTACGAAGAGTGGTTTGAAGATGTGGAAGACGGATGGATTGCTGCGGTTTCTTTTCCCGATTTTGTGCAGGACGAATTTAAAAAGTATCAGGTCGATCACTATATAAACATGGGTGGTACACTACAGATCGATAAGTGGCGAACCATGCAGCCTCATAATTTCTTCGAGGTGGTGAACGGGATGATCATGCGCAGACTGAACTGACAAGGTGAAGTCCTTCGCCTTGATGTCGTTAACCGAGAGTTGTTTTTTATTCATTCATTACATCATCAATGATACTCTGCTTTCAAGGTAGTAGTGCCTTTCTAAAACGATTGTTGGTACCACACCTTTTCGAATCGCTGACAATCCTTTACTAAAAATTTCTTGAAAAACTTTTAACGGCTATCTGGCATACAGGGGATTGTAGACTCTTCTCGATGCAGATTGAGCTCCTCGCAACAATTCTTCAGCGTGAAAAAAATCAATTTCACAGTTGCGACCTGGTGTTGTACCACGCGCATTCATGAAAGGGAGTTTTTGAACTAAAGGGGATTTTATGAAAGCTGTCATAGTTGGTTTTTTTATTTTCGTTAGCAGCGTTGCTTTCTCTCAGAATAAAACATGGAACTCTGCAGTGCAAAGCAACTGGAACAATGCGGCAAACTGGTTGCCTGCAGGTGTACCCACTGCAGCAAATACGGTCATATTTAATGGCGGAGGAAACTGTGTTCTCGATGTTGCTCCCACCGTTACCGCCATTCAAATGAGTGTAACATATACCGGGCAGATTATCATGAATGGAAATACACTCACCATATCGGGCGCAGGGGTCAATATTCTTACAGGCGGATCGTTTTCAGGTGGGGGGATTGCCAGCACCCTTACTTTCAATTCGCAGACTGCGGTACCTTTTGCTGGTACCGACACCGATGCCAATGTCTCCGTCACGGGCACGCTCACGACAGCGAATGGTGAATTTTCTGGAACAGCCAGTACGACTTTTGGCGGACCTGTGAACATCACAGCACATTCTATATTGCTCAACGGGAGCACTTATAACGGCACAACGACTTTAACCAAGTCATCTATTTCACCAGCCACGAATAGCATAGGCACGGGGGGTAATTGGTTTAGGGGAACAACGACTATCCATAACGCGATGAATGCAACCTTCCGGACCGCCAGCACAACCGGTGATACATTCGATGGTGCGCTAACCTTAATTCTTGACGGCACAGATCCCGATTGCAAGCTGGAGCTTGCTCATGGCCTTGGTACGACCACCCAATTTAACAATAACATAAGGGTGAAAACGGGTGGTCTTGGTGCGGCCAACGCGGGACTTACTTCCGTTTCTGGCGGGTTTATTGCCGACAATGGTTGGATAATGTTTGGACAACCGGCTGCACCTTTAGCATCAGCGGTTGGAGGCTTGAGCACACTTGCAACCGGATTTACCATACGCGAGGAAGCTGGAGCAAGTGTATTCGATCAGGAGCGCGATTTACCGGGCGAGTTTTTATGGGGGGATTTGGTGTTAAACAATTTCACACAGTTAGGTAATACGACCCAGAGCATCAACCTACGCATCCCAAACCTTCTCCCAGGCGATCCCTCCGTCACAGCGCTACGTCTTATAATTACAAACAGCACATTCAATGGAAGCATTAACTCCTTCTCCGCTTCCAATTTGTACATCAGTGGATCTACCTTTAACGGCACGACAAACACGTTTATAAAAACGGTCGGCAGCGGTTCAGACGGAGTCGATCCCCCACCAAGCTTTCTTTACACCTGGGACGGTGGTAATACTTTCAATAATACCACGACAATCGAAAATCGAGGTCAGTGCACAATGGTATTAGCTGGAACAACGGGAGATACATTTAATGGTAATGTCACATTCACCAGCAACCAGGATCAGTCAGCATTCATGATAGCAAATCTCGGCACTACAACGTTCAAGGGCAACATCACACTGGGACAGAACGATATAGTGCCCTCGCCACCAAATATACAATTCGGATACAGCGGAGGTTCGGTGGTGTTTGAGGGCGCTGCGCTGCAAACACTTTCGAGTACCGCGAGCATCCCAACCTTCCGCAGTCTCACGATCAAAAATGCAAACGGGATAACACTGAGTATTCCCATCGTCATCACAAACAACCTCGATTTCGTTACCGGCATTGTCAATGGAGGAGGTTCGAATTATGTCAGTTTCCTCGATGGTGCAACAGCCACCAACGCTAAGAATTCAAGTTTTGTAGATGGCATCGTGCGCAAAACAGGAAATGACGCTTTCACTTTTCCCATCGGTGATAATGGAACCTTTCATCCGCTCGGAATATCCGCGCCATCAAATGCAACTTCGGAATTTTCTGCACAATACTTCCTGGGCGACCATGGTGCCGGTTCAACCGCAGATGGCGGAATGGTGAAAGTAAGTGACTGCGAATTCTGGTTGCTCAATAGGCTGGTGGGTACAGACAATGTCTCGGCAACGCTTTATTGGAACGAACCTTCATCCTTTTGCCATACTGACTATATCACACCCGGCTTTGAAGATCAGTTACGCGTGGCGCGATGGTCTGGCGCATTGTGGAACAATCTCGGGCAAACAAATTTGCAGGGTGCGGCTGCAGACGGAACAGATGGCAATTTCGCAACTTCGGGCGCATTACCAGATGCAAACTCACATGCGTTAACATTTGGTTCGCTCGTGGTCCAGAACATGCTCCCAATCACACTCTTGTCGTTTGAAGTGGTTGCCACAAAAGAAGGCGCTGAAGTGCTGTGGCAAACAGCCACTGAGAACGACAACGACTTCTTCACGATCGAGCGAATGCAGCAAAGTGAGTTTGTTGCTATCGCAAAAGTACGCGGTGCTGGCACTACTAATACACCCCAGAATTACAAATGGGCGGATCGCAAGCCTTTGCCCGGCTTATCCTATTACCGACTGAAGCAGACTGACTTTAACGGCACCTCTACTTATTCGGAAGTAGTTGCTCTGAACATTGAACGCAACGGTACGCCCTACCCGAACCCGGTGAAAGATATTTTGCATCTTGACGGGTTGACCATTGATCATGACTCGAAAGTCACAGTAAGCGATGTGACCGGCCATATAGTGATCAATGACTATGCAGGCGAAACGCTTGATGTAAGCAGTCTAAAGCCGGGTATCTACCACGTTGCCGTTCAGTCGGAAGGAATAATACAATGGTATTCGATCAAAAAAGAGTGATTGATTAGCACTTCGAAAATTAAATTCACGGCATTTTTGGGCAGGCTTGCTTTTTAAGCCTGAACACTCTACTTTTGTCCTCCCTTAAATGAAGGATTGCTGCAGCGGCAGCAGATTTCTTTCGGACATTTGAACTCCCGGTCAGATTTTGGAGTTTGTAATGTTAAGAAAGTAACAAGAGATTAAAGTGAAGGAAGTTCACTCAAAACATATCGCGGGGTGGAGCAGTTGGTAGCTCGTTGGGCTCATAACCCAAAGGTCACAAGTTCGAGTCTTGTCCCCGCTACTAGAAAGAGGCAACTTTACGGTTGCCTTCTTTATTTCAGACAGCTGATAAACACAGTATCATACTCATCGGTCTTCAAAGCACTATCGTCAAAAAGGACGTAGCTTTGCAGCGACTAAACCAATCATCGCACTAACGGATGCAACAGAAAGAATTCAGAGCGGGCTTTGTAAGCATCGTGGGTAAACCCAACGTTGGTAAGTCTTCGCTTATGAATAAGCTTGTCGGAGAAAATCTGTCGATCATAACCTCCAAAGCACAAACGACAAGGCATCGGATCATGGGAATCCTTACGGGTGATGATTACCAGGTTGTCTACTCTGATACGCCCGGTATTCTCGAACCGAAGTATTCGCTTCACCAGGCAATGATGTCGTTTGTAAAAGTGTCGCTCGAGGATGCTGATGTAATTCTCCTGGTGGTGGAGCTCGATGACAAGTTCGAACCCGAATTGTTCGAACGGTTCCAGCGTATCAAGACCCCGATCCTGTTACTGATAAACAAGGTCGATCTTGGAAAGGGATCACAGGTTGACGACAAGATCGCTTACTGGAAGGAAAAGCTTCCAACGGTTACCGAAATCCTGCCGGTATCAGCCAAGACGGGCCAGAATGTTGATCAGATCCTGAGCCGCGTCAAAAGCATGCTTCCGCTTCATCCGCCCTTCTTTCCCGAAGATGAATTTACCGATCGCACAGAGCGTTTCTTTGCCTCGGAGATCATTCGCGAGAAAATTTTTCTCAATTACTCGGAAGAGATACCGTATAGCGCGGAAGTTGTGATCAATTCGTTCAAGGATGAGCCTGACATCATCCGCATCAGCGCAGAAATTTTTGTCGAGCGCGACTCGCAGAAAGGAATCATCATCGGCAAAGCCGGAAGTTCTCTCAAAAAAGTGGGAACAGAAGCGCGGAAGGATATGGAATCGTTTTTCGGTAAGAAGGTATTTTTGGAAACACATGTGAAGGTTGCCGACAACTGGCGGAAAGAGAAGAACAAGCTGCGCCAGTTCGGATACCTGAGCGAATAAATTTTACACGCACTTCATGGCGAACATAGTAGCAATAGTAGGAAGACCTAACGTAGGTAAATCAACGTTCTTCAACAGACTTGTTGAGAAACGTCAGGCCATCATGGACAACATGCCGGGCGTGACGCGCGATCGGCACTACGGCTATGCGGAGTGGGTCGGAAAATATTTCACCGTTATTGATACGGGCGGATATGTTGTTGGCTCGGAAGATAAATTCGAATCTCAGATCCGCAGGCAGGTGCAGCTGGCTGTTGATGAAGCATCGGCTATCATCTTCATGGTAGACTGCAAAGACGGAATGACTGGCTTCGATAAGGAATTCGCCAACATCATCCGCACTTCGAAAAAGCCTGTGTTCATCGCGGCAAACAAAGCCGATACAACAGAAAAAGCAATGCAGGCAAATGAGTTTTATGAGCTTGCCCTGGATGCTGAAGTCTTCCCGATCTCAGCGGAAAATGGCAGTGGCACCGGAGAACTGTTGGATGCGCTTGTCGCGACTTTTCCCAGCGAAGGTGTGGAAGATCCGGATGCAGGTATTCCAAAGATCGCTATTCTCGGACGCCCGAACGTGGGAAAGTCATCTCTGCTGAATGCATTGCTCGGGACTGAGCGAAGCATCGTGACCGATGAAGCAGGCACGACACGTGATGCTATCCATTCTTATTATAAGATGTACGGGAAAAACTTTATCCTGATCGACACCGCTGGTGTTCGCAAGAAGGGTAAGGTAAAGGATGATATTGAGTTCTATTCCGTGCTGCGCTCTTTGCGTGCACTGGAGGAAAGCGATGTTTGTATTGTTGTTATCGATGCCGAACGCGGCATGGAATCACAGGATGTCAACATCATCAGCCTGGCGGTACGTCAAGGGAAGGGCGTTGTGATCATGGTCAACAAATGGGACCTCATTGAAAAGGACTCGAAGACCTCCGACAAGATGAAGAAAGAAATCCTCGAGGGTCTTGCACCGATTGATTACCTGCCAATCATATTCGCCTCTGTTCTAGAGAAACAACGAATCTTCCAGGTGATGGAAAAGGCGGTTGAAGTGTTTGAAAACAAGACGAAGAAGATTCCAACTGCCAAGCTCAACGATGCGTTGCTCCCGGAAATAGCACATTACCCACCTCCTGCAATGAAGGGCAAGCTCATTCAAATTAAGTACGTCACGCAGATCAATGCGCGATTTCCATCGTTTGCATTTTTCTGTAACCTCCCACAGTATGTTCAGGAGTCTTACCAGAGATTCCTGGAGAACAAAATCAGGGCGAATTTTGACTTCGAAGGGGTTCCTGTGAGGCTAATCTTCCGAAAAAAATAATTTTTTCTTACCCGGTTCATTTGAATCGGGCAATCCTAGTATATTTGCGATGAATTTTAAAAACCTGTAAACTATGAAAAAACTGATCGCATTGTTAATGGTATGCGGCTTTGCATTTGCATTTGTAGCATGTGGCGGTGGCTCTAAAGAAGAGGCAACGGACTCTGACACTACGGCTACTGAAACACCTGCTGTTGAAGCTGACACTACTTCAGCTGACACTACTGCATCTGATACCACAGCTGCACAGTAATCAATCGAAGAAAAGATTGTTTTCCCGGGAAGGCTTTAGACTGCTAAAGCCTTTTTTTATTGCCTATGAATTCGGAGAAAGTTCATCAGATCCTGTTTAAACACCTTCCCCCGCCCGCATTGCCCTATTGCTGGACCTTGTGGCAAAGTGCTCCATTTGATCTGAAGCTCACCCGATCGCGTCAGACAAAAGTCGGTGACTTTACGAGCCGAAACAGCAAGACGCGTCCGGTCATTACCCTTAACGGGGATTTAAACCCATACCTTTTCCTGGTTGTATATATCCATGAAGTGGCACATCTCTACGTATACCTTAAGCATGGAAACAAGGTTGATCCGCATGGAGCAGAATGGAAAAATGCGTTTAAACGTCTGATGGAACCCATGCTGCGAAAAGAGGTATTTCCTGACCAAATCTTACACCTGCTCGTCAGCCACATGGCAAACCCCAAGGCAAGTTCTTTCGCAGACGCTGACCTAACGAAAGCGCTTAGGTCTTTCGACAAGAATGCAGACCAGTACACCGCCTTATCTGATATTCCGGAAGGAAGCATTTTTCAATTTCAGGGACGATATTTTAAGAAGGGCAAAACCAAACGAACCCGCGTCCTGTGCTGCGAGGTTCAAAGCAAACGCAATTACCTTGTGCCAAAAGAGGTTCTAGTCAGTGACGTGCAGCTTAGTATGCTTTAGTATGGCATTATGGTGAAGATCGAAAAAAGTAAGTTGAATATTACTCGTTAGGCGAGGTCCGATATCGTGCAGGCATTGACCCGGATTCAAAGTGCTCAAAGTTGTGTTAGCAGTGCCAATTCCACAATTTACTTAAACCAACGTCATGGCTACGCGAAGAACTCGCAAATACCCTTGCATTTGTTTCGCGAAACGCTGATCTTTAGTATTAGCGAACTCCCTCTCATTTTTAAGCCCAGTTCCATGGCGTTTCAAGTCAATTGATGAGCTATTGCCGTCAGGCTGGTATGATTTTTTTATCCTCTACTGTATGAAAATCCAGCCTTTAACAAGTTCAAATTCCATGGATGAGTCTCATCAATATTCTTCTCTCTCGTTAAAGGAAAAGGCAGAATTGATTCAAAAAAAGGGGAATTTCGTTGAAGGTGAAGACTTCTACAGCTTTAAAATCCTGTTATATACATTTCAGAACCACCATGTAGAGATCACCTATGATTACGATGGTGGCTTGGTAAGCGTTGAGTTTGTGGAAGGAAAAAAGTCCCGCCACGGGCAGGAGCTGCCTTCGAAACTTGATGATATGCTTAACGATCAGTTGCCGGATTAATTTTCAAATCCGATTCTTGATGTTCATGATATCGATCATCAGATTAAAAGAATCAATCGATGAGGGGTTATTGAACTTCAGTGGTTTCACAATGTATCCCGACACACCGAGGTCCTTCACTTTCTGGCGGTCTTCCTTTTCATCTGAAGTAGTGATTACAAAAATCTTGAGGTCCTTCCATTGATCGCTGTTGCGAACGGCATGAAGAAACTCAGCTCCATTCATTTTAGGCATATTCAAATCAAGCAGCACAATATCTGGTCGCATGAATGAGGCACTTTCGCCCGCTTCCCGCAAGTATGCCAGGGCTTCCTCTCCGTTTCTAGCAACTTGCATCTTATACAGGACGCTCATTTTATCCAGCGTTCGTTGTGCGTCCCGCACGTCAAGACTGTCATCCTCGATCATTAAAATATTAATTACTTTATCCATAGTCTCAGTTATTTCGGCCATGTAAACGTGAAAGTCGCTCCCTGACCGGGTGATGAATGCAGTGTGATCGTTTGCTTTCGGTCATCGAGAATTTTCTTGACGATCGCGAGGCCAACGCCAGTGCTTTCAATGGTGTCCCGCTCATTGAGCGTTTGAAAGATCATGAAAATCTTTTCGAAGTAGTGATTGGAAATACCCGGACCGTCATCGCTCACGGTGAATACGTAGTGTGTCTTTTCATTGGAGAAGTCAATCGTAATTTTTCCTGCAGCTTTGTCGTGGTATTTGATGGCATTGCCAATAAGATTCGACAGCACCTGTTGCAGCGGAATCCGTTCCGTGTAAACCATTGGCAGTTTCTGTGGCAACCGGACCTGAATCCCGTTCCGCACCGGCATGTTCTCCAGCACATCAACAAACAATTGGCTAAGGTCCACCATTTCCTTTTCCGGTTGCTCCCGGCCCACCCGCGCATACGAGAGTATACCTTTGATCAAATTCTCCGAGCGTACGAGTCTTCCCCGGATGAGTCCGATGTATTCTTTCACCTTAGGCGAGAGTTCTTCAAGGTGATCTTCCTCGATCCAGGTCACAACGTTGTCAATTCCACGTAATGGTGCCTTGAGGTCATGCGAGACGATATGTGCAAACTGGTCAAGTTCTTCATTCTTTCGTTTCAGAAGACTGATGTTCTCCGACAGCACCTTCGACATGTGATTGAGCGACTGGGCGAGCTGGCTGAGTTCATCCTTGCCCGAACTGACGGCATGACTTTCATAATTTCCCGCTGCGATATTGTCAGCCATTTTTACCATTTGCATGATTCGATTTGAGATCCGCAATGCGAGGTAAATCGCGATCGCCAGACCCAGGACAATCGACAGCGTGGTAAGGGAGATTGAAATTTTTCTTGTTTCTGCAATAGATTCGGTCAGCACCTGTCTGCGCTGTTCCCGTAGGTCATATTCGTAGTTGGCAAAGTCGCGGAATTTTGCCTGCAACGCACGGTTGATGTTACGTTCAGCCGGATTGATTAACTTTTCGCGGTACAATTTGTTGAACGCCACAAGGCTGCTGTCAGAAGTGCCGGCAAGTGTCTTCGCATTTTTTAAGGGTTCGCCAAACTCATTTATCCATCGCGAATTCAGCGCCTGGATTTCCTTCAGCGTTTTTCCCTGAGAGGAATTCTCCGGCACAAGGGAAGAAAGTTCCCTAAGGATATTTTCATTTTCACGCGCTGCAGAGTCGTATGCCTGGATGAAATAATTTTCACCTGTAAACAAATAACCGCGCAAGCCACTGACCATGTTGAGGATGTTGCGCTGAAAGCGGTTGCTGTTCCTCACAGTGGTTGTAGATCGCGAATAGAACTCGTTATTTTCATTCACCCGCTCGGCCTGCCTGAAGTTGATCCACGTGGTGATGGAGAACAGAACCAGGATTAATAAAAAACCAAAAAGTATAAAGTATGAAATCTTCATGCTTTGTTTGCCACTATTAAAATAGTTATCACAGCCTCAGATGTTGGGCTGACTGCGGGGTTTGCGGTTGCATAATTGCCTTTTAAAATAAAAAATACAAGTCAAAATTTCAGCAACCGGCTTTTCTGCGATCAGACAATGATTTTTTTCTTTTCCCTTTGTGTCAACGGTATATTGGGCGACTGCTCAATTCGTTAATTTGAGACCAAATTAAAAAGAACGTGTTACTCAATTCGCGACCGCCACTTGCTGAACGTATGAGGCCATCAAAACTGGATGAGCTCATCGGGCAGGAGCATCTCACCGGCCCATCGGGTGTGATCCGCAGAGCGATTCAGTCGGGCAACATACCATCAATGATCCTGTGGGGACCGCCCGGAGTCGGCAAGACAACCATTGCCAACATTATCGCCAACGAAGTGAAGAAACCTTTTTACACATTGAGTGCAGTGAGTTCGGGTGTGAAAGAAGTCAGGGAGGTCATCGAAAAAGCAAAGCACTCGCCACGTTCGATTCTGTTCATCGATGAAATTCACCGCTTCAATAAGTCGCAACAGGATGCACTGCTCGGTGCCGTTGAGAAAGGGATTATTACACTCATTGGAGCAACAACCGAAAACCCTTCGTTTGAAGTAAACTCGGCCTTGCTCTCGCGTTCGCAGGTTTATGTGCTGAAAGCCTTGGGTGAAGAGCAATTGCTTGCGCTGGTTCAACAGGCGCTCTCGCGCGATGAAGACCTGAAGAACAGAAAGATTGAGATCAAGGAGCACCAGGCGCTGTTAAACATATCAGGAGGAGATGGACGCAAATTACTGAACCTTGTAGAACTGCTTGCGAGTTCCGTTCCGGGAGATTTCGAAGTTACCGATGACCTCGTGATGGAAGTTGCGCAGAAGCACATCGCGATATATGACAAGTCAGGGGAGCAACACTACGACATTATTTCAGCATTTATCAAATCCATCCGCGGAAGCGATCCAAATGCTGCCGTGTATTATCTCGCGAGGATGATTGAAGGCGGTGAAGATGTCAAGTTCATCGCAAGGAGAATGCTGATACTGGCATCAGAAGATATTGGCAACGCGAACCCTACCGCGCTTGTAATTGCGAACAGCACGTTCCAGGCCGTTGATGTAATCGGTTATCCGGAAGCGCGCATTATTCTCTCCCAATGTGCGGTATACCTCGCATCGTCTGCAAAGAGTAATGCAAGCTACATGGCGATTGAAAATGCGCTGGAAGCAGTGCATGAAACGGGCGACCTTCCCGTTCCGCTCTCGATTCGAAACGCGCCAACCAAACTGATGAAGAATCTGGGGTATGGAAAGGGGTATCAGTATGCGCATAGCTACGAGGGAAATTTCGTCAGCGCAGAATTCCTTCCGGATAAAATTGCAGGAAGCAAATTCTACGAACCGGGAAATAATGCGAGAGAAGAAGAGTTAAGAAAATATCTTCGTAGTTTGTGGAAAGAGAAGTATGGCTACTAGAACCGATGTGGTGTAATGAATCGAATCATTTTTGAATCGTCTCCGGAATTTGTTGTTGTCTGCATACTGGCAGGGCTGGCTTACGCTGCCATTCAATACCTGCGGATGAAGCAACCCTGGAGCAGGACAATGAACTGGATCCTCTTTTCGCTGCGTGCGATCGTGGCATCCTTCATCGCATTCTTGTTGCTTGGCCCGATTGTAAAACAGATCAACAACCTCTTTGAAAAGCCCTTGTTCATCATCGTTCAGGACAACAGTGGATCTGTAAGAGAGGCGACCGACACAACGAGGCTTGCCAATCTCGAGCGGTCACTGCAGACAACGGTCGCGGCACTGACAGAACGCGGTTATGATGCTTCAATACAGAATCTTGCAGGACAGAATGTTGACGAATTTACTTTTACCGGTTCCAATTCTGACCTCAATAGTGCATTAAAACGCATCAGCAACAGGTACGAAGGAAAAAATGTTGCGGGTGTAATTCTTGTGTCAGACGGCTTGTTCAATGCGGGGCTCTCTCCCCTCTACTCACCTTACAATTTCCCTGTGCACACGCTTGGCGTAGGAGATACGACTGTTCGCTCAGACATTTCGATCAGGAACATCGCCTATAACAAGATCGCGTATCAGGGAAACAAATTTCCCTTGCGGGCTGAAGTGCAGGTTAAGAATCTTCCTGCTCAACCGGTCACTGTGTCATTGTACAAACGCGGCAGGCTGCTTGACAAGCAAACAAAAAATTCCACGGGCGATCAACTCATGACCTTTGATTTTCAGCCGCTCGCAGATGAGCAGGGCATTCAAAAGTATGACATTGAAGTCGAGATTAATCCGAATGAATTTAACAGGAGAAATAACAGAAGCTCAGTATTTGTTGAAGTAGTGGAGGGCAAGAAAAAAATCCTGCTCGTAGCGGCTGCCCCTCACCCCGACATCAAAGCGTTACGCGAGGTTGTTGAGAAAAATTCGAATTACGAATTCAGATTGCATATTCCGGCCGTAAGTGAGCAGCAGGCAAGCGCGCTCCGTCCGGAAGACATTGATCTCGCAATCTTCCATCAGTCTCCCGACCTGCGTGGGAAGACGGCAGCGCTTTTTCAGAATTTCGCCCGGAGTAAAACTTCGCTACTCTTCATTCTCGGACAGCAGTCGGATATTCCGATGATCGCGCGACACAATATGCCATTGCACTTTGAAAATGCTCCGCGAGATTTTGATGAGGTCACGCCCGTAACGAACGCATCGTTTTCTAACTTCTCACTTTCGCCTGAGACAAACAGCATCGTGTCAAGCTACCCACCGGTAACGGTACATTATGGAAAAGTGCAGATTCCGGTTAGCGCTACGCCTCTTCTGTTTCAGAAAGTAGGAAGTGTCCCAACTGAAAAACCGCTTTTATCCGTAGATCTTCAGGATTCAAGAAAAATTGCTTTCATGCTCGGTGAAGGATTGTGGCGCTGGAAACTGAATGAGTTTGATCGCACAGAGAACTCAGCTGCGTTTGACGAAGTCTTCGGAAAACTGATGCAATACATGACAACGTCTGATGACAAGCGCAGATTCCGCAGCTATCCCATCCAGCAGGAATTTTCAAATACGGAACCTGTTATCTTCGAAAGCCAGGTCTACAACGACATCTTCGAACCTGTCTATGGAAATCGTATTCAAATTGAAATCACCGAGCAGAACGGAAAGAAAAACGATTACACGTATGTAACCAGTCCCGGCAACTCACGCTACCAGATTGGTGGTTTGCAGGAAGGCGTATATCGATACAAATCGAAAACCGAAATCAACGGAAAAATGGAAGAAGTGCGCGGGGAATTCGCGGTTGTTGAACGCCAGGCAGAATTGCAGAACCTGACCGCAGACTTTAATCTGCTCAGAAAGCTCTCTGCGAATACGGGAGGAAAGTTTTTTAAAGCAGATGAAGTCGACAATCTTCAGCGCTATTTGCAAACCACTGAGGCAAAGAGTGTGATCCACACGGAAGAAACCTATGACTCTATTATCAACCTGAAATGGGTTTTCTTTTTGCTCCTGCTCCTGATGACTGCAGAATGGGGGCTGCGTAAATACCACGGAAGCTACTGATGGGTGATAGCTCAGAGCCTCAAGACAACAGGTTAGTCACTGCATCATCGATGCGTGTGAATTTAAATTGATACCCTGCATCAGTAATTTTTTTCGCTGATATTCTGGTGCCCGTAACAACAACCGTGGCCATTTCTCCGATCATTGCTTTCAGTACAATCGCTGGTACAGGTGGCAGCACTACCGGACGATGAAGTGCTCTTCCGATTGCCCGAGTCAAGGTTTTGTTATCAACCGGGTCTGGGGCCACTGCATTGTATGGACCCCGCATGGCTGGATCTTCAAGTGCCTTCAGAAAAATTCCGCATACATCATCAATGTGAATCCAACTCACCGGCTGGCGGCCGCTGCCGAGTGGGGCTCCGACAAAAAGTTTAACTGGCCTGGCAATCTCTTTCAGCGCACCGCCTTCGGCACTCAATACAATTCCGATCCGCAGCTTCACAACCCGAATTCCGAGACTTTCAATTTTGTCTACCTCCTCTTCCCAGGCACGGGTGACACTCGCCATAAAATCGTTGCCAGGAGCACTGTCTTCAGAATACCATTTTTCTTCGTTTTCAAATCCATAGTATCCAATCGCGGAAGCTGAAATAAAGTGCTTTACAGTGTGAGTCGAGTTCTTGAGCTTGTCATACAGAAGGCGGGTTGATTCGGTTCTGCTTTTCAGAATTTCCTGCTTCCGTGCCGTTGTCCAGCGTTTGTCTCCGACATTGGCGCCTGCGAGATGAACAATCGCATCCTTGCCTTTCAGCGCTTCCGGATCAATGATTCCTTTATTGACATTCCATTGATACGAGTTCCCTGACTTTGCAGACCGGCCCAGGTGAAAGACATTAGCGTTTCGCGCGTTCAGCAAACTCGTCAGCTGCGTTCCGATCAGCCCACTGGCACCAGTAATCAATATGTTTTTAGGCAATTCCATCGAATGGCTGGCTGGATTTTTGATTAAGTTTGTAAAGTAAACCCATACTACGCAAAAATGTTCAAGGTCAGATTAGTCTTCGTTGCAATTTGCATTTCATTAACATCTAATCTCTACGCTCAAACCGTAAGGGTGAAAAAAGAACAAACACGGATAAAGAACGACTACGCGGACGGATTTGAAGTAGACCTGCCCGGCACCTTTGAAGAGATTGATGAAGCGCTTTCAAAACTCATGAAGACGCTGGGCAAATCGAAAGCGTCTGAAGGGTACTTTACCGTTGCAGAACCTGCTGTGGTCGGACGAACCTACACCTCACCTATCTACGGATCAACAAAGCAGGTGGGTAATATTATCTCAGCGTGGATAGGAATCAAAAAATCAGAGTGGAAAGATGATGATGCGGAAAATATTTCAAAAGCCCTGGAAGGAATGATCTATGATTTTGCTGTGAACTACCATCGCAACCTGATTCAGAAACAGATTGACGAATCTGCGCGCGCGGCACAGGCAGTAGAGCGGCAGGCACAACGCCTCACTAATCAGAACAAGTCACTCAACACTAAGATCGCCAACAACAAGCAGGAGAAGATCGACCTTGAAAAGGCGCTTGTCGAAAACAAGATCGAGCTTGAAGCGCTGACCAAACAATTGGAAAAAAACAAGAAAGATCAGGACTCTGTTGCTGTCGCAGCGCAGCAGATCCAAAAAGTGCTGGAGATGCACCGCGACCGTCAGCGCAAGGTCAATTGAATGAGGAAATGAGAATGACCAGTGACGAATCAAATCGGAGGTTTGCTTTGAGCACGATCCGCGTGTCCGTTATTTGATGCCGGCTTGTTCCTTCGCTTCCTGTAAAAACTTCCAGGACGAATTTTCAGTGTAGTCCCAACGACTCAGCTTCGTGTTGTAATAGAAGTCGTTGTTTGGCGTATGAATAAACTGCTTGTTGCCAACGTATGCCTTTACGTGTCCTTTCATCAGCATTTCTTCGAAAAGTATCTTCCTCCGCTCCCTGATCTCAACCTGGGTTAAGCGAGGTGTATGGTACAGTAAGTTCATGAACACAATCCTGCCGTTCTCATCGGTTCGATAGTATCCACCAAGTCCGCGGTAGTGCTCATACAAACTTGTCAGGTCGCGGTATTGAAAAAAGAAAAGTGATGCCGTGTCACGTTCGTTGAAATACACGAGTTCACTTTGTGTTAGCGAGATGAAGTTGTCGTAAAATGGTTTGTTGGCGGGGAGGAATCTTTCTTCGAATGAAAACTCATCTGACTTCCCAATCACATAGGGTGCAACAGCGGAAAGCACCTTCTCATATTCCTCTGCCGTTAAAGTTTGTGTCGCCTCGTAGCCTTTATCGCAACCGGACAAAAGCACAACAAAAACAATACATCCAACGATTCTCATTTTCATTCTATTTCGCAATTAAAAAGTCCAGGGCCCGAAAGCCCCAGACTCTTATTTTAACCTACCTAAAACCTATTGGTAATCTGCATTGTTCGGATCGAAATTCACCCAGCCTGCTGCATAGTTCCAATCAGCACCGCTTGCAGTTCCGAATGCACCTTTATATGCAACATTTTCAAAAAATGCATCTGCACTAAGATTGGTAGCACCGGTGAGGTACGGGCTTGTCGCTGCCTGAAACTTAGGGAAGTTCTCAAAGGTATAGAGTGAACCTGAAGGAAAAGCTCCGAAAATTGCCGTGACAGAAGCCTCAAGCGTATTGTCTGTTGCAAAAGTTCCCGGGGCAGCTGCACCTGCTGCAGTCTGTGTTGCGTTTGCTGCAAAAACATTGCTCGTTACAGTAGATCCGGCAGTTGCAAAGTTTGTTGAGTTCGGGAAACCTGTAATGATCGAGTTATACACCTGGATGGCTGAGTTGCTGTTGATCTCAAGCGCTGCACGATAGAAACCATTGATGTTTGCTGATGCTCTGAACAATAGGGGACCGAGCACAGTCACATTTGAAAACTTCGGAGCTGAATGACGGGATGTTCCGCCAACCGTTGGTGCGGTTGCGTTGTTGTTGCTTGAAGATTCCCAGGCACGTGAACCAGAGAAGTCTGCTATTGCAGGATCGCGAACAACAAGCGCGTATTGTACTTTTCCATTGTAACCACGGTCAGTATCGAAATCGTCATCGATCGTTGAATATGCAATCAGGTATTTGTGATTGACAGAACCGCCAAACCATTCGTAGGCATCATCATTACCGTAACTCACCATGATATGATCGATCGTTGTTGCTGAACCAACTGAGCCAAGTGTAAGACTGTTTAGTTCATTATCCTGAGAAAGCGCGATACCAGCGAACTCAATTCTCACATACTTCAATATTCCTGAGTTGTCGTTATCAGCAGCGCTTCCTGCGCCAGGGCCATAAACACCGTTTTCAGATCCGGCAGAGGCTGTAATCCCCTCGATAGTAGCCGATCCATTATTGCTGTTGTAAGCTTTTCCAAGAATAACAAGTCCACCCCAGTCACCGCGGTTTCTGAAACCTTTCGGTGCCGCAGAAGTCATGATGATAGGATTGGATGCAGTTCCCTGCGCATCGATCGATGCACCGCGGTTGATGATCAGTGTTCCGTCAGAGTCTTTGTCACCAAGCAACAACGTTCCGGCAGGAATGGTAAGTTTCGCGGGCGCATTGACATAAACTTTTCCTTTGATAAGATAGCGCTTGGAAGCATCGAGGGTCATATTGCTCGTGATGTTACCTTCAAGCGTGATCGTTTGTGCCGTCAGTGTTACATTGAGCAACGCTGTCGCTGCTGTTGGCTGGTTTGCTTTGTCGGTTACGGTGAGCGTTACACTGCCTGCACCTGCACTTGCCCCCGCGGTGAATTCCACTACAATTGTACCTTCCGTCTCATCCACATTTCCATCTGTTTTAACCACAGCAGTACCACCGGTTGCAGTCACTGCGCTTGACGCGAAGCCTCCTGGCGCTGTGTAGGTGAAAGTAACGTCAGTCTTAGTTCCAACCTTCACATCCGCAGTAGTCGATGGCGGTGTTAATGACGGAATTACCGGCTTGGGATCTTCGTTATCACAGCTTTGAATCATCGCGACAGTGAAGAGCGCAATGATTATTGCAATCAGTCTGCTGAGGTTTTTCATTTCTTACGTGTTTAATGGTTTTCGTTCAACTATTCGGGTCAAAATTACGAGGTGCCGACCCGGGAGCGTTTACGGGGGAGTTAAGCTTTCATGAATGGACTGTTACCAGATTAACGTTGGCTTAACATGGCGATGTTAGGAGTGATCCGGATGGCAGGTAGTGATGTGATTCGGCCGATGATCGTTTGATCGCAAGTATTTTTCTCAACCGCATCAGCGAGATCAGCGTTTTTTTCTTCCCAAGGACTATTCATGACCAGAAAATATTTGCCGTTCTTTAGAAGTAGGCAGTATCAAAAATGCGACCCCTTCAGGGTCGGATCAACTCCAGACAATTGTTCTATAAACATGCGATCCCTTCAGGATCGGATTGGTACACCAAAATTTTTCTGTTGACGGCTGGTAGTAAAAGGTCTAGTCATTCGCCTTTGCGCGAGGCGAAAGAATTTGTTTAGCTCCAAAATTGCAGATCATGTCCCTGCGTTCGGTAAGTCGGCAATTCGCTACTGCGTTCACGAGTCGATGATATTTGACCTCGAAGAGGTCACATGTTTATAGAAAAAATTCTATAAGCGCACTTCGACCCTGAAGGGGTCGTATCAATTGCACGGGCAATACCCTCTCTGAACGTAAGCCGTCACTGCTTTACGCAAGTCGGCAATTCGCTACTGCGTTCGCGGGTCGATGGTATTTGACCTCGAAGAGGTCATATGTTTATAGAAAAAATCTATAAGCGCACTTCGACCCTGAAGGGGTCGTATCATTTGCACGGGCAATGCTTCCCTGTACGAAAGCGCTCAGCCACAGCGAGGCACGCATCAGGTCAGGCGCTCCATGTCGATAGCGAGCAGAATTAGAATTTTAACGCAACACCGACCGTTACATACTGTCCATTGCGTGTGCTTCTGACAATCTTGTTTGTTGATGCATCCGTCACATCGTTGTCGAGATTTGCATCTTCGCGGATATACGAGCGTGAGTTCAATACATCGCTGATCCCAAAGCGAATGTCAGCACGCTGAGTAATGCGCTTCGAGAATGTGATGTCCAAAGCATGTCGCGGCATTTCCCACCAGCTGGGTTGCCCAGGCAGACCAACGAATGCAATACGTTTTCCGAAAATATTGTACTGCACGTTAGCCTGGATACCTTTCTCTTCATCATCATAGAATAATCCGGCATTGATGATGTAAGGCGATTGACCCTGCATCGGTCGTGATTCGACCTCTTGCAGTGTGCCATCGTTCACAAGATTGATCTGGCTGACGATGTACGCAGCGTTGAATACAACTGAGGTGTTATTGAGCAGACGGCTAGATGATGTGTATGCCAGCGACTTCCTGATCTCGATCTCCGCACCGTAGCTTATTGCTTTATCAGCGTTGTTGAAAAGGAAAACGGGATTGTCTGTTCCGTTATCGATGTTCGTTTCGATTGGATTATCAAAATGCTTGAAGAATAACCCAGCTGACAAAAATTCCGCGGGGGTTGGATATTTTTCCCACCGCAGGTCGACATTCTGAATGTTCGCGATGGTCAGGTTTGGATTGCCGAGTACATCAGCCTGATTGTCGAAATCGTAGAAGGAGAAAGGCGCAAGCTCCCTGAACTCCGGACGATTTACTGTTTTGCTATACGCCAGTCGCAGGAGCGAAGTTGTATTTAAATTGTAAGACAGGTTTACGGAAGGAAGAATGCTCGTGACCGGATTGTTCACGCTTGCTGCACCCGGGCCCACCGGAGTTTCAAGTTTCTGAATATTGTGTTCCACGCGAACGCCAGGTATTACCCTGATCTTTTCCGACAACGGCATGTTCAGTGTGGTGTATGCAGCGCCAAGAACATTTGTCGCATCGTAAGAGTCGGTGACATTTGTGTTTTCGGAAATAATATGTCCTCCGCGGAAAGCAACGTTCGATGGATCAAAGATCTGATCATATGGAAGATTTCCGATCGCGGGATCGAAGCCGTCACGCGCGATATGACCGATGGAGCGCGCATCGAATGTACGGGCTTTGTATTCGAACCAATACCCGGTCTTGAAAACAAAAGCTTCGTTGAATGATGTTGGGTTGTTGAACTTTAGTTCAAAGTCCACGCGGTTCGTTGCATTGAACTCATTCAGATCCTGGTAGAATCGCGCAGCATTTGACGCACTTGTTGATGAGGGCACCACGACCATAAATGGCGTTTCTTCTGTTGCTCCGATTTGCCGCGCAGTAACAAGGCGTTTCCAGTCCGGTTCGCTTCTGTTTGCAGATGTATAGCCAACGATCCACGAGATCTTCGAACGGTCCTGTCGCAGTTCGTGCTTGCCTTCGAGCTGACCTGAGTAAATCTCACGGCCGATGTAACGCGAAGAATAGTTGCGATAGTGTTGCTCACGGAAATTGTTATCGCCTTCGCGGATAGTAGTCTGCGTTGTACCGATCCTGTTGTAAAGGTTCTTGAATTCAATACGACTCTTTTCACCGTAGCGGATAGTCCAGTTGCTCAGCACGCCAATTCTCACATTGTTGGTGAACACATCGTCATTATAGTTGAAGAAGGTTTCACTGGTGAAATCATCTGCGTAATTAAAATAGCGGTTGAATTCAATTTCGTTGAACTGATTGGTGTTGCTGTAATTCAATGAGTTTACAGTGTTGACGGTGATGCTGCCGATTGAAAAGCTTCTGCCCAGGTCTGCACTCATGCGGACGTCAGGCTTTACGCTGATGTTTTCGAGCGCCCAGGTATTTTGAAACTTGCGGCTTTCTGCTTCAATCCGATTAACGTCAAATCCGAGTTGGCTGTAGTTTGATGGCGCACCATCAGGCAGTGACCTGAAACCATTATCGAATCCAAGAAATTCGGTGTTGGATCGCTGTTGCGTCTGGCGATCCGTAAATGTTGTATTGAAGCGATAACCTCCGCCTACTGAAATGTTGAAGAAATTTTCGTCCGGCACACTTTTCGTGTCAACCTGAATTACTGAGCCAGCAAAATCTCCCGGCAATTCGGCTGAGCCGGATTTGTAAATGAGCATGCGGTCTATCAACCCGCTGGGAACAATATCAAATGAAAATGCACGTACATCCGTTTCGGTTGACGGTGCAAGTACACCATTGAGCAAAACATTGCTGTAGCGTGATGACAGTCCGCGCACAACAACGAAGCGATTGTCCTGCAGAGTTACGCCCGGAACACGCCTCACCACCTGCGCAGCGTCTCGATCCTGTGACATTGAAATCTGCTGAGCGGAAATTCCACTGACAACAAGCTTGCTCTCTTTAATTGCAGAGATCAGCGAAAGGTCGTTGTTGATTTCCCGCGTCCCGGTAATCACCACTTCCTGCAGTTCAGAAACATCTTCCTGCATCTGCACCTGGATCGTTGATATCTTGCCGCCTTCCACAATAACATCGGGAACCGTATGTGCTTTATACGTCACGAAAGTAATGGTGAGGTTGTAGGTTCCAGGCTTTACATTGGGAATAGAAAACTTTCCGTCAATGTCGGTAGGCGATCCCACCGAAGTGCCTTGGATCACAACGTTGGCACCAACAACGGTTTCACCGGTTTTTGCATCCGTTACCGTTCCGGCAATGGTGCCGTTTTGCGCAAACGCACAGAAGCTGATGAAAACAATGGCCAGGGTGAGCAGACTTCGCAACATATACTTTGATTTGCTGCAAAGGTCCGTATTCAATATTACCTGACATGAACCCCTGTGTTACGAAATTGTTAATCTAAGGGAAAGGGAAAGTGAATTGAAGGCTATCGCTGTTAGCTATGGCTATGGCCAAAAGCTATAGCGTGCTTTGGCTGTTGGCATGGCCAAAAGCTATAGCCTATTTATTGATCGGAATTTTTGTCAACAGCACCTTGATGATGTCGGTAGTCTTCACGTTGTCAGCTTCTGCTTCATAGTTCAGAAGGATGCGATGGTTCATCACATCGAGCGCCACTTCCTTAATATCTTCAGGTAGTACATAGTCGCGGCCGTCCATATAGGCCATCGCCTTTGATGCGAGGTTCAGGTTAATACTCGCGCGCGGAGAAGCACCAAACTGAATGTATTGCGCCTGCTCATTCAGCTTATATTCAAGAGGCTTGCGCGTTGCATAAACCAGTTCGATGATGTAATTCTCAAGTGACTCAGAGATCTTCACTTTGTTCACGCCTTCGCGGATTGAGAAGATATCTTCTTTCGTGAGCACCTGGTTCACTTCATACTTGAAGGTCATGTTTGAAATCCTTCGCATTACCTCGAGCTCCTGCTGCTTTGTCGGATAATTGACTGAAACTTTCAGCATGAAGCGGTCAACCTGTGCTTCAGGAAGCGGATAGGTTCCCTCCTGATCGACCGGGTTTTGTGTTGCCATGACCAGGAAAGGTCTGTCGAGCTTGAAGGTGGTCTCTCCGATGGTAACGGTTTTTTCCTGCATGGCTTCGAGCAATGCGGATTGCACTTTTGCCGGAGAGCGGTTGATCTCATCTGCAAGAATGATGTTGGCGAAGATCGGTCCTTTTTTCACTTCAAATTTTCCGTCCTTCTGATTGTAGATCATCGTTCCGACAAGGTCCGCTGGAAGAAGGTCAGGCGTAAACTGGATGCGTTGAAAATCGAGATGCAGCACCTGAGCGAGTGTACTTACCGTCAGTGTCTTTGCAAGACCCGGCACGCCTTCAAGAAGAATGTGGCCGTTGGTAAATAGTCCGACCAAAAGCCGGTTCACCATATATTCCTGACCGACAACTACCTTACTTACTTCGCGTATTACCTGGCTTATCTTCTGCTTGTGTTCCTGGTGGTGCTCTGCGACAACTGATTCCATTGAGTGAGAATTAAATACTGTTCTAAAAACCGCTAAAAATAGCAGTTAAATGTTTATTCCAGCGAAATTATTTGACAGACCGTTATTCAGGAACTTTAAAGGCATAAACGCGCGAAATTTTGTGTTTTTGAGCATTTTCCTATACCTGACGTTGGGGCAGAGCGGCTGCGTGGTGCTGGTGAACTAAGTACGGAAACTTATTCATTAAATCGCCAGTTAAACTCGCTCAGGTGAGGGACTAATATTATTTTTGATAACGTGTGATTAACATTGGCTTAAACATGAATTGGATGGTGGCGTTTCTCCTTTTGCCAATAATTGCCTTTGGCCAGGCAGCGCCATCGGTGTCACCAGAAGAAAAAACGGAACAGCAACTGCAACTCTACCTGGCGTCTGAAGCAGGCAACGTACAGCCCTCAACAGATCGCGTTATGAAATTTATTGAGCGGCTTGGTGACGATCCACGAGCTTACGCTAATCACCAGCAGACTTTTGTACGTCAGATCTTTGTAAAGTCACACTCCCGCTTTTTGCGAACCTTCAAGCCAAACGCAACTTTCTCTCAGCTCTTCAGCAATGGAAACTACAATTGCCTCACGGCTACGGCTCTGATAGCTACAACGCTTCAACATTTTGGCTACACGTTTCGCATGTTTGAGACCACCCATCATATCTTCATCCTGGTTGACACCGACCGCGGCACCACGTTGTTGGAAACGACAGACCCGTTCACGGGATTTATTACCGATTCAAAAATCATCGACCAGAGAGTTGCCACCTACAAATCGGCAACGCACAGCAAGACTGACTCTCGCGTTATCCACTACGAGTTTCAAACACCAGTCTTTAAGGAAGTCACACTAAACAATCTTGCAGGATTGCTCCATTTTAACCTTTCGGTGAATGCATACAACGATAAGAACTTCACGGACGCGACCAGTCACCTCGAACTGGCGACCCAGACCTATCAATCTTCACGTGTGCCTGAATTCGCAGATGTTATACGAGTCACACTTAAAGAGCTGAATGTACCCGATGCTGCCGCATTGACATCGCGGCTTCAAAAAGTGAGGAAAGCTTCCGAAGAAGCGAGTGCCGCTGTAAAATTTATCCCGTGAAGCCGAGAACATTTGTACTGGGTGATATTCACGGAGCACACCGCGCTATGATTCAATGTTTCGAGCGCGCAAATTTTAATCGCGATGTTGATCATCTGATCGCACTTGGCGATGTGGCCGATGGCTGGCCTGAAACGAAAGCCTGCATCGATGAACTTCTTAAGGTGAAGAATCTTACGTTCATCCTCGGCAACCATGATTACTGGACACTGGAGTGGATGGAAACAGGAACGATCGAAAGTGTGTGGTTTGCGCAGGGTGGAAAAGCTACCGTAGAAAGCTACCGCTATGGTGTTCCCTCTGAACACGTTTCATTTTTGAAGCAAGCGCTTCCCTACTACCAACTGGGGCAAAAGCTTTTTGTTCATGCCGGTGTCATTCGGGGAATGCCGCTGGAACATCATTCGCTTCAGACATTGCTTTGGGATCGGAACCTGAGCCGCGAGGCGATTCAATACCATCAACTTGGGTTGAGAAAAAAGATTACGGATTTTGAAGCCGTCTATATTGGTCACACACCCATCAGCGGTGGCAGGCCCGTCAAAGCATGTGATGTGTGGCTGATGGACACGGGCGCTGGTTGGTCGGGCGTATTGTCTATTATGAACGTTGAGACAGAGGAATTTTTTACGAGTGATCCGGTTCCGGACTTGTATCCCGGTGTGGAAGGACGAAGACGCGGCTAAGTCACTTCCTTTGCAACGATCCTACCACCTGTTTCATGGTCGTCAACTCAGCTTCTGAAATCAATTTTGTCGGAAGATGCTTCTGAGAAATGAAATTCAAATTCTCCTTTTTGAAAATTGTTGCATAGATGACCATGGCAGCGAGATAACTGCCGTGGATAGAAGGATGAAAGCCGTCCGGGGAGTACAGCGGAAAATTCTTCTTCTTACTTAGAACTTGTTTCCACGCTTCCCCTGCGGGTAGAAGGATACTACTTGACGAATCAGCCGCCATCGCATATGAAAGAATTGCGTTATCAAAATCGAAACTTCGCTCAACGGAAGGCCAAACAGCGTAAAGGCACATTTGCGCTTGTCGCGACTGGCAAAGCGAACTGAAGCGCAGCGTGTACTCCATCAAATTCTGTCGACTTGTCTGCAATGCAGATGGACCCTGTTGAAAAATAACAAAGTCGTAACGTGTTTTTTCGAGTGCTCCAGAAACATTTTTTTCATTCCAGTGATCTTCAAGGGCGTAATTTGCGAAGGCAATCATGTCCGCGTTTAACGTCACACCATCAGCTTTGGCGATCGACCGCACGAGAGATGGAAGGTCATTTGTATAGGTAAGACTGTTCCCAACAAACAGAATTTTGGTCTGGGCAGCACAGCCAGTGCTGATGATTATTAGGAAGTATCTGAAAACGTTGGCTATCAATTTGCGAACGTAATAATCTCAGCTCCGCGGGGATTGGTAATATATGAGTTGATAAGATTTTGTACCGTAGGCGTTTCAGCACTCTTTCGCACGAAGTTTCGCGCAGCATCGATATCAGAAATTGAAACGTTGTTATCGAAGAAACCATAGCCCAGGTAATTCCCTTTTTCTACCAGCACAAGTGATTGCTCCTCGACATTCCTTCCTTTGCCGATGATGGCCACAGTACTTCCGGTTACATAGAAAGATTGGATTGCTTCTTCAATTTTCTTGTTATACTTCGCTGGGGATTCAACATTCATGCAGGCGCCACAGCACTCACCCGTCTGGTAGTTGAAGCACAACCCTTTGGCTACTTGCAACCCGCAGAGCTTCGGGCAGAGGTCATAAGTTCTTACTTTCTCCCACAGGTAGTTCCACGCATCGCCTTTGGAGCTGAAGCGCTTCAGCGGACGGGAGCCGCGCGTCACCATGTTTACTGAAAAACGAAGGTAGCCGTTGCGATCTTCATAATCGTAAATGCCCCACTCCTCCACGCGGTATTTTTGCGCCTGGTTGTATTTCGGCCACAGCTTCCGGATTTCCTGCGATTCAAGGATGAGCGCAATAAGTTCATTGCCTGTGAGCTCATAGCTGATATGATGAATCTCATTGCGGATCTTCGATTTGCTCCATTCGCGCGAATCACCGGTAAAATGTCCTGCTATTCTCTTTTTGATATTGATCGCCTTGCCAACGTAAATAACTTTTCCGTGAGCATCGTGGAAATAGTACACCCCGCACTTTGCCGGGAGTTTGTCGAACTGTTCTTTTGGAAGATTTGGCGGAAGAATCGTTTCACCAGAATTGCGTTTCAGCGCTTTGATGATGTGGCTTTCGCGATCGCGCTGCAAAAGCTGATCGAATATCCTTACCGTTGCGGCTGCATCGCCTCCCGCCCGGTGGCGGTTCGTGATGGCAATGCCCAGACTCTCTGCAAGGCTTCCAAGGCTGTAAGAGCGCAATCCCGGAATGATCTTTCTGCTGAGGCGCACCGTACATAATTTCTTCGACTGCCAGTTGATGCCGACTGATTCAAATTCTTTTTTGAGGAAAGAATAATCAAAATGAGCGTTGTGGGCCACAAAGACTTTTCCATCCAGCCGGGCAAAAATATCTTTCGCTATCGCTTCAAATGAAGGAGCACTGAACACCATTTCCGATGTAATGCCTGTAAGACCAGTGATGTAGTAAGGAATGTTTCGGCCGGGATTGATCAGGGTGTGAAAAGAATCCGTCACCTGCATGCCATCATGATGATAAATGGCAATCTCCGTTATGCGATGATTCGCTGCATATCCGCCCGTAGTCTCAATGTCAACAATCGCATACATACATGGCAATTTAGAGTTTGACATGTTGACTTAAAAGCAGATATTGATAGAAATTTTCGCATCCGGATGAACATCATTATTCGCTTTTTGCTCAACGGGTTAGCCATCTTTCTTGCTGCATATCTGCTGAAACCCAGAGTTGAGGTTGATGGCTACGGAACAGCATTGCTGGTCGCTTTCATCCTCTCGGTAGCCAATATCGTGGTGAAGCCCATCCTGATCGTTCTCACCATCCCCATAACGATACTTACGTTAGGGCTATTCCTGCTCGTGATCAATGCACTGATTATCCTGCTCGTAGACTATCTCGTTACCGACTTTTATGTTGACGGTTTCTGGTGGGCGTTGTTATTCAGCCTCATCCTGTCGATCTTCAACAGCTTGTTTGACGACCTCAGCAAAGACAAAAAACAAAATAGCAGGCAGTAGGCAAAATTGTAGTAGGCAAATGTGCTGCGTCTAAGAGGAGTATTGACATATCACCTTAGAAGGATTATCTTACTTATTCAACAAGCACGCCAATGTCAAAATCCGTTTTCCTTTTGCTCCTCTCCTTGTCTTTAATTTTTTCCTGTGCGAAAAAAGAAGATGCGGATGAACATTCCACCGGGGCTTCACTACAAGATCTCAAAGTTCACGATGGTCTCGAAGTTGGCTTGTTTGCGTCCGAGCCCATGTTCAGCAATCCGACCAACATTGCAGTGGATGCCCGCGGCCGTGTGTGGGTTTGTGAAGCCTACAATTACCGGAATGCGTTGAATCCGAAAAATCCTGTCCGCGAAAAAGGCGATCGCATCATGATCCTCGAAGACACGGATGGCGATGGAAAAGCTGACAACAGCAAGATATTCTATCAGGGTACAGATGTGAATGCAGCGCTGGGAATCTGTGTGCTGGGCAACCGCGTGTTTGTATCCTGCAGCCCGAATGTATTCGTTTTCACAGATGAAAACGGAGATGATGTTCCTGACAAGAAAGAAGTACTCTTCACTGGCGTAAAAGGTGAGCAACACGACCATGGAATGCACGCCTTTACTTTCGGTCCGGATGGCCGCCTTTATTTCAACATGGGCAACGAAGGAAAAGTGTTGATGACATCAGCGCGTGATACCATAGTCGACATACACGGAAGAAAAATTGCAACCATCGGCAAGCCATTCTACCAGGGTCTCGCGATGCGTTGCGAAACAGATGGCTCCAACGTTGAAGTGCTCGGATACAATTTCAGAAACAATTTTGAGCTCACTGTTGACCCTTACGGTACAATCTGGCAATCCGACAACGATGATGACGGAAACAAAGGTACACGCATTAACTATGTGATGGAGCAGGGCAACTTCGGTTTCACCGATGAGATGACAGGGGCAGGATGGACAGCGCGCAGAACAAACATGGAGAAAGAAATCCCATTCCGCCACTGGCACCTGAATGATCCCGGTGTTGTGCCCAATGTGCTTCAGACCGGATCGGGGTCACCCGCAGGAATAACGATGTACGAAGGCACGCTGATGCCTGAAGCTTTCCGCGAGAAAATTATCCATGCTGAGCCTGGCCACAACGTTGTTCGCGCTTATCCGATCACCAATGATGGAGCCGGATACAAAGCTGAGATTACCAACCTCCTGGAAGGGCAGAAAGACCAATGGTTCCGCCCGATCGATGTGACGCCAGCACCAGACGGATCATTGCTCATTGCCGACTGGTATGATCCGGGTGTCGGTGGTCATCAGGTTGGCGACCTTGACCGTGGAAGGATCTACCGCGTAGCTCCGAAAGACACGAGATATGTATTCGAAAAGTTTGATGTGAGTTCGCCAGATGCCGCAGTCCAATCGCTGCTGAATCCAAATACCGACATTCGTTATCAGGCCTGGCAGGCACTTGCCCGTTCTGGCGATGGGGCAAAACCTGCGTTGGAAAAACTTTGGCAGGATCTCAATCCACGTCATCAGGCACAGGCGCTGTGGCTCCTTTGCCGGCTCAACGGTGGCGAATCGTACATCCACGCTGCTGCAGAGCACAAGGACCCAAACCTTCGCATTACTGCGCTGCGTGTCGCCAAACAGTTAAAGAAGGATGTGATGACCCTTGCCGCAAAACTTGCTGAGGATCCTTCACCACAAGTGAGGCGGGAAGTTGCGCTCACGATCCGGGGGGAGAAGACACCGCTGGCCGCGAACATATGGACAACATTGGCTGAAGAATACGATGGCAAGGACCGATGGTACCTTGAAGCGCTGGGCATCAGTGCGGCAGGAAACTGGGATCTGTACTTTTCAACATGGAAGAAAAAAGTCGGCAACGACTGGAACACGGCAGCCAGACGCGACATTGTTTGGCGCAGCCGAAGTAAGGAAGCTATTCCGTTACTGGCGCAACTCATCAATTCATCAGATGAAAAAGAAATGCTCCGGTATTTCCGCGCCTTTGATTTCCACACAGACGCATCTAAACAAAATGCTCTTGCAAAAATTGCTACAGCAGGCAAGGATTCGAGGGTGATGTACGCGCTCAAGCACATGGATGCCTCCAAATTCAAAATGACACCTGCAGTCACGGCAAAACTCAACAAGGTGCTGGATGAAAATAAAGGGAAGCTCGAGTTTGTTGAGCTCGTCACCTCATTCAAACTGTATGAGAAGGCTGACGACCTTCTGGACCTTGCAATCACATACCCTGACAGCGCTGCGGGGAAGGAGGCATTGAAAGCATTGCTGTATTGGAATAAGGAAGACATGATCAGAAATACGCTTGCAGAAAATGATAAAGTCCGATCGCAGGCGGTCGTAAAAGCGCTCTGGCCAACGATGTGGAACAGAAAGGCCCAGGACATCATGGTAGAGCTCATCATGGACTCAACCAAGGATGAGGATGTAAGGAAACTCGCTATCCGGACATTCGCAGGACCGTGGGAATCCGAAGACCGTCTGCTTGCCCTGGCCAAAGACAAGAAAATTCCGCCCAGCCTCCACGTTGCAACTGCAGGGGTGTTTCAGACTGCCTATAGATCCAGCATCCGCGAAGAAGGTCCAAAGTATTTAAGCCTTCCGGGAAGTAAAAGTGGAAAATCCATACCGGTGATTGAGGAACTACTCAAACGCGAAGGCGAGGCAACTGCAGGTAAAATTGTATTTACTAATCTGTGCAGTAACTGTCATCAGGTGAATGGCGAAGGTGTGAATTTCGGACCGAACCTCAGTGAGATCGGTGATAAACTTTCAAGACAGGCATTGTATACTTCAATTCTCTTCCCCGACCAGGGAATCAGTTTCGGGTATGAAGCGTACCTGATCAAAATGAAGGATGGTTCGACTGCCTTCGGTAGAATTCTCTCGCAGACAGAAGAGAAGATCGACCTTCAGTTTATGAATGCAACGCAGTCGGTAAAAACCTCGGATGTTGCATCAAAATCCAAGATGGAAAATTCGCTGATGCCATCCGGACTTCAATCTTCCATGACCGAGCAGGAGTTGATCGACCTTGTGGCGTACCTGGAGAGTTTGAAGAAGCAGAGTATGTAATACAGGTAGTTGTGTGAGCTGACTTGTCGGTCACATCGACTCACACAACTACAATGCTGAAGTTATTTCTTCCGCGGGAAAAGTTCATCACGGTTAGCTGCCAGCCATGCAAATGCTGCAGTCATCACCGCGTTATGCTTGAGGTCGGGTTCGAGCGCTTTGTCATACAAATCCATGCTGGTATGGTGAGTTCGCGTTCCATACTCAATTGGATCCTGGATGAACTGAAAGCCAGGCAAGCCCACCGCATCGAATGACAAGTGATCAGTGCCCGAAGTATTTCTGATTGTCAATGTTTGAGCCCCCAGCTTCTCAAATGGTTTCATCCATGCTCTGAAGACTGAGCGCGCAGCTTCGTTGCCCTGAAGATAAACACCACGGTATTTACCGGTGCCATTATCCATATTGAAGTAAACTGAAAACTTCTGTGCAGCCGGAGTGACCTTTACGGAATCATAAGGAAAATTTCTGTCGAGTCTTTCACCAAATGTTCTCTTCACATAATTCCGTGAGCCAAGCAAGCCCTGCTCCTCTCCACCCCACAGCGCAATACGAATTGTTCTGCGCGGCTGTACTCCCAACGACTTGATTATGCGCATCGCTTCCATCATCACGGATGAGCCCGCAGCATTGTCTGTTGTTCCTGTGCCGCTGTGCCATGAGTCCAGGTGAGCACCGATCATCACTACTTCGTCTTTCAGATCTGTTCCAGGAATTTCACCGATCACATTGAAGCCAGGCGTAGCTGGTGTGAATGCGGTTTCAAGTGTCAATTCAAGTTTCACAGGGATTCCTTTCTGGCTTTGGCGCACCATCCTGTTGTAGTGCTCTGCAGCAACCACAACCTGAGGAAGAATGGCTGGCGCGTTTGCGCTGTATGCACGTGCACGCTTGTCGTTCGGAACTTCAGCCGGATATGGAACCGTTGCAGCAGACGCTGTAATCGTTCCATCTTCGAGGCGTGATCCCGGACTTGCTTCGAGCACTGCGACTGCGCCTTCCTTCGTGATAAGATCCCATTTCATCCAGGCTAAACGTTGTGGCTCCTGTGCGCCCTGAAAACGTCTTCCGGTAAACGCTTCCTGCGGACCTGAGTTGGCAAGTACAAGCAACGATGAATCATTGAGACGTGAGGCGTCAGGCACAAAACCGGGCTTCACTGGAGTCGGCAAACTAAAAAGGACAATTTTGCCTTTGAGTTTTCCCTTGTACTTCGAGAGGTCTTCCTCTTTCTTCACGTCAAGGTAGATCGCTTCGGCCTGAATGGTGCCTTTAACACCTGGTGTCCACGCCTTCGGATAAGCGATGACAGGGAAATATACCGGGCCAACATTCTGCAGGCTGAACTTTTTAAGTTCCCACCCTTTGCCAAACTCCTCACTCCAGATGTCGAACTGAACATTCTGAACTCCCCACGATTCGAGTGTCTGCTTCGCATAATCAGCAGCTCTTTTGTAGCCTGGTGAATTTGTAAGTCGGGGACCGTGAACATCGGTGAGCATCGAGAGAATCTCCATAACCTTTGAGTTATCGAATCCCTCTTTCTTTATTCTGGATACCATTGCCGTATCCACTTTTTCTGATTGCTGTGCAAATACGCCAACGGAGATGAGCAACGTCAGCGCTAGCAGCAATATGGATTGTTTCTTCATAGTTGAGATAGGTTTAATTCATAAAATTAAACAGAGTAGATGAAGAAACTTTACCGCTTATAACAGCAATTGGCCAATTAGAGGATTGGACAATTAGCCGATTACCATGCAAAAAATATCTGCGAAGCCATTACACATTTTAATTGGCAAATCGGCTAATCGGAGTATTGGCTAATTGCCTTTTGGTTTTTGTGATAAACTGAACCAGTTGCCGGAGTTGTCTTTGAACAGCGCCTCGATGCCGTAGAATTGTTCTTTCGGTTCAGACATGAACTCAACACCCTTCGCTTTCAGTTCAGCGTAGGTTGCACGGCAATCGTTTGTTTCGAATACACCTGAGCCTAATTTTCCTTTTTGAATCAACTCGCGAAGTTGTGCTGCTGTATGGTCATCATACATTGGCCCGGGCTTGACGAGCATCAAAACAATTTCAATGTCCTTCTGCTCTTTTGGTCGCACCGTCAACCAACGGAAACCAGAATCCATTGTAGCATCGGTTGCTACTTCGAAACCAAGTTTGTTAACGTAGAAATCATACGCCTGATCCTGATCGAGCACGTAGATGGTGTAGTGTGAAATGCGGGTTATCATTGGTTGAATGAGTTAAACAGTGGCTATGGTTTTGGCTATGGCTATGGCCAACAGCCACTGCCAAAAGTAAAATGTACGATGTGAACTGAGTTATCGAAAGTTGCTATTCTTCCGGACTGAATTGGGAAGAAAAACAATTTGGAATGAAGCGAGTGGGTTGCGTCTTTACAAGATGTTGAGTCTGCATCGCGCGAAGGCGGAATACTGCGGGCGTTTCCCCGGTGTATTCCTTGAACTTTGCAGTGAACGAAGTGTTGCTTTCAAAGCCAACTTCTTCGCACACTTCGGAGATCGAAGCAATTTCAGCCTTCAATTTCTGCTTCGCCTTCTCGATCCGAATCTCGCTCAGATATTGGTAAGGGGTTTTATTATAGGTGCGTTTAAAAAGTCTGAGGAAATGGTATTTGGAGAAACATGCTTCACTGGAAAGTGTTTCAAGATCGATCGGTGATGAATAATGTTCATCAATAAAAAGTTTTGCCCGAACGATTCTTGCGTATAAATCCATAGTTAATCCATTGATCGGATCAATTCTTTACGCGACAGCCAGACGTTCCAGACACCGGTCAACACTTCCGTTCCATCTTTCTGTTTGATCAGCACTGGTTTGGAATAGAGGATTGAATCTGTGTCGGCACCACCGGCTCCGCGGATTTTCTGAACGTTGTCCTGTGCGTCTCCTGTGGCTGAAGAAAGGTAAGCATCGATAAGCTGTTGTTCTATGTCAACCGCATTCGCTGAACCCGGAACCACCCAGCGGATCTTGCCATCACTCGCTTTAACTATCGAATCAATTTTTGCAGAATCATTTTTAGCCTTTTCAAGTTCAGTCATCAGTTTTCTACCCGTGGAAAACGCAGCTTCAGTGAGTTGTGCATCCGTCACCTTTCGGATCGCGTGACTTTCCATGTCTTCTTTGACGGCCTTGCGTTGTTCTTCCGTAAGTGACCCTGTACACCCTGCGATAAACAGTACCAGTAAAATAGATGACCATCTCATGATTCAAAAGTAGGAAGGATTTAACATTTTAGATTTAAGATCTAAGATTTAGATTCGGTACATCAAATCCGGACTGTTTTCCTATTGTCTTTTCGCCTATTGCCTACTATTTAAAACGCGTTCACATTTGGCGCACTTTCACTAAATTTGTACCCTTATTTAGTGTATGGAATTAAAACTGGAAGAAATAAAGCTTCGGTTCGAGGAAGTTGGCCAGCTGCTGATGCAGCCTGAGACGATGACTGACGTTAAGAAGTTTTCTCAGCTGAGCAAAGAATACAAGGATCTCGAGAAGATCGTTAAGAAATATAATCAGTGGAAGGAGGCAAAGGGCCATCTGCAGCAGGCGAAGGATGTGCTGGCAAAAGAAAAAGACCAGGAACTCCGGGAACTTGCCAAAATGGAGATCGATGAGTTAGAACCAAAGATCGAGCAGTATGACACAGATCTGAAAGAACTTCTCATCCCGAAAGACCCTAATGATGACAAGAATGTGTTATTGGAAATCCGTGCGGGCACTGGCGGAGACGAGGCTGCCATTTTCGCAGGCGATCTCTGGCGTATGTATCAGCGATTCTGCGACCGAAAAGGTTTGAAAATGACGGTAATGGATGTTACCGAAGGGACTGCCGGTGGTTATAAGGAAGTTATCAGTTCCGTAACGGGTGAAGGTGCCTACGGTCTGTTCAAATTTGAGTCTGGGGTGCATCGCGTACAGCGCGTGCCGGCCACCGAACAGATGGGCCGTGTACATACTTCGGCTGCCTCAGTGGTAGCGCTCCCTGAAGTCGATGAAGTCGGTGCTGTTGAGATCAACCCGGCTGATATCGAAATTCAAACGGCTCGCTCGAGTGGTGCCGGTGGACAGAACGTTAACAAGGTTGAAACGAAAGTACAGCTCACGCATAAACCGACAGGTATTGTGATCACATGTCAGGTTGAACGCTCGCAGCATGGCAACCGCGAACGCGCGATGCAAATGCTCAAGACGAAACTTTACGAGATGGAGGTTGAAAAGCAGGAGAAGGAGATGGGCGCAGCGAGACGATCCCTGGTGCGCAGTGGTGACCGGTCGGAAAAGATCAGGACTTACAATTATCCGCAAAGTCGCGTCACTGACCATCGTATCGGCTTCACGCAGCATAATTTACCTGCCATAATGAACGGTGAAATCGATGATTTTATTGAACAGCTCAGAATCGCAGACAGTGCTGAAAAAATGACAGAAGGAACACCTCAGGCATAGCATTTGCGAACCAGCAGACTAATGTTTGATTTTCACTAAATTAACCCATCAAACAAAACCAAAATTATGAGTAAAGGCTTAGTAACAACACTTGTTATCATCGGGATTATCGTAGTGTTTGTCTTTGGATTTTTCATGTGGGGAACTGGCGTATATGATAAGGCAGTTCAGGCGCAGGAAAATGTAAATAGAGAATGGAATGACGTGCAGGCTGCTTATCAGCGCAGAGCAGACCTCGTTCCGAACCTGGTTGCCACGGTTAAAGGAGCAGCCGAAAACGAAAAAGAAATCCTCACACAGGTAACACAGGCACGTGCAGGCATTGTAGGCGCGAAGACTCCGGAAGATCTGGAACTTGCCGGCCGTAAGATCAATACTGCCATCAACCTCGCCTTCGAAGCATATCCACAAATTCGCTCGACAGAAAATTTCCAGGATCTTCAGGCGCAGCTGGAAGGAACCGAAAACAGAATTAACGTTGCCCGTCAGCGCTTTAATGATGCTGTCGCGAACTATAACACGTATGTTCGTGGTTATTTCAAAAGAATGGCGCTGAATTTCTTCGGCAGCGGTGAGGACTTCAGTGTCCGCAAAGGATTTGAAGCATCGGCCGGATCCGAAAATGCACCTGCCGTGAAGTTTTAAGATATTAAGATAAAGGGTGCAATTGAACATCGCGCCCCTCACTCTCTGCTTGCAAACAAGAGTGGCCTCGGCTAGGTTGTCGGGGACTTTAACACAGGGGACTCCTCACAGAGTCCTCTTTGTTTTTGTACGGAGACGTTTTTTGAAGGAGTTTGGCTGGTCGCAATGGACGTTCGTCCAAAAACAGTAACTTATTTTATGAATTCAAGTTTTCTCTGAACAACTAAACTCTAAAGACAATGAAACATTTCCTTAGCCTGTTTTTAATTGCGAGCTCGGTGCTGGCATTCGCGCAAAGTGATGAGGAAGCCGTCAAACAGGTTGTTACCAGCGCTTACATCGATGGAATCCAGAATCGCGGAAGCGTTGATGACATCAGGAAAGGATTTCACCCCAGCTTCAACATGCTTCGATTGATGGAAAATCAGATCAAGCCGCTGGGCATTGAAGAATGGATCGCAAACATCGAAAAAGCAAAGAAGGACAATCCGACTCCTCCGGCAAAAACAGAAGGTAAGTTCATCAACGTGGACGTGACCGGAAACAATGCTGTCGTAAAGCTCGAGTTGTACCGCGAGAACAAGAAAGTATTTACCGACTACCTGGTGCTATACAAGTTTGCAGAAGGGTGGAAAATTGTGAGCAAGACATTCTTCAGACATTCTTAGGCTGGCAAGTTTTAGATGCACGATTGAGATCTTAGTCGTCAGACCACGAGGCGTGGTCGGGCGAAAAATGAAAAGGGATGATCGCTCATCCCTTTTCTCTCCATATCTATAAGAGTTGCTATTCGACCCGGCAACTGGCCTCCTGGCCCACCGGCAACTTTTTAAAGCGTTCTCTTCGTTTCTCTGTTCTCATAACTTTCAATGATATCGCCAACCTGCATATCGTCAAATCCATCGATGCGGATACCGCAGTCGAATCCCGATTTAACTTCGGCCGCATCGTCCTTGAAGCGCTTCAGCGAGTGAAGCTTTCCTGCGTACACAACGATACCATCGCGAACGAGTCGGATCGGGTTTGCGCGTTTGATGACTCCATCGGTCACCATACAACCCGCAATCGTACCAACCTTCGAGATCTTGAATACTTCACGAACTTCTGCATTACCCACGATCACTTCCTCAACTTTCGGTGCAAGCATACCTTCCATAGCATCCTTCACCTCGTTGATTGCATCGTAAATGATCGAGTACAGTCGGATTTCAATTTCTTCTGTATCTGCAATTCGTTTCGCAGCCCCTGACGGACGCACCTGGAAGCCCAGGATGATCGCATCGGATGCTGATGCAAGCAATACGTCTGATTCGGAGATCTGACCAACACCGCGGTGGATGATTGCCACCTGTACTTCCGGAGTTGAAAGTTTCAGGAGTGAATCTGACAACGCTTCCACAGAACCGTCCACGTCACCTTTAACGATCACGTTCAATTGCTTGAAGTTACCGATCGCAAGACGCCTTCCGATCTCATCGAGCGTGATGTGTCTCTTCGTGCGGATATTTTGTTCACGCAACAACTGAGTCCGTTTGGTCGCCATCTCGCGTGCTTCGCGATCGCTCTCCATCACATTAAATTTCTCACCTGCCTGAGGAGCACCATCCAGACCGAGCACTACTACCGGAGTTGATGGTCCCGCTTCGCTCACTTTCTTTCCTGCGTCATCGAACATTGCCTTTACACGGCCATAGTTTGGTCCGGCCAGCAGAATGTCGCCAACCCTCAGGCTGCCGTTTTGCACCATCAGGGTCGCAACATAGCCACGACCTTTGTCAAGCGAGGCTTCGATGATCGAACCTGTAGCTGGTTTGTTAGGATTTGCCTTGAGGTTGAGAATTTCCGCTTCAAGCAATACTTTCTCAAGCAAATCATCAATTCCTTTTCCGGTCTTGGCTGAAATTTCCTGAGACTGATATTTTCCACCCCATTCTTCAACGAGGATGTTGATCTTTGAAAGTGACTCTCTTACTTTATCTGGATTCGCTCCAGGCTTGTCAATTTTATTGATTGCGATGACAATCGGAACGCCAGCAACCTGGGCGTGATTGATCGCTTCTTTTGTCTGCGGCATCACATCATCATCAGCTGCGACCACAATGATGGCAACATCAGTGATCTTCGCACCACGCGCACGCATCGCAGTAAACGCTTCGTGACCTGGTGTATCAAGGAATGCTATTTTGTTTCCGCTCTTCGTAGTTACATCATAGGCACCAATGTGCTGTGTAATCCCTCCGGCTTCAGATGCTGTTACTTTTGTCTTGCGGATATAATCCAGCAATGATGTTTTACCGTGGTCAACGTGACCCATGATGGTAACGATGGGAGCACGAGGCTGCAGATCTTCTTCCGCATCCTCTTCTTCGTCAATTGTTAATTCGTCTTCTGCTGACGTGAACTGTACAGCATATCCAAATTCATCGGCTATAACGGTAATTGCTTCGGCATCGAGGCGCTGGTTGATGGAAACGAACATGCCCAGACTCAGGCAGGTAGAGATCACATCATTCACCGATACATCCATCATCGAAGCAAGGTCGTTCGCTGTGCTGAACTCTGCTACCTTAAGTGTCTTTGATGATTCCTGATCCTGAAGCATCTGCTGCTCCTGGGCCTCAGAAAATGCCTGGCGTTTTTCCCTGCGATATTTCGATCCGGCAGTCTTCGACTTACCACCACTCAGCTTTGCAAGCGTAGCGCGAATCTGTTCCTGGATTTCCTTCTCAGAAGGTTCTTCCTTCTGGATTCTTGGCTGAGGTTTACCTGTGCCACCGCGTTGCTGCTGCTGCGGACGGCCACCACGTTGCTGGCCTTGTCCAGTTCCCTGACCTTGCTGAGCTGGCGTGCCTGTGTCGGTCGCGATACGTTTTCTAGGACGCTTTCCTTTGCGATCGTCCTGTTTGTCTTGCTGAACCGATGGTGCTTCTTTTTTCTTTTCGGCAGGAAGCTCGATGCGGTCAACAACTTTGAGACCTTTCAACTTATCGGCTTTCGCTTTGATGAGTTCCTGTTCAGGCTGCTTCTCAGGCTCTGCGACTGGCAGCTGCACAACCGGCTCTTCTTTCTTTATTACGGGCGGAGTTACCACAGGTGCTTTTACCTCAGCAACAACTTCCGGCTCTTTCGCCTTCTCTTTTACAACAACTGGCTCGGGTGCAGCTTTTTTCTCAAGCTCGATCTTCCCAAGAACTTTGATGCCTTCAAGCTTCGGCTTTTCACGCTCAACTTTTTCAGCCTTCGGTTCTTCTTTTGTCTTGAGATCTTTCGAGCCAAGATTCTTGATCATGATGCTTTCTTCATCATCAAGTCTTTTCTTAGCCGCTTCTTTTTCCCGCTCGATCGTTACATTTTCAACATGCTTTGTTCCAATGGTGAGACCAGAGGCTTCCAGCTTTTCGGAGGCAGATGATGCGTATTCTTTCGACAGCATTGCAAACTGTTCTCCGGTTAGTTTGGCGTTAGGATTGTTCTCCACGCTAAACCCCTTCTTGGCCAAAAATTCCAGAATGGTATTATGGCCAACATTAAGTTTGCGTGACGCCTGCCCTAACCGTATCATCTTTTCATCTGCCATGCTCAAATATCCCTATGATTTTTGTGATTTTCGTGACTGCCGTATTAATTATTATTCAAATTCCTTCTTGAGAACACCCAAAACGCTCTCAACAGTTTCCTCTTCAAGGTCAGTTCTGCGAACAAGTTCTTCTTTGTTAAGATTCAGGACGCTCTTGGCAGTATCGAGTCCGATGCGCTTAAGTTCGTCAAGCACCCAGCTTTCGATTTCGTCTGAGAATTCGTCAAGATCGACATCTTCCTCCTCCTGACCTTCTGCGAGTTCGCGGAATACATCGATTTCGTAACCAACGAGACGGCTAGCTAATTTAATGTTTAAACCGCCTTTACCAATAGCCAACGACACCTGATCAGGCTTCAAATAAACCGAAACACGATTGTTGTCTTTATCGATCTTGATCGATGTGATCTTCGCAGGACTCAACGCCCGCTGGATATACAACTCGAGGTTTTCGGTGTAGTTGATTACATCGATATTTTCGTTCTGAAGCTCGCGCACGATTGCATGAATGCGGGATCCTTTCATACCCACGCATGCTCCTACCGGATCGATGCGGTCATCGTATGACTCAACAGCTACTTTTGCACGCTCACCGGGCTCGCGAACGACTTTCTTTATTGTAATTAGACCATCGTATACTTCGGGAACTTCCTGCTCGAACAGACGCTCGAGGAAAACAGGAGACGTTCTTGACAGGATGATTTTCGGATTGCCGTTCACCATTTCCACTTTGTGAACAATCGCCCTCACGTTTTCTCCCTTGCGGTAGCGGTCCTTCTGAATTTGCTCGTTGCGCGGGATAGCGATCTCGTTGCCTTCAGCATCGATCAGCAGCACTTCTTTTCCGAGCACCTGGTATACCTCTCCGGTGATAATTTCACCGACTATGTCTTTGTATTTCTGGAACAGGATGTCTTTCTCAAGATCCTTTACTTTTTGCATGAGCGTCTGACGTGCAGTCGTCACAGCCCTGCGGCCGAAATGTTCGATGTCAACCTGTTCGGAAACTTCTTCGCCCACTTCAAAATCGGGCTCAATCTTTCTGGCTTCTGTAAGGCTGATCTTATCGTGATCCCAGATATCTTCCGAGTCATCATCTACAATCTCACGGATACGATAGATTTCAAGGTCACCCTTATCAGCGTTGATAATGATATCAAAATTGTCGTCTGTAGCATACTTTTTTCTGATCATGTTGCGGAACACATCTTCGAGGATGCGGATCATAGTAGGCCTGTCGATGTTCTTTTGTTTTGCGAACTCGGCAAACGATTCAATTAAATTTGCAACATCCATATAACTTTTATTTAAACGATACCAATACAAACGCTTTGTCTACGGCAGCAAAGGGAACTGTGACCGGCTTGATTTCTTTTTTCTTTCCTGATCCAATTTCCTGATTAAGGATTAATTCGTCCGCAGTTACCTGCGCCAATTTACCCTCGACCTGCGTACCGTCCTGCAACTTAATTTTCAAATTTCTTCCAATATGTTTCGGATACTGCCGGTTCAGCCGAAGCGGATGGTCAACGCCTGGTGTGGATACTTCGAGCAGGTAGTTGTCGCCCATCAGGTTACGGTCATCCAGTGCTTTCGAAAGCTGGCGGCTGATTTCTGCGCAGGAGTCAATGTTGACTCCCTGATCACCATCCACCAATACCAAGACTTTTCCCGGACCTTTCTTTGCCGAAACCAGAACATCCACAACGAACTGATCAGGAGCCAGCGTTGGCTCTACCAGTTGTCTTATTTCCGCACTTAATTCCATTCAAAAAAACAGTATAAACAAAGAGGGGACTTGTTCGTCCCCTCTAATTTTTTTTCAGAAGCTGCGCAAAAATAATAGAATTTTTGCGTATCTCAAAAAATATTTTGCGACTAGATGTAGTCCGGCAGATTTCTCAAATATGTACCATAACCGCTCTTCTCCAGCGGTTTAGCCAGCTCAAGCAGCTGTTGCTGATTGATAAATCCTGCACGATACGCAACTTCTTCAATGCATCCGATCTTGAGGCCCTGACGCTGCTCAATAGTCTGGACAAAATTTGCTGCCTGCATCAATGAATCAAAAGTTCCGGTATCGAGCCATGCTGTTCCACGGCTCATCGGAGCTACTTTCAATTTCCCCTGGCGCAGGTATTCGTTGTTTACATCGGTGATCTCAAGCTCACCACGCGGGCTCGGCTTAATTGCTTTGGCAATCTTTACAACATCGTTGTCGTAGAAGTAGAGGCCCGGCACCGCGTAGTTTGATTTCGGTTTTGAAGGCTTCTCTTCAATGGAAATCGCCTTCTTATTCTTGTCGAACTCAACAACGCCATATCGTTCGGGATCGGTGACGTGATAAGCGAACACAACGCCTCCGTCTGGATCGACATTCGACTGAAGGAGTTCTTTCAAACCGGAGCCGTAAAAGATGTTGTCGCCAAGGATCAACGCAACTTTGTCTTTGCCTACAAATTTCTCTCCGATGATAAATGCCTGCGCAAGTCCTTCCGGCTTTGGCTGAACTTCATACGAAAATGAGCAGCCTAACTTCTTTCCATCGCCCAGAAGCTTCTGGAACATCGGCATGTCGTGCGGTGTGGAGATGATCAGAATCTCATTGATGCCTGCCATCATCAACACAGACAGCGGATAGTAGATCATCGGCTTGTCGTAAAGCGGCATGAGTTGTTTGCTCACGGCAAGTGTGAGTGGATACAATCGCGTACCGGATCCTCCGGCCAGAATAATTCCTTTCATTCAGTGTGGTTTTTTTCTTTTTAACGGCCCTGATACATGTTCGAGTAGTATTTCAGGTATTCACCGGAAGTTACGTGCTTCAGCCACTCCTGGTTTGTCAGGAACCAATCAATGGTTTTTTCGATACCAACTTCAAATGTTGTTTCAGGCCTCCAGCCGGTCTCGGCCATCAGTTTTGACGGATCGATAGCATAGCGCAAATCGTGTCCGGGACGGTCTTTAACGAAGGTGATAAGCTTTTCGGAAGTTCCTTCGGGACGTCCGAGTTTCTTGTCCATGAGATGGCAAATCAGGCGCACGATGTCAATATTTTTCCATTCGTTGTTACCACCGATATTATAGACCTCACCATGTTTTCCCTGATGAAACACCGTGTCAATCGCACGCGCATGATCCTCCACAAAGAGCCAATCTCTAACATTTTCTCCCTTGCCATAAACCGGAAGCGGTTTGTTGTTGAGGATATTGTTAATGATCAGTGGAATCAGTTTCTCCGGAAAATGATACGGGCCGTAATTGTTTGAGCATCGGCTGAGTACTGAGGGGAAATGATAACTGTTGTTAAAAGCGAGAACAAAATGATCGCTGCTTGCCTTTGACGCTGAGTATGGAGATCGCGGATCGATCTTGGTGGTTTCGGTAAAGAATTCTCCGTTGTCTGCAGAGCCGTAGACTTCGTCTGTCGACACATGATAAAATTTCTTTCCTTCAAAGTTACCGGTCCATGCCGCGTTAGCAGCGATCAGGAGATTTAGTGTTCCGATGATGTTTGTCATTGCAAACTCAGTCGGGTTATGTAGTGAGCGGTCCACGTGTGACTCGGCTGCCAGGTGAATGACGCCATCAAAATCGTACTTCTTAAAAAGGTCGCGAAGGAAATCAACCTCAAGAATATCTCCTTTCTCAAATTTGTAATTAGGCTTTTTTTCAATATCGCGGAGGTTCTCCAAATTGCCTGCGTAGGTAAGCTTGTCAAGGTTTACGATGGTGTAAGTAGGATACTTATTTACAAAAAGCCTCACTACGTGAGAGCCAATGAAGCCGGCACCACCGGTTATCAATACTTTTCTGCTAGCCATGGTTTATCGTATGTATTTGTCAAAATTCTTATGATCTCGCTGATACAAGACCTCAGTCGGCAGAGACTTAAAATATTCGTAGGTAATTTTCAGCCCTTCAGATCTTGAAACCTTAGGCTCCCATCCAAGGATTTTCTTCGCCTTGCTAATATCAGGCCTGCGCTGTTTTGGATCATCCTGCGGCAGCGGTTTGTACACAACCTTCTGTTTTGTGCCTGTAAGTTTTACAATTTCCTCGGCAAACTCACCAATCGTGATTTCATCAGGGTTACCGATGTTCATTGGCAGAAAATAATCGGACATCAGAAGTCTGTAGATGCCTTCGACTTCATCATCGACATAGCAGAACGAACGTGTTTGTGAGCCGTCACCGAACACGGTGAGATCTTCGCCACGCAATGCCTGTCCGATGAAAGCCGGCAATACGCGACCATCGTTCAGTCGCATTCTGGGTCCATATGTATTGAAGATCCTCACAATGCGTGTGTCGACATTGTGATAGGTATGATATGCCATAGTGATGGCTTCCTGAAACCTTTTTGCTTCATCGTACACACCACGCGGTCCGATAGGGTTCACGTTACCGTAGTACTCTTCGGTTTGCGGATGAACCATCGGGTCACCATATACCTCGGAGGTTGATGCCACTAGAATTCGCGCCTTCTTGGCCCTTGCCAGTCCCAAAAGATTATGCGTGCCTAGCGATCCCACCTTCAAAGTTTGAATCGGAATCTTAAGGTAGTCTATTGGTGAAGCCGGAGACGCGAAGTGAAGAATGTATTGCAGTTCCCCAGGAACGTGCACGTACGATGAGACATCATGGTGATAGAACTCAAAGTCCGCATGCTTAAACAAATGTTCAATGTTGCGCAGATCGCCTGTGATCAGGTTATCCATCGCAATAACATGGAAGCCCTCCTTTATGAACCGGTCACAAAGGTGAGAGCCGAGGAATCCTGCGCCACCGGTAATGAGGATACGCGGCTTAGCCATTTACCACCTCCCTGCCGATGCTGAAATATTTATATCCCTGCTCCTTCATCACATCCAGTTCATAGACATTGCGGCCGTCAAAGATCACCTTATCTTTAAGTTTTTCATTGAGCTTTTCAAAATCCGGTGTACGGAACTCAGGCCACTCTGTTGCAATAAAGATTGCATCGGCATTCTCAGCCGCATCATAAGGCGATTCGAAATACTGAAGCTTATCACCGTAGAGTTGTTTGACGTTGTTCATCGACTCAGGATCGTGAACTTTGACAATTGCACCGGCCTTCAGGAATTCATCGATGTTGTAAAGGGCCGGAGCTTCGCGAATATCATCCGTGTGCGGCTTGAACGAAAGCCCCCAAACGCAGATTGTCTTACCCTTCAGATTACCTTTAAAATAATCCTTTACTCTTGCGATCAGTTTTGTTTTCTGTGTCTGATTTACATCCATTACAGCTTTCAGCATTTTGAAATCGTATTTTGCATCTGATGCTGATTTTGCAAGGGCCTGCACGTCTTTAGGGAAGCAACTTCCGCCATAGCCGATGCCAGGGAACAGGAATCGCTTTCCGATTCTGCTGTCAGTGCCAATGCCTTTGCGGATGGCGTCAACGTCTGCACCTACCAACTCACAAAGGTTGGCAATCTCATTCATGAAAGTGATCTTGGCTGCCAGGAATGAGTTCGCAGCATATTTGGTGAGCTCAGCTGATTTTTCATCCATAAATACCAGCGGGTTTCCCTGGCGCACATAGGGCGCATAGAGCGTTTCCATGATCTTCTTTGCTTTCGGGCTCGTGGTACCGATTACCACGCGCTCGGGCTTCATGAAATCTTCGACAGCAACACCTTCGCGCAGGAACTCCGGATTCGACACTACGTCAAACTCAACCTTGGCATTTTTCACAATGCGCGCGTGAACCTTTTCAGCAGTCCCCACAGGCACAGTACTCTTATCGACAATCACAGTATAGTCTTCAAGCAGCGGACCTAAGTCGTCTGCAACTTTCAGGATGTACTTCAGGTCAGCCGAACCATCTTCCCCAGGAGGAGTTGGCAACGCGAGGAAAATCACTTTTGCATCCTTAATTCCCTCTGCGAGATTCGTGGTGAAAAACAATCTTTCCTGCTTGATATTTCTTTCAAACAGTTGTTCGAGACCTGGCTCATAGATCGTGATTGTTCCATTCTTAAGTTTATTAACCTTGTTGACATCAATGTCAATACAGGTTACCGTGTTTCCGGTTTCGGCAAAACAGGTTCCGGTTACAAGCCCAACGTAGCCTGTTCCAACTACAGCAATTTTCATTTGATAGCTTAAATTTTAATTCCGCGAAAATAATGGTTTTACAAATAGAGCTACCCAAGCAGGGTGCAAATAACCAGCTTTAAAAAACTATACCTGATATTTCTGCCAAACTAATCCAACAAACAAACATTCGTTTGGTGTTCTTGGCATCACCTTTTATATTGCAGACCCAACTAACCCTTTTTTATGCAAACACTTACCGAATCATTACCCGAATTAGGGTTTGAAGAGACCGAAAATCAAAGAATGATTGCCCAAATGGTCCGAGACTTTGGTGCAAAAGAGATAAAGCCTAAAATGATGGACTGGGATGAGAAACAGGAATTTCCTGTTCCCCTCTTTCGAAAGTTGGGCGAGCTCGGCCTGATGGGTGTTCTGGTTCCGCAGGAATATGGCGGATCCGGGTTCGGATACCTCGAATACATTACCGCTATAATTGAAATTTCAAAGATTGACGGGTCGATCGGCCTGTCTGTAGCTGCACACAATTCGCTTTGTACAAATCACATCCTGATGTTTGGAAACGAGGAGCAAAAGAACACCTATTTGCCCAAGCTTGCATCAGGTGAATGGATCGGAGCCTGGGGCCTGACCGAACCGAATACCGGATCAGACGCAGGCAACATGCGCACGGTTGCAGTCAAGGATGGTGATTACTACGTGATCAATGGAGCAAAAAATTTCATTACGCACGGAAAATCCGGCAATGTTGCCGTGGTTATTGTGAGGACCGGTGATGTTGGCGACTCCCATGGTATGAGTGCTTTTGTGATTGAAAGGGGTACGAAAGGTTTCTCAGCAGGTAAGAAGGAGAATAAGTTAGGTATGCGTGCATCGGAAACGTGCGAGCTGATTTTCACGGATTGTCGCGTTCACAAATCGCAGATGCTTGGCAAAGAAGGTGATGGTTTTATTCAGGCGATGAAAATCCTTGATGGTGGCCGCATCTCCATCGCATCGTTGAGTGTTGGGATTGCGATGGGTGCGTATGAATCTGCGCTGCAGTATTCAAAAGAAAGGCATCAGTTCAATCAACCCATTTCGAAATTCCAGGGCATTTCTTTTAAGCTGGCGGACATGGCTACGAAGATTGAAGCGGCCAAGCTTCTGACATTGAGGGCTGGCGATTTAAAAAACCGCGGCAAAAGTGTGACAAAAGAATCTGCGATGGCGAAATTATATGCTTCAGAAGTTGCTGTCGATGTAGCGAACGAGGGAGTTCAGATTTTTGGCGGGTATGGCTATACAAAGGATTTCCCTGCGGAAAAATATTACCGGGATGCGAAGCTCTGCACCATTGGTGAGGGAACATCAGAAATCCAGAAGCTTGTGATTTCAAAAGCGCTGTTGAAGTAAGTTTGGAAAATAGTATCAAAATCTGCTATATTTGCAGCCCTAAAGAATTATTATGATCATCGTTAATGTAAAAGAGAACGAATCTATCGACAAGGCTCTGAAGCGCTTTAAGAAGAAGTTTGAGAAAACCGGAATTTTGAAGGAATTGCGTGCAAGAACAGCGTTTGAAAAGCCGTCTGTAAGACGCAGAAATCAAATTATTCGTGCTGCTTACAGAGAACAGCAACAGTTGAACGAAAACGCCTAATTGCGTTAATTAAGTTATAACGGGAGTGGGATAGAGATTTTATCCACATTTTATCCCCATTCTCTCAACATATCCCCTTCAGAAGTTTTCTGGAGGGGATATTTTCTTTACATTGGTCTACCGCGAGATGGGCGTATGTGAATGATAGCATCCTTTCTGAAATATCTCAGATTCCAAAAACGAGTAAGCGCTCACACCCTTCTTGCATACGAAACCGACTTGCTTCAACTTGAAGCTTTTCTTCTAGAAAACGCCCCGGGTGACAAACTTGAAAATTGCGATTATAGTCAGCTGAGAACGTGGATTGTCGCACTTGTTGATAAAGGACTCGAGCCGGTTTCAGTGAACCGGAAAATAGCCACGCTACGCTCCTTCTATAAGTTTCTTCTGCGTGAAGAGCAGATAAAAAATGACCCTACCGCAAAAATTAAGATTCTAAAAACAAAAAAGAAGTTGCCCGGCTTTGTGAAGGCGGGCGAAATGATCGCGGCACTCGACCGGCCAGACGATACTGAAAAGACAGAGTTCATTCGTTTGCGTGACAAACTGGTTGTCGAGCTTTTTTATGCAACCGGAATCCGTCTTTCTGAATTGGTAGGATTGAAGGATGCTGATGTTGATATGCACAATCAGACACTTAAAGTATTAGGCAAGCGAAACAAAGAACGCGTGATCCCGATACACAAAAATGTACTGAAAGCAATTCGCGGGTACAGGGAAATCCGAAACCGTGAAGTGGGGAAAAAAGATCACACATACCTTTTCGTGAGAGAATCAGGTGATCAATGTTATCCTGCACTGATCAGTAAAATTGTGAAACAAGCACTGACCCACACGTCTGCTGAAAAGAAGAGTCCACACGTATTGCGCCACACATTTGCAACACACCTGCTTGATAAAGGAGCTGAGCTGAATGCGGTTAAGGATCTGCTGGGTCATTCTAGCCTTGCCGCAACACAAATTTACACGCACAACTCCATGGAAAAGTTGAAGAAGATATTTGATCAGGCGCATCCGAAAGCCTGATGAACCGTTAAATAAAGTAAGGACACCAAAAAAACACCGTTGCCTATGAATTGATCGTTTACAAGCTAGACTTTTCCGGAAGTCGAAAATCAAACCGGAGAAACGATGTTTAACTTAAATTTTTTCAACATTATGAAGCTTCAAGTCCATTCCATTCATTTCGATGCAGATCGCAAGCTGGTAGATTTTATTCAAAAGAAGGTCGATAAACTGGAGACATTTTACGATCGGTTAGTGGATGGTGAAGTCTTCCTCCGTCTCAACAACGAAGGAATTGAAAACAAGACAGTTGAAATCAAATTGAACATTCCGGGATCACAGCTTTTTGCCATTGAGAAGGCGAGATCATTTGAAGCTGCGGCCGATCAGGCAACGATCGCTTTGCGGAATCAACTCAAGAAGTTTAAAACGAAGCTCCGAAACGGGCGCGTATAATATCTAAATGAAAAGGCTCTGATTTCTCAGAGCCTTTTTGTTTTTGTTATTGAAGACCAAATGATTTTTTCACCTGATCAACGTGGTCGAGCTTTTCCCACGGGAACAACTCCACCTGGATTTTCTTTTCAGACTTTTTCCCTTTGTTGAATACTTTTTCCACAACTTTTGGTTCTCGACCCATGTGACCATATGCTGCAGTTTCAGAGTAGATCGGTGTTCTCAAATTGAAGCGCTGCTCAATGAAGTATGGGCGCATGTCGAAGATCTTCTCCACTTTCTTCGCGATCTCACCATCATTCAACTTTACTTTAGCTGAGCCGAATGTATTGACGTACAATCCAACAGGCTTGGCAACACCGATTGCGTACGCAACCTGAACCAAGACTTCATCACACAATCCGGCAGCAACCAGATTTTTTGCAATGTGGCGGGTTGCATATGCAGCGGAACGATCAACCTTTGAAGGATCTTTGCCGGAGAAAGCACCACCACCGTGTGCGCCTTTTCCGCCATACGTATCAACAATAATTTTTCTCCCTGTCAGACCAGTATCTCCGTGCGGACCACCGATCACAAATTTCCCCGTTGGGTTAACGTGATACTTGATGTCGCTGCCGAAAAGATTCTGAACTCTCTTTGGAAGTCTTTTCTTTACGCGAGGTACAACAATGTTTATGACATCTTCCTTGATCTGCTTCAGCATCGCTGCATCCTTACCGAATTCATCGTGCTGAGTTGAGATCACAATGGTGTCGATGCGCACTGGTCTGTTTTCATCGTTATATTCGATCGTCACCTGTGACTTTGCATCAGGTCGGAGGTATGTCATCACTTTTCCTTCTCTCCTGATGATCGAGAGTTCGCGGAGCAGGGAGTGTGCAAGTTCAAGCGGAAGCGGCATAAAGTTGTCCGTTTCGTTGGTTGCATAACCGAACATCATACCCTGATCACCGGCACCCTGATCTTCCTTTTTCTTTCTTTCAACGCCCTGGTTGATGTCAGCCGACTGTTCGTGAATCGCGGATAAGATACCACACGAGTTGGCCTCAAACATATACTCGCTCTTGGTATAGCCGATCTTCTTAATCACCTCGCGGGCAATATCCTGAACATCGAGATACGCCTCTGACTTAACTTCTCCAGCCAACACAACCTGGCCTGTTGTTACCAGTGTCTCGCAAGCCACTTTTGAATTTGGATCATACGCCAGGAAATAATCAATCAGCGCGTCTGAGATTTGGTCTGCTACTTTGTCTGGGTGACCTTCGGATACAGATTCCGAGGTGAATAGATACGGCATAGTGAGTAATGTGTTAAATTAAGGGGGCAAATTTATGGTAATTGCCCAAACCAAAAAAACTCTCTCCATTCATTTCGCCAGAAATAAATAAACAGTCGGTTTTTTCGGAATTTCAACGCTTTGCAGGCGCCAATCGCGCACATATCTCATCCTGATTGACTCCTCTTTGCCAGTGATATCCGTAGCAACGCATAGTTCAGTATCCCGACCTAATGAATTGATGAGTGCTTTAAAAACCTGATTATTTCTGTAGGGGGTTTCTATGAACATCTGGGTTTGGCCAGACTTGCGCGACTCTTCTTCGAGCGATCGAATGGTACGGCTCAGGTCCTTTGAATCAATCGGCAAATACCCATGAAACGCGAATTTCTGACCGTTCAATCCAGACGCCATCAATGCCAGGAGCAGTGACGATGGACCCACCAGCGGTGTAACCAAAATTCCATGTTTATGGCAATAATTTACAGCGATAGCGCCCGGGTCAGCCACTCCCGGGCATCCTGATTCGGAAACAACTCCAAGATCATGTCCGTCATGCACAGGGGCCAGAAGCTCCGGCAAGTCTGCCTCTTTTGATCCTTTGTTCAGGATTTTAAAGTCAAGGGCCTCTATGCTGTCATATATCTTCAGCGAACTGAGGAATCGCCTGGCCGTCCGCACATCTTCTGCGAGAAAGTGACGGATCGAAGGCAAAATATCCCTGCACTGCTGAGTAATTACCTTGTGCTGCGTATCATCAGCAATAATGGTCGGAATCAAAAACACTCTACCTTTGTTGGCCATACAAAACGTCTATGGGCAAATTTCTAATAATTACCGGAATCATACTGGTGATTGCCGGCCTGGTGATCCAATTTTCTGATCGCGTTCCGTTTCTGGGCAGGCTGCCGGGCGATGTGCGCATCGAGCGTGGAAATTTTTCTTTCTACTTCCCAATCGCCACCAGTATTTTACTGAGCATTATCATTTCACTAATCCTTTATTTCATCAATAAAGGAAAGAGCGGAGGCTGATACTTTTCGGATGCAGGAATACGTTTACATGAATAACTGTATCCACTCCACTTTCGGTAGTTTATTTGCCGATAATTTGCGAATTTCAAGGTTTTGTTAGCGGTGAAAAGAATTATAAAGATTGCCAGCTTTCTTATCCTCCTCCCGGCAGCTTTTTGTCTGAGCCAGGGCACTTCCACCGTTCCGCTTAACTTTCCAGACAGCATCCTGATCGTTTTCGAAAACACAAGAAATGTTGATGCTTCCGTGATCGGAAGTGGCTTTGCTTCCGGATGGGGAAACCTTCCGCTCGACCAGCAGCAGACGATCAGACGACACACTGCTTTGATGAAGAAGAAAAAATTTCCGCTTCGTCCACATATCGTCAGCTATTTCGGTGCGGTGGTCAACGCGAATAATGTTGAACGCACTGACGCCACTACCTTTTCAAAATATCTTGCAGTCGCAGGAAAAGTGATTGAAAATTATCCACCCCAAAAAGCGCAGTTATTCTTCGCGGCTTCTAACACTTTTTTTCAGCATCATTCGCTGCATTATGAAAAGTCATATAAACTGGTGGCAGGTGACGATGAGTACGCATTCGAATATAAGGAAGCAGCACCGCTCGTTGATCTAAATGATACGACACAATTTCAGTCTGTTCCTGATGGTGCGTCATCGGAGTCACAGGACACCTACCAGGAAGACACATACGATGACTCCGATTCGATTGCTGACGAGCCCATGCCACCGGTGTGGATGACGCCAGCGATCCAACCGGATCCGATGGGACCTGTGATCAGGTTTACCCGTGTAAGTCTGACGTTCATTACACCCTACGATTCTGTCACGCTGAAGCAAACCAAAGGAATCTATTCGCTGATGGATCGGCTGTTTGTTGGAGAAGGTGGAATGTTTGATTGGAGTGCTGCAGGACTTCACCCCGACTCTGTCAATTGCACGATGACCGGCTTCAACTTCAATGTCACTAAACCGGAATTCAAGGCTGATCTCGTCAAACTAAATTATCTTGGCAAAACTCCCGGGCTTATTCCCGGAACGTTTGAGTTCAAGTCGCAACCGCGCAAGGATTCTGTCGCATCCACCTACCCCCGATTTAAATCTTACCAGAGCGATCTTACGATTAATGGCCTAAGCGATGAAAACGTAAAATACCGCGGTGGATTTTCGCTTACCGGCCCGCGGATTTCAAGCAGCTCCGCTATGGGTGAAGAAGCGATCATCGAGGTGTTCGCGGCAGGCGCAAAGAAGTTTGAAGCTAAATCCGCAGATTTCACTTTTGCCGAAAAGTCGATCTCGGCCACCAAAGCCCGCATTAACATTTTGCAAGGCAACGATTCAATCGTCCATTCGCTGGTGCGGATGAAGTACAGCTTCGACAACGACAGCACACAAAGGCTCCTGCTGATGAAAGATAAGGGAGACATGCGCAACGCCCCTTATGCAGCATCATTTTTCGGAATCGATTTTACAGCAGACATATTGCGCTGGGACCTTCATTCTGACAGCATGAACATCCAGACCGATGGTGGCAGAAACATCGTACCGATGATCATTGAATCTAATGATTTTTATGACATCGAAGATTATAGATTGCTGAAGGGGTCAGGCTTTAATTTCCATCCGTTGACGCTGGTGGTTAGTTATTCTTTGAAGACAGGACTAAAAGAATTCTACACAGGAGATCTCGCCAACTTTTCAGGACGAGGGATTCCAGAAATCAAGTCCGCAGTCAGTTTTCTGGCGCAGAAGGGAATGGTCGTGTACAATCCAAAGACAGATATTGTGCGTGTTAAAGACAAGGCGATTGCGCTTGTTCGCGCCTTCCGTGGCGAAGCGGATTATGACAACCTGAAAATCCACTCGATCATTGACAGCTCTGCTAACGCGTCACTAAACTTTAAAAAGGGATACATGACCGTGCGCGGGGTCGAAGAATTTAAAGTCAGCGACTCGCTCAACGTTCGGATCGATCCGGACAGCAGCGTGATCACATTGATGCAAAACCGCGATCTTCAGTTTAATGGCACCATCACTGCGGGAAACTTCGAGATCAGCGGAAAAGGTTTCACCCTGAAGTATGACAGCTTTTTTATCAACCTGGCACATATTGATTCCATCAATTTTTATGTGACAGAAAAGAATGCCCGCGGGCAGGAGATCAGGCGGAAGGTAAACAACTCGATGGTGGGAGCTGACTCCACCGCTGCCGCTGCAGGTGGGCTGGGCGATATTTCGAAGTCGTCCGGAACATTGTTCATCAGCAAAGCCAACAACAAATCCGGGAAGGTAAAAGTCCCAAATTATCCCCGACTTGATGCGACTACTGGTGGCGTAATCTACTTCGATCGTGAAGAAGTTCTGCGCGGGGTCTATGACAGGTCGATGTTCTTTGTGGTGCCTCCGTTCAAACTTGACAGTCTCAACGATGCCGACCCTGCTTCAATTAATTTCGATGGAACGTTCGTGTCCAGTGGCATGTTCCCGAATTTCAAAGAGAAGTTGCATACGCAGCCTGATAAATCGCTTGGCTTCCTTCACCAGATTCCGACTTCAGGATACCAGTTGTATAAGGGTGATGGAAAAATGAACGGAGTATTGTCGATGGACACGCGTGGCCTTCGCGGAATTGGTACCATCGAGTTTCTTGCAGCAAAACTTTCTTCGCAGGATTTTATTTTCTACCCTGACTCCGTTATCACCAGAGGGAATCGCGCCATGATTGAACAGAAACAATTTGGAGCGGTGAAGTTTCCGCAGGCATCGTTGCCTGATTTCGATATGAAGTGGTATCCGAAGGAAGACAGAATGCGGCTGAAGAACCTGAAGGCACCGTTCAACTTTTATGACTCCACTGCGCAGATGCAGGGTACGATCACGCTGTCAAAGAACGGTGTGGCGGGAGCTGGAAAACTTGAAACACGCGGCACTGAGCTGATCTCACGCGATATGAAATTCAACGCGGAAGATTTCAGCGCACGCCATGCAAGATTCAAGGTAAAGTCGGATGATCCGAACAAGCACCTGCTGGCAGGTAATGACATCAGGCTCCGATTTAACCTGCGCGAGAACTATGCAGACATCAGTCCGGAAGTTGAGGGCGTAGCTGCGATCGAATTCCCGTATGCGCAGTTCAAAACTTCGATTCCCAAAGCACACTGGGATCTGAATGCTCACAAGATTACTATGAGCAAAGACCCGAACGTACCGATTGAAAATTCTTACTTCTATACAACGCGCAAAGATCTCGACTCGCTCAGCTTTAATGCAGAGAAAGCGGAATACGATCTGAACACTCAGCAATTGAAAGTGATGGGTATACCGTATATCACTGTAGCGGATGCACGCATCACGCCCGAGAACAACGAAGTTTTGATTCTTGAAAATGCCAGAATCGGAACATTGAAGAATACAACCATCGTGCTCGACACACTAAACGGTTATCACCGGCTCACAGAAGGCGTTGTAGACGTGATTTCGAGAAACGAGTTCAGCGGTTATGCCACTTATCAGTACGTCAACTTCCTGAACGATACATTCGCCATCAAGATGACCGATTTCCACCTGGAGCCGATCGTAGAGACCGAACAGTCGAAACGTTCACAACGGAGAAAATCGGTGGCACAGATGCAGACCGTTGGTAAGGGTTCGGTAGAAGAAAATGAAAGCGTTGTGTTGGGTGCGGGGATGTTTTACAAAGGAGACCTCACCATGTACGCCACTCGTCCTGCACTGCAACTCTCGGGCTATGTGAAACTCGATATTCGCAAGATCAAGGATTACAATACATGGATCCGCTACGAGCAGACCGGTGATGAAACCGAAGTATTCATTCCATTCGATAAGGCGATAACGGAAGATGGCAGGCGCGCCTCTGCAGGTTTGCACTTCAACGAAGCTGACAATGAACTCTACATCACGTTCCTCAATGATAAGAAGACCGAAGATGACGAATCTTTCTTCGAGCCAAGTGGTACGTTGTTTTACGACAAAGAGGCTAAAGAATACAAGATAGAAGACAGAGAAAAGGCAGCGGGAAATAAATTGTCGGGCAAAGTCTTCGGGTATAACGATGAGACCATGCAGGTGCGCTTTGAAGGACCTGTAAAATTTTTCAATGGCGTTAAAGGTTTCAATGTCATCAGCACCACCATCGGCTCTGGCAACCTCGAGACAAACGACATAAAAATGAACTCGATGGTTATTCTCGATGCAGACTTACCATCGACAGCGCTGGAGCTTATGGCGAGGAACCTTGCCGATGTAATCAAGAACGAAGGTGCAGAAGAAGGCCTTGGCGATCAGACTGAACTGTTGTACAAGATCGCTGACATCGTAGGCGAGCCGCTTGCGAAAGATTACGAACAAAAGAGTCTTCAGGGGTATGTGCCGCTGGGAACACTTCCTCCACTGGTGAAACCGCTCGTCATCTCAAACGTCAACCTTAAATGGTCGCCTAAACAGAAAGGATTTTATAGTGAAGGACTCATAGGAATTTCGAACATCATGAAATCTGATGTCAACGGTGGCTTCGAAGGTTTTATGGAGATTCGAAAGACTGAAGATGGAGCGCCTGTGTTCCATTTGTTCTTCAAAGCATCGCCCGAAGCATGGTACTACTTTGGATTTGAAGACAATCGTCTGCTGGTGCACTCGTCCAATTCAGATTTTAATTCAGCGATCGCCAAGAAGAGCAATGCCGGCAAAGCGAAAGTCGGAGAAGTTGCATTCATCCCGGGAAGCGATGATGAAACGCTTTCATTCATCAACAAATTCAGGAAGGAATACTATGGTATCGATGTCCCTTACAGTTTGTCTGACGGTTCGCAGGCTGTGCAGAAAAAAGCTGATGAGCCTGCCAAGAAGAAAGAAGAAGATGATGGGTTCTAGTGTACGTTGATACGTTGATTCGCTGATACGTTTATTAGTTGAAACGTTGTGCGACTCAACAGTCAAGCTTATAATTATAACCACTGCTCTTCGAGGCGGAAAAGTTCTGCTCGGGCTTGAACGAATCAACCTAAACTAATCAACTAATCAACTTCCCTTACAGCCTCCGGCTCATTTGTGGAAGCGATACACTCAAGTTTCCAGTTACCGTCATTCTGCTTGCGATAAATCGAAACCCACGCGTAGTGCGTTGTCTCTTCAACAGCGCTGCCGGTGCTGTCTTTTGCCAGCAGCACAACCAACTTATCAACGATAGTATACGCCAATGTATGGTCATCCGAAAACCGGATTTCTGGCGGACTGACGTCATCCCACTTTTTAAACTCCACCGCGTCAAAATATGACTGAAAGCGATCCATGTCCTTCCGGGGATCCGCTTTGCTGATCTTTCCGTGATTGAGCGAGATCAGGCTGCTGGCGAACTGATCAACCATGGCTTTCGCATTTTTACCGAAATGCGCTGAGCGCTGGGCTTCATGAAGTGCAAGAATTTTTTTCCGATCTTCTTCTTCACTGGAAGCGGAGTCCGGACTGCTGCACGAAAAAATCAACGCAGCGAAACAACTGATGAATGAAATTTTTCCAGTAACATGCATAACGTAATTAAATCAAAAGTCGCTTATGAAAATATCCCGCGGATTACGGCAGTCAGGCAAATCGATTCAGTTTTCTGGTTTTTGTATTATGCTTTTTGTTGTGATGAATTGCTACGCCCAGCAAAAGCCCAAAACAACTGCGGTTATCAAGGAAAAGGATATTATTCCCGAAGGCATTACTTACCATGAAAAATCAAAAACTATTTTCCTTTCGAGCATTCATAAAAACAAAATTCTCGCGATATCTCAAGATGGTTTTGTAAGTGACTTTGTTCCGTCCGGAAAAGACGGGATCAAACAGGTTTTGGGAATGAAGGTCTTCAACGGACAACTGTGGGCATGCAACAACACAGCAGAAGAAGACACCATTGACCGCGAGGCAAACATTCATGTTTATGACATCGCCAGCAAAAAGCTTGTAAAACGAATCACGATTAAAGACGGGACAAAGCACTTGTTCAACGACCTGTACATCACCCGGAGTGGTGATGCATATGTAACTGATTCGGATGGCGCAGGTATCTTCCTCATTCGAAATGGCACTGATAAGGCAGAGCCATTTATTAAAGGTGGAACAATTCCCTATCCCAATGGGATCACGGCAACGGCTGATGAGAAGAAAATTATCGTGAGCACCGGAGGCGGCCAGGGAATTGTATCGATCGATCTGAATACAAAGGAAATCAAGTCGATCACCCATGCACATTATTTTATCATAGGCGCGGACGGATTGTACCGATATAAAAACAAGCTGATCTCAGTGCAAAACGTGACCTTCCCGGAAGGAATTGTTGAAATGCAACTGAGTGACGATAACCAGACAATCACAGACATCAGGCATCTGGTGGTCGGCATTCCGGAATTTGACACACCGACTACGGGTGTTATTGCAGGCGATGAATTTTACTTCATTGCAAATAGCCAGTTGTTTCAACTCATAGGCAACAACGGTAAAATCAAAAATCCGGAAAAATTGAAGGACACTACAATCATGAAGATTAGCCTGAATTAGTTGGTTGACAGCGCAGACATCACTTAATTTGCGCCAGTCAATTCAAGCATTATGGTAAAGGCGTACATCAACGACAATAAGGACCGGTTTCTTGCAGAACTTTTCGAATGGTTAAAAATTCCATCGGTGAGTGCCGACAGCCGGCACAAAGGCGATGTACGCAAGGCGGCTGAATTCGTAAAGGAAAAACTGGTCGCTGCAGGTGTCAACAAGGCAGAACTTTGCGAAACGAAAGGACATCCAATCGTTTATGCTGAAAAGATTGTGAACCCGTCTCTTCCAACGGTACTGGTATACGGCCACTACGATGTCCAGCCTGCCGATCCCTTAAATCTGTGGACATCACCTCCGTTTGAGCCAGTTATTAAAGACGACAAGATTTACGCGCGGGGAGCCTGTGACGATAAAGGTCAGGTGTATATGCACGTGAAAGCATTCGAGATCATGATGAAAAATAATCTCGTCCCGTGCAACATCAAGTTCATGATTGAAGGCGAAGAGGAAGTCGGATCTGACAACCTCGGAACTTTCGTAAAAGAAAATAAAGCAAAGCTGAAAGCGGACGTGATTCTTATATCCGATACGGCTTTGATCTCCCTTGAGCATCCTTCCATAACAACCGGTCTCCGCGGACTGAGTTACATGGAAGTAGAAGTTACTGGTCCGAACAGAGACCTGCACTCAGGAGTCTATGGTGGCGCAGTTGCCAACCCCATTAATGCGCTTTGCAGCATGATCGCGTCCCTGCACGATGAAAATGGCAAAGTGACAGTTGAAGGATTTTACGACAAGGTGGCTGAGCTAAGCGCAGCGGAACGTGAAGCGCTGAACCGCGCACCATTCAACCTTTCGAACTATAAAAAAGATCTCGACATCAACGAAATAAAAGGAGAAAACGGTTACTCGACACTCGAGCGCACCGGAGTCAGACCAACACTCGATGTGAATGGAATCTGGGGGGGCTACACGGGCGAAGGCGCGAAAACGGTTTTGCCTTCCAAAGCACATGCAAAGATCTCGATGCGTCTTGTTCCAAACCAGGTGAGCGCAGAGATCACCGAACTTTTCACAAAGCACTTCCAGAAGATTGCACCACCTTACGTAAAAGTGAAAGTGATGGCACACCATGGAGGGGAGCCTGCAGTAACACCTACCAATTCAACTGCCTTCAAGGCCGCAAGCAAAGCGTTTGAAGAAGTCTGGGGCAAAACACCGATCCCAACACGAGACGGTGGAAGTATTCCAATCGTTGCCCTGTTCAAGCAGGAGCTCGGTCTGGATACAGTGCTGATGGGATTCGGCTTAGACAGCGATGCCATCCACTCACCGAACGAACACTTTGGTGTGAAGAACTTTTTGATCGGGATTGAAACGATTGTAGCGTTTTACAAACATTTCGCAAAGTAGTTGTGATTTAGTCGTCCAACCACAAGGCGTGGTGGGTCGACTAGAAGAGGCTGAGGTTTCCGCCTTTCCTGAACTTTGTCAGATCGATTGCCGGCATCTTCCGGCCACCCATGTGTTTCTTTTTTGCAACGTTGAAAAGCTGATGGATCGCATCAGCAAAATTCCCTTCACCACTCATACGTCTGCCAAACTGTGAATCATTCACGTTGCCCCCGTGAAACGAGCAGATCTGGTTCCATACCTTTTCGAATCGATCAGGGAAATTTTTTCTCAGCCAGTCTTCAAAAATTTTTCCGATAGAACCGTTTAACCTTACTACGGTCATCCCGGCATTTAGCGCGCCATGGTCTGCAGCCTCCTTGATGATCGTAGGGATCTCGTGATGGTTCAGGCCCGGAATGATAGGAGCATTCATGATGCCGACAGGAACGCCAGCTTTGGCAAGCGCTTCAACTGTCTTCAATCTTTTTATTCCGCTCGCTGTTCTCGGCTCCATCACTCTTCGGAGATCTTCATTGAGAGTTGTTATAGAAATGTAAACATGAACAAGATTGTCCTGCGCCAGATCTTTGAGCAGATCGAGGTCGCGCAGTATCAAACCGTTCTTCGTGATCATGCCCAGCGGATGGCGATAACGCGCAAACACTTTTAAAATGTTTCGCGTAATCTCAAATTTTCTTTCGAGCGGCTGATAACAATCTGTATTTCCTGAAACGGAGATCGGCACCGGCTGCCAATTTGGGTTCAGAATGAATTTTTCAAGGAGCTGGGGTGCGTTTTCTTTTACGATGATTTTACTTTCGAAGTCTGTACCTGCACTGAAGCCCCAGTACTCATGCGTATTCCTGGCGTAGCAATAAATGCAACCATGTTCGCAGCCCTGGTAAGGGTTCATCGAATACATCATGCCCAGATCAGGACTTGTGACTTTGTTGACGATCGTTTTGGGCTGCTCGTGAAAAACCTGTGTCTGTGGTGCAGCAAGGAGCGGTTCATCCAGACCTTCGATATGATCTGTCACGTACTGCTCTTTCAAAAACTTGTTTGACGTCCGCAGCTGCGCACCCCGGCCTTTAAAATATTCTCCCTCTTTTGCCTCGTCCATACGCAGCAAGTAACTAATAATTTTAGATTAATTAAACTAATAATGTTAGTTAATTCACAGTTGCTCATTTTTGCATTATTTTGACGCAGTGCTGCGCTACTCCGAAACACCCGTCACTGAAATACATGACGCTGCCTGCGAACAGGCAGGCATTCGTTTGCTTGTGAAACGTGAAGACCTCAATCATCCCTGGGTGTCAGGAAACAAATGGTGGAAACTAAAATACAATCTTGAAAAACTGACAGTAAAAACCATCCTCACGTTTGGAGGCGCTTTTTCCAATCACATTTTTGCGACCGCTGCTGCCGCAAAAGAACTCGGGCTTGAAAGCATTGGTGTCATTCGCGGTGAACGCATCGAACCCTTAAACCATACGTTGACCTTTGCTGAACAATGCGGCATGAAACTTCATTTTATAAGCAGGGAGATGTACCGCAGAAAAGGAGAGCCGGATTTCATCGCTTCAATGAAAGAACGGTTCGGAAATTTTTTTCTCATACCCGAAGGGGGCACAAACTCCCTGGCGGTGAAAGGATGTCAGGAGTTTGCTCGCGAAAAATTGTCCCATCTCGATTTTGACTTTCTAATGCTTCCGATCGGAACAGGCGGCACGATGGCCGGCATCATTGCCGGACTGGAAGGAAGGCGTCAGGTGCTGGGAGTAAGCGTTTTAAAGAATGGCGGATTTCTCAGCAACGACATAGGATTTTTGCTTCAAAATAATTTTGGCCAGTCGTATGGAAACTGGGAAGTGCTTACATCCTATGATCACGGAGGTTATGCTAAAGTCACGCAGGAATTGTTGGACCTCGTGAGTGCCATGAAAATGAAGCATAATCTTCCGTTGGATACTGTGTATACGGGCAAGCTCATGTCGGCTGTGCTAAAGGAAGCTGAAAGAGGACGGTTTCAGCGCGGCTCAACTGTGCTTGCCCTTCACACCGGGGGATTGCAGGGGATTGGAGGGTTGTCGTGAAAATAGGTGGTGTTGCAAAGGCTACAAGCTTCAAGCTTCAAGTCCTTGGTGTGATATGGGAATCAGCGAATGCCCTCGTTCAAATCAGCATGAATACTGCGGCAAGCAACGTCATCGAAATGATAAACCACCGGTAAGCCTTTTCAGGAATATTTTTCACGAGAAGAATCCCTAGATACGCTCCAAGAAGGATCAAGGGTAGAGTGGTGAGATTCAATAAAAATGTATTCGCAGAAATAGTCTTCCATGCGAACACGTGAAACGGAATTTTAAACCAGTTGATGACCATAAAGAACCACGCGGCTGTGCCGATGAACTGGTTCTTCGGAAGACGCATTGAAAGAAAATACACCGCCATCACCGAGCCCGCGAGGTTGCCCACCATCGATGTAAATCCTCCTGCTATTCCGGTAGCGCCAGCAAACCATTTCGTGTGAGGAACTTCCTCTTTCTGACCTTTTTCAAGCCACAGCATGATTCCAAGACTTCCGATAATGACAACTGCCATGATCACTTTGAAAACCTCGTCATTGATTGAACCTCCAACCCAGGTGCCTGCGATCGTCCCGACAGCTGCCCATGGAAAGAGTTTTTTCAAGTGCTGCCATGAGGCATGCCGATGATAATACCAGACGCCAAATATGTCGGCAAGGCAGAGCATCGGCAGAAGGATCCCTGAGGAAAGTTGTCCGCCAAAGATCGATGCGAGCAGCGGGACTGCCATCATACCAGCGCCATGAACACCAGTCTTCGACATGCCGATGAGCAGGGCAACCAGTGCAAACACAGCTAATTCAACTGGTGTGAACGAGAAAGAAAAAATGTTTATCAAACCGATGTCAGTGCGAGCAAGCTCAAAAATAGTGTTTTACTTCGATCGCCTGATAACCTTCGGGCCGTACCACAGCCATAATCCGGAAAGTGCTAGGGTAAATAATCCGATACCGAGGATGTTCGTATAACCAAGCTTGAATGCATCGGAGATCATCGAACCATCGTGCAGGTGTTCTATCCAATCTGAGTGACGCTGTGCGACCGATAACACTTCCCCGCTTGTGCAATCCAACTGAACCTCCCAGTATCCTTCGGTAAATAAAACTTTTACAATGCCTTTGTCGAACCGTACATCCATCCGGTCAACTGCGGGCTGAACAAGGATCGTGTCCATCGCATCAATGGCAACTGTGCTGAGATATTCAAACGACTTCCATTCCTTCACCTCAGTTGATTCTCCGTTGAACGTTTTCGGCTGCAACGTTTCGACATTTTTTTTCCATCCAAGCAAGATGCCCGTAACAGCGATGATCAGGAAAAAAGTTGCCAGGGCAACACCAACGTATTTATGAATGCTTCGGAATTTCCGCAGCGTCAGCACAAGTGTTTGATTATCCTTCATACGAAAAAGAACCTGAGTTCTCACCCAGGTTCGGTTTAAAAGCTTACACGAAATGTTCCAAAGAAATTTCTCCCGGGCGCGTTAATGCCGGAAGCAAAAGTTCTGTATTGCAAATCAAGCAAATTATCGACACCCAACTGCAATGCGAGATATTTGTTGAATTCATAACCGGCTCGAAGATTAATTGTATACCATGACGGCATACCTTCTGGTGTTGCGTAGACTTCGTTGTCTTCTCCGTTCGGGTAATAGTCTTTCAGGCGTTTCCACCCGTTGAAATTCACGAACATCGCGGTCTCCAGTTTTCGCTTTTTGTATTTCAGGTCCACCCGGCCGAACGAAGGCGGGATGTGGTCCAATGGTTTCTCATCCTCCGATGTAATGACACCCCTGGTAACATTGTAAGAACCATGAACGGAAAAACTTTCGTACAATGTCGCACTCAGCACCGATGAAAAACCGGTAATGCGTGCTCGCCTTTTGTTCTGATTCGCGTAAACCTGTGTATGTTGTCCGTCATAGGTGATCACGTCACTGCCATTGAACGTGAACCGGTCCATGACTATAGCATCAAAGAAAGATGTGTAAAAGAAGTTATTCTCCCATCGCACCTTGTCGGAGATAAAAGCAGTGACCCCAAAATCAAAATTCAATGTTTTCTCCGGTGCTACGTCCGGGTTAGGAACGATCAATGCTGTTCCGGCATTGGTGTCAAATACTTTGCCAAGATCATCGATGTTCGGGACGCGATATCCGCTGCTCGCCAGGACCGAGAGTTTCCAACTTCCATTCGGACGAAATACAACACCAAGATTTCCGCTGGCATACTGGTTTCTCTGGGATGCTATTTCGAACGGAAAAGGAAAGAATGTTTTGTCGGAAAATTCTGCGCGAAGCGATGACATGCCCAGTCGAATGCCGCTGTTCAGGGTTGTCCGCGATGAAAGATCATAGGTGTCAGTTGCGTAAAGCGAAAAGAAATTCATCGAATTGTCTCCGCCCGGGTAGCGCGTTCCGACAGCTGAAACTTCGCCTGTAATTACATTCTGATTAAATGCGGTTGACTTGAGCCAGTTGAGCTGTGAGTCGAAGCCATAGCGCAACTGGTGGGACTGAAATGTTTTTGTAAAATCGATCGTGATTCCAACCACGTTAACGTTTTCAACCTGATTCCTCCGGTTGACACGATTGAACCTTCTGTCGTGACGGCTCTCTTCAATTTGCTGATAACTTAAAATTGTTTTGAGCTCATCAGCAAATGATCCGACCGATTTTGCAGCGAACTCATACGAAACCATAAGCCTTTCCTGAGGACCGTAGTACCACTCTGCCTGGCGCAGGCCTGTCCCGTCAGGATCTGTTAACCGATCATAGCGCGGAATATTACTCGAGGTCGAATATTGCGTGTTGAGCAAATGAGAAATCCGATCAGAAGGTTTGTACAGGATTTTTTGTATGAGATCGGTTTGCGAGTAGCCACTGAACTTCTGAACGTAAGGATCAGCGTTCGCAACCAACACGTCAGATGAATTATCTGCAGATCGTTCTACGTAAAAGTTTCTAAGGCCGAATGGTTCTCCAAGCGCAGGATTCTCCCGCTCGCCCATACGCAGATCTCCGAAGTCACTGAAAGTAGCACCCGTAAAGAAGGCGACTTTCTTAAGGGCAATGTTAAAGTCCAGATGGCGGGTTTGTTCATTGTTTACAAAGCCGTAGCGGTAGAATGCGCTTCCGCTGAAAACCGACTTCACATTCGTCCGCAGCATGGGATCCTTTGTGTGCATGCTCACGACACCGCCCAACGCATCCGAGCCATAAACTGTTGATGAAGGTCCGAGCAATATTTCAACGTTTTCCAGTAAATTATTGTCTACCGTGATCACATTCTGTAAATGACCCGCGCGATAGATCAGGTTGTTCATACGCACACCATCGATCATCAGTACCACACGACTTGCTTCAAAACCTCGCAGTTGCGGACTACCGCCTCCCTGCTGACTTTTCTGCATCCCCACAACACCAGAGTTCGTCAGGACTTCAGCCATGGTTGGCGCATTCAATATTTTCAATTCAGCCGGTGTCATTACCTGCACCTGCTGAGCAAGTTTGCTTCGCGGCTCGGGAATTTTATTCGCTGACACAACAAGCTCATCCAGAAACACAACGGAATCCGGTTCAACTTCCTGTGCAAAAGCGGAGTTCAATCCCCCAACTGCAAAGCATAAAATCAATATGCTTTTCATTTGGATTGTTCATGATGTTAAAAAAAGAATGGCAGGAATGCCTTAAGAAATGTGATGCTTTTCCGGTGGCGGGCTAACTTTTTTCTGAGCGATAGACAAATCCAGGTCAAAGTATCCAGAGTCGTGGCGGACGTCTTTGCCTGTAGCAGAGAGAACAGTGACATGTTCTCCCGGCAGAAATATCATGGAAATAAAATGAACTACCGAAGAAGTAACTCCCGCATCCTGCTTGAAAGGCTTGCTGACGATCTCGTCTGCGAGGGCAAGCAAGTTGTCTTCCTTTTCATCGTGGAGAGCGAAAACGATAACAGAATCTCCGCGTTGTTTGATCCTGGCCACGTCAAACATTTTGCCAGCCACTTTTATTTCACCGTCTTCAACGATTGATTTTTTATACTCATCGTCAGTGAGTGCCAGGCGGGAGAGTTTGTCATCGGGAAGCGTGCGGATGGCGGCCCGCATCTCGCGGTGAATGCGTTGCAGCGTAATCGCATAATAAACATAAAACCCAGCGGTATTGGCCATCAGAATGGCGAACAGCACAAGCGCAGGGATCCTTTTCATTCAACCAAGATAACACATCTCAACTGACCTTGGTGAACCGGTCAAATAAGAATCTAAACCTCAAACAGGTTATTGACCTCGAAGTCGATCTTGTTGACGATAAAAGCGAAATCTTCTACGTTTTCAACGAAGTCCAGGTGGTTGACATCGATGACCAGAAGCTTGCCGATCTTATAATCGCTGATCCATTTTTCGTAATGGTGGTTGAGGTTTTTCAGATAATCCAGGCGGATCGCATCTTCGTAATCACGACCCCGCTTTTGAATCTGACTGACAAGTTTCGGAATATCTGCCTTGAGGTAGATCAGCAGATCGGGAGGCGGAACAAACTTGATCATCGAAGTGAAGATATCGTGATAACTTTCGTAGTCACGATCGTTCATGAATCCGCTCTTATGGAGGTTAGCCGCAAAAATGTATGCGTCTTCATAGATTGTGCGGTCCTGGATGGTAGGTTTGTTGTTGTCGCGGATTTCGTTTACCTGTTTAAAACGGCTATTGAGAAAAAATATCTGGACGTGAAACGCCCAACGCGGCATGTCGCCATAAAAATCGCGCAGATAGGGATTCTCATCCACCGACTCGTACAGTGCCTGCCACCCGTAATGCTTCGCAAGCTTGCCTGTTAAAGTAGTTTTTCCCGACCCGATATTGCCGCAAATGGCGATGTGTTGTAATTTTTTCTGCACAGTGAAAATCTCCAACTGCGAAGGTAAAAAGGTTCGAAGAAAGATGGTGAGATGTGGATAACTATTTCAGCCTTTGCGACAGTCTGGCTGCGAAGTAAAGCCTAGAGCCACTTCTTGCGTTTAAAGAACCACAGGAAAACGAGGGATGAAAAAATCATGAGGCCGATGGCAAACGGATAGCCGGCCATCCAGTTGAGTTCGGGCATGTGCTTGAAGTTCATGCCGTAGATGCTGGCGATGAGGGTCGGAGGCATGAAGACCACGGTCACGACTGTAAAAATTTTGATGACCTGGTTCTGCTCAATGTTCACAAGGCCAAGGAAAGTGTTTTGCATATACTCGAGGCGCTCCGAGCTGAACTGCGAGTGCTGCAGCAGGGATGCAATGTCGCGGATGATGATGGTGAGCCGCTCGTTTTCAATCTTGTTAAATTCAGGTATGCGGATGAGCGAACTCACAACGCGCTGTTTCTCTGTGATCGTCTCGTGCAGCAGCATCACATTTTCCTGTAGTTGCGCAATACCGAGAAGCAGATCCTGGTCGAGCGTTTTTCTCGAAAGCAGTTCTTTGCTGACGGTATTCAATTTGCGGTTGATGCTCTCGATGAGATCGGCATCACCATCGATGCGCGCCTCCAGCATGGTAAGAAAAATATCGAGGCCGTGTTCCTTCGTTTCAGTGTTCATCGACTTCAGGCGCCTCACGGCTTCCGCGAATATCTTGCTGTCGCCCTGGCGATAGGTGAACAGGATGTTGCCCTTCAGAATGAACGTAACGTTCTGAACAAACAGCTCCGGGTCACTCGTCACGAAGCCCAGGTTGATTTCAATTGTCTCCTCAGTCTCAAGAAAGCGCGAGCTGCTTTCAATCTCCTGCAGTTCCTGCGATGTAAAGAATTCGATCTTATAGTGCGTCTCCACGAACTTGCGTTCCTGCTGGGAAGGCGACTGAAGGTCTATCCAGATGATATTGTTCAGCTCAAGAACATCCTCCAGCGGTGGATTCTTGTGCTGCTCAATTTTTCCTTTTGATATCGTATAGACCCTGATCATCCGATGAATAACGCTGCAATTTATTATCAATTCGCGAACCGAAAACTACCTTTTGACGAATCTGTCCGGCCGCTGACCACATTTCAAAGCTCCAAAGTTGTGCCATCGCCCAAAGTGTACTAATTTGATTGAGTAAACCAATTATGTGATCACTCTTCCAAAAGATGAACGGTCATTTCCGAAATTTATTCACAGCATTAGTGCCCGGACTTTGTCCCTTTCGTAACATTTAAGAAGAATTAGTATGAAACTGACCAGAAAACAAGCCATCAAGACGATTGCAGCCAGTGCGATCGGAAGTATTTCGCTCCCAGCGTTTTCAAAATCACTCGAAAACTTAAACATCCAACCCGTGAAAGGAAATATCAATCACTCGGTATGTCAATGGTGCTATGGCAAGATCCCGTTGGAAGAATTGGTGCTCGCAGCCAAGGGTATGGGGATCGCTTCCGTGGAATTGCTCGGAGCAGATCAGTGGCCTGTCGTGCTGAAGCATGGCCTGACGTGTGCTATGGGATATGGCAGTTCAATCGGACTGAACCGCGGTTTTAACGATCCAACCCTTCATGAACAACTGTTGAAAGAGTATTCGGTAGCCATTCCGAAAGCTGCAGATGCTGGATTGAAAAACCTGATCTGCTTTTCAGGGAACCGCAATGGTTTGTCGGACGAACAGGGTATTGAAAATTGCGCGAAAGGTTTGGATCCGGTGCTGAAGATTGCCCAAAAGCACAACATCAAAATTGTGATGGAACTGCTGAACAGCAAAGTCGATCATAAAGATTACCAGTGCGATCATACCGAATGGGGAGTAAAACTTTGTGAAAAGACGGGGTCCGATCAGTTCAAACTCCTGTACGACATCTACCACATGCAGATCATGGAAGGCGATGTGATTGCAACCATCAGAAAATACAGCAAGTACATTGCTCACTATCACACGGGCGGAGTACCTGGCCGTCATGAGATTGATGAGACGCAGGAATTGTATTATCCGGCAATCATGAAAGCGATCACTGAAACCGGTTTCAAAGGGCACGTAGCGCAGGAGTTCATCCCTGCAAAAGCGAATCCGCTCGAATCGCTGAATGCATCGATTAAGATTTGCGACATTTAGAAAGCTTAAAGCAGAAAGCTTAAAGCAAAGTCAGCGTTACACAAAATGTATCCTATTTGCTGAATAGTGTTCGTAGGTTCTGCTGCATTACGCTGCTTTTTCGAAGCCCAGCGGGGCGAAATATCGGTAGCCCTGGGTTTCAACCCGGGGTTTAAAGTTTAAGAAGAACAAAGGTGCGAACTGCAACCTCTTTCCGTGAGGAGCCCATTCATCGCACCAGAATCCGAAGCAATGCACAGGGAGGTACATCCTCGGGGGTGAAATGCAGAAAGCTCTACAGCATTGCTTGGACTCAGTTCTCCAATTTTACCCGCGCATCGTCCGCGCGTACGGTAACTTTTGCAGTGCCTTTTGCAAGCGTAAGGCGTGTCTGATCTTCTGATTCGTATGTCGTTTTGAAATCCCCTGTCGTGCTAATGTGACCGTCATCATGGTGAACGGTGAACTCACCGCCTCCGCCTGTCACATCGAGTGAAACCATTCCGTCCTGGCATCGGAACGTGTACTGTCCGTTGTCAGCCAGCGAGGTCTGGATAATAATGTCGCCATCGTCACTGCTCGCATCGATCGATGAAAACTGGCCCTTATAAACCTCCACATCAGCATCATCGGCATCGATCTCCAGGTCGCCCCTCCCTTCATCCATACGGATATCACCATCATCAATACGGAAAGTAAACTTGTTGCCTTTGCAGGCCGTGAGCTGTGCGTCAGCGTCATCGAGGCTCATGCTGATGGAACCGTTGATATTCTTAATGAAGTAATCGCCATCATCCCCACGGATCGCGAGCGTTACTCCTTCCGGTGCTTCGATCTCTATCTTGTAATCTTCTCTTTGGTAAGTGATGAAGCCACTGTTGTAGCTGTTCTGGCGTTCGCGAATGCGCAAGTCACCGTTCATTGTCTCCACCTCCACCGTAAATTCTTCGCGCGAATTGTAGATCCCTTTTGTTTCAACGGTACGATCAATCTTTACATGAACGTCCGGCCGAAGCGATCCGGTGATGTATACTTTGGCGTCTGACGAAGAAAGGTCAATCGTTCCTTTCTTGTCGATCTTATAAACGTTATCGAGGTGGAAATCTCCGTCTTTTTGTGCTACAGCAATGGAGACGACACACAGGGTCAGAATGGCGAGGAAAAGGTTTTTCATAAGCTTAAGGTTTGCATGCTACCTTAAGACGCGGTTTGAAGGTGGGAGGTTGCACCAAAGGCTACCCCTAAATCCCCTAAAGGGGACTTTAAGCTCAACATGTTGGCACTGCTTCAAGGCATGTAGCGTGCAGCGTGTAGCGTGCAGCCATCCACCCACTAGTTTCCCTCCTCCTTCTCCGCCTTCTCGATCTCTTCATCAATGATCTTCTCAATCACCGCCCGCTGGCGTTCATCTATGGTCTGATCGGTTTTCGCCATTTTCTTCATGAAGCGAAGCATTGCATTCTTTTTGATTTCATAGGCGATAAATACGGTGTATTTATTCTCCTTGTCATTGAAATATTTTTTCTCACCGATCTTGCGGAGGTCTGCGATTTCCGTGTTCATCACCTGTCGCACAAGGCTTTGGAATTTATCCGCTACATCCGCAGCGCTTTGATTTTCCGTCTGACCCAGGTATTGATCGGCAACTTGCTTCATGGTGGTGCTCACCTGGCCTGCAAGCTCAGCCTTCGCTTCAAGATCGGCTTTGCTTCGCGCGATGTTGTCGGCAGAACTTTCGCCTTTGCCTGTACCGCGGAAGAATCTGTTGTTTGATTCGTACGCATTTCCCTGGAAAGGTTCATTGACTTTTTTACCAAGCTTGCTCGAAGTACAGGCAGCGAGGATCATTACTGCAATTACGATCAGGGGTGTAGTTTTCATGGATTTTTACGTTGACTGGCCTGGTAAATTACGAAAACTGTGCCAGAATAATCTAATGCGTGTACGCTATCACCTGCCATCGGAACGCCCACATCCATCGGATCGAATACTTCGTAATACCTGCCCGTTGCATGATTTCAACGAGTTCGGGTTTGCTGAATGCGCGCATCACGGAAAGTGGCGCATCGTGCTGCACCATGGGTGACTTAGAAAAACCTTTCGTCAGCAACCTGATCGAGTGGTACGCAAACCAGTGCCGGTGAATATCGTTGATGACAAAACCAACACGCGCCTGCGAGCTGAGCTGACGAAAAAAATCAATGAGCTGTTCGTTCGTAAAATGATGGAAGAATAGCGTACCTGTCACGATATCGAATGTGCGTGATTTGAACTCAGACGAAAAAATATTGATCGATTCAAAAGCAATGTCTTCTGCGGCTGAGGTGCTGAGCTGCGCCTCACGGACGATGTTAGGATTTGCATCCACACCCAGCAATTGCGCTTTGATGTTTTTCTTCACTGCCCATTTCCTGATCAGACGAAGAATATCACCTCCTCCACAACCGAGATCTGCCAGCGAAAATGTTTTGAGTTGCGCATGCCTCGCCAGTTTTGCAATCCCATCAAGGGTAACGTGATTTCCACCGAGCAGGGTGTTGATCGTTTCCAGTTCCTTCAGTGTCTGGTGAACAACCTCTCCCGAACAGTTGAGGTCGTCCATGAGTTCATCATCGTAGGAACGTTTTGAAAAATCAGGCATGGTCAGGCACTTTCAATATTAAGTACCATGCTTTCGAGTGTAAGCCCGGGACCAAAGGCAAAACTGAGAATACGCTCACCGCGATTGGCCGAAGCCAGGGATTTTATCACTTCTTTGAGCACAAACAACACCGTTGGAGATGACATGTTTCCATACTGTTCAAGTACCTTGTATGCCGCGCTGTTCTTTTCTCTGTCAATTCCAAGTTCCGACTCGATCACCTGAAGTATTTTTCTTCCGCCCGGATGGATGGCGAAGTGCTTGATGTCTTCCAGTCGTTTGGAAATTTTTTGCAGCAATGAGTTTGTGAGGTTTCTGATTCCGCCCTGGATCACATCAGGGACGTAGGCAGATAATTTCATCTCGAAGCCCAGGTCGCCCACGGTCCACGCCATGAAATCTTCGCCACCGTTGGACAGATCGCTGTGAAAGTTTTCGATTTCAAGTTTTAATTCGCTGTTGGATTGCGACTCGATCAGCAGTGCCGCAGAGCCATCTCCAAACAACGCATTGGCGAGAATGTTGTCATCCGAACCTTCGCGTTGAAAATGAATACTGCACAGTTCCGTGCAAACGATCAGCACTTTTGCGGCCGGGTCAGTTTTGCAAAACGCATCGGCAATCTTCAGCGCATTAAAAGCTGCATAACATCCCATGAAATTGATCGCAGTGCGCTGAACGGTGGACTTCAGACCGAGTTGTTTGACCAGGTCGATATCAAGGCCCGGTGCATACATGCCGGTGCAACAGACCACGATCAGATGCGTAACGTCCTGAACGTTGACCTGTTTATATTTTGAAATCAGATCTTCAACAGCAGATTTGCTCAGGCTCACCGCATTCGCACGAAATACATTGATCCGTTTTTCTGTTGTAGGAACAGGTTCAAAGTTTTCAGCTTTTGAATAGAAAGTGAAATCTTCTGTCTTTCCGTAATCCTCGAGCACACTGTGGCGATACTGTATGCCGCTGGCTTTAAAAACCGTTTTAAGTTTTCTCACATCACCATTGTGGAGCGTCATGGTGCGCTGCATGAAATCGGCAATTGTTGCCTGACTAAAGCGATGGATCGGATTAGCTGTTCCGATGGCGGTGATGTAGCTCATGGCATCCAATAATAATTCAAAAAATCTTTACTTTGTTTCAAATTCAAATTTATGTTGAGTCGCTCTTCGTGGCTGCATCTGCGGATTCCTTTCTCGTTCTTCCTGCTCCCGATTTTCCTTTTCAGCTTATCGTTGTCGCCTAACCTCAACGGGCCTCGCATCGGGTGGGTATTCTTCATCCTTCACTTTCTCCTCTACCCTGCCAGCAACGGATACAACAGTTACTTTGACAAAGACGAAAAGAGTATCGGAGGCTTAAAGAATCCACCGCCCGTCAACACCGGCCTCTATTACCTGGCGCTTCTTTTAGACCTGCTCGCATTGATACTCGGTTACCTCAAAATCAATCTCACCTTTGCTATCATGCTCCTGGTCTATGGCCTTGTGTCTAAAGCATACAGCCATCCTGCTGTGAGGCTAAAGAAGTATGCCATCACCGGTTGGGTGATCACCGGCATCTTTCAGGGATTGTTCACATTTGTGATGTGTTATGTTGGCGTCAATGATCTTTCAATCGAGAGTGCAATGAGGCCTCAGGTTCTATTCGCGGGATGCTTGACGAGCCTCATGCTGTGGGCTAATTATCCGCTTACACAGGTATACCAGCATGAAGAAGATGCGAAGCGCGGTGACAATACCTTCAGCAGAATGCTGGGCATCAGGGGCACGTTCTACTTTGCGGCCGCGTTCTTTGCTATCGCGATGGTCGCTTTCGCGATTTACTTTCAACAATACTATGATGGACGTTACATCGGCACTTTCTTCCTGGCGCTGACTCCTGTGCTGTTGTTCTTCCTGTATTGGTTTTCAAAAGTTCAGGGAGATGCTCAGCACGCGGACTATTCAAAAACAATGTGGCTGAACATAATTTCAGCCACATGTCTTAACATATTTTTTATTTATCACTTCCTGGATGCGAGTCAGGTGATACAGGCAATTCAGGGAGGCTTTTAACTGATCTGCGCACCGATGCGCTCGAGCAACGCCTTGGTCGCGCGGATGCCTTCTTCTTCAGAAAGTTTACTTCCTTCGTACTCGATGCCGATGTGGCCGGTGTAGCCCGCATTTTTTACAATCGGTAGTATCCGCGAGTAATCTGTTTCGATACAGTTGCCCTGCTCATCAAAGTCGTATGCTTTTGCGCTCACGCCTTTCGCATAGCGCATCAGCTCTTCAGTGCCTTTATAACGATCGTAGCTTTCGACACATTTGTCGCCATCGCGTTTCAGGCAGAAATTTCCGAAGTCGGGAAGTGTGCCGCAATTCTGCATCTTCGTATCAGCGATCACCTTGCTCAGCCACTGCCCGTCAGAAGAGTAGCCACCGTGGTTTTCCACGATAACACCGATGTTAAAGTCTTTTGCAAATTCAGATAGTGAGCGAAGTCCATCCGTTGCTGCTTTTCCAACTTCTTCGGCTGAGCCCTCACCATAAGCGTTCACACGGATGGAATGACATCCGAGGAACTTAGCGGCTTCAACCCACTTCTTATGATTATCGACAGCCTTTGCGCGTTGTGCCTTTTTAGTGTCGCCAAGACCACCCTCGCCATCGATCATGATCAGCACACTGGTGACACCGTTGTCGTCACAACGTTTTTTCAGATCAGCGAGGTAAGCCTGGTCTTTTGCCTTGTCTTTGAAAAACTGGTTCACATACTCAACGGCAGAAATTCCAAAGTCGTTTTTTGCTTTCGCAGGAAAATCAAGGTTGTTGAGTTTGCCATCGAACAGCGACTTGTGCAGTGACCATTCGGCTAGTGATATTTTAAAGAACATTTCTTTTGGTTTTGTTTCGTTAGATGCGGTTGCTGTCGAATCCGCATCCGATTCAGAATTCTGTTTTGAGCCGCACGAGGATAGCATAGCAGAGCCGAATGTTGAACCAACAGTGATCAGCCCCAGCGATTTTAAAAAGTCATTACGATTCATAAAGGTTTGATTGGTGAACGGAAAAGTTAAAAATAATTCAACAAACTTCCCGCAATAATTCAGAACGGTTTGCCATGTGTGTTTCGCACAAGAAAGTTTGCAACGGGTTTGGAATGGAGCGCGATGTTTACCGCCAGATTCGAAAACGTTGCATTCCCGAAGAGCTTTTGAATGTTTCGGCCGCGCCAGAGCCTTCCCGCAAAATTTCGCGACCATTCTTTTGCATACTGCCGCTCCATCTCTTCGCGTGAAATCTTTTTGTTGAGAAACGCAGGAATTATATCAGCGGCAATTTTTGCACTATGAATAGCAATAGCCATCCCGTTGCCACACAGCGGGGCAATCATCCCGGCAGCATCGCCTGTCATGAGTATATGTTCTTCTACCGGAGATTTTGTTTCAAAAGAGATCTCATTGATCACTTCTGGTTTGTCGAACAGAAAATCAGAATTTTCAAAAAGGGTTTTCAAACGGGGGTTTTGAAACAACACTTTTCTTTCCAGTTCCGGAATACTTCCGCATTTTCGAAGACTTTCGCGTTCTGCGAGGTAGCAAATGTTTGCAATGTCATCCTCCACTTTGTTAATGCCGCAGTATCCGCCTTCAAAATTGTGGAGCGCGATCTGATTGGCCGGGTGGTCCGTGCGAACGTGATACTTAATGCCGACAAACGGTGATCGTTTTCCGATGAAATCTCTTTCGAGGTGTATATCGAGCTTTGATCGCTTGCCATAGGCTCCGACCACAACATCACATGGAAGCATTGCCTCATCGGTCTTTACCTCAAAGCCATCTCCGTTGAAATGAATTGACTCCGCTTCGGTATTGAGCAAAAACTCGACACCGCATTCTTTAGCCTTTTCGTAGAGAAAATGGTCAAAGGCATATCTGCTGATGCCAAATCCACCAAGATCGAGCGACAATGCTGACACTTTTCCGGTGACAGACGACAAAATAAACTGATCAATCTGTGGCGGAGAAAATTTTTCGGGAAACAATCCTTCCCTTTTCAGAAAGGCGACCGCCTCGTTGGATACATATTCACCGCAAACGCGATGAAGCGGGTATGATTTTTTTTCAATAACCGTGCACGGAATTCCGCGTTTGCGGAGTTGCGTTGCTGAAATCAGGCCCGCAAGGCCACCCCCGATGATTACTGCGTGTCCCAGAAAATTGCGTATTCAGTTCCAATTTGGAAAAAGGATAAAAGATTTCGGCATAAATGCGAAAAAAATCGAGTTGGCTGAAAACTTGTTAGGTAAGATATATCGTTAATATACATACTATAGTCCCGGCTTTATGGAAACGAAAATTGATTTGTCGCGCACAGCGGAACCGCTGAATGTTTTACTCATCGGAAACAATCCGATCGACATGAGTAAGACGCTGGAAAAAATTAATCAGCTGAAGGGACGAAAAATTATCACCGAAATTGCGTTCGACATCCGCAGCGTTGCAGAACGCCTCAATTCATTCACACCGAACTTTGTTCTGATCGATGATAACATCGGTCGCGCGGAGATTGCCCTGGCTGTGGAAACGTTAAACAAATCGAAAAAGACAAAGGATATTCCAATCACGGTGCTGAAGAATTCCAATTACCAGGAATCTGCTCAGACTTCTGGTGTGCTGGATTATATCCTTAAACAGAACTTTTCACCTGAGTCGCTGTATAATGCTATCCGGAATTCGTTGCGGATTAAAAGGGCGCAGGCATATTTGTATGCGGCTTACCGCAAAAGGAAAGGTCAGTTTTCAAGACTGGCTTTCGGCTAGATCTGGTCCTCAAGCCTCATTTCTGTCTTAATGCGTTCGCCCTTGCGGGATATGACGATATTTAATCGTTTGCCGACACGCATGTTGAAAAATCCATTGATAAGATTTAAGTTCAGTTCACTGGTATTCACGCCATTGATGCTGACAAGTAAATCTCCTTCCTTCACACCCGCTTTATCGCCAACCGACTCCCTGCGTACTTCAGTCACTTCAAAGACATTCAGCTTTGAACCCTTTGCTTTAACGGTGAGTCCGCTCAGATTGTAGTGGAAGGATTTTTTGAACGCGTGATTCTTTTTGATATAGATCTCTTCGCGTGAAAAATTAAACACAACTTTGAAGCGACTCATGATCTCTCCACCTATCGACCCATTGCGTTCAGTTCTTCCAAGTTTCAGGCTGTCGAAATAGCTGTTGGGATCAGGGAAATTTGCAATCGGGTTATCAAGTTTGTACTTACCCATCTGCAACGATTTTATTCTCGCCACTTTTCCCGTGATCTCGCCACCAAGTCCACGACCGATCACACTGCTCACGCGGTTAGTTGGTACAGTAATCCGCGTGTCGGTGCTGGGGTCAAGCATGATGCTGTGACTTGCGCCTGTGTCAACGAGAAGCTTTGCTGTGAACTGTGTGCCATCGGATAGAACAACCGGGGTGGTCAGATAAGGCTTGGTATCTTCTATTCTTATGGGCAATACTTCATACTTGCGCCCTGGCCTGAACCTTGATGGGGTCATCAAGGTCAGAATCTTTTTTTCATAATCAATTTTGACGAGAAAACGGCTGAACAATTCATACCCCAAAATGCCGTGAACATCAGTGCCCATGTAATTACGCAATTCGAGGTAGTCTTCTTCAAGCACCAACATCGCGTGGCCACGACCGAGTACACCGGGCAGTTCGAGAGAAACATTGTTTGTGATGTATGCATCGATCAGTTTTTCGCCACCGGGGCCGGAGATCGTATACTTGCGTGCGTACGAAAGATTCAAAATATCAGTGAATGCTTTTTGTGTGAGGATCGATGTTCTGACACCCGTGTCGAGAATGAATTTCAGAGGGAGCGCACCGTTGAGAACGACTGGTACAACAACGAGATTGTTATAAATTTCTATAGGAAATTGCACTTTCGTTCTGCCATCTGCGAGCGAAAAACCGAGGGCCTGAGACCAAATGTCAAAGGAAATGAAGTACAGGCATCCACACAGGAGCAACCTTCGTAACATAATGCGTCTGGAAATCCAGCAACATCAATATAAGACAATTTTTACAGAGAAACCTTTAACCCCTCCGGGGGTATTATTAGGGAAAGTACTTCTTTAGGTGTTGAAGCAATGCGCAGGTTGTTCATATACTCTTTGCGCACAAAGCCTTCGTCAACCATACCGTTGAGCTGCGCGATCAGCGGACCAAAAAAATTATTTACGTTGAGGAGAATGACAGGATTGGTGATTAAACCGAGCTGGCGCCATGTAAGAATTTCCGCCACTTCCTCTAAAGTGCCCCATCCACCTGGCATTGCAACGAACGCATCTGATAGATCTGCCATGCGTTGCTTACGCTGATGCATACTCTGGACAACTTCGAGCTTAGTTACACCGCTGTGACCCACTTCACGGTCCATCAAAAACTTTGGAATGATTCCGATTACTTCTCCACCCTTATTCAGTACCGCATCAGCGATCACACCCATCAGGCCGACCTTACCGCCACCGTACACAAGGGAATGAGAATTTTCGGCCAGAAGAACTCCGAGCTCCGCAGCTGTCTGGGCAAAAACCGGGTTTTTACCTGTGCTTGAGCCACAGAAGACACAGACGTTCATCAGGAATCTTGGAACTAATTGCCTTAGAACTTGTTATCGTGCTTGTTCTTGCTAACAGTCTTATTGGGAAAAATCCACGGTGAAGCAATTGCGAGGATAAACAGTGCTACAACGACAAAAAATGGCCACCAATCGAGGTTCATATCTGAGCAATTTATAGGAGCCGTAAAAATAGTGTGATTCAGGTAATTTTTATGGAAAGAATTAAAATTTGTTTATTCGTAAAACTGATTGATTTGCAGGCCGTTAAAACATCAACATTTAAAGCATGAAGAAGTTTCTCATTTTTAGTTTGATCGGAGTTGTGGTAATCGTGGCGTTAGTCGCGGTAATCGGCTATATCAACGTAAAAAAAGAAAAATCCTTCAGCCCCGAAGGAACCGAAACATTCACTTCGGGTGAGTTAACGATCAAGGTGCTGTATAACAGGCCTTACAAAAAAGGCAGGGAAATTTTCGGTGGCCTCGTTCCATATGAGAAAGTCTGGCGCACAGGTGCCAACGAATCAACAACGTTCCAAACCAATCGCGATATCATCATAGAAGGCCAGACGCTGAAAGCCGGCAAATACTCACTGTGGACAATTCCCGGTCCGGAAATCTGGACAATCATCTTCAACTCTGAGTATGGTCAGTGGGGCATAAACTCGAAAGGAGAAGCCAATCGCGAACCTTCGAGAGATGTACTTAGTGTTGTAGTGAAACCCCTGCAGCAAGACCAGGTGTTCGAACAATTCACCATCTCGTTCGAAAAGACCGGTGAAGATGCCGAGATGGTGTTGTTCTGGGATAAAACGCTGGTGGCCATTCCATTCTCCTGGAAAGAATAGATCACCAAATCACTCGTCCGTAGCAGGGAATCATTTAACCCTTGCCTTCAGAATTAATTTGCGGTCCTCAGGCGTTATTGCCGGAATTGCATTTCCAAATACAGAAAAGTTATCAGGCTTTGCGCCCTGGCTTACGAGGTAGTCGACAATTGCCTGCGCCTGTTGCCACGTTCGGTTATTGTGCCACGTTGTCTTCACGTACACGGTGTCTTTCTGATAGAGTTGTCCAAGCGTGTCGATCTCATCATACTTCGCAGCGACTGAATCGTAGATAACCTCCGTGAGATCCTGATCCGACCGGACAGAATCTTCCACGTAACCCGTCATCAGTGCCTGGATCTCAAACTTCATATCGGGATTTCCCTTCACAACGCGCATGAATTTTTTGAGCGAAGAAGTTGAAGCACGTTGATCAATCTCTGTCGTTCCAGGTTTGAACGAAACACCTTCAAGTGTGATCTCATCTCCCTTCGCAAGCGGTTTGATGACAGCCGAAACTTTTTCCACCTGTGGAATTTTGTCTGAAGTAAGATCGAATTGTTTCGTGTAGTAAGTTACATGATCAGACTCGGGATCAATTGACAACTCATATTTACTGCCTTCCATGATGTATACAATGAACGAGCCGTCTGCGTATGGCCTGCCGTTGTAAACGCGTTTGTTTTTGGTGAGGTCAAAGATCGAGACGTATGCAGGAACTGCGGCACCCGTTGCATCTGTCACCTTCCCGTCAATCTTCATCATACCCTTCGGACGCATATCATCGGGGATCAGGTACTCAACGATTTCATTTTTTCTGGGCCCTTTTGAGTCGCGGATGAGGTAGCGGCCTAGCGCTGCCACAGTTACATACTGATCGTCTCCTGGCGTGTTCACATAGTCGAGTGGCCTGGGTGTTCCCCACACGCCATTGACCAGCTTTGACATGTAGAGGTCCATCCCTCCTTTATTTCCCGGCATCTTGTCGGAAGCAAAGATCAGGGTTTCGGCATCTGCCATGATGCGTGGTGTCTGCGAGTTCCCGGTGTTAATAGAGGCAGGGAGTTCTTCAGGTTCTCCCCATTGATCATTCACTTTCTTGCGCGCAACAAACAGTTTGCAGCCCTGTGCCTTGGTTTGATCCATCTGTGTGCAACGCATAAAATATAACGCGGTGCCATCCGGTGTTACCGAAGGAGCTCCTTCGTGCTCACGTGAATTTACGGGAAGCCCGAGGTTGACTGGCTGGCCCCAGGATGTGCCCTTGAGATCACTGCTCCAGATGTCAAAGGCTCCGACAGACGGTGTCTTCAGTGTTGAATAAAAAAGTTTTTTTCCGTCAGCGCTCAGTGCATAACCGCGCTGTGAGTTCAAGCGGGTGTAAATGTGCTTCGGGAGCATGATCGGTTCTATCCAGTCTGCGCCTCCTCTCAAAGTGTAGAAGGGTACCTCCGCGTTATCCTCGGCATTGTCTGAGACGAATACAATCGCGTTGGCATCAGCGCTGATGTATGGCGCATAAGTATTGTATGATGGATAGTTGATCACACTCGAAAGCTTCCGGAATTTCGCCTGTGCATTACCCTGAAAGGAAATCAGCAGCAGGAGGCCGAGGGCCGGAATAACGTTCCAACATTTCATAAAGCGAGGTTTGAGTTTACCAGCGTACAAATATCGCGTTGAAAATTTCATTCGATTGCACTGCTGTTGTATCAAAATTAAACATAATAAATCTCCATCACTGCAATTGTGCTGCCGCAATTTTTCTCGATTTGAGTGGATGTTTGCCCTTTGAATCGTAACTTCGCTCAAGTAATTGATAGTTAAAGAGAATGATTCAGGTAATTCCATCCATCGCCATCCGAAAAGGAAATGTTGTGAAGATGCGCAAGGGCGATCCGACAAGTGAAAAGGCTTATGACGAAAATCCATTAGATCTTGCAAAACGCTTTCAGGATCACGGCATTGAAGTTGTTCACCTGGTGGACCTGGATGGCGCTGAAAAAGGAAGCCCTGTGAACTGGCACGTTATTGAAGCGATTGCCGGTCACACAGATCTTAAAATCGATTTCACAGGCGGAATTTCATCAGATGGCGACATCAGCAAAGCATTTGAATATGGCGCAGCATATGTAACAGCAGCCAGTATCGCGGTAACTGATCCGGAATTGTTTGCCTCGTGGATTATCTCGTACGGTCGCGAGAAAATGACACTCGGTGCCGATGTGATCAATAAACAATCTAAAGAGCTTCTGTTCCGCGGATGGATGCGCAAATCGAATCTCACGCTCTTTGAACACCTGGAATATTTTTACTCTCGCGGATTGAAGTATGTCAAGTCTACAGATGTGTCACGCGATGGCGTGCTCGAAGGACCTGCCTTTGACTTCTACCAGGAGATCATCGACAAATTCCCTGAGATAAGTGTGCTGGCCAGCGGTGGTATTCGCGGTATCGATGACATCAAACGCCTGAATGACATGGGTGTATTTGCGGTAATTTTTGGAAAGGCTTATTATGAAGGCGTACTCAAACTTCAGGACCTCGAGCACTTCCTGGTGAAGAAAGAAATCTGATAAGAATCTAATCATAAAAAAAGGCTGTCCGTTGAGGCAGCCTTTTTTGTTATGAGCATTTTCGGTTCGCTTTACTGAACGACAACATTAAAATCCACTTCAACATCAGTATCACCTGTTCCCGGGCACGTGCCGGTTTTTGTTTCGAACTGATGTCTTAGCACAATTTTAACCGCAGCATTTCCGGCAGACGTTGTAACCCATGACGATGTAAGTCCGATCGGCAGACCTTTGCTGTCTGTGTCAGTTGCTGTAACGATAAGGTTAGAACCTGTAACCGTGAAACAGAACAGGTGATGTTCCGACTCTTCCTGAACTTCGGAAGTAATATCAAATGGCGTAGACTGCGATTCATCCAACAACGTGATCACTGCATTGTATGTCTTATTCTGGCTGAGAGGTCCGCTTACTATTTTTACAGGGGCACCGCTTCCATCTCCGTCAAGATCCTGAAAACGCAGACTTACAATATTGCCTCCGCCAACCGGTGTCAACTGTACACTCAGGGTTGTAATCACCTCCTCTTCATTCACCGGCTCGGGATCATCCCCACATGAAGAAATGCCAACGACAAGCAATACCATTGCTGCAAGCATTGCAACGTACCTGGTCCTGTGGATCCGAAAAATTTGTTTGTTCATGTTTGTATGTTAGTGTTTTGAAAAATTGTATGACAACCTGATGATGAAATTTCTTCCTGTGTCATCGGCAAAATAGCGGAGCCGATTCATGTAGTTCCGATAAGATTTGTTCAGAAGATTTTCACCGGAAACAGACAGAGAAAATTCTTTGTCCCTGATCGGAATATCGAAGCCGACCGAGGCGTTCAGCAATATAAATCCATCAGGAGCAGGCGCCAGATCGAATACCTTGGTCGAAGAATCATTTGGAATATCATTCGGCTTGACCGTGCGTGGTGCGCGGACCTGCGTGAAGGTTGCTGGCGCACTGATTGTCACGTGAAGATCGTCCAGTTTTTTTACATTGAAAAAATTAACCGTGATGCTGTTATCGAACAATGCCGGGGGGATAAAAATAATCCGGTCATCATTCTTCACGTCCGTAGCATGAACATAAGAAAACTTGGTTGCATAGCTAACGCGTTTGCTGACATCCCATTTCAATCCGAGATCGGAGCCCATTAACACAGCATCGGTCTGATCAAAACGAAACACAGGAAAAAATCCGCGAATCGTAAGTCGCGTTTCATAAGGCCGGATGAACACGTAGTTATCCATTCTGTTGTAGTAGACGGAGAAATCCATCGTTACACGTTCGCCTCCGTACTGGAGTGTGTTGATCCACTTCTTCGACATCTCTTTGCGGATCAGGCTTTGGTCTGTGAGCACGTCATTGTTGGGCCGCATCAACCCTTCTTCAATTGAGCCGGTGCCATGGTGAAGTCCCTCTGAATACAACTCGCTCACGTGCGGTGGTCGCGTTGAAATTCCCAGGTTGGAAATCCATCGCCAGCTTTGATTGAGCTTGTATGAGGCACCAATCGTTCCGCTGAAGAAATTGAAACCGAAGTCAGGTTTAACCAGCTCTTCGTTGGCATTGTATGTCAACACCTGCAAGTACTGATAATCGTAGCGCCCGCCTGCCTCGAATGTCCACCGGTCTCTGCGCAATTTCTCAAGCACAAAAATTCCGGCAGATGCCTGATTGTAATTTGGAATGAGCGGAGTGATACCTGTCAGCTCAGTATCGTTGGAGTTGAATTTAAGTGTGCTGTTAATGCCGACACTTCCGCTGTGATCTCCCTTCTCATGGTCGAGTGACACATCGAGCACGTTGCTGAACAGGCTCATCGAGAGCGCAGGCCGGTCCGATCTTCCCGATCTCCGGATATCAAATTCCTTGCGCAGGTTGTACTGACCACCGTATAAAATATTTATCCTCCCCCAGTTCTTCACATCAAAATACGATTTCAGTTTCATGAGCTGGTGGTTGATCTGCTGTTTTGGATTTTCTATGTCATATGAAAACTCCGCAACGTACCACGGTCTTCCGCTGTCTATTGACGTCTGAATGTCCTGTAGATTTCCGGTGTGCGCTGCACGAAGAATGCCAAGCGTTGTATTGAAACTGCTGAGATAAACTTCAAATCCGCGATGATTGTCTTTGAAGCCAAGCGCTCCCGAGAAGTTGAGTTCTTCCGTGCCTGTGTTCGACAAATTGTAATCAGCTGCGTGATAGTCGCCACCTTTTTTTGCTGAGGTCTGCAATCTCCAGCTCCACTTCTCGCTTTTCGCGATGTGCCCTTCGAGCATCGCAGACAAAACAGCCTGTCGGTTGTTCGACATAAAACCGAGATTGATTTCACCGCCTAGGTCTTCGACCTCGTGCAAAGGCGGTGGGTTGATGATGATCACGCCACCAATTGCATCTGCGCCATAACGGACTGTCTCGGCACCTTTCACCACTTCAATGCTTGATGCAATGTAAGGATCAACTTCGGGAGCATGCTCGATGCCCCATTGTTGACCTTCCTGCCGAATGCCATTGTTGAGGATGAGTATACGCTGGCTGTGAAGGCCGTGAATGACAGGCTTGAAAATGGATGGCCCTGTTTGAATAGCACTGACACCCGGAACTTCTTTCAACGACTCCCCTAGTGGCCGTCCGTGCAACAACTGCAATTCTTTCTTCGACAATAAAGATGTAGTCTGCGACACTGCATTCATTCGTCTGTCGCCTTCCACGACAACGCCCTGCAGCTCTGTGCTGATGCTTTTAAGTTGGATTGAAATTGGCCTGCGGGGAATTGAAATCTCGTGGACGTATTTTTCAAACCCGACATACTCGATCGTGAGCATGGCCTTGCCGGCACACAATGCAGTGAATGCGAAAGAGCCATCTTCATTTGAAACTGCAAGCTGCTCCCCCAGCTGAATGGTTGCGCCAGGAAGCGCGACCCCTGATTCATCTTTCACAAGTCCCTTCAGGGTCTCGGCACAAGATTGCCCGGCAGTCTCCAGGAAAGCTGTTAATAATACAATCAGAAAAACGGAGATTCGAACCATCTAAGTCCCTAATGCAACAACGTTGCAAATATAGCAGATTAAATAAAAAAGCAAGCCTTATTCAATAATCTCCTGCAATTTGTACTTCTGTATGATGTAATACAGAAAATTGAACGTCAGGATTGCATCATCGTCTTGCTTGGGTGGGATCTGCTTTGTTGGATTTTTGGCTGGCAATTCTTTGCGGATGGTGACTGGAGCCGGTTTTGTGGTTGGTGTTATAGTTGAGACCGAATCTTTCGGAGCTGCAGATGAGCCGGTTGGTTGTGTTCTTGGCCCTACATAGCGCGTTTCGCCTTCGCCACCCGGGGAGAATATCACCTTGTCGCGTTCGTAGCGCTCACGCTCAGTGTCGGTGATTTCATAATCCTGATTCGCATTGTCCTGAGCAAACGCGGTATTGAAACCGGCTGTTGCTACAAGGCAAAGAATCGAGACAATTTGGTAAAGCGAAATCTTCATCGACTGATAGAACGTACTAAGAACCAGAATTCTATTTATTGGTTCCAGAAAAGTACAAAATAAAGCGATAACCACCAGTCAAAAAACTTTTTTCTGTCCCGGCCGGCCCGAACAAAATATTAAATTCTTTCCGAAATCCCCTTTTGACGGGTAATTTCCGACTTTTTAACACTTATGATCAGCTGGGCAGATTTTGAAAAAGTCGATATTCGGGTAGGAACCATTGTTAATGCCACCACATTTCCTGAGGCAAAAAAACCTGCGTATAAGCTAACAGTTGACCTCGGTCCGCTGGGCATAAAGCAGTCTAGTGCGCAGATCACCAGGCACTATACGCCTGATCAGTTGGTTGGCAAGCAGGTTATTTGCGTGGTGAATTTTCCACCAAAACAGATCGCAAATTTTGTCTCAGAAATTCTTGTCACTGGTTTCGCAGATGAGAACAACGCTGTAGTATTGTGTCAACCTGATAAGCCGGTGCCAAACGGAGCTCGACTTTTCTGAAACTATGATCCTGTTCTCTCAACTAGAATCAATCACGCACGGCAAACTCTTCCGGTTGGCACAGGATCAATCCGTTCAGGCATTACTCACCGACAGCCGGAAGGCAACTTCAACTGACGGTGCTGTGTTCTTTGCTATCAAAGGCGACCATCATAACGGTCATGCGTATATCGCCACTTTATATGAAAAAGGAATCCGCCAGTTCGTTGTTGAAGAAACGGTCGACTTTCTTTCGAATGTTGGAGATGCCAACGTACTGCAAGTGCTTTCGGCTGTTGATGCGCTTCAGGCAATTGCTGCGCATCAGCGCTCTTTGCTGGATGTGCCCGTGATCGGGATTACCGGAAGCAATGGAAAGACGATCGTAAAGGAGTGGTTGTACCAATTGCTTTCCGCAGATTATAAAATTGCGAAGAATCCGGGGAGTTATAATTCACAACTCGGTGTGCCCCTTTCCGTCTGGCAACTCCAGGCACATCATGACCTTGGGATTTTCGAAGCTGGCATTTCCTTGCCGGGAGAAATGGAGAAGCTTCAGCGCGTAATCCAGCCGACACTCGGAATCTTCACCAACATCGGCTCGGCACACGATGAAGGCTTCACTTCACTCGAACAAAAAATTCAGGAGAAGCTGAAGTTGTTCACAAGCTGCAAACTCCTCATCTACTGTAAAGACCATAAAGCGATCGATAAAGCAATTGCTGCAACGCAAATTCCAACGCTGAGCTGGGGCGTGTCATCTACTGCCGGAATCCAGATCAGGTCAGAAGGAACGAAACACAATTTCTTTGTCAAGGGAACATCGTTCTCGCTCGTCATTCCTTTCCAGGATAAGGCATCGATCGAAAATTCCATTCACTGTATCTGCGTGATGCTTCACCTGGGTTACAAACCGAATCAAATCCAGGAGCGGATAGAGGCGCTGCAGTCCGTACCCATGCGCCTTGAGCTGAAAGAAGGAGTCAATCAAAGTCAGATCATTGACGACACTTACAATAATGATCTTGCGGGCATTCAGATCAGTCTCGAATTCCTGGCAAATCAACAGCAGAAGGCGAAGAAGCGCGTCATTCTCTCGGATATACTCGAGTCTGGTTTGCCCGATGAACAACTGGCACGGCAAATCTCACAGGCAATTTCAAAAAACAGTATACATCACTTTATCGGCATCGGAAAAATTCTCTCTGCATACCGGCATTTGTTTCCCTCTGGCTCTGAATTTTTTAAATCAACAGACGATTTCCTGGCGAACTTCGATCAGAACAGGATTCAGCAGGAAGTGGTTCTCGTCAAGGGAGCACGATCGTTTCAATTCGAAAAAATTATTGCTGCGCTCCAGCGAAAGGTGCATGGTACCATCATGGAGATCGATCTTGGTGCTGTTGCACATAACCTGAATTTTTTCCGCGCGAAGCTGAAGCCATCAACGAAGATTATGGTGATGGTAAAGGCTTTTGCCTATGGAAGTGGCAGCGCAGAGATTGCAAATCTCGTTCAGTATCACAAAGTTGATTACCTCGGTGTCGCTTACGCGGATGAAGGCGTTGACCTGCGCAAGAACAACATCTCATTGCCCATCATGGTAATGAACCCGTCTGAGGAAAGTTTTGGTTTGTTGCTGCCGAACAAACTCGAGCCGGAGATCTACAGTTTCAAAATACTGGACAGTTACATCCGTTTTCTCAACGGACGCCAGAGCAACATCCACCTGAAACTTGATACGGGCATGCATCGGCTCGGCTTTGATGAGAACGATGTTGAAAGGCTGACAGAACTTTTGCTTCAGCACCGGAATCTCCGAATAGCTTCGATCTTCAGTCATCTGGCCGGAGCGGATGAGCGGGAACACGATACATTCTCGCAGCAGCAATTTGACATCTTTATGAAAGGTGCCGGTACAATCAGCGAAAGGCTCGGCTATAAACCCATCTTGCACATTCTCAACTCGCCAGGAATACTCCGGCTGCCGCAATTTCAGCTTGACATGGTGAGGCTCGGCATCGGCCTGTATGGCGTTGATCCAACTTCGGAAAAATTTGATGCGCTCAAGCCGGTCGCAACGCTTAAGACGATCATCTCACAGATCAAAAAGATTAAAAAAGGAGAAACGATCGGTTACGGCAGGCGCGGAAAAGCGGACAACGATATGGCTATGGGTACGATCGCGATAGGATATGCCGATGGATTCAGCCGCGCGTTCAGCAGGGGAGCCGGAAAAGTGCTGGTGCATGGTACAGAAGTTCCCGTTATTGGCAATGTGTGCATGGACATGACGATGGTCGATCTCTCTGCTGTGCCTGACGCACAGGAAGGTGATGAGGTAATCATCTTCGGAAAAGATCATCCGATTCAAAAAGTGGCAGACTCGATCAAGACTATTCCTTACGAAATTCTCACCAACACCAGCGAGCGGGTGAAGCGCGTCTTTACTGCTGAAAGCATATAAGGAACATCGGAGAAGCTATCTGCAGCCGAGGTTTTTCTTCAGGTCGCGGTTGGGCAGCCCGCCAAAGTCGAACGGCTTGTCCTCTTCACGATCGACTGGTTGATTTTTCTCCACTTCGCGGTTAGCTTTTGTTTTGTCGCTGCGCTTCGGCTTTTCTCTCACTTTCTTAGACATCTCACTCATTTAAATGCTGACAATAATCATTGCTTGTAAGGGGAACCACCTATATCTTTGCCTTGTTTAAAATTAATCTAAATTAATTCTATTGGAAACTCCAGGCAATGTCGCGCAGATGAAACCCGGTGAAATCGCCATCATTACGGGCTTTACGGATGATTACATCTCCGTAAAGTTGATGGAAATGGGCTGCCTGCCCGGAGTACCCGTCAGATTCAATTTTACAGCCCCGCTGGGCGACCCCATTTGTATTAGTGTCTCAGGGTATGAGCTGTCTTTACGTCTTGAAGAAGCAGCCACCATTACTATCGTGAATTAATGTCTGAAAGGAAGAGGCCGAAGATCGCGTTGCTTGGGAATCCCAATTCAGGGAAATCTTCTCTTTTTAATCGCCTGACGGGATTGAATCAGAAGATTGGGAATTTTCCCGGTGTGACAGTCGACAAGAAATCCGGATTCTGCCTTTTGCCATCCGGAGTTACCGCTGAGATTGTTGACCTTCCGGGGATTTATTCGATCTATCCGCGCAGCCTCGATGAACAAATTGTTGCCGAAGTTCTGCTCGATCATCGCGGGGCTGACAGTCCTGATAAGATTGTGGTGATCGCGGATGCAACAAACCTCAAGCGTGGTCTGCTGCTGCTCACACAGATCATCGACATCGGCTTACCTACAATCCTCGCCCTGAACATGATGGACCTCGTGGCAAAGGCAGGTATCAGCTACGATCTGAAAAAACTTTCCGCGCGACTTGGTGTTCAAGTTGTGCCGATCAACGCGCGCAATGGCGTGGGCATCGATGAACTTAAGAGAGTGTTGAGTCAGCCCTTTGCCCCGGCAGAGAAAAACACATTCAACGTTTGGGATGAAGCGAAAGCTCCCGTGCGCGAACTGCGTGAGAAGCTTTCCGTTGACAACGATTATGAAGCATACCAGTTTCTCGAACAGCCAAACTCGCTGAGGTTTCTTTCAAAGTCAGACAGGGAGACCGTTGATCACATACGCAACGCATACAATTTTTTCCCTGGAAAATTTCAGGGAGCGGAAACGATTCAGCGTTACAGTGTCATCCAGGATCTGCTCAATGATGTTATATTAAAGGCTGCGGATCTCTCGTGGAAGAATACAACCAGTCGGCTTGACCGTTTTCTCACGCACAAAGTGTGGGGTTATGTTTCTTTCTTCGCCATCCTCTTCCTGATCTTTCAGGCAATCTTCGCTTGGGCTACCCTTCCCATGGATTTCATCGATTCAGGTTTTGCCAATTTCAGCTCATATTTGAAATCGGTTTTACCGGAAGGCCCGCTGACAAGTCTGCTTGCGGAAGGCATCATTCCAGGCATAGGTGGCATCATCATCTTTGTTCCTCAGATTGCGATCCTGTTTGCTTTTATTTCTGTATTGGAGGAATCCGGATACATGGCGCGCGTTGTGTTTCTGATGGACAAGGTCATGCGGAAATTTGGTCTCAACGGAAAAAGTGTTGTACCGTTGATGTCCGGTGTTGCCTGCGCGATCCCGGCAATCATGGCGACCCGCACCATCGATAACTGGAAAGAGCGCACGATCACCATCTTTGTCACTCCGTTGATGAGCTGCTCTGCGCGTTTGCCAATCTTTACAATTCTCATTGCGCTCATCGTGCCAAACGAAACCGCCCTCGGCTTCTTCAACCTGCAGGGACTGGCGCTGATGGGATTATATCTTCTTGGATTTCTTGCAGCCATCGGCTCTGCCTATATCATGAAGCTTCTGATCAGGGTTAAAGAAAGAAGTTTTCTGATCATGGAGTTGCCAACCTATCGTATCCCGAAGTGGTCGAATGTCGGATATACCATTGTTGAAAAGACCAAAGCGTTCGTGCTCGAAGCCGGAAAAGTCATTTTAGCTATTTCGATTATTCTATGGGTTCTCGCCAGCTATGGTCCCGGAGACAAACTCGAAAATGCGCGCGAATACGTACTTCAGGATGCTGCGAATCAACGCCTGACAGAACAGGCGCTCGAAGACAGGATAGCCGCTTTCAGACTTGAAAATTCTTATGCAGGTATTATTGGCAAAGCCATAGAACCCGTTATCAAACCTCTGGGTTATGACTGGAAGATCGGGATCGCGCTGATCACATCATTTGCCGCGCGTGAGGTATTCGTTGGAACCATCGCCACAATCTATAGCATCGGAAGTGTCGGAGAAGAAGACGAAGTCACCATCAAGAGCAGGCTGCGCGAAGAGATCAACCCAGAGACCGGTGGCCCCCGTTATACACCAGCGGTCGGTTTGTCCCTGCTGATCTTCTATACGTTTGCCATGCAGTGTATGAGCACGCTTGCCATCGTTTACCGCGAGACGAAGGGATGGAAGTGGCCGCTCCTCCAGCTTACCTACATGACAGGACTTGCTTACCTGTCTGCCTTCATAGTTTATCAGGTGCTTCGCTAGAACGCTGTTGCAATCCATGGCCGCATTGTATATTTGGGCGTGGATAATCGCTATCATTCAGCTTTGCTTTATTTAATGCACCTGCTCATCAGCGCAGATGGAACCATTGACGACCATGAAGTGAAAGCGCTGGAGCTCGTTTGCCAGCGCGAAAACATCTCCGAGTTGTTCTTCGACAAGTTTGTTCAGGCGCTGCGCGGAAAAAAAGAACGCGAGTTGTTCGATACAGCAATCGACAGGATCAACGACTGCAACGATGAGGAAAAGCTTCGGGTGTTCGTCATTCTCTACAAGCTTGCGGAAGTTGACGGCCGTGTTCATCACAAAGAAATTAAATTGCTGCTTTATACGCTGAGGCTGGCCAAAATCGAGTTTGAAGATGTTGTCGATAAAGCGCTTTCCAGTCCGGCATTACTTTGAAAAATTCCCTTATATGTATAGAAGTCTTTTAGCACTTAGTCTCCTGACACTTGTATTCGTTTCCTGTTCAAAAGAAGAATCGGGAAACGTTTTCAAGAAAGATCAAACCTCCATCAAAATTGCCGACCTGCAGGACCGCAGAGCTTCAGACAGTCTACAGGTTTTTTTCACCCATGAAAATCCATCCATACGTGAGCGCGCAGTGCTTGCGTTTGCTTCTGTGCAGGATTCCGCTTCTGTAGGAAAGCTGTCAAATGTTCTGTCATCGGATGCGGATACAACAGTACGAATTGCCGCAGCAATTGCGCTCGGGCAGACGCGTTCCCGCGAAAGCGAGAAAGTGTTGCAGGAAGCTATCGCGAAAGAAAAGGCTGACAATGTTCTCAATGCCATCATTGAAGCATACGGAAAAGTAACACGAAACTGGGATCTGAATGTTGATGCGCAGAAATATCCGGAAGCCACTGCGTGGTCGTTGTACAGGGCAAGCGTGAACAATGCAGTACCCGCGACAAAAAATTCGATTGCTTCGTCACTGCTTGGAAGTAACTACAGTGATAACACGCGGCTTGGAGCTGCGCATTTCTTCGCGCGCGGTGCAAAAGAAATCACACCCCAGTTCAGTGCCATTGCAAAATCCGCTTTGAACGATAAAAACACAGATGTACGAATGGCGTCCGCATCAGCCTTGCGAAAAATCACAACCGACTCATCGTTCAACACGCTGGAAAAAATTCTGTCATCAGATCAGGATTACAGGGTGCGGATCAGTGCGGTACGCGGGCTGCAGGCATTTCCATTCGAACGCTCAAAGAATCTGCTGTTGAAAGCACTACGCGATAAGAATGTCAATGTTCCGATCGCTGCATCCGAGGCAATCAAAGCGACAATCACCGAACCCTTCTGGATTGACGTGGCTAACGTTGCAAGCGAGACGAAAAACTGGCGCGTGCAGGCGAATTTGTACGAAGGAGTCCTGAAAGTGAAAAACAACAAAGGAATCATTGATGAAGTCATTGCGCTTTACAAGAATGCAAGCCCCTATCAGAAGCGTGGTTTGCTGTATGCGCTGCAGCAACAGCCTTCTACCGCATCGTTCATTCAGCAAGAGCTGCTCAACGCGCAGGACATTGTTGTGAAAAGCTCGGCAGCTGAAGCGCTGGTGTTTATAAACAAGAGCAAGGGCTTCAATGCAAGCCAGAAGAAAAATTTTGCTGATGTGTATCAAAAGGCAATCGCTGCAGGCGATCCCACTGTCATTGCGACCATCTCGTCAGCACTGGCGGACTCAACGCTTGACTATCGCAGTGTCGTAACAGACTATAAATTTCTGGCCGATGCAAAGCAAAAGCTTGTACCTGTGAAAGACGATGATGCACTAACAGCACTCGATCGCGCTACTGCTTATTTTGAAAAGCGCAAGGCTCCTGAGCGCGCTAAACCTGCCTACAATCATCCGATCAACTGGTCGAGGATTAAAGAGATTCCAGCGGATCAGCACGTCACGGTTTTTACCACGAAGGGAAAAATCCGGATGAGGCTTCTCACTGAAGAAGCACCCGGATCGGTTGCAAACTTCCTCGACCTGGTTGAAAAGAACTACTTCAACAATCACTATTTCCATCGCGTGGTTCCAAACTTTGTAATTCAGGTGGGAGATCACCGTGGCGATGGCTCAGGTGGCGAAGATTATTCCATTCGATCAGAATTCACCAAACACAAATACACGACAGGGAGTGTTGGGATGGCCTCATCAGGCAAGGACACCGAAGGAACACAATGGTTTATAACGCATTCTCCAACACCACATCTTGACGGACGTTACAGCATCTTCGCTGAAGTTGTTGACGGTATGGAAACCGTTCATGCGATCGAGGTCGGAGACCAGATTACAAAAGTTGAAGTGGAGAAGGCAGCTAAACAATAAAGGCGTTTTGAAAAAAGCATTTCATCAGAATTTCAAGCTCGGCATTCTCGGAGGCGGGCAACTTGGCCGAATGTTGATTCAATCCGGAATCGATTTTAATATTCCGTTTTCGATACTCGATCCCGATCCGCAAGCTCCTTGTGCCACGCTGGGTGATTTTCACACAGGTAAACTCACAGATTTCAACACCGTAATGAAATTCGGTTCTGCCTGCGATATCATTACCATCGAGATCGAGAATGTCAACACTGCTGCGTTGAAAGAACTTCAGCGCCAGGGAAAAAAAGTATTTCCGCAGCCCGAAGTAATCGAACTGATCCAGGATAAACGGGTACAAAAACAATTTTACAGCAAGCATGGAATTCCTACTGCTGAATTTGTACTGACGGAAAATGCAGCTGACGTGCAGTCACACAAACATTTTCTGCCTGCTGTGAACAAACTCGGTAAGGAAGGTTACGATGGAAGAGGTGTGCAGATACTACGCAGTGAAGGCGACCTGTCGAAAGCTTTTAACGCCCCGGGCCTTCTGGAAAAACTCATTGATTTCGACAAGGAGATCTCTGTGATCGTTGCCCGGAACGCCTCCGGAGAACTAAAGACATTCCCGGTTGTCGAAATGGTTTTTCATCCGGTGCATAATCTTGTCGAATATCTGTTTGCTCCCGCATCGATATCGAAAGAAGTAGAAGCGAAAGCTGACCGGATTGCGAGAGACATCATTACGAAACTCAACATGGTAGGACTCCTGGCAGTTGAAATGTTTGTAACTAAAGCGGGCGATGTGCTCGTCAATGAAATTGCACCACGCCCGCACAACAGCGGCCATCAGACCATCGAGGGGAATGTAACGTCACAATATGAGCAGCACCTTCGTGCGATTCTCGATCTGCCTTTGGGTGATACAAGTATCATCTCACCGAGTGCGATGGTAAACCTGCTTGGCGAAGACGGTTTCAGCGGGGCTGCTTTGTACGAAGGTTTTGAAGAAGTTGCAAAGATCCCGGGTGTTCATGTGCACCTTTACGGCAAGAAAGTGACTAAGCCCTTCAGAAAAATGGGACACGTAACAATACTCGATCACAATCTGGAGAATTTGAAAAAGAAAGCCAACTTTGTCAAGGAAACACTCAAAGTGAAAGCATAGCAAGCACAGTCAATCGAAATAACGCACGCATATGAAACCAGAGATAGGAATTATTATGGGAAGTGAGTCGGATTTAACGGTGATGAAAGAAGCCGCAATAGCGCTTGACGAACTTTCGATCCCTTACGAACTCACCGTGGTTTCTGCGCATCGGACTCCACTGCGCATGGTGGAATATGCTACAAAGGCCCGCAGCCGGGGCCTCAAAGTAATCATTGCCGGGGCGGGTGGCGCTGCTCATCTTCCGGGCATGGTCGCATCGCTTACTACGCTTCCGGTGATCGGTGTGCCGATTAAATCATCCAATTCTATCGATGGATGGGATTCAGTTTTATCCATCTTGCAGATGCCCGGTGGTGTGCCTGTCGCAACAGTGGCATTGAATGGTGCGAAAAACGCAGGCCTCCTGGCAGCCCAGATTCTTGGCTCACATGACGGTGCGGTGGCCTCTCGCCTTGAAAATTATAAAGAAAATCTTCGCGAAAAAGTTGAAACGGCTGCTAAAAACCTTGATTCAAAGGGTTGGAAGGCGCACCTCAGGTAAACCGGGTTTTTAGATTAAGGTAAAATTTCTAAATTCAGAACCCTTTACCTTACCCGAAAATGCGACCAAGTGAAAAAGGCTGGCTGAAAGAATATTTGGATTTCCGCAAGGATCTCCTGGTGAATTTCACGCATACTGCGGCCCAAACCGGATCACATCCTGAGCATTCACTTTACCGTATGGTCCAGCCGACCGGGCTAATGTATGGGCAAACGGTGAGCAGCCTCGATCACCCTGATCACGAAAACTGGAATGAAAAAGACAAGATGAAAATTCTCCTGGCGGAGAGTCTCATCAGCAGCTCACTTCTTTTTAACAACAACACGATTAAATCTGCAGATGAAATGACAGGCGTTATCGTAAGAACGCTCGAAAACATCGGCAATTTCTACAACAACATTTTCCCTGAGTTAAATACACCTTCCAAATCACTTTTTGGAAAGAAAAAAACTCCGCTCGAAGTGGCCGAGAAGATCCTTGATAAAAGAATTGAGCGCACCAGTGAATACCAGGGAAATTTCTGGACTTACTTTTTTCACAACAGCCTGCTTTTCCTCGATGTCTTCATTTTCGGCCAGTGGATTCACACGAACGCTGACAAGATCGTTGCCGACTTCTTCCGATATGAGCGCGAAGAGCTTCGGTTCTCGGTGGTGAAAGTGATTGCAGCTGCCTCGCACGCGAATAAAGAGGTGGTATATGAAGAGAAAAAACTTCTCGATTTCTTCCTCCACAGCACCGACCTTTCGGCAGAAAAGCGGAAAGAAGCGATCAAGATCTTTGAACGCGGCATCGACATCAGCGAGATTCATCTACCTGCAGAGAACAGCTGGATCCTGAAGAAGTTCTTCCTCGAGATGGCGGTGCTGACGATCTGGGCGGATAAGCGTGTTGAGCAAGGCGAGATGGATTTTCTAAAACGCTTTGCCACACACCTGGGCTTTGGCGATGAAGACCTTGAAAACAGCCTGATCGCGATTGAAGGTTTCGTACTCGAGCACTGGGAGGAATTGGGACACCTGCAAAACAAACAAGACTACAATCAGGTTAGCGAGCAGTTCATCAAACGTGTCGCGCGAATTGCAGAAAAGAACAAGGGGCGACTCATGAAAGAGTTGCAGGAAAGCGAAGAGATGATGATGTTGCTCAAGAAGGCGCGTTCGAACGAATTGACACTGGAGGAAAAGGAGAAGATGAGAAGAGAGCTGATTGCCATCCTGAAGAAGGTGCCGACATTTGTTATCATTTCGCTTCCGCAGAAATTCCTGACGTTGCCAATCCTTCTCAAGATCCTGCCAAGAAATATCTTTTCAGAAGGCGTGAACTGACCTCAGCCAGCGTCCTCCACTTCAGCCTTCCGCGGGATCAGTATCGAAAGAATAATCGAGAGCGTGAGCGTGGCAATGATTACGGTAAACGACAGGTAGACATCAACTTCGATGTGCCAGATCTCCAGCAACATTTTCGCTCCGATAAAAAACAGGATAATCGATAAGCCTTTCTGCAGCAGGTAAAATTTATCGATGATGCCCGCCAGGAGGAAGAACATCGCACGCAATCCCATCACCGCAAAGATGTTTGAAGTATAGATGAGGAACGGATTCTGCGTAATCGCGAAAGCAGCCGGAATCGAATCGACAGCAAAAATAAGGTCGGTAGTTTCGATCAGCACAATGACGAGGAACAACGGGGTGAATAACAGTTTTCCACCCTCACGGATCACAAAGTTTCCGCCATTGGAGTGGTTCGACATCGGAAGATACTTTCTGCAGAATTTCAGGATCGGGTTTTTCTCAGGTTCGATCTTCTCATCGCCATCTTCGAAATAAATCCGGATACCGGAATAGATCAGGAACACACCGAAGATATACAGGATCCATGTGAATTTGTGGATAAGCAGTGCGCCCACGAAAATGAAAATCGCGCGGAAAACAATCGCTCCGAGAATTCCCCAGAACAGAACCTTGTGATAATAAGCTTCGTCAACCTTGAAGTATTTCAGGATCAGAAGGATGACAAAGATGTTGTCGACAGACAGCGCATATTCGGTGAGATAAGCAGAGAAATACTCCACCGCATTTTTCATCGAATCGCCTTCGCCACTATCATCATATAAGTAAATAAATACGCCAAATAGCGTTGAAACAACCACCCAGAAGATCGACTGATATAAGGCAGACTTCGTGCTGATCTTGTGAGCCTGCTTGTGAAAGAGCCCAAGGTCTAGAATCAGGAAAAGCAGTATAATAAAAGCGAAAATCCCGAAGAGGATTGTTTCTCTGATGTTCTCTTCAGCAAAAAGAGACGTAGCGAGTATGTTGTTTAAAGCCAGCAACGGGGTTGGATTACAGGGTTCCAGGAGCCCAAAAGTTGAAAAAATCGCATCTATAGGCTTCCGTTAACTTTCAAAACTACAAATATATTTCAAACCCTAAAACTTACGCAGATGATTTATCGGAAGGAAATGTACGGAATATGTTTGCAAAATATTGTATATTTTTTAACCTGAGCATGCTTCACAGACTCCCTGGATCAAAAGGTTAATTTCTTTCACCTTGTAGCCCTTCGGCAACCTCATTGCCGGCACCTCGACATCCGTCAGACAGTTCGTTTGTCCACATTCAACACATTTGAAATGCACATGGTTGTGATGATGTCCAGCGACAGAACATGCTTCATTGCAGAGCGCGTATTTCAGGCTGCCTTCATCATCGAGTACTTTATGGATAAGACCTTTGTCAAGGAAAGTTTTCAGCGTGCGGTAAACCGTCACCCGATCCAGCGAGCTTTCGACTTCCTTTTCAATATCACCGTGTGAGAGCGCATAGTCACTGCGCAAAAACAAGTGCAGGATTTCCTGCCGGGATTGCGTGGTTCGCAACCGGAAGTCTTTCAGCAGTCTGTTGGAAACAGCTTCCATGGTCTATTGCAATTGTAGCTTCAGCAAGTTATTATAAATACCGTTATTAAGCCGCGTAAGTTCAGCATGCGAACCCATTTCTGCCAGACGGCCTTGCTGGATCACGAAAATCCTGTCGACCTTCTTGATGGTGCTAAGACGGTGCGCAATGATGATGGTTGTTCTGCCCTCCATCAGTTTCTCCAGTGCTTCCTGCACGAGAACTTCCGAATGCGCATCGAGCGAACTTGTCGCTTCATCCAAGATCAGAATTGCCGGATCTTTCAATATTGCGCGTGCGATGGCGATGCGCTGACGCTGTCCGCCCGAAAGCTTGACACCACGTTCGCCAACCAGTGTGTCAAATTTATCAGGAAAACTTTCGATGAACTCGAGCGCATTTGCCTTCCGGGCTGCTTCGCGAATTTCTTCGTCTGATGCAGTGGGCTTACCATATCGGATGTTTTCACGAATCGTACCCCCAAAGAGTATTACTTCCTGTGGCACGATGCCGAGGTTGTGGCGATACGCAGAGAGATTAAATTCTGTAATCGACTTACCATCGATGGAAATGTTGCCGTTGCCAATCGGATAAAAGCGCATCAGCAAACTGATAATGGTTGATTTCCCCGAGCCGCTTTGTCCAATCAGGGCGACTTTCTCTCCTGCTGCAATGGTGAAATTGAGATCGTTCAACACCTGGAAGTCTGGACGAGTCGGGTAGGCGAACGAAACATTTTCGAAGGCAATGTTGCCAGATACTTTTACGGGCGCATCCGCGTGGCTGAATTCATCCGGTTGTTCAAGAATTTCAAGCACACGTTCGGAGGCTCCTATCGACCGCTGCAATTGCGTGTAGATGTCGCCAAGACCGGCTATGGAAAAACCAATAAAGCTGGTGTACAGGACAAACGAAAACAATTCCCCAACGGTAATGGCGTTGCTGGCAACAAGACTTGCTCCATACCATCCGACAGCAACAATTCCTCCGAACAAAGCGAAAATAATGAATGAGATGAAGAGCCCGCGATAACGCGCAGACTGGATGGCAACAGTCACAACTTCTTTGAGTGCTTTGGTGTACCGGTTGATCTCAAACAATTCATTGGTGAATGCCTTGACAATAAACACCGATTGTAGTGACTCCTCGACAACGACATTGGCTTCAGCGAGTTTGTCCTGCGTCTTCTTCGAAAGTTTGCGAATGTATTTGCCGAAGATGAGCGCTGAAATCACGAGCACCGGGAAGGTGAGCAGCATAAAGCCTGTCAACGTAGGTGCGAGGTAAAAAATGATCCCTATGCCGAATACGAGCGTAAGCACCTGGCGAAGCAACTCGGCAAGCGTAAAACTAAAGGTATCCTGCAGCGTTGACACGTCAGAAGTGATACGGCTCATGAGTTCTCCAACTCTGCGATTGTCGAAAAACGTCATGGGCAGCCAGATGATTTTCTGATACACGGCTTTGCGCACATCAGCCATGCCGCGTTCGCTGACAATCGAAAAGGTGTAAACACGGATGAACGAAAAAATTGCCTGCACGAAGAGGATGCCCAGCAATATCAGCGCAACCTGATTCACACTCGAAAAATATTCACCTTCGCCTTTCGCCACATCAAGCAATTCGCCTGACAGGCGTGGAAACGCGAGCAATGTAAGGCTGGAAAGCGCCAGCGAAACCAATCCAATAATGAACAGTCCTTTGTACGGAAGCATGAAGCGGAATACACCACTGAGGTAACGCAGGCTCGCCTTGTTCAGACTCCTCTTTTCTTCCTTGCTCAACGGTTGGCTCATGCCATGTCTCTTTGCCATAACTTACTTCCTCAAAACTTAATTTTTCCCTTCACAGAATAGGCAACGGAATCACTGAGAATCATCTTCTGCCCGCCCTCAATAGAGTAGGATGTGAGCACAGTTTTATTGTTGATCTGTTGAAATTCCAGCAACAAATTCTTCGAACTCTCGAAAAGTGAATTCTCTTCACTGTAAACCCCTTCTATCTTTCGTGGCATTGCAATGTCAGAATCATAAAAGACCCGCAGTGAGCGTACAGGTAAAGCTTCAAGGCTGGTGAACGCCTTTACCGTGAGATTGCTTCCCGGATCATAAAGGCCATCATCGATCAGGTATTTGCTCCTGTTGATCGGTTTGTTCATGGCATCGAGCTGTCGGAAGATATCGAGTTCACGGCTCCAGCCGACAGAATCGGGGACATACTCCATCACATCCTGTTTATTTCCAAGGAGAGCTTGCTTATTCAGCGTAGACTTCTTCTCCGAGAGCAACACTACTTGCTCTGTGAGCAAACTATCAATGTTGTACAACCGAGTTGTATTCGTATTCTGCTGACAGCCCGTCACCGACAATGCAGTCAGCACTGATAATACAATAAATTCGCAGAGGCGCTTACGACAACAGAACATTTCCACTCATTTCAGCAGGTTGCGGAATACCCATCAGCTTGAGAATAGTTGGCGCGAGATCTCCAAGCTTTCCATCGCTGAGTTTTCCCTTGTACGTGTCGTCAACCAGAATGCATGGGACAAGGTTTGTCGTGTGTGCAGTATTGGGCGTACCATCTTCGTTGATCATGATGTCGGCATTGCCGTGGTCAGCGATGATGATCGTAGCATAACCGTTCTTCAATGCGGCTTCAGTTACTTGCTGCGCGCAATAATCCACAGTCTCCACTGCCTTCACTGCGGCTTCAAACACGCCCGTGTGACCAACCATGTCAGGATTAGCGAAGTTCAGGCAGATAAAATCCGGTTCTTTCGAATTGAGTTCAGGAATAATTTTATCCTTGATATCGTGCGCGCTCATTTCAGGCTTTAGGTCATACGTTGCAACCTTCGGTGATGGACACATGATGCGTTTTTCACCATTGAAAACTTCTTCCCGTCCACCGGAAAAGAAGAATGTCACGTGAGGATACTTCTCGGTCTCTGCAATGCGGATTTGTTTTTTTCCTGCAACTGCCACTACTTCTCCTAATGTCTTTTCAAGGTTGTCTTTATCGAATATCAGTTTCACATCCCTGAACGTATCGTCATAGTTGGTGAGCGTGATATAATAGAGGTTTAGCTTTTTCATTCCCTGTTCGGGAAAATCCTGTTGTGTGAGCGCCTGCGTGATCTGCCGCCCGCGATCTGTGCGGAAGTTAAAGCACAGCACGACATCGCCTTCCTCAATCGTTGCTGTTTTGCCATCGTTCAACACGCTGATCGGCAGGATGAATTCATCGGTCACATTTTTGTCGTAGGATTGCTGGATAGCCTGTAGGGGGTCCGTTGCCTTTTCACCCACGCCTTTGACCATCAGATCGTATGCGAGCTTCACACGTTCCCACCGCTTGTCGCGATCCATCGCATAGTAGCGTCCGACAATGCTTGCAAGTTTTCCTGTCGTTGCCTTCATGTGCGCGAGCAGGTCCTTGAGGTAGCCATAACCGCCTTTCGGATCAGTATCGCGGCCATCCATGAACGCATGCACGTAAACATTTTTCAACCCGCTGGCTTGAGCGATGGATAGGATTCCCTTGAGGTGATCGATGTGTGAGTGAACTCCACCATCGGAAACAAGACCTATGAGATGAAAATTCTTATTGTTTTTTTTCGCATAATTGATCGCATCGACCAGCACAGGATTAGTGTCGATCTCGTGTTCCTCAATGGCTTTGTTAACGCGAACCAGATCCTGATAGACAACGCGGCCTGCTCCGATGTTCATGTGGCCAACTTCACTATTGCCCATCTGACCTGCCGGCAAGCCCACTGCCAGGCCGGAAGCCTCAAGCTTACTATGCGGATACTTTCCGTATAAAGAGTTGATGAAGGGAGTTTTCGCCTGGTCGATTGCCGAAACTTTTTTGTTCGTTGCAATACCCCAGCCATCGAGAATCATTAATAAAACTTTCTTATTCATAAATGCGATCCGGCCGTGACCTTTGCCGGTTGTATGCTAGTGACACGATTTGATTTGAGACCGCAAATATAGGCATGTGCAGGTAGATTTTGGTAGCCTCGTTGCGCGGTTTGCGGGCAGTGGAAAAGCCGCTATTTTAAATTTTCTTATCTTTCCAACAATGGCATAATTTTGGCCCCAAAGAACTCTGAAATGAAGGGATTTAGATTGAAAGTTACTGTCGTTGTTGCCGTCCTAACCTTACAAGTGTTTGCCGTCTTCGCACAAAACGATGTGATCGGCCAGATCGGAGAGACTATTAAGGCGGGGAGCTCGAAAGAGCTTGCAAAATTCCTTTATCAGACGGTTGATGTCACTATTGATGGAAAAGTAGAATCCTATAGTAAGGCTCAGGCAGAATTTGTATTCCGCGATTTTTTCCGCCAACATCCACCATCCGAGTTTGGCGTCATTCACCAGGGTTCTTCCAAAGGCGGCCAGCCATTCGCCATCGGCCAGTACAAAAGCGGTTCGGAAGTTTACCGCGTTTTTATGAAAATCAAGTCGGCCAATAACCAACAGCTGCTGCATGAAATTTCATTCTCGAAAGAGTAATCCGGGGAAGAAAATCATAGTTAAATACTCCGTTTACTGTCTATTTTTGCTGCGTGAGACCAGCATACATCACTGACGACTTTTTGCAGGAATTTATCAGCTCCGCATTCCGGGAAGATGTGGGTGACGGAGATCATTCGTCACTTGCTGCAATCCCGGCTGACGCAAAAAGCAAGGCCCGGCTGCTCGTAAAAGATACTGGAATATTGGCGGGTGTTGACCTTGCATTGCAAATCTTCAAGCATGCGGACCCCTCGCTTACCATTGAAGTAAGGCTGCAAGATGGTGCAAAAATTAAACCTGGAGACGTTGCCTTTGTCGTCTCAGGGTCATCCAGGTCAATCCTGACAGCAGAACGACTGGTCCTCAACAGTATGCAGCGGATGAGCGGAATTGCTACCAAAACGCAGCGCCTCGTCAAGCTGATCGAGGGAACTTCAGCCCATCTCCTCGACACCCGCAAAACGACTCCTAATTTCCGTTTGCTGGAAAAGTGGGCAGTTCTGATCGGGGGTGGCTATAACCACCGGATAGGTCTTTTTGATATGATCATGCTGAAAGACAACCACGTTGATATGGCAGGCGGAATAAAACAAGCAATCGTTCAAACAAACGATTATCTTCGCGCCACGAAAAAAAAGCTGAAAATCGAAATTGAGACCAGATCGCTGGCCGAAGTGGAGCAAGTGCTTGCCGTAGGAAATGTTGACATTATCATGCTGGATAACATGGACATTGAAACCATGAAAAAAGCCGTGAAGATGATCAACGGAAGATTTAAAACCGAAGCCAGTGGCGGAATAACAGAGGAGACGATTCGCGAAGTTGCGTTTACCGGTGTAGACTACATCTCCGTGGGAGCGCTCACGCATTCGATCCGCAGTCTCGACTTAAGTTTAAAAGCAATCAAGTAACTAACACGACCCGTTCGTGTGCAAAGCATAATTCTGATATGATCGTTAAAACAAAAAATTACAAGCTCGACAAGAAAACGTATATAGGCATTGCACTTAGAAATGTTTTGAAAAAACAAGGTTGGATTGCTGTCTCTGTCGCAGTACTGCTGTGCCTGATGTACATCTGGGTACCGAGCATCTGGTGGTTCATCGCGGCCTTCGTGGGACTTGGTCTCTATATTCTTTTCTGGTACATCCAGTTCTATGGCGTCACACAGCTGGAGCAAGGCAAAATGCTGTTTGAAAAATTTTCTTACGAGATCTCCAGTCAGCAGATCATCATGAAGCTCAATCCGCGTGAAGGTATGCCATTGAAATGGGATCAGATCACGCGTGCGGAAGCCAGAAAAGATGATTTTGTTTTATTCGTCAACAAAGCGCAGATCATTCACCTGCCACACAAGATCTTCAATACCGATAACGAACGAAAATTCCTCGCGAGCATCCTTCGCAACAAAGGGCTGATCAAAAATTAAAGTATTTTCCTGCTTCAATGAAGAAACTGACACCCGCTGAAGCAAAAGGAAAAATACAACGGTACTGCGCTTACCAGGAGCGCAGTCATCAGGAGGTGCGAGGCAAACTCTTCGAATACGGTCTTTACACAAATGAAGTTGATGAGCTGATCACCGACCTCATCACCGATGGTTTTCTCAATGAAGAGCGGTACGCCAAAGCTTTTGCAGGTGGAAAGTTTCGCATGAAGAAATGGGGGCGAATCAAAATCGTCAACGCACTCGAAGCACAGGGTCTGTCGCAGAACTGCATTAAGATCGGACTTAAGGAAATTTCTGCCGAAGATTACGTTTCAACCTTGAAGTCGGTGCTGGAAAAGAAAGGCCAGGAGATTGACGAGGAAAATGTTTTCACGAGGCGCGACAGGATCTCAAAGTACGCGATCCAAAAAGGATACGAGCCAGACTTGGTGTGGAAATTATTGAAAGAAATGTTTCCGGATAAGAGGTAGGTTCCAGGTTCCAGGTGTCAGGTGTCAGGTATCAGGCAGTTTGTTGGTGGTCACTGCGCGCAAGCTAACGCGCAACACCAACAAAGGCTTGGGCATCTTCACGCTAATGGCCAGAGAACACAGGCATCTATACATTCCAACACCTAGCAATGAAGCCCTCATTTAAACATCAAGTATTTTGTCACGTGAACGAAGGTCGAATCCAACTCCTGGATATCAGTCTTTCGACCCAGTAGGTTCAAATTAAATACAGATCCACTTGAGACGAGTGCAACTGAATATCCATACACCTCTCTTTCCCCGTTAGTCCTTTCAATTTTAAAAACGAAACCTGTAAAATTCTGAAACGGCCTTTTTCCAACTTCAATTAATTGACATTCACATTCGGCTGCGAAAACCTTCATAAAACTTTCACGCACTGTTTCAGGACTTTCGGTTGTCTCTCCTGCTTTCCGTATCGTAAGAAGCGCTTTTGCACCAGATGGCATCTTAATGCTAAAAACATCAAGGTAGGTACCATTGGGGTAGTTCTCCGTTTTTCTCACGGTTGTCGAATCAAGTAAAATTACATACTCTCCATTGGTGCCGAGAAAAAACTGAGTTTGTGAAAAAGCACTAGTGCAACTAATTGCAAAAACGAAGGCCAGCATTTTTTTCATGATAATGTTCAGCACGAATAGATAATAACTGCTATTTCGCAAACAATACAAGCTCGTGTACGTTTGTTGGTGGTCACTTTGCGCAAGCCTTGGGCATCTTCACGCAGGCCAACAACACCAACAAAGCTAAAGGTAATTATCCTGCGTATTGATCTTCGCTCTGCGCAGTTCGAAATTCTGGCCGAGATAAACTTTGCGCACCTGCGGATCATTGGCGAGTTCTTCAGCGGTTCCAGCTTTGAACAATTTTCCATCCACCATCAGATAAGCACGGTCGGTGATCGACAGCGTTTCGTCTACGTTGTGGTCGGTGATGAGGATACCAATGTTTTTGCTTTTCAGCCTGGCAACGATGCTTTGAATCTCTTCAACAGCAATCGGGTCGACACCTGCGAAGGGTTCATCCAGAAGCACGAAGTTTGGGTTAACCGCGAGAGCGCGCGCGATCTCTGTTCTTCTGCGTTCACCTCCCGAGAGCGACATTCCAAGATTCTTGCGAACCTTCTGCAGGCTAAACTCCTCGATCAATTCATCCACCTTATCCTTGCGCTGCTGCTTTGTAAAGTCGCGCATCTCCAGAACGGCCATGATATTTTCCTCCACGGTCAGCTTGCGGAAGACGGAAGCTTCCTGCGCAAGATATCCGATACCTCGCTTTGCGCGCTGATACATCGGCAGCGAAGTGATGTCTTCATTCTCGAGGAAAATTTTTCCTTCGTTCGGTTTGATCAGGCCAACGATCATGTAAAAAGTTGTCGTCTTGCCGGCACCGTTTGGTCCGAGCAGACCCACAATCTCTCCCTGTGACACCTGCACCGACACATGGTTCACCACGGTGCGCACTTTATATTTCTTAATGAGGTTCTCCGCCCGCAGAATCATACTAGTCGAATTTCAGATCTTTAATTCTCAACTGCACGGAAGTCATTCCGTTATAAACATTTTCTTCAATGGTAAATGCCATCCTGAAAGAATCTCCTCTCGCCACCATCTCGTAATAATCACCAAGGTCGAAACCTACGGCCTGGAAGATACTCTCGCATCCTTCCTGTTTCGCGAGAAACTTAATGTGCCGATCCTTAAAGCTCGTGAGCGAATTGAAAACATAAACACCTGAAGCTTCAAACACGGGCTTCTGGTTTTCAGGGCCAAAGGGACCCATTTGTTTAAGCACGTTGAGAAACTTTGGCGTGATCGCATCGAACCTTACCTGCACATCAATATCGATGACAGGAATGAGCATGTCATCTGTGATGGTCGAAGAAACAACTTCTTCAAAGCGCTGCTGGAAAGCTTCGAGATTGCTGGCATCGAGCGTAAGACCGGCAGCATACTTGTGCCCACCGAATTTCTCAAGCAGGTCGCTGCAGCCCAGAATTGCGTTGTACAGATCAAACCCATAAACGCTGCGCGCTGATCCGGTGATTTTATTGTTTGATTCGGTTAAGATCACGGTAGGCCTGTAATATTTCTCCACACACCTAGCAGCAACTATGCCAATCACACCTTTGTGCCATGTATTCTTAAAAAGAACCGTTGACTTTCTCATGGCAACAGCGTTGTTCGTCTCGATCATGGCAATCGCCTCCTCGGTGATCGAGCTGTCAAACTCCTTTCGCACTTCGTTTTTGAGATTGATCTTCTCGGCAAGCTGCAACGCCTCCGCTTCAGTTTTTGCAACGAGCAGTTCAACAGCGGCCCGGCCATGCGCCACTCTTCCCGCAGCGTTGATGCGCGGGCCGAGCGTAAACACAATTCCGGAAATGTCGAGATCGCTTTTGAGATTGGCTATGTCTTTGAGTGCTTTCAAGCCGGGAAGCGGATTCTCGTTCAGCTTCTTCAGACCAAAGTATGCCAGCACGCGATTCTCATCCACAATGGGAACGATATCAGAAGCGATGCTCACCGCCACGAGGTCGAGGTAGTTGAAGAGCTCCTTCTCATCGCGATACAACTTCGCGTAAGCCTGCATGAACTTGAAACCAAGTCCGCAGCCACTCAATTCGGCACAGGGATATTGGCAATCTTCCTGCTTGGGGTCGAGTACTGCAACAGCGCCTGGAACAGTTTCTTCAGGCAGGTGGTGATCGCAAATCACGAAGTCAATTCCCTTCTGTGTTGCTACGCGCACCAGCTCAAAAGATTTGATTCCGCAGTCGAGCGCGATGATGAGCGAGAACCCATTGGCCTCTGCGTATTCAATACCGGCAAGTGAAACGCCATATCCTTCCGCATAACGATCCGGAATATAAATTTCACAACTAGGATAAAACTTCCGGAGGTAACTATAAACGAGGGCGACAGCCGTAGTGCCATCGACATCATAGTCTCCGTAGATGAGAATTTTTTCTTCGTTGTCGAGTGCTTTCTTCAGGCGATTGACGGCCTTGTGCATGTCCTTCATCAGGAAGGGATCGTGCAGGTTGTCGAGCGAAGGTCTGAAGAAATTCCGGGCAGTTTCGAAGTCTTCGATTCCGCGCTGAAGTAAGATTGACGAGATGAATCGGTTTACATTGATTGCTGCAGAAAGTGCTTCGACTTTTTCCGCAGCAGGAGTTTCCTTATATAGCCACCGCTTCACTATCATCAGTAATTGTTCTCAAAGAGTATTGTGCCGATGTTGCCCGGACGCCCGTCCTGACCTTCAAGTCCCGGCTCCCCCGCTTTGCCATTGCGCTTATTCGGAGCGAGTCCCGGTGGTCCGGGATGACCGAGCACGCCACCGTAGCCGAATGTCCCGGCCTTCGTAAAAACTTTCAGGGTTGAGCCCAGCTTCTTGCGTATTTCACGCGCTTCTTTTCCGCCAAGTGTAAGTATGCCTCCATCGCCACCATTTCCCCCTGCACCGGCATTACCACCATTTCCTCCATTACCGCCACTACAGTGGTTTGTTCCTGGAGTACCTCCACCTCCGGGCCCGCCATTTCCACCATCTCCGCCATTTCCACCAGAGAGATCAATGGTCAGGCTACCAAATGAATTTACTTTATCAATATAAAGAAAAAGTTTGATGCCGGGTGTTCCGTCAAGTCCGCGCTGACCATTTCGTCCGGGCGTTCCATTTTTGCATGGACCGATAGGCGTTACGCCTTCCGCACCATCTCTTCCGCGCTGACCGTTCACGCCTTTGCCTTCAATCGAACAACTATTGCCGATAATGACAATTCCTGCCCGAATAAAATTTTCAGTCTTCAGTGGATTCAGGATAATCTTTGATGAATCCATCATGATAAGCGTGTCAGCAACAATAATATCGGAGGGATTCAGCTTATACACTTCGTTTTTTTTAATAACCAGCGTTGCTACCCGCACCTGCGCGAAGCCTGCGGCACTGAAGCAAAGCAACGGAATCAAAAAAAATCTAAGCATCATCGAGGGACCCCCAAAGATTAAAAAACTATTCCGGATGCCAATAAAAAAAGCAGCACTCTCGTACTGCTTTTCTATAATGCCGGTAGCAAGATTAATTTGTTCCTTCGGTCGGTGCAGGCTTGTCGCCCACCACGCCTTCGAGAACGTCTTTAATCTCAACACGTGTTCCGTCTCTGTAAGGCACGATCCAGGCATCTTTCACGCCCATCTCGCGCATATATTTTTTGAAAGTATCTGCTTCCCAATAGTCGCGGAAGATACCGATTGTAATTTTTTGAGGTTCGCCTTCCTTCACTTCGCCACCGAAGTTTGGATTGTTCTCAAAGTATTTCGCAAGATCCTTATTCTTGAAAGCACCGATCTGAACTTTGAAGACAACGCCTTTCGAAAAATCCATCGGGTTCACGACAGGAGTTTCCTTGAGTTGTGCGATTTCTGCGCGTGCAGATGTCAACTGCGTTCTTGATTGATTTAATTGATCTTCAAGATCAGCGATCCGTGCATCCTTATCGCTTACGCTTCCCTGCAGCTGAGTAAGGCGCTGATTGAGCGAAGTCAGCTGCGATTCGGCAGCCTGTTTATCTTCTGTAAGCTGCTTCAGGTTTGCAGGATTCTTGGCAAATTCCTTGGCTTTTTTCTTCCACTCTTTTTTCTCTTGTTTAGAAAGCTGAGCATATGAAGCGGTAGTTGAAAAAATTAAAGCCAGACAAAAAAATACGATGAGTCTGTTATTCATATGTGTTTAGAAATTGTGTTTCGTAAGTCAACTGACTTTGCCACCAACATCACTTTCACCTGCCAGGCAAAATTCAATTAAAAGTACAAAGAATTGTTTAAGGTTCAAAGGGGTCGGAATTCCGGGGTCGGTTTTGCTTGCTCCGGACACTCGCGTTGAAGCCTAATCCAGGCTTCCCACCATCTTCTCAGGTCGCACCCACTGATCGAACTGTTCGCTTGTGAGCAATCCAAGTTCAACAGCGGCCTCGCGGAGTGTCTTATTTTCCTTGTGTGCCTTCTTTGCAATCCTGGCAGCATTCTCATAGCCAATGTGTGTATTGAGCGCAGTGACAAGCATCAATGAGTTTTCAAGATGCTGCTGAATGATGTCTTTATTTGGCTCGATGCCCAAAGCACACTTGTCGTTGAACGAAACGCAGGCGTCACCGATGAGTCTTGCTGACTGAAGTACATTCGCTGCGATCACAGGTTTAAACACGTTTAATTCAAAGTGTCCGTTGGAGCCTCCTATTGACACCGCAACATCATTGCCGATTACCTGCGCGCACACCATCGTAAGCGCTTCTGGCTGCGTTGGATTTACTTTACCAGGCATGATCGATGATCCGGGTTCATTGTCCGGGATGAGGATCTCACCAATGCCGCAGCGTGGACCGGAACTTAACATTCGGATGTCATTTGCAATTTTCATAAGCGCTACAGCTGCGCGTTTCAGCGCACCGGACACTTCAACCATTGCGTCATGCGCAGCGAGTGCTTCAAACTTATTCGGTGCTGTCACGAACGGCAGACCTGTGAGGTCTGCGATCTTCTTTGCAACAAGCACATCGTAACCTTTTGGCGTATTCAAACCGGTTCCTACGGCAGTACCTCCGAGCGCGAGTTCGCGTACAGCTTCAAGTGCATTTTTGATTGCCTTCATGCTGTTGTCGATCTGCTGAACGTAGCCGGAAAATTCCTGACCCAGTGTGAGGGGCGTTGCATCCATGAAGTGGGTGCGGCCTGTCTTCACGATATTTTTGTATTCAGCTGATTTTTTTGCCAGCGTATCCCGCAGCTTTTTCATCCCCGGAAGGGTAACTTCAACAACCTGTTTGTATGCCGCGATGTGCATGGCCGTTGGGAAAGTATCATTCGAAGACTGAGACTTGTTCACATCATCATTGGGATGAAGTACTTTTTTCTCATCAGCAAGTTTTCCTCCATTCACCACATGCGCGCGATAGGCAATTACCTCATTCACGTTCATGTTGCTTTGCGTGCCCGATCCGGTTTGCCAGATCACCAGCGGAAATTCACCATCGAGTTTACCGGCAAGAATTTCGTCACACACCTTTTCGATGAGTGCCTTCTTTTCCGCAGCAAGCGCACCCAATTCGTGATTGGCCTGGGCCGCAGCCTTTTTCAGATATGCAAAGGCGTAGATAATTTCTTTCGGCATGCTTGCCTCCGGACCTATCTTAAAATTGTTGCGTGAACGTTCAGTCTGCGCGCCCCAATACTTATCGGCAGGAACCTGCACTTCGCCCATGGTATCTTTTTCAATGCGGTAACTCATAATGATTCGAATTAATTACGGGACAAAAATAATCTAAGTATGGCAGCGGGAAAGTGCATCGATCAATTTTTCGGAAATATTCAGGAGCATTCAGCGCGCTGGTGCGGCCCAAAGCATTATAAATGAAAAAGCCCGGTTGTCCGGGCCTTCATATTAATTTCCGTCACTCTTGAAGTACTTGTCTTCATCGAAGACCTCCTCTTCTTCGATCGTCTTCGGAATTACTCCGACTTCAAGAATCTTGAATTCCGTTCTTCGGTTGCGGTCGCGGCCCTCAGGGTTGTCAGTACCATCAGGGTTTGTGTTCCGTGCAATCGGGCGAAGCTCACCGTATCCTTTTGCCACGAGCCGATCCGGGGCAATGCCATGCTCGACAAGGTAATTCACGGCAGACTCTGCACGTTTCTGCGAAAGCTCCATGTTGTACTCCACAGATGCAATACTATCGGTGTGAGAACTTAATTCAATTTTGATCTCAGGGTTATCGATCAGTAATTGAACAAGTTTATCAAGCTCGCGCGCAGCTTCAGGTTTGATGTTCCACTTGTCGAGATCGTAGTAGATGTTTTCAACTACGAAGTATTTATTCAGATCGATCTTGTCGAGAACGATCATCGTGTCAAGCGTAATATTGGTAACAAGATCCTTGAGCGTAGACGGATCGACAGACTTGCCCTTCATGGAATACGGCTGACGTTTCACCAGGTAGCCATCGTTTTCGGCCGTCATGTCGTAGTCTTCGTTTTCATAAAGACGGAACAAAAACTTTCCATCATTACCCGTAACAAAATCCTGCAGCACTTCCTTGTTCGCATCGATGATTGAAACTTTTGTATTAGGTAAAATCTGAAGTTTTCCTTCAGCATCGGTTGTGTATGCAACACCCTGCAGGTAGTAGTTGATAACTTTGAGGTTAGGATCTTCATTGATAAAGGTGTAGATATCGTCATCGCCTTTGCCGCCCTCGCGATTTGAAGTAAAGAATCCGCGGTCAGCGCGGAAGAGGAAAATTCCGAAATCATCACCGTTTGAGTTCATTGGCTGGGCAAGGTTCTCAACCTGTGTTTTTCCATTCTGTCGTTTCACAACAAAGAGGTCGAGTCCGCCATAGCCTGGATGTCCATCTGACGCGAAATACAACTTCGCATCATCGGCTACATAAGGGAACAATTCATTGCCGGGTGTATTGATATCTGGTCCCAGATTTCTCACGCGCGAGAAACGTCCGCGCGAATCCATCACCGCAGAATACAAATCGAGTCCTCCGTAGCCCAGTTTTTCTCTTCCTCTGCCGGTGCGGTTTGAGGAGAAATACAAGGTTTTTCCATCAGGAGCGAATGCGGGGGAAGAATCCCATGCTTCAGGATCGTTGATGTTGAGTGGAACAGGTTCAGACCAGACGCCATTACGGAAACGGCTCAGGTAGAGATCTACGTCCACGCCACCTTTGCGTTTTCCTGTGTTACCTTTTGCGAACACCATGGTCTTTCCATCCGGAGAAAAAGTAATACATCCATCGTTGATGTTCTCGGTATTGATCCCTGCGGGAAGCGGTGCGATAGTTGCAATGTCAACATTCGCTGCGCGCGATGCGACCTTATAGATATCTGTGAAGGGAGTACCTGTGGCCTCATATACTTTTCCGTTGCCACGGGATGAAGTGAAATACAATTCATTGTTAAGATATACCGGTGAATATTCTGCAGCTGGTGTGTTGAGCAGCTCCAGGTTTTTCACACGGTAGTAGCTTTGTCTGCCGTTCAATTGTTCAAGGTACTCGAGTCCTTTCAGTTCGCGCTGAACCCTGTCTTTCATGCGCTCATCGTCAGTGCTGGCCATCAGTTCCGTGAGGGTCTTCCGCGCGTCATCATATTTGCGATTCGACTCCTGCGCCTGTGCGAGGAAAAATTGAATGGTATCTTTATCAAATCCTCTGCCTCCTGCTTTCTCGTAGTACGGCTCGGCCTCTTTCAGGCGGTTGGAAAGACGGTATGATTCGGCAATAAAATAGTTTGCTCTTCCATCATTCGGATTTTTGGCAAGTTGCTTTTTGTAAAAGTCAATTGTGTTCTGATACTTGCCCAGACGAAAACCTTTCTGCGCTTTTTTCTCTGCACTACAGGCAGCAAGAAAAACCACAACCAGAATTAAATACACATACCTCATAACTGAAACCGGATAGGCACTAAATCAAAATGAACTTTTCAGTGGGTGAATTCCTCCTTAACAAGATAGCGCTTTAACCAAGTGTTTTTTGCCGGCACGAGCCAGTAATCCTGAAGCTGCTTCTTATCTGCTACTAATGTATTAAAAGTTAACGTGTTCTCATTCCACACACCAGCACTGTGCAGTGATTTTAATTGCGACAGCCTGGCTGCTTCAATTTTATCCCCCAATCTGAACACGACCTGATCCCTTCTGAACAGGTCCTGATGGATGAGGTTACCAATGGCTTTAATGGCGTGCGTTGAATCGTCAATGGAGCATCCGCTGGCCTGATGAAAGTTCTCGTTAACTGCCAGGATGATGAACATACCCTCGCGAACTTCAAAGGACGCCTGCAACGGCATGCCATGCGCCATCCATCCCTGTGTAAACAACTGCAGTTGAGCGGAAATTATTGTGATTTCTTCCGAAGTAAATTTCCGCTCACCCTGGAAAACCCAGAGTCTTGCGCTTTCAGGTAATGATTCAAAGGGTACGAACATTTCCGTGCTTTATTAACTAACCTACTAAACCCTGGCTTTCCGCAATAAGTTCTGCGAGGTCTTTCACTTTCACCTCCGCCTCTTTATTCTTGTTTTTCACACCGTCATTGAGCATTGTCATGCAAAAAGGACATGCTACCGCGATGGTTGTCGCCCCGGTGGCGAGCGCCTCGTCAGCACGTTCAATGTTAATGTCTTTTTTGCCAGGCTCCGGCTCTTTGAACATTTGAGCGCCTCCGGCCCCGCAGCACAAGCCAGTCGTCCGGCAGCGTTTCATTTCAACCAGGTCAGCGTCAAGCGCTTCAAGGACTGCACGTGGCGCTTCGTAGATGCCATTGGCCCTCCCGAGATAACAAGAATCATGATATGTGATCTTTTTCCCCTTGTACGATCCGCCTTCCTTCATTTTGATACGACCATCATTGATGAGCTGCTGCAGAAATACGGAATGGTGTATTACCTCATAGTCTCCGCCCAGCTCGCGATACTCATTCCTGATTGTGTTGAAGCAGTGCGGGCATGCCGTAACGATCTTCTTTACCCCGTAGGCATTCATGACCTGAATGTTATTCATTGCCTGCATCTGGAAAAGGAATTCGTTGCCGGCCCTTCGCGCGGGGTCACCGGTACACGTTTCCTCCGTTCCGAGCACAGCAAATTTTACGTTGACTGCTTCAAGAATTTTCGCGAACGCCCGGGTGACACGCTTATAGCGGTCATCAAAAGATCCGGCACATCCCACCCAAAATAGAACTTCTGGTGTCTCTCCTTTTGCTGTCAGTTCGGCAAGCGTAGGTGCTATCATCGTTGAGTGCTTAATTGATTTATTTATTTTCCTGGGCCCAGTTAAAACGATCAGCCGGTGAAAATTTCCACGGTGCAAAACTGGTTTCGATGTTCTGGAACATTCCGTTCCAGGATGCAGGTGCTCCCGATTCTTCCATCGCCACGTATCGTCTCAGCTCGAGAATAATTTCGAGCGGATTGATCATGACAGGGCAGGCCTCAACACAGGCGTTGCAGCTCGTGCAGGCGTTGATCTCCTCTTTTGTGATGTAGTCGTTCAGGAGTGTCTTACCGTCCGCGAATGCTTCTTCCCCTTTGTCAATACGTTTTCGCACGTCTTCCATCCTGTCACGTGTATCCATCATGATCTTACGGGGCGAAAGTTTCTTTCCTGTGATGCTGGCCGGGCATTCCGATGTACATCGGCCGCACTCGGTACAGGCGTAGGCGTTCAGAAGATTCAACTGTGACAGGTCATTGATATCCTTCGCTCCGAAGCGGCCTGCTTCCGCAGGATTTGGATTCGCATCCGGAAGGTTCAGCATCAGCTTCACCTCATTCGTCACTACCGGCATATTGTTCATGTGGCCCTTCGGCTCAAGCTTCGCGTAGTAAGTGTTCGGGAACGCGATAAAAATGTGCAGGTGTTTTGAGTACGTGATGTAAATCGAGAACGCGAGAATTCCAATAATGTGAAACCACCAGGCAAATCGCTCAATGAAGATAAGTGTGTTTTCCGGCAGTCCGTTAAAGAGTGGCATCAGCATTGAACTGAAGAACAGCGAACCGGTTTGTGTATAATGTCCGTTTGTTTGCTGGAGCAGCTGATCAGTCGCGTTCATGGTGAGAATTGCGAGCATCAGAATTACTTCCGTAAAGAGAATGATGTTCGCATCCAACCTTGGCCATTTGGTCATTTCATAGTTCCAAAAGCGTTTTACCTTGATCACATTTCTGCGGATCAGGAAAATCACACATGAAAGTAAGACCGCGACTGCGAGAAACTCGAAAATGTTCATGAGCACGGTGTAGAAGCTGCCCAGGTATGGCGCGAAGATTCTATGCGTTCCTGCCAGTCCATCGATGACAAATTCGAGTACTTCGAGGTTGATCACCAGGAATCCTACATATATAAAGAGGTGAAGAATGGCGGGAATAAAGCGCTTGAACATCTTCTTTTGTCCGAACGCCACCAGCGTCATGTTCTTCAATCTTTCCTGTGGGCGATCGTCAGCGAGTGGCTTGCGGCCAAGCCGGATATTTTTTCGGATGGTGCCAACGCGTCTGGCGATTATAAAGACTGCAGCTGCTAGGGTTAAGACAAAGGCGATCTGTTGTATCATAGCGTGATTATCCGCTGTAATCTTAATAATTCGGATGCATATTTTGCACCAAATATAAATTTATCTACTTTTGTGGCCCTGCTAACGGGCAGGATGTTGAATTTTCATTGGTGACGTAGCTCAGTTGGTAGAGCAAAGGACTGAAAATCCTTGTGTCGGGGGTTCAATTCCCTCCGTCACCACAAAGCCTTCCTTTACGAGGAGGGCTTTTTTTATTTTATACTGGAAAGGTAAAGGGCAGATTATCAAATGATTGGCCGCTAGTCGATGTCTGAAGTTTCCTTAATGAATTTTTCCGGCTTCTCTTTCGATCCGGTCGCAGGGACGATGAACTGATAAAACTTTCCGGAAGAATCCAGTGAGCGCAGCATGAGATTCCTCAGATATCCCTCGACCGGAAGTACGAGGAGAGCGACAACAACCTGAACGATGAATTCAATCACCGGGCTGTTTTCAGTGATGATGGTAGCCCCGATGGCGGTCTGGATGAATTCGATGAGAAGAATTATAGTCAGCAATGACAACAGCCGGCTGACAATGCGGTAGCGCGTGCTGAGCCTGAACGACAGAATCACAAGGGAAGCGATGATCGAAAACTCGAGCGCGTAGAACCAGGAGCGCTTCCAATAAGGTGGCAGCACCTCGAACGCAATCGGCTCCAGATCGGTGATCTTACCAAAAATATTTTTCGACTGTGCCTGCAGGGTGTAATCGCCAGTAGGCAGGTAGTTGAAAGGAATCTGGTTATTGCTTGTTGACCATTCAGACCACTTATCGTTTAGTCCGATAAGTCGATAGCGGAATTCCACGCCTGCGGGATTGATGTAGTCGGGCTGCACAATGTTGAAGAGCACGGAACTGTGTTCCTGATCCATGTTGATCTCGTGCGGCTTGATGACTTTCTGCTCGTGATTGACAATGCGTTTCAGGAAAAGCGGAAAATCTTTGGCGACTGGTTCAATCTTATCTCCGAAGAATTTGAATAGTTCATTCTCGCCATTGACGAGCCACAGATTCGATGCGTTGCTTTTGTCAGAGGAAAGGAACCGTATATCGTGGAAGATATTGAGGAGTTGGAAATTCGGATCTGCCTGATCTTTGCTGAGGAAATTCCAGCCATGATGATTGCGATAGACCAAACCTCCGTTGTGTTCAAAATACTGTGAGGGTTTGTCAAGTGAATCGATGCGCTCGAACGAATTTTTCGCGCGATCGAGCCTGAAGAAACCACTGGTGTTGGTGAGAATCACATCCGCATTGATCACGACACCGATTGTTCTGTCCGTAGTGGCGTGATTAAGTTCAATAGACTGCTTTGGCCGCACTTCACTGCCATTCATTTCAGCGCGATAAATGCGGTCTATTCCGCAAAGCCACAATTCATTCGTGCCATTTTCGAAAATGAACTGGATCTGGTCTCCAAGATCATTGAACACACTTGAATTTTCAGCGTACTTACCTGCAAAGCGAAGACTGCGCACTTCGTCATCATAATTCGAAATGAGCATGAAGTCTTTTCCGGCAGGTGCGAACATATAGCGGATCGGTTCTTCAAGAATCGACTGTGCCTTCAGTCCGTCAACTTCAAAGAGTCCACCAAGACCTGATGCGAAGATTCGTCCGTTCACTTCTGCGATGTGCGTGATCTTTGAATCAATACCCTGGACCTTACGAAACACATGATGTGCGGAGCGGAGTGTCTTTTGAATTCGTTTCTCTCTTCGATACTTTGGTGGTGCCGCTTCTTCAATTTCCTCATACTCCTCCTGTGCAGGAGTGGAGGTTTGAGCCTGCGCTTCTGTTTTGGTGGCTGGAGCTTCGGTGTTTTTCTTTTTCTTTTTCAGGAAAGAAAACAAGCCACCTTTTTTCGATTCCGGTGCTTTCACCTCCTCGCGAGGTTCTTCTTTTGGCGGTGTTACCTCGGCAGATTCCTTCTTCACTCTCTTCTTCGTTGGTGCAGACTTTATTTCAACATCCACGTAATAGACCAATTCGTCATAAACATCCACGCGGTCAAGCCGGAACAATCCGACTGAAGTGCCAACGTAAGGAGTACTGGACGCTGAGTAGGTGCAAAGGATATTCCCGTTTAACCCATCATAGTGGCTGAACGATCGCAAGGGCATAAATGGCGCGATACGCGTAAAGCCGTAGTCGTGCGCCACCCACACGTTGTTGTTCACATCAGTCATCAACTGAAAAACTTCGTTGTCGGGAAGTCCTGTGGAGTAATTGGTGATTTCCTGCGTGAGTCCGTTGATGGGGTTGACGAAAATGACACCTCCACGCAACGTTCCGAGGGCGAGTAGCTGCCTGTTGAACCAACTTCCTGCAACGATCACACTTGCATCAATGTAAGCCTGGTCCTGAAGTTTCAACTGTGCGAAGTTCAGCTTTTCGTCACATGAATAAATTCGGTTGTCTGCCGTGCCGATGACATAGCTGTCATCAATCCGCGAGAAGAAAACCACTTCTTCGTTAAAAGCGAGTTTAGCGGGCATGAGCGCATTGCTTTCGACTCTCAAGATCCCAGCGCCCGTGTTAGTGTAAACAGTCCCAAACAATTCGAACATCCGGGAGAATGAATCGGCTTGCGGAGCCTTTATCGTATCGATTTTTCCGGATTTTTCATCCAGGATGTAGATGGTCTCTTCACTGAGGAAGTAAACTTTATCACCTGCAATCACCACTTGAAATACATTCGCAACCTCGGGTTGACTTAATGTTTGGATTTCCTGAAAGCCATGCTGATTGATCCCGATCTTACCGAATCCTTTTGAACCTGCCCAGTAGATTTCGTTATGCCCGTTGACCTTGATGGCGTAGATAGCGGAAGGTCCTTGAAGAAGTTCCCAGTCTCTGCCGTCAAATTCCATGATTCCAGCTTTGGTAGCAAAATACATTACGCCTTTGCTGTCCTGGGCCATGTCGAAGCAGATATAGTCAAACCGTTCTTCGCTGGGCGAAAAATTGGAAAGGAAATAATTTCCGGTTTGACCGAAGACTACAGTCGCGCTAAAGACAAGAAGTGCTACAACAATCGACCTCATACAAAATACAGGAATATCAAATTTAAGGGATTATCGACTCGAATTGGCCTCGTGTATGATATTAATTAACTAATGCGACTCCAGTTCATGGTTGATTTCCTTGAGGAGTCGATTTGTATCCTTATTACCTGATTTTCCGGGTTCTTAAGCTCAGGGTCCTGTTCAAGAATTTCTACAGCAGCCTCTCTTGCACGTTGTAATATTTCATTGTCTTTTCCAAGATCTGCGATCAGTAAATCGAGAACGCCACTCTGTTGAGTGCCCATCAGATCTCCCGGGCCGCGCAATTTCAAATCTGTTTCCGCGATTTCAAATCCGTTGTTGGTGCGCACCATAGTTTCAATTCGCACCTTTGAATCAGCGCTGAGCTTGTAGTTTGTCATCAGCAGGCAATACGACTGCTCCGCACCCCGGCCAACCCTTCCGCGCAATTGATGAAGTTGTGACAAACCAAAGCGTTCAGCGTTTTCGATGACCATTACAGAGGCATTCGGCACATCGACACCGACTTCAATAACGGTTGTGGCGACCATGATCTTCGTCTCCCCCTTTACGAACCGGAGCATTTCAAAATCTTTCGCCTCCGGTTTCATTTTGCCATGAAGAATGCTGATGGCATAATCAGGGAATGCGCGGCAAACACTTTCGTAGCCATCCATCAAATGCTTCAGGTCGAGCTTCTCGGATTCTTCGATCAGTGGATAAACCATATAGACTTGTCGCCCTGCTTCGATTTGTTCGCGCAGGAACTGGTTTACCTGCAACCGGTGCGAATCAAAACGATGGACAGTCTTGATCGGTTTCCTACCTGCAGGAAGCTCGTCAATCACGGAAACATCGAGGTCGCCATACAACGTCATGGCTAGTGTTCGGGGAATAGGTGTAGCCGTCATCACAAGCACGTGCGGGACCGAGTTGTCGTTCTTCTGCCAGAGCTTCGAGCGTTGCGCCACACCAAAGCGGTGTTGTTCGTCAATAATCGCAAGGCCGAGGTTGTGAAACTGCACCTCCTCTTCGAGCAGCGCGTGGGTACCAATGAGAATATTCAGTGAACCGTCCTGCAGCCGCTCATGAATTCTTTTCCGATCTGATTTTTTGGTCGATCCCGTTAGCAATTCTATTGTCAGGTTCATCTTTGCCGCATAGCGACCCAGGTTCTTGAAATGTTGTTGAGCAAGAATTTCAGTGGGCGCCATCAACGCTGCCTGCGCTTTGCTTCCGATGGCCAGAAGCATGCATATAAATCCGACAATGGTCTTTCCGCTGCCGACATCGCCTTGCAGCAGTCGATTCATTTGTTTGCCCGACTTCAGGTCGCTGTAGATTTCCTTGATCACCTTCTTTTGGGCGTTGGTTAATGCAAAAGGAAGGTGCTCGTTATAAAAAGTAGTCACAAGTCCCGCATCGTTGAAGATCAGACCACGGAATTTTTCTTTCCTTAGGACTTTCATTTTCAACAACCGTAGCTGAATGTAGAACAGTTCTTCAAACTTAAGTCGGCTCTGCGCTGCAGCGAGGGCTTCTGGCGTTGGGGGAAAATGAATGTTGATCAGCGCATCTTTTTTTGGAATAAACCGATTACGCTGGATAAGCGACAATGGCAACGTTTCACGAATTTTTTCCTTCGCGACTACGAGAAGTTCCTGCATAAACTTAGAGAGCGTTTTACTTTCGATATGTTTTGCGCGCAGCTTTTCGGTTAGCGGATATACCGGGTGCAGGGACGCAGGTTTTTGATTGATATTTATCACCGGCTCAAGCTCAGGGTGGGCGATGTTGAACTTGCTTCCGTAGCGTGTTGCCTTGCCAAAGACCACGAATTCAACTCCTGTTTTTATTTTCTCTGCCGCCCAGTTTATTCCCTGGAACCAAACAAGTTCCATCTGTCCTGTTCCATCAGAAAAGATGGCCACGAGACGTTTCTTGTGTCCGGCCCCAATAATTTCCTTGCTGAGAATCCGACCCTTCACCTGCACGAACGGAAGTTCGTCTGTGAGTTCAGCGATCTGGTAAAATTTCGTCCGGTCTTCGTAGCGGAATGGATAGTGCTGGATAAGATCACCAAACGTAAAAATTTTTAGTTCTTTGCTAAGCAGGATTGCACGCTGCGGACCCACGCCTTTCAAAAATTCAATCGATGTCTCAAAAAATGCGCGCATACAGGCAGCTACAATCCGAAAATTAAGTAACACACCCGATAGTGGTGGTTACATTTTGTTGTTTATTTTTGCAATCCCCGCTGGTTACTGTTTACAGGGAACCATTATTAAGTGTAGTTGCATGAAGGTTGAACGAAAAATATACAAGGGAATTGAATACGTTTTGGTTACGGAACTACCGCAAACTCAACGTGAACACCTCTTACAAACCCTCACACAGGATCAGATGATCAAGATCCTGATTGACGGCTCGGTCGTATCTGACTGCCTTCAGTACAAAGACTATTCGCTTTGGTTTGACAATGTCTACAAAACGAGACAATCGACCGTCAAAGAAAAAGTGTCGGAAACGGTTGCGTTCTCCAGTCTTGCATTGAACAAGATCTAGTCCCAGATTCCTTCCGGCACAATCTCAAGAATGTTTCCTTCAGGATCATTAAAGTAGAAAGACTCGCTTCCATTTTTCCATATCAGGCGATCGATGATCGTGATACCTTTTTCCTGAATCTTCTGTTTGTGACGATCATACTCACCCTTAGTTACTTCAAATGCGTAGTGTTGCCTGCCTTCTGCGTAATGTGCAGGAGGTGAGGTCTTCATTCTCGAATCGTCAGGATTAAAGATCAAAAGTACGGAAGCGCCAACGCGGAAGAAGATGTGTTTACCCTCAACGTAGCTGATCATCGGAAGGCCGAGAATTCCTCCGTAAAATTCCCGCGCCCTTTCCAGATCGCGACAGTAGATACATGTTTCCTTAATGGCGAGGAAGTTCATGGGAATAAATTAAGCCTGAGCTAATGTCATACAGCTAAACGCTTGCGAGCACTAATATAACCTTCAACAATTTCTTTCATCACATCTGAGGCCGATTCGATCTTCCTGATGGCGGCAGATACCTGGCCAATCTCAAGTTCGCCCTCTTCCAGATCACCTTCAAAGATTCCTCTCTTGGCCCGCCTGCTTCCGAGCAAATCGGAGAGTTCCTGGATTGTCGCACCACGCGCTTCCGCGAGTTGCACCTGCCTGAAAAAATCGTTCTTAATCAAACGCACCGGTGTAAGCTGCTTTAGGGTTAGCATTGTATCTCCCTCCGCAGCAGCGACCACCCGCTGCTTGAAATTATCGTGGGCTGATGATTCGGTTGTCACGGCAAACCTGCTTCCGACCTGTACTCCTTCAGCACCGAGCGACTCCGCAGCGAGCATCCCTCTTCCATCCGCTATTCCTCCGGCTGCAATTAGTGGAATTGATATTGCGTCCCGCACCATGGGAATGAGCACGAAGGTTGTGGTTTCTTCCCGACCATTATGGCCACCTGCCTCAAATCCTTCTGCAACTACGGCATCGACTCCAGCCTGTTCGGCTTTCTTTGCAAACTTGACACTTGACACAACGTGCACGACTGTTGTTCCGCGATCCTTGAGGTGCTTTGTCCAGGTAGCAGGATTGCCTGCCGATGTAAAAACTATTTTCACATTTTCTTCAGCAATAATCTGCATCAGCTTGTCGATGTCGGGGTATAGCAGCGGGATGTTTACACCAAAAGGTTTGCTGGTGGCGGCTTTACATTTCGTGATGTGTTCACGGAGAACCTCCGGATACATTGATCCTGCGCCAAGCAGCCCAAGCCCTCCAGCGTTACTTACTGATGAGGCCAACCGCCAGCCACTGCACCAGACCATCCCAGCTTGTATGATGGGATACTGGATTGAAAAAAGCTGACAAATTCGGTTAGACTCGAACAAATTCATGGCGGTTTTCAGGTTAAAAAACAAGCGCAAAATGCGGAATCAGCATCAATTTTTACGTTTGGCCAATTATTAAAATAAGTTGTCCACAAAGAATCGATTTATAAAAGATGCTACAAATTATTGACATTCAATAAATTAACACCTCTTTTGAGAGGGGTGTGGATAACTCGTCCAATTTGTTGATATCTTTTTGAGCTCGAATGATGTAAAATATAAGTACTTGAGTTATAATTCATTATTGCCGCCTGACCCGTGTAAGTCTGGTGTAATATTTGACCGCAAAAGACAACTATGGTAGTTCGAATTTTCCCGCTCCTGTTCCTGGCTTGCTCTGCATTTGCCCAAGCACCGAAAGTGATAAAATTGCAGGAACTGCAGGCGCTCATGAATAAAAAATCAGACAACATTCAGGTTATCAATTTCTGGGCTACCTGGTGTGGTCCATGCATCAAAGAAATGCCGCTCTTTGAAAAGCTGACCGCTGAAAACCGCGTTGACGTAAAAGTCACGCTTGTATCCATGGACCTCGATCTTGATCCAAACCCGGAAAAAGTTTACAAGTTCGTTGCTAGAAAAAATCTAAAATCAGAAGTGGTATTGCTGGATGAAAAAAATCCTGATTCCTGGATAAACAAAGTCGATAAAGAGTGGCAAGGTTCCCTGCCTGCAACGATCGTGATCAATCAGAAAACCGGTCAAAGAAAATTTGTTGGAAAAGAATTGCACGAAGGTGATCTTGAAAGACTGATTGAAGAAGTTCAGAAGTAAATAACCCAAATTGTGTTAGTAGATATGAAACTAATAAAGAATACTTTCTTATTCGCATGCCTTGTTCTTATTACGGCAGCCGCTGGAAAACTGAATTACGGTGTCGGTGATACAGTCTCCGATTTTAAGTTGAAGAATGTCGATGGCAAAATCGTTTCCCTTGCGAACTACAAAACATCGAAGGGTGTGATCGTTATCTTCGACTGCAATACCTGTCCTTACTCACGCGCCTACAACGAGCGGATCATTGCGCTCAACAAAAAGTACGCACCGCTCGGTTATCCGGTGATCACAATTAACGCCAACGATCCTGAGCAATCAGATGGCGATTCATTTGAAGAAATGGTGAGCCTCGCGAAGCGGAAAAATTACGACTTCCCTTACCTGGTAGATGAGACGCAGGAGGTTGCGAAATCTTTCGGGGCAACAAATACTCCGCATGTGTTTGTTTTGAAGAATGAGAACAACGCATTCAAAGTTGCGTACATCGGAGCGATCGATGACAGTCCGCGTGATGCATCAAACGCTTCTAAGAAATATGTTGAGAACGCAGTAGATGCGCTGCTGGCGAACAAAGCCGTTACTTCAACCAAGACGAAGGCCATCGGCTGCGGCATCAAGTGGAAAGACTAGATGCTAATGGCTCGACACAAGTTTTAATCCAAGGATGGAGCCGATCAGCAGGAAGATGAAAAAAAGTCTCCAGAAATCTGATGGCTCTTTAAAAAGGATCATTCCGATCAGCACTGTTCCTACTGCTCCGATCCCGGTCCAGACAGCGTACGCTGTGCCGATCGGGATTGTCTGAATAGCTTTGTTGAGGAAGTGAAAGCTTAATGTGATCGAAACGAAGAATGCTGTCGACCACCACCGGTTTACAAAGTTGTCAGATAGTTTTAAGCTGGTGGTGAATCCCACTTCAAATAATCCAGCTATAATCAAATAAATCCAGGCCATGCCCAAAGGTAAATGCTTTTTGGCGGCCTGATGATTTTTCGCTGCCATTTCACTAGTTTGTGACAAATTATTATTCCACTCCATGAGATTTGTCGCGCAGTTCGCTTTCCTGATAGTAGTAATTGCAGGTTGTCAGATTCCCAAAGAATCGACCGCCCCTAAAAAGCTTGTCGAGCCTGTAGCCGGATTGTACGATTCAGCACTGCGACCTTTCTACCATGGCGTGGCTTCAGGTGATCCGCTTCGCGACCGCGTGATTATCTGGACGCGTGTTACTCCTACTGACTCGGTGGATCGCCTGGCGGTGCGTTGGGAAATTTCGACAGACGAAAACTTCAACAACGTGGTGCATACAGATACGCTGTCAACATCACCGGCACACGACTACACAGTAAAAGTCGATGTCACGGGATTATCGGCCGGCACGAGGTACTACTACAGGTTCAACGCGCTTGGAAGATCCTCCATGGTTGGCAGAACGAAAACCCTGCCGGAGCAATCACCCGACAGCCTTAAATTTGCTGTGGCCAGTTGTGCGAATTGGGAGTTCGGATATTTCAATCCTTACGCGAGGATTGCAGAAAAAGATCTCGATGCAGTAATTCACCTTGGTGACTACATCTACGAGTATGCGACAGGCAGGTATGGAAATAAAGATTCAGACAGGAAGAATCTGCCTGCGCACGAGATCGTAACACTCAGCGACTATCGCACACGCTATTCGCAATACCATCTGGACGCAGGCCTCCGCAGCGCACGGCAGCAACATCCGTTCATCACGATCTGGGATGATCACGAAGTTGCGAATGATGTGTACAATCAAGGAGCACAGAACCATCAGCCCGAGGAAGGTGATTTCATGACGCGGAGGCAAGCCGCTACAAAGGCATACTACGAATGGATGCCCATCCGCGAAGGCGAAAAGCTTTATCGCGCATTTCAGTACGGAGATTTGTGCGACCTGATCATGCTTGATGAGCGCCTGGAGGCACGCGTCAAACCTCTTGACAGTCTCAACGATCCGGCTTACGCTAAAGAGTATCGGACCATGCTGGGTCAGGAGCAACTTGATTGGTTTCAGCAACAGCTGAAGCAAGGAGGAAGATGGAAAATAATTGGCAACCAGGTGATGTTCTCACCGCTGCAGCAGCCTTCGGATAAACCCAACACAGGGATCAATCTAGACAGTTGGGGAGGATATCCGCTTGAGCGAAATAAGCTTGCTGACTTTATTCAAACCAACGCGTTAAAGGACATCGTATTCCTGACAGGCGATACGCACGCTTCGTGGGCGCTGGAAGTGGTGAACGATGTGAGAACATCTTCAAATAAAAACAAGGCGCCATACGCCATCGAACTCGGCACAACGAGCGTTTCTTCCGGCAATGCAAATGAAAATGCCTCCGATGAGGACGTGAAGAAACGCGAAGCAAAATTCCTTCAACTGAATCCCCATCTCAAGTTTACCAATCAACGCGATCACGGCTACCTCCTGCTGACACTTTCCCCCCAACGTGCCGTGGCACAGTGGTACTACGTGGACGCGCTTCTGAAAATCGACAATGCTGAACATCTGGGCAAACGCTTCAGCATTCCGCGTGGCAAATCTGCGCTTACACCATAGAAGTTTTGGGTACAACAATTTAATTTGTTTCCCCGAAAGTATATTTTTGAAGTTACCTGAATTCAGATGGGACTAATAAATTCGATTTTGACGTGGGTGATGAGGAAACGCATTCATCAGATCGAGCTATTCATGAAATACCCTCATGATGTTCAGGAAGAGCTATTCAAAAAACTTCTTGCTAACGGTGAAACCACAGTCTTTGGAAACCAGTTTGGCTTCAGTGACATCACCACGTACGAGCAGTATCGGGAACGCGTTCCCATTCACACATATGAAACGATGTTTCCGTACATCCAGCGCCTGATGCGCGGAGAACAGAATGTGCTATGGCCGTCTGAGATCAAATGGTTTTCAAAATCATCCGGCACAACCAACCAACGCAGCAAATTTATCCCCGTCTCCGAAGAAGCGCTTGAGGAATGTCACTTCAAGGGTGGAAAGGATCTTATCTCCATTTACGTAAACAATTATCCTGACACTAAATTGTTTGATGGGAAAGGTCTAGCAGTGGGCGGCAGCCACCAGATCAATGAGTATGACTCAAGCGATTCGTCCTTTTATGGTGATGTTTCTGCCGTGATCATGCAGAACCTGCCACCCTGGGCGCAATTCATCCGGACACCAAGTCTCGAAACAGCACTGCTTGGCAACTGGGAAGAGAAAATTGAAAAAATGGCGGAAGAAACTTCCGAAGTGAATGTGACCAACATTGCTGGTGTTCCGACATGGACTGTGCTGCTGATTCAACGGATCGTTGAGCTGAAAAAAAAGAGTCACATCCTGGAGGTGTGGCCAAACCTGGAAGCATTCTTCCACGGTGCGGTGGCATTCAAGCCTTATCGCAACCTCTTCGAATCGCTGATTCCAAAATCAGATATGCATTACTGGGAAACCTATAATGCGAGCGAAGGTTTCTTTGGCATTCAGGACCAAAAGAATTCTGAAGACATGTTGCTGATGCTTGACTATGGCATTTTTTATGAATTCGTGCCGATGGAGGAGATCGATAAGGAAAATCCAAAGGCTATAGGCCTATCAGAAGTAGAACTCGGCAAGAATTACGCGATGATCATTTCTACCAATGCTGGTTTGTGGCGATACAATATTGGCGATACAATCAAGTTCACTTCCCTCAATCCTTTCAGAATTAAAATTTCCGGAAGGACGAAGCACTTCATCAACGCATTTGGAGAAGAAGTGATTATCGAAAACGCAGAAGCCGCTATCACCAAAGCCTGTGAAGTGACCAATGCCATCATAGACAATTTTACCGCTGCTCCAGTCTTTCTTGAAAAAGGAAAGCGCGGTGGCCACGAATGGCTGATCGAGTTTAAGCAAAGTCCGGATAATCTCACACAATTTACTTCAGTGCTTGACGACACGCTCCGGCAAGTGAATTCCGACTATGATGCAAAGCGCAAACATGATCTGGCTTTGATCGGCCCGAAAGTTCACAGTGTGCGGCAGGGAACCTTTTACGACTGGATGAAACGCAGGGGAAAGCTGGGCGGCCAGAACAAAGTGCCGCGCCTTTCGAACTCACGTGAGTACGTTGAGGATATTTTGCAGATGTTGTCGGAGAAATAGAATACGTCAAGCTTACATCAGATGGAGGGTCCGATCGCAATTATCGGTTCATTTGCGCTTAACGATTGTGTAGGTGGTTTCAATCTTGACTGTCATCGGTATTTCCATATCCTGCGGAATTAACCCACCTGCGAGCAATGTCATTGTTCCCTTAATGTCAGACAGGATCTTCACTTCTTTCGGCCAGCCCGACCTGAGATCTACCTGACCCGTCATCTTCTGCGTGCCGTTCAGGTCAGACTTTGATTTCATTCCATTGACCAGGTTGTTAACCTTTTCCTTGTCGATGGTGGCAAGGCTGCTCTCACCTGTGATCTTTGCAACACTTGCATCAACGCCTTGAAGGCTCCAGGTGTTGTCGATCTTCATCGGGAAGTTCACGGCCTGGACAGAGGAGGTGTTCCATTTATCTCCTGATTTCACTGCCTTGTCGGGATAGCTTATGAAACCATTCTCCAAAAGTGTTTTGATCGACTTATCGTTAATCGTTTGTTGCAGGGCTTTGCGTGCCTTGTTTACTACATCGTCATCGATGTCAAGTGAGCCAAGTGCGGAGTAAAGATTTTCAACGCCTTCAACATCCTGCACCGCACCGGTCCTGGTCATGGTGAAGAAAAATGTTTTGCCGGTCATCGATTTCACAATCTTGTTTCCGTCTTCTTCCTGCGAACCTTCACTGTCCATGCTCATGCTCATCAGGAAATTGTTCGTCACCATCCTGAGCTTCGAATACTGGCTTTCAATCCGGGCACTGCCGTTCGCATCCACTGATTTTATTTTCAGGATCATTGTTCCTGCGAGCGTCCCATCCATTTTCATTTCGCCCATGCCGGGCAATGTCTGCAGCGCGTTTTGTTTCGAGACTTGAGCGTATTCAAATTCATCCCCTTGCCTGAACTTGTATTCAAGTTTCAGTTCTTTGTCAACCGTTTCAACACAAGGAACGAAAGCAATGAGGAATGTTAGCAGCAAAAATTTCATTGTATTAATCTCGTTTTACACTTTTCAACCACGATCCGATACTCCAACGTGTACTTTCCTGAACAATTGTGCCACTTTCAGCTGCACGATTAACTTTTTCAACGGTATAGAATGCACTTGGCAGTATTTCTTTCAGTTTAAGCAATAATGAATCCAACCTTTCGCGCTGAAGCACGGTGAAGACCAGGTTTTCGTGCCCATCAGGGCCGACAGCGTTGACGTGGGTGTAGCGTTGATTCTGACTGTTGAGAAACTCAAGAAGCTGACTTATATCTCTTCGTGTGATAATCCTGACGATCACTTTTCCATAGGCAATACGCTCTTCAATGATCATTCCCACAAAAATTCCAGACGCAAAACCAGCAGGATAAGCCACGTAGCACAACCAGTTGTCCATATGTTCGAAGATCTGTCTGATTGCCATCAGCCAGATGAGCGATTCGAAGAATCCAAGTATCGTGGCCGTGAACTTCCGGCCTCCCAGAACGTAGATGATGCGGATTGTATTGATCGAAACATCGCTGATCCTCGCGAGAAAAATCATCAGCGGCAACAGCACGAAGGTGAAGAGGTCAGGCGACACGCCAAGGGTTTCGGTAAAGAAAGATTCCATAGGTATCCTCTAGTTAAGTAAAAAAACCGGGCCGGATACTATCAGCCGAACAGGTCTTCGAAGACTTCGGTCAGTTTGCCAAATGCCTTGACAACAATTTTTGTTTTTCGCACGTCCAGCGCTTTCTGATTGAATTTGGAAATGTAAATTTCACTGAAGCCGAGTTTTTCAGCCTCTGAGATCCGCTGCTCTATTCTGTTCACTGCGCGCAACTCACCGCCAAGGCCGATCTCCGCTGCGAAGCACGCTTTGTCTGAAACGGGTATCTCTTCCATCGATGAAATAATTGAGATGCAGATGGCGAGGTCGATGGCAGGATCTTCCACTTTAATACCGCCAGCCATGTTGAGGAACACATCCTGCGTTCCCATCCGGAAACCACATCGCTTCTCGAGCACCGCTAGCAACATGTTCAATCTCTTCTGATCGAAGCCTGTTGGGGTTCGCTGCGGTGTTCCGAAGGATGCCGGGCTCACCAGGGACTGGATCTCGATGAGAAGCGGACGATTGCCTTCAATGGTAGCTCCAATGGTGACACCGCTCAATGTTCCATCCTTTTGTGAAATCAGAATTTCTGACGGGTTGGACACTTCGCGCAAGCCGTTGCCAAGCATTTCGTAAATGCCAATCTCGGAAGTGCTGCCGAATCTGTTTTTAGTCGTGCGCAGAATTCTGTACGCAAGATGGCGGTCGCCCTCAAACTGCAGCACTGTGTCGACCATATGCTCGAGAACCTTGGGGCCTGCAAGCAATCCATCTTTTGTGATGTGACCGATGAGGAAGACGGGAGTATTGGTCTCTTTCGCAAACTTCATCATTTCACCACTGCATTGACGAACCTGGCCGATGCTTCCGGCTGACGATTCCATCTGATCAGAATACAAGGTTTGAATGGAATCGATAATCACCACCTGCGGTTCGAGTGCCTCGATGTGCTTAAAAATATTTTTCGTGTTCGTCTCGGTAAGGATGTAAAAGTTCTCAGAATCATCATTCATGCGTTCAGCACGCATTTTGATCTGCTGCTCGCTTTCTTCGCCCGACACATAGAGCACCCGTTGTCCTTTGAGGCGAAGCCCGGCCTGGAGCATGAGTGTGGATTTTCCTATTCCAGGTTCTCCGCCAATCAGGATCAGCGATCCCGGCACAACGCCTCCACCCAGCACGCGGTTCAGTTCGTTATCTCCGGAATCCCATCGCAAATCGCGTGAAGTTTCAATTTCACTTAACGTGCGAGGCTTTGCCTGCCTCTGCTTCGACTCCTGGCGCCATTCAGTTTTTGTAGTCTCCTGTTTTGCAATTACTTCCTCTGCAAAAGAATTCCACGAATTGCACGATGGGCACTTTCCCAGCCACTTTGCAGACTCATACCCGCAACTCTGGCAGTAAAAAACGGTTTTTGATTTCGCCACTGATCTGGTTAAAAATTACGTAGTGGAATTGTTCAACTACCCGACAAAAATGAAGAAGATTTTTTGTTAATTGAAATTTAATCTAAACCTGACCTCGCAATGAAGAAAACCCTCTTGACTGCGTTCTGTGTGACTGTGTGTCTTTATGTTTCTGCGCAGAAAGTTCCCCTTAAGTTTGGTGATGTTCCATTTGAAGCGCTTACCATGCAGCGCTACGACAAAGATTCCTCCGCAAACGCAGTAATCCTTGGTGATTTTGGCACTTCAACCATTGTGTATAGTGACAATACCGGATTTTCCCTCGTATTTGAGCGGACCACACGTATCAAAATTCTTAAAAAGGAAGGATTCGAATGGGCCGACTTTGAAATTCCGCTTTACAAAGACGGGTCTGCAGACGAAAAGATCGTATCCCTAAAAGCGCAAACGACTAATCTCGAAAATGGCAAAGCTGTTGAAATAAAGGTCAAGAGTGAGTCGATCTTCAAAACAGATGAAAGCGAAAACCTGCGTCTCGTCAAAGTTACTTTTCCCAATGTCAAAGAAGGGTCTGTTCTTGACATCACTTACAAAGTAAATTCCGAATTCTTCAGCAACTTTCAGGATTGGCAGTTCCAATATTCGATTCCGGTTGTGGTAAGTGAATACCGCGCTAATATTCCGGAGTGGTTCCATTACGAGCGATACATGCAAGGTTATGTTGCGTTGACGACCGCAGATCATTCTGTTGCATCAGCAAGCACCAAAACCAGCGGTGCTACACCATTGCAGTACAACGAAAACAGAGACCGCTGGGTGGCGGAAAATGTTCCTGCGTTTAACGCTGAACCCTATATCACTACTGAGAAAGACTACATTTCAAAAATCAATTTTGAATTGGCCTACACACAGTTCCCGCAGGCACCGATCAAGACCTACATGGGAAGCTGGCAGGATATCAATAAGACTTACTCTGAAAGCGAAAGTTTTTACGGAGAGATCAAAGGAAATAACTTCCTGAAAAAGCTTGTAGATGAACAACTGGCCGGCCTCACAACAGATGAGGAAAAAATTGCCGCCCTCAATGTCCTTATTAAAAATGGTTTTACGTGGGATGGAAGCTTTCGTAAATTTCCGGATGCTGCTCTAAAGAAGATCGTTGAAGAAAAGAAAGGCAGTTCCGCGGAGCTGAACCTGCTGCTTGCATCGATGCTTGAAAAGGCAGGCTTTGAAGTTTATCCCGTGCTGATCAGCACCAGGGATCACGGTTTCGTGCGTGAGGCTTTACCGATTTCGACTCAGTTTAACAACGTGATCTGTCTTGTGAAAACCGGAGACAAGCAGGTTCTGCTTGATGCCACGGAGCCTTTGCTCCCAGTTGGCGTATTGCCGCAGCGTTGTTTGAACGGCCGCGGTTTTGTCGTAAGCAAGGCGGGTTATAAGTGGGTGAATCTTGTTGCGCCCAAATCGAAAGTGGTGGCCAATGCCGATTTCATCATCGATCCGAGCGGTGCGTTGAATGGGAAGCTGGCCATTGACCGCCTCGGATATGCAGCGCAGGTAACACGAAGTCAATACATCAATAAGGGCGAACAGGAGTATCTGAAGGATTTCTCCTCGGGCAAGTCGTGGCAGATCAGCAAAAGCGAAATAAAAAATGTGCGCGAGATCAATGAACCGTTCAAAGAGACGTACGAGCTGGTGCACGACTCTCATGCGGATGTTTCGGGAGAGGTGATCTACCTGAACCCGTTTCTGCTTCTGCGGGAAGAATCGAATCCATTCAAGGTTGAAAAAAGGGAGTACCCTGTAAATTTTGGAAACATGATCGAACGCTTTTACATCGGAAAATTTGCGATGCCGGAGGGTTACACCATCGATGAGCTCCCGCAGAATAAGGTGATCATGCTTCCGAACAATGCAGCGAAATACTCATTCAACATTGCCACTTACGGAAACCAGATTGCAATCACAAGTGTGCTGCAGATCAACCGCGACATCTTTACACAGGATGAGTATCCGAATCTTCGCGAATTCTTTAACCAGGTTGTTGCCAAACAGTCTGAACAGGTTGTACTAAAAAAGAAACAATAATATGCGCTTCCTTGTCTTTGTGCTTTTGATCATATGTAGTTCGGTGATGGCAGCTGACCCGAAGTATCCGGTGTCGGCAATCCCGGCAGAGCTTAGCGCTAATGTGGATGCTGTGTACCGGGAAAACAGTGCCGCGTTTAAAATTGTTGCGCGGAACAGGGCCTCGCACTGGGTGCGACAGGTCATCACCATCTATAATGCGAAGGCAAAGTTTTACGCTCATCAGGGTGTATTTTATGACAAGTTCAGAAAAGTAAGATCGCTGAGCGCAGCGGTGTACGATGCAAACGGTGAGCTCATCAAGCGCATCAAGGACAAGGACATTGAGGACAGAAGTGCTGCCGGAAGTGATCTGCAGAGTGATGATCGCTATAAATACCTCGATCTCTCGCAGGGTGTTTATCCGTACACCATTGAGCTTGAATATGAGATCGACTATAAGTTTCTGTTCTACATTCCGGAATTCTCGCTGTTCGACTATGAAAAGATCTCCTGCCAGAAAGGATCGTTCAGCTTAACGTACCCGAAAGAACTTGCCCCCCGTGTAAAAGTTCTGAACATATCAACTGCAGCGCGTGAGACGCCCACATCTGAAGGACTCCTTTCAAAGACATGGAGCTTCGACAATGTTCCCCCGGTCAAACGAGAACCTTACGGTCCCACATTCGCGGACCTGGCGCCAACAATCATCGCTGCACCAACAGACTTTGAATACGACAGCTACGTAGGCCGGATGGATACCTGGGATGGCTACGGCAAGTGGATCGCGTCCCTTAACAAAGGAAGAAATGTTTTACCCCCGGCAACTAAAGAGAAGGTTCTTGAACTAACGAAAAATGCGAAGTCACGCGAAGAAAAAGTAAAAATACTGTATGAATACATGCAGAATAAAACCCGTTATGTGAGCATTCAGCTGGGTATTGGCGGATATCAACCCTTCGAAGCCTCTGTGGTGGATAAAAACGGTTATGGTGATTGCAAAGCGCTGTCGAACTATATGGTAGCATTGCTTGACGCGGCTTCGATTCCATCGCACTACACACTGATCCGTGCCGGCAATCATGCGCGCGCACTCCGTGATGATTTTCCAAGCACGCAGTTCAATCATGCAATCGTTGCTGTGCCCAATGAACAAGACACCATCTGGCTTGAGTGCACCAGTCAGACAAACCCGTTCGGGTACCAGGGCTTTTTCACGGATGACCGCAAGGCACTTCTCATCACAGAGAATGGTGCCAAGGTGGTAAGGACAAAACGCTATGATGCGAACGAAAATACGCAGATAAGATTTGCCGATGTTGTTCTGCAGCCTACTGGTGATGGAATGGCAAACATTACAACCACGTACTCGGGGTTGCAATACGATGCAGAAGGTATTGGTGATATTGTGAACGAGCAGGTTGAGACGCAAAAGCAGTTGATCCACGATGTTACCCGTATTCCTACAATGGACCTGATCAGGTTCGATCTGAAGAAGGCGCAGCAAAAAAATCCATCTGCAGTGCTGAAGCTTGAACTGGGGCTAAGACGTTATGCAACTGTGAGCGGCAAGCGCATGTTCCTTGTCCCAAACCTGATGAACCGCTCGAGCTTCATTCCGGAAAAACTCGAGGAGCGGAAAATGAACTTCATCGAAGATTTTGGGTATATCGACATTGACACGATTCAATACCACGTGCCTGAAAACATGTACCCGGAGTTTTTACCCGAGCCCATGAGGTTCAGTTCTCAGTTTGGTGAATACGAGTCATCGTTCAAACTCGATCAGGGATTACTCGTGTACGTGAGAAAGTTAAAAATCTTAAAGGGCGAATTTCCAGCAGCAGCTTACCAAGACTATATCGATTTTTACCGGAAGATCAGCAAGGCCGATAACACGAAAATTGTTTTCCTCAGCAAGACGTGATCATTTGATCGGTGCGTTTGCCTCCTTTGCCATAACGTTGTAAACCATCTTGTCGGCAAAGCCCGGTAACCATTTGTTCAGGAAGACTGCAAGTTTACCCTGTGAGGTGAGAATAAGTGTTCGTTTGCGCTCAACTGTGGCGTTGTAAATATGCATCGCACATTCTTCGGCTGTCATCATTTTTTCTTCATCTCTCGGTGATTCGGACTGTGCGCTCCCATCGCGCGTCAGCGCACGCTTGCGAATGTTGCTGGCGGTGAACCCGGGACAGGCGGTGAGAACGTGAACTCCCGTCTTGAGCAACTCAGTCCGTAACACCTCGAGAAAACCATTCAAAGCAAATTTTGAAGCCGAGTAGCCCGTGCGTCCGGGCAAGCCGCGGAAGCCGGCAATTGATGATATGCCTACGATCGAGCCTTTGGTTTTTTTGATTTCGGGCAAACAATATTTGGTGGCATAGAGGACTCCGTAAAAGTTGATGTCCATTACCTTCTTAACAACATCGATATCAACTTCCTCAAACAGTGCCCGCATTGATATTCCAGCATTATTGACAAGGATGTCGATTTTGCCGAAGGATTGAATGGCAAACTCTGCCATGCGTCTGTTGTCATCCTCCTTGCTTACGTCCGATTGAAATCCAAGGATCGAGATTCCTTTGGCACGCAACTCGTCCACTACCCTGTCCAGTTCTGCTGCGTTCCTGCCGGTGACGATGATCTGCGAGCCCTTCGATCCGAACTCATTTGCAAGTGCTTTTCCAATCCCTGACGATCCCCCGGTGATAATGACAACTTTATCTTTCATCCGTCAAAAATAAGAATAGTTATTTAACTTGGCGCGCGCTTACAATTTGCTATGTTTTTGCTGCGGCTACTGTCATATCTACCGTTTCCGATTCTATATGCGTTCTCCGATTTCCTCTTTTTCGTCAGCTACCGCATTGTAAAATACAGGAAGAGAGTTGTGCGCAGAAATATCAGGAACTCATTTCCCGGGAAGTCTGACGATGAGCTAAAAATAATTGAGCGTGATTTCTACCGGCACTTTTGTGATTATGGCGTTGAAACGCTGAAACTGCTTACCATCAGCAAGGCAGAACTAAGCCGAAGAATGCAGTTTGCAAATCTCGAACTGCTTGACAAGTACAAAGTGAACAATCAATCAATATTTTTCCTCGCTTCGCACCAGTTCAACTGGGAGTGGATGCTGGTTTCCGCATCGCTGGCATTTCCATTTGACATCGAGTTTGTTTATCAGCCGGTCAAAAACAAATTCTTCGACAAATTTTCACTGGCTATCCGCTCCCGGTTTGGTGCTCTTGGGATCCGGAGAAAAGACGTTGCGAGAGAAATCATCAAACGGAGAACAAAATTAAAAGGGCTGGCAAGTGTTGCTGATCAGTACCCGGGGTATGAGTCAGATAAAAAATATGCGACAACCTTCCTCAATCAGGACACTGTATTTTTCTACGGCACAAATCAGCTGGCGCACCTCACCCAGTTTCCAACGCTTTACTACAAAGTAGAGAAAGTAAAACGCGGCTATTATGTATCAACGCCAGTAGTGATCGGTGAACCACCTTACGAAAAAAGCAGTGATGGTGTTATTGATCGGTATGTAAGGGAGCTTGAAAAATCGATTCAGGAAAATCCGGCAAACTACCTGTGGTCACATAACCGATGGAAGAAAAGGCATCTCGAGTCAAACGATTAGTACACATTTTTGAGCGCAAGGGGTTGAAGTTAGTGTCATGCTCCCGCAAAAAACTATGTCGAAGTTCAGCGACTGCTCTGGTGTTTCTTAGCGCACGTTCTTCATGAGAGAACGTTGCTACTTACGTGCCGATTCGGCTTATCTCCCGGTCAGACTCTGCAGTCGGCACGTTCACGGATTAGAACACATTTCTATAAACATGCCATCCCTTCGGGATGAAACACAAGTCCTTCGATCGTTTCAATGCACTGCGGGACCTCCGGGGAAGTTCTGATGGAAACAATATATCGGCAACCCTTAAGGGGTTGTATGTCTATAGCAAATGATGGCTAATAAAACCCAGCGCGTGCGAATTGCCTGCTTTATTAATTTGTAGCAACGTTCATCGCACACCTTTGATGCGCCTGGTAAACACAAAGACTTTGGTTTTTCTTTCACCACGCAAACTGGCGGTAAAGAAGCGGTATTGTCAGGGAAGACATACTTGGAGCCTTAAACTTATAACGGTGGGTTTATGAAAGATAAAAGCTAGTGCAAGAAAACTTGTGCCCTGACCATAGCGTTGTACTTACGTGCCGATTCGGCTTATCTCCCGGTCAGACCTCTCCAGTCGGCACGTTCACGGATTAGAACACATCTCTATAAACATGCCATCCCTTCGGGATGAAACACAAGTCCTTCGATCGTTTCAATGCACTGCGGGACCTCCGGGGAAGTTCTGATGCAAACAATATATCGGCAACCCTAAAGGGGTTGTATGTCTATAACAAATGATGGCTAATAAAACCCAGCGCGTGCGAATTGCCTGCTTTATTAATTTGTAGCAACGTTCATCGCACACCTTTGATGCGCCTGGTAAACACGAAGACTTTAGTTTTTCTTTCACCACGCAAACTGGCGGTAAAGAAGCGGTATTGTCAGCGAAGACATACTTGGAGCCTTAAACTTATAACGGTGGGTTTATGAAAGATAAAAGCTAGTGCAAGAAAACTTGTGCCCTGACCATAGCGTTGTACTTACGTGCCGATTCGGCTTATCTCCCGGTCAGACTCTGCAGTCGGCACGTTCACGTTGCAGAACACATGGCTATAAACATGCCATCCCTTCGGGATGAAACACAAGGCCCTCGATTGTTTCAATGCACTGGGGGAATCACGGGCCACTTCTGAGGCAAACAAAAATATCATCGGCAACCCGGAAAGGGTTGTATGTTTATAGCAAAAGATGCCAAATAAAACCAGCGTGTGCGAACTGCCTGCTCTTTTGATTTGTATCAACGCTCCTCGCACACCATTTGGTGCGCCTGTTAAACTCGTCCTATGGTTCACCACGCCCACTGGTGAAAAGCGGTGTTGTCAGGGATAACATAATACAAAGTCTTAAGCCTATAACGGTGTGTGCAAAAAGTGCTCAAGGCTACTGCCAAAAAAATATACTAAACAATAGATCTTTAGCCGGAGTTACGCCAGCATCTGTGCGATGTCATCCTTCGTGAGCTGCTTCATGAAACTTTCTTCGGTGGTGATCAGCTCATTTGTAAGCTTAAGTTTCTTTTGCTGAAGCATGAGAATCTTTTCCTCCACGCTGTTCCGCGTGATGAATTTGTAGGTGAATACTTTTCGCTTTTGTCCGATCCGGTGCGCGCGGTCAATGGCCTGCGCTTCAACCGCAGGGTTCCACCATGGATCGAGAATGAACACATAGTCTGCCTCCGTGAGGTTCAGACCAAGTCCACCCGCCTTGATCGAAATCAGGAACACTTTCAGGTTCGTGTCTTTGTTGAACCGGTCAACCTGATCCTTACGGTCTGTGCTGGAGCCATCGAGGTAGGCAAAATCAATCTTGTTTGACTTCAGGTAGTTCTTCACAAGATCGAGGTGCTTTACAAATTGACTGAACACAAGAACTTTGTGCCCCTCGGCAATTGCGTTCTCGAGCATGTGTGTGATGTCTTCCAGTTTGCCGGAATCGCCACTGTAACCCTGCTCGATCATTTTCGGATGATTCGCCAGCTGACGCAATTTTGTCAGACCTTCGAGAATCATAAACCTGCTGTTGCCAAGCCCTTCCTGTTCGATGAGTTTGAGGATCTTCTCCCGATACTGTGTCTTGACCTCTTCGTATCGTCTCTCCTGTTCAGGTGTCATTTCTGAGTACTGAACATGTTCAACCTTCTCAGGAAGTTCTGTTGCCACCTGAGACTTGTGACGTCTTAATATGAAAGGCTTGATGATCGCGCCAAGCTTCTTCGACTTCGCTTCATCTGCTTTTTTCTCAATTGGATTCTGGTACTCATTGCGGAAGTAAGTCTGTGTCCCAAGAATACCAGGGTTGATGAACGACATCTGTGACCACAGGTCAAGTGTTGTGTTTTCAATCGGTGTGCCCGTGAGCACGAGCTTGTGTCTTGACTTCAGCTCGCGAACAGCCTTTGCAATATTGGATGTTGGATTCTTGATGACCTGCGACTCGTCAAGAATGATATAGTTGAAATAGAACTTCTGCAGTTGTTCAACATCAAGGCGAGTAATGCCGTACGATGTCAGAATCAGATCGTATTTCTCAAAACGCGTGATGTCCTTGTTACGAAGCGTTCCTGTATAGTTCAGAATTTTCAAGTCCGGTGTAAACTTGCTCGCCTCCATCTCCCAGTTATAGATCAGAGATGTTGGCATGATCAGCAATGATGTTCCTGCACCAGCATCCTTTTCTGCCTGCAGCATGGTGAGGGTTTGCACCGTTTTACCAAGACCCATATCATCAGCAAGACATCCACCGAGTCTATATTCGTTGAGGAAGCGCAGCCAGTTGTACCCTGCACGTTGATAAGGACGAAGCTCGCCCTTGAATCCCGCTGGCAGCGGATATTGCTTGATGCCACTGAACGATGTAAGTGATCTCAACTTTTCGCTGAGGTGAACCTTGGCGAGATTTCCTTCCTCCAGCTCTTTCACAAGGTTGAGATGGTGCTTTCTCAGCACCGGCTTTTCATTGTTCCCTTCCGTTTCACTAAGCGCAAAAAGGTCGGCATATTTTGTGAGCCAGATCTCAGGGATAATTGCAATTTCTCCATTCGGCAATTTGAATTCTACCTTTTTCCTAAGGATCAGTTTGCGAAGATCCTTGAAAGGAATTTCAAACTCACCAAAGCGGATCTTGGCGTGAATATCAAACCAGTCGATGTTCTCTTTTACCTCGACCTCTATCACAGCCTTCCCGACAAAATATTTCTTGTCGCGGCTCTCGGGTTGACTTACCTCGAAGCCGAGGTTCAACAGGTTGACGCGGTTTTCATTCAGCCAGGAGAAAGCTTCTGACTTCGGGATGGCCACACGAAATCCCTTCATTCCCAGGCCCAGCTTCTGCAGCGTGTGAAGAAAATTCTTTTCAATATCCGACTTGCGTGTAACACGATGGAACACATATCCGGTCTCCTGTTTTTCAACGGTGACGCTGACAGGCCCGATGTTGTCTCCGCGGAAGCGGTGTTTGCCGTATTTGAACGAAAGGTCGAATACAATTTTTCCCGACTCGTCACTTCCTTCATCTGTCGATGGCGCGCTCGCACCTGAATCAAACAAAGAAGGAACAGCAGAGGCCTGTGCCGTGTGAAGTTCCGACAGCGTCAGCACCGGGTGCGGATCGTAGGTGCTTTTGTTGATCTCAAACCCATTTGCTTCCACATCATCAAACGAGGCGATGAGGGGTGCCACAAACCTGTTGTAATAGGTTTCCTCAACGTTCTTGGGAATAACTACAAACTTTTTGCTGAGGAAGGGTATTAGCTTCTTGCCATCGACATGCTTTTCGAAGCCGTAGAGCTTGCCATCAAGCACCATCCACGCGGGATTTTTACACACGAGGTATGCTGACTCATTGGGCAACTCAAGTTTCTTTCCCTGGTAAAATATTGTCGGGTAATAGTTTGTCTGATCGTTGGTACGGATGAAATGGAACTGGATGGTTGCACGCTTGTCTAGTACTTCGATCCTGCGCCAGGTCGGCTCGCCATCGTTGCCCATCTCAAAAAGCATTTTGCCGCGCAGTTTCTCCAGCACTTTCGCCCTGCGCTTTTCCATGTAGTCTTCAATCTGCTCCTGGAGGATTTCATTGCCCTTTACCTTATCATAAGTCTTGGTCAGGAACTCTTCAGGCTTGACGATCTTGGGCGAAAATTTCTTCACGATGGCGTCCTGCTGCATCGAATCCATCAGCTCGATGAGTTCAAAGTCACGGTCGTCAAGACCTTTCGAAAACTCCCGTGCGTTCTTTGCTGAAATGTTCTGGTGCTGGTAGGTGAGCTTGCCTTTGTCGTCCAGATGCACAATGTAGGATTCAAAAATGAACCCGAGGTATTCGTGCTGGTACAGCGAATAGATGATCTGGAACGGTTGCGAGGCAGAGACTTTCATGAAAACCGGCCATTTTGAATGAAACGGAATCTCTAAAGTAAGTATTTTTACGTAATAAAATGATACAAATCCGGCCCAGATGTTACACGAATCTTACAGGTGTCTGGCCGCTGCAAACCTGGATGCAAGCCTGGCTGGATGGAAGGAAATGATAACCGTTATTATGCTGACGACTGCAAAAGCATAAACAAAATCCATGGCCTTGACTTCGATGGGGTAGCCTTGCGTAATGGAGGTTTCCATGCCCATGGAGATAATGCCATACTTCAATTGCAGCGCGCAGAACGCACCGCCCAGCAAAAGACCTACTCCTGCCCCGATGAAAGCGATCATCGCACCTTCTGTCATGAAAACATTGCGGATCTGACTGGTGTTTGCGCCCATAGCTGACAATACCGAGATGTCTTTCTTCTTATCAAGAGCAAGCATCATCAGTGTAAAGAAGATATTAATCGATCCAACGAGCAGCAGCAGTGCAAAAGCCATAAAGGCGAAGAGTTTTTCCATGCGCAGCAGTGTATAAAGGTCTTTATGTTGCTCTTCATTGTTGAGCACATCGAATGACTCTCCGAGGACGCGCTGTATCTCAGCTTCCACAACGGCCGGCTTACGCGCAGGCGATATTTTTACTTCCAGCGAGGTTCGCCTGTTGCCATAGGAAAGCAATTCGGCAGCAAAATCGAGAGGAACGATGATGTAATTTTCGTCAAAGTTCTGCACGATACTAAAAACTCCGCCAGGGATGATATTTTTCTTCGTGTATAATTTGGAGGGGTCGAGCCCGACCGACTTGACATTCTTGATATAATACATCTGCAAGGGAAAGAGCGGCTCATTTACCGCAATTGAGAGCGTGTATTGAATTCCGCGGCCTACGATCGCGTACGGAATACCCGCTTCATGAAGCTTGAGATCTCCTTCAACGATATTTTCCTTCGGAATTCTGTTCTGCTGGATAAAGTTATCGCCCACGCCTTTTATAGTAATCACCTGATTTGCCTCGCGATAGCGCACGTAGGCGTAGTCTTCAATCACTTCCGTTACAATCTCTACACCGTCAACAGCCCTGATCTTGTTTAGCAAGGCTTCACTGCTTTCAAAAGATTTTCCCTGTCTGGCAACGATCTTGATTTCAGGATCGAATGAGCTGTTAAGGGAGCTCAGCAAACTTTCAAGGCCGTTAAAAATAGAAAGGATGATGATGAGCGCTGCCGTTATGAACGCAACCCCGATCATCGAAATCACCGAGATCAGGTTAATGAAATTCGCTTTCCTTTTCGAAAAGAAATATCGCCTTGCTATGTAGAATGGGAAGTTCAACCTTCTTTGCCTTTGTCAGCGGGAGGGATGTTCAGATTCTTGATTATATCTTCGATGCGCTGGGCGTTTTCCTCGACTTCATCAATTTCAAAAATCAGTTCCGGAATAATCCGGACCTGCTTGCCGATCTTTTCGCCAAGTTCTTTACGTATTTCCTTCTTGTGAAGGTTTAATGTGTCAAATGTTTTCTGTTTGTCCTTCGCCAGCAGCATGCTGATATATATCCTCGCCACACCGAGGTCCGGACTCACCCTGACATCTGCGATCGTGATGAAAGTTCCTCCCAATATTCCCCGCCTGTCGCGCTGGAAAATTTCGCTCAATTCTTTCTGAACTAACCGGCTGAATTTCTGTTGTCGCGTTGTGCCTGCCATAGTAGCATTAAAGGTAACGAATGACGAATTAACTGTAATAAAAAACAACAGATTCCGCTTTAATCTTCAAATTTACAGTCTAATTTTCGCGCCAACTTACCCAGCATGCTCATCCGGTATTTCCGAATCAATGATCCTTACCGTCTGGTTGCCGTTTTTGTCATCATGTTGCTGATGTACATGCCGCTGTTTGTGAACCATCCCGGGATCACCATTCCTGAGTTGAAAAGCATCCTGATTGGCGAGCGCCTCAATGAAGGAAAGGATATGTACGTGGCCGTAGTTGACAACACCGCACCGTTAACCGCCTGGTTCCACGAAAGCATGGAGTCTCTGTTCGGACGTTCTTTACTGGCGCGGCACATTGTCGCTTTTGTGCTGATCTTCCTCCAAGCTGCATACCTGGGAATCATGTTTATCACGCGCAAGGTGTTCAACGAGAATACTTACATTCCCTCGTTTCTCTTTTGCCTGCTCTTTTTTGTTTCGTTCGATACGCTGGCGCTCACGGGTGATCTTCTTGGCTTCACGTTCCTTCTTTTAGCGCTGAACAATCTCTTCAAGGAAATCGAGTTCCGCGTGCAGTATGACGAAACAATTTTCAACCTTGGTTTATTCATCAGCATTGCCTCGTTATTCTCATTTGCCTTCAGCATCTATATACTGTGGGTGATGATCGTGCTCGTATTCTTTACAAGGTCTACGCCTCGCAGATTTTTGCTTTTGTTGTTCGGGTTTTTACTCCCGCACCTGCTGGTGATGTCCATCGCATACCTCAACATTTCGCTTGGTAAAATGTGGGAGTATTATTACCTGGCAAACCTTACATTCAAGCGGGATGTATTGATGGGGGCTGGGGGAATTTTCACCCTGAGCATTGTTCCACTGGTGTTTCTCGTGGTTGCTGTTGTTATGCTTCAGCGCGAAGCCAGGCTGAGCAAATATCAGTCGCAGGTGCTGCAGATCATGTTTCTTTGGATCGGGTTCACGCTCATTTATTTCTTTTATGCGAAAAATATGCGCCCGCAAAACCTGATGGTTTTTATCCCGGCTTTTGCATTGATCTTTACCCACTACTTCCTTGCCATCAGAAGGCGGAAATTTCTTGAACTCAACAGCTGGGCGCTGATCGCAGGAATTATTGCAATGGGGTTGCTGGCGCGGTATGGAAAGCTTCGTGCCGTCAGCTACAGCGACCTGCTCGTAAAAAAATCTCCGGCAGGTATGACCAATAAAAAAATTGCTGTGCTGACAAATGATCTCAGTTACTACAGCACCAACAGACTCGGGCTGCCCTATCTCAACTGGAAACTGTCACAGGATATTTTTCTCAATCCGGATTACTATGAGAACGTCACCGAAGTATACCATCATCTGAAGGTTGACAACCCAGAAGCGATTGTCGACCCCGACAACTTGCTGGTGCCTTTTTTTAACCGTTTCCCGCAGGAGCGATCGAGGTATTCGAAGCGTGGAGATGTTTACATCCGGAACTAGCAGCTGATTTTCGCGACTCGCTTTTCGTGCCGGCCGCCTTCAAAATTCTCGTGAAGGAATCTATCCGTGATCTTTTGTGCGAGATCGTATGAGATAAAACGCGCGGGAAGACAAACGATATTGGCGTTGTTATGTTGGCGTGCAAGTCCTGCAAGCTCTTCGTTCCAGCAAATAGCAGCACGAATTCCCTGGTGCTTGTTGGCAGCAATGGCAACCCCGTTAGCGCTTCCGCAGACGAGTACGCCCAGTTCAAATTCCTTTTTCTCCACTGCCCTCGCCACAGGATGCGCAAAGTCCGGATAGTCAACCGAATCCTTGCTGTAGGTTCCAAAGTCCCTGACGCTGTATCCGTTTTTCTCCAGCCATGACTTAATGTTCTCCTTGTAGTCAAAGCCAGCGTGGTCGCTACCGATAGCTATTTTGGGCATCATATCGCTGATTGTTCTTCGTTTGCTTTTTCAAGTGCGTCCTGCTTCGCCTTTTCACGCATCACCCGCGCAGAAATCAAGATACTGATTTCGTATAAGACATACAACGGGAGTGAGATCAGTGCCTGGCTGATCGGGTCGGCCGATGGCGTCACAATAGCACCAAGAATCAAAATGATAACAATGGCATGCTTGCGATAAGTTCGCAGGAATTGAGGCGTTACGATTCCAATCTTTGTGAGGAAATAGATCACGACCGGAAGCTGGAACAACAAACCGCTGCCCAACACTACTGTCACAATGGTTCCGATATACGATGTAATGTCGAATTCATTGACGATCATGTCGCTGATGGTGTAGTTCGCGAGAAAAGCAATCATCATGGGCGACATCACAAAATAACCGAACGCTACTCCGAGCAGGAATAGGAAAGACACGGCAGAAACCGCTCCGCGCGAAGACTTTCTTTCTTTTGCATAAAGACCTGGCCTGATAAATCTCCAGAACTCCCAAACCACATACGGAAATGCAACAACCAGACCGATAACGAAAGATGCTGTGATCGACATGGTGAACTGACCTGTCATCAATCGGCTTTGCACCTTGAACGGAATCTCCTGAACACAGAAGGCATCAGGTGTTCCAAGCCAGTTTCCAAATTTGCAAAGCCAGATAAAGGTTGGAAAATCCACGCGTCCGGGGGCGAAAAGAATATTCGTGAAGATCCACTCGATATTGACGAATGCGAAAATCATGAAAAACACGATGGCAATCAATGAGCGGACAACGTGCCATCTCAACTCCTCGAGATGCTCGAGGAAACTCATTTCCTTTTCTTCCTGCGGCTGATCCAGTGGCATGACAAAACGTAATTAAAAACGCGATCCGTTAGTACAACGGAAACTTCTCCACGAAACGATTGACTTTACGTTTCACTGCTTTGAGGTGCTTATCATCTTCCGGCTTCTGAAGTGCTTCATCGATCAGCTCAACAACCTTCACGACATCTTTTTCCACCATGCCTCTCGAGGTGATGGCTGGTGTTCCAATGCGCATACCTGAGGTGACCATCGGTGACTGTGTATCGAAAGGAACCATGTTCTTGTTGATGGTGATGTCTGCCTTGATCAACCCCTCTTCCGCCTGCTTTCCGGTAAGTTTTTTCGAACGAAGGTCAATCAGCATAAGGTGATTGTCTGTGCCTCCGGAAATAATTTTATATCCTTTTTCCACGAATGCTGTTGCCATGGCCTTCGCATTCTTTGCAACCTGAACGATGTATTCGAGATACTCATCGGACAATGCCTCCTGAAAAGCAATTGCTTTCGCTGCGATCACGTGTTCGAGCGGGCCTCCCTGCGTGCCAGGGAAAACACCCGAGTCAAGGATCGAACCCATCTTGCGGATCTCGCCTTTCGGTGTCTTGATTCCAAGAGGATTGTCAACATTTTTTCCCACCATGATCATGCCTCCCCGAGGGCCGCGCAGTGTCTTATGTGTTGTTGTTGTCACCACGTGGCAATGTTCCATCGGGTCGTTCAGCAATCCTCTTGCAATGAGCCCGGCAGGATGCGAAATGTCGGCCAGGAGAATTGCACCAACGCTGTCAGCAGCCTTGCGCAGTTTCTCATAGTCCCAGTCGCGGCTATATGCCGAAGCACCGCAGATGATCATTTTTGGTTTTTCGCGCTGAGCGGTTTCAATCACTTTGTCGAAATCGATTTTACCTGTTTCCTGTTCAACGCCATAAAATACGGGCTGATAAAGCTTACCTGAAAAGTTCACCGGGGACCCGTGTGTGAGGTGACCACCGTGTGAAAGATCAAAGCCAAGAATTTTGTCGCCAGGTTTGAGGCATGCCAGCATCACGGCTGCGTTTGCCTGTGCACCCGAATGCGGTTGAACGTTTGCCCATTCTGCACCGAACAACTCCTTTGCACGATCTATTGCCAGTTGTTCGATCTCGTCTACCACTTCACAACCCCCATAGTAGCGTTTGCCGGGAAGGCCTTCTGCATACTTATTGGTAAGCACCGTGCCCATCGCCTTCATCACATGCTCAGAGGTAAAGTTTTCTGAAGCAATGAGTTCGATTCCGGTCTGCTGGCGTTCTTTTTCCTTTTGAATGAGATCAAAAATGGCTTTGTCCTTTTTCATGCGTGTGTTTTGGCTTTAATGGGACACCTGAAGTCGTCCTGCTCCATTATTTGCTTACGGCAAATTCCGGGCAGACGGATTCCTGGTGGCTTTAAAAGAAGGGTCAAAAATAGGTGACTTCATGCCGAATTCCCAACCGCTAAAAATTTTAAAAAAAGAAATTTAGGTGCTACCACGACCCGCTACTGCCGCCTCCGCTGAAGCCTCCGCCTCCTCCCGAGAAACCTCCGCCTCCCGACCAGCCACCGCCACCACTTCTTCCGAATCCGCCACCGTACCATCCACCTCCATAAAAGCCCCCACCCCGGCCACCGCGGTTTCGCAAACTGCTAACCACGATGATGATGATCAGAATGATCAACGTGCTCATCAGCGAGCCTCCGCGGGTTCTTCTTTTCTGTACGGGTGCTGATACAGCCTTATACTCACCTGCAATAGCTTTCGTAATCGCAGTGACTGAGGCCATCACACCCCCTTCATAATTGTCCTGGCGAAAATATGGTGCAAGCTCGTTGCGGATGATCTGATTACACACTGCATCCGGCAAAACCCCTTCGAGTCCTTCACCTACTTCAATACGCGCCTTTCGATCGCCAATAGAAATGAACAAAAGCACACCATTGTCATTATTTTTTTGACCGAGTTGCCATTTCTCAGCCACCTTCAGCGTGTACTCCTCCATCACTTCACCCTGCAGGGAAGGCACAATCAGTACAGCGATCTGATTAGAGGTTGAGTCCTCATGTGTTTTCAATATTTGTTCGAGCTGCGCAATAAACGGAGCGGATAAGACTTTTGCTTCATCATGCACGCGCGTGCCCCACAACTCCGGTATGGCAAGCTGTGCCTGGGTGAAAAGCGGTAAGCAAACGAAAATTATAAACAGAATTTTTTTCATCGGTAGCGGGGGGATTTGCTAATTGATTCTCAGGTCGTCACGAAGCTCGTTGATATCATCTGCGGTTTTATGAAATCCTTTCTCGAGAAGAATTTCTCCGCAGCGCCTGATTCCGGCTTCTATGCCATCCACTGGTTTACCCTGGCGGATCAGGCCGATCAGGTTTGACACCAGCGCATCCCACTCCCGCTGTTCCACTACCTTGCTGATGCCCCGGTCGGCCATGACAATTACTTTGTGCTCAAAAAAAGAAATAAAGATCATGATGCCTGTGCGGTGTCGCGTATTGAAAACCTCTTCCTCCAGGAACGCTGCCTCTGCCCCGATGCGTGTGCACTCTTCAAGATGACGCCTGGTAATAAACATCCGCTTCACTCCGTCTGACAACATGGCGAGGAGTACACCAACCAGGCCCGATGATATGACAACAAAGAAAATAAAGACCGGGTCATAATAAAGTGTATTGCTCGCATCGGTGATCAGGTAGCGATCGAAGATGATCATGAACACAAACCCGAGGGTGGCAAATACGACTGCACTCTTATATAGAGCGATGGTGTAATTTCCGCTGCGCTCAACGATCACGGGGACAATTTCACCGGAGATTTTATCCTCGGCCTCTTTCACCGCGTGTTTGATGCGCTGCAGATCGCTGTCGTTAAATTTATCTTTAAGCTTCATGGGGTTGAATTGACTTCAAATATAGAATGTTTGAACCGGATTAGCGGAGCTGACGCAGGTACAGCTGAATAGTATTCTCAAGACCGAGGTAAAGTGCGTCACAGATCAGGGCGTGACCTATCGAAACTTCATCGAGGTGTTCAATTTTCTGATGCAGAAATTTCAGGTTGTTGAGATCAAGGTCGTGACCTGCGTTAATACCGAGGCCAAGTTTATGAGCAGCCTTTGCGGTTTCAACATAAGGTCGGACTGCTGCGTCTCTGTCCTTTGCATAATTGTGGGCGTAGGGTTCGGTGTACAACTCAATCCTGTCCGCGCCAACCTTTGCAGCGCCTTCGACCATTTCGATTGACGGGTCGACAAAAATCGAAACACGTACGCCCAGACTTTTGATCTCATCGACAATTCTTTTGAGCAAGTCATGGTTCTTCACTGTGTTCCATCCAGCGTTGGAAGTAATTGCATCAGGAGCATCAGGGACAAGCGTTGCCTGGGCGGGCCTGGTTTCCCGAACGAGTTTCATATATCGTTCATCCGGATATCCCTCGATGTTAAACTCTGTGGTAACAACGCGTTTCAATGCAATAACGTCTGCGTAGCGTATGTGCCGCTCGTCCGGCCGGGGGTGAACGGTGATGCCCTGCGCACCGAAGCGTTCGCAGTCGATGGCTACTTTAATCACGTCCGGATTATTTCCTCCACGGGCGTTCCTGAGTGTTGCAATTTTATTAATATTGACGCTGAGTCGGGTCACTTTCCGGCCGGTTTTATGTTTTCAAAAGTACAATAACGTCAACAATATATGAGTCTCAAACAACAAATTGATGGTGATATCAAGAAAGCAATGCTCGCGAAGAACAAAGAGGAACTCGAAGCATTGCGGAGTATCAAATCGATGATCCTGTTAGCAGAGACCGAGAAGGCCGGCAGCGATGAGCTGACCAGTGACACGGAGAATAAGTTGTTGATGAAGGCTGCCAAACAACGCAAAGAATCTGCCGACATCTTTGTTCAGCAAAACCGGAAGGACCTTGCCGACCGCGAGATGTTTCAATTCGAAGTGATCAGCCGGTACCTGCCTAAACAACTGTCAGAAGACCAGGTGAAGGATGCACTCAAAGCAATCATTGCTGAAGTTGGCGCTAAAGGTCCGCAGGATATGGGCAAGGTTATGGGGGTTGCCACGAAAAAATTAGCCGGTCAGGCCGAAGGCAAAACAATTTCTGAACTTGTAAAAAGACTACTCACCTCGTGAGCTATGCTGATATTGCTATCTGCATACTGATAGTTATCGGAGCGTATGCGGGTTATAAAGAAGGTTTCTTAATGGAGTTATTCTCTCTGCTGGCTCTTTTGCTGGGTGTGCTGGGAGGATTCAAGCTGATGGGCTGGGCGATGCTCTATATCACCGAGCACTTTGATGTGGACAAAGACGTGCTGCCTTATGTTGCGTTTGGTGTCGTGTTCATCGCAATTGTGATACTGGTGCGAATGCTCGGCAACATGATCAAGCTCTCGCTCGACAAATCATTTCTCGGCCGCGTTGATCAGGTTGCGGGAGGATTTTTAGGGGTTTTGAAAACAGCGTTTATCTTGAGCGTAATCATCTGGTTAATTGACTCGTTCAGGGTTCATTATCCAGATCAGTGGACCGATGACTCCTGGGTGTTTCCAAAAGTTGCAGCTTTCGCGCCTGCCGTAACTGCCTGGATAGGAGAATGGTTCCCGATCTTCCGGGATGTGTTTTAGATACACAACCGACAGGCACTTTTTTTCTCATTAATTTTTTCCTTACTTATCCGTATTATTTTTGCCCGGTATGGCTATCGCAGTTAAAGAAGAGAATGGTTTCAAATTTGTTGATGAGGGACAAGGTCAGGTGCTTTTGCTATTGCACGGACTTTTCGGGGCATTGAGCAACTGGGAAGGTGTTGTCGGTCGCTTTTCGAAGAATTTCCGGGTTGTCATTCCGATGCTTCCGATCTACGAAATGCCGATCAAGGAAGCGGGGCTTGAAGGACTGCGAAAATTTGTTGAAGACTTTGTCGCTTTCAAGAAACTGGATAACATGATCATCATGGGGAACAGTCTTGGCGGACATATTGCGCTGTTGTACACGCTTCAAAATGCGAACCGCGTGAGAAAACTTATTCTTACCGGCAGCTCAGGTTTGTTTGAAGATTCGATGGGCGGATCCTATCCGAAGCGGGGAAATTATGATTACATCCGTGAGCGTGTCGCGTACACGTTCTACGATCCGAATGTCGCAACGAAAGACCTGGTTGACGAGGTGTTTGAGACTACCAGAAGCATTCCGAAGTGTATGCGCATCGTTGCCATCGCCAAGTCAGCACAGCGACATAATATGGCAGATGACATACCGAATATTACTGCGCCAACGTTATTGGTGTGGGGCTTAAATGACACAATCACGCCTCCCATCGTTGCGCATGAATTCAACCGTCTGATCCCGAATTCCGAATTGAAATTTATTGATAGATGTTGTCACGCGCCAATGATGGAGCATCCTGAAAAATTTAATGAGCTTGTAGAAGAATTCCTGGTTACTTAGGTATTCTTTTATTCTATTGAACAATATATGATAGCAGAAGATCTGATCAACCACATGATTCCTCCGCTGAAAGGCACTGACGATGCACACAAAGCCATCGTCTGGATGGAAGAATTCCGCTGTAATTATCTGCCGGTGGTGGAATCAGGTCACCTGCTTGGCTTTATTTCGGAAGAGATAATTCTCGAAACAAACGACATCGAAAAGCAGGTCGGGGATTTTAACCTGGTTGGACAAACCAGTTTCGTCCATCTCGACACGCACTTCTACGATATCCTAAAAATCGCAACGGACAATAAACTTCAGATGGTGGCTGTACTGAACGATGATCAGCAGTACAATGGAGTGATCACCGTGCAGGACACGCTTACATCATTCGCCCAGACGGCAGCCGTGCAGATGCCAGGGGCAATACTGGTGCTTTGCATGAATTATATAGACTACTCGCTGGCTGAGATCAGCCGCTTGATCGAAGAGAATCACGCCAAGATCCTGAGCAGTATTATTAAGGAAGATCCGCTTGATGCAGGCAAGATTCGTCTTACCTTGAAGATCAACCAGTCAGACATGTCACGGATTGTTGCAACACTTGAAAGATTCGGTTATAAGGTGATCGGGCGCTACCAGGAGCTAAAACCGGTCGAAAACGAAAAAGAGCGAATCGACATGCTGCTCCGTTATCTCGACATCTGACCTGATCACTTAAATTATTTTCCCATCCTGATTCCCGTTCGTATATTTATTCTCCGCTTTGTGGGCGGTTGAAAACTAAACGCTTCGTTACTACGGATGAAAATCGGAATCCACGGGAAGGAATTCAAACGACAAACCGCTCCTGTCATTCAGCGCATTTTTGAACTTCTTTCCGGTGAAGAGATTTACATTTCTGAAAAGTTTGAGACCTATCTTCGGGCCCCTGCCTTTCGAAAATTCTCCTGGAAAATCTATCAGCCCGAGCAGCTAGGGAAAGAAAACATAGACCTGTTTATCAGCATCGGTGGCGATGGCACGCTGCTCGAAACAATCTCCCACATCGGTAAACTAGAGCTTCCCGTCCTTGGTATCAATACGGGCCGACTGGGATTCCTCGCGACAACTTCGAAGGATGAGATTGAAACAGCGTTGCCGCAGGTGTTGAGTCAAAAGTATCGTCTCGATAAACGCGCAGTGCTCAGACTTGAATCCAATTCAGAAGTATTCGGAAGGCTCAACTTCGCCCTGAACGATTTTACGATCGTGAAAAAAGATACCTCCTCCATGATCACCATTCATACCACGATCGATGGCGAATTTCTGAACTCGTATTGGGCTGACGGAATTATCGTTGCCACCCCCACTGGCTCCACGGGGTATTCACTAAGTTGTGGTGGACCACTGATCTTCCCCCGTTCGGGAAACTTCGTGATCACGCCAGTCAGTCCTCACACCCTGACCGTCAGGCCCATTGTAGTGTCTGACAGCTCAGAAATCTCGTTCCGCATCGAAGGCCGAAGCAAAAAATTTCTGGTATCACTCGACTCTCGCATAGCCACTATTGACAGCTCAGTAGTATTAACAGTTAAAAAAGCGGATTTCAAGGTTGTTTTAATTCAGCTGGAAGGCCAACACTATTTCAAAACGCTGCGCCAAAAGCTTAACTGGGGTTTAGACATCCGTAATTAATTTTTGTTAAATTTGTAGTTCACTGATTTATAATGGCTTAATCAAGAGGTGATGAGAAGACTTTTTTACCTGATCCTGGTAGTCTGTTTGGTCGCGTCCACGGATTCGTTCGCACAGATGAACCGAAAGGCGATCAAGAAGAACAATAGACGTCTGTCAAACTTTCGCGGCAAAAAATATCACTTCGGAAAAGAGAAGATCTATAATGCCATCGGTTTTTCGCTGAATGCGCTGAACTATTATGGCGATCTCGCTCCTAAACCATCGCGGTTCAGCACTGATATTTCCTTCACGCGGCCAGCCCTTGGAATTTCCTTTACCCATCGCTTTGGACCGCGTTATTCGCTCACCGCAGGGTTCATGTATGGCACCCTGCGTGGTGCAGATATAGAATCTGCCGATCAGGGCGACAATTCAAACGGTGTGTTCCGCTACCAGAGAAATCTGTCCTTTCGAAATCGCATCAAGGAATTATCTGTCACGGCAAACTTCGACCTGTTTCAGAACCAGGCTACTTACATCAGCCGCGTAAAATGGACGCCATATGTTTACGTTGGTGTCGCGGGTTTTCATCACAACCCCCAGGCTCAGGCACCTGCGACTGATCTGAATGGAAATGCGTTGCCGCAGGCTGGCGAATGGATTGATTTGAAACCCTTGGGCACCGAAGGCCAGAATGGAGGCCTCAGCTCGACTGACGTCAATGCTGGCATCAAGCCTTATAAATTAATTCAGGTTGCCATACCATTTGGAATTGGTGCGCGTTTCAGGTTAAACGAAGTGATGGACTTCTCCGCTGAGCTTGGCTTCCGCTATCTCTTTACAGATTACATTGATGATGTGAGTCACAACTATGTTGACCTCGGCATCTTTGGCAACAACGAACTGGCTAAGGCGATGTCATACCGTTCGAACGAGGTAGTGCCGGCAAGTTCTCTTCGGCCGACTCAAACGAGAAGCGGTGGCACATACAATTTGCTGCCGGGTTATGGGCAGGAACATCCTGATAACCTGAGAGGCAACAATGGCGACCGCGATGTCTACATGGTCACTTCGTTCAAGCTTACTTACATCTTAGGAAAAACATTTCATAGAGCTAAATTCAGATGATGCAACTCAAGAAAGCAATTTGTATAACCCTGCTATGCTTTCTGTCTTTTGCTGTGACGGCACAGCGCTCTGAAGTTGGATTTGGTCTCGGCACATTGAATTACACAGGTGACCTGGTGCGGAGATACAACTTCCTGAATTCACGACCCGCGGCTACTGTTTTCTACCGCTCGAACATGAGCAACGTTGTTAGTTTCCGCGCTGCCCTTACCGGAGGAAAGCTCTACGGAAGCGACAGCCGCCCGATCGACCCGTTTTCGGCTCAGCGTCAGGCGAGCTTTAATATTTTTCTGATCGAAGCTTCCACAACCTTCGAATATCATTTCTTAAACTGGCGGGAGACGAAACGATTCGTCCGGTTCTCGCCTTATTTGTTCGGAGGGCTTGCCTTGTTCGGAATGTCGGGCAACGGAAACAAACCTGAAGAATACAGCAACGTGCAGGGAGCCGTTCCGTTTGGAACCGGCTTGAAGTATGTGATAAATCCGAAGTGGTATGTAGCCCTTGAGTTTGGCGCACGTAAAACTTTCTTCGACTACCTCGACAACGTCTCCATTGGGCGCGAAAACAATAAAAATTATCAGTACGGCAACCCGTTTGATAATGACGCTTACTACTTCCTGGGATTCAGCGTGACCCGAACGTTTTACGACATTCCCTGTCCAACCAACCCTTACAAATAGCTTCCCCGCAAAAGTTAATTCAGCGATTAGTATCTCGCAGAGAACGTTTACCTTATGGTTTTTTAACTTAATTTTGCACCCCCGTGGCCTCATTCAAGGAACATATCGACTTCAATAATTTGCCAAGGCATATTGCCGTTATCATGGACGGGAACGGTCGCTGGGCCAAAAAGAAAGGTGCAATGCGCATATTTGGCCACCGCAATGCCGTCCAGGCTGTAAAGGATGTCACCGAATGTTGTGGAGAGCTGGGCGTGAAGTTCCTGACCTTATACGCTTTTTCAACTGAGAACTGGAACAGGCCCAAGGAGGAGGTGGACGGGCTGATGGAGCTTCTGGTGAACACACTGAAACAGGAAATCGGAACACTGATGGAAAATCAGGTGAAACTGATGACGATCGGTGATATCAGTCATTTGCCTTCTGAGTGCCAGAACAATCTCAAGTGGGCAATTGACCAGACGAAGAATAATGGCGGGCTGACACTTATTCTGGCACTGAGCTACAGCGGAAGGTGGGAGATCGTTGAGGCTGTGAAAACACTTGTGGCAGACGCAAAAGCCGGAAAAATCAGTCCTCAGGACATAAATGAGAAGGTTTTTGAAAACTATTTGAAGACTTCCGGCATCCCAGATCCGGAGCTCTTGATTCGTACAAGCGGGGAATTGCGGATTAGTAACTTTTTGCTTTGGCAAATCGCCTACACTGAGCTATTCATAACGCCAACCCTGTGGCCTGATTTCAGAAAAGAACATCTGTATGAAGCCATTTGGTCATACCAGCAACGCGAACGGAGGTTCGGAAAAACAAGTGAGCAATTGAACCCTGTAACAGGATGAGACATTTTTTAATCATTGGTTTAGTCTTCTTTTTGACTTTTGACTCAGTCGCTCAGATACGCAGAAGAGATCGCGGCAACGCGCAACAACCCACCGAGAGTGGAAATCTCAATTATGCCAACCCCGCAGAATACACCATCGCAGGAATAGAAGTAACGGGCCTCAACATTCTCGATAAGAACGCTATGATTTCGATCTCCGGATTGAAGATTGGCGACAAGATCAAGATACCGGGAGACGCGATTTCAGGTGCGATCAGAAAAATCTGGAAATACGGACTCGTAGGGGATGTGGCTATTCAGGTATCGAGAATTGAAGGCTCAAACATCTATCTCACCATAGTACTCTCAGAACGCTCACGCCTAACGGCCTTCTACTTCGAAGGGATCAGTAAGACACAGGAATCGGGATTGAAGGAAGATCTCAATCTCATCCGTGGTAAAATTGTGAACGATGCGATGATCCGGAACACCGAGCTCGCGGTGAAAAAGTATTTCGTGAAGAAGGGTTTCCTGAACACCGAGGTGAAGATCGTTCAGGAAAAAGATACTGTAAACACTGATGGCATTCGCCTGCGGATCAATATCAATCCGAAATCGAAGGTGAAGATCAATGCGATCACATTCTACGGCAACGAAAACATCGATGATGCTTCATTGAAACGCAGAATGAAGAAGACAAAAGAATATCCGCGTGTAACGCTTCATCGCGCCATTCTTTCAGAAGTTTTCGGTTCACCAGGGAAGTATTTCCGCGAAGGCGAAAAGAAAAGCTGGAAGGACGTGAAGGCCTTTATCAACGACAACGTCAAATTGAATCTCTTCTCAAGTTCGAAGTTCATCCGCACAGACTATGATGAAGACAAGCAGAAGGTGATCGAATATTTCAACTCCAAAGGTTATCGCGATGCTGAAATTATCTCCGATTCGATTTATGCGCACAACGATCGCTCCATCAACATTGATTTCAAAGTAGAAGAAGGGCCAAAGTATTATTTCCGAAACATTATCTGGACAGGAAATTACATCTACACAGACAAGCAGCTTGATGCCGTTCTCGGTATCTCGAAAGGAGATGTTTACAACAACGATCTGATTCAGCGCAAACTTACCTTTAATCCAAAGGGTCTTGATATCAGCGGTCTCTATATGGACGATGGCTACCTGTTCTTCAGGATCGATCCGGTTGAGGTCGCAGTTGTTGGAGATTCAATTGACGTTGAGATGAGGATCAATGAAGGTGAACAAGCAACCATCAACGAGGTAACGATCACGGGAAATACACGAACAAGTGACCATGTGATCAGGCGCGAGTTGAGCACCATTCCCGGAGTGAAGTTCAGAAGATCCGATATCATCAGGACGCAACAAAGCTTGAGTCAGCTCGGATATTTCGCTCCGGATAAGGTGAATCCAAACCTTGTTCCGAATCCTGCAAAAGGAACGGTTGATATCAACTGGGAAGTTGAAGAACAGTCGAATGACCAGATCGAATTGTCTGGGGGCTGGGGTGGATATTATGGATTTGTGGGAACGCTTGGTGTTACGTTCAACAACTTCTCGCTGCGCAACGTACCGAAGATCCGCGAGTGGAAACCGCTCCCTGTTGGAGATGGTCAGCGCCTTTCTGTTCGTCTTCAGGCCAATGGTCGTCAGTACCAGAGCTACAGTTTCTCTTTCACAGAACCATGGCTTGGCGGCAGAAAACCTCACTCTCTCAGTGTGAGTCTGAACAGCTCGGTGCAGCGATCTTTGTTCGGATATCAGACGACAACCGCGACAGACACGCTCAGCGTCAGACCACTTCTGAAAGTGCATAGCATTACGGTGGGATTGGGAAGACGTCTGGAATGGCCTGATAATTATTTCACGCTGACAAATTCCGTATCCTATCTGCGATACATTCTCGACAACTGGAATTCTGGTCTTGGATTCTCAAACGGTGTGGCTAACAGCTTTACGTTTAACACCACGCTTGCGCGAAACAGCATCAATGAAATCATGTATCCGTCTCAGGGATCGAGCATCTCGTTGAGTCTCACGCTCACGCCTCCACACTCATCGTGGCGCGACATCGACTATGCAACAGCCCCGGCTGAAGACAGATTCAAATGGATCGAATTCCACAAGTGGATGTTCGATGCGCGTTACTACCTGCCGCTCGACAACAAGAAGAAACTCGTACTTGAGGCGAAAGCACACTTCGGGTTTATCGGGAGCTATTCTCAAAGAGCCGGCATCGGACCGTTCGAACGTTTCTTCCTCGGTGGTGACGGACTTGCAGGCGGTTTCAACTCATTCCTGCTAGGCCAGGAAATCATTGGTCTGCGTGGTTATGAGAACAACAAAGTAACACCACCATACTATAACAACTATGGTGTTGTAAGCCCTGGTAGTACAATTCAGGGTGGTATCGTGTACGACAAACTTGGTCTTGAATTAAGATACCCGGTAACCACTGGTAGTGCGGCAACGATTTATGGCTTTGCATTCACTGAGGCCGGTAACAACTGGAACAATTATGAAGACTTTAACCCGTTTAGTCTGTATAAGTCGGCAGGGTTTGGTGCGCGGATCTTTATGCCTGCGTTTGGTCTGATAGGGCTTAACTGGGCCTACGGTTTCGACAAGCTTCCGTTCGCAACAGAACGCAGCGGTTCGCAATTCCACTTTACTATCGGCCAGCAAATCAGATAATTATGCGGGTTTATTTAATTACGATTTTTTTTCTCATTTTCGGCCTGAATTTTGTCACGGCACAGAGGTTCGGATACATTGACACAGATTTTGTGCTCAATAAGATGCCCGAATACAAGAAAGCACAGGACGAGATCGACCAGCTTTCTGCGGCATGGGAAAAAGAAGTGCAGGACATGGCAAAAAAGATCGAGGCCATGTACAGTGCTTACCAGGCTGAACAAGTGTTGCTGACTGACGAAATGAAAAAAGAACGGACAGCAGCAATTCAGAAACACGAAGCTGAATTGAAGGAGTATCAAAAAAAGGTATTCGGATTTGGCGGTCTTTTTTTCCTGAAGAAACAGGAATTGATAAAGCCGATCCAGGACAAAGTGTGGGATGCGGTTGATAAAGTTGCCAAGCAAAATAACCTGGCGATTGTTTTTGATAAGGCAGGAGAACTCGTGATGATTTATACTGATCCGAGGTTTGACTATACTGACTTTGTGCTCGATGAACTTGGATTAGGTGATCCAAACGATAAGATTAAAAATTAACATTATTAAAACTCCAATGAGAAAACTAGTTACCCTTTTTGTGTTGAGCTTGGGATTTTTTGCTGCTCAGGCACAAACTGCACCGGCCACGAAAATTGGTTTTGCAGACGTTGATTATATATTCACACAGATGCCGGAAGCCAAGCAAGTTGAGGCTGAGCTGAAGTCTACGCAGACAATGCTCCAGAACCAGATCACCGCAAAACAGCAGGAGTTCCAGCGCAAGGTGAAGGAATACAACGACAATCTTCCAAACATGCTTGATGCAGTTCGTGCAAACACCGAAAGAGAACTCGGCCAGCTCCAGGAGAATCTTCAGAAGTTGCAGCAGGACGCACAAACTACAATCCAAAACAAGCAGGGTCAGCTGATGGAGCCTGTCTATAAGAAAGTCTCGAAAGCTATCGAAGACGTTGCAAAAGAAAATGAATACACATACATCCTGACTTCACAGATCGGTGGTCTTGATGTAATTCTTTATGCAGATGACAAGATGGATGTATCTGACCTCGTGTTGAAGAAGATGGGTGTGACGCCAAAGCCAGCAGCTCCCACGACACAACAGCCACCTAAGTAATCTTTAAGAATTTGAACAAGGCCTCTGGGTTTCCACTCAGAGGCTTTTTTATTTTGATACATTTATTCAGTGGAAATGTTCAGCACACCGCCCCTTTTAAAACCCGGAGACCGAATTGCGATTGTTGCTCCTGGCAGGAAAACTGATCGCATCCTGATAGACCGTTCTGTTGCGATACTTCAGGACTGGGGCTTACAGGTCTTGCTATCTCCAAACCTTTTTTCGTCACAGCATTCGTATCTCTCGGGCACTGATCAGGAGCGGCTCGCTGACCTGCAACATGCACTCGATGATCCGTCCATCAGCGCAATCTTGTGCGCCCGCGGTGGCTATGGCTCTACACGGATTCTTGGCTCCCTTGACATGTCTGCTGCCGTGGAGCGGCCGAAATGGTTGATTGGATTCAGCGATATTACTGCACTTCATCTGCGCTTTCTTTCCGAGCGCATCAAAGCGATTCACGCGACCATGCCGGTGTTATTCTCCAGGCCTGAATCTCTGGTTTCAGTTGAGAGTCTTCGAAAGCTATTGTTCACAGGCGTAGCCCAGCTTTCTGCAGGTCCGTCAGCAAATAACAAACTGGGTGACAGCGATGGCGTGTGTGTAGGCGGAAACTTATCGCTGATTGTCGATTCGCTTGGAACCGCAACAGAGATTTCGACAGACAATAAAATTCTGATCATCGAAGAGGTGGATGAATATTTTTATAAGGTTGACAGGATGCTGATGCAGTTGAAGAGGGCCGGTAAGCTGGCTAAACTGCGCGGACTTGTTGTCGGGCACATGACAGACATTAAAAATGGCGAGCTGACATTTGCTTTGAGCGTGGAGGAGGTGATTCTCGAGGCAGTAGCGGAATATCATTTTCCGATAGCATTCGGTCTACCGACAGGTCACGAAAATCCTAACCTGGCGTGGGTTCAGGGAGGCACGGCAAGTCTTAGTGTTAATTCTTCTGGATCGTCAATTCGCTTCCAAAGCCCCAATTTCTAGTAGGTCACTAATGCATAAGAACCCAAGGTAATGGGGTATAAGCAGCGTAGTTCATAGGGTCTAGGTCGCCTTTGCGGTGAAAAGGGTTGCTTTTGGGGGTGGACAGACTACGAAGTTAGGCCGGAGAATCAATCGCCAGATATTCGTGCATAATCCAGGTGCTTTAACGCGATGGCGGAATGCCCGCGATGTTCCGCGGTGAGTGCATCGGGACTTAACGCGTCCGCTCCGATAGATATCGGTAGCGATTACCGGGTTGCAGATTTGAATAATCTGTAATAGCGTTTGCCTTCGGAAAGGGAGGTATATGGCGTCCCGCGTTGGTGATTTTCGCGCGCGATCTCAAAGATTGCTCTCCAATGGCGGAACAAGACACCCACCGCATCAATAATCCGGAAGTCCGGGTCGTAAATGTGTGCAGGTTCTGCACCGCAGCCGTTCAACTCGACAATTTTTACTTTTCCGTTTTCGAGGTCATCGAGAGATGCGCAGCGGAGATCGAACCTCCCAAAGTAGAAACCTTCAATATTTTTCGCGATCGCATCGAAGGATGCGGAAAGCTTTTCTGTGATCAGGTGGTTTCCATTTAAGAATTTGGTGCCCAGTGCATGGTTGCCGATCGATACAAGCTCGAGTTTTTCCCCGGCAGGAAGGACTTGCTTAAGCCTCGCGTTGTACATCGGCCTGATTCGTTCGAACTGAAGTTTTGCGCGAGGCTTGTCGAGGATCAGTTGCTCCAGCGTTGATACACCGTCTCCTGTCACCGATAACATTTCCTTCATTACAATTGATGTGACCCGGCCTTTGTCTTCGGAGGGTTTTCGCTGGTAGAAAACTCCAAACTCCAGCGGAAGATCGACCAGGTCCTGCGCCAGAAAGCGAACTCGTACTTTCTTGAGGTAGTCATCGATGTCATCTTCATTGTTGATGCGCGTCACCATGAAGCCACGCTCGCCCAGATCGGGCTTAAAGATGACGGGGAGAGAATATCTGTTTTGTGTCAGGGTATCCATTACTTCCGCGCGGGTCGAATGTTTCTCAATGACAATCGTTTTTGGTTTCAGTGCATCAGGAATGCTGCGAAGTATATCGTACTTGCTTTCACCGAACATTCCACCCATCACGATGCCTGGATTTGAAGCTGTAAAAAACAAAAGGGAGCGCGAGCGCAGGGAAAGCCAGCCATAGTAGATGATAACAGGGAATTGCAAAATCCCGAATGGCCAGTATTCCCAGTTCGTAAGCTTAACGTAAAAATTGCTTCGGGTAATCCTTTTCAGGAAGCTCATCTAACCAATACTCGGCTAACGTTGAACACTGACTGTCTCCTTGAATCGAATAGTTGACGCGGCAACACCAAAATCCGATGGAAGCTTGACATATGGAGCGATTTCACGAATACCAATTTTCATGATGGCCATGTGATGTACGGCATGCTCGATGTTGTATACCAGCTCACGGATTGCATTTGTCTGAAGCGTGGCGAAATCTTCTTTCTTCAGATCGTAGCTGACTTCAAGGGTGAGCGGCTTGTTTTCCCCGAGGCTCTCAACAAATGCGGTTATCCGCCTTATGGCTGAAAGTGCAAGGTATTTGTCTGATTCGATTTCTTTATCGTGAGCTCTTCTGTCATAATTGATCACGCCCCTTTCGAATCCTTGTTCAAAACAAATAAAAAATTCTAGCGTATGCCGAAGGTGCTGACCTACGGTTGATTGACTTAGTGCTTCGGAGGGTTTTGAAAAATCTGAAGGAGTCAATTGGTGCACAACATCAGCCAGCTGATCGAGGATCTGAACGCATGCTTTGGATATGTTCATAGTCGGTGGAATACGCAAATATATACTAAATGGTTAAGAATAAGCTCCCCTGTAAAATACCCCATCCGCTCATTCAACTGCCTATCCGAGCATTTGACGTCTCATATTGCAGAGAACTCCCTGTCACCAAAACGTCCCGCTCATAAGGCCGCGTCAACAACTATGATACTCTCTTCCTGAACAAAGGTTGCGCGAAGTGTCCGTGTGTCATTGTTGTTAAGAGCCGGTTCGCGTTCGAATGCATTCTTCCAAAGTGATTCCTGACGAAGGTTTTACCTCGCGCTGTGTTCGCACGACCGCTGCGTAAGCAAGTTGCGCGCATTATAAAGTTAAACCATACGTCCTCGCTTTTTTCCAATTCATATACGATAGTACCGCGATCGTGGATTCCGCCATAGGAAAAATTGCGTTTGACACTGCAACCGCTACTAAAACTATGAAAAGCACTATTTTCATACATTTAAAAATGGCACGGCCCTTGTTTTCGTTACTTTACTAACAAATGATCTGAGGGTTGCGATTTATGAAAAGGTTATTGGTCATTCTATTGCTGGCTGCCGTCAGCACATCTGCGAACGCGTACATTTCCGGCATCGCTATTCAAACTGACAAGAGTTCCAACATGCAGGTTTACGTCAATGGTAAACTGTACAACAAAACGCCAGGGAAGTTTGTGCGGATCAAAAGCAAGCCGGGGCTTTTCCATGTGCAGGTAAAAGTTTTGAATCCATATGATCACACATGGTATGTTGTGAAAAAGGATGTCAAGGTTGAAAAAGGCTTCGAATACTTTTACAAGATGATCTTTACGAAAGGTCAGCGTCCGAAGATCCAGGAGATCAGACGATATCCTGTTTACACGAAGTATTTTTTAAATCCTTCGCTCTACAACAAAAATCCTATTGCTTAGTTGGCGTGTCGCGCTGAGCTTTTTTGGCAATCAGTGCGATCACTATGACAATGATGAGCACGGTGAAGAAATTCCAGTCCGTATGAAACGGGCCGTGCCAGTTCCAGTCGAAAATTCCTTCGAAGATCCAGCCGATGAATCCGAAGACTGCTCCAATGATGCCCCCGAGGATTCCAAACACCGCTCCGAACAGGCCGCCAATAACGCCAAATACCGCCCCAAAAACGCCTCCAACGATTCCAATAATTACAGGAAAGAACAAAAGACAAACTAATGCTATGACGATGGCGCTTGCTGTTTTGGACATAGATGCATGGTTTAGACATTTGTGAGAACAAAGGGTATTCCAAATCGCATCATCCCTGTTTTCGCTTTAAAACAAAAGAAAAAGCCACGTTCATTGACGTGGCTTGTTCATATCTGTACAGTGCGCTGTTCAGTTTAAAAAGGATATTCGCCTTTTTCAATCACGTGATTTGCAATGCGTCTCCTTGCTTCCTTCAGGTTGTACGGATCGATCTTGGTGAAGCGTTTTAAACCGAGCAACATCAGGCGCAACTCATCTCCATCCGCGAAAGCGTAAATAGCCTGCTTGCCTGCTGATGCAGCGTTCTCAATTGCCTCGTGCAGGTAAACGATTGCCATTTCTTTTTCAATCTGACAATTCGCTTCTCCGCGAATGCTCATCAGCTTTTCAACGCGCAACAAAGTAGATTCAGCCACGTAGCCTTCGATCAGCATGTCTGCGAGGTTCATGAGTACTTCCTGTTCATCGGAAAGTTTCATCATAAACTTTTGAACAGCTGCACCCGCTACCATAAGACCAGCTTTCTTGAGATTCGCCAAGGCCTTTTTCTCTTTCGCAAAAACGCCAGCGTCATCGCCCGAACTGAAATCAGGAACGGCCATCAATTCTTTCTGCACTGCCATCGCTGGATTCATCAGGTCGAGCTGGCCTTTCATCGCACGCTTTAACAGCATGTCGATCGTGAGCATCCGGTTGATCTCGTTTGTTCCTTCGAATATACGGTTGATCCGCGCATCGCGGTAAGCGCGATCCATCGGTCCTTCTGCCGAGAAGCCCATGCCGCCATAGATCTGCACACCTTCGTCCACAACGAAGTCGAGTACTTCAGATCCGTGTACTTTCATAATCGCACACTCGATCGCAAATTCTTCGAGTGACTTCAATTTCGCTTTCGCGGAATCCATGCCACCTGCAATGAGGGCGTTCGTTGCATCGTCAATATTCTGTCCCGCGCGGTAGCAGGCCGACTCGCTTGCAAATACCCGCGTTGTCATCTCAGCGATTTTGTGTTTGATCGCTCCGAAGTTCGCGATTGCTGTGTTGAACTGCTTTCTTTCCTTCGCGTAGTTCACTGCTGTAGAGATCGTCTTCTTGCTTCCACCCACTGCAGCAACTGCGAGCTTGATCCGACCAACATTCAGGATGTTCACTGCGATCTTGAAGCCATTTTCTCTTTCCGAAAGTAAATTCTCTACAGGCACTTTGCAATCGTTGAAGAAGATCTGGCGAGTTGAAGATCCCTTGATGCCCATCTTGTGCTCTTCTTCGTTCATGGTGATGCCACCGAACGCGCGCTCAACAATAAACGCACTCAGGTTTTTGTCATTATCGATCTTGGCAAATACAATGTAGATGTCGGCAAAGCCGCCATTGGTAATCCACATCTTTTGTCCGTTGATGACATAGTGCTTGCCATCAGCGGAAAGTTTTGCTTTTGTTTTTCCGGAGTTCGCATCGGAACCTGAGTCTGGCTCTGTGAGACAGTATGCAGCCTTATATTCACCGGTCGCGAGTTTCGGAAGATATTTTTTCTTCTGCTCTTCGTTTCCATAGTATACGATCGGAAGCGTTCCGATACCGGTATGGGCGGAGAGTGCAACAGCAACGGAATGGCCTGCTCCGATCACTTCAGCCACCAGCATCGTGGTGTTGAAATCCATTCCAAATCCACCGTACTCTGTAGGTACCGATGTGCCGAGCAATCCAAGTTCTCCGGCCTTATCGAGAAGCGATGGCATCAGCTTCGGATCTTTCATCGAGTCAATTTCATCCAGCCTGTTGTAAACTTCCTTTGCCAGGAAATCCTTACACTGCTGTTCAATCATTTTCTGTTCCTCATTGAAGTCTTCAGGGATGAAGATCTCGTGCGCTTCCGTCTCGCGGATCAGGAACTCTCCTCCTCTGATCGCTTTTTTTGTTTCTGTTGCTGTCGCCATATCGATAATAGATTTGAGTATTGGAAAAATCTTAGTTTAACAGTTCATAGACTCCGGCCACACCCTGGCCTCCGCCCACACACGCGGTAACAAGTCCGTATTTTTTCTTTTGTCTTCTGAGCTCATTGAACAGCGTCAAGGACAATCGTGCGCCTGAACTTCCAAGCGGATGTCCCATCGCGATAGCGCCACCATTTACATTTAGTTTGGCAGGGTCAATATTCAGATCGCGGATCACTGCGAGTGACTGGGCTGCAAATGCTTCGTTGAGTTCTATCAGATCAATGTCGTTCATTTTGAGCCCGGCTCTTTCAAGTGCCTTCGGAACTGCGGCCACCGGACCAATGCCCATGATTCGCGGATCAACTCCCGCAACGGCATAGCTCATCATGCGCGCGATCGGCTTCAGGTTCAATTGTTTTACAAGTTTCTCTGACATCACCACAGCAAAAGCTGCACCGTCAGTGGTTGGGGAAGAATTTCCAGCTGTAACAGATCCGCCCTGCGCGAAAACAGGTTTCAACTTCGCGAGCGCATCAAGGTTTGTATCTGCGCGTGGACTCTCATCCGTATCAACCACAAACTCACGGGTTTTCTTCTTGTTGCTCTCGTCTACATAAATTTCCTTGACGGTTACCGGATGAATTTCTTCCTTGAACTTTCCATCGGCCTGCGCCTTCACCGCTTTCATGTGCGACTCGTAGGAAAACTTGTCCTGTTCTTCACGCGAAATTTTCCACTGCGCAGCAATCTGCTCTGCGGTCAGGCCCATGCTTGTGTAATAGGTGGGCGTTTCTTTGGCGATGTTGTAATTCAAAACTGTTTTCCAGCCCATTACCGGAACGAGCGACATGGATTCGGTTCCTCCCGCGATAATACAATCCGCCATTCCCGCCTGGATTTTCGCTGACGCGATGTGAATGGCTTCTACGCCAGAACCGCAATAGCGGTTGATCACCATGCCGGCATTGTCTATTCCCAATGCCATGAGCGCGATCATTCTTCCCATCTGCATTCCCTGCTCAGCTTCCTGAACAGCGTTGCCCACAATCAGGTCATCGACCATTTTGTTTTCCAAGCCAGGAATTGATTTGACAAGGCCCTTGATCACTTCTGTTGCGAAGTCATCGGGACGTGTAAAGCGAAAGCCACCTTTTTTTGCTCTGGTGTTCGCGGTACGTTTTGCTGCGACTATGTATGCGTTCATGTTTTTAATAATAGGCAGTAGGCAAAATTGCAGTAGGCAATTGTCACGCTTCCACCATTTGTTTAATGTTTATATGTTTCCTGATGCTTCAGAAGGAGGCAGTAGGCAAAGTTGCAATCTCATGCTTCAGCCTTTTGTTTTGTTGTTAAATATTTCTCTGGATTCTCAATCATATGATTAAGAAGTCGTCCAATCTCATCTGCCCTTGACAAAAGGTCGTCAAATTCCTCAGCTGTGATATACTCACATGCAAAGGCAAAATTCAACCACACTTGTGTTTCGCTGTTTTCCATATCTCCATCAGACGACTTGCTGACAAAGTAGGCTTCATAGTTCCTTTTTCTGTAAGCTTCAGCAACACAAACAGCAACTGATCTGGACGATCGTCTTATCTGATCAGTCAAAGAATATTTTTCCTCTTTCGGGAATCTTTTCGATATCCGGAAAATCATCATCGCAAGCTCAAAAGCTTTCTTGTACACAGTCAAATCCCTAAAACTCTGATTTGCCATTTCGCTTTTCCGTCTTTGGGCATTCTTTGTCTACTGCCAATTGCCTACTGCCTACTTTAGTTTCTCAACGGTTTCCCTCCCGTCAAAATCGACTGAATTCTTTCCAGTGTCTTCTTCTCTCCGCACAGCGAAACGAATGCTTCGCGCTCGAGGTCGAGAAGATATTGTTCACTTACTTCCTGTGGTGCGGTCAGGTCTCCTCCACACATGATGTTGGCGATCTTCAAGGCGATTTTGGCATCGTGGTCTGAAATGTATTTTCCCATTTTCATTCCGTTGATACCGGCCATGAACAACGCTTGCCCTGCGCGACCCTGCACTTTAATATTTTTTGCCTGCTGTGGCATGGTGTATCCCGCCTCGGCAAGCTCGATCACTGCTTGTTTTGCATCTGCAATCTGGCGATCGCGGTTGATGGAGATCCTGTCCTGAGAACGAATTATCTTCATGTCGCGCGCCTCTTCCGCTGACAATGCAACTTTTGCCGTAGCGATATTCATGAAGGCATTCTGCAGTGCATTGAGTTCAACGTCTCCTTCCTCCAATGAGTCTGAAACACGTTTTGTAAATTCTTTTGTTCCCCCACCGCCAGGAATCAGACCAACACCAACTTCAACGAGACCAATGTAGGTCTCCGCTGCAGCCTGGACGAGATCTGCGTGCAATGTCATCTCGCAGCCTCCGCCCAGTGTTCTTCCCTGCGGGCAAACTACCACGGGAATTGAGGAATATCTCAGGCGCATTGTTGAATTCTGAAATGCCCGCACCATGAAATCAATTTCATCGTAGTCCTGCTCGATGGCATACATGAACACCAGTCCGAGGTTCGCACCTAGAGAAAAATCCGCGCCCTGGTGTCCAACCACAAGCCCGCGGTAATTCTTTTCCGCGAGGTCAACAGCTTTGTTCATACCTTCGATCACCGCGCTGCCAAGTGTGAAGCTCTTGCTATGCCAGCTGAAGTTTATCACGCCATCACCGAGGTCGATGATTTTTGAGTCTGCATTTTTCCAGACGACATTGTCGCTGAGGTTCTCAAGAATAATAAACTCACTCTTTCCCGGAATACTCTTGTATGATTTCGAAGGGATGTCGTAGTACTTGCGTTCGCCTTGTTCGACTTTGTAGAATGAGCTGTTGCCGGCAGCAAGCATGTCGTAAACCCATTGCTTCGGTTTGTAACCTGCTGCCTCCATGTTCTTCATGGTGGCCTCGACACCTACAGCGTCCCAGGTTTCAAACGGACCAATTTCCCAACCGAAACCTGCGCAGACTGCATCATCTATTTTATATAGCTCATCCGATATTTCGGGAATGCGATTGCTTACATACTGGAACAACCCATAAAACGAGTCGCGATAAAACTCTCCTGCTTTGTCTTTCCCTGCAAAAAGAACCTTAAAGCGCTCTTTCAGATTGTCGATCGTCTTTGTTGTTTCAAGCGTTGCAAATTTTGCTTTCGCTTTCGGCTTGTACTCAAAGGTCTTCAGGTCGAGTGTAAGAATCTCAGTTTCTCCTTTGGCGTTTTTGGCTTTCTTGTAAAATCCCTGACCTGTCTTATCGCCAAGCCACTTATTCTGTTCGAGCTTCGTGATTTCAGCCGGCATCTTGAACATATCACGACCTTCATCGTTTGGCAGACCTGCGTAAAGGTTGTTTGCAACTTTTACGAGCGTGTCAAGACCAACCACATCAGAAGTTCGGAAAGTTGCCGACTTCGGGCGCCCGATCACAGGTCCTGTGAGTTTGTCAACTTCATCGATGTTGAGGTCAAGCTTGCGCATGGAATCAACTGCCTTCATGATTCCATAGATACCAACCCTGTTTGCGATAAATGCTGGTGTGTCTTTGCAGAGTACGGTTGTCTTGCCCAGATACAGATCTCCATAGTGCATCAGAAATTTAACGACCTCCGGATCCGTCTTCGGTGTCGGAATTATTTCAAGGAGTTTGAGGTATCTGGGCGGATTGAAGAAGTGAGTTCCGCAGAAATGCTTCTGAAAATCTTCGCTTCGTCCTTCCGCCATAAGGTGAATCGGAATACCTGACGTATTTGAAGTGATGAGCGTGCCTGGCTTGCGGTGTTTTTCAACTTCGGTATAGACTTGCTTTTTGATCTCAAGGTTCTCAACTACGACTTCAATCGTCCAGTCGTATTCTTTGATCTTCGCCATGTCATCAACGAAATTTCCGAGCTTGACTCGCGAAGCAAAGCGCTTGTGATATAATGGAGCGGGATTCGATTTGAGCGTGGATTCGAAAGCTGCCTGAACAATCCTGTTCTTCACCGCTGGACTGTCGAGTGAAAGACCTTTTTTCTTTTCTTCATCATTAAGTTCCTTCGGTGCGATGTCCAGCAGCAGGACTTCCACACCAATGTTAGCGAAGTGACAGGCAATGCGTGAGCCCATGATTCCGGAGCCAAGCACTGCAACTTTGCGGATCGTTCGATTCATATTCGTTTGTCGTTGAGCGAAGGTATTTTGTCGTAAATATTATTTGATTCAATAATTCGTGTGATCTTCTGAAGCACTTCGAAAAAATTTGTCAGCTGCTGCGCTTCAATTTTTTCTCTTACCACCTCGTTAAATCTCAACACCACCTCCCGTGACTTCTCTTTCTTTTTTTTCCCTTCTTTCGTCAGCACGATTCTCACCATGCGCTTGTCCGAGGCATCGCCCTCGCGGTTGATCAATCCCTTTTCTTCCATGGTCTTGAGCAGGCGTGTCAGACTTCGCGCTTCAAGTCCCATCAGCGGAGCGATCTTGGTTGCTGGCGTTCCTTCTTCCGAGTTAATATTGAGCAGAACAAAACCCATCGACATGGTGATATCATACTTGCTCGCCTGCTGATTATACATCCGCGCGATTGCATGCCATGCTGCTTTGATATTAAAGTCTACGGTTTCCTCTCTGCGCATACGTTTTCAGTCGGTTAGCGAAGGTAAAAAAAATATAGTATGCATGCAGAGTATTTGGAAATATTTTCGCGCCATGGGTTGTTAAGTGTGGACAGCGTCATTGGAAAATTCCCATTCCTGCCGGTTTGCCCGGCTTAGCTGGGGAATTATTGCCGCTTTGGCGCTTCTGGATAATTATATCTATGGAATTTAAAGAGCTTTTTGAAAATTTTCAGCAGTCTGGATCTGTAGTTTGGATCGGGGTTAGGCCTGATCGCAGAGTACCATTGCGCGAATTGCGACAAGTTCAGGCGATTGAAGATCGCGGGCTTGAAGGCGATCGTCACCAACGGAGAGGTAGTGCGCGCCAGGTTACACTAATTCAAAAAGAACATCTTGACTCCATTGCGGCCTTTCTTGGTAGGGTTTCCATTGATCCCCAGCTGACGCGGAGAAATCTTGTTGTTCGTGGAGTCAATTTACTCGCTCTAAAAGGCAAGCGGTTTAAAGTGGGCGAGTCAGTGTTAGAATATTCAGGTGATTGCCACCCTTGTTCGCGCATGGAAGACAACCTTGGAACGGGTGGTTATAACGCAATGCGTGGCCTTGGGGGAATCACTGCAAAGGTGATCAAAAGTGGCAAAATTCGACTAGATGATGCCGTGATCGTTTTAAAAACCGTATAAATTTAATTAAATAAGTGCTGGTGTCTGATGCATAAGATTATTATGTTTGAACCATGAATCACTCGCCTGAGCTCTTGAAGGGCACACTCCAGACGATCGTTTTGAAAGTGCTTGCCGACTACGGAAAAATGTATGGCTATGAACTCGTCCAACGGGTCCGACAGTTGTCAGCCAACACGATCACGCTCACTGAAGGCGCGCTTTATCCCACCCTGCATCGTATGGAGAAAAATGGATTGTTGAAGACCGAAGTGGTAATGGTTGGAAAACGGATGCGCAAGTATTACCGAATCACACCAGCCGGAAAAGAAGCCGTTGATGTGAAGATCGACAATTTTGTTTCGTTCATCCGCACGATGTCGGCTGTGCTCAGTTTGAAGGCTTGGGTGTAAGCGTTAATTGATCACTGGTTCATTTTCATTGGCGAAATCTCCGCGCAACGTACGGAACCGTTTTCTCGCTTCGGCTGCGTAAACGCTGCCGGGGTACTTATTCAAGAATTCGCGATAGATCTCCATCGCCTTCTCCTTGTTTTTCAGTTGACGCTCATAGATTTCGCCTTGGAGAAAGTAGGCATCGTCAGAGAGGATATCGTCAGGGTACTCGGTCAGGATCCGCTGCAGTAGTTTCATCGAGGCTTCAAACTCCCCTCGTTTCATCCTAAGATTGGCCTCGAGCCAGTACACGTCATCAAGAATTGTCTGATTGCTGAAGGCAACCGGTTGTTCTCCCGGTTTCACGAGCTGGCCCTCCTTCAGATACTGAAGTTGCTGAAGGGCTTCATCCTGTTTATTCTGATAAAGAAGCAGCTCAACAGCTGCAAACTGAGTTAACGCCTGCCCCACGGAGTCGAACGCAATGTTCTCTTTGATTCGCATGCTTAGTTCCATTGCATCGTTGGCAATTTCCCGCGTGGTGGCTTCCTTTAATATATCTAAGTGTTCCTGCGCGAGCCGGAAGTTTGCCTTGTAGTATGAGAGCTTTGCGTTTCGCAGCTTCGCCTCGTAGCCAACCGGATTTTCCTTTTGCGTTTTTTCCACCTGCGAGTACAGTAACGTTGATTCCCATGGCTCTCCTTTGATAAGGTAAATGTCGCCAAGATCCAGTTTCGCTTTTGATTTCAGGTAAAGCGAAGCCCTTGGGTTGATGATTAGGCCGTTTAAAATTTTTATAGCCTCATCTTTTTCGTCAAGATAATTCGCGTAAAGCAGCGCCTCGCTTCTCGTTGCTTCAAGCGAGTTGACGTTGTCTGGATATTTTTCGATAAATTTTTGATAATCTCCGATCAGGATCTTCACAGAATCTGCGTTTACCGGGAAAGTTTTTTTCACTCTCGATTCACGCGTGCGGATCAGACCTAAACGTGCCATCATGTGATTTGGACTGTTGGGGAATTCCTTAATCACATAGCGATAAATTTTCGAAGCATTGTCGTAGTCTTCGTTGTCGAGCGCGACTCTCGCTACCTCGAGCGACTTTTCACCTTCTTTCTTGTAACGTTTATCGTACGCCCGTGCCTGGATGAAAGATGCATAAAAGTTCTTTTGCTGCATCGTGACCCAGATCAGCAGGTCGGAATAAACCTCGACATCCGGATTTTGTTGCACTTTATCGTAAAGCAAGCGTTCGAGCGACTCGAGTTCCTCGGGCTTGCTCAATAATGCCTGCATCACGTTCTTCACGTATTGGATATTGGCCGAACTTTGAGTTACGTAACTCAGGTATTCCTGGACCATCTTGTCTTGTTGCCCCTGGATGCGATACAGCATCGCCAGGTCGAGACAAAAGAGAAAAGGATTACCGAGGTATTGCCTGGTTTCGGATAGCGCCAGGATCGAATAATCGATCAAAGAGCGGGCTGCGAGATAGTCGGACATCATCTTCGCCTGCTGCACGTTGTCGCGGATTTCTGAAATGATGTCGCGGAAATATTTGTCGGCTTTGTTCAGATCACCCGACCGGACGTAAACAATTCCAGCATCGAGGCGGTACTGCATGTTATCCGGATCTCTTCTCGAAATTTTTTTCAGATATCCCTGTGCCTCATCGTATGCGCCCAGGTCGAGCATCACCGTCAGGTAGTTGTTGTGAATGAGCTGAATGTTGGCATCCGACTTTGACAGGTCGCGGTATAGTTCCACGGCTTTCTTTTTGTCGCCTTTAAGAAAGTATTCGTTTGCGAGTTGAATGTCTGGTAAGTTCTGAGCTTTCAGATTCAAAGAAAGACAGAGAAGTAAGGCTACGAAGAAACCTGCCTTTCTTATTATTAGTATTATATATATTATATAATAAGTATAATTAGCCATGTTCAAATGTTGATAAATATCCGTTCCGCGAAGCTGTTCATGCTTTGTTAGCTAATGTAGCAAATCAATTCTTTAATCATCAGGGTTTTACAAGTTTATCAACAATTGCCTGAGGTGTGTATAACGTGTATGTGGGTATTTTCTGATGTTAACGTGTGTTTATAGGTTGAGAGTTGTCTACACGGTTGTTAATAAGTTTGAATCCTGCCGAGGTTTTGACAGAATTACCCATGGTTTAAGTTTTTGTCCACATGCTTGTCAGTCAGTTATCCACATTGGTGCGAGCTCAAGTTCCCAGTTTGCTTTGAGTGAATGCACGACTTCTCCTTTGGGATTTCTTGAATAAATCAGTTTTTCAGGTTCTTGTTTTCTGTTGTAATTCCCAGGGTCCCATGCTCCATTGTTGTTTTCATCAATGAGGCATCTAACGATATAGTTACCGGCAGGGATGTCCGTAAATGAGCCTTTAGCTTTAGTTGATTGTCTTAGAAGTTTGTAGTCGCTTGTCAGCAGTTGGACGATGATGTTTTGTTTCCGTGTCTTTACTTCGTACAATATCTCTGAAAGGATTGACGGCTGATCGATTTCGATTCGCTGTTTTACGGAAGGGCTGCTGTCATTCTCTACACTGATGAATGCGGCTTTTCGTGTAACGAGTTCGTTCAAGGTTTTGACGGTCGCTGTGGTGTCTTTGGGTTTTGGAGGTCCGTCTGCATCTGGTTGGTCTATCAAAAAGAGTTTTTTGTCGAAGGTTTTTTGAAGTGTGAACGTGTTTGTTGCCGGGTCCCAGTCAGCGTCTTTGGAGCTGAATGTCAGAGTAGTGAGGGTATCTTTTCTGAAGTATACACTGTCGAGATTAAATGAGTTGACTGGTTTGTTGAATTTGTATTTGATTGTCACGGTGCCTGTTCTCGCAATAATTTTTGCTTCTTCAATTGACATGTTGAATTTGTCTTTCTGGATGTTTGCGCCTTTGCGGAACTTTGCGTAAAGAGTCGTGTCAATGGTTGAGCCGGAACTGTCTGTGGCGGAGAGGTTAAGTTGCAGGCTGTCGAGGTCCGGGAAAGTGTTGTACACTCTGATGTTCGATTGGTCTTCTCCGTAATAATAGGAGAGCTCGTTCTGTGGTGTTGATGAAAGTTTATAGGAGCGAAGATTTTTATTGGTCTTGATATTGAAGAATGTTCCAAAGGGCCGTGCGCTCGTAACTTTGAGATCTCGTGTATCAAGTCGGATTGTTTCGAGGTGGAGCTTGGCTGTGTCTTTGCGAAGGTCGATCGGTTTGGCGATGAAGGCGTAGGTTTCGTTTCGTGAGTCAACAGTTAAATTTTTGTTTTTGTCCTGGTAAGCATAGAGTTGGTAGACTCCTGGTTTGATGTAGTCTAGTTTGAAATTTCCTTTAGCATCGGTTCGTGTAAAATAGAACGATGGATGCTTCATGATGCTCAGGGTGTCGTTTGCGTGCTGAAGTGCAACGGTAATGTCTTTGAGTTCTTTTGTGGTAATGAGGTCTGTTACCTTTCCTTCAAGTGAGAGAGAGTCGAGGTACGTTCCGGTACTGAACGCAAGTTTGAGATCACGTACTGGGTTGCGTTCTGTAATATCCTGGATCGCTTCTCGGAAGTTGATCGTATATGTTGTGTTTGGATCAAGAGTTGCGTTGAGGTCGATGGTTACGGTTGTTCTCTTTGTTGTGATTTCGTAGTCTTTACCGATAGAAGGTGTGATGATGACTTGTTCTTTGGCTGCGTTGAGATTCAGCATTTCATCGAACTCAAGATCGATACGGGTTCCGTTGAAGTTTGTCTTTTCATTCTTGGGATTGGTGCTGATGAGCTTTGGCGGAATTGTATCTTTGGGTCCGCCTGTCGGAGATGTTTGTCTGGCGCATCCACCGAAGAAGAGAATCCAAGTGATGACGGGCAGAATGTATTTTAATTTCATTGGTGGCGCGCGATGTAAATTAGGCTTGAGTAATTTTTGTTTGTTGCGGTGAGATTCGATCGGACTCCGCTGATCAGCCCTTTTGTGAAGGTCATGATCGATTGTTTGCCTGCAAGATATTTTTCACTCAGCATACTTACATAGAGTGCATCGAGTTTCATCGGGATCGTCTCAATGAGTTCCAGTTGGTGCCTCGAGAGTAGTTGGGTCATTGTCTTTTGTTCGAAGTGCCAAAGGTGACGTGGAACATCATAACCCGCCCAGGTCGTGCCATATTTTTTGGCATCTTCGCTTTGATGATTTGGGACGGCAATAATTATTGTTCCGTTTTGTTTCAATCTGTTCTTAAGTTGGTCAAGGAGATCATTCAGATTGCTTACGTGTTCCAGGACGTGCCACAGCGTGATAATGTTGAACTCACTTTTTGTGCCAGAAATGTCTTCATGAATTTTTATTCCGGTGATTTGCTCAGCGGTGGTTCGAGCAATGGGTGATGGTTCAACTCCGGCAATATTGAAACCATTTTGTTTCATCTTTTTGAGAAAGAACCCCGTGCCACAGCCATAATCGAGAAGTGATGGTGATTGTGCGTCACTAAATTTCTTTACCAGAGTTAACTTCCAGCGGGTAGCCAATTCTCTACTTAACCCGTAGAGTTTATCGAAGAGTGAAGTGGCTTTTGCAGCGTGCGAGATATATTCACTTGACAGATAGTATGCTCCTAGGTGTGAGTCTTCTGGACGTGGGGATGTCAAAAGGAAGTCGCACTTTTTGCATTTCACTAATTGAAATGTTTCATGTGAAACCGTGTAGTCTTTGACCTTTCCAAAATTGTCGAATGTTGCATTTGAACAGACTGGGCACTCGCGGACTGAATACATTACTTTCCTAGGTAGATTGTTAAAACAGAAATGTCAGATGGGGAAACCCCGCTGATGCGCGATGCTTGTCCGATTGTTTCTGGTTTAATCCGTTTAAGTTTCTCACGCGCTTCTGACGATAGCGCTTTAACGCGATCGTAATCAAAGTCAGATTTGATCTTAAAGTTCTCGAGGCTTCCTATTTTTTCTGCAAGCTTCTGTTCGCGGTCAATATAGGTTTCGTACTTGATATGGATTTCAGCCTGCTCAGTCACCTCTGCAGAGTATTTTTCTAACAGTGTCTTGAGAGCGGGGTCGATTGCCTTGAGTTCGTTAACTCCTATGTGGGGTCTTCGCAGTAAATTGATTGCTGGGATTTTCTCAGAGATAGTCGATGAATTCAAGCTCGCCAGTCCATTATTGATGACCTCTGGCTCTACACGAATCTTGTTGAGTTCTTTAATCAGGGCTGCGATGTCAGCTTTCTTGTCGAGAAGCTTTTTCATTCGATCGTCCGTAGCAAGGCCGAGCTTGTGGCCATATTCTGTTAGTCTCAGGTCTGCGTTATCCTGTCTTAGCAGAATTCGGTATTCAGCTCGTGAAGTGAACATGCGGTAAGGCTCCTGGGTGCCCTTGTTTACCAAGTCGTCAATCAGTACTCCAATATATGCTTCTGATCTTTTTAGAATGAACGGGTCTTTGTCATGAACTTTATTGTGAGCATTGATTCCCGCCATCAGTCCCTGGCATGCCGCTTCTTCATACCCTGTTGTTCCGTTAATCTGACCTGCGAAGAAGAGGTTCTCCACAAGATGAGTTTCCAGGTTCATCTTCAGCTGCGTTGGTGGAAAGAAGTCGTACTCTATTGCATAGCCAGGCCGGAACATCTTGGCCTTTTCGAAGCCCGGGATCTTGCATAGCGCATTGTATTGGACATCTTCAGGTAGGGAGGTTGAGAATCCATTGACGTAAATCTCGATAGTGTTCCAGCCTTCCGGTTCTACAAAGATTTGGTGGCGCTCGCGTTCAGCGAACCTGTTGATCTTATCTTCTATTGAGGGGCAGTACCTGGGGCCAAGGCCCTTTATTCTTCCCTGAAACATTGGTGACTTATCGAATCCCTTCTGCAGTTCAGAATGGACTGAATCATTTGTATAGGTAATCCAGCAGCTAACCTGCTTTTTTAACGGTTCCGTATCTGAGTATGAGAATTTGGATGGATTTTCGTCCCCTTTCTGTTCTTCCATCTTTGTGTAGTCGAGGCTTCGGCCGTCAACACGCGGTGGTGTCCCTGTCTTCATGCGCCCAGATTCGAATCCAAGTGAGACGAGCTGTTCAGTTAGTCCTGTAGCGGCTTTTTCAGCGGTCCTTCCTCCGCCAAAGTTTTTGTCACCAATGTGAATTTTGCCGTTTAGAAATGTCCCATTGGTGAGGACCACGGCCTTTGCTCTTATTTCGATACCGAGACTGGTCTTTATTCCAACAGCTCTCCCATCATTGACAATGATTTCACGGGCCATTTCCTGCCAGAAATCTACGTTAGGGGATTGCTCAAGCGCTAATCGCCATTCTTCTGAGAACCTCATTCGGTCGTTCTGCGTCCTTGGGCTCCACATCGCAGGGCCCTTCGACATATTGAGCATCCGGAACTGGATCATGGACTTATCGGACACAATCCCTGACATCCCTCCCAGCGCATCGATTTCCCGCACGATTTGGCCTTTCGCGACACCCCCCATTGCTGGATTGCATGACATCTGAGCGATTGTGTTCATATTCATGGTCACTAACAGCACCTTCGAGCCCATAGCACCCGCAGAAAAAGCGGCTTCACAGCCTGCATGGCCCGCACCAACTACTATTACATCGTATTCGTTGAACATTATATCGGAATTCAGCTTGCTAGAAAAAAGTTTCACGTGGAACGCGAAAGTTGCCCACAAATTTTGTCCACATATCCACACGGGTTTCACGTGGAACAAACAGGCCTTCAATCAGCGGTCCTTTAGTGATTCACTTATACAAAGATAGGTAGACATCCTCTTTTTTGCGCATTTCCTTTTTTTGCACTGGAGACTTGTCCTTATACCCCATCAGGTGTAAGACACCGTGTATAAGCACTCGCCTAAGTTCGATTTCAAAAGATGTGTTATAAAGAGCCGCGTTCTCTTTTACACGGTCAACACTTATGTAAATGTCGCCCTCTACATCGCCCGTCTGTTCACTGTTGTCAAACGTAATGATATCGGTCAGATCATCGTGATTCAGGTACTGAAGATTAATTGCGTGGAGTTCCTCATCAGAGCAGAAGATGAAGTTTAACTCAGTCAGTGAATGCTTTTCTTTCTTGATGGCAGACTTAATCCAGCTGGAAGTCTTACGCGGAAAAGGGACTTTAAACGGAAGCGATTGAGAGAAGAAGTTAATGGACGCCATCAGGCATTCATATAAAAGCTTAATTCTACAGTCCGGCCATTGTCTCTGAATGATACTTCATCTGAAAGATGCTTCATGAGGAAGATGCCGCGACCGCCAGGCTTTTCAAGATTTTCCGGGGATGTGGGATCAGGCAGATTATCATAGTTGAATCCATCCCCCTCATCCTTCACAACAAACTTGATCACGCTTTCATCCAGCGCAAGGCTCAGGTGAACGTTCTTAGTCTTATTGTTATTGTTTCCGTGTTTGATTGCGTTGTTGACGGCCTCAGTCACGGCAATCATGATGTTGCCATAGATGTCATCATCCAGATGAAATCTCTCCTTTGCGTTGTCAATGAATGATTCAATCATTCGGATGTTCTCAACCATTGACGGTACCTGGATACTGATCGTGTTCATGAATGCCCCTGATATTATTCCTCTGTTCCCATTCGCTTGAAATACTCATTCACTTCTTTCCTGTAATACGGATAAAGCTTTGGCGGAATGGTTTTCAGCAATTCTACTTCTTTTTCCTTTAGTCGCAAATATTCTTCAAATGCCTTAGGGATTTCTTTTTCGTAATCCTTCGCAGTTTCTCCTTTCCGCTCCTCATCCATATCCTGCTCCCGCATTGACTTCTCCGTTTCAAGAAGTCGCGTCAGAATTTCTTTCTGGCGTCTGATCATCTGCTCTGTTATCTGCTTATTCACGAGATCCATTTCAGTTTGTTCCATTTTTGATGGAAGATCTCCGCCCGGCATCTTGCCTTCGTCCTTCATCTTTTCCTGCATTTCCTGAAGCGCACGTCTGATCCGCTCCTGCTCGGCAGCCATTTCCGCTAGTTCTTCAGAAAGTTGACGTCCGGTCTTTCCGCTGTTCTTCAGTTCCTGAATTTTTTGATTCAGTTGCTGCTGCATCTCACCTAAACTCTTTTGACCCTTTTGGGGCTTACCCTTTTTCATCGAAGGTTTCGCATTTGCCATCATCTGCATCATCATATCGAAATGATCATCAAGCATCAACGCAAGATTGTTAATGGAGGTCATCGTCATCTGCATCTCGCCTGAAGCCTGCGGCCTCCTGCGTTCACGATTCGCTTCGATTGCCTTCTCCATATGATTGTTGAGCTCGCCAATTTCTTTAGTAATAAATGAACCCATCATTGGATCTTTCTTTCCGAGAGCTAACAAGCTGTCTTCCAACACCTTAGCATCGTCTTTAAGTTTTAACTGGTTCTGGGCCAGCGTGTTAAACCGGGGATCACTCTGCTGTAGTTCATTGAACTCCTTCATCAAACCTTCCTGGTCGAAAGACAATTTCACAAGCCCATGAAGAATCTGGCGTAACGACTCAAGGTTCTGCTCATCCATCTCCATCATCATGGAGTTTTGCATTCCCTCCATCGACTCCTGCATCTGCTGCATTTTCTGAATCGCTTTCTTTTGAGGTGCCTTTGATTTTGACGGCTGATTTTGCTGAAGTTGTTCCTTGCTGTTCTGCTGCTCCTGCTGAACATCGTTCGTCTCCTGATCATCGGGCAACTCTTCACCTTTGTCTAATTCTTCACTCAGTTTTTCAAGTTCTTTCAGTTGCTCTTTTGTCTGCTGGAAATCTTCCTGAAGTTTTTGTTGCTCTTCGGCTAACTTTTCATTTTCTGATTTCTTTGCATCCTTTTCACCTGACTGCTGCTGATCATTTTTCGCTCCGTCCTTCTGATCGCCTTCATTCTTTTGGCCGTCCTTCGACTCGCTATCTTTTTGCTCTCCCTCCTTATTCTGGTCTGAAGACTTTTGTTCATCTGCCTTTTCCCCGTCTTTATCTTTTCCGGATTTGTTGTCTTTCTTATCAGATTTCGAATCCTTCGATTCTTTGTTGTTCTTATTTTCTTTCGAATCTTTTTCCAACTGCTCCGTCTTGCTCAACAACTCCTTTTGTTCCTCAACCTGCTTCTTCAGATCCTTGATGGTCTGATCAAGTTTGAAATCGTACTGAAGTTGTTTGAAAAGTTCGAGCGTGCGCTCAAGCTCCTTCTCCAGGTTGTTCGTGTTTTGGTTCATTTTGTCGAGCAGCTTCTGAATCTGTGACACGTCCTGGTTTTCCTGCAGAAGTTTCTGCAATTCTTCAAAAAGTTTCTTGGTCTCCTCATCAAGGAGCTCATCCATCAGTTTCTTCAGTTGTTCTGCCTTTTCCTTTATCCTCTCATCCTGCTCTGTAAATGCATCCTTTTTGTCTTCCAGCATCTTGTTTTGCTCCTGGAGCTGCTGGACCATCTGGTCTAGACCGGTTTTCTGCTGGATAATATCTTCCAGCATTTTCTTATCCTGCCAGTCGAGGGTTTGTTTGCCTTTCAGCTTTTGGTTTGCCTGCTCGATCTGATCCTGAAGCTTGGTGGCTTTCTCGGTGCTCTTGTTGATCTGCTGTTGCGTCTGTGATTGTGATTTTGAAATCTGCGTGACTAGTTCATCGTGACTGGGTACGAGGAAATCATAAGAAGCTGAACGGGTAGATTTTCGTCCGTTCACACCATCGTTATCCCACACCTGAAGATAATATTCAAGGTGATCGCCAGGCTGGAGATCAAGTGAATCAACAGACCAGTTGTGGAAGAAGCTTTGCTGAAGTTGGTTTCTTGATACAGGTATCCTCACAGACCGTGTTAATTTCTCCTGCTGATTTTCATCCGTGATCTTAAAATTCAATGACAATTGCGTGATGCCATAGTCGTCACCAATCATCCCGCCAAGGATGACGCGCTCGTAGAGAATTGAATCCTTGTAGTTGTTAACAACAATGGAAGGAAACTGATCTTTGATCACATCGATCCGGTACGAGATCTGCTCCTTGTTTTTACTCTTATCATTTTCGAGTACCACTTCGTATTGATCCGGATTCTTAAAGTTTCTGTCAAAGCTGAATTGGTTGCCAGACTGTTGAAAGTCATTTGAGTTTGGTTGTGAGTTGAACCTGATGGAAGCTTTTTCAGTATGCAGCGCATTCATACGCCATTTGACAGTTGTTCCCTCCGGAATTTCAAGATTTCCGGCATTGACAATTTTTTCGTTCCTCCGCTGGATGTAACGAGGGAAATCAAGTTCCACGTTAAACTGCGTCAGTTCAGGGCGATTGCTCAGCTCGATGGAAAAGGCATCAGAAAAGAATCCCGCAGCTTCGACCTGGAACTCCATGGGCGTTTGAATGCGTTCGATCACATGCCTGAAGTTTCCATCCCCAAGATTTTCAAGTTTGAACCGCTGATTCTTCGAGACGATGTATGCGTTGGGCGGAACCGCACTTCCTTCAAGCCGCACTTTCAGAACGAAGTCTTCATTGTAAAAAGCATTTAGCGACTTATTCTCAATCACGAATTTGAATGGAGCTTCCGGAGTGTACTCTCTCGTGAAGTTTACAATGCGCTCGGTGCTTTTGAAAAGTATGTTCTGGTTGATCAATAAAATGCCGAGGATGACCGCTACGGGAATCGCCAGGTACTTCAAATATTTTTTATTCTCACGGAGGTCGATGATGGACTCGAACGAGATAGGTTCAAACTCGCGCGACTTCTGCTGAACGCTCGCGTATGTCAGCGCAGAATTGTTCTCGTTGGCGGCAAGCTGAATCAGGTTGACGAGCCGATCCTTAACCGTAGGTATTGCGTTGCCAATGAGACGTGCGGTCTGTTGTTCATCAAGCCCGCGCTTCGCCAGCCACCACTTGAACGGCTGGTTCAGAAAACGAAATGAACAATATCCCGCGACAGCGAAAAAACTAACGAAGATGAGCAGGCGGGCCCACTGGCCAAGCCACAGGTTGTGCTCAACCACAGAGGCCAGCACGAAATAGCCGATAAGAATGGAAAGTGTAAGTAGTGTGCCTCGGATAAAAAGATTGAGGTAATACTTTTTTTGAAAAGATCTGATCTTCTCGTGAATGTGTCCTGCTCCTTCGCTCATCGTCCAAACGGTTTAGTTAGAAAACGCTGTAATGCCCCTCAAAGTTGAGTGGACATCTAAGTTAAGTTCAATCTATAGCGAAAGCAAAACCCATAATGGAGGATCGGTCAGGAATTGGATGGATTTTCCGCCTCGGGCGTGTAGGTCCATTCGTACTCTTTCTCGAAGTATTCCATCACATGCATTTTCAATAATTTCTCTTGCTCAAGCAGGTCAAAATGGGGGAGCTTTTTTACAAGTTTCCAGTGTGGCCAGCCGTCTTTGTCAAGCCCATCAAGTTCATAGTAGCCAGACAGGCTTAAAACCTTGCAAATCCCGATATGCATGAGGTCCTGCTTTTCCTCCTTTGAAAAGTTCTGATTTCCCCGTCCCAGCTCTTGTACGCCAATAAGAAACAAGACCCCATTCAGGTCTTTTGGCTTTTTCCCGATAAGATCTGTCAGATCCAAGAGAAGGCCATTCCATTTTCGTTCGAGGGAAAGGTCTCTTTTAAACATTTTGAAGTTCCTCCCAGAATTCAAACGCCCTGCGCAGGTGAGGGATAACAATCGTGCCGCCTATGAGCGTTGCCACACCCATGGCTTCATGGACTTCGTTGGTCGTAAAACCAACTTCTTTACATTTTCCCAAATGGTATTTTACGCAATCATCACATCGTAAAACCAGCGAACACGTGAGTCCGATCAGCTCCTTTGATTTCACGTCCAGGTGTCCTTCCGCGTACGCGTTGGTGTCGAGGTTGAAAATTCGCTTGATGATGAGGCTATCGGAATCCATAATCCGCTCATTCATCTTGCTTCGATATGTGTTGAAGTCTTCTACAAGTCCCATAATAATTATAAACCCTCTGTTGGTTGAAAAAGTTTGAGGCAAATATAGGTGGTTCATGCGGATGCCCGTTGGATGAAAATGATCAATGATCAAATTACCAAATTTCAAAAACGTGGAACGGTTTGGCTTTGGCGCAGCGGACCGACTTCAGGCACATTATCCTGAGGCGAACTATGGAGTAGGTATTCTCATCGCCCAGCAAAACTCCGAATCGCAACGACCACGTGAAACGTTCTGTCAAGTCCAATCCATGTTCTCGGCCAGCAGAAAGCCGGCCAGAATAAGATTGTCTTCGAATCGAATCCTTACATTTCCATTCGGAAATACTCGCCAATGAAATTCACGGAAATCCTTGAGGACTTTGTTTTCCTGTTCTATCCGAATTACTGCCGGGGGTGCTCGGAGAGCCTTGTAAAAGGTGAAAAAATCATTTGCACGCGCTGCATGCTCGACCTTCCGAAATCAAATTATCACCTCGAGAGAGACAATCCCTTCTATCTGAAATTCAGCGGACGGATACCTGTAAAATTCGTGATGACCTTGTTCAAGTTTGTAAAGCAGGGTAAAGTGCAGCACTTGTTGCATGCGCTCAAGTATAAGAATCAGCCGGAGATCGGTGTTCAGCTTGGAAGGGTTTATGGCGCGGACCTCGTCAATGAAAAATATAAAGACCAATTCGATGTTATTGTTCCTGTTCCACTCCATGAAAGTAAAAAGCGTAAAAGAGGATACAATCAAAGCGAAGAATTCGGAAAGGGGTTGAGTGAAGTGCTGGAAATCCCGTGCACAGAAAAATTTCTCAAACGCACCAGGGCGACCAGCACACAGACGAAAAAATCAAAGCTTAACCGATGGGAGAATGTGAGCGAAGTTTTTGAAGTTGAACAGAAAGAGGAGTTGAAAGGTAAGCGGATTTTGCTGGTAGATGATGTAGTGACCACAGGTGCCACGCTCGAAGCTTGCGGGCAGAAGTTGCTGGAGGCTGGTTGTGGTGATGTTAGCATTGCATGTATCGCGGCAACGCAGTAGCGTGTGGCTCAGGAACAGGTGCTACCTTGGGGAAAAGCGACTAAATAAAAAAGCCCCGACTTTCATCGAGGCTTTCATGCTTGTGAGGTTCAATTAATAATTTGAACCCGCTCTGATCATCGCGCAACGGAAACCTACTGTTGCTGTTGCCGAATCCTGATCAAGGAATCTTCTTGTACCTGGAGACATCCAGTATGCTACATCTTTCCATGAACCACCTTTGTACACGCGGGTGCGGTCAGTGATCAATGAAGTGAAGGCAGTTGGGTTGTTATCCTGGTTGTTATAATTCTTGTTGTCATCGAGGAAACCGTCTCTTCTGATCGGGTTAAGATCATCGAAATCCTGGTAAGACATCGGACGGTAAACGTCCATCACCCACTCGCTCACGTTACCGGCCATGTTGTACAATCCGTAATCGTTAGGAGGGAATTCATAAATGTATGAAGTGATCAAGGCGCCATCGTTCAAACGACCTGCGATACCCGCATAGTCACCGCGACCTCTCTTAAAGTTAGCCAGCATATAACCCATCTGCTTTCCATAAGGGTTACGAACTGCGTGACCATCCCAAGGATAAATTCTCTGGTGGGTTTGCATTTCTTCAAGCCACTGAGTTCCGATCAACGCCTGAGCTGCATACTCCCATTCTGCTTCTGTCGGAAGACGGTAAGAAGGAACAACAATACCAGACTCCAAAGGAATGCGGCCATCGCTTTCTGCATACTCTTCGCCAGCGTCCTGAGCAAGCTTGATGTTTACTGCACGGGTTCTCCATACAGCGTATTTGTTAGCCTGGTTCCACGTGATACCCACAACAGGGAAATAGCGGAAGCCTGGATAGCGGAAATAATGTTCTACGTAAGGGTCGTTGAAGGCAAGTTTACCAACCCAAACCATTGTGTCTGGAAGGGCAGCCTGGTAAGCTTCCTGTGAAGAATCTTTAGCGAGGTAGTGAATGTATTCAAGCCAGTGGATGTTGGCGATTTCGGTTTCATCCATGTAGAAGGATGCTACTGAAACGGTTCTTTCGAGGTTGTCGCGGTATGACATAACATCCTCTTCGAACGAGCCCATAACAGCGCGGCCACCTTCAATGAACACCATGTTCGGTGCATCGGGCTGACCTTCAAAAGGATTAACCATAAATCCTCCGGCATCTTCATCGTTGTATGCCAGTCCAGTAGCGGTACTCATTTGTCCTGGATTCGATGCGTTTGGTTTTCCGCCACCGCCACCGAATAATGAGCAGGCTGAGAGAGCCACAGATCCGCCCACGACATACACGAGAGCTCTAAAAGAATACTTCATTGTGAATTTAGATTTAAAAAGTAACTGCTAATATAAGGAGATAATCAAGTGTTTTCCAAGCAGTCCCTTTTGATTTCATGAATCTTTAATGGAACAACCCGGAGGCGTATTTCTCACCTATCAAACGATACTACAAAAAAACTATTGTGTTCGGGAAATTCCTATCCAAAACTGGGACGAAAAGAAGCTAAATCAAGTCAAATATTACGTTTAAAGATTCTTTTATGCCGACCAGTCACCGTGGCTCGTTATTTGGTATATACCCCTGAAATTACCTAACAATGTATACTCTGCAGGACTTTCGAATTATGCCATTCGAAAAGAAGTGTGATGTTATCACGTTTAACGGAAGTTACTTAAGCCAGCGCACTTTAGGCGACTGCAAGGTTTTCCTTTACCACGCCAATCTCTTTTTCATTGAAGTTTTTTATTCGCCAAAGCACCAGAAGGTTCTCATGATAAACGCCTTCGACAAGCCTATCGGACTGGATCCTTATTTGGATAAGATTTCTTTGGCTGACCTCAAAGTGGTCTGACCCGTCATCTGGCTAAGCAGGTCGATCGCAGCGTCCACCGACTTAATATTTTCAACTACCAGCATGGCCTTTCCTGCACTGTCTTTGACTTTGCATTGGCGCGAATGCTTCTGAACAAAACTCAGAATGTTGCCAAACGTGTCGGACTTGAAATATTCGTCCTTGCCAGTAATAAAGTAAGCACGCAGCTTGTCATTTTTCAGGCTGAGCTTTTCAAAACCAAGCTGCTCGCCCAGCCATCGCAGGCGAACGGAGTTAATCAATTCAGAGACCGAAGACGGAATTGCTCCAAAGCGGTCGCGTATTTCATTGGAGAAGCCTTCAAGTTGCGTTTCATTCTTGATGTTATCCAGGCGCGAGTATAACTGCAGACGCTCGCTCGTATTCCCTACATAGGTTTCCGGAATCAAAATCTCAAGATCCGTTTCGATCACACAATCCTGAACAATAAGTTTTGCTTTCTCTGCCAGCTCGGCAGCAAACAGATCTCTGAAATCTGTTTCTTTCAACTCCTGGATGGCATCATCCAAAATTTTATGATAGGTATCGAAACCAAGGTCGTTGATGAATCCCGTTTGCTCGGCACCCAATAAATTTCCGGCACCGCGAATGTCGAGGTCGCGCATGGCAACTTTGAATCCGTCTCCTAACTCCGAAAATTCTTCAAGTGCGGCAAGACGCTTTCGCGAATCGGATGTCAGTAACGATGCTGGCGGTGTCAGCAGATAACAGAATGCTTTTTTGTTTGAACGTCCTACCCTTCCGCGCATCTGGTGAAGATCGGAAAGTCCAAACATATGTGCCGAGTTGATGATGATCGTATTCGCATTTGGAATATCAAGTCCGGATTCGATGATATTGGTGGAAACGAGAACATCGTATTCACCATCAATGAACTTCAACATTACTTTCTCAAGTTTGTCTCCATCCATCTGGCCGTGTGCAATACCAATCCGGGCATCAGGAACAAGTCTGTAAACCATGTTGCCGAGCGACTCGATATCACTAACGCGGTTGTGAACGAAGAACACCTGGCCACCTCGTCTCAACTCATAACTCACAGCATCGCGAATGATCATCTCATCGAACGTATGAAGTTCGGTTGTGACCGGTTGACGATTAGGAGGAGGTGTTGAGATAATGCTCAGATCCCTTGCTCCCATCAATGAGAAATGAAGTGTTCGAGGAATCGGAGTTGCTGTCAGCGTGAGCACATCAACATTCACTTTCAATTCTTTCAATCGATCTTTTACTTTTACTCCGAACTTCTGTTCTTCATCGATGACCAGCAGGCCGAGATTCTTAAACTCCACATCCTTGCTGACGATGCGATGGGTGCCAATGAGAACATTGACCTTTCCTTCCTTTACGTCAGCCAGAATATCTTTTATTTCTTTATCCGTTTTAAAACGGGATACATACTCAATCTTCACCGGGAAATTCGACAACCGCTCTTTGAACGTGCGATAGTGTTGCATCGCGAGAATGGTGGTCGGTACCAGAACGGCAACCTGTTTTCCTTCTGTTGCAGCCTTGAATGTAGCGCGGATGGCAACTTCCGTTTTGCCAAAGCCAACATCTCCGCAGACAAGTCTGTCCATCGGGTGAGGTTGCTCCATGTCGCGCTTGACATCTTCGGTGGCTTTCGCCTGATCAGGGGTGTCTTCGTAAATGAAAGAAGACTCGAGCTCGGCCTGCAAAAATCCATCGGGTGAAAATTGAAATCCCGGAGCAGTCTTGCGTTTCGCGTAAAGCTCGATCAGTTCTTTCGCAATGTCTTTTACGCGCTTCTTGGCTTTCGCCTTTTTCGTATCCCACTCCGAAGAACCAAGTTTATTGATCACGGGAGGAGATCCATCCTTGCCGGAATACTTCGAGATCTTATGTAAGGAGTGAATGCTGACGTAGAGCAGGTCGTCATCGCGGAAGACAAGGCGAATCGCTTCCTGTTCATGGCCGTTCACTTCTTTCTTCTCGAGACCCGCAAACTTTCCGACTCCGTAATCAATGTGTGTTACGAAATCCCCAGGCTGCAATGTCTGCAGTTCGCGAAGTGTTAATGCTTTTGTTTTTGAGAAACGTTCTTTTGCGCGGTAGCGGTGGAAGCGTTCGAAGATCTGGTGATCTGTATAACAGACAATCTTGAGCACCGGATCTACATAACCATGACGGAGCGCAAACTCGAGTGGTTGAAAATGAACATTGCTGCTGATCTCCTCAAAAATTCCCTTAAGGCGATCGAGCTGTTTCGGCATGTCAGCCGCGATGAAACAACTCATTCCTTTATCCTGATGCTCGCTCAGGTTTGTCGCGAGCAGCTCGAAATTTTTATTGAACGAGGGCTGCGCGGATGACTGCCAGTCGAACGATTGAGCATCCTTTAAAAAGAAACGGCTTCCGAATTCCACGCAAGTGAAATTTTCTGCCTGCGTTGAAAACGTATAGCCCTGTTCGAACAGTTGTTCAGGTTTTCCAATGACCTGCGTGTAACCGCTTTCTTTCAAAATTTTTTCGAACGACTGTTCCGCCTTTTCGAAACTCTTCTGGATGATGTCGGTCGCATATTGAAAATCTTTAAACCAAAGTCTCGTTTGTGGCGAGATAAATTCCAGCAATGACTGGCGTTCTTCCTGAACGAGTTTTGTCTGCACGTTTGGAATGATGCTGATGGAATCGTGTTGCCCAACGGATAATTGCGACCCGGGCTCGAATGAACGGATGCTGTCAACCTCATCACCGAATAATTCGATGCGGTAGGGCAATTCATTCGCAAACGAAAAAATATCAACAATGCCTCCGCGAACAGCAAACTGGCCGGCTTCGTATACAAAATCTGTTTTCTCGAAATCATAATTATGCATGAACTCTTCGAGAAACCCGATGTCTAGTTTTTCCTTCACCGCAACGGTGAATGTATTGGACGCGAGCGAACGCTTATTGATTACTTTTTCACTGAGGGCTTCCGGGTACGTAACGATAATCTCCGGACGCGTCTTGTTCGCCAGCAGGTTCAGCACCTCCGCCCGCATGAGGATGTTGGCGTTCTCGATCTCGATAAACTCGTATGGTCGTTTGTACGACATCGGGAAGATTAGGACTTCACGGTCGAGAAGATTCTGAAGATCGTTTTGGAAATAACCTGCTTCCTCGCGATCCTGGACAACAATCAGATAATCCTGGGGGTGAAGCTTGAAGCTGGCGGCTACGATGATGGCATCAAGACTTCCGCTGAGACCTTTAATGCGGATATTTTTCTGTTGGGGCGCTTTTATCCCTGCGGCAACGGTCTTCATCAAACCATCCGCGCGATAAATACTCAAAAAGTCATTCGCCTTCAACTAGTCTCTTTTTATCCAGTTCGTGCGCTTGGGGGCCGCAAATATAACGGATTCCCGTCCAAAGCAAACACGTCAGAAAAATCTATAATTTTGATGCCGACAGCACCGGCATGGAATTTCTACAACAGCTTTTCCTTTATGTGAGTTTCACGGCATTCATTTTTTTAGTGATTGGATTATTCAGGCCGTGGGCAATGCTCTGGTGGGAAGACGTGCAGAACCGCAGGAAAGTAATTAAAGTGTATGGAACCGTTGCCCTGGTTTGCCTCGCGCTCTATTTTGGAATGAACTTAATGATACAATGAATAAAATAATCGGGTTGGTATTGCTCTGCGCAGTGGTGTCTGCGGGTTGTAATGTAAAAAAGAAAGAGGCCGCCAGAAGTGGTGAAGCGGTAGAGACATCTGCAGAAACGCAGAATGATCTGCCATTCATTCCGATTACGCTGACCGATGGAAGGGTGGTTAACGTAAAAGACTTCACAGGCAAAAATATTCTTGTGTTGTTTCAGCCCGATTGTGATCATTGCCAGCACGAAGCAGAAGATATCGAGAAGCAACTCGGGGCATTCAAGGACTACAAGATGTACTTTGTTTCCGCAGCACCGATGCCGCAGATCGAGCAGTTCGCGACAACGTATAAACTAAAAGGGAAAGACAACGTTCTGTTCGGAAATACGGCAGCCGAAAATGTTCTGAACAATTTCGGTCCGATTCCGGCTCCATCGATCTATATCTACAACGACAAGAAGCTCAAACAATCGTTCGAAGGTCAGACGGATGTAGCGCAGATTATCGCTGCGTTGTGAGATGATGTGTTAAGGTGTTAATGTGTTAAAGTGTTTGTGTGTTAACGTTTTAATGTGAAGCGTAAGTCGGCATTGATATCAACGCCTGATAGAGCAGTTTTGCGGCAATGTTTTTAGGCGGAAGCCGAGGGAGTGAGCATCCCATGCGATTGTCGTTTTAATCCCGTTACGGATTTCATATTTGCAGCAATTGAGAATGAATAGACAGCATCGCGCACGTTCAAAGTTCTTTGGAATGTTGTGAACTTGTTTGGGTGGAGACGTTGCATCCAAATCAGATATTTTTTCGTGTCTATTTATCGATCCACGAGACACGCGGAGCACGAGCGGGTTTTGTTGATTTCTGCTATCCCGTATTTCGACAGGCACGATGAAGCCGGGCAGCTCATGCGATTGTCGTTTTAATCCCGTTAGGGACTTCCTATTTGTAGCAGTGAACCATGAATAGACAGCATCGCGCCACATTCAAGTTTTTTAGAATGTTGTGAACCCGTTTGGCGCGAAAAGGCGATTCATCGTCAGGTATTGTTAGTGTTTGATCTGTTTGGTGGTGATAGTCTGATCTCACCACAGAACATCGACCACCCATGAGCCGCTCGTTTCATCTTCCGTGTCGAAGTTCATGTGCATTTCATATCTAGAGCGCAGTCGACACGGGCGTTTGTTGTATGCCGGGTGTTAGAACCAGGGAGTCCCTATCGGGACTGGATTGCTCCTGACGATGTTTGGGCATTTCCCTCTCCCTAGGAGAGGGATTAAGGGTGAGGTGGAACTCTATTTCATGCGCTCCACTGCCACCACGAACTTTTTTGTCTGCCCGGAAAATGCAAGGAGGTAGTTCTCCCCGCCATCTTTCAAACCGGTTTTTTTCCTGAGTTCATCAACGGAGAGTGGATAGTTGCGCGTAACTGCGTTCGCCTTTAAATCCGGGAAAAATTTTGTCACATGCTTTTTGTCCGGCTTCACTTCTGACATCACCTTAAATATCCGACCCGGAAAATCGTGAACGAGGTCGGTTGATGTATACAGATGGGTGTTCACCTGGATTTTTTCGAGACGATATTCCCTCGCGACTGACTTAAATGCTCCGGCCTTTAGAATTGAACTGAACGGTTCGTAGATATAATTTTTCGGATCTGAAAATTCCGAGGGGGCCGATGCTTCATTAGAAAAATTGAATGAAAAAGACTCCGATGCATCCTTCGCCATGTTGATCGCATTGATCATTGCCTCACCAGCAAAATCTTTCCGGCATAGGAAAAGTAGTTCCTTGACTTCATCGTCAACAGACACCACAAAGACCTGTTGGACAAAATTCAGCTCACTCATGCCTTGCTTGATATCGAGCATGGGAGACGCTTTCACGAGAAGGAAATCAGTGTACTTGAAAATCTGGTCTTGCAGCACAGTGATGTTGGGTTCGCAATCCGCGAAAGCGAAAACTTTTTTGGTTTCACTCCTCCGTGACGGATCGATATAGATGATGCTGGCCTCATCTTCCTCGGCAAGAAAATTTTCAGCTGTTGAATTGTGATGTGTGATGTTCAAAGCCCCAAGCGAATGGTGATTCCGTTTGACGATCTCTAGCAAACCCTGATTCGGCTCTACGTATTGAATCGACTTAAAAACCTTACTTAAAAAGTAACTGTCTACACCAAATCCACCGGTGAGATCGATCAGCCTTTTGCAAGAGGGAAGTGCACGCATCAAAACTTTAGCCTTGAACGTGGCGGTACGTTCCGATGAAGACTGTTCCAGGTTAATGCCTGGAGGATAGACTATTGGGGATTCATAAAAAGAGGGAATCTTTTCTTTGGCTTTTTTCCTTCCGGAAATTTGATCGGCAATCACGGCAGCAGGAACGCCAAGAATCATCTTGTGCTTGAGCACGAGAGCTTTGACGTCACCATTTTCATGATCACGGAGGTACTGCTGCACTTCAGGTGAAAGAATTCTGTCGATCGTTTGCTGATCCATTACACTTGCTTCACGAAGAAACAAAAAATAAAGATAGGCCACAGCTTCATACAATGCAGGGCCGTTACTCCTACACCTTAACTGGCACCGGTGCTACTTTCTTCGCACGGAGTTGAAGGATGATGTTGCGGATATAAATGAAGATTCCCATTCCTTGCGAGACGAGAAGAACCGGGTCATTTCTAAACCAGCTATAGCCAATAATCATCGCGGAAGCAGTGGCACTGATAATCCAGAAGCCGGCCGGAAGGATGGACTCATTTTTCTTTTCGGAATAAATCCATTGATAGAGGTATCGAAGGTTCAACATCAACTGACCCACCGCTCCGATAGCAATGATGGGGTCAGCAAGATTGCTGTTCGCAAAAATGCCATCAAGTTTTTCTTTTTCAAACAAGATCCAACCGAGCGCAAAAACCGGTACGCACCAAAGGATGATCCGAGCCATCCGGGGCATCATATCCCAGAGATTCTTCAGTTGAAGATTTCGGATATAGATAAAGTACGAAAGCGACTGTCCTAGAATGATCACGAAGTCGTTTCGGATAACGCCATAAATCAAAAAAAGGAATGAGCCCATCAATCCGAGCTGCCAATAGATAGCGGGCGAAACAACTTTTCCTTTTTTCTCGGATATTATAAGCTGGGCGATCAGCCGTGTACCAAAAAGTGCCTGGGCGAAAAACCCGAGGAAGTAAATCCAGTTGTTCTCTAAAAAATCCATCTGCGCAAAAATAGTCATTAGTCACTAGTCATTAGTCATTTGGAGGAAAAAGGGAAATTGAATGGGAAAAAAAACAGTAAGGGCTGCGTGCTAGTATCGAAAGAATACGGAAGCTGGAATAGGGAAACAGAATTCAGTCGCTTAAGTTTGTAACGTGGAAAAACGTAATCCCGAAAAATTTGATCTGATTGTGGTTGGTGGAGGAGCTGCCGGATTCTATGGAGCTGTTAGGGCTGCAGAATTCAATCGCGGTTTCAAAATTCTGATTCTCGAAAAATCAAATAAAGTGCTGGCGAAGGTGAAGATTTCCGGGGGAGGCCGCTGCAATGTCACGCACGATTGCCTCGAACCATTCAAACTGGCGCGTCATTATCCACGCGGAGAAAAATCATTAAAGGGAGTCTTCAAACTCCATCATGCTGCAGACACCATCGAATGGTTTTCTAAAAAAGGTGTCGAACTCAAAATTGAAGATGATGGGAGGATGTTTCCCGTAACGGACGACTCTCAGACGATCATTGACTGTCTGATGCGTGAAGCGTTGTCGCGCAAAGTAAAAATTCAAATGGGCGAAGCGGTAATCGCTGCAGCGAAGCGAGACGATGACTTTGAAATCACTACATCAAACGCCACCTATTCTTGCACAAACTTATTGATCGCTGCCGGAGGAAATCCCAGCATCCAATTTTATGAATGGATTTCCAAACTAGGTCACGCCATCGTTCCTCCTATTCCTTCACTTTTTACTTTCAACGATTCAGAAAATCATTTTAAAGATTTGATGGGATTGTCTGTGCCCCAGGCGGAAGTGCGAATAGCAGGAACCAAACTTCTGCAGGAGGGCCCGGTGCTTATCACGCACTGGGGACTTAGTGGTCCCGCGGTAATAAAACTTTCAGCCTGGGCCGCGGAATACCTCCATCAACAGAAGTATGAATTTACCACTCTCGTAAGCTGGATAGGTGCGACAACTGAAAGCCAGATTCAAAAGCAGCTTCTTGATTTTAAGCAGACGAAAGGAAAACAGAAAGTTTACACGAATCCGCAGTTCGGAATTCCGCAACGTCTTTGGACAAGGCTTTGTGAATTATCGCAAATTGAAGAACCGAAAATATGGGCAGAAGTTTCTCAGAAAAATCTGAACCGGTTAATGGAGTTTCTGATTCGCTGCCCGTTTAAAATAAAAGGCAAGACAACATTCAAGGAAGAATTCGTCACGTGCGGTGGAGTAGATCTGAAGGGCGTTGATGTTGAGAAGATGGAAAGTAAGCTGGTGAAGAATCTCTTTTTTGCTGGGGAAGTGCTCAACATTGATGGCGAGACAGGAGGTTTCAACTTTCAGGCAGCATGGAGTACTGCATTTGTAGCGGCAAAATCCATAACCGCGAAGCACGCAACGGAGACGCCACGGCTGCAAGCATAATGCGTTCGTTGCGCCTACTTGGCGACCGTGGCGGTTTGCCTTTAACTTCCTGATATCCCGGCAGCAACATGATCCGACCAGGCAGCCGCGCAGATGATGCCAGTTGCAGCCTGAATTTACCCCGAAGACATTTACGGGCGTGCGCGGAGATAAAAAAATGTTCGAAAAGCAAATTAAAGAGCCGCAAAAAGCGTTAAAGGTTAAATAACCAATCGATTCTCTAAACGCGGAGAGTTATTTGTTTACAGGGTGAAGCCACGCAGGAGTGCGTGGCTTCTTTTGTCGTCCGACCACGCCTCGTGGTCGGACGACTAAAAATGGCTGACGACCAAAATAGTCTGACGACCAAAATATCTGAAATAGCCGTCATTCATTCTTCAGATTCTCTGCCGGATTCGCAAACGCAGCGCGAATGGTCTGCGAACCGATCGTGACCACACCAAGCACCAGCAGTACGGCAACGCCAAGGGCTATTACGCCAATTGAAATTTCGGTCCGGTATGCGATCATCTCCAGCCAAAGGTTGTTAATGAACCAGGCCAACGGTACGCCTATAGCTACTGCGATCAACAGCATTTTGAAAAATCCTTTCGACAACAGAAGCACGAGACCCTGATCAGTTGAGCCAAGTACCTTCCTGATCGAAACTTCTTTCATGCGTGTCTCAATGGAATAGGTTGCCATTCCAAGTAATCCGAGACAGGAGATCATAATGGCAAGGCCAGCGACAAACCCGAGAATATTTACAACGTCTCCGAAAACTGTGTTGTAAAAAAACTTGATCTCTTCTTCCACTTCTTTCAGATCACTTTTTAGTCCCGGATTGACACTCGCCCAGGCTTTTTCAATTGTTTTGGTTGCTTCTTGCGCTGTGCCTTCATAGCGAACCTGGAGAAGACTGACCTGTGACGGGTTATACATCAACGCCATCGGCTCGACCTTACTCCATAGCGAACCGTGATTGTAATTTTTAACTACTCCGCTGATTACTTTTTTCGTTGAATCCGCCCTATAAATAATCTCCTGACCGATGGCTTCAGAAGCGCTCTTGAAATTGAAAACGCGAACGGCCTCTTCATTCAAAACAATAAAGTTTTTGTTTGCATCACTTAGTTCGGCTGTAAAATGTTTTCCGGCCACCATTTCAATCTCCATGTTTGCCAGATAATCTTCGTCAACATTGAAGTAGCTGAGGTTTGTCCATTCGTTGTCGGTAAGGTCTTTCTTAAACCCGTCACCCCAGGAAACTCCGGATGCGGGAACATGAGAAGCTGCCGCAGCATTTTTTACGTTCGGGAATTTCAGCAATTCAGTTTTTAACGCTTGCGCGGAAGTGTTGTTTAGTTTGACACGAATATTCTTCTCCATCGTAAATCCGTAATCGGTGTTGATGAATAACTGCAGCTGATTGTACATGATGATCACCGTGAGTATGAAGATGAGGGAAATGGTGAATTGCGAAACCAACAAGAACTTGCGAAGACCCATCCGCGAAAACAGTTTCACGGTTGTCAGGCTCTTAAGAACTTTCACGGGCTCAAAAGCAGACAGCACAATTGCGGGGAACAGTCCCGCCATAACTCCAACTACGACAGCGAAAACTAAAAAAGTAACAATCACTGCCGAATTGATGGTGAGGTCCCACATGAAAACTTTTGCGAACGTCAGCTGGAGCATCAACGGTTTTAAGGCGATCATCAGGATCAACGCAACAAGAAGCGAGCAGAATGCAACAACCACAGACTCGGAAAGAAATTGTATGAAGATCTCCCAGCGTGCAGCACCGGTAACCTTTCTGACACCAATTTCCTTAGCACGTTTTAATGATCGCGCAATCGATAGGTTTGTGAAGTTAAAACATGATGTGAGCATAATCACGGCTGCAAGGCCACCCAGGAAATAAACAAACACCCAGGGCAGCGAAGGGCCGATAGAATTGTTTACAAGTTTGCCAGGAGTGATATCTAGGACAGAGTGAAGCCTGAACTTCGCTTTGTATGTTTCAGGATTTGAAATCGAGGCAATGTGTTGTTTGTAGATTTTTTCAAAGTGAGGCTCGACATCTGCCTGTGTTTTCCCTTCCTCCAGAACGATGTATGTCCAGCCATTCCAGAAGTCAGTCCAGTTGTCCAGGTCGTTACCGATTTTTCCAGCGGACTGAAGGCTTTTCACCGTTGACATGCTGGCGAGCGCTTCAAATACAATGTGCGATTTGTTTTTATTCTCCTTCAGAACTCCTGTTACCGTGAAGTGACCAAGGTCTCCCACTTTGAAGCTTTGACCTACAGGATTTTCTTCCTTGAACAATTTTTTGGCGGCATCCGAAGTAATGACAACGGAGTAGGGTTCTTTTAAAGCATTTTCTTTATCGCCATACTTAAACTCATACTCGAACACATCAAAAAACTCCGGGTCTGCATAATATCCCCTCACTGGAATGTTTACATCGTTGCCCTCAAAAGCAAGCCAGTTATTTCCAAAGCCACGTTTCAACCGCACCACTTTTTCAATGCCAGTGTAATTTTCGAGAAGCTCCCCACGCAACGGCATGGGTGAGGTAGCGTTGTCAAGTGAACTTCTGTCAACGCCATTGTTGTCTACCGCGTACGTGTTGACGCGAAATAACCTGTCGCGTTTTGAAATGTGACGATCGTAGAGCATCTGATCGGCCACCAGCATCATGATGGCCATGCAGATCGACATACTCACGGCCAGACCAAAAATGTTGATGGCGGAGAAAAATTTATTCCTGGTAAGGTTGCGAATGGCAACCAGAATATAATTTCTGATCATAAGAAGGATTTAATTGAAAGTGTGAGATTTACTTTACATCCCGTTTTGCGATGTAGAAATAGACAAGGAATGCGATGGACAGAGCAATGGCTACGATTCCAAAGTTCGTTGGCGAGCTCGGTCTTAAGTCGAGGAAGTCAATCAGGATCAGCGAAACGCCAAAAAGCAGTGTGATCAATCCCCATTTTAAAGATCCATATCGGCTGGGGACCCCTCCCGTTCTGAAAATGGCCTGTGTTTCATCACTGACATAGCCTTTCTCAATCATTTTCTTTTTGAGAATGTAGTCCGTGAGGACTTTAGTAAAGAAGTACAGTGATACACCGAAGCTTCCTATAATTGAGATGGGCATTAATACGTCTTGCATAGCAGAGAATTTTAGTGTTTGGCAGGTGAGACACGGGCCTGGTTTGAAATGTTGCAGGGATTAAAAGATTTTTTTTGCCTCGCGAATGCGTACGCGTTTGAAAGGGGTGCCGGGTTGCCACGAGCCAGGAAGCGGGCCTTGTTGAAAAAAGTTAGAAATATTGCAACATTAGGTAACAGATTGTTGTCAAACCCCTTTGAATGATAGATGATCGTACGCTTGTAAAGAATGTAATGGCAGGAGACATGCAGGCTTTCAGGCTTTTGATCCATCAGAATGAAAGACTCGTGGCGCACATGATCGGACGGATCGTGAAAAAAGATGAGGAGGTTGAGGAGCTCTGCCAGGATGTTTTTATGAAAGTGCATGACAAGCTGAGCGAATTCAACTTTCAGTCAAAGCTGTCAACCTGGATTGCCACCATCGCATACAGGCATGCAATCAATCATCTCCGGAAGGAAAAGATCTTGTTTTCCGATATTCCGGATGAAGAGCGATTCTCGAAAAGCTTTGTCGAGGCAGAGAACCCTCAGTCGATTACAGAGGAACATGACATGGACAAGTTCATTATGAAGCTAATAGATGAACTGCCTGTTCAGTACAAAACGATATTGACGTTATACCATGTGCAAAGCATGACGTACCCGGAAATCTGCGAGATTACCGGGATGCCCGAAGGCACCGTTAAGAATTATCTATTTCGTGCTCGGAATTTGCTGAAAGAGAAAGTGAAGAAGTATATTGGTAAAGAAGATTTGTTATGAGCGAAGAGGAATTGCAGAAACAGTTTGAAACAACAACGCCACCGCAAGGCACTGACCCTGACGTTGCTGCTTATCGGAAAATTTTCGCTGCGTTGGGCAAGGAGCCTAAGCTCACCATCAGCAGCGATTTTGCTGGCGCAGTTGTAAAGCGTATTGTGACGAAAAAGAAGCGCGAGGCCAGACGGGACTTCTTCTGGCTGACGTTCGGAGTCGTTTTTCTTTTGGTTGGATTGATCGTTACAGCCGTTGTTGCCGGACTGCGTTTTGAGTTGGGCTTTTTGAAAGAAATGTCGGGGATTCTGATTTTCAGCGCAGCAATGATTTTAGGATTCAACTGGCTGGAGAAAAAGACGCTCGCGAAAAAAATGTCGTGATAAAAAATAAAAAAGGTCAGCTGAAACACTGACCTTTTCCTTTGGGAATAAAACCGGAATTAGTTTTCCGGGATGGTTATTGTCTGAAGATCGGTCACTACACCTACCTGTACATTCACGCCTGTTTTCTCAACGAATTCGTATTCGGAGTTTGGCACAAAATGCACATCGTATGATCCCGCAGGAATTCCTCTCAACAGGAAATGTCCCGTTGAATCAGCGTATGTTGTTCCTACCGTGTCCGTTCCGCTGATCGCATAAATTGCAGGAGTTGATGCAATCGGATCGACCGCACCTTTGATTGCTCCTGACTGAGCTTCGGTGATGGTACGAATCACCGGCTTCAGTTTATACTTGTTTGAACCCGTGAGCAAAATAGATCGCGCTACATCAAAATCAAGCAAGATCTTGTAAGTGACACCTTCTACGAACGTCTCATGCACCTGGAGCTTCAGCCCCGATTGTGAACCGCTTGGAATCGTAAGATTGTGAATTTGGTCATTCACCTTCAGCGTGTTGTTGTCGCCAAGCTTCAATCGGATTTGTGAAATTTTACCTGCCGGGATTTCAATGGAGCCCAGCAATGTGTCTTTTCCGTTTGTCAGGTCGAGCAGGTTGACAATTCGCGTGTCAACGTCAAGTTCTTTCCAACCGTTTCCGTTGTCAGTTTCACTTGCGTGGATCTCAACCCCCTCAATCTCAACGTTTACTTCCTGGTAGTCGCCAGGGGCATCGGTCAGCCATACTTCCACCCGCGCATTTTTTTCATCCGATTCGCAGGCCGTCAGTAACGCCAACACAGAAAGAATGGTCAACCCCTTCAAAACATTCATTTTCATTTTTACTTCTTTGGTTTCGGTCGTTTATAATATAAAACTGTGCAAGGTAAGGCTATACGAATCCGCTTTCGCTGAAACAAAGGTAGCCAACATGTATTGCCGGTTAATGCAATCTTTCTGCCGATGAAATGCCGATGACCACTCCAGTAGGAGATTAATCAATGGAAAACGCCATTTGCCTTCAATTAGCTGTGTTTTTTGTCAAAAAATCAATGGTTAAATAAAAACTGAAAAAGCTGACCCCTCTGAGGGCTGTTGATTTTATCTACAGTATGTTACCCACAAGCTCTAGCCACCAAGACTCCAAGTCACAAAGGAGCACTAAGAATTTTGCGCGATTTTCTTAGTGTACCTTGGGGTCTTAGTGTCTTGCCGAAGGTCCCGCTTCGGGGGAGTGGCTAAAACCAAACGCCCAGGATCACTCCCGGGCGTTATTCTATTGGAAACTAAACTTTCTTAGTAAACAAGGCTGCGTTCCATCATGAACTCAGCGATCTGCACCGCATTAGTTGCAGCGCCCTTTCTCAGGTTGTCAGCCACAATCCACATGTTCAATGTGTTTGGCTGAGACTCGTCTCTGCGCAAGCGTCCAACAAAAACCTCGTCACGACCTTTAGAGTTGATCGGCATCGGATAGATGTTGTTCTTCGGATCGTCCTGAACGATCACGCCAGGTGTGCTGGCGAGGATCGAGCGAACTTCGCTCAGGTTGAAGTCTTCTTTGAACTCCACGTTAACGGCTTCTGAGTGTCCTCCGATCGAAGGAATACGAACTGTAGTTGACGTTACGCCAATCGAGTTGTCGCCCATGATCTTGCGCGTTTCGTTCACCATCTTCATTTCCTCTTTGGTGTAACCATTGTCGAGGAACGAATCGATGTGTGGCAGAGCGTTCATATCGATCGGGTGAGGATATACTTTTGTTCCGGTAACGCCTTTGCGTTCATCCATCATCTGCTGAACCGCGTCCTTTCCGGTACCGGTTACAGACTGATAAGTAGAAACAACAATACGCTTCAAGCCATACTTCACATGCAACGGAGCGAGCGCCATTACCATCTGGATCGTTGAGCAGTTCGGGTTAGCGATGATGCGGTCGTCAATGGTGAGAACATTTCCGTTGATTTCAGGAACGACCAGCTTCTTGGTCGGATCCATACGCCAGGCAGACGAGTTATCGATGACGATCGTACCTGCTTCAGCATACTTTGGCGCCCATTCAAGAGATGTATTTCCCCCAGCAGAGAAAATCGCGATGTCCGGAGCAAGCTTGCAAACCTCTTCGATTCCTTTAATCTGGTACTCCTTACCCTTAAAGGTCATTTTCTGACCTACCGATTTCGCGGAGGCAACCAAATACAGTTCATCGAAAGGGAAGCTGCGTTCTTCCAGCACGTTCAGGATTTCCTGGCCCACCAGTCCGGTGGCACCAACTACTGCGAGTTTCATTTCTTTATGTATATTAATGAGTTGCAAAAATAGTGCAGTTCCCCCGCACTACGAACAGAAATAAAAAATATCATTTCAAATGGGGGAAAAGAGTTTTTCGAAATCGATTACAGTACTTGTGCTGATCAGCACACTTCTCGCCCAACATGCGTTAGGGCAATTCAGCGATGACTTTTCAGATGGAAATCTTACCGAGGCGCCAGCCTGGTCGGGCGCGGTTAATAACTTCATTGTTAACGGAAGTCAAAGACTGCAATTGAATGCACTTGCTGCCGGAAGTTCAACACTCACCGTACCCTTTGCAATCCCTCCGGGGCACAACACCGTATGGGAGTTTTTCGTGAGTCACGGGTTTGCAAGCTCGGTAAACAACAACAGCCGGATTTATCTGATGAGCGATACCGAAACACTGACAGGACCGGTAAATGGCTACTTTGTTCAGTTTGGTGAAAACGGAGCGCTTGATGCAGTCCAGCTCTTCAGGCAGTCGGGCAACATCGTTACAAGCATCATTCGAGGACCAGATGGTGACATCGATCAGGCTGATTTTACGGTGCGGGTGCGCATCACACGCTCGGCCATTGGTGAATGGCAGTTGTTTATTGATGCAACAGGAGGAACAAGTTTTTCGCCTTCCGCAGTTGTGTCAGATGACACGTTCAGTTCCGGCAATTTCTTTGGCATCCGTTGCCTCTACACCATTGCCAACATAAATAAGTTTTTTTTCGATGATTTTTCAGTCAGCACTGTCCTGGCTCCGGATGTGCAGCCACCACAGTTAGAGAATATCGAAACGTTGACAAGCAATGAAATTGAGTTGATCTTTTCAGAACCCCTTGATGGCGCTACGGTATTGGTTCCGACCGATTTTATTCTGAATGACACCATTCACGCAATCTCTGCCTCGTTCCTCGCCAACGATTCGTCTATACGTCTTACATTCAATGAGGCAATGGTAAACGGGCTTGTTCAGCAAATCCATTTTCCCTCCTTATCCGATGTTGCAGGGAATACGCTTGTGGAAGGGAATCGGAATTTCCTTTTCTTTCAGCCAACAGAGCCACACGCCCACGACATTGTGCTCAGTGAATTACATCCCGATCCATCACCATCGCTCGGCTTGCCCTCCTTTGAATTTATCGAACTCTTCAATGTCAGCGATCATCCCTTTCAGCTTTCGGGCTGGGAGCTAACCGATGGCACCAGCCACGGAATATTCGGAAGTCACATTCTTCTTCCTCAACATTACATCATCATCACGCTGAATGATGCCGTGCCATTGTATGCACCTTACGGGACAACGATAGGTGTAACAAATTTTCCATCCTTGAATAACGCAGGTGACAACATCAGATTGAAAGCTCCGGGCGGAGCGGTGATCGACAGTCTTGTCTACAACCTCTCAACTTATCGCGATGATGACAAGACTGCCGGAGGATATACCCTGGAAAGAATTGATCCAACAGATTTTTGCAAAGGAGCTATGAACTGGAAAGCAAGTGAGCACTCGCAGGGTGGCACTCCGGGGGTCCAAAATTCAATTCACCAAATCACAGCTGATCTGACGGGTCCGAAGCTCCTCAACATTGTCCCAAAGGGGCCGGATGTAGTCACACTGCAGTTTGATGAAAGACTTGGGGCGCTTCCATTGCTAAGTGATTTGCATTTCCCATACCCTCCTCAAATAGTCAATGCTGTTTTTTCTAACCAGGACCAGTCGGCTATTGACATTTCTTTTTCGACCGTTCTTGACTCTGCAACGACCTATGGAATTGCTGTGAACAACGTTCATGACTGTCCGGGCAATCTGCTGCAGGCTGACTTTGATTCTGCAACATTTAAAGTGGACGGTATTGCGCCAACCGTTATTTCGGTCACAACCACATCGCAAACACAGATAGAAATTGTTTTCAATGAGAGACTCACTGACACTTCCGTGGATGAAAATGCATTCACCGTAAATGAATATGAGGGAGACATTACTATTGGCTTTTCCGCCACCAAAAGAAAAATTCTCTTAACTTTTTCAGTACCACTTCAAAACGGCCGGGAGTATTTGCTTGAGATCGCGAATGTAAGGGACGCGTCAGGAAATGTTATTGAGTCGACAACCTATGTTATCCAATACTTCGAGCCCGAACCTGTGCTTCCGAAAGATATTGTGATCAATGAGTTCATGGCAGACCCTGCGCCTGCGATCGGTCTGCCTGAAGGCGAATACATCGAGATTTTTAACCGCAGCGCGAAGCCGTTTGACCTGGAGGGGTGGACTGTTACAGACGGCTCTTCTACAGCGACTCTGCCGCGCAAAATTATCCTGCCGGGCGAGCACTTTATTTTGTGTTCCTCAGGTTTTGCTTCAGCATATTCATCTTTTGGAATCACGCTTGGTCTAAGCGCATTCCCATCGCTGAACAATGCTGGCGATATGATAAAACTCGTAAGCGCTGATGGAATCACGATTGACTCCATCCGTTTTAGTTCGGCATGGTACCAGCACGATGACAAGGAGGACGGAGGATGGGCGATCGAGCGGATCAATCCGAATGATTTTTGCGGAGAGTCGGAAAACTGGGCCGCGGGTTCCGATCCGCGTGGCGGAACACCGGGTCAGGTTAATTCAATTTTTTCCCTTACAGCAGACGGAACAGCACCTGACCTGCAATCTCTTGAGGTAATATTGGATGACTCCGTTTTCGTACAATTCAATGAGCGCATGTCAGCATCAATAGCTGCACCCGAAAATTTTCAGTTTGTTCCCGCGATGGTTGTTGCGAAGGCTGGCTTTACAGACAACACCCGGAGGAGTGTCGGGCTAAAACTTAGCGTTTCGATCGACTCAGTGACTACCTACACACTCATCGCCACCGATATTTTCGATTGCCCTGGCAATGCGCTGCATCCGGATTCAGCAAAAGTCACCTTTAAGCTAGACAACATCCTGCCATTCGTTACTTCAGTCCGGGCAATAGACGCTCACACGATAAGTGTTGAATTCAGTGAGCCAGTCAAATTTGAAAGCCTTGCCACCAAGTTTTCGATGGAAGAAGTTCATCCTGACAAAGCTGAAAAATCAAGTCGAAAAAGTGTCGTTCTCTCCTTCAGCACAGGATTGAAAAATGGAAAATCGCATTCACTTTCCGTGGCGGGTGTGGAGGATCTTGCGGGAAACCTGATCACGCCATCATTTCACACTGTCTTGCATTTTGTAGCCCATCCCGTCTCCCGCAAAGACGTCATCATCACAGAAATTTTTGCCGATCCCAGTCCCTCGCAGGGATTGCCTGAAACTGAGTATGTGGAGATATACAACCGGAGCGGAAATGCAGTTCAGTTAGACAAGTGGCAACTTCAGGATCAGAACAACACAACAAAACTGCCGCGATACATTCTTCTTCCGGAGGAACATCTGGTGTTAACCACGACATCTAAGGCTTTTCAATTCCAAAATTCACTGGGGATTTCATCTTTTCCAACCCTGACCAACGCAGGTGAACCGCTGGCGCTGAGGGATTCACTTGGCGTGATGATCGATTCGCTGAACTATTCCGACCAATGGTATCGCGATTCTGAGAAGGCCGATGGTGGCTGGTCACTTGAGTTGATTGATCTGCAGAACATTTGTGCGGAAAGCGAAAACTGGACAGCGTCAGAAGATCCGATCGGTGGAACTCCGGGAAGAGAAAATTCGGTTAATGCTGAAAAACCTGACTTAACTCCGCCTTCATTTGTTTCTGCGATTGCAACATCGGCAGACATTATCGTCATTTCGTTCAATGAAAAATTAAACACACAAATTCCTTCGAAAGCATCCTTCACGCTAAACCCTCCTGTTGAAATTGAACATGTTTCCTTCAGTGATCGAAGTATGCGTGCCTATGTGCTCACCCTTAGCGGGAAACTTCAACACAGGGTTCGTTACGACCTTGTGCTTAACGGTATTGCAGATTGCGCAGGCAATACAATTGAAAACCATGATCCGGTTTCCTTTGCGTTGCCTGAGGCTCCGGAACCTGGCGACATTGTAGTGAATGAAATCCTTTTTAACCCGCGAGCAACAGGCATCGACTTTGTCGAGCTGTTTAACCGTTCGGAAAAATATATTGACATGAAGGATTGGCACCTCGCCAATTTTGAAAACGATACGCTTACCAATCGAAAAAAAATCTTTGCTGACAATTTTGTTTTTGCGCCCGGAGATTTTTTAGTCCTGACATCAGAGCCGAATACGCTGAAAGGCGAGTATCTGAATTCCGCGGAAGAGAAAATGCGTCAGACAACCCTTCCACCTCTTTCTGATGATGAAGGTACGCTTGCCATTCTCGACCAAAACGAAAACTTCATCGACACGCTTACATACAATCATGAGCAGCACTCCCCCTTTCTGAAAGATGACGAGGGCGTGTCACTCGAAAGGATTGACGTTAATGCACCGGCATCAAATCGCAACAACTGGCAGTCTGCCAGCGCCACGAATGGATACGCAACGCCAGGGCTACCCAACGGCAGTGCACTTCAAAATGTTTTTGACGAGGCGGTATCGGTGTACCCCGAAATATTTTCACCAACGAGTCAGCCCGACTTCGCCATGATTTCATACGAGTTTGACCAGAGCGACTATGTCGGAAATATTAAAATCGTTGATGCTCAGGGCCGGGTGGTCAGAGAGATCGCCCACAATGAACTACTCGGAACAAAAGGTTTTTATACCTGGCGTGGAGATACAAGTCAGGGAGGCAAAGCAACGATTGGTGCGTATATGGTTCTCTTTGAGGCGTATGACCCCAGCGGCAACACTGTAACAATCAGGAAAAGAGTTGTGCTGGCGGAGAGATTTTGATCGGGAAATGAGGTTCATTCCCTATTTTTGCGCGCATGCAATTATTCTATCGCGAACAGGGACAAGGGCAGCCAATGATCATCATGCACGGGATCTTCGGATCATCTGACAACTGGCTCACCCAATCAAAAATATTATCGCAGCATTACCGCGTCATTTCGCTGGATCTTCGGAACCACGGGCAGTCACCGCACGATGATACTTTTGATTATCCATCGATGGCTAACGACCTGTTGCTGTTCATCAGAGAACACAAACTTGAGAAGCCAATCGTAATTGGTCACTCGATGGGCGGCAAAGTAGCCATGAACTTCGCGGTAGCGCATCCTGAAATGCTTGAACGTTTGATTGTAGTCGACATTTCACCACGGCCCTACAACCTCGAGCACTATGTGATCATCGATGGACTGAAATCCATTTCTATACAATCGATCTCGTCACGCAATGAAGCCGATGAGGCATTGAAGCCTTTTGTGCCGGAGGCCGATGTAAGGCAATTTTTGCTGAAAAATCTTCAGCGCAAATCCGAGGGTGGGTTCACCTGGAAGATCAATCTTCCGGTAATTGATAAGAACCTCAGTAATATCGGGCTTGATCTTCAATTCCCCGGCACGTTCAATAAACCGACACTTTTTATTCGGGGCGCACGATCGAAATATGTACGAGATGAGGATATGACGCACATTAAAGAAATCTTCCCGCAAGCTGAACTGGTGACGCTTGATACAGGTCACTGGGTACAGGCAGAGAAACCTCAGGAGTTTGTGGATGTTGTGTTGAAATGGTTGACAGCATGATCCACTAAAGGGGAAAAGTACGCTTTGCGGGGCTCAAAAGTATAAAAGCCACACCGCGGATTGAAGATGCCGATTGTCTCACATCGCCATTCGCGGAGTAACGTTGAAATCTTCAGATAAAGCAGATCATCTTTAGAAAGCATTGTGGCGCGAACGTCTTGCGAATCGCTAAGAATTGGCTGAGGGCGATCGATGTACCCGCTTTCGTCTCCCCTTTAGGGGATTAAGGGGTGGGTTTGTGCAATTGCAGGCACGCCCACGTCTCTCGCTCATCTCTTGAAATTTCTTGCAGACCGAATTTCGATGCTTCTGCTTTGAGATCGTCTATATCATGTGTATAAAACCCGCTGAGTAGAAGTTTTCCTCCGGATGAAAGAAACGATGCGTAGATGCTCATCTCGGAGAGCAAAACATTCTTGTTGATGTTAGCGAGCATGATATCAAATGTTCCGGCAAGGTTCACTTCGGAAATTTTGCCCTGCTGGATATGAATGTTAGGCGTACCGTTGAGTGTTTTGTTTTCCTCCCCATTTACAACGCTCCACTCATCAATGTCAAATGCCTCGACCTGGGTCGCGCCAAGTTTGGAAGCCATGATCGCAAGGATTGCCGTGCCACAACCCGCATCCATCACGCGCTTGTTTTTATGATCGATTGACATTTGGTTCCTGATCATCAGATACGTTGTCTGATGGTGACCCGTACCGAACGACATCTTCGGTGTGATGATGATCTCATATGGATATTGTTTTTCAGGCTTGTGAAACTCTGCGCGGATCAGGCATTTTCCATCAACGTCAATGGGCTCGTAATTTTTTTCCCATTCTTCATTCCAGTTTTTCTTCTCGATCTTATGAAAGGAGAAATCCAGTGGAGTAATAGAGGAGTACCGTGACTTGATCTCATCGACAATCTCATTTGAGAAATTATCACCTTCGGCATAAGCGTCAAACCCCGTTTCGTTTTCCTGGAACGTATCGAAGCCGGCTTCCGATAATTCCGCTATCAGAATGTCAATGAAATCAGGCGAGCAGGAGACGGTGAGTTGGGTGTAGTGCATGTTCACGTGCTGAGTTTCCGTGTTCGGTGTTCCGTGTTAATGCAACTCGCAACACGGAACCCGAAACTGGATTTAAATGGACTTAATAATCTCAGTAAATTCGCGTGACTTCAATGAGGCGCCACCCACAAGGCCGCCATCCACATCGGGACACGCGAAAAGTTCTTTTGCATTCGCTGCGTTTACACTGCCGCCATAGAGAATCGAAATATTATCCGCTACGTTTGCACCATACTTTCCTGCGAGATGTTTGCGAATCACTGCGTGCATCTCTTGCGCTTGCTGAGACGTTGCCGTCTTTCCCGTACCGATAGCCCAAACAGGTTCATAAGCGATAACCACTTTCTCAAGTTGAGCGGCTTCCAGATGAAATAAACTTTCTTCAACCTGTTTCTTCACGAGCGCTTCGTGACCGTTCTTCTCACGCACGTCAAGCGGCTCACCACAGCAGAAGATTGGCGTAAGTCCATTCTTCAAGGCGATATCAACTTTTTTCGCGAGCAACTTGCCATCCTCACCGAAATATTGTCTGCGTTCGCTATGACCAACAATTACATATGGAATGTTCATTGACTTAAGCATCACCGCAGACGTTTCACCGGTGTAAGCACCGCTCTCATGCTCGCTGCAGTTCTGTGCTCCAACGGAAATTCTTGAGTTGCTGCCCAACAGATTTTTTATCGGGTGGAGGTAAGGAAAGGGGGTGCAGAAGATAACTTTCACATTTCCTTTTACTTCATCGGCCACCATTCCCATCACTTCTGATGCAAGAATGTTTGCTTCTTCGAATGTCTTGTTCATTTTCCAGTTACCGGCAACAATTTTCTGGCGCATAGCTTTTTACTTTTTGGAGCGCTAATATAGTAAAAGGCACTGGGCATTAAGAATCAGGCATTAGAAATACCGGAGTGGCTGGATGGCTGCCTTTTTTGCTAACGATTGAAAAGGAAATACCCAAAACCACACCTCGGAGATCACGGAGGGAAATCGCGGAGCAACGCGGAGTGTGATTAAATGAGGCTACTAAAATGGCTTGGTCCTTGAGCCGACTCAAATAATGCTCACTTCCAGATATAGAAATCATTTGCCTGGCGGAAGTCGGGAATCGTCTTCAGAACATTAAATGGAGCATGAATTGAATGTAGGCTGAGTTTTAAATGCAAAAAAAATCCACACCGCGGAGTTCGCAGAGGAGGCGCGGAGAAATCGCGGAGAATATTTTTAGAATCAGGTGTTTGTCTGCGTGCACTGACCCGTAGCGATTCTTGTCGCTACCTCGACTTCTTAAAAAAAACTCTGCGTATCTCCGCGCTTGCTCCGTGCTCTCCGCGGTGTGGATTTCTGCATTTATTTTTTCGTAGACACCTGCTGCATATACATGTAATCAAATGTAACGTTGAGTAACGCCTGCACTCCGGTGATCATGCTCGATTCATCCATCATAAAATCCGGAGTGTGATGCGATGGTGCCTTTGACGGATCTTGTCCCGGTGGACATGCGCCAACAAAGAAAAACAAACCTGGTACTTTCTTCTGATATGACGCGAAGTCTTCAGCTCCTGTTTGTGCATTGATGCGGACAACATTTTTTTCTCCGCCCGCAGCGCGTTGCAAACTTGCCACCATTTTCTCAGTCAATGCAGGATCGTTGTAAGTCACCGCTGTTTTTGAATCAATTGTTACTTCCGCACGGGCACCCGCACTCTCGGCAATCTTTGTCGCTGTGAGTTTAATTTTGTCGTGAATAGATTTTTGCATCTCCGGATCAAAGGTTCGGATGGTGCCGGACATCTCAGCGTATTCCGGAATAATGTTTTCGCGAATGCCGGCATTGATTCTTCCTACGGAAATCACGGCAGCTTCTTTTGTCAGTTCGGTCTGACGGCTGATAATGGTCTGAAGCCCGTTGATTATCTGTGCCGACACCACAATCGGATCAATTCCCATCCAGGGTGCAGATCCGTGCGACTGCTTTCCGAAAACTTTTATTGTAAACCAGTCAGACGCAGCCATAAAACCCATCGGCTTGTATTCAATTTGTCCGAGCGGACTGATTGAACGGATATGCAGACCAAAGATCACATCAACTTTCGGATTGTCGAGCACACCTTCTTTCACCATCAGGTCAGCGCCACCTTCTTCTCCTGCTGGCGGTCCTTCTTCAGCAGGTTGAAAAATGAATTTGATTGTGCCTCTGATGTCAGCTTTATTCTTTGACAACACTTCGGCAACACCCATGAGAATGGCTACGTGTGAGTCGTGACCGCATGCATGCATCACACCAGTTTCCTGTCCGTTGAACGTGGTTTTCTCTTTAGAAGCAAACGGCAGGCTGTTTCGCTCCGTAACGGGCAACGCGTCCATATCTGCGCGAAGGGCGATGACGGGCCCGGGCTTGCCGCCTTTCAATATTCCGACCACACCGGTTTTGGCAACACCAGTTTGAACTTCTATTCCCAGCGACTTGAGATGTTCTGCAACTTTTGCAGCAGTCTTGACTTCGCGGTTGGAGAGTTCAGGATACTGGTGAAAATGTCTTCGCCATTCGATGACTTTCGGCTCAACGTCCTGCGCCATCTGATCGAGCTTTGTTTGAAGTTTTGGATTAGTTTGCGCGATACATTGAACAGTGCCAAACGCAACGCATAGAGTGTAAAGAAATTTCCTCAGCATAAAATTCAGGTTGCGTTCAAGATAATCAATAAATGATTTTATGAAAGGACCATTGATAAAATCTGGTGATCGTGGTTCCCTTTGTCGGTCGCGAACGATTAATCATTCTCCATCCAGAGCTTTTCCTGCCTGAGCCAAAGAAAATTTGGCGATAGCTCGCGAACAGGCGGTTCGTATATGATGCGAGAATTCTCTATTTTTATTTTCTGTAGACTACCTAACCTGTCAAAGATGCTAAGGAAAACATTCACCGTGTTGTTCCTGCTATGTATTTATGCTGCCTACGGGCAGAAGATAGCAGTGAAGAAAATTGAAATGGCCGGAGACAAAATCATTGTCCACTACGACCTTGATGACGGCAACCCCAACAATGAATATCAAATCAGTCTTTACTCCTCGCGCAACGCATACAACGCACCGTTGGCGAAAGTGAGTGGCGATGTGGGGCCGGAAGTCAAACTCGGCCTTAACAAAAAAATTATCTGGAACGCGAAGGAGGAACTGGGCCCATTCAAGGGCAAGCTCGCGCTTGAAATACGCGGCAAGGTCTACGCGCCCGTAGCACGCCTCAACAACATCACAACGAAATCAAAATTCAAGAGAGGAAAGAGTCATTCACTCACCTGGCGCTCAGGAAACAGCAACGCCATTCACATCGAACTTCTCAAGGGAGGGCAGCGTGTAGGTGGCGATCTCAATCAACCCAATAACGGAAGCTATTCTCTTTTTATTCCTCAGCATGCTGCGGTCGGTAAAGATTACACGATACGCATAACCGATTCGCGCAATCCTGAAGAGGTTGTGGTGTCGCAGCCTTTTTCGGTGACGCGAAAAGTACCGATGCTTTTGAAAGTGGTACCGGTGCTTGCTGTTGGTGCAGCGGTGGCGGTGCTGTCGGGTGGAAGCGGTTCAGGCGGTGGTGGAGGAGGCGGAAACGAAACAGGAAATGAAATCGTTCTGCCAGGCTTCCCTGGAAATTAATCTTTCAAACTGACATTGATGCTATGAAAAAGATATTGACAGCAATTCTCGTTTTTTCGTCTATGCTGGCGGGGGCGCAAACGACAAATTACACAGCGCTGAATGGGCCTTTCGGGGGAACAGTTTCCGACATAATTAAGCTGAATAGTGGTAATCTGCTCGCATCTGGCGCCAACACTCTTTACCAATCTACAGACGCAGGAGCAACGTGGACAAAGCTTGCAACGGCACCTAGTGATTATATCAATGACCTAGAATATGATGCGACTAATAATAAAATATATGCGTTAACGGGGAATAGATTGTATTCATCTTCGGATAATGGCGCAACCTGGCTGACCCTCGCGACAAGCGCCTTTAGCTCCGCTCAGAAAATCCGAAGATCACCTACCGGAAATTTTTTGTACATCTATACGTACTCGATAGGTGGAAACTATAAGGTCTTCCGTTCCGCAGCCGGCACAGCATGGGCAGAAGTTTTCTCAACCCCATCTTTCATTGAAGATCTTGATGTGAATGGAGGAGGAAGGGTTTTTGTTTCTACTTCCGGCAATGGTGTTTGGCGATCAGATGGTAGCGGACTGAATTTTGCCCAACTTACAATTTCAGCAGGAGGAGTAACTGAAACTGTGTTCACCTCTTTCGCAGTTTCGAGCACCGGAGCGCTATTTGCAATGGGGTCATCGATTGGACCTTGCCTATCAACAAACAATGGAGACACCTGGACAAGCTTAAAGGCGAACATAGTTCCAACACCAACCACTTTCGATGGACACCTGGAAGCGGATGCCAGTGGAAATATCTATTTGTTAAATAATTTTAATACGCAGAAGTTGTACAGCACTTCGAATAATGGTACAACCTGGAGTACGATTAACCTTCCGTCATTTCCGGCACCTAATTCCTATATCTACTCCGATTTCCTAACTGTGCTCAGCACATCAAGTTTTATAATCAATCTATCGAATCTTGGTTTGTACAAAACAATTGACACCGGAACAAACTGGTTTCGCGCTTCGAACGGTATTACTGCGATGCAGCCTCGGAACATCACCATGGCTAACAATGGGAATTTACTGTATGCTTATGGCTATCCTGCCGGATTCTTTCTTTCAATTGACGATGGGGCAACTTTTGATCATGTGATGTCTGCGAACACTTCGCGACTAGTGAACGGTTTCTTCAAAGCTTCAAACGGTGACCTATACGGTTACGGAAATGGAGTCATCAGATCAACTGACAATGGACTAAATTGGTCAGTGAGAAACAGCACTCAATTTCTTGACCAGGCCGTGTTTCAGGACGTCAATAACTTTTTCGGATATTCGTCAAACTATTTTGACGGCACTAATTGGCAATATGTTTTTTCACTTCTTAAGTCTACTGATCAGGGCGCTACTTGGACAAGGACAACAATCACAGGTATACCATCAAGCAATCAAGCCTATTTGCCGTTCTATGACAACATGGCGATCGATGGCAGTGGAAATGGTTACCTCTATCTCTACAGCTACGCTTCTTCTAAGTATGAATTATATAAAATCAATCTGACGACAGCAGCGGCAACTGCGATGAATTCGTCATTACCTGGCAACCCTACAATATACAGCTTTGCCGTTACCGGCAACACGATTTTTGTCTCGGGATATGATGGCGGAAATAAATTCTACACCTCTACCAACGGAGGATCTACATGGACGGTGCAGGCTGCTCCAACTGCAGCCAAACTGATTGCAATCAGCACTACTACAATTTATCTCTCCGCTTACAACAACCTTTATATCTCCACTGATGCCGGGGCCAGCTGGGCTTCGACTGGAAATTTTGGAACAAACAATCAGGTGCAAGATGTCCTGATTTCACCAACAAATTATTCCTATGTTGTTCCTAACAATTTTCCAGCTTATAAAAGCAATTCTCCGGTTATTCCTCCAGCAGCGCCAACAAGTCTCGTTGTCAAGGGATTCAGTGAAGACGATGTCTTGCTTGCATGGAATGACAATTCGAACAATGAAGATTATTTTATCATTGAGCGTTCCACAAACAATGGTGTTTCGTTTGATAGTCTTACGCGCGTGACACGACCAAATGGCTACGTACAGCTTTTCGCATATGCAGAACTAGGCAATATGGATGCAGGGGCAACATACAAGTTCAGGGTGCGCGCAAAGGGTGCGGGAGGAAAATCCGCATATACAAACGAGGTAACTGCTACCCTACTTGCTGACGGAAAAGCAACATCAAATATTCCGCTGAACCACAGCTGGACCGCAACGACATCAAATGAAAGTGGCGTTGGTGTCAAGACGTATGGAGAGGTTTCTATCCAGCGTTACTTAAATACAGCTGGGTACTATGTTATCTCTAACCTGAATGTCGGCTCTGCAACCCCAATACACTCCGATGCGGAGGTCTACATTGTAGAAAATGGCGGTAATGTTTTGATGTATGAAGGGGAAGACATACAACGCGCGAATGGGACCTGGAACGCAACGACAAAAACGTTAACAATCCAATGGCAAACAAACAATTTTTACGCTGCAAGAAGTGAGACTACAACTTTTGTAATGAACTCTGTTGATCCCCCTCCGGTAGCAGCATCGAATGTCGGAGCTTATATCAAAACATCGAGTGAAGTTGTTGTCACATGGACGGCTGGCAACTTTGCCCAAAGCTTCCAGGTACAGCGATCAACCACTCCGGGGACCGGCTTTGTCAACGTTGGATCTGTCGTTAATTATCCAACATCCCTTGCGATAGATAATGCTACGTTTGTTCCTGGCACGACATACTATTATCGGGTAGTTTCCACGGGCTCTGGTGGAAGTACCAATTCAGCAGAGTATTCATTCACCTATCAAACGCCATTATTCGAAGCAAAGACACTTGTTGGTGCGGATGTCGGCACCCAGGGCGTTGCATGGACGGATTTTGACAATGATGGTGATGATGATCTTATTATGGCACCACTTGCGACCGGGACCTCCATATTTACCTTTGAGAATCAAGGTAATGGTGAGCTTGCGCTTACTACACTTACAAACGTAGCGGGATTCACCGCGCAGGGCTTCCGCAACGTTGTGGCTGGTGACATCAACAACGATGACCGGACCGATTTCATTGTAAACGGAACAAGCCCTGATGGGATTTCTCCGGTAGGTGGCGACCAGTTTATCAACAACGGTTCAAAGACCTTCACCCGGACCACAATACAGGCACCCAACACATCCGCATTCAATTGGTACGCGCAATTAGCCGATGTAAATAATGACGGACGTTTAGACGAAGTATTCGAGGACAATCCAAACACAACCACCACCAAACACAACATTTATTTGCAGAATGGCGATGGGACCTTTGCATTATATGAACTAGGCGAAATTGCGGCCGATGGCACCGTATCGCGCGGTGGCAGTTTTGCCGATTTTGATAATGATGGCGACCAGGATTATCTCCGAACTGCATATGGAAATACAGCTCCTGACTTTGATCAACTTTATAAAAACAATGGCGATGGAACATTTTCTAAAGTCACCGGTACGGCTTTCGAGGCTGAGTACTTAATGCGGCCAAGAACAATTTCATGGGCAGACTTTGATAACGACCTTGATCTTGACGTTTTCATTGGCCACAACGCGGGAAGTGTTCATAACATGCTCTACCAGAATAACGGGAATGGAACATTCACTGCATTAACCGCTGCGCTGCCTTCGGAAGCAAAAACGGCCGCGACAAACACCTTTGGCAGTGCGTGGGGAGACATCGACAACGATGGTGATCAGGATCTAATTGTGGCAAACACAACTGCGGTGATTTATCTCAACAATGGGACGGGAGGTTTCACCAAGTATGTTGGCGCTGAATACATTGTGGCGCCTGATGCTAACCGCACGAACATTGCGTTCGCATTCTCAGACTACGATAAAAATGGAACACTGGATTTTGCAACATCGAAGGGCCTAACAACCGGTAACTTTCCAACGATCGTGCTGAAGAACACAATGACGGTTGGAACAAGCACGAAGTGGCTCGAGATAAAACTAAAAGGAACAGTTAGTAACCGCTCCGGGATTGGCGCTCGAATCGTAATCACAACGCCCGATACCAAAAAGCAAATGCGCGTGATCAGTTCGCTAACTGGCTACGCAGCATCGAGCAGTCTTGTAGCTCACTTTGGGTTGAAAGCTCAAACGTCAGCAAGCGTAACGGTTTACTGGCCGTCTGGCATTGTTCAAACGCTAACGAACGTCACAGCAAACCAGATGATCACCATTACCGAAGATGCTGCAGGCCCGCAGATACTGTCGCGCACGCCCGATGTTTCTTCGACAAATATTGCAGCTAACACCACCGTGTCTTTTACCCTGAATGAGCCAAGCACACCGCAGGCCACCAAATACCTGTTATTGTACGCGGGCAGTGATTTGTCAACTCCGCTGACAGGTGTCGAGGTGACTGCGGCTGCAAAAAGCGGAGACACCTACACATTTACGCTCCCGCTCAAACTCGTAGCAAGCACCCAATACAACATATCTGTTGATGCGGGAGCATTCAAAGATGCCTATGGCAATCCGTCACTGGAATTTCCTACCGGTTTGTGGTCATTTACTGTTTCGCCAGCGCCAGCTGTCACAGCCCTTTCTCCAAACCATAATGCGACATCCGTTGCTGTTAATACACCGCTGCAGATCACGTTCGATAAAACAATTGCAGCTGTTGCCGGAAAAAGACTTAAAGTGCTGGATGGCGCAACAACACTCGTAGACATCGATGTATCAACGAACGGAACAATCAACAATTCAAGCTACTCCTTTACACCAGCGAACCCTCTCCCGTACGAGCGGCTCCTGCGTGTAACCATTGATCCGGGAGCTTTCGTTGACGCAAATAAACAGACGGATATTGCAGGAATAACAAACGAATGGTCATTCACAACGGTGCTTCCTCCGGATACACAAAAACCGGTGATCTCCTTTGATAATGCTCAGATCCCCGACCCGCTCGAAAAGAACTTTGCAACAATAGCTTTCGGCATCACCGTTACGGACAACCGTACCGTTGCAAGCGCAACGCTGAGACATCGAAAAACCGGTGAAAAGGATTTTGCTACAACAGCCCTGACCTTGAATAATGCAAATGGAAAGTGGGAAGGATCGATCCCAAATAGCTTTGTCAGCGATATGGGCTTTGAGTACTTCTTTGAGGCTGCAGATAACGCAACGCCTGCTGCTAACACAGCACGTTTGCCTTTAGATGCAACGACTTATTTCAAGAGCAAAACTTCTTTCAAGAATAGTCCGCCTTCACTCACCCTTCCCAGCGCAGGAACGAAGAACTCGTGGAAAATCATTGCAGTCCCCTATGTGTTTGAAAATGGAAATAATAGTGCTGCAACACTATTCTCTTCGCTCGGTTCGCCCGACAAAACAAAATGGCGGTTGCTGATCTACCAGTCCAACCCTGATGCATGGAATGAAAACATTGCTTCGATCGAACGCGGGAAAGGCTACTTCATCAATACAGCGATCTCTGGTGCTTCTGTTTCACTGGCAGGTGCAATCGCTCCGCCTGAGACAAGAGATAACCTGTTCACGATGAACCTGCAGGCAGGATGGAACCAGATTGGAAATCCATACACCGTGACCATCAGTCTCGCGGATGTGAAGAACTACAATACCGGCCTTGCAAACGCGCAATTTGTAACATATGCAAACGGGTCATATAGCACAGTAACACAACTCGCTCCGTTTGAAGGCGGATTCGTTAACGTTCCGGCCGCAACAACGATCAAAATTCCTTTCACCGGTCAGACGCTATCAGGCGGCCGCAGAGGTTCTGATGACCTGGGTGATGACATTGACAGTGAAGAGTGGCGCGTAAAAATTAATCTCTCACAGGGCGCATCAACTTTTGACCTTGGCTTCATTGGAATGGCGCTCGATGCTGATCCAAACCTTGATGCATATGACATGGTGAAGCCGCCTCGCTTCTTCGACTTCATTGATATGAGCGTAGCGCATCCTGAACACGTCAGCAAGAAGTTCAGCGGTGATGTGGTGCCAACTGCGCCTGCTCACACCTGGGATTTCAACGTTGATTCAAATCTTGACGGAATGGCTGAGATGACCTGGGATCAGCAAAAACTTCAGGATGCCCGCAGAGAGCTCTTCCTTCTTGATGTTGCGCGACAGGTGCTGGTCGACATGAAAAAGGTTGGATCGTATGCGTTCAATCCGAAGGAATCGTCTTCGTTCAGATTGTATTTTGGAGAGGATCTTAAAATCGCCCCTGAAAGAATTTTGCTGGGCAAAGCCTTCCCTAACCCAACAGCAGGCGTAACAACGATCGGCTTCTCACTGCCGGAGACGGGAGGCCGCGACCAGTCTGTCTCGCTCGATGTGATTGACCAGATGGGTCGAACGCTTGGAACGATCGTCCGTGGAAGGTTCAACCCCGGTTTCAATGAAGCAAGTTTTGAAGCAAACACATTGCCTAATGGCTTTTACACCTATCGCCTCACTGTGCAGAACAGTCAGGGCAGACAGGTTTTGGTGAACAAACTGATCATTAAATAAGAAATTTTCAAAAAGCAATTATGAAAAACACAACCCTGTTGTTCCTCGTGATGATGCTCTCGTCTGTGACGCAGGTCCTGGCGCAGAACGTCAGTGCTCGTACAAACGAATTCGAAGTAGATCTTTCCGACCCGAAGAAACAAATGTTCTCAACGGTGCCTTCGATTACCTGGATTCTTCCGATGCCCGAGATGAATTACTCCCAGGAGACAAAGTTCAAGATCAAGCTCGATGTAGAATCAGATCGCCAGATCAAAGACGTGACCATCTATGTAAAGGAGACTGAAGCTACAGCTTCACGTGGTCAGACCTCGGTTAAACCGCAGGCAGGTCAGGAACTTCGCCTGACGATCGAGAAAACGCTTACGCTGATGGATGGGGAAAACCTCATCGAAGTAGTTGCAGAAAACATCGATGGACAAAAAACGTATGCGACCCGAAAAATCCATGTGGGCAGCGTTGGTCTTGCAGATGCTTCAAAACTCGACCGCACAGATTACGCGCTGATATTTGCCACCGATCAGTACGACAACTGGAGTGACCTCGTCAACCCGGTGTTCGACTCAAAGACAATTGCCGAAGAACTGAAAAATACATACGGCTACAAGGTTGAAATGGTGGAAAACGCAACGCAGTCTGAAGTGCTCAAGAAGCTGCGCGACTATGCAGAAAAAAAATACAAGCCACTCGATCAGCTCTTCATATTCTTCGCTGGCCACGGCACGTATGACCAGACGTTCGGTGAGGGCTTCGTGGTGACGCGTGAATCGCAGGTGAATGATGAAGCCAAGACCACATACCTCTCGCATAACCGTCTGCGTTCGATCGTGAACAACGTGCCATGCGACCACATTTTCCTCGCCATGGACGTATGCTTCGGTGGAACATTTGACGCAGCGCTGGCATCATCGCGCGGCCAGGATGAAGAAGTATACAAGGAACAAAACGTTGGCGAGTTCATTACGCGCAAGCTCACCTACAAGACAAGGCGATTCCTCACCAGTGGAGGGAAGACGTACGTGTCTGATGGCATTCCGGGCAAACACTCCCCTTTCGCCAAGAACTTCATAGAGGCACTGCGCTCAAGGGGTGGCAAGGATGGCGTGCTAACGCTGCCTGAGCTGTACACCTACGTGGAACGCCTGAAGATTCAACCACGCTTCGGAGAATTTGGAGATAACGCGCCAGGTTCCGATTTTGTGTTCGTAATGAAGTAATTCTTCTTTATCTAAACCAAACCCAAAGGTGAATGCGAATAGTGTTCACCTTTTTTCATTTAGGCATTAGGCATTAGGAATTAGGAATTAGGCATTAGGAATTAGGAATTAGGAATTAGGAATTAGGAATTAGGAATTAGGAATTAGGAATTAGGAATTAGGAATTAGGAATTAGGAATTAGGAATTAGGAATTAGGAATTAGGAATTAGGAATTAATTTTTCTCAGGCCGGATGTAGCCGCTGTATTTTCTAATGCCTAATGCCTGGTCCCTGATTCCAATTGTCCTTGCAACGAAAAAATTTCTTAAACTTGCTCGAACTCAAAAAAACAAGTCCTATTAGACAAATGCCCGAGTGGATAAAGATTTTTAACAGCGAGGAGGAAGCCCGTGCACGTATCCGTACCGATCACCCGCAGCTGCTCATTATCGGAGAAAAGCGGATTTGTCTTGTGCTGCACGATGGTGTTTTCTCGGCTGTACAGGACGCTTGCAGTCACAACGGGCAGTCACTGAGCAAGGGGAAAGTGAATTATCTTGGCGAGATTGTGTGCCCCTGGCATGGCTATCGGTTTGATCTGAAGAGCGGCAGGCCTTGTGATTCTTCAAGCCCGGATTTGGTTACCTATTCGATCAGGAGCGATAACAGCGGCTTTTTAATAGCGATATAAAACAAACCGATTCGTTTATATTTGTGATTGTCTAAAATAGAACCAACGCCCAGTCGTTTGAAGAGAAATCCGATCGTGAAACTACTCAGTTTTTTTCTGCTGCTGACGTCTGCTTCAGCCCTCGCCCAACTGCCACTTGATGAGACGCAATTTTACGCAAGGATAAAACCCGGAACAGTGCTTCCGCAGAATTTGCTCACAACAAAAACTGCAGTGTTCTATCCGTATTCCATGACCCAGAAAGAGCTTGAACTCGCACAGCAGTATTTCCAGCGCTCTGGTATTGATGCCGTAGCCTATTTCGTGACAGACTTGTTAATGGCGGGTCGTGATGTTTCAGTAAACATGGCGCAGTCGCTCAACAGCCGTGAGATCACGAACCTCATCGTTTTCCAGCGAGGAAGTGATTTCTTCAAGCTCACACTGTTCGAATATAATCGCAAAGCAAATTTTGTTGAACCTGATGCGCCAACGTGGGTGAGCCAGCATCGCCTGCTGGAGGAACTGATGAAAGGACTGTATCTCGCGACTGCGAATGGCGGGCTGAAAAAACAAAATTACCTCATCAACGATTTCCCGGAAACGGGCTTTATGATCAATGCGATTGATGGAAGACGAAATGAGTTTTACGCGATCGACTTAAAGGTTGATCCGCTCGCGGTTCCAAAATTTGGTGATGAAGTACTCGACAAAGAATTAGAAGAGATCATGAAAGCATACCCTTTCAAGTATACACTTACTGAGCCGGGCCTGTCTGAAGCAGATCTGCGCAAGCAAGGCTATCTCTTCGTGCTGAGATTCGTGAAGGCTAGAGCGGGTGTTGCCAAGCAAGTTTTGGGATATCCTGTAACAAAATCGGAGTCTGCAATCGTCTCGATATCCTACGTCAGCGAGCAGCCGGAGGTTCGCAATATTTCTGTTAATGCAGATGTATACAAATTTTACTTCAAGCATATCGATTCCGGCAACGCATACCTGGGCACCAAGTGGGATGCGGATGAATCATGGCAGCAGGCGATCGTCAATCAGCTTCGCGGGATGAAGATTGAGCTGAAGATCAATTGATGTAAGAACAATCCTAAGATCGAATCTTCCTTGTGGAATTTTTTCAGGATTTTAGTAAAGTAATCCTGACCCCATGAAGCGATCCCTCCTCCTCACCCTGCTTTCGTTTTCCATTTGCGCGAGTGCGCAGCAAACCAGTGAAAAATTTGTTCTTGAATGGACTAATGGGGTAGTGATCTTTAAGAGTGGAGACACACTGCGCTGCGATCTGCGCTTTAATCAAACGGGAAGTCATCCCATCCTTCAGGTCGGCCAGGACTCGGAGATCCTTACCATCCCCACAAAGGATGTCAGACAGTTTTCATTCTTTGATGTGAGAAGGAACAGGACCCGTACTTTTGCAACCTTTCACGACAACCATGTGCAGAAGGACTTCTTCATGGAGAAGCTTTATGGTGACGCGCATTTCAGCATTCTTAACTGGAAAACGATGGAAGTGCCAAACGAACTCAACTTCAGCCGGTTTCTCGGTAAGCCTGTGAAAACGCACAAAAAATACCTGCTGAATGAATCCACGGGAGAACTGCTGCCGATGTCGCGCGAGAATCTCTTACAGCTTCTGGAACCGAAACGGAACGCAATCCTTTCATTTGTTAAGATGGAACACATTCGCTTCAGGCGCATTTCTGATTTTATCCGTGTTATTGAATACCACAATTCACTTTAATTTTTCCTCCTGACATAGGGTTGACATAGCTTCTTGTTGTTTTGTAAAGCAACAAGAAACCTTGGTATATGGCAGAAGCATTGAAACACATGTACAACCCGGAATTTTTTGAGAGACTTTGTCCGGTGATGCGGGCAACGATCCCGGGCTTCGATTGCAAGTATTTTATCCACCGCGTTTTTGACAATCAATGGCCGGACCTGGAGCTGAAGCAACGTGTGCGGCACATCGCAGTAACGCTTCGCGATTTCCTGCCTGCGGAGTTTCCTGAGGCAGCCTCTGTTTTGGTGAAATTGTCTTACAACCTTCGGCAGGGACTGGTGCCGGAACAGGGTTTCGCTACGATATTTATCCCGGAATACATCCAGGTGTTCGGCCTCGATCATCCAGAAACTTCGCTGGATGCCCTCGAACAAATTACACAGCTCGTCAGTGGAGAGTTCGCGATCAGACCTTTCCTGCTCAAGCATCCGGAACTGACGATGAAAAAAATGTTGACGTGGTCGGTCCACAAAAGCGCCAGCGTAAGACGACTGAGTTCTGAAGGCTGTCGACCACGGTTGCCCTGGGCGATGGGAGTTCCGCAGCTGAAAAAAGATCCGTCACCAATCCTGCCGATACTTGAAAATCTCAAAGCTGATCCATCCGAATATGTGAGACGCAGTGTAGCAAATAATCTCAATGACATCGCCAAAGATCATCCGCAATTGGTTTTAAGGATTGCGAAAAAATGGCTCGGCAAAAACGAAGACACTAACCGCATCATCAGGCATGGTTGCAGAACCCTGTTGAAAAAAGGCGATGAGCAGATTCTCAGTCTGCATGGATATGACGTCAAAAGCAAAGGTGTTCTGAAAAAATTCGAACTGCCGAAACCGAAAGTCCGGATCGGAGACAAACTGGACTTTAGTATCGCGTTCGTTAACCTGGAAAAATCGAAAACTCCCTATCGTCTCGAATACGCGATCGATTATCTCACTTCCACCGGCAAGCGATCAAAAAAAATCTTCAAAATCACAGAGGGCGAATGGGATGCAGGAGAGCGTGTAGTCCTGGTGCGGAAGCAGTCGTTTAAGAATCTGACCACGCGTCAACACTTTAAAGGCAAGCATACCCTTACCATCCTTGCAAACGGAAAAAAGATTGGCGCCAAAGAATTTCTCGTCTGCTGATTCTGTTACTTTGGTGAATGGCGCGCAGATACGCAGATCTTCCCTTGCACTACGGCCGGGTTCCGCCCTGGCTTGCAGAGCGCATGACGCTGCTGGGCGGTGCAATCACAGAAAGTATCATTCTGGAATACGGAAAAAGTGAAGTGCTGAAGCGCCTGAGTGATCCGCTCTGGTTTCAGGCGTTTGGCAGCGTGCTCGGCATGGACTGGCATTCTTCCGGAATCACAACGTCAGTGATGGGCTCGCTCAAGCGGGCGATCAACACGCGGTCCAAAGAACTCGGGATTTACATCTGCGGAGGACGCGGCAAACATTCGCGAAAAACTCCGGACGAACTCATTGCAATATCCAACCTCACCGGCCTCGATGGCAACGCTCTCGTTCGCTCGAGTAAACTCGCAGCCAAAGTAGACAACACAGCCATACAGGACGGCTTTCAGTTATATCTCCATAATTTTATTCTCACAAGCGAAGGCGAGTGGGCCATTGTTCAGCAAGGCATGAACGATGCTACAGGAATGGCGCGGAGATATCATTGGCACTCGAAACAATTTCAGTCGTATCTCAACTCTCCACATGCGGGCGTGACAGGTGAAAACCAGGGTTGGATTTTAAATCTTGCAGACACAAAGGCCGATATAACAAGAGCGGGAATTCTTTCCATCACAAGAGAAAATCCTGATAAGATGCTTGGCGAAATCAGAAAGATCGTAATGCCGCGTCATCACGAGGTGCTCGAAAGTGATGTGAATATGAAACGACTTGGGGCTGTGCTTACGCTTGCCCACGAGCGCCACGTTGAAAATTTTGAATCGCTATTATTGCTGGAGGGAGCTGGTCCACGAACCGTACAGTCTCTGACGCTGGTGAGTGAAGTGATTCACGGTACGCCTTCGCGCTTCACGGATCCGGCAAGGTTCTCATTCGCACATGGCGGAAAAGATGTGCACCCTTTCCCCGTTCCGCTGAAAGTCTATGACGAAACCATCAGCGTGCTGAAAAATGCTGTGGAAAAAGCAAAGATAGGGAACTCAGATAAGCAAAAAGCGATTCAGCAACTTTCTGTATTGGCGCAGCAGATCGAAAAGAATTTTGAACCGCGTCCATTTTTCGATGAGGTGATTCAGAAAGAGCGGGACGAGTCTTACAAGTACGGAGGCATGACCGTGTTTGGAAAGGCCGAACCGCCAAAACCAAAAAAACCGCGGCCTTCCGATCAGCTCAAATTATTCTGATCATTCAAATATTTTCACTTCGCCCTGCTTCAGCGTGGTAAAATCGCCTTCGCGGATGTTGTATTTCGAAAGCGCAGCGCCCAAGTCCTTCACGGGATCTTCATAACCTTCGTCTGCAAGTGGAAACGTGCCGAAGTGAATTCCTATACTGTTTTGCGATTTCAGATCGATGTGGGCTTTAACAGCGTCTTCAGGTGATGTGTGCACTGCAGACATGAACCAGTAAGGCTTGTACGCACCAATTGGCAGCAGTGAAATTTTGATTGACCCGGCTTTCTCTCCGATCTGTGTGAAGATAGATTGATTGTAGCCTGTGTCACCTGCAAAATAGATTACACCTTTTGAGGTTTTAATTGTGTAACCACACCACAGGGTGGCATCGCGGTCAAGTAAGCCTCGTCCGGAAAAATGTTGCGCGGGAACACACGTGATCGTCACGCCATTCTTCCCAGCGTGTTGCTGCCACCAGTCGAGATCTGTTGCACCTGCAATCTTCTCGTTATCGAGCAATGCTTTCACACCAAGAGGCGTGATGAATTGCGGATGATGCCCTCCGAACAATGTGCGCAGCGTTTGAATGTCAAGGTGGTCGTAATGATTGTGACTGATGAGCACCAGATCGATGCGTGGAAGATCTTCAAATCTGATTCCGGGCAGTCGCATTCGCTTCGGCCCTGCCCAGTCAAAAGGGCTCGCGCGTTTGCTGTAGATCGGATCGGTCAAAATATTTACGCCATCGACCTGGATAAGAAATGTCGAGTGGTTGATGAACGTTATACGGATATTTTCTTTCTCGTGCGCCAGCGGATGTTGTCCGTAAGCTTCGCTGAGGTCTTCTTTCCATGCACCTCGGTTGCGGTTAAGCATCCATTTCAAAACACTGCCAAAGCCCTCAGGTTTCCGCCCGTTGGGCGTGAAGAATTTCTTACCGTCAAAGTGATCAGTGGATGGACCGTTATGTTTTGGGGCAGACAAGCTGCTTCCAACAATGAAAATAGCAGCCACCGCTGTAGCGAGGATGAGGAGGACGAACACCATAATGCGTTTGATCACTTTGGGCACAAAAAAAGGAGCCTGCGAAGCTCCTTTAATAGATCGAATGTAATGAATATTTATTGTACCATTTTCGCGATCTGGCCGACCGGAATGGTATTCGCCATTTTGATCACGTCTGCCTCGGTGCTGTTGGGCACAACAAGTGTCAGCAATGTTGAGTTAATAGGAATCTGAAGGGTGTAGTCCGTCTTGTTGGTTTCTGTGTCTACCGACTTCTGAAGAATTCCCTTATAGCCTTCCACTTTGATCACTTTTTGAGTTCCGTCACCTGAGTTTGCCATGAAGGGCAGCTGGAGGATGGCGTTGAGCGATGCGATGAGCGGAGAATTGCTCATGATATCGATGTTACTGATTTTTTCGCCAGTACCATAGTCGCGATGAATGACGCAGCCCGCGAGGCCGGTATTGGCGGTGACATTGTCTGACTTGGTGTTTGCGGCCATCACGTCAAGCTTCGTTGGAAGAAGTTTGAGCACTTCGCGGCCGATCGCGAGATCAATTTCGGTAAGCATTTGCTGCATGGTGAATCTTGCGTTTTCAAGATCACCGGATGCATAGGAAGATTTAGCTGTCGCCAGATTCTTTGAAAAGTCCTGCGCTGAGATTGTAAAGCATGCCAGGACGAATGCCAGTGTAAATATTTTTTTCATGATTGTTCCGGAGTTAAATTATTTTTCGCCCAACATCTTCTTGATACCGTCAATGTCGAATGCATTGGCAGCACTCATCATTTCCTGTTCATTCGCATAGTTGATTCCCTCCCATACGATGAGCGAGCTCTGTCCGAGCGGAACGCTGAGTTTATATCCTGAACTTTCATCGTATTCGATGATCGCCTTATAACCTTTCACTTTGGTTTGCTTCCAGTTCTGTTGTCCACCAGTCTGCTGCGAATAGCCACCGTTGGCCAGGTACATATTTACTGCACTCATCATTGCAGAGTTGTTCGCAATCGTAGCCTTCAGTTCCTTGTCATCTGTCCGGTAAACCCGCGCGATTGTCAGCCCGGCCCATCCGTAGCCCGTGCTCGTCACCTGGTCTTCTTCTGTGATCATCGGCAGTGTCGCTACTTTCTCTGGCAGCGACTTCAGTACTTTCTGTCCGATTTCCATTTCCACGCCCAGCATCGCCTGTTGGACAGCGTATCGCGCTTCTCCATAACTTCCTGACTTGAATGCAGTTTCTGCATCAGCAAGATTCTGATTTACATCTGGAGGTGTAGACACCAAACCGCCACCGCCTTTATTGGTCGGCCGGTTGCCTGACGATGAATTGGTGGAAGAGTTCGACTGATCGTTGGTGTTTGTGGTTGATGAATTGTTTGTTCCCGTCTTTTCATCTGCCTTTTTCTCCAGAGCCTTTTCAGCAGCATCAGCAGCTTTCTGCTTGAGCTTCCCTACAAAGCCTTGCGCGTTGGCGTTGGCGCACGCGAGGATCACCGCGCCAGCTAGTAAAAGTTTTTTCATAAATCTTTGGTTGTGGATAGCCAAAGTTAACGGTTTTCAAAGGACGCTTGTTTCATAAAAGGAAAATCCCGCGAAAGCGTTGAAAAAACGTAAAAAAAATTTTGCTTGAGAGATTAATTGGCCGCGCTCAGCGTCACAAAGATCTTGCTGTAGTAGAGGGTGGTCTTACCCGTGGCACCCGAATCCGTTCCCACGATAAGCCAGATCTCTCCACGACTGTTTGTCTTTACTTCAAAAGGTGAATTGAGGTTGGCGGAATTTGTGCGCGTGATCTGGCTGTATGTTCCTGTCGGTGTTGCCACGTTTCCAATGGTGATCATGTCGTCACCACTTTCACTTTGAACACCCTTATCAATGTTCATAACATAACGATCTTTGTCAATCACAGATTTCGGCTCAATCCCTGTGGCGCCCACTTTAAGGAAAACGTTGTCGGTAGGTGCAACCAATGTCGCATCCGCGTCTGAAAACAAGCTTACATTAAACGTGAGCGTATACAGCGTGTTTGGCGCGAGACCATCCAGCTTGCGCTTAAGGTACATGAACAGATTCGTGCTTCGGTTGTTACCGGAAAGCATGATGGATTTTGTGGTTCCGGTGGGTTCCACCACATAGCCGTATTTCAGCTCGTAAAAAGTCGAATCGTCCGGGCCGGCCGGGTATTCCGAGAAGCCATGTTGCCAGTCATGCTGGTCAGCCGAAAAGTCGAAATTCTGTGAAAAAATGGTGATGCCGGAAGTGTCTGCATCACTCATGCAACCCGCAAAAACCAGTAAAAAGGCCAAAATTGGCAGCCTGCCCATCGCTTTCATAATCAGTCAATCATATAGACACTAATCGGCTATTAAAGGTTGTTGACACCCCAAAAATTGTTGATTTGCGTCAATAAAAACACATTTTACACTAATATTTCAGCACTTCCGTCTACTTCCAAGAACCGCATGCCGTAAGCAAACGTTCAACCTACCGAAGATAACATCGAGCCTATGCATGTTTCTACCCCCGGCAAAAACTTCCCCTTCAGGTCTGTCCTCAGCCTTAAGCTGCTGATTGATTACTGGGAACAGTCAATTCAGAATGGCGCAGTGCCTTCTTTTGTTAAAGGCCTCCTGGAGCAGCTCCAAAATGCCCCGGAACTGAGAAAACCGATTGAGGACGTTGCAGTGCTCGATAAACACCGGGACCTCGTCAATTTCCTGATGACTGCCGTAATCCCGACAGCGCAGAATGATATTGAGCTTTCTGCGGCCACTATTCCTTTCCAGTTTCAGTCGTTCTTTTCGACACGGGCGTTTGACAGGACATTATCCTTCGCCCAGATCGAAGAAAGCGCCAAGGTTAACATTCCCGGCCAGGATATACGCACGGGTAAAACGATCCACGCCTGCCTTCTCATCCTTCAGCAGTTTTATGGTGTAGAAATTAACTTCGACAAACCGATATTGTTTACAATCCGCGATCAGAAAAGCGGACTGGACAAAGTATATAAGGTGGAGATTGGAAAACAGTTTACGGAGATTGTTTGTAAAAGCACTCCACGTCCGATCGATCCAAAGATCATCAAGTTTCTCACAGAGAAGGTTTACGACATCGACCTCTGGCTACAATACATCCGCCCGGAAGATTTCGAATTCCACGGCTTCATGATCTTCAGGATGGTTGATGTTACGGAACAGGAGATGCTCTCTGCTATCAAATACGATCTGCTCGAAAAAAATGCGGTTACGAAACGCGAAAGCTTCGCCACCATCCAGCAGAAATTGAGATCAATCTTCGGCTTGCCAGCCATGCGTCTCGGTCTCGCCTACTTCGACAGCAATAACAATATTATCTTAAACACAGGTGATGATGAAGAGTGCTGGAAAAGTCTGATGGAAGATACGCAACCGGAAACAAGCTGCGACTTTCATGGCTCCGTGTACGAGCGCAGCTGGATGGAGAAGCGATACGTCACGATCGAAAACCTCGAAACCTATCCCTTCAAAAGCACCATTGAAGAACGACTCCTCAAAAACGGAATTAAAAATATTTTGCTTGCCCCGCTCATCGATGACGGTGAGACGATCGGTATGCTGGAACTTGCTACGGATACCCCTGGGTTGCTCAACGCGATCAGTGCAAATAAAGTGGAGAATGCACTGCCGATGTTTACAGCCGCGGTGAAACGCGTGAAGGAAGAGACCTCAACGGAAGTACGCGCCATTATACAGGAGGAGTGCACCAACATTCACCCCACCGTTCAATGGAGATTTCTCGAAGCAGGAAACAATTTGCTCACAAAACGCAGGCGTGGCGAGAAGGCTGCGCTTGAAGAGATAAGTTTTAAAGATGTGTATCCTCTGTTCGGATTGGCCGATGTGCGCAACTCTTCAGTCGAGAGGACCTCAGCTATTCAGAAGGATCTCCAGCAGAACCTCAGACTGGCTAAGGACCTTCTGCAGAAAATCAACAGCCAGAAAAAACTTCCGTTGCTCGAGGAGGTGATTTTTAAAACGGAATCACAGCTGGCGAAAATCAATCTCGGTCTCGCTTCAGGTGACGAAAGTAATGTGCTCGAGTTTTTGAAACTGGAGATTAATCCGCTTGTCGATCATTTCGAAACTGAAAAAGAATTTGACAAATTGATCGCACGTTACAAGCATCACCTCGATCCGGTGTTTGGTGTGGTTTACAAACGAAGAAAGGCTTTTGAAGAAAGTCTTGCGTTGATCAACCGAACCATCAGTAACCTGCTGGATGAAGCGCAGGTGTCCGCGCAGAAGATGTTTCCACATTACTTCGAAAAGTATCAGACTGATGGTATCGAATTTACATTATATGTTGGGAGCTCGCTGACAAAGGACAGGAAGTTCGATGCATTCTATCTCAAAAATTTCCGCTTATGGCAGCTTCTGCTGATGACGGAGATCGACAAGCGTATCGATCAACTGAAGCCAAAGCTGAAGAATGAGCTGGACATTACGCAGTTGTTGCTTGTTCACGATCAGCCGCTCTCGATCCGTTTCCGCCCCGATGAGAAACAGTTTGACGTTGACGGTGCATATGACATCCGGTATGAAATTGTGAAGAAGCGAATCGACAAGGCACGCATCAAGAATACAAATGAAAGGCTGACGCAGCCAGGAAAGATCGCCATCGTGTATAACCAGATGAAAATGGAAGATGAGTATTCGCGTTATTTTGAATTCCTGCGTGCCAAAGGCTTAATTACTGGCAATGTCGAGTTTCTTGAACTCGAAGAGCTTCCTGGCGCAAACGGATTGAAGGCTATGCGCATTGAGATCGCGCAGCACAAGTCGTTGCCGCTGCTCTCAAAAGATGAGCTCTTGAAAAACATAGCGGATGCAATGACCCTCCAGTAAGAAAACGCGCTTTCAAATTTTCGGCCACGATTTCGAATTCCCACAGGAAATCTTAACTTAAAGGATGCTAAAAGCCATCCTTTTTTTTGTTGCTGCCATTTGCCTTCTGGCCTGCAAGGAAGTGACTTTCAAAGAGCCGCAGCCTAAGGGCAAAAAGAGCCTGAGCGCAGTGCCAAAAAACTTGCAGGGCAAGTACCTCGTCCTTACGGAAGAAGGTGGTCCATCAAAAGATACGGTGGTTATTACAGCACGCGGCTATCGCTTTGGTTATTTCGATCCGGAAGAGCGCGCAGTCAAGAATGATGAATATGAAGAGGGCGTTTTGAGCGACTCAATGATTTTGAAATCGTACAAAGGATATTTTTTCCTCAACCTTAATGAAGATCCGGAGTGGCTTCTTCGTGTATTTCGCCAGGAAAAAAATGGCGACCTAGTTTACATGACGATGGAAGGCAAGGGTATGGATTTCAATGAGTACCTGGAAAAATTGGCGCGCGACATCCGGATCGACAGCATGACAAACGAAAAAGAAACGCTGTATCAGATCGACCCAGATGCAAACGAGCTCGTTGACCTGATCCGGAAAGGATATTTTTCAGAAACACGCCTGATAAAAGTTACCCCACCGAAGAATGCTCCTCGGGCGCAGTCTCAATAAAGGGTGATGCCTGCTGATGAAGCCTGATTGCTTTCCGGGAAAGAAATAATCCAACCACGAGCGATACAATAGCGCCCATCCATATGCCTGTCCACACACCTGTAGCATCGGCAATGAACCAAAAATAATCATAGGCGCCATGGAAGAAGGTGGCGCTTAGCAGGGCCAGCACAGTAAAATAAAAACGATTGGTTTTCCTGAATTTTCCAATGCCGAGGAAATATCCCATTAGCACACCGAACGATGCATGCGCGGGTACGGCCGTGAACATTCGCAGCACACCGGTTTCAAAGCCATAGCTGTAAACGTACATCACATTTTCGAATGTAGCGAAGCCCATGCTCACCATTACCGCATACACAATACCATCAAAGGGTTCGTTAAAATTTCTGTTTGGGTAAAGAACGAAGCGCACAAAGATGAATTTGCTGAACTCTTCAACGAGTGCTACTTTGAAAAAGGCATCATAGAATTTGTGAACAACATCTCCATCCTTCAGCGTGACCATCAGTTCGATCGGGAAACTAATTCCCAGCGTGATGAAGATGCTGAATATCCCGTAGAGAAAACTCAGGAACAGAAGTGAAAAAGGCTCTCGCTCATGCTTGTCCTTCAGATAAATGTACAGCATGATGGCCAGGCCAGGCGCAAGAGCAATTCCTAAAAGTTCGAACAACAGCTATTGGGGTTAAGCTTATTCAATTTTTTCTTCAACGGCATCCATCTTCTCTTCGGTGTACTTTCCTGATGTCGCGTGTACAATTTTTCCCTGTGGATCAAGTACAAAGAAATACGGGATATCACGTTTTTCAAAATCCAGTGCTTCTTTGTATGTCTTCAACTCACCTTTATAGAAAAGTACATACGGAAGTAACTGCGGATCGATATTCTTCAACGCTTTCTTTTTTGCCGTCCCGGTTGCTGCTGCATTTATCCCCGTGAACATCGGAACAAAATAAACATTCACATCGTACGTAAAACCCGCCAGCACGCCACTTGTTTTTTGAATGAATTTCTGGAACACGGGCTGAAACCATGAATTCAATTCGTCTTCTGATTTTTTTGAATAGGCTAGTCCGATCAGTGTATATTTTCCAGCCACATCACCAGGGAGTTTTACTTTTTTATCCTCAACCGTTTCTGCTTCCATTGCGGGAAACATCTTTCCTACAACCTGTGCATCAGCAGCCCGGCAGATCAACAACAGAAAAACGACAGCAATCAAACGCTTCATACGGGAGAATTTAGATTAAGTTATAAAATGATTTTCGCTTTAAACGATAAATGAACGTCAAAAGCGTATTGGTCGCAATAATGGTTCCGGAATTTGCGCTGATGTGATGAATTTAAAGGTCCATTTAACGGTGACTCATTCCTTCACCCATTGCGCAATTTCCTCAACGGGCTTTCGGTTTGCGCCTTTTGGATGTTCCTTCGGTGTACCAACATGAATGAAGCCAATAAATTTGTCTTCTGCTTCAAGACCAAACAAACCTTTTGCTTCTTCAAAATAGGTAATGCCGCCCGTGCTCAGATAACATCCCACACCGTATGCATGCGCTGTGAGATAGATATTCTGTATTGCGCAGAACACGGCACCGATTTCTTCAACCTCAGGAACAGATCGCTTTGGATCGCGGACCATACATACTGCAATGACATGCGAGGACAAGAGCGGTTTCCTGAGCAGACTTTCAAATTTATCCTGACGAAAACTTCCATCGCGCGAAGTAACTTCCTTATACACCGCAGCCTGACGTTGCGCAAGCTGTTGAATTCCTTCCCCGGTAAAAACGATAAAACGCCAGGGCTGCGTCAGCTTGTGCGTTGGCGCCCAGGTGGCGTTCACAAGCATTTGCCTGACAACAGCGTCATCCACTTTCTCCCCGGTATAAAATTGAGGAAAGATTGATCTGCGTGTGGTTATTATTCTATCGAAGTCGGATGCGTTCATAGAAAATGTTAGATTTGAATACAGAGCTAAAATTAATATTGTAAACCTTAAATCCTCTCTCAGTATGAAAAAGCTCCGTGTTGTTATTTTTTTTCTGTTGTCAACGCTGATGGCCGCATGCGGGTTCTACAATCCGAACCTGCGAAATTCTCCCATGTTGACAAAAGCGGGTGAAGTTCAAGCGAATGCGCAGTTGGGCCGTGGTGTCGAGGCGCAGGCTGCAGTTGCGGTCACCAATCACATCGGCATCATCTCTAATTTTATGTATCAAAGAAACGGCAGCCTCGACAATGATTTCGAGAACCGAAAGTTCTTTGAAGGCGGCATCGGATATTTCAAGAACAGCGGTATACACATCTTCGAAGCCTTTGCTGGCTACGGACATGGTGACGTTGAGCTGCTGAATCATTCCAATCACTCCAATGGCGAACGGTATTCCCAGACAGGAAAGTTTAATCGCTTCTTTATCCAGCCAGCGATCGGTTATCGCAGCAAGGTCTATAATGTAACATTCGCCCCACGGCTTTCTTATGTCAGGATCTCAGACTACACCAGCACATCAGCAAGTCATCAGCATTCAGCGCAAGGTTTGTACTTCGAGCCTGCGTGTGTGAACCGCATACAGCTTCATCACAACGTCTATTTAACGTTCCAGACCGGTATTGCAATTCCGATAGACCGCGGTGCAAATGAGGTTCCGATTTTGCAAATGGGTGGAGGAGTCGGTTTCAGAATGAATGCGTTGAAGCAATAGACCACAACATCTCATCTTCGTTTTTGTATTAACTTTATCTGAGAAACCAGCCTCCATGAAAAAATTTCTCGTTATTCTTTTGCTGGCGACATCGTGCGCGCCAACCTATATTCCAAATATCCGCAATTCACCGATGTTTACACAGAAGGGTGAAGTGCAGCTGAACTTTCAGGTGGGGAACGGATTAAATGGCCAGGGTGCCTGGGCAATCTCGGAAAATTTTGGAGTGATCGGCAGCTACTCGTATCTCAAGCGAAATTCTAGTGATCAGAACAGTATTGATTATCGCAAGCATACATTTGCCGAGGGCGGCTTTGGCTATTTTAAGAATACCGAGAGTATGTTCTACGAATTTTTTGCGGGCTACGGAGAGGGTACGGGTTTTAGTGACGATGCATTGGCCTTTCTAGGATCTACAAACAACACGGCAGCCGGAAATTATAAACGCTATTTCTTCCAGCCTGCCTTCGGCCTGAATAAAAAGACAATGTTTGTATCGTTCGTCCCAAGATTTTCGCTGGTGGATTTCACCGAGTTTGCAACCGGAGGTGTGCGCTATGTGGTCGATGAGGATCCATCGCTCTTCTTCGAGCCGGCAGTGATTGGCCGCGTAAACTTCGACCAGAATTTTTACTTCACTTTCCAGGGCGGCTTTTCACTTCCTGTTACTACGGATCCTTTTTTCGAGCATCGTGTGTTCCACCTGTCGTCAGGGATCGGAGTAAGGTTTGGCGGCACCCCTAAATCCCCTAAAGGGGACTTTTAGGTACTTACAAAATTTTTTCGGAGGCCAGCGCGCCTGCGCTCTGTCAAATGTGGTGAGACTATAAGAAAGAATTTCCTTTGCATCCCATCGGGATGCCATGTTGGTAGCCGCGGGTGTCAACCCGCGGTGAAGTTGATACGTTACCCCTAAATCCCCTAAAGGGGACTTTAAGGATCTACAGAATTTTTTCGGAGGCTAGCGGGTGTGCGATCAAATGTGTCAGGCGAAGGATCACTTGCCTTTGCATCCCATCGGGATGCCATGTTGGTAGCCGCGGGTGTAGCCCGCGGTCAAAGTTGATAGCGTTATTGTGCCGACTGCGCAACGACTATGAAATGCTCACGAATCCGGCACAACCACCGCCAAACGTTTTCCAGGCAAGACATGCCGTCCTAACATTTGAAATTCAACACCGAACGTTCTTTCAACCTCGAAATTTCAAAATTTAAAATTTTACTTCGGAAACTGCGAAGCATCGATGTTCGGAATCACCTTCAACGCATTCTTGTAATAGATTTTCTTCAAAATATCATCGGGAAGATCCAGACCGTACATCCGCCAGAACGCATGATACTTTTTGTGATAGGGGAAATATTCATCCGCGGTTTCAAGAACCCTGAAATACGTTTCGTATTCTTCCGGTACCCAGCTGTCTTTGCCGAACATCACACGATCCTGATATTTGGTTAGAAATGCTTTCGCAGCACGCGGTTGTCGGCCGAGCTCCGCGATGACTGCTCCGATCTCTGTGTACATGTTCGGAAACTGGTCCATTAGCTGAGCCAGCTTTTTAAGATCGCTTCCAAACCATCCCAAATGGGCATTGATAAATTTTGTTTTGGGATGCTTCTTAAAAATGTTGTGCTGTTCGGCAATGATCGTTTCCCACGATACCGGGTCATTGTCATGGCGTCTGCCGGGATGAAGTTTCAGTTCGAGCCACCGTTCATTGTTCTTGTCAATCGGTTGCCAGAATTGTTTAGGGTCGGCTGCGTGTATCAGCACCGGAATTCCAAGCTCGCCACATTTCGCCCAGATCGGATCGATGCGCGGGTCGTCAATACGGATCCTGTTTCCCTTGCTGTCTTTGCTGAACATGCCGAGGCTCTTATAGATCTTCAGGCCGTTTGCCCCCTTCTTTACATCCTCTTCGAGTTGTTTCACCATTCGGCTTTGCCATTCGGCATCGTCTATTCCTCCGAAGTCCACATTCGTAAAAACAATGAAGCGTTTTGGATTGGTCTTCTTCACGTTCTCAAGTGACTTGTCGAGGTGTTCGGTGCTTCCCCGTCCTCGGCCACTGAGGTTAACCATCACCTGCATGTTGAGTTCGTCCATTTTTTTTGCAAGCTCATTGAGATCCTGCGTGGGCATGCCGAACTGGTGGTTGTGGACATCGATGAAGGGAAATTTCGCGCGGGTGATGCGATGCTCCGGCACGACCAGCGTTGATGGAGGATCATACTCTTCGAAGTCCATTTTCATATCGAGCGGAACTTCCTGGGCGAAGGCTGAACCGATCATGAGCGAAAGGATTGCCGTGGAGAAAAAGCGCATAGTTATAATTTAATTTCCCAAGATACGCGGAATCACAACAGTTCGTTAAAAATTCTGTCGGGCGGATTAAACCGTGTATCAGTGAATAAAAGCCGAATAATTTCTAACTTTGAAAACGTATGGGTATGAACAAATTGTCCTTCATCTTCGGCTTGATGCTGATCGTTACTGCTGCCTTCGGGCAGGATCCGCTTGAAATCGCCAAAAAGAAAATCCAGGCTGGTGATTTTAACGGTGCGAAAGCGGAGCTTTCAAAGACTATTGATGCGCAGCCGAAGAATAAACTTGCGTTGGACCTTCGCGGGCAGGCAAAGGCAGGCCTGAATGATTTTTACGGGGCGATCGGTGACTTCACCGCTGCACTTGAAATAGATTCGACATTTGCGGAAGCGCTGAATCATCGCGGTGAAGCAAAGCTCGACCTCGAAGATGACGATGCTGCGATCCTTGACTTCGACAAAGCCATTAAGTTCAATCCGAAGTTTGCTGATGCGTACACGAATCGCGGACTGGCGAAATACAATATCGAAGACCTCCAGGGAGCGTACTTCGATTTCTCGAAAGCCCTCGAGATTGGCCCGGCCGATGCTGACAAATATTTTAACCGCGGTGTTGCGAAGGCTGAACTGGGTGAATTTGTGAGTGCCATTGACGACTACACCAAAGCGATCGAGATGGACAAGACGGATGGCAGTCTGTTCAACTACCGTGGCGTTGCCCATTACAATGTTGGTAACCTCGACCAGGCAATTGCTGACTACGATCAGGCGATCAAACTTGACGCGAAGGATCCACTGAAATTTGAAAATCGCGCACTGGCGAAAAGTGCGAAGGAAGATTTCAAAGGGGCGCTCGAAGATTACAACAAGGCGATTGAACTCAGCACAGAAGAGCCGGAAACTTTTAACCTGCGTGGCGTTGTGAAGCACAACCTCCAGGACTATGATGGCGCAATTGCCGATTACACGAAGGCTATTGAGATAGATGAAACGAATCCGGTTTATTATGACAACCGCGCCATGAGCAGGACGGAGAAAGAGGATTTTGCAGGGGCGATAGAAGACTACTCCGCATCCATCGAACTTTACCCGAGTGATCCGGAAACTTTCTATCAGCGTGCGCTCGTGAAACTCGCCATGAACAACCAGTACGATGCATGCCTCGACTTTAAACGCGCAGAGGAGATGGGGTCGGCTGATGCGAAGGCTGCCATTAAGAAGAATTGCAAATAGGGCGATCGCGTGGCAAAGAAGAACATCGTCATTGTTCTGAATGGGATCTCACTTCGGAAAAAGCTCTTTTACAAACATTTTCTCCCACCACTAAAAGAAATCGCTCGTGTCGAGGTCAGAGAAACCATTACTAAAAACGATGCGGTTCTTCTGGCGTCAAAAGCTGCAGATCAGTATGTCGATGCGGTCATTGCTGCAGGTGGAGATGGGACTTTAAATCAGGTTGTCAACGGTGTGCTTATTGGCCGTGAGACTGCTTCGAAGTTGCCGGCCATTGGTTTAATCCCGCTCGGCTCGGGAAACGATTTTGCACGAACGGCCAACGTGACGTCTGATGTCCAACAGATTGTAAAATTGCTGGGGGATTTTCAACCGCGGAAAATCGATGTGGGAGCCATCGCTTTCACAACTATGGCTTCCGATCGAACAGACACGCGATACTTCGTTAATATGGCAGACATCGGTATGGGACCAGTCGTGGTTGATAAAGTATTAAAAAGCGGGCGTGCTTTCGGTCATGCCGTGGCCTATTACAAGAGCATACTCACAACTTTCCTGCAGTACAAACCGATGGAAGTGGATGCGCGCAGCAGTGACTGGTCGTGGAAGGGGAAGCTGCGCACCCTGGGGATCGGCAACGGAAAATATTACGGGCACGGCCTCGGCATCGCACCTGATGCGATGTTGGATGACAGGCTGTTCCATGTTTTTATCTGCGGAAATGTATCTGTATTTGATTTTGTGAGATATACAGGCCACCTGAAGAAAGGAAGACATATCAATCTTCCGGAGGTACATTACAGGACAACAACGGAAGTTTCACTTTCATCTCCGCACGAATGCCTGATTGAAGGTGATGGAGAAATCTTTGGCAAGCTTCCCGCAACGGTACGTCTACTGAACAGGCAACTTGAGTTTCTGATATAAAAAAAGCCAGGTGGTTGCACCTGGCTTTGCAAATTCGATTGTCAGAGAAATCACTTTTTCAACACAAGTGTGTTTGCAATCATGTCGTGCAGACCTTGTTTCTTTTCGGTAAAGGCAGCCATGATGTAACCGATGTACATGATCATACCTGAGATGATCTTGCCGATACTGCGGAGGAACGCTTTGCCGAAGTTGATTCGGTTTCCTTCGAGATCCGTTACCTTGATGCCGACAGCCATCTTACCGAGAGTCGCCTGAGATTTAGATGATTCCATCAGGGCAAAATACAAAAGTGTAATTGCCACGGTGACGATCATCGCAGATCCAACCATTGCAAAGATGCTTCCGATCATTCCGACAGCAGCTTCTTCGGAAATTGCACCATCTTCAACCTGGGAGGCTAGTCCAAAGCCGAGGAAGGTCATAATTGGTGCAACAACCACAAATTGTACGCAGCCAATAATAATAGCATCAATAATCCAGGCTCCGAGTCGTGCGCCAAAACTGGCATACGTGATACTTGCCTGAGTCATTACGGGAGGTGTAGCGGTGGTATTCATACACGTTGGTTTAGGTTTAGTAAACTTTATGTAATTTAATCAGACGTTTCGGAATCTTAAAATGAATCCTGCACTCCAGAAGCAATTTGATCGCCTCGAATACGTAAGAAAAGAAATCGTTTCGCACATTTCTGCGCTTCAGGACCACGAGTATCATGGCAGAACGGGTCAGAAATGGTCAATTGCACAAATCCTCACGCACATTCTGACAAGCGAAAAACTGGCACTTCAATACATGAAAAAAAAGTCGCTCGGGATCGGCAACGTAGGGAATACCGGACCGTTGGAGCGGGCAAAACTCGTTCTATTAAAAATTTCACAGCGTCTTCCCATCAAATACAAAGCACCCAAAGGGATTCAGGAAAAAACACCAGAAGCGTTAGGGAAACACGAACTCTTAAAGGCATGGGAAGAGGAGCGCGAAAACCTCAGTACTTTCCTCAATTCGATTTCGAGTGGGAATGAGAAAAGAAAAATCTTCAAACATCCCATTGCCGGAATGTTCAACGCGGCCCAGGGTGTAGCATTTTTGCGAGAGCATCTTTTGCATCATAAGCCCCAGATCAAACGCCTTATCTCAAGCCACAAACGAAAAGCCCCAGTCCGCTGAAGACGACCGCTCATCAGATCAGATTTTTATACAAGCCCGCTAAGCGATAACTTTATAATCAACAATACAAAAACTCAATAAACTCCATGAGATCTTCGCGTTTAGTCTATACCGGCATGTCCCGTTCAGGCGGTTTAATGTTGGTGCTGCTTTTCATATTCCTCTCTTCATCGGTTGTCAGCGCCCAGCAGAAACTTTTAACGCCCAAAGAATTTCTCGGTTACGAACTGGGCGAACGATTTACGAGACATCATCGCGTGGTCGAGTACTACCAACACGTAGCAGATGTGATGCAGAACGTAAGTCTCACGCAGTACGGGGAAACGTATGAATACCGCCCCCTGGTGTATGCAGTTGTTACGTCTCCGGAAAATTTCAGAAATCTTGAGCAAATCAGAACGGACAACTTAAAACGCGCTGCGCTGATTGAAGGCGCTGCGTCCGCAGACCGAAAAGCAATTGTGTGGCTGAGCTACAACGTTCACGGAAACGAGGCGAACTCCCTCGAGGCCTCGATGTGGACACTGTATGAACTTGCTAACCCATCGAATTCAAAAACACAGGAGTGGCTGAAGAACACCGTAGTCATTCTCGACCCGTGCATCAACCCGGATGGGCGTGATCGCTACGCTAACTTTTATAATCAATATGGCCATCGCATGCCCAATTCATCAGGCGACTCGAAAGAACATCGCGAGCCGTGGCCGGGTGGACGATCAAATCACTATATGTTTGATCTCAATCGCGACTGGGCATGGCAGACACAGATCGAATCACAGCAGCGGCTGAAAGTTTATAACCAATGGATGCCCCACGTGCACGTTGACTTCCATGAGCAAGGACATAACAATCCGTATTACTTCGCTCCTGCAGCGGAGCCTTTCCACGAAGTCATTTCACCATGGCAGCGCGAGTTCCAGGTCATGATCGGTAAAAATCATGCGAAGTATTTTGACGAGCAGGGATGGCTGTATTTTACCAAAGAGGTTTTTGATTTGTATTATCCCAGCTATGGTGATACGTATCCAACATACAACGGAGCGATAGGTATGACATACGAGCAAGCCGGAAGCGGTTTTGCCGGACTAACCATCACAACCGAAACCGGTGACCCGCTTACGCTGAAAGATCGTCTCACCCACCACCACACCACCGGACTTTCAACCATCGAAACAACTTCAAAGAATGCCGGGCGCGTAGTGGAGGAATTTGAAAAATATTTCCGCGAGGGAAATTCGAATCCTGCATCGCCCTACAAGACATACGTGGTGAAGGGCGACAACAATCGCGACAAGCTTGCCCATTTTACGAAGTGGTTAGACACACACGCCATTAAATATGGATTTGCGTCCGCAGGTAAAGCGCTACGTGGGTTCGACTTTCAGACACAGGTGCAAGGGAATTTTAATCTGACAACCGATGACATCGTGATCAGCGCTTACCAGCCGAAGTCGCGATTGCTTACAACTTTCTTCGAGCCGCAATCCAAACTTCCCGACTCGCTAACCTATGACATCACAGCATGGAATCTGATGTATGCTTACAACCTCAAGGCGTTCGCAACGCCTGAACGAATCAATGTTGAAAAAAAATATGAGGCACTCGCACCTGCTCCTGCGGTGATCGTCAAACCTTACGTTTACATCTTCAAATACGAAAGCCTGCAGGATGTGCAATTCCTCGCAACGCTCATGCAGAAGAATGTGAAGGTTAGAGCTGCGCGAAGAGCGTTTTCTGCTGCAGGTGAAAATTTTGCACCAGGAACTTTGCTGGTGGCGAGGCGAAACAATGAACATATTCCAGACTTTGATAATCTGATTCAAGGGCTTGCAAAAAATTCCGGAAGGAGAGTGTTTGCTTCTATGACCGGCTTTGTCGACAAGGGCAAGGATGTGGGCTCAAGTGATGTAAGCTTCCTGAAAGCGCCTCGTGTGGCAGTGCTCATCGGTGAACAGACATCATCGCTGTCGGGTGGTGAGATCTGGTACTTCTTCGAACGCAATATCCACTATCCGATAACACACCTGGGCACAGATTACATAAAGAACGTGGATCTCAAAAAGTATGATGTGCTTGTTGTGCCTGAGGGCAACTACAGATTGTTTGACGAAGCGATGCTCGGGCAGATTTCTACGTGGGTATCGGGCGGAGGAAAACTCATTGTGATCGCCAACGGCCTCAACGCTTTTGCGGGCAAGGAAGGTTTTGCTTTGAAGAACTATGCATCTGACAATGAAAAATCTGATGCAGAGAAAAAAGACAAGGAGCTGAAAGAACGCGATGTGCTCGCGCGCTACGAAGAGGCCGAACGAAAGCAGTTGTCAGATTACATTTCTGGCGCGATCTACAAAGTCGCGGTCGACAATTCACATCCGCTCGGATTCGGCCTCGGAAGCACCTACTACACGCTGAAGACAAACGAAAATCGTTTTGCCTTCCTTGGCGATGGCGGAAATGTTGCCGTCATTAAAGGAAAGGCGAAACCCGTGCAGGGCTTTGCGGGATATCGCGCCAACCAGAAGATGGACAACACACTCGTCTTTGGCGTTGAACAGAAAGGCCAGGGTCAGATCATTTACCTGGTAGACAATCCGTTGTTCAGATGTTTCTGGGAGAACGGCAAGATGGTGTTTGCAAACGCGGTGTTCATGGTGGGGATGTAGGGCGGTGTTCGCTTCGCTCACGTTTTTCTCAACGCGAAGACGCGGAGGTGCGGAGTTCGCAGAGAAATTTTTTAAAGCCCACAGTAAATTACGTAGACCAGCGCTGCTAAAAGCAATTTGGAATCGAAAGATACCCAAAGATCATTCAGATGAATCAAAAAAAGCTCCGCGAACTCTGCAACTCCGCGCCTCTGCGTTGAAAAAACGCGGAGTTGCGGAGTTCGCAAAGAAATTTTTTAAAGCCCACAGCATATTACATTGACCAGTACTGCTAAAAGCAATTTGGAATCAAAAGATACCAGAAGATCATTCAGATGAATCAAAAAAAGCTCCGCGAACTCTGCAACTCCGCGCCTCTGCGTTGAAAAAACGCGGAGTTGCGGAGTTCGCAAAGAAATTTTTTAAAGCCCACAGCATATTGCATTGACCAGTACTGCTAAAAGCAACTTGGAATCAAAAGATACCAGAAGATCATTTAGATGAATCAAAAAAAGCTCCGCGAACTCTGCAGCTCCGCGCCTCTGCGTTGAAAAAACTCTATCGAGCTACTGCCGCCAAAGCAGCATCATAGTTCGGCTCCTGGCCGATCACTGGCACAAGTTCCGTATGCGTTATGACTCCCTTCGGGTCAATCACAACGATAGCGCGGGCGTGAAGGCCAGTAAAGCCACCGGTCACCATCAATACACCATACGCTTTTGAGAAACCTTTGTTGAGAAAATCTGAAAGCATAATGACATTGTTAATGCCTTCAGCACCGCAGAAACGCTTGTGCGCAAAAGGTAAGTCTTTGGAGACACTCAACACAACGGTGTCGGGAATTGAGGTTGCGAGCTTATTGAATTCACGGACTGAGGTCGCACACACACGTGTGTCGATGCTTGGAAAAATATTGAGGATTACATTCTTGCCTGAGAAGTCTTTAAGGCTCACCTCCTTGAGGTCCGTTGAAGCGAGCTTAAAGTCAGGAGCAATACTGCCTATTGCGGGAAGTTCACCATCAATGTCCACTGTGTTTTCACCAAGTTTTGTTTGTGCCATCGTTAATGCAAATCGTTAAATTGAAATTCAAAAGTAATAGATTGTTTATGCGTATTATAATTTTCGTTGTCCTGGTAACCATTACGCCTGCACTTCATGCCCAGCAGCTCCGGACGATCGAACTTTCAGATAACAAATCGATAGCACATTTTGTTGATGCGGACGGAAAGAAAAGTGCACCAGAGGCTAACCTTCCACTGTTATCTTACCGGCTGAATGACGAGCCATTTTCCACGCATTGGGGTTCTTCGAAAATAAACATCTCGTTTTCTGCTAAGCAAGAGCCTGAATACAAGGCAACTGTCCTCTTTACGAATATCAGTGCCGACACGCTGAGACTTGCGAATGTAGTTCCTTTCGGTGAAAGCCCCTCTCACGTTTACATCACCGGGCTGGGAAGTCATCCGCTTTCCCGCGCACATCTTTTTATACCGGGTAAAATTCCAGTGAATATTATTTTGCCGGACAACGCGTGGGAGTTAGGGTATTCATCGTTGACGCTTCCCGATCAAACAAATGTGGCCGCGCTGATGAGAAGAGATGTGCCGACTATAAAAAACGGAGCGAGACGAAGGTTTGAAACAATACTATATCCTGGCGGATCTGTGTCCTATGATTTTTTTTGCGAACGCTATACCGGTGAATGGCAGAACGGCCTTCGCCATTTTTTCCAGCATAAAAAATTGCATGACCTTGCTTCATTCGACAGCACGTTATACAAACGCGAAGACCTGAAGTGGATCAGGAACAGCTACGTGATGCATCTGGTGATGACATGGGACAAAGCGTTTTATGATTCGGGCAGATACACGCTGCCTGAGTTTGTTGAACGCGGCAGGAAACTTTATGGTGGTGATGATGTTGTGGGCATCTGGCCAACCTGGCCGACCCTCGGGCTTGATCAGCGAAACCAGTTTGATATGTTCCGGGATCTGCCGGGAGGACTGGCGATGATCAGGCAGCTCGCTGACACGCTGCGCTCGCAAGGGACAAAGTTTTTTATTTGTTACAACCCGTGGGACGAAAGCACACGGCAGCAAGGACACCTCGCTGGACTAGCCGATCTCATTCGACAGACAAGCGCGGATGGCGTGGTGCTCGATACCCGCGGTGAATCGAGTCGCGAGTTGCAGGACGCTGCGGATAACGTCCGGAAAGGTGTGATCATGTACAGTGAAGGAATGGCGGTCCCGGGGAATATGCCGGGCATCGTTTCAGGCCGCGTGCACAACGCGTTGTACTATCCGCCCATGCTGAATCTCAATAAACTGATCAAGCCCGACTTCGCGATCTTCCGAGTGACTGAAGTATATAAGGAGCCGGTGAAACGCGAATTCGCGCTTGCATTTTTTAACGGCTACGCCACCGAGATCAATCAATTTGCAGCAGGACATCCATCGCATGAGGAGGAACAATACCGGTACCTCGGTAAAACGACCCGCATCCTTCGCGAAAACACGCACAATTTTACGTCTCATGATTTCACACCGCTAGTCAATGTTCAGCGCGACAGCATCTGGGTAAATAAATGGTCGTTCGGTGATAAGGACATCTATACAGCCTTTAGTCTTATACCCGAAGGATTTTCAGCGCCATTGATCAGCGTGATACCAGATTCTTCTTCACATTACGTTGATGTGTGGAATCATAATGAAGTGATGCCGCTGAAACAGAAAGATGCATCGTATCTGACGGTAACGACACACGCATTCGACAAAACCTTTCTCGGCACAAACAATGAGGGTGAAGTCGGCTGTATTGCAAAACTGCCAACACTGCTTCGCGCTGCAATCGAAAATGATCTTCTTACTGTGACGTCAGAACGTGAAGGAGAAATTCGCATCTGGGCTGGCGAACCATCGTACGAAAAGACCGCCTTCACAAAACGCGGCCGTGAAACTTTATTGGCGCTGAGCCAACATTTCGGACGTTATGAAGGGAAATTCGTTATCCAGTTGTTTGCCGATAATATCCTTCTGGATGAAGTGGTGCGCATGGTCGTGCCCGGAACTCCGAGACTGGTCTCGGAAGCGAAACCGACATCAAAAACCCCGGGCGTTCCTTCCGGCATGGTCAAAATCCCAAAAGGCAAATTCAGGTTCACCGCTACCAATGGCGATGAGTTCATATCATATCCCAAACAAAACATTGGGAGGACATACGATATGAAGACATTTTACATGGATAAATTTCCTGTGACGAACCTGGATTTTAAAAAATTCCTCGAGGCGACACGCTACACACCTTCCGATACCACAAACTTCCTGAAGCATTGGAAAAATAATGCAATTGCAAAAGGCGAAGAGAATTTTCCGGTCGTGAATGTATCGTGGGAGGATGCGCAGGCTTACGCAGAATGGGCAGGGAAACGTTTGCCAACGGAAATCGAATGGCAGTATGCAGCACAGACTTCCTCATTGAACGAATGGCCATGGAAACAAACAAAGCCTGTTACACGAAAAGAAGAAGTTGTAACGGAGACCCTGACCGTTACTTCAGTTGTTGGAATCGATCCGAAACACGCAAACACCGGGGATGGCAAATTGTATCCCGTTGGAAAATACCGCCAGGGTGCGAATGCTTTCGGTCTCTACGACCTTAGTGGCTGCGTGTGGCAGTTGACAAACGATCTTTATCAAAGCGGAAGTTATCGATATGTGATCATGAAAGGCGGGAGTTATTACAAGCCATCATCGAGCTGGTGGTATGTGCAGGGTGGTCCGCGCGAGTTGCACTACCGGCAGTTCCTGCTCCGTGTGTCACAGGGTTTTGAACGAAACGCAACGGTTGGATTTAGGTGCGTGAAGGATAGCGATTGACGCAATCATTGACTAAATTTCAACTTCACACCACTTTTATGAAATTACTTTTATGTTGCATCGCGGCATTGTCAGTCTCACTGGCGAATGCGCAGGAACACGTGAAAGCCGCAAAAGCTTTTCTTGCGACACTTGATGCAGGTCAGACAAAGAAAGCTGTGTATGACTACGGCAACAACGAAAGGTTCAACTGGAATTTTGTGCCGACTTCCCGCAAAGGAATTTCACTTCACGATTTCACACCAGCGCAGCGCGATGCTGCCATGCGTTTGCTGAAAGCTTCGCTCAGTGATCAGGGATTTACAAAAGCCACAGGCATTATTGCGCTTGAAGCAATTCTTCGCGAAGTAGAGGCTCGGTCAAAAGATGATACTTATCGCGATCCGCTCAATTACTACTTCACAATTTTTGGTGAACCTTCCGATAAAGATGTATGGGGTTGGAGAATCGAGGGCCACCACCTTGCCTTGAATTTTTCATCAGCTGACGGACTTGTTGCAGCATCAACGCCAACGTTTATGGGAGCAAACCCCGCAGTTGTTCCTATAGGTGAGCAGAAGGGAAAGAAAACGCTGAAAAGTGAAATCGATCTCGCGTTTGAGTTTGTGAATTCGCTTAACGCGGATCAACAGAAGAAAACGATTTTCTCCGACACTGCGCTTCCTGAAATAATTTCAGGCAACAGCCGCAAAGCGGAATTGCTGGAACCGAAAGGAATCAGCTACCGCGATTTGACTGATACCCAGCGCAAGTCATTTCTTACGCTTTTGAATGTGTTTGTCAGGAATTATGAATTCGGGTTTTCGCAGAAGTTGATGGCAAAGATCGAGAAGGCCGGCCTCGACAATCTGACTTTCGCCTGGGCAGGAAGTCTTCAGCCGGGAAAGGGACACTACTATCGCATCCAGGGACCGATGTTGCTGATTGAATACGACAACACACAGACGAACGCTAATCACATTCACACCACCGTTCGCGATCTGACCAATGATTTTGCTGAAGACATTCTGAAAGAACATTACGAAAAAGAACATAAAGGAAACTGACATCCATGAGAATTCAGCTTGCGTTACTGGCCGGTCTTATTATCGGTTGCACCCAGCCACAATCCAGCGAAAAAGCACAAACACGGCCGAACATTATTCTTATCGTCACGGATGATCATGCAAAAAATGCAGTAAGCGCCTACGGAAGTAAACTTATCAGGACGCCCAATATCGATCGCATTGGCCGTGAAGGAATTCGCTTCGATAATGCGTTCGTCACGAATTCGCTTTGCGGTCCTGCACGCGCAGTAATTCAAACAGGAATCTACAGCCACCTCAATGGTTTTCGCGACAACAACGACAGCTTTGACAACACGCAGCTTACATTTCCAAAAATCCTGAAGGAGGCCGGGTACTTCACAGCTGTTGTAGGCAAGTGGCACCTCGTAACAGAACCAAAAGGTTTCGACTACTGGGATATCCTCATCGATCAGGGAACCTATTACAATCCTGATTTTGTAAAGATGGGCGATACCATCAGGCGCGAAGGTTATGCAACGGACCTCATCACCGACCTTGCCATTCAGACGCTTTCAACAAAACCGGAAGACAAACCTTTTTGTCTGCTGCTTCACCAGAAGGCACCGCACCGGAATTTTATGCCGAATGTGAAGCACCTCGGAGTGTTTGATTCCGTAACCATGCCGATCCCGATAAACCTGTTCGATGACTACAGCACGCGTTCTGCTGCTGCGCGGGAGCAGGACCTCGAGATCCGCAAAATGTTTTTAGCCTACGATCTCAAACTGAAAATTCCTGATGGCATGAGCGACCCGGGCACCGGTGGTTTTAAAGGTGCAGATGGCGAAAAATTTTTCGAGGGCGACTACAATCGATTCACAAAAGAGCAGCGAATGCTCTGGGATAATTATTATAAGCCGATCTCCGATGCTTTTTACAAACAAAATCTTAAAGGCAGACCACTCGAGGAATGGATGTATCAGCGCTACATCAAAGACTATCTCGCCTGCGTGCTTTCTGTGGATGAAAATATCGGAAGACTGTTCGCGTATCTCGAAGACAAAAAGCTGATGGAGAATACCATTATCATCTACACGTCTGACCAGGGATTTTTTCTCGGTGAGCACGGCTGGTACGATAAGCGGTTTATGTATGAAGAGTCGCTCGGAATTCCGCTGCTGATGAAATATCCGGGAAAGATTTCTGCAGGCCAGGTAAATAAAAATATGGTCCTCAACCTCGACATCACGCCAACGATCCTCGAAGCTGCGCAGCTCCCTGTTCCGGAGCACTATCAAGGAAAATCAATGCTCGGGCTTGGTTCTGACGTAGAACCAGGGTGGCGCAAATCGATCTATTACCATTATTATGAATTTCCCTATGGTGTGCACGCTGTGAAAAAACACTATGGCATCCGCACCGAGCGCTACAAGCTCATCCATTTTTACAACGACATCGATGAGTGGGAGTTGTACGATTTGAAAAATGATCCATATGAGATGAAAAACATTTACACCGATCAGTCAAAGGCTTCATTGAGAGATTCGCTCACCAATGCACTCAACGATCTCCGGATTTTTTATAAAGACACCATTAAACTTGAAACAGCAAATAAAAACAGATAACCATGGCATCGACATCACAACCGTCCAAATCAGAATTTCTCGGCCTGAGAACAACCATCTACACTGTGAGCGATATCACGGAAGCGAAGGCATGGTATGCGAAAGTGTTCGACACGCAGCCCTATTTTGATGAACCGTTCTATGTCGGCTTTAATATTGGCGGCTATGAGCTGGGACTCACACCCGAAGAGAAACCAACGCCAAAAGGGGAAAATGTTTTTAGCTATTGGGGTGTTGACAACGTGCAGAAAACATATAGACGCCTTTTAGACAACGGGGCCACAAAGTTCGAAGAACCGCATGATGTCGGAGGAGATATTGTCGTAGCTGCGGTGAAGGATCCGTGGAAGAACCTTATCGGGATTATTTACAACCCGCATTTTAAACTTTAAATACAGAGTTAACCGCAGAGGCGCAAAGAGCCGCAGAGTTTTTATTATTTAGCACAACGCCAAGGCGTCTTTAATAACTCCGCGGCCCTCTGCGCCTCTGCGGTGAATGCATTTACAGCACCAACCCGTGATGCAGCTCAATCAGATAAAACGTATCACACGCGAAGTGCCCCGTATTTCCCATCGGTCCGGAAATTTTTGTGAAGCCATTTTTTTCGTAAAGCTTCATCGCATCACCCATCGTGTTGAACGTTTCAAGATAGCATTGTTTGAAACCGAGGTGTCGCGCTTCTTTCAGACACGCAGTCAAAACTTTCTGGCCAAGTCCTTTGCCGCGGCCTTCCGGGAGGAAGTACATTTTCTTTAGTTCACACACGGAAGGATCGCCACCTTCAAGCGGAGCCACACCACCTCCCCCGATGATCTTTCCGTTTAACTCGCAGACAAAATAGGCAGCCCGCGAATGATTGTACGCTTGAAAGATATCGTCTACTTCCTTGTCGTGGATAGCAAAGCCCTTTCCGCTTGCACCGAACTCTGGCATTACCGTACGAATAATGTTCGCGATTTGCGGACTGTCTTTTTTTTCAACTCTCCTTACAATCGGTTCCATGTCGCGTCAGATGTTTATCGATTTCAAAACGTGTTCGAATGATTTTCTGGTTTCTTTGAACGAGTCATGATGCTGGTCCTTCACCACCCACCGGCCACTCACCATCGTTCCAAAAATATCAGCACTGTCGCAATTGTAAAGAATTGAAGGCAGTAAAAATTCATTTTTTTCATGACTCAGAAGGGGTGACGCGGCCTTAAAGACCACCGTATCGAGCGGGCCGTTCACCTGCAAAAAGCTTTTAGGGTCCAATCCCATTGCCTTGCGGCCTGAAGCAGTCGTTTTCTCAAGCAAAATCTTCGCACCGTTGTCGAATGTATTGCGTTTGTGCGTGGTGAGCCGTTGGGCATAATCGAGCCAGCGGAGATCTTCTATATAATTCAGACTGATGTGGCTGTCTGTGCCGATTGACCAGTTGCCGCCAGCTGCGGCAAAATCAGTGAGTCTGAAGATTCCATCACCAAGGTTTCCTTCCGTGCCGGGACACAACACCGCATTGCCGCCACTCCTGGCGAGCCGGGAGACCTCATCGTCATTCATATGTGTGCAGTGAACAAGGTGAAACCGTTCATCCACAGGCAGTGAGTTGAGCATCCATTCGACAGGGCGCTGCTTTAGGTAACCTACACAGTCTTCAACTTCCTTTAATTGCTCAGCGGTATGAATGTGAAATGGAATGGATTTCGGTCCTTCGTTGAATGTACGAAGTATATCCTTTTCGTTTACGGCCCGCAGCGAATGAACACTGAAGCCCAGATTTGCATCGCGATAGTTTTTGACTGCATCTGCGCTGTCATCGAGCAAATGAAAGTATTCGTCAACGGTTTTTGAAATAAATCTCCGCTGCCGGGGCTGCGGATCTTTTCCAAATCCGCCCTTCTGATAAAACACCGGTATCAGCGTGATCCTGATGCCGGCAGTTTTTGCTGCTTCCAGCAGGCGCAAGCCCATTTCACAAATATTCGTGTAGGGCTTTCCATTTTTGTCGTGATGAAGGTATTGAAACTCGGCAACGTGCGTGTAGCCCTTCCGTAGCATCTCAATGTAGAGCATGGTCGCCACCGTCTGCATCTGGTCCGGGTCCATACTCAGGGCGCACGCGTACATCGCTTCACGCCAGCTCCAGAAATCATCACTTGATCCTGTTGGATGAATTTCAGCACGACCGGCCATTGCGTACTGGAATGCATGCGAGTGTGCATTCTGAAATCCGGCAAGGGCATAGCCATCAACAAATTCCAACGGTGATGGTGAAGCCGGAGCCTTATCAGACAAATACTGGATCAATCCATCATCATTTACACCCACATATGCCGGTGTCAGCCAGCCTGAACTGTTATAGAGCCCCCTGAAATGAAAGTACCTGATCATGCTGATTTCAATTGATCGGCAAGGTGTGTGAAAACTTTCTGTAATACCTCGCGCATTTTGTCGGCCCGCACCTTGTCATAGTTCAATTCAGCATCATCCATATAATGAACTTTGCACATCTCCAGCTGAAGTGCATGCTGATTGGATGCAGGCTTTCCGAAGGTCCGTGTGATGTATCCACCTTTGAAGGGCGAATTGTGTGAGAGACTGTAATCGCCCGAGCCCAGGCAACGCAATGCCATGTCGATCAGCTGAGGCGCTGCCGATGTCTTGTCTGCACTGCCCAGGATCAGATCAGGAAATTTGTCCGGCTGGATGGTCGGAACAACCTGTCTGATGGAATGACAATCCCACAGCAATACGCGTCCGAATTTACTTTTCAGATCATTCAATAAACTTTCAACCTTTCGGTGATATTGCCAGTAGTAGGTGTTTAACCTCCGCGCCACTTCTGTATTGTCAACCTGTGCACGTTTATCACGATAGAGCGGCTCGCCCAGAAAGTTAGTAGTGGGGCATAGTCCGGTGATGATCCTCCCATCGGTGTACAACGGTTTGCTTTCAGGATCGCGATTGAGGTCTATGATCCAGCGGCTGTACACAGCTGAGATCATCGTTATGCCCATTCCAGGAGCGAAATCGTAAAGCTCATCTACGAACCAGTCTGTGTCATCCGGTCTTGCAATTAATTCCTGGTTGAATTGATCTTTAATTTCATCGGGAAAAACAGTGCCGCAGTGCGGAACACTGATCACGATTGGAACAGGGTTTCCAGTGGGCAGCTGAATCTTATATGGAACCATCTTATTTTCTATTGGAAATAGCTAACACTTTTCGCTCGCAGTCTTCACGCGCCTGCTCCGACTGCTCACGTAACCCTTCGCATGCATCGAGTTGGGATTTTGCGAGCTTGCTCTGTTCCTGACACCGATAGACATTTTCAGCAGCTAGCTCCCGGGCGGTATCTGCGGCTGCTTTTTGGACAAATGCAAACACAAATAAGACCAGATTAAAAAGGAGCGAGGTGCCAAGTAGCACGCCCATCACAGTTTTACGACTCATATAACGTGGGGTTAAATGTCAACCAACATACGCCAGTGTAATCTTTTACTTTTTCTTCTTCCTGCTTCGCTTTTCTTTTTTCTTGCGAGCCTTTTCGATTACATCTTTATATTCTGTGAGGGTCTGATTTGCTGTGTCGAGTTCTTTCTGAAGCGCGAGTATCTGCTGATTGTAGGCAGTAGATATGTCCTTCGTGATTAGCTTGCTCTTCATGCGCATGATGCGCCTGAAACTTTGGTCAATGCGTTCGGGCTTGATCTCGCCTCGCTCCACCATCGCGCGGATTATGGAGTGCACCTTGTCTGACGTGCGGGCGTCACTGCCCGCAATGTTATTCGAAAACGTCATGATATCAACACCCGCATTGATCGCCATCCGAATAGCTTCTTCAAGCGAGTAATGTTTCGTGATGGCGTGCATCTGCATATCGTCAGAGAATACCACGCCATCGAAGTGAAGTTTGTTCCGCAGAATTCCGGTAAGGATATCATCTGACAAGGTGCCCGGGTGTCCATCGGGCTCGAGTGTGCGGTGAACGATATGAGAAGTCATCACGCCATCCACATAACCGGAATCGATCAGATCTTTGTACGGCTTCAGCTCACGGTCCTGCCATGTGGTAGTAACATCGGTTAATCCCTTGTGCGTGTCATCTTTCGAGCTTCCATGACCCGGGAAATGTTTCAGCGCGGTAAGCACGCCATATTTCCGATGCGCTTTCACAACTTCCTTCGCCATCATGGCCACGCTGTCTTCGTTTGCCGAGAAAGCTCTCCCGACTTTCGCGATGATAGGATTGTCGCGATTGATCGCAAGATCGACCACAGGGGCGAAATTGATGTTGATGCCGAGGCCTGCGAGCGTTGCTGCTGTGGATTCACTATAGAAACGCACACTATCGAGTTTTGATTTACCCATTGCTTCGGCCGTGATCGAACTTGGAAATCCGTACTTCGGTTTCAAACGATTCACTCTCCCTCCCTCCTGATCGATGCTGATAAGCAACGGTATGGGTGCTGCGTTCTGGTACGTCCACGTGATTTTCTTCAGGCCATTGAATGAATTTGTTGCTGGAATATTCTTTTCGAAAATGATTACGGCTCCAACTTTCCCCTGGCGCACTTCCTCCAGCACCAACGGATCAACTTCAGCCTTCGGAAATCCGATCTCTATCATCTGTCCGATCTTAATTCCAAGACTGTCCTGTTGCGCCTCGGCACTAAGTGTTAGTGCTGTGAGCGACAGGGCAGCAATAAAGCGGTTAATAGTTTTCATAGATCATCTTTAGTAAATCCTGCATGTGCGTTCTGACTTTGGAGGTCGACTCCACAAAGTTATTGTTCATGAACGAGAATATCAGCGTTTTTCCTGAGCGCGTCACAAGATATCCGCTCAGACAATGCACATTGCTCAGCGAGCCGGTCTTCCCGAAAATATAAGGCTCAGCATCGCCCTTGTACCAGTTCCGGATTGTGCCGTTCACACCACCCGTTGCGAGAAGTGGAAACAGCCGCTCGCGGGGACGAAGCTGATAAATTTTCTCCCACATCTGAACTATCGTGCGGGGCGTAAACAGATTGTAACGCGACAAGCCGGAACCATCAACCCATGATGGTGCGTCTTTTAAATCCTTCAGAAAATTCTTTTTCACATACCGGATGGCAATTTCAGTTTGCATCGTGTCTGGGTTGATGACGTCTGAGCACATCATCAGTATCTGTTCAGCGATAAAATTGTCGCTGTCCTGCATGAGTACTTTATACAGGCTGTCGGTAGGAATACTGTAAAAGGTTTTCACCTGTGAAAGCTTTGCGCTGTCGAAAGGATGCTTATCAAGTACAGCGATGGGTTTGCGGAGTGTGTCGCATAGCAGCATCACACTTAAACCTTCTTCAACGCGTATCGGAATATCCCACACGGTGCTGCTTGATCTTCTTTTTCCCCAGTGAAAGGTAAAATAGTTCGACTGAAGCTCGCGGATTACCTGCGTTCTCTCCATCTCCGGACCCTGAGCGTAATATTTCCTGAAAAATGCCGGATAGGTTTTCGGAGAACCGTTCTCGAGCTTTACGCTAAAGATGTTTCCGTAAACAGGAAAGGCGGAGCGCTCAGCGGCATAGTAGTCGTTGTAATCGTCCCAGGCCCACCCGGGCCCAAACGGAGCTGAGTAAAAATTTGCCGAGGAGAAATACAAAGGCTTTTGCGCATTCCTGAGGAAGTTGTAGGTGCGGCCATTATTATAGACATATTTGTAGAGGAACGATGGATCACCGGTTCCCCAGAAGATCAGCGAGTCGTTGGTTTCGCGATAGTGGAAAGCAGGAACCGAATCGCCCAGGATTTTAAGCGCGGAAAAGAAGGTGAAGATCTTTGTGTTGGACGCTGGCGTGAAATACTTGTCGGAATTGTATTCAAACACCGATTCCTTTTTGCCGAGATCGTAAAGCATGAAGCCTGTGTGATCATGAAGCTGCTCATCAATCGAGCTTATCTTTTTTTTCAGTGATGACTTCGACAGCGGAGAGCATCCGACAACAACTACAGCGCAAAATATCCAGATGCAAAAGCGAATCATCATTTCAGGTAGCGTTCAATAAGGATTTTTCGGTGATGCGTTTCATGCCCTGGGATAACGTATCCGAGAACAAGAACAGAGAGTTTATTCTTATTAGCAGTGCCTTCGCGTTGCAGCATTTCAGGTGTGAAACTTTTGAACATATCGATGGTGGTGGCGCGAAGGCGCTCCATCTCATCTGCGAGTTGTGCTATTGTACGGCCATGGGCATTGGCTTCGGGCGCATAATCGTTTTCTTCAAAACCAGGAAGATCCGTTTTGTCATTTCGCGCAAAGCGCAGGGCGCGGTAGGCCATGATGCGCTCCACATCGATCATGTGCGCGAGCAATTCCTTGATGCTCCACTTCCCTTCGCCATAGCGGTGCTCGCCCTTTGACTCGGGAATCGATCGGACAAGTTCTAGCGTGGCTTTAGACGATTGCTTCATCGCGTCAAACATTTCCAGGTCAATCACATTTCGGACGTAACCCTGGTAAAACGTAGCAACTTTTTCAAGCTCTGGTCTCATAACATCAAAATAGATAGTATTTGTTAGGTTTCAAATTTTCAGAAAACAAAAAGCACCTGGCGCAATGCAGGTGCTTTCAACTTAAGTTCTTATCCGACTCGTGTCGCTAATCATCCTACTTGAAATGTTTCAGTCGAACAATTTCTTCTTTCGTCAGGAATCTCCACTGCCCGCGGCCAAGGTCTTTTTTGTCAAGGCCCGCGTAAACAGAACGATCGAGTTTTGCCACTTCGTAGCCAAGGCTCTCAAATATTCTTCTCACCACGCGGTTCCAGCCAATGTGAAGTTCAACACCTACCGTTTTTCCATCTTCTGAAACGATTGCTACGTCATCCACCAATGCACGGCCCTCTTCAAGAATAACACCATCCATCACAGCCTGCAGATCCGCCTTCGAGATCGGACGATCCAACTCAACTTTATAGATCTTCTTTACATTATAAGAAGGGTGCATCAGCTTGTCAGCAAGGTCACCATCATTGGTTAGTAGTAGCAAGCCCGTTGTGTTGCGATCCAGTCTGCCGACAGGGTAGATCCTCTCCTTCACATTGCTGCCAATGATGTGCATCACCGTGTTGCGTTCCTGCGGATCGTCTGTAGTGGTAAGAAAACCCTTTGGTTTGTTCATGAGAACGTACACAGGCTTCTCGGCCTTGAGCACTTTATTCTCATAACGAACTTCGTCACCCGGATTGACCTTGAAACCCATCTCGGTAATGGTTTTACCATTGACAGAGATCAGCCCCATTGAGATCAGTTCATCGGCTTCGCGTCTTGAGCATACGCCACTGTTCGCGATAAAGCGATTGAGACGCATCTGTCCTGTCTGAACCGGAGCTTCATTTTCCTGGGAAGTTTGCCTGCGTTCCGGCTTCGAATCGAAGCGTGATTTTGATTTCTTGAAAAAACCTCTCGGCTCATCGCTGGACGATGAACGTGCGCGGGAGGGCCTTTCATCACGGTTGTCACCGGAGTATTTATCGAAACGACTTTTTCTGATTGGTCTGCCTTCTTCACCCGATCCTCCCTCGTTTTCACGCTTGCCGCGGAATGAGCTTCCTGACTTTCGTGAATCAATTGAATCGCCTCGTTTTTCAAAAGGCTTGTCGAATTTTTTCGGGCGGTCTCCTGACCGGCCTCCGTCAAAATCTTTTTTGAATGATGTTTTCCGCGGACGTGCTGAAGATGAGTCTCTTCTTTCACCGTAGGAGGATCTGCCGCGTGAGTCTGATCCCTCGTCTTTGCGGAATCCGCCTCGCTTGTTGCCGTAAGATCTTCCCGATCCTGACGAGCCCTCGTCACGTTTCCCGTAAGGTTTATCAAATTTCTTAAAGCGATCGCCAGAACGCTCGCCCCCTTCGCTGTCCGATCTTCTGTAGGACGATTTACGCGGCCCGGCAGAATCCTTGCCCCTGAAAGACGATTTGCCTCTTGAACTGAAATCATCATCGCGTTTTTTGAACGATGACGACCCGCGTCTGTCAGAGGATCTTCCTTCGGATGATCCTTCGCGGTTCCCGTAAGAGCGCGATGGACGTTTTGATCCGCCATCATCTTTCCGATAAGGGCGATCTGAACTTTTTGAGCTGGATTTTTTGAATGACCGTGGTCCGCCAGACTTTCTTCCGCCTGAAGATGAACCTCCGCTTGAGTTTCGTGAGCTTCCTCTTCTTCCTGAAGATCCGCCCGAGGTATTACGCTTGGCCATCTGGCTGTTGTGGTTGCTCTGGTTCTGTTGGGTTGTCTATATTTTCGCCAATCGTGTTTACTTCGGAAGTAAATTCTTTTGGTGTTGGCAGTTCAGCAAGATCGCTGATGCCGAAGTATTCCATAAATTTCATGGTAGTGCCATAAAGCATCGGACGGCCGATGGTTTCCGCCTTTCCCGTGATTTCAATCAGGCCTTTGTCGAGAAGTTTCTGAACAGCATAGTCGCAGTTTACACCGCGGATGTTTTCGATCTCGGTTTTGGAGATCGGTTGCTTGTAGGCAATGATTGAAAGCGTTTCCATTGCTGAAGTGGAAAGTCTTTTCTTCGACTGCTGCTTCAGCATGATACCAATGCTGGTCTGGTACGCAGGCTTGGTCAGAAACTGATATCCGCCTGCAGCCTTAAAGAGCTGAAATGAAAATTCTTCATGCTGGTATTTCTCTTCCAGGCGTTGAATAGCTCCCATGATATCCTCTTCAGGCACATCGGCATTAAACATTTCAGATAAACACGCCTTAATATCGGCAACCTTGATAGGACTAGGCGAACAAAATATCAATGCCTCGATGTGGTTCTGTAGAAAATCCATTAGTAACTCTTATTCACAATTTCCAACTGCAATAACAACTTTTCCTTTCAGGGAAAAAAAAGCTCAAGCGTGAAGGCCTGACCGAAAGGGGTATCAATCCTGCTGCATCAGCTTCGCCTCAATACTCTGCGTAGTGTGCGGAACAGCGATCAATCTTTCTTTTGAGATCAATTTGCCCGTCACCGAGCAGATGCCATAGGTTCCGTTCTTAATGCGGATCAGCGCATTCTCAAGATTGGTAATATATTTCTGCTGACGCGCTGCCAACTGGCTGAGGTTTTCCTTCTCGGCAGTTTCTGCGCCATCTTCAAGAACTTTTGTATTTCCGCCTGAAGTTGCATCGGTACCTTCATCGTTGTTGCGATTCAATGTATCCTTGAGGATCTTGTATTCCTCTCTCGCCTTTTCAAGCTTCTTGTTGATCAACGTCTGGAACTCCTTCAACTCTTCGTCAGAATAACGTGTCTTGTCTTCAGACTGACTTGACGGCTTCGCAGGCTTGTGAGCCATCGGACGCTGGTTCGGCATCTGGAAGAAATTGAGCTGAGCTGCCTGAGCTGCACGTGCGGCCGCTGTCTGGGGCGTCTGCTTTGGTGACTCCTGCTGCACCGCAGGTGCTTTCTTCGAAGGTGCAGGTGCTGCAGCTTTCTTCGCTACGACTTTAGTCTGTTCCTTCTTAGGTGCGGTTTTCTTTGGAGCTTCTTTCTTGGCAGCCTTTGGAGCTGCTTTTTTAGGGGTTGCTGCCTTAACTTTCTTAGCTGCGGGTTTTGCTTTGGCTTTTACAGGAGAGGCTTTCTTTGCTTTCGCTGTGGGTTTTGCTTTCGCTGCTTTCTTAGACGGTTTGGCAGGTGTCTTTTTCTTAGCCATTGTTTTTGGGTTCCTCCGTTTGGGTAAAAGATGCGCAAAATTAGAGGTTGCCATCTAAAACAAAAAATATTACGGAAAATTCCAATCCGCTGAAATTTTCTAGTGGTTTTTTGACCAAAAAGCTACCTTCAGGCCTTACCTATTAAACCTATGCGAGTACTTTCAATTGCGTTGATCTCTCTTATGATGATTACAGGTTGTGAAAACGAAAAGAAAACACAAAGTCAATCGGGCTTCGCTGATCCAGGTCCGATCACCCTCGTGATCCACGGTGGAGCCGGAACGATAAAACGCGAGAACATGACGCCCGAAAGAGAAAAAGCCTACCGCGAAGGGTTAAATCAGGCTTTGGAGGCCGGATATGCCGTTCTGGAGTCCGGTGGTGCCAGTCTCGATGCCGTGATTGCCGCGATTAAAGTCATGGAAGACAATCCGCTTTTCAATGCAGGAAAGGGTGCTGTATTCACCAACGAAGGCAAAAACGAACTTGACGCCTCCATCATGGATGGAAGCAATCTTATGGCAGGATCTGTGGCTGGCGTTACAACAATTAAAAATCCGATAACAGCCGCTTATGCGGTGATGACAAAGTCCGAACATGTGATGATGGCGGGGAAAGGCGCGGAAAAATTTGCGGAAGAGCAGGGTCTCGAAATCGTTGACCCTTCATACTTTTTCGACTCGATACGATGGCAGCAACTTCAGCGTGTGAAAGGAAAAGATCTCGGGCGCGAAGCAAACAACATCGATCCGTACATTAAAGACAGAAAGTACGGTACCGTTGGCGCGGTTGCGCTCGACAAAAACGGGAACATTGCTGCAGGCACATCCACCGGGGGAATGACGAACAAGAAGTATGGACGGATAGGAGATGCGCCCATCATCGGTGCAGGAACCTATGCAAACAACGCGACATGCGGAGTTTCAGCAACGGGTCACGGAGAATATTTCATCAGGCTCTCCGTGTCGCGCGACATTGCTTCGCTTATGGAATACAAAGGAATGTCGCTCGATGAGGCCGCCAGCGAAGTAATCAACGTGAAACTCGAGAAGCTTGGCGGAGATGGTGGCATTGTTGCGCTCGACCGCCAGGGAAATATTTCAATGACGTTCAACAGCGAAGGCATGTATCGCGGCTACATCAAAAAGAAAGGCGAGGGGAAGACTTTCATTTACAAGGATGAAAAGTAAAGAAACTCCCTTACATTAAGAGCACCAGTTCCTGAGCCATCCCGCTTCAGCGGGATGAGCGAAGGACCCCTATCAAGTCTTGGTGGTGATGCAGATACAGTCAATCTTTAAAGGGGTGAATTTCAAAGGGCAATGCCTGCCATCGCACAGCCGTCAATTTCGCGATCGCTAAGTTCAGTTTTTTCGTGCGCCTTTATCCGGGGAACCACGCCAGGCCCGCGCTATCCGTTCCAAGTCCGCCCGATCGCACAAAAGCTGGCACATGCGGGCTTTCCACTACTATCGCTATTGCTGAGTGTGGACGTTGGACTTCCATTTGAATAGCACTATAAGGTGGGCCGCGTAGGCAACATCAGCCTGCGAAGTCACCACTAGTTTAACAAGCTGATTGCTCCTCCTAAGATCTCCTTATCAACAAAAGGGTCTTTCGCCCAGTTCGCTTGCGCGAAATGGCTCAGGACTGGTGCTGCTTTCATTGTTGTAGTATATATTTGGGATTTTTGTCCACCATGGAATTTCAGCAAGGCGCTTATCGCATTCAGGGCATCGACCTTATCGAGCTAACGAAGGAGTTCGGAACTCCATTGTACGTTTATGACGCAGATAAGATTGTCCACCAGCTCAAGACTCTGAAAACCGCTTTCGCGGATTCAAACGTCAAGATCAAATATGCTGCGAAAGCACTCACGAATCTTTCAATCCTTAAACTGTTGAAGAAATTCGGGTCAGATGTGGATGTTGTCTCCATCCAGGAAGTTCAGCTCGCCATGCGCGCGGGATTTGAGCCCTCACAGATCATGTACACACCCAGCGGTGTTGACTTCAGCGAGATCGTTGAAGCGGTTTCGCTTGGCGTCACCATTAACCTCGACAACCTTTCGGTGCTGAGAAAGTTTGGAGAAAAATACAAAGACACGTACCCCTGCTCAATTCGTCTGAATCCGCATATCATGGCCGGTGGAAACTATAAGATCTCTACGGGTCACAGCAACTCAAAGTTCGGAATTTCTATTTACCAGCTTCCGGAAATACGTGAGGTTGTTGCGACCCACGGAATAAAGATCAACGGTCTTCATATTCACACCGGTTCGGACATCACGGAAAGCGATGTGTTCCTGAAGATGGCAGACATCCTGTTCAGTGTAGCGCGCGACTTCAGAGACCTGCGCTTCATCGACTTTGGCAGCGGTTTCAAAGTATCGTACAAGGAAGGTGACATCGTGACCAATGTTTACGATCTGGGACTCAAGCTCACCAAATCGTTTAACGAATTCTGCCAAAGCTATGGCCGCAAACTCGAGCTGCACTTCGAGCCGGGAAAGTTTATTGTAAGCGAAGCAGGTGTGTTGCTCGTGAGGACGAATGTGGTCAAGAGCACACCAGATCTGACGTTTGTTGGTGTAAACTCCGGACTGAATCACCTCATCCGCCCCATGATGTACGATGCCTATCACGACATCGTCAATATTTCAAATCCAAAAGCAGAGCAGAAGACTTACACTGTTGTAGGATATATATGTGAGACAGATACGCTGGGTGCAGACCGCAAGCTGAATGAAGTTCGCGAAGGCGATATCCTGTTATTTAAAAATGCAGGCGCCTACGGTTTCTCCATGTCTTCGAACTACAATTCGAGATTGAAGCCTGCCGAGGTTATGATTTACAACGGAAAGGCTATGCTAATCCGCGAACGCGAAAAATTCGATGACCTTCTCAGAAACCAGGTTGAGGTAGACATATAAACCTTACGGTCGGAATATTTGTTGTGTTGCGGGCGTTAACTTACCATTAACACATTCTGGTCAACTTATTTAAAATGAACTTCGTTTCCCTTAGGACTTTAAACCCTATGATGCATAATTCCCTTAGACTTATTCTTCTTCTCATTTGTGCTTCTTTTGCGTCTTTTGGCCAGATTTTAACGCCTGCGACCTGGACAAAAGAGATCTCGAAAACTTCTTTGAAAGTTGGGGATGAGGTGGAACTCGTGTTCAACGCCACGATCGACAATGCCTGGTACATGTATGCCACCGACTTCGATCCGGACTGTGGACCAATCCCCGCTGAGTTGAATTTCCCGGAGATGAAAAATTTTGAGCTGGTCGGAAAAACCATCTCGGTAAATGCAAAGGAGAAAAAAGACGAGTTCTTCCCCGACTGTGAAATCATCAAGTATTTCAAAAAAACCGGTGAGCTCAGACAGAAAATCAGAATCACCGGCAGCCCGGTTTCGATCGCAGGATCAATTGTCTATCAGGTGTGCACAGATCTCGATGGCCGCTGCATCACATCCGAAGAGGATTTTTCATTTGACAACCTGCAGGTAGCCGGAGGATCATCGACTTCGGTTCCAAAAACGACAGCGCCAAAAGTTGATGAAAAGAAAAACGACAACCAGTCTTCAATTGGAAATCCCATCCAGCTTCCGGTTACTGCTTCTGACACTGCATCAAAGAGAACTACAACGTCAACGGCAAATTATGGCGCGAATAAAGGGCCAATTCTCGATCGCTCTATCCTGGAAGGCGATCCATCGTATGGAAACGACTCGTTCTGGAGTTTGCTTGTGCTCGCGTTCGTGGCGGGCCTCACATCACTGATCACACCTTGTGTGTTCCCGATGATACCGATGACAGTGACCTTCTTCCTGAAGGACAATCAATCACGAAGCCAGGGAATCCGAAACGCAATAATTTTCGGGTTGTCGATCATTGTGTTGTATTCGTCTGCGGGAACATTGTTTGCGATTATACTCGGCCCTGAAGGTCTGAACGCGATGGCGACCAACTGGGCGCTGAATCTTTTCATCTTCATTGTCTTCGTCATTTTCGCATTGTCATTTTTCGGATTGTTTGAAATCAACGCACCTTATCAACTCGTAAATAAAGTAGATCGACAGGCAGAGAAAGGTGGTTTGATCGGGGTGTTCTTCATGGCGTTCACGCTCGTGCTGATCTCATTCAGTTGCACCGTGCCGATTGTCGGAAGTGTGCTCGCGCTTTCTGCCGGAGGCGCGGTGTTAAAACCAATTCTCATGATGCTGGCGTATTCGATAGCCTTCGCGCTTCCCTTCGCCATCTTTGCTTTTTTCCCCGAAGTTTTGAAGAGTATGCCGAAGTCTGGCGGGTGGCTCAACTCCGTGAAAGTAGTGCTTGGATTTATTGAGCTTGCGCTCGCGTTAAAATTCTTCAGCATCGCAGACCAGACTTATCACTGGGGACTGCTTGACCGCGATCTGAACATTGCCCTGTGGATTGTGATCTTCACACTGATGGGCTTTTACCTCCTCGGAAAAATCCGGCTGCCGAACGATTCTGTTCTGGAAAAAATTTCAGTCGGTCGTCTGATGCTCGCCATCGCGACATTTTCTTTTGTGATCTATTTGATTCCCGGCTTGTGGGGCGCTCCGCTGAAAGCACTCGCAGGTTATCTCCCACCGATGTACACCCACGACTTTGATCTTGTTTCGCTTAATAGAAACGAAAAGGCAAATGAAATTTGCGACACACCGAAATACAGCGACTTTCTTCACTTGCCCCACGGACTGAAAGGCTACTTCGATTACGACCAGGCGCTTGCCTGCGCCCGCGCTCAGAACAAGCCATTGTTTATCGACTTCACCGGACACGGTTGTACAAACTGCCGCGAGATGGAGGCGAACGTATGGTCAGATCCGCAGGTGCTCGAGCGATTGCGGAACGACTATGTAATTGTTGCACTCTATGTGGATGATAAAACCGAGCTGCCTGAAAGCGAATGGTATACTTCGAAATACGACAACAAGGTGAAAAAGACCATCGGCAAACAGAACGCTGATCTGCAGATCCAGAACCTCGAAAACAATGCCCAGCCTTTTTATGTATTGGTCGGAAAGGACGAACGCGTACTCGCATGGCCGAAGGATTTCGACCGCAGCGTAAAAAATTTCGTGGATTTTCTGGAGAGTGGAAAAAAAACTTACAATAAGCTTTACGCGAACTAAGGTTCACAACGGCCTGTATACTGGAAATAAATGGTATACGGCTCAGACTTTCATATAAGTTTTAATAGTTATATATTTGAATATTAGGCCGTTTCGTTATTAAGCGGCTGAAGGGGATTTTTTAAACTTATTTATATTTGTTCCTCTTCACTTTTTAATCTCTTCAAATTGATGACAAAACGCTGGCTCGGATTTCTTTGCATTATTACGATGGCAGGCGCTGCTGCGCTAATGAACAACTATTATCTACCGTCTCTTGAAAGAAAGACGGTGGTACGAACAGACACCGTAACAAATGTTGAAGTTGAAAAGGAACCGCGGATTTTGTACGGGATGATCCTTGATGACGACCATCTCGTGATTGAAGACAAGATCAAGCGGAACGAGCGCCTGGGCGACATTCTGGAACAATACAACGTACCAGCGAGCATCATTCATGAAATTTCAAACCTTTCGCGCAAGATCTTCGACCCGCGCAAAATTGCAGCAAATAAAAAATACACATTGATCTGTGATCAGGATTCACTGATGCGCGCAAGAGCGTTGGTATATGAGCCGAACGCTGTGGAGTATGTCGTATTCAAGTTTGGCGACTCTCTTTCAGTTGACCTGATGAAACGCGATGTGATTGAAGTTGAGAAAACCGTAACGGGTGTTATCACTTCTACACTCTCAGCCTCCATTGAAGAAATGGGGATTTCAAATGACCTGACAAACCGTTTCGTAGATATTTTCGGATGGCAGGTAGATTTCCAGAGACTTCAGAAAGGCGACAAATTCAAGCTGATCTATCACGAGAACCAGGTTGATGGAATTTCCATAGGCATCAAGCAGATCGATGCAATTTATTTTGAGCATTTCGGCCATGCATACTGGGCTTTCCCATTCGATCAGGGCGATGGTGTCGACTACTTCGATGAACAGGGTAAGAGCATGCGCAAGGCGTTTCTCAAATATCCGATCGAATTCACACGCATCAGCTCACGTTACAACCTCAACCGCTTCCATCCTGTACAGAAGAGATATAAGGCACACCTGGGAACTGATTTCGCTGCGCCAACGGGCACACCAATCCGTACCGTGGGCGATGGCGTTGTTCTCGAAGCGCAGTACAAAGGTGGAAATGGAAACTACGTGAAGATCCGTCACAACGCCACTTACACCACGCAATACCTTCACATGTCACGCATAGCATCAGGTGTTCGGGCCGGAATGCGCGTGCGCCAGGGGGAAACTATTGGCTATGTAGGCAGCACGGGCCTGGCATCAGGACCGCACCTCTGCTACCGTTTCTGGAAAAACGGGCGCCAGGTTGATGCCCTTCGCGTGGAACTGCCTCCGTCTGAGCCTGTAAAGAAAGAACACAGGGAAGCTTTTGACGTGATCAAGACACAACTCATGCAAAAACTAAACGAGATACCGTTTGCGGAGACTGCAGCAGAAACATACGCGTCTGCAAAGTAACCGCGGAATATTTCTATAAAATCACCGAAGACCTCGAATACCGAGGTCTTTCGTTTTTATTTTCGGCCAATAGCTTATCTTGATATAGGTCTTTGACGTTAATATTGCCAAAGATTTCAACCCGCATCATGCGATTACCACTAGCCCTCGCCCTGCTGCTTTTGAGCACGTTGGCATTTTCCCAGAAGGTGGGACTAGTGCTCAGTGGTGGTGCGGCTAAAGGACTTGCGCACATTGGAGTGCTGAAAGCGCTCGAGGAAAACGAGATCCCCATCGATTATGTGGTGGGCACCAGTATGGGGGGAATCATCAGCGGATACTATTCCGCAGGACTAAGCCCCGAACAAATTGAGAATATTGCGCTTTCACCTGAGTTCCTCCGGTGGATAAACGGGCTTCCTGAAACAGGCTACAATTACTACTTCCATCAAAGTGACAACAACCCGAATTTCCTAACACTCAACCTTTCACTCGACTCAATTCTCAACCTTCAGTTGAACACAAGTCTGGCGAGTGATGTCTCATTGAATTTTGCGCTTGCCGAAAGTATGGCACTCGCCTCAGCCATTTCCGGAAATAATTTTGACAGCCTGTTCGTGCCTCTGCGTGTAGTTGCTGCCGATATTTTCACGCAAAATGAAGTAATCCTGAAGAAAGGAAGCCTGAGCGATGCATTGCGCGCAACGCAAACTGTTCCATTCTTTTACAACCCGATTCGCGTGGAGGGCAAATACCTCTTCGATGGAGGCGTCTACAACAACTTTCCGGTTGATGTTGCACAGAAGGAATTCAAACCTGACGTGATCATCGGGTGCAATGTATCGACAAAAATCTTCAATGAATATCCCTACGACCTTGATGAAAAACTGATCGCAAAATCATTGCTGTTTCTTTTGCTTGATAAATCCGATCCGTCAAGTGTTCCGGCCAACGGTGTCTATATCCAGCCCAACCTGGAAGGATTTTCATCCTTTGATTTCGCGAAAGTGAAAAGTCTTATTGACAGCGGTTATCGCGAGACACTCCGACAGATGGAAGACATCAAACGAAAAGTACCGACTCGTGTAACGTGCGAAGAGGTAGCGGTAAAAAGGAACCGCTTCAACAGCAAGAGTCCACCAATCGTAATTTCTGATATTCAGTTTAAAGGATTCAACAGCAGTCAGCGTAAATACATCAGGCGTTTGTTCAAGTTCAATCCGAACAACAACAAGCCCCTCTACCTTGGCAAAGTGAAACGCGGATATTTTCGCATGGTAGCGGAAAGCTATTTCAGCAACGTTTATCCAAATATTCTGTATGACAGCGCAAGGCGATCGTTCCTGCTCTCGCTTACACGCAGGCCTCAGAAGAATTTTCAGGTTGACTTCGGGGGAGTAATTGCCACGCGGGATATCAGTAATATTTTCCTGGGACTCAATATTTACAATTTCGGAAATCAACTTCTGCATATTTCAGGAGGCTTTCAAACAGGAAATTTTTACAAGTCAGCAGACGTAAAAGCAAGGATTGATTTTCCTTACCAGTTTTACATCGAGCCTGAATTTGAATATGATAATTGGGATTACCTCGAAGGTGATGATCTGCTCAACGAAGTCGCCCAGCCTACAGTCCTTCGCAGAATTGACCGGATGGCTTCGGTGAACGTTGGTGTTCCGGCCGGAGACTTCTTTAAAAGCACACTTTCCGTTGGGGGCATCAATAATATCGATCGGTTCAGCAACCGCGAATTCTTTAACAGTACAGACACACTTGATGAACTCCGCATCAGCGGATTGAAAACTGAACTCTCGTTTTCTTCCAGCACCCTCAACCGCAAGCAATATGCCTCCTCGGGAAGAGCCTATTCATTTTCCATTCAATATTTCAATCTGAAAGAAAATTACAAGCCTGGAAACACTTCCGTGGAAACAGAACCCATTATAGCTAGTCATCAATGGTTCCGTTTCAAGGCCAGTGCCGAGCAGTACTTTAATGCAGGATGGTATCACCCTGGCTTTCTTGCCGAGGCCGTAATTTCTAATCAGCCCTTCTTTCAGAATTATTATGGCACCATCATCAACGCTCCCGCTTTTTCTCCACTGCAGGACAGCAGAACACTTCTTCTTGAGAACTTTAGAGCCTTCAACTACCTGGCGGGAGGGCTGAGAAATGTATTCACACTGAAAAACAAAATTCAATTCAGGATTGATGGCTACTTGTTCAAACCATTCGAATATCTTCAGCAGGGGGCGGATCAGGAGGTAAATAAAATACAGGATTTAAAAAAAGTCTATTTCGCAGGCACGGCAGGATTCGTGATGCACTCTCCGATCGGCCCCGTCAGTTTAAGCCTCAACTATTATGACGATAAGCAGAACCGGTTTGGCGCATTATTGCATGTAGGGTTTTTGCTGTATAATAAACATTCGATTGAATAAGGTCGAAATTTTGGGTACTTCTGCCCAGAAAGTAAACGGGTTGGCCAAATTTTTTAATGTACCGTTTACAGCCCGTTTTTAATTTTTTTCCCTATGTTTATCCCTCTAATTTCAATTGGTTTCATGAAGAAATTCTTACTCGTCTCGGTATTATTTGTTTGTTTTCTATTAAAAGCTCAAGCGCAAACGGTTCAGTGGGCTTCCAAAGTCATTGAATTCTCGTCCGAACTCACACCAGTCCAATATTCAGCAAAACAAGCGTTAGGAAAGCCGGACGTACTCCCTGCCGGGGGCCAGAGCCCAAATGCGTGGGCACCTGATAAACCAAAGCGCAAGGAATTTCTAAAGCTCGGGTATGAAAGACCAATGAGCATCCGTCAGATCGCAATTGCAGAATCCCATAACCCAAGCGCAATATTCCGGGTACTTGCCTATGATGAGGCTGGAAAGGAATATGTGATCAACACACTGAACCCAATGTCCGTACCGCTGAAAGGAAGAATGCTCAACATTTTTGTGGAACAGACTCCCTATAAAGTTGCCGCCATCAAAATTGAGTTCGATGGCGCGGCCCTGCCGGATTATTTCGGCATTGACGCTGTTGCCATCACCGATTCAAACTATCCGATCATTGCCGACATCCCCAAACTCCAGCTCCTCGCGTCAGGTATCGTAATCGAAGCGCTCGATAAAAATGTAAACAGTGATTACAGCGAACTGAACCCACTCCTTTCACCTGATGGAAAGACATTGTACTTCAGCCGGAGAAACCACCCACAGAACATCGGTGGCGTGAACGATAAGGAAGACATCTGGTATTCTGAACTTGACTCATCCGGCCACTGGATGATTGCAAAGAACATGGGCTCCAAATTCAATAACGAAGGCCCGAACTTTGTCAATTCCATTCAGTCGGTGACACCGGATGGAAAAACTGCGCTTCTGCTTCTCGGGAACAAGTATATGCCAAATGGAAAAATGGTCGCTGGTGTTTCCGTCAGCTCGAATGTTGGCGGAGTATGGACCACACCTAAAGCGCTTAATATTAAGAATGACTACAACTTCAACGAAAAGGCGAACTACTTCCTCACCAACAACAGACAGACATTGATCCTTTCGGTTGAGCGCGAAGATTCTTACGGTGATCGCGACCTTTACGTTTCATTCATGGGTTCAGACAGCATCTGGAGCGAACCGCTTAATCTCGGTGATGTAGTGAATTCGGCAAATGAAGAGTCGGCACCGTTCCTAGCTGCAGATGATAAAACACTATACTACTCTTCGAAGGGTTTCAGCGGATATGGATCGAGTGACATCTACGTTTCGCGAAGACTTGATGATTCATGGACAAGCTGGTCGGAGCCGGAGAACCTTGGCCCGGAGATCAATTCGCCACTGGAAGATTTGTTTTTCAATATTCCTGCACAAAGCGAATACGCTTACTACTCCCGCGGTGTAACGGAAACAAACACGGATATTTTTCGCGTCAGGCTTCCGATTGTGAAGAGTCCTGACCCATGGGTTACTGTGAAAGGAAAAATCATCGATGCCGCTACGGGAAAACCCATAGCATCCAAAATCATCTATCAGCGATTGCCAGACGGAAAAGAGCTCGGGATTGCGCAGTCAAATCCTGAAACAGGTGAATATGAGATCAGGCTGCCGGGCGGATACCTGTATGGTGTGAGAGCAGAAGCAAAAGATAAAATTTCAGAAAGCCAGAATCTCGACCTGAGAAATATCACTTCTGACCAGACGATCGAGCATAAGGATTTCAATCTTGATCCTATCCAGGTGGCAACCGTTCAGGAAAACGTGACGATCAACCTCAACAACGTATTCTTCGACTTTGATAAAGCAATACTCAAACCCGAATCATTCCCTGAGCTCGACCGCATTGTGGCACTGATGAAAGAAAGAAGTGGCATGCAGATAGAAATCACCGGCCATACCGACAACGTTGGAACTGAGCAATACAATATGGGATTGTCGCAGCGCAGAGCTCGTGCCGTGGTAAAGTATCTTACCGAAAAGGAAATAGCGGCCGGCAGGATTAAAACTCAGTATTTCGGTGAGTCTAAGCCGGTGGATACAAATGCAACAAAAGAAGGGCGCAGAAGGAACAGAAGAGTTGAATTCAAGATTTTGAAGATGTAACTTTAGAACATGAGAAAATTATTTGCAGCGATAACAGTAGGCTTTCTCTTTTCAGGTTCTAATGCGTTGCCCCAGGCGATAGACAGTCTCATCTATGCTGAGGGAAGAGTGATCAACGCACAAACGAAAGAACTCATCGCTGCCCGTATTACCTATCAAAGTCTTCCTTACGGAAATAAAGTAGGCGTCATCAACAACAGCCAGTTTTCATTTCCAATGTTTGATGGTGAAAAATATTCCATCATCGTTGAGGCTTCCGGGTTTGCTCCTGCGAAATACATGCTCGACCCGGCTGATGCCAACAGTGAAAGGAAAGTGATCAAAGACATTGAGCTGTCAAATGGATCTGCACCTAAGTCCACGCACGTTGTGGGTCACGTGATGCGCCTGAACAACCTGATCTTCGAAGTTGGAAATTCCAAAATCGATCCTGAATCCTACGGTGAATTGGATCTGGTGGTAAACATGATGAAGGAAAACCCAACCATGGTCATACAGCTCGAAGGCCACACCGACTACGTTGGTGCAGCTGCGGATAACATGAAACTGTCTCAGCGAAGAGTTGAATCTGTCAGGAGCTATATTGCAGGGAAAGGCATTGCAAAATCAAGATTGAAAACAAAGGCATTTGGCGGAACACAACCGCTGTCGCGCGACAACACCCCCGAAGCGCACAGGCTCAACAGACGCGTTGAAGTCCGAATACTCGCAAACTGATGGTGTGTTTGTGCATTTCTTAGTAAATGAGTGCTTGTTAAAAGCGCACAGACATTAACACATTAACACACTTAAACATTAACACATCTCGTTATGGAAGCTGCGATAGTAAACACCAGTCCTGATCGGCTTACACACACTTTCGCTTCTATGAAAAGAAGTGCGGAAGCTCTCCGCACAGAGGCTTTGCAGAATCGCAAAGAAAGACTCCGCAAACTGCGCAGCTGGATCCATACAAATCGTCCGGCAATTCACAAGGCCATGCATGATGATTTTCGGAAAGCACCAGTCGAGGTCGATGCGATTGAGCTTTTTCATGTGCTCAACGAGATCAAGCTTGCCACTGACAATCTTGACGTATGGGCTCGCCCGAAGAAGATAGATGCGCCCATTACGATGCTCGGCACCAGGTCAGTTATCCAATACGAACCGCGCGGCTTATGTCTTGTGATTTCGCCATGGAACTACCCGTTCAGTCTCGCAGTGGGTCCGCTTGTCTCGGCACTTGCTGCAGGCAATGCAGTGATCCTGAAACCATCGGAGCTCACGCCTAACGTTTCGGCTCTGCTGGCATCGATGGTGAAAGAGATATTCAGTGAGGATGTCGTGCGGGTCGTGGAAGGCGGTCCTGAAGTTTCGCAGTCACTGCTCAAACTTCCGTTCGATCATATTTTCTTTACGGGAAGCCCAGCGATCGGAAAGGTTGTAATGAAGGCTGCCGCAGAAAACCTCACCTCCGTGACGCTTGAGTTGGGAGGTAAGTCTCCAACCATCATCACAGCTTCGGCCAACATAAAAGACGCAGCACAGCGAACTGCGGTTGCAAAGTTTGTGAACAACGGACAAACCTGCATCGCACCTGACTACATGCTTGTAGATGAAAAAGTGGCCCCAAAATTCATCGATGCGTTTATAGATCAGAGCAAAAAACTATTTGCCGAAGAAGGAAGTTTTGAGAAATCTTCAAGCTATTGCAGAGTCGTGAACGACCGTCACTTCAACAGGCTCAATGAACTTCTTCAGGACGCACTGACCAATGGCGCAAAGCTCGAATGGGGAGGAAACCCGGATTCATCAACGCGGTTCATGCCACCCATGGTTCTCACCCAGGTTGCTCCAACCGCAAGAATAATGTCAGAAGAGATCTTCGGACCAATTATTCCCATCGTTACTTATCGGAGTCTCGATGAGGTTATACAGACGATCAACAGCAGGCCGAAAGCGCTCGCCCTTTACATCTATTCAAACAGCCGATCCGACATAAATACAATTTTAAACCGGACGAGCTCCGGGGGAGCGTGTATCAATGAATCGGGTATTCATTTCCTGCACCACAACCTTCCTTTCGGAGGTGTTAACAACAGCGGAATCGGAAAATCTCATGGTCATTATGGTTTTCTCGCGTTTTCAAACGAAAAACCCGTTCTCAGACAAAAAAGCGGACTTACCTCGGTACGGCCTTTTTATCCCCCCTATACAAAAGTGTCACAAAAATTGATGGATTGGTTTTTGAAGCTCTTTTAACGAAGGCATAATCTGCAGGTACGATTTTTCTGGAATTTTCAGTCGCTCGTTTAGTAATTTGCGACCTTATTAGCGTTATCTCTAAAACTTAGGAAATATGAAAAAAGCCGCGAAATGGTTTTTGATTGTCTTTGGTGTTCTGTTCGGACTATTTGTGATTGCAGCGATCCTCATCCCGGTGTTCTTTAAGGATGACATCCGCGCAGCAATTGAAAAAGAAGCATCTAAATCCGTGAATGCAGATGTTGTGTTCGAAGATTTTGACCTTTCATTTTTCACCAACTTTCCGAACGTGACCGCCAGTCTTGAAAACCTGGGCGTCATTAACCGCGCTCCGTTTGAAGGCCAGGTGTTGTTTGCCACCGAAAAATTTGAAGTCGAAATCAATCTTGCTGATCTGCTTGGCGATGAGATTCGCGTAAAAGGAATCTCGTTGATCAGACCCGTTGTCAATATTAAGGTGTTAAAAGATGGTCGCGCCAACTGGGACATTGCTATCCCGTCTGCAGACACGGCCACCACTACAGAAGAGCCGGGCGAATTCCAGTTCGGTATTGACCACTGGGAACTGGTGGATGCAAACGTCACGTATGACGATCGCTCCCTCCCTTACGTGCTCACCGTTAAAGGGCTTGACCACTCCGGAAGCGGAGACTTCACACAGGATGTATTCGACCTTAAGACAAAAACCACTGCCGATACCGTTACCACTTCGTTTGATGGCGTTGAATACCTCACCGACAAGAAAATAGATATCGATGCAACGGTGAGTATCAGTGAAGAATACACGAAGTATACTTTCAAGGAGAATACGCTGAAAGTAAATGACTTCGCTATGCACTTCGATGGCTGGTTTAAAATGAATGAAAATGATTTCGGTATGGACCTTACATTCAAGAGTCCTGAGAATTCATTCAAGAGCCTGCTGTCACTCGTTCCCGGCATCTATTCGAAAGACTTTGACAAGATCAAAACCGAAGGTGACCTTGCCTTTAATGGAGTGGTAAAGGGAACATACAGTGAAAAGCAGATGCCTGCATTTAATCTCCAGCTGCTCGTGAAGGATGCAATGTTTCAATACCCTGACCTCCCGACCGCGATCAAAAACATCAACATGGATCTGCTGGTCGACAACAAGGATGGCGTTGTGGAAAACACTATTGTCGATCTGAAGAATCTTCACCTTGATTTTGGTTCGAACCCGATCGATGCGAAAGCCAAGATCACGAAAATGTATCCAACCAATGTTGATGCAAGCCTGGCTGCAAAGCTCAACCTCGCTGAGCTCAACAAGATGTTCCCGATGGATGGGCTGGAGATGAAAGGAAATTATGCCGTTAACCTGAAAGCAAATGGTGTATACGACAGTTTGAAGAAACTGATTCCTGCCATTGATGCGAAAATGACATTGGCTGATGGTTATGTGAAGTCAAAGGATGTTCCGCTTCCGCTTGACGACATGCATTTCACCGCGCTCATCAAAAATGCAAGCGGAAAAATGGCGGAGACATTCATCGATGTTAATGATTTTGCAATGTTGCTCGATGGCGAAAAGCTTAACGCTGATCTTCACCTTGAAAACCTCGACAACTACACCTGGGATCTGAAGCTGAAGGGCGGTATCGACCTCGAAAAAATGACAAAGATCTTCCCGATCGAAGGAATGACACTCGCAGGTAAAGTAAAAGCCGACATCGCAACGAAGGGAAAGTACTCAGACGTGCAGGCTGAAAAGTATGATCGCCTGCCCACAAGCGGTACAGCTTCTCTCACTGACTTCAAATACACCACAACAGATCTGCCTGCTGTAACGCTGAGCAGCGCAGCCATGGTGTTTGACCCAAAACAGATCAGCCTGCAGAAACTGAACGGAACCATTGGCAAAAGCGACTTTGCTGTCACCGGTTCTGTCCTCAACTACCTCGGTTATGTTTTCGGAGAAAACGAAACCATCAAGGGCAATGTCAATTTCACTTCCAATCTTTTTGATCTGAATGAATTTATGACGGAAGAGGAGACACCAGTTGCAGAGGACACATCATCTTTCGGTGTGATTCCGGTGCCACAGAATGTTGACTTCGTACTGCACTCAAACATCAAAGCGGCAAAGATGATGGACTTCAACATCACCAATGCGGCCGGTGATATCATTGTAAAAGATGGTATTGCAAATCTGAGCGGGCTTCGCTTTAACATGCTCGGTGGACAGTTTGTGGTGAATGGCGCGTACAATACCCGCGACATTGAACATCCGCGCTACGATATGAAACTCAAGATCGAAAACGTGTCGATCAAGGACGCAGCGAGCGCATCTTCACTCGTGCAGACCTACGCTCCGATTGCGGGATTTGTGAACGGAAAGTTCTCGACTGATTTTGCACTCACTGGTGAGCTTACGCAATCAATGATGCCGAATATGGCGACTGTCAATGGTGGCGGGTTGCTGAAGATCGCTCAGGCATCACTCAAAGATTCAAAACTCATTTCAGGAATCACATCCATCACGAAACTTTCTGACACCGATGAAGTAACCATGAAGGACGTGTTGATGAGCGCTTCATTGAGCGATGGAAAACTGAGTGTGAAGCCATTCGATGTGAACTTCGGAAACTACAAGACAACGGTAGCAGGAAGCACTGCGCTTGATGGAACCATAGACTATACACTAAAGATGGATGTGCCGGCAGGTAAACTTGGCGCACAATTCAACAGCCTCCTGACGAAGTACACCGGCACGCAGACAGATCCGAACAAACCGATTCCATTGACGATCGGCCTTGGAGGAAAGTTCAACGATCCGAAACCAAAGCTTGTGATGGACGAACAGAAGGAGCAGGCCAAAGAAGCCGTCACAGAGGCAGCAAAAGAAGAAGCAGCGAAGCAAATTCAGAAAGCTGTGAAGGGTACAGAAGCTGAAAAGGCCCTCAACAAAATCCTTGGTGGCGACAAGAAAGACTCAACAAATGCAACAACCGATACCGCGAAAAATGCTCCGATCACCGTTCCTGCAACCAAGGAGGAAGTGAAGGAGAAAGTTGAAGAGGAGGCTAAGAAAAAAGTGCTGAACCTGTTGAAGAAGCGAGGCAACTAGCCACGCTAAACAATAACTAAATTGGCAGAAGGTAGTCGAATCGGCTACCTTCTTTGTTTTTGTATTGCGTGTTTAACCACGAGTGGCTCTAACTAGCAATGGTAAATGCAGTTCATCTCTTGCTTTTTCAACTTGGCGTTACAGCTGGCGGTTGGTGGTCAAATCAGTGAAACACCCCTTTTGTCGGGTATTCATACGCGTTATTTACCAACACCTATGAAAACCGTGGTTCGTCTGATCCTTTTGGTATTGATTCCCTTTATCTGGTCTGTGCTTGTCGCACTTGTCTGAGAGCCCAAAGTCAAATGCAATATGCTTAGCCATTATAGTACTTGCAAGGTGCAAGCTACTTGCGCGATGCTTTTGGTTTGCCGTGATGTTTTAATGCGTTCATGCAAAGTTTTTTTAATACAGGTATGTTGATGTCTGCCACTTTACTGACGTAGATGCAAGCCTTGCTCATCTTGAATTTTCCGAGCGCGTCCAGCAACTTGTCGTCTTCTTTGCCCGGCACTGTAATGTACAACGTCAGCGCAGCCTTGCGCGGAGAAAAACTAATGATCGGTGCGTCTCCCTCATGACCACTTTCATATTTGTAATGATACTTGCCAAAACCAATGATCGATGGTCCCCACATCTGCGGTTCGAACCCCGACCACTCACGCATCAGCTCGATTAACGTGAGACTGTCAGTCATCTTCTGTTCACTTGTCACAAATAATTCGAGAAAATCGATCACACTGGCATCGGTGAACTGCGTCTTCGTCTTCGCCATAATTTTCGCTTACAAGTTTGAATAACAAAAGTCGAAGTAAAGATAACGTCATAACTGTTGCTCGGCTAGCTCAGGTGTGTTATTGGGAAGAAACCTAGAAGGCGAGTTATGGGTTATGGGACCCTTGCAACGTAATTACACTCAATATTCCTTTACCAGCGTTTCAAGCGGAATGTTTAAGCGGCTATGAAGCTTACGCACCATTGTGAGGTTGAGCTTTCGATGTTTGTTAAAAATGTCAGTTACTCTGCTCTTATACCCCAGAATTGCTGCGAGGTCACGGTTTGTTAGGCCCTGTTGCTCCATCCTGTATCTTATGGCTTCCAGGGGACTTGGTGCGTGAATTACATAATGCTTTTCATCATACTCCTTCAGAAGGAGCGAAAGAACATCAGCTTCATCGCTTTCGCTCGATCCCGGCTTCGCCTGGAATATTTCTTCGAAGCGTTCCAAAGCCTTCAGGTAATCCTTTTTTGTTTTGAGTATCTTCAATTTCATAACTTCCTTGTTTGGCTCTTAAATAAGTCGATCGTTTCCGCATCGACCTTGTCATATTCAGCGTGGGTTCCAATGAATTTGATGAACAGCCAACCTTTCTGATAATTAATTTCAGCGATCAGCCGGTAATCATTATGGTTGATTTCAAAAATTGCCCGGTTGGTTTTAATCGTCCTTGCTGTGTTAAAATCCCGGGTAACATCTCCAGGCTTCTTCCACTTTTTCGATTCAACGTCATGAAACCATTTTTCTAATGTGTCTTTACAATCAGGATGCCTTTTATAAAACGCGATCAATGAACTCCGATTGTAAATATTCATACACAAACATACGAAAAAGTAACCAAATTGGTTACCCCAAGAATACAAGGGGCGATTCTTCCGAGCGGCCCTACGTCACGATTAAGCTCCGCTAAATCCCTGTTACGCTTAAATTATTACGGGTCTGCATTCAAGTCCCCTTTAGGGGATTTAGGGGTTGGATTCAGGGGTTCTCAAACTTCTCAATATACTCCAACAGATAATCGTGATGGCTCATAGCACGATCCTCTTCAAAGAACGTTCCGGTCAGTTCGCCAAACACTTCGATCTTGTCAGGAGAGTATGGGCCAGCGACCCCGCGGTTGATTGATCCATCCTCAGGATCCGTAAACTGGATGACAAAAAATTTCTTGCGGCTGCCGTGATACTGCACAACTTCTGAGTGCACAACTTTTACATCGACAGGCTGTACGTATTCATCGGAGATATAGGAGAACAGTTCACTTACTGCGATACTGTCCTGGCTAAGATATTTTTCCGGGAAAAATTTTTCAAGGCTGAAATCCTTAAACTCGCTGAAAAGGTCTTTGCGGAAATACACGTCCTGGCCGAGCTCATTGATGCGCTTGTCGTTTCCTTTTTGCTGTTGACGCAAGAGCGATGCGTTTGCGCGGATTGCAAGATATTCATTCTGCTGGCCGGCAAGTTTTTTAAGTATTTCCAGTTCCGCCTTTCCTGGCTTTTCATATCCGACAATAGCCGTAAGGTCATCCAGGTACTGATAGATTGTGTCTTTCACAAAACCTTCATACTGCGATTTCAGATCGGCCAGAATCATGGGCTTAAGTGAAGAAACTTCGACAGCCATCAGACGCTTGTCGCGCAGCAGTCCTTCCATGTACGCATACATTGACGTCTTATACGGAGCTTGCTTCGTCAGTGGAAGCAACGTCATGAAGAATTTCTTTGCATCGGCAGAGTCGATCCGCTGGTAAGAGAGCATCTGACTGTACTTCCAGATATTTCCTTTGATCGGTGTGTGCGTTGGAAGTAGTTCAAGTATCAAGTCGTTTGCCGCACGCGTGTTCAGTGTGGTCAGCACATTCAGTGCATTGAATTCAAGTTCCGGATTGCCTTTGAATGTCGGAAAGGTTTGGCGGATAAATTCTACGGACGCTGGTGACTGAATTTTTCCCAGCGATTGCAGCAACACGATCTTGCGGCTCATCAAGGTGTCGTTGTCGTCATCGAATTTTCTCGTGAGAAGTTCCCTGATGCGCGCGGCATGTTTTTCCTCGAAGTCATACACTTCAATAAAAGGAAGCACCTCTTTTAGCACCGTTGTGTCCGTGCTTTCGATATCCTGTAACATCAGATCGCTTTTATCTGAAAGCAAATTCCCAGGCACCTTTGCGGTAAACCGGAATGAATCAAAAAATTGGTTAACGTGTGGTGCGCGGATTTCTTCATAAGGTAAAAATGTAAAGATCGTGTAGGAATAGCTTCCATTCGTAAACACACGGACGCGCATCTTTGTATTGTTCACACCCCTATCGATGATGAGATCCTTCGCAGGGCGGCCGTCAACAATAACATCTTTGTTGTCGATTACTGAATCTGCGGATAATGTGTAACCCTGAACACGATTCGCGAGTGCCCCACTGTCACTTTCAAACTGCATATAAGGCGAGTACTGATCTACGGCTACCGAGTAATTGTTTCCGCTTTGCGGATCGAGGGAGTAATATGCATAAAGCGGTGAGCCATCTTCATTTGCTTCCACGTCAAGCTTGGGTTGCGCGGGAAAATTGATTTTAAAGAAATGATCTTTCGATTGATAAGGGATCGAAGCAGTTTTCTGGTATGGCAAGAAATGGAATGAGGAAAGAAATCTCTTTCGGTCAGCTTCGCGCGCAGCGGGGAAGAAGCCCACCACAAAGTATGCGCGGTTAGTTCGCAGAACGATTTTGCCTTCTGCTATGCCATCCGGAAATTCAACCAGGAAAGATCGCCCGGGAGCTCCTTCGAAGGTGATGTTCTCTTTAATCTTTGCCTCTACGCCAAAACGTTTGATGATCTCATCGGATACGTTATTGAGATAGGTTGTGTCGTCCAGGATATTCACGCCAGCCTGCATTTCGTTGTAAAGCACATAGCAGACATTTGAGGGCTCTTGTACCATGAACATCTTCACTTTAACGGTATACCCTTCAGGAGTCTGGTTGCTGGTTTCGGTGATTTTGGGTTCGCCCGGGAATTCAACTTCAAACGCGCCCACCGGGTTCGTATGTTTTTTCCAGGTCTTGACCTGCGCAGCTGACATTACTGAAAATGCCAGTAGGCAGGCGGTTGCAAAGAGGGATTTTAGCTTCATTGGAGGTTGGTGAATTCTGGGTGTAAAAATACGTGATTTTGTGTTTGACTGATTCATAAGGCTCATTTTTACCGCGCGCGTTTAAAGCGAGCAAGAGTATGAGCGAAATAGGAAGGGATGTGGTTAGAAGTCTCGCAATTTTCTGGCCACGCGGGGTATCGGACTGGGAGCCACGCCTTGGAGGAACAGGTGTTCATCATGTCTGGGATGATTCGACATCTTTAGTGCGGTAACGTTGATGGGCGCGGAGCAAAGAGAAAGTATCGTCAGCTTCACACAGATTATAAAAGAAAGGGACGCCTCTTAAACGTCCCTTTCCCGAACGTACTCACTGTGCACACACCTCCCAAAGTGCCCTTCAGGAGATTTAGGGGTTATTCAACCGGTTCAAACTTCGGTGTGCTCGTCTGCAAGTTAATTTCCTCTCCCTCCTTATTCAGAAACTTAAACTCCACGATCGCCATGGATGTGTCCTGCACAAGTTTTATCCAGCGCTTGTATTTGAAATACGAGCGCATGCGTTGTGAGATAAGTACTTTTGTGAAGTAAGCTACCGGTACGCGTGCACCGCCAGCACAAGATCTTTTTCGTTTTGTATTACGAGCAGGCGCTCGATGTTTGTCTCTCTATGAAAGCAGCAATGAGAATAGAATCTAGCACCTTGTTTTTTTGTAAGTGGCATCACAAAAAAATCCCAATTTCTAAATGCAATTAGCGAAATGATTATGACAACGAAGTGTAATAATATTCTATCTTTTAGCACTCTCTTTTTCATTACATAATTAGGCAGGTGAATCAATGAGATTTCGCTGAATGTTACCGTTTCATCGAAATAAGAAAGCTTTGCCAAGCGATCTCACGGTTAGTCTGCATTTGAGCCTGAACCATCTGATTCTGTAGAATAGAAATTCCGTTCAGTACCTGCATTTGCTGTTTCTTAATTAATTCATCTTCGAACAAATTTAAGGCTTCTTTTAGAGTGTCAGCACGCTTGTTTTCAATATACTCTTTGAGTTTTTTAACGCATTGAATATTCCAATACTTTTTTGGTAACAAGGTAATTTGTTCGCATTGATTGAAGGACCGGTTGATTGAATTGTTTAATGCTTCAATCTGAGCGTAACTTTTTTCAAATCTTCTCCGAACTACTTTCTCCCGATGCCGACTCCCTATTTTTTGAAACAGCTTAACCATAAAAAATATGGATCCGGTAATCGTAACCACGTTTATGAGGCCGATAAACAGCGTATTTTGAACGAGGTTTTCAGTACCCGTCTTCGAGTCCGTTCCGAACAATTGAATGAGCAGCATTTCACCCATAAGCAAGATAAAGGCGAGTATCATCCCGACAATAAAGCCAAGCGCGATATACCAGTCGACAATTCTAGTCTTGTTATTCGCAATTTTTATCGTTTCAAGTTGGTTTTGTGCTGCGATATTTTCAGCAATCAATTTGCCTGTTAACTCGAGATTTTCAAGAAGTTTCATAAGCGGTTATTTAAGTCAAAAAGCACGCAGTATACTCAACGTTAAAACGCATGTTTCATCATACTTGCACCGGGAAGACTATATTCTGCATACGTGCAATAAAACAGTGATCATGGCAACTCTCCTTTTTCGTTGTCCTTAAGCTTTTGAAGATTCTCATTAATCTTAAAAATGACGATCATCAATTCACACCAAATTCTCACAACAACTGCTCCCCCTATCATGTACAAAAATCCAGTTAAAAATTTCCCTATTGTAAATCCGCTATAGCCTCCAAACATTTGGCTAAAGCCATAGCCTATGACTACTAAGAGGAGGATCCAGTAAATGAAAGTGATTATTCTGGGAGTAATCATTGTGTCAAAAAACAGAAACTTGTTATTCATTGTTTTGTCGATTTGAGTTCATGAGCAAAAACAATTTGCTGACTATACTGCAAATACATTGTTGCATTAAGCTCTAATTGCATAGCGATAGGCTCATCTAACAGGAAGTCGACTTTGCCAATTTTTGGAGTAAGCACGAAATGATCACGTACCTCGGGGGCGCCAGCCTGTGACAATATTAATTGGCCTTTTACAACCATATCTTTAACAGTAGTTTTTCTAGAATTAGCTTGAACTAGATCGGTATGAAAACAATCATTGCATTCATTTGTGTCATAATTTTTTTAAGCCATCATTCTTTTTGCCAAAGCATATCAAACGTCATTGCGACCCAGCAAGGAAATAATGCATTGATCTCGTATGATCTAAACGGAACTCCAGGTAATAGTTATTACGTGAGATTATCGTACTCGACAGACGGAGGTCAAACTTTTGGAAATGAGCTAACACAGGTATCTGGTGATGTGAAAGGAGGCGTGAAGCCGGGTACTGGAAAAAAGATCACATGGGCGGCTGATAAAGAGGTCAATTACTTGAACAGTTCTGTGATTTTTAAGGTTGAGGCCGAGACGCGAAAAGCAAATGCAAAGCCGGTTACGATTGATAATGTGACGGTGGAAATTGTGACCGCAACGCGAAATGGCGAAGACGTGATCATTGACTTTAAGGTAGTCCAGAATTCAGAACGGGAAATTCTAAACATTAACTTGATGCATGATTCGAAACTTACAGCTCAGGATGGCACCCAATACGCACCGGTAAATGGTAAATTGGGAACAAGTATCATGGGCACTTACTGGACTAAGGATGTTGAATGTCAAAAAGGAATTCCTGCAAAGGGATCAATTTCATTCAAAGTTGATAACAATGATGTTGTGTTCTTGGCTTTGAAAATCGATTTGTACTGCAGATCCTCGACCTTAAGCTTTGTTCTCAGAAACGTGCCAATTCAATGAAGTTCATTACAATAATAGTGGCGACTTTTGTCATATATCCTTTATGCGCCCAAAATTTTTCGGGTGAAGCAAAGGCTATAAGTTTCAAATTTGGAGTCGGCCCTAACATTGTTGGATACACAAATGCTGTCAGCATGAAAATCCGGCAAGATGAAACCTTTTCATCCACAAGTCAACCAATTCGCTTTTCTGTCGGCAAACCCACTGATAACAAAAGCGAAACAAGTATTCGGACAATTAGTACGGTCGCCACGCAAAGTAATGAAGCAATACCCGAGTACGAAATCTCTATACCAAAGTATTATAGTTTAATAATCGGAATAAACGACTATCAATTTGATAATAGCAACCTGAGGGATTTGAGCAAAGCAGTTGACGATGCGACAACACTCTACCAAACCCTAACAACAACCTTCACCTTCCAAAGGGAGAATTCAACATTACTACTTAATGCTTCGAGAAAGGAAATATTGCACAATCTTGAAACACTGGCGTCAGTAATAACGCCAAAGGACAATCTACTCATCTTTTACGCTGGCCATGGTGTGTGGGATGAGAAGATCAAAGTAGGCTATTGGCTTCCATCAGACTCGAAGCCTGATGACAAATCGAATTGGATTTCGAACAGTACGATCCGTGATTATATAGCGGGTATACCATCAAAACATACACTGTTGATTACAGATGCGTGCTTTAGTGGAAGCATTTTTAAGACCAGAGACGCCAATCTCTCTGATGTAGCCATGTCAAGTCTTTATCGCTTGCCAAGCCGTAAAGCAATGACCAGCGGAACCTTGTCCATAGTGCCCGATGAAAGTAAATTTATGCATTACTTTATTAAACGCCTGCTTGATACTGCCGGAAAGTACATCAGCACAAGGCAATTGTTCTTCGGCCTGGAAACTGCAGTCCTCAACAATACAAATACAGTTCCGCAATTCGGTGTGATTCAGGATACAGGAGATGAAGGTGGAGAGTTCATTTTTATAAGACACGATAAAAAGTAAGGCAGTCGATTTTGATTTCGACTGCCTTTGTTTTGACACCTTCCAAAGTCCCTTCAGGGGACTTAGTGATTATTCAACCGGTTCAAACTTCGGTGTGCTCGTCTGCAAATTAATTTCCTCCCCCTCCTTATTCAGAAACTTAAACTCCACGATCGCCATGGATGTGTCCTGCACAAGTTTTATCCAGCGCTTGTACTTGAAATACCAGCGCATGCGTTGTGAGATCAGCCCTTTGGTGAAGTAAGCGTACAGGTACGGGTGCACCGCCAGCACAAGATCTTTTTCGTTTTGTTTTACGAGCAGGTGCTCGATGTTTGTCTCTATAAGGTCGGAAGTAAGGATCGATGCCGAAATCTTTCCTGTTCCGTTACAGGTAGGACAAACCTCTTTCGTTGCGATGTTCATCTGCGGGCGTACACGCTCGCGGGTGATCTGCATCAACCCGAACTTTGAAAGCGGAAGAACGGTAGACTTGGCTTTGTCGTCCATCATCTCCTCTTTCATCACTTTGTAAATGAGTTTCTTGTTGTCAAGGTTCTTCATATCGATGAAGTCGATGACAATAATTCCACCCATATCGCGCAAGCGAAGCTGACGGGCAATTTCTTTAGCTGCTTCTACGTTAACCGAAAGTGCAGTTGTCTCCTGATTTTCCTCGCGGTTGGATTTGTTACCACTGTTCACATCGATCACGTGAAGTGCTTCCGTGTGTTCGATGATGAGGTACCCACCACCTCGTAAACTTACGGTTGTTCCGAAGCCAGACTTGATCTGCTTCTCGATGCCGTAGTGTTCGAAGATCTTGGCTTTACCATTGTAGAATTTTACAATCTTCTCCTTGTCAGGCGCAATGGTCTGAATGTACTTGCGTACTTCTTCAAACATCTTCTTGTCGTCAACATGAACATTGTCGAAAGACTCATTCAGGAGGTCGCGGAGGATGGATGAAGTTTTGTCAAGCTCTCCGATAATTTTTTCGCGCGGACCGGCATTGGGAAGACGCGTCATGCCTTGCTCCCAGGTTTTCACCAGGTTGCGAAGGTCGCGGTCGAGCTCCGCAACTTCTTTGTTTTCTGCAACGGTGCGAATGATGACACCGAAGTTCGCAGGCTTGATAGACTGAATCAAACGAAGAAGGCGTTTGCGTTCTTCGCTGCTCGTGATTTTTTTGGAAACGCTTACAGCATTGCTGAAAGGCACCAGCACCAGGTATCGCCCGGCTAGTGACAACTCACAGGATAATCGTGGCCCTTTTGTAGAGATCGGCTCTTTCACGACCTGAACCGGAATCATTTGATTCTTCGACAACTGCTGGGTGATTTTCCCATGCTTATCGATATCTGGCTCCGGATTGAACTTGTCGAGATTCGCACCATTCATCTTCTTGCCCCGAACCAGTTTCGTAAACTTTTGAAGTGAACTGAACTGTGGTCCGAGATCGAGGTAGTGTAAAAAGGCGTCCTTTTCATACCCTACATCGATGAAGGCTGCATTCAATCCAGGAACCACTTTCTTGACGGTTCCGAGGTAAATATCACCTACGTTGAATTTGCTTCCTTCGGCTTCGTGATGGAATTCAACCAGCGTCTTGTCTTTGAGAAGGGCTATACGACATCCGTCTTGAGTGCCACTAATAATTAGTTCGTTACTCAAAACACAAAATGGTTAAGTTAAAAAAGATGTGTATAGAATGACGGCAAGGCTAGAGACACCTTGCCGCCAAGGGAAGATTATTTCTTCTTATGTCTGTTCTTTCTAAGACGCTTCTTGCGCTTGTGCGTGGCCATTTTGTGCTTCTTTCTTTTCTTTCCGCTTGGCATAATAAATGAAATGTTTTAGTTATTTATTTAAGTCCTTCAGATAGGAGTCGATCGTTGCCTGTACAGCAGGATCGTTGTCCATCTTTTTCACTTTCTCAAACTGTTCACGCGCAAGTCCTTTTTCTCCCTTGTTCATCCAGGCGATTCCCAACAGCAGTTGGCCCTGGATGTGATTGGGGTTAACTCTTACAAGTTCGGTCAGCCTTTCAATCGCGCGGTCATGCTGACCGGATTGAATTGAAAGCATACCCATATTAAAAAGAGCAAGCTCGTTTTTCGGATCCTTCGCCAAGACTTCTCTCAGCATTGTGATTCCCTGCATCGGATTCGGTGACGTCAGGTACGTCATCGCCATCTTTGTCTTTACTTCCAGATTTCCCGGCTCAACTTCGAGCACCTTGGAATACATCTCCTGTGCCTTGGTTGCCATTAAGCCCTGTCGCGTTTGGTCGAGGGCCAGCGTATACGCCTGGTAATAGTTATCTCCGGCTTTTGTCCAGTTATCAGTCGTCTTAAAGACCTTCGATGCTTCTTCGGCAAACCATGCAGCGCTGTCGTATCGATTAGCTTTTTTATACAGGCTTGCTAAAGAGTCGGCAAAGATAGCATTTTTTTCTTTTTCCGTGCCTCTGGCGAATTGGACACGGAATTCCCGTATCCGCGCTTCCACGGCCTCCGGAGCCTTCGAATGGCTTGCAATATGAGAGGCTACCGTGTCGCTGCCGGAGGTCTCGGCCGCACCCATCGAAGCTTCATTCTCAACTACTGCTTTAGGCAATTGAAAGATGAGCCAGATAAGAAGGGCGCTGGCGACAAGAAGTATAATGCGGGTTTTGGTCATATCAAGAGGACTGAAGGGCGTTGCAGCCGAGCAGAATTATTTTTCTGCCAGTTGCTTTACCTTTTCACTGTTCTTGATCTTGTTGATGAATATCTTGGCAGGCTTAAAGCTTGGGATGAAATGCTCATCGATTACCAACGCGGTATTTCTGGAAATATTCCGGGCGATCTTTTTCTTGCGTTTTTTATTAATGAAACTTCCGAAGCCACGAATGTAAATGTTGTTGCCATTCGCCATCGAAGTCTTGATCACGCTGAAGAATGCTTCCACTGATGCCGTTACATCAGCCTTATCCACACCTGTCTTTTCAGCAATTTCGTTGATAATATCTGCTTTCGTCACTGTAGTATATTTAGAGTCAAAAAATAAACGGGAGGGCAAATTTAGTTTGCCTTGTCAGATTTAAAAATGAATATTGAAAAAATTGATAATCAAGGGGATGGGTAAACGATATTTTCCGGATAAAATCGTTAAGTGGTACGCTGACAACAAAAGGTCGCTTCCCTGGCGGGAGACAAAAGACCCGTACAAAATCTGGCTTTCGGAGATAATCCTGCAACAAACTCGCGTGGTTCAGGGATTGCCGTACTACCTGCGTTTCATTGACCGCTACCCGACAGTTATGAATCTCGCTGCCGCGCCCCCGGATGAAGTCCTGCGCCTCTGGCAAGGCCTCGGCTACTACACGCGGGCGCGCAACCTGCAAAAATGTGCACAAACGATTGTTGAGAAGCACGGTGGAAAATTTCCTTCCGCTTATAACGAGTTGCTCACATTGCCTGGCATCGGTGAATACACCGCAGCTGCTATTGCTTCGATCAGTTTCAGTGAACCGGTAGCCGTTGTAGACGGCAACGTGTTTCGTGTGTTGTCACGCGTGTTCGGAATAGATACGCCAATCAATTCCCCGGACGGGAAAAAAGAATTTACGCGACTGGCAAACAGCCTGATCGATGCGCGGAACCCTGCAGAATACAACCAGGGTTTGATGGAGTTTGGAGCTTTGCTTTGCACACCAAAGAATCCGCGGTGCGAAGAATGCGTTTTTAAAAAGAACTGTCATGCATATGCGAATCAGCTTATGGATAAGTTACCGGTGAAGCTAAAAGGCAAGGCCAGCCGGAAACGCTACTTCTATTATTTTGTCTTCGACCATGGCGACAAGTTGCTGATGAGAAAGCGCGAAGAAAAAGACATCTGGTTTGGGTTATTTGATTTTCACCTTGTAGAACGCAATAAGCCAGTGAAACCGGAGAAGCTGCTGCTGGATAGTTCGATTGGCGCATGGGTGTCGGATGCAAAAAATGTGACGATCTCCAAACCTTATAAGCACATCCTGACGCATCAAACGATCTTTTCAAGGTTTATCATCATAAAAAAGAAGCAAAAGCCGCTCGGAATAAAGGGTACGCATGGCGTTTACAATCTAAAACAGGTCAATGACCTCCCGAAACCGGTTTTGGTATCGAGATTTCTATCGGATCATTATATTTTATAGTTGACTTAAAGATGGTACTTTTGTTATCCCTGCAACCCAAACATGACGAGACACAAGTTGTCTTATAAAGTTGGCAGGTTGCAAACACGGAACACAGAACTCATAACACGGAACTCGAAACTCGTAACTAATAAACATATAATATGTCTGGCGTAAATAAAGTCATTCTTGTCGGTCGACTCGGCAAAGAACCTGAAGTTCGTAATCTCGATAACGGTACAGCCGTAGCCAATTTTACACTCGCTACTTCAGAGTCGTACAAGGACAAGACAACAGGCGAGAAAAAAGAAGTAACGGAATGGCATAACGTTGTTTTGTGGAGAGGACTTGCTGAGATTGCTCAGCGCTACGTCCACAAAGGCGATATGGTGTATATCGAAGGAAAACTCCGCACCCGTTCATGGGAGAAAGATGGCGTTACCCGTTATACAACCGAAATCGTTGCAGACAACATGACGATGTTGGGCTCACGTGGTGGCGGCAACAGTGGTGGAGGATCTTCGTCCGGTGACTATAACTCCGGTGCGAGATCTACTGAGCGTGCATCGGCAGGCAGCTACAGTGCTCCTCCGGACAACAGCACGGATGATCTTCCGTTCTAATCTCTAAACTAAAAGACTTCTTACTTGGACGAGCCTCCCAGTTATTCTTTTTTACTGACCATCTTTTCTGATCAGAGCCTGCTGTACTTTCTGCTACTGGCAGCGTTACTGTTCTTTTCAGGATGGGCTTCAGCCGTAGAAGCAGCGTTCTTTTCGCTGGATCATGATGAAGTGGGCAGATTTCAAACCAGTAATGATATTCGTGAAAAAAGGATCGCGGCTCTCGTAAAGGAACCGCGACTTCTTTTAAACACACTCACCATCTGCAAGTACTTCGCGCTTTGCGCCACTGCAGTCATCACCATCATTACCCTGGCAAACGACACAACTGTTGAATCAAATGATTTGTCCGCAGGAACATCTTTGTTTCTGACAACGGTCATGTTTGCGCTTGCCGGAGTTATTCTCGCAAAGATCATCGGCACAGCCAACAATATTTCAATTGCCCGCGCGAACAGCAGGCTGACTTCGTTTTTAGTTTCGGTAATCCGACCCATTGCAAAGCCGTTACTAAAAACATCTGTACGTGTTGAACGAAAGCTGAATTCCAAAACCGAAGAAACAGTAATGGAAGAGCTCACGCAGGCCTTGCAGCTTGCCACGGTGGACAACGAACCGATCGAGGGTGAAAAAGAAATTCTGGAAGGTATCGTCAACTTTGGCACGATGACCGTGCGGCAGGTGATGAAACCAAGATCTGAAATTTCATTTACAACTGCCCGACTTGATTTTTTCCAGCTGATGGAGTTTGTAAACAAGTCTGGTTTTTCCCGCGTGCCCGTGTGCAAGGATTCCCTTGAAAATGTTGAGGGCTTCCTTTATATCAAAGATCTGCTTCCTTTTCTCGAGGCTGGCCCGGATTTTCGCTGGCAGAAACTGCTTCGCCCCGCGTATTATGTTCAGGAAACGCGCAAGATCGATTCACTGCTGAAGGAATTCCAGGAAAAGCGTGTTCACATGGCATTAGTGAAAAACACAGAAGGCGTAATTGTGGGAATAATAACGCTGGAGGACATCATTGAAGAGATCATTGGCGATATCAACGATGAGTTCGATGAACCCGGTCTTCGCTATCAGCGCTTGAATGAAAACAATTACCTGTTTGACGGGAAAATTTCAATCTATGAATTCTGTCGTGTGCTGAATATTGATACAGCGGTGTTCCAGCCGGTGAAAGGGATCAACGAATCACTCAACGGTGTTCTCGTTGAAGTCAATGGCGAACTTCCCACTGTAGGTGACAAAATAGTGATCGGTGATTTTACGTTTATCATCGAAGCAGTCGATCATAAAAAAATCAAAAAAGTGCGGGTTCAGATTCATGAAGAGGCAAATCGCTAATTTTTGCGCAATAGCAACGGCAGTAATTATCGTCACCGCGTGTGAGAAGAGTTATTTGCCGAAACCGATCGGCTACAACCGGCTCGAGCTTCCCGAAGCTGAATACGTAAGGCTTCCTGATTCACTTCCCTACTCATTCGAAGTGTCGAAGCACGCGAAAGTACTTGACGACACATCTGCCATCAACGAGCGCTACTGGATTGAAATTTATTATCCGCTTCTCAAGTCGAATGTACACATCACGTATAAGCGCGTGGCTAACCAAAAACTTCTCAAGGAATTTCTGGATGACGCATACACGCTCACAGCCAAACACCAGATCAAAGCTTACGGCATCAACGAGATCATTACAAAAACCGGCAAAGGCGAAACGGCAGTGATCGCTGAACTTGAAGGTGAAGTACCCAGTCAGTTTCAGTTCACCATCACCGACTCGACAAAAAACTTTCTTCGTGGAGCACTTTACTTCAACACCAAAGTGCACAACGACTCACTCGCTCCCGCAATTGAGTATATGAAGAAGGACATTATGCACATGATCAATACTTTCGAGTGGAATGCTCAGACTTCGAAGTAGATTGAAGTATTGTCATCGTTTTATCCACGTATCCACTAAGGCATTAGGCACTGGACGTTAGTTGGGCGCACCCAACTAGAAAGCACCTGTTCGTGCCTATCCCGCGTTTTGGCGGGAAGCCATTGCCGCGTCAGCGGTCGAGAGCGAAGGACCCTCATCAAGTTTGCAAAAACTGTGTTGATGACTGCGCAGATGTTTTCCGTTAAATTTTCTGTATTCCGAGAAGCTCATTTCATATTGTAGTGAAGTATTCATGCCCTGTTATCAGCGTGAGATGCCAATTCTAGTGTAAAAGACTAACTGAGGTTTTAAGGAAGTTTGGTGAAATTCTAAACTTATGCGACCTCTCATCTACTTCTTGTCTTTTGTTTTTATTCTGGCGTTTTCGAAAGTCTCCTTCGCTCAATTCACTGGTGATTTTGATCATTCAAATTGGGAGCTTAACGACTCTCAGGGCGGAACGATCCAGCAAGACGAAGACCATTTGATCTTGACAGGTTCCGAAGATTTGAATGGGACGATCGAATATTCAATAACTCCCATTGAAGACATGCTGATCAGCTTCGACTGGCATTATCAAAGTACAGCGGCCCAGGCATATTCGGATATGGCTTACTACAAGTTAGATAATCAATATCACAATTTACCGTACTATAATTATGACTTAGATCAAGCAGGCAAACGTGTGGTATATATCAAGGCAGGCAGCACATTTTCTTTTGTGCAGCAGTCAGATGGCTGCTGTGGTAATGCAAGCCTGCATATATTGAATTTTTCGTTTGAATTTGCGAGCGATCCAGTAGGCGGGATCTCATGTGCGAGCGCATCTCCCGTCAACGCTGGAGAAAAGATTCTATCTAACGCCCAAAATGGGAGGTGGCACTCTGTGACAATCCCGAATGTCCAAAATGCCAAACTAGTTATCAATGCCTCCGAATACGTTCAAGTCTATGCTTACCAAGGCACTTGCAATAATTATTCATTTGTCTCAAGCGACTATGGGTATCGTCCTGTACTAACTGGACTTAGTGCGAATCAAACAGTGTTTCTGCTAATGTACACCTTTCAAGGTGCAGCTTTGCCATGGACTTTTCAGGTAGAAGAAGCTGGTGCTGGGGAGTCATGTGGGTCAGCTATACCTGCAACTCTTGGAACAAACGCAGCCGTAGTACCCGAAAATGCAAACTACCTTTGGTATTCGTATACAATGCCTGTGTCGCAGAAGGTGGTTATTTCTTCTGATGCCTCCGAATATATCGAGATACGGCAAGGTCAATGCGGATTGAGTTATGTCGAAGGTTCGTCTAGTGATATTGAAGTTACGGACGTTCCGGCAGGAAGCCAGTTTTACATCCGATGGACAACCACCTATAACGGGACCGACTTTAATTGGCAGTTGGCCGAAGAAGATTTTGCCGATGGAGACCTGTGCAGCACTGCCATTCAAGCAGTAGAAGGTCTGAATGAATCGGAATCCGATGGCGGCTACACTTGGTTTAAGTTTACGATGCCGAATGAAGAAGGTAAAAAGTTGGTTATAACCTCAGATTCTCCGGCAAGTTTAAGAGTTACTGAAGGCACGTGTGATAATATAACAAATTATCACTATGGGTATCCTGATCTAACGCTAGCAGAGTTAGCTCCGAATCAAGAAGTGCTTATTCGCTGGGATATGTACAATGGGGGAACCCTTTCATGGAATATTGCCATAGAGGATATTACTGATGGCGATTTGTGTGCACAACCTCTGCCAGTGGTGATAGAAGGTGAGAATGTCATTCCGCCCAACAGCTATGGTGAGATGTGGTTTGACCTCGTAATGCCAGAAGATCCAAAAAAATTGGTGATCACGTCTACTAACAGCTACTCGTATGCCTATGTTTATACCGGTTCATGTGAAAACCTTGGGTTTCGCAGCTCATTCGATGAAAGTGGTAAAATAAATACCCTGGCGCCTGGCGAACATGTTTTTATAAGATGGGCTTTATACAATGGAGGAGATTTCTCGTTCACAGTTACCTTTGAAGATTTAGGTCCGGCAGAAACATGCTCATCCGCGGTGACTGCGAGCGTTGGCGAAAATCACTTATCAACAAACACCGCTGGTTATTACTATTATGTTTTTACGATGCCGGAGGGCGCGAGTAAAAAACTAAGCATTTCAACAAATGAATCTAATTATATTCGACTGTATAAAGGGACATGTGATGCGCTGACGCCTGTGGGTCAGAATTACTACAACCTAACATCAGAAAACTTACTGCCAGGGGAAACGGTAATTATAGGGTGGATACTGGACTATGATTTGGACTTTAATTGGAATCTGGAACTCGAAGACATCCCACCCGGCCAGGCGTGCAGCGCAGCAATCGATGCAAGCATAGGATTAAACAACACAACGGCAGCACCTCGTTGGTTTGATTACACGATGCCAGGCACTGGAAACATTACGATTTCATCTGTAGGGCTTACGAACACAAATACCTACTTACGTGTTTATGACGCCTGCGGTGGAGTGCAGCTAGCTCTAAATGACAACTTTCAAAATTTACAGAGCAAGATTACACTTAACAACGTGACTTCGGGGACAACGCTAAAAATTTTGTGGGACAACACGTGGAGCAGCGCGGGTTTTGATTGGTCAATTTCCCTTCAAAACGTAAGCCAGTCAATCACGTTTGGTGAACTCAATTCACGTACAATCATTGATGGTCCGTTTGAATTGGAGGCGTCAGCAACCTCCGGCCTACCTATCACTTTTGTAAGCGATAATGAAAACGTTGTGACAATTAACGGTAGCACAGTGACCGTGATAGGCGTGGGTGACGCTACCATTACCGCATCACAGCCTGGCAATGCAAGCTTCAATGCTGCGCAACCAGTGATGAGAACACTAACAATAACCAAAGCTTCTCAGACAATTTCCTTCAACGACTTGCCGCAAAAGACAATTAACGATGCGGATTTTGATTTGACAGCATCAGCCTCATCATCTCTTCCGGTTGTGTTTGAAAGCTCCAATCCAAACGTTGCTACAATCAATGGTAATACCGTTTCGATTGTCGGGGTCGGACAAACAACAATCACTGCATCCCAAGGAGGCAATGACATTTACAATGCGGCCTCGTCCATTCTAAGAACACTTACCGTTACCAAGGCGACCCAGACTATAACTTTTGCTCACCTCGCTGATAAAACGGTTGGTGATCCCGCCTTTGAAATTTCTGCGTCTGCATCTTCAGGTCTTCCTGTGACTTTTGTAAGTTCAAATTCATCTGTAGCTACGATCGCTGGAACTTCCGTTACCATAGTTGGAGCAGGCACAACGACTATCACCGCATCGCAGGCGGGAAATGATACATACGCTGCGGCCACACCGGTGGTTCGGACATTGAAGGTGACAGCCAATCAAACAATCACGTTCGATGCTCTGCCTGCAAAAACATTTGGAGATGCCGCGTTTCAACTTTCGGCATCGTCAACATCCGGCCTGCCTGTAACTTTTGAGGTATCAAATCCTGAGATCGCTGGAATCAGTGGCAACACACTCACCATCCTGCACGCAGGCACGGTGAGTGTTACTGCAAAGCAGTCGGGCAATGAATTGTACAACGCAGCTGCGTCAGTGGTGAGAACACTTGTAATCAACAAAAAGTCTCAGCAAATCAGTTTTGCAAATCTCAGCAATAAGACATTCGGGGATGCTGCGTTCACAGTCAATGCATCGAGTTCTGAATCATTGCCCATAACTTATGCAAGTTCGGATCCATCAATTGCCAGTGTGTCGGGCAATACGGTTTCGCTTGTTTCAGCTGGATCTGTGACAATCACAGCATCGCAGTCAGGCAACGGAGACATTCAGGCTGCACAATCAGTCGCTAGAACATTCTGCGTAAACCCGGTGCAGCCGCAGATTACCGCTAACTTCAACGATGACGGAGCGCCAGTCCTCACCTCGTCAGCTGCGTCAGGAAATCAGTGGCATAAGGATGGTCAACAGGTGCAGGGATCGACAGCGAAGACCCATACTGTAAATTCCGCGGGCAGTTATACAGTGGTTGCGAGTGCCGGCACATGCAATAGTTTGCCTTCTGCATCTTTCACGGTGGTGATCACAGATATTACTCCAACCGATAACAAAACTCGTATCTATCCTAATCCAGCGTCAGATCATTTAACAGTTGAAGGCGTGACCAACACTACAGAGATGGAATTTGTCTCGATGCAGGGGGTTGTTACAAAAGCAAATGTAAGTCCCCGCAGTTCATCTGGTCGCATTTATGTTGATATCGCTGGCCTTTCTTCAGGTGTTTATTTTCTCATCTTGAAAGAAAAAGGATCGGTAAGCAGATTGAAGTTCATTAAACAATAAATCTAAGCGCATATGAAATCACTATGTAAGACAATATTTGCATGCCTTGCAATTTGCCTGGCCACGCTACAAATAGCTTGTGACAAAGAAGGACCAACAGCTCAGGAAACTCAGTTAAAAAAACTCGAGAGTAAACTGTGGAGCGTTAATAGCGTTATCGTTGATGGCGCGGATCGGACATCTCTGTTCCAGGGAATGACGCTGCGATTTTCGGGCAAAACTTTCTCGGCAACATCTGGAGGTCACGTGTGGCCCGCATCAGGGTCTTGGGAATTTACAGACGCGGCTGCGACCACCATCCTTAGAAATGACAATGTTACTGTCACCATTGAACAGATTTCTGAATCTCAGTTGGAGCTGTCACTTTTCTGGAGCGAAACAACATTTGGTCCTGGCAGGACAAAGTCGATAAGCGGAACGCACGTGTTCAATTTGAGATAAGTCATGCAAGCCGCTGTAAAGGGAGATCATTTTTTGGTTCCCTAATCAACGGTTCACGAAACGATTACCCAGTAGTTGGACACCAACATCAACTAGAAAGCACCTGTTCGTGCCTGTCCCGCGTTTTGGCGGGAAGCCATGGCCGCGGCAGCGGTCATGAGCGAAGGACCCCCATCAAGTTTGCGCAGACCAACAGATGCTGACATTTTACGACCCACCACATTTTCAACAGTTTGTCTTCGAAGTCACCGATATTTTAGATCACTTGTCAGCTTCTCAATTGGTCTGAATTAAGCTAGGGTCTTTCGCTTCTTCCGCTTTCGCGGAATCGCTCAAGAACCGGTGTGTTTTTTGCTGTTGTTTGCCTTCTTTCACTCCAGCGTCTCTTTTTCTGCGAAACAATTTTTTCGCTCGACATTTCCTCGTAAATCGAAGCAGAATTCCCGTGATATGCTGAAGTGCAAACAATCAAAATTCTCGCTTCCTCCTAACGTTAGTTATCTCAATGGTTCGTACATGGCGCCCATGCTGAAGAGCGTTGAGAAGGTTGGAATCAAGGGACTTCGACTCAAAAAAAATCCTGCTGACATTCCACCGGAAGCTTTCTTTACCGAAAGTGAAATATTGAGACAAGAGTTTGCAACGCTCATCAATGCAGCGGAACCCTCATCGATCGCTATCATTCCCTCGGTTTCGTACGGCATGGCGATCGTTGCCAAAAATGTGCAGATCAAGAGTGGCGAACACATCGTTGTTGCATCGGAACAGTTCCCAAGCAACTATTACGTGTGGGCAAAACTCGCTGAAGAAAACCATGCTGAAGTGAAAGCAATTGCTCCACCTGATACGTTGGTCGAGCGTGGCAAGATCTGGAATGAAAGAATACTCGAGGCAATCAACAATCAAACAAAAATCGTAGCGCTCGGCAATGTGCACTGGGCTGACGGAACACGTTTCGACCTTAACGCAATTCGCAGGAGAACGAAAGAGGTTGGAGCACTGCTGATCATTGACGGAACGCAATCGGTCGGTGCGCTGCCCTTCGATGTGCAGGAGATCAATCCTGATGCGCTGATCTGCGCTGGGTATAAATGGTTGTTAGGGCCTTACGGCATTGGTGTGGCTTATTTCGGTGAAGCATTTGCAAATGGAAAACCACTTGAAGAGAACTGGATCAATCGCCTGAATAGCGAGGATTTCTCCGGCCTTGTTAAGTACGAACCCCAATATCAGCCAGGGGCTTTGCGATATGACGTAGGCGAACACAGCAACTTCATCAATGTGCCGATGCTGATCCGCTCTATTCGCCAGCTTAACAAATGGAAAGTCTCCAACATTCAGGAATACTGCTATCACCTCACAAAGCAACCCATCGCAACACTACGCGAAAAAGGCTTCTGGATTGAAGATGAATCGTGGCGTGGCTCGCATCTTTTCGGCATTCGACTTCCGAAAACAATTGATACTGAAAAAGTCAAAACAGCATTGCTGAAGAACCGGATCTACGTGTCTTATCGAGGCAGCGCTATTCGTGTTTCACCGAATGTTTACAATGACCAGGCTGACCTGAACAAGCTTGTCAAAGTATTGAAGAAGTTGTGATGAATACTTCTAAACGAACGTATTTCCTGGCGGGTGTACTCTTCTGCATTTTCGGTGCGATCTGCTTTTCCACGAAAGCGATCTTTGTAAAGCTTGCTTATCGCGATACAACTGTTGAGGCTGTAACCCTCCTGGCACTTCGCATGGTGTTCTCGCTACCTTTCTTCGTTGTGTCTGCAGCGATTGCATCATCAAAAAGCGATAACAAGAAGTTCACAGGCAAACAATGGCTATTCATTGCCTTAATAGGAAGCCTCGGCTACTATGCGAGTAGTCTTCTTGATTTTCTAGGCTTGCAATATGTCTCAGCAGGGATCGAACGCCTCATACTTTTTATTTATCCAACCCTCGTGCTTCTGTTTTCGTCATTGATCTTCGCAGACAAGATCAAAAGGATTCAATGGATTGCGGTTGCCGTGACGTATGCAGGTTTGTTACTCGCTTTCGTTGGCGAAGCAAATGTCTCTGGTGATCAAAAAGATTTTTACCTGGGATCAGCCCTGATCTTTGCGTGTGCGATTACTTTCGCGTTGTACATCGTGGGCAGTGGAAAACTTATTCCGGTGGTGGGCGCGGCTAAGTACAACAGCTATGCGATGACCTTTGCATGCCTCTCTGTGCTCGCACACTATTTTATCACAAGCGAAGAATCGTTGTTTAATCTTGATTCACAGGTTTACATCTACAGCATAGCGATGGCATTGCTCGGAACGGTCATACCATCGTACCTCGTGACCGAAGGAATAAAACGAGTTGGTTCCGACAACGCTGCGATCATCGGCAGCGTTGGCCCTGTCTCAACCATTATTCAGGCGAATATTTTCTTAAACGAACCAATCCTCGCTGCGCAGATCGCGGGAACAGTTTTGATCCTGGTCGGGGTACTGATCATCAGCCGCGGGAAGAAAGCTGAAAGCGTAAAGCAGAAAGCATAAGCACAGTGATGTTGTATCACTTGCTGGTCTGCCCCTTTTTTGATTTTGGGGAATGGTATTTAAACTTCGTCCGAGCTTTCGGCTTTGTGCTTTAAGCTTTAAGCTTGTTGCATAAAGCTTTTTTGTCGGTTCGGGCATCGATTTTTCCGGTTCATGAAAAAGAGTAACCTTCATATAAAATGGTCCGCGATAAAATCATATGTTAGTATAAAAATATTGTTGTCTATGAAGAAGCTTTTCGTCATTGTGTTTGCGCTGATCTCGCTGAGTACATCTGCCCAGAATCCATATGTCTTTGTTTTTCTGAACAAGAAGGGCGATGCGGAAAAACTTTCTGATGAAGCAACGAAGACAATCATGGAAGGCCATATGGCGAACATGGACAAGCTGGCCAAAGAGGGAAAGCTGATTGCTGCCGGACCCTTTGAAGGCGGAGGCGGAATTTTCATTATGAAGACTTCGAGTGTTGAAGAAGCAAAACAATGGATTAGCACAGATCCAGGTGTGCAGGCCAAACGCTGGAATGTCGATGTATTGCCCTTTACACCACGACAGGGAAAAGTCTGCAGTGCAAAGGAGCCTTACGAAATGGTGTTTTATTCTTTTGTGAGATTCAATGCGGTGGTGAGCAAGTTCAATGCATCAACCTATCCAACAATCATCCGGCAACATGATGACTATCTCAAGCAAATTGCCAAAACGGGCAACGTGATCATTGAGGGCATCTTCGGTGAAAATGAAGGAGGGATTCTCATCATGAGGGGTGAGGTAGGACGCGAATTGTTCGAAACAGATCCAGGTGTGCAGGAAGGCCTGCTGGATATAAACACCAAGAAACTTTACATCGCGAAGGGCAGCTTTTGCGAGCAGTGATCAGCCTTCAGTAGTAGCAAGTTCTTCTTTGTTTTCTGTCGAGTAAGATGATTCGAGCGTAAAATCCTTCAGCACTTTCCATTCGCTTCCCGTGTGCTTCAACAACGCCACCTTGTCAGCGACAAACTCGGCTTTATACTCTTTTTTAGCAAACTCCTGCCATGCAGCAGCATAGTTTGATTTTTTCAAATCGCGGAAAGCAAGCGTGAGATGCGGATGATACGGATCTTCCTTGTAGTTGGCATTGAAGATGTTCAATTGCTTTTTGCAAAACCGGTGCAATTCTTTCTGAAAAGTCACCAGAGGCTCGCTGGTAACAACGTTGAGGAATATGACGCGGGGTGGAAAGGACGAGAAATTGTCTAAGCAGATCTTCAGCGGATCATGGCGCTTGATGAACTGCTGCAGCTTGTCGATCAGTTCGGACTCCTTGTCAACACGCCAGCGGAAAGGCATATGCAGTGTGATGTGCGGTGGTGAATTGAGTGCCGCCTTGCTGCCATACGTTTCTTTGAAATATTGTTTTAGCTTTAGTGCATCGTCAAACACCGGAGCCGGAGGAATGAACGCAATGAAGTAAAGCTGCGATTTTTCGTCCTTGTCAAGTGGCATAATTTTAAATGTTTTCAAACAGCTATAAAATTACGATGCCAAACGGCTTCCTGAAAAACTATTTTTAATGCGATGAATGAACAGAAATTATACGATGTGATCATCATCGGTGGGGGACCAATAGGGCTGGCTTGTGGCATCGAAGCTAAAAAGGCCGGTTTGAATTATCTGATCATCGAGAAGGGATGTCTTGTGAACTCGCTTTACCACTACCCGCTGAACATGACCTTCTTTTCAACTTCCGACCGGCTGGAGATCGGTAACGTTCCTTTCATTTCGCACGGGGCAAAACCTAACCGCTTCGAAGCGCTTGAATATTATCGGAGGGTAGCAATGAGCTGGGATTTAAAATTGAAGCTATACGAAAAAGTCACTTCGGTTTCCCGATCCGGCCAGTATCACTTCGTGGCAACGGCAAAAGGTTCTTACAAAACCAAGGCTGTTGTGCTGGCGCTTGGATTTTATGACTTACCGTATTTGCTGAACGTTCCGGGTGAGGATCTTCCCAAGGTACGTCATTATTACGATGAACCGCATCCGTATTTCGGACAGAAGATCGTTGTTGTTGGTGCTGCTAATTCTGCAGTTGATGTTGCTCTTGAAACGTATCGCAAAGGGGCTGATGTGACGATGGTGATTCGTGAGAATGGCATCCGCGAAAGCGTGAAATACTGGGTGAAGCCTGACATTGAAAACCGTATTGCCGAAGGATCCATCAAGGCATTTTTTTACTCACAGATCCTGCGCATCACAGATACATCTGTTGAAATCAAAACACCCGAGGGCACCAAAGTCATCGAAAACGATTTTGTGCTTGCCATGACAGGCTATCAACCACCATTTGAGTTCCTGACGTCTATAGGCATTGAGTTTTAGGATGACCCCTATCACACGCCTGTCTTCGATGCAGAGACAATGGAGACAAACGTAGATAATGTCTACCTCGCTGGTGTGATCTGCGGAGGGCTGAAGACGAATAAATGGTTTATTGAAAACAGCCGTGTTCATGCAGAGATGGTCGTGGCTGCGCTGAAAAGAAAAAATCCCTCCGTGTAACGAAGGGATTTTCAGGAAAGTCTTGCGAAAATAGATTTAGTCGAGTGCGTTTGCAGTGATCTTCACATAGAATGTGCTCACCACGCGAAACGCAACTGGTGTGCGTGACAGGGTTCCCTCGCTATACATTTTAATCTGCTTGTCATCAAGAAGGTTTTGCGCGATGTTGCTCAAGCCAGCTGCATCGATCGCGAGCGTAGTCTCCGTAGTCGTTGCTCCTAGGTTGACACCACTGGCAGCAGCCATCGGCACCGATATCGATGGAGTCGTTCCATCGTATGGACCGAACGCAGCGATTCCGCCCACAAGTGTTACAGGTTGATTGTGCGGAGAGTTGTCGAAGTTCGTAATGCGATACGTGATCTTTGTGATTTCGACAGACTTGATTTTGTCGATGTACGGAGCGAAAACAGGATAGTCTGCGAGGTCAAGGATCTGCATGTCTTCATACGGAACATTTTCACCGGTCAGATTTTCGTCTGAGTCCCAGTTGATGATGAGTTCTTCCTCGAACGTAACGTCATCGGCTTTTTCGAAGAGATCGCACGATGAGAAGGCTGACGCGCACGCAAATAGCGCCACGATTTTCAGATTAGGTATTCTCATAAAGTGGAGTTTTAGGGTTATTTGTACTAACGAATACTTACCAAAGTAAGCAAATGTCTCCCTTTATACATAATGATTTAGAATGGAAACCACCTGACGAATATAACCCCCGCCAAATAAATTTACGTGAACAAGCAGGGGGTATAGATTGTAAAGATCCACCCTTTCCCGGAAGCCTTTTTCCAAAGGAAAATTCGTGTTGTAGCTTTCATAAAACGCATTTTCAAAGCCACCGAATAATTGTGTGAAGGAGATTTCAGCCTCCCGGTTTCCATAATAAACTGCAGGGTCTATCAGACAGGGATCGCCTCTTTCGTCAACAATTAGGTTACCGCTCCACAGATCGCCATGAAGCATTGAAGGTTTTTCTTCCGGAAGGAAAGTTTCAATTTTTCCGAAGAGACGATCGAACTTAGCTGCAGTCTCCGCTGGAATTTTTCCATCCTGTAATGCAAGCGCGACCTGGGGCTTCAGACGTTCGTTGACGAAAAATGCAGACCAATCGGAGTGCTTGCTGTTGATTTGCGGAAGTGACCCAATGTAGTTATTGTGGTCAAGTCCAAAGGAAGTCGCTGAATGTTTGTGAAGTGTCGCGAGTTGCTCGCCTAATTTTTTCCAGTAATTTTTCCCGCGTGTAGCAGGGCTGATGAATTCCAGCAGGAGAAATTGAAACGCATCTGCTGTTCCAGCGCAAATCACGTTGGGGATGCGGACAGCGCGGGTCGACTGGAGCAGCATCAGGCCGTCCGCTTCCGCGGAAAACATGCCAGGAAATTTGTTTGCGCTATTCCACTTTAGAAAGAATTTTCCCGCAGAGGTGGCCAGCGCTCCGCCATTATTGATGCATCCTCCCGAGATGAAATTGAACTCCGAGCCAGTGCATTTCACCTGACGTTCGATCTCTGTTATTATCGACTCGGGAACTTGGCTCAGCATTATTTTGAAACACTGAATTTAAGTCCTGCATAAAAATTCCTTGGTGCTGCCGCATTGAAATAACGTCCACCGATTGCGTTAAGGTCGTTGCCGAGGCTGTAGGTTTTATCGAGGAGGTTGTCAACGCCTGCGAAGACATCCAGCGCATGTGATTTGATCGGAGTTCTGAAACCCACCCGTGATCCGACAAGAAAACTTTCTTTTGCAAATACGGTGTTGTCATCCGTAAGAGGAATATGGTCAGTGTAGATTGACGTCAGGTTTACATAAAACCTGCGTTTCAACGTCAGGTCGATTCCTGAACTGTTCACAACCGGAGGCACACCGGTGAGGCTGTTGCCTGCAAAATCACTTTCGCCTGCAAAACGATAATGATTGTAAGCGTATGAATTGAAAATTCGCAGATCGCTTAGAATAGTCTTCTGATTTCGGATGGGATGCCATGTTACCGCAGCCTCGATGCCGCGCTGCATTGTTTCCCCGGCATTCACGAAATATTCAGCATTGTCAGGCTGCCTTCTGATGACAAGGGTATTATCAAGTTTAAAGCGATAGACAGTCAGGTCGAATTCAAGTGACTTTCTGAAGCGATGACCCCTTACGCCAACCTCGAGGTTTGTTCCCTGTTCCGGTTGAATCTCCATATCCCACACTGCACGTGAAGGAAATAATTCAGCCAGGCCGGGAGGGGAAAATCCTTTGCTGAGACTTCCGAAGATTGTGAGTCCCGGTGTGATCCTGTTCAATAGCGCGATGCGTGGCGAAAAGGCCGCGTCCAATTCGCGTTCGGCATCAACGTTCGTTGGATATGAGCGCGTGAACGTGTAACGCACGGACGCAAGACTTGCACCCAATGTCAAGGCAAAGTTTTCAGGCAGCTGGTATTCCACCTGCGCGAATGCAAGAAGTTGTGATGAGGTGAGGACATCGGAAGTTTGAAGCGTGTCGCGTATGCCGAAAGAGTTGCCGTAGATGTTGATGGGAGAATCGAATCCCTGGTACTCACCACCAAATGTAAGCTTGCCTTCCTTTTCCTTGCCAAATACAAATTCGGTCTGAAGTCTTGCACCGTAGTTCGTTTCATCACGGATCTCTTCGTTTCGAATGGTCGGGTTCAAAAAGTCGGATCTCGAGGCGTAGATGCCCAGCGTTGTGTTCCATGATTCTGTCCACTGATGATTTAATGAAATTCCACCGAACGGTGTCTTATTATTGATTGCTGCCTGTTGCTCAATGGCACCACGCGTAGCGCCTGCAGGTCTCGCTTGCGCGGGATTTTGGTTGAACTGTGTCAGCGTCAATCCTCCGGGTGTTTCGTAAAAAAGATCAGAATAAAGAAACGTTGCAGACAGCGATGTCTTTGATGAAAGAAGCCAGGTCAAATCTGCCTGGATGGCGTCACGCGTCATGCGCGATTGCTCGCGGTAGCCATCCGCTTCCTGATGTGCGAACAATATTCTGCCGTTGAATTTTTCTGAATGAAGCTGACCACTGAATGTATAGCGCTTGAGACCATAACCGCCAGCCAATGCCTGTACATCAAATTGATTTTTTCGAATAGAGGGACTGTTCAGCAAGAGAACGCCTCCTGTTCCTGCTCCATACAAACTGCCACCTGGTCCTTTGATAATTTCCATCGAGCCGATTGAATTGAAATCGATCAGGTTGAGGTACGTATTTCCACCACCATCTGTAAATGGAAGACCGTTCCAATACACTTTCACGTTCCGAACTCCGAAAGGAGAACGGAGCAGACTTCCGCGAATAGAAAACCGATAGCTGCCGGGTGAGCGTTCCTCCATCCTTACGCCAGGCACTGTGTTGATCGCTGGCAGAATCGATGTGTTGCTGAAGCGCTCAAGGCTTTGGGTGCTAAGATAAGCCACAGAGGCTGCAACTTCCTCGAGCGTGCGATCTGCTGCGTACGCCTGGATGGTCACCGGCTGTAGTTGCTGTATGGAGTCAAGTGACTGCGCAAAGCCGGCTGTCGAAAGCAGGAAGAAAAGGACAGGAAGTCTCATAAGATGATTGAGAGAGAAAGATAGTCAATTTAAAAAGAGCATTTCAAAGGAAAGGTGCTAAGCGAAGACTCGCCACAATTCGTTACAACGCTGCAATGACATCCTCGACTGGACGCGTGCCCGGGAAGAATTCGAGAAGGCGAAGCATGACGCGGTCAACAAGCGTGTCAGGACAGGAAGCTCCACTGGTGAGCACGATTTTCACTTTGTCTTTCTGCGGAATGAAATTGCTGGTGACAGCTTTGCGTTTTGCTTCGTAAATGAAGTGATGGATTTCAGAAGCTGATTTTATTTCGCTGTCGGAGTTGATAAAATAGGTTGGAAACTTGCGTTCACAAAGCTCCACAATGTGCGATGTGTTGGAACTGTTATAACCGCCCACGACTACAGCGAAGTCCGCGTCAGTTTCAAGCAGCTCATATGTTGCATCCTGATTGTCGTTGGTAGCATAGCATAAGGTGTCGCGCGTGTCAGCGATGTGATCTTTAAGATTGTCAGCACCATACTTTTCAATCATTACCTGGCGGAAGTAATCGGCAATGGCCTGCGTCTCCGTAGCAAGCATGGTTGTTTGATTGACAACACCTACGCGCTGAAGGTCGCGCTCAGGATCAAATCCTTCAGAATGTTTCCAGGCAAACTCCTCGAAAAAATCTTCTTTTGATTTCTTTCCAAGGATATAATCGCCAAGACTTTTAGCGTCCTCCATGTCACGCACAATTACAGAGGCTGCACCCTGTGCGCTGTGCGAGAAGGTAGCGCGCGTTTCTTCGTGCTTCGGCTTGCCGTGAATGATTACCGTATAGTTTTCCTTTCCCAGTTTCTCCGCACGATTCCAGACCTTTTCAACAAAAGGGCATGTGGTATTGTATTTCTGAACTTCCACACCCTTGTCGAGGAGAAGCGACTCGATCTCAACGGTTGTTCCAAACGCAGGAATAATTACGACATCGTCCCTGCCGATCTCGTCCCAGGGGATGAACTGCCTGCCGTCAGTATCCATGATGAACTTGATTCCGCGGCCTTGCAGGTCGTTGTTCACCTCCTGGTTGTGAATCATCTGGCTGAGAAGGAAGACGCGCTTATCAGGATTTTCCTCAATGGCTTTATAACTTATCTCGATCGCGTTTTCAACTCCATAACAAAAGCCAAAATGACGCGCGATGTAAAATTCAACTGGCCCGAAGTCCAGACGGGTAGGTGTAAAGTCCTGCTTGCGAAGGTCCTTTACTCTCCTGAACTCTTTCACCTTGCCGGTGATGGAAGAGCGATAGTATGCGGGGATGTCGAACTTTTTGATACGGGCGAAAATTAACGTGGCAAAGTGACGAGAAAAATCTCATCTGTGCAAATAAGAAACGCAGGGATTGCGCCCTGCGTTCCTGTATTATTAACAAACAAAAACAAAGATTGTTCATGGCGCCTTTGCGCCAGGTTCTGAAAAAGAAAGTGAATCCGTCACGCTTTCGCGTAACTTTATCTAAGCAGCTTTTGACAACTTATCTTCTTCAATTGTGTTTTTGCGTGGCTCTTTCTTCTCCATGTCAAACCACATTACTTCAACCACGTTTTTCTTGATGTACTTCAGAACTTCTACTACTTTTCCATCAATCTTGCTGCGAACACGTTCGCCCTTTCTAAACAATCTTCTCATAACTTTTACTTCACTCTTACATCTTAAAAGCATAGTAATAATCTCGTCTTGAGTTCTCGTACTTGCCTCCGAGAATTACCAGCTCACCTGATTTCGTCTTTTTAAGTATCTCGTTAACTTCTTTAACGGATTTTACCGGTGTATCGTTAATATTTGTGATAATAAAACCCTCGCGGATCTCGGTATCCCGAACAAGTTTGCCGTTGTTTCCAAGGGCTTTTACCCGTACACCGCTCTCAATATCAAGATTTTCGAGGACTTTCCTATCAACTTCTTCTAATTCTATGCCGAGGGAAGCAAAGCCTTTCCGGTCTTCAGCCCGGATCGTTCCGATTTTGCCTTCGCTGGTTTTCAGCACTACAGGGATAACAAGTTCCTTACCCTTACGGTTTACTGTAACATTCAGTTTGTCTCCCGGACGATGTCTTCCCACATACTCGATCAGGGCAGTATTGGAGCGGATTGGCGTTTCATCAATTTTCACCACTACGTCACCCTCTTTCAGACCAGCCTCCTTAGCCGAGCTTGACTGCGCAAATGCACTGATATAAGCACCTTCGCGAACACTCAAGTCATACTCCTTAACCAGCTGGCTGTTCACACTTGTAATGCTAACGCCAAGCCATCCACGCTGCACTACGCCATATTGAAGCAGATCTTCCACAATCTTGCTTACAATGTCAGAAGGCACCGCGAAACCATAACCTGAGTATGAACCGGTCGGGCTGGCGATCGCAGTGTTAATGCCCAGAAGGCCTCCCTGAAGATCGACAAGGGCTCCACCACTGTTACCAGGATTTATCGCTGCATCAGTTTGAATGAATGATTCGATACCTGTATTGCCCTGGCCATTATTGTTGCGTCCAAGGATGTTGATGCTACGACCTTTTGCACTGATGATACCGGCAGTAACCGTTGAGTTTAGATTGAACGGATTACCTACAGCAAGAACCCACTCTCCCACCTTCGCTTTATCTGAATCCACGAATGAAAGATAAGGTAAGCCTTTCTCCTTAATTCTGATCAACGCAAGATCTGTGTCAGGATCGGTTCCGATGACTTCGGCAGCATAAGTTCTGTTGTCTAACAATGAAACTTCAATCTCGTCAGCATTTTCAACAACGTGGTTATTTGTGACGATATAACCATCAGCATTGATGATTACGCCAGAGCCACCGGCCTGCTTCGGACCAAATTGCTCTCGCGGAATTCCGAAGAAATCGCGGAATGGATCTTCTGCATTCGATCGTCCCTGCACAGGGCTCGAATAAGTCGACCGAATGTGTACAACGGCAGGCATCACCTTCTCAGCAGCGGCTGTAAAGTCAAGTGGCACGGCTTCGCCTTTTTCATTTTTGGTGTATGCGACTTTCGACACCGGAACATTTGCTACGTATTCAACTTTGACTTTCCCGCTATCGTCATCTAAAAATTTGTAAGAGGCCACTGTGCACACGCTCCCAAGCACTGCAGCCAGAAATAATGAACTAAATCTTCTCATATGTCAATCGATTTTTATCCTTTTAAAACTTCACTTGTTCAAAAATCAGGCAGAACAAAATACCCATGAAATTTTGTCATCTTCATTGCCTCTGAATGCTTAAAGCTGCATTTCTGCTGCCATAACGTTAGTTTTTGACTTTAAGTACGAAAGATTTCGGACTTTGTTGCCGCCTTTATACAGATGGTCATTTCGTATCGACAGACAGTCAAAAACACTATCTTGAACTACCATGGAATATTCAACTATCATTCCAAACACAAGCGTTCAAACTGTAGTCGAATGCTATTGGATTGTGTCGGGAACCGATACTGAAGAACAAAAGATCATCCCTGATGGGTTTCCGGAAATCATTTTTCATTTTGGAGACGCTTATCAACTGACAGACGCCAGCGGACGCACTGCGCTTCAGGAAAAAATTCTGATCTCAGGTCAGCTTTCAAAACCGATCTTGCTTAAACCTACGGGGAGAAGTGACGTTTTTGGAATTAAGTTCAAACCTGCCGGAATATGGAAACTTCTCGGCACTGACATGGGTGCCATCAGAGATGATGTGATTTCATTTACACATGATGGAAGTTTGGTCGAATTATATCTTGAGCTGGAATCGCTGAGTGCCGAGGAGCGTGTACGCACTACAGAGGCGTTTATCACATCAAAGGTTGTCTATGCAGACTCGGATGAAACCGATGCAATCCTGTCAACTATCGAGGCGCGACATGGGAACCTTTCCATAGATGAGATCTGCGAACAGCATCACATCACACCGCGAACGCTGCAGCGAATATTCCAGCAGCGCATTGGCGTCACCGCGAAACAATATGCACGCATCGTGCGCTTCAAAACGGTGTATGCCCTATTGCAAAAACCATCGCTGACAAAAAGTGATTCTGTATTTCTCTCGGGATATTTTGATCAGCCGCATTTCAACAGGGAGTTTCGCGAGTTTACACAGGAGAATCCCGAGAAATGGTTTCGCGACAACCACAGCTTTTCAAACTTTTTTATGAACAGGTGATTGTCGTTTTTATACAAGCGATGGCCTCTCGGGAAATTTACTTTTGAGAAAAAAATTCAAAATGAAAACGATACTCACTACGCTCGTCACTATTCTTTTTATTGCTTCATCTGCATCTGCGCAAAAGAAAGAATTCGCATGGCTTATCGGAACATGGAAACTGAAGGACAAGAACATCGTGGAAACGTGGTCGCTGGATGAAGATGGCAAATCATTAAAAGGTGTGTCAATGAAAGTGAATGGCAACGAGAGCACCATTCTTGAAGAGACCCGCCTTGTGTATAAGAACAATTCGTTTTACTACGTTGCAGATGTCACAGGCAACCAGGGGGCTATTGATTTTAAGATCTCTTCGTTTGACGAGACCAGTTTCGTTTCGGAAAATCCGAGCCATGACTTTCCCAAGCTCATTCGCTACCGGTACATCACACGTGATAACAAGCAATTTATTGAAGCCGCGATAGAAGGTGATGGGAAAGTTATTCCCTACAACTTTGAAAAAGTCCGATAAAAATTCACCCTGCGTACGTCATTTTCCGAAAATGGTTCAAACTTTTAGCGCAAATACTGCATCTAAAGGTAAACCAGGACTAAGTTCCTGACGTAAACAAGGGGAATGAACAATCTTTTTCCAATTTTTCAGAAGGAGCCACTACAGCCGGAAAAGGACGATGACAATCGCCTGCTGAAGAAATTGCGTATAGCCCTGTTGTTCTGGTTCATCTCACTGCTCATCACTATCATCTGGTTTAGTTTCTCACCAGCGTTTTAAAATGCAGGCTCACCGCAGAGGCGCAGAGGGCCGCGGAGATTTATTTTCACGTTGTTTCCTTTTAACAGAATTCGATAGCGTCTTAAGAGATTCAATTCGCTTTATACCTGCATTTTATTTCGAAATTTCTTTGCGGCCCTCTGCGCCTCTGCGGTGAACACCTTATTTTTGCGCGATGATCATAACCGGCAAAATCACTCTTAAGAAAGGAAAAGAAGTTTCTATTCAGCGCTTTCACCCATGGATCTTCTCGGGTGCCATTCAAAAAATGGAAGGCGAAGTTGTTGACGGCTGCTGGGTCGAGGTAAACGACTTCAAAGGAAAAACACTTGGCTTCGGTCATTATCAGAACGGTAGTATTGCCGTGCGAATGCTTTCCTTTGATCAGGCTGCACCCACTGACACTTTCTGGGAAACCAAACTCCGGAAGGCACTGAATGTTCGTCACGCCTCAGGACTTCCATCGGAAGTCACCAATGCTTTTCGACTGACACATGCAGAAGGAGATGGTGTGCCAGGGTTGGTGATCGACTACTATGACGGTGTTCTAATTGTTCAGGCGCACTCAGCAGGCATGCATAACGACAGACATGAGATCGCAGCTGCGCTTAAACTTGTTCTTCCCGGCCTTACTGCTGTGTTCTACAAGAGCCAGGGAAGTTTGCCGGGAAAAGTACGCGACAATAAGGAAGAATACCTGCTCGGGCTCGGTGCCGTTCCACACGTTGTTGTTGAAAACAAGTACAGATTTTTGATCGATTGGGAGGAAGGCCAGAAGACGGGATTTTTCCTGGATCAGCGCGAGAACAGAAAACTGCTTGGTGATTTTTCGAAGGGAAAAAATGTGTTGAATACGTTTTGCTACACAGGGGGATTTTCGGTGTATGCGCTGCACGCGGGAGCGAAGCTTGTTCACTCGGTTGATGCATCACAAAAGGCAATCGATCTCACCCGCAAGAACATTGAGCTGAATGGATTTAGCCCGGAGCTGCACGAGTGTTTTGCCATTGACACTTTTGATTTCATGAAAGACAAGCAGGACCTCTACGATGTTATTATTCTTGACCCACCTGCCTTCGCCAAACATCGCGATGCGCGTCATCAGGCCGTGCGCGGTTATCAGCGGTTGAATGCAGAGACGATGAAGGTGATACGTCCGGGCGGAATACTGTTTACATTCTCGTGTTCGCAAGTAGTAGATCGCCAGCTTTTTTACGACACAATTGTGTCGGCTGCAATCCAGGCCGGTCGGCAGATTAAAGTTCTTCACCACCTCTCTCAACCCGCGGATCACCCCGTGTCAATTTTCCATCCGGAAGGTGAGTATCTAAAAGGGCTTGTGCTCTACGTGGAGTAAAACCCTACCCCTAAATCCCCTGAAGGGGACTTTAATACCGTCTTACCTCACCGATCACACATGTTCTTATTGTACGTGCTCCGTTAAAAAAGCTAAAAAAATTTCCGACCTGTTCCTTTGTAAAGGACCTTGCATTCAAGTCCCCTTTAGGGGATTTAGGGGTTGGTATCAGGGGTGGGTATTAGGGGTTATGCGCCTCATCCGTACTCTTGTGACAGATCATCTGCCATACTTTGTTTCTGATTGCAAACACGCGGACGTAGTGGAGGGCGTACCTTGAGATCTTTTCTTTGCCCTGACGCTCAACGGAAAGCTTGCCGAAGATGATGGCTATGTCTCCGTGCATTTCTACTTTAGTCGAGTCGTGGACACGTGACAGGAATTTTTCTGCTCCCATCTTTTCGATATTTCTGATCCAGCTTTCTTTTGAATCGATAAGCCCGGTGGCGTGTGTGAAGACAAAATCTTCTCCATAGTGTTTCTTCAGAAAATCAATATTCTTGTCGACAACCGCCTGGTCGATTTTACGGTTGAGATCGTCAAGTTCTTTGTCTGGCTGAGCGAAAGAGGAAAGCGTGACGAGGAGAAATAGCTTGGTGATGATGAACTTCATAGGTGCCGGTTCTGGTTACGCGTATTAAGATAGTGCAAATTTCGTTGCGCTCCATTTGGGCCTCTCGAACACACCTAGAGGCTGCACGCACGATGATCTCCAAATTGCAAATCACTCGGTGGCTCTCTGTGCCTCCTCCGCATCTCTGTGGTGCAGTATTTTGTATTTAATTTCTCTCAGGTTTATACTTTGAATCGCGGAAGATTTTTGCCCCGCTCGGCTCGCTCATTAATTCTGGCAATGTTGTGTCTGGCTTTTCGTCCATGTAGGCGTTAACAATTTGCCAGCCCACAAATTGCCCGATCCGTCCCGGACACTCCGGACCGACATCGAGTGTCTTAGGGCGCTCGCCAAGATATTTCTGCTTCATCACATGACTGGTAGAAAACAACACCTCGTCCTGGACCAGTCGTGCCCAGATCAGGTCCTGATTATTTCGCGCGCCACGCATTTCCTCAGGGGTGTACCAGATAAAAATACTGTCAGGAACACAGGGAAGCATCCGCTTTGCGAAATAAAATGACTTACCGTACGCGATCATGTCTGCGAGCACTGTTTTATCGTTGTTGTCCGTTTTGTTAAATCGGTTGCTGATACCGTAGATCAGCATACACGATGGGACAATGTTCTCCTTATTGTATTGACGAAGTAGATATTCGTAAACGTTCGGCCTGTATTTCGCTCCGTGGCCGAGGAATGAATCCAGCCCGACAATGATGAGCGAGTCGGACACATAAAGATCAGTATCCAGCCCGTTGACAATTGTTTCTACACGGGGCGGAACAAAGTCCGGGTAGTAGTATTTCAGGTTGGTGAATGCTTCTTCGAATTGTGCCTCGAGTTCACTGCCATCGCCAAAAACTTTTTTCGTTTCCATCAGCAGGGTGTCGAAGGCAGGATGCGTGATCTTGCGGAAGACTTCATTGATGAACACGGAGTCGTTCGGATATTCCTGGCGTTTGAAAATAAAGTCGCGGAAGATCGGCTTGCGCGTGAGCAACGAGACCAGCGCTTTTTTTGAGGACAGATTTCCGATCGAGTCTTCAAAATGCAGGATGTCAACCGAAACCCGTGAGCTTACTTCAGGAATAACCGCACATTTTTCTTCTTCGTTCTTATTGCAGGACCACAACAAAAGACCAAGCGAAAAGGCCAGCAGGATTTTTTTCATAGGGGCGAAAATACGCGAATTCAATTACTTGATATCAAACGTAATCTTGTCTACGGGAGTACTTCGTGTAAGTCTTAAACTTCTCACCGTTTCCCGCACTGTGATGTTCACCAGGTTATTCTGGTCTTCGTGCGTTTCGGTAATGATCGAGTTCTGAACCTGGATGGTTTTGAATTTTTTCACTTTGCTGACTTCGATGTAAAAAACAAACGCGTCATCCTCGCGTTCATGGCCCAGGTAGTTCACTTGTTGGGGCTTGCCGTCAAGGGAGATCTTAAAGTTCGAGCGGATATATTCACCGGTCATTTGATCGGTCGTCTTGCCGTTTTTAGGCTGGAGCAGGTCAAGGTCTGGCTGGTTGAGTTTGTTTTTTATGGAAAGCTCCAGGTCATCGATGAACACGCGCATCATGATTTCAAGCGCCTTGTCTTTCTCATCAAATTCGATTTCGGTCACCGACACGTGCATGGGGTGAACGAAGAGCGAGAGTGCTGACACCTGAATGATGGCCGCCAGTGTAAAAAGTAACTTCATAAGTGTAAACTGAATGCGAAGTAAGCAAATTGTCAACCAATTTCCCGACTACCGGTCATTCTTACCTGCCGGTCAGCAAAAAAAATAGCAGCTTTTCTCCGTTCCGATTTTAAACCTTATACTTGAAGCCCTTTTACGCTAACCATGAGTCAATTCAGAATCTACTTCGATCTCGGACGGGAGCATATCCTGGACGTTGCGAACGGCTATGATCATATCCTGTTTGTGATCGCATTGTGTGTTCTTTACCAGCTGCGCGACTGGAAGCATGTGCTTATCCTGGTAACCGCATTTACCATCGGCCACTCCATCACCCTGGCGCTTTCAACTTTCAATATCATTTCGGTGAATGTTGAGCTTATTGAATTCCTCATTCCCGTCACGATCTTCATAACGGCTGTTTCAAACCTGTTCAAGCATGAGGATGCAATCCACGGTAGGGCTATGCAACTCAATTACTTTTATGCAGCCTTCTTTGGCCTGATCCATGGCATGGGATTCTCCAATTACCTGAAAAGCATCCTCGGCCGCGATAAAAATATTGTATCCCAACTTTTTGCCTTTAACATCGGTTTAGAGTTAGGCCAAATAATAATCGTTGTGATCTTGCTCGTTGCAGGATTTATTTTAACAGATCTTTTTGGCGTAAACCGCAGAGACTGGAAAATGGTCATTTCTTCCGCTGTAGCGGGAATTGCCCTTATCCTGATCAAAGAAAAAATTTTTTGGTAGACACTCATTAACCTTTTTTAAAATCTATGATTCGTTTTCTTTTTGTTTTTGCACTGGCGCTCAATTTTGCCTTTGCACAGGAGAAAAACTGGCAGGGCAAATTCGAGCAGCTCGATCAAACCCTACCGACTCCAAATGAATACCGGACTGGCTCGGGTGCTCCCGGTCCAAGATACTGGCAGCAGCAGGCCGACTACGTGATCGCAGTTGAATTGAATGACGACAACCAGAGCATCATGGGTACAGAAACCATTACCTATCACAACAATTCGCCTGATGTGCTGGGTTATCTGTGGCTGCAACTCGACCAGAACATCCTCGCAGACGAAAATACGCTTGCATCAACCAGCACGGGTGCGCTTGTTGACTCGGCAGCAGCCAAAACATACGCCACACGTGTGTCAGACTTCGATGCCGGATTTAAAATCAAAGGCGTAAAGGAAACGAGCGGCAAACCATTGCAATACATCATCAACAACACGATGATGCGTGTTGATCTTCCTCAGCCGTTGAAGTCCGGTGACAAGGTTTCATTCAACATCGACTGGTCTTTTAACATTGTTGACCGCAGTATCTTCGGTCAGCGCAGTGGAATGGAATATTTCCCGGCCGACAAGAATTACATTTATACGATCGCTCAGTTCTTCCCAAGAATGTGCGTGTATGACGACTACGAAGGCTGGCAGAACAAGCAGTTTCTCGGACGAGGTGAGTTCACACTTCCTTTCGGAGATTATAAAGTGAAGATCACCGTGCCTTCAGATCACGTCATCGCTGCAACCGGTGTGCTGCAAAATCCGCAGGATGTGCTGACGAAGACTGAGATGGAGAGATTTCAAAAAGCAAAAACAACTTTCGACAAGCCTGTGATCATTGTAACGCAGGCAGAAGCTACCGCGAAAGAAAAAACAAAATCTAAGCAGAAGAAGACCTGGGAATTTCACGCTCAGAACGTCCGCGACTTCGCCTTTGCAAGCTCACGAAAATTTATCTGGGATGCACAGGCCGTGAAGATCGGAGCCAACACCCCGCTTGCGATGTCCTACTATCCGAAAGAAGGTAATCCACTGTGGGAGGCTGAGTCGACCAGGGCCGTGAAGAATACGCTCGAAGTTTACTCGCGCATGACCATCGATTATCCTTATCCTGTTGCGATCTCCGTTCACACCGCGAGCATTGGCATGGAATATCCGATGATCTGTTTCAACTATGGCCGTCCAAGACCTGACGGAACAATTCCCCCGCAAACAAGAAAAGGTATGATCGGTGTGATCATCCATGAGGTGGGACACAACTTCTTTCCGATGATCATCAACAACGATGAGCGCCAGACTACGTGGATGGATGAGGGTATCAACAGTTTTGTTGAAGTTCTCACCGAGCGCGAGCGTTATCCTGATATTGACTGGAGCAGCGACACACCGAAAGGACTTGTGAACTACATGAAAGGTGACACACGTACGAAACGTCCGCTGATGGTAAATCCTGAGCAGGTGATCCAGCTCGGACCCGAGCAGTATGCAAAGGCAGCGATGGCGCTTGACATCCTGCGTGAAACAGTAATGGGCAAGGAATTATTTGATAAGGCGTTTAAGGAATACGCACAACGCTGGGCGTTCAAACATCCGAAGCCGGCAGACTTTTTCCGTACGCTTGAAGATGCCTCTGCCGTTGACCTTGACTGGTTCTGGAGAGGATGGTTCTATACAACCGATAATGTTGATCAGAGTATCGATGAAGTGAAATGGTTCAAACTACGTGACGAAAAATCAAACATCGAAAACAAAAATGTAAAGGCTCAGAGAGGCGACCTCGCGTCAAATGGCAGCAACAAAGCGAACCCTTTCAATGGTGCACCACAGGAATTTACGCTGATGAATACGGATCCGCAGCTGTATGGTGAATTCAGAAGCCGCATAGACGACAAGGCCGTGATGCAGAAACTACAAGGCAAGAATATCTACGAAGTTACGTTGTCAAACAAAGGTGGATTGGTAATGCCTGTAATCATCGAGTGGAATTACAAAGATGGTACGAAGGAGATCGAACGCATTCCCGCGGAGATCTGGAGAATTAACGAGACGAAGTTCAGCAAGGTATTTGTGAAAGAAAAAGAAGTAGCCAGCGTTGTGCTTGATCCTAGATTCGAAACCACCGATATCAACACCGATGACAACGTGTTTCCGAAAATGGAAAAGGATTCCAGATTTGATGAGTTCAAAAAGAAAGCCGATTAAATACGTAAAAGTGGGTATCGGAATAGTTTAAAATAATTTTTGGAGTGCCGTATTTTTACGGCACTTTTGTTTTTGGGAATTTTAATATAAACCTATGAAGATCGTAAAACGAATTGTTGCGATTGCGCTTTTGGCATTATTGACGTGGAGCGCTTTTGCACAGCAACAGCAGCAGGCGTGGAAAGGAAAGTTTGAACAGTTGGATCAGACACTTCCGACACCTAACAGCTATCGCACCGGTTCAGGTGCCCCGGGTCCGGCATACTGGCAACAACGGGCCGACTATGTGATCAACGTTGAAGTTGATGACAACACGCAACTGCTCACCGGCTCTGAAACCATCACCTACTATAATAACTCACCGGAGACATTGCGTTACCTCTGGCTGCAACTTGATCAGAACATTTTTGGGCCGGATAATCTTACGGACCAAACCAACACAGGCGCTATACGCGATTCATTACCCACAGCATACCTGGGTTATGTTGCAGGCATCACTGTTTCCGATTACAAAGGTGGCTATACCATTAAGTCGGTGAAAGATGCTTCAGGGAAACAGCTCCCAACCACGATCAATAAAACTATGATGCGAGTCGATCTTCCGACACCGATGAAGACGGGAGATAAATTTGTGTTTTCCATTGACTGGAGCTACACTGAATACAATCGCCAGAACTTTAGCGGTCGTGGCGGCTACGAATATTTTCCGGAGGATGGCAACTACCTCTACACGTTCGCGCAGTGGTTCCCCCGCATGTGTGTGTTTGATGACTACGAAGGCTGGCAGAACAAGCAGTTCTTCGGTCTCGGTGAGTTTGCGCTGACATTTGGAAATTATCGCGTAAGAATTACCGTGCCGTCTGACCATATCGTTGGTGCTACCGGTACAATTCAGAATATGAACGAAGTGCTTACAAAAACTCAGATCGAGCGCTACGAAAGGGCAAAGCAATCATTTGACAAACCAGTTGTCATAGTTACGGAAGAAGAAGCGCGTCAGAAAGAAAAAACAAAATCAACGAAGAAGAGCACGTGGGAATTCTACGCAGAGAATGTTCGCGACTTTGCCTTTGCACACTCGCGCAAGTTCATCTGGGACGCGCAGGCTGTTAAACTGAATGACAAAACGCCACTCGCAATGTCACTCTATCCGAAAGAAGGAAATCCACTCTGGGGCAAGGAGTCGACCAAAGCCGTGAAGAATGCCCTTGAGGTTTATTCAAAGCGTACAATCGATTATCCTTATCCTGTAGCCTACTCCGTTCATACAGCGAATCAGGGCATGGAATATCCGATGATCTGCTTCAATGGCGGACGCCCGAACAAAGACGGCACCTACTCTCAGCAAACCCTTATCGGGATGATCCACGTAATCATTCACGAAGTAGGACACAACTTCTTCCCGATGATCATCAATTCTGACGAGCGTCAGTGGACCTGGATGGATGAAGGATTGAATTCCTTCCTTGATAAAGAAACATTGCAGGAGCGTTACCCTGAATTGAACTACATGAGAGGAACACCGAAGACGATCGTGAACTACATGAAAGGTGACAAGAGCCAGATGCGTCCGATGATGACAAGCTCAGATAACATTCGCACGATCGAGTTTGGTAACAACGGCTACTCAAAACCTTCGGCTGCCCTCACGCTGTTGCGCGAGACAGTAATGGGTCCTGAGCTGTTCGACAAAGCCTTCAAGGAGTACGCACAGCGCTGGGCATTCAAGCATCCCGGGCCGGCAGATTTCTTTCGCACAATGGAAGATGCGTCCGCTGTTGACCTTGATTGGTTCTGGAGAGGTTGGTTCTACACAACCGATCATGTTGATGTCGAATTGGCCGAGGTGAAATGGTTCAAGCTGAAAAATCAGAAGTCGGATCCGGAAAAGAAAAATGTGAAGACCAGTGGAGGAGACCTCGCTGGAAAATCTCAGAACGCTGCATCGGACTTCAGCAACGGACCTCAGGAATTTACACTCACAGACACACCTGAGCAGCTTTATGGTGAGTTCAAGAGCCGTATCGATGATAACGCAGTGCGTCAGAAACTCAACGGAAAGAATATCTACCAGCTCAAATTCAAAAATGCCGGTGGACTTGTCTCTCCGATCGTGATCGAATGGACCTTTAAAGACGGCTCGAAAGAGATTGAACGTATTCCGGCCGAGGTCTGGAGGATCAATGAAAGTGAGATCACAAAAGTGTTTGTGAAAGACAAGGAAGTTGTTAACATTGTTGTCGATCCGAATTCGGAACTGGCGGATGTGAACGCTGCCAACAATGCGTTTCCCAAGCGCCCGGTGGATTCGAAATTTGATCAGTTCAAAAAGAACAATTAGTTTACCATACAGGTTAAAATTCAGGCCACTCCTCACAGAGTGGCTTTTTTATTTTTATTATTCCCCAACAGTTGATATTTTTTGTGTCCCGAAACCCCTATGATCGAATGTAAGAATTGCGGGACTGCTTTCGAAGGAAAGTTTTGTCCCAACTGCTCGCAGAAAGCCGCGACCCACCGCTTTACGCTTGCTCACTTTGCGCACGAAACCACACATGCCGTCACCCACACTGACAAGGGCGTCCTGCTATTAATTAAAGAAATGTTCGTGCGCCCGGGAGTGGTAGCCCGTGAATACGTGGAAGGAAAGCGAAAAAAGTATTTTAACCCAATCACTTTTCTGCTCATCCTGATGGCAGTCCAGGTATTCGCGGTGAAGAAGACTGACATTTACGGCAACTTTACGCGACAGATGCAGAAGGCCTACGAGGCCATGGCCAAAGCAAATCCTGATTCTGTGAAAGGCACACAGGATTTTAATCAGCAATTGAAAAAGGCGGATAAGCAGGCTTCGATCGCCACTGATAACAACAAGCTTCTCACGGTAATTTTTATTCCGCTCTTGTCTGCACTGACCTGGCTGTTTTTTAAAAAATCGGGATTTAACTACGCTGAGAACCTTGTGTTCAACGTGCTGATCAATGCTCAGCTGATCGTGTGGTTTCTACTCATCTGTATCATCCCGGTGCTGATCAAAGTCAAACTCGTGGTCCTCGTCATGTACATTTACATTATTGCATCGTGGGTATATTCGCTCATTGCTTACAAACAATTTTACCGTCAGAAATGGGGATGGATAATCCTTAAAGGACTCACAGTTCAGCTGATCTACTTTGTAATCCTGACGTATGCGTCAAGCGCGATGGTCACTTATCTTGAATAACCATACAACCTATGAAAAAAATAATTCTATATCTTCTACTCTTTCCGGCAATGGCGTTTGCGCAGGAGCAAGCCGGATGGAAAGGTAAGTTTGAGCAGCTCGATCAGATGCTGCCAACTCCTAATGAATATCGCACCGGCTCCGGAACACCAGGATCGAAATACTGGCAGCAGCGTGCTGACTATACGATTGATGCGGAGATAGACGAAACAACGAACGTTTTGAAAGGGAAAGAGACAATTGTTTATCACAACAACTCTCCCGAGAACCTGAAGTACCTCTGGTTACAGCTCGATCAGAACATTAATAAAAAGGAAAGCGAAGATTTCGGAAGTTTCTTCGGTCCGGTGCGCGACTCGTTGTCAACGCTGCACATGCAATACCTCACGAGGCCGATCGAATTTCCTGCAGGCTATACCATTGCGTCAGTGAAAGATGGTGGAGGAAAAGATCTTCCGATCACCATCAACCAGACCATGATGCGCATCGACCTTCCAACTCCGCTGAAGGCCGGTGAAAAGTATACGCTCAACATCACGTGGTCTTACCCGATCACGGATCGTTCTAACTTTCTGCTTTCGCGCGAGGGTTATGAATATTTTCCCGAAGACAAGAACACGGTTTACCTGATCGCACACTGGTTTCCACGCATGTGTGTGTTTGATGATTACGAAGGCTGGCAGAACAAACAGTTTCAGCGCCTGGGCGAGTTTGCACTTGAGTTTGGTGACTACAAAGTAAACATTACGGTGCCGGCCGATCACATTGTCTCCTCAACGGGATTATTACAGAATGCAAAAGATGTGCTTACAGCCAAAGAGCTGGAGCGTTATGAGAAAGGAAAAACATCATTCGAAAAGCCATTGTTTGTCGTGACTCCGGAGGAAGCGAAGGCGAAAGAAAAAATCAAATCAACTGCGAAGAAGACATGGACTTTTCACGCGGAAAACGTTCGTGATTTTGCTTTTGCCAGCTCGCGAAAATTTATCTGGGACATGCAGGCTGTAAAGCTTCCTACGAACACTGTGCTGGCGATGTCATTTTATCCAAAGGAAGGATTGCCCGTATGGCAGGAAGAGTCAACACTTGCCGTGAAGAACGCGCTCGAAGTTTATTCTAAATACACATTTGATTACCCTTATCCAACCGCCAACTCTGTGAATACATCAAACATCGGCATGGAATTTCCGATGATCAGCTTCAATGGGGGTCGTCCCGATAAAGACGGGAAGATGAGTGATGCAGCAAAAGCAGGGATGATACAGGTAATCGTTCATGAGGTAGGACACAACTGGTTCCCCATGATCGTGAGCTCTGACGAAAGGCAATGGATGTGGATGGATGAAGGTTTGAATACGTTCCTGCATACGCGTACGGAGATGGAGCGTTATCCCAAATCAAATCCCACAAGACCGAAAAGCATTGTGCCTTACATGAAGGGCGACAAGAATGTAATGCGTCCTGTGATGGTCACGTCTGACAACGAGCGCCTCACCGCTTTTGGCAACAACTACTACGAAAAGCCAACAGTGGCGCTGACGATTCTTCGCGAAACAGTGATGGGCAAAGAGTTGTTTGACAAAGCATTCAGTGAATATGCCAATTCGTGGAAATTCAAACACCCCAAGCCAGCCGATCTTTTCAGATTGCTTGAAGAAGCATCCGGTACCGACCTCGACTGGTTCTGGCGCGGATGGTTCTACTCAACCGATAATGTTGATATGTCAGTTGAGGAGGTAAAATGGTTTAAGTTGAAAGGTCAGCAGAGCGATCCTGAGAAGAAGAACAAGACTGTGAAGTCGGGTGACCTGTCGGCATCGGCAAAGTCGACTACAGATTTTTCATCAGGTCCTCAGGAGTTCACGCTCATTAACACACCTGAGGATCTCTATGGTGAATTCAAGAGTCGTGTTGACGACAATGCAATCCGGCAAAAGCTGCAGGGTAAAAATATTTACCAGGTGAAATTCAAAAATCGCGGTGGGCTTGTGATGCCGTTGATTATCGAATGGACGTACAAAGACGGCACAAAGGAGCTTGAAAAAATTCCCGCTGAAGTATGGAGAATCAATGAGGAAGAATTTACTAAGGTTTTTGTAAAGGATAAGGAAGTCGTGAACATGGTTCTCGATCCGCAGAACGATCTTGCCGATGTTGACGAAGAGAATAACGTCTTTCCAAAAAAGTCAGGAGAATCCCAGTTTGATTCTTTCAAGAAGAAAAACTAAGGTTAGAATGACCAATGATCAATAATCAAATTCCAAACGGAGTGGTGTCATGGCGCTACTCTGTTTGGAACTCGAAAACCAGAAACCCGCAACTCGAAACAACTCGAAACCCGCAACGCTGAACTCGCAACCCGAACCTGGAACCTGAAACTTGCAACCTGGAACCTGGAACCTTGAGCTTTGAACGTGAAACTTCGAACCTATTTCGAAAAGAGCTGCCCCACCCGCTCCAGGTCTACATTTCCTCCCGAAAAAATAATTCCGACTTTTTTGCCTTTGAATTTTTCTTTCGCCTTTAGCACGGCAGCAAAAGGAACTGCACCGGAGGGTTCAACAATCATTTTCAACCGTTCCCACACAAGTCGCATTGCTGCGATAATCTCGTCATCGGTAACGGTAATAATTTCTTTGACATTGTCACGTATCACGGGGAAAGTCTTGTCGCCAAGGGATGTCAGCAATCCATCGGCAATGGTGTTGGATTGAGACTGCTCGATCTTTCCGCTTTGCATGGAGCGGAATGCATCGTCTGCGCCTGCGGGTTCGCCTGCGATTACCTGCGTTTTTGGTGAGAAGTATTTTGCAGCCAGCAACGTTCCGCTGAGTAGTCCGCCACCGCCAACAGGAGCAACGATATAATCAAGGTCACTGACATCTTCTATAAGCTCCAGCGCAGCCGTTGCCTGTCCTTCCATAACGCGATAATTGTTGAAGGGATGGATTTCCGTTGCACCGGTTTTTTTGATCACTTCCGCCAGCGTGGTTTCTCTCGACTGAAGATTTGGCTCGCACTCATAAATTTTTCCGCCATAGCCCTCTACACCTTTTTTCTTGATCTGCGGTGCCCTGCGTGGCATCACGATGTGCGCCTGCGTCTTGAGAATTTTAGCCGCACGGGCAACGGCCTGCGCGTGGTTTCCACTGGAGTGCGTAGCGATTCCTTTTGCCCGTTCCGACTCGCTCAACGAAAGCGCAGCGTTCATTGCACCACGTGCCTTGAAGGCGCCAACGTTCTGAAGATTTTCACATTTGAAATAAATACTGCACCCAGCAATCTCATCGATGCTTGACGAGGTCATCACCGGTGTACGATGAACATACGGCCTGATCCGCACATAAGCAGCCTCTATACTTTCTTTCGTTATCATAGCAAGTTAAATTCCAATAACCAATAACCAAGTCACAAACAGAGTGTTCTTTGATTTAAAATCCCAATAATCAATAATCAAATCACAAACAGATTGTTCTTGGCGAGAAGATTCGCGACACCGTTTGGAATTCCAATAACCAACTGTAAACACGCAACCCCTAACCGTAAACCCGCAACCCGGAACACCAAACCCGTAACCCTGAACACTAAACCGTAACCCGCAACCCGGAACTTTGAACCTTGAACCTCGAACCTTAAACCTTCGATCGCGGTCAATGCGCATCCAGCCAATTATCAGCAATCCCCACCTCAACCTCCATCGGCACCTCGAGTTGTACTGCATTCCGCATCAGTTCAATAACGTTCGCTTTTACAATATCTTTTTCATCCTTGTGGAGATCAAAAACAAGTTCATCGTGAACCTGCATCGTCATCTTCGTTTTTAGTTTCTCTTTTTTCAGCCAGGCGTGGATGTTCACCATTGCAATCTTAATGATGTCTGCAGCACTTCCCTGGATAGGAGCATTAATGGCATTTCGCTCGGCAAACCCGCGGGTCGCAGCGTTTCGCGAATTGATGTCTCGGAGGTAGCGCCTTCTTCCCATGATCGTTTCCACATATTCACGTTCTCTGGCACTGTTGATTGAATCATCCATATACTTTTTGATCGCGGAAAATTCCGTGAAGTACGATTTGATGATCTCCGATGCTTCTGATCGCGAAATTCCAAGATTCTGTGAGAGGCCGAATGCGGAACTTCCGTAAAGGATTCCGAAATTTACTTCCTTCGCTTTTCTACGCATGTCGGCAGTCACCTGGTCGAGCGGAACATTGAATACTTTTGCCGCAGTGGTAGTGTGAATGTCGCGCTTTGTTCTGAATGCCTCGATCATCGTTTCGTCTTTGGCGAAAGATGCAGCAATGCGCAGTTCAATCTGCGAGTAGTCGGCCGACATGAAAAGGTAATCTTCATTGCGCGCCACAAATGCCTTGCGGATCTGGCGTCCCTTCTCGGTTCGGATCGGAATGTTCTGGAGATTTGGATTATTGGAACTGAGTCGTCCTGTGACGGCCCAGGCCTGACGGTAGTCAGTGTGAATTCGCCCGTCATACTGACTGATCATCCGCGGAAGCGCATCCACGTATGTCGACCGAAGTTTGTCGTACTCGCGATAGTCGAGAATTTTACGGGCGATCTCATGTTCGGCAGCAAGTCCCTGAAGCACATCTTCACCTGTGGCATACTGGCCCGACTTCGTTTTCTTCGGCTTTTCAATAAGCTTCATCTTCTCGAATAGAATTTCTCCAAGCTGCTTGGGCGAACCGATATTAAATTCAACGCCTGCTACGGCATAAATTTCTTTCTGAACGCGCTCGATCTCGGTCTTGAGGTCTTCCGACATTTTGTTGAGCGCCTTCACATCCACTTTTACCCCTTCGAATTCCATCGCGGCAAGCACCTTAGCCAGCGGCATCTCGATATCAGCCATCAGCTTCTCGTGGCCGCGTGTTTTCAGATCGTTGATGATCGGATCTTTGAGTTGAAACGTCTTGTCGACACGTTCGCAAACCTGGTTCTTCGACTTTGAATCCGGGTCAGCCAGCATTTCGAAGTTGAGATATTGAGAACACAGGACAGGCAACGCATGCGAAGCTTCAGGTTCTATCAGATAGTGCGCGAGCATCGGATCGAACAACTCTCCCTTTAGTTCGACACCAAACTTGTGCAGGACAAGCATCGCGAACTTCAGGTTGTGGCCGACCTTTGAAATTGATTCACTTTCAAAAGCAGGCTGCAATTCGCGGACGATGTTTTCGGCTTCATCCTGATTGTGTACCGGGATAAAGTGCGCTTCATTTGCCTTCCAGGAGATGGCGATGCCTTTAAGCTGATATTCGAAGTTTGCAGCGTCATCGGTGATCAGCTCAAGAGCAAACGAATTTTGCTTGCAGAGGTTTTCGACAAAGGCCCTTCGCAGTTCAGGAACATCAACAGTATAATAGTTCAGGTTCTCCGGACTTACATCAACTTTTGGTGCGAGCACATCTGCTTGCGGATTTTTACCAAACATTGAAAGCTGAGGACTGGCGGGAACTTTTGGTGCCGCAGTAGCCGGTCTGCTTCCTGCCGCAGGATCCGCGAAAGCGCGCCCTGCGATACCCTTAAACTCAAGGTCATCGAAGATCGGTTTCAGAATATCTACAATCGGTCCGGTGTAACGCAATTGCTCTTCATCAAAAGCAACTGGAACATCGGTGATGATGGTCGCAAGTTTTTTTGATAGAATGGCCTGCTCACCGTATTGCGTCATCAAATCTTTCTGTTTGCCTTTAAGCTCGTGCGCGTGAGCGACTGCATTTTCAACCGTACCATATTGTTTCAACAGCGCGGCAGCAGTTTTCGGCCCGATGCCAGGCACGCCCGGGATATTATCAGATGTGTCGCCCTGCAACCCGAGCATGTCAGTGACTTGCGATACCTCTGCGATGTCCCACTTCTCACAAACTTCTTTTACACCAAGCACATCGACCGCGTTGCCCATGTATGCCGGCTTGTAGAGAAAAACGCACTCATTCACGAGCTGGCCGAAATCTTTGTCGGGCGTCATCATATAGACTTCAAAGCCTTGCTTACAAGCCTGTGAAGCAATGGTTCCGATGATGTCGTCCGCTTCGTATCCGTCCAGCTCAAGGATGGGGATATTAAATCCGCGAATGATTTCCTTACACTTCGGAATTCCATAGCGAATGTCTTCCGGAGTCTCCTGACGGGTAGCTTTATAGTCAGCAAAAATTGTATCGCGAAATGTCTTAGCGGCTGTATCGAAAGCAACGCCAATATGTGTGGGCTTTTGTTTCTGGATTACTTCCATCAGCGTATTTGTAAATCCGAAAGGCACTGATGTGTTGATCCCCTTCGAGTTTATGCGCGGTGTTTTTGTAAAAGCAAAGTGAGCCCGGTAAATAAGGGCATAAGCATCAAGCAGGAATAGCTTTTTGGTTGGTTTCTCCATAAGCATGCAACTTAGGAATTGATCCGAAGGTTTGCATTATAAAAATTCTTAAATTTATAAATGCAGGAAACGATGCTCCACCCGCCTCGAACGATTATGGAGGTTTTCAAGATGCTTCCCCAAGGGACTTTGGCAGAAGTAATTGAAAACACGCTATATATGTCGCCCACACCAACGGCCCAGCATCAACGACTCATCAGGGAGTTGCTCGACCAATTCAGCTTGTTCCTTAAGGAGGAAAAAACAGGAGAAATATTTGTTTCCCCGCTCGATGTCTTTCTCGATGAATCCTCAAATGCTGTTGAACCGGATTTATTTTTTATCAGGTCAGAAAATATTTCAATCGTTGATCCAAACGGCCACATCCATGGAGTTCCGGATTTGATAATTGAAGTATTGTCTCCTGGAAATCAATCGCATGACAAAGTCAGGAAGAAGGCGTTGTATGAGAGATTTGGTGTGAAGGAGTACTGGATTGTTGATCCGGCAACGAAGGAAACTATCGGCTATAAACTGGTTGATAATAAATACATTTCGCTGGGCGAATTCGCGGGTGAGATAAGATCACAATTGCTTAACCATTCTTTTTCCTTTTGACTACAGCATCAGCATCCAATCCACTGGAGATCTTTTTGTATTGGGAACGAAACATTCCCGATCAGCTTTTCTTGCGTCAGCCGATCAAAGGCGTTTACAAAGAGTGGACTTATAAGCAGGCCGGAGATGAAGCCCGAAGAATTGCATCGGCATTGTTGAAGTATAATTTGCCAGCGAAGAGTCACGTTTCCATACTTTCTAAAAATTGTGCTCACTGGATAATGGCGGACCTGGCAATCTGGATGGCGGGGCACGTATCCGTTCCGTTGTATCCAACATTATCACGCAGCGGTATCCATCAGATCCTCGAGCATAGTCACGCGCAGATCTTATTCATTGGAAAACTCGACAACTTTGCTGAGCAGGAAGCCGGTATCCCCGGAAACGTGAAATGCATTTGTTTTTCTGCGTACGGAGAAACAGAAGGTGAGCAGTGGGACAAGCTGCTCGCTGAAAACGAACCGCTGCAGAATATTTCTAAACGTTCGCCTGACGAGCTTGCTACAATTAAATATACTTCCGGCACAACCGGAAATCCAAAGGGGGTGATGATCACTTTTGGCGCCTTTCATCGCGTGACACCCGGGGCTCTGAAACGATATGGTGTCAGGAACCACGGAAGGTTTTTCTCTTATCTTCCGCTGAGCCACATCGCAGAACGGATGCTCGTGGAGTGTGGCGCGCTCTACTCAGGCGCTGAGATACATTTTTCTGAATCGCTCGAGAAATTTGGTGAGAACCTCATGCATGCGCAGCCAACGGTTTTTCTTGGCGTGCCGCGCATCTGGGCAAAGTTCAGAGAAAAGATTGAACAGAAAATGCCGTCATTGGATCGTTTGTTAAAAATTCCGGTTGTCAGGACGATCGTCAAGAAAGCAATTCGCAGGAAGCTCGGACTCGCAAAAGCAGAACTGATTGCTGCTGGCGCTGCTCCAATGTCTGTTGATCTTCTTGAATGGTTTCATAAGCTGGACATTCTGATCCAGGAAGTCTATGGAATGACTGAAGGACTCGCGTACAGCCACACCAACCTGAAAGATGCAAAGTTCGGAACCGTTGGACGCGCCTGGCCGGATGTTGAATGTAAATTTACAGAGGAAGGTGAGTTGCTGATCAAACACGCTTCGATGATGGTGGGCTATTATCGCGAGCCGCAACTGACAGCAAATGCTTTCACAGCTGACGGATTTTTGAAAACAGGCGACAAAGGCGAAGTAGACAAGGATGGATTCTTCACCCTTACAGGAAGGATAAAGGATCAGTTCAAAACCGATAAAGCGAAGTTCGTTGATCCAGCTCCGATCGAACTCAAGTTACTCGCAAATCCTGATATTGAACAGGTATGTGTGGTAGGAATGGGAATACCGCAGCCACTCGCGCTCGTTGTGTTGTCTGTGACTGGCAAACAAAAAACTGAATCAGCGATTGTTGAAAGCCTCACAAAGATTATTGAAGAGGTTAACCCGGAACTTGAAGCCTACGAACGCCTGAGGGCTGCCGTAATTATTCAGGAAGACTGGACCGTGGAAAACGGATTGATGACCCCAACGCTGAAAGTAAAACGGAATGAAGTTGAGAAGATTCACCTGCCGAAATATCCACAGTGGTATGAAAAGGGTGAGTTGGTGGTGTGGGAGCGATAAATCCCGGTGACCATTTATCAAGTTGTGTAATGATTGATTAAATAGGGTCTATGATGAACTAAGCAGCACTGGTTCAAAACATACGACCCCTTCAGGGTCGGAATCCATTTCCAATTTTTTCTCTATAAACATTTGACCTCTTCGAGGTCAAGAAGGACACTTTCGTGGAAGTGAGAAACTTCGATGGAGTTGAACTATCCTCGCTGTGTTTAGAAAAATTTTAAGCTGATACGAATACCAATGGATGTGCTCCTTTGGGAGCGTTTACCTCCGCTCGCGTGATCCTGTGTAAGAAGTAATGTACAATATCCGATCCCGAAGGGATCACATGTTTATAGTAAACGCCCTGAAACTCGACACGCGACCCCGAAGGGGTCGAATGCTTCGGCCGAATACCCGTAAGAACATTGCAGTCTATCTGATAGCGAAAGGATCGAACGATCAAAGACGATTTTTATCTATAGACATGCGGTCCGTTTGAAATCACTTCTGTGTGCGGAATTCATCTTCCGAAATATCCACAACGGTAGGAGGAAGGTCCGTTGGTGTATTTTTCTATATAAACCTTTGACCCCTTTGAGGTCAGAAAGACGTTTTGTGGAAGTGAGAAACTTCGATGGAGTTGAATTTCCTCGCTGTGTTTGGAAAATTTCGAGCCGATACGAATATCATAGATGCGGGCTCCTTTGAGAGCGCTTACATCCGCTCGCGTGATCCTCTGCAAGACGTAATGTACAATATCCGATCCCGAAGGGATCACATGTTTATAGTAAACGTTATACAACCGCCACGCGACCCCGAAGGGGTCGAATGTTTCGGGCGAATTCTTCCGTAAGAGGCGATGGCGCTGATCACGAAAGGATTGCATTATCGAAGACGACTTTCATCTACAAACATGCGATCCATTCAAATCACTTCCGTGTTAGGAATTACTTCAATCGTTCTTTAAAAAACGCAAGCGTGTGCTTGTACGCATCTTCGGTTGATGCCTTGTCGTAGATCGCGTTGCTGGGGTTTGCAAAACCATGATCTGCATCGTAGTTCTTCACCGTGATTTTTTTGCCGGCTTCCTTCATGCTGGCTTCAAACTTCTGAACGACTTCTGGCGTGATGTATTTTTCCTTTGCTGCAAAGATGCCAAGCACATCTGTATTCAATTTCTTCAGGGTTTCAACATCTGTCACCGGCATTCCATAATATATTACGCATCCAGCGGCCTGTTTACCGGCAGTCAGCGATGCCATCAGGGACTGCGTTCCACCGAAACACCAGCCGATCGTTCCGACTTTTGCATTCTTTCCTGCATATTCCAATGCGCCTTTCACAATTGCATCACCGCGTTCCTGCTTGAACTCCGTCATAAATTTCCGCGCTTCATCGCGATCGGCCGTCACATTACCATCATACATGTCAAGGGCGATCACATTCACGTTGCCAAGGTCTTTGTATAACTGTTCTGCCTGACGCTTGATGTTGTCATTCAATCCCCACCACTCCTGGAAAACAAAAATCCAGTTGTTGGTTTTTGATTTTGCTTCGAGCAGATATCCTTTCGCTTCTTTTCCGTCCGGTGTCTTAAAAGAAATCATCTTTCCACCTTCCTGCGTAATATGCACATAAGCTCTTGGCTTCTGATGTGCCCCGCTGGAATTGAAATCCTTGTTCGAGGCGAGCAGAGCGAACTTTTCCATTGGCGCTGTATGACAGACGGTGATTTGCTGCTGGGTGAAAGCCATTGTGGCCACTACGAGCAGCGCGAGCAGTATTGCAATTTTCTTCATAGTATTTAGAATTATTGTCTATAAACCCGGATGACCGAATATTGTTCTAATCTTTCAATTGTCCAGTGATGACGCGGTCGTATGTGATGAAATCGGTGTTGATCGGCTCAAATCCTTTTTGACGGAGCAGCATGGCAACCTGTGCACGATGATAGGATGAGTGATTCACCAGATGGATCATGATATTCTCAACATTGTTGCTATACGGCTCGTTGACGTAGTTTTTATAGGTGAGCATGCGGTCAAAATTGTCAGTGGACTCGACAAATTCAAGCCACTCTTTCCCGGCCCGCTCAGACAGGCTTAACAACTGGTCAAGTGAGTAGTCGCCCCAGAGCTTCACGTCAGGTGCGGGAAGGCCTTTAATCCTGTGCAGCCACAGGAACTGCGCTGCCACAACATGACCCATCAGCGAGAGAATTTTTTCATCCTGCACATGCTGCCGTTGAATCGTTCCGAGCACTCTCTTGTTTGCCCACGCATTGTATTGATAAAGCTTTAAAAAGTATTTTTTCATAGTCCGGGCAAGTTACATCGAAATTATTTTCCGCCAGCTGCCTGCTATTCCAATTTAAAGTTCCGGTCGTCACCGTACTTCCGCTATCGTTTGAAATTAGCTTTCAGCTTGCATCAATATTTCATAACTTATATGCCACCAAACTCAAGTCATGGCATCATTTTTTAAACGCGGTTGGATTTTTCTTGTCATCGCGGTTCTCATTGTAGCGACCTTCGTCATTTTCTGGCGCAAGCCACAACCTGCAGGCACGCGCCTGCCGGAGACCGTCAGCTACAATTTTCACATCCGCCCTATAATTTCAGACCGCTGTTTCAAATGTCATGGACCGGATGCAAACCAGCGCAAAGCTGAGCTGAGACTCGACACAGAGGAAGGACTGTACAAAGCTTTAAAGGAAGACAGTGATGGACGTGTGATCATACCGGGTGACCCGGAACATTCGGAATTGTTCCTACGCATTGCATCATCGGATACTTCGATGCTGATGCCTCCGCCATCGTCAAACCTTGCGCTTTCGGATTTTGAAATTCAGCTGATAAAGAAATGGATCAATCAGGGCGCGAAGTATGAGAAGCACTGGGCGTTCAACGCACCTCAACCAGTGAACGTGCCTGAGGCAGATAATGACTGGGCCCGCAACGAAATTGACCATTTCGTTCTTGCAAAAATGGACGAAGCGGGTCTCCGTCCTAACGATGAAGCTGACAAGGCACGAATGCTCAAACGCGTTTCATTCGACCTCACGGGCCTGCCACCGGACCTTGAAACGCAGGAACAGTTTCTGAAAGATGAATCACCGCAGGCTTATGAAAAACTTGTCGACAAGCTTCTTGCGAGCAGACACTATGGCGAGAAGATGGCGATTCACTGGCTTGATGTGGCGCGCTACGCAGACTCGCATGGTTACCAGGATGACGGCTACCGCACCATGTGGCCGTGGAGAGATTGGGTGATCCACGCTTTCAACCAAAATTATCCCTACGACAGCTTCCTTACCTGGCAACTCGCGGGTGATTTGCTCGACAACCCTACAAAAGAAATGCTGCTCGCAACCGGGTTCAATCGCAATCACAAGATCACGCAGGAGGGCGGTGTGATCGATGAAGAGTATCGCATCGAATACGTGACGGATCGCACAAATACTTTTGGCAAAGCATTTCTGGGGTTGACATTTGAATGTGCGAAATGTCACGACCACAAATACGATCCGATCTCACAAAAGGATTATTTCCGCACGTTTGCCTTCTTCAATCAGCTCAATGAGAAAGGACTTCAGGGCGATATCACGCTTGCATCGCTTGCTGATCCACCGAGAATATGGATCAGCAATGAAGAAGTGAAAAGCATCCTCACCTTCATCAACAAAAAAGACAAAGATGCCGTGCCGGTGATGATCATGAAGGACAGCAGTGTGGTGAGGCCCACGCACGTCCTGATTCGCGGTGCCTACGATGCGCCTGGCGACAAGGTGACACCGAATGTGCCGCAGGCCATTTATCCTTACGATACAATTCAATACGGACAGAATCGGTTGGGACTCGCAAAGTGGCTGCTGTCAAGAGATCATCCGTTGACATCGCGCGTCTTTGTCAACCGCCTATGGCAGGAATTCTTTGGCCGTGGCATCGTGAAGACGAGCGGAGACTTTGGAATGCAGGGTGAGTTGCCAACACATCCCGAACTTCTTGACTGGCTTGCCCTTGATTTTATGAACAATGGCTGGGACGTCAAAAGACTTGTAAAGCAGATCGTGATGTCGTCAACGTATCGGCAGTCTGCAGAAATGACAAAAAATAAGATGGCGGTGGATCCGGAGAATATTTACCTCTGGCACGGACCGCGAATGCGCCTGCCATCTGAACTGGTAAAAGATCACGTGCTCGCAAGTTCGGGTTTGCTCGTGAAGGAAATCGGTGGCCCAAGTGTAAAGCCATATCAGCCAAAAGGTATCTGGGAATCTTCAACGTCTGGCCGTGGTGTCCTGGCCTATTATGTACAGGATCATGAAGACAAGCTCTATCGCAGAGGGATGTACAATTTTATCAAGCGCACCGTTCCTCCACCGGTGATGCTGCTGTTTGACGCGAGCAACCGCGATCAGTGCGAAGTGAAGCGCATGCGTACAAACACTCCGTTGCAGGCGCTGGTGATGATGAACGATCCGATGGTCCTTGAGGCATCAAGGGTGCTGGCGGAGAGGTTGTCTTTGGAGAAGTCTTCCAGTGAAGAAAAGATTGAGAAAGCATTCCGGTTGATCTTGTGCCGCGTTCCGGGTGAAAAAGAGAAACAAATTTTTACAAAGCATTTTGGAGAGGAGAAAGAATTGTTTGCGAAAGATGAAAAGAAGGCTCACGCTTTTATCCAACAAGGAGAGTATAAACATGAGGCTGTTGAGAACACGGTTGAGCTTGCATCACTGATGCAGGTCATTCACACAATGTATAACATGGACGAAGCCATCACGAAATAATTATGAGCAAAGAATTTTTAGAGAACCGGCTTGGCATCAACCGCAGACATTTTCTTGGAAAGCTGAGTGTTGGCCTTGGCAGTGCTGCGCTGGGATCGCTGCTGATCCCCGGACTTTTTGATGGCAAAGGCGATGATGCTCTTGCGATGGCGGGTATTCCACACTTCGCTCCCAAGGCAAAAAGAATTATTTATCTTTTCCAAAATGGTGCCCCATCGCAGCTTGAAAGTTTCGATTACAAGCCAATGCTCAACAAGATGCACGGGCAGGATCTGCCAGCCTCGGTTCGCATGGGTCAGCGACTTACCGGAATGACATCGGGTCAGAAAAATTTTCCGCTCGTAGGTTCGTACTTCAAGTTTGCACAGCACGGCCAGTCCGGAGCGTGGATCAGTGAGCTGTTTCCGCACATGGCGAAAATTGCAGATGAACTCTGCTTCATCAAGAGCATGCACACAGAGGCGATCAATCACGATCCCGCACTGACGTTCATGCAGACCGGTGCGCAACAGGGAAATCGCCCAAGTATGGGAGCATGGCTGAGCTATGGACTCGGCAGCGAAAACAAAAATCTTCCTGCGTATTGTGTTTTGCTTTCCCGCGGACGCGGAAATGGCCAGGGCGTATATTCGAAGTTGTGGACGAACGGATTCCTGGACAGCGTTCATCAGGGCGTGCAGTTCAGCAGCGGAGAAGAACCCGTTTTGTATCTCAACAATCCATCCGGCACCGATCGCGAAAGCAGAAGGCGGATGCTCGATAAACTTTCTGAGCTGAATTCAATCGGTCATGATGCTTTTGGTGATCCGGAGATCACAACGCGTATTCAGCAATATGAAATGGCATACCGGATGCAAACAGCAGTGCCTGAGCTTGCAGATATTTCAAAGGAGCCAGATCACATCATTAAGATGTACGGACCGGAGTGTTTGGTTCCGGGTTCCTATGCGGCAAACTGTTTGCTTGCGCGAAAGCTTTCCGAATCGGGAGTGCGCTTTGTTCAGTTGTATCATCAGGGTTGGGATCAGCATGGCAACCTCACAGGTGAAATGCCACTGCAGGCACAGGATGCCGATCGCGCTTCCGCTGCACTTGTTCTCGATCTAAAACAACGAGGCTTGCTGGATGAGACGCTTGTCATCTGGGGAGGAGAGTTTGGAAGAACGAATTACTGCCAGGGCGATTTGAGCGACAAAAATTACGGACGTGATCACCATCCGCGCGCTTACACCATCTGGATGGCGGGTGGAGGCGTTAAAAAGGGGATGACGTACGGTGAGACAGATGAATTCGGATACAACGTTGTGAAAGATCCCGTTCACGTCAATGATTTTCACGCCACCGTTCTGCATCTGATGGGACTCGATCATGAAAAGCTCACATTCAAACACCTTGGAAGAAGGTACCGCCTCACCGATGTGGCCGGAAAAGTAGTTAAGCCCCTTATCGCATAGTCATGGAGTTGTTTAAGAAAATTGTTGGCTACGCGGTTGTCGCCCTGCAAGTGCTCATTGTCCTCTTGTTAGTATTCGAGGATCAGCTGAGTATTCCGGTGTGGCTGCAGGCACTGGGAAGAGTGCATCCGTTAATGCTGCACCTGCCGATCGGACTCCTCCTCATCACTACATTGCTCGCCTTTGGTCAGAAGTTGTTCAGCGAATCTTATAAGGAACTTTTCAGCTTCCTGCTTTTCCTCAGCGCGTTTACGGCATCGTTGTCGGCTTTCATGGGAATGGTTCTCTCGCTTGAAGGCGGATACAACGAAACAGACCTTCAGTTTCACAAGTGGTTTGGCGTTGTGCTGAGTTTCCTCTGCTGGGGATTGATTTCACTGCGCGTCTCGCCATTGATGCTTCGGCCAGCGCTCCTCGTGGGAACGTTGCTGCTGATTGTCACGGGTCATTTTGGTGCAAGCCTCACGCATGGAGAAGATTTTATTTTAGGCCCGCTGGCACAGAACAAAAAAATTGAAAGAGTGATCACGGATAGCTCATCCGTTTTTTCAGCCGCGATTGAACCGGTTCTTGAATCAAAATGCTACAGTTGCCACAATGAAGAGAAAGCAAAGGGAAAACTTATTCTTACGTCTCAGGCGGCAATCGAGAAAGGTGGTAAGAACGGACCGCTCTGGAAATCCGGTCAAAGTTTGCTGATCGATCGGTTGAATCTTCCTGTTGATCACAAGAAGCACATGCCGCCAAAAGACAAAGCGCAACTCACCGAAGAAGAAATGGAAGTGATAGCGTCATGGGTTGCTCACGGTGGAAATTTTGCGGTGGCATTAAACGAATTGCCGGAGCAGGATTCGCTTCGCATCGCTGCAGCAAAAGTGGTTGATCTATATTTTGATGACGCTGTTGCCGGGCCGATCTACAAATTTGCTTCCGCTTCCAGTGAAAAAATCAAGAATCTGAACACACCTTACCGTACGGTATTCCAACTTGCGGCAAATGAGCCTGCCTTGCAGGTTGATTTTTTTCTCAGCGAATCGTTTCAGTCGAAATTCATTGATGAGCTGCAGCCTGTGAACGAACAGGTCGTTGCAATGAACCTTTCGAAGATGCCCGTAACGGATGAAGATCTCGGCAAGCTAAAACGTTTTTCAAACCTCGAGAAATTGATTCTCAATCAGACAAAGATTGAAGGCAAGACCCTCGCGACTCTCAATGAAATGCCGAATCTGAAAATTTTGTCTTTGTCGGGCACGAAAGTGAAATTTGAGCACGTGAAAGTTTTTGAAAAAAGTCGTTCAGTGCGTGAAGTGTATTTATGGGACACTGGAATTTCTGCAGCCGAAACAGTGCGTCTCACACAGTCGATTCCGCAAATAAAATGGGATGCTGGTTATCATCCCGATGAAAAGGAAGTATTGCGATTAAGTGCTCCGATCCTTAGAAATGACGGACAGGTTTTGAAGACAGGCGAAAGTGTACAGTACAAGCACAATCTTCCTGGCGCAACGATTCGTTACTCCGTCAACGGCAAAATGCCGGACAGTTTGTCGGGAGAAATTTACAAGGAGCCAATCGCGATAAAACAGTACTCGATCGTCAGGACGAAAGCGTTTAAAGATGGATGGCTGAGCAGCAACGCTTCGGAGCACATTTTTTTCCCCGCAGGCATAAAACCGGATCGTGCAGAATTGCTTACTAAACCCGAAGATCGCTATCCCGGTGAAGGCGGAACAACGCTGATCGATAATCGTAAGGGGATGCCGGATTTTTATCGCGATCCCGTGTGGATGGGTTTCCGAACTCAAAACCTTGAAGCACTTTTCTATTTCGATAAAAACGTTCCGGAGATTTCGAATGTCACACTAAGCTATGCGCGCAACGTTTATGCGATGTGCATGCCGCCATCTGAAATGCAGGTGTGGGGTGGCGATGACGAAAAAAACCTTAAGCTGTTGGCATCCTACAAACCCGACCAGCCAAAGGAATACGTGTCCACGCGGATCGAAGGAGCGGACATCAAATTCCCGCCATCGAAATTCAGATGTTACAAGCTTGTCGCGAAAACCCTCACGAAACTCCCCGACTTCAGAAAAGCACCGAAGGAGAAAGGGTGGCTGATGGTGGACGAGGTGTTCTTTAATTAGCCGATGTGCCAATTATTCAATATGCCAATCGAAATGCAACGGACCGCTTTCGCACAATGGCTAATTGGCACATTAACTAATTGGCACATTGGCACATTAACCAATTGGCACATTGGCACATTAACTAAATTGGCACATTGGCACATTAACCAATTGGCACATTAACTACAAGTGCCTCAGATCCGCATGCTGATCCAGTATCCACCCCGTCAGACTTAATCTCTCGCGGTTGGCAGGGCGCACTTCGTGCTCAATCTGGTCGCTGCGAAAACAAATCAGTCTTCCTGCGATCGGTAAAAACTCTTTTTCACCATCAGGCAGAAACACCCGGAGTTGGCCACCATTCGCTTCCGTCCAGTCGTTATTGAGATAGCAGATTACCGAGAGCTTCCGGTGGTCGTCTTTTTTGAACTGGTCGAGGTGACGCTTGTAATATGATCCTGCCGGGTAGATCGTCAGGTGCACTTCGTAATCTTTCAGGCTGAGGAAAAGCGATTGATTGAGATATTCAACCAGTTTGCTCAAGCGATCGAGGTACAGTTTTGCCGGTGCGGGCGCGGAATTTTTGTCAAGCCATTTGATATAATCACCACGGATCGCTTCGTTGATCTGACGATCCTGCTGTTTGCCGATACCAGCTTTTTTGAATTCCGCCAGACCATTTCTGAATTCATCGAGCGCCAGAATAGCATTCACTTCACTCTGGCTCAGAAATTGGTCTGCCACGGCATACCCGTGTTCTGCAAGGTCATCGGCAATAGAATCAAATACGGTGATCATGTAACAAATTTACATTCTAAATGTCTATACTTACGAACGTGCAACAATTTATGACGCAAAAATCACCGCGCTTGTCGCGCATCAACATAATTCTCATCGTGTTGCTTTCGGCTCTTGCATTCCAATGTCAGAAACCGGACCAGGACATCGTGCTAAGAAGAGTGAAGGATGTGGTAGTCGATGCTACATCAGATCCCATGCTGAAAGCCAACGCAGTGTTTTATAATCCGAACAACGTCAGAGGACGGATCAAAAAAGTTAAAGTTGATATTTATGTCAACGGAAAAAAAGCGGCCAATGTGGACCAGGACTTCAAGCTCATTGTGCCTGCCCAGTCCGAGTTTACGGTGCCGATCGAAGTGAAGCTGGCCGTAAAGGAACTCGGTTTTATGGACACCGTCTTCGGAATGATTGGCGGAAAGAAATTTGAAGTGCGATACGAAGGTTTCCTGAAGCTCAACTACCACGGCATCCCCATCAAAGTTCCGGTCAACTATAAAGACGATGTGAGGCTGAAGTTTTGATCATCCCTTTTCGCTTGATTTTCATGGGATAAGGCGGTACATTTTGTTACCTAACTGAACCTATGAAAAACTCCGTAGCCCTCTTCTTCATTTGTCTCTTCCTTTTTCAATGTGACACTTCTTCGGACTCCGGAAAGGCCAGATTCAAAATTTCATTCACAAAACAGATGGCTGATCAGTCCCAGGATGGACGGTTGCTGCTTTTGATCTCCAACAACGACAAGGCTGAGCCGCGAAATCAGATCAATGATGGCCTTAACACGCAGATGGTTTTTGGTGTCGATGTTGAAGGAATGAAAGCCGGAGATGAAATCGCGATCGATGAAAAAGCATTTGGTTTCCCCATCAGTTCAATCAGCGAAATCCCCAAAGGAAATTATTTTGTGCAGGCGCTGCTGAATCGTTATGAAACATTCAAATTGAAAACCGGTCACACCGTAAAGCTTCCGCCTGATCAGGGTGAGGGCCAGCAATGGAACAATAAGCCTGGCAATTTTTACAGCCAGCCAGTCTCTGTGTCGTTCGATCCATCAGCCAGCGATGTCACGGAAATCGTCATGGATCAGAAAATTCCTCCCGTGAAGGAGCCTGCTGATACGAAATATATCAAACACATAAAAATCCAGAGTCAGAAGCTTACAGAGTTCTGGGGACGGCCCATGTTCCTCGGAGCGCATGTTCTGTTACCCGAAGGCTTTGAAGAACATCCCGAGGCTCGCTATCCCATCATGATTTTCCACGGACATTTTCCGGATGACTTCGGAGGCTTCAGTGAGAAGGCGCCTGATCCGAATATGGACACAACCGATTTCAACGCGCGGTTCGGAATCTATGGTTACAGAAAATTCCAGGAACAGGAAGCGTACAATTTTTACAGGCAGTGGATCTCGAAAAATTTTCCGCGTTTTCTTATCGTTGAAATTCAGCATGCGAACCCCTACTATGACGATTCATACGCAGTGAACTCCGCTAACCTCGGGCCTTACGGAGATGCGATCATGTACGAACTCCTTCCGGAGATCGAGAAAAAATTTCGAGGCATCGGACAAGGCTGGGCGAGATTTACTTACGGTGGTTCTACCGGTGGCTGGGAAGCGCTTGCTGCGCAGATGTTCTATCCCGATGAGTTCAACGGATGTTTCGCTGCCTGCCCCGACCCGATCGACTTCCGCGCATACTGCCTTGTCGATTTATACAAAGACAAAAATGCATATTGGTACGAGAGCGATTTCAAAAAACTTCCGAAGCCTTCGCACCGGAATTACCTTGGCCAGATTCAATCCACAATGGAAGAAAGCAACCACTTTGAACTTGCCCTCGGCACGAAATCCCGTTCGGGTCAGCAATGGGATATCTGGGAAGCAGTCTATTCTCCGCAGGGTGAAGACGGATATCCGAAGCGAATATTTAATAAGGAAACAGGTGAGATCGACCCGGAAGTGGCGAAGTACTGGAAAGAAAATTACGACTTGCGTTATATCCTCGAGCGCGACTGGGCAACACTAGGTCCGAAGCTTAAGGGTAAGATCCATATCTACTGTGGTGATATGGACAACTATTATCTCAACAACGCGGTTTACCTGATGGAAGATTTTTTAAAGAAGACGAAAAATCCGTTCTATGGCGGAGAGGTGGATTACGGGGATCGCGCGGAGCACTGCTGGAATGGAGACCAGGAAAATCCAAACTATGTGTCCAGGCTGCGCTATAACACAATGTACCTTCCCAAAATATTAAAGAGGATTGAAGAGAGCGCACCGAAAGGCGCTGATCTGAAGAGCTGGCGTTATTAAACTGTCATACCGAAAACTCCAGTATAAATGCCGATGACGATCGCGACAGCCACGCCTACTACCAGTAATATTTTCCGTTTGCTGATCATGATTTCTACCATAACGACTATTAGACTCCAAAAGTACAGCATAAGTTGTCTGGAGTATAATTAATTTGATCAGACAGCAGGAAATACGGTGCGAACCGTAGGAATTACTTGCTGAATCGTGATACAGGCCTGTCAGATTCTTTTGTTCAGCACACTAAGCCGTGCAAATTTTGTCCGCTTTGCCATCCTGATTCAATCATCGCGGTCCATAGCGTCTACCGCGCCATAGCTAAAACAAACGAGGCAGCCAGGGACGACATACTACGAAGCATAAACTGGCAAGACCTGTTTAAGACTTATCGCTACGGTTAGTGTTTTAGTGAATCTGCTCGCCCTTACCGCTATGAGGCAATGAGCGCGATGAGCGCATCACAACTTCAACGTGGTGCTCTAAAAGATGGGTCATACAAGAAATCACTCGCTGTCCAACTTTTTGGCTACGCGCTGTGTCTAATGAAAAAAACCGATTGAAAAAGTGAAAGCGATCTATTTCCAACTTGTTCTTGCGCTCCTGCTAGCCGCCTGCTCAGATTCTGAAAAGCCTGCAACATTTGAAGGCACATACCAGGGTGTATTTTACCGCGTTCGTGACAATGTAAAGGGCGAAAGCTCAAACGTCACGTTGAATTTCTCAAATGGTCATTACACGGGCACGAGCAGCATTACGAAATATCCCGCGCTGTGCGAAGGAACGTTTGCACCTGCTGAGGAACAGGTGAACTTTACGAACACCTGCATGTGGACCGCTGAGTTCGACTGGACTTTGATCCTCGATGGCACATTCAAGATCACGCATACCGATACTGAACTCATTCTTTCGAAAGAAATCGATCCGCAGAACGGAGATTATTACGTCTTGAAAAAAGATGTAGCCCGGTAAATCACCAGCGCTTCCCAGCCTCACATGGTGTCACGATAAGTAACAGCGATTGGCCCCGTGTTACTTGATTAGTTTATCGAACGTGTTTGTGGCAACAAAGTGATAGTTTGGTCTCGCTTTGTCGTAGATGGCTTTTGCGCGCCTGCGTCCATCTTCCGTCTTCAGCATTTCGTTGTAAAGCGGACTAAGGAATTTTCTGCGCCCGGTGTTGATCAGGAACGACTCGATTTTCGGATTCATCTTTGCATAGTTGTTGCGGATAGAGATAACGCCCCAGGCCGTGATGATCTCCGAATTACCCGAGTTTGAAAAATTTCCAAAGCTGTCAACCGCTTTCATCTGTTCCTGCGTCAGTGTCTCAGGTAGATTCTTCAGGAAATGCAGCCACTCGTGTGTGCTCCAGTCTTTGCTCTGAGTTGCGTCCAAAGGTTTCTCGGCTTTCCAGCTGGCGAGAACCTCATCTACTTTTTTGAATCTTGTCGATGAAGGTTGGGGATGATCAGCGGGCAACCCTTCTGTAACGATCCATTTGTTGAACGTTGAGTCCTTGAGACCGATGTTGAAATTCGTTTGATAGTATGAAGTGATGTAATTTTTAAATCCTTCGGTATCCATCGATTTGAAAGCATTCTCTGTAAAGTAACTCTTCAGGAACGCATCAAACTTATCGCGGCCATGTGCTTCTTCAATCGATCTCAAAAAATAATAGCCTTTGTTATACGCGATATCAGTTACGCCATCGTCCGGACTTCTTCCCTCAAGGTTCAGTAAAAGCTTTGTGTCGGCTGAAAGATTCGCAGCGTTCAGGGACTCGATCTCATCTTTGAGATCCTGCAGGTTCAGTGACGCAAGCATTTCAGCATAGTCTTTTCCATAAAGCTTCTCCATGATGCGGGTTTCGAAATAGACCGTGAACCCTTCATTCAGCCAGAAGTCGTTCCAGGTCGAATTCGTCACAAGATTTCCTGACCAGCTGTGCGCCAGCTCGTGTGCGATCAGTGACGTGAGGGATCGATCACCGGACAGTATTGTTGGTGTTGCAAAAGTCAGCCTTGGATTTTCCATTCCACCAAAAGGAAAGCTTGGTGGGAGCACAATCACATCGTACCGCTCCCACGCATACGGGCCATATAATTCTTCGGCACCTGCAATCATTTTTTCGAGGTCGGCAAATTCCCAGGCAGCTGTGTCGACCAATGAAGGTTCTGCGTAAACACCGCTGCGGTTGCTGATTGGTTTGAAAGAAACATCTCCGACTGCCAGTGCGAGTAGATAAGAAGAGATGGGCTGTTTCATCTCAAATTTATATGTGCCCGTCTCGTTCTTCTGCTGCGGATTGGATGCACTCATCAGCGCAAGCAGATCTTTCGGTACTGAAACCTCAGCGTCATAGGTAAAATGAATGCCGGGAGAGTCCTGGCTTGGCACCCAACTTCTTGCAAGGATCGCCTGTGATTGCGTAAATAAGAACGGAAATTTTTTGCCTGCTGTTTGTTGTGCGCTCAGCCACTGCAACGCTTCCGCGGATGGGTCCGTCACATATTCGATGCTCACCGCTTTTGTTTCAGGCTTGATCGACACAATCAATTCCTCTCCAAGAATTTCGTTTTTCTGGCCGATCTTAAAGTAGGTAGCCTCATCGTTATCGAGTGTCACTTTTGCGATAGACAATCCTTTCGAATCAAACACAATAACTCCGGGGTTCCCCTGCTGTTCGATCTTCCATTTAGCTGTGCCGGAAATCTTTTTGCTGTCAAAATCTACAGAAGCTTTCCAGCTGAGGTGCGTTACTTTTGCTTCGTTCGGGCGGGAGTATGAATGCGGATCTTTTTTCATAACGATCGTTTCCTGTTTGGGTTGTGTTGCACATCGCGTCATCACTGCGGCCACTACGATAAGGGCGGTTATTGTCTTGATGTTCATGGCTTGTTGTTAAGATCCCCAAGAACGGAAACTTTTATGTCTCCAAAAAGAGATTTACCGCAGACGGCTAACTTCTGAAAAATAAAAAAGCAGACCCGTGGGGTGGGGCCTGCTCAATTAATAACGCGAAACTCAGAACAACTCGGAACCCGAAACCCGGAACCCGAAACGTTTTTACCAGTCGCATTCCTTACCGTACGCTGGGCGACCATTGTCGAGGTACGAACCGAAATCATCATCGTAATAGTCGACTTCGTAACGCTTCACCTGGCGCAGGTTTACATGACGCATGCCCACGGGAATCGCTGTGCTCATCGACCAGTTCCTTCCGGAATACGAAAAGTAGACGTTGCGTGAATAGTCATAGTACACATCGTAGTCGCGGTAGTAAACATAGCGCGGTCTTGTGTAATAGTGATGTACAACTACGGGCCTTCTGTGGCAGTAGCGGTCATGCACGTGCACATGTCTTACCACAACCCGTCTGTTGTCGTGGTGATGGTGGCGATTCTTGTTGTGTCCGTAGTGATTGCCTCTGTCGTGGCGATCGTTGTCCCACCGGTCGTTGTCGTGCCTGTCGCGATCGTTTCGGTCATTGTCCCGGTGCGAATAGCGTTCGCGATTGTTGTCACTTCTGTTGTCGGTCCGCTCGCGGTCTCCCCCTCTGTCTCGTCCCCTGCTTTGTGCATTCGACTGTACTGCACTGATCACAGACAAAGCTATCATCAGTGAAAAAACTGTACGCTTCATTGTCATATAGGTTAAGGGGTTTGAAATCCCTTCCAGCCGGGTGTAAGGCAAACCGAGTGCCAGAATACCAAATCCACACCGCGGAGAGCACAGAGTAAGCGCGGAGGAATCGCGGAGTTTTATATTAGTATGCAAAAAAATTCATCGGAAGCACCATTCAATTCTGCACCACTTTGTTTAACCCTTAAATAATCTCCGCGCTACCTCCAGCGATTCCTCCGTGCACTCTGCGGTGTGGATTTCGGGATTTCGGCTGTTTTGCATTTCTGCATTATATTTACGCCTTAATCCATCATCAGTGTCAGATCGCTACAATCAACGAGGAGTTTCCGCATCGAAGGAAGATGTTCACCAGGCTATTTCGAAATTAGATAAGGGTTTATTTCCAAAAGCATTCTGCAAGATCGTTCCCGATTATCTCGGCAACGATAAAGATTATTGTGTGGTGATGCATGCTGACGGTGCCGGCACTAAATCTTCGCTGGCCTATATGTACTGGAAAGAAACCGGTGATCTGTCTGTGTGGAGAGGAATTGCGCAGGATGCGATCATCATGAACATCGATGACCTGCTCTGTGTGGGCGCGATCGATAATATTTTGTTGTCATCTACAATCGGGCGCAACAAAAACCTCATCCCGGGTGAAGTCATTTCATCGATCATCAACGGCACTGAAGAAGTCTTGGAAATGCTTCGCGCGAACGGATTGAACATCACCAGCACGGGCGGAGAAACTGCAGACCTGGGCGATCTCGTCAGAACGATAGTAGTGGACAGCACCGTAGTCTGCAGGATGAAGCGCAGCGATGTTCTCGACAATAGCAGGATTCAGCCTGGAGATGTCGTTGTCGGATTGGCATCGTACGGAAAGGCAAAGTATGAAAGCGAGTACAACGGAGGTATGGGCAGCAACGGGCTCACTTCCGCACGCCACGATGTGTTCGACAACGAGTACGCTACGAAATATCCGGAGTCATACGACAAGGACGTTCCAGCGAAACTGGTTTACACCGGAAAATATAAACTGACAACGCGCGTTGAAGGCACTGGCGTGGATGCAGGAAAACTCGTTTTGTCTCCAACGCGGACGTATGCTCCAATCATTGTTGAAGTCCTGCGAAAAATGCGCGCAAAAATTCACGGTATGGTTCACTGCAGCGGTGGAGCACAAACGAAGGTGCTGCATTTCATTGACAACGTTCACGTGATCAAAGATAATCTCTTCCCGGTGCCACCTTTGTTTAGAATCATTCACGAAGAGAGCGGTACAGACTGGAAGGAAATGTACAAGGTTTTCAATATGGGTCATCGCATGGAACTCTACCTCGATGAGTCGTCAGCAAAGGAGGTCATTGCGACCTCAGAAAAATTCGGTGTGGAGGCGAAAGTGATCGGAAGAGTCGAGGCTTCTCCGAAAAAACAAGTGACCGTTAAGAGCGAGTTTGGCGAGTTTGTCTACAACTAAGAATCCAAGATCCAAATTCCAAATTCCAAGGTCCAAGGTTGAAACGCGTTGATCTTGGGATTTGGATCTTGGATCTTGGATTTTATTTGCTGATTTCGGCCGTTCCGGATCCGGTACCAATTCTGATGGTAATATCCTGATCACCCACCTTCGCTGTCTTCCGGATTTGCTTCTGACTTCCTCCGTTATCGATGGTTTCCTCTTTGTCGAATTTGAAGGGCGCGACAATGTCACCCCCACTTTTGTTTGCTGTCATTACAACCGTTCCGCTGATCGGCCTTCCGTTAAACTCAAGTCGGGAATCGCCTGAGCCGCTGTTAACTGAAATACTTGACTTAAGATCGCCACCCAGGGATACCGTTGCGTTGCCGGAACCTGTGTTAAACTTGCTGCTGCCGGCTATCGTTACCGAATTGGCCTTGATATCGCCACTACCTGTGTTTACTTCAAATTCTCCTGATACCTTGTCGAAACGGATATCACCGGAACCAGCGTTCAGGTCGTAAATACCCTTGCTGTCGCGGAGGCTGATGTTGCCGGAGCCGGTGTTAAGTTTCAGTTCACCATCCATTCTTTCGAGTGTCGCATCGCCTGAGCCTGTGTTAAAATCAAGCTCTCCTTTTACAGCAGTCAGCTCAATATCTCCCGAACCTGTATTTGAACGAACATCGGCCGTCAGATCAGTGATCACAATATTTCCTGAGCCGCTGTTGAGCTTAAGGCTTGTATTGTCAGGCACCTCAAGCGTCCAGAACGAATTGCCGGAATGACTTCCGCGATCGAATTTCTCCTCGAGCACAAGGCGTCCTTCGCTCTCTTCCATCACCACTGTATACTCATCATCGTCATAGCTGTACCGCACGTTGACTTTCGTTTCCGCGGAAGCGCTTTTCTTTATCGTAATATCACCGCTTGCCGTAGAGAGGCGGATGCTCTTGATATTTTTAAAAGTTTTGTTTTCAGTTTTCTCCTGACCGAAAGCAACGGTGACCAGGAAAAGAAGGATAGATGCAAAGATGGAGTGTTTCATATTTCAAGGGGAGTGTTGAATGACGAATTACAAATGACGAATGACGAATGATAAATCGATCCTGACGTTTCTGACTGCTTCCCATTCGTCATTCGTCACTCTCTATTCGTCATTAAATTGTCCCGTCAGGCAAATCCGAAACCGGCTTACCTGACGGGGTATATAGTTGATTGCTTTCCTGTATTAGATACCTTCGCCAACCGGAAAGGTTGCATCTAGCTGTGAAGTTTTTTAAAAAATTCCCAGGTAATGATCCCGAGGCATACGGAGACATTGAGCGAATGTTTGGTGCCAAACTGTGGAATTTCAATGGCAACATCTCCCAGTGGTAACACATCTTCGCTTACGCCATTGACTTCATTCCCGAACACGAGGCAATATTTTTTTCCATGCTCAGGCGAAAATTGCTGAAGCTGCACGCTGGATGAAGTCTGCTCAATAATGATCACCGTGTATCCATCACTCTTTAGCTTTCCGACCAGCTCAGATGTGGATTCAGCATATTCCCACGCTACCGAATCTGTGGCGCCAAGTGCAGTCTTCTCGATTTCACGGTGCGGAGGCGTTCCCGTAATTCCCGTCAGGTAAATTTTTTCAAACCGAAAAGCGTCTGTCGTGCGAAATGCAGACCCAACGTTGTGAAGGCTGCGTATGTTGTCGAGGACGACTACAATCGGCAACTTATCGGATGCCTTGAACTCATCTACGGAGATCCGGCCGAGCTCTTCGAGCTTTAACTTCTTCATGCCACGAAAATAATCAACATTTCGCTTCAATCGCCTTCGGCCTGTGCAATCAGATCTTCAATCTGTCTGAGATATTTTCCATACGAGATCCGCGTCATCCATTTGGTTAAAAAGTAGCAGGCGGGTGTGACAATGGCCATCGTTACGATAAGGCTTAGATAAAACCGCGGCAGAAGCATCATTTCGGCTGCGTCCTTTTTCATTGAGACGCCCAACACAAATCCAGCTGCGACACAAAGCGGAAAAAATCCCCATGAGATCTTTTGCTGGAACTGTATGGTCTGTGTTACAATGTCGTGGACGCTGTGAAGAACAGAGAGTACCTTTTCATCAGACTGATAAAGTTTCTTAATCTTCCGGTAAACGCGGAGGTTGATCATAAAAAGAAATGTATACGCTACAACCACGATGACGAGCCCGACTTTGACGATAGTTTGATCCACCAGGAAAAGCATCCCGGCAAAGATCATCCCGAACAAAACGCAAAACACAAGTCCGAGACCGAAGGCCAGGATCAGGTTGGCCACAGGGTGCTTTGAGTGCTTGGGAACCGTAATCGTTCCTGTAACGGGGACGCTCAGCTTTTCTTTCTCCAATGTCTTCCACGCTTCTTTCAAATCCATGTTACAGCGGTTTAAGTGTTTTGATAAGAAGTTCCTTAACGCGATGAAGTTTCACTGCGAGATGGTTCTTCGTCAAACCTGCGATCTCTGCGATTTCTTCATTTTCATATCCATCCAGATGCAGCGAAATGATCATGCGGTCAATTTCGTTCAACTGACGGATTGCAACATACAAGGCCTCACTGTCGTGCGAAGCAGATTTGTCGGCAACATTAAACGTGGTCATGTCATCATGGTGATCGATCACATTTGGTCTTCGCTTAAACGTCAGAACGGTATTAAGCCCGATCCGGTACAGCCAGGTTGAAAATTTCGATCGTCCTTCGAAGCGCGGGAATGATCGCCACGCCTGAAAGATGATTTCCTGGAAGAGATCCTTCTCATCCTCCTCGTGGTTCACATAAAGCCGGATGACTTTAAATATGATCCCGCGGTTCTCTTCGATCCGCCTGGTGAACTCCTTGTCAGGTGAAGACATCATCGACAAATGTTACTATTGCATGTTGTTGACGACCAGGTAGGAAATCGTAAAACCCGCTCCGAAAAAAAGGCCGAGAATTGCAGCTTTGATGATCCAGCTCTTCAGATTTATTTTCATAGTTCGTGTGGTAAAAGTCAATGGCTTTAAGCTATACCTATGGCCGAAGTCAAGTTAACGGCAATGGCTTTTGGCTATAGCTATGGCCCAAAGCCATGGCTAATTTCTTCATTTGTCAATCAGTACCATTTGAACGGCAATTATTACAGGTCAGAAAAATAATCTTCATTGGAGCTACTTTCGTTTAACAGATATGCGGCTTGCCATCCTTTTCCTTCTGATTTCCTTTACAGGTTTCGCACAGGATCCTTACAAGAATATCTATTCAGCCCACGCGTGGAAGGAGCGCGACAAATGGCAAAAACCAGACGAGCTGATAAAACTGCTAAACCTGAAAGCTGGCGATCAGGCAGCTGACATTGGTTGCCACGAAGGGTACATGACGTTCAAGCTCTCGAAAGTGGTTGGTCCTGAGGGAAAAGTTTACGCAGTTGATGTAGAGGAAAGCAAAGTGAAAAAAGTTGAATCGCTTGCCGCGGAATCGAAAATAAAAAATATCACACCCATCAAAGGCGACTACGACAACCCTAAACTTCCGCTCAATACACTCAACGCTGTGATCATTCTCGATACCTATCACGAGATGGATGACCATGACGAAATTCTACAACATGTTTTCAAAGCATTGAAGCCTGGCGGGCGCTTGCTGCTGTGTGAGCCGATTGCTGAATCGCGAAGAAAATCATCCCGCTCAGAACAGGAAAGCCGCCACGAGCTCGGTATGTCGTTCGCGCTTGCCGATCTTAAAAAAGCCGGATTCAAAATCACATTTCAGCAAGATCCGTTTGTCGACAGGACCAAAGAGAAGGGAGATAAGATGTGGGTCATTGTTGCGGAGAGATAACCAGCCAGGAGAAGAAAAAAATTGCAAGTTCCAAGTTCCAAGTTCCTAAGAAGGAAGACTATTCTGTTGGAAGACAAATCGTTATATACCGAAAGTTGAATTTGGACTTTGGGATTTGGAATTTGGATCTTGGAATTTGACTTCGGATTTGTGATTTGGAATTTGGTTATTGGTGCTTGGAAATTGGTATTTTTACCCTGAATGTCCGAAGCAAAAACCACCACTACCGAGACCCCGCTCATGAAGCAATACAACGCCATCAAGGCGAAGTATCCCGGGGCGCTTTTACTCTTCCGTGTCGGAGATTTTTATGAAACTTTCGGGGAGGATGCTGTCAAGGCAAGTAAAGTGCTGGACATCGTGCTGACCAAACGTGGTGCGGGTTCTTCTTCTGAAGTAGAGCTTGCCGGATTTCCTCACCATTCGCTCGACACCTATCTTCCAAAACTTGTTCGCGCAGGCCATCGTGTTGCGATCTGCGATCAGCTGGAAGATCCAAAATTTGTAAAGGGCATCGTGAAGCGTGGGGTCACTGAGCTCGTAACGCCCGGGCTATCCTACAACGACAATGTTCTCGATCGCAAGCAAAATAATTTCCTCGCCTCGATCTTCGCAGGCAAGGATGTTTTGGGAATCTCATTTCTTGATGTTTCGACCGGAGAATTCTACGCAGCGCAGGGAAATGAAAACTACGTACTGAAACTCCTGCAGGGATTTTCTCCTTCCGAAATTATTTTCAGTAAATCGTCACGCGAACGTTTCGAAAAACTTTTTGGTGATGAATACAATACTTTCGCGTTGGACGAATGGGTTTACGGTTTCGATTATGGTTATGAAAAACTGATCAACCAATTCAAAACCCAGTCGCTGAAAGGTTTTGGCATTGATGAGTATGGTGAGGCCATCATCGCAGCCGGTGCAATCCTTCATTATCTCGAAGACACCGAACACAAGGACACCTCGCATATCTCGTCTATATCACGCATTGATGAAGACCGGTATGTGTGGCTTGATAAATTCACCATCCGCAACCTCGAGCTTGTACACTCGCAACACGATGGTGGTGTTCCACTGATCGACATCCTCGACAGGACGGTAACGCCCATGGGTTCCCGTCAGCTGAGGAAGTGGATGATCCTTCCGCTGAAAGACAAAGTCGCAATAGATGAACGCCTGAAGATTGTTGACTCGTTTTATACCGATCACGCTTTCGCGGAAAAAATTCAGGATTGCCTTAAGCACGTTGCCGATCTGGAACGACTGATCTCCAAGGTTGCCGTGAACAGGATCAATCCAAGAGAGATGATCCATCTCAAGCGTTCGCTGAAATGTATCGGCCCTGCGCGGCAGGCACTGAGCGATCATAATTCACCGGAGCTGAAAAAGATGGCTGACCAGCTTCATCCGTGCGAATTTCTTCTTGAAAAAATTGAGAAGGAACTTCGTGAAGATGTTTCCATTCTGAGCAACCAGGGTGGGCTGATCAAAGATGGCATTGATGCCGAACTCGATGAACTCCAGAAAATCGCCTTCTCCGGAAAGGATTATCTGCTGCAGATCCAGAAACGCGAAGTTGAACGAACTGGAATCTCATCTTTAAAAATTTCGTACAATAAAGTTTTTGGATACTATCTCGAAGTCAGCAACGCAAATAAAGACAAGGTTCCGACTGACTGGATCCGGAAACAAACACTGGTGAACGCTGAGCGATTCATCACTGAGGAGCTCAAAGTTTACGAAGAAAAAATTCTGCACGCTGAGGAGAAACTTGTTGTGATCGAGCAGCGGATTTTCAACGCACTGGTTCACGCTGCCGCGGATTACATCCCGCAGATCCAGCAGAACGCAAGGGTGATCGCCCAGCTCGATTGTTTGCTTTCATTTGCTTTTGTGGCGCGCGGGAATCGTTACAACAAGCCGGAAATCAACGACTCACTCATTGTTGATATAAAATCAGGGCGCCATCCGGTGATCGAAAAGCAACTTCCGGTTGGAGAGTCCTACGTTCCCAACGACATCTACCTCGACAGCGAGAAACAACAGATCCTCATCATCACCGGTCCGAACATGGCAGGTAAATCTGCACTCCTTCGCCAGACAGCATTAATTGTACTGCTTGCGCAGATGGGAAGTTTTGTTCCCGCGGAAGCGGCAAAAATCGGAATCGTTGACAAGATCTTTACGCGAGTTGGTGCTTCTGATAATTTGTCGCGGGGAGAATCTACCTTCATGGTGGAGATGACGGAGACAGCAAGCATTCTCAACAACCTGAGCAACCGCAGTCTCATTCTGATGGATGAGATCGGTCGCGGCACGAGCACATACGATGGCGTTTCAATTGCGTGGGCCATCGTTGAATATTTGCACAACCACAGCCACAAAGACTGCAAGCCGAAGACGTTGTTCGCCACACACTACCACGAGCTCAATCAGCTGACAGAGGATCTCACACGCGTAAAAAATTTCAATGTGTCCGTGAAAGAAGTTGGTGACAAGATCATCTTCATGCGCAAGCTCAAAGAAGGTGGCAGCGAGCACAGCTTCGGTATTCACGTAGCGCAGATCGCAGGCATGCCGAATAAAGTTGTGTTTCGTGCGAACGAGATTTTACATTTTCTCGAGAAGGACAAACACAAAAACGAAAAGAAAAAAATCCAGGACGTTCCGAAGGCCACTCCTCAGATGAGTCTCTTCGAAGCAGATCCGCGCTTCCTCGAAATCATGGACATGCTTGGCAAGATCGACATCAACACCATCAGTCCTGTCGAAGCACTTTTGAAACTCAACGAACTGATTTCGGCTTCGAAGAAAAAGTAGGATTCTTGGTGCACCTTTGTGTTCCTGGTGTCTTGGTGGCTATGAAACTGCCGGCTAACAATCGTTCACTATTTGCTTAATCTTCATTTAATCGCACACCTGACGAAAATCATCGAATTCATCAATGATTTCTCGCATTTACACACGACCTTTGTAATCTTGTTCAGAGGAAATTCAGCAGATCCAACCTGAACTAATTCAATCAAGTCTGCTGTTAGAACACCAATGAGTCAAACTATTGTAACACCGGAAAAACGCAGCAAGCCGATCATCGCACAGGAAATCGCATTTGCTGCTGTTCACCTTCTCCCACTCGCTGCGATCTGGACAGGCGCAACTCTGTTCGACTGGATCGTGTGTGGCGTGCTTTACGTTACGCGCATGTTCTGGGTGACAGGCGGATACCATCGCTACTTCGCACATAAATCGTACAAGACATCACGCTGGTTTCAGTTTGTGATTGCATTCATGTCAGAGACGACAGCGCAGAAGGGTGTGCTCTGGTGGGCTGCTCATCACCGTCATCACCACCGCCACAGCGACACGCCTGCAGATCCACACTCAATGAAGATCTATGGCTTCTGGTATTCGCACATCGGCTGGATAGTGGGACCGGATTTCAAAGAAACCGACTACAAAACCATTGGCGACTACGCGAAATATCCTGAGCTCATGTGGTTGAATAAACATTATCTCGTTCCACCAACAATTCTTGCGCTAGTGGTAATGGCAGCCGGAGCAATTGTAAACGGTGGAAGCATCACGGAATTTTTTACGCATCATGCCTTCTCAACATTGTTTATTGGATTTTTCCTGAGTACAGTGATCCTGTATCATGGAACATTCTCGATCAACTCCATCATGCACAAGTTTGGTAAGCAGCGTTACGAAACTGGTGAAGAATCAAAGAACAGCGTGTGGCTCGCATTGCTTACACTCGGTGAAGGCTGGCATAATAACCACCACTACTATGAGACTTCTGCGCGTCAGGGGTTCTTCTGGTGGGAAATTGACTTCACCTACTACGGACTCAGAGCATTGCAAGCGGTCGGTTTGATCTGGGATCTGAAGGGTGTACCGGATCACATTAAATATTCGAAGAACAAACAACACGCGCAGCAACTTCGAAAGGAAATTGAAGCGAAGAAAACTGCAAAGCCGGAAGTTCTGGAAGAGCAGGCAGCGTAGGGCAACAAAAATATCGGAAAGCCGTCTATAAAACAGACGGCTTTTTTTATTTTAAACCCTACCCGTATGTCCACTTTCCTGACCAGCACGCGCAAACTATTTCAGTACTATAAAGGTCTTGGTGAAAAGACTTTTGATCAGCTGAATGATGAACAGATCAACTGGCGCCCGAACGAAGCGAGCAACAGCATTGCTTTGATTGTGCACCATTTATCCGGCAACATGCTCTCGCGCTTTACAGACTTCCTGACGTCAGATGGCGAAAAGTCGTGGCGTAATCGGGAAGCGGAGTTTGAAGTCGGCTATGCTACGAAAATCGAGATGCTCGAAGCCTGGAATAAAGGCTGGGCCGTTGTTTTTCAGGCGATCGATGGGCTCACTGGGGCGGACCTTGAAAAGGTTATCTACATCCGGAACGAAGGTCAGACCGTCATGGAAGCGCTTCAGCGGCAGCTTGCCCACTACCCGCATCATATCGGCCAGATTCTGTATATCGGCAAGGCTTTAAAAGGTCAGGACTGGAAGTCGTTATCGATACCGAAAGGCGGTTCTCAGCGCTATAATCAGGATAAATTCAGCCAGGAGAAGGAAATTCGCCATTTTACCGACCGTACGTAGCGATTTCGGGCTGAGAAATTCCGATTTCTGATTGATCGCGTTTGGAAATTATGACCGGAGAATTAAATTTGCACTCCCTTTCAAGGATTACACACGCAGAACGGGCTTCCTGCCTTTCTTTGTTTTTTGTAATTTGGTTGTTGGGAAGTTTTACAAGCGGGAGTAGCTCAGTTGGTAGAGCATCACCTTGCCAAGGTGAGGGTCGCGAGTTCGAGTCTCGTTTCCCGCTCAAAATGAAAAACAGAAGTGTGAGTTTCGGGCTCACATTTTTTGTTTAAAGGAGGTTGATTAGTGCAAACGTTGATCCGTTGACTAGTTGATCCGTTGATTCGTGGAGATGGAAGCAAAGGGCATCTGTTTTTTCTAATGACTAATGCCCGATGCCTAATGCCTCTTCCGAGGATAATCTCCGAATTAACACGACACCTGCATTCACTAATGACTAATTACCAGTGACTAGTGACTGTCAAGCCCGGGTGGTGGAATTGGTAGACACGTCCCGATTAAGATCGGGATGGCCGGTAATGCCCGAGGAAAATAGATCGATAAGGAAATTGCCCTGGTGGTGGAATTGGTAGACACGTCCCGATTAAGGTCGGGATGGCCAGTAATGCCCGAGGGAAATAGATCGATAAGGAAATTGCCCTGGTGGTGGAATTGGTAGACACGTCCCGATTAAGATCGGGATGGCCAGTAATGCCCGAGGAAAATAGATCGATAAGGAAATTGCCCTGGTGGTGGAATTGGTAGACGCGTCCCGATTAAGATCGGGATGGCCAGTAATGCCCGAGGAAAATAGATCGATAAGGAAATTGCCCTGGTGGTGGAATTGGTAGACACGTCCCGATTAAGGTCGGGATGGCCAGTAATGCCCGAGGAAAATAGATCGATAAGGAAATTGCCCTGGTGGTGGAATTGGTAGACACGCAGGACTTAAAATCCTGTGGGCAGTAATGCCTGTACGGGTTCAACTCCCGTCCGGGGTACACACTAAGAGATGCTGCGTTGAGTGGTATCTCTTTTTTTATGTTTTATGTATACATTCTAAAGTCTGAAACAAGTGGCCGGTACTACATCGGTTATTCAGAAGATCCAGACCGCAGGCTTGCTGAACACAATTCCGGAAAGGTAAAGTCAACACGCAATTTTCGTCCTTGGGTCAAGATTTATACCGAGGCTTTTCCTGATGAGGTTTCCGCGATTAGACGTGAGCGGGAAATAAAATCGATGAAAAGCAGAAAATATATTGAATCGCTTTTGCAAAAGCATTTTTAGACCAAGTTGGCGCTGGGTGGAATTGAGTATACACGTCCCGATCTTAATCGGGATGGGCAGTAATGCCTGTATCCCGATCAATCGGGACAAGGGGTACACACTAAGAGATGCTGCGTTGAGTGGTATCTCTTTTTTTTATGTTTTATGTATACATTCTAAAGTCTGAAACAAGTGGCCGTTACTACATCGGTTATTCAGAAGATCCAGACCGCAGGCTTGCTGAACACAATTCCGGAAAGGTAAAGTCAACACGCAATTTTCGTCCTTGGGTCAAGATTTATACCGAGGCTTTTCCTGATGAGGTTTCCGCGATTAGACGTGAGCGGGAAATAAAATCGATGAAAAGCAGAAAATATATTGAATCGCTTTTGCAAAAGCATTTTTAGACCAAGTTGGCGCTGGGTGGAATTGAGTATACACGTCCCGATCTTAATCGGGATGGGCAGTAATTGCTGTATCCCGATCAATCGGGACAAGGGGTACACACTAAGAGATGCTGCGTTGAGTGGTATCTCTTTTTTTTTCCGTTCTGCTCGGCTTGGTGCTCTTAAATTTTGCACCGACATAACCGCACTCTTAGGTCGACAGATGCGACCCGGAGCACGCCACGGTAAAACGAAACTCTTCAAAAGAAGGCAATCTAAAACCTGCAATCACTTCCCAAAAAACTAATACTCCCCCTCCAAAGTCGCATCTTCAAACCTTTTTGGAATCACTGTCCAGCCATACCTGTCGCGAAGTTTTCTTAGTTTGTTAATGGAGTAGCTGGAGGGAGGACCGCTCAAAAAAGGACTTTCATCTACGTTCCAGTAATCCTGTATGTTGATGGTTCCGGTTCGTGGATTGTTTATCACCGAATCGTGAATGCGCGCAATCATGCGGTCTGCGTTCGGTGTATTCATACTGTTCGAGCCTGAAAGTTCGAGGTAGGTAATTTTGTTAGTAGTAGAAAGTATAAGTTCGTGTAGGCGTGCCGTTACGTAGAATTTCGCACTGACCAGCTCTTTATTCCTTGACAAATTAACAACATAAGGGCTGTTCGGCATGTAGTCTAATATCACTTCACGCAGATTGGTCAAACCTCCGAAATGGATTTTGTCAATAACCATATCCAGATCTGAAATCTCGAACCGTGTGATGGTTTGGATGTCGCCTGAAACTCTGGCCATATAATTTTTGCGCGTGGCATAGCGGTGAGTAAACGCGACCTTTTCATTAGCGTAAAGGACTTTCTTTTCTATAACACCATCGCCCCAGTTGACTGACACCTTTCCTCCGTTTCCCGTTAAATAGAAATTCAATGTGTGGTAGTTGTAAAGGTAAGTCAGGTAGAAGGTCAGAAACTGGTCTTCGTAGTAGTTGGCCGAAGTTTTAGCGTCTTCTGTTAACGAAGTTGGTTCACCAATTTCATCCTGGGAACAGCTGCTGAAAAAAACTAGCAGCATAATGGGTAAGAGCCTGTATAAAGATTTCATAAGCTTACTTTTGCAATTCATCGGTGTAAAAAGTAGTTCCGCATTTGAAACCTGCAACTGATCGGCATATGCTCTACAGTCAATGAATTGTTGCTCTACATACATACCATTTTAAAAGTTAAACGATACTTGCACCTGTGTGAAACTTGTTTTGTAGGTGTTGATTAGCCGAACAATCCTATCCAATCCCTTACATGCAAAAACATTCCACATGCAAACACCAGATGACCCAGCCAGATCACGGTCAGGAATTGAAATAGATTTATTTCAGGCGGCTTTGGATGGATGGCAAAAAATAACCGCCACCCTGCGATGCCGACCAGACCCGCTGCTGCTCCAAACAGCAGCGCATCTTTCCAGGTTGGCCCAAGGATGTCATGATCGATTGCAAGCCGATAGCAAAATGCAAAGCTGACTCCGATAGCGTAGTGGAGTATTGTCGCGCCAACAAAAAGTGTTCTCCGTTGACTGCGATTAAGGTCGCGCCCGAATCGCAGCATTTCTGCAAGGACGCGTATCACACGAAACGGCTTGCCCGACAGTCGCGCGATCAATTCTACAAACAGCGTCATGGCAAGTGTGCCAATAATACCTGCCATTATTATCATGTAATCCATTATCTCATTCTAAGTTTGCTTCAAGAATGACTGTAATAAAAAAATGCCCACATCGCTGCGGGCATCTGACAAACGCCAACTCTCCTTATAAAACTACGGTGTGGATTCAATATCCTGCTTCACTTCCTTAACACCTTCCTTGAACTCCTTCACTCCCTTGCCGAGACCTTTCATGAAGTCAGGAATTTTCTTCGCACCGAAAAATATCAGGACAAACAAACCGATGACGAGAATTTCCTGCATTCCCACGCCACCTAAAAAACCAAAAAACGTTTCCATAAAATTCTTTCTTAGGTTAAACAATGAACGGATCTACGATAGCCAGTATCTGCTCCTTTGAAAGCGGCTCATCAAATGCTTCGGTTTTTGCGTTGGCTGAAACGCTTCCTAGCGATGAGATGCTGTTAAGGCTCGCGCCTGCATGTGTGATGTTTTCTTCACCAGCGTAGATTGCATCCGGGGCTCCGTTTGCTTCCTTCCCGGTGATCCACCCTTTAATGTTCATGCTTGCAACTTTTGCACGAAGTCTTCTCACCTCCGATGCATGTCTCGCCTCAACGCTATGGATCTGCAGCGCAGCCTTCAATGTGTTGTTATCAGTGATCAGGTTTCCCGCCTGACCTTTATAGGCGCGCACACCGGCATCTTCGAAGGATTGCGACAACGCCAGGAAAGTCTGATAGTTGGTGAACGCGGTTGAGAACGCTCCGCCTGCCGTGAAATCAAATGTAGGTTTTGAAACAGCATTCCCGCCAAGGGCGCTCTTGAGAAATGCTACGTGCGCTGTCTCGTGCTGGCTGATCTGTGCGAAGATCGCGCGGTCTGATGAAGGGATAAGCCCTGAAGCGTTGAGTCCCATCTTATAGAATTCGTCTTCAAGATACTCCAGCGTCAGCGCAAAATTCAGAACATCAGCGATTGCTGTGCTCTGCGCTTTGACTGTACGCGGCATAAACGTGAGCGCCACGGGCAATGTGGCCAATGCAGCCTTGATACTGAAGTCCCCGGCCTTTTTGAAGAAGCCTCTTCTTCCGGCAAAAGTTTTTACTTCATCCTGATCAATTTTTTCCAGGTCGAGCAGATCTATGATTTTATTTAAGTTCATGTCGTTTCAGTTTATTCGGTTGGAAGATTGTTGCCGTTGACTTTTGTTTTGATAAATGGGTCCGCTGCGGTGAGCACTTCGACTGGCATTTTCGCTCCATCAAGTCCCATGGCGTCAACTACCTCGTTGCCTGCGAAGTCGGCAGATTTAGGATTGAGCAGATCGCGTATTGCGGCCGCATGACGGGCTTCAACAGAAACGATTTTGCCGGCCACGAGCAGCAGGTTCACATCCTCGAGAAGGTTTCCCGCTCCATTATATGCCGCAACACCGAGGTCTTCAAATGTTTTAGCTGTACTGAGCACGCTGGCGCGATCGGCAAAATTTACAGAGGAGAAGTCAACTTCAAGATCGCCAATGGCATTTCCCATGAGTGCTGCCTTTAGAAATTCACGGTGCGCAATCTCATGGTCGCGGATGTCGGTTAAAATTACCTGCTCCTCTGCAGAAAAAATAGTGCTGAATGCCGCATTGCCAGTCACTGCTGTATAGAATGCAGCTTCGAGCTGTTCGAGGGCATAGGCGTAGTTCAGGATGCCTGTATCGCCAGAGCCGAGATCTACTCCGTTGTCATTAGCCGGGGTGTCATCCTCATCACATCCCGTGATAACGAGTGCAGCTACTCCGGCTGAAGCGCCCGCGTACTTAATGAACGCGCGTCTCTTCAATACAGACGTTTCACGTGCTTGCTGTTTTTCGATGTTTTCCATTCTTGTTGTTTTAATGGTTAAAGTGAATCTACTTCTCAGCCAGCGGGGTTGAAAGAGATACGTAATAGCAGAATAAAATGGATTTCAGCTGGTATAATAAAATACGGAGTGGCTATACGCCCGAAGCATTTACCGTTGCAAAGATCAGAAGCGCTGTTTTTTCAGAAGGTGTCCTTGATCACAATAAAAAAGCCTCGATTGAATCTCCGGGCTTTCAGGCAAAAGGGTAGCGGGCGGTTATTTTATCAAAGCAGTCACTGAAAACTTACATCCATATTTTTCGGCAAAGTAATCGTCAAGTTCGTTGGCTTTCCGGAAGAGTTCGCCAATGTTCATCTTAACTTCGTTTGCGCGTGGGCCGATGACATCGGAAATATGAACCCGGTAGGCAAGATGCAGTTCCTTGTCCCAGAGGCCGAGTCTAAATGGAAAGAGGTCACGGCTTGTGATTTCCTCGAGGAAAGCCTGCATGTTCTTAGTCGGCAGCTGATTCAATGGCGATGTAGCGTACAGGTAGTCATTTTGATAGACGAAAATCCGCGCGCGTGCCGAGCCAAAGTGAAACTCCCAGAACTCCGGACCCTGTCGTGCAATCACAGGTTCGATGCCGAGGTCTGACAGTGCCTGCTCGCAAAAAACTGACAGCGCTGACAACACAGGTTCGTCAAAATGTTTTTCATCGATATGCTGGCCACAGCTTTGGCAGTAGTGAACCCGTTGTGCGATCAGGGCCGAACACGAATCGCATACAAGGTTGAAAGTGTTTTCCGCGATGACGCTGAGCGTTTCGAACTCTTCAACCAATGTGGAGACCGGAACCGCAAAGCCCATGTTTTCGGCTTCCTTGAATTTCGATGTTGTGATCCCAATCACTTCTCCTTTCACATTGAATACCGGACCCCCGCTGTTGCCGGGATTAATGGCAGCATCAGTTTGTATATAACTTTTCCCCTGCATCACCTGGTTCGGAGCAGACACTATCCCTTCAGTAACTGTGAAGGGCATGCCGTAAGGATAACCCGCAACAAAAACTTTTTCGCCTCTTGATGCGCTGTTCATGTGAAGCTTCATTTCAGGAACATTGAAGTTGCTTTTCGCTTTGAGGAAAGCGATGTCTTCAAAAGGATTGACTAGAACCACCTCTGCAAGGTGACGGTTTCCCACACTGTCCTGCACGGATACGCGTTTAAATCTTCCGACAACGTGGTAATTAGTCACAAAAATCCTTTTGTCACTCAAGTAGAAGCCGGACCCGGATCCGCCAGCCGTCATTATCTTAAATACACAGGATTCGAAGTTGGGATGCATATAACTTTGGGATTATTGTTGTTGTGCTGGAGCTTTATATTTGACGATCGTGTTTACGAGCACAGGAGCTGCATCTTCCCATCGCTTTTGTGAGGTCGCAGCAAGCGCACCGTTGATATCATCTGACACCGCTTTGTCTACATAGTTATTGAAGTAAAGACTGTAGAACGCAAACAATGTCTCCAGGCTTGCCATCAGGTAATTCTTCTCTTGCAGGAATTGTTGCGCCCTGAGAGCAAATCCGTTCAGTGCTGTTTGAGCGGTAGAAAGGCTTGCATTCCATTTTTCAGGAACAAACACCTGCGCCTTGTAAAGACTTTTTGCAAAATCATCTTTAGGAAGACTCTGCAGTTTAGAGAAAAAATTGCGGGCAGCATTGTTACGATCTAAAAGCGAAGCCTTCGGATCAGTCATGCTTGTATGCACGCGTTCAATTTCGTTCTTTAGAGAGCCCTGCGGTTGTATCACATAGTCTATACGCTTCAATCCGATGCTGAGAATGTCACACGTCTGGTTGTGCCAGCGCTGACTGTCAAAATGATTGGCAAAGGCAAGAGTTTCACTGATGATTTCCTGCGCACTGGTCCATGCTTGTTGGGCTTCCTTTTCATTGCAGTAAGTCACTTTTGGCTCGATGATGTTTTTCGTCTGAAATTTCTCGCGGAAGTCATCGTCATAGGTGTCAGCAGTCTTGCAGATTTCCTTTAGGACGTAAAACATTTTATACGGCTCACAGGTGTCTATTGAGCACCTGTAATAGAACCTCAGCTTATCACCCGACAATTGAATTTGTGGAAGTGTGAGCGGATAAAAATTAAGCTCTGCGATTCTTCGCAACAGGGGCACCCTGGGTGACGCAGCTATATTTACGAATTCACTTGTGATCTCTACATGTTCATCGCGTATTGAAATATTCACTACCACTGATCCATGAGGAACCTCAAACAAATTGTGAGCGGAATTTCCATAGGTGGTGCGAAGCAACGGGTTGATGTAATCCAGCAGATTCAGAAAAGACGTGCGATGTTGTCCCTTTTCCCAGGCTTCAGATACTGCTGGCCATTTCGCGGTATCCATATTTGATTGCAGGCTACCCCAAAGGCTCGGAAGAAATTTTGGTATCGTATTCATGCGCAATTGTTTTCAGTGAGGGGTGAAAATCAAAGGTACTCGTGGTACCTGCTGCGCCTTGGAAGCTTAGGTCCAATCTATGTTTTTAAAAGGTCAGCGTGTTAAAACAAATATCGCGGAATGCAGTGTTCACAGAGGGTCTACCTGGGCGATAAGAACGTCTTCGCCTGGTCACTGTGTTTTGGAAATTGTTTAAGGGAATCGCCAGGTTCAGCGCCTAATTTGCAGGAAGAGAAAAGTAGAAAGTAGATCCTTCGTCAACGACCGACTCTGCCCAGACCTTGCCGTGATGTTTTGCTACGATACGATGAACGATAGCAAGCCCTACACCGGTCCCATCGAACTGCGACTGCGGGTGCAGGCGCTGAAATGCATTGAATAATTTGTTGTAACTGCGCATATCGAAGCCCGCGCCATTGTCCTTAACAAAATAGGTGATCATTCCATTGGACTGCTGCGAACCAACTTCAATATGTGAGACGTCTTTCTTTTTTGAATACTTGATTGCGTTCGACAGCAGATTTGCCCAAACCTGGTGAAGAGTACTTTTGTCACCTTCACAATCAGGAAGTGTGTCGATTTTAATATTGACCCGTTCGTCTGGCTCCGGATGAATGTCCTGAAGCACCGCTTCCACCAACTCCTTCATGACAATTTTGTCCTTCACCAATTCTTTCCGGCTCAGCTGCGAGAACACAAGCAGGTCATCTATGAGCTGGCGCATCTTTCGGGCATACTTCACCGTGTTCATCACGAGCTTCTTGTTGTCACCCTCAAGCTTGCTTTCGTTTTCTTCCAGGAACTCACTCATAAAAGCTTCGATGTGCCGCAATGGTGCATTCAAATCGTGCGACACCGTGTAGGAAAATGCTTCCAGTTCTTCATACGCACTCTCCAGTTCCATGGTACGTTCCTTTACTTTTTCTTCCAGGCTGTGCGTGAATTCTACAATCTCCTGATTTTGCAATTCGATGCGTACCAGCATTTGGTTAAAGGCATCAGTAAGCACGCCAACTTCATCGTAGTCATGTTTCACTGCCCTGATGGAGTAGTTGCGATTGGCCGAAATGAGTTTTGCCGTTTCTGCAAGCTCGAGAATAGGATTGGTCAGATTGCGCTGTAAACGTTTTGAAACGAAGTAGGCAACAAGAATGGCCAGTATAAAAATTAATCCGGCAATGTTGGTGTACAGCAAAAACCTGTCAAACACAGCCTTCATATCCGAGACAAGATACACGGACCCGATCTGTCTTCCCTGGTACATTACGGGCTGCGCCCCAGCAACCAATGAGCCTTCTACATCAAATCCGGGCGAGTGTGACAGTGTTTCGGGAAGTTGGCTTTCAGAAGCGCCATGATAGTAGGTGGCGAATAAGCGGTTAGCGCTGTCATAAATTCCCCCTGCCATGATATGCGACTCAACCGCAAGCGATGACAGGATATGTGTGGCATCTTCCCGATTTGATGTGAGCAATGCATCGGTGCTGTTCGCGCCAAGCATTCTGCTCATAAGCGAAAGTTGATAAACGGTGGTCCGTTTGAAAGAGTAATATTCGTACAGAAAATAGGCAGCAAAGGTGAGCAGAAGAACCATTCCGCTGGTAAGCAGAATGATGGTGACTATCTTCGTTTGGATAGAAGTTTTCTGTACCATTCGTTTAGGTTGCGACAACCGATGTCTTCACGAAAAGTACAAAGCAATGAGAGGATTTTAAAATGTTTCAATGGCCGGGAATGCAGTTGGCAGAAGAATTCAGGAAATCCTGCGCAATCCATCATGTATGATAACGTAAGGTCAGTCTTAAAGCATTGTCCTTGTTTCTCATTCCGCTTTCGCGGAACAAAAGAGGCGTGTCTCCGTTATTAGGCGTAGCCTAGCGGACCGAGATTAAAAATAGGACCTTCAAAGCCCATTCTGGAAGGTCGGATGTCATCGTATGGCTGAAGCGCAATACTCATGACCATGCTTGTAACACTTCAACTTTATTTCTGGATCACTTTTTGATTAAACAACAATTACAAACTCCATTTAATATGAAATCAATTTATTTCACAGCTTTTTTTCTGCTTGGTGCCTTTGTTTCGATGGCACAGGAATACAAGATCGTTACCACAGTAGAATCCATCGTACCTATGGGTATCGGCCGATCACGCATGGTTGATGCGCAGGGGCCCAGCGATTACAAAGCCCTGACCACTGAAAGAACCGATGGCAAAAAATCTTCGCAGGGTGACGTCAAACGCGATGATGTTAAAATTGAAAACTTTGAAGAAACAAAACTGCTGAACTTCTACAGCGCAGTAGGTATCAATTTTCAGAACATCACATCGAACGATGCAGTAGTGTCTTCCAAGTTGAATGACCTTGCAAAAGAAGGATGGGTCCTTGCGTTCGTGACCAGTGGCGTGGAGAGCGATGCAGGAGATAAAGATGGCAACGGAATTTTTATTACCCGGTACGTTTTCAAGCGTGACAAGCCTTTGGTCGGGCAGGTAACAAACTAGTTTTGAAAAAAAAACATAAAAGAAAAGGCCTTCCAGCAGGGAAGGCTTTTTTGTTTATGACACGTGCACCAGCGGTATCTGTCGCGGCATAATTTTCATCTCAGCTCTCGTGATTAAAAAATGTTCTATTAAAATAAATGATCATGGGACTTTTAGATTTTTTTAAAAAAGGGGTAGAAAAGCCGGCAGAACAAAAGGCCAGCAATACTCCGCGGCAACAACCAACGCAGCAAAGCGGTGCTGCTTCCGGGCAGCGTCAGCAGCAACGGGAATACGTAATCAAACCGGGAGACAGTCTTTCGAAGATTGCCAAGCAGGTGTATGGAAATGCAGCGGAATGGCAGAAGATTTATCAGGCCAATCGCAATACCATCAAGGATCCGGATCTTATTCATCCGGGACAGAAAATTATTCTTCCTTAAACAAAGCGGGTTATGGTAGCAAGAAAAATTCTAGTTGCAGTGCTGGTGGCTTCAGCGCTTCTAGGCTGCAAAGACAAAAAAGAAAATACGACTTCGAATGAAACTGCAAATTCAACGGAGGCAACAAAGGGACCGTCAAACGAAGCGATGATTGCGGGGGACACGGAAAAAACCTGGAAGGCGAAGCGCGAGACAAATTCTGAAGGTGAGAAAGACAAACTCACGAAAGCGGAAAAAGAGCAACGCATCACTTTCTGGCGCAACGGCAATGTGAAGATGGGAGACGAGGCGCAGACGATGACCGGTCAATGGACGGCATCAGGCTCCACGCTCACACTTCAATTTACCGGTGAAAACGTAACTGAAAATTTCACGATCGTTGAACTTGATGAAGACGAAATGAAACTCCGTGCAGCTGATGGATCGGAAATGACAATGAAACCGGAATAAAAATTCCAATTTCATAAAAAGCTCTGTGTAAGCAGGGCTTTTTTTATGCCGCTCTTCTCCGTGGCGTCCGCGGACTTTTGCGTACAGGCGAAATTGTCATTTGGGGCCTCGACAGTGGTAACAACAGGTGGCTGTAGTGAAGATGAACTTTCACAAGCCGTTCAATATTTGAGATTTTGATGACCGGGTTGCTCAGCTTTTCCGCATATAGCGTATACGGTTTGAGGATAATTTCTGTCTTTCCGACTATGCGATCTACAGTTCCGATGATGGGATTTTCAATACCTTTTACTTTCATTTTCAACACGGTGAGGTCGCACTCGCTTTCCCTCAGCACGTGGAATAACTCCAACTCACTCATACCAACACATATTAAGCCTAAGTAAAAAGCGAAAGCATAAAGCATTTGCTTTTTCCATTTTTAAATAATCTTTAAAAATCGTGCCGTAGACGGGGAAGCGGGCGTAAAAAATTTCGTGATTTTTCGGGTGATATTTCAACAATCTAAACACTTACCTTTAACACACGTAACCAAATAGCCATGGAAACCGCTTTTAAAGAAGTCCCGGAAATTTCGGTTGAGTTTGATCGGCAGAAATTTTTCACCGGCTTATATCGCAAGGTTTTTCCCTCTGTTGTTCAGTTTGTGCGAAGGCAGGGCGGAACGCTTGACGATGCAAAGGATGTTTTTCATGATGCGCTTATCATATTTTATGAGAAGAAGGTTGTTGGCCTCGCTCTACATCTGACCGATGAAGCTTATGTGTTTGGTATTGTGAAACACCGCTGGATAAAACGGGTGAAAGAGAGCCAGCAGATCATACTCAGCGAAGAAGAGTCAGCAATTACTCTTCCGGAAGATTTTGATGCAACTCCGAAAACGCAGTCGATCGTTTCATTTCTGAGATCAGCAGGAGAGAAATGCATGACGCTTCTGCAGGCTTTTTATTACGAGAAGCTCGATATGGAGTCGATCAGAAAAACTTTTGGATTTTCTAGCGTGCGCTCTGCTACCGTGCAGAAATATAAATGCCTTGAAAAAGTAAGAGATCTGGTGAAAAACAAATCAATGAACTATGAGGACTTCATTAAGCAGGCTTGAGTCGATAGAAAGATTTGTTTCCCGCACGATGCCCGCAGAGGAGTCCGTTTTGTTCTCTGCGAACCTCCTGCTTGATAAAACGCTTGTTATCGATTTGCAACATCAGCATGAAGCCTATGCCATCATAACGATGTATAGTCGGCAAGCATTGAAGACTGAACTCAATCAGATCCACAACGGACTCAGGAATGACAAAACCTTCTGGGACCGCATACTCACCATCTACGAAAAAGAATAATTATGCAGAAACATGCGAGTGTAGTGCCGATGGTCATCGACAGCGATGGCCGCGGAGAGAGGGCCTATGACATTTACAGTCTGCTGCTCAAGGAAAGAATTGTTTTCCTTGGCACGGAAGTGAACGATGTATCGGCAAACCTGGTGGTTGCGCAACTATTGTATCTCAACAGTCTCGATCAGAAGAAACAGATCAACCTGTATATTCAAAGCCCTGGCGGACATGTGTACGCAGGCCTTGCGATTTATGACACGATGCAAATGATACAGGCGCCAGTGGCCACGTATGCGCTGGGGGTCACAGCAAGTATGGGCACTGCGCTGCTTACCTCAGGTGCAAAGGGGCGGAGGTATGCGCTGCCTCACGCCACCATCCATATGCACCCAACGGGAGGTGGAGCGCGTGGTTACACCGAAGACGTGCGGATCGCCACGCGCGAGCAGGAGCGCCTGCAGGTTCAGCTTTTTCACCTGATCGGAAAACATTCAGGCCATTCATGGAAAGAGATCGAAGAATTTTTCCTTAGAGATCGATATCTTAATGCCCTGGAGGCGAAAGAGTATGGACTCATCGATGAAGTGCTCGGCAATTCGCAGGATATTATTACCCTGGGACATCCGGAACTGAATGTTCGTTGGCCGATGCTGCAAAAAGAGCTTGCGCCAGCTCAGGCTGAATGAATCGCTGTGGGGATATCGATCGTGTAAGAAACGCCAAAATCGCCAGAGTCAAATCGAAGGGTGCCGTTGAGCGTCTGCAGTCGCGATTCGATGTTGTAAAGGCCGAGACCTTTTGACTGGCCGTCCCAGCTAAAGCCCTTTCCATTATCCTCGTACACAATGCTGATCAGGTCGTTAAAACAACTGACGTGAAGCCGTATAGCGGTAGCGTTGGAGTGCTTCAGCGAATTGGAGATCAGTTCCTGAATGATGCGGAAGATGGCCAGCGTAATTTTCGGGTTTTTAACTTCCGATCCGAAAGTGTCGAGATGAATATTGACCGGTATCGATCCGTTGAGTTTGTCAATGTAATTTTTAAGCGCTGACATCAGGCCATAGCGCTCAAGGCCTGGAGGAGAAAGCCCGTAAATAATACTCTTGATGTCCTGGATGGTGCTTTGAAATTGTGTTTCAATTTCTTCCGACTTCGGTTCATTGTGTTTTTTCAGAACCTGACTCACCATCATCTTAATTGCTGAGAAATCTGTGCCGACACTATCGTGGAGATCTTTGGCAATGCGTTTCCTTTCCTGCTCAATGGCCTCGAGCTCTGACTGGATTAGCTTGAGCTGGTGATTTTTATACACCCGAACCTGATAGCGGACATACAAATAGATCAGCAGGCCGAGAACGATTCCCATGCCAATCTTGAAGTACCAGGTTTGCCACCAGGGCGGAGAAATTACAATCGTGGGAATTTGTGTGGCGCGTGTCCAGTGTACGTTGTCTACTGAGTATTCCAGTAACAGGTTGTATTGGCCGGGCGCAAGTGCGTTGAATTGAATTTCATTGTTCCCGGAATGATTCCATTCACTTTCGCCTTCCAGTTTATAACGTGTGAAGATATTAGGATTATTGAATGAGCGGTATCCGAACACAAAACCAATATTGTTTTCATCGTGTCTTAGTGTGGCAAGATCGCCCGGCTTCTTATCGCGCTGATTGATTTGAATCTTCTTGATGTAAAACCCGGGATCGGTGTTCCCATAACGCCTGATTGGACGCGGCACTTCCGACACACCTTCATCCGCGAAAGCGAGAACCGAATTAGGCTTTACAATGATGAAGTTGATCTTGTTGCTGATTAGTCCACTCTTCTTTGTGAGATACTGAAAACCCGGATGAGGTGTCAGCAGCTCTTGCAGGGTAGTTGTGGCGATTCCTTTTTCTGTAGCCATCCAGAATGTATCCCCAGCGCGTTTGATAGAATAGACGTTGTCCGCAATGAAATCCGTGCGCGAGTTGAACTGAGTCACTTGCCAGGTCTTTTTATTGAGAATGGTAAAACCACTTCCTAGCGTAGTGATCAGGAGCAGCGAATCAGTCAATGGCATAATCTCGGAAATCTTCATATTGTGGAACACCGGAGGGGCTGTATGCAGCTTCAGATCTTTATCGCGAATTGCAAGGCCGATGCGGCCGGCAAAAAACACGAGGCTGTCGTCAAGGTAAAACTGGCGATACCGGGCATTGAAGTACGATTTCGAATTCATTGCTCCGTTGCTGTCGAAGCTTTTCAGCGAGTGGTTACCGTAGCCCCAGACAACCTTCTCCTCATCTTCGTAAAAATCAACGCATGAGTAGTTGACAGTGCGGTTTATTTCGTGAAGTGTCGAATCAAAAACATGAATGTTATCCACGGTTGAAATCCAGATTCGTTTTCGTGAATCGACAAAGCCCGCAAGGATCGGGGAACCAAAAAATCTTTTTTCCTCCAGCTCGCGTGTAGCATTGTTGAATTCGTAAAGATGCCCCGCTTCATCGCCAAGCAAAAACGAATTCCGGATCGGCATAGCAACCCTCATGCGTGCCAGTGTTCTCAGCGATGCATTTCGGATGTTAATGTTCGGTATGTGGTAGATACCATTCTCAAGTGTACTGATCCACAAATTCTTTTCGCGGTCCTGGATCACCTTGGTAACGGAAGTGCTGCGGAGAAACTCTGGTGTCCACGATTTCGAAAAATCACCTTTCTCAAAGCGATGAACGCCTTCATACAGGTAGCCGACCCAGATGTTGTCTTCGGCATCCATCGACATGTTGATGATTGTGCCAGGACCCTGGTACACGAGCTTTACGGTCTTCCCATCGTAGCAGTAGATCTGTTTTTTTATGGTGAAGTAGGTTTTTCCTTTGTATTGCAGAAGCCGCGTGAGCCGATGGATTGTTTTCACATCTTTGTCTTCGATGGGAAATCGCCTGCCGGCAATTGCTACAAATTTGATGACGCCTTCGAAGCCGGATGGAGACCGGGATAGCGCAGTGCCATTGATAAAGTCAATGTGAACCTCTTCTGCGCCAACCTGGTCGAAAGAAACATTTCCTGTCGAATCGATTTTGCCCAGAAGTTCCTCAATAGCAAAGTGGAGCTGTTCCTGATCACTGTCGTAAACGAAGTTGATTTCGGCTAGCGGAAGGATGCTGACAAGCTTGTCGTTAAAAGGGTAAGGGTGGATGGAGCCGTCTTCAAAGTAACACAGCCTCCCCGAGAACGTGCGGAACCAGATCCGGCCCTTCTTATCCTGAAAGAATCCAAAAACTACCGGATCGGTAAGGCCTTTGTCGATGTTGTATTTCTGAAGTTCAAACCCGTCAAAACGGACTACGCCATTATCAGTGCCAAACCAGAGGAATCCGTCCCGATCTTCGAAAACATCGTACACCTCTGAGCTGGGTAATCCTTCGGAGATCGAATAATTAATAGTGGTGAAGTCCTGACCAAGGCAAGTCGTCAGCGAACCAACGCAGACGAGTAGCATATGTAGGCGGAGGCGCATCATAGAATGGAGGTAAAATTACTCATTTTGCAGATGCCTGTATTATCTTTTGCGATGAGAAGTATTCGTGTTTGAGGACACACGTACCCGATAGCAGTGAATGGACGGGAGTGTAACAAGTGTTAAGCAGCATTTGAAAGGTTATTCCTACAGCCTGACGACAATTTAACGTAAGGGCTATCGGTTTTCTTGTGTCACCGGCAGGTCAGTTGCCCCTTCGATTCGATTTTTTTACCCGCTGGCGCGGAGATCGTGGGCTATGCTTGAGTTTGGAAATAATTCTGTTGTTACCGCGCGGAAGGAAATCATTGAAGAACTTCTTTTTTGTCGCGAGAATCGCGCGGCCATTGGTATCTGGTCATATTCGCTGGGCAAGGGTATGTTCATGTGCTTTGTCAAGGAACTCGTGATGGACGAAGACGAGGATGATATTGTTGTTATTCTCAATGAGAACGACCTCAATGGTTCAAACTTTGAAACCCACGTGCTGTACCTTTACGAAATCGAGAAGATCTACCGTTTTAGAGTCACACCAAACCCGACACTCAGGGTCAGGTCAATGGATGACGACCTGTAATTACAGATTGCGCTTTTTCAGTTCATCAACTGCGAAATTTGCCGCACGCGCTGTCAGCGCCATGTACAAAATGGAAGGGCTTTGATTTCCCGTACTCGTCATGCAGGCCCCATCCGTTACAAACACATTCTTGCAGGCATGGAGCTGATTCCATTTGTTAAGGAGAGAAGTTTTCGGATCGCTACCCATGCGGCAGCCACCCATCTCGTGAATGTCGAGGCCCGGAGGCTGGTGCGAATCGTAATGTGAAATGTTCTTTGCTCCGGCAAGCTCAAACATCATCGTGCTTTGCTCAATAAAATCCTTCGTCATTTTTTCATCATTGTCATCGTAGCCGACAGAAGTGACAAGCAGCGGAATTCCCCATTGATCTTGTTCCGTTGTGCTGAGTCGCACGTGGTTTGATTCCTTTGGAATTGTTTCACCCTGCATGTACATGTAGGCGCGCCATCCGCCAGGTTTTGCCATCGCCTCTTTCAGTTCGGCACCGCACGCCTGGTCAATGGCAGCAGGATCGCCTTTCATGCGATAAGCGCCCATGAAAGTGGTAAAGCCTCCAACATAGTCCATCTCCTGTTTGCCAAGATTGCGATAGTTTGCAATGATGGGTTCGGTTGGATTTCGTCCGGAATAATATTTATCGGTGAAGCCATCGAAAGAAGCACTCACCGAAGCCCGGTAATTATGGAAAGCAACGAATTTCCCCAGCAACCCATTGTCATTCCCCAGCCCGTTCGGAAAACGATCGGAGGTTGAGTTCAGCAGAATGAGATTGCTGTTCAATGCAGAGCCGTTCACGAAGATGATCTTCGCAAAATATTCCACGGATTCCTTTGTGTTAGCATCAATCACCCTGACACCGCTTGCTACATTTTTTCCAGGATCGAAAATAATTGAGTGCACCACCGAATGAGGTCGGATGGTAAGGTTTCCGGTTTTTTCCGCCCATGGCAGTGTGGATGAAACGGAACTGAAATATCCTCCGAAAGGGCAGCCACGCATGCACAGGTTTCTGGCCTGGCATTTTCCGCGGCCTTGCTGAAGGTGAATGTCTTTTGGTTGTGTGAGGTGCGCCCATCGCGCCTGAACGAGATGCCGGTTTTTGAAATTTTTCCAGATACTCTGCTGCAGTGCCGATTCGACACAATTGAGATCAAATGGCGGAAGAAATTCTCCGTCTGGCATCGCCTCAATTCCGTCTTTATTGCCGCACACTCCAATGAATTCTTCCACATGCGAATACCATTGGGCGATGTCTTCATAGCGGATGGGCCAGTCAAGTCCGTAGCCGAATTTCGCGGGTGCAATGAATTCGTGCTTGCTCCAACGCTGCGTGGCCCGTCCCCACGTCAATGATTTTCCTCCAACCTGGTAGCCGCGAATCCAGTCAAAAGGTTTCTCCTGAACGTACGGGTGGTCTTTGTCTTTGATAAAGAAGTGCGCGGTATCGGCACCAAACCCGGCTGCTTTACTGATCAGCGGATTCTCATCGAGAAATTTCCGGTTCATGCGGCCGCGGTGCTCGAAGTCCCACGGGTTCATGTTGGCGGTGGGATAATCTTTGTTGTGAACCACATTCCTGCCGCGTTCAACTACTAGTGTTTTCAAACCCTTCTCGCACAACTCTTTTGCAGCCCAGCCGCCACTGATGCCAGAACCAATGACGATCGCATCATACGTGTTTTGCTGGCGGGCAGTAATATTCAGATTCATAATTCGCTCTCAGAAAAAAGCAAATTACAAATTTGTCGTCCAGAAAAAGTGTTTCAGTCGAGCCTTGTATAAGCGGTTGCGGCAGGGAGAAACCTTCTCGCTTTTCTTGTTTTGCCGGCAAGCTGATAGGTGAGACCGAGATTCAGCCGGATTTCATCGTCCGCTTCGCCACAGCGGTAACGGTGATGTGCTCTCAAAGCTTTCTTATGGAACCGGATAGATTCATCATAATTTCCATGAAGGGCAAACGCCAGTGCCATGCCGAGATAGCTTTCTGATAATTCCTTTGTGCGGCCTACACTTTTATAGAAATCAATCACTTCTTTAAAAATTCCCTGTGCGTGTTTTGTGTCTCCGGAGTTCAGCGATTGGTTTGCCCTGATATAAAGCGATGTTGGTTCAACGGATGACGAAAAATTCTGAGCATGCGCTGTGAATGAAATAAAGATTAGTAAAAAAGGAGTAAGTACTTTCATCACGGGGTTTTTTCTAAACAACGTAACCTACGATTAAATGTTTGACTACAGATCTGAAACAATTCTTAATTTTTTTCTCCGCTTAAAAAACATACCGCAGAATTCGTTTGCGTCAATAATTCCTTCGAAGGATTTATTTTAACGCCAAAGCGAATTCACTTGACCGCGATTGGACTGATCGGTAATTAAATTGGTAATTTGAATCGGAGATTAGTTCAATGAGGTCCTTATTCACCACAATAGCTGCGTTTCTTCTTCTATTTTCTTCATGTTCGAAGCGAAGTATTTCGCATCTGGAGGGCGTAGGCGTCCAGATCACCAACTCACGAACTATTCTGATAGATCCCCAGCCAACCGACACGATTCGTTTACAGTATCTGGGCTGTGGAGGATTTTATGTCCGCGATGGCCGTCAGGCAATCATGATCGACCCGTTTTTTTCTCACCAGCGTTTTATGCGCATCGGCAAATCGATCCTCATGGGTGCGGACATCCGCTCAAAATCAAAAGAGCTGGCGTACGGAAAACGAATGATCAAAGACTCGCTGAATATCTCTGATGAGAGAATGCGTGCAGAGGTCAAAGGGATTTTTGCTGCACACGGACATTACGATCACCTGATGGATGTGCCATGGATTTTGAACGAATGGACAGGCAGTGCCACGGTCTTTGCCAACACATCGGCTGGCATAACCTGCGCCAACGTCATTCCTTTTTCGAATTTTAAGGATGTTGAAAGAATTGCGTCAATCCGGGAGCAGCCCGGAGACAGCGTTGTCTTCACGGAAGGAGGATCAACCATTCGCGTTTATCCGATTTTTGCCGACCACAACCCACACAGCCGCAACATAAAACTTTTTGCAGGAAGTGCTGTCGAGACTCCCTCCCACTATCGATCGCACAAGGACAGAACAACCGTGCACGACTGGCTCGAAGGGCAGACGCTTTCTTTTCTCATAGATTTTGTGTCCGGCAAAAATGTGAAGTTCAGGATGTTCATTCAGTCGTCAAGCTGTCAATTCCCGAATGGAATGCCTCCGCAGCAATTGTTGAAGGAAAAAGGAATTGATCTTGCGGTCCTTGGTGTGGCGTCTTATCTTTTTTCCGAAAACACATATCCCTGCGAGTTCATCAGAAGCCTCAAGCCAGCTAACCTGATGTTCATTCATTGGGAAGATTTTTTCAGAATGCTCAGACAGCGTCCAAAGGCAGTGAAAACGAACGATGTTGGCCGTTTTTTCACAGATGTATTTTCGAAGTGCAGGCAGGATTATATGATGCCCCTTCCGGGATCTGTTATAACGATCGGATATTAACCTATTTTGTTGCCGAATATTTCCAGCAGTCAACAAGATGATCGTTCACCAGCCCGCAGGCTTGCATGTGAGCATAGATCACGGTGCTGCCTACGAACTTAAAACCTCTTTTGATGAGGTCCGCACTCAACGCATCTGATTCTTTTGTTGTCGGTGGAATTTGTGCGTTGGACTTGCGCTTGTTGATGATGGGCTTGCCACCTACAAACTGCCAGATGTACTTATCGAATGTTCCGAATTCCTTCTGCACTTCAAGAAACCGCTTTGCATTATTTACTGCTGCGCGTACTTTTAACCGGTTTCTAACAATGCCCGGATCAAGCAGGAGCTTTTCGATTTTCGCTTCAGTGAAACGCGCTACTTTCACCGGATCAAAATCTGCAAATGCTTTCCGGTAACCTTCGCGTTTCTTAAGGATCATCGACCAGCTTAGTCCTGCCTGTGCACCTTCGAGAATGAGAAACTCGAAATGCTTCCGATCATTGTGAACGGGAACACCCCATTCTTCATCGTGATAACGGATATACTCATCGAAGCCGAGACACCAGGGACAACGAATTTTTTCAGCACTTTTTGCCATCAATTGTGAACAGTTTTAAGAGACAATAATGTAGAAATGATTCCTCGAACCGGCCATACCCCATGTTAATTTTTTTTGCTCATGGGTCAAAAGTGCGCATATACAAGTGGATTCTGAAGATTTTGACGCAGCAGGATGGTGGGGAAAATGTTGACCAAAGCTTCCCGCGAAGCGGAATGGATTTTTTCGCTTATCGCATATGAAAAATTTACCATTGCCTGTGCTAGAACAAGTGCTGAAAGCGTTCAGCTACCACCTGCCGATCTCCATCACAAAGAAAGACGGCAAGACCATCGCAAGCGGATATATCATGATCATGTACGGGAGCACCGCGTTCCGCATGCAGGAGGCAGGAGTCCACCCTGAATCGCACTTTGTGTCGCTGGCGGAGATCGAATCAATTGCTACTGAAGAAGCTGAACCATCGCTTTTGTAGTCGACCTTCTTTTTGCGAACTTCGGACAGTAACTAACCTCCCTGTCATGAAATTATTGTTCGTATTTTTTGTCTGCATCGCTGTCTCGTTTTCTGTAAGTGCTCAGGCAAACGATCCTGAGAAAAAGCTGAAAGACCTAGGCATTGAACTCATTCCTCCAACAAAGCCTATTGCTAACTATGTAAAGGCAGTGCGCACAGGGAACCTCATATTTCTTGCAGGTCATGGTCCCACGCGGGCTGATGGTTCAAACATTACCGGAAAGGTTGGCAAAGAGCTCACCGTGGAGCAGGGGAATGAAGCCGCGCGTGTAACCGCAATTTCATTGCTGTCGACCTTAAAAAATGAGCTTGGAGATCTGCGAAAAGTAAAACGGATTGTGAAAGTAACCGGGTGGGTGAACTGCAACAGTGAATTTACAGATCAGCCAAAAGTTATCAACGGATGTTCAGACTTGCTGGTCGCAGTATTCGGTGAGATGGGCAAACATGCACGCGCGGCACTCGGAGCGAATGCATTGCCTATGGGTATTGCTGTAGAGATCGAAATGGTGGTGGAAGTTGAGTAATAATGTCTATACTCAATCCAGCGCCTGCCGGATGTCATCGATCAGGTCCTGAGCGTCTTCAATGCCGACAGAGAAGCGCACGAGATTGTCGGTCACGCCAATGGCCTGACGTTCTGCCGGTGTCATCTTTTTGTGAGAAGTAAGGTGCGGCAGTGTGAGCGTTGATTCAACGCCTCCGAGACTGATGGCGCGCTTGATTAATTCCAGTTTGCTGGTGAATTTTCTGACGTCATTCTTAACTTCGAACGAAAGCATCCCACCAAATCCACCAGGCATCTGCGCTTTCGCAATGGCATGATCCGGATGATCTTTCAAGCCTGGGTAATAAATTTTTCCGATGCGCGAATCCGTCTTCAGGTATTCTGCAATGGCAAGCGCGTTCTGATTTTGCTGCCGAACGCGGAGCACAATGGTCTTGAGACTGCGTTCTACGAGCCAGCAGGTTGTCGCCTCAAGCGATCCGCCAAAATGAATTGCGCTGTCCCAGATCTGTTGAATGAGCTTTTTTGATGCCATTGCAGCGCCACAGCAGATGTCGCTGTGACCGCCAATGTATTTCGTTCCGCTGTGAGTTGAGATATCGATGCCAAGGTCGATCGGATTCTGGTTTACCGGAGACGCAAACGTGTTGTCTATAATGGTGATGATTCCGTGCTTCTTTGCGATATCTGCTACCGCCTTGATATTCGTAATCTTTAGCGTAGGATTAGACGGTGTTTCAATATAGATGACCCTGGTTTCCTTCCGGATCGCTTTTTCAAAGTTTTCAGGTATTGATCCATCCACGAAAGTGAAGTCGATTCCATAACGAGGCAGCTCCTTCGTCACCGCATGGTGGGTTCCGCCATACAGGTCGTTTTGGAAGATCACGTGGTCGCCCTTTTTGATCATGGCGAAAAGTGACGTCATGATGGCAGCCATTCCTGAGCTGAAGATCATGGCGGCTTCAGCGTTTTCGAGGGCAGCAAGCTTCTCTGAAACTGAGTTCTGGTTCGGTGTATTGAAATAGCGTGGATAAGGGGCAGTTTCAACACCTTCGTAGTCATAGGCTGATGAGGGGAATATAGGCGTTGTAGCACCGCCAAACAGTTTGTCGCCAAACGAACCTGCGTGCACGCTTTGAGTTAATTTCGAAATTTTCTTGCTGGCCATTGTTCAATGGGATATTGTTCAAAGATAGGCGCGCAGGCAAAAGCAAAAAATTTCAGTTAAAAAAAATCAATATTTTGACCCCATGTTAAACTTTTAACCCTCATATCGTATGGCAAAGAATTTTCCCCCATCCGTAGGCGGATCCGTTCCAAAAAAAGATGCAGAACTCTGGATCGAAGACTATGACAAGGAACACCGCAAAGACAAGGAGAAAGACACAAAGTCTATTTTCTTTGGTAAAGACATTCTTCTGGAATTGCTGAACCAGGAGGGCTGTACAGGAATTTCGTTTTTCCTGGCGTCCAAGCACAGTGATTACGCCAAGAAAAAAACTGTGAACCTCGTATTGGTCGGCCGCAAGGAAGATGGTACTTTGTTGTGGGGCAATGAGGGCAAGGATGGAGGCGACCCCGGATCAGCTGATAACGGTTTGATTTGCCCGCCAGTGTGCTCATAAATTGAATGACCGCAGAAGTCGTTATAGGAACTGCAATCTTTCAAACAATCCTGTCAGTATTGATAGCGATCTTCTCGTTGTACCGTTACAAACAACGAGACCGCTTGATGATATTGATAGGATTGTTGTTTGCATTCAGTGCGTTGTTTAATCTCATGCAATTCTCCGCACTGGTATTTGCAACTAATTTGGTTATGAATGCAATTGGCTCAGCCTACGAAATTGTCTTTTTTGTGATCGCCAGCCTTATTTACAACAGTGCAACAAATAATCGGTTCAGGCGCGCTATTCTGTTATTGGCAACAGTTTTTGTTGTCGGAGGGATTGTAAACCTTATCTTTAGCCCGACTGGCCTTGCATCCGTGACCAAACTTGCTTCTAACCTGATCGTAATCGTTTACTGCATAGTGTATTTTTTCCAGCTGATGCGCGATCTTCCAACGATTCATGTTCACCGCCTCAGGATGTTCTGGATCAATTCCGCTTTTTTACTTTACTCTGCCGGAACGGTTTTTCTCTTTGCGTTTATCCAGTATGTAATTGATGTTCATACCGAGAAAGTCGGAATTCTCTGGGTGACAAATTTATCCCTCTTTATAATACACCAGCTCATCATCATGGTTGCTGTTGTCTACGACCTGAGAAGGCTCGATGCCGTCAATGTAAATTTGAAGGACGAGTTTTAAAGTCCGGCTTGTTTTCATAATTTCAAAACTTCCAATGGAAGATAATCTCCTGCTCATCTTGTCAGTGGCAACCGTAGGGATGCTGATTCTCGCTGGTGCCATCGTGCTATTCGTTGTCTTCTACCAAAAACGTATGCTGCACGAGCAATTCAAACGTCAGGCACTGGAGTTTGACTACCAGCAGAAAATGATGCAGGCGGAACTCGAATCACAGGAAACTGAACGCAGAAGACTGGCAGCAGATCTCCACGACAGTATCGGAGGAATGTTGTCAACAATCCGGGTGGGTATCAGCACCATGGCCAAAGCGCTGCCAAACCCCCAGTCGATAGACGAGACCAAACAAATGCTCGATGACACCATTTCATCCGTCAGGCGGATCAGCCGCGACCTCATGCCATCGACACTTGAAAAGTTTGGGCTGACCTACGCGCTCAAAGAGTTATGCGAACGATTTCAGCAGACATCAAAGATTCCCATTCACTACCACGCGAATGCGGAGATTCCTAAATTGGACCCGCAGCGCGAGCTCATGATTTTTCGCATAGCCCAGGAGTTGCTCAACAACGCGATCAAACATGCGCAGGCTTCGGGCATTACGGTTACAGCCAATGTAGGAAATACCTTCTCGCTCGCAGTGGAAGATGATGGTGTGGGTTTTGACGCAGATTTTCAGAGAAGTGATAGTGCAGGCAGCAAAGGACTCGGCCTGTACAATATTGAAAACCGCGCCAGGCTACTGAGCGGAGAAATTCTCTTCGAAAAAGGCAAAACACGTGGAAGCAAAACTATTTTAACAGCACCCCTTACTCATGAAAAAACGGCTTAAGGTTTTTATTGCCGATGATCACACATTGTTTCGCAAAGCGATGGTAAATCTCATCCGTGGCTTTGACAGTGTCGAGGAGGTGAAAGACTCGGAGAATGGAAAAGAGTTGCTGACGCTGATGAAATATCAGCAGCCCGATATCGCGATAGTCGACCTTCAGATGCCGGTGATGGACGGCACGGAAACATGCGAGAACATCATTGGTAAATATCCCGATGTGAAAGTGATTGTGCTCACCATGCACGACAGCGAAAAATACATTCTCCATATGATGGAAATGGGTGTTCATGCATTCCTGTTGAAGAACACGGAACCGGAAGAGCTTGAAACGGCAATTGAAGCAGTGATTGAAAAAGATTTCTATCACAATGATCTTGTTGCATCGGTGCTGCGCAAAAATATGAAAGAGAAAAGGCAGGGCCATCGTCCGACATTTCAATCCATCGAGCTATCGGAACGTGAAAAAGAAATCGTACTGCTTGTCTGCCAGGAGCTGACCATCAAAGAGATCAGCCAGAAGCTTTCGCTCAGCGAGAACACCGTGCGAAATCACCGAAGCAACATTATGGAAAAGGTTGGTGTAAGCAACATGGTTGGCCTGGTGAAGTACGCCTACGAAATCGGTCTGATGAAATAACCCGCTGGATATACGCTGGTACTTTTTTACCATTTCACTGGTAGTTTTCTACCACTACCAACCGTTAGGGGCAATGTAGAAAGCGGTCTATACCTCAAAATTTAGGCACACTGCAGTCAGTGCTACCTACAAATCGGTAGGGGAATCGTTTCAGCCTGCAATTATCGCAAGTGAAAATTCAACGACCTTTCATAAAAGGTTTGGTTAGTTAATGTTTAATAAAAACGGTTTGAGCAGAACGATCAAAATACTTGTGGTTCACAGGCAGATAATGGTCGTAGACCAGGTAAAGTCAGTACTGCAGGACAACACAGCAGTTGTCAGATTCACCGACTCGGGTTTGGATGGGCTCCTGACCTCAAGAATCGAATCCTTCGACTTAATAATCTGCGGTACTGACCTGCCTGTAATCACAGGTTTTGAACTAGTCCGTTCCATCCGTACAAACACCGTGAACAAAAAGACGCCCGTTATTTTCGTGGCCGATCAAGTTGACGCAAAAACTGAACATTTAGGAAATGCGCTGGGAGTAGCTGCCATGTTTGCTACAGCGGAAATCGGCAGCAAACTCGCCCAGATTGTTTCCGATAGCGTGAAGCCGCAACCGGACAAAACGTGGGATGACCTCATCCACCGTACGCACCACAACTAGAATTATAGAATCCCTCTCCTCTATAACTTTTGCCTCAGCTGTTCGTGTTGTTTTGAAGTAATTCAAGACTCACGAACAGTTCTTTTAAAAAGGTCCAAAATCCAAGATCCAAAACCCAAAAAGCCAATCCGGAGGTGACACCAAGCTGTGTCGCAGACATTCTTGGACCTTGGAGCTTGGTATTTGGAACCTGGATTTTACCGCTATGTTTAATCTCCGTTAAATTCACTTAACATCTGAAACACAACGAGTTAATTTCCGTTATTGCCTGTATAACCACTACAAATCATGACTGGCATTAACCAAAAACACAAGATTGTGGAATCGTTGGATTCTCTCGATCAGGTTCAGATGGAAAAGGTGCTGGATTACATCAACGGAATGATCAAACCACTGCGCAACGACCAGTTTGTGAAGCGCGAGGCGTTGAAACAGATCCGACAGGCACTGGGCAACTCAAGAACACTGAACCCGACCTTCTGACCCGCGGCCCTCGCGGCCTTGCAGACACAAAAAGTAACTCGTATGAATCGCGAGCAGAGCCTCGCTGCCCTCTCGTTATCGCCCCGTTAATCTGGTTAATTATACTTGACGTAGTGGTCCCACTTCTCGAGCACGTCAACAAAATCTGATGGCAGCTCCGAATCGAACTGAAGCCATTCTTTGGTAGCAGGGTGTTTAAACCCAAGTGTCTTGGCGTGCAGCGCCTGGCGCGGAATTATCTTAAAACAATTCTCTACAAACTGCTTGTACTTCGCGAAAACGGTCCCTTTTTGGATCTGATCACCACCATACATTGCATCATTGAAAAGCGTGTGACCAATATGTTTCATGTGCGCACGGATCTGATGGGTGCGACCTGTTTCAAGTTTGCACTCCACCAGTGAGACGTACCGAAGGTCGCGCAGTAGCTTGTAGTGCGTTATCGCATGTCGGCCGAAATCGCCTTCAGGGAATGCTGTCGTCACGCGCCTGTCTTTAAGACTGCGACCCACGTGAACATTGATCGTTCCCTGTGGTGGCTCCGGAATCCCCCAGACGATTGCCCAGTAAGTTCTTTCGATCGTGTGGTCAAAAAACTGTTTGGCAAGTTGGGTTAGCGCAATCTCAGACTTGGCAATCACCAACAGTCCTGATGTATCCTTATCAATCCGGTGAACAAGTCCGGGCCGTCCGGCATTGCCTGGCATCTCCGGAAGATTCTGGAAATGATAGGCCAGCGCATTCACTACCGTGCCCGTCCAGTTCTGATACGCAGGATGAACTACCATGCCTGCTGGCTTATTGATGACCAGGAGGTGCTCATCTTCAAAAACGATATTCAGCGGAATATTTTCAGGCACCACTTCGGTGTCGCGCGGAGGCTCCGGCAACGAGATGGTGATCACATCAAGCGGATGAACCTTGTAGTTTGGCTTGATCGGTTTTTCGTTCACCAGAACAAACCCGTTGTGAATGCCGTCCTGAATTTTTGTGCGGGTGACATTTGGCAGGCGGTCCATCAGAAACTTGTCGATGCGGAGTAATGCCTGTCCACGATCGGCAACTATCCGGTGATGTTCAAATAATACATCGTCCTGCTCGTCTGAAGCATCCAGTTCGTTCACATTCATCCCGCAAAGGTAACACTCCCTGCCAATATCCTGTAGAAATCGGTTGATGTGCGCTGGCGCGTATTTTTCGTTTCACAATCGGCTCGGAAATTGTTTTATTCGCACTTTAATTCATGGTGATGCGCAAGGTATTTTTCTTAATGATGTTCATTGCTACTGCGGCATGCTCGCAGAAAAAGGCGAAAGGCAATGAAACAGAGCTCTTTTCGGAAGGACAGAAATTAGTGGAGGTGACAGACAAGAAACTTGAGGAGGCTTCCGGCCTGGCCGCGAGCGCGACAAACCCCGGCCTGTTGTGGACACATAATGACAGCGGAAACCGCGCGGAAGTGTTGTTGATCGATGATAAGTCAAACATCCGTCTTACCTGTACGCTTCAGAATGTGATCAATCGCGACTGGGAAGATGTTGCCGTAGGTCCCGGTCCTGAACCTGGGAAAAACTACCTGTACGTTGCCGACATCGGAGACAACATGGCCATCTTTCCGTACAAGATCATCTACCGCTTTGAGGAACCCAAATTTGAAGAAGGAAAGTCCAGCATCACCATCTCGAAATTCGACAGAATCGTTTTTCAGCTCGATGTGAAAAAAGATACGGAATCGCTGCTGCTGGATCCGAAGACAAAAAACCTTTATGTCGTGTCGAAGCGCGAGAAGCCGGTATACGTTTACGAGCTGAAGTATCCATATTCAACCACGGACACGCTCACTGCTCAAAAGATCGGCTCTATCCCTTTTGGTCAGATTGTGGCTGGTGATTTTTCCCCTGAGGGCACAGAAGTGCTCATGAAAAATTATGAGAACGTCTTTTACTGGAATCTGAAGAACGACAACCTTGCATCAGCACTAAAACGGAACCCTGAGATCATCGATTACGAGGAAGAGCCGCAGGGAGAGTCGATCACGTTTGCGCGTGATGGTTCGGGCTTCTATACGATCAGTGAGAAGGTAAAAGGCGAGACCAGCTACCTGTATTTTTACCCACGGAAAAAATGATCAGCGGGCGAACGCCCTGATGATGTTCATTCCCGTCACGGGATCATTCTTAATGATATCTGTGTAATAGTGTTCATCAACCACCTGGAATTTATTTGCAGGAATTGCTTCAGTCCACCCGGATTTGATCGCCTCTAAAGCTGCCGGGTTTTCCCGATGCAGTGAGAGCAAGGATTCAATGAGTCGCGAAGAAATTTCTTCCTGCAAATCACTTCTGAATAACACAGGTCCAAGCGGAATTGGTTGAGATTCCCAAAGCAGGTTCACTTTTCTGCGGAGTTCCTTGTCGGCTTGTTGTGCCTTATAAAATTCCTCGCTCCCGAATGCTCCAATGTCGGCTTTACCATCAACTATTTCACGCAGCGTCAGCGTGTGGTTCTTTGTGTAAGTTATCGAGGTGAAAAATTTCTCGGGCTCTGTAATACCGAGCTGGGCAAACTGTAACCGCGGGATCAAATTTCCTGAGGTAGATCCCGGATTTACGAGGGACAAACTGTATTTGCCCGCCATGCCCTTAAGGTTTTCCAGTGAACGGATATTGGACGCCACAGAGGAAACAATTGCAGTCTGGTAAGTGCTTCGTGCATTCTCGGGAAGACTCAGCGCTGCCGCGATTTTATATTGATCGGAATGTTCGCGCGAAAGCAGGTATCCGAAAGTGTTGATAAATACGATATCAACTTTTTTCATCTGGATAGCGTCAACCAGATCGTGAACCGAATCAAAACTTCTGACCTTCACCGCCACTTTGAGGTTGGCGCCAAACCACTCGGCAAAAGGCCTGATATTCTTGATTCTATTGTTATCGGAGTACCGATAGGTTGCAAAAATCAGCGTGTCAGTTTTTACAGACTGAGCATAGACGGAGGTAGAAAACAAAATAAAAAACAGGAGGCGTAAAGTCATGGAGTGCTGAACGAGTGGTAACCGGATTTGTTTCACACTTCCTTGTTCTTCCATTTTCCGGATCGCATGTAGAAATATGCCATGCTGAACATCGAGAGCCAGTATACCCATTCGGAGACCCAACCCCAGGTGATCGGAAGGTTCAGGTATTCAAGAACGATATAGACATACAGCGAATAGATTACGATCGTGATCAGCTCGATGATCAGGTTGATTTTTGTGTTTCCGGTTCCGGTCACCGCATTCAGCCAGATCGTCCCGAATGACATCATCAGCAGCGCGAATGAAACCACGCGCATCACCGGGATTGCATCGGCAATAAACTCGGGACTTTGCCCGTAAAACGAAAGGAACCATTCCGGCCAGATAGAGAGCAGCGTAAAAAGTATGAGCGAAATGGAAAGACTCACTCTCACGACTCGTCCAATCAGCGGCATTACTTCCTCCTGCCGCCCCTGCCCGATGATGTTGCTAACGAGCGTGTTGGTTGCAGAAGCAAATGCCCAGGAAAAAATTCCAAACAAACCGAAGATGTTTCGCATTGTGTTTGAAATCGCAAGCGCGCGCTCCCCGTGATGCTCGATGAGAATGTAAAAATATTCCCAGCTCATGATACTGATGCCATACTGGAGAATCAATGGAGATGAAGTGACCAGGATCTGTTTTGAGATTGCACCATTCCATTTAACATCTTCAAAAAAAGCAAATGACTTATGTATGCCTTTGATGTGAATCACGATATAGATCACGAGCAGGCCTGTGCCTTCCGCAATTATTGACGCATAGGCCGCACCGTTGAAACCCAGTTTCGGCATCCCGAGATGTCCGTAGATAAGTCCATAGTCGAGCACGATGTTGGTGACCGCTTCTGCTAATGTGCCCCAGACCAAGAATCGCGTTTGATTGGTACCGACCAGCAGCGCGTTTCTCATCACATACAAGTAGAGAAATGGCAATCCCCAGATCCTGATGAGCAGAAATTCAATTACCTGTTCAGCAATCTCGGGATTGTTGATGGTAGCGCGTAAAACAGTGGGGGCGATCGTGTATGTTGCCAGAATCCCCAGACCTGCAAAGCCAAGCGCGATCCACACTCCGTGGAAAAATAGTTTTCCGATCTCTTTAGGAAGGTTCTGGCCTGCTCTCCGGGCGATCAGCGCCTGTAAGCCGTTGTTCAATCCGCTTCCGATCACGGCAAAGATCAGGTAATAAACACCGGTGATTCCTGCGCTCGCAAGTTCCTGCTGTCCCAACCTTCCGAGGAAAATGTTGTTTGTAATGAAGTTGATCTGCGGAACGAGCATCGCCAGCGATATCGGTAGCGCGAGATTGAGAATTTGCCGGTAGCTGGTTCCTAAGCGAAGCTCCATTGGGGTGAAAAAGAACTGCAAAAATGTAATTATTACCCTTTACGCACTACTCATTAGGCGAGTTTTATTATGGTAAACCTACTCCTGTCCCACAGCTGGAAACGCTTTACGCGATCCATTTCCTTTTCCAAGGATGCGGCAACGCTCATCTTCACAGGCATTCTCGGACTGATGATGTTTGTGTATGCGCTGGCACTCGGACTGACACTCGACATTATCATCATCAAAGGGCTCAAGCAGTCAGATGCCATCGGATTTCTGAACAGTCTGCTGTTATATTTTTTCGGCTTCGAATTTATTATGCGCTACATGATGCAGAACCTTCCGGTGCTGGATGTACAGCCGTATCTCCACCTGCCGATGAAGAAATCGAAGCTCGTTCACTTCCTTCTTCTGCGGTCTGCAGTTCACCTGCTCAACCTCATGCCGCTGATCCTTTTCATTCCGTTTGCGCTGAAAGTTGTTGCCTCCGACTACTCGCCTGCAACGGCATGGCTGTGGGCATTGACACTTTGGATTTGCAGTATGGTGCTGCACTACCTTGTGGTGTTGTTCAAAAAAGCCCTGGATGATAATATCTTCGGCATCCTCACCCTGCTTGGAATCATTGTGCTGCTTGGGGCATCTGATTATTATGGATGGTTTAAATTGTCAGATGTATCAGCTGCGATTTTCAACTCATTTCTGAATCAGCCCGTTCTCGCGCTTATTCCATTGCTATTGCTTGGCCTTGTCTATTTCTTATGCTATAATTTTTTCCGCCAGGCGATGTATCCGGAGGAGATCAGCTACCAGCGGACCAATGCTACGGGTGTTACCCAGGATCTCTCGTTTCTGAAAAACTTCGGTCTCATTGGCGAAATGATCAATGTGGAAGTGAAGTTAATCCTGAGAAATAAACGCCCGAAAAACATTCTATACCTCAGTGCTTTCTTTTTGCTGTATGGATTGATCTTCTATACCAACAAAAAATACATGGAAGACATGCCTGGCATTCTGTTGTTTGTTGGAATTTTCATCACAGGGATTTTTATGATCAACTATGGTCAGCTGCTTTTCAGCTGGCAGGGTGGTCACTATGACTTCACGCTTACGCGACCTGTTTCAATGCGCCAGTACGTTGAGTCGAAATACTGGCTGCTGACGTGTGTCACAATCGTGTGCTTCGTCCTCAGCACGCCCTACCTTTATTTTGGCTGGAAGATATTGTTCATCCATCTTGCGATGACACTCTTCAACATGGGGATAAATGTGTTCGTCATTCTCAACCTCGCCATGTGGGATCCGAAGAAAGTCGATCTGAAGAAGGGCGTGACGTTCAATTACGAGGGAGTTGGTGCCGCGCAATGGATCATGTCAATTCCGATTCTGCTCGGGCCGTACATTTTCTTTCTGCCTTTTAGTTTCATGGGTCAGCCTGAGTTAGGTATTGCGGCTGTGGGACTGGCCGGTGTCGTAGGAATTATTTTCCGCGGCAAGCTTATCGACCTGACTACACGCAGACTGGCGGAAAGAAAATACAAGATCGCAGCAGGTTTTAGAAAAGATTAAAAACGAATTACACCAGGATGATAGCAATAGAAAATCTTCGCAAAGAGTATAAGGGTCAGGTAGTAGTCGATGTGCCGCATCTGGCCATCGCGGCCGGTGAAAGTTTCGGACTTGTAGGAAACAACGGTGCGGGTAAAACCACATTGTTCCGGATGATCATTGACCTCATCCGTCCGTCCGCGGGGACCGTTACGATCAATGGAAAGAATGTTCAGCAAAATGACGAGTGGAAATCATATGTCGGGTCTTACCTGGATGAGAACTTTCTGATCCAATATCTCACACCGGAGGAATATTTCAAGTTTGTCGGCAAACTCCATGGGTATGCTGACGCGGATCTTGCAGCATTCCTGGCGAAGTTCGAGGAGCTGTTTCACGGAGAGATCATCGGTAACAAAAAATTTATTGGCGACCTTTCGAAAGGAAATCTTAAGAAGGTTGGAATTGCCGCAGCATTCATCGGAAATCCACAGGTAGTTATTCTCGATGAGCCATTCGAAAACCTCGACCCTACTTCTCAGATCCGCCTGAAAGATCTGCTTCGCAAGGAGAAAGCAGAGCGCAATCTCACATACCTCATCTCAAGCCACGACCTTAATCACGTCACAGAAATTTGTGAGCGAATTGTAATCCTTGAAAAAGGAATAGTGATTAAAGATCTTAAAGGTTCGGCTAACGCTTTGGTAGAGCTTGAGGAATATTTTAAAGCTTAGGAAAATTTAAGATTTTAGATTTGAGATTTTAGATTTGGTGGTTTCCGGCCTTCGCTGCCCGGTCCATCAGAAAATTTACTCGCATTAAATCTAAAATCTTAATTCTAAAATCTTAAATGTAACCGCAGCCGATTTGCGAGGGAACGCATTTAAAGTCTAAATCACGCCTTGCGCTACCATCGCCTTCGCTACCTTCAGAAATCCTGCGATGTTCGCTCCGACCATGTAGTTTCCGGCTTTGCCATATTCATTTGCGGCAGCGAGACTGGTGTCATGAATATTCTTCATGATGTGCTTGAGCTTGGCGTCAACTTCTTCAGCACTCCAGTTTGTGCCCATGTAGTTTTGTGTCATCTCCAGCCCTGACGTTGCAACGCCACCGGCATTTGAAGCTTTGCCGGGTGCATACATCACTCCCGCATCGATCAAAACGTTAATGCCTTCGATGGTTGTTGGCATGTTGGCACCTTCGGCCAGGAGTTTCAGTCCGTTTTTGACAAGGTGCTTAGCATCCTTCTCGTTGACTTCATTTTGTGTGGCGCAGGGGAACGCACAATCCGCCTTGTGACTCCAGAGCGGATTCGAATCAGCCTTCCCGTCAATATCTTTATAGGTCGCGCTCTTGAACTTTTCCACATACTCCTTGATCCGCCCGCGCTTATTGTTCTTGAGGTCCTTCAGGAATTCAAGTTTTTCTTTCGTGAAGCCTTCTTCATCGTATATGTATCCTGTGGAGTCAGATGCTGTTACTGCTTTCCCGCCAAGGTGAATTATTTTTTCAATCGCATACTGCGCCACGTTGCCCGAGCCAGACACGAGGCAAACCTTTCCTTTCAGCGAATCGTTCTTCGTCTGAAGCATATTTTCTGCGAAGTAGATCAGCCCGTAGCCTGTAGCTTCTGTTCGGATCAGGCTTCCACCCCAGCCAATTCCTTTTCCAGTGAGAACGCCCGTAAATTCATTTTGCAATTTCTTGTAAGCGCCAAACATGTAGCCAACCTCTCGTCCACCAACGCCAATATCGCCTGCAGGCACATCGAGGCGATGCCCGATGTGACGATACAGTTCACCCATGAATGCCTGGCAGAACTTCATCACTTCATTGTCTGATTTTCCTTTCGGATCAAAATCGCTTCCGCCTTTTCCACCACCCATCGGAATTCCCGTCAACGCATTTTTGAAGACCTGCTCGAATGCGAGGAACTTGAGCACACTTGGTGTAACAGAGGGATGGAAACGAAGTCCGCCCTTGTAAGGACCGATCGCACTGTTCATCTGAACACGATAACCTCTGTTGACCTGAACGTTGCCTTTGTCATCCAGCCAGGTTACCCGGAATGAGATCATGCGCTCCGGTTCGAGCATCCTTTCAAGAATTCTGAAGCGCGCAAAGTCCGGATTTTTGTCAATCACCGGAGCAATGGAAAGAATAACCTCTTCTGCTGCCTGCAGAAATTCCGGTTCATTTGGATTGCGTGCTTTTACTGCTGCGAGTAGCTCGGACGTGTTCATGCTTAAGTTAATTAGTCAATGTGCTAATGTGCCAATATGCCAATTGGATACATCTAGCACAATTTAGGAAATGAATTTGATTTTGAACTCCATTGGCATATTGGCACATTGTCGCATTAATCTGGGCACATTAATCCGGGAGATGATTTTTGACCAACCCATACGTCCATGTTCCCGCGGCAGCGGCAAGCAGCACAACGATTACAACAAGATAGCCCGAGCCGATCTGGCAATACAATGGCCCGGGACACGCGCCTGTCAAAGCCCAGCCAAATCCGAAGATCAATCCTCCGAAGATTACACCAGGATGATAAGCCTTTACTGTTTTTTCAATCACTTCACCATTCACTGCTTTCAGTTGGAATTTTCGAATGAGGAAAATTGAAAGTGCTCCGATCGGAACGGCAGTCATGAAAATTCCATACATGTGAAAACTTTCGAAGTAAAACATTTCCTGGATGCGGTACCATGAGATCGCTTCGCCTTTCGTGAGGGCAAGTCCGAAGACTATTCCTACCAACAGGTACTTGAAATTTTTCATAAGGCAAGAATGTAAGGAAGGACGAAGTGACTGAAGATAATTCCACCAATAAAAAAACAAACAGTGGCAACAAGTGATGGCCACTGAAGCGCAGACAGCCCCATGATGCCATGTCCGGAAGTGCAACCACCCGCCCAACGAGTTCCAAATCCCACAAGAAAACCCCCGACAATCATCAGCAAAAATCCTTTCAGCGTTATTAGATTTTCAAAGTTGAACAGATCCTCCGGCAACAGACCTTTCGGATCTTCAAGTCCCCATGAACTGAAAAGTTGTAACGTGCCTTGCGTCACTTTAACCGGTTCGGGGTTAGCGAAAACATATCCACCAAGAAATCCACCCAGTAACAGTCCGGCTGCGAAGAACAGATTCCAGCTTTGTTGTTTCCAATCGTATTTGAAATATGGGATGTTGGCAGGAACACACATGGCGCAGAACTGCCGAAGTGTTGAAGAGATGCCTAAGCGCTTGTTGCCTAACAAAAGTAAGGTAGGAACTGTGAGTCCGATCACGGCACCTGCTATATACCACGGCCACGGTTTATAAAGAACTTCCATCGATTACGGAGATTAATTGGGAGATAATGACATCAAGTACGTCAAAGTATTTCTAATTTTCCTATTCACCAGACGCAAAATGAAAAATTCGAAAATCGCCATCATTGGTGGTGGCAACCTTGGAGCAGCCATAGCAGAAGGATTGATTAAAAGTCAATTCGTTTCTCCGCAGCAGATCACTGTGACGAGACGCAACCTCGAGGTAATTCAACACCTGAAAGTGCTTGGCGCGACCATCACCAGTGATAATGCGCGTGCCATCAAAACCAGCGATGTGATCATTGTTGCATTGAAACCCTACAACGTAAAGGAAGTGCTGGAGGGGGTGAAGCAACATTTTAATCCTTCGAAACATGTGCTTATCAGCGTGGTGACGGGTGTGTACATGAAGGAATTTTCTGCGATCGTGGGTGCAGGCGTTCCCATCTTCAGGGCGATGCCAAATACTGCCATTGCAATTCAGGAGTCAGTGACATGCATGTGCCAACAGGGAGCAACGAAAGAACAAGTTGAGTATGTTACGAATCTGTTCGATCAGCTTGGAATTTCGATAGCCATCGATGAGAAACTTATGGATGCTGCCACAGTGCTTGGTGCCTGCGGAATTGCGTATGCGCTGCGATTTATTCGCGCAGCAACACAAGGCGGAATTGAAATCGGATTTGATGCGCGAACTGCAAACCTGATCTCAGCCCAAACGGTAAAAGGTGCCGCTGAATTGTTGTTGAAGCTAAATCGCCATCCGGAAGAAGAGATCGACAAAGTGACAACGCCTAAAGGTTGTACCATTGTCGGATTGAATGAGATGGAGCACCAGGGATTTAGTTCAAGTCTCATCAAGGGGATTTGCGCGAGCTTTGATAAGATTGTGAAGTAAACCTCACCCCCGGCCCCTCTCCTGAAGTGAGAGGGGTGACTGTTTCTACACTACTCGTGCGATATTGAGAGGTCAGCTGATTAATCTAAGGGAAAGGCAAATGTCGAACACTCAACACTCAATGTCGAATGTCGAACGGAGTGCAATCCAAACTTCATTATTCGACATTGGATGTTGAATGTTCGATATTCTCCGATCACTTTGCAGCCAGCACGCACTTTCGTTCCCCCTTCAGGGGTTAGGGGTTGTTGCCAAGTTTTGTTTTAAGGAACTCCGCAGTATAACTTCCCTTCGCTTTCTTCACCATATCTTCCGGTGTCCCCGCGAACAAAAGATTACCGCCTTTTTTCTCTCCGCCTTCGGGTCCAAGATCAATGATCCAGTCAGCGCACTTGATCACTTCAAGGTTGTGTTCGATCACAATCACTGTATGACCTTCATCAACCAACGCGTTCATTGCTTTGAGAAGCTTGGAGATGTCGTGGAAGTGAAGACCGGTTGTTGGCTCATCGAAAATGAAAAGGATGTTTCCTTCCGTAGCATTTTTCGCCAGGAATGAAGCGAGCTTCACACGTTGGGCTTCACCGCCACTCAGTGAGTTCGATGATTGTCCAAGCTTTACGTATCCTAACCCAACATCATTCAGCGGCAGAATTTTTTCGTAGATGCCTTTTTTATCCTTAAAGAACCCGAGCGCTTCTTCGACTGTCATGTCGAGGATTTCTGCGATGTTCTTGCCGTTCATTTCCACTTCAAGAATTTCTTGCTTGAATCGTTTGCCATTGCAGCTTTCACATTTGAGAAAAATGTCGGCCATGAATTGCATCTCGACTTTTATCTCGCCTTCTCCCTGGCATGTTTCGCAACGACCGCCTTCAACGTTAAATGAAAAATGCGAAGGTTTGTAGCCGCGTTGTTTTGAAAGTGGTGTTTCAGCAAAACACTGACGGATGGTGTCATACGCCTTCACGTAGCTGATCGGATTCGAGCGCGATGATTTTCCAATGGGGTTCTGATCTACAAACTCCACCTGTGTGATCCTCGCGAAATCGCCATCAAGCTTGTCATACTTTCCGGGAGATTCGGCAACCGACCCACTGAGTCTTCCTACAGCGGGATACAGTATTTTTTTGATCAGTGTTGATTTTCCCGAACCGCTGACGCCCGTCACCACCGTAAGCGCTGCGAGCGGAAATTTAACTGTAAGATTTTTCAGGTTATTCTCCCTTGCTCCCACTACTGTAATGGAATCACTCCATTTGCGTCTCGTGGCAGGCACCGGAATTGATTCCCGCCCCGAGAGATAGTCGGTGGTATGTGACCGGACTTTTCCATTAAGATCCTTCAGCGTTCCCTGGAAGACGAGATGTCCGCCATGACTTCCTGCATCGGGGCCGATATCAATGATTTGATCTGCTGCACGCATGATTTCCTCTTCATGCTCAACTACAATGACAGTATTTCCAAGATCGCGGAGTGACAGCAGCACTTCCACCATCCGCGCTGTGTCTTTTGGATGCAGGCCGATGCTTGGTTCATCCAACACATACATCGAGCCTACGAGCGCGCTGCCGAGCGATGTTGCAAGTTTAATGCGCTGATATTCTCCACCGGAAAGCGTTGACGTGATACGGTTTAACGTCAGGTAGCCAAGCCCTACTTTCACCATGTACCCAAGCCGGCTTTTGATTTCGGTCAGGATGCGATCGGAGATCTTCACTTCGTATGCCGGAAGCTTTAGTTTGTTGAAAAACTCAAGCGCCTCTTCAATCGGCATCAGAACGATATCGGTTATTGAGGTATTGGCGATCTTCACATACTGCGCATCTTTTCTCAAACGCGTTCCCCGGCAGTCCGGGCAGTTTGTTCTTCCGCGGTAGCGGGAAAGCATTACCCGATATTGGATCTTATACGTTTTTGTTTCGAGGTGCTTAAAGAAATCATTCAGTCCTTCGAAGTATTCATTGCCCGTCCACAACAGATCTTTCTGTGCCTGGGTAAGTTCGTGGTATGGGCGATGGATCGGAAAATCGAACTTGATCCCGTTTTTCAATAAGGGTTTTGCCCATTCGCTCATGGCTTCACTGCGCCACGGTGCAATAGCGCCCTCGTAAACAGACATGCCTTTATCGGGAATCACAAGGTCTTCGTCAATGCCGAGTACTTTTCCAAAACCTTCGCAAGTCTGACATGCGCCATAGGGATTGTTGAAGCTGAAGAAATTCACAGAAGGTTCCGTGAATGTCATCCCATCGAGTTCGAACTTGTCGGAGAACTGCATTTTGTTCTGCCGTTCTGCATACACAATGCAATCGCCTTCGCCTTCGAAAAAGGCAGTTTGCACCGAATCGGACAATCGGAACACCGTGTCTTCATCTTCCGGGTTAACTGAAGCACGATCGATCAATATTTCGATTGTGCCGTCAATCTTAACTGTCTTTTTCTTTTTCGCGCCTTCTTCAGTCGGATTTAACAGTTCTTCGATGAATTTCACTTCTCCGTTTAGCAGTATCCGCGCGAAGCCTTTGCTGAGGAGAAGGTTCAGTTCCTCCTGGACCTTTCTTCCTTTCTTAATATGTAACGGAGCTGCGACCATCACGCGTGTTCCTTTAGGCAGGTTGTTGATGGTATTGACCACATCGGTGACCGTATCACGCTTTACTTCTTTCCCGGACACGGGTGAATACGTTTTGCCGATACGCGCGAAAAGCAACTTGAGGTAGTCGTAAATTTCGGTTGTGGTTCCTACTGTAGAGCGTGGGTTGCGGGTGTTCACCTTTTGCTCGATCGCAATAGCGGGAGAAACACCGCGGATATAATCGACATCCGGTTTTTCCATGCGGCCGAGGAACTGCCTGGCGTAGGAACTGAGGCTTTCCACATACATCCTCTGACCTTCTGCGAACAACGTGTCAAAGGCAAGTGACGATTTCCCAGACCCGGACAAGCCTGTAATCACGACCAGCTTATTGCGCGGAATTGCAACACTTAGATTTTTCAGGTTGTTAACCCTTGCCCGCTTGATGATGATATATTCCTTTGGACTGAGTTCGTCCAGGTGGCTGTCGTTTTGAATGAGAGAATTGGTCACGGTCAATTTACCTTCGGTTAGCAAAAAACTTTACAACGCTACAAAAAGAAAGAACACCACCCGGGTGGATGGTGTTCATTTTATTCTAAATTTTTTCCCGGGTCGGGTCTAGCTGTCGAAATCAGGATCGTAGCTGGCTTCACGGCTTTTGCGTCCACCACCATCGTCATCGTAATCGTCATCACGTGCCCCGTCTTCTCCGTAGCCATCGCCAGACCCGTAGTCATCATCGTCAGCTCCGGCTGCCGGGCCAGCTGCCTCCGCGTCTGGTTCTGGAGTTGAGTCTACATCATATTCACCGTCACTATTTTTTGTTGCCGGTACTTTGATCAGGTATGTTGCATCTTCGGTTTCAAGAGGAAACACGAAAATAGGTTCTTTTTTAGCGTTGGTGATGCGGCTGATGCTGCTCTCGTAACCGTTTGGATATTGCTCCCTCAGCAATTCTTTCAAATCCTCTGACAGGTTCTCTAAACTCTTAATAACGCGTTTCTTGCTGACTGGCATATTGGGTTCTTCAAAAAAATTTTTTTGTGGATTCAAATACCATAAGAAAATTAGTAGAAGGCAAGAATTTTCGAAAAATTTTTTGGCGGGTGTAAAAATATTTATATCTTTTCAAACCAATTTCAAAAAATCAAACCCACACAATATCGAAATAGACCTCTACGTTACCTAAAATGTGAAGTAGAATGATTGACAAAGGATTAAGCGACAGCAAATTAGTGTCGCTCTATCAAGCCGGTAACGAAGAAGCTTTCGAAATGCTCTTAAACCGACACAAGTCCAAGGTCTATACTGCGATTTACCTGATTGTAAAAGATCGGTATACAGCTGAAGATTTATTGCAAGAAACTTTTGTAAAGGCAATAAATACGATTCGCGGAGGACGGTATAATGAAGAGGGAAAATTCCTGCCTTGGATTAGTCGCATAGCCCACAACCTGGCTATAGACCATTTTAGAAAAGATAAGCGTTACCCGGAAGTGGTTCTCGAGGACGGTAGCAAGCTGTTCAACTCTATGGATTTTTCAGAAGATTCAGCAGAGGATAAGCAGATGCATCGGGAAACGCGGTCGAAGCTGAGAGATTGTATCAAGGAGCTTCCTGTTGAGCAAAAGCAAGTGCTCATCATGAGGCATTATCTTGATATGAGTTTCCAGGAGATTGCGGACCGGACGGGAGTGAGCATAAACACTGCGTTGGGCAGGATGCGTTATGCGCTAATCAATCTGCGGAAAAAGATGAAAAACAGAGCCTATGATAAAAACTTTTACCCAGACGGATTTAATTCGGTACTTGTACCAGGAGACTACGGAGGAGGAGAAGACGGAGATTGACAAAGCGTTGATCTGCGACAGTGAATTGATGGCACTCTACAAGGAGATGAGCAACATGGTCCAGGAACTCAAAGGATCACAAATGGAGCCATCTGCTTCTACCATCCAGAACATTCTCGCGTACTCACGCAGCACTGCGAAAAAGTAGTTTATAATTCCTGGATGCGGATGTTGCGCCAACGAACCTTGACGCCACCTCCGTCATGAATTTGCAGGGCGATTTTTCCATCGCCCGCGCCTATCTTTTCGTCAGTGAGCTCAACCATCTGCTGGCCATTCAGCCAGGTGGTTACTGTATTACCCTTCATGCGCACGACCATTTCGTTCCACTCGCCCTCCTTGAGGGCTTTTTGCTTTTCTGCGTCAGGCTTGATCAGCCACCCACGTCCATACGATTCGTAGATCCCGCCTGTGTGCTTGTCTTTCGGAGCAACCTCAGCCTGCCAGCCCGCTATCGTAGTTCCATCGATCGAACAATGGAAAAACACTCCGCTGTTTCCATTTGACTCCTGCTTGAATTCAAGCTTCAATTCAAAGTCTTTGAACTTTCCATCTGAAACCAGGTATCCATATTGTTTGTCAGGACCGCTTTCGCAAACCAATTCGCCATTTTCAACATACCACTTCTCCGTTCCATGGACTTTCCATCCCGAAAGGTCTTTTCCATTGAACATTGACTTTTGCGCAAACGTAATGCTGCAAAAACCGACAAGCATGATGGTGAGTAATTTCTTCATAGAATATATTTCTTGTTGAAAGATGCGGAATAACTTCTTTGAAGCCAACACCGTCCGTCAAACCAACGCTGCTTTTTGTCGTGAGAAGCCCAAAATCTCAAATCTGAAATCTAAAATCTCTAATCTTTAATCTGATTTCTTTTCTTTGCAGGATGAAAGTCCTCATCCTCCATCAGCATTTCAATACACCCTATGATGGAGGAGCTATTCGTTCTTATTACCTGGCGAAAGCGCTGGTTGAAAAAGGAGTTGAAACCGTTGTGATCACAGGCTCGAATGATAAGGAAGGCATCATAGATGTCGATGGTATCAGCGTTCATTATTTGAAGGTTGCGTACAGCAACAAATTTGGATTTTTTAAACGTGGAATTTCGTTTTTAAGATTTGTAAACCGTGCAGTCGCAGAGGCCAAAACAATCCCAAGCATTGACTTAGTTTACGCTATCTCAGTGCCCCTTACCGTAGGCGTTGCCGCGATGCGCATCAAAAGGAGATTTGGAGTCCCATTTATTTTTGAAGTGGGCGATCTTTGGCCTGAAGCCCCGATCGAGATGGGTTTCATAAAAAATCCGATACTTAAAAATTACCTGATCGATCTCGAGCGGAAAATTTACCGTCAGGCGCAATCCGTTGTTGCACTTTCTCCCGCTATTGCGGATGGCGTGAATGCTGTTTGTCCGCGAAAAACAATTCACCTCGTGCCCAACATGGGCGATACAGTGTTTTATAAACCGGAAGAGAAAGACGCGAACCTTGAGAGGAGATTTGGTATCGGAAACAAATTCGTGATTTCATACATCGGAGCACTGGGATTCGCCAACGGACTTGATCATTTGCTTGACGCTGCTAAAGCAACTTTTGATGCGAAACTCGAAGTCAAATTTTTAATCTGTGGAGAAGGCGCTATGCGCGAAAGATTATCAAAACGCATTGCGGCCGATAAAATTGGGAATGTCACGTTGTTACCTTTTGCCAACCGCGATGGTGTTCGGCAAGTGATGAATGTTACCGATGCGTGCTTCATCAGTTACCTCCCTTTCAAAGTTTTGGAAACAGGTTCGCCAAACAAATATTTTGACGGGCTTGCTGCAGGGAAGATGATCATCACAAATTTTGGTGGATGGATAAGGGAAGAAATCGAAAACGAGAAGTTGGGATTTTCGTATTCGAACGATCCAGAAGTGTTTGTAAAAAAACTGAATGCCTTCTTGTCGAACCCTTCTTTGATTGCAGAGGCTCAGGGTAATTCAAGGGCTCTTGCGGTAAGGAAGTATTCGCGGAATATTCTAGCTGAAAAGTTTTGTCAGATTATTTTGAGCGCTATCGAAAACCGCAATCATTGACTGCCCCCCTGGTGCCCCTTCGTGTTCTTGGTGGCTTTGTAGCTAAAAACTAACTCATATGGAAGTAAAAATGCCAATGAGTGACTACTCTCATTGGCATATTGGCCCATTGCTTATTAAAAAAATCAGCTGAGTACTTTCTCTGTAATCTTTCCGGTCTTCTTGTCCTTGATGATCACTTTCTTCGCACCGTAGTGCGTCACTTCTTCTTTCACCAGGTAGTGATCCTTGTCGTATTCCTGCAGGTGACTGTCTTTTGACACACCCGTTCTTCCTCGCCAGATCTCTAGATTCACCGGTTCCCAGTTCTTCGTCTTTGCGGATTTATAAGCAGCATCCAGAACTGCATTGACAACATATCCGTCATAGAAAGTTTCTTTCGGTTGCTTGCCTTTTTCCATGGAGTCGAACATGTCGGCAAACATATGGTTGTAGCCGAGTTCGTTCAGTTCATCACCTACCGGGAACAACCATCCTGAGTTGCTTTCTGCTTTCTCAGCGATGTAATCTCCTCCTTTACCTGTTGTGAACATTTCGAAACCTGTGCGGAGGAAACTGTTGATCCAGATCGTGCCTTCTGTTCCCATCACTTCATCGCGAAGGTCGAGACCGCCACGGAATGTCCAGCTGACTTCGAACTGGCCGATAGCACCGTTCTCATATTTCACGAGTCCGATGGCGTGGTCTTCAGCATCGATTGGTTTCACCTGCGTATCTGCCCAGCACATCACTTCCACAGGCTTGATATCCTTGCCGATGTAGCTGCGTGTGATCTCAACACAATGGCACCCGAGGTCGAGGATACATCCGCCACCGGCCTGTTCAATATCCCAGAACCAATCGCTGTGCGGGCCAGGGTGTGTCTCGCGCGATTTCGCCCAAAGAATCCGGCCGAGCGCTCCATTCTTTACGCTTTCATGCGCTTTAATAAATTTCGGAGTATACACGAGGTCTTCAAGATAGCCATTGAAGACTCCCGCTTTTTCTACTGCTTCAAGCATGCGCTTTGCCTCGGCAGCATTGCGTCCGAGTGGCTTGGTAGTGATCACGGCTTTCTTGTGCTTGCAGCAAAGCATTACCGCTTCTTCATGCAGGTTGTTTGGCAGCGAGATACACACCACTTCTACTTCCGGGCGCGCAATCGCTTCCTCCATATTGGTTGTTACAAAGGCTACGTTGTAATCCTTCGCGAATCTCTTGGCGCTTTCTTCCCTGCGTGAATAGATGGAAACAATTTTGTCTTTACTTCTGTATCCCTGGAGTGAGTCGGCATAGAATCGTCCGATGAATCCGGAACCGAGCATGGCTATTTTCATGGTTGGATAATTTTTGTGTTTAGTTCGTAGTTATTTAAAAGGCCGCGAGCTTCAGGCTTTCCCGCGAGGCGCGGGATCTTCGACAAGCTGCAAGCCGCTGCGTGTGAAATTTAAGAAGCCTGTTTAATTTCTTTTTTCTCGTTGAAGAAGATCAGGAAGTAGATAAGCACCGCTACGGCAATTCCCGCGGGAACATACCAGATGCTCGTCCAGTTGCGCACTCCGTTCTCCGTATAGTTGTCTGTAATGAATCCGGAGAACTTTGTGCCGATCACCATGCCGACCCCGTAGGTAGCGAAGGTGAAAAGACCTTGTGCAGCGTTCTTGATCTTCTCGCCAGCTTTCTTCTCTGTATACATGTATCCCGTAACAAAGAAGAAGTCGTAGCAGATTCCGTGGAGGATGATGCCTGCATAAAGCATCCAGATGTTTGCATCAACATCTCCAAAAGCAAAGCAGACGTAACGAAGGATCCACGCAAGCATTCCGAGGATCAGCATGTTCTTTACACCAATGCGATTGAAGAGGAAGGGAATTGCAAGAATGAACAATGCTTCGGAAACCTGGCCCAGCGTCATTTTGCTCGCAGCGTTCTCCAGTCCTACTTCATTGAGGAACACGTTAGCGAATCCGTAATAGAACGAAAGCGGAATACAAACGAGGATTGCCGCGATGAAAAAGATGAGATAAGGTTTGTCTTTGAAGAGCACGAACGCATCTGCACCAATCGCACTGGAGAAAGTTGCATCGGCTGACTTTCCTTTGGGAGGCGTATTTGGCAAAAAGAAGCTGAACAGACCGAGTGCAACGGATGCAATTGCCGCCATGTGGAAAGTGAATTCTGTTTTCTCGATAGAGAGCGCTCCGATCATCAATCCGGCTACGATCCAGCCCACGGTTCCGAACACGCGGATCCATGGGAATTGTTTACCAGGGTCAGTCATCTGGCCAAAAGCAATCGAGTTCGACAACGCAATGGTCGGCATGTAAAGCAGTGAATAGAAAAGAATGATCCAGTAGAAGGCGGAGTTGTCACCTACCTGTGTTGCTAAATAAAGTAAAACCCCACCGAGCAAATGAAGCACGCCCATGATCTTCTGCGCAGAGAAGTAGCGGTCTGCCACCATCCCAACAAAAAAAGGTGAGATGATTGTGGCGATTGCCAGCGCGCTGTATGCCGCTGCAATCTGAGTTCCGCTCGCTCCGAGGAATTCTGACATGTATGTTCCCATCGTCACATACCATGCGCCCCAGATAAAGTACTCGAGGAGCATCATCAGGGAAAGTTTTGTAATGTCTACCGGCTTCATATTATGGTTTAGATTGAAGGAGAAAGATAAGGCGTATGTACCGATTCAAAAAACCAGGCATGGAAAATTTGAGATTTTAGATTTGTGATCTTAGATTGTCGGTAGTCCAAAGTGTGTGCTTCACACATTCTAAAATCTCAGATCTCAAATCTCAAATCTTAAATCATTTCTTCGTAGTTACTTCCTTTTCCCACCCCGTCTCTTTCAACGCAGGATCGTTTTCTTTTTTGAGGAAGTCGGCTTTGGAGAGGGATTCTGCCTCCCATTCGAGAATGGCGTTGTCAGGCACGGTATCTACGGGGACTTTCCACGCGGTGGATGTTTCGTTATAGGCGAGGTTCGACTGCGAATTGTAACACGAAATAACCGACCATCTCGGACGATCGGAGAGATTCGCCTCGGAGCGGTGCAGGAGGTTTGAATGGAAAATGAGTGCATCGCCTGGCTGAAGTTCGCAGTAGATCAGCGGCATGGTCTGAAGTGCATTGTTCACCATCACCATATCTGCTCCAACCTGCTCACCGGCAAAGCCGTGATTGACGCGTCCGAGCTTGTGCGATCCCTTGATCACCTGGAGGCAACCGTTTTCTTTGTTGGCTTCCGTGAGTGCGATCATGACACTGATCAGCTGATCAGGAAACATAAACTGGTTTTTGTACCAGTAGCCGTAGTCCTGATGCCACTCCCACGCACCGCCTACACGCGGTTCTTTCTGCATCAGCTTCGAGTGAAAATGACATATAGCTGAGTCGCTGTCGAGCAGTGGCCTGATGGCATCGATCATACGCTGGCTTCGTGTCATGTAGCCGAACACATCGTTGCCCGGCGTGAACCAGAGAGAAAGACGCGTCTTTTTGCCGGTTTGATCGTTGAGGTCCAAAGCATTCTTTTTCATCGCATCGTCCTCTAATGCTGTTCTGTACAGTTTGCCGATTTCAGGCGTGCTGAAAAATTGTTTCAGGATGATGTAGCCATCGCGGTGGTAAGCGGCTATTTGGTTGTGTGTCAATTGCATGAACGGAAGTTACAATATGGATGGGAGATCACCAACGGTGTTTGGTAAGATCACATCTGGAGAATCTGAGGTTATTTGAAAGTTGTGTGCATTTCGCGCCAACGTGTGCTGCGCTTTCTATACAGGCATGACGTGGCGCGGTGCCATGATCATAGCGCGTGCGTTATAAACAGGAAATCCCTCCGGGATTGTTTGGAGATTGTTTGATCAAATGGTGGATGGGATTGTGCACCGGGATCAACTAGGGTACGTGTTAGCTGGATACTTCGCGTTTAAATTCAAGGTTCAACGGAGATTGTCCACAAGTCAATTTTGAACCTTGAACCTTAAACGACCTTAAACTTTAAACTTTGAACGACTTTGATCCTTAGACCTTGAACTTTGAACCTTGAAGTTTAAACCTCCCGTTCAATCAAGCTCTTCGTAAATTCTACCAGAAATTCTTTTTGTCGTGACGGAGCAATGCGCTCGAGGCTCTTAAAACCTTTGTCGAAGTATTGGCTGATTTTCTTTTCAACAGTCCGGGGGATGCCGAGCGAATCGTAGATTTCTTTTACGGCTTTCACCTTCTCAGCTTTGTTGAATTTTTTTGCTGATAACCACTGCGTAAGTTGTCTTGCCTGGCTGCCTTTCGATTTTTCGAGGGCACGGATCAGCAGAATGGTTTTTTTATTGGCGAGGATATCTCCTCCGACCTGCTTGCCGAACTTTTTTGGGTCGGCATAGGCATCGAGCAGATCGTCTTTAAGCTGGAAGCCGATGCCGATGTTTACGCCAAAGTCGCGTAGCGCTTTCCGGTCCTCATGGCTTGCGTCTGCGAGAATTGCACCCAACTCAAGACTGAACCCCAGAAGCACAGCAGTTTTCAGCCTGATCATATTGATGTACTGCGCTTCAGAAACTTTGTCGGTGGTTTCGAATTCCATATCCCACTGCTGGCCTTCGCACACTTCCGCTGCGCAAACATTGAAAGCCTTTAAAACTTCTTTCAGTTTTTCTCCTTCAAGGGAAAGAAACATTTCATAAACTTTTACGAGCATCACGTCCCCGGAAAGAATGGCCGTGTTTACGTTCCACTTTTTGTGTACGGTTTCTTTCCCTCTGCGCAACGGTGCCTTGTCCATGATGTCATCATGCATGAGTGTGAAGTTATGAAACGCTTCAACCGCTGCCGCGTATGGAATGATATCCTTTACATTCTCTTTATACAGGGAGTATGCCGATAGTGTGAGCAGCGGACGAAGTCTCTTCCCGCCCAGGCTCATGATATACCGGATGGGTTCATAAAGTGAAACCGGCTGCTTACCGAACTTCTGTGACTTTATTTCTTTTTCAACAAGGGAGAGGTAATAGTTCATTTGGGCTCCAACTTATTGAGAATAACTGAAAGAGGGGAGATTTTGTTTTGGATTTTCTTTTGTCAGTTTCGAATTTGTCTGAAAGAAAGGCTTCAAGCTGCAAGCCACAAGCTTCAAGCCCGTTGCGCGGATTGCATAAAAGTGGAACAAACAAAAAGGCTCTAAAAGAGGCTAAGTGAAAAATATCCGAACTTGGACGATTCGACTTGCAGCTTGCAGCTTGTGGCCTGCTAATCAAACTTCTCGTCATTATACCTATCATCCTCATCCACATCTTTTGCTGACATTTCGGATTTTGGAGCCGCTGACTTCTCCTGGATCAGAACCAAATCGATCAACCTCTTGTCAATGTCCGTACGTTTTACTTTCACGGTAATCTTGTCGCCAAGCGTGTAGACTTTTCTCGTCCTGCGACCGATGATGCGGTATTTCTTTTCATCGTACTCGTAAAAGTCATCTGTCATATCGGACATGCGGATCATACCTTCACATTTTGTTTCGATGATCTCGACATAGATGCCCCACTCGGTTACACCAGAGATCAGTCCTTCATAGATCTTCTTCTCGGCATAAGTCATGTACTCGACCTGCTTGTATTTGATCGATGCACGTTCGGCATCGGCTGCGCGCTTTTCTCTTTCCGAGGAATGAATGCTGCGTTCTTCAAATTCTTCTTTGTTCGCAGGTTTTGCATCATCGAGGTACATCTGCAGCAGGCGGTGCACCATCATATCAGGATATCTGCGGATCGGTGACGTGAAGTGTGAGTAATGCGGAAACGCGAGACCAAAGTGCCCTTTCGGTTCGGTTGTATACTTTGCTTTTGCCATTGTGCGGATAGCGAGCTGCTCCAGTACGTTTTGTTCCGGCTTCCCTTCTATTTCTTCCATCAGGTTGTTCAGCGATTTGCTGATGGAGCCTTCATCGACCTGCATGTTGTGGCCAAACTGTCGCGCGAACATCGCGAAATCTTTTACGCGTTCTGCGTCAGGCAGATCATGCGTGCGGTAAACGAACGTGTTCTTTTCCTTCCCCTTCCGGTAGTTGTATGCAAAAGTTGCCACCTGCTTATTCGCGAGAAGCATAAACTCTTCGATGAGCTTGTGCGCATCCTTGCGGATTTTCGGAATTACAGCCAGCGGCTTTCCTTTTTCGTCAAGCTTGAATTTTACTTCAGTGGTTTCGAAGTTTACCGCACCTTTCTGAAATCGTTCCTTCCGGAGTCTCTTCGCCAGGTCATTAAGAATCTTCAACTCTTCAGCGTAGTCACCTTTGCCGGTTTCGATCACCTCCTGAGCATCTTCATAGGTAAATCGTCTGTCGGAGTGAATGATGGTGCGGCCAAACCACTCGTTGTGAATTTTGCCGCGGTCATCCATCTCGAACACAGCCGCAAAGGTCAGCTTGTCTTCATTTGGACGAAGTGAACAAAGTTCATTCGACAGTCGTTCGGGAAGCATCGGAATGGTTCGGTCGACAAGGTATACTGATGTCGCCCGGTCATAGGCCTCCGTTTCAAGCGCAGTGTTCGGCTTTACGTAATGTGTTACGTCCGCTATGTGAACTCCGATCTCATATCGGCCATTGTCCAGCCTTCGGAAGGACAACGCGTCATCAAAATCTTTTGCATCGATCGGATCGATCGTGAAAGTGGTGATATTTCGAAAATCTTTTCTCTTCTTAACTTCTTCGTCAGTGATCCCTTCTTCAATTCCTTCCGACTCGCGCTGCACTTGTTCGGGGAAACGGAATGGCAGATCGAATTCCGCCATGATCGAATGGATCTCCGCCTCGTTCTCACCTGCTTTTCCAAGCACTTCGACAACCTTCGCCTCAGGCTTGCGATCATCTTCTGCCCACGAAGTAACTTCAACAATCACCTTGTCACCCGACTTCGCATTGTTGATGTGTTCAGGGTAAACAAAAAAGTCTGTGTGAATCTTTCGTGCGTCAGCAACAACGAACGCAAAGTTCTTCGACACTTCAATTTTCCCGACAAACCGGTTCCGGTTGCGTTTTACTATCTCGAGAACTTTTCCTTCGGGGTGTTCTCCGTGGCGTGTTGGAAAGATTCCAATCTTCACGGTATCACCATCGACAGCAGAAGCGAGATCCTGCGTCTTGACATAAACATCCGGCTGGTCTTCTCCGATGCGGACGTAGGCAAATCGCGAGTTTACGTGATCGACCACGCCCTGCACTTCTTCTCCGGATCTTCCTCGTGCGCGTGAGCCGCTGCCTGCGCTGCTTCCACTGATATAACTCCCGTTGGCCAGCAACCGGATACGACCTTCTTCAACAAGGTCATCCAGGAAGTAACCAGCTTTTTTGATATCTTCTTTTTTCTTAAGGCTAAGTCGCTTGATGATTTGTTTCAGTGTGATGCCTTTTCCGGCTTGTTCATCGAGCACACTCAGGATGCGAGCGTAGATTTTACCGGCTTGATCTTTTGTTTTCTTCTTTTTGCTTTTAGAGCGTTCTTCTTTTTTCTTTTTTCCCATAGAAGGGGATTTATGCGGTTATGATATTCGCGTCTGCGATGAGAGGATAGCCTTTCAATCTTAAAAATAATTGTGCCAGTACAACCACATCGCCACGGCAGTATTCGCTGATGCGGTCGAGGCCATTTTCCTTGTGGTATACGAAATTGACCTGGCTTCCGTCAATTGCGTTCTTGCTGGATGGAATATTGAAAATTGTGGCGAGTAAATCAAGTGAAGTGTAATGTTTCACGTCCCCGAACTTCCATAGCTCGAGTGTGTCGAGGTGCTGCACGTCCCACGGCTTCTTGCCACTGAGGTTTAACGCTGGTGGCAGCGGAATTCCCTGAATGAGCATTCTTCTGCAAAGATACGGATAATCGAACTCTTTGCCGTTGTGCGCACAAAAGCGCAGTGTTGATGAGTCCATTCGCTCGAGCATCGACTTGAATTCAGTCAGCAGAACTTTTTCATCGTGCCCTGAATAGACTTTCGTTTTTAACCCCAGCTCACCGGATTCATGATCAAAGAACTTTCCAACGGAGATGCAGATCACTTTTCCGAACTCTGCGTAAATTCCTGCGCGGTCATGGTACAGATCTTCATCGGTTTGATCGGTGTGACGCTTAAAGAAATTTGCCTTGCGCGCCCACTGCGCTTTTAATCGCTCGTCAACTGTATTGTAATCGTGGGTGGCGGCTACAGTTTCGATGTCAAGGAAAAGTATGTCGCGGAGCTCGGGTATCATTGTGAAAAATTTAAAGGCTGAAAGTACACACTGGCACAGTGAAAGCCTTCAAGTTCTGAAAATGTTTTGACAACACGTGTCATGAATGCAGCACCCCTTCCATTTCCAGTTCCTTAATGAAAGTGATGTTCGCTTCGCAAATTGTATCCGGTACAAAAACAAAGCGCTTGTCGTGAATCCTGTTGCCGACATAATAGCTAACCCAGTACTCGTTGTTGAGGTGAAAAACGGATGGATCGATCGGCTCGATCAGCATCGTTGAGCGCGCGGGAACGGTCTCAAGAAAGTGACGCAGCGTTGATGTTTTTTGCTGTTCCCCGTCCTTCTCACCATATCCTTTGCTTGCGACAAGCGTGTTCTCGATCGGATGATCGTTGTTGTTGATGATGAATACCTGCCACTCGTCTTTATCAATCAGATTCTTCTTCCGTGCAACAGCCAGTGTTACATTCTTAACTTCAGGAATTTCAATGTGTTTCTTCATCTGTTCTCCAAATTCTGCTCAGACGACAGCCGGGACAAGCTGCATGCCAAATTGTTCAATAATTTTTGCAAGCAGGATTTTCTCAACTTCGCGGATGTCAACTTTCCGTCCGAGTTCCTTTTCAAGTGACGTCACTGCCTTGTCATCAATGCCACAGGGTACGATATAATCGAAATATTTCAGGTCGGGGTTTACGTTGAAAGCAAAGCCGTGCATCGTTACCCACCTGCTTGTCTTCACGCCAAGTGCACAGATCTTACGCGCATTTTTTTCGTCATCGGTATCGATCCACACTCCGGTGAGCCCGGGAATCCTGCCGGATACAACGCCATATTCCTTCAACGTCTGAATCACTGCTTCCTCCAGGAATCGCATGTACTTGTGGATGTCGGTGAAAAAATTTTCCATGTCGATAACGGGATAGCCCACAATCTGCCCCGGCCCGTGATAGGTGATATCGCCACCGCGGTTGGTCGGATAGTAAGATGCCGAAATGGAATCCAGCTGTTCCTTCTTCACCAGGAGATTATTTTCATCACCGCTTTTCCCAAGCGTGAAAACATGCGGATGCTCGCAAAAGATCAGATAATTGTCCGTGACGAGCTGATCGTCATTGGAAAGCTCACGATTCTGTGCTTTTATTTTCAGGATCCTATCGAATAAACCCAGCTGATAATCCCAGGCTTCCTTGTAGTCGATAAGATCGAGGTCGATGAATTCGGTTTTCTTGTTTTGTTTTACATTCATTCGTTAACCTGAAAAGGTCGCAACGATTATTATTTCAATTTGTCAAGCTCGCCCTTGAGATACACAATCGATTCAATCGGATCAGGCTCGACACCGTTTTCCTTCGCAAGGTAATAGGATATCCAGTCTGTCAGGTGAATCAGGTAGTAGTACTGTTCCAGGAGCGAGGCTCCTTCACCCACCACATCGATGATCGGATTAGATTTCTTTTCAAAAATGTCGCGGCAGATCTCCATGCGTTTTTCAACGCGCTCATGGTCGTGGTCGGAGTACAGGTATAAAACCTGAAGCATCGGCATTAAGTTCTCAGGGAATCGCCATCCGACAAGTTCGTTGTGGTTCATCTCCGGGAACGTGTTGACGTGTGCAAGCTGTTTCGCGTTCTCGTTCAGCTGTTGCTGGAAGCGCAACGCCATAGCGAACAGGCGGTTATCGCAATAAATGATGGGAAGCTTACCTTTGAGCTTTTTCGCGATCAGTTCCGCTTCGGATTGAATTCCTTTTTCCCCGCGGTCCAGATATTCGATGGCATTTTCAGTTTCCTTGATAAAAGCAGCACCGATCAGGTTGGTATGGTAAAGCAGAGAAAGAAACGCTATCATGTTGTAGCCCAGCATCGCGCGGGGACTGTCAGAACCGCTAGGGAGCTGGATGTAAAACAGGTTATACTCGCGGGCGATATCGAGAATCTTTCCGCCAGACGATATCACAATGCACTGTGCTCTTTTGAGAAGCGCCTTATTCAAGGCTGCGATCGTCTCCTCTGTATTTCCGGAGTAAGAGCTCGCAATGAAAAGGGTATGCGGACTGACAAACTGCGGAATGTTGTACGTTTTGCAAACCGTTATCGGGATAGGAATTCTCCCAAACGTCAATGATTCCACCAGGTTTGCACCGATGCCTGAACCTCCCATACCCGTGATCACCACATTGCGGATGTCACTTCCGGGTCGAACGAGGTCAAGCGATTGTCCGATTCTCAAAGCATCGCGAAGCTGGCGGGTGAATCCTTCAATATATTTTTTGGTGGTTGACATAAATTGTAAATTCCATCTCAAAGGTATCACTTTTTGAATGACCGATAAAACAGAAATAGGCCGCAGAGGCGAGAATCTTGCTGCAGAATTTTTGGTGAAGCAGGGTTATGAGATTGCTGCCAGAAATTATCGCTTTGGTCATGGCGAGATTGATCTCATTGTGAGGCGCGATGACTGGCTTTTATTTATTGAGGTGAAAACGCGCAGCTCGGAAGAATATGGCCAGCCCGAGGAGTTTCTTCTCGACTTCCAGGTAAACCGGATTCTTAACGCAGCGGAAAACTACATCTTCGCAACGGACTGGCAGGGCAACGTCAGGTTCGATGTGATCTCCATCAAGCTGGGAAGAGAACCGGTGATCGAGCATTTTGAGGATGCAATTAATTAATTCCTCAATATGCCAATGTGCCAATTAATCAATTACTGTCTCTAACTATTTCACCCCAAGTGTATTTTGTAATTGGCACATTGGCACATTAGCACATTAATTAATTGGCTAATTACCCTTGTTGTTCCGATAGACTTCCTTCCCTTTATCGTTCCACTCAACTTTTACGTAAGGCTTGTTTTCTTTATCGAATGGTTCTTTGGGATAGGTGATGATTTTTTTGCGTTTGTTGCCGGGATAGTATTCTGTCCAGTCGCCAACTTTTTGATCCCAGTGATATTCACCTGACACTGCCATCTGGCCATTTTCGTAAAAGCGATAATAGAAGCCCTCCTTCTCACCAAATTCGATCGGAGTGATCTCTTTCATTTTCTTCCGCTCGCCCGGATCGTAATAGCTTACTACTGACTCTTTTGGCCAGCCTCTGAAAAATTTTTCCTTATCGGTAAGCACGCTGTCGCGATTATAGGTAAGCCAGCGGCCGTGGCGTGTTCCTTTGTAGTAGATTCCTTCCTGCAACACCACGTTGTTCTGCATCCGCTTGTAGGGTCCGTGGAGAAGAACACCCTTCTTTGCATCGAAGCCAGCCGGACTGGTTTTGCGAATCTCTTTGCGCGTATAGTCAAACCAGTAAACATCCCGGACAAAGGTTTGGGGTTTTTCACCTTTCTTCAGGAAATAAAAAAGCTCGTATGTGACGCGATCCCCGTATCCCTTGCGGGTAAATCCCTTCTTCGTCTTGATGCCGTAATAGACCTTTTTCTTTACTTTCTTTTTCTTCTTCTCGACAACCTCTTCCTCCTTTTCGAAATCAAGCGTTACAGGCGTGTCGATGGTAAAACGCTCATCCTGCTGCTCCTGCTCCTGTTCCTGCGCCAGGGCAATTGATGAGAATGAAATTAATCCGACAAGAAATAGTGTGAACTTCATATGGGCTCGAGTACCGAAAACGAAAATTAGCAAAAAAAATTATGATGAGATATCGAACGAAAGCAGCGGCCGCTTCATGGTTAAGTTTACTGTTGTCACTTTCCATCAGTTTGAATTCATTCTTTTACAAATTGATGTCCCGCTTTAGCGGTTTAGCTTTCTACCAGACTGAATAACCCTCGGCTTAAGCCGGGGGTTAATAAATGAAATTGCTATAGCCGAGGCAATCCTGCCGGCCTTCGAGAAGTTAAACGGTTCAAGATGTGTGACGGGGAACGGAATTCGACCCCTTCGGGTCGCGTGTCGAAGCAATATCCCTGCTATAAACATGTGATCCCTTCGGGATCGGACACCGTGCATTAGTGTCAGGCCTGCTCGCGCGTGCATGTAAAATAACACCTTACAATTAATCTCTATGTAATTTTATTGGTATCGCCTCTCACAATTATTGAACATCAGGCAGAATGCTGCAGCTTTCTTACGTAAACGAAAGGCTTCTGACCTCGAAGAGGTCAGATGTTTGTAGAAGAAAATGGAAATGGGCTCCGACCCTGAAGGGTCGCATTTTTTTGAACGAGTGTTGCTCGATGGAGTATGGAAACCTGTTAAGGTCAAATTCCACAACGATTCTGCCGCGAACGGAGTCGACCCCTTCGTTGTCGTCTCTTGAGCTGTATGGCGTCTACTATAACATTCAATCCCTCCGGGATCGAAGGATTATTGATTCGTGTGTTAAGCAGAAATATCGCCAACGCAGCGTCTTGCCCGGAAATTTGTTTCCCGACTATGGCGCTATGCCGCGATGGATGCCTGCGTCTTCCTCTTTCATGTCTCCTTACGAAAAAACCCCCGGCTTAAGCCGGGGGTTACTTGGAAGAGTGGCTAAAGCCACATTTGATTTTGATATCGTATCGGATAGATCAATTCCCTCTTTATTTAAGACACCAGCGAAACACTTCTCTTGATAAAATTCGTCAGGTCAGCACCGGTCAGCATGTTCTGCGAAAGCAGCGCAAGGTCGTAAGCCTGCTTGGCAAGCGTTGTTTTGCGTTCATCAGAGTCGGCTTGCAGGATCTTTTGCACGAGTGAGTGGTTTCCGTTAATTGAGACGTTGTACTGGTCTGGCATCGCTCCCATAAATCCGTACTGGCCGCCACCCATCTTCGCCATGTCTTTCATTCTGCGCATGAATTCGCTCATCGTAATAACAACGGGCAGATCGTCTGGAGACATTGCTTCGATGCTCACCGTCATATTCTTGTTATTGATAGCGTTTTCGAAAACTGTTTTCACTTTTTGCTGGTCGTCTTCGCTTAATACGCTTTCGATCTTTTCACCCTTGTCGATGAGTTTTTCAGCGGTGTCACTGTCAACGCGCTTCAGTTGTATCTTTTCAAGCTTTTGTTCAAGTGTATTTACAAAATGACTGTCAAGGATTCCGTCCAGGACAAGCACATCATAGCTTTTGTTTTTTGCAGCTTCAATAAAGCCGTGCTGTTTGCCTTTGTCCGTTGCGTACAGGAACACCGTGTTGTCGTCTTTGTCAGTCTGGATTGGCTTCACTTTCTCCTTGTATTCGGTGAATGTGAAATATTTGTCATCCGTGTTCTTCAATAGTGCAAACTCTTTTGCGCGATCGTAGAATTTTTCATCGCTGATCATTCCATATTTTACGAAGATGCTGATGTCGTCCCACTTTTTCTCAAAGTCCGCGCGGTCTTTCTTAAAAAGATCCTGCAGCTTGTCGCCAACCTTTTTAGTAATGTGTTGACTGATCTTTTTCACACTGGAATCGGACTGAAGATAGCTGCGCGAAACGTTCAGCGGAATATCCGGAGAATCTATAACGCCATGGAGTAGCATCAGAAAGTCAGGAACAACATCCTTTACTTCATCTGTGATGAACACCTGACGGGAATACAACTGGATTTTGTTCTTGCTGACCTCAAAATCGTTTTTCACTTTAGGGAAATATAAAATTCCCGTGAGGTTGAACGGATAGTCAACGTTGAGGTGAATCCAGAACAGCGGATCCTCCGCGAAAGGATAGAGCTCTTTGTAAAACTTAAGGTAGTCTTCATCTTTAAGATCACTTGGAGACTTCGTCCAGAGCGGAGACGGGTTATTGATGATTCGGTCTTTCTTTTCGGTCCTGAACTTTGGTTTGCCGTCAGCATCAACACCATCTTCAACACGCTCTTCCTTCGTTCCGAATTTTATTTCTACAGGAAGAAACTTGCAGTATTTTTCAAGGATGCCTTTCAATCTCCATTCGTCAAGAAATTCTTCAGAGTCTTTATTGATGTGGAGGATGACATCTGTTCCACGCTGAGCTTTGGTTGCAGGCGAAAGTTCAAACTCCGTTGAGCCATCGCATTCCCAGCGCGCAGCTTCATTTTCGGAAACTTTATACGATCGCGAAATGATCTCAACCTTGTCGGCCACCATGAAGGACGAGTAAAAGCCCAGACCGAATTTTCCGATAATGTCTTTTCCATCGGCCTTGTCTTTGAACTTCTCAACAAACTCAGTAGCTCCTGAGAATGCGATCTGATTGATATACTTTTTGATTTCCTCACCTGTCATGCCGATGCCTTTATCGCTGACGGTGATTGTCTTTTTATCCTTGTCAAAAGAAACTTCGATGGTGAGGTCGCCCAGTTCTCCGTTAAATTCTCCCATACCGGCCAGCTTCTTCAGCTTCTGGGTTGCATCTACCGCGTTCGATACGAGCTCACGAAGAAATATTTCATGATCCGAATAGAGGAATTTTTTGATGATCGGAAATATGTTTTCGGTGTGGATGGAAATTGTGCCTTTTTCGAGTGTTTCTGCCATAACTTAAAATTTTTCGTCTGGATTGTGTGTGTGCGGATAACTCAAATACTATTCCACGGGCCGAAAAATGACAGGTTGACAGATTTTAGTTTTCAACGCCTGTTTTGTACCTTCGAAATGACCGCCCGCTTGCAACGTTTTCCAGACTCAACGTGTCAAAATAAAAGAACCAAACAAGACCCATGAAAACGAATTATGCACTTTTACTTTTTGCGGCAATTGCGCTGCTTGGTAGTTCATGCGCGTTTGAAGAAGACAACTCCGTCCGGACGCTTACACTCGATCTGCCCCAGACGCCCGATGTGTACACCACAGGAACACACCTTCCGACCTTGGGCAGAGTGCTTTTTTATGATCGAAAGCTTTCCCTTAATAATTCAGTGGCATGTGCCTCATGTCACAAGCAGACCCTTGCCTTTGCCGATAATGTGCGGTTTAGTGAAGGGTTCGAGCGCAAGCTCACTACCCGGAACTCGATGCCTATTCAAAACATTCTTGGCCGCAGCCATTTCGATTCACTTGTTGTGATCGATCCGATGCCAGGATTCTTTCAGAATTTTTTATTCTGGGATGGCCGCGAGCATGATTTGAAAACTATGGTGATGAAGCCGATCGTGAATCACGTAGAGATGGGCTTTACCGATTTAAGTGAGCTTGAGACGAAGCTTGGACGAGTTCCGTATTATGAAACGCTTTTTGAAAAAGCATTTGGTGACAGGACGATCACCGAGGAAAGGATCGCGCTGGCCATCAGTAGTTTCGTTCAGAGTATATCTTCGCAACAAACCCGGTTCGACCGTGCTGCCATGAATAACGAGCCGCTCTCAGCCCTTGAACAAAAAGGGAGAAGCCTGTTCACAACAGTTTATGACTGCAATAGTTGTCACCAGGTGGAAAGCCCGCACGGATATCTTCATGCCGGAGTATTTGCCAACATTGGCCTTGAAGCAAATTACCAGGACAACGGTCTTGGTGAGGTAACGAAAAATTCGTTTGACAACGGCAAGTTCAAAATTCCTTCATTGCGAAATGTTGCACTCACCGCTCCCTATATGCATGATGGACGATTTGAGACACTTGATGATGTGATGGAGCATTACAGTCATGGAATCGCCAATCATCCTAACCTGGATCATCGGCTGAAAACAGAAAAGGGTACTCCGCGAGTGATGGAAATTCCAGACTCCGACAAGGATGCGATCATCGCCTTCCTGCATACACTCACCGATTACCAGATGATTACCGACAAGAAGTTTTCAGATCCTTTTAAAGTCGAGTAAATGCAAAAAACTTTTCTGGGGCTCGTCATGGCGAGTCTGCTTTCCCTGAATGCGGTTGCCCAGGAGGAGACTGCTCCTGTAAAAAAATCAAGTCATTACATCGGACTTCAGGCTAACCAACTTATTCGCCAGGTGTTCAATTTCAGCAACACCAATTCTATTGTGAACAACCCGTACCTCCTCACCTATGCTGTTAATTCAATTGACAACGGGGGAGGCCTCACCATGGGTTTTGGCTACACTTTCAATGAATCAACCGATGGCGACCAGTTCGTGCAGCGCGTTACCACGATCAATGACCTTTTCTTCAGGATTGGTTTTGAAAAGAAATCGCTGCTGGCACGGAAAGTTATTCTCAGCGTGGGCGGAGACGTAGTGCTTGCCCGGGAAAAGACGGAGACCAAAACCGAAGAAAAAACACAAAGCCAAATTACATTTGAATCGGGCCGGACGGGCAAATCCACCGGCTTTGGACCGAGGCTCACGATCAATTACCAGATTCACGAGAAAATCCTGGTTGGCACGGAAGCCAACTATTATTTTGTTTGGAGGAACACCGATGACACGCGCACCGATGTGTTTTTTGAAACGATCTTCGACCCTGTAACCGGCCAGCAAAGAACGGTAAGAAGGACCAATGAAACGAAAGAAACCACGAAGGACAAACGCTTTCAGTTTAATCCACCGGCTGTCATTTTCCTGATTTTGAAATTCTGATCAGCGCAGACGGTCAGAGTCCCGCACGAGTTTTTCATCGCGCCTGATGAAACGGTTTGCCAAAAGATTACACAGCACAGCAGCACCTGGCAGCCAAAGGCCAAGGCCGTACACACCACCCTGAAATTCCTTTGTCAATTGGTTGGAGAATATAACAGCCGATGCAATTGTGCCGGCTATAAAGAGTGAATTCAGTGCACCCAGTTTCATTTGCAGTATGCGATTCCGGAATTTACCGATCTCAATAATAGCAATCGTAATTGCCGCAATGGCGAGGATAGCCGTTAAGGAATACGGGAAATATTGTGTGTTGGCTGTTTCACCCTGCTTCACCGTGTAGTGAAGGGCATATAACTGATGCGATTGCCCTGCACTGTCCTGGTAAACCCAGATGGGAAGGAAAATTGATGCCAGTAAGCTGATGATGGCGATGACCAGAAATACAGTTTGAATTCTTTGCCACATGTTGGTGTTAATTTAACTTGCCGCTTTGGTTTGGATACTAACGCGTGGCGCAAAACTAAGGAATTGATTGAATCTTCGCGCCCGAATAAAGGAAAACTGACAATTTATGACTTCTGCCTTTGTTGTTGATATTGTAAGAACACCAATCGGGAAATATGCCGGGGCCTTGTCTGGCGTACGCCCGGATGATCTGGCCGCACATGTCATCATGGCGCTGATGGAGCGCAACAAGAACTTTGATGCTTCCATCATCGAGGACGTAGTGTTTGGCGCTGCAAACCAGGCTGGTGAAGACAACCGAAACGTTGCGCGAATGGCTTTGCTGTTGGCCGGACTCTCGAAGGAAATTGGTGGCGTGACAGTCAACAGACTCTGTGCTTCGGGATTGCAGGCAATCATGGATGCTTCGATGGGAATCATGACCGGCAATGGCTCAGCGTATATCGCGGGTGGTGTGGAGAGCATGAGTCGCGCGCCTTTTGTGATGGCCAAAAGCGATGAAGCGTTTTCGCGAAAGTCGGAAGTTTATGATACGACCATCGGCTGGCGATTTGTGAATTCAAAGCTTTCAAAACTCTACCACCCATACAGCATGGGCGAGACTGCTGAGAATGTTGCAGAAAAATGGAACATATCCCGCTCCGCCCAGGATCAGTTTGCGTTTAATTCGCAGGCAAAATATCAAAAGGCGTTTGCAGCGGGAAAATTCAAAAACGAAATCACACCGATCACAGTGATGAAGGGCAAGGAATCGCTTGCTGTTGAAAAGGATGAACAACCCCGCGAAAGCTCACTGGAAAAACTTGCTTCCCTGAAGCCGGCTTTCAAGGAGGGAGGATCTGTCACTGCCGGAAATTCTTCCGGGATCAATGACGGTGCAGCTGCAGGGTTGATCGTGAGCGAAAATCTGCTTCGCGAACAGAATTTAGAGCCGATGGCACGCGTAGTCTCGATGGCCGTTGCCGGTGTCGATCCGGCTTATATGGGAATAGGGCCTGTGCCTGCAACACAGAAAGCGCTGAAACGCGCGGGCCTCACGGTTAAGGATCTCGGGCTTGTCGAACTGAATGAAGCATTTGCATCTCAGTCCCTCGCCTGTATCAAAGACCTCGGGCTAAATCCTGATATCGTGAATGTAAACGGTGGGGCTATCGCAATAGGTCATCCTCTCGGCTGCAGCGGTGTGCGCATCAGCGGAACCCTTCTGCATGAATTGAAAAAAAGAAATGTAAAGTACGGGTTAGCTACGATGTGTATCGGTGTTGGGCAGGGAGCAGCTATTATCTATGAGAACGTTTAAAACAATTTTAAATTTGACACTTGAAATTTTAAATTTAATACCGGCTCCTATGCGCCTTCAACGTTTTTCGGACGTGATTGCCTTTAAATTTCAAATTTAAAATTTCAAAATTTAAGATAACCCCTTGCGCTACTTCTTCGAGATCAGCTACAACGGAACACATTACAACGGCTGGCAGTCGCAATTAAACGCCACCGGTGTGCAGACTGTCGTTGAGGAAGTAATGACTAAATTATTTCGGGAAAAGATCGAAATTACCGGCAGCGGCCGCACAGACACCGGGGTTCATTGCGAGCAGCAATTTTTTCACTGCGACATTGAAAAGACTTTTGACGAAGCTCAATTTATCCAGAAATTAAATTCGTTTTTGCCGAAAGACATTGCCATCCACACGATCCGGAAAGTAAAACCAACAGCAAGCGCCCGCTACGATGCCATCGAGCGAAGCTATCGCTACGAAATTGCACGTACAAAGAATCCTTTCCTGGAAGGTCTCGCATGGCACTTTTTTAAAGACATCGACATCCAAACCATGAACCAGGCTGCTGCGTTACTCACCGGTGAACACGATTTTGAATGCTTCAGCAAAGTGAAGACAGATGTCAATCATTTCAGGTGCGACATCAAGAAAGCCGAATGGAAGTCGGAGGGCAATCGTCTTTACTTTTACATTTCAGCGAACCGTTTCCTTCGCGGAATGGTAAGGGCGGTTGTCGGCACACTGCTCGATGTAGGAACCGGCAAAACTTCTATTAAGGATTTTCAGCAAATCATTAAAAGTCGTGACAGAAAAAAAGCGGGAGCAAATGTTCCCGCATATGGGCTGTATCTGATGAAAGTGAAATATCCGTCAACGGTGTATCTTAAATAATTCATTGTGGAGAAAGAAAAAGTAAGCAGTGGCAATATTATTGACTGGTCAGTTCTCAGGCGACTGATGCGTTTTGTCACGCCTTACAAATGGCGGTTTTCAAGTGTTGTTGCACTAACCATCATCCTTGGTATTCTCACTCCGCTCCGGCCATACCTCATTCAGTACACGCTCGACCACGATGTTGCTGAAGGCAACTACCAGGCGATGGTGAACATGATGATCTTCCTTTTTGGTTTGCTGGTTTTGCAGTCCATAGCTCAGTATGTTCACACCTACCTGTCCGGATGGATAGGCCAGCAGGTGATCCGCGATATCCGCACGAAGCTGTACGACCACATCGTGAACCTTCGCCTGCGCTTTTTTGATAAGACACCTATAGGGCGACTCGTCACGCGGTCAATCTCCGATGTCGAAACACTGGCTGATGTTTTTAGCGAAGGACTCGCTGCCATGGCAGGAGATCTGCTTCAGATTATTTTCATCCTTGGCTTCATGTTCTACCAGGACTGGCGGCTGGCGTTGCTGAGTCTTTCAACGATTCCTTTGCTGCTGATCAGTACCTACATTTTTAAAGAAAAAATTAAAGTTGCGTTCAATGATGTGAGGAATGCTGTAGCCAACCTGAATACCTTTGTTCAGGAGCACATCACCGGGATGAACGTTGTTCAGATCTTCGGTTCTGAAAAAAGGGAATTTGAAAAATTCCGCCAGATCAACGAAGATCACAAGCAGGCCAATATGCGCTCTGTACTCTATTATTCAGTCTATTTTCCGGTCGCGGAAATTATTGCAGCAGCGGGTATCGGATTGCTTGTGTGGTACGGAGCAAAAGGAATCATAAACTTTGATGAAACTGGCATCACCGTTGGTAAACTGATTGCCTTCATCATGTACATCCAGATGTTTTTCCGCCCGATACGGATGATTGCCGATCGCTACAATACGTTGCAGATGGGAATCGTGAGCACCTCGCGCATCCTAAACCTGCTCGATGATCAGGAACATGTTCAAAAGAATGGCACGCATCAACCGGAAGTCATCAACGGCGAAGTGCAGTTTGAAAATGTCTGGTTTGCCTACAATGATGAACAGTATGTGCTGAAAGACATCAGCCTTTCCATTCGTCAGGGCGAAACCATCGCGCTGGTGGGTGCAACCGGTGCAGGGAAATCTTCGATCATTAATTTGCTCAACCGCTTTTACGAGATCAGTAAAGGTTCAATCAAAGTTGACGGAGTTGATATCAACGAATACGACCTCGGCTACCTTCGCAGAAATATCGGAGTGGTGTTGCAGGATGTCTTTCTATTTTCCGACACCATTTACAACAACATCACGCTCGGTAACCCGGATGTGACCGAAGAAATGGTTTGGCACGCAGCTGATCTTGTGGGTGCGCGAAAATTTATTGAACGTCTTCCTGGAAAATTGAACTACAATGTGATGGAGCGCGGCTCAACATTGTCTGTGGGGCAACGCCAGCTTATTTCGTTCATTCGCGCAATGGTTTATGATCCTAAAATCCTCGTGCTTGACGAAGCCACCTCTTCGGTGGACACAGAAACAGAGGAGATGATCCAGGCCGCTATCGCGAAGATGATGAATGGAAGAACTGCCATTGTCATCGCACACCGGCTGTCAACTATTCAGAAGGCGGATAAGATCATTGTGCTTGATCACGGGCATATTAAAGAGATCGGAAGTCATGACGAACTCCTGAGTAAGGAAGGGTTTTATTCACAACTCCACAAAATGCAGTATAAGGAGTTTGCCGGGTAGCCTGTCCGCCTAAATGTGTCAGCTCAGTTCTATGAACAAGGGCAAAAACGGTATATTTGCCCTCAATGCGTTTTCAGAAATTGATACTGTTGTCAACGTTTTGCTTGCTCGTAGTTGGGCTGGCGGTTGGTCAACGGTCGAACGGACGCAACGCGTATTCGAAGTCAAAACTCGGGCTTCGCACACCGAAAGTCCGGGGACAGAAAGCCAAAATAATTTGTCCGATCTTTGAGACGAGCAAGTATCCTTACCAGGGAATAGGTTTCAAACTCGGTGATCCGTTTGCCGCTACTTACAAGTTTTACGCGAATGAGCGTTTTTCCGTGGCAGTAGATTTTGGGAAAGCATCCAGCGGATTGTACAACCGGTACTTCCGGGAAAAATTTGACCAGTATGCGGCCGAGGGGGCAGACACACTTACTGATAATACATCACTTACTTATTCATTTCATCGCCTGAAACGCGATTTGGTGTTTGAAGCAAAAGCGCTGTATCACATACGGGGCGACAAGATTTCGCCTGGACTTCAGGTATACATCGGTGGAGGCTGGGAGTGGAAAAACTCGAACATCAAGTACGATTATTTCTATAACCGGTCTTCCACAAATTCTGACTTCGGGACGCTCACGCGAAAGCGTTTCACGATGGGTCCGCAGTTCGTGGCCGGCATTGAGTACGCATACTTTCAGCTTCCCCTTTCCGCGTTTATGGAAGTAGAGTTTTTTAAAGATCTCCTCGCTGATCCGGGATGGCAGCGCTTCGAAGGCGGTGTAGGCTTGCGATATATCTTCTAAGGTTTCTTAACGCGGAGGCGCAGAGTTGCAGAGTTCGCGGAGTTTAATTTCTTGTGTTTCTCAGCGAACCCGCATCTTCGCGGCTTCGCGTTGGAAACCGTTGTTCAAGGCACTACCCCTCAGCTTCATCCATCTGCATCTGCTTCTCGTACAGATCGCGGTACATTCCTTCCACGCCAATCAGCTGGTCGTGTGAGCCTGATTGGATGATCTTTCCATCTGACAACACGACAATGCGTTGCGCAAGTTTTGCTGACGACACGCGGTGAGAAATAATAATCGTAGTGCGTCCCCTCATGATCCGCTTGAGGCTGTTCAGGATATTATTCTCCGTTTTAGTATCAACAGCAGACAGCGCATCATCCAGCATCAGAATTTTTGGCTCGCGCACAACAGCCCGTGCAATCGACACCCGCTGCTTCTGACCCCCTGATAACGTAATTCCACGTTCACCGACTCGCGTTTCAAACCCCTGCGGAAAGGCGATAATGTTTTCATACACATCGGCATCTCGGGCCGCCTGATAAATTTTTTCCTGGTCAGGCTCCTCGATACCGAAGCCAATGTTATTGTAAATGGTGTCGCTGAAGAGGAAAACATCCTGCGGAACATAGCCGATCTGCCTGCGTAATGAGGTCAGGTTGTAGTGCGCAATAGGTATATCATCAACGAGCACCTCGCCTTCGCGGACATCATACAGTCGCGAAACAAGATTCGAAATTGTGCTCTTGCCCGACCCTGTTGTACCGATCACCGCGAGTGATTCGCCCGGATTCACCACAAATGAAATATCCTTCAACGCCTTGATGCCGGTATCAGGATAGGTAAAGCTGACGTTTTTGAATTCGATCTTTCCCTGGATCTCGCGAACAAGTTCTTTCTCCGAAATGATATTCGTTTTTGTTTTCAAAAATTCGTTGATGCGCTTTTGAGATGCTTCCGCACGCTGGACAAGACTGCTGGTCCAGCCGAGTGAAGTAACAGGCCACGTTAGAAGGTTTACATAGATTATGAATTCAGCAACGGTGCCGAACGAAACTGCGCCTTTGATGACGAGCGCACTTCCTGCATACACGGTCAGAATTGTACTGATCCCGATCAGGGCCATGATTAACGGATAAAACAACGACTGCACTTTCGTGAGCTTCATCGACTGCTTTTTATAACGGTCGCTTTCTTCTTCAAACTTGGCGATTGATTCGTGTTCGCGGTTAAACGACTTCAGCACGCGGATGCCGCTAAATGCTTCCTGGACAAAAGTTGAAAGCCGGGACTGGCTGCGCTGAATTTCTTCCGAACGTTTTTCCATTTTGTTGTTCACAAGGAAAATACTCAGCGACAAAAATGGCAGCGGGCTGATGGCATACCACGTCAGTTCAGCGTTCACACGAAACATGTATGGGATCAGCATCATAAAAAGCGTGATCAGTGTGAGGCCATACATGATTGCCGGGCCGAGGTACATCCGCACACGGCTGACATCTTCCGAAATCCTGTTCATCAGATCACCGGTGTTGTTCCTTCTGTAAAAGCTAAGCGGTAATGTCTGGTAGTGCTCGAACACTTCGTTCTTCAGATCGTATTCAATGTGCCGCGACATCACGATCAGCGTCTGGCGAACGAAGTACAAAAACAATCCGCGCAGAAGCGCCATCAGTAAAATCAACGCAGCATTGATTAGAATTCCAAAAGCGAAAAGTTTAAAAAAGTCAGGTTGAACGTCAGAGCCTTCGAGCGTCTGATACATTCGGATGTTGTCAACCACGAAGTCGATGGCGAGACGCACGAGCTGAGCCGGAACGATCTGAAAAAGGTTTGAAATGATGACGAAGATTGTCCCCAGAATCAAATGCCATTTGTACTTGATGAGGTATTTATTGAGGTATCGGAGTTCTTTCATCGGAGTTCAGCCCGTTCTTTTTTTATGGTGCCGCACAAAAAATACACCTGAGGAAGCGCGCATTCTTTGCATAAAATTTGGTCAATCCAGTATTAAACGAAATATGCTTCTAATGGTTCATGCAAACGATTGAACATGCCTAAATTTGCATAATTCTTAACTGAATTGGCTTAAAATTTTAAGCGGGCTAAAGTACAACAATCAAACGTAAAACGCATTCGCATGGAAGTTAAAGAAGTTGAAAAAGTAAAGGAGAGCGGCATCTTCGGAACGCTTTCACAATTGGGTCACGAGCAAGTTGTTTTTTGTCATGATGAAGCCACCGGCCTGAAAGCGATCATCGCTATTCACAACACGGTGCTCGGTCCGGCACTTGGCGGAACCCGCATGTGGAACTACTCATCCGAGCAGGAAGCCCTGACTGACGTTTTACGATTGTCGCGCGGAATGACTTTCAAAGCTGCCATCAGCGGTATCAATCTTGGTGGAGGAAAAGCAGTGATCATTGGCGATGCTAAAACGATGAAGACAGAAGCGTTCCTCAGACGCTTTGGAAAATTCGTCAACAGCCTCAACGGCAAATACATCACTGCCGAAGATGTAAATATGAAGACCATCGACATGGAATACATTAACATGGAAACAAAACATGTTACTGGTTTGCCCGAGTCAATGGGTGGTGGTGGCGACCCTTCGCCCGTTACAGCCTATGGTGTTTACATGGGGATGAAAGCCACAGCGAAAAAAGTCTATGGCTCCGATAGCCTCACCGGCAAGCGTGTTGCCGTTCAGGGCGTGGGCCAGGTTGGGATGCATCTCGTGGAATACCTGGTGAAAGAAAAAGCAGAAGTCTCTATCACAGACCTTTTTGAAGATAAGGTAAAAGCGATCGCAAAGCAGTTCGGTGTAAAAGCTGTTGGACAGGACGAGATCTATGATATCGACAGTGACATTTATGCCCCATGCGCGCTGGGAGCGACTGTTAACGATGAGACGATTTCCCGTTTGAAATGCAGCATTATTGCCGGTGCAGCCAACAACCAGTTAAAAGACGAAGTGAGACACGGCTATATGCTGATGGACAAGAGCATCACGTATGCACCCGACTTCCTGATCAATGCCGGAGGCCTGATCAATGTTTACAATGAATTCCTCGGCAACTATAACCGCAATCGTGTGTTTGAACAGGCTGAGAAGATTTATACAACGTGTCTCAACATTCTTAACCTTGCTGAAAACGAAAAGATCTCAAGCCAGGAAGCTGCGATTAAACTTTCTGAAAAGCGTATTGCCGATATCGGCCGCGTTCGCATGACGCGCTAGTTCCGGTTCCAGGTCAAAGTTCAAGGTTGCGGTAACTCAAACTTTGAACTTTAAACTTTAAAACTTTGAATCGATTTAAGTCATCCTGTTGGGGAAACCTGACAGGATGATTATTTTTACGCCCTTACTGAATTTTTAAGCTTTCAACTTTCGTTAGTTCTTTAACATGCTGAACCGTAGGAGTCTTCGAATCAAAGTCATGCAGAGCCTTTTCGCATTGCAACAATGCAAGGAAGCCACGTATGAACTGTGCATTGAGCAAATAAGCGATGCTTTCCTTCCCGACCTGAATTCGATGGAGGTTCAGGACAAGGCATTACTCGGTCAGCAGAAAAAACACGCCATCAAGGCGTTTGAGAAAGCATTTGCCGCGGGCGAAACTTCCGTTGATGAGGAGGATCCAAAAATTAAGAAAGCAGTCAACAGCGCGTTTCAGTATTATAAAACGCAGGTGAAGAAGGATACAGATTTCTTCAGGAAAAATCTGGTGTCTGAGGTTGAACGGATCTATGATCACTACATCGCCACGCTTACGCTTGTGACCGTGTTTGCTGATCTGGCGGAAGCCGATAAGAAAGCAAGTCACAAGAATTTTCTGAACAACAGCTGGATCAAAGCGTTGCGCACCAGCGAGCAGCTCAAGAAAGAGTCACTGCGTCTTGGCAAGCCCTGGCAGAATAAAGCCGACCAGGTTCGCCAGTGGTTCAAGGATGTAGTCCGTCAGGATAACGAATACCTCGCCAACCTCGATAGAAAAAATCCTTCGGCTGACGATCAGAAGAAGCTCGTCAATCATCTTTTCAAAAAAGTAATCTTCGGAAAAACCATCATCAATGACTTTTTTGAGGAAGATGTGTTGCGCTGGGCAGAGGACCAGGACATCGTGAAAGCCCTGGTTGAAAAAACCATCAAATCATACGACCCGGAAACTTCGAAAGAGCTCACCCTTCATACCCTTTCTCTCAATTGGGAGGAAGACAAAGATTTTATCGAAGTCCTGTATGATTCAGGCATAGAAGTGTCAGCAAAGTATAAAGACCTCATCGCAAACAACACTCGCAACTGGGAGGTCGATCGCCTGCCGTTGACCGATCGCATCATTCTTGAAATGGCGATTGCGGAATTGATCAGTTTCCCGAACATTCCTGTGAAAGTGACAATTAACGAATACATTGAACTGGCGAAAAATTACAGCACGCCAAAAAGCCGTCAGTTTGTCAATGGAATTCTTGATGTTATGGCAAAGGAATTGGTTGATTCTGGCGCAATCCGGAAGAGTGGCCGCGGGCTGATCGATAATAAATAAGCCGACATTTGTTAAAAAATGTTAAAATCTTGAATTTGCAATCCAACGCACATTAATTTGAAAAGCTTATGGGCAAAAAAGGTGGAAACACGTTGTTAGCATTTTTAGTGGGAGCAGCAACCGGAGCAATTTTGGGAGTTCTTTACGCACCTGACAAGGGCTCAAACACACGGGAAAAGCTGTCGTTTCAGTTAGATAAGTATAGAAAAATGCTCCAGGACGTCATCAACGATTTTGTGTCTGGAAAGGAAACACCATTGACCTCTGAAGCAAAATCGCAGGGTCAGAAAGTGGTGGATGAAGCGAAAAACAAAGCGGAAAAGCTTTTGGAAGACGTTGATGAACTTTTAGAGCAGATTCGTGGTAAGAAGAGTAATTAAGGAAAGTATTTGAGATATGAAAACCATGATGTTCAGGCTGATGTTATTTGTTGCGGTTGTAGCGTTTGGCTTCTCCTGCAGCGATCGTAATGCCGAGAAAAAAATTGCCGCACTTGAAGAAAGATTAAAGGATCTCGAGGGTAAAAAAGCTGCGGGGGCTTCTTCTGTAACACCAGCAGCAAACCCGACCGTTGCGCCTGCCGAAACAAAGCCGGAAGGGCCACTGCCGGTTGCAACTTTTACCAAACTTGAGCACGACTTCGGAACGATTCGCGAAGGCCAGGTAGTGGAGTATACATACACTGTAAAGAACACTGGTAATGCTCCTTTGATCATCCAGACTGCTCAGCCGTCATGCGGTTGCACAGCTCCTGACTGGACCAAAACTCCAATTCCAGTTGGTGGAACAGGTTTCGTGAAAGCGAGCTTTGACAGCAATGGTAAGCCAAACATTCAAAACAAGTCGATCACGGTGACTGCCAATACATGGCCAAAGCAAACGGTGTTGCGCTTCAAAGCGATGGTGACGCCTAAGGGCGATGGCTCGAACGGACCGGTTAAGTAATAGTAGGCAGTAGGGCAACTAACAGTAGGCAAAGCGAAACGCTAACTGAAACCTGCCATTCAATGTAGGGCTAGCTTTAGAATCAATAACACCTTGCCTACTGCAATTTGCCTACTGCCTACTTTCCGATAGCGGAATATTCAAAAAGTAAAAATAAGGTCAACAAACCCGCGCTTTAAAAAGCCGGGTTTTTTCATTTAGATGCCCTTACATTAGGCGAAATGCTATACCTTTGAACGCTTAAAAAAATCGACTATGTCAACCATATTACTTCAGGCGCAGGGTGGCCAAAACCCATACTTCTCATTTTTCTTTTTCGGAGCGATCATACTTATCTTTTATTTCTTTATGATCCGTCCGCAGCAGAAGAAGGCGAAAGAGCAGAAGAAATTCATTGAAGAAATAAAGAAAGGTGACTACGTGGTAACCATCGGTGGTGCACACGGGTATGTGGAAGAGCTTGAAGGTGACACGTTCATCCTAGGTGTGGAGAAAGGCGGCAGAATTCGTTTCAATAAATCGGCTATTTCTCAGGACGCTACAAAAGCAGCCAACAAGAAATAATCCGGCTTCAGGCTGTATCTTTAATACTAACAGCATGCGGCTCTTTCATTCAATCCTGAACATCTTTCGTTTCAATCGTAGAAATTGGAGGGCCATTCTGTTGTGTTTTTTTGCCGCTACGATCTTCTGGTTCTTCAACGCACTGAACAAGTCGTACACGACAAACTTAAATTTCCCGCTGAGCTTTGAATACGACCGCGAGCAATTTGTTCCGGTGAGAACGCTCCCCGCGCAGGTACGTTTGAACGTGACCGGTAATGGCTGGGATCTTTTTAAGAGGAGTGCAGGAGTAAAGGTCGTTCCACTCGAAATTCCGCTGGAGCGCCCTGCCGATGTTAAAAAAATTGTTGGCACTTCGCTGCAGCGGTTTTTTGCCACGCAGGTGGACGGCATGGAACTGAATTTCGTCCTAACGGACACGCTATACGTTGACCTCGAACCAAAGGCAGGACGTTGGATCAAGCTAACGATGGATTCGCTGCATTTCAATCTGAAACGTGGTTACGGGCTCGTTAGTGAAGTGATCATCAAGCCCGACTGCATCTATGTTGAGGGTCCGCAGCCACTGATCAACCGCATTAAAGAACCATTCAAACTCCGTCTTCGTCAGCGAAACATCGATGAGAGTTTTTCAGAAGATGTGGAGATCGATCTTCCGCAGTCGGATATTATCAAGCGCGATCCACCTACCGTCTCCATTGATTTTAAAGTTGACCGCATGATCAACATCATGGACTCTGTCAAACTCGAAGCGGAAAATATTCCGCCAACAGTTTCGTACATCGAAGAGACCTGGGTTCCCGTTACCATTGAAGTGCCCGAAGGTACAAACATGAAAGAGGCGCTCCGTGAAGCCCGTGCCGTGATGGATCTCAAAGATTTCAAAAGAGGCTCGGCCCGCGTGTTGCCCAAAGTCAAAGGTTTGCCTCCATTCATGCGCGTTATCAAGATTGACTCAGTTAATATCAAACTCTAGTGAGCAGGCCGTATCAGGTTGGCATTACAGGAAGTATTGGCTCTGGCAAAAGCCTGGTGTGTAAAATTTTTAAAACACTGGGAATTCCCGTCTACGATGCCGATAGCCATGCGAAAGAACTTATGACCACCGATGGAATACTGATGTCGGGAATCAAAAAAGAATTCGGTGATTTGGCGTATCATGGGGATGGTAGCCTTAACAGAAATTATCTGGCCGAGCACGTTTTCCATGATGAGGAAAAACTCCAGCGACTGAATCGTTTAGTTCATCCGCGTGTAGCCGCTGATTACCGCCATTGGGCAGATCGGCATCAGCAGTTCCCCTATGTGGTGAAGGAAGCTGCACTGCTTTTCGAGTCTGGAAGTTACAAGGGACTGGATCGCATTGTTGTAGTGCATACGCCTGTAGAGGTAAGGATACAGCGTGTGTTAAAAAGAGATCCACACAGAACGGTCGAACAGATCAGGGCGATTGTCGAAAAGCAGATGCCTGATGATGAAAAACTGAAACGTGCCGATGATATTGTCGTAAATGATGAAAGTGTCCTGCTGATTCCTCAAGTGTTAAAATTACACAATGAGCTGATTGGTCGAAAAAAGTAGTCACCCGCTTCCTCGAACCAGATTGGCCTTTGCCGTGTTAATGAAATTGTTACTTATTCTAAATATGCGCTTATTCCTTCGACCGATTTTTTTCGGGTTATTTATCTTTTCTGTCTCTGTCAGTTCGTGTAAAAAGGAAGAACAAAAGCCTGCTGCAGCCGCTGGCCGCGGACGTCAGCAGGGGCCTGTTGAGGTTGATGCATTTGTAGTGAAGCAAAGCTCCGTCAGCGAAGAGGTTGAAGTGCCGGGTTCACTATTGCCGTTTGAAGAAACTGCAATTGCGGCAGAAGTAGGCGGCAGAATTGTTCAGATGAATATTAAAGAAGGAACGGTCGTGGAGAAAGGGACGCTTATGGTGAAACTGTTCGATCAGGATTTGCAGGCACAATTGAAAAAGCTGCAGGTTCAGCTTCAGATCAATGAGAAAACAGAGGAGCGTAATCGCGAGCTGCTGAAGATCAATGCCATCAGCCAGCAGGACTACGATCTGAGTAACTTGAGTGTGGAGAACCTGCGTGCGGATATTGAAAGTACGCGGATCGCGATATCGAAGACTGAGATCCGTGCGCCATACAGGGGCACCGTTGGACTCCGCAACGTCAGTTTGGGTTCATTTGTCTCACCTGGCGATATAATTACCACAGTCCGCCAGGTCGATCAGCTGAAACTTGACTTCGCGGTTCCTGAAAAATACGCTCAGCAGATCGGAAAAAATTACAAGGTGGCTTTTCGTGTCGATGGAGGCGTAAAGGACCATTTTGCAACAGTGATCGCGACAGAGAACAGTGTTGATCAGGCAACGAGGACATTGCGTGTGAAAGCAGTGGTCAATGAAAAACATCCGGAGCTTGTGCCAGGCGTGTTTGCAAGAATTAACCTGCAGCTTGGTAAAGATGACAAGGCGCTGCTCGTGCCAACCCAGGCTGTTATTCCAAGTATCAGAAATAAACAGGTAATCCTTTTCAGAAAGGATAGTGCACTTTTTACGGTTGTTGAAACCGGAATCCGCGATTCATCTTTCATCCAGATCCTTCGGGGTCTGAAAGTTGGTGACACCGTTGTAACAACTGGTCTGATGGCTATCAGACCAAACTCAAAATTGAAGGTCACGAAAGTGAAAACACTCTAGTGTGTTGCTGTTGATAAATTGAAGTTATGAACATTTCAGAGTTAAGCTTAAAACGTCCGGTACTGGCGTTTGTAATGAACATCATTCTGGTGGTGTTTGGAATCATTGGATTTAGTTTTCTCGGTATCCGTGACTATCCGGCCATCGATCCGCCAAACGTGAACGTGAGTACAAGCTACTCGGGTGCGAATGCGGATATTATTGAATCGCAGATCACAGAACCCCTGGAGAAGTCGATCAACGGAATTGCAGGGATCAAGAATATAACTTCTTCATCGAGTGTAGGCCGAAGCAACATCAATATTGAATTTGAACTCAGTGTAGATCTTGAAGCTGCTGCAAACGATGTGCGCGATAAAGTTTCGCAGGCTGCCCGATCTCTGCCTCAGGATTTGACAGCACCTCCTGTGGTGTCGAAAGCAGACGCTAACTCTGATGCGATCTTGTCAATGACGGTCAACAGCAATACAAAAAACATTCTGGAATTGACCGAGTATGCGAACAATGTGCTGGTTGAGCGCCTGCAGACAATTCCGGGCGTAAGCAGTATTCAGGTGTGGGGCGAAAAGCGCTATGCGATGAGAATCTGGCTCGACCCGGGAAAGCTCAGCGCGTATAGCCTGACACCGCTTGACGTTCAAAATGCTCTTAACCGCGAAAACATTGAGTTGCCATCCGGAAAGATCTCCGGGATCGCTACTGAATTGACCGTTCGGACTTTCGGAAAACTGTATAGCGAAGAAGACTTCGAGAACGTGATCATCAAATCGGCAACTACGGGTGACATTCGTCTTCGTGATGTGGGTGAGGCCACACTTGGTCCGGAAAACGAAGAGTCACAGTTCCGTGAAAGTAACGTGGCAGGTGTTGGTCTCGCGCTTGTTCCGCTGCCTGGAGCCAATTACGTTGAGATTGCCGATGAGTTCTACAAGCGCCTGGAGCAGATCAAAAAAGACGTCCCTTCTGATATATCACTGAATGTTGCACTCGATCAGACGGTGTTCATCAAGCGTTCAATATCTGAGGTTGAAGAAACACTGATCATTTCGTTCCTGCTGGTCGTATTGATCATCTATCTCTTCTTCCGCGATTTTATAATTGCTGTTCGCCCTTTGATTGATATCCCCGTCTCCCTGATTGCCACGTTCTTTATTATGTATCTCTGCGGGTTCTCGATCAACGTGTTGACGATGCTCGGCATTGTACTCGCCACCGGTCTCGTGGTGGATGATGGTATCGTTGTCACGGAAAACATCTATAAAAAGCTTGAAAGCGGGATGAACAAATACCAGGCAGCGAGGGAAGGATCAAAAGAAATTTTCTTTGCCGTAATCTCAACATCCATCACGCTGGCAGTGGTGTTCCTTCCGATCCTCTTCCTCGAAGGTTTCGTAGGTCGTCTCTTCCGTGAATTTGGAATTGTTGTTGCAGGCGCGGTACTCGTGTCATGCTTTGTATCACTTACGCTTACTCCAGTACTAAGCGTAAAACTTACGCGCAGCAAACACAAGAACTCGAGATTTTATGAATGGTCAGAACCTTTTTTCCGAGGAATGGAAAACGGTTATCACAGGTGGCTTGGCGGTTTTATGAAGGTCCGCAACCTCGCGTGGGTGATCATCGCGGTTTGTTTGCTTTCAACCTATTTTATAGCTACATCCATTCAATCGGAACTCGCACCAATGGAAGACAGGAATCAGTTTCGTCTTCAGATGAGCGCGGTCGAGGGCACGTCCTATGACTACATGGATGATTACGTGCAACGCATGGTAGGTTTTCTGCAGGATTCTGTTCCGGAATACAGAACGATTATCTCGGTTACAGCACCTGGGTTTACCGGATCAGGCTCTGTCAACACTGCGTTCGTGCGCGTAGCACTTTCGGATCCCGATCAAAGAGACCGGTCTCAGCAGGAGATCGTTGACATGGTTTCCAGGAACATGTCACAATTCCCCGAAGGACGAGCCTTTGCCATTCAGGAGCAAACAATATCCGTAAACAGAAGAGGTGGGCTGCCAGTGCAGTTTGTTATTCAGAACAACAATTTCGACAAGCTACAGGCTGCTTTGCCTAAATTCCTCGAAGCTGCGCAGCAAAATCCAACGCTCATGGGTGTTGACACTGATCTGAAGTTCAACAAGCCGGAGCTTAAAGTTGAAATCAATCGCCTGAAAGCATCACAGCTTGGTATCAGCGTTCAGGATATCGCTCAAACACTTCAACTTGCATACAGTAATCTTCGCTTCGGATATTTCACCAAGGAGGGCAAGCAGTATCAGGTGATGGGACAGGTAACAAAGATCAACAGAGATGATCCCGATGATTTGAAAAATCTTTATGTGCGAACGAACTCAGGTCAGCTTATTTCAATCGACAATGTGGTTTCCGTAACAGAATCAACAACGCCACCATCGTTATATCACTTCAACCGCTATAAGTCGGCCACGATCTCCGCGGGCCTCGCACCTGGAAAAACAATTGGCGATGGAATCAAAGTAATGGAACAGATCGCAGATGATGTTCTCGATGAAAGTTTCACGACATCACTGGCAGGCTCATCAAGAGACTATGCGGAAAGCGCAAGCAATACTTCCTTCGCTTTTGTGCTGGCGTTGCTGTTGATCTATTTGATCCTTGCAGCGCAATTCGAAAGTTTTGTCGATCCTTTGACGATCATGTTCACGGTACCGCTTGCCATTTGCGGTGCGTTTATTTCGCTGTGGATCTTTGGCCAAACGCTCAACATCTTTTCGCAGATCGGGATGATCATGCTGATTGGTCTTGTGACCAAGAACGGTATCCTCATTGTTGAATTCGCAAACCAGAAGCGCGAAGAAGGCTTTGGCAAATTCGAGGCGGTGCTTGAAGCGTCAAGAATGCGCCTTCGTCCGATCCTCATGACGTCTCTGGCCATGGCTCTGGGTTCTCTACCACTGGCGTTGTCACTCGGGGATGCATCTACCAGCCGTCAACCGCTGGGAATTGTAATTGTGGGTGGAATTATGTTTTCACTCGTATTGACGTTGTTTGTGATCCCAGCGATGTATACATTCTTGTCGCGCGAACGGAAACATGTTGAAACCGGAGATCGCCCCACACCACCACAACCACACAAGGAGTTGATTTATGAAGCTTAGATTTTTCGCGGGAGCATTTTTTTGGTTGTTCCTTTGTCATGCAACGGTTGCACAGCAGAAAGAAGAGATCACGCTGGAGGAGGCGATCATGCTTGCGCTCCAGAAAAACTATGATATAAAACTTGCGGAGAATACAACTACGGTAACTGAAACCGATAAGGACTACGCATGGGGCGCATTTCTCCCGCAGATCAATGCCAACGCTGCGACCCTGCACACACTGAATGATCAGGACCTGCGGTTTGCTGATGCCACCCGAAACAATTCCGGTAACACAGAGTCAGTCAATAAGACTGCCAGCGTTCAACTCGTGTGGACACTCTTTGACGGAACACGAATGTTTGCTGTACGCGGACGTCTTAATGCGCTCGACAATCAAAGCGAACTCGCGCTGAAAGACCAGATGGTAAACACGATTGCCACCGTAATCGCCAATTACTACGACATTGTGCGGCAAAAACAATCGCTCAAGGCGATACAGGAACAGATGTCTGTGAGCGAAGAGCGTGTGAAACTTGCTGAACGCAAACTGCAGGTGGGAACGGGTATCAAACCCGAACTACTCCAGGCACGTGTCGACTACAATGCACAGCGCACACAGGTAATTCAACAGGAGTCTACCATAGAACAGCTGAAGCAACAGCTCAATGTTCTGACAGGATCTCAGCTGCCATCCCAGTATGAAGTCGCAGACACCATTCTCATCGACCTTAACCTCGATGCGCAGGCACTGGTTGGGAATGCGGAGAATACTAATTTCGGTTTGATGGCAGCGCGCGAGAATCTCAGCATCGCACAATTGTCGCTGCGGGAGAATCGTGCGAACTACCTGCCGTTCCTGAATTTTAACGCAGCGTACACCTATAATGAAAACGATAACCGTATTCTGTTGAACCCCTTCGGAACGATTTACAGCTTGTCAAACGGTTTTAACTATGGATTGTCGCTGTCGCTTCCGATCCTGAATGGCTTTAATACGAGGAGGCTCACGCAGCAGGCAAGAATAAATATGAGTCGTCAGTCAATTCTTTATGAGCAGGCCAAGGCAAATGTGAATGTTGGTTTGAACAATGCGTATGTCAACTACGAGAATGCGAAGAAGATCCTTGTGATTGAAGAAGAGAACATCGGCCTGGCTAAAGAAAACGTCTTCATTGCGCTTGAAGGATTTAAACGCGGTGTGACTACATTCATTGAGTTAAGAACAGCGCAGCAAAGTCTGGCTGACGCCTACAACCGGCTGATCGCAGCGCGGTATAACACCAAGCTTGCTGAAACGGAGTTGCTGAGGCTCAGTGGCGGACTGCTTAAATAGTTAAGGTTGGGGAAAGAATACCAGCAAAAAGCCTGGCTTTCTACATGATTGCGGAGCGGGCAGCCATGTCGTTGTAAAGTCTAACGTTGGCACACCGATTTAATACAATAGGTCAGTCTTATACATAGGAGTCTTTAATATCCTCACGGACCTTAAATGCTCTTAACTGTCGGGATCATACCCGCAGCCCTTTTAGGATCATACCTGAAAGTGTTTTGTAAGATCAATTAGAGAGGTCTCCTTGGAGGGCTCTCTTTTTTTTTGGATGCATGGGCAAGAACTAACGTTGAGAGACACCTTTTATCGCATTACATTGAAGTTGTACCATCGCGCTCATTGCGCCATCGCGGTAAAGGCGAGTAGATGTACCAAGACACTCATATCGGGCGACAAATTTTTTAAGTTTGGAACTTCGTACCATATCTTCTTTACAGCACCGTTTTTTTCCGCTAACGCAGATGACACTATGAACATTGTGCGGATATGTTCGGCTTTAGCCGGTCGCGGCCGTGCCCCCGACTTAAGTCGGTGGTTATTGGAATGACAACGTGCTTCAAATCACTTTAGAGTTTGTCGGCTAAAGCCAACGACAGTTCAGTTCTTGGATTTGATTTCTTTGGGTTTTCTATCGATGGAAATGTGCCGTTTAAAATCGTGTCGTCTCTTCGTTAGAATTTAATGTCAGCTGCCACACTTTGTTCGGCTTTAGCCGATGGCGGCCGTAGCCCCCGACTTAAGTCGGGGGTTATTGGAATGACAACGTGCTTCAGATCAGTTTACGGTGTCGGCTAAAGCCAACGACAGTTCAGTTCTTCGATTGGATTTCGTCTGGGTTTTCTATCGATGGAAAATGTGCCGTTTAAAATCGTGTCGTCTCTTCGTTAGAATTTAAAGTAATGTCAGCTGCCACAGTTTGTTCGGCTTAGCCGGTGGCGGCCGTAGCCCCGTTCTAATCTTCATCCTCTTTCTTGCGATCAGTTTGCGGGGGTTATTGGAATGACAACGTGCTTCAAATCACTTTAGAGTTTGTCGGCTGAAGCCAACGACAGTTCAGTTCTTCGATTTGATTTCGTCAGACGAAGAGGAAAATAACCTGCGAGCCACGCTTTGAGTAATTCCACAAATTTTTGAAGAGCGAACGTCCATTCAGTCGACAATTTTTAGTGCACTTGGCGTTGGCACACAGATTTAATATAACATGTCAGTCTTATACAGATGAGTCTTTAATCTCCTTCGGGAATAATTAAATACTCATCCTTGCTGGCCTCGCAGCCGGCTACTCTTCTGGGTTCACACCCGTAAGTGTTGTAAAGGATCAAAAAGGCTCTCCTCGCGAGAGCCTTTTTTTTACCCTTACCCCTAAATCCCCTGAAGGGGACTTTGGCAATTCGTAGTGATTTCGCAGGAATTTGAACTTGCACGCATTCGTAAACGGTTTCAGTTTCGTTATCCCATCAGCAGCGTGAACTTTAATTTCAATGCTGCATCTAAGTCCCCTTTAGGGGATTCAGGGGTGGGGTGGTTAATTACCCCACGATGAATTTGTTCCCTTGTTTCGTCTCCATGCTTCACGCCATTTGTGAATATCGACACTGTTGGTCAGCGGCATGAACTGACGCTGCTCCTTCGTGAGCGGTGCAGGAAGTTTTGCTGCTTCCGACTGATACCAGTACGCGACACTTGCAAGGTCAAGGATGAGTACGTTGTTATGGCCATGCTCAATTGTGAACTTCAGTGACTTGTCAAAATAAATCGGATCGACCACATGGAAACGATAGACATGTGTTCTCCCCTGCCATCCGGTTTCCCATCGCTTGTCGTTTGTGTTAACGCGCGGGTAACCGAAGTATGGCGTCATGAAAACTTCTTTCGGGCACCAGCTCGTGTTGAAGTAGTCTTCGGTTCCTGTGCCATGAAGGGTGGGTGAATCCTGGCCATCGATGAAAATCATGTCGTCACCTTCACCATACCACATCGGTGAAGGAGAATTCACATAGTAATTCACGCCTACGAATTGCCCCTTCCCCTTGATGTCAGCGAACAAATAATTGCGCTCACCTTTGGGATTTGGTTTTTGAGGACCGAGCACACCCCATTCATTTTCACCTTCCGCTGATTCGGTGTCTGTTACCTGGTGATTGAACCACGCGTGGAATCTGCCCATATCGACCGGAAGTTTCTCCACTTCATAGTAATCAACATAGTTGTAAAACGCATCGATATTGCGATCAGACTGATTTTCAACTTCGATGCGCGCGCCCTTTGCAAATGGCATTACGAAGTAACTCACAAGACCTTTGGCACCGGTGGGTGTTGCAGAGAGCGGCTGCGAAAGAAAAGGATACTCTTCGTTCCATCCCTGGCCGAAGAACGGACCGATGGGGCTCTCCACGGATGGGAAAGTATTGCCGTCCCAGTACATGCGTATAATGATATCGTTGCGATTGAGGTGCTGCGGTTCCGGTGATATGGTTATCCAGATGTGATTGATCATCCCAGCACCGGCTACATCGAACAACGTCCGCTTTTCCCCCGGTTTAATCGCCTCCATGCGATCGTTGTTATTGCCTGTCCTGTCGAAACTGCTGATTCGTTTTGACTTCACGCCCGTTTTCATCTGCGCGAGAGAAAACATGTCGTTTCCCGGTGGCTGCGCGATTACCACGGCAAAATTGAAAATCAGAAAAATTAATACGATGTGCCTCATAGCTGTTTTTGTTTTGGATCAATGAAGTTATTCAATTGCCTTCACTTTTCGACATACAGCGGTTGAGTTTCGTTTTGTATGCCCGGGGGTTTGATTGGCGTGACAAAAAATTTCACTTATATTCGATATACTCCAATGATCAAGCTCTGCATGCCGCTATTCAAGACAACCATCTTTTGTTTTCTTTTCATCATCACAGGTGTTTCGTGGGTATTTATTGACTTCGATCAGTCAAAGAATTTTTCCGTGGTGAAGGTGGAAGGTGGGAGTATCAGCGGTACTAAAAATGCTGCAGGCGATGTGTCTATATTTAAAGGAATTCCCTTTGCAGCGCCACCCATTGGAGAGCTCCGCTGGAAAGCACCCGCCCCGGTAAAACCATGGTCAGGTGTCAAAGCATGTACGAAATTCAGTGCAAGCCCGATGCAGGGAAAGCCCACACCGTTCGGAGTGTATACGTCCGAGTTCCTCATTCCGGAGGAGCCGATCAGTGAAGACTGTCTTTATCTCAACGTGTGGACTGCCGCGACAGCTCCTTCCCAAAGGCGTCCTGTGCTGGTATGGATTTATGGTGGCGGATTCTCTTCAGGGGGAAGTGCGTGTGCGATTTATGATGGTGAAGCGTTGTCTAAGAAAGGTGTTGTATTTGTTTCGGTCAACTATCGCGTTGGCGCCCTTGGGTTCTTCTCACATCCTGAGCTAAGCAGGGAAAATCCAAACAACGCATCCGGCAACTATGGCCTGCTCGATCAGATTGCAGCGCTGAAGTGGGTTCAGAAAAATATTGCAGCGTTTGGCGGTGATCCGTCAAATGTTACCATCGCAGGTCAGTCAGCAGGCTCAATGAGCGTAAACTGTCTTGTAGCCTCACCGTTGGCAAAAGGCCTGTTTTCAAAAGCAATTGCCGAAAGCGGATCGACTATGCTGAGCAGGGGCTTTGTAAGAACAGCTGACCTGCGCGTCAAAGAGGCAGACGGAAAGAAAATAGCGGATGATGCAGGATATGAAACATTGAAGGAATTGCGCGCGCTCTCCGCTGCAGAAGTTCAGCGGGAGATCAAAGGAAGATTTTCGCCCGTGATCGATGGATATGTTTTGCCGGAATCCATTCCCGCCATTTTTTCGGCAAACAAACAGAATCCGGTTACGCTTCTCACAGGTTGGAACGAGGACGAGCGCTTCAGCCAACTCGTATCGATGTCGGAATATAAAAGGCAACTCGAGTCGAAATATGCCGCGGATGCCGGACGGATATTGAAGTACTATCCGGCAAATACGGAAAGCGAAGCAACGGAGTCACAGAAAGCGCTGGGCCGCGATGAGACCTTTGGCATCTCAAACTATGCGTGGGCGAAGATACAGAGCGGAAGCGGAAGCAAAGTTTATCTGTACAACTTCCTTCGGAAGCCGCCAGCGGAAGGTGAATTCGTTCAATATGGCTCGTTTCACACCGCAGAGGTTCCCTATGCATTCAACACGCTTAATTATTTCAAACGGCCATTACAGCCTGCCGATTACGCGCTGGCAGCGCTGATGTCATCGTACTGGACGAACTTTGCAAAAACTGGCGATCCCAACGGGAAAGGTTTACCGGAATGGCCTGCATTCGATGATCAGAACGCAATGGTCATGATGTTTGACGAAACTTCAATCGCCAGAAAATTTCCGCGCAAAGAGGCGATGGATACTTTGTTTGAAATTCTGAAATAGAAATACAAATCACGACAGCATGAAAAAAATTCTGACCGCATTCCTTATGTGCGTTGTCGCGCATTCATTTTCACAATCGGTTAATCCGGAGTTGATGAAGAGTCGCTGGAAAGCAATCTGGATCACCGTTCCTGACGAACCCGCCAAGCAATATGGTGTGTACATGTTTCGAAAAAGTTTCGACCTCGCCACGAAGCCTTCTTCGTTTGTCGTGAACGTATCGGGAGACAATCGGTATAAACTTTACGTGAATAACAATCTGGTGTCACTTGGGCCCGCACGAGGTGACATGTATCATTGGAATTTTGAAACGGTTGATGTTAGCAAATATCTGGTGGCCGGAAAGAACACATTTGCCGCGCTTGTCTGGAATGAAAGTGATTTCCGTCCGGAAGCACAGATCTCAAACAAGACGGGTTTCATCCTGCAGGGAAACTCTGCCGCGGAGGAAGTTGTCAACACCAACAACACTTGGAAATGCAAAAAGAGTCAGGCTTATCAGCCGATCACTTCCAGCATCGGGTATCCAACGTACTATGTTGCCGGGCCCGGTGAATTTGTCAACATGCATTTGTTCGACCAGGGGTGGACTGACATCAACCATGACGACAGCGGTTGGAAAAATGCAACGCAGACCAACTGGGGAGCACAGGGCGCACCGAAAGGAATGGTTGATGCATTCAACTGGATGCTGGTGCCTTCGCCAATTCCACAGATGGAAATGACTTTGCAACGCATTGAATCGGCACGCAAGGCAGATGGTGTGAAACTTCCGGCAGGTTTTCCAAAGAGCAAAGTGGCGGTTACCATTCCGGAGAATACGAGGGCCACTATTTTGCTTGACCAGTCATATCTGACGAATGCCTTTTTGACGATACACTTCAGCAAGGGCACGGATGCTGCAATGTCCATTAAATATGCTGAGGCTTTATTCCAAAGTGGATCTCCGATCGTCAAAGGCAACCGAAACGAAATTGAAGGCAAAAAATTTCTGGGCAGAAAAGACAGTCTTGTATCGAACGGAAGTTCAAATCAGACTTTTACAACACTCGCCTGGCGGACATACCGGTACATCGAATTAAAAATTCAAACGAAAAATGACCCATTGGTGATCGATGATATCTACGGCACCTTCACCGGCTTTCCATTCGAACGCAAAGCAACATTCAATGCTTCGCAACCCGAACTTCAGAAAATCTTTGACATCGGCTGGCGCACGGCACGGCTATGCGCAGTCGAAACATACATGGACTGCCCCTACTACGAACAACTGCAATACATTGGCGATGCACGTATCCAGGCGCTTGTTTCTTTTTACAATGCGGGTGATGACCGGCTCGTGCGGAACGCCCTTAGCCAAATGGACAATTCGCGACTGGCGGAAGGTGTCACACTATCTCGGCATCCGTCATTTTCGCCACAGATCATCCCGACTTTTTCGCTGTGGTACATTGGCATGCTCCACGACTACTGGAGGTACAGGCCCGATGCCATGTTTGTGAGAGAAAAAATAGCCGGCACACGAGAGGTTCTGAATTTCTTTGCAAAATATCAGGGGGAAGATGGCTCTCTGAAGAACACACCGTACTGGCTGTTTTCCGACTGGGTAAACAACAAAACGCAATGGAGTTATGGCATGGCTCCAAAGGGTAAAGACGGAAGTTCATCTGTCCTTGATCTTCAACTTTTGTGGGCGTACCAGGTTGCAGCAGAAATGGAGCGAGCGCTCGGAATGCAGGCTTACGCTGACATGTACTCAAAAAAGACTGAAGTGCTGAGCAAGACGATTCGCGAAAAATACTGGGATGCTTCGCGCCAGGTTTTTGCCGATACGCAAGAGAAGGATTTTTACTCTCAGCACGCGAACACACTGGCAATTCTTACACGCATCGTGACTGGTGACGAGGCAAAGCAGCTGGCTCAAAAAATCCTCAGCGAAAGTTACATGGCACCCGCTTCTATCTATTTCAAATATTACACGCATCTGGCATTGACAAAAGCCGGCCTCGGTGATCAGTATCTGACGTGGCTGGACAAGTGGAAGGAAAACATTGCTTTGGGATTAACAACCTGGGCAGAAATATCGGATGTTAGCAATGCCCGCTCTGACTGTCACGCGTGGGGATCAAGTCCTAATATTGAGTTCTATCGCATCGTTCTTGGCATCGATAGCGATGAACCCGGGTTTAAGACCATCAGGGTAGAACCGCACCTTGGAGACCTGACCAGGGTTTCCGGTGAGATGCCTCATCCAAATGGAAAAGTGTCTGCAAGTTATTCACTGGAGAAAAATAAGTGGAAGGTTGACATTTCTATTCCGGAGAATACAAACGGTTACCTCGTTTGGAAAGGAAAGCGCATCGATTTGAAATCAGGCATCAATTCCCTGCAACTATAAACATCTTATTCAACCAGTACAGTACCGGATGGTTGCGTTGGCAAACGTTCCGACATTCGCTCAGACCTTAAACGTTTTTTTTTATGATCAGGAAGTTCTTCTCAATCGCTGTTGCCTTCACATTCGTCACAACACTGGTGTTTTCACAGGTGAAAGTTGTTGATCCGAAAGTCGAGAATGCAAATAATCCGCTGGGTGTGGATGTGGCCAAACCTCGTTTCAGCTGGCGTCTCGAATCCGGTAAGCGCAACACGATGCAGACAGCTTACGAAGTGAAGGTTGCGAAAGACGTGGCTTCACTCGCATCAGACAAAAAACTTTTCTGGACTTCAGGTAAAGTAAACAGCGATCAATCCCTCTACATCGATTACACCGGGCCCGCCCTTGAGTCAGGTCAGAAATATTTCTGGCAGGTACGCGTGTGGGACAACACAGGCAAAGCCTCACCATGGACAGGAGCATCGATGTGGCAAATGGGTTTGCTGAAGCCAGCCGACTGGAAAGCAAAATGGATCACACCATCCTACGAGGAAGATTCAGTGATGCGTCCAAGCCCCTACCTGAGGAAGACATTTCAGACAACAAAGAAAGTCCAATCTGCCACAGCGTATGTAAGCGCCCTGGGATTGTACGAGGCCTTTATCAATGGCAAGCGTGTTGGCGATGCATACCTGACTCCAGGCTGGACGAACTATGCGAAACGTGTTCAGTATCAGCAATACGATGTCACCAACCTGCTCACCCAAGGCAATAATGCAATAGGGGCTGCGTTGGGCAGCGGCTGGTATCGCGGATACATCGCATTCAGCAATCAGAAAAACTTTTATGGAAAAGATGTTGCCCTGTTGTTCCAACTCCAGGTCAACTATGATGATGGGTCCTCTGATCTGATCGTGTCGGATGAAACCTGGAAATCTTCTACCGGGGAAATTCTGGCTTCTGAAATTTACCATGGAGAAACAATCGATCACCAGAAAACGAAAGGCGGCTGGAACACCGCAGGTTTTGATGATTCCGGATGGAGTGGTGTGCGCGTGAAGAGTGAAGGTTATGACAAGTTGGTTGCCACCTACAATGAACCCATCCGCAAACACGAGACGTTCAAGCCCATCAAAGTTATTAAGACACCTGCAGGTGAGCTCGTGATGGATTTTGGTCAGAACCTGGTGGGATGGGTGCAGATGAAAATAACAGGAAAAGCAGGAGACAAGGTGACCTTGTATCATGCTGAGGTGCTTGACAAGAAGGGAAACTTTTACACAGAAAATCTCCGCCCGGCAAAACAACAGAATATCTACATCCTCAAAGGCGGTGGCGAAGAAACATTCGAGCCACACTTTACCTTCCAGGGATTTCGCTATATAAAAATTGAAGGATATCCGGGTGAGCCAAAGGCGGAAAATTTTACAGCAATTGCCTTGTATTCAGACATGAAACTGACAGGAAATTTTACGTGCTCAAATCCGCTAATCAATCAGCTGCAGAAAAATATTCAGTGGGGTCAGCGCGGAAACTTCCTCGATGTGCCAACCGATTGTCCGCAGCGTGATGAGCGACTGGGCTGGACAGGCGATGCACAGGCGTTTGCACGAACTGCCTCTTATAATTTCGATGTAAAAAATTTCTTCTCGAAATGGCTGAAGGATGTCGCCAACGAGCAAGTCGATGGCAATGTGCCGTTTGTTGTTCCAAACGTGTTGCGCTGGGGACCGAACCTCGCGGGAGGATCTGCCGGATGGGCTGATGCCGCAACGATCATTCCATGGAACATGTACCTCGCCTATGGTGACAAACGTGTTCTTGAAGACCAATATGAAAGCATGAAAGGATGGGTAGGATGGATTGAACGCACCAGCAAAAACGATCTTTGGAACACAGGCTTTCATTTTGGCGACTGGCTTTTCTACAGACCGTTCGATGACAACGATGGGCGTTCTGCAGTCACCGACAAATATCTTATCGCGCAATGCTTCTGGGCGCACTCTACCCAACTTGTTATCAACGCTGCGAAGGTGCTCGGCAAAAATGATGATGTGCAAAAATATTCCGCCATGCTGCAACGCATCAAGGACGCTTTCAACAAAGAGTATGTGACATCGACAGGCAGACTTGTTTCGAGTACGCAAACAGCTTATGTCCTTGCACTGAACTTTGACATGCTTCCGGAGGCGCAGCGCAAACAGGCTGCTGACCGTCTTGTGGAAAATGTAAAATCCTATGGCAACCACTTGTCGACCGGATTTTTAGGAACACCATACCTGTGTCACGTGCTCAGCAGGTTCGGTCATGACGATGTAGCCTTTGCATTGCTGGAGCAGGAAACTTATCCTTCATGGTTGTATCCGGTGAAAATGGGCGCGACAACAATCTGGGAAAGGTGGGATGGAATTAAACCCGATAGCACTTTTCAGACTCCAGGTATGAATTCGTTCAATCATTATGCATATGGCGCCATCGGTGACTGGATGTACCGCGTTGTTGCAGGGATCGACACAGAAGAATCTGCGCCTGGATATAAGTCGATGGTGATCAGGCCGCACATCGGAGGTAAGCTCACACATGCAGCCGCAGAATACGAAACGAAATACGGTGTCGTCAGATCCGCATGGAAAATTGCAGATGGCAAGCTGACATTTGATGTGGAGATCCCGGCCAATACCAAAGCCGTTGTGTATGTGCCCACGTCAAAGCAAAGCTCACTCAGGGAGAGCCAAAAAGAGCTGAACGCTTCAAAAGATTTCAAAGTACGTGGTGTTGAAGGAAACTATACGGTTGTTGAAGTCGGCTCTGGCAGATTTCAGTTTGCAGGTGACTTATAACAATCGCCAAAAGGCTCGGCTAGCAAATATAATGTAGAGCGCTACCGTGATGTTCTGTCGCACTCATAGCGGAACATCGCGCCCATTGCGTCATCGCGGTAAAAGCGAGTGGAGAAGCTGAACACTCACATCAGGGAATAAACTTCTGGGCAAGCATTATCTGTCTAACCTGCGTAGCCTGGCTTCCCTGACAACAGCGCTTTCTTTACCGCTATGACGCGGGGGACGCTATGAACCGCGGTGAGTGCATCAGGAGTTCAAAACTACTGCGGCTAAACATGTGTTCGAACCGTAATTTCTAAAGGAGGCCGTAGGATGAGGTCAGTTGTCAGGTTAAACTATTTCACCGTAATCACCTTCTCACCTTTCGGCACCAGCTTTCCAAATGCGGATAGCTTCAAACCATTGTCGGTTGCGATTTTTTCGAATTCAATTGCTTTGTTTTGATCAACAGAGATGAGAAGACCTCCACTAGTCTGTGGATCTGCAAGGATTGCTCTCTGTTCATCTGTCAGCGATGAAATCTTAGCGCCATAGCTGTCGAGGTTACGGGTTGTTCCTCCGGGCATACTTTTCTGCGCGATGTACTGATCAAGGAAATCTAACCTTGGTACTTTTGCAAATTCGATCTCGGCAGACAGTCCGCTGCCCTCACAGACTTCGCACAAATGACCGAGTAGTCCGAAGCCAGTTACATCCGTTAGAGCGTTTACATAAGAAAGTTTGCCGAGAACTGCTCCGAATGAATTTAGCGTAAGCATTGTCTCTGTTGCTTTTTTCAGATGCTCTTCCTTCACAATGCCTTTCTTTTGCGCTGTTGTTGTAATACCAATGCCCAATGGCTTGCTGAGATACAAGAGTGATCCAGGTTTTGCTGTGTCGTTGCGCTTCAGGTTTTCTTTTCTCACTTTCCCGGTAACGGCAAGTCCAAACACCGGCTCGGGGCAGTCGATACTGTGTCCGCCTGCGAGTGGGATGCCTGCTTTTTGACACACACTTCTGCTGCCTTCGAGAACACCTTGGGCAACTTCGGCCGGAATCTTATTGATCGGCCAGCCAAGTATAGCAATTGCCATCAGCGGATCACCTCCCATCGCATAAACATCACTGATCGCATTCACCGATGCAATTGCACCAAACGTAAAGGGGTCGTCAACGATCGGCATGAAAAAGTCTGTCGTGCTGACTACGCAGGTACCATCGCCAAGATCAAAAACAGCGGCATCATCTTTCGATTCATTTCCTACCAACAGTTGAGGAAAAATCCCCTTTGGCGAGTTGGAATGAAGGATAGTATCCAGAACCATGGGGGATATTTTGCAACCGCATCCTGCTCCGTGACTATATTGTGTCAGCTTAATTTGTTCCATGGCGGCAAATTTATCAACTTAAGTTAATACCCGATATGGCCGATCAAAAAATACCCGGCATCTACAACTACTGCGACCGATGGTGCGAGCGTTGCACCTTTACCGCGCGTTGCTCTGTCTATGAAAATGAGCTTGATGCTCCTGAAGGTTCGCTCGATATGAACAACAAAGCATTCTGGGACAGACTTTCGGAGAATTTTTCAAAAGCCCGTAAGATGCTTGAGCAAGCTGCACAGCACTACAACATCGACCTGAAGGAGATCGCAGCCCAGGCAAATGATATCGACCTCAAACAAAAGCTTATTCGACAGGAAAGCAGGCAGCACCCGATTGGAGAATTAAGCTGGGAATACAGCAAACTCTCGATGGATTGGCTCAAGCGGCAGCCAGGCATGCTCGACAGGCTTGAAGAAATGAAAGGACAACTTACGATGGGTGTTGAATCGGTCGAAGGCGGAAAAGAGAAGATCGAGTCTATTCGCGATTCACTCGCGGTGATCCGATGGTATGAAACCTTTATTCATGTGAAGCTGATTCGCGCGCTTTCGGGAAAGGTGAAGGCTGCCGATGATGACTTCGGTGAAGTGGCTGAGTCTGCCTTCGGATCGGATTCTGACGGGTCGGCAAAAATTGCAATGATAGGAATCGAGCGATCAATCAGTGCGTGGGCGGCACTCTTCGAATTGCTTCCTGAGAATGAAGATGAATTCCTGAATATACTCGGGACGCTTGATAAACTAAAGAAGCTCGCGATGGAAGAATTTCCGAAGGCGATGAGTTTTCACCGGCCGGGATTCGATGATTGATCACCGCTTTTGACTGAGCGCATGAGCACCACGACACATAAGAATGCAATCATGCCCATAACGACAATCGGGATAGAATAGCCGAGCATGTACTCAGAAAGAAAGCCTGTTTTTTCATCGCCCACTGTCACCAGTCCTTTTATAAGTCCGATCACGATGAGGAGAATTTCGGCTGCGAGAACAATTGCAAATCGCTTGAGGTTTGACATTACGTTTTTTTTCGAAATGTCATCAATAACTCCGCGTTGCGTAAGCCCTGGTTTTGGTATAAAAGTGTCTAAATAAGTTCAGATTGAATCACAATCAGACTGATGCGAAAGTCACCTTGATCAATTGTTCGGCAAACGCGGATGGATTTTGTGAGTTCCACTCGGAACGCAGTACAATCCTGTTCGTCTTCTTCGACATTCCTGTTGCGTAGGCCTTGTCATAATAGTTGAGAAGGATATCGATCGTACTATGCATGTCGCCCTCGAGAAGCTTTGCTTTCGCTGCATTGAAGTGCTGGCCGCCCAGCTTCTTTACAATCTTTTCCATGCTCGCAAGAAATTCTTCTTTAGGTGCAGGACCATATTCATTGACGAGGCGTTCAATCCGGTTTTCTTTCGGTACGACTACTTCGATTAGCGGGGATTTCGACATTGTTTGCCAGAGATCAACAGGCAGAAAAATTTTTCCCACAGCGATTGACTCGTCCTCAATCCAAATTCTGCGATTTATATCAAGCTTCAGAATTTCTTCAAACAAGTCGTTCTGAAATTGTTCAGTTGTTGGCTGTGGAGGCATCATCAGTCCACCGAACACGGAGCCTTTATGACTTGCCAGGTGTTCAAGATCGATGACCTGCTCACCATGCTCTTTCAGTGCGCGAAGGATTTCGCTTTTCCCACTTCCTGTGCTTCCACCGATGATCATCAGCTGTAGCGGCAGCTTGAAGGAATCGAGCGCTTCCTGTCGGTAAGCTTTGTATCCACCGCGCAGCTGATGCGTTCGCATTTTCGCCATTCCAACAAAGTGACAGAAATTGCCCGACCGCATTCCTCCGCGCCAGCAATGCACAAGAAGTTCTTTGCTGTCGGCTATACGCTCGGCTTCATTGACAATATCGATAATGCGCGGACCCACGAGACGGAAACCGGTCTTGATGGCTTCGAGCTGGCCCTTTTGTTTATAGTCCGTACCAACGGCTTTCCGCTCCTCGTTGTTGAGGATCGGCACATTGACTGCTCCCCGGACATGGCCTTCCGCAAATTCGCCTTCGGAACGAACGTCAACGACTGGCAACGTTTTGCGCAGACTAAGGAATTCTGGTACGGAGATAATCACGGCTGCAAAGTTACAGAAAAGTTTCAGCTTGAACGCGCGTTCGTTGGAAGCAGGGATGCAAGTCTCAGGTTGCACGTTCCAGGGTCAAGAACATCGATCTTCGTTGGCGATACTTGTGCCGCACCTGACGCCTGTGACCTGGAACCTGCGACCTGCTTTAGTCTGAAAAATTAACTGCAATGCTTGTCGCGATTCCGAAACGGAAGCCGTAGTCCATAAACTTTCCTTCCCGGAAAGCTGCAGCTGCTTCGAGGCGGAAAATGCGCAGGATGTTGTCGATCGAATATCCGACCTCCGTGTAATTGCCTGAAGTAGGCGTTGCCAGGTAATTGACAAAAACGTTTTCACGGATTCCCGCAAGGCGGACATAAGTGATGTTCGAAACCAGGAATTTCCGGAACTGATAATGAACGTTGGCAACAAAGTACTCATCGTTTGTGCTGTATTTGTAATAGTCAAGCAGGCGGAAACTGCCCACCGGATCATTTGTGCTGAAAGGTGTCTTGTTGCCGAGGAAGTGCTTGTAGTCCATGAAATACATGCGGTCTGTATTGAAGAAAGTACCTCCGCGTAAAGCGAAATGAACATTGCCGCGTACACCAATTTTAAATTCATGCCTTACACCTACTTCAAGGTTATCAAATTCGATGTCAGCATTCACGCTGGGTGATGGCAGCGCCCTCCGATAGTCCAGCATCAATGTGGGCGATGATCTGTCGATCGCATATTTCCTTCCGTTCCTGATCCTGTACTTCAGCCATGGTCGCGCAGAGATCCCCACCGCTCCAATGAACGCAGTGTGCTTCGGAAAGCCAGTGCCGTTGAGTTCGCTGTCGTTGTCGGAGAGCTCTTCATTCTCTGGCCGGTTAGGCGTATACCCTTCGATTTTTTTCCGGTCGACAAGTTTGTATTCTGTGTTGTTGAAAAGTTCTGTTCGTTCCGATAATTGCCAGTTTGTGCTGACCGTCACAAACGGACTGATGACCCTGCGATAGCGCATTTCGTAATAATCGCGCTCATAGATCTTCATCAGATTTTTTTCGAGCAGCAACGTTGTAAACGTGTTGACAATCGGAAGAATGGGGTCATCGGAATTGTACTGCTCAACGTAAACCCCGCGTTCGAATTCAAAGCGGGTCTTCCTGTTGGAAACACGGAAGGTGCCGTAGCCGAGAAATTTCTCACGTTCGAACGAGTAGCGGATTAGTGGTGTAATGCTCAGGCGCGTTCGGTTCGTATCGCGGAGCACTGTTCCGATCGCTACTTTGTATATGATGTTGAAACCTTCCACGGTGTTGAATCCACCAGTGGGAGTATAAATTCTGAAATTTGATCGCTTCCCGATGCGGTAGCTGTCGCCTGTAACGATGTCCCACGGTTGAAACCCTTTGTGTTTCGACCGCTTTAGGGTATCACCTTCTTCTTTTGCGCGCTCGATCTTAGAGATGCTGTCGGCTTTTTCATAGCCTTTGATCTCTTCTCTCGTCAGTGGTATTGGTCGCACAAGCGCCCAGTATGATGAATCCTTCTTATACGCGAGGCTGTCGATCGAGAATGTGTTATCTGAAACTACTTCGGGCTCTTTCTGTTGTTTGCGTTCTTCTTTCTCGTATTCTTTTACAATGGTTTTAAGTTCCTTTCGTGTGATCTCTTCTCCCGCTGCAAGTCGTTCCTGTAATTTTTTCGTATCGTCAGTTTTTTTCTTCGTTACAGTTTTTTGCTTTTTTTCGATCTCTTTCGCCAGGGCTTTTTCTTTCTTCTCATCAATCACCTCCATCTTCTCAACGTAAAGTTTTGGATTGACGGCAATCTTATAATTGCTGACGGAAGCGAGGTAATTGTATTCGAATTCAAAACCGAAAACTTTTCCATCAACTTTGAACTTATGAGAAACCGGAAGCCACGCTTTGTCTTCGATCGGGTTGCACATCACCTGGATGTAAATATCAATTCCCAGTTTGTTTGTGTGGATGTCGAGGCTGTGTATGCTCCACGAGTCTTCCACGATGTAGATCATGCCATCGATAACGTTGTCGCCTTTTGAACGCGGAATGACTTTGATGCGACTGATGTCGTAATCGCGGTCTTTGTACGTTCCATGATATTCGAATTTATAATAGGAGAATGCTTTAGGCGACAACGGTGAAATGGTCTCGGCAACTTCAGGCTCGTAGAAACTTCCGAAAATATACGGATTGGGTGATGTGTTGTTGTCTTTGCCGTCACTGCGGATCGAGATAACCTTTTCTTCAAACTTATTCGGCCGTGTGAATTTAATATCGCTGACCGACTCAGAAATGTAGACGCGGTTTTTTTCGATTCCCTCCTTCTCAAGCTGCTTTTTAGCCAGCCACGGGTAGTCCTTCAGTTTGCCCGCGCCTTTGATGTAAACACGCGCAGAATAACTGTCGAGCAGATTGCGATGATAGTTCGCTTTCGCGATGGCTTTGCGCATGATGCTGTAGGCTGGATCTTCATCGTTGCCATCGATCTCCACTGTCTGAAGGATAATATCCTGGAGGTTCAGCGTTACATTGATCACCAGAAATCCGTCTTTTACTTCGGCAACGCGTACTGTAGTTTGTTTTCCGAGGTGCTGGAAAACAAGATCATACCGGCCAGGAGCAAGTTGTATTTCGTAGTTGCCTTCCTCGTTGGCTGTCGTGCCAGTGCCAAGTTGCTTTACAAAGATCGTTGCAAAAGAAAGCGATGATCCATCATCGGCTTTGATGTTGCCCCGTACGCCACTGGGTTGTGCATACGAAGTGGAGATTCCACACAAGAACGTGAGGACAGCAAGTAGAATTCTATTCAATCGGGTCAGAATTTTTAATGAAGGTAGAAGCCCTTTGTACGGATCATCTCTTCAACCGGATCCGCAACCAGATAACGCACAGAACGGCCTTTCCTGATACAGTCACGGATAAATGTTGCAGAGATATCGAGCATCGGTGCATCCACCATTGTAACGTTAGGATGCTGTTTTAGTTCTGAAGGTTGCGCACCAGGGCGCGGATATACGTATAATCCGTAATCGCGAAGGATGATATCATGGTTTTTCCATTTGGTGAAGCCACCCAGATTGTCTTCGCCAATGATGATTTTAAAATCCTTGTCGGGATGTTTCTCCTTCAGGTGCACCAGTGTATGGATGGTGTAGCTGGGCTTTGGCAGGTGAAATTCAATGTCGGAAACCTCGAGCTTGTAATTGTCATGAATGGCCGCCCGCACCATATCGTAACGGTCGTGTTCGTGAAGCAGTCCTTTGCTCGGCTTAAACGGGTTCTGGGGGGAAACAACAAACCAAACCTTTTTGAGGTCAGCGCTTTCGGCCATCAGGTTCGCGATGATGAGATGGCCCATGTGGATGGGATTGAACGAACCGAAGAAGAGACCAATTTTCATGAGACCGTAAATCCCCTAAAGGGGACTTTTAGTGCTAAAACTACTCACCGGAACTTTTAAATCATAGCAATATCGAAGGCGGCCGTGGAATCACAAAAATTTTAGACGCGGTGACTTCCTTTTGGGATTTAGGGGTAATTTTGCCGCCATGAAAATCGCAGAAATTCACACCAAGAAAGGCGTCATGAAGATCAAGTTCTTCGAGAAAGATGCGCCCAACACAGTTAAAAATTTTATTGACCTGGCTGAACGCAATTTTTATGACGGCCTTATTTTCCATCGCGTGATTCCGAATTTCGTGATCCAGGGCGGTTGCCCGAACGGAATTGGCAATGGCGGACCGGGCTACAAAATCGATTGCGAGCTTACTGGCGACAACCAATATCACGATCGCGGAGTATTGTCTATGGCACATGCCGGGCGCAATACTGGCGGTTCACAATTCTTTATTTGCCATAGCCGCCAGAATACGGCTCACCTGGATCGCAACCACACTTGCTTCGGAAAAGTTTACGAAGGCCTTGAAGTGATCGATCAGATCAGACAGGGCGACAAGATGGAGAAGGTTGTTATTAAGGAAGTAGAAGGATAGAAGGAGGAAGCCAGGAGGCCGGGATGCCGGGTCGAACATTGCGATCGCAGCAAAGCATCGGGACCATCTGGAGGAAGTTTCAAGTTGCAGGTTGCAAGTGACAGGTTTGAAGGTTTGTAGTTTATGGATTATTGAATCGCCATGAGCTGCAAACTTTTTTTTGCTTTGAATTATGAGAAAACGATTGTCGCAGGATGTCGGTTTGCGGAAAAGATTTTCGGCTTTGGTCGAACGTTTTGGGAAGAAGGTCAACTACAAAGGGTACTCCGAAGAGACCATTCTCCTGAAAAATATCACAGATATTGATTCGCACGAGATTGTTGCTGATCATTTGTGGTTTGCCTTTTCTCTCGCATTTCAGAAAGCAAAAATCACAGAAGGGAGTTCAATTGAGTTCGATGCCCGCGTGAAAGAGTATAAGAAGGGCTATGTCAATAAGAAGATTGGAATCAACACCCGCAAGAAAGATTTCAAGCTCAGCAATCCCACGAAGGTTCTTGTAGTCAAGTCGGAACTAAAAATATAAGACATGACCGATAACTACTGGGGACTAATGCCTAATGCCTAGTGCCTAGTGCCTTCCCTCTCTACTCACAGAACGCTTACAAGTCACGCCACGTTGTCCAAACGGGCAATGACCGATAACTAAAAAAGTCCCAGCCACTTTCGCAGCCGGGACTCTTGCTCATTCCCAATCTGAAAATCTTAAATTATTGATAGTAATACCTTGTCAGGTTTACAAGTGTGCTTGATTTATACCGTGTCTTTTGCTCTGTTGCAAATCCTTCGCTGTCGTATTTATATTCGATGGCTTCCGGTATATAAGTTGGGAAGGCGCACCCTACATAATTGACGTTTTCTGCAATCTTATTATTGATTGAATAATTTCTGAAATTGTAATCAAGGTATCCGAGGTGCGCGAGCGGATTGATATTCTTGTCATACGTGTAAGTGCCAGTGTTGCACAATCCGCCAAACCTGGTTGTTTTGTCTTTGGTAATATTCTTATAGATGTAGTTGAACTCATACTCAAACGACCCGCCATTAGAGAATGTATACGCTGCTCTGATGAGCCGGTCAGTGTAGTTGTATGTGATGTTCACTTCAGACGTAACACCTGCAGCATAGTTTACTTCCTGGATCTTTGAAACATTTCCGTCATTCTGGTACGTGTAAAAATCTTCGATATAAGGTGTGATATGTCCAAGGTGATAGCCGGCTAATTTTGACAATCTTTCGCCAGTGTAAGTGAACAGAAAATATCGTTGTTCGACAAATGTGTTAAGGCTGTCAACGAATCCGTAAATTTTCATCTTTGAAGGTTTGCCATCAACGCGGTATTCATATTCAATTTTTGACTGCGGGTCGAGGTAGGTTTTGCCCCACTCCGTGGGATCAGCGCGCTCGATGTAGTTGATAAAATGTGATACTTTCTTTGCCTGGCGCGCTCCACCCAGCACATAGGTAGTGGGCACTTCGCCAGCGGACCCTTCGATCAGATGTTCACCTGAAATGGTTTGCTTGTCTGTGATGCCCCAGTGGTTTATTGCAAATTCGTAATGGTGGTATCCTTTCTTTATTTCAAGTTCGTTGGCACTTGGTCCAACGTATGCATACTCCTGTGTCCATTGTAACTGGTTATCAGATGTGAATCCCGAAACACGCACCTTTGTATCGACATCGAGATAAAGAATGTTTCCCACCTGGAGCTCGACCTTTACGCTTACTTTTAATTTGTCGGAACCTACAACATCAAAACCAAATGATGCGTAGCCGAATTTTTCCGGTGAATCGTTTGACTCGATTTCGACAACCTCCGGTCTCAGCTCTGTAGCTGCATTTTCACGAACGACAAAGGAGATTGGCAACGGTGTCGCTACCAGATCAGCCTTTGGTGATCCGGCAACTGGAGTGGCATACATGGCCTGGTTGCTTTCATTGAGCACAATGAACGATGTAATCTTATAATTACCGACTTCAAGCGATACGTTTTCTGTTACGTAGCCACTTCCGAAGCTCAGCAACGCGAGCTTTTTGTTTGCCAGTACAACCTCTCCCGCTGCATTTATCACATTGAGAAAGATCGATGATGGAGTTCCGGTTGCATTCGCTCTACCCCCGGTAATTTCCTTTGATGTAAATGAGAAGGACACCCTTCCCGACTGCTTAACAGTTACGTCCTCCTTATCGCATGCCAGTGCAAAAAATGCGATCGAGGTGATAACAACATACTGAATGATTTTTTTCATAAAATTTTTAACCTGTGATGTCTTATACTCCATCAGACACATAAAGTTTTCAGGAAGTAAATGGATTTTGAGTTCGGGGGATTGAAATACGGAGATTCCCTTAGCGTAAACCGTTTTGCTATTGTCCGTTATCGGGAAAACGTTAACTTTAATAAGCTCTCACCAATCCCCCATTGAATGAAACCCTCAGTCGAACTCGAGATGCCTGGCACGCAGATCCCTGGCGCGAAGAAAAAAATCGGTGCAAGGTCCAACTATTACGTGATCATTTCTGTCTGGGCGTTATTTATCGTGCTCTCCGGTTTTGCGCTGACTTACTTTCAACCGTTGATCAAGGGAGGCGCCAGCTTCAGACCGCTCGTACACCTGCATGGATTCCTTTATTTTTTATGGATGATAATGTTCATTGCGCAACCGCTTCTCGTTAGGCTAGGCTACACACACCTTCATAAAAAGATCGGTGTGGCAGGATTGGTACTTGCCGGACTTATGATCATTGTGGGGGTTGTCGCGTCAATCACGGGTGCTAAGCTCAACAGTCCGACACTCATTGTTGGAGGCTACACGGCAAAACAGTTTTTGATTGTTCCGATGACGGATATGTTTCTGCTTACAACATTTTTCATCGCAGTTTTGTTGAACCTGAAAAATTCACAAAGTCATAAGCGATTGATTGTGCTCATGACGTTATCTGTACTTCCCGCAGCAGTGGGCCGTGTTACCGGCATCTTTGGAATAACCAATATTTTTCTTGGGCTTTTGATCCAACACGGAATCCTTTATTCAGGAATAATCTATGATCTGATCAAAACAAAACGCGTCCATCCTGTTTATCTGTGGGGCGGGTTGTTGCTCGTTGTGGTACATCTCATGCGGTTTCCGCTTGGAGCTTCTGCGTGGTGGGCAGCCGTTGCAAACTGGCTGGTGGATTAAACTGACGCTGATGTATGGATCATTCGAGACCGTTGTTCTTTGCGAAATCGATCAGTTGGGCCAGCGTGTTCATCTTTAACTTTCGTTTGATGTTTGTGCGGTGGGTATCAACGGTTCGGTCGCTGATGAAAAATTGCTCCCCGATTTCTTTGTTCGATTTTCCTTTTACTATCTCCTTCAAGATCTCAATCTCGCGCTGGGAAAGAACATGCTGGATCTCATGATCGTTTTGATATTGGGTTCCTTCAACGAAAAAGTCTTTCTGCTGCATCGCCTTGCGGATGGAATTCAGAAAAATTTCCCTGTCGACATTTTTGAGAAGATATCCATTTGCCCCTGCAGCGATCATCTTGCTGATGAAGTGAGATTCATGGTGCATGGTAAGTGCAATGATCTTCACATCGGAACTGATTTTACGAATGCTTTTTGTAGTCTCAACGCCATCCATCTCCGGCATTTCGATGTCCATCAGAATGACATCAGGTTTGACTGAAGTGCTTGCGAACGCTTCCAGCAGTGCTTTTCCGCTTTTGAATTTGCCCTCGAGTGCCAACTCCGGAATACTCTCCACAAGGGTGCCCATTGCTTCGAGCATCAGCGTGTGATCGTCAGCAATGTAAATGGAGATGCGGTTCATAACTTCACAGTAATGTTGGTGATCGTTCCTTTTCCGGGCTGCGATGAAATATCTACTACGCCCCCGATCACTTCCGCGCGGGTCATGATATTGACGAGGCCTGCCCCTTTCCTCACCTTCATAGGATCAAATCCCTTCCCGTTGTCTTCAAAAGTTAGCGATAATTGAGTTGCGGAATTTTTTAGTATGACTTTCACAAACGTGGCTTCGGCATGTTTCGAGATGTTGTTGATGATTTCCTGGCTGATGCGATAAAGATTCACGGCAATAGCCTGGTCGAGTTCCAGGTTATCCTGTCCGTCAAACGAATATGTTGCGAATGAGCTTTGCACCAGTTCGCGCAAAGCGGAAGAAAATCCTTCCCGCATCAGCGAATAGGGCAGTAGTTGGTGCGAAATGTTTCGCGCTTCTACACAGGCATCGTCAATGATGGCAGACGCCCTCGATGCTTTCTCGAGCAGGCTCTTAACTTCATCACCCGGTCGGATGGCCTGGAGTGATAGTTTAGCAGCGCCCATCATCTGCACGAGGCCATCATGAATGTCGCGGGCAATATCCTGCTGAACTTCTTCCTGCGTTTTGATGATGGTCTGTAGTCTCAGTTTGTTTTGCTCCTGCTTTTCCGCAGCCAGCCGCAGCCGGTGCCTGTTGCGTGTGATAAGCAGAACTACAACGAACACAAGAATCAAAATGACACCGATCGAAAGGATCAGCACAATGCGGGCGCGCTGCTCCTGTATTTTCAGCTCCTTTTCCGCAAGCAATTTTTCTTTTTGCTCCGTTTCGTACTTCTCCCGGATCTCATTCACCGCCTTCGCGTTTTGGAGTGCAAGGGTACTGTCTTTAAAGATCATCGATTGCCTCAGGTGTGAATAGGCATCTGAGAACTTACCGGTGAGTGAATCTAATGTGGACAGGTGACGATAGTAATAGTTCAGGTATACATAATCTTTCAGTGCGCTGCTCGTAGCGATGCCTTCGCGTATTGTCTGATCTGCAGCAGCGTATTGTTTCAGATGAATTTGCCATTCGGCAAGATTCAGTAGATCATTTTGCAGTGCCTTGACCTGTCCCATAGCCCGCTTCATCCTGATCGGCTCGCGTGCAATGTTAATCGATTCCTGCAAGTTGCCCTGGCCTGAGCGCAGAATCGCAATTGACGAAAGCACATAGCTCTCAACGGGCATGTTATGCGTTATATCAGTAATCTTCTTCGCACGCATCAGGTATGCCTCCGCTCGCGGAAGATTATCCAGCACCATGCTGGCATTCGCCATTCTCGCACAGTTTCTCGCAATGATGTCAGCGTGTTTGGTTGAGTCACACAAAGAGATCGCCTCGTTGAGCAGGCTCATCACCCGTTTCATGTTCGGCTCCAGGGAAAAATACAGCGAGGCCATTCCCGTCAGGGCAAGGATCCTGTGTTTTAGTGCGTCTGCTTCGATGGCGAGCGTCAAAGCCTTTTGGTAGAAGGGCAATGCCTTCGGAGGTTGGTTCAGCGAATGCCAGTAGCGCGCGCGGACCAGCGGGATACCGAGCCGGTTCAGACCGGTTGTATCGAGCTGTTCTGCAAGCTCAGCATGACGCAAGACCGAATCTGTTTTTCCAAGTTCGATTGACGAGAATGCAATTTCGATCAGGGCAGCCGAAGCGATAGCAGGGTTGTTATTTGCTTTCGCGATGGTGTGAGCTTGTCTGCCGAAATCAATTGATTTTGGAAAGTATCCTTCGTGATTTTCAAGTCTCGAAGCCAGCAGGTAAGTTTCGGCAGTCGCGTTGCCCTCTAGTGCCTGGTTCAGGAAAGGCCTTGCGCGTTTTACATTGCCATTTTCGAAATGGTACCGCGCTGAGTCAAAATAAACTGATTGCGCCAGAACAAATTGTGCGATAAGCAACGAAAGACATGCTGACAGGATGAAGCGTATCATGGCCGTAGGGTACAGGTGATGGAATTACTGAATACGCGCAACTCAACGCTGCGGTTTTAATAATGCCGGGTAAATTTCGGATGAATTTAAACGCGATTTGACGGAATTGCTAAAAAGCTGCAGGTCAAATTCTGTTTCGTGCGCGAGTTGTGTCAGCTTCTTTCGGCTAACCGGAAAGGGTACCCATGGGTTTGACTTTTCAAGATCGTATTCTATCACAATCAGACGCCCCTCGCTTTTTAAATGTTTCTCCCTGATTGTTCTGAGAAAGGAACTTTGATCGCGGATGTAGTGAAGCGCATTGGCCATGATGATTCCATCGAAGACAGGCAAATTGTCCGGAAGATGATTCATGTCGGCAACGATCGTTTCCAACGCGATGCGGCCGTTCGGCAGCCTGATTGTCTTCAACTGCTTTTCGTCCTGATCAATGGCAATAATTTTAGCTGGTTGCGGAAGAATTCCGGCCAGCGCGAGCGCAAAAAGTCCGTCACCTGCACCGAGATCAGCCCAAACCTGGTTCGTTTTTGAAATGTCTATGGCCTCTTCAATCAAGCTTTGTGCAACGGATAACTCCATTAGGGAAAGTTATCGGATCATATTGATAATTCCGCCATGCTTTCGGGCTTTTACGGAGCGTCAGCCCACGCGTGCATCTTGCTGACCACAGCGTAGTAATCTTCCCACGCGAGGAACCGCGCTGCAAGCACAGGGCCCATCTGCTCTTTGAGCTGCAGGTAATATTTCTCTTTTAGTTTGATCTCACGTTCAAGGATGGCGAGAGCATCCTGGCCAATCCGCTTCGAAAGGGCTGGTGTGAAATCGGTCGGATCACCAGCGTAATATGATATAAGGGAGTACTCTTCACCTAAAACGTTGCTTACTTCTTGTTCATATTTATTGTATGTATTCCAGAAGTAGAAGTCGTTATGCTTCGTCAGACCGAGGGCCCGTGTAATCGTATTGTGCTTGGCTGCTGTAAATTGTTCCTCCGATGTGATGGCAGGATGGAATTTAAATTTCTGAATGGGGGAATTCTCGTATGCGTTGGCGGCCTCCATCATATCCATCACGATCTCACCCTGAAGAAACTGAAGTGATACAATGCCGTTCAATTCATCTGCTATCTTTTGATAGTAATCACGTTTGTTGGCGAGCGCTTTGTGTTCAAGCTCGATGAGTTTTTCAGCCACTGTGGCCGCATCTTCCGGTGACGTTGAACTTGAAATTGCAGCAAGGCTCTTCTTCAGCCTTCCGCTTTCGGATGAAAACTGGCTGGCCGTCTTCAGATAGTTTTCATAAATCGGCCAGAACGTTTTTTCGTGCCATGACGGTATTTCAATGCTGTTTCTGGCAATAGCGAGCTTTTCGTTGCCGGAATAGGAAATAAGACTGGTAGTTGCTTCTTGCGCGAAAGCCCACAAACAAAGTGATCCTGCCAGGACCGTCATCAGTAATCTTTTCATAAAATAAAATTTGAATGCGCTGGGGGCTTTATGTACTTACTTGTAGAATGTAACCATAGGCAGGAGTTGTTCCACCTGAATCGGATAAAAACTAGTGCCTGCCCAGCTCCAAATTGGTCGGGATGGCAGTTGGAAAAGTCAAAAGGTGAAAAAAGGGTCGTTTAAGCCTAAAATAAACTTAGCTGTGACGAATGGGGAGGCTGGTTAAGCTGAACCATAGGTTCCACAAAATTCGAAACCGAAATCCCCAGCAACCGGATCTTGTCCTGATCGTCAAGTGCCGAAATCATGAGGTCGTTGGCTGTTTTTAGAATAGTTTCAAGGTTGGATGTTGGCTCGGCCAGCGAATAACTACGCGTGATCAGCCTGAAATCGTGGAATTTTATTTTCACTGTAACAGTTCGGCCTTTTAAGTCGTGCTTTTCAAGTCTGGTGTGGACGGTCGCGGCAATTTTCTTCAGTTCTTCGTGAAGTTCTTCGATTGTGGTGAGGTCAGTGGCAAACGTGTCTTCCGCCCCGACAGATTTTGTTTCGCGATTCGGGCGTACTTCACGGTTGTCGATGCCGCGAACGATCTGGTAGAAGAACTTGCCGGTCTTTCCAAAATGTTTGACGAGGTCTGCTTCCGTCAGGCGTTTCAGATCGGCACCGGTAAACAATCCCATCGAACGCATTTTGTCAGCTGTGACTTTCCCCACGCCATAAAATTTCTCTACCGGCAAGCTTTCCATAAAACTTTCTATCCGCGATGGTCCGATGAAAGTCAGTCCGTCAGGTTTATTGATATCGGACGCGATCTTGGCAACAAACTTATTGATCGAAACACCTGCCGAGGCGGTGAGGTTCAGCTCTTGTCTGATCGATTCCCGAATGGCTTTGGCGATGTCAATAGCCGAACCGATATTCTGCTTGTCGGTAGTAACGTCAAGGAAAGCTTCATCCAGTGAGAGAGGCTCGATCAGGTCTGTGTATCGGCTGAAGATCTCACGGATTTTTTCAGATACACTTTTGTAAACATCAAATCGCGGGCGGATAAAAATCAAATGACGACAAAGCTGCACGGCTTTTTTGGAAGGCATCGCAGATCGAACCCCGTACTTTCGCGCTTCATAGCTTGCCGTTGCCACCACTCCGCCACGACCTTCTGGTGATCCTCCTACTGCGATCGGCTTACCGCGATACTCCGGATTGTCACGCTGCTCGATCGAAGCGTAAAAAGCATCCATGTCGATATGAATGATCTTGCGGAAGCTCATAATAATACGCGCAAGCTACAGGTCATTTTTAAATAGTCATCTCCTTGGGAAAGCATTCCTTCCAATGTCCCAATGATTGCGCAGGTTACAATATTTATTGCGGATGGATGCACCCATAGCGAAACATAGCGGCCATCGCGCCACCGCGGTAAAAAAAATTTGACTAAGGTAGAAAAATTAGAATAGTCAGCTAAGCCAATTAAGAATCTTGCAGGCCAACTACTCTTTCACCACAATTTCTATGATCTGGAAGAACCGCGAGGTCGGCACTGACTGTTGGTCAGTCGGTCACAAAATTAATTCAGCACGGATACTGAGGTTGCAGCCAGCGGAAGTTCAAAATTGAAACTCGAACCTTTTCCAACCACGCTCTCTACCCAAATCCGGCCGCCATTCTTTTCGATGAATTCTTTGCAGAGAATAAGCCCCAGCCCGGTTCCTTTCTCGTCAGCTGTTCCTTTCGTGGTGTGCTTCGTGTCAATTCGGAATAGCTTGTCCATCACTTCCTGACTCATTCCAACACCAGTATCCGTCACGCTTACAATAACCTTCTTTTCTGCCGTTGAGGCTTTCAGGGTGATGTGACCTTCCGGTGGTGTAAATTTAATAGCGTTCGATAAGAGGTTTCGCACAACAGTGTTGACAGAATTGCGATGAGCATTCACGACAGCGTCCGTCACGCCCTGGACAACAATGGAAATCTTTTTGTTCTGCGCCTGCTGGAGCAACAGCTCCTGATTTTGTTTCAGCAGCGCAACAATGTCAAACGCTTCTGCCTTAAATTCGATATTCCCAGTCTGTGAGCGCGACCACTCGAGCAGGTTTTCAAGTAGTGCAAAAAGATTTTTCAGCGACTTGTCGAGATCCTTCGCCAGCATCCTGATCTCGTCTTTGCTCAGACTGTCTGTATGATTGATGAGCAGACCCGAGAAAGATGTAAGTGAATTCAGGGGGCCTTTCAGGTCGTGGCTGATAATGGAAAAAAATTTGTCTTTGGTGGCATTCAGTTCCTGCAGTTTTGCATTCTGATTCCGCACCGTGTCGTTAGCAACTTGTAAGACCTTGTTTGTTTTGCGTTTCGAAAGGTAGCCGTATAATACAAGAAGGAGGACAATCGCCACGAAAACCACAATCGTGATCAGCAAATTTCTTGTTTGTTTTTCCTCCCTCAGTTCATTCTCGCGGGCTGCTTTAATGTTCTCAAGTTTCTGAATCTGACCTTCCTTCTTTTCAAATTCGTAACGATTCTGTGCTTCAAGCAATTTTTGCTCATCCAGTTCCTGCTGCATGAAGTCAGTAATGGTAATGTAATCCTCCTTGTAGGCAAGGGCGCGTTCGAAACCTTTAAGATCTTTGAAAACAAGACTGAGGTATTCGTAACTTCTCCGCATTTGTTGCTGCGACTGGGCTTCTTTCGCAGCGGTCAGAGCCAATTCCAGATTGAGCTTCGCACGTTCAACATTGCCTTGCTTGTAGTAAAGCGCACCAACGTTGTTGTATACGGTTGCCAGGCCTTCTTTATTTCCAAGGGCTTCCCAGATCTCAAGGGCAACCACATAGTTTGCCAGGGCTTTTTCGGTGTTCTTCATCAAAGAATACAATCCACCGATCTCGTTCAAACAGATTGCTTCCTTTTCTTTATCGTAAAGCTGTCTTCTTTTTGCGAGCGAAGTTTTGAATAACTCGAGTGCCTTCTCGTAGTTCGTTTTCTGCGTCTCGATTCGCGCTTGCTGGAAGTAGGCTTCGGCTTCATAGGGCGTACCATCAATGTCGTCTGCAAAGTTCAAAGCACCTTGAAAATCTTCTCGTGCATCTTCGAGTTTTCCCAATTGAAAATGGATCTGCCCGAGCCTGATGAAAATCAGGATCGAAGTATGATTGTCTTTAATTTCAAGATTGAGTTGCTCAGCCTGCTGGAGCATCTCCAGTGCTTTTTCAAAATTTCCGGTATGTTGAAAGACATCGGAGATACAGATGTAGGTGATGATCTGATCCGAATTAAGCTTTAGCGCCTCTTCGATCATCAGCGCCTGAATGAAAGCATCCATCGCCTTGTCGAAATCCTGGCTCACGGTCAGATGGAGCAGACCAAGTTCTTTATGTGCTTCGGCTTTTTTTTCGATGTCGTGTGAGCCGACCGCATCTTCAAGCTTAGCCTCCGCTTTTGCAAAAGCTGAGTCTGAATTTTTCAGTGCGTTTTCATGAAAGAACTTTTCGTAGAAGTCGATTCTGGGATTTCGCTGCGCCATGCCTGCGAAACCTGTTAGAATAAAAAGGACTGTTCCGAAAAAAATAATTGCCTTAGGCGACATACGGAAGTTTTTGTAAAAATCGGGAAAAGTTGGTTGTATAATGCGGTGAACAGGCGATTTATCTTACATAGGCGTTGGTCAGTTGATCCGTTGGTCAGTTGATTAGTTGATACGTTGATTCGTTTCGGTCTTTGATAACATGTGCTGTTATGACAAGACGCGCCTGATTTAACCAGGAGACCGCTGTATAGAATTCGCATACGGCTTTAGCCGGGTTGATCCTAACCCCCGACTTAAGTCGGGGGCTACCGCGTGGAAGAGTGACAGACCTTCGATTGTCCTTAAGCCCCATGGTTAAGACACGCTTTTTTGGAGCAACAAGTTGAAGTTCTGATGCACTCATAGCGGAACATCGCGTTCATTGCGCCATCGCGGTACAGAGCGAGTAGATGTACCAAGGCACTAATATCTGGCGACAAGCCTTTCGGATATGTCTTATCATGAACCAGTCTTTCCGTACAGCATCACTTTTTTTTACCCGATGACGCAGTAGTCGCTATAAACCGCGGTGAGTGCATGGCGATATCAAAGCTACCGCAAGGAAACTTGTGTCCTTCGGAGGACTTAACGTTGATCGGTTGATCAGTTGATACGTTGATTCGTTTCGGTCTTTGATAACATGTGCTGTTATGACAAGACGCGCCTGATTTAACCAGGAGACCGCTGTATAGAATTCGCGTCCGGCTTTAGCCGGGTTGATCGTAACCCCCGACTTAAGTCGGGGGTTTATGAGAATAGTGTCTTAACCCGAGGTATCAACGCCAGCGGCTTAAGCCGCAGTGCTGATTTGCCAGTGATCGAAAATATGCTACAGCTAAGAATTGAATAGATACCGAAGCGAATAAACGGATCAACTAATCAACTAATCAACCTATCCCCTCACCGCACCACCGGAAAAGCAACCACCCTCACCTTTGTAAACCCATACGGGATGAGTTGGATTTGCACCACTTCCGGTTCAACCTTTCCCTTATACACTCCGTTGCGGTCCGTCACGGGCTGATGGGCAACACCATTAACAATTTTCCAATCGGGAATCTTCTTTGCGGGAGCTGTGATCTCGACAGGGGCTACCTTTTGATTCCACACGAATTTTTCTGGCATCGGCTTCGTTGTCACCTTCAAGGTCGACTTAGGATCTTTCACGATCGTCTCTATCAATCCATAGTTCCATGCTTCAGTCGGGTAGATGCTGAAATAATCTCCTTCCTTTTCCTGCGTGCCTTTCTCCCAACGCTCACCCAGTTTCAACGCAAATACGAGGGGACCTCGCTCGATGGCGCGTGAGTTTTTTGCCCAGTTTGAAGTCGACACTTCCATCGGCAGACTGAGTACTAATTTGTCTTTATCGTTCCAGGTGCGGTCGACCTTAATTACCGTTCCGCCTTTTGCAGTCTGCAGGATTTTGCCATTCAGCGTTACCGTTGCTTCCCTGCACCATGAGGGAATTCGCAAGTGCAATGGAAATGATGCGCTGCGCTTTGTTGCAATGTCAAAGGTGACGGTCTCTTCAAACGGGTAGTTGGTGATTTCTTTGATGGTGACTTCGTTGTGTTCGTTTCCTACTTTGGTTTTAAGTGTGCTGGGACTATAAGCAAGCGCTGCCACGCCACCATCATTTGTGCCATACCACAAGTGGGTTGCAAACTTTGTCCAGCCCTGGTGCATGTTTGCCGTGCAGCACGTGTAGCCACTCCGTAAGCCAAATACGTTGTTCATTTCCCTGTCGAATGGAAGCGAAAAATCAAAGACACCCCGAGACACTTCAACCTGGTTGGCGATCTGAAAATACTGCTTTGCATTGTAGTCGTCAGTGGTCTGGGTGGGCAGCGCGTTAAACGCAATCCGCTCGAGCGCATCCATGTATTGCTGGTCGCCCGTAATGGCGATTATTTTCTCCAGTGAGAACATCGCTTCCACAATGGCGCAAAGTTCAACACCTTGTGTGGGATCGTTACCATGCAGATCCTCGTCACCAGAAAAAATTCCCATCGGGAGACCATGCAAGGTCATCAGGTCGTTCCAGCCTGTCTTGATGGCCTTCACGTATTTTTCATCGCCTGTTCGTTGGTAATTGATCACCGGAGATTTCAACGCCATTCCAATGTTGACAGCGTGACGCCTCATCCAGTGTTCATCGGTCTGGTTTGCTGCTGCCCAGATCACCCAGTCGCGGTTGCCGAGCCATGTGCTCCAGTCATACGACTGCGATTCGATGAGCGCTGCAAGTTCGATCAACGACTGGTCACCGGTCTTTGTATAAAGCCACTGCGCCATCATCACATTGTCTGCACCGCGTGAAGTTGCCCACTCAGTCCATTTCCCCACAGGACAATTTTTTATCGCACTCAGCTGATACTGGAAATATTTTGTCATGAAGGGGATGACACGCGCATCGTTAGTCGCTTCATAATATTGCTGAAGAACTTTCAGCATGATCATTTTCGGCCACCAGTCTTCTCCAGACGCGCAGCTCTCAGGTGTGATCTGTGTGGTTTTTTCGCGCTCGTCTTTGGTAACGGGTCCGAAATATCCGGAGGGTCGCTGATTGTCGAGTGTCCAGTTGATGTATTGAAGCACTTTCGTTTTCAGATTCTTGTCATCCAGCAGGTATGCCAGCGGAACAGCGCCATCGAGCCAGTATGGAGTTTCTTCCCATCCATCACCTTTACCACCAAGCCAGCCATTATCATTTTTGAGCTTGGCGTGAACTTCATCAAGGTGTCCGGTCGATCCGTTCGCCATAATCTGAAGCTGATCCTTTAACCATCCTTCAGGCTTGATTGCACCGAGAGGCAGTTCATGGTATGCCGATGGTGTGAGTGCAGACTGACCAATGGCTTCGAGCGAAGCGAAACCGATCAATACTGTCGCGATGAGGCTGCTGATTTTCATCTTGAAGCGGAGTTTGTGATCATTTCATTTTAACCAGCGAAGCATCGTACAGTTGCTTGTGGGCTGCCTGTAATTTCTCCTCAGTCATCTTCACAACCTTGCGATCGTACGTCATCAAGCCGTTCGTTTCAATTTCAACATCGGTAGTTTGTGTGTACACCGCTGCCGAAAGGCCCTGACGGATCAGCGCAGGAATCGCATCCATAAAAGTTGTGTACTTGTTCAGCAGTTCTTCTTTGTTAGGAAAGCTCTGGTATCCCCAGTTGTCTTTGCTCTGCCACGTGTGTCCTTCGAGTGGAAGACCCAGCCCGCCAAATTCCCCGAGCACCACAATCTGCTCCCTGCCATACAAGTTTGGATCAGGCATGCAGGGCGCTGGATAGTTGTGAAGGTCGATGATATGTCCCGTGACCTCGAAGTTTCCGCCACTTGCAGAATTCACAAGACGTGAAGGGTCATAGGCCATCGTCCATTCGGTGATCTCCTTCGTCTTGAACTGTCCCCAGGCTTCGTTGAACGGAACCCACACAACGATGCTTGGAAAAGTTTTGCGTGAGTCGATGATTGCCTTCCATTCTTTTTTGAAGATTGCTTCTGACTCGGGTGTGCGCTCTTTGTCATTTGCAATGCCGATGATACCCGGTCTGGAGTCCCATCTGTTCCCCATGTCTCCGCTCGGCATATCCTGCCACACCAGCATACCGAGCTGATCGCAGTGATAATACCAACGCGCAGGTTCGACTTTCACATGTTTGCGGATCATGTTGAAACCCATCTCTTTTGTTTTTACGATGTCGAACTTCAGGGCTTCATCCGTTGGAGCGGTGTACAAGCCATCGGGCCACCAACCCTGGTCGAGGGGACCGTACTGGAAAACAAATTCATTGTTGAGCAGCATGCGCTGGATGCCATTTGCATCTTTCTGCATGGAGATTTTTCGCATGCCGAAATAACTTTTCACATCGTCAATAACCTTTCCGTTGCGTACAAGCTGGATCTGCAGATCATACAGAAACGGGCTCGATGGCGACCAGAGTTTTGCGTTCGGAATCGAAAGCGTTACAGTTTCTCCTGCAACTTCCTGTTCGGCTACTTTTTGTTTTCCATCCCAGGCGGAGACTCGGATCTTATCACCTTGCTCAGCATTTTTCAACACAGTGCTTATGCTTACGGAACCTTTGTCGATGTCCGGCACCGGGTTCGCGCTTTCGATATACGATTTGGGTACCGCTTCGAGCCAGACCGTTTGCCAGATGCCGGTCACGGGAGTGTACCAGATGCTGTGTGGATTTTTGATTTGTTTGCCTCGCGGCTGCGGGCCATCGTTGCTGGGATCCCAAACACTTACAACAACTTCCTGCTGCTTTGATTTGCTGAGAAGGGAAGTGATGTCCAATGAAAAAGGATCGTAGCCGCCCTCGTGTCTTCCGGCTGACTTTCCGTTTACAAAGACTTCACACCGCCAGTCTACTGCCCCGAAGTGGAGCAGAACAGTTTTATTTTTTGCATCAGCCGGAGCGGAGAATGTACGTTTGTACCACAGGGTATTGTCTTTTCCAACTGTTTTTCCGACACCTGACAATGTTGACTCGATGGCGAACGGCACCAGGATCTTGCCCGCATAGGCCGAGGGTTGTTCATTGCTTATCGCATAGTCCCAGAGCCCGTTGAGGTTGGTCCAGTTGGGGCGCACCAGCTGCGGCCTCGGATACTCTGCGTGAACGCTGGCGGGGTTTACCTTGCCGGCCCATTCTGTTGTAATTTTTCCTTCGACAGGTTTCCACTCCTGTGCGGAAAGGTTTGTAGTGAATAAAATGTAAGAGAAAAGTAAGACTACTTTTTTCATTTGGCGTTTGGTTTAGTTCTTAATGGAAATCCCGTGTTCCGGGTTCCGTGTTCCGAGTTCTGCCCATGAGCAAGATTTAAGTAACCCGAAACGCTGAACCCGACACCCGGAAGTTTGAATTACTTCGTTGAGAAAGTATAGATCGTCTGTGTGCGATAGGTTTCTCCGGGGCGAAGGACGACCGGAGGAAAACTTTTTTGATTTGGAGAATCCGGGAAGTGCTCTGTCTCGAGACACAAGCCGTAACGCTTTTTGTAAACCGTGGAATATTTTCCGGTGATGCTGCCGTCAAGGAAATTGCCGGAGTAAAATTGAATTCCGGGCTCACTTGTCTTCACGCTCATTACGCGGCCTGACGCGGGGTCATGAAGGGTTGCCGCAACTTTTGACGTATCGCCCCCGGTGTTTAACACCCAGCAATGATCGTAGCCAAGCCCGAACTCCAGTTGCTGATCCTTTTTGTCGATGCGTGAACCAATGGCAGTCGGAGTTTTGAAATCAAACGGAGTCTCTGATACATTTTTCAGTTCTCCTGTCGGGATCAATGTTTTGTCAACCGGAACAAACTTATCTGCGTTGAGGTAGAGTTCGTGGCTCAGTATATCGGCTTTCGAATTCCCGCTAAGGTTAAAATAAGTGTGTTGCGTAAGGTTGATGATGGTTGGCTTGTCGGTTGTTGCCTCATAGAAGATTTTCAGTTCATTGTTGTCAGTGAGGTGATAGATCACCTGCGTGGTAAGGTTCCCGGGATAGCCTTCCTCCATGTCTTTACTTATGTAAGACAGTTTGAGCGCAGCGCCATTGTCTACGGCATGTTCTTCAATGTTCCAGAATCGCTTATCGAATCCGTTGGGCCCACCGTGCAAACTGTTGCCGTTGTTATTCTGCGCAAGCTGGTATGCTTTTCCGTCAAGTGTGAATTTTCCTTTTGCTATCCTGTTTCCATATCGGCCTATGAGCGCGCCAAAGTATGGGCTGCTCTTCAGGTACCCTGACAGTGAGTCGTATCCGAGGACCACGTCTTCCAGGTTTCCATTTTTATCAGGGGCAGTAAGCGATGTGATGATTCCACCATAGTTCATCACTTTCATGGTCATGCCGTTGGCGTTGACCATGGTGAAAAGTGAAACCGGGGTTCCGTCAGCAAGTTTGCCGAACGGTGTGGACGCTACGCGAGCCTTCGATTCTACACGAGTGGTGTCAGCCATTGCCTTGTCCTCCGTTTTATTCGATTTGCATTGTACAAAAACTAGTGACGTGGCTCCGAGGAGCAAGACGAGAAATCGTTGTTGCATATAGATTTAGTTGGATGGTCATTTTGAAACGGAGGCTGTTGATAGCACACTGGTGCCGTCTTTGATCTTTACACGGTAAGCCGGCATATCAATATTGAATTTCTCCTTATAGGCTTTTGTGAGTGTTTCAATAACTTCATCGGCATCATCTTCTAACAGGATGTTAATCGTACATCCACCGAAGCCACCACCCATCATGCGCGCGCCCAGCACTTTGCCTGTTTTCTTTGCTTCATCAACAAGAAAATCCAGCTCCTTACAACTTACCTGGTATAATTCGGAAAGGCCTTTGTGTGTTTCGTACATTTTTTTTCCAAAAGCGGTCAGGTTTCCGGCTTCAAGATCCCGGGTCGCTGCCTGGACGCGTTGGATCTCCGAGACAACGTAGAAGCAACGGTCGAATACCTTACCCTTCAATTCATTGCGGTGTTTTTCAACTGCTTCCAGTGGCACATCGCGAAGGCTTTGGATCTCCGGGTAATGTTTTTTCAGAATGCGAACACCTTCTTCACATTCTGCCCTGCGCGTGTTGTATTCCGAGTCTACCAGAGCATGCTTTACCTTCGTATCACACAATATTATTATGTGCTCAGAAAGATCGATTGGTGCATACCGGTGTTTCAGTGAACGACAGTCAAGCAGTATGACGTTATCTTCTTTGCCCATCACACTGGCATACTGATCCATGATGCCACATTTGACGCCCACGTAGTTGTGCTCTGCCCATTGCGCCATCGTCACAAGTGTCAGTCGCGGGATGTTAAAGTTAAATAATTCGTTAAGCGCAAATCCGAATCCGCACTCAAGTGCTGCCGAAGATGACAGACCTGATCCGGTTGGAATGTTGCCGCCAAAAACGCAGTTGAAAGGTTTCACGGTGTGCCCATGCTGGTGGATCTGAAATAGAACTCCTAGCAGATAGTTGGCCCATCCGGGTTTATTTACCTTCGAAATATTCTGAAGATCGACCGAGATGTGCTGGTCGAAATCAAGCGCATAGATCTTTGAATCCGAGGAGTCGCTCGGCCCGATCGCGAACACAATCTCCTTATTGATTGCGGCCGGCATCACAAACCCATCGTTGTAGTCAGTGTGCTCACCGATCAGGTTGATCCGGCCAGGCGAACGCACCAGTTGCGGCTCGGAATTAAAAAGTTCTATAAAACGCTCGCGTATTTTTTGTGTCAAAGCATCCATATAAAAAACCTAGAGGCACAAAACGTGCGCCTCGCAACGACCTTAGCTAAAGTGGGGATTTAAAGCTATAAAAAAAAGTTTATGATCGCTTACACGGCCTGCTGTTTCTTCAGCCGGTATTTCCGGGCTTTCCACAGTGCCTCATTCCGGATGGCCTCGTGAATGGACGCGTTGATTTCATAGCCGATCAGCAACACAACAGTGATCAGCTGGATCCATACCATCAGTGCAATCAGCACACCGATCGAACCATACACTTTGTTATAGGTGCCGAAGTTTGTGACGTAAAATGAAAATCCGTAAGAGACTGCGAGCGCAAGCAGCGTGGCGATGAGCGAACCGATGGAAAAGAAACGCCAGTTGTAATGAATGGCCGGTCCGAAATAGTAAATGGTGCTGATGGCGAGAAAGAAAACAATAAAGATCACAATGAATCGCAACGCGAAGATCAGGCTGACGGTGAAGCCATCGAGATCAATCAAATCAAACTCGCGCATGTGCTGCAACAGATATTCCATCACTAGCTGGCCGACAACAAGAAGGAGAATAGCCAGGAAAAGCACAATCGTCATGTTAAGCGTCAGTCCCGTGGCAATCAGCCTGGTCTTTAATCCGCTGCGGTTTTCGATAGTCTTGTAACATGAATTGAATGCACGCATCAATGCCATCATCCCGTTGGTAGAAAGATACATGGCAAAAAAGAAACCCAGGGTGAGGAGTCCGCCACGTTGATTGCTGACGATGTCGAGCACGGTTGTAGAAACAACTTCATACGTGTCAGAGGGCACGAGGTCCTTCATAAACAGCATGATGCTCTCCGTGTTGATGTCAGGAAAGTAATGCGATACGTAAGGGATGAGTGTGAAAAGGAAAATGATAGCCGGGAACGTTGCAAGGATGAAATTGAAGGCAACACCATTTGCACGGTCGATGATCTCATCATCCTCAAGGTTCCTCACAAAAACTTTAAAAATTTTATACAGCGAAACACCTTCGTGTTTGCGAAAACGGATCTTGCGCATCCACGTGACAAACAGCCACACGGGACTCCATTGAAGAACGAATTTTTTGTGCTTGTACTTCATTGAAAATAGGGCGCCAAGACATTTAGCATCGCTTCAGGAGGACGACACGGCCTGTTTGTCTTGCGGTCAATAAACACCAGTATCGTCTCGCCTTTATGGATCAGCGTATTCGTTTCATTGAAAATTTCGTATTCAAACCGGATTCTTGCACCTGGTTTTTCACGAAGGGTTGTTACAATCCGCAACAGGTCGTCATATCGGCCGGGAGCAATGAACCTTGAATGATTTTCCAGCACCGGCATCATCACACCCATGTCTTCGAGCTCCTTGTAACTTAAACCAAGTTGCCGCAGGCTTTCCACGCGGGCAACTTCGTAGTACATCGCGTAGTTTCCGTAATAGACATACCCCATCTGATCAGTTTCTCCATAGCGAACGCGGATGTAGGTCTCGGACGTGTACATGCTACTTGTTTTGCTCTGCTCGTCTGCGTGCCTGCCCGATCTTGATTTCGCGCTCCAGCGCCCGCTGGTATTTGATCGCGTTGTTCATGTGCTGCTTGTAGCTGTTGGTAAAGTTGTGATTGCCGGAGAAATCTTCCTTTGCACACATGTACAGGTAATTCGTATCAGCATGGTTGAGCACAGCATCTATCGACCGGATCTCAGCCATATTGATTGGCCCCGGTGGAAGCCCCGCATTTTTATAAGTGTTGTATGGAGAATCGATTTCCTTGTGTTCATTCAGCACGCGCTTCAAACTAAAATCCCCCACAGCGAATACAAGAGTCGGGTCGGCCTGAAGTGGCATTCCCTGCTTGAGGCGATTCAAATATAAACTTGCAATGATCGGTGCCTCTTCTTTCTTAACCGATTCAGCCTGAACGATAGAAGCAAGGATAGAGACTTCAATTGGTGTCATGCCCAGCTTGTCTGCCTTGGCCTTCCGGTCAGCATTCCAGAAATTTTTGTACTCACCATACAAGCGCTCGATCACTTCTTCCGGGCTCGACTGATAATACACCTCGTAAGTGTTTGGAATAAACATCGTGAGGACATTGTCTTTGTTGAATCCATACTTGTTCGTCATCGCGAACTGCACCAATGCCGCTTCGAACTCAGCAGGTTTCATCAGGAGGTTCTTTGTGATTTTTTCACTCAGTTCGGAAATCAGTCGAACGTTGTTGAACGTAATTTTTACCGGTTCCTGTTCTCCGGAACGAAGCAGGCGGATAGCCTGGAGGTTGGTCATGTTCGCACGTAAAACGTAGCGGCCGGATTTTATGCTCTTGTCGTAATCCATCAGTCGCGACAAGAAACTGAATGAGATCAGGTCCTGGACGATATCCTGCTCGTGCAGAATTCCCTGAACGTCCTTGAATGAAGCGCCACGCGGAATAATGATCTGCCGGTCTTTCTTTTGCACCAGCACATTAGGAGTATAACAAATCTGGTAAGCGTAGAACGCAAACGAGATCATCAGAATGGAAATCAGCAGAAAAAAGATCAGCCTCTTCGAAGGTTTCATATTTTAAGTCTATCGTATCACGACACAGTCGCAGCGTTTATCAGACGATTAAAGTGCTGTTTTATTACAGCGCATCGCGGAAATCGTGAGCACGCGATCTCGTGTACGGGTTTTGCGTGTTAAAATTAAATCAAAAAATCTCTCAAGAATACTAAGTTTTAATGAATCAACAGACGCATATGTTGATTTGGTTCTAATTTAGTGCAATAAATAATTGCACATTAACGACAAGTATGGCTGCGGAACTGCTGAAGATTCATCCGGGTAATCCGGAAATGCGAAAAATCGAACGGGTGGTTGCGAAATTGCGACAAGGTAGCATTGTTATCTATCCGACCGACACCATTTACGGTATCGGCTGCGATCTGTTTAACAAAAAAGCAGTAGAGAAGCTTTGCCAGATCCGCGGCATAAAACCGCAGAAGCTCAACCTCTCGTTCATCTGTTCTGACATCAGCCAGATTTCGGAATACGTTAAGCGCATTGAAACACCTGTCTTTAAAATTTTGAAGCGTCACCTGCCCGGACCGTATACATTTATTCTGGAGTCAAGCTCGAAGGTGCCGAAGGTGCTGGATGTAAATAAAAAAACCGTTGGGATTAGAATTCCCAACCACGCCATACCTCAGATGATTGTGCAGTCGCTGGGAAATCCGATTATTACGTCATCAATAAAAGATGATGATCAGATTAAAGAATACACCACCGATCCCGAAGAAATTTACGAAGACCTGAAGAACGTGGTTGACGTTGTGATCGATGGCGGGATCGGGGGAAATATTCCCTCCACCATTATTGACTGCACGAAAGATGAGCCGGAAATTATTCGTCAGGGACTCGGTGAGTTCGATGCAGCCTGAGCTTTCGAAAAAACTTCCTGGTTTGCCAGAAGTTTTTGAATGGCATTGAGTGTGATGCTTCGGATCGCGTCTCCGGAACTTCCACCCATACCGCCCGGTCCGCACCATTCCGTTGAGGCTGCGTTAACAACAATACCCGTTGTTGCCTTTTTCTGAAATATCAAAAATGTCGGGGTTGTTGCACCATCGCGAAACCCCTTATCGAATCCAATAATTTCTCCCCGGTGAAAACCGAGTGATTGCGTGTCCATCATCGGATAGCCCTCATTATCAAAACCGCGAAGCAATGTGCCATCATACTCGAGCGTTGGAAGGGAAATGATGTCGCCTTTCTTTAAACCGGTGCCCTCCAACAATGGCGAATCCTCCTGCAGTATTTTGTAACCATTCCAGCCAGCATCGTCCTGTTTGCCGTAGCCACCGTATGTAAACTCTGCACCGATACTTGTAATCAGTGGAAAATTCAGTGAAGCGCTCACCCACTCCGTTGTAATCAGCGATTTATCTTTCAGTGAATCGAGTTCCGGCTTACGGAAGCAGATCATTTTTGTCCGATCGTCAGAATATCGGATCTGCCACCACATCGTATTTCCTGAAAAGATCAGCGCATGTTTTCCACTATCCACAAAGCGATCAAAATTGGTACGACCAGCGCGCGTCCAGTACTCGCTGTGCCCGATGATCGCGAGAAGTTTTGCCGATGAAATATTTTCATAATGGTCCAGGTCCACATCTGCCACATAACCTGTAGTAAAACCTGACTGGCGTTCAAACCACCCAAGGCAATATTGTGAGTAGGATTGCAGTTCGATGGGACGTTGAAATGAACCCTGGCTTACGCCCGGAGAATAGAGATTTTTTCCACCGCTGAAACTATATGCGTTGGCCGTGTTTGACGGATAAACAACTATCACGTCAACTGGCTTTTTTGTCTTAACTACAAAGGGAATTTTCTTCTCAATTAGGTAGATGCCGCTTTCAATGTCGGGCAGCGTAAACTCGCCCGTAACGGGATAGTTAAAGCCTTCCGTTGCGCCTGTGTTCCACGGATACTTTGGGTGGAACGGCAGGGGCGATGCCACTGAAAAAACGGAGTCGCCATTCACGTTGAATATCGTCAGCCGGCAAATCTCAAGGGGGCGCGATGCATGCAGGAACACCTGCATCTTTTCACCAGGGAAATATGAAACACGATCGGTGTAGCCTTCGGTCAGGTTTGGCGTGCAGGCTACGTCCGGTAATTCGCTTTTTACTGAGCAGCCTGTGAAGATATGAATGATGAAAAAAATGCCCGCAAAGAACCTGCGCTTCATCAATGGGGTTTGTTGAATGAGAAAACTAAGCAATAAATTGCGAAAAAATTTCAGTGCAGACCGTTCTTCTTGAATCTCAATATCTTCCTTCCATCGCATATTTTTCTGCTATCGGGGCAAGCACTGAACTGCTGATCGAAACCCATGAGAATTTTCAAAAGCAAACCTACCGCAACCGATGCTATATCAACACAAGTCAGGGCCCCATACCCCTGATAGTTCCGCTGTCGAATGCCGGTAGCAGGTCTGTCATCACCGAGGTTACAATCGACTATTCGCAACGCTGGATGAACAATCACTGGCGTGCTATTCAGTCGGGCTACGGTAAGTCTCCCTTCTACGAATACTACGCAGACGACTTGCATGCGGTGCTTTTCACGAGATTTGACAGGTTATTTGAGCTTAATTCTGCGCTGCTGACATTATGTCTCAGGTGGTTAAAGCTTAAAGTTGCGGTCCGTGGAACATCGACCTTTGAAAAAAGCCCTCCACAACCGGTTTATGACCTACGTTCCACGATCTCACCGAAAAATCCGGAAGGCCTTTCGCAAATTTTCGAACCGGCCATATATCGACAGGTGTTTGGCAATAAGTTTGTACCAAACCTCAGTCTCATCGACCTGATTTTTTGCGAAGGACCGGGCGCGTGGGACATCGTACAAGCTTCCACTCGGAAATGAACAATTCAAGGGCGGTCTGCGTTTCTAGGATAATTCTTAGTTTCTCTATAGTGTTGTACGGTAGAAAAACTTTACATTTACCATATCTAATCATCTATTTTTTACATGGAAGCTAAATTTTCCAACCGCGTTAAAGAAGTGATCTCACTTAGCAGGGAAGAAGCACTGCGCCTGGGCCATGATTACATTGGCACGGAGCACCTGTTGCTGGGAATGATTCGCGAAGGTGAAGGTGTTGCTGTAGGCGTTCTCAAGAAGCTGGGTGTACCACTCGAAGAACTCCGTGGAGAGATCGAAAAGATTTCGAAAGGGACGGCAACGCATGAGATAAAAAACCTCGCTAACATTCCACTGACGAAAGCATCTGAAAAAGTTCTGAAGATAACCTATCTCGAAGCTAAGATATTCAAGGCTCAGCTGATCGGCACGGAACATTTATTGCTTTCGATCCTGCGCGATGCAGATAACCTCGCAACGCAAATCTTAAATAAGTTTGACGTTAACTACGAGACAGTAAAAGAAATGCTGGAATACCAAAATGAAAGCCCGATGGCATCTTCGGATACGGATGATCCGGATGATGATTCTTCAAAGATTTTCGGCAGTGCTGGTTCAGGTGCCGGTGCCGGAAAAGAGAAGAAAGGAACAGAGAAATCACGTACGCCCGTGCTGGATAATTTCGGCCGGGATCTGACCCGACTGGCAGAAGACAACAAACTCGATCCTATCGTAGGACGGGAGAAAGAAATTGAGCGCGTAGCGCAAATCCTGTCCAGAAGAAAGAAAAACAACCCGATCCTTATTGGTGAACCTGGCGTAGGTAAAACGGCTATTGCCGAAGGTCTCGCGCTTCGCATTATTCAGAAGAAAGTGTCACGCGTATTGTTCGGCAAACGCGTGGTAACGCTTGATCTCGCTTCACTGGTAGCAGGTACAAAATATCGCGGTCAGTTTGAAGAAAGAATGAAGGCCGTTATGAATGAACTCGAGAAGTCTCCGGATGTGATCCTGTTCATTGACGAATTGCATACGATCGTGGGCGCTGGTGGTGCTTCCGGTTCGCTGGATGCTTCCAACATGTTTAAGCCAGCACTTGCCCGCGGAGAGATCCAATGCATTGGCGCAACAACGCTCGATGAGTACAGACAGTACATCGAAAAAGATGGCGCACTTGCAAGACGTTTCCAGATGGTGATGGTAGATTCTACTTCACCTGAAGAAACGATTCAGATCCTGGACAACATCAAGGAGAAATACGAAGATCACCACCACGTAGTGTATACGAAAGAGGCGATCGAAGCGTGTGTGAAACTTTCTGACCGCTACATCAGCGACCGCTATCTTCCGGACAAGGCGATTGACGTGCTCGATGAAGCGGGTGCGCGAGTGCACATCAATAACATCCACGTCCCTGAAGAGATCGTGAAATTTGAAGAGGCGATCGAAGACGTGAAGAAGGAGAAGAACAGAGTTGTCAAGAGCCAGAAATACGAGGAAGCCGCTCAGTTGCGCGACCGCGAAAAGAAACTCATTGAACAACTTGACATCGCGAAAGCAAAGTGGGAAGAGAAAACGCGTACTGAAAAGTATACCGTAAACGAAGACAACGTTGCTGACGTGATTGCAATGATGACCGGCATTCCTACAAAACGTATCGCTCAGAAAGAAAGCAACAAGCTTCTCAACATGGGCGAGGAGTTAAGTGGAAAAGTGATCGGCCAGGAAGAAGCAATCAAGAAACTGGTGAAAGCGATCCAGCGTACACGTGTTGGATTGAAGGATCCTAAAAAGCCTATTGGTTCATTTATCTTCCTCGGTCCTACCGGTGTCGGTAAAACCGAATTGGCAAAAGTTCTTGCGACTTACCTGTTTGATAAAGACGATGCCCTGGTGCGTATCGACATGAGTGAATACATGGAGAAATTCTCTGTGTCACGCCTCGTAGGAGCGCCTCCGGGATACGTTGGATATGAAGAAGGTGGACAGCTTACTGAAAAAGTAAGACGCAAGCCTTACTCGGTGGTGTTGCTTGATGAAATTGAAAAAGCGCACCCTGATGTATTCAACATTCTGCTCCAGGTTTTGGATGACGGTATCCTCACAGATGGCCTCGGAAGACGTGTTGACTTCAGAAATACAATCATCATCATGACATCAAACATTGGTGTTCGTGATTTGAAAGATTTCGGAACAGGCATCGGTTTCGCAAGCGCGGCAAAACGCGAGAGCGAAGAGGAGGCCATGAAGTCTACAATTCAGAATGCTTTGAAGCGTGCCTTCAGTCCTGAGTTCCTGAACCGTCTTGACGATGTGATCGTGTTCAACTCGCTTCAGCGCGAGCACATTCACAAGATCATCGACATTACGCTCAGAAAGCTTTTCGATCGCATTATCCAGATCGGCTACAATGTGGAGCTGACTGACAAGGCGAAAGATTTCCTCGCTGAGAAAGGCTACGATCAGCAATTCGGAGCTCGTCCGCTGAACCGCGCGATCCAGAAGTACCTGGAAGATCCGGTAGCGGAAGAAATTCTGAGGGGCGAAGTAGAGGAAGGGGGAACTATCCTAGCTGACTATGAAGGCAAGGGCGATGTTCTGACAATCAAAGTGAAAAAAGGAAAAGCCTCTAAAGAATCATCGAAAGACAAAGAGTCTTCGAAGGATAAAAAGGGAGAGTAATTCAGTTCAACAATAATTAGAAGAGCCGGTCATTTGATCGGCTCTTTTTGTTTAGCCACCAAGGCACCAGGACTCCAAGATGCACTAAGAGGTTATCGGCAAGTTCTTAGTGCATCTTCGTGCCTTGGTGTCTTGGTGGCTATAAAGCTTACTTCAATCGAGCTATTAGTTGTTCATAACGCTTATCGCCTCTCAACGAAGTCAGATCTGTGTCATTCTCAAACTGCGCCTTCGAAGTCATTCCCATATCAATGGATTTATTCAGCGCTGTAAATGCTTTATCCTTTTCATTGATCATCGCGTAACCACAGGCGAGATTGTAGTAATCGGTCGCATATGGATTCATCGTCACAATCTTCTCAAAAAACTTTACGCCTTCCTTGTGATCTTTCTTGTTGTACATCGTCATCCCGATAAAATAATACTGATCACGTGAAATTTTGCCGGTCTTTTCAGCGCGCTCGAAGTACTTTTTTGCATCAGCACTATTGCCTAAAAAATGTTCAACCTGGTATAGCGACACCAGCGCCTGCGTGTGCTCCGGCTCTTTTGCAACAATCTTCCGGAAGCCTTCTCTTGCTTCTTCATTCCGGTTGAGATTCTTGAAAAGATTCGCCTGCTGGAACAATGCCCCCGTTTCATCCGGGTTAGTTTTCAGGTAATCAGTAAGAAGCGCCAGCGCAACTTCATCTTTATGGCCGTATTGTGCCTCCAGCACTTTTCTCCCAATGGAATTTTCCCATTTGTGAGGTGGAATCGGATCAAGATGATTTTTCCAGAAGGATATTGTTTGCTTGATCATTCTTCGCGATTCATCATTATCTGCGAAAGCATCGAAACCGTGAATAAGGTTCGATCCCATCGCGATTGTCCATGGTGCATTGTTCTCAAGAACTTTACTCCAAAGCCCCGAATAATTTGTTCGCTGCACATCGCCTTCGGAAACGACAAAAAATACAGGCAGATCTTTGCGATATCGTCCTTGAGGTGTGTTGCCATAATACAGCACGGCAGCCTTTATACCTGGGTAGGCATTTGATCCCATGAGGTATGCTGCAGATTGCCCGACATTCGCTGATGCTGCATAAACTCCGATGCGATCGGCATCTATGTGATGTTGTGCTCCATTATTCTTAAAATAACTAAAGAGGGCTGCAAGTGATTCCTGCGTCCGTGTGCCATCGGTTTCCATTGATATGCCGATGTATCCTTCCGCTGCCATCAATCGTGGCCATGAAGAATAGATGCCCCAGTCTTTGACGGCCATATCACCAGGTCGTTCACCAATCCCGTTCAGGAAAACTATCGCAGGCCGCAGTTCGGAGGACGCAATTTGCGGAGGCAGGTACAGATCAAACCTGAGCGTTCCTTTTGAATCGGTCAGGTACGTGATGTTCTTTTTAACAGTCACATTCTTCGTCTCCGGATGCTGCAACACAACATCCCAGTGACGGCCATCAAAGATCGAAATTTCTTCTGCAGTCTGCTGGGCGAAGGCGAAACTGCCGAGCAGTAAAATGCTTAGGGTAATCGAAAGTCTCATAAAGTCGAAGTTTTATTTGACTTCAATCAACGCACGAAATGAATGAAATGCTCTGGTTCCGATAGGACAGGAGAAGAAAGGAGGCAAGATCCAAAGACCAAATCCCAAAAAACAATTCAAGCCTATTTCACAGCCTGGGCTTGAAACTTGGAGCTTGGATTTTGGATCTTGGACCTTGGCTAAAGACTCATCATATCCTTAAACTTCGCGGCCTGTCTTCGGGAAACTTCCACTTTGTCGCCACCTTTCAGGCGTACCATCAGGCCACCGTTGAACCACGGTTCGATGCCTTCTACCCAGCTGAGGTTTACAATATGTTTTCGGCTTGCGCGGAAGAAAGCGCGCTCGTCAAGTTTTTCATCGAGGGCGTTCAATGATTTGTGGATCATTGGCCGGTTGTTGTCGAAGTACACTTTGATGTAGTTGCCATCCGATTCAAACATGCGCACGTTTGAAAGGCTGACAAACCAGCATCGGTCGCCATCCTTTACGAAAACCTGATCGTTGAGGCCGAGTTTTTTCTCACCGCCCTGCACGGCAACGGTTTTCGCGCGTTCCTTTTCTGACAGTTTTGAAATGGTTTCGGAGAGACGCTCAGCCTGGATCGGTTTCAGCAAATAGTCGAGGGCGTTTACTTCGAACGCCTTGAGAGCAAACTCGTCATAGGCAGTAGTGAAAACAACCAGGGGCACCGAGTCGAGCATTTCGAGAAGTTGAAAGCCGGTTTTTCCCGGCATTTGAATATCAAGGAAGAGTAGGTCCGGATTCAACTCATTGACCATTTGCATGGCTTCATCAGCGTTCATCGCTTCGCCAACAACTTCAATCATCGGATGGTCTTCAAGCAGTTTGATCAGTTCTTTTCTGGCCAAACGTTCATCATCCACGATTAATGCTCTCATAACAATTCCTGTTTACAATTATCAAAATTAACCCAAATACGATTTTCGCCCCGTTTCAACAAAGGCCTTTTCCGCCAGCGGTCGGTCAGAGGTATTTGAACTGAAGCAAATATAAAAACAAGATTCCGGTAGCAATCATCAGAATCCATGTGGTGATTACCAGTGGTTTCTTATACGCTAGCAGGCGGGGCTCAAACGTTGTTGCATTCAGTATGAACGCAAGGCCGGCCGCACCATAGAGGCTGAACTCAAGCAGGTCGCCAACCACTGCCTGATAGATCGCGAAGGCCACAAATAGTCCGCCAAAAAGGTATTGTCTTCTGTATGAATTCATGCTAACCGAGTTCTGCTTTGAGGAATTTGCCAGTGAACGATGCGGGATTTTTTGCTACTTCTTCAGGCGTTCCCTTCGCCACGATTTTTCCTCCCTTCGCTCCTCCTTCCGGACCAAGATCAATAATATAATCCGAAGACTTGATAACATCCATGTTGTGCTCGATCACCAGAACGGTGTTGCCTTTGTTCACCAGCTTCTGAAGCACATCGAGAAGGTGCGCGATATCTTGAAAGTGCAAACCTGTGGTCGGCTCATCGAGGATATAAAATGTTTTTCCAGTGTCCCGCTTAGAAAGTTCAGTCGCGAGTTTTACACGTTGTGCCTCGCCACCGGAAAGTGTCGTTGCGTGCTGACCGAGCGAAATATAATCAAGACCTACCTCTAGCAATGTTTGAATCTTCCGAAGGATCTTAGGCTGATTCTCGAAGAACGTGACAGCTTCTTCGACCGTCATGTCAAGCACATCAGAGATCGACTTGCCTTTAAAGCGAACTTCAAGTGTCTCGCGATTATAACGCTTGCCTTTACAGGTTTCGCAAGGCACGTAGATGTCTGGAAGGAATTCCATTTCGATCAAACGCAACCCGGCACCTTCGCAGGTTTCGCAGCGGCCACCTTTCACGTTGAATGAAAATCTTCCTGATTTGTATCCGCGGATTTTTGCTTCCGGCAATTGTGAAAACAGGTCGCGGATGTCTGTGAAAACACCGGTATAGGTTGCCGGATTCGAACGCGGAGTTCTTCCGATCGGTGACTGATCGACTTCAATTACTTTATCGATAAGATCCAGCCCTTCGATGCTTTTATGTGTTAACGGCTCTGTACGCGAATTATAAAAATGTTTGTTAAGGATCGGGAACAACGTTTCGTGAATGAGTGTCGACTTCCCACTACCCGAAACGCCCGTAATACACGTCAGCGTCCCCAAAGGCACTTTCAGGTCGACATTTTTCAAATTGTTACCCGATGCGCCCGTAAGTTTCAGGCTCTCACCGCTTCCTTTTCTGCGTTCTTTCGAATAATTGATTCCAAGTTTGCCGCTAAGGTACTTGGCAGTGGTGCTGTTGTTCTTCAGGAATTTGTCAGGATCACCTTCAGCGACAACACTTCCTCCGTGTCTCCCGGCACCAGGCCCGATATCGATGATATAATCCGACTCGAGCATCATGTCTTTGTCGTGCTCGACAACAACTACCGAGTTTCCTAAATCGCGAAGGTCTTTCAGCGCTTTGATCAGTTTCACGTTGTCGCGCGCATGCAGGCCGATGCTCGGTTCGTCAAGAATGTATAACACACCGACAAGCTGCGTGCCGATCTGCGTAGCAAGGCGAATTCGCTGTGATTCACCACCACTCAATGTTCGGATGGGCCGATGCAGGTGGAGGTAGTCAAGTCCTACATCAAGCAAAAATCCGATACGCTTGCGAATCTCTTTTAATACCTCGGTAGCGATTACGCGCTGACGGTCATCAAGACGGTTTTCCAATCCTTCAAACCATCTTTGAAGATCATTGATGCCGAGCAGTGACAATTCCGAAATATTTTTGCCATCGATTTTAAAGTGCAGCGACTCTTTCTTCAATCTCGCTCCGTTGCACTCAGGACATGTTTTGATGATCGTAAAATCTTCAACCCAGTTCTTGATGGCTTCGGACCCTTCATCGCGCTGTTTCTCCAGAAAGTTGATGATACCCTCAAACTTCGTGTTCCACTCCGTGCCTGGATATTTTACAGATGCTACGCCTACCGGAACATCATCACCATAAAGCAGAACGTTGATAACATCTTTGGGAATGCTTTTCAGTGGCGTGCTGAGGGTAAGTTTATATCGCTTGAGGATCGCCTCTATTTTTTTGAAGATCCAGATGTCGCGGTATTCGCCCAGCGGAAGGATGCCACCGCGGCTGATGCTTAGACTTTTATCGGGGATAACGGATTCTTCCGTGATCTCTTCAATTTGTCCGAGACCATTACATGTAGGACAAGCACCATAAGGAGAGTTGAATGAAAATGAGTTGGGGGCAGGCTCATCATATGACAGGCCGGTCTTCGGATCCATCAGGAATTTCGAAAAGTGATGAACTTTGTTGTTCTCCTCCATCACCATCATCACGCCTTTACCTTCCTTCAGCGACTTGTTGATTGACTGGCTGATGCGTGCACGGTCTTTTGGATCGGCAATGATGCGGTCCATTACAATTTCAATATCGTGAATCTTGTAACGATCGACCTGCATCTTGGCAGTGATCTCCTGAACTTCACCATCCACGCGTACTTTCGTATAGCCTGATTTCCTGATTTGCTGGAACAACTCGCGATAATGACCCTTTCTTCCTTTGATCACCGGGGCGAGCAGAATGAGCTTCTTGCCTTTAAAGTTATTTAATAGCGTATCGAGGATCTGATCTTCGGACTGGCGCACCATCTTGTCACCCGACAGGTATGAAAAAGCTTCTCCCGCTCTTGCATACAAGAGACGCATGAAATCGTAGATCTCTGTTACAGTTCCGACAGTCGAGCGGGGGTTGCGTGATGTTGTCTTTTGTTCAATCGAGATTACAGGACTCAGTCCATTAATCTTGTCCACGTCCGGGCGCTCCAGGTTCCCCAGGAAACTTCTCGCATACGCGGAAAAGCTCTCCATATATCTGCGCTGTCCCTCTGCATAGATCGTATCAAATGCAAGTGACGATTTGCCGCTTCCGCTGATTCCGGTAATGACCACCAGCTTATTGCGTGGAAAGGTTACGCTGATATTCTTAAGGTTGTGCTCGCGTGCACCAACTACCTCTATATTTTCAAAGCCTGTATTATCGATGAATGTTTTTTCTGCTGATGCTTTGGCCATGGCCGGTAAATATACAAGTTATGATTTGACAATGCGTGGCAATTTATAGCCACCAAGGCACCAAGACGCGAAGGGCCACGAAGAAATCAAGATTCTTCTGACGGGCTGTGCGTTTGGTAACTCTGGACCACGCCAGAAGACATAACCGATAAAGAGACAGTAAAATTCCCTCTGTAAACACATTGTGAGTTATGCGCTATGCGACATCTCTTCCGGTGGCAGCTTTCAGCATTTCGAACCAATCCTGTCTTTCAAGTGCTATCTCAACAGCCTTTGCACTTTCGATGATGCGCTCTGCCTGGGTTGTCCCGATGACAGGAAAAATATTTGCCGGATGGCGCATCAGCCAGGCGAGTGACAACTGGGTTTCAGTTGCGTTGTATTTTTCTTTCTTTGGCCACAATGGGCTTCCTGATGACATCAATTTTCCACCACCCAAGGGTGACCAGGCCATCGGTGAGGTTTTATGTTTCTGTAAGACGTCAAGCGTTCCATCGAATAAACAGTCAAGCTTGCTGAGGGATAGCTCTACCTGGTTTGTCACGAGCGGGAATGGGAGATAGCTTTGCAGCATCTCGAACTGTGTTGGAGTGAAATTCGACACACCGAAATGCAGCACCTTACCGTTTTGTTTTAACAGTCCAAAAGTTTCCGAGACTTCTTCTGCGTCCATGAGCGGGTCGGGTCGATGGATCAGGAGGAGATCAAGATAGTCGGTGCCAAGATTTTTCAGCGATGTGTCTACGGATGTCAGAATATGTTCCTTCGATGTGTCGTAATGCTTCACCCACGTGGAGGGCTGCTTTGACGAGAGCAGCTTGATTCCGCACTTCGTGATAAGCTGGATCTGCTGACGATTGATTGAGACTTTCTTCAGTGCATCACCGAAAAGTTTTTCGTTGTCGTAATCGCCATAGATATCAGCGTGATCGAACGAAGTGATGCCGGCATCAAGGCTTGTTCGAATAAGTTTTGCGACATCGACACTATTCCAGCGCCAGGCGCCTGCCACAATTTGTGACAGGGCCGGCCCTTTAAGATGAAGGTGTCTCTTCTCCATATCAAACTTGCGAGTACGACAGCGGTTCGAGGAATGTCTTGTAAATTTTCGACACAGTGTTTGCGTATTGTGGATCTTTTACGATACGCTGCCAGTCCGGGTCTGGACCGAATGCCTTCCAAGCCTGATCCCGTTCTTCCATGTTTTTGAACGTCAGCATATACGTCAGGGCTGGCATGTTTGGTCCTGCAATGACTTCGCCAAAGAAAACCGGATTCAACTTCACGCGGGTAAAGATGGGAAACTCTTCATCGTTGAACATTTTGATCTTCCTTCTTACCGCATCTTCGCTATAGCCTTCGTATGTGCGCAGTTCAAAAATCCGCTGGCCGCTTGCGGCCGATATCATCTTCGGCAGACCATCGAAGGCGATCATCAGCGATGAATGAAAGCGCGAATAGACCGCCTGCTCTACAGGGATCTTGTTGTATTCTGCGGCAGCCTCTGCAAATGCCTTATCTGTCTTCAAAGCATTATTTACTTTCAGATAGTCGTTAAACGAAGCGTAGGGGATGAGGAGATAAAGTTTTGCCGGCTCCGATTTACTCATCTCCGAAAATGCTCCAACTTTTTTTACGCCAAGCCTGTTGAGTGCAGGGATCAACGCCTTGGACATAAAGTTGTCGAAGCCTGCCTGGCTGCGATTCATTTCATAAACACGCCACTCATAAACTTCCTTGTCCTGTTGTTGCTGGGCAAAAGCTGGCGAAACAGCTGCAGCCGTGAGAGCAGATGTCGCCAATACTGATTTTTGAATAAACTTACGTCTTTCCATTTGTTTAGAGTTGAGTTTCCAATTTATGCTTTGGCGGCCAGCGTTTGGAAATTTACTTCAGTTTTTATTTTGTGACCAAAATATCGGCAGCCGATAGCTTACTCGTTGTTGTAATCCTTTCGAATCGGGTAAAACACATCGATCACCTTGCAGTCTGTTATAGCCGTGGCGGTGTGTGGTACATTCGAGGGTATTACCCCGACAACACCAGGCTCGAGGGTCTGCGTCTCGTTTCCGATGGTTAGCTGCAGTTTGCCGGAAATTACACTCACGGTCATTTCATTCACATGATGATGGACGGGAATAGTAGATCCTTGTTTTATGTCCCAGTACGCGATCGTCATGTTCTCGCTGTGAACAAAGCGCCCGAAGAATCCCGGAGCAATTTCCTTTGGTTTGATGTCTGACAGTTTTACAAAGCTCATAATGGTTTTACTTCGTTGACGTTGATAAAGTTTTTCTCATGACAAGACAACCGACTACCGGTCCAGGCAACAGGATCAGAAAAAGGTATTCGAACGAGATGATTGTTTTAAGAAATGCCAGCAGCTGAATGCTGATAATTGTGATCGCGAATCCAATGCACACTACCATTGTGATTGCAGACCCTCGCACATCGGCAGGGGCACTTCGGGCAACAAGCGCAGAAAATTGCGGTGAGTCTGCCGCCATTGTTACTCCCCAGAACAACATGATGAGGATAAATATCGCTGGTGGAAGGTGCCATAGAAAAGGTGAAATTAAACAGCAGCTGCCTGAGGAGAGCAATGCAAAGGTTGCGAGCGAAGAACTGCCAATGCGCATTGATAAAATTCCACCGCCATAGCATCCGACAGCGCCTGCACCGATTGTTACAAACGCCAGGGCTGATGCGCTGAGTGTTACACTATTCACTTCAGCATAATATTCATAGATAAAAGGTATGAACGCCCACATCGCGTAAAGCTCCCACATATGTCCGAAGTAGCCTAGTGCGGGCGCTCGGAATTCGGGGACCGCAAAAGCTCTTGTAATTCCAAAGAATGAAAATGCCGATGCCGGTTTTCTAAATGGACCATCAGGAACAAACATGAATATGATGAGACCACCTGTCAAACACAACAGCGATACGACAACGATACTTATGTTGAGGTCCGGCAAATTCGGTATCAGTTTGAGTGAGTGCGGGAATGCAGTTCCGAGCACAAGCGCACCGACAAGTGCACCGAGCCAGTGTCCGAGGCCTTGCTGATTCCAGTCAGCTGCGATCTTCATTCCAACGGGATAGATACCCGCAAGGGCGACACCGACCCCAAACCGTGTAAGCAGGATGAGCGCGAACGATGATGCATCATAGAGCATGACGGCATTGATTGCACTCGCAAAAATGCTCGAGATAAAAAAGACTTTTGAAGGCGATAGCCTGTCAGTAATTCCTGTAACCGCAAAGACCAGCGTACCGAGAATAAATCCCAATTGTGTGGACGATGTCAGGAAACCAAGTGAGCTTGAAGGTAAACCATATTGCGCCTGAAGCTGCGGCAGAACAGCGTTTCCGGCAAACCAGACTGATGTTCCGCAAAACTGCGCGAACACAATCAGATAAAAGATCTTCTTACTGCTGGTGGTTTTCAAAGTTGACTTTGTGGAAAGTACGGAAAATGTTGTTTGAAATGAAAGCAGTTGGTTATTGGCGGTTGGCTTTTGGCCTTGGCATCTTTCTGCGCTTACTCTGTTTGTCGTTCAGTTGATTAATAGCAATAGAGTTTACGGTTCACAGCCAACATCCAACACCTGAAGCCGCATGGCATTGAATACTTGTTGATACAGGTATCGTTTTTGTACCTGAATTTAATTCGCAGCAGCGACTTTCCGGGAGAAATTTTTTAACTGTCGCCAGCTGCGCGTTTTTTACTATTTTTACCGAATTATGGAAGAAGTCATTCGCGAACAATATTCCGAGCGTGAAAAGCAAAGCATTTTCAATCAGGAGTTTATGCCTCATATTAACTCCATGTACAATTTTGCCTACAGGTTAACGCTGGATTCCGATGATGCGAAGGATTTGCTTCAGGACACCTATTTAAAAGCATTTCGTTTTATAGATTCTTTTCAGAAAGGAACTAATGCTAAGGCCTGGCTGTTCCGAATTTTGAAAAACAGTTTCATTAATGACTACCGGAAGAAAAGCAAAGAACCTTCCAAGGTAGACTATCAGGAAGTAGAAAGTTATTATAACTCCGAAGATGTAGACCGGCAAATAACACCCGATCTGCGCGTGGAAGCGTTGCAGGATATGATCGGTGATGAAATTTCGGTCGCACTGAATTCCTTAGATGTAGACTTCAGAACGGTAATAATATTGTGTGATTTAGAAGGGTTTAAGTACGAAGAGATGGCGAAGATATTAGATATTCCGATCGGGACGGTGAGAAGCCGTCTGCACAGAGCCCGCAATCTTCTGAAGGAAAAGTTAAGTGAATACGCTAAGAAAATGGGTTATAAAAACGCATAATACTACTACTATATGAACTCCCCGGACTTTAGTAAGATGAAAAAGGATTGTCAGAATCAACGAGAGTGTTTTGAAATTCTGCAGTCTATCATCGATGGTGAAGCCACACCTCAGCAGAAAGAGCATTTCATGAAAGAGCACCTTGAGCAGTGCATGCCATGCTACAAAAGCTACCACCTGGAGGTTGCCATCCGCGAACTTCTCAAAGCCAAGTGTTCACAACACGCACCACAGGAACTGGTTGAATCCATCCGCAAAAAAGTTATAGAAAATCTAGCGCAGTAAATGGCCGGAAAAGCGATTATTTTTTCTGCGCCTTCAGGTTCTGGAAAAACTACAATTGTCAAGCATTTACTGAAGTCCAACGCTGATCTTGGATTCTCAATCTCCGCATCCACCCGCGACAGACGTGGCCGCACCGAAAAGGATGGCCAGGATTATTATTTTCTTACACCCCTGGAGTTCAAAAAGAAAATCGATAACAACGAATTCGTTGAGTGGGAGGAAGTATACGAAGGAAATTTTTACGGCACACTCAAGTCAGAAGTGCAGCGCATCTGGGATTCCGGTAAGAACGTGATCTTCGATGTTGATGTGAAGGGAGGATTGAATCTCAAAAAATATTTCGGAGAAAAGGCGCTGTCCATCTTCGTGAAAGTTCCCTCAATCGAAATCCTGAAAGAGCGGTTACACGATCGCGGAACAGAAACCCCCGAAAGTCTTTCCCGCAGACTTTTTAAAGCACAATTCGAAATGACCTTTCAGGATAAGTTTGATGTCGTGCTTGTGAATGAAAATCTGGAAAAGTCGTTAGCTGAAGCGCAACGGCTTTACGATTCGTTTAAATCCAAATAGCTTTTTAAATACCGCTAGGAATTATTGAGTCGCAGCACGACATCATTCAAGTCTTCGGTCACCTTGATTTGACATGCCAGTCGGCTGTTGCTTAAAACTACTGGAAGTGTGTCAAGCATATCTAATTCTGCATCAGTTCGGGGATTCAGTTTCCCGATGCCTTCCAGCACTTCGATATGACAGGTTGCACAGAGGGCCATCCCTCCACACGCAGCCTCGATCTCGTACTCAGAAGCTTTCAAAACTTCCATCAGATTTAAATTCATATCGGTTGGCACTTCAATTTCACGAAGCGCTCCGCTTGCTTCCTTCACATGAAACTTCACCATAATCAGAATGCATTAACACCGTTCACGGTAGTGTACTTGAAACTCAACTTTTGATTCGGATAAACAAATTTGAAAGCGCTTTGCGCCATCAGCGCAGCCTCATGAAACCCGGAAAGAATCAGTTTCAGTTTTCCCGGGTAGGTGTTGATGTCTCCGATAGCATAGATTCCTTCAACATTAGTTGAATAATCGAACGTATTTACTTCAATAGCATTCTTGTCGAGTTTTAGACCCCATTCGCTGATCGGGCCAAGTTTCGGACTCAATCCAAAGAGCGGTATCAGAAAATCAGCTTCGATGGTTTTTGTTTCATTCTTCTTGTCGACAAGCGAAATTGCTTTCAGATGGCCGTTGCCTGAAACTGCCTGAAGATTTGTATTCAACAGCAGGTCGATTTTTCCCGCTTCCGCCAAAGCGAAAACTTTTTCGGCAGAGTCAGGTGCACCGCGAAACGTTTCGTTCCGGTGAACAAGAGTCAGGTGTTTCGCAATTGAGGCGAGATGGATGGTCCAGTCAAGCGCTGAGTCGCCTCCGCCTGTAACTACAAGTCTCTTGTCTTTGAACTGATCAGGATTTTTGACAAAGTAGAGCACACCTTTTCCTTCGAAGCGATCAAGGTCTGCAATTTCCGGTTTGCGCGGCTCAAAGCATCCAAGACCACCCGCGATCACAATCACTTTGCATGTGATTGACGTGTTGTCTGAGGTCTTCACTTCAAAACCTCCGTCTTCGTTCCTGATCACGTGCGTTACACGTTCTCCGAGGCTGAACGTTGGCTTAAATGGTTCTATCTGTTTGGCGAGATTGTCAATCAGCTCATGCGCTTTTATTTCCGGGTAGCCTGGAATATCGTAGATGGGCTTCTTCGGATAGATTTCGGTGAGCTGGCCTCCGATCTGCGGAAGCACATCCACCAGGTGACAGCGCATCTTGAGAAGACCGGCTTCAAATACGGCAAACAGACCGACTGGTCCTGCACCGATTATACAAATGTCCGTTCGGATCATATCGTTTAGCGATAAGGTTAGTACAATAATAGTTAGTACAACAACTAATTAAATTAAACGATTCAAAAATTACAATGTTTTGAAAAAGGGGTGGATTATTCGAGGTTTTTGTAGATGGTATTCAAAACCTTCCTGAAATGTTGAAAATCCTTTTCGGAGAGACCGTTCCACGCCTGCAGCCGGATGTCTGCAATTTTAGGCTTCAGCTGCTCGACCTTCTTCCTGCCGTCTTTCGTCAGCTCGATGCTGAAGCTCCTGCGGTCGGCCGGATTCGGTTTTCTGTCGACAAGCTTTTTATCGCATAGCAGGTCAATGATGCGTGTGAGTGTGGGATTGTCTTTAAAAAGAAGCTCGGCCAGTTCGTTCTGCTTCATGGCTCCGCGCTCGTAGACATTTTTCATCACGAGCCACTGATCTACGGTCACAGGAAATTTTAACTCCTTGAAGCGCTGCTGCGCAAATTGTTTTACCCTGCGTGCAGTACGATCCAGGAGAAATGAATATTCGCCATATGGCTCTTCATGCATGAATCCAATCGTTAGTATGACAACAAAGTAACAAAAAATTATGTGGAATGGTTAACCCCATGCGTGCTCAGGTCGCAGGTGCCACCGATTCTAAGCAGTTGTATTTAGGACCAGAACCTGTAACCTGCGACTTGCAACCCGAAACTTGTCAACCGCCCGAACTTTCCCCCGGGCGCTCCCGTTTAAATCTTTTCATCGTAAAAGTTTCTAGATGACAGCAACTCCGCGGATATTCGCCCCTCAGGATCTTAGCATGAGCGAACGTAAAAAGCACCGTTTCTTCCTTAGTGTATTCTTTTTTCTTTCAGGCTTCGCGTTTGCAAGCTGGGCGTCACGGATTCCAACCATCAAAACAAACTTTGCCCTGAACGATGCGGAGCTGGGTACGATTCTGCTGTTTATGCCCATCACATCGATGATCGGTCTGCCGATCTCGGGTTGGCTGGTTTCACGGTACGACAGCCGGATTCCGCTTGCGGCTGCCTTTGTGATGCTGGGAATCTCAACGCTATTGATCGGATTCAGCGTCAGCGTTCCCATGCTCGTTTTCTCCATCTGCTTTTTTGCCTTTGCATTGCGCATGCTCAATATTTCGATGAACACTCAGGCGATCACACTTCAGAAAATGTATGAGAAGAGGATCAATGGCTCGTTTCATGGCTTGTGGAGTACAGGTGGAATTTTAGGGGTTGGGTTCTCAACGTTGCTTGTCGCACTGGGTGTCACCATGGACTATCACCTTCTCATCGTCTCTGTGTTGGTATTTATCGTCACTGCATTTTCCTACGGCAGGTTGCTGAGGAACGACCGCGCACCCGCAGGGAATAAGTTTAAAGTCGGAAAGCCTGATCCAATGATCGTATCACTGGGGCTGCTCTTGTTCTTTGCGGCAATCTGTGAGGGCGGAATGTTCGACTGGAGTGGCATTTATTTCAAGGAGGTTGTTTCCGTTGAAATTTTCACCTGGGGATATCTGATGTTTATGATATGCATGGCGATATCAAGATTCGCTTCTGATTCAGTCATTGAAAGCATCGGGATGCCAAAGACCTTTATGCTTAGTGCTGCGCTGATCACATTAGGCATTGCCACGGCAGTGATCTTCCCCACCTTCTGGCCATCGCTGATCGGCTTCTGCCTGGTGGGGTTCGGTACTGCTGCAGTCATTCCGATGGTGTATCTCCTTGCGGGAACTTCGAAAAAATATTCACCGGGGATTGTGATTTCAATTATTGCAACCTATGGCATTGTCGGAATGCTGATAGGCCCTCCGTTGATTGGCTACCTTTCACACGCATTTGACCTGCGCATCGCTTTTATTGCTTTCGCGATTTCGGGTCTGATGCTCATCCCGTTTTCAAAATTGTTCTTCGTTAAGCAGAAACAGAGTTGAATGGATCGTGTGTTCCGGATTTTCTTTCACGTATAGGAGCTTCGCTCGTTGCATTCTGAACGTTGATCTTTACAGGATTCATCGGCAGATAAATCGTAAACGTTGAACCTTTTCCAGGTTCACTTGTGGCGGTAATGACACCTTGATGATGCTGGACAATCCTTCGGCAGATTGCCAGCCCGATGCCTGTGCCCTTAAATTCGGATTGTGGATGTAATCGTCTGAACACCTCGAACACATGTTCAGCGTATTGTTGTTCAAACCCGATCCCATTGTCAGTGACGCTGATCTTGTAATAATCCGAATCGTAATTGTAGACGGGGAAGAACTGATTCAACGCGAGTTCGCAAGTGATCGTGATGGCAGGGACATCAACCGAAAACTTGAGTGAATTGCTGATGAGGTTCATGAACAGCTGCGCAAGCTGCAGGCTTGATCCATGAACAACCGGAAGTGAAGGATAGGTAATCGTAGCATTCTTACTGCTGATGACAAGTTCCAGATCGGTTTCCACCTGCCGTAGTATCGCATTGAGGTCTACATTTTCTGCAGGTTCATTGTTCCGGTTGATGAGCGAGTAGTTGAGCACGTCCTGTATCAGGTTTGCCATGCGCTCTGCGGAGGAAAAGATCTTACCGAGGTACCCGACCGCGCGCTCCGGATCGTGCAGCGATTGGCCAGCCATCGTTGCGAATGTACGGATCTTCCGAAGGGGTTCGCGCATGTCATGGCTTGCCACATACGCAAACTGTTCCAGTGCTTGATTGCTGCGTTCGAGTTCGAGGTTGCGTTCGTGCAGTTTCTCCGATGCCACATGTATTGCCGTGACATCGTGATGGATCATCATTACAGCGTACACTTCGTCATTCGCCTTCAGTGGAATGAAGAATGATTCAAAAAACTTGTCGAGCAATACCGAGTGATGCTTGAGGTTATAAACGGGGTTGCCTTTCAGTGCGTCTTCAAGTCCGCGGTGCGTGGCAGAGTTGTAGGCGGTAGGGAACACATCGAGCAGACGCTTTCCGATCATGTCTGGTGTCATTGCATAAACTTCTGCGGCCTTTCTGTTGAACGATATGAACTTTAACGCTGTGTCCAACACAGAAATAATGTCAACCGAATTATCCAGCAGCGTCTCTGCAAATTCCTTTCTTACCGTGAGTTCGGCATTCAGTTTCTCAAGCGCTTGCTGAGCCTCGATAACATGCGTGGTTTCATGGGCAATACACACAACCGAGTGCACCTGATTGTTTGCATCGAACAAAGGTATCGTCTGACTTTCAAAATAACGGCCAGGGCTGATGGCCTGATATTGGAGATTGCGCACGCGCTCACCCTTGAATGCTTTCTGTACATCGCGATATATAGGCGAGGACTCACGGTCGGGCCAGACTTCGGGAAATGTTTTCCCAAGCACATCTGTGGCTTTTTTCCCAAGGTATATTTCACACTCGCGATTGAAGGAGATATACCGCTGATGTTTGTCATACACCGCGATCAGCGACATGGATGAATCGAGGATTGCCTGATTGAAATCCTTCTGCCGCATCAGGTCGTGGTTTGTCTTCTGAAGCAATTCGTTTTTAGATGCGAGGTCGTGCTGGAGCAGATCCTTGATCTTGAATTCTCTGAGCAGATGCCACAATGTAAATGCAAGCAGCATGATTGTAAACAGCTTAACTGCCAGCATAACCAGGGGCGTGATTGTCTGATATTCTGCTTGTTCTTTTTCGCGGGCATCGAGAAGCAATTCTTCTTCAGCAGTAATTGCTGAAATAGCAGCACCGATGTTTTCATTGCAGCGTTTGATCTGTTCTGCATTGCCACCGTAATGGGCAGTCTTCCCGCTAAGGTCATTCTCCATATACACGTGTCGTGTTTGAATCGTACTGTCGAGTTTGTCGATTCTGTTGCGTTGTGCGGGATTGTCACTGACAAGTTCCTTCAGTAACTTCACGGATAGCCTGATCTTCTCCTCTGCAGCCATCAGCCGATCAAAGTAGATGCTGTCACGCGTCAGGAGAAAAGTATGAAGTTGAGCATTTGCATCAAGCAGGTGAGCATACGTTTTTTGTAATTCAAGCTTAACAACATTCGTGTGGTTAACGCGTTCTGCGAGTCGATTTTGGTATTTGATTCGGTAGAATGAATAAAAGCTGCCAGCCACCAAAATGACAAACCCTATCAGAAAGAGTCGGAAAGAGGTCTTTGTAATTTTTTTAGACAGCATGGCGTGCAGTAATGCAGATTCTTATCACGAAAGGTAAAGATGCAATTCTGCTGTGCAATGGTTACGCAGAAAAAATCATAAAAAAGAAGATGCGAAACGACTTGTAAAAAATGGTGCCAGTAGCGGTGACGTTATTTGCTGTGGAGATGCTTTATCACTGTTTTGTCTGCCGGCATTTTATCGCAGAGACGGTCTTCCGGATCCAGCTCATTGAAGAGCGCTTCAATGTCGAGCGGTTTTGAAACTTCTTCTGCTCCTGGGCGCACCTCAGCAAAAATCTCAACATGGTTTCCCTCCGGATCAATCAGGTGTGTCGAGTGCCTGTTACCATGATCGAGTTGCTTATTGGCGTATTTTATAGTGCACAAACGTCCGATGACAATTGCCAGCTCGCGTCTGCCCGGAATGCGCATGCTGATTGACTTGTTGCCTTCAGCGGAAGCTTTCTTCGTCAGCAGAAGGAGGTTGATGTTACAACCACCGAGCCCCGCCTCGTAATCGTTCCGCCATTGAAGCTGCAGTCCCACAGCTTCAGTATAGAATTGAATCTGCTTGTCGAGGTCTTGCACCACGAACGTTGCAGCGTATTCCATACCCTCACTATTTATCGTTACAGCTTTCATTTGTTTTACAATTTACCTATTTCTAATGCAAATTTCACACTCGTGTCCCAGATACGCATTGATCCATGATAAGAAATTACTGCGTGGCAAGTTCTTTTCTTATCCTGCTCAGAGACTCTGGCGTAACACCAAGATACGATGCAATCATCTTTTGGGGCAGTCTCAATGCAAGCGGAGGATATGTCTTGATAAAAGAAAGATATCGCTCTTCGCCCGATGCACTGAGGTGACTCACCAGTCTTTTTTGAAACGAACGCAAACTGTTCATCTGAAGTTTCCGGTTCATTTCCAGTGCGGCCGGAACAATTTTATGGAATTCGTTCCAGCCCTGTTCATCCGTTTGCACGAATTCCGTGTCCTCAACGGCATCGATAAAATACATGGCGGGCTCGTGGTTGGAGAAACTCACCTGTTCGGAGATCCACCAGTTTTCAATCGCGAACTGAAGAATATGCTCTTTGCCTTTGTCATCAATGACATAACTTCGCAAACAGCCATTGGTAACGAAATAGGTGTATTGGCAAACCTCCCCGAGTTGCAGAAGGATCTTTCCCTTCTCAACTTTTTTAGTTCTAAAAAGTTGCTCAACCTTCTTCAGCTGTTCGTCAGTGATGGGAATTTTCTCCTTTAAATAGTCTGTGAATACGGAAAACATGCGGCCGTAAAAGTCGGGAATTATGCTTCACGCTGCAACCGATGAATGTTTCGCGTTTTGCTGAGAATGTTCAGCGTCTTCATGTATCGCTGCTCCAGGGCCGCATGGCCACTGGTATACTTCGTCCGGCCTGGACCGTATCCACACATGCCCATGCCAGGCCGAACATACCCTCAGGTCCTCCCGAAGTATACCGGAAAGATTCGAAATGCCGAGATTTCACGGTAAGGGCCAGGCTGACTACGTCTTATCCGAACCCATAGCTGACTGGAACCTTGAAGCTTGAAGCCTTTTCTTATCATACATCAATGCCCCGCCCTGCCCTTCGGCCTTACCTTTGATTCATGAAACGCAAGCAGTTTGTTCAATTAGTGACAGCCGCAGCAGGTATGACAACATTATCAGGCTTTAAAAAATTTACGGATGATCTTAAAGAGCAGGACCAGAAGATGCCCGTGCTCTTCGTGGGTCATGGGTCTCCGATGAATGCCATTGAAGATAATGAATTCAGCTTGCGGTGGCGCCAGATGGGGAAGGAGCTTCCGACACCATCGGCAGTGCTGGTTGTGTCTGCACACTGGCTCACTCGCGGCACACATATTACCGCGATGAACAATCCGCAGACGGTTCACGACTTCGGTGGATTTCCGCGTGAACTGCATGAGGTAATCTATTCTGCACCGGGGAATCCTGAACTTGCAAAAGAGACCGCAGCATTGTTCAGCAAGACCACGGTTGGGCTGGATCACGACTGGGGTCTTGATCACGGAGCATGGTCGGTGACGCGCCAAATGTTCCCCGAAGCAAACATTCCGGTATTGCAGCTGAGTATAGATTACAATAAGGCGCCTCAATATCATTACGATCTGGCAAAGGAATTAGCGGCTCTGCGTAAGAAGGGCGTTCTGATTCTGGCCAGCGGAAATATGGTGCATAACCTGCGCATGATCACGCTGCCTCCCGGTGCGCGCGACCTCAACACTGAGTTCGGCCTGGACTGGGCGCTTGAAATGAATACGATCTTTAAGGACAAGATCGGCAATGGCGATCACCCGGCGCTGATCAACTACGAGAAACTCCACAAAGCTGCGCTGCTGGCAGTGCCGACACCGGATCACTACTATCCGCTGTTATATGCACTCGCTTTGCGCGATAAAAATGAAACGCAATCTTTTTTCAACGATAAGGCTGTAGCCGGATCGCTGACCATGACTTCGGTAAAAATTGGTTAATAAAAATTTCAACACTATAAACATTCATTCAAAATGAGCAAAACAAAATGGACTCTTGATCCCGCACACAGTGAAGTGACGTTCAAGGTAAAACACATGATGATCACAAACGTGACCGGCCTGCTGACAGACTACACCATCGATGCCACAACCGACACGGATGATTTTATCAATGCCGATATTAATTTCTCGGGCAAGCTTTCTTCGATCAACACCGGTAATGAGCAGCGCGATGCGCACCTTCGTTCAGCAGACTTCTTTGATGTCGACAAGAATAACGAAGTTACTTTCAAGTCAACTAAGGTTGAAAAAAGCGGTGGCGATCTCAAGCTTCATGGTAATCTGACAATTAAAGGAGTTACCAGGCCGATTGTACTCGATGTAGAATTCGGTGGAATCAACAAGGATCCCTGGGGAAATACAAAGGCGGGTTTCACCGTAACCGGAAAACTCAATCGCAAAGACTTCGGACTCAACTGGAACGCAGCGCTTGAGACCGGTGGCGTGCTGGTGAGTGATGATGTGAAGATCGCATCGGAGATCCAGCTCGTGAGAGCAGCGTAAGGGAGAGGCTGCAAGCTGCAAGCTGCAAGTCTTTGTAACAGCTGAGAAAGAAAGGCGGTCAGGTGGACGTAGAGGCCTTTCTCCGTGAAGCGTGCAGCGTGAGCCGTGAAGCCTGAATCGCAAACAAAAAATCCCATGTCACGATGGGATTTTTTGTTTCTGACCAGATCGCCTTTGCATTCCCTTCGCATTAGCTTGCAGCTTGTAGCCTGTAGCTTACAGCCTTCATTCACTACATCGTTTGCAGGAAAATATATTCCCCCTCGCGCTGCTTTCTTAACATTTGGTAAGAGAGAACTTATAATGTGGATGCACCTTTGTTCAACAATTGTAAACAATTCACACACAGATATGAGAAAAATTGCACTTATCCTTTTGGCAGCCGTTGCCATGTTTTCATTTGCAGAAGTTGCTTCTGTTTGGAAATCAGACAAAACGCATTCAAACCTGAAATTTGCTGTCACCCACCTGATGGTGTCTGAAGTTGAAGGTTCTTTCAAGAAGTTTGACATCAAGATGACATCTGCGAAAGACGATTTTTCAGATGCAGTGGTCGAGTTGACAGCTGACATAAAGTCAATTGACACTGAAAACACTCAGCGCGATGAGCATCTTCTCAAAGAAGATTTCCTCGATGCAGCGAAATACCCTACGTTCAGCTTCAAGAGCAAATCATTCAAAAAAATCGCAGACAAGAAATATGAGGTGAAAGGCGACCTGACACTTCATGGCGTGACTAAGGAAATTACGCTGGAAGCAATCCACAGAGGAACCGTGGAGAACCCAATGCTTAAGAAGCCTGTAGCTGGTTTTAAAGTGAGCGGTACAATCAACAGAAAAGATTTCGGTGTAGGACCAACTTACGCAAGTGCAATGCTTAGCGATGAGGTGACCTTCACAGCAAACACTGAGTTTGTAAAAGAATAATCAAGAGACTAAGAGGGGTTCATTTTAGTTAGTAGGAGCTGGCTCCTGGCGCAAGTCGGGAGCCAGTTTTTTGTAGCCACAAGGCACCAGGACACGAAGCAACACGAAGAGCTTTGAGCTTGCTGACACCGATTAGGTTGAAATAAAATTCTTAGTGTTCCTTGGAGTTTTGGTGCATTAATGGCTACTGCCTTTTGGCACGTTGTTTTAACTGCACGCAACCATGAAGCAACGCGAAGTACAGGATCACAAGAATACAAAATGGGTATGTGTAGAAGCTTTGTCAGGATTGTCTGACAATAGTTCGGAAGTTGCCGACAAGATCCAGGACAAGAATGGAAAAGTGCCGGTAGTATGTACGCCATCCGGTGGGGCGCAAACTGTGCGTATAAAAGTCAGCCCGGATTGGAATGAATCGCTGTCGGATGAAGAACTAGTGAGGGAAATAACCAATAATCAATAATCAAATTCCAAACTGCGTTGTAGCGAATTTGAGATTTGATTATTGGTTATTGGAATTTGACCTCGCGAACTCTTTAGCAAAGTATGTCAGTATAACATCCGCACCAGCACGTTTGATGCTGAGCAATGTCTCCTTCATCACGCGGTCACCGTCAAGCCATCCTTTCTGGGCTGCGGCCTTAATCATTGAATATTCTCCACTCACATTGTACGCGGCAATGGGAAGATTTGAATTCGACTTCAACAGTTGAATAATGTCGAGGTATGCGAGCGCGGGTTTCACCATCAGGAAGTCTGCGCCTTCTTCTGTGTCCAATTCTGCCTCGATGAGCGCTTCACGTTTGTTAGCAGGATTCATCTGGTATGTTTTCTTGTCACCGAACTTTGGCGCAGAGTCTAATGCATCGCGGAAAGGGTTGTAGAATCCGCTCGCATACTTTGCGGTGTAGCTCATGATGGAGACATCGGTGAATCCGTTTTTGTCAAGGAGGTTGCGGATGTAGCCTACTCTTCCGTCCATCATGTCGGAAGGGCCGAGAATATCAATACCGGTTGCGGCCTGAGCCAGTGCCATCTTTCCGAGTATCTCAAGTGTTTCATCATTGAGGATTTTCCCGTCCTGTACAAATCCATCATGCCCATCGGAGCTGTAAGGGTCCATGGCAACATCAGTCATCACGCAAGCTTCCGGAAAACGCTGCTTCACTTCTTTCAGAACTTTCAGGTAGAAGAAATTCTCATCGTAGCTTCTCGTTGCCGTCTTGTCCTTGTACTGATCCTCCACGGCAGGAAAAATATCGAAAGCTGTGATGCCCAGGGAAAGACATTCTTCAACCTCCTTCAGCATGAGATCGCCCGACAAGCGGAAAATTCCGGGCATACTGGAAACTTCAACCTTTTTGTTTCGGCCATCCAACAGAAATAAAGGAAAGATCAGGTCACTTGTTTTCACCTGTGTTTCCTCAACCATCGAACGTATGGCTTCTGACTTGCGGTTTCTTCTTGGTCGTCTGGTGTTTAACATGATATGTATCGAAAGCAATTGGAGCCCGCAAATCTACGAAACCTGGCGCATAAATATTCCTTCAAAGACTGCCGTGATTGTTATTGTGAGCATGGTAATTAAAAATAATGCAATCGTTGCGAGAAAAGATTTGAACATCGTCTTCCAGACAGCCTGACGATACAGATAATGCAAAGAAAACCCGATGTAAATGAGGAGGCCGGCAAACGCAATCGATCGTAATACGGCAAAGTCGATCGTAAAGATAAATGGAAGGAAGAAGACAACGCTGAGGAGGATGTAGGCAAACGACTGCAGGTGCATCACATAGATCAAATGATCGATATAAAACGATCGCCTTCTCAGGTACAGAATCTTGAAAATGAATGCGTACACTGGCAGCAGAAAAAACGTCACGTACTTTAGATTTTTGAACACGTTATCGAAGCCATTCTGAATTGTTGCGAACCGTCTTTTTTCTCCGGCAATTTCATCGCGGAGTTCCTTTGCAGTCACCGTTTTGTTCAGCGTCTTAACAAAGACCTTAGCTGTGTCGGGTAATGTATCAACGCGCCTTTCTTCTTCGGGTGAGACGATGGGTTCAATATTGACGATCGCATCTTTCAGGCGCTGGCCAAAACGATTGTAAAAGTACGAGGTGACCAGAACGAAAAGGATTGTGACAAAAAAGAACAGGCGGAGCGGAGGAATGTCTTGCATCCTTTTTCCTTCCCAGTACTCTTTGGTCAGGAATCCTGGCCTGGTAAACAGTGGAATTAAGCTTCTGAAGAATTTTGAGTCGAAGTGCAGGTAATCTGAAATGAAGTGCCCCACCATGTGGAAGAAGTTATCGCGCTGCACAACGTTCTCCTGACCGCAGTTCGCACAGAATTTGCCCTGTACTTCTGCCCCACAGTTAAGGCAGTTTTTTTCTTCGCGATATTTCTTGTGGCTCATATCCGTGGGGTTGGACTAAATAAGTCTCGGCTCGTTCGATAAAATTACAAATCCGGAAGTGACTAATCCGAATATTTATCCAGGATGTGCTGACTGATCACGCGATACATTTCCGCCAACTTTTCGTCATGTTTCAGGTATTCGATGTGCTTGTCGAGGATCTCGAGGTCGCCACGTTTAGCGGGGCCGGTCTGCGCTTTCTCAGGGCCGATGGCCAGGCTTTTGTTGATCGTCTCAACGATCAGCGGTTTCAGCAATTCCAGGTCAAGCCCCTTGTCTTCGAGAAGCTCCTGAGCGATTGTGATCATGTGATTTGAAAAATTTGACGCGAACACCGCAGCGATATGAAGTGATTTCCGGTGTTCCGAGCTGATCGTATATACTTTTTTGCTGATGGCTTTGCCCATCATCATCAGCACGCGTTCTGTCACATCGTTTTGACTTTCTACAAGGATGGGAATCTCCTTGAAGTCAACTTTTCGGTTTTTTGTAAATGTCTGAAGCGGGTAGAACACGCCAATATTTTCCGTGCCCGCATATCCCAATACACTCATCGGCTGACTTCCGGAAGTGTGCACAATAATGGAGTCTGTGGGCAGGACAATATCCTGAGCGATGTCCTGGATGGCATCATCGTTAACCGATATTATGAAAATCTTCGAAGGGCTTGCCGAAAAATCAAGCGAGGTTTTTACCTCTGCCTGGTAGAGCCGCTCTGCAAGCGCAGACGCATTTTTCTGATGTGCGCTATAAACTTCTTTCACCGCGAAATCGGTGTTGTCTAATGCCGGAGCCAGATGCCACGCAAGATTTCCCGATCCGATGAAGGAGACACTGGCGCCATTTTCATTAAAATGTTTCAGAAAGTTCATAAACGGTCAGATCCATTTGCTGCGAACATTCCACGATGAACGCGACTCAACGCAAGGTATGAACTCTGCTTCGATTTATTTAGTCGCGACAACAATTCTGTCTTTCCCCGAAATGTCTTTCAGAATTTCTGCGGATTCATATCCAAAATTTTTAAATGTCGCAGCGGTTTCCTGGCCGAAGCGTTCATTGATTTCAACCGCTATAAATCCTTCCGGGGTAAGAAACTCTAAACCGGTTTTTGCAATCGCAGCGTAAAAAACCATCGGATCGTTGTTTTCCACAAACAGTGCGATATGTGGTTCGAAATCGGTAACGTTCGGCTGCATCCGCGACATTTCTTCGAGCGGGATGTAGGGAGGGTTACTCACAATCACGTCAAAAGGACCGAGTGAAAGCTCAGTCGTAAGGATGTCGTGCTCAAAGAAGTTTACCTTTGCGCCAAGCGTTTTCGCGTTTCGCGATGCTACCTTCAATGCCGCCTTACTTTTGTCAAGAGCAAACACTGATGCCCCGGGAATCTCAAGAGCAAGTGTCACAGGGATGCACCCGCTGCCGGTCCCGATGTCAAGAATTCTCGGTTTGCGTTTTGATCCGCGACAGCGTTCAATAACAGCGTTCACAAGTTCTTCGGTTTCAGGTCGAGGGATAAGCACGGCCGGATCAACATAGAACTTGCGACCGAAGAAATATGCTTCGTTCAGAATGTATTGAAGTGGCTCGTTGGCGTTCAGTCGCGCAGCGATCTCATGAAGTCGTTGACTTTCCTGTGGGCGAACATCCAGTGCCTTGTCGAGGAGTAGATCATTCCGCGAGATGTTCAGCACATTTTCAAAAACAATACTGCCGATGGCATTCAGATCTTCCTGCGTACTGTGGAAGCTGAGCTTCGAGATGAAATCGCGCAACAATTGTTTGGAATTGATCATGCCTTGTCAATCTTTGCAATATTGGAAAATGGATCTTCAGCATCACCATCCGGAAAACATTTTTATGCAGCGCGCATTTGACCTTGCGCTGAACGGTGCCGGCTACGTGAGTCCCAATCCGCTCGTGGGTTGTGTCATTGTGCATAAGGGCACGATCATCGGTGAAGGCTATCACAAGAAATTCGGAGAGGCGCATGCCGAAGTCAACGCGGTGAATTCCGTTGGCGACAAATCCTTGCTGAGAGAGAGCACTGTGTACGTAACGCTTGAGCCATGCTCACATTTTGGCAAGACACCACCGTGCGCTGATCTGCTGGTCAGGCACGAGGTCAGGAAAGTGGTGATCGCGAATGTCGACTCCAATCCACTTGTTGGCGGAAAAGGAATCGCCAGGTTGAAAGCTGCAAGCATTGAAGTTGTCACCGGAGTGATGGAGGGGGAAGGACGAAACCTGAACAAACGTTTTTTTACATTCATCGAGCAAAAGCGTCCTTACATCATCCTTAAATGGGCACAGACATCGGATGGATTTATTGCGCGATCAGATTTTGATTCGAAGTGGATCAGTAACGACCTGTCGCGACAACTGGTGCACCGGTGGCGGGCCGAGGAGGCGGCAATCCTTGTCGGGAAAAACACTGCGCTGTACGATGATCCGCAGCTGAACGTAAGACACTGGACAGGACCGGATCCCGTGCGCCTGATCCTCGATCGAAATCTTTCATTGCCATCTCATTTGAAAATTTTCACTGATCAGCGAAGGACAATCGTCTACAACCTTCACAAGACAGTGAGCGAAGGAAATGTTGAGTATGTAAAACTTGATAATGACTCGTTTATTCAAGGTCTGCTTCAGAATCTCTATGAAAGAGGATTACAGTCCGTGATCATCGAAGGCGGCTCGAAAACACTCAGTGAATTTATTGAAACAAATCTATGGGATGAGGTCAGGGTGTTCACATCACCCACTCGCTTTGGTTCGGGAATCGCTGCTCCAAAAATTTCAGGCAGAATCGTTTCCGAAGAGAATATCGACACAGATGTATTGAGAACCTACCAGCGAAGTTGAGCTAAAAAATTCCAAATTGCATTTTAACTACCTTAGTTTCAAAATTACTCCGCGCTCTCCGCGAACTCTCTCCGTGAGCTCCGCGGTGTGGATTTAATATTTTATGGAAAAAGTCGTTATCACAGAAAAGTTAAGCCAGTTCTCCGATCACTGGAATCCGCGGATCGTTGGCGAACTCAACGGTCAGCATGTTAAGGCAGTGAAATTACTCGGAGAATTCGTGTGGCACCACCACGATGAAGAAGACGAATTGTTCCTGGTGATCAAAGGCCAGCTCGCCATGGAGTTCCGCGACAAGACCGTAACTGTCAACCCGGGAGAATTCATCATCGTGCCGCGGAAAGTTGAACATCGTCCCGTGGCGAAAGAGGAAGTCCATATCCTGCTCTTTGAGCCTGCGGGTACGTTGAACACGGGAAACGTTGAAAATGAAAGGACGAAAAAGAATTTACAGAGAATTTAAGACTTGAAGTCGTTCAGGGGGCGTACATCGTAATGAAAATGTGGCTGGAAACCCTGGAATGGCGCATCGATCTCAAATTGCATGATTACAGACAGATCCGGTAAATTGATCAGCTTGTTATTTCGCTCGTCATTCAGCATTGCGCCCTTTTCGGTGACCAAAACAACCCTCATGTAATTGACAACCCACATTTCACCCAGCAACCTGTAACGCAGGCAGATATCCGGCCTTTTTTCACGCATGTCCGTCAGCAACCGCTTCAGTTCAAGCACTGAAATCAGGTTTTTGTTGGTTTCCAATATGTTCTCGGCACTTCTCATGTATCATTCAGGGTTATGGAAACGGCCAGGTCGATCAAAGCCTTTTTTAAAGGCCATATTTTTTCTAAGGGGAAAACAACACCAGCAGTAAAAACTCATGCCATAGCGGCTGTATCGTTTTACTTATATGATAAATCTCAAAATCGGCCGGTTTGGCTAAAATAATCCCCAACCTGAGGCGCAGATTTGTCGTAAATTGCATCAGGTCTTAAATATTTTTTTCATGGCTGAGGAGCTTCTTGTTTCAACATCATCCGATAAAAAAGAAAAGTACAATACGCTTATCCCGCAGGTTGAGGCACTGACCAGTGGCGAGCCTGATCTCATTGCGAACCTTTCAAACATTGCTGCAGCGCTGCGGCAGACGATGGGATTTTTCTGGGTTGGATTTTACCTCGTGAAAAATAATCAGCTTGTACTGGGACCGTTTCAGGGTCCCATAGCCTGTACACGTATCGACTTTGGAAAAGGTGTTTGTGGAGCATCATGGAAAGAAAAGCGCACGATCCTGGTCCCCAATGTAGATGAGTTTCCGGGACACATTGCGTGCAGCTCAGCCTCGAAATCGGAAATTGTGTTACCAGCGTTTAAAAACGGAGAAGTTGCGCTCGTACTGGATGTTGACAGTGACCGCCTCAACGACTTTGATCACAACGACCAGGTTGCGCTCGAAAAAGTAATGCGCCACATCGAAAAACTTCTATAACACTTCTTGATGTCGTCTAACGAACTCGCAGCCTTTTACGCAAAAAGGAAAGATGCCTTTTCCAGTCAGCTCGCGGACACAACATCGCAGATCAATGTGATCTCGAACATCAGGCTTGGAATCGCCATAGTTTTTATCCTGCTGTTGTATTATGGTCTTCGCTACGATTCCGGATTTCTGATCGTCTTGCCTGCACTGGTCGCGCTATTCGTTTTTCTTGTTCGAAAACATGCGGTGTTGTTCGATCTGAAAGTTCATCAGCAAAACCTCGTCAGGATCAATGAAGAGGAGCTAAATGTTTTGAAGGGCGATACATCACAGCTAGACAGCGGGGCCGGGTTTGTTGATCCACACCATCCATACTCGCACGATCTCGATATTTTTGGCGCTGGCTCATTGTATCAGCATCTGAACCGCGCCAATACTATCATCGGCAGGAAAAAATTTGCCGATCGGCTATCTTCTCCACTTCAGTCAGCGGATTCAATCCTTTCAAACCAGGAAGCAATTCGCGAAATGTCTTCGATGGCCGACTTCCGTCAGGATTTCCAGGCTGCGGGCAAAGAGATAGATGAAAAGCCGCAGGATCGCGAACAGCTTGTGGCATGGCTTAAGCATGCTCCTTTCCTTTACGGGAAAAAAAGCTATAAAATCATTTTGGTTGTCGTTCCGGTTGTGACGCTGGTGCTCCTGATAGCGGCATTTTTCGACATCCGTTTCCGCCCGTTTGTAATTCTGATGGCAATTTTTCAGTGGGGATTTCTTGGACTCCATGTCAAGAAGGTAAATGCATTCCACGACTACATCAGTCGCAAGAAAAATATACTGCAGAAATATGCGCAGCTGCTGCATTATGTTCAGAAGGAAAAATTCGAGTCACAGCTTCTGAAAGACCATTGGGAAAAAGCGCAGCATGCCCACGTTAAAGTCAGGAAGCTGGCGTCACTCGTGTATGCGCTCGATGCGCGCATGAATGCGATGACCTCAATTTTTACAAACAGTTTGCTGCTGTATGATCTTCAATGCATTTACCGGCTCGAAAAGTGGAAAGAAGAGAATTCACATAATCTGGAAATGTGGCTGGACACAGTGAGCGATATAGAAGTATTGAACGGCTTCAGCACTTTTCACTTCAATCATCAGTGGTTCAGCTTCCCGCAGATACATGATCAGCTCAGCATTTCGGCAAAGGAGCTAGGTCATCCGCTGATCAAACCAGAAGAATGCGTGGCCAATGATTTCTCCATCGGCAACGGGCCAACGGTGTTGATCGTCACGGGTGCCAACATGGCTGGCAAAAGCACTTTCCTCAGGACAATCGGTATTAATTTGATTCTTGCGTTAAACGGAGCCTCGGTAAGTGCGAAGCGTTTTGCATGCCCGGTGATCAATCTGAGAACCGGTATGCGCACCGCGGATTCCCTGAAGGACCATCAATCTTATTTCTATGCAGAGCTCGATCGACTCAAAGGCATCATGGATGAGTTGAGACGTGATGTTCCGCTGCTGATCCTGCTCGATGAAATCCTGAAAGGAACGAACTCGACCGACAAGCAGGCCGGCTCCATTGCGCTGGTGAAGCAACTTCTCCCACATCCATGCCTTGCAATCATTGCCACGCACGATCTCGCGCTGGGCAACCTCGAAACCGAATATCCCGGTAAGGTTAAGAACTATTGTTTTGAAGCAAACATTGAAAATGACCAGTTGTCTTTCGACTACAAGTTGAAACAAGGGCTTGCTACCAAAATGAATGCAACCTTTTTAATGAAGAAAATGGGCATCATCCCTTCCTAACTTTCAATTGAATCAGTAAATTGTTTTCATAAGCAATCTTATGAAAACACTTTTCGCCTGCGCTTTTTGCTTCTACTTTACCGCAACATTTTCACAAACAGACAGAGAGAAATTTGTAGGACGCTGGGTAAGCAGCGATACCGGTTATGAAATGGAGTGCAACTTCAAAGCCGATGGCAGTGGCGTTGTGGATGGTGATGTTGTGAAGTGGTCGGCAAGTGGTGGCAAACTCACCGTAGAGCTTGACGGTGACAAACAGGTTTACAACTACACATTTAACGCAAATGGATTCCGCGTTTCCGGTGGTGACCTCGAGATGCCATTGAATTTTCGCAAAGCGGGCAGCAACAATGCTTCAGCGCAGAACAATCAGAATTCAAACGCAGGTGGAAAGAAGGTTGATCAATCCCTTGTCGGGAAATGGTGTTATGTGAACGTCACCTCGAACTATAGCAGCAGTGCGGAGGAATGCATCACGATCAATTCAAACGGGACGTACGAGTATTATTCGGAGCGCTCCACAAGCGGAAGCAATGGAAGTACCGCATCTCAGAACTCAGACACCGGCACGTGGTGGATTGAAGGCAATCGCGTTTATTATCGGTCTCAGTCGCAAGGCGAGGGCTCCTATGAACTTGTAAAACAGAATCATCCGAAGACAGGCGATCCGATGATCGTGCTTGACGGAACAGCATACGTCACCTACTACAAAAAATCACCCTGGTAATTTATGAACGCAAGAAGAGAATGGCTTAAGACCACACTGGCACTCGCAGCAGGTTTGCCGCTTGGCGCAGGCATGGCGAACCAATTGATGGCTGCTCCAATGAGTGAAGCAGAAAAGAATTTTTTCGGCAGGAGCCCTTTGTTGCCACCGATGAAGATTCGTCTGGGGTCAAATGAAAATCCATATGGCCCATCCGAAAAAGCAAGGCAGGCTATTCAGCAGGCGCTGTCAGAAGGAAACCGATATCCATTCCAGGTTGTAAATGATTTTAAAGAAACACTGGCAGCGCATGAAGGTGTGACTGCCGATCACATTCTTGTAGGTGCCGGCTCGGGCGATTTGCTTTGCGCGACCGGTGCAGCATTTTCACTCGAGGGCGGAAGAATTCTTTCGGGCTTCCCGACATTTCCCATGCTGATGAATTACGCGGAGGTTTTTAAAACTACCTGGGATAAAGTAAACGTTAATGATGAGCTTGTCTATGATTACGAAGCGGTAGCGGGACAGATCAAACCAGACACGCGACTCGTGTTTATATGCAATCCGAATAATCCAACCGGAACACTTGTCAATCCGGGTGTGGTCAAGTCGTTTACAGAAGAGGTTTCGAAAAAAGTTACCGTGTTCTCCGATGAGGCATATCTGGAATTTCTCCAACCATCACAGCAAGTGTCGATGATTGATTTCGTAAAAAAGGGCGCCAATGTGATCGTGTCAAGAACGTTCTCAAAAATACACGGGCTCGCAGGGCTGCGCATCGGCTATATTGTTGCGAAGCCAGACATTATTCGGAAGATTCAGCGCAATCATCCGGGGATACCGAATAATCAGCTTGCGATTGCCGCAGCGAAGGCAAGCCTGGGCGATAAGGATTTTATGGATATGTCACGCAGGAAAAACGCAGAAGCCCGCAAGATCCTGACTGACTATCTCGACAAGAAAGGTTACTTCTACGGAAAGTCGCACACGAACTTTGTCATGTTCGATTCAAAATCTGACGCACAGGGAAAACTGAGCCAGCTTGCCCAGCAGGGTATCGCTATCCGCGTGTGGGATTATAAGGGAATGCAGTGGTTGAGGGTGAGCGTGGGGACTAGTGAGGAAATGAAGGCGTTTGTTAAAGCGTTTGACCAGATAGCTTGATTTTAGATTTAAGAATTTAGAATTAAGATTTTTGGAGTAGCGTTGAATTTGAATATTGACCAACAACTTCGGAAACGGAATCATCCCAGCTACACGACTCTAAAAATCTAAAATCTCAAATCTAAAATCTTAAATTCTTTACACCGTAACCTTATAAAACTCCGCCAGCTTATTCACAGCAAAGTCTATATCGTCAGGCGTATTGTATTTGCTGAACGAAAATCTCACAGCACCACGTTTTGATCCCGGGTACAGCGCGCCCAGCACATGAGAGCCTGTAGTCGCTCCGCTTGAGCACGCGCTTCCACCGGAAGCAGAAATGCCAGACAAGTCTAGGTTGAACAACAGCATGTCACTTTCGTCTGATTCGGGGAGACTTACATTCAAGACTGTGTAAAGACTCTTTTTCAGATTAGCAGAATCTCCGTTGAAGGTTACGCCAGGGATCTGATCTTTCAGTTTTTCGATCATGCGGCTTTTAAGTCCCTCAATGTAATGCACATGCTCATCCATATCGCGATAAGCAATTTCAAGTGCTTTCGCCAGTCCGATAATGCCATAGACATTTTCAGTTCCACCGCGCATGTTGCGTTCCTGTGCGCCACCGTGTATAAAAGCGTGAATTTTTTTGTCCTTGCGGATAAACATAAAACCAGAACCTTTCGGCCCATGAAACTTATGTCCGGCAGCCGCCATACCGCACACTTGCAATACCTTCATGTCGTGCTTGTAGTGGCCCACTGTCTGAACCGTATCGGAATGCAGGAAAGCATTGTTCGCGGCACACATATCGCCAACATATTTCAGATCGAGCAAGTTTCCGATCTCATTATTGGCATGCATCAACGAAACCAGAGAAGACGGATATTTTTTCAGCAACTGTTCCAGGTGCGCAACATCGACATGGCCCTTCGAATCGAGGTTTACCATGTGAACGTTCACGCCTGACTTGCCCATCAGCTCCACTGTGTGTGTTACCGCGTGATGTTCGATGGGTGAAGAGATAATGTTTTTAATATTGTAGGTAGCAACAGCACTGCGAATAATCGCGTTGTCAGCTTCAGTTCCGCCCGATGTAAAAATGATTTCGCCAGGAGTGCAGTTTAAAAGTTCGGCAACTTTTTTACGCGCAGATTCGATGGCAGCCCTCACCTTTCGACCATGCGAATGGGTTGACGATGGGTTCCCGAAATCTTCCATCATAAAGGGCTTCATAGCCTCAAATACTTCGGGATCAAGGGGTGTAGTAGCTGCGTTGTCCAGATAAACTCTCATCTCACATCAATAATTTTACAAAGGTAGCAACTTTTTAAAAAGTGGTGGTCACTCGCGCGAAAACGGGGGATCTTAGAAAAAGACATAGGAACACCAATACGACTTATCTTACTAACCGATCAATTCGCCCGCAGCTTCTCCGCGATGATTTCCTTGATGTCGGTCATGATCTTCTTCGCGAGGTTGTCGGCTTTCGTTTCCATATCCGATTCAGCATAGATGCGAATGATCGGCTCCGTATTCGACTTGCGGAGGTGAACCCATTCCTTGTCGAACTCGATACGAACTCCATCAACAGTATTGATCGGCTGCTTTTTATATTTCTTCATCACGTAGTCAAGAATCTTGTCCACATTGATGTCACGTGTGAGCTCAATCTTGTTCTTGGAAATGAAATAATTCGGGTACTTCATGCGCAGACGAAGCGCAGTGAGGTTGGATTTTGCCAGGTGCGTCAGAAATAATGCAATCCCGACAAGGGCATCACGACCGTAGTGCAGGTCAGGGTAAATGATCCCACCGTTTCCTTCACCACCGATCACCGCATCTGTGTTTTTCATCATCGCCACCACGTGAACTTCACCCACGGCCGATGCTGAATATTTTCCGCCAGCCTTTTCGGTAATATCCTGTAAAGCTCGCGTGCTTGAGAGATTTGAAACGGTGTTGCCGTTTTTTTTCGGACCGTTGTTCAGTACATAATCCGCGACAGCGACAAGCGTATATTCTTCTCCGAACGGTGAGCCATCTTCGCACACCATCGCAAGACGATCTACATCAGGATCGACAACAATTCCCAGATCATATTTTCCTTTGACTATCTCGCGGGAGATGTCAGTCAGGTGTTCAGGCAGTGGCTCCGGGTTGTGTGGAAAATGTCCGGTAGGTTCACAATACAGTTCCTTGACAGAAACACCCATCGCCTTCAGCAGCTTCGGCACGGCAATTCCACCGGTTGAATTTACAGCGTCTACAACAATGTTGAATCCGCGCTTGCGAACCGCTTCAACATCTACCAGGGGAAGTTTGAGAATTTCCTCGATGTGCTTCGAGATGTAACCATCTTTTTTCTGATAGTGGCCCAGCTTTGTCACCTGCGCAAATTCGAAGTCTTCGTTTTCGGCTATTTCCAGGACTTGCTTTCCATCATCCCCGGAAATGAACTCGCCTTTTTCGTTGAGAAGTTTTAAGGCGTTCCACTGGATAGGGTTGTGGCTAGCTGTCAGGATGATCCCGCCATCCGCTTTTTCCCACACCACAGCCATTTCTACAGTAGGCGTTGTTGACAGGCCGAGGTCAATCACGTCAATGCCCAAACCTTGTAAGGTCGATGTCACGAGAGAACTTACCATCTCGCCAGACAAGCGGGCATCGCGTCCGATGATGATTTTGGCAGTAGCATTTCTCTTTTTGATCCACGAGCCGTAAGCGGCTGCAAATTTCACAATATCAACAGGTGTGAGGTTGTCGCCAGTGCCGCCACCGATCGTGCCTCTGATTCCAGAAATCGATTTAATTAATGCCACGAGTCTTTTTATTAAAGTGGCGCAAATTTAACAGCTTTTGCTCCACAGGGCTGAAAGTCAAATGCATTTTATTTGCTACGCCAACAGTTCGATTTGAGTACCTTTCGGCAACTTTTTAAAAAGCATGGCAAAACCCGTTTCAGCACCCGATTTAAGAAGAAAAGAAAAACTGGAAGCCTTCGACAGGCTGCTTACCATCATGGACGAACTCCGGGAAAATTGTCCGTGGGATAAGAAACAAACGCTTGAGACGCTTCGTCACCTCACCATCGAAGAAACCTACGAGCTCTCAGATTCGATACTGGAAGGGAACCTGGGCGAGATCAAAAAGGAACTGGGCGACCTCATGCTGCACATGGTCTTTTATGCCCGAATTGCTCAGGAGAAAAAAGCCTTTGACGTTGCAGACGTACTCAACGCCATTTGCGACAAACTTATCGAGCGTCATCCGCATATCTATGGCGATGTTGTTGCCAATGACGAAGAAACAGTGAAAGCGAATTGGGAGAAAATAAAGCTGAAGACCGGTAACAAGTCAGTGCTTGAAGGGGTGCCGAAATCATTGCCGGCATTGGTGAAGGCCATCCGCATCCAGGACAAAGCACGCGGTGTCGGCTTCGACTGGGAGAAAAAAGAACAGGTCTGGGAAAAGGTTGAGGAGGAGATGCAGGAGTTTAAAAAAGAATTCAATGCCGAAAAGAACGAAGCGATCAATAAAGAGAAAGCGATGGCCGAATTCGGTGACTTGCTCTTTTCACTTGTGAACTACGCCCGCTTCATCGACATCGACCCTGAAGAAGCACTCGAACGCACCAATAAAAAATTCATCAGACGTTTTCAATACCTCGAAAGTGCATCTGCGAAAGACGGAAAGGTGCTTGGCGAGATGTCTCTCGCAGAGATGGACGTGTATTGGAATCAGGCAAAAAAACTCTAAACGGTACAAACTTTTTTATTTTTATTTTTGACGCGACTTGAAAGAACAGGATGGCGAAAAATAACCGGACAATCATTTTTTACATTATCCTCATCCTGGTTTTCGGTGGGTTAATGTATTTGATTACGGTCCGCGGTCAGGAGCTCGAGTCACTGCGAGAGGTTGATTCACAAACCATCACTGAATCAACGCCCGCGTTCCAATTATTTCAGGACGCTTTTCATCACAATCTCATTCATCCGCTCGCCATTCTATTGTTGCAGATTGCTTCGATAATTATCGTTTCGCGAATCTTTGGATTTATCTTTAACAAAATTGGCCAGCCAACGGTAATCGGTGAGATCGTTGCAGGTATCGTCCTCGGGCCTTCGGTAGTAGGACTGCTCTTTCCTGAATTTTCAATTTTTCTTTTCCCAAAAGAATCACTGCCGAATCTTCAATTCCTGAGTCAGGTCGGTTTGATCCTGTTCATGTTTGTGATCGGCATGGAGCTCGATCTGAAAGTTCTGAGAAACCAGGCACACGATGCTGTTGTGATCAGTCACGCCAGCATCATCATCCCGTATTTCCTTGGAATGGGTCTGGCCTATTACCTGTACGATCAGTTTGCTCCGGGAAATATTGGCTTCACTCCGTTCGCGCTATTCATGGGTATCGCGATGAGCATTACCGCGTTTCCGGTGCTGGCACGGGTGATCCAGGAACGAGATCTCACCAAGACCCGGCTCGGCAGCATTGCCATCACGTGTGCAGCAGCGGATGATGTAACAGCCTGGTGTATCCTTGCTGCGGTGATCGCGATCGTCAAAGCCGGAACATTTACAAGCGCCTTGTTCACGATCGGGTTATCAATCGCTTATGTGTCGCTCATGATCTTTGTAGTGCAGCCGTTTCTGAAGAAGATCGGTCGCGTTTACTCCCATCGCGAAACGATGAGCAAAACCATCGTGGCATTTTCTTTCCTCATATTGTTAGCTTCAGCATATCTCGCGGAGATCATCGGAATTCACGCCTTGTTTGGCGCGTTTCTCGCGGGTGTGATCATGCCCCCTAACTTCGACTTTAGAAGAATCCTGACGGAAAAAATTGAAGATGTAAGTCTCGTACTTCTGCTGCCATTATTCTTTGTATTCACCGGCTTGCGTACGCAGATCGGATTGCTGAACGAAACGCACTTGTGGGTTGTATGCGGTGTGATTATCCTCACTGCCGTTGCTGGAAAATTTGGTGGCAGTGCACTCGCTGCGAAAATTGTCGGGCAATCGTGGAAGGAAAGTTTGTCCATCGGTGCGCTGATGAATACGCGGGGGTTAATGGAGCTGATCGTGCTAAATATCGGCTACGACCTGGGTGTGCTCACGCCTGAAGTTTTTGCAATGATGGTGATCATGGCATTGGTGACAACCTTTATGACTGGCCCGGCACTCGACCTGATCAACTACGTATTTCCTGAGAAAGATGAGTCTGGCGTAGTGAAAACGGATTCCGGCCTTTTCAAAATTCTAATCTCTTTCGGTCCTGCTATTAAGGGAAAAAAATTGCTGAGACTAGCCGATCAGCTCACGCATAAAAAGCACAATGCTGATATCACTGCCTTCCACCTGACGCCAAGCTCAGACATCAATCCCAAGGAAGCAAAGGAATATGAGCGCGAAAGTTTTCGCCTGGTGAAACATGAAGCAGAAAACCTCGGCATCAAGATCCGGACACTCTACCGCGCCACGCATGACATCAACAAGGAAATCACAGGGGAAGTGGCGAAAGGCAAATACGATCTGCTGCTCGTGGGAAGCTCTCACTCGATCTTCAGCGGTGATGCTGTTGGTGGCAAGGTGAGGACATTCCTCGAGGATGCGCGCTGCCACGTTGGCGTTTTGGTTGACCGTGACTTTGAAGTAGCCGACCGCATTCTTGTGCACCTGCAGGATATCCACGACCTGTTCCTCATCTCGTTTGCCGAGCGATTCATCGCTAACAACAACGCGAAAGTCACCCTTTCTGACCCGAACAGGTTAATCAAATCGAACACCATTTTCTCGATGGCTGTCGAAAAGATCAGGAACGAAAACAAAGACTCCATCACCATCCACGAAACTCACACGCTTTCGCAGGAATTCCTGAACGAATTCAACCTCGTGGTGGTGAGCTATTCGGACTGGAGAGATCTCACCAAATCACGGCAGAATTGGCTGCCCTACACACCGTCAGTGCTTATTCTCAAGTCTCAGGTCGAGCAATAGACTAACGGCCGTTCCGCCCAAATTTTTTTACGTGCTGGTACGGAAAGCGCTGTTAAAATATGATCGCACGCTTATCTTTGTCCCCCTATGGCTAATGTAGAAGACAACCTGTTCAAGAATGTTATCTCGCACGCGAAGGAGTACGGCTTTATTTTTCCCTCCAGTGAGATCTATGATGGTTTGAGTGCTGTTTATGATTACGGTCAGAACGGTGCCGAACTCAAGAACAATATCAAGGAATACTGGTGGAAATTTATGACACTGCTCCACGATAACATTGTCGGGATTGATGCAGCGATTTTTATGCATCCGACAACGTGGAAAGCTTCCGGCCACGTGGATGCATTCAATGACCCGATGGTCGACAACAAAGACTCGAAGAAACGCTACCGTGCCGATGTGCTGGTGGAGGATGCCATTGCCAAAATGGAAGAGAAAATTGACAAGGAAGTTGAAAAGGCAGCGAAACGTTTTGGCGAGAGCTTTAACGCGGAAATGTTCAAATCGACCAATCCACGCGTTCTCGAATATCAGAAGAAAATTGATGAGGCAAACCAGCGCATGAAGGATGCGCTCGGCAGTGGCGATATGGCTGCAATGAAGCAGCTCATCATCGACCTGGAAATTACCGACCCGATCAGCGGAACGAAGAACTGGACAGATGTTCGGCAGTTCAACCTCATGTTCTCGACTGAGATCGGTTCTGTGGCAGAGGAAGCGAACAAAATTTATTTGCGCCCGGAAACGGCACAGGGAATTTTTGTGAACTTCCTCAACGTGCAGAAGACGGGAAGAATGAAGATTCCTTTCGGGATTGCGCAGATCGGCAAGGCTTTCCGGAATGAGATCGTTGCCCGTCAATTCATTTTTCGCATGCGTGAGTTTGAACAGATGGAGATGCAGTTTTTCGTGAAGCCGGGTGAGGAGATGAAGTGGTACGAGTTCTGGAAAGCAAAGCGATTGAAGTGGCACCTCGCACTGGGCCTCGGTACGGAAAATTATCGTTACCACGACCACCTGAACCTTGCGCACTACGCCAATGCAGCCTGTGATATTCAGTTCAATTTCCCAATGGGCTTCAAAGAGCTTGAAGGCATTCACTCGCGCACCGACTTCGATCTGAAGAGTCACGAAAAGTATTCAGGCAAGAAACTCCAGTATTTCGATTCTGAGGATAACCAGAATTTCATTCCATACGTAGTTGAAACTTCCGTAGGACTGGATCGCTGCTTCCTGGCAATTCTTTCGAAATCTTATAAGGAAGAAAAGCTTGACGATGGCAGTGAGCGTGTTGTGTTGCGTCTACCGGCACCGTTGGCACCGCACAAAGTGGCCATCCTGCCGTTGACGAAGAAAGATGGACTTCCGGAGAAAGCGATGGAGATCATGAATGAATTGAAGTACGACCTGCGTTGTTTCTACGAAGAAAAAGACGCGATCGGAAAAAGATATCGCAGACAGGACGCGATTGGCACGCCATACTGTATTACGATCGACCATCAAACCCTTGAAGACAATACGGTTACCATTCGCGACCGCGACAGTATGAAACAGGAGCGTGTGAAGATTGCGGACGTGAAAGGGAAACTCATCGATGCCTGCTCCATTAATAACCTGCTGCGGAAAATTTAAGCCATGATCGCCCTCATTATTTTTTCGGGGGTGGTCATTGTTGCCTTTTTTTACTACCGTGAAGAAATAGGACAGGGTTACACGTATGCCGGAAGGCAGGCTGCACCGGTGAAGTCATTGGTACTTCCCGTACCACAACGCTACAAGGAGATTCTCCTTAAGTATTTTCCCTACTATCAAATGCTTTCCGCGGAAAATAAAGGAAAATTTGAGAAGAAGGTTGTGAGGTTCATTTACGGGAAGCAGTTCATTCCCCGACAGGTCGATGAAGTAACGGTGGAGGCCAAAGTGCTGATAGCCGCATCAGCCGTGCAACTCACCTTTGGCTTGCCGAATGTTTACCTCAGTTTTTTCCGGAGGATTCTCGTCTATCCGAATGATTATTATTCGTCAATCACAAAGCGATATCACAAAGGAGAAGTGAATCCTCGTTTTGGAGTGATCGTGTTGTCGTGGCAAAGCTTTGTCGATGGATATATTTATCCTAATGATTCAAAGAATCTCGGCCTGCACGAAATGGCTCACGCGTTGCGTTTCGAAAGCCTGATCCGCAGTGAAGAGTATCCGCCTTTTGAATCGGAGCTGCTCGAGCAGTTTGACGACTATGCGCATCGCGTTTGCAATGATCCCGAATTTGCAACGCAGACTTTTTTCCGACCGTACGCCTGCACCGATGAGCATGAATTTTTCAGCGTGGCGGTTGAAAATTTTTTCGAACGATCAGAGCTGTTCAAGGCGGAAATGTCCGAGTTGTATGCAATCCTTGTGCGACTGCTGGGACAGGATCCGATTTTATTGAAAGTGGGTGCCTAAGAGCAACGGTTTTCAACGCGGAGGCGCGGAGATGCGGAGTTCGCAGAGAAATGCAGACTTTGAAAGACAATAAAATAATCATTGCGAGCTTTGCAACGCTGCGTCTCCCGATGCGAAGACGATCGGGATCTTCGATTTGCGTTAAAAAAAATCGTTTCTTGCGACAAACCCTAACTTACAATGAACCCTGTACTTAACCGAAACCTCTTCTTCGTAAAAGAACACGTTGGCTTTTTCAAGGCATCAAGCAACTTCGACATCTATGATCCTCAAACACAACAAGTGATAATGCAATGCCGTGAGGAACGCCTTGGATTTTTTACAAAGATGTTCAGGTTCACAGACTACAAACGGATGACGCCTTTTGAGATCGACATCAAAACACCAACGGGTCAACAAATCGTCACAGTGAAACGCGGTGTTTCATTTTGGTTGTCTACTGTTGAGGTGCTTGATCACAACAATGTCCTCATCGGGAAATTCAAGCAGAAATTCTTCTCAATCGGAGGTAAGTTTGAAATACTGGATGCGCAGGAGCGGTCGCTGTGCATGCTAAAAGGCAAGCTGCTCGGTTGGGATTTTAAATTCATTTCTTCAGACAACAAGGAATTTGCATCAGTGACGAAAAAATGGTCTGGCTTCGGAAAAGAGTTTTTCACGTCTGCCGACAATTATGTTCTGCAAATCAGTCCCGAGGTTCCCGAAAATCATCCTTTAAGACAATTGATCCTCGCTGCCGTGATGTGCATCGACTTCGTGTTGAAGGAGTAGCGCTCAGTTTTCAACGCAAAGCGCGAAGATGCGGAGTTCGCAGAGAAATGCAGACTTTGAAAAGGCATTAGAATAATCTTTGCGAACTTTGCAGCGCTGCGGCTCCGGATGCGAAAACGATCGGGATCTTCGATTTGCGTTGAAAAAATTGTTTTCTTGCGCCAATGAACTGGAGCACGCTTCTTTCCTCGAAACGGTATAATCAAAAAGTCGAATCCGGCACGCAGCTGTCACGCAGTGCTTTCGATCAGGATTACGATCGTATCATTTTCTCGCATCCATTCAGAAGGCTCCAGGACAAAACACAAGTTCATCCTTTGCCCGAGCAGGATTTCGTTCACACACGACTCACGCACAGTCTCGAGGTCTCCAGTGTTGGCCGTTCACTGGGCAAGAGCGTTGGTGAGACCATCCTTCAACGACATCCGGAGCTTTCAAAGTCGTTTTCACTCTTTGATTTCGGAGCAATTGTGGCAGCGGCATCCCTCGCTCACGACCTCGGCAATCCTCCCTTCGGACATGCCGGTGAAGACGCCATATCGGATTTCTTTAAAGATCACACTGACGGTGTAAAGTTCAGAAGTCAGGTGAATGATTCGCAGTGGGAAGATCTGATCAAGTTCGAAGGCAATGCACAGGGCTTTCGGATACTCAATAAAAATCAGTACGGCCTTAAACTTGCCTATGCAACGCTGGGTGCGTTCACCAAATATCCCTGCCCTGCGCTCTTCAGCGAGCGCGACAAGCATAAGCGGAGCCAGAAGAAGTTTGGGTTCTTTGAATCGGAAAAGAAAATCTTCCAGGAAATTGCAAGTGAACTTCAACTGGTTCAAACACATCAGTCAAGCTGGCAACGGCATCCGCTGGCATTTCTGGTCGAGGCTGCCGATGACATCTGCTACAGCATCATCGACCTCGAGGACGGCTGCAGCCTCGGCCTAGTGTCTTACGAAGATGCGAGAGAACTTTTTGAAGGCGTTCTCACAAAGAACAAATCGAAACTGGGAAAACTCGATCAGCTTAAAACGCTGGCTGAAAAAATCGGCTTCTTGCGGGCGCTGGCCATTGGAGATCTGATGCACGAATGCACCACGCTTTTTCTCGATCATGAGAAGGACATCCTGGCCGGGAAATTTGACCAGGCATTAGCTGACGAATGTCCTTCCAAAGGCGGCCTGAAAGCGATTATCAACCTCTCTGTTGAAAAAATTTACCGTGCACGAACGGTGGTGGAAATTGAGGCAACTGGTCACGAAGTGTTGCCAGGACTGCTCGAGGAATTTACAAAGGCGGGCAGCTCGCTGCTGGCAAAGACACGATCGCGCAAATACGAAAACCTGCAGAAGCTGATTCCGGAAGACATCTCAGATGCCATCCTTTCTTCTCCTTCTGATCACTACAACATGCTTCGGAATATCATTGATTTTGTCTCAGGAATGACCGACCGCCATGCACTCTCACTCTATCGAAAAATCAAGGGCATCAGCTTTTAACCGGTAGGCAGTCTTCCGGTCAAAATTGTTAGCTTTGCGGTTCTAAACGCAGACCGGCTCATGTGGAATAGAATCGCCCAGTTCATCATTCAGAATCGCCTAGCTTTAATTCTCGTTATCGGTGTCATCACGCTCTTCATGGGTTACCACGCCTCGCGGGTTCAGATGAGCTATGACTTCGCAAGAACGGTACCGCTGAACGACCCTGATCAGATTGCCCTGCAGCAATTCCGGAAACAGTTTGGTGAAGACGGCAATATCATCGCCATCGGATTAAAGGATTCTGCGATCTACGAGCAGAAAAATTTTGAAGCCTATCGCACCCTCGCCAGAAATTTAAAACAGATCAGTGGCGTAAGCGAGGTTATTTCGCTGCCGGTGCTGAAGATCATCTTAAAAGACACGGCCAACTCAAGATTTTATCTCGCCAATATCTTTCCCGACAAGGTTAATTCAGAGAAAGCTTTTGACAGCCTGCTGAAAACGGTCCGCAGCCAGCGCTTCTACATGGGACAACTGGTCAACGAGACAAACGGTGCTACGATGACCATCGTCACGGTGAATAAGGATGTGATGAATTCGTCACTGCGCGAGGCGCTAACGGCATCGCTGGTGGCCGAAGGGGAGGCGTTTGAAAAAGCCACCAATATCAAGCTTCACTATGCCGGACTTCCTTTCATCCGGACGCAGGTGGCCAACCAGGTGAAGAAAGAAATGTCGATGTTCCTGTACGCTTCAGCGATCATCACCGGGTTGATCATGTTCGTTTTCTTCCGCTCGTTCAGGGCCGTGTTGTTCTCGATGATCATCATCGGCATTGTGGTGGTCTGGACACTCGGAACGCTGTCGCTGTTCGGCTATAAGATCACGCTTCTCAGCGGATTGATTCCGCCCGTGATTGTAACCATCGGCATTACGAATGCCATCTACCTGCTGAACAAGTATCACCTCGAGTTCATCAAGACGAAAGACAAATATGAAGCGATAACCATCGTAGTGAAGAAGATGGGTCTGGCGACATTCCTGACCAATTTGACTGTAGCGATTGGTTTTCTCACGCTGCTGGCAACGGATATCATTATTCTTCGGGAATTTGGTGTTGTCGCGGGTATCAATATCATGGCGCTGTTCTTTGTGAGCCTGGTGATGATTCCGTCCATTTTTTCATGGCTTCCGGTACCCAACACGCGTCACCTGCGGCACCTGAACTTTAAGTTCATGAACAGCTTTCTGCGTGTGATCGACCTGCTCGTACACCGACAGCGTGTAGCCATCTACGTTGGCTCTATGGTCCTGGCGGTCCTGTCAGTGTATGGAATGATGCAATTGAGATCCGTGTCATTCATGGTAGACGATGTGCCTGAAGACAGCGAGATCAAAAAAGACCTGCATTTCTTTGAGGCAAATTTCAGCGGCATCATGCCACTCGAAATGGTCGTAGAGTTCAAGACAAAGAAGCGCAGACCGATCCTCGATCCAGACAATCTCAAAAAAATTGAACAGTTTGAAACATACCTTGATTCACTTCCACATGTTTCGAAGCCTTTGTCACTGATCAGTTTTGTAAAGGCATCGAAGCAGGCTTTTTACAACAACAACCCCGACCGCTACACGCTGCCCACGCGCAGTGAAGCGGGATTCATTCTGCGGTACATGAAAGGCCAGAGCGATAACAGCGGGCTGTTTAAGTCGTTTGTCGACTCCACATTTTCAAAACTCCGGATCTCGTGCCAGATCGCTGACATCGGTTCGGTAAAACTCGATTCGCTTGTCAACTATTCGATCGAGCCGAAGATGAAGCAGATATTTGCGACCGAAGGCAAGGACACCATCAACACTGCGATCACAGGCTCCACAAAGATTTTCATCAAAGGAAACAAATTTCTGATCGCCAACCTTCAGGAAAGCCTGATCCTTGCGTTCATCCTGATCACCATTTCAATGGCAGCGCTTTTCGCCAATGTAAGAATGATCGTCATCTCGCTTATCCCGAATCTGCTCGCGCTGATGATCACCGCTGGCCTAATGGGATATTTTGACATTCCGCTGAAGGCGAGTACCGCATTGATTTTTAGTATTACTTTCGGAATTTCTGTTGACAACTCGATCCGCTTCCTGGCCAAATACCGCCAGGAAATTTTGGCGAATAACTTCTTCATTCCGCTTGCTGTCACAGACAGCATCATGGAAACGGGCAAGAGCATTATCTATACTTCGATCGTTCTCTTTGCAGGCTTCATTATTTTCGCATTCTCGGATTTCGGTGGAACGATTGCGCTGGGTTTGCTCACATCCACTACTCTGGTGATCTCGATGTTCACAAATCTGATCCTGCTTCCGGCTTTGATCATGACTTTTGACAAACCAAAAAGAAAGAAAGGCGAGCACTTGCTCATCGATGAGCTTCATCCGAACTTCTACAGCGAACATGAGGATGAAGAGATCGATCTCGACAAGATCAAGATTCACAGCAGGAATGCTTCTTCTGCAGAATAAATACCAAATCCACACCGCGGATCATCGATGCCGATCGTCTCGCATCGGCAGCACGCAGAGGAGGCGCGGAGAAGCGCGGAGATTTTTTAAATGCAAATGTCATTCAATCCAGTGCTTAGCGCCAGTACGCCTTCCTCCTCATTCATGGCGGAATCGCAAAAACTGCAAAGAGACCCCTCGCGCTACGCCTTCTGTCGCACTTGCATTTAAAATATCCTCTTTTCGATTTCCAATAAAGTTCGCACCAACGTTATCCAAGCGTTAGCGCGACTACGCCCACCTCTGCGTCCTTGGCGGAAACGCACAACCGATCAGGCATCGCATAACGCAAATCCCGTGGTTGCCACAAGGTGAGCCCTGCGTGCATTTAAAAAATATCCTCTGCGGTAAAAGTGCATTCCGATGTTTTTCCTTTAAAGTTCGTACGAACGCCATCCAAGCGTAAGCGCGACTACGCCTTCGTTCGCGCTCTTGGCGGAATCGCACAAACTCCAAACTGACCAAAGGGCTATAATCTCATAGCGCAGCACGTTCTGTCGCATGTGCATTTAAAGTATCCTCTGCGGTAAAACTCCATTTCAAAAGTCGCTCCCCGTCCTTATCTTTGCCCCCTTATTATACTTTTCTCAGGCCATGGCCAGCAACTACAAGGAATACAGGGATTTGAACTTTGCGAAGATCGCGGAAGAGATGCTCGAATTTTGGAAAAAGGAGCAGATTTTCGAGAAGTCCGTAAGCAATCGGGAGGGCGCAGAGTCCTTCACCTTCTACGAAGGTCCCCCGTCTGCCAACGGAACGCCCGGTATTCACCATGTTATGGCCCGTACTGTTAAAGACATCTTCTGCCGCTTCAAAACGCTGGAAGGCTACCAGGTTAAACGTAAAGGTGGCTGGGATACCCACGGTCTGCCGGTTGAACTACAGGTGGAGAAACTGCTCGGCATTACAAAGGATGATATCGGTAAGAAGTTCTCCATCGAGGAATACAACAACAAGTGCCGTGAAACGGTGATGATGTATAAGGATCAATGGGATGACCTGACAACGAAGATGGGTTACTGGGTCGACCTGAAAAATCCCTATATCACGTACGAGAAAGAATACATCGAATCACTGTGGTGGATTTTGAAGCAGTTCTATGACAAAGGATTGTTGTACAAGGGGTACACTATCCAGCCTTATTCACCTTCGGATGGAACAGGTCTCAGCTCACACGAATTGAATCAGCCAGGCTGTTACAAAGAAGTGAAAGACACTTCGATTGTTGCGCAGTTCAAGGTGAAGAGGGACTCGAAATCAGAATTTCTTTTCGCGAATGCCCACAGCGATGCTTTCATCCTTGCATGGACAACCACACCGTGGACGCTTCCGTCAAACACAGCGCTTGCAGTTGGAGAAAAAATTAAATACGTCCTTGTCAACACCTTTAACCCCTACACTTTCAAACCCGTAAGTGTGGTGATAGCAAAAGATCTTGTCGGAAAATATTTCGCTGAGAAGAACAAAGACCTTAGCATTGAAAACTACAAGCCGGGCGATAAGGCAATTCCCTACAAGGTTGTGGCGGAGTTCACCGGAAAAGAACTTGTTGGTGTTCGTTATGAGCAGTTGATGCCGTACCTCCAGCCGCTTACTGATGCTGACAAAGCATTCCAGGTTGTTGCCGGAGATTTTGTGACAACGGAAGATGGTACTGGCGTTGTGCATACCTCACCAACTTTCGGTGCAGACGACTTCCGCGTTGCAAAGCAAAACGGAATTCCTGCCCTTACGCTGAAGGATGAAGCGGGCAACGAAGTTCCTACAGTCGACAAGAAAGGAAAATTCGTTTCACCGATCGGAGAAAAACTAAAAGAAGGCGTTGCAAAGTTTAAGATCAAAACGCACAAGCCTCTTGGTGCCGATGATTTTTATGTGAAGAATTATACCGATGAAGATGAGAGCCACCCGGACTACAAAACAACGGATGTCATCATCTCGATCATACTGAAAGAAGAGAACAAAGCCTTTGACGTTCGGAAGTACGAGCACACGTACCCGCACTCCTGGCGAACAGACAAGCCTGTGTTGTATTATCCGCTCGATGCATGGTTCATCAAGACAACCGCATTAAAAGATAAGATGGTGGAGCTTAACAAGACCATCAACTGGAAACCTGAGTCGACAGGTACAGGTCGCTTTGGAAACTGGCTCGAGAATCTTGTTGATTGGAATCTTTCGCGTTCACGCTATTGGGGAACGCCACTTCCCATCTGGAGGACGAAGGACGGCAGAGAAGAAATTTGTATCGGCTCACTGGAGCAACTGAATAAGGAAATCGAAAAGTCCATCGCCAAAGGATTGATGAAAAAATCTCCGGTTGAAAAAGGAGATCTTCACAGGCCTTATGTGGATGATGTGATCCTGGTAAGTGCATCCGGGCAACCCATGTACCGCGAAACAGACCTCATCGATGTGTGGTTTGATTCTGGTGCAATGCCGTACGCGCAATGGCATTATCCGTTTGAAAACGCCACCGTCTTTGAACAAAATTACCCGGCTGACTTTATCGCAGAAGGTGTTGACCAGACGCGCGGGTGGTTCTTCACCCTTCATGCCATCGCAGTAATGCTGAGTGAATCCAGCGATGTAATCAAAGCTGTGAACAAAAAGGTTGGCAACGGTGGTGTTGCGTTTAAGAACGTGATCTCCAACGGCCTGGTGCTCGACAAAGACGGAAACAAGATGTCGAAGCGTAAGGGCAATGTGGTGAATCCGTTCGAAGCGTTGTCAACGTATGGCGCTGACGTTGTGCGTTGGTATATGATCGAAAATGCTCCGCCATGGGATAACCTGAAATTCGATTTTGACGGCATCGTGGAAACACAACGCAGGTTCTTTGGAACGTTGCTGAATACCTACTCATTCTTTGCCTTGTACGCCAACATAGACGGCTTTGTGAAGGATGAAATGAATCTCGGTGACGAAAAGCATCTTACCAATCTCGATCGCTGGATCCTCTCAAAGCTCCAGACGCTGACACAGGAGGTAACGAAGGCGTACGAGGAGTATGAACCAACGAAGGCAGCCCGTGCTATTCAGAATTTTGTGAATGATCATCTTTCAAACTGGTATGTTCGTCTTAACAGAAAACGTTTCTGGAAAGGTGAGATGACGCAGGACAAAAAGGCCGCATATGAAACACTTTATGAATGTATCATGGTGACGGCACAGCTGATGTCGCCTGTCGCACCGTTCTTCAGCGACTGGCTGTATAAAAACCTGACAGATAACATTCGTGCAGCTGCGATCAAAAACAATACTCCGCTTCGTTTTGCGTCTATCCATCTGACTGACCTGACCAAGCCGGAAACAAACCGCATCGAAGAAGATCTCGAGAAGTCTATGGACTATGCGCAACGCATTTGTTCGCTCGTTCACTCGATCCGTAAAAACAGTAAGATCAAAGTTCGCACACCGCTGAAGAAAATCCTTTTGCCCGTTGTGGATGACTCGTTTGCCACTCGCATAAAAACAGTGGAGGAAATCATTCTTGCCGAGGTGAACGTTAAAGCAATTGAATATATTGACGACACGTCCGGTATCGTGGTGAAGAAGGTGAAGCCTAATCTTCCGAAGCTTGGAAAGCAATACGGTCCGAAAATGAAGGAAGTCTCGGCTGTCATCGCATCGATGACAAAAGAAGAAATCGCAGCAATTGAAAAAACCGGTAAACTTTCCAAGGGTGGATTTGATCTTAGCGTAGAAGACGTGCTGATCAGCTCTGAGGATATTCCGGGCTGGGCTGTGGCAACGGAAGGTGGAATTACCGTGGCATTGGATATCAACATCACCGATGACCTCAAACGCGAAGGTATCGCCCGCGACTTTGTGAACCGTGTGCAAAACATGCGCAAAGACATGGGTCTGGAAGTGCTCGATAAGATCGGAATTGAAGTTGAAAAAGATGGCGAGGTCGTAACGGCTGCGCTAACAGAATTCAAGGAATACATCAGCGTGGAGACGCAGGCGCTTTCACTCGAACTGAAAGAGAAAGTTGCCGGTGCATCCGATGTTGACATGGATGAGTTTCAGCTCAAGGTTAAAATAAGTGTTAAAAAATAGGCGGATTGTCACGCAATCCATTTTTTGAGAGTCGCAGATGAAGGTCTACAAATATTTCATGATCGCTTTAATCGTCATTATCATCGACCAGACAACTAAGCTGCTGGTGCATGAGCATATGTATCTCCATCAGGAAATCAACGTGCTTGGCGACTGGTTTCGTCTGCATTACCTGCTCAATCCAGGCATGGCATTCGGCATCCGCTGGAACAACGAGTTTGGTAAACTTGCACTCACGGTTTTCCGCATCGGTGCGATGTTTGGCATCGCCTACTACCTCTGGAAAATGGCCACGAAAGAGGCTCACACCGGCTTCCTCTGGTGCATGGCGCTCATTCTCGGTGGTGCCGTTGGGAATGTGATTGACAGCACGTTCTACGGTGTGCTGTTAAACAACCATCCTGTAGGATCTCCGACTCCCTGGTTTCATGGACAAGTGATCGACATGCTCTTCTTTCCTATTTTTGAGTTTTATGTGCCTGAGTGGGTGCCTTTCAAAGGAGGAGAATACTTCCTTTTCTTCAGTCCGGTGTTCAACATCGCAGATTCATCAATCTTCGTTGGAGTTGTAATTATCCTGATCTGGCAGCGGAAGTTTTTCAAGGTCCACCACGATGATCATGAGGAAGCGCACTCGGATAGCGCTGCTTTATCCTCTGCCCGCACGGATCAGGGCATTATTGCACCCGAATCAAGTGCGCCAGCAACTGAAACCCCTAAGGATTCTGAATCACCGTCCTGAACCCAAACGCGGTACGCTTTTTCCGTTCACAACAAAATATTGATTCTTGGAAAACGGTCGTTAGCCAAATTCATTATTCTTCTTACTTTTAGGGATTAAAGTTCTTAAACCTATTAGTTAAAACCTTAACCTGGAAGATAATGAGTTTGTTTATTAAGAAACCTTTGGCCCAGTTGATCGCGCAAGCTGGTGATGCTGATAAAGGGCTGAAGCGAACGCTTGGTGCCGGAAACCTCGTGGCGCTCGGTATCGGTGCCATCATCGGTGCGGGGCTCTTCGTGCGTACCGCTGCCGCTGCCGGAGAAGTGGCGGGTCCTGCCGTTGTTGTTTCATTTATCATTGCTGCTGTTGGTTGCGCTTTCGCGGGATTGTGTTACGCGGAGTTCGCTTCCATGATTCCGATCGCGGGTAGCGCATACACCTACGCTTATGCAACCATGGGCGAACTTGTTGCCTGGATCATCGGATGGGCCCTTGTTCTTGAATATGCGCTCGGTGCCGCGACTGTTTCAATTGCCTGGAGTGAATACCTTAATAACTTGCTCGGAGGTGCAATACCGTTCTCGTTCAGTCACTCACCATTTGAATACCTGGTGAGCAGAAGCATCAACGGTGTGATGACAAACGTATCGACTGAAGAAATTCTTGCAGGAGATACCATCGTCTCTCAGGGAATTATCAATGCACCCGCTCTTCTCATCCTGTTGATCCTGACACTTGTGCTGATCAAAGGAACCTCTGAATCTGCTGGTCTGAACGCGGTTATCGTTTTTGTTAAAGTGACGATCGTATTGATCTTCATCGCTCTCGGATGGAGCTTTATCAATCCTGACAACTATACGCCTTTTACAATTCCTGAGGGAACACCTGGCCACGAGGAAGCGCGTGAGCACGGATGGCTTGGTGTGCTGGGTGGCGCAGGTATCGTGTTCTTTGCATTCATTGGCTTCGATGCCGTATCGACTGCAGCGCAGGAAGCAAAGAATCCAAAGCGCGACATGCCAATCGGTATCCTCGGTTCACTGGTAGTCTGTACCATCCTTTATGTGTTGTTCTCTTATGTACTGACCGGTATCGCAAACTGGCAGGAGTTTAAGACTGTCGGAAAAGAAGCTTCTGTAGCATATGCCATCAAAACCTATATGCAAGGTTACGGATGGCTCGAGAAGGGAATCAGTATTGCCATCCTTGCCGGGTTCTCTTCCGTGATCCTCGCGATGTTGTTCGGACAGTCACGCGTCTTCTACTCGATGTCAAAAGACGGATTGATTCCAAAAGTGTTTGCAGAACTTCATCCAAAGTTCCGTACGCCATACAAGTCTAATATGATCCTGTTTGTGTTTGTTGGTTTGTTTGCCGGCTTTGTTCCGGGCAGCATGGCTGGTGACCTGACAAGTATCGGAACACTCTTCGCCTTCGTGCTTGTGTGCGTTGGAGTGTGGATCATGCGTGTGAAGAATCCTGAAATTCCGCGCGCATTCAAGACGCCACTCGTTCCGCTTGTGCCGATCCTCGGTATCCTCGTCTGCTCAGCAATGATCGCATACCTTGATCCGACAACAATCCAGGTGGCAGTGATCTGGATGATCCTCGGTCTTGTGATCTATTTCACTTACAGCAAGAACAGAAGTAACCTGCGCAACGGCAGAAACGATTCATAAGAATTTTATACCCAAAGCTTTAAAAGCCCCGGCAGCGATGTCGTGGCTTTTTGTTTGGTACTTTTTAGCCACCAGCGCGAAAAACGCGGGATCTTCGACAAGACACCAGGACTTTCCCGGCTCCTGGCCACCCGGCCGACCCGGCTCCCCGGCCACCTACTCCAACCCCTTCTCCTTCATCTTCTGAAACTCTCTGATCCTTCTTACCATCGCAATGGTGAATCCCGTCATAAGGACCAGTGTCCCAATCCAGAGAACATTGATGAACGGTTTTTCAAATGCTTTCAAAACGATCCAGTCTTTCTGGCGTGTGTTGATGCCTATTGTGAACTGCCCAGTCTCCGGATGAATGTTCATTAGCGTTAAGCGCACACCAAGGTCTTTTATCTCATGAGGAATGCGTCCGACCATTCGGTTGCGGATGATGAAGATGGGTTCAGCAACATAATCTTTGTATTCGCCTTTTACGCTGATCGTGGCTTGGACAGCAACGTCCGCTGAGTCAAGGCTGACACTGCCAACCTTGAAAATTCGTTCAACATTTTCCAATACACACACATAATCGTTGGCAAAGAATTCCTGCTTTGCATTTATCTTAAGCTCTTCTGTTTTGCTCCACTCAATTTCTTCCGATGGTGTTCTCGATACAACGTGAGCGTAAAGGTCCTTCGTCACATCGCGTTTGATGTCGGGTGATGCAGCATTGCCCATGGTTGGGTTGTCCTGAATGCGTGGATAGAGTGTGTGAGTTTTTCCCTTGGCATTCGTCAGCACGATTTCAAAGTATTTGTTCTCCGGGAAGATTTCAAACGTGTCTTTTGCTTTGTAGAGCACTTCGTTGTCGTAGAGAATATCCTCTTTTGCCACTACACGGTACGGATCATCCGTTTGTTCAACGTCATCCATGCTTACGTAGCCGGCTTTGTTGCGCGGCTCGAGGCGCTCGCCACGGTATTCAATTTTATAGTTGGCCATCGTTCGTGGTTCGTTGACGAAAAGCAAAAGATTTTCGCGGTTGAATTCGTCACTCACTTCGCGGGAGATGAGCATACCTGTGTTGTTGAGTGACACAACTTTTGAGTAGCCGGATGAGAACATGATTCCCACCAGCATCATTCCCACTCCTATGTGCGCAACGGCTCCGCCTGAGAGGGTCGGGCTTGATTTCAGCAACGACATGAGAATCTTGGCATTTGCCACAATCGTAAATAAACCTGCCAGCAGGATGGTGAGGTGTGGAAGTTTTTTGATGGAGTCGCTTCCTTCGGTAAAGATCATGAACTGAAGCACGATGAGGAAGATCACGGCTGTAATAATCAAGGGTGTCATCAGTTCCTTTACCAATACTTTTGCATCGACCTTCTTCCACCAGAAGAACTGGCCAATGGCTGAAAGCAACGCTACGCCTACTGCAAACCACAGCTGGAACTTTGTGTAATAGCCAACCTGGTCAGCAGGAGGTGCCATATTGGAGGCGATTCCAAATGATTTTACAATCGAGTTCCACACAGGAATAGAGGTCGGCATCAGTACCTGAAAGCCCATGAGGCAAAGCACCAGCGTGCCGACAAAAATCCAGAACTCACGCGAGTAGGTTGAAACTTCCTTTTCGCTCGTAGGAATTTCTTTCCAACGGAAAATTGAAAGTGCAACTGCGATCAGGAGGAAGAAAAGCAAGTACAGCAATAGCTGGCCTGACAAGCCGAGATCCGTGAAAGAGTGAACCGAAGACTCCCCTAAAATTCCGCTTCGTGTGAGGAAGGTCGAGTACAGGATCAATACAAAAACAGAAATAACGAGAATGATCGATGCCTTTAAGGCAGTCTCGCTGTTCTTGTAGGTGATCATGGTGTGGATCGCGGCAACAAGTATCAGCCATGGTACATACACTGCATTTTCAACCGGATCCCAGTTCCAATAGCCACCGAAGTTTAGTGTCTCGTACGCCCAGTATCCGCCCATAAGAATACCAAGTCCCAGGATCGCACCTCCGAAGAGAGCCCACGGGAGGGCTGGGCGCACCCAGTCCCGGTAACGCCTGAGCCAGAGGCCGGCAATGCAAAACGAGAATGGCACTAATGTCGCAGCGAAGCCAAGGAAAAGTGTAGGAGGATGAATCACCATCCAGTAGTTCTGCAGCAGTGGGTTGAGACCCGTTCCATCATTTGGAATGAATTCAGGATTTGATTTGAAGATCGGAGCCTGCTGCATGACATCGCGCAACAAAATAAAAGGAGAGCTTCCTATTCTGAATTCTGTATAAGGCAATACTATGCCAAGGATCATTGAGCCGAGGAACGCCTGCACCATGGCAAAGACCGTCATCACGGGACCTTCCCAGAACCTGTTAGTATGGATCAGAACAATTCCGAGCAGCGCATGCCAGAACATCCACAGGAGGAAACTTCCTTCCTGTCCATTCCAGAAAGTGGATAGCAGGTAGTGGCCAGGTAGTTTTTTATCGGAGTAGCTATACGCGTAGTGATATTCGAAGTAATGATTGGCAATAATGATGAAGAGGGTGACGCAGATTCCCAGCACGGAAAAAGCATGGGCATAGAATGCAACCCTGCCGTTGAGCACCCACTGTTGTTTTGTATCGAGCGCCTCCGTAATCGTGGCTTTGAAGTAAGAGAAAGCCGTGACCAACGAAGCGATGAAAGCGGTGATAACAAAAAAGTGACCGAGGTCACCAATGAAATAATGCATATCGATATATGATTTTGCGGAGACGTACATTTATACGTCTCTGATACATTTTAAACGTTAACCTTCTCTTCCTGGTATTTTGAAGGGCACTTTAACAAAATCTTGGTGGCGTGAAATTGCTCACCTTCATAACTTCCGATCACAACTACTTTTTCTGACTTGGTGAAATCTGCAGGCATAGGCTCGTTGTAGGTGACCGTTTGTTCCTTGCCATTGTCGTCAATCATAATGAACGAAAACGAAACGCGGTCCGCGCCTGTCTGAATGCCTATCACATTGCCTTGCGCATCTTTCTTCAAAACGCCTACAACGTGGATGTCCTTTTTTGCCCCATTTGATGCGAGCTTATACGCTTCTGAAAAGCTGACGTAGCTGCTCGCGTCATCCGCTGTGCTGATCAGAATGCCCACTGCTGCAGCGATGACAACCAGGATAAGAATGTGCGACTTCTTCATCTTTCAGTTTTTTTGTCTTTCAGGTATCCGGAAACAAGAACGAATTTACACACCTTTTGGTTTGCTGGTTCTATTAAGTTGTTCCTCGAGCTTTGATAGTTTTTTGTCTGTCATGAATAAGTATACAACCAGCCCGATGAGCACGATCAGAATGATTCCCACCACTACATAAATCTTGCCGCTGGCGCGCATTCCATCTGCCATCTCGGCATCCTGAGCAATTGCAGTCTGACTGACAATTAATGTAAGAAACAGGCAAACCAGTTTAGATACTCTTTTCATATTCCAGATCAGATAATTGGTCTTGTATTTTTCTATAGCGAATGCGCTGCGAAGCGATCCATACACCAACAAGAATCCAGGCGATCACCGCGGGGTAGAAGATCAACCGCATGCGATTGTCGAGGTCGTACATGTTAAAGCCGGGATTTCCACCGCTGCCCGGATGCATAGAGCTTGTCATGCGGGGTATGATAAAGATCAGCGGGATCATCGCGGCAAAAGCGAAGATGTTATACACTGCACTCAGCCGTGCCTTTTGTTCCTGATTTTCGAGAGAACCCCGTAAAACGAAATATGCCATGTAAACGAGCAGGGCAATCGCTGCGCCATTTTGTTTTGGGTCGCCATGCCATGGACTTCCCCAGGCGTAGTTTGCCCACAGCATTCCGGTGAGCATGCCGAGGATACCGAACACCAAACCTACGTTTGCGTACTCAACAGCTTTGCGGTCGGTGTCAACGGTCGGGTTGCGCAGGTAGATGACCGAATGATAAACGGAAACGAGAAAAAGCGCGCACATTCCAAACCACATCGGTACGTGGAAGTAAAGTGCCCTGATGGTTTCATTCAGTATATGAAGACGCGGTACATCGCCAAGCATTCCGGCCAGGTGCACGTAGAATAGCAGGATAACAGCGACAACTTTTAGCCAGGTTTTCATAGTAGCGGGCGAGTGAGTATCGGGGCCCTTAGCTCCGCCAAATATACGGGAACAAGAGGTATGCGAGCCCGGAAAGAATACAATTTATTGCCACCAGGTTGAACAATTCATCATAGCTGACCGAGGGATCCAGTCCATCAAGCACGTTCTTGGTGATGCGTATCGCCATGAGGAGAATGCTGATGAGCAGCGGGAAGCTGAGCACTGCCATGAGAATGTTGCTGTTGTTTGCCTTTGACGAAATGCCGGAGATGAGGCTGAGTGATGAGGCGAAACCGATTGAGGTTAGGAAGAGTGTGGTGAGGAAAATCGTCTGATCCTGAATAGGATTATCGATAAAGAGTTCGAATAAAAGGTAGCCTGCAAGGGAGAGTACAAAACACAATACCGTGTTGTACAGAATTTTCGAAACAATAATTGCCTGTGGCGAGGCGATGCTGTAATAATATATTGAAATGCCTTTATTTTCTCCGATAAAACTTTTTGCGACCGAATTGATGACGGAAAACAGGATGACAAGCCAGAACAGTGCCGACCACGTTGCTTCAGAAATTGATGATTGTCTGAGGCTGAAAGTGAGGTAGCAGATGAAAATCAGGCTGAGAAGATAAAGCCCGAGCCCGGAGATAACTGATTTTCTCCGCAGCTCGAGCTTAAATTCTTTGATGAATAATATCTTGATGGATTGAAGCAATAATTACTTCGATTTGGTGTCAATCTTAGCGAGCATGGCGTCAAATTTCCAGGCACCGATGATGAGGTAGCCGATGATGATGGAGACGAAGAATGCAATAGCAAGAATCTGGAATAAGCTTGCACTCTCAGGTTCTTTAAATGTAGTGAAGCCATCAACAACTTCGAAATCGGGATTGATATAAAGTCTTCTTTCTGTCTCTAGAAGCTCTCGGTTAATTTCTAAGCTCTGTGTGTAAATTTCCATCGGATTTGATAGCTGCTCGTCACTGAGAATGACGTTGTTCGAACCACGGCTTGTCTTTCCAAACGTTTGATAGTTTTGCAGCAAGACCTTCTTGAGGCTGTCAAGACGTTTAGCGTCCGCATTTAAGCTGTTTCTTTGTTTTGTCAAATTTTCCTTAGCAATTTCTACCCTCTTCTTAATGTAGCTATTTTCGAGAAAATATTTGACGATTGCTTTTTCCAACGGTTTAACAATTTCGGGATCATATACTTGAACCGATATTTCGTACGCATTCTTATTTTCGATTTCCAACTTTGTCATAACCTTCTCGACAAGATCCTTTTTGTCAGCAACCACATTGTTTAATTGCGTACGCAAAACCTCCATCTCTACGACTTCATCCTCAGATACGAAGGGTTCGAATTCAAAACGCTGGATGTTTTTCGCGGTTTCCAAATCTATGCCGAGCACCTCTGATAACCCTTCACGTTCAGTTTCTTCGCACAAAAGATTCAACTTATCTATGGTATTGTCTAGGATCTGAGTATTTAGGTAGTCGCAGCTTAACACCATTGTGGTTTTGTAAAATTTCTTTTTCAATAGTTCGGAATAGATTGCTCCTAATGTTAAGCCACCGATGATTACACCCGCGAAAAACAAACGGTTATTGAAAAAAATATTGCGGAGACTCGCTAAGAAATACAAGATCGAGCTGCCCACTCTGTTAAAAAACCGGCCAATTGCATTGAACACTTGTGTCAGATCTATTTCGTCTGATTGCCGGGGTGGAGTGTCGCGATTTTCCATTATTTAGTTTTAAGGTCGCAAATTTAACATAGTTGTGATCAAAGTTCATATTTTTGCATCCTTCTTTGATCTTAAAAACCTGTCTAAATGGCTGAAATAGGGATAATTGGGCTAGGGTATGTGGGTCTACCGCTTGCTGTCGAATTTGGTAAAACGGAAAACGTAGTTGGCTTCGACATTAATAAAGATCGCATAAACGAGTTGGCGAAAGGCAACGACCGCACATTGGAGGTCAGTTCGGAAGAGTTACGAGCGTCCTCCGGGCTTAGGTTTACCTCTGATATCGAATCGCTTAGAAAAGTAAGATACTTTATTGTAACCGTCCCAACCCCTGTTGATGAATTCAAAACTCCGGACCTTCGTCCGCTCAAGAGCGCCAGCAAGACCGTTGGGTCAGTTTTGAAGAAAGGAGATATCGTTATCTATGAGTCTACAGTTTACCCAGGTTGTACTGAAGAAGTATGCGTTCCTGTGCTTGAGAAGGTCAGCGGTTTGAAGTTTAACATCGATTTTTTTTGCGGGTATTCGCCAGAGCGGATTAACCCCGGAGACAAACTTCATCGGGTTTCAACTATTAAAAAGGTCACTAGTGGCAGCACGCCAGAAATAGCAGAAGAGGTTGACGAGCTTTACAAAAAAATTGTTGTTGCAGGAACTCATAAAGCATCTTCTATCAAAGTTGCTGAGGCAGCCAAGGTAATTGAAAACTGTCAGCGAGACGTAAACATTGCTTTTGTAAATGAGCTTGCGCTCATTTTCGATAAAATGGGAATAGATACGCATGATGTTCTTGAAGCTGCCGGAACAAAATGGAACTTTCTTCCTTTCCGCCCCGGATTGGTTGGAGGGCACTGTATCGGTGTAGATCCATACTATCTCACATATAAGGCAGAAAGCTTAGGCTACCACCCCGAGGTAATTCTTTCAGGCCGAAGAATAAACGACAATATGGGAGTCTATATCGCCAATGCGGTAATCAAATTAATGTCGAAGCATGAGCTACCAATTCACAAGGCAAAGGTGCTGGTGCTTGGCATAACATTTAAAGAGAATTGCCCAGACATACGCAACAGTCGAGCGGTGGATGTGATTACTGAGTTAAAAAGTTTTGGAACTGCAGTTGATATTTATGACCCTCATGCCGATGAGGGAGAGGTTCGTCACGAATACAACCTGGATCTCATCGCGCAGCCAAAGGAAATTTATGATGCGATTATCCTAACGGTAAGCCACAAAGAGTTCTTAAATCTAAATTGGGAGGCGCTTAGGCATTCTAAGACTGTAGTGTATGACGTGAAAGCAATTCTTGATAAGTCGCTGATTACAGCAAGGTTATGATGGAAAGAAAAAAAGTCTTAGTAACGGGAGCAGCCGGATATATTGGGGCTCACACAGTGGTTGAGTTGTTCAATTCAGGCTACGAGCCGGTGATGATTGATAATTTTTCCAAAAGCGACAAAACCTTACTGTCAGGCATTCGGGCAATTACAGGTAAAGATTTCAAGTTTTACGAAGGTGATTGTAATGACAATATCTTTTTGGAAAACGTTTTATCGCAAGAACGAGAATTGTCTTGCATTCTACATTTTGCCGCATTCAAATCCGTGGGCGAGTCGGTGGCTCAACCATTGATGTATTATAAAAACAACGTGGGCTCCTTGATAACCTTGTTGGAGGTGATGAAAAAATTCAATCAAAACAAATTGATTTTTTCTTCTTCCTGCACTGTCTACGGCCAGCCCGATTCTATTCCTGTCAATGAGAGCGCACCTTTTAAGAGAGCCGAGTCGCCTTATGGCGCAACCAAACAAATGTGCGAGCGGATACTGGAGGACGTGGTCGGGAATGGTTTTAAAATCATTTCTTTGAGATATTTCAACCCGATAGGCGCACACCCTTCTGCACAACTGGGTGAATTGCCTGTGGGAGCACCTAATAATCTTGTCCCTTACATTACTCAAACAGCGGCCAAGGTCCGAAATAAATTAACTGTTTTTGGAAATGACTATAACACTCCGGATGGATCATGCATCCGGGATTTTATTCATGTGGTTGACCTTGCTGTAGCCCATGTTCGTGCGATGGAATTTTTGGATCGTGCCCAGTCTCCAACCCTGTTGGAAACCTTTAACCTCGGAACCGGGGTTGGCGTTTCTGTCCTTGAGCTTGTTAATGAATTTAAGAAAGTTACCAACGTTGAAGTGCCATTTACAATCGGACCACGCAGGCCAGGCGATGTTGAAAAGGTATATGGCGATCCGACAAAAGCAAACAAATTGCTCGATTGGAAAACAAAATATTCAATTCAGGATTCTTTGCTTCATGCTTGGCAGTGGGAAAAGAAAATCAGGGGCATTTGAATTTACCATATGAGTTCAATTAAAATGGTTGATCTGCATGGTCAGTATCTGAAAATCAAGGAAGACATCGACTATGCCATTGAAAAGGTTCTCACTTCAACTGACTTCATCCAGGGGGAAGATGTTAAACAATTTACAAAGTCCTTATCGGAATTTATTGGAGGCGCATACACCGTGACCTGCGCAAATGGCACGGATGCTTTACAAATTGCAATGATGGCGCTTGGCCTTCAGCGGGGTGATGAAGTTATTTTGCCGGTCCACACTTATGTGGCCACAGCCGAAGTAATTGCACTATTGGGATTGACACCTGTATTTGTTGATGTAATTGAAGATACTTTCACCATTGATGTAAGTCAGCTTGCCCATAAGATTACCTCCAGGACGAAAGCAATCGTTCCTGTCCATCTGTATGGCCAGTGCGCAGAAATGGAGCCGATTACAAAAATTGCGAGGCAGCATAACTTTTATATAATTGAAGACGCAGCGCAATCTTTGAATGCGATTTATCGCTTTTCTGATGGTACACAACGAGCCGCGGGTACCATTGGAGATATTGGTACCACCTCTTTTTTTCCATCTAAAAACCTTGGCTGTTATGGGGATGGAGGAGCTATGTTCACAAACAATCAAGACGTGGCTGATCTGCTCCGTATGATCGCTAATCACGGCCAGCGTGTAAAATATCATCATGAAGTAGTTGGCGTTAATAGCAGACTTGATACTTTGCAAGCCGCAATTCTCAACGTAAAACTGAGGCACATCAATGATTACACCGAGAAACGGCAGGCGGTAGCAGCAAGCTATGATGAATTGCTGAGAGAATTGAGTGAGATTGTTGTTCCCGCCCGAGCATGGTATTCAACACACGTTTTTCATCAGTACACCATCAAAGCTCCGAGGCGTGATGACTTGAAAAAATACCTTGAGAGAAAGGGAGTACCAACGATGATTTACTATCCGGTTCCGCTTCATCTGCAGAAAGCCTATCAGAATTTTGCGTATCCAAAGGGATCGTTTCCCGTAACAGAAAAACTTTCGGGAACAGTTTTGTCGCTTCCTATTCACACCGAGATGACAAATGGTGAAGTTGAATTCATTGCCAGTTGCATAAAGGAGTTTTATGGCAAACGATAAGTATTTTGCCCACCCAACCGCGGTGATCGATGCCGGTTCCGTGATCGGCCAGGGAACCAAAATCTGGCACTTTTCTCACATCATGACTGAATGCACCATTGGTGAAAACTGTAATATTGGACAGAACGTGGTTATTTCTCCCAAAGTGATTCTCGGTTGTAATGTAAAGGTGCAAAACAACGTTTCTATTTATACAGGAGTGGAATGCGAGGATGACGTATTCCTCGGGCCTTCGATGGTTTTTACCAATGTCATCAATCCTAGAAGCGCTATCAACCGAAAGAATGAATATAGGAAAACCATTGTGCGCAAAGGAGCTTCCATCGGAGCAAATGCAACTATTGTTTGTGGAAATGAGATTGGTAAGTATTCGTTTATTGGAGCGGGTGCGGTTGTCACTAAGGCTGTGAAACCATATGCACTTGTCGTGGGGAACCCAGCACGACAAATCGGATGGGTTAGCGAACACGGACACAAGCTTATTTTTGACGAAAACGGTCACGCAACCTGTCCGGAAAGCAATGAGCAATATCAACTAGACAAGGGAATGGTTAATAAAATCCTCTGAGCGTATGAAAAATTTTGCTTTGATTGGGGCTGCAGGATATATAGCACCCAGGCACATGAAAGCGATTAAGGATACCGGCAATGCGTTGGTGGCTGCGCTTGACAAACATGATAATGTAGGAATTCTCGATTCCTATTTTCCGAATGCGGATTTTTTTACCGAGTTCGAACGTTTTGATCGCCATCTTGATAAACTACGTAGAAAAGGGACGGTGATAGATTATGTTAGCATTTGTTCACCAAATTATCTGCATGATTCGCACATACGCTTTGCATTACGAAATGGCGCAAACGCAATTTGTGAAAAACCACTCGTGCTAAATCCATGGAATGTTGAGGCGTTGGCTGAATTTGAACAAGAAACGGGGAAGAGAGTTTACACGATCCTCCAACTCCGATTGCATCCTGCAATCGTAGAACTTCGCAACAGAATAGCTAACGGCCCAAAAGACAAGATCTATGATGTAGATCTTAATTACATAACCTCCCGGGGCCACTGGTACCAAAGTAGTTGGAAGGGCGAAGTTTCTAAGTCAGGCGGCATTGCAACTAACATCGGGATCCATTTTTTCGACATGCTTTTATGGATATTCGGTCCTGTAAAAGATGTTCAGACCGATGTTTATGCCGCGGATCATGCCCGGGGATTTCTAGAACTTGAAAAAGCAAGAGTAAATTGGTCGTTGAGCATAAATTATGACCACTTGCCTGACGATATAAAAAAATCGGGAAAGCGTACGTATCGCACCTTAAAAATTGAAAATGTTGAGCTCGAATTTTCAGAAGGCTTTACTGATTTACATACAATAAGCTACAAGGGCATATTGGATGGTCAAGGGTTCGGTGTCGCAGACGCGCGGCCCTCAATCGACCTCGTTTACAAAATTCGAAGCCAGTTTTCGCATTGATTACTTTTGATTTGTCCGATTGAAAATCGTTAATAGATTAATTACGCTATCAATTACATGCTGCTGCTCACTTTCAGTTAAGTCATAATATAAAGGAATCCGGATAAGCTGGTCAAAGTACCGGTGCGAATTTGGTAAAGACTGAGGTCTGTTATTCTGCAGAAAATACTTGCTTAAGTGAAGCGGTGGATAATGGAAGTACGCTTGGATTCCGGCCAGCTTGAGCTCTTTGATTAAAAAATTCCGCTTTTCTACGGAGTCACACAACAGGTAAAAAATATGGGCGTTGTGTTTGGCGAATGTAGGGATCTGAGGTGGCAATACGCCTAGCTCAGCGTCACGTCCAGAAAAGGTCTCGAAATAGATATTCCAAAGCCTCATCCGCCCGTTCTGAATTTCATCAATACTTTCCAATTGAGCCAACAGGAAAGCAGCTGTGAGCTCCGATGGAAGGAAGGAGGATCCGACATCTACCCACCCGTATTTGTCCACTTCGCCTCTGATAAACGCACTTCTATTGGTTCCTTTTTCCCATAAAATCTCCGCCCGATCAATAAATCTCGAATCATTTATCACTAGAAGTCCACCTTCTCCGGAAACAATATTCTTTGTGTCATGGAAAGAAAAACAACCGAAGTGTCCAATTGAACCTAGCGGCTTTCCTTTATAGTAGCCATCAATCGCTTGAGCTGCGTCTTCAATAACTATGAGGTTGTAATCTCTGGAAATCCTCATGACTGCGTCCATATCGACTGCTACACCAGCGTAGTGGACAACTACAATTGCTTTAGTGTGTTTTGTGATATAATTGGGTAGCGCTGCAACATTGATGTTGGGATTATGATTCTCAGAGTCTGCAAACACTACTTTCGCACCTCTCAGGAGAAATGGATTTGCTGTTGAAACAAAGGTAAAAGATGGCATGACTACTTCGTCTCCAGGTCCAACGCCTGACAGAATTGCAGCCATTTCAAGCGCGTCCGTGCACGAGGTAGTAAGAAGCGATTTCTTAAAGTTATAGCGATCAGAAAAGAACTTGTGGCATTTCTTCGTAAACTGGCCGTTGCCTGATGTTTGGCCACGAAGCGTTTCTGAAATGTATTGAATCTCTTTACCTGTTATGTGTGCTTTGTTTAGAACAATCATTTAAAAGAACTTATTTTGCTAAAACTATGCAAAGATAAAACGCACGTCAATACCTCATGGAACCTCCTAGTATTATATATCAGCGCGTGGGAATCTACAGAGCGGTTATGAATGTTTTGTATGGCGGAAAGTATAAACAGCGATTTAAACCGGTCATAGATGAACTTTCAGACCTTCCAATGGGATCAAGGGTTTTGGAATTATGCTTTGGAGACATCCTGATAGCGGCTGCTTGCAAAAAGGCCGGGTATTCATGGGTGGGATTTGACATTAATACCAAGTTCATAGAGCACGCAAAAAAATTTGGTTTTGATGCGAGATATGGAGATGTGCTAACCTTGCCAGCACTTCCCAAGGCGGATGTTTGTATCATGCTTGGATCGTTTTATCATTTTCATAAACATCCTGTCGATATTCTTGGTAAAATGCTTGATGCCGCTCCGGCAATCTTATTTTCCGAACCCGTCTTGAACCTCTCTAGCCAGAAAGGGTGGCTTGGCTTTATTGCAAAGCGAGCCGGCAACGCAGGTAACGGGGATGAGGCGTTCCGGTATAATAAACACTCGTTCCTCAACGTCCTTGAGGATGCTAGTAAGGTTTTGAATTTCTCAATTGAAGAGATCGGTGAGTTCAAGAAAGATATTATTATAAAAATTAGAAGACATGAATAGGCCAGAGCTCAGCATTGTAATTCCTGTATACAATTCCGAAAAATGTCTGGATGAGCTGAATGCGCAGGTTGCCGATGCATTGAAAGGCATTGCTTACGAAATGATTCTTGTTAATGATAAAAGTAAAGATGGGAGCTGGCAAAAAATCATTTCGCTAACGCAGATCAACGCAAGCATAAAAGGAATCAACTTAAAGAAAAATGCCGGACAAGATAACGCGATCATGGCCGGCCTTTCGCAGGTTTCCGGAGAATTCGTTGTAATAATGGACGATGACCTTCAACATTCTCCTTACGACATCACGAAGCTGCTGGAAAAATGCAAGGAGGGTTTTGATGTCTGCTATGCTTTTTTTGGTGAAAAAAAACAGTCGCCCTGGAAAAATGTCGGGAGTCAGTTGAACGACCTCATAGCCGAGATATTTCTAAAAAAACCAAGAGGATTGTATTTGTCTCCATTTAAGATAATGCGCGAGTCGGTAGCTAGAAAAATTGTAGATTATAAAGGTCCATTTCCCTACGTGGACGGAATAATTTTGTCGATCACTTCGAATTTTACGCAGCTTGAGCTTGTGCATCAAAAAAGATTTGGAGGGAAAAGCAATTATAACTTCGTGCGATCAGTGTCGGTTTTTTTAAAACATGTCACTGGCTTTTCACTATATCCTCTGCGAATAGTTACGTTAATTGGAATTGCTGCTGCAAGCTTGTCGTTTTTTCTGGGCGGGTATTTTATCATTGACTACCTGACAAACGAAAATCAGGTTGAGGGATGGATCACGCTAGTTCTCTTGCTGGCATTTTTTAATGGTTTGATATTAATGTGCCTCGGCTTGATTGGAGAGTATATAGGCAGGATATACCTTACTGTGACAGCTAAACCTCAATATGTGATCGACAAAAAAGTTGGTTATGAATTCATTTCCTTAAATAAGGACACTGCTAATGAATCGCCAAAAAAATTTAATCAAACACAGGAACGACTTCACCCGCAGGAGTGATTTCCAATTTTAGCTGCTTTGTTATTCCAGCGTCTTGGAAGCGCTTCTCCTGAAGGTCTTTTTGTCGATAATATTCGAAGCTATAATCCTTGTCAACACAATGTTCAAGTAGATATCCATCCTTTCGCGTCATTCCTGTCAGAGCGGGAAACATAAATGGATAAATGTTACACGGATATTTTTCCGCCAACAAACTCACATCATTGATCACGAGGGCTGTTTGTCGTTTCACATTGAAAGGAATTGTATCCAGGGAATAAAGACTTTTTAAGTTGTGATAGTATGGACTCACCGATAGACTTGAGTCCATCTTGCTCCATAACAATTTCCTTTCTCTTAACAATGTTGTGTATCCCACTGATCGAGGCAATAATTCTTCCGATAATTCCCTCCCACCAATTCTGCTGTAGATCACATAAGTCTCTCGGAAAAATCTCTTTTGCGCGAAGCGGAAATTTCGAATCATGACAATACCACTCAGAATGACAACAGCACCGCACACAACAAGCGCAGCTTTATTGATCGTACCCACCAAAGCGTTAACGCGCATCAGAACTTCAGGCAGTATGGCCAAAATAAACACCAATGAAAACCAAAAGTGTACGTCCATAAAATAATTTGCGCTGCCACCATTGATATGAAGAAATGCCCCAGGTAAAAAGCCTGCAACACATATTACTAGGATTGTTTCAATGAGAATTCGGTAATCATTTTCCCTCTTACTCCCTCCCATTAAATAGAGGATCAAAAAAACCAAGAGTATAGACCAGAAGTAATAAACCAAAATGAAACCAAAAATATTAATACTTACGTAGTTGTTTAAAAAATGAAATAGTGTAACCGTATGCCCTGATGATTCATTCATTGTCAAAACGAGAGAACCACACGAGATGATTGCCACGATTGTTCCGAAAATCAAAGTTGATTTTTGCTTGTATAATTTAAGTCGTAGAAAAAGGTAAAACAGAACAGCGTCAAAAATGAAAAGGGTTGAAATTTTCGTTATTCCAATCAAGAAAATTTGAAGGATGCAGATAATGTAGAGTAATGATTTTGGACCTTGACGGGACTCACGAATTGACTCGAAATGAAAGATGATAAGGTGAAGCGCCAGGAAGAAAAAAATTAAAGAGACGCAGTATGATTCACTGGTAGCGAAGGCACTCCAGTTACTTGTTGCTTTTTGCATTATGCCGTTCGGAAAAACACCAACCATGCATGCTATAAAAATCAGCCAAAAAGCTAGGCGGAAGTTATACACCTGGCCGTTCCGCTCTGCCCACGCCACTGGGAAAGCCATTACGACCTTGAACAGAAGTGGAATAAATACTACAGGAAATCCAAGTTGATAGAATGTAAATGCATGAATGTCTAAACCCTTCGAGAGCGATGCGAAGATCAGGTGACTTCCAAAGTGATAAGGAACAAACGGAACACCGTTAAGACCTGTGCTGGGAATGTGATAGGTTTTGATCATTTGGGTTATCGCAACATGAAACCACGTGTCGATATGGCCTTTGCTTTCAAAGGGCATCAACTCAAGCAGCATCGGATGAAGATAGTGACCGCCCCATACTTTAATGATCACCCAGATTGAAAGCAGCGAAATAAATACAATTGATACACCCTCATAACGTTCCCATTCTTTGAAATAGCCAAACAGATTGACAAAGAGAGAAATCAAACCTATGGCTGTAAAAAAATACGCGGTTTTCACTGACAGAAAACCAAGTAAGCAAGCAATCATCAACAGTGCGAAGGTCAGAACGTATTCATCCTGCACAAATATTGTTCTTAGTTTTGCACGCTTAGACCCAATTAATGCAATTGGAAAATTTATAAAACATAGAGCCAGTCCAAGCACCGTCAGCGAAGGATACCATTCGAATTCCAGACCAGATCTTATTAAACTGTACAGACATGCGATAAGAATGGACATGATCGAAGTGTAAATCGCGATTCGTCTGCGCGAATGAATTTGCGGCATGGGCGTCCTGAATATTTTACAAAATGTACTTGAAATCCCGTATTTTTGAAAAAAATGGATGTATAAAACCATGAAAACCTTTTATTCCAAACCAAGAGGCAACTCACCTTTTGATTTCACACAGAAAGGATTTTTGCTCGCAATCCGTTTTAAAATTGTTTAATTTTTTCCGGGGCTGATACAGCAAAATTTGGACACTAGAGATGACTGTTAACTCTTTTTTCAAGGCGATCCTCAATAAGTCAAGAATTTCCCGTTTGAAATGGCACGACTTGAGAAGTACGCAACCTGTTTCGAGAATATTTGGAAGAGATCGTGGAGCTCCTATCGATCGATTTTATATTGAAAAGTTCTTAAGTGAAAACCGAAATTTTATAACAGGAAGTGTCCTTGAAATAGCCGAGAATAGATATTCAAAGCAATTTGGGACCGGTGTAGTTGCTTATGAAATTCTTCATGTGGAGCCTAAAGACAATGCAACAATTGTTGGTGACCTTACTAATCGCAATACGCTGCCCGAAGGTAAAATTGATTGTTTCATTTGCACACAAGTTTTAAACTTCATTTATGACTTTCATAAAGCAATTGAAGGAGCTCACCACCTTTTAAAGCCTGGTGGTGTAATGCTGGCTACCGTGGGCGGCATATCACAAGTCTCGACTTATGATTCTGAACGGTGGGGGCATTTTTGGAGTTTTTATCCGCAAGGGATTGAAAGAGCGTTCAAAGATGTATTCGGAAAAGATAATGTAAAGGTAAACGTCTATGGCAACAGCTTAACTGCCATTTCCTTCGTGAAAGGAATGGCATGGCAGGAACTTACCGAAGAGGAGCTCAACTTTCATGATCCCGATTATCCAGTGACAATTACAGTAGTTGCACAAAAAAATCTATAATAGCTAAAATTTTTCCGGCAGTTTTTCTCCACCTAAGGTGACGCGGTTTAAAAAACGAAGCCATTGGATGTCCGACCTGCCGACTTCCTATGTGGATCAAATAACAAGCTCATTTTTTGATTTGCGAATGCGACCTTGGAGTCATTTTGTGTTCGATCGCCAGAATTCACCTTGAGTCTTAAGCCAAGCTACGGTTTCCGTAATACCGTCTTGTAATGAATATTTCGACTGGCCTAATACTTCAAACGTTTTTGCCATCGCTACTGGGTTTTCTTCGGTCATACTTTTATAGCGACTGGTCGTTATAGGAAACTTCACTTTCACAATACTCAGGACATCACCTGCAAGAGCAAGCATTTTCACCAAGGATCTTGGAACTGTTTTAACATTTCTATTATTCAAAGCTTTAGAAAAGCCATTTACCCAGTCGTATAAGTTGATAGGCTGATCACCAACATAGAAAACCTGTTGGTTTACTTCGTGTTGATTCTTCTTAAGAATGGTAATAATCTGGTCGGCAACTGTTCCAACATACCCATAAGAGCGTATAACCGGTTTTTTACCTGGGTGAACGTAACGTCCCATTTTCAAGACACGCCAAAACTCCTTAGTGTATCTTGGATGCCTTGGTCCCCAGATGTTAGTTGGCCGAATGATTGTCCAACAACAATCCAGCTCAGCTTCCCTGGTGAGCTTTTCGGTAATCACTTTACTTTCTCCATAAACAGTGTGCGGGGCATAATCTTGGTCATGAGTTGGACTTCCATGACGCTGGTGGACGAATTGCGTTGAGGTTATAATAACTCTTTCAACTGACGGAGAATTCTTAATAGCGGCCAGGATGTTAGCGGTTCCATCCGTGTTTGATATATAATCATCCATTACATTGATCGGATCAGTGTCTGTCCGAGCAGCTAAATGAACAACATGCTCCGGCTTAAAATTTCGAAATACCTCGAACACACTTGACTTATCCAAAATATCGATGTGTTGCCAAAAAGGGTGATGGGCCTTTTCCATTGGCTCGGCAACATCAATATTTACAATTTGATTCTCGCCACGTTTTAAAAACTCATCTATAAGATAAGCTCCAATAAAGCCAGATCCCCCTGTGATCAAAATTCTTTTCATGACTTTTGAATTAATGTTCTGTTTTATTGAAAGCCGTAGTATTTATTATTTGTACTTATTGGTTGTCGGAAAAACCTGCTCCTTCGAAAGGTTTTTCAAAAAGAATGCTGACCTTTTGTGAGAATTTCTTCACCGAAAAAAATTCCAGGTACGTCTTCCTGGCATTCGATCTAATTGTTTCAAAACTACGCTTATCGTATCCAATCAACATTGGAAGGATGTCCTTATAATCATCAAACAAGAACCCGTTATAGCCATTCTTTATATACTCACCAATTCCGCAAACATCCTTAGCGATAATGACAGCTTTAGCTACCATGAGTGCTTCAATTAAAACTACCGGCTGTCCCTCGGGTCCGTTTGATAAGAATACCAAAAAATCAGCCTCTGCATATTTGCCTGCTATCTGGTCATGAGAAATTTCGTTTTCGAAAATAATGTTCTGCGCCAGATTGAATGATGTAACCATTTCACGAACCCTTGCCTCAAAGGCATTGTGTTGAAATGAACCCACGAACCTCCAGGTAAAATCAATGTTGTGATCTTTTAATAAGGCCGCAAGACGAATACACTCAACGATACCCTTGTTCTCATTTAAATGGCCAACACTCAACAAACGGAGTATTGGTCTGGAGTTTTCCGCCAACAGTGCCGCATCTAAGATCTTGTCGTCACAGAAGTTGTAGATAATTGTACTGTTTTTTGCTTTCAAAAAAGTTAATTCTCTTTTCTGATATTCGGTCAGACAGAGTAAATGTTCGAGATTTCGATAGATCCATTTAAGGAGGAAAAACAAAAATTGACTTTCCACGAAAGACCTATTGTATCCACCGGCATGAACCTGGAGTATCAATTTTTTCTTGAAAAAAAGGTTTAACGGGATTCCGATCAAAAGGTCTTTTACCAACGCGCTTTTTTTTGGGCCGCTCAGCGAGTAATATACCTTACCGATTTCACGCTGTGCAAAAAGACCGTCTTGTGTTATTTTGAAAAAAATTTGGATCAGCTTGACTACCTTTTTGATCGAGGTTTTGGAGAAGTCCCTTGAGTCGCTAGTAAAATTCAGGCTAATTAGTTTTTTATCTTCTGCCTTGATCAAGTCATACATTTTTTTCTGCATGATCAGCTGACCGCTCGCAGGTGGAGGGAAACCTGCGATAAATAAGATTTTTTTTGCTGGATTCACGTCTAATTTAAAGTTGTTAATACGCTCGGGTTTCAAATGCTCCGACTCGGCTCACAGACGATTTTTCGATCGTAAAATTCTTGATTTGAAACTATTTCAACATCCGCAGAAATAAGAATTTGAAGGAGAGATTCTAAATGTTCCCATAAATTGTATTTCTCAATTTCCCATGAGTGTCCCCAAAAATGATAAAAACGTGATTGGTGGAAATTGTCGCTTCCTGGCTTCCATGTTTTGTTCATAATCGCATTATTAATTCTCGCAATTGTAACTCCCCTTCGCAGCGATAGTCGTTTCAAAGAATGTTTTAAAATTTGGAAATTCGTAAGTGGTCCAATGATGCAAGTGGTAGGCATCAGCCAGTTATTTGACGAGTATGCACACTCGAATCCCATTGTGACTGTTCTCGCATAAAGAAATCCTGCATCCCTAACCAAATCAATTGTTTTAGCATTGTACTTCCCGCCAGGGTAGCAAAAGATATCATCCCGTTTTCCGACTGCATCTTCAACATAGGCTTTACCAGACTTAATCTCGAACGCTTGCCTCTCTAAACTAAGTTTATTCAGGTAAAGGTGGTTGAGCGTGTGGCTATGGATGTCAAAATTATCATTGGAAAGAGTCTTTAAGTCTGACACACCTAACGTGGGCAAATTTTCAGAATTGTTTTTTGGAACATAAAAGGTGCATTTCGAACCATACCTGTTGAACAAACTAGCTACTCTAAGGTCCAACGGGTGACCATCATCCCAGCTGAATGTTGCCACCATGCGATTTCCTTTCATTAATCAAATAATTTTCTTGGAGTTTTAGATAGGCAAACAAAAGGGGGAAATACACATAAATGTGAATGATAAAGTTATCGACAAACATTACCAACAATATGGATAATAAGAGTGAAAAATAAACCCTTTTCAAAATTTTGTCCTCAATCCGGCCTACACTTCTGAGGAGATAGAAGAATATTAGTATTAAACTTGCGAAGCCAAAGATACCTATATCGATTAATATCCACAAAAAATCATTGTGAACCAGGTTCAATCCAACAAACCGTTCTTTCCCGATATCGATCGCGTAGCCTAACCCATTACCAAAAAAAGATATCTTTTCGTTGTTCCACAAGTAAGACCAAAATTCCAGACGACCGGACGAGTTGATATTCGACAGCATGTCGCGAAAGCTTCCTCCCGAATAACCTTTGTAAAACAAACGATTTATCAATGGATCAAAAACCCCCATCGCAAAAGCGGCAATTATTGCCAGTATTACCCACGTCAATTTTCTAAATACCTTCTCCCTGAAAGTCAAGAGCAGAAAGGCAATCGCGGTCATAAGAATTCCTCGCTGTAATGACAAAGTGAGTAGAAGGAAAGAAAACACAAGCGCCACGTAGTCACCGGTTCGATTATTTCTAAGAACGCGATGGGTGAAAATGACGACAAAAACAAAAAAGAAATATTTGGAAGTGTGAACGTCAAACAAACTCGTCAGACGGCCATCCTCAGGAGGGTGAATCACGAATATTACTAAGGAAATTGCCCCGATCACATAAAGAGTCGCTTTCAACATGCGTGCGAACTGCACCTCATTCGCAGACGAATTCCAAGCGAATAAAAACCATCCGGCTGTAATTGCGAAAAGTATTCTCACTGAAAACGTCAAGGCAAATTGCTGGGTAAGATTAAATGTAAGTATGCAGAAGATCAAAATATAGATTAACAGTAATCCCGTTTTAATCTTCATATGTGCAAAATGCGACCCCAAGAGAAGCAGCATAAACACAATCAAGAAAGAAAGGTATGCCAAAGGCAAAATATTATTAGAAAGTCCAAACAGCGCGTTTGGAAACGGAGCGATGATAAGGAAATTAATTATGTTCCTGTATAGCTTGTTCAAAGCGGTTGACATTAAATTCTTGAAAATAATCAGATTTAAACTTGTGAATCTGACCTGGATCTATCTTGTAATATCCTGTGCTTGCAATTTCGTGAGTTATCAGGAAATCCTCCAATAAACGGAAGTGCTTTTCATTCAGGCTATTTTTGATAAAGTAAATGTTTGATTTAAACAGCGAGGCAAAAATTGTTTCGGTGGAAAATTCAGAGATGATAAATTGATACTTGCCTATATTTTCATGCAGGAGAAAGTCATTTGCCAGAAAATTAACCCGGGTGTTAAGCGAGTGATCTGCTAAGAGCCCTTCCATATAAACGCTGTCTCTGTCGAGAGGATGGAGCTTTATGTCGCAGGTCAAATTTGTCTCCATCATCAAAATTTGTCTTAGACTTTTAATCGCATGCGCTTTGACAATAATATTTTTTTCAGCATCCCTATAATACGTTCCGTAGTAAAGAATTTTATTTTCTACCCGAATTTCATTAGGGTTCACATGAAAGTCCTTTGCATACATAGTGCTTCCAATTGTGATAACTTCACTTGAAGAAGTGTTTCTAAAAGTTTTTGTAAAACGATTGCCCCAGGAAAAAATCAGGTTTGGGTTGGAGTGGAAGCTCAAATAAGATATCAAATGACCATGTGCAAAAATTTTGAAGGCCAGGTGGACGACTCTCTTAAAAAGACCTGGAATGTTTTTTGGCCACGGCTCAAAAATTATGAAACCATCTTGATAAATGAAAATTGGCTTTTTGTTGGCTCGGCAAAAATGAACGATTGTTCGATACGCAAAATAATAGTCGCTAAAAATGAGAACACCATCGTATCTATTACTTTCCGTTACCCATCGTTTGATCTTTCGCGATTTCTTCAATCGGCTTCGGAAATCGTTGTCAAGTGATTCTCCGATAATGGATCTGAGCGGTACTTCAGTAACATTCATTTGACGACACTCCCGTTTTAGGAAACGAAATAGAAATTGGTGATTTCTATTATCAGTTACAACGGCTAAAGTATACATAGCAAAACCAATAAAATTGAAATAATAAGCCTCGTAGAAAATAGCAACTTATCGTGATTTCTGATTCCGAGCATTTCAATTCCAAAATATGAAAGCCAAGAAATAAATGGGAGGAAGTTCAGAATCGAGGCAACGCTGTTGATGAGAAAAACCAGACCGATGTGAAGAGCAAGGATGCAACAGACGAAAATCAACGTTGCTTTTTCATTCAAATATTTAATTAATGTGTTGGGAAGAAAGAATACGAGGGCCGCATATAACGTTGCAATTTTGTAAAATTGCTCATTTGGTGAATAAGCCGGAAATATCTTAGCAAAGAGTGGAAAGGCGAAGGTTACTCCGCACACACAAAAAAAAATGATAGACGCATTGACCGTATCAAGTTTCTCGGCTAAGTCGGATTTACTTTTGAACATGCGGCTGTAAAACATTGACCAAAGCAATGATACTGCCATAAACATTGAGGTAATCACAGTGCTGTAGAGTGAATAAGTGGAGAATTCCAGGAAGGAAAACGTGTTCTTAATCGTGAACTTATCAATGTTCGCGTATAGGTAAAACAAGATGTTGTAGGCAAAAATGGGGGAAGCTTTTGTGAGAAAGCGCAAGGGAAAAATTGATCCCCATCTAAATTTCAATGCGAAAATTATCAATGGAAGAAACATACTAAGTAAATACACCAGGTATATCAAGTAAATGTTTCTTATGTCAAGGAAAAAGAAAGCAATAATGAGCGTGCTTAGAATGGCGTTGGTTAATAAGACCTTTGACAAAAGGCGAAACTTCTCCAGGGATCTCAAAATCCCTGTTGAGATGACAAACATCTGTGAAAATATGGCGATGGCTATCCACAAGAAGTAATCAAGGAGTTGTAGTTTGCCGGTCACATCGCGATTGAACAGGAAGAAAAAGAATGTAGATACAAGAACAAGTGTTGTGTTTAAAAAAATTACCTGCCTTTCAAGCTTATGATCATAGTCACGAGAGCTATGAAAATTGACTGCCACCTCTTTTTGCATATAGGATATGCTTCCAAAATCGAAGATTGTACTAAATCTTAGGTACAAATTAAAAACACTGAAAATTCCGTAAGAGTAAGTGTCAAGTATTTTAGGAATAGCTAGCGCGCGAAGAAAGTAAATCGCGTAAATAAAAAAGTTTACAAGTGTGTAAACAATACCACTCTTATCGAGCTGTTTGAACTGCCTTTTGATTGTGTTGAGTGTAAACAATATATTTTGCGGTGTTTGGTAAAAACCCCGTTCTATGAACAATCAGAAAATTACTGAAATTTAAATTGAGTTATGATACATGACTCAAGGCAAGCGGAGTGCCCCTTTTTATAGTTGTTTTAGCTGTCTTTTGCAGCGCCATCTCATAATATTTCGGTTCAAGGCCATCGCCTGGCCGAATAACGCGGATGTTTTCTTTGGTTAATTTTTCACCGGCATTGATATCCTTTACCGCATATATCGAACGCTTGAACTGACGGCTTTTAACTTCTGCATCTTGGATGTTAAGTTGAACATTACCAAGTGACAGAAACGCGCGCTCACTTTCAATAACTAATGCTTTCATCTCCGCGGGCTCCATGCTAAAGGTGCTATCAACACCACCGTCAGCACGGTTTAATGTGAAGTGCTTTTCAATAACTCTCACACCTAGTGCCACCGAGGCAACTGACGCTCCGATTCCCATTGTATGGTCGCTCAAACCAATCATGCAGTCGGGAAAAATTTGTTGTAAGACTGGAATAGTGACGAGATTAGTATTAGCGGGTGTTGAGGGATAGGTGCTTGTGCATTTTAATAAGACGAGATCTTTGCAACCATTTTCTTTCAACACCTGAACTGATTCAATTATCTCGGTCAGATTAGCAATACCGGTGCTCATGATCACAGGCTTCCCTGTTCTTGCGACCTTTTTTAAAAGCGGATGATCGGTGTTTTCAAACGATGCAATTTTATAGAAGGCCACATCAAGACTTTCTAAAAGATCGACAGCCGTTTCATCAAACGGAGTACTGAAACAGAGAATTCCCAATTCCTTCGCGTAATCAAATAAAGGTTTATGCCATTCCCATGGCGTATGAGCCTCCTGGTATAATTCATATAGATTTCTTCCATACCAAAGTGACTTCTTATCTGTGATATCGAAGAGTCCACCATGATGGTTTATAGTCATTGTGTCGGCTGTATAAGTCTGAAGTTTCACTGCATGAGCACCAGTGTCCGCAGCCGCTTTAATAATTTCTTTAGCTCGCTCCAAAGATTGGTTATGATTGCCACTCATTTCGGCAATGATGAATGGCTTATGTGATTGCCCAATTTCGATCGACCCTAATTTCATGTTTTGAAAATTTAAATTCGTCACGTTTTAGTCAATGTATTCATTAAAGCCTTTATAGAACCGCTTACCAGCGTCTGGTTTTCGATAGTCAGAGATCGGCAGGCCCAAGCGATCCTGAATACTCCAAATCACGTCCTCAAAACCCATCAAATGTCGGAACATCACCGTGCTTGAGAAACGTGGGTTAATCTCAAATACAATTGGACCACGGTCCGAAAGCCGGAGTTGAACATTAATAGAACCTAACAACTCAAGCTTTTCTGCTATAGCTATTAGGACTTTATTTATCGAGTCGTTGAAAACGACCATTCCGAATCCTGAAAATCCGCCAATTAATTTCCTCTTAAAAGTGATGCTTCTTATTTCGCCTGTGCTACTTCTAAAAAGACCACAAGTATATTCTTCCAAGCTATTGGGAACAAATTCCTGAGCAATAAAATTCGGAAATCTTCTAGCGTAAAAATCAAACTCGCTTTGATCCGATACTAAAAAAATGGATTTGCTGCCCGATCCTTTTCTATCCTTTAAAATCAATGGAAAAATAGCTTGATCAACCTCGCTAACTATTTTCGTCTTAGGAAATGGTAACCCGTTTTCTTCTAAGAAATTGGCGGTATAAAGTTTATCGAATCCCACCTTCATTGATTTCAAATTTGCCGAGATCAATGCCGTTTCCAGAATTTGTTTTTCAACTCCTCGCTCGGCATTTTGGCGCAACTCCGGCTCCGCAATGGGAATCGTAATATCAATATTGAACTCGGTAATAATATTCTTTAGCGTTGGATAATACGATTCGGACGAGCACCTGGGTACTGTAAAACAACGATCAAAAATGAATTTCCCAGGATGTTCATCGCTCATGTCACAACCTACTACTGAATCGAACATGGCGTGAGATTTGAGAATCTTTCCGATACTTTGCCCAATATCTCCTCCACAGCCTGTTACCAAAACATTGTATTTCTTCGTCAATTTCTGTTACGTTTTAGGATTTCTCTTAGATATGGAACGTCTGGATCGTTCACCTCAATTTCACGTTCCAATTTTTCTGTTGAATAAGGTGTTGATCGCATTTCAATAACACGATTTGCCGTGTTTATTGTCACCCATGAAGCTTGACCTCCGGCAATTCTTGATTGCCCTACAGACCCAGCGTTGATGAGTAAGCTCGATTTATTTTGAAAAAGAAATGGGTAGTGCGAATGACCCACTAATACAAAATTGACGCCTTCAACATCGCAGTTATTCAATAATAACCCATCACTATCTGGATATAAATATTGATCAGCATTAATGGGAGATCCATGACACATTAAAATAACAGTATTATCAAGCTGTAACTTTAACTGGTCTGGCGCTTGCGTAATCTTTTTTATTTCACTCTCGGATAAATTCTCCAATGCCAGTCTATGACCACTTCCATATTTTTTCCGAATGGTTTGCTCTTCAATTTGCCCATTCTTCATTTGTAACAATATTCTTTCGTGATTACCTCTAATAAATTCATGGTCCCAAGCTTCAATCATATGTAAAGCCTTATCAGCGTGATAATAGTAACCGCATATGTCACCGAGTACTAAAAGCTTTTCTACTTTTTCTTTCCTGGCAGCCTTGAGCACCTCGTCTAATGCGGTGTCGTTCCCATGGATATCTGAAATGACAGCGATTTTCATAATAGTCCAATTTCACTCAAAATTTTGGCTGCAGCCTGCTGAGGCGTTTTCAAAATTCCGTTATCCTTTGCATCGACAAAATTAGTTCGCGATGGAAAAATCTCCGGATCACTGCTTCTTATATTCTGTTGCATGTCTGTATCCACCATTCCAGGGTCAATCTGAAACACCTTAATGCGCGAATCATTCTTTACTTGTTCAGCTAAGACTGAGAAAAACATCCTCATATAAGCCTTGCTTGAACAGTATGCAACCCAGCCATCGATGGGTCTCACGGCTGCGCCACTTGTTATATTTGCAAGAATCAATTTCTGATTGCCAGCCTCTTTAATTATATGATTTATGATAACAGCAGGTGAAACACAGTTAACATCCAGTGAAGCAGTCAATTGTTGCAGGTTCAACCTTCCTATTTTTTCTATCGGGGAAACAGTGCCAGCATTGTTGATGAAAACTATGCAATCAGCTGCCGCCATTTGCGCCCCGATTTTGAGAAGCATATTTGGCAAACCTTGTGGCTGCGTTAGGTCAGCCTGAATAAAGTGTAATCGGCCAGGATGGGCTTTTGTATACTTTAAATGCTCATCATTTGCAGTTCTGCCAATAGCAATAACCTCGGAGTTATTGATTGGCAAAATAAGGTCTACGATTGCCTTTCCAATTCCTCTGTTTGAACCCGTAATAATGTAAAGAACCCTCTCCACTATTTCTTTTTGAAATCGTTGTCACCGAATTGCAGGGACTTAAGGCAGCCGTGCAGTAGCGAGTCAATAAATTTTCCTTTGATAAACACATGCTCTTTCATTCTTCCTTCCAAAACAAAACCATTTTTCTCCAGGATTCGAATGTGGTGAGGGCGTATATCGTAGGTTTCTGTAAATATTCGATTAAAGGAAAGAACGTCAAAACTGACTTCTTTCATGAGGTGAATGAATGCAGAGAAATCCTCATCATACTGATCTTCCTGCGCAGCTCGATCAGTCGAAACCAAAAATGAAAGCTCTGCTCGTTTGTCATCCCATGAGCAATTAGTAAGGCCACCATAACCTATCAATTCTTCTCTCAAAAGGAAACTGAACAGAATGATTCTGGGGTTCACTTCACTAAAAGACGGCTGGATAAACCGGGTGTAATAATTGAATTGATCCTCGTCCGTTAAAACGTTTTTCTGCCTGAGAACGTCAATCTGTTGATTTCTCCATTCCTTGATTTTCAATAAGTGCTGATACTGTAACGGTTGTACGTGGTATGCCCGATACTTTAGCACATTTACGGATAGACATTTGTAGGCATTGTCCATAACGGGTTATCGTAATTTAAACAGCGGCACAAGTACCTCGCCTTCGATATGGTTTTTAATTTGTTTTTCCGCGATAACTTTTTTCATTAATTTGAAAAAATCCTCGTACGCTTTCATTAGCGTTTCTACGTGGTCAACCGTGTGAGCGTAACTCATATTATGAGTTCCAATGATATAAATTCCACGCTTAAACATCTCTTGCAAAAACAGTGTCTTGATCTCCCACGAAGTACACCACTCGGTATCCTTTATGATAAAAAATGACCAAACTGGATACCCCTCTACTGAGAAGATATTATCAAACTCATATTTCCTGATCAGCTGCCTGAGACTGTCCATGAGAAAACTGCCAACTTTATTGATACTTGAAATCACACTGGTCTTTTCAAGTTTGTCCAATGTCGCATTTGCAGCGGCTAACGATAACAACTCGCCACCAAACGTAAATGAGAAAAAAACTTCTTCCATCAATTTCATTAGGTCAGCCCTTCCAGCCAATGCTGAGATAGGATACCCGTTGGCTAAACCCTTTCCGAAGCAGGCAAGATCAGGTATGACGTTAAAGAATTCCTGCGCGCCTCCATTTGCAAATCGAAATCCTGTAATCGTCTCATCGAATACTAAAATGGCATTATTCTGGTGTGTTATTTCTTTAACCTTTTCTAAAAAATTGTCCTTAGGAGGAAAAACATTTACCGGTTCCAAAACTACAGCCGCTACCTGATCCTTGTAGGTTTCAAATAATTTAGTCAATGAATTTATATCATTGTAGGAAAACGAATGTGTCAGATCTCTTGTGGCCTGTGGTACACCCAAATTGCGCCCAGTTGACCCGATATACCAATCTTGCCAGCCGTGATATCCACAAACTAAAACGTGATCTTTTTTAGTATGCGCTCTGGCAATTCTCACCGCCCCCGCAGTTGCATCTGATCCGTTTTTACCAAAGCGAACAGCCTCTGCACATGGAACCATCTTCACTATTTTCTCCGCGACAATAAACTCCAGTTCATTTGCCAACGAAAAAATCGTCCCTTGCTCTAGTTGTTCCCTAACAGCGTTTGTTACGTCTGGATCATTGTAACCAAGTGTTATGGAAGCCAGCGAATTCACGAAATCAATGTATTGATTACCGTCTACGTCATACATGTAAGCGCCTTCCGCTTTTGTAGCAAAGTACGGGGAGACTCCGAAAGGCAATTGTGTCTTACTTTTACTGAAAGTTTGCGAACCTAAAGGAACCGTCTTCAGTGCGCGGCTCAACATTTCCTCCGATTTTTGATATCTTTTTTTCACCTTATCTTCTTTTAAAGACTTAAAATAACCTTCATTTCTTGTTATATCAGCATTGAAAGCCGTCAAATCATTTTCGACCATATATTGAACATACTCTTTCCACGTTTTATCACTACCCTGATTTTCAATTAAGGTTTTGACCAATTCAAAATCCCTCGGTTCATCTACCGTCATCCTAATACGCGAATAATCCGCGGGTGAAGGATAGTTTATCGACTTGAATTTATTAACGTTAAAGTAAGATGAGTTCTTCCTGATGTATGGAGTTACATGCTCGCGGTCGGATGGCAGTTGAGTTTCATTCCATGCGCGTTCGAGGGCAGCGAATTTAAAAACTTCCACATCCTGGCCATCGGGAAAGTGCTCAACCAAACTATTTGAACAATAATCTGCGTCATGTACTACAGCATAATTTATCACTTCATCAACCAGAGCTGGATCAAGCAGGGGACAATCGGAAGTAACTCTCACTACCCAATCAGGCGCATCCGGTTTTGCCGCTTGATAAAATCTGTCCAAAACATCGCTCTCAGACCCTCGGTAAACCGAAAAACCCAGATCGCGAGTCAAGTTTGAAATTTTTTCGTCTGCAGCCTGATCAGTTGTGGCAACAAGAATTTTGAAAACACGCTTGCATTTTGCCAATCGCTCTAATTGAATTTGCAACAGTGTTTTTCCTAAAATTTCCTTCATTACTTTGCCGGGGAGTCGCGTACTTCCAAACCGGGCTTGAGTAATTAGCAATGTCTTCATTTCCAGTTAATGGGGTGTAAAAGTTCCTTTTCACTAACGGCTAGCGCGTCAATAGTTTTCACAATTTCGTTATCCATTTTATCAGTTGCATATCCCAAGTTTTTCTTCAGCTGAACTTTATTATCAACACCAATTATAACTTGATCGATTGCCGGTTGGCTTAATGCGTAAGCTAAGCACATGTGCTCCATTGCGAGATTCGATTCTTCAGCGATGGATTGAAGTTGAACGACATACTTTTTCAATGGATCAAGATAGCGTGGAAATTCATCAGGGTTTTTAAAAAAAAGTCCCTGCAGAAAAAGGGATCGAACCTGAATAATTTTCCCGGCCTCCTTGGCTTTTCTTAGGTAAGTACCTCTTAGCGACTCGTTATCCAGTAAATTGAAAGGAAGTTGAATGACATCGACTTCGGGAGATTTTATCGCAACTTCAATCTCATCATTTGTATAGACCGATACGCCAATTTTATGAAGCTTGGATGCCTGCTTCAGTTTGGTCAATTCAACCTTTACCTGCGGGTATTGAATAAACTCTGCGAAACTATGATAGAAATAAACTTCGGCCGTATCGCTCTCAAGCCTTTGAAGTGATGACTGAAGTTGAGTTGGAATGCTGCTCTTGCTATCGACCTTAAATTTTGTGTTAATCAAAAATTGTTTGCCTGAATTCCTTTTGAACTCACCAATTAATTCCGGTGAATTTCCGTAATGATCAGCAGTATCAAGCGTAGTGATTCCTGACTCCTTCGCCAAAGACAATATTTCAAATACTTCAGCTTTTGAAGGCTTACCCAAAGTATTATTTATGCCATACTCCAAACCGAATTGGACAGTACCAAGAATGATTTTATTGATCATCGTAAGAAAAAATCGGGTTAAAACGAGCCATCCTTAAAACATCGCAATACTTTCCATCATAAAGTCCGTGCTTCTTGTAATGGCCTTCCACTTTGAAGCCTATCCCTTTGTATAGCTTAACGGCAGCTACATTGTCCAATACAACCCCTAGTGTTATTTTTCGAAGTTTCAAAATGTCAAAACAATAGTTGATAACACACTCGGATGCTTCTTTTCCATATCCCTTTCCCCATTCTGATACTCGTCCCATTAGAATTCCATACTCGGCAGTTCCATGTCTCTCATTAATCGGATCTATTTTTATATTTCCAATATGAAGACCGTTTGTTTTCAAATGTATAGCCCAGAATAGGATATTTTTTTTTTCGACATCCTCAAGAAATTTCCTCAACATTTCAATTGAGTAATTTCCCCCTGTCTCTAAAAAACGATTAACATCCGGGTTGTTCAACCAATCCACGTATTCTTGTGACAGATGAGCCAGCGATAGCGGCACATATTGCAATCTTGCCGAATCCAGACCAGGACATCTCATGAATGAAGATAAAACTCATTGATTTTGTTGATCACAAATTTCTGTTCTTCGTCTGTCAACGTAGGATACATTGGTAAACTCAAACATTCAGTATAATATCGCTCCGCTTGGGGCATGTCGCCCGGCCGCCAACCTAACCCACGATAGTAAGGCATCAGGTGAACTGGTATATAGTGTATCTGACAGAAAATTTGATGAGATCTCAAAAAAGAATAAAGCGCATGCCTCCTCTGCGCCAGAATAACATACAGGTGATAGGCATGGCTAGACGAATCAGGTGTCAATTCATTCAGCTGAGATTTCACAAAAGGGTGTCCATTGAATGCCTCATCGTATTTCTTTGCGAGATATTTTCTGCGCATTAACCCTTCATTCGCGCGAGACAACTGACTCAAGCCAAGCGCTGCCTGAAAATCTGTTATCCTGTAATTGTAACCAAGGGTCTGCATTTCCATGTACCAGCCTGGATATTTTCCTGGCTCGATAACTTCGCCACCACAAGCAAAATTCACATCATTCACAAACTGCTGCTGGTTACGGGTGATACCATGAGTTCGAAGTTCTATCAGTTTTTCGAACAGCGCCTGATCGTTGGTTGTGATCATCCCACCTTCGCCTGTTGCGATGTGTTTAACCGGGTGAAAAGAAAATATAGCGAGATCCGCAAATGCTCCATTGCCGCATTTTTGTGTCGCACCATGTCGATCAACAAACGAACCACCCGGAGCATGGCACGCGTCTTCTATAATCCACAGCCCATGGTTAGTTGCAAGCTCCTTTAATGCTTCCAGTTGCACCGGTTTTCCTGCAAAATCCACCGCGATGATTCCGCTGAAAGTCCCGGCAGGCTCTCTAGCAATAAGCGCCTTAACTTTTTCGATATCAATAAGGAATGTATGAGGATCAATGTCGACAAACTCCACGGTCCCCCCGCAATATCGAACACAATTGGCTGAGGCAGCAAAAGTTATCGGAGTTGTTATAACTTTTTGCCCCGGCTTTACATCCAAAGCCAGAGCACACAAGTGTAGTGCAGCTGTGCCATTTGCCACGGCAACGGCATATTTTGACCCAACATAGTTAGCAAAAGCATCCTCAAACTCCTTTATCTTGGGTCCCTGTGTGAGAAAATCACTTTTCAGAGTATCGATTACCGCTTGAATATCTTGATCGGTAATATGTTGTTTACCGTACGCTATGGGTTGCATTAATCTCAAAGTTAGGGTCAACGTGTTCCTTTATTAAAAACTTAAGCTCTTCAGCGGTTACCCAATCTGTATTATCCGCTGAATTGTAAGTAAAACCCTGAGGAACTTTTTGAGCGTTGAAATGTCTCACATAGTCATCCAGCTTCCACATTGATGTCGAGGGGAGGATAGCATAATATTTCCCTAAATCATATGTGTAAAATGAGTCTGAAGCTGTGATCATTTCCTCATGTATTTTTTCGCCAGGCCTTATACCAACTACCTTATGATCGCATTCCGGCCCGATGGCGTTTGCAACATCCAGTATTTTATATGATGGAATTTTCGGAACGAAAATCTCGCCACCCCATGCGGTTTCCAATGCATGCAAAACCATGTCAACTCCGCCTTTCAATGAAATATTAAACCGCGTCATAGTGGGATCAGTGATTGGCAGGACCCCTTCCTTCTTTTTCTTCATGAAAAAAGGAATTACTGATCCATTTGATCCCATAACATTTCCATATCGAACGACTGAAAACTTAATGGGGTTTTTGCCCTTAATGTTATTGGCAGCAATAAAAAGTTTATCAGATGCTAATTTAGTCGCGCCATATAAGTTAATGGGTGCACACGCTTTATCAGTAGATAACGCCACAACATGTTGTATCTCAGTCTCGAGAGATGCATTGATGACATTTTCCGCTCCGTTAATATTGGTTTTAACACACTCGATAGGATTGTATTCCGCGATAGGAACGTGTTTCATGGCTGCTGCGTGAATAACATAATCAACGCCTCTGAAGGCCCTTTTTAATCTTTCAAAGTCACGCACGTCACCAATAAAAAATCTGATCTGCGGATAAACAGAAACAGGATAATCCTGAGCCATTTCGAACTGCTTCTGTTCATCTCGCGAGAAGATGATTAATTTTTTTATATCGGGCCATCGCTTAAGAATTGTTTTTGTCAACGCGCGGCCGAGAGAACCGGTGCCACCAGTGATAAGTACGGTCTTGTCTTTTAGCATATTTTTGTGCTTAATCAATGCGATTTTGAGGAGATTATCGTTCTTTCCTTGAAAACGCCCGCAAATATAGTAAGCTTGCATTAATTTACCTGCTCCGAATTTAATTCAATAGCCGCTTGAACGTCATTTGATTGCCTTCTATTTCGTGTCAAAACCATTTTATTCGTTCTACCGGAAAGTTCTGGTTTGTGTAAGGAATGCGTAGCGATTCGCATGAATTTAAACGCTGAATTCAGTTTCGAATGTCAGCTCGAAGGCTTTCTTTTTAGACAATTAAATAACGTTCTTTGCGTTTCAAAATCGCTAAGTTGAAAAACGTGATTGAAGCATGTCGTTCGTTTGGACGCAGTGCGGGCACCGTGAGTGAAAGAAATCTTAAAGAATTTCATTTTAAGACGATGGATTCAAATTGCATTGAATTGCAACCTGTCATTCCGGAGTGAAACCTAAAAAACTCTATTATTTGATGCTTAAAATCTCAAAAACGCCAATAAGCTTCTTATTAACAAATTACGACAAGATCCAGTTATTTATAATTGCTTCAATTGTCGCCTTTCTGCCTTTTTATCTCCACATCTCAAACGTCTTTATTGGGTTAGGTGCATTTGTTGCAGTATTAAAAATTATCATGTTGCCTACGCGGAAAAATTTTGATTTTCTATCCTGGATTTTCATCGGTTACTTTTCTTTAGAAGCCCTCGGACTTCTGTACACTTCTCGGGATAATTTGCCGGAAGGATTATCTGTTCTTGAAAAGCATCAAGCCTTCATCCTCCTCCCTTTGATTTTCTTTGATTTCAGTTGTGGTACCCGTGAAGTTAGGATCTTTCTCATGACCTTTATTGTAAGCTGTCTCATTGCAGTTATGGTATGTATAACAGTCAATATGTATACTGGAATCACTTTGTATGACAAATATTTTCATGAATGGTTGTTTACACACGAGCGATTTTCAGAACCGATTGGCTTACATCCCGTTTATTTATCCCTCTATCTGAGTATGGCAATTTTCAGTTTGTCCATGTTTTATTTTGAGGGAACAGGTTCCCCTTTCAACTCGCAAAACAGAATTATTCTCCTTAAGAAGGCAACAATCATATTGGCAGCGACACTTTTCTTTGTAGTCCTGGTCACCCTTGGGTCGCGGACAATCATTGTTTCAAATCTGCTACTTGCTTTCGCGTTTTTTTTAACAAAGGGGATAGTAAAAAAGAAGTACAGCGCGATTTTCTTCGCGGCAATTCTACCTGTTTTACTTATTGGTTTTATTCTAATGAATCCAGTTGTAAAGGATCGATTTCTGGATCTACGCAATTTGAAGTATGAAAATTCAAATTATGGAAGCTTTTTCGCCCGGCTCGATATTTGGCGCCCCGGACTGGCTGTAATAAAAGAAAATATTTTGTGGGGGGTGGGAACTGGTGATCAGCAAAGTGAGCTGAATAAAAAGTATGGTGAATATGGTTTCACTGAGGGTATAAGGCTGAAATTTAATATGCATAATCAATATTTGCAGACTGCTCTCGGATATGGCTTACCAGGAATTTTGCTGTTAATTTGTATTTTGGTTGTTCAGGCCAGGATAGCCTTCAAGAAAAACAACTGGCTGTATTTGGCGTTCGTTTGTATGTTCATGTGTGCCTGTGCAACGGAATCCATGTTGGTTAAGAACAAAGGAACGTTATTTCTTCTCGTTTTCAGTCTCATTTTTTTTAATTCAAGCAATACAAACTCAGAAGGGCGAACAATCATTGCTTAACGACTCAAGATTATTTCTCATGTAAAAGTTAATATCTGAGAATCTGCAAACGCATAATGAAAAAAACTACACATCGCGTGCTCACTTGCTGATCTTCGACCATAACTACTTGCCAACTTAGCATAAGCCCCCAGATAACTTAAAAGTTTATGGATTTCCAAAGACAAAATAAAAGAATAGTCTCACTTGACATTGATCTCATCACATACAAGAAGGCAATCGATATGATTGTTTTTTTAGGAGGATGCAAAAAGCCGAGTTATGTGTGTTTCGCTAATGTGCATATGGTTGTCGAAGCATACAACGACCCGAATTTTGGTGCTAAAGTCAACGGAGCTACCCTCGTACTTGCAGATGGTATGCCGCTTGTTCAATCTCTAAAACTGCTTTTCAAATTGAAACAGGAAAGGATTGCCGGGATGGATTTTATGCCTGACATAATTCAGGCGAGCGAGTCTAAAAACTTAAGAATTTTTTTCTTTGGTTCATCTGAGTCTACGTTAGATGCTATTCGAAAACGGGTTGAAGAAAAATATCCGAAGGCTCAAGTCGTAGGATACCTGTCCCCATCATTTAGCCAACCGATAAATCAACAACGGTACAATTCCATTATAAATGAATCAGGTGCGAATATTGTTTTTGTTGCACTGGGCTGTCCGAAACAAGAAGCCTGGATGGCTGATAATTCTAAAAATATTAACGCAGTACTGTTGGGTGTCGGAGGAGCCTTCCCGGTCTTCGCTGGGCATGTCAAGCGAGCCCCTCAATTAATGCAAAAACTTTCGCTGGAATGGTTGTTCAGGTTGTGTCAAGAACCTGTCAGACTTTTCAAACGATATCTTTTCACGAACTCGGCATTTATCATCTTGTTACTTCGCCAGAAGTTAAGTCTGGAAAAACGCTAACGACCGTTAGTCATTTGAATTCTTTAAGAAAACTATTCGATGAATTATTATATTTGCCGTTCCAACTTTTTAAGGGAATAGAGTGTCAAACCCTAACATGTTGGAAACGATATAATATAAATAGATAATGCGGAAATCCCTCTCAGCAAACCTCCGGATCATATTTCTTCTTGGAGATCTTATTATATTAAATGCGGCAGCATTAATTTCGGTATTTGTTGTATCTCCGGCCCCAACCGGGATTACTAACGACCTTTTACTGCTCATGGCCACCCTCACCATGGTTTGGGTGATGCTTTCAATCATTTCTAACCCTTACAAATTCTCCCGAGTTTCCCGATTTGCGAAAGTTTCAAGAATTCACTTCTCGTTTATCCTAGTTCACTTTATAACGGTCCTCGCGATCCTTTTTTTCTTGGGGTTGGACATCTCTAATAAGTCATTGGTGGTTGTCTTCTCGATCAGCATTCCTCTCTTATTCTTATGGAGAGTCTTCTATTTTTACCTCAATCGAATAATCATTAACAAGAAGCTAAACTTTAAAAATGTCGTGATTGTCGGCTTTGGAGATTTAGCCTGGGAGATGCGGAAGTTTTTCAGGTTACACCCTGAATTCGGGTATCGTTTTCTTGGGTATTTCGATCAGCGGGTCAGCAACGCAGACGTTAGATCAATTGATGATTTGCACCAGTTTTGCAAGGCTAATGACGTTCAGGAAATATATTGCTGCCTGCCTTACACCAATAGCACTAGTGTAAAAAACCTCGTTGACTTCGGGCTCTCAAACCTGATTAAAGTTAAGCTTATTACTGATTACCGCGGTTTTGCTTCCAGAGGTGTTACACTTGAGACCTACGACCAGATCCCTGTATTAAACGTTGCCGCTGTTCCTCTCGATGAAAGGAAAAATCAGATTATAAAGCGAGTGTTTGACCTACTGTTTTCCGGAGCTGTGTCGGTGCTAATTTTATCGTGGCTGATTCCGATTATTGCGATTGCAATTAAAATTGATTCGAGAGGACCGGTTTTCTTTAAGCAAAAACGCGCAGGCAAGGGAAACAAGCCATTCAACTGTCTGAAATTTCGCACGATGATCGTTCACAATACCGAGTTCAAGCAGGCAACAAAGAACGATCCGCGTGTTACTGCCGTTGGCCGGTTCTTGCGGAAAACCAGTCTCGATGAACTTCCTCAATTCATTAACGTCCTTAAAGGGCAGATGTCCATTATCGGTCCTCGCCCTCATCCGCTTAAACTTAACGAGGAGTTTTCGCCAAAGATTGAAAAATTTATGGCGCGCCACTATATCAAGCCAGGCATCACGGGGCTCGCGCAGGCTAAAGGCTTCCGGGGCGAAACTCAAACGGAACTTTCAATGCGCGGACGAGTTAAACTTGATCGCTTCTATATCGAAAACTGGTCCTTTATTCTAGACCTTAAAATTGTAATAGCAACAGTGATTTCTTTAGCGAAGGGCGACCAGCAAGCATACTAGGTTACAATTTTGCGAAGGGAAGTATAGAATTCATTACCTTTAAGTGGTCATGATTTCCCTTCTTTTATCAGCATCTTTTGGCTTTTTCCTGAGCTTCATTGCGTTGCCGCAAATCATCCGATATGCAAGCAAAAGAAATCTTTTCGTTCAGCTTGATCAGAGAAGAATCCATAAACGAGTTACCCCATCAATGGGGGGGATCGCAATCTTTATTGGCCTTGTTGGCACGTCTCTTATTTTCTTTCAAAGCGAATCGTTTGCCTCAACCGCAACGACCACCGCGGTCCTTGCAATTCCGTTCCTGTTGGGTGTGCTGGATGACCGCATGCATCTCAAACCATCCCGCAAGATTCTTGGGCAACTGATTGCCGCATCGCTTGTGTATTTTCTGCTTGACATCCGGATCTCATCTTTATATGGCCTATTCGGGACAGTCATGTTACCGGAGTGGTTGAGTTTCGCGATCACCGTCATCACAATTATCCTGGTGACAAATTCCTTTAATCTCATTGATGGAATAGACGGTCTGGCAGCGACTTTCTCGATTACTTCCCTGCTGTTTTTTGGAATATGGTTTGCGCAAGCGGGTGTGATGCACTACGCGATCATCTCTTTTGCATTGATTGGTAGCGTGGCGGCTTTTCTCATTAAGAACTGGCAGCCTTCTAAGATTTTCATGGGAGACACCGGCTCCCTGGTGTTGGGAATGACGCTTTCAATCCTCGCGATTGCATTCCTGAACTTAAATGGCCAACTGCCCGAATGGCACGCCTTAAAATTCAATTCAGGAATCGGAACCGCCCTATGTGTTTTGATAACACCTCTTGTCGATACTGTTCGTGTCGTAATAATTCGTGTAAGTCGCGGGATGTCCCCACTGCAAGCTGACAAGCGGCACATTCATCATGCGCTTGTCAGAATTGGCAAAAGTCATCGTTTCGCAGTGCTGTTACTCTTCGTGATTCATTTTTTCTTCATAACCAATGCCCTATTGCTTAAGAAGTTTAGCGATTGGTACGTCATCGGAACGGTGATCGCCTTTTCTGTACTTTTCTGTATCATATTAGATCGCCTTATTGCTCGCCACCGCTATTCCAGGAAAGCGCACGCTCCTCATCTCACATTCAAAGAGCGCGAGGCTGTCAAGCTGTAATTCCAGCATAATCATTTCTTCTGGTTCCCGTAATTCTTATTTTTGAACCGGATCATGGAAAATACAATTGAAAATCTGCTACATGAGGTAAAGTCTTTCTCTGCCAAGACAAAGCAAGATCTTGAGTCTTTTCGCTTAAAGTATATCAGCAAAAAAGGTGCAATCGGTGAATTGTTTGAGAATCTTAAACAAATCCCTGCCGACCAGAAGAAACAGTTTGGTAAAATACTTAATGAGTTAAAGCAGGCAGCAGAAGCCAAGTTCACCGAGCTTAACGATAAACTGCAGTCATCGTCTGAAGAGAAAACAAACATCGACCTCACATTGCCTCCTGTTCCCAACAAGGTCGGAAATCTGCATCCGCTTACGCTGACAAAAAACCGGATCATCGAAATTTTTGAGCGACTCGGATTTAATGTTGCTGACGGACCAGAAATAGAAGACGACTGGCATAATTTCTCTGCTCTTAACTTTCCTGACAACCACCCCGCGCGTGAAATGCAGGATACATTTTTCATCGAAAAGAAGAATGCCGAGGGCGGAGACGTACTTCTGCGCACACATACATCGAACGTTCAGATACGGCTTCTCGAAAAACAAAAACCTCCGGTGCGTGCCATCATGCCTGGGCGCGTCTATCGCAACGAAGCTATCTCTGCGCGGGCACATTGCTTCTTTCACCAGGTGGAAGGACTTTACGTGGATCGCAATGTAAGTTTCGCAGACCTGAAGCAAACACTCTTTCACTTTGCCAAGGAAATGTATGGCAAAGACATCAAGCTGCGTCTGCGCCCTTCGTTCTTTCCATTCACCGAGCCAAGCGCAGAGATTGATGTAACCTGTCTCATCTGCAAGGGTGAAGGGTGCGTTGTGTGCAAGCGAAGCGGATGGGTTGAAATAGCCGGGGCAGGAATGGTTCATCCGAATGTACTGCGCAACTGCGGAGTAGATCCTGAAGAATTTACAGGCTTCGCATTCGGAATGGGTATCGAACGCGTAACACAGCTGCGTTACCAGGTTAACGACCTGCGTCTATATTCTGAGAACGATATACGCTTTCTCCGTCAATTCCACACGGAAGGCACTGCATGACAGGTCAGATCAAATCTGTTGGCATCGTAGGAGCCGGCACCATGGGTCAGGGCATCGCACAGGTGTGCGCAACGTCAGGCCTGGACGTATTGGTTTATGATATTCAGCCCGCGATGGTGGAGGGTGCGCTAAAAAAGATCGCTGCTTCGCTGCAGAGCCTTGTTGACAAGAACAAGATTACGCCAGCGAAAAGAACAGAATCGCTTTCGCTGATCAGGCCCGCAGCAAACCTGGAAGAACTTCAATGCGACCTGCTGATCGAGGCGGCCGCAGAAGACCTCGCGATTAAACGAAAGATTTTTGCTCAGCTTGAAAAATCCGCAGGGCCGGAAGCTATTCTGACTTCGAACACTTCATCCATTCCGATCACGAAGATCTCATCACCACTGAAAGATCAGCAACGTTTTGCAGGACTTCATTTTTTCAATCCTGCCCCACTGATGAAACTTGTCGAGATCATCAGGGGTGCTCACACCAGCGATGATACCGTAAAGGCGCTTCAGCAGTTCTGTTTGACAATACAAAAGCAGTCTGTGATGGCATACGATTCACCCGGGTTTATCGTTAACAGGGTGGCCAGGCATTTTTACGTTGAGTCCCTCAAGCTGGTGGAAGAAAATGTGGCAAATTTTCAAACGGTAGATGCCTTGTTGCGCAGTTCCGGATTTAAAATGGGCCCGTTCGAACTTATGGACCTGATCGGTGTTGATGTTAATTTTGCAGTTACCTCATCGATGTACAATGCTTTTCACCAGGATCCAAAATTCCGGCCGAGCAGGATTCAGCAACAAAAAGTAGACGCAGGCCACCATGGACGAAAGACGGGCAAAGGTTTTTATGACTATTCGAAGTAAGATAAGCGGATTATTTTCCGCAGCGGCACTCATCCTCCTGATGCAGACGAGCTCGTGCAATCCAGACCTCACCGATGATCCTATTCCATATCTGAGTTTCGGCTCGGTGTACATTAATCTCAATCTGCCAGAATATTCACGGCTGAAGAGCGATGGCGGATTTCATTATTACGATGATGCCGGAGTGAAAGGCCTGATCATTTATAGACAGAGCGCATCAAACTATATTGTGTATGAGCGCAATTGTTCGTACCGGCCCAACGAAGCGTGCGCCACGGTAAACATGCACGTGTCAACTTTATTTATGGAAGATCCTTGCTGTGGTTCACAGTTCGACCTGAACACTGGTAATCCCACGGGAGGCGCTGCATGGAGACCACTCCGAAAATATTTTTCAACGGTGAACGGTTCCGATCTCACCATCACTGACGAGATCCTGCAGTAAAACGATTACCGCATCAGGCGCTCGATGATCTCATCGACTGAAATGCCTTCCGCCTCCGCCTTGAAATTTCTTACGATACGATGGCGAAGGACAGGTTTTGCAATCGCTTCCACGTCTTCAATATCAGGTGAGTATTTTCCATTCAGCAGTGCATTGCATTTTGCGCCAAGCACAAGGTATTGTGATGCGCGCGGACCAGCGCCCCACTCGAGATAATCACGTGCTATCGAAGAGGCATTTGCAACGCCCGACCTGGTTTTGTTAGCAAGGCCAACGGCATACTCGATTACGTTATCAGCAACAGGGACGCGTCTCACAAGATGCTGATAATATGTGATCTCATCTCCCGTGAGAATTTTATTCACTATTTTAGGTTCGTCTGATGTTGTTGCCTTCACAACATTCACCTCATCCTTGAATGCCGGATAGGTGAGCATGATGTTGAACATAAAACGGTCGAGCTGTGCTTCGGGCAGGGGATAGGTTCCTTCCTGCTCGATCGGGTTTTGTGTGGCGAGAACGAAGAATGGACGGGGGAGATCGTAACGTTGTCCGGCAATTGTAACCGCGTATTCCTGCATCGACTCAAGCAATGCAGCCTGAGTTTTGGGCGGTGTGCGGTTGATCTCATCGGCAAGAATGATGTTTGCAAAAACGGGCCCTTTCACAAACTTAAAATTTCGCTCTTTGTCCATCGTTTCCGCGCCAACGATATCAGAGGGCATCAGGTCAGGCGTAAATTGAATGCGCTTGAACTGAAGCTCAAGGGAGGTTGCAATTGTCTGAACGAGTAACGTTTTGGCCAGACCCGGAACACCAACGAGCAGGGAATGTCCCTGACAAAAAATGGCTGTGAGAACCTGGCGCACCACTTCGTCCTGACCAATCACCACCTTCGATATTTCTGCTCTTAATTTCTGGTAAGACGAAGCCAGGCCGTTGGCTGCTTCCACATCACTTGCAAATTTTGTCATGAATTATGATTTACTTCAATCTCCTGTTATCTACACTCCCGTTCGTTCAACTTTCACGATGAAGTACTTGGTATCACCGCGCCACGGAAATGTTGCATAGCGCTTAATATAGTGAAGGTTTACGCGTTCTCCGCTTAATGCAACTTCCTGCAGCTCCTTAATTACTTCTTCCTCTGATGACTCAACTGAAAAATCGAAAGATTCCATTATAGGATTCACACCTTTCAAAGCTCCAAACGTCTGCAAATTCAATTGCCCTTCATAAGTCTTGAACAGCATGCCCTTCTTGCTGATCCGAAGGATGGTGCCGGCCCTTACACCCTCGTCATAGACGCCCCAGTACATGAAACTGGCAACGGCCACTCCGAGCAGAACCACGGTTATAAGGATGATTTTCACCACTCGTTTAGCGGTACTTTTTATCCGTTGGCCAAGGCTCAGCGTTTCCATCGGTACATAGGTTAGGCAACGAAAATAGCAAACGTTCAAGATAAGTGATATACCACTTACCAGAAACTTTTCACTTCAAGTGTGGGGATTTTGTGCTGTTGGCGCACCGCAAACGAGGTGACTGCCGATTGCCACGGTTCAAAGTTAAACCGTCATGATCTCCGCTTCCTTTTTCTTCATCAGCGCATCAATTCTCGCGCTGAAATCATCCGTGAGTTTCTGAACCTGCTCTTCGGCATTCTTCACGTCATCTTCTGAAACACCTTTGATCTTTTTAAGCTGTTCATTGATCTCTTTGCGGATGCTGCGGATACTGACTTTGCCATGTTCGCATTCACCGCCTACCTGCTTCACAAGCTGGCGTCTGCGTTCTTCCGTAAGCATCGGGATGTTGATGATCACCTGCTGGCCATCGTTCTGCGGATTCAATCCGAGGTTCGCATCGCGGATCGCTTTTTCAATTTCGTGGATCAAACCTTTCTCCCATGGTTTGATGAAGATCGTTCTTGCATCGGGAGTTGTCATAGAAGAAACCTGGTTCAACGGTGACTGTGCGCCATAATACGGCACCATAATACCATCAAGCATTGAAGGATTCGCTTTTCCGGCCCTGATCTTCGTGAGTTCTGACGCTACGTGATTGAGCGCTTTGGTCATCAGGTCTTTAGCTTCATCCAGGTATAACTCGAGTTCTTCCATAACGTATAGGTTAGCTGATTAAAGTTCCGGCTTCTTCTCCTTTCGCCACCTTCAATAAGTTTCCTTTTTTATTCATGTCGAAAACAATGATGGGTAGCTTGTTCTCCATACAAAGTGTGAAGGCAGTCATATCCATGATGTTCAGGTTCTTCTCGTACGCTTCCTGGAAAGAAAGTTTCTGATAGCGAGTAGCGGTTGGCACTTTCTCCGGATCTGCGGTGTACACACCATCAACCCGCGTACCCTTCAGCACAACATTTGACTGCGTTTCGATTGCGCGCAGCGCAGCAGTGGAGTCGGTAGTAAAATATGGATTTCCGATGCCTGCACCGAAAATTACAATTCTTCCTTTCTCCAGGTGGCGAATAGCTCTTCGTCTGATAAACGGCTCGCATACCTGCTCCATTTTAATACCTGACATCAGTCGTGTATACATGCCGTGACGTTCAAGCGCACTTTGCAACGCCATCCCGTTCACAACGGTTGCGAGCATGCCCATGTAATCACCCTGCACGCGGTCAATGCCGAGCGCTTCAGCCTGCCCTCCGCGGAAAATATTTCCGCCACCGATCACAATAGCGATTTCAACGCCCTGCTCGCGGACTGCCTTGATCTCTTCGCTGTACTGCTCCAGCACAGCCGGATCAATGTTGGTTGTCTTGTTCTTCCCCTGCAGGGCTTCACCACTTAACTTGAGTAGAATGCGTTTATATTTCATTGTGTCTTGTTCAGGCGCGATTTCCCACCAGGGCGGGTAATTTTAAACTGTGCAAATATAGGGAAGTAATAAAAATAGCGAGGTTCAAAATTCAATGAGAACCTGATTTTTTTCAACGCTGTCGCCTTTTTTGGCTTTCACCGTTTTAACCGTACCCTCGCCCGGAGCCTTGATGATGTTTTCCATTTTCATGGCTTCAAGTATCAGCAACGGGTCTCCCGGTTTTACTGTGTCACCCGCCTTCACCTTGAGGTCAATGATCAAACCCGGCATCGGAGCCTTGATCACAATCGTCTTGTTGGCAGAGGCTCCGCTCATCCCCATTTTTTCGAGCAACAAATCGAAGCGATCCTTTACGCTCACGGGGATTACTTTCCCGTTGATTTTGATGGAAAACGATTTTGTAGCATAGTCTGCTTTCACCAACTCCGCCCGGTAGCTTTCATTGTTATAGATGATGTGGAAGTAGCCATCGGAAACGGTAACAAGATTCCAGTCAACGGGCTGGTTGTTAATACTAAATCCATTTTCGGATGAAGTAATTTCAAATTTCGATTGATTTGCAGAAGCGGTGAACACGTGGCAAATATGCAGATTATCATCGACCTGCGCATCGTTTGCCTGGATTTTTACGCATCAATAAAGGGGCTAGCGAACCGACTGATTTGCTGAATTCAAATTTTCCGCTATACCTTTGTAACACTAAAAACCGGATTCTGTATTTCTTTGATTTTTGGAATTTGGTTATTGGTATTTATTACTGAGGGGTGCCTAAAAATAACGGGCTGAGATTATACCCATAGAACCTGATGCCGGTAATGCGGACGAAGGGAGGCAATTCTTCCACTGATGTGGAGGGAAGGTTAAACAGAAGCGACACATTCCCCTGTGTGTTGCAGGTTTAAACCAATTTAATAAAATGTTCAAATCTTTTTTGTCGGCAACCTTTGTGTTGCTATCGCTTGCGGCCGTGGCGCAGCACCGGCTGAGTGGTGTTGTCAGAGATGCACAAACACAACGCGCGCTCCCGGGCGCAACTGTACTTATTTCCGGGAACAACCGGGGAGCGGTCACCGATGCCTTCGGTTATTTTGAATTCGGGAACCTTCCCTCAGGCACCTACTCCGTCAAATTCACTTTCGTGGGATATGGAGAAAAAACCGACACGGTTGAAGTGTCTTCTGCCACGCGTGTGAATGTCGCGCTCGAAGAAACTGCTATTCTCACGGATGAAGTGGTGGTGAGTGCAACGCGCGCCAATGAAAAAACACCAACGACTTTTTCTTCCATCGACAAGGCGCAGATCCAGAAGCAAAACTTCGGTCAGGATCTTCCCTTCCTGCTGAACTGGATGCCTTCTGTGGTGACCACTTCGGATGCCGGCACTGGTGTGGGCTATACGGGCGTTCGCATCCGCGGAAGCGATCCTACACGCGTGAATGTTACGATCAACGGAATTCCCTACAACGACAGTGAATCGATGGGAACTTTCTGGGTGAATATTCCGGATATCGCCTCTTCCACGCAAAGTGTGCAGGTACAACGTGGTGTCGGCACGTCAACAAATGGTGCAGGTGCGTTTGGTGCTACAGTCAATGTCCAGACCAACAGACGCAATGATGTCGCTTACGCGGAAGCTACCAACGCTTTCGGTTCATTCAATACGCGCAGGCACTCGTTCAACTTTGGGACCGGATTACTCAACGATAAGTGGGTGTTTGATGGCCGGGTGTCGCGCATAGCTTCCGATGGATTTATTGATCGCGCTTTCGCGGATTTGAAATCATACTATTTCGCAGGCGGATTTTATGGTGCCAACACGATGCTGAAATTCATCACCTTCGGTGGAAGCGAAAGAACGTATCAGGCGTGGTATGGCGTGCCGGAGTCGCGGCTCAATAATGATGTTGAAGCAATGGAGACAACCGCAGCGAACGAAGGATGGAATGAAGCGCAAACACAACACCTGCTGAATTCTGACAGCCGCACATTCAATCCTTACACGTATAAAAATCAGGTTGACGACTATCGGCAGGATCATTACCAGCTTCACTTCTTGCAAAATTTTTCAAAGGATGTTAACCTCAACGCTGCGCTGCATTATACCCCGGGCCGCGGATTCTATGAGGAGTTTCGCTATGACAACGACTTTGAGGATTACGGTCTCGCGCCCGTGATGATCGGAGATTCGCTGATTGAATCTACAGACCTCATCCGCAGACGCTGGCTTGATAATGACTTTTATGGATTTACGTATGCCTTGAATGTCGACAAGCAAAAATGGAATTTTGTTTTCGGGGGCGGATGGAATCGTTATGATGGTGATCACTTCGGTGAGATTATCTGGTCGGAGGTTGCTGTTGTTCCGCAGGGATATCGTTACTACTTCAACGATGGCAACAAAACCGACTTCAACGCTTATGGAAAATTGAACGCTGACGTCACTTCAAAGCTGAATGCATTTGTCGATTTGCAGGTTCGGACAATCAACTACACGGCAGCGGGCATCGACAACCGCATGAACAATTTTGCAATCGATGAGCAGTACACGTTCTTCAATCCGAAATTTGGATTGACTTATGAGGTAAGCGAACGTAATCAACTCTATGCTTCCTACGCCATTGCCAACCGCGAGCCAGTCCGCGATGATTTTGTCGATAACCCGGGAAAGACACCGAGGCACGAGACGATGGGCAACCTTGAAGCCGGATGGAGAAACAGTGGTGCTGCGCACAGGCTCCAGGTGAATTATTACCTGATGAACTACAAGGATCAGCTCGTATTGACGGGCGAGATCAATGATGTTGGCGCATCAGTCCGCACAAATGTTGACGAGAGCTACCGCATGGGTATCGAAGTTGACGGCCTGGTGAAGCTTTCGAATAAAGTTTCGTGGAACGCAAATCTCACGCTCAGCAGAAATAAAATTTCGGAGTTTACGGAGGTTCTTTACGACTACGGTGAAAACTGGGATGAATACAATGTGGTGGAGAACGTTTACAAGAATACCGACATCTCGTTCTCTCCTTCAATCATAGCCGGCTCGGCATTGAACTACAGTCCTTTCAGGAATTTCGAAGCTTCGCTGCTGTCGAAATATGTAGGCCGGCAGTATCTCGATAACACCTCGAATGAGGCTCGCCAGCTTGATGCATATTTGATCAATGACATTCGGTTGACCTATAGCTGGAAGCCATCATTTGTCAGAGAGATAAGTTTCAGTTTGCTCGTCAACAATGTGCTGGATGAAGTTTATGAGTCGAACGGCTACACGTGGGGCTTCCTGGCAGGACCGACTGCCTATCGTGAGAACTACTATTTCCCGCAGGCAGGCAGAAATCTGATGGGAATGATCAGCATTAAACTTTAAGGAGCGGTTAGCCTCGGCATCGGGGCTAACTTATTCTTTTGAACCCTGCAAAATAAAGCCGGGCCGGATTAACTTTACGCTTTGATGCACAGTATGGCACAGGCGTATAACGTAAAACGGTTCATTGTTTCTTTCCTGAGGCTCACGCGCGTCTGGAATTTATTGATCCTTGCGCTGGCCCAGTACTTCACGGCCATGATGATCATTGGCAGCGCTAACGTTTTCGATCTGCGTTTTTTTCTGCTGGTAGTGTCAACCGTTTCCATCGCTGCCGCGGGATACATTATCAACGACTACTACGACATCAAAATTGACCTGATCAACAAACCTGACCGGGTCATCATCGGCAAAGGAATTACCAGGCGCTATGCAATTCTTTATCACACGCTTTTGTCGTTTTTTGGAATTGCGGTCGGCACTTTTCTCAATTGGAAAATTGGCGTACTGAATTTTGGCGCGGCCTTCATCCTCTGGTGGTATTCAAACAATTTAAAACGTCAACCGCTGATCGGAAACGTGGTGGTAAGTCTTCTCACCGCATTGGCTATTGTTATTGTTGACGCCTTATATAAGACAGGCGATCCGCTAATCTTTATTTATGCGGCTTTCGCATTCTTCATTACCCTTGTTCGCGAAGTGATCAAAGACATGGAGGACCTGAAAGGCGATGATACGTTCGGCTGCAAAACACTGCCGATCATCTGGGGTATGCGCAAGACAAAATATTTTATTTATGTGGTACTGTTGATCTTCTCAGTTACCGTGCTTCTGCTTGATTTGTTTTTTGTCGATCTGCCCGTGTACTATTTTCTTGCATGCCTGTTTACTCCGTTACTGATTTTATTGTATATGCTCGTGCGGGCCGACACCAAAAAAGATTATACACGGCTCAGTACGTTTTGTAAGCTCATTTTGCTGCTGGGCGTTTTAAGCATGGCATTTTTATAAACCAACCTTTTCGTTCCGACCATACAGCATGGCATCTCCACAATACCGTCTCGCGATTTTTGCTTCTGGTAACGGCTCCAATGCCGAAGCCATCATTCAATATTTTAAGAACCATCCCTCCATCAAAGTCGCTTTGGTGCTCTCGAATAATCCGGAAGCGTTCGTGCTGCAACGTGCAAAAAATGCCGGCATTAGAGCGATAACGTTCACGCGTGAAGAATACAGGCAGCCTGGGAAACTGATTCACGAGTTATCCCTGGAAAACATCACACACATTGTTCTAGCTGGATTTCTCTGGCTGGTGCCGGATTACCTGATCAAATTATATCCTGATCGAATTGTGAATATTCATCCAGCACTGTTGCCGAAGTTTGGCGGAAAGGGAATGTACGGAAGCCGTGTGCATGAGGCCGTAAAACTCGCGGGAGAAACTGAAACCGGAATCACGATCCATCTTGTAAACGAGCACTACGATGATGGAAGAATTCTCTTTCAGGCAAGCTGCCCCGTTGAGGCACGTCACTCGCCTTCAGACATTGCAAAATGTGTATTAGAACTTGAGCATAAACACTATCCACAGGTCATTGAAAGCTGGATAGCCACCCCGCGTAGCGCAGGATAAGCGACAAGACACTAAGTTGCACCAAGAATGCCTCGGTCGTTTCTTCGTGTTACTTAGTGTCTTGGAGTCTTGGTGGCTAATTTATGCATTTGGGATTTCCGCATAAGCGCGCACCGGAAATGTGCCCACGCCTTTCATCTTAGGAGGAACAGCGTTGAATATAAAATGCTCGGGCAGCTTGCCGAGATTACACATGTGCTCACAGATAAGAATTCCTGCACGGAGCAGAATCGTATGCGCTGGTCTTCTTTTGGTGCGTGTATCATCTATGTTGTGTGAGTCTATTCCCACAAATCCGACCTTCTGATCGCGCAGGTACGTTGCAGCTTCCTCCGTAAGGAAAGGATGATTTTCAAAATACTTTTCAGTCCGCCAGTGAAGGCTCCAGTTTGTGTTGATCAGTACCGCCTTTCCTTTCAGCGCAAGTCCTTCAAAATACTTTTTTCCAATCTCAATTCCATTTTTGAAATCCGCGTGAACAACAATCCCATCGAGATGTGCAAAGCGTTTCAATTCAACCTGGCTTAGATCATCGCCATCTTCATAGCGGTGGAAAGGGCAATCGACATACGTTCCGGTGTTGGAGACCATTTCAATTTTGCCGATCTGAAATTCTGTGCCTGCCTCGTAAAACTGTTTGGAGTCCTCACGACTTAAATAATCGCAGATGATGGGTGCCGGCAATCCTTTGTACGTTGTCATTCCATCTTCGATGGTATGACTCAGGTCGATCAATTGTATCATTAGCTTTTTGGGGTTGGGCTGGTCATTTGGAAATCCTGGCCTTTCGGGAAGTTTTCAAATATATGTCGGATGAACTCACCGGGCACGGCAAGCTTGCGTTTCGTAAGGTCGATCCATGCACCATCAACATTTAAGATTGCAGCAAGCGTGTTGTCTTCTTTCATGAAAAGATGGCGCAGGCTCCATCGTCCATAGTCTTCCGTTGTCTTAACAAGTTCGACTGTTATGGTAATCTTGTCTTCCAGTAAAATTTCTCGTTTGAAGATGGCCTCTTCCCTGAACAGGATCGGCCCCATGGCAAGCTCTTCCAGTTTCTTTGTGGTGAGTCCGCGGGAGCTCAGAAAATTCATCCTCATCATGGCGGCATAGTCGTAGTAAACTGAGTGGCGCAGGTGACGATTGGCGTCAATATCAGACCATCGGATTTGTATCGCTTGTGAGAAATTATTCATAGCCTAAACATAATTAAATTTTTTGCTACTTCGTATCTTACTGCGAAACGCAATTCCATGGCAACAGGTTCTTCAAAGCGTGTCGCACTTCTCGGGACAATCGCCCATTACTTAACCGCTTTTGTCGTGTTGTTAAAGGGCTTTGATAAGCTGGCCGTGCCTGGAAAGGTTGGATTTGCAGTAGTATTGATCGTTATCGGCTTAATAATCTTATTCGGGACGATTTTCCATCATCGCTTCGAGAAAGCCCTGAAGCACTTTGCCGGTATCATTGCTTTTCTCGAAGCGGTAACCATGGCCATTGTGGGCTATCTCTATATGAAAGACGGGAAGGAGCTGATTCAATACGTTTGCTTCTTCGCTGCTGGGATGTTTCTCATTGCCGCAATCATTCACTTCACGAACCCTAAGGTGCGCACTTCGAAACATTAGTTTTTCAACGCGGAGACGCTAAGGTGCGGAGTTCGCGGAGGAATTTTTGTTGGCGAACTGCCCATGTTCGCGTCTTTGCGTTGAAAGCCTTTGCTACGGAGTGTTGATCTCATTAAACCCTTCGGGCTGTGGATCAGTCCAGCTCATTGGATAATTCTTGTCAACAAACTCCAGCGAATCCGTTGTGAGGTACAATGGCCTGAAGGTGTCGATCATCACCGCGAGTTCATGCGTTTCCTTTGCTCCGATGCTTTTCTCGACAGTCCCGGGATGCGGCCCATGTGGCAGACCACCGGGATGCAGCGTGAACGATCCTCTCTCGATACCGCGCCTGCTCATAAAATTTCCTTCAGCATAATACAGCACTTCATCGCTGTCGATGTTGCTGTGGTTGTATGGCGCGGGGATGGCTTGCGGATGGTAATCGAACAGTCGCGGCACAAAAGAGCAGATCACAAAATTATGCGCCTGGAAAGTCTGGTGCACCGGTGGGGGCTGATGAATGCGTCCCGTGATCGGTTCGAAGTCGTGAATGGAAAACGCATAGGGCCACAGGAAACCGTCCCAGCCGATCAGGTCGAGCGGGCTGTAATCGTAAACATACTGGTGGAGATAACCTTGCTTTTTGATCTTCATCAGGAATTCTCCCTTTGAGCGATCGGTGATCAGCTCGTGCGGAGGACGAATATCGCGCTCACAGTAGGGAGAATGCTCCAGCAACTGGCCAAGCTGATTGCGATAGCGCTTTACTGTTTCAACCGGGGACGCTGATTCGATGATAAGCAATCGGAGCGGGCCTTCTTCAAACTCAAGTTTGTAGATGACAGTTCGCGGAATCACCACATAGTCACCCTGGCGGATCTCAAGCTTGCCGAACTGCGAGATCAATACACCTTTCCCATCATGGATGAAAAGTACTTCGTCACCTTCGGCATTCTTGTAGAAGTAATCCATTTTTCTTTTTTCCGGTGAGCATATTGAAATGGAGCAGTCGCTGTTGGCAAGCAATACTTTTCGGGCAGAAAGGTAATCGTTGCCCGTTGTCTTCACCTTTGAAGTATTCAGGTGTGTCTGACGGAGGTCGTATTTTTCAATTCGCTTTGGCCCATATGGAACAGCATCTTTCACTGCTTTGATCCGTGTAGGTGGATTGATATGATAGAGGTTTGAGTAGATCCCTGAAAAACCTTCAGAGCTCACGAGTTCCTCTTTATATAGAGATCCATCCGGCTGGCGAAATTGCGTGTGGCGCTTGGGTGGAATATTTCCGAGTCGGTGATAATACATATGGGTAAACTTTACCTGTCAAAAATAGTCATTTCGGCAGAGGCTTGTATCCCTTCCAAAGTCTCTTCTGCGAAATCGACTTTTCCGAAATAAAAAATCCCGGCTGCTGGTTATCGGCCGGGATTAGTAAATATTATTCTTGAGGGCGTTACATTTTGCTGCGGTCGAGTTCCGGTATTTTATCGAACACCTTCAACGCCTGCTGGAACACTTCGTTGGTCTCGTTGTATACCGGATAGAATCCTTCGTTGCCCCAGATCTTTCTTGCAATCTGTGCTTTCACGTGAATTTTGAAAAGATCTTTCTTTTTGTTGAGCTCCTTGTAGTCTGGTTTCACTTTGTTTCGTTCACCAACCCTCACGAGTTCCTTCAGCATTTCCTCGGTCACGGTGAACTTCGTGAGGAAGTTCTTGAAGCCTTTTTCCTCGAGTTCTTTCTTGTGGTCTTCTGCGAACTTAAAGGTGTACTCCTGGATGGCAGTTGAAGTAAAGAGTTCATTTAAGTAGTGGCTGTTAAGCGTGGTGTCGAGTGGCACGAAATAGTCAGGCATGATTCCGCCACCGCCATACACCGTGCGACCGTTGGCTGTCGAGTACTTCAGCGAATCGTTGAACTGGATGCTGTCAGCGTGGAAGAATTCGCCATGGTTGTATCGGCTGATGATATCACGTGAATATTCATCACCGTCTTCGTATGGCTTCTGGATCGAGCGTCCGCTTGGTGTGTAGTACCGCGAGATTGTCAGGCGCAATTCCGAGCCATCCGTGAGATCGAATGGTGACTGCACAAGCCCCTTTCCAAAACTTCTTCTTCCGACCAGCAGCGCGCGGTCGTTATCTTGTAGCGCTCCGGCAAGAATTTCAGATGCAGATGCGCTTCCTTCATTAACCAATACTACGAGGTCACCTGTTTCAAAGCTGCCCTTGTTCGTTGATACCGCCTCTGCATTGTATTTTCTTTCTTTTCCTTTTTGAGAAACAATCACTTTCCCGGACGAAAGGAATTCATCGGCCATTTCAATCGCCATGTTCATGTAGCCACCACCGTTGCCCTGAAGATCGAGCACAAGCTTTTTCATCCCTTTCTCACGCAGCTTCTTCAGTGCTTCCTGGAATTCATCATAAGTCGTTGCGGAAAAGCGGTTCACTTTGATGTAGCCTGTGACATCATCAACCATATAAGCAACATCTACCGAGTATTGCGGGATTTTATCACGGACAATCTTGTATTCAATTTCCTTGCTGCCGCGGGCGATCGTAACCTTTACCTCGGTTCCGCGCGGTCCCTTTAAGGCTTTCATTACGTCAGCAGTGCTCACGCCAACGCCTGCCATATTTTTTTCATCGACTTTAATGATCTTATCGCCCGACTGTATTCCCAGCATTTCTGAGGGGCCGCCACTCAAGGGCGTAACTACCACGATCGTGTCGTTGAAAATGTTGAACTCTACACCAATTCCGTCAAAGTTTCCCCTGAGATCTTCGTTAGCTGCGACTTTGTCGGTTGCGGGGATGTAAGCGGAGTGCGGATCAAGTTTCTGAAGGATGTGCGCAATGGCGTCATCTACCAGCCGCCCGGTGTTTACTGTGTCAACATATTCTTCCTTAATCTGTGTGAGGATCTCACGGAATTTCTGGACGTCTTTGTTAACATCTGCAGAGGGCTTTCCGGTGTTAAGCGTGGCTCCCACAAACACGCCAGCCGCTAACCCCAGGCATAAAACAATCGGTAAACGGATTTGATATTTCGAATTCTGACTCATAATCACAACAACAATAACAGTATTGACTCTAACGAAGTGCTAAAATAATTGTTGGCTGGATAAACTAACGGATTTTTTATAGGGTCGGTTCCGCAACAGTTGCGGTGCTTTTTGCAATTCTTTATGATCCTGCCTTTTTCCTTTGAATCAGCCTTTTTCTATATTTACTGAATCTCCATGAACAAAATAGCGCTTAAAGACAGACGTATCGCAGATCTCGTAGACCAGAACTACGTGCACGCTTATGTGCTTTTTTATTTTGGGATCAAATTCTACGAGTACTCAGAATTCACGCTCGAACAGGTGTGCGAGAAACGCGGCCTTAAAACCGAGCAGGTAGTGAAGGAACTGGAATCGCCAACGTATCTGCAGGAAGCTGAACTTCCACTGGTGAGTTATCCCATCGATCTGATCATCGAGTACCTCAAGCATTCGCATTTTATTTTTATCAAGCACAAACTTCCATACATCGCGCGCCTTGTTGAAACATTCCGCGCACACAATGAAAGTTTCAACGCCATCGAGAAAGATCTGAAAATTGTGTTTCCGCTGTTTGTTGAAGATTTCATCGAGCATATCTATGAAGAGGAGGACACTTTGTTCCACTTCATTCTTGCGCTCGAGAAAGCATCGAAGTCATCGTATCCTCACGGGAAGCTGTATTATCTTCTCGAAAAGAATTCAGTCCACAAATTTGCAATGGAGCACGAAGCCCACGATGATGAGATGGAAGGTATCCGCAAGATCACGCGTAACTACAGCCTTGATGCAAATGCTCCGCTGCACGTCAAGGTTATCTATAATGAGCTGAAGGCATTCGAGAAAAGCCTCATCACTCACGCCCGCATTGAAAATGAGATTTTGTTTCCAAAAGCAATGGCCATGGAAAACAAAGTTCGCAAAGCTTTCTTCGAAAAAGCTGCCTTCAATTAATGGGCAGAATCCTTGCAATCGACTATGGCAGGAAACGGACAGGATTGGCAGTAACCGATCCGTTGCGCATCATTGCGACCGCTCTCGACACGGTTGACACATCTGTCCTGCTTGAATTTCTCAAAAAATATTGTGCGAAAGAGCCGGTCGATGAGTTTGTGGTCGGCATGCCTAAAACACTTAAGAATGAGGACTCTGAAATTGCTCCGCTCGTCCGCGCTTTTGTAGAAGTGTTGAAAAAAGAATTCCCGGAAAAACCACTCCACCTGGCTGATGAACGGTTCACCAGTCGCCTGGCACAGCGGGCGATGATCGCTGGCGGTATGAAGAAAAAGGATCGTCAGGTGAAAGCGAACGTAGACAAGATCAGCGCCACTATTATTCTGCAGGACTTTATGAGTTCGAAGCGAAGTTAAGGTAATGGGTAATGGGTAATCGACAACAGCGGACGCGCACCTAATTGCAGGCAAAACGATCTTGAGTTTTTGTGCACCCTGCCATTACCCATCACCCATTACCCATCACCCATCACCCATCACCTATCGCCCATTACCCAGATGCTTTACGCATTCAAAATCCTGTGCTACCTTTGCACCCATGATTTATCCAATAGTAATGTATGGTGACCCTGTCTTGAGGCAGCGCGCGAAGGATATTCCCCAGGGCACGGATATAAAGCAGCTGGTCGCAGACATGTTCGAGACCATGGACGCTGCAAATGGAATCGGTCTGGCAGCACCGCAGATCGGAAAAAGTGTCCGCCTTTTTGTCGTTGACGGCACCGGGCTTGAGGATGAGCCGGACATGGACAATTTCAAGAAGACATTTGTCAATCCGCAGATATTGGACGAATCAGGAACTCCGTGGGACTTTGAGGAAGGGTGCCTCAGCATTCCGAACATCCGCGAAAAAATTTCCCGCAAGGAAAAAGTGAAGATCAGATACTACGATGAAGAGTGGAACCTGAAAGAAGAGGAGTACGATGGTATGAAGGCGCGTATCATTCAGCATGAATACGACCACATTGAAGGAAAGATGTTTGTGGATTATCTCTCATCCCTGAAGAAAAAATTACTGAAGGGAAAACTTGCTGATATTTCGAAGGGGAAAGTTGATACGGAGTACAGAATTCTCGCACCGTCAAAAAGGTAGCGGATGAAAATTCAATCGCGTCTTCCTGATGTAGGCACTTCAATTTTTTCGGTGATGTCAAAGATGGCGCTCGAACACGGTGCTATCAACCTATCCCAGGGTTTTCCGGATTTTTCGATCGACAAAACGATCATCGATCTCGTTCATCAGTACATGCTGGAAGGAAACAACCAGTATGCACCGATGCCAGGTGTTCCTTTACTCCGCCAGGAGATCGCCCGCGTCATCAAGGAAACGTATAATCATACTGTTGATCCGGAAACAGAAATTACTGTTACTGCGGGAGCAACGGAAGGCATATTCGCAGCCATATCCGCCTTTATTAATCCCGGTGACGAGGTTATCCTCTTCGACCCGGCCTACGACAGCTACGATCCCGCCATCCGGCTGAATGGTGGTGTTCCGGTGCAGATCAACCTCACCTATCCGGATTTCTCCATCGACTGGGATCTTGTGAAAAAGAAGATTACAAAGAAGACGCGGATGATCATGGTCAACACGCCTCACAACCCGAGTGGATCCGTGCTAAAGCCAAACGATCTCCTTGAACTTGAAAAAATAGCGCTCATCAATAACATCCTCGTTTTAAGTGATGAGGTATACGAACGACTCATCTTCGATGGACTCCAGCATCAGAGCGCGTTGAGGTCGCCCGGGCTGGCATCGCAAAGCATCAGCGTTTATTCATTTGGTAAAACGTTTCACGCCACGGGCTGGAAAGCCGGCTATGTAGTGGCACCGCAGCACCTTACTGCAGAGATCCGCAAGACACACCAGTTCATCGTTTTTGCAGTAAACACTCCGGTGCAATTCGCGCTCGCGGACTACCTGAAAAATCCCGAGCATTATCTTGGACTGGGACGGTTCTACGAAGCAAAACGCAATTTTTTCCTTGAACACATAAAGGGCTCGTCCCTCGAACCCCTGCCATGTCATGGATCATATTTCCAACTGATGTCCTATCGCTCGATTTCCGGCAAGCCAGACGTGGAAATGGCAGAAGAACTGACGAAAAAATTCAAAGTGGCATCTATACCCGTGTCAGTTTTCTACAAAGACAGGACGGACAATCGTTTGCTGAGGTTTTGCTTCGCGAAAAAAGAGGAAACGTTGCTAAAGGCCTGTGAGATTCTGCGAAGTTTATAGTAGGCAGTAGGCACAATTGCAGTAGGCAAGGCTTGCAATTGTTTTTTTTCTTATTCCGAATGCTATTCTCAATGAGTCGGACAATAGAGAAAACAGGGTTTTGCCAACTGCCAATTGCCTACTGCTTACTATTGAGCGAGTTGCGCTAAAATCGACTTACTTTCTTTTCCCACCTACTAATTGTCTACTGGAGACTTTTTGGCTTTCTTTGCGGTCCCATTCATCCGTTGGGACAAACCACTACGTCTTATGCAGGATTTAAAGATCACACTGGTACAGTCAGATTTGCATTGGGAGGACATCGAGGCCAACCTGGCCATGTTCGAGGAGAAAGTCTGGCAAATCGGCAATTCAACTGACGTCATTATTCTTCCCGAAATGTTTACCACCGGCTTTACGATGAGTTCGCACAAGCTGGCCGAGCACATGAACATGCGGACCTTCAAGTGGATGAAACAAATGGCCGATCAGACGGGTGCGCTTATACTGGGAAGCTACATCATCACAGTGCACGAACGTTATTACAACCGCCTGCTGTGGATGGAGCCGGGTGGCCACTACAAGACCTACGACAAGCGCCACCTGTTCCGGATGGCCAATGAGCATAAAAACTACTCAGCAGGAGAGAGCCTCCTGATTTCAACCTGGAAAGGCTGGCGAATTTGTCCACTGGTGTGTTACGACCTGCGGTTTCCTGTATGGAGCCGCAACCGCTGGGATAATGCGGCAAAGCGTCTCTCCTACGATCTTGCGATCTACGTTGCCAACTGGCCGACTACACGTATTGATGCGTGGGATACACTGCTGAAAGCGCGAGCCATCGAAAACCTGAGTTACGTTGCTGGTGTGAATAGAATTGGCCAGGACGGACATGGCATTGAACACAACGGTCACTCAGCGATCATCAGCCCGAAGGGTGATGCCATCTGGTCGAACGAGGGCGATGAGACTACCCGGACAATCGAACTCAGCGCGAACTCACTTCATTCCTTCCGCGATCGCTTCCCGGCTTACCTGGACGCAGATGATTTCAGCATCGAGTTCGAAGAGTACGAAGAACGCGACCTCGAAGGAATCATCTAAGCTGGACTCCGAACACGAAACACCGAACCCGGAACCCGAACCTAAAATATAACCTAACACAAACCTGCCGCTGCCCAATGTCTCAACGCAAAATCACCCGTGCCCTCATTTCTGTTTTTTATAAAGACAACCTCGAACCAATCATTCATACGCTCGGGAAAGCCGGGGTCGAATTTGTCTCAACCGGGGGAACACAGGAGTTCATTGAGAAGCTGGGCTACAAGGTGACAGCTGTCGAGACGCTGACAGGTTATCCGTCAATATTCGGAGGACGTGTTAAGACACTTCATCCGGCCGTTTTCGGTGGCATCTTGTTTCGCAGAGACCACCAGGGAGATCTGGGAGAGGCGAAGCAATTCAACATCGGCCCGCTCGATCTGGTCATAGTCGATTTGTATCCTTTTGAAGAAACCGTAGCCAAGGGAGGGACAGATGAAGAGGTGATCGAAAAGATCGACATCGGGGGAATTTCATTGATCCGTGCTGCCGCCAAGAACTTTAATGATGTAATAATTATCTCTTCTCGTGAACAATATCAGGAATTGCAGCAGCTGCTTGAAGCGAAGAAGTGCTCCTCAGACCTGGCCGACCGGAAGCGTTTCGCGGGGCTTGCGTTCAATGTGACATCGCATTACGACACCGCTATTTTCAACTACTTCAATAAAGGCCTGGCGATTCCTGTCTTCAAGAAGAGCCTTCAAAATGGCCGCGTTCTGCGATATGGAGAGAATCCGCATCAGCAAGGCATCTATTATGGCGATCTTGATGGTCTTTTCGAGCAGTTGAATGGGAAGGAGCTTTCCTACAACAACCTGGTGGATGTGGACGCGGCAGTCAACCTCGTTAAAGAGTTTGATGGCGAAACGGCCTTTGTGATTATCAAACACACCAATGCGTGTGGCGCGGCAACCGCCTCAACCGTAAAAGAAGCCTACCTGAAAGCGTTTCAGGCGGACACGATTTCCGCGTTCGGGGGAGTGCTGGCTACCAATAAAGAGGTTGATCTTGCAGCTGCCGAGGAACTCAACAAGCTGTTTTTTGAAATCCTGATCGCGCCCTCTTATTCCAAAGAGGCACTTGATCTTCTGAAGTCCAAAAAGAACCGCATGCTCCTCCGCCAGAAGCAATCACTCAAAGAGAAGCGGCAGGTTAAGAGCATCCTTAACGGGATCATTGAGCAGGATCTCGATCTCAAAACCGATTCAAAGGCCGATTTGAAAGTCGTCACCAGGAAGGCGCCTACATCGGCTGAAGTAGACGCATTGCTTTTTGCGAGCAAGATCTGCAAGCACACCAAGTCGAATACAATCATTCTGGCTGTAAACGGTCAGCTTCTCGCCAGCGGAGTTGGTCAGACTTCCAGGGTGGACGCGCTTAAGCAGGCGATTGAAAAAGCTGCTGTGTTTGGCTTCGACCTGAAGGGAGCGGTGATGGCATCCGATGCGTTTTTCCCATTCCCCGACTGCGTGGAGATTGCTCACCAGGCTGGCATTACTGCGGTTATTCAACCCGGTGGCTCTGTAAAGGACCAGGATTCGATTGCGTTTTGTGATAATCACGCTATGGCTATGGTATTCACCGGAACGCGCCATTTTAAACATTAGTAGTAGGCAGTAGGCAATTGGCAATAGGCAATCCCAGTTTGACGATTTTTGAACCATTGGCCAATGGTCGAGTAAAAAAACAAAGCTAACGCTACGCATTGCCTACTGCATCTTGCCTACTGCCTACTTCTCGTTTTGGAGGCGAATAACATAATCACACTCTGGTCAAATCGAAAGTCAACCCCGGTGCGACTTTTAGTCGAAGTAGTCGATAGTTTACCTGCTGAAACAGTGTTGTAACGGTTAAGCCGTTAAGTTTATCCTTGTAAGTTTTTTCGCTCCTTTTTACTACAGAATCAAGGCAATTATTATGTAATTTCGCCACATCAAATTTTTTACCAACTCACAAAGCCTCTTTTAACTCAATGGGATTTCTCGATTTCTTCACCAGCGACATTGCAATCGACCTGGGAACTGCCAACACACTGATCATATATCGCGATAAAATTGTTGTAGACGAGCCATCGATCATTGCGCTCGACAAGCAGGCAAATAAAGTGCTCGCAATCGGAAGAGAGGCGATGCAGATGCACGAGAAAACTCATGAGCACATCAAGACCATTCGCCCATTGAAGGAAGGCGTGATCGCAGACTTTCAGGCGGCTGAAATGATGATCCGCGGTTTGATCAAGATGATCGATACCGGCAAGCGGATGTTTCCGCCTTCTTATCGCATGGTGATCTGTATCCCATCAGGCATTACCGAGGTTGAGAAGAGAGCGGTTCGCGATTCTGCTGAACACGCTGGCGCGAAAGAGGTATATATGATCTACGAACCGATTGCTGCTGCGATCGGAACTGGCATTGACATTGAAATGCCAGTTGGTAATATGATCGTAGACATCGGAGGAGGTACTACCGATATTGCTGTTATTGCTTTGTCAGGAATTGTATGCGACCAGTCGATCCGCGTTGCAGGTGACACATTCAATCGCGACATCCTCGATTATATGAGACGTCAGCACAATCTTCTGATTGGCGAACGCTCTGCAGAAAAAGTTAAGATCGAAGTGGGCTCCGCTTTGACAGAGTTGGACGAAGGACCGGAAGACTACGAGATCCGTGGTCGTGACCTGATGACTGGTATTCCTAAAACGATCAAGATCTCATACTCAGAAGTTGCTTTTGCTTTGGATAAATCAGTTTCCAAACTGGAAGAAGCAGTATTGAAGGCGCTTGAAACTTCACCGCCTGAACTTTCGGCCGATATCTATGAAAGAGGAATCTATCTGACCGGTGGTGGTGCGTTACTTCGCGGACTGGACAAGCGTCTCGCATTGAAGACAAAACTTCCAATTCACGTGGCGGAAGATCCATTGAAGGCTGTCGTAAGAGGAACTGGTGCAGCGCTTAAACAACTCGACAAATTCCGTGCTGTATTGATGACCTGATTCCATGGAACGGCTCTTTTTATTCTTTTACCAGTACCGGGCCTTTTTTACATTTCTTGTTATCGAAGTAGTCTGCGCGTGGCTGATTATCGAAAATAATCAGTACCAGGGTGCCAAGTTCTTCAACTCATCAAGCGGCATGGTGGCGAGACTCAATAACTTCTCGCAGGATGTACGCGAGTATTTTCTGCTGCGCAATATCAATAGCACGTTGGCAGAAGAAAATGCAGTGCTGAGGAGCAAGCTCGAACAATTCAATCAAATCCATCAGGCTTCTGATTCGATCGGCCGCAAAGATTCAACCGTAATCAAGCAATTCGATTTCATCAGCGCGAAAGTGGTGAATAACTCCGTCAACCGTTTTACAAATTATCTGACGATCAACAAAGGATCGAGCTCAGGCGTCAGGCCTGGCATGGCGGTAATCAGCCCGCTGGGAGCTGTTGGGAAAGTAAAAGCTGTATCGAATCATTACAGTGTTGTTACCTCCATCCTTCACAAAGACTATAAGCTTTCCGTTCTGATGACCAGAACCGGATATTTTGGATCGGTCAGCTGGGACGGCAAGGATCCGGAATTCGCGCAGCTCAACTTCGTTCCAGGCCATGTTAATCCCGCGAAAGGTGATACGGTAGTCACTTCCGCTTACAACGCAGTATTTCCGGAGGGCATTATGGTCGGGATAATTGAAGAAGTAAAACAAACACCATCACTGTTCTACGATCTGAAAGTCCGGCTATCGCAGGATTTCAGAAAGCTGTCATATGTTGAGGTAGTGAGAAGTCATCTGAAAAATGAATTGGATTCGCTGCAGGGTCCGTATCTGGAGGAGGGGTCAAGATGAGCAGGATAGGCATCATACAGGTCATTTCGTTTTTCATCTACCTTTTCTACCAGGTGTTGATCCTTAAAAACATCGTGTTGTTCAATACTGCATTTTGCTTTCTTTACGTAGCATACCTGTTTTTCCTGCCTGTGGAATCCAATCCATTGATGTTGATGCTTGCGGGCTTTCTGATGGGTTTTACAGTTGATATTTTCTATGATAGCCTGGGGTTGCACGCGTTTGCCAGTGTATTTGTGATGTACCTTAGAAATTACTGGTTGTCGTCTATCACACCGCAGGGTGGCTATGATACCAACGTTACCCCGTCAATCGCTGCCCACGGAGTACAGTGGTTCCTGGTCTATACTATTCCGCTTGTGTTCGCTCATCACGCGGTTCTGTTCTTTATCGAGGCTGGTGGCTTCGGAATGTTTTGGTTTACACTTTGGAAGGTTATCACTAGTACAATCTTTACAACTATTGTAACTTTAATTGTTCAGTACTTGTTCCCGAGTGGACGGTACCGCTGATTTTTTAAACTTATTCGTTGGCCTGAAGCAACAAGTGTTCTATGAACGAAGGCAGAAGGGAAATTATTCAGATCGCATTTGCATTGATAGGAATTATCTTTCTTATCAAACTATTCTCTATTCAGGTTGTTGACCGCAAATACAAAGACCTGGCAAACAGCAATGCGGTGCTTGAAGTGGTTGATCCGCCTGTGCGTGGTCTTATCTACGATCGCAATGGTAAACTAATTGTCTACAATACACCCGAGTTTGACCTGCTCATTCTGAAGAAAGAAGTAAAAGACCTTGACAGTGCAGCTTTCTGTGACGTATTCTCCATGACCATGCCTGAACTCCGCGAAAAGTTTAAGGAGCTGAGAAGGAAAAAAGAATACTCACCCCGCAAGCCAACGGTATTCCTCACACAGTTGTCAAACCTCGACTTTGCAAAAATCCAGGACCGCATCGATGAGTTTCCGGGATTTATGATCCAGGCAAGGAGTACCAGGGCATACACGAAGAATGTGATGGCGAATGCCCTCGGTTATGTAAGTGAGATCTCAAAGACCCAGCTTGAACGCGACCAGAGTAAATTCTATCGTCAGGGCGAAGGTATTGGCCAAAGCGGAATTGAAGCTTACTACGAACAGTACCTGCGAGGGCGAAGCGGAAAACGTTTCCTGCTTCGCGATGTTGACGGAATCGTGAAGGGCTCTTTCGCCAATGGCGAATACGATACGCTTTCCGTACCGGGTCAGAATCTTACCACCACCATAGACCTTGACCTGCAGGAATATGGCGAGTTCCTCATGAAAGGAAAAGCGGGCAGTATCATCTGCATCGAGCCTGCCACTGGTGAGGTACTCTCCATGGTTTCGGGGCCATCATACGATCCTACTTTGCTCACCGGAAAAAACTATAGTGATAATTTCGTGCTGATCAACAGCGACACCAACAAGCCACTGTTCAACAGGCCGTTGATGGCGCAATATCGTCCCGGCTCGATTTTTAAGATCGCGCAGGCGATGGTGGCATTGCAGGAAGGTGTGATCACGCCCGACACACGCTTTAAGTGCGATCGCTCCATCATCGGTTGTCACGGCCCGCACAGCAATGAAGATCTTCGCGGTGCCATCACAAACTCATGCAACCCTTACTTCTACCAGGTACTGAAGCGCATGCTGAACAAAGGCAAGTCTGACAATCCGTTTGATGACACCCGCATAGGACTCGAAGAATGGAGCAAACACATTTCAAGTTTTGGATTTGGCAAAAGACTTGGAATCGATCTGCCGAACGAAAAGAACGGCCTCGTGCCAAGCCCCGCGTTTTATGACAGGGCCTACACCGGCAGACCATGGAAGTTTTCAAATATTTATTCGATAGCGATTGGCGAAGGTGAAAATCTTGTTGTGCCGTTGCAGATGGCAAACTTTGCCGCGACCGTTGCCAACAAAGGATATTACATCACACCTCACCTGGTGAAGTCCATAGGAAATTCAGGCAAGCCTCTGCCGGAATACGAAGAGAAACACTACACGACCATCGATCCGCAAAATTTTGAAATCGCTGCAGATGCGATGGAGGAAGTGGTACGCTCTGGAACGGGACAATATCGCGCGAGTCTTAAAGACATCGTAGTCTGCGGTAAAACAGGATCGGTGCAGAACGATGCAAAGACGATGAAGAACGCGAGACCCGATCACTCAGTTTTCATCGCGTATGCGCCTAAGGAAAATCCGAAAATTGCGGTGTCGGTCTATGTGGAGTGGTCAGGGCAGGGAGCAAGAGCAGCAGCATCTATCGCCAGCCTGATGATTGAAAAATATTTGTACGGAAATACGAAGAGACCGCACATTCAGGATTACGTTTTAAAAGGGGACTTTTTGGATTGAGACAGGAAGAAAAAATTATCACAACCAAGATCGACTGGGTGACAGTCGTGCTTTACATGGCCATTGTTTTTTTTGGCTGGTTGAACATTTTTGCCGTTACCTATGATGCTGAAGCCGAGCAAAGCATTTTTGATTTGTCGTTGAACTCCGGGCGTCAGCTCATGTTCATCGTAACTTCAGGTATTTTGATTGCTGCCATTCTTATTATTGATCGTCAGTTTTACGAAACGTTTGCCTACATCATTTATGGCTTGATCCTTTTTCTGTTGCTTCTCGTACCGATCATCGGAAAGGAAGTGGGTGGAAACAAGGCGTGGTTAGGTATCGGTTCTTTTGGTGTTCAGCCTTCTGAGTTTGCAAAATTTGCGACTGCCCTCGTTGTTGCCAAGGTGATCGGCTCAATCGGATTCAAAATGGACAACCTGAGAAATCAGGTGATCCTGTTTGCCATCATCGGTGCTCCGATCCTGCTGATCCTTCTTCAGAAAGATTACGGAACTGCAATGGTGTTTCTGATCTTCTCTGTTGTATTCTATCGCGAGGGGATGTCCCCTTTTCTCATCCTTCTCGGACTTGGCGCTGCAGCGCTGTTCATCCTTACTTTATTGGTTGAAAACAACTGGATTCTCTTCGGAACGATCGGTGCTGTCTGGGCGCTGATGATGTACATGAACCGGAGAAAGAAAATAAAAACCCTCGTGACGATTACTGCGGGTGCCGCGATTCTTGCATTTTTCATCGGCAGCGTGGAAGCTGTGTTCAACCTGCTGGAGGATCACCATCAGCGAAGAATTGTTTCAATGCTGAACCCTGATGCCGACCCGCTTGGCTACGGCTGGAATGTAACACAGTCAAAGATCGCGATCGGCAGCGGTGGATTTTTCGGGAAGGGATTTTTAGAGGGAACGCAAACCAAATTCGACTTCGTGCCGGAGCAAAGCACCGACTTTATATTCTGTACCATTGGCGAAGAGCATGGATGGATCGGTAGTCTGATGGTGGTGACACTCTTCATGGCTCTGCTCATGCGCATTATCTTCCTTGCAGAACGACAGAAGAACCGGTTCGCGCGCGTGTATGGCTATTCCGTTGCATGCATTTTATTCTTCCACTTTGCAGTCAATATCGGCATGACCATCGGCCTGTTTCCGGTCATCGGTATTCCACTTCCGTTCTTCAGCTATGGAGGTTCATCGTTATGGGGCTTCACTGTATTGCTGTTTCTCTTCCTGAAGCTTGATGCGCACCGGATGCAGGTGTTACAGAGACTTTAAGGAATTAGGAAATTAGGCATTAGGCATTAGTTTGGGTGCAACCAACGATGGTTCGGGCTATTGAGACGTTTGAATTGCTGATGTGTTCCTATCGTGGGGACCGATGTCTGCACACAAGAGACCTAATGCCTAATGCCTAATGCCTAATGCCCAATGCCTAATGCCTCCTCCGATCGAAGATCACGTCTCAAACCAAAAACGAAAGTATTCGGAGGGTTTTATGCAAAACGTTGCTCCACCATTTCCATAAATTCATGGAACTCCTTGCTGTCGCGGTCCCAGTTGGACGAGTGGCGTTCAAGGTAACGAAGCGCGGAAGTCATGTCCGGGAGTTGATCGATGTCTTCGATGGCGCGGCTGAATGATTCAAAGTCTCCATAAAAAAGGACCTTGGTGAACATAAATTTCTGATTGATAGAAAGACTGTCTTTGATACGACTGATCTTTTTGAGGTTATCCATGAGCGCCTGTTTACCAGCGGTGGTGCGCTCGTTGATCGTTGATTCTTTCTTTACTTCCTGCACAACTACTTTTTTCTGTTCTACGATCACTTTGTCTTCGGCATACGTGGTGCGCGTTTCGCTCATTTCAGATTTGATCTCTTGTTGTGGAGCGGATGGCCTGACGACTTCCTGCGGCACGGGTTTCGTGATGTAGAAGGTTGCAGGATCAAGGGTATGGACCTCTGAGAATTTCTCGATGTATCCATCCAGATCTTCCGGAGTGAAATTCACTTCTTCCAGGATCTGATCGAGGATGGCAAATGCTTCGTTGCCAGGAATCTGGTCAACCTTCCGCTGTTCGAGCGTGTGCAACATTCTCTCGATGGGCGCCTTGTTGATCTTAATGTATTTGATCTCATCCCTGAGTGATGCGACTTCCAGTTTATTGTCTTTACCGGTAACCAGCATCGAAAAGAAATCGTAAGGATCGAAGATGGCGAGCAGTGTCTGGCTAACCGCCTTCTTCAGGAGCGGAGAGAAATGTGCACGGTCGATCAGGATGTGGTTCGAAACCACCGACATGTAATTCGCGAGTGCTTCCTTTACCTCAGGATTTTCATTGTCGAAGTAGGAGCTTTTTTGTTTGCGTGTTTCTTCCTTCCAGGCCTTAAAAAGTTCCCGGATCACAAACAGGTTTACCTGTTGAATGGAAGACAGCGCAAGGATTTGCTGGCCGTTGATCTTTTCCTTGTTCGCAAAAAAATTCTTCAGAAGTTTTTCAGCGTAGGCATCGCCATACACTGCAATCGCTTCGAGACTAATCTTCTCATCCATGTTGATCGTATCGGATTAATGCCTTTAATTGGCGGTTATAAAGTTAATTGTTATTGGCGCATTTCCACACCTAAAGCCCGAAACATGTCCACGATTCTGATCGCTAACTGGAAAAATAAAACCCTTTCGGTTAACGATCCAAATGTTTCCCTGCTGCGTCTTTTCCAGAACCACCGGCTGGACTGGATGCATGCCTGCGGAGGAAAGGGCAGATGCACCACATGTAAAGTGATAGTCCTGGAAGGAATGGAAAACTTCAGCCAGGTAACACCTGCGGAAAACCGCTATCGGGCCATGGGCGCTCTGCAGTCAAACGAACGATTATCATGCCAGGTGAGAGTGCTGGGGGACGTTACCGTGGAAGTTCCGGAGGAATACAAGCTTCCTCATATCACCTATTCCTGACGTCTATCACACTTAAGAATTTTTGTATTTTGCGATATGTTTATCGAGCCGCAATTTGGAGGAAAGTCGCGCCAGGAAAGAGCCGGATGGATTGAAGTGATTTGCGGCTGTATGTTTTCCGGAAAAACGGAAGAGCTGATCAGGCGGCTGAACCGCGCGATCATTGCCAAACAGAAAGTTGAAATATTCAAGCCTGTGATCGACAACCGTTATCACGATACCAATGTGGTGTCGCACAACGAGAACGCTATCCGGTCAACGCCTGTGAATTTCGCAAACGACATCCTGCTACTGGCTGGTGACAGCGATGTAGTCGGCATTGACGAAGCTCAATTTTTTGATGAGGCGATCGTTGAAGTATGTAACACCCTTGCCAACCAGGGAAAACGCGTGATCGTTGCCGGCCTCGACATGGATTTTGAAGGCAAACCTTTCGGACCCATGCCATTCCTTCTTGCGGTTGCCGAATTCGTAACCAAAGTTCACGCCATCTGTGCACAGACCGGTGAGCTTGCTTCATTCTCGTATCGACTCATCTCAAACGATAACCAGGTGATGCTTGGTGAGCTTGGTCAATATGAAGCGCGAAGCCGCAAGGCCTTCTTTGATGGAATGAAAGATCGTAAGAAATAGCGCGATCAAACGGAGTGTAATCCGATGATTCACAAAACACGAGGAATTGTTTTCAGATTCACCCGCTATGGCGAGACCTCTATCATTGTCACAATTTTTACTGAGGCCTTCGGACTGCAGAGTTATATTGTAAATGGTGTTCGCAGTAAAACTTCAAAAAACAAAATTGCACTCTATCAGCCGTTAACTTTGCTCAATCTTGTCGTGTATCATCGCGAACATGCCAACCTCGAACGCATCAAAGAAATACATTGCTTCCATCCCTACCAGTCACTGACAGTTGATATCAAAAAGTCAACGATCGCCATGTTCATCACGGAGCTGCTGAACAAAACTGTAAAGGAGGAAAGTGCTGCACCAACTCTATTTGAGTTTCTTGTCGATGCGCTGATCAGGATGGATACGCTTGCGAAAAACGAAGAGAATGCCCATCTGATCTTCCTGATAAAATTGAGTCGATACCTTGGCTTCGGCCCGCAGTTCGCCAATGAAGTACTGGGCGGCAGGGTGGCGGACGAAAAAACTGAAATCGTACTGCAGCAGATGCTGAGTGCTGATTTTGAAAATGAACTGGTGATTACTAAGGAACAGAGAAGAAATTTACTGGAACTCCTACTGAAGTTTTACCAGGAGCATCTGGAGAATTTTGGAGAGCTGAAGTCCGTGCAGGTATTAAGAGACGTGCTTTCGTAGTACAAAGCCTTGAACCTTGAACCTGAATTTCACCTAACTTCAAGCCTGAAACCAACCCCATGGTAATTCACAATCTGAATTGATGGGTCGTCTTTGAGGTACTTGCGCAATTTGGAGATGAATACGTCCATGCTTCGACCCATGAAGTAATCATCGTCTCCCCACACCTCCTTGAGAATTTCTTCACGCTTAAGCACACGGTCGCGGTTCTGATAAAGAAGCTTCAGGACCTCTGCTTCTTTTTGTGTGAGCGTTTTTTCGGATGTGTGATTTTTCAAGGTTAGGTTTGAAGGGTCGAACGAAAAACCTCCCACCGAATACACATTGTTCGAACCGGTTTCTTTCGTCTGTGAACGCCTGAGAAAAACTTCGATGCGGCAGATCAGCTCGTCAAGGCTGAAAGGTTTCGTGATGTAATCATCAGCGCCCGTTTGAAAGCCCGCGAGCTTATCCTCCATCATTGACTTTGCCGTGAGGAACAATATCGGCACTCTTTTATCCTTCTGGCGGATTGATTTCGCGATAGTGAATCCATCCTTCTTGGGAAGCATGACATCGAGAATGCAAAGGTCGAAGGATTGATTGTGGAATGTGTTTTCACCTTCTTCTCCGTCCTTACAGAGCGTTACATCAAAACCTTTGATACTGAGGTTATCTTTAATGACAAATCCAAGACTTGGATCATCTTCCACCAGCAGGATCTTTTTACTGTTCGTCATATTCTATTGAAACGGAATAGCGATTTTAAAGATGCAGCCTTTTCCAAGGTCGCTCTCAAGTCTGATGTTTCCTTTATGTGCCTCGATAATCGACTTCACATAATTGAGGCCGATGCCGAAGCCTTTCACGTCATGCACATTCCCCGTAGGAACCCTGAAGAATTTCTGGAAGACGCGTTTTTGATTTTCAGGACTGATACCGATGCCGTTGTCTTCCACTTCCAGCAGCAGATTTTTATTGGAATCGCTCGTGCGAATAATGATGTGCGGTGCTGTCTTGCAATATTTGATCGCGTTATCGATGAGGTTGTATAACACGTTAGTCAGGTGAAGCTTGTCGGCTTCGAATGTGTGGCGGGATGCTTTCAGGTTGCATTCAATCGTGCCCTGGCGTTCATGCAAAGCAGTAGAAGTATTGCGGATTGCTTCTTCAATGATCTGATGGATATCAACCATTTCTTTTTTCAAACCCACATCTTCGCGGTCGAGGCGTGCCATCTGCAGGACACGTTCCACCTGTTGCCTGAGACGTGTGTTTTCTTTTTCGATGATGGTAGTATAATTCAATAACCGCTCAGGCTGGTGCACGATGTTCGGATCTTTCAATACTTCCGTGGAGACCGCTATGGTTGAAATAGGCGTCTTGAACTCATGGGTCATGTTGTTGATAAAATCCTTCTGAATTTCGGAAAGGCGTTTTTGCTTGAGGATGACAAACAGCGTATAACCGAAGAACAGAATCACCACCAGCAACACGACTGACGAGAACGACCAGATGCCCATCTGGTTGATCAGGTGACCTTCGTGATTGGGAAACTGCACACCGAAGTAATAAGCGTAGTGGTTATAGGCAGGTAGTTTTTTAATAACCGGTTTTTCTTTGGCAGTCTGGAGGGGAATACTTTCGGCAGCAGTCTGAAGCGATATGTAATTGCCGTACTTCATTTTCTCGCTCGAGCAATCGTAAACGCCATATTCGAAGTCGTACTTGATGCTGCGTTTTTCGAACTCTGATTTTAGCAGGTATTCGAGAAGGTTGCTGTCTACCTCACCGTTCACCATCACCACGAAATAATTTGTCGAAACCTGCTTCACAGGATTCATTGCAGGCGAGGGGGTGTTGTTGATCTCGTAGATCTGGTGCGCAACGTTGAAGAGTGCGGTGTTTACTGTTCGCTCAAATTCGGCTTCTTTTAAGTCGAACGCACGTCTTACCCAGTACAGCTGCGTAATAGTGATTCCAACGATACAAATCGTTGCCAGAATAACGATAAAGCGGATGGACGAACTTTTCACCTTATAAAATTACTATAAACCTAAATTTACAAGCTATCTTTAACACTTCATTAACAATAATTAGAATCCTGTTAACACGAAATTTGCGTCTTCCATGCGAAGTTTGTGATGTCAGTAAATGAAATCTCTGTAAACAATTAAAGTATTATGAAAAAAATAACGCTAACACTCTTCTCTCTATTGCTGGTTGCCAGCGTGTTTGCCCAGGAAAAAGATGTCAAGGTAAAGCCTTCAAAAGCGCTCGTTGACCAGCCAGTATTCAGCTGGACATCAACGCAGCATGATTTCGGCAAGATCAAAGTCGGTGTTCCTGTAACGCATGAGTTCACTTTCACCAACACAGGTGATGTGCCTCTGATCATTTCAACCGTTCAGGCTTCATGTGGATGCACCGTTGCCGATTACTCGAAAGATCCTATCGCACCGAAAGGCAAGGGATTCATCAAAGCAACATTTAACGCGGCATCGGTAGGAGTGTTCTCAAAGACGCTTACCGTCAATGCCAACACCGAAGAAGGTGTGGTTTATCTTACCATCAAAGGCGAGGTAGTTCAGAATGTGATGCCGTAACAGTTGTTAGGCAAAAATATCAAGGCTTCTGTGGAGACACGGAAGCCTTTTTTGTTCTCAGGAAACGTTTTCAGAAAATTTATTGAAGAATTAGAATCGCAAATAGCATCCGCATGCCTTGGTAATGATAAATTTGTTTGACGCCAAAAAACAACCAATGTCAGCAAACTTTAACCAGGCCGTTTCTACACGCTATCACATTTACAACAGCCTTTTCCTGAATCTTCCGTACTCGGGTATTTACAGAACCGGAACACTTCTTCCACTTTTGCAGCAAGCCTGCGAGAAAGGTTTCGAAGAGGGCAACGACCCGAAAGGAATTATTGAAAAATTCTTTGCGGATTTTACGCCCAAAGCCACGACTGCCGAGAAGTTCGACCTGTTGTTCAATTTTATTCAATACACCGAGCGCCAGGTTGTGTTATTCGACTCCATTGAAGATGCTGCGTTTGATAAGATCAATGACATCAATGGAAAAGGAACACTCACTGCACTACTGTTAAGGGCCGGTACAGAAGGTTACCTGGATGCTTTGAAAAAGAAACTGGAAGATTTCAGTGTACGCATTGTTCTGACCGCGCACCCGACACAATTTTATCCGGGGCATGTGCTTGCCATCATCAATGACCTTGAGGAAGCAATCCGGCAGGGACATCTCGAACACATCAATTTACTACTGCGCCAACTTGGGAAGACAGGATTTATCAATCGGGAAAAACCAACACCTTATGATGAAGCCGCAAGCCTGACCTGGTATCTCGAAAATGTTTTTTATGAAGCTGCTCCGCAGATCTTTTTGAAATTGATGGCAGGTTTGCAGATCAGTCCGGAGGAATGGACAAACTACGACCTCGTGAAAATCGGCTTCTGGCCGGGTGGCGACCGTGACGGGAATCCGTTTGTGACACATGAAATCACGCTGCAGGTAGCCGCCAGGTTGCAACAATCGCTCACACGTTGTTATTACAGAGATGTTCGCTTTTTGAAACGCAGACTCACGTTTAAGGGAGTTGCAAACATTATTGCTGATGTTGAAAGAAAAATTTATCCGCTCGCGTATGGCTCCGGTGAAGGCGGTTATGAATCGGCTGAAGAATTGTTGAGTGATTTGCTCAAGGCGCGAACCGCCATTGTTGAAGATCACCGCGGTTTATTTCTCGACCTGCTCGATGAAGTAATCCTGAAGGTCAGAATCTTCGGATTTTACTTTGCGAGCATGGACATACGCCAGGATAGCCGAAAACATATTTACGCATGGGAAGCTATTCTTAAACAACTTGAGAATAAAGAACCGAGGGTAAAAGATCTCGCATCCAAATCGGAGAAGGAGCAAATCGACACTTTGCTTTCGCTGAAATTTACTCCCGCTACGATGAAGTTTGAAGACCCGTTCGTTACAGAGCTCATCGAAAGCATCAAGGTCATCGGGAAAATCCAGAAACGCAACAGCGAAGAGGGATGTCATCGTTACGTGATCAGCAATTGCCAGTCTGCGCTGGATGTAATTCGGGTATATCAGCTTGCGCGATTGCTGCTTGCCCAGCGTGATAATCTCTCTGTTGATATTGTACCCTTGTTTGAGACAATAGAAGATCTTGCAGCGGCACCGAAAGTAATGCGGGCATTGTATGATATCACGGATTATCGCGAGCACCTGAAACGCAGAGAAAATAAGCAGACCATCATGCTTGGATTTTCAGACGGGACAAAAGACGGTGGATATCTGCGGGCAAACTGGAGCATTTTCCGCGCAAAGGAAAATCTCACGCTGCTTTCAAGAGAATATGGATTGACCGCTGTGTTTTTTGATGGGCGAGGTGGTCCTCCTGCGCGCGGTGGCGGAAACACCCACGACTTTTATGCATCGCTCGGGGAGACCATCGAGGATAAAGAAGTTCAGATCACAATACAGGGCCAGACGATCAGTTCAAATTTCGGTAAGCCCGTTTCGTGTCAATACAATCTTGAGCAGCTTGTTTCTGCCGGGATCGAGAACGATGTCTTCAAGAACAAAAAAATTCATTTTTCAGAAAAGGAGAAAGAGATCCTTGAATCGTTGGCCGAGGCGGGACACAAGGCATATCTCGCACTGAAGAACCATGAAAAGTTTGTTCCTTACCTGGAAAAAATCACTCCGCTGTCCTTCTTTGGAGACACTAACATCGGTTCACGCCCCGTAAAACGCAGCTCTGGTGACAAGCTCAAGTTTGAGGATCTCCGCGCAATTCCGTTTGTCGGATCATGGGCGCAGATGAAACAAAATGTCCCTGGATTTTATGGTGTGGGCAGCGCGCTGAATGCGTTAAAACGAGCTGGAAAATTTGAGGAGGTGAAGAAACTTTATGCTGACTCGTTGTTCTTCCGCACACTCCTGGCCAATAGTATGATGTCGCTGACGAAATCATATTTCCCGGCTACGGCCTACTTGCGAAAAGACAAAGAGTTTGGCGATTTCTGGCAGATGATTTTCGATGAGTATAAACTGTCAATTGAAATGATTCTTGAAGTGTCAGGGCTTACCGAACTCATGCAAAACAACCCGATGAACCGCGATTCGGTTAAGCTTCGGGAAAGGATCGTGTTGCCCCTGATAACCATTCAGCAATACGCACTGCAGCATCTTCGCGAAGGCGCTCCAGATGACACCGAATTTGAAAAACAGTATCGCAAGCTGGTGCTTCGCTGTATGTTCGGTATCATTAACGCAGCGAGGAATTCTGCCTAAACCTGACCGCAGAATAACAACCCCGGAAAGCCGGACTTACATAGTGCGTAGGAAATTGGTACCTTCATCCTGTTAAATCCCAGGTTATGAAGGCCTATACATCTCTCGCTATCGTATTGTTGTGGGGTTGTTCAACCTCTGAAAAGCAATCTTCAGCTGTTGAGGATTCAACTGCGGCCACCGATTCTGTGTCCGGGATAGAAGAGGTTTCCAATGAGGATCTGGCTACGGACGAGGATGTCCCGGAAGACACAAGCGCGCTCGATGATCGTTTCACCGCCTGGAAGGATGCTGTTGACAGTGCTAAAGACACTCTGCTTGAAGTGAGCGTCAATACAAAACAGTACGAGGCAAGTTCCGATGTTACGTGGTACTTCGATTCTGACATCAACCCCGTTTATTTTTACGAGTCGTGGTCTGTTGAGGGCAATCATGGTTCAACGGAGAGAATTGTGAAAGATGGTTCTGTAGTCTGCTCGACTGTCGAAGAGAATTCAACTACTGAGAAGTGGTGTGTCTCAACCGGTGGATTGCGTACAATGGCGGATGAAAATTCCGGGGAGGAATCGAAAACATATCTTGATGACGTCTATGGCAATGAGCAAACTGCATCATTGAAAAATGATCTTGCAACGCTTACCAGCCTTCTGCGTGAAGCTGAAGTCACTGAACAGGATGATGAGTCGCTGACCTTGCGCATCGAGGAAGTTGTAAATCACGGTGAAGAGTTCACTGAATACGTTGAGGTAAGGATACCCAGAAAAGTCCTCGAAGGGTTGGGTGTGGAAAAGTAAGCAGCGGAAGTGCACGTGACTCCAACACAATCACGCGCTTTCTCCCGCTACACCCTTACTATGAAAAATCATTTCTTTGCTACAAGTCCAAACGCCTTAGCCATCTTTACAAACTCCGCACGATATCCCTCTTCATCTTCGCCACGCGCACCCTGGGCTAGTTTGATCACCTCTTCGAATGAGTAATGCTTAACATATTCTGATTCGCGCAGCAACATCCCGAACGCTGCCACGGACGCAGCCCATCTGAAATTGTCCGATGCCTTTGCCAGAGCGATATTTGAATCAACGAGCGGATGTACGATCAGCAGACTCTTATCGCCATCCGGTTTTTTATACCTGAATTTTACGGTCAGCAACTCGTCCGCGTATTGCCCATCCGTTGCAGGTGATGGCGTCTGATATTTCAGCGCATCAACATTGAAGAATTCACTCTTCACGCCTACGGGGATTATCTCATAGAGGGCAGTCACTGTGTGCCCGGAGCCAAGTTCACCTGCATCCTTCTTGTCGTTGTTGAAGTCTTCGCTCTTCAGCATGCGGTTTTCATATCCAATCAGTCTATAAGCGCTCACTTTTGCAGGATTGAATTCCACCTGCAGTTTCACATCCTTGGCAATCGTAAACATCGTCCCGCCAAACTCCGTTACGAGGACTTTCTGAGCTTCGGTGATGTTGTCGATGTAAGCATAGTTTCCATTGCCCTTGTCTGATAGAATTTCAAGCTTTGAGTCTTTGTAGTTACCCATTCCGTATCCGAGCACCGTCAGAAAGATCCCGTCTTCTCTTTTTTCTTCAATAAGTTTCTCCATCTCTTCGTTGCTCGATGCTCCTACGTTGAAGTCTCCATCCGTACAGAGGATTACACGATTGTTCCCCCGAGGCCTGAAGTTTTCCTTCGCAAGTGCATAAGCGAGTCTGATGCCCTGGCCTCCGGCAGTCGATCCGCCAGCCTGTAGCTGATCAAGTGCCCGCAGGATTTTCTTCTTGTTGTCACCGGGAGTTGGGTCGAGCACAATGCCAGCGGCACCCGCATACACAACAATGGAAACACGGTCTTTGCTTCTCAGCTGTTCTACAAGCATTTTCATGGATGTGATTACCAGCGGAAGTTTGTTGGCCGCATCCATTGAACCCGAAACATCGATCAGGAAAACCAGATTCGATGCGGGGAGTTCTTCCTGATCGACTTTCTTCCCCTGCAGACCGATCTTCACAAGGCGATGCTCAGCATTCCACGGGGCTGAAGAAATTTCGGTGTGAATTGCAAATGGATGCTCATCGCCCGGACCCTCGTAGTTATAGTCGAAGTAGTTGATCATTTCTTCAATACGCACCGCATCCTTTGGCGGACGCTGTCCGTTGTTGATGAAGCGTCTCACATTGCTATAGGAAGCTGCGTCAACATCAATAGAGAAAGTTGACAACGGACTGCTTGTTGCATCATGAAAGATATTTTCCTGGACTCCCTCATAGTCTTCGTTGTTGGGCTCTGGCGCGAGGAAAACCTGATCACTTGTAATTTTATTGCGCTGTTTCCTTCGTTCTGACTTTACGGTAGAAACACCAGCCGCAACGCCTCGCAACGTACGAGTCGAATAGCCAGTCACTACTACTTCAGAGAGTTGGGTGGCATCTGGCTCCATCGCAACGTTGATAACGCTGTTTGCTCCAACAACCACTTCTACGGATTTTAACCCGATGAAGGAAAACGTCAGAGTCGCACCAGTAGCCGGCACGTTGATCGAATAATCTCCCTGCGCATCCGTGGCTACTCCCGTTGAGGTTCCCTTTATTGCAACGCTCACACCAGGTAACGGAGTGCCATCTTCCGCGTTTGTGACTTTTCCTGTGATCGTTCGCTGGTTCACCTGCTGAAATGATGACAATAGGAATACTGTCATGAGCAAAACCCATAATTTTTTCATAGGTATTAAGATTTATTTCTTAAGAGATGCTGAAGCACTGCGCATTCCACACTTGCTTCGGTGAAAATTTTGTTATTTTGAAAAATGCTGTCGGCAGAGTTGTACAAAAATCATCAGGACGAGGAGCTCGTTGACCTATACCGTAAGTCAGGAGATGTGGCCATAGTGGGCGAGCTCTACAACCGGTACACCGCCATGACCTATGGTGTGTGCCTCAAGTATCTGAAGGATCGTGAGGAAAGCCGCGATGCGGTGATGCAAATCTTCGAAAAGCTCATCGACACCCTGAAAGACCATGAAATCAGTCAATTCAAGGGCTGGTTATACGTTACAGCCCGAAATTTCTGCCTTATGCAGCTCAGGGCTGGAAAAAATAAAAAATTTGAAGAAATTTCACCTTTCCTTATGGAATCCGGGGAGGATGTGCATCTGCAAGAAGGCCCGGAAATAGAGTCAAATCTGAGTAAATTGGAAGGCTGTATTGAACGGTTGCCCGAGGAACAAAAACTGTGCGTGCGGCTGTTTTACCTGGAGAAGAAATGTTACAAGGAAATCACTGAACTCACCGGCTTCGACCTCAACAAAGTAAAAAGTTATATCCAGAACGGTAAGCGAAATCTGAAGATCTGCATGGAGCGTCATGAGTAAACGTCAACACGATATTGCACGTTATCTGCGCGGTGAAATGACCGCAGCGGAGATGCATGCGCTCGAAAAGGAGGCGTTGAACGATCCGTTTCTCTCTGACGCGCTTGAGGGTGCGCAGGCAACGCAACCCAATGAGTTCTTATTTGACCTCAGAGAGTTGCAATCTTCAGTAGCCAATCGCGCGGGAAAAAGACGGCCAAAAATGATTTCGTTCTGGAACTGGTCGATCGGAATTGCGGCAGGACTTATCCTGGTTGCTGCGTCAGGAATTTATCTCATCGGAAAACTTTCGGTAAAACAAAATGCATTGGCTGAGCAGATGGAAGTGACAGATCGTTCCGCCTATGGAGATGTGCAGATGAACGATACGATCGAAATCGTGATGCCAAGAGTCCGTCCGGCAATCGCATCACGTGAGGAAGTGAGAAGAATTGAGCGTGTCGCAACCGGTTTTTCTGCGAGACCAACGCAGCGAGAAGTCGAAGCCAACCTCACCGATCCATCCAGCCTCCAGATTCAACGTGAGCAACAGCCGCAGGAAAATCCGTCACGAAATACTGCTCCTGCGCTGTCGATCAATCCACGGGTGATCCAGGGCACTGTCACATCATCGGATGATGGTTCTGCCATGCCTGGCGTAAACGTGGTGGTGCAAGGTACCAACATCGGCACGATCACGGATGCTGAAGGAAAATATGAGATCACACTGCACCAGCCGGATCAGAAGCTGGAGTTCAGCTTTATCGGTGTGAAGACAGTGCAGGCTGAGACACGCAATAAGACAAGTGTCAACGTGGCGCTTACCCCTGATTATGAATCGTTGAGCGAAGTGGTTGTAGCGGGTAAATCCGTAAGTGACGAGGAACATCCAACTTTCAATCTCGCAGCGCCAGAAGGCGGAAAAGATGCCTACACAAAATACCTGCAGCAGAAACTTGTTTATCCAAAGCAGGCTTTAGCGAACCAGGTTGAAGGTACGGTGAGGATACGCTTTACAGTTGATGATAACGGAAACCTTAGCAACTTCAAAGTTATCAGCTCACTTGGCTACGGTTGTGACGAAGAAGCGATCAGACTCATTCGGGAAGGCCCAGGCTGGTCTCCCTCTAAGAAGAATGACAGCGCAGTTCCTGAAGAAGTGACTGTCGGGTTGAAGTTTGATATTCCGGATAAGAAAGACCCCTAAATTCCATAAAGGGGACTTTGGTACTTCGTAGTATGTGCAGAGGTTATTCACTAGTGCAATCCCGATCAACGGCATAAAAAAACCCTCGCGTCACGAGGGTTCCTGAGTAGTCGATATCTCCGAAAGTAAATTCTTCAAAGTCCCCTTTAGGGGATTTAGGGGTTACACCACCTTTCTTCTAATGAGCTTCGCGTACGTTCTGCTTACCGGGAAGCTTTTTCCGTTCTGCATCTTCACCACCATGCCACCGTTAAAATGTTTTTCAATTTCTTTCAGTGAATTGATGTTGATGATCGTGCTGCGGTGAACGCGGATGAACATCTCGGGATTCAGGATTTCTTCCAGTTTGCCGATGCCGGATGAACTCACGAACTGATCATTCTTTGTTGTCAGAATCGTATAATCACCGGATGCTTCCAGGTACACAATTTCATCTACCGGGAGATTCAGAAGCTTTTCTGATTTCTGAACGAAGATGTGCGAGTCGTATGAAGTCTTATTTTCCGTCTTCATACTGCGAAGAAGCTCACCCACGTTGTTTTGTTCGAGCTTCATCCTGCTGATGGCTCTTTCAATGGCCACCTTAAAGCGTTCCTGATCGAGTGGCTTCAGGAGATAATCGACCGCATTTTTCTCAAATGCGCGGATGGCGTATTGATCGTAGGCCGTACAAAAAATGACAAATGGATCATGATTGATTTCATCCAGCACATCAAAGCCGGTCATGCCAGGCATCTGTACATCCAGGAAAATTAAATCGGGTTTAAGTTTATCGATGACCTCAATCGCTTCTTTACCTTTTGAAGCTTCGCCCACAATCGTGATGTTAGGCATCTGCTGAAGGTACTCAGTGAGTAGATCACGCGCTAGTTTTTCATCGTCTACAATAACACAGGTAATGTTCATCGGTTTATGTTTATTGTTGTGTTGGTTACAAGTTTATACTGCTTTATTGAATTCCTGACCTTCCTGCGCAGGTGCGGCTGCTGCCTCCACTTCTTCCGAGGGTATAAAGAAGCTTACCGAATATCCCCATTCGTTTGAACGGATACGCAGACCTGAGCTGGCGCCAAAGATACTCTTCAATCGCATATCCGTGTTTTTTAGTCCTACCCCACTTGAGCTTCCATCCATCACTTTCTTCGCTTTCGAGCCCAATCCGTCATCTTTCACTTCAAAGAAGATCATGTTGTTGAAACGTTTGATCGTAAGAACAATTGTTCCGCCATCGTCTTTGGGGGCAATTCCATATTTCACAGAATTTTCAACCAGTGGCTGCAAAATCATCGGGGGGATGTGCACGCTGAGGCATGAAAAATCTACCTGTTTCACAAACTTCAGGCGCTCACCGAACCGGACTTGCTGAATGCGAATATAATTGTCGATAAAATCGAGCTCGTGAATGAGACGCACCATCTGGTCTCCATGCGAATCCAGCGCGTAACGGAAGATATCAGAGAGCTGCGTGATTACACGCCTTGCCTGCTCTTTGCTTGATCCGATCAGGGTATTGATTGAATTCAGCGTATTGAACAGAAAGTGGGGGTTGATTTGTGACTTGAGAAGTGAAATTTGCATTTCGCGGTTCTTGATGTTGAGTTCCGCTTTTTCGTCCTCCTCACGTTGCAAGCCCTGGAAGTAACGGATCACGTAATATACGGCAATCGTAATGATGTATTGGTCGTGGAAGTGCAGGCCTTCCCATTTGAGCAGCTGAATAAGGTGGTCTTTCCAGTTTTCAAAGTAGACAAAGCCTTCTACGTAGTCTTCAAGGTAATAGGAGAGCGTTCCAATGATGAGGAAATAAATCGTCACCCCTACCGTATGGCCGGCAACCTGAATATAAATGTTATATTTGAAGAGAAGATTGCAGTAAAAAAAGATCGCCACGATCAGAATGCAGAGGGCCTCAAAAAGAGATAGCGCATTCCAAAAGATGTAAGTATTTGGGGTTTCCAGCTTGTATTCAAGGAACGTTCCTATGGAATAGTTTATAGCATACCAGAAACAGAGCAGCAAATAGGCCCTTTTCCAAATGCGCGGTATGTCGTCTATAAATTTCAAATTCGTGAAATTGACAATAAAGTTACGGATTGGAAAGAAAAAGCGATTAACACGGGTTAATCAACGGTAAAAATTCAAAATCTCAGATAATCCTACATTACGTTTGACGAACTGCCGTTATTAATGATATTCAACCTTTAAAAAACGTGAAAAAGCTTCTTTTTTGGTTGATGATCGTCATCCCAGCCGTTAGTTGGTCGCAAAACCTAACTATCTCGGCTCGCGTTGTCGATGTAGAAACCGGGGAGAGGCTCGGCTTTGCTTCGATTGGCATCAAAGGTTTCGCCATCGGCACAATTTCCAACGGACAGGGTGAATTCGATTTTCACTTCGCAGCTACCCACCGCAACGACATTCTGGTCGTGAGCATGATGGGATACAAAAACTACGAAGCACCTGTCTGGACAATCATCGACAATAACGTCAATGTAATCCGGCTTGAAAAATCTTCCATTGAATTGCAGGAAATTGTTGTCTCAGACACGCTGACCGGTGGAGATATTTTGCGCATTGCGCTTTCGCGGATCGAAGAGAATTACCCGATGGAGCCGTTTATGCTCGAAGGATTTTACCGCGATGTGAAAAAAGTCGGAGGAACTTATATTTCTCTTCTGGAAGCAGCTGTAAAGATTTATGATGAAAATTATTCCGAGCCGCGCAACAAGATGAAGCTTCGCGAGAACGTGCAATTAATTGAGGTGCGCCAGAGCCTCGGCTATGAAAGCAAGTTCACCAAATACTTCGATCAGGATAACCTGCTGGAGGATCTGCTTCTCCACAACAACATCCGCTACCGCCAGATTGAAGCCGATGATGAACTCTTCGCCAGTATGAAACGTGAGAAGAACTCCTTCTTCAACGACAAAGAGATTTACGTTGTCACCCACAATGAGACCAACAACCTGAAACTGTTCATTGAAAAACACAACTTCTCCATCATTCACCTGGAATGGGAGTCGAAAGGATATGGTGAGGAAATGGGCAAGAAGAAAAATCTCATCAGCAAGTTCGCGGGCCTCAAGAAGACACTCGACTTCAAACGCGTCAACGGAAAAATGTTTTTGAATTTCGTTTCCGTGACCTCCAAGGTCAACTGGTATGACATCGGCTCAAACGAATTGAAATTCGAAACGGAATTATTCCAGCAACTTCTTATCAACAACGTTGACCCAAAGCCGAAGACGCGGATCACATCGACAGAAAAGATGCGCAATTATGGGCTACAGTACCAGGATCGTCCCTACAACAAAGTCTTCTGGGACAACTACAACGTGATCAAAGAAACACCACTTGATCAGCAGGTGCTTGCCGACCTGGAAAAATTTTCCCCGCTGGAAAGTCAGTTTCAGGAATACTGAGAGCCAGTTGGCAATAGGCAATTGGCAGTAGGCAAACCCAAACCATTGGAGTGTCCTTTGGCGGAATATTTTGCCTTTAAAAAAAGTAGGAAGTAGGCAAAGTCAGGCTTTCAAAGTTAGTCAGCGATTTGAAACTTGTCTTATATTAAATGAAAATGGCAATCGTAGGTGATTGCCTTTTTTCGTTTAACAAATCTTAGAGGTAACGTATGTTATGGCATTTAGGCCTTGCCTACTGCATTTTGCCTACTGCCTACTTAAGTTGAGCAAGCGCGTCACGCATCCGCTTCATCGCTTCTCTCAAATCCTTTTCAGAGGCTGCATAAGAAAGTCTGACGCAATTTTCATCGCCAAAAGCACCACCGGGCACCATTGATACGTGGGCAGTCTCGAGCATGAACATGGCGAAGTCGTCTGCGTTTTTGATTGTCCGCGTGCCGTCAGATTTTCCGAAGTATGAGCTTACATCAGGGAAGAAATAGAATGCTCCCTGGGGATAATTCGTTTTGACGCCAGGGATGCTCTTCAGCAATTCATAAACAATCTCTCTGCGCTTCTTGTATTCGGCAACCATGTCAGCGGTTGGTTTCTGGTCACCGCTGATCGCTGCAAGTGCTGCGCGCTGTGCAATAGAGCAGTTGGCTGAAGTAATTTGTCCCTGAACTTTATTGCAACCATCCGCAATCCACTTCGGGGCCGCTATGTATCCGACTCTCCAGCCGGTCATCGCGTAACCCTTCGCGAAACCGTTCACCGTAATTGTTCTTTCAAACATTCCCGGAAAGGAAGCAATGCTCACCTGCTCTCCCGTGAAGTTGATGTGTTCGTAGATCTCATCAGCAATGGCAATGAGGTTATGCTTTACGACAACTTTCGCAATGTCTTCGAGTTCTTTCTTTGAGAATACTGTGCCTGTAGGGTTGCAGGGCGAAGAGAAGATGATCGCTTTTGTCTTTGACGTGATCGCCTTTTCAAGTTGCTGTGCCGTTACTTTGAAATCGTTTTCAATTCCACCTTTGATCATCACTGGTGTGGCTTCCGCCAGACGAACCAGTGCATCGTAGCTTACCCAGTATGGCGAGAAAACAACAACCTCATCACCCGGGTTCAGCAGCGCAAGCATCGCGTTCGCGATAGACTGCTTCGCTCCGTTTGACACCACGATGTTTTCTGCTTTATAGGGAACGTTGTTTTCTTTCTGGTATTTCGCAGCGAGTGCTTCGCGCAAATCCTGATAACCGGCAACCGGAGGATACGCAAAATATTTGCCTTCATCGATCGCTTTCTTGGCCGCATCACAGATATGCTGAGGTGTTTTAAAATCCGGTTCACCCAGGCTTAAGCTGACAACATCAACACCCTTATTCTTAAACTCGCGGGCTTTCGCGGCCATCGCCAGGGTTGCCGATTCTTCAATTGCTTCAATGCGGTTGGATAGTCTGTTCATAAGTGTTTGGATTCGATTTTGGGCGGAGGCAAAGAAAGGGAGAATGGGGGTGACATGCAAAAAATTCGGTGAGGTGTTTATTGACGTTTTTCCTAACGATTGGTAGTAGCGTGATTCAAAGCACCAATAACCAATGATCAATAATCAAACAGAGTATTGTGAGGGGAGGTATTGTTTTACCGAGTGGAGGAAGCACCAAATGATCAAAAATCAAAAATCAAAGAGAGTATCGTAAGGTCAAATATTTGTCCCCCCCCCGATGAGGTACGCAAAGCCAATGATCAATAATCAAACAGAGTATTGTAAGGAACAATCGTTTACTAGCGTGTGAAGGCCGTTGGGAACGAGTAGTCAAACAGTGAATGCTCCGTTTGGAATTTGATTATTGATTATTGATTATTGATTATTATTTATTGATGATTCGCTGATCAAAGATCCTCCTCAGTTAAAAAGTGTTCTCCCTGTAATGCTTCGCCCAAGCGTGATCTCATCCGCATACTCGAGATCTCCGCCTACCGGCACACCTCGTGCGATGGTGCTTACTTTTACCGGCAGATCCTTGATGCGCTTGTTGATGTAGAAGGCTGTCGTGTCGCCTTCCATCGTTGGGCTTAGTGCCAGGATAACTTCCTTTATTTCTGATGAAGCAGTATTCAATCTTTCGATCAGCGCTTCGATGGTAAGGTCTGCGGGACCAATGCCGTTGACGGGAGAGATCACACCACCGAGCACGTGGTAAAGGCCCGTGTACTGCGAAGTATTTTCAATAGCCATGACATCTCTTGTGTCTTCCACCACGCAGACGATCGAACGCTCGCGTCTGTGACTTGTGCATATGCTGCAGACTTCGTGATCGGAAATGTTGAAGCAATGTTTGCAGAACCTGATCTGCGACCGAAGGTTGGTCAATGCTTCAGATAGTGCTGTTGTGGATTCGGGCCGTTCTTTGATGAGGTGAAGTACAAGACGCAATGCTGTTTTTTTTCCAATGCCCGGGAGTTTGGAAATTTGGTTTACAGCTTCTTCAATGAGTTTTGATGGATACTCCACGAACTAAAATCCTATAAAATGCGAGCGTCAATACCAGCTTCGCAGATTGATTCGCGCATCGGCTTAAGGAAGTCAAAGCTTCCGGACTTTACTGCACACTTTCCCTTATAATGAATCAGGAGGGTGCACTGTTCGGCTTGCTCAGGGGTATGTTTACAAACGCGGACAAGCGTTTCAATAACGTGATCGAACGTGTTCACATCATCATTGAACACAATGAGATCCATTAAGTCAGTTGTCTCAACAGCCTCGAGAACGTCTACTGCTACTTCCTGCTGGTGAAATGGTTGCATACGTCTTTTTTCGATGATTTTTACAAAAGTAAGCAATTTCAGATGTATAAAAGTTCAGATTCGTTGAATTCCTTCTCAAGTCCCTGAAAACCATGACCCATTTAGCCTTTAGTTTCATTATAATTGCCCTTCATATTTTTTAGTCCATGAGCCCAGTTTTAGTCGCTTCGATTATTGCCGTTTACTTTGCCATACTCATTGCCATCTCGATTGTAACATCGAAAGGCGCGGATTCTACCACATTTTTTACTGCGAACCGGCAGTCGCCCTGGTACCTGGTGGCATTTGGTATGATCGGCTCATCTCTGTCGGGGGTAACGTTTATTTCGGTACCCGGAAATGTCGGAAAAATCGGGTTTGGATATTTCCAGGTGGTATTGGGCTACCTGCTGGGCTACTGGCTGATTATCGGAATCTTGATGCCACTTTATTACAGGCTGAATCTGGTTTCCATATATACCTACCTTGAAAAGCGGTTTAATTTCTGGTCGTATAAAACAGGAGCAGCGTTTTTCCTCGTTTCAAGAACGCTTGGTTCAGCGCTCCGCCTTTACCTGGCCGCCACCGTCCTCCAGCTTTTTCTTTTCGATGCGTGGGGCGTTCCGTTCTTCATCACCGTTGCAACCACGTTGATCCTGATCTGGGTTTATACTTTCAAAGGCGGTGTCAAGACCATTGTGTACACCGATTCGTTCCAGACGATTTTCCTTGTCTCGGCAGTATGCATTACAGTGTGGCAGATATCAGACGAGCTGGGTTTATCTTTTTCGGGTTTGATTGACGTGATTAAGGACAGCCAGTATTCGAAGATGTTCTACTTCGATGATGTAAACTCTCCGATGTTTTTCTGGAAGCAGTTCCTGGGTGGGGCGTTTATCACCGTAACGATGACCGGGATGGATCAGGAGATCATGCAGAAAAATCTCACGTGCAAAAACCTCGGTGAGGCGCAGAAGAATATGTTCTGGTTCAGCATCACCCTTGTCGTTATCAACTTGTTGTTCCTCACACTTGGTGCATTATTATACCTGTACAGCACGCAGAACAATATTCCGATTCCCGCATCAACCGATGAATTGTTCCCTTCACTCGCATTTTCGAAGTTCAGCCTGCTTGTGGGAATATTCTTCCTGCTGGGGATCATTGCTTCATCATATGCAAGTGCGGATTCTGCACTGGCCGGACTCACTACCTCCTTTTGCATCGACTTCCTCAATTTCAAAGACAAGCCTGAAAGTGTGAAGCAACGCCAGAAGTTCTTCGTGCACCTCGGATTTTCACTCTTGTTTCTGGTCATTATTGTGATTTTCCGCGAGGTAAACGAACGCAGCGTAATTGATGCAGTACTCAATGTTGCAGGATATACATACGGTCCTCTTCTCGGACTTTTCACCTTCGGACTGTTCACTAAGTTCCAGGTGAAGGACCGGCTCGTGCCGATCGTCTGCGTTCTATCGCCCGTGCTGTCTTATATCATCAGCCTGAATTCCGAAGCGTGGTTCGGAGGGTACCGTTTTGGGATCGAGATCCTGATCCTGAATGGAATGATTACGTTCCTCGGGTTATTGCTGGTGAGCAAGAGGGGAGAGCGTGTGCAGGCAATATAGTTGTGCCAATGTGTTTTCAACGCAAAGACGCAGCGAGCGCCAGGTTCGCGAGCGGATATAAATATTTTGTTTGCGTTTCTCTGTGCTTCGATGCGAAACGATGGGGATTAAAATGCATTTCATGAGCGCAGCGAATAAAATAAAAAAAGGCTGCCGTAGACGCGACAGCCTAGTAGACTAAAACCAACCCCGCAACTCGAAAAAATTACATCCTTGGTGGACTATATCTTCCGGTAATTGAACTCTCTTACCTCATTTCCTTTCGTAAGTCTTACGGTATACGAACCCTGCTCAACGTCTTTGAAGTCGATGAACAGCTTGCGTTTTTCAAGTGTGTGTGATGTGATCACTTCACCGCTCGAAGAAACAATCTCAACCGTAGCGCCAATGAATTTTTTATCGGTCTTCAAAACAAACAGGCTACTGTGTTTGCTTTTTACCGCGCTGATACCTTCGCTTTTTGCCGAAGCCGTCACTGATAGAACGATCACCAGAAGTGCTATCGTGAGGATTATGATCTTTGGTTTATTCATGGCTTTGTAACACCAAACCATTCGCCAGAATTGTGCCGATGTAAGTAAAAGCCTGTTTTTACGCAATGGAAGGGGTTACCCGGGTAAAATCATCCATTTTTGGGACGGTTGGGTCTCATTTTGAACTCGGGTTATAGAAGTTCCCGTGAAGGGTCCCAGAAAATTTCCCTGAAGTTTTTCACTTTATCTCTGACAACAACCACGCCCTCTCGCTTTAAAAGCCTTTCCATCTTTTCGGGCGGATTGAAATGGTGTTTCCCGGTGAGCAATCCGGAACTGTTTACCACGCGATGTGCAGGCACATCCTTCGGACAACCATGCATCGCCCATCCCACCATACGCGCACTGGACTTCGCTCCGAGGTAATTTCCAATTGCTCCGTAGCTTGTCACGCGTCCCTTTGGTATCAATCGGGCAACTTCGTAAACATCTGCAAAGAAATTCGGTGAAGAATCGTTCTTTTTGTTACGTGGCATATCTTAAACTCTTGAACTTGCTAAATTTACGCCTCATTAAATGAAAAACGTTAACCTATTATCGTGAAGAAGAGTCTTTTCGTTGCTGCGTTTCTTTTTTCCTGTTTGACCATCTCTTATAGTCAGAATACCTATTCATTGATCTTTCCCGATTCACTCGGATGGAACAGGCTCAATGAAAATGAGGAACTGAAATTCACCCTGACAACCACCAGGAATGAGCCCGCCAGATTTCACCTGGAAGGCGCGGAAAATTCCGGAATCACTTTCGACTCGCTTGGCAATTTTACGTGGAAGCCATCTTTCGATTTTGCTGATCGCGTTGCGAAAGAAAAAGAGTTGACTGTAATTTTTGAAGCTTCATGGAAGGATGGAAAACGCGAGCGTCAGCCGATTACGTTCACGGTGTTGCATGTGAACCGCCCACCGGTGATCGAAGATCTGCCGGTCTTTTATGTGAAGCTGGGCACCACCAATATTTACCAGATTCAACCCGAGTTTGTTTATGACCAGGACGGAGATCCGCTCGTGTTTCGTTCGATTCAGTCGCAGTTGCCGGAAGGCGCTTCATTGAATTCACAAGGTCAACTTCAATGGAATCCTTCGCGCGGTCAGTTTACCAGTCTGAAGACAACTCCGCTGTTCCTGGAATTTATCGTTCAGGATCAGCCCGACAAGGCGGAGACACGCGGACGGCTCAAACTGGCGCAGACGCAGCAGGATCTCCCACCCGAGCTTTTGATTGTTCCAGGCGATTCACTCGTGACAATTAAGGAAGATGAAACGATCAACTTGAAAATTTACATTTCCGATCCGAACGGAGATGATAACGTGAGCAACGCGGGATTTGTAGCAAACGACAAACGCATTCCGCTCACTGCGTTAAAAGGAAACACCCAGCTGCAGTATGAGTTTACCTGGACCCCGGGCTATGAATATGTGGATGATGCACAAGGTGCGCTGACAAGTGAAGTAACATTTTTCGTTTTGGATAAATCTGCAAACAGAACGCAGAAAAGGATTCGTATCAGGGTCACCGATGCTGAAAACCTGATCAAGAAAGATGCGCACCTCTTTCAGAAGTATCGCAACAATCTCGCGGAAGCCTACCTGCTGATCAATCAGCTTGATGCTAACCAGAAAAAACTGAACCAGGATTACAAGCGCGCCAGGAAGGGAAAGAAGAATCGCTCGATCCTCAATGCTTCACTGGGTGCGGTTACGGGTTTGTCACCAGTGGTGATAGAGCAAGCTGATCAGTCTAAAATTGTTTCCGGTGTTGGCGGAACAACGGTACTTACCCTGGGAACCCTGGAGGCAACTGAAGTGATCGGTCGTTCGAAAGAGTCGATTATGGACAAGATCAAGAACACAATTGACATCCGGAATCGCGCACAATCTGCGGGCGATGAATTTGCGAGAAAGTATGCACTTAAAAACGCACGAAGAAATTCAGAGTTTGACAAGGATATCGAAAAGCTGAGGCTGGTTCTCAATGATCAGCGCATCGTGCTCCTCGAACTAGATGCATACACCAAAAATGCAAATCGTGTTGACGACAAAGATTTGAAGAAGGCTTTTATCGATTTTGCGGACGAGCCATCAAAATAAATCAACATAAAAAAGGGTGATGCATTCCAGGACTGCATCACCCAGTTTTTTCAAAGTTATCTCTCTATTTAAAAAACTTGTTGATCAGCGCAATCGCTTTGGTGTCAGACCCAGGCTGACCTGCAAGCATTGAATCGAAAACCCTCCTGTCTTCATCCGATACTTTCGTTTTGAAGTCGACTGAGGCTACGTCAACTTTCTTACTGCCCATTTGCCAGCTTGGAAATGATCGTTTCTGGATGGGTGTGCTCGTCAGAAGTACCGGATTCGAATGCCGTTTATCTGTTTTTATTTTATCGTACAGCTGAATGATCTGACTGTATTCCCCTTCAATGTATTGGATGAATTTAGTATCAGAATAGAGCAGAACCCCGGTAATGTCATAGTTTTTATTGTTGCGCTGACATGCATCCAGAATCTTATCAATTTCCTGCTGGGTGCACTGTGGTAACCGGTTGCTGACATAAATAAGGTGTGATAGCATGAATTAAAATGTTTAGTGTGCTGAATTAACAGCGTGCAGGCTTAATTGTTTTCCACAACGGTCTGGCTATGCATAAAAATCTGAAAATATTTCTGAGGCATGTTTCTGATGAGCGCTTATCTTCAACGGACCGGATCCCACGGAAAACTTGCACGCAAAAAAAAGGACCTGTATTCACAGGTCCTCGCTTGAATCGCTGTCTAGAAGCCTGGTGTATCAGAAATGATGTTACCATGACCCGGGTTGTAGCGCGACAGCCGGATGAAGATCAGGTTATCAACACTAAGCTTTCCTGCTCCTTTCATCACACTGTTGATAGAGAGTGCAATTGCAATCAGAAAAAACTCTACGCCTTCGCCTGATTGATTGTTAAACCAGTTCATGAAAAACCCATTCTGGATGTGCTGGAGCGCAGCACCAATCATAATGGCAATCAGCGCCAACGCGATCGGCCGCGTGAGAAAACCTGCGAGGAGCAACATCATTCCAACCGATTCTATCAGGATCACGAGCACACCAAGCACCCAGGGAATCCCAACCGTTTCTGTGAAATATGTCATTGTGTTGTCAAATCCGAAACCTCCGAAGGCACCAAACAGTTTTTGAAGGCCGTGAGGTAGAATGACAAGGGCAAGTGTTACGCGGATGATGAACGTTGCAGTGTCATTCGAATTGGTGGCAAATATTTTTTTCATGTTAATTGCGTTTCTAGTTTCCATAAAAGAATTCTTCCCGTATGATTTTGTTTCCGCGCCAGTGTTGTACGGAAACCTGGCGGTAGTTTCTCACACCCCAGTCTTTGTGGGTGTAGTCATAATGCCACTTCACCATGGACGTGTTGTCGCCAACCGTTACATCGAGCACCTTTGCCCCTCGAAAGTCGATGAGGTTCGAAAAGAACACGGTTTCCCGATCGCGGTTGGCGTCTTTCCCGACCGTTGGTGCCTGGTCATTTTCCTGCATGACCACATCATCAGCATAGAACTTCTCGAATGCTTCCATGGATTTGCCCTGCAGCACCATGTCGTTGAGTTCATGAATTAGATTTTTAATAGCTGTCATTGAATTGATATTTTAATATGACAAAACTATTGAGGTCCGGATCGGACCGCATTGAAGAAGATTAAGAAAGGATCTTAAACTGGTTTAAGATTGATCTGCGAGCTTGCGCCTGATCTGGCTGAGAAATTCGGGCGTCATTCCAAGGTATGATGCAATCTGGTGCTGGGGTACGCGCTGCTCGATGTTGCGGTAGCGTGCAATGAAATCGAGGTAACGCTCTTTGGCAGGCTTGCAAAGGTTGTCAACGATCCTGCGCTGATGAGACACAAATGCCTTCATGAGCATCATGCGATACATCGTATTGAATTTTGGAAGTCTTGCAAACAGGTTATTGAAATCGTTGCGATCGATCTGAAGCACTTCGGTGTCTTCCACAGCATCGATGTTGAAGGTGGATGGCGTCCCGTTCATCAGGCTGTCCATGTCCGAGATCCACCAGTCTTCCACCGCAAACTGAACGATATGACTGTTACCGTCCGGATCAACGAAGTAAGCCTTGAGACATCCTTTAACCACGTAGGTTTCATATCGACACTCATCGCCAGCCTGCAACACAAACTGGCGTTTAAGATATTTACGTGGCCGCAGGATTGAAAGGAAAATTTTCTTCTCATCCTCATCCAATTGAATATAACGCGCAACATAATCGAGTATAGGCTGGCTCATGCCTGACGAAGATAGGAATTTGTGTAATTAAAGAAGCTATGGCTGTTAGCTATCGCCATGGCCAAAAGCTATAGCAATCAAAGTATAGGCGAAGTCAACTAAACCCGTCATCGTAACATTTATCAAAAGAATTTTTCCGAGGCGCCAGCGCAATGATGGAGTTCACCGGTAGTCGAAATGCTTGCAATCCTTACATCAGGTCGGGAAATTAGTGGAAAGCCTTTATCTTGTTTCAGTTAAAAAACCCACACTATGCAATTTACTAACGCCATTTCTGAACAGCGAACGAGCCTCAGCAGCAATCGCTGGATGCAGTTTTTTCTCCTTGTTTTCTTTTCAGTATGGATTTCTACGCTCATTGGCACCAGCGACATGAGCAACTGGCTGCTCGAAAACGCGCTCGTGATAATGTTTCTGGTTTTTTTGGTTGTGTCTTACAGACATTATCAGTTCAGTGATCTCAGTTATCTGCTGATCTGTATTTATCTATGTCTTCATGTGTACGGCTCTAAATACACGTATGCGGAAAATCCATTTGGCTACTGGTTGCAGGACGCACTGGGAACAGCGCGAAATCCGTACGACAGACTGGTGCATTTTTCATTTGGATTTTTGCTGGCGTATCCGATGCGGGAAGTGTTTCTGAACTGGCTGAAGTTTCCGGTGTGGGTGTCGTGGGCCTTGCCAATAGAGATCACGTTGTCGGTAAGCGGATTGTATGAGCTGATTGAATGGGCTGTGGCCGATCTGTTTTTTCCTGCGCAGGGTGCAGCTTACCTTGGGACACAGGGCGATATCTGGGATGCACAGAAAGATATGTTTCTGGCAACGCTTGGCGCCATTCTCGCCACAACGATCGTCTCCACGATAAAAAAATCGTTCAGGATAGAACGGGCTGAAAGATAAAAAACAAAAAGGCCATCCTCAGATGGCCTTTTCCATGTCAATGACTTTGGTGTTGTTCGTCCCGCTCAGCAGCCTGAACATCGCGGACGTTCTTCTGAACTGTCACGGCAGCAAACAACGACAGGAGAAATGCAAAAGCATAGAAACCCTTTTCACTCGGCAACAACGAGGCGTTCCATAGCCCAACCGTTAGAAGAATAATCGCGAGGATCGTAGAGAACCAGCTGAGGCCGTAATAGATGTCAGTCACGGGAAGGTTCTCAAGCCGGTCGCGTACGGCTTTCTGCAGTGAGACGACCGAAAAAAGTCCATACATGAGAACGGAAAAATAGTAGCCCTTTTCATTGAGCTGCATCTCCGATCTCCACAGACCGATCAAATAGCCGATCATCCCGGTTCCCAAGGCAACCCAGGATGCTCCAATAAACGCACTGGATGGTTTTTGTGTCATATGTATTTGTTAAGTGTTTAGAAAAAGAGATGAAGATTTTACGATGGCATGCTTGCGACTCGCAATGAAGAATGCATTCACAAAAAATTCCGACATCACGGTAAAAACGCTGACCGCTTATCGCTTGTTGTCCGGCCACAGAATTTAGAAGGGGTCTAACTTTAGCAGCTTTTGATAAATAAAGTAGTTTCGATGAAACCTTCGGATCTTATTAGCTGAGCTCTAGTGTATCAAAATGCAATGAGGGGATGTATCACTTCCGATACATTTCTCAATAGGGTATTTTTATAATCTATTGATAACTAGCGGTTTATAAAATGGTATATTCATTGGAGGTCTGCGACTAAATTATCTACCAACATGATCCGGAATTACCTTGTCACCACCCTCCGTTCCTTCTGGAAAAACAGGAGCCATGCATTTGTTAACATCCTGGGTTTGTCGTTGGGCATCACATGCTCGATTCTGATTTTCTTGATCCTGCAATTTGAGTTGAGCTACGACACGTTCCACTCGAAGGCTGACCGGATCTATCGTATAGTTACAGAGTATGCCGGTGAAGAAACAGGTTATAACTCCGGCACAACGTATCCGCTACCCGTTGCGCTCAAAAATGATTTTGCGGACCTCGAGGAGGTTGTGCTGGTGGACGCAAACATGAGCGCACCCGTGATCACCATCACCCGCGCGGATGGCATGCAGGACAAGTTTAAAGAAGAGCGCGCTGCGTTTGTCGGTCCCGACTATTTCAAAATTTTCGACTACGAGTTTTTACAGGGCAACGCCTCGGCTTTAACCGGTGAAAAGACGGTTGTAATCAGCCAATCAATCGCAAAAAAATACTTTGGTGATAACCCTGCGCTGAACCAGGTCATCAACTTCAATAATCAGTTTGATGTCACCATCACCGGCATCATCGCGGATCCAGGTCTTAACACCGACCTGCCATTTCAGATGTTGTTGTCGTCAAATCTCGGAGCCGACAAGAGAGGATGGGATGGCTGGGGTGCGTCCGCATCATCAGTTCAATGCTACGTGCTACTCAATCCAACCACCACACCGGCAGATTTTAACAGCAAGCTCAAGGGCTGGCACATGAAATACTTTACGGGCAATGATGAAGAAGATGGAAAGAACAGGACATATTTGCTGCAGCCTCTGAGCGATGTTCATTTCAATACCAACTTCTACAACTTTGGTAATCGCACCATTTCAAAACTCACGCTGCTGACGCTGTTTTTTATCGGGATCGTGCTGCTCATTACCGCCTGCATCAATTTTATCAACCTCAATACGGTTCTCATCATCAATCGCGCAAAGGAAGCCGGCATTCGGAAAGTGATGGGAAGCTCGAGAAGTCAGCTTGTGCTGCAGTTTCTCGGAGAGACTTTAATCATTACCATCATCTCGATGATAATTTCCACAGGACTGGCCGAGCTTGCTATCATTCATGTAACGCCTTCGCTCGGCTATCAATTGAGTTTTGAGCCACTGTCCGATGTGAATACCACATTATTTCTGATCATTTTACCGATCATTGTCACGATCCTTTCAGGACTGTATCCTGGCGTTTCATTGTCGCGGTTCCAGCCTGTTCAGGCGCTCAAGAAAAAAATTTCCGGGAATCCCGGAGAAGGTCTTACGCTGCGAAGAAGCCTCATTGTATTTCAGCTGATCATCTCGCAGGTGCTGATCGTTTGTACCATCATATCGGTGCAGCAGATCAACCACTTTATGGCGCAGCCACTGGGTTTGAAGAGCGAAGGAATTGTGGAGTTTGAATTACCTGAGAACGGTCGCGAGCAGATCAGGACGCTGCGTGAACGTCTACTGCAGATTCCCGGAGTTGAGGCTGCATCAATGAGTAACACGGGTTCAACGTCAGGCAACACATGGGGCGGTGATGCCGAAGTAACGGTGAAAGAGCAAATCGTGAAAGTAAACGCTAACGTCAAATTTGCCGACCATAACTATCTTAAAACGTATCAGCTTACGCTGCTGCACGGAGAGGACCTGATCGAGTCTGACACTGTAACGCGTTTTGTGGTGAATGAGTCGTTTGCCAAAGCGCTGGGCTTCGAAAACATCCAGGACGTTATCGGGCTTCACGTGAACATGTGGGGAAACCGATCGACTGTGAGTGGTGTGGTCAAGGACTTTAATACGAACAGTCTGCACCAGCGTTTGCGTCCTACCATTATTTTCTGCGGCACGCAGTCGTACTATCAATGTGGTGTCCGTGTCGCGACAAAAGATGTAACTACTGCCCTTCCAAAAATTCAGGATACATGGGAGTCTGTCTATCCCAAATTCGTTTTCGAGTCTCAGTTCCTCGATGAGACCATTGCAGCGTTTTACGATGGTGAGCGCAGGAATGCCTACCTCATCGGGATCTTTGCTGGCGTGGCAATCTTCATCGGATGTATCGGTCTCTTTGGTCTCGTGTCATTTATGGCACGGAGCAAAACAAAAGAGGTCGGAATCAGAAAAACACTGGGTGCATCAGTTGGTCAGGTGATTGCATTGTTCTCCAAAGAGTTTGTGATCCTGGTGGTCATTTCATTTGTGATCTCTGCTCCACTGGCTTACTATTTCATGGAGGGCTGGCTGGAAAATTTTGAATACAGAATTCATCCAGGTGTTCTGACGTTCGTGCTTGGTGTTGTCGCAACTTTTGTCGTGGTAATCGCTACGGTGGGAATCAAGTCTTACAAGGCTGCGGTAGCCAATCCGGTTGATTCATTGAGAGACGAATAGCGGTTGCTTATCGGCTCTGCGACCAGGCTTTTCCAACAAGCAGCATAGCGCGGTTTTTTCCCGGGTGAGTCACGAAACCTCAAAACCTTAGGCTAGGAATTGCTGACACGTCTTTTGACGGACTGGTACATACCGCATGCCTGGACAAAGCCAAATTGCCTGTAGAAAGGAGCGAGGTGATCTCCCGTGAATAGCCCTACCGTTGCACTCTCTGCGCCTTTCGTTTCAAGCCAGTCCATGATATTACGCATCAGTGCTGTACCGATCTTCTTCGACTGCCAGTCGGGATGGACAATGACATCCTTGATATAATAAAATGTTTTGTTGTCGCCCACAAGAAAACCGCACCCGATCACCTCTCCGGTTTCGTTGTCTTCGGCTACCACCACATGCACTGCAGTCTTTATCTGCTCCATCATCGCAGAGTTGGTCGATGGCTCCCAGCCAACGGATTTTGCGAGCGCCCGCAGCTGGTCATGCGCAGGCTTTTTGTTAACGATCGAAACGTTTGAGGGGAATGTACCCGAAGGTTTTGCCTGGTTGAACGGCTCAGCGAAAGTAATATAGTAGCCGTTGATGTCTTTGATCACGTATTCTGCGAAACCCCACGGGCGTTTCACCATCTCCAACACGATCTCGGCCTTATTGGCTTTATGAAGCTTATATAAATTTTCGAGTTGCTTCACGCGAAGCCAGACCGACTCACCATGGACCTGGCTTGCCCACTCCGGATTGAGCGAGAACTGCAGAAAAGCAGAACCGCTCCACGAAACGCCACCATGGTTGGGCGGTTCACCCCACGTCCACTTTTCCGGAAACCCCAGCACCTCGTTGTAGTAGGCAACTGTGGCTGCTACATCCGTCACTGCCAGGACAGGTTCCGCATGGACTACCGATGGCTTTGGTTCTGCTTGCATGAACGAAAATACAAAAATCCATTACTGCAAATCGAAAAAAGCGAAGGGGGGATCTCCGGTTATGCATTATACGCTGCCTCGAGATCAGCAATGATCAACTTTTTCATTTTCATCATCGCCTGCATCATTTGGCCGGAGCGCTTCGGATCACCACTGGTCATCTTCTCCATCAGGAATGTCGGCACGATCTGCCACGAAAATCCGAATTTGTCCTTCAGCCACCCGCACATACTTTCCATACCTCCATCCGCGGTAAGCGTGTTCCAGTATTTATCAACTTCCTGCTGGGTTTTGCATCCGACAAAAAATGAAACAGATTCATTGAACCTGAACTGCGGACCTGCATCGAACATGTTGACAGTGAGTCCATCGATCTGGATTGTACCGGCCATCACCCACTCAGGCGGGAAGTTTGATCCCCCTCCCCATTTTTTCATTGTGATGATCTTTGAATTTGGAAAAAGCGAAGTGTAAAGTTTCATCGCTTCTTCGGCTTTGCCGTCAAACCATAAGAAAGGTGTGATGTTTTGTGATGTCTTAATAGTTTCCATTGCGGTAGAATTTATTCAAAGATCGTCACAGCTTGTAATACTACACATGTCTTTTCGCGGCTAATCGCGGGGGTGAATGCGACATTAGTCTCTATCTATCGGTGAAATACCGCAGATGACCTGATAAGTCCTTCTTCAACTTCAAGCATTTCGCCAACATAAAGATCTTCTTCACCATCAACGTGGCGGATGTATTCCATAAACACGCGATCTTCAAATGGAGTAAGACGCACAACTTCATATCGCAGCGATGGCAACCGGTCGAATGCATCCTGCCACCATTCGCGCATGGCGGATTTCCCGCGAATTAATCCAAGTGTTGAAGGCTGACGAACTTTGAGTTTCGGACTGTAATGTTGGGCATCTTCATGATACAGTGCGAGCAGGTCATCGAGCTTTTTGTCATTGAACGCTTTAAACCATTTTGCCGCTATCTCTGTCAGTTGCATGTAATTCTTTTTTGAATTAAAGATCACAAAAATTTTAAGATTCCATATGGAAATACATGTGGCCGGGCATCGTTATGATGATATCCATTCTCAGATCAATCGCTTCAACTTATGAAAACGCTTTCATTCTTATTGTTTGTTTGCGTCACCGTGTGTCACGCTCAGACAAAACCGGAACAGGAGTTCGAGACTGCTGTCAAGCTATGTGAAGAGGAAAAATTCGAGGAGGCCGTTGATGCCTTCACCGCCTTCATGCGCAAATACCCGAAACATGAACTGAAAGGACGCGCCCACTACAATCTGGCATTTACGTACCGGAGCATGGGCAATCTGCAAAAGGCGAAGGAAATTTTTGTCGCGATCCTTGATATGAATTACAACGAGCGCGATGAAAACACCCTGATGGAGCCTTACACGCTTTATAAGCACCACGCGTCACGGCAGCTTGCGATGATAGCCCTTGATGAGAAGGCATTTGATGAAGCTGAAAAATATATCGGCTACTTCGACAAAAAATTTCCGTATCAGCATTTTTGCGGTAACGAGTGGGCAGCGTACGATATTTTCAAATCGATCATGGATGCAAAACTTCACGAGGGCCGGAAACATCGCGACCTTGCTGTGCGGGAACTTGCCCCACATATGTTCTACAACGGGTTGGCAAGGAATGACCATGCGCTGGACGAACTCGGTGGAATTCTCGAGCGGAACTTTGAACCTGCTACCGTGCGTGAGATGTTTTCAAAAGCCCTTGCATCGTTGCGCACGGCTGGCAAGAAAGAATCGGGATATATCATAACCTTTCATGGTGTAGACGTGCCACTATCTCCTTACGGATTTGAGTTTGGCGATGAAAGCGGCCGCACCATCGATGACTACCGGAAAATGCTCAGGTCGCACGTGTTATTCCTGAAATATCTCTGAAGAGTTGGCAGTCAATCCAACTCGTCACATTTTATTCCTGACTCGCAAGAGGGAAAGCGCTGCCGCTACTCGCGCGCCAGCGAACTGTCATAGGCCTGTTGATAGAACACATCAAGGAACATGACGGAGCCTACGAGTTGGAGAACGCCCTCGGCCGTTTTAATTGATAAAAGATATACGTCAAACTTCGGTTGGATGACCGAATAGAATGTTCCGGCAAACTCCATCCCCACGGCACCAGTGAGGAATACAAACGCTGACAGAAGAAGTTTTTGGCGAATGCCGGAGCTTATGACACGCGCTTTTATAAAAAGCATGATGAACAAAATTCCAAAAATCAGGAAGTAAGGAATCACCCAGATGTAATGCGTCCATGATCGAATGTCGTAGCTTGCGATGGTTCCGAATGTGCTCATCTTAAAATGCTGATGAATGTAAAATGCTTCATCAATACAAAATAAGGTAAAGGTGATCAGCAACGTTTTCCAAAAACTGAGTTGTTCTTTTGTAGATGGGAGCCTGGTGATTTTGTACAGCAGAAAAATATTGGCAACCAAGAGGGCTGTCGAGAAAAAGAACGGAAAGTTTGCCCGAAGGTCAAAATAGAACCAGAACGCGAGTGAATAATGGCGGTCAAGAACGGTTCGGCCGTAAATGACAAACAGGTTTGCAGCAAGCAAAAGCAGAATGATAAAATAGAGCCCGGCTATAAGGTACTTTCGTGACAATTTTTCAACGTTAAAGTTGGCGCAAAGGTAATATTAAAAACAAAACGCTTCCGCGGATGTTGCAGTTAGTAAGACAATTCGCCAGACCTTCCGCGTGTGTAGTGCTCGACTTTCCCAACAGCGAGGAGCTGTACAATTGATTTTGTCGGTTTCGAACATTTGTAGACCAATGATCCCCTTCCGCCATACGGGAAAACTAACGCGGTAAAATGAGGTCAGTACATCATTTAAGTAATGGTTCTCCACGCATTCCCTGTATAGGTTCTGATACTGATTTCGTATGTTTATAGTCGTCTGGCTGTGAAGTTCTTTCAATATATTTGGGGAAAGCCGGGCAGAGGCGAAGGGCAATAGGCAGGAACGGATTTCGTTAACATCATCATCAACATCGAATCAATGAGAAGGATCCTCATCTACAGCATTTTGATACTCGTTATTTTAGCCGTGATTTCCTGTGCCGGTGCGCGCGGCAATGCCGAAAGAACTTCCGGAGCGCGTGCAGCGTATGGAGTATCCAGGCCTTTTAAAGCTCATGCCCGAAAAAACAAGAAGGCGAAAAACAAGGCAGAAAAAGCAGGGAAACGTAAAAAGCAGTTGAAGACAGAACCGTATAGGAGATTGCCCATGTGATCTCTTTCGTCAGCAAGCTGACTTTTATGTGAACACTAGTCTTTCTTCATTACCGTGTAGTCAAGCGGTAACATCTCTCCAAGTTTTTCTGACCAGGCAAGGTAGCCATCGAGTTAGAAAGTTCTCCGTTTTTCATCATAGTCGTTTTCATAATTGCACGCCACTGAGTTTGATGATCGGTACTCCTTGAGGTCTGTTATAAAAATGTTCACACGTGTGCACGGATTTGAACATTGCCAGTGGAAGCAGGTTTGAATTTCCGTGGGATTGCCAATTTTAAAAAACGGCATGATTGTTCGTCCTTGACAAATCATTCCAAAATTATTTGTATATGACTATGTCAAGGCGTGGCAGCATTTTGATACCATCACTCATCATTGCAGCATTCTCCAGCGGGTGTACTGATATAACCGATGTCGAAGTTAACATGCCCGAAACTGTAAGGGCCGGGACCGTTTCGAAATTAAGAATCATCAGGGTCGGCACTGGCTCGGGCGAGTGGGACATGGGCGACAAAGATGGCTTCAATTATTACTTTGATTCGTATCCGTCAGGAAAATTTGCAGTGGAAGTCGTGAAGGACAAGAACAACGACTATTGTCGCACCACTGAGTCCAACGTAATAGCTGATGGCGAAATGCGAAATGAAGTTACCCGCGAAATGCTGGTGAAGGAGAAGGACGCGGGAGAAATCACGATCGCAATCGCGTGTCACAAATCACAGTATCGCTTTTTTGCAAGTGATAGTGTTGTCTCCATGCAAATGGTTATCGAAGATGCTGCCGATAAAGTTAAAGATACAGTAGTGTTCAGCATCATCCGTGATCGCGGCAGGATGTAATCGTAGGTCCGGGATATTGATCAACCCCATCAGTTCGTATTCCTGTTAAACAACAACCCGCATCAGGAAGTCGGGATAAAGGAGGGATTCATGAGGCGATTGGACACCGAAGCACTTTCATTTTCGTAAGATTAAAAACCTTCACTGTGAGCAAAACGATGTACAACGTCAGGCTACGCGTGATTTTTTGATGAATGGCAAACAAACAACGGCAACCCTTTAAAAACAAAGTCGCATCACGTTTTTTGAACGCGTGCGACTGTGAGGAGATGGTTATGACTTACTCTTTCCCAAAGATCACCGATCTCAGTCTTTCATTTTTTATCAGTAAAGCTCCCCATGCGAAAATGCCCAGATATACAGGAAATAAAATGTGCGTAAACAACGGGTTGTCCAGTCGCACATGTGTTGCGATGGCACCGCCCCAGTAGCCCGTGAGCAATATGGCGCCAATAACTTCCGTCCGTGGAATGATATAAAGAACAATGGAAAGGAGTCCGAGCGTACCCAGGATCGGAAGATGATGCTGAGAGAATCCCAGTTCCACAGTTCCTTTGATTACTTCTTCGTTTACGATAAACTTGAAAATGCTGTCCATCAGCATGAACAGAATTACGATGCCGGCCATTACACGTCCGGTCCATACTTTTGCCTTAGAGGGTGCTGAAGCTGTCAGCGCTGCATTGAAAGTTGCCATGGTATTTTATGTTTAATTATTTGTTCATGTTCGCGGCTATTGTTAGCCGTTGTGATGAGACAAAGATGTGGCAAATTTCAAGTTTCGGAGAGGTGTAAAAGCGTCAACTTGTTTGGGTAAATGCGACAAAATCGGTTCGTAAGAAAGTTGGATGCACAGAAAGCGTACCCGTTGCCCTGATACGCTTTCAATGCAAATCAGCGACCGCTGCCTAGAGCGCTGCAACCACCTTCTTCTTCACCTCGTACTTACCCGGCACATTTCCGAAGGAACGTACGAGGCGATTCCATGAATTGATCTGAATGATGGCAAGTGTCAGTAACGCGATTTCATTCCTGGAGAAATACTTCGAGAGTTCATCGTGGATGTCGTCACTGTGCTCATCCGCTGGCAATTTTGTGAGCCGTTCTGCAAACGCAAGCACAGCCTGCTCTTTAGGCGAGTAGTAGGGTGTCTCACGCCACGCAGTGAGTGAGATGAGGCGCAGCGCTGTTTCACCATCGGCCAGTCCTTCTTTCAGGTGCATATCGATGCAGTAGGCGCAGCTGTTGATCTGCGACACGCGCATTTTGATCAGGTGCAGCAACGTGTGATCAATTCCCGATGTGTCTACATAGTGTTGTCCCTTTAACAATGCCGATAAGAAGTCGGGTGGTAATTCCTGATATGAGATTCTTTCCATATTATTTTTTTGACCTGAAGACGAACAGGTCTGAAAAAACGTGACAGAAATTTTAATCTTTTTTCACACCACCCATCTTGTCAGGGTTTCGGATGTAGAAGATGTTGTCGAAATGCCTTTCACTCACCGCAAAGATCTGTACAGTGATCAGCTGATCATCATGATAATACAAAAGGGCCGGCTGGTGGTTGACCCATGCAAGTTTGCTGTGAGCCTTGTTGTAACCTTTGTTGTAAAGTCCCTGCAACAATGCAGTGACCGATCTGATGCCGTGAACCGGGTTCATAAATGCGGTGGCCTTTCCTCCGCCATCTGATACAACCGAAATGTCATGGTTCAGTAACTTCTCCAGCGCTTGCAGATCGCGCTGTTCGAGCACTTGCATGTATTGCAGCACAAGATCGCGCTGCACTTTTTTATCTGGTGTTGCCGATGTCTTTAAATCAGTTCGTGCCCGGCTCAGGATTTTTCTCGAATTCTCAACGGTGATGCCAAGAACGTTTGCAATGTCGTCATGATCGTAGTCGAATGCTTCTTTCAGGATGAAGACCGCACGTTGTTTCGGATCAAGCTTTTCCAGCAGTACCATTAACGAATAGGACAGAATTTCTTTTTTGTGTATGGAAGACTCCGGGGTTTCAGTCATGATCGGTTCGGGAAGCCACTGTCCCGGATATCCTTCGCGAAGCTTTTGCTGTCTTCGCTTCTGGTCAATGGCGAGATTGATTACCATGCGGATCATGTAAAGCTTCAGGTCACGGATGGCACTTTGATCGGCCTGCACCATTTTCAGGTACGCATCCTGAACAACATCTTTTGCTTCTTCATAAGAGCCCAGGATGTTGTAGGCGTAGAGTGTGAGTGAGTGGCGGAGTTCCTGCATCAGCTACCGGTGAGATAGCAAAGATAGACTGCGCTCTGCGATGTTCAAGGCCGTTTCAAACCTGCCATGCGGTTATATTGTCGCAACAATGCTTACGCCATTAACTGATCAGGAATCAGATTAGCCAACGTTTGCGGACCGCTTTTGACTCGTTTTTGTTAGAATAAGCTCAATATAATGCATCCGAATTCGTGCCGGGCCCGTTAGTAATCATCAATTTCCTTCTTCGGCACGGAAACTCGACTTACATTTGTAGTCTCGAATGGAAAACAACGTGAAAATTCTGCTCAGAATTTCGGCACTCCACAGGGTGCTGTTCACGCTGTGTCTGTTCATTATTTCCGGCACGGGCTTTTCACAACAGTCCGATTCTGCGATAGCTGATTCAAGCCATAACGTTTGCCTGACAGACGTGACGGCAACACACCTGTTCGCACAGCATCATTCAAACGATCATCCTTTGGTTCCGGGTCCAAGTCCTGTGGAACAGGTTCCTGGCACAGGAGAATCAGAGGAAGACTCCGATGATGAGTTCAGTCGTCTGCTGGGAAATGCAAGCGTACAATTTCATGAAATTCCAAATGGTCGCGAATGCCTTTCTACGCAATTGCGGCTCTCTGTTAAGAACCGTTCTTCGGTTTCCCTCATCGTTCTCCACCACAGCTGGAAAAGCTTTCTCGCCTGATTTTGTAGTTGTAGCGCCCATGACCTAGCGGCCGCTTTTCAGTGCTTCCATCTTAGCGCATCAAAAAAACAAAATCAGTAATTCAATTATTAGTATGAGAAAGATTTCAACACTCCTGATCCTGTCGGTTGTTATCAGTTCGGCTTGCCGGCATCATGGAGATGAAAAACATGAAGAATCTAAATTTGTCGTTACCAGCGCGATAAAAAAAGACACCTTAATATATAGTGAGTACGTATGCCAGGTAAAATCCGCTCAGCACATCGAGATCCGGGCGCTTGAGAAGGGTTATCTGCAATATATCTATGTTGACGAAGGTCAGCATGTAAAGAAGGGCGATCTAATGTTCCAGATCATGCCGATGGTCTACCAGGCGGAGATGCAGAAGGCTGATGCGGAAGTGAAGTTCTCCGAGATCGAATACCTCAACACCAAAGCGCTAGCCGATAGTAACATTGTCTCGAAGAATGAGCTCGCCCTGGCGGAAGCACGGCTGAATAAATCCAAAGCTGAGTTGTCGTTGGCGCAGGCTCACCTCGGATTCACAAAAATCCGCGCGCCATTCGATGGGATTATGGACCGCTTCCACGTGCGGCTCGGAAGTCTTGTCGATGAAGGTGAGCTGCTCACAACCTTGTCTGACAACAGTAAGATGTGGGTGTATTTCAATGTGCCGGAAGCAGAATATCTCGACTATATCACCCGTGAACAATCTGGCCAACGCCTGGAAGTCAAACTACAAATGGCAAACGGCAAGACGTTCGATCAGCTCGGTGTTGTCGAAACAATTGAGGCAGACTTCAATAACGAAACCGGTAACATCGCGTTCCGCGCAACTTTCCCGAATCCCAAAGGAATACTGCGACACGGAGAGACGGGCAATATCATGATGCCTGTTCCGTTGAAGGGAGCGCTCATTATACCGCAAAAGGCTACGTTCGAAATTCTTGATAAGAAATACGTCTACGTTGTAGACGATAAGAATATAGTCAAGTCGAGGGAGATCACTGTCGGCACCGAGATTCCACATTTATATGTCGTGACTGACGGGCTGCGTGAGAATGATAAGATCCTTGTTGAGGGCCTGCGCAAAGTCCGGAACAACGATGAGATTCATTACGACATGCGAAGCCAGCGCCAGATTCTTGCCGATCTGCAGCATTTGCATGCTGAGTAATCACTAAACCTGCCAACAACTATGTTTAGTAAATTTATTCAGCGGCCCGTGCTGGCGATGGCGATTTCGCTTGCCATTATTTTTCTCGGGATCCTGGCGATCAACACACGTCCGATCTCGCAGTTCCCTGATATTGCTCCGCCTCGCGTAAATATTTTCATTGCTTATCCCGGATCGAGCGCAGATGTGCTCGTGAACTCAACGCTGATTCCGCTCGAGCGCGCCATTAATGGCGTGCAGGGAATGCAGTACATCATCTCTGACGCAACCAGTGCGGGTGAAGCAACGATCCAGATCGTATTTGAACCAGGAACAGATGCCAACGCAGCCGTGGTGAACGTCAAGACGCGCGTAGACCAGGTGATGAACAATCTGCCGCCTCTTGTTCAGCGGGAAGGTGTGATCATTACACCGATTCAGCCGAGCATGCTCATGTACGTGAATCTCTACAGCACTGACAAAAATGCTGATGAAAAGTTTCTTTACAACTTTGCCAGTGTTCACATTCTGCCCGAACTGCAGCGCATCAGCGGTATGGGTCGGGCGCAGATCCTTGGGAGCCGGCAGTATGCAATGCGCGTGTGGCTGAAACCTGATCGGATGCGCGCCTACAATATTTCCACTGAAGAAGTGATGAAGGCGATGGAAGAACAAAGCGTGATCGGAAGGCCTGGTCGTCTCGGGCAGGCATCCGGTAAAACTGCACAGTCACTTGAATTTGTGCTTACCTACAAAGGGCGATTTAACAAACCAGAAGAATACGAAAACATTATCGTGAAGGCTACTCCGGAAGGCGAAGTGTTAAAACTTAAAGATGTTGCCGAAGTGGAATTGGGAAGCGAATTTTTCGATATCTATTCCAACAAAGACGGACATCCTTCTGCATCGATTGTGCTGAAGCAGAATTTCGGAAGCAATGCAAGCAAAGTTATCTCCGGTGTGAAGGAAAAGCTCAGTGAACTCGAGAAGGATTTTCCTCCGGGCATGACTTATGAAATCAACTACGATGTTTCAAAGTTTGTGAATGCATCGGTCGACAAGGTGATGCATACGCTTGTGGAAGCGTTCATTCTGGTGGCGCTTGTTGTGTTTATTTTCCTTGGTGACTGGCGCTCGACATTGATTCCTACAATCGCAGTTCCCGTTTCGCTGATCGGTGCGTTTGTCTTTATGCAGATCTTTGGCCTGACGATCAACCTAATCACGCTTTTTGCACTCGTGCTCGCCATCGGTATTGTTGTTGATGATGCCATTGTAGTGGTTGAAGCGGTTCATGCGAAGATGGCTGAAGAACATATTTCACCATACAAAGCAGTGAAGAAAGTGCTTGGCGAAATAAGCGGGGCGATTATCGCCATCACGCTCATCATGACTGCCGTGTTCGTTCCGGTTGCGTTCATGACCGGGCCGGTTGGAATTTTCTACAGGCAGTTTTCGATTACCATGGCCAGTGCCATCATCCTGTCGGGTGTGGTTGCGCTTACGCTGACACCCGTGCTTTGCGCGATGATACTCAGGAACACGCACGGCCAGCCAAGGCGGAGAACGCCAGTGAATCTGTTCATCGACTGGTTCAATCGCAAGTTTGACAGCGCAACGGGACGCTATACGCGCCTCCTTGAAAAGATTGTGAACCGGAGAGCAATCACATTCGGGATCCTGATCCTGTTTGGATTTGGAATTTTTGCCATTGACACAACGCTGCCTGCCGGATTTATTCCAAATGAAGATCAGGGGATGATCTATGCAATCATTCAGACACCTCCAGGAAGTACGCTTGAACGCACAAATGATATTTCGCGCAAGCTCCAGCAGATAGCGGAAGAAGTTGAGGGCATTCAATCCGTGTCATCGCTCGCGGGATATGAGGTGTTGACAGAAGGCCGTGGCTCAAATGCCGGCACATGTATCATCAACCTGAAGGACTGGGCTGAACGTGACCAGTCTGTTCATGAGATTATCGAGGACCTCGAAAGAAAAACAAAAAGCCTCGGTGCAGTAATCGAATTTTTCGAGCCACCAGCTGTTCCCGGATACGGCTCTTCAGATGGATTTTCACTTCGCATGCTTGACAAAGGCAGCACGATCGATTACCAGGAATTTGATAAAGTGAATACCGAGTTCATGAACGCCCTCGGTAAACGTAAAGAACTTACTGGCTTGTTTACGTTCTTTGCAGCAAACTATCCGCAATATGAGCTGGTGATTGATAATGAGCTGGCCATGCAGAAAGGTGTATCGATAGGCAAGGCGATGGAGAACCTTGACATTCTTATCGGCAGCACATACGAGCAGGGTTTTGTGCGCTTCAGAACATTTTACAAAGTGTATACGCAGGCAGCACCTCAGTATCGAAAGCTCCCTTCTGACATTCTCGATCTGTTTATCAAAAACGATCGCGGTGAAATGGTACCATACTCCTCATTCATGTCCCTTCGAAAAACACAGGGACCGAACGAGATCACGCGATTTAATTTGTACACTTCTTCATCGATCCGTGGCGTACCCGCACCGGGATACACGAGTGGCGATGCGATCAAAGCGATTCAGGAAGTGGCCGAGCAGACCTTACCGCATGGATATGATATTGCGTGGGAAGGTCTTTCATTCGATGAAGCGCATCGCGGAAATGAAGCACTCTACATTTTTATTGTTGTACTGATTTTCGTTTACCTGGTACTCGCAGCACAGTACGAAAGCTTTATCATTCCGCTTGCAGTAGTGCTGTCGTTGCCGGCTGGTGTATTCGGTTCGTTCCTGTTGCTCAAAGCGATGGGGCTGGCCAATGACATCTATGCGCAGATCGGACTGATCATGCTTGTGGGATTGCTTGGAAAAAATGCTGTCCTGATCGTAGAGTTTGCAGTGCAGAAACATCAGCAGGGAGCAACTGTGCTTGACGCAGCGATCGAAGGTGCCAGGGTTCGTTTCCGTCCAATTCTCATGACATCTTTTGCATTTATTGCCGGACTTATTCCACTTGTAGTTGCCACTGGTCCCGGTGCCATTGGCAACCGCACCATAGGTTCTTCTGCGCTTGGCGGGATGCTGTTCGGAACGGTGTTCGGTGTGATCATCGTACCGGGTCTGTATTTCATCTTTGGAAAACTTGCCGAAGGCAGACAACTCATCCGTGATGAAGATAATAGTCCGTTGAGCGAAGCAATCGTTGAAACAGGACCAAGCAATTCCCTTGTGAAAAAAATCATGAAAAAACTCCGCGTAAAAAATGAGAAAGAAGATGTTTTTTAAGCCCATTGCTTTCCTGTTTCTGTTGGGAGCATTGGTCAGCTGCAACCTGCAGCAGGTGCCGAGGATCGAAAGCAAAGCTGTTCCTCCTTCATTTAATGGCACAACGGATACAACATCGTTGGCCAGAATAAACTGGAGGGATTATTTTAATGATGATAACCTTGCTGCACTGATTGATACTGCCCTGACACGGAACCAGGAACTGAACATCACCTTGCAGGAAATGCAGATCAGCCAGAATGAGATCCGCGCGCGAAGGGGCGAGTACCTTCCGTTCCTCGGTTTGAGGGCTGGGGCCGGTGTTGAAAAAGAAGGTGAATACACGAGGGCCGGAGCGGTGGAAAAGCAGCTGGAGATTAAACCCGAGACTGCGTTCCCTGAACCGTTACCTGATTTTCTCATTGGTGCTTTTGCTTCATGGGAACTGGATGTGTGGAGAAAACTCAGAAACGCTAAGCAAGCCTCAGCGCTCCGCTATCTTGCCAGCGTTGAGGGAAGAAATTTCATGGCTACGAATGTCATCGCTGAAATTGCAAATTCGTACTATGAATTGATGGCGCTTGATAATCTGCTCGCAATCGTTCAGCAGAACATCGACATTCAGACGGATGCGCTGGGAATCGTCAAGCAGCAAAAGGATGCGGCAAAACTGACGCAGCTGGCTGTGAATCGGTTTGAAGCACAATTGCTCAATACGAAAAATCTTCAGTATGAAATCCGGCAGCGAATTGTAGAGACAGAGAATCGGATTCATTTTCTTACCGGGGGCTTTCCCAAAGCCATCCCGCGAAGCTCGGCAGCGTTCAACGACATTCCGGTTGACTCAGGATTTGTCGGACTACCATCGCAGCTATTGTTGAATCGCCCAGACATACGACAAGCGGAGCTGCAACTTGCCGCAGCGAAACTCGATGTGAAAGTAGCACGCGCAAATTTCTATCCGTCTTTCGCGATGTCCGCAGGCGCAGGGTTTCATGCCTTTAAGCCTTCCTATCTGACATCCCCTGAGTCGATGATCTATAATTTCGCTGGCGACCTGGTGGCACCGCTGATCAACAGAAATGCGATCAAGGCTGCATACAATTCCGCCAATGCGCGACAGATGCAGGAAGTTTACAACTACGAACAGAAAATTCTGAACGCATACGTAGAAGTGGTGAACCAGCTTTCAAGCGTTCAGAATTTTTCGGGAAGTTATAAGACGAAATCGCAGGAGGTTGAGATTCTCATGCAGTCGGTGACGATTTCCAACAGCCTCTTCCGCTCCGCCCGTGCGGACTACCTGGAAGTATTGCTTACGCAGCGTGAAGCACTCGAGTCAAAAATGGAACTCATTGAAATCAAAACCAGACAGCTCAACGCGAAGGTGAATATATACAGGGCGTTGGGCGGGGGATGGAGGTAAAACAGGTTCAAGGTTCAAGGTTTAAGGTTCAAAGTTCAAGGTTCAGGGTTCCGGGTTTCGAGTTCGGAGTTGCGGGTTGAGGTGGAGCTTGGACTTTGGACTTTGTTTTCACCTTGGCGTTTCAATGCTTGCAGCTTGCAGCTTGCAGCCTCCTGCGTGCAGCGTGAAGCGTGTAGCGTGCAGCGTGAAGCGTGTAGCCACCCCTGTCCTCGCGCAGCGATATTTTGTTTAAAACCCCTGATCTCCCCCCGCAGAAATTTCTTATCTTCCTGCAGGATAACCTCTCTGTTGTGAAACTGAAATCTCTTCTCCTCTTCATCTGCATCGTTGCAGCATCGCCTGCCATTGCCCAAAACGATCCTGTTCCGACATACCTTGTGAATCAGGATTTTCCTGACAGCGTCAAAAGGCTCGCGGCCGTTGACCTGCAGGGTACCGCCACCACATTTGGTCAGATCCTCGAAAAGTACAGTGGCCGTAAGGTTGTGCTCGACATCTGGGCATCGTGGTGCCGCGATTGTATCGTTGGCTATCCAAAGCTAGCACACCTGATGAAACGGACGGAAGCTAACACCGTTTACCTTTTTCTCTCAATAGATGAGAATGCACAAAAATGGAAAAACACCATCTCAAATTTTGGTATGAAGGGCGAGCATTACCGCGTAACCTCAGGATGGAAGAATCCATTGTCTTCATATGTTGCACTCGACTGGGTGCCTCGTTACATTGTCATAGATGAAAACGGAAGAATCGTCAGCCCTAAAACAATTACGAGTGAAGAGCTGGAAAGAGTTTTGATCGCGGGAGACTAAGTTTCAGTCTGGAAGGAACGACCGAATTCAAGCACCACGAAAGGCCACCTCTGGGCGCTCATGATCAAACTGTAACACACCGGGTAAAGCAGGCGACATCCTAACATGCTTAAGGCTAGCCTGACAACACAACGAAATTGGCTCCAGACGAAAAGAATTGGATCACAGCTATCGTCTAACGCTTTTTCAGAAAGCAGAATTTTTGTATTTTTAGTAACAATGATGCAAAATGATGGTCGCACGGAAACGAAAATCATTTCTTGCTGCAGTCGTTTCATTTCTCGTACTGGCTGCTCTTACTCAATTTTTGACCTATCAGCAGTACCTCCTTTCAATCCGTGCAAGGCTGGAAAAAACCCAGCGTGAAGCGGATGTTATCAGTGACAAACTAAAAGCAGCCCTGGCGCAAAGCCTATCTGCCACGAAGACACTGGCCTTTCTCGTTGAGAACTATGGCGTACCTGAAAATTTCAGCCACGTTGCAAAAAATATCCTTGAATCAAATCAGTATGTTGACGCCATCGAGCTGACAAGAAAGGGCGTGATCACGCATGTCTATCCGGCAGAAGGAAACGCAGGCGTTATTGGCTATGATGTTCTTGGAGATTCATTGCGCAGAAATGAGGCGTTGAAGGCAATCGAAAAACACCAGATGTTCTTTGCGGGCCCATTTCAATTAAAACAAGGAGGCACTGCAGTCGTTGGGAGACTGCCGATCTTCAAGGATGGCGCTTTCGCAGGATTCTCCGTTGCAATCATCAAACTTTCCACCTTACTCGCAGCAGCAGGGATCGACCACAGCAGTAAAGATTTCGATTATCAGCTTTCAAAAGTCAACCCTTACACCGGTGTAGAAGAATACTTTCTCGACAGAACGATCCCAGATGGCGTTGCTTATGTCACGGTAGATGTTCCGGATGGCGAATGGAAATTGTACGTGGTGCCTAAAGATCAGCTTGACCTTATCTGGCGTGTCATCCCCTTTACGTTCCTGGGATTTATGCTCGCGGCAGGCGCGGGCATGTTTGCCTGGTATTACACGGATCAACCTGAGAAGCTGAAGGATGTTATTAGTCAGGTAAAGCGCGAAATGGCCGATCACCAGGAAGTGGCAAACCGCTCGATGCACCGCCTGACCCGGCTTTATCATTTCACGAGCCGGATCAACGATATGGTTGTGCATGCCACATCGGCCGAAGATCTTTTTACAAAAGCTTGTGACATTTCAGTGGAGATCGGAGAATTTAAACTTGCCTGGATAGGCATGATCGATCGCAATGATGACCAGATCATTGTAAGGTGCAGTGCAGGTGACAGTAAGGGCTACCTGGAATCCATTACGCCAATCTCACTAAAGCGTGCCGAGGGTCCTGCCCTGCGAATGATCCAGACAGGGCGTTTCGTTTATTGCAATGATATTGCGACAGATCCGCTCATGAAACCGTGGGCTAAACTTGCGTTGGATGCCGGGTATCGATCGCTGATCCTCTTGCCGATAAAGACTGCAGGAAAAATTATTGGTAGCCTCATCATATACGCAGATACCCCGAATCGTTTCGATGACAAGGAGATTCAATTATTGCTGGAGACTACCGATAATATTTCGTTCGCGCTCGACAATTTCAGAAGGGAAGAATTACGAGCAGTTGCGGAACAACGAATTCAAACGGAAAAAATGTTCTCCGATTCCATCATCAACAGTTTGCCAGGCATTTTTTATTGTTACAATCGAGAGGGCAAATTTCTCAGATGGAACAAAAACTTTGAAATTGTGTCAGGTTACAACTCCAAAGAAGTAAGCATGATGCATCCGCTTGACTTCTTCCAGGGGCATGACCGCGCACTGCTGGAACAAAAGATCAATTACGTGTTTGATAATGGAGAAGCCGATGTGATGGCTGGTTTTAGAAGCAAAGATGGTAGGATAATTCCGTTCTATTTTAACGGAAAGAAGGTGGCTTTCGAAGGAGTGGATTATCTGATCGGGATGGGGCTCGATATCAGCGACCGTGTAAAAGCGGAAAATGCATTGCTTGAAAGAAAGGAAGAAGTCGAGAAATTGTCCTTACACTTACAGAACATCCGGGAGGAAGAGCGCTCGCGCATCGCTTTAGAGATCCATGACGTTCTGGGCCAACAGCTGACTGCGCTCAAAATGGATGCTAATTGGGTACGGAAAAGGCTTGGAGACGATGAACTGGTGGTGCAAAGAATTTCATCGATGATAACCCTCATCGATGAAACGATCAAAACGGTAAGAAAAATTTCATCCGAGCTCCGTCCGGCCATCCTTGATGATCTCGGGCTCATTGCTGCGCTGGAGTGGCAAGGTGCAGAGTTTGAACGCAACACCGGCACCGCAATGCACTTTGATTCCAATAAATCGGAACTGCTTCTCGATAGAACCCTCTCCACAAATGTCTTCAGGGTTTACCAGGAAGCTTTGACCAACATTTCGCGGCATGCGAACGCAACGCGAGTAGAAACACTTTTCCTTCACAAGGGCGATTCCATAGAACTGATTGTGAAAGACAATGGAACAGGGTTCAACCCGGACGCAGCCAGTAAAAAGAATTCTCTCGGGCTGGTCAGCATGCGTGAGCGCGCGCGCAATTTCCACGGTGAAGTGAAAGTTGAAAAATTATCTCCGCACGGAACGGTTGTTACACTATTGGTGCCGATCTCCCGGGAAAATAATAATTGACTTATGAGAGTTCTTATCGCAGATGACCATGCTATTGTAAGGAAGGGGTTGATTGAACTGCTCAGAGAAGCATATCCGGATATGCAGGTGTTTGAGGCAAGTAACAGTCATCAGGCGATCGATGTCGTGACGCAATCGACCATCGATGTAATCCTGCTTGACATTTCGATGCCGGGACGCAATGGTCTTGATACGTTGAAGCAAATTCGTTCGAGTGGTGTGAAGTCTCCGGTGCTCATGCTGAGTATGCATCCGGAAGATCAATATGCTATCCGCTCTTTAAAAGCAGGTGCTTCTGGTTTCATCAATAAGGAAACTGCCACTGAAGAACTTCTCACCGCCATCCAAAAGATTTTGTCGGGACGTAAATACATCAGCGCATCGGTAGCCGAAAAACTGGCTGATGCAGGTGACCGAAGTTCGCGCCCGGCCCATGAGTTGTTGTCTGACCGCGAGCTGCAGGTGTTGCAAAAAATTGCTGAAGGCAAACCGGTCTCACAAATTGCTGACGAACTCTCACTCAGCGTCAACACGATCAGCACTTATCGCACACGCCTACTGGAAAAACTAGGAATCGGTAACAATGCCGGGCTGACGCGCTATGCCATTGACAACGACCTGATCTGAATTCTGTAGTACAAACCGCTACACGCTAATCACAGGCTGCACTATTTAGTTTGCTTGCTTCGCTGCCGACATTTGAATCATCAAAGACGCGCAGCATGTTTCAAAAAAATACGCCATCCAGACTTAAAATTGCGATCGTGGACAACTCCCCGGTTGTTATCGGTCGCCTACGGGAGTTGGTTTGTGAGTTGGACGAGGTAGACTTTATCGGGAATGCTGACTCTGTGCCAGGCGCTATGGAACTTCTGTTTTCCCTTACACCCGATGTCGTTTTTGTCGATCTGCACCTCGGTGATTACGGCATGAACGGCATCGACCTTGTACAAATGATACGGCTCGCCTTTCCAGGCATGATTGTCATCGTGCTCACGAATCTTTCCGGACAACTGTATCAACGTTGGTGCACTGACAAAGGTGCGCATTTCTTCTTAGACAAATCCAACGACTTTGAACGCATTCCTGGCACGCTCAGAGAAATTTTCAATCGTACGCGCGCAGCTGCGAGCAGTATTCCTGTAATGTAAACCCCACCCCATATGACAATATTGTATATCGATGACGATGCTGACGACCGTGAGTTCCTCGCGGAGGCGCTTGCGTCAATGGATCCACGCATCACGTGCCTTACTGCGCGCGATGGCCGGGATGCACTCTCCCTGCTGGCAAAACTCGAACAGCTGCCTGACTTTATTCTGCTTGACATCAATATGCCTGTCATGGATGGAAAGGAATGCCTGAAGCGCCTGAAGACGGATCAGCGACTGCAGGTTATACCGATTTTCATTTATACTACAACTTCCGATGCACACGAAATCAGTGTCTGCTATAAGCTTGGCGCCCTCGGAGTTATCCGCAAACCACATACTTTCCGGCTCCTTTCCAAAGTACTTACGCGATGTGTTCAGGAGGTTGGTGAGAACAAAGCACGTTGATCACTTCAACGGACGCATTACGGTTGCATTTGGTGCCGTCATAAATCCACCTATTGAGAGCGCCTTAAGCTGAAAAAATTTTGAGATGTAAGAAATCGAATGGCTTTAGGGTGAGAGTTGTATTGTTTCCTTCATATGTGGCGAGTGAAAGCCTGTTCTAAAAGATCAGGCTTTTTGCGTTTTGATACTGATCACCTTCACCAAGGAAGGCGGGATTGGCACCCGAAGTGAACCGATAGGCCACCCCCTGCACACATCTCTCCGTAGTGTTGAGCTTCCATCGATAAAGAATAGGCTGTAAACGCATAGCCTAAAAGTTATCTCACGTCAAAAGCGAAAATTCTCCGCAATAGCTAGCGCGGAAACACATTCCGAAATCAATTCGAGGCAAACATGTATCAAAAACACAGTTCTGATACAATTTCTAAAGTCATCCAATATTAAAAACCCTCCGAAATCGGTTTCGAAAGCCGCTTTTTGCAATCGTTTGCTGCTTTTGCCTCCCTGAATCCATTCTGAACTGATTTCGAAAAAGGTTGATACCTGCGATAAGCACCATTTTTTAATCAGCGGATACTTTTGATCATCAAAATTTTTAATCCCTGATGAATGAATAAGAGTAGAATTTTTTTGTGGTCTCTGGTCATCGCCCTGGGCGGATTTCTTTTTGGGCTCGATACCGCAGTTATCTCGGGAGCAGAGCAGGAGATTCAGAAGATCTGGAATCTCAATGTATTTGAACACGGACTTACCGTATCGATCGCACTTATCGGCACGGTAGTAGGAGCAATGGCCGGTGGCATTCCCACAGATAAGCTGGGGAGAAAAAAGACTTTGTTTTGGATTGCCGTGCTTTTCCTTGTATCGGCAATCGGTACAGCACTGGCCATCGATTGGTACACATTCCTTATTTTCAGATTTCTCGGTGGTCTTGGAGTAGGATGCTCTTCAGTGACTGCACCCATGTACATCGGTGAGCTTTCGCCCGCTTCTCATCGCGGAAGACTCGTAGCCATGTTTCAGTTCAATGTAGTGTTGGGAATTCTTATTGCCTATCTCTCCAATTACTTGTTGCAGGATCTTGGTGACAACGCATGGCGCTGGATGCTTGGCGTGCAGGCAGTCCCCTCGTTAGCTTTTCTTTTCGCAGTGCTTTATATACCGGAAAGTCCACGCTGGCTTGTGGTGAAAAAAGGTAAGTCAGATGAGGCTCTTGAAATTTTGAATCTTATCGATCCTTCAACCGCGAAGCGTGAGTTGCTGGCGATTGAAGGATCACACAACAGAAATGACGGATCATCGTCATCCGAAAATCTATTTAATAAAAAATATGCAGTGCCAGTTATGCTCGCTGTGTTGTTCGCAACCTTCAATCAGGTTTCGGGCATCAACGCGATCATTTACTACGCGCCACGCATTTTTGAAATGACTGGTTTGGGTACCGACTCCGCCCTGCTCTCAAGTGTAGGGTTGGGGTTGGTAAACTTTATTTTTACGCTCCTTGCCATGAACTTCATCGATCGCTACGGCAGGAGAACGTTGATGTTCATCGGATCTGTCGGAGTGATTGTAACACTGGGCCTTGTTGCTAACGCGTTCTACACGCAGAACTTCAGTGGCTATTCGGTTCCTGTTTATCTCTTTATATATATAGCATTTTTTGCTTTCTCGCAGGGCGCTGTCATCTGGGTCTTTATCTCGGAGATTTTCCCGAATGAAGTTCGTGCAAAAGGTCAGGCGCTGGGATCTTTCACACACTGGCTGATGGCTACCGTCATTGCTTTCACATTCCCCTACATCGCACAAACATTGGGAGGAGGAAACACCTTCATGCTCTTCGCGGTGATGATGTTTCTGCAACTGGTATTTGTCTGGAAAATGATGCCGGAGACGAAAGGTAAGTCACTTGAAGAAGTGGCCGATGAGGAAGTGAAACCAGAAACGAAAACTGATTTTATTAAAACAATAATGTCCAATCCAAAATCTAACTAAACCCATAGGAATATGAATGTAAAATTTCTACTGATTATGCTGATGGTATGGTCGATACCCAGGATGGTGTTGGCACAGCAGGCAATTTCGGGAAGAGTAACTGACCAGAGCACCAACGATGCTTTGCCCGGAGTGAATATTGTAATAAAAGGAACCACCAATGGAACGGTGTCTGACGCTGATGGTAATTTTAAAATTTCTGTTAATAAAGGAGAGACACTCGTATTTTCCTTCGTTGGATTTACATCGCAGGAAATAACAGTGGGCGATCAAACCAACATCAGCGTATCGCTGACCGCGGACCTTCAAACACTTGAACAAGTAGTTGTTGTAGGGTATACGACAGCGCGGAAGAAGGACCTGACCGGATCGGTTGCCGTGGTTGAGCTTGATGAAGTGGACGACCTTCCCTCAGGTAACATCATGAAAAATATTCAGGGTCGCGTGCCAGGTGTGTTGGTAACGGGTAATGGAAGGCCGGGTGATGGTGGTGCAGTGGTACGAATTCGCGGAAGCGCTTCACCTACATCGAACGCTGATCCATTGTATGTGATTGACGGCATCCCAACGCAAGGTGGCATGCATGAAATTAATCCGAACGACATTGAATCAATGCAGGTACTTAAAGATGCAGCTTCTGCCAGTATCTATGGTGCCCGCGCTGCCAATGGTGTGATCATCATCACCACCAAGAAAGGTCAGGATGGCCCACGCGTAAATTTCAAATCGAACGTTTCCGTTCAGCAGTTCCACACAGAAATGGATCCACTTAATACGGAACAACGCGCTCGCGTATACTGGCAGGCGCGCGTAAACGATGGAAACGTTGGCGACAATCCAAACCTCGACAACAACTTCTATCGCTTCGACTGGAACGGTGACTTCGCCAATCCGATATTGAACAACATCTACTTCAAAGAATTTATCGATGTGAACAACACGATGCGACCTGCCAATACAAACTGGTTTGACGAGGTAACGCAAACGGCTGTCATGCAGGATTATAATATCTCCGTGTCAGATGGTTCGGATCGCGGAAGCTTCCTCTTTTCACTTGGACGTTTTGATCAGGACGGTGTTGTAAAAGCATCGAATTTCAAACGTACCTCCGGGCGACTGAACTCTGAATACAAGCTCTTTGATAACAAACTTAAAATAGGTCAGAACCTGACGATCACCGACCAGCGCGGCAACCAGGTTAATGATGAAGCTCCGAACATCATGTTTCTTTCTTTGATCCAGCAGAGCATCATCCCTGTCAGAACAACCGATGGGCTCGGATGGGGTGGGCCGGTGTCCGGAACAACTGACCGTCACAATCCCGTACGGTTGATCGAAGACAAAAAACAAAATGTCTACCAGTTCAATCGTATTCTTGGAAACACATTCCTCGAACTCGAAGCGATAAAAAATCTGACGCTGCGCACCAGTCTTGGCGTTGACTACAATTTCTTCAACTACCGAATTCTCGATAAGGAATTTGTTTCAGGAAGCATCAGCGGTAACGACAAGCTTGTCAACATTTCAAACCGCTACGGAAGCTTGATCTGGACAAATACATTGACCTATAATCTGACAGCGGGAAAAAATGTGTTTCAATTCCTTGCAGGTTCAGAAAGCATCACAAGTCGTGAGGATACATTCTCCGCATCGCGTGAAGATTTCAGCTCACAGGATTACAATTATACATACCTCGACAACGGTACAGGCGAAATGCAGGCAAATGGGTTTGCCACTGGCTATGCCTTGCAATCATACTTTGGCAAAGTGGATTACACATTTGCCGATAAATACCTTGCATCTGTTACGCTGCGGAGAGATGGGTCTTCAAGATTCGGTAAAAACAACCGTTACGGAAACTTCCCTTCTGTCTCTGTCGGCTGGAGGATCAGTGAAGAACCGTTCATGAGTGGTGTTTCCAATGTTGTGTCGGATCTTAAGCTCCGCGCAAGTTGGGGTCAAAATGGAAATCAGGCGATTGATGACAGAGCAATCTACACAATCTTCCGTTCCGTTTACGCGACAAAGTCACTGTTCACAGCAGAACAAGATAATGGAACTGCCTATGATATCGAAGGCGACAACACTGGCCAGCTCCCCTCCGGATTTACCAAGCTTCAGTCGCAGACAAACGAATTGAAGTGGGAAACAACAACACAAACCAATCTCGGTCTCGACTTCGGAATATTTGATAATTCATTGACTGGCTCGCTTGACTACTTCATCAAAGAAACTACTGACTTTCTCTTCCTGCGTTCCGGTCTCGGCACACAGGGAGAAGGTGCAAACCAGTGGGTGAACGTTTCGGGCATCAGTCAGAACAAGGGTCTTGAATTCGCGCTTTCATACAAACGAATTCTTGGTCCGGTTAGATTGAATGTAACAGGTAACGTTGCCACACTGCGAAACACGCTCAGCGATCTGCCTGCTGAAATTCGCAGCCAGTATCCTGGTAACGGCTCTGACATAACAATTGAAGGAAGATCATTTAACTCGATCTATGGTTTTGTTGCCGAAGGATTGTTCCAGCGTGATGAAGAAGTTGCTGCACATGCAGCACAATCAGGTGCGGCTCCGGGCAGGATTCGTTATAGCGACCTCAATAACGACAACGTAATTGATCAAAAAGACCAGACGTTTATCGGAGTGCCTATGCCAGACTTCACCTACGGTGCAAACTTCGATCTGACGTTCAGAAATTTTGATCTCAACCTTTTCTTCCAGGGTGTATCGGGCGGTGTGTTATACAACGATCAGAAGATATACACTGACTTCGCTTCGCAGTGGGTTGGTTCGAACTGGGGAAGCAGGCTGCTCGATGCATGGAGCCCGACAAACACGGATTCCACCATTCCGGCATTAACGCTTACAGACAACAACAATGAAGGAAGAAGATCGACATACTATCTTGAATCATCATCTTATCTGAAGCTGCGTAACATTCAGCTAGGCTACACAGTGCCATCTTCTATTTCTGATAGAGTAAAGCTGCGCAATGCGAGAGTCTTTGTCCAAGGACAAAACCTCCTAACATTCAGAAGCGATGACTCCACCATCCCTGATCCTGAAACACCGAACGGGCAATTCCCGATTCCACGCACCTACACAATCGGTTTGAATGTTACATTCTAAAAAGAACATCATCATGAAAAAGATAAAAACATATATCATTCTCATCTGCGCGCTGATTGTCATTGGAGCGTGCAGCGACCTCGATACAAACCCGCAGGGAATCCTGCGCGAGGAGCAGGTCAAAACACCTGAAAATATTGAAGGCCTTGTTATTTCCGCATACTCATCATTGGGCAACGACCACTATACTGCTCCACATTTTTTCTGGCCTACAGGAAATCTTCGGGCCGGTGATGCACATAAAGGTGGAGATGGAAGCGGTGATATCTTCGCGTATCATGCGCTGTCTGTATACCAGCCCCTCATTGCAGACATGAGCTCATTTCCTCCGGATCGCCTTGACCTCAACAACAAGATGTGGGAAAGGATGTACCGCGCGATCTCCAGAGCAAATACAGCGTTGAGTGTGTTAGCGCTAACAGACGAACAGAAGTTTGAAAAGAAAACAATTCGTCAGGCTGAGATGAGATTTCTCAGAGGCGTATTTTATTTCTTTCTGAAGATCCACTATAAGATGGTCCCTTACATCGATGAGACGGTGACCGCTGAGCAGGCACTGAAGGTGTCAAACGATGCGCTTACAGATCAGGCACTGTGGGATAAAATAGCAGATGACTTCAGGTTCGCCATGAACAACCTTCCGGAAAGTCAGGCACAAGTCGGCCGCGCAAACAAGATCAGCGCTGCTGCGTTCCTTGCGAAAACTTTACTGTATCAGGCTTACGAACAAAACGACCAGCATCAGGTAGTCAACATTAATCAGGCGAAGCTGACAGAAGTAGTGACATTGGTTGATCAGGTGATAGCTTCAGGAAAGTACAGCTTGGAAGACGACTTCGCGAAAAATTTTCTCTATGAGTTTGACAATGGACGTGAATCTGTGTTTGCGATCCAGCGCTCACAGCAGGATGGAAGTCCGGACGGAAGAGGATCATGGCCAACAGCGTTGAATAATCCACACGGTGGTACCTGGGGATGTTGTGGATTCCATGTTCCTACGCAGAACTTTGTGAATGCATTCAAAACTGATGCAAGCGGTCTTCCTCTTTTCACAACCTTCAATAAGGCAGACTATGTTGCCGCTATCGATGCAGTCGATCCTCGCCTTGATCACACTGTGGCAATGGATGGCAAGCCGTACAAGTATGATCCAGGTTATCGTTACAATGCAGCCTGGGCAAGAGCGGGATCTGTGTATGGCACATACGCATCGCTGAAGGAGAACGAACGTTCCAATTGTGCCTGCGAAGTTGAGAACGGACCCTTCACAGTAACATCAAAAAATACGGTGCTCATACGCTATGCAGACGTACTCTTGTGGAAAGCAGAAGCGTTGATCGAATTAAATCGTGCAGCGGAAGCATTGCCAATTATCAATGAGATCAGGAGAAGAGCAAAAAATAGTACAGCACGTTTGAATGGTGCATCCATCTATCGCATTGAAGAGTATTCTGCGGCCAACTGGACTCAGTCGTATGCGCGTGAAGCACTGCGCTGGGAGAGAAGACTCGAGCTCGGCCTTGAAGGTCACCGGTTCTTTGACCTGGTGCGCTGGGGAGTAGCTAAACAAACTATTGATGCATACCTGGCTGTAGAAAAACTGAAGCGAAATTATCTCAATGATGCTTCGTTCGTTGCCGGAAAGCATGAATACATGCCTATACCTGAAACCCAGATCGTGCTGAGTGGAAGATTGTACAAACAGAATCCAGGATATTAATCACCAATAAATATCGATATCATGAATATTAAAAAACTGATATATACACTTCCTATCGTTGCAGGGTCTTTCATGCTGAGCTGCGATAAGGAAGAGTTCGAACCGATGACGCTGGATATTAACCAGGAGGTGCAGATCAAAACATTTGAAGTAAGCGGTGCCTTGGAAACCACGCTGGATGAGAAGACCAAGACAATTCATGTTCTTTTCCCAGGCGGAACAAATATCGCGGCTATTGCCCCATCATTCACTGTTTCTAACGGAGCAAGTGTAACTCCTGCATCGGGTGCCACGCTTGACCTTCGCGTTCCACAAACGATCACCGTGTTGAATGGTAATCTGTTCGGTACCTACAAGCTTACAGCAGAAGTGCAAAGTGTCACAGCTTTCCTGAGCCATCACGCATCCGTGAACGATATCACCGATGACGATGAAAAAGCATACGCTGAATGGTTCTTCAATGAATATGAATCTGAAGTTGCAGAGTTCGTAAGCTTCCAGGCAATAAAAGATGGTAGCGTGGATCTGAATAAATACAAAACGCTGACATGGTACCTTGATGGCAATGCAGATGAATCTTTCCAGATGCCTGCCATCGCTATGGATGCTAATGTACTCGCTAAGGTGAAGACATATTATCAGGGAGGAGGAAACCTTTATCTCCTCGGATATGCAGGGCGTTACCTGATCGAGCTCGGCAGGTTGCCGTCCAACAAATACTTCATTGAAGTTGGCAACGGTGGTGGCTTTGACAATCCGGATCCGTGGGGTGTTGGAACAGCAATACTGGGTAAAGATGAAAGTACTCATCCAATCTATACTGATATTCCGCTCACCACAAACGGAAATCGTAAAACCTTCCCGGTTATCGGACCGGGATGGAAGGAAAATCACAACTATGTGGTTATACGCATCCCTGAAGTGTATGGCTTACCCAACGACAGTGCGGCTGCCTACGATAAATTCAACCAGGATAATAATACGCGTTGGCTGGGTGTGTGGGATGGTATTGGAGATTTCTTTATGGCGGGTGTTGTCGAGTTTTTGCCAAACAATCAATATAAAGGCCGCGCGATCTTCCAGGGCATCGGTGGTATAGAGTGGGATCAGGACGCGAAAGGTACGATCAACCCTGACGGTGAAAATCCTTATCAATCGAATATCGAAAAGATGGGGAGAAACGCAATCAGCTATCTGAACCTGAACTAGTATAAAGAAAAATGCCCCGCATGTATAAACGTGACGGGGCTTTACTTTTTAAATGGATGTGAACTTGAAACGATACTGGCTCGGCTTAATATTGCTTATCACCTGCACTGCAAATGCGCAACGTGTCTATGAAGAGGAGTATCGTCCGCAATTTCATTTTTCACCTGAGTCCGGGTGGATTGGTGATCCCGATGGACTCGTGAAATTTCAGAACAAGTATCATTTGTTTTGGTGGGGGCATGCCGTGTCTGATGATCTCGTTCATTGGGATCAAAAAATATATCCGATGCGTGGTGATGACGGATCATTTTCCTACTACACGGGAACCGTTGTTGTTGACAAGAAAAATACCAGTGGCTTTGGAGACGGAACAAAACCACCCATGGTCGCTATTTACACTGCACACAATAAGACTACGGGGATTCAGGATCAACGCATTTCATATAGCACCGACTACGAACTGTTTCAATATTTTTCAGGAAACCCTGTGCTGAATATTGGAAGCAAAGAGTTTCGTGACCCTGACGTCTTCTGGCATGAAGAGACCAATCGATGGATCATGGCAATCACGATGGCGGTTGATAGAAGAATAGATTTCTATGCATCGTCAGATTTGAAGTCGTGGAAATTTTTGAGCTCTTTTGGACCTGTTGGCGCTCGCGAGCAAGTTTGGGAAGTGCCTCAATTATTACAGCTACCTGTCGCAGGAACGAATCAACGAAAATGGGTTATCATCTGCAGTATGGGTCCCAACAAGATGCAATATTTCGCAGGCGATTTTGATGGAAATTCTTTTACGCTTGATCAAAAGGAGTCCGACTTTCTTACAAAAGGGTTTGGCATTGAAGGTGAAGTGTTTGAAGATTTTGAAAACGGTTTTGGAAAATGGACCACGGAAGGACAAGCATTTGGCACATCACCAGTGTCGGCTTCACTTCCGGAACAGATGGCGGTAAGTGGGTTCTTCGGATCCGGCTTCGTCAATTCCTACCATGGTCGCGACAATGCTGTGGGTCGCCTTACATCAACAACATTCACAATTGAAAAAAGAAACATCAATTTTCTCATTGGTGGTGGCAATTCAGCTTCAACATCTATCAACCTCGTTGTGAATGGCGCCACGGTGCGAACTGCTTCGGGCACAAATTCGGAAGCCTTTCTATGGAAGGGATGGAATGTTAGTGAATTTGTCGGCAAGCAGGCGCAACTTGTTATCCTCGACAACAATACTGGCGGATGGGGACATATTAACATTGACCACATTATGTTTTCAGACGGATTGTTAAATACTGAGCGAGAGCATGCGCGTTGGATTGACTGGGGTCCCGATTTTTACGCAGGTCGCGCATATCGCGACTACGATAACGCTGATGCCTTGCCAGTTGTCTGGCTGGGATGGATGAGTAATTGGGAGTATGCCAACCAAACACCGACCACGTGGGGACGCGGTGCGGAATCAGTGCCGCGGGAACTTGCCTTAGCACAGAGAGAAAATGGATATCACCTTGTGCAAAAACCGATTTCGGGATTGCAAACGCTCCGTCAGAATGCGATCGAACTTTCCAGTCAAAATATCAGTGGCGTTCGCGCTCTTAATGAGTTCGCACTGAGACGGAATACATTTGAGATGGAAGCTGTGTTCAAGGTGGATTCGAATACACAAAATTTTGGCTTCAACTTATTTTCCGGCCCGGCTGGAAGTGTTGTTTTGGGATTCGATGCCTCTTCGTCAACAGTTTATCTTGACAGGCGCTACGGAGGCAACAGTTCGTTCAGCAACCTTTTTCCAAAGGTTTCCACCGCACCGCTGCAGCATCAAGGAAGAATTAAATTTCATGTTATTGTCGACCAGTCTTCAATCGAAGTTTTCGTCAATGATGGAGAAGCTGTTCTTACTTCGCTCGTGTTTCCTTATGCATCTCACACAGGCATCGAAATATTTTCCACCGATAAAGCTGTAACATTGGAACGCCTGCAAGCGTGGGAGCTGAAATCAATCTGGGGCATCGAACCGCCAGCGCCTATCACTGGAATAGAAGAAGAGTTGGATGGTTCAGTTTCAATCTTTCCAAATCCCGCTGCACAAGATTCAGCATTCATTGTTGAATTCGATCAGAAAATTCCCGGTGATGGCTATGTGATTATCCGTGGTGCACAAGGGGACGCCCTTTTCCGCCAGGATGTATTCGCGGAAGACCGAAGTGTAAAACTCAAACCGAAGCTTGAAACCGGACTTTATTTTCTGGAACTGCACATTGGAGAGAAAAAAATTGTGAGAAGACTTTTGATACGATGATGATGTTGAGATCCCTTGCCTTGATAATTTTTATTGCCTGCTGCGTTACGACCTTCGCGCAGAAGTCCATGTATTTTTCCTTTGACGAGCAGTCTGGCACACCTTCGGCACTCGAAGCGATTTCAAATACAGAATATCCAATAAAAAATAATTTTAATAAGCCGGAGCGGATTGCTGGTGTTTCTGGTAATGCGCTTCGGTTTGATGGCTGGTCAACGTGGATAGAAAAGGAGAATGTATCCATTTCTGGCACCACAAGAAAGATGACAGTGGCATGTTGGTATGCAACCGAGTCGTTTACGGCAGCGAACTCAGCGATCATCAGCCAGGAAAATGCAACGTCCGGTTTTACGTTGGAGGTAGAGCCCTTTGGTAAAGTCGTGTTTATCTTCTGGGCGGATAATACCCGGTATGTGCTTGTCACAGACAACACACTCGAACGATATCAATGGAATCACATCGTGGCGACAATTGATCTCGATTCGAAATCGTCAGCAGTTTATGTCAATGGTAATAAATGGAAAGACCTGGTGCTAGCAGAACACAATGCCATCAGTCTAAGTCAAGGCAAGATGTACATCGGCCGCGACACCGATCAACTGGAATTTGCCGGATTTCCGCTTACAACAATCAATGGCGCGCTTGATGAGCTTAGCATTTACGCTGAGACGCTCTCGCCTCTCCTAATAGCTGAACGCTATAATCTTCATAACGATGTGGTTGTCGATCTTACAATAGATCCTGATGTCCGCCACGCTGGCGATCACTTGCGTCCGCGCTATCATGCGATGCCAAATACTTCGTGGACAAATGAGTGCTATGGGCTCACCTACTACAATGGAACCTATCATCTCTTCTTTCAAAAAAATCCAAATGGCCCTTACCTGTACTTCATGCATTGGGGCCATCTCACCAGTCCCGATCTTGTAAACTGGAAGGAAGAAAAAATTGCACTTGCTCCATCACCGGGCTTTGACAGTTTCGGTGTCTGGTCAGGGACTACAATCAAAAACGATCAGGGTAAGCCGGTAATTTTTTATACCGGTGTGAATGGGGTGAAGGCAGGAATTGGTTTGGCCGAATCAACCGATGAGGATCTCATCCATTGGGAAGAGTCTCCGTCAAATCCGGTGATAGAAGGTGCACCCGCGGAAATTAAACATCGCGACTTCCGTGATCCGTTCGTTTGGAAACACGGTGACTCATACTACATGATCGTTGGTTCGGGATTACAGTTTGGCGGTGGTGGTTATCTGTTCACGTACAAATCCAGTAACCTTACCAACTGGACAAGGATTGATGCACTGTACAACGATACAAATGTTGAGCGCTCTGGTGATTTTTGGGAGATGCCATTTTTCTACCAGCTCACGGAGAAAGACTGGATGTTGAGTGTAACGCCCTTGCCCGTGAATGGTGTGCGGGCCCGCGCTGTTTACTGGATCGGTGCTTTCGAAAATGAAAAATTCGTGCCGTACGATCCTGCGCCAAAATCGCTCGAACTCATCAGCGATAATCTTCTTGCGCCAGCAGTTGGCACTGACATCCAGGGCAGGAATATTTATACCGGAATTATACCGGAAGATCGCAATGTTGGCGACCAGGTAAAAGCTGGCTGGCGTCATCTCTTCAGTTTACCAAGGGTCTTGCGTATGCTAAACGATAGCACGGTAGGCCAGACCCCTCATCCGAATCTTTGCCGGCTGCGTAAGAATGAAGTTTGTTCCAGCAACCGCGTAGTTGCAACAGGCACTGAGTTTAATCTTTCGGAGTTCCAAGGGAATCAGGCGGAATTGAACTTTGTGATTGATCCTGATTCCGCATCAGCTTTTTCCATTCATGTTTTAAAGAACCAGGATAAAAGCGAACTCACTGCCATCAACTTTGATCTCAGTAAGAATCTCATTAAGCTCGATCGCACACTATCTTCGCAGTCATTGACAGCAAAGGATGTGCGCGAGGTGAAATATGTTTTCGATCACAAAGAAAATATCAATGTCACTATTTTTATAGATCACTCGGTGCTTGAGGTGTTTATCGACAACATCGTTGTATTCAGTTGCAGAGTATATCCGTCAAAAGCAGAAAGTACGTTGGTGGATATTATTGCTGCCCGGTCGAATCTGAAACTTCTCTCGTTTTGTGGTTGGAATTTGAATGACATGAAAACGAGTTCGTCCACTCAAGTTTGCGAACCGGATCCTTCAATCCTACCTGATGCATTAAGGAAGGAGCCGGCAGTTAAGAATCCTATTATGGGCATAAATGATAACGGTGAAAATAATTTTGACGCCTTTCCCAATCCCGCGCGAAACGAGCTGCTACTTCGTTACAGCGCTGAAACAGCTTATCTTGAGATCTATTCATTAACGGGAACACTGGTGAGAAGTGAAATCATCACGGATCACAAAGTTTCAGTGGACGATCTTGTGAAGGGAGTTTATTTTTTCAAGGTAAACACCGATAAGCAGTCAAAGACAATGAAAATCTTAATAGAATAGAATCGTGCGAAGGAAAAGTTAAATTTGAATCCTGGCGACAGAAAGTCTAAATTATACATTCAACCTACTGTGATGCTCAATTCTGTGAAGTTGGTTTTACTTTTTATTGTCGCGCTGGCATTAATGATGTCGTGCAGCGACCCGCAGTCTTCTGTAAGATTCCGGATAGGTTTTTCGCAATGTACTGGCGGGGATGCATGGCGCAGACAAATGCTCGTTGCGATGCAGGGCGAGTTGGCTTTTCATCCGGATATTGCTCTTGAGTTTAAAGATGCCGAAAACAGCAACGCACAACAGATTAAGGATGTACAATATTTTATTGATAAAAAGGTTGATCTGCTGATCGTATCGCCCAACGAAGCCGAGCCCATCACGCCCATCGTGGAAACGGCTTTTCAAAAAGGTATTCCAGTAATCATTGTCGATAGACGAACCAATTCAAGTATGTACTCCGCATACGTTGGTGCTGACAATTATGCGATTGGAAAACTGGCAGGTTCGTACGTTGCGGAATTCCTGAATGGCAAAGGGTCTATTCTTGAAATATGGGGCAGGCGCGGTTCTTCACCAGCGATCGACCGTCACCGCGGATTTGTTGAAATGCTCGGCAAATATCCGGATATCAAAATTGTTGATGAGGTTAATGGTCAGTGGGAGCTCGATACAGCAAAATCTGAGTTGAGAAAAAAACTCAACCAGCTAAACAATTTCGATCTGGTTTTTGCTCACAACGATGTCATGGCGTATGCAGCCCATGGTGTTTGCAAAGAGTTCTTCCCGGGGAATGATATTTCGTTTGTGGGAATCGATGGCTTGCCGGGGCAGGGAGCAGGTATCCAGTTTGTCGATGATAAAATATTAGATGCAACATTTCTCTACCCGACAGGTGGCGAGGAGGCCATACGCATAGCAAGTCTGATTCTGCACGGCCAGCCGTTCGAAAAAGAAAATATCCTTCACAGCACTGTCATTGATTCCAGGAACGTACGCGTGATGAAATTGCAAAGTGACAAGATCATGACGCAACAAAAGGACATCGTGCGACAGCAGGAGAAAATCAACGAGCAGATCGAAGTTTACTATAGTCAGCGCATTCTGATCTACATTTTACTAACGAGTTTGATTCTCATGATCATTGGCGGTGCGATCGCAGTGATGTCGTGGCGTGAGAAGAATGAAGCGAATAAGCGTCTTGAGCAAAAGTCGCAGGAGATATTGGAGCAGCGCAACACCATTGCGTCAATGGCTGAAAAAGCTGAACTCGCTACACAGGAGAAGCTTCGTTTTTTTACCAATATTTCTCACGAATTCAAAACTCCGCTCACGCTCATCATGGGCCCCATTGAAGAATTACTGGCGAGGGGTGGTGATACAAAGTCGAACGCTAAAGAGAATCTGAACCTGATCAAAAAGAACGCAACGCGTCTGTTGCGACTCGTTAATCAACTGATGGACTTCCGGAAGATTGAGGACAGGAAGATGATGGTGCGGGCTTCTGAAACCGATATCATTGGCTTCATTGAAGATGTAATGTCTGCGTTTGAAAAGATTGCCATCAAAAGAAAAATTGATTTTCAGCTCATCACAGACATCAAACAACTTTCCGTGTGGATGGACCCGGACATGCTTGACAAAGTGATCTTCAATCTTTTGTCGAACGCATTCAAATTCACCAATGACAAAGGCAGGATCCACATCACCGTTTCCATCGACAGTGCTGACAAAAATGTGTTGATCCTCGTTGAAGACAATGGCATCGGGATGTCCCAGGATTATCTTGCCCACGCCTTCGATCGTTTTTATACCGGAGAAAACGTAACGGGTACCGGGATTGGCTTATCGCTCTCGAAAGAATTTATCGAGCTTCATCACGGTCAGCTGGTGCTTGCGAGTGAAAAAGGAAAGGGGACGCGTTTCTACATCACCCTGCCATTGGGTAAGGCTCACTTTGAAGATTATCAAATCGTTTCAGACAAGCTTACATGGTCGCGTAAAAATGAGTTTGATGTCCTGGTCGAAGACAACGCTCTTATCGATACGTCAGCGTTTTCACAACTGGAGGAAACGTTCGTTCCGCAAAAGGATCACACCGTACTGCTCATCGATGACAACGCTGAGTTGCGGCATTTTGTCAAGGGACGCCTTCAGCAACAGTACAATGTAGTAGAGGCAAGCGATGGCGTTACAGGACTGCATCTTGCCTATGAAGTGGTTCCTGATGTGATCATCTGTGATGTGATGCTGCCGGGCAAAGATGGCTTTGAAGTTTCAAAAACGTTGAAGGGCGATTTAAGGACTTCGCACATACCAGTGATCATTCTCACAGCAAAGGCATCGATCGAACAGAAGATTACCGGAGTACAGACCGGGGCAGATGAATACATCACCAAACCTTTTGTGTTTGAATATCTGAACGAGCGGATAAAGTCGCTGATCCGGAACCGCGAACAGTTGAGAGAACATTACAGTCAGGACCTTAATATCGAGCCGGTGTCAACGCTTCCCGGAGGACTCGATAAAAAGTTTGTCAACGATTTTCAGTCACTGGTTGAAAAAAATATTTCGAATGCGGAGTTCAACGTCAATGAGATCGGTCGGGAACTTGGAATGTCCCGTGTCCAGGTATACCGCAAGGTTAAGGCGCTGCTCGGTTGCAGCGTGAATGATTATATTGGAAATGTGCGTCTGAAAAAAGCAAAGCATTTATTGCTGCACACGGATAAAACAATCAGTGAAATCTCAGCTGAAGTCGGTTTTTCCTCTCCGACTTATTTCTCCACAACCTTTAAAGCAAAGTTTCATGTATCGCCAAAGGAGTTCAAGGCATCGCAGGCAGCTGAGATTTGATTCAATTTTTAAGGTCTGATACAATTTTGAAGCACCCTTCGCCCTTCCTTGTCGCGCGAGATTTACGAAATCGTGTGTAAAATCATGTTTTTTGCAATCGTTTTCGACACTTGCGTGCTGCGCTGTTCCATGATCAAATTTTGAAAAACGTTGATACAAGGTGAAGGTAGCCTTGCATGCCTTGTGATTAGTTTTGATCTACACGTTCTCGTGGACGGATTGAAACTAATTAAGGAATGAAAAAACTTTTCGCACTCGCATTACTCGTAATCACGCTCTACGGATGCCGAAGCCATGATCAGGCGGCTGAATTAAATTCTACAGACACCGCGAAGGCGCTTTATAAAGAAGCGCATCGGCCACAACTGCATTTCTCCCCTAAAGAAAAGTGGATGAATGACCCTAACGGGATGGTATTTCACAACAGTGAATATCATTTGTTCTATCAGCACCACCCGAACGGATTGACATGGGGGCCGATGCATTGGGGCCATGCGATCAGCAAAGATCTTGTTCATTGGGAACATCTGCCAATCGCGCTCTATCCGGATTCGCTGGGACTCATCTTCAGCGGCAGCGCGGTGCTTGATAACAACAATACTTCCGGTTTTGGTACAAAAGACAATCCACCGCTTGTAGCCATCTTCACTTACCACTCACAGCAAAAAGAGAAAGCAGGCCGGAAAGATTACCAGTATCAAGGCATCGCCTATAGCACAGACAATGGAAGAACGTGGACGAAGTATGCACAGAATCCAGTGTTGAAAAACCAAGGAGTTCCAGACTTCAGAGACCCAAAAGTTTTCTGGCATGAGCAAACGAAAAAGTGGGTGATGATACTCGCGGTCAAAGATCACGTTGAGCTTTGGAGCTCGCCTGACATAAAGAGTTGGAGCAAACTAAGTGACTTCGGCTTTGAGTATGGCGGCCACGGTGGCGTGTGGGAGTGCCCCGACTTGTTTGCAATAAAGCCAGAGGGCGAAACCAATGAAAAATGGGTGATGATTGTCAGCATTAATCCGGGAGGACCGAATGGTGGATCAGCAACACAATACTTTGTCGGGAACTTCGATGGAAAGACGTTTAGATGCGATACAGACAAAAACACAACGACATGGCTGGATCACGGACCAGACAACTACGCGGGCGTTACCTATTTTAATGCGCCCGACAATCGCAAGATTTTCCTCGGCTGGATGAGTAATTGGGCCTATGCTGAAGCAGTACCCACAAGTCCGTGGAGAAGTGCCACAACGTTGCCGCGTGACCTGTCTTTAACAAAAATCGACAACCGTTATTATGTGCGGTCAGTCCTTTCACCAGAAACTTCGAAGCTCGTGGGTGACGTGATACAGGTGGGCACCATCGCTGTCAATGATACAGTAACACTCGATGACAATTTTGATGCGAGTAGCAGTCAGGTTTCAGCATCATTGCCGGTGAAGGATTTTTCAGTCACGCTTTTTAACGAAGCCGATGAAAAGCTCGTGATAGGTTTCGATCAGGCAAAGAATACCTACTACATTGATCGTAGCCGATCAGGGAAAAATCAATTTTCACAAAACTTTAGAGGACGTCTTGAAGCCCCTCGTGTTTCAAAGGCTGACAAGATCAATTTCACTTTTCTGTCGGACGTGTCGTCCGTTGAGGTCTTCTTCGATGATGGCCTGTCCGTAATGACAGCCCTTTTCTTTCCCGATACACCTCTAAACCGTATCAAGCTCTCCTCAAAAGAAGCCGTTAGTGTCGAGAACGTAAGTGTAAAAAAGTTAAATTGCATTTGGGAGCAAACTAAATGAGAAAAGGTTTCTTGATCGATATGGATGGTGTGATTTATGGCGGTGATGTGCTGATACCTGGTGCAGACCGGTTCATCGCGCAACTATTAGAGCACGCTATTCCTTTCACGTTCATGACTAACAACAGCCAACGTACGCCAACCGAGGTAGTGCGCAAGCTGAGAAAGTTGGGCATCGAAGTAACCGAAGCACATGTGTATACCAGTGCCATGGCAACCGGTAAGTTTATCGCAGGCCAGATTCCAAACAGTGCAGTCTACGTGCTGGGTGAAGGTGGATTACTTTCCAGTCTTCATGACAATGGACTGAAACTCGTGGAAACCGATCCCGATTTTGTTGTGCTGGGAGAAGGACGCAACTTCACGTTGGAGATGGTGCAGAAGGCGGTCGATATGATCCTCGCGGGTGCAAAATTTATTACCACGAATCGAGATCCATCACCGAAGAAGAAAGGTTGGAACAATCTCGGCATTGCTGCCACGACCGCTATGATAGAAGAAGCTACCGGAACAAAAGCTTTTGTCATCGGAAAACCCGGCCCTGTAATGATGCGGTCTGCGCGAAAATTCATTGGACTTGAAACTGCAGATACAGTGGTGATTGGCGATACGATGCAGACCGATATTCGTGGCGGTGTACAGATGGGTTATAAAACCATTCTCGTGCTCACAGGAGTAACACAGCGAGAAGACCTTCCAAAGTATGCGTTTCGGCCTGACATCATTGTCGAAAGTATAGCAGATATAGAATTGCCGGTGATAATGGAAGGGAAAAGATAAACTATGAAAGTACTTGCTTTTGGAGAAATTTTATGGGATGTGATCAACGGCACTGAGCATCTCGGTGGCGCGCCTTTTAACTTCGCGGCACATGCTGCACAATGTGGAAACGAATCTTTTATTGTGTCGCGGCTGGGAAGTGATTTTTTAGGGATGCGTGCCTTCAACCTCAGTAAGAAACATGGTGTGGACGTGAGTTTCATCCAGTGGGATGAAATTTATCCAACAGGCATAGTTGATGTTTCGCTCGTCAATGGTCAGCCAGACTATATCATTCGTGAGAATGCTGCCTATGATCATATTGAATCGGGTCCGGTGCTCAGTGCATCAACACAACAGCCATTCGATGTTTTTTATTTTGGCTCCCTCGCGCAGCGAAACGTGATTTCGTCACACGCACTTTTTAGAATCCTTTCATCGAATAAATTCAAGCATGTCTTCTACGATGTAAATCTTAGGAAGAACAGTTATACGGAAGACATTGTGCGGAAGTCACTCGCTGCCTGCTCAATCTTCAAATTGAATGTAGATGAGGTCAACGTCATCTCGGATATTCTTACTGGTAACTCATTAGGTCTGGAAGAATTCTGCCGATGTGTAAAAGCTTTGTTCCCCAATGTGCAATTAGTCGTGATCACCGCATCAGAAAAGGGATGCTATATTTTTGATAATAATTTGATCGCTGTCCCGGGTAAGGCAGTGAAAGTGCGCGATGCCGTTGGTGCCGGAGATGCATTTAGTGCTTCGTTCATGCACGTGTATGCACTTACCGGTGATCCGGTGCTGGCGGCACAAATTGCCAATCAGGTAGGCGCCTTCGTTGCAACACAAGACGGAGCAATACCGAGCTATTCTAAAGAGATCACCACGCTATTGGAGAACGTGAACAAAACCCATAACGCGCCATTGAGTATTTTATGACCGGGCAGCCAAAGGAACCGATAGGCAATACTGCGGTTGAAAAACTGCCCTGCAGGAATTGCATGACATTGTTATAAAACGCAAAAAATCCATCACTCGAAATGGAGTGACGAATTTTGATGCATAGATGTCAGGCCCTTCACTACAGGTTGCGAACCGGTTCGAACCCCTCCTCCTCACTGAACTGATTAAGTGCGTGCAAATAAAAAACGCCTGCAGGTTATTCAAGCGCTCGATTGAAAATTTTCTGATTCGACTGGGAGGGATTACTCGTCCGCACATGCATGCGCACTTGCCCTCGTGAACCTTCGCTACGCTATCGCTTCGCTTCGGTTTACCGCTACGCGCAGTCATGCGCACGTGCCGCGGTGAACCTTCGCTACGCTATCGCTTCGCTTCGGTTTCGAACCCCGCCACCGCACCAGGCGAATCCCTCCTCCTGCCGCATTTTGAACAGGCATCAAAATGCAAAAAGCCTGCTCATTTAGAACAGGCTTCTTACTCAGCAGAGGAGGAGGGAAATGAATCATTCAACTACCCCACTGCCTTTCAATATCTTATAAGCGGCTCTGTAACTTACTCACCAGTCGACTCACCACTTTGTTGACTGCAATTCTCTAACAAGTATACGCTTTTGGAATGCTCTGAGTTCCATTTTTAATACACTTAAAAATGATCGTTAAGATGGAAAGGTCACTACTAAAAATTGACTGGCTTTCAAATACGACATTACGATTTCTGCCGCTTCCAGACCTGTGTTCTAAAAAATGGTCCGAGGTATCCACGTACTTTCAATTCGTTGTTGCTGATCAGCCAAAGTGACGAAGTGTATGTATTTCCATTTCCAGGATCGAGTATTTCGCCATTATCCCACTTGCTTTGGTTCCAGACGAATCCTGAGAGTATCATCATTCCCACAATCTTAGCATTCTTGAGGTTTCCTTCGCATGAGATGCAAACCGGATCGGTGCCTTCATGAGGCAGAAGAAAAATCTTGCGAATGTAACCACGTAGGTCTCCATTCTCCTCGACAATTTCCACTTGTGATTTTACCTGATTCCATGTGTCGTCAATCGTATTCCAGATTCCGACAGGCGAATTGCCTGGTTGACCTTCACGTTTCCACGTTTGGGTTCTGTAGAATAGATCCATCACTCCCCCATAGCCACGGACTTGCAAAGTATTTACATCCGTTAGCCACATCTTTGATTCGTACACAGCGCCATCTTGAGGATCGAGAATTTTTCCTCCATCATAGCTCGCTCCATTCTTTTTGAACCCCCAAAGGAAATTCATGTTGATTACCTTTTTGTTCTTTCGCTCGCCTGCACATCTCGAACAAATTGGATCTTCGCCCTGGTAGGGCTCGAGATAAATTTTCCGCACTCTCCCTTCGATTGAATTTCCAACTTTAACAATTTCTACCTCGGAAAGAGGCGAACCGGTTTCTTCGTTATAGGTAATCCAATTTCCCTCAACTGTCTGAGCCTGTAAAACCAAAGTTCCAATCAGCAAGACTAATGTGGTTACAGTCTTTTTTACCGGTTTTAGTTCACACATTTTCGGCCGCGATTTGACCTCATCAAACTTTTGTAAATAATTCTTGTCTTCAGTTTTCATCCACCGATCCCACCACGTGAAATACAAACCGTAGTTCGTGTTGAATTTTTCGTGATGCAGATTATGATGAGTTACAGCTGTGGTCCAACTGAACCACTTATTACGTGTCCAGCCTTTCGGAAAAATTTCGAATCCCAGATGTCCAATCACATTTCGCACGATCATGTATAACAGGAATGCAGTCATTACTATTGGGTGCAGCGGAAGTGTGAACACCATGATTGGGAAAACAAGCGCCTGAATTACCGCCTCCCATGGGTGAAAGGCATAGGCGGCCCAAGGCGAAGGATTTGTGGATTCATGGTGGACACGGTGGATATATTTGAATACCTTCTTGTGATGCATTAACCGATGTGTCCAATAGAAATAGAAGTCGTGAAAAACAATTGTGATAAGAAAACTCAAAACCATGTACGGAATCCCATAGGTGGAGATTTCATTGTACACCTGGGTTATTCCGCTATTGATTGATACATACAGGCCATAACCTACCAGCGAAAATATTACTACCGTACTCATCGAGTATCCAAACTCTTTAATGAATTGTTTTTTCTTCGGAAAGGTTGCCTGGATGAAGAGATGTCGCCAATGGTTTTTGCCAATTACCCAGAACAGCATGAATGCTATGCTTGCCGGTATGAGGTAGCGGAATAAATCAATAAGGTAGATTGCCGACCATATGTCAAAAAAGCTTTTGTTTTCCATAGCGTTAATATTTGCCCGAAAACTAGCCTAACGGTAAATCACAATCTCTCTGAATCCGGAAAAGGCTTGCTGATTTCGAAATCAGCATGATTTTTTAAGATTTGGCGGCTTTCCTATATGCCGTTGGCGTGGTTTCCGTCAACTCTTTGAATGCTTTGTTGAATGGTCCTATTGATTGGTAGCCGAGACTGTAAGCGATTTCGAGAATGGTTTTTCGGTTGTTGGAAGCATCATTTAAGATTTCACACGCCTCGTTCACTCTATATTTATTGAGAAAGTCATTGAAATTCCTGAAACCAAGCTCACCATTTATCAACCGTCTGACTTTATACTCCTGCTCACCCATTATGTCTGCCAATTCCTTGATCGTCAACCCTTCTTTTCGATACACCTTTTGGTCAGTGATAAGTGCTTCTAATTTTTTGCGAAGTTGACTGTCCTCGACAATAACCGGCTTTTCCTTTTGCAGCTCGGACCTGAAGAAGAACCCGGATTTAACATCAAAGTTCTTAACTAGAAAAAACAGCGAAATACCTAAGATCGAAGATCGCTGAAGGATTTGCAGTGCGTCAACAGATTCCTTCAGAATCGGCATCGACTCTACTATTAATGTGATCCCAATGATCGCGGCTGTGACAAAAATGAAAGCGTTCCGGAATTTCATTCTCGCTTCCACGAGATCACCCTTACCTGTTTTCACAGCTGTATAAATTCCAGCCACTACAAATCCGATTGCAACAATTTGTGATATAATATAGCAGGCTTGTAGCGCCATCGGACTGAGTGAAATAAGATTCTGGAGATAAACCCAGAAATGGGTTGCCATCTGAATACCAAATAATATTGCGATCACCCCGGATGGGCGGTAGTGGTCATCAAACACGACCTTTGTTAGAAGAAAAAATATTACAGGAATGCATATTGATCCTGTTACTGTTATAACAAACAATATGGGAGTACTCTGCACAATCGAACTCGGTAGAATAAGATAACAGACTACAGATGCCACAAGTCCAACGCCAACCCACGTGTTTATATCATTTCTGCCACACTTAAATAATAAAGTGCCGATGATCATAAGTGTGGTAACACAACTTATCTGAAGAATAATATTTAGCTCGTGGGCTGTCATGAAAAGTGCTTTAAAATAGCCAAAAATGATGTTCAATTCATTTATTCAATATTTTTATTGAATAGACGAACTTAGTTCATTACTTTTACTGTTGTATTGCCGAAGCGATATGAACAAACGACAATTCAAGGATAAGGTATACGGTGAGCTGGCCAGGATTACGAAGTCGATGGCAAACCCGCACAGGATGGAGATCATCGAGCTACTAGCGCAAGGTGAAGTTTCAGTTGAGGAAATTGCCGCGCAAACCAACCTTCCAATTGCAAATGCTTCACAACATCTGCAAGTACTCAAGCAGGCACAGTTAGTTGAAATCAATCGACAAGGCAATTTCATATTCTACCGTTTGTCGAATGACAATGTATTCAAAGCATGGAAGGCATTGAGAGACCTTGGGGTTGAGCGAATCGTTGCGGTTGAGAATGTAGTTAGAGAGTTTCGAAAATCTAAGTTTGATTTTGAATCTGTCACGATTGATGAATTGGTCGAAAAGATCGAATCCGGGAAAATAACAATTCTCGATGTTCGACCTGAATCAGAGTATAAGCAAGGTCACATAGCAAATGCTGTTTCAATTCCTATTGAGGAATTGTCTAAGCGTTTGAAGGAATTGCCGAAGAGAACAGAGATCGTGGCGTATTGCCGTGGTCCATTTTGCGTGTATGCTGATGAAGCTGTCGCCATGTTGGTTCAGGCAGGTTTTAAAGCAAAACGCTTGACCGAAGGTTTTCCAGATTGGAAAGTCCAAGGTCTGCCCATTGAAGTGTCAATGAATTGAGCCAGATCAAATCGAAATGTAAGACGCCTTTGCGGGCGTTTTTTTAGGACTAAAATCTATTCAACAAACATATTGAATAGATAAGGAAAAGCATAAACTACAGATATGGAAAAAATAATTACAGTTAAGGAACTACAGGAGAAACTGGATAAAAAAGAGCATGTCTTCATTCTTGACGTACGTCCAATTGATCAACGTAACGAGTGGAAGATAGCTGGAAGTTATCATGTAGATGCCTATAAAACACTCAATGCCGGTGACGACACAGCGCTTGACATGGTTGAATTACCCAAGGATTCAACTGTCGTGACCGTGTGTGCAGCAGGACGGACCAGCCTGCTTGCGTCAAGCTTGCTTCAACGAAAAGGTGTAAAAGCCCTTTCGCTCGAAGGTGGAATGAAAGCCTGGAATTATGCTTGGAATACTGCACAAATCGAATTTCCAGATGCTAAAGTTATTCAGGTGAGGCGTGCAGCGAAAGGTGTTCTGTCGTATGTGATTGGTTCAGGCTCGGAAGCTGTGGTAATAGATGCTGCGCTTGATCCAGATATTTATCTGACTATCGCGCAACAGAATGGATGGAAAATCAAATTTGTCATGGACACACATATTCATGCAGACTATGTTTCACGAACAAGGGAGCTCGCGAATGCATCTGGCGCGAAGCATTTGCTAATTGATGATGCCAAAGTCGCTTTTCACTTCGAGGGGGTTAAGCATGGCGAGAAAGTGAATATAGGCAAAGTTGAAATCGAATTTATTCATACTCCTGGTCATACATGGGAGAGCACGACATTTAAACTTGCCAGCTACGCAATTTTTTCGGGTGATACTCTTTTTATTGATGGCATAGGCAGACCTGATTTGAAAGCGGACAAGGTGGAGGGTGCAGAAAAGGCAAAAGCACTTTATAGATCACTCAAAAAACTTCTGTCGCTAAATTCTGATCCTCTCGTCTTTCCAGCGCATACTTCGAAAACTGTAAATTTCGATAACCAACTCATCGCTGATACGATCTCAAATATTTCATCTAAGATCGATGTAATTGATTTGACTGAGTCAGAGTTCACAGAATACACAGCAACGCGCATACCCCCAACGCCAGCAAACTATGAATTGATTGCTACCCTCAATAAGACTGGCTCATATGTTGGCCACGTGTTGGCAGATTTGGAAGCAGGTGGAAATCATTGTGCAATTGCTTGATATCAGGCATCTAATGAAAAAGAAATATTATAAGGAGGAATCGATCAAATTGGGATTGAAGGAAAACTGGAAGCAGTTTACAGTTTTGGTAATTGTGAACGCATTTGTTGGAGGGATGATTGGCCTTGAAAGAACGATCATTCCACAAATTGCGGAAGCAGACTTTGGACTTGCTGCTAAAACTGCGATCCTGTCATTCATAGTTGTTTTCGGACTGACGAAGGCTTTTACTAACTACTACACGGGACTCCTGGCTAACAAATTTGGAAGACGAAGACTATTAATCTTGGGATGGATATTCGCGTTGCCCGTTCCCCTTATGTTGATGCAAGCAGATACCTGGAGTTGGGTAATGTTTGCAAACGTCTTACTTGGTATTAATCAGGGACTGACTTGGTCGAGCACAGTGGTAATGAAAATAGATCTCGTTGGCGAGAAGAATAGAGGCTTTGCTATGGGATTGAACGAATTTGCGGGATACATTGCCCTCGCTTTAGTTGCTTTTGCAACCGGATGGATTGCACACGTATATGGTTTGCGACCTTATCCCTTCTATTTGGGAATTGTACTCGCGGTCATCGGCCTCTTGCTTACAATCTGCTTTGTGAAGGACACGCGAAAACATGTTAACCTAGAGTCAACAAATAGCTCTGTACCCATGCTCAAAGATGTTTTCCGGGAAACATCATGGAAGCATAAAAACCTGGGCTCTATTACTCAAGCAGGATTAGTCAACAATTTAAATGACGGGATGGTCTGGGGCCTATTCCCTTTGTTGTTAGCGTCAAAAGGTTTCAATCTTACTGATACAGGAATTATTGTAGCAATCTATCCCGCAGTGTGGGGAATCGGGCAATTGTTTACAGGTTCATTGGCGGACAAGCATTGCAAAAGAAATTTATTGTTCATAGGAATGTTGCTTCAAGGCATTGCACTTGTTACAATGATCTGGGCATATACATTTTCATCGTTTGTCCTGCTTTCCTCTGTTCTTGGAGTTGGAACTGCAATCGTATATCCAACATTCCTCGCTGCGGTATCTGACTACACACACCCAGACCAGCGTCCACAAGCCATCGGAATCTTTCGATTATGGCGTGATCTGGGTTACGCATTTGGCGCGGTCCTCACAGGTTTGATTGCCGATAGGTATGGGCTTGTAGCACCGGTATTGATAATTGGACTACTTACCGTCTTGTCAGCTCTCGTTTTACAATTCCGAATGACTTGTGTTGCGAAAACGTCAAACAAGCCATTAAAATTTTCAACAATATAGAATCGTGCGCTTCCATAATGATTTATTTCAATTCGATGTTCCGTATCTTTAATTTAACCAAACCTATAATATGTGATTAATGAGACGAAATCCAGAGAAAGCCGTCACAAGAATTGAAGCATTCAGCGATTCAATTTTCGGTTTCGCCATCACACTGCTTGTGTTGGATCTGCTCCAGATCCCACGCTCCGAGATTGGAGAAGATTTTGTCCGGGCGTTTTATACCAACTGGCAACATTTGCTTTCCTTCCTGATTGGGTTTTGTACCATTATGATATGCTGGATCAATCACCATCACCTGTTTTGCTACATCGTACAGTATGATGGAAAGTTCTTATGGATTAACGGTGCCCTTTTGTTGATCGTAACGTTCACTCCGCTACCCACTTCTATATTTTCTGAATTTATTCTCAAAGAGAATAATATTGGCCTAATTATGTTTGGCCTCTGCTATTTCTTGATTGCCATTGTTGCATATTCCATGTGGGCCTATACCTACCGCAATCAATTTCTTGCCCAGGACGAAGACGATAGCTATTACAAAAGCATTCTGTCGCTTTTCCGTTATGGAGTGGTGTACACATTATGTGCTTTTATCACTTGCTTTATTTCAAGTGCAATTGCGATAGCTATGTATGCAGGTTTATTCGCTGTCTTTGCCTTTCCTCATCATTTTACCTTAATCATCGAAAATTTTTCAAAGCAGGCAATTAAAAATTAAAGCTGGTCATAAATACTGGCATGTCATTTCGATTTGCTTACAAAGATTAAATGCATTTGCAAGCGTCTTGGATCTTCACTCAGATTGAAAATTTCAGTCGAAGCATATCGCCCGTCAAAGCATTATAACACCAGTCATCACGAGTTTCGACACTAACTGGTGAGTCAAATTTTGAATTCATTCTACTCACCACTTTACTCACCAGTTTGATGATTTTTTGATGTTTTTCGGCAGCAATATCTGCGCACAGCTAGTAAAAACGCATGGGTTCGAATCCTTCCGCCTCCGGAACATTTTAACATAAAAAAGCCTTCAAGTGTTTGTACTTGAAGGCTTTAGCTCTTGTTCCAATCGGGAGGGATTGGAACCCTGCAGAGGAGGAGGGATTCGAACCCCCGGACCCCGTAAAGGGTCTCCGGTTTTCAAGACCGGTGCAATAAACCGCTCTACCACTCCTCTGTGTTCTTCGGTTTTACACTTTCCTGCCGGTTTTCACCAGTCAGGACCCGTTTGGGAGTGCAAATGTATATTTTTTGCGAATTTCAGCAAAACCGATACCCGCTTTTGAGGAAAAAAACGTGATCCCGGCCTCTAAACCTGACAACCAGCTTCAACTTTCCAAAGTTCCCCAACCCGCGTCCGAAGCGACTATATATATAGAGCAGATACTGCATACGACCATGCCGACCAGCATCCTCGCGGACAAAAGGATCTGCATTTATCTATTAGCTTTTGGCTTTAGCCTTTGGCTTTTGGTTTTTGGAATTTGCTTTTTGCACCTTGGCCCACTTTCTCCGTTAAGCTTGTTACTAGTCAATCAACCACGTATCGCCCTCGACACGCATTTGATTATTGATCATTAAATCATTGATCATTAACGCCTTTTGGCACTTCAATGCGAGTCGCGAAATAAAAAAACCTCCAGCTCTGACAGCCGGAGGTTTTACCAATGAAGCGAAGTCCGTCTAGAAACCTAACGTCACTGCAAAATTGTAGATCGTGCCGAGCTGACTGAAATGGAATCCATCATAGCTCATGGTTGCGTAGCGCTGATTGAAGGTGATCAGGTTCGACTGCACTTTCACCGCGGCAGAATCGTTCAGGATACTCTCACCATTTGGATTCATCGCTACAAACTTCCACTCCGGCAGCACGTTGAGCACGTTGTTCACATTCAGCGACAGCGCAAGTCTTGGGCTCGCCTGGAACTGGATACCTACATCCGTCACAACTTTTGTTTTGAACTCGATGCCGAGATCAGAATCCATTCCGGCATTTCTGAATTTGGTAGGGCCGAACAAGGTGTTGTTGAGTGTGAACAGGAATTTGTTGATGGAGTAATCCACGCCAAGTATTGCTTTGAACTTCGGACGTGAAGTAAAGATCAGCGCCTCCTGCGTTTCATCGATCACCGACTGCCCTGCTGCGGCAATGATCGGAGGATTTTCTGCATCGCCATCGCGCTCGTTCTTCATCGTGTAGTTACCTGCGAGGTTGAACGACAGCTGACCCGCGCCAAGGCCCAGTCTGCGATAGCCCGCCACCACATCGATACCATTGGTGATGGTGTTCAGTGAATTGGTGAAAAAGCTCAGCGATACAATGCCGTTGTTGGCGAGGATCTGGTCGAGCGGGTTGGCAGCGTTGCCACTCGGGCCGATCTCGTTGCTGAGCACGATCCGGTCTTCAACCCTGATGGAATAATAGTCGACTGTGAACGTAAAGTTGTCGGTGATGTTCGCTCCGAAGCCGACCGTGAGGTTCTTCGATTTTTCTGCGTCAAGCTGTGGAATCTGCAGCAGGCGGATCTGCGGTGACACGTTGTTGGCGAGGCCCGACACCTGGATGCCCTGGCCCGGAACAAAACTGTACTGTGCTTTCTGCGTGTAGATCTGGTGAAGCGAAGGCGCGCGGAAACCCGTTGAGTACGATCCGCGAATGATCATCTTGTCGCCAGCGATCTTGTAGCGCGAGCTGAGTTTGTACACAAACGCATTTCCGAAGTCGCTGTAGTTTTCAAAACGGCCCGTGGCATCGATCAGGAAACTCTCCGTGATATCGTAGCCAAGGCTCAGGTAGCCACCGAAGTTATATCGGTTAGACTTGAAAGAATTCTCCTTGCTGTTGCCGGCAAATGAATCGGCACCACCGGCTTCGTAGCTGGCGAGGTCACCTTCAATGGTCTCGTAGTTCTCTGACCTGAACTCCGATCCGAACGCGATGGTAAAATTATCGGTGAGCAGGCGCGACACATCAAGGTTGCCGACAATGTGGTTGAAGCGCGAGCCACCCGCCCGGAACGTGATCGGGCTGTTCTCGAGATACTTCAGCGTTCCCTGCACAATCTCATTGCTGTCAACCACTCCGTTGTTGTTCACATCTCCGAGGTACGTGTCGGGGTTGCGCAGACCGAGCGTGTTTCTGTTGTGCGAGTTGCGCACCGTGTAGAGTTGCTGGTTGCCGCCAACGGTGAGGGAGAGGTCAGTGTTCCATCCGTTCCTGCTCGACTTCAAACCAATCGTTCCGTTGTAATCGTTCAGGTCACCGTCAAACGTGGGCACGTAGCCAACGTAGTTTCCATTTTCGTCACCGAAGAAATCATCGAGGTAAGGATAATCCGACAGCGGCCGCCAGTAGGGGGTCCGGTAGTTCGCGAAGCTGTTCACCTTCTTGTACACATACGCTGCGTTGAAGTAAAGATCAGATCCGGTGCTGATCTCGAAACCACCGTTCACGAGAAATTTTGCTGCCGTGGTCTCGGGCGATCCGTTGATGTTTCCGGCATCGGGCTTCTTGGCCAGGAACGCGCGCACCTCGTTGATGTCGGCACCGAAGTCTGACGCTTCTCCTTCTGCGTCAACCGTGCCCGGGCGATTGGCCAGGCCGACTTTCGAGAGGTCTATCGTGTAGTTGATGAAGCCGTCACCGAAGAGTTTCGCGCCATTGTTGAGGCTGAGGCCGAACAGTCCGCCATCACCTTCGCCCGTGATGCCCGTGCGCACGGTCACGAGACCCTCGTCAACATTGTCTTTGAGGATGATGTTCATTACACCTGCGATCGCATCAGAACCGTATTGTGCAGATGCGCCATCGCGCAGGATCTCCACACGCTTGATGGCATCGGTAGGGATTGCCGAAATATCAACACCAGTTTCTCCGCGGCCCGGTGATGTTTGTGTATAAATGAGAGAGCTGAAATTTTTTCTTTTGCCGTTGATGAGGATCAGTGTGCGGCTCGGGCCCATGTTCCTGATCTCGTACGGATCGAGCAGTGACGTTGCATCGTTCACCGGAGTTTGCACCGTGTTGAACGAAGGCACGCGGTATTGCAGCGCTTTGTCAAACGTGTACTGCCCCGTTGACCGCAGCTCTTTCACCGAGAGCACATCTACGGGCAGCGGAGTGTCGGTGATGGTGCGCTGCACGCCACCGCGGTTTCCCACCACAATCACTTCCGCAAGCTGACTCACATCAGGCACCATGCGCACCGATATGGTGCTCTGGTCACCGATGGCAACTTCCTGCGTGGTGAATCCGATGAATGAAAAAACGAGAGTGGTGGCGGAGGGAGGCACCGAGAGCGTGTACTGCCCGTCAGTTCCTGTGGTTGTGCCGGTGGATGTGCCTTTCGCCATCACGTTCACACCTGCAATCGGGTTGCCATCATCCTGTGAAGTAACAACGCCAGTAATAACTTTTTGCGCATAAGCCTGCGTGCTCAACAAGAGCAGGGCAGCCCATGCAAAATGCATAAGGGACTTCATCATGTTAGGTTGGGTTAGGTAAGCTTCTATTAATTTCAGAAAACCCAGCCACTTTTAATAGCATTATTCATTATATAACCGCCTCACACGCTGAACGTTTGCCCTTCCCGGCCCGGCCACCGCGCGCTTTCGTTTGCGTTTCCGTTTGATGTTTAGACACGTGTTGAGAAGTGGGGGAGTAGATGGGGGAGGGTGATGGGTGTTGGCGGATGGGTGATGGGTGGCTCCCGATGCGAGACGATCGGGATCTGCGATTTTAGCTCCCGATGCGAGACGATCAGGATCTGCGATTTTGGCGTTTGGAATTTGGTCTTTGGAATTTGGCTCTTGGATCTTGGTCTTTGGATCTTGGTCTTAGGATCTTGGCTTTTGGATCTTGGTTTCCGTCTTAGACTGCACACACGTTGAAAATGTACTCCTGCCCAGGTCGCGACATTTTGCCAACTGCCCCTTTTGTCAATTGCCAATTATTTAAAAAAAGGGCGTGCCCCGATCCCCAGCGCGCTGTCGTCACCTCGAGCCTCTGGAACATTGATGAAGCGTGCGCACTCACTGCGAGAGGCCATCCGCACATCGGGGCCAGGCTTTCCGCTCCAACATGCCGGCACACGCAAGTGTTTGCGCGTGGCGTCACCCTGAGCGCTCAACTTTATCTATGAAATGCTCCATAACTGCGAAGGGGCCATTTCGGTTTCCGCTGCAATCCTTCACGCGGGTGATCCGTCTTAGTACAGCAGTTTCAACAACGTAAAGGCTAGCAGCAACATTGGGAGAAAACACAAGGAGTACGAGAGCTTCGAATATTCTTTCATGAGAATCGTGAACATTGAGCTGACGAATAGAAGCCAGGTCAGCGGAATAATCAGCATATGAATATTGTCAGTCAAATCAAAGGAATAGAAATACTCGCTTAAAGTGAAAGACGCCTGCAGGGGTATCTTAAAGATCGGTGTTACCTTAATTGTGATCACAGGTTTGTTAGCATCGTAATAAGGATAATCGAGATGAGCTTCATGGGGGACTACAAAAGTAAAGGACTTGGTTTGCATGTAGCTGTATAGTTCGGGATGCTTACCTGAGCCGCGTTCCTGCCAGCCAAGCTCGGCTACTTCATGGTAAACGTCTCGCGGTAAATATTTATCGAGCAACAGAATGATTGCAAATACCGCAATCGGAAAGGTCAGGAACCGCGCAATCCGATGTGCTTGTTGTTCACCTCTTAACCTCCGAGCCTTCGCAGCTTGTTCTTTCTCCCAACGCTTGCGTTGAAATTCTCTCTTGTAAGCTTCAACCGGGTCTTCTTCATGTACGTCCATCAGTTCAAAAATAAAATAAATTGCGCTTTGATTAACTTCCCAATGCCTTCAGATCCGTTGCTTCATCATTTATGAACAAGCACAGGTTGCAAATACTTGCAGTTGTTTTTAAAAACTCAACAATGACTGTTTCATCTTCCAAGTTAAAACCCTAAATTTCGAGAAGCCCATCATCCGTCTTTCCAGCAAGGAAAGCATGATGGGCTTTTGATTGAACCCGACTAAACGATGCCCGAAGAACTCAAACAACTTCTCTGGAAGCTAGCCGATACGCTGCGCGGGAAAATGGATGCCGATGATTTCAGGGATTATATTCTTGGATTTATTTTCTATAAATACCTCAGCGAGAAAATGGAGGATCATGCCAACAAGATTCTCAAGCCCGATAAACTTACCTATGCCGATCTCAAAAAACACAAAGAAAAGAGATTGTATTTGAAGGAAGTAAAGGCCGATGCGCTGGATTCCCTCGGATTTTTCCTGGAACCGGATGAATTGTTTCGCGAACTCGCTGAACGTGGCAATGGTGAAGGCAAAGCAAAATTCATTCTCGATGACCTGACTAAAATTCTCAATCACATCGAGCAGAGCACCATGGGCACACCCAGTGAGGAAGAATTCAGCAACCTGTTCGAAGATCTCGACCTTACCAGTAGCAAACTGGGTAAATCTGAATCCGCGAAGAATGAATTGATAGTTAAAATCATCAATCAACTCAATGATATTGATTTTGATCTGCACAACACGGAACGTGATGTACTGGGCGATGCCTACGAATACCTCATTGGTAAATTTGCCAGCGGTGCCGGTAAAAAGGCCGGAGAGTTTTATACCCCTCAGCAAGTAAGTACCGTGCTCTCGCGCATTGTTACAGCAGGCAAAACCAAACTTAAAAATGTATACGACCCAACCTGCGGTTCAGGCTCGTTGCTGCTGCGCGTGGCGAAAGAAGTGAAGAGCGTGGGCAAGATCTACGGACAGGAGAGTAACCCCACCACCTACAACTTGTGCCGCATGAACATGATCATGCACAACAAGCGGTACAATGAGTTTGAAATTAAAAATGAAGACACGCTCGAGCGCCCGCAGCATTTGGACATGCGTTTCGAGGCCATTGTAGCCAACCCTCCTTTCTCAGCCGAGTGGAGCGCGAGCCCATTGTTTATGAGTGACGACCGCTTTGCCGCCTACGGTAAACTCGCACCAAGGAGCACGGCCGACTTTGCTTTTGTGCAGCACATGATTCACCAATTGGATGACAAGGGCACAATGGCCTGTGTGTTGCCGCATGGTGTACTCTTCCGCGGTGGAGCCGAAGGCCACATACGCGAGTATCTTATTAAAGAGAAAAACTACCTCGATGCCATTATTGGTTTGCCCGCTAACATTTTTTACGGCACCAGCATACCCACCTGTATTATGGTGGTGAAGAAAAAGCGCGAGCACAGCGATAACGTATTGTTCATTGATGCCAGCCAGCACTTTGAAAAAGTGAAAACGCAAAACTTCCTGCGCCCGCAGGATATTGATAAGATCGTAGACACCTACAAAGCGCGCACGCCCGAAGACAAGTACAGCTACGTGGCTTCATTGAAAGAGATTGCCGAGAACGACTACAACCTGAACATACCACGCTATGTAGATACCTTTGAAGAAGAAGAAGCGGTGAACCTCAAAGCCGTGGCGAAAGAATTGAAGAAAATCGATGCGGATATGAAAGCCACCGATGCTACAATCGAAAAGTTTTGTAAGGAGCTGGGAATTGATAGTCCATTATGAGAAGAGCCTCTCCTAAATTAAGATTTACCGGCTTTAAAGAAGACTTTAAGTATGCTCTTCTTAAAGAAATAGTTGAAGAAGATCGGAAAATTAGATATGGTATCGTCCAACCAGGTGAGTATGATCCAGAGGGACGATATATGATACGAGGTCAAGATTATTCTTCTGTTAATGGCTGGGCTGACATTTCTAACTTTTTCAGAGTTTCAGATGCAGTTGAGTCAAAATATTTAAAAGCAAGAGTGAAAGGTGGCGATTTGCTTATTACAATTGTTGGGGCTGGGACAGGATGGGTAGAAGTTGTCCCTGAATTTCTTGACGGTGCGAACATTACACAAACAACTGGAAGAATTGCAATTGACAAAACTAAGGCTTCTTCGATATACGTCAAGAATTATTTGTTGTCTATATATGGTAAAAAAGAGATTTATAAATACATCAAAGGGCAAGCTCAGCCCGGCCTAAACATTGGTGATGTTGAAATTTTCCGTTTGGCATTGCCCTCCCTCCCCGAACAACAAAAAATCGCTTCGTTTTTAAGTGCGGTAGATGAAAAGATACAGCAGCTCACGCGCAAAAAGGACTTGCTGGAGCAATACAAAAAAGGCGTGATGCAACAACTCTTTTCAGGCAAGCTCCGATTTAAAGATGAAAATGGTAAAGCCTACCCAAAGTGGGAGGAGAAAAGGTTGGAACATATTTGCTCCTTTTTTTCTGGCGGAACTCCACAGAGTACAAATAAAAAGTACTACTCCGGTTCAATACCGTTCATTGGCTCTGGAAATATTTACGATAATGAAGTAACGACCTTTATTTCGGAAGAAGCATTGAAAAATTCTTCAGCCAAATTGGTAGTGAAAGGAGATTTACTTTTTGCATTGTATGGTGCCAACAGTGGTGAGGTGGCAATTTCCAAAATTAGTGGTGCAATTAATCAGGCAGTTCTTTGTATAAGGACGACAGAAAATACTGTGTATTTGTATTCTCTGTTACACTACAATCAGCGACGAATAGTATCGAGATATTTACAAGGCGGTCAGGGAAATTTATCGGCTGAGATTGTCAGAAAATTAAAATACAAATTTCCTTCGCTCGTAGAACAACAAAAAATCGCCAGCTTCCTTACCGCGCTGGATACCAAAATAGAAAGCGTGGCCGCGCAAATAGCCCACATCCAAACTTTTAAAAAGGGATTATTGCAACAAATGTTTGTCTAAATTTTCTCCTATGGATAAAAAAGATCTCATAGATCAATTATTAAGTCAGGGTTTGACCGCTGGCGACAACGTTCAGGTGACAACTGAAAAAGAAGTCCTCGTTGGAAAATTGACTGATGCAAAAGTTAAGGAGGTTGACAAAAAAGAATATATTGGTATAACTGTGAGCGCGCCTAAGGGCAAGGTCGTTGCTCCAATTCCAAAGCCAATTCTAGTTAGTTCAATCGTATCTATACAGAAATTATAGGCGATGTCAATTCAATCAGAGGCGATATTAGAAAACAATCTCATCCAGCAATTAATTGGATTGGATTATCAATCTAAACGCATTGCTGATGGAGCCGAGTTATTATCCAACCTTCAAATACAACTTGAGTCTTTCAATAAAACATCCTTTTCACAAAAGGAATTTAACGCCATTCTCAACCACCTCGCCAAAGGCAATGTATTCGATAAGGCAAAAACACTGAAAGACCGTTACAATCTTTTTCGTGAAGATGGCACTTCGTTCTATGTTCGCTTTTTTAATAGTGAAGCACCTTCAAAAAACCTGTACCAGGTTAGCAACCAGATAACACTTGAGGGCAGCTACAAAAACCGGTTCGATGTAACGTTGCTCGTCAACGGGTTGCCGCTGGTGCAAATTGAACTCAAGCGCAAGGGCATTGAAATCAAAGAAGCGTTTAACCAGATCAACCGGTATCAAAAGCATTCGTTCTGGAGTAACCACGGTTTGTTTCAGTATGTGCAGTTATTTGTCATCAGCAACGGAGTAAACACAAAATATTTAGCCAACAATGAGTTGCAGTCGGTACTGCAAACCTTTTTCTGGGCGGATGAGAACAACAAGAACATTACCGAACTCACGGCATTTGCAAACGCATTTCTCAATCCAGCCCACCTAGGCAACTACATTTCGCACTATGTGGTATTGAACGAAACCTTCAAGAACCTGATGGTGCTGCGACCTTATCAATACTATGCGGTAGAGAACATCATCAAACAAGTAAGCACCACCAACGATAATGGTTACATCTGGCATACAACAGGCTCAGGCAAAACACTTACTTCATTTAAGGCGAGCCAGATTATTATGGACTTGCCACAGGTGTATAAAGTGGTATTTGTTGTCGACCGCAAAGACCTCGACTACCAAACCATGAACGAGTTTAACGCGTTCAAGAAAGACAGCGTGGATGCAACGAATAATACGACAACACTTGTAGGCCAACTAACTGATAATCCAAAATACCTCACAGAAACCAGAAATTCGAAACTGGTACTCACCACGATTCAGAAGCTGAACAACGCCATCAACAAAGCTCATTTCGAAAACAAGCTCACGCACCTGCGCGATAAAAAAATCGTGTTCATTTTCGATGAATGTCACCGCTCACAATTTGGCGATACGCACGACCGGATCAAAAGATACTTTCACAAAGCTCAACTCTTTGGATTTACTGGTACTCCGATCTTTGCTGACAATGCCAGCAAGAATGAGTATGGCAAACGTACTACTAAAGACTTATTTGGAAAGTGCTTGCATAAGTACGTAATCACCGATGCCATCCGTGATCAAAATGTGCTACGCTTTGGAATTGAATACATAGGCAAGTACAAACAGAAAGGAAATACACTAATAGATATTGAAGTAGAGGATATTGACCGCCCGGAAGTACTAAATGACCCGAAGCGATTGGAGAAAATTGCCGATTATATACTTAAGTACCACAATCAAAAAACCTTCGACAAAGAATTTTCTGCTTTGTTCGCTGTAAGCAGCATCGAAAACCTGATCAAGTACTACGAGATTTTCAGACGCAAAAAGGAAGCTGGTGAACATGACCTTCGCATCGCTACAATTTTCACATATGGAGTGAATGACGATGATGAAGACGCACAGGATTTTCTGCCTGATGATTTACCGATTGCGGCTGACCCGAAAGTAAACTACCAGTCTTCTCACAATCGCGATAAGTTAGAAACCTTCATTGCCGACTATAACAAACTGTACGGCACCGCCTTCTCCACCAAAGACGACAGACTATTTGAAGGATATTTTAAAGATATCAGCAAACGCCTGAAAGAGCGCGAAAAGCGATCGTTCGATGATCAGAAAGATCGACTTGATTTACTGCTGGTAGTAAATATGTTCCTCACCGGTTTCGATGCAAAGAAGGTGAACACCCTCTACGTGGATAAGAATCTGAAGCATCATGGATTGCTCCAGGCGTATTCACGCACAAACCGGATTCTTGGCGAAAAGAAATCGCAAGGAAACATCTTAGTCTTCCGTAACCTGAAAGAGGCTACAGACAAATCAATTACTTTGTTTTCGAACAAGGAAGCCATTGAAGAAATCATCCTCCCACCATTCGAAAAGATTGCTGAGAAGTTTGATGAAGCCTTGAAAAATTTGTTGGCTATTGCACCCACCTGGCAAAGTGTTGATGATCTCGCCAGCGAAGAAGATGAAGCAGCTTTCATTAAAGCCTTCCGCGCACTATTAAGAGCGAAGAACGTGCTTGAGTCCTACACGGATTTCAGTTGGGAGGGATTGGGCATTGACGAAGAAACATTCCTCAGCTACCAAACCAAGTACATCGATCTTTACGACAAGGTAAAGCGCGACAACGCAAAGATTAAAACTTCCATCCTCAACGACATTGACTTCGAAGTCGAGCTCATTCACCGCGACATCATTAATGTTGCCTACATTATTAAGCTGATCACCAAACTCAAGCAGTCCAAAACCAGCGAAGCCGCCAAACAGAAAAAGGCCATCATGGAATTGCTTAATAGCGAAGTGCAACTACGCAGTAAACGCGAACTGATAGAAAAGTTCATTGAAGAAAACCTTCCCAAGATTGCCGATGCCGACAACATCCAGGACGAGTTCGAACAATACTGGCAAGACCAGAAAGTACTGGCCCTCGCCAAACTCTGCGATGAAGAACATTTGGACAAAGAACAATTCCAAGCATTAATCGATGCTTATATCTTCAGCGGTCAGGAGCCGCTCCGCGATGACGTTCTGAAATGCTTAGGGGATCGGCCAAGTATTTTACAGGCTCGGACGATTGGAGAGAGGATTATTGCGAAGATGAAAGAGTATGTAGAGGTGTTTGTGAGCGCGATGATGGCATAAAGGGGAATGTCCCTTAATCTTAATAGGCATTTTCCGACCGCCTTAAATTAACCTGGGCAGCTGAGATTTTTTTCATTGAAACAAATTTTTTAACTTCAAAACTGAGCCCATACTCATTGCGCGTAGCATTGAGCTATGGGCTTTTGCCTTAATCCCCGCTCATGAAAATGAAATCTAGTATCCCCAATGTGACTCCAGAGGAGCTCAAAGTTGCTTTCAAGAAACTCCAAGCATACTCATATTTTGACAACTACGACCTCATTTTAAGAGAAAAAATCGCAGAATTCAAACTTGACCTCGAGAACAACTTAGCTAGTTGTCTTGAGAGAATTCAGAATGAGGAGCCTCTCCGAACTTTATTCTCAAGAGATCGTTTTGGAATAACCTTTTTTCCAAAAAAAGTCAACCAAAACACACCTTCGCTTCCGCAAAGCTTTTACACCAATACTCGCCTTGAATTTTCAAACGAAATTACTAAGCCCTTACTTTTTGCTGATTTTCCTGTGGAGTTTCATTTGATTTCTGTCATATGGCTAACGAGATATGGGAAAGATTTAGAGCATCAAATTTCAAAATCGTCTTTTGGAAATCGCCTAATAATCGATCGGGAAAAAAATAATGTGCCTTCTGGCAGAGCGTTGTTTAAGCCGTACGTTAAACAGTTCCAAAAATGGTGGTCAACTGCTATTTCTGAAACAAAGGCGCTTCTTGAAAAAGGAAACAATGTGACCATTATAAATTTCGATCTACATTCATTTTACAATTCAATTCGGTTTGACTTCAAGGATCTTGAAGATGAATTTTCCGACATGGCAAAAGATCCACTCCATAAAACGTTTGTTAGGATTCATGTTGAATATGCTGCTTTGTTGAAGGATAAAAGTCCCTCCTTGAATGACGGTTCCAATGGTGTTCCATTGCCGATAGGTTTCCTTTCTTCACACGTTCTTGCAAATTGGTACTTGAGAAAGTTAGATCCTTTTATTGAGAAGGATCTAAGACCTGTTTATTACGGCAGGTATGTTGATGATTTTATCATTGTTGTAAAAGATACCATACTAAGCGCAGGGGAGATCAATAGTAACATGAATACTTCGTCACAGGGCGGAGCGACAGATGTAACTTTAATGTATCTGACAAAGTATTTTTCGAACATTTTCAAAGTTGGCGCTGATAATGAAATAGCGCTAGCGGTTAAGCCTTATGAATATTTAAAGCTCAATAAAGACAAAGTATTCATTTACCAGTTTGATTCGAAGCACTCTCCAAACCTGATAGAGAAGTTTGTAGAGGAGCAGAAAGAACGAACTAGTATGTTTCGCTTTCTATCAGACAATGAGGATGAATATTTTGATGACTTCGATGCCTTGTCTGCCGAAGCTGGGTTAGAAGACATTGACTCATCCTCCATGAGATTCAAGAATTTTGAAGACAGCAAATACAAATTTTCCGCATTCCTTAGTAAGCTTATAAAACGCAGGGTTGTAAAGGGAAAAGGATATAAAGATAATGAGGCTGACAAGATTTTAAGATACTTCAAAAACAGTTTCTTAATAAAGCACTATTACTTCTGGGAGAAACTTTTAACAATGACGGTCGTGTTTGATAGACCGGATCTTTTCCGTAAACTCTTTACAAACATCCAGGCGGAAATCAATGTCATTAGAACTCCTGATAAGTCAGAATATGCTGTGACAGCTGATGAGTACAAGAACACGTTAAAGACATTTTTACGATTGTCTATCTCTATGGCAGTGGGGTTCGACCCGCAGTTCATCAATGGAAATAAATCGATGGCAATTGTCCTTGAAAAATATTTTGAATCATTATTTAGTGTATTTCCGATCGATCAGTTGTACATCTTTCGCAATGTGTGTTTGCTAAGGAATACGTTTTCCTTTTACCCGTTGCTGCCGTATACAATCGCGGCTCATTCGTCTAGCATAAGTTTGATCGATGCTAATGCCATCTACAAAGCCGGTGGTGGAGATAAGCTGGCAATCAAATCTGATAGTAGGGAATATTTGCCTGTACGCGTAAAGTTTTGGCAGGCGGCATTATTGATGTATTATAAAAATTTGCTTAACCAAGTTCCACGCACAACAGAGAATGAAAAGCGCTGGTATAACGATCGATTTGGTAATGGAAAAATACTGGATGAAGCTTTTGAGTTATTTGCTGATATTAACAATGTTGAAAACAGAGAAGTTATTAAGGGCCAATACTTCTCGCATAAATATGATGAAAATTTCTTGCCGGAATACCCTGACTCCGACATCAATCACCTGGCTCAATCAAGATTTAATAACTCGGCCCTACACGAGGTTCATATACCGTACAATGGCGAGAAGAAAGAAACAATCCGGGTGTGCATCGTAAATAAATATGTTTCGTTTGCGGACTTTGAAAAAAGTGTTGATGGTCATCCAAACACAACACCGACAGTGGCAGAAGTATTTGATAATATATTAGATGATGTCTCATTAGTAAAAAACTGTGACCTTTTTATACTTCCAGAATTGAGTCTCCCACATCGATTCCTTGATAGGTATACCGAACAAGTTGAGCGGAGACAAATTGGATTTGTATCAGGGATTGAGCATTTGAACTATCAAAACGTTGCATATAATTTCGTTATAACTGTTTTACCTGTGGTTGTGGACTCAGTGGCAGACGCAATTCCCGTTTTGCGTCTAAAAAATCACTACGCGCCAGAAGAGGAAGCATGGCTGAGAGAGAAACGAAAAATAGTGCCTAAGCCAAACCCTTACCGTTATGATTTATTTATATGGCGTGGTTTCTATTTCTCAACCTATTACTGTTATGAGTTAGCTGATATTTTTCATCGTAATGCATTTTACTCAAAAGTTGACGCGATATTTGCACCTGTATGGAATCAAGACACGCATTACTACAACAATTTAATTGATGCAGCGACACGGGATATGCATTGCTACTTTGTAGTTGTTAATACTGCGCAGTACGGCTTTTCGAAAATTGCCAGGCCCCGCGACCATGTAAATAAGGAAAAGGTTTTGGTAAAGGGAGGCACACAAAAGGATTATACCTTCACTTTGCTTGTTGGCGATTTGAAAATTAAGGACCTGAGAGAATTTCAATCATTGGAATACCTAGGACAGAAAAGGTTGAATGGAGATAAATCGTCTTTTAAACCTACGCCACCAGATTTCCCACAAAAAAATGTTACAAAGCGGTCGTCCGGAAGTTCAATTTTGATTGGAGATTAAAAGCGCGGTTTCGTTCACGTTTATTGGATTGGCCGGTGGGCCACATAGTTACAAACACTAGTTTAACTAATTCATATGGGACTCGGAGCAATAATAAATTATTCGCTTGGCATCATAGCGTTGATCCTTTACTACCAGACTGAAAGGAACGTGCTATTTTGGCTCTGCCTTGTAGTACTGTTTGCTGTTTTTTGGACCCATGGCATTATGCACAACTTTGCAATGGATATTGCGAAAGTAAAAAGAGACTTATTGCTAAGAAATCTTGAGCGTGAACAAGGCGGAGAGGCTGAAATAAATCGGCTTAAGTCCGCCCCTTTGAAGATATCAAAACAAGATCTGAACGCGGTTCCAAATCACCTTACAATAGCGAACATGTGTTGGACGATACTACTCTATGTGCTATTGGTGGTTGCACTGTTTTAGCGACAATTTTGGCCATTGTTGACCAACTCAAACCCATCCGCTTACACACTTCAACCATATCACCGCCCGAAGTCATGCGATCTTTTAATGCCGCGGTTGGTGTTCCGATCTGCCCCGCCCGATCCGCCCGGGTTGGTGTTCTTCACCAACACGTCAACCTAAGACTCCCACGCTGATCAATCACTTTGACTTAGTGCGGCACAAGCCGTTTGTCAATTGGTTAACGCTTTTATAACCGCAGCTAAAAAATGCAAAACCGCGAAAACACACAACAGCCGCGCACGCTACTCATTTACTACTGCTGTAGCGCAATCTTTGAGCGGAGTGCTGCACGCATTGACTCCTACACTCAAATGCCGAAGCGCTGTACAGAAGCTTGTAACCTCTTGAACGGTAAAGATCACTCGTGTCATTAAACTTACGACTGAGGCTATGGCTGAGATGACCGCTGTACTGAATCCAGGGTATTGGCCGGGTTAATTTTGTTTAGCTGGGATATCAATTTTACTGGTCGAGGTCCAAAGTATGTGCTCGTGGGTTCAGAAGGTTGTGCTGCATTGGTAACGCCAATTAATTTCATTGGATAAAACTAACCCTAGTAACAATGGCTTATCAAAACATCAGCTATGCCCTTTCACCCGAAGTAATGCAGCAGGTGAAAGCTGCAATTGAAACCGTCAACACGAGCCTTCCATTCCTGGTCACGCTAACACCAGATGAGAAACGTGCCCTTGTCAAGCTTGGACCCAAGAGTGCAGACTTTGTGAATGATGCCTCGGCAGCGGTTGGCGCCTTTCCAAACATCCTGCCGCAAAGCTTCAACGTACTCGAGTACCAGCGTGACACAAAGTTGTTTGCGCACCTGAGCGAAATCAAGATGCTGCTGGATTCGCTCCAGGAAAAAATCAACAATACTTACTCAGCTGTCGGCAGCGAAGCAATGCAAGCCTCACTGGAAGTGTATGCATACGTACAAACTGCGAAGGAGAGAGTGCCCGGTATCAAATCCGTTGCTGAGAAACTGAAAGAGCGCTTCAAAAGCCAGGGAGTAAAAAAGAAGGATCCAGCGTAATCCATTTTAGCCCGCAACAAGCTAAGCCCGGTGGTGTAAACTGTCGGGCTTTTTTGTTTAGATGCCTCCGACTGTTGTTCTCTCCGATGCATTAAAGTATTATCTTAATGTCAAAACAAGCCTACGCATTTCGGAAGGATTCGACCCCTGCTAACATGAACACCATTATTAAACCTGAAAAATTGAACATCCGCGAGCATGTTCAAATCAACGAGAAGTTTATTCAAAATTTGATAGCCGATGACCCATCTATAATCGGTTTGGGTGATCTTTTGTTAGTGAGCAAAGAACGAATTCAGCCAAGAGCAGGCCGGCTGGATCTCCTCTTATCGGATCAAGAGTCCGGAAGGCGTTATGAAGTCGAAGTGCAACTTGGTAAGACTGACGAAAGCCACATCATCAGAACAATTGAGTATTGGGATATCGAACGAAAGCGATATCCGCAATATGATCACTGTGCTGTAATCATTGCAGAAGATATTACAAGTCGTTTTTCGAATGTCATTGGTTTATTTAACGGATTTATTCCACTGATCGCCATCCAAATGAATGCTTACAGGTTTGGTGATCAAATTGGCTTAGTGTTCACAAAAGTTCTCGATGAAATTGAACTCGGTTTAGTCGAGGAGGATGAAGTAGGGAGGGATCAGCCTCTTGCCACAAGAGATTTTTGGGTAAAGAAGTGTTCAATCGAAACGCTCACCATTGTAGATAAATTCGTTGGCTTGCTTAAAGAGCTGGATCCTTCGCACAATATTCAATACAACAAGACACGGATTGCAATACTGAAAGGCGACCAGGTCGTTCCCTTCCTCATCCTCCGCCCAAGAAAACGCAATCACGTTGTATTGGTGTTGCGGATACCCAAGTCTGAGAAGATTGATGCGATCCTGGAAAACAGTGACCTTGATTATATGGATTTTATTCCACGACCACCCAGATATCGAATTAAATTAAGAGCGGAAGACATTTCTCACAGTAATAATGAGCTTAAGCAGTTGATAGCCGCGGCATTTTCCGAACACATTGCTAACTTATAGTGCACGGGATACGGCAGCTCTTACAAGCAGCCTAATCTAAAGCATACATTCATTGACAGTCTTAACTTCCTATGCAAATCGGAACGTGTTGATGTCTTCGCCTTTTGCATTATGCAAAATCACATTCACATGATCTGGCAGATGCTTGGTGACCACAAGGCCGAGGATGTTCAAAGGGATTTTCTGCGGTTCACAAGTCAGCAGATCATAAAAGTTTGTAGCTCTATTTTGTACTGAGGGCTCGTATAAACCCACCGCGGTAATGCCTAAAAAAAGCAGTCATGTTTTGTTTACCTCTGTGCCTCGGCACTTTCACTGGAATACATTCACAACTGCTTAAAACACTTCATTTTCATCCATTGATTAAGCGAAAATCTTTTTTTAGCAAAAAAGTTGGACATTTTTTGAAATGTTTTTCGTGGTAGCTTTCTTAATTCGTTTTATCAATTCCTGGTGGCCTTTAATTTTGTCTGGGGTTTTAAACACTAATTGACCTTTTCGAATCAGTTTTATCTTTCAAATATTTCCTTTTGTATTGCGCAGCTTTTAAGTATGCCTCTCCCCTTTTCACGACAGCCGCAATCCTCAGAAGAATTTTACTTCTAATCGCGTTTATAACAGACATTTTTGGTTTGCCCTCCTTGACTTTGCGATCATAATATTTCCTGAATTCACCACCCTTCTTTATCCCTTGCAGAGCAGCAAGATGAATCAAGGCCTTTAACTTCTTATTTGCAACTCGACTCACTTTCGATTTGCCCTTCACGCTACGGCCTGAGGAATGTTGAAATGGCGCGCATCCACAGTAACAAACCAGTTGCCGACCAGTAGTAAATGAGGTGAAATTCCGAGTAGCACAAACCAGGCTCCCAGCAATGATGGAACCGATCCCCGGAATAGTTGTGATCAAGTCGACTTTACGCTGTATATCATTACTGCTTGCGATTGTCTTCTGAATTTCCTTCTCAAGATCTTTGACCGATAGTTCGACTTGCTGCACGGTGTCTGCCTGCATCTTGTTGAGGTATGCTACATATTTCTTTGTTAGAAAAAACATTTTATCATTCACGGGTTTTTTGAGCATCCATTCAATTTTTCTGAAGCGTTCGCGCATTGATAAGAGGTCTTTTAGTTGGAGTATCGTGGGATTCGGTTTATCCCAAATGTGAAGCTTATCAACGTTTCGAATGGAGTACTCCATAATCCGCTTTGCATCAAGCTTGTCAGTTTTGCCCCTTTGAATTCCTAACGACCTCTTGATGCGTAAAGCATTCTCCTGACAGATTCGGCAACCTTGTGCCGTCAAATATTTAATCAGTGGACGCGAATACGTTCCAATATGCTCAAATGTGACCAGCGTTTTCTTTCCCAGTGTGATTCCGCCTTTTTTAAGAACCTTCTTAAGCGTCTTCAGGTCTTCAGGGTCATTGTCAAGTCTAAACTCCAATGGTTTGTCTGTTGATTCAGGCACAATCGCAGCGAAATCGAGCCAACCTTTGCTGATGTCGATTCCAATAAAGTTTTTTATTTCTGACATAGCTTTTAGAATTTAATGGTGCGAGTAGCAAGTATATTATTGCCGGATCTCTATAATTTAATCAATAACCTAATGCACTGTCAAGCGTTGCAACGCTGACTTAATGGGTTGTCAACCCTTAATGCTCGAAATGAAAGAAGTTTGAATGAAGAGGAAACCGGAAAAAAAAGTAGGGCTACTTGTCACCACAAATTGTTCTGCTCGCCCTTGTTGTGTGTCCGCATGGCCATGCGCCCGATATCACCGACAAGCGCACTGAAGATGGGCTTTCAACTTAGCTTGCGAGTATCAACGCCATAAAAAGAAGGAAGGTCAATACTATTATCACTGCAATAGTTGAAATCGGTTTGTCATCAGGAACACCGAGTATCATTCCAACAAAATCTTTGATCACTTTCATTCACTCTTATCCGCCCGGGTTGGAGTTATTCACCAACCCGCCTACACACTGTCAATCATATCACGACCGCGAAGGAATGGAGCTTGGTTAACCAATCTTGCAGCGTGCTCGGTTAAATTGTGATCGATGTCAATGGCGAAAGAACACGCTAATTATTTCACGGGGAGGTGGCTGGAGTGGAAAGCGATTAGCAAGATGACCTGCATCAAACAAATTATCTTCGATAGCTACAATACGATCAATCCTGCTGGAGTTCACAAATGAGGAGCCGAAAATGATTCAAATTTTGTAAAATGCTACTCTAACTCATATAGCTATGGCCAAATTCCTGGACACGCAGGGAGTATCCTACTACCTCAAACAACTCATCGATGACGCGAAAGACAAGCTTTATTTGATTAGCCCATATCTTCAGTTAAATAATCAATTGAAATTGGCCCTCGCAGATCGTGCAAAATTCCGAATTGATATCATTTTGATCTATGGCAAGGTTGCCGATTTAAACCCTGAAGATAGTGAGTGGCTTCAGAGTCTGCCTGATATTAAGTTGTTGTTTCACAAAGACCTTCACGCGAAGTGCTATTTCAATGAGAAGGAGGCAATAATTACCTCTATGAATTTGTACATGTTCTCGCAGCAGAATAATGTGGAGATGGGCATTTATGTTTCCAAGGATGAAGATCAGGCACTGTACGAGCAAATTCACAAGGAGGTTGATAAAATAAAACGCGGAAGCGAACATCGAACGATCTCCATTCAGAAAGTGGAGAAAAAAGACGAAAAAGGGAAGCAAAATGACCAGCGTGACGCAAAAGCGCCTACTCAATATTTTTCAGCAACAGCGTTATCTAAAGAACTTGGTATTAATACCAAAGAGCTTTTTTCAACTCTCGAAAAATTTCAGTGGATCAAACGAAAGAATGATGACTGGGAATTGACAAGCGTTGGAAGGAACAAAGGCGCACAAATTAAGAAGGGGCAGTATGGAGAGTACATCGCCTGGCCGGATTCGATCATTTCAGAAATTATAAAAAAATGATCGCAGCCGCTCCGAAATTGTACACCCTTGGAACAGTCAAGACGGCTCAGCCGGATTTTGGATTTATCCAAGTTCAGGACTCGGATCAATTGCTATACTTTAAGCAGCCTCAAAATCCGTTTCGAGTAGGTGATCGCGCAGTCTTTAATGTGAATCATTCCGGGTCCAACGTGTGGGCAACTCGAATTCAAAAAGCAATAGTCCGAACAAATCTCCACGGACTTCAATTCGTAAATCCATTCAAGTCAACTCATATCCATGAGGGAACAAAAAAATACCTAGCGCGTATTCTGGATACAATTTCTTCTTGGGAAAGTGCGGAGCTGCGAACGCAAACACACTTTGAGGAGGTGGTAGGCTTGTGCAATTGCGTTGAGACCAATTCAAGTGATGTAGTTTCATTCCACATTCGAAAAGATCGAACGGGACACAGCCGATTTGTTCACCATCGGTCGGGTATTCCGTGTCGCAGCATCACAACAATCCTTGAGCGCCATGAAAATTTCTTTCAAATCAAAACGTGCTATATCGGACAGGTGTCTTTTCCAGAACCCTATTCTCCTCTTGCAGGTCAAGACGCATTCGAATACTGGATGAACCATGCTTTTGTGATTGGGAGTGAATCCGTTCGTGAAAATACTGGGGTGCACGAGTGTCCGTGGCAGCTAAATCAGCAAGCTCTTTGCGACTTAAAATAAGATTTCGGTAGCGGATGATTCGAACTTCAATGTTTGAAGGCAGGTTCGGGGATAACATCTGGTAAAAATAAACAAAAGCAAAAAAAATGAGCGTATTGATAAGTTTGCATGTTGCAGATTTTCATGAGTTCCACAAAAAGGTTCAGGGGAATCCAAAGATATTAATCTGCGAAGCTGGTTTCAGTTTCAGGATTCTTGAGCCCCTAAACCTCAGCGGAAAAGAGTCCCGTCCGTTGTCACAGGATGAGATAGCAAGAACTTATTCAAGGTATAAGGGCTACTGGACTCATGTCGGCATAGGGAAAACTGCCGACCAAAAATGATCTGTTCTATTATTTATCGGCTTCGTGAGGTAACGGATTTCCTAACCATTCTTCTCCCGATCCAAAGTAGCAGAACAACCGCTGCTGTCATCAAGACAAAAGCCAGGCCGGGACCGATCCAAAAACCAGTTCATCGCTTGACCCCGAGTTTCTAGGCGGCTGTCCCGGACTGTTTTGAAATTACACCACGATCAACAGTTCAAACACGACTGCAACGTAGATGTAGCCAATTAGTTTTTTACCATGGGGATAGGATTTTAATCGATATTTGAAATAGCCGATTTATTCAGAGATCTTCAATGAAACTGTTGGTGTTGCGATCTCGTCTGCCTGGAATGCTCGGGTTGTGTGATGCATTGACGATAGCATCAGTTCAATTGAAGTTTATCCTTTAGAATAGTCTTGAGAGTGCTGTAAAGAACCTCAGCATACCATTCATAGAACGTTACACGCTTGTGAACATTTGGATCTCTTTTATCGAAGATCGCGAAATAACGATAATATTCTTTTAGAGCGAGGTGGTCCCAGGTGATCTCATGAGGAGGGTTTTCAAAAATCAATTTATCGGATGTCATCTTTAATCCTGGCATTTCTAGAAATCCGTCAGCATAAAACACATCGAGGACCTGATTTATTTTATCTAGCAGAAAATGTTTTCCGATACCTGTACTGATTTCGCTGTAGGTTTGTCCATAGTTTTTTGACTTCCAAAGATACTGGCAAAAGCGAATGGGAAGAATTTTTCCGTTATCGTATTTAATGTCGATGACGTATTGCGTGCCAACTGTCCACATTTCCCACCGAATTCCTTCCACAAGATATTTGACATCTTCAAATGTTTCTCGGGTTATGATAGTAGAAGCTGCTCCACCTTTGTTTTGATATTCAATTTGATCGGCAGAGATAATTAATTTCCTCGGTTGTGAAAATATTCCGTTTGTTAGAATGTATTCGTGGGTGTCCGTAGTCATGGGTGCTTCCAACAGTTTACTTCAACCACTCAAACTCATAATCTATCAACTCTTTCGGATGCACCCCTAATCCCTTTGCCAATTCAAAAAGCGTTGTCAAATTTAAATTACACTCATCACTACTTTCCAGTTTGCTGATTTTCGCATGATCCACATCACACAAGTAAGAAAGCTGCCGCTGACTAATACCCTTTTCCTCGCGTAAGCGAATGAGATTCTGCCGGAATTTTGCGAGGCGCTTTTTATCTCTGGGTTTCATCGGTTGCCTGGGGGAAAGCAATCTGATTGAAATCAATAAAAATAGTGTTGTCAGAACTACCAACATTGATTTGCATTTACTATCTTCACCTCACAATCCAACAAAGATGCGCGCCAACTCAGGCGTGGCGGATTCCTATTTTATTAAGTTCAGGAGCGCACAACACCCTGCGGCCTGGGAAGGTGTTTTTGTTTCTCAGAGCTGAGCGTCCTTTCGTTCTTCGGGGGGATGCTCAGCTTTTTAGATCGCGTTTCTTGTTCCAACGATCACGGATATTATTGCTTCGAAGGGTGGGCTTCGGAGGGAAAAGTCATTAGTCACTGGTCACTTCGCAGATCCCGATCGTAGCGTAGCGGGAGCATCGGGAAGTAGAGAAAAGGAATATGGAAAAAGGGAAAAGAAAATCAAACGGGGGGCTTGTTGATCCTGAACGGCCAACAGCCAACAACCAATAGCCAACAGCTTTCATGACTCCACTGGAGGAACGTCAGAGAAAAAATCGATTTACGTTTTACATGATACTGCTTGCGCTGTGTATCCTCATCAGCTTTTGGAGTGGGTACAGGTTGGGCAGGACGGTGGAGAGGTCTGAAATAAAGAGTCAAGCCAGGTAGGTGCTCCTTACTGGTATCAATTCAATCTTGACGTAAGCAAATTCTGTGTCGCAAATCGAAATAGCTCGCCAGCAACTTTCTGCAGCCTGATGCCTTCCCATTCCTTTACTTGATTGTGCCTGCTTATAACAAAATCGTCAATGTCGCGCGTAATTGCGATTGAGTGAAAGCTGAACTGGAATTCAAGGACTTTTATATAAGCACACTTCTCTGCTAAGTTTATGAAAAATTCAACCTTCGAATTCCAGCCTTTTCCACTTCGGATTGATATCAGATAATTGAGGACGCGGGATATGTTGCCCTTGATCTCCCTGTAAGACACGACCCCCTTAAACTCATCGCGCTTTATTGCCGCGTTAAGTAAGTTTATTGCACTCAATAAATAAAAAAGGTCCTCTGCGGAATAGATTTTTCTTTGAACTAGTTGTTTGGCGAATACCACATCTTCAAGTTTTATCACAGTTACGAAATTCTCATCTTTTGAGAAGTCTACGATTTGATTCCTTTTTACTTGAAGTTTAGCATCCATAGCATTGAACGTTCTATTGGTTAAAGATGAAACGACTGATTGAAAAAGGAAATAAGTAGTTTCTGGTATTTGTACTTCCAAGCCTTAAACTTTCCTCGGTTTCACTCAAATGATGTGACATGAGAAAATACTTTTGTCGATCTTCACATTGCATCAGGAAATCTGAAACACGGTTGCCAACCGAGTAAAAACACCACGGTGGCAAAACGATGCGGGCTATGCAAGCCAAAAATGTTTAACGCATTCCCGGATTTTTTTCTGTTGCATTAAGATTAAACCAAAAGTCTATGGCAGAAAAAAACACACCCGAAAACCAAAAATCAGACGCTGAGTATCAGGCAAGAATGAAAAAGGTCTATGCTGACCTTTATTCCAGATACCTGATGGAAAAATGGATTGAAGAGGATGAAATTGAATATGAGAAGCGTCAAGCTGCTCAGGCAACTGAGCCCATCCCCAAAGCCAGCCACCCTTCCGAACCCAACTCCTCTGAGAAAAATTTAACTGACAACCTTTACGGTCGAAAAACCTTGACGCAAGCTGAGTTCGATGCATGGGCTAAGGAAACATTCGGTGACAAATTGGTTCCCAACAATTCAGATGACTCATCGAAAGAGGACAAATCGACCGTCAAGTACGAAGTGCGATTCATTTCAAAACCCGCTAAAACTGAAACCCGTGCTGGAAATCCGCTCTCTCCATTTGCCCCGATAACCAGCGCGGATGTACTTAGATATTTCTGTTCAAAGGCCGCCCTGCGTCTGCGAGAACTGATTCGATTGAGGGAAGTTACTAGTCACTGGTCATTAGTAACCGGGAAGAAAAAGGAAATGGAAAATAGGATTAAGGAAAAGTGAAGTCCCTTAGCACCCAACACGTAACACGCAACACCTAACACAGTCAACACCAAACACCCAACACGTAACACCAAACGTCTAACCCGTAACACCTTAACCCGCAACACCCAACACCCAACACCTAACACGGAACATCTAACCCGCAACCCACAACCCGTAACAACTTAACACGTAACACGCAAACCCAACCCGTAACACCGAACACGCAACACGCAACACGATAATGATCCGTTGTGATTTGCCTTTCCGACCTTTGATCTCGTACATTAGTCTTACAAAGCTGCACACCATGAAAACGCTCCTCCTGTCCTTCACTATTCTCTCGACTGCCGCGCGCATTATCGCGCAAACACCTACAGAGAGTTATCCCATTGATCCCGCTTCGGAAGAACAGGCTGGTGTGCCAAAAGGCGAGATCCTGAAATGGACCTTCAGCGATTCGAAAATATTTCCCGGCACCACGCGTGAGGTCAGCGTCTATGTCCCTGCGCAATATAAGGGAGATCAACCCGCCTGCGTTTATGTTAACCAGGACGGCATTCAGTGGAAAGCGCCAGCGGTGTTCAATAATCTCATCCACAAAAAAGAGATGCCGGTTACCATTGGAATTTTCGTAACACCAGGGGTAGTACCTGCGCTAAACAAGGAGACAGATCTTGACCGTTATAACAGAAGTTATGAGTATGATGGTGTGAACGGAAATTATGCGCGATTTCTTTTGGAGGAAATTTTTCCGTTTGTGGAGGCACAGAAAACAAGTGACGGTCGTGCCATCAAACTTTCAAAGAACGGTAACGACAGGGCTATTGGTGGATCGAGCAGTGGCGCAGTGTGCGCGTTTACGGCAGCCTGGGAGCGCCCGGAAGAATTCTCCAGGGTCTTTAGCGCTATAGGTACATACGTTGGTTTACGCGGTGCAGATCACTATCACACGCTGATCCGCAAGCACGAGCCGAAACCCATTCGCATCTTTTTGCAGGATGGCAGCAACGATCTCAACATTTATGCAGGAGACTGGTGGAAAGCAAACGAAACGATCGAACGCGCACTTACATTTGCCGGCTACGATGTAAAGCATGTGTGGCGAGAGGGTGCCCACAACGGATCGCATGGCACGGCAGTTTTTCCCGAAGCAATGCGTTGGCTATGGCGCGATCATCCAAAATCAGTTTCACCTGGCCAGACAAAAAATGTTTTCCTCAATGATATACTTATCCCCGGTGAAGGATGGGAGCTTGTAGGTGAAGGTTTCGGATTCACAGAAGGTACAGCCGTGAATGCAAAAGGCGAAGTTTTCTTCCAGGATATTCCAAACGCAAAGACCTATAAAATCACGCTTGATGGAAAACTTGAGCAATACAATCCTGATTCAAAAAAAGCCAGCGGAACGACCTTCTCAACGAGTGGTGAAATGATCACGATCACCGGTGGGTGGTCTGAGCCGCCAACGAAACAAGTACATCGTTACAGTAATGCCACGAACTATGAAGTGGTTGCCGATGCAACGCCCGGTAATGACATCACCATCTCATACACCGGCAATATTTACATCACGTCACCCGATGGTCGCGAGAAGCCAAGCAAATTATATCTCATCAGGCCCAATGGCGAACGCATTGTGGTCGATGAAGGACTGAAGTTTGCTAACGGACTTTGTCTTTCGCCAGATCAGACGCAATTGTATGTAACAGAATCTGCGTCCCACTGGGTGTGGGTTTATCAGGTTCAACCCGATGGGACTTTGAAACATAAACAAAAATACGGATGGCTTCATGTTCGCGACAGCGATGACAATGCATGGAGTGACGGACTCAAGTGTGATCGCGATGGAAGGGTGTATGTAACTTCCCTGAGCGGTATCCAGGTGCTCGATCAACTGGGAAGAGTTAATGCGATAATTCCTGCACCGAAGACAAAAGGGCAGGTCTCAAACCTGTGTTTCGGTGGAGCAAATTTCGACATCATGTATGTGTCCGTTCATGACAAAGTTTTCCGGAGAAAAGTAAAAGTGAAGGGAGCGAACAATTGGGATCGTCCACTAAAACCCGCAGCACCAAGGTTGTGACAAATCATAGTCCCAAATTTTGGTTGTCGTTCCAGTTATATATACACCCTGCTTGCAGCTTGTAGCTTGCAGCTTGCAGCCTGTAGCTTGTATGCCGCCCTCCTACTCTTAGACATTTTTGTTATCTTGACAATCCATTATCCCCACGTGTATGAAAACATTTCCAGCGATCATCATTGCCGCGCTGATCATCTCAGGTTGCGCGCAGAAAGAAAAGAAATCAACGGCTGATAAAAGTAAAGTAACGCTTGGCATCATCGATAGCCTGGAATCGAAAATTCTGAAGGAGCAACGGAAAATATGGGTCTACACGCCACCAGACACAACCCGAAAATATCCACTCGTGGTGCTTCTCGATGGTGATGGTCATTATTCGTCCGTGGTCGGCATGATCCAGCAACTTAGCACCGTAAATGGCAATACGATTTTGCCTGAGATGGTGATCGTAGCCATTCCAAACACAGACCGCACACGCGATCTTACACCTACGCACGTTGCCGTTGCCTTTGGCGATTCCACTTTTGTCAAGACGTCCGGTGGTGCAGATAACTTTGCGATGTTCATGCGGGATGAATTGTTTCCTTATGTTGAAAAGAAATATCCGGTTACGTCTTACCGTACGCTGATCGGGCACTCGTTTGGCGGACTCTTCGCGATCAACACGATCGTGCACCATCCCGACATGTTCAGCAATTACCTGGCGATCGACCCAAGCATGTGGTGGGACGAACGCAAACTGACGACACAAGCGCTTGAAGCATTTTCAAAAAACGATTACACGAATAAGAATCTGTTTGTCGCTGTGGCGAACACGATGAACGAAGGTCAGACCCTTGAATCAGTGAAAAATGACACAGCAGAAGCCACTGCCCACATTCGTTCGATCATGCACTTCAATGAGCAGGTTCAGAAACTCAAAAATGGCCTGGGCTTCAGCTCAAAATATTATGGCGATGACGACCATTCAAGTGTTCCGCTCATTGCCACCTACGATGGATTACGCGGCTTCTTCCACTGGTACAACATGAAGGCATTCAACAAATATTTTGACAAGGCCTCGACAGCGACTCCGCAAGAAATGATCAGCCACATTAAGCAACACTACGAAAACATCTCGAAACACTATGGCTATACACAACTCCCTGCGGAAGGAAGCGTGAACAGCATGGGATATGGCTTCATGTTTAATAAGATGCCGGAGAAAGCCTTTGCATGTTTTGAGCTGAACATTCAAAACTATCCGAAGAGTGCAAATGCGCATGACTCTATGGGCGATTATTATCTATCGGTCAAAGACACGGTCCACGCAAAGGAATATTTCAACAAGGCGTTAGCTATCCAGCCACTGGATTACACGAAGGATAAGTTGAGTAAGTTGAAATAGTCACTAGTCACTGGTCATTAGTCATTAGGAATTGGGCATTAGGTATTAGGCATTAGGGAATTGGGAATTAGGCACTAGTAAAGGCACGATAAGCAGGATAATGGGTCATTATTCTCTCTTTAAATTGTGTATTTTGTATACGCGATCTATCAACCGTATGAAAAAAATCCTCTTCAGTATTATTCTGCTTACTGGTATTAGTGGCTCTCACGTATTTGCATGCCTCAATGGTGAACATTACATACTTGCCGATGGGTCAACTTTGTTCATGGATGAGGAGGAAGGATATTCCGTACCGCGTGGTCACACCTTTTATGATGCCGAGATGGATCGTGCTTTACACAACCTCGATAGTTTATGGAAGCAGACGCGTGATGCTGACTACCTGTCTGACTATGCGCTCATACTGATCATCAAAAAGCGATATGCTGAAGCGGAGGAGATCTATCTGCAAATCGAAAAGGATTTTCCCGGAAGATATTCCACAGCATCGAACCTCGGAACACTTTATGAACTTATCGGGCAAAACGAAAAAGCGTTGCAATGGATTTCCAAAGCGCTGGAGATCGACCCGAAATCGCATTATGGCTCTGAATGGATTCACGTGAATATCCTGAAAGCAAAATTGAAGGGAGATGACGCCCTCAACGCAAGCTTTCTCCTGGGTACCGACTTCGGTAACTACAACGCACCCTCAAGCAAACTGTCCCATCAGGAACTGGTAGACCTCCAGTTGGCCTTATACTACCAACTCAATGAACGGATGTCATTCGTTTTGCCTCCTGATAAAATTGTTGGCGTCTTGCTGGCAAGTCTTGCCGATGTATTGTGGCTGAATGGCGAACAAAAAAATGCAGCAATTGTCTACAGTAAATCCCTCGACTATGAACCTGGCGCCAGGCTGGTGAATGAAAGGCTGGAGCGAGCGCAAGGAAGTAAATTGGAACTCAGACCTGGTTCACGAGTCGAACAAACGAATTATTGGGCTCTGATCGGAGGAGTCGGTGCATTCATTGTGCTGGCGACTTTTGTTTTTATAAGGCATCGCACAAGCTGATCGCGTGGGCCGTAGGCTTATCATGATAGAATTCATCAGGAGCAGGCCTGACTTAAAGGAATGTGGAAGGGGCCGGCCGCAGACATCAATTAGATGCAGTCACCCTTCTCACTTCAGGTGAAGGGCCGGAGATGAGGTGATTTGATATTGAACAAGCATCATACTATTTTGTAATTCATTTCTCCACCAGAGAATCTTCCATAGCTACATGAAATACGCTTCTTCATTTTATACGATTACAATCGTCATCGCAGCAGGTTTGCTGAATTTTTCATGTTCACCTGTGCCGTATGCCAACGTGGGTCAGAACGTACCCTTGTTCAAGACAAAAGGAGAAGTGCGATTAGCCGGTCATTACAGTACAACGGATGATGCTGCAGGCATAGGTTTGCAGGCTGCTGCCGCAATTGATTCTTCACTTGCTGTAATGTCAAGTTTCTACAGCTTGAAAGCGGATGAATACGCTGATGGCTGGGATGGTCATGGAAGATATTTTGAAATTGGCCTGGGAAAATTTAAGACCATCGGTCATTCAAATTTTGTGTATGACATTTTTGCTGGCGTTGGGTTTGGCAGAATCGAGAACCACGACAATGCCGGATCATCATTAAATGTCAACTTCATGAAGCCCTTTGTTCAAAGTTCTATCGGCTTATCCACGCCATGGTTCGAGCTTGCATTTACGCCAAGGTTTGCTCTTGTAAATAATACGAACTTTGAGAATAAGTTGATCGATCCGGTTGATTACAGCCAGGCGGAAAATTTCTTCAGGAAGAATAAAACGAAATTTGTGGTTGAGCCGGGGCTGACAATGCGCGCGGGCTACAAAGGCCTGAAAGCAAACTTTAATTTTTCGGTCTCCAGTTACAACCCCGGAGCTGAGTTCGAGGAGAGCAGTCCTAACATTGTTTACCTTGGCATCGGTGTGTCAGCGCTTATCTCCAAACGGTATTCGGAGTGAGAGTGTTCCATGCTGTCGCATTAGCTGAAGTATTCGCATGGCTCAGGGTTCAGCGCGAGTCTATGTTGGTCAGTCTCCGAAAGCATAGCGGAAAAGGAAAAGGGGAGGACTGCTCGGCAGCACCTGAAAAGCCAAGCGCCAACACCCAACACGCAACACCTAACAAGTAATCAGCCAACCCCGATTAGCCAGCAGGTTTCAAGATTGCACTGGACTGACGTTGTAAAAAACCTTAATTCTCCAGCACTGCCACAAACTCGGCAATGATCTTTTTCTTTTCCGCGAACACCGACACGGGCTGGAAAACTTGAACCACGCATTCCGTATTCTTGAATGCATGACTAAACAAAATTGTAGCTATATTTCGTTTTCAACCAAAACCCTCCAAATGAAAAAGACCTTTCTAACCCTCGCAATTTGTTTTATCTCTTGTTTTGCATTCGCACAGTCATTGCCGGATTTTAAGAATATTAAAATCGAAACCGCTGAAGATTCCAGAACAGTAGAGCCGCAGGCACTTCAGGCCGCGAACTACAATTTGTCCACACCTTTCTCATCTAAAGACCTGACACGTTACCAGGCATTAAGTTTCCTGATCCGCTGGATGTCTGCAACACCCGACTTCAAGTTTGATCTCGATCAGTCTGTCATGAAGTTTATAAAAGGCAATGACGATGTTCTTGGATTATACATGGCGGGGATGTCGAAATACGTCCTTGAGAACAGGAATGATTCGAAAGATCCAAACAAGATCAAGTTAAACGCGATCAGCCATGTCCTTGACTACGCAGAAAATCCTGCAAATAATTTTAAATTATCGAAGAACCTGAAGAAACTTTCGGAAGCCAGGGCAAACAACGAACTGGAGAAAGCACTCCAATAAAAAGGAGTTACGCAAAACATGTTGCACCAGTCCCTGAGCGAAGCGAAGGGCCCTTTTATAGATTAATGCTTACGAAATCGCCTGATGAGCCGTATAAAATATCGGTGACTTCGTAGAGTAACACTCTCAAATATCAGTCTCGCCACATCGACTTTAAGTCACTCTCGCGATGTCTCTATCTGACAGTCTGTGCGGACTTGAAAGGGGTCCTTCGGTTGTGCGCTGATAAATCAGCGCACCTCAGGAGCCGGTGCTCTTAATTTATTTTTTATTTTGGGTTGTGTTCCAGAAGTCACACGACAGGATTTGCTCCCAGATAGCTTCTCCGTTGTGTCCAAAGAAATGTGATAAAAGTGATCACGAGAGCGAGATATCCAATCAGCATGACATCATAGGAAAGTACTGGATCAAACTCCCTTAGGAATGTTGGGCAAACCAGTAAAACAACGGTGAGCAGCTTAAGGATGTCAAGAATTCGCTTTTCCGGTTTAGAATAGAAGTGCAATAAATAGGAAATGAGAATAGCGAGGTCGGAGATCAGGAGAATTTCTTTTGCACGTGGCAGATGCATGATTCTCATCACGCGTCCCACCAGCGTTACGCCCAGGCAGATCAGGATTATTTTAAAATGTCTTGTTTCAATCAGGCTACCGTTGATAACCATCGCTGCAACAGCGAGAATCTGAGCGGAAGCAAGCAGAAAAGAATTTTCCAGCGACTTAAACCGAAATATTTCCGGATAAAAATATTGTACTACCGCCATGCAGATGAAGAGGATCAGGCCTGCAATTAAAAATCGGGTTGCGGCAAGTTTGCTCAAAGCGATTAATCAGTTTATCGTACGTTAAATATCAATCTAATGTCGGAGTCGATTCCGCAATCAATCCGGATCGAAACCAAGAGATCTGGCGATCTCGTAAAAGCGCCTGGCTTCCTCTTCCGCTTCGAGTTGTTCGAGGTAAAGTCCTTTGAGATAATAGCCATAGGCATATTTCGGTCTTAGGGAAATCAGCTTCCCTACTTCGAGCATTGCTTCGTCATAATAGTCAAGCTCGTAATATGCGATCGACAGCGTCTCATGACCATCTGCAAATTCGGGAAATTTATCCCGCCAGGGCTCGAGGATGCTGATCGCCTTCAGGTAATCTTCCTTGTCGATGTACAGATTTGCCATCGTATTTGCAATCGTGGTGTCCTGGTTCGGAAAATTTCCGAGAAGCTCAAGCGCCTTGTCAAGCTGTTTCTGCTCGCTCAGGCAATACACCATGTTTAACGTAGTAGTTAAGTGTTCCGGGAAGTAGCCGTGATACACATTAAAATCGTTCATCGCAGCGCTGAAATTATTTAACACTGAATAGCTCGCTCCCCGCACCTTATAAAGCTCCACCAACTTTGGATTGCGGGTGATTGCTTTGGTTAATACTTCTGTCGCTTCTTTATGCTGCTCAAGTTCCTGCATATTGATAGCCTTCAGATACATATTGCCAGGCTCCGATGCAGCTCTCCTGCTCAGCTTCTTCAGGGCCTTAAGACTACCCTCAAAGTCCCCGGCCGTATATTTCGCCACAGCCTCATCGATGTATACGCTGTCCTGCGGTTTATGCCAGATGTAAATGATCTCTTCCGGCTGGGCATATGCAATTATACATAGCATTAGGAAGGTGAGGGTAGAAAGGAGTTTCATCTGCGAGGTTTTGTATAAAGATCGGAAAGGTTGTTTAATGGTGGTGTAGGGATTTGTAGGTTTTTTTTTGCTAAGCTGCAGATGTATTACCCAAATGATGTTAGTTGAAGGGACTTGAAAAAGGTCATGCAAAGCCTGGTGTGTATGCAGACGGATAATGCGTTATATGTGGAGAGGAGAGAGACGTAAAGGAAGAAGCGACAGAAGAAAAGGGAAAATAACTGTCAGAGCTTCCGTATCGAAATCAATTCACCCGTGAGCCTCCGTTCAACGTGAACTTTGTCTCCGACTGTTAACTGGTGAAACAATTTGCTGTCAACGGACGCGAGGTGCCCGGTCCCCGGGTGCAGAATGATCCGCTTCTTAGGTTTAAGAATTTTTTCCTTTACCTCGAACACTCCGACAAGTTTATAATGATAGGATACGGAAGTGAATCTGGTCTGCTCGCAAATGAAAAGGATAAAAAGTATAGTGGCCACTATTAGCGCCACGATACCTGCCTTCGCCAGATAATCAAACCAGTCTGTTGGGAAATCCGATTGCAATAGCCTTCGCCTCGTGGGCAAAAAAGGTGCGAAGAAAACAAACAGTGCTGCGAACGCCAAAAGCTGCTTCCACTTGATCGGCTTGCCGCGTTTCTTGCTGACGGATTGGCCAAGTTCATGTCGGGTGTAAAATTCAGCGTTCTTCAAAGACTTAATATTTTCGCGCACAGTGTAGCAAAATGCAAAATATCTCACGTGTTGTCTCCTGCTGATGAGACATTTTGATTTGCAATATAAAAGGATTAGCCCGATCGGAAGTTGTACTTCAGATCCCAACGCCAGTCTGGAATATTCACTCGAGCAGCGCAGTAATGTCGAACACTTCAAACAATACGAGCACGAGTCCGAAGGTGCCCGCAACAACAAGTGCCCGCGGAACTAATTCGAGCATCGTTCTTGAATCAATTTCCACATTTGTAGGGTCTTCAGGATCGTAGACAAGTCTGACAATGCTTCCCTTTTGCTTTGGTGTCTCGCGACCGATGCGAAGCTCATGTGCGTACTCCTTATTGTCTGGCGTTTTGTAACGTACGATCGGGAAGTACGTTGTTGTCTCCCGGCCATACTCTACCCGGTGGTCAAATACGATCCCGTCCGCCTTTTTCCCATAGTGGACGAGGTGGCTCCATCTTTGCCAAAAATACGCGCCAGCTGCAATTAGTCCCCCGGAGACGAGCACAAGAATAATTTCCGAATTCATAGTTACGATATAAATATGGTGGCAAGCGGTGCCCCTAATCTAAAATCTTAAATCTTAAATCTTAAATCTTCCACCGAAGGGTACACGTCAACTTTTGATACTCAGCTCCCGAACTTCAATTTAGCTTTTTCCTCGTATCTTAGTAGACCACCAATCCACCCCTGCTATGCAACCCACGTGGCAAAACGTATTGGCATACGATCTCGATAAACCTGTCAGTGAATACGGTTTCTCTACGAGGCTGGCGAAAGAAAATTTCTGGACAAAGAATTTCACGCAAAGCGCGATTGTTGAGTACAAAAAGTTCATGTACCTGGCGGCAACCTCTGACCTCATGGTGTCGCCTTCGGAGATTGTTGACATCGTGTGGCATCAGCACCTCGTGTTTACGCAGTCGTATCAGGATTTTTGCGCACTGCTCGGTAAGCCGATCCAACATGTTCCTTCAACACACAATAAAGTGGACTTCGAAAAATTCAGGGCGGCCAAAGAACGAACGCTGACGCTCTACCAGAAGACATTCGGTGAGCCCCCGCACGATATCTGGAATTTTAAAGGCATGTACGAAAGCCTGAACATGCCGAAAGGAAACATGAAAGTGCGCTCGTTCATACTGTTTGGATTGCTCATCCTTGCTGCCCTGAGCGTTCCCGCTTATTTCGCGCTTCGTCCTGTATACGTAAAGATTGAGAGTGGAGACTTTTTGTTTTATTACACCATTCTCGCCATTGCAGTAATGGTGGTTTTGCGCATTTATAACCGCGCGCAGGTTTCGCGTTTTGCCCGGGCTGTGCATCCTTCGTCTTTCCTGTTCCATCTTAGTCCGCTCGAGGTGGCTTACATGAAATCCGGAAACCTCGATACCGTGATCAATGGCACGCTTAACCAGCTTGCAAAAGATGCGAAGATATCCATCCGCGATACGACAATCGATGCCGTAGCAGACGCAGAAGCACGCACTGCTGAAGAGTATCAGGCGCTGGAAATCATTAAGGCTCATCAAAAGATCAGGTATGAATCACTTCTCAACCTGCTGCGCGCAAAACCGATTTTTTCAAATACGAAAAGTGCGATCGATGCCTTCCAGAAATATTTTGTTAAATCAAAAAAGTTCGGAAACCTTTTTTACGTGAGCTTCTCCGTGCTCGGATTGGTGCTGATGCTTGGATTTGTCCGGCTGATGACGGGTGTGCTCCGCGACAAGCCGGTCTCGCTCATTGCAATTCTCTTATTTTTTCTTTTTCTCGCGGTGGTAAGCATCCTGGCCGATCTCCCACGCACGCTCGGAAAGCAAACGATCGCTGATTATTACAAGAAGAATCTTGCCACACTGAACCCGGATAACAATTGGGAGTGGAACTATGCCATGCATGGCTCATCGATGTTGATCCCTGCAATGGTGACGCTCGTGGCAGTGAGATCGGCATCGAGTGATGGCGACAGTTCGTCTTCCGATTCTTCATGTGGAAGCTCATGCAGCAGTTGTGGTGGGTGCGGAGGTGGTGACTAAGTTGTTCAGCGCTTGTGAAATCTGTATCTGCTGATTTTCTGCGAACTTGCTAAGGGTCCTTCGATTGCGCGCTGATAAATCAGCGCACCTCACGAACAACTGCTTTTTATTTGTTTTATAGAAAACTCAAACGGGACATCCCCGAAAACCCTGAACCCGTAACCTTGAACCCGGAACTTTGAACCTTGAACCTTGAACTTTGAACCTTGAATTTTGAATCTTGAATGTTGAATTTTTTCAAACAGCGACCTTTCTCCTCCTATTCGATTTCTGCGGCACCTTAGCCGGCTTCTGCCATGAAGTGAGTTTGCCGATGGTAAGCCCCTGAACAATTATTGAGAAGACAACAACGTAATAGGTGATCGAAAGAAACAGACTTTGATTGAGTGATTCATCGATTGTCAAGGCGAGGGCTACTGAGACACCACCACGCAGTCCGCCCCACACCAGGATGGTGATCGTCTTGCGGTCGAACGTACCGATGTTCGGGATGAGACGGATCGGAAGCCAGATCGAAAAGAATCGCGCAAGCAAAACTATTACAACGGCAAGACTACCGATCTGCCAGTATTGTGTGAGATTTGGTATCAGCAGGAGTTCAAACCCGATGATGAGAAACAGGATACCATTGAGGATCTCATCGATCAGCTCCCAGAATTTGTCAAGATAATCTTTGTCTGATGCGGACATGGCTGTGGCTTTGCCATAATTGCCGATGACGAGCCCGGCTGCAACCATGGTAAGAGGAGAAGAGATGTGCAGGTAGCGCGTGATGAGGTATCCGCCCATAACCATGGCAAGTGTAATCATCACAGTAACGTTGTAATCATCGATGCGCTTAATGCCCTGCGAGCCGATGTAGCCCAGCACAACACCGATCACTAAACCTCCGATCGCTTCCTGAAGGAAGAGCCCGGAAATGTGGGCAAAGGTCAGGTCGATCTCTTTGCCGCGCGCAAGTTGCATGAGCATGGCAAACAACACTACCGCTACGCCATCATTAAAGAGAGATTCTCCTGCGACTTTTATCTCAAGCGATTTGCGGATTCCCGCTCTTTTCAGAATGGCGATCACGGCAATAGGATCAGTTGGTGAAATCAAAGCACCGAACGCAAGGCACTGGATGAACGGGATATGCATACCCAATGCATTAAATGCCGCGTACATCAGTGCCCCAACTACAATCGTTGAGATGATCACACCTACCGTTGAGAAGATGATCACGGGGATTCGCTGTTTTCTAAGATCGTGAAGACTAATGTGAATTGCCCCCGCAAAGAGCAGAAAGTTGAGCATCGCTCCCATCAGCACCTGTGAAAAGTCAACGCTGCGGATCATTTCCGAAAACTGCAACTGAAGTTCCGGCTGTGATTTTCCAAGACCCACCAGGCTGATAGATGCAAGCATGGCAATGATCATGATGCCGATCGTAGATGGGAGTTTGATGAACCGCACATTGATGTACGAGAAAAATGCGGTCAGCACAATAAGAACAGAGAAAGTATAGTAGAGATCCATCGTTGGGAGCTAGTTGGACCTCGAAGATAAACTTTTTTTGTTTGTTTGAAGACGAGTGCCGATATCAATTGAGGCGAAAAGCGATGAAATGCGTGGATGCCGGTTGTAGTGACTAGTCACTGGGCAATAGTAATTGGGAGGGAAATGGAACGGGGAATTCAAAAATAGATTTGAAAAGAAGAATAAAATGGGATGACGAAATGCGGAAGAAGGCACGTTAACTCTAAAATCTTAAATTTCCGGAGTGAATGCCAGATCTGAAATTTCTACGATGCTTACTTTCCTTTCTTCCGCGATTCCGATTTCATTTCCATGTTGAATTTTATGGGCAGGTTGAATCGCACTTTTACAGGAATACCTTGCTGCATTCCCGGTTTCCATTTGGGCATCAGCGCCACCACGCGAAGAGCTTCGGCATCGAGCTCCGGAAATAAAGGTCGCAGGACTTTTGGATCGTGCACGACACCCTTTTCGTCAATTACAAAAGACACATAAACCGTTCCTGTTTTCCCGGCACGAATCGCCTCGATAGGATAACGCAGATTTTTCCTGATGAACTCCATCATCGCAGTATAGCCACCTTCGTATTCGGGCTGGACCTCAACAACCATCATCACTCGCGTTGTGTCATGTTGGTAAACTGGTTTCTGATAATTTGGAATACTGTCTCCTTTATAATTTTCTGTGTTGAGGTATGATGAAAGGCACTTTAATGTATTGCTGAAATCTGCTGCCTGTTTTTCATTAAATGAGATTGTGGTCGATGCCGCTTTTGTCCAGACTTTCAGGGAAGCTATTGATTTCGCAGACAGTTGAGTCAATATGCCCAGGTTTCTTTGTGCTGGACCAAGATATACGGCACTGCGTCCATCACAGTTGGCGTTGTAAGCGTTTGCCATCGTCAGTGTAGACTGGTCAGTGAATGAAACTTCCAGCAGGTCGCCAGTGCCTACACATGGGAAGCCACCGGTAACTCCAACCACCAGCACGACTGTGTTTTGTGCCGCGAGCGCGGTAATATCGAATCCTTTCTTTTGTTCATCCGCGACAACAATATTTTTCTTAGCAGCAGGTGTTTTCTCTCCCGTCTGGTCGGTAACAACGGAGACATAAGAGGCACAATCCTGTGCATAAGAAATTGTGCAGACAATAATAGCAGCAACAACAACGAGAAATCGAAGCATAGATGTTTAGGCTAAGTGGCAAAATACAAAAATATTTTGCATCAGCACTGCCGATTAGCACATTCTAACACTACCCACTTCCAAACTTCTTATGAAAATAGATATAAGAAAGAATGCCGGGGATGAAGAACATCAGCATGCCGAGGTGTTGTGGCTGAAAGCCTTCGAGGGCAATTATCGAATACGTTGCACCTGACAGATCGAAGAACAGTCCTGCGTACGACCATTCTTTGATCCAGCGCGGAAGTCCGGGGATAAGGATGCCGATCACACCGAGAATTTTTGCAACACCGAGAAACGGAATCATGTACTTCGGAAAGCCAAGCATGCCGTGAATGAGTTGAACGGAGGCATCATCCATCATGACATTGCCGATGGATGAAAACAACATTGCCAGGGCGAAAAGTCCGGTGAAGACCCAGTAGAGAATATTTGTTCGTTTCATAGGAGGTTTTTTCTGAAAGGAGTGATGTATTTGTTCTTGAAATGAAATATATAAAATTTAAGCGTAGTGGAAAAAGTCAATAGTCGCTGGTCATTGGTCAACTCCCTTCTCCTTGAGCTAGTCTATGTACACATGTTTTTGGGCGTGCCCCTGCCGTCACACTTGCCGTTCGTTACGGGTCGCGTTTTCCGCTCCAACAATCCACCGCACACAGGGTCTGTGCGCCTGGCGTCACCCTGAGCGTACTGCGTCATTTATGAAATGCGTCATCCATTGCGAAGGGGCCATTCCGGTTTCCGCTGCAACCGCTCACGCAACAACCTTCGTTCAATTAGCATCACACGATGTCTTGTTGGGGTCTCTGCTTCATTACCCTGACACGTGAACGACACCACCAATCGTAGAGACTGCGGGGTCCCGAGGTGGAGACTCCGCTGGAACACGGAAAATGATATGAAATTTTGAGTTAGTCCGCATTGAAAGTTTGCGATAGCTGCTGAACTAAAAAAGCCAGCACCGTGAAAGCGGGCTGGCTTTGAAAGAGAGGGCGGTGGAATTTACTCGCGGTTGCGCGCAGGTACTTTAAGTCCGCTGTCAGCTGACTTTGATGAGTCGCTGTCCGTTACGACTGGCGTGATGTTGACGTTTGCAGGTGTAGGATCTTCTTCCTGGCATGATGCTAAAGAAATAAGAGAAGCAAACACGAATGTCGCGATAGTCATCCTGGTTTTCATAATTGTATTGTTTTGGTTTGACATTTATTTTTCTGTCGCATTGACAAACCAAAGATGCAGGATGCGGGTACCCGAAATCTATCGCACATGATACAGGGATTGACACATTTGAACACCACAAAAGTCGCTTTTTAGAGGCATTTGGTGGCCTTTGACAATTATGTTACAGCCTTTAACAATTTTGTTACAATTGGGATTTGGAAACAGGACGTGGCAGGAAATGTGCGGTGAAATGTATTGAAGCGCTTATTTTTCTTCAACCGGTGAGTATTCAGAAGGGAGGGCACCAAACGCCTCTTTGAAGCATTTGCTGAAATACGAAAGATTGTTAAAACCAGTTTCGTAGGCGACTTGTGATACTGATCCCCAGCGTTGCCGCAATAGTTGCTCAGCCTTGTTGAGCCGTAGCGACCGAATCAGCTCATTGACCGTCATGCCCGTTAAGGCGTTTATCTTGCGATACAATTGAACACGGCTCATGCTCAGTTGATCTGCCAGCGACTCCACGCTAAGCTGGTCGTCAGAAATTCGCGCTTCGATTGCGCTCCTGACACTGACCACAAATTGTTCATCTGAAGACATTGCCTGAACGGGTGTTGCTTGTTGCAGCAAGCTCATCCGCAAACTGTCTCGGATGCCTTGTTGCTGTGCAATCTTGTTCCGAACTTTTAAGATCAGTTCTTTTTTGTCAAAAGGCTTTGTCAGATAATCATCTGCTCCCCGCGAAAGTCCTTCGAGTTTATTTTCTTCTTCAATTTTCGCGGTTAGCATAATTACGGGAATGTGATTTGTCACCGGGTCCTTCTTCAGCCTCTGCAACATAGCAAACCCGTCCATTTCAGGCATCATGACGTCAGACAGGATGATCTCCGGAACTTCCTCTCGGGCGATTTCAAATCCCTCGCGGCCGTTTGACGCCTCGCGTAAAGTATAAGCGCCATCGAACGCGGATACGATGAAGCTGCGCAATTCGTCATTGTCTTCCACCACCAGCACCTGAACCTTTTCAACCGGAGATTCAGGGATGGTTTCTTGCTGATGGGTATCAGTAAGCGTTTGACTATGCCCGGCTAGTGGATGGAGAATCTCTTCCTGCGACAGCATCATCAGCTCGTGTACTTTGACTGGTACTCTTATTTCAAAACACGTCCCTTTTTTCGGCTCACTCGAAAGGTTGATGGTTCCATTCATCAGCATCACCAGTTCTTTCACGAGCGACAGGCCAATACCAGTGCCGATATCACGATGTGGGTTTGCATCATTCACCTGGTAAAATCTTTCGAAAACTTTCGCCTGCTCATCGAACGGTATTCCCAGTCCCGTATCGGTGATCTTGATGATCAGCTCCTGCTCAAAACCATGAAGGTGTACTTCCGCCTGCAACATTACTTTTCCGGATGCTGTAAATTTAATGGCGTTGCCCAGCAGGTTCCGGAGGATAGTGTCCAGTTTTTCTTTATCAGCAATGACGCGGTATGATTTCAGAGGAGGATGGAATTCGAATGCAAGGTTCTTTTGAAGTGCCAACGCCTGAAATGAGGAAGCCATGTCGCGCAGAAAAAGGTTGAGCTGGAAATCTGTCGGATGAAGCATCATACTTCCTGACTCAAGTTTTGAAAGATCGAGCAGCTGATTAATGAGCGTTAGCAGAACATCTGCGTTATGCTGGATAATGTTGACAGAATGTTTAACACGGGCGTTTTCCGGAAACTCGTCCGCGAGATTTGCAGCGGGTCCCTTGATAAGCGTAAGCGGTGTTCTGAATTCATGTGATATGTTGGTAAAGAAAGTAGATTTCACCTTGTCGATTTTCTTGGATTGCTCGAGCTCCATATGTTCGAGCTTCAGCCTTGTTTTTAGTTTTTCCCGCTGAATTACGTTTCGTCTTGCAAAGAAAAGTGCAGCCCCGGAAATAAAGGCGTAGGCTGAAAAAGCCCACCATGTCTTCCACGGTGGTGGCAGTACGATTACGGTCAGCTGACGCGAAGCCTCGCTCCACACGCCATGATGATTGCTGGCCTGGAGGATGAATTTGTATTCGCCAGACTCAAGATTCGTGTAGGTAGCTTTGCGATTGAGCCAGTCTGTATTTATCCATTCAGGGTCGTAACCTTTCAGCTGATACCGATATCGGTTCCGTTGTGGGGAAACTAACTCCAGTGCTGCGAACCTGATAGTAAAATTATTGTGCAGATAGTCGAGCACAAGTTTGTCAAGAACAGAGGCATGACTCGCAAGTGAAAAATCAGCGGAGGCGTCATTGATCGGAGGCGTCTGGTTGTTTACTTCAATGCTTGTCAGCACGGGCGTCACCGTAGCGGCACTTATCCTGAGCGAAGTCGGATCAATGATGGTGATTCCTTCATGACTTCGTGAGATTAACAAACCGTTGGAGAGAGCATAATCGGTGGCCATCGACACATTGCTTCTGAAATGGTCAAAGCCGTTGTAGTGATCTACACCATCGGTTGCATCGAATTTGATCAGCGAAGCCTTTTTGCGGTCGTAGCAGAACAGGCCCTCGGAGTTAGTAATCCAGAACCGGCCCAGGCGATCCGTGTTGATTCCGTGTACTTCGAAATTGCCGAGTAACGTGTCATAGGTAAATGATCGCTCCCGGTCAGACGGCAGACTTTTATACATACCGTTGGATGTTCCCGCATAAATTGTTCCGTCAGTTGTTTTCAGAATAGCGTTGACGATTCCCTTGTTTTTCAGCACATGCGTGAAAGTGCCATCCTTGTAGAGGTCAAGCCCTGCCTGTGTGGAAACCCAAAAAGAATTGTCATCCTCGGCAAACACGGACGTGACCAGGTTATTACTGATGGTTGTTGAGTCGGTGACGCTGTGACGAAAGAAAATTACTGAGCCTTCCTTTCCATAAAGAATGGACGGAACAAATTTGTAAAGGCCTTGATTTTTTGAGCCAACCCAGACATTTCCTTTTGCGTCCTGATAAATACCGGTTGTGCGTGCGATAGGAAGAGAGTATGGATTTTGTTTGATTCTTGTGAACGACCTGATATCGGCAGGCGCCAACCGCCCGCCCGATGTGTCCACTTTTACTTCGTGAATACCATCGGAAGCAATCCACCATGATTTCTCCCGGAAAGTAAATGCATTCCCTAACCCAAATATTCGCAATCCGGAATCTGTGAAACGGATGGAGTCAAGTGATGATCCTTCAGCGATCATCACGCGATTGTTGGGATTGTCATAGTAGGGAATGCTTTCACTCTCAAAAATGACTGCGTAAGGTTTTCCCTTCAATCGAAGGGTTGTGACGGCATTCAATGAGGGAAAGGAAAAATTGCGCGCCCGCAGGGCCGGCTTTAAGAGCATACATGCCCCTTTGTCCTCCGTCCCAACCCAGATGTGCTGATCGCGATCCATGATCATGCATTCCACCACATCACTGCTGAGGCTTTGTGGATCGCCCGCGATGCGATGAATTCTTTCGAACTCATTGTTATCCGGGTTCCATCGGTAAATGCCGTTGTTGATGCCCATGATCCATAGATTTCCGTCATCATCACCTTCTGCATTAAATAGATACGGCTCATTATGCCGGAATCTTTTTACCACCGTTAAATCCAGATCATAAACGATAATCTCATGGTAGCGTTGAGCCACAAAATGATTTGCATATCGTCCGCTTTTTAAGAAAGAGAATTCCCAAATGCCTTCTCCTGAATGATCTGCCGATTTAAAACGTTTTGACTTCTTAATGAATTTCTTGATGCCGGTGCCTGTGTGGAAAATTAACGACTCTCCGACATCGAAAATTCTTGCAATTGAATTTGACGCGCCACGAGCAGAAGTATCTGGATTAAGAAAATTTTCAAATGCCCCGGAGTAAAGGTCATAGCGGTAGATTCCATTCTGATTTGTACCAATCCATAGTGAGCGATTGTCGGCATCGAAATCCATGCAGCGTACAGAAGGCCCTTTCAGGTCAATTCGATGCTTGATGAATTTTTCTGATTTGAAGTCAAACATCGCCAGTGTTTGTATCGGTTCTCGTTTGTAATAGCGTCCTATACCTGGGCCGATCCAGATGTGTCCGGCTTTGTCCCTGTACAATCTTCCGAGAAGACCTTCAGGCACCGAGCCTTCTGCGTCCAGCGGGTTGTAGCGGTACGTCTTAAATTCGTATCCATCGTATCGCGTGACCGCCTGGAAATCCTGAAACCACATGAAGCCAAGACTATCCTGCTCCATCGAGATCACGAGGTTGCTCGACAGCCCATCATGCGAGGTCAGGTTGCGGAACCTATACGGTGATTGTGCCTGCGAACCGATTGTCAGGGCAAGCAAGGACAACGTGCTGAAGAGGCGCCATTTTGCCATAGGCGTGGCTTACAAATCGATTATATCATTTTCGGGTTGTAATCGTGTGAAATTCGGGGTGGATAACGATTACTGAAAAGAATGACGAATAAGAAAATAAAACTCGCAATGAAGTTAATGATATTCATGGTATTTATCAATAATGAAACACGAGTGGCCCTGCGTCACGAGCAATCGTGAAGTTGTAAGTCATTGGTCGTAAGGCGAGGTAAGAATGACGTCATGTGCTACTCGATGTGAATAATACCGGAGTCAGACTCCCGACAATCGTTAGTGATTATCCTATACTGCAAAGCGCGCTCTTCGGGATAACGTTTCAGATCGAGTACGAAATGTTGCTCAATGGTTTCAAAAATGTCGAGATAATCTTCAAATAGCGAGCTGATCAGAATATATCGCTTCACGGAGTTTGGGACCGCATCTTTCCATGCGAGCTGCACGGTTTCTCCCGCTTTAGCTTTTATTGGCTCTGAGGGCAGGTAGAGCTTCCCGGGTCTGTTGCACCCAAAGTCGAATTTTTGTCGCATGCATTGCTTCGGATTCTCAGGATGACAAGTCCTGAGATGGTTTTGCAAAAGGACGCGAAAAATTCTGTCATGAAGCTGAAAGGCGTGAAGCTGAGTATCATTGCTGATAAGGGAGTCGATCGAGATCGTGCGTGGGCCGCGCATGCTTCCGCTCACATAACCATTGCTGTAGTATAAATAAACTGAACCTTTCTTCTTAAGAAGAATAATGTCAGCGCTTCTCAGCGTGTCGCCATTCTTTACTTCAGCGCCATCTTCATAATATGCACGCCTCACACCGCCAGCCTGCAGCGATTGTGAAAATGAGCTGAAGCTGACAACGGACATCAGTAGTAATATCAAAAGGATGAGAGGGGATTTTTTCATAACATGAAGATAACGAATCGCGATAAATTCGGGAGAGACTAATATAAACATCGCGCGCGTTAGACCACCTTTGATAGAAGCTCGTTACGAATTCATTTTAGTGTTAAATTGTAAATCATTTCTGAAACCCTTAATTGCAATGAGCTCACTGCAACCCTCTCTTAAACTGTTTGTTTTACCGCCTTTTTTACCATCGGCCATCAGTTGGTCGCACAGAAAGAGCCAACAGATTTCGGTAACATAAATATCAATGATTTTGCCGTTACCAGCACGGATGCATCCGTTGTATTATTCAGCAAAGGCGAATTTGTGTATCCCACTTACCATCGACACCTCAGAGTAAAAATAAACCGAAAGGAGGCTTTTGATCTCTGGGGTAACTTCCGTCTCGACAATGATCTCGGACGAATTTTAAATGTGAAAGCTTTATGCCGGAGTATTTGAAAAATTACGACTGGAATTCTGGGACCGATCATCAACCTGGGTTGAGATCAGCAGACAACTGCTTGAGTACTATTCAATCGATCATCAGATTTTCCGTCACGAAGTGTAAAAAGGAAAACCAGTAATGCAATGGTGTAGTTGTCGTCTGCCGTCATCATCGCTCCAAGATCTAAAAGTGGATTTTTATAGCCCGATTTCAAAAGTGTGAGAATCCTTTCGCGGAAATATTTGGAAATTCCTGTAGATGATTACACTGTTCCGACCAACGACCGCAGCGTTCGCTGACTGAAAAACAAACTCTTCAATTCATTGTTAAGCATTTTTTCTACGGCAGAATTGCGAATGGGTATACCGTTGTGTGCTGTGCTTCAGTTGTGTTTGACTGATTATCGTTTGATGAAGTGCGCGAACGGAAACTGAACAAGGTTCAACGACAGTCTTAAACAAAACATTGGAAAAGATTTTTTTTCGCTGCGCTTCGAAAACAAATCATCAGTCGTGGTGTTCCTCAGAGCAAACAAAAGCTCTATAAAAAATGAAAAAACAAATGAGATACTTACTTGCGCTTCTCTTTATCGCAAGCGCGTTCGTGTTGAGCAGCTGTGACGATGATGAAAGCGGTCCGAATCAAAACATTGTGGAACTGGCCACCGCCAACGATAACCTGTCAACACTCGAGGCGGCATTGGTAAAGTTCCCCGACCTGGTGACAACGTTGTCTGGTAACGGACAGGTTACTGTTTTTGCGCCTACTAATTCCGCTTTCGAAAACCTGCTCGATGCCGTAGGGCAAACAAGTCTCGATGATCTTCCTGAAGACGTGCTCCGCGATATCCTCGAGTATCATGTCGTTTCCGGTGCAACCCTGTCGAATCAACTGACCGCTGGAACTGTCACGACTGTGGGCGGTGAAAATATTACAGTCAGCACTACTTCGGGCCTGAGGCTCAACGGGAACGCATCCGTCACTACGGCAGATGTTCGTGCAACGAACGGAGTCGTTCATATTATCGACCAGGTGCTTGTACCTCCGTCTATGCAGCCGATCGTAGCAACGATTGTAGCGCCCGCCTACTTCAACAAAAACTTTACAACATTGATCGCTGCAGTGAAAGCAGCTTCTCCTTCCATCCTGACAACGCTTCTGAACAGCAGTGCGAAGACTTTGTTTGCTCCGACAAATGCGGCCTTCACCGCTGCGGGAATTACCACGCTTCCAAACCAGGCTATGCTGGATGCTGTGTTGAAGTATCATGTGATTGCATCGGAAGTCACATCTTCGCAGATTGCCACAGGCGCATCGAGTGCAGAAACGTTGAATGGCAAGATTTACCTGTCGAAAAATTCCAGTGGTGTGTCCATCAATGGAAACTCGAAAGTGACGACCGCTGACATCGATGCAAGCAACGGAGTGGTGCATGTGATCGACAGAACGCTGATGCCTCCGTCTGAAACCATTGCGCAGATCGCAACACGTTTGTCTGCCGCCAGCCCAGCGCAGTTCACACAACTTGTTGCTGCACTTACACGGACACAAGGTCAGGGCGCAAATGATTTGCTCGCTGCAGTCTCGTCCTCATCCAGTAACCTGACAGTATTTGCGCCTACAGACGCAGCTTTTCAGGAGTTGTATACGGCTTTGGGTGTTACTAATGTAAATCAGATTCCGCTGAGCACACTGATTGCGGTGCTGAAGCATCACGTTGTTTCCGGACGCGTGTTCTCATCGGATCTGTCCACCGGTGCCGTAGCTACGTTGAATGGCAATGTCACCGTGAACATGGGAGCAAGTCCTCCAACGGTCACGGGGAGTTCAGGAGCCTCAAATGCTGCACGACTTCAAACATCATTATTGAATATACACGCTACGAACGGTGTAATTCACGTGATCGACAAAGTGCTGGTTCCGCAATAAGGGAGTTGCTAAACTATAATGGTGAAGCCCGGGCTCATGAGTCCGGGTTTTATTTTATTACCGTGGAAAGAGCCGGGATTGATGACGTGAAACTCTCGTTCGTTGAATTTTGGATAAAGGCATTACCTAAAAAGAATAGTGTACACTTACGGGGGAATCCTGCGTGAGGGATGGGAGCATTGTCTGAGCCCGCTGGGCTCGGGGAATTATCGAAACATTCTGTAGACAAAGGTGAGAGGTCAGGGCCGATGTGCTATTAAACCCTGCGTGCGATGGGTGGCGAGTGCGGACAGCCCGACCGTGGTGTGCTGACGAAGCGAAGCAAGGCAGCACACCAGGGGCACGCCCAACCATGGCCAAGATCGCAATTTCAGATTAGTTGATTGTTAAGAGCAAACTGCACCAGTTGCGATGTATTTGCCGCACCCGTCTTGCGAAGGATATTTTTTCTGTGCGTTTTTACGGTGTGCTCAGCAATAAAGAGCTTGTCAGCGATCTGAATGCTGGTAAGTCCTTCCGCGATGAGCTTGACGATTTCAATTTCACGCTTGCTGAGTTTGTATTGAAATACATCTTCTTTTTCTGCGACAAACGTATGGATGCGATCGTAATAGGATTTGCCACTCATGACGCGCTCGATCGCATCGGTGAGTTCCTGGCCGGAATTACTTTTCAGCAGGCACCCATCGACACCGAGGCGCACGATCTGTTCAACAAATGACTTCTGTGCATACATGGTGAGGATGATGATGCGAATGTGAGGGTATTTTTGTTTGAGCTTGCGCGCGCAGGTGATGCCATCCATAACGGGCATGTTGATATCCAGCACGACAACGTCTACGGGATGTGTTGCAACGAAGGTGAGGACTTCTTCTCCATTCTTTACTTCACCGACCACTTCGAGCGCGTCACTGCTTTTCAGCACCGCCTTCAGTCCATCGAGTACGATGGTGTGATCATCAGCGAGGAGTATTCTGATCCGGGTCATTTGCAGGGGATATCGAAAGCTACGGAAAATCCGCTGGACGATCCATCTCCGAAGGTCATGACCGCATTAAGTTTTTCCACGCGCGCCTGAATGTTGTGCAATCCCATTCCCTTCTTGTGGCCGTCATCGACAGAGAAACCGATTCCGTTGTCTTCGTAGATGAGGCTGATGGAGTCGTTGCTCACCTGGGAGAGATCGATGTTGATGCGTGTAGCCCTTGCGTGTTTCAACGTGTTATTGATAAGTTCCTGGACGATGCGGTAAACATTGAGGCTGGCTTCGTTGGGCAGGGGGCGTATGTTTTCGATATGGGAGTCGATGGTGATGGCGCCACTGTTGTTAACGGTAGCAACGAGGTCGCTGATGGCGGCACCGAGTCCGAAGTGGTGGAGAGAAGGGGAGTCCAGGCGGTGAGAAATGATGCGGGCCTGCTCACTGGCCTCGCGTGCAGCGCGCCCCATCTTCTGCGCGAGCTCCTTTCGGTCTTCTTCTGTTTTGGCACGGGTGATGGAATCGGCATACATGCTGATGGTAACAAAAGCGCTGGCCAGACTGTCGTGGATATGGCGGGCGATTTCCTGGCGTTCTGCATCCTGGCCCTGCAGTCGCGCGTAGGCAGACTTCAATTCCTCCTGACGGAGCAGGTTCTCGATTTCCTGGTAAGCGATCTTGCGTTTGATAAGCTTGCGCTGGAAGAGGTAGATGAATGTGACGATTGCGGCAACAAGGAACAACATGCCCGTTGTGCCGAGGATGAGGATCAATTCGTTGTTCAACCCCTTATTCTCCATAAACCGATGGTGAAAATAATATTCTTCAGCACATTGGAAAAATTATGGAGTATCCACGATCCGTAAAAGCGTTCGGAACTTTGAGAAAGCATGTCTGTGGAGAGGAGGAAGGAGAATAGCGCACCGGAAAAATAAGTGAGTATGCCGATGACGATCCAGAAGTGAGGTGATTTTTCGATGAAGATATCTTCTTCCCTGCTGTAGAACATGCTGAAGGCCATCACGCACAAACCGATCATCAGCAGCGCCTCCAGCGAACGCGACCACGCGTTGAAGGAGTAAATACTTTCCAGAAAGATGGAATCGGCAACGTAAACCAACGTATAGGCTATTGCTACGCTAGTCCAGGTTTGGTTTTTCCAGTTGAGAAGATAACTGAAGAAAGTGATTAGCAGGATTCCTTCGAGCAGGCCGTAGGCATGGGCCACGGGTAGGTTGTTGACCTGCATGAACGCCAGTGTGATGTTTGCCACATCAGCGATGAGTGCTATGGCGATGGCAATGGTCAGAATGATAAATGTACGGTCGAGTCCCTTGCGCCTGGTCCAGGCTGTGATTAGCGGCAGGAGCGGTGAGAGGACCGAACCGTACATCAATAATTTAGTATAGTTTACTGACACTGGTTAGGACACGGGACAGAGGTGTTGAGAACCGGACCATTGTTGAGAACGCCCATCGCATTGATCTTACATGGATCGATGTCGAAAAGGTCGTTGCCTTTTTCATCCAGCGGTACGAGGAAAACATCATTGTAGATCTGGTTCTTTCCGCTGATCTCCTTATACTTTAACGACATATATACACGCACGCCCATGAGTTTGTTCCCACTGTTCTTGTCCAGTTCGGCAACCTGATCGGCAAATGCTTTAAAGTTATTCATACCAAAGGTAAATCCATAGATCACGCGTGGATCTGTTGCGGGATCGCACTTGATGCCGATGGAATCCTGCAGGCGTTTCAGGTCCTCACGTGCTTCGGCAGGCGAAACGAGGGCACCACTGCTGCGGTCCATCCTCTGGCCTCTGAGTAGTGCGGCCAGTTCTGGTGTAAGTTCCAGGTAAGAGAATTCCGTTGAGGGCGTTGGCGTGGATTGAACGGAACCGTTTGTGTTGCCGGAGTCATCGGTCTTGCCGGAATCACCGCAGGCATAAATGATAAATCCTGCCAGCACCACCAGCAGGACATACGTTGAGATTTTGTAGTTCATGTTTCAGAAGAGGTTTAGGTAACGGAAGATGAGAATTTTTTTCAAAGTAAGTAAGCCTTTGCGGTGTGGTGAATACCTACCGGGAGGTATTGTTGGAATTTTTGAGGTACATGTTTCGGAATACCACCCGATAGGTATTGAGGAGGGATTATTTAAAAAGTACATTCGATTTCCATTGATCCAGGAAAAACGTCCTGGCGAAATGACATCAGGGTCTGATACATCTTGGTTTTTAATCTTCATGCAAAGCCGCTGACAATGTCTTGCTCAGCGGTTTTCTTTTTAAAAGAAGAGTTCACTTTTTACTTCTTCTGCTTTTCCTGCGATCATGGATTGCTCCCAGAAGGTATACGACTCCAAAGATCAATGCTGTGCATACAAACCCAAGGAATGCTCCTCGTGAATTGATATTCTGAAGAGGCGCAGTATTAAGCCAGATGAGAACCGTTGCAAATGCCAAGGGTATTCGGTGTAAGAGATTCTAAAGATAATATTTCTATGTATGAGAATGAATAAAAGTTCTCACCAGAAGTGATCTTCATGCTTCACCACTGGTTTGTTGATTAATATCATTGAAATAAATCTGAAAAAATATTATATCGGGACATCTATATGTTCCGGCAAGGAAAACCCAGAGCTTTTAAACACAACCTGCGACTGGCGGTGCTACTGTCTTTCGTAGCGGGCTCGGTTAATATCGCGGGCGTTCTCGCGATAAGCACACTGACAACCAACGTAACCGGTCACTTCGCGTATTTCGCAGAAGAGCTCATGCTTGGCGACTACGCAATGGCAATCACATTTATCGCGTATATCCTTGTTCTTTTTTGGTGCAATGACTTGTGGCTTTCTGGTAGAGCTCGTGTTCAGAAAATATCCGGACTGGTCGCATGCGCTGCCTATGCTCCTGGAGATGGCGATCCTTGTGACGCTGTCTGTCGCGTTTGATCATCCGGAAGGCAGCCAGGTGCAGATTGCGTGCGCTTTGTTGTTTGCCATGGGAGTACAGAACGCGCTTGTCACAAAGATTTCAAACGCAACGGTTCGCACCACGCACCTGACAGGGTTGTTCACCGATCTTGGCATTGAATGTTCTCAGTTGTTCTTCCATCGCGAAAAACACGATGTCCATAGGCTTACGCGAAGCATCTACCTGAGGCTTGCGATCATTTTGTTTTTCTTCCTGGGAGGAGTTATCGGTGGGTTTGCGTACCAGGCTCTCGGCTTGAAAGCATTACTGTTATCATCGGCATTTCTGATGATCGCGTTTTTGTATGACAGTGTGCGTCTTACACTTCTTTCTTTTTTGAGGAAACGGTGATGGTGAGTTGAATTTGTTTGTCACTATAAAAAAAGGCATGGAACAGAATCTCTGCTCCATGCCTGTCATTTAACTCTGAAATCTTAACTCTAAAATCTTAAATCTTTAATCTTAAATCTAAAATGTTCAAAGCAGCGTAGCCTTTCCCATCTGCCACAACATGAAAGCCATCATGTCGGCATTTTCCTCCTGTATTTGTTTGCGTGAGGCTGCAAGAAAACCGTGGCCTCCCTCAAATTCAACGCGAAGGATCATCGGGCGTTCGCTTTTATTTACTGCCTGAAGTTTTGCGGCAAATTTTCCAGGCTGCCATGGACTAACGCGCGAGTCAGTCATTCCTGCTGTGACAAAGCATGCCGGATAATTGACGCCAGGCTTTAATTTCTGATATGCATCCATCTCAGCGAGGTAAGTAAATTCCAGCGAGTCCTTTACTGTGCCAAACTCAGGTGTGTTTACTGCATTCTCGGTAAACTCAAAACGGACTGCGTTCATGCAACCGACACGTGGTATTGCGACAGCAAAAAGATCGGGACGTTCGGTCATCGCACGGCCGATGAGAATTCCGCCCGCACTTGTTCCCATGCCCGCCAGGTATTGCGGGCTTGTGTATTTGTTAGCCACAAGATATTCTGCACAAGCGATAAAGTCTTTCCATGTGTTGGGCTTCGTTGCCTTATATCCACCGCGATACCATGCCTCGCCTTTTTCGCCACCACCCCGCACATGTGCCACCGCAAACACGCCACCTTTTTCATACCACGCAAGCCGAATCGGATTGAATGCCGGTAATGAGGAAATGCTGTATGCGCCATAACCTGCGATCCACGTAGGATTTGTTCCATCAAGAACAAGACCTTTCTTGTGAATGATCGAGAGCGGCACCATCTCTCCATCATGAGACTTGACAAGTACTTCGTGCGATTCGAGGTCGGCTGGTGCATCATATTTTCCTTCGGGCTGAAGCGTAGTGGCTTCAAGTTTTTTTGTTGCATCGTTGTAAATAAAATACTTCAATGCCGTCAGCCACGAGGCCATCCCAAGCACAATTTTTTCTGAATCTTCATCTGCGAAGGCGATATTGACCGTGCCCTGCACCGGCAACGGAAGCTCTTCGCGTTTTGACGGGTCCGCTTTATTGATAAGGTGGATTTTTCCGAGACCGTCTTTGAGCGTCTGCACAATGATGGTATTCTTTGCCACAGCAAAATTCTGTATAACCTGGTCATCAAAACCGATAAGCAGCTCTGCCTTACTGAAATCGGGATTTGACGTTGAAGTTTTGACCAGCTTGAAGTTGGGGGCGTTTTTGTGCGTGAGCGCAATGAGGTTGCTGCCGTTCACGGTAGCGAAGTTTGTGATCTCGTCTTTCACGTCAATCACCTTGCGCCAGATAACACTTTCGCGTTTTGTGTCTGGCAGTGAAGCTGAGAGGACATTGATCTCATTCTGCACACCGCGCGCAATGAGCACAAATGCGGTGTTCGACTTCTTGTCCGAAAACACCATCGGGAAATCAATCCTGTCCATACCGAGGTTTCCGTATTTTGCGGCAGAGATAATTTCGCGGTCGTTTTCCTGCGGTGTTCCTACGGTGTGAAGGAAGGATTTTGAATCGAGATATTTTTCACTTTCTGCTTCGTCTTCACCCAGTGTTTTCAGTCGAAGATAAAAGAACGATTTGCTGTCGGGCAGCCAGCTTAGCGTGAAACCACTTTTCACGAGCCGGTCCGGCAGGAGTTTTCCTGTTTCAACGTCCACAAGGTAGGTCACATCGTCTTCCGATCCGCTTGGTGAACTCGTGAAGGCAAGCAGTTTGCCGTCAGGGGAAGGATAATAATTATTGATGGTATAAACGCGTTTGTCGTCACCACCGATCTTCGTTACATCAATGAGCATCGTCTCCTTGCCATCGAGGCCCTTTCTGTAAAAGAGATTTCCCGATTGCTGATCAGGCTCTTTTTTAATGTAAAAAATCCTGTCTTTTGAAAGCTGGATCGCATTGACCTGCGCTACTGTTTCATCAAGCTCCTTGATGCGTTTCAGCAGGTCTTCGCGCACGCTGATCCTTGAAAGAATATTTCTCGCGTAGTCATCCTGTTTCTTAAACCAGTTAAGGACAGAATCGTCTTTCAACGCTTCGAGATACTGATAGTCATCCGGGACTTTTACACCATGGAATTCATCGACCACCGTTCTGACTGGAGTTGGTGGTGGCGGTGGAAATGCGGTTTTCTTTTCATTGGTTGTGCATCCGATCACAATCACAATCGCAAGCACAAGCAGGTAGGAGGTTTTCATAAGGGTTGCGGTTTTTTTTTGATTATTAGGAAGGGCTGCGGATTGCAGTCTGAAAAATTACAAAATGTCACGATAACATGCCAGTACAGCTTATCCGGATCTCTTTAGACGATTGAAAATAAAACAAGAAAGCCATGAACGCCCGCGCATCCATGACCTTCAGATTGTATCTAAAACTTAAACCTTGAACCTTGAACCTTGAACAACCTTGAACCTTGAACAACCTTGAACCTTGAACCTTGAACTTGAATTATCCGTTCAGAAAGTCGCACCAATCTTCATCGACACCGTATTGACAGAAGCCTGGTTATATTCAATGGCAATGTTCGCCATCGCTATCCTTGCTACCACACCACCACCTGCCTGAAAGGCACCGACACGTTCGTTGCTGAGACTTACAACTTCAGATTTCTCATGTGACGCTGACAGGTAACCGGAGACAACTGCATACGGAGAAAGTCTCAGCCATTTTTCATGCAACACAAATTCTTTGCTCGCAACAATGTCAGCTGAATACACCGTTAGATTCAGATCTTCGGGTCCGTACATTTTGAGGAAGCTGCCCCGAACCGATGTGCTGAACTTCTGTTGCTTTTTGTGGAGGAGATTATACTGCGCCTGCGCTCCGTAAAATCCATAGTTCGCGCCCGGGCTTTTCGTCAGGTAAATTCCAACATCAAGTTTTTCTGTGATACCAGCGCGTGCGGTCAATCCCATGATGGGCAAACGCGGACCGCCTATCAGCCAGTGTGTCGAGTCAGGGTGGACGAACGTGTCGTTCCACGCGTCTTTGCTTTCATCAAGCGCAGTCGACCATTGCAGTATTGAAACTTCAAAGTTGCGCGCACCCATAGGCTTCGCGTCTGTGAGAGACCGGAAGGTAACAACAGCGCCAGCTTCTTTTGTGAATTCGCGCCACTCGGATTGCGTCAGTCCCGGATCGAGCTGAAATGAACACTCACGCCAGCGTGAGTTTACGTGGAGCTTCGGATCTGCATCGCCTCCGGTATTATGTCCATGACCGGCATGAAGTATTACCTACTGGGCAGATGCAGCTACATTGATTGCCACCAGGGCAACTAGAGTAAGAATGGGTTTTAGTGTTTTCATATTGCGTTTTTTTTGTGATTCGACCGGGGATGAAAGTCGATTTACACGGTGGCTTAACGCGAACCAGTTGAGGCAAGACCATCGAAATAAGGCTGAAAATGAACTTCCGTGAAGGCTGACACCTAATTCTCTGATGCGATTGGCACCTGCATGTATTCTGAGGGGGATTTGCTGGTAATTTTTTTAAAGTACCGGTTAAAAGATGACTTGGAATTGAAACCGCATTGTTGGGCAAGGGCGAAAAGTGTCAGCTTCCGGCTTTCCGGCAGACGGGCAATTTCAATAAATTCCTGGATGCGAATGCTATTGATGTAGTCGTAAAAACTTTTGCCTTCGCGTTCGTTGATCACCTGTGACACGTGGTTGTGCGGAACGTTGAGTTTTGCTGCGAGATCCATCAGGGAACAGTCCGGGTCCCTGTAAACTTTTTCCGTTGCCATAAGGATATTCAGCCTGGCATGGAGCGCCTGCGATGCTTCAGCCGATAATCCCGATTTCACATATTTAACCGCTTCCGCGGATGAATTGCTGCGAGCTGGTGCATCTTCCGCCAGTGATTGCGCTTCAGCTGCGGCACTTGTCTCCATAGGCCGACTAAAAATTACACCCTGGCGAATGCCGAAGAATCCGATGAAAAAAATAAATACCACCGTTGCGCTGAAGATCCAGTCACCATTTCCAAAAATGACAAGCATCCAGATAATAGCAAGCCAGATAATCAGGTTCCGCAGCCACGATAAGTTTACTTTGTCAACCGATGAAAATTGCTGAACGATTGCCTGCCGATGCTGACGCAGTATATATAGAGACAACAGAATATAAACAATACCCGAAGCTGGAATGCAGAAACTGCGGATGAGCATGAATTTTTCGTAACCTATCCCATTGTTTTCGTACACAAATATCTTTTGCGCGACAGGCAGAAAAATGAACGGAATCAGGTAGAGATAAAAGGCAATGGGCACAGCAAGATGGCCCAGCCAGTGCTGCATTTTCATGGCTCTGCCTGTCAGCGCACGGGTGTATATATAGAGTAATGGGCCGTGCAGGAGCGGAAGTGGCAGGTCGAGGCCCCACAGCTGCGGATAAGTTTTTTGCCCGAGAAGTGTGACCATGAACAAGTGGAAGGCGATCACAAGAAGCCACGCTGCGAGTATCCAGTCTGCCTTGCTCTTTTTGTGCTTGCCGAGCAACAGCAGGTCGAGGAACAAAGCCAAACCGACACCTCCGAGGTAGAACATAATGGAATTTACGAATTCGTTCCCGAATTTACCTCAGCGCAGAGTGGTTAGTTGCAGTGCTTCATGATAGCTTCTTTTGCAAATTCGAAATTCAATTCGTTGGCTGTGCCGGGATGGAAACATTCCTCGATCTGCTCCGTACTGTTCGGATCTTGAAATGAAAAAGTTTTCCTGAGATTGAACTGAAGATTATAGGAGATGAAATGTCTGAGATAAAGTGTATCTTCATAGCTCTCTTCAAACCTCACCCTAACCCCTAACCGCTATGAAATCAACAATTATTTTGATGATGTTCTGCGCGTCTGCTTACATCATCACAAGCTGTCAGACGAAGCCTGTGGAGTCCGCAACCCTTCCTGAGCCTGTAGTTTTACCCATGGAGATGACCTACAAAGGCCAGGTCGCTCTCGGTGATAACAACAACGTGAAAACGGTAATGGAATTTAACAAGCGCCTCTCTGGATTGAACACGGATGTTGGTGACCTGCTTGCAGACACTGTGAGTTTTAATTTTGCAGACGGAATGCAATTTCTGAACCTTACGCGTGACTCAGCACTCGTGCTTATCAGAGACTACATTGGAGGGATGAACGAGGTGAAGGTCACGTTCACAAAGGCAATTCCAATCGACAACGTGGATATGAAACATGAGTGGGTACTGTCGTGGACTGACGAATACTACACTTACAAAGACGGTAAAAAAGAACATACCTATCTCCATGAGACCGTCAGAATGAAAGACGGAAAGATCAGGGAGGCATTCCAATACTCAAGAAAGGAGCCTGCAGCAAGCAAGTAGAAATGATTTGAGCCATCAAATATCTGAGCAGGGTCTCAATCACGGGACTCTGCACTTAAATACATCAATTTATTCGAAGTGTGGTCGGCTTCTCCTGCATCGCGCTTCCCGCGCGGGAACTTGGCTTGTGAGTAAGCGCTCATCAACGATTCCATTCATTAATTACGATGAATGCAAAGCATGTGATGTTGATTTGCTTACATATATTTGCTGAAACCCTCATATGAAATTTCTTATTGCGATCATTCTGACGGCTTCCGTAACGGCTTTATATAGTCAACCTGCCACCAACGATGACTACGTGCAGAACTTTTACGTAACGTGCAAGTCCGGAAAATATTCTGCCTACCAGGATATCCAGGTTGGTGTTCAACTCCTCGATACCAAACAATATTCACGTTCGATCAACCGGTTTACGAAGGCGCTCTCAAAAGATAGCACGTGCAAGGATGCGTACTATATGCTGGCGTTCTGTTACCAGCAAACCGGAAAATTGCCAGAGTCAATTGCTTACGCAGACAGCGCTATCGCAGGCAATCCGTCAAGCCCATCGGCCTGGATCATCAAGGGAACCTCGCTTCTGATGTCTGGCGACTCGGTGCACAGCGAAGAATGTTTTAAGAAGGCAATAGAGGGTGCTCCTGATAAACTCGATGGTTACTATGGGCTGGCGCTTACATACTTCCGGCAGAAACGGATGCAAGAGTCGGCAGAAGTGATCGCCAGGTTCGAGGCCCTTGGCACAAAACCAACTGTTAACCGCGATGGAAAGAAGTTGGGCCGTCTCAAGGAGCTAGTCCGATAGGGATCCCGACAGTCACGCATGATCGCATCGCCACAGACATGTGATTCAGTAAACCAATTCCCGGGAAATTGCTATCTTCCATCAGGATCCGGCACCAATCCACTTTCAACGTATAGCCATAGCGTTATTGCTCCATCAAACTATGAAAGACCTTTTCAGCCTTTTCGTTTTAATTTTTTTATCATCCTTGTGCTTCAGCCAGGATTATCAATCGGATTTTAAGGAAGCACTCCAGTCTGGAGACACAACCGGACAACTGAAAATTCTGGAGGCATGGGAAAAGGCGAGTCCAAAAAACGCAGAACTGTAGCCTTCGAGGCAACGCCCAAATACAACCTCAACTTCTGATGGATTGGCAGCGTTAGCCTCTGTGCTAAACACAACGAAGTCCTCAGTACCGTTGTCTGGGATCGCGTGTCATCCATTTGACAATGATGGCCAGCACGATTACGGCACCGAAAATCACCAGCGCTGGAAGTGCGATGTCTGCATCAATAAATCGAACGCGATAGCGCTGTATCCAGAGAATCACTGGAAGAGTGAGGTGAAGGAATAGGGTCATGAATGGGTCTTTGAATCTTAATGCTGCGTGCAACAAAATAGTAAGCGAAGACTGAACATGAAACTTACCGCGCTGCATTCAATCTTTGTTGGGTGAAGTTCACGTGAAACGAAGAAGCGTACTTCTTGCTTAACTTCGTTTTCAAATCAAACCCTTACAGCTATGGAACCTTTCATGCGAGGCTTAATTGGCCTGAATGTGCTTGCCTATATTGTGGCGTTTGGCCTGGGCTATTACCGGAATCAGAACCTGACAATCTATGTAGTCTTCCTTGTCATTCAGATTATCATCTGGTTTATGGATGTGAAAAAGGTTGGCTACACTGGCGGGGGAGACGCAGCTGGTAATGGCATGGAGGCTGGATTTCTCGGCCTGATGTATTTTGGGTTGCAGATGGTGGTGATGATTGTATTGATCGTTACGCTTTTCAAAAGAAACCTCTAAGCCCGCCTCTTCTCGCTACTCCTTTTTATCTATCAATCGCTTTCGTATGTGCCTTCTGGTGAATCCGTAATTCTATCAGAAAATAATTTTGAACGTGGGTTCAAAAAGACTGGAATTCCTTCCCTTAAATTGTTAGATTAATCTCCCCGATTTTAACGTGGTTATTATCGGGCCCCCACTATGTCCAAAATTGCCCTCTTTGGTCTGCTGACGCTGATGCCGTTGTCTATCTTTGGCCAGAACGCGGACAGCGCGTCAGTTTCACTGTGGTCCGGAAACGGACAAACCAGAATTTACCATCTGAACCAAGGCACTTTCAGCTACCGGAATACGAACACTTTTTTTGACATGACCTCGTGGGATTCCAGTCCTTACGGTGAGGGCCATTTATATTTCAACAGCACTCCGGGAAATCCGGCAACCAGACAGTTTGTAATGAATTATCGGTTGCTTTCGCCTCTTGGATATGATGCGAACTTTGACCCTGGTTATCCTTTGGTGATAGTGCTGCACGACAAACCGCAAACCGGTAACTGCGCCAATTCGGGATCCTGTGCTTCTACGAATTGTTACTACTCCACGTCATGCTGGAATCCGAATGATGCTCCAGTCGGAGCTAACGTGCGATTGCTCAACAATGACCTGCAGCTGATCTATGGCGGAGAAGATTTTCTTGCCGCACGAAACCTGGCCGGTACTAAAAAGCCGGGCGCCCCGGATCTCGACAGCAGAGCCTTTCCTGGCTTTGTTGTTTTTCCGCAAAGCCTGAACGGATGGGATGACACCAATACGGTTGCCAATGCTTTACGCCTCGTCAGGCTTCTTGCTGCCGAATACAATATTGATCACGACAAGATTTTTATTCAAGGCATGGGCAACGGTGCACTTGGAACATTCAAGGCATTAAATATAGCTGAATGGCTTTTCGCTTCTGCAACAACAATGTCTGCTGCAGATGCACTCGCGTACCTGAACAGCACTTCGTATGACAGCGTGAAAAATGTGCCTTTGTGGATTTTTCAGGGTGAGAACGATATCAAACCAACGCCAGCAGAAACTGAATCACTGGTGAGGAAAATAAAACTGAAAGGCGGAATGGTGCGTTATGAAAAACTGCAGCAAACGGGGAATGCTACATGGGAAAAGGCGTTTGCACATCCGGATTTTTTCGCCTGGATGTTGTCGCATGATAAGAGTAACATACATGTTTTTTATGACCATCCGGATTTGTGCATCGGTCAGCCGCACAGGGTAAGACTCGGACTGTCACATGGTTTTTTTTCATACCAGTGGGAACGAAACGGAGTGAAAGTCCCCGAAGAAAATTCTCACAATCTGCGAACAATTTTACCGGGCACGTATCGCGCGCGATTCAGCCGCAAGAGCAACCCAGCTGAAAGCGACTGGAACCAGTGGTCGCCACCGGTGGTTGTCGGTGAAGAAGAACCTGTAAAGCCGACAGTACATGCAGAAGGCACAGCGTTTCTTCCTGCGCTGAATGATGCGACAACAATTACTTTGACGACATCACCTGGTGCAGCAAAATATTTTTGGTACAAGGATGGTGTGTTGTTCAACACCGCAGCGGACGCTGATACAGTGAGCCGACTTACAATTCCCGCTGGCAACACGGGAGTGTGGCGATTACAAACCAGCGCATTCGATGGATGTAAGAGTCTGGAATCAGATGTGCATTACCTTTTTTTCCAAAATTCCCCCGCACCCGTCACCTTGCCGAAGCCCACGGTGTTTCAGGCAAGAATACTCTCGCCCTCGTCTGTTCTGCTGAATTGGAATGACGTGTCAAACCAGGAACGACACTATGAAGTGTGGAGACGGATATCCACAAATCCAACATGGGAATTCGTAGCCCTCACTGATGAGGATCAGATTTTTTTTCATGACACCGGTTTGGTGCCCGGGTCGCAATACTGGTACAAGGTCAGGGCCGTAAATAATTCCGCTACGTCAGCATATGCGCCTGGCGATTCAAAGACTGATCCTTCGCCTGCACAGAACCTTGTAGTGAACCTGCAGGCAGAGACGGTGCTTCCATCGGCACCTTACGACCTTGAGGCTTCAGTGACGGATGTGAATGCCGTGACTTTAAAATGGAGGTCGTCTTCGGATGCCTCGGGAATCCGCGAATATTACATTCACTATGGCGCGAATGTCATAAGGACGTATTCTACCGATACCACCTACACCGTTCGAAATCTTCCCCTCAATTCACTGCTGTATTTCAAAATCAGGGCAATAGATAATGCTGGCAACTTTTCATCTTTCAGCAATCAGGTGAGCACGAGCACATACCTCACGGGGGTGTTTTACAAAATGAAGAATGGAAGTTACACCAACGCGACCGGTGTGCCGGACATCAGGCTCGCTGCGTGGTCATCGGGATCGTTTGGTGCTGACTTCCCGAATAATGTAAGGGTAAACATTGCAATCGCAGGTACCGGTCCGAATTACGCAGGCACTTTCAATACTGCTCCTGGAAATTATGTGTTGGCAGAATCCGTTGTGCTGAAACGCGGTGGCTTGAGATTTGGGCGCGTCACTCCTGAGGGAAAGATCATTCGCAACTCGGATGGCGTACATATTGGAAATGCCGATCTGTTTAATCCGTCAGGCGCATTTTCATTTGCACATCCGCTTGGCGGAAATTTTACTATTGATTACACGTGGACATTCTTTCCGGAAGCATCAGGCAAGCTCACTAATTTTTCAACAGCTGCCGCACCGGCCGGTCCGTTAACACAGGATGACCAGTTTATCATCGAATACGATGGCTATCTGAACATAAACGCAGCAGGTACTTATCAATTCAGATCGATCAGCAATGATGCCGTGCTGCTTTATGTTGACGGAGCGTTGGTATGCAGCGACTTTAATGGTGATGCTGCTAACAGTAACACAGAATCCACGAACACAAGTTTGGATGTAGTGCTGACCGCAGGACCACACCGCATCACGGTGCGGTTTCTCGAGCACATTGAAAGCCATCGACTCACGATTCAGTACCGCGGTACAACGGCAGGGCTGGACGCTGGACAGACGTTTGTTGACATCCCCGATAACGCGCTCAAAAGTTACGGCACATTTACGGCACCTCCTGTGCCTACTGCTCCGACAGCACTTGTGGCCGCATCGGGTGGCCAGACACAAATCAATCTGAGCTGGAACTACAACGGCATTATTCACATTGCTGTGCTAGGCTCTTCAACCAGTGAAGGTGTAGCCGCCACGTTGCCCTATGCTACCAATGGTTGGGTGGGAAGATTTGTCGCGTGGTTCCGTACACAGGTACCGGGAACTACGCTGTCGAATTTGTCGGTCGGTGGGTACCGGACTGTGGATGTAATTCCAAGTGGTCCGGCAACAAAAAATATCACGTTCGCGATGGCTACCTACCCACACTTCATATTTGTCAACCTTCCGACAAATGATGTCTCAAGCAATTATCCGAACGCTTCGACAATGGCCAACTACCGCACGATCAAAGCGATCGCAGACGCGCGCGGTGTCCCGATGTACATCACAACAACACAGCCGCGAAACATTTCAAGCCAGACCGAGCGGTTCAAACTGAAGATTCAGGCGGATTCAATCCGAAATGCTTTTGGTGCGAACGTGATCGATATTCTTGAAGAGTTGTCCGATGCGACTTATAACATTGAACCGGTGTACAACTCGGGTGATGGTATTCACCTTAATGATGCCGGACATATCTACATTTATAATACCGCCAGGGATTTCATCATTCCAAAGATGAGTGTATTCACGAGCTATGAAGTACATCGGGCTACAAATGTTAACGGTCCCTACACGCAAATTGCAACCGTAAACGCAAAGTTGTTCACTGACACGAATGTGGAGGCCGGTAAAACGTATTACTATAAAGTGAGAACTGCCACTGTAAACGGACTGTCATTATTTACCACAGTGTCAAGCGCAACGACAGGTGGAGATGCAACGCCTCCATCAACACCAGCGGGCCTGACAGCAAATGCCTCGTTCAGCAAAATGATGCTCCAGTGGGACGCGTCTTCGGACAACATTGCAGTGAAAGGTTACGAGGTGTTTGTGGATGGCACGAAGGTTGGCACGTCCGCGGTCCCCGCATATGCTGTTGAAGATCTTGCTGCAGGGACTTCGCATAATTTCTTTGTAAAAGCATTTGACGCAGCTGGGAATACATCAGCGGCTTCGTCAACGGTGAACGCCACAACACTGACCACGACCACCTTCTACTCCAAGTCGACCGGACAGTTAAATGCTTTGAATACCTGGGGCGTTAACAACGATGGCAGCGGTGCAGCCCCCACATCATTCAGTGGCAACGGTCAAAATTACATTGTTGGTAACCGAGCCTCTGCTTCTGTGGGCAGCGCGTGGCGAGTGGAAGGAGACCTTTCGAAAGTGATTATTGCGGACGGAGTTTCTGTTACGAACACTGCCCCATTGGATGCAACGGTAGAGATCAACGGTTCAGGGACACTTGTGCTTGGAGGCACCCACGTGCCGGAGTTCGGGTCGCTTTCCCAGCAAAGTACTGTAGTGTACAACGCAGCAGCCGAGATTAAAAAAGTTTCTTACGGAAACCTGTCGCTGATGGGATCGGGCGTGAAAATTTTTGACACCGGAGAAACCGAGGTGCGTGGGAATTTATCTGTCGCGCCCGGCTTGTCTTTGCAGGGTGCGTTCCGGAATCTTTCATCGCTGAAAGTTTTTGGCGATATCATTTTCAATGGGCAGCCAGGCCCGGTTGAACCGGATGCAGCGATACATCTTGTAGCAAACAGGAACGGCCTGCAGCAGTTTTCGTCTCACGGAGATCTGTCGCTTTTTAAAATTACCACAGGGCCAAACACGACTTTATCGCTGAATCCGGCCGGCCCGACCATTGCGCTTCATCTTGGCTCAGCTTCCGGAGGAGGGTTGTCGCTGGCAACCGGGTCACGACTGAGTATTTCGGGCACCACTGTTGTGCTCAGCGGGGCTGCCGTCATCAATCCGCTCACCGAATCCGGTGTGATCGCGTCAAGCGGAGGAATGCTGGAGATTACATCCTCATCGCCTTTTAATTCGCGGATATTTTTTGACGGCACTGACTATACGCTCAGGCGCTTTGCTCAGAACCTTACGGGCGCAGGTAAAACTATTTTTCAAAACCGTGTTGACATCTCACACGGCCTGAAGATTTTCAACGGAGAGGTTGTATCGGGTGGAAATGTGAGGTTGCTTTCAAATAGCGAGCGCACTGCGAATCTTGAAGAGATAGAAGGTACCGGATCAATAACAGGTGATGTTTCCGTTCAGCGTTTTGTTCCAGCTAAGGCACGCATGTATCGTTACATGTCGGCTCCTGTCGCAGGCGTAAAAGTTGAAAACTGGCAACAATATTTTCCGATCACAGGAAATTTTACGGGGCAGTCAACAGGCTTCACGAGTAATCCGTCAATGTTTTATTACAATGATCATGCACGAGAGTGGCTGCCGTTCCCGCCACCGCTGACGAACAATCAGGTCGTTCTGCAAAAAGGTGTTGGCTACGCGGTGTTTCTGCGCAACGGTGACTCCAATGTAACAATGGAAGTAAAAGGAAGTGCTCACCAGGGTGACATCACGCTTCCGATCATGTCTGACATTTCCTCTTCTTCACAGGACGGGTGGAACCTTGTCGGTAATCCTTATGCATCCACCATTAGTTGGGGCAACGATGGCTGGGTGAAGAGCGGTCTGAATCAATCTGTTTCAGTTCGACAAAACCCTGAAGGAGTTTTTCGTTACTACTACTATGATCCGATCCTCGAAAGCGGTGTCGGCAACCTTACTGATGGGAAGATTGCACCGGGACAGTCGTTCTGGGTGCAGGCAATCACGGCTAATCCAACGCTGATTGTAAAGGAGAGCGCAAAGGTTGACGAGGATGGAACCTTTCATCGTACGAGGGAAAGCAGTGTGCCGCATTTCATTGTGAACCTTTCAAACAACGTCAGTTCAGACGCGACCTTTGTCGTGTTCACGGAGGCTGGAACACCATCGTATGATCCGGGGATTGACGCACCTAAACGTCAAAACGATTTTCTTTCACTGGGTACGAAATCCATTGACGGAACCGTGCTTGCCATCAACAACGTGGGGCCGCTCAGGTGCCGCACGGAAGTTCCGTTACACATGACGAATCTCGCGGCCGGCAACTATGAATTTATCTTCGATAATGTCGATGCTCTGACGAATTTTGACATGGTCGAATTGATCGATGTTGTTGCCGGAGCTACGATCGATGCAAGAGCACAAAAACGCTATTCATTTGCCATCGCCAATACCACTGATCCGCTCAATGCCGCCCGATTTAAAATTGTCATCACCCCTAAAAAGCTTCCGGTGCCGCGATTAATGACAACAAAGGAAAACTGCCACGATGCATTGCTTCAACTGAGCTTTACAGAAATGGTAAGCGATGCGGACTACAGCGTGTTTGATTTGTCGGGCAAAATGATTTCGAATGAGCAGTCAGTTGATGGGCTGACCACGATCCTTTCGATTCCTGCAACGAACCTACGTGATGGATTGAACAGAGTTGAAGTCCGCGGGTTTGATAAGCGTTGCGGACTTCGCGAAACATTAATGACGACTGAGGTGGCTTATGTAAAGCCAACGGGTGTGGAAGTTCCCGCATCGTTCTCGGTTTGTGCAGGCGGAATGGTCAGGGTCAATGCTTCGGGTGCACCTGACGGAGGGAAATACTATTGGTTTGCCGAGAATGGAGAACGATTTACATCAACGGGCTCGTCACTTGAACTGCGGAACGTTACGGAGAAAATTTCCATACAGGTTGCTGCAGTAACCCCGGCAGGCTGCGAAGGCCCGCGCTCATCAGTTGCAGTCGAAGGTGTAGATCTGAGGGAGCCTTCGTTACAGTTGGTCAACGAAAAACTTGTTACGAACGCTACAGGGATGCTTACCTGGAAACGAAACGGTGAGATAATTGCAAATGAGACATTAAGTACCCTGGTGCCGAAACTTAGTGGACTTTATAGTGTTACTGTCGCCCAGGGCGGATGTGTGAAGACCTCCGAGGCATTTGAATACATCAATACGGATGTTGAAAGCAATTATCACAAACTTGCCCTTGAGATATTCCCAAATCCTTCCATAGCAGGCGAGGTTGTTTTACACATCATTCCTGTTGCTGACGACATGATCACAATTGAACTTGCAGATGCTGTGGGACGGAAGTGCCTCCGCGAAATGCTTGTCTCGCATGGCCGGCCACTGACACACCGCATTGATCTCGGGATGCGACCTGCCGGTATTTATTTTGTATCCGTTCAACAGCGGTCCGATGGTGTAATCAAAAAGCTGATCATTAAGGACTAGCATCCCAAACGACTGTAGCTTCAGCACAGGGCGTACAACCGTAGGCAGTTGGAAGCCGCTTCCCAGGCTTCGGCACAGATTCTTTATGTAATCTGGGTTGAAACAAACAGCATTATGAAGTTTGACGGAATTGGAAAAAAAATCTGGGCGATTGCAGAAGGTTATATCCCCTCAAAGAGCACGGGTCCGGATCCTGAGTTTACGTCTCATGAGACGGCCTGTATTCTGAACACATCGAACGAGATGGCCGAGGTCGAGATTATGATTTATTTTTCCGATCGCGAACCGGTTGGCCCGTACCGGTTCAAGGTGCAGGCAAAACGCACGAAACACCTGCGCTTCAACGACTTTAAAGATCCGGAAATTCCGCGCGACACAGATTACGCCTCCGTCATTTCGTCTAATATACCCATCGTTGTACAGCACACGAGGCTCGATTCAAGGCAAGCGGAAAATGCCTTGCTGTCAACTATCGCCTATCCCGGAAATTTGTAGTCATGAAGAGCAGATGGTATCAGAACGCAGTTTTTTATTCACTGAACGTTGAAACCTATTATGATTCGGACGGAGATGGTATCGGAGATTTTCAGGGCCTGATACAAAAGCTGGATTACATTTCCGGCCTTGGTGCCACGTGCATCTGGCTCATTCCGTTTTACAAGTCATCCAATCACGACAATGGATATGACGTTGTTGATTACTACAGCGTTGATCCTCGTTACGGTACACTGGGCGATTTTGCCGAATTCGTTTCGAAGGCAAATGATCTTGGAATAAAGGTGATCATTGACCTTGTTGTAAATCACACTTCGATACAACATCCATGGTTTCAGGAAGCAAGAAAGGACCGTCATAATCGTTTTCGGCAGTTTTATGTCTGGTCAGACGAACCCCTGCCATTTAAGAAAAAGGACCTGATGTTCGTTGGTGAAGAGGAAACGATGTGGACGTATGATGAACAGGCGGGACAGTACTACCTGCATCGTTTTTACAAGGAGCAGCCGGATCTCAATATCAGCAACCCGGATGTTCAGAACGAAATACTGAAGATCATAGGGTTCTGGCTAAAGCTTGGTATTCATGGATTCAGGGTTGATGCCGCTGAACTGCTCGTTGAAAATTATGGAATGGAGGGAGTGGAGCGTGATGTACTGATCACGTTTATTAACGATATGCGCAAACATACCGTGCATGAAAAGGGCGATGCAATTTTACTGGCTGAGGTCAATGGCAACCCTGATAAAATCAGATGTTTCCTTGAACAAGAACGGATGCACATGATGTTCAACTTTTACATCAACCAGAATTTCTTTCTTGCACTCGCGAAGGAAGATGCGGAACCGTTAGCAGCAGCGTTAAAGCAGTTACCCGGCATCCGATATGATCAGCAATGGCTGAATTTCCTGCGACATCACGATGAACTTACATTGTCGCTTCTCTCAGACCGCGACCGCCAAATTGTGTTCGAGAAATTCGCTCCCGATTCTGACATGCGAATTTATGGCAGAGGCATCCGAAGGCGTCTTGCACCAATGCTGAATAATGATCCAGCGTATCTGGAGATGTGTTACAGCCTGATGTTTTCGCTTCCGGGGACGCCTCTCATCCGCTATGGCGATGAAATCCTGATGGGTGATGACCTTACACTTCCCGGCCGGTCAAGCGTAAGAACACCGATGCAGTGGTCTGACGGAAATCATGGTGGCTTTTCAACTGCTCCGGCCGGCCACCTTATGCATGCTCCGGTGTCGAGAGGCGAGTTCAGCTATAAAAAAGTGAATGTGCTAAACGCGCAACGCAACAGGCACTCTTTTCTCAATTGGATAGAGAGCCTGATCAGCACCCGGAAACAATGCCCAGAAATAGGCACAGGAGATTTGAAAGTGCTGTCATGCCACACCCCGGCTGTGCTTGCGCATTGTTATGAGTTTAAGGATGACAAAATGTTCTTCATCCATCACCTGGCAAATCGGAAAGCGATTATCCAAAAAAGCGAACTCGGACTCGAGGGTCTGTCGCTTTACGATGTGTTCGGCTGTATGGAGGTGAAGCAGTTTGATGATCGGTTTGAGATCGATGGTTACGGATATCAATGGTACAGGGTGGTGAAGTAAGCAAACGGAAATCTAAAAATCTAAAATCTAAAATTGAGAATGGCACTTATTGGTTATCACGCATCACACGAACAGTTTCCGCCATCAGAACTACTGAAGCTTGCAGTGCTCGCTGAGCAGAATGGTTTTCAGGCAATCAATTGCTCGGATCATTTTCATCCGTGGAGTGAACGACAGGGGCACAGCGGCTATTCATTTGCCTGGCTGGGCGCGGCTATGCAGGCAACGAAAATTCCTTTCGGAGTTGTGTGTGCTCCCGGTCAGCGCAACAACGTAGCGATCGTAGCGCAGGCAGCAGCCACGCTTGCCGAGATGTTTCCCGAAAGATTCTGGATTTCGCTCGGAAGTGGGGAGGCCTTAAATGAAAACATTACGGGTGAACGGTGGATGCCGAAAGTAAAACGAAATCAGCGTTTGCAGGAGTGTGCGGACATTATTCGGAAGTTGTTTCGGGGAAAATGTGTTAATCATGACGGCCTGGTGAATGTGCAGGACGCAAAACTTTACTCATTGCCGCAGATACCTCCGCTGTTGATTGGAGCCGCAGTCAGTAAAAAAACAGCGGGCTGGCTTGCAGGCTGGGCAGACGGCCTGATCACGGTCAGCAAACCGATTGAAGAATTAAAAGAAGTCGTGGATGCTTTTCGCAACGGTGGGGGTGAGGGTAAACCGATGTACCTGAAAGTCCAGTTATCCTATGACACATCCGAAGAAAAAGCGCTTGACGGTGCATGGGATCAGTGGCGCAACAACGTGCTGCCACCGGAAATTCTCGATGACCTCTGGACCGTAAAACAATTTGATGTTACCGGAGAATATGTAAAGAAAGAAGATATGCCCAAGTTCGTGAACATCTCTTCGGATCTGCGCAGGCATATCGCGTGGATCGAAAGCTATGCCGCACTCGGCTTTGAAAGAATTATTCTGCACAATGTCAACCGCCAGCAGGAGCAGTTCATACGCGACTTCGGAGCACTCGTCTTACCAGAATTAAAAAATTCGAAATCGAAGCCAGGAATGAGTGAGTAGCGCAGCGTTAATTTTGTGTAAACGGATACATTTTACGGGCATAAACCTCACTCAATAATGAATGTCGAAGTGAGAACCGTCCTTGCTGAATCAGACCTGTAAACATTGAGATCTCCCACTTTGACATTCGACATTGAGTGTTGAATGTTCGATATTCTTTGGGTGTGCCCCTCCAGCATATATCTATTCAGGTATCTACCTTCAGTATGCTTATAGGGAGTAGAGTCAGCGGTCTATGGTCCACGGTCCACTGAATAATGTCGAACATCGAACACTCAATAATGAATCTTGAAGTGAGAACCGTCCTTGCCGACTCAGAACTTTAAACCATTGAGATCTCCCACTTCGACATTCGACATTGAGTGTTGAATGTTCGATATTTTTTTGGGCGTGCCCTCGCCATCGCCCTGGCCTTCCGCGCGGGTCGGGCTTTGCGGCCTGGTAATTTAATCTAAAAAATACTCCAAGTATCTCCGTGCCTTCTCTGTGATTTACCGATGCGAGCCGATCGGCATCTTCGATCCGCGGTGTGGATTTTTTTGCATTTCCCTGTTCGATTCCGAACGGTTGTAAAACCTTTATTTTTTCCGTCTCGTATATTTCGAGACGTCCAAATCGTTTACGCCAATGATCAAGAAGATTGACATTCTCAACTACATCACCAATTTCAGAAAAGCTCCCAACGACATTAAGACCTATGCGCAAATCGTTGAGCATATTGGCGCAGCAAATGAACCGATGATCAATCAGCTTCTCGGTGAACTTCAGCAGACACGTGTATTGAAGGAAATACAAGTTGATGGCCAGAAGGCTTATCAAGTCGTGACGAAATAAGGTCGCAATTTCGAAATCCACACCGCGGACAGCACGGAGGAACTGCGCGGAGCCCGCGGAGATTTAAATGAATCAAGTCGATGGTTTACTGCGATCTCCAGAGCATTTGGATAAGTTGAGCCACACACTTTATCGTGCACCGATGGCACTCACAAGAATTCTCCGCGTATCTCCGCGGCTTCTCTCCGTGCCCTACCGATGCGAGCCGATCGGCATCTTCGATCCGCGGTGTGGATTTGGCACGGTGAGCGATGTGATGAATGTCGTGCTTTCACCTCACCCTCGGTCTTTGTCCTCAAGGAGATGGATGATTCCCGTACAGAAATACGTCAGCCGCAATTAAATGCGCATTGCAAATTAAGCACACACTTTTTAAATGCAGTCAGCTAAATCTCCGCGGCTTCTCTCCGTGCCCTACCGATGCGAGCCGATCGGCATCTTCGATCCGCGGTGTGGATGTGGCATTTGTCTTTTACCGCGAAGCCGCCTCATTTATCAACGGCCCATAAAAAATCGCATTCATAAGCAAACGGTTTGTTCCGAACCAGAATGCCCGGAATGCCATGTTTTCGGTAAAACCAATGACCCGGCCGCGGCCCATTGCACTCACACCTGCGACCGATGAGTCCTTTGTCTTCGCAAGGTTAGCCTTCGAAATGTATCCGCTCAACAATGGGTTTGATGTCAGCACAACCGGATTCGAATAAGCACCATTCGACTTCTGCATAAAAATATTATTGCTCTTGAAGATCGGCATTCGGTTGTTATAATATCCGTACAGCAGCGGATGAGTCAGATCCACAACCGCTTCGAAAATTGCGCCATCGGTTTGTTGTGCGCCCGCGAATTCTTCGATATCAGCATATGACCTTGCCTTTGCCGGAGCAGCTGGTGTTTCCTGCACTTTCATCTCAAATTTTCCAATCCCGGCACCGTTAAGCCAGTTCAGTGCATTCTCCAAACCGATCACGACATTCCCAGACTGCACCCATGCTTTCAGTTTTTCCTTTGATGCATCGTTGATCGAATTGTATGATCCCGGAGGGAAAATGATCGTATTGTATTTAGAAATATTCGCAGTGTTAAAAACACTTAGCGGAATCATGGTGACGGGTATATTAAAACGCGTGTCAAGGAGGTGCCACATCTCACCGGCATCGTTGGCGTTCACACCTGCATCAACAAGCATCGCGATCTCCGGTTTCCTAACGTTGAGGAACGAGCCGCTGCCAAGACTTACACCCGTAAAATCAAGACCGGTGTTGAAGCTGTAAATGTCGAGTCCATCTTTTGTGAGAATCTCATTGATGAGAAAGTTGATCATTTCAATCGGCTTGTCCTGGCCCGCGACAGGCACGAGGATCGATCCGCGATCGAATTTTTTTCCTGAAGGGTGATAGAAAGGATCAGTAGCCACTTTTACACGCAGGCCTTTCTCGAGCAATCGAAATATCGCCCGGGGTGTATAATAGTCGTACGGTTCAAAAGCGTAGGCGTATTCAGTTTTTTCGCCAATCAGTTTTCCTTTTGGGGATTGGACTTCCGTCAACTTTTGGCCCATCGCGGGAGCTGTCTTCAGTTCTTCGTGATCAAGCCCTGACGCGAGCGAAAGCGTCCAGCTTGAAATGTCGTAGAAGAGGCTGTCGGTGAACTGGTTCCTTCGCTCGAACATGCCTTTGATCAGGCGATACTGCGATTGGTTCATCGGAAGTATAAAACTCGATTCGGCATCGAAAGTCTTTCCATTGATGGTCTGCGTTGAGGCAGGCTTGTAAATGTCGATCTGGTGTTGGGTGATGATTTCAGCCAGGTGGAAAACACGTGCCTTATCTTTCGATCCGAATATTATTGCCTTCACGGGATCTTTCCCCGCATCCGCCACAGCGTCTTTATAAAACTGCCGTTGATGGTTCAGGAGATCCACGCGCAGGTCCGTAATGGCTTTCAGCGAACTCAATGCCGTCACGAATTGATTCCGGATTGTAAACGCGAAGGTGACAATACCGTTCTGGCTTTCCTGTGCATGACCGCGCGAACTGGCCTGTTCGAACAGGATACCGATAGCGCCCTGGACATCAGGAAATGTTGAACCTTTGCCGTAGTAAAAATCATCATAACCCTCCTGCGTGAAATAAAACGATCCGATGCCGTCAAGGGCTTTTGCATGATAGGCCGCGATTTTCTTTGTTAAATCAAGATTTGAAACCGGGGTTAAGGGATGCATCCGCGAAGGCACACCGGGTTGAAAAAAGAAAGTCGAGTTGGTGCCCATCTCATGATGGTCGGTGAGCACGTTAGGTTTCCATTCATGAAATTTTTTGATGCGCGCTTTGGACTCGGGCTGCTGCGCCACAAGCCAGTCACGGTTGAGATCAAACCAGTAATGATTGGTGCGTCCCCCGGGCCAGGCTTCATTGTGCTCCATGTCATAAGAATCTGAGGAGATGGATTTGCTCTTCCGGGAATTTACCCAGCTTGAAAAACGCTGCATGCCATCGGGGTTAAAGCTGGGATCAAGAAGAATAATTGTATTCTCAAGTTCATTTTCGATGTCCTTGCCTTGTGCCGCTGCGAAATGATAAGCCATCAGCAGTGCAGCATTACTTCCGCTGGGTTCGTTTCCGTGAATGCTACAGCCGAGGTAGAAAACTGCCGGCATACTGCGTGTGTCCAGGCTTGCAGATTTCGATGGATCGGTCAACTGGATATGTTGTGTGCGCAAACTTTCTATTTTCTGGTGGTTCTTTGGGGAGGTAATCGTGAGCAACAACAAAGGGCGGGCTTCGTGGGTCTGGCCTATTACTTCCAGCGTGATTCGATCCGATGCTTTATCGAGCGCATACATGTAAGACACCAGCCTGTCGTGGCTCACGTGAAATTCTCCGACCTCATGGCCGATCACTGATTTTGGTGTTGGAATGTCCGGGTTGTAGGAGACGCCATCCGGTAAGTAGTAGGTAAGGTCCGCTTGCGCGAACGTGTGCACGGAAAATGTCAACAAAATCAGGGACAACAGGGCGAATTTCTTGGTCATGGCTAAATGAGATTCTATAGGGACGTATGGATCAAATAATTAGAAGGTTTTTTTGGAGTGCAACATGAACAATGTTAACATATTGTAAAAAAAATGTGGATAGAATTAAAGGTACGATAAAGGTAATCTGTCCGCAAAGGGATATTTTTGCCTCGCTCATTTAACCCCTAAATCAAACCTAATTTTATGAGGAAATTTCTACAACTGACTTTAGCAGTAATGCTGGCAGCCTCAGCGAATTTGTTTGCGCAGGTTACAACCTCGTCAATCGCAGGTGAAGTAACCGATGCGTCAGGACAAAGTTTGCCAGGCGCTACAATCGTGGCAGTACACCAACCTTCCGGGACGGAGTACGGAACTACTACACAGGCTACCGGTCGATTTAACATCCCCGGCATGCGTGTGGGCGGTCCCTACCAGATCAAAGTAACCTTCGTTGGTTACAAGGAACAAGTCTTCAACGATGTGTACCTCAGCCTCGGAACTGCGGCAACACTGAATGTGAAGCTTGTTGACGAAAGCACTCAGCTTGATGAAGTTACGATCTCAGCAAACCGGAATGACATTTTCAGTGCGGACCGCACAGGTGCAGCAACTTCTTTCGACCGTTCGAGCATCAACAGCATTCCGACTATCGGTCGTACCGTTAACGACATCGTGAAATACAATGCGTATGGCAATGGCCGTTCGTTTGCAGGTCAGGACAGCCGTTTCAATAACTTTACCATTGACGGATCTGTTTTCAACAACGGATTCGGTCTCGGATCGTCTGCCCAGGCAGGTGGTCGCACGGGTACTACCCCAGTATCGCTTGATGCCTTCGATGAAATTCAGTTAAACGTGGCGCCTTATGATGTTCGCCAGTCAGGTTTTGCAGGCGCAAGCATCAACGCGGTAACCCGCTCAGGCACAAACGATGTGAACGGATCGGTTTACTATCTCACCCGTGGCAACGGTCTGGTTGGAAACAAGGTAAATGGTCAGGAGCTTCAGAATATCAATGTTGATGAAAATACCATTGGTTTCAGAATCGGTGCTCCCATCATCAAGAATAAGCTCTTCGTATTTGCCAACTACGAACAATTCAATAGCAGCACGCCTGCATTGAACTGGCAGGCCAACAGACCGAGCGCAACCGGAAACGTCTCACGTGTAACGGCAGCAGACCTTGAGACCCTGAAGAGCTTTATGCTCGACCGTTTCGGATGGGATGCAGGTGCGATTGACAATTACAACAACGAAATCAACAGTCGTAAAGCATTGATTCGTTTTGACTACAACCTTAGCAAAGATCACAAGCTTGCACTGCGTTACTCACACCACGATTCTCAATCGGACGTAATTATCAGTAATAGTAATAGTAGTAACACAGCAGGTTTTGGTAACCGAAACAATAGCGCGCTTGCACTTTCTCCTGAGAACACGGGCTACATCATTGCCGATAACACACGTTCAGTTGCCCTCGAGTTGAACTCTAACTTCCAGAGCAAGTTTTCGAACAAGGCGATCCTTACCTACAACTTCCAGAATGAAGATCGCGAGTACAAGACAGACATGTTCCCCACTATCGAAATCCTTGATGGTGTTGCGGGATCAAACTCAGTATATACAACGCTTGGTTTTGACCCATTCACACCGAGCAATAAGCTGAGATATGCTACGCTCAACTTCACAGACAACTTCACATACTTCGCTGGTGACCACACGATCACTGCAGGTATCTCGTACGAGCGTTACAAGTCGGACAACCTGTTTTTCCCTGTATCAAATGGTTTGTATGTATACAACAACATGAACGACTTCATGACTGCTGCTGATGCATACATTGCAAACCCGACCGCAACCACGTCACCTGTTCCTGTTGCGCGCTATAACCTGCGATACTCGCTCCTTCCAAACGGACAGGATCCATGGCAGGTACTGAAAACCACAACGTATAGCTTCTACCTGCAGGATGAATACCAGGTTCTTCCAAACCTGAAGATCACTGGTGGGGTGAGAGCAGATATTTTTGCGTATGACAATGAGACTGCGAAAGATTTTTACAATCCTGTAGTGGGAGGTTTGACATTCTATGATGAAAACGATCAACCCTACACAGTAAACACCGGAGCTTTCCCTAAGAACAGACTGTTACTGTCTCCACGCCTCGGATTCAATTTTGATGTGAAGGGTGATCAGACTACACAGATCCGTGGAGGAACTGGCGTGTTCGTGTCCCGTATCCCTCAGGTGCTTGTGTCGAACCAGCTTGGTAACAACGGTATCAATACTGCACTGATTTCAGCGAGCAATACCACTGCGTATCCGTTCCGTCTGACACCAGGTGAATTGCCTGATGCAGTGAGACCAAATCCGGCAAACGTAGACATCACTACCTTTCCTCCTTATGTAGTTAATGCAACTGATCCAAACTTGAAGTATCCTGCACTCTGGAAGTCAAGCATAGCGATTGACCAGAAACTCCCGCTTGGATTTATTGCGACAGCCGAATTCATCTACAACAAGACAATGCAAGGGCTGCGTTATGTAGATGCGAACCTCAAGGCACCGGATCGTCAGTTCCAGGGTGTTGATACCCGTGATCGCTTCCCTGCGTCAGGTGTGGCAAGCTCAGGATCAGGTGCAAACAACACGGTTAACATTGCGCGTTTCCACAATCCGCGCGTCAGCAACGTGTTTGTGCTGAAAAACACTGATGAAGGCGAAGCTTATTCCTTCACCGCTAAAGTTGAAAGACCATCTATCAAGGGTCTTGGTGGAATGCTTGCGTACACTTACGCACAGGCTCGCGATCTGCAGTCAGTAGGATCAACCGTACAGGCGAATGCGCCTACAATCTACGGGCAGAACTACCTTGTTGAAGCTTATGCAGACAACGATCTTCGTCACCGTATCGTAGGTTATGTAAATTATCGTCTCGCTTACGGCAAGGAGTTCGGTGGAGCAACGACATTCACACTTGGGGTTGTAGCAAACAGTGGTGGTAAGGTTTCCTATACTTATTCAAACGACCTCAATGGTGATGGCCAGACCAATGATCTGATCTACATTCCAAACGATGCGTCTGAACTTACCTTTGCGCAGATCAACCCAACAGCTACGAATCCATTCACTGCAACGCCTCAGGAGCAGATCGATGCGTTCAACGCTTACATTGAAAATAACGAATACCTCCGCAGCAGAAGAGGTCAGTACGCAGAGCGCAATGGTGGATACTTCCCATGGCTGACGCGCTACGACCTGTCGATCATCCAGGATTTTTACATCAATGCGGGTGGAAAGAAAAACACACTTCAATTCCGCTTCGACATCCTTAACTTCAGTAACATGCTGAACAATGAGTGGGGGGTTGGCTATTCGGCAACAGCGAACAATCAGCCATTGACGATTGCAAATGCTGGTAACGCGAATCCAACGTATCGTCTTGCAACACAGACTGTACGTGATGAGAATGGAAATAACCAAACTGTTCTTCTTCGCGACTCATTTGTTAAGAGTGTCAACATCGACAACGTTTGGCAAGCGCAAATTGGCGTTCGTTACATTTTTGGAAACTAGCCAGTCGTTTGAAGGCTTAGAAAAGGCTCCCTCGCGGAGCCTTTTTTATTTTTAAGCCGGAATCGCTAATTTCGGATTGTGATGTTGGAAAAAATTAGAAATTTTCTCGGTTTTTGTGTCTTTTTCGCGGCTTTTGTCTCTTGTAATCAATCCCGGCAGGTAAATTTCACAACCAATCCGGAAGTAGAAATAGATCTTGACGCCATCCGCAAAAGAGGCTACATCAACGTTCTCGTTGATAATAATTCAATCAGTTATTTTATCTACAAAGGCCAGCCGATGGGTTATGAGTATGAGTTGCTCAGCAACCTTGCGAAAGAATTGAATGTTGGCCTGAAGATTAAAGTGACGTCCGGTGTTGAACGTGCAATCGACCAGCTCAACACTGGCGAGGGCGACATCCTCGCATTTCCGCTGACAACTACAAAAGACAGAACACAATATCTCTCGTTTACAAGAGCGCATTTCAACACCTATCAGGTGCTCGTTCAGCGCAAGCCCGACAACTGGAGAAGAATGGGAATCGATGACATTGAAAAAGAACTGATCAGAAATCCTGTTGAACTTGTCGGTAAAGATGTTCACGTGCTTCCCGGGACAAGCTTCGAGCTTCGCCTGAAGAATCTGTCAGAAGAAATTGGCGGTGACATCAATATAAAGTTGGATACCACATCAGCTGAAAGTGAGTCGCTCATACGCAAGGTAGCGTTGGGTGAAATTCCCTACACAGTTGCCGATCACATGATCGCAAGCGTTAACTCCTCCTACTATCCAAACCTTGACATCAACACACCGTTGGGTGTGATGCAGCAGGTAGCGTGGGCAACACGCAAGAATTCTCCGAAATTGTTGGAAGCCATTAATACGTGGCTTGGCAAAATCAAAAAGGAACCGACTTTCATGGTCATTTATAATCGCTACTTCAAAAGTCCGCGCACATCGTTGAGCCGGATGAAAAGCGATTATTCATCAATCGGTGGAAACAAACTTTCTCCATTCGATTCATTGATCAAGGTAGGTGCGCAGGAGTTGAACTGGGATTGGCGATTGCTGGCGTCACTCGTTTACCAGGAATCACATTTTATGCCGCAGGGCGAGTCATGGGCGGGTGCGCGCGGACTGATGCAGCTTATGCCAAGCACCGCCAAACGTTTCGGTGCGATAAATCTTGACGATCCGCGACAAAGTCTGAAGGCGGGCGTTGGTTATCTGAAATATCTCGAAAAGTACTGGAGCAAACACGTCACCGATCCCGATGAACGACTGAAATTTATCCTCGCCTCCTACAATGCCGGCCTTACACACATCATCGATGCCCGCAAGCTTGCTGAGAAGCACGGCAAAGATCCGAACGTATGGTACGACAACGTTGAATACTATCTCATCAAAAAATCAGATCCGAAATTCTACCGTGATCCGGTTGTACTTGCCGGCTATTGCAAATGTGAAGAGCCGGTGAACTATGTGCGGGACATCCTCGAGCGGTATGATGAGTATAAGATTCACATAGCATCGTGAGTTGTGCTCAGGTGCTCATGTGTTAATGTGTTCAGGTTCGGACACGAGTAACTAATTTTCCTTGGCTTTATAAATTTGTTTTGTAGCCAATAGTTCTCAGTTTGTTTGTGTAAAAAAAAATATCAAACACATTAACACAAACACATTAACACATTAACACCTTAACACATTGTTTCACCTGAGCACATGACCACCCGGGCACATGAGCACATCTTTCACCTCTTCGACTTCATCGCCTTCACAACCTTCAGCTTCTTGTCTTTAGACAACGCCTTATACTCTTTCGACTCCATCGGGTAGAGTGCTATTTTCTCTTCTTCATTTGCGTGCACACCAAACCCGTAGCGCTTTGTTAAAGGTGAAGATCTGAAGCATGCCTGTCCCTTCGAGAAAAAAAGCTGTCGCGCCTCCTTTAACTCAGATTTTGGAATTTCATTTTTTGTGGCGTAGCAGTAGAACAGCACATCATCCGAAGTGTACTTGTAAGGATTTTCACTCACCATCTCGAACTGGATGTTCGCCATGGTCTTTGCTGCCTTCACTGGCGGAACCTCTGCCGCCTTCACCGGACAATCATCCGCAACAGCGATGAACGTATTCTTATAGTTGGTTGTATGGATTTTTTCTTTCATAGATCCAAGTTAGTCTTACTGGTGTCAACGGTATGTCAGCAGCCGCCAGTTTCTAATGCCTATAATGCCTAATTCCCAATGCCTATCTCCACCTGCCTGACGATCGCTGCAAAATCCAGCTTCTCCCAATTCTCAAAAATATCGCTCCGCTTCATCACCTCATCCATGATCTTTTTTTGCTTCTGTCCTTTCGCGTAGGCTTCAGAATAGCGGATCTGATCGTTAAATGTTACCATAGAATATAAAGGAATCCATTTGTCCGGATAGAGCTGATGAAGTCTGGCTTCAATTTTTTTGCGGAGGAGAAAGTCCGCATCGGCAACCAGGTCGCGCATTTCTATGAAGTTATCGAGTGCAAGCTGAGCGATGGCATCGGTATCAGGCTTGCGCAGATGTTGGAATGCGGGCAGCACTGCGTCCCAGTCATCGTTGTGTTTTGAAAGCAGTTCGTTGAGAATGCGGCAGTCTTCGAAGCCTGCATTCATGCCCTGGCCGTAAAAAGGAACAATACCGTGAGCAGCATCACCGATCAGCAGCGTTTTGTTTTTCACCCATGGAAAACATTTGACCGTCACGAGCGATGACGTTGGATTCGTTTCAAAATCTTCAAGAAGTCCAGGCATGAGCGCAATGGCATCAGGGAAAGTCTGCTGGAAAAACGATTTAAATTTTTCTTTAGATGAGAGTGATGCAAAGGATGGTTCCCCTTCAAACGGAAAAAATAACGTACACGTAAAGCTCCCATCCGGGTTGGGAAGTGCGATCATCATAAAACTTTCGCGCGGCCAGATGTGCAGAGCATTTTTCTCCAGCCTGAATTGTCCGTTTGCTCCTGGCGGAATGTGAAATTCCTTGTAACCATGATCGATGTAATGCTGCGAGAAATTAAATCGGTCAGTGATCTGCATCGCCCAGCGCACGGCAGAGTAAGCGCCATCTGCTCCGATAATCAGGTCGAAGGATTTTGTTCCGGAAGTTGTAGTGAGCTGAGTGTTTTGAAAATCGACATTGCTGCATCTTTCTTCGAAAAATATTGTTGCGCCATTTCGCTCTGCCTCATCCATAAGGACAATATTGAGATTCGACCGAGAGATTGAATTGATGTACTGCCCTTCTTTGCCGTAAGGAAGAAAACTGAGGTTGCCGTGAATGTCATGCATCATTCGCCCATTCATCGGAATTGCAACTTTCTTCAGCTGATCGGCAATACCGACTTCATCAAGTGCCCGAAGACCGCGCGTGCTCAGCGCGAGGTTGATGGACCTTCCCGCGTCCGCATTTCCCTTGCGCATGTCCTTGCGTCTTTCGAACAAAGACACATTGTTTCCGCGTTTCGCTAAGTAGATCGCCAACAGCGACCCGACTAATCCAGCCCCAACGATTGCAATTCTGGTCGTCCGACCACGCCTCGTGGTCTGACGACTAAAATCTTGACCCTGAGGGCTGACATTCTGATCCGAAAAACCTTCCATGAGTGTGACAAACCCCTTTTTCTCTGGGATTGAGAAATTCTAAATACGTGATTAAACTCGTCTGATCAAACATCATCTCAAAATTATGTCTTTTAAGCCAGACACTTTTTATCACGTTTTCAACCGCGGTAATAACAAGCAGCTTATTTTTTTTAGTCCTTCAAACTACATATTCTTTCTGCGGAAAATTGTGAATGAGGTGCTTCCTGCATGCGATCTTGTTTGCTATTGTCTGATGCCGAACCATTATCACCTGATGCTTTATTTTGCGCACGAGCACGTAAATTTTCGCCAGTGTATTAGGATGGAAAACCTCGAGCGTAAGCTTGGCACGCTTCAAAGTTCATACACGCGTGCTATCAATCATCAGGAGAAGCGCGTAGGCTCCTTATTTCAGCCGCGGCTTAAAGTTGTGGAGATAGGCGATGAGCAGCAAGCCAGAAATTGTTTTCATTACATTCATCACAACCCTGTTAAAGCGAAACTTGTTACCCGTTGGCACGAGTGGAAATATTCCTCGTTTCATGAATATTATGGAAGTTTTGAAGGAATCTGCCGTAGGGATATTGTATACGGCAAATTGCAGATTGCAATTGAGAGCAGTTTGTTCTTGGAACAATTGGAAGCTTATAGAATAGGCAGGGGAAAACGCGATCCGGATTCAGGCGTTGAGCTGGTTTAGTCGTCAGACCACGAGGCGTGGTCGGACGACTGTGCAGCTTCGTGTCTTGGTGCCCTGGTGGCTACCTTACTGCACGTTGAAAGATCTCGGCAAACCGAAACACATCTTCAAAACTATTATACAACGGTACGGGTGCCACGCGGATTACATTCGGCTCGCGCCAGTCTGCGATCACACCTTCGCGCGTCAGCTTCTGAAAAACTTTTCTGCCATTCTGCAACATAAATATCGAAAGCTGGCAACCGCGTTCTTTTGGATCTGACGGTGTAAGGATTCTGAAATATTTTCTGTCCTTATTTATTTCGTTCAACAAAAATTCCAAATAGCCTGTGAGGAGTTTGCTTTTCGCCACGAGGTTCTTTATTCCGGCCTGATCAAAAATTTCCATCGATGCGAGGTGTGCTGCCCCTTGCAGGATCGGGAAGTTGGAGAGTTGCCAGCCATCAACGCCTTCCATCGGCACGAATCCTTTCTTCATTTGAAACCTTTCCTTCTCGTTGTGGCCCCACCAGCCACTGAATCGCGGCAGTTGGAAATTTCTCCCATGCCGCTCGTGCACGAAAGCTCCGGCAATGGCACCGGGCCCTGCGTTCAGATACTTATAGCTGCACCACACAGCAAAGTCTACGTTGTCTTTGTGAAGATTCAACGCAACGTTTCCCACAGCGTGCGCCAGATCAAACCCAACGATAGCGCCAGCTTCATGACCCGCAGTGGTGATGGCAGGAATGTTGAAGAACTGACCCGTATAGTATTGAACTCCGCCAAAGATTACCAGGGCAAGTTCATCGGCATTTTCCCGGATTGCCTGAAGGATGTCTTCTGTGCGAAGGTAACTTTCACCATTCCTTGGCTTGAGTTCGATGAGAGCTTCGTCAGTCGTATATCCATGGAACTTCAGCTGAGTTTCAAATGCATATTGATCGGACGAGAATGCTCCCGACTCGGTAAGAATTTTGAACCGCTGCTTTGTCGGTCTGTAGAACGACACCATCATCAGGTGTAGGTTTACGGTGAGCTGATTCATTGCCACTACCTCTGTCGGTTTGCCACCAACAATTTTTGCAAGCGATTTCTTGGAGAACTTGTGGTAGTACAGCCATGGTCTGCGGGAATGAACATGACCCTCAACACCAAGCTTTGCCCAGTCATCAAGTTCTTCGTTCACAAACTTCTTCGTGGTCTTTGGCTGAAGTCCGAGTGAGTTCCCCGTAAGATAAATCGATGTCTTTCCGTTCACCTTCGGAATGAGGAATTGCGAGCGATAGGACTTCAGGGTGTCGCGTTTATCGAGAGACCTTGCAAAGGCTAAGGAGTTTTCAAACTTCATTTGTAAAACCGATGTTAAAATAGTTTCAACTGTTCGGAGAATGCTCCTTCGTGTTGGAGAAGCCAGATCTTGTTTTCAAGTCCGCCTCCGTAGCCCACCAGGTCTCCGTTTTTCCCAATGACTCGGTGGCAGGGAATGATGATCGCGATCGGGTTCTGACCATTTGCCAGCCCGACTGCCCGCACACTGTTGATGTCGCCTACGTTGATTGCCAGGGCTTCGTAAGAGATTGTCTTCCCATAAGGAATGGCAGTCAACTCGTTCCATACCTTTTTCTGAAATTCAGAGCCCACAGGGTCGACTTCAAGGTCAAAGAATTTTCTGCCCTCAAAAAAATATTCTTCAAGCTGCGCAATACATTGTTCAATGGCCGGAGTTGAAAGTTCTTCAAGCTTTGACGCCTTGTTAAAATTGACAACTGTGATCTTATCGTCCTTTGATTCGATCAGAAGTTGCCCGACAGGTGAGGAATAATATGCTCTTCCGGTCATCGATCACACAAATCTGGGATCAGCTTCCATCACTGTTCCACACTTTTTACATGTTCTTAGTTCTTTAGAGCCGTAAAAATCGCGGAAGCGCGGAATAAAATCTTTTTCTATGTTTTCAAGGTGGAACCGGTACTCGTGGAGCTTGTTGTTGCATTTTTCGCAGAACCACATCAGGCCGTCCATCTCCGCGGTGGCGCGCTTGCACTCGATCACCAGCCCGATTGTATTGGCGGGCCGGATAGGTGAGTGTGGTGTATTCCCGGGCAGAAGAAACATATCGCCTTCGTTGATCGGAATCTCAACTGCTTTCCCATCTTCCTGGATCTTCACAGTAATGTTCCCTTCCAATTGGTAATAGAGTTCTTCCGTCTCGTTAAAGTGGTAATCTTTACGCGCATTGGGACCTGCCACAATCATCACAATGTAATCGCCCGCTTCGGCATAAAGATTTTTATTTCCAACCGGAGGTTTAAGCAGATCGCGGTTTTCAGTGATCCACTGTCTTAAGTTAAATGGTCTGCGGATTGCCATGACATTAAAGTTATTGAACAACGCTTGAGAAGGTAGCCGAAAACTATTATTCCACCAGTGCGTTGCTCGGTTAAAACGTGGTTAAATTAACAACTTTGAAGGTATATTTACACGAATAAATAGCTTGAAAGATGAATCTAAGTCTGCAGGGTAAAAAAGCGATTGTCTGCGGAAGCACTCAGGGCATAGGAAAAGCTTCGGCTGTTGAGCTTGCTTTGCTTGGTGCGGAAATAACACTGGTTGCCCGCAGTCAGGAGAAACTTCAGGAGGTTGTCAAGTCGCTGCCTGCAGACCAGGGACAAAAACATAATTTTCTGATTGCTGATTTTTCAGATTTAAACAGTGTGAAGTCTGCAATCAATTCCTTCATGGCTTCGAATAGCGCTCAGATTCTTGTCAACAACACGGGAGGGCCGCCAGGAGGGCCCGCGCTGGATGCATCTCTTGCAGATTTTTCTGCCGCATTTTCTGCCCACCTTTTGTGTAATCAGATTTTAGTACAGGCCATTGTGCCGGGCATGAAAAAGTCAGGCTATGGGAGGATCATCAATATCATTTCAACTTCGGTAAAAATTCCAATCCGCGGCCTCGGGGTTTCTAACACAATTCGCGGAGCCGTGGCCAACTGGTCGAAGACACTTTCGGTGGAACTTGCTCCTTTTGGTATCACCGTTAATAATGTACTTCCTGGTGCCAGCATGACAGCAAGGCTTGAATCCATCATTTCAGCGAAAGCAGAAAAGTCGGGAAGAAGTCGCGATGAAGTCATCAAAGAAATGGTTGCGGAAATTCCTGCCGGAAGAATTTCAGAGCCATCCGAGGTGGCCGCTGCAGTTGCTTTTCTCGCCACGCCAGCAGCGGGCTATATAAACGGAGTCAATGTTCCCGTGGACGGAGGCCGGACAGGAAGTTTGTGATGGCTATGCGCAGTATTGTTCCTTTACTTTTAATTACGTGTTTGTGTTCTGTGGCCGATGCCCAGATCCCGGTTTTACTTTTCGAAACATTCGACAACAATCGGTACGGCTGGTATGAACATGATACCCCTCAGCACAAAGTCGGGATTCATAATGGTGAGTACGTGATCGAATCACCGGAGGGCGGCTGGATGACCTATGTCACTCCCTATATGGATCAGCGAAAGGATTTTTCCTTCGAAGCATCGTTCCGTCAGTCGACTGGCGAGCAGGACGCAGGGATGGGTTTCGTGTGGGGCCATGACGGCAAAGAGTTGTCAAACACCTTTACGTTTACAAGCAATGGTTATTACCGGATTGAAAGTTCAGACCCGGCCAGTGGCATCAATGGCGAATGGGTGCAGACTTCGCATGCAAAAAAGCTAGGCCAGGTTAACAAGCTGAAGCTCGAACACAGGCAAGGCAAGATCTCGTACTATCTCAATGGAAAGCTCCTGACAACCACGAAAAATTTCAAGTGGCCGGGGAAGTATGTGGGCTTTGTCACCTACGGAAAGATGAAGCTGCACATCGATGACTTTATTCTCGGCCATGATATCAAAATCAACCTTCCGTCATTCGTGGATGCTGCGGGTGCCAAGGAGAACCTCGGGGCGAATGTCAACAGCAAGTATGACGAGGTAAGTCCAAAAATTTCTTCGGATGGTAAGACACTTTATTTTGGAAGGAAATTCAGCCCTGAAAATATTGGCGGTATTAAAGACAAAGAAGATATCTGGGAATCGCGTTCTGCTGATGGGAAGAATTGGTCGCGAAGTGTAAATCTTGGCGCGCCTGTGAATACACCAACATCAAATAATCTTATCGCGGTAAGCACTGATAACAACAGCTTACTTTTTCACGTGGCTGAAGGTTTTGCATTCATGCACCGTACTTCATCAGGCTGGTCACCGCTTGAAGATATCGGGGTTCGCTTTACCAATGAGTCGAATTTTCTCGAGGGTTGCCTTTCGGCAGATGGCAAGGCGATCGTATTTGTTGCAAAGATGCGCGACAATGCCTTCTACCGGCCCAATGATCCCGAGCGGGATATTTATGTCTGTGTCAAAGATCAGTCGGGCAAATGGGGGCCACCGATACACACCGGTAAAGTGCTTAATTCTGCGGGCGATGAATATTCTCCTTTTCTCTCGGCAGATGGCCGGACGTTGTACTTTGCAACGAACGGCAGGCCCGGCTATGGAGATGTCGATATTTTCATGTCGAAACGCCTCGGTGACGACTGGAGTACATGGTCGACTCCGGTGAACCTAGGCCTTGGCATTAACACAGTTGGTTTTGATGCGTACTACACCCTGCCGGCTTCCGGCCAGTATGGTTACATGGTGAGTAATCTGAAAACGATCGGCCTTACCGACATCATTCGCTTTGAGTTACCCTTGTCAATTCGTCCCGATCCTGTCGTGCTCGTGCAGGGACGCGTGCTGAATTCGAAAACCAATCAGCCGTTGCAGGCGATGATCCGTTTTGATGATCTCTCGACTGGTAAGGAAGTTGGCGAGGCGCGGGTCGATCCCAAAACAGGTGAATACAGAATTGCACTTCCTGCAGGAAAAAATTATGGATACCATGCAGCTGCATCGGGTTTCCTCTCTGTAAGTGAAAATCTTGAATTGAAAAACCTGCGCGAATATTCTGAACTGACCAAAGACCTGATGCTTGTGCCGATTGAGATTGGGGAGTCTATACAATTGAAAAATGTGTTCTTTGTGCAAAGTAAGCCGCAGCTGATGCCGGAGTCTTATCCTGAATTGGATCGGCTCGTAAAGATCATGAAGGACAATCCTACAATCGAGATCGAGCTGAGTGGTCATACCGACAACCGAGGTGCCGCAAATGCAAATCTTGTTTTGTCGGAGCAGCGTGTTGAAGCAGTAAAAGAATATCTTATAGAGAAGGGGATTGCAGTCAAACGGATAACCGGTCGTGGCTATGGCGGTTCCAGACCAATCGCACCAAGCGATACAGAAGAAAATCGTCAGCGGAACAGAAGGGTGGAGTTTAAGATTGTGAAGAAGTAGGTTGTGCCTCGGTCAAAGGCTTTTAACGCAAAGGCGCTAAGTTGCAGAGTTCGCTGAGAATACAGATGATAAGCGTTAAAGCTAAGTCAGAGCACAGTATTACTTTGCGAACTTTTCTTCTCCGCCTTTGCGTTGAAAAAACGTTACTACGAAGTACAGACATGATTAATCAACTGTGAATGCAAAAAATTCAAAATTACATTGACGGGAAGTTGGTCGATCCTCGTTCGGGAAACTTCCTTGACAATATCAATCCCGCTGAAGGAAAAGTATATAGCCTCATCCCGGACTCAGATGCCGGTGATGTCGCGGACGCGAACGCAGCTGCACAAAAAGCTTTTCCGGAATGGTCGGCAATGGCTGTTGAGAAACGATCCGCAAACCTCTCGAAGATCGCAGACCTGATCGATCGTGATCTCGAGGCACTTGCAGTTGCTGAAAGCGTTGACCAGGGGAAACCAGTCAGCCTGGCAAGAGTTGTCGACATACCGAGAGCATCGGCCAACATGCGCTTCTTTGCGACTGGCGCGATCCACTTCGCGAGCGAGGCGCACATTACAGATCAGGAAGCTGTCAATTACACCACGCGAACACCAGTCGGAGTGGTTGGATGTATTTCGCCATGGAATCTTCCACTCTACTTGTTTACATGGAAAATTGCACCCGCGCTCGCAGCGGGTTGTACCGTAATTGCAAAGCCATCCGAGCTCACGCCCATGACTGCTTACCTGTTTTCCAAACTTTGCATCGAAGCAGGCCTGCCTCCTGGTGTCTTGAACATTCTTCATGGCCTTGGCGGCAAAGTCGGTCAGGCAATTATTGAACACCCCGGGATCACTGCCATCTCGTTCACTGGTGGAACCGTCACCGGGAAAAAGATCGCATCGACAGCAGCACCAATGTTTAAAAAGCTTTCGCTCGAACTGGGCGGAAAAAATCCGAACATCATTTTTGCTGACTGCGATTTTGAAAAAGCGTTGTCAACTTCAATCCAATCGTCATTTGCCAACCAGGGAGAGATCTGCCTGTGCGGTTCAAGGATATTTGTGGAGAGAAGCCTGTATCAGAAATTTGTAGACGCGTTTGTCGAACGATCAAAAAATCTGACGATTGGTGATCCAGCGGATGAAAAAACAAAAGTAGGGGCGCTCGTGTCGCAGGCACATATGGAAAAAGTTTTGTCATACATTGATCTGGCGCAAAAAGAAGGCGGAAGAATTTTAACTGGGGGAAAACAGGTCCGCGTGAGCGGAAGATGCGCGAACGGATTCTTCGTGGAGCCCACGGTGATCGTGGGACTTTCACATGAATGCAGAACAAACCAGGAAGAAATATTCGGACCGGTTGTCACCATCATGCCGTTCGACACGGAGGATGAAGTGCTTGCTTACGCAAACAGCACAACCTACGGACTTTCAGCAACCATCTGGACGGAAAATCTGAAACGCGCGCATCGCGTATCTGCGAGGGTTAAGAGTGGGATCATCTGGGTAAACTGCTGGCTGTTCCGCGACCTTCGGACGCCCTTCGGTGGAATGAAACAATCGGGCGTTGGCCGCGAAGGCGGATGGGAGGCGTTGAAGTTTTTTACAGAGACGAGGAATGTTTGTATTAAGCTGTGATGGTGGGCGTAGGTAGTTCATTGGTGTGCGCGCATTGGCTGCAAGCTTCAAGCTTCAAGCTGCAAGCCAGTATGTGCGTTGACAACTCGCCAAGTCAAAAATTACCCTTTTTCTACCCCGGAGGGATGCAATATTGGTAGCCGGGGGTTTCAACCCTCGGTTAGATCGTAAACGAGATTTTGTGCCGACTGCCCGTGTTCTATGAAATCCGCACTGATCCAGCACATAATTCCATTGTACAATTTCGAGGTTCGTATCTCGCGCGGCATGAAACAACCTGAAACTTGCGGCCTGTAACTTGAAGCTTGCGACTTGAAGCTTATTTCCCAGCTTTTCCCTAACTTCCCATAAACCATCAACCCTATGAAACACTCAACCCCGCGCATGCTCCTGACAGTCGTCACGACATTTGCCCTGGCCTCCTGCAGCGTCACGCAGCAAGAGGAGAAACCCAAGAAGCAATATTCCATCGCACAGTTCATGGATATCGTCCAGATCAACGGTGGCTCTTTCTCTCCTGATGAATCGAAAGTACTGATCAATTCCAAGAAAACAGGAATCTTCAATGCCTATGAGATCGACCTCAAAACAGGTGCAGAGAAACAGCTCACGACCTCGACTGATAACGCAATTTTTGCTCAGTCCTATTTCCCCGCAGACGACAGAGTTCTCTATACGAGCGACAAAGGCGGAAACGAAATCACACACCTATATGTCCGCAGCAACAACGGCTCAACCATCGACCTGATCCAGGACTCAACCGCTAAAGCAGATTTCGGTGGATGGAGCTACGACAAGAAAAATTTATACTACACCTCCAACAGCCGCGACAAACGTTTCTTCGATCTCTTCAGGGTTCAGGTTGATGGATCCAAAGAAGGAAATGTTTATCCGACAACCATGGTGTATCAAAACACTGAAGGTCTGGATGCTGCTGCGGTTTCCCGCGATGATCGCTACATCGCGCTGACGAAATCCATCACCACTAACAATTCAGACATGTATCTGCTCGATACACAGTCGAAAAAATTGAAACATCTTTCCCAGCACACTGGCAACGTTCAGTTCGCCCCACAATATTTCAGTGGTGACGGAAAGAAGTTGTATTTCCTTACCGATGAAGGCAGCGAATTTACCTACCTCGCCAGCTACGATATCGCTTCCGGTGAAAAGGCAAAGGTGGAAGAGGCACCCTGGGACATTATGTACGCTTATCTGTCGCGAAATGAAAAGTACAGAGTGGTCGCTATCAACAACGATGCGCGCACCGAAATTAAAATTTATGATCAGACCGATGGAAACAAACTGTTAAAGATCGATGGTCTTCCTGAAGGTGATATCACTGGTGTAAACATCTCAGACAGCGAAAAGCTGATGACATTTTATGTGACGAGCTCGAAATCACCGGCAAATCTGTTCGTGTACAACTTTGATACAAAGGAGATAAAACAGCTGACCAACACGATGACGAAAGAGATTGACCCGGATGACCTTGTTGCCGGACAGACTATCCGCTACAAATCGTTTGATGGTATGGAAATTCCAGCTTTGCTCTACACACCAAAGGGCCTGAAGCCCGGACAAAAAGTGCCAGCGATGTTGTGGATCCATGGTGGTCCTGGTGGTCAGACGCGATTGAATTATTCACCGGTGATTCAGCATCTCGTCAATCATGACTATGTAATCCTTGCAGTGAACAATCGTGGCAGCTCAGGCTATGGAAAAACTTTCTTTGCGGCTGACGATAAGAAACACGGAAACGAAGACCTCAGAGATTGCGTTGAGTCGAAAAAATTCCTGGCAACATTGCCGTACGTTGACACTGAAAAGATCGGCATCATGGGCGGCAGCTACGGAGGATACATGGTGATGGCGGCACTTGCGTTCACACCTGAGGAGTTTGACGTAGGAGTAAACATTTTTGGCGTGACCAACTGGCTCCGCACGTTGAAAAGCATTCCGCCATGGTGGACTTCTTTCCGCGAAGCATTGTATACGGAGCTTGGCGATCCAGTAAAGGATTCTGTAGCGCTTTATAATAAGAGTCCGCTGTTCCACGCGCAAAAGATCACGAAGCCGTTTATTGTACTTCAGGGCAGTAACGATCCACGCGTGTTGCAGGTAGAGTCAGATGAAATTGTCGCAGCCGCAAAAGCAAATGGCGTACCTGTCGAGTATGTCGTGTTTCCTGACGAAGGGCATGGATTTTTGAAAAAGGAAAACAACATCAAGACTTCTGAGGCGATCCTGAAATTTCTTGACATTCATCTGAAAGGATTACCGGAAGATCAAGCAGGAGAGAAGCCGATGGCGATGGAGGGGACTAACTGATCTCATCATTGCAGCCAGACTAACAAAATAAATTCGGGCTGTAAGCTGCAAGCTTCAAGCTACAAGTCCTGAGGTGGTGCATTGAAGTGCATGCCTCAGGCTTGCAACTTGTAACCTGGAACCTGGAACCTGTTACGCCCGTGCCGGTTCCTTCACAAGCTCCTTCAGCTTCTCTAACTCGGTAACGTCTGTCTGAATTCCCAGCAAACCTGTTTCCTTCAGATGCGGTATGTAGAAGGCCATCTTGGTACTCTTAAGTCGTTTTGTTTCCCCGCTAAGGGTTTCATTGAAGATGTAGGTCTCTGATCCTTTGCGGATGATTTCGAGTTCCTGGTTTCTCCACTCCTGTGCTGTTTTGGCATCTACAAAATCGAAGTCGCTTTTTCCGATCAGATCTTCTATGCTCATGTTGTGCGCTTTCGCGACTACCGTATTGACGAGAACCATTTTGCCCTGGCCGTCTTTGAGGAATATCTTGTGTGGCAACTCATCGAGTATATTAAGCAGTGTCTTTTTATAATTCTCCATGTGTTCGATCATCTGCTCATTTCGTGCATCACTTTCCATTTTCACTTTCTGGATCTCGGTAAGTTTTTGCTGGAGTTCGGCTTCTTTTTCGTTCGAGATCTTCAGAAGGCGTTCAATCTCGTTGTTCTTGCGTTGCATCTCCTCCTGAGTGGCCTGCATCTCCTCCATATTCTGACGAATTTCTTCCTCCTGTGCGCGCATCTGTTCTGCGAGCTCCTTGGATTTTTCTAACAACTCTTTGTTGCGTTGGTTGTTACGCGTAGTGATAATGGTTGCCGCAATGCTTTCCCCGACCTTCTCCATGAATTTTGTTTCAAATTCTTCATACAATGAAAATGAAGCGAGTTCGATTACGCCAACAACTTCTTCTTCCGACTTGAGAGGTACAATGAGGATGCTGCGCGGATTAGCTTCCCCCAGACCCGATGAGATCGTAACATAATTGTGAGGCACTTTCGTCATGAAGATAGTTTGCTTTTCAATGGCAGCCTGTCCTACAAGGCCTTCACCGATGTCAACTGTCTTTTGAAGATATTTTTTTCTATTCCATGCACGTGCGCCCATCAGCACCAGCTTGTCATCGTCACCGTGTGTTTCCCGTACGAAAATTGAACCCTGGTTTGCGCGCATATACTTCACCACCTCTTCGATCACCTTGTCGCACAGTGTCTCGAGATTGTCTGCGTGCTGGCGGAGGATCTCCCCGATTTTCGCAAGGCCCAGCGCGGAAAATTTCTCGCGCTCTTCACGTATGTTCGCGCGGATCAGACTTTCACGCATATTAAGAAGCGATTGGCCTAGTGTGTCAGCCTGCGAAGACGCATATTCTGCTTTGAGGTTTCCCTGGCTGATGTTATCCGCAAAGGAAATGTTTACGTCCATCATCTTTAACTGATTTGCACTTTGGATGGCTGCAATGGCAGACTCACGCGTTTGTTCGTGCTGGAGGATTGCCCACCATATACACAAAGCGGAATAAAATGCGATAGAAAAAATATGGATGAGGAAATGTGTCAGCGATACATCCTGACTGTCTGCCAGGTAAGTCTGCACAATGGTGTTGTCGCGGAAGAAAAAAATGAACGACAGAGTCGCGATAGCGTAGACCGTTGCCGGCAGCACGACACGCCAGTCTTCATAAAACAGAAGGACAGTCAGAGCGATGAAGAAAATGAATTTCATCTCATACATACCATGCATCTGCAGCAGGAACTGGAGTCCGAAATTCCAATACAGAAAGCTTGTGATGAGTCGAAGTGCAAATGAACCCGGATAGAAATATCGCATGACCAGGAATAACGCGAGCGAGATGCCGCCCATAAAGATTCCCAGCATCAGGGTTTGATAGAAAAATGAAAGAAGGATTCCGACAATAAAGAATCCGATGATAAATCCGGTGTTTATTCGATCTGCTTTCTGGTGAATGCGGCTAATGAATGGCCATAGTTGCTGTTCTGAAACAGCAGCGGTTTCTGGTTGGGTTAGGGAACTCATGTCGGGGGCAGATTAACGCCAAATAAAAATAGTAAATCCGCCACACAAAAAAACCGGCTTTCGACCGGTTTTAGATTTTTCTACGCTAAGGCTTCAACGCCATACACTTCGGTAGGCATCATTCGCTTGAAGAGGTTTTCAATTCCGGCTTTTAGCGTCACCATAGAAGACGGGCAGCCGCTGCATGAACCCTGGAGGCGCACTTTTACAATGCCGTCTGAGAATGAATGATAGGTAATGGCGCCACCGTCCTGCTCAACAGCCGGCCGTATGTATTCATCGAGTATGGTTTTGATTTTCCTGACTGTTTCTGTTTCCTCTTCAGCAGGCACCTGCTCAGGTTCGTTGATCTCAATAATGTAGCGACCTGATTCGAGGAAATTTTTAATATGCTCTTTGACTTTTCCCTGGATCTCAATCCATTCAACGTCCGCGGTCTTTGTGACGGTGACAAAGTTGCTCATATAGAAAACCCGCTCTACAAAAGGGTAGGAGAAAAGCTCCTTGGCGAGCGGTGCATTTTCAGCACTTTCAGCATCCGGGAAATCGAAGCTCATACCTTCCGGGATAAGCATCTCATTTACCACGAATTTTAAAGAATTCGGGTTTGGATTCGACTCTAGATAGATATGAATGTTTTTCGCAGCCTGAAGCATTTTTTTGTCGTTTATACCGGAACAAAATTAAGGAAATAAAGTTCAAAAACCGGCTGAAACGGCTCAAGTATTGTGCTAGGCGTCAGTTCCGCCTTCAAAGGCGTTTTCCCACTTGCTGATCACCGCTGTGGCAACGCTGTTACCTACAACGTTTGTAGCACTGCGGCCCATGTCCAAAAGCGGGTCAATTCCTAACAGAAGCGCAAGTCCGGCCTCGGGAATGTTGAATGATACGAGTGTTCCTGCAATAACTACCAGTGAGGCACGCGGCACTCCTGCGATACCTTTGCTTGTCACCATCAACACCAGAAGCATGCTCAACTGAGTGCCGAGTGGAAGATCCATGCCATAAGACTGCGCGATGAAAAGTGATGCGAACGTCATATACATCATACTTCCGTCAAGGTTAAAAGAATAACCCAAAGGAAGCACGAAACTTACGATCCGGTCTTTGCACCCGAAGCGTTGTAACTCTTCCATCGTTTTTGGAAACGCAGCTTCACTGCTTGACGTGCTGAACGCAAGAAGCGTTGGTTCTTTGATCCGCTGAATGAGGCGAATAACCTTTTTTCCAATCACAACGAAACCCGCGAGGATCAGGAGGAGCCACAGCAATGCCAGCGAGAAATAGAATTCACCAATGAAAACCGAGTAGGTTTTGAGAATCGAAAGACCTTGTTTGGCAATGATCGCTGTCATAGCTCCGAACACCGCTAATGGAGCAAAATTCATCACGTAGGTTGTCACCTTCAATATCACATGTGCCGCTGCATCGAAAGCTTTTACAATAATTTCTCCCGGCTTTCCAATCGCTGCAGTAGCCACTCCGAAGAAGATTGCAAATACAACGATCTGAAGAATTTCATTCTTTGCCATCGCTTCGATCACGCTGGCCGGAAACATATGATATAGAAATTCCTTCAGCGATAAGCCCGTGCCCTTGATAATGCCCGTGTTTGCTTCTGCTTCCGGTAGCGGAAGTTTCATGGCGATACCCGGCTCAAAAATGTTGACCATCAGCAGACCGAGGAGCAGACTCATGAATGACGCACCAAGAAACCACAGCAAGGTCTTTCCCCCAATCCTTCCAACAGAATTGATGTCGCCCAATTTGGCAACACCAACAACGAGCGTTGTCAGCACCAGGGGCGCAACGATCATTTTGATAAGTCTTAAAAAGATATCAGCGAGAAGTGAGAAAGGCTCGACTTTCTTGTCGCGTGATATAAGTAAAGCGTTCCGTTCCTTGTTGAGGACGGATTTTTTGCTTTCGAATGCTTTCGTTGCAACCGAGTCAGTAGATGTCGCGATCGAATGGTTCAACTGCTCGATCTGACCGTCAAGGCTGATGAGCGTTTCGTTGTCGGTGTTGAGGTAGTTCGTGTTTAGAATGTAGCCCAGTATGATGCCGGCAAAAAGAGCGATGATGATGTAGAGTGTAAGTCTGCTCTTTTTTGGAGTTTGCGCAATTTCCATTTCGGTTCAGGTTGATGAGACCATGGCAACGTTTTGGCTGCGCATGGCATGAAAAACATCGCGCAATATAGCTATTGTAATGAACCTTTCATCAATCGATTGCCCAGGCTTTTATCGAAATAAAAAAGGCATTAAACACGCGGTCTAATGCCTGTTTTTGATGCAGGAAAATCCCTAAGCTGATTGTCTCTTACTTGTAGCGAGTACGATGATACCTGCAACAAGCAAAATCGCACCTGTCACTGGTGACCAGTAAACAGGAGTCTTTTCAGTCTTATTGATTTCGATTGGTCCGACATCAGCAACTTCTTTCTTGGTAACAAGATTGAAGCCTGTGAAAACTGTCATGATTGCTCCGATGACAATTAGTAAGATGGCTACCGTTCTCATAAATCGTTTGTTTAAACCTTCTGACACTTGTCAAAAACTCGTGCCGGCAGGCGTGGGGATGACGTTCCACAGACGCGTAAGAGGCGAAGGCCGCTTCGATAATCGAGAGTTCTTAGGAATAATGCCTTCGATCTGTAAGTTTCAGGTTGCAGGTTCCAGGTTGATCGCCTCTCGGAATTATCCTCTCTTTGTGATTTGATTTTTGATTTTTGGTTTTTTGACTTGGTCAAATCTCCTATACCCTGGATGCTTTCATCCGAAGCAGCATATCCGCCATTACCAAAGCAGCCATTGATTCTACGATCGGAACTGCGCGCGGCACAACACAGGGATCATGTCTTCCTTTTCCTGAAACGATGACTTCGTTGCCGGATTTGTCAACGCTGGTTTGATCCTGCATGATCGTAGCAACCGGTTTGAATGCGACATTAAAATAAATGTCTTCACCATTTGATATTCCGCCCTGAATTCCACCCGACAAATTTGTCTTGGTGCGGATGCGGCTTCCGTCATTGTAAAATTCATCGTTGTGTTGCGATCCTCTCAATTCAACACCTGCAAAGCCACTGCCATATTCGAATCCTTTTACCGCGTTGATGCTTAACATTGCCTTGCCGAGTTCAGCGTGGAGTTTGTCGAATACAGGTTCGCCAAGGCCCACTGGAGAATTTTTTATGACCCCGGTAACCACGCCACCAATCGTGTCGCGATCGAGACGGATCTTGTCAATATATGCTATCATTTTTTCCGCTGTCGCGGGATCCGGGCAGCGCACGATGTTGTCTTCGGCTTTGCTCAGGTCGAGCCCGGTGTAGTGAGGCGCCTGGATGTCTCCGACTTTCGAAACGTAAGCGAAGATTTCAACACCTGAATTTTTGAGCAGGAGTTTTGCGATCGCACCCGCAGCAACACGAGCTGCCGTTTCGCGGGCCGAGCTGCGTCCACCACCGCGGTAGTCGCGATGACCGTACTTTGCTTCGTATGTGTAGTCGGCATGAGAAGGCCTGAACGACTCTGCAATGTGGCCATAATCTTTGCTGCGCTGATCCTGGTTCTCAATGACGATCGCGATCGGAGTGCCTGTCGATTTTCCCTCGAACACTCCGCTGAGGATCTTGAATGTGTCGTCCTCTTTTCGCTGCGTGGTGATTCTCGATTGTCCCGGCTTCCTGCGAGTCAGTTCCTGCTGGATAAACGCTTCATCAATCGGAAGTCCTGCGGGGCATCCATCAATGATAACGCCAATGGCCGGGCCATGTGATTCACCAAACGTTGAGATCTTGAAAAGGGTGCCGTACGAATTGCTCATGAGGGCTTGAAGATAATGCATAATACAATAGCCACCAAGACACCAGGGCCCCAAGGCACACTGAGAATTTTATCTGGAATTTCTTCGTGTTCCTTAGTGTCTTCGTGTCTTGGTGGCTAATGCATTTAAGCGCTCTGTTTTTTGAACATCAGGTACACGGAAGCACCGAGGATAACGATTGTAAAGAGACTCAACGCAGTTTTGATCCAGTCGTTGTCCTGGCGTGACTGAATGATATTATCCGCGGAAGCGATCTTATCATAAAAAGCTCCGGCATCATTCGATTCAATGGCCTCGTTCTTCTTGCTTTCCCCGGTGACATACACCGTCAACTTTGATCGCAGAGTATCATAGCGGTTCTTATTCGTATTGAAGAACACCCACTGAAAATAATCCTTCAGCTGATACTGGCCGGGTTCTTTGGGGATGAGAAAGTAGTTGAAGGACTTTGTTCCCGATACCCGACCACCTTCACGGTTGATGTCCTGGCGGACGTTGGGCTCGTAAAATTCAAATGTGTCGTTGTTTTTCACGATTGGTTTCTCAATCGCTGAAATGTTTCCTTCCCCGAAAATATTGAACACGTAGCTCGAGCTCTTTCCGGTTTCAATATCCGTAGTAGGCATATGTTCGTACAGCTGGTAGTTGCCTACTGCGACCATATCCCGTAGTGGATGTGGAGGCAGCTCTTTTACGCGCACCGTTTTCGGCTGAGAATAAAACGTCTTAAAATCCTCCTTTCGGTTCTGGCCGAAGAAGGATGGATTCTTTGCGACTTTATACTTGATCATCTCGAGGCCAACTTTCGGGAAAACAATATTTTCTGCGTTGAGCGGGTAATAGGTTGCCTGGTAGATCTTGTACTGCGTGTAGCCGCGGCCGTTGATCTGCACGTTTTCTCCTTCGATGTTCTCGATGTTGAAATTTTCTTCCCAGCAGTTGTCTGGCTTTACTTTCTTCAGAATGTCTGACAGCTGCTTTCCCAGTTCGTGGAACTGCAACGGTGCGCGGTTGTCTTCCGAGACATAGAATGAGAGCGTTGCGTTGAACCCTTCGCCAGCATACACTTCATCTTTGCTGGTAGTGAGCGCGAGAAACGCATCGTCTTTCACATCAACAAATTCGGTTTCGTTCCTGCCAAAGAATTCGTCTGCCGGACTTTTGTCGAACAGGCTCTTGAATGGATCGCGCTGTTGCTGGACAGGCGCACCGACTTTCACTTTCTTCCCCGCCACTTTGATCGGCTTGTCGTTTACCTTCATAGTGAACGAAGGCACCGTGACTGTGCCCTGACGTATCGGAAGGTAAGTCATGATCACACTCTGCGAAGACGAGACCTGCCCGTTCACGATGTTGGTTGTCGACTGGGTTGATGTGCCGCGTTTCCGAAATCCTTCTATGTCCGGGAAGTTGTCGTAATTTTTCAGACGGTCGTTTTGCACTGTGACGGAGATCGTCCACGCCTGATTCTCCCCGATCTCATCCGGACCGAGTGTAATCTGGACCCCTTGCGCCTGAACCGACCATATACCGGTAATGAATATGCCAAGCAAAAAATACAAACGCAGAATCGCCATCTTAATCATGTTCTAACAAAAATTGCCTCCGTTATAACAACCGTTTTCGAGGAATAAAAATTGCTGGAAATTGGCAGAAATACATGGAATAGCCAACGGTAGTTTCTCGCGCGGGTTGCGAAAAATTATTAGCGGTATTTTGTTCATTGTATTTCGACAATTTTTTAACTTAACGGTCGTTAGCTTATTAATTTTTTAACCCTTACTCATATCAAAAAGATGTTGAATTATGTCAAAACTGTACTCACCAAAGTGAGTTTTGACGCTCTGCTATTTGAAAAAGAGCTACGTAAGGCTATCAAGTTGTTGATAGCGGATGAAGTCAGTGAACTTCGGAACTGGTGCTACACCAGGTTTGGCCAGGAGCACGAAGCGATTCTCAATCGCTGTTTCGTGACTGCATGAAATTGAATTTGAAAAACATTAAAGAGGCTCTGGAGACAGAGCCTTTACTTTTTTGTGCGAGAAGTCTGGAGGGTTCATCGATTGATTAGTAAACAAATATTTAATGGCTGTGAAGTTATCAGATGCTTAGTGAAGCCGCGCACGCCATAGTCGATCCGTCATTCCGCGCTTGCGAGATACCTACGAAGGCTCCGCTATACTGAGCGGAATCCCACCGATTGCACATTGTTTATGAAAAACACTCTGAATGCGCACCCGCCCTTATTCAATCCGGTCCGCGTGCGAGATAGCTACGAACAGCCACACTTGGATTGTGCGACTCTCGCTGAGCACTCATCACTAACGAAAAGAGTTAGGTGCTCGAGTTGGCCTGATGATAGCGAGTTGCCGATGAAGTGCACTTCGTAGTTAGTGTGCAAGGCAAAGGTTTTCCGCTCATGAACACGCACCATTTCATATACAATTCAGAATGCGCGGAATGACGGATTTTGATTTGGGCGGTGCGCCTTTGAGTTCCTGCGAACTTTACCGATGGATTTCTCAGACGCAGACTTTCTCATCACCGGGAACATAAAAGACTTTATTTTTTCCGATCTTGGAAAGATAAAGATCGTACCACTCCGGAAATTTATGAACTTATGGAAACGCGAACATCTTTTGTGAAGAGAATCATTCCTTTTGAGGCAATCATTTGGGTCACCGCGTTAGCGGGACTGGGTCTTTTTGATCCTTTAGTTGACAGTCATTTTACTATTTGTCCGTTCGCTAACCTCGGCCTTGAATTTTGTCCCGGCTGTGGACTTGGGCATTCGATAACACTACTTTTTCACGGTCAATTTTTACAATCTTTTCAAACTCATCCATTCGGGTTTTTTGCGGTGATTATTTTATCTTACAGAATATTCCAACTCCTCAAACAACACTTTAAATCCCATGGCACGAGTTATCGATCTCTTTCCTGAAGCAACCGGTGAAGAAATGGTTTATCTTCAAAACATCCTCAAAGATATGGATGATGAAAAAGCAAAGCAGTTTATCAACATCTACCGGGCAAGAAGAAAAGAGCCGATGCTGATACTCGTGACGGCATTGATTGGATTTGTTGCACTGGCAGGCATTCACCGTTTTATACTCGGACACATCGGAATGGGAATTCTGTACTTTTTCACCGCTGGGCTATGCCTCATCGGAACAATTGTTGACCTGGTGAATTACCAGAAGCTCGCTTTCGAAGCAAATCAGAAAGTAGCCAATGAAGTTCTGGTGATGATGCGCTAATCGCGCTCTTTCAGAACAAATTCAATATTTCGTTTTAATCCTGAAAATTTTGTCCGCTTGACAGGGGAGTGTTTAAAAATGGTATTGAACACTTCTTCTGTCAATTCCTTCCAGTCGTTTTCCCTGAATGAGTTCATTTCCATAGCGGGTGCAAACCTTGGCTCATGGTGTGACTTTGCAAAGCTGTTCCACGGGCAAACATCCTGGCAGATGTCGCATCCGAAGATCCAGTTTCCGAACTTACCTTTTACGTCTGCGGGAATTTCTTCTTTTAGTTCAATAGTAAAATAGCTGATGCATTTGCTGCCATCTACTACTGAGGGTTCAGGAATCGCGTCAGTGGGGCACGCGTCCATGCAGGCGGTGCAGGTGCCGCAGTAATCTTTTACGGGACCATCGTATTCCAGCTCAAGGTCGAGTATCACTTCGGCAAGAAAAAAGAAACTGCCCATTTGCCTGTTGAGCAGCAAACTGTTTTTTCCGATCCAGCCGAGTCCGCTCTTCTGTGCCCATGCTCTTTCCATGACCGGAGCTGAATCCACAAAAACCCTTCCGTCTACATCGCCAATATTTTCGCGGATGCTCTCGAAAAGAATTTTTAGTTTGTCTTTCACAACGAAGTGGTAATCCTCGCCATAGGCATACTTCGCTATTTTGAGATCGCTTTCCCTGCCGAGATCTTTTTCAGGATAGTAGTTGTAAAGCAAGCTGATGACGGACTTTGCTCCAGGCACAAGCAGGGTAGGATCCAGTCGTTTGTCAAAATGATTTTCGAGGTACGACATCTTTCCCTGATAGTTGCGCTTCAGCCATTCCTCAAGACGTGGCGCTTCATCCTTCAAGAATTCTGCTTTTGAAATTCCACAAAAAGAAAATCCCAGTGCTGCCGCCTTAGCTTTTATGAAATCCGTATGGGAGCGCCTGTCAAGCATGTTCGGTGGATGGTGTTGTATGAAAGATCCAAAAAGCAAAAAACAAAAATCAAACAGGGTAATCTGGCTTTTGCAAATGCAGCCTATGGGATCATCAGACAGTAAACGATCTGCGACAAGAATTAACTATGGTCAAATCTCGTTGTTTTTTGGAATTTGGTTATGGGCTATTTTTTATTGGTCATTGGTGCTTAATCCATCCGCTAAATTCATTCCGATGGAATTCAGATCACAAAAGACTCCTGTCCCGCCACGGGGCGAGCGCTAAAGCCCTACCTTTTCCCTTTTTGTCCACACCTCATCGATGGGATCGCCTTTGCTGCTCAGTCCCTTGTGACGCCAGTCACCATTCTCTAGCGCGAAGTCAAAAGAAAGGCTCGCACCAACGCGACTGTTATCGCGTGAAAAGAATTCGATGTTCTCGGTGTACTTTCCGTTTTCTGTTGTGTACGTGCCACCACCAGTTCCAAAGAATTCTTTTGTCTCCGTGTTGTATGCAATCCACTGGAAGCGCGTACCAGACAATATCTTCATTGTCCTTCTCGCGCCTGGCGTAATAGGTTGCATCTGATTTCCCTGCATGCGGCCCGTGATCAGCCATGCACCAGCTAGCTTGCCCGGAGTTCCGTCATCAACGCGTGAAAATTCTTTCTTCTTCTGACTGGTTTCTTGCACCATGCCCAATTTCCCCTTCACTTCCTGATGCAGGTAATAACTTACCTTTTGCCCGATGAGTTCAGGTTTGGCAGAATTGAATTCATATAATTTTCTGAAGTGGCCATTCTGTGATGACCAGCTGCCGCCCGCAGTCGAGATGAACGTTTTGTTTTTCAGATCATACGTTGTTTCCGCAAAATGTTTTTCTGTAATGATCAAGGAAATCGTTGTGTCGTGATTTTCATATTTCCAGCCACCAATGAAATTCGATGGCTGGCCGTTTAACGATGAACCGATGCTGGCGAGCAGCGCAATAGTGAAAAACGTTTTCATGATCGAAAGTTTATTACAAGTTACACGAAAGTTCCAACGACACGAAACACAAAATATTCGAACACTCAACATTCAATGTCGAATAGCGAAGTAGACGGCACTTCGACATTCGACATTGAATGTTTATTATTCTACATTCTCATTTACGTCCACAACTTCTCCGGATACTGCCCTTCCCTGATCAGTTCTTTGATCCGGTTCGACACCGCTTCCTTGTCTTCCTTATACGTAACACCAAACCAGATATTTCCGCCACCGAGCACCTTCACCTTGCCTTTTCCTTTGTGGATCATTTCGTTCGCGATAAGCGGGATGTAAAATTCTGCTTTGATATTCTGGTGATTGTTCTTCAGAAATTCCTGGAACATCTGGGCAGACAGTTCAAACATAGACGGCTGAAATCCCCAGAAGTTCATGGAAGTCGGAGCGTCAGGGCTGAGCACAAGGTCTCCGTCTTTTTCTTTCGCCACAATCTTTCCATTCTCAACTACGATGGTTGTGCGTTCAACAACCGACTTGAGGAAACCTTGAGCGTCAGTTTCACCGACACCACGCGAAACGCTGCCATGCTCTGACAATACATTCTTCAGCGTATAGCCAACCATGGCGTGCGCACCATCTTTTTCCTCACGGAAGAATTTTGCGATGGAAGCGAACGCATCTTTGCCGTAAAAGTCGTCAGCGTTGATCACTACGAAAGGCTCGTTGATCGCTTCACGCGCGCACAACACTGCGTGACCGGTTCCGTAGGGTTTCACACGCTCGGGGTTCTTGTATTGTGTCGGGATCAGCTTGTCCAGCGACTGAATGACGTAATCGACTTCAATTTTTCCTTTGAGCTTGTTACCGAATTTTTCTTTTACTGTTTCGAGAATTTCTTCACGCACGATGAACACAACCTTTGTAAAGCCGGCACGAATGGCATCGAATAACGAGTAGTCCATAATGGTTTCACCGTTAGGTCCGAAGCCATCAATCTGCTTGATTCCGCCATAACGACTTCCAATGCCTGCTGCGAGAACTAATAAAGTGAGTTTTTTTTGTGTGTTATTTGGTGTGTCCATGATGTTTTCCTTATTTTTCGATTAGTGTTTGCGCAAACACAACACTTTGCGCGATGCAGTTTTTATTAAGGCCCCAAAAATAAAAGTTTAAATCGATTCGGTGTGCGGGGAAGCACACAAATACAAATTAATTCCGGTAACCTAAACCAACCAGCATGACCTCGCAACAAAAATCGTATGCCCTTCCGATGATTATTATAGGAGCATTGTTCTTCATTTTTGGTTTTGTGACTTGGGTGAACGGCTCCCTGATCCCTTACTTGAAGATTGCATGTCAGCTGGAAACAGATTTAGAGTCGTACCTCGTTGCAACTGCTTTCTTCATCGCTTATACAGTTATGGCGATTCCATCATCGTGGGTTTTAAAAGCTACGGGTTATAAAAAGGGGATGTCGATTGGCTTAGCTGTGATGGCCGTTGGTGCAATCATTTTTGTTCCCGCAGCCAATGCGAGAAACTTTAATTTATTTCTGGTTGGTCTCTTTATTATCGGATCCGGTCTTGCCCTTCTGCAGACGGCATCAAATCCGTACGTCTCACTGATCGGCCCGATTGAAAGCGCAGCAAAGCGCATTAGTATCATGGGAATTTGTAACAAAGTAGCAGGTATCATCGCAGGGTTGATCTTTGGATACATTGCATTGAAAGATGCCGATGTACTCGAACAGAGTTTGAAAGGCATGGATGCTGTTGCACGTGACGCGCGGCTGGATGAATTGGCAAGCCGTGTTGTGGTTCCATACATTATTATATCGTCAGTCCTTCTGGTGCTTGCTGTCGCCATTTTATTCTCCGGCTTGCCAGACATTCAGGACGAAGATGACACGTCATCCGCAACGGCAGGTGAGGCTTCGGGACGATCAAGTGTTTTTGATTTCCCGCATTTGCTGCTGGGAGTGCTTGCTCTGTTCTTGTATGTGGGGGTTGAGGTTATGGCGGGTGACACAATCATCAGTTACGGCAAATCCCTGGGTATCGAATTGAATGAAGCGCGATTCTACACCCAGTTCACGCTGGCCTTCATGCTCGTTGGATATGTGATTGGCATTTTCACCGTTCCGAAAATTATTTCGCAGTCAAAGGCTCTTGCTATCAGTGCCGTTCTCGGTGTGATTTTTACCGCAGGAGCAGTCGTCACCAACGGCACGGTATCCGTAACGTTTATCGCATTGCTTGGCCTGGCAAATTCATTGATGTGGCCAGCGATCTTTCCATTGTCAATTGACGGCCTTGGCAGGTTCACGAAGATGGGCTCTGCATTGTTAATTATGGCAATCTCTGGAGGAGCAATTCTTCCCTTGCTTTACGGTAAGCTCTCGTTAAGCATTGGCTCACGCGAAGCTTATTCCATGATGATACCCGCTTATCTTTTCATCTTGTATTTTGCCACAAAAGGTTACAAAGCAGGTCGGGCTTCCAGTGTGGTTTCCGCGAAAGCGTAAGGCGCTAAAATCCCAAGATCCAAACCGAGATCCAAAGTCCAAATACCACGTTTGGGTTTTGGATTTTGCTTTTTTGGACATTGGTTTTTTCCCATTGACGTATTCTTACAAAATTCCTCAGAATTTTTTCAACAAATTGTGTCCAGATCCATCAAACATGCCCGTCATAAGGGAAATGTTTAACCAAATACACATTCTATGGAAAAGTACATGTTCTTATTTCGCGGTGGTGATGTCAGCCATCTTTCTCCCCAGCAGCAGGAAGCGCACATGGGCAAATGGCTCGCATGGGTTGAAAAATTAACGAAGGAAGGAAAGTATCTTGCGGGCGAACCCTTGTTGCCTGGCGGAAAAACAGTTTCGGGCGTCAAAAAAACCGTCACTGACGGGCCGTTCACAGAAAGCAAGGAAGTTGTCGGTGGATTTTTCCTTATTGAAGCGAAGGACTACGATGAGGCCGTGCACATCGCAAAAGACAGCCCCGACTTCGAATACAATGGAAGTGTTGAAGTACGCACTGTGATGAAGATGGATTTCTGAGATGAAAAAAAAATAATCACTAACTCAATGATCAAATTCCAAAGCATGCCCCTGTTGGAATTTGATCATTCAACTAATTTTTGAGACCGCCCTGTGGACGAAATTGACAAACACGTTGAGTCTTTGTTTCGAAGCGAGTCTGGCCGTTTATCTTCTGTGCTGACGCGCTTGCTCGGCTTTCAGAATTTTGAAACCGCAGAAGACATTGTCCAGGACACCTTGCTCCAGGCAGTGACAACCTGGAAATTCAAAGGGATACCCGCCAATCCATCGGCTTGGCTATACGCAGTTGCGAAACGCAAGGCGATCGATGTACTTCGGAAGAATGCTGTCAGAAAAAATCTCGATCCGGATGCCGCGCGCTTCCTTTCCTCGGAGTACACGCTTGGTCCAACAGTGAACGGCTACTTTCTGGACAATGAAATTCAGGACAGTCAGCTCAGGATGATCTTTGCGCTGTGTCATCCATCCATTCCATATGACGCGCAGATTGCCCTCGTATTGAAAACGCTTTGCGGATTAAGTGTTGGTGAAATCTCAAGATGCTTTCTCACCAGTGAAGAGACGATCACCAAGCGATTATTCCGCGCGCGCGAAAAGATCAGGAACGAAAAGATCAGCCTCGAACTCCCTTATACTACTGACCTGAGCGCGCGCCTGGAAGCGGTGCATCATTCCCTCTACCTTTTATTCAATGAGGGATACAATTCGTCACATCCGGATTTATTGATCCGCGAAGACTTGTGTGTGGAGGCCATCCGCCTGACGCTGATACTTACCTCTGATAACCGCACCAATACTTCGGAAACAAACGCGTTGCTGGCGCTGATGTGCCTGCAGGCTGCGCGTGAAGATGCGCGGCTCGATGCAGAAAAAAGTATTGTTCTGCTCAAGGACCAGGACCGCACTAAGTGGAATCAGTCCCTGATTAAAACCGGACTGCATTACCTTGACATCGCAACAGCGGATGAATCGGTGAGCATTTACCATCTGGAGGCAGCGATTGCCGGCTATCATGTGCTGGCAAAATCGTTTGAAGAGACAAGCTGGGAAAAGATTGTAAAACTTTATGAAGCGCTGGAGCAATTCAAGCCGCATGGTATCGTCAGGCTCAACAAGGCGATCGCGATCGGCTACGCATATGGCAGCGCTGCGGGTCTGAAGGCAATGTTGGAAATCAAGGATCTCGACTCATCGCACCTGTACCAAACTGCGCTGGGCGATTTTTATGTTTTGGAAAGTAAGATGGAGGAAGCCTCGTTGGCTTATCGCAGAGCGCTGGCGGTCGTTTCTTCGAATGCAGAGAGGGGGTTGCTTGAAAAAAAACTGAAGGTTCTGAATGATGCGGTCTCCCGTTGAGGCGGTGGCTAAAAAAACTTCTCTAACTCGTTAACAATGATTTGTTCCCGTTCATGCCATGAACCGGTGACCAGTGTATAATCGATTTTTCGTTTTTCGAGTTCATCTTTGAAAATTTCATGCATTTCTTCTCTCGCGTTGCCAAGGTCGCGGAGGCCATCAGCCACCCACGGCACGTCAATGTCGAACAAAAAATATTTGTCATACTTCATCTTTGACTCAAGTTCAAAAAGCACAGGCGGAATCAAGGTGAGATAGTGTTTCGAGTAGATCTGTGTGGTGATGGCATCTGTATCGCAAAACAAAAGTTTGTTGGCGTGTTCACTTGCTGCCAGAATGCGCTCGTAGTGTGCGTGGCCAATCCGGATGATATCATCTGCTGTAAAATCATTCGTTGTGATCATCTCGCGGGCAACTTCAGGTACAAAAACGGTATTGTAGCGCTTTGCCATCGACTGCGCCATGGTTGACTTGCCAGTGCTTTCAGCTCCGTAAAAACAGATCTTTTTCACGAAGTACGGCTGAACAATCCTTGGTATAAAATCCCAGTGCGCCAGTGGTTTCTGGCGGATGGCTGTGGCACTTACAGGAAAAAGTCTGCGGTCCGGATCAAAAGGAAGGTGTGCTGCTCCCAGATGCTTCGCCAGAAATTCACCGTAGGGCTCGGATGAAAACACAAAGTCAATTTTCGGATAAACTTTCCGGAGAACCTCTGCCCATCCTTTGGTTCTCACGTCAAGTGGCAGATGCGGATTATCAAAGTCGTCCGCGATCAGCCGTGGCTTGATGTTGGGCTGATCGTTAAAGAGTTTTTCAATCCACCCGAATCGCTTTTGATATGGTATTGGGTCGTCAGGTGTGAAGCTCATCGACACGATCAGCTCATCACATCGCCTCGCGGCAAAATCGATCAGCCCAACGTGCCCGGCATGAATGGGCATGAACTTTCCGATGACCAATCCCCTTTTCAAATTCACGCAGTTGTTTTCTGGTAGCTTCTGTACTCACGGATCCAGTTCCAAAGGGCGAAGGCGGCAATAAAGCAAAATGCGAGGTACAGCAAACCGTAGAGTTTTATGTCGCGTACAAAGTAAAGATACGTTGCCACGATGTCCACCAGCAGCCAGATCACCCAGCACTCAATTTTTTTCTGGATCATATAGAACGTTGTGATAATGCTCATCACTGTAATAAAAGAATCCAGGTAAGGTGCGGCACTTGGCTTCGTGAAAACTGTTGGAAAAATGTCGTGGAGATTTTTAGCGAACAATCCGAGCAGGAATGTTCCGGCAAGGCCGAACACCGTTACGAGGATCACGTCTTTCCGGTTCATAAAGCTTACGCGCAGTTCGTGTTTGCGATCTTCTTCGTGAGGCTTCGGGTGCGTCCACCGCCACCAGCCCATGACGTTCGTTATAAAAAAGAACACCTGCAAAAACATATCGGGATAAAGCTGTACCTGGAAAAAAAGAAAGAAAGATAACGTTACGTTAATAATCCCGATAGGCCAGCTCCAGACATTGGCCAGAGAGGAAAGCACAACGGCAATAATACCCGACAGCATGCCGAAGAATTCAAGGTAACTGACCTCATATCCCCACAGGGTAAAAAGGATATTGTCGATGTGGAAAAAATCCATTTACAATGATCGGAATTTCCCGGTAATGCTCGGCTTTTAATTTTAACTTGCTGAAAAATTTTCTGTATGCGCAAAACCGGAATACTACTACTCGTTCTCATCTCGACTTTATCGTTCGGTCAGACAATCGACATCATGACCTACAATATTCGTTACGACAATACGGGCGATGGAATCAATCAGTGGAGCAGCCGGAAAGAGAAGGTATACAGCCTGATCAAAAAATACGACCCGGAGATCTTCGGAGTGCAGGAGGCGATGCACAACCAGGTGCAGGACCTGAAGGGGATTCTGCGCGAATACGATTATGTTGGTGTTGGTCGTGATGACGGAAAACAGAAGGGAGAATACTCAGCGATATTTTATAAAAAGGACCGATTCAAATTGAAGCAATCGAATACTTTCTGGCTTTCGGAAACGCCATCAGTTCCGGGAAGTAAAAACTGGGATGCCGCAATTACGCGTGTAGCCACGTGGGCGGTTTTCCGTGACAAAAAGACAAAAAAGGATTTTATGGTGATCAACACTCACTTTGATCATATTGGCAAAGAGTCCCGCGCAAAGAGTGCGGAGTTGCTGGTGTCGCAGGCTGACAAACTCGCGAAATCAACGCCATTGATTATAACCGGTGACTTCAATTGCACAAGGGAGGACAAACCCTACGAGGTGATCACTACCCAGCAGATGATTCCTCTGACCGATCCTGCTCCGGCAAATCCTCCAGGAACATTCTGCAGTTTTAAGGTCAACTCGATCGAGTGTCGTCCGATCGACTACATCTTCACCTCACGCGAGTGGAAAGCGTCTGACTACAAGGTCATCACCGACAACGATGGAACGCACTATCCGTCTGACCACCTGCCCGTACAGGTGACGTTAGGATTAAAGTAAATGCTGATCGACAAATACCTTCCGGATTTTCACTACGGTGAAACCCACTCGATTGAAATTTTGAGTGACAGGTTCACCATTGCGGAACGGCTTGAGAATTGCGATTTCAGCAAATCGAGACTGATCAAAATATTGTTCTGGCTGCGAGGAATGCCCTGTGAAAGAATTTCTTTGAGCCAGTTAACTAATACAGGTTTCACAGAACTGGAGAGAGCGGCCAACGATGAATTTGTCATCGGTCTGATCGGCCAGTTCTGGAAGCCGGATGGAAATCTGCAAAGGTTTGATCCGGCTGAATTTCAAAATTTCAATGAGCCAAACTTTCTGAAAGCGGTCTGGAATTTCAGGATCGCAGAACGTAACATTCATTCGTGCTCGTTGTCAACCGAGACACGGGTGTATTGTACGGACCAGTCTAGTAAGAAAAGATTTTCCAGATACTGGTTTTTCGTCAGGCCGTTCAGCGGGCTGATACGGATGGAAATGTTAAAGGCGGTGAAGCGCGCTGCCGAACACCAGGCAAGACAGGAGGTTGCAGCAGGATGAACTATCGAATCGATCTCTTTGCTGTTTTTATTTTTCTTGGAATCGTCCAGGCGATCTTCCTGTGCTTTTTCTTTTTTTCGAAAGAAAACAGGAAAGTCAATACGAATGTGTTCCATGGATTGCTGCTGTTATCGATCACGTTGTGTGTTGTGGAAATTTTTCTGATGTACACCGGTTATATCGTTGACTGTCTTTGGCTGGTAGATTTTTCTGAGCCAGCCTCATTTGCGATCGGGCCCTTATTTTACCTGATGGTGCTGAGCCTGATATTCGGAGAAGTCAGGAAGCGAAGCTATTGGCACCTGGTGTTTCCTTTTATTTATCTGTTGCTGGTGTTGCCATTTTACTTCGAGCCAGAAGTAGTGAAATACAATTCATGGATCGATTCATACCAGCCAGGGCTGCCTTTTCGCGATTATGAATACACCAGAGATCCTCGAACATTCTGGGTGACCGATCACCACACGCTCCTTACGATGTTGAGTCTGGCTTTCTATGCATTGCTTTGCCTTTGGGAAGTGATAAAAGCGTTCCGCGTCCGCAATGAATCTTTTTTCAGCACCCAGCATCCGGTCTTGCGAAAGCTGCGAAACGGAACCATTCAGCTTACGTCAACAACTCTCCTGCTTCTTGTCATTAAAATATTCTATGAAAGTGATACGGGAGATCATTGGTTTGCTGCCTACACTGGCGTGATCATTTACCTTACAAGCTTTGGCGTTGTAAGGCAATCGGGCTTTTTCCGTTCGGCTTCGCTTGCCGATGGCCCACGCCAGAAGCCACAATCTTCGGAACAGCACGCGGTCGTGCTGGAAAAGCTGAAGCGTGTAATGTCTGATGAAAAGCCTTATCTCCAGCCTGGATTTTCTCTTCCTGACCTTGCACAGCGGCTGCGTACAACGGTACATCTACTGTCACAGGTGATCAACGAGAGTCTCGGGAAAAGTTTTTTTGAAATGACAGCAGAATATCGTGTGGAGGAGGCAAAAAAACTTCTCAAAGAAAAACAGAATATAAAGGTAGAAGAGATAGCCGAGCAAGTTGGATATAATTCCAAATCGTCATTCAACACCGCGTTCAAGAAAATTACAGGTAAGACCCCGACCGAGTATCGCAATGGATGATTATGCCACCAGCTGATGCTCTTTTGCAAACGCCACGAGTCCTGCCACGTTTTTGATATTCAGCTTTCGCTGGATGTTCTTGCGATGTGTACTGACAGTGAATTCGCTCAGGTGGAGCTCGGCAGCGATCTGTTTGCTGCTTAGTTCGCGACACACCAGTCGGATGATGTCCACTTCTCTCCGTGTCAGTTTAAATTTTTTGAGGAAGTCATCGAAGAAGTAAGAGGTTTCGTCAAGGACACTCGCGTTCTGACCTTCGCTGAAAAACTTTTCTCCCGCGATGATTCTTAAAACTGCCTGCCGCAATTCCGCTGCCGATGAATTTTTCACCATAAACCCATCCGCTTTTAATTTTTTCACTTCATCAATGAGCTCCGGTTGATTGTAATTGGTGAGCACGAGAACCTTTATCTGCGGTTTTTTTGCTTTGATGGCCTGAAGGCTTTTCAGTCCATCGAGCTTTGGCATGTTGAGGTCGAGTAGCACTGCATCAACGTCCATGGAGTCGATTTTTTCCATGAGCGCGGCACCATCATTAACCGTTGCCACAACTGTTATGTCTTCCTCTTCTGCCAGTACGGTGCGCACACCTTCAATAAATAGTTGATGATCGTCAGCGATAATTAATTTCGTCATGGTTCACCTTTGGTATTTCAATCGTCACAATCAATCCCCGGGGTTGGGCATCTTCCATCATAACGTGGCCACCAAGATAGTGAACTTTTGAATGAATTGCCGTTAGCCCATGGGTTGCGGTTTCCTGAGGATCTTTTACAGCCAGTCCTATGCCGTTATCTTCAACGATAAGGACAACCGAGTCGTCATGTTCTATCACCTGGATGAGCGCATGCGTTGCCCTGGCATGTTTTACAATATTATTCATGAGCTCATATAGAATGCCATACAAAACAGAGTATTTTTCATACATCTGGGGATCTTCCGTTTCAAAGCCCAATACTTCCAATTCGAACCTGATTTTGCCGGAGGCGTTGAAAATGCCAACGATCTTATCAATTGCCTGGCGAAATCCGACTTTATCCAACATCACCGGGCTTATCGCATGACTCATGTTCCTGAGAATATTTGAAATATCGGAGACCGCATCCTCCGCAGACGCAAGTTTCTGCCGGGCATCTTCATTCGTAATGAAATTCTTTTCACGCACCGAAGACAAATTCAGCCGCGCGGCCGACAACAGAGAGCCGGCAACATCGTGAAGCTGATCTGCGAGTTGCCTCCGCTCATTCTCCTGGGTTGTAATGATCGCCTTGGCGTAACGCACCTGTTGCCTGTTGAGGTTGATGAGCAGTTGCTGTTTCTCCTCCTTGTAGGAATTAAACCGATAGGCGAGGCCGAACATGAGAATAACGGCTTCTGAAACATAGCCGGTAGCCTGACCGTAGCTTTGCAGGAACGAGCCGGAAAAATCCATTCCCCCGGAGTAATAAAATATCTGAAGGGTGCTGAAGATCACTATTGGTGTTATGCTCAACAGGTAAAACATTGCCATGCGGTTTTTGTTCAGGACTTTTTGAACGATGGTGATCAATATGGCCAGAATATAAATGGCCGCGAGCAATGGAAGCAAAGTTTGAACGTAGTATCCGAACGTGCTGGATTTCGTCTCAACATTGGGGATTAGGAAAAGAATTGCGAGGGTGTATGAGAAGTACGTAATTCCTTTCAGAATTCTTTCAAGCCATAGGTACGGTGCCTCGCCTGCGTAGTACTTGATAAAATGAATTGAAAATGAAATGGTAAGCAGCGCAGCTACGGGCCGGGTACGGGCAGCAAACCAGGGGAAGTCGGGCCAGAAATATTTGTAAACGTAACCCTGATTGGCAAGCACATATAGCCATCCTGCCGCGATATACAGCATGTAAAACAGGTAGACTTTTTCCTTAGTGATCAGGAATAAGAACAAACCGAAGATCAGCATGAGCACGACCGCTCCGCTCATGATACCAATGATCATTGACGATTCTGCAGCACTGGAAAAGTAAGCGTCCATCGGTTTGGTCTGGAAAGTCAGTTGCAACGACTCGTTCTTTTTATCAACACGAATCAGGTAATGACTGATTTCCTCCGACAAGGGAAATGTGAAATTCAGTGTGCTGAGCGGGCGTGATGAGAATGGTTGGTGGTCACCGGTCGTATATCGGAGCACGGGTTTTTCATGCTGTACTTCATAAAAATGTATCTCGTTGATCTGCGCTGTTCCTATCTCAACCAGTTTTGCTTCTTCGACTGTAGTATCATTTTCGACTACGAGCCAATAGAAGGACGATGTGAATCCCGGGTTAAATGAGTGGCGATCCTGTTTTTGAAATTCTCCCCGCTTAAATTTTTCCCACGCATGTTCCGGAGAAATGGCAAGAGTTGAATCCTCCAGCAGAAAATATTTTGAAGTGTCCAGGTGTTGATCCTGTCTGCACGAGAGGAGTGTAATGCCCGCTAAAAATGTGAAGAGGAGAAGTCTAAATCTGGCCATTGCTTCCGACATGCCCATACACCGTTTCGATCGCAGCATAGGCGATGCGTTCGTCTTCTTCTTCTGACAGGCCGCTGATGCCAATGCCTCCAATAACTTTTCCGTCTTGCATGATCGGAACTCCACCACCGAAGCCAGTAATTCCAGGGTCGCCCCAGAATGCAGGTGGGCGCTTGTTGTTGTTCATGAATTCGCCCATCTGTCGGGTTGATTTGCGATCTCGCGCTGCGGTGTAGGCTTTATTCTGTGCGATCACGGAAGCTGCGGGACTCGCCTGATCCATCCTCAGAAATGCGATCAGCTCGCCTTCGGGTCCGCACACAGCAATGGCAATATGCTTGTTGATTATTCCGGCTTCGACAATAGCATGGCCAAGCATTTTGATGGCTTCCTGCGAACTTACTTTTTCATATTGATACATATTTGGCGGCTTAATCAGTCAAGGTACGAAGTATATCGTGATTCGTCAATGTGCCAATGTGCCAATGTGTTAATGCGCCAATGAGCCGGTGTGCCAAGCGTTAGTGCGATAGTGACGGCTATTTGACCATTGTCTCATCTCCCTTAGCACATTGGGATATAGGCACATTGGCACATTGACGAGATTGTCTTGAACGGCAGTTTCCGGAGGCACGCTTTTGTTACCTCTCGCGCTGATCGAGAAACAAAAGCTCAACTATGGAACTACAATCAATTGAAAAAACTTTCTCCAACTCCTTTACTGTCGCTCGGGGAGTATGGGGCAGGAAAGACGTATTCGTAAACTATTACATCATTAAAGATGAAACTTCCGGTGCGTATGCATTGGTCGATGCCGGGTTAAAGTGGTCTGCCGGTGCTATCAACAAAATGGCGAAAGAAATTATTGGCGAGAAAGGAAGACCATCGGCAATCATCCTGACGCACGGACATTTTGATCATGTCGGAGCAGTCAAACAACTCGCGGAAGAATGGAATGTGCCGATCTACGCACACCCGCTTGAGATTCCGTACCTCACCGGCAAGTCCGCTTATCCGCCACCAGATCCAAGCGTGGGTGGAGGTGCAATGGCATCTATGTCTTTCCTCTACCCGAAAGGTCCCATTGATGTTTCCGACTATGTAGAAAAGCTTCCTGATGATAACTCGATCCCTGGATTTCCGGAATGGAAATACGTTCACACGCCAGGTCATACGGCAGGACACATCAGCCTATATCGCGAGCAGGATAAAGTACTAATTGCCGGAGATGCATTCGTGACCACGAAAGCGGAATCTGCAATCTGTGCCTTGTCAGGACTCCCATCGCTTTCAGGTCCGCCAAAATATCTGACACCAAATTGGGCCGCAGCTAAAGTATCAGTGATGAAACTTGCCGCGCTTGATCCGGAGATTGTGGCCAGTGGCCATGGCAAACCGATGCAGGGTGAGGAGATGCGCCTGGAGTTGAATAACTTGTCACGACATTTCGATAAGCTCGCAGTCCCTGCGACAGGACGTTATGTTAACGAGCCTGCGGTTACCAATGAGAATGGTGTTGTTTCGATTCCCAAGGCAATTGAAGAGATGCCGATGGTTGTTAAAACCCTTGGCGTTGCGTTGGGGCTCATCGCCATTGGATTCATTGCCTATCAACAAGTGAAACGCGTAAGAGAGTCTGAGACGACTCTGGAACTTGCATAAATGAATAAATCAAAAAATAAAAAAGCCGTCCTCGCAGACGGCTTTTTGTTTTTAGTTGTGTTACTTTTCTTTTTTTAATGTCGGACTTTTCGCATGATTACGCGTATGGCGTCAACGTTGGGAAGCTTCAGAAAATACAGTATCAGAACTGTCGTGAAGGATCTGCGAATTTCCGGATGTGATTGAACTGGTAATCAATGGCCTGTCGGTGAGCTGAAGTATCGCATCGTCAAAGAGGTTTGCGCGCGTAACCACCCGTGTTTTTCCCGCGAGAATTTTTGATTTTTTCTTTACGGATTCACATTGAAGTTCCTTACACGTAAGGTCACGCATATCCAGTGAACAATTGCCGGACATTTTTTTGATGATGACGCGATTGCAAATCCCGCGGAAGGCAATCGTTCCATTCCCTTTGATGGATAGTTGCAACGTGTATTTGGGGCAATATACAATTCCTGAAATGTCGAAGTCGCCCTCGATCACCACTGTGGCATCGCCATGGCTGCCAATCAGGATCGAATGATCCCTCGTTTCTCCTGTAAATGTAAAGCGCTGTTTTTTACCTGCTGCCATTTCTCGCGGTTGTTTGCGCCTGCCTTCTGGAAAGAACAAAGTCAATGGAATACTTTCCGCTGCCCAGAATTAATAACGTCACATAAATGAATAAGTATAGTAGCGGCAGTTCTTTTTTTCCAAAAGGGTCATTCCAGTTCGATACGAAGGCGGCCACCAGCATCGTGGCTATCAACGGAATGGTCGCTATGCGGGTTCCCAGACCGATAAAAATAAAGGTTGAACACACAACCTCAGCAAAAACTGCAAGTACAAGTGTGGCTGGTTCGCCCAAGCCAATCGGGTCAGCAAACTCAAGATTGCCGGCCATCAGCCGGTAGAATTTAGGAAGGCCATGGGTTAGCATGAATGCAGCAACAAGGATCCGCAGAAAAAGCAACCACAGATCCAGCCTGTTGTGATCGAATGTCGTTTCAAAAGATCGCTTCATTGCTCAAAATCGCCTCCGTTATCGTCCCGCTCATTCTCACCGTCTTCACGTCTTTCCCTGCGCTCCTGCTTTTGATTTAAGCGGTATGTAAAGGTTACCCGAAACTGCCGCGGCCGCCACTGCCCGTTGGTCGTAGAATAAAAATATTGGTCCTCGCTGTCAACCGGGAAGATCTCTGTGATGGATCGGTTCTTCCTCGTATTCAGCACATCACGCACATTGGCAGTAACGGTTGCTTTGCCCTTGAGAATGTCCTTCCCTAAAGCGAAATCGAGATTATAGGAAGAGAGTTCGCGTCCCTGTGTCGTGATGCGTGGTGCGCGATAGTTAAATGATGTCTGGAAATTCAGATTTTCAAAAAGCGTGATTTTCGATGTCGTGCGCGAGTTTAAAGTATAGGTATCGCTGAAAAAATTCTGATCCTGGTAATCGCCTTCCGTTATTGCGCGGTAAAAATTTGCGCTCGTATTCAGCTGCCACCACTTCTTTACAGAGAGGGAGACGTTGAATTCAAGTCCATACGCATTCTGTGTTGAGAGATTGACCGGAATGATCCTCGAAATTCCATCCTCGTCAACCTGTGTGATGCGCTCGATCACGCCAATGCGATAGCGATAGTACGCGCTCGACAACACAGAGCCATTCTCCCAGTTCAGCAGATATCCCGTTTCGAAGGAGTGTGTGTATTCCGGGTTCAGGTTCGGATTGCCCATGAAGAGGACGCGTGTGTCTGCAAAATTCGAGAACGGCAGCAGATCCCTGAAGCGTGGACGGTTGATGCGCTTACTATAACTGAGCTGCCAGGTTTTATTCTTACGAACTTCATAACCTAGGTTAACGCTAGGAAATAAATTGAAGTATTGGCGCGGGTTGATTTCACCTGTCTCTGTTAATTCTGTCGAGATATCGGAATACTCACCGCGAACACCCGCCTGCAGCGAAAGTTTGCTTATCTTTTTTCCCGCCATGACATAGGCTGCATGAATGTGTTCCGTGTAGATGAGATTGTTATTGAATGCTGGAAATGGAACCCAGTTGCCTGCTGCGTCCTGCTCCTCCAATCCATAGTCATTGTCTACTTTCCGGTTTGTGCTTCGGAACCCGGCTTCAGCTTTCCCATCCCTGATCGGGTAAACATAATCGCCCTGCAGGAACCAGTTTTCCTCGAGTGCAATGTTTTCGGCCCGTTGAATGATCGTGCCGTCTGCGGAGGTCTGTGTGTAGTCTGAATTTTCACCATCGACACTGCGGATGTACTGACCATCGGCAGTGAAGGTGTGTTCCTCACTCGAAAAAATCTTTTTGAAATTCAGGGCTGCCTCAATGTTTGTCTCGTCTTCGTGCTCGTTGTCAATCCGTGTTGTGGTATTTTGAAGCTGATCATTGAAGAAGTTGGAAACATTCAGGGTGGATTTGTTCAGGCCGTCCTCGATGTTGTACATCACAGACCCGGTGAACGAAGTTTTGTCGTTCATGAAGTAGTCAAATCCTCCGCGAATGTTGTGTGAAAGTTCGCTGCTTTCGCGATCGGTATTCCGCTGAGAAGTGCTGCCATCGCCAAATCGTTGAAAAATATTGTTGTAGCCGGGACTTTTGCGATAGTCGGAGCCATAGCTCGAAAAGAAATTCAGTTTTTTCCTGCGGATGTTCAGCGAATACGATCCGCCATAAAATTCAGGGTAGCCTGCGGATGCCGTAAAGGTGCCGTTGATGCCGTTTTGTTTGTTCTCCTTCAGCACGATGTTGATAATACCTACCTCGCCTTCGGCATCGTAGCGCGATGACGGGTTGGTGATCACTTCCACACGCTCGACCATGTTCGCCTGCAACTGGCGTAAGGCGTCCGGGTCGCGCAACGTGAGGCCTGATGGTTTTCCGTTGATGAGAATTCTGACATTCTCGCTTCCGCGCAGACTCACTGTGCCGTCAACACCAACGCTCACGGAGGGAATGTTGTCAAGAACATCGGCTGCGTTGCCGCCAATATTGCTCATGTCTTTTCCAACATTGAACACGCGTTTGTCAAGCTGCAGCTCCATCTGCGACTTTTCACCTGTAATAACGACTTCATCCAATTGACGCGCACTGGATTCAAGCGGAATGATTCCGAGGTCAAGTGGTCCACTTTGTTTTGTGATCCTGATTGATTTTTCGTTGAAGGAAAGGAAGGTGATCTTTACGAAGTAGTTGCCCGGTTTTGCTGTGATCTGAAATACGCCCGACTCATCACTTACTGCTCCGCCCACCATCGTTGAGTCCTGCTGTTTAAACAAGGCAACGCTTGCGTAGGGGATAGGATTATTTTTCTCATCGGTGATACCGCCTGTGACAATGAGCTGATCCTGCGAATAGGAAGCATGAAAAAATGCAAGCCACAGTATGGTGAGAACAACAAACCTCATAGTCAATCAACAATCAATGATGCATAAAGTTCGGTTGCAACTTTGAAGCAATTTTGAAGAAAAGTGTTAACAGTTTGTTAAGCGAACGCCACTTCAAGCCGGTGCAGTTCGTGAGTGCTGTAGTAGTTAATCGTAAACCCGTTTATTTCGCAGATTCGTTTTACGATTGATAAGCCAAGCCCCGCAGAATCGCTGCTTTGTGAATTCTTTTTAAACCGCACAAATAACTGGTCTGTAGGAATACGCACAGGCTCGCCCGTGTTTTCAATTGTCAGGTGACGATTCGTCAGGTGGATTTTGATCGAACCTTTTTCAAAATTGTGCCGGATCGCATTGCTCAGCAGGTTCATCAAGAGAATATCGGCAAGCGCTGGATGAATCGCCACCATCACTCCGGCAGTGATTGAAGTTTCCAGCGTAATCGACTTCATGTCAATTAATTCCTGCAGCAGAAGGATTGCTTTCGCGGTGGCTTCGCTGAGGTTGATTGCCTGGGACGGATATTCCTGATTGTCGAGCTTGGTCAGCAGGATCAGGGCCTGATTGGTTCGTGCGAGTTTGTCAACGGCCTCGCTGGCCGAGGTGATGAGTTTGGCCTGGTCATCATTAATCTCAGATTGCAACAGCAATTCAAGCTTGCCGCGGATAATCGCGAGGGGCGTCTGAAGTTCGTGTGATGCATTCTCTGAAAATTCTTTCAAGGTGCGATAATCATCGAGGGCTTTCGATGTCATCTTCGAAAGAAAACTGTTCAGCAACCGGAATTCTTCCGTGCGAGTGTCCGGTAATGCAAGATTTTCTCTTTGTTTCAGATTGAAATTTTCGATGGCATCGAGACTCGCATGAAACGGTGACAGAATTCTCTTCGATACAACAACGCTCGTAATGCCGACCACCACGAGGAGCAGAACAAAAACCACCGTGAGTGAACGAATGGTTCCCGCAACAGTTTCTTCCGGCTCAGGAGCGAAGGCATACGCGTTGATCAGGAAGTGTTTGTTATCGATCTTGACGGACTGACTTCCAATCAGCTGACGTTCTGTTCCCTGAAATTCTGAATGCCATCCCACCGTATCAAGAATTTTGAACGGTCTTTCGGCCTGGCTCATGCTCAGTTCCGACACGGTCACTTCGGAAGTTTTGTTAGTTCGCTGCAGTTTGCCCTGAAGAATTGCAATTTCATCCTGCACCAGGCCTTGTAAGCGTCTGGCTTCTTCATCATCATTTTCGTGCTGCACACTGGTGAACACAATAACGCTTCCCGCGAGGAGAATCAGCGCAGTGATGGCGAGATACCACAGTGTAAATCGATTGACAAGTTTCATTTACAGGTTCGTATTGAATTTATATCCCACACCATATACTGTTCCGATATAATCTTTCCCGTCTGCCTGGGTTATTTTTTTTCTGAGGTTTTTAACATGCTGATACACAAAGTCGAAGTTGTCCAGGTTATCCACGTAATCGCCCCAGAGATGTTCGGCAATACTTTGACGGCTCAGAATGCGATTCTTGTTGGTAAGAAAATAAAGGAGCAGGTCAAACTCTTTCTTGGTGAGTTCAAGCGTCATCTCGTTCACCTTTGCTTCAAAGGTCTGTGTGTTCAGCGAAATCTCCTTGAACTGAACAAGCTGGTCGTTGTTGAAGTTTTTTCTGCGCTGGATTGCCTTTAGCCGCGCGTGAAGTTCTGAAAGGTGGAACGGCTTCGTCAGGTAGTCATCCGCTCCGAGCTCGAGCCCATTGATTTTGTCATCCAAAGCATTTTTTGCAGAGATGATCAATACCGTGCTCTGAATTTTCTTTTCCTTGATCTGCTTGAGTAATTGGATCCCATCACCATCGGGCAGCATGATGTCGAGGATGATGCTGTCATAACTGAATGCTGCCAGCTTATCCATCGCCTCGTTAAACGTGAACCCATGTTCACAGACATACGACTCGCGCGACAAATATCCATGAATGCTTTCTGCAAGCTGACGGTTATCTTCGATAATGAGCACCTTCATGGACTAAAGGTACCGAAGAAAAGCGCCAAAAGGCAAAGAACCAAGATCCAAAACCCAAGATTCAAAAATCAAAACCGGGACGCGAACATCTTAACATGAAACTTGGAACCCGAAACCCGGAACTTAGAACCTCGAACCTGAAATTTTTAATTGAGTAGCCACTCCATCCGCTTGAAAGTCTCGTCATGTCCCTGCTCGTTCTCGATATTGAGTTGAATGCTGCGGATCATTTCCCCGGAGCGCTCACGAGGATAGCCGAACTTGATGGCGAAAAGATTACAGAGTTTCATCTCTTCTTCGTGGATCGTCTTATCGATCGACATCATATGCACGAGGTCATAAAACTGAAAAAATTTTTCGCGCTTATCTGCCGGCAGTTCAAATTCTACTTTATGTGGATTTTTGTGAATTTCTTTCAGATGGCTATCGCTGATGTTGTTGCGCTTTGCAATCTTCCGCAACAGGTCGTTTTCGATCAGATCGAAATTTCCGTCAACCGCGGCCATTTCAATCAGATTTTTCATATGGCTTCGCGCAGTACCTTTTCCCTGCTTGAAGCGGCTCAGGATGTCGGAGAAATTCATAGTGGTGATTATGATGGGGTATATAAATATAAAAAATCAACCCCGAAAAGCCCGCTCGCCCGAAAGATTTTTAATATGGACTGTGCCTGTGTGATGATTCAACAAAAAACCCGGCTTCAGGACCGGGTTTTTTGATATTTTTTATTTGCTCTTTTTTAGATCAGGTAGAACAAAGTCGTCTAGAGGACTTGGAAGCTTCATCATATTTTCGATGTCTTCTACTGTGCGAGGTGCGCGTGATGAAAGGTGCTCGTTTCCATCTTTTGTAAGAAGGTAGTCGTCTTCAATGCGCACCGCAATTCCCCACCACTTCTTGTCACAGTTTGCATTCTCGGGGATGTAGATACCAGGTTCAATGGTGATCACCATATTTTCCTGGAGAACGCGTTCTCCACGGTCATGGACATCAAGTCCGATGTGGTGACAGCATCCGTGCGGATAGTAGCGATGTTTTTCATCTTCCGTCTTGATGATGCCGAGATCTTTCAATCCTTTATTGATCACCACACGAGTTACCTCCGTGAGTTGTTGCATTGTCATTCCGGGCTTACAAACTTTCATCGCTTCTTCCTGCGCCTTCAGTACAAGCTCATAGATCTGCTTTTGTTCAGGCGAGAATTTTCCGTTAACGGGAATCGTTCGGGTAATATCAGCGGTGTAGCCGCGATACTCCGCACCAAGGTCCATCAGGATCAGCTCTTTCGAAGAAATATTTGGTTTGTAGTTGTCGATGTAGTGAAGGATGCAGCCGTTGTGACCTGCGCCTACAATTGACGGATAACCGAGATCTTCTGCCTGATACTTCTTGAAAACGTATTCATGAATACCCTGAATCTCACGTTCAGACATTCCCGGCTTCATAGCTTTCATTACTTCGACCTGGCCCATGCACGAAATATTTACCGCCATGCGGATCATCTGCATTTCTTCAGGAGTCTTTACACCGCGAAGGCCTGCCATGAGCTTGGCGAGATCTTTCGTGTTGAGGTTGTTCTTCTGCGGCTCGCGATTAACACTAACCGATTCCTTTGAAGGATAGTTAACCTTCGCTTTAAACTGTTCGATTATGTCATAGAGGTCGGCTGAGTCGTACTTCTCGTTCCTTACGTCATTTTCAAAATCGAAAAACAGAACCTGATCGAACTTCTTAAAATCGATATTGAATTTTTTAAACTCTGTGTTGTTGAAAGCCTGATTGAGTCCAAGGCGGGTTTTTACGCCCTGATCGCCAAGTCTGCGACCAGTCCACTGCTCCGCCATTTCGTTGCGCGGCTGTACGAAAATGATCTCATCGTAAGCAGTTCCGTTAGCAGCTGTTTGCTTGTCTTTAAAAATGAAAAGAACAGCATTAGGCTCCTTGTAGCCAGTCAGATAATAGAAATCAGGGTCCTGATGGTAGACGTAGTCAACATCGTTTGCTCTGTTTCTCACCGGGTTGGCGAAGAACACGGCCACCGAATTTGCAGGAAGTTTTTCACGCAACTTCGCCCTGCGGTCAAGATGAAACTCTTTTGTAAGAAAATCTTCAGGCAGGTCAGTCGCGGGCTGCGCGAAGCCGGCCAGGCTCAAAAGGGTCAGAAAAAAAACTATCAATTGTTTCATAGTATTGGACAATATTTCCACCAAAGTCGCAAAAAATGCTTAATTCTTCTCCATCTGTTTTTTTCCGGTGCGGATGGGGGTTTAAATGGTATTTTAGGCGTTCAACTTTATAAAACCGTACATCTGCGCTATCAAATCGGTCGTTTCCCTGCGGTGGTTAGCGCTAGGTTTGGAAAAATTTAGTCTATGAACCCAACCGCATTTGAACGCAGATACGACCTGGACTGGCTCCGGTTTATCGCCATTATTATTCTCCTTTTTTTCCATACGGGAATGCTTTTCAATCCGTGGGACTGGCATATTAAGAACTCTGAAACGAGCGAGAGTTTCCGATACTGGATGATCTGGCTGCACTTTTGGCGGATGCCGCTGTTGTTGTTCATCTCCGGGGCCGGCACATACATGGCGTTGTCAAAACGGTCGGCTGGCCAATATGCGGGCGAGCGTTTCAAACGATTATTCATCCCGCTGGCATTCGGGATGTTTGTAGTTGTGCCACCTCAGATCTACTTCGAACATATCAGCGAGTACGATGGGTATCTGGATTTTTACAAGACAGTCTTCAACTTTATTCCGTATCCGGAAGGAAGTTTCAGCTGGCACCACTTGTGGTTCATTGCATATCTGTTCGTGTTTTCGATGATTGCTCTGCCTTTCCTGCTCTACCTGCGCTCGGAAAAATCTGCGGCATTCAGGAATCGGGTAACGCGGGTGCTATCAAGTCCTGCGGGGATTCTGTTTGTTCCATTTTTCATTATCCTGCTCACGCAGGTATTGCTGCGACCTTATTTTCCTGAAGAGACACATGCACTGCTCGATGACTGGGGATTTTTCACATTCTATTTCTGCTTTTTCCTTTTCGGGATGATTTGTTATTCAAGCACAACGCTATGGAAATCGATTGGTCAGAATCGGAAGCCGTTATTGGTTGCATCAATTTTCCTGCTCATCCCTTTTTATGCTGCTTATTTTCACTTTCGTGAGATCATCACGCTGCCATGGGACGTAGACACCGTTGAAACGATATTCGATGTTGCTGCGATCTTTGTTTCGTGGTCAACCGTGATAACGGTCATTGCGTTTGGGCAGCATTATCTCAACCGTCCTCATCCGTGGCTGCAACATTTTAACGAAGGCTTATATCCATTCTACATTCTTCATCAGACAGTGATCATTGCCATCGGCTATTATGTGTGTCAGTTACCATGGGGAATTTTCGCAAAATTCTGGATGGTTAGTTTATTGACGCTGGCGAGTTGTGTAGGATTTTATTTCCTGATCATTCATCCTTTCAACGTTGCCAGGGTGTTGTTTGGAATGAAACCGAGGAAAGCGGGAAGTGCAAGGCAGAAAGCTGAAAGCAGTTTGGTCTGACGTGGGGATGACTCGCTGAAGGTAAGGTTATGTTCCGGAGTCCTCATTGAGATCCTCAAGCAAAAAATCTTTTCCCTGACCGTAGGTGATGAGATCTTTAAGCTTGTATCGTTCAAGTGTAAGAAGGTCTTTAACTTTGAAGTCACCATTGGCCAGGACGCTTTCGACAACAAACTCATGCGTTTCACCAAAATTTACGAGCCGGTATTTTTTGCCGGTTCGTAAAACATCAAAAGACAGTCCTGCCATATTCAGATAATATTAAAGTTCTTCTTCCCGTTCGAGCATCAAAATCGATGCCTGTGGAACGATGAAGTATTTTTCGTTTTCGTAGATCACCTCGATTGCTCCTTTCTGGAGAAAAATCGCCAGGTCGCCTTCCTGCGCCTGAAGTGGAAGATACTTCACCTGCTCATCTTTCCCTTTCCACATCTCATCTTCATCGGCAGGCAAGGGCAACGGATAACCCGGGCCAACTTTGATCACATACCCGCTCTGAATTTTTTCCTTCTCCTGAACACCCGGAGGCAGATACAAACCACTTTCCGTTTTGTCAGTTTGTTTGGTAGGCCTGATCAACACACGATCGCCAACCACAATCAGCTTCTTCAGTTTGTTGTCTGGTGTAATTTTCATGGCATTTAATCTAAGCGACCGCAAATGTCGCAGAAAAGTTTTCGGATGAAAACACTTTTTGAGATTAATTGATTGCGGGCCTGATCGGAAAATTATTCGAAAAGGTCTTTCTGTTCGGAAGAGCGATCCACGAGGCGCGGATCAACATTCTTTGACGGTTTGATGCCCAGTGTTTTGAAACGCTCGATACTCTTGACAATATTACCGTTGCCGGTAGAGAGCTTGTTCATCGCATTTTCATAAGCGTTCTGCGATTTCTTGATCTGGTTGCCGATATCGATCAGGTCGTTGGTAAATCCTACAAACTTCTCATAAAGCGAAGTGGCATGTCTTGCAATCTCAAGCGTATTGCGGTTTTGATACTCCTGTTTCCAGACATTTTTAATAAGCTGCAGTGAAGGGATGAGCAATGTCGGGCTTACGAAAATAATTCTCCTGTCAAGCGCATCCTGGTAGAGATTTTTTTCGCTCTGAATGGCAAGAATGTAGGCAGGCTCGATCGGAATGAACATAATGATAAAATCGAGACTGCGGTCTGATATGCTTTGATAATTTTTATCCGAAAGGCCGCGCAGGTGCTGGCGGATCGAGATCACATGAGCTTTCAGATGATCAATCTTCTCTTCTTCAGTATTCGCATTGATGAAGTTGTCATAGGCGGTAAGGCTGACCTTTGAGTCAATGATCACCTGGCGATTTTCCGGAAGCCTGATGATGACATCCGGGCGTCTTCTGCGTCCGTCATCTCCGGTATACGTTTCCTGGATCGTGTATTCCCGATCTTTTTCCAATCCTGATTTTTCCAGGATGCTTTCGAGAATGAATTCGCCCCACGCGCCTTGCGTTTTGGAATCACCTTTCAGCGCACGCGTCAGGTTTTCCGCCTCGCGCGTCATCTGCACGTTCAGCCGCTGAAGGTTTTCAAGCTGCTCGCGTAAAGCAGAATTTCTCGAGATGCTGTCTTTGTGGGTGTCCTCAACTTTCTTTTCAAATTCTGTGATCTTGTCTCCAAGGGGTCGGAGCAATTCGAAAAGGTTCGTTTTATTCTGTTCGGTAAATTTTTTGCTTTTTTCTTCCAGAATGTCGTTCGCCAGGTTCTTGAACTGCTGGGTAAATTTTTCTTGCAGCGATTCAACGTCTTTCTTCTGGTCGTTAAGTTTTTCCTGGAGGTTGCGGTAGTCGGCTTCAGTGGCAGCGAGGGCAGAAGAGGCCTCGGCAAATTTTGCGCGCTCAGTTTCAAGTTCGCGTTTCGCTTCAGCGAGCTGTAACTGGAGTGTTTTGATCTTCTCCTGTTCAATGAGCAGGGCGGCTTTGCTCTCAACCGATGAATTTCCTGCCTTTGAGCGAACTGCGAACCACGCTATTAAAGCACCGAATCCAGTCCCGATAATCAACCAAACTACTTCCATAGCGTAAAGGTATTCAGAATAATCTCCGGTAGCAATTGTCAGGTACCCTGGTTAGAATGCAACTGTTCCTGAGCCGTGCTGACTTGTCAGCGCGAGCGAAGGACCCCTATGTAGTATCGGTGATTTTGAAGGTAAAGATTTCCGGTTCGAAAACAATTGATGTTTGTTGAGGATCCGCCTTCGAAGTCACCAAAATTTAAAGAAGTTTCAAACTATTTCTCTTCTGCAAATTAATCCAAGGGTCCTTCGCTTCATTCCGATAAATCGGAATGGCTCAGGAACTGGTGCAACTTTTTTGACTGTCGTTAATTGTGTAATTTTGATGTCCAACAACAAATTTATGGAGGCAGTCATTCAATCGAGCAAAGAAGCCATTGCGCTGGAAGAAAAGTATGGAGCACACAATTACCATCCGTTGCCCGTAGTTCTGACAAAAGGCGAAGGCGTTCACGTATGGGATGTAGAAGGCAAGAGATATTTCGATTTCTTGTCTGCTTACAGCGCGGTGAATCAGGGTCACTGCCACCCTCGCATCATACAGGCGATGATCGATCAGGCCAGGGAACTCACGTTGACTTCGCGCGCATTTTACAACGACAAGCTCGGTCTCGCAGAGAAGTATGTCTGCGAAGCGTTCGGCTACCAGAAAGCACTGTTTATGAATAGTGGCGCGGAAGCGAACGAAACTGCAATCAAGCTTGCGCGAAAGTGGGGATATATGAAAAAGGGAATTGCTGACAACACCGCCATCATTGTTGTCGCTGCCAAGAACTTTCACGGAAGGACAACCACTATTATTTCAGCATCGACCGACCCATCAGCGCGAAAAGGATTTGGTCCGTTTATGCCTGGCTTCGAGATCATCCCTTACGATGACGTTCCTGCAATGGAAAAGGCTTTGTCGAACCCTCACGTGTGTGGGCTGTGGATCGAGCCGATTCAGGGTGAGGCCGGTGTGTATGTGCCGCATGATGGTTATCTGAAAAACGCGGCAGCCATCTGTAAAAAGAATAATGTACTGCTGATGATGGATGAGATCCAGACAGGGATCGCGCGGACGGGAAAGATGCTCGCATCTGATCACGAGAATGTGAGACCTGATCTCCTGATCCTTGGCAAGGCACTTTCAGGAGGAACCATGCCGGTGTCGGTTGTGCTTGCCGATGACGATATTATGCTGCTGATCAAACCAGGGGAACACGGATCAACATTCGGTGGGAATCCGCTTGCAGCTGCCGTATGCATTGCGGCTTTACAAGTGGTGAAAGACGAGAAGCTCGCTGATAACGCGAACAGGCTTGGCATTGTGTTCCGCGAGCGGATGAATGCTGTAATGAAGAAATCAAAACTCATAACGCTTGTCCGCGGGAAAGGTCTGTTGAACGCCATCGTGATCAATGATAGTCCGGAAAGCGAAACGGCCTGGAATCTTTGTCTCGACTTCGCGAAGAACGGATTGCTTGCAAAACCCACACATGGCAATATCATACGTCTGGCACCTCCGTTGGTGATCACGGAAGAACAGATTCATGAATGCTGTGATATTATTGAGAAGAGTATCCTGAACTTCAAGAAATAGGCCATTCCATTACCCCTTTACCACTCGCCATAGACGCGATGAACCGCGGTGATTGTGTACGCGATCTCAAAGCTACTGAGAGCAGACCTGGTCCCTAGCAGTGGCTTCTTAAGGAGCGTGGTAAAATGCCATTTTGACTAACACTTCCTACTCGTTCCTCAGCGCGTCCACGGGGTTCGCAATCGCTGCCTTTGTTACCTGGAAGATCACGGTGATCAGCGACATCAACAGCACTGCTGCCGCGGTGATCACAAACAATTCCCAGCCTGGTGTTGTGTGATAGGCGTAACCTTCGAGAAATTCCTGCATCAGATAGTAGGCAATAGGGCAACCGATCACCGTGGCGATGGCGCTTAACGCGATAAAATCCCGCGACATCATCGATACAATCCCAATCACGGTTGCGCCCAGCGTTTTACGGATGCTGATCTCTTTGCGCTTGCGCTCTGCGGTGAACGCAGCGAGCCCCAGCAAAGCAAGCACAGAAATGATGATCGCCATCACAGTGAAGCCAAGCGCGAGAGAAGCTGTGACTTTTTCGTTGTTGTAAAGCCGTTCGAAATCATCTTCAACAAACGAGTAGGCGAAAGGATACTCCGGATTGTATTTTTTGTGAAGCGCGGTCAGGTGCTCAACAACTTCCTTAGTCTTTGTTCCTTCGAATCGCACAAAAACATTTCCTGTCCAGTTGGGCCTGCACATCAGGATAATCGGGTCGATCGGCTCGTGCATTGAACGACTGTGAAAATCTTCGATCACACCCACGATCGTTCCGTTGTTGCCCCACTGGTTTATCTGCTGTCCGACAGGGTCGTCCATGCCCATTACTTCTGCTGCCCTCCGGCTGACAATAAAGCTTGCCGTGTCCTGAAAATCTCTTTTGAAAGACCGGCCATCAACAATTTTCAGTCCCATGGTTTCGATAAAGTCGTAATCCACTATCACAGTACGGAAGAAGACCTGGCTATTGGGATCTTTGCCTTGCCACGAAACTGATCCGTTCTGGTTTTGAACCTGCACGAGTGTTGCGTTGGATTTACCAACATTGATAATCCCCGGGAATTGCAACGCCTCATCCTTGAAAGCCTGGAACTGGTTGAACAAACTTCCCCGCGCGCTGAAGTTGATGAGCGATTCCCGGTCGTAACCAATGTTCTTGTTCATGATGTATTCGATCTGGTTGTACACCACGAGAGAGCAGGCAATGAGAATCACTGTGAGCGAAAACTGGAAAACTACCAAGACCTTTCTCAATGACGTTCCAGCAGCCTGTGCCAGCCCTCCTTTGAGAACCGTTGCAGGCTGATAGGAAGATAAATAGAATGCCGGATAGCTTCCTGCGAGTGCGCCTGTGACCAACACAATCGCAATGGCGACAATAAAGAATTTCGGCTCAATAACATTCAGCACGATCTGCTTCGACACTAGTGCATTGAACAACGGCAATGTCAATGCTACGACTGCCAGCGCAAGGATCATGGCGAGAAGGCAAAGCAGCGTAGACTCTGAAATAAACTGAAGTATCAGTGATTTTTTCTGCGCACCGACAACCTTGCGAACGCCCACTTCTTTGGCGCGGGTTGCTGCCCTGGCGGTTGCCATGTTCATGAAGTTGATACATGCAATTACAAGGATGAACACAGCGACAACTGAAAAGATCTGAACATACTTGATCCTTCCGCCAACGGGTTTACCGTTTTCATATTGTGAATACAGGTAGTAGTCGGTGAAGGGCTGTAGATAAAAACTTCCGCCACCGCCATTGCCTGAAGCCTGTCGTGCTTTGGCGCTTTCCGTATTTATTTTTGCAGTCAATTCTTCCGCCTTCGATGGGTCAGCAACTTTCAGATACAAGGGATGATCGAAGTTTCCCCAATTAAATCCGTTACCTCGGTTTTTCTTATAGACTTCAAATGGAAGGATATAGTCGAAGAGCAGTGAAGACTCCGTTCCGACATCTTCGAAAACTGCTGCAATCGTATAGTCAGTCTGGTTGTTGACCTTAACGCTTTTGCCGATCGGGTCGTCATTGCCGAAAAGTTTGGTCGCTAATTTTTTGGAAATAGAGATCGAAGAAATGTTTGCCGAATCCGTGTTCGGGCTTCCGGAGAGTATCTTAAAACTAAAGAGGTTGAAAAAATCCGGATCGGCATAAAGTCCGCTTTCATAAAATGCCTGGTCCTGATATTGGAACAACTGCTTGCTGCTGTTCATGGTTCGCACAGACATCTCGACTTCCGGAAAGTTGTCCTGGATAAGTTCACCAAGCGGGCCAGGAGTGATTGTCCAGGTCAGCGTTTCACCTTCGTTGAACTGAAGGTTAGACACAACCTGCAATATTTTATCGCTGTCCTTGTGAAACTTGTCTTTACTCAGTTCATCGTTTACCCACAGGTAAATGAACAGGGCACAGACGATACCGGAGGTAAGTCCGAAAAGGTTAATAAAGGAATAAAGCTTTTCCCTTAAGAAGTTACGAATGGCGATGGTGAAAAAATTCCTGATCATGGCGCGACCTTTTGTTAAGGATACTTCCGTTTTTTCGAAAGTTGCACATGATACAAGAAATTTTGAAAACGATGTTCACCACCGGTGGATTAAACGTGTACCCCGAATTGCGTGAGCTGTTGTTTCAGTTGATCTGGATTTTTAAAGAGAATAGTATTTAACCCGACATCCCCCGCGCCTTTTATGTTTTTGACGTTATCATCTATGAACAGCGCCTTGGAAGGATCTACATTATACCGTGTGAAAAGAATATTGAAGAAATCGGGAAAAGGTTTGCGTGTGCGTTCGAGCCCCGACACAACAATGCCTTCAAACCAGTGGAGGAATTCGAAGTTGTCGAGCGCCCATGGAAATGTTTCGGCAGACCAGTTGGTCAACGCGTAGAGCCTGTATTTTTTAGAATCGCGAATCGTACGGAGAATTTCAACTGTCCCCGGGATCGATCCATTGATCGTTTCCTGCCAACGGGTGCCCCATGCGGTGATTGCTTCTTCCCACTCAGGATGCTTTTGTACAAGCTCGCGAACTCCCTCTTCGAAGGTGCGGCCCGCGTCCTGCTGATCATTCCACTCTGAGGTGCATATATTTTCAAGGAACCATGTGATCTGGTCTTCGTCTTTAAAAATCTTTCGATAGAGATGGCGCGGATCCCATTCGATCAGGACGTTGCCAAGGTCAAAAACGATAGTTTCAATGTTGTTCTTCGACATGGATGATCAGGCAATTCGTTGTAAAATTCTTTCCGCGATAAGATCGGCAGAAATTCGCGTTTGGCAAGGAAACCCTCCGACATAACATGTTTCGCGTCCATAAACAGAGCACGGCCGGCAGGGAAGTTCCGCTCTTGAGATTTGAATGACGCTTTCAGGTCCCGTACCGAATGGACCGAAACCAACGTCAGGATGTGTGCCACCCCAGATTGAAACGACAGGTACCCCCGACAGTGCAGCCAGGTGCATATTCGATGAATCGACACACAGCATCAGGTCGAGATTTTGCATCAGCGCTATTTCCTGACGGATCTTCAGCTGGCCTGCAACCACTTCGCACTGGTGCGGGAATTTTTCTTTCAGGCTTTCAAAATATTTTACTTCACGCGGTCCGCCTCCAAAGAGAAAAAATTTGGCTGGCGTTTTTTTGAGAATGTTTTCGATCACTCCGGCATAATTTTCCAGCGGCCAGATCTTCGATGCATGCATGGCGAAAGGTGCAATGCCAATCCATTTTTCTTTCTTGCGAAGATTTTTCTGCGCCAGCCAGTCTGATGCCGCGGCAAGCAATGAGGCGTTCAGCGTGAAGTATGGAGATGGAAGGAGTGGAAAGTCAAATCCTGCTTGTTCAAATGCTTTTTTGTATCGTTCAACTGTATGCGGAAGCGGAGTGGTGATCTTATTCTCTTTGCGGGTGAACGCATGTTTTTCTTTTCTGCCCTTATCGAACACAACGGCAGGTGTTCCGAAAAGCTTGAAGAGCGTGCGCAACAAAATAGTGCGGATATGGTCATGCATGTCGATGACGACATCGTATTCTGCTTTGCGGATCAACGTTCGGAACAGATCGCGCATACCGAAAATGCCAGTGTATGTATAGTCGACATCAGCCGGGAAGGCAATGACGCGTTCCATGTCGTAAAAGAAAGGAGCGAACTTCGGGCGGGTTACAACTGTCACCTCAACGTCATGGTGGGCGGCAACCAGTGACTTAATAACAGGAACTAGCAGGGCAACGTCTCCCATAGCTGAGAAACGCAGGACAAGGATTTTTTTCAAAGACACGTATGAATGTAAAACTTAATGGGGTAAAGCACAACACGTGGACGAATAGTCGGTCCTATTTGGCAGATGAATTGGTTTTATTCTGTTCGTACAACATCGGGTTCAGCGATGCGTCATTATACATTTTCATCTGTCTGTATACTTTGAACTTACGATTGCCATTGCCAATATCTTCGATCAGTTCATCATAAGCCTGACGCATATCTTCACGTTGCTCGAGGAGTACGGCAAGCTTTGCTGTGGTCTTCGAGATGTGATCGGCACTGACATCACTGCGTTCAGTCTGCTCTTTCATGTGGTAGATCTTCAGAAGCAAAATGCTCATGCGATCCAAAAGCCAGGCTGGTGTCTCAGAGTTCATGCGCGCACCGGGTTTCGGCACCACATTCCCGAATTTTCCGAGAAACTGATCGTCCACCTTTTCAACCATGTCAGTACGGTCCTGGTTCGATTTGTCAATCCTCCGCTTGAGCGCAATACCTTCTTTCGGATCGATGTCCGGCTTGCGGATAATATCCTCCAGATGCCACTGGACTGTATCGATCCAGTTTTTATGATACAACAAGGCTTCGAAAGAGTTTGCCGGATAAGGATTTTTGATTGGCGCGTCTACATTGTCGTAGATGTGATAATCATCAATGCTTCTTTGAAAAACCTGATAACACGCGTTTGCAGATAACATGGCGCAATTTACTGACACAGCGGGGAAATCCGAGCGTGGAAAGCTTAAATCCTCCGCCAAAAAATTCATTGCTTTGTACTTATTTGCACGTATGTCATCGCACCATTTTGTTAGGGAAGGGCAGGAGCCTGCATTGTTCATCCTGAACGCCACCGACTTTGCACATGCAGAAGGCCTGCTTGAATGGGCACCGCTCGTCCTTGTTGCCGAGCAAGCCCTCGATGATGTACTGCTGTGGGGAATAAAGGTTGATGTGGTGCTCGCTTCAGCGATGGACACGGAACAACTTGCCAGCCGGCTGATGGATCAAGTTCCGGTGAAAATCCTGTCGTCAGGTCAGAATTATGCTGACACTGCTCTCCGTTATCTCTCGACCATCCGACACCATGCCGTTTCTATTCTGGCCGATGGACTAGAAGACGAACTCCGGGCGACTGTGGAGAGCATGCCGTATCAATTACAGGTCAATGTCATTACCGCGGATTCAAAATGGTCTTTTATACATTCCGGAACCTTTAAGAAATGGTATCAGGCGCAATCGAGGATCGGCTTCTCTCACCCTGCCCTGGCCGATCAGCTCAAAGGTCTCAAGCCTGTCCCCTCAGGCTTTGAAGTAACTGATGATCAGTGGATCAGCGTTCACAGCACCGGCTCATTCTGGGTTCAGGAGTTTCTTTAAATGTTTTGATACGTCCAGTAGGGGTAAGCCCAGTCCAAAATTGTCATAACCACAAAAGCTGCAAAACCGTAAATTACACCAGCTTATCAATCAAAAGTGGTGGAAATACCGGAACAACAGCAACTACAAGCGCTGGTAGCGGGCGACATAACTGCTTTTGAGATGATTTTCAGGACTTACTATCAACCTCTTTGTAACTACGCATACACGTTTCTTCAGGACAAGGAAGAAGCGGAAGAAATTGTGCAGTCTACCTTTCTCAATGTCTGGGAGAAGAAGGAAACGCTCTCCATTCGCACGGCTGTAAAGCCTTATCTGTATGCGATGGTCCGCAATGCGTGCCTCAATGTGATCAAGCACGAAAAGATTAAACAAAAACATGCTGTGGAAGAGCTGGCGATTGGCGTGCATAGTCACGACTCGGTTTCGCATGCCGTTGCGGGATCTGAGCTTGAGCTGAAGATCCAGGAGGCGATGGAAAAACTTCCCGAACAGTGCAGGCTGGTTTTTAAACTCAGTCGTTTCGAGGAACTTAAATATTCGGAGATCGCGGAGCAATTGAATATTTCGATCAAGACAGTGGAGAATCATATGGGTAAAGCGCTGAAAATTATGCGCGAGCAGCTCAAGGATTATCTGCCGCTGTTAATTGTATTAATGAACGGATTTTTGAACTGACTTGGAAAACAGCGTAGACCATATTGACGAACTGATCGGCAAATATTTGTCCGGAGAAACTTCTGCACAGGAATCTGCAGCCGTTGAACAGTGGATTGCCCACAGCGAGAGCAACCGGAGATATTTTGACCAGTTCAAAGTTATTTTCGAACGTGCTGCTACAGTAAAGACACTTCCGCAGTTTGATACGGATGCTGCGTGGAGCAGGATGAAGTCACGGCTGAATTCAGCTCCGCGTGGAAAAGTTGTTCTCATGAAACCGTTCTGGGAAAATGTTTACCTGCGGGTTGCTGCAAGTGTCATCATCGTTCTGGGTATCGGATTGTTTCTGTATCGCCAATTCGATTCTGCTCCTGCGGCAGTCCAGATGGTAGCGGAGACGAAAATTGAAAAAGACACACTGCCTGACGGAAGTGCAGTCACGCTGAACAAGAAGACCGAACTTGCCTACTCCTACAACAAAAAAGAAAAAGCGCACCGTGTCAAACTAAAAGGTGAAGCGTACTTCGATATCAGGCACAAAGACGACAAGACGTTTATCGTTGAAGCGGATCAGGTGCTGATTAAAGACATCGGAACGTCATTCAACGTGAAAGCGTACCCCGAGACTAACAGAATTGAAGTAGTGGTGGAGCAGGGAGAGGTGCAACTATATACTGCGACCAACGAAGGAATTTTCGTGCGTGCCGGAGGTAAAGGCGTGTACGATAAGCTGACCAAAACATTTTCACTTGATCAGCCCGAGCCGAACGCTGCGGCTTATAAATCAAGGCACTTTGTTTTTTCTGATGAACAACTCGGTGCGATGATCGTCACGCTCAATAATGTGTATGACCGCAAGATCAAAATTGCGCCACACCTCGCGACTTGCCGCCTTACCGTAACATTCAGTGACGAGTCACCGGAAGAAATTGCGAATGTAATCGCGGAGACACTTGGCCTGAGCGTTACAGCAGACGGACCTGATCTTCTCCTGGAGGGGAAAGCCTGTGAGAACTAGAATTGCTGCACTTGTTTTCTTCGTGCTCGGTTGTCAGCAGGCATCCGCACAGCAAGGTATTCCTTACCTCGAGCGCGTGCTGACTATCTCGTTCAACAACGAGCGGTTAGACGCAGCATTAAAGAAGGTCTCGCAGCAGGGAGGATTCACATTCTCCTACAGCCCTTCCATTCTTGAAGCGGACCGGATTGTAAACCACAGCTTCGTCAACAAAACCGTGCGCGAAATCCTTGATCAGCTTTTTTCCGGCTCGGTGGAATATCGCGTGCGCGGGAAATACATCATCCTCACGAAAGCCGTTGCACGATCGAAAGACACCGAGGTATACAGCGGTTATATCATTGATGAGGCTACAGGGCAACGACTTCGGGATGTAACGGTTTATGATCCCGTAACGCTTTCCTCCGCTGTCACCGACCAGTTTGGATTTTTTCAGATCAAGATTGACAAACCACCGGATGACCTCCGGCTGGCAATCAATAAACAAAATTATTCGGATACCCTTGTAGTGCCTTCCCGCAGTGGAAGGCTTTTGAACATTCCGATGAAGGTGGACAAGGAACGTTTTGTGACTTTTGCCGACAGTGTTCAAAGTAAAATGAAACGTTTCTGGACGAAGACGATGCTGTTTACGAAACAGAAATCGACTTTCGCCAACGTCCAGGATACGCTCTATCGAAAGTCACAGATCTCATTTGTGCCTTTTATTGGGACCAATCATGCGCTTAGCGCGAACGTTATCAACGACTACTCTTTCAACATCCTTGGCGGTTTTTCAATGGGCGTCAGAAAATTTGAGATTGGTGGATTGTTCAACATTGTCACAGGTGACGTTCAGGGTGCCCAGCTTGCCGGTACTTTCAATGCAGTAGGCGGTTCTGTAAGAGGGGGACAGTTTGCAGGAATTTTCAATGCCAATCGCGGCAGCGTAACAGGTGCTCAGCTGGCTGGCATTTCTAATTTTAACTGGGGAGAAGTCCATCACTTTAGTGCGGCAGGTACCGTCAATTTCGCGCGAAGCGGATCTGATGCTGTGCAGCTCGCGGGTATAGCGAACATGACGGTTGGAGATCAATTGAAGCCTCACATCGCAGGTGTATTCAACCTTTCTACTGGCAACGCAGCAACACAGGTAGCCGGAACTTATAACATGGCGGCCCGCAATGTGACGGGCTGGCAGGGTGCGGGTATTTTGAATTTTGCAGGCAAGAATGTTCGGGGAGTTCAGAGCGCGGGTATTTTGAACTTTGCCGGCAAGGAAGTTCGCGGTGCGCAGATTGCCGGTGTGTTAAACTACGCTACCAAAGTGCGTGGTGTGCAGGTCGGCCTCGTGAATGTCGCAGACAGTGTCGGGGGTGTTCCGATCGGACTATTCAGCGTGGTGCTGAAGGGCTATCACAAAATCGAAATTTCTGCTGACGAAATTTTTTATACCAATCTCGCTTTCAGAACCGGTGTGAGACAGTTTTACAACATCCTCACTGCGGGGATCAAGACTCAGTCACTCGAGGGCGACACAGCCACGCACTGGACCTTCGGCTACGGAATCGGTACGGCTCCAAGGTTGTCGAAAAAATTATTTTTGAACTTTGATATTACTGCAAACCAGATCGTACAGGGGAGCTCACTTGAAAATCTGAACATCCTCAACAAAGCATATCTCGGGCTAGACTACCAGTTCGCGCGAAAGATGTCGCTGACCTTTGGGGCGACACTGAACGCCTACGTTACAGACCGCACGAAAGAAGGTTACTGGAATCTGTTCAGCGACTACAAACCGAATGTCTTCTATAACGAGGATCTCGGGAACACAGCCAATGTAAAAATGTGGGTCGGTGGAAAAATCGGCCTGCGATTCCTCTGATCAGAACAGATCAGTGATGTTCGACAGTTTAACTTTTTCTATCGGGTGCGGAGTGTCGGGCAATAACGTAAACGTTCCCTGTGGAAGCATCTTTGCCACCGCTGCTGAATAGTTGCGGTCAGCCATATCATCCTGGTCGCCCAGCAAGACGTGCACGTTGTTTCGGACTGCATTAAAAGTCTTTTCTGTGAGTAAGGGATTCTGCCCAAGTCCTTCCATCATCGTTGCCGTTTTCGCAAGGAGTTCTTTCCAGTCGTTGGGTGCATGGCGGCTTTGAAGAATTCGGGCAAAAGCAGGAACCTTCTCTTCTATTTTTTCCGGATTGAGTTTCCGCGTTTCCTTTTCGGCAGAGTCAACACTCCAGTCGAATTTGGTTCCAAGCGTGATGATCGTTCCGGCTTTTGATGGATAAAGGTGCGCAAACCAAAGCGCCACATATCCACCCATGCTGTAGCCGAAAATGTCAATTTTGGAGATTGTGTTGGCTGAGAGAAATCGGGCTATGTCATCAGCAAAAGCTTCGATGCCAAAGGTTTTGCCAAAAGGTTCTCCGCTGTGTCCGGAGAAATTCATGGCGTAAACGTGGCGGCCTCTTTTTTCTAATTCTGATTTCAATGGATCGAGCTGGGATTTTGAGCCCAGCGCTCCATGCAGCAGCAGAACAGGATTCATTCTTAGTAATGCACAGGCACTCGCTGTGGTTCAAGCACCACATCAGGGCGCGAACCAAGTTGCTTCAGAAGTTTTGCATGACTAACAAGCGCCCCGATAAACGTTGGCTCAGACTTGTAAGGCAAGCCGAACTCCTCTGCTGTATACTTTACGATCGCAGAGATCTTGCGGTAGTGTACGTGACAGATGTTCGGAAACAAGTGATGTTCTACCTGGAAGTTCAAACCGCCAACATACCAGTTAAGGATGCGATTGTTATTTGCAAAGTTCGTGGTTGTAAGCAACTGATGGATCGCCCAGCTGTTTTCCATTTTGCCGTCATCGTCAGGCATTGGATATTCCGTTCCATCGATCACGTGCGCAGGCTGGAAAATAATGGCAAGAATAAATCCGCCAACGTAATGCATGGCGAGGAATCCCACGAGGATCTGCCACCATGTTACGTCAAGGAGCAAAGCCGGAAGTACAAAGATATAACCGATGTAGACCACTTTACTTGCGAGGAGGACCGCCCATTCGGTAACGATGTTAGTCTTTTGTTTTTTAATGAGGCCATCTTTGTGATAGCGGATAATACGGACAAAATCTTTTACTACAACCCAAACCAGCGTAAGCAAGCCATAGAAGAACCAGGCATACATGTGCTGAAACTTGTGAAACCGTTTCCATGGACCGTACGGTGTCATGCGCAGGATCCCGCGCGGGCTGATGTCTTCATCCACATCATGAATGTTGGTGTAGGTGTGGTGGAGAACGTTGTGCTGAACTTTCCAGTTAAAGGCGTTACCTCCGATGATATTCAGCGAGAATCCGAGGAAGTTGTTAACCCACGGTTTGTTTGAATAGCCGCCATGATTTGCATCATGCATCACAGAAAGGCCGATACCGGCCATGCCGAATCCCATTACAATGCACAAACCCAGCATTAACCATACATTCGTAACAACACCGGTGATCATGAGGATATACGGAAGGGTGTAGATCGAAAACATCACAACGGTTTTGATCTTCATTTCCATGTTTGCGTAACGACTGATCTTGTTTGTTTTGAAATAGTCGTTAACACGCTGGTTGAGGGTTGTAAAAAAATCGGCTCGTGCTGACGAGAACCTGATGGTAGACTTCATAGCTAGTAGTATTCAATTTTGACTTTTCCATAACGGGTCCGTATAGAAAAGATTCTCTAAAGCTAAGAATTTTTAAAGACTAAAACGAGCGTTAGGAAACGCAATTAACGTGAGCAGCGCGTAAGATTATGTGTAATACTGACTTTGTTTAAGCCAGTTCAGCGATAATGGTCCTTCCACCCTTTGTAACATCACCAATCTTCACTGTGATCTTTGCATCGAGCGGTAGAAAAAGATCCACACGTGATCCGAATTTAATAAAGCCGAATTCCTGGCCCTGGTCAAGTGTAGAACCTTCTTTCACATACCATTTGATCCTGCGTGCAAGTGCACCGGCAATTTGCCTGAACAGAATTTCGACTCCGTTGTTCATGCGAACTGCAATGGTTGTTCTTTCATTTTCTGTGCTTGACTTCGGATGCCATGCCACAAGATATTTTCCAGGATGATATTTGAAAAAGGAAATTGATCCGGCTACCGGCATACGGTTGACGTGAACGTTTACCGGAGACATGAAGATGGATACCTGTTTTCTTTTTTCCTTCAGATATTCTGTCTCAATTGTCTCTTCGATAACGACAACTTTTCCATCGGCAGGAGCAAGAACGTGTTTATTGTTTTTTGTGATCGAGAAGATCGGGTTTCTGAAGAACTGAAGAATGAGCAAGTAAAAAAGTACACTGACCAGAATTGCCGAGTTCTGGATCAGCGGGCTGTTTGGATAATAAGAGAACAATGCCCAGTTCAATCCGAAAAGAACAATGAGCAACACAAAAAGAACGGTATAACCTTCGCGGTGGATCGTCATATAACAGTATTGAAAAAAAACAGAGCAAGCGTTTCTGGCTTGCCCTGCAAATCTATGAATAATTTTACCTTTAAGCTTTATGCTTTCAGCTCTTAATATCCTCCGCGGAACTTATACGTCTTGGCAACCTTGTCGATAGCAACCATGTACGCGGCAATTCTCATCGGTACATTGTATTCTTTCGAGGTTTTATAAACATTCGCGAAAGCGTCTTTCATGATCCGGTCTGATCTGCGGTTAACGCGGTCTGCAGTCCATTTGTAACCGAGGCGGTTTTGCACCCATTCAAAATATGAAACTGTAACACCACCGGCATTTGCAAGGATATCCGGTACAACCATAATGCCCTTTTCGTTGATGATGCTATCGGCCTTCGAAGACGTAGGACCGTTTGCGCCTTCCACAATCAGCTTTGCTTTGATGTTTTGTGCGTTTGAATTGGTGATCACATCTTCTGTCGCTGCGGGAACCAGAAGATCGACAGGAAGCGTCAGAAGATCTTCGTTTGAAATTTTTTCTGCGCCACTGAAGCCTTCAAGAGAACCTTTGTTTGCCTCGCGATATTTAACAGCAGCTTCAATGTCCATACCTTTTTCGTTGAAGTATGCACCGGAGATATCACTGACTGCCTGCACAATGAGGCCGCGCTCATGGAGAAGTCTGGCCGCCCATGAACCAACGTTTCCGAAACCCTGAACTGCACAAGTCGCTTTGTAAGGATTGATCTTCAGTTTTTCCATCGCTGCCAAAGCAGAAACCATCACACCGCGACCTGTAGCTTCTGTTCTTCCAAGGGAACCACCCATCACGATAGGCTTTCCCGTAACAACAGCCGGTGATGTCATGCCCTGAATCCTTGAATACTGGTCCATCAACCACGCCATCTCGCGCGGTCCCGTTCCCATATCGGGTGCGGGAATATCTTTATCAGCGCCAAACACATCAGCCATTGCTTGTGTGTAGGCGCGCATGAGTCGTTCAATTTCGCCTGAAGACATCTCGCGCGGGTTGCAGGCTACGCCCCCTTTTGCACCACCGTACGGAATATCAACTACGGCACACTTCCAGGTCATCCAGGCAGCAAGCGCTTTAACTTCATCGAGGTTCACGTGTGTGTCGAACCGAATTCCGCCTTTTGAAGGACCAAGGATGGTCGAGTGGATCACACGGTATCCTTCAAATACGCGGATCGTGCCGTCATCCATCGTCACAGGAAGACTGACAATTACCTGACGCGCAGGATTTTTAAGTACGTTGTAAATTTCATCTTCTAATCCCAGGATCTGTGAAGCAACCTGGAAGCGAGACATCATCGCTTCGAACGGGTTTTCGCGGTCTTTAAGTCCTGGAGCTGGTTCGATATATCCCATACAATAATTAGTGTTAAACTGAAGCAACCCTGAGACGCTATGGCCTTAACCAATATGCGTTTTTGTAAATCTAAAACGGTTGCAAAGATAAATAAATAAAAATGACCACTTCAGATTTCGGCCGAATATGCTTTTGCAAAGTTTTATGGTACAAACTTTTGCGTTTGACCCAAATAAGAGAATTATTTATTGCCTTTTCTTAATTCGTCAACAGAAATTTTTCCTGCTCCGCTGAACAAAAAGAAGATGGATCCCACCAGCATCATCCACGCATCAAAGGACTGCTGGAAGCTCAGGCCGATATGGGCAATGATGAGCGCAGCAATAAAGTTGATGATCATGATGATGGCGGCAGGACGCACGAACCATCCAATCATATAGAGGATGCCACACATGAACTGCGCGTAAACAGAAACTATTGCCGCGAGCAAAGGAAATGGTGTGCCGTGCAGTGCGAGGAAGTCACGGAATTCTATCATGCGCTCCCAGCTGAAAACATTGTCTTGTGTGCCATCGATCAGGCGCCAACCAATGACGAGCCTAAGAAAGAAATTTCCGTACTCTTTATAATGCTGAAAGTAGCGATCGAGACGAGCAAACATAGATTAATGACAAGTAACGAGTGACGAATTGAACCACTTCTAAGATCGGCAGAAATGAATAAATGAAACAATGCGGCTTGGGGTATTTTGTAGAAAGCCACTCTTGCGCACGCGCGGGAGAGCTCTTAGGATCTAAGGTCAGCTAAGAGTTTTTTTTGCTCTCTTGGTGTTCCTTCGAGTCTTGGTGTCTTAGTGGCTATGGCTGTTCAAAAGATTTCTATATATGCCACAATAAAAGGAGCCGAAATCAACAATCCGTCAAAGCGGTCGAGGAAACCTCCGTGGCCCGGAAGTGCATCGCCCGAGTCTTTTATTTCTATACTTCGCTTGAGCAGCGACTCGATCAGGTCACCGAAAGTACCTCCGATGATAATGATTAATCCAACAACGATCCAGTTGGTAAGTGTGAGGTATGAAGGCTGATCAATCGACTCAAAAAAATATGGCAGCCCGATTGCGAAAGCCATCGCGAGCAGCGCTCCTCCGAAAAAACCTTCCCATGACTTTTTTGGTGAGATGCGTTCGAAAAGTTTTCGTTTTCCGAGATACGTTCCGGCAAAGTATGCGCCTGTGTCACTTGCCCACAGGATAAATAAACATCCGAACATGATCTGATAGTTGTAAACGCCTTTCTCAAATGCTGCAATATTCAATAACGCGAACGGAGCAGCTACATAGAAAAGGCCCAAAAACGTGTAAGCTATGTTTGTGAATGGTTTCCGCTCAAAGCGCTTGTACAATTTGATCATGTAGACAAACGCCATCAGCGGGAAGATCAGGAAATAATACCGGTATGAAATCATTTCCATCTCTATAAAAAATGATAAGCTGAAGATGACGACACCGAGAAACGTTCCGAACGTTTTCTGCGGCACCATTCCGTCAAGGCCTGAGAGTTTATAGAATTCCCACAGTGTGAAAAATGTTATAATGAAGAATACAATGAAGTAGGTCCACGGACCGAAGCAGATTGCTGCAATAATTCCAGCCGACCCGAGTAAACCAGTGATGATTCTTTGCGTCAGGTTATTGTATTTTTTCAGAGACGATGTCACAGCGGAGGAAGCGATGGTTTACGGTGCTCAAAATATTTATAAAAATAATAGAGAAGGGCAGCGGTCGCAACACCTGCGATCATCACAACGTTAGCGGGTGCTGATTGCTGTGTTTCGAAGTCGTACTCGAACGTGCCTTGCTGGTAAAGATAAAGTGCGAGAAGTGATGCGCCATTATTCACAAAGTGAGCAAGTATTGCCAATGACAGATTTCCTGACCAGTAGTATAAATATCCGAAGAGCGCGCCTAAGAACAGTCGCGGAACAAAGCCGAAGAACTGAAAATGAATTGTGCTAAATAGAAACGCAGCAAACCAGATGGATACGTGAATGTTTTTTGTTCCCCTGTAGAGTTCATTCTGAATGAGGCCACGGAACACCAATTCTTCACCGATCGCAGGCAACACCGCAATCACGAGCATTGCGATTAGCAACTCCCAGATTGAAGTAAATTCAGTCAGGTGTTTAATGATCTCTTCGTTAGCATCCTCAAGGTTTCTTGCCCAGCGTTCGAAGTTGTCCAGGAAGGGAGGGAAGTCAATGCCAGCGTTCCAGCTGATGAAAACGGAATTTACGACCGCAAAAACAACCACGATCACGATGGTGAGAATTATCGGAACGGGTTGTGGGTGATTATTTTTGAAAAGGATCGAAACGCCTTTGCCGTCTCTTGCCAGGAATAATGCCGGTCCGATGATAAGTCCGACCAGTGTGGTGAAGCCTTGTATAATAAAGAGTGGGATCTTGAGCTCGGGATGCGCTACAGGATCCTGCATGGCTTCCATCATGTCGATCAGTGTGCCGGGATAAAACGGAAGAGCAGCCAGCACCCCGATGAAAGGACCAACGAACGCGAACCCGATGCCAACGATCGCTATGATCAGCAACAGGTTAATAACCGGGTGTCTTTCCGGTCTTTGAAGTAATTCGTTTTCCAACATCTGAAAATGGCTTAACTTTGCAGTTTGCTAGCGAGCAAATATGGTAAAAATCGGCAATATAGAATTGGGTGAATTTCCGCTACTTCTTGCACCAATGGAAGATGTAAGCGATCCGCCTTTCCGGGCAGTTTGCAAGGAAGGAGGCGCAGACCTGATGTATACCGAGTTTATTTCGTCTGAAGGGCTCATCCGCGATGCCGCCAAGAGCCGCCAAAAGCTCGACATTTTTGAATATGAGCGCCCGATCGGCATTCAACTTTTCGGTGGCGACATCGAACATATGGTGCAGTCGGCTGAGATTGCCACGCAGGTCAATCCAGATCTGATCGACATCAACTACGGTTGTCCGGTGAAGGCGGTGGCATGCCGCGGAGCCGGAGCTGCATTGCTGCAGGATATTCCGAAGATGGTGAAGATGACTGCAGAGATCGTCAAAGCTACGCACCTTCCCGTGACCGTGAAAACCCGGCTTGGCTGGGATGACAGCACAAAAAATGTTCTGGAAGTGGCTGAACGACTACAGGATATTGGTATCAAGGCGCTGACGGTGCACGGCAGGACGCGTGTGCAAATGTATAAAGGCTCCGCAGACTGGACATTGATTGGAAGGATTAAGGAAAATCCACGCATCCAGATTCCGATCTTCGGCAATGGTGACATCGATACACCGCAGAAAGCACTCGAATACAAAAACCGATATGGTGTTGACGGAATCATGATCGGCCGCGCATCGATTGGCTACCCGTGGATCTTCAACGAGATCAAACATTACTTCAAGCATGGCGAACGTCCGCTGCCGCCAGACATGAGCGAGCGGATCCGTGTCACGAAAAAACATCTCGACTTCTCTATTAGGTGGAAGGGAGATCGTCTGGGTATCTTCGAAATGCGCAGGCACTACACAAATTACTTCAAGGGCATCCCTGATTTTAAACCTTTCCGCACGCGGCTGGTAGAAGCTGACACGTATGGCGAAGTCAACGCCATACTTGATGAGGTGGTTGAAAAGTACAGCACGCTCGAAATTGCCGGATTGTAGTCCGTATTTCATCGAACAATCATTATATCGTAAGGCATCTGTCATTATCGTTTTCTTTACCGCGATGGCGCAGTGGACGCGATGTTCCGTGGTGAGTTCGTGCGCGGCACCAACAAGGTGCAGGTTCATCTGGCTTTAGCCAGCGTTTTTCTTAACCCGGCTTAAGCCGGGGGTGACTGACCAAGTCGGCTTAAGCCGAAGTCACTTCCGTACTACTTGCCATAGAGGCTGATCAAGTTGCAAGCCGAATCACACGCACAGAGTTGTAATAGAAGATGGACGGAATCGCATTGTTATAAAATATAGTATGAGCAGGTGATTTACGGTTGTTTCACCGCGATGGCGCAGTGGACGCGATGTTCCGTGGTGAGTTCGTGCGCGGCACCAACAAGGTGCAGGTTCACCTGGCTTTAGCCAGCGCTTTTCTTAACCCCCGGCTTAAGCCGGGGGTTAACTGGTGAGAGGCGAACTGACCATGGCTAAAGCCAATCTTTCCTCCAACTCTCAATAAATTCTCCACCAACCGCCTGTGGAACGGATTTTTATCCGCCTGTTCTATCTCAATTCTATCAAATGCTTCAGCAAACCAGCTCTGATTATAGGAACGTTAAAATCGTTATTGCCCTTTTTGTATTAGTAAACGCTGTATTTCTGTTCAGCATGCCGTTGCTTCCATTCATTGATCTGCCTAATCATCTGGCCGAAGCAACGATCTATCGCTATTACGGTGAAGAAGGAAATGTGCTGGCGAATTATTACAAGCCTACGCCATGGTATTTTCCGAATACGTTTCACACGGTTTTCTGCAGCCTCTTCCCTGACGTGGAAATTGGCAACAAGGTCTTCCACATTCTCTGCATCGCTTTGATGCAGGTGTCGACATTCATCGTGATTCGTCAATTGGGCGGCAATGTCTGGTACGGACTGCTGGCGACTTTGTTTACGTACAATTACAACCTCACCTATGGTTTTGTTGGCTTCGCCATTTCGACACCAACACTCATTCTGCTCTTCTACCTTATTCTGCGTGACTTTGAAAAAGACACTCCTCTTCTAAAGATTGCAATCGGAGCGCTTCTCATTCTTCTGTTTTTAATGCATGCACAAAATGCACTTTTCGGACTGGTGCTTTTTGGGCTAATCACATTGTATAGGTTCAGGCACTCATTCCGGCAGATTCTGCTTCGTGGAATTTTTATTCCGCTACCGCTGCTTATTCTGATTTTTACGTGGTGGTTTACTCGCGGGGGTGAAAATGAGCAGAGCACATCCGGCTACCTCCTGGAATACTACAAAAGTCATTATCTGCCAGACTTCCTGATGCGTTTCCGGATCGTAGTGTTTGATAATTTTCAGCTTCGTGAAGGTGTGCCGGGACTGATTCTCGCAGCTTTCTTGTTTCTGATGATCCTTGTACCTCTGATTTGGTTCAAACCGTGGAGGTATAAGTCATCCCTCGGGCTGCTATTACCAAACTATGTGTACCCGATCATCTTTTTTCTCACAGGGTTTCTCTGTTACATCATGCTTCCCGATCAGCTGCCGGGACAATCTCCATTGTTTCAGCGCTTTTGCACGATCGTTATCCTCGCGTTCATCATTTTTGCCAGTGTATGGTTAAAGGATGTTACTACAAGAGGATTGAAATATTTTGTAATCACCTCGATTGTCGTGTATAGCACGCTTTGGTTCGAGTACATTTATTCGTTCAACCAAATGAACACAACGTTCAACGCCTCCCTCTTTAAAGATGTTCCCAACAACATGCGTATGGCTGGGTTGATCTACGACCACAAGTATCGTGGTCGCAAAGTATACATCCATTTCCCCAACTATTTCGTGGTCTGGAATAAAGGTATCGCGGCTTCAAAAATTATTGATTATCGGTTCGGGGTAGTGCGGAGAGTAGCGAATGAGTCGGAAGTCCCGTTTTATACGGAGTATATCGGTGACGGCTACAAAGAAATTGACGATTACCGGCAATTAGAATATCTGCTGGTAAAGGGCAAAGCGCCAGTTAGCGCAGATGTTAACCTTTCAGGTTTCACTCTTATGAGGGACGCAGGTGACTGGCGGCTATTCCAGCGCAGCGACCGGTAGCCACATCGTTAACTTATTCATTGTCACGGCATAGCTTTTTTGTACAGGTCACCGCACAAAGACCAGATTCATGAGCGAATTAGCTAAACCTACGAACACAAACTTTATTCACACAGGCGTTGCCAAAGTACAGGCAGGAATTAGAGACTATATAGCGCTCATCAGACCCGACTATTGGGTCAAGAACATATTTATTCTTCCAGGCATTTTGTTTGCCATTGCTGTATACGATGTTGAGCTCACAGGGAATTTGTTTCTGAAAATACTGGTGGGCTTCGTGAGCACCTGTATGGTTGCTTCTGCGAACTACGTCATCAACGAATATCTCGATGCTGAGTTCGATAAATTCCACCCGCTGAAAAAGCAACGCACCTCGGTCGTGCGTGTAGTGAATCCGGTGATTATCTACGGTGAGTACGCTTTTCTGGCAATTGCAGGTCTGGCGTTAGGCTATCTTATTTCGTTCAAATTTTTTGTGACATTGCTTTTTCTGCTCTTTATGGGGGTGATGTATAATGTTAGGCCTTTCCGAAGCAAAGAGCGTGTATACCTTGATGTACTTTCTGAATCAGTGAATAACCCCATCCGTTTTTGCCTGGGATGGTTTATGGTGTCGCCTGCGGTCGGCCTTTATATGGACAGCCGGTGGGATCTTGAATTCTTCAATTCAGTTCCTCCGCTGAGTATTATCCTTGCTTACTGGATGGGTGGTGCTTTCCTGATGGCAACAAAACGATTTGCTGAGTATCGCCTGATAGGTAATGCTGAAACTGCCGGTCTCTATCGCAGATCGTTTAAATACTACACAGAGAACTCCCTTCTCATATCAATGTTTTTCTATGCACTGACATGCGCATTCTTCCTCGGAATTTTCCTGATCAAGAATCGAATTGAGATGCTGATCAGCTTCCCATTCTTCGCCCTTCTTTTCGCATGGTATCTGAAAATCGGATTGTTGAAAGACTCACCGGTACAGGGGTCAGAAAAAATCTGGACGCGCAAATGGTTTATGCTTTACATCGTGCTCTTCACCATTCTGATCTGCCTTTTAATGTTTGTTGACATTCCATGGCTGCGCTGGTTCCTCATCCAGACGCGAAACTAGCAAGCAGTCATTGCTTATACTTCCACGCTTGGTACACATTTAGTACTACTGCTTTAGCTTTAATCTTGTTGGACCATGGTTTCTTCAACGACTAAGAATAACCTTGTCGATTATAATACGGGTATCACTTCCGGCTTTATCGGAGTTGAACGGTCGGCTGCGGAGGCGCAGTTCAAGGTCTTTGCGATCCTTTGGGCAATTGCCTCGCTTTTTCACATGGCCCACTCAAGTGTGTTTGATCAGCAACTCGACTTTGCCCTGCTCACGCTTGCTTCGATTTATGTGATCTTCAGGCCATCAATGGGCGGATTTCTGATACTCATTGCACTGCAGGTGTTTGATGCATTTTTCAGGATGCCTTTCACAACCAATCACTGGATCTTCACTGCATTTGTCAACGTTACAATTTTTCACACGCTGATTTTTCTTATCATTAAGAATCGCTCGTTCCAGGTAAATCCGGGTGATCTTCTTAAAGCGTTCCGACCACTTGTGCGCATCGAATTGATTGTCCTCTACTTCTTCGCAGTATTTCATAAACTCAATGACGGATTTTTTGCTGCAGGCAGCTGTGCAACAGACCTCCTGCGAGCCCAGAACCTCGATAAATTTTTCACTTTACCATCTTATTTCTATTCACTGAATGCTTATCTGACGCTTGTCATTGAGGCTCTCATACCGCTGTTGCTCTGCTTTAGGAAAACCCGGAGTGCGGGAATCCTGTTGGGTGTGGTATTTCACTGCATACTGTCGTACAGTTCTTACAATGCCTTCTATGATTTTTCATCCATGGTGTTTGCAGTGTACTTCCTATTCACAGTGCCAGAGCTCAGTGTAAAGATTCTTGATCATCTTCGTCAGATTAAAACGCAGATCATCCGCAGTCTTTCACCCAAAGAGTTCAGCTTCGGAAAGCTACTCGTACGGGTTTTGATTTTTGGAATCGGACTAGGTGTGATTTATATACTGACAAAGAAGCTTACCAGCTTTCAGTCTGTTCACCTGTACTTTTTCTGGACCGTATACAGTATTCTCTACTTGTTTCTTTTTGCTCGAAATCAATTTTTCAGTCCGGGTAAATCCACGAATGAGGTTTCGAAGGATTCTTATCACGTTTTGCACTGGTCGCTGATTGTTATTCCTGTAATCGTATTTCTGAATGGGCTTTCGCCATACCTCGGCCTGAAAACTGAAAATTCGTATGCGATGTTTTCGAACCTGAGAACAGAAGGAGGATCAACGAATCATTTTATCGTTCCCGCGTCAGCGCAGATTTTCGGATTTCAGGAAGATGTTGTTGATGTCGTAAGTTCAAGTGATCCTAATCTTCAGAAACTTGCAAACGCAAATCTTTCCATGGTGTGGTTTGAGTTCAGCAACTATCTGCACACGCATAAGCCGGCCGAGGTGCAGTACCTGCGAAATGGAAAAAGTGCAGTCTTCAGAAAGGATGATCCCGCAACATATCCACGCAAGAACAATTATGTGCTGGCAAAAGCAATGAAGTTCAGAGCCTTTGCCAGGGAGGGTGCCCAGCCATGTGCGCATTGACATTTTATGGAGAATTATCACCACAGTTGCTCCGCAATGGCGCCAAAACATGCTGATAGCGGCAGGAACTGATTTTGCAGTTTCAATTATTCACAAGTTCATAACCAACACATGCGTCATTACGATCTGATTGTTGCCGGGACAGGTTTCGCTTCAACTTTCTTTTTATATAAGTACCTGCAGAAAGCACCTGCCAATGCCAAAGTGCTCGTCCTGGAACGCGGTCATCTTTACCCGCATGCAGATCGTCTGCGGGATTTGCGAGGGGAAAAATCGGGTCTTTCAAAACTCAACCCCAACCACGGAGAAACGTTCGTTAATAAAAATCCTGATAAACATTGGCCGTTCACGGTGGGGTTTGGTGGAAGTTCAAATTGCTGGTATGGTTGTACACCTCGTTTCCTTCCATCAGATTTCCGAATGAAATCGAAATATGGTGTTGCGGAGGATTGGCCAATTCAGTATGACGAACTGGAGCCATATTATTCCGAAGCCGAACATCTGATGAATATTTCAGGGCCGGAAGACACACCATTTCCACGGAACTCGAAATATCCATTGCCCCCGCACAGCTTCTCAACCGTTGATAAAGTTCTCCACAAAGCCTATGGAAACCAGTGGATAAGTCAGCCAACTGCCCGCGCAAGCCGTGCAGTCGGGAAACGCAATCCATGTTGCGTGAGCGCTTCATGCTCGGTGTGTCCCGTCAGTGCTAAGTTCACGATAGAAAATTCGGAGATGATTGTCTATACAGATCCGCGGGTAGAAATGTCCTACGGATCACTGGTTACCTATCTTGAACTGGAGCAGACGCAGGCAAAGAAGATCTACTTTACCAAAGACGGAAAAGATACCGCATTTTCTGCCGATGTGTTTGCGCTGGGAACGAATGCAATCTTCAACGCCAGCATCCTGTTGAACTCCGGAGATGCGCATCCGCTTACAGGAAAAGGTCTCGGAGAACAGTTTGGTTTCGATGCCGTTGTGCATCTTAAAGATATGGAGAATGTCGGTGGCAGCACGTGGGTCACAGCCAACGGATATATGTTGTATGATGGGGACCACCGGAAAAATTTTGCTGCGTGCCTCATGGAGTCAAACAATGCACCGTATGTGAGACTTGAAAGTGGTAAATGGAGACACCTCGCTACGTTCAGGATGATCTTCGAAGACCTGCCGCAGGAAGAGAATCAGGTTGCGAGGGGAGAGGACCGGAATAAGCCTGAAGTCTCGTTCAACAAACCATCCGACTACACGCTGCGTGGTGTCAGAAATCTGAAAGAAAAGCTGCCGTCACTGCTGAGTGTTCTTCCTGTAGAGGACATCAGATACCTGGAACCCTACAAAACTGAAGCACACATATTGGGAACAACGCGCATGCATGCAGACAGTCGCAAGGGCGTGCTCGACAAAAATCTGTTGCATCACATTTACAGAAACTTATTTGTTTTGGGAAGCGGGTCATTCACAACCTTTACTCCGAATAATCCAACATTAACCTTGTCGGCATTGTCATTGCATGCTGCAGATAAATCATTTTAGCATATGAAGCGCAGAAAATTTTTGACGATCGCGGGAATCGGTGGGGTGGTGGCAGCGCTGGCTTCGTTCAGGTTTATCACCAATCCCTTTGAGAACGTAGCGAAAGGAATTATCAAATCGGAACTCGACTATCTCAAACTTGATGAGGAAGGTCTCGATCGTTTTGTTGCCGACTACTCCAAACTGAAAGACCGGAACTACAAGCTCACGATGAAGGGCTACTCGCTGTTTGGCATCAACTCAGAAAAGTCGGGCAAAGTGCACCAGCTGGTGAGCGCATACCTGTTGTCGAGTGACTTTTTTCAAAATAAAATGGATGAAGGCCGCACCATCAGGTACGTAGGTTTGTACGACCCATACCTCCGGCCCTGTGCACATCCGTTCTCACATGCGCAATACGCGTAATATGGGTTCGCTTCGGCACGAATGCATTTTTACCGCGAAGGCGCAGAGAACGCAGAGGAAGCGCAAAGTACTTTCGCTGTATTAATCAGTGTTCAGCTATATCGATTCAATTATTTTACCCAAGGCCACTTTAAAGCGGAATAGACAATGCGTTTCTTTGCGTCTTAGCGTCTTTGCGGTGAACGGCATTCGTGAGCGAAGCGAATACCCCTGCCTTTAACTATATAAATGAAGCTGCATTTTTCATTGCCTTCCTTTGCGCTTTCCTCTGCGTCCTTTGCGCCTTCGCGGTTAACTGCATTTTTGTGAGCAACGCGAACACAGCAAGAATCCGCATTTGAAATTCCCTCCCGATTATTAATCTTTGCCCGCTCAAACCTGAAGAAAATGACTGATTCGGAATCACAAAGAGGTAAAGCTGTGGTGCTTTTGATCGCGTTGTCTCTGATCTGGGGAACATCGTTCATTCTGATGAAACGCGGACTAACCGTGTATGCTCCCGGTGAGGTTGGATCAATTCGCGTTGTCGCAGCATCGGTCTTCCTCCTTCCGTTTGCGATTGTAAGATTGAAGGAGCTTTCCGGAAGTCAGTTCGCCAAGTTGTTCGCCTCAGGGTTGATGGGAATTTTCTTTCCAGCATTTCTCTTTGCGACCGCGCAGACTCGGCTGGAAAGTTCGGTCTCCGGAATTCTCAATAGCCTTACACCGATCTGTACCTTGCTGATTGGCGTTCTGCTTTATAAGCAGCCTTTTCGCTCGCAGTCATTGCTTGGGATCATAATTGGTTTGGCCGGAACGGTGATCCTGATCTTTGCCAACTACGGTGGTGCGGTAGGAGGGCTTAACCTGTACGCACTGCTGGTGATCATAGCATGCGTTTTTTACGCAATGAACCTGAACTTTGTGAAGTACAAGATTACTGAGTTACGCGCACTAACCATCACAAGCGTTTCCATTCTTTTGATCAGCCCGCTTGCCCTGATCTATCTGCTTGGCTTCACCGATTTTACCGACAAAGTCTCATCTCATCCCGAGGCCCTTCCTGCATTGGGATATATTATTTTACTAGGTGCGATGAGCACCTCGGTGGCTACCATCCTTTTTAATCTTCTGGTGAAAATCAGCAATCCGCTTTTTACAAGTTCCGTGACCTACATCATTCCGATTGTTGCGGTTGGCTGGGGATTGCTGGATGGAGAACAACTGCTCCCAGGCCATTTCATTGGTATGGTGGCAATCATCGGGGGTGTCTATCTTGCCAACAAGAAGTAGCCAACTCAAATTTGAACAATCTTTCAATTTCAACGGGTGGATTGATTTTTGTACCAGCCTTTCAGACGGTATTTCAACTATGATTACCCAGGTCCGGTATTTACTTTTTCTGGTGGTGTTCTGCCTCCCCGGGCTTGTATTGTGTCAGGAAAAAGACACCGTGGCTTCTGACACCACACGCAAAACCATTATCGAATCGATTACACAGAATCGTGTCTCAAAACGACTCCTGAAATCCATTACCCGCAAACGCCAGACAAACCCAACGGCCGCGGTGCGAAGTGAGGACGCCTTCATGCCCTTCGAAGGCAAGATTATCCGGAAAATTGAAATAAGGCATATTGGATTCGACAAAACGGTATACGATACAACACGCAATATCCGGAACACAATAACCCGTATCAGTAAGGCACTGCACAGCAATTCCCGTGAGTGGTTGATCCGCGATCATCTTTTCATCCGCGAGAACCGGCCGTTGAGTCCTTATAAACTTGCTGACAACGAGCGCTATCTCCGCGACCTGGACTTTATCCTGGACTCAAAAATTTATGTAGTGCCTCTTCGCCACAAAGATTCGGTGGACGTTGTAGTACTTACCCGGGACGTTTTCAGTCTGGGTGGAAGCTTCAACCCGTCAAGTCCAACGAAGACGCGTTTCAGACTGTATGATGTCAACCTGGGTGGGTGGGGTCAGCGTGTACAGTTCAATGGCCTTGTGGAAAATGGCCGCCAACCTGCATTCACGTATGAAGCACTCTATCGAAAGAACAGCATCGGTGGAAGTTTTGTGAATGGCACAGTAGGCTACACGCAGCTGAACACAGGGAGCAGTTATGGCGAAGAAGAGGAAAAAGCATACTACATCCGGCTTGACCGCCCGCTCGTGTCGCCCTATACAACCTTTGCCGGTGGGATGGAGATCAGCAGAAACTGGTCAGAGAATTTCTTCAACATCAACGACTCACTCTTCCTCGACTACCGCTACATCGTCAACGACTTTTGGGTAGGTTATAACATCGGTGCACAGCGCGCCACAAGTAACCGAAGCAGACACTTCGTGGCGATTCGGGCCTTCGACCAGAAGTTCACGCGTTATCCGCAACAGGTGCCTGAGCTACAAAGTGCTACTTACAACAACCGCACTTTTCTCCTGGGCGGACTTACGTTCTTCAGACAAAACTTCTACACCGCGAGTTACATTTATGGCTTTGGCCGTACGGAAGACGTGCCGTATGGACACAGCGCTTCCTTGTACATGGGATGGTCGCGCGAACTTGGTCGTAAGAGACCGTACGTGGGCATGGAGTTTGAAAAAGCGATCGTTACGCGCAACAATGAATTCTACAACCTGGCAGTACGCAGCGGAGTTTATCACAATGATGGCAAGCTCGAAGACGGTGTGATGCTGTTCTCCGGTTCAATGACGAGCCGGTTAATTCCATATGGAGAACTTCTCATCCGACAGTCTTTTTCTCTTGACTACACACGGGTGTTTCGCCAGCAAACATCTTTGCCCCTGGATATCAACAACGAATTTGGCTTGCGATATTTTGTAGCTGACAGTCTCCTCGGGACTAAACGTTTTCATTTAAATACTGAAACGCTTGTGTTCACACCGATTAGTCTTGCGGGATTTCGGTTTGCACCCTTTGGCTTTGGGGAGATGGCAATGATCAGTGACAACACAAAAAGCATTTTTTCGGATAAGCCATACTTCGGATTTGGCGGAGGCGTCCGAACGCGGAACGAGAACCTCGTGTTCGGCACCATTGAACTTCGCTTCGTCTATTTCCCGCGCACGGTGGAGGACATCAATACGTTTGCCATCCGTCTGAGCAGTAACCTTCGTGTGAAATACAGTGCGGGATTTGTGAAGCCACCCGGATTTGTGCGGTTCAACTAATCCGGTGTCACGTTTAGTGTAGTCAGCCAGTCGAGAATCTGTTTTTCGTCCTCGTCAGTCAGCTCGGTATGTTCATGAAACATGGTGTACGACTTTAGTGGCATTGACCTTTCCTTAGCAACTTCGGCCAGTTCTTCAAGCTTATGATGGGCGCGGTCGGCCGGATAATTTTTGAAGTCTGAAAAGTTGACGTGTTCTTTGGCTTCGTGAATGTGGGCTGCCAACCACCAGCCTATGGGCTGAACGTTAAAATACCAGGGATAACGCGTGTTGTTGCTGTGGCAGTCATAGCATTTGGTAACCAAAGTCTGATGCAGGTCTTGTGGAATCGCGTATACCTTGCTGATATCATTTTCGCTGATAATCTGTTCAGAACGGTTTTTGTTCGGTTGGATGAACTGCATCACAACGACAATGATCAGTATCAGGATTCCGATTTTGCGACCAGCTTTCATGGGGATTCGATTAAGCCTAGCTTAAGATAACGGTTCTTCTTACCGTTTCAAAATCCGCAAGCGTTGCAAATGGTTTTCTTGCAATATCTGAACGTTCATTTTTGTGAATTGATTAGTATATTTACCATCATACCTTACCCACTATGAGAAAAATATTTGTAGTCTCCAGCGTTGTTGTAACGCTCCTGATTCTGTTATGGGCATATTTCTGGATTGATGCGCTGTTTGCATTTATCCTGGTCGGGCCGCTGATCTATATGGGCGTTGCAGACATGATGCAGACAAAGCAGTCGATCAAAAGAAATTTTCCATTGCTGGGAAGGTTGCGGTATGTATTTGAAGACATGCGTCCAAAAATCCAGCAGTATTTTGTGGAGTCAGATACAGATGGCTCTCCTATCAACCGCAACGAACGCTCCGTGATCTATCAGCGGGCAAAAAAACAAATCGACACCATTCCTTTTGGAACACAATTGAATGTCTATGCTGAAGGTTATGAGTGGATGACGCACTCCATCGCGCCACTCGATCACCACAAAGTTCCGGCACATCCCCGCGTTGTCTTTGGCGGAAGCAAATGCAAACAACCCTATGCAGCCAGTATCCTGAATATATCGGCTATGAGTTTCGGTTCGCTCAGCGGAAATGCGGTGGAAGCACTTAATGCCGGAGCGAAGATCGGTGGCTTTGCACATAACACAGGTGAAGGAGGTATCAGTCCTCATCATTTAAAGAATGGGGGCGATTTAATCTGGCAGATCGGAACAGGCTATTTTGGGGCGCGTACCGAAGACGGAAATTTTTCAGATGATGCATTTTCAAAAAATGCCGCCCGTCCGGAAGTGAAGATGATAGAGATCAAACTTTCGCAAGGTGCCAAGCCCGGGCACGGTGGAATTCTTCCTGCTAAAAAGAACACACCGGAGATCGCTGCCATCCGCCTGGTGAAGCCCGGAACGACTGTTTTCTCTCCGCCATTCCACAGCGCGTTTACAACGCCTATAGAACTCATTAAGTTTATCGAAAAGCTAAGAGCGCTTGCCGGTGGCAAGCCGATCGGCTTCAAACTGTGCATCGGACGCAAGAGTGAATTCCTCGGCATCTGTAAAGCAATGGTCCAGATGGACAGCTATCCGGATTTCATCACGATCGATGGAGGAGAAGGCGGCACCGGTGCAGCTCCGCCAGAATTTTCAAACTTTGTGGGTATGCCGTTACTCGATGCACTCGCCTTTGCCGATGATGCATTGCGTGGCTTCGGCATTCGCGAGCACATGAAACTTATTGCAGCCGGAAAAGTGCTTACTGGTTTCCATATCATCCGAGCAATGGCGCTGGGAGCAGACACCTGCAACAGTGCGCGCGCAATGATGATGGCGCTCGGCTGTATCCAGGCGCTGGAGTGTAACCGCAACACGTGTCCGACAGGAGTGGCTACGCAGGATCCGGTGCTGGTGAATGGGCTGGTGATCGATGATAAGAAAGTTCGCGTAGCCAATTTCCATAAGCATACCGTTGACAGTTTTGTAGAGCTGCTGGCTGCGGCTGGCCTTGACCACCCCGACAAGATCAATCGTTCACATGTTTACCGCAGGGTGTTCATGAACATGGTGAAGACCTACGAAGAAATTTATCCACCCCTGCCGGAAGGATGCTTGCTGGACGGAGGCGATTCACCAATCGAATACGATTCATACCTGAGCCGGGCTTCGTCCATGAGCTTTAACTGAGAAAAAATTTATGATTTTGCAAAGAGGCCCTCGTTCGACAGGGCCTTTTTTATTAGCTTTGCAAAACTATAGACACCTGTGCTTCGCAAATTCTTTCCTTTAGACAAGAATTATATTCTGGAAGAGGCACAACTATCCCTGGAAGAATCCCTGCTCCATTATCTGGTTGATTACGTCAAGGTTGAGTATCTGCTCAAGCACAACCCATTGGGTATTGTCGATGAGATGTCCGAAAAGATATCGCAGCACAACCAGCGCGACTACCGGCACCTGCACGAGTTCTATATCAACCTGATGGGAATTTTCCGTTACCGATACTATTACGATAATCAGCTGACGTTCCTGTTTGACGGCCGGGACGACTTCAGAAAGTACCAGGAGGAATGGTCAACTCAGTTTAAGAAGTGGGTCAAGGAGTTTTGCGCCCATCACAATTTCCTCCGAGCTGTGCTTGACCTCACCGTCTATTATCCGGTAGACAGTCCGATCCTGATGGTCGACAACCGGATGAATGCCTTTATCACACAACATTTTGAGATAAAATTCCATCCCCAGAAAGGAATCGTTAAACGGAGCGCGTAAGGATTTAAAATTTGAGATTTTAAATTTTAGATTTAATGCGGGATTAACTTGATAGTCGCGGTTATCCAAATCGTAAATCTTAAATCTTAAATCTTTTCCCTCACCGCAAAATTTCAAAACGGGTAAACTCTTGCATAGAACTTTCCTCGACATCACAAGCTTCCACCCTTGCAGCTTTCGGTCCCTGCGAGCACCATTCTACAAACTGCTTTAATGTTTCTTCTTCACCTTCAGCTTCGATGTAGACTGTGCCATCGGGGAGGTTTTTGACAAATCCCTTAATACCGAGATGATCTGCGGAAGTTTTTGTAGAGGCGCGGAAGAATACACCTTGTACTCTTCCGGCCACTGTGATGTTATAGTGCTTCCGCATAAGCGAATGCTTTTAGATAATAAAGTCCGTGCTCAGGAACGCGGATTCACGGTTGCGGATGATGTTGCCGAGGATCTGCTTGTTAGTATCGTTTGACTTTGTCGATACCAGTGTCCGGATCGAGAACACGCGAAGCGCATCTGCAACGGATAACGTTCCTTCGGCTGAATCCTTTCTCCCGTTGAATGGGAAAGTATCCGGTCCGCGCTGCGACTGCGTGTTCAGATTGATGCGACCAACCTGGTTAACAAAAGCATCCATGAATTTTGCAACACGCTTCGAGTCTGTTCCGAAAATACTTACCTGCTGACCGAAGTTTGAATTCACCACGTACTGGATTGCATCTTCATCGTTGTCGTAAGCCACGATTGGAATCACCGGCCCGAATTGCTCTTCAGAATACAATCGCATTTTATTGTTCACCGGGTAAACGATCGCAGGATAGAAGAATGAGTTGAGATAGTCACCGCCACCTTCGTTCATTACTTTCGCTCCATGCTTCTTTGCATCTTCTACCAGTTCGCGCAGGTACTCGACTTTGCCTGGCTCCGGAAGTGGCGTCAGCCCGACCCCAGCATCCCACGGCATGCCCGGTTTTAGTTTCTTCACTTCATTTTTGAATTTCTCCAGGAAAGTGTCAAGAATTGATTTATGCACGTAGATGATCTTGAGCGCGGTGCAACGCTGGCCGTTGAACGATAAAGATCCTGTGATGCATTCTGTCACCGCGTTGTCGAGGTCAGCATCAGGCAATACAATTGCCGGATTCTTGGCATCCAGTCCTAGGATCGCCTTCAGACGGTGTGGTTTTGGGTGAAGTTTTTTCAGATCGTTCGCGCCTTTGTTGGTACCGATGAATGCAAACACATCGATCTTTCCTGTCTCCATCAACGCGCCCACAGTTTCTCTTCCGCGGCCATAGATGATATTGATCACACCAGGAGGGAAGCTGTCGCGGAATGCTTCAAGCAACGGCTTGATGAGGAGCACCCCGTACTTTGCAGGCTTGAATACCACGGTATTGCCCATGATCAATGCCGGGAAAAGTGTGGTGAAAGTTTCGTTCAAGGGATAGTTGAAGGGACCCATACACAACGCAACGCCTAGTGGCACGCGTCTGATCTGTGCCATAAATCCCTGCTCTTCGATGAGCTTCGCAGAGTTGCGGTCAAGATCTTTCAGTGCCTTGATCGTATCGACAAGGTAGTCGCATGTACGATCGAATTCTTTTTCTGAATCTTTCAGACTCTTGCCGATCTCCCACATCAGAAGTTTTACCACTTCCGTACGCTTTGTACGCATGGCAGCCAGAAACTTTTCGATATGCTCGATGCGCTGTGTGACACTCATGGTGGGCCACAGGCCGCGGCCAAGATCATACGCTTTCACTGCGGCATCGAGTGCTTCGAGTGATTCCTTCGAAGTGAGAAGCGGTGTGCTTCCAATCACTTTCTGTTTATAGCCGGAGCCATCTTTTATAAAGACCGGGCTCAACACGGGGTTGAGATTTCCGGTCCACGTTTTCAATTCTCCGTTGATCAGGTATTCACGCTGGTCAAGGGTCTGAGTAATTTTGAACTGCTCAGGAATGTCGCTTTCCTGTGGGAAAACATTGGCAAGCATCTCGCTCATTATTGTTTAGTGAATTTTTGGGTGGCTGTTTTCAACAATAGAAACACCCGAAGACGTACCGATACGCAAAGCGCCAGCATGGATCATAGCCAAAGCCTGCTCGTAGGTTTTGATTCCACCTGAGGCTTTAATTCCGACTGTTGCGGGCAGACTTCTCTTCATTAATTCAATACGTTCTTCTGTGGCGCCTGATGGTGCAAATCCCGTTGACGTTTTTACAAAATCCGCTCCGGCATCTGCACACAACTTACAAGCTTTTTCTACTTCTGGATCAGAAAGATACGCAGTCTCGATGATTACTTTCAATATCTTCTGATTATCGTGCGCCAATTTGCTGCACCTGGCCAGTTCGATCTTCGTCCATGGAATGCCTGTTTTAAAAGAAGTGATGTTCCAGACTACATCGATTTCATCGGCTCCGTTATCGATTGCACGGTTGATTTCATCAAGCTTGGTTTCGGTCATGGAATAGCCAAGCGGAAAGCCCGCAACCGTCACCAATAAAATTTTTTCTTTACCTATTTCACGCTGCGCCCGCTTCACCCAGAACGGAGGAACGCACACTCCGAGAAAGCCGTGAACTCTCGCTTCGTCTACCAGTTTGTCGATCGAGCCAATAGTTAGCGTGGGCGAGAGGTTGGTGTGCTCTATAAACGAAGCGATGTTCATTAGCACAAATTAGAAAAATTGTATCACAAAGAAGCACCAATGACCAATAACCAAATTCCAAATAAAGGCAGTCGTGGTTCTAACTATTTGCATGAAGATTGACTACTAGTCAATAAAAAACCAAATCTCAAACATTTGTACACTCTGTTTGAGATTTGGTTATTGATTATTGGTTATTGATTATTGGTTATTGATTATTGATTATTGATTATTGATTATTGATTATTGATTATTGATTATTGATTATTGATTATTGATTATTGATTATTGATTATTGATTATTGATTATTGATTATTGATTATTGATTATTGATTATTGATTATTGGGATTTTCATCCCTCCTTCAGACAAAATCCCGAACCCTTGAAGACGCTGTTTGATATTTGGTCATTGATCATTGGAATTTTTACTAATCAATGCCGTATCCCACACTCCTTGCAGTACCTCATCTTCCCCGGTTTTCTCTTCTTGGGTGGTTTCTTGTGACCGAAATACATTGGGTCGGAATACTGCGGTTTCATGGCAAGCTTTTCGTTCTTGCGCTTTGTCTTTTCAAGTTCTTCCATCCGATCGTAAAATTCCCGCTCTGAAGTGTAGGTGGGTCCTTTGCTTTGCTTGCGCGATGCTTTCGGAGCGTATACTTTCTGACTTTCTCCCGGATTGAGCGCAGAGGGTTGTTCAACCGGGGTCTTGGCCGATTTATTCTTCTTCTTTTTCTTTGATTGCCCGTACGACACCATAGCTACGGTCAGAAGCAACATTAATATAAAGCAACGTTTTGCCATAATGACTATTAACTCAAGTAACCAATTAAAAATTGCTTTAACAAAAGCTTTTCGTGATTACGAGTCGGTGAAGTGCATTTAGGAATGTTTACCGGCAGTTAGCTGCTCTTCGGCTGAAGCATGGACTGTTCGCGCCTGTAAATCCATGGAGGTGTTGGATTGTCATCTTTCCAAAGGCCTTTTCCACTTTCCGCAGCAGAGTTCTTGTGAATTTCAAGATCGGGATTTGGATTGCGTTCAGCTGTCCACGCAAGTCCTTGCTGCAAAAGCTGAATGCGCACATCAGTTTTACCTTTGATAAGTACTATGCCCAGATTAGTTCCTTTGCGGTCTTTGCCGCGGAACTCAACTGTCACTTCCTTTTTCAATACAAGTCTTTCAAGATAGGCCTTCGCTTTATCACCGTATTGCTGTGTGAGTTCAGGGCAGTCGATTTCTGCAAGTACAACAGTCACCATTTCATTTTCACTGGTCAGAATCTCAACTGTATTTCCATCGATCACCGACATCACTTTTCCCTTTGTGGTAGTGTCATCGGTCGCAGAAACTCGCAATGGCACCAACGCTAAAAGCAATATCAGAATTGAGGAGGCTGTTTTTTGCATAATTGAATTTCCAATAATGCTGCCTGCTTTGCAATCAGATTCTCTGGGGCACTTTACCCATGTAAGAATTCGGTGGAATTGAAGTGTCGCTACCCTAATCTGGTTTCCTGGTCGCAGTTCTCAAACTTTCAACCCTCCTCAGTGCAATTCACATAAGTAATAAAACACTCAGCTTTGTAATGATCGTGACGATTTACAGCCGAACGGACTTTTCCTGCCTCTATTTACAGTAGTTGTCGAGTTGAAACCTGGCCTTTGCATCGCCAAATTCAACCGCCTTGCGCCAATCGAAGCAAGCTTTGTCTTTCTGTTCGATGCGATAGTAAAAATTGCCGCGCTGTTTATAGAACGATGCATTCTTTGGCTCTATTTTAATCGCTTCATCGAGATCCGAAATTCCGGCACCCGGATCTTCAAGCGCAGCTTTACACGTTGCGCGATTGTAGTACGCGATCGCATCCGTTGGATTGAGCGCAATAACTTTGTTGTAGTCCGCAATAGCACTTTCGTAATCTTCGATGGCTTCTTTAATTAAGGCACGGTTGAAAATGGCATTGAAATTCTTAGGATCCAGATCCACGGCCTTGTTCAGTGCTACCACGGCATTTTTCGTATCTTCAACAGCGAGGTAAGCACGGCCCATGTTGAGGTAAAGCTCAACTGTTGCAAGGCCTGCCTTCTGTGCATTTTCAAAATCTTTCAGTGCGGCTTCATTGTCCTGACTCTCGATCAGCATCAGTCCGCGCTTATAGAACACATCTTTGTCTTTAACTCCGGCTGAAATGATCTTGTCAAAATACTCGAGGGCCGGAGCGTACTTCTTTGCGTTGTAATAGCTCTCGCCCAGCAGTTGAAGTAAAGCTGTCTCCGGTTTCTCGGAGAGCTTTTCAACCATCCGGAAATCCTTTGAAGCTTCATCGAATTTTTCCGTTTTATAGTAAGTCATCCCGCGGTTTTCATAAGCCTTCGCATATTCGGGATTTCTTGAGATCGCGGCTGTGAAATCAGGAAGGGCAGCGCTGTAATTCTCAAGCTGATAATATGCCTTGCCACGGTTATTGTACAACACGGCATCCTTTACACCCAGCGTAATGGCCTGGGAATAGTCTTCAATCGCAGCGCTTGCATTTCCGGTCACGAATTTTGCATCGCCTCTGTGGAAGTATGCGGATCCAAGTTTGCCATCGCGGGTGACGGCTTCAGTGAAGTCTTTCAGTGCTTCGTCATAGTTTTTTGATTCGTACTTGCAATAGCCACGCATATCGAAAGCCAGCGCGTCTGTTGTTCCTGTTTGAATTGCCTTGTCGAGATCCGCTTGTGCAGCTTTGTAATCCTTGAGAAAAAATTCACAGGTTCCCTTTCGGTAATATAGTTCGGCACCGGTTTCACCCATTGAAATTGCTTTGGCAAAATCCGGTATAGCTTTGTCGTATTGTTTGGTTTCAAAATAGGAGAATGCTCTGCCCACATACACCAGTGGATCCTTCGATGCACCTTCAATTGCCTTCGTCAGGTCCGGAATTGCCTTGTCGTAATCTTTCATCATATATCGCGAAACACCGAGGTAGGTGAAATCATCCGTTACACCTTCTCCGCGTGCTACCACGATCGCCTCGTCTGCAATGACGCCTGCATAATCTTTCAATTGATATTTTGCCGCTCCACGGTTCTTTAAAGCCTGCGTATAATCCTTTTTAATTCCCAGGGCGCGGTCAAAATCAGCAACCGATTCGCTGATCAATCCTGAATTGAGTTTTGCTTTACCGCGATTGTTAAAGACCAGTTCATGATTTGCTCCAAGCGCTATCGACTTATCGTACGATTCAATCGCGCCTGTAAGATTGTTTTGTCTGAACCGCGCATTTCCAAGCTGGAAATAAATTTCATTGTTCTTGCTTTCAAGCTGCGCAGCTTTTTCGAGATGGGGAATTGCTTCCTTCTCCTTTTGTGTCGCCAGGTAAGACAATGCGAGCGCTTCGTATGCCGAAAGGTCTGCCTTTAGCTTGATTGCTGACTTTTCAAGGTCCGTGATCGTGGCTGCATAATTCTTCTGTTCGTGAAAGGCCTTACCGCGCTTCAGATAGAGATCATCCTCTTTTTCGCCTGCAGTCTCCGCGGCCACCAGCGCATCCGTTGTGCCTTTAAAATCTTTTTTGTCAAATCGCAGGTAGCCGAGGTAAAGCGCAACTTTGGCATCTTTCTCGCCTGCCTTGAAAGCCTTATCAAGGTTAGCGAATGCCTGCTCGGAATTTCTGACCATATAATAAGAGATTCCGAGCGTCCTGATGAGGTCTGCACTTTCACCTTCCGTGCCTTTTGCTTTTTCAAGATCGGTTGTTGTTCCGGCAAAATCATTCAACGCATATTTTGCGTAGCCGCGGTTCAGATAAGCCTTGGTGTAGTCAGCTTTGAGCTGAATTGCCTTATCATAGTCAGGCACTGCACCAGAGAAATCTTTCAGGTTTGCCTTTGCTTTGCCGCGATTATTGAAAACTACCGCGTCTTTCTGATCGAGTTCAATCGCTTTGTCGTAATTTTTAATTGCATTGGCGAAGTCGCTCTTTACGAAGTAAAGGTCTCCCAGAATTTTAAACGCTTCCAATTCTGATGCGCCCATCCCAACAGCCTTTTCGAGATCGCTCAGCGCGAGATCACCAGATTTTTGAAAGTTGTGCGAATAGCCGCGGTAAAGAAATACTTCCTTCGTGTTGATGCCGGCTGAGATCGCCTTGCTCAGGGACTCAACTGCGCCCGCGTACTCTTTGTTTCGATACTGACAGGTTCCCAGCTGATTGAATACATCTTTATCCGCAACCCCCATTGACACCGCATTTGACAAGTTTTTAGCAGCCTCAACACAATTCCCGTTTGCAGCATGGCTCAGTCCGAGCATCCTGAAAACATCTTTATCTTTAATAGCTTTTTGAACCAGCTTGTCGAAGGTGCTTGCTGCGTTTTTAAAATCGTTCAGTGAGAAATACGCTGTGCCCAACCGTTGCAAAAGGTCGTTTTCCGTCTTGCCTTTGGCGATCAGCTTCTCAAGATCAGACGCGGCATTCTTCCAGTCTGCATTTTTATAATACGCATCGGCTCTGTTTTCGAGGGCTTTGTCATAATCCGGTTTCAGTTCAAGTGCTTTTGTGAAATCACCGATTGCCCCGGCATATTCTTTCAGGTTCGATTTCGCCTTCCCGCGGTTGTTGTACACTACGGCATCGTTGTTCTGAAGTTTGATCGCTTCGTCATAAGCCTTTACGGCACCGGCAAAATCATTTTTCGTGAATTTGATGTCGCCCACATTGCGGAAGGCTACCGCATCCGAGAGGCCCATCGCTATGGATTTCTCGAGGTCCTTTAATGCGTTGTCGTTGTCTTTCTGCTCAACTTCGGCTGTGCCTTTGTACCAGAATACTTCTTTCGTGTTGATGCCTGATGCAACGGCACGGCTAAGCGATTCAATCGCAGGAGCAAACTCCTTATTCTTGAACTGACATACCCCCAGGTTGTAAAAGACATCCTTTTCTGTATCGCCCAGGGAAACTGCTGAAGCCAGGTGCTTTGCGGCTTCTGAGCAGTCACCAAGGTAGGCAAGACTCAGGCCGAGCATGCGAAACACGTCTTTGTCCTTCACACCTTTTTCAACCACTTTTTTCATCTTCTCGGAGGCCGACTTGTACTCCTTCAACGCAAAGTGAGACGTGCCCGTCTTTTGAAAAATTTCCGTGTCTGTTCGCCCCGTGCTGATCAGCTTATCGAAGTCTTCAATGCTTCCTTTCCAGTCCTGGAGCTTAAAGCGTGTCTCGGCCCGGTTCTCGTACGCCTTATCGTAATTCGATTTCAGTGCAATCGCCTTGTCAAAATCGGAAAGCGCGCCTTTCAGATCCTGCACATTGAATTTTGCTTTTCCGCGGTTATTGAACAAAACAGCGTCTTCCTTGCTCGCGAGTGCCTTGTCGTAGTAGATGATGGCATCCTTAAAATTATCCATGCGAAATTTTGCATTTCCAAGGTTGGCATATGCATCGAAGCTCTTCGCTCCCAGGCCGATGGCTTTTTCAAGATCAGTGGCAGCTCCCTGGTAGTCGTCCAGCACATACTTCGTGTTCCCCCGGAATTCAAACAGCTCGGCAGAATTTATGCGCGCTTTCAACGCTTCATCAAAGTCTGTTTTCGCTTTTTCGTATTCTTTTAATTGGTAATAGGCTACGCCACGTTTTACAAAAACTTCCTTGTTGGCAAAACCCGAGTTGATGAGCTGCGTGAAGCCCAGGGTTGCATCATTGTATGCGCCTGCATTGAGTTTTTTAAGTGAAGCTTCCCACTGGACGTTCAGCAGGGAATCAGCTCTCTGCGCAACGGCAGCATGGAGGATCAGAACGCAAAGTGCGGTGAGGCAGGTAACTCTCATATTCGATAGCATTGTAGGACAACAAAATTATCAAATATGGCCGGTTTTTAAATGCGCAAATGAAATGCGAGTCAGGTCTGTAAGAATTCGCTCAGAAAATAGAGGAAATTGAATAAAAGCAGGAAGAGCACGATATAACCGAACAATTTTGCCCGCAAAAAATAGGGACGCATAGGTTAAGTTTTCAGAAAGGCGAAAAATATTATGCCCGCTTCGCTGCTGCGTGCTACCCCTTTTTAACCTCTCCTTTCACCTGCATCGTTTCCATGGTTGGGGAAGGCTTTCCACCCCGCGGTTCAACAGTTACTGCAAAAAGAACCGCACCCTTGTCAACTGATTTCATTTTGTGAAGCCCCGCAAAGTTCCCGTCAAACACTCCGGCATCAACTGGTTTACCGTCAATGATAGCCCACAACTGATACTGGTTGTCACGTGCAAGCTCTTTCATGTTCTGAATACTGAGATAAACTTCCTTCGTCTTCTCATTCCAGTAAACGGACGCCATCGCCCCGGGAGCGTTCGGTGTGCCCGTCATGATCACACGCTGGAAATTCGGATTATCCATCACCTTCAGATCATTTTCCATGCGATCGATCCGCTCATTCACCTGATTGTAGTCCTGAGCGATTTTCTGATTCTGAGCGACAAGCGTTGCGAGGTTCGATTCGCTTGCTTTCCATCGCTCATAATACATAAAGGCGAAGTACGAGGCGACAATCGCGATTGATATTGATGCTGCTGCGGCCAGACGCCAGAATGAGATTTGTCGGCCCTTATTAAGCTCAGCAACGCTGGCTGATTGCTTACCGATCCGCTCTATCAACCCGGCCCTGACAGAAGCAGGCGGGATAACAGCAGCCTTCAACAGTAATCGTTCCTGCGCATCTTCAATGCGGTTGAGTTCGGCCATCAGTTCCGGATAGGCAAGCAGGTCTTTTTCGACCTCAGCTTTCTCCTTTTCTGACAGCTCGCCCAAAGCGTACGCTTCGAGAATGCCGGACGATATGTATTCTGACAAATTCAACGTACTCCTAAAGTTGATCGTAATTGTTGCATCGCGAGCCGTAACCGGGTTTTTACAGTGCCGAGCGGAATATTGAATTCCTCTGCGACCTCCGACTGCGAATAACCTTCAAAATATAATTTTTCGACAATAAACTTTTGTTCTTCGGGAAGTGGTTTTAGAATATCTTTCACGCCAATGCCTTCAACACGCTGTTCAATATACTCCTGGTTGTCGATTTTACTTACGACATTCCCGATGCCGCTGGTTTTCTTTTCCTTGTTTATTTCTTTCGACCGCGTCTTATCGATGGCGTGATTGCGTGCGATGTTCAGCATCCATGTAAACAATCTGCCTTTCGAAGTATCGTAGCTTTCGATCTTGTCCCAGATTTTTACAAAAACGTCCTGCAGAATTTCCTCCGCTACGGGTTCGTTTCTGACGATCCGAAGGATCACACCGAACAGCGCCCCTGAGTAGTGGTCGTATAGGTATGACAGCGTTGCTTTGTCGCGCTTGCGAAGGCCCGCGACAAGTTCTGCTTCTGATATGTTTTTTCCGGTGGTAATAGACCGCGCGATTTATGGTAAGTAATACAATTGACTCCACATAATCAAACCGGTGGAAGCGCGGATTGTTTGACTATTTTCTTACGATCAGTAAAAGATCAAGCGCATCGGCAGCATCATCCACTACGATGTAGTCGCTGTGATGAATGCTCTTCACAAGTTCGTTGTCGGTGGTTTGAAGCGTATTGCGATTCCATCGGTTCATGATTTCGTAAGGAACGCGCAGCAGTGCTGCAGGCAACCACCATTGAAGTCTGAGAATATCCCATCGTGTATACCGCTCAACTGATTTCTTGTTCTCGCGATAGTACTGCATCACCTTTTCATTGCCGGTGATACCTTTCATCTTGACCTCCCGATAAATTTTGGCTGCCAGGCTTCGTAATTCATCAGGAAGGTACTCGCGCACGTGCCACGGATTTCGCGTAAGCGACATTTTGCGATTCGGAGTCGTGAGCAAGGCAGTTCCTCCCGGCTTCAACACGCGGTGGATTTCCCGAAGAAATAGTTCATCGTCCTTGATATGTTCGATCACCTGAAAACTCACCACGTAATCGTAAGTGTTGTCTTTTAAATTCCCGAGTGGAGGGATGTTCATGCTCATGAATTTCCCTTGTGGAAATTTTTGTGACAAACTCCTGATAACGGATTCAATCTTATCGACAGCTGTAAAGGAACTGCTTTGGCTGATCAGTACATCAACGCCACGCCCTTCCCCGCAACCAACTTCCAGTACATTCCCTTTTACATGATCTTTCGCCACAACATAAGCCTTGTACAGCCGTTGATGGATAGGATTGTCAGAAGTAATGGCTTCGCTGGTGATTTCCGTAGTGAAAATTTTACTCATGGCGGCAAAAATAAGCAATGTCGCATGTCCTTTCCCTGGCAGGTTAAAAATCTTTTCAGTCGCTGGTTTGTGAGACGATCATGAAAATCTTTATAATTTCACGTTCTATGTTCACATTCGTTCGATTTATTGTTTTTGTCTTCATCGCGGGCACTGCCGTAGCACAGCCACTGCGGGACATCAACTACAATTATCTCTACAATCCTGATGAGATCGTGAGCCTTCAGATGCATCCTGTCAAAGCTGCGTCACAATGGATTGTCCATTATTCTCTTCAGGTCAGGGATGCGAGCAATCCTATCGGAAATTTTACGATCGAATGGTCCACGCGTGACAACCTTTCTGATAAGGAAGGAAGGGTGATTCAGATAGATTCATCACAACTTGTGACGGGCGATGGACAGATCACACTCGCAGCGGCAAGTCAACCCATATTTCTTGTTGCTAAGGTGATCAACAAACCGATGAAGCGTGCCTGGTATTTTTACACTGCCCTGGAACCGAACTATCCTGTGAATGCTGTAATTGAAAAGGATGGAAAGGTAGTGCAGACTTCGTTCGTCAATCTCACTGATTCGATCAGGTTGCGTGGCTTCGCTTCGGGTATTGTCTCATATTATAATGATGTCTTTCCGGCCGCGCAGCCTCCGTTCAGTGAGGCGCAGGGAAAAGTTTCCCGCGGCATGAAAACGGATTCTACGTTCAGGATCCGCGAAGGCGAAAGGATGAATCTTTTTAAAAAAGGCTTGTACCTTATTCAAACCGATACGAATTCGACCGAGGGTATAACCGTACGGGTTGAAGACGACTATCCAAAGCTGGCAAGGATCCAGACGCTATCTCCTCCGCTGGTATACATTACAACAGCGCAGGAACATGCCCGTCTGCTCCAGGCGAAAAATGAAAAGAAACTATTCGACAGGATTGTGCTCGGAATTACCAATGACCAGGAACGTGCAAAGCGTCTGATGCGAAATTATTTTAAGCGAATTGAACTCGCTAATCAACTCTTCACTTCATACAAAGAAGGCTGGAAGACCGATAGAGGTATGATCTACATTGTTTTTGGTTTGCCGGATGAAGTCTTCAGATTCAATGACCGCGAGGTCTGGAACTACGAGCTCAACAATCAAAATGTCAGTTTTACATTTATTAAGTCAAGCTCTGTATTCGATCCGGATAATTATGTCTTACTTCGCGACAAGAAGTATCAGCAGGCGTGGTATAGTACGATAGATCTGTGGCGCGGCTCACGCTTTTAAAAAGATGCCCTGACGACTTATGGAAAAAACCGATATGATATATGGTACCCGGGCGGTGCTTGAAGCAATTCACGCAGGAAAGGAAATTGAGAAGATCATGATCCAGTCCGGACTGCAGAACGACCTCATCAAGGAACTGATCAACACAGCGCGGCAGAAGCAGGTGCCCTATACGTTCGTTCCCCAGGAAAAACTTAAACGACTTTCATCCAAAAATCACCAGGGCGTCATCTGTCTGTTATCATCGGTAAGTTATGCGGCACTCGATAATGTAATTGACAAAGCATTCAGTGAAGGGAGAGAACCTTTGCTGCTGGTTCTCGATCGGGTGACGGATGTTCGCAACTTCGGGGCCATTGCGCGTACCGCGGAATGCGCAGGTGTCGATGGAATTGTGATTGGAGAAAAAGGAAGCGCACCGATCACCAGCGATGCGATGAAAACATCAGCGGGGGCACTCAATTACATGGCAGTGTCGCGCGAGAAAGATCTGAAGCAAACCATGAAGTTGTTTCGCGAAAGCGGAATAAAAATTATCGCCTGCACAGAAAAAGCTTCAAAGACAATTTTTGAAACTGATATCACCGGACCTGTAGCCATTGTCATGGGATCGGAAGAAGATGGAATTTCGGACGATCTCCTTCGCTCGGCAGACGAGCTTGTAAAAATCCCAATGAAGGGAAAGATTGGCTCTCTGAACGTTTCGGTTGCTACAGGCGTAGCGGTGTATGAGGTGATCAGGAAGAGACTGGCGAAGTAATGTGTTCATGTACGCATGTGTACATGTGTTCATGTTTGCGTCCTTCTCAGTTCGTCAAATTTGACATGCACTTTCAAGTTTCAGTCACACGAGCACATGAGCACCCGCGCACATGAGCACATCTAAATAAAGTCTGCTGAATTCGGCCGTGACTTTAAGTCATTGACAAATCTTCTGAACATTTCTTCTTTGTCCTTTTCGCACACGATAAACACATTTCCGAATTCACCAACGAGGTATCCGTTCAGGCCTTGTGCAACAATCAGTTTATCGTTTGATCCGCGGATGATGCAGTTGCGTGTGTCGTAGGTCATGGCGTTGGCTGTGATCGCATTGTTGTTGCTGTCCTTTTCAGAGATCTCGTGAATCGATGCCCACGACCCAAGGTCAGACCAGTTGAAATTGCTCCCGAGACAAACGTATACGTTTTGCGCTTTTTCCATGATAGCGTAGTCGATAGAAATACTTTTGCACTGTGCATAAGCAGCGAGAATGGAATCTTTTTCGTCACGGGTGCCCAGGCGCGTCTTGATTTCATCGAACACTTCAGCCATTTCAGGAACGTAGCTTTGAAAGGCCTTGATGATTGCCTGCACGCCCCAAATGAAAATTCCGGAGTTCCAAACAAAGTCTCCGCTCTCGAGGAATTTCTTTGCCAACGACAACTCCGGTTTTTCCGTGAATGTCTTTACTTTCTTCGCGAATGTTTTGTCAGTATGATATTGAATATATCCGTATCCCGTTTCAGGTCGGGTTGGTGTGATACCGAGAGTGATCAGTTTATCTTGCGCTTTCGCCTGGTCTGCAGCTTTCTTGATCACGTCCTGGAACTCCTGCTCTTTCAGAATGAGATGATCTGCAGGTGTGACTACGATGACTGCATCGGGATTGATCTGGTTAATCTTATAGCTCGCATAAGCAATACAGGGTGCAGTGTTCTTGCGCATGGGTTCAGCCAGGATCTGATCATCGCTCAGCTGGGGAAGTTGCTGGCGGACCAATTCCGCGTGTTCTTCGTGGGTGACAACAAAAATATTTTCAATAGGACACAGCGGGGCAAATCGATCGAGTGTTGACTGGAGAAGTGTTCTGCCTGTGCCTAAGACATCGAGGAACTGTTTAGGTCGTGAGTTTCTGCTATATGGCCAGAAGCGTACGCCAACTCCGCCTGCCATCAGTACGACAAATAAATTTTTGTTCATTCTTACCGTGAGTGATAAAAGATTTTGCGAAAAACGCGAGATACGAAATTAATTGAAAATATTTTTTTCAAAACTAAACTATTCCCTCTTTCAAAAGGTCGTGGAGATGAACAAATCCGGCAATTTTTTCACCGTCCAGCACAGCGAGTTGTGTAATGCTATTTTGCTGCATGAGATGTAAGGCTTTCACCGCAAATGCATCTTTTTCAATTGTTTTTGGTTTGCGCGACATGATATCAACTGCCTTCAAAGTTTCGAAGGATGTGCTACCCTGAAGCATCCGCCTCAAATCGCCATCGGTGATAATTCCCTGTAAATTATCATTCCCATCTACTACTGCGGTGCATCCGAGGCGTTTGGAGCTGATTTCGAGAATAACATCTTTAATTGGCGTGTCCGGCCGAACTTTTGGAACCTGATTATGTGTATAGATGTCAGACACTTTCAGGTAGAGTTGTTTGCCGAGCGCACCACCGGGGTGATATTCGGCAAAATCATTGCTTGAAAAGTCGCGCAACTGCAATAAGCAAACTGCCAGTGCGTCACCGAGAGCGAGGTGTGCCGTGGTGCTTGTGGTCGGTGCGAGATTATGGGGGCACGCTTCCTCTGCAATCGTTGCATTCAACACGTAATCGGCTTGCTGCGCCAAATACGAATTTGTGTTGCTGACAAGGGCAACAAGCTTTGAACCTCTGCGTTTGAGTAGTGGGACAAGAACTTTGATTTCGGGCGTGTTGCCGCTTTTGGAAATACAGATGACAATGTCCTGCGCTTGAATCATGCCGAGATCGCCATGAATGGCATCCGCAGCATGCATGAAGATTGACGGTGTTCCGGTGGAGTTTAACGTTGCCACAATTTTATTGGCGATGATGGCGCTTTTGCCAATGCCTGTTATGACAACGCGACCTTTTGCAGAATATATTTCCTGCACGCAAGATTCGAAATCGTTGTCTATGTAGTTCGTTAAATTCTCTATTGCGCGGGATTCATTTATTAAAACATCCCGTGCAATTTTTTTAATATTTTTTACTAAATTCAATTCCTTTTGAAAATTAGATTTGTCTGAAACGACAAAGATACGATTTTAAGATTTTATCAAAGAAAAACGATGTTGGTCGAAGAGAAAGATATACTGAAAGATAGACTCAAGGAGATTTTCGGATACAGCCAGTTCCGCGGAAACCAGGAACGCATTATCCGCAATCTCCTCGATGGAAAAAATACATTTGTGATTATGCCAACAGGCGCGGGCAAATCACTCTGCTACCAGTTGCCTGCGATGATAAACGATGGCCTTGCTATCGTTATCTCACCGTTGATCGCCTTGATGAAAAATCAGGTTGATCAGATGAATGCCTACGGTGTGAATGCGCGATTCATGAATTCAACGCTCAGTAAGGGAGAGATCACCCGACTGAAGAAAGACTGCATGAATGGCATCGTCAAGTTGCTGTATGTTGCTCCTGAATCACTTAACAAGGAAGAAACAATAGACTTTCTGAAGAAGGTTAACGTTTCGTTTGTGGCTATCGATGAAGCGCACTGTATCTCTGAGTGGGGACATGATTTCCGTCCAGAATACAGGCGTATCAAATCAATGATCCAGATTCTGGGCAATATGCCGGTGATTGCACTGACAGCAACAGCAACACCAAAAGTACAGCTCGACATTCAGAAGAATCTGCAGATGGAGGACGCTGACGTGTTCATGTCATCGTTCAATCGAAAAAATCTTTACTACGAAGTCCGTCCAAAAAAGGAAACGAAGAAACAGCTCATCAAATTTCTGAAAGACAACAAAGGCAAATCCGGAATCGTGTATTGCCTCAGTCGCAAGAAGGTTGAAGAGATAGCGCAGCTCTTGAACGTGAATGGATTCAAGGCGGCTCCATACCACGCAGGTCTCGATCCCGATGTGCGTATGAAAAACCAGGATGACTTCCTCAATGAGGAAACAGATATCATTGTGGCAACGATCGCTTTCGGGATGGGTATCGACAAACCCGATGTACGCTTTGTGGTGCACTACGATGTGCCGAAATCACTCGAAGGTTATTACCAGGAGACAGGCCGTTCCGGACGCGATGGCCTCGAAGGACATTGCCTCATGTTCTACAGTCACAACGACTTAAGCAAACTCGAGAAATTCAATAAAGACAAACCTGTTCAGGAGCGTGAGAACAGCAGAATTCTGCTTCAGGAGATGGAGTATTATGCTGAATCACCGGTTTGCCGCAGGAGACAATTGCTTCACTACTTCGGTGAGGAGTTTACTGAAGAAAACTGTGGTATGTGCGATAACTGCGTGCATCCACGCGAACGGTTTGAAGGGTCAGATTACGTTCACCTTGTTCTTCAGACTGTGAAGAAAACAAATCAGCGTTTCACCCTCAGCCACCTTGTGAATGTGATCCGTGGTGTTGAAGATGAGTACGTGAAAAGTTACGGCCACTTCGATCTGGACGTCTATGGTAAAGGCTCGAATGAAGATCAGGATTTCTGGAAGTCGGTAATCCGCCAGACACTGATCTATCAGTTTCTCGAGAAAGACATCGATAATATCGGTGCGCTTCGACTCACTTCCCGTGGTGAAGCATTCCTTAAGAATCCTGAATCGATCGAACTGGCTCGTGATCACGACTTCACAACAGAGATCGAGGAAGAGGAAGAGTCAGCTGAGCGGGTACCAACCAATACGAAGTCATACGATGTGAAGCTTTTCGAGATGCTGAAAACTCTTCGCAAGAAAATTGCTAAGGAAAAGAATCTGCCACCGTACGTGATCTTCCAGGACCCGAGCCTTGAAGAGATGGCAACCACGTATCCCACCACCAAGGACGAGATGGCCCAGGTCAACGGTGTGGGTATGGGCAAGGTTAACAAATTCGGAAAGGAATTTCTCGAAGTCATCGAGCGCTACGTTGAGGAAAATGATATTGAAACAGCAAGCGATGTGGTGGTAAAGTCTTCGGTGAACAAGTCGAAGACCAAGATCGCCATCATTCAGCAGATCGACCGCAAAGTTGATCTGGAAGAGATTGCTGAGACCACCCGACTCAGCTTCGAAGAACTTCTGACGGAAATTGAAAACATCTGCTACAGCGGAACAAAGTTGAACCTGAATTATTACATCGATCAGGTTCTCGACCCGCACAAGCAGGACGATATTCACGACTACTTCATGCGCTCAGAGTCTGATAGTCTGGAGCACGCCTTGAAAGACGATTCAATCGCGGATTATTCAGAAGAAGAAATCCGGTTGATGAGAATCAAGTTTATGTCGGAGTACGCGAACTAAGGTGTGGGTGAGAGATATTGAGGCCATTCGGAAACGGGTGGCCTTTTTCTTTGCACGTGTTGGAGTGTAAAAGGCTGCACGCCCCACGCCTCACGCTACAAGCAGTGCAGATCGACTTCTACTAGTTATCCGCTGTGGCAAGCAGCGATCAATGCTGAACCGGTTTAACGACTCCAGTAAGACCTGCAGCGTGCAGCGTGAGGCGTGTAGCCATTCAGGTGCAAATCCTTCGGAAATTAAGAAATTCTCTGTTTTAAGGCCGTTTCAGCCTATTTTTTGATATCAAAATCAAACCTATCTTTGACGTTTTAACCCTTTTATCAGGCATGAACATTCTAATTATCGGCAACGGAGGCAGAGAACACGCGATGGCTTGGAAAATCAAGGAAAGCCCGTTGTGTGATAAGCTTTTCATTGCACCTGGTAATGCCGGAACAGCGCTGGTAGGGCAGAATGTGAACATCGGCAGCGAAGACTTTTACGCGCTGGGCGAGCTCTGCAAAAAGGAGAATATTGAACTCATCGTGGTGGGACCTGAAGCGCCTCTCGTAAAAGGTGTTCGCGACTACTTTGAAAGCAATCCATGGCTCAAGGATATATTGATCGTTGGTCCCGGTAAGGCGGGCGCACAGCTTGAAGGCAGCAAGGATTTTTCGAAGCAGTTCATGCTGCGCAACGGAATCCCTACCGCAAAAGCAAAAGCATTCAGCGTTTCCGAGCTCGAGGGAGCATTTGAATACATTTCAACCTGCAAGCCACCAATCGTGCTCAAAGCAGATGGGCTGGCTGCCGGCAAAGGTGTGATCATCAGTTTGAGCCAGGCAGAAGCCAAGGCCGTGATCAAAGACATGCTCGTCAATAAAAAATTCGGTGAAGCGAGTTCAAAGGTGCTTATAGAAGAATTCCTGAATGGTATCGAGCTGTCTGTTTTTGTGCTCACGGACGGAAAGGATTATGTAATTCTGCCTGAAGCGAAAGATTACAAGCGGATCGGTGATGGTGATATAGGACCTAACACAGGCGGAATGGGTGCCGTATCGCCTGTTGTGTTTGCCACATCATCCTTCATGCAAAAGGTAGAAGACCTCGTAGTAAAACCGACTATTGCCGGCCTGAGTCGTGAGGCCATCGATTACAAGGGGTTTATTTTCGTTGGACTCATGAATGTTGGCGGAAGCCCGTTTGTGATCGAATACAACGCACGGATGGGTGACCCGGAGACTCAAGCTGTCCTGCCGCGGATCAAATCTGATCTTGTCGAGCTGTTTGTTGCTACCGCGAAAGGGGAACTGAAACATCAGAACCTGGAGATCGATAACGATCACAGTGTGACCATTGCGCTGGTGAGCGGAGGCTATCCGGGCGACTATGAAAAAGGAAAAGTGATTTCAGGTCTTGACAATGGAAGCAAGACGCTTGTCTTCCATGCAGGAACTAAAGACAATACAAAAGATATTGTTACTGATGGAGGCAGAGTCCTCGCAGTAACAGGAAAGGGAAAATCCCTCCATGAAGCCCGTGCGGCTGCTTATACCCGTGCCGAAAAAATCGGTTGGGATGGGCTGTATTACCGCAAGGATATTGGGTTAGACTTATTGAATTATAAAGGAATATAAAAATGGGTTGCGCATGTGGAACAGCCAAAGGCGGGAAAACTGCCGGGTGTAATAATAATGGCGCCTGTGGTACCGGTGGATGCAATAAGATGAATGTCTTCGATTGGCTATCGAATATGGAAATGCCAACCGAAGAGCGTTTTAATATTGTTGAAGTACGTTTTAAGAATGGAAGAAAAGAATTCCATAAAAATACTGAACGATTGAATCTCACGACAGGGGATCCTGTGATTGTAGAGGTTCCAAACGGCCATCATCTCGGGTATGTGTCGATGCAGGGTGAACTGGTTCGACTGCAGATGCAAAAAAAGAAGATTGCTGACGACAACGAGATCAAAAAGATCTACCGAATCGCGCAGCAGAAAGATCTCGATAAGTACGAAGAGGTGAAGAAGCGCGAACTCCCCACACTTTACCGGACGCGTGAAATCATTCGTGACCTGAAGCTTGGGATGAAATTGTCAGACATCGAATACCAGGCTGACAACACCAAAGCAACTTTCTTCTACTCTGCCGATGACCGTGTTGATTTCCGCGAACTCATCAAATTGCTTGCAGCGGAATTCAAGATTCGTGTGGAGATGCGCCAGATCAGCCTGCGCCAGGAAGCTGGTCGTCTTGGTGGCATCGGAGTGTGCGGACGCGAGTTGTGCTGCTCAACATGGCTGGGTGAGTTCAAGAACGTTGCCACCAGTGCGGCACGTTATCAGAATTTATCGCTCAACCCGAGCAAGCTCTCGGGCCAGTGTGGCCGATTGAAATGCTGTCTTAACTACGAGCTTGAAACCTACATTGATGCTCTGGAAGATATTCCGAAGGTTGAAGGACCGCTGCTTACTGAAAAGGGAGAGGCTACGCTTCAGAAGACCGACATCTTCCGCAAAATCATGTGGTTTGGCTTCCGCGAAGAAAACACCTGGTATCCGCTCAACGTGGCGCGTGTCAACGAAATTCTGCAGCTCAATCGCGAGGGTAAAAAGCCTGCGAACCTCGATAAGGATGTGATTGAGGAAAAGGCACCGGTAGCTGCTCTGAACAGTGACCTGCAGCAGATGGATCAGAAATACAAGTCGAAGAGCAAGAAGAAGAAAAAGAAGAAAAAAGGTCCGGGCGCTGAGGGAAGTGGCGCGTCACAACCGAATCAGCAGCAGCCAAAAAATCCTAACCAGAATCCCAATCGGCAGGGAGGAGGTCAGCAACAACAAAACCGAGGTCAGGGTCAGCAACAGAACCAAAACCAAAATCGCAATCGCGGAGGAGGCAACCCGAATCAAAATCGCGGTGGCAATCAGAACCGCGGTGGCAACCAGGGTGGCCAAAACAGAGGAAATCACAACCGTGGTGGCAATCCGCCAACGCAGGATCCCAACGCAACTAAACCGCCAGCTCAGGAATGAGAATTTGTTTGCCTTTGCTTTTTCTGGCGCTTTTCGCAGCTGGATGTGACGATACTCGTGTGTTTGAACAGTATCAGGATTTTGAGCAACGCAGCTGGCTCATCTCGGAAAAACCAGAATTTGAGTTTGAGATCGCAAACACGGTTGATCAGTATACCTTGTACTGTAATGTGAGGAACTCTGTGTCTTTTCCCTATTCGCGATTGTTCGTGAAATATGAATTGAAAGATTCCACAGGCAAAGTGCTTGAAGGAAAAATGATGCCTGCATTCTTATTCGATCAGCAGACAGGTAAGCCACAAGGGTCAACTGGTCTGGGCGACATCTATGATCACCGATTTCCTTTTATTTCAAATTATCGATTCCCGGGGCCAGGAAAATATTCGGTGAGCTTTGAGCAGTTCATGAGAAAGGATACGCTCGAGGGAGTTTTGGCGGTTGGTCTGCGCGTGGAGCGGGCGAATGAAGTCCACTCCTCTGCGGGTGAGAAGTGAACTCCAGACAAGAAACTAAAGTAAACCGATACGGTGCGCAAAGTCTACCAGGGCTGTACTGTTGCTGAGATCAAATTTTGCAAGCAATTCTTTGCGATATGATTCCACAGTGAACTTGCTTAGCGAGAGCTCTCTTGCGATCTCCTGGCTATTTTTCCCCTTAGCAATCAAAGGCAATAACTTTTCTTCGCGAGGCGTAAGCTTCACAGCGCGATGCTGGTAGTCGCGTTGAAGGCTTTTAATATAGAAGGGCTCGATTCGTTTGCTGAAGAACACATGTCCTTTTGCGCATTCTGAAAGTGCTTCTTCCTGGTTAGGATCATCCTTGAGAATGTAACCGGTGATTCCGAGCTTGATCAGATTCGTGATCAGCGCTTCGTCATCATAAAGACTCGAGATGTAAATTTTCACATTAGGATGAAGTCTCCGGATAACCTGCGTTGTCTCAAATCCATTCATTGATGGCATTTTCATGTCCATGATCACGATATCGATCGGATGAAGTGACAGCAGGTTCATGACGGCCTGTCCGTTGTCGGCCTCAAATATAGTTTCTGCAGCCTGAAGGGTTTTTAAATGATATTTTAGCCCGAGGCGTTGCGCGGGATGATCGTCCGCGATGATGATGTTCGGTTTATTCATAAGACTTTTAATTGTGTGCTCAAGTAAAAGTAGCCTTATAAATACCCTTGAAATGTGCTATAAAGACCAATTGTTATCCAATAGTAACCAATCAACAGGGGGTTGAGTGGTTACCCAACGGCAAGCTCTATAAAGTTTTCTTCGTTGAGGTATTGGTCGGCCGTTGAAATGATCTGGGCTGTAGTCATATCCTTAACAGTGCTAATCATTTTTTGATAGTAGTCGGCCGGAAGCTTCGAGAGGTACAGCGTTTTGATTTTGTCTGCGTGTGCGAATGGTGTTGTGATCTCGGATTGAAGGCTGCCGATAAAATGGTTTCGCGCAGTAAGAAGTTCATCCTGCGGTACTTCCTCGGTGCGAAGACGTCTGAGCTCCTTACGAATCTCTTCAAAGGTAATTCCGATGTTTTCCTTATTTACGTCTGCGCCAATAACAAAATATCCCGCTTGTTTTAGCGGTTGCACGGAAGCATAAATGCCGTATGTCAGACCTTTCTCTTCACGGATGTTCTTCATCAGCCGCGATCCAAAATAACCACCAAGGATATGTGCAGAGAAAATAATTTTCGCATAGTCGGGATGAGACCTGATCACTGATTCTGTACCCAGTCGGAGGGAAGCCTGAACACTACCTTCCTTTTCAACTTCCTGGTGAACACGTTTCGCTGCGTTGCGCGAAATATTTTTTTGTGTCTGTGTGTTTTTTTCGAGGCTGCTGAATGTTGCATCGATAAATTTTTCAGTTGCAGCATCTACCTTGCCCGAAACGAAAACTGTAAAGTCTTTGAAATTCATGTAAAAACCTCTCAGGTCGCTTGAGGTCAACGATTTGACTTCACTTTCCCCAAGTTCCTTTCCGTAGGGATGGTTCTCTCCGAACAGCGTATTTCTGAAAAGTTTGGAAGCGAGGAAGCTCGTCTTCTCGAGGTTGACTTTTAGATTCTGTATATAGATGCTGACGGACTGTTCAAGTTCGCGTTCGGGGAAGGATGGCTCGAGAAGAATTTCCTGCAAGAGACTCAATACTGGCTGAATGTTTTTCGTCAGCGAGTACAATGCCACAGACACATAATCGAGCCCGGGGGTTACTTCAAGATGTGCCCCATACAGGTCGAAGAGCTGCGCAATCTGGTAACTTGATTTCGAGGCTGTTCCTTTCGACAACAGATGCGCTGTAAAGTGTGCAGAACCCCATTTGGTTTCATACCATCTTCCCGCTTTGAAAACGAGTTCAATCTTTATGACGTCCTGTGAACCACCAGCAATATAGACGACATCTGCGCCATTGCCCAGCGTTTTTATCCGCGGATTAATTAGAGAAAAAGAGGTGTCCTGAACGTACGCGGGGGCAACGGTTCTGTCAAGCATCAGGGAAATTTAGTCGGTAACGGAGTCTTGTGTTCTTTCGTCAAGTGTAGGGATCTGCAGCAACACGGTTATTCTCCATGTCTCTGCAAGCGGATGTTCGCGCTGATTTGTCGGCACAATGTAGGCACCGTCAAAGCCGAAGTTGTCTTTGCGGAAACCAACGCCAAACGTCAGGTATTTACGGTTTCCTTTTTCACGCGCTTCATGAAAATATCCAAGGCGGGCTGCGAATGTCTGGTTGTACCAGTATTCAATTCCCGCTGAAGTCATAATCTCTTTTAACTCCTCGCTGCCACCACCTGGTGCATCTGAAAATGATCCGAACATTCCGCTAAGCACAGATTTGTCGTTGTCAACTGACGGAACCATCAGCTTGTTAAAGTCGAGTAAGAATGTTAGTGTGTTGTTCGGGCTAAGCTCGGTTGTCAGTGCACCACCAAGTTTGAGATTCGTTGGCAGAAAGTCGCGATTGTCATTGTCGGTGTATGAAATCTTCGCTCCGATGTTCGAGATCTGGGCACCAAGGGAAAGAACCGAATTGCGCGCGCTTTGAAGTTCTTTGGTGTAGAACAAACCGATGTCGGCAGCTACTGTATTCGCAGCCTGCGCATCTGATCCGCTGAACGCTCCTGTAAGATTTGAAAAAATGTAACGGCCTGTGATACCAACGCCTAAATTTTCTGAAAGCTTCCTGGAATAGGTGGCGTCAAATGATGCCTCCTTTGGATTGAAGTCGCCCAATGGCTGGTTCGACTCGTCACGGAAGCTGATCTCGCCAAGGTCAAAATACTTAAATGAAAATGATACTGCCTGCTCGCGGGAAATCTTATAAAACCCTGTGAGGGAAGAGATCCACATGTCGTTCACGATTTTTCCTAACCATGGCGTATACGAAAAGCTTCCACCATATTCCTTATCAATAAAGACAAGTTTTCCTGCATTCCAGTAAGCGCTGTTGGCGTCAGGTGAGGTTGCTACACCACCGTCACCAAGAGCAGCGTGACGCGCATCGGGAGTTATCGCCAGAAACGGAACCGCTGTCGTAATTGCCTTTTGCTGACCAATCAGACTTGGAGAGGTTGGATTAGTTGGCCCTGTCTGAGCGAATGTTGCAGCGGCAAAAAAGCCGGAAAACAGGAGTGTTAAGAGGGCAGCGTTACGCTTCATTAATTCAATTTTACAAAGTGCCAAAGATAATCAATTCAAAATAATAAGTTTTGTAACCTGCTCATTTTTAGAGCCATTGGTTAAGGAACGAACAATTAACCGCGCTAAGTATAACCCGGGCGACAGTTTTTTGTCATTTCCGAAGACATCGAGTTCCATAATATTTACATGATATCCACTTTCTGGGAGCTCAATTTGGTAGTTAGACACTAGTTCTCCCGTTGCTTTCTGTATAAATACCTGTGCCTGAAGGTCATCTCCAGAGCGATTGTGTGTGAAAAATAAGGTGGTATTTTGTGAGAATGGGTTTGGGTAGTTTCCGAAAGTTTCAATAACAAGTCCCTGGCCATCGGTCACAATGAAGTCGATCAATGCTTCAGCACCATTATTGAATACGTCCCAGGCCTTTACCGTGATGGTATGCTTTCCCGCAGGGAGGCTTCGCACCGGGTAAACAAGCCAGCCAGATGTCGGATCGTCTTCATTGGCAACAAAGTAATCGTTCAATACGAAGCCTTCTGTATTATCATCCAGGAAACCGATAAGGTTGTTATCACTCACAAACCCGGAGATATTGATGCCTGAGTTATCTTTTATCTGTGCGATGAGGTAGGTGTCGGATGTCGTGATGCCACCATTTACAAAAGTAGTGTCACCCATAAATAAACGAATCGATGGCGGAATTGCTTCAGTCACTACTTCGGTTTCAATCTCGCCAACCTTAAAGTCAGTATGTGAGCCAATGGCGTCAATGCCCGAAGCAGGATCGCTTGCATAGAGACTGATGCGTCCTGCGTCAACGTTGCGCGCCATGTTGGTTGGCATCATGAATTGAATCGAAAATGTGCCATTCTTTACTTTTGCTTTTCCACGGAACAATGCGTTCGACCATTCCTTGTATTGAAAAGCTGGATTGTTTCTGCCGATGGTCGTGAATGTCTTCTCTTTGTCAAAGAGTGTGACTTCGACTGTGCCGTTGAACGTTGAAATTATTTCCCCTGACGCATCGGTCACGTTACCACTGGCAACAACTTGCGAAAGTGCCTTCAACGTGTCAGACCCATCGCTGGTGTCGATCGAATTTATTTCAACAGTCTGGGTCGGGAGAGCCAGCGTCATGGAAGGGTCGCCCAGCAAAATAAAATTCCTGTTTGCAACGCCACTGGTGCTGTTGTTTTTTGTCCTGCGGAACACTTCACCGATCGTCAGATACTTGCCATTCTCCTTTGTGAACAAGGCCTCGTAGAAAGCGCGATTCAGGTTGAAGTTCGTTGTGGCATTGACAGGGCGCGCAGTTGAAACCATGCCGATCACACCACCTTCCTTTTGCTTCACGATCAGCTCTGCACTTGAAACTTCGCGCGGATTATCGTTGCGCCCGAACTCGCAGGTTGCGGTCACCATAAACGGATGGAGGTTGTTTCTCAATTCGCGGATATCGGCATCATAAAAGATCCTTTCATCGGCCCACTGGCGTTCATTGCCGTGCCCTGTGTAGTTGATTACAATCGCACCAAGGTCAAAACTGCGACTGATCTCGTCTGTCAGTTCCGGGATCGTCTCTCCGTTGGGTTTAACTGTTTTCGTGTACGTGCCGATAAAAAGTTTTTTTGAATCGATGCCTGAGTTCAGTGTCTCAACGAACTTCGACAACTGATCTGCCTGCGACTGATGCAATGACGTAAAGGTGTCATCGTTGTTGCCGTCATCAGCGACAAAAACTATTTTCTTTCTCCACGACCCGATCAGCTTTTTGTCCGTGTCATAAGCGATGAGTTTATCAACAACATTCTTTGCTTCATCAATCGTTGTGACTGGGAGCCGGCCAATGCCAATGTCAAGTGTGTGATTAACCGGAGGATCCTCCGGCCAGTTCCCCTCATTGCTTCCCAGAAATCCGAAGTAGTCATCAGAAGAATAGGTCTGCAGCGGGTGAAGGGAATTGCGTGATTCGTAAGTTGGGACAAAATTCGTGTTGCCGGGTATGCGGTCCTTGTAGTCATACGAACCCTTTCCGAATAACAACACGTATTTCACCACCTGCGGATTCTTATCGTAGTTTGATTTTATAAAATCGCGAAGGGCAGTGACGTCCTGACGACCTCCTGAAAACTCATTGAAAATTTCTCCGGTGGTAACAACATGTACGGACAAACCACTGACAGATTCCCGGTGTGCTTTGAGTCGTAAAGCTTCCGGCAAAAACGTTGGATGTGTAATGAGCAGCAGGTTAGCCGGTGGAAGCTCCTGTAAGTTCTGGTTGCTCACATTGCCGGCAAATGCTGGCGCCTCAATCGTTTTATCAAACACAATAAATTTTCTCAGGGAGGAAGTTGGTGTTGAAAACCGCGCAGTGCTGTTTTCAAGTGTGAACTCCTGGCTGACAGGATTTTTTGGGTCAGTCACATCCCAGATTGAAATATTTGAAGATGCCCGGTCAATCACGAACTGCGACACCGCATTTTCCAATGATTTCGCTGCGATGAAGGTTGTCTGATGTCCGTAGATCGCAAGCTTTCGCCTGAACGTGAATACGATATAGTCGAGGTACGCTTCAGAGGCACCGACCCCTTTATTAAAAACATATTTTATCGCCTGCGAGGTTCTTGTCTCAGCTCCGAAGTCAGATGCAGTGAATTTCAAAGTATCGCGCTTGTCGATACCTTTCAATCCATAGCGGCTGTCGGGGATGGGAACAATTTTCTGTTCAGCTACAAGCACATCATTGAAAAAAAGGTTAAAGGATGAGTTCGTGTAGGACTGACCCATCACATCGGAGACGATGGTGATCGGTGCAGAGCCGATGATCCCTTCGATGGGAAAATTCAATGTGAGTTCGTTGGTTGTTATGCCGAAGCGATCACCATACCATTCCCGTCCGGACTGAAGGTCGTTTACTTCCTCTTTTTCATAAAATCCGTAGTCATCGAATTCCGTGATGGCTGGCGCATTGGCTCCAAGGTCAGCCTGCGTTGCAATCCGCTTGCCTTCATCCTCCGCGACAGTAAGGAAATAGAAGTTTTGCTTGCTGTAAAGATTTGTCTGATGATAGAATGATTGTGATTTAATGTCAAACCGGGAGAGGTCTGGTCCTTCAGCATAAAACAAAATGAAGTCGCCATTGTCAAAGCGCCCATCGGTTTCGCCACTGACAAGGATTGCATTCTCAACGAGATCGCGGGGACGGGTTTCAGAAACAGTCTGCGGAAGCATACCTCCGGGATTCCCGTAGATCTTGATTTTTTTCGGATCGATGTCGCCAGGATTAAAACCGAATCTGCGAAGCAAGTCTGCACTGATTCTGTAAACGCCTGATTTTTCCACGGACATTTTTGCCCATTTGCCGGAGCGCAGCACGGATTTCGATAATTCCCCTGACTGCGCACTCAAAGAGAATGCGGAAACAATGAGCAATATGGTCAGGAAGGGTCTCATGCACTGCGTTCGTTGGCGGTCAGGTTAGCGGGAAAAAGCTTTTTCCCCTAACGACAGACCGATGTATAATAGTATGATCAATGGGATCGCGGCCACCTGAAAAGTTATCAATAATAATACTGCCAGGGCCAGGAAGGTAAACCTGATCTTATTGTCAGCCCACGTGAAGTTTTTGAATTTTAACGCAAAGATGTCGATACGGCTTACCAACAGAAATGAAAAGATCACCGTGATGGCAATCAACGTGGCAGGCAGGAACAACCAATCGCCAACCTTTCCATGCAACAGCGGCAGCGAAGTGATAAAAAGCGTATTCGCAGGGGTGTTCAATCCCTTGAAAGAATCGCGTTGGGTTTCGTCAACGTTGAAGATGGCCAGGCGTAATGCCGAAAACATTGCGATCATAAAGCCGATATAGGGGATAACCTCGGAGCTTGATGCATCTGCCAGCATCTTATACATTACCATAGATGGCAATACCCCAAAGCTCACTACATCCGCCAGCGAATCGAGCTCTTTACCAATGGGTGAACTCACCTTGAGCATACGCGCAGCAAATCCATCAAAGAAATCAAATACGCATGCTATCCATACAAACCATGCGGCAGGCACGTTGCGATCTTCCAATAGGAAAACAATTCCAAGACACCCGCAGAGGAGGTTGCAGCACGTTAAAAAATTTGGGACGTGTCGTTTCATTTTTTTTCTATTTGCTGACCACCGCGCAGAATGGATTAGTTTTTTTCTCGAAGCCAATCGTGGTTTCTGGCCCGTGGCCCGGATAAACCGTTACGTCATCGGGAAGTGCGAATAATTTCTCGTGGATGCTGCTGATCAGCGTATCATAATCTCCTCCGGGCAGATCTGTCCGGCCGATGCTGTTGTAGAACAGGACGTCTCCGGCAATCACCTGTTTTGATTTTTCATTGTAAAAAGCAACATGTCCGGGAGAATGGCCTGGTACGAAGAGCACCTTCAGCGACTGATTGCCAAATGTGATCACATCACCTTCTTTCATAAATCTGTCTGGTTCGGCTTCTTTGTATTGGAAGAAGCCATAGCTCGGTGCGTAAGCCCGTACAGCTTTCAGAACAGGTAAATCTGAAGCATGAATGAGCAACTCAACCTTGTATTTCTCTTTAATAAAATCGTTTCCCAGCACATGGTCGACATGACAATGGGTATTGAGCAACAGTTTAACGCTGAGCCCATTTTCCTGAATGAACGATGTAAGCTCGTGCAGTTCCTCTCGTTCAATGCAACCAGGATCGATGATCACGCATTCTTTCGATTCATCATATGAAACGTATGTGTTTTCCTGGAAAGGATTGAAAACGAACGACTCTACCTTCATCAACCGCAAATTTTTGTTCAAAAATAGGTCCGATTTGCGCAGCAGCCCAATTATTTGAGTCATTTTTAGGTTGCGATTATGACGGATACCATTGATTATATTATTGTCGGCCACGGACTTGCAGGCGCCTCTGTAGCCCTGCAACTTCTCAAGCTTGAAAAACGCATCCTTGTGATCGATGAGCCGGAAAATAATCGCGCATCTCGCATAGCTGCTGGGTTGTTCAACCCGGTGACGGGACAGAATGCCGTGAGAACGTGGATGGCCGACAAGCTGTTTCCCTATCTGCATAAATTCTACAGCGAAGCAGAAGTGCTGACGGGCCAAAAATTCTTTCATCCGGCCCCGATGTATAAGCCGTTCGGTTCGGTGGCTGCGCAAAATGATTGGATGGGAAAAAGCGCTGATGCCGATTACCAGATGTTTGTTGAAAGAATTGCTTTGCAACCAGCTTTCGGATCGCTTTTAAACGATGTCCACGGAGGGCTTTTTCTGAAACACGGAGGTTTTATTAATACAATTCCTTTTCTGGATGCCGTGAGTGCACTGGTGGCCAGCCGCGGAATGTTTTGGAAGGAGCGCTTTGATGATGAGAGGCTTAAAATTTCAGCGGATTTTGTCGAATATAACCATGTTAAGGCCTCCAGGATTATTTTCTGTCAGGGCGAACGAACAACCTCGAATAAATGGTTTTCCAGGGCACCCGTTCGTGTATTGAAAGGTGAGACATTACGAATAAAAATTGACTGGGATAAAGACGTAATTTTGAACGGAGGCGTTTATATGGTTCCTGAAAATGCGAAAGGTGAGTTTCGGGTGGGTGCCACCTATAAACATAATGATCGAACACCGGTTGTTACTGAAGAGGCGAGGGCTGAGCTGGTAGAAAAATTAAGCGCATTTTTAAATATTCCCTTCGAGGTAATCGGGCAGGATTGGGGTATTCGTCCCACGACCACTGATCGAAAACCACTTTTGGGATGTCATCGGGAAAGTGAAAGATTAGTATTTTTCAACGGATTAGGCACCAAAGGGGTGACGCTGGCACCGTATTTTTCGGACATGTTATCCCGCTGGTTAGAATACTCGGCACCCATAGACAAAGAGGTCGCCCTTACTCGTTATAAATGATTATATTGGATTCCCCTAAAATGAAAATGACCTTGACACGAGGAATTGTTGCGGTTGTCGCGTTGGTTCTTTCCAGTTTTGTTGCGGTAAATGCCCAATACACACAGGAGACTTTTGGTAAGAACAGGATTCAGTACAGGCAGTTTAATTGGCAGTACCTGAGCGGGGACAATTTTGACGTTTACTACTACGATGCCCGCAAGGCTGTGGCGCAAAACGCGCTTGAATATCTCGAGGCGGAGTTTGATCGCATCACGGACCTGATCGGATACCCTCCGTATTTCAAAACCAAAGTATTTTTATACAATTCCCTGGCAGATATGCGCCAGAGTAACGTAGGTCTTAACCGCACGGTCTTCACCGTAAACGGAGAAACAGAATTCATAAAGCCTTACGTTGAAATTGCCAATCCCGGAACGGCTCAGGAGTTTAAGGAAGAACTTCTATTCAAAATCTCTGAACTCATGGTGAATGAAATGATGTTCGGAGGCAGCCTCAAGGATATTTTCCAAAGCAGCATCCTGATGAATCTGCCCGACTGGTTTGTGGATGGCGCGTCCCTTTACGTAGCCAAAGGCTGGAGCGCTGAAATGGATGATTACATCCGTCAGCTGATGCAGAGCAAACGTGCAAAGAAAATCACTCGCCTTACTGGAATGGAAGCTGCACTGGCAGGCCAGTCTGTCTGGAATTTTATTGCTGAAAAATATGGCAAAAGCAGTGTTGGAAATATTCTCAACTACACGCGCATCACACGCAACGAAGAACGAAGTGTCTTGATTACGCTGGGTGTAACGTTTCGCCAGCTGATGAGCGAATGGCATCGCTACTATTCCGACATGGAATCGAAAGTGAGCCAGTCATATGTTTATCCGGCCGACTCTACTTACTTTCCGCATCAACACAATAAGTCGACTGCTTTCACAACAATCAAAATCAGCCCTGATGGCCGTTATCTCGCTTACGCGGAAAATGATCGCGGTCGTTACATTGTCAAAGTAAGATCACTCGAGAACGGTCGCGAACGCACCATTATTTCAGGTGGCAGCAAAGTGATCAATCAGCAGGTTGACTACCGCAGTCCACTGCTCAGTTGGGCTGATGCCAATACCCTGGGCGTTATTGGACTGAAAAATGGAGAATATGTTTTCTGGTTGTATGACCTCAGTACCCGTTCAAAACTTCCGCGCGAGCTTGATCGTTTCAGTAACGTGAGGAGCCTAAACTTTTCCGGCAACGGAAGACTTGCGATCGTCAGTGCCGACTTCGAAGGGAGGAATGATCTGTTTCTGCTAAGCGCCAGACGCGACAAGGTAAGACGCCTTACAAATGATCTCTATGACGACCTCGATCCAAGCTTTATCCCAGGAACGAACCGCATTGTCTTCAGCTCGAATCGTGTATCCGATACATTACGATCAGCGCGGCCAGTAGTATTCGGTCAGATGCCGGAGAATTACAACCTGTTCGTGTTCGACCTCGATACAACCAAAAATGTAATGAAGCGCATCACCAACACGGTGAGCAAGGATTTTGCGCCCATTGCGTCTGATGAAAATACGTTCTATTACCTGAGCGATCAGCGTGGAATCGTTAACCTGTTTAAATACAACCGCGCAACGGGTATTTATACGCAGGTCACCAACTTCACATCGAGCATCAAAGACTACGATGTTAATTTCACGAACAACACGCTGGCGTTTGTGACGAGCCGCAGAATGAAGGAAAATATTTACCTGCAGCGAAATTTCAACCTCAACAGGTCCGTATTCACACCTGCCACCCGAAGAAAAGAACTGCAACAGGCCCGCGTCATCCGCGACAGGCGCAAGCAGGAAGAAAACAAAAATATGAGCATCAAGGATTTGCTCAATCAACGACTCAAAGAATCACAACCTCAAGACACAGTTCCGGTTCAGAAACCCGATGTTGTCCAGGCCGACACAACCAGGGCGGATACGGTGAGGCAGGCAACCGATGTCGTGAACACCGACAACTATCAGTTCGAAACTGAGCCGGTGAAGAAGAAAGAACCGGTGGTTGCGACCGACAACTATAAGTTTGAAGACGAGCCCGCAAAAGATGCTCAACCAAGCGAATCTTTCCTGTCGCGCTACATGAAGGCGAGAGAAAAGAGCCGCATTACAGGTCCATTCCCTTATGAGGAAAAGTTCAGTGCCGATAATCTTGTTGCATCTCTTGTCAACGATCCGATCCGCGACTTTGGTGTACTGCTTGAAACACAGATGAACGACATGCTGGAGAATTATCGCTTCCATGGTGGCATCATGACTACCTTAGATTTCAAGCAGGGTGATGTTTTTGCTGAATTCGAATACCTGCCATCATTCATTGATCTCAGCGCGCGCTTCGATCGCAAGGCAATTCGCTGGGACAACCCGGTAACGGATAATGTTTATAAATACACGCTTCATGAGTTGCAGGTAGGCGCTTCAATCCCATTCACCGATCGCATGAGGTTTACTTTGAAACCTTTTGTCTCCATCGCGAGTTCTCTTGACCTTGGCGTTGAGCCATTCCCTACTTCGCCTCCGGCAGCGCGCACTAATTTCAACTACTATAGCGGTGCGAAGAGCGAACTGGTGTATGACAACTCTGTGACTACGGGAATGAACCTGATGGAAGGGACCCGTGGTAAAATTGAAGTGTGGCATTACCAGGGCCTCAACACCGACCAGATCAGTTTCAGTAAGGCAACCGTTGATCTGCGGCATTATCAGAAAATTTATAAGGAGATCGTGCTTGCGGTGCGCGGTTATGCCGGAACATCGTTTGGTAACGCTCCGAAAAAATTCCTGCTGGGCGGTATGGATAACTGGCTGTTCAACAGGACAGATATTGGTGGGGTAGACAGCGAAAGTCAGCTAAATCCGCTCGGGGTGCCAGCAGAAAACCAGGATGTTCTGTTTGTCGATTTCGCTACCAATCTTCGCGGTTTCAATTATGCAACCTTGTTTGGTAACAGTGTGATGCTGTTGAATGCCGAACTTCGTGTGCCGCTGATCCGTGCGCTTACCAACGGACCAATCGCTTCGAATTTCTTCCGCAATCTTCAGTTCACTGCATTCTATGACGTGGGCAGCAGCTGGTCAGGCAAGCCGCCATTTGATTCAGACAACAGCGTGAGCTTCAATGTTGTCGAACAGGGGCCTTTCAACATCAAGATCAAAAACTATCTCAACCCATGGTTGTATAGTTACGGACTTGGTGTGCGAACTGTGGTCTTCAGTTATTATCTGAAGTTTGACCTGGCATGGCCGGTTGAAAACTATGAGGTGGGAAAACCACGCGGCCATCTCACGCTCGGCTTCGATTTCTAGATTTACCGAACATTTTTTCGATCTTGCAGCAATGTTCCTGGAGTGACCAGGGAGTAACGCTATTTTCATGATCAAATCCATGACAGGCTTCGGTCAGTCTTCTCTTGATGACGGCCAGTATCAGATTGCCATTGAAGTAAAAAGCCTTAATTCTAAATTCCTCGATCTCAATCTTCGGCTGCCGAAAACTTTTTCCGAGAAGGAAATCGAGGTTCGAAATATGATTAGCGAAGCCCTGGAGCGCGGAAAAGTGTCTGTGGCGATCGACTTTGAGCGGGTTAGTGATGGTGAGGTTACGCAGACTTACAATGAAAGTTTGTTTGTGGCCTACTACTCTGAACTGAAAAAACTGGCTGATCGCGTTGTTGCACCTTATGACGCGCTTTTCCAGATGGCGCTGAACTCACCAAATGTTATTCAAAGCAGGTCTTCTGAAGACCTTCCGGAGGAAATGTGGTCGAAAGTGAAGAACCTGCTCAGCGAGGTGCTTGTGAAGTGCGACAAGTTCCGCGTGGACGAAGGAAAGGTGCTCGACAAAATGCTCGTCCATTGCTGCAAGGTGATCGAAGAAAATCTCGAACGCATTAAGGAACTTGACCCGAAACGCATTCAGCGCATTCGCGATCGCCTGAAGAATAATGTCACTTCGTTTTTCGGTGAAGAAGGGTTTGATTCCAATCGCCTCGAACAGGAAATTATTTTTTACATAGAAAAGCTCGATATCAACGAAGAAAAGGTTCGCCTCAAATCGCATATCGATTATTTTCTTCATGCCCTGCGAGAACCTCAGTCAAACGGAAAAAAACTTTCATTCATCACGCAGGAGATCGGAAGAGAAATCAATACCATCGGATCCAAATCCAATGACGCGGAAATGCAGCAGCATGTTGTTGTGATGAAAGAGGAGTTGGAGAAGATAAAGGAGCAGTTGAATAATGTGCTGTAAGCAACCCCTAAATCCCCTAGAGGGGACTTAGGTGCATCAAGACAACGAGAATTGATCAACCAGTTCTATTCTGTCTCTGCTTCGTTCTGAGAGCAGACCATGAGTAAAGGCCTTCAAAAGAATATCGAATAATCAACATCCAATGTCGAATAATGAAGTTTGGACTGCACCTACTTCGACATTCGACATTGAGTGTTCAATGTTCGATATTTGCATTTGGCCTTAGATAATGTGAATCAATCTCTCAATCTCGCACGAATAGGGTAGATCCAGTCACCCTTTCACTTCCGGAGCTGCTTAAGCCTGGGGTTATGGTGCTTAGAGGCTAAAGCCGGAAACCTCTAAATCCTAAAAGGAACTCGGTGCATCAGGGCCATGAAGATGCATCAATTGAATTAGCTGATAACTCATATTAGGTAAACTAGCTTTCAAGTTTCTGAGAGATCTTTAAACATCCGCATCTAAGTCCCCCTGCGGGGGATTTAGGCGTGTTATATCAACTTCGCCAGCGTGCTGATATACCGATCAGGAATTTCTCCCTTCACGGCAGTCTGGTAATCGTTGTAGCTGCAAGGGACGATGCTGTTGCGTGAGTAACGCTCCTTGCCATTCGGATAGGGAACCTCCATCCACCACTTTTCACTGAACTTGCTTTTGTAAAATTGAATCATCTCCGGATCAACAGGCATCGACACTGTGTATTTGATGAAGTCGTTGCTTTTAAAGTTCGACTCATTTTTGCGATGGTAATATCCTTCGATAAAATACCAGATCATGGTCGCGACAACCGAAGCAGTCTTTTTGTGCGCATCATCGAACGTGGGGTTGTATTCGTAGAATCCGATCGAACTTAACTTTTCATTGAGGCCGGCATACCAGCAGATCTGACAAGCTTCTTCACCGGTAAGCCCGAATGGTTGCGCATTGCCGTTGCCAGGAGCATCTGATGACCGGATTGCTGTAACGTCAAACGACACCAGGTCAGCGTTCCGGATGGCGGGCTCAATTTCCTGAAGATTAGTTCTGAGTTGACCAATGCGAAACGCTTCGAAATAAAGTTTTTCAAGAATTGAAACCGAGAGCGGGTCGATCAGGTACGTCTGGTATGCGAGGTGCGTGTAGCTGAACAGGTAGTTCGGTTCATGCAGCAAAATCTTGTGCACATGCTGACGGCTTGGTCCCGCTTCCTTTTTATCTTCAAGATCGAGCATCGCATCCACATTTAAAAAGCTCACAAGTTTTTCGAGCGTTTCATAGCTGGTATACTGCCCATAGTCGAGATCTTGTGTGCCTCCGATGACCAAGGGAAGAACATTTTTCTCCAGCAGCATGCGGCACACTTCGCTGATGCGGACATACGTCTCATCCAGGTCGATGCCGGGATTGAGATTTCCCAGGTCAACGATTTTGTACGCACCACTTCCACGTTTAAGGTTGTAAAGTTTCTTTCTGACTTCATCAGGACCGAACTCGCACCCTTTGTTGGCAAGCGTACCACGGTCTTCCTTCACGCCAAAGATTGCAATGTTAGCATCTCTGAAATCCGGCATCTTTTCCCCAAACACACGGATGTTTTTGAAGAAGCTTGAAGGCGATGAGATATCCTGGAAAATGCTTTCGTTGACCGGAGAGAAGAGTATCGTTAAATCCATGGGGCTAAATTCTGTGTGAATATAGATTCGGAGCCTCAAATAACCGAACTCAGCTGCGAATGCGTGTCACGCCATGCGGCTTATCGGTCAGAGAGCAACGTTTAACCCCTTCCGCGGGCATTGATAGGCGAAAAGGTGGTATGAACCGACTTTAATCACAATATTCGCCTGATCCTGAGCCCATTAAAAATGATACCTAAAGTGTTGATTCAGTACAAGAATGACGTGAAAGTCATCGTTGTCGCGTTGGTCTTTTATGCATCTGCCTATCTTGGCTATGCCCTGACTTTTGATTCCTCAACTGCGTTTTCAACCTGGCCGCCTTCCGGAATTGCCTTCGCACTGATCATCCTGATGGGGCGCTCAGCGTGGCCTGGAATTACTATCGGATCTTTGCTGGCCAACATCATGGGCTATTGGAACGATGGCGGGCTCGGAGTTCAATCGCTTATCATGCTTTCGGGAATGATTGCTATCGCCAACACAGCAGAAGCACTGATTGGAAATTTTCTGATGAAACGATGGATCAGGGCGGACTACCCATTTACTACCACACGCAATACTTTTCGATTTTTATTTGCCAGCATATTCATCGCAGTCGTTGGAGCGGTGATCGCTTCCTGCAGCTTCTTGCTTAACGGTGTAATTAACAATCAACAACTGATGTCGTCCACGTTGAAGTGGCTGGTCAGCGACCTCACAGGAATTCTTTTGTTCACGCCATTTATCCTTGCGATCAATTATTTTGCCCGGATCGACAACAAGCGTGAGAACCTGATCCAGATCGGTGTGCTGCTGGCAATGGCAGTCGCCTTAATATTTATTGTTAAGATCGATTACACGAATGCGACACTGGCGCGTGCTGTTCCGTTTTTGCTGATCCCTGTTTTGCTGTGGCTTGCATTCCGTTTTGAATTAGCGATCGCCATGGCGTTCGTACTGCTCATTGCCTTGTCATCCATTTACATTTCGATCGAAGGCTTTGGTCCATTTATGCTGGAAGACCCGGGACAGTCGATCATTTTACTGCAAGTATTCATCACAGTGATCAGCGTATCAACCATTGTCCTGTCTGCCACGGTACGGGAAAGAAGGCTCGCAGAAAAGAAGTTGCTTGAATTTAACGAAACACTCGAGGCGAATGTACAGGAACGTACGAAGGCGCTCCAACAAGAGATTCGCACGAGGAAAGAGGCTGAAGAGAAATTGCAGCGCACAAACCACGAACTGAGCAAACGCAATACTGAACTCGACAATTTCGTCTATAGTGTTTCACACGATCTACGGGCGCCAATCGCATCAGTTCTTGGTTTGATCAATCTTGCAAAGAAAGATGCAAACCTTACGATGAAGGACGTGTATCTCGATATGATCCACAAGAGTGCGAACCAGCAAGACCATTTCATTCGCGAGATCCTTGATCAGTCAAGGAATTCCAGGCTTGATATTAAACGCGAGGAAATCTTTTTCGAACCCATGATCGAGGAGACTTTCAATCAGCTGAAATTTGCGACAGCTGCGGGGCAGAACGTGGAGCGGATCATTACCGTGCGGCAGGAAAAACCATTCTATTCCGACAGGTGGAGATTGAAAGTGATTCTCAATAATATTATTTCAAATGCTATCCGTTACAGGAATGGCAAAGACCCGGTGATCAAGGTCAATGTTGCGATCGATCCGCAGGGTGCTCTCGTAGAGATTGAAGACAACGGAAAAGGTATTGCGAAGGAACATCTCAACAAGGTTTGCAACATGTTCTATCGCGCAACTGACGATGGTGCCGGATCCGGTCTTGGCTTATACATCGTGAAGGAAACAATTGACAAGCTGAACGGATCACTCAAGATTGATTCGGAGATCGGAAGAGGTACGCTGGTTCGGATGAACATTCCTGAAGTTCTGAACTGAACAAATAAAAAAAGAGAGGTCATCCCTCTCTTTTTTCTTTCCGTGATGTTGAAATCAGCTCTTTCTGTTAAAACGGTAAGCGTATGAAACTGACAGCAGCCAGTCTGCAAACGCAGCGTCTCCATGCTGATACTGTTGAGTGATCTCTGTCCTCTTTTTATCCAATACGCTTTGCGTTCTGTTGCGCTCCAGGGCTATAGGAACGTTTATGCCAAACGTGTGATTTCCGGTCGTGTAAAATACTGATGGCTCAGCTGAGATGATGTAGCCCGGTCTTCTGAAACCATCGCTGCTGCCGATCAGGTCTTCAACAGGAATACATTCCATGCGTCCGCCAAGGGAAGCCTGAATTCGGTTGTTGCTGAATCGCGCTCCAGCGCGCAGCATGTACTGGTCAGGCACTGACATTTCGTTTGAGCGTGGAATTCCATTCGTAAGAAGTTGGCTTCTCAACACACCGTTGGTATTGCGCGGATTCACCATATACATACCGTTGACATAACCAAAGAATTTTCCTGTGAGCAAATGGCTGAAGTCAATCTCAGCAATTACACCTGTTCCACCGTCTCCGAGTTGAATGGATTGGTCTACCGGGAGAAGGGTTGGTGTTGGTTCAGGCCCTTTTTGGAAGTAATCTGTAACGTGATAATTTCCTGTCGGAAGTTTCACCCCTAAACCAACTATGAGACTTCCCTTATGATACTTTGGGATAGAATTCAGGTAGCCAATGATACGGGCGTCTCCAAATCCCTGCGATTGCGTATGATATCGGCCTGGGTTTGCAATCGGATTATTTTGGCTCGGATTCCCCTGATGTTCATAGAGCGATGAACGATCTATCCAGATGTACGGCACGAAAGCGGATACACTCCATCTTGAATTGAAAGTATAGGTTGCTCCAAGATTGATTGAATTATCGTTGTTGATAACTTCTGTTCCGTTTTCAACACGTTCTGTTTCTTCGTGCTTCCCGCGGAAGTGCTTGTAGGACTTGAAATAGCGATAGTTTAACGAAGCTTGCCATCCGCTGTAGTTCTGATCGGTTCCCCAGTTGAGTGAGCAGGAAGACATGTTCTTTACAGCAACACAGCCTTGTGCAAACGCTGATTCGGAGAACGTTAATACAAAAGCAAATGCTACTACACAGTAGAAATATTTTTTCATACAATTAGAATGTTAAGGTTGGGTTTAAAAAATAATAAGGTGCACAGGACGTGCCTGTACGCTTGCGGTTCAACCTTATGCTTCAGGAGGCGGGCTTTCCTGGTGATGACTGGCGCTGCGGAGAGTAAAAGTCGGGTTAGCAAATACGATCTGTAATTCCCACCCATTTTGTGATTGGGTGAAATCTTCGTCTGTTTTCTGAAAATCCTTTAAAAATTTCCCAAAAAGGTTCAATGTGTTTTTCGAGTTGACCGGAAGGTCATTGGTTTTTGCAACATAATCTTTCAGTGTTGAAGTCAGTTGCTTTGTCGCAACGTCACGAATACAAACAATATAGAGTGTGTCGTTGTCAAATTTCTGCTTGACGAGTTTGTAAAATGTTCCTTCGTGTTCGAATCTTCCGTCAGCTTTCTGAAAGTTGTTTTCCTGAAGGGGGTAAGGCAACGTGATTGGCACTTTCAACTCGATGAGTTCGTCTTTTTGGAATTGTTCGGCTTCAATTTTTTTTGAAAGAAGTGTATCAGAGCGATGATGAAGGCCGATAAACAACAGGTAGTACCCACCCACATTGAAGAGGAAGACGGAGAGAAGTAGTATGGATACGAGTCGTTTCAAAGGGAGATTCGACATCTAGTTAGAAATTTCCTTCGAGGAAATCAAACCGGGCGATTCAAAATGTTCGATGAACCGCCCGGCTGCTTCTTGCCTAACGCTCGTTCGAGTCTCCTAACGGCTAGGCTACTGCAAGTTGTTTAACGGCCTGGCTGGTCGCGACCACGGCCTTTGGAGAGAGAATAATACCGATTCCTTCGATTTTGGAAAACGCCTGAAGCTTGTTCAAACTTATTTTTCCGAACATGTATTGCTTGCCACCGGAAGCATAACCCGACTGGAATTCTACAAAATCACTGATCGAAACTTTGCTGTCATGGTCGAAACTGATGTAGGCTTCAACAGACAGATCGTTCGAAAATTCCAGGTCGGTATCCTGGTGATGCTTCTTGTACTCGTACGTGTAATCGTAGTTAAGCGCAGAGATGTCGGAGAGAACCGCTGATCCGGTTGGGTAACTGCCAGCACCCTTACCGATGAACAGCTGCGTTTCAGCGAACGCACCTTTCACCTGCACAGCATTGAATTCGTTTCGCACTGAAGCCAGCGGATTTGTGTTCTCGATAAATTGAGGTGCTACAAATCCATACACTTTTCCGTCCTGCTTGAAAGCGCGGGCAATAAGTTTGATGGTGTAATTGTTTTCCTGCGCGAATTTCAGATCGAGGTTTGAGATCCGGTCGATACCGATGTTGATCACATCTTCCGGCTTGACAAAAACACCGAACGTGTGTGCGATCGCGATCACGAGCTTGTATTTCGGATCGTACCCCTTAACATCAAGGGTTGGATCAGATTCCGCGAAGCCAAGCTCCTGTGCTTTTTTCAAAGCCTCTTCGTACGACTTCTTTTCGTCAAATACTTTTGTCAGGATGTAGTTGGTAGATCCATTGAAAATTCCTTCAATGCTGCTGATCAGGTCGTTGTCATAATACTCTTCGAGGTTGCGGAGGATCGGAATGCTTCCACACACAGCTCCTTCATACAACACAGGCTTGCCATATTTTTGCTGCAGATTATAAATCTCTTCGAGGTGCTCCGCCAGCATCTTTTTGTTTGCCGTAACAACTGCTTTGCCATTCTTCAACGCTGTCGTGACAATTTCGTAGGCAGCGTTGGCATCATCGATCAGTTCAACGATGATGTCGATCTCGGGATCGTTGAGAATCTCATTTTTATCGAAGGTGAAAAAATGTTCGGGAATAGGACGCGTTTTGTTCTTGTGTTTAACGCATATCTTTTTGATCTCGCCTTTCACGCCATGCGTTTCGTGCAGAACGTGGTAGAGCCCCTGGCCCACACAGCCGAAACCAAATAATCCAAGTTTTAAATTTTTCTTCATACAAGAACTTCGCTATTAACGGTTTTAAAAAAGTGTGAAATAATTTTTTTCATGTGTTCAAACTCAACCAGGAAGCCATCGTGCCCATACAGCGAGCTGATCACTTCAAGTTTCGCCCCGGGGATATGCTGCGCAAGGAACTCCTGCTCATTGAGTGGGAAGAGGATGTCGCTGTCGATGCCGATGATCAGTGTTTTCGCTTTGATCGTCTTCAATGCGGCAGGAATGCTTTCTCTTTTCCGGCCAACGTTGTGGCTATCCATTATTTTGCTCAGCAGCCAGTAGGTGTAGCTGTTGAAGCGGTTGGCAAGTTTGTCGCCCTGGTAACGCTGATATGTTGATGCGCGGAAGTCATCCGTTACCTCATTGTTTTTCTCCGACTGCGTTTCAAGATAGGTCTGATACTGACGGTATGAGATCATTCCGATAGCACGGGCAGCCTTGAGCCCATCGATACCTGCCCGCGGATCGTTTTCCTTCCAGGTAGGATCCGCCTGGATCGCGAGTCGCTGCGCTTCGTTAAAGGCAATTCCCCAGGGAGAATGTGACGCATTGCAGGCGATCGGAAGAATAAATTGAAACACTTCAGGTCTCAGAATCGCCCACTCGAGCACCTGCTGTCCACCAAGAGAACCTCCGATGAGCGTCTGAACACTGTCGATTTTGAGGTGCACACGCAGCAGATCAAAGGCGCGAACGACATCGCGGATCGTCAGCGTTGGGAAACTGTGATAATACGGTTTGCCAGTCTGAGGATTGTACGACAAGGGACCTGTAGATCCATAACACCCGCCAAGGATATTGCCACAAATGATAAAATGTCTCGATGGATCAAAAGGTCCATCCGCAGTGAATAGATTGCCCCACCAGTCTGTGAAATCAGAGCTCCCCGTTAGGGCATGACAGATCCAGATCACATTATTGCGCTCGGCATTGAGTCGTCCTGCTGTCGTGTACTTCAGTTGAAACGAAGGCAAAATTTCTCCGCCCTCTACTTCGAAAGGTTGTTGATAATGAAATGTGTGATCTGTTCTTTCCATATTTTTTAAGTGATCCCGAACCCCACTGGGAAGGAGTCCGGGATCGATCCAATTATGATACTAGTTCTCCCTGAAAAACTTTTTCAAAGGCCTGCTGGAAATCCGCTTTGATGTCTTCGATATGTTCGATTCCAACAGACACACGCAGCAATGTTGGCAAGACGCCTGCAGAAATTTTCTCTTCATCTGAAAGTTGCTGATGCGTTGTTGCCGCGGGCTGGATGATGAGCGTTTTCGCGTCACCCAGGTTAGCCAGGTGGCTTACCAGCTTAAGGTTGTCCACGACTTTTGTTGTGTGCTGCTGCGAGCCCTTCAATGTAAATGACAGCACGGCACCAAAACCGTTTCTCAGATATTTTTTAGCCAGCTTGTGATAAGTGCTGCTCTCAAGTCCCGGATAGTTCACGCTTTCAACAAGCGGATGCTGTTCGAGCCACTTGGCAAGAAGCAACGCATTGTCTACGGCTTTTTGAACGCGCAGGGACAATGTTTCCAGCCCCTGCAGGAAGAGAAACGAATTGAACGGACTTAATGCAGGGCCGAAGTCTCGAAGGCCTTCAACGCGAGCGCGAATGATAAAAGCGATATTCGGGAGCCCGAGTGGATTGTTTTCACCGAATACTTCAGCGAATTTCAATCCATGATATCCTTCCGCAGGCTCTGTGAACTGCGGGAACTTTCCGTTGCCCCAGTTGTAATTTCCGCCATCGACAATCACGCCACCGATCGATGTGCCATGACCGCCAATCCATTTGGTAGCTGACGCAACAACAATGTGTGCACCGTGATCGAATGGTCTGAACAGGTATCCTGCGGCACCGAATGTGTTGTCAACGATCAACGGCAGGTCGTATTTCTTTGCGAGCGCAGCGATGGCCTGGAAGTCAGGAATGTTAAAGCCTGGATTTCCAATGCTTTCGAGGTAGATGGCTTTGGTGTTTTTATCGATTAGTTTCTCAAATGCTTCCGGCTTGTCCCCTTCGGCAAAACGCGCTTCGATTCCCAGTCTCTTGAACGCAACTTTGAACTGGTTGTACGTTCCTCCATACACAAAAGATGTGGATACGAAATTGTCACCGGCCTGAAGGATATTATTGAGCGCGATAAACTGCGCGGCCTGGCCAGAGCCGGTTGCAAGAGCAGCCACTCCGCCTTCGAGCGCAGCGATACGCTTTTCGAACACATCTGTAGTTGGATTCATGATCCGTGTATAGATGTTTCCAAATTCTTTCAGCGCGAACAGATTGGCACCGTGCTCCGAATCCTTGAAGGTGTAGGATGTTGTCTGGTACAGCGGCACAGCGCGTGAACGTGTTGTCTGATCTATTTCCTGACCGGCATGTAATTGCAATGTTTCGAATCTTAAAGTTGACATAAACTGAATGTTTTGATTGTTAAAAATGATTTTGAAAAAGCGAGTTGGCTGGATATAGCTGCAACCATAACTGCCTGTCACATGGCAGGGTCATAAGCTACTTGTTGCTGGAAGCGATACGCTAGATTGATTAACAGCAACAGCAGGCACAACAACAGCAGGCCTCTTCTTCGGAGATACAACAATCATCCTGCATGCAGATGCAGGAAATGTCTAAGGATGGAAACAGTCGGGAAACAAGCGCACTGAAGCTTTCAAAGCTTAGTCCTGAATGGAGAGTGTTGATGATTTTTTTCATTTTTACTCGGTTTATATTTCTCTCGCCACCTTGACGAGAGTCAGGATTTAGCACCTTTATCCAGCTTAGCCGGATGGTTGCTAGCGCTTCACAGAGCCTGTCTCTCCACGCTTCTTTATAAATCGATTAAGCGGAATGCTTGTCGACTTTGATAACACAAACGTAGACCCGGAATGCTTTGTTTCCAAACACATTGATGAAAAATTTTTTCAGGGGAGTACTGACGAGTGTTAGTTGTCGGGTGGAAATCGTCTAAAACAAGTGTTTAAAACGATTGTGGTCACCATTACAAAACAGCTGCAAGCTGTAAGCTACAACCTTCAAGTCTTCTGGTTTCAGATGAGCTTGAGGTGAATTATCGAATTAAAGGTGAGTTGGCGTGCAGCTTAAAGCGTGTAGCTTGCAGCCGGTTCCTAAAAGCCGAAAGCTTTCCGAATTAGCATGATCTGTCCTGCATGATACACATCGTGGTGAATAATACCATTGAGCAAGGTGTAGTATGTATAATTCTGTTCGGACACCGGAACGAGCTCGGACAATTTGTAGACAGGGAAGCTGGCAATGAGTTCGAGGAGTTCCTGTTGTGATTGCTCGAGTTCCTCCACCACAGCGAACCAGTCGTCACGCATCGGAAAGTTCATCTGGTCACTCACCAAATAGGAATTATTTCCCTCGAGGCGATTGATCACATACCTTCGCCATGACGTCATGTGTGCCACCAGTTCAATGATGCTGTGCGTGTTGTTCAGCCGTTGAAACGCCTGTTGGCCATTGATATTTCTGATTGCGTCCTTTACTGACGGACCATGCCAAGCACCGCGATCAAACGTACGCTTGAGGAGGGAGGCGATTTTTTCGGTTTCAGTTTTCATAATTTTAGGAATGAGGAATCGGGCATTTGGCTTAGTGACGTTGCTTAAAACGTTGATGCTATAGCAATCACCAGTCATACTAAATTACCGAAAATGCCAATGGAAATAAGTGGGACGTCTTCCACCTACTCAAAACAGAAATGTCGACCGGAGAATTTCCCAGTCGACACTATCGCTGCATTTTACTAATGCCCAATGCCTAATGCCTTCCCGATGCTCCGCTTTGCTGCGATCGGGGTCTTCGAATGCCTGATTCCTAAGTGAGCATCCCACCATCCACTTGCAACACCTGTCCTGAGATGTAAGTCGACATGTCAGATCCGAGGAATACACATGCATCGGCAACATCTTCCGGTTTGCCACCGCGTTTCAATGGAATAGCGTCTCTCCAGCTTTGTACGGTTTTTTCATCAAGCTTACCCGTCATCTCTGTTTCGATAAAGCCGGGAGCGATGGCGTTGGCGCGTATCCCGCGTGAACCCAACTCCAGCGCTACTGATTTGGTAAAGCCAATGATTCCGGCTTTCGATGCTGCGTAGTTTGCCTGCCCCGCATTTCCTTTGAGACCAACAACGGAAGTCATGTTGATAATTGATCCACCGCGTTGCTTCATCATTTGTTTAGTCACAGCTTTTACTGTATTAAAACATGATTTCAGATTGACGTTTATTACTTTGTCCCATGATTCTTCATTCAGTCTCAGCAGCAGGTTGTCCATTGTAATACCAGCATTATTGATAAGAATATCCAGGGAACCGAAATCCGCGATGACATCATTGATCAACTTTTCTGCTTGTGCATAGTCAGATGCATCGGAGCGATATCCTTTTGCCTTGATGCCCTTTGCGGCAAGTTCTGCTTCAAGCGCCTGGCCTTGTTCAACACTCGACAGATAAGTAAAGGCCACATTTGCGCCATGCTCTGCATACTTGATAGCAATAGCGCGGCCGATACCCTTGGAGGCTCCGGTAACAAGCGCATTTTTTCCCTGAAGTAGTTTCATTGCGTATTCTTTATGTTAACAATTTGCCAAATTTGAAAACTTCTTTGCAATATTAAAACTGTAGCCAAAAGATAATGACGTGCAGAACAGAGCATCAATTGTTTTGGAATTGCTTGTATCGGTATCGATCATTTTTCTGGCTGTTGTCATCGCTGTTGCTTTCTATCCGTACGGACAACTCGGATTGACGTACGATTCGTACGATCTTATGGCTGCCAGTAAGAATCTTGACACCTATCTCAATGGCACAAATCCCTATGGTTACTCGTATCTCGTTCGTGCACCCCTTCATCCGTTCGTGCTTTCGTTTTTCAGCGACAAGACATTGGCGATGTGGTGGATCAATCTGACTTGCGTACTCACTTCTCTCTTCCTCATTTACAGCGTTGCCCGGCTTTGCAATCTTTCGCAGAGTGCCTCACTGGGAGCAATGACTGTTACCGGCATCTTTGTTCCCTGGCTGGTGAACTTTGAATTTTTATGGACTGAGCCTGTGTTCATTGTCCTTGTTCTTTTACTGTCTGTGGCATTTCTGAAAAAAGGCAACGTGCTGACTGTAACTGTACTTTGTATTGCACTTTTTTTAACAAGAAAGGCCGGGATATTCTTCTTTGTAGCAGCAGCCGCACTGTACCTTTTTGAAAGGAAGCGTATTGCAGCGATAACAGTATTGATTTCCGGGACGGTGGTTTTTTTGATTTGGGAATGGATCGAATTCACTTATCACAGCACGGGGTATCTTGCAGCGTGGTTGCCTCAACTACAGGTATATGAGCGGATTCACTACCTCGATGCCGCCACCTCGTGGTTTCTTCCGCTGCGAATGTCGTTGCCTCTTCGGGTTGTGGTCATGCTGTTGATTGTAACGATTGTTTTTCTGAATTTTCGGAGTCAAATATTTTCTTCTTCGCGTGAGAGACAGAATGTTGTTTTGTTAATGCTTGCCGGAGGGTACAGCATAACCCTGATAGCCGTACGTGGCACGTTGGATTATGAAGACGGGGCCCGCTATCTGTCTATCGTATTTCCGTTTTATCTGATCCTGATAATTTCCGTGGTCGCGAAAATACTGGAACAGTCCGGTAAAATGCAGCGGATTTTCATCCTGTCAGGCACTGGCCTGTGGCTCATTTATATTTCTCTGCGAACCGTGCACCATTTTTTCTGGCCGGTTGTTTAAGAGGCAGGTTTATCCGATTCGGCTTGCAAATAGCTTTTGAATCACCAAACTCCGGTTTATCTTTGGCACCAATAAAAATCAACACTATGTCGAAATATGATCTTATAGTAATTGGAAGTGGGCCTGGTGGATACGTTGCCGCTATCCGCGCTTCTCAGCTCGGAATGAAAGTAGGAGTTGTTGAAAAAGCGGAGTTGGGTGGCGTGTGTTTGAACTGGGGTTGCATTCCAACAAAAGCGTTGCTGAAAAGCGCAAATGTTTTTGAATACATTAAACATGCAAAAGATTATGGTGTTGAGGTGAAGGATTTCAAAGCTGATTTTCCCGGGATGGTAAAGCGTAGCCGCGAGGTTGCTGCCAGCAACAGCAAGGGAATTCAGTTTCTCTTTAAGAAAAATAAGATCGACCATATCCCAGGCTTTGCGAAATTGAAGAAGGGCAGCAAAGTGGAAGTTGATGCCGATGGGAAGAAAATAGAATACGAAGCCAAGCACATCATTGTGGCAACGGGGGGACGTTCGCGTGAATTGCCTGCAGTGAAAATTGATGGAAAGAAGATCATCGGCTATCGCGAAGCAATGGTGCTTGAAAAAGCTCCGAAGAAAATGCTCATCATTGGTTCGGGCGCAATCGGAGTTGAATTTGCATACTTTTACAACGCTATCGGAACGGAAGTCACCATCGTGGAATTCCTGCCGAGGATCGTTCCTGTTGAAGATGAAGAAGTGTCAAAGACACTTGATAAAAGCTTCAAGAAATCAGGCATGACCATCCACGTGAATTCTGAAGTCACTAAAGTTGACACCAGTGGCGCAGGGTGCGTTTCAACTGTGAAGACACCTACCGGTGAGATCAAGATTGAATCGGATATCGTGCTGTCAGCTGTTGGTGTTACAGCGAACATCGAAGGAATCGGCCTGGAAGAAGTGGGAGTGAAGACCGACAAAGGAAAAGTGATCGTTGACGACTTCTACAAAACAAATGTCAATGGGATCTATGCGATTGGTGACATCGTGAAAGGTCAGGCACTGGCGCACGTAGCTTCCGCTGAAGGAATTATCTGTGTTGAAAAAATTGCTGGTCACAATCCGCAGCCTCTTGATTACAATAACATTCCTGGCTGTACCTACTGCTCTCCGGAAATTGCATCTGTTGGATACACAGAGGAGGCCGCGAAGAAAGCCGGCTACCAGATCAAAGTCGGCAAGTTTCCTTACAGTGCATCCGGCAAAGCCAAGGCAGCAGGTGCCACTGATGGATTTGTAAAAGTGATCTTTGATGCAAAATATGGAGAATGGCTAGGCGCTCACTTCATTGGAGCAAATGTTACAGAAATGATCGCTGAAGTGGTGGCGGCCCGCAAGCTCGAAACCACAGGTCATGAGATCATCAAGTCCGTGCATCCGCACCCGACCATGAGTGAAGCGATCATGGAAGCTGCCGCAGCGGCTTACGATGAAGTGATTCACCTGTAGTTCTCATAAATAAGAATTGTCGAAGGCGACTGGTGGCAGACATCGGTCGCTTTTTTTGTTGTTGCCGGGAGGCGGGGAATGCCGGGGAAGCCAGGAATTGCCGGGAAGCCGGGAGCGAAAATTTTTGCTCCACGATAAATTACAGGTAAAGAAAAAAGTCGGCCTGCTCAGACCGACTTTTTTTCTTTTATCAATATTCGAAATCCCGTTCCCAGCTCCCTGGCCGCCTGGCACCCTGCCCGGCACCCCGGCTCTCCCGGCACCCGGCTCCTAATCAAAAATCTCCCCGCCCCGGTGCTCCCTGCTTGAAAGCCTGGTTATGCTTTTCGTACATCGTCTCGAGTTTCTTTGCCGTTTCAGTTTCACCGTAGGCATAAAGTACCCGTTGCATTTCTCCTAAGAGGAACAATGGCAGCTGAAACTCCCGTCCGAATTCGCGCTTGTTGAAATAGTACGTGGCCTGCTGATCAAAACGGTCGCCCATGAGATTGGCGATCTGCAGCGCTCTTTCTTTTTCACCAACTTCCAGCAGAAGCTCAACCATCTGTGCGTTGGTAAAGTCGTAGCGCACGCCTTCATCCGGCATTCTTCCAAGACTGAAGAGCAATGTTTCGCGTGCTTTTGCGCTGTCGCCTTCAGCAATAAATGCCTGCGCTAACGTATTGAAACCGCTGCGGTGATTTTGTACAAAGCTTCGGTAGTCCTGCGTGTAGTAGATGGTTTGATCATCAAGACCACGGAACTGGAACTTCTTCGTCATGTTCTCATAAGCCACGGCAGTATTCACGAGATCGAGGTTTGGATCGGGATTGTACACCGGCAGCACACGATAGGCATTTCCCTCTTGAACAACATACCGGCTGATGTCAATATTGAACTGGGCCATTGAAGTGTTGTTGACATATATTGGTCTCTCCCAGTTTGCAGTGGCGAGCACATCGAGCATCGCAAGATCTTTTTTCTCAAGACCGCTCGTGCCATTGCGCAGCCTAAGCTTCATTTCCGGCACAATGTATTTCTCCAGGTTCTTCGGAACGATCCCCATCGCTTTCACTTTCTCAACATCTACAGGCAGTGTTACCTCGCGTGTAGGGAATGCGTTAGCTGTCTGATAAAGTCTCAATCCCTTGTGATCCTTCTTGAGCAATTCAAGGTATTGCTTCAGGTCCATCGACTTGATTTTTGCATCGTAATACGGGAGGTAGTCGTTTGGTCCGCCCTGACGATAGTTCTCAGCCGTCAGCGTATAAGGGAATGGCTCGGATTCATAGGTCTGACGCATCGTTTGATTGATGTACCAGTCTGTGTTATAGTAGCTGAGTACAATGACGCGAACATCGGTCCGAACACCTTCCACTTCCTGTGCATACCACAGGGGGAATGTGTCGTTGTCTCCACCCGTAAACAAGATTGCATTCCGGGCGCATGACTGCAGGTAGTTCACCGCAGCATCCACTGAGAAGTATCGCTTCGACCGATCGTGATCGTTCCAGCCGTCTTTTGCCATTAGCACCGGTGCTGTAAAGCAGACAAGGGTTGCAATGATGGCAGCGGTCTTCAGATTCTTTGTAAACCGTGTGAACGTTTCAGCAAGGGCGATCACAGCAAAGCCGATCCAGAAACAGTAAGCGTAGTAAGAACCTGTATAAATATAGTCTCGCTCCCGAGGTTCTGTCGGAGGCGAGTTCAGGTAGACAACAAGTGCAACCCCGGTAAGAATGAAAAGCAGCGCCACAACTACGAAGTTGCGTGTGTTGTTTACGGACTGATAGAACATTCCGATAAGGCCCAGCACGAATGGAATCATGAAGAAATTATTTCTTCCCTCGTTTTCTTTGAGTATTGGTGGAAGGTCATCGAACCATAACGCGGGACGCATCCAGTCTGCACCCTGATTGTCACTTTCTCTTCCGGCAAAGTTGAAGAAGAAGTAGCGCACATACATGTGGCCGATCTGATGTTTCAGCAGGAACCAGATGTTATCAACGAAATTTGGTCTTTCATTTTCGCGCAAGTCCAGGATGTCGCGGTAGATCTGCTGGTGTGCAGGATCTGTGCTGTAAATCCGCGGAAGCGGAGTCATGTCTTTTGGATTGTATTTGTAAGAGAGCTTCTTGTCCGACAGCTCGTATTTTTCCTTTCCCTTTACATATACCGCATCGCCATCTTCGTACCCGACCAGCTCGGCATTAAAATATTGGCCATACAGCAGCGGCCGGCTTCCGTACTGCTCGCGCTTCAGGTAGCGAACGAAACTCATCACGTCAGAAGGATCGTTCTGGTTGATTGGCGGATTGTAGGATGACCGAATCACGATCATCGCATACGAAGAGTAGCCGATGAGAATGAATGCAGTAGACAGTAGAAAGGTATTCAGGATCGGACGATTCTTCTTCTGCGAAACGTTGATCCCATAGATTAGCAAACCAATCACAATCGCTCCGACAAAGATTGCCCCCGAACCGAACGGCAATCCGAAGTTGTTCACAAAACGAAGTTCGAACCATCCTGCAACAGACGGTAACCCGGGAATGATCAGATCGTTAATAAAGAAAATGATCAGTAAGCTCATGCCCATGGCACCGACAACACCCCACGTTGTAGGTTTATATTTTTTGAAATAATAGATGAGCGCAAGGGCAGGAATGGTGACCAGGTTCAGCAAGTGAACACCGATCGACAATCCCATCATATAAAAGATCAGGATCAGCCAGCGGTTTGCTTTTGATTCATCTTCGATCACTTCCCATTTCAGCATCGCCCACACGACAAACGCAGTGAAGAAAGAAGACATTGAGTATACTTCAGCTTCGACAGCAGAGAACCACGCGGAGTCACAGAACGTGTAGGCCAGTGATCCGACAAGACCGGCACCAACGAGTGTCCAGGTTCTGTCAGGCGTCAGGTCTGCGAGTGAATTAACACGAAAAAGTTTTCTTCCGAATAGCGTGATCGACCAGAAAAGGAATAATGATGTGAAGGCGCCTGCCAGCACACTGCTGAAGTTGATCCAGAACGCAACTTTTGTTACGTCACCAAATGCCAGGAATGAAAACATCCTTCCCATCAGCATAAAGAGGGGAGCGCCAGGCGGGTGAGATACTTCCAGTTTATAGGCAATGGCGATAAACTCGCCACAATCCCAGAAACTTGCTGTCGGCTCCATCGTCACCCAATACGTAATTAGCGCGATACCGAATACAGACCAGCCGGCTATGTTGTTAATCTTCTGAAAATTCATCTTTTTAAACTCGCTTTTTTAAGGACACGGAATGCCTTGCAGGATTAAATCGTAGGATTGAACGCCTTGCTGATAAGCATTTCATGGATTATTGGAAATTGCATTAAAATCGGCCCGAAAATAAGGAAATTTCATTTCAGGCTAACCATGCCCTGAGGTAAACTATACCGAAGGACAATTTGCCGATTTGATGGTCTCAACCCGAAAATGTGAAAGCATTCAGAACAGTCAGATTTTTATCTCTTAAACCGCAACAGCACCTCATTCGCAGGCAGATAGAAGATGCTTTCAGCGATGCGCTGGATGGGGCGCAGTACATTATGGGTGCCCAGCTCGAAAAATTCGAGCAGCAGTTTGCTGACTACACAGGTGCCCGTTATTGTGTTGGCACTGGCAGCGGCCTTGATGCCCTGATGCTCGCACTTAAGGCGCTGAATCTTAAACCAGACGATGAAGTGATTGTACCCGCCAATACCTACCATGCAACCTGGCTTGCTGTGGCGAATATCGGGGCGCGTATCGTGCCGGTAGAGCCTGACCAAAATACTTACAACCTCGATGCACGAAATGTAAAAAATGCGCTGACCGACAGAACGAAAGTGATCATTCCCGTTCACCTTTACGGTCAACCCTGCGATATGGGGACGCTCACTCAGATCGCCAATGATCACAAACTTTTTATTGTTGAGGATAATGCACAGGCGCATGGAGCGTCATGGAAAGGGAGGAAGACAGGCTCGTGGGGAACCGTGAATGCCACAAGTTTCTATCCTACAAAAAATCTTGGTGCGCTGGGCGATGGGGGTGCTGTTACCACAAGCGACTCAAAGATCGCAGACTTTGTACGAAGCTGTCGTAACTATGGATCCTCCTCGAAGACTGCAGTGGAAATGATTGGGATCAACTCCAGGCTTGATGAACTCCAGGCGGCATTTCTCAATGTGAAACTGAAATTTCTTGATCAATGGAACCAGGAGAGGATGTTGCTTGCCGCACGATACACTGAACGCTTAAAGCCTATTGAAGGGATCAGTGTACCTTCGGTGCTTCCGGATGCATTTCATGTCTATCACCTTTATGTGATAAAAGCCAAAAACCGCGATGGTCTTAAAGCACAACTGGCAAGCGCGGGCATCGAGACGATGATTCATTATCCTATTCCACCGCACCACCAGAAACCTTATAAAAAGTTAATAGGAGAGGGAAGAGAATTTCCGGTAACCGAGAAACTTGCCTCGACTATCCTCAGTATTCCGCTATATCCTGGCATGTCAGACGATGATCTCGATTATGTCTGCGAAGCAATTGATGCATTTTATCGGTGACCTTATTTGTAAACGATCATGTAAAAGACCAGCCAGAGGAAAAAGATCAGGATGTACGAGCAGGCCACGATAAGCCATACTATCTTTTTGTCCTTTCGCGCGAAATGATGGATGCCGTTGACGAGCATAAACCAATAGATGATCTCAAAAACGTTCAGAGCTCTTAGCGGATACGCATAACGCTTGTCCATTTCGCTGTAGTCGGCAAAGTGGATTAGCGACAATGGGTAAAATTCGCGGATGTCGTTGTAGGTCGGGTCGGTTTCGATTGCCATGAACCAGAAGATCTTGATCACTTCGGGAATGAGGAAAATAAATTCGGCTCCGATCACCACACCCCAGCACTGCGTGTAGGTCACCCGGTAGCCATACATGAAGCAACCGACCCAGATTACGAATGCAATCACCGTAAATTTCCATAAGTAAATGAATGGAATGGAAAGGTATTTCAGTCCCTGTACAATCCGAAGAATCGCGCCTTCCGGCCGGTCCTGGAGAAACTCAAATGCAGCGGTTTCGTTTTCAATGAAAGAAATTTTGATGAACAGAAGCATTAGCGTTGCCAGGCACAGAAGAAGGAAAAGAAGCCTTTTGTCGGCAGCGAATAATGATTTAGCTTCGCCCTCGTTTGTATAACTGGAATTCAACAAGCGGGTGGAGTTTAAGGGGTTAATGAAATCAAACAAATATAAATCAATTTCAAAAGGTTATATGAAGGCCCTGTCAGCCTGTCTTTATACGTTTCTTTTGCTTTCCCTGTCAGTCGCTGGATTTGAGTCAAAAGCACAGGCGCCTGCAAAAAAAGACAGCATCGTTCTTCTGTTGTCGGATGTGAACGTGCAATTGCAATGTACCCAGGCCTTGAACGACCTGTATAACTTTAAATTCGAGGAAGCTGAAGTCAAATTCAATTCTTTAAAAACAGGCTATGGCTGGCATCCGCTTCCATACTTTCTGATCGGCCTCAGCGAATGGTGGAAGATCATGCCGAATACAAAAGATACTTCTCATGATCAGAAATTTCTCGCTTACATGGATACTACAATCACCGTTGCCGAGCGGCTCCATGACGAATTTCCTGCGTATCGCGCGGAGGCTGCTTTTTTTCTTGCAGCGGCATACGGGTTTCAGGGAAGACTTTATTCTGACGAAGAGCGAAAAAACTGGAGGAAGGCTGCCGGTGTTGGTAAGGACGCGCTCGACTATCTCGAAGAAAGCAAGGCTGCCCAGGATTTGAGTCCGGAGCTCTTATTCGGTGATGCTCTTTATAATTACTTTTCAGTCTGGGTCCCTGAAAATTATCCGGCCCTGAAACCCATCCTTTGGTTTTTTCCAAAAGGTGACAAGGCACTGGGGCTGAAACAGCTGAAGGAAGTTTCTTACAACGCGTTCTATACACGCACAGAAGCCATGGTTTGGCTGATGCGGATACTCAACAGCTACGAGAACGACCAGTTCCAGGCGATGCAGATCAGCAAGTATCTGTATGAGGAATATCCCGACAATCCCTACTTCCACCGTTATTATGCCCGCATGTTGTATTCACTGGGCCGATACAATGAGGCTGAAAGCGTATGCAAAGAGATTCTTCACCGCATCGATACGGGCATGGTGGGCTACGAAGCTACGAGCGGAAGGTATGCTGCGTTCTTCCTGGGGCAGATCTACGAGTCGCGGAAGAAGTATGATGAAGCCAAGATTCACTATCTTCAATGTGTAAAATTTGCCGAGGAGATTGATGCGACTGAAACGGGCTACTACTTGTTCTCGCTCATTGCGCTTGGTGAAATTGCCGACCGCGAAGGCAACAAGGCAGAGGCGAAAAGATACTTTAAGAAGGTGAAGGACAAAGCAGGTCGCAAAGACGAAGCGTTTAAGGATGCGAAGAAGCGGTTGAGGAATCTGGAGAAGGATAAAGACTGAGGTGGTTGAACGCTAGCGGTGAGAAAGCGCTGCCGAAAACTGTTACGAATTATTTATAAATATGACTGAAAAAACCAGCATTGTTGTTACCTCGATCTTTTCTCCGAATACAGCCTTGAAGTTGTTAGCGAAGGGTGCCGTTAAGAATGGTTGGGATTTTGTGATTGTAGGGGATTCAAAATCTCCGGCCGATTTTGCTCTCGAAGGCGCACGATTCTATAGTCTTGACGAACAGCGGAGGCTTGACTTTAAATTGGCTTCAATATGCCCCGTGAAACACTATACACGCAAGAACATCGGATACCTTATTGCGATCAGGGATGGCGCATCAGTGATCGTTGAAACTGATGATGACAACTTCCCGGAAGATCCGTTCTGGGAGCCAAGAACAAAACAACTTGCAGCGACCCACCTTCACACGAAAGGCTGGCTGAACATTTATTCTTACTTCAGCAAGTCGGGGGTCTGGCCAAGAGGTTTGCCAATTGAAAAGATACTGGACGCCCCCAGCGTTCAGGAGAAACGCGAAAATGAAAGGCGCGACTTTCCGATTCAGCAAGGGCTGGCCGACAGGAATCCTGATGTTGATGCAATTTTCCGGATGACGCGTCCGCTTCCACTTGATTTTGATAAACGCAGCGAAGCGTTGTCGTTGTCGAACGGGGCCTGGTCACCATTTAACAGTCAGAACACAACGTGGTTCAAGGAATCTTTTCCGTTGCTTTATCTTCCTTCCTATTGTTCTTTCAGAATGACGGATATATGGAGAAGTTTCGTGGCGCAGCGCGTTGCATGGGAGTGTGGCTGGAATATTGTGTTTCACAACGCAACGGTTTATCAGGAACGCAACGAACACAATCTGCTTCGCGATTTTGAACAGGAAGTTCCCGGATATCTGCTCAACGACAAAATCCGCGAGATCCTGGCCAACGCTCCGTTGCGCAACGGCACCGCTAACATTGCTGAGAACCTGCGGATCTGTTACCGACTTTTAGTTGAGCACAACGTTATCACCAGCGCTGAAGAATTGAAACTTCTGGATGCGTGGCTTGATGATGTTGCCAGGGTTGTGAATTAACGCTATCCAAAAAGTGTTTATATCCCCGAAAGTAAGCGTGGGCTCGTAAGGAATTGCAGGTCAGATCGGCTAATGAAGCGTTGAACTACCAGCAACTTAATGGAATTGACTAACTTTGCTCCGTGGAATTACGCGACCTTATAGTCACTCCCTTGCTCATCATAATTATCTTGGTTATAGCCTATGTAATCCGGCCTTATGTTACCGATGGGATCACTCGCAGATACTTTATTCCTGCTTTGGTATTGCGCATCGTTGGAGCGCTTGCGGTAGGTTTTATTTATCAGTTCTATTATAGTGGCGGTGATACCTTTAACTATCATACGCACGGCAGCAGATTAATCTGGAAAACGCTGGTTGATGATCCACAGGAAGCGCTGGCGCTGATTTTTTCTCCTAAGCTTGCTCCGGAATTGATGTACAAATATTCGGAATTGATCTGGTATATCAGCGATCCGCAGTCATACTTTGTGATTCGAATCACGGCCCTGCTCGATATTTTTACCTTTTCATCTTATACCGGTACCGCAGTTTTGTTCGCTGTCATTTCGCTCATTGGTGCCTGGCTTTTCTTTCGAACATTTGTTGAAATGTACCCGACTAGCCACAGGTGGCTTGCGTTGTCAATACTTTTTGTACCCACCGTTACTTTTTGGGGAGCCGGGATCTTTAAGGACTCGCTGACGCTCGCAGCACTAGGGATCGCTACATTTGCGTTTCATCGCTTGTTTATCAAACGTTCAGTGCGTTTGGGCGCGGTAGTGATGCTGCTGCTTGCGATGTTCGTAATTTATTCAATAAAGAAATACATTCTTCTTTGCCTTTTGCCTGCTATGCTGGCGTGGATGTTTGTGGTTCAGTTGGCTCGCGTTCGCTCTTTGGCATTGCGGCTCTTGTTGGTTCCACTAGCTTCAGTTGCACTTTTAATGCTTGCGTATTTTGCCATATCGAGCGTTGCACGAACTGACGAACGTTATGGTATTTATCGGCTGGCACATACAGCAAGGATTACAGCTTATGACATACGTTACGGATGGGGAGCCAGATCTGGCGAAGGTTCAGGTTATAGCCTTGGAGAATTAGATGGTACCTGGCAGGGCATGCTTGAGTTGGCACCGCAGGCCATAAACGTCTCGTTGTTCCGGCCTTACATATGGGAAGTCAGAAATCCACTCATGCTACTTTCTGCGTTGGAATCTCTTGCACTGCTGACGCTGACGCTGTTCATCATTTTTCGGACGAGACTGGCCGTATTTAAATATTTACGTCAGCCGCATATTCTATTCTGCATGGTTTTTTCCCTCAGCTTCGCGTTTGCGGTAGGCGTGTCTACCTATAATTTCGGAACACTCTCAAGATATAAGATCCCGCTTATGCCATTTTTTACTACGGGCCTTGTGCTTTGCTATCACTACTGGAACAAGGAAAGAAACTTGGCGCTGTTGGCGAGTGACGAGTATCGTTGAATCACTTTTGCACGCCCGTGTAAGCCCATTTTTCTGCGTAATTCTCGATCAATAATCAGCTGTCTTAATGCGCTGTACCATTCCTCGCTGCTTGTGCAAAGGTACCCATCAACTCCGTTGTCAACGATCTCGGTATTAACCCCTACCGCAGAAATAACGGCAGGTATTTCCATTGCCATGTATTGGAGCGCTTTGAAACCACATTTCCCTTTTGACCACTCGTCATCCGGCAATGGCATTATACCTATATCAATCGCTGCCAGGTCTTCGATCTCCGTCTGGATTGACCATTTTCTGTAGATCACATTGCGAAGTGGTAAAACAGGTTCTCGGTCGGCTATTACGACAAGTTGAAGTTCAGGAAAATCATCTTGCAACCGCGTCAGAACTGGGAGCAAAAGCGTCAGATATTTTAAAGTAGAATGAGAGCCGGTCCACCCGATGCTAACTGGTTTTTCTTGGTGGACTTTAAAAAGTTCGGGATTATGAACACGGGTCACATCAATCGTTGTGGGAAGCACCACAACGTTGCTGTTAAACTCTAGCGCAAACGCAGCCAGATAGCGATTTCCGCAACTGACAACATGACTCCATTTGCAAATGGATGCTACTTTACCTCTACTGCGAATAAATGTTTCGAGCGCAGACTCTTTTAACTTATCTGTCAGCCAGATGGCGTCATCAAAATCATAAACTATTTTTTTCCTCCAGACGTGAGTAATTAGCCATTCAAAAAATGGTGGACCCACAGGGGCGCATTCCCGGTGAATAAAGATAAATGCATAGCCGTTTAGGCGAAAAAGATCTATTGATCGACAGAGAATGCCAGCGCAAACGCTGAGCAGTTTAGGGATTAGGTTTCCAGCTTGATATAAGTTGCTTAATGCGGAGCTGGAATAAAATGGTCGGATTGTGAATGTGTAGCCGTTTTGCGAAAGGTAATCAAGATATTGCTCGAATCTAAAACGCTGAGAGGGTGCTTCATTTGTTGGATATGGCACAAGAAAAAGTATTCTCATTGGCAGAACGGTCTGGTGTTATAACTTTGTGGTAATAGAAAAGTCTTGACGGCAAATTTAAAAGAGATTTTTAGCTCCTTAAAAAGGATCAGGGTTAAGGGCTCTTTTGCTCAGAATGCGTCTGTTACGTCAGGCTGGAGCGCGGCTGTGATAATCGCACAGTTCCTCCTTTCTCCTATCATCACACGCCTTTTCAGACCCGAAGAATATGGTGCATACGTGTTGTTTAACACGGTGGTAATCAATATAGCTGTATTGGCCACGCTAAAATATGCCGATGCAATTGTGCTGCAGCGACACCGAACTGACAGAAACACAGCTGTTGGCCTGTCTCTAGGCATCTGCGTAGTCATTAGCTTTCTAACATTTGCAGGTTTGTTGACAGCAGCGGGACCGCTGGAACAATACTTCAATTTTTCAAGGATAGGATCCGTTATTTATCTCATCCCGGTCGGGGTTTTTCTAAGTGGCATCATCGAAACATTGGTTCATGTAAACGTCTCCCGCAAAAAGTTCTTTGTAAATGGCTCTGTTGGTTTTTTCAATAACGTTAATTCACGCGCATTGAATATTGCGCTGGGTCTGTTCTATGGCGGAAAATCCGTCTGGTTGATTATCGGTGACTTTTTTGGAAAGCTTTCTGCGATTATCGTGCTTTTTATTTCTTTAAAGCTTTCGGTCGCGAAATGTAAACAGTTTCTGACTGATTTAAACTTTGGCAGGCTGCGACTAATGGCATCGCAGAATAAGACTTTCCCCCTGTATTATCTTCCAGCCAATCTTTTGCTGACGCTGTCAGGCAATATTCCTATATTTTTTTTTCAGGCAAAGTTTGGCGCCCAGGCGGTGGGACTTTTCGCTTTGGCCAGTAGTATGCTCGAGATTTTTAACCGGTTGATTCCTTACGCAATTGTGCCGGTATTCCTGCAGAAAGCAAACGAACTAATGGCGGAGTCAAAAGAATTACTGGCAAAAAAGGCGTATCAACTTTTTGGCGTCATGCTTCTGATGAGCACAGTTATTTTTGTGGGCGTTACACTCCTTGGCGCATCCGTATTCAGTATTGTGTTCGGTGAGCAGTGGCATGAAGCCGGGGTTTACGCGGAAGCGCTAGCCATCCACAATTCGCTGACCTTTGTGGTCGTGTCCCTTTCGGAAGTTTATAATGTCACAAAAAGCCAACGGATGCTTCTGGCAAATACAATCGTTAACTTTGTTTTAAGACTCGTAGCCGTGTTGATAATTACTTATTCTGCATTCTCCCAAATAAATTCCATTCTTATTTACAGCCTGATCAGCAGTCTCGGTGCGATCGTATATCTTTTTGGTATTTTTAAAATACTTAATTTTAAAGTTGTTAAAGTGGTGGCCTGGTCGGCTGCCAGCGTGCTGTTCTTGATGTTCATATTGCTGATAAACTGGAATTTCTTAAAGTTATAAGGCTTGACTAGCTTCATTAAAAGAATCTTCAGAGCGCTCGCTCAGGAAAATGAGAATTCCTTCTTCACAAAGGATTTTTTACAGGGCCGGGGATTCGAAATCGGTGAATTTACGTACGGGCGGCCGAAGGTTTTGCATTGGGGTGAGAAAAGCACGCTAAAGGTGGGCAAGTTTTGTTCAATCGCAGACAATGTAACAATATTTTTAGGTGGCAACCACCGCACAGACTGGGTTACCACGTATCCTTTTAACGTAATAACAGATCACTTCCCAGAAGGAAAAACGGTCAGCGGGCATCCGGCAACGAAAGGAAGCGTAATTATCGGCAATGACGTTTGGATTGGACAGGGAGTAATGATCTTGTCTGGTGTTACAATTGGTGATGGGGCCGTAATCGCTGCCGGCTCTGTCGTTACGACTTCGGTAAAAGATTATGAAGTGGTGGGAGGCAATCCCTCGCGGCATCTCAAATATAGGTTTAGCGCGGAGGTCAGGGAGAAATTGATGGAAATTAAATGGTGGAACTGGAGCAATGAAAAAATCGCTAACAAAATCAAAGACCTTTGTCAGGGAGATGTCGAGCAGTTCATCAGATCAGTAAACCCGTAGCCGCTGTGTAAGCGACCTGCTATGATCGATTTGTCTATAATCATTGTCAATTACAATACCTTCTCGGTAACCACCAACTGTATCCGGTCGATCTATCGCTCAATATCACAAATCAGGTACGAAATCATTCTCGTGGACAACTCCTCAACTGAACGTGACCCACATGATTTTTTAATTGAATTCCCCCACATCAGGCTCATACCGCTGACTCAAAATGTTGGCTTCGGGCGGGGGAATAATGAAGGGATCAAAATTGCCACCGGAAAGGTAATTCTTCTTTTGAACAGTGATACAATTGTGCTTGATGACGCGATCGAAAAAACATATCATTTTCTGATGAATGATACATCCATCGGGCTGGTTGGCTGCAAACTTTTGAACGAAGATCAGTCGGAGCAAGCTTCTTCATATATTCCTGTGAAACACCCATTGATAAATCTGCTGGTTAGTGGTAACCCACTCCTCGAAAAAATCAACAAAGCCCTTGGTCTTAAGGAGTATAATCACAATTACAGAACTTTTTTACTTCAAAAGCAGACGCATGACTGTGAGGCTGTATCGGGCGCTTATATGATGTTCCGAAGAGAGGTGATTGACAAGTGTGGCCCGTTTGATCCGGATTTTTTCATGTACTCTGAGGAGATCGAATGGTGTAAAAATCGTATTGCGAAACATTATCGCATCGTGTACTATGCCGAAGCTGCAATCGTCCATCTGGGTGGAAGGAGTTCTCTTCATTCATACAGACAGGGAATTGCTTCCTCATTCCTTTACATCTATAAGACAAGTTATTGGGATTATATCGTGGCTATTCTGATTTACTATGTAAATTCAATAACGGTGATTTTTCTTTTGCCGTTGATGAAAAAAGAAACCAGGAAAATATTGTGGCCCCAATCGCGCGCGTTTTTGCAGATTGCATATTATCTTTTTTACGACATACCTCGATATAGCCAGGCTTTTGGTTCCCGCGGGGGAATGTTGATCGTATAGCCGTCTGCACAATGATTTACTGCTTTACCTCTTTTATTACTAATTTAAAGAAAACGTCTTATGGCTGTCGAATATTTCAACTATGAACGCGGTGAAATGTTGGATCTGGTGCCAGCGAAAATCGAATCCCTGCTGGACGTTGGTTGCGGTGAGGGAAATTTTGGCGCGTTGGTTAAGCGGAAATTCGAGTGCCTGGTTTGGGGTGTCGAGCCGGAAATGGCACCGTACCTAAAAGCGAAAGATAAATTGGATCATGTGATCCATGGAATGTTTAACAACACACTGGATTTGAATCGAAAGTTTGATGTGATCGCTTTCAACGATGTACTTGAACACATGCCTGATCCGTGGAGTACTTTAACATACGCCAAGCGCTTTCTTAAACCTAAAGGCGTTGTTATTGCGTCTATTCCGAATATCTTGTACTTCCACGATTTTTTTGCTCTCATCGCTGAAAAAGACTGGAGGTATCAGCAATCCGGAATTTTTGATAAAACACATTTACGATTCTTTACCCGGAGAAGCATGAATAGAATGTTTGAAGAGTGTGGGTTTAAAGTCACGAGAGAGGAAGGAATTCATCCAACCAATTCAAAGAAATATTTCATTTTTAATATAATCACCCTAGGCTATTGGAGCGAATCGAAGTACCTGCAGTTTGCAATTCAGGCAACACCGGCAGACCAATAGAAAAACAACAGATGTGGCAAGCGAGTCAACATCGAGACTGTAGTAAACCTTTTTTGATATGATCGAATTGAAGGAGAAGTTAAAACGGGTTCCAATTATCGGATCGTGGATTCAACGAATGTACCGGCAGTTTGCTGGTGCGTCCACCTTCAATTCTCGTGAGTATTGGGAACGCAGATATGCAACTGGTGGCACCTCGGGCTCTGGCTCCTACGGAAGATTGGCAGTTTTTAAGGCTCAGGTTGTTAATGACTTTATCGAGAAATATCGAATCCAGAACGTGATTGAATTTGGATGTGGTGATGGTCACCAGCTTAGCCTGGCTAAGTATCCTCACTATATCGGGTTGGATGTATCAGAAACTGCGATCGCACGATGTCAGGAAATCTTCAAACACGATTCTTCGAAACAATTTTATACGGTTGCAGCGGCCCGGAAGCTGAAATTAAAGGCCGACTTAACCATTTCTCTCGATGTGATCTTTCACCTGACCGAAGATGATGTTTTTGAATCCTACATGCGCCAGCTTTTCAATTCGTCAACACGATACGTAGTCATCTACTCTTCTAACGAAGATGGCATGCAGGTCAATCATGAGTTAACAAGAAACCATACAAGGTGGATTGAAGCGAATATGCGCGACTGGCAGATGCAACAAAAAATATCAAACCCTTATCCGTACGATCCTTCCAATCCAGACGAAACATCACAGTCTGATTTTTATATTTACCACAAACACGATCTTTAGATACACCTGCTCATGAACGTTGTTGTTGTTTCTGCCGACTACCCAAGTGGCGACTATTCGTATGGAGATGTTTTTGTCCATACGCGCTTAAGGGAGTATGCAAAAACGCTGGATGTGCGGGTAATAGGATATAATGCTGATTTGAAAGCGGATCGTCAGTATGAGTACGACCATATTTCTGTTTTTATATCCAACGACTTTTTGCGTTTTGAAACCGAACTGAGGAAAGCAAATCCTGATGTTATCGTTGTTCATTTCATACAGCACGTGCATACGCGCCTGCTGGCACAAATGAATAAAGCGCTGCTCATTTTTATTCATGGTTACGAAGCGCTTTCGTGGAAGAGAAGACTCATGAACTATACGACACTTGGAGATTTCCGTTACCTGTTGCCGTATGTGATCGCGAATCGAAAGCAGTTGCGCATCCTGCGAAACTTTGCCGCAAACGCGAATCGATCTAGCACCACGCACTTCGTATTTGTGTCGCGGTGGCTGAAGAATGCAGTAGAAAGTGACTGGAATCTGCTACTAAGAAACAGTCATATCATTCCCAATGGTATCGATACCGTAAGATTTTCACACAAGCCAAAAGCTCCGGAAAAACGCAAGAAGATTCTGGTCATCCGCTCTTTCCAGTCCCGCAATTATGCTAACGATCTTTCCATTGAGGCGATCTTATTACTAAGCAAGAAGGATTTTTTTCAGGAGCTTGAATTCTCTGTTTATGGCGAAGGGTTCTTGTTTAAAAAACTGACCTCGAAAGTTGAGCATCTGCCCAATGTCAGATTATTTAATTCGTTCATTCAAAATGAAAAGATTCCCGCTATCCACGCAAATCACGGCATTTTCTTGTGTCCTTCACGACTCGACTCACAGGGTGTTTCGATGTGTGAAGCAATGTCGAGTGGGTTAGTTCCAATCGCATCGCCAATTGGTGGAATCCCGGAATATTCTGAAAATAATGTATCCGCGTTTCATGTGAGTACTCCCGCAGAAATCGCAGAAACTATAGAGCGATTATACAGAGATCCTGAATTGTTTTTAAAAATGTCTGAAGAAGCGCGAAAGGCAATTGAGCAGAAGTGTGCAATAAAAGAGACCATTCCTGCAGAAATCGATCTTATCAGATCGGTAGGAAAAACCGGCAGTGAGCAAGTGGGACCGTATCTGCAATGCAGGCGCTGTGTCCTCGACACAAACGATGATCCACAGCTCACGGTCGATACAAAAGGCGTGTGCTCCTACTGTCAGACGTATGATGAAAATGAAAGCCAATATGTGAAGGCGGGCGAACAGGGCACACGTGAACTGCTTGTTATCGTCAATAAAATAAAGGAAACCGGGAAAGGAAAACCGTATGATTGCGTTATTGGCCTAAGCGGTGGAGTTGACAGTACTTATCTGGCATTGAAAGCGCACGAGCTGGGACTTCGCCCGTTGGCGGTTCATTTCGATAATGGTTGGAATTCGGAGTTAGCGGTGAGTAATATCGAGAATATTGTCAATCGACTGGGGTTTGACCTGCATACCGTGGTGATCGACTGGGAAGAATTCCGCGACCTGCAGTTGGCATTTCTAAAAGCGTCTGTTGTTGACATTGAGGTTGTTACCGACCATGCAATTTTTGCTTCGCTTTACAAAATTGCACTTGAGCGTAAGATCAAATATATACTTAGCGGAGTGAATTTCGTGACAGAGTCCATTCTGCCTGAGGCGTGGATCCATGACAAACGCGATCATATTCACATTAGGGCAATAAGCAGACAATTTGGAAAAATTCCGCTTCGAAAATATCCGTTATTCACTACTGAACTAAAAATAAGAAGTGCCTGGCACGGTACTACGTCAGTTTCTATGCTGAATTATCTCCCGTACGTAAAATCGGAGACGAAGAAAATAATTACTGAGAAATTGGGCTGGCGCGACTACGGAGGGAAACATTATGAATCCATCTTCACCCGCTTCTACCAGGGTTACATTTTGCCAACTAAATTCGGAATTGACAAACGTAAAGCCCATTTGTCAAATCTGATCAATTCAAAGCAGATCACACGTGAGGAAGCTTTGCAGGAATTACGAACGCCAACATATCCTGACGAACTTCGAAAATCGGACTATCAGTTCGTGCTTAAGAAACTTGGTTTATCGGACGAGGAATTTCAGGAAATTATGCATTTACCTATGAAACAACACAGCGACTACCCTGTAGACGAAGATATCTATACACGATTTCCTCTACTCTCATTACTTGCCCCGGTTTGGAAGCTTCTGAAACGAATCAAAAGTGTATGACAGCAGGAAATGGCAAATTATCATTTAGACATGTAATGGCTGAGGCGTCATGAAAGATTTTTTCACCCGGAAGGCTGTTTTAATTATCTCGCCAGAGCCCTGGAACCACCTTTTTGTTTCAAAACATCACTATGCTATTGAACTCTCCCAGCAAAATCGAGTCTATTTTTTGAACCCACCCGGAAAAAAATACGCGATTGAAAAAACGAAGTATGAAAATATCTGGGAAGTGACCTATCCGCACTTTGCGAAAGGGCTTCGATATTTGCCTTCCTTCGTTCAGCGCTTTTCGATGAAGGAAAAAATCAGCAAGATCCAGCAATTAGCAGGTGTGAAATTTGATTGCATTTGGTCGTTTGATAATTCAGTTTTTTTTGATTTCTCATTTCTGTCAAACGACGTTTTTACGATTTCCCATATTGTTGACTATTCGCAGAATTTTCAGCTCGCGAAGGCGGCATCGACAGCGCGGTTGTGCATGGGCGTTTCTCAGAACATCGTTGACTTGCTGCGCCCGCATAATCCAAATACTTTCATTATGCCGCACGGCATCGCGATCGAACGTGCAAAATTCGCAGATGTCCAGCTACCAGGTGTAAACTCTATCAAAGCTGTCTTCGCAGGTAATCTTGATCGAAAGCACTTCGATAAAGCAGTACTGTGGCAGTTGGCAGCAGACTTTCCCGGTGTCGATTTTATTTTTTTCGGATCTGGGGGTCAGGACTGGAAGCGGTTGCCCAACACGTATTATCCTGGTGTTGTACCGTCCGAGTTTCTGCTCAATTATCTTAGAAAGGCTGACGTATTGCTACTACCTTATAAAGTGGACGAATTCCCGATGGAACTCACGAATTCCCATAAAGTTTTGGAATATTTGGAGGCCGGGAAAACTATTGTTTGCAGCTACCTGGCTGACTATGCCGACAGCACCCATCTATTTAAGATGGTGGACTCAAACGATCAATTTTCGCAAGCCTTCTTTGAAGTGATTTCAAACTTGCCAGTGCACAACAGCCCGGAAAATATGGAAACTAGAAAGCACTTCGCTTATCAAAATAGTTACAGGAACCGCTTGCGGGAAATTGAAGTCTTGGTGTCAAAAACATTAACAAATCAATAGCCCCTTGCAACCAACGGTAAGCATTATCATGCCAGTATTTAACGGACAGGCTTATCTTGCTCAGGCTATTGAATCAGTATTGAAGCAAACCTACTCTGACTGGGAATTGATCATCGTCAACGATGGTAGCACAGACGCATCTGAAGAAATTGTTAGAAGCATATCAGATTCACGGATAAAATATCTTTACCAGGAAAAAAGTGGAGTCTCCAAAGCAAGAAACTATGGAATGGAACATGTCTCCGGAAAGTTTGTTTGCTTTCTCGATTCCGATGATGTATTGCCACCTGACTCTATTTCGTGCCGGGTGACGGTTCTTGAGAAACAGAAAGATGTAGGAGCGGTTGATGGGTGTGTTGAGATATACAACTCAACGCTAGATCAACTTGTTCGTACTTGGGCACCGACCGTACGTGGGAACGTGACAAGGCAGTTGGCCAGATTAGATGGTAACTGTTTTTTCGGCATTACGTGGATGATAAGAGTTGTGCCAGGGCAGAGGCTATATTTCAATGAAGAAATGACTCACTGTGAGGATCTTCTTTTCTTTGTTGATGTTTCCAGGCACACGAAGTACGATTTTGTAAACGAAACTATTTATAAATGCAGGTTGCGTGGAAATTCTGCTATGATGGACATAGACGCACTGGGCCGCGGATATCGTGCCTACCACCGCAAGATATTCGCACGTAACAACGGTGAGGTAACGAAGGCAGATCGTTTAATTTTACTCGGACGAATACGAAAGATCATGTTTCTCAGCTATCTCAATCGTTGGAGAATTGCAAGAGCGTTTCGTTACTTAATCATGGGCAGATAAGGTATGAATATCTTGTTTTTGAGCTACTGGGGAATAACTGATGGACTTACTGCATCCACAGTGATACCACATCTTGAGCTGTTAAATAATTTCAAGGAAGTCGAGATGATTGTGTACTGCTCAATCGAACGCAATGAAATCGTTTCGACACCTGTTTTGCTACCGGGTAAGGTTAAACATATTCCTTTGCGATCCGGGAATAAGTTCGCTGATAAGTTTAATGATTTCACAGTGTTCCCGCGTTCCCTGACTAGTATCGTTCAAAAAGAGCGTATCCACCTTCTCATTTGCAGAGGCACACCTGCGGGTGCGCTGGGTTTTTTGGTCTACCGAAAGTTGAAAATTCCATATTGCGTAGAATCGTTTGAGCCGCATGCTGAGTACATGGCGGAGTCAGGCGTTTGGAGGCGTTGGGGCCTGCGATACGCACTACTTCGTTATTGGGAGAAAAAACAGCAGGAGACGGCAATGCTCCTGATGCCCGTGGCGCATGGGATGGTTCCCGTTCTGGCAAAAGCCGGTGTCGAAAAAAATCGCATTGCAGTGATGCCTTGTTCCGTCAATGCAAAGGAATTTGCCTATGATGAGGATCGGAGAAAAGAAGTGCGGGCTAACCTTTCAATTCGTAGTGACAGCACAGTCGGTATTTATGTCGGCAAATTCGGGGGGCTTTATTATGACCGTGAATCGTTTGATATTTTTAGAGTTGCAAGATCGGTGTTCGATAAATTCACACTGATCATTCTGTCCCCTGACGACAAAGATCGTATTGCTGATAATTTGCTGGCGCAGGGTTTTGAAAGAGAGGAATTCCGCGTATTGAAGGCAGATCACAAGGAAGTTCCGTTTTACCTTTCAGCTTCTGATATGGCATTCGCATTATACAAAAAGTCACCGTCAAAGAAATTTCTTTCCCCGATAAAAGTTGGTGAGTATTGGGCCAACGGGTTGCCGGTTCTAATAACAGAAGGCATAGGTGACGATGCCGAAATCATTAATAATACAAAGAGTGGAGCAACATTTACTTTAGGGCCGGGAGTCGCGGAGAAGTCGTTGCGGTCAATCAAGGCACTCCTGCAATCGGATGCTAAACTACGCCAACGTATACAGCAGTTGGCTCTTAACTATAGAAATATCACTTCGAATGAAGCGGTGTATAAAAAGTTGATTCAGGAATCGTTTACCTAGGGCGATTCATCTCTTTTTCTGAAATTATTCCCTTGATCCGTTCGGCCAACTCAGAGTCTACTATTAAATCCTGATGACTGTTGCAGGAAGTGTAGGGGATAAGATGATGTTGTAGGCCCAAAACCGAAGAAATATGCACGAATATGAACGCGTCACGAGCGTCTCTTTCTTCTGGAAATAATTCAATTACGGTTGTTTGCCTGCAAAAAATGATGTTCGTTAAACCGGCCCCATGAGTAGTGATGACTATCTCCGCATTCGCGAAGAGAGACACTTGTTCTTTAAAGGTTAGCGCCTCGCATTCGATTAATTTGAAATCATGCGGATGCATTGCAAGAACCAGAGATTCTTCATTTACAATTCGTCTGCTGTCAGCCCGCTTTCTTGAAAGAATGAATCGAATAGGGAACTGCGATCGCTGAGATGTTTTACGAAATGCCTTCTCGTTCAGCCTCCTGATTATTGATGGATGACAAATATCCGTCATGGCGGTATTCCTATTTCGAGTAAGTGGAAACGAGGGAACTACCGCATCACATAAGATTGCCTCCTTTGTCGTCTTCAAATAAAGATTACCCTCAGGAATACCGTATAGTAAAAACAGTGACTCGGCTTTAAAACTTGAGCTTGTGTTGTCAAGCAGTATGATCGCATTCCGTAAATCAAGATACGGTTCCAGGATAAGAATACGCCCAAGAGACTCGGTTATCCAGTGATAATAGTTATTTTCTAAAACGGTCGAGAGCGAAATCACTGTGCCCTTCAGGAATTTCTTTTTTTGGATTTTACTTCTTAGTACCAGATGCTTTTGTTTGAGTTTTTCATAGTACTCCTTCTGGAAGATAGTCGACTCCAACAGCACATTCCCTTCTCCATTCATGATTATACCATTACCCACGATGGAGCAATGACTAACTGGAAAATAGAACAACGGGTCAAGTACAATGCTTTCGAACGCATGCCAGTAATAACGCTTTTCGTAAAGATGAATGAATTGCAAGTCAATAGTGTACCGCTCGGGTTCAGTTACAATTGTGGCGTTTGACAGATCAGCCCGGGAATCAACTAATCGGACAGCCTTATCGGCAAGAAAGTCGCAGGCCTTGTGAATTAGTTTTTTCGAGATCGTTCCCAGGAAATGCATGATTACATTAAAGTTTCGAGCATGTAAATTAAAATTCCTGCACCGATTTCTGTTTACTTATTTCTATTTTTGAGTATAACTGTAAATGGGCCGTATAAGTATCATCGCTATTTTTTTTTGGTTGTCATCCATTGCGGCTCAAGCTCAATGTGGTTCATCCGATTTTTCGGTCCCCTCCGGAAACTGTCTGAACGAGAAGATCTCGTTGACGCCTTCTGATTTGACACTTTCCGAATATCAATGGGATTTTTGTCCCGGTGATTTAGATAAAATCCCTAGCGCTTCAGTATTGATAAATTCTTCCTCCATTGGAGGGCCATATAAAGTAAAGGTGATGGAGGACGGGGGTAATTTTTATGGGTTCTTTACCAGTCGGTCGTCACAAAAATTATTCAGACTAAATTTCGGAGCAGACATAACAAGTCAGCCAACGCTTACAGATCTCGGCTCTCTCGGAGTAGGTTCGTCCGGCTGGCTAACGATAGACATCGTTAACGAATCCGGTATCTATTATGGTTTTGTCATCGATGTAACAAATAAGGTGTACCGGACCAGAATTGGTAGCAGTCTATCTGGTCAGCCAGAAAACGGAGAGTTGCTGTACTCTGCGGGCCTCCTCAACCTTCCCATCGATCTGACAGTGCTCGAAGACGCAAGCGGAAAGTATGCTTTTGTTGCTAACTATAATATCAACAAAATTACCCGTCTCAAGTTTAATCAGGGCTTTACAAGCGCCATGTCCGACCTTACGATCGACAATATCGTTGTTACTGGTTCCGGTGGTATTGCGGGAATATCTTTTCTTCAACACTGCTCGGTGTGGCACGCAATAGCAACATCCGCGAACGGAACCATTTCTAAAATAGATTTCACAACTGATCTTGCAGATCCCGATCCGGACATCCATCAGCTATCGGGTTTCGGTTTCACGCCTTCACAGCCGGCAGGCGTCTCGCTTGCTACCGACAATGGAAATTACTATGCATTCATTCAATCGCTTTCTTCATCCAATCTCTATCGCCTGGACTTTGGAACCACTTTAGCTAATAATTCCCCCAGTGGAACAGATCTCGGTAATTTCGGATTACTGTCCGGTGTCTGGGCATATTCCATGTTTAAAGCGAAGAGTAACTGGCTCGGATTAGCTTCTGAGAACGGGGGTTCACGAATCTTTCGCGTCAATTTTCCAAATACTTGTTTCGTTGCGCCCGAATTTTCTAACGCATCAAAACCTGAGATCACATCTGAAAGTGCCGGTAGCTTTTCAATTAGTCTGACGACAAAAGACGGTTCCGGAGTTTTCTCAACAACTTCGAAAGTGATGGAGATAGAAAATGCACCATCACCACAGATAAGTTTCGATCACCAAAACAGCTGCGCTGAAAATGATGTTCATTTTAATTCGATAGTCGCTTCGGGTACAATAACCGATTTCACCTGGTCATTTGGTGACGCAAGTGTATCAACCGATCCAAACCCTACACATCAATACTCATTGTCGGACGACTATGATGTTAAACTGGACGTGCGAGATGCGAACGGGTGCAAAAATACTGTTCAAAAAACAATTAAGATCTATGATGCTCCTGTTGCCTCTTTCAGTCAGCCAGCGGGACTGTTATGCACCAATAACGATCTCATGTTTCTGAACACGACAACCGATAACTTCGATGGGAACCTAACCTATCAATGGTATTCGGATGATATTCTCGTTTCAACATCGCGCGATCTCCAATTGAATCTTGCCAGCACTGGCATCAAAGCAATCAAGTTAAGAACTTCTATACCCGGCTGCGCACATGAGACGATTCAAAATACATCACCTGTGAAGGCTGGTCCGGTTGTAGAGTTTTCGTTTGCTGGAGTGTGCGAGCAGGACGATGTTCAATTCACATCCATAATTACCGATGCTGTCGATTCTCAAATATGGGACTTTGCGGACGGCAATTCTTCTGCAGAGATTAATCCACGTCATACCTTCCTAGATGACGGGACCTATGATGTATCATTGACCGCGCTAAGTCCAAATGGCTGCGCCAACATTAAAAGGAAAGTTATTACGATCAACGAAAAGCCACAGCCGGATTTTGTACTGGACGGTCCACCCTCCTCTTGCAGCGGCAACCCGTCAAATTTTATTGACCTTACCCCCGATTTGTCTCACGTCAGTCTTGAATCCTGGCAATGGACCTTCTCCACTGGCGAAACCTCATCTGATCAGAACCCAGCGCACATCTTTCAACGCGCAGGACAATACAATGTTAAACTGATTGTGACCTCGGCCCAAGGGTGTTCGAATTCCATCACAAAACCAGTAACAATATTACAGTCACCAACCATTAAATTCGACAATGGCGCCACGTGCGTCAATAAACAGGTAAATTTCAACGCCTCAAGCGACAACGCAATCCATTACTATTGGGAGATAGGCACAGCCTACTACGAATCACAAAACATTTCACACACCTTCACCACGCCCGGAAGTCATCCGGTCAAAGTTTCCGTCATAGGTGACAATGATTGTATTACAACTGTGACCCGCACAGTCAACGTTCCGGTCCCGCTTGTTCCGGCATTCGCCTATACAAACAACTGCAAAGATTTTGAAACCAGGTTTACGTCAACTTCGTCAAGTAGCGACCCCGTGGTGAAAAGCTTATGGAATTTCGGGGGAGAAGGAACTTCTTCAGGCGTCAATCCGACATTCAAATTCTCGTCAGTAGGAAGCAAAGTCGTTACACTTGAGGTAACTACTGCATCAGGGTGCGTTTATCAACGGCAGGATGCTGTCAACATCATCCACCCACCCCAGGCAGCTTTCTCTTTTGCTCCCGGCTTTGGCGTTCCTCCGCAGGAAATCTCGTTTATGAACGCATCAAAAAACGCTAATTCATTCAATTGGAATTTCGGTGATGGTGCATCATCATCAGAGGCATCTCCAAAACACACCTTCACGGAACTGGGCGACTATACGGTAGCGCTAAGTGCCTCAAACCACGCAGGGTGCGAAACCTCAACTTCAAAAGTTATTTCAATGGTTGCGCCCCTGCCCGATGTCGACCTGAACCTCATGACCATCACCCCAAACAACGATGGTACTTGGCGTGTGATCGTCACCATCGAGAATAAGGGAAATACATTTCTGCGAAATCTTCCGGTAAGACTCGATGTGTCTGGCGAGGTAACGCTCGAAACGGTGGTCGATGAAGTGATCGAGCCGTTTTCACAACACAACCTCGTACTCAACTTCGGCATCGCCAAATCATCGCGCCTGGAGTTCCTGTGTGCATCGGCTTTACTCAATGGTGATCTCAATCCGCAGGGCAACCGGATTTGCGAACAACTCCAGCCGGAGATGGTAATTATCGCACCTCATCCAAATCCGGTGACTGATTTTCTCAACATCGAATGGGTTGCGCAAGCAGGCGAGGAGGTCGAACTGCAGCTCGTTGACAGCTTTGGCAAAGTCGTTCTTTCGCAGGTGTCAGCATCTACTCATGGCCTCAATCAGTATCACCTTGACGTGCGCGACCTGCGGCCGGGAATCTATATTTTCAGAATTGTTGGCGAAAGGCACTCTGAATCACACAGAATAGTTGTTTCCAACCAAAATTAAATCAATCGTTTGCTGTTCGAATCCGGTTTTCCGTTATTTTTACCCAAATAAAATTTGGCAAACGGCCGGATCGATAGATGAAATCGACATCCATATGTCACCAAAGGCAATGAATGCGCGTCATCGGATTCCCCGGTTCCCAAAAAACTCATAAACAACAAACATGAAACCCAACATTAAACTGGACGGAACTGACAGAAAAATTCTAGAGATCCTGCAGGCAAATTCAAATATCACCAACGCCCAGCTCGCTAAAGAAATCGGCCTCTCGCCTGCACCCACGCTCGAGCGCGTCAACAAGCTGGAGAGCTCAGGCGTAATCAAAAGTTACCATGCGGTAATCGATCCCGCCAGCGTAGGGCTTGGTGTCAGCACGTTCGTTATGGCAACATTAAAAGGACATAATAAAGACAACATCGATAAATTCATCAAAGCGATTAAGCAAATTGACGAGATCGTTGAGTGTCATCACATCACCGGAGCTGGCGATTTTATCTTGAAGATTGTCTGTGCCGACATCGCAGCATATCAGCAGCTGATGCTTGAAAAAGTGTCCAATATCGATGTCGTTGACAGTCTTCAGTCAATGGTCATCCTCTCTACATTCAAAGACAGCAAGTCATTGCCTATTCCGGGGTAATTATGGTGGGGGAAAAAAATCTGATTCTCGATGCATCTCAGGTGAAGCAGAAAATTCGCAGGATTGCCTACGAGATGTATGAACACAACTTCAAGGAAAAAACAATCGTGGTGGCCGGCATCGAAGGCCAGGGATATGTCTTTGCGCAGCTCCTCGTGAAGGAACTCGAGTCAATATCACCTTTGAAAGCGAAGCTTGTGAAAGTGATACTTGATAAATCAGCACCGCAGCAATCTGAAGTCGGATTGGACTGCGACCTCAAGTCACTCCAGAAGAAATGCATCGTGCTTGTCGATGATGTGCTCAACACCGGCCGAACGTTTGCATACGGACTCAAACCGTTTCTCGACATCGAGGTGAAAAAAATTGAGATTGCCGTGCTTGTGAACCGCAGCCACACCTTATTTCCCGTTTACCCCCAGTATACAGGCTATGAACTTTCGACAACCATCAAAGATCATGTCGAAGTGAACCTTGGCAAGGAAACGGCTGTTTATTTACGATAATGCTGGTCAGTGTCAATACGTGATTCAAGCAGGGTAATTCATCGTTCACGCAACCATTTTGGTTTTTGTTTTCTGGTTTTTGATTATTGATTTTTGAAATTTTACCTCATGTCCGTCCACAAACAGGAACCCAAAAAGATCACTACACACCAGCTTCAGGAAATGAAGAACCGCGGTGAAAAGATTGCTATGCTCACCGCTTACGACTACAGCATGGCGCGGCTGATCGATGGTGCGGGAGTCGATGTGATCCTCGTAGGAGATTCTGCGAGTAATGTGATGGCAGGGCATGAAACAACATTGCCGATCACGCTAGACAATATGATTTATCATGCGGCATCGGTAGTACGGGCTGTCAGGCGTGCGCTGGTTGTCGTTGATCTTCCATTCGGCACATATCAGGGTAGCTCGGGTGAAGCGCTGCGCTCATCGATTCGCATCATGAAAGAAGCAGGAGCCCATGCTGTGAAACTCGAAGGTGGAAGTGAGATCAAGGAATCTGTCGATAGGATTCTTAGCGCAGGAATTCCGGTAATGGGTCATCTCGGACTCACACCACAATCCATTTATAAGTTCGGAACTTACACCGTTAGGGCGAAGGAGGAAGCGGAAGCAAAAAAACTTCTTGACGATGCCAGGTTGCTCACGGAATGCGGATGTTTCGGCATCGTGCTTGAAAAAATTCCCGCATCATTAGCGAAAAAAGTTTCGGAGTCGATCCAGATTCCAACGATAGGCATAGGCGCAGGCCCGGATTGTGACGGCCAGGTGCTCGTGATGCAGGACATGTTGGGCATCACAAAAGAATTCAAGCCGAGATTTCTCAGACGGTACGCAGACCTCGACACTGTCATTACGAAGGCAGTCACTTCCTATGTATCAGACGTGAAGGCGAAAGATTTCCCCAACGAAGACGAGAAGTATTAGGCATTGGGCATTAGGAATTAGGCATTGGTAAAATGCCTGATACTACCAAGACTTGTCTAACGAAAAAAACTGCACTGTATTCACTCTGATTCCTCGCTTCGACCGAAGTACAATTTAACTTCAGTGACGCACCCCTAATGCCTATTGCCTTTTCTAATGCCTAATGCCCAATGCCTAATTCCTTCTCCGTGCGAAGGAGTAATATCCAACAAACACGATATTAATTCGCAGGACGACTAGTGGACGGACTATTACAAATCGATGGAGTAGCCTCATCCTCCTTTTCCCCAAACCACACGATCCCATACTCACCAACGAACCCGATGCCTACCGCTTTCCATTTTGCTTTTGCCCACATGCCTCCGTTTATGATGAGCGGGTTGTGGCCAGGACTTTTCTTCCAGCCGTCCAGTCCCTCTTCGGCAGAAGCCCCCTTCGAACTATAGTAAGCGATTTCATATCCCGGACCTTCATATCCCGCTATCTCCTTCGGTTTGTCCCACATACATTTTGCCTGCTTATGATCGTTGGTGTAGCAGCAAGACGTCCATTTACCCTTTTTTGACCAGCTGTGCGGGTTGCATTTATTGTCGAAATCGAACTTGTAATTGTACATGAGGTCGCGCGCATGAGTCTGTGCAACTTTTGTAAGTTTTGCCGAAATCGGAATCGATTCCAAGCCGTTTGATTTCCGATAGGCCATCATCAACTCATACAATTTTTTTTCTTCAGCGCTCAGGCAGACCGCTGGGTCAACCGTCATCTTTTTCGGACTGAATCCGAACATCAAAAACAGCGCAAACACAAGAACAGTCGAACGTACAGGTTTCATATGGATGTTAAACGGTGTCGCAGGTCGGAAAGTGCCGTGACATCGACAAAAACTCCACTGTGCGCAAGGCTACGCGCTGCACGCCACACGCCAATTCAGCCTTCGATTCTGCGATTCCGCATTTGTAATAACGACCAAACTGCTTGCAGCTTGCAGCCTGAAGCTTGTAGCCCTTCAAACCCCTGCACTAAATACCCGTCCCGACAAGCCGAATTTCCCCCGCCACCCACCTCCTTCAACCATTTTTTTCCTATTTTTCGGGGCTTTTTGAGAAGGCACCTATAAACATTTAAAATATTCAAGAAATGAGCGACCAAAAAATTACGATCAGCAATGGTAAGCTGACTGTTCCCGACAATCCAACGATTCCTTTTATTGAAGGCGATGGCACAGGTGTTGATATCTGGCCTGCATCCAAATATGTATTTGATGCCGCAGTCGAAAAAGCATATAACGGAAAACGCAAGATTACGTGGAAAGAAGTTTTGGCGGGCGAAAAGGCTTTCAACAAAACTGGCTCATGGATGCCGGAAGAAACGCTCACAGCATTCAAAACTTACCTTGTCGGAATCAAAGGACCTTTGACTACTCCGGTTGGTGGTGGAATTCGCTCACTGAACGTTGCACTTCGTCAGGATCTTGACCTCTACGCCTGTGTTCGTCCGGTGCAGTGGTTTAAAGGTGTTCCATCGCCTGTAAAGGAACCACACAAAACCAACATGGTGATCTTCCGCGAAAACACTGAAGATATTTATGCGGGTATTGAATTCCAGGAAGGCAGTGACGACAACAAGAAATTTCTGAGCGCATTCAAGGATACGTTCCCTAAGCAATACAAAAAGATCCGCTTCCCGGAAACTTCAGGTATTGGCATCAAGCCGGTGTCGAAGGAAGGATCAGAGCGTTTGATCCGCTCGGCAATTGAATTTGCAATCCAGCACAAGAAGCCAAACGTTACGCTTGTGCATAAGGGTAACATCATGAAGTTCACCGAGGGTGGCTTCCGCGATTGGGGATATGAGCTTGCGAAAAAAGAATTTGGTGCAAAGGATCTCGATGGCGGACCATGGCAGGTGATTGAAAACAACGGACACAAGATCGTGATCAAAGATGCGATCGCTGACGCATTCCTTCAGCAGATCCTTCTGAGACCTGATGAATATTCTGTAGTGGCAACATTGAACCTCAATGGTGACTATATCTCTGACGCACTCGCAGCGATCGTTGGTGGTATTGGAATCGCTCCGGGAGGAAATATCAACTACAAAACCGGTCACGCCATTTTTGAAGCAACACACGGTACTGCTCCGAAGTACGCTGGCCAGGATAAAGTAAATCCAGGTTCCGTAATTCTTTCAGGCGTGATGATGCTCGAGTACATGGGCTGGCAGGAAGCTGCAGACCTCATCGTCAAAGGTCTTGAAGGTGCAATCTCAACGAAAAAAGTTACTTACGATTTCCATCGCCTGATGGAAGGTGCAACCCTCCTCAAGTGTTCAGAATTCGGAAGAGAAGTAGTGAAAAATTTCTGATCAAAATAGATTCATCACAAAAAGCCAGGCCCGTCCTGGCTTTTTTTATTTGCGCTTCGAGATGTGCTCAGGTGCTCGTGTGGGAATGTGTTCATGTTCCCTGTGTGCCATTGTCCTGCTCACCGTCATCTTCTTACCTGCCACCTGCAACTTGAAACTTTATCCCGGAACCTGAAAATCTGCCTCACCACAACACCCGGCCCCCTGGCACCTGGCACCCCGGTCCCTTGCCTCCCGGTCCCCCGGCCTCGCGGGAAATACCGACTTCCCGGTATTGAACCGAAGCAAGAAAAAACCGATCTTATCTCAAATTCCCCAAGACCCATGAAAATCGCCATTAGCTCGAAGGAACTCGAAATCCTCCGCAAATCTGCAGAAGGATTTTCGGTGCAGGAAATCGCAGAAGATATGCACGTGAGCCAGCAGGTGATAGCCAAATCGCAGAAGGAAGTGCTGACTCGCGCTGGTGTGTCATCATCCATTAACGCATTGCAGGCACTTGCAAGACGGGGTTTCGTGCTCACGGAAGAAAGAGTCCGTTAAGTTTACAAGCTGAAAGTCACGTTGATTTTCCCCGCGAGGTTGCTCGAGGTGTCAGCAAGTTTGTAGGTGCCGTATCGGTAAAACAAGCCGCCACCGATCCCGATATATCCGAGATTCACATAATTGATCCGCATCAGGTTCCGGATTGAAAAACCGCTTTCGTAAAATCCCTGATCGAACGTTCGCAGCTCGGCAGAGGCATTTTTACCGGACAGATCTCCATATCCGATATTTTGATGTAGTGATAGTTCCGGTCGGAAAAATTTCGATCGTGTTGTGACAATTCGGCCAACGTCATGGATCAGGAAAAAATATGCATAGCGATCTGCGGTGAACTCATAGACCTTCATGGTCTGAAAATAATTGGGCACGAGGAATGCATTCAAATCAAACTTGCCGGTGTTCGTTCCCTTCCCGTTGAACAGGCTGAAGTATGGTGCGCTGCCTTGCAACATTCCTCCAGCAATTTCAAATTGTGTTTTGTGCGAGCCGCGCCATTTCAATTCATAATAAAATCGCGCTTCCACTTTCGTGAAGTCAAAATCACCATCCAGTGCCTTTCTCATGGCGCGCGAAATAGAAACATCAAAAATCGGATACTTGAATCCGCTGATCACTCTGGTGTTTCGGATCTGAGAGAACTGCTCGCCCGCGATAAACTTAATCTGAATTCCGGTTTCAGCAAGTGTAAAATCAGGCCCGCTGTTCTCTGATGTTTCACTGGCAATCGAATGAGTTGGGTTATGTTTCGATTGTTGAAGGAAGATAGACGTTTCTAAAAAACGTAGCGGACGAAAATTGTACTGGGCTTTTATTCGCGTTACGCTGTCCATTCGGGCTGCAAGCCAATTCCGAAAGGTGTGTGCGGAAGCCAGCGCTGGTGGAGGTTTGAGAAACATTGGGTTCCCGGATTCAAATACATCCTGCAGGAAAGAAAACCGGAAATGGTTGCCGCGCGCCACATCCGTGTATACCTGAACAGCGCCACCATATTTCAAGGCATCATCTCTGAAACCGTAAGCAGCGAAGCCTTCGAGCATAAAAATTTTTGAAATTGTTTCACCGGTCTGCAAGCCGAGTCCTGCGCAAAGTCCCTCGTAGCCATTATTGCGAAGGAGATGCTCCATTGGAATGTAGAACCTGCCGGCTTTAATCTTGCCGATCGCAACAGCCTCTGCAGTTTTCACAAAAGTGTTGAGTATTGCGAGTGTGCGCACCGGCATTGAATCATAAAGGGTATACGTGTTTTGCTCGCGCGCTGAAAGGCTGTCGACACGCACAGAACTCCAGAAAACTTCATCTTTTTTGTTCGCGCCATCCGCGAATTCAAGATTCAGCATTTCTTTCGTCAGTGGTTCTGCAGGTAAATCAAAGGCAGGTCCCGTGATGTATGTGCGATGCACGTATTTGATAGGATGTTCCGAAACTTTTTGTTCGCGCAGCACAAATTCACTGTTGAGCTCCTGCGGAAACCAGTGACCTTGCGTGAAGATGTATTTCTGCTGGATCCGCATCACCACCAGTGCCGCATCGTCTGCCGGCTGCGCCTGAATATTTTCGATAGCATAGTGATTTGAATTGATCGTGATGATTCCCTTGAGGGCATTGAAAGTTTTTCCGGAAAGGGGAGCGAAAGAAATAATGTGCGATGTGTCACCGTTTGTGATCACAGAATTTTCCAGAACAAAATCATATCGGCTGAATGTTCCGGGCGAAAGCGGATTCACGAAACTCTGGTCGAGCAGCGTGATGTGCGGCTTGTAAAAACCAAAGGATTGAAACTGATTGCCCAGAACGGCAAAAAAAGGATCCTTCACACCGGACATTCTGTTTCCGACAATCGTTTCTTTGTCGTAGCGCGATCGCACAAAATTCCTTTGTGAAAATGTCTCGTTAAGAAAGAGGTAATGGTTTTCGAAAAATCTGACTGCCGGGCTCTTTTTCTCGATGGTGTCGAAAGTCCCTTCCGCAGTCGCGTATAATTTGTGATATGCCTTGTAGCTAAATGATGGAAGCCGTTCGGGATCGTTTCTGCCCGCATTGTCGATGGCCTGCCTGATAATTCGAAAGGCCGGATTTTCACCAGCAGAAATTTCTATTTCTTCCAGGTCGTGTGATTTTTGCTGAAGGAGAATCGCGCCTTGCACTTTTTCCGGAACAGGGATTTTTACAGCATTATACCCGACATAGGAGATGAGGAGGGAGTCTGTTGCTGCAGCCTCTAATTGAAAAATTCCATCGATCCCTGTAGTTGTCCCATGAGTTTTTCTGACCACCGAAATATTCACGAACGGAAGTGGCTCTTTACTCTCAGAATCGAGAACCTTCCCCTGAATCAATAGCTGTGCGTCTGCTGAAACACAACACAATAGCAGCACAAGACTTGAAATGGATCTCATCGGGTATAGGTAGATGAAGATACAAATTAGAGAGGACTAGTAACCGGGCGGCAGAGGAGTGAGAGGTAGTTTCGCTGGGGCGTTAAGAGCCCGGCTGAGATCAAGCACCCATAACCAATAATCAAAAATCAAATAGAGTTTACGATGGTTAGTTATTGATTGCTACGAATTAACATTTATCCAAGGCCGAGCTTATAATACGTACACGCCTCCAATTTGATTTTTGTCCCAAGCTGTCGGGATTTGTTTTTGAATCTTTTACAATGACGTACTCCTCAGCCATTACTTCACCCTTTGGAATTTGGTGATTGATTATTGGTGCTTTCGACCTTGCTCTATGTTGATGTGCCAATAGCTATCGGGATTGCTTTTGAATCTTTTACAATGACGTACTCCTCAGCCATGACTTCACCCTTTGGAATTTGGTCATTGGTGCTTCGCGCCAGCTCTTTTTGTTTTTTGGTTTTTGGATCTTTTCCGCAGCCGTACTTTGAATCTACGTCCTCCCTTTTTGGAATTTGATCATTGATGCTTAAAGAATCACCTCTCCAGGAAAACTCTTTGGCTCTAACCTAACCCTCCATCGAAGGCAATTTTGTATTTAGGTTATTTGACCTTTGGTGCTTTCAAAACACCATCATCTTAATGGCTGTAATCGCTGCCTCTTCTCCCTTGTTGCCTAGTTTTCCGCCTGCTCTTTCCAATGCTTGCTTCTTGTTCAGTGTGGTGAGCACACCGAAGATTACAGGTTTTCCGGTTTTCAGGCCGGCCTCCGTAACACCATAAGCAACGGCCTGACAGATATAGTCAAAATGAGGAGTGTCTCCCTGAATCACGCAGCCGAGGCAGATCACTGCATCGATTGTTTTATCCTGTGCCATCCACAAGCCGCCCAGCGAAAGCTCAAAACTTCCCGGTACATTTTTGCGAATGATATTCTGACTTTTCAATCCGTGCTCGCGAAGAGAGCTCACCGCACCTTCGTATAGCGCCTCAGTGATGTCCTCGTTCCACTCTGCCACAACGATAGCAACGCGTTTTTTTGAGAGGTTAATTTTCGTTTTAACTTTTCCGGACGTGAGGATTCCTGCCATTGATGAGATGATTTACGTTGCCAAAATTAGATCAAAAATGGATGAGGCTCAAATTGGTCGCAAGTATAAACTTGTTTTGATGACTTAAAACAGCAACCATCATCCTGAGCATGCGCGTTGGTCAAGAGCTAGCGAAGGATCTCGACTAAAAGTTGATAATCACCATACTTTTGCGAATAGGCAACTCTCAGCACAACCCAGCGCTCATCCCCACGATCCCTGTGAAAACAAAAAAGGGATAGCACCCGCCATCCCCTTTTAATTTCTTAGAAAAATCAGTTAAGATTTAGCCTCCAGCTTCGCTTTGTACTTGCGGGCATTTTGATATTCAGGAGCCTGGAAATAATCTGTTATGATCTTGTCATACGCAGCTATGGCCTTCTCATTGTTGTTGTTCTTTTCATGCGCAAGGGCAGCTTTCATCAGGTAAACAGGCGTGAAGTACTTGTTAGGCTTGTAGCTTGCAGCCTTGTCATAATATTTAGCGGCCTCTGCATAATTTTTTTCTTCCATATAAGTATCACCGATCAGGCTATACGCACGAGGCTGCACCAAAAGATCGTCTGCGCTGAAATCTTCGAGGTAAAGTCGGGCAGCCTGATATTTGCCTTGCTGAAGATAGGCAGCGCCCGCATAGTAGTTAGCAAGCTTTGCAGCCTGAGTGATTCCGTAATCGTCAATGATCTGGATGAAGCCGAGGTTGTTTCCATCCCCGTTAAGGGCCAGGTCGAGGCTGTCAGCTTCGAAGTAATAGATCGCCTGGAACATTTCTGCCTGGGCTTCTTTCTCCTGTGAATCCTTGTAGTATTGGAAACCGAAATATCCACCAATGATCAGCGCGATCGCTGCTGAAATTCCGATAACGGTTTTGGGATGTCTTTCAGCCCAAGTTTCTGCACCCTGAAGTTTGTCGGCAAGCGCCTGTGGATTCTCCAGTAATTCGTGCTTGTGTTCTTCTACCTTCTTAGCCATTGTTAATTCATTAACATTCCATCATCATGGAGTGGGGCGCAAAACTACAAATTTGATGTTACTTAACAAAAGCCTGCCTGCCGTTGCTAAGCAAAAATCGGGGAAGTAGGCAGGGAGGATTAATCTGTGATGTAAGGATAGTCCTTCTGAACGTAAATATCCTTCAGCGCCTCGCTTGGATCAGGATAGTTTGACTCCTCGGCAAACTTCACGCTTTCCTCAACCTGGCCCATCACGCGCTGATCGATCGCTTCGATGTCTTTTTCTGTTGCAAACTTCTTGTCCAGTAACGTCTTGCGCACAACTTCAATCGGATCGCGTTGTTTGTATTGCTCAACTTCATCCTTCGTTCTGTATTTCTGCGGATCTGACATCGAGTGACCCTTGTAACGATAAGTGCGGAACTCAAGTAAAGACGGACCTTCGCCTGCACGCGCACGGGCAGCTGCTCTTGCCACAGCGGTGTGAACCGCTTCGGGACTCATACCATCAACAGGTTCTGATGGGATGTCAAACGCCAGTCCAAGCTTATACAATTCAGTAACATTAGACGAACGTGCCACTGATGTACCCATCGCGTAGCCGTTATTCTCAATGCAGAAAATAACAGGTAGTTTCCAGAGCATTGCATAATTCAATGCCTCGTGAAACGCGCCCTGGCGAACAGCGCCATCACCCATATAGGTCATACACAGGTTCTTTGTCTTATTGTATTTTTCCGCGAAAGCGATACCGGCACCCAGTGGAATTTGCCCGCCAACAATACCATGACCGCCAAAAAATCCCTTTTCCTTATCGAACATATGCATCGAACCGCCCTTACCTTTAGAGATACCGGTTTCTTTGCCGTACAATTCTGCCATCACCGCCTTAGGATCGCTGCCCAACGCTAGCGGATGCGCATGGTCGCGATAAGCTGTGATCCATTTGTCATCCTTCGTCAACGCGGTTACCGCACCGGCAACACATGCCTCCTGACCAATATATAAATGACAAAAACCTTTAATTTTCTGCATCCCATACAACTGTCCTGCGCGCTCTTCAAACTTGCGCATCAATTGCATGCTTTCATACCAGAAAAGATAGGTTTCCTTCGAAAATTCGACTTTTCCGTCCTTTGCTGTCTCGTTCTTCAATTTGGTAGTCGTGGGCATATTCCAGATTTAGAACTGCGAAAATAAGTCCCGAACGAACATTCGCCAAACTTTATCTTTAAATACTGCCTTTCAAAGAGTTACAGCTGACTGGCAGTGAGCGTTCTATGTTCTTTTGCAGGGATTGTGCTATTTTGATTTCATGAGAAAGTTACTGCCCCTCTCGCTTCTCGTTGTTGCAACCGCATGTGTCGACCACCACTTTGAATCGATTCGGCCGGAAGCTTACGTTCCTCATTGCCCCGAACAATATGAATGGAAGGCGGGAGATTACCTGGTGTTCGGAACTTTTGGCTGGTGCTCAAACGGAGATCCTGAGTGCGTGACAATATATAAAATGGAAAACGGCACTTTGTTCGAAGATTCATTCGATCATTTTCCGTCAGTACATGGCGGAGGAAAGCCCTATCCGGGCAACTACTCTATTAATAAGCAGGCATGGCTGCCTGATGTTGAGTGTCTTGCCGCTGAATTTCCGACCGAACTTTTATCATATGACAATGGATGGATTGGCTGCGGCATGTGCAATGACGGCACCGCAGTCTACGTAGAGACAAAAATTAACGGCCAGATCAGGTTTTGGAACATCGATTACGCTGCACCGGATCTGTTAAAACAGTTTTCGTCAAAGATTTACAAAAAGGTGTGGTTGTTGAGAGGTCTTCACTAACCGCGACCTGGATAAAAAATTGATGGTACGAACTAATCTACGGGTGTTCGCATTACATTTAACCCGTGCATCTCAAGGAACTCAAACTCACAAATTTTAAGAACTACCAGGAGGTCAGACTGGATTTTCAGTCAAAGATCAATGTGCTGGTAGGCAAGAACGGGAGTGGCAAAACAAATTTGCTGGATGCTATCCATTATCTGTCACTCACCAGAAGCGCATTCTGTGCGGACAACTTTGTCATCCGGCTGGGTGAACAATTCTTTTTTGTAAAAGGATTGTTTCAGACAGGGAAGAATCTGGAAGAAATATCGTGCTCACTGCAGAGCGGGAGCAAGAAAGTTTTCAAGGAAGGTGTCAATGAATATGGCAAGCTAAGCGACCACGTGGGCAAGTATCCGGTTGTCCTAATCGCACCGGACGACACCGAACTTGTCAAAGAAGGGAGCGAGGAACGAAGAAAATTTTTCGACAGCATCATCGCGCAGCTTGATCGCCAGTATCTCGAAGCGCTGATCCAGTATAACTACGCACTGAAGCAGCGGAACAGCCTGCTTAAAATCTTTGCCGAGACGAACTCGTTTGACGCGGTTGCGCTGGAGTCGTATGATCAGCTTCTGATCAAATCTGGCGATGTAATTTTTAGAAAGAGAAAAGAGTTTATTTCCGAATTCATCCCGGTATTCCAGAAGTATTATTCCTTCATCGTGGCGGATGAAGTGGCCCTGTTGGAATACAAGACAGAACTGGATAGGACAGGGCTTGAAGCCGGACTGACGTCAAATCGTCAGCGCGATTTATACCTGCAGCGAACGAATTTTGGAATTCACCGCGATGATTTTCATTTCATCCTGGGTGGGGGAGAATTGAAGAAGCTGGGCAGCCAGGGGCAGCAAAAATCGTTTATCATTGCCTTGAAGCTTGCGCAATTTGAAATCCTGAAAAATCATAAGGGATTTAAACCGATCCTGCTCCTTGATGATATTTTCGACAAACTTGACGATGCCCGCATCGCGAAGCTGCTGGATCTGATAAAAAGAGACGAACTGGGCCAGTTATTTATCACCGATGCCCGCCCCGACAGAACGCGCGAACTATTAGAGCATATCAACGTTTCTGCGACTATCTTTACGGTAGAAAAAGGACAAATCACGAAAATCTAGTTACAGGTTTCGTGTGAAAGTTTACTTGTGGTCCAATAGCCGAATTTACGCTACTCTATTTGTTTTTTGGTTATTGGTCATTGGTGCTTGAATCGCGTACTCATAATCAATTGACGAATTTCAAAGTCATGAGCAATAAGAACGATAACACTAAATCCATAGGTCAGGCCCTCCGCGAGATGCTCAATTCGTACAAATTGACTTCGAAATTCGATGAAGCTACCCTCATTTCTTCGTGGGAGCGTATGGCGGGAAAACCAATCGCCAAAAGGACCAGGAAAATATATATCCGCAACCAGGTGCTGTTTGTGGAACTGGATTCACCTGGCATGAAGCACGACTTCTCGATGCACAAGCAGCAGGTGCTGGATATGTTCAAAAAAGAGTTTGGCCCCGGCATAATCACCGACATAATCGTGATGTAGCATCCTGAAATCCATAACTTTTCTGGAATCGGATGCGAAATTGTATGAAATTCCACGCTTAAGTTTTGAAAAAGTGGAAAACCGTATAATTTTGCACTCCTGTTTTTTTCCGGGAGGGATAAGGCAGACTTATTACGTTCTCATTTTATTGATCAAATTTCTGAGTTGGCTCCGTTGGCCTACGGGTAAAAGCTAAGGCAGAAATATAAAGAGGGGGAGTACCAAAGCGGCCAACTGGGACAGACTGTAAATCTGTTGTCTTATGACTTCACAGGTTCGAATCCTGTCTCCCCCACTTAAAGAAGTAGGCAATAGGCAAAATGGCAGTAGGCAAAATTAAATACAGATTTGGCTATTGAAAATTGCTTACTGCCTACTGATTTGCGGGAGTAGCTCAGTTGGTAGAGCGGCAGCCTTCCAAGCTGCAGGTCGCGGGTTCGAACCTCGTCTCCCGCTCTAGTAGTCGTCTGACGACTGCGCCAGGGCTGCGCAATGACAGTCGTCTGACGACTAAGTAGACGCTGTTGTAGCTCAGGGGTAGAGCACTTCCTTGGTAAGGAAGAGGTCGAGAGTTCAATTCTCTTCAACAGCTCGAATCGGGTTACAAACGGTAACTCGCGAGTAGAGCATCCCGACAGCGGTAGGGAAGGTCGAGAGCTGAGACGATAAATGTCTCAGTGCTGATCAAAAGCATCAGCATTCAATTCTCTTCAACAGCTCGAATCGGAGTTGCGCGAGTAGCTCAAAAAGTCAGAGGTAAAACTCTGCAACATGTTCTTTATATTATTGAATGTTGGATTTATTAAAGAGCACATCTCTTCAATAAATCTAAAATCCAGTAGCCCTGGATTATTTTAAACTTGAATACGGACTTTGAAATTCCAATTGTCGAGTAGTAGCGCACTCGCGGTCGGACTGAAAATTTCAAATTTCAAATGTCAAATTTAAAATCACTTTTACCTTATTCGAAAGGCTTACAATGTTTAGGGTGTATTTAGAATCTTCTTGGATGAAGAGGACTCTGCTTACAGTAGTAATTATTTATAACAAACTATACACTTTAAACTTTTAACTGGGATTTTCAAATATGGCTAAAGAAACATTCGACCGTTCCAAACCACACGTAAACATTGGAACTATCGGTCACGTTGACCACGGTAAGACAACGCTTACTGCTGCTATCACTCAAGTACTATCTAAGAAAGGTCTTGCCGCTGTGCGTGACTTCTCTTCTATTGACAACGCTCCTGAAGAAAAGGAACGTGGTATCACGATCAACACTTCACACGTAGAATACGCTACTGAAAAGCGTCACTACGCTCACGTTGACTGTCCAGGTCACGCTGACTATGTGAAGAACATGGTTACTGGTGCTGCTCAAATGGACGGTGCTATCCTTGTAGTTGCCGCTACTGACGGACCAATGCCGCAAACTCGCGAACACATCCTTCTTGCTCGTCAGGTAGGTGTACCTGCGCTTGTTGTATTCATGAACAAAGTTGACTTGGTTGACGATCCGGAATTGTTGGACCTCGTTGAAATGGAAGTTCGTGAATTGATGTCTGCTTATAACTTCCCTGGCGACACAATGCCTGTGATCAGAGGTTCTGCTCTTGGCGCATTGAATGGCGAACCAAAGTGGGTTGAAAAAGTTGAAGAGCTTATGAAAGCTGTTGACGAATTCATTCCAATTCCTGTTCGTCTGGTTGACAAAGATTTCTTGATGCCGGTTGAAGACGTGTTCTCAATCACTGGTCGTGGTACTGTTGCTACTGGCCGTATTGAGCGCGGAATTATCAAAACTGGTGACCCTGTGCAGATTCTCGGTATGGGCGCTGAGAACCTTACTTCTACCATCACGGGTGTGGAAATGTTCCGTAAGATCCTTGACAGAGGTGAAGCTGGTGATAACGTAGGTCTTCTCCTCCGTGGTATTGAAAAAGAGCAAATCAAGCGTGGTATGGTTATCTGTAAGCCAAACTCAGTAACGCCTCACGCTAAGTTTAAGGCTGAAGTTTACGTTCTTTCAAAAGAAGAAGGTGGACGTCACACGCCATTCTTCAACAAATACCGCCCTCAGTTCTACTTCCGTACAACTGACGTAACTGGTGAGATCTTCTTACCAGCTGGCGTAGAGATGGTTATGCCTGGCGATAACATTTCAATCGAAGTTCAGCTGATCAACAAGATCGCTATGGAAAAAGGTCTTCGTTTCGCGATCCGCGAAGGTGGCCGTACCGTAGGTTCAGGTCAGGTAACTGAAATCTTGGATTAATAAGCTAAAAGCAAAGAAAGCCGAAGGTCCCGATGACTATCGGGGCTGAAAGCACAAAGCAGGAGTGAGCTAACGCTTACTTCTGCTTTTTGATTCTAAATGCCGACCGGTTAAATGCGGTAAAACCGCAAATTTCGCTTAAATCGGCATTTTTAAGGGGTAACCACCCCATGATCCAAATTCTCAAAGGCTTTTTGCTTTTAGCTTTGCGCTTTCCAGCTTTTCTCCTACCTTTGCAGTCCTTTTGGGCTGAGTGTATTCGGGTGCGGCTCAGGGGATTGAGTTATACTCCCTAAAGTAGCGTTCAAAAGGCAGGAATTTAGATCATAAACGGGTGTAGCTCAATTGGTAGAGTAGCGGTCTCCAAAACCGTTGGCTGGGAGTTCGAGTCTCTCCACCCGTGCAAAGAAGTTTATTGAATTATTGGGTGGATGGCTGGGAGCCGATGACGATTGCGAAAGCAATGTCACGGTGCTGATCGAAAGCATCAGCATTCGAGTCTCTCCACCCGTGCAAAATGATTCGAGGTCGAAAATTTGAGGTCCTTTTAAATCTCAAATCCTAAATCTCAAATCTCAAATTTTTGATAATGGAGAAAGTAACGACCTATATTTCAGAATCCTGGGATGAGATCAAGAACAAAGTGACTTGGTCGAAGTTCAGTGAGTTGCAGAGTAGCGCAGTACTGGTACTGGTAGCGTCAACAATCTTTGCGTTGGTGATCGGGGCGATCGACTGGGTTTTTAAAACCGGGTTGCAGTGGTTTTATACCGAATTTTAACATTCAAAGAAAATGGGTGAACTGAAGTGGTACGTACTCCGGGTTGTCAGCGGACAGGAAAAGAAAGTAAAATCTTACCTGGAAACTGAGATCGAGCGCTCGAAGCTGTCGGAGTTCATTCCTCAAGTGCTCATACCTTCTGAGAAAGTATATGAAATGAGGGGCGGAAAGAAGAAGGTAAGAGAAAGAAACTTCTTCCCTGGCTACGTTCTCGTATCAGCTGACCTGTCAAACGGTGAAGCGTACCATGCGGTGAACAACATTCCAGGTGTGATCGGATTCCTCGGAAACAACGGAACCGGTAACACAAAAGAACCAGTTGCGCTCCGTCAGTCAGAAGTCAACCGGATCTTAGGTAAGGTTGATGAGATCGATGAGTTCGAAGTAAAGCTGGAAACTCCTTTTATTAAAGGAGAATCGGTAAAAGTAATGGATGGTCCATTCAGCGGTTTCACTGGAAACGTTGAAGAGATCTTCGAAGATAAAAAGAAGCTCAATGTTATGGTGAAGATCTTCGGCCGTAACACCCCGGTGGAATTGAGCTACATGCAAGTGGAAAAATTAGAATAACGATTTTGAGCTAAGCGATATGGCAAAGGAAGTAACAGGTTATCTGAAATTACAGGTAAAAGGCGGTGCAGCAAACCCAGCACCTCCAATTGGTCCGGCATTGGGTTCCAAAGGTCTTAACATCATGGACTTTTGCAAGCAGTTCAATGCCCGCACACAAGACAAACCAGGCCAGGTGTTGCCTGTTTTAATCACGATCTACAACGACAAGTCGTTCGACTTCGTGATCAAAACTCCTCCTGCAGCCATATTGATCCTTGATGCTGCCAAGAAGCAGAAAGGCTCAGCAGAACCTAACCGTACGAAGGTTGGTTCTATCACCTGGGATCAGGTGAAAACTATCGCGCAGACAAAAATGCCTGACCTCAACGCATTCAAAGTTGAGTCTGCCATGAAGATGGTTGCAGGTACTGCAAGAAGCATGGGAATCACAGTTTCAGGAACAGCCCCTTGGGATAAATAATTAAGACAATGGCAAGAATTTCAAAAAACAGAAAAGCTGTTTTAGCTAAATACAACGCAGAGAAAGAATATTCTCTGGCGGATGCATCTAAACTTTTGAAGGAAATCACTTTCACGAAGTTCGATGCTTCAGTTGATCTTGATATCCGTTTGGGAGTTGATCCTAAGAAATCAGATCAAATGGTTCGCGGTGTGGTTTCATTGCCACACGGAATCGGTAAAGTAGTTCGCGTGCTCGTACTGGCAACGCCTGACAAGCATCAGGAAGCAAAAGACGCTGGCGCGGATCACGTAGGTCTTGACGATTATATCCAAAAGATCGAAGGCGGATGGACAGATATTGATGTGATCATCTGTACGCCAACCGTAATGGCAAAAGTGGGTAAGCTCGGAAAGGTGCTTGGTCCACGCGGTTTAATGCCAAACCCTAAATCAGGAACTGTTACGCTAGAAGTCGGTAAAGCCGTGAAAGAAGTAAAAGCCGGTAAAATCGATTTCAAAATTGATAAACAAGGTATCATCCATGTCAGTGTTGGTAAAGCTTCCTTCTCGGCCGATGCAATCCGGGACAACGCTACAGAAATGATCAATACCCTGGCGAAGCTGAAGCCTGCCTCAGCGAAAGGTGACTACTTCAGAAGTATCACTATTTCGACAACCATGAGCCCAGGCATCGCTATCGACAAAAATTCAATTGCTGGTATCTAAGATCTAAAAACACATGACCAGAGAAGAAAAAGCACAGATCATAGACGAGCTTGCAGAAAAGTTTGCAAACCATGCTCACTTCTATATTACTGATGCAGGTGGCTTCACAGTTGCCCAAATCAATAATTTCAGAAGACTTTGTTTCAAGAATGGCGTAGAGTACCGCGTTTACAAAAACACGTTGATCCGCAAAGCTCTTGAAAAACAAGAAGGCACTGACTTCTCACCTTTGTTTAAAACGCTTCACGGTTTCTCAGGAGTAATTTTCTCCAAGGAATCAGGTAACGTTCCTGCAAAAGTGATCCAGGAGTTCCGTGTGAAGATGGCCGGCAAACCTGGACTGAAAGCCGCTTCTATCTCCTCAGACCTCTTCATAGGGGATGAGAACCTTAAAATGCTCGCTGAACTCAAATCTAAAAATGAGCTCATCGGTGAAGTTATTGGCCTACTCCAATCACCTGCGAAGAATGTTATTTCTGCTCTTCAGAGCGGAAAGCACACCGTTGCTGGTCTGTTGAAGACATTGGAAAGCCGCGCGAAATAAAATTATTGTTGAACCTGAATTAATTAAATTTTTACAAAAATGGCTGATATTAAAGCTCTCGGAGATCAACTTGTTGAACTCACCGTTAAAGAAGTTAACGAACTGGCTTCTTATCTTAAAGAAACTTACGGTATCGAACCTGCTGCGGCTGCTGTAGCTGCTGCACCTGCAGGTGGAGCTGGTGGTGGTGCTGCCGCTGCTGCTGAGAAAACCAACTTCGATGTTGTATTGAAAGCAGCTGGTGCTAACAAACTTCAGATCGTGAAGCTTGTGAAAGAATTGACTGGTCTTGGCTTGAAAGAAGCTAAGGATGTAGTTGATGGCGCTCCTAAGACTATCAAAGAAGGCTTACCTAAGGACGAAGCAGAAAACCTGAAGAAGCAACTTACTGAGGCTGGTGCCGAAGTTGAGTTGAAGTAATCTTCTGAAGGCGAAGATTCTCGTCTGACTTCGGTTAGACCCTGGTCTGATTCTACGGAATTCAGACAGGGTCTATCCCTATTTATGCCCAAGGCATTTATTCCTCCGCTGACGCAAGATGAGCGCACGGATTTTAGAACCTATAAAACGAAAGCAACTTGGCAAAGAAAATGACTACCGGTAGGATCGACTTCTCTTCAATTGAGAAAGTTCTCGACTACCCTGATTTTCTGGATCTCCAACTCCAGTCTTTCAAAGATTTCTTACAGATTGAAACTCCTGCCGAAAAAAGACAGAACGAAGGTCTTTACAAAGTGTTTGCTGAGAACTTCCCGATCAGCGACTCGCGTGAAAATTTCGTGCTCGAGTTTGTAGACTATACTATCGATCCTCCAAAGTACAACGTTGATGAGTGCATCGACAGAGGATTGACGTTCTCCGTGCCGTTGAAGGCGAAGCTCCGCCTTACCTGCAACGATGAGGATAACGAAGATTTTGAAACCATCGAACAGGAAGTGTTCCTTGGTAACATTCCTTACATGACTGAGAAGGGTTCTTTCGTGATTAATGGCGCTGAACGCGTTATCGTGTCACAATTGCACCGCTCTCCTGGTGTGTTCTTCGCGATGAGCAAGCACACCAACGGAACGAAGCTGTATTCAGCGCGTATCATTCCGTTCAAAGGATCATGGATCGAATTTGCAACCGATGTTAACGCAGTAATGTATGCGTACATCGACCGTAAAAAGAAATTCCCTGTAACCACGCTGCTTCGCGCAATTGGTTATGGTTCAGATAAAGATATCCTCGACCTCTTCGGATTGTCTGAAGAAGTTGAAGCAAATAAAAATACACTTAAGAAGATCGTAGGCCGCAAGCTTGCTGCAAGGGTTCTCAAGACCTGGACAGAAGACTTCGTGGATGAAGATACTGGTGAAGTGGTTTCGATCGATCGTAACGAGGTTCTCCTCGAGCGCGATCACCTGATCGAAGCTGAAGATGTAGACGTTATCTTGGATTCAGGTGTGAAGTCAATCATTCTTCACAGAGATGACATCAACATCGCTGACTACAACATCATCTTCAATACGCTTGCTAAGGATACTTCAAACTCAGAAAAAGAAGCGGTTGAATACATCTACCGTCAGCTGAGAAATACTGAAGCTCCTGATGAACAAACTGCTCGCGATATTATCCAGAGCTTGTTCTTCTCTGAAAAGCGTTACGACCTCGGTGAAGTAGGACGTTACAGAATCAACAAGAAGCTCGGTCTTGACCTCGGTTATGATCAGCGCGTGTTGACGAAAGAGGATATTATCCTGATCGTGAAATACCTCATCGGCCTGATCAACTCAAAAGCAGTTGTCGATGATATCGATCACTTGTCTAACAGACGTGTAAGAACAGTAGGGGAACAGTTGTATTCTCAGTTTGGTGTAGGTCTTGCCCGTATGGCGAGAACCATCAAGGAAAGAATGAACGTTCGCGATAATGAAGACTTCAAGCCAGTTGATTTGATCAACGCGCGTACGTTGTCTTCTGTGATCAACTCGTTCTTCGGCACAAACCAGTTGTCTCAGTTCATGGATCAAACCAATCCATTGGCGGAGATCACACACAAGCGCAGGATGTCTGCCCTTGGTCCAGGTGGTCTTTCCCGTGAACGTGCGGGCTTCGAGGTTCGTGACGTACACTACACGCACTACGGTCGTCTTTGTACGATCGAAACGCCAGAAGGTCCGAACATCGGTCTTATCTCTTCACTTTGCGTTCACGCGAAAGTGAATAAGATGGGATTCATCGAAACGCCTTACCGCAAAATTGAAAACGGTAAAGTGAAGATGAAGGATCCTGTGATCTTCCTGACCGCTGAAGAAGAAGATACAAACTACATCGCGCAGGCAAACGCACCGATCAAACCAACAGGTGAATTCACAGTCGAGAAAGTTAAGTCTCGTTTCGAAGGTGACTTCCCGGTAGTGGAACCAAAGGATCTGAAGTACATGGACATCGCTCCGAACCAAATCGTTTCGGTGGCTGCGTCTCTGATTCCTTTCCTTGAACACGATGATGCTAACCGCGCCCTGATGGGTTCGAACATGCAACGTCAGGCAGTTCCGCTGATGAGACCTGAAGCTCCTATCGTAGGAACAGGTCTTGAAGGACAGGTTGCCCTTGACTCACGTGCCCTTGTGCTCGCAGAAGGCGATGGCGTAGTAGAGTTTGTTGATGCAAAGAAGATCGTTATCAAATACGAAGTCAATGACGAGCAACGTCTGGTAAACTTCGATGACGAATTCAGAACATACAATTTGATCAAGTTCAGAAGAACAAACCAGGATACCTGTATCAACCTGACGCCATTGGTTTACAAAGGTCAGAAGGTTGTGAAAGGTCAGCCGTTGTGCCAGGGCTATGCCACACAAAACGGTGAGCTTGCTCTTGGTCGCAACCTTCTCGTGGCTTACATGCCATGGCAGGGTTACAACTTCGAGGATGCGATCGTAATCTCTGAACGCGTTGTTCGTGATGACATCTATACTTCGATCCACATTGAAGAATTCGAGCTTGAAGTTCGTGACACAAAACGTGGTGAGGAGGAATTGACATCTGAAATCCCGAACGTAAGCGAAGAGGCCGTGAAACATCTCGATGAGAATGGTATCATCCGCGTGGGCGCTGAAGTGAAGGAAGGAGATATCCTCATCGGTAAGATCACTCCTAAAGGTGAAACAGATCCAACTCCTGAAGAGAAACTTCTGAGAGCGATCTTCGGAGATAAGGCTGGTGATGTGAAAGACGCATCGCTTAAGGCACCTCCATCACTGAAAGGTGTTGTTATCGACACCAAACTCTTCTCAAGACCTAAGCGCGACAAAGATGTTCGCACGAAGTCGAAAAAAGAGCTTGACGCATTGAAGAACAAATACAGCAAGCAGCTTTCTGAACTCCGCGATGAGATGATCAAGAAGCTGACAACACTGCTGAACGGAAAGACCAGCAACGGTGTAAAACATAAGTTCGGTGATGAACTGGTGAGCAAAGGAGTGAAGTTCTCATCTAAAGTGATTGAGAATAACCTCTTCCCTGACAAGAACATCTACCGCGATGAAAGTAACTATAACGTTCCGGAAGAAGTGAACCTCATTGCTGACGTCAGCCTTGAGAACTGGACACCGGATGAGCACACCAATGAGCTGATCGGCCAGACTGTAAAGAACTACTTGCTGAAACGCAATACTTACGCTGGTGAATTCAAGCGTGAGCGCTTTACTCTTGAAGTTGGTGATGAGCTTCCTACAGGTATCGTACAGCTTGCAAAGGTTTATGTTGCTAAGAAACGTAAACTGAAAGTTGGTGATAAGATGGCGGGTCGTCACGGTAACAAAGGTGTTGTTGCGCGTATCGTACAGGAACAAGACATGCCATTCCTCGAAGACGGAACTCCGGTTGATATCTGTTTGAACCCGCTTGGTGTACCATCGCGTATGAACCTGGGTCAGATCTATGAAACGGTGTTGGCATGGGCTGGTCACAAGCTTAAGAAGAAATATGCTACTCCGATCTTTGACGGAGCATCAATGGAAGAAGTACAGACTGAACTGAAAGAAGCTGGTTTGCCACCTTTCGGAAGAACATACCTGTATGATGGTTTGACCGGAGACAAATTCGATCAGCCAGTAACCGTTGGTATGGCATACATGCTGAAGCTTGGTCACTTGGTTGACGACAAGATGCACGCACGTTCTATCGGACCTTACTCGCTTATCACACAGCAACCGCTTGGTGGTAAAGCACAGTTCGGTGGACAGCGCTTTGGAGAAATGGAGGTTTGGGCAATCGAGGCATTCGGTGCGTCTCATATCCTTCAAGAAATCCTTACCATCAAGTCGGATGACGTGATCGGTCGTGCAAAAGCATACGAAGCGATTGTGAAAGGTGAAAACATGCGCAAGCCGAATATTCCTGAATCATTCAACGTATTGGTTCACGAACTACGCGGTCTTGCATTGGAGATCACTATGGACTAAATGATTTGAGATGTTAGATTTAAGATTTGAGATTTAAATGCATTTCAATTCTTAAATCTAAAATCTAAAATCTTAAATTTTTGAATTGAACCGTTAACTGAAAACTTACACTATGTCTTTCAGAAAAAATAAAAAGATCAACAACGACTTCTCCAAGATCACCATCAGCTTGGCTTCTCCGGAATCAATTCTGGAAAGCTCGCACGGTGAGGTGACCCAACCGGAAACGATCAACTACAGAACCTACAAGCCTGAAATGGGCGGTTTGTTCTGCGAGAGAATTTTCGGTCCGGTGAAGGATTGGGAATGTCATTGCGGTAAGTATAAAAGAATCCGTTACAAAGGCATCATCTGCGATCGCTGCGGTGTAGAAGTTACTGAGAAGAAAGTAAGACGCGAGCGCATGGGCCACATCGAACTTGTTGTACCAGTGGCACACATCTGGTATTTCCGTTCGTTGCCAAACAAGATCGGTTATTTGTTAGGTCTCCCTACAAAGAAGCTTGATCAGATTATCTACTACGAACGCTATGTCGTTATTCAGCCAGGTATCAAAGAAGAAGATGGCGTTAACCGTCTCGACTTCCTTACTGAAGAAGAATACCTCGACATCGTTGATAAGCTTCCTCGCGAAAATCAACTCCTCGATGACAATGACCCTAAGAAGTTCATTGCCAAGATGGGTGCAGATGCGTTGGAAATGTTGTTGTCAAGAACACAGCTTGACCAGTTGTCTTACGACTTAAGACACCAGGCTGCTACTGATACATCACAGCAACGTAAGGCTGAAGCATTGAAGCGTTTGAAAGTTGTAGAAGCTTTCCGCGATGCAAAAACTCGTATTGAGAATAAGCCTGAGTGGATGGTGATCAAGATGGTCCCTGTAATTCCGCCAGAATTGCGTCCGCTCGTACCGTTGGATGGTGGTCGTTTCGCTACATCAGATTTGAATGATCTTTACAGACGCGTTATTATCCGTAACAACCGTCTGAAGAGATTGATCGATATTAAAGCTCCTGAAGTTATCCTTCGTAACGAGAAGCGTATGCTCCAGGAAGCAGTTGACTCATTGTTCGACAACTCACGTAAAGTGAATGCAGTTCGTTCAGATGGAAACCGCGCACTGAAGTCGTTGAGCGATATGCTCAAAGGTAAGCAAGGTCGTTTCCGTCAAAACCTCCTCGGTAAGCGTGTTGACTACTCTGGTCGTTCGGTTATCGTTGTTGGTCCTGAATTGAAACTTCACGAGTGCGGTTTGCCAAAAGACATGGCGGCTGAATTGTTCAAGCCATTTATCATTCGCAAGCTCATCGAAAGAGGAATTGTGAAGACTGTGAAGTCAGCAAAGAAGATTGTTGACAGAAAAGATCCGGTGATCTGGGATATTTTGGAAAACGTATTGAAAGGACATCCTGTTCTTTTGAACCGTGCCCCGACACTTCACAGACTTGGTATCCAGGCATTCCAGCCTAAGCTGATCGAAGGAAAAGCTATCCAGCTGCACCCACTCGTATGTACTGCGTTTAACGCTGACTTTGACGGTGACCAGATGGCGGTTCACGTTCCACTTGGACAGGAAGCAATTCTTGAGGCATCGATGTTGATGCTTTCATCGCACAACATCCTTAACCCTGCCAACGGTGCGCCTATCACGGTTCCGTCTCAGGACATGGTGTTGGGTCTGTACTATTTGACAAAAGGAAGAAAGAGCACACCTGAAGTTCCTGTAAAAGGTGAAGGCAAGCGTTTCTACTCTGCAGAAGAGGTGATCGTGGCTTTCAATGAAGGACGTGTTTCAAAGCATGCGAACATCAAAGTTCGCGTGAATGTGAAAGACAAAAAATCAGGCGAGCTCGGATATAAGACAATTGAAACCACAGTAGGTCGCGTGTTGTTCAATCAGCACGTTCCTGAAGAAGTAGGTTTCGTAGATGAACTTCTCACAAAGAAGAAACTTCAGACGATCATCGCTGATGTATTCAAGTACGCTGGTTTGTCGAAGACTGCAAAGTTCCTCGATGATATCAAAGAGCTTGGATTCCAGATGGCGTACAAAGGCGGACTTTCAATGGGTCTGAACGATGTAAAGGTTCCCGCTGAAAAAGAGAAATTGGTGGCTAATGCCCAGGAAGAAGTTGATTCTGTATGGAACAACTACATGATGGGTCTTATCACTGATAACGAACGTTATAACCAGGTTATTGATATCTGGACACGTACGAATACACTTCTTACCAACACGTTGATGAGACAGCTGGAAGAAGATAACCAGGGCTTCAACTCGATCTACATGATGATGCACTCCGGTGCGCGTGGTTCGAGAGAGCAGATCCGTCAGTTGGGTGGTATGCGTGGTCTGATGGCGAAACCTCAGAAGAATCTCGCAGGTTCAGTGGGTTCCATCATCGAAAACCCGATCCTTTCAAACTTCAAAGAAGGATTGGATGTATTGGAATACTTCATCTCTACGCACGGTGCTCGTAAAGGTCTTGCCGATACAGCATTGAAAACTGCCGATGCTGGTTACCTGACACGTAGGTTGGTTGACGTTGCTCACGACCTTGTGATCACTGAAGAGGATTGCGGAACGATGCGCGGTTTGAAAGTAACAGCATTGAAAGACAACGAAGATATCGTTGAACCATTGTCAGAAAGAATCGTGGGTCGTGTAACTGTTCATGCAGTATTCGATCCGTTGACTGATAACCTCATCGTTGACGCCAACGAGGAGATCACTGACGAAATCGCCAAGAAGATCGAAGAAACTGCAATCGAAGAAGTGGAAATCCGCTCGCTGCTGACGTGCGAATCGAAGATCGGTGGTTGCGCGAAGTGTTACGGAAGAAACCTGGCAACAGGTAACATGGTTCAGACGGGTGAAGCTGTCGGTGTAATCGCTGCACAGTCAATCGGTGAACCTGGTACTCAGCTTACACTCCGTACATTCCACGTGGGTGGTACTGCTTCCAACATCGCTGTTGAAGCAAACATCAAGGCGAAATTCCCTGGTATTGTAGAGTTCGAAGGTGTTCGTATCATCGAAACAACTGACAATGAAAACAATCCGGTTCGTGTAGTGATGGGCCGTACAGGTGAGATCAGAATTGTTGATAAAGAAAAGAACAGAGTGTTGATCACTAACAACGTTCCTTACGGTGCGTTCCTGAAAGTGAAAGACGGTGATAAAGTTGAAAAAGGAGATGAGTTGTGTTTCTGGGATCCTTACAACGCGGTAATCCTTTCTGAGATCGATGGTACTGTAGAGTACGAGTCGATAATCGAAGGCGTTACTTACAAGGAGGAATCCGATGAACAGACTGGTCACCGCGAAAAAGTTATCACGGAGACAAGAGATAAGACTAAGAACCCGGCTGTCCTTGTAAAAGGAAAGACCGATTCAAAAGGATACAACGTTCCGGTGGGTGCTCACCTTGCAGTTGATGCAGGCGAGAAGATCAAAGCAGGTCATGTGCTTGCTAAGATTCCTCGCACAATGGGTAAGTCACGCGACATCACGGGTGGTCTTCCACGTGTGACGGAATTGTTCGAAGCTCGTAACCCTTCTAACCCAGCGGTTGTGAGTGAGATCGATGGTGTTGTAACGTATGGCGGTATCAAGCGTGGTAACCGTGAAATTTTCATCGAGTCACGCGATGGTGTACAGAAGCGTTACTTAGTGCCATTGTCTAAGCACATCCTTGTTCAGGACAACGACTTCGTGAAAGCGGGTCAGCCGTTGTCAGACGGATCGATCACGCCAAGTGACATCCTGTTGATCAAAGGGCCTACAGCAGTACAGGAATATCTTGTGAATGAAATCCAGGAAGTTTACCGTCTGCAGGGTGTGAAGATCAATGACAAGCACATTGAAGCTATCGTGAGCCAGATGATGCAGAAGGTTGAGATCATCGATCCAGGTGATACAACATTCCTGCCTGGCGAATACGTTGATAAGTTTGCGTTCCGTGAAGAGAACGACCAGGTAATCGACAAGAAAGTTGTTGTTGATCCAGGCGATTCTCCAACGATGAAGGCGGGTCAGATCATTACAGCACGCGAGTTCAGAGATGAAAACTCTCAGCTGAGAAGAAAAGACCAGAAATTGATCGAAGTTCGTGATGCACTTGCTGCGGTTTCAAGACCAACGCTTCAGGGTATCACACAGGCATCGTTGAAAACAGAGAGCTGGTTGTCAGCGGCATCCTTCCAGGAAACTACGAAGGTATTGAGCGAAGCAGCGATCCGTGGTAAGACTGACTGGTTGATGGGTATGAAGGAGAATGTGATCGTAGGTCACCTGATCCCTGCCGGAACCGGCCAGCGCAAGTTCAACGACATCATCGTTACGCACAAGGACGAGTATAATGCTTTGACCGCAGCGGAAACGAGAACGAGAGATCGTGAGAAGGAACTGGCGGACTAGCTCTGAGCTAATAGCTGCGTGCCTCGAGGGGCTACAAGCTACACGCTTCAAGCTGCAAGCACGTTCTGTCTAATATGAATTGATAGTCATTGGTGAAGTAATATTCGCCAATGACTTTTTTGCTTAATCAACTTTGCATTTGCCAACAGCTAATGGCAATAGCCAAAAGCTTGCATTTTCGGTATTCCTGCATTTCCCTAATGCCTAATGCCTAATGCCTAATGCCTCGACCTTGGTGTTAAAGTCAACCAAGAGTCCTGAATTTACTAATGACTAGTGACTAATGACCAGTGACTAATTATGGACGAAAAGAACAAACCACAACCACCTGCTCCGGGTCAACCTCCTGCAGGCCAGCCTCAGAACCAGATCAACATTGAATTGACTGAGGAAATTGCTGAAGGGATCTATTCCAACCTCGCGATGATTGCGCATTCGAATAGCGAATTCGTGATTGATTTTATCCGCTTAATGCCGGGTGTTCCCAAGGCGAAGGTCAAGTCCAGGATTGTAATCACTCCTGAGCACGCGAAGCGTTTTTTAGCTGCTTTAAAAGACAACATTGAAAAGTATGAGGCTTCTTTCGGGCCGATTAAGAGAACTGACGACCTGCCCAAGTTTCCAATGAATTTTGGTGGGGCGATGGGGGAGGCGTAGGCTATGGCGCTAAGGGTACTGACTATGGCCAATGGCTATAGCTATGGCTCGAGCCCCTTCATTCAAAGGGAGAATCTTAGAAGTTCGGGTGAAAAGGCCATTGCCATAGCCAAAAGCCATAGCTTTCTACCGAAATCGAGCACGAAAACGGGAAACAGACAGCTGTGAAAGGCCTAAAAATCACCCTAAACCGCCCGAATTCTCAGAAAATTCTCAATCCGTGTTTTGCGGGTTTGCTTCTTCTGACTACCTTTGCAGTCCTTATTTCAAAAGGTTTTATTAATTAGTATATAAATGCCTACCATTCAACAACTTGTAAGAAAAGGCCGCACGAAATTGACTTTTAAGTCAAAGTCTCCTGCCTTGGATTCCTGCCCACAGCGCAGGGGCGTATGTACACGCGTGTACACAACTACGCCTAAGAAGCCGAACTCAGCTATGCGTAAAGTAGCCCGCGTTCGTCTCACCAACGGAAAAGAAGTTAACGCATACATCCCGGGTGAAGGCCACAACCTTCAGGAACACTCAATCGTGTTGATCCGTGGTGGAAGGGTTAAAGATCTTCCGGGTGTTCGTTACCACATCATCCGTGGCGCATTGGATACTGCTGGCGTGAATGGTCGCAAGCAGGGTCGTTCTAAATACGGTGCAAAAAGACCTAAGGCAGGTGCTGCAGCAGCTGCTCCGGCAAAAGGAGCTCCAGCTAAGGGTAAAAAATAATCAGTTCTAGTCATGAGAAAGACAAAACCTAAAAAGAGATACCTCCTTCCTGATCCTAAGTTTCAGGATACATTAGTAACAAAGTTTGTTAACTATCTAATGGAACAAGGTAAGAAGAGCGTTGCCTATAACATTTTCTATGATGCCGTTGCTCAGGTTGAAAAGAAAACCAACGAGCCTGGTCTTGAAGTGTGGAAGCGCGCAATGAACAACCTCATGCCATCTGTTGAAGTGAAAAGCCGCAGGGTAGGTGGCGCGACTTTCCAGGTGCCGGTTGAAATCAGACCTGAACGCAGAATTAACCTTAGCATCAAGTGGCTCATTGAATATTCAAGAGCCCGCGGTGAGAAGACAATGATGGATAAACTTGCTGCAGAGATCATCGCAGCTTCAAAGGGCGAAGGTGCCGCAATGAAGAAGAAAGATGATACGCACAGAATGGCCGAGGCAAACAAGGCATTCTCTCATTTCAGATTTTAATTTTTTAGGATAAAGAAGTAATGGCAAGAGATCTAAAATTCACCAGAAACATCGGTATCGCAGCTCACATCGATGCCGGTAAAACAACTACTACAGAGCGTATTCTGTACTATTCTGGTGTAAACCATAAAATTGGTGAAGTACACGAAGGTGCTGCAACCATGGACTGGATGGAACAAGAGCAGGAGAGAGGTATCACCATTACTTCTGCTGCGACAACAGTACACTGGAAGTATCGCAATAATGAATATCACATCAACATCATCGATACACCAGGTCACGTGGATTTCACTGTGGAAGTGAACCGCTCTCTTCGTGTATTGGATGGTCTCGTATTCCTGTTCTCTTCAGTTGACGGTGTTGAGCCTCAGTCTGAAACGAACTGGCGCCTTGCTGACAATTATAAAGTAGCCCGGATCGGTTTCGTTAATAAAATGGACCGTGCAGGTGCTGACTTCCTTGATGTTTGCAAGCAGGTAAGAGAAAAACTTGGAAGCAAAGCCGTAGCGCTTCAGTTGCCAATCGGTGCTGAAGAAAACTTCAAAGGCGTTGTTGACCTTGTTAATAACCGTGGTATCGTTTGGAATGAACACGATAAGGGAATGACGTTCACCGAAGTTCCGATTCCTGACGAAATGAAAGAAGAAGTTTTGGAATACCGCGAGAAGCTTCTTGAAGCTGTCGCTGAGTATGACGAAACCCTGATGGAGAAGTTCTTCGAAGATCCAAACTCGATTTCTGAAAAAGAAATCCTGACTGCGCTTCGCAAGGCAACAATCGACATGAAGATCGTACCTATGGTTTGTGGTTCATCTTTCAAAAACAAAGGTGTTCAGACCATGCTCGACTACGTGATGGAACTCCTTCCTTCACCACTCGATAAAGACAATATCATTGGAACAAATCCGGATACTGACGAAGAAGTAACGATTAAGCCTGACGTGAAAGAGCCGTTCGCTGCTCTTGCGTTTAAGATTGCTACTGACCCATTCGTAGGTCGTCTTTGCTTCATCCGCGCTTACTCAGGTGTTCTTGAATCTGGCTCTTACGTGTACAACACACGTTCTGAGCAGAAAGAACGTATCTCCCGTGTATTCCAGATGCACGCCAACAAGCAGAACCAGATCGAAAGACTGTCTGCCGGTGACATTGGTGCCGTAGTAGGTTTCAAAGACATCAAGACTGGTGATACACTTTGCGATGAAAAGCGCAAGGTTGTGTTGGAATCAATGGTCTTCCCTGAGCCCGTGATCGGTTACGCTATCGAACCTAAGAAACAAGCTGATGCTGATAAATTAGGTATGGCGATCGGTAAGCTTGTTGAAGAAGATCCGACACTTCGCGTTAATACCGATCAGGAAACTGGTCAGACCATCCTTCGCGGGATGGGTGAATTGCACCTTGAGATCATCATCGATCGTCTGAAGCGTGAATTCAAAGTTGAGATCAACCAGGGTGCTCCTCAGGTGGCTTACAAAGAAGCGATCACGAAGAGCGTTGAACATAAGGAAGTTTACAAGAAGCAGACCGGTGGTCGCGGTAAGTTCGCGGATATCGTTTTCGAACTTTCTCCTCGTGAAGAAGTTGAAAAAGGTAAAGAAGGTCTCGAGTTTGTGAACGACATCGTTGGTGGTGTTATCCCTCGCGAATTCATCCCTGCAATCCAGAAAGGTTTCGAACAGGCTATGTCGAATGGTCCATTGGCAGGTTATCCTATCGATAACATGAAAGTGAGATTGTTCCACGGATCATACCACGATGTTGACTCGGATGCATTGTCTTTCGAATTGGCTGCGCGCCTTGGTTTCAAGGAAGCTGCTAAGAAAGCTGCTCCTCAGTTACTCGAGCCGATCATGTCGGTGGAAGTTCTTTCTCCGGACGAGTACACAGGTTCTGTAACCGGTGACTTGAACAGAAGAAGAGGTTCATTGAAAGGTATGGATACAAGAGCAGGTGCTCAGGTTATCAAGGCTGATGTTCCTCTTTCGGAACTCTTCGGCTACGTAACTGACCTCAGAACGATTACATCAGGACGTGCTTCTGCATCGTTGACATTCTCTCACTACGCTCCGGTTCCTAAGAACCTAGCGGATAAGGTGATCGAAGACGTTAAGGGCGCAGCAGTAGCTAAATAAATAATTAGAAACTTTAACTAGGAAATAGACGATCTCCTAATCACGACAACATGAACCAGAAAATCAGAATCAAACTTAAGTCTTACGATCATAATCTGGTCGACAAATCTTCTGAGAAGATTGTAAGAGCTGTAAAAGCTACTGGCGCTGTAGTAAGCGGACCAATTCCACTTCCTACTGAAAAAGAAAAATTCACAGTGCTTCGTTCACCCCACGTGAACAAGAAGTCGCGTGAGCAGTTTCAGCTTTGCACTTACAAGCGTCTGGTAGATATCTACAGCAACAGCGCAAAAACTGTTGACGCCCTGATGAAGCTTGAACTTCCCAGCGGTGTGGATGTTGAGATCAAAGTGTAACTATCTCTTTGTTCAGATATTTAAAAGCCATCTCGAAAGGATGGCTTTTTCGTTTAACACGATTTTGAAATGCAGAATATCGAACATGGAACAAGGAATAGTGAATGATGAGCTAAACTTCGAAATTCACTATTCATTATTCTTTGTTCGATATTCGTATTTAAACCCCTTGAATGATGAAGCTTTCCACAATAGAGGTGACTTCAGCAAATGCCAGCGAATGGCTCTCCATGGCCATCCAGCTTTGGCCTGAATACGATCCAGGCGAACTATCACAAATTGTCTCTGACGGTATTCAATCCAAAAAGTACAGACGATTGTTGTGTCAAAATGACTCGGGAGTTTACGTTGGCTTCATTGACTTATCCTTGCGCCATGATTATGTGGAAGGTTCATCAACCTCTCCTGTCGCGTACATCGAAGGAATCTATGTGAAGTCTGATTATCGAAACCTCGGTGTGGCGAAATTCATGGTCTCGGAGGCGGGGAATTGGGCGAAACAAAATGGCTGCTCGGAAATTGGTTCTGATACGTCACTGACTAACATTGATAGTCAGAATTTCCATGAGCGTGTCGGGTTTGAGAAGAGTGATGTGGTTGTGCACTTTATTAAGAAGCTGGCCTGAAATCCTGGCGCTCTGGCAACATGGAAACTGGCAACATACCTACTTCATAAACATCTGCGCGATCTGCCTGCTTATCGCTCCTAACCTGGCATCACTTAAATTCGTCAAAACAACAACGACAATCTTTTGCTCCGGGTAAATCACCATATCCGTTGTTCCTCCAACAGATCCACCACTATGACCAAACCATGAATATTGCTTTGAATCTTTGGCAGCAGCGAAGCCAATGCCGTAGATCGTGGCTGACCCATCGTTTAATTTTTGAGGTGTAGTGAATAACCGGACCGTTTCCGGTTTCAGGAATGTGCTGCCAAGCAGGGCGTTTCCAAAGGCAGCGATGTCAGTTGATGATGAGAGAAATCCGCCCCCGGCCCACTTGTAGCTGTTGTCAACGTAAGGAGCATTCTTGATTTTTGAATCACGGATCTCATAAAATCTTGTTCGTCCATCGATGATGCTGTCGTTGAGATCCGGTATTGTGTTTTTTAAATTCAACGGGTTGAACACCTGCTGATGCATAAACTTCAGAAAATTCTCACCCGCGGCTTTCTCCATCACTGCACTCAGCAGATTGAAGCCATGGCTCGTGTACTGGAATTTTAGTCCGGGTTTAAAATTCAGCGAATCATCTTTAAACATTGAAAGACCTTCTGTTACGGAGTAGTAGTGTTGCGTGCTGTACCACTCATTGCCCTTATAATGACGCACACCGGCAAGGTGTCCGCCCAGTTGTCTGATCGTGAACCTGTATTGATGTCGCGGATAGTTTGGAAGGTAGAAATAGATCGTAGAGTCAAGAATGATCTTTCCGGACTCGTACAGCTTGGCAAGACCCGCGGCCGTTAGTGATTTTGAAATACTTCCGATGCGGAATTTTGTTTTTGCCGGATCAACTTTCACTTTCTGCTCCAGGTCCGCGAACCCAAATCCTTCCGACCAGGCAATTTTTCCGTCAACCATTACAGTAACTGCAACGCCCGGAATATTGCGCTTTTGCATTAACGCATTCACTGAGTCTCTTGAGGCCGCAATCGCATTCTTAAAATTAGACTTTGACTGCCCACAGGCTGAAAGCGAGGTGAGCGAGATCAGGCAAATGGAAATCCACTTCATGCAGTATTGTTTTTAACGTATGTATCGTAGTCTTCTTTTGTGTCCAGGTCGATCTTGCCACCTGGAAATTCAATTGTACTGACACGATCGCGAATTTGCAGGATGATCCTCTTAGCACCTTGGTCATCCTCCAGCTTTAACAGGTCATTATACACTTCACTCATGAAAAGTGCCGGAACACCAAGCGTATCTGCATACCGTGCTGCAACGATAGGCTTGTGCGTTTGCTTTTGTTTCTTAATCAATTCGAGAATCACCTGTGAACTCAGCTCAGGCTGGTCACACACAAGAATGACAATTCCCTTCGTGGCACTGTGGGTGCTAAAGTATTCAAGGCCCTTTTTAATTGACGTGCCCATTCCTTTGTGCCAGTCGTTGTTGAGAATGGTCGTCACCGGAAATTCATTGGCTTCGATGCGATGTTCATCTGCATTTGAACCGAGAACCACGAGAATGTTGTCAAGCCCGGCATCAATTGCAGTTGAAATGGTTTTCGCAAGCAGCGAGACTCCGTTTAGCGGAAGCATCTGCTTTGATGTACCCATACGTGAAGAAGATCCTGCAGCGAGAATCAAAACTCCGATTTCATCCATCCTCATATTATTCCATCGCAGCAGCAGCCAGGTAATCTTTTTCTGATATCGAATTGTTTTCGGAAGAATCTGTATCCACGAGTATCTTCCAGGTGCCGTTTTCCTTTCTTAGAACAACATGGAATCTCCCATAGAAACTCTTTGCGATGCCATCGGGGTTAATATAGGTCGTCTTGTAAATTCCAACTTCAATTGCCTGGTCCTTGCTGGCAATTCGCTCTGTAAATCGCAGCTCAAGTGTGCGTTTTCTCTTTGAGGCCTTATCTGCTTTGTCGCCACGTTCCTGCTCTGCAAAGTATTGATCCCAATTCAGCACCTGTTTGGCATCACGTGGTGATCGCACGACATCCTTTGAGTGGACGGCCATAAATTCTTTCGTATTATTTTCGTTGAAGCCCTTCAGGAACGGCTTCCATACCTGATCATTTATTTCCTGCTGTGCGGTCTGTGCGAAAGTTGTGAAAGTATAGAGGCACAATACCAGTGCGAGATATCTCTTCATAGGCTAATCATTTACAGATCTCGAGTTAATCTCAGGTGAAATATATACCTGCTTAAAGACCTGGTCACTTTTTGCATCGCGGTGATGGATCGGTGCATTGCGGTATTTCAAAAATCCACCAGACCGGTTTGAAAATTTACTCTGGATCTCTGAAATAATGCTGATGGCAATCTCGTCTGGCGTTTCAGCTCCGATATCCAATCCAATAGGAGAGTGGATTCGATGCAGATCGGAATTCGATACTTCGATTCCTTTTTCGGAAAATTCGGCCAGCATCTTATCAAAGCGTTTTCGCGGCCCGAGAATGCCGATATAGGGCGTGTTTGTCGTCAAAAGTTTTTTCAGTACATCGCGGTCATAATCGTAGTTATGTGACATCAATACGCACGCGGTGTATGGTGTGATCTCAAAATCGCGATCTACATAGTCACGCTGGCAGAGCGATAATTTATCCGCGGTGGGAAAAAAAACGGGTGCGATATGGGCTACACATTCGTCCGTCACACTCACGTTCCATCCCAAAGACTTCGCAAGCTGGCTCACTGGCCGCGCATCAAAACCACCTCCAAAAATTATCAGGGAAACAGCAGGCTGGATCAGTTCGAGAAAAACTTCTATACGTTCAGCGTCAAAATCGTATTCTCTTGTAAAGGATTTATGATGATCAAAGAGTGTCCTGAGATCCCCTGACACCAGGCCGGGCAGTTTGGAATTTGCAGCATGAATCATAGACTGCCCATGGCTGTCAATCAACACTTTTTCTGCGTTCAGTGATGTTGACGAAAAAACGGTAGCCATTGCAACGGGTTCTTTTATCGCGATCAACTGTTCAAATATTGAAATGACGTTGCCGGAACTTTCCGTTGAGATGGGTTCAAGCAACACGTCAATGACACCATTGCATCCCAGGCCGATTCCGAGGTTCTGGTTGCTTTCTTCTCTTGTATCGTATGTGACGGTGATGGCCTTTCCATCGTTCATCACCTGTCGCGCTTTTCGCAGTGCATCGCCTTCGAGGCAGCCACCGCTGATCGAGCCGACCCACGTGCCCTCATCGGTAATAAGCATTCGTGCCCCTGGACTCCTGTACGAGGAGCCCCGGACCTTTACAACAGTTGCGAGCGCTACCTTTCGTTTTGTCAGGTCCGTCTTCTTATAAGCCTCGACAATAGATTTCTGTTCTTTCATTATTTCCAATCCGGACAATTAAGTTACGAAAAAGACATTAAACACCTATCGGTCGGGCTCCTCATCGGACAGAAGCATGGATATACCAAATTAATCACCACTCCATAACGACAATCAACAGTTGCTTAAAAGAAAAACCCCGGGTGCGTACCCAGGGTTTATCTGATTTCTGTTTAGAAAAATTAATTAGTACAAGTAGGCCAATGCAGTTCTGTCGCCAGAGTTGAACGGACGGTTTTGGCCAGAGCCAATACATGACAACATGAATGAACCCGCATCTGGTCCGGTTGGTGTTCCGGGGATGTGAATCGCACCTACTGTAGAAGCGCCTTCATTCGTTGGCGAACCACCGCAGCTATAAGAGCGGTCCATGTAATCGGTGTGGCGGAAGCCAATGCAATGTCCGATCTCATGCGCCAGGATTGTTGCCACAGTGCTTTGTGGCTGGTTGCCAATGGCTCTTGCATTTACTTTTACCTGGCCATAAGGATCGCCTGACGAAGTTGGGAAGCCAGCTGAAGCCAGGAAAGAACCATTGCCATTTACAAGCGCGATGTCGGCACCGGATGACACGCGGGTGAACGTGATCGTCAGCCCCTGCGCATTGTACCGCGCAAGTGCTTCATCAAGCGCTGGAACGTAGGAGGCAGGTAGCTTGCTCGAAATGCTGACCGTGATGTTGCGTGGAAGTGACTTGACAAGGTTCGTGGTTCGGTACTGTTCTTCGTTAGCGATTACGAGATACTTTGCATCATGACCACCGTTAAGATCGTGATCGTGAAGCATGATGTCGCCTTCAACAACATAACCGCCTTCGAAAGCAAAAGCATTATGCGTGCTGAATCCAAGTGCACGGATCTTGCTTAATGTTTCCGGGCTGAGTTGCTGCGAGGAAGCAACACCGTCCTCATTTTGACACGAGAAGATTGTTCCAGCCAATACCATAGCTGAAACCGATAGAATTCTTTTCATCATAGGTGAATTTGTTAAGGTTAATGAATCAGATTCTTCAAGATAAAGATTTTTTAAAATTCTGTTAACCTTTTACTGAAAAATGAAAAATAATCTACGGCATAACATTTTATCATGCGAAAATTATTCCGCAGAGCTGTTCGAGATTTGACAACCGTTTTACTTAAAAGAGGAGTCGCGGTTAGACAATTGTCAATTCCAATTTCACGTTTAAACGTCTTGTTTAATTTAATCTGAGGGTCAGTGATTTTTTTCAAGGATCTTTTTCACTTGCAGGTCTCCGAAGCCATAGATGCCTTCGGTCTTCCAGAACTCATTGAATAAAGAATCGAAATTTGTGATCCCTGCCGCGCGAATGGCTTTAAGCCTTTGCTCTGGTCGGGACATGGGAGGGAGGCGATCAAGATGCGCCTGACAGACCTGCTGGAGGAAGGGAAAGCAACGCGAATGACGGAGTGATAATGACCTAAGGAGATACAGATCGTTGGTGCGATAGGCGGTCCACAACGCTATGGCTAGCTGCATGTCGTCATTTCTAACAGGTACGCGTTGATTATAGCAGTGCGATAATTCTTTTCGGTCGAGCTGACCGAAACGTGACCATGTTGGATCAGGCTGAGGCATCACAATGTAAACGCGACATCCGGGCTGATGCGTGGACAGAAAGTCCAGTGTGAACCATAAGTTCACCTGGCAAAAGAGATCATGCTCGAACCACAGATTAACAGCAGCAATGTTACTGGTGGCAAGCTTTTCGAATTCGGAAACGACACGGCTGTAATATTCGCTTTCCGTTGCATCATACTCCTTGGCGATAAAGGCAGCGCGTGCGGCCCAAAACGCTGGGAGTGTTGGTGCATCGGTTGGGCCATCCATCAGACACTCGCGGCAAACGAAAACGTTTTCCTTAAACGGGAAATTCTCCAGCAGTGCATCTCCGTTCAGTACATGTGCTTCCATTCATTTTCTGGTTGCGGCAACCTCCTGGGGCGTGACAGCTGCACCCTTGTTGCCCCATGAATTCCGGATGTAGTTTAAGACATCACTCACTTCTTCGTCAGTGAGGTCGAACCCCGACATCTCACCGTTGTAAATTTTTCCGTTTACCTTGATCTCTCCGCTCACACCATGCAGTGTTTGCCTGATCGAGCGCGTTTTGTCGGCCATCAGGTAGTCTGACTTCGCAAGCGGTGGAAAAACATCTTCGAGTCCCTCGCCTTGTTCCTGGTGACATGAAAGGCATTGCAACGTGTACACTTCTTTTCCTCGGGCAATGCTTGACTTGAGGTCGAACTTTTGCTTAAACGATAAAAAACAAATGGCAACGGATGCGAGTGCAAATGCTATAAGTCCCTTTTTCATACGGAGTGTTAAAACAAGAAGCAACTGTTCGATTGCTTCGTCATTAGTTACAATTGTTAAGCCAATTTAGACTGCAACTGCGTCAAATGGAAGCTTTCGAATTCTTTTTCCTGCCAGACCGGGAAACATTTTTACGGTGGGATTGTTCCAAAACAAGGGGTTCCCAAATAGTTTAATTTCGTAGGACGAAACGCAGCTGAAGGCGTTAGATGAAACACAGTAAGGAATTTTGACGGTTGGTCGTGCGCAGCCGACAGTTCGGAAAAGTTAAATTTAACCTTTGGATCGGTGCGCGCACCTTTGGGTAAATATAATCTATGAAAAAGCTAATCTTTCTGGTCACACTAATGACGCTCACGGCTGCGGCAACTTTTGCTCAGGGAAATATTGAAGTTACCGTCAAAAATATTGAGGAAACAAAAGGAACGATTCGTGTCGGGTTGTTTAACAATGAAGATGATTTTCTGAAAAAGGCAGTTGAAGGAAAAGTTGTAAAGGTAACGGCAACCGAAGTGAAAGTCGTGTTCGAAAATCTGAGCCCGGGCGAATATGCAGTAAGCGTGATTCATGACGTAAACGACAACGGTGAATTGGATAAAAACGGACTCGGTATCCCAACCGAAGGTTTTGCATTTGGAAATAACGCGATGGGAATGTTCGGACCACCATCGTTTGACAAGGCAAAAGTTGTTGTCGACAAAGCACCTGTCAGGCAAGTGATCGAGTTAAAGTACTTGTGAGCGCCCGTTGCCTTTATTCGTACTTCGTCATTCGTTACTCTCATTCCGATTCCCCGCATTGCTGCAGAATCGCGCTAACCTCCGTCACCTCGACAATTCCTCTGTGATGCGTCCAGGTATTGTAAATGTATGTGGCGATCTGCGCGACCTCAAGGTCAGTAAGTGTGGGTACGCCAGGCATCGGCTGGTTGAATTCAATCCCATTGACGACAAGCGATCCGCTTTTTCCATTTTCGATCAGGCAGATCACGTCTTTGAAATTGGTTGTCATATAGTCCGAAGTGTCAAGCGGAGGATAAACTCTTCCTAATCCCTTTCCGTTTTTCTGATGACAATTGCTGCAGTTTTTTGTGTAGAGAAGCTCGCCCTGGTTGTAATATTGGGTGAACTTCGCGCTAACCTGCCCGCTTTCCTTCGCGCAGCCTAGGCACAGTAGGCAGTAGGCAATTGGCAGTAGGCAAAACCATTGTTTGACTGTTAGTCTTACCCATTTAAAGTTGTCCTTCATCGAAAATCGTATGATAATATACTTGATATAGGCAGTTTCTTACTGCATTTTGCCTACTGCCCACTTTCCTGATGTGCGTGTTCTCGTAAACAAAAACTAGTTTTCATTCTTCAGCTTCTGAATATCCGCAATCAACCTATTCACATCTTCCTCCTGTGTGCCGTCATACTTTCCGCGAATGCGTTGTTCTTTATCGACCAAAAGGAAGGCTCCACTATGAATAAATCCATCCGGCTCCGATTTGTCTTCCACAGCGATCGAGAAATAGCTTTTTTGAGCCACATTATAGATTGAATCCTTATTACCTGTGACGAAGTGCCACTTTGAACTTTTGACGCCAAGCCTGTCGGCAAAATCACGGAGTAATCCAACCGTGTCGTATTCGGGATCGATCGTGTGGGATAGGATTAAAACATCCGGATCGTTTTCAATCGTGTCATAAACGCGATGCATCTGCGTCTTCATCACCGGGCAGATCGTGCGGCATGTCGTGAAAAAGAAATCCGCGACATAAATTTTCCCTTTGAAAGTTTCGTTCGTTACTATCTGGCTGTCCTGGTTGACAAAACGGAACGGTCCGATCTTGTGATATATCGTGTCGCCAGCCACTATTTCACGCTCACCGAATATTGGCAGCGGTGTTTCCCTTTTCTCAATGCAGCTGATCGCAATCGTGCAGATCAGCATGATCAGGCCAAAGGATAAAGCTGTTAATGATTTATTTTTCATTCCTGAATTTTTTATAGATACGGATTCCTATCATAATCAAAAACGTGACGATCAGCAGGCCTGCAATTCCCCACAGCATGCTGAAAGCATCTTTTAATACAATAATGAAAACAATGCTGATGAGGAATAAGGTTGCAACCTCGTTCCATAAGCGCAGCTGTTGCGATGAATACCTCGCAATATCTTGTTTCAATAAATTGAAAATGTGCTGCAGTGAAAAATGGTAGAGATAGAGAAGAAGCACTAGCGTCAGCTTAATATGCATAAAACCGTTCTGCAGCCACTCCGGTTGATTGATCAGCATCGATGTGCCCATGATCAGCGTAAGGATCGCAGACGGCCACGCAATTCCGAACCACAATCGCGAAGCCATGACCCTGAACTGCTTTACCAAGATTGATTTCTCCGGTTCCGGTTTCTGATGTGCTTCCGTCATATAAATCAAAAGCCGCGGCATATAGAACAAACCTGCAAACCAGGTTACAATGAAGATGATGTGGACGGCTTTGAGATACAGGTGAGTCATGGAAGAATTTGAAATTTGAAATTTGACATTTGAAATTTTTGGTGTTCCATGGCTGAGTTACTCAAGCGAGAGTTTATCTCCGACTTTGACGATGCCTGTATCTAGTGCCACAAGGTTTTGGCCGAAGAGAACTTTTGTGTCGCGCTTGCGGTATTTTGAAAGTGTCGCTAACGGCTCAATGCCTTTTTCGGCCGTGTCCTGGTTCACAGTTGTCAGAACACAACGTGCGCAAGGTTTCACTCCCACAAAACGCACGTCTCCAATTCTAAATTCTCTCCACGTATCTTCATCAAATGGTGCTGCGCCTGTGAAAACAAAATTTGGCCTGAACCGATTCATAGGTACTGGTTCCGTCATTCGGGAATTCAGATCATCAAGGGAACTCTGGCCTATGATCAGAAATGGATAAGCATCTGCGAGACTTACTTGCTCATCGTTCACTTTATATTTCGGATCGACAGCTCGGGGATTGCGCTCAGGAAAATTCACGAGTCTGCACGACATGCCGAGATGTTCCGAAAACCATTCACTTAGTTTGCGATCAATTTCAAATACATCGACATCATCGTCCCAGATCTTTGCGTGAATCTTTTCACCGATAGGAGCACTGTCAGCAGAAAATGTAATGGATGAATTCGCTGTTGCGTCCTTTTTCACAACGGTTATGTTTCTTCCCGAAAGGCTGAGTTTAAACATCGCCATCTGCGTGTGGATGCGCTGTGTCATGAACATGTTGTTCTCATCGATCAGCATCCACCTGCGATCGAACTCAAGTCCCTTGCCCATCGCTTTCGCGGAAGGTAAGGGAATGCCGCCCAAAGACTTAACAGGGTAGATCCAGATTTCTGTTAACACCAGTTCGTTCATGGAGATATTTGGAAGCGTGAATCTACAGTGTATCCATGCGTTAGACAAGCCTTAAATGCGAAGATCCAAAACCCATTGCCAGGGACACCCGTCCTGGTCTTGGATTTTGGATCTTGATATTTGGACTTTGTGTCTTAGATCACCACCTTCTTCGAAGACCTTGCCGTAGACTTCGCCTCTTCGTGATATTCGAAGTGGTAAAGCTTCTCATAGTACTCGTCCGCCATTCTGCCAGAGTCGAAGAAGGGAAGCACATCACGCATGCTCGCCTTCATGATGCTGTTCCACTGCTCAGGTTTTTCGTAGTACATCGGGATGATCTCATTTTCGAGAACATCGAGCAGATTCTTTGCTTCGATTCTGTCTTTTTCATCCTGAGAAAGCGAATCATCCGCTGTTTTAATCAGGAAAGAGTTAACGCCATCCTTCGCAAATTCAGGAACCCATCCGTCAGGAATTGAAAGATTGATGGATGCGTTCATCGCAGCGGTCATGCCGGAAGTGCCGGAAGCTTCATGATAAAGTTTTGGATTGTTCAACCAGAGGTCGGAGCCTTTCTTCAAGTGGCCGGACAACCAGAGTTCATATCCCGTGACAACGGTACAGTTTGAAATTTCTTTCGTCTTCCAGTAGATCTCGTTGAAAATGTTGATTGCCCCGAAATCTTCCGGATAAGGTTTGCCTGCCCAGATCATCTGCACAGGATACTTTTTGTTGTTGACAATTTTTACAAACCGGTTGAAATCTGACATGATGAGATTTGCCCGTTTGTACGCTGCAAAACGTCTTGCCCAGACGATCGTCAGCACATTTGGATTGAAGAGCTTTCCGGTTTGGTTGGCAACAACTCTGAAAAGTTTTTCCTTCAGTTCTTTTTTTCGCGCTACCAGCGCCTGATCGTCATTGCTTTCAAGTGCCCGATCAAGTGCCTCATCTTTCCAGTAGGTTCTGTTTTGGGCGTTCGTGATTGCCGTGATCTCGCAGATTCCTTTGTGACCATTCCACATCTTGCGCGACACTTCACCATGGAGTTGTGATACTCCATTCGCGCGTTTTGCCAAACGCAATGCGGCAACGGTGTAATTCAAAACACCGTTCTCCGGTGCACAAGCTTCCTGGACCTGCTGCGGTGTAAGTCCATTGAAGAACGACATGTTGTTCAGCAACGGGATGCTGTGTTCTTCGTTTCCGGCTTTCTCCGGAGTATGCGTGGTGAACACAACACGTTTTTTTACTTCATTGATATCTTTGTATTTATCGAGCAGATAGAAGCACAACGGCAACGCGTGTCCTTCGTTCATGTGATAAATTTCTGTTTCACGCTCAATAATGTCGAGGAGCTTCGCGCCCCCGGCCCCGAGCAGAATTGACTGCGCGATGCGCGTTGTTTCGTTCGGATCGTACAAGCGGTGACTGATCGTCTGCGCGAGATAATCATTCTCCGGAATGTCAGTGGTGAGAAGGAAGAGCGGGACAGTGTTGAACACCGTTGCCTTCAGCAGGAATGCTTTTACAAATACCTTCGCACCGTGTATGGTGATCGGAAAAAGAATCTTCGTGTCAGTAAGGAAGTGGTAATCTTTGTCGCGGAAGCTCACCTTCAGCGTTTGGTCCTGATTTCGCTCCTGGTCGTAATAACCCTTCTTCCAAAGGATTCCTATACCAATGAGGTTTTGCTTAAGCTCATATGCGCTGCGAAGGTGTGATCCTGCAAGGAAGCCTAAACCGCCACTGTAAATTTTCAGCGGTTGATCCACTGCAAACTCCATAGAGAAGTACGCTGCGGGCTTTGAATACTTAGAATCAAATTTATATGGAAATAGCTCTGCTAGATTAAACATGGGACGGATGAGTTGTGATTTCTTATATGAACGCGCAAACTAATAAATGCATGCCAAACCATTATTTCAATAGTGAGGAATTCCTTACTTACCCATGCCTGCAAACGTTTGATTACAGGTTTTTGATCAGTTCGCGTATGGAATTAAAATGCATGTCGCCCCTCTCTGTTGATAATAACCAGAAAAGCGAGTCTTTGTTTCTGCCCACAGTAATATGACTTGGTGATCTCAATTCACTCACTTCGTAACCATTTCTTTCCAATGCATTCTTTGTCCACAGGAGTTCATAACCTTCGCCTGTAACGCTTACACTAATCCCCTTGTCGGGAAGATGCTGAACTTTACCTGTTTTGAGATCGAAGCCCTTAAATTCAAAAATTGAATCAAACGAGCCGTCCAGTACAAGGTCTTCCGGAATCCCTGACAGAATATTTTTCTTACGCGTGGTTAACCAGATCCAGTCTGCAGTTTGCAGCGCGAGATCGAGTTCATGAGTAGCCACCAGGATAGCTTTTGACGTAGACTTTGCAAGCCTCCGCAATAACCGCATAATCTCAACGCGATTGTTCAGATCGAGGTGGGCCGTAGGCTCGTCAAGCAAAATGATCGGTGTATCCTGCGCTATGGCACGCGCGATCATAGCCATCTGCATCTGCCCATCGCTGAGCTGATGCAGAGGTGTATCGGTCAGCGTTTCAATATGCACCTGTCGTATTGCTCTTTGTACAATTTCTTCGTCCTGGTTCGAGAGTTTGACATTCCAGCCCAGGTAGGGATAACGCCCGAATGCGACAAGATCAAATACTGTCATGTGTCCCCCAGAGATCCTGTCTGTCAGCACAACCGATATGAGCTGTTCCACTTTCTTTTCATGGTGGTGTCTGATCTTTCCACGAAGGGGATTTTGCAATCCAGCCAGTGTTCTGATGAGCGAAGATTTGCCGATGCCATTCGGTCCCATAAAACAGACGAGTTGGCCCGGGACCAATTCAAGATTCAGGTTATCGAACAAAAGCCTCTCTGCGGCACCATTGCGATAACCAATGCAAAGCGAGGCTGTTGTTAATGCCGGTTGCATTATCGGATGATTTTATTGTTCATTATAACCCAAATCACAACGGGAGCACCTACCAGCGCTGTAATGGCGTTTATTGGCAAGATGCTGCTGGTCCGAGGCAGCTGTGCGAGGATGTCACAGCCGAGTAATAACACTGCACCGCCTACGGCAACGGCTGGCAGAAGCATTTTGTGATCATGACTTTTGATCAGCAGCTTCACCAGATGAGGAACCGCAAGCCCGACAAATGCGATCGGGCCGCAGAAAGCGGTTACCCCACCCGTTAGAACGGATGCAGAGCAGATCGCAAGAAAGCGCGACCGGCCAATGTTCACGCCAAGGCTCTGCGCATAGTTCTCTCCAAGCAGCCATACGTTTAGCGATTTAACATTAAACATCGAGATCGCTAACCCCGCCAGCACAATAGTTGCCAGGACTTTTATTTCCGTCCAGTTCAGTCCCGACAGGCTTCCAAATGTCCAGATCATGTACACCTGCAGGTCTTCGGCACGGCTGAGATATTGAAGTACGCTTACGATTGATGCCGTGGCTGCACCTACCATTAAGCCAACAATCAGAAGCGAAACATTGTCTTTCAACCGCCTGGAGACGGCAAGCATAATGAGGAAAACAAAAAAGCAGCCGATGCTTGAAGCGATCGCCACTGTCCAGGCGCTTTGAATGAAGAACAGGCTGACGCCTGCTGCACCGCTCATATATACAAGAGACACAGCAAGGCTGGCTCCGGACGTAAGCCCAAGCACGTCCGGCCCTGCGAGGGGGTTCCGGAAAAGCGTCTGCATCTGAAGGCCTCCCAACGCCAATGCACTACCACCAAGCACGCACGTGATTGCCTTAGTCATTCGGAAGTCCCAGATTATTTCTGTCCAGACCGGCTCAACAGAATTGAATCCCAGGAGGATAGTAAAAATTTCTTTTACCGGGATTTTGACGCTTCCCAGCGATAGGTTGAGGACGAAAAGCAACACCAGCAGTCCCGCAAGAACAACCCACCGTAAAGCCGAATTCAACTGCATGCGCTTGATTTTCAGGCTGCAATGATAAGGTTTTTAATGAATTGCGAAGCATGTTTTGCTTAATGTTAAGCCATCTGCCATAGCCATAGCTAATAGCCATGGCTATGGCAGGATCTATTCAAGGGTAGATTTTTAGGAAATTTTGAAACCCACCCTTGTTCTCAAACACTCTTTTCCTATCTTTGCAGTCCTTTTTGCGCAGAAGGCCAAAATTCTCCACATAACGTGAATTAGAACCACAGCTTATAAACGCAAAATCCTGAAAAACAAGCATTATGCCTGGCATTATAGGAAAGAAAATCGGAATGACGAGCGTATTCGGCCCTGGGGGCGAGAATATTGCATGCACAGTGATCGAGGCAGGCCCCTGCGTAGTCACTCAAGTTAAAAATGAAGAATCTGACGGATACCGTTCAGTTCAGTTGGCCTTTGGCGAGAAGAAAGAAAAGAACGCTTCAAAGGCGGCTATCGGTCATTTCAAAAAAGCAAGCACAACTCCTAAGAAAAATATCGTTGAGTTCCGCGATTTCGGAAAGGAATTCGAATCAATCGCTGAGCTTGGAAAAGAAGTACGCGTTGCTGACATCTTCGTAGAAGGTGATTTTATCGATGCAGTAGGCACTTCAAAAGGTAAAGGTTTCCAAGGCGTTGTGAAGCGTCACAACTTCAATGGTGTGGGTGGTCAGACTCACGGTCAGCACAACAGACTTCGTGCTCCTGGTTCAATGGGTAACGCGTCTTTCGCGTCTCGTGTAATCAAAGGAAAGCGTCTCCCGGGTCGTATGGGTGGAGCTCGCGTAAAAACTACGAATCTTCAAGTGGTTAAGATCATTGCAGATCAAAACCTTATCGTGATCAGCGGATCACTTCCTGGTGCAAAGAATTCAACTGTAATCCTTCAGAAATAATGGAAGTAGCAGTATTAAAATATAGTGGTGAGAAGACCAGCAAGAAAGTAAACCTTGCTGATGCAGTGTTCGGCATAGAGCCTAACGACCACGCGATCTATCTTGATGTAAAGAGCTTCCTCGCTAATCAGCGTCAGGGTACTCACAAGTCAAAGCAGCGTAATGAGATCTCTGGTTCTTCAAAGAAGATCAAGAAGCAAAAAGGAACAGGTGGAGCCCGTGCGGGTAACATCAAGAACCCTCAGTTCAAAGGTGGTGGACGTGTATTCGGTCCTCAGCCCCGCGACTACTCTTTCAAGCTGAACAAAAAAGTAAAAGACTTGGCTCGCAAGTCTGCATTGTCATACAAGGCGAAAGATAATTCAATCGCTATCCTCGAAGATTTCAACTTCGAGACTGCAAAAACCAAGCAGTATGTAAACATGCTGGCAGCCCTTAAGCTGGATGCCAAGAAGACGCTCTTCATCCTTCCTGAAAACAACAAGAACATTATTCTTTCCGGAAGAAACATCGAGAACACCAAGATCACTACAGCTGACCAGATCAACACTTACGATCTGATGCATGCTGATAACCTGATCTTTGTTGAGAGCGCTATAACCAAGGTTGAAAACTTATTAAATAAAGAATCATGAGCGTCCTGAAAAAACCATTGGTTACCGAGAAGGTTTCTTCACTCAATGAGAAAGGAAAATACGGTTTCATCGTAGATTCTGACGCCAATAAAGTTGAGATCAAGAAAGCCGTTGAAAAACAATACGGTGTTAACGTTGAAAAGGTGAACACCATGAATGTGATGGGAAAATTCAAAACCCGTTACACAAAGGCTGGCGTTCTCTCAGGACGTAAGCCAAATTACAAGAAGGCCATCGTAACGCTGGCTGAAGGTGAAGTAATTGATTTTTATAGCAACGTTTAACTATACTGACTCATGGCGTTGAAAAAATTAAAACCGGTAACACCAGGAACCAGACACAGAATGGCTCCTTCATTCGATGACATCACGGCCAGCAAGCCTGAGAAGTCATTGGTGACAACGGTAAAGAAAACCGGAGGAAGAAATAGCAAAGGAAGAATGACCATGCGCTACATCGGTGGTGGTCACAAGCAGAAGCTCAGAGAGATCGACTTCAAGAGAAACAAGTTCGGTGTTCCGGCTACTGTAAAGTCAATCGAGTACGATCCGACCCGTTCAGCTCGTATTGCACTTCTTTATTATGTAGATGGTTCTAAGTCTTATATCATAGCACCTCATGGTCTCCAGGTAGGACAGCAGGTTCTTTCAGGTCCGGATATCGCGCCTGAAGTAGGAAATGCTCTTCCACTCGCGAAGATTCCATTGGGTACAATCATTCACAACGTTGAAATGAAGCCAGGCAAAGGTGGAGCAATCGCTCGCTCGGCAGGTTCATTTGTTCAGTTGCTGGCACGTGAAGGTGGCTTCGCTACTTTGAAAATGCCATCGGGTGAAATGCGTAACGTATTGGATGTTTGCATGGGAACGATCGGTGCAGCATCAAACCCTGACCACATGAACGAAAGTGTTGGTAAGGCAGGTCGCAGTCGCTGGAGAGGTATTCGTCCTCGCACGAGAGCGGTAGCGATGAACCCTGTAGATCACCCGATGGGTGGTGGTGAAGGTCGCGCTTCTGGTGGTCATCCAAGATCACGTAAGGGCTTGTACTCAAAAGGTAAGAAGACTCGTCACCCTAAGAAGTATTCAGATAACCTAATCATCTCTAGGAGGAAAAAATAATGGGACGCTCGATTAAGAAAGGACCTTACGCTGACTTCCGCCTCTTGAAAAAAGTAGAGACTGCGGAAAAGTCCGGTAAAAAATCAGTGATCAAGACATGGTCACGCAGATCGACTGTTGTGCCTGAAATGATCAGCCACACTTTCGCAGTGCACAATGGAAATAAATTTATCCCTGTCTATGTGACAGAGAACATGGTTGGTCATAAGCTCGGTGAGTTTGCGCCTACTCGTACGTTCAAGGGTCACTCAGGTAACAAGAAAGATAACGCTTAGTAGTCATGGCAAAGAAAGCTACAGCTAAAAAGACAGAAGCTCCCGCACCCGTTGTAGAAACGGTGGCGAAAAAGAAGAAGAAATCTGTCTTAAAAAGAGAAAAACGCGATGCAAAGAAAGAGGCTGCTAAAAACGGTCCTGTGCAAGCGAAATTGGTTAACGTACCAACATCGCCTCGTAAGATGCGTTTGGTTGCTAACCTGATCAGAGGTCAGCGTGTCAACAAGGCACTCAATATTTTGAAATATGAACCAAAGAATGGTTCACCAAAACTTGAGAAGCTTTTGTTGTCAGCAATTGCAAACTGGGGACTTCAAAACCAGGACGCAAAGCTCGAAGAAGCCGACCTCGTAGTAAAAGAGATCTGGGTTGATGGTGGTCGTCAGTTGAAGAGACTTAGACCAGCTCCACAGGGACGTGCGCACAGAATCAGAAAGCGTTCGAACCACGTGACCCTTATCATCGACAGCCTGAAGAAAACAGGAGTTGAAGTAGTAACAGAAACAGAAACTAAGGAATAATACAATGGGACAAAAGATTAATCCTGTAGGCTTGAGATTAGGCATCGTGCGCGGTTGGGATTCTAACTGGTACGGTGGAAAAACGTTCTCTGATAAGCTTGTAGAAGATCAAAAGATCAGAGAATACGTTCAGGCTCGTATTCCAAAAGGTGGTATCGCGAAAGTTGTTATCGAAAGAACACTGAAGAGAATCACTTTGACCATTCACACTGCTCGTCCCGGAGTTGTGATCGGTAAAGGCGGAAACGAAGTTGACAAGATCAAGGAAGAATTGAAGAAGATCACTGGCAAAGACGTTCAGATCAACATCTTCGAAATTAAGCGTCCCGAGCTTGATGCGAAATTGGTTGGTGAGTCTATCGCACAGCAGATCGAAGCCCGTATCTCTTATAAGCGCGCGATGAAGCAAGCAATCGCTTCAGCAATGCGTGTAGGTGCGGAAGGTATCAAAGTAAAAACTTCTGGTCGTTTGGCAGGTGCTGATATGGCCAGAACAGAACAATACAAGGAAGGAAGAATTCCATTGCACACTCTGCGCGCTGACATTGATTATGCAATCTCTGAAGCACAAACTGTGTATGGAAAGATCGGTATCAAAGTATGGATCTTCAAAGGTGAGATCTACGGTAAGCGTGACCTTTCTCCTAACGTAGGTCTGGTGAGCAACCAGGGTCAGGGCCAGGGTGGCCAGGGCGGTGGCGCTCCACGTGGTGAACGTAACGAGCGTGGTGGCGGACGTGGTCGCGGTGATAACCGTGGCGGTGGACGTGATAACCGTGGTGGTGGCGACAGACGTGGCGGCCAGGGTGGCGGAAATCGTGGCGGTGGAAACCGTGGCGGTGGAAGATAATTTGAAATTTGACATTTTACATTTGAAAATTTGGGAGACCAGTTTTCGAATGGGTAGATAAACGAATTAAAAAGCTGAGATAGGAAGGAGAGAGTTAAGGGTGATAACCCAAATTTCAAATTTCAAATCTCAAATTTAAAATTGAGCTATGTTACAGCCGAAACGAACCAAATTTAGAAAAATGCAAAAAGGCCGTGTGAAAGGCATGGCGACACGCGGACATTCAATTGCTTTCGGATCTTTTGGATTGAAAGCCCTTGAAGGTGGATGGATCACTGCGCGTCAGCTCGAAGCGGCTCGTATTGCAGTAACGCGTGAAATGAAACGCGAAGGTCAGGTGTGGATCCGCATTTTCCCTGACAAGCCAATCACCAGAAAGCCTGCAGAGGTTCGTATGGGTAAAGGTAAAGGTGCGCCTGAGTATTGGGTAGCTGTAATCAAGCCTGGTACTATCCTGTTCGAAGCAGGTGGTGTCAGCCTGGCGATGGCGAAGAAAGCCCTCGAACTTGCGGAAGGTAAACTTCCGATCAAGACTAAGTTCACAGTAAGAAGAGACTACGTAGAATCATAATACAATGAAGAATTCTGAAATCAAGGCTCTGAGCGTAGCCGAACTAAAAGAGAAAATCTCAACGGAGAGAGAAGGACTTCGCAAGCTTCAGTTTGCGCACAAGATCTCATCTATCGAAAATCCGATGAGAATCAGCCAGTCACGTAAGTTGATTGCCAGATTGAACACTGAACTCAGAGCTAAAGAACTTCAAAAATAATTCCTATGGAAGAAAGGAACGAACGCAAAGAAAGAATCGGGAAAGTGGTGAGCAATAAAATGCAAAAAACCATCACCGTTGCTGTAGACAGAAAGGTAAAGCACCCGATCTACGGAAAATTCGTGAACAGAACTACGAAGTTCAAAGCACACGATGAGACCAACAGTGCTGGTATCGGAGATACCGTGCGCATTTCAGAAACTCGTCCTCTGAGCAAGTTGAAGCGCTGGAGACTGGTTGAGATCGTTGAGAAAGCGAAGTAATGCAAATGGCTATGGCTTTTGGCTATAGCTATGGCCAACAGCCAACAGCGTGAAATGATAAGCACGCAATTAGATTTAAAACAAAGAGATTTAGAATAAAGCGAATATGATACGTACCGAATCCAGACTGACCGTAGCCGACAACAGTGGCGCAAAGGAAGTTCTTTGTATGCACGTGCTCGGTGGAACCCGCAGAGGTTCAGCTTCTGTTGGTGACAAGATTGTAGTTACTGTGAAGTCTGCTTTGCCAACAAGCCAGGTAAAGAAAGGAACTGTTTCCAAAGCGGTAATAGTTAGAACTACGAAAGAAGTTAGGAGAAAAGACGGATCGTATATCCGCTTCGAAGATAACGCTGCCGTTCTGTTGAACGCTCAGGACGAACCACGCGGAACCCGTATTTTCGGTCCCGTGGCGCGTGAGCTTAGAGAGAAGCAGTTTATGAAAATCGTTTCATTGGCCCCTGAAGTAATATAAGCCATGGAGAGAAAATTTAACAAGCAACCGAAGTTGCACATTAAGAAAGGCGATATGGTAAAAGTTATCGCTGGTGATGACAAGAGCACAGCTCAGCGCGAGAGAACCGGAAAAGTTCTTGAAGTGTTTCCTGAGAAGAACCGTGCAATTGTTGAAGGCATCAACATGGTGACCAAGCATTCTAAACCCTCTGCTGGCAAGCCTGAAGGTGGTATCACCAGAAAAGAAGCTCCAGTGCACATCAGCAACCTGATGTTGATCGACCCGGCATCGGGTAAACCTACCCGCGTTGGAAGAAAAGCTAACGACAAGGGTCAGCTTCAGCGTTATTCAAAGAAAACCGGAGAATTTATTAAGTAATGGCAACTCCTAGATTAAAAGAAAAATACTCGAAAGAGGTTGTACCTGCACTTCAAAAGAAGTTCAATTACAAATCTGTTATGCAGGTTCCGAAGATCGAGAAGATCTGCATCAACAAGGGTATGGGTGTGGCAGTAACCGACAAAAAGCTGATCGATGTGGCGATTGAAGAGATCACCAACATCACCGGTCAGAAAGCGGTTTCTACAAAATCCAAGAAAGCGATCTCTAACTTCAAGTTGAGAGAGAACATGCCGATCGGTGTGCGCGTAACACTTCGTGGCAACAAAATGTACGAGTTCCTCGATCGCCTGATGAACATCGCTCTTCCACGCGTGCGCGACTTCCGTGGCGTCAGCAACAAAGGCTTTGACGGCCGCGGGAACTACACGCTGGGTGTAAAGGAGCAGATCATCTTCCCTGAGATCTCAATCGAAAAAGTAAACAAGATCAGCGGTATGGACATCACGTTCGTTACCACTGCTCAAACAGATGAAGAAAGCTACGAGCTGCTGAAGGAATTCGGTATGCCGTTCGTGAATAAAAATCAAAACTAAGCATGGCTAAATTAGCGGTAATTGCTCGTCAAGCAAAAAGGGAAAGACTTGTGGCTGTGAAGGCAGCCAAGAGAAAAGCTTTGAAGGAAGCGGGTGACTATGTAGCGCTGGACAAACTTCCACGCAATGCATCACCTGTTCGTTTGAAGAATCGTTGCAAGTTGACTGGTCGTCCAAGAGGTTATCTGAGAAAGTTCGGTGTTTGCCGTAACGTGTTCCGCCAGATGGCATCGGATGGAAAGATCCCTGGATTGACGAAAGCTTCATGGTAATATAAAAGTGGCTTCAAGCCACAAGCTACAAGCTGCAAGCCCTGAGGAAGCACTCATAGACTTGAAGCTTGAAGCTTGAAGCTTGCAGCCGATTAAGGCAGAAGGGGCAAATCGAAGCCGGAGACGCGGAATCGACCCTAAAAAGCCACAGGCCGACAGCCAAAAGCCAACGGTCTCTTATTGGTTGCTGAGTATCAAGGTCGGAAAACCCCTCAAAAGTGAGAAATAAGCCTCCGAAACCCGATAACAGTTTGAATAATTAAAATTGTTCGATATCTTTGCAGCCCGGTTTTTTTAAACACGGGCTTGTTTTTTAATAACAGTGTATAAGGAATAAGAAAATGACTGATCCTATAGCAGATTACTTAACCCGGTTACGGAATGCCATTAAGGCCAACCACCGCGTAGTGGAGATCCCTGCTTCCAACTTAAAGAAGGAGATAACCAAGGTTCTATTTGACAAAGGTTACATCCTGAATTACAAGTTCGAGGAGACAAAGAACCACCAGGGCAACATCAAGATCGCTCTGAAATATAATCCTGAAACAAGAGAGTCAGCGATTACTAAGCTTGAGCGCATCAGTACACCAGGTTTGAGACAGTATGTGAATGCTGGAACAATGCCTCGCGTATTGAATGGTTTGGGTGTGGCAATTCTGTCTACTTCCAAAGGTGTGATCACCGACAAGGAAGCTCGCAACATGAATGTTGGCGGTGAAGTTTTGTGTTACGTTTCTTAATTCAGAAAAGTCATGTCACGAATTGGTAAATTACCCATAACGATTCCATCAGGAATAACTTTCACCCACTCAAAGGAGAAGGGCAGAGTTTCTATCAAAGGTCCTAAAGGTGAACTTCACCAGGCTGTTGATCCTGATTTCGTAATCAAAAATGAAAATGGTACAGTGACCATTGAAAGACCTACAGAGCAGAAGAGACATAAGGCAATGCACGGACTTTACCGCGCGTTGATCCAGAACATGATCGAAGGTGTTTCTAAAGGATATAAGTCACAGATGGAACTTGTCGGTGTTGGTTACAAAGCCAATGCTCAGTCAAATGTTCTTGAACTTAGCTTGGGATATTCACACAACGTATTCCTGGCTGTTCCGTCAGAAATCAAAGTAACTGCATTTCAGGAAAAAGGTGGTAACCCCACTATCGTTCTTGAAGGTATCGACAAGCAATTGATCGGTCAGGTTGCAGCGAAGATCAAGTCTCTCCGGAAAGTTGAACCTTACAAAGGAAAAGGTATTCGCTTCACGGGTGAGTATGTACGCAGAAAAGCTGGTAAGGCTGCTGCTAAGTAAAATAAGATATTAACGCATCATAGATAAACAAACACTATGGCAGGCAAGAACCTCGAAAGACGCGCAAGAATCAAAGCTGGTGTTCGCAAGAAGATCAGCGGAACTACAGATAGACCAAGATTGTCAATCTTCAAAAGCAACACCGGTGTGTATGCTCAGTTGATCGATGACTTGAAAGGAACGACTATCGCTTCTGCTTCAACTGTAGAGTTGGGCAAGAAGTCAGTGAACATTGAGAACTCCAAGAATGTCGGAAAGAAGATCGCTGAGAAGGCGAAAGCTGCCGGCATCGAGTATATCGTGTTCGATCGTAACGGTTATCTGTATCATGGCAACGTGAAGGCTTTTGCCGAAGGCGCCAGAGAAGGTGGTTTAAAATTCTAAGCATTAAGAAATTCATAATATGTCTGTAAGCAATATTAGCACAGTAAAAGCCAGCGAAATCGACCTGAAAGAAAAGGTAGTAGCCATTGAGCGCGTAGCGAAAGTGGTGAAAGGTGGTCGCAGATTCAGCTTCGCAGCCATTGTTGTAGTAGGCGATGGTAACGGTGTTGTAGGTTACGGTCTTGGTAAAGCCAACGAAGTAACTGATGCGATCACAAAAGGTATCGATGATGCTAAGAAGCACCTGGTGAAAGTTCCGATCATCAAAGGAACTGTTCCTCATGAGTCGCTTGGCAAATTCGGTGGTGGATTCGTGTTGTTGAAGCCAGCATCTCCTGGTACAGGTGTTATCGCAGGTGGTGCGATGCGTGCAGTATTGGAAAGCGCAGGCGTGCACAATGTATTGGCAAAGTCTAAAGGCTCTTCCAACCCGCACAACGTGGTGAAGGCTACCTTCAAAGCTTTGACCAGCATGCGTGATGCTAACAGCATCGCAAGAAACAGAGGTATTGCATTGTCCAAAGTATTTAACGGCTAAGCGACATGGCGAAGAAAGTACAGATCACTCAGAAGAGAAGCACGATTAAGAGACCACAGACTCAGATTCTTACGATCCAGTCACTTGGTCTAGGTAAGATCAATAGAACCGTTGAGCATGAGCTTACACCTCAGATTGCCGGTATGATCAAAAAGGTAAATCACTTGATCACTGTTAAAGAAATCTAAGACATGAAACTGCACACACTTACTCCTGCAGAAGGATCGGTAAAGACAAACAAAAGACTTGGACGTGGTCAGGGATCTGGTGGTTCAACAGCAGGTCGTGGTCACAAAGGTGCTCAGTCGCGCTCAGGTTACCACAGCAAAGCTGGTTTCGAAGGTGGTCAGATGCCATTGCAGAGACGCGTTCCTAAGTTCGGATTTAAGAACAATAACAAAATATACTATAAGGGTATCAACCTGGATGTACTGGAAGCATTTGCTGCTGAAAGCAAAGCCGCTACCATCAACCTTCAGTTTTTGATCGACAACGGTGTCGTTCGCAAGAACGATAAAGTGAAAGTGTTAGGAAGAGGAGAGTTGAAGTCTAAGATCAGCGTTGAAGCCCACGCATTCTCTGCTACTGCAAAAGAAGCAATTGAAAAAGTTGGGGGTACCGCTACAACTGTGAAATAATGAAGCGTTTCTTTCAGACCATACGAAACATTTTTTCAATCGAAGATCTTCGGGTTAGAATCCTGAACACGATCGGATTTCTGATCATCTTCAGATTGGGCTCGTATATCGTTATCCCTGGTATCGATGCTACTCACCCTAGCTTGACCGGTGGAGCAACAGAAGGTATCCTTGGATTGTTGAATACATTCCTGGGCGGTTCATTCAGTCGCGCGTCAATCTTCGCACTCGGTATCATGCCATACATTTCGGCATCGATCATCGTGCAGTTGCTGACGTTCGCTGTACCGTACTTTCAGAAATTACAGAAAGAAGGCGACTCAGGCCGTAAGCGTTTGAACCAGTTCACACGCGTACTGACGATTTTCATCACAGGTTTCCAGTCTTACGCTTACCTGCGTGGAACTATCGATCCTGCTGCCATCATCGACCCTGGTTTCTTCTTCTACTTCTCAGCAATTACAATCCTGGTTGCCGGAACAATGTTCTGTATGTGGCTTGGTGAAAGAATTACTGACAAGGGTATCGGTAACGGTATCTCAGTTCTCATCATGATTGGTATCGTATCTCGTCTTCCACTTGCTGTGTATGACGAAGCGGTCATCAACCGTGGTATGAGCGGAGCCCTCCTGTTCATTATTGAATTGATCGTTCTGTTTGCGATCGTGATGGGCGTGATCATGCTCACACAGGCTACGCGCAGAATTCCCATCCAATATGCAAAGCAGGTCATCGGAAACAAGTTATATGGTGGAAAGCGCGACTTCATTCCATTGAAGTTGAACTCTGCCGGTGTTATGCCAATCATTTTCGCACAAGCGTTGATGTTCATCCCGGTACTCGTTGTGGGTATCTGGAAGGATACGGAGATCGGAGCGTCTATCGGACAAACCTTCTCTGATCCTTACTCATGGCAATACAGTTTGGTATTTGCCTTATTGATCCTGATTTTCACTTTCTTTTATACTGCGATCACCATCAATTCGAATGACATCGCAGATAACTTAAAGAGAAACGGTGGTTTTGTTCCCGGTGTTAAGCCTGGCAAACAGACTGCAGAGTTTATAGATACAGTTTTATCAAGAATTACACTGCCCGGTGCATTATTCCTGGCCATCATCGCCATCCTTCCAACATTTGCTGTGAAGCTCGGTGTAGGTCAGAACTTCGCACAGTTCTTCGGTGGTACTTCATTGCTGATCATGGTTGGGGTTATCCTCGATACACTTCAGCAAATCGAAAGTTACCTGCTGATGAGACACTACGAAGGGATGATGAAGTCTGGCAGAGTAAAAGGACGTTCTCAATTTGCTGCGGCTTAAAAGCTGAATGGTCAACTTAAAGACTGAAGAAGAGCTGGTTATTATTCGTGAAAGTGCCCAGATACTGGGTAAAGCTCACGGAGAAATAGCGAAGCACGTCAGGCCGGGTGTGAAGACGATCACACTGGATAAGTTGGCTGAAGAGTTCATCCGCGATCATGGCGGTGTTCCTTCCTTCAAGGATTACAGGGGTTTTCCAGCCTCACTTTGTATCTCGGCAAACGAGATCGTGGTGCACGGATTCCCAGGTAACTATGAAATAAGAGAAGGCGACATCCTCAGTGTTGACTGCGGAGTTCAGTACAAAGGTTATCACAGCGATTCGGCATACACGTATCCGCTGGAAGGGTGTAAACCCGAAGCGCTTTTGTTACTGGAAAGAACATACGAATCACTCTATCTGGGAATTGCGCAGGCAAAAGCCGGCAACCGGATCGGAGACGTAGCCTTCGCCATTCAGAGTTATGTTGAAAGTTTTGGTTACGGTGTCGTAAGGGAACTGGTAGGACATGGCGTTGGAAAGAAGCTTCACGAAGATCCCGAAGTTCCGAATTATGGAAAGCGTGGGAAGGGAGTGAAGATTGTTCCGGGGATGGTTTTCGCAATCGAACCGATGATCAACCAGGGAACCAAGAACGTGGTTCAGGAGAGAGATGGATGGACAATTCGCACAGCGGACAAAAAACCATCAGCGCACTTTGAACACATGGTGGCCATACACGCAGACAGAACGGAGATACTGACGACACACGAGTACATAGAAGAAAATTATAGTTATAAGTGGCGAAACAAAAGTCAATTGAGCAAGATGGCACTATAAGCGAAGCATTGTCGAACGCAATGTTCCGTGTGACCCTCGAAAATGGTCACGAAGTACTGGCTCATATTTCAGGTAAGATGCGAATGAATTATATCCGCATATTGCCAGGCGACAGAGTCCGATTGGAAATGTCACCATACGATTTGACAAAGGGACGGATTGTATTCCGTTACAAATAATGAAATGGTAGAGACACATCATTATGTGTCTAACGATAAAGATAAGACGACAAAACAATGAAATGACCACGGATACCTGGTGATCGGGATTCGAAACAAAGTTTGGTCATTCCATCGGTGCAGACAAAGGAAAACTAACAATGGCAGACGCTTCGTTAACAGCGGGGCGCTGAATAAACTGATAGAACAGATGAAAGTTAAAGCATCCATAAAGAAGCGAAGCGCTGACTGCAAGATCATCAGACGCAAGGGCAAACTGTATGTGATTAACAAGAAGAATCCTAGGTATAAACAAAGACAAGGTTAAGACTATGGCACGTATTGCTGGTGTAGATATTCCGGATAACAAGCGAGGCGAAATCGGTCTCACTTACATTTTTGGTATTGGCCGTAGGTCAGCCCAACAAATTCTTACTGAAGCCAATGTCAACTTCGACAAGAAGGTGAAAGAGTGGAATGACGAAGAGTCAAACGCCATCCGCGCGATCATCGCTGAGAAATTCAGAATCGAAGGTGTGCTTAAGTCTGAGATTCAGCTGAGCATCAAGCGTCTTATGGATATTGGGTGCTACCGTGGCCTCCGTCATCGTAAAGGCTTACCGGTTCGTGGTCAGACTACCAAGAACAACGCGCGTACCCGCAAAGGAAAGCGTAAGACGGTAGCCAATAAGAAGAAGGCAACTAAAGGATAAAATAATTTGAAATTTGACATTTGAAAATTTGAAATCTAATTCAAATCGAAAATGTAAAATCTCAAAATTTAAAATTTAAAATCTCATTATGGCAACTGCTGAAAAGAGAAAAGATAAAGCAAAGAAGAGAGTCGTTACAGTTGAAGCTGTAGGAGTGGCTCACATTAAGGCTACTTTCAACAACATCAACATTACGATGACCAACTCCACAGGTCAGGTTGTATCCTGGGCATCTGCTGGTAAGATGGGCTTCAAAGGTTCAAAGAAAAACACTCCATATGCTGCACAGATGGCAGCGCAGGACTGTGCTACTAAGGCCTTCGAACTCGGAATGAGAAAAGTTGAAGTTTTCGTTAAAGGACCGGGTGCCGGACGTGAGTCTGCTATCCGTACAATTCAGGGTGCTGGAATCGAAGTTACTGCGATCCGTGATGTAACTCCGCTGCCGCACAACGGTTGCCGTCCTCCTAAGAAAAGAAGAGTTTAAAATTTAAGATTTGAGATTTTAGATTTGAGACTAAAAGTCCAGATCTAGGAAATCAGATCAATTGATAAATAGTTTAAGAGTTAAGAGTTTAGAGAACAGATAAATTCTGAAATCTAAAATCTAAAATCTAAAATCAAGCAAATGGCACGATATACAGGCCCAAGAGTTAGAATTTCAAGAAGATTTAATGAGCCTATCTTAGGTGAGAATAAGGCTTTGGCAAAAAAGAACTATGCTCCTGGTCAGCATGGTCGTGGTAAGAAGCGCAAGCAGTCAGAATATGCTACGCAGCTTGCTGAAAAGCAGAAGGCAAAATACATCTACGGATTGCTCGAAAGACAATTCGCCAGAGTATTCAGCGAAGCATCTCGCAAAAAAGGTGTTACCGGTGAAACTTTGCTGCAGCTTCTTGAAGCTCGTCTTGACAACACTGTTTACCGTTTGGGAATCGCTCCTACACGCAGAGCAGCACGTCAGCTTGTTCTCCATAAGCATATCGAAGTTAACGGTGAGATCGTTAACGTGCCATCATACACACTTAAGCCAGGTGAGCTTATTGGCGTGCGCGAGCGTTCGAAGTCACTCGAAGCCGTTACCAACAGCCTTGCGCTCCAGAGCTCAAGAAAATACAATTGGTTGGAGTGGGATAACAACGAAATGACTGGCAAGATTGTAAATCTTCCGGCACGTCAGGATATCCCTGAAAACATCAACGAGCAGCTGATCGTTGAATTGTATTCTAAGTAATTCTATCATTTAATCAACATTCCTATGTCAATATTAGCGTTTCAAATGCCAGAGAAGGTTGTAATGGAAAAGTCCGATGACTTCCACGGACTGTTTACATTCAAGCCTCTGGAGAAAGGATACGGAGTTACAATCGGTAATGCACTGAGAAGAATTCTGTTGTCCTCCCTTGAAGGTTATGCGATCACCGGTATCAAGATCCCTGGTGTACTCCACGAGTTTTCTACGATTGAGGGTGTTGTTGAAGATGTGGCTGAGATTATCCTCAACCTGAAGATGGTAAGATTCAGAAAGCTTGGTGAAAACTTTGATAACAAGATCACGGTTAGCATCAAGAAGCAAAAACAGTTCAAAGCTGGTGATATCACCAAGTTTACTTCTGCTTTTGAGATCCTGAATCCTGAGCACGTAATCTGTAACCTTGACGAGACTGCGCATTTCGAAATCGAATTGACAATCGAAAAGGGAAGAGGCTATTTGCCAGCTGAGGAAAACAAGCCAGCTGAACAGGTATTCGGATTCATTCCGATCGATGCGATCTTCACACCCATCAAGAACGTGAAGTACAGCGTTGAGAACACCCGCGTTGAGCAAAAGACTGACTACGAAAAACTCGTTGTAGATATTGAAACGGATGGTTCAATCCATCCTGAGAAAGCCCTTGAAGGTGCGGCTCATATTCTGATCCAGCACTTCAGACTGTTCTCTGACAAGTCTATCGAACTCGAAACCGGCAAAGATGCTGAGATCGAGCAGGTAGATGAAGAAATGCTTCACATGCGCAAGCTGCTGAAGACGCCTCTTCACGACCTTGATCTTTCAGTACGCGCTTACAACTGCTTGAAAGCTGCGGATGTGAAGACACTTGGCGACCTGGTTCAGCTTGAAATTTCTGATATGATGAAGTTCAGAAACTTCGGTAAGAAGTCTTTGGCTGAATTGGAACAGCTGGTAGCGGAGAAGAACCTCACCTTCGGTATGGACCTCTCCAAGTATAAACTTGACGAAGATTAAATTGAATCATGAGACACGGTAAGAAAATAAATCACTTAGGACGGACTGCATCGCACAGAAGTGCATTGTTGTCAAACATGGCGTCTTCGCTGATCCTGAACAAACGAATTACAACGACAGTTGCAAAGGCGAAAGCCCTTAGAAAATATGTTGAGCCTCTTTTGACAAAATCAAAGGAAGATACGACACACTCGAGAAGAACAGTATTTTCTTATCTTCAGAACAAAGAGTCTGTACAGACGTTGTTCGGTGAAGTAGCAGCCAAGATCGCTGACAGACCAGGTGGTTATACGCGCATCATCAAGTTGGCGGATAGCCGTCAGGGTGACAACGCGGAAATGGCGCTTATCGAGCTCGTAGACTTCAACACACTTTACACTAAGGAAGGTGCTGAGAAGAAGGGCAAGACCCGCAGAAGCCGTGCAAAAGGCAAGAAAGCTGAAGGCGCTGAAGCAGAATCTGCAGATGCACCAGCAGCAGAAGCAAAGGCTGAAAAGAAGACAAAGAAGTCAGCTGAGCCAAAGGCTGAGAAGACAGAGAAAAAGTCTACTAAAAAGTCTAAAGAGTAGTGCTAACGAAAATAGATTATACAAAAGGGATTGGAGGTTGCTCCGATCCCTTTTTTGTTTAGTTCAATTTGAAATTTGACATTTTAAATTTGAAAATTAAATACAGAGTGCACTCGTTTGAAATGTTGACAATTCAAGGAATGAATTATTTAACGCCCTTTGAGGTTTACTCAAGCGCAAATTTTGATGTTTTTAAATGTCAAATTTCAGATTTAAAATTTCAAATCCCTTAATATTGTTGAACCAATTCACTATGGACAAAAAAGCTTACCTGCTATTAGAAGACGGATTGCTGGTTGAAGGAAAGGCAATCGGAAAAATCGGGACTTCGGGTGGTGAAATTTGCTTTAACACTGGTATGACTGGCTACCAGGAAATCTACACAGATCCATCCTACTACGGTCAGATCATTGTGAACACCACAGCACACATCGGAAATTATGGGGCGCTTGATGCCGAGCAGGAGTCCGGTGCAACAAAAATTGCCGGTGTGGTAGTGAATGACTTCGCGGAAGAATTCAGCCGCAAGGAAGCAAAGGAAAGCCTCCAGCAATATCTCGAACGCAACAATGTGGTGGGCATCTCAGATGTCGACACACGAATGCTGGTGCGTTACATCAGGAACAAAGGCGCGATGAACGCTTTGATCTCATCTGAACTTACACCTGATCAGATGAAAACGGAGTTGAAGAAAGTGCCATCGATGGACGGACTTGAACTTTCATCACTGGTCAGCACGAAAGAGCCTTACTATATCGGAGAGCCCACAGCTCAGTTTAAAGTAGCGGCATTGGATCTCGGTATCAAGACAAATATTCTCAGAAATCTCGCGAAGCGCGGCTGCTACATTAAAGTGTTCCCTGCAAAGACTCCACTAAGCGAAATGCAGGCGTGGAGACCGGATGGCTACTTCATCTCGAACGGCCCTGGAGATCCTTCTGTGATGGACTACGCAATCAAGACTGTGAAAGATGCCGTAAATTCCGATACACCTGTGTTTGGAATTTGCCTCGGTCACCAGCTGCTCGCACTGTCATGCGGACTGTCAACATACAAGATGCACCACGGCCACAGAGGCTTGAACCATCCTGTGAAAAACCTCATCACCGGCAAAGGAGAGATGACTTCCCAAAACCACGGCTTTGCAGTAAGCGAAAAAGAAATTGAAAAAAATCAGAATGTTGAAGTAACACACCTTCACCTGAACGATAATACGATCATGGGGATTAGACTGAAGAATAAAAAAGCTTTCTCAGTGCAGTATCACCCCGAGGCAAGTCCCGGGCCGCATGATTCGAATTATTTGTTTGATGATTTTGTGAAGATCATGCAAGAGAGTAAAAATTAGTTTCTGATGTCAGTTTGATCCTTCGAGGATTTTAAATTTGATATTTGAAATTTGAAATTTTAGAGAACACCGAAGATGTAGAACGGGTAGTAATCTAAAATTTATGGATAAAAATGAATTGATTGCGCGGACGAGACGGTTTGCGATTTTAGTGTTTAAGTTGTGTAATAGATTTCCTAGAAGTCAGGCAGCGAAGGTTGTGACATATCAGCTTCTGAAATCGGCATCGTCTGTGGCTGCAAACTATCGATCTGTAGGTATGGCGAAGTCAGATGCGGATTTTGTAAATAAACTGAAAGTTGTACTCGAAGAGGCAGACGAGTCAAACTTCTGGCTGACGTTCTTAAGTGAAGTTGATTTACTCAAACAAGACGACAAGGAACTAAAATTCCTGGTTCAAGAATCTAAAGAGTTCATAGCGATATTTACTGCCTCAGTTAAAACAGCGAACAATAAGTAGAAATTTGGCTGCTCCCAAATTTCAAATTTAAAATTATCAAATTTAAAATTTCAGAGATGAGTCTAATCGAATCCATCCACGCCCGTCAAATCCTTGACTCCCGTGGCAACCCTACCGTAGAAGTTGATGTTGTAACCGAAAGCGGTGCGTTCGGTCGCGCGGCTGTTCCGTCAGGAGCATCAACAGGAACACACGAAGCTGTTGAACTCCGCGATGGCGATAAAAAAAGATACGTTGGCAAAGGCGTATTGAAAGCGGTAGAAAACGTGAACACAAAGATCGCTGAAGAAATTGTCGGTTTCTCCGTTCTTGATCAGGGTTTGATCGACAAGATCATGCTTGAACTCGATGGCTCACCAAACAAAGGCAACCTTGGTGCAAACGCGATTCTTGGTGTTTCATTGGCGGTAGCGAAAGCTGCTGCAATGGAGGTGGGCTTACCGTTGTATCGTTACATCGGTGGCGTGAATGCCAATACTCTTCCCGTGCCGATGATGAACATTCTCAACGGTGGCGGTCATGCTGATAATAAAATTGACTTCCAGGAATTCATGGTAATGCCTGTGAAAGCGGATACGTTCTCAGAGTCACTTCGCATGGGAACTGAAATTTTCCACACGCTGAAGAAAGTATTGCATGATAAGCACCTTTCAACCAACGTTGGTGATGAGGGTGGATTTGCTCCGAATATTTCTTCAAATGAAGAAGCAATCGAGTATGTGCTGACAGCGATCGAGAAAGCCGGTTTCAAGCCAGGCGAAGATGTGTTCATCGCTATGGATGCCGCGATGTCGGAATTCTACGATGCGAAAACGAACGAGTACATCTTCAAGAAATCTACTGGTAAGAAGATCAGCTCTGATGAGATGGTTGACTATTGGGCAAACTGGGCATCGAAGTATCCGATCATCTCTATCGAAGATGGAATGGCAGAAGACGACTGGAACGGCTGGAAGAAACTTACTGATAAGATCGGAAAGAAGACACAGCTTGTAGGTGACGATTTGTTTGTAACGAACGTAACTCGTCTCCAGGACGGTATCACCAAAGGTGTTGCCAACTCCATTCTTGTAAAAGTAAATCAGATCGGTTCACTGACTGAAACCATTAATGCTGTAAACCTTGCTCATCGCAATGGATACAAGAGCGTGATGTCACACCGCTCAGGTGAGACTGAAGATTCAACAATCGCTGACCTTGCCGTTGCATTGAATACCGGTCAGATCAAGACGGGTTCTGCTTCACGCTCTGACCGGATGGCTAAGTATAATCAGCTCATTCGCATTGAGGAAGAGCTTGGCGAAATCGCTTACTTCCCCGGAAGAAAGTTCTGATTGTAGCTAAAAGCTCAATTGATATTGTAAAAGGCTGGATCAATCGTCCGGCCTTTTTGTTTTAAGTCGGTTAGGATTGCTACGAATGAAAATCATCTATCTTTAACTTCTTGTTCGGGTGACTAATGGAACACAATCCTGTATTTCAGACAGCGGCAGACTTCGTGAATCACACGTCATGTCCGATTTTTCTTACAGGAAAAGCCGGTACTGGAAAAACCACATTCCTGAAATACATCCGTGAAAACACAAAGAAAAAATCGATCGTTGTTGCGCCAACAGGTGTGGCGGCTATCAATGCGGGCGGTGTAACGATGCATTCATTCTTTCAATTGCCATTCGGTCCGTACATCCCTTTTTCAAGAAAGTCAGAGAGCGGTTCGGTAACCGATCGTCACTCATTGTTCCAGGATCTCAAAATGAATTCTGAGAAGCGTGAACTCATTCGCGATCTTCAGCTTCTCATTATTGATGAAGTCAGCATGGTGCGGTGTGATATGCTCGATGCCATGGATGCAATTCTTCGTCATTTCAGAAAAAAGCCGCATCTGGTTTTCGGTGGCGTGCAGGTGTTATTCATTGGCGACCTTTACCAGTTGCCTCCGGTGATGCCTGATGGCGAGTGGATGATCCTTCGTGATCATTACAAATCGCCATTCTTTTTTGACAGCAAAGCCCTGGTGCAGTCGCCACTTGTCTACATCGAGTTAAAAAAGATCTATCGACAAAACGAACAGCGTTTCATTGAAATACTGAACCGGATCCGCAACAATGAAATTCGTGATGAAGATCTCCGTACGCTAAATGACCGCTATCGCGTGGCGCCAAAAGCTGGAAAGAAATACATTACTTTAACGTCTCACAACTACAAGGCTGACCGGATCAACAGTGAAGAGCTCAACAAGCTTCCAGGAAAACTGTATAAGCTTGAGGGATCGATCGAAGGAGAGTTTCCGGAAAAAGCGCTCCCAACGGATGTGAATCTACAGCTAAAAGTCGGTGCGCAGGTCATGTTCCTTCGCAACGATAAGAGTGAAGAGAAGCGGTATTACAACGGAAAGCTTGCAACGGTGGTCAGTATCGACAGCGAGGGTGTGCGTGTTGCGTTGAACGATCGGGGTGAAGAGCTTCAGCTTGAAAAGGAAGTGTGGGAGAATATCAAGTACTCGTATAATTCTGTGGAGGAAAAAGTGGAGGAGGAGAAGCTTGGAACGTTCTCTCAATACCCGATCAGACTGGCGTGGGCGATCACCATTCACAAAAGCCAGGGCCTTACTTTCGAGCACGCGATTATCGATGCCGGTGATTCCTTTGCTCCCGGGCAGGTTTATGTAGCGCTGAGCAGATGTGTTTCTCTCGATGGACTAATCCTTCACTCACGCATTGACCCGAGCTGCATTTCCACACATGATGCCGTAATCGGGTTTTCCGCGTCTGAAAAAGCCGATGATGAGCTCGAGCGGATCCTTACGCAGGAGAAAAATGTATTCAGAAATGCATCACTTATCAACACGTTTGATCTTTCCAACCTGACTGACTTCGTTGAAGATCACCTTGGCAGAATGCGCGGTAAAACGTATGCCCATCTTTCGTCCGCGGTGCCGTTCGCTGTTCGCTTCATTAAAAACCTTTCTGAGTTACAGGGTGTCGCGACCAAATTCAGAGGCCAGCTCGAGCAACTTTTAAAGGAAAATGATCTTGACAAGATAAAGGAGCGCTCCGCCAAGGCTATTGAATACTTCTCCTCGACAATGGTACAATGGCTGCTGACATTTGATGAGGAAATCGAGAATGTAAAAAAGGAAAAAAAGTCGCGTAAGTATATCAAGTCTCTTAAAGAACTGAAGCTTGAAGTTGTAAAATGCGTCCAGGCGATCGAGCACGCAAGTTACGGGGAGACGCCACTGAATCCTTTGACGCCCAAGGTCTCCGTGCAAAAAGAAAAAGCGTCACTTGACAAAGTGAAGGACAAGAATGAGAAGGGTGACAGTCAGAAGGAAACGCTCGAATTGTTTCGTCAGGGAAACACGATCGCCCAGATTGCTGAAACGCGTGGACTCACCGTTGGGACAATTGAAAGCCATCTTGCAACGTTGATCCGGCTCGGTGAAGTTGAAGTCGGTCAGGTAGTGGAGAAATCCCGATTCGACCGCATCCTGCAAGTCCTTCAAGGTGGCCACGGCTCACTCGGTGCTGCCAAGGCAACGTTGGGTGATGACTTCTCCTATGGTGAGATCCGGGCAGTTGTCAAGCATCTGGAATTCTTACAGTCACGAAAGGGTAAGTCCTCAGAAGATACTGCAGCGGGACAAGAGGACTAATCTTTCTTAGGGGTTCTTCGCACGATCTTCACGCCATCGGCATATTTGGGATCGCCATATTTTTTTGTTGCTTCTTCACCAGAAATCACTTCCCCGGATTCAAACTCGCCCAGACGGAGTTCAAGTTTACTCATCTCTTCCTGCGACATGATTTTGCCGTCCACATCATACCAAAGGATACTTTCCGGCTGAGTCACATATTTAATTCTCTCCTCAGACGCCAAACCTTTCGGCAACAGCTCCAAAACCAAAATGTCAGATTGGTGTCCTGCGCTGGGTACGTACGTCATCTTGCTGATAAGATTTGGATGCACGTGATCGGGGATGATCCCATGCCGAAAGTTTTGGTTCCCGACATCCATGGAAGCTTTGTGATTGAGGTATTTCAGGACCATATGTGACGTGTCAAAAACAATAACCTCCATCGTTAAGATCTTCTGACTGACGTTTGGATCGTGAATACGCTTCAGTTCTATCTCATGCGGTTTGAAAAGCTTCAGAATGTCGTTGCTGGTCCTGGTGCCATTGATGACAAACACAGTACTGTCATAACGTCTCGTGGTTTTTTGCAACGGTACTCTTCGTTCGATTATTTCCTGCGCGTGGGCGGCAATGGCAGTGTACAACATGGCTGAAACCAGCCAGGATCGATGGAGGGTGAGGGTCATTTCTTTTAATTTTAATGTAAAGTAACCAGACCCTGCCTGAAGTCAAAGTAATCGTGCAGCCTGGTCTGGTTTTTATGCTGATGTTTCATTGCAACTTTTTTACTACCTTAGTATTCATTTTTTAAACTATGCTCAAGAAACTTCCCAAAGCCTTTCGTAACTTCTATGTGATTGCAACGGCTATCTTTTTTGTCTGGATGCTCGCGCTCGATTCCAATAACCTCATTGCACGGTACCAGCTGAGTTCAAAGCTCAGCTCGCTTGAAGATGAAAAGGAGTACTACGAGGATAAGATCAAGGAGGTTCAAAAAGACCATGACGAGCTTTTCGGTGACAAGGAATCCATTGAAAAATTCGCACGGGAAAAGTACCTGATGAAAAAAGAAACCGAAGACATCTTCGTTATAGTTGAAGAATAGATCTGTATGAAACGCCCCCAATTTATCTTTCTGTTGGTCCTGATGGCATCAGCTTCGCAGGTTTTTGGCCAGGGAAAGGACAATAGTCTCAAAGGCACTCCCTTTAAAGAACGGATTGTAACGGGTGGCGGACTCGGTTTGGGTTTTGGGTCTGTGCAGGACTTTGTGTCTGTTTCACCGGTGATCGGATACAGCATCACCAAGAAGTTCATTGCCGGAACAGGCATCACTTATCGTTACACAAATTATAAGATCACGAACCCTTCGATTAAGCTCAACGATTATGCTGTGAGCCCCTTCCTTCGTTATAATATCTACAGGGGATTTTTTCTGCAAACAGAATATGAGTACCTGAATTACGAATTTCCGACCAGTACAGCTGAAACGGTTCGTATGGATTTTACAAGTTTTATGGCTGGAGGAGGACTTGTGCAGCCTATCGGAAGGAATCTGGCCTTCTACGTGATGGCGCTCTATAATTTTTCTTATCAGCAACCCGTGCCGGGAAGAGTTTCACCCTATGGAAGCCCTTTTGTCATCCGGGCCGGTGTGAACATTGGTAATTTCCTCGGCTTCTAGAGACTTGCGCCTATTTTCTGGCCAAGCTGTTTCAGGTCTTCAATGACCTTCTCGTTCAAAGGAATTCCGCTTGCAAGTCTTTCCGTTGTCATTTCGCGTTCCGGGTCGCCCGGGATGATCAATTTTGGTTCTGAGGCAATGGTTTTTGCTGAGCGAAACCGGGTGATCCAGTTGTCCATGTGACTTTTGAATTCACTGGCCGGGCGGAAAGCATCGACACGCATTGCTCCAAGAAAGTGACCGATACCCTCTCCGACAGGATCAGCTGGTGGTGCAAGGAAGCTCACAAACGGAGGTACCCACGGACCATAATTCGCCCCACTCAACACCGCTGAAAAAATATCTACCCACGCACCAAGGCAAAACCCTTTATGACTTCCATGCTCGCGATCACTGCCCAGGGGAATCAATGCACCGCCTTCTTTCAGCTCATGCGGATTAGTTGAAGGTTTGCCGTCTTTAGTCTGAATCCATCCGACAGGAGCATCTTTGTTTTTGCGTTGCAGGATTTCCAGTTTTCCATTGGCAGCGGTGGTGGTAGCAAAGTCAGCAACGAATGGAGGTTGCTTGTCAGCCGGGATTGCTACCGCAATGGGATTGGTTCCGAGCAAACGTTCAACCGAGAAAGTTGGCGCGACCAACGGGCTTGCGTTTGTCATGGCCATACCGATCATATCATGTTCCAATGCCATCATGGCGTGATGTCCGGCAATACCAAAGTGATTCGAATTTTTTACCGCAACCCAACCTGTACCCGCGACTTTAGCTTTTTGAATCGCTATTTCCATTGCCTTTGGAGCCACGACAAGCCCGAGCCCTCCATCGCCATCAACCACCGCTGTGCTTGGCGTTTCATGCACGATCCGCACATTGGGCTTGGCATTTATACGCTTTGCTTCCCACAATCTGAAATAACCAGAAAGCCGTGCTATGCCATGTGAGTCAATCCCGCGAAGGTCAGCATTCAGCAATACTTCCGTTGCGAGGTCGATCTGGTCTTCCGGGCAGCCCATGTATTTAAATACTTCTTTCGTAAATTTCTGCAGCGATTCAAACGGGTATATCTTCTCCATATGACTGTCGTAAACGAGCCTCAAAAGTAATGTAAACCGTCTAATTCCGTTGAATCGAGTCAGACAAATTGAAGCCATAGTTATGGATAAGCTTTGATCCGCGCATCTTGAATATAAAAACCATTGGCAATGAAATATATCCCCGCAGCGCTCTTTGTGATTTTCTCAACAGCCTTGTTTGCACAGGAAGAGAAGATCGTTGAATCTAAAATTACTTCTGTTACGGTTTTTTTAAATCGCGCTCAGATTACGCGCGAAGCAAAGACACGCATCGAAGCAGGAAAGACAATTCTTCGTCTGAAAGGTCTCACGTCTCAGCTTGATCAGCAAAGCATCCAGGTTGCAGGCAAGGGAAGTTTCACAATCCTTGGAATCAGCCACCAGCAGAATTACCTCACTCCACTAAATATGCCGCGATCGCTTGCGACCGTGCTGGATTCAATTGATTTGACACAACGTCAGATTGCTCTACAAAACAGTCACAAGGAAATATTGAACCGCGAGGAGCAGATGCTCCTTGCCAATCAAAAGATCGGAGGCACAAACCAGAACCTGACAGCAACAGAACTGAAGGCGATGGCAGACTTCTTCCGTACGAGATTGAGCGACATCATCACAGCACGGATGAAGCATGATCAGCAGATTAAGAAACTAAATGACAAACTGGCAAACCTTCAACGTCAGCACCATGAAGAAAATGAACTCTACTCGAGGAATACCAGCGAGATACTGGTCTCGGTTTCCGCAGACGTTGCTACCAGCGCAGACCTCACCGTGAATTACATTGTGAATAATGCAGGCTGGTTTGCAGTGTATGATTTGCGTGCGCTTAATACAAAGACACCTGTGCAATTGAACTATAAGGCGAATGTTTTTCAAAGCACAGGCGAAGAATGGAAAAACGTACGGTTGAAACTTTCCACCGCAAATCCTTCACTTGGTGGACTCAAACCTGAACTCACCACGTGGTACCTGAATTTTCCTCGCCCGGTAGAACGAAAATACAGATATGCGCCTACGGGTGCGGTGCATCGATCAGCAGAAAGACCAGCGGAAGCCGTATCTGAACTTTCTGAAGTGGTTGTCACAACCGCTCCCGCAACAACGAGCGCTGATTATGTCAGCACAGTCCAGACGGCTCTCAACACTGAATTCGACATTTCGCTTCCATACACTGTTTCCTCGTCTAACAAGCCGACACTGGTTGAGATACGAAATCATGAATTGAAGGCGGATTACAACTATGCATCGGCACCAAAACTCGATAGTGACGCATTCCTGATCGCGCGCGCTACAGGCTGGGAGGATTTCAGCCTCCTGCCGGGAGAAGCCAACGTTTTTTTTGAAGGAACATTTGTCGGAAAGAGTTATATCGATCCGAACAGCATTAGAGACACGCTTAACGTTTCACTTGGTCGTGACAAGCGCATCGTGGTGAAACGCGAAAAGTTAAAGGACTTCAGCTCGCGCAAGCTGATTGGATCAAGTCAGCGCGAAACCAGAGCGTTTGAAATTTCTGTTCGAAATACAAAATCAGAGATTGTAAAGATTAATGTCGAAGACCAGGTTCCAATCTCTCAGAATAACCAGATCGAAGTTACTGTTTCTGATGTTGGCGGAGCAAAGTACAACAAGGATACAGGCAAGCTGGTGTGGGAGCTGACACTCCAGCCGAACGAGACAAAGAAAGTCGCATACAAATACGAGGTGAAGTATCCGAAGGATCGCATTGTTACCGGGCTGGATTAGACTCCTAAATCATGTAAAGGGGAGACCCCTAATCCCCTAAAGGGACTTCAGTGCAAGTCGCGCGAATTTTCGGTCTTAGCCGATTTAGTGAAACGTTGTGTTTGATGCTGCACCTCTTCGCCTGTAACCCCGACTTAAAAGTCGAGGGTTACTGCGCGACACGCGGCTAAAGCCGTACAGAGATTTTCGTTACGGTGAAAAAATGTTGTGATCAGAAGAACAAGGACTTCGAGTGCAGGCAATATCCTATGGATCGTATTGACACGCCTGGATTCAAATTTTTTTTGCAAAAAGCTTCAACGAGATTGCAGCGCACGGCAAACATTTTTCAGGGCTGCGATCTTATTTAAAAACAATTTGTCTTAAATTGGGAGTGAAATCCATGGCAAAAGGCGGATAGCCTGGTCGTTGACAACGATTAGGCCTTTGGCATGATTGTGATGGAGATCGAGTTTTAAACCCCTTGAAACCCCCATGATGCTGAAGAAGTTCGCAGGCACTTGCGCCCTGCTGTTATCGCTGTTGCCAATCGTTAGTTTTTCCCAGGATCTTGATTCACTGCTCAACCTTAGCGCTTTCACTGCCGAAAGTGAATTGCAGAAAGCGCTGAATAAGGGAACTACTGTATCCTCGTCCAAAGCACTTACGCTTCGCGAAACGCCCGGTATTATTTCTGTAATGTCAGCGGAAGAAATTCAGAACACAGGCGCGCGCGATGTCACCGACCTGCTTCGACTGATTCCCGGATTTGACATCGCACAAGATCTGCAGTTTGTGCAGGGAATCTCGCTGCGCGGCAACTGGTCGAATGAAGGAAAGGTCCTCGTGATGATGGACGGACAACCTTTCAACGAACTTTTATACCAGACCGTGGCTATTGGAAACCGCTTTCCTGTGGACGCCATCGAGCGCATTGAAATTATTCGTGGTCCGGGCTCGGCCATCTATGGTGGTTCAGCAGAATACGGTGTGATCAACATTATCACAAAAGCTGCCGAAAGCCTGAATGGCGTTGAAGTATATGGAACCGGTGGCTTTCATGCCGGGGCTGTAGGTCGTACAAACGCAGGGCTGATGTTTGCGAAGCGTTCAGATAAGTTTGCTGTCGATGCATCGTTTTTTAAAGGTAAAGGGATTGTGAGTGATCAGAGCTTTGAAGGCTACGAGTTAAAGGATGTGTCACATTCAGATCCGATGAACATTAATGTGGGCTTAAGGGCAGGGGGTCTTGCGTTTCGTGCCATGTACGATCAGTTCGAAACCGGTGATCCATACCAATACATCAGCTACAATAACTTCTATTCGGACCTGAGATATACATGGAAAGCATCGTCCAAACTTTCAATTATTCCCCAGCTGAAATATTACAACCAGATTCCCTGGCGGTGGGGCGATGCCGAGACTGGTGAGCCAGAATTTGAGTCGCGCGCAACGCGCATGCAGACGCAACTTGAAGCAATCTATGATATTTCCCGCAAGGTGAATCTGAATTTTGGCGCGCTGTATTTTGCAGATAAAGCAACTGACTTGCTTGATGGCGGGATCTATGATGGAGGCAATACATTTGAGTTGAATAACTTCGCGGTGTTTGCTCAGGGTCTTCTCAAGCACCGGCTGTTCAATGCAACGGTGGGTTTTCGCTTCGAAAAGAGCGATCGCTACAACGCAGCATTCGTTCCACGCCTTGCCTTGACGAAGAAAATTGAGAACTTCCACTTCAAGGCACTGTATAGCCAGGCTTTCCGGGCACCATCGATTCAAAATATCAACCTCGCCCTCACGGGTTCAAGCAAACCGGAGAAATCGAATGTGTTCGAAATGGAATTTGGCTATCAGTTCACGCCCGAGATGTTGCTCGCAGTCAATGCTTACCGAATCACCACAGAGGACATCCTTACTTATGGATCGGAAGGAGAGGGACAGGATTTTGTAGAGTGGTATGAAAACGCTACCAGGATGGGAACGCGGGGTGTAGAAGTGATTTACAACATACGCAGGAAAAACTGGTATGCCAACTTCAGCTATTCGTTCAGCAAAGCGATTGGCGGAGATGCATCAGTCGAAACTTACCTGATTCCACAAACACAGAATCAGTACACTGGTATGCTTGCGCATAAAGCAACACTGAATTCATCGTTCTCAATTTCAAAAGCACTGACTTTTAATCCATCTTTCATCTACGGTGGAAAACGATACGGCTTTACTGAATTTGACAATGACGGAATACCTGTAGCCAACGCGTTGGATCCGTACCTTCTTGCGAATGCGTATCTGAATTTTAGAAACGCACTGCCGGGATTGACAACAGGGGTGGGAGTGTATGATATCCTGAATGCGCAGCCTGCAATTCCTCAGGCCTATAATGGCGGCTACTTGCCGATTCCCGGTCGTGGCCGCGAATTTGTCGTCAAACTTTCTTACCGCATCGATTTCAAACAACAATAAGACCCCTCTCATGAAAAAGATATTCATCCTCTTGTTTGGGCTGGCAAGCTTTGCTGCCGGTGCGCAAACCACAAACTATCAGGTACACTCCTTGTTTGTGCTGAACATTGCCAAGTACTCGGAATGGCCAACGGCAGATGCTGAGTTTCATATTGTTGTTTTCGGGAAATCGAAAATGTATGATGAGCTCATCAAATTGACCACGGGCAAGAACATCAATGGTCACACCATCAAGGTAACGCAGGCAGAGGCGGTTACCGACATTGGTTCTGCAAACATCATCTTTCTCGCGGATGGCAAGAGCGGAAACCTCGATGAGATCATTAAAGCTACCGAAGGCAAATCGATCATGATCATTGCTGAACGCGAAGGTCTGCACAAGAAAGGTGCGGGCTTCAGCTTTATGCTGACCGAGAACAATACGCTGCGATACGACATCAACAATAGTGTTCTTGCAAGGCGAAACATTAAGGTGTCGAAGAATTTATCGAATCTGGCCAACTCGGTTATTTAAACCCTACCCCTTTATCCCCTAAAGGGGACTTAAAGGCAGCTGCGCAAATTGTTCCTGCTTTAGCCGATTGGTGAATGCTATCTTTTGATCGCGCCCTCTCCGCTAACCCTCGACTTAAGTCGGGGGTTATAGCGCGACACGCGGCTAAAGCCCACGGAGATTTTTCGAGCATCCTCCTACTTCGCTCTGGAGTGATCATGTGACGTTGATGAGTGAGTGAATGTCTGCTTAGACGCAAAGTACAGCACTAAAAAGTGGCAGTCACCCAAGTCCCCTTTAGGGGATTTAGGGGTAGGGTGGGTGGGTACTAGCCCCTATCTGTTTTAAGCTGATCCGAAAGGTAAGCCAGAACTCCTTCCTTCAACGAATAAGTAGACACGCGGATCCTGTTGAAAGTATGTCTCTCCAGCAGAAATTTGATGAGTACACACGCCACAACGATCATGTCTACACGCATTTCGATCATTCCGGGGATCTGCATGCGCTGATCTCTGTCCTTTGTGACAAGGTCTTTGTAGATCTCGTAAAAGCCCTCAATGGTGAGAGGAGTTTCGCTGTCATCCGGAGATTTGTGGATATCGTGGGTGATGCAGAAAATATCGCTAAGGGTGTCGAAGGTCCCTGATGACCCGACTAGAATATCGGGTTGATGCTTCTGCATGATCTCGAATAGCGGACCTAACGATTCTTCAAAATGTTTGTACAGCGCGTCAACTTCTTCCGGAAAGATCGGATCGTGGTTCTGGTATTTTTCTAGTAGCCGCTGCGCCCCGATTTCGAAACTTTGTTTCCAGAACACATTGTCGTGGTCTGCTATAATGAATTCAACACTTCCGCCACCGATGTCAACAATGAGATTGCGGTCGTGTGCCAGCCCGAGTGCGGCCCGCACGCCAAGGTAAATGTAATGAGCCTCCTGCTCGCCAGGAATAATATTGACCTTAATGGCAGTAACCGCTTCAATCCGGTCGGCTATCTCCTGACCGTTACGCGCGTTTCTCAAAGCACTCGTCCCGAAGGCATAAGTCTCGGTGACCGAATGCTGATCAATAGCGTTTTTAAAACTTTGCATGGCAAGCAATGCCCTGTGGAAACCGCTTTCGGTGATGATGCCATCGTTAATTCCGCCCATCCCGATCTTGACAGCAAGCCGGTCGCGGTAGATGATGTTGTAGCCACTGCGGTCGCCTTCCGCTATCAGCAGGTGAAAAGTGTTGGTCCCCAGGTCTATAATGGCAATACGGTGCTTCATAGCGGAAAAAAGCCGTGCGAATTTAATATTATATTTCGAGCGTCTTTTACTTATTTTTGGCTCCCAGTCAATCAACATTCATGGCCGAACAGAAAATATCAGATCCCATTCTTGACCAGAAATTCAAAGAACTCGACCGCAAAAACCAGGAAGCGCTCCTGGGTGGCGGAGAGAAGCGGATCGAACAGCAGCACGCAAAAGGCAAGCTGACAGCACGTGAGCGTATTCACCTGTTGCTCGATGAAGGTTCATTCGAGGAGCTTGGCAAATTCGTCATGCACCGATCAAAAGATTTTGGACTTGATAAGGAGTATTACCTCGGAGACGGTGTGATCACGGGGTACGGCACTATCAATGGTCGACTTGTCTACGTCTTCTCGCAGGACTTTACGGTATTCGGTGGTTCGCTTTCCGAGACCCATGCGGAGAAGATCGTCAAGATCATGGACCTCGCCATGAAAAACGGTGCACCGATCATTGGCTTGAATGACTCGGGCGGAGCGCGCATCCAGGAAGGCGTTGTGTCACTGGGTGGATATGCCGACATCTTTTACAGGAATACATTAGCGTCAGGCGTAATTCCGCAGCTCTCTGCGATCATGGGGCCGTGTGCGGGTGGTGCTGTGTACTCACCAGCAATCACAGATTTCATTTTTATGGTTGAGAATACATCGTTCATGTTCGTCACCGGACCGAACGTTGTTAAAACAGTGACGCATGAAAATGTAACTGCTGAGGAGCTTGGTGGCGCATCAACGCACAGCACAAAAAGTGGCGTGACACATTTTGCCTGCGCAAACGAAGCGGAGTGTATCAGTTACATTAAAACAATTCTCGGCTATATGCCGCAGAATTGCGAGGAAGAAGCACCGCGAATGCCCTACACCTTCGGCAATGAGAAGCGCCCTGCACTGAATGCCATTGTTCCGGCAAATCCAAATCAGCCGTATGATATGCGTGAAGTCATTAACGGTGTTGTCGATGACGGAAGCTTTTTTGAAGTACATAAGAACTTTGCAGAAAATATTGTTGTCGGCTTTGCGCGGATTGCAGGCAGAAGCATTGGTATCGTAGGAAATCAGCCTGCGTCTCTGGCTGGCGTGCTCGACATTCATTCCAGTATCAAGGGAGCAAGGTTCGTTCGTTTCTGCGACTGCTTTAACATTCCGCTGCTTGTATTTGAAGACGTTCCGGGATTTCTTCCGGGAACTGATCAGGAATGGAATGCGATTATTACCAATGGAGCAAAATTGCTTTATGCATTCTCCGAGGCAACTGTTCCGCGGGTGACGGTGATCACGCGTAAAGCGTACGGAGGTGCCTATGACGTGATGAATTCAAAGCACATTGGCGCTGACCTTAACTACGCCTGGCCAACGGCAGAGATTGCTGTAATGGGAGCAAAGGGCGCTGCAGAAATTATCTTCAAAAAGGAAATTTCAGAAGCTGCTGATCCAGCTGGCAAATTGAACGAGAAGGTTGACGAGTACACGCGCAAGTTTGCCAATCCCTATCGTGCGGCACACCGCGGTTATATTGATGAAGTGATTTACCCGGAACAAACCCGTGAAAAACTGATCCGCGCTTTCGACATGCTCCAGAACAAAGCAGCGAAGTTGCCGAAGAAGAAGCACGGGAATATCCCCTTGTAGTGAAGTTCACGTCATTTAATGAAATGTCGTTTAAGATCATTTGAGATTTTAGATTGGAGATTTAAGATTTGGAGTAGTGAAAACTTTTAATATTAGTCCATTCGGAAATATTCAATTCTAATCGAAAATGATTCATGATGAATACAAGTACACCTAACCGTACTCAAAAAATCTAAAGTCTTAAATCTAAAATCTTAAATTTTTTTATGGATAAGAAAAGCAAAGATTTCCTTTACGCATACCTCAACAACGCGTCACCTACCGGTTTTGAATCTCCTGGTCAGCAGCTTTGGCTTGATTACCTGAGACCATATGTGAATGACACCATCGTGGATGTTTACGGTACGGCTGTGGGAGTTATCAATCCCAAGGCGGCATACAAAGTTGTCATCGAGGGGCATGCTGACGAGATCTCGTGGTTTGTTAACTATATCACTGAGGATGGCTACATCTATGTGAAGCGCAACGGTGGATCGGATCACCAGATTGCTCCTTCAAAGCGCGTTAATATTCAAACTGCCAATGGCATTGTAAAAGGTGTTTTCGGGTGGCCTGCAATCCACGTGCGTGATGCGGCAAAGGAAGAAGCGCCTTCACTGAAGAATATTCATATCGATATTGGAGCAGAGTCAAAGAAGGAGGTTGAGGCTATGGGTGTGCATGTCGGCTGCGTGATCACCTTTGAAGACGAGCTCATGGAAATGAATAAAAAGTGGCTTGTCGGCCGGGCCCTAGATAACCGCATGGGAGGCTTCATGATTGCCGAAGTTGCCCGCAGGCTGAGCGAAAACAAGAAAAAGCTTCCATTCTGTCTTTATGTCGTCAATTCAGTACAGGAGGAAATCGGCCTGAGGGGTGCTGAGATGATCTCCAGGCGCCTGAAACCGGATCTGGCCATTGTTACGGACGTGACGCACGACACACAGTCTCCTATGTATAATAAGAAGGAGAGCGGAAACCTCAAGGCAGGTCTTGGACCCGTTGTTTGTTACGGCCCGGCAGTCCAGAATAATGTGCTGAAAATGATCATTGAAACGGCACAGAAGCGCAAAATTCCATTCCAACGACAGGCTGTTTCCCGCTCAACGGGCACGGATACTGACTCGTTCGCATACTCAGCGGAGGGGGTGGCCAGCGCATTGATCTCATTACCACTTAAATACATGCATACGACCGTGGAAATGGTACATAAAGAAGACGTGGAAAACGTGATAAACCTAATTTACGAGGTCCTTTTGCAGGTAAAGCCGGGGCACGACTTCAGGTATATTAAATAATTGTCGGTAAAAACCTTACATCGCTAAGGTTGAGCGGCTGTTAGGCTTCCTATACTAGATATGGGGAGCCTATTTTTGTGTCAACAAACAAGCAAACAACACCAAAGTTTTCCCGTTATGAAAAAGTTAATTTTTGTTTTCGCTGCCTTAGTATGTGCCAGCAGCGCGAACGCTCAGGAACGACCAATCCATGAAGTCTACTCAATGATGGTTTTCAATTTCACCAAGTATGTACAATGGCCTGACCACACAGCGTCTGGCGAGTTTGTGATCGGAGTGATTGGAAATACTGACGTATACAATACGCTGAACACCTGGTATGGTGGAAAGCCGCGCGGATCAAAGACCTATGTCATCAAGAAATTTAACAACGCCTCTGAAGTTACCGATTGCCATGTCGTATTCATCGACAAGTCAAAGAGCGGTGAGTTCGAAAATGTAAACACTAAAGTTCAGGGCAAGGGCACCCTGGTGATCACTGATAAGAACGGCTTAGGTTCTAAAGGCAGTGGTATCAATTTCAAAACTGTAGATAACAAGCTGAAGTTTGAGCTTAACCAGAAAGCGCTTGAGACGGCAAATCTCAAAGTATCTGGCGCACTCTCTTCAATGGCGATATTGATTTAATGGGTTGTTTGGAAACCCCACTCCTGAGAAATCGGGATGGGGTTTTTTCCTATTCCTGTTAAAATATTAGATTAGCACTATCCACCAACCTGAAAGTCTATGAAGAAAGTTGCTGTAGTTTTGGCTTTATTATTAGTGACAATCTCTTTCGTGCAGGGGCAGGAAAGGCCTACCCACGAAATCCACGCTGCGATGCTGTTCAACTTCGTGAAGTATGTACAGTGGCCGAACGAAACCGAAGCTGGTGATTTTGTAGTTGGCGTCATTGGAGACGAAAATGTTTTCTCAACGCTGCAGAAATGGTATGACGGTAAAACGAAAGGCAGTAAAAAATACGTTATTAGAAAACTGGGCTCAGCCGAAGAAGCAGGCGATTGCCAGGTTGTATATGTTGGTAAATCAAAGAACCGTGACTTTGATACGGTAAAGGCCAGTACTATCGGAAAATCGATCCTCACCATCACCGATGGCAACGGTCTGGGCCAGAAAGGAAGCTGCATCAATTTTAAAGTGATTGATGGCAAGCTGAAATTCGAGCTAAATCAGGCTACCGTCAACGCATCAAACCTGAAGATCTCCAGCCAGCTGTCAAGCATGGCAATTTTGCTCTGATCTCAGGCGCCCCTCTCGTTGTCTGGCTATAGTTGTGTCTTTTAATATAATTTTTGTTGGTGTATGGATAATGAAGGGCTGTTCAGGGAGCTGGTCGAGAACTCCAATGATATTCTCATCATCACGAACCAGGAACTGAAGATCAGGTACGTTTCTTCATCCGTTAAACGTTCTTATAACATCGAGCCCATTCGCGTGCTCGGTGAAAGCATTTTTTCATTTGTAAGTGCTGACCGCGTGGAAGCCTGGAGGGAGTGTCTTTCGAAGAAGATCGAAACTTCGTTCCAGGAAGAAATCAGTCTGATGATAGGAGGAACGCCTGTATACTTTGATGTGCAGGTAAGCAATTTCCTGCACGACCGGAATATAAACGGCCTTGTATTAAAACTTCACGACATCACTTCGAAGCGTTCCAAGCTTCGGGAACTTGAAAAGACCAATCAACAGCTCGACCAGGTCATCTATAAAACGACACACGATCTGCGCGCGCCACTGATGTCAGCGATCGGTCTGATCCGGCTAGCCGAAAAAGCCAGCGAGAAGGAGAAAGACCGGTACATCGGTCTGGTCGCCCAAAGTTTGTTTAAACTCGATTCTCTCATTGAAGAAATGAATAACTTCTTCAGGAACGAGAAGCTGGCTGTCCAACGCGAAAAAATCGATATCCGCGCAATGCTGAATGACTCCGTGGCAGGCCTTCATTCCCTGCTTGACGACAACCGCATTCAGATCTTTATCAAAGTCGAAGCAAAGAACGAATTGTATACCGATAGCGTCAGGCTGCGCTCTATTATCGGAAACGTCCTGTCGAATGCTGTCAAATATTTTGATACACGGAAAACTGAACCTTTCATCCGCATAACTGTTTCTATTACAGATGAAATTTGCGAACTTCGGTTCAGTGATAACGGTATAGGAATCGAACCTCAGTACCTGGATAAAATTTTTGAATTATTTTTCAGGGCTACCACACAATCTCAGGGAACCGGACTCGGTTTATTCATTGTTAAGGATACAGTAGAGAAATTAAATGGAACCATTGATGTGGAGTCCATTCCCGGTCAGGGTACCACCTTCGTCATCAGTGTTCCGAATCAGATACTTCAGCCTTCAGCGGTTGAATAAGAAATACGCGTAGGGCGGCAAAGTTTTTATAGAGAGGGTCTTTTCTTTGTCTGCTCTGCGCGTTGTTTTTCCTACCTTTCCCCAGTGGACCAATCACTTTCTTTTGTCGATCAGATGGGAAACCCTATCCGGCTTCCCAGAAAACCATCCCGCATCATTTCGCTCGTTCCCTCGCAAACGGAATTGCTTTTTGATCTTGGTCTCGATGCTGAGGTAGTCGGGATCACGAAGTATTGTGTTCATCCGGACCATTGGCTAAGCAGGAAGTCGATCGTTGGTGGAACAAAAAATTTCCAGATTGAAGTCATCGATCGGCTGCAGCCGGATCTGATCATCGCCAATCGCGAAGAAAACACCAAGGACGGAATTGAAGCGCTGCAAAAGAAGTATCCCGTGTGGGTGAGCGAAATTTATACGCTGGAGGATGCAATCGCTATGATCACTGGAGTCGGGACGCTCGTCTCCCGTCAGGAGAAGTCGCAGGAGATCATTTCCGCCATCATTGCAGGTCTTGAGAACGTGAATCTATTTCCACCGGCAAAAGTATTATACCTCATCTGGCGAAAACCCTGGATGGCAGCAGGTCAAAATACTTTCATCCACGACATGCTTTCCAAAATCGGTCTAAAGAATTGTTTACCCGAAGGCTCTCGGTACCCTGAGCTTACTAATGACGAGTTGAAATCACTCAACCCTGAGTGCGTTCTTCTTTCCTCAGAGCCATATCCGTTCAGGGAAAAACACATCGAAGAAATTCAAAACATTTTACCCGACACGAAGATCATGCTTGTTGATGGAGAGATGTTTTCCTGGTATGGGAGCAGATTGGTAAAGGCGGGAGCGTATTTTAATAAGTTGAGCAAGTCTTAAAACGCGAAGGTATTAACGGATCGGAGCCGGGTACCAGGAGCCAGGGCGATGGTTCGCGGCCCGACTTACCGATACCACGCCCCTGGCGGGCATCACCATGAAACGGAAACATCACCAGCAAGAGCTAACATCGTCCCGTAGGGACAGAATATCGGTAGAAACCAGAACATCAAATTAACCAAGTCCCGTCAGGGACGAAATGTAAGCCGATGAAGGACGAGAAGTCGTGATTTGGAAATTTCCCACATTGTGAATTGATCGTTCGTTCGAGAGAGGTTGATCTCGTGCCTCACGGCACTCCAAAACACGTGTTCATTTTTCTACCGATATCGCGCCCCTGACGGGGCTTTAATAACCAAAGTGCAAACAAACTCAGGCGATGGCTAATGTTGTCCCGTAGGGACAGAATATCGGTAGAAACCAGAACATCAAATTAACCAAGTCCCGTCAGGGACGAAATGTAAGCCGATGAAGACTGAGAAGTTGTGATTTGGAAATTCCCTCATTGTGAATTGATCGTTCGTTCGAGAGAGGTAGATCCCGTGCCTCACGGCACTTCAAAAAACACGTGTTCATTTTTCTACCGATATCGCGCCCCTGACGGGGCTTTAATAACCAAAGTGCAAACAACTCAGGCGATGGCTAATGTTGTCCCGTAGGGACAGAATATCGGTAGAAACCAGAACATCAAATTAACCAAGTCCCGTCAGGGACGAAATGTAAGCCGATGAAGGCCGAGATGGAAAATTGTCTCGGCTTAAATTGATCGTTCGTGCGAGGTAGGTTGATCCCGTGCCTCACGGCATCTCAAAAACACGCGTTTATCTTGCTACGGATATTGCGCCTCCAGGGGACACCCCGGCCTCCCGGCACCTGATACCTAACTCCTGAAACTAAATCCAAATCCCTTCACATCTTCCCAGAAGGTCGGATACGATTTCCTTGTGACTGCCGGGTTTTCAATCTCCACTTCATCCATCAGCGTTGCGAGCGGAGCAAAGGCCATCGCCATCCGGTGATCTTTGTATGTATTGAAACTCGCTTTCGCGGGAAGCGATGTAGTGGGAATCAACCGCCAGTGAGCAGCATCATCTTCAACCAGATCAGCTCCGATCTTTCTCAGTTCATTCTGAAGTGCGGCTATGCGATCGGTTTCCTTGATGCGGAGACTTTCCAATCCTGTAAAGAATCCCCGGATTCCTTTCGCTGCGCAGATTACTGCTACCGTCTGGGCCAGATCCGGGCAATGTGTGAAGTCCCAGTGAAGCTCGTTCTTTGGGTTTGTCTTTGTGAGTGTTATTGTATTGCCTGGCCCGGTAGTGGACTTCACTCCGAAGTGCTGCGCGATGTCTGCAATCGCGCGATCGCCCTGCAATGAGTTTAATGAAATCCGCGGAAGCGTTACCTCAGCAGTTTTTGCGAGTGCTGCGAAGGAGTACCAATAGCTTGCGCCTGACCAGTCGGACTCAACAGTATAGGCTGTTGGCTTGTACTGCTGCGGCTCAATAGTGATTTTGTTGCCGTGAAATTCTGCACTTACCCCAAATTGCTTCATCAGCGAGGCCGTCATCTCGATATACGGACGGCTCCCGATTTTTCCTTCGAGCTCGAGTGAAAGGCCGAAGGGAAGAGTGGGGCCCACCATCATCAATGCTGATATGTACTGACTGCTCACATCGCCCCTGATTTTGATCGAACGTGTAAGCTGTTTTTTAAAACCCTTCAGGCGGTGAGGAGGATACCCATCAACACCGAGATAATCGATTTCAGCTCCTAACGAACGTAAGGCGTTAACCAGTATTCCGATCGGGCGTTCTTTCATGCGATGGCTGCCTGTCATCACTTTTGATTTATTACTCACTGTAAAATAGGCCGTGAGAAAACGCATCGTTGTGCCCGCATCCTCAACATCAATTTCTTCTGCGGTTGAGTTTACCAGGCGCTGCATCAGCTGCGTGTCGTTGGCATCAGAGAGATTGTGTAGTGCGGATCCTCCGTTCGCAAGAGCGTTGATGATCAACACCCGATTGCTAATACTTTTTGAGGACGGCAAGGTATTCGCTATACCCTGTAAATGGGAGTGTTTCGTAAGTGTGATAGTGTTGTGCAACGTGTCGATGAATTAAGGTCGGGCAAATTACATTACGGAAAAGATTTTTTAAGGAGCAGATGAAACATTTACGCCAAAAATGGAGTTATTTGTGTATATGAGTACAACCAGCAAAATCGTAATTGGAGTTAGCATTGCGTCAAGTGCTCTTCTTGCAGCCTGGTTACTAACAGGCACTCGTAAGGAGAAAACAAAGCGCCTCATCAGCAAAGGCACTGAGCGCATCAAGCAAACTATCAAGACTGAGCCAAAAGCGAAAGCCGTTTTTGACGACTCAGAAGTGCACTATGTTTAACTAAAGGGAACGGTAAATTGTCAGAGCCCCTTTTACCTCTTCCTTAGTTATTTCGCAATCCCATCGAGCCTTCCCCACTCCGTCAAGCAACACGGAGAGAATTCTGTATCCCTCATTCTTTTTGTCCTGCAGCGTTAACTCACCAATAGTTTCATCAGCTTTTGAAGGAATGTCAATCTTTCCGAACACGGATGTGATGTATGACTTCACCTGGGTAAAGTCTTCGCCCGAGATGAACCCTTTCTGTTGAGAAAGCCAGCTTTCACAGATCAGTCCCGCGGCAATCGCTTCACCATGCAGCACCTTGTTGCCCGCATTCAGCAGGAACGTTTCGATCGCGTGACCGATGGTGTGGCCCATGTTAAGAATCTTGCGCAGGCCTTTTTCTTTTGGATCTTCAGTCACCACTTTCTCTTTAAATGAAACCGAGTGGCGGATGAGCGTGTCCCAGTCCTGTTGTTCAAATGGTTTGCTGCGCACGACATCCCACATCTTTCTGTCGGAGATCAGACAATGCTTGATGATTTCCGCGAAGCCCGAACGCTTCTCGCGAACGGAAAGTGTTTTCAGAAAACCAGCGTGAAGAACAGTCAGCGCGGGTGTTTGAAAAACACCAATATGATTTTTAAAATGATTAAAATCAACACCGAGCTTTCCGCCAATGCTTGCATCAACCTGCGACAGCAGTGTTGTCGGAATGAGAATGAAATCAATTCCTCGCTTAAAAGTCGCGGCACAGAACCCGCCCATATCGCCAAGCACGCCTCCGCCCAGCACAACCAGCACCGAATGCCGGTCCAGGGAGTGATTCGTCATCTCATCCCAAATCTTTACGCAGGTATTTATGGATTTATGTTCTTCCCCGGCCGGAATTGAAATCATTTTGTGTTCAGGCAGTGCGGAGGTGATCAGCGGATAACAATGCTTCTGCGTGTTTTCATCCGTGAGCACGGAAACACGACTGTATTTTTTCTTTTGTAAAAATTCCCTTAGCGGGATGGAAGGATCGGTTGCGAAAACAAGGTTGTCTGGCATTGATTAATGATCAGGGATGAAAGTTATTAAAAACTGGGCGAATCTGGTCCGATCAGTAAAATTCGTGTGAACTTCGATTTGACTTCACGGGAGGAATATCGAATACGGAATAGTGAATGTCGAAGGCGTCCCACTTCGAAATTCACCATTCCTTGTTCGCTCATCATCATTCTGCATTTCTGGCTTTAACAGGCTGTCGGCCTTGCCAAAATCATATTGTGTAATCGTTTTCGCTCGAAATAATTCCAATTTCTATATTTGCGCACCTTTTCATTATGGAATCAGAACCGAGACTCTCATTTGAGGACACCGCAAACGCTTTTTCGTATAAATCCGATAAAGAACTAAAGAAGGCACATTTCATTTTCTCGACCGTAAACCATCCATGGATTTCCGCGATGGCGCAGGGAAGTGTAAAACTGGCCCTGAATCTCCGGTTGCCGATCGAAGGCATTATAAGGAAAACCGTTTTCGACCACTTCGTAGGAGGCATTAGCATTGAAGACTGTGAGCCCGTAATGCAGAAATTGGGAAAATTCGGTGTCGGGGCAATCCTCGACTATTCTGTGGAAGGGGAGGACTCCGAAGCCAGCTTCGATGCAACAACGAAAGAAATTTTAAGAACGATCGAAAAGGCCGGAAAATCGAAGTTTATTCCGTTTTCCGTTTTTAAAGTTACAGGTCTCGCTGCCACTGAACTCCTCGAAAAAATCCAAAAGGGAACGAAGCTCTCAAACGAAGAAATTGCTGCCTTTCAGCGGGTGCGCACCCGCGTTGACAAACTTTGCCGCGCAGCCTATGAGAATAAGGTTCCGATCCTCGTTGATGCGGAAGAAACATGGATCCAGGAACCGATCGACATGCTTGCCGATGAGATGATGGCGCTTTACAACAAGGAGGAAGCCATTGTATTCAACACCTATCAGCTTTACCGCACAGCTTCGTTGTCGAACCTGAAGAAAGCATATCAGAAAGCGGTTGACAACAATTATTACCTTGGCGCAAAAGTGGTTCGTGGTGCCTACATGGAAAAGGAAAGGGCACGTGCTGAAGCGCAGGGCTACCCAAGTCCCATCCACGAGACGAAAGAGGCGACTGACAAGGCTTTCAACGATGCGTTGCTTTTCTGCATCGATCACATCGACAAAATTTCATTAATGTGCGGTTCTCACAACGAGTACAGCAATCTCTATCTCACGCGCCTCATGACCGAGCGCAAGATCAAGCGCGATGACAAGCGCGTCTGGTTTGCACAGCTTTTCGGCATGAGCGATAATATTTCTTTCAACCTGGCGAAAGAAGGCTACAAGGTTGCGAAGTATGTTCCGTACGGACCAGTACGTTCGGTGATGCCTTATCTTTTCCGCAGGGCAGCTGAAAACACCTCCGTTGCCGGCCAAAGCAGCCGCGAGCTGACGATGATCCGCAAGGAGTTGGCGAGAAGGAAGAACAAATAAAGGCTTCACGCCTCAAGCTACAAGCTTCAAGCCTTGAACTGCCACTGAGCGGCTTGCAGCTTGCAGCGTGTAGCTTGCAGCCGGCATTTTAGTCATTCCATATTTTTCCCTCCGCAAGATTCCCTTATTTTTGCACCTGAATTTTCAACATTATGGCGCTCAGCGAACAGGAAAGCATCCGCAGGCAAAGCAAAGAGGAACTTGAGAAACTCGGGATCAACCCGTATCCGGCAGAATTGTTTGAAGTAAATGCTTCTGCCACGGAGATCCTTCAGAATTACGAGCGCCAGAAAAGCGACTATCGTCAGATTTCCATTGCCGGGCGGATTATGAGCCGGAGAATCATGGGTTCTGCTGCGTTTGCCGAGCTGCAGGATGAGACGGGACGCATCCAGATCTACGTGCGCAGAGATGACATCTGTCCGGGAGAAGATAAAACGCTTTATAATACGGTCTTCAAAAAGTTGCTCGACATCGGTGACATCATCGGTGTGAAGGGCTATGGCTTTACCACGCAGACAGGAGAAATTTCCATTCACGTGACAAGCCTGACGGTGCTGGCGAAATCACTACGTCCGCTACCGATCGTTAAGGAAACGGTTGACGAGCAGGGCAACGTAGTACGTCACGATGCCTTCAACGACCCCGAGCAGCGCTACAGACAGCGCTATGTCGACCTTGTTGTCAATCCGCAGGTGCGCGATACGTTCGTCAAGCGTACGAAGCTGGTGAACTCCATGCGCGAATACCTGAATGAAAAAGATTACCTCGAAGTAGAAACGCCAATCCTTCAGCCACTGTATGGCGGTGCTGCAGCACGTCCTTTCAAGACGCATCACAACACGCTTGACATGACGCTTTATCTGCGCATTGCAAATGAATTGTACCTCAAGCGTCTGATCGTTGGCGGATTCAAAGGTGTTTACGAATTCTCGAAAGATTTTCGCAACGAAGGGATGTCGCGTTTCCACAATCCCGAATTCACACAGATTGAATTGTACGTTGCCTATAAAGATTACTACTGGATGATGGACCTCGTTGAGGAAATGATTGAAAAGGTAGCAATCGATCTTCACGGCACAACGAAGGTTAAGGTTGGCGACAAAGTGATCGACTTTCAAAGACCATGGCAACGCTATACAATGTTTGAAGCGATCAAACATTTCACCGGTATCGATATTTCAGAAATGAACGAAGATCAACTCCGTGAAACCTGCAAGAGCATCAAAGTTCCTTTCGATGACACGATGGGTAAGGGAAAACTGATCGACCAGATCTTTGGTGAAAAATGCGAGCCGAACCTGATTCAGCCAACGTTCATCACCGATTATCCGATTGAGATGTCGCCACTGGCGAAGAAGCACAGAAGCAAGCCAGGGCTCGTTGAACGTTTTGAGGCAATCTGCAATAGCAAGGAAATTGCAAACTCTTTTTCTGAGCTGAATGATCCAATCGATCAGCGCCAGCGTTTCGAAGAGCAGCTCGAACTTGGCAAGCGCGGTGATGAGGAAGCGATGACGCTTGATGAAGATTTCCTGCGCGCACTGGAATATGGTATGCCTCCGACTGCCGGCCTCGGTATCGGTATCGATCGCCTCTCGATGATCATGACAAATTCTCCTTCGATCCAGGATGTTTTGTTTTTTCCTCAGATGCGTCCTGAGCAGGCTGAAGATCTTAATCCTCAGTCAAGCTTGCCGGCAAACGACCTTGATGGTGTTCGCGCAGAGCTGATTCCGGTGTTGCAAAAACTCGGAATCACTTCGAAGGCACAGATGAAGGAAATGAAAGCATCGAAGTTGTTCAATGATGTGTGTGGAATGAGAAAGAAGATGAAACTTGAGGTGCCGAATCCAACGCAGGAGGAAGTTCAGGGATGGATCAACGCCTAAAGTTTGATCTCGGACTGAGCGATCCAACAGAATCACTTGATATCATAAATTAAAAAGCTCCGTGACGGGAGCTTTTTTCATTTAAGAAATCAGTTCCCGTGGGCATCCGGTTGCCAGATAAATCCGATGAACAGGCTGATCATTCCCGTGACGGCAAAAATGCCGCGGATGTTGATGAGCCGCAGCCATTCCAGTCGAAGGGCCTGCCAGTCGTGATCGTTATTTTCATTGGTGTAGGAATTGATCAATGCATTGATCGGAATGTTTCCTTTCATAGCGATCGTCACATCGATGATCAGGCAAACGAGCGCGATCGATGACGTGATAAAGAACATCGAGCCAGGCTTGCGGGCAGCGAGAATCACCACAGCAAGTGTGAGAATAAGCCCGGAATAGTAAATGATTCGAAAGCGCGTTTCCATCATTCCGTCCACTACTTTACGCAGCTCGATAAAGTTTGCCAGTGAAATATACTTCAGCGAATCGCTGAGGATCAGCAGGTAAAACAACAGCTGACTGGTGATCGCAAGGTATACGAGCATCTGCAACAGCTTGAGGATTTTAGTTGTCATTGTTTTTTGTTTTAAATTGATAATACAAAGGTTCGTTGCGGCAGCGACAACAACCTTGATGTAGATCAATAAGAACATCGGGGCGCTTGATCCAGATCAATATTTTCGAATGATAAACGTCTTCAGACAATTCATTGAATCCATGGTCAGCCTGGAGCCGGGCGCTTGGGAAGACCTGCAATCTGTAGTGCGTGAACGTACGTTGCAGCGCAAAGAACATTTTCTGCGCGAGGGTGAAATTTGCCGGTCCATCGGATTTATCACGAAAGGTTATATCAGGCTTTACTATCTACACGAGGGCGAAGAGATCACAAAAGACTTCAATTTCGAAACGAACTTCTGCGGATCACATGCAAGCTTCAGCATGCAGCAACCCTCTCGCTTCAACATCATCGCGATGGAGGATCTTACAATTCTGGAGATCAATCGTAAGGATCTTTACGCGCTGTTTGACAAACACAAAAGTTTCGAGCGACTTGGACGGCTGATCATGGAGCGGATGTTTGACCGGAAGGAACAACGCGAGGCCGCTTTTCTGAGAGATGATGCAGAGAAGCGCTATCATGATCTTTTAAAACTTTATCCGCAGATCACGCATCGTGTTCCGCTGAAATACATTGCATCTTATCTTGGAATCAAACCTGAAACGTTAAGCAGGCTGAGGGCTTTAAAGTGAGAGAGCACGTGCATCGCATTGTGGCAGCGGCTATAAGAAAAATTTACCTGCATTGTTGATTTCAATTCTCAACTCAGGTAAGAACAGCCGGGAACACTTCGTAGTGGAAGTGTGGCTGCAGTACTTTGAATTTATTGTCGACCTCAAACTGCATCACCGTGTTGAGGTCGATGCTGATGAGCTTGTTTTTATATTCATCATTTACCAAGACGCGGTTTTCCGTTACGGCAACCACGCGCAGCATATAATTTTGCCACATCTCACCGAGCAAGCGGAAGCGCACACACACCTGGGGAGCGTGTTCCTTGATGTCGATAAGATATTGCTTAAGCTCCAAGGCAGAAAAATTCGATCTAGTCATTTTGAGAAAATCCCCTCGTTCACACAACACACTATCAAAAAATCACCTTACCCTAAATAAAAATCGTGCCTCCTTATCTTCTGTGATAAAACTGGCTTTGATATGGTCGCTTGTGTATCTTGTCGTTCATGACACCGTTCAGCCATTTGATAACCGTAGCAGCCGAAGATATCGATGAACTTGGTCACGTGAACAACGTGGTGTATGTGCGCTATGTGCAGGATGTTGCTGCTGCTCACTGGCAGGTGCTTGCAGACGAATCCCTTCGTCAGCGATACTCGTGGGTAGTGGTAAGACATGAGATCGACTATAAGAATCCCGCATACCTCAATGAGAAAATAGTTGCAACGACCTGGGTAGGCGAACACCAGGGTGCGCGATCTGACCGCTTTGTGAAACTTGTATCGGAGAAAACAGGCAAGGTGCTCATTGAAGCAAAGACCACATGGTGTATGCTGGATGCAAAGACGATGAGACCTGTCAGGATTCAGGAAGATGTACTGAGTGTTCTGCAAAAATAGCTACAGCTTATACTCGGGCTTCAAGCCAACGAACTTTGAATAAGCTTTAATAGTTGATGTCACTGCTTTCTTCTGTGCAGCCGAATATTTTGCGAACGGTTTTATTTCGATAACAACTTTTTCTTTTTCAAGTTCTCTCCTCCACACTCCAGTAATTTTTCCATTGTGCATGATGCCGGATGTAAAAAATCCGCCTACCTGTTTGAGATCGGTTTTGTGAATGATTGGATTGCGATCTTTGTACGCGATGCCGAATTCATCGTAGGTTGGGAGGAGCCCACACATGGGTCGAGGCTTACCTGGTGAAGCTTCAGGAAAGAACCAGTAAGTTTTGTCGTTGCATTTTTCGGAGACAAGCTGTTCCTTGATCGAGTGAATGGCAGCGGTGGCTTCAGTCTTGTTTAAACCGGACCACCACGCAAGGTCTTCAATGAGCACAGGACCGTGACTGCGAACGTAAATTTCGGCCAGTCTCTTTAACGCTTCTTCTTTTGAGCGGTCGGGTTCCTTCTTCGGTATCCATTCATCAAGCAATACAAGGGTCTGCTGTTTTCCTTTTCTGGCGCCAAAGCAGAGCAATCCTTCCTGGGCAGCAACGCCAAGCATCAGCAGCCCACGAATTCCTTTTGCAGATAACTTTCCCTTTTCGAGCACGTCATACATTTCTTCGCGGGTGAGCGCGTTGCCACCCGTGAGTGCTTTTTCCCAAAGTTTCATTGCTTTCGCAAACTGCTTCGAGTCCAGGCCTTCCCTGCGGAACACGCTGTTGACTTTCGACTGAACTTTTGTTGCCAGATACTTCAGCATCCAGCGCAGGTCTTTCGGGGAGGTAAAGTGAAGCGTTCCGCGCATCGGCCAGCTCCGGACAATGGTCTTGTCAGCGACTGCTTTTTCAACTTCACTTTCTGCTGTAGCAGGAAGACGCATACCCAGACTCCAAAGCGCACCGAGAAAATCCTGCGCCTGAACAGCGCCCATCCATTCCACGACTTCTCCAGCTGAGCTGAAATTTTTCGTACTTAATTGCTGATTGCGCAGCCTGATCTCAAGAAGTCGGGATGTGGTCATGAAAATTTAAAATAGCATCATGTTAAAATAGTTGAAATCAGTCATTGGCGCATCAGTGATGCCGACATTTCTTCCAATTGTAATAACCTGACCACGGTGACACTAGTAGTAGGCAGTAGGCAATTGGCAGTAGGCAAAGGTTTCCAAATGATATTGCAACTCACGGTGACAATTCAAATTCTATGACTGAGAGTCAATACAACAGTTTGCCTACTGCATGTTGCCTACTGTCAATTACTTCTATTTGAACCAGGCAGAAACGCTCAGAACCTGCTCTTTTGAGTGGCTTACGTACTTCTCGATCCGAAGGCTTTCCGGCACTTTGTGGTCGACAAACCACTCGGTCTTGTAGATCATCAGCAGGAGATAGAGAGCCGGAATTGCCGAGAATACGAACAGGAATTTCGGTACCGACTTCGTTGTCGATTTGTTCATCAGGAGCAGTATATACGCAGCAACCAGCAGGATAAAGATCGAGATCAGAATGTATACCGGGTGAATGTTCGAGAGTTCAGATTTAAACTGTTTTGCGCCATCAATTCCGCCTTCGATGAAGATCTGTGTGTCGATGCCGCCTTCATAGATGAGCTGCCCCACGAGGCCGTCATCCTTCTCCAGTGCTTTGAAGTCGATGATCAATGAATTGTCAGTTGTATCCCTGATGATATTCACACCGGAGACTTCGCGAGAGCTTCGGAGCAGTTTAAAATAGAGGATCTCCGCGCCAGTGTCGACCTTTATCTTGATCGGTGCGTAGACGTTTTCGCGTTTAATGGTTTCCTGTCCCTGGTTAAAGAAATAACAGTAGGCGGAGACAACGTCCGATGTGATAGTGGCAGTTGTATCGCGGCTGGCCTTCAGCAGTTTGAGCGGAGCGTCTGCAGCTGTTTCTTTATCGATGATCATGGTTCGGATCGGGTCGACATAAAAAGTCGGCTCGCGGTGTCTCTCACCGACATAAATAAAGTAATATCCGAAAACGATCGTGATAGCAATAGAAATGATCGAGCTGATAATCATATCCCAGGCGCGCTGCGACATAATGAGGTATAGGGGTTAGAGGATCGAATTTACGAATTTGTTTGCATTCGTGCTGGCCTGCCGGCAAGTGAGCGTTAATGCGCTTCAAGGGTCGCTGGTAAGTCGCTTCGGAAGGCTATTAAGGACATTCATCGCCTGCCGAGGACACTTAACCTAAAACTGTCCGCTCCCCAATTGCATTGCCTTAAATGATGAAGTGTTCAGGTTCTGGCCCGTAATGGGAACGTGAGGTTACACAGAACGAGTCCTGCAGAAGAGGAACGGTTTTCTTTAGAAGTGCCTCGTTGAACTGAACGTATTGACGGTGGAAGAAAAAAACAACATCACGATCAAAGTACTCGAAGAGCAAGCTGCGTTTGATAAAACCGTCAAAACGACCGGTAGCGTTCACGTTAGAAAGACGGTGAAGGAAGAAATTGCGCCTGTCGATGGTACTTTGAGCTCAACGTCCTATACTGTGGAACGAATCCCGAAAGACGAAGCGGTTGCGATGGCACCAGAGCCTGTACGCTACGATGGAGACCGCATGATTATCTCAGTAGTGGAGGAGCGACTGGTGGTTGAAAAGCGATTGTTTCTCGTGGAGGAGATTCACCTCGTACGCAAAAAAGAATCAAAGGATTTTCATGATGAAGTGGTGTTGAAGAAAGAAGTGGTAGATGTTGAGCGCAAGCCGGCATCAGAGTGATTATTAAAATTAATACGAAAGATTATGGCACAAACAGTGATTGGAATTTTTAACAACAGGAACAATGCAGAACAGGCTGTCGAACGCCTTGTAGCACAGGGATACGGTCGCGAAGAAATTGACATTGCCATGCATAGCAATGACCGTTCTTATGGAAGTGACAGCAGTGATTCAAACAGCGGTGACGGATTCGGAGACAAGATCAGCCGATTTTTTAGCAATCTTTTCGATGACGAAGATGAGTCGAATCGTTACACTACCATAGCGAAGTCGGGAACAGTGGTTTCCGTTCAGACGGAATCGTCATCGATGGCAAGCCGCGCAGCCGAAATCCTTGACGAATGTGGCGCTATTGATGTTGACGAAGAAAGCCGCATGGGTTCATCCGCAGACAGCGAGCCTGCTTTCGGTGCGAGTATTTCCCCCGGCACACCAGTTGCAAGCGCTGATTCGTTCGATGCATCGATGACAGACGAACTATCAGCGCGTTCAAGTGTAACGGATGATATTGATAACAGATCTATTCCGGTGATTGAAGAAGATCTGCAGGTAGGCAAGCGCGAAGTTGAACGCGGTGGTGTCCGCCTTCGCAGCCGAATCGTTGAACGGCCTGTGGAGCACAATCTCCGGTTGCGTGAAGAGCATGTAAGCGTGGACCGCACGCCAACGAATCGTCCAGCCTCAGAGAAGGATTTTGATACGTTCAGGGAAGGAGAGATCGAGGTACGCGAGCGTTCTGAAGTTCCTGTGGTGAACAAGGAAGCCCGTGTAGTGGAAGAAGTGAACCTACGCAAAGATGTTCGCGAGCGGGAAGAAACTGTACGCGATACGGTAAGAAAAACCGAAATTGAAGTTGACGATCTGCAAAGCGATGATGACCTGTCGTCAACAACGAGAAAGAAACTTTAGAGTGTTAAAAATAGAAAGGGTGATGCTACGCGCTGGCATCACCTTTCTTTTTTCCGTCTATTTTATCTCAAACTGTGCAGTGATTTGCGATTGCAATTTGATTTTTCTGAAACCGATCTGTTCCTCCGGAGCAAATCCACCCTGATCCATCTCACTTTGCATCCTTACGTTTGCAGCTTTCATTTCCATCATGGGCTGGTACGGTTCTACTTCCCAGTCGCGGATCATCAATGGCTTGCCGATTTCAGCGCCAATGGACTTAAGCAAAGTCTCTGCTTTAGTGCGCGCTGCCTGCAATGCCTTTGTTTTTAATTCCACCTTCAGCTTCTCGTAGTCGGAGTGGTGAAGCCTTGTGATTGATACCTGGCTTACTTTGACAGGCTCCAGCTTTTCCAGGAATTTTTCGAGCTCTGCCGCGCTGGTGAGCTTCAACTGATATGCTTTCTCGCGGAACGCATCCTTGTCTTTTCGTCCAAACTTATCAAGTCGAGATCCGGCATCTGCGAGTTCAAGCCTCTTCTTATCAATGCCTGCGTTTTTCAGCGCGTTGAGAAAATCTGCATCGAGCTTTTCCAGCGAAACTTTTTGCTTGTTCTCTTCAAATTCCTTCAATCGGATGAGGGTGTATATTTCATTCGGCTCGATTTCCTGTTGGGCAGAGCCAGTTACCTCAATAAAATGTTCTCCTTTAAAAGTCTCGTTTTGTGCGAAGGCCATCGCTGGCAACAGCAACACGAGCATCAAAATCCAGTTGCGTTTCATACAGTTTAAATGTTTACGATCAATAGACACCAAACTGCGGGCCAAACGTTGGATAGGTGCGCGCAATTATGTTCAAGTGGCAGCAGGTCAATCGTTTACAGATGAAGCGTCAGTCAGTTTCTCGCGATGAAGATCACGAAGTTTACGATGTTGATCAGGGTCACAACGAGCGGACTCATGTGGTATATATAAAGTATGATATTTCTGGCCGTCTTAAGTTCGTTGGGTTCAAACTTGTTCAGCATCTTCGCACCAAGCACGCCAGCCGCAACCATCACGATAAAACAAACTACTCCCAGTCCGAGTGTAATAAAAATGCTGTCACTAAGGCCATCCCATCCTTGCTTGACGCCACCGTCACGGAACCAGTAAGCAAAAGCCGCTGTGATGATGACTGCGAGGTTTACAAAAAAGATTGTCCGTTGGGATGCGAGAAAGATTCCCAGGTAGATAATGCAATGCAGGGAACTGATTGCAAAGGTCCAAAGCGCGTAGTTTCGGAAGGATTCTTCGTTGTCCATACCTGTTATTTGATGATCGAAAATTAGGGTATCGATCAGCTATAAACTGTCGGATTAGGACCACTCTTCGTTGTTTTCAGACCTGTTATTGATAGGTCGTGAATCCGCGAAGCACTTCCCGCGGGAAAGCACCAATAATCAAAATCCAAAAATCAAAAGATTGTATTCTCCTTTTTTGCGGTAGGTTGTTGATTACACTAAAGGGCTTATTAGTCAAAAAAATGACGGATTTACCAGGCTGGTCTACTCTATTTGAGATTTGGTGCTTGCTTCTTGGGATTTTTCACCCGCTTGACCAATTTCCTTTAAATTGACTTGTAACCTTCCGGGTGCTTGCCGGTAGATAACACGAAAATTGACAAAAATCGAGGTTCTGATGACAGATGAAACCATAATGGAGGCCGTAAAACGCGGAGAGCTTCAGCAGGCGACCTTGCTTTTTGAGCGATATAATAAGCGCATCTTCAATTTTCTGGCGCGGATGACGATGGACCGGGAGCTGGCAGAGGACCTCACCCAGAATGTTTTCCTGAGGATCATCAAATACAGAAACAGCTATCGCGAAGGAAACAAATTCCAGTCGTGGATCTATCAGGTGGCGAGGAACGTGTTCAGCGACCACTACCAGGCGCACAAAAACAAGTTTTCGAATTTCGTTGACGTTGAAAAAATAAGTGATCACATGGCTGACCGTGCAGAATACGAAGAGCAGGACGAAAAGGAAAAGATCCTTCAGCGTTCGCTGGCGCGGCTGAGCGAAGAGCAACGGGAACTGCTCGTGCTCACACGGTTTCAGCAAATGAAATATGAAGAAGTGGCGCAGATCATGGACACCACGGTGGCGAATATAAAAGTGAAAGTACATCGTGCGATTATCAAGCTGCGCGAATTGTACTTCGAAATGGAGAAGATTTAAAGTTCAAGGTTCAAGGTTCAAAGTTCAAGGTTCAAGGTTGAGCGAGGAACGCAAAGGTTTAAACACATGGAAAAGGAAAAATTAGAAGGCATGCTGATCGACTACATCGACAATCGTCTGAATTCGGTTGATCGTCATCAGGTGGAACAGGAGCTCGTGAGAAATCCGGAAGCTTACAAATTGTATGAGGAGCTGAAGGAAGTGATGCACCTGATGGACCGTTCGGCACGCCTCGAGCCAAGCATTAAACTGAAAAATAATTTCGAAGCATTGCTGGCCGAAGAACTTAAGTCGGAGAAGAAAACGAAGACGGTATTCTTCCAGCCGACTCTCTTCAAAGTAGCTGCAGCCGTTGCATTGCTCGTGATTTGCGGAAGCATTGGATTGTACATCAAACAGCAGCATCAGCTCATTGCTGATCGCGACAGAGAACTTAAAGAGCTCCAGCTCCAGACCCAGAAGATGTTTGCCATGATGGGCAATGATCAGTCTGCGAGCCAGCGGATCCAGGGTGTGAATGTGTCGCTCAGCTTCGCGAAAGCTGATGACGCGATCGTGGATGCACTCGTGAAGACAATGAATGAAGATCCGAATTCAAATGTTAGAATGGCAGCACTGGAAGCGCTTTCAAGATTCATCAATGAGAAAAAAGTGCGTGATGAGATTGTGAATTCGCTGCCAAAGCAGAAAGACCCGATCGTTCAGATTCAGCTGATCCAGCTTCTCGTGAAGATCAAGGAGAAGGGTGTGGTTGACGAGCTCCAGAAAATTGTAGACGATGACGAAACGATGCATGCCGTAAAAGATGAGGCATACTCGGCAATAATGAAACTTTCATGAAGGAATAATATATAAAACGGTTAGGTAGTAAAAAATCAGAATTGACAATGAAAAACAGGAATATACTTTTAGTGATAGTGGCGATGCTCGTAACAGGCTGGGCATCCGGGCAGGAATATAAGGTGGCGAAGAACTCAGGCCGACTCGAGATCAACCTTGGCAAAGTGAGGGTTGAAGGCCACAACGGCAATGAGATCATCTTCACTTCAGAAAGCGGCAAACACGACCGCGATGAACGTGCCCAAGGTCTGCGTTCGGTGAACAGCATGGGACTGGAAGACAATACAGGACTCGGTATCAACGTGACAGACAAAGGCAACGTGGTGGAAGTGAATCAGCTGAAGAAGACGAGCTCACCCGATATTAAAATCCTGGTGCCTAAGGGAATGATCGTTTCTTTTACACATCAGTCGCAGTATGGCGGAAAGGCAACGTTCAAAGATCTCACCAATGAGATCGAAGTATCCGCACAGTACAATAGCATCGAGCTCGACAATGTAACGGGGCCGCTCACCGTGAAGACAATCTACGGACATGTTGAAGCAGTGTTCGACACCAATATCAAAGACCCGATCTCGATTGTTTCGATCTACGGTTTTGTCGATGTAACGCTTCCGCAGGCTACGAAGGCAAACCTGCGCCTGGAAACGAACTACGGTGAGATCTTTGTTGCTCCTGAATTCAAGATTGATGTGGAGACAAAAAATGGTATGCGCCCAATCAGCAGCGATGAGGTTGTCGGGAAGATCAACGGTGGAGGATTGAATATAGACCTCACTTGTAACTACGGCAAAGTTTATCTGCGAAAAAAATAGTGAGTGAATTGTAACGTGGTGATTGCTTTCCGGTAACCAAGAAAACGAAATGAAAATGAAAAGAATATTGATGGTTGTGGTGGCAGTAATGTTGGCAGCCGCAACAAATGCCCAGGAGTATAAAGTATCGAAGAGCACCGGTACGCTCGAGATCCGCGAAGTGAACAACGTGACGATCGAAGGTACTACAGGAAATGAAATTGTATTCACCGGCCGTGGCCGCGGTCGCGATGACGATGAACGCGCAAAGGGTTTGCGCACGCTGAGTGCATCCGGCCTCGAGGATAACACAGGTCTGGGCCTTTCAGTGGTAACGAACGGTGACAAGATCGAAGTGCAGCAACTGAAGAAGATGGATGGTCCTGAAGTCACGATCAAAGTACCTAAAGGAGTGAAAGTCTACTATGCGCACACATCCCCTCATGGCTCTGACATCGAAATCAAAAACTTCGATGGTGATATTGAAATCACTACGGTTCACAATGGCGTTAATCTTACCAATACAAATGGCACGCTGAATATCAAAACGGTGCATGGCGATATCGAAGCCGCGTTGACTGCAAATCAAAAAACACCTGTGCGACTTGTATCTGTGCACGGCCACGTGGATGTAGGAATGCCGGTAGCGATGAAAGCGAATCTGAAACTCGGCACAAGCTGGGGCGAGATCCTGGTCGATCCTGACTTCAAGATCGAAATCGATAAGACCGGAAGCTTTGTTAAGTACAGCGATAAGGTAAGCGGCAAGCTGAACGGTGGTGGTATCGACATCGAGATCGCATCCACACACAACAACGTATACCTGAGAAAGAAATAATCCACACATTCCTTCCGTATCCGCGGAAGGAATCCTTTTATAAAACATCAGCCTATGGAAACGAGAAGAATTTTATTCATAGCAGCACTTTTGTGTCCGCTCCTTAGCGTTGCTCAGACCGAGATCAACAAAACAATTCCTGTGAAGCAGGGGCAGACCATCAACATGAAATTCGATTATCCCGAACTTGTAAAAGTAAGCACCTGGGATGGAAACGAAATTGTAGTGCAGGGCACGGTCAGCATCAATGCCGGAGAGAATGACGATGCGTTTGTATTCGAAAGTTCAGTGAACGGAAATATCGTGGATATTCGGTCATCGATCAGGGACCTGAAAAAACTTCCCCAGCGGATCACGATCATCCGCGATGGACAAAAGATCATGTTCCGCGATAAGGCGGAACTGAAAAAGTACCAGGAGCAGCATGGCAAGGGTTATAACACAATGTCGTGGGGCGCAGATATCGACATCGAGCTGCAAATCAAAGTTCCGAAGAATGTGGAGACACGCATCGAGGCGACTTACGGCATGGTAGAGATCAGGAATTTCAGCGGACCACTTACTGTTGAGGCGACTTATGGCGGAGTGGACGCAGCGTTGCCGGAGAAGCAGGTTGGAGAGCTGATCGCAGAAACGAACTACGGAGAGATCTATACCAACTTCGATGCGAAATTTGGTGGCAGTGAATCGCAGAACCGGGACTTTCATACCTACGTCACAGCAAAGCCCGGCAGCGGTCCGAAATATACTTTCGAATCAAAGTATGGAAACGTTTATGTGCGAAAGGCGCAGTGATGATTTGTTAGTTAGATATATATAAGAGGCTCGCAGGCATGCGGGCCTTTTTTATACTGAAAAAAAATAAGTGTTTGTTGGATTGTCGCTGGTGAGTACATTTATCAGGTGATGAAGCAACAAAAGAAAGTTGATTTTGATGCCGTAGTTGTCGGCTCAGGGCCCAATGGTCTGGCCGCTGCTATCGTTATGCAGCATGCGGGACTTTCTGTGTTGGTCGTTGAAGGCAAAGAAACCATTGGTGGTGGATTGCGATCAGCCGAACTGACCTTGCCAGGATTCACACATGATGTCTGTTCGGCAATACACCCCTTGGCTGCGGGCTCACCGTTGTTCAGTAAACTTCCGCTGGCTGAACACGGCCTTGAATTTATTTATCCACAGGTTGCCGCTGCTCATCCTTTTGATGACGGAACCGCAGCAGTGTTGACCTCTTCGGTTGATGAAACTGCATCGTTGCTTGGGAAGGATGCGAAGGCTTACCGAAATCTCATCGGACCGCTTGTCAGAGACTGGCCTTCTATCGTTAATAACATACTCGGGCCTTTATCGTTTCCCAAAAATCCAATCGGACTTTCACGGTTTGGATTGAACGCATTGCCCAGTGCGAGCTTTATATCGAGAAGATTCTCTACTGAAAAGGCGAAAGGATTGTTCGGTGGAATGGCGGCACACTCCATCATGCCGTTGGAAAATTTTGCAACGTCAGCTATTGGGCTTGTGCTGATGGCCGCAGGGCACGTGAAGGGTTGGCCCGTTCCGAAAGGAGGGTCAGCGCAAATAGCCAATGCGTTGGCTTCGTACTTTAAATCGATTGGTGGCAAAATTCAGACTGGATTTTACGTTGAAAGCCTGAAGCAGTTACCGTCATCGCATGCTATTCTTCTGGATGTCACGCCAAGGCAGTTGTTGCAGATTGCGGGAGATCAGTTGTCGGCATCCTACCGTTCGAAGCTCGAGCGATACAAGTATGGAATGGGTGTGTTTAAAATTGATTTCGCGCTGGACGGACCCGTACCGTGGAAAGCTGCGGAGGTAAGGCGCGCAGGTACAGTGCACCTCGGAAGCACGTTCCGTGAAATAGCATTGAGTGAACGCGAGACGTGGAAGGGAATTCACTCGAAAAAGCCTTACGTTCTCGTTGCGCAGCAAAGTGTGATCGACTCATCTCGTGCACCACAGGGAAAGCATACGCTGTGGGCATATTGTCACGTGCCGAATGGATCAACGGTAGACATGAGTTCTGCTATCGAGAGCCAGATCGAACGTTACGCTCCAGGTTTTCGTCAGCGCATCCTCAGAAAGAATACTTTCAATGCGCAACAGATGAATAAGTACAACCCGAATTATATTGGCGGAGATATCAATGGAGGGGCGATCACACCATCGCAATTGTTTACACGACCGGTGCTCAGCCTCTCGCCCTACCGCACTTCGGCAAAAGGGATTTATATTTGTTCATCATCAACGCCTCCGGGTGGCGGTGTTCACGGCATGTGCGGGTATCATGCAGCCGACAGGGCGCTGAAAGATATTTTTGGATTAAGGTCAGTATTTAAATTGTGAATTGTCATGAATACGAATGCAGCCATAGCAGCTACTGAAAAAAAGTTAAATCTGTCTGAAGACTGGGTTGTTGTTATTCTGGGCTTCGCCATCATTGCATTATTCCTCAGCGGAGTAATTTTTCCGGCACCGGCTTATTCATGGAAATCTGCAGCCGATCTGGGCAGCAAGATCTTTTCTCCGGAGAATATTTTCCGGATGTTCATTCAGTTTCTCACTGTTCTTGTCTTTTCAGTTATTGGCGGACTGCTCACCAACAAACCAATAAAAAGCGTATCTACGGTTTTCCCGCTACTCTATATTATAAGTGTGGCAGCACTGATCCTTGCCGGCAACAGCGAGATTAAAGCACTGAACCTCGAAGCGGTGATATTTTCTTTAGCGATCGGATTGTTCATAGGAAATTTCTTTACACTTCCTGCATGGTTCAGATCTGTGTTATCCGCTGAGCTCTTTGTGAAAATTGGTCTGGTGTTATTAGGCACCGGTGTGATTTTCGGTGATATTCTCAAGGCTGGGTCGTTGGGGCTGGTGCAGGCACTCGCGGTTGTTTTGAGTGTATGGTATTTTGCTTACTGGATTTGTAAAAAGCTGAAGCTCGATGAAGAGCTGAGCATGATGATCTCCAGTGCCGTTTCTATTTGCGGTGTGTCGGCTGCCATTGCTACAGCAGGTGCGATCAAAGGAGATGGAAAAAAATTGTCGTATGTGATCTCGCTTGTTCTTGTCACAGCAATCCCGATGATGATTGCCATGCCTTATATCGCGAAAGCAATGAACCTTTCGGAAGAAGTTACAGGCGCATGGCTTGGCGGAACCATCGACACGACCGGTGCGGTGGTGGCTGCCGGATCACTTGTAGGGGAGACCGCGCTTAAGTACAGCACGATCGTAAAATTTTCGCAGAATGTATTGCTCGGCCTGGCCGCTTTTGCGATCAGTGTCTACTGGACCTACACCCAAAAAGCACCTGCGGGCAGTGAAAATGTTAAGCCTTCCGCTGGATTGTTGTGGGAACGCTTTCCAAAATTTGTATTGGGTTTCATCGCTGCATCATTGCTCTTCTCCTTTGTGCTCAGTCCTGAATTGATTGCACCGGCAAAAGATGGCCTCAAAAGCATCCAGACATTGTGGTTCGTTTTGGCCTTTACAAGCATTGGTCTTGAAACCAAGTTCAGCGACCTCTTCAACCGCGAAAACAAAAAGCCCCTTTACGCTTTTCTGATTGCCCAGTTGTTTAATATTCTTGTGACACTGGTGATTGCGTGGGCGCTGTTTGGGTAGAATACCACGTTGTCAGGGGAACACATTTCCAGATTGTGTTTCAGTTTAAAAAATTTCAATTGGGCTAAATGTGATATTCCTGCTCAGGAGTTTCGTTATATTTGTATTGCCGCCCCCACTTAAATATCAGAGTTCCTTCAACATGTAAAATGTTTTAAGTGAGAACTCTTCGATAGATGTCATTCATTTCGGTAGACAGATTATCCAGGCTGGAAAAAAGTCCGGAAAATAAACCCAATATTCTCGTATCGATCTACGCATTTTTCACTTTCTGCGTGCTCGCGTTGCATATTGTGAATGAGATTTTCTGGCGGAACTATAATTCCCTGATCATCGAGATCATTTTGCTGATCATTGACATCGGTATTTATGTATTGAATGAAAGGGGGTATCATGCTTTTGCAAAGCGCACACTGCTTCTGTTTCTTAACCTGATCGTTTTTGGATTCTGCAACGTTGTGCCGCCATACCTCGGCACGTATTATTTTTTCTTTCCGATCATTACAATACCCGCGATTGTCTTTAACAGGAAAGAGCGAGGATTGCAGTATCTCTACATGTCGATTCCGATCCTGCTCATGCTGCTGCTCAAGATTTCCGGATTTCAGTTCTTCGGTCCGATCAATATCAATGGCGGGATTGTAGATCGCACGTCCGAGACCATCAATATTTTCGCAAGCATGTCCTTGCTGTGTCTCTCGTTGGCATACATGCTTAAATCCAATGATGATGTGGAGGATCTGCGGAGCAAAATCGCTGACAAGCTTGACAGGAAAAATCGCCAGTTGAAAAAAGCAAACAGGGAGTTGGTTCACTTTACCTACAGGGCATCACACGATCTGAAAGCTCCCCTTTCCACTATTCTCGGTCTGATCAATCTCTCCCGATACGACATCAAGCATGAGCCGTCCCTGAAGTATTTTAAAGAGATCGAGAATAGTATCCGCAAACTGATCCGGCTGCTGGGCGACATCATTAATCTGTCCAGGAACGCTCAACTGGAGGTTGAAAAGGATGTTGTGAATCTTGCCGAAGTCACTGAACGTGTGCTGGGTAATTTCCGGAACGATATCCATATCCTCAACGGCATTCAAGTGAGGAAGGACATTAGTGTCAATGGTGGCATTGTCTCCGATGAACGGAGAATTGAAATTGTTCTGAATAATCTGGTTTCAAACGCGATCAAGTTTCAGAAGCGCGATCAGAAGGAAAAGCGCGTCTCCATCTCAATCAATATGCTGAACAAGAAACTGTCCATCGTTGTGGAAGATAACGGCCAGGGAATCAGTGAAGATATAAAGGACAAGGTTTTTGATATGTTCTATCGTGGGAATTCGTATTCGGATGGATCGGGTCTCGGCCTGTACATTGTGGCTGACATTGTAGGTAAGATGCGGGGAGAGGTGAACATTTCTTCAAAGGAAAATGAAGGCACTAGGGTTGAGGCGGTGATACCGGTTGAAATCGTTCGCAGGTAATGTGTAGCCAAATCCTGATTTACAAGAACTGCTGACCATTCTATCACAGCGGAATGGGAATCAGCACAGTCTTCTCCCATTTGGCGTACTGCGCTTTCATTTTTTCGAACCTGCTTTTCTCGATCGCCTTCAGGTCGTTTTTTTCCTGCTGGTCTGTGCTGAGGTCAAAAAGGTATTCTCCTTTTTCGTCCTGCAGAAATTTCCATTTTCCATCGCGCATTGCTTTGTGCTTGGTTCGCTGGAATGTTCGCCAATATAGTGTTCTGTCGAAATTTTTTGACTTCCCTGTTAGCACCGGCATGAGGTCGATGCCATCGATTGGGAATTTTTTGTCTGCTTTCGCTCCACCGGCTTTCAGAATTGTTGCCGTCCAGTCCATGGTGATAGCGACTTGTTCTGTTGTTGTGCCTTCACTGATTCGGCCTGGCCATCGCACGATTGCGGGCACACGAATGCCACCTTCCCATAAAGTCATTTTTGCTTTCGAAAGGCCACCATTGTCTGAATATTTTTCACCTCCGTTGTCATTTGTAAAAATCACGAGCGTCTGGTTTGCCAGCTGAGCCTCATCGATCGCCTGCATAATTCTGCCGATGCCGTCATCGAGGCTTTTCATCATGGCGGCATAAGTCGAGGGAGAACCTCCGTCCGTGAATTGCATCGCGTCCGGGTACGCGGCATCTCCAGGACCCTGCCAAGGCCAGTGCGGGGCATTGAAGTTAATGTTGAGATAGAATGGTTTTACGTGTTTTTGTTTGATGAAGTCAACTGACTTTTGCGCGATCAGGTCCGTCAGGTACCCTTGCGGATAAACCTTTGTGGCATTTTCATAAAGGTCGTGTTCGCGCGTTCCGTTGGTGCCTTTATGTGAGATATAGTCTGCGCCACCGCTGAGGATGCCGAAAAAGTAATCGAATCCATTCTTCATCGGACTTTGATGTGGCATGAAGCCGAGATGCCATTTTCCAATGAGAACGGTTTCGTAGCCGCTTTTTTTCATCAATGCTGCCAGCGAAGGTATGTCGCTTGTAAGGCCGTAAGCACTGTCGAGTGCCGGGCTGCGCAATGGCTCCATTAATCCAACCTGCGTTCGTGCGGGGTAGCGCCCGGTCATCAGCGCTGTGCGCGTGGGTGTACAAACCGGTGCTGCAGAATATGCGTTGACGAATTTCACACCTTGTGAAGCCAGCTTGTCGAGATTCGGAGTGGCGTACTTCAACTGGCCGTAACAACCAAGGTCTCCGTAGCCCATGTCATCGGTCATGATGTAGATGATGTTGGGCCGCTGGGCCAATGTCTGAATTGAAATGAGGATTGCGGCAAGAACAAGTGGCAGCCGCATGCAGTTGGCCGATACGCGTGTTGTTTTAGCTTTCATTGGAATGTATTGTTCCGCGAATTCTTAGTGACCGAATAATTTTCAATGCGCAATCGCGTGAGTTTGCTGTCAGACCAATCTAATTGTTTCGCATTAACTCATGTCGTGAGTGCACATAGGCTATTTTCCATGTATTATCTTTTTTCACGCCAGCAAATGTCGCCTCAACCCGAACATTGACAACGTTTTCTGCACTGTCCAAAAGTGTTTGATTGAGTATAGCGAAACAAACCGCTCCTTTTGGACCCATTGTCCGAATATTCATGGTATCCCACTTCAATTCGACTTTTTTCAGCCCTTTAAAAAACTCATTTCTCACAGATTCTTTTATCTGGTCATAAGTAAAGTGTCTGCCGTCTGAGTATACATAAAACTCAGAATCGTCACTGAAATGAGCAATTGTCCTTTCGACATCCATCATCTCAACGGCCTCTCCATAAGAGATGATTAAATTTTTCATCTCTTGTTGAACAACTTCTTTGTCAAATGGCTGATTGTCGATTCGTCCCTGATTACATGAACTTAGAGTCAGTAGGATCGCAAGAGTCAAAAGTTTTCTTTTCATATCTCAAACACTGTTGTCTTGTTCAGTTTGCTGTAAGCCACTTGCCGCCAACGTTGGGTATTGCCGAAGGAAGCGCTTATAATCGGACCAAGGGGAAATGGAAAGTGGGAATGCTTCAGCGTACCTGTCGAGCGTGTTACATTAAAGATAATACTTTTCGTTTGAACCGCCATTGCTCTGATTCGCCTGTGTAAACACTAAATGCATCTTTATACACGAATGCTACAACCGTTATGACCATGATTTTCATTTTGTCAACTATTTACTTCAGTTTAGTGTTATGCTGGGCGGGCTTACTCTATTTTTAGTTTTTTCAACATCTCAACAAATTGTTCCAAGTTGCTTACCAGTTCTTCGTAGTTCATTTTTTTTACGTCACTTATTTTTAATGACGTTGCTATTCCTAGTGCATCATATTCAAATTTGATATTTTTGAATGATTGTAGAACTACGTGGATGTCGTTATTGTCCCATGTGTCTAAATGGTTATAATTTGATCTTGCTATCACTCTCAGCCTTCCGCTGTCCAACTCGCAAATCATGGCGTATCCGTCAAACATACCCACTGCTATTAATCTCGAGAGCCTCCATTTACTATTTCTATTGCTCCAGGATTTTCGAAACCCGTGCCTTAATAAATGAGCCATCGGCTCACAATCAAAGAACTTGTTTGTTCTCCGATATCGAATGAAACCATCAATAATTGAGACGGTCGTTGAGTATGTGGGAAAAATTAGAACGGTCCACACGAGGCCAATGGTAAAGTCGGAACCATAACAATTGCCGTCACACTTATAATACCTCCAAGCGCAAAAGAGTATCGTCAAGAGAATAGCGGTACACCCAAATGTCCTTAGTAATTTCTCCTTGTTAATTAGGATATACTGCTTCATGTGTCACATTTGTAAGGAGTACGGTTGCACCAATCGATTGGCGATAAGCCGTTGAGGGAATCCGGCAAAAAGGGAGTGGTTCTCATGAAAGGCCAGTTTGTTCCAAGCGCATCAAACTTGATTTTAAAATCAAATGCTTGCAATTCGGCTAAACTCTTATGAGCCCTTTCGCTGATCACGGTCGTAAAGACCCGGCAATGACGTTAATGACCGTGCTTGCGTCTGATCCATTCCCTAACCTGGCAGAATTATCAAGCGTTACTTTATTTAATTATGAGTCGTTCTTTATTTACGGTGTTAGGATGAATTAATCTGTACAAGACCAGGCAAAGTCCGCCTGTTAGAAGTGTTGCAGCGATGTCCCACAGATCAATTGGTTTGCCTAACAATGGATGCGCAATTTCATAAAGCGCCACACTTATGGTTATTGTCTTGATTAAAAAGATGTTTTGGATTCGTCCTTGTCCAAAGAGAGCAATAAGAACAAAAACAGTCGCTATTGTCCCCAGTGAGTTGCCAATGGTGTCGGCTAAATGAAAGTCATTAATGTTGTTTTTATAGATGTAAGGTCGATAGATTGGCCTTGCCAGAAACTCATAGATCAATACTGCAGTAAGTCCAATCGTTAAGTTGATGATTCTTTCTCTTGTAAATTTCCAATTCTGGATTCCTTCTCTTAGATCTTTAATTGTCATTCGATAGTTGTTTTGGAAAACAGTTTTACAGGTGATCTGGTCGTCACTGTCCCTTAGTCGGCCCTGAGGTTTTCCGCAGGGAGAAGGACGTATTTTGAAAACTAACTACAAATATTGAAGCCCCGCCATGACTTATAGCTTTGCTTGGCAGTAGTGCGCCTTCACGTGTCTCGTGTCCAGCATCTTGAAACTTTTCCGTCCTTAAATTCTATTTCTAGAACATCCGGATCGATTCCTAATAGACTTGGCTTAAATCCAATGTAATAAGTCCAGCGCGATCCATCTAAGCTCACATCCTCTTGTCCCAATAGTTCTTTAATCTCCTCCTTCGTCTTACCAATCAACTTTCGATTGTCAACAAGGTCGTCAGTCATCTCATATCTTTTTTCAATGTCGGCTTTCCATTTTTCTTTGTCGAAATCTCTCTCGGGATAGTAGCTCACGTATGCGACCCATGCTACAATGAGTCCAACGTAAATGACTGGAGTCAATACGAATGTTGTTAACCAAGTCGTCAGCTGTCTTGTCCGCTTGTCCTTTATCCTTGTAAAGATGAGCCGGCAAACGAAAAATGTCGGAATTGCGAGAATTAGATTTATGATTATTACATCGAGTCCCATGTGTCAAACTTGTTCTACTCTGTCCAGCGCATTTCTGCCAACGTTCGTGCATGAGGCGTGGCGGGAATAGGAAGCCTTAACAATGCAGCGAAGCGAATGTTAAGGCTGACCTGGTCGTCACTGTCAACCGAGACGAAACGTATTTGAAAACTAAACTACAAATTTACACGACACCCCGCCATGACTTATGCACATTGTTGGCAGCAGTGCACCTATCACCGTTCTTAAATCATTACCCATCCTTGCTTCAAAAATGTCAAGCATGAACCTTTGATGAAAGTTCTCATATCAGTCGTCTTCGAAGCGGTTTTGTTAGTCAATTCAAAAAAGTAAACTGTCGGGTTGGCAATACGTCTCATGTAAACCAGAAATTTAAATCTCTTGACTGTCGGGGAAGGATTCAAGTCAGCTAGTTCCTCAATATCACTTATTGTTGTTCCTGTCGCCCATTGTTGTAAGAGTCCCTCGTCAAATATTGTCAATAAGTCAGGTGGAGTATTTATGACTCTCAATTTTACTGTGTCATAAAGAAAGGTGTACTCATCCAGTCTTTTTATTTGTCCCGAAAACTTTAAATGCTTTTGAGTTTTGTACTCTTTCTTGAATAATTGCTTCGTCCAATAGTTCTCTTGCTCTCCTGCGGTTGCAAATTCAGGTTCTTTTTTCTTCTGTCCGCTTGCTGGTAGAATCGTTAAACTTAATAATATGATAAGTATGAATCTTTTCATTCGTGATCGAGTTGTCCAAGGTGCATTGCTGCCAACTAGCGTATTTAAACACTCCACATGCCTATATCCCTTATAATAATACGCATTTGTACACTTTTACGCCAGAGGTGGGTGATGATGTTTTCTCGTGCGCCATGATCGCGGTTGGAAAATTTCAGATCGGAGGGGTATCTCGGGTGAGGGATGGGAACGGTTGGCCAGTTTTCTGGCCAAGCCTCTTTCTAGAGGAACACTTGGCGCCAGAAACAACTCTCTGGCTCGAAATGACAAAACCGGGGCCGAAGCGAAGCGTAGCCGTGGACAGCCCGACCCGTGCGCGTAGCCTGCGCGTTGCAGGAGGGGCACCCCCAACACAATCAAACCCGTACACGATATTGCCTGATGTGCACAACTAAACTGTAATTTTTCTATTTTCGGTGATGGCCTCGATTGATCAGCCCGTACAGAAACCAACGTTCGCGGAAGCATTTCGCTTCTGGCTCAAGCTTGGCTTCATCAGCTTCGGTGGCCCCGCAGGACAGATTGCGATCATGCATCAGTTCCTCGTAGATGAAAAGAAGTGGATCTCCGACAGCAGGTTTCTGCACGGACTGAATTATTGCATGATCCTGCCCGGACCGGAAGCACAACAACTCGCCACATACATCGGCTGGCTTCTCCACGGAACACGTGGCGGTCTCGCTGCCGGAATTCTTTTTATTCTCCCATCGGTGTTCATACTGCTTGCGCTCAGCATCGTGTATGTTACGTATGGAAAGATCGTGTGGGTTGCTGCATTATTTTATGGACTGAAGCCTGCCGTGATTGCAATTGTGATCCTCGCGCTTGTGAGGATTGGCAAGAAGTCGTTGCTCAGTGTGTTTCACTACGCGGTGGCTGCAGGCTCGTTTGTGGCAATATTTTTCTTGGACATTGCATTTCCGCTGATCATCGTTGCCAGCATCGCGATCGGGTGGGTGGGGCAGAAGCTTGTGCCGGGTTTGTTCAGGCATTCCAGGACATCAGCCCAAAACGATGAACATGAACGCGAATATTACCTCAACAGATTTTCGGATCCGGTCACGGATGGGCTAAGCGCATCCAGTGTTGTGATGAAGACGGTTGTTGCTGTTGTGCTGGGCCTTATTCCGCTTGTGCTCTTTATACTGCTGCGGGATGACGCTGATTTCTGGCTTACACTCTCCGGGTTCTTCACGCAGGCTGCGTTTGTAACATTTGGTGGTGCCTATGCGGTGTTGCCGTATGTCGCGCAGGTGAGTGTCGAAAAATTCGGTTGGCTCACAGAGTATCAGATGATCGATGGGCTTGCGCTCGGTGAGACTACGCCTGGTCCGCTGATCATGGTGCTGGTGTTTGTCGGATTCATGGCGGCATACGCGCACGGCAATGCTTCCATCGCAGACGGAACGCTTGGCCTGGTGACAACAGCCTTCTATACTTTTCTTCCAAGTTTCCTGTTCATTTTCATTGGCGCTCCCTTCGTTGAGAAAACGAAAGAGAACGAAAAGCTCAGGATGATCCTTTCCATTGTCACAGCGGGCGTGGTGGGTGTAGTGCTCAACCTTACGATCTATCTCGGCAAGGCGGTGATCTTTCCGTTGGGATTCAACTCAGTCGATTGGTTTGCTGTCAGCTGGCTCATCATCTCTTTTGTTGCGATGTATCGTTTCAGGCTCAATATGATGTTGTGGATTGCCCTCAGCGCAGTGGCAGGACTGATCAACTACCTTTTGATCGCTTAATTTTTATACGACCGTTATTTCCTTTATCTTCACGCACTTTTTGATTTCCAAAAGGCATACAATTTTTAGCATTCACAGAATGGCACTGTTAGAGAAGCAACTTTTCGTAAAAAAATCAACTATCCCCAATTCAGGCAAAGGTCTCTTCACAAAGAAGTTTATCCCCAAGGGTACACGCATTGTGGAATACAAGGGAAAAATTTCCAAGTGGAAGGATGTGAAGGATGAAGATGGCAAGAACGGCTATATATTTTTTGTAAACCGCAATCACGTGATCAACGCGCTTCCGGTGAAGTCAGCTCTTGCGCGTTATGCCAACGATGCGAGAGGTTTATCGAAGATCAAAGGCGTAACCAACAACTGCGACTACGTGAGCGAGGGTGTGAAAGCCTATATCGAAGCGAAGAAAGATATTCCTGCAGGTTCGGAGATACTGGTTGATTACGGAAAGGATTACTGGAAAGTGATCCGCGAGAACATGAAGCTGTGGGCGCGCGAAAAGAAAGAGGCGGAGAAAAAAGCTCAGGCGCAAAAAACCGCCAAGGCTAAAAAGATCAATAAAGGCAAGACTGTCCGCTCAGTTCAGCCGGCCAATGGCAAGAAGCTGAACGGCACGTACCACGTCAACAGCAGGAAGGCACTTAAAAGAAATGGGGCTGAGCGCACGAAGCGGAAGGCTACTGCCTAACGCGTTTCTGCTTCCACTTGCTGTAGTGTCTCCGTTGCGCTGGCAGCATACCCTTCAAATCCCTGTCGCATAGCTTCGCTAATGTACGCACGCAGCAACCGTGGGGAATTTTTATTCACTTGTATTGCTTCCGCAAGGATGTCGTACGCCACTGAGCTTTCCGGATTGGTTGCTATGAAGTAGTTGGCTGACGCGATGATGCCATCTTCGAAGTATGGATTCATACGCGAGAGGTAGCGGTAGTTCTTTTCGGCATTCAACGAATCGCCACTCACCTGGTTTATCAGTGCAGTATAGAGCACTTTGTGCAGCGCTTTTTCACGGCCGAACTCAACTCCCTTGTTAATTTGCTTTGCCAGGCTTTGAACCTCTCCGCGGGAGGCGAGCATGACCAGTTCAAAATGGCGGATCTCATCGAAGAGCCTTTTGTCCGTAAGCTCGAGCCCGGTTGTCTGATTGTAATATTTGATAGCGGTGACAATACGGTCTGCGCGGAATTGTCTCTTCGCCATGTCGAGCAGCGCCTGCGCCTTGTAGTTTGCATTGTCGAAAGTGTTGGTCAGGCGGGAGAAGTACGTGGTGTCGTTGATCGGAATCACGTAACGGGCGTACTGATATTTTTCCGCGTCTTTCAGCTGTAGCGCCTCCGTTGGCGTCAGCGTCAGGATCTGCCGGATACGGTCAGCTATCTGACGTTGTGGTTCATCACCGTATGTGGCAACTGAATCCCATGCAACCATTGCCAGTCCGAGTCTGCGCGCTTCGGTCAGCGCAATGGCATTGTAGAATCGCGCATCCTTGTAGTCGGCTCCGGCAGAATGAATAAAGTATTCATGTGCGATGAGCGGGTTTTCCTGCTCCAGTGCCCACAACCCTAAAATATAGTTGTATTTTCCCTGATACGACTGCGAGAGAAACGCCAGCTCGGCAAGCACTTCCTGCGCCTTGTAGATATTTTGCTGGTGATAGTAAGCATACGCGAGCGATGCTTTCAATGCTTCACTGAATGCAAAATTCGTGGAATCGCTCGCGATGCGCCATGCCTGCGTGGTGAAGGTTGTGTCCAGCTCCTTTGCATTGCGGATGATATAGTTGTTAAGCAGAGTCGCGGAATAGAGATTGAGGTTCTTGTTTTTCAGTGGCTGTACATCCACTTCAAGTTTCTGGTTGAAAAGCGTTGCACTGGCAAGCGCGTTCGCAACAACCATGTCTGATTTTGAATCGAAGGCTTTGATCACTGAATCCGTTTTGATCGGTACGAGTTCAGTCGCAGCCAGCGCGATGAAGTTTGCTTCAGCCGATGCGCGGGTCGTGGTATTGTTTTTCGCCTGACTGAGATAATAGATCGCGGAGTCCAGGTTGTGCACCTGTGAATACGCAAAGCCGAGGTTCACCGATAACTCAGGAAAAAGTCTTTTCTTTTCTGATGCTTTGAAAATGTCGATTGCTTTGAAGTAGTCGCGGTGCCACAATCGCAGATTGCCTTTGTTTACCAGTGAAAAATCGGACGGCTCTTTTATGTTGGCGAGGTCGAAGTGGTTTTCAGCTTCTTCAAAATCGAGACGTGATGCTTTGAGCATTCCCAATGCATAGTTTGCGCGATGTGTTCCGAACGCACTCTTCCGGCTGCGGTCGTAAAAAGTGGTCCCAAATCTTTCGTTGTCCTGAAGTATGTAAAGGTCTGCTGCGTAATTATAAAATCCTGCGAAGCTATGATAGATGTAGTCTCGCCAGTAGGTTACGAATACAAAAGCGAGTGTTACGATAATCCCGCCAAGGCGGAAAGTAAGGTAAGGCATCCTGTTCGGCCGGTAGAGGAATTTTGACGGGTTGAGGTTTTCGCCCATCATCACCAGGAAGTTTGAGAATACGTAAATGAGGAAAACGATTCCGAATGCCGCGTGCGCGAAGATGCTGAGGTCTTTGATCACTTTCAGCGGAGCGTCATTTCCATTTCCAGCCAGTTGGGCCAGCGTGATGAATGCGATTGTTGCGAGTGAGATATAAAAGATAGCCCCGAATGGCGTAAAGGAAAAAATGTTTTCATACAGATTCTCACGCTGGCGGAAACCCCACAGGCCTAAGATGGCCGACACTGAGATCAGCAGCATGAAATTGATGTAGAAAAAATCCCAGTTGAGGTATCCTATGAGGTACAGTGCGGTGATGATGATATTGACGAGATAGATTGCACTGATGATAAGAAAGTGCCGGAGGCGGTTGCTTCCCGCCTGACTTGCAATGTAGAAGAACGCAGCCATCAACTCATGTGCAATCATGATGATGAAGACGATCGTAAGCACAAGTGCAGCGGTATACGAAGTAACGGCAATGTGCAGTATCGGAAATTCAATTGTTGAAAAATTGAGTATTAGCAGGTAAATGACAACTGCAAGCGCGACAAAAATCAGCAGTCTGGGAAAGAAGCCTGTTTGTGGGCGAAGACTTTTGAAATAGAAACTCACTCCGGAGAAGAGTAATAAAACAACAGCAGGAACAACAATTCCACCCGCTCCGAAAAGCTTCACAACATCAAGGCGAAGGCTGACCCCGAAGAGGATGAATAAACTCATGGCAGCAAAGTACCAGAAGCCCTGAAGTGTGGTGAAGGTGGTCAGCAGCACCATCGCGATGAAAATGAGAATGCCCAGGAAAATATACGATGCAGTTGCGTTGTGATGCAGGTCACTTCCCTGGTAGTATTCGAAGATGGCGTAGCTCTCTGCCGGCACGGAAAGTCTGAACGGTCCTGTGTTGAAAGAATGGACGGTGGTCTCGATCACTTTTTGCTCCTGGATTCTTTCCCACGAGATAATGCCAGCGGGCTGCGTGAGGTAATAATACCACGCCAGCGCAAAGGAAAAGATGAAGAGGCTGAGTAGTAGAAACCAGAATCGCCTGTACAGACCAGACCACTCCCGCCAGAAAAAAATCGATGACATGGATGTTTAGCTTTTGACCTGCAAGCTAACAGTGTTGGAGGGAATTTGAAAACGAAAGTATCCCACCGAAGCGGGATACTTTCGAAGGTTTTTAGGAGAAGAATTTGGTAACGCCAGGTGTTGCAATCGGATAAAGTCCGTTTGCGTCAGGGAGTACCGGAGGTTGTGCATCGAATGCGTAACGGGTAGGCTGCAGGCTGATGCCTGAATTCAAAGCCTTATCCCAATCGATCACTTCACCCGAATAGGTCGCCATTCTGCCCATAATGGAAGTCATTGTTGCTTTCGCACCGTTTTCTGCGTCAGCAAACTTGTATTCCTTCTTTGAAATGGCCTCGAACAATTCATCGTGCTCAGTCTGGTACGGGTTGTTCTCCTTCGATTTGTCGAATTTATACAGCGAGCTTCCCTTGGCGGTGATCTCAGCAGCGCCACACTTTACAACGCCTTTCGTGCCGACAATCATTTCGTCTACGATAGCGTACGTGCCCTTGATGTGGCGGCACTGGCTGTTCATGATAGAGCCATCGGCATAATGGAACTCAACATAGTGATGGTCGTAGATCTCACCGAAATCTTTTCCGGTGCGCACCTGACGTCCGCCCATGCCCTGGGCTTTCACAGGATATGCTCCTTTGAACCAGTTCATCACATCGATGTTGTGAATATGCTGTTCTGTGATATGATCGCCACACAGCCAGTTGAAGTAATACCAGTTTCTCATCTGATACTCCATCTCAGTTTGCCCGGGCTTGCGCGGGTTCACCCACACGCCATCGTTGTTCCACCACACCTGTGCGGAAGTAATTTCTCCGATCATTCCGTCTTTCACACGCTTGTAGAGCTCGCGGTAAGAGTTCTGGTAGTGGCGTTGCAGTCCGACTACAACATTCAATTTCTTGCGCTTCGCCTCTTCTGCAACTTCAAGCACTTTCTTCACACCGGCAGGATCGGTTGCCACCGGTTTTTCCATGAACACGTGCTTGCCCTGACGGATTGCTTCCTCGAAGTGAATAGGGCGGAAGCCCGGAGGTGTTGTGAGGATAACTACATCGGCAAGGGCGATTGCTTTTTTGTAGCCATCGAAGCCAACGAACTTGTTTTCTTCCGGCACCGACACCCGTGCTTTAACATTTCCTTCTTCGTTGTTTTCATCGTTCAGATATGTGTAACACTGGTCGAGTCTGTCGCGAAAGGCATCCGCCATCGCCACAAGTTTTACATTTTGTTTTGTCAACAGTGCCTGCATTGCCGCACCGGTTCCGCGGCCACCACATCCTACAACGGCAACTTTTATTGTGTCGTCAACGGATGAGTTGAAACCTGCCTGTGAGAGATAGGGCAAGGCCACCAAACCACCTGCCAGGAGAGAGCCTTGTTTTACAAACTCTCTGCGGGAAGAAGTAGATTTTTCAGAGCGCATATATTTTGGTTTTAATTAAGGTATTAGACTAAAGGTTGTTCTGAGTTGGAGTTCGGTATGGCTTCAAGCTGCAAGCTACAAGCTTCAAGTCTTGAGCGGCACCCACGGACTTGCAGCTTACAGCCCGTTCCTGAGAGTATATTGTTGTTGCCATAGCACCCAATTAGTTTCTGTTTCCGTGCAAGCTTCACACCTTTAAGTGGCACTCACGGACTTGCAGCTTGAAGCTTGAAGCTTGCAGCCTTTTCCTGCCATCCCATCACTTCAAATACTGAGCGTAAAACTTCTCCGCTTCTTCTTTTGCCGGCTGTGCCGCGGGGCGCACAATCCGGAAGCCAACGAACATTCCATCCGTGAGCCACCATTTGCTTTTCGGAATCTGTGGATCACGTTTATTCCACGCGGCCTCCGAAGCAATGCGGTTGCTGCAGCGAAGTTCCTTCGGGTCGTCCAAATAAGATCCGCCACGAACAACCTTCGGATACTTTGAAGCGGGAGGAACAGCAGGATCTTTCGCACCGTCTGTCAGTTTGCTGTAGGCGGCAGCGTCATATTGGTCAAGTGTCCATTCGCTAAGATTTCCGAGCATATCGTAAAGTCCCCAGGCGTTCGGTTTCAGTTCAGCAGTTTTGTGATACTTGCCACCACTGTTGAGGCTCGAGTATCCGATAGCAGCGAGATCTTTTGGTGCTGCAGTTGAGCCCGCTTTGCATGCATATTCCCATTCTGCCTCGGTAGGCAACCGGTAAAACACTCCTGTTTTTTCGTACAACCACTTGCAATACATTATAGCTGCTTGCTGACTCATGCTGTTCGTAGGTTGCTTCGCATCGCGTCCCATTCCCCACGTGAGGTCGATGTATTGTGCGGTTGGACGTGTGATGGCATCAACTGTAATATTTTTTGTCTGAGGTACTTCAAGGTTTTTGAAAAACAGATCCCACTCAGCAAATGTCACCTCGCGCTCCCCAATCCAAAACGGAGAGACTGCGACTTTCTTTTGAGGACCTTCATCCTCATCTTTTACTTTTTCTGCTGCACCGCTTCCAATGGTAAATGTCCCACCCGGGATTGCCACCATTTTGAATTTCACCGGTGTACCGGTGATGGTTTGCTCGTATGTTTTTAAGTCCTGACCAAACGCAGCAGCCGCTGCAAGAAAAGAAAACAGAAAGACCGAAGTTTTCAACAATTCGAAAAGTTAAGGGGAGACAAGTTAAACAATAATTGCAGGTAGTCAACGAATTTTCCGGTGCAGATATAGTCATTCCGACAAAATGCTGCTTAATTACCTAACGGGAATTAGTTTTTTAAGACAGTGTCAGAGACGAACTTGCTAATGAAAGTACTTTTTATTTTGAATCCTACTTCAGGAAACGCGAATAATGAACGGGCTGTGTTGCGCATGCATCAGCTGGCGATAGAAAAGGAATTTGATTTCAAATTTCTCTACACTAACGGAAGAAATGACGATGAACGAATTCAGGCAGACCTGGCAAATTACAAACCGGATCGTGTGGTGGCGGGAGGGGGTGATGGCACTATACAGCTCGTAGCCAGAAACCTGCTTGGAAAAGAGGCGCTGATGGGAATTATTCCGATGGGCTCTGCCAATGGGATGGCGACTGCACTCGGAATTCCCCCGAACGCGGTTGATGCTGTGGATGCCATCGTGACTGCCGATCATTGTATTCCGCTCGATCTCCTGAAATTCAACGATAAACATCTGTGCATACACCTTGGCGACATCGGTATCAATGCACTCATGGTGAAGAAGTATGAAGAGGACAGTCAGAAGGGATTGCTGGGCTACGCGAAATATCTGCTGAGCTCGATCAAGGAAACTCCGCTGCTCCGATACACCATCAAAACACCGGAGCAGACCTATGAAAAAGAAGGCTATATGCTTTCGTTTGCTAATGCTCATCAGTACGGCACGGGTGTTCACATATCCGAAGGGGAAGTGTGGGACGGTAAATTTGAAATTGTCAATGTGCCGCGGGTGGCGCTGGATGAAGTGATCAAGGCCGGACTCACCGCGCTCAATGTCTTTGTCGACAAGAATATGTTTTCAGACGTGATCAGCTGCACGAAAGCAGAGGTGTCGATCGATCAGGAAGTGGATTTTCAGATTGATGGCGAATACATGGGTAAGATCAGTTCACTGAAGGTGGAGATCGTGCCCGCTGCCGTGAAACTTTTGGTGCCTTGATGGTAAAGAAGCTGCCGATATTGCTCAGTTTTTATGCGCTCTCGGGCGGACAGAACACATTGATCCAGGGTCAGCTCACATACACTACTGCCAGCGACTTATCCTTTAAAGATTTCACACGAAGAAAAACCTTCCGCACGCTGCTCAAACTATACCGGACGAAGCCTTACTCCAATCAATACATCGTGCTGATGTTCGATAAAGGAAAGGTTCACATGAAAACCGATGAGTATGGTTCGTTTTATGGAAAGTCGAACACTTATCTTGAGGGAGCAGTGCTGGAAAGGATTCAGCTGGTTTCTGGCGAGGATGTAAAACTCGTCCCCGGTCTGTATGAATCGAAAGTGGATTTTATCGAGAACAACGTCATCGCTATTTCCGACATCGATGACACACTCATGCACTCTTATATATACCGCAAGCTGCTGAAGTTCCGGACGCTGATGTTCACTGCGGTAGAAAAAAGGAGGGCGGTCGGACAAATGAAGGAAGTGCTTCAGAAACTGAGCCTTGATGGTGCTGCCACCTTTTATCTTTCAAACAGCGAACAGAATTTATATCCGCTCATCTACAGGTTTCTCACGCACAACAGTTTTCCGGTCGGACCGATATTTCTCAAAAAGATGCGTCACTTCTGGGATGTACTCTTCAATATCAAGTTTCCCTTCCGCAATGTTCACAAGGAGCAGATGATCGTAAACATCATCACCTTCTTTCCGGAAAAGAAGTATGTGCTGATGGGAGACAACACGCAACACGACCTGAGTATCTATCTGGCAGCCGCAGAAAAATATCCCGACAACATCCGATATATTCTGATCCGGAAGGTAGTTGAGCGGAAGGAAGATATCGCCTTGATCCGCAGCCACGAACAGAAGCTGAAGGCAAGCGGAATACAATTATTTTACGAGGAAGATTTTCCGGAGGCTTTCAGGTTTTGACCCCATCCGACCTGGTCCCTGGTTCCCCGGCTCCCGGTTCGTGTCCCAGCGGGGTCTCCGCCTCGGGACCCCGCTCCTGACGATTGGTAGTGTCGGTCACGTGTCGGGGTCCTGAAGCAGAGACCCCGACAAGACATCGAGGCAAGCGGAGTACAATTATTCTACGAGGAAGATTTTCCGGAAGCATTCAGGTTTTGACCCATCCCGACCTGGTCCCTGGTTCCCGGCTCCCGGTTCGTGTCCCAGCGGGGTCTCCGCCTCGGGACCCCGCTCCTGACGATTGGTAGTGTCGGTCACGTGTCGCGGTCCTGAAGCAGAGACCCCGACAAGACATCAAGGCAAACGGAATACAATTATTCTACGAGGAAGATTTTCCGGAGGCTTTCAGGTTTTGACCCCATCCCGCCTGGCCCCCCCCCCGGCCCCCCGGCTCCCCGTTTCACCCCGCCCAGCTCTTAAACGCCACGGCTTTTTCTCTGCTGATGTCGATCTCGTTGTTGAAGGGAGGTTTCAACTGCACGGTGAGTCCCTTGTGTGTTGTTTTAATTCGTCCGATCGATTGGATGTGGATGATGAACTGGCGATTGACGCGGAAGAAGAACTCGGGATTCAAAAGACTTTCGATCTCATCCATCGTCTGGTGATCGCTGATGTAGCGTTCGTTGGAGAGCGTGTGAAGGTAAATGAGCTCTTCTTTGTGGAAGAATGCAATTTCATTCTGCGTGACAGGCACTAGAGTATTTCTGTGGAGCGTGAGAAAACGCTCTTTATATTTTTTATGGGTTGGTTGATTCCAGCTGCCCATTAGCGACTTGAGTTGTTCTGCTAGGATCGACTCCGATGTCAGCGAACGGTATTTGTCTATTGCAGCTGTGAGTTCCTTGCCATCGATTGGCTTCAGCAGGTAGTCGATGCTGTTGAGCTTGAAGGCGCGAATGGCATAGTTGTCGTAAGCAGTGGTGAAGATGATGGGACAGGTCAGGTTGATCTTTTCAAAGATATCGAAGCTGATGCCATCGGATAGTTGAATGTCAGAGAGGATGAGATCAGGTGAAGGGTTGGTAGCGAACCACTTTTTGGCTGAGTCTACACTGCTGAGCACTTTCATGACGTGGATATTCTCATCGATCTTGCGCAGAAGATTTTCGAGGTCTTTTGCTACGAGCGGTTCGTCTTCAATGATCAGTATTCGCATGACGCTGCAATTTTTAATCGAACTCAAAATTGGGATTCTGCCATCCCATCGGAATATCCGCTTCAAAGTTGCCGTGCTTGTCTTTGATGCGCATTTCAAAACGTCCTTCAACCCGGAAGCCCAGCGACTGATAAAAAGCAATAGCCCTTTCGTTGCTTTCGCGTGTCATCAGCTCCACTTTGCCGATATTATGACGGTTCATTCCGATCTCTTCGAGGAAGATGGTGAACAGCGTGCGTCCGATCTTCTTTCCCTGGAACTCCGGATGCACCGCAATCGTCAGGTGCGAATACAGATGGCTGAACACTTCAATACCGGGTTGATAGGCGTGTATCTCTCCGACTAGTTCATTCGGATCAGTCGGGTGTTCCGCAACGATGATCAGCCCCTGCGCGATGCTTTTATTTACAAAGCCTTCAACGTATTCGTCCGTGATCTCGTGTTCTTTCCGTGCGAGGCCATCACCTGATCTGGCAACAGCCTGGTATAGTCTTTTGATTCGCTGAATATCTTCCGGTTCTGCTGTACGAATGTGCATGGTGTCTAGATCAATGGAACTTTAACATAAAAGCGGTCATCGGTTCGCTCAACGATGACGGGCTTTTCGGTCAGAAATTTATACAACGATTTTAAATTCTCCAGCCCGAGCTTGTTCGATGTTTCCAGGTTTCTGCGCTCCTGGAGGTTGTTGCTCACGATCAGGTAGTCGCCAACGGTGAGAATTTCAATGAGGAGCTTCCGGTCTTTGTCAACTATGTTGTGCTTGATGGCATTCTCAATCAGGATCTGCAACGTTACTGGTACAATTGCTTTCTCGTTTGCTTCGGGCCGGATCTCGAATCTGATCTTCAATGCGCCCTGGAATCGTGTTTCCAGGAGCTGCACATAGTTGCTGATAAATTCGAGCTCGGTGGAGAGCAGTACAAAATTTTTGTCTTTGTTCTGCAGCACATAACGGTACACCTTAGACAGCTGCTGAAGAAACTGAGAAGCAAGCTCCTGGTTATCGAAGATGAGTGAGTTAAGCGAAGTTAGCGCGTTGAAAAGGAAATGAGGGTTAAGCTGATTTTTGAGGTTGTCAAATTGTACCTGTGATTTCTCCTTTTCAAGACGTTCGGCACGGATGAGGCTGTCTTTCCAGCGATCGATGAAATAGGTTGTGAAGAACGCGAGATTAACGCCTACCGGAAGAATAGCGTATATCGCCCACGTTGCAGCAACGAACAGCGAATCTAGTTTGAACGCCAGGTGCGGTTCGCCAAACCAGTAGACCAGAAACCTGATGGCAAGCCCGATCAACGATCCGATCAATAGCTGAATGATGATTCGTCCGGTCAGGTTTCGTTCGAAAGGGTAGACCTTGTTGAGCCAGTAGTTTACGATCCGGAGACTCTCCCAGAAGACTGTTGCAAGCAGTATCGACAGTGCAAAGATGCCTACCTGTGCCTGCGCAGTGAACTCATCAAATTTGACGAGTCGCACGAAGAAGCCCATCACCGCAGCGCTGAGAATGATCGCATAGGTTCTGAAAAAATGATTCCGGTTTCTATAGCCAAGCATACGGTGATGCAATATGTTAATTTTTAGCTTAGGGAGACGTCAACCAGGAACTTCACCTGCTTTTCAGAGACAGACGGTGGTGTAAGCCTGATGGCCGTATTGCGAAGGGCCATCAGCAAGCTGTTTTCAAGCTGCGCGACTTTCCCAATCACCCACGAATCATTTACAATTTTTGTTGTTCGCGTGATGCGCTTTTCTTCAAACTTTTGAAATGCTTCCTCTGCTGTTGAATATTCTTCAATGCAATTGGTCAGCACCACGGCATCTTCAATTGCCATGCATGCACCCTGGCCCATATTGGGTGTCGTTGCATGCGCGGCATCTCCGGCAAGTACAATTTTTCCAAAGGCAAATTTTTTGATCGGCTTCAGATCGATGATGTCGCTCCAGATGAGTTGTTCGCTTTGTGTTTTTTTGAGAATGTCTGAAACAGGGCGGTGGTAGTTACCGAAGTATGTCAGGAGATCGGGAATCTTGTACGAACGCAATGCCGGATCATTTTGCGCAGCGTTTACACAGGCGAACCAATACAATTTATTGTGCGCTAGCGGCACGATATCAAAGCGACTTCCTTTGCCCCAGGTCTCTGAAGTTTCGCTTGCATTGATGCTGGAGGGAAGCTCATCGATCACGGCACGCCAGCAAGTGTAGCCGGAGTAACGCGTTTTCGCTTGAGGAATAAGTTTTTTCCTTACAGGCGAATGAATGCCATCGCAGGCGATCAGGTAGTCGGTGGAGACAGAGGTGCCGTCTTCGAAGGAAAGTGTAATTCCGGAAGAAGTTTGATTAAAATCGAGAAGGCGTTTGCCGGTGATTAGTGTGCCTGGTGTCAACTCTCGGAGGAGGATCGCCTGCAGATCACCGCGATGGATTGAAAAGCTGTTGATGATGCCGAACTTCCGGCTTAGCGCTTCCGCATTCGTTTGTGTGAGAATGTTTCCTTTCTCATCTTTGATGAGCAGGGCCTCGAGCACTTTGCCGGTCTGTAGCACCTGGTCGGCAATTCCAATCTCGATAAGCGCTTTTACCGCATTACCTGCGAGTGTCAGGCCTGCGCCCAAGGGTTTGAGTGTAGGGGCAGCTTCAAAAATTGTTACGTTAAAACCTTTTCGTTGCAGGGCGATGCCGAGTGTTAAGCCTCCAATGCCTCCGCCAACGATTGCAAACTGTTTATTAGTCATCCGTTTTTGTAATGATCCTGTTTCTGCGCTTCCTTTTCGAAAGCCGTTGCTCCTGGATGAACAGATTCAGGTTGCGCTGCGCCTCCTGAAAATGAGCCAGGTATGACAGGGTAGAAGGATGTGGACGTAAGCTAATGTGATTTTCCATAGCGAATCTTTGGTTCTATGACACCCATTTAGTCGTTTACCCCTATCATTTATTGTAAAGTTTTAGTGCTTCACGATTCTTCCATCGCTCATCTCCACTATTCTGTCGGACTTTTTAGCGAATTCATCATCGTGTGTTACAGCAATGATTGTTTGATGATACTTGTGGGTCAACTCCTGAAATATTTCAAACACGAGGTGTGTATTATACGTGTCAAGGTTGCCTGTGGGTTCATCTCCCATAATAATATCCGGATCGTTTATCAAAGCCCGGGCAATGGCCACGCGCTGCTGTTGTCCTCCTGAGAGTTTACTGGATTGCTTCAACGCTTGTTCCTGGATGCCGAGCATCTTTAATTTTTCATAAGCGCGGTCTTCAATTTCCCTTTTGGAATATTTTGCAAGCTTTAACGCGGGGATCATCACGTTCTGCAAAACAGTGAACTCGGGCAACAGGTAGTGGAACTGGAAAACAAAGCCGATATGCTGATTGCGAAAGGCTGCGAGTTGATTTTGGTCGCGGTCTGTCAATCGCTCACCTGCAATTTCTAACTCACCTTCATAATCTGTATCCATTGTCGAGAGCACGTACATCAGTGTTGATTTACCACAACCGGACTTCCCAACAAGCGAAAGGAATTCGCCACGGTTCACGGAAAGATCGATCTCTTTAAGCACCTGAAATTTCTCCGGCTCGTAGAAATATTTTGTGACCTTATGAGTTTTTAATACCTGTTCCATAATCCAAATTTTACTGACCTCTCAATATTTCGATTGGATCGATCTTGGATGCTTTGCGCGATGGCATGTATCCCGCGAAAGCGGTTGTAAGAACACCGAACACAATGCCAATGATGTAATACTTAGGGTCAAAGTTCACCGGCAGACGATCGATGCTGATAAAATCTCCACCATCGAAAGGAGCCTGCGCGATCAGACTCGACAATCCAAATCCGATCATCAATCCCAGAACACTTCCAATGAATCCGATCACGAGTGATTGAATCATAAAAATCAACTTCACGTCTTTCCCTGCAAATCCCATCGCTTTCAGGATGGCGATGTCTTTCATCTTGTTGTAGATCGTCATGTTGAGAATGTTGTAGATGCCAAACCCGGCAACGATCAGGAGAGTGATAGAGACACTGTAGGTCAGAATATTCCTGATAATACTTCCCGTAAGGAATGTGGCATTGGCAGTTTCCCAGTCTTCGGATTTGTAGCCGTACATATCGGACAACAGCGGAGCAAATCCCTTTGCAAGATTGATGTCATGCAATTTGATGTTGATGTCGGTGATGTAAAAGTGGTCCTGTTGGAGAATTGTCTGTACAGTAGATATATTGGCGTAGCTGCGGACATTGTCGACTGTACCGATTCCCATCTGAAAGATTCCAACAACTTTCAAAGTCATTGTGTAGCCCTGGGGCGTTGTCATCACCACGCGGTCGCCAACGTTGATGTTGAGTTTGCGTGCGAGTCCCTTTCCCATGATGAGGCCATCGTGGTTCGCCTTCAGGTCTTCGATGCGGCCTGCTTTCATTTTGGCGCGTAGTCCGAAAAGTTTGTCTTCTTCAAGAATATCGACACCGAGAATATTTCCGCTGAGCTGTACCGGCCCGTAGTTGTAGAACACCTGCGATGAGATCGATGGTGCTACACCTTTCACGCGCGGGTCCTTGCGAATGAGTTCTGCAATTTGCAATGCGTTCCTGACCTTCGAAGTTTCGTTCTTGGGTTTTTGATGATGGATGACGTTAATACCGTTGGTGTTTACCTGCTCGATGATAGATGGTCGTCCTTCTGTTACATCGTTGTAGATGTGGATGTCAGGCGAGGAGGTCATCGTCAGTTCTTCAGTGAAATTGTTCAGTCCCGTCATCAGACTTACCATGGCGATGAACATGCCAATGCCGAAGGTCACGCCCATCATGGCAACGATCGTTTGCTTCGGCTTGCTCAGCAGGTGTGTCTTCGCTATTTCTGCTACGAGTTTCATATTATTCCTGATTATCGACCAGGAGTTTGCCTGTGTCGAGTCCCTCGATTATCTCTACTTCATCAAGTGTCTCCGCACCGCGAGTCACTTTTACTTTCTGCGGACCATCCTCGGTCTGGATCAGCACAGAATCACCTGCAAGTAATTTCGTTTTCGGGATCACAAGTGCGTGTTCTTTTTGCTGGATGATGATGTTTGCTTCAAGCGCGAGACCTGAAAACCATCCCGGCAGGGCATCGATCAGTTTCGCGTCCGCGCGAACGGACTGTTGTCTGCGATCGACCATAGGATAAACCTTTTCAATTTCGGCTTTGAAAACTTTTCCAGGATAAGCATCGATCTTTACCAACACGGGCTGACCGACTTTCACACGTTGAACGTCCAGTTCATCGACATCGAGTTGCAGATAGTATGCGTCCTTTTTTCCGACAACGGCAATCACTTCATTCCGCCTGATCAGTTCTCCTTTTTCCCTGGCAGCCATAAACACCAGTCCATCAACTTCGCTGCGCACGGTGTAGCGACCGGATTCATCACCGGCAATGGCCAGCTGTGATTTTGCGTTCTGAAATTCAAGCTGCAGCTGATTGCGTGTTTTCGTGTATCTGCTATTTTGCAAGAGAAAATCATTTTTCGAATTTTCGTAAAGAAGTTTGATGCGATCGTATTCACCCTGCGAGGTTGCATTCTTCTTCAGCAGATTCGAGTACCGTACAAAGTTTGCTGAGTCGAACGCGAGTTTTGTCTTCGCTGATTCAAGTGCTGCCTTCAATTCCTGAAGCACAGGAGAATTGTCGCGGAAATTTTTTGCAGCCAGGTCATAGTTCTCTTTTGCAATCGCGTACCGCGCAGACTGCTGTCCTGACTCAATAATATAGAGCGGCTCGCCCTTTTTCACTGCATCGCCCTCTTCAACAAGCTTTTCTGCAACGGTGCCTTCTACCTGCGGGAAAATCTGGTACTCATCTTTCGACACAACAAAGCCGGAAGCATACACTGCTTCCATCAGGGGCTTCACTGCAGGTTTCACACCTTCTTCTTTTCCCCCACATGCGCTCAGCAACAGACCCGCGCCCGTGAGCGTGATCACGCAAAGAGATTTTATATTCATGATTTTCATTATTTCAAAAGGTTTCTGGATTGGATCATAGATTCATAAATCAGGAAATTCGCAAGCTTGCTCAGGTATTGGTTCTGCGAACGCACCCGCTCCTGGTAAATCGTTACATACTGATCGATGGTGTAAACACCTTCTGTATACTTATCGCCTGCAATGCGGTGATTCATGGAATTCAACTGAAAATGTTCTGTAAATTTTTGCAGACCGTCTGCGGCAACGCGATGATTGATCTGAAGTTCCTCCAGTTCCTTTTCTGACTGACGCGCATAATTCTCTAATTCGTATTGCGCGGATTGCGCCTGGAGGGAGGCTGTGCGGAGAGATGATTGTCTGCTGAATCCTGAGAAGAGATTCCATTCTGCACGAAGACCGATTACACCAACATCAAACCACGCCTGATTTGAAGAGAAGATCTCAAAGTCGTTGTTGAAGGCTTGCCGCGTGTAACGTCCATAGAGGGAGAGTTCCGGGAAGATCCGCATTTGCTGGCGTTTCAGTTCTTCAACGCTTTGTTGCTGGCGAGTGCTAAGCATCCTGTACCTTGGCAGCGATGTGTTTGAAATTGAAAGCGATGAAGGTGTTTGTTTACCTAATGTTTGTGCAATGCTTTCAGTTAAGATCAATGAGTCTTTTTCTGCGATGTTGGCAAGCGCTTTTAGTGCGCTGACATTTCTCTGATATGCACCTTCGCTCTCTTTCAATTGTGTTTCAGTTTCGAGAAAGAGGGCTTTCACGCGATTGAATTCCAGCGGTTCGATCATGCCATTGTCGAGTCTTGTTGCGGCTGCGGATAAGAGACTGTCCGCTGCGTTCAGAAGTTCTTCATTGAGAATGATCGACTCCCTGCTGAGGAGCGCGAAATAATAGGCGGTGATAACCTGTTCGGTGAGCGAAAGCGCGCGATCCTGAAATTGATAACGCGATGCTTCCTGCCCGAGTGAATTTGCTTTGATGTTTTTCCAGTTAGAGGCGTTGACGAGCGCCAGGTTTGCTTCGAGTCCGTAAGTTGAAGCGAACTGCGTCCCGAACTGGACTTTTGCGAATTCACCTTCTGCACCACCGAGGAATTCTGCCGGAACTAATTGCACGGGCAGACTGATATTATTGTCGAGTGTTCCGAACGCGCGAACACTGGGTAACAGTGCAGACCAGGCAGACTTGAGTCGCTGATCGTTGATCTGCTGATTGATATTTTCAGCCTTCAGCGTGGCATTGTTTGATTTTGCATGCGCGATGGCCTCGTCAAGGGTTTTAAATTCTACCTGTGCGAAGGCAGCCAACGGAACAAGCAGTATAATTAGGAGTGAGAGCTTCCGCATAAACCTGTATTTTGATCAAATTTACGCTGGAAAGCGGGCAAGGATACAGGTAAGTAAGTGAAGGCTGGGTTTTACAGTTTGAGGTGTAGTGGAAGCCGATCGAAACGAAAGACCAAAAACCAAGATCCAAAAACCAAAACCCAAGATGCAAAGTCCAGAGGCCTGGCCACAGTAGTGTAAAAAGAAAATCCCAAACGTGAGACCATTTGGGATTTGTTTTTTGGTATTTGGATCTTGGATCTTTACAGGTTCGGCTGAGGTGTAGTCCTCAAATACGGCTTAATCCGCTTGTGTCCTTTAGGGAATTTTGCAGGAATCTCTTCGTCTTTTACTGCTGCGGTGATGATCACATCTTCGCCTTGTTTCCAGTCGGCAGGCGTGGCAACGCTGTAGTTTGCGGTGAGCTGCAGACTGTCGATCACGCGAAGAATTTCGTTGAAATTTCTTCCTGTTGAAGCCGGGTAGGTGATCATCAGCTTGATTTTTTTATCCGGTCCGATAATAAATACTGAACGCACGGTGAATTTATCAACGTTAGGATGCACCATGCCGTAAAGGTTCGCAACCTTAAATTCCGGATCAGCGATGAGCGGATATTCTACGTTTGTATTCTGCGTTTCATTGATGTCGTGAATCCATTTTTTATGTGAGTCGAGCGGGTCAGCACTGATCGCAATGATCTTTACATTACGTTTTGTAAACTCGGGCTTCAGTCGTGACATCGAACCCAGCTCTGTCGTGCACACGGGCGTAAAATCTGCGGGATGAGAGAAAAGAACACCCCAGCCGTTGCCGAGCCATTCGTGAAATTTAATTGTTCCTTCAGTGGTTTCTGCTGTGAAATCAGGAGCAATATCGCCTAATCTGAGTGACATAGAATTTGTGTTAAAGGTTATACAAGTTGTTCTTCAGTAAACCGCCAGAATTGAAAATTGGTTTACCCGTTTGTCTGTTGCGGGTCAATATTAGTAAAAGACTACTGATTTAGTAGGGATTGCCTTGAAATAATTATTCGTACTTGCTTCTGGGAAGGGCTTCAAGCTGCAAGCTACAAGCTTCAAGTCCAATTTCGACATAGAATTGCTTTATGGTCAAGCGACAACAGGCTTGCAGCTTGCGGCTTGTAGCTTGTAGCTTTTAGGGGAGCTACTTCTTCTTCCTTGCCTTCAGCTTCGTCTCCTTCTTCACCAGATCCTCGAGCGTATTCGCTTTCAGCATTTCAACGGTGGCATTGCGCACTTGTAGGAAAGCATCGCGCACGCTGCAGGTTTCTTCATCGACACACTCGGTGCAGCGTTCATAGAATTTATAGGTAGCGCAAGGCACGTGAGCGATCGCTCCATCAAACAAGCGGACAATTTCTGCAAGATTCACTTCGTATGGTTCTCGTCTCAGAAAATAGCCGCCACCTTTACCTTGTTTGCTTCCAAGGACACCGGCACGCTTGAGGTCGAGGAGGATGGCTTCGAGAAATTTTTTGGGAATGGCGCAGGCCTCGGAAACATCCTTGATGAGGAATTTCTCTTTTGGGGTTTTCGCCATGTACACCAATGCATGAACCGCGTACTTACACTTCTTGGAAAGCATATTATGGTGTAATTTAGATTTTTGCGATTAGATTTCTGCTATCTAAATTAGCTAACCGTCCATTCTGTCAAGCGATTCAAAAACAAGCCGAGGTAGCTCAGGGGTAGAGCAGCTGATTCGTAATCAGCAGGTCGTGGGTTCAAATCCCATCTTCGGCTCGAAATAGTCAATAGTCACTGGATATTAGTCATTAGGAGATTGGACTAGGGTGAATATTTGTCTTCGATCTGAAAAGGCATTTGAGCCAGCTCGCGAACGCGGCTGCGCTCATCCAGATAGGCTTGTCCGTATCGGGAAGGCACTAGGCATTGGGCATTAGTTGGTGATATTCCAATGAAAAAGAATGCGCCCTCAGAATTGAGAAAAATCAAATGTGCCTCGCGATCCAGATTCCGATCCAAACCAAAAGGACGCCAAATAGCAATGATGAAGTTGAATAGACGATTGATGTCGTTGTCATTCGATTTGTCAGCAGATTAAAATTCTCGAAAGCAAACGTTGAAAACGTTGTAAATCCACCGCAAAATCCGGTTATCAAAAATAATCTCGTATTAGAAACATCATTTGAATTCTGTGATGCCCACCCATACACTAATCCCAACACAAAAGCACCAACTAAATTGACAGTAAAAGTCCCGTAGGGAAATGTTGAATTGAGTTTTTGATCGATTGAAACAGAAGAAAGGTACCGTGCAACAGAGCCAAGAAACCCCCCAGCACCAACAATGAGAATGTTTGTCAAAGTCATGGACTAAAGTAAGCGTTAGCCGTGCATTTCCTAATGCCTAATTCCCTCCCGATTCGGACAAGCCTATCGGGATGAGCGCAGCCGCGTTCGCGAGCTGGCTCAAATGCCTTTTACGACCAGAGGCTAAACAGCTTAGGATACTCCTACTAGTTACTAATGACCAGTGACTAGTGACTTATAGTGTACCGAAGGCGGGACTCGAACCCGCATGTCTTGCGACACACGCCCCTGAAACGTGCGTGTCTACCAATTCCACCACTTCGGCAAATTCTATTCAATGTTAAAAGTTCAAGGTTCAAAGTTTCTCTAACCTTGAACCTTGAACATTGGATCTGAAATTCTAAGTCCCCAGAACTGGATTCGAACCAGCACACCCTTTCGGGCGCTACCACCTCAAAGTAGTGCGTCTACCAATTTCGCCACCTGGGGAGGGTATTCTCCGTTTTTCAACGGGCGTCAAAGGTAAAAATGTTTGGTAATTTTACCAACACTCTGCCTAAAACATGAAAATTAGTGTGAAATGGACGCACATCAAGAAGTCGGGCAGCAGGAGCTGTGCGGTTTAGTCAGTATCGGGGCCGGGGTGCGGCCGCGATGTTTCTCATTCCATCTATTTTGTCAGCGGGCTGGATTTTAGCTTCAATGCCTTGTCAGACATTGCGTTAAACTTCTGCGCATACCAGAATAAAATAGAATAGAAAACCAATAACGCTGTGAAAACAAATACCATCATTGACCCTTCCATTTAGTATTCAAAAGTAACCCGTGAACGGCCGCTTAACTGGTCGATGGCCCCCCGGTTGGCACGAGCGTAAGTTTTCTCACGGTTTTAGTAAATATTTTATACCCTTTCCGGGAGGGTAGGTGTCGTTTTGGTTCACTTTTGGCATTAGAAAAGCATTAATACCCGCATTTTGTAGGGAAGCCCTTCATGTAAAATATTTCAGGAATAATTTATGCTGGCCCTATATTCGCACAAAATCTATGACTTTATCGGATCGTTAAAGACGTAAGTTCCCCAACAGCGATTTCTTAAATTCCCTAAAGAATTAAAATAATGTATATGAAAAGAGGTTCTGGTTTTCTGTTTGCCATTCTCGCCATTTTGTTTGTTTCAAATGTCTATAGCCAGGATCAGCAGGATTCAACTGAAAATGTTCCAAAAGACTGGTATCTGAAAGACCCGGCAGACGATCACTATCAGGGTGTCAGCGCTGAGAAAACATACAGCACACTACTGAACGGAAAACCATCGCGCACCGTGCTGGTGGCCGTGATCGACTCGGGAATTGATATCGACCATGAAGATTTGAAAGATGTGCTATGGACAAACCGCAATGAAATTGCAGGCAACGGCATTGACGATGACAAAAACGGCTACATCGATGATATCCATGGATGGAACTTCATCGGTGGAAAAAACGGCAACGTAAACGAGGACACCTACGAAGTGACTCGCGAGTACGCCCGCCTCCGTCCGAAATATGACAGCGTTGATGAAAAAACCATCAGCAAGAAAAATAAGGCTGAGTACGATTACTGGAAGCGCGTGAAAGCGAAATATGACAACGACTCAAAGTTCAATAAAGGTCAGTACGATCAGTATAGCGAGCAGTATCAGCTTTACGCGAATGCGTTTATCACCATTCAATACTGCGACAGTCTGCTTCAGAAAGTCTCGGGCAAGCCTGTGCTCAAATCATCATTAGCAAGCATTCCCGTTACCAACGATACCATAAATTTTGCCAAGCAGACGCTCACAAAAATTCTTGAAGGCATTGAAGGCGATGTTGAGGTGAGTCAGTTCCTCGATGAGCTCGCAGGTTATATTGGACAACTCAAAGAAGGTTACGATCACTATCGCGTGGCCGTTGAGTATGGTTACAATACGGAATTCAACTCACGCACAATTGTTGGTGATGATCCCAATAATCTTTACGAAAAAGGATATGGCAATAACGATGTTGAAGGTCCCGATCCGAAACACGGCACGCATGTGGCGGGTATCATCGGTGCAAACCGCAGAAACAATATCGGTGTAAATGGTATTGCCGACAACGTGCAGATCATGTCGGTCCGCGCAGTTCCGAACGGTGACGAACGTGACAAAGATGTAGCGAATGCAATCATCTACGCGGTTGACAATGGCGCCAGGATCATCAACATGAGTTTTGGAAAATCATTTTCTCCTGGAAAGGAAGCTGTTGACAAGGCGGTGAAATATGCTGAATCGAAAGGTGTTCTTCTTATTCATGCAGCCGGAAACGATCACGACAATCTCGATCTGGAGTCCAATTTCCCGAACAAAAACTTTTTGTCCGGTGGTCAGGCGAAGAACTGGCTTGAGATCGGTGCATCATCGTGGGGAGCAGATGAAAACTTTGTCGGAAGCTTTTCAAACTACGGCAAGAAGTCGGTTGATCTCTTTGCACCAGGCGTGCAGATCTATTCAACCACACCGGACAACTCATATGAAGATCTCCAGGGAACCAGTATGGCCTGTCCTGCGACAAGTGGTGTTGCCGCGGTGCTGATGTCTTACTTTCCTGATCTCTCAGCAAATCAGATCAAGGAAATTCTTCGTCAGTCAACACGCAAGTTTGATGGCCTGAAAGTCACGAAGCCTGGAACGAAAGAAGTTGTTCCATTCGCTGAACTCAGCACAACCGGTGGAATGGTGAACGCCTACGAAGCCGTGAAGCTCGCGATGACAATGAAGCCGGAAGGGAAGAAGAAATAAATACCCCTAAATCCCCTAAAGGGGACTTCAGGGCGTCAGAACGTTACAGGTCATCAACATAATTAAAAAGGAAAGCTCTCACAGTTCTGAGAGCTTTTTTTATTGCGTGCATTCAAGTCCCCTTTAGGGGATTTAGGGGTGCTTCCTTTTCAGCGCTACGATATTCTCCACGTGCATGGTATGCGGGAACATGTCGACTGGCTGCACTGTGGTGATCTCATAGTTTTCTGTCAGGATTTTCAGGTCGCGTGCCTGTGTTGCAGCGTTGCAGCTCACATAGACGATCCGTTGCGGGTTTGCTTTTACGATCATGCGCGTCACGTCTTCGTGCATACCAGCGCGAGGAGGATCGGTGATGATCACATCCGGTCTTCCATGCTGTGTGAGGAATGCATCGTTCAGCAAATCCTTTATGTCGCCCGCGAAAAATTCGGTATTCGAAATGTGGTTGATGGATGAGTTGATCTTCGCGTCTTCAATGGCAGCGCTGACGTACTCTAAACCGACCACCTTCTTTGCACTTGAAGCAACAAAATTTGCAATCGTGCCGGTGCCGGTGTAAAGATCGTAGACCAGTTCGTGTGGCTGAATATTTGCAAACTGCCATGTCAGTCTGTACAGTTCATAAGCCTGGTCCGAGTTTGTCTGGTAAAACGACTTCGGACCCACTCTATATTCTATAAAGCCTGAGCTGTCGGGCGTCTGCATTTTTTCTGTGATGTACGGATTGCCCTTCCAGCAAACGATATTCAGGTCATGGAACGTGTCGTTCTTCTTTCCGTTGATCACATAATTGAAGGATGTAATCTCAGGGAAATCCCTTTCAAGTCGTGTGAGGATTTTTTCGATCCATTCCATCTTGTCGTATGTCACTTGCAGGATCACCATCACTTCACCAGTGTTTGCCGTGCGGATGGTGAGCGTCCGCAGAAATCCGATTTGCTTTCGCAGATCAAAAAACGGAATCGAATTTTTGATCGCTTCATCGCGTGCTGCCAGGCGTATGCCATTGGATGGTTCAGGTTGAAGGTGACACTGCACTACATCGAATACACGATCGTATTTGCGCGGGATGTGATAACCCAATGCCGGTTCAGATGGCTTGTCTTTGCCTGCCAGGTCAAGTTCACTGCGTGTCAGCCAGCGGTCGGATGAAAAAGTATAATCGAGCTTGTTACGATAGAAGCGTGTTTTTGCTGAGCCACGAATCGGTTTCACGCCAGGAAGCGTTAATCCGCCAAGGCGTTCAAGATTATCGATCACCTGTCTTTCTTTATACTGGAGCTGTGTTTCATAAATGATGTGTTGCCATGAACATCCTCCGCAAAGCCCGAAATGCACGCAAAATGGGTTAGTCCGATTTGGGGACATCTGCCTGATCGCAGTGACTTTTCCTTCCAGAAATGAGCTTTTGATCTTCGTTAATTGCGCATCTACAACGTCTCCTGGCGCACAACCTTCCAGAAAAATCACCTGTCCATTCACTTTCCCCACGCATTTGCCTTCTGCAGCCATGGTGTCAACAAAAATGTTCTCAACAACGTCACCTTTTCTCATGAATGGAATTATAATAATGGGGACAAAGCTAACGAATAATGTATTTTAAGCCTCGTTGACATTTCTTATATTTAAGGTCCTTGTGCGACTGATATGAAACGCCTTTTGTTGATTTTGTTCTGCGTGTTGGCGCTGCCCGTGATGGCTTCACACATTGTTGGTGGTGAGTTTGAACTGATCCACCTGACTGGTAATAAATACCGGGTTAACCTGATCCTTTATTTTGATGATATCAATGGAAATCCTGGAGCACAGGATCCGAGCGTCACTGCGCGGATCTACCGCAAGCGTGATAACATGGTGATGCAGGATGTTTTTATGCCATTGATGCAGACCACCAACGTTTCGTACACCCAACCGGAATGTACCATCGGACAATTAAAAACCCGCAAGCTCGTCTACACTACTGAGATAACATTGTCGGGTGATAAGTATTCAGACCCTGCAGGATACTACATCGTGTGGGAACGTTGCTGCAGGAACTATCAGATCACAAACATCTACAGTGAAAACACACAGGCTGGAGGAACGAAATATGCCGGACAAACTTTTTACCTGGAGTTTCCTCCAGTTGTAAAGAATGGTGTTCCGTTCTACAATTCTTCACCACGTCTGTTTCCTCCACTGAGTGACTATGCATGTCCACGGAGATTTTACTACGTTGATTTTGCTGGCGTTGACGATGACGGTGATTCGCTGGTATACTCACTCGTTTCACCTTTGAACACAAAGAATGCTGAAGCTATTCCTGCCAGCGGACCTCGCCCACAGCCGTATCCAAGTGTGACTTTCCGGCCGGGCTTTAGTATGGAAGGAATAGTAGGCGGTGAGCCAGACCTTGCGATCACGCGCGAAGGCCTTCTTACTGTAACGCCCTCAGCACAGGGGCTATTCGTTTTTGCCGTGCGGTGTGAAGAATTCCGCAACGAGGTAAAGATCGGAGAGGTACGGAGAGATTTTCAGATGCTCGTGCTGGATGCATGTCCCGTAGCAGAACCACCGGTGATCACAGGAAAAAAATTATCTGATGTCACAACGTTCCGCGACAAGATGAACATCACATTCAGCAACCAGGTCACGGACAGCGACCGCTGCATACAGGTGACAGTCTCCGATCCGGATGCAAGTAAGATAGAAGATAATTTCACTGAAAAGGTCAAGCTTCGTGTCGTGACGTTTGGCTTTAAGAAAGATATGTCCACAATATTGCCAGCGGTTTCTGAGGCAACACTGACGCAGGGGAGCACCAAAACATTTGACATCTGTTTTGATGAGTGTCCTCCAAACGAAAGCGGCATCTTTCAGGTGGGGATTATCGCCATGGATGATGCCTGTAGCCTTCCGTTGTCAGACACACTGCGCCTTACGGTGAATGTTCAGCCGCCAACCAATGTCAAACCAAAATTTGAGCTGCCCCTCGCAGAAGTGACGACAGATAATCTGACGGAGGGCGACAAGGAAATATATCGCATCAAAGCGGTGGATGGAAACAACGATCAGATGATCATAAGCATTATTCCTGAGGGTTTCAACATGGGCAACGTGGGTATGAACGTTAATCAGATTGAAAACAGGAAAGGATTGTATGAGGCCGATCTGGTCTGGGATACGCGATGCGATGTCTATGATTTCCGCGAGAAAACAAATTTCCAGCTGAGGTTTCTGGTGCAGGATGAAGATGCGTGTGCTTACTCAGGCTCTGACACCGTTTCATTCAATCTAAGTGTGAAGTTACCCGGCAATGCCGATCCTGTGATCTCCACGGATCTGCAGCCCGACCAGATTGTTAACGGTGTGTACATGCTCGAGCGAAAGCTTTTCGGCAAACTTGACTTCAATGTTACAGGTGCGGATTTTACCGATAACGACTTGCTTGTGCTCACGGGTCGCGGTGTAGGCTTCGATATGAATGCGGTGGCTGCTACGTTTCCATCAAAAACCGGAAATACTACCATCACTTCTCCATTCGACTGGAATCTGATTTGTGAAAAGATCAACCTGACGAGCAAAAGCGAATTTGATTTTCAGTTTGTTGTTAAGGATGACGCAAACAAATGCAGGCTGTATAAAGCAGATACGCTAAACGTTAAATTGAAAGTGTTGCCACCCGACAATGAAAAACCTACACTTGCGGTCGTGAACATGAATCCAGACCTCGACTTTGAAAATAATTTCCAGGAAGTAGTACTCGGCCAGCAGATATCGCTTGCACTGACGGCCACAGACCCTAACCTCGCTCCGATGGATCTTGTCCGCATCGATCTGATCGATGCGAAGGGAGACAATGAGCCGGAAGGTTATGTTTTTGCAAGTGCGACAGGCACGGGTAGTGTGCAGACAACTTTCAGCTGGCTCCCGGATTGTTCAATCTTCCGAAATGGTGACTACGAAAATAACTACACGTTCAAATTCCGTGCGCTGGACAGCCGATGCAACACTTCGAAAGCGGATACCCTGACCGTTGACTTCCGCATCAGCGATATTGTGAACGACCTTGATGCATTCATTCCGCCAAACTTCATCAGTGCCAACGGTGATGGATACAATGAGTACTTTGCTATGCTGCGTGAAAACACCGAGACCGGAGAGCTTGAGAACATTCTTCCGTTTGATAATTGTGAAGGCCGTTTCGTGAGCATCTCGATCTATAATCGCTGGGGCAATGAAGTGTTCAGCAGCAACAACCGGGATTTCCAATGGCGCCCCGTGAATCAGGCGGCAGGAGTATACTTCTATACACTAGTCTTTTCGAACAGGGAGTATAAAGGAAGTATAACCGTGAGGGATTGAAGATTTAAAATTTAAAATTTAAGATTTAAGATTTAAGATTTTCGCTCATATCACGCTTCACTCAACCTGGGTGCCGACCGGGGATACCGAACCGTGAACTTTCAACCTTGAACATTTGAACCTTAAACTTTGAACGCTATAGCCTGATTGGCACCACGGTATTTTTCTTTACATACGCAACATCTCCGGCCCAGCGGATTTTCAGCCAGACATCTTTTTGTCCGATTACTTCAACGCGGTGTCCGTCTTTGATAATTTCGACAACGTTGGCCCCGGCTGAAGGTCCGGACATCAGGTATGTTGAAGCGTTGGTGATGATTCCGGTCTGAATCCGTTCACCATAGTAGAGATGAATAAAGAGTGTCGCGCCAAAAAAAGCAACCAGGATAAAAGAGACAACAGGTTTTCGTCTGAGGCGGAAGCGTGTATAGAAAGTCAGCGCAAAAGCGAGGATGAGCAGTGCCAGCACCGCGAAGCTGATATAGTTGTAGCTGTCGTAATAGTTGGTGAGCAGCTTGTCGGTTTCGGAGGCCTCGTAGCCTTCAAGGTTATATTTTGCTGCCAGTTCGTTCATTTTGTCGAGGGCGGAGTCATCGTGGGTAGCGATGAAGTAGAGGTTGAGGTAGTACATTGCTTCACCGATCTGCAGCAGGCCTTCTTTGATGAAAGCCATTTTGAGCAGCATGGCGGGTGTAAACTGATTTTGTTTCAGCATTTCCTCGTAGTGCTGAAACGACTGCGTGTAGCGTTTTGCCTGAAAAAGTGAATCGGCAGTACGAAGTCTGTGAGAAGAAGTTTGGGCAAATCCTTGCAAACTCACAAAAAATATCAGGATGCCGGTTGTGGCAAGAAATTTTAAATACCCCCTTTGCATATATTTCATATCCTGTTACCTTTGTGGCCTTCAATTACGGAAAAGCCCCTAAAATGGGCAAATAATTGAGGATCGAGTTCTTAAATAGTAGGCAGTAGGCAAAATGCAATAGGCAAAAGGCTTAAAACCAGTTTAAGAAATGTGATCAACAAGACTCAGAAAGATGTTCTGAAGAATAACCTGGTCAATTTGAGATTTGGTTATTGGTAATTGAAATTTATTAAAGTTGGATCTCGTAGCTCAGTTGGTAGAGCATTACACTTTTAATGTAAGGGTCCTGGGTTCGAATCCCAGCGGGATCACAAAAAAGGCTTCTAGGACTATCCTAGAGGCCTTTTTCTTTTTCCATATCACCGGTTATATCACGGTCGCTCCCGATTTAAAAGTTAGGACTTCTTAGATTCTTTTAAGTTTCAGAAACACCTCGTGCTGCGCTTCATAAATCGGTAGAGTCTCGTCAGTCATCGTGTATTGTAATTCAGTCATCGCTTGGTTGGCAGTTACTTGTGCTAGCGATGTCAACATATTAACATACTTCACGAAGCTGTCGATTTGTCGATTTAGCTGAGTCTGCAAATTGTTTAACCTATATTCAGCGTCAAGTGTGTCAGCCTCGTCATCGACCGTGACTACAAACTCCTGAGTGTACTCATTATCATTGAAATAGAAATGATAAACTTTTCTACCGCTTCTGTCCTTTATCTGTTTTGCGATTTGCGCTACAACTGAGGTGTTGTTCAAAAGCTTCGTAATTTTGCTTTTCTTAGTCATGATTGCCTCCTTTTCTTTTCGACTTTTAAATCTCCACTGTTAATAAGATGCTGAGCAACCAAGTCAAGGATGTGTACTTTTGTTAAGTCCACCTTGCCGTCATAAATGGAACGCATAGTATTATAAGCGATACTTGACAAACGGGATAGAGCATATTCCATTTGTACTTTTTTAGATTCGTCAGTTGATAGAGACCAAATCCATTCAAAGTCCGCTTCCAAACGAGTTTTTGCATGATCATAAAAGAGGTTGGCCACTTCATCAGTTGAGCTTGCTCTGTCAAAAAGTTTACTCATGACTGTTCGCCCTCCCTTGCGCTATCCTTTTTAAGTTTGATGCTGTGTAATATTGAACTAAAAAATCCACCCATCAACGCTATTCGATTAAAGAGGTCTTCATTCTCACAACCACCTTCGATAAGACTTGCTGCGACATCTAATAGAAGCTCTTCGTCAGCATAAGTATGTAGTTGCACAAATTCCCCGTCAGTTGTGATACCCCAAACCATACCTCCATCTGACCTAACAGCCTTTGTAATTGCTTGCAGCATATTTTCGCCAGCTTCCTCTTTCATTGCATCATGAAGCTCATTTACAGCGATTTTATTGCCTTCGTCATCAACGAGATCGAAAAAGTAGCCTTCAATGTTTCCAGCATTATCGAATTTTGTTTCGGACATTTTTAATCGCACTGCATTTTCAAATTCGAATGAAATTTTTTGATCTTCTGAAATAAGTTTGCCATTAACTCCATGTCTTTCTTGGAATCTTCTCATTCTCCTATTCATAGGACACCGCCTTTCTCTTTTGCTGAATTAAACTGAAGAGTTCTTCAACAGTGTACAAGTCAATCAACTTCTGCACAACTGCTGATGCGGTGGGTGGAAAATCTTCGTTGTAAAGCTTTGTGACCTTATAAAGCTTATCTACAACTTTTGGATTTGAGATCGTTACGATCTGTCGTTTTGTGGTGGAGTGGGATGCATCGACTATCTCAGCATTGCCCGTTGTGTTTGAATTCATGATTCAAAGTTGGAGCAATAACGAAGAATAGAACAGAGCAAAACTGCGCAAAACTGCGCAAGCTATCTGAGCTTGTTTACTTCTTTGTACAACTTGATGAAATTCCTTAGATGGTATTCGTAAACTCTACCGTCTTTGCGAATATGCTTATCAGTTATCAAAGCGTTATGTTTCTCTTTGAATCCTTCTATATGTCTTCTGGATTTCTTAAGCTGCTGCATCAACTCCTCGATCGGTACCCAACTATTCTCTTCGTCATACTCTTTTCGGAAATTAGCAGCAACATCTGTCAACTTGTATGAGAATCTTTTAAAAGTATTAAAGCCGATTAGATTATATTTTTTCCTGGTACCATCTTCAACGCCTGACAAACCATACTTCGCACTATCAATTAGAAAATCTACAATGTCCTGCGTTTGCAGGTCATCAAATTCAAAACCTTCGATTAGAGAGATAATAGCGAGGCGGTGCTTGTTTGAGAGGTTTGATTTCTCAGGCATGAGTAATAGGGTTTAATTCCCTAATTTAGAAAAATGTTCGTGATATGCTTTTTCGTCCGCAATAATAAGATAAAGTGATGGCGAATTTGGATGTTGCAAATCTGCTAAAGCAAGTTGATAGATTTTTCCTAATTGCTTTGGAAGAATTACTCCGTTGTATTTTTCGTACCATTCAATACGCGATAAGATTGCTCTGCGAAACTGTTCATTAGTCGGCAATTTTTCCCAATGATAAATTCTTCGCCATGCGTTAAATAAATCATCCCAATCTTCATAGCATTGGTAAAATCCTTTTGCCAGAACATCATACATCGAATAAGTTGGTGTTTTCATATGTGTTATCTATTTGTCCATAAATCTTTAAGTCGGACAGATATATAAAGAATGAAAGCACGTATCAAAACTATTAAAGCCAGCATTCTTGGGATAGTCCTAATTGGCGTTGCATTGTATCTTATCATAACTTCAAATGACTACAACGTTTCAGTTGTCACAGGCTTACTGATTTCAGGCGTCATGTTGTTCTTTGTGCCTGACAAATTCATTAACCTGTTAGAAAAAGCTGTGATCGGCAGAGTGATAAATGTTGGAAAGAAAGACGAGAATGAGGTATAAAAAAAGAGTCCTGCATTTCTGCAAGACTCTTAACTTTATGGATAAATCCTCACCTTACTTACACCTCACCATCCACACCTAACCTTAGCGAACCGAAGCTTACCATACCTGCCATACCGAACCGTACCTCCAACAGAACCAAGCTCACCTAACCACACCTTACCTGCCGTACCATATCTCAACGCAGCCCAACTAGCCAAGCCACATCGTACCTTACCTGCCAAAAATTAAAGTGATGCAATTATAGGCGTCACTTGATTGACAATATCTTGTAGCTTTTCGTAAGCAACATATTTTTTCTGCCAATAAACCAATTCACGCTTCGCTTTCTCCTTTACAAATTGAAAGTCTTCAGGATTAGCAATAATTTCATGATACGATTTGTAGGACTGCTTCTTATCCTGCGAATTCTTGCAAATTTCAAAAACAGGAACGTGTACAACTTCATTACCACTTCGAATAATGGTGACTTCTAAATTGTTTATGACTGATCGAGCTTGTTGCAGTCGATAATTATGTGCGGCTTTAGTATCGTCCCATTGAAATACTGGATGAAACACCGAACTTGGTGGTTTAGCCTCCTGCACTAATACTTCAGCGGTCAAAACACCATACACTGACTTGATTCTTTGCAACTCTTTATTAGCATGCTCTGGATCGATACCTTTTGCAAGCGCGCGTATGCGCCAATTATATTCTACTTGTTCTTCCATAAATTATACAGCCAAATCGTATCGTCCATACTGCATTTTTGTTCTTTCAGGTCTGCCTTCACCAATACCACAACCATATCCACCTGCACGAATCATTTGTAAAAGTCTATCTTGTGAAATAACACCTGCGTTATACTCAATCACAAGATTTGCAGACCATTCAACGTACTCTGGTCTATAACGAACATCAGCAACGCCCATTCCGATTTTAACCATGTCAGTTCTCTTCCGACTTTCACCGTAAATTCTGACAAGCTGTGTTTCTGGACAATCCGCGACAATGAAGATACTTGTCTGCGCATCTTTCATTACTTCACCTATTAATTTTCCACCACGAATAATCGAAGCTTTAAATCCACTGGCAGGAAAACCTTCCCAAGTATTTGTTGCATCGTAATGTTTCGCTAATTCGACCTCTTCTTCAGGATTTCGAATGTCATGCTTTTTATTCTTAGCAACGCCTTGTTGTTTGTCCTCAATTGCCTTTCTCATTTTCTCAGAAAATTTGTGGACGATAAGTGGAGAAATTCCCTTGATAGGAATACTGACTTTAACGATGTCGAAGTCTTTTAATTCTGATTTTTTACCCATAAAATTTGTTTTAAAGTTGGGTAAAATTAGAACCGAGAAGTGAGCGGTTACATAAGAGAAATGCCATCTTGAAAATATTTGTACAAGAGTATATTTTCTGCAAGCATTACAAAATGTGTATCTTTATAATATGGAAAGCCTCGCTAAACTTCTCTTCGATTTTGACAAATTGCCAGCACGACTAGTAATGATTGTTTTTTTTCTAAGTGCAATTTTACTTTTCGTGCCTCCCGACTTCTTGCAAAAAATACAACTTGCAAAATTCAATGAATCATTCGGTCATTGGGTTGGAATATCATTCATATCATCAATGGCATTTTTGATTGTATCAATCATTACAAGTGTGAATGCATATTTCAAGACAAATAGTTGGCGAAAAGAGTACAAAGAAAATATTCGTCAAAGCATAATCAATTTAGACCCATTGGAACGCTCTATATTAAGAGAGTTCTTTTTGCAAGGTGGTTGGACTATCAATATGCCAATGGATCATCCTTCAGTTGTAGGTTTACAAGACAAACACATCATCCGAATTCCACAATCTCAAACAGGATCGTACTTTATTAATGGTACTGATATGCCATTTACTTTAACAGATGAAGCGAAGAAAGTTTTGATGCCAAACTTGACGTTAATTGGCATGAAAGCTAAGATTGACCCAAACGACCAAGAAGAAAAGCAACGATTGCTTGGTATGCGGCCACCGTGGATCAGAAATAGATTTTGAATCTTACGGACGAAATTTCTTAAGGTGCACATCGTCCGAATTTTTCTGTTTGAGAAAATACTTACGAATAGTCTTTCCGACCGAGCTATCTATCGAGTATATTTTAAGGAACAATTCTCTTGCAATAGTTAGATTGCTGGAAATATCCTCCGACAACAATGATGAGTCTTTTGCTTTCTCGACATAAGTATGATAGAGCAAAATCTGTTTTGCTAAATATGGATCAACTTTATCAAAGTCTAATTCCAATCCAGCTACATTTTTGAGAATATCTTTGTCGTGCTTCGTAAAGTGATATTCTTTAGCTAGTTGTTTCACTCTTTCTATTTCATCCAAGTAGTCTAATTCGTCAATAAAATTCATAATGTATATAATCGAAAAGAGATTAAAAGTTTGATCGGGTTTTCAAATCGTCACCCAGAAATGGGCCGTGGAAAAATGTTTACCGGTTCACCCCAAGCCAATTAAACCGGGTGATCTGGAGTGCTTCTTACTTTTTGTGATACTCTATACACAGATTGCTGAAATCATTCATCTGGAGTGATCTGGGTGAATCAGAAAAATTGATTACCGGGAAAATTATGGGTATGAACCCGGTAGCATTGAAATCCTATCCCCATAAATACCACCGTTTTGAGATTTTAGGTTTGAATCCTTGTAGGATCACACAATTGTTTAACCAGACTATCAGAATCAATCATTTTGACTCATCCATAACACGAGGCATAGCATCTACCCTTGGAGGCAGCACTACTTCGACAGGACTAATGTATTGCGAGGGTGCAGGATGTATTGTCTTAGGAGTAGATTCAATCTGTGCAGGTTGTGATGGCAGTGTGAATGAAATACTGACTGGTCCTTTATTGGTACCATCTACACGTGTAGTCTTAGGCATTACAAATTCACTCCATTGATTTAATTGTGTAAGATATGCTTTAGGATCAGTAGCTGCTAACTTCATCAATGATACTATTACCATCTTCATTCCATATTCATCAAGCCATGTCTTAAACACTTCACGATTTACTTTGTCATATGGTAGACCTAGATCAGTCCATTGTTTTTCAACTGTTGTTAGCAACTCATCCATAGAAACGGAAGGTGCAACTTTTGCCATTTTGGTATTCTTCACTTGTCAGTAATACATTTAGAGCTATCTATTCACTAACAAATATTTACTTCTACAGCATACATGAGGCTGAGTTTTTGGGGATTTTAAATCAATGACGCGAAGGCGTTCAAGTTCACCGGTATGTCCTACCCACCTTATCACATATTCCTATGAAAAAAGTGACTTGGATTCTGTATAGCCTAAACGTCATTATAGTTATTTTTTATTTTTTTTTTAGATATTAAAAAATAAAAGAGTTTAATGAGTACAATGTGTATTTCACAAATCCGAAGCCTTTTTCAACTCATTAAAACTCATTAACACATTTTTTTAACATAGAAGATGTAAAAAAAGGCTAACTATTATGTTAACCTTTTAATACAACTTATTCACACATTTCAATTTACAACTCTTCCTACAAGTCATTGCCTTGCAAGAGTCGGGCTTCCAGCGTCTCCGCATCTCTTATGGTAATCGTCATCTCAGGTGGCAATTCTCTTGTGTCAACGTTATGCACATATGCTTCCGAGTAAACGCCACCTTCTGTTAAGGCTTTTACCATCGGTACGACTCTTACTTTATAACCTCGTCTAGGCAATTGGCCGGGAGGTTTTGTAAAATAACGATCAGCGAAATGCTTGTGTAATAGCTTGCCAAAGAACTGTACCGATTTGCCGGGCACGAATTGCGACATTTTTGTAACCTCCATATAAACCTCAGTTGCACTTAGTTCGGTGTTGTCATCCGGCACAACGTGTCTTAAGATTAGTTCTTCTTCCATTGAAGGTGTTTCGAACCTTACTTGGTATTTGTCAAGTTCGCGTTTTTCAACATCAGACAAATAATGTCTTTCGCCATTTTTAAACATGTAAAGAGATTGCGCAAAGAATTGCTTCAAATCGATTTCGAAATTTTGATCAATCTTATTTGCCACAGGCAGAACCCAAAACCTTCTGTTACCTGTTGGGTCTTTTAGAAAGTTCTGATTGTTGATTGTGCCGATCATGCTTGCATATCTTTTAAAAGAAGTATTGTTGATTTTGTAAATCTGTCGTAGCGAAAAGTTATCAGCACTCATCATGGCTTTTAAAGCATCTAAGTTGTCTTTCTTATTTGTAAGTGTTTCTAGTTCGTCATTTAAGATTACAAACTTGGATGTCATTTCTAACAAATGGTCTTTGTTACCTGCATCGATATTCTTTACAGTGAAGTAGTCGTTCATATTCAAACCACATTCTTTAAAGACACTAAAAAGTCTTTTCACAAATCTGGTTTTACCAAGTCCACCTAAGCCTTGCAGAATGATCATGTTTTCGTTGTAAGAATCAGTCAGCAGACCAGCCCAAAAGCCAACGAACCATAGTCTAAAGAAGAGTTGTGCCCATTTGATGTCCTCTTCATTTGATAAGTTTAATGCATTGACAACTAAATCAAATCGATCCACTTTATCCCATTCTGGCAGACTGTTCTTAAATTCAGCCACAGGATCGAATTTGTAATTCATCAATGAATACACTTTCAACTTTTCATACACTTCGTTTTTTTGTTTTGCTGGTAATTGCAATACGGAAAACGTGATAGGTAATAGATGAAGATCATCTTGAAAGCGACACCATTCTTGTTTTGCAAAATCATGAATCTCTAAATTGCAATACATCATGTTGTATCGAGTCCATATTTTATTCTCAGCCAACTTTGTGAAGAAATACCTTAACTCATTTGCGAACATGAAATCATCAGAGAATTCATTGCGTTTCATTTTGAAACCAATCTCACTCGCAATGTAAAATATCGAGTTAATTGACGGTGACTTTTTAACGTTATACTTCTTTTGATGAAATTTCTTGTCGAAATCGTTTTGATTGAAGCTTGCATCCATTTTTGAAAAGATCAAAGCATACTTGTAAGCGAGATTAGCAGGCAGATCTTTTTTCAAAGCGAAGATGACTGTTAGCCAATTTGCATACGTTGATGTTATTGATTTCTTTTTAGTAGTTAACCAATTGACCAATTGGTCAAGCTTGGCAACGATGTCTTCAGTTTTAATAGTTAGCTCTTTAACATTGCTGGTCCATTTAACCAACAAATCTTCGACTATTGCTTGATCTACGTTTTTCTTCCTTATTTCAGCAACAATGTCAGTGTCAAACTTTAAAATTTCAATTTCATTGTTAATATAGAGATTGGCATCATAGCAGACGAAACAGCAACGCGCTAAATCATGTATTTTGGAATCAATCTCTTTCGAGTTCAAGAAGCCAAACGATGTATAGTGTTGTGCTATTTTGAAGAAAGCTTCAGTATGGAAGGCTTGAGTTTCTTCAACGCTTTCAAACTCTGACGGTCCATTTACAAGATGGAATATCTTAAGACCTTCATTTGATGGTGATGTAAAGGCAAATACAACTGATTTGTTAAATGCATCGTCTTTCTTTTTTAAATAGTTTAACAATTCATCTTTCTGAGCAACGGTAATATGGTCAAAGTCCATATGTACGATGTAGCTGTAGTAAATCAAATTAGCTGTCTCTCTATTTTCATTGAACAAGCCTGCCGGTGTGAATGCTCCAAACTTCTGCACTTTCTCATTTGTATAAGTGGCTTTATCAGCGTCTTTCGTTAAATCCAATTGATTAACAAATGCGCGAAATCGCATTGTCTCAGTTTTCAGGCTGTTATCCTGCATGAACGTTAACATCTCAGCTAAAGTCATTTCATCCATCTGTGAAGTAGCCAAGATGTTTTTAAAGTAGTGAAAATATATTTTGTCTTTGATCTGATCGATAGTCATTACTTCGTTGCATTTTGTTTTTGTCTGACATTATTCAGATAGTCAAAGAATTGTGTGTATGATAACTTTGATACACCCAATGCGATTGCGATTTCAGCCTTCCATTTTTCCATTACTGCAAATGTTTCGGCATGAATGGCAATGTGTTTGAATTCATTTTTCTTCATTTTTTCTCTCATTTTTTCTTCTTATAACTCTGAGCTTCCAATTGTTTTCAAAAATTTTAAAAAACTTGAAAGTTTTCCTTTAAGGTGGCTGTCAAGTTATGTTAAGGCATGCCTTTTCGAAATAATTTTACACTCTAATAATTCTATTGTAGTTAAGAAAAAAGGGTACGGTGGGTTGCGGTATGGCTAGGTTGGGTGTGTTGGGTTGTGGTAAGGCAGGTGTGTTGAGCTGAGGTTTGGTTTGGTGCGCTGAGGTATGGTTAGGTAAGGTATGGTAAGGTCGGGTTGGGTGTGTTTTGTTACGCAAAAAAATGCTTTCATACCAATGAGGGCATTTTTTTTTTGGAGTTCGTAAAACAATTCGCTGCTTAATAGATAGAACAAATACCGATCACAAATCGAACAAAAATAATTCATTCAAAAAATGAACACATTAAATTCAGAACAGCTTGATGAGATATTTCAATCGACATCAACAGAAAATCATCCCACACCAATTTATCTTGAAGGCAGTGGAAAAACAGAAAACGGAAGAGTTATTGTTTCAATTAAACTAACTGACACGTTAAAGCAACACATCAAAAACGGTCAGATTTCCATTTCCGTTATCAAACGTAAAGCACCATCTAAATTTGGATCGACACACTTTTGTGTAGTTAATCAACAAGAGTGGCCTCAACAACATGCATTCAATAGAAACTTCTTGGCGTTAGCACAAGGGGATTCAAAAGCATTGTCGTTCACATTAGATGTTTCACAGCTTAAAACCTTAAGCTATCAGGTTCCAAACAAGGGCACCTACATTAAAATCGAAATCGTAGACAATGGATTGCAATGCGGCATTTTCCGTTACTTCAAAGAAGTACCTAGAGAAGTTACTATTTTCAAAAACATTGATAAAATGGTAAGTGCAAAAACTGCAAAACCAATTGAAGAAGCAAAATCAAATCCTGCAAATAAAGAAATCGATGATTTCTTCAAGGATATGTAAGATTGTAAGATATAAACCGGTGCAAGCGTGCTAACAGAAATTTACGCGAGCCATTGTAAGATCACACGCTCACCGGTTTTTTATAATTAATTGTTACAAACGTTTAATCAACAAAGCAATGAGCATACACCAAATACATCAACAAACATTGAAAGAGAGTCAGTACCGAAAGGCGATGATAAAGGAGTTGAAACAGCAGATCAAGGAGTTGGAAGAAAAGAACTCGGTACAGCCAGGAATTCAAAACAAAATAGAAAAACTAAAAGATGATCTTTTCTATTGGGAAAACCCGTGGATGGATCGATGACAAATGAAAAGAGTTAAGACAGATGGTAAAACACGAAACATTGCATTGTCGTTCTCTGATATGCAGTCATTAATGCAAGTCATGGAATGGCGTGAATATGAATTTTCACACATGAAGAGTGAAGCACTTCGCGAATGTGTTACTATCGCAACTAACTATTATAAATCACTTAAAGAAAACAATCAACCGTTACATACACCTTTCATTGGTATTAGCTTCAAACAAGATCAAAGAATGAAAGACGAATTGGAATGGTTAAAGGACAACTTAAACTTCTCAACAGATCAAACGGCTATTCGAACATCTTTAAGAATAACGTTTGAACTGTTGAAGAAGGTTTATGGTAATCCATCTGAATTTCCTCAAATACCACAAAAACTAGTGGATCAAGCGTATAAGCGTTTGAAGAGCAACCAACCAAACCAAAACAATATTAAGAACAACAATGAGAAAAATGAAACCGAGTAAGACAGGCAGAAAGGCTGTCCATATCTCAAATAACAGTTACAATAAGCTTTATGAAATCTCGAAAGACATAAAGTATGAATTTAATCTTAACACTAACGTTAGCGCTTTGCTTGACCTATGTGTTGAAGTTGCTAAATCAGAAACAGTCGTTGATGGTTATGCTAAGTCGATGATTGAAAAATTCCAAAAGCGTAAGAAATGAATCGATTCGAAAAAGAATTAATGGACATGCCCGCGGACGACATAGAAATTGCTAAACTCATTATCAAAGAGAAATATTTTGTTATTGGGTATGCTTTATATGGTGTTGAATGCCTTCCATGTCCTGATTGCATCTACGTTGCTAATTTTAGAAAGAGAAAATGCGTTTACATTGAAAGACATGTTAACGAGGATTTCTTCAAACAATTACAAAAACTCATAATCAAAAAAGACAGAGCATATAAGCTTCGATTTTTTAATCCTATTTTTTGTATTCAATATTTCTATGCAGTCATAAAATGGCGGTTGAAATAGAACAAAGATAAAACTCGATATATAATATATCTATTGAGGACGGAATAAGATAGTTGGGATAGAATGGCCAGCAATGGCGTCCCTTACCACTCCCCCTCCTAAGCGTAATGGCGAGGAGTTTAGGGAGTGGTTTTTTTATGCGTTAAACAAATCACGAAAGTCCTTTCTCGGTATTGCTTCAGGGAAATGGGACATTAGATTGTCTAAGTTCTCAGCCACGTATTCTGAATAGCTGATATTCTTATCCACAAAGCTGCCAAGGTAGTCTACATAACGGATTAATCTCTCTTGCGTCTTTTGCAGTTCTCGTATCTCGTATTTCTGTGCTTCTATCTTTTGTAAAAGCTTTAGCATTTCGTCCGACATTTTACAAGTAAGCCCAAATTGTTATTGTTGCAGTTGCACCACTACCAACATAGTGACCCATTGCGAATGTTCCGGTACCAGTTGGTGGACATGGTACAAACCATGAGAATGTCGCATTATTGCTTGTTGAAATTGATGATCCCGTACCTGTGTGATAGTGACTACCTAATTGTTGCAAAATGTTATTAATACCAGCCAAACCTGAGTGTCTGTAAACTAGATGACCGATGTTTGGATAAGTCGATGACATACTAACGTGACACCAGAATCCAACTTTCATTCCCGGTAAATTTGAAGCGTCAACACTTGTATCTGATGTTACAGTCAACGTGTAAGCCGAACCTCTTACCTGCACTAAACTAGATGATGCTAATTTTGCTGCCGTCACAATACCGTCTGAAATGTTTGCAGCATTTGATGCGTTTGTTGCATTGGTCGCGTTAGTTGCATTGGTTGCAAAAGATGCACTGCTTGCAGTAGTTGCAGAGTTGGCAGATGTAGCATTACCTGATAAGTTACCAACGAAAGTTGGAGCCGTTACAGTGCTGTTAAAGCTTGCCTGACCGTTAGAATAAATTCTAGCACCTTCGTTGTACGAAGCTGAATGCGCACCAAAGCTAAAGTAATCTTGTACACCTGGGTCATCAGACACGCTGAAACGCATTTCAGCAAAGTTTGAGTTTTCAATATGTTGAATATAACCCGGATCGTTTGTTTGTGCAGCAAAGGTGATTATAGAAGAGTTCCCATTCTTAGACATGTTAACTGTGTGAGCAATAACACTTGATGTTGCTACTAAAGTTTGTGCTTGTGCTGTGCCATTGACATCTAACAATGTAGATGGTGCCGTTGTGCCGATACCCACACGACCTGTGCCGCGTTGTACTGTTAATCTGTAAGCAGTATCGTAAATAAAAAAATTATCATTTGATGAACCGTTACCAGCTTGATTGACTCCGACTTGCCAGTTACCAACACCATTATAAAAAGTAATATCCTGTTCAGATGTGGAGCCATCACCAATACGTACATTACCACGCACGTCTAACGCCATACCTGATTGAATTGATGCCGTACCAATACCAATTGCATTTGCGTGTGCGTTGTTAGTCACATTAATTCTGGCAAATGTATTTGATAGGTTAGTAAAGTTAGACGAGCCTGTCACTGTCAACGCACCTGAAACAGTATTGCTACCTGAATGTGTGTTATTTCCAGTAAAGGTTTTATTACCGTTAACCGTCTGTGTACCTGTTAATCTTACAAATTGGTTGTCATTAGTATCAAACCATGTACGACCACCTGATGCAGTCATTGTGATGTACTGTCCAGAAGAAGGTAATGTTGTACTACCTGTTGCTTTGATAAGTATTTCAGTTGGCTTTGAACCACCATTTAAATATGGTTTGCTGTCGCCTAAAACAGGTGTTGCTTGGTAGATGTAATACGGAAAGCTAATACCTGATACAGCATCGAATTCCATGATTTCATTATCAATGAATACCAATCCACTTGAAATCGTGTAAGATGATGGACCAGTTCCACCAACATTACAACCTTCGATGATGTGCGCACCGCGATTTTTGAAAAGTCCTTTTGCAGCTTTGTCAAATTCAGTTTGCAATAACAACAAATCGTTGTTAACAATTGGACGGCCACCATTTTCTGCGTATAATAAATTCATGTATTCGTTTTTCTATTTTGGTCTATTTATTAAGATTTTTTATTAAACATCACCATACACCACATCATATCTGCGTGATGCATTTCTATATTTGTCTACAAAGCCTCGAATCTGTGCTTCAAGATTTTCAAAGCCTAACGGACACACAACTTCAAAATCAATTTCAACTTCACCTGACGTACCGTTTGTTCCATCACCACCGCCAATGATTTGACCTGGCTCTTCACCTTCATTGAACAAATAAAGCTGTTCTATCAAGTAGCCTGATGTGCCTGCCGTTCCATTCGAAACTTCACCTTCATAGTATAAGTAATAAGGGTCTTGACCTTCTTCATAGTACCATAAAACCTGTTTGAATGCGATGTTGTGTCGAATGTAGATACGTCTCAACACAGGATCAAAGACGTCATTCAACACTCGTTCTAATTGAATTGTCTGGCCATTGTAATCTAGTTCTCTTAAACGATCATCACGAAAATCATTTACAGCTTCAATTGTTACGCCTAACGTTTTGAGAAGAGTTTCTAACCAAGCCAAACGTTTTGGCTTTCTTAAGTAAGCGCGGATGTGTCGATAGACGTATTTCTTTATGTCAAGATTGTATTTTCCCATTTGTTGTTATTATCATTATTGCGCCACTTGAGGGACGTATGTTATTGTATCTTCAAAAGGAAAGTCTTCACTCTCTTTGACATATCCAGCCTGCGTTGCGTATTCTCGCGTGAAAGGAAATTCATTCAGTCCGACAATTGCTCTTATGTCTGTTATTTCAACGTCAATCAAACCAACTACATCTTGTAATTCATCGATGATACGATTGACAAGAATTTTACCGTTGAATGTTACTCGATTTTGGATGAAGTTTTCCAACGCAGCTTGTACTCGTTCTTGCATCTGTGCAGTTGAGTAAATACCATCATGGTAAACTGTTGCAGTGATCTTAAGTTGATCTGGATTTAGTGAGATTGGAGAGACCGTTGTACCAGCGAATTTGATTTTCTCCATGTAATTAGTGAACTGGTTTAATTCACCACCTGATAAAGCTTGTTCTTCACCTGTTGCACCTTTCGCAACTTTGATTGTTAGACTACCATCTTCTTCTTCAACAACTGCTGCACGTGTGATGATCTGTTTTGAGGTATCAATTGTTGCATACTTACCATCATCTTGCAATGCATCACCTAATTGGAATTTTAAACATTCACCTTGATACCACGGTGCTGTGCCTACAATCTGTGTTGCAAGTTTGGCTTCAATTTCTGCTTGAGCGTCATCAATAAATGTTTCGACAATACGATGTGATTCAGCAGTGACGTCAATCCAAAGACCAGCTTCAGAAACGGCAGAATTTAGATCGATTGAGTCTAATTCAGGGCGAAGGTTCTTTTCTGCAATAATTGCATCACGAATTTGTTGAAAGGTTCTAGCCATCTAAACTATAATAGTTTAAGGCTATATATTGAATGAAGGACTATAGAAATTCAGTTCATATATAACCTATGCAAGCGACACTCCGCCACACTCTTTTGAGTATTAACAATTCCCCAATTCAAGATGCATACTTAGTCGAAATTGATTTAGCGGACGCAAATTCCCTCGGAGAAGAAGTCTTTAATAATCTCATGCTAGTCTATCGACCGATACAAATGTTTATTGATTCTGGACCGTCATTAACTGATAGGTCAGTAGTGATCTTAGAATTTTACAACGAAAACGATGCAACACAAATGTTGCAAGCCTTGTCAAACTATTAAACGTTTCGACTCAATGCTGTCTGATATGCTTGCACAATTGTGTACATCGTACTTGCCTGAGTTCCAGTTAAGCTTGTGCCAATTGTTGCGAATTGTAATCTTCGCGTTGAATAGCCCGTTCTGCTTGTTTGATTCAACACCATCAAGCCATAGTTTCTATTTGGTGTATTAACTGATGCACTCGTACCGTTGATGATTGCGGTTCCATTTTTATAAGTCGTAACAACGTTCGATGCTGTTCTGCTTACCATGAAATAGCCTCTTGAGTCAGTCGAAGCAATTGTGTTGGCTGATGCATTGTTAACCTGCGAATAACTAATGTTGTTTGTCCAACGTGCAATGATTGCGTTTTCATACGTACCATCGTTAGCACCAATATCATAACCACCTGCTACGTTTGTTCCACCATAAATCGAAATAGAGTGATCATTTAAAGTTGCACTTGTGCGTGGATTGTAGAAGGTATCGATCCACCCTGTAGTACCGTTTCCTGTAACACCTGATGCGTCATGTGTGACTGTTCCGTTGAATACCAATCTAAATGCTCCATCAGTGTCTAAAGGATTTTTCAAATTGTATTTGTGAGTTGTTGCTGTGCCACCGACAAATGGGTAAATCGCTTGGAATTTTGTCCATAAGCTGTTTGTCTTTAAGCTTTTTACAAGTGTATCAATAGCAGTCTTTTGAGTGTCATTCGTGATACCTGTTGCCGTAATAAATGCTTGAACATCTGTATCATTTGTGAAGAATGGTATGTTAACAGCAGTCGTTGATATTACGCCTGCGCTATCTTTTATTTTTGCTGTATATGACCCTCCAGCACTAATTGCAAAAACAGGACTACTTTGATATGTAGGATATAATGAGTCTAGCGCGTATTGGTAAGGTGGTGTACCATGCTGACCAAATATCATTACTTTTTCTCTGTTGTACCTTACTTCCTTAATCGAAACCTTTCGAGGTAAGTAATGCACTTTTCCACCGAACATTGTATTATCAGATAGCGCAAACTTTTTTCCTGATGGCGCGTTGATTTGACGAAAGTTTGCACCATTTGTGGATATGTGAATTGTTGTGTCGTTTGTATAAACAATAAGCAATTTTCCGTTGCTTGAAGAAATCGATCTTGAATTCGAAATACTTGCTGATACACCGAAAATTATTCCACTATCTGACCGATATAAATTTCCATTACCATCATGAATGAAATATCGCCCGTTAACTTTTTCAATTGTTAAATAACGTGGTGGTGGACCGCTTACCAATACCTGTGACCATGTACTACCACCATTTGAAGTTCTGATAACCTTTGTAGTGGCAGCAGCTTCGTCTATTAGACATAAGTAGCCAATATTCTCATCAAACATTTTGAAGTCAGTATACGAGGAGATGCCCAAAGGAGGGTTGGAAGGTAATGTGTAGGATGTATTGATGAATCCAACAAAAGTATTTCCTGCCCAGTTGTTTGTTGTTTTATACACTCGCATCTCATTTGATAAAACAGTCGCGAGAATCATATAACCAACATTATTATCGACCATTGAAATTAAACACATTTGGTAACCAGTTCCTGCTAACATTGTTACAGTTGACCATGTATCACCGTAGTCGGAAGAATATGCGACCTTCATCGTGCCCCCACCGACATGCATCGCCATATAAATTCTGTCATCAGTTGAGCAGTAGTGCGGAACCCATGCACCACTACCTTCGTATGAAAATGCACTTTCAATTGATCTACTTGTATAGCTTGTACCCTCGTTTCCAACACCAGCTTCAATGGAATTTGTTAGTGTTAAAGGGTTTGAAAATCCACCACCACGAGAAATCCAATATCGTGTACCATTTCTCATAGTTTTACTCGGTACTGTACCACCAGCGAGTGTCCATGTTTTTCCATAATCTTTCGTGACGTAGGCACCCGACTCAACATTTGTAGTGGCGTCAACTAGATTCGCAACGATGTTGTACGCCATGTTTAACCCATTTGTATCATTGCTCCATGTAATCGGTTGTGTTATCATTATTAAATGAAATTGTATTGAGCGACACCATACATGTATGTCCCATCGCTTATAAAAGTTATAATATCTATGGCATTGGCTGTTTCCGTCAAGATCGGTGCATAACCACCCGGCCACTTGTAAGCGGTACCGAATGATAAAGCGCGAGTTCCTGTTGCATCTTGTTTCACCGTTAAATAGTAGCTACCACCAGACTTCATGTTTGTTGGATTTGCCAATGTTCTACTTGCGCCTAACGTAACAGTTGCATTCGGATCGGTGTTTAAGTTCCATGAAATAGTTGATGCATCTGTTAATGTGCCTTGTTCAGCATACGCTTGACCCTTAATGATAACGTTACCATCAAATGTTGCATCACCAACAAATCCCGAAGTACCCGATACGACTAACGCACTTGAACCGATGGTAAATGTATATGAACCAGCCAAAGTTGTATTCTGGGTCAAAGCGCCACCTAATCGAACCGTACCACTTGTATTTGTCAAACCATTGCTAAATGTTGGAGCAGTTGGTATTCGAGCATCGACAGCAGAATTGAAATCCGAAATTGTAGATGCCGTTTGCGTCCCCGTGTGATTTGATCTGTTTAAATAATAGCTTGGCAATTGACTGTTTAGCTGATAGCTATTAACTGATGATGCTGCATTTAAAGCATAACCACTCGTGCCCGCGTAACCAGAGTTTACTGAATAATTCGGAACAATTGAAGACTTTTCGATATAGAACACTTTGCCTGTGCCTTCATCAATTGCTAGTAAATTGTTCTTTGTATTATCTAAAGGTGGTGATGTTAAAAAGATTACATCTTCAGAGTCTAAGGTTACCGTCTCTGAGCTTGTCAAAAATACACCGTTAGAGTTCACAACGATGTTTGATGTGTTCTCAGTAGCAGCTAATGAGATGTCCAACGCAGTTACATTTATTTCATTGTTAGCTTCAATAATTATTTGACCGTTTGAATTGTTACTGATAACAATATCTTGACTTTTGGCTGTATACCCTGCAACTGCGTTATATGCCGTTCTAATGTTGATGTCATGATTTTCACCTGCTGCAGTTCTTATGTTGATCGCGACAGGATCGGCATCATCACCTGATGCTTCTAATACAACTGCTCTGCTGTATGCCATAACTTCAACGTCTGATGAAGAGTTACTACCAACGCTGATTTTACCTTTCGAGTTTTGCATTCTGAAGCCATTCGAATCCAGCGTCATGCTATTCGATGCAGCATCATTGAATTGGAATGTTCCACCTGAGTTGATTTCGATATTCGAATCAGACATATCAATGTATGACACGTAATCACCGACACCTAAGTGTAAATAGCCTGCTGATGTGATAATGATGTCGCCTAAAAAATCTGTCTCATTATACCCACCAATTTCCAAAGATTTTGTTCCGCTTTCGCCACTGATTAAGGTTGTTGAATCAACCAATGGACCGCCTAACGAAACTGTTGTACTTGATTTAGTTAAACCGTTTTGATACGTGTTACCACCGCTTGCAATAGTGTCAACGTATTGTTTGTCAACAATAGACCGATCAGTGAAGTTGGCTGAGTAATCTGCGGCATATTCTATACCAGTTGCAGTTGTTCTCAAGTCACTAAAAACGGCACCTGTATTCTTTAACTCTAATTGTGTTCTGATTGTGTTGTCACCGTCTTTTGCGGCTATAAAAATACCACCGCTGTTTGTCATGTTAATCGCACTTCTTTGATCAACACCGTTTGTATACCATGACAACAATGAGTTACTCAACGATAAACCTGCTGTGTAGTCATTACCAACATTGACATCGATGCTTTGAGCACCAATCACTAATTCGTTCAAAAACTCTTCAATATCATAACCACCTAGATAAAGCGACATGTTTCCATTATCACCTGAAATCGTTACATCATCTTTTAAAGTACCGCCTAACCCTGCCGTTCCGTTGGCATAGTTTAATCCGTTATCAAAGTAGATTGTTGCAGAACCGCCTGAGCTACCAGTTGTCATCAACACTAAGTCTTCGTCATTGATACCATCCTTGAACCAATACTTTGCATTGCCACCCACACCGGCATTGATGAGTACTTCTAAACCAAGATGTCTTTTGCCAGCAGTTTGAATTAGTGCCTCACTCAAATCTGTGTATGCAATGTTTGTGTTGTTCAACAATCTATTGTCAACAGGTTTCGGTGCATTGATTTGTAAGTTATCGTTAAGTGCAATTGCCATTAGGAATTTCTGAATTCGATTGTCGTTACCGCTGATGGGTAATTAGCTACATATATTTTGTAATTGACGTCACTCCATAATGAAGAAGGAGAGTCGACTTCTACAAGTTGTAATGAGCCTATAAAGTTGCTTGATCCACCAATGCTACCGTTGTTCAATGCATTGACATACCAAACTGTTTTAGATGTTGATGTATTTGGAATCGCAAACCAGATTGTTTCGCTACTTGATGAATTGTAAGTGATAGTGATCGTGCCAGTTGATGATGCAACCACTTTAGTACCTGAATCAATCAAAGCTTGATTTGCGATAATTGCAGAACTTGACTTACCATAGAAATATGGATAGATCGATGAAACAGTAAAGTTTGAACTGTTAAATGAACCACTTTGAGTGTTATTTGCTTCCGCTCTCCATGCTTGTGACATTGGCGATGTATTAGCAATCGTACCAATCGCAACACTTTCTGAACCGTCATTAGCCAGTGAAGTAGCAATTAAAGTATTTGCTGTGACGTCACGAATTGCAACACTGTTCGCAAGTACGTTAGATGAATTCGATGTTGACCATGTAAATGTCTTTGAGCCAGACAAAGCTGCTCCAACTTCAATGGTAGTTGATTGACCTGAAATGCTAAACGCAGTAAATGCAGGTGCTTGAAAAGGTGTTAAGATTAGTTCTAATATCTCTTCAAAGGTTTTGCCTGTCAAAGTCGTACCACTTGATAATCCACCAACTGTCACTGTAGCTGTGCTGTTACCTGCATAAGGAGCAACTCCCAAAGTGATTTCATCGCTGTCAGATGTGATGCTTAGGTTATCACCAGCTAATAATGATTTGAATTGTAGTTCAGAAGAAACAATACCTGATAAAACGCCACTTCCCAAACCAATATTCGATGCATCTAAAACTGGTGGTTGTCGATAAACACCATCACCTGCTAAAAATGTATCACTACCTTGATCTAATTTAATTGTGTCGATCTGATCAATCTGTGCTTGAGTTACAAACTTGTGATCAGTTAAACTATCATCTAAATCATCAGGATCAAGAACAACATCACCTGTTAGAGTATTTACAGTAGTGACAGGACCGCTTAGCGCAGCCAATACATTTGCACGAACACGTCTGTTTGTTGCACCATCGTCAATCAGTACGAAGTCGTTGGTGTCTGGATTTGATTCAATTGTAAATTGAGATATGCGTTTATCCGCCATGTCTTATTTATTATTTTTTACGCAATCAAAATGCGCTCGCCATTTTCGTCAATCACATATGATGCTGTTTCATCTATTAGATAGCTGTAGTCAACATTGCTTGAAATTGTAATAGTCACACTTGCCGTTGTGCTTTCAGCATCGGTCACAGTTACACTATAAGTACCAGTTGTTAGACCTGTTAAGTTTTGCAATGTTGAGCCGTTCGACCACAAGAATGTATAGCCAGGTACGCCACCTTGCACATCAATGAAAATGAAACCGTCATCACCGTTGATTTCATTGCCAACAGCTAGTACAATAATTCGAAGCACACCTGTTAATCTTGCAATGTTGTCAGCGTTGTTGATCACTTTGTTGTCAATAGCAAGTTGAACAAGCTCTGGTCGTAATTTGACAATTTGTCCACTTGTTAAAGCATCATCATAAGTCAGAGCATTATCAGTTAAAAAGACTTCAGTGAATTCTAAACTGCCGTAGTTCTGTACAACGATGTCGTAAATAGATTGTCCGTTTTGAACCTTCCATTGTGATAAGACTGTGCGTGGATCTTCTTTTGGAATTGGTGGTTGTACTGCACCAAAGCTTTCACCGTTGGAAGTTGAATCTACTTTTATGAAGTCCGAATTATTGATTTCAGCTTTTGCTTTTTCAAAGAAATCAGTGACAGTTGTATTGAAGATATTGCCTGACTGATTTAATCGAATTTTGATAATTTGATTGGCTAAAAGATCACTGTCGTAAGTCAATGCATTATCTGCAAGTAAGATGTCAACAGCGTTGATGCTGCCGTAGTATCTGACTGCTAAATCATAAATGGTTTGCCCTTCACTGACTTTTATTTCGCGATACTTCATTATGGTCGGTAAGCTTCAATATTTAATATCAGGTTGTCAGATAAGACAAGCTGTGTCTGTAAGTCTTCTTGATTCAAATTGAATTGAATGTCTTCATATCCATCTAATCGAAGTTGTTGTTGAATTGTGGTTTCTAATTGTGCGTAGGACAAATCGCCATTTTGAAAGCGTTTGATACCTACACCAACCAACGGATGAAATAACCATTCACCACGGTTGCTGTCGATGATTTGTTCGATGTATTGATTGTCTGCAAGACCGATTACAAAATCACCGTCTTGAACAAGTAAATCACCATCTGAATCATAAAGGAAGTCTGCTAAGAAAGTTGCCATTCAATACGATTACTTTACAGCTATATATTAAATGGCTTGTCAAACTTAACGCGTCAAATGTTGGTTAGACCATCGCCATCGTTTGAAGATTCAATACTGATGAATTTGACTAGTCCGTCTGGATCACCTTTGCATTTGTAAAGTTCATTCCAACCATACGCCAATCCACGTTTAATAACTTCAGTGAAATAGGCAAATGCATTTGTGGAACGTTCAGGATTGAAATTATGCCAGCCTTTAAATGCCATCAATAAGGCAGTATGTAGGCAATCTTGTTTGTCGTCTGGATTTGAGTAGCGAAATCGCAAAATGACTTTGTTACCTAAAAGAATTATCATTTGTTCGGCTTTGTACGTCAGCTTCTTTTGTTGCTTTGAAATGATTATCTCTTTAAGAAACTCTTTGTTGGATAGGTAGTTTTTTGGTTTGTCTTTCTTCTTGATATTGCCCATGTATTTATATCATGGCAATACAGAAAGGTTTAGCTCAAACCATTATTAATCACCGCAGGTGTAGATTGTGTTTGTGTTGTGGCTGATCCTGCCGTAATGATCGTTCCACTCGGAATCGTTATGGTTGCACTTTGAATGGCGTTGATAATAACGTCAGCAAGCTTATCTGCAAACTGATTTTTCAAAGTTGTCGGGTTTGTTGTTTCATCGAACGACTGATTTAATACAGTTAAGATGTCATTCTTTATTGTGGCTTTAACTAAACTCATTGTAAGCATGAAAGTATTTTGTCAAAGGCTTGATTCAGCGCATTGATGTTAACAGGTACACTTGATGGACCGTTAGGAGTATTAACAGTTAATTGACCAATAGCCGTTTTTAAATCTGTAATCGCATCTTTGAAAGATTGATCTGCTACTTTTAAGAACAAGCCATCTGATGTCAACTTCAATTCTGAATCGTTTTCATCTGCCTGTTCATCTTCTTTCAAATTGATTTCATATTCAGTATTGACATTATTGACTATTGAGGGTGCATTGGCTATGATCTGGGTCAACTTACCTGTTAAGGCAACAAAACTATCATTACGGTCCATATCAACGATTAGGACATAGCTGCCGACATCAGGTATGCATACAATAGATTCCATTTCACCACGTACTGCGACAAATGGCACATCTGAATAAAATCTTGCTGTTTTTTGACCTGTTGCCTTTATTGTAAAGTTTGTAATATCCACCTCTTGCACTTCAGCCAATTCAGCACCTAGTGGTACAACTGTGTTGCGAACAATCTTTTGAAAATTCTGTTTAGCTGCTTCTAAGCTCATTCTTCAACCCTCCTTGAAAGTGTAATCTTTTGTCTGTATTGAGCAGTTGTTGCATCGAATTCGCGATCAACTGCTCTTACTAGATATTTAGCATCGGCTTCACCACCTCTTTCAGGCGCATCAGGATCGTATAACTGCACTAGATCACCTTTGTAAACAACAGGTGCACCAAACGTGACGAATGATCCACTGTAACCAGTATACTTCCACTTCGCTAATTCTTCATCAGCAAGCTTCTGCAATTGCTCTTGAGCATCTTTTTGTTTAGTGTCGAAATTGTAGACAAAGAATTTGCGTGAAATACCATCAACATCACCGAAGTAGTCGACTGATCCATTTTTCAATGGCTCTTGTTTATTTTCTTTTACATTAACAATTTCAAGTCGATACTTAACATCAGTTGCGTTTTGAAAAACTAAGTTGTCACCGTTAATAATGTTTTGACGAAATGCAAATACTCTCGTTTGCTGAAACTCAGGCCATGATTCAGGACCAATGTAAAGTGTGCCGTTTCTAAAGTATGCGTAGATACCTGCATATTCTTTTAAATCGTCAAAGATTTCAACAAGTGATTTAGCTCCTTCAGTCTTATAGCCAGGTAATTTGATAGTGGAACGCTTAACACTGTTTGATGTGAATTGACTGCTGATCACTGGTAAGTAGGTTGAGAACAAGTAAACTTTCAGTATTTGATCTAAGTCTGTTGTCTTAGTGTCATATGCAGTGACTTGACCTAATGTTGCGTTGTATGTTAATGCTGATATGACATTAACTTTACCTTGTGAGTTTGCCGACTCAATTCTCGAGACAGACGCGATTGGCTTTGCAGGAATTACTTCACCTTTGATCTTTCTACCTTCTAAAAAGTCGTCAGGAAAAAGTCTGTTATTGCCTTTTAATGCAAACATTTCATTTTCACACTCAATTACGATTTTCGGTTTCGTCTGAATGTCTGATATGTAACCTGTAAACGTTGCTTTATAGTCAGCTCTTGAATTTGTCTCTTGAGCTTTTGCAGGATTCACAGTATTGATTTGCGGCACTTCGTACCATGTTTCGATTTTGATATAGTCACCTCGACCAAAGACTAAAGCAGGTGACACACGTAATGCTTCACCTGTTAATGATGCATAGTTAAACTTGATACTTTGCGGTAAGGTGACAGTAGCGAAATCTGTAAAGCTATCAGTACTCTCGTTGGTTTCAATTTCTTCAACTTCTTCGAATTGAAAAGATGTACCACCTGAAATGATTACACCATTACCAACATTTCTGTTGGCTGACGTAACAACTTGAACCCTACATTTTAGTTTTAAGAATGCCATTAAGGAGTGAATGGTTCGATTTTAGCGTCAATCGTATCATTTTGACTTACTGATATTGCAGTAAATGATACTTTTTGTTGATTGACGTAACCTGCTCTTTGCGGAAAGCTGTAACCTTCAATAAACCAACGATCTGTAGCCCACATGTTGCTTTGTCTACCTGATACAGTAACAGGTTCGTTCGAGTTAAGAATCTTAATCAACTTACGAACTGCTCTTTCTGGGTAAACTCTTGCCCAGCTACTTGCTAGGTTTGCTTCAACTTGTATTTGATAGCTACCGTTGGACAAGAATTCAACAACAGTATCATTTCGACCGCTAATTGTAGTCTTTGATGCGTTTTTATTCAAAGAAACCGTCAAAAGCACTTCTTGCAATCTGATACTGTCAGGATCACCGTCTAGGAAATTTTCTTCCGAAATGTTATTAATGGTACGATTGATTTGAGTTTGCAACTGATTACCAAAAGTAACGTTGTTTCTTCCATCACGAGTCAAGCTAACTGGTTTCGCTGCATCGACTTCACCAATGTCTGGTTTTAGTGATAAGATTAAGTCAGAATACACCCATGTCCCAAAGCGTGATAGACTTGCTTTGCCAACTAATGCATCATCTGGAACAATTGGTATGTTTAATCCTAAATTGCCAACTTGATTTTGTAAAATGCTACCGAAACCCATTTCATAAATTCTATTTTTTAACCACGTACTGCACGTGTAGTCATATTTGCCATATCTGCTAACAACTTTGCAAATTCATCTTTCAAATTTTGCATGCTATCTGCTGTTCCTTTAACATCATACCTGACATCCACTTGAGGCTTAAATTCAATAGTGATGCTTTGTGGGGCATGACCAACTCTTGAAGCTGTTTCACTCAAGCCTGATGATGCACTGCCGTCAGGTGCCGCGGCCTTTGGCATTACTGGTGATGTTGGCTTATTACCTTCGTCAAGTTTCTTTGTCAGCTTTGCAAATGCTTCTTTCTGCTCTTTCTCTCTCTTCTCTCTTAATAACTGTTCTTTTGATTTCTTAAACACTTCATCTGCACCTGTACCTTCAAATAGTTCACCAGTAAATGCTGATGCAACCAATCTATGTGGTATGGTTACAGTTTTCAATAGACCTTGACCAGCTAACTTAGCTGCTTTACCATAATCACCGTTTTTAAATGCATCTATCGCTTCGAAGAATGGTTGAAATGTTTCTTGAAAGAACTTTGCGATGTTTGATAAGACTTTAGGAACGAATGTTCCAAGATTTTGAAAGGCATATTTAGCTGCATCCCAAAACGCTAATATTGATTCTTTGAAACCATCGATATTATTCCATGCATACATGAATGCACCGACTAAAGCACCAATTGCTACTACAATCAACCCAATAGGGTTAGCTGCCATTACTGCGTTAAGTGCAAAAAATGCAGTTCGAACTGCTTGAATAATTGCAATCACACCTTTAACAAGCGCAAACGCTTTTAAGAACGCATAAACACCAGCAGTGATGTATGCTAGACCGATGACTATTTCACTATTGCGCGATACGAATTCAGCTAGTGATCTAAATGCATTAGCAGCAAACTGAACAACAGGTACTAAATATGATTGAATAATATTAGCTAGATTTTGCGCAACAGTTGCACCATTCAAACCTTCAGCCGACCAAAAACCAAATGCAATTCCCATTTGATTAATACCTTCACCAATCGGTTTGAAAGCGTTCCAAAGCGCACTAAATGCTTGTTTAATCGGATCAAGATTGCCTAAGAACTCATTTGAGAATTGCACAAGTTTACCCAATACTGGTGCAATCACTTTATCGCCGATCTGAGTACCTATGACTTCAAAGTTGTCAACTAAAGTACTGATACGACCACCTAGTGATTGTGATTGTTTCTCCATTAAATTGAAGAACATACCACCTTCACTGGACATGGTTTGAAAGGCTTTCTCCACATCTTTAAATCCAACCTTGCCTTTCGAAACCAAGCCAGAAATTTCTGCTTCTGTTTTGTTTAAATTCTTTGCTAACTCCGCAACGATAGGAACACCTGCTTGACGCAACTGCATCAAATCACCACCCATTAGTTTACCAACTGATCTGATTTGACCGTAGATAACTGCTAACTCTTTGAAGTCTTTACCAGTACCAGATGAAACATCACCTAACGCTTTCAACGTTGGTTGTAGCTTATCTGCTGTAACTCCAAAACCTAATAATGCTTTTGATACATCGATAACTTGACGACTGCTGAATGGAGTAACTGAAGCGAATTGTTTCAATCCAGCTAATGATTCCTTTGCTGCTTCTGCACTACCTAAGAAAGTTGTGAAAGCAATTGTATTTTGTTCAGCTTCAATTGATAAGTCAGCCATTGATTTAATAGTCTGACCTATCGCAATACCTGCGAAGACACGTGTTGCTAAACCCTTTAATGAACTCAGACCGCTTGACAGTCCGTCAACTGATTGTTTATTTTGCTTAACCTTCCGGTTAAATTCATCCGACTCTTTATCTAAGGTGTCGTATGCCTTTTTACCTGCTTGTTCAGCTTTCTTAATTGAAGAAGTAAAGAGGTCTTTTAACCGAAATTCGAATTCAACACGTTCCAATCATCGTTGCAATCCTTTTTTGTCCTATTGGCCTTTTGGCTTGTTAGGATATTTTACTTTAATTAACCACTTCACTTCGTTAACCCGAGCTGCGAAGGTGGCATCATCGTAGTCGGTTGGATCAACATGCAAAAAGTGGCGAATCAAAGTCGCCCACTGTCTGATGCCTTCCGATTTCCTAACCGTTAACGAAGCCATGTTTTTACTATGCTGTTCTCACGTCTCCTCATTATTTTGGATAGGGCACCAACTGCGGAAATCAATAAATCATTGTCTTCAAGTATTTTTTGATCGCCTTCAACCCAAGTTGCTTTATACAATTCACGTGTAGCAATGATTGGATTTGATTCTATATATTGATTGTAAGAAGAAAGATGGTCGATATTCGGTCTGCGAATCTTGAACTTTGGATTTGTTAAACTCTCTTTCTCAACTTCGATAGTGATTTCGTACTCCATGATCAATCGCTGAGTATTCCACTCTTCTTTAATCAACACAGGATAACCATTGATGATGTCGTTTAATTGACTTGAAATTTCGCCTAATAAAATAGCATCTTCGAAAATCCATTCATCGCCTTCAACGAAGACTGTTCTTAATAATGCGATAGCTGATTTTAAAGAGTCTTCACCTTTTGCTTGATTTGACCAAATGATTGATAGTTCTTCTAATGTTGGCTTTCGAAACGTTGCATTGATTTCAGGGAAGCCATCACCTGCAGGAATGTTAATCTTAACTGTTGTACTAGTAGACATGTTTTGTTAATTGTTTTCTTTATTTATTAAAAGAAAAGGGACTGATCTTGCGACCAATCCCTTTAATAATAAAAACAACAAACAAAGAATATTAACGTTGCCCTCTAACGATTTGAGGACTCATAATGTCAAGCTCCACTTCAAACTCTTTATCGTTTTGATTAATCTCCATTGGAGTATTACGAATTTTGCAAAACTTGATAATGTCAGTAACGATCCTATTTGAATTTGGGTGTTGAAAAGTAACGATCAAATCTTCTAAAGGACGATCTTGCAATCTACCATTAGGAGATGAATCAATTAGCTCACGTACCTCATCAGCAGTAATGGTCAATGTAACTTCAGGCGTGATGTTACCAAAGCCATATGATACAGCTTCGTTACCAATACCAAAATTCATTTCCATTTCTTGTGGATCGTCATAACTGATACTCTTAAAACCTGCAAAAGGTTTATTCATGCCAGCAAATTTAACTTGCACTTGACTTGCATCGTATGCGCGACCATTTACATATGCCATATTTAAATGAAATTCATTTTTTATAGTTCAATTGAACTTTATAATCCACTTGTGAAGCCAATGTTTACAGTGATAAATTCAGCTGCACCAATTGGTAACAAGTTTATTTCAACATTTAAGTTGTCGGTGCCTTGAACATCTTGATTACGATTGATGAACACTGAGAAATCAGATAATTCACCTGCCGAAGTCATGTTTGCTAATGGAACACCTGCAATACTTTCGAAAGACTTCGCAGTGCTTTCAGAAATACTACCATCAGAATTGAAAACAACTTCACTTGACAATTTGCCAGTTAAAGCTGTGTTGACTCCACGAATCGCTTTGTCGATTGTACGATTTAAACGAATGCGGTTTAAGTCACCATCACCTTGTGCAGTGTAATCGATGTTGATAAACGTTCCACTGTAACCTGGGTGTTTAACTAACTGCAAGTATTGCTTGTTAGAAATTGCTTCGATTTGACCATAAGTCAATGAAGTGTATAATGAGCCATCACCAGTTGCGATAACGTCTAATTCATTACCAGCTAAGTTGGTTACGTACTCAACACCAGCGATTGAACGATGAACAGGTTGACTTGAAATTGCTCCAAGTACTGCACCTAATGCACCAATTGTTTTGCTAGTAGTGCCGAATAACGTTGCACCAGTTCCTTGACCTGATTGGTCAGTGATAACTGATACACCATAATTTTGACCAGTAGATAAATCCGGTACAGTCACATTGACAATGTTCGCAGTCAATAGCATTGAAGCCGGCATTTTTAAAGCATCAAGATTGTCTTTAATGCCTTGTAATAAGTTTACTAAACCTTGTGATAAATCATCGGTTAGATACACACCAAACTGACGGATTTGTCCACCAGCGATTGATTGCATGCTAATCAACTCTTCGAAAGTGTAAGCATTCGTTCCAGCATGGAAGTAGATACCTACATATAGTTGACTGTTACCTGCAACTCTGAAATATTCTGAGATATGATAGTGAAGAACTGGTAAACTTGAAGTTGTGATACCTAAAGTTTCAGCTTGCTTTACACTACCAATTAATTTTACATCATCGTTTCCAAATTCAGACGGCTTGCTGCCAAAGGATAGCAAACCAGAAATGTGATCTTGACCCTGACGAATTCGTCCTAAGTTATTAGTACTTTTATTGATATTAACTTTTGATAAAGCCATCTCATAGGGTTATATTTTTTATAAATGGGTGATAGAATCTACCACCCATCTTTATTGTGTTATAGCGAAGCAACAGATAAAATAACGTGCTCTGGATGTTTAATCTCAGTGCATCTCTTCATGTTTGCCTTAGCAAAGAATAGATCACTTACGTTACTAATCTAGTCTACTTGAACGCCCGATCCATCACCTTTGTCATCTTGACCAATCCATAGATTAGAAGAAGTATTTGTAGCACCGTAGGTTCCTAAAATAGTATTAGCAGCCAACTGTGATTGTACAATGATTGGTTTTCCGTCAAAAGACTTGACACCTGCTTGCGTATAGTCTACACCTTTAGTTGTTTGTGCCTTTTGTTGATCTGCATAAACTTCATAAGACAATGCGTCCATGATCCATGCGAAGTCAGGATTGCTGTATGCGATTCTTAATTCCGCATCACCTTTGATACCAGTCTTCATATTTTTCAATTTTGTTGCTACATCTGTCCAACCTGAAGACTCAACAATCAATCTCGCTTTTGAATAGCGGTTAAGTGCAGCACCGTTTGTTCCTGAGCCACCACCATCGGAACCACCAGATTTTAATTTGGTGATAAATCCATCATAAAAGTCTCCATTTGCTTTTGAGCCGTTGAAGTCTTTGTCAGCATGGTAATTTTGTTGTGATGATGCAATTTCAACTAACATTGTTGATTGCACTTCAGGAGGTAGAGTGGAGAAGTTTAAAGTTCCAGTTGGTTGGAACGGTCTCCAGTATTTTTCTAAACTCTTAGGGTTAAACTTCACAAGCAATTGATAAATCTCAAGCTGCATCGTTACATCAGAGTATTTTAACTCGCTTAAGAATGAACTTGGATCTTCATTGTATGCTTGGAAAGCGTAAGTTGATTCACTTACAGGAATTGTAAATCTGTCTGTGAAACCAGATTGTACATAAATTTTGCCAGCGTTAAACGCTTCGTGTTTCTCATATAATTTTGCGTTGATTTGTCCAAGTACTTCGCCGCCATATAATTGATTAACACCAGTAGGAACTGTAATTGCCATTTCTCATAGGAAATTATTTTTTATCACCAACCTTCTTCATTAGAATCTCTGTTGGTGTAAGTTGAATTTGTGGTGTGTTTTTCGAGTCTTCACCTTCGACTACTGAACTGATAACTTGATGTAACTTTACAGTTACCTTTAAGTCATCTAAGAGTTGTTTCGTACCATCAAAATCCGCTACTGCGAATTGGTACCACTTGTCTCTTGTTGATGCGCTAATCTTACCGCTCTTTACTGCTTCGTTGATTAAATTATTTGCACGTTTCTCAGTTTCTGCTTTCGCATTCGCTTCAAACTGTTCAATCACTTTAGCCGATGCTTCGATCTTGGCGTTCAGTTCAGCAACTAACAGGTCATGCTTCTCAACTTTCGCAGTCAAAGCTTGATTAGCTTCTTTCAAACTTGTGATGCTGTTAACAACTAATTCATCGTTAGCCTTCGCATCCAAATTCAAAGCAGCTTTTACTTGTTCAAGCATATTGACATTTGTGTTATTTTTTGGAACATAGAGTTGAGCGACTAGCTCGTACTTGTTCTTTTCTTGTTTATTTATCGCAGTCAACTGATGTACTTTTTCCACCAATTCAGCAATAGGTTCACTTGAGATTACCTCATCCGCTAATCCCATGTCTTTAGCTTCATTGGCTAGTAGCCAAGTATCTTGCTTTAATAAATCCTTGATTTGTTTGGCAGATTTGCCGGAACGTTTAGAGTATAAGTCAACTAATACTTGATCAAAAGTGTCTTTTAATTGTTGTTGACTTTCAGATTGAACAAACATTCCAACCGCGTGAATCATCATCATTGCGTAGCTGTTCATCACAACTTTATTACACGCAATCGCTATGAAGCTCGCAGCGGAAGCTGCTAATACTTCAACATGTGCTGTGATTGTAATTCCGCGATCTTGAAGAGCTTTAATCTCATTGTAAATTGATAGTGCTTGAAAAGCATTACCTCCTACAGAATCAATCTTAATTGTGATCTGATCGCTTATTTCTGCGGCACTGTTTAATTGATTTATGAACTGTGGGGCTTGTATGTCGGCTCCAATAGTTCCGTGAAGTTTAAGTGTTTGCATTGTGAGTCTATTTATTCAAGCTCACTCTGCGTCATTCGGCCACTTTACACGCTTTTTACTATTCTAGAATCAACTTTGTAGATTGCAGTGATATTTGCGTTTGTACCTGCTGTTGGTAAGCCTCTGTAGATATTAGCAGTTTCATCAACAGCTAAGTATCGGTACGTTTGCAACCAGACAAAAACATTATCATGATCAATATCAGGTTGACCTAGTTCTCTTGTTAACGTTGCGTATCTGTCATCTGATGACTTTAGAAGGTGCAAAGCCTGATGCACACGTGCGCCAATATCTAATGGTAATTCCCAATTGGTATCAAGATCATATCTATTTAATGCGATATGAATAATCAAACGACCTTGAATAATTTGCGTACCTAGTCCTTGGGTGTTAATACCGTCAATTACCGGTTCGATAAATGCAGCAGGAAAATCAAACACAGGAGCAATATTCTTTGAAATCTGATCTGTGCTATAGTCATTCTGACGACCTAAACGATTGATTTGATTATTATAAAGGTTAACATGTCGGAAGACTTTTGTAGTGTCCTCGTAGCGTAAATCATTTAATTTTTGAATGACATCTTTAATAAGTTGTCGTAATCCGTCTTCCATTTCATATGAAAATCTTTTTAGCTAGTGATAAGACACCAGTTCGTATGTTTCTATTTAGCCGTTCCGAAGGTGCTAAAAATGTTCGTTTCGGGTTATTACCTAAACCATCATTGTGAAATACTGCATACTCCCGATCAGTTGAAACCTTTACTGTATTTGAATTGATGATTGTCGATCTGATTGATCCTCTTAACGCACCAGTTCGAACTAATGGTGTGCCTCCAGGTCGATAACCATTTTGTAACGGCCTCCATCTTTTCAAAGTGTCATCAGTAAATCCACCTTGTTTGAAACTATCACGATAATGACGTTCAGATAAACCTGCAATTAGTTGCAATGATTGTTTCTGTAACTGATCGAACTTTGATGATAACCTTGCAAATGCTTCACTAAAACCTGCCATGGGTTATTTATTCCTCCAAATACCTCAAACAGAAGAGGCTCGAATTTTCCTTTCGACTTGTTTTGTCATTCTGTTGTAATACGTCATCAGAAAGAAATACCAAAGGTTGACGGCCTGTCTGCTGTAAATCCTTTTGCAATTTTGCTAAGGCAAGTCTTTTGCGTTCCAACTTGTCTAATTCGAGAAGTTCATGTTCGAAATTCATTTTACTAATACTCCTTTCCTGAATGAATCAACATTTTTTACGAATTCTGCTTTGGTGATTTGTTCTGATAGATCGTTAGACAAATCGACCTGCACTCGAACAGCTTTATCATTCCAGAATTTTAGATACTGACGCTGATATACTTTTCCATTCTTCGTTAACCATACTTCATCTGGATTACTGATAACATTTTCTGCAATCGTTGGGTCTTCAAACTTGAAATGTTTTCGCTCCCATAAGATTGGACGTCTACGAAAGTCGGTAAGACGAATTGTATCGTTTTGACTTAAGTTGTTCATGCCGATGCGATCATTGAACCATTGATTATTATTTACATAATCAGGTTTATACACATATAGATTATTGCGCATTGATTTATAATCAGTCAAACCATAGTCTTTGTGAGATAGCCCCGATTCTTTAAAGTTCTTAATATGAAATTGAGCATTTGAAAAGACCTCATTCACCTTTGCTTTGTTCTTATCAAAACCATATTTCTGCATGATGTCATAAGTGGTTTGTTTACCGACTTTAGTTGACTTCAATTGCTTGACAATGTCGGATTGTTTGACAATGTCTTTTTCCTCAATTTCAGAATCTAGCATTTGACGCCAGCGACATCTACAGTTATATCCTAAAGGTGGATTTAGTAAGTCATGTTGTGATGATCCTACTTTGACAATCATCCCGTCTAACTTGGCATGTTCGTCACGGACTCTACCATCACCTACTGTATCGAATTGTAAATATGGAAATACATTCTTCGATTGCTGATGTCTAAAATAATCTGAATTAGCTTGTGCTGTTGTAAAGGCTGTATCATACTCTGCTTTCAACCATGCATTGTTATATGTGATGTTTAGTTGATTAGCTGCTTTTGAAAATGAATCAAATGTCTTGTGTGATTGCAGTAGTCGATTTAATTCGATGACTTGTTTAGCCGTCTTAGCTGCTGCAAACCTTGCTATGTTAGCTTCTTGTAAACTGATGCGTAAATGATCAGGTGCATTTAGATCAGTAGTAACACTACCAAAGCCAGAGCTAAAGGCACGCTGCAAAATATTGCGACTAATGCTATAAAGATTGCTGTCAAAACGAACTTTATCACGCGACCAAATCCTTGCGAATAACGCTTCGTAAGAAGGTAAAAATTGATCAAAGAAGTTGGGAGCCTTAGCATTGATTTCATTCATTAATCTTATTTGTCTTTTGTCTTTCTTGTTTTAAACCAAGAATAAACTTGAAGCCCCCAGTAAGCAATTTTTATTATAACAAGTACCCAAGTACACAACAGTACCGCTACCTCTATTTGATCCGCAAACACTGATAGGTCTTTTAGGATTACTGCCATAAAGCCACCTATTATGGTTAGGATTGTTCCGATTTCTTCTTTCATTACTGTGCTTCTCTATTTTCGTTTATGTCACCTTCATTTGCTAAATCAGTCAAGTCAGGTGATGGCATTTGTAATTTTGGTTCAACTTCTACATTCAAGAACTCTTCAATTACTTCTGGTGAAATGTCATAGTTCTTCAAAAGCATATCGAACAATTGGATTCTCTCTTTTAAAGGAGCTTGGCGACTGTCATTCCATTTAAAGCGTAATCCTTGTAAAGGGTAATTGTATAATTCAATCAACTTTGGAATCAAGCAATCGTTGATATGGTCGGCTACCCATTGTTGATCTTGCTCTGCAATCTCTTGAGCAGTGTCTTTGTGAACATCAGCTTGTGAGTAGGAGCTACCTTGATCAGATGTCATTGTCTGACCAACAAACAACTTTGATAATTCCGAGTTGATTCGAGCAATTAGCTCATTATAGATTTTATGAGTGTCAGACTGTGATTGTTCTTTTAAGTCTAGACTTTCTTCAGGTGAGATGATCGCAATACGTTCACGACCGGCTGACTGTAAATCGGCTTTTAATCTTGCAACTGCATTTGCATCATTGACATCTGCCTTTGCAACCATGAAATTTGTTGAAAAGATTTCAGCGTGTTCTGTCCATGCTGGTAAAGCAAATCGCTTTTGGATGATCAAAGGACCTGCCATTTCTAGCATACCTAAATCACCGGTGTCAATCAAAATTGCATTTGGAATGTTAGCAAGGTCGATCCCAACGTTATTATCGGTTGGTGTACTGCGAACTGCATTGTACTCAGGCACAACATTGCGTCTTTGTATATTGAATACCTTATCAACCAATCCATCACCATCTGTGTCATCTAATTCAATCAGAGAGTAGCCGAAAAATATTGCATCAAGTGTATGTTTAATGAAATCATTGAACCATTTCTTTTCTAATAGCTTCTTTGCTTCTGTGTTTGAAACACCTTCGTCATTAACCAGTGACCATTTTTCACCCAACACTTTTGCCTTTCGATTGTTGACAATAGCATATAAGTGTGCATCTTTTAAGATTTCTTCATAGTGATCAATTAAGTAATGTTTTAAAGGCCACTTGTTGATGTAATAACGATCTGCTCTAGCTTCTTTACGAGCCATTTGCCACTTGACAAGTGATTGAGGGTAGATGTTATGTAACCATTTTAAATCCTTATTTAATGAACTATCATTGTAAGTCATTTAGTTGAACAATATTTTTTGCTTACCAATACCATGCGCGTCTTTCTTGACCCATGATCTTTGGATGTGATAGAGGTTCTTCGACCTCTGGTAATGTTGTCGACATTTTCCCGTCACGAATTCCCATTAGCCAATTAATTGCCATATCGTGTGCGATCAATCTGTGTTGTGGTATTTGTCTTGGTGAAATGCGTTTATGAATATGAAATAGGATAATGTCAATTGTGACTTGCAGAATCTTTTGATCGCGAATGTCATTTAATTCCCAATCACTATTTGCGGAAGGGTCAGCACCATTGGCAGATATGTCTGATAGTGCTACATAGATTGCATCTTCAAACCAAACAGCATAATCTGCTTCATAGGCAGTTTGACTACTCCATTCTGGTAATGGAAGAAAGATTTTTGAAACATCATAAACTGATCGAAGGTATGATTGCACTTCGATTATTGCAGCTTGTTCAGCTTGTGCTAATACTTCATCTAACTCATTTGGGATAATTTGAGCCAGGTCATCGGCTTTTATCGCAGTTTCATAATCTCTTCTTTTAATAAATGACATCTTATCTCGATACTTTCTTAGCCTATATATTGGCCAGATGACTCAAGATTAGTTCGGATTTAGTATCGAAGCCTCGATTGTGATCTTGCTGTTGTAATAATGTAAGGCATTGCATTACCACCACGTCTCGCAAATGCAGTCCAATCCATTCTGAAACATTCTGTTAAGAAATAATCTAATGCATCTGAGAAGTGACCATGCTTTTCATAAGAGCCTTTTCTATTTCCTACCATATCACTTTGACCTTGTTGATGAGTCGGTATGTTACCACGTACCATTTCTTTTAATTTCAGTCCATTGTGATCTTCTTGCAGTTCAAGCATATCACGAATCAAACCTTTACATTTTGGACTGATTAAAATTGATATTCCGTTATACTCAGACGAGAGAATTAAATTAATCCACTGTCCTCGTAACATAACACGAGGTGCAGAGGCTGGAATCTTCATTCGAGGATTGAATTTTTTTAATTCCTTTTCAATACGGCCAAAATTGGATTCCGAGTCTAAAGACACATAAGAACGTGCTTTAGCAGATGGATCACCGTATACAAACAAGCCTGCATCATGCAATGAATATTCAGGATGTGACTTAAATAGATTACAAATACCTACAACTGTGTTGTGAGGATGTGCTCCTGTAATTTCATCAATGATCCGAACCTCTTTGCCAACGACTTGAGCAACAATCATTGTCATGTGCGGTAGAACGTTAAAGTCAATTGAGATATGTAAAGGCAGATTGGGATTGTAGTAGCATCGTCCGAACGAATCAACATGCGAACCGTATCTAAACATCTTATAAAACTCTGCACCTGTTTGTATGCTACCCCATTCACCAAGCACGTTTACCTTATACATCGATTCATCAAGGTGACGTAAGTTCAGTAAACTTTGTACGGTGTTAGGATTTAGATATGGATTATCTAAATATGTTGTTCGTTTGATGTATGTTCTATAATGATCTGGATTGTTGTCAAAGAATCGTGATTTCAACCAATGTTCTTGTGAAACTGGGTTAAATGACATTATTACTTGTTCGTAATTGACTAGACCTTGAGCAGGTCTGAAACCTGACATGACTTCTTCAAATGCTAATTGATTCTTGATTTCGGAAATTTCTTCAAACCAGATAGCGGTTACACCTGACAAACCCTTCAATCGTTGAGGGTCATCCATCCCTAAGAACAATATTTCAGAATTAAAGTCTGGAAACTTAATCGCTAACGGTGATTTGCGTATATCAGCAAATGATTCAACGTTAAATTGTCGAAGCACTTCTTGACACTCTTTATAAGTTGTGTTTGTGTGGTCAGTTATCTTATCACGTATAATAACAATGATGTGATTACGCTCAGATAGAATTCTGTAGATCAGCTTTTGACATATTGCGCGACTTTTTCCTGATCCTCGACCTCCGTAAAGAATACTGAAGTAAGACTTATCGTAGAAAAATTCATGATAGACAGGCAGTACAAGGTTATTTAAATTCATGTACTATCTATTCATTCCTAATTGGGCTAAATCCTTGTTTACCAGCCCAAAAACGCATATTTTTAGCGGGACGAAAACCCACTTTTTAATGAACAAACTTTTTTACGGAGACAATCTCGATGTACTACGTAGGTACATTAAAGACGAGACTGTCGACCTGTGTTACATTGATCCTCCATTCAACAGTAAAAGGAACTACAACCAGATTTACAATAACATTGGTGCTGAGGACTTAGCGCAAGCACAAGCTTTCATTGACACTTGGACTTGGGATGAAGCGGCTGAGAAAGGCTTAGACGAGATTCAGTCAAATGAAGGTGGAAGATTCGGTAATCAGACTATCCAATTAATAAATGGCTTAGAACAAGTGTTGGGTAAAGGTTCTTTGCTATCATACTTGGTGAGCATCACTTTAAGGGTTGTTGAAATTTATAGAGTTCTAAAACCGACCGGCAGTTTCTACTTACACTGCGATCCAACGGCAAGTCACTACCTAAAGATTGTAGTCGATAGTATTTTCTGTTCTCAAAAAGGAATTTTCCAAAATGAGATTATTTGGAGAAGAACAGGTTCGCATAATGCAATGCGAAGCTATGGACCAATCCACGATGTGATTCTCTTTTACACAAAAACTAATAAACACGTTTTCAATATTGTGAAACGTCCTTACATGGTGGGTCATGTCAGTTCGCGTTACAAGATGGAAGGTGAAAAAATGAAATTCACTACGGGTGGAAATATCCTCACAGGTTCAGGAAAAACGGATGGTGATTCAGGTAAGAAATGGAAAGGCTTCGATCCATCTGTCAAAAATAGACATTGGGCGATTCCTGGCTTTTTAACTGAGCAAATGCCTGAAGAGTTTAAAGAGCTTGGTACGTTAGAAAAATTAGACGCACTATACGAGGTTGGCCTTATTGAGATTACTCCGGGAAACGAATGGCCTGTACCAGTAAAATATCTTGATGAAGATGATGGTCAAGCAATTCAAGATATATGGGCTTATCAACCATACACTGAGAAGACTGTCTACGGTACACAAGATGGAATTGACAACGATGTAAAGTGGTTAGGTCCGACAGACCCAGAACGTTTAGGTTATCCAACTCAAAAACCAGAAGGCTTATTAGAAAGAATTATTCGAGCAAGTACATCTGATGATGAAGAGACAGTCGTACTTGATGCATATTGCGGTTGTGGAACTACTATCGCAGTAGCTGAAAAGCTGAAAAAGAAATGGATTGGTATTGATGTTACATATCAAAGCATTTCACTTATCCTTAAACGCCTTGAAGATTCATATGGACCAAAGGTGTTAGATAATGTCGAACTAAGTGGAGTACCAAAAGATATTAAGTCAGCAATTGCATTAGCTGAAAAGAAAGAAGATAAGACAAGAAAAGAATTCGAGAAGTGGGCTGTTCTCACCTATACGAACAACCGAGCAGTTATAAATGAGAAGAAAGGTGGTGATGGTGGTATTGATGGAACTGGGTACATCGTAGATCAAAACGATATTGGAAAACCGGAAACGAAAACGGTTTTATTCAGCGTGAAGTCAAACAAAACACTTAGCCCTGCTGTCGTTAGAGAATTGAATGGAACTCTTGAGCGTGAGAAAGCTGTAGCCGGAGTTTTGATTACGCTTTATCCAATGGAAAATTTGCAGAAGGAAGCGAAAAAATACGGCATCTATAAGAACAAACTTTTCAATCAAGATTATCCGAAGATTATTGTGATAAGTGTTGAGGAGATTCTAAAAGGTGAACGTATCACTTTACCAAGCAAGCAGATTGTAAAAAAGGCTAAGGCAAAAGCTGGATTACAAAAAGGATTGGAACTTTGATTTGAAACTTAAACAAAACGTTTTATGGCTGACAACAAAGACAAAAAGAAAATCGATGGTAAACGCATCGGTTCCGAACGTTATGAAATCGATTATTGGACTAAAAAACTGAAAGTTAATTCGCAGGAATTAGGTGGAGCAAAAAGAGCAACAGGAAGTGAAAGCGTTTCGAAGATTACAAAGTATCTTGATGATAAGAAGAAAGGAAAATAAAAAAGGCTAGATTAATTTCTAGCCTTTTCATTTTTTACCGCTTATATGCGGGAATCCATTCTACAACCTTGTCAATGCTGTCTATCAAGTGATCTATGTAAATGTTTTTTATTACATGGACAATCTCAAGACTATGCGTCACAAAGTAAATGTCGAATAGATCGAGAACATTTACTGTCAATATGATTGGTCCTTGGTAGTGACGTCCGTTGACTTCAAAACGTAAGGCTTCATTTGCAATATTCGTCCAACCATGCGCACCCCATGAGCAAACTTTTTCAAGTCGTGCGGTCTGGTTGACAAATTCCTGCATCGAATCAAATTGACGAACCGTTAGATTTTTCAAATCGAATTTTTCCATAAGCGTAGGAATAAAAAAGGTCGACCATTTCTGATCGACCCGATGGGCTCCAACACGAATCAATCTACACTTTCTTTTCTTTTTCCTTTTCCTTCTTGTTGGCTTTTGGAAGCTCCAACTTAACACGCTTGAGTTGTTTAAATGCCTCAATGTTCGCATCACTCAATGTGGTCTCACCAAATAACTCGAACAAGATTGTTTCATCGACATTCTTTACAACACCTTTAGCATTGTTCGCCATTGGCACAAGTTGCCCTTGTTCATTTTGCACTACAAACTTGATGTTCTCACTTTTCAATTTCAAAAGTACATTAAGATTTTTCATTTGTTTAAATTGTTCAATACGTCAAAGAAGTTTGAATGGATTTTCCATTCATCAGGACTTTCATTTTCAAAGATTTTTTGTTTAACTGGAACCTTTCAAAAGACAGTGCCTTACAAAAATTCCTACCAGTTTTCTGATTAACCCAGGGTTCCTTCAGCTAATGACGGTAAAATCGAGAGCCTCTTTGAATCCGCTGAATCTCAGTTGATTAGCTAATCGTTGAGTAATTATAACAACATGGCCATTCCCAAGACATAATTTTGTGAAAATATTTTGCGTATAGGCATTACGTTGCTTTTGGGGTGAATGGGCTGATGATCGTAAAATAAAAAAGCCTCTGATTGTTAGACCAGAGGCTTTAAAAATGTAAGAAATTAACTCCGTATCGAATGATACAATATTATATATGAGGTTTTAAAGTTGACCTGTACCTCTCTATTTCACCCATAGTGATTCTTACATCACGCATTGAGTAATGTTTGACTGTAAGCTTCTTGTCTTTGACAAGTCCTTTCAATTTTGTTACTGAAATGCCTAACTCGATAGCAGCATCTTTATACTTCAGTTCTTTTGCAAGTTCTTTTTTGCGTTGCTCAGCTTCAAAGTTAACATCTGATCTTGCCTTGATTGCCTGTTGACACGATGCATGAAGTCGGAAGAACGTTTCACCAATGAACTTTATGTCGTCATCACTTCTGTCTTTCAACAAATTCAAAAAGATTTCTTCAAGGGCTTCGTCACTTGCATGTTTGTCACGTCTCTTGATCATTTTAATAGTTTCATCAAGATCAGAGACAACTAATGGTATTGCTTTGCTCGGAGGGTATGACATGGGTTATGGAATTAGATTCATTTTTTCAGAAGTGTTGCGTCTACTGTGTTTGCCGTAATAGAAGATCATATCTGACTTTGACCAACCTGTCCAAAGCAGAATATCATCTAAAGGAATATTAAACTGTAACCATCGTGATGCAGCAGTATGTCGACCAACGTGGGATTTTAGCTTCGTATAAAACGGAACCATTTCGAAGTCAGTTAAGCTTACTCGCCAACGAATTTCTTCTGTCCAGCCTAATGTCTTTCCTAGCTCCTTAATTGATCGATTGAAGACGGGACCCGCCATCTTTGGCGCGTTCATTATGATAGGTAAAAGTTTATTATGAATTGGTATTTCGAATACTTCGTTGGTCTTTTGTGTCACACGTTTTAACATTCCGTTCTGAATGTCTTCGTTTCGCATGAGCAAGAAGTCGGAGTACCGCATGCCTGTGTAAATAAGAATCAGAAAGATTTTTCTGACTCGATCATGATGACCTTTTAAGTCTGCGTCCCATAATTGCTGAATTCGGTCTTCACTGATTACGATGAAATCTGATTTATAAGTTTTAGGCCGAATTTGGTCCCAATTAATGTCGGGCAGTGGATATCCTTTTCGTCTAGCCCAAACATGGAATCTTTTGTAGTTCTTAAATCTCAATGCGGCAGTGTTCGCACTGACTTTTTGGGATGGTGTTTCTTTGCTCTCATAAAAGTATTCGAGAATTACGGCAACATCTTGTTCGTCAAGCCTAGAAACTGGCTCAGTATAGTCTAGCAATATTTTTCCCAATGTCTCGTAACGCCATTTCAATCCACGATTGAGTTTCAATTGGCTTGACATAAAGCGTTTGAAAATGTCTGGCATCTTGGCGTTTTTGAAATCAATTTCATCTTCGACTTTACGTTGATCGGTGGGTTTTCCGCTCAAAATGTCTTTGACGCGTAAAAGACACAACATGCCGTTTTGTTGCAAGTCCTTCATGATCGCTGTGTCAAGCTCGCGCTTCTTTTCTAAGATCAATTCATTGAGTTTGCTGGCATATTCAACTGCACTTTTTTTGACGAACCCTTTGCTGTCAACTGCCGATGCTGGCACTTTTACCTTAGTGTTGTGGTAAATGCGTTTGCCTTGATGGGCAATGTGAGCGTACACTGCACCTTGATGATAAATTAGATTTGACTCCATAAGCTGATTGTATTGCTTTACAAAATTACTTTTAGTGCCTTCGGACTTATAGCGCAAAATCACGCATAATTGCGAAAGGCATTTCTTATACTTATAGAGCTAAAATATTTCGGGTTGTATTCCCGTGACAATTATTTAATAGTTATATCATGGATCATATCATATTAAGTAGGTTTTCATAAGTTTTAAAAACCTACCATGTACTAAGAAGCACTACCAGGATGGCCAGAATTGATTTTGTGTACTAAGAAGTACTACGGTTCTAAAACCAGCGGGATCACAAAAGGCGTTTCAAACGCAAACAAAGTCGCTCAAAATCTATGATTGGGCGACTTTTTTATTTCCTCCCAATACAAAAAGTAACAAACACAATCAACCTGTAGGTGACCTATTCGGTTACCTACTTGCGTTCTTTAAATTGGTAACCGAAGGACTCGCAAGGCATTGACAATGAATGCCTAGCGAGAGAAATCAAATTGATCCATTTGCCGTCAAGAAATATGGGCTCGGTTAACTTAAAAAATGAGAAGGCAATGAATTTAAATCAGACATTTTCAATTCTGTTTTGGCTTAACAAAGCAAAAGCAAACAGTAAAGGTCTCGTTCCGATCTGGGCGAGAATTACGATCGATGGAAAGCGGGCTGAGTGCTCGATCAAGAAACAGATCCATCCAAACCTATGGGACGCTGACGGAAACAGAGCGAAGGGCAAGTCAGATGACGTGAAATCTATCAACAACTATTTGGTAATGGTTCAGGCAGAGTTGACAAAGCACTACAATATCCTTTTGTCTACAAAAGACTTTGTCACCGCAGAAGATGTCAAGAACAGTTACAAAGGAATTAAAGAGGAGAAGAAGACATTCCTTGAATTATTTACCCTTTACAATCAAAAGCTTTCCGAGCGAAAGGAGATTGAAGATCTGTCCGATGGCCGTTTTAAGCGATTCAAAGTTCTGTACGGCAAGTGCGCAGACTTTATCAAGTACAAATTCAAGAAATCCGATGTCCCACTCGATGAAGTCAAACTCAGTTTTATTGTTGAGTTTGAACATTACCTGCGTGTTGTGAAACTGATTGGTTATAACACAACGATGAAGTATATGAAAGATCTAAAACAGGTAATGAAGTATGGCGTTATGATAGAATACGTACCGGCTAGCCCGTTTGAAAACTTCAAGTGTTCATACAAAAAAGTAAAGCGGGACTTTTTAGATCAGCAAGAGCTTGACACGCTCTACAGGAAAGAGTTGAAAATCCAAAGACTCGAAGAAGTTCGGGACTGCTATCTATTCAGCTGTTATACTGGATATGCGTATTCAGATGCCGAAGCTTTGACCCCGGATGACATTACCATCGGTATGGATGGTGAGAAATGGATCATTCGTGATCGGATTAAAACAGACACAACAGAAAACGTTCCATTGCTTCCCATAGCGCTTGAGATCATTGCCAAGTATGAGGATCACCCATATTGCAAGACGCATAACAAACTATTGCCCATGAACAGCAATCAACGATACAATGCTTACTTAAAGGAAATAGCGGATGTGTGCGGCATCAAGAAAAAATTAACCACGCATACAGCGCGGCATACGTTTGCCACTACAGTGCTCTTGATGAATGACGTTCCGATGGAGACTGCCATGGAGCTTCTTGGTCATACGGACATTCGAACTACTCAGATTTATGGAAAGATTGTTCAAAAGAAAATCAGCAATGATATGTCCAAGTTGAAAAGCAAGTTGCATCCGATGAAAACAGGAAAGCAAAAGATCGGAAGCTACAACGCAAACGAAACTTAACGAGGGGTTCTGACCTCTCGGAACTCCGTTTTATTCGCCTCTTCCAAATTCGATAATTCCGTTTCAAAATGCAAATTAACAGAATTTTGTTGTCGATTGATGAGACATTCAACGTTAATAGTAACTGATTGACAATATATCCACACAAACCTTTGCCAGGACCAAAAGATCTTCCGTTGTCAAAATTTTAATACGGGGATCAACATGGCTATCCAATCAAGTAGTTTATCACTATCGAACGCAACTCGCCATCGCTCTTAATTTCGTAATGCTTTCTAAAAAACTTTAACTAGCTGCAATTTTGACGACAAGGCTAGTCAAGAAACAATCAGTTATTCTACCAACATTTTTAATTGACGCTTAGCTTAAAAAAGAGATTAAACGTAATAAAATTATGAAATTTGTGATTGATTATGAGTGAATTAGAGGGGGTACTGTTACCCTTGTAACTGGTCTCAAAACCCATTTAACATTTGATTCGGGTCTTAATATTTAAAAGTTATGACCGCAAACATTGTCACTGTTGAAGATCTTCAAAATTTCAAGAAGGAATTGATTGAAGAAATCAAAAGATTATTATCTGAGCGTTCAGCAAATGCACCTGTTCGTAAATGGTTGAAATCGCATGAAGTAAGACGTCTATTGACTATTTCACCTGGCACACTTCAACATTTGCGAGTAAATGGAACGTTGCCATTTACAAAGATCGGTGGAGTTATCTTCTATGATCACGATGATGTTCAAAAAATGCTTGAAGGTCATAAGAGTCCACTTCAAGTGGTTACAAAGAAAGCCGCGTAGGTTAGTATCAAAAAACAGGACATGAAGAATTAAAGCTTGCACTTTTACTTACCATGGGTATTATCTCTTGATAGCTATAAAACTTTTTCAAGAAATTTGATAACTTGTTGCTTTGCTGACAAAATCTCCATCAAATTTTTTCGAAAACTTTGCGGCACAGGCGTCACCCAGCCAACTGCATGACAAAATGTAATTTAAGTGTATCCGGGAATGGAACTCAAAGATGAGAAAATTGAAAATCCAACAGGATGCATGAATCCGTTTAAGTGTGAGTCAAGTTGCGATTCAGTAAATTAATTTCAACATTACATTAAACTCTCCGGTAAAAAACGGATTGTAGAAGTGTATTTTTTGCAATGAACTTTCAATAAAATAACAATCACATGACAAACATCGCTAAAGGACTCATTGCCGGAACAATTTTCGGATTAGTATCAATAATACCGATGTTCTTCATGAAATTTGAGGATAAGGCCAGCGCAATAATAGCTTCTTTCTTGCCTGACGCGATTGTCACCAAGCAATATGGACCAATTTTGGGGCTCGGACTGATTGGGGGAATTGTTTGCGGCTTGATTTCGAAATGATTCGAGGGATCAGAGCATATCACCCTAGTTCCCTAATAAACTGTTGAGGTTGCAAAATTAGATTGTTATCCAGTTGGAATTGTACAAGAAGCACGACAACTCCCCAGTCAACGGAGCTCGGAAATGAGGTTAGTTTTTTGGATTGCGGGAAAGAATTCCAACCCTTTCGCCACGAAAAACGCGGATTAGAATCTGACGGAGCTCATTAAAACTGCCGGGTTTAATAATAAAATCAAATGCACCAAGGCGGGAATACAACTTGATCTCAGCTTCGTTAGTTGTGGTGGAGTACATTATGATTGGAATGCCCTCAATGCCTTGTGTCCGCTTCGCTTCAAGTAAGAATTGTTTACCATCCATTACAGGCATATTTACATCAACGAAAATGAGATCCGGCATGACAATCATCGTGCGCAACGAATTCATACCTGCTTCTCCGTCATTTGCAAAATAGCATAGGATTTTTGGATCAATTGAGAAAACGGCTTCTTGAAACACTTCGCGATCATCTTGATCATCGTCTATGTACAGAACAGTCATTGATTTTTGCGTGATAATAAGTTTAGTTGGGTTTGACCGGCACTTAGTTTTTCGCTTCCGTAAAGTACTATTATATTAACAAGATATGCCACGGTTTCAGATTCAAATACCTGGTCAATATCAACAGATCTATGTATGAGTCGTTTTTCGATGTCAGGCTTTATAAAATAATAATCGTTTGGATCCCAGGTGCAAGTCATCCTTGAGAGACGCTTCGCGGTTTAGTTTTTTTAGAGGGCACCCCGGCGTTGATTAGCATTGATTCAAACCTTTTCGAATACCGTTGTCTCAATTTTGATTTCATCAACTTCATTTTTTCACTGTTGCGAATGAAATGGTCGTCCACAATTTAATGCACCATGGAAACTAACTGAACCATGCCACAATAAATCGTGAACTGACCATTGCAACCGCGCTGATTCCAACCGTGATCGCCAAACGATACTTACGAGCAAATCTTTTTACCGAAACGATTGTCGAGATTAGGTTCAGATTGCCGTTCATAAAACTAGACTTTAAACTCCCTGAGCCATTCCAACGCATCAGCTTTTTGGTGAAATACACGCATTTGCACCGTTGTTTGATTAACACGATATCCCATAGATTCAATGGCCACTGCGTTAAAATAACTTACAGGCCTGACTACAGCGATAGCTCTGAAGCCAGCCTCTATGGCACGAGGCAAAAAACTGTAAACGGTATAATTTTGATCCTGCAGTGAAATAAGAGTCATGTCCTTTATATTAGCCAGTACTTTAAAAGCATTATGCTTTTTAATCAAATTGTACATTAGCTCAACGCCCTCAATAAACTGCGCACTGGTAGCATAGCCAGTCCAGTCCATTACAACCCACTGATTTTCGGCATCCCAATAGATATTATAAGGCTTTGTTAAGTCCATAGTTTTCGAGTTTTGCGATTTGTTATTTTACATTGGTCCGTTTTGTTATTTAAAGAATCTTCTTTCTAAACATAAAATGCAATACCCCGAATGAAGCTCATGCATAAACTCAGCACGAGTTCGCTTTACCCGTTATGTCCGATCAAGATCATGGTAGTAGCTAGTTACGGCAATAATCAGCTTTAACGGTATCGGTTTTTCCCACCTCTCCTAAATTGAACATGTGCCCAAATCCGAAAGACACGCAAAACTTATTGTACGCCTGTATGAATCCTGTTGCCCCCATTACTGCCGGAATAAAAACAAACAGTCGCATCCAATGCGGGGCTTTAGACCAGAGTAAAAGTGTAACAGCCATTGCGGTAAGTAGCAGCCCTACCCACCCAGTTGCTTTTCGCCTTTGGATTTCCTCCCTTCCTATATTACAGACTCCGGGATTATATTTTTCACGAGAAGGCTTGTTCCCATTGTTTTCATTAAACGATGACATTAAAACGAAGGCCTGATATAGTGAAATTGGTCTTGTTCTCATTTCGATTTTCGTTAGATGTATATAAAGGTTCTTGAAAAGGATGGCCTTTCCACCTTTTGTTGACCACTCCGAGATTTTCTATTTTCAGCTACAATTGATGTTGTCCGAACTTAAAAACCTAAACATTGAACTCGCTATATTTCGCACTTCTCTCTTTATTAATGAACCCGGTCTTAACCATGAGCCTGTCTACCAATTGATAAACTACGGGTACAACAACCAGTGTTAAAAACATTGAACTCGTCAAGCCGCCAATAATAGACCAAGCTAAGCCATTTTTCCAATCCGCTCCTGGTCCACTTGCCAACGCCACTGGCATCATCCCTACCACCATTGCCACTGTCGTCATGAGGATAGGTCGAAGACGCTCCTTAGTTGCTTCCAACAACGCATCTTCTGTAGTCATTCCCCTTTCTTTCAGGTGATTTGTAAAATCAACCACAAGTATCGCGTTCTTAGCAACTAAGCCGATCAGCATAATAATTCCCAGGAGAGTAAACAAACTCAAAGTTTGCGCAGAAAGGGCCAACGCAACTAAGGCCCCAATGATCGCCAGCGGTATGGAAAACAATACAACAAAAGGATAAACGAAATTGTTATAGAGCGCCACCATGATGAGATACACTAATAAAATAGAGGTAACAAAGGCGAATCCCAATTGTCCAAAAGATTCCTCCTGTCTCTGCTGATTTCCACCAAAGGTCACACTTACCCCAGCAGGTAAAGTCATTCGATCAATAATTCCTTTTATTTCTTCTGCAACGGAGCCTGAAGGACGTCCAAGTAATTGAGAATTAATATTAACGGAAGTTATCCGGTTAAACCGTTCAAGCTTTGATGGTCCAAAACTTTCTTTCACTTCAGCGAACTGGTCAAGCCTTACTTGCTTTCCGTATTTGCTTAGAAAGGTCAACGCACGAACATCTTCAATGCTTTTCCGGTTAAACTCGTCAAATAGGATGTTGATATCGTACTCGTACTCGCCTTGTCTGAACTTCGCATCTGTATTGCCATTAAAAGCATATTGCATAGTCGCACCCACCGTTTGGAGATCCAAGCCCAACTCCGCCATCTTTTGTCTATCTGTAGTAACCACAACTTCGGGGCTTCCTGACTCTACCGTAAGCTTAACTTCTTGAGTTCCCTCCACCTTCTTAACCTGCTGCATGAGTTTGTTGGCCGTGAGCATTACCGTGTCAAAAGTCGGCCCTGTAACGATAAGTTGAATGGGCGCTTGCTCTGCAGTACCCAGTATTGATATGGGTGTCGATTTTACTTTTACCCCCGGAAATTTATCAATGATCTCATTCTTTAAAAGAACGCCATAGATATCGGAACTTTTATCACGTTCATCTTCTGAGACAAGTTTAACCGTAATTTCTGATTTGTATGGTGTTCCTGTAGCTGACCCAAAGAACCCGCCTTCATTGGTTTGCCCGACGGTAGTGATGGTTGATACAACCTCTTTCTTAGATGAGACAAACTCCTCAATTTTTCGCGACTGAATATTATTCTGTTCAACTGAAGTTCTTTTTGGATATTCAAGAACAAGGACGAATTCACCACGGTCTCCCTGGGCTATAAATTCTGATCCTATAAAGCCAGCGACAATTAAGCTAATAGATCCAAAAAACAGCAGGGCGGCAATGCTAAGCGTGACAAATCTATGTCTCAATGACCATCTCAGTATATTCTGAACCCAATGAATAAATCCGTCCAATGCTTCCTCGAATCGCAAAATAAACCTTCCAAAGAATGTTTTATTGGTTAAGCGCTCCAATTTTCCAAATCTTGAATATAGAAACGGAACCATCGTGAATGATACAAGCAATGACAATAATGTCGAGATAACTATCACGATGGAAAACTGGCGCATAATATTTGAAATTATACCGGTTGTCAGGGCGATAGGCAAGAATACGACAACAATTACCATTGTAATCGAGGTAACGGTGAAGCCGATCTCCTTTACCCCATCATATGCAGCTTGAACCTTACTTTTACCCATTTCCATATGGCGATAAATATTTTCGATCACCACAATGGCATCATCTACTAATATGCCGACCACCAATGAAAGACCAAGTAGTGACATGAGGTTCAGCGTAAATCCGAACAGCGACATACCGATAAAAGTAGCTACCAGAGAAAGCGGTATCGCTATCATGACGATGATTGAATTACGGTAAGAATGTAGGAATAGCAACATAATGACTGCAACAAGAATGACAGCAAGAAGAAGATCGTGTATTACAGCATCCGCTGCCTCCAGGGTATATTCAGTGGAGTCTCTGGCAATTGTAAACTTTAGATCAACATTAGAATATAAATTTTCAAGGTCCGCTAACTCCTTGTGCACCAATTCGCTCACCGCTACAGCGTTGGCGTCAGTTTGTTTTTGAATGCTGAGCCCGATTGAGTTCAATAAGTTTATACGGTTGATGACTCTGGCCTCCTTTTTGGTATCCTGAACTTCCGCAACATCACGTAAATACACCGGCCCTCCCTGGGGTGTTGAAGCAACGACAAGATTTTTTATTTCTTCCAACCGTTGATATTTGCCAGACAATCTTACCAGTATTTGTTCTTCCTCGGACTTTATTTTCCCCGTAGGAAAATCCACGTTGGAAGATTTGATCAGTTGAACGAGTTGGGGAAGGGAAAGTCCATACGCCTCAAGTTTGTTTCTGCTCACGTTTATGCGAATCTCGCGTTCCTCACCGCCTATTATGTTCGTCTGCGCAACACCTGGAATTTTTGCAAGATTTGGTTGAAGACGTTGTGTGACCAAATCATATAAATCAGTTGCGTTCATTTTAGCCGAAATACCAAGATTGATAATAGGCAGATCATCGAAAGAGAATTTTCCCAATGAAGGTGTCTTTACATCTTCAGGAAGAGTGGATAGAATAGCGTTGACTTTGCGCTGAGCATCTTGCAACGCCAAATCAACATTTGCCTCAGTCCGGAGTTCAATTACAATGACGGATAAGCCCTCATAGGAACTGGCAGTTATTTTATCCACATTCTCCATTGATGATACGGCATTCTCAATCTCCTTTGTAACCGAGTTCTCCACTTCATTTGGTGAAGCTCCGGGATAGATTGCAGATATTGTAATGATCGGGGCGCTGAATTTGGGCATCAATTCATAGCCCAGTTTTTGGTAGCTGTTTAGGCCTAGAAATGTTAGTGTGATAAAAAGAACTAATATAAGTGACGGTCTTTTTATGGAAACTTCGGTTATTTTCATATCAGGATTGGGCTAAGGACATAAATTAATTCTCACTAAAGGATTGTTACTTTGGCACCTTCACTTAAGTTGATTTGACCACTGGTAACTACCTTCTCACCTTCGTTTATGCCATTAAGGACTTCGACATTATTCGAGAAAAGCCTCCCGATAGTAATTGGCCGTAACACAACGGAGTCTCCTGAAACGACATACACCTGAGCATTTTCAATGCTCCCCAGGAGTGCAGCCCGCGGAATCACAAGAGAAGCCCCAGCCGCTGGCAATTCAAATGTGGCGCGTCCAAACATCCCGCCTCGAAGTGGTTTATCCTTGACATTTGTGATTTGAAGTTCCACCGGAAAGTTCAGATTCACGTCAGCTGTCGCGCCAACGAAGTTTACACGTGCCTCGTAATCAACACCCGGATAAACATCTGCTGAGACCTTTATTCGGTTGGCTTGGCTTACTCTCAACACTTGATCCTCTGTTACGTTCACGACCATTTTCATCTTTGTCAGGTCAACAATCTCAAAAGCTTCTTTTCCGGATGCTATGTACTGGCCATTTTCAATGAATCGTTTATTTATATATCCGGCAAACGGTGCGGTGAGGTGAGTATCTTTCAAACGTTCCCTCGCATTTATTAACCTTGATTCCGCATTGGTATAGGCCAGGTTGATCTCATCTAATTGCGCCTGCGTAACTCCCCCTGTCTTTACCAGGTTCTCGTACCGCTGCTTATCTGTTTCCAATTTCTTAAGGTTAGCCGTTGCCGACTTGACATCAGCTTCAAGGGTCTCATATTCCATACTTGCCAGCAATTGTCCCTGCCGAACAAATTGTCCTTCGTCAGCAGAAATGCTCACTATCTTACCTGCTGATTCGGTCGAAATGACAACCTGCTTCGATGGCGAAAAACTGCCAGTGGCTGTGAAACTGCCACCTAGCGCTTCCCGCTTTGTTACCGCTACCTGTACTGGAACAGTGGCGTTAACAACCTTTGCAAGTTCTGTTTTTTCCTTCATCCTCTCTTTATTGTTCGTGAGGACATAGGCACCAATCGATACAAGTGCAACGATGACTATTAAAGCGATTATGGTTTTTTTCATATTTAAGATTCCTAGTAAATGAATTGGATTTAGTTTAATAAAGATTTGATATTGCCGTTTGCCTTGAGCAACTCTATTTCCGATTGTTTTACCTTTAACAATGCCTCGATTAGCTGACTTTGCGCCTGGATTCTCGCAGTTTCTGCTTGCAATAAGTCGGTCAGAGGACCGATCCCTTCATTATAATTCTGCTCTGTTACATCGTAAATGCTGTTGGCTAGCTGGACATTTTGCCTTTGCGCCTGGAAATTTTTGTAATTAACTTCAAGTGCCCTGACAGCATTCTCGCTCGCGATTGAAGATTGTTTCTTGACGAAAGTCAGATCTTTTTCCGTTTTCATTTGTCGGATACGGGATTGCTGCATTTGCGCAGCCTTTCGAAAGCCATCGAAGACGGGTATGCTCAAGCGCAAGCCAATTGATGCCACGTCAAACCAGATTGGATTTGCATCACTTGACAGGAAAAACGAATTAGACTGTCCCTGGTAAGTGTAATTGGCGAATGCAGACAAGTTTGGGTAGTAGCCTGCTGAAAAATTCTTGCGCTCAAGTTGATACAAGGAGAGTTGCGTAGCCAGTTGCTTATACTCAACCTTGTCTTCCCACACGAATTCTGTGGGTATTGACCCGAGTGTATAATTTGAGAACGCTGAGTCTAAATCAGCGGCCAATTCGAAATCAATATCAAAGCCAAAATCCTTTTCAATGCCAATTATTAATTTTAACTGGTTTAGTAACGTAGTATAGCTGTCCTGAATGGTGGCCAATTGAGTCTGGATGTTGGTGAGTGTTACCTGTAACCTGTCAACATCAAGCTTCCGCGCTAAGCCATTATCAAAACGATCCTTTGTGATCGAAAGGCTCTTTTGTAATTCTTCCTGATTGGTCTCCAAAACAGTTTGCTGCGTCTTAAGCGTGGCCACGCGGTAAAATAGAGATGCAACCTGGTAGATTGTTTCTTCTTCAACACGTTCACGGTTAAGCTTGTAAAAATCTTCACTTACTTTTGCAGCCCTGATACCGGTGAATAGGCTTTGATTGAATATCTGTTGATTTGCCTGCACATTAATTGACGTTCCATATTGAAGCCCACCGCGCAGCACAATGTAATCATCCGGGCTGGCATTAGGATCACCCAAGGCTGCCGGAAAAACGAACGCTTGCCGCAGCACATTGTCCACCAGTTCACCGGTTGCATTAATCTGAGGAAGAGCGGTAGCTTTCACTTCCTTTGTTTTTTGCCTTCCTTCATCCTGATCCAGTTGGGCTTTGAGAATGGAAACATTCTCGGTCATAGCCTGTTGAATGCACTGCTTGAGTGAATAGCGTTGAACCTCTTGCGCAAAGAGTAATGCCGGGAAGAAATTAAGAATTATGAATGCTGCCTTTAGATTCTTGATACTCATTAACTTTATTATTGCATTATGGTTTATTCGTGACTTTGAACAGTATTTAATTTCAGATTCTTGCTGATACGTCTTCCTTTTTCGGTAGCGATTCCGCTGACAAGGCAATCAATCAAATTGATTGCTACTGTGTGCTCAGAATATTTTGCGCGCGGGAAAAGCTTCTCGTTGCCAGAAAGCTGAACCAGCTGAAGAAAAAGGGTAATGTAAAAATTCGCATCGAGTGTCGGGTTTAAGTAGTGTTTCCTGATCCCGTCACTTACAATGTCTTTAACCCTCCCCGCCAAAAAATCGTCTCTGAAGTCTTGCAGGATCTGCCATGCATTCTCATGATACTTTTGTAAATCATAAATCAATGTTGGGCTGGTTTCTCTTATCATGGAGGTAATACAGACGAAAAGTTTTATCAACCGTTCGATCGGGTTAGCAGGTCTGTCAGTAACACCCACAACTAATGCTTCCATTTTTTTTCGAAAGGCGGCTATGATCAGGTATATGATTTCATTCTTGTCTGCAAATGATTCATAAATGGTTTTCTTTGACATATTCAGATGATGGGCTATATCATCCATGGAAATGCTTCTGATGCCATATTTTCTAAAAAGATTCTCGGCACAGCTAAGTATTTTATCCTTGTTTTCGGAATTGTACATGAGTTACTTGGGCAGGAGCAACGTTTTCACAACTTTAAATTATTTTGTCCGAAGGTAAATCATTCTTGGTGTTAGGAGACATTGTTCCGTAAATGTAGTCCCACAAAGGAGAGGATACGCCAAAGACAGAATGACTGTCCTTATAATGGTGAATGCTATGGTTTATCCAAAGTGCTTTAAGAAAGTTTCGGGGTGGTGGAAATGCATGAACGCTATAGTGGATGCCGAGATAGACGGAATAACCGACCAAAAAACCGGATAAAAATGCAAAAGTATAATCACCAAGCACTAACCTTAAAACGATTAGTAGCATCGTGGCTATGCTAATACTTAATATCGGAGGCATGGCCAGCCTGTCTTTATCTCTGGGATACTCATGATGTACACCATGAATTGTGTATTGAATCCTTGATCTCAGCCTGGAGTATGTAGCCATGTGAAAAACGTACCGGTGTGCAATGTATTCTACCCATGTAAATACAAACCATCCTGAAAAGAAAAGAAGAGTAGCGATACCCCACGTGAGTTCAGTGTTTGTCAGACTCCAGTAAAATAGAGCTACCGCATATAAAACAAGCATTGATGTTGGCACAGCAATATGCGTTCGTGTCAATCGCTCAAGAATAGGGCTGTCAAATAATTTCTTTGTTCCTACATTCTTTGGCTTTACTCCCATCATTGTTTACATTTTTTCTTTTAGTGACTTTCTCTCCTATAAGGTATAACGACAACCGGCACTGTAGAGTGCCTTATCAAATACTCTGCATTACTTCCCACAACCAAGCGGGATAGTCCCGTCCTACCGTGTGTTCCGATCACCAGGTAAGACATATTCAGAATCGCTGCCTGCTCTATTATCTCCTTTTTGGGATCTCCAATTCTGACCAAGATCTCTTTGTCAACGTCCAAATGTTTTTGCGTTCCATTTGTAAGAAAATCGATGGCATACTGCTGCACTTCTTCCCAGTTCCAAACCGTAGGTTGCCCAGGGGCGTAACTGGAATATTGTGATGCATTATCCACAACATGGATAATACAAACAGCTGCATAGAGTTGTCGTGCAAGCTTCATTCCTTGCTCAATGATGAGCAAAGAACTCTCACTCAAATCACTGGCAATCATGATTTTTACATTGTGCACGAAACTTTCATCTAATTTCTTGACCGTGTAAAGTTATTAGAATAATTTTACATTTAACAAAAATGTTAAAATATTCAGTTAAATTCAAAAAACATTTGAAATGAACGGAGAGACCAGCATTTCCACCGAAGAGTCGATTTTGGTGGCGGCAAGAAAGGTGTTTGAGTCGAAAGGGTTTGATGGGGCCAGGATGCAGGAGATATCGGATCTCGCTGGGATTAACCGGGCATTGCTTCATTATTATTTCAGAAGCAAGGAGAAAATGTTTGAGCGGATTTTTGACGAAGCGCTCGAGCGTCTCATGCCTTTGCTTTCCACGTGGGACCACGACCCGGAAGAAAGTTGGGAAAGCAAACTGAAGAGATTCATCAGCACTTTCATCACTTTCTTGAAAGCGAATTCGATGCTATTCCTGCTGCGCGAAATCATTCGTAAGCCTGACTTACTGGCGTCAAGAACGAAAAAGTATAGAAAGGGAGTCAACAAATTCGTGCACTACTTTGAAAGATTGAAAGCGGAACAGCTGATTCGGCCCGATGTCGATTCCAGGTATATCTACATTATTATTCATTCACTTTGCTCGTTCCCACTGATGAATGCAATCGTTTTTTCATATAGCCTGCGAATCTCTGGGAAAGATTATGAGGAGCTAATGAAAGGATACCCGGAACTAATCAGCGATTTGATGATCCAATTGCTGAAGTATCAAAAAAACTGAACGAAGGATGAATGAATTGAATCTTTCCAATCGTGAGGACAGTGCCCCATTAACCACCTCAACGAGCCCTCACAAGCAACTGTCTCAAAACGGAGCCTATCACATTCATCACCAACTTATGCTTTGGACAAATACCATCAGGCTTATAGAGATAAAGCCATCAATAATATCGAAGTCCGGAGCGACAGGGCTATTTCTTTCCGAAAATGTAAAAACCGTAAATCCACATGCTGTAATCCATCGGGAATTTGGTCATATCCATCCCTACCCTGATGGCAGCTTACATTTGTTTCTCCCGATGACGGACGCGAAGGAAATAGTTTTAAAGGGATGGGGAGAATACCATCCGTTGGCTTTCCGCAAAGAGGTACCATCGAACTTTATTATGCTCTACAGCCCCCGTTCGGAAGGTGAACTGTCGTTGGTCAAAGAGATTGTTTTACGATCGTATTCATTTGCAGCCGCATCCATAAATGGCAAGGAAAATACTGATGTCAATATTTGAATTCGATAATAACCCGATCGTCTTTGAAGCCAGGTTTTACGTCACTGGCCTATTGAACAAATACCTTCCTGCAATCTGCAAGTTCCATAATATTCATCATACCCTCAATGTTGTTCAATTTTGTTATGAGCTTGGCGATCATTACTGTTTGCCAAAAACGGATATGGAAAAGCTTCTCATGGCAGCCTGGTTTCACGATACTGGATATTGTTTGAGCATTGACGATCATGAAAATGAAAGTGTAACTGTGGCATCGACATTCCTTGAATCGCACAACGTTACTGACGACTATACTTTCTCAGTCAATAATTTGATTCTCGCTACAAAAAGATTAGCGGAACCATCAACACTTGCCGAACAAATCATATGCGATGCTGATACTCAGCATCTTGGGGCAGAAGATTATTTCAAATGGTCTGCGCTCCTCAAAGAAGAGTTTGAACTCAAAAATTGCCAGGAACTTTCTGATAAAGAATGGAAACACATGAATATTTGTTTTTTTAATTCTCATCGCTATTTCACGGAATATGCGCAAAGATGGTGGGGAGAACAAAAGTTAGAGAATCTCAAACAACTCAAAGGGCAAGATGATAATAGATAAAAAGTGCTCAGAATAAACTTGTGGCCGCTTAGCTTTCTTCTGTTAAATCGTATTTATAATGTTTTTAAAGACACCGAACATAACAGCCATTCAACAGACGTGCAAGATGCGGGACTCTGAACATGTCGGTCAATTTCAATCGGCAATAGTCATCTTCGGCTTTTCTGTGTATTTGATTCTTTAGTCATCTATTGTTCAACATAGTCAGTGATATCTCAGGCTATCAACCGTTTAAATTGCTTATTCGGCCAAAAAGAGCCAATTGGCTCTAACATCAAAACCCTCCTTTGAGCAGATTCGCTCTAGAAAATGGGTCACAACCGAGATTTAGGATATGTCAAGGCTTTTGGCAAGCATCTGAAAAAACTGAGACTGGCGAAGAGCCTGTCACAGGAGGAGTTGTCCTATAAATGTGTGATCCCGACAAGTCAGATCGGAAGATTTGAAAGAGGCGAACGGAGTCCTACGCTGAATACGATTAGGATTTTGGCGGAAGGGTTGGGCGAGGAGCCATCGAAGCTCCTGGAATTTAAGTACAAGGTGAAAAGAGATCTGTAATCGGGGATTGTATTTTGGTTTGTGGGTATGAGAAAAGCAGGCATTTCTGATAAGTCCATCATCCTGGATATTCTCACCAGGTCTTTTGATGATAACAAAAGCGTCAACTATGTAGTTAAGCAAGATCAAAACAGAGTTGATCGGATAACCAAACTCATGGATTATTCTTTCAACGTGTGTAATGAATTCGGTGAAGTATGGATATCTGATGATCAGCAAGCATGTGCTCTCATTCTCTTCCCGGATAAGAAACGTTCATCATTTCGCACTCTGCTTTGGGATCTGAAGCTCGCGTTATCTGTTATCGGACTCGACCGAGTCAGTGCAGTATTGAAACGCGAAGCAATGATAAAGTCAAACCATCCCAAAGAACCAATCGCATATTTGTGGTTTATCGGAGTGAATCCTCAGCTTCATGGTAAAGGCATCGGCAGTGCTTTTATCCAGGAAGTGATTAAGGAATGCGAAAGGAAAAAAAGACCAATATATCTCGAGACTTCTATGGAGAAGAATCTCCCGTTTTATAAAAAATTCGGATTTGAGATTTTCCAGTCGCTACAATTGTCATATACACTCTATCAGCTACGCAGGGTTTGACTCTACTGAACGTCAGCTAAAAGCTGACCATTTAACTTAAACGTTTTGGTTATGTATTTCATGCATACGCAGATGCACATGGTTACTTTTTTGATAACCGTGTTTGAATTGGTGATGTTGGTATTTCAAGGCATCTATTTCCTTCAACGTCCCACTGAAAAGAGCAGGCTTCAATTTCTGTTGCTACTGGTTTGCCTCATCTCATACAATTTATGTAGTGGGCTGTTTCCTGATCCGCAATGGACGATTCCTATTTCGATCCAAACCATTCTTGCCTATTTCGTAGGCTTCAGTATGTCGATGTACGTAGTATATTATTTCTACAAAGTATTCGACTTAAAGCATTTAAGGTTCTTTGCGACCTATGGCCTACTATTCTTTTTATTCCTGCCGTTCGTGTTTCTCTTCGTTGTTCCTTATCTACTTACAGGAGATTCAAGGTTAAGCGCAAAACTTACCGTCATTGTTCCATTCTGTTACGGCCTTGGATTTATTTACAGTTCCGCCCGAGCGTTAATCTTAAAATTTCGCACCGCCAGGCACGAAGGAAAATTGATCAATGAACCTCTTTATCAACACGCTATCGTTGCCTACATTTCAATGGTATGTTGGGCAGCGTTGCCCGTGATTGTGTTTTTTGGGGACTTCCAAGTGCTTGAGCACTCCGTCACTAACGCGGGCTTTCTGATGATGACAATTATCTACGTCAAATCTGCCATCAGGCAATCAAGAGAGGAGTACACAAAACTCATTGAGTCCGAGAATAATCTTCAAGAATTGAATAAGACCTTAAAACGAAAGGTGAAGCAGCGCACGGAAAAACTGGAACAGGTGATGGAAGCTAAAAAGACAACATTCATTAACCTGGCTCATGAAACAAAGACTCCGTTGACACTAATTAATAACTATCTCTCTGAATACATCGACAAGCATGGCGAGAATGATGAAATCAAAGTAATCAAAAACAACGTGAAGCGATTGACTAACGATATCGTCAATTTCTTCGATGTGGAGTCTTACGAGCGCGGGTTCAGCATGTACAACCACGACCGCGTCTCCAATTTCAGTTCCTTGCTAAGGGACAAAGTAGCATTGTTTAAATCTCTTGCTTTGAAAAAACAAATCAAGATCACCGCTCATATCGATCAAAACCTTCATGTAAAGGCCCACCCGGGAGCAGTGGATAGAATTGTAAACAATTTACTGGAAAATGCCATCAAATATTCCGATGAAGGATCAATGGTTAACGTGAAACTGGTTGCTCACAGCAATAATGTGGTTTTCGTAGTTAAAGATAATGGGCATGGTATTCCTGAAGATCTGAAAGAAAAGGTTTTCGAGCCTTACTACAAGCTCTCCGTTCCAGGAAAAAATTCTGATGGAATGGGTATGGGTTTGTCGATTGTGAAAAAGATTGTTCATGATATCGAGGGGACTATCCAACTCAGTAGCGAATTGAGTAAGGGAACTGAAATTAGTGTATCGCTTCCGCTCGCTAATGATTCGAGCGGGAACGTCCAGGAAGGAATAACTTCTGATGATCTTGATTTTGCGTACAATCAAATCCTGCTTGAAGAAAGTATTGACAGTGATCGACCATTCATTCTGGTTGTTGAAGATAACGTGGAGATGTTAAGCTTTCTGCGGAGTAAACTTCGAGCCAGTTATAATGTTGCCGTTGCGCGAAATGGGAAGGAAGCGCTGGAACGCCTGAACTCAATGTCGTCACTGGATCTGATCATTTCTGATGTTATGATGAACGATATGGACGGATTTGAATTCTGTAAGGCTGTGAACAATGTTGAACGCTATGCTCACATTCCTTTTATTTTCTTATCGGCCAAAGCGCGTTCGGAAGACCGACTGGCGGGGTTAAACCTTGGAGCGGTTGCTTACCTGGAGAAGCCATTCAAAATCGAAGAGCTGCTCGCGAAGGTTCAATCAATTATCACGAACAGGAAGCGACAACGGGAAGCCGTGGTTTCGAAGGCATATCAAGCAGTATTCGTGGACAAGAACCAGCAGCCAAAAACAGTATCAACGAAACGTTGTGCATTTACAGAAAACTGCAAGAAGTATCATCTTACGTCAAGAGAAGTTGAGATTATAAAGCTGCTTATTAAAGGCATTCCTTACAAAATAATTAGCGCTGAACTCGATATATCGGAGAAGACAGTGAGCAAACACGTTTCGAATATATTTTCAAAGGTTGGCGTGAATAACAAGGTTGAACTTATAAACAAGCTCGATGCTCAGCAACACGTAAGTGCCTCAGAGACAGAAGGACAAATGTGAGTACGTCAAAAGGCGTACGATAAAAACCCCAGGCCATTTACAGCAAAAAGAGTATTGCTTTACTGCCCATTTCAGTCAAACATTTGCTTCATAGCTAGTGAAGGAATGGAAAGGAGGCAATTGTGGCGTATGAATTGGAAAATATTGAAGTCCAAATATCTAAGAATATCAGTGTAGCGGCTTCTGACAATATAGAGTTTGATGTGCCTATGTTTCTCGAGGAGCTTGATTCCGAATGCTTCAAGGTGAAGCGGGCGTTCAGACATCAGGTTGTGTCTTTCGAGAACGAGCGACTTATCAAACGCTATTTTCATTTTCACCAGGAGTCACTGATCGCATTGATCAATACCCTTCATGCAGAGCAGCAATTAAACACAGCATTTCTTCATTCAATTCTTGAAAGGCTTGCCGGTCTATTACAATATCTCGAAGAGCATTTTCCCGAGTATTTCAACCAGGATATGAAGATGCCAACCCTTCACCAATCAAAGGTAAAAACCGAACTAAATGGATTCTGTAAACTGATGTCAGCTAAGTTTAAGGCAACCAACATCGATCCTACGCTGGTAAACCTACTTATAGGGTGCGTCAATTCTCAGAGTGAAGGTGCTCATCTTACATTCAGACAATTCTACTATTTCAAGTTACTACGAATCAACATAGAGAGCATCGACTCTTCGGAACAGTCAGTGTTAGAGACTATCGATGTTATTAAGGTACTGCTTCATTGTAACTTCAACTCCGAACACTTTTACTCTTATCTGATTAAGTATATCAACTGCATTATTGCCAGGCAAACAACTCTACACGATCAAGTCGACCAACTCACCTATTTTTTGAAATTTTCCTATCAGGAATCATCTAATCAAGCTATAGCATTTCGGGCGGATTCAGCTCCAATCAACATGCAAATTTCAGAATGGTTATCGCAGGAGTTGATGTACCTTAAAACCAAACAGCAATTGTTGCCGACAATCAGCGCGGAAGAAATCGTGCCAAGTGAGTTTAAACTCAATTTCGACATTTCGGTCTCTCATCTTGCTTTCCTATTCAGAGCGTTTATCGAGGCAGGTGTCATTCAGAATAAAAATACTTCCGAGCTTATCAGGTTTCTTAGTAAATACGTAAAGACAAAGAAACAGGAAAGTATTTCATTTGAGAGTTTTAGAATAAAATACTACAGCGTTGAAAGTGGTACGAAAGATGCGGTGAAGAAGACACTGCAGAGTGTTTTAAATTTTATTTCAAACTTTAACCATTGAGATATGTGCAGACTGACAATTGGATTTTTTGGAATTATAGGCTGGGCTATCATTTCATGCTCCCCAGCTGAAAGTAATACAAGCGATGGAGTAAGCGGTGTTTATGTGCGTGAATACTCGACAGAGGTTCTTCATCAAACGAGTGGTAATAAAGTTGGAATGACAACCTTCCGTGACACCATCAGGATAGCAAAAGCCGGGGAAGATTATCATATCGAAAATGTAAAGTGGAAAATGAATGATTACGACCAGGACGGATGGCAGGACATGAAGCACGGTGAGAATAGACCACTGCCTGAGTTTGATGCAGCATACGATGAAGCCTCGAAGTCATTGAATCCAAAATCGGCCGGAGTTGTACCGACACTATACATTAATCAGGGTCAGCTCTCAGTTGGAAAGAATTCAACCATTGCATATACAAAGATCAACTAAGCTGCTTTACCGAAATATTTCGCTCCAAGGTTGGTACCAACTATGTAGTTTGAAATTTTCCGAGACGTGATTTTTGAGCCATAAATAAAACATTATGGCTCTTAATTTTTCAGAATCCAAACGAATTCCAATCACAGAGTATCTGGCGACACTGGGCTTCACGCCAGCTAAAGTTCGTGGCAATGATTATTGGTATCAATCTCCTTTCAGAGGGGAGAAAGATCCTTCCTTTAAGGTTAACACCAGACTCAATTTGTGGTATGATCATGGTTCCGGTGAGGGCGGCACAATTCTCGACCTTGGCGCAAGAATCAATAATTGTTCAATTTCGGAGTTTGCCGAAAGGTTAAACACCCTAAACCTGTCGTCAACATCATTTTCCTTTCACCGTAAGCCGGAGAATGATGGAGATCCAAAATTGTTGATTAACAAACTCTATCACCTCACTGATCCAGCGCTTATCGACTATCTGAAAGCAAGAGGAATTTCAATTGAACTTGCCAGCAACCATTGTGTGGAAGCACAGTTTTCGATCGGGGAAAAAAGTTTCAAGGCAATCGGTTTCCAAAATCAGTCGGGTGGATTTGAGCTAAGGAATAGCTGGTTCAAGGGTTCCTCTTCTCCAAAAGACATTTCCTATTTCAACAGCGATCAAGGTCGCCTTTGCGTCCTTGAAGGCTTTATAGATTTTCTGTCGCTCAAGCAGCTGGGCAAAGACGTATTTCCAACCGTTGAAAATTCCGACTTTCTTGTATTAAACTCATTGAGTCTTCTTTCAAAAAATCTCGAACCCTTGAAAGGGCACAGCGAGGTCCATCTTTTCCTGGACAACGACCAGGCTGGTTTCAAGGCAAAGTCACAGCTTGAATCTGCCGGTATACGATTTAAAGATCAATCCAATTCGTATCAGAAGTTCAAGGACCTTAATGAGTTCCTGGTAGAATCGCGGCTGACCTCTGGCAGGCGACACGTGCTCAAGTTCTGACCTTGGAACCACTTTCAAGCACCTTGGAAGCACCTTACCATCAATTTCGATTCACCTTAACAATGATTTTATGAACCAAATAGTAACATATCTCGAAAGCAAGAACGCCATCTTCCATGGCGCGCTTGTCCTTATGATCCTGTATGTGCCGCATGCCGGAGCCTTGTTCGTCCAGCTTGAGCACCTTGACATGTCCTTTTCCGGCCTGAATTTCCTTAACTGGTTTTATGGTATTGCTCTGGCGGCAATTATTGAGTTCCTGATTTTGCTTTTCCTTATCAACGGTTATCGAACAACCGGCAAGTTCTATGCAATTGTCAGCTTCTTTTTAAATGCTTTTTATTACGACTACTGGTTCATCAGTATCCAAGATCCCACAATCGGTAACGTAAAAACCACGATTGTGAGCTTGTTTATATGTCTAACACATTCACTTTCGGTCTGGCAATTGAGCGAATTATTTTACCGGAGATTGAAGGATGAAAGGGTTGAATTGTTTTGCTCCGAATGCAATGCCGGACCATTCTCAAATAAAAAATCACTAGATGGACATTTCTCAAAGGCTCATAAAGGAAGAAAAAAAGAAGAAGTATTGCTTTCCAGTCAATCAAATGACGTTGCCGCCTAAAATTTATTCTTCACAGAAATCTTAATCAAAGCTCGGAATCACCGGGCTTTTTCATGTCCACAAATCGATGACCTTCAAATTTCCTCAAGCTTTCAGAGTCTGTAAATTAAATGGCTATGCTTGTTCCTCCAGCATAAGCAAGATGTACAAATGTCTGCCAAAAATGATTGCCTTCACTCGGAACTCGTTTCGGCCGCTTTCGCGAGTTGAACTCATTTCACACAAGACTGAAAAATCTTTTTTGCTGTAGGCCAATCATTTAGCGGGGGTACTAGTACCGTTGTAACTGTTTTCCGAAAGACCAACCCATTTACTTCGCTGGCATAGATAAAGAAAATATGGGACGCAAACCAAAGGAAGATAGAACCACGCTTCTGACACACAGGCTAAGACTCCGCGTCAGCGAAGGTACTCTCAAGCGACTTGAGTCAATTGCAGGAAGCAGTAATTGCAAGTCAATTGCAGCAGTTGCTCGAAGGATTCTTTCAAGCCAGAAGATTTTGCTTTTTACGAAAGACGTCTCTTACGAAGAGCCGCTTCAGGAATTGATTGGCATCCGACAAGAACTTCGAGCCATCGGTGTGAATGTGAACCAGATCACACACTCCTTCCATACGTCAGAAAGCGTCAATCAAAAGATGTTCAACGCACTCAAGGTGGCGGAAGAATATGCTAAGGTCAATGACAAGGTGGAAGAGTTGGTAAGGTTGGTCGGGGAACTTGGTGACAAATGGTTGCAAAGGTGATATCAGGAAAAACAATCCGGGGAGTTTTGAGTTACAATGAGGACAAAGTAACTGAAGGTTCTGCGATATGCCTGTCAGCAGTTGGCTTTCGACATGAGGCAAACAGATTAAGCTTTAATCAAAAACTTGAAACGATTGTCGGCTATCAGCAAAAGAATGAGCGAACTCAAGTTAATGCCGTTCACATCTCCTTGAACTTCGATAAGTCCGACCGCCTGGATGCAAATAGGTTAAGTTCAATTGCCGAAACCTACATGAACAAAATAGGATTCGGCCTACAACCCTTTTTGGTGTATCAGCACTTTGATGCTGCGCATCCCCATATCCATATTGTTACGACAAATATCCAAAGAGATGGCACCCGCATTCCACTCCATAATATAGGACGTACTCATTCAGAAAAGGCCAGAAAGGAAATTGAATCTGAATTCAATTTAGTTAAAGCTCAGGGTAGAAAAATCGCAAATGAATTTCTCAAGCCGATAGACCTTGCGGCAGCTGATTACGGCAAGTCAGAAACTAAGCGAACAATTTCCAATATCGTTAATACAGTGATCCGTTCTTACAAGTTCACCTCCATTCATGAATTGAATGCAGTATTGAAGCAGTACAATGTGATCGCTGATCGCGGCAGCGAAGGTTCGATGGTTCGCAACATGAACGGCTTACGATATAGTATTGTCGATACCAACAGTAACATGATCGGTATCCCTATTAAAGCAAGTTCGATCTACGGAAAGCCAACTCTCAATTTTCTAAATGAGAAATACACGGTAAATGAATTGCTTCGGTCTCCGCATAAAGAGCAATTGAAACGTCTGATTGATGACGAGCTGAAACGGAGTACAAGTTTCGACAGTCTCGTACAAAGTCTTATCGGAAAGAATGTTTATCCGGTTCTTCGTAAGAATCAAGAAGGTAAAATATATGGAGTCACATTCATCGATAACAATACGAAGTGTGTTTTCAATGGAAGCGATATTGGAAAGCAGTACAGTGCAAAGGGTATTCTTGATCGATTTAGTGATCTCGCGAAAAACAGCAAAGTTCACATTCCGACAATAGGTACCAGAAACACGGATATCAAATATTCTGCGCCCGTCCATACCGGATCATCAGATTTACAAAGCCAAAACAATACCACCGGATTACTAACGACCCTCACAGGTGCGCACCTCGATAAGTCCGATGTGGATTCTAATCTCAAAAAGAAACGCAGAAAGAAGAAAGGAAGATCATTATAAAAGAATTTTTATGGCAACGACTGGAGAAAATGAACAAGCACTAAGGAAAATAATAGACTTCACTCGAATGGCGAGTATCGTTATCCTCGTACTTCACTTTTATTACACATGCCACTTTGCTTTTGAAGCGTGGGGATATACCTCCGTGATAATGGACAATATCTTGCTTCGACTTTCTAAGACGGGCCTGTTTCAAAATGCATATGTATCCAAACTGTTTATTCTAGGACTGTTGGTCATTTCACTTTTTGGAGCGAAGGGAAAAAAACATGACGAAATGAGATTCGCGAATTGTATTGCAATAGTTATTATAGGTTCCACCCTTTTTATGTTTTCCCATTTTCTCTTCGGTCTTCCTTTTGAATTGGGAGCCATCGTGATCGCTTACGTGCTCACAGCAACAACAGGTTGGCTACTTGTATTAACCGGTGGTACCCGTATTTCCCGACTGTTACACATCAGGCTGACTGGAGATATTTTCAATTCCAAAAATGAGTCGTTTCCTCAAGAAGAAAGATTGCTGGAAAATGAATACAGCATAAACTTGCCATCACAGTATAGTTTGAAAGGCAAGATTCGAAGAAGCTGGATAAATTTTATTAATCCGTTTAGATCATTGCTGGTAATTGGAACGCCAGGTGCCGGAAAATCCTATTTCGTAATTCGTCATATCATTACTCAGCATATCAAGAAAGGCTTTTCAATGTTCATCTACGATTTCAAGTACGATGATCTCAGCCGGATTGCTTACAATACTCTACGTCAACATTACGATGCCTACCATGTTCGGCCAGCCTTTTATGTAATTAACTTCGATCAGATATATCATCGATGCAATCCCCTGGACCCAGCAACCATGGAAGATATTACCGATGCGACTGAAGCTTCAAGGACGATTATGTTGGGACTGAATCGTGAGTGGATTAAAAAGCAAGGCGACTTCTTTGTTGAATCTCCAATCAATTTCCTGACAGCCATGATCTGGTTTCTTAAGAAATATGACGGTGGCATTTACTGCACTTTGCCACATGTTATTGAGCTAATGCAACTGGACTATCCTACTCTATTTAAAGTATTAAAGACTGAGCCGGAGATCGAGGTTCTAATTAATCCTTTTGAGTCTGCTTATCGACATGAGGCAATGGAGCAGCTGGAGGGACAGATTGCGAGTGCTAAAATTGGAATGGCAAGACTATCATCTCCCCAATTGTACTATGTCTTGTCTGGAAATGATTTTACACTCGACATCAATAATCCGGAGAAGCCAAAAATTGTCTGTATGGGAAACAATCCCCAAAAGCAACAGATCTATGGCGCTGTTCTCTCATTATATATCACTCGAGTAATCAAGCTTGTTAACAAAAAACGTCAACTGAAGAGTAGCTTGATCTTCGATGAGTTTCCGACAATCTATTTTAACGGGATTGATAACCTGATGGCAACAGCGAGAGCAAACAAAGTTGCAACGACCCTTGCTGTCCAGGATTATAGTCAATTGAAAAAAGACTATGGAAAAGAACAGGCAGAAGTAATCATGAATATTGTCGGCAATGTAATAAGCGGGCAGGTTGTTGGTGAAACGGCCAAGGTGCTGTCAGATCGTTTTGGAAAAGTTGTGCAGGAAAGAGAAAGTATTTCAGTGAATGCCTCAGACACTTCACACAGCAGATCAACTCATCTTGATTCAGCAATTCCGCCATCGAAGATCGCCTCTCTTTCGTCTGGAGAGTTTGTTGGAATGGTTGCTGATGACCCTGACCAAAAGATTCAGTTAAAAATATTTCATAATGAAATCCTTAATGACCACGAGGCAATACGAAGAGAAGAAGAAGATTATGAGCCAATTCCATTGGTGAGAGAGATAACGCAGCAGGAGATCCAGGATAACTACTTCCGGATAAAGGAGGACATCAAGTCCATTATTGAGCAGAAGATTTCAAAAGCAGCCTAATTTAGAATTTATGAACATCACAGAATTTTCCGAAGGATTATACGACACAATGAGAGAAAAACTGGTCGAAATAGAATTGTCGGCCAAAGACGAAATCTCAAAAGAAACGAGCATCATTGAAATAATAAAGTCCCACACTTATGGGCTAAAGAACTTTTTATACCAATACCAATTTGAGAGTGAGGAAGAAGAAATTGATTTTTTCAAAAACATCAAACCCAAGTTTGTAAGCCTCCTGTTATTTCACAACGACTTTTTCGAGATCGAGATTTCCAAGCCGCTAGATAAGGATGGTGTAATTAAGCACTACCAAAATTCACTTAACAAAGGCCAGGCGTTTATTAATGCAAATCTAGGACTCTATAAATACTATCACTTTGGATACGAATATCTTGACTCCAAATACTTCCGTTCTGAAGTGAGCAAAGATGCTGACGGAATGCTTGACTCAAGATTTTGCACGCCCTATGATCACAAATTCTGCATGATCAAAGCCTTCGAGCTCTTGAAGGAGCATGTCACACGCTGCATTGAGCAGGTTCAGAACGGTACGACCGGTGTACCGACATTGCAGTGGACAGGGAATAAGTCATATTTGATAGAATTGATTTATGCGTTGCAGGTAGCTGGCGTTTTCAATAAATCAACGAGTGATGTTAGAGCCATCGCTGTCTATTTCCAGAAAGCGTTCAATGTTGATCTAGGGAATTATTACCGAACATTAAAGGACATTCAAATTCGAAAGGGCAGCAGCAAGACTCATTTTCTAGATGAGTTAAAGTGCAAGCTCTCCGAAAAATTGGACGAAGAACTGGTTGCAGTTCGTTAATGTGGAAAGCCCTGATTCAGGGCTTTTTTCATTAAGTATTGATCCATACGCGTGGGATACCTAAATTATCTTGCTTAACGAAAGTCATATGGAGCCAACGCCTGAAATAGTTGCAAAGAATAAGACATACTACGACCTGCCCAAAGAGACGATTTTTATTGGCCTTCAAGAATGCCGTAAAAATTCTGAAACGCTATACAAAAGCGCGGTCGTTGTTGCAGAAACGCAGCGGAATTTCGGTGCGGCAAACTCCTTAATGATTTTGGCGGCTGAAGAATGTATTAAAGGTTTAGCCTTGCTCTCAATTTATTTAAGCGTTCAGGTACCGTTTCTGGTTCAGCCGCTATTCTATAGCCACAGCGCCAAGCACTTGCAAGGCAAAGAACTTACGAACTTTATTAGAGTGGTATATGGAGCGCTTACAGTTCCCCTATTACTAAAAATGAAATTAAAGGACGCAATCCGGGAAGCATTCAACATGTTGGTTGATTCAGTATACACTGATTTTGAGGAATGGTGGGACTCAGCAAACAATGAAAAGAATAACGGCTTTTATGTAAGACTTGATGGCAGCGACTTTATTAGTCCCCAATCCTTCACGGCAGATGATTTTCAAAAGTCGCGGGGAATAATCAAAATGTTCATCGAATCATTTTCGAAAGTCAAAGGATTAAAAGTTTCGGACTATAAACTTTCGAAGTCTCCAATCACTTAAATCACCTGGTAATCTTTTACTTTTTTAAAATATTTCGCTCCAAGGTTGGTACCAACCTTGGAGTTTTTTGCTTTGACATGTCGCAGTTTTGCTTTCGTAACACAAACACGAAGGCAATATGTTCAAATCAATTACATGGCAAGAATTTATAGTAGCAATATCCGTAGTTGCTGCTTGCTATTATGCATTTATCGTTGCTGTCTTTTACCGTAAAGACATTGGTGCCAAATTAAAAGGCCAGGGTTTCTCAACGGCTCCAGTCAAGACTCCAAATCAGCCTCATCCAAAAAATCTTATGGGCGCGATCGCTCCGAGCACCCCCATAAGAAAAAAGCCCTTGGCGGAGTCCTCTGCAAATGCCGAGGAAGTTCAAGTGGCAGATTTGTCTATTGCACCAGAGATTGAACACCCTTCAACACCAGCTGATGAATTAATTCAGGAATTACGCAATCTCTTCGAAATAATGAAGGAAGGTAAGCCATCCCAAGATGCGTATCTCAAAAATGTGAAAACACTAATTTCTCAATATGCCCATCTCATTGGTCCGGAAGAGTTTACCAGGATCAGCCTCCTGATCATTAAAGAGCTTAAGGCTAAGCATGACATCTTCCTGACAATAGATTTGATTGAAGAATTATGGCCAAAAGAAACAATTAAACATAGTAATAACTCTAAATAAACAATTATGAAAAGTAAAAATGGAAGGATTCGCAGAGGTAGAGCATTTGTACTTGCTTTATCAGTGTATTGTTTATCGTATGCCTTCGCTTATGCGCAGGATGGAAATGCAGGGATTAACGAAGCTGCAACTCAGGTGAAAGGGTACTTTGATACTGGAACTCAGCTTATGTATGCAATTGGCGCAGTGCTTGGACTCGTTGGTGCAGTTAAGGTTTACCAAAAGTGGAACAGTGGCGATCCGGATACTTCTAAAGTTGCCGCAGCATGGTTCGGAAGCTGCGTATTCCTCGTGATCGTTGCCACGGTACTCGGTTCTTTCTTCGGAATCTAATTTCCTTCACCAGATGGCAACTAGTGTGTACAATATAAATAAGGGTATCAACAAGCCTATTGAGTTCAAAGGACTCAAGGCACAATACATTGGATACCTCGGAGCTGGTTTAGTGGCGTTGCTTGTGTTGTTCTCCATTCTGTACATCATAGGCGTGAACATGTTCGTATGCCTCGGCCTCATCCTTGTACTCGGCACCTTTCTGTTCGTGTATGTCTACAGCATCAGTAACAAATACGGGCAGTACGGTTTGATGAAAAAAGCAGCAAAACGAAGCATTCCAAATCATGTGCTTTGTGCTGGCAGAAGTCTATTCATTTCACTTAAAGAGGAAAACTAACATGGCATCAGCAACTCAACTGGAAAAAATCTTTCCGGTCTACAAAGTCGAGAACGATTGTATTCTATCGAAAAGCGGTGACATAACGATTGCCTTTGAAGCAACTCTACCCGAAATCTTTTCACTTTCTGATCAGGAGTATGAAGCTTTTCACCACGCATTGATAAAAGCGATAAAGGTGTTACCCACCAATTCTGTTTTTCATAAACAGGATTGGTTTCTGAGACGAGAGTTTGATGGACTATTTGAAGACAAGGTGTTGTCCTTCCTTTCTCATTCGAGCGAGCGCTTTTTTAACGAAAGACCGTATATGGAACACACTTGTTATGTCATGATCACGCGAAAGCTTAATGATCGCAGGCAATCATCATCGCTGTTCTCAACATTAACAAAAAGAAATATCGTCCCTGAGGAATCAGTAAATGATCAAAAGCTTCAGGAGTTTCTGGACGCGGCAAGTCAGTTTGAAAGAATACTTCAGGACAGTGGCTTTGTTCAACTTCGCAGGATTAAGAATTCGGAATTGACCGGCTCAAAGAATCAGGTTGGATTACTCGAGCAGTATTGTTTCCTACAGTCGAAAGGTGCCGTACCTGTTGTTAAGGATATCAATTTCAAGGATGGTATTACTATTGGAGATGATCACTGCAAAGTCTTCGCACTTTCCGATGTCGAGGACATGCCCTCCCTTTGCGGTTCGAGAATAAACTTTGACAAGTATTCCACTGATAAAACAAAGTTCAGTATTGGCTTCGCATCCCACTTAGGTCAATTGCTGCCTTGCAATCACATTTATAACCAATACATCTTTCTCGAGGACGTCCAGAAGACAATAAAGCAACTTGAAAGCAAGCGGTTGAGGCTTCAGTCACTTTCTGCTTATTCGAGAGAGAATTCAATCAGTCGCGATGCAACCAATGATTTCCTTAATGAAGCGATTGCAAATCAACGCCAGCCAGTAAAAGCACATTTCAATGTAATCGTCTGGTCTGACGATAAGAAGGACATGAAGGAGATCAAAACGCTGGTCTCATCTGCACTTGCTCAAATGGACGCATCACCTAAACAGGAAACGGACGGAGCCCCGCAGATCTTTTGGGCTGGCTTGCCAGGAAACGAGGCAGACTTTCCAATGAACGACACCTTCGACACGTTCGCTGAACAGGCGACTTGTTTTCTCAACCTGGAGACGAATTACCGATCGTCAATAAGTCCAGTGGGTCTCAGGTTGGGCGACAGGCTTACGGGTAAACCAGTTCATGTGGATATCTCCGATGAGCCTATGAAGAAAGGTATCATCACAAATAGAAACAAGTTCATTCTTGGCCCTTCGGGAAGTGGCAAATCATTTTTCACAAACCATATGGTTCGTTCGTACTATGAACAAGGCACACACATAGTCCTGGTTGATGTAGGGCATTCTTACAAAGGATTGTGTGAGTTGGTGAACGGATATTATTTCACCTATGACGAGGCCAATCCGATCAGATTCAATCCTTTTTTCATTGCGCAGGGTGACACCCTCGATACGGAGAAAAAGGAAAGTATTAAGACTCTGTTGCTTGCACTTTGGAAAAAGGATGACGAAACCTTTAATCGTTCGGAATACGTAGCGTTATCCATTGCTCTTCAAACTTACTACAAGAATCTTGAAAAGGACAAGACAATCTTCCCCTGCTTCGATACCTTCTATGAATTTTTACGAGATGAATTCGTGAAGATATTGCAAGATGACAAGGTAAAGGAAAAGGACTTTGACGTTGAAAACTTCTTGTATGTGCTCAGGCCCTATTACAAAGGCGGAGAGTTCGACTACCTGCTAAATGCTCGTGAAAATCTTGAATTGTTAAAAGAGAGATTCATCGTCTTTGAATTGGACAACATCAAAGACCATCCAATTCTTTTTCCTGTGGTCACAATCATTATCATGGAAGTGTTTATTTCCAAGATGCGAAAGCTGAAGGGAGTGAGAAAGATGATTCTGATCGAAGAGGCGTGGAAGGCAATTGCCAAGGAAGGAATGGCAGAGTACATCAAGTACCTGTTCAAGACCGTAAGGAAATTTTTCGGAGAGGCGATTGTGGTGACACAAGAAGTTGAGGACATCATCAGTTCCCCTGTCGTGAAGCAGGCAATCATCAATAACTCAGACTGTAAGATCCTGCTTGACCAAAGCAAGTATCAAAACAAATTCGATCTCATCCAGCAATTGTTAGGCTTGACAGAGAAGGAAAAAGCACTTGTGCTATCTATTAACAAGAGTAACGATCCGAAACGAAAGTACAAGGAAGTATTTATCAGTCTTGCCGGTGTTCAGTCCAAAGTATACGCAACCGAGGTGTCTCTTGAAGAATACCTCGCTTACACAACTGAGGAGTCTGAAAAGATCAAGGTTCAGCAGTACGCTAAAAAATGGAATGGCGACATGAAGAAGGGCATCGCTGAACTGGCAAACGATTTAAGATTAGGTGAGGCAGCATAACTGAAAACCTATGAGAAGAACTAAGGCATTTTTTGCATTGGTGTTGGCATGCATCCTAATAACACAGCCCTGTTCGAGGGTGGATGCTGCCATCCCAATAGCCAAGATCATTCAGGAGGGTGTGAAAAAAGTCATCAAGGCTGTTGACCTGATGATTCAGCGATTGCAGAATAAAACAATATGGTTGCAAAATGCGCAGAAGGTACTAGAGAATAAACTGAACGAGCTCAAGCTTACCGAAATAGCAGAATGGACGGAGAAACACAGAAAGCTCTACCAGGACTATTACGAAGAGCTTTGGAAAGTCAAGAATACAATCGCGATGTACCAACGCGTCAGACAGGTGATGGATAAACAGGTCCGCATCGTAGATGAATACAGACGATCCTGGAACATTGTTCAGAACGATGACCATTTTACTAAATCAGAGCTTGAGTACATGTACAAAGTGTATTCAGGGATTATGGAGGAAAGTGCTAAAAACCTTGATCAAATCCTGATTGTCATCAATTCATTCAAAACGCAAATGAGCGATGGTAAACGACTAGAGATTATTGAGGAAGCAGCTGAACAAATTGATCAGAACTATTTTGATCTGAAGGATTTCAATACTGAGAACATGTTATTGAGCATTAGTCGTGCTAAAGACGCCAGTGAGATTGAGGTTGTTAAAAAACTTTATGAATTGCCCAATGAATAAAATAGTATTGACATTACTTGTGGCTATCTGCTTTCATACAGCGGATGGGCAGACATGGGATGAGTGGTTCAGGCAAAAGAAAACTCAGAAGAAGTATCTCATCCAGCAAATCGCGGCCTTACAGATGTACCTGAAGTATCTCAAGGAGGGCTACGATATCGCCAAGAAAGGTCTGAATGTGATTGGCGACATCAAGCAAGGCAAATTTGATCTTGATAATGACTATCTGGAATCTTTGAGGACTGTCAATTCATCCATCAGCGGATCAGCGAAGGTCCCAAGTGTAATTGCCTATCATAAGTCGTTGCTTAGGCAGCTGGATAAGCTGAACGATGAGTCAAAAGGTTCTTCGCTACTCACACACGATGAACGAGCCTACATTTCTTCAGTGTATTCAAATATGGTTACAGAGTCGGAGAGAACTCTCGAAGGCCTTCAACGCATTCTGAGTGATCATGAGCTGGAGATGAAAGACGATGAAAGAATAAAACAACTCGACAAGCTGTATCTGGATACAAAAGACATGTATACGTTCTCAAGATCCTTTTGCAATTCGACACGCATCCTGATTAGTCAGCGAGCTGTCGAAGCGAGCGAAATCCAAAATGAAGGTCAGCTTATTAAAAATTAGATACAATGGCTACAAAAATGAAAATGATCCTTTGCCTTAGTTTTATAGTAAGCCAGACGGCAATGTGTCAGACACAGGAGGCGACTCAATTGATTCTAAACTATGAGAAGCTGAAACAACTTGAAGAGATTCTTGACAACATGTACAAGGGATACAAAATCCTAAGCCAGGGATACAATCGCATTAAGGACATTGCGGAAGGCAACTACAATATTCACCAGGTTTTTCTCGATGGACTTTTTGCGATAAATCCCTCGATTGCAAAGTATAAACGGATTCCTGATATCATTCGCTATCAACAGTTACTGATGAAAGAATACAGGCGGGCCTTCAACCGGTTTAGAAATGATTCAAATTTGACTCCGGACGAGATAATATACCTGGAAAAGGTGTACGACTATCTTATCAAGCAAAGCCTCAAAAATCTGGAGGAACTAGCGATGATCGTTACTGCCAACAAGCTTAGAATGAGTGACGATGAAAGAATCCAGAGTATTGACCGGATTTACTTCGATATCGAGAACAAGCTGGCTTTTCTGAGATACTTCAATAACAGTACGCAAGTTCTTGTTTTACAACGAGCCAAAGAAGGAAGTGATGTTGAGGCTGCGAAGAAATTATATGAGCTAGACTAAAACCAAAACTTTATGAAAGCATTTCGAAAAACCACTTTGATAGTGGGTGCAGGAATACTATTGCCCAATCTCTTGCAGGCGCAGGGAGCGGCCGGTGAAATAGAAAGCTTCAGGACTGTTCTCGATGGATTGTATGATGAGATGATTCCACTCAGCTCTCAACTTATCGATGTAGGACGTGGCTTGGCAGGTTTTGCTGCAATGTGGTATATCGCTTCACGTGTATGGAGGCACATCGCCAATGCAGAAGCTATCGACTTCTATCCGTTGCTCAGACCGTTTGCTCTTGGCCTCGCTGTTCTTATGTTCCCGACAGTTTTGACAATCATCAACTCTGTGCTGAAGCCAACCGTTACTGGTACCGCAGCGATGGTCGATGGCTCTAACAACTCAATTGCCTTCCTGTTGAAGAAGAAAGAAGAAGCAATACAGAAAAGTCCACTATGGCAAATGTATGTAGGATTCAATGGCGAGGGAGACAAAGCAAAATGGTACCGCTATACGCACCCGGAGGGAGACTCTGAAGGGTTGCTCGATGGAATTGGAAATGATATTCGTTTCGCAATGGCCAAGGCAGCTTACAACTTCCGCAATTCAATCAAACAATGGATGTCTGAAATACTGCATGTGCTTTATCAGGCTGCAGCATTATGTATCAACACAATCAGGACATTCTATCTCGTGATCCTGGCTATCCTTGGACCGCTGATCTTCGGTATCTCGGTCTTTGACGGCCTGCAACACACATTGACAGTGTGGCTTGCGAGGTACATTAACGTCTTTCTCTGGTTGCCAGTTGCCAACATCTTTGGAAGCATGATTGGCAAAATCCAGGAGAACATGCTAAAGATGGATATCAACCAGGTTAATCAGTACGGAGACACATTCTTTAGTTCAACCGATTCAGCTTACCTCATCTTTATGGTGATCGGCATAATCGGATACTTCACAGTCCCAAGCATAGCAAATTACATTGTCCATGCAGGAGGTTACAATGCTCTGTTGTTTAAGGCTACCAGTGTCTTTGGAAAAGGTGCAAGCTCTGGAGTGACCAATGTAGTAAGCGGAGCTCAATCGATGGCCTCATCCGCACAAGGTGCATTCGCAAGCAAACAAAGTGCAAATGGTTTTTCGCACAATGGCAACGGTAGCAACTACATGGCGGATAAAATCTCAGGTAAATAATCTAATCCAGAAAATATATGTTTCAGCAACTAAAAAATATTGACACCGCATTCAAGCATGTGCGCCTATTCTCCATACTCATGATCTTCGGTTGTATTGCCTTATGCGGGTTTACAATCTATAAGAGCTATAAAATAGTCCAGGAGACACAAGCAAGAATATACATTCTTGCTAACGGTAAAGCCATTGAGGCATTTTCCTCCGAACGAAAAGATAATGTCCCGGTTGAGGCGAGAGATCACGTCAGGATGTTTCACTACTACTTTTTCACGCTGCACCCGGATGACAAGGTTATCCAGTCGAATATAAAACGTGCCCTTTATCTGGCAGACGAGACCGCCCAAACGCAGTATGATAATTTAAGAGAGAACAGTTACTACGCGAACATCATATCAGGCAACGTAAGTCAGGAAATTCAGATCGACAGTATCAAGGTTGATATTGACCAGTATCCTATCTACTTCAGATGTGTTGCCAAGCAGAAAATAATACGTGCTACATCAATCGTTACCCGTAGCCTAGTGACAGAAGGGTTTTTAAGAAACGTGCTTCGGTCAGATAATAATCCTCATGGATTCCTGATTGAACGTTGGTCCACGCTCGAGAACAAGGATATAAAAAGCGAGAACAGATAAAATTGACACAGTATGATTTGGAGCATGATAAGAAAGTGCAGGGTTGTCTTGGACAAGCGGGTGACCCTTGCAAACAATGAGTTCAACAGCCTTTCAACAAGAAAGAAAAAGCGAATTGTGCTGGTGTTTGGTGTTGTCGTTTCAGGGATCAGCGTTTTGTTGATCAATCAAGCCCTGCATCCGCAGGAGAACGAAGGTGCATTAAAAGCAGATAGAATATCTATGCCTCATGACATTTTTATGAAAGATGAGATTAACGTATCAGAGGATCAATTGATCCCGGTTGGTAAGATGAAGGGTGAGATCGATGGAGAGTTTGAATCGTTCTATGTCGCTGTTGATGGTAAAGGATCAATTTTCATAAACCGAGACATTGAGTACTCAGAAAAGGCTTATGAAAAATCTGAGAGCTGGAAGCAGATAAGCAAGGAGAAGCTGGATGAATATGAAAAGGATCTTCATTTCATTCCCGCGAGGTCGAAAGGAATTAGAAGGTAAAATGTAACGAGTATGAAACCGCATTCACAAAAATTTATTCAAAAACGAAAGTTCTATGTCATCCTACCCGTGTTGGTAGTACCATTTCTCACGATGTTCTTTTGGGCTTTAGGTGGCGGCAAAGGAATCGCCAGTGCAAAAGACACTAATATGATTGGATTGAATCTCAATCTTCCAGATGCGAGGTTCACTAACGAAACAAATGCCTGGGACAAATTGAGCTTGTACCAAAAAGCCAGGCGAGACAGCTTGAAAGCAAGTCGGGCAAAGAAAAATGATCCCTACTTCAGATTGTCAACCTTAAAAGTGACAGCCGATACCACAAGAAGGGATTCATTGAAGCGCAAAGGCTTCGTCAACACATCGCTTGGGGAACGCAAGGAACCTATCGACGAGACAGAAGCAAAAGTTTACAAAAAGCTTGAGGAACTGCAAAAACAGATTGACAAGCCAGCTCACTCAAGCAGTGCTAAAACGTCCGCAAAGAAAAGTGCGCAGAAAACAAATACGCATTCTGCATTTGAATCTGATGTTGACCGACTGGAGAGCATGATGCTCATGATGCAAGATGGCCAGCAAGAAGATCAGGAAATGCAGGAAATCAATACCGTACTGAACCAGATCCTCGATATCCAACATCCCGAAAGAGTAAAAATGCGGATGCAGCAGGTGGAGAAAGAAAAGCCTAGTCTTTACGCGGATGGTAAGGTTTCCCAGAATGCAGTCACATTAATGGGCAGTCAATCGGACAGTAAATCAAATGGGTTCTATGGTCTGGAAGACATGGCCATACCTGTGATGGAGCACAATGCAATTAAAGCCGAAGTATATGGAAATCAGACATTGGTAAACGGAGCGGTTATAAAGTTGGTGCTTCTCCAGGACATAAGCTTGACGGGCGTAAGCATACCAAGAGGCACCTTCGTATTTGGTGAATGTTCTTTAACTGGAGAAAGGCTGGAAGTCGATATCAACTCCATTCAGTACAACAATTCTATTTATCCGGTTGGTTTATCACTCTATGACATTGATGGACTCGAAGGCATCTATGTCCCAGGAGCGATTGCACGAGATGCAGCGAAAAAGTCAACAAATCAGACATTGCAAGATGTACAGTTAAACTCCCTTGATCCATCACTCGAAGTTCAGGCCGCATCCGCAGGAATTGAAGCCGCAAAGGGAATGCTCTCTAAAAAGACCAGGCTGATACAAGTCACTGCAAAGGCAGGCTATAAAGTCTTGCTTCTAAATAAGAACAACAAATCTTCAAATCATTAATTATGAACAAGGCAATATTATCATGGCTGACCATATCCGTTTTGGCCATCACTCAAACAGTCGCACAGGGTACAATTGACCATCGCGTTGAAATTTCCTTTAATAAGACGACAAGTATTGTTTTTCCATTTGGAATAACCTCAGTCGACCGTGGCAGCAGAGACATTCTGGCTCAAAAAGTAACTGGTGTCGAGAATGTCCTTCAGCTGAAAGCTGGTCAAAGAGATTTCAAAGAAACGAATCTCACTGTAATAACGGCCGATGGAAAACTTCATCATTTCACTGTTAACTACGCAGAGGAAACTGTTAAGCAGACTATCACAATTGCTGATGGCGGGGCTGAAGACAAAAATCAACTAATCCTGGCGAACGATGCAGTTAATGCGCGGGACATTAGGGCACTGTCGGACAAAGTCCTTGCAGAACCAAATTTCAAAGTAGAGTCAGAAAAGAAAAATGGTATAGCAATGGCCCTCCAATCAATACACGTAGCTGATGATATAATTTTCTACAAGCTTCAAATCAGAAATAAAAGTGCTATTAACTATGATATCAAATCACTGAAATTCTATATCCGTGATAAGAAGAAGGTCAAGCGCACTTCCAGCCAGGAAATAGAAGCTGTTCCAGTGTACGTCATGAATCAAAAACAAAAAGTAAATGGCTATGCCAGCGTGCAAATGGTATTCGCTCTAAGAAAGTTCACGATACCTGATGGGAAGTCATTGCACATTGACTTATTCGAGCAAAACGGGGGCAGAAATCTGAAGCTGAAACTTTCAAACTCAGACATTCTGAAAGCGAGACCGGTAACGGTCGAACCAGCACATCTTTTAACAATCAATAAATAAAAAATTATGAACGCGAAGAATCTTGAGTTTTTGAAAGAAGGTATCAAGTACCTGGGATTTGGTGAAGGTTTGAATAACAAACTCACGGAAGAATTGAAATCTCAAAAGAATGAATTTCAATTGCGCACAGAAAATCAATACGGTAAAGACAAAGTGTCCTACTCATTGGATTTCCGGAAGTCTGATCAAAGCGATATGTATTTTCTGAACAAGTATACCGCGACAATGCATGGACATGAGAGCGGTCAGGACAAGTCGCAGACTTTTTACATCAAGAAGAACAGCGGAGTTACGGCAAAGGAAGCGTACAACTTACTGAACGGTCGCGCAGTGAATAAGGACCTTACAAGCAAGGAAGGCGAAAAGTACAACGCATGGCTTCAAATTGACTGGAACCAGAAGGATAATAACGGCAATCACAAATTCAAGATGATCCATGAAGCATATGGATTCAAGCTTGATGAAGTACTTGCCAAACATCCGATAAAGGAACTGGGCGAGCCGGTAACCAAAGACCGACTAATGCAATCGCTTGAGCGCGGAAACCTTCATCAAGTTACATTTCAGAAAGGTGACAAGGAAGAGAAAATGTTCATCGAGGCCAATCCGCAATACAAGTCTTTAAATGTTTTTGACGGGAATCTGAAGAAAGTTTTCCAGGAAAACGAAAAGAAGGACGTGAAGGCTGATTATGGAAAGACCGTTTCTGCACCGAAGGAAAATCAGAAAGAAAACACAACAGCTGAAGAGCCTGATGCCGCATTAACAGCTCCGAAGAGGCAACCCAAGAGAAGGCAGAAGGTCTGATCTTCTAAGGTGTGGTAAACCATCATTAAAATCGTTACAATTGTAGAACCAGATCGAAGTTTTTCAGAGAGGGTCTTTCTTTGGTCTGTGTAAACCCTGGATAATGTCCAGGGTTTTAACGCTTTAAAGGAAATGCTCTGGCCCTAACAATACGTCTATGCAAGACGAACAAAAACAATTAATTCTTAATAAGAATGGCCCTGTCATCATTATTGAAGATGATCCGGACGACCAGAGTTTCCTGACGGAAATTTTTACGAAGCTTAATTATCAGAATAAGATCATTTTCTTCTCAGACGGGCAAGAAGCGCTCGACTATATCAATACGTCCAAGGATTTGCCTTTTCTGATTCTCTCTGATATTAATATGCCAAAGCTTGATGGTTTTGCGCTGAGGGAGAAATTAAAAATGGATCAAAAACTGAGTAACAAGTGTATCCCGTACTTGTTTTTTACAACGGCATCAAGTCAAAAAGCCGTCATCGATGCTTATAGTCAATCTGTCCAAGGTTTTTTCGTGAAGCAAACATCTATGATCGAGTTGGAGAAAACCATTAGCGCTATCATGGAATACTGGCGGAGGTGTGCAGCGCCAAATGATTTTTCCCGGGGCTTGCATTAATTAATCCTTTAATGATTGCGTTGCGGGGTTGCCGCACAAACGCATTATCGCCATTTGCAGACAGCCATGCAATTCGCAATTCGTAGAGAGTTTTGGAATTTTTCGTACCTTTACATGCCTCAACGAATATTGTTTTACCTAGTGGTAGCAGTCTCTCATCTTGAGCTACCAATTCGTCCTATGACGTTCCATTTTGGCCAATGGCTTTAGATCAAGCCGCCAAAGATTTTATTTATGGTTAAAATTCTATTTCTAATTGATGACGACCAGGATGATCGTGAAATATTCCGTGAGGCGGTTGCCGTATGCGACAAAAGAATTGAAATAGTTTTTGCTGAAGACGGGATTCAAGCACTTGAGATATTGAGATCTGGATCAACACATCCTGATGTCATCTTCCTGGACTACAACATGCCTCGAATGAATGGGCTCGAATGTTTGAAGGAGCTTAAGGCAGACGAGAAGACGAAGGATATCCCGACCATCATGTATACAACTTCGGGTGATCGTGAGCAAGAAAGGGTGATTTTATTGTTAGGTGCAGACTTTTATATGCAAAAAACGGTCAGCTTTCACGGCCTTTGTGAAGAACTTAAGCGCCTGATCGATTTGATTGATAACAAGGTTGATCTCAAGACTTTGCCACGAAACACCCACAAATAGAGAAATAAGTTTCCTTAAGCTCTGGGTTAGTTGGCTCCCTCATAATCTCTAATCCATTGACTACGGCGGGAATAACTTCTCCGAAACGGTGATCTAGTTTGCAATCAGTCTTCTTATGTTTCGGTCCTTGGGGTAAATAATCTCTTCAATAATTTTTTTGTAGTCAGACAATTTACCCGGTTTTTGGAACACCACGTCCGCGCCAGCCTCCTTCAATGCCTCCCGGACAACCGCAGGAACTTTAGCTGCATACATAGCCACCTTGATGTCGTTATACGTCTGAATTTTACGGATTTCATAAAGGCACTCAATACCTTCCTTTCGAGGCAGGTTGAAATCAATAAAAATACATAACGGCAATTCTGAAAAGGTTGAAAGTACTTTCAACGCATCATCGGGATATACAAAACTTATACAATTAAACCTCGAATCGACCTGCTTCACAGCGAGCTTTAACAGATCCAAATGGTCTTGATCGTCATCAATAAGCAAGATAATCTTTGACATAGCTGTGAATTGCTGGATGGCGAATGTACTCGTTTAGTTCTATGGTGGCAAGTTAAGCTTCCCAGATTTGATGCTAAAAGAACTAATACAATTTAAAGGTCTCCTGCTGTCCTACCTCAGCCGTTGTCTCAGCCGCTTAGGAAGGAGACGATAAGGATTTTTTGCTATGGCACGAAATTTTAGTTTCCTTAAAATTCTTTTCTTCGCGTTGATGACGTCACTCATTCACGATTGCAGGACAAAGCTGTTTGCAGCGCACCAAAACGGCCAAGCAATTTCACTCAAGTTGTCTGGGAAAGATAAAACCATGGTCGTTGCAATAAAGTACTTTGTTGGCGACACTTCAATAGTCCTTGAGCCGTTGAGTCTTTATGGCGAAAAAGTAGATGAACCAAATATCAAGCTCTCTCAAATAGAGCGATTTGTTGTTTTTGATATACTGTATAATGAGCATCCATACCCTTATTTGCGTGAAATTAAGAATAACGTAAAGGCGATTAGAGAGCATGTATCATTAGTAAGGGCAAAACATAATGTACGTGTACATGATGGCCATTCCTTATATCCTGCAACCGAAGGGGATTCAATAAGGGAGTCGATGGGTTAAAGTTTTTAGCATGTTCTCTTAATAAAGCCCGAAAAAATGAAAGTCCTGTTTGTCGATGATGATCCTGATGATTCAGAAATCTTTAGCGAAATTCTCAAAGACATAGATGCGACTATTCAAACGTTCACTTGTAGCAAGCAAAGTCAACTGACTGAGTTCTTAACTGATTTTTGCCCAGATTATATTTTTATCGATTATCGAATGCCTATTGTCGATGGAAAAGAAACGCTTACACGTCTTCGTGAACACCCTTGCTTTGCTGCCATGAAAATTGTGATGTATTCTACGTCAATGAGCGACTGGGACCAGCAGGCATGTAAGCGACTGGGCGCATATCACTGTGTTCAGAAAGTGGGTGACCTTAGCGTAATGCGTGAGCAGCTTTCCAGTATAGTCAAGGGGGAAACCCATTATCAGCGTTCGTAAAGAACTTTAAAATCTCAATTGCTTTTATCCGACCAAAGTTCGGTCTTCTTTGCCGGACTTGATGCCAAAAGACTACCGCATTTGAACGGCTTCCTCCCTTTCATTCCTGTTGTCATTCCAGGTGCCCTCCATTAAAATTCAGTTTCCTTTTGGCGCAAGCATGTGTCAGCTGAGTTGTTATTTTTTTTCCGGCAAAAGCCCGGAGAAATGGCCATCTAAAATCAAAGTTTCACTTAAACAAGATGGTTATGAAAACGACATCAGAGAAGAAGGACATGTATTCTATCATCAACAACATGATCATGGAAAAACTAAAGAATGGTAAAGCACCCTGGAGGCAGACGTGGAATGATTTCGGTCCTGCCAGAAATTATGTGAACAAGAAACCATACCGAGGAATTAACGCACTCCTTCTCAATAATATGGATTTTGAATATCCTTTATTTATGACTTTTCTTCAAGCTAAAGAGCTTGGAGGACACATTAAAAAAGGCTCAAAGAGCATTGAGGTGATTTACTGGAAGACACTGGAATTTGAGAATGACGATAAGGTCAAGAAGATACCATTCCTTCGGTACTACAACGTCTTCAACATTGAATGCGTGGAAGGTATCAAACTTAAGCTGCCTGCAAAGTACGTGAACGATCCAATCGAACAAGCTGAGACGATCATTAACGACATGCCTTCAAAGCCGATCATTGAACATGGCGGAGACGCACCGTATTACAACTGGAGAGAAGACAGAGTCAAAGTTCCTCATCGCGATAACTTCATTCTTTCAGATGAATACTAAGCAACACTCTTCCATGAGCTTGCTCATAGCACAGGCCATGAGTCGAGACTCAATCGTGAGACTTGCATGAACCCCGCTGTCTATGGATCTCGTGACTACTGCAAAGAAGAATTGGTTGCTGAGATTGCAACATGCTTTCTATGTGGCGAAGCAGGGATTGCTAACTCCATCATAGACAATAGTGCAGCTTACATCCAGTTTTGGGTTGAAAGGCTTACTCACATTCTTCGAGAAGATAACAAAGCGTTTGTAAGGGCATCAGCACTTGCTCAAAAGGCCTGCGATTTTATTCGATCCAGAGTAGATGAACTAGTCGCTCAGGACTAACGTTAGTTAAAGGTTAAGGCTGAGAAGCGCTTTAACCTTTTTACTTCCTTTCCATTCGTCTGCGGCATGTTAAGGCCAAGAAAATACATCGGGCAGAATTCCTTTTTCTAGGAAATGATCGGCCTCATTTCCATTTGCTTCTTGAACGCACTGTATTTTCATCAATAAAAAAGCTAATTTTCGGGTGAATTCAACGCCTATGCTCTTGGAAGAAATTGCAATCAAATGTATGGTAGACTCGAGGCTGGCAAGGTCGGAGGCGGAGGCGTTGACGCTTCTCAAAGCGGAGTTTTCAAAGAGCTATCCGGCTCTATCTTACGAAAGATGGAATAAGGACATACCTGCCTCAATGGCTAATAACATCATTACAAATGTCGGCAAGAATGGTTCGATGTCGATTCGCTTTCTGATAAAAGACCTTGAAACGATTGCTAAGCTTCTATAGCTTAAGTAAACACTGCTGAATATATCCAGAACGTATTAAGCGTAAAGATTACGCTTGGCACGAGAATTTACAGTCCGGCCTATTTTATATTTTAAGGCCCTTAAACTAACGCATTTTTGGCCGACACTTGGATTCTGTAAAGTAACTGAATACTAAGGCTTTGCGTTGATTTGTAATTTGCGATAACAGTATGCAAAGCTCCCAATTCTCTAAGAGTTCTGATTTTTTAAATCAGCAAGGACCAACCCTTGAACTCATTCGTTCGATCAATTGGGCTAAAACTTCTATTGGCTCACAAGAAGCTTGGCCACAGAGTTTACGCTCAGCACTAAGTATCTGTATCAACTCAAACTTTCCTATAGCAATCTACTGGGGACCTGACTTGGTCTTAATGTATAACGAGGCGTGGAGTCCGATACCCGGTAGCAAGCATCCTTGGGCATTTGGTAAAACTGCAATCGAGGTATGGCCCGAAATCTGGTCGGATATAGAGCCTCAATTTCAAAAGGCATTTTCCGGTGTTCCAGGTGGCTCCAAAGACGCATTACTACCAATGCAAAGGCACGGTTATACCGAAGAATGTTATTTCGACTTCACCTTCACGCCCATCTATGGGGAATCCGGAAAGGTTGAAGGCATCTTTAATGCAGTGATTGAAACGACTTATCGTGTAATTAATGAAAGGCGTGCTAATGTCCTCCAAAAACTAGTTGAGCGTATTGGCGGAGTTCCTACCTCTATTGAAGTCTTTGAAAAAACTGCAGAAGTTTTAGGTGAAGCAAAGGCTGACGTCCCGTTCTTTTTTATATATGAATTATTGCCGCAGGGGCCTTCAATTGTCTCCCATCCTCCTTCTGTGCAGATACCATTTGAGTATTGGGGGGTTGAAGAAGTTGCATCACAAGGTTCAGTTAAATTGATAGAAGATGTCGGAAAGTATTTTCGCTCCGTGCCGGACGGAATTTGGCCTGAACCCCCAACTGAAGCTATTGCATTTCCGGTCAAAGGCAATGACGGACATGTTAGCGCGGTAATAGTAGCAGGTGCGAGTGCAAGACGAAAAATTGATAAGGACTATCGCAGTTTCTATGAGTCGCTTTCAAACGTCATATCGGCAGAAATCATTACTCTGCAATCCTTGGCTGAGGAACGTGAGCGCGCGGAATCGCTTGCGCAGATTGACAAGGCTAAGACCGCCTTCTTTAGTAATATCTCCCATGAATTTCGGACACCACTCACTTTGATGCTCAGTCCTTTGGAGGAGCTGTTAAGTGATGGACAAAATTTGTCCGTAGCTCAAAAGGAAAATTTGCAAACCTCTCTGAGAAATACACTTCGCCTCCAAAAGCTTGTGAACATGTTGCTTGATTTCTCACGGATTGAAGCAGGAAAAATGGATGCAAACTTTCAGAGTGTGGATATCGCAAAGATGACTCAAGACCTTGCAAGCTCTTTTCGGTCAGCGATTGAGTCAGCCGGAATTGAATACAACGTGTCGATCAAATCAGTCAACAGGGAAATATCCATCGATGTTGATATGTGGGAAAAAATTGTTTTAAACCTCATATCTAATGCATTTAAATACACCGAAAAAGGACGCATACAGGTTGAACTTGCCACACAAGGCGAAAACATACTCTTCAAAGTCTCGGATACAGGTATAGGGATCAGCGAGGAAAATCAGTCCAAAATTTTTGAACGCTTTTATAGAGTCAATAATGGTGGAGGCAGAAGCCAGGAAGGAACGGGCATTGGACTGTCATTGGTCAAAGAATTAGTTTTACTTCACCAAGGGAACATTACGATCACAAGTGAGCTTGGAAAAGGTTCAACTTTCACTGTTGCTATTCCCTTAAAGAAAAAGGATGTAATTGACTTGCCGCGTGCGTCAAATGGAAATTTAATGTCCGCAAAACACAATGCGTTTGTCGATGAAGCAAAGAAATGGAAAATCCAGCCCGGCAAGATAGCTGCGCAGTCGGCTTCGAAAAATCGTCCATCAATTGTTGTTGCTGATGACAACAGCGACATGCGGGAGTACATTGTTCGAATTCTTGGTCATGACTATCACATCCACGAAGCAAGCAATGGAGAGGACGCTTATGCAATAGCCCAACAGACCCATCCTGACCTCATCATTTCCGACATTATGATGCCTAAGTTGGATGGATTTGGATTGTTAAAAAAGCTGAGATCCAATTTTCAAACGAAGACAATTCCTTTAATTTTTCTTTCAGCACGAGCAGGGGATGAAGCAAAAGTGGAAGGAATCCAGGCAGGGGCGGATGACTATCTTGTGAAGCCTTTTTCGTCAAAGGAATTATTAGCCCGTGTCACAAATCTCATCGCAACAAACAGTGCAAGACGAAGAACGGAAAAGGAATTCTTCAACCTTTTCGTACAATCACCTGCCCACATCCACGTGTTCAAAGGTCTCGATCATGTCGTTGAATTTTTCCATCCGTTAGGTGTAAAAGCAATTGGTCGCGATATAACAGGTCAGAAAGTACGAGAGGCTTTACCCGAACTTGCTGGTCAAGGATATTTTGAATTATTGGATGATGTTTATCACACCGGCAAGATCGTATCTATTCCTCAAAGTAAAGCTGTACTGCCAGGAGCCGATGGAAAGCCGCAAGAGTATTATTTTCATATCACATATTTGCCATGGCGTGATTTGGATGGACAAATACAAGGCGTGCTTCAATTTACCTTTGATGAAACGGAGCAAGCGCTCTCAAGCATTCGAATCAAAGATAGCGAGGAGCGTTTTAGAGTGTTGTCAAATAGCATCCCACAATTCGTGTGGATTGCGGATGCAACGGGAAACGTGGAGTTCATGTCAGACCAGTGGGAGCAGTATTCGGGCACTAGTATCGAGCATGGAAAAAAAGCGTTTGCTAGTATGATTCATCCCGAAGATATTGGAGAAGTGCGGCAACGTTGGACCAGATCAATGGAGACTAGGCAACCTTGGACGTGTGAATTCAGACTCCATAATGCAAAGACTGGAGAATATCGATGGTTCTATGGTCATACTGTTCCATTATTTGATCAAAATCAAAATCTCACAAAATGGATCGGCTCATCTTCTGATATCCACGCTCAAAAGTCACACAGCTTCGAGCTAGAGGCAATTGTCGCTGACCGCACATCGGAACTTGTCACGCTTAACAATTTGCTAAGAGCAAAAAATGAAGAATTATCCCGCGCACAAAACTTTTTGCAAACGGTGCTGGATTCCTCGGTTGAACTGGTAACTGCGTTTGACACTAACCTGAACTTTACATTCGTAAACAAGCGACTTACGGAATTATCGACACAAACTCCCGAGCAGCTTATAGGAAAAAACCTATTAGTGGTCAATCCGAATCTTCAGAAGACGGAAGGGTATCAACAGCTGATGAAAGCATTAGGTGGGGAAACAATTCATATTGAAGCGCGAAGACCACGCTTCGATGAATCGCTTATTTTCGAGACATTCATGATACCGCTTAAGGAAAATGGTCAAGTTACCGGTGTTGTTACGATGCAACGTGACATTACTGCACTCATGAATCTCACAGAAAAATTGAAGGAGTCCAACGAGTTACTTAAGCGGTCAAATGACGATTTACAACAATTTGCACATGTCACTAGCCATGATCTAAAGGAACCGGTAAGAAAGATTAAGATGTATGGTAATATTCTAAACAATGAGTTTGCTACATACTTGCCAGATAAGGGTAAAGACTATCTGATTCGAATTGACAAAGCCGCAAACAGGATATCGTCTATGATAGACGGAGTTCTGCAGTATTCGATCATTGATACTACCGATCAATTCGTGCAGGACATAGATCTGAATACCGTAATTCAGAACATTGTTGAAGACTTGGAGATTCCAATTAAAGAAAATCGCGCTTCCGTGTCATACATCAACCTTCCTGTAATAAGCGGTTATCCAACCCTCGTTAACCAATTGTTTTACAATCTCATTAATAACTCACTTAAGTTCCGTAAAAAAGACGTTGAACCTCAAATCAACTTGGTATTTTATGACAGTTCATTGGATAAACCAGAGGACTACTTCGCAATCGAATTGAAGGATAACGGTGTAGGGTTTGAAAATACTTACTCAGAAAAGATTTTTGATTCGTTCACGCGGTTGAATCCTAAGGATAAGTACGAAGGAACTGGATTGGGCTTGGCTTTATGCAGAAAAATTGTTGTTAGACATAAGGGTTTTATTACAGCTGAGGGTGAACTAAACAAAGGCGCAACGTTCCGTGTTAACTTACCGAAAGCTATCCTTGTAAAAAAGTAATCCATGAAAGTGTACCTTGTAGATGATGATTCAGAAGAAGCAGACTTGTTTGCTGACGCGGCTTCTAAGGTCAATCAAACTGTCGAGATAGTCTGGTATGCTGACGTAATGGAGGCATTGGAGAATTTGCTTAAGGAAGATGTAGAGGCACCAGTTCTCCTTTTTCTTGATCTTAATATTCCAAAGGTCTCAGGAAAAGATCTGCTGCGATTGTTAAGACAAAATAAAGCCACCTCTCAAATACCAGTTGTCATTTACAGCACATCAATTTCAAAGAAGGACATTGAAGATACCGCTCCGTACAATGTGACGTCTTACCTTCAAAAGCCAGAAGATTTTACAACCCTGTGTAACAAGTTGGCAGCGCTGCTGACTCCATTCGCGTAGTTTGACGTGACAAGTCATTACCGAATCTACTCCAATAAAAAAAGCGGATTTCCTTCCGTCCGAAGTAGTCTCCGCAATTGATTCCTTATTTCCACCGATCCTGTGTTATAGAAACACGGATGGGCTAATAAGAGATTACTAAGATACAAAATTAAGCACTTATCTGAAGCGTCTTCGCGTCCGTCCTTTTCCTGGCGGTTTATTCCATTCCCTTCTCCACGCTTCCGTATCTGATTTTGCCAACGGTTTACAAAGTTCAATGTATTGATTGTAGTCGGCCGCTTTTTCACAACACTCCCAGATGTGCTGTTCTGTTATGTGCATGTCTTCCTTTAGCACTGTTCTTGTATGGTATGAAACGGTAAAATCATCGCCATAATGATAAGGCACCTTGCCAAAGTGTTTTACAATATAATCCGCCAAATCCTTAATCGTCATGCATCACCTCACTAGTTTTAGCTGCGTGGGATTCAAAACAGAATCGAGAAGCAGGTCGATTTCCTTGAAGAAGTCTTGCGAAGGAACACGATAGTTGCTGTTTTTCTCAATCTCGTGCACTATGTCCAGGTACTTATCCAAATTCACTTTTAAGTTGGAAAGCTCCATCAACTTGTCGCGCAAAAGCTCTTGCTTCTCTTTGTCAACCTTCGTATAAAACTTAAATTGTAGGTAAGTTGGCAGATCTGTGAGGATGCCGGTGATCAACATCGCCCGGTGCTCAGACAAGATTTCCTGAATCCTGTAAAGAGTGACGCGCTCATCGCCCTCTTCAATATGCTTTACGGTGCTTGCTATTCTGACTGACTTCATAACTAACATTATTAGATTATTGTCAAAGATATTAAACTAATATTATTAGTTTTTAATGAACTGACATTTTTATCTAAAACGCTGTTTTTCAACAAGAATGAAATATGTAAAGATTGAAGGTGGGGTCAAGCTGTCGGAGTTCATTTCTCCTATGAGCGCTACATTAAGTGACGAACCGGCATTCGATGATCCAAAATGGCTTTTTGAAATCAAGTGGGATGGATACCGGGCGGTAGCAGAATTAAAGGGAAAGGACACCAGACTTTACTCCAGGAACGGACTATCGTATAACAAGGCGTATCCAAAAATTTACAACGAGCTGGTCAAGCTAAAAATCAATGCAGTGATTGATGGAGAGGTTGTTGTCTTTAGAGACGGACTTCCGTCATTCCAGGCAATTCAGAATTACAAAAGCACCCAAAATCTGCCAATCCAGTTTATCGTCTTCGACTGTCTGCAGCATGAGGGAAAGGATCTTACTAAGCTAAAGCTGATTGACCGCAAAGAGATATTGCAGAGTATCCTGCCTAACAGCGATGTCATCAAGTACTGTGATCATGTAGTAGAAGATGGCATCGCATTATTTGAGCAAGCCACCAAAATGAATCTCGAAGGAATTATCGCAAAACGCATGGATAGCAAGTACTATCCGGACAAGCGATCTAAGGAATGGCTGAAAATCAAAAATGTTAATGTTGATGACTTCAAGATTGTGGGATGGACTGATCCAAAAGCAAGTCGTCAGTACTTCGGTGCGTTGTTGCTCGCAAGAGAAATTGATGGAGAACTTGTTTATTCAGGTGAGGTAGGAACGGGATTCACAAATGAGTTATTGAAGAGTTTGTTCTCTAAGATTCAACCGCTTGAGGTTGATGAATGTCCTTGTGATGTTCCAGTGAAAAAGGAAAAGGGATTTCATTGGGCTAAGCCGAAGTATTCATGCCAGGTGCAGTACGTTGAGATTACGGATGATGGACATGTGCGGCATCCTTCGTTTTTGGGATTGAGGAAGGACAAGTAATGCAATGTAAAAGTGATGGCAAACGCTATTATAAAACTTGGACACATGGAAAAAAAGTCATCGACTTTCAAATTTCCCTGGTCAAGAGCCAGAGTTCACCTCGAACCAAATTTTATTCCTAAGGACAAGCAAATTGCCGAGATGATGCTAAGTATGTATTTCTGCCAGATACATATGGTGCGTCTGGACAGGAAAGTAAGCGGAATTAGGCTGAATGAAAATGATTCAAATAAAAGCGCGGATGTTATCATCACGGCTGATGGAAAGGATATTTCTGTTCAAATTACTCGCTTAACCTTCACAAACTTTGAAACGCGAAAGGCAATAGCTAAACGAAAAAGTCTTGAGTTTGCAAAAGCAATATCGGAACGAGTCAATTTATCCAACGAGGTTGTGATAACGATTTTCCCTAAACAAAAACACAAAATCCCACTTAAGAATCTAGGGTCTCGCGGTAAAACTCTTGAGAAGAAACTTCTCGACTTCATTGTGTTCTCGATAAATACGAACAAAGAAAAATTAGTCCCTGACTCAGGCAATATAGATGCCGTAATTAAGGACGGTGAACTAAGGGAACACTTTTATTCTGTGGATATCTGTCCAGTGCCAAAGGGCATGTTTGCAAACGTCTATGGCCATAACAATGTCTTCATTAACTATAACTTTTACGGCTCTACTTATGATGATAGCGACGCAGACCAAGCAATAGACGAGCTATTTAAACGGAAAGACCAAGGTGTTGCCGACCTCTTGTTGATTTGGGCGAATTCATTCGAATTGCATGGATTAGAGAAAATTGTGCAAAAGCTAAGAGATCGATTCCAGGATTCGTCTTTTGAAAATGTTCAGTTCATGACATTCCATGATAACGTTGTTCTGTTTCGAGAAACCCTTCAGCTGTGGGGTATTAAACCTATCACGCAAGTAGTTAAATAGCTTATGATGCGACAGTGTGAGTCTGATAATATTGAAAGACTAGAGGTGGTCAGTAAATGGCTTTTACTAAAATTAGCTGCAAAGGCGAATGGTGTACGGGACATCTATTTAAGGAACGCATTAGCTAAAAATATTGCCCTATTACGTTCAATCGAAAGCCTATTTAATCAACAACAATACAACCAAGGCTATATTCTGTTTCGCTCGCTGCTAGACAGATTTGTTTACCTCTGCTATTTACACGACAACAATTTGTTCAAGGAATTTGAAGAATGGACTTTCATTAAAGTATATGAACATCGCAATAACGCTAAGGCAGATGAGAGATTTAGGCGGTTAATTAATGATCCTTTATTCAAAAGTGACCCATCCGAATCACGCAGATACACCGAACTCAAGAAAAAGAATATAGAATGGCACAAGCCAGATCCAAAGAATGTCCTTAGTGGACGCGGCTTAGATTTTCTTTATAAGTTTGGATATGACTATGCCTCAATGCACACACATCCAATGGGAAGCGATGGAGACTTTGAGTTCCATCAATTAACGGGACTTGAACCTAATCCGCATAAGGATTTTAGCTATTCAGAATTGTCGGTGAATTCGATACTCATTGCCACGCTCGGCATGCGTGAAAGTATGAACGCCATGAGTTTTAAATTTAGAGGAATTTGCTACTCGTTTCTCGATGAGATCTGTAAAGAGATTAACAATGAAGAGAACGACTGCAAAAACACCTTTTACAAAATTGTGATGCTCATTTCCAACCAAGACCATCTTTTTACATGACCTCTCAAGTTGCGAACTTTCTTTCCGTTGCTTTCCAAATCAGATGTAAATTCTGGCGCTAACCTACTTTCGGGTGGCAACAGCCGAGGCTTGTCAAGAGAAATCCGGCATAAACGGCTCCTGCCTACGGCCTGCCTTCCAATTATTCCGTTTTCATCTTGACAATCCGCCACCCTCCATTTGCGGCGCACCATAATTTAAATCTTATGATTATGGAAAGCACAAATGAAAAAACATTGTTCGAAGTTGCAGAGATTCAGCTAACCTACAAGTCAAAAGTAAAAGCTTCTCTACGTCCAAAGATCACTTCATCAAGAGACGCTTACGAAGTCCTGAATAAATATTGGGATGAAGGTAAAATGGACTTTGTTGAACAATTCAAAGTTCTCCTTCTAAACAGAGCAAACAAAGTTATTGGAATTTATGAAGTGTCATCCGGCACAACAGTTAACACTGTAGCTGATCCTAAATCCGTTTTTGTCGCAGCATTGAAGGCCAACGCAGTCGGAGTTATCATCAGTCATAATCACCCATCAGGTAACCTTACACCCAGCGAGGCTGATAGAAAACTAACAAGGGATTTGAAAGATGCTGGCAAGTTCCTTCATATACCAGTCCTTGATCACATCATTATGACCAGCGAATCATATTATTCATTCGCTGATGAAGGGCTCTTGTAGCCCTTTTATTATCTTGACTTGCTCATGGTCTGTATCCGTGACAACGAATGTCACGACCGCTTTGTAGTTTTAACAACGTCAATTCATGGAAAAGAAGTATTTGGATGAAACAAAGGTGTATGTAAACCGGGAAAAACGACTTGATATAGTACTTGAGTTATTGCACTACGTGTATTTTATATACGACAGGGTTTATGTATTCAAGAATTTTGACGCATACGCTGAAAGTTTTCGCCTTGAAGGTAAATCTGATGTCTATTGGAACGGATTGCATCATGAAAAGATGATCGATCAAATTCGAATCTGTACCGCATTTGAAAACTATAATAAGGCGGTACTGTTGTCAAAAGATATTTTAGTCCACACAGTACATCCGAATTCCAACAGGGCGTTTTTTAAACAGCAAAAAGCTGGGCTACCAATTCTGCTTGACGAGTTTCTAAAGACAAATACCTTCGTTCAAGATGCCGCAAATAAAGAATGGTATTTATCTGGTTTGACACCAAATTTTAATACAATCACATTTTCGCAAACTCTTAAACCTGGATATCAGGAAGTGATCGGCCTCGACACAAGATTCTTAGGATATCTGATGAACATCAATGTCAAACGAAATAGACTGCATTTCTATAAAAATTACGCGGGCGCGTTTGAAGTGAACCGGCATCTTGATTCAATCCTTTTTGCAAAAACCTATGGGTTGGAAATGATTAGAAACCAAATCGAGACCTTCCGCAAAATTACGTCTACCGCCTAGATTTATTGGAGGCTCCATAGGTGTTCATGAAGTCCTCAATGCTAATCTTAATGACAAGATTGTCGCTTACTTTTTTAAAAAGATAAGATTCACCAATGTCAAAGTAGATTGGTTCATTGGCTACCTGCCATGTTCGCCTTTCATGCTTCCATTGAAAATAATATCTGCCTTTCATTTCTCTCATAAAAGAGAACTTTCTGTCTCTTATATCTTGAACGACTTCACTCCGCGCGGTAGGAACTTCGTTAGCCCTCCTCATTTCCAATATTCCCTTCTTAATTCGCAGATCACCTTGCTCAGCAAGTAACCCATTCCATTTTTCATCATCGGTCAAAATGTCCTTTTCAATATGCGAAATTATGCTCTGAAGATTCGCTGTTAAAAGTGCTTGCACATTCATGCGAATGGAAGGAACGTAGTCTTCCAATTCCTTCAGTCTAACTTTTAAAGCATCAATTGATTCCTCAATTGCGCTAATATTTGTGGACAAGTTGAGCGCAAACAAGTATTGATCATGTGTGTATTGTAGTCTATTGAAGTCTAACTCGGTTGTGATTGGCTTAACCGCGAGAAATAGCGTGTTGAAACTTTCCTTTGTTATGAGTTTTACTTGTCTAAAGTTGTTAGCCGTAACGTACTGAAAAGGGACAATCTTTAGGAGCTTGCCATCAATCTCTTTATCTGGTAGACTTCTCAGAATACACAAGTTGTTTTGTTGGGTCCGTAACTTTTCCTGAAGTTCCCTCCATGCCGGTTTTAGGTTTTTCAACGTGTTGCCATAGGTAGCCTTTAAATTGCCGATGATTGGATTTAGGTCGTACTCTATATATGAATCGTTAATCAATGATTTTATCATCTGATCCGAAAATGTAGGTACGTCTGCCAGAATAGTATTGAAGCGTTCCAATTTTTCTCGATTGGCTTTAATTTGCTCAAACAGCGGTTTGATATGGTCATCTTTCTCTTTAATGACTTTGGTCAATTCGTCGATTTTTTCGTTGTATTCTTCCTCCAATGGAACAAAGGGATCTTTTTCTTCAGCTTCAAATTCTCGGACTTTCCTCTTCACAACACTACCGAGCTTGAAATTATCTCTGAATGACTCAGCATTTATGACCCAGATCATGTTGCCATAAAACCCCTCTCTGACCTTGATAGTGGATGTTGAAATAGAAGAGTTTTGGAATTCGATCACTAAACCAGAATCCGTCTTTACATCCGCAGCATGTCGCTCACCGTATTCGTCACACATTGGGACCTCCTGCCACTCAATAGGGAACCTATTTTTCCACTTCCGGTGCCATTCGGTTTCGTGTTCTTTCCAAGGATCACAATCCCTGTCTATTTTGTGTGCCCAGTGCCAAGTATAAATCTCTCCGCATTTCGCGATAAGGCGTTCAGCGCAAATTTGGCAAATGGCTGTTGCTCCAGGGCTTGGAGGTATTCTTTTCCTATCATCGTTAATACCAATGGTCATATTAGGCAACCAATAAAGTTTGTGGAACTGGCCGAGAAAGTCAAATTTATGGTAAGCACAGTGACACACATTGTCACAACTTCTATCAACGTTTTTAAGTGTGCGCTAGAATGTTTAGATTAGAAATCTGATTCCTTGACCCACCCGATCCACCGATCTCAGCCCACTAGGAATCAAGCCTTTTAACTTTTCACACCCGAAGAAGTGGTTTCTTCGAAATAAGCTATTGTATGAAGTTAAACTTTTTTCCCATCAATATTGATTTTGATGAGTACACGTTAAATCGTGAGCCCTTTACATTAGAAAGGCTGGCGGAGTTGAGACGATTACACAATCACACTCATTCCTTCTTCAGGAACGGCGATGATATTTATATCTCAAACAAGGATGGCGATGAGCAAGGTATAGGAACTCCAGCTTCCGTTAAGACTTTTTTGCAACCTGAAATAACATCCTCGCTAATCAAGCATATTTTCTTTAGAACATTTAAAGATAGATTTCCTACGAAGATTCCTGTGGACTTTTACCCCTTCACATTTTTTTCAGAGCAGGTCAAGGACGATATCATTTACCAATTTCTTCCACAGTCCCTTCAGAATATTCTTGGCTATAAGAAAGTGATTGAGCTTCAGTTGCGACTTATTGATGCTAAAAAACCAATCTTCGGATTTGTAATCAACGTGAGACGAAATTGGGTCTTTTTAAAAACTTGCGAACAACTCGTATCAGAAGGGTTTCAGTTAAAGAATTTAGATGTTGTCCATTCTGAAGTTCTGCCCGGACTAAAAAATGTCCTTGCGCCAAACGAGGAATTTGTAGGAGTGGTACAAGAAGTTCTTGGGGATAAGGCGAAGATAGAGACAAATAACGGCGTTGTTGAATATCCCCTGTCCGAATTGTTTCTAAGAAAAACGCGCTTCAATATTGCCACGTATCTGTCTTATGCGACAAGTACAACAAAGAGCGAAGAGATTCTTCGTGTAGTCGATTCGAAAAAGACGGAATTGCTTAATCCGAAAAAGTTGCATAGTGAAATTTTAAAAATATCAGAAAGTTTGTTCGCGGCGAAAGATGAGCATGGTGTAAGAACGCCCATTCTCTTCGAGAACAAAGATGGATTTTCTTATACCGTTGATTATTTACCTGTTGATGTATTCAATTCCATTGAACTCAAAACTCCAACTTTCATCTTTGATCCGGCTGCTGTAAAAACAGAAAGTTCAAATCCAGATAAAGGATTGTCCAATTTTGGTCCATATGATAGCATCAACTTCGATACTAAGTCACCGCATTTCCTTTGTATATGTCATAAAGATAATCGTGGTGCATTTGCAACATTTTTGGCAGAATTAAAAGATGGGATTCCGACTTCAAAGTATTTTAAGAAAGGCTTACAAAAAAAGTATGACCTCAAGAGTATTAGCTACACAATAGTTGAATTGTCGGTCTATGACTTCGGTGAATACATCAAAGCGATAAGGGACTATAGTGGCAATAAACCAGATGGAGCGATTATTGAAATTCCTGGTGAATGGAAAGAAATTAGAGGAGAAGGAAATCCCTACTATAGAATTAAGGCAAAATTACTTTCGTTAGAAATACCAGTTCAATATATAACATACGATAAAGTTCGAGGAAGCAATGAGTACATATTGAATTCGGTCGCGCTTCAAATTTACGCTAAGCTTGGAGGAACCCCCTGGGTCTTGCCATCAAGTCGGTCAGTGGACCGAGAGATCATCATTGGAGTTGGACATAGTTGGTTACGCCAAAACCAATTCAGTGGGTCGGCGAATACTCGCGTAGTAGGAATTACAACATTTTTGTCTAGCGACGGGCAATACTTGTTATCGGACAAGGCTAGAGATGTGCTTTACGAAGAATACTTTGATGAGTTGCTTCGAAGCTTAAAGAACTCAATCCAAAAGTTAGAGAAAGAGCAGGGTTGGAATAACGGGGACACCATACGTTTGATTTTTCACATCTTTAAACCAATCAAAAATGTAGAGTTCGAAGTTATCTCAAGACTTGTCACGGAGATAAAACACTACAAAATTCAGTTCGCGTTTGTAACGATTAGTAAATCTCACCCTTACATCCTCTTCGACACGCAGCAGCCTGGCTTGCCAAAGTATGGTGGAAACGGGATGAAAGGAGAGTATATACCTAATAGGGGTTCCAATGTGTTTCTTGATTCCAACACTTGTATAGTGCAAATGTTTGGTGCAAGAGAATTAAAAACCGATTTACATGGAATGAGTAATCCAATACAAATCCGTGTAAGAGTTCCTCAAGGGTCATTCGACAGTGGTTCAATTGACCACCTTTTATTTAGCGACTTGACTTATATCGTGCAGCAAATTTATTCATTCACATATCTTTCGTGGCGAAGCTTCTTGCCAGCAGAACAACCCGCAACGATGTTGTATTCTACCCTTATGTCAAAACTTCTTAGCAGATTAAGAAAAGTGGATGGATGGGATCCTGATAGCTTGAACTATAAGTTAAAACGAAAAAAATGGTTTCTCTAGAAGAAAAGATCTCCTACTTATCGCAGGTGAAAGCCAATCCAAAACTGCAGAGTTTTTACAATCTACTATATAGAAAAGCAATAGCCCCACCGCCACCAAGCACCACCATTGAGATTGATGAAATATATTACGGTATTGTAGCTGCTATTGCGCACCAAAAGAAAAATGACTTTCACAATTTCTATGCTCGGATTTCGAAGAGGATAGTTGACAAAGACTCACCCTCACCTTTTATTTACGATGACGGACTAATATTCTCAACTATTGTAGGCGTCAAACTGTTTGATTCCGACAAAACTTGGATTCGTAACGTCATTTCTATTCGTTCAAGCTCACAAGTAACGACAACATTTAGCCATCTCTTGGAAGACGACTTCTTAAGCAAGTCAAATTTGCCGGAAATAGTGATACCATTCTTAGAGCTTACCGAACAGCTATCAGGTCACGAGCCAATTCTTGACAAAGCTTATGGCAAGATTGCGTCCGACATTGACCTTTATTCAAATAGCAACGACTTTGTGATAATCATGACTTTAAGGTCCTTTGATGTTATCGTACAATCGAAATCATCTCATGCGGGTGATTTTGAAAGACTGAGAGCATTTGAAGGAAAGTTCGTGACCCGTGTTGGGTATTTATCCGTTGCACTCTATAACATCCTGCTGTTTGCCTTCATCTATGGTTGTATTAAGGGGCTGGCGCTAGTTCCAGCATTTAAAGATAGACTTAATGATTTTGCACTATTGATCAGTGTCATTGGCACTAGTTTCAGCAATTTATTTTCATTTTTTAAGAATAAGATGAAATTATTGATTTACAATTTATTGGGGTATGCAAAGCATTTAGAAAAGAAACGTCTGTCATGATATGAAGGTATCAAAGTCAAACCGCAGAGTCTTAATAGATAACATTCTCAAGCTCCCAAATGTTTTCGGCCGTTACTCCGAATATGAGGGGTTGCTAACTTTTCTTGAAAAAATATGGGATTTAAGAGCGATGCCATCAACAGACCCGAGGTACAAGACTGCGTTGGAAGACATTCGTCAGCACATGGTGAATAACAATGATTGGTCCATTGGCGAATTGTTTTATGATCGTCTAAAGGTTTTAGAATCAACAGATAAAATATTTATTAAGTTGATTGACACGTGGATTAGCCCGGAGGTCCGATATGATAAAGAAGAGATTGTTCGCTTTGTGGCAATTATCAATAGCGCCCTTGCCGACACTCCGGTTAAGCTCGTGCTGTCTGACTATTTTGAAGGGTTACCTGTCTATCGGTTAAAGGACGCTGACAAGTATAATGACCTTCCGCTAGATATAGTGGAGAACACAATTCCTTTTTATAAGGAGGTTTCAAAAATTAAAATGTATCCCTGCTTTGTATTGAGGTATGACAAATGGGATGACTATCATTACAAAACAACTTTCCATCTTTACTACTATGGAAAAGATCGTGAACAAAGCGCCATCGGTACAGTCAAAATCCTTCACAATACAGAGAAAGAGACTTGGGATGTGCTAAAGGACGAATTCTATTCTCTTGATGGGGAGTATTGTTCTCTGGGACAGGTAGACACTTATTATCTAAAATTAAAGACATTACTAGGTCTGAATTTTCAGAGCGTTGCTTTAGCACTTAGAGACTGCGCATTGTTTCCAAAAATACAAGACAAGTTTGAAAACCACGAGGGATTCAAAAGTTCTCTATTGAGAAATGATGACGCGGATAAGGTGCTCCGAACAATTAGATATATTCTAAACGGATTAAACTTAAAGGATTGTTTTAAGTTTAGTTTCACGTTCAAACCACAGTACGCTGATAGTAACATTAATTTAAATTTCGATTTCGATTACACTTCTGAATTCCCAAACAGAGTCTACGCGCTAATCGGTAAAAATGGAACAGGCAAGACTTCCTTACTAGCGGCGCTCGCAAGTGAGTTAAGAAAGAACGACACTCCAATTATTCTTCCAAGAAATCCCTTGCATGCCAAGGTGTTCACTGTTTCCTACAGTTTCTTTGATAGATTTGACATTCCGGATAGCGATGTCGCATTTAACTATGTCTATTGTGGACTGAGAAGGCGCGAAGGAGGTTTCTTAAGTCAGGAAGATTTGCTTACTCGACTTTACGCGGCTGCCAACAAGATTAGGGACAGAAAGTTTGTAAAAGAATGGTATCTCACCTTGCATGATTTTGTTTCCGAAGACTTGCTAGAAATCGCTTTCAATATTACGTACTATCGCGGAAAGGTCGGAAGTGTAGAATTAAAAGAGGATGGTTTACCTAGCTTTTTCAATAAATTGAGTTCAGGTCAAAATATTCTTGTATTTGTGATCAGTGAAATTCTTTCATTGATTCGACCCTATTCTTTAATACTCTACGATGAACCTGAGACGCACCTTCATCCGAACGCAATTAGCAGCCTAATGGCAACTATTTTTAATCTCGTTAGGCGGTTCGAGTCGTTTTGCATTATAGCGACACATTCACCGATCATTGTTCAAGAACTTCCCTCAAGATGTATCTATGTATTAGATAGAGAAAATGAAAACATTACATTAAGAACCTTGGAACGCGAGTCCTTCGGCGAAAACTTAACCATCATAACGGAGGAGATTTTTGGAAATATCGAGGTGCCAAAACATTATCAAACTCTGTTGGAGGAACTTGTTAACAGCGGTAAAAAGTACAGTGAAATCATGTCGCTTTTAGCGAATGAAAATCTCCCGATTACGCTCAATACAAGACTTTATGTTAAGGCTCTACTAAAACAACAATGAAGAAATTGGTTCACTTTCCAGATAATTGTATGGATTTCTTTCGGGATGCAGTCGAACGAAAACAGGATGGTCCGTTAAAGAGCCGGTTGAAATCGCTTGAGGCCTCCATTAATTTGGAGTACGATAATTATGAGGCAGAATTCAGAACCAAAACGATCGAAAAGCTTAAACCCAATGCCTTTTTTGATTTATACAAGGACGATTTACTATCTCTTTATAGCTATCAAAGCTACATCATTCGGCAGCTTCGCACACGGTTATCAGGACTTCAAGCCGCAACAATTAGAAATACGTGTCAAAATTGCACACTTATTCCCATTCAATCGATGGATCACATTCTACCAAAAGAATTGTATCCCGAATTTTGCATTAATCCGTTGAATTTATTTCCGTCATGTCAGACTTGTAACGCCCATAAATCAAAGTCATTGACAAAAGGGGGAAAGCGGTTATTCCTGAATCTATTTCTCGATGAACTGCCCGAAGAACAATATCTTTTCGCTGATGTTAGGCACGGAAAAGATGGAATCGATTTCAAGTTCCATCTTAAATTCTCAAAGAATATTGACAAAAGCCTGGCGACCTTAATTGCTAGCCATTATGCTTTGCTCCATTTGCCTGAAAGGATGCGACTCTCTTCTGGGTCCTACTTTGCCGAGTTTAGAAATACACTGGCGGCTGCACGGAAGAGACTCACTAATAGGGAAGTTGTTCAAATGGTGGTCGAAAAAACGGCCGATGATAAGTTTTGTTATGGAACAAATTACTGGAAAAGTGTCCTGGAGGAAGCTCTTGTTAATGATGCCATCTTTCTTTCTCAACTGAAATAAGATCTTCACTATTTCCTGAACAAACCATTAGAAGATCGAAGTACCGCAAATGTGTTGTAATTAGCCTATTGTTTTCTTGCTTTAAGTGAAACAACAAAGTGAGCAGACTATACAAGACTGTATTTGAACGACTAGCGCTCTTCCTTTGGCAGCAGGTCCCTTAGCTTTACCGCGAAGGCTTTGCCATCTGCAATCTGTCTTTTTACATATTCGAAGGTCAACTCACTGACTAGAGCTGTGTCTTCAATACTTTGAAGGTCAAAAACAAAGTATTGGTCATAAAGAGGAGAGTAATTGACATTCTCCAAATCACTCTTTGAAGAAACCTTGATTTCATCGTTGACTATGAGGTAAAACCCTAAAGCATTTACGTCTTGCTTTGAATACAACAACAGCATCCTCGACGTGAAAATTTCTTGACGAAGGGAAAAATCAAGTTTAACCGCAAGGTTAAACTTCTTAGCCACATTAATCCATTGCAAATGTTCCGTGGATTCAACAGGTGCCATTAGAACACCGATGTCGTCAGGATGAAAACTTCTGTCTCCTTCAATTTCTCTCGGCAGAGAAAGGGTTGTTGTTGAGGGTTTGTTCTTAAAAATGGTATAAATATGATAGGACAATTTTTCCCTTTGAGAAATCTTGCTTTGAAGATGCTCTACGACCCTTTTAAGAAACTCTTTTAGTTCATTTAAACCAGAATCACGCTTGCCAGGACGAATTGGAAATGCGCCTAAACCAGGAAGAATTTCGTGGAAACCGCGTAACGCAATTGAATTGCTTCCTGGATACAAAACATACGATCCTCCAGTTCTTCTAATGGCATCCCGATAGGCATGCATCTTTAATATGTCAGCGTTTTTATATATGCCCTGTTTATTTTCCTCTTTTTGTAAATCGAGCTCATCTCGATCGAGCTGTCCTATCAAGTCGTTTAAGTTTGCAACCTTATATTTCGCATCGAAATGAATATGTACAATTAGTTCTTCCGTTTCTGCCACCTCTTCACTTAGTCCAAATGGCCAAATTGACAATGTATAATCCGGCCTCATTTTTAGAGACCAACTTCCAGCCTCGGGATAGGATGCATTGGAAAAGGCACGATTATAATTGAATTTAATGTTCAGTTTCCGTTTACTTGACTCATAGGTTCCTCGCAGGGCGGTGTGGCTCCCTTGCTTAAGGCTAAGTCCTAAATTTTTTTCTGTTTGATTTAAGAGTTGATTTATTTCTGCTTTAGGGATGTTGAAAAACGTTTCAATTAATTCAAGGAGCTTAAAAAATATCCAATACTCATAGAGCGTAGCGATATCCTTTTTACCTCCCTGATAAACGTCATTGCCACCCTCCCAAATCAATTTGGCCGCAAGGTCAAACATCAACCAAACCCGCAGCACTTCACGATAGCCCTCCTTTCTTTGCAATACCGGGCTGTTTAGTCGCAATGTTTCCGGTTCTCTTATTTCTTTGAAAATGCTATGACTTAGAAATTGACTTAAGTGTTCGTTCAAATATGAGGCCTCGCTAAATAGTCTCGAGCCCTTCTCGGATACTGCAGCGATATCCGAACAAAAGTTGGAAAGAGTTGTCAATGCGTGTTTGACAAAACGATTTTCTGGAGTATCGACAGAATCAGTTTTTCGGAGAACTGAAATTCGCGCAGGCACCGAAGGCAAGCCTAGCAAGTTTTGTGAGCTGACTTCAGCCCGCATGTTGGATTTTGCGACTTCTTTAATATTTCTTGAAGTCCATCTTTTGCCACGTCTAGCATCGATCTCATCCTCATCTGCCTCCCACTTAGTGGCAGGACGGGAAATAATTCGATGTAATGAATCATCAAATTCTTCTGTATGGACTATTGATTTAACGAAGGCGAATCTTTGGTAGAGGGTTTGGCTATCCTTCGTGAAATCGATCTGGAGGTTCTGGCTGACTGGAGATTCTGCCTGGAGCAACAGTTCGGTACATTTTTCAGTTATGTCGCCTAGCATGTCTCTGTAATCATTTCGATACTCCGCTTTTAAAGAGCGAACCTCTAACTCAACAAAACCGATTTCCTTATCTTTAAGACCGATATACAAACGTAGTGTCCCAACGAAAATGTTTGGCGCGATTGTGCCGAGATGACTGTAACGAGCGTGTGGCTGTACTATTTGACTAGAATCATCAAGGAGACGTACTTCTGCGTTATTAAAGGAATAGTCATACGTTTGGCCTTCTACGATCTGATACCTCGCTTCTAGGTGCGCTTGCGAATCCGCAACATCGAATAGAGTATTTTCCCTTCTGGCATCAATGAAGAGTAATAATTCTTCCTTAATATGGCCAAGATCGATTTGCATTCTAGTCAAGCTTCAGCAAAACTTGCAAATCCGTTATGAATCAAACTCCTGTACATACGTCCAATTTTTTCAAGGCTTAAAGGGTATTTTACCACTCGAGGGTCGCTGAAATCGAATTGATGGTTAGAGAAAATTTCTTTTTCAATATCCGAGACTGTTTCTGCGATACAGAATCGTCCAAGAGTCAACAAAATATCAGTCAGTTTTCTTCTAGATCCATGAACCTTAGGCAATAATTTTTGTAATAATGCGGCATCGATTTTCTCAGCTTCATTCAAGTTCGGACTTAAGAGTGAAAGAAAATATATCAGTCGATGAATTTCATAAGCAGTTCTATAACCAAATTCTGCTCCACATGCCTTTAACGGCTCGAAAAAATTTAGCAGTGTTTCGTTGAGTTCAGAAGAACTTTCTATTTCGCTTTTTGCTGCAGCAAGTTCAAGGAATACTGTCGAAAGATTAGTGCCGCGCCCGTCAATTTCAGTAAGATTTACTTTTGCTGGTTTAGAAAGGAAACTTTGCATTTCAACCTCGCTGAGACGAAATTCAATCGTGTTTGCTCTATCAAGTACCTTTGGGCTAAACATATTTGTCGTCTCATCTATATTCACTGTACCAATCACAAATACGTTTTTGGGAAGAATTATATTGGCAGGAACTTCGCCCCGCGACCCCCCGGAATAGAGGGGTATTGGCTCGTTAGACTCCATGGAACTTAGGAAATCTGCGAAGTATCGCTCAACGTGACTTAAATTCATCTCATCTAGAATTATAAAATGAGGGGTCATCGGATGATCAATTGCATGCAGTATTATATCTAACACCCCGGAATCTGGTTTTACGTATTCCTCCTTATTTAGAGCATTAGGATAACCTAAGAGCGGTTCCCTATTCGTCCAATCGGATCCGACCGGGACTATCGTGAATTGATTCCGCTCTTTACAAATCCATCTTGCGAAAGCTTGCGCCAACTTAGTTTTACCAGAACCGGACAAACCACACAAAATTACAAATGGCTTTGTTAGGAGCGAGGCAACAAAGCGGTTGATTAGGCTTTTTGAGTAGGTCAATCCAGCGGACTCAACGGCGGTAAGAAATGCTGTCGAAATATCTGTTGATCCTCCCTCTCCCGGAATGGCCTTTTGCTTTGCAACATTTTTTCCCTCTAACCATTTTTCAAACTGTTCCGACGTAACGCCAAACACTTCATGAAATCCATAGGCCCTAATTTGTTCTTCAAACCCTCTCTCAAAAGGATCACTTTGAGAAGTTCCTTTCCAACCCATATTTCGGAGATGTGATTCCAAAATCTTTTTCGCTAAGGGGCCAATTTCGTTACGCGTAAAAATTGGGCTTAAGTCGTATTTGGTTTCGCTTGCTCCTTCACTAAAACCTACAGCCAGGCCAGCTTTGTTCAATGCATATGCAAGATTTGTATAAACCTTGTCGTCCATATCTGCTCTTCGTAGCGTGCCCACCATTTCGCCTTTTCGAGCCTTTTTAAATTGTGTTATGAGTTCTACATGACTAAATATTATTGAGAAAAGGAGTAACGCCTCTTGCGACGAGTGGTCAAATGATTTGACTTGATCCCATACTTGCGGTATGACTTCGTTAATGTCACCAGCGAGCATTTTTCGACCTTGAGTTCGATCAAGCTTTATTTCTTGTATGTTGTCTAGGATTTGGTTCGCAGGATATTTGCGAATTAGCTCGATTAATTTGAAATAACCGTTCTTTGTCAATGAGACGGTGTGGGATTCTAAACCGATTGGCATATTATTTAGGCTTTACTAAAATCAATAGTTCCTTCACATCTCGGTTCCTATCCTGTTGCCGTCCCATTGTCATGTGAAGATGATTTAACGTTCGAATTGTCACCTCATGATTTCTAAACATCTCCCTCGCGCATTCCAAAAGTTCCTCCATAGATATCATACCTGTGTCGCTATAACTCAAAACAAGTGAGCAGTTGTTTGCGGCGATCAATTCAAACATTGCAATAAAGGCTTTTTTCACCTGTGTGCGAATACTAAAGGGCGATTGATGCCTTTCCTCTCGATAGCGCCCCTTTACAAACTTTCCATTCTTAGTTTGAATGGAAGGATAGTCGTAAAGCACAATTGTTTCTAATGCGTGATAAAACCTGCTGTAGTGAACAAAGCAATAAGGAGGATCCGCGTAGACTGTTGCATCTTTCAAATCTTTCAGACACTCCAGATAGTCAAGGGATACAACTTTATGCGGCAAAAATGTCGGGATTTTTGGAAGATCGGATAGCGCGGTTCGTACCTTTCTTTCAAAATATTCCGTAATCGATTTTCTTCGATAAATCAAAATGTCGTTCATCGAAGAGTTAGTTTTTGCGTCACGGTACTGTGCATAATGTCCTGTGCCCTGGCTGTTATAAGCCATTGCATACATGAGTGAACAGAGCAATGTATTATACGATGCAGACGTTCGAAAATCTTCTATTGCTTTTCTTATCGAATCGATCCAAGCGCACTGTTCAGCGCTCCACCAAGTGCCTGAGTAATACTTGGTGAACAGATGCCATTTGTTCGAAAAACCGTGAGATACTAATTGTCTGTTGTGCTTTTCTATCTTATTGAAAGCCGAAAGCGTAAGCTTTTCAGGATATTTGTAATCCTCGATAAGGAGAGCATAATGCTTTTTGAAATACTTGTTAGCACGATCTAAAATAATTTCCGCGCTAACAGTGCCATCATCGTAGTCTGTTAAATACGCTTTCCCAAGGGTTGCGGAATAAAACTGAATATCATTTGAGATCATTGGAACTTGCCTGCCGAGCGCGCCGGCTAACGTTCCCGACCCGGCAAACAAATCACACAAGATTCCACCATTGTAAACCTCTTCAATCCCCTTAATAACAAACGGAAGGATTTTAGTCTTCGATCCCATGTATTTAACAAACTGAATTGAGCTTCTTGGCATCAATTCATTAGATGTCATCACCATTTGCGTCTTCAATTAAGTCCTTAGGTTTAACTTGTAATATTTTTGCAATCTCAAAAAGCACTTCTAGCCTCGGTTGATACCGATTCTGAACGTAAGCGTTTACAATGTTGTAGCTTTTCCCTAGTTGCTCAGCCAACCATGTCTGTTTAATCCCCTTTTCACAAAGGACTTCCTTTATGCGGTTCATTGGAGTAACGGCTTTATGAATACGTTCAGCTCTCACGAATTTTTATCTCAAAAATTGAGATAAAAATATCAAAAAATATGATCTAATGTGCAATTCCAGGTAAATTAACGGCATGTAATCGCCAACTACTGTCAGCTAATATTATCACCGTCTCTTTATGAAGAACTGACCTTTAAGGTAAAGTTCATCAGCCAATCTAATACAGTTGCATTCACTATAGCTAAGGCCTTGTAGAAGAGCTTGAAAGCCTTTTGGTATTATATGATCAAATGTTGACTTAGGCATTTAGAAAACTTAGTTCCGGGTGGCAAGAGCCGAGGGTGACTTTTGAAGAATATTACTCATTTGCAGAAGAGGGTCTTTATAGACCTGTTTTTATAAGCAGTTTCCAGACCGGACAATTGGAGGCCAAAATTATGGAAATAGCCTCTTTTTTTGTAAAATTCCACTAATTGACCCCCAACTAGTGAACGTTATTCGTTTTGACATTGAAGTTAAAAAACAGGTCTTTAGCCGCCGTAAATACTCCGCTAAAGAATTTCTAAAGAGGCGGCTTACTGAACGTACGTCGTTCGGTAGCTATGAGGCCTTTCTTGCTGATTCGCAATCAACAATGTCTCAATTGCCAGAGCGAATAGGAGCTATCTATAAAAAGGAAACATTATTTGGATATAGCTTCATACGTGGCATTCGATATTACCTTTTTATCGGTGATAATCAGATCAACGATGATAGCTTAACTGTTGAAATTCTTGTGCTGTCAAATAATGAACAGGTAACGTATTCAGTAAACAAGGTTATTAGTGATATTCAAAATATTTATCAATGGTACGATTGGGATATAGCGATTACCCCAGTGCTCGAAAATTTTGTTTACGTGTACCCGTTTGGAGATACTGATATTTATTCGCCCTCGCTCAAACTCAAAGGCAATTTTAAGAGACGAACGGTGACGCGCCCAGCAATGGTCCGGAATATTGTAGTTGCCATTGCATTTGTTTGCTCTGCAGTAATTATGAACTTTGTTTCGAAACAGTATGCAGAAATTTTCAAAGAGATCGTAATAGGCTGTATCCTGTTTTTAGTAACAGAAGGCATAATCTACCTTTTCGAAAGCAGTTATAAGATCGCTATAGATGACCTAAATACCCCGTTGGCCGGTCCACTTGAACCATTTGCTGGTGTAAATCCCGAAACCTTACAAACCCCCAACGTCTAGCCATGATCCGATTTCCATACATTCGCATAAGACAACGAGGAGAAACGTTTTTTCTGACCAAGTTTTCTGTTAGTTACCTATTCGATAAAGTTGACCTTCATTTTCGCGACCCTTATATCCATCTTCAAGATGAACGTTATCAGGTCAAAAACAATATCTATTTAGATTCGATTCGCAAAAAAGGATTGGATCTAGAAACTGATAATGAAGAAGGTGTACAGAGACGTCTGCAATTGAATCGCATCCTGGATATTAAGAAATACATCGACGAGGACGTTTCAAATTACTTTCCTAATTCCGTTCTTATATCAGCCGATACTTCAATGATTGACGATTTTGATCAAGAGCAATATCTCAATCTCGAGCAAAATGAAATCGGTTATTTCGAGTTTCCGGACGAAGCTAGGTTCTCTGTAATCGACGGACAACATCGCTTGGCGGGACTTTTTCAGGCGTCAAAAATTGATAAGGATAATTTTGAGGTTCCAGTCGTTCTCCTACTAGATGCAGGCTTGGCAGTTGCTGCTAAGTTATTTAGTGATATTAATGGGAAGCAAAAGGCAGTTAGCAAATCGTTGATATATGATCTTCTTGAACATGTGGATAAAAAAGAAGTTGGCGGAATCAAAAAATATCATTTGATCTGTCAAAAATTCTATACTGACCAAAAGTCTCCATTGTATCGGCAGATAAAGATGTTAGGAATAGGAAGCGGATCAATTTCTCAAAGCTTCTTTATAGACTTATCGCTCAAGCATGTCGAACCAACACTTAGCAGCGTATCCACGCAAGAATTATATAACCAATTATTCTACTACTTCAGAAGCTATCAAAAGACCTTCCCGACTGATTGGCCGGTTCCTCTTCAGGAAATGCCCGAATCGGAACGCGATCAATACTCCGACGAAATTCTCAAAGTCGAAAGAAGTCAGCTATTGAAAACCAATGGTTTTGGGGCAATCATGCGGGCCTTCCCGGACATTTATAAAATGTCTGGGCAGACCTTTGATGGATACATGCATGTCATTTCAAAATTGCAAGGGAAGGTATTTTGGAAAAGGCGCGAATTGCAACAGGCTGGCGGTGGCGCTGAGCTTCAGAAGTTCTTATACAATCAAATAGTTACTGCATTAAAGCAATAGACATGCGAAATCAATTTATTCTTGCCGCAATAAAGGTACTGGAAAAGAATCAGCCTCGGAAGAGCATGACCTCAATGGAAATCACACGAACAGCCTTAGAACTCGGCTTGTTGAAATCAGCAGGCAAGACTCCGGAAAGAACAATGAACGCTCAGCTTAACCAGGATATTAAACGGAATGGAGATAAATCAGCCTTCGAAAAAGTTGGCAGATCAACATTCAAATTTCGATAATTGAGTGCTGCCAGGTCTCTGCCACCAGCTGTATTTGACGCAATAGATTTTTATGAGTCTCACCACAATCTTAAGCTATGGTGAAAAGGACTACAAGGCGTTTCGTACGTTTTTGAGTGACAACTTTCCTAAGCCCCGTGTTACGTTCACGGAACCATTGCTCTGTCCAAATGTGAGTACACGCCCCGCATTAATTGGTACTGCGTTTGATTACTTACTGCGATTTCATCTGCAAAAGCTTTACAAACCAAAAGTCCGATCTACACCATGGGTGGCTGATCACGCCATCAACGGATACTTCAGCTCCCCTGGAATACAGTTTCAGTCATACGGATACGGAGACGACTTGACGAAAAAAGATATATCCATCCTACACTCCATTAAGAAAAAGGCAAAGACAAAGTACGCATGGTGCAAAGACGTTTATTCATATTTTTTAATTAATGATCGTGTCGGCAAGATATTCGAGGTATGCTTGTTCCTTGCGCGGTTGGACAATATTTACAGGCATGGAATTCCAACCCTTGACGAATTGCGAACATTATTTGAAGTCAAAACGGAAGATATTATCGAATTACAGTCTTTAATCGAGTCGTGCAGCCTTAGCCGCTTTGAACCCAAGTCACATATTGTATTGAATCCTCGGTTTGCAACCAATATTCTAAAGGCTGATGCAGATCTTGTAGTTGATGACATGTTGATTGAAGTGAAAGTAACGAAGCATCTTAATGTTTCCAGAGAGCATTTCAATCAAATCATCGGCTATTACATTTTATACCTTATAGGTGGACTTCAGTTACGAAAGAAAGTGAAAATTACTAAGGTTGCAATCTACTTTGCGCGACACGATGTCTTATGGTCAATGAAAGTGGACGACATTGGAAGTGCAACTATGTTTAAAACAGGTACTAAATTCCTGAAGCGAACCTTAAGAGAATTCCCACTTAGATGATATAGCCGATTCCATTATTTTAGCTTGACTTTCATTCTATTTGGAACGTGGCAATTCCTATCTTTGTTCAAATAAGAAGTTCTTATAAAGATTGCAAATTGTATCAGTTCGGGTTACTACCAATTCGGTTACCAGCGAATTTTGGTTGTTAGAGTACTCTGATTTTGAATGACTTACAATAAAGGTTCCGTTCCCAGCGGGATCACATCGGAAAGCTTAGTAGAAAACTGCTAAGCTTTTTTTCTTTTTACAAGAACACTGTGAAACGTGCAGATCCTCCGTTTGAACAGCGCTCACTTTTCAGCACGAACGTGCCTGGTTGCAGCAAGTCAGACCTACGTCTGGTTAACTTTTATAACTTCTTGAACACAATCTGATCGTCCTTTTCCCACACTGCCAGCACGGACTTGTCTTTCAACTCTGCGAGTTCGAGTGCGGTGCCTTCACCAATTTTTTGCGAGTCGTTATCAATCCGCTTCATGATCAACTCGGATCCATTTTCCCAGGAGATCAGATTACCATGCAATGCAACATGTCTTCCATCGCCAACTTTTTCTTCCTGGTGTCCAGGCTTTGCGTAGTACACGACTCCATCACGCTGCCATGCGGTGTGTGTTTGACTTTTTGAATCGATACTGATCCCGCCACCGTCCATCGGACAGCCTTTTAGAGGCCACGTGCCGTTACCAAGCTTTTTAGCTTCTGAAAATGTTTTTCCTCCGTCCGCAGACGTTGTGACATAAAGATCTCTGGATCCTTTCAGCCAATTTCTAAACATGATCGAAACCGTTTTGCCTTTTGTTGTGATCGATGGCTTGCAACATTCGCAGACATGATCTTCCTCGGAGACGTATGCAAATTTATTTGGCGACCATTTTTTGTTTTCGAAAGACGCAACGCAGATGTTGTTTTTCCGATCGTTTCGAAGATCGAGCCACACTGCAAAAAATTTATTATTCTCATCCGCAGTGATACTCATCAAACCTTCCGGAGCAGAGCCGTTCTTATCATTAACTCTCCCGGCCTCAGCCCATATGCTCGTTTTATGATCCATTATAAATGAGTAGATATTGCCTTCCGTGTCCATTGCAGTAACGAGCGTGAAATCCTTTGACGATGCGATCTGTGGACCGCGTGTCATTCCGAGATGCATTCCTTTGAGTTCGGCAATAATCGCGGGTTTACTAAAAGTCGATCCGTTATTCTTCGAGTGAACGTAAAAAATTTTATCACCTTGTCCATACACAACCCGAATAATGCCTTCTGAGTCGATTGACATCTGTGGTTGTTCGCCCGGAGCAAGAATTGTTTGTGAAAATAGTAATGTTTGAAATGAAACTGTCAGGACCAACGTTAGCGCTACCGCTCTCATAAAATTTCACCTGGTTTAAAAAGTGATTAAAAGTACGAAATAATGATTCTGCAATTGCAGTGTTGTGCTGTTCCTCTGTATCTGTACTTTTTTTGTCTTTATCAGCTTTTTGATCATCTATGAAATCACTCATCCAAAATTATTTATAAGCAGAGCGGTCAGCTTTTTAGCAGAGTCTTTTGTCGACTCTATATACATATAAGGCAACCTTTCTTGCTTCGGCTTGGAAGACTATGAAGCTTCACTGTAAACCGATTTGATGGACAATCATCGGTTTCAGAACATCTGGCCGATGATCAAACCTGTGGGCCTGGACCCCTCAAGGTCTTCTTTAGAAAAATTCTAAATAGTTTGTTTAGAATTGATCTAAATAAATATATTTGCCTCACCAAACTTCAAAACTTAGTTCATGAAAAACCTGTATAATTCCAAAATGTTCGTTTTTGGCCTTGCTTTGGCCCTTTTCGCCTGCGATGATGAAGAATCGCCAAAATTGAGGACAGGGCTTGACTACAACTCCCTGACAGCTGAAACTCCCTATTCTCAGCCTTTTGTCGATGCAAATGGCATTACAACAGTTGACCTAACAGAGGGCCATCAGCGGTTCAAGATGTTCCAGGCATTAAACTACCAGATGACTTCGGCAATCTCATCAAACACCCAGATTGACGCCACGAAGCTGAAAAACATGTTTTCAAAAACGGGTAGCCCGTTCGTTGATATTTCAACATCAACCATTACTGTTTCAGGAGCGGAGCTCAACGGTTCGGCTGTTCAGCTTCGGAATGTGGTTGCTTCCTCGCGCCCGGCAGATGAAGCAGAGGTGGTCCGCGCCAGAATCGAAACACTATTTAATGAGGTGGCGGCTGCCAGCGCTTCGGTGTCCACTCCTGCATCACAGGGTGTAGCAGGGAAGTTGGGTGCTTATCTGGTCGATGCAAGAGGTATTGAGATCAGCCAGGTAGTCCAGAAGTCTCTTATTGGAGCACTTCAGCTTGACTACATCGGAAATGTATTGCTTGATGAAGGATTGACTGCAGATAATACAAAAACCGTTGGTGACAGAAATTACTCAGAGCTCGAACATAATTGGGATATTGCGTACGGTATGCTGACTTTAAATCCAATCTATTTGCAGGGAGCAACGAATGACAGCAGAAACACAGTCGAGTTCGCATTGGGATCATATCTCTGGGAATATAACAAGGCAAGCTTTGCAAAGTTTCATCCTGCGTTCTTGAAGGCTCGTGCTGCCGTTGTGAATCATGACAGAGCGGAGATGCAGGCTCAGGCAACGTTCATTCGTACCGAAATGGAAAAAGCAATTGCGAACGCGGCAGTTGGATATCTTGAAAAATGGAAAACTGCTGTAGCTAGTGGCAGCAATTCCGCAGATGCAGTGCGCGCTCACGCTATTGCCGAAGGACTTGGTTTTATCTACTCTCTTCGCTTCGCCACAATTCACAAGGCAGACGCAGCTTTCTCTGATCAGATACTTAATAATTTAATAGGATCTGCAAACGGATTTTGGGATTTGGATGTAACAAAGATTAACGCTGCATCGCAGGCGATTAAAACAAAATTCGGCATCTGAAAAAAAACATTTTAAGGCAGGATGGATTGGTGGCTCGCTATCAGTCCATTCATCATTATAGGGTATGACGCTTAGTAAAGAATACAGACTTAGATTTTTAGTTGTTTTTGCAACGATCGTAATGATGTCGTGCGGAGGAGGCAACAGTGAACCCTCGCCTGCGGATAATGGCAAAGATCGTCAGGTGATTCTGGCGCATTGGGTGGATAATATTGTGCTGCCATCCTACGATAACTTCAAGGTTAAGTTTGATGTCATGAAAACGAAGGCTGACGTTTTCAAACAAACACCGGGCGTACCTGCGCTTGTGGAATTTCGCACAGCCTGGGTCGAAGCGTACCTTGAATGGCAGAAGGTTGAGTTGTTCGAGTTTGGTCCTGCAGATCAGACAACGCTCCGGAATTTTTTTAACATCTATCCAACCGATGTCGCTGGAATTGGCTCCAATATTAATGATCCAACTGTGAACCTCAATCTTCCTGCTTCGTACGCAAGGCAAGGTTTTCCCGCGCTCGACTATCTGATCAATGGTGTAGCTTCTACCGATGATCAGATCGTAATGTTCTACACCAATGCAACGGAAGGTGCGAAACGAATCGCATACCTCTCACGCATTGTTGATCGGATGAATACGCTGATCACGAATGTAATTTCCGGATGGCCATCGTATCGCGAGGCGTTCATCACGAAGACGGGGTTGGATATTGGTTCATCTTTCGGATTGGTGACGAATGCATATGTGCTTTATTACGAGCGGTACATTCGCTCCGGGAAAATCGGAATTCCTTCAGGTGCTACCATTGCAACAGGCGGAAGCGTAAACCCGGATAAGGTTGAAGCTTATTATAAAAAAGACATATCGCTCAGCCTGGCACAAGCGGCACACACTGCAGCCCGGGATTTCTTTAATGGTAAGGATGTAATCACGGGTGTTGAAGGACCTTCTTTTAAATCCTACCTGGATGCGCTTGGATCGAAGGACGCGACTTCTGGCACCGCGCTATCAGTCATTATTAATCAGCAGTTTACAAAGATCAGTGACAAGCTGAACGGATTGGGAAATAACTTTTCGCAGCAGGTGCAAAACGAAAACCAGCCGATGCTTGACACTTATGCTGAGATGCAGAAACTAGTTCGACTGCTGAAAGTTGACATGACCTCTGCTATGAGCATAACGATCACCTATACTGATAATGATGGCGACTAACTGAATCCGTCAGATGAACAGCTACTTTCAAAAAACAACGCATGCCGCACCACTCGCAGTCTTTCGCATTGCGCTGGGGCTGCTGCTTTTTGGAAGTATAGTCAGGTTTTGGAGCAAGGGATGGATAGATCAATTATATATTCAGCCGAAGTATTTTTTCTCATACTATGGTTTTGAATTCGTCAAACCGCTGGGTGAGTTTACTTATGTGATTTTTGCGATCTGCGCCATTAGCGCCCTGCTTGTGGCGATAGGGTTGTATTATCGCGCAGCAAGTGTGTTGTTATTCTTGAGCTTCACTTACATTGAGCTCATTGACAAAAGCACATACCTCAACCACTATTACTTCATTAGCATGATCTGCCTGATGATGATCTTTTTGCCTGCACATGCATACTTTTCATTTGACGCTGTGCGGAACAAGAAAGTGAGCGCAGACTATATTCCAAAATGGTGCATTGATTCGATCAAGGTTTTTGTCTGCATCGTGTATGTCTTTGCAGGCCTTGCAAAAGTTAATAGTGACTGGTTGCTGGAAGCCCAGCCTTTGCGCATATGGCTGCCAGCCAAAAATGATCTTCCTCTTGTCGGATGGATCTTCAACTACACATGGGTTGCCTACGTGTTCAGCTGGGCCGGTTGTCTTTATGATCTCAGCATCCCGTTTTTACTATCGAATAAAAAGACAAGACTCTTCGCCTATATAGCAGTGTTGATATTCCACGTGCTCACCGCTATCCTTTTTCCTATCGGAATGTTTCCATATATCATGATCGCCACCGCATTAATTTTCTTTTCCGCGGAGTTTCATAAAAAAATCATCGAGCGTCTCGCCCGACTAATCCGAATTCCTAAAAATGTTCTTGCGTTAAACAAAGCGTATGCTTTTAATTCTGCGACCACATCAAAAGTGCTGATCATTGCCTTTGTTCTGTTCCTGTGCGTGCAGGTTGTTTTGCCGATGCGCCACCTGATTTATCCGGGAGAATTGTTCTGGACTGAACAAGGCTATCGCTTTTCGTGGCGTGTCATGCTGATGGAAAAGGCTGGCAGCGCCCAATTTATCGTGAAAGACTCCGAAGGGAAGGCAGTGGCTGTCGACAATACAAAATTTTTAACAGCGCTGCAGGAGAAAATGATGTCAACCCAACCGGACATGATACTGCAGTATGCGCACATGCTTCGGGATTACTACGCTGGTCTGGGCTTTAAGTCACCACAAGTTTATGTTGATTCATACGTAACGCTAAATGGTCGTCTCGGCAAGCCGCTGATAGATTCCAAGATTGACCTGGCCAAGGAAACAGATACGTTTTCTCACAAGCCGTGGATATTATCATTTAATAATGAGATCGCTGGTTTTTAAAATATTAACGCTCTTTTTTTTGTCAACCAGTGCGTTGGCGCAGTACCGGGTTACGGGTATTGTTGCTTCGGGGAAGGATAGCACCGCTGTAAGGGATTGTATTGTATACCTGAACGATGAAAAAAAGTCGATAACCACCGATAACAACGGCAGATTTTTATTCGAGGACGTTCCAAATGGCAAACACGTTCTGCATTTTACGTCTCTTGATTTCAATTATAGTAAAATAGAAATCACAGTCTCGAATAACAACCAGCACGTGCGCGCTGTGCTGCAGCCGAGAGAGGAGACTTTGCAGGAAGTCGTTATATCTGATGTACAATCGGCTTTCGGGTTTACACGCATGCGGTCAGTTGAGAACGTTGGTATTTATGAAGGAAAGAAATCCGAGGTGATCATCCCGGAGCAATTGACAGCCAATCTTGCAACCAACAATGCGCGGCAGATTTACTCGCGTGTGGCAGGACTGAACATCTGGGAAAATGACGGAGCAGGACTACAGCTAAGCATCGGAGGTCGGGGACTTGACCCGAACCGGACATCCAACTTCAATGTTCGACAAAACGGATACGATATCAGCGCAGATGCACTCGGGTATCCTGAAAGTTACTACACGCCACCGGTTGAAGGGCTTGCTAAAATCCAAATCGTGAGGGGCGCAGCTTCGTTACAATACGGAACGCAATTCGGTGGCCTTATCAACTTCGTAATGAAGAAACCCGTTGCCGATAAAAAGTTCGAGCTGACGGCAAGGCAATCAATCGGCTCCTATGGCTTTTACAATGCATTCACAAGCGCCAGCGGAACAGCAAAAAAAATCAGCTACTATACTTTCTTCCAATATAAACGCGGAGATGGCTGGAGAGCGAATTCAACTTTTAATAATCATACATTTTACTCAAACGTCAACTACGAGATCAGCAGCAGAAGTAGAGTAGGAGTCGATTTCACACAGATGGGATACCTCGCGCAACAACCGGGTGGCCTCACCGATGATATGTTCAGGCAGGATCCCCGGCAGACAAATCGCGAGCGAAACTGGTTCAAAGTGAACTGGAATCTTTATGCCGTTCACTTCGACCATAAATTCAGCAAGTCAACAGAGTTCAATATACGAGCGTTCGGACTTTCAGCATACAGGTATTCAATCGGCTTTCGCCCGAACCGCGTATCGACAATTGATGACAACAGCGAGCGCGACCTGATCAAAGGCACGTTTAACAACCTGGGTGCAGAAGCGAGATTGCTTCACCGGTATTCAATTGGAAAAATTCCTTCGGTGGTCTTGGTCGGTGCCCGTTACTATGATGGTTTCAATCACAGCACCCAGGGCTTCGGAAGTACAGGGAAGGGACCCGATTTCAATTTTGGAAATCCGGACGAAGACATCACATATGACTACCGTTTTCCAAACAAGAACGCAGCTGGTTTCATCGAGCACATCTTTTACGTGCATGATAAACTTTCACTTACTCCCGGATTGCGTTACGAATACATCAATACAACAGCAAAAGGTTATTACGGTACTGTTTACAAAGATCTTGCGGGCAATGTTATCGAACGGACCAGAGACGATGAGAATCGGAATAGTCCGAGACATTTTTTACTGGCAGGGTTGGGGTTGAGCTACAAGGCTGTCGTAAGAACGGAGCTCTATTCAAACATTTCACAAAACTATCGTTCGATCACTTTCAACGACATGCGAATTTCAAACCCTTCGTCTGTAATTGATCAGGATCTGGAAGATGAGAAAGGATATTCGTTTGATGTTGGATTAAGGAGTGATCAGACCACCGTGTTCAATTACGATGTCAGTTACTTCTTCCTGAACTATGATAATCGCATTGGCGAAGTCCAGTTTTATGATGAGAACAACAGGATACTGCGCAGGCGCGGCAACATCGGCAGAGCGGTAATCCAGGGACTGGAAGCATATGGTGAAGTGGATCTCATCGGATTTTATTATCCCGATCAGGCTGACTGGAGCACCGTAATATTCAGCAACATTGCATTGATAAAATCTCAATACAAACGAAGTGAAGAGCCTGGTGTTATCGGCAAGCAGGTTGAGTTTGTTCCTGCTGTGAATTTGAAAACGGGTATCAGAGCAGGTTACCGCGACTTGAAGTTGTCGTTCCAACTGACATACCTTTCTGATCAGTACACGGATGCTACCAACGCGGTTGACGGAGGCGTGTCTGCCGTTATCGGACAAATTCCAGCTTACAACATTATGGATGTCAGCGCGTCTTACCAGTTCAAAAAATTCAGGCTTGAGGCGAACGTGAATAACCTCACGAACAACATGTACTACACGCGCAGGGCTACCGGATATCCTGGTCCCGGAATTTTACCCTCTGACGGACGAAGTTTGTTCCTCACCTTACAGGTAAAAATTTAAAATCTTCTTCGGCTTCACATTTGATTTTTGCCGGCTTGATTTCTTTTTCGACTTTGCGGCCTGCAGCTGGCGCTGAATTATTATTATGATAATCGTTACCTTGCATAAATTTCCAGTTTATGAGACAACTAAAGGCTGGACAAACCCTTTGGAGCAAGTTTGATACCCTCAGACTTGACGGCACAATTCTCACCCAGGTTGAATGTACGTCAAACATCAAGCAACTGCCCTGGCACTACCATGAGAATTTTCTTTTCTACTATCACCTGAGCGGAACGTTGAATGAAGTGAGCAGGAAAAAAACAATTACCTGTTCCGCAGGTACGTTGTTGCTGCACCATTGGCAGGATCCGCACTATGACGAAAAATTTTCTAAAGATGCAAGGTTCTTTCATTTAGAAATAGAAAATGAATGGTTTTCAAAGCACAATATCCGGCCGGATATTCTTGAAGGTAGCTTTGAGTTGCAGAGTCCAATTCTAAAAACACTTTTCAGAAAGATCCATCGGGAAATAAATCTCAATGACACGACAAGCCAGATCTCTGTAGACGGTTTATTATTGCAGTCCATCGCTGAGATAAGTCGCGCTGCGGAAAGCAGGAAATCAGGGGTTCCCTCGTGGGTAGCCAAAGTGAGAGAGATCTTAAATGACACGTGTGGTGAGCGAATCACGTTGGATGCTCTTTCTCTTGAGACCGGAATCCATCCTGTTCATCTCTCCAGGCAATTCCCTAAATATTTCAATGCGGGTTTCGGAGACTACATTCGAGCCCTTCGCGTTGAAAGAGCTGCGAAATTACTGGCGGCCAATCATTCCATGACACTGGCTCAGATTGGTTTTGAATGCGGCTTTGCCGATCAGAGTCATTTTATCAGGTGTTTCAAGGAAAAGTTTGGAATCACACCTCTTCAATATCAAAAAAATATCAGCAAGCGCTAAGCAGATTCAATTTTGAAATTCTGTTCTATTTTCAGTTTTCCGGCTGCGATACATTAGCATTAAAACTAGTTAACAGCAATGGAAAATCAATTTAGCTACGTGACGAAACTGAATATCATGTTTAGTCATCTCGAGCGGATGGACATCAATCAAATGGTCAGGGAATGCAAAGACAAGTGGTTTAATCAGACGCTCACGAAAGTTAATGAAAGCGTTGTGCGTATCGGTATTGTAGACGGGGAGTATCACTGGCACAAGCACGACAATGATGATGAATTTTTTTTTGTGCTCGAAGGGCAACTTCTGATTGACCTGGCTGATCAAACGATCGAACTGAATCCGAATCAGGGTGTCACTATCAGTAAAGGTATTTTGCATCGACCACGAGCTCCAAGGAAAACGGTGATGCTCATGGTGGAAACCAGCAACATCATTCCAACAGGTGATTAAATCCGGCATCGATGAAAAAACAAACACCACAAATAAGAGTTGCCCGGATTCTATACAAGGAAAGGCACTTCGATATCGAATATTTTTATCGTCCGGGACAAAAGCAAACCCTTATCATGCTCCATGGACTTGGTGGCGCCAAGGAGAATTATTATGAAGCCTGTAAATCAGATGTCCTGGCAGAACATACACTGATCTTTTTTGATAACCCCGGCACAGGTAACTCAACGTACTATGATGACTTTCCACTTAACATCGATGACCTGACATCGCTCAGCGCATTATTCATTAAACAGTTAAATATTCCCAGGTTCATTCTCTGTGGTACCAGCATGGGCGGCCTGACAACGTTGCTCTATTTAAAGAACCACAATCAAAACTTCGTAAAAGCTTATATCAATATCGAAGGCAATCTGCTTCCTGAAGACTGCATGTTTTCCAGCAAGGTTGTTACTTACGATTGGAAAACCTTTCGCGATGAAGTTTTTCCGAAGACGATAATTGATATGAAGTCTTTTGGAAATGCCGGTTATCATATCATTGCGAATAATCTGCAACTCAACACCAACGTAAAGTCATATTACCATTACAGCTTTCAAACTGTGGCATATTCGTCAACGGGTGAGTTGCTTCAGCAATTTATAGCATTAGATCTGCCTAAGGTCTTTATTTACGGTGAAGAGAACCGCAATTTGTCCTACATTCCACAGCTCTTGAAAAGTAACGTACAGGTCAAAGAGATTTCAGGGAGTAACCATTTTGTCTTTTACGACAACCCTAAGGAGCTTTACGATGTAATTGGTGAATTTGTGAGGAAGCTCGATTGAATTCACCGTTCACTAATCCCTGTTCCTTGTTCGATAGTCAATTTCGCCACTTCGACATTCGCCATTGGATGTTGAGTGTTCGACATACTTCCCAGCGTCTGATAACGAAGTTTTTTAGCTTGTCATATTTGCGCGAGACAAGCCATTTCCTTCTGCATTCACTATTCCCTGTTCCCTGTTCGATATTCAATTTCCCCCACTTCGACATTCGATGTTGAATGATGAGTATTCTTCCACAGCATTCTACGGATGCTTTTGGATCAGGCAGATCTAAAAAAAAAAGACCACCAGCCATCAGCCGGTGATCTGCGGGACTGCTATGGAAGCAATCCCTATCCACCCCCATGGAAATTTTATTCGTAACTTAGTTCATCGCGCGCTGTATCTGCTCAAAGAAGTTTTCAGCGCGATAAGGTTTCTTCACCCATGCTGAAAGTCCGGCATCTTTTGCCAGTTTCATTTTCTCAGGACTTGATTCTGTTGTGAGAAAGATCACCGGGATCTTTGCAGTATTCGCGTTGCTCTTGATGTTCTTTAATAACTCGTAGCCCGTGCCATCCGGCATGTTGTAATCGGTGAGGACAAGATTGATCTCCTCGCTTTTTTCATTTAATATGGTCAGGGCTTCTTTGCTGTTGGACGCACCAACAGTCTCATAGCCCTTCCGGTTGAGCGTTTCACAAACGAATGTTCTGATACTGGCGAAGTCTTCGACAACAAGGATTCTTTTTTTCATATTTGGTTTCATTTAAACAAGCGTGCTGATACACCTGTGCTGATAAATATTGTGGTGGAGTTTTTAATCCCGATACCTCCGGAGGCATCGAATTGTATTCGTGGTGTTACTTTAAAGGTGATGCCGGCATCGATGAGATGGCTTGCGCGATGGGCTTCCGGCAAAAAGCCGTATGCTTCAAGGAATAATGCGAATTGAGATGTTACATCAAGTGCTGCCGACAAAGAGTATAATGATATGGCTTCTGCGGATTGTTCATTCAGCTTGATGCCACCATTAAAGGTCAATGAGAAGTTCGATCCAAAAGATCGCGCAACGGCTAGCGTAACATCGGTGCTTGTATATGCCGGGCGGAATTCCGCTGCACCGGTTTTCAACGTTACATGTGTGATCAACGCAGCCTCAGGCCATTGACCTCTTTCTTCTGCGAGTTGTATTTTCGCGCCAACAGAAATCGGACCGAAACCGTTCTGCACAATAAACTGATCAGGGATTGTTTTTACTGCAAGATATCCTGTTGCAAATCTGGCTTCGAAATTTTCATTTACGCCAAACCTCAACAGCGTGTTGTTGTAGCTGTAGTTAATATAGTCCTGGCCACCGGCTTCATTTTTCTCCGCGATAAAACCGGTCTCTATCTGCAACGAACCTTTCGGAAGCAATTCTGGTGCATTAGCCTGGTCGGGTCGGTCTGTCGAGATGGTCTGTGCTTTTGCCAGCACAGGAACCAGTAGGAAACTGAGCGTGATGCCGATTAAAAGCCAGTCTATTTTCATTTCGTGTTGAATTGTTTTCAAATGTGCACGTGTTTTCGTTGTAAAACTTCCGCTAATGATTAGCTGAGAGATTTATTGATTAACCCGGTGGTTTCCTGAGTTTGAAGAACATTGCGATCTCTGGGAATCAAAATTGAAAGTTGTTGCGCATCATCGGATATCGGATCCACGGTGATTAACGCCTTCATCTGAACGGCTACTTTCTGCGCAGCAAACAAATAAGTAAACCTTGACGATCTTAAAAGGTCGATGTAACGGGCCGTGTGAATTTCCGTCAGCTTCCTTTCGAGGGTTGAATCAAATTCGAATCCCTCAAAACTGATTGTAATCACCAGCATGCGTAAGTTGTCGGTCACATCAATTTTAATAAGATTGCTTGCCTTGGTTCGCGAGAGTGATAGTATGTATAGAACCAGATTCGTCAAGGCTGACTTCACCTGTAGCTCGTTATATCCGACAATGGAACTGTTTTCGCTGACAATAATAAAATCCAGGAAATCGATCAAGGCATGGCGTTCAATCACCCTCCGTATCGCAGTTTCCAAAGCATCAATCCGCAATACGAACGTTGGGTCATCGATTGATTCTTCTGCGGTAGCAACATAAACGAGCTGATTCAGCCGCTCTGCCAGCAGTGTAGCATGCGAGTCGATCATGTGGATAAAGTTGTCGACTTCGCTATTGTCTTTGCGGATTTTCAACAAATTCACTAGCCCTTGCATCGTGGCCAGGGGTCCGCGCAAGTCGTGAGCGGTGCGGTAGATGAAATCATCGATGAGCTGTTTCGTCTGCTTTAATTTTGCTTCCACACTATCGAGTTGCTCACGGTTAACAAGCCGTAACACGATTCCGTCATTTGAGTCGGTGAGAATCCCCAGGTAAAATCCCGAGACGGAGTACCTGATGCTACCACCGGATTTTTTTCGGATCGAAACAAGTTCATCATTAAACACCCCGTGGCGAAGGCCTTTTGCAAGGATCGCAGCGAAGTCATCACTTGCTCCAAGGAACGCGACTGGCCTTCCTTTCAACTCATCGGCTGTGAAGCCGAGTTCGTGGCTGATGGTCAGACTTAAACCAAGTATCCTCAGGTCGCTGGCGAGAAATATTGACTCAGGAAAAAGTGAATTTATATTATCGAGAATATAGTCCGATGAGATCAGCTGGCCGGTGATGTCGGTATTGTTGGGTTTCATCAGGAGTGGATGGTTGAAAAAGTTCTGGTAACATAAGGCGCAATTTTTTCGAGCGATAAAATTTTGTTTGTCGCGTCAAGCTTGATTGCTTCTTTGGGCATACCGAAGACAACACACGTTTCTTCATTCTGAGCAATTGTGTCGGCCCCTGCATTTTTCATTTCGAGCAAGCCTGCGGCACCATCGGCACCCATGCCTGTCATGATAATCCCGATGGCATTCTTTCCTGCGTATCGGGCCACGGATTTGAACAACACATCTACGGACGGACGATGGCGGTTCACCGGCTCATGATCACTGAGCTCGACATAGTAACGCGCGCCACTTCTTTTCACTTCCATGTGTTTGTTGCCTGGCGCGATCAGTGCACGGCCGCGGATCACCGTGTCCCCATGCGTTGCTTCTTTCACAGTGATATCACAAATGCGATTGAGTCTTTCTGCAAAGGAACGCGTAAACAGTTCAGGCATGTGCTGAACGATGACGATCCCGTATGCATCGATCGGCATCGCCTGTAAAAATTCCAGGATTGCTTCTGTGCCTCCTGTAGATGCACCCACGGCAATGACTTTGTCGGTGGTTTGAAGCATACTTTCTCCAGTTGGTTTTGCACGTTTGAGCTCACGCTCAGGGTTTGACATGGAACGTCTTTTCACCCTGGACTTTGCGGCAGACTTTACACCTTCGATGATTTGCTGTACGTCCATCGAGCCCATCGAATAGGAGTTTGGTTTTTTAAGGACGCTGACAGCACCATATTCCATAGCGAGAATGGCAGACTCGGTTCCTCGTGCTGTAAGACTAGAGATGATGACAACCGGGATCGGATGCTGAGACATCAATTTCTTTAGAAACGTCAATCCATCCATGCGCGGCATCTCGACATCAAGTGTGATTACATCCGGAACTTCATCACGTAATTTCATTGCTGCAATGAAAGGGTCCGCTGCAGTTCCGATAACTGTGATGGAATCGTCCTGGCTGAGGATATGAGTCAATGTCTGTCGCACTACAGCGGAGTCATCGATAATCAGCGCTTTTATTTCTTTTGCCATGACTGTCAGGTTGATTTCAAGGCCTTAACAAGGACCTTATTGGAATGTGTGTAGAATACGATGTTGCGGCCAGTAACACCGCCTGTGCTTCTTGCAACAATGCTGATACCTTCCGCAGCGAGAATGTTTTCCGCTACCGAAACGTTACGCGAGCCGATGTTGTATGAGCCGTCTGCTCGGCCAAGTTGTTCTGCTCCACCGAAGATCTTGGCAACAATATTTTGCTTTAGGGATCCGAACGCACTCATCTTCTCGATTAATTTTTTGATCGCGATGTCTCCATACTTTGGCGAAGGCATTCCCTGCCCGGTCCAACACGGGAGCATGAAGTGGTTAATTCCACCGACTCCGAGCAATGTGTCGTAGAGACAGACGGCAACGCAAGAACCGAGAATTGTCTGTACCCGGGCAGGCTCATAGCTCGCGAAAATTGCAGATGGATAGAGAAAATGCTCAATCAGTATGACCTTGGGTGAAATCCGCATACTAAAAGGCTTCTCCGTCCGTGAATAGAAGTTCGTTGCCGAACGACAACTGGCTGTCACAAATTCCTGCTTCGAGTTCCGGAATGAAAATGTTAATCATTGTTCCCTGCCCGGGCGTTGAGTGAATTTCAACACGACCGTCAAGCTGTGTAACTAATTCTTTCACCAGACACAGCCCGAGCCCATGGCCGGCATGACTTTTTCTTAATCCGGTCTCTCCCTGCTGAAATCGCTGAAACAATTCTGCGTGAACCTGAGGTTCTATCCCTGTTCCGAAATCGCGAACAGAGATCCTGAGTAATCTCATATGACGTCTTGCAGCCACCATCACGATTTTCTGTCTCCCACAATATTCGATGGCGTTCGCGATCAAGTTGATACAAATGATCTCCAGAATGTTTGCGTCAGTTCTGAATGTGAGTTGATCTTCAATCGTAACTTCGATGCTTACACCTGCATTTTCGATCCGGTGTCGCAGCCGCTGGAGCTGACTTTGGATAAGACTTTCGATATCCGCAAGGGAAGGATTCTTCACCAGTTCACCAGCCTCGATCTCCGCAGCCTTGATGATATTGCACATTTGAAAATTGAGATCCGCAGCCTGCTTTTCGACCAGCATACTCATGTGGCGAATCTTTTCTTCGGAAGTCAATCCCGTAATTGATGCAGCAAGACCGATGATGGCCGCCAGAGGATTGTTCACTTCATTTCTTACGTTCGAGAGGAATTGTGATTTTCCATTCTCTGCTTCCCGCAGGAGTTTTCCCAGGCGGTATACTTCCTCTTCGAGTGATTGAATTCTCAGTTGTACGTCTGCGGTACGGTTTTGATTCAGCCTGAACGCCAGTTCGGTCAGCAAGTCTTCTGTTGAAAGCGTTTGCATTGTTATGGGAAATTACAGTTTGATAAAAATGGTTGGCCTGATCTGTTTGATCGGTAAATCGAAAAAATGCAGGGACTCTGAATGACCGATGAAGAGCAGTCCTCCGGGCCGTAGATTTCGCAGCAGATTTTTAATGACCTTCAGTTGCGTCTCACGATCGAAATAAATAAGAACGTTTCGGCAAAAAATAATGTCCTGGACACGATCTGCCTGAAGATCTGTATCGATCAGATTGATGCGTTCAAACTTTACTTTTGATCGAAGCTCCGGCACAACGCGGATTTTCGGAAACTCCTGGGATTTGCTCTTGAGCAGATATTTTGATCTGTATTCGCTGGGTATGTCAACTACGCGGTCTGCAGGATAGATTGCATCCACAGCCTTTTGAAGAATCTGTGTTGAAATATCACTTGCCAGAATTTCATAGTCGAAGCCGCGGTGGGTGCGTGCAAATTCCTGCAGAACCATTGCGAGCGTATACGGCTCTTCACCGGAAGAACATGCCGAGCTCCATACTTTTAGTGATTGGCTGGCATTGTTCTCGTAGAAGTCGGGCAACACGGTTTCGGTAAGAAAATCAAAGTGGTGTTTTTCGCGAAAGAAATCGGTTTTGTTGGTGGTCACCACATCGATCATGTGAACAAGCTCATTCGCGACTCCTTCTTTGCTGGTAATGAGTTGAAGGTAGTTCTCGAAAGTTGGAATGTTCAGTGCGCGGAGTCTGCGGTTCAACCTGCTCTCCACCATCGTCTTCTTGCAAAATTCAAGGTTGATACCGCAGTTTCCGTACACGATCTCTGCTATTCTGTCGAACTGCTGCCGTGACAGGCGATGTGCGTTGACAGATGAAGTGGCTTCAGCGGTTTGCATAGCTTCGATTATTTGTTTGTTTTAAAAACCATTCCTGGAATAGTAAAGACCACCGCAAGGTTCATACTGAACATCTGAGCGGTCAGAATATTTGTTGCCGAACGTGTGAATGAATCCGTAGAAGTGTTGTCAATTCTTACTTCGGGGATCAGACGCAGATTTGACCTGGTTAAGTTTCCGCTCAACGTCAAGGAAGTAACTGAAGCACGGCCGGATTCTGTATATGTTCCTATCGCGCCCACACCTTTGTTATATTCCGTAAAATGCTCTGCTCGCAGGGCAAGTTTGGTTGACGCTGATAACGTCACGATCTGGTACAACGCAAATCCGAAATATCCTCCTCCTTCAACAACTGTTCTGTCGCTATCTGTTGTCTTGATCTGGCCCGAGCCTAATGATCTTAGTGAGGTTGATAGACCGATGTTGTACTTTTCACCTGCGTTGACAGAGCCGGTGAAGTCGATTTGAAACGCATTACCAGAGGAAACGCTGCCGATCGAATCAGTTGCATTAATTTGTCCGTCCGGGTCACCGTAAGTAATATTAAAATTGAGCAGAGAATTTTTACCTGTAACACTCAATTGTCCACCGATCGTATAAAGGTTGAATGGATTGAATTCCGTGTAATCGGTTGGATTCATCAAAGCAACTTTTGCCGTGCAGTGGTCATTGAACTTCAGGTCCGCCCAAACGCCCGTATGATTGAAAGGCCCGTAGGAAAAAAGGTAGCTCGTTGAGTAATGGACATTTTTTACCGGTGTGATGGTTTCATAGCCAACGAATGTGTTAAACTGCCCCGCATTAAAACGGAGATGATCATTCATGACATAATACACGAACATCTGGTTGATCAAGTGTGAACTTCCCGCTCCCTGCAGATTCTTTGATGCTGGTGCATTGAAAATTGCATCAGTACCACGCGGTCCGAAAACGAGGTCTGTTACAACGCCCGTTTTAGAACCTGAATATTCCAGCACAAAATTGATCATCCCCAGACTGAAACCCGGCAGGTTTGAGAATGAAGTGCGCGGAGCGCTTTCATTTGTGTTGAACGCTTTGTGGTAGTAGGTATCGATCGAACCGGTTAACGATATCTGCTGGGCGGAATCGACCGATACACTTTTTGTGATTTGACCCCATGCTAGCGAGCTAACACATAGCTGGGCGAGAATCATTGCTAGTTTTCTGTAGCGCATAGTAAGGATCGAAATCTTAGTACTTTTCGAAATCGGTGTCTTTCGTATCGTGGCCCATGTCAAGGGCAATTCCATTTTTCTTGCCATTGCTGTGGACCGCTGCCGATTTGAAAGCTGGTCTGTTTACGGCCTGTTTCTTTTTTGTTTTGTGCACAGACTTTTCGTGTTCGTCATCGAGTTTGAAGAATGAGACTGAGTCTTTGAGGCTTTCTGCCTGTGCTGACAATTCTTCGGAGCTTGATGCAATCTCTTCGGCACCGGCAGCATTTTGCTGGATCACCTGGTTGAATTGCTGGATCGCATTATTGATCTGTGTTGCGCCTGAATTCTGTTCCGTGCTTGACGCTGCAATTTCCTGTACAAGCTTGGCGGTGTTTTGAATGTTCGGAACAATCTGTTCGAGAAGTCGGCCCGACTTATCTGCAATGGTCACGCTGCTTGATGAAAGCGCGTTGATCTCTTCTGCGGCCACCTGACTTCTTTCCGCGAGTTTCCTCACTTCGGCCGCAACAACTGCGAATCCCTTTCCGTGTTCACCAGCTCGCGCAGCTTCTACTGCGGCATTCAGGGCAAGCAGGTTTGTTTGTCTTGCGATCTCACCGATGATGCCAATCTTCTCAGCAATCTTCTTAAGACTATCAACCGCCTGCGTTACGGCACTGTTTCCTTCCTTAATATCGTCTGCTGCTTTGATGGCGATCTTTTCCGTTTGTTGCGCGTTGTCAGTGTTCTGCTGAATGTTTGAAACCATTTGTTCCATTGAAGATGAGATCTCCTCGGCAGATGCGGCCTGCTCCTGCGAGCCCTGTGACATCTGCTGTGATGTTGAGCTCATTTGCAAGCTTGCCGAAGTAACGCCTTCTGCACCTTCCATGATTTTCGCGATAATTGTTTTCAATTGCTCAGAGAGTTGCACGATGGCACCATAGATTCCCACGCGTTTTCTCTGTGTATCGAACTTTAAGGTGAGGTTTCCGTTAGCGATTTCTTCTGCGATCAGCTTGATCTCAGATGGCTCACCTCCAAGTTCACCGATAATGCTTTTTGTAATAAAGAACGCAACAACACCTGCCAGCACAATCCCAACAAACGTGATTCCGTAAGTGATGACACGTGTGTCTGCATAAAGCACATCACCATACTCATTCAATGTCTTCGCATATCCAAGCTGCAGCTCGATCAACTCGCTGATCTTGGACGTGAAGGGATCAATGTTTGGATACATCTCATTCACAATGAACGCTTCAAGTTTGTGTCTGGTGGCCGTGTCTTGTCCCTGGCGGAGCAGATCAAGCATTTGATTAACGGCTTCATCAGATTTCGACTTCAGGTTCTTCGCTTCGTTAAACACCCTGACTTCTTCACCTTCGATCTTCGATGCAGCATAAGCGTTGAGGTTCTCTTCAACTTCTTTCGCTGCTGTTTCATAGCTTCTGATCGCTTCACTCCATGAGATGTTGCCATTGCGAACTTTATGAGTCGCATCTACAATGTTGATGGCATACGCGTCTGAAACTGCCTTCAATTGTTTCAAAGGCAACACGCGATCATAATACATCGTGGTCATGCCATCATTGACGGTTTTCAGGTTGTTAACACCGTAAAGCCCAATGAATAGCGATACGGCCGAGGTGATGGCAATTAAAATGACCATCCTGGTGAGAACTTTTAAATTTTTCATTTTGCGTAGAATTTGATGTGTTAGTTTACTTGTTCAACTGTTTCAGAGACGTGGCTCAGAATGTCTGCTTCCTGCGCTGAAAAGAGCGCTGCCACATTGAGGAGCATGATGAATTGATTGTCATCCTTCACCATTCCTTCGATGAATTTCGCATCGAATTTTGAACCGATCTCCGGTAACGGCTGGATGGAATCAGTCGCGATGTTGCGCACTTCTTTTACGGCATCTACAATCAGCCCAAGCGTTATGTCCTGGCCTTCGAGACTGATATTCATTACGATGATGCAGGTGTTGACAGTATCCTCTGTGACAGGGAGGCCGAATTTGATGCGGCTATCCACCACCGAGAGCACATTGCCCCGGAGATTGACAACACCGCGCATGAAGTCTGGCGAACGCGGAACTCTGGTGATCTTTGGAATTTCCAGGATCTCAATCACCTTGCTTACATTGGCTGCGAATGTTTCATCACCAAGCTTAAATGTTAGATATGACGTGAGGCTTGTTTCCATATACAGTTAGTTTTAGTTATTAATTGAGAATCGGTTTGGAGGAAAGTTTTGAAATGAGTCTGGAGGGATCCATAACCAATGCAACACTGCCATCACCCAGGATTGTGGCACCGGAAAATTCATCCTGCGCTGAGTAAAAGTTGCCGAGTGGTTTCAATACCGCCTGGTATTCTCCAATGATCTGGTCAACAGCGAGACCGACCATGTTTCCATCATAAGGAACATTGATCAGCTGGCTGTAGTACGGTTTCGAGTCGGAGATTCCAAATATTTCGCGCAGGTATATAAAAGGCGTGCGCTCACCATCCAGCGTAAGCCAGTGATTAAATGAATTATCGAGCTGAGTTGTCGGTACTTCGTGACACTTGACAACTGAAGTCAGTGGTAAAATGAAATCGGTTGTTCCGATGCGAACCAGGAGTCCGTCCAGAATTGAAAGTGTTAGCGGAAGCCGGATGGTGAAACGGGTTCCTTTCCCTTCTGTAGTTGACACTTCAACTTCTCCACGCAGGTCTGCGATGTTGCGTCTTACTACATCCATACCTACTCCACGTCCGGAAACGTCAGTGACGCTCGATGCAGTGGAGAATCCGGGTAGAAATATCAGGTCGGTAAGTTCTTTGTCCGTAAGCTGTGTGTCAGCGCTTACCAATCCACGGGAGATGGCTTTGTTTCTGATCCGTTGAAGATTTATTCCCGCTCCGTCATCAGAGATCTCGATCACTACACTCGAACCGGAATAAAATGCCCTGAGCGAAAGGATGCCTTCTGGTGTTTTCCCATGGTTACTTCTCACCTCCGGTGTTTCGATTCCATGGTCAATGCAGTTCCGAAGAATATGGAGGATCGGATCAGTTAGTTTTTCAATAATTGATTTATCGATCTTCGTTTCCATTCCTTCAGTCACAAAGTCGACCGACTTGTTGAGATCTTTTGAAAGATCGCTGACGAGTCTTTGGAATCGAACGCGAATTGAATCGAGTGGAACAAGACTCATGGTGAATGCGTTGTCCCTCAGCCTGCGCGTTATTTTTTCGATGTTCTCGGAGATGCCAGACAGCGCTGTCGACAAGTTTTCATTTGCGAAAAGTGAAAGCCGCGCCTGGGTTGTCACCAACTCGCTGACGAGGTTCATCAGTTCGTCAAGCTGTTCAGCGCCAACCCGTATGTTTGCCTTCTTAGCTGTCGCTGTCTTACTCGGTTCATGAACCGATTTAGCAGGTCTTGTGTCGAAAGTGTTTTTAATGGACTCAAATCCAAGTGGGGCGTTGAAGTCCGTTGTGATGAAGGGATGTTTTTCGTTAGTAAAAGCTTTCAGCGAATTCTCATTTGTCAGTTTTGTGATCTGCAATTCACAGTTGCCTTCAACAAAAAGGAATACAGTACGGATCTCATCTTCATTCTTGTCCGTAGCAAGAATGATTTCAAAGCCCGTATAGCAGTTTTCAACATCGATCTGATCAAGGTCAGGCAGCTGATTAAAAAAAGGAAGTACGACTGCCGGGCCAAGCGCTACAAGGTCATCAACCAGATAGAGTGGATTATTTCCATTGCGAATGATGTCGGCCTGCGGAGTAAATCGGACATAGTATGTTTTCTCCAGGGCAGTCAGCTGCGAAGTGGTGATTTGCTGCACTGCTTTGTTTTCCGAACCGATTGCCTTTACTGTTTCGAGAAGTTCATTGTATCCTGCCGGCTCCGTTTGGGTTGCATCCGCATTCAAAAGAATCCGCAGCTGATCGAGAGTTTTGAAGGTCAGCTCTGTGATGTCGGCATCCATCAGTCTTTTTCCATCGCGGATATCCTGGTAGATGTTTTCCAGATGATGCGTGAGGCGTTGGACTAATTCAAAACCAAACATTCCCGAGGCGCCTTTCAGCGTATGCATGGAGCGGAAGATCGCACTGATGTCATCGCGGTCATTTGAGCCTTGGCCGATGTCTAGCAAGCACCTTTCGATGTCGATGATCAGCTCATTGGCTTCCGCCAGGAAGGTCTGGGTCAGTTTGTCGCTCATCGCAGTACTTTATTAATGACCGCTAACAGATTATCGGCAACGAATGGCTTCACGATCCAGCCTGTTGCTCCGGCATTCCGCGCCTTTTCTTTGAAGGATGCCTGCGATTCAGTTGTCAGCATCAGGATGGGTACGCGGTTGTGATGAGGTGTGACACGCACTTCCTCGATCAGCGAGATTCCATCCATGCGCGGCATGTTCAGATCAGTGATGATCAGGTTGAAAAGGTTTTCATTAAGTACCTGGAGCGCATCCTGGCCGTCTATTGCGCGCGCTACTTCAAAGCCGGCATTTTCGAGAATTGTGCTCACCAGCATTCTGATGCTTTCTGAGTCGTCTACAACAAGTATCTTCTTTGCCATGATCAAAAAAGTTTAGTTACGCCCGTCTTCACGAGCAGATCGTTAATGTTTTCTGCGCGGGGAAGCTCCACCGTTGCTTTCCTTCCCTGCGCTGTGAGCGCTTTTCGCCACGCAAATGCCAGTTGAATTCCGGTGATGTCTAATGCAGTTGCATGCTGCAGCGAAAGAATTTCTTCGCCAGTGCGTTCAACGCTTTCCATGAGTTCCGCTTTGATCGATTCTGCGTTGGCTGCATTGAAACCATTGGAACAAATCATGTGAACAACCTGGTTGTTTTCTGTTATTTGTAAAATGACGTTTGACATAGCGAACATTATTCAAAAAATTCTATTGATGGATTTTTGTAATCACGCAGCCAGGCATGGTAAACGTTTAATAGTCCGGACAGTTCACCGTTTGAATTGTCTATATACCAGTCTAATACCACGCGTTCCCGCTCCATCGTATACAACTGTCTGCATATTGTGATTTGTCTGCTTGTGAGCGCTGGCAAGCCAACGAATCGCACGCTGCCCGCATTGGTTTTTAAAGCGCTGCGGATCTTTTCACAAGCCACTCCTAACCGCTCGATACCTTCATAACCGAGCCCATGCTTTGTTGAAGTGACACCATCGCGATTTTTCAAGTCGGCAATGTTCATGTGCACGAATGACAGAACCTCAAACAGATCGAATACTATAATTGAGAACTGGAAATATTGAAGGTGGAGAAATGAATCCTTGAAAATATCATCGATGTAAAGCGTCACCATTTTTTCGTGAGCATCGACAAGGTGCTGCAAACGCTGGGTGATGATGTCAAAGTATTGCAGTTTTTCCGTGATTGATGGACGAAGTTTCCCTTTGACAGCTTCCGCTTCATATATTTTCAGGATCTTTCCGAATTCGACCGATGATAGCCCGATGAATTCCCGGAGGTCTTCTATGTATTCACCTGTTCTCATGAGCGGGGAGCGGTTGAAGTGATTTTTACGAAGGCAGAGACTCGTGGGAAATTTCCAACAACACATACACCTGTAAGGATCAAAATGAGCAACAGCATCACCTTAGCCAGTTCTGGATTGGCTGTATTAAAAATACCTGGTGCGGCACCCGGGTTGAGCACATGGAAGGCCGAGGCTATCCCGTGACTGACTGAATGGGTGAATTTTGACTTTATTGCTGCGATCATGATGTAAGGATCGCGAGAAAGGCATAACGGCAAAACCTCCGATGACTAGCCGGGAGGTTTTTTTGAGTAGCCGGGAGGAAACGGGATTGGAAAAAACAGCCTAATACAGATTTCCAGCCTTGTGGAACAGGGTGTTATTCCTTGATTTTGATCTTCTCGAGGAAGCTCTTCTTTTTGGCCTTGGACACATCAAGAGCCTGATCGTTGTTCATTACCACCTGGCCACCTTCGCCACGGATGTATTTTTTGATCAGATTCAGGTTGATGAGGTATGAATTGTGGATTCTGAAGAAATCAAGGCCATCGAGCATTTCTTCATATTCTTTGAGTGTACGGCTCACCACAAACTTCCGGCTGTCGCTCATATGAATATTGGTGTAGTTGCCGGAGGCTTCACAATAGAGAATGTCACCCACGCTTACGAAAACGAGACCATCACTTGATGGTACGGCCAGGCGCGAGTGCTTGAACGTATTTCCTTTGATCGTTTGTGCCAGTTGATTCATCCGCTCGGAAATATTTCCGAGAATGCGTTTTCGGGCTTTTTCAATGGCATTACGGAGGTCGGTGATGTCTACAGGCTTGAGCAGATAGTCGATGGCGGAAAACTTGAACGCCCGCACTGCGAATTCAGAATAAGCAGTCGTGAAAATAATTTCGAAGTCCACCTTGTCGAGTTTTTCAAGGATGTCGAATCCCGATTCACGCTGCAATTGAATATCGAGAAAAACAATGTCTGGTTTATGTTCACCGATGGCCTTCATCACTTCATCACTGTTTTGGCAGACAGCAGCCACTTCAATGTTTTCGCAGAATTTTTCAATAAGTGCCCTGAGGCTTTCGCGACTTTTAAATTCGTCATCGACAATGATAGACTTCAACATGACTATAGGGGGTTTGTTTTTACTCGAATAATGGCGCGGGTCCCGGCAGGTTCGTTTCCCTCATACAAATCCTCATACACAACCGGTGGCTGTGAGTCGCCATTGAGAATGATCAGCCTTTCCTCCGTGAGTTTGGTACCCATGGATTGTCTTTTTGTTTTGCTTTTGTCGCGGAAAGCCTGCGCTGCCTTTCTTCCAATGCCGTCATCCTCGATCACAAAACGCAAAAATTCACCGTCAGCCGAAACACTGATCAGCAGATGACCTTCTCCCTCCTTATTATACAGACCGTGAAGGATCGCGTTCTCCACATAAGGCTGGATCAGCAAGGATGGCATCGATATCTCATCCGGATTAATATGCTTGTCGCATTCGATCCTGACATCGAACTTTTTTTCAAATCTTAGTTTTTCAAGGTGCACATAGTCGTGTAACAGGTCGAGTTCTTCCCTGAGCGAAACCAGATCGGCCACAGATCTTGTAAGCACCGTCCGCATCAGTTTGGAGAACGAAGTGAGGTAATTGATCGCGTTCAGCTCGTCATTGCGCGTGATGAAGTATTGTATGGAGCTTAAGACGTTAAAGATAAAATGCGGATTCATCACCGATCGCAGCGCCATCATCTTCAGGTCAGAGATCTTTTTGTTGGCTTCGTTGAGTTCCCGGTTCCGCTGATTTTGTATGGTGATTTGTCAGCGAAAATACTGACACCGATGATCTTTGCATTATCGATGATCGGGCTTAGTGAGTATCGGAAATCAATAGCCCCTACGGTCTCTTCAAAAGTGAAAACTTCGCCAGTGAAAACACGCTGGTAGCGCTCATGCCAAAGGTCAGCGTTTGAGAAAGCGTAAAATGGCCGATCCTGAATTTTAGTAACGTCAGCATCATACGACTCACGAAGAAATTTTCTGAACGCTTCATTGAACGATGTCAGCAAGAAGTTGTGGTCGACAGACCAGATGATGATTTCCGTGTTGTTGATGGTGGCCGACAGGCTTGCCTGCGTCTTCATGAGCGCTTCTTCCTCGAGTTTGCGTTCAATGTACACTTGAAGCATCTGAACGATCGTGGTGAGAAGATCCCGTTCTTCTTTTAGAAATGGTCCTTCGCTTTCGATTGGCTTTTGTTCGAGGTAAACCACTTCAAGTGTTCCTACCGGGTTGTTATCGATGATAATTTCCAGGGGTTGTGCGAATGGTGTCTTCCTATAGTTGGCGGTCTGATAATCGTTGCCGAAGATACTCAGGCGCGCGGCACATTCTCGCGGGAATTGCCATCCAGGAGGAAGGAGATCGGGCAGGAGTGTGAACACCTCTTCCATGGATTTGTCTGAAGTGGTGAGAAGCTGGCTTACATTATAGAGTGTGCGCAGCTCTTTGATCCGTTCGTTCAGGTAGTAGTTGGCTTTGCGTTGCTCGGTGATATCACTCATGAACGAAAGAACTGTATCCAACTCGCCATGCTCATCTCTAAGAAAGGAATAGTACCACAAGCAGTTCAGTATCCGCCCGTCTTTTGTCACCGTTCGGATTTCCATAAAGTTTGAGTCACGTTTCTGTGAAAGGGCTTCGTTCATGAGTCTCACTGCACCCGGAGCGTCCTCTTTATACACAATAAAATCCTGTGGCTTCAATCCTTTTGCTTCTTCCTCTGACCAGCCAAGGAGTTCTTCCGCTCTCTTATTCCAGAAGGTCACCTTGAAATCCTTATCCCTCTCGATGACGGCAAGCGGTGTATTGTTGATGTGGTAGCTCAGCCGGTCATATGCTTTTTTCAGCGCGCGTTCAGAATTTTTCTGGATGATCAGATTTTGCTGCTCCAGTTGTGCGATCAGCTTTTCATTGCGCAGTTCTTGTTTTTCCAGGAGTCGTTTGAGGAAAACGAATGCACTTCCAATGATCAGCAGCGCAACCATTGTGCGAAAGTTATTGTAGAAATATGAACTGTCTTTCAGACCAAGGTCGTAATATCCGACACCCGCAAGTTCCAGGATCTTGTCGTAGGCGATCACAATGACGATAGGTGCGAGAAGTGCAGTAAAAAATTTTCCCCGCTCCGATACGTTAAACATCAGGAAGGGAAAAATCGAAAACGCAACCTGAAAAATCCGAAATCCCAGAAAGTGAGAAGTTTCCGGAACGGGCACATGTTCAATGAGGATCTTAAAATCGATGATCAGGAATATCGGAGGCGCCCAGCACAATAGGATTCTGCTTAGAAAAGGAAATCCCGCTCGCGTCACGGAAAGCAGTGTCAGAAAGAAGATCGCTTCAACGATGAGAGGCAGGTAGAACCAAACTTCAAGTCCGCCAACCACTAACCGGAACATCACGATCAGCATCAATGCGCCCGCCATCACCAGACAAATGAAATTTGAAATCTGTAAATTCCTTTTGTCAGACTGAACTTGTGATTTGTCCGTGCCGATCCGGATCAACCTAGTTAGGGCCTCTGCGATCAAGGGAGAAATGGGGGTTTAACCCTTTAAGATAATAATTATTTTAATGATCGCCCCTTAGAATTGCCCCGCAACGTTGATGCTTAACCAGCAAACGATGAGCACCCGCGCACATGCACACACTATACCCTACAAATGCCTCAAATACTCAGTCGCACTCACATTGTTGCCATCGCGTTTCAATGCTTCCTGGAAATTTGATTTCGCCTTGGCTCTGTTATTTTGCTGCAGATAAAATTCTCCGAGCGATAAATAAACTTCTGGTGAGTCCGGAAACGCCTCGGCATTGGCTTCGAGAACTAACTTTGCATCCTCATATTTTTCTTCGAGCGTCAGCATGTATCCCACCGTTGCGAGTGCGGGTACTTTCACGGCACTTTGCGAAAGCATCGCCTTGAATTCTTCCAGCCCTTTGGTTACCCCTTGCGTTGAAATGGTCTCGTAAATTTTTCCAGGAGGATTGTTTACGTTTCTAACCCAGTTAGTAAAATTTGCCTTTTGAAGCCTTTTTCCCAGCATGCTGAATTCAATCAGCACCTCATTCTCAACCGCGGTGATGCCTTCGCGCACACCACTCCAATTTTTTCCTTCCACGCCAAAATGTGTTCGGTCAATGGATGTCGTTCCGGTGAAAATTACCTGTAAGTCAGCACGGGCGTCTTTTAACACACCAGAGGGTTGTGCCATGTGAAGTACAACTTCTTTTGTCACGCCTTTAATCGTGAGGTCGCCCGTGATGCTGAGGCCCTGCGATTTTTTCTGAACCGATTTACTCGTAAACACGATCAACGGATATTTCGCTGCATCGAGCCAGTTCTCCGATTTCAGATCTTTGTCTCTGAACTCAAGATCGGTGTTGATGCTTTCCGTTTGGATCTGCAGTGACACCGAAGTGTTGCTGATGTTCTTTTCGTCATAGCGGATCAATCCCGAGAATTGTGCAAATCGGCCCTTCACTTTCGCGAAGCCCATGTATTTTACTGAAAACTCGATGTAGGAGTGACTTCGCTCGATTGGAAAAAATTCTCCGAACCGCGCTTGTGTAGTTTGTCCAAGAATTGGAAAGGCTACCGTAATTAACGTGAGTACCACGATTGTAAATTTCATTCTGTCCATACTTTGAAAGTTTTTTGATTCAAAGAATGGCAGATGCGTTTACGAAGTCGTCAATTTTTATAATGATTAACCTTTTTTAGTTCACTTTTTATAAAATCGGTGGGTGTCTTTCCGGTTTGCTTCTTGAAGTAGCGGTTAAACGAGACCTTGTTGTTGAAACCAGCTGAATAGGCGATTTCCAGAACGTTGATCTTCTCGTTTTCAAGCGATTTGTTTTTGAGCTTCTCCAACACCTCGTTGATGCGGAACTGATTGATGAATTCAAAAAAGGAAACTTCAGCTTCCCGGTTGATCATCTCCGACAGCTGATGATACGTGATCCCCGACTCGGCCGAAAGATCCGTCAGTCGCAGCTCCGGATTTTGGTAAAGTTTTTTAGACGCAACAAGTTCTTTCACTTTTTCGAATTGTTGTTTCTGCGTTTGCCTGTCAGTAGCCGAGGCCACGCTTTTGAAAACCGGTGGAGCAGTTCGTTCAAACACCGAGGGCAGACGCATGGCGTAGTAGGCGAAGGAGTAAATGCACAAGGTGAGGGGTAACAGGTAGATGTAGTCGAGTTCGCGCACATACCATATGCTGTTGAGCAGTACACCTATAAACACAATGGCACAGGCCATCAAGGCTACCATTGAGAGCACCATCGCTTTCTGGTAGCGCAGCATCTCGATGCGGTTGTCGGACGAGCCAGCCATCGTTTCTTTTTGCGCGGTATTGATCGCCCTCAGTGAAATCATCAGGTAGATGGCTGCGTGAATGAACTGCAGAATGAAGATGTAGCCGTAAGCGGTATCGAGCCACGAGTTCGCCAGCATGGGGAACTTCAGCACGGAAAGCATTCCATAACCAATCACCCTATCGGAAATGTTGATCGTGCCCGTCAGCGGTAAGATCAAAACAAAAAGCAAAAACGGCAGGTAGTGCAGCAGTTGCCTCAGCTGAAACTTGAATGACGGATTAAAAATGCTGATGACATAATGATACACCAACGGTCCCAGCAACAACCACACACCGTGACGACTTCCGAAGAACACACTGGTGTGAATTACGAACGACCTCCTGATCACCAGGAACTCCAGCTGCACCCACACGATCCACACCAGCAAGGCGATCAGAAACAAATTGGGTGAAAAATATTTTCGCTTGTCAGACACGAAGAGAACCAGGAGCAGTATCGCCTGACCAATACCCACGAGGCTGAGCGCAGACCAGAAGTCGAGGATGATCATCGGCAATGGGATTTGTTAGTGTAAGTTAACACTTCTTGCCGGTTGAAAACACGCGGGGTTGAGGGTCGCGGTTGCGAGTTCCGCGTTCAGGGTTCCGGGTTCAAAGTTCCTGGTTCAAGGTTCGGACAGTTGCATGTCTCAGGGTACAAGGTTCAGGTTGCGCGTCACAGATCAAAACTTTGCTCATATTCGTTACGTGAGACCTGTAAGCTGCAACCTGTAACCTGCCGCGCGTGACGTGCGAACTGTAACCCCTATCATGACCTTTAACCTTGAGCCACCTGAAACTTGCAACATGGAACTTCGAACGCGAACTGCAATGGCCTGCCCCCTCATCCTCACCCTCCCACCATCGCGCATCGGGGTCGGGCTTTCCGGCCTCGCCACCCAGCACACGCAGTCTTTTTGAGAGTGTGTCAGTACTATGCGCATTGTCTTGTTTATACAAGCCGTCAGAAATTGCAAAGGCCCATGTCGGGCTCAAGCAAGCCTCCAATCCCTCAGGCAGCGTGTGTTGACGATTTTACCTCACAAGCTATTTCTGTCCGTGTGAAATACAATTGACAAAGGACCTTGCAACACGAAACGTTGACCCCTGAAGCCTGAACACGAAACCCCGAACCCGGAACCTTGAACCCGGAACCTTGAACCCGGAACCCGGAACATTGAACCCCGAACCCGAACCCGGCACAATTTTTTTCCGCCATTAATCCTTACCTTTCACCATGATCGACACCCTGGCAAAGCCTTCTTTTTCTTTTTTACACACGAGTGAAGTAGGCTCGCATCTCAACAGAACAAACTGGTCAGACCATGACCTCGGACCGATTTCTTTATGGGATCCTGTTCTGCTTAATACCTTGAACATTGTTTTGGAATCTGGCTTTCCTCATTTTCTCTACTGGGGCGATGACAACATTTGCTTTTACAATGATGCGTTCAAGTCGAGTTTCGGCACTGAGGAGTATCAGCTGTCCGGCATTGGGCAACCGTTAGCGAAAGTGTTTCCTGAGCAGTTTGATGGAATCAGTTCGCTCATTGCAACGGTTAAGGCTACGGGCACGAAACAGTTTTACCAGGATATTCCTACACAGATCAACCGGAACGGAAAGCTGATCGATACCACCTGGACGTTTTCTTACAGTCCGGTAAAAAATCTTCAGGGCGAAGTGTTGGGAGTGCTTTCTGTTTGTCTTGAAACGACTGACAAGGTAAAGGCATACGACCTTGCCATCACCAGTGAGCAGCGTTTTCGCGAGACGTTCATGAAGGCGCCCATCGGACTGCTCATCTTAAAAGGTAAGGAGAGCATTATCGAGTTTGCCAATGATATGTATCTTCAGCTGATCGATAAGGATTCCACCTGCGTGGGGAAGAGCATCTGGGACGTGATTCCCGAGGTAAAAGAGCAGGGCTTTGATAAACTTGTAGATCAGGTTTACGAAACTGGTGTTCCGGTTCGTGCGGCTGAGCGTGAGGTAAAGCTGAGGCGCCACGGAAAGCTCGAGACAAGCTACTACACTTTTTCGTATGAGCCCATTCGCGAGGATGACGGAAAAGTCGGAGGTGTGATGGCTATCGTAGTAGATGTTACGGAGAATGTGATCTCCCGGCAGAAAATAGAACTGGCCGAAGAACGGCTCCGTCAGGCAGTTGCTGCAACCCAGATCGGCACTTATGATCTTAATCTTATAACGGAGCATATACACGCTTCGGAGAGATTCTATCAGATTTTTGGCTTCGTGTATGATGCAGGTCACAGTCTGCTGGTGGACACGATCCATCCGGAAGACAGGAAGATCAGGGAAGCCGCACATCGTAAAGCGTATGCTACAGGACATTTATCGTACGAGGCGCGTATTGTGTGGAAGAACGGAAAGGTGAGGTGGATCCGCATTGTCGGGAATATTGTGTATGACAAAGACCGGACACCGTTGCGCATTCTGGGAAGCGTGCTCGATATTACTGACGAAAAAGAAACACGCGCGCAGTTGGCAGCTACCGCTGAAACTCTTGAGCTGGCGTTGAAAGCGGGCAAGATCGGGTCTTACGAATTGGTAGTTTCAACGGAAAAGATCAATTGCACAGACCAATGCAAAGCTAACTTTGGATTACCACCTGATGAGTCTCTCAATGTTCAGAAGTTATTTTCGATGATGTTGGCGGAAGACAGACAAGCTGTCAAGACTGCGTTGGAGAATACAGTTAAGAACTGCGTTCCTTACGAGGCGGACTATCGCGTAAAGTGGCCTGATGGCACCATTCATAAAATCCACGCGGCCGGATTACCGGTGTCCGACAAGAAAGGGCAGGTCACCAAGATCACCGGTGTGACTGTTGAAGCCACACATCGCAGAAAGTAATCCTGGAATTCCGCCTGGTGAATTTACTTTTCAGGGAATGTAAAAAAGCATAGCGATCTATGCCCAGAAGTGCTCGCAATTGAAGTACGTCAACATGATTTTTTGCATCAATAGATGCGGTGAATTTTGGGGTTGCATTCACAAGTGGGTCAAAACTATTTCCCGCCTAAAAAAACTATGCCAACGAAATTTTTGATTCATCATATATGATGCAGATTATCTTAGAAGGTAATCATATCTTTCGCAGACATGAAGGCCATTGTTACGATTTTCAAAGGGGAACTGGAGGGTAAAACACAACTGGTGGAGCGATTGACGCGCATGGCCGAAGAAACCCAGGAAGTGAGTGACGCCTATATTTTCCGGCCGAAATCTGGATCATTAATGGAGTTCCTTTTAATTCTAAAGGCAAACAAGATTTCCTACGGAACACATTTCGACACATTCGAAGATTTGCCGAAGGAAGAGCGCGAGTCCCGCAAGTCTTAACCTTCACCACTGGCCACCCTGCACCCCAGCCCCCTGCAAAGCAACTTCTGCATTCACCATTCCTTGCTTCTTATTCGACATTCAATTTCACGACTTCAAACTTTGAACCTTGAACTCGGAACTTTGAACGCTGAACCCGCAACCCGGAACATTGAACCTCGAACCTTGAACCTGAAACATTGAACCTGAACCCCCCCGACAAAAACATTTCGCTAATATTTTTTCCCCTCATATATGAGGTACGATTTTTTATACCCGGAATAGCGATAGGTGCAGTTGTGGATTCTGTGTGGCAATCAATTTTTTGCTTTTAATGTGCAAGCGCGTCAATGTCATGAAAAATTCGCGGTTCTTTTCGATCTTGTTTCTGGGGATGTCACTTTTAGCCTGCCAGGACGCAAAAGACGATGTGAGGAAAAATATCTCCGACCTTGCCTACTATGGCAATGTGGGCAGGCAAATCCCTAACGAACAAGGGCAACGATGGCTCGAACTCTATCGCAGCAAAAATAGCATCACGAGCAACGGACGGATCGACCTGCTCGGCTACTCCCTGAGCGAAGAGAATCTTGCAGACATGTCGAATTCCGTTTCGGGGTTTACCGGAGTTGCGTTTCATCACGCTACTGACAATTTCGGTGAGCATCATATTCTTGCCATACCGATCGGTGAATCGCTGCACGTGTGGGATGCAGGAAAAATCATCATCGATACCAACTCTGATTTGCCCGTCTCCGAAAGCACTGCCCGCGCCTGGGCAGCAAACTATGAGGCTTCGCACCCTGCCGACATTTCGTTCCACTTTTTCGGAAGCAATATCTTCGACCAGATGAACATGCTTTCATTTTTTGATGTAATGCAGCTAGAACCTGCGTTAAGTGATCTCGATCTCAGTCCGCAACTTTTGCTGATCGTGAGCGATACAGACTTCGCTTTGTCGGGACTTTCATTGGGAAGAACGAATAACAACGAAACTGTGGTGTACGATGCGTCCAGTCCTTGTCCACCATGCCCTGTAGAGTAACCGAATAGGCTTTGTAACCACAAGTATCCATGCAGTATTCCGTTCCTGAAATTATCCGCTTTGCTTCTATTTTTTCGGTTGCGTTTCCGCTGCTGCTGTATGTCGGGAGACTCAGGGAGTTTTCGACCCCGGGCCACAAGGTTGGAGCGATTCTTATTGTTTCTGCGCTGTCGGACCTCATCGCTCTTTATCTTTTCCAACACGATATTTCCACTGCACTGCTCTTCAATATTTATTACCTGCTGTTCTTCCTTTTGCTCTCGTGGTTTTACAGTGAGGTACTCTCAGAGAGGACGAGGCGGGCTGTCGTGATCGGTGTGGTAATCTACGCGATTGGATTTTTAGTTCTCACATTGTTCGTGCAATCGCTCAACGAGTACCAGACACTCATGTGGACACTCGCTGGTGCGATCTCGATTGTCTTCAGCATCTCTTATTTTATCAACGTCTTTTCATCCACGAGGCCTATGAACGATACAGGTCTTCTGTGGGTCAACAGCGGAATACTTTTTTACTTCAGCTTCAACCTGTTTTTGTTTGTCATGAGCAAGTACGTCCTCACCGAGCTCGAACCTGAGCCGAGCCTTGTTGTCTGGAGCTTTCACAACGTCAACAACATTATCAAAAACATCCTCATCGGACTTGGCATCCCGTCACTGCGCACCGAGAACCTGCAGACGGGGGGAATTTGAAATTTTACATTTTAGATTTTAAAATTTGAAAGCCGGTAGGGCCGGGCCTTGAATCTAAACACAGAACCCTGAACCCGAAACTTTGAACCCGCAACTCGAAACCCGAAAACTTTAAACCTTGAACCTTGAACTTTAAATTATTTGTGGTTGTGCCCTGAATCGAACAGAGCAACATAGCGGTTTTGACCTTGTTTAAACTACCCAGGTAGAAGGGAGGGACTCGAACCCCATCAGCTATTGTTTTGCCATTAAACTAACAACCAGAAATTTGTAGCTGCAAGGTAATGGTTGTGGTGGATTGTTGCAGGTTTCAGGTCGCAAGTCACAGGTCTCGGGTTTATTCGCGATCGTCATCCGCAAGGCAACTTCTGCATTCACTATTCCGTGTTCCCTTGAACCTTGAACCCTGAACACGAACTTTGAACTCGCAACCTTAAACTTTGAACCTTGAACCTGAAACTTTGAACCTTGCCATTCACTATTCCTTGTTCCTTGTTCGATATTCAATTTCGATACTTCGACATTCGATCCATAACCCAATCATTGGCGCAAGTCTTGGACCTGGGCGCTGGCATGCGCGAGACTTGTGGCTCCGCATGTTAGCAGTCTCCCGACTGCCGTGCTGAAATCGATTTGCGGCCAGGAATTCAAGTGCGACAAGTCTGAAGACTCGAATCATGTAAGGCACAAGTCTCGCGATCGCTGCAGCCAGCGCGTGAAGACTTGCGCCAGCATGAACGGTCATTACAGAAATTCTTCGATCATCGTATTGGATTATTCGCTCGCAGGGACTATTTCTAGATTTTGGTGATATAGCTTGTAACAGCTGTTTGTTGAATCTTGAAGCAGAGTGTAGCCAAACTTGAGATTGTATCTTTCTGTTGGGAGCTTGTCAGCGGGAACAAAAAAGATCTGGCCTTCTGACATTGGTGGTTGCTTGTACAAATCCTTGCCAATTATCAACATATCTTCATTGTGAAGTGAATCCGGATGTGCTACGTAATCGTAGGCTATAAACATGGCACCGTCATCGCGAAAAAACGGTCCTTTGTAAAATCCGTGCGCCCCAGGGCGGATAATCTCGATGCAATTTCGCGTGGTTTGGTTTTTTTCTTGTTTATCGATTTTCGAAACTGTAGAAATAATGACAGGAGACTTTAAAGCTTCCGCCTTCGCGAACCAATAGTTTTCGGTATCTACGACCTGGAATGAGTTGATAAATGAATCTGCGATTCTGATGTAGCCAGTCGTGTCTCCTGTGTCGTTAGGGTACCGTGTTTTCAGCTGGTATAAATAAGAATCGTTCGTCAGCCACGCTTGATAATAAGTGTTTCTTAACGTGTCTTCCGAAATCGTGACGAGTCTAAAGTTATCTACAGTGTCAATTGAAATACGCTTCACACGTTCAGCGCGCTTCTCTATGTTATGCCTGATGGTTTCCCTCAACACCTTCAAGTCCACATTGGACTGCTGGTAAGATACGAGACTCAATTGCATACCGTAGCTGTATTGTGCGTAGAGCCTGTAAGCCACACCACCTACCACGCCCTTCGAAGAATCTGTGGCATTGGGTAGATACACGCGAGCACCCGAAAATTTGTCCGTGAGCCAACCTTTCTCCAACATCAATAGAGAATCTATCTTATACTCCCAGCTTCTTTGTTTGTCAAGTATTGTGCTGTGGTCCGTCTCCCAATCGTATTGGTTCTGCATGTCATTCAGGTCTATATTGATCGAGCCAAGCCTCAACATAATTGAATTTAATGTGGCGTCCGGATTATCTGCTATGTATTTATTCAGCCTCCTTGCATGCAGCTCGGTAATATTAAAATGGTATTGTTCATGATTCAGCAGGTAATCTGAGCCACTTACCTCTTCGTTTGCCCACGAGTAAATATTGTTCTGGCCGGCATAGGCGAAGTGGCGGTTTGTTACTGGATCATAGTCGAGATAGATGGCGGTGCCGATGGAAGCATCATAGCTACTGAACGGGCGTGGGATTCCCTGAAAGTCGTCCCATGAAATATTGCTCCATCTCTTAATTGTTGCAGAAGCGAAAAACTTATTCTGCAGAAGCGGTACGAGGACAATGACGAAAATCGAGGAGGCCGCAATTCCGATCTTTATTTTCAAATAATTTGCCATCGCAGAAGGTTTAGACAACGCCTCAGAAGTGCGACAGCCATTTCAAATAACATGATGATCATGATCAAGCCGGCTATTAAGAAGATGACACTAAAAACCCCTTCGGCTTCAATCGTAAAGCTTGATCCGTAAAAGAAAAGTTTCAATTTAAAGATCGCGAGGAATAGTAAAAGAAAAATATAGTCGTGGAGGTTGCGACCCATGAAATTGTTTGGACGTTTGTGCTCAGCTTTATAAAAAATGTGATTAACAACAGGGAGGATGCACAAGAAAGTCAATCGTATCGCCTTTCCATTATTTTGAGCCCAGTCTTCGCCATTGTAATAATCCAATACTGCATAAACACTGAGTAGTAAAAGAGCCAAGGCAAACGATGAGACAAATTCCCGGTAGCTTAATGTCCTGACAAAATCCTTTTTGCTGAAAGACAGATCGAAAAGATCCTGTTTTGGCCGTGTTTCCATAAACGCAAGAGGGTTTCATTTGTAAAGATATGAATTTGAAATGTTAACAAACTAAAAACATGGGCTCAACGCTACTACACTGAAGTCGGACTCCGCCCGTTGAGCCCTACAACGAATCAACCAATCACTAATAACCTCAGGAAAGTTCCTTCAGCCCCTTGCTGAGCAGCACCAAAAATCCTAAAAATCTCCGCGAATCTCCGCGCCTCCTCCACGCTCTCCGCGGTGTGGATTTGGCATTTGGCATTTTCGGCAGTTTGAAAATTCTCTCTACCTTTCAAAAAAAACACAACTATGATAAAAGCATTTTTAGGCATGGGCCTGCTCGGTTCGAATTTTGTGAAGGCAATGTTGAAGAGAGGAGACACCGTTCAGGTTTGGAACCGGACTGTTTCAAAAGCAAAAGCGCTTGAGCAATTTGGTGCAAAAGCTTTTGATCGTGTTGAAGACGCAGTGCAGGGTGCAGATATGATTCACCTTACGTTAAAGGATGATGCTTCCGTTGATGAAATACTTTCCGCAATCGCGAAAAATCTGAAGCCGGGAGTGGTTATCATTGACCACACCACTACTTCCGTAGAAGGAGCGAAGAAGAGGACAGCTTCCTGGAAGAGCAAAAACGTCACGTATCTGCATGCGCCTGTTTTCATGGGACCGCAAAATGCGTTGGAGAGCACTGGCGTGATGCTGGTGTCTGGAGATCAGCAGGTGATTAAAAAGTACGAGCCGATGCTGGCAAAGATGACAGGCAAGTTGATGAACTACGGTGATGAAGAAGGAAAAGCTGCCGGAATAAAACTTTCTGGAAATCTTTTCCTGTTATCGCTCACCGCTGGCCTTGCAGATGCACTCGCACTCGCGAAGGTTCACGGCATCGCGCCTTCCGAAGTGCAACAGCTTTTTGACAACTGGAATCCCGGAGCCATGGTACCTGCACGCTTAAAGAGAATCGTAGACGCACAATACAACGATCCCTCCTGGGAACTCAACATGGCCCGCAAAGATGCCGGCCTGATGTTATCCGCAGCCAACGAAACTGGCGTTAAACTGACTATCGTACCAGCGATCGCAGCAAAGATGGATGAGTACATCGCGAAAGGCCACGGCAACAGCGATTGGGTTGTGATTGCAAAGGAGAGTTTGTAAGAAATTTTGGCTTGCCCCTTTGCCTGTGCACATGCTTCGCGCGGGTCGGGCTGTCCGTTACAACACCCGCCCGCATTGCCACTTCGGTTTTCACTGCCATCCCTCAGGCGGAGACATCGTTTGCTTTGAGAGTTAACTAAAATTTAATAACTTCATTTCGGAGCCCGTCCCGACATCGTAGCTATGTCAGGATGGGCTTTGTGTTTTCCACCAAAGGATTGTGCGTATGACCTTCACGGGATCAGGATTAACTGTTTGCAACTTGCGTACCGTTGGCGCAAGTTGGAAGATGCTTCTTCTCCTGGCATTTGCCGTAACGCAGAGCGCACTTGGGCAGACAGTATACGTTACCCGCACCGGAGAAAAATATCATAAAGACTCGTGTCGCTATTTGAGCGAAAGTAAAATTGCAACAACACTAGCAGAAGCAAAAAGCAAAGCATACACGGCATGCTCTGTCTGCAAGCCACCGCTCACATTGACAGACGAATTATCTGAGGGCGATGAAAGTACTTCTGACATTCCAAGAGCTGTTTCAACACAATGCACAGGCATGACAAAATCCGGCAAGCGATGTTCGCGAATGACAAAAGCATCGAACGGCAGGTGTTATCAGCATTGAAAAATCCGGTTAACATGTGATGGACTTAAAAGCGCGTTCTGCCGCACAAAACCAAAATCGATCCGTCATTCCGCGCTTGCGCATTAACTATGAAATGCGAGCATCACATGAGCGGAATCCCCTTGCCATGATCACTCACTATGAAAAGCACTTCGAAGAACGCTCGCAAGGCAAGGGGATTCCGCTCAGAAACACGCAGCCTTTCATAGACAATTCTGCAAGCGCGGAATGACGGTTCTAATAGAGGCGCTGCGACCCACAGTGGTTCTTTTGGCTCCTCCTACACATCACATACCTACCTCCGCCCGTTCAGGCCCACAACGTATCAACAAGTCAACTAATCAACGTATCAACTTCCTCTCAAATGATGTTGTCTTGTTTAAACATTTTTTTTAGATTAGTCCTGATTCCCTGCCCCACCCGATCCACTCGATCACTAGCCCACTGGGAGTCGTCACATAAGAAATGATTTGAAAGCAACTGATGTCACTGCCCATTTGACATCTGTGTTTTCATGGCTATACTTTTCGATCCACCATTACAACAGGCTGACATCAACTTCGAGACTTGGTAAAACGTGTTTCTTTTAAAGCGTACTAAGAATAACAATGAATCCATAAAATATGTTGCTTTTCAAATACCTGAGTCCTTCAAGGACTGATGTACTCGAGAACTTAAAAATCCGATTTACTCAGGCGCCATACTTAAACGACCCTTACGAGAACAACCCGGTTATAACAGATTGGGAGATTTCAGATCAGGATTGGAGAAGAGTTGCAGAGATTGAAGCAAAAAGAAACGGAGTTAATTTAAAGGATTTTGAGGCGCTCAATAACAAGCAACATCGTAAAGAGGTTTTTCCCGAGGCACTACAATTATTCAAGGTCGTGATGCAATATTCAACCGGAATTTTGAGCCTTAGTGAAACGTATAGTGACCCTTTAATGTGGGCCCATTACGGTGGGAATCACAAAGGATTTGTATTGGGACTTAAAACCGACCATCCATTTTTTAATACGACCGGTAAAGAATTTACAACGAATAACATAAGTAAGGTTATCTATTCGAAGTTACGCCCACAGTTCTCGGCTCGAAATATTACACGAGAGGGAATGTTTTTTACAAAAAGCGACCACTGGGCGTATGAACGTGAATGGAGGTTGATAAAGCATATGCAAGATGCGGATTCTTTTGAAAATGGGATTGCGCTGTTTAACCTTCCCACTGAAGTAATCGAATCTATTTATTTAGGTGCAGCCTGTTCACTAGAGACCGAAGAAAAAGTTATTGATAGTGTAAATAAGCATAAACTATCTTTAAGAATCCAAAAGATGGTCCTTAATCCTGAATCGTTTGGTATTGATGATATTTCGTTCGAAAAATGGATTGACGTGAAAAATGAAATTAAGTCAAATGAGCACCTTCTGCGGGCTATTGCAGATATTAGAGAATATTTGAATTTTGAATTAGAAAAAGGTAAGATTTGATTTGCGCATCCACGCAATCCTGATTAGGGTAGTTAAATAGCCTAAAAGCAATATGCACTTGATTTTTTATATTTACTCAGGAGGCCTACTACCGGTCAAGTCGTAAAACCTGCTTAAAGCCAATGCGAATCGAAAAGAATTTTGATCAGGAAATAGAGTCGTTTCTTACCCGATACTCAAAGAATGGAAAAGCGATTGATGTAAATTTTCGGAGGATGATTCCGGAATTAAACAAAGCAGATCGCGCGACCCATCTAGTACACGCCTATCCCGCCAAGCTGCTAATGCACATTCCGCATTTATTTTTGAATAATAATATACTGTCAAAAAGTGGTGACCGCGTTTTAGATCCTTTCTGCGGGTCAGGGACCGTCTTACTCGAGTCGTGTCTCAGTAATAGAAATTCATATGGAGCCGATTCTAACCCATTGGCTAGGCTCATTGCGAGCGTCAAAGTCCGAAAATATGAGATAGCAACTCTATTGGATTATTACGAAACTTTAACCTGCTCGATAAAGAGTCATAGCAGCGAGAGAATTGCTGAAATCATAGATGTTGACTACTGGTTCTTACCAACTATACAAAGGCAGCTTGCTGCAATTTATATTGAAATTGAAAAAATCAATCAGCAACATTATCGGGAATTCTTCTTTGTTTGTTTTTCAAATCTGGTAAAGAAGGTAAGTCTCGCGGATCCGAGAGTTTCAGTGCCTGTGAGAATTAGGAGCGATCAATACAAGGATGGGCATCCACTAAAGGAGAAAACTTTGGAAATAATCAGGAACCAAAAATCCTTGAACGTTAAAAATAAGTTTCTGGAAATAGTTGCTGCTAACATCGAGCGCGTTGATTCTTTCAACGAGTTGCAAAGACATCACACATCAAGTGGCATCATTGTATCTAATGATGCGAGATCTCTAACTGGCACCAGTTTAAAGAATCAAAATGTTGACCTTGTTATCACATCTCCCCCATATGCCGGAGCGCAAAAATATATTCGCTCATCGAGCCTCAACCTTGGGTGGCTTAGAATGACCAAAGGTAAGACTATGAGAGAGATCGATCAGAAAAGCATTGGCAGAGAGGAGTATAGAAAACATGAATTTCTAAGAATAGACAAGACCGGAATTGTGGCAGCGGATCGATTAATACAAGAGATAAAGAAAGTCAACCCTTTGCGGGCATTTATTGCAGCAAATTATTTGGAGGAAATGCGACACGCATTTAGAGAAAGTGTTCAGGTATTGAGGCCTGGGGGGTACTTCGTCTTAGTAGCCGCAAATAATCAAGTGTGCGGACGGCAATTTAAAACTCAAGAGTATTTGGCCGAAATGCTACAGCAAGAAGGGTTAAAAGTTAAATTTCGCTTGGTGGACGACATAAAATCGTATGGATTGATGACCAAACGCAATAAGACCGCCAATATAATAACAAGAGAATGGGTTCTTTTACTCCAAAAATAATGTTGATGGACACGCAAGATCTACATAGTGTACTTTTCAAGAAAATTAAAATTCTAAACGAAACAACATGGGAGCGGAAAGCGGATCAGCCAAAGGTTGAGAGATGGCTCGATAATTTTAAAGATGAAAAAGAAAAGATTCATTTACTGTATCTTCTCTCACAATTCATGTATTTCGGTGACTTGCAAATGAAGGAACTACTTAAGGGCCTTTATAGGGACCTTTTTAAATATAGAGTTGTTGAACAAATAAGAAAGAATAATAATAACACGACTGATTTGTTATTTATTCAGAAAACATTCATTGAAGAGGAAAAGAAAACCATTTTTCTCGGCATGGGTAATCCATCTGAAAGCGGCACTCACCTGCTATATTTTTTTCGCCAAGAAAATAAACTCTCTAAAAACAGGTTTCTGAACGCCTTTGAAATTTTCAAGCGAAGTGGCTCAAGTGATTCACTTAGGTTTCCACACATTACACATTTTGTCTTTATCGATGATTTTTGCGGTTCTGGATCTCAAGCTAACCAATATTCGAAGGAAATTGTTGAGAGGATCAAGGCTATTAATGCGTCAATTCACACATCATATTTAATGCTGTTCGCTACTAAACAAGGAAAAGAGAATGTAAAAAAACAAACGAAATTCGACTATGTGGAAGCGCTGGTGGAATTAGACGACTCCTTTAAGTGCTTCGACACAAGCTCCAGATATTTTGGTAGCTATGTTGGTTTGATTGATAAAGGCTTCGCCAAGGCAACCTGCGAAAAATACGGCCTTGATTTGATGAAGAGTATTTTGGCCCATGAAGGACTGCAAGAGCCACAGCTGACTCAAGCTGCTGATCGACATAAACTAGGTTTTAATAATTGCCAGTTATTGATAGGATTCTTTCACAATACTCCTGATAATACTTTGCCAACTATCTGGTACGATGAAGGACACATAAACTGGTCACCTGTCTTCAAGAGATACAATAAGATATATTAAGCTAAGAGATGAATACCCCTAACCCATTTAATATTACGACAGCAGTGGATTACTCCGATGAGGAAATAAACAAATACTGGGTTGATTTTACGAGTCACGATAAAAACTTCCTTCAGTTGATGAAAACAGAGTCACCAATGCCGATGTATATTCTTGGAGGAAAGGGTAGTGGTAAGACACACATTTTGAGATACTTTTCTTTTAATTCACGAAAGCTAGTTTATAGAGAAGATTTTTTGTCAAAAATTACTGCAGACCAATACCTCGGAATTTACTTAAGGTGTGGTGGATTGAACTCAAGCAGATTTCAGGGATCCAGTTTCTCAAACGAAACTTGGAGAACCTTGTTTGCCTATTATATCGAGTTATGGTTCGCGCAGTTGTTGCTTCAGGTTGTTGAGGAGGTTGTTAACAATACCGATGTCGTCAGGGATGAAATCGAAATCTGTCGCGAAATAGTAACAACATTATTTGACAGGCATTTGGATGACGACCTTCAATCATTCAACGCTGTGAACTTATACCTAAGGGACCTTCAAAAGAAAATGGACTATGAAATAAATAACTGTTCGGTAACTGGGAAAATAAATATCGGAATGGAAATATTAGTTTCTCCTGGGAAGTTGATTTTTGGTATCCCTAAGGTGCTCCGTCAGAAGACGGGAATTTTCAAAAATTTTCAGTTTATTTTTTTGATTGACGAATTCGAAAATTTATTGGAATATCAACAGCAACATATTAACACGTTGGTTCGCGAGCGGGAAGCTCCTGTGACCTTTCGCGTGGGTGCTCGATGGTATGGCGTCAAAACATATAAAACATTTAGTGGAGATGAAGATATAAAGGAAGGCTCTGAGTATGAAAAATATATCATCGACAAGATATTCAGAGAGAATGACGATTTCTATGAAAAATTTGTGAAGGAAATTTGCCTGAGAAGGATTAGGGAGTCAGGTTACAGCTTGGTGCCGAATCGCTCAACCGATTTCGATTTTTCGAATTATTACGATCAGTACGATATAAGTGGTTTCCTGCAGAAAGTAGCATCAAAAGGAGAAAAGGCGGGACACCTCATAACATTAAAAAGCAAACTTACTGGTAGGGCCAAATCAAATGACATTCAGTCAATAATATCTAATCTTCGGTTTCCACTAGATGTTATTGTTGAGAGAACAAATGTTTTCATTTTTTACAGGGAATGGAAAAGGAACAAACGCGGTAATTTGGTGAACATTTCTGAAAGCATTAAAGATGAGTCGGTCATCTATTTTGAGAACTTAGACGACAGTATTCATACCCGGCATGCTAAAGTATTGGATAAATTTAAAAATGACATTGTCGACCAGTTATTCAAGGAATCGCAAGAAAAAATTCCTTACGTTGGATTTGACAAGTTGACAAAAATGTCTGTGGGCATTCCTAGGCTACTTTTGATAACACTAAAACACATTCACAGGTGGTCAATATTTCAAGGAGAAATTCCATTTCGCAAAGACAGGATCGGATTTGATGCTCAAATGAGAGGTGTTGAGGAGGCATCGAATTGGTTTATTGAAGATGCGCGAATAGCGGGAGCAAATGGCCGTAGAGTTTCTGATGTTATTAAACGACTTGGACAGTATTTGCAGGAACTTCGGTTTTCGGATACCCCACCCGAGTGTTCCATTTGTTCTTTTAGTTTAAACGTAAATGATGTTGATGAAGACATTCGAAAGGTATTAGATTATTTAGAACAATATTCCTATTTGATCAATGTTCCAGAAAGAACCGAGAAGAACTCCGTACGGAAATTTGTTACATATCAAATAAATGGTTTAATCGCTCCAAAATGGGATCTGCCTTTGTTTAGACGAGGAATAATTCAATTTAATAGAGAAGAGGTATCGGCAATTTTTGGAGAGGATAACGAAGATTATGAGCGCCTTCGTAGAACGAAAATGAATAAATACAATGTGCCATTTTCTGACGCGAACTTAAGTCAATCACTTTTTGATGAATTTACTAATGACAGCGCCTATTGATTTCTCAATCTATTACAAGCGAAAGTATTCAACATCCAGTGAATTCGTTTCCGAAAACGAATATGACATATTTATTTCTGCTTACAATGACAGTGAAAGAGTTCGGACCATTTTTAGTGATTTAAAGTCAATCGAAAAGCACTGGTTGGTATTTCCGGAATACAAATACTTGCCAAGTGAACTGCCGAAAAGTAGGCCGGGTGTGAAGGTTTTTGACTTCACAAACTTGGCGGGTAAGACGGAAGGGGAAATCGTGCGAAGCTACCTTAGCCAATTTTTACTTACGAATAGCCTAAGAGTTTGTGTCGACATAACGGGCTTCATCAGGCCTCATCTGATATTTCTTGTCCGATACCTTGCATCGGCCTTAAAGATGTCGATTGATTTTATTTACACAGATCCAATGACTTATAAAAAGAAGGAGGAAACTTCGTTCTCCTTCGATTACATAGATGTTCGACAGATTGAAGGTTGTCAAGGAGTGCATTCCCCGGATTCTTCAAATGACTTGCTTTTAATCGGTGCTGGATACGATGATCAAAGAATAACAGATGTCTCCAAAAAGAAGGCGAACGCGAGAAAAATTCAGCTTTTTGGCTTTCCATCTCTTCAGCCCGATATGTTTCAAGAAAATATTCTGAAAGCTTACAAAGCCGAAGAGGCTTCATCGAGCGGCAGGGAAAATTTTATTGACAAAGATTCAACCCTGTTTGCCCCTGCAAATGATCCGTTTGTAACTGCAGGGGTGATTAAAGAGTATGTCGATCGCGAGAATAAGAGAAAAACAATAACAAATTTGTATCTCTGCCCGTTGTCTACAAAAGCCCAAACATTGGGTTTTGCTTTGTACTTTGTTTCCCAATGCCTAAGTAAACCTGTTAGTGTCATTTTCCCCTTTTGCGACCGCTACTCACGAGAGACAACTGAGGGGATCTCAAAGATCTGGAAATATAGTATCGAACTTCAAGACTTAATGAAGTCATAGTTCTACTAAGTGTGACCGTGAATCAATTTGGATCAAGCTGAGGAAGTACTTAAAAGCCTCTAGATTGTCATTAGTGCTAATATCCAAATATTTATAATCGCCTGCCGGTCGCTAATGCTAGAGTACGAGAGTCATGGTTCAAGCCGTGCTGAATTGTCTGTCAGCATTTGATTGGTGAAGCTTGGATTTCACGAGCCATTAAATCAGATCCATTAGTAGAGCCGGAGGATGATTACTGGGCATGGTGCAGTTCTTGCGAAATTTTCTGGGCGCAGGAGGGAGAACGGAATGAAAACGTGAAAGCTATAGCGAAGATGAAAGTCGTGTGCGAACAATGTTGTTTTGATATTAAGGAGAGGAACAAGTAAAATTTTTTTCAACGCGGATCACAGATTCAGATCGCCTGGCATCGGGAGGCGCGGAGTGCGGAGTTCGCGGAGAATGCAATTTTTTTCGTAGGGTTTTTTATGAAGTCGTGCTGCGCTCTGCGTTAGCGATGGTAGTGGAAACCCCGCAATTGCGTAAGCCCGAGCGATGGCACGAGGAGTTGTAACGGACAGCGCGGCCACGATGTGCGGAGGTCCCTCGCGGTAAAGGCGTGCGCTTACTAAAGTTTGCAGGCTTCCCGCGAAAACGCGGAACAGGCGGGAAAAGCTGCGCGCGGGAGATCGGGGCAACGCCCAAAAACAGCTGCAAGTCGGGACGTCAAAATAGGAACGAGTACGGCTTTGCGTGGAAGATCAACGCGTATGCTTCACCTATTAAATTTTAAATTTCAAATTTTAAATTTTAAATCCTCCCCCTGCCCGAATACGAACGCGATTGCCCGGTAGTAAAAACTTTACATACAGAAATCCTTTAAATCAGCGTAAATTTCAGCGTGGTGGCTTTGGACTGATTGTTGGCATAGGCACGAAGCCGTACAAGACTTAGTAATCTCTGTCAAATTGAACCGATCCTAAAATCATGCTCGTAACGTATTTCAAAGTTGCCTTTCGGAATTTATTGAACAACAAACTTCACACGGTCATCAACATGGCTGGGCTGGCGCTGGGTATTGCCAGTGTTTTCTTCATGGCCATTTATGTTCGATACGAATGGGGTTATGATAAATACCTGGACGGTTATGAGGATGTGTATCGGGTGGCGTGGGTAAATGAAAATCCGCAGACGCGCACACCGCATCCGATGGCGCAAGCTATGAAGGAAGAGTTTCCGGAAGTGGAAAGTGCCGTGAGCTTATCGCCCCTCTGGGCAGCGGGGTTGACGCGTGAGGTATTTGCTTTTCGCAATCTGGAGAAAAATCTGAAGTTTGACGAAGCGAATGTACTGGCTGTCGACAGCACGTTCTTCGATGTGTTTCCCTTTTCCGTAGTGAGTGGAGATGCGCGTGACGCGCTTCGAAATGTGAACGGCATCCTCATCTCGGAATCGATGGCTAAAAAATATTTCCAGGCGGAAGATCCGATCGGCAAACATCTGGCCGTAGGCAACGACTCAACGTTGCTGGAAGTGATGGCCGTATTTAGGGACGTTCCGCAGCAATCGCACTTTCATTTTGATTTTCTCGTGTCGTATGTGCGCGAAAAATCTTTCGATCCAAACGATGAATATTATCAGTGGGCAGACTTCGGACACTTTAACTACGTGCGTCTGAAACCGGGTGCGAATGCGGAAGCGCTCCAGGCAAAACTCCTGGACTGGTCACGCAAATACGTGTCGTTCAGTGATGAGGCAATGAAATGGTTTACTGAAAACAACTATGGGTTTAAACTGCAGCCACTGAAAGACATTCACCTGCATTCGAAGCTGCGCTGGGAGTTGGAACCGAATGGAAACATCGAGTACGTATATATAATGAGTGCGGCCGCGTTGCTTACACTGCTCATTGCGTGTATTAATTTTATGAACCTGATGACGGCTAAGTCCACAGAGCGTGCGAAAGAAATCGGTATCCGCAAAACGCTTGGCGCACTCCGCACACAGCTGTCGTTTCAATTTATTTCGGAGTCGGTGGTCGTTGCCATGCTATCAATCGCTGTGGCCATTTTACTGGTGGAATTTACGTTACCGCTGTACAACTCTTTTACCGGTCATAACTTTGTGTTTAACTACGCGACTGATCTGCCTGTATTATATGGACTCGGTTTGGTGATCGGTGTTGCATCAGGCATTTATCCTGCTTTGTATTTGTCGCGATTGAATACGCAGTCGATTCTCAAAGGAAACTTCAGCACAGGTGAGCGGGGATCAGGCCTTCGCCAGGCGCTTGTTGTATTTCAGTTTTCCATATCGATGGTGCTGATCTCCGGAGCGGTGATTATTTTCAATCAACTCTCGTTCATCAAAAACAAGAATCTTGGTTTTCAAAAAGAAGAAGTGCTGGTGGTGCCACTGAAAAATGGTGATGCCGGAAGAAGAATTGAAACGCTGCGAGCAGAACTTACACGACTGGAAGGTGTAACCTCGGTGTCGGCAAGTTCGAATTTGCCAGGCGGTCAATATAATCAGAACAGCGTTTTTACAGCGGAAGCTCCGGACACAAGGTTGGACGTCTCTGAGTCATTTGTCGATCCGGAATTTTTTAACACCATGGGCATCGAGCTCACAAGTGGTAGAATATTTAATCAGAAAGATTACGAGGGAATTCTCAATGCTTTTATTCTCAATGAAACTGCTGTTCAGCAACTCAGCCTGAACGATCCGGTGGGTAAAGAAATCAGTTGGGAAATAGGCGAACGCACCTTGCGCGGACAAGTGGTTGGTGTAGTGAAAGATTTTCACTTTCAATCGTTCCACCAGGCGATTGGTCCACTACTCATGGTGCCATACCCAGCATACAATCATCTTGTGATCAAACTGAACACAGAAAATTTCAACGAGCGGCTCGCGAAAATCAAGAGTACGTTTCTCGCGTTCGACAATACGTTTGAATTCGATTTTGTTTTCCTTGACGAGCGTCTCGATCGTCAGTACAGAACGGAAGAAAGTACGGCAGCGATCTTTACTGCCTTCGCGATTATAGCCATCGTGATTGCCGGCATGGGATTATTTGGTATGGCGCTGCTCACATTCCATCAACGCACCAAAGAAGTCGGCATCAGAAAAGTACTGGGTGCAACGGTAGCGAGTCTTCTCATCTTGTTATTACGGGATTTTACGAAACTCATTCTAATCGCGATTGTAGTGGCGACACCTGTTGCATGGTGGATGATGGACCGATGGCTCGATAACTTTGTATACCAGGTAGGGATTCAGCCAATTGTGTTTGTGTGTACGGGCGTGGCTTTGCTAATGGTGTCGTGGATTATTCTTGGATATCTCACGTTGAAGACATCGCAGGTGAATCCGACTGAGGTGTTGCGGACGGAGTGACACCCCTAAATCCCCCAAGGGGGACTTTTCGTGAGTGCGCCTTAGTCTGGTTTTTTCAACGCGGATCGCAGATTCCGATCGCCTCATATCGGAAGACGCGGAGTTGCGGAGTTCGCGGAGAATACAATATTTTTTGGTGTGACTTTCTAACGTTGTTCCTGCCACCCCGGCCTTCCGGCACCCTGGCATTCCCCCCCCCGGCTCCCGGCTCCCCGGCTTCCTTCGTTCAGACCTGCACATGTTCAGACATTGATGATCGAGATAGCTTGTCAAAACAGTTTGACGATTCCATAAACTCCTACAAAACAAATTGACACGACACTAATCCAAAAAGTGATGTTGTAAAATCTGCTCGGTGGCACAACGTTCGGGATCGTGTACTTGATGGTGATGCCGGCAAAGACGACAAGAAACAACATGACAGATCCGACAACTCCGCCAAAGAGGATCATCATCACGGGGAGATTAATATAGAGAAAGGTGGCGGCCCACACGAGGGGAATTGTCCAGGCGAGGAGAGCGATCATCTTTCGCCTCTGGGCAAGGTCGTTGAAGTTTATCCAGCCGAGGCGTCCGAAGATGTCGGGATAAATTCTTGTCCAGGCTGCGAGCGTGGCGAAAAGGCTCGAGTACAAAACAAAGAATGCTCCAACCAGGTACGCAATCCTGATGCCTTCACCGAGCGATTCGGTGTAGATCAACGCGACTGTTTCGATCAGCTGATTGCCTTCGGGAATAACTCCGCGACCATTGAGCACGGCCGCGCCCAACAAATAAAATGCTGCGGTAACGGAGGTGTAGATGATCATGGCAACGATGGCATCGAGGTACATCACTTTGATCCATCCCTTTGCACGCGCGCGCCACGCATCGTCATCGGTGCGCGGACCGGTGTAAGCCGCGTAACCTTTCTCCAGACACCAGTAGTTGTAAGCAATGATCTCATCGCTGGCCACACCTGTAATTCCGAAGGCACCGATGGCCACGGATATAATTCCGGCAGGCATGGAAAACGTGAGGCCGCTGGAGAGTTCCTGCCATGATATGCTGTAGGCAGTGAACTCAAGCGCCAGCACAGAAGTAATGGTCATCACAGTGAACATGGCAATCATGACGAGTGAAAGTTTTTCCACCACGATATAGTAGCCTTTGTAAATCAACATTGACACACTGAGTGCGCTGACAATTACCCACACGGGAACCGGAACGCCAGGCCAAAGCATATTGAGTACAATAGCTGTGCTGCCAATCATTCCTCCGAGTTGAACGAGCTTTAACAGGATAAGAAAAAATATCAGCCACAAGCTCCACTTACCTTTTCCGATCTTTTTTCCGGGAAGCTTGTTGAACAACTGCATGGCGGTTTCACCCGTGAGGATAGCATGCTTGCCGAACTCCAGCTGCACAGCAACTTTTACGAGGCAGCTGACAATGATGACCCAAAACGCAACGAAGCCCGCGCGCGCTCCAAGTGTTGTGGTGGCAATCAACTCACCTGATCCAACAATGGAAGCGGAGAGGATGAAGCCGGGGCCAAGAAATTTCAGTCGCGCAAAAAAGGTTGTTGGCGGCTCTTTGATCCGGGAAGGGGAGAGGAGGTAGTGGTCTTGCGTTGGCTGACTCATTCCGGTGAACGTGGGTAATAACAAGATAGTGAAGTGGACGGATTAAAGATTTAAGATTTTAGATTTTAGATTTTAGATTTTTTGGAGTCGTGGATGGTAGGTGATGGACCCGGGTGGTACTTGTGAACTAGGCTTGGATTTTAGGTATATTTTTGGAAGCGGATACCGGTTGGGGGGATAGATTTTAGATTTTATATTTTTAGAGCGGGTTAAATCGCCTCATAGATTAAAAATACAACGCCTGTTAAACTTTAATGGCAGGATGCATTAAATCTTAAATCAAAAATCTCAAATATTAAATTTAAGATTTCATCCTCATCATAGAAATAATCACAACAATCAAAAACCCTGCACAGGCGTGAACGATGAGTTCGCCTTTTGCGGCTTCGGATTTTCGCGTGACCAGGTTGAAACCAGAGATGACTACCCGGAGGGCGGCAACAAAAAGGGTGACAACTACGGGAACGATGGCTGGCGGCAATGTGTGGGGATTACTCCAGCCAAAAATCAAATGAACAACGGTTGTTGCAAGAATGCCGAGGCTGTAGATGATCAGGCCCAGTGTGAGACCTTTTTTGAGTTCGCGGTTCATGGATAACCTTAAATTTAGACATTTTAAATCTGAAATTAGAGTCGCGCACCGTGGGTGAGGGATGGGGATAATTTAAGATTTGCGATTTTAGATTTGCGATTTAAGATGTTTTGGCGGGAGGCTCGATGGGACAACATTCGGCATCATGCGGCACGGTCCATTAAATGTTGTGTAGGGTAAATCCTTAAGAGTTGTCAGGTTTTTCCTGATACGCTGCTCAAGTCTTCCCGATTGAAACACACAAAGTCGCTGTAATCAACGCTTCCTTACACGTCTCTGCGACATTGCAGGCTTCGCAGTACAGCCATTCCTTCGTTTGAAAGCATCATTTATGATAATCTGCGTTTGCTTTTTTCACGCGAATGCTTACATGAGAAATAATATGACTGCAATGCAGTCAATAGCTAGCGGCAATTGGGAAATCTTTGCGCGCAATTATCAACCACCATGAAGCTAAAACAACAGATCACGCTCTTCGCGATGCTTGGACTTCTCGTCCCGGCCATTCTCATCAGTTCTTTCTCTATATATAAGATAAAAAACCAGTCGGAGGCCGACATCGCGGAATTTGAAAAAACCGAATCGCAGAAACTTAAACTTTATCTTAAACACATCACGGATGTTGCCTATGGTCTTGTGGACAAGCGTTTTACCGAAGCCCGCTCCATTGCTTCGAAAGACACTTCGGCCAATGTGAAAGTGCTGATGCAGCAGTGCCTGGATGACTTGTCGAAGATCCGTTTCGACAGGGGCGAAGGTTACTACTGGGTGACTGATAACAAGCTGCCTTATCCAACCATGCTCATGCACGCAGAAAAACCCAGTCTGAACGGAAGGATTCTGGATGACCCGAGCTTCAACGTTGAAAAGGAAAAGAGACGCAATATTTACCAGGTGCGCGCAGAGCTCTGCAACACAAGTGGCGATGGCTTTGTCGACTATATCATGAAGAAGCCGGGCACGGAAGAAGTGATCAACAAAATTTCATATTCACGGCTTCATCCGGAGTCGGGCTGGATTGTGTCTGCCGGATTTTACACAGACCAGATCACCACAGCTGTGGCTGAGAAACGGGAAGCGCTGAAAAAACAGATCAACGATGTGGTGATGACGATTGTGGCCATCACGCTGGTAGTGCTGGCGTTGGGTGTCGGCTTGTCGTTTTACTTCAGCGGAAAACTTTCTGCGGCCATTCTTCTCATCCGCGACAAACTTAAGTCGCTGGCGATGGGCCACCAGGTGGAGCAATTGAGCGTAACCAGGAAAGACGAGGTGGGTGACATGACGCAATCACTGAATATGCTCGTAACAGGACTACAATCGTACACGGGTTTTGCGAAGGATATCGGGCAGGGAAATCTCAGCAGCGAGTTTACACCGCTGAGCACAGACGATATGCTGGGCAATGAACTGCTGCAGATGCGCAAGAACCTGAAGGCCGCGTCTGACGAGAAAAGCATCCGCGACTGGTTCAATGAAGGTCTTGCAAAACTTGGCGAGGTGTTGCGCAAAAACAACAACGACACCGCCACGCTGGCAGATGAGATTCTGAAATCACTTATTACGTATCTGAAAATTAACCAGGGCGGGTTGTTCCTTCATCATCCGTCAAACGGACGCGATGCAGCTTACCTCGAACTCATTGCGATGTTCGCTTACGACCGGAAACGATTTGTCAACAAGCGCATCGAGCTGGGCGAAGGACTGATCGGCCAGTGTGTGCTCGAACGCGCGACCTATTACCTGAAAGAAATTCCTCAAAACTATATCACGATCACGTCTGGCCTGGGTGGCGCTCAGCCGGGATCGATCCTGATTGTACCGCTCGTTCACAACAACATTGTCTACGGAGCGATCGAGATGGCATCGTTCAAAGAAATGCAGCAGTTTGAAATTGAGTTCGTTGAAAAAATCGCGGAGACCATTGCGAGCACAGTTGCGACAGTGCAGGTGAACGAGAACACGCGCAAGCTGCTCGAACATTCACAACAGATGAGTGAAGAGCTGAAAGCGCAGGAGGAAGAATTGCGTCAGAACCAGGAAGAACTCCAGGCAACGCAGGAACAGATGGCGCGCAGACAACTCGAGCTCGAGCAGGAAAACAAAGCGTTGAAAGAAATGCTTGAGCAGGCATCTTCCGAGGCTGTAAAGACTGCAGCATGATAAAATATTTCATCGCAGCCTGCTTCACGGTAGTTGCCTTGCTTCCCGTGAAGGGGCAGCAAATTAACTGGACAAAACCTGACAGCCTTTTTAAATACGTTCAGCCATTTGCGAGTATGCAGCTCTGGTCGATATATACGATGGGCGAAAAACTGCAGCTGGAAGAAAACGGTCCGCTCGAAGACATGCAGAACAGGTTGAATTTTCTGACACGAAGAGCGAGGATCGGTTTCAAAGGCAAGCCTTATCGCGGTCTCAGCTATTTTCTGAACGTTCAGTATGACAACCTCGGCAAAGACAGGTTTGGAGCGATCCGTGGTGGCGTTAATGCGGGCCAGCTTGGAATCCTTGATGCGTTCGTCACGTACAATCTCAGCCGCAAGAGCGATTTGTTTCACATCACTGCGGGATATTTTCACCCGCAGTTCAGTCGCGAGTGTATCACCGGTGACATGAACGTGAACTCGTTTGACAAACCACCGCTGCAAGGTTACGTGCGTGATCATATCACGGGTAAAGGATATGGGCGTACTACCGGTGTTAACCTTGGAGGTATGTTCGCTGCGGGTGCCGTAACGATTAATTACAACATGAGTGTTAACAATAACAACACCACAGCAAGTGATGCAACGGAGACCGCTGGAAAATTCTGGAGCCCGCTGATAGTTGACCGCGTAACATTTTCCATTGGCGACCCGGACAAGAAGGGTTACAGCCTGATGTATGAAGCCAACAACTACTTCAATGAGCGAAAGGGAATAACGATAGGTTTCAACAGCTCGCGACAGGGGAAGACTGATGAGTTTGATGTGAACACTTTCGCAGGTGTGGATGTGATGCTCAACTACAACGGGCTGAACCTCGATGCCGAAGGTGCCAGACTCTTGAGACGAGTTGAAGGCGTGACTTACGGTATGACCACATGGCAGGTACGCGGGGGCTATAATATTATTGTTGCAAAAAAGTCGATCATCGAGCCGGTGTTTATGTATATGAATTTCAAAGGCGATGCAGGTGCTTCGTCTGAGGGACTTGAAGAGATGTACAATATGGGAATCAACTGGTACCTGAACAAAAAGAATCTGAAGCTGACCCTGCACTATGTAAAACAAAACGGCTTTGGTGATAACGGCTACACCGATGGAGCAACTTTCCGGAAGGGAGATTTTGTCGGGTGTGGGTTTGTGTCGATGTTTTAAGAATAGGCGGTCGTCTCACATCGCAAAAATGCAAAAATCCACACCGCGGAGGGCACGGAGTATGGCGCGGAGAGTCGCGGAGAATATTGTAAAGTTAGTTCTTTTACTTCGTGCGTGCGTTATTTCCCCGGGGTCCTTCGCTGCGGGGACGAGGCGTCCTTGCTCAGGAGCTGGTGCTTTCTAATTGAGAAGCTTGTCGAAAGATCCCGCGCTCGCGGGAAAGCTTGTAGCCTGCAGCCCCCGGTAAGTGTGAGCTTGAAAGATTGATGCCGCTCACTCAACGCGTGCGTTATATCCCAAGGGTCCTTCGCTGCGGACGAGACGTCCTTGCTCAGGAACTGGTGCTCGCTAATGAGAAGCTTGTCGCAGATCCCGCGCTTGCGGGAAAAATCTTAAATCTTAAATCTTAAATCTTAAATCTTAAATTTTAAATCCCCTACGTCTTATTCCTTAATAACCTTCTTCGTCACAACTCGAGGCCCTATAGACGCGCGGATGATGTACAACCCTGACGGCCACGTGTGACCTAGCGTGTAGGTTGTGTTGGCTTTGAGGTTTTCATGTGCTTCAAACGGTGAGCCGGTGCTGGTATAAATAATTGCTTTCACGTCTTCGTTGTCGTTGCCGCTGATGGACAGTGTCAGATCAGTCTGGAAAGGATTGGGACTTGATCGGATAATATCTTCACTCTCCATGACGATAACTTCGTCAAGCGCTGTCGCGAAGGTAGGTGTGCCGCAAGGACTTGCCGGAGCAGATGCTGCACTATACTTATATAACTCCCTTGGGTTATTGCCTCCAAAAATGATATTGGTTCCAATCGAAGTGAGCGGATACGGTGATGAGGCTCCGATGTTAAAATCGAATGTGCCGCAGGCTGTTCCGTCTGATCGCCACAGTCGTGGCACTATGCCTCTGAAGAAATTAACGCTGAAATAAACAACATCATTAATGGTTACTGCGCTTACGTCCGGAAGATGAGCGCCTGGAAGATCTTTTAACTTTTTGGTTGTGCTCGCGGTGCCGCGTGTAGACCACACTTCGTCATTTCCGGTTCCCGCTGGTTTCTCAGGGAACATCAGCAGAAAGGATGTTCCGCTGGCTGCGTATTCATAAACTGGGTTTACGTTCCCAAGTTTCTTTGTGCTGCTCGCGGTGCCATTGGTTTTGAAAAGTGCCCATGCTCCGGTGTCGTCCTGCGCACTGAAATAGATGGAATCCCGAAACATCTGAATGCCTGCGAAGTCTGCATCGTTCTGGTCGTTTGTGCGAAGCTCAGTCACTACCGTTGTGCCACTAGCGGTACCGTTGGTACGCCACAGCTCATCACCTGTTCCGTTGTCGGCAATGAAGTAAGCATATCCTTTAGCGTTCACGAAGTCGCGCTCGCGGTAAGAACTGTTGTAACTGGAAAAAGTTTTGATCAGGGTCGGTGCAGACGTGCCATCGGAGCTGTAAAGGTTTACACCATTGGAGGAAGTACTCGTAGTGATCAGCAGTTTTGTATCGAGCTTGTGAAGTTGTTCGATAAACACCGGCATTGTCTGGACACGTATCGTTCCCCCTGCGGTACCGTCACTTCGCCAGAGCTCATTGTAGTCATTGAAATACAGCAAGCCTTTAAATTCGATTGCGGTAAACGGACTGGTGTCATGTAATTTTATTGTTCCCGCAGGCGTGCCATCCGAAACCCAAAGCCCCGGATCATCATTTTCTGCAGGACCTGAAAAAAATACTTTGTTCCCCACGGCCGTAATTTGGCTAAGAGACTCCGAGCGTTTCAATTCAACGGTGCCAGCTGCGGTCCCATCGGTAACCCAAAGATCCTGGCCGAGCTCCTGGTAATATTCATCATGACCAAGCCTTCCGTTTGCTCGGAAGAAAACTTTTCCATTGGCAGTTTTTGTGAAGAGATCGGGAGAGCTTCCAAAGGTTTGGATGAAGGCATCTTTGACGACTACTGTTCCCGCAGCGGTGCCATCGGAGCGCAACAGTTTTGTTCCCTGTGTCTGCTGCAGCCGGCCGCTGACAAAAAGTATGTTATTTGCGGAAACAATGTTTGTACGATAAGACGCGTAGTAATCGTATTCATAGATCTGGGGATCACCGAGCCAGAGTTGTTTCACGAGTGTCACGTTGTTGCCGTTCAGATCCATTTTGTACAAACCGTAGTATGGGTAGTAGTAGTCAACCATGTGGTTAAAAAAATAGATGCTGCCATTGTGCAGCGTAAACCGTGTGATCACTGGATTATCCAAACCCGGCTCGATGGCTCGCGTAATTACTTTGGTGCCTGCGGATGTTCCATCACTCCGCATGATATCGGCACCGTATTGTCCGGACGTAAAATATAATGCACCATTGATCGCTGTAAAATTATGACCACCCGGGAGTGTGAAGCTGCTTTCTGCGCCAGGAGTAATATCTTTAACCAGCACAGTTCCTGCGCTTGTCCCATTGCTCTTCCACAGTTCCTTGCCATTAGTGCCATTCGTGGCGCTGAACATGATCACGTCCCCCACTGCGGTTATGTTGTCAATGCTTGAACCGGTTACGCCAGGGTAAATGTCTTTTACGCGAACAGTGCCTGCGCTTGTGCCATTGCTCTTCCAAAGTTCCTGACCCGTTGATCCGTCTGTTGCCGTGAAGTAAAGCGTACCGTTTAAATTCGTGAGGAGTTGTGGGTGACTACTGGCTTTCGTGCCTGGGTTGATGTTTTTAACCAGGAGTGTTCCACTAGCCGTGCCGTTGGATTTCCACAGCTCGTATCCATTGGTGTTGTCGTTCGCGTTGAAATAAAGCGTCCCGTTTACGTTTGTCAGTCGTGAAGGACTGCTGCTGCCGGTTCCGGGAAAAATATCTTTTACAAGCAATGTCCCGGTTGAAGTGCCGTTGGATTTCCACACTTCAACACCGGTCTTTCCATCATTGGCAATGAAATACAATGTTCCATTTACGTCTACCAGCTGTGAAGGCGAGCTGCCGGATGAGCCTGCCCGAATGTCTTTCACGCGAACGGTACTTGCGCCATCGGTCTTCCACAACTCTGCACCACTGCCATCGGTGCCGACAAAGTATAATATGTTTCCCACTGCTGTGAGATTCGAAACTGCTGTCAGGGATTTTAATCGAATGGTGCCGCCAGATGTGCCGTTACTTTTCCAGAGCTCTTTTCCGAGGCTGACAAAGTACATGGTCGATCCGGCACGGGTGAAATCGGAATACTCATTGAAGTCGACAGCCTCGGTACGGTTGACGTCTTTAATGAGTTGCGATTGTCCATGTGTTGAAAAAGCAGCGAATATCAACAATAGCGATGCGAGGCGTGTCGCGACATGAGAGGGTACTTGTAGTTTCATAGAACCGACAGCAGCGGGTTAAAGCTGAGCTGTAAAGTTTTTTTGAAAAATTTTGTACCGCTGTTGTTAGTTGCTGCTTCGATATTCGAGGTTAAGGCGTGGGTGAGAGTGTGGCTCTGAGTTGAAAGTTTTTTCAACGCGAAGACGCGAAGATGCGGAGTTCGCGGAGGACTGAAATAAGAAAGCTTCAGTTAATTGAAGCTTTCTTGCAGTCAGGAAAATTTTGATCTGTGCACTGCGAGCTTCAGCGAGCCTCTGTGGGCTCACCGGCTTTTTCTCCAAGCAGCACGTATTAAATTGGGGAAGCATTAAGGTCGCAGCCGAATTATAAAACATTTCAAATCCTCTGTGTTGAATGTATTTAAGCTCCAGGCCCATCCGGAATGTTCGGCTCGACAAGTCTCGTCAGTTTGTCGAGTGATTCCTGCCATCCGAGGTAGCAGAACTCTGCGGGAATTGCATCGGGAATCCCTTCCTGCGTGATCTTGATATCGGTGCCTGCAAGATTTTTTGTGAGCGTTATCGTTGTGATCATTTCTCCGGGAAGGCCGGGATCGTCAAATTTGTCGGTGTATTTGAGCAGTTGATTTTCCTTGAACTCGATGTACTTGCCACCGAATGAATGGCTGTTACCTGTCGAGAAATTTTCGAACGACATCCTGAATGCTCCGCCTTTCTTTGCTTCGAGCTGGTGAACAACACAGAGGAATCCATAAGGTGGCAGCCACGATGCAACGGCAGGAGCATGGATAAACGCTTTGAACAATTTCTCGGGAGTGGTTTTAAATACTCTGTGAAGTGAAACACTATTAGGCATAACGATTGATTTTGGATTGTTCCTACTCGTATGGCTTTTCGGATCGGCCCGTTTGATGTGGTCGCTGCTCCACTGTTCGTTGTTGTCGACATAGCAAAGGTGTGAAGAAAAATCTGTGTGATGCGAGGGTGAATGCGACAGATGTCGAGGGTGGGAGCGACTTTTTTGGAAGTCACTAGTCACTGGTTATTAGTCATTAGGAAATGCCGGAGCATTTTAGATTTGGGTTTAGTAAATAAAAAAGGTAAACCAAAATTAATGCGGCACACCTAGTGACTAGTGACTAATGACTTACCAAATCGAAGACAAATTCCCCAAACCTAACCTACTTCTTCTTCGTGAGTATAACGTGCGTTGCTCCACTTCCATAAGTGGTCTTGATGTCGTTGAAGCCGAGTTTGGGAAGGTCGATGCCTGCGAATAGGTTTTCTCCTTTTCCGAGAACGACTGGTGAGACAGCAAGGTGCATTTCATCGATGAGGCCTGCCTGAAGGTATTGGCGAATGGTTGACACGCCACCACCTATGCGTATATCCTTTCCGTTGGCGGCTTTCTTCGCCTTTTCCATCGCGGACTCGATTCCATCGGTGATAAAGTAGAATGTTGTCCCGCCTTCCATGACGAGCGGTTTTCTGGTGTGATGTGTCAAAACAAAAACGGGAACGTGATACGGAGGATTTTCACCCCACCAGCCTTTCCAGTCTTCGCTGGGCCAGTTACCACGGATCGGTCCGAACATATTGCGTCCCATAATCCATGCGCCAAGGTTGTCGAACGACCTTTCAGCAAAGTCGTTGTCGACACCACTGGTACCCTCACTCTTGCCATACATCTGCTGAAACCTGCGTGTTGGGAAAAACCACGTATGGAGTTCTTCACCTCGAATGCCAAGTGGATTGTCCAGGGTCTGGTCAGGTCCGGCTCCATAGCCATCGAGTGAAATTGAAAATGCGCAGACTTTAACTTTGGTCATAGTGTTTGCTTTCGATGTTTAACTTCGGGATTGTTCCAATAAAACAAATTTAACACAGACTTCTATGAAATTGGCAGGTGTCAGTGCGGCAATAATGCAGGTGATTTGCGACTTGAGGGCGCGTGCCTCTATCAAAGGTTTTCAACGCGAAGACGCGAAGTTCGCGGAGGAATTCATGACGACCCATACATATTTAGAGATTGTCCACATCGCATTTACATGTCGATCATCGCGAAACATCGCGGCCTTTGGGTCCCTGCGGTGAAGAAAAGTTGCGAACTTAAAATGATAAGTTACTGGGAATGCGCGGCTCAGTCGAATGTGCCCTGTTATGAAAAATCTCGTTTCTCCGTCAGGTATCGCCAGTATCGCATGGGAACATGTTGCACATGTAGTTTCATATTCTTCCTGGCTTCGATGTTGACGCTGTGGAAATAATCTTTCCAGAGTTTTTGATATTGAAGTTTGTCTGCGTGAACAAGGTGCCGTGGAAGAAAATCTCCTGCGCTCTCTGCTGCGAGGTCGACCTGAACTTCTGTGACTTTTGTAGTAATGTGGTCGTAGTTGACTCCATAGTTCCTCCGCTTGTCGTAGATCAGCCATTGCTGATCAGCGTACCGCTCTTTGAAGTGTGAAACGATCAAGGGCAGAACGTTGAAGTCGGGGTCGATCATGGCGAAGTAAAGACCATTCTTTATTCGCTGGAACCGGATAAAAGCTTCCATGCGATGCTTCTCGCGATGCACCCGGTGTGCGATCTTCGTGACGGCAATTACACTCGGATGGCTGAGGTCTTCTACGGTATGGCTACCGGAGAAAATATGGAGAATGAAAGCAGATAGCACCGTTTCCATCTCCGGCAATTCCGAAAGGAAGGTTTTGTAAACTTCGTTCCGTTTGGCTGCTGACAAATGTTTTTTCAAACCAGCCCAAACTCTTTTGGATTTTGCGTGATCGGTATCAATGGTCACCACTGTAGAATCAATCTCTGGCTGATAGCATCCGGATCTCACGATGGTAAAGTCTTCAAGTTTGCGTTCATAACGGTCGAAAATACCCGTGAGGAATCCGTTAAAACTTCCGTCATAGATCAGAATGGTTCTCATGCAAACAGCGATTGTTGGGTCGTGATCGTATTTGGATACTTGCGTTGACCGGGAATTTTCCTACGCAGGACCATTGGGTCGATGTCGCCAGGCATTTGGTCCATTGTGCTGCAAATCATAAAATGTTTTGCGCGGCTCATCGCGATTCCGAAACGCCTTAACCCTTCCCATCCAAGATTCCTGAACTTTCGTGCTGTGACAATCTTTATTGCCGATCCGATTCCAATGTCCGGCACGCGAAGGATTATGTGATAGTCTGCTTTATTGATGTCGATGGGGAAGTGTTGGAGGTTGCGCAGTGCCCATGGCAGCTTGGGATCAACGTCAAGGTTCGGTCGCCCATCTTCGGTATGAGCGTGGCAAATACCACTAGCCGAAGCGTTGCCGAGTCGTTTTGTATCATTTTTCCGGTTGCTTCCGCTGGATGAACACGACACATCATATTTCGCTGCATCCGCTAATGTCTCAAGCTTTTCCTTTACACTGTCCCAGGCCATTACTAATATGATTTGATTATAAAACTAATTGTATTAGTAATGACGTGGCGCGAAATGCCTGAATTTTATTTCGCTTAAATGCCGGGCGCTGGCTATGATGCCTGATCTTTGTCGAAGTGGGCTGAGAAGGTCGGTTATGCAAAATTTACAAATCGACTTGATATGACGTGAAAACTTGTATTTCGCGTTAGCGATAGCAGTGGAAAGGCGCCCCCGGGGAACGCGTGAACGAGTTTCAGCGCGAATCGCGTTCAAACCGATGAAAGGGGCGGCTTGGAACGGATAGCGCGGCCGTTGCGCGGCTTTGTGGGCGGGCAGGCAACGCCCAAAAAGCATGCTATACGAAATGTGAACAGATAATGACGTCAACGCGATTGTAGAAAGTCATTGGAAATTTTAACTTTGATTTTACCCCACTTTGAATATTACAACACAAAAGAGAAACGACATCGTTGCAAGGAATGTAGCGTTCATTTTCGGTGTGCTTAGTTTTGCAATTCTCGCAATACTACTCGCATTGTTCGGACCGAATGTCAATACACCGATCATCACGGGACTTGGATTTTTTTTCTTCGCCATTCGATATGCTATTGCCCGCGGCTATTCTGCTTCCGCTAAATTTATACTCTGCCTGCTGCCACCCATCGTTACATTTATTGCCGGGCTGCTCCCAAAGTTTTATGATCCATCGTTTACCGACATACTGTACTACGACACACGTTTTGTACTTGTTCTGCTGAGCATCATCCCATGTCTGATCTTTGACCTTCGCGAACGGGTTGCATTAACCATAACGCTCGGGACGGTGCTTTTACTCATCGTGACGTTTGACCCGGTGCACAACTGGCTGGGTGTAGGCTACTATCAGAGTGGCTTCACCGGACCTGCTTACTACTTCATCAACTACATTACTGTGGCGAGCTTTTGCGGCATTGTTGCAGGCGCGCTCACGCTGAAGAAAAGTGTGCAGGTGTCAGAAGCCAAATACCGTCTCACCTTTCAGCGCCTGGCGCTCGCGTTTAAGAATCTGAAAAGGCAAAACGAAAAAATCACATCGCAGCAGGCTGAGTTATTGCAGGCCAGCAAACTGATAGAAGAACAAAAGCTTGCCTTGCAGCACCGTGTTGAACAGATCAATGCCAACCTTCAGCATGCGAATGATGAACTCGTGCGGCATAATAATGAACTTACGCAGTTCTCGTATGCAGTTTCACACAACCTTCGCGGGCCGATTGCGCGATTGCTTGGGTTGGCAAACATCCTTCATGTTGAAAATGCATTGCGTGAAGGTGAAGACTTTCCCCTTATTGTCAGGCATATCCAACAGTCGGCAAAAGATCTTGACGAGATCATCAAAGACCTCGGTCAGATCGTTGACATCCGGAACAATGTAATGCAGCGCACCGAACTCGTTCGCTGGGACACCGAGTGGCAAAAAACATGTGGGCTCCTGAACCTGCCGGATGAATTTATTGACAAGCATATTACCATCGACTTCAGTTGTGATTTTGTGCATGGTGTTCGCATGATGGTTGGAAGTATCTTATACAACCTGGTAAGCAATGCGATTAAATATCAATCACCCGAGCGAATGTTGCAAATTGAAATAAGAACATACAGTAAAAACGGTCATAATGTTCTTGAAGTAGCAGACAACGGTCTGGGTATTGATCTCGATGCGTTTGGCGGAGATGTATTTAAAATGTACAAGCGTTTTCATATGCATAAAGACGGAAAAGGTATCGGATTATACCTTGTGAAAACTCAGGTAGAGGCTTTAAATGGGTCTATTGAGCTTCGGAGCAAGCCAAACGAAGGCAGCGTGTTTAAAGTAAGATTTCCTGCTATTCAGAGTGTTTAAAATCCACACCGCGGATCATCGATGCCGATCGTCTCGCATCGGTAGATCACGGAGTTTGCGCAGCGTATACGCGGAGGTACTTAATAGCGGAGCGATTTGCCCTTTCAGGTACTGTGCATCATGGTTTTATTGCACGTTTCACTAGCATCGATCTGCATTTGATAAAATATCTCTGCGAATTCTCCGCGCCTGCTTAGCGATCACTGCAGCGTGGATTTAAATTCTGACTTGCAACCTTTGTCCGGGATTAAGCGTCTTAGTTGAGTTAACCTTCCTTACTATGTTCAGCAATTACATCAAAGTTGCCATTCGCAACCTGCTTCGTCAGAAAGCTTTTTCATTTATCAACATCTTCGGTCTTGCGCTTGGAATCAGCTGTACGGCTTTAATCGGTATGTGGGTGAATGATGAAGTGAGCTATGATCGCTTTCACGATGAATATGAACGGATCTATCGCGTTACGGCAACGTTGCCGGAAATGAAAGTGCATGCGGCTGTGACCTCTGCACCGATCGCGTTCGCGGTTAAAAGCGAGATTCCTGAAATTGAAGAGTCGGTTCGCACCACCGGGCCTGGCAGCGATCTCGTTCAGGTAGGCGATTTGAAGTTTGAGGAGAAAGGCCACATCTACGCTGATTCGAATTTCTTCCGTGTGTTCACGTTCCCGTTCATTAAAGGTGACCGCGAGAAAGCGTTGCTTAATCCGGAAGGGATTGTGATCACTGAAGAAATGGCGATGAAGTATTTCGGCACCACTGACGTTCTTGAGAAAACCATTCGCAAAGGAAACAAAGACGATTTCACGGTTACAGGTGTTATTGCGGACATTCCGACCAATTCCCATATCCAGTTCGACTTTCTGCAACCCATGCGCTACCTGGCGCGCACGAGTAACGATCTCAAAAACAATGTTTGGGATAATTTCAACTACTATACCTATTTGAAGCTGCACGAGAAAGCAGACCGATCGAAGCCGGCCATCGAGGCAATCGAAAAAAAGATGCAGGACATCTATAAGAAAAATGAACCGGTATTAAAAGTCGGATTCGTGTTGCAACCGCTTGCCAGCGTTCATCTGCACTCTAATTTTCTCGCTGACATTGGCGGACACGGCAGCGCAGAGAACGTTTACATCTTTGCCATCGTTGCAGTTTTTATTTTGGTGGTTGCATGCCTGAACTTCATGAATCTTGCTACGGCACGCGCAGCGAGGAGGGCTAAGGAAGTTGGTCTGCGCAAAGTTGTCGGGGCGGTGCGCCCGCACCTCATGGGACAATTTCTTGCGGAGTCGCTGGTGGTTGCCTTGATGTCATTGGTTGTTGCGCTGTTGATGATTTATCTAGTGCTTCCATATTTTAATACACTGGGTGGCAAAGACCTGACCCTTGACTTTACGAACGTGAAAATTGTGCTTGCCTTACTTGGCATCACTGTCGTGACTGGCTTGCTCGCGGGAAGCTATCCTGCATTTTACCTTTCCGGATTTGTTCCGGTCACGGTTTTAAAAGGAAACGTTACCGGAGGATCATCGGGAAGTTTATTTCGCAATGCGATGGTTGTAATTCAGTTCGCAGTCTCCATTTCACTGATCGTGGGAACAACCGTGGTATATCGTCAATTGAAATACATCCAACAACTCAATCTTGGATACGACAAAGAAAATTTACTGTATGTAAGAATGTCTGGCGAGCTCTGGGGGAAATATGATGCTTTTCGCGCGAGTCTGGACAACAATCCGTTGACAACAGATTATTCATTTATCTCCAATCTTCCAACGCAATCGGGTGGAGCAACGATCGGTGTTGAGTGGACAGGGAAGGATCCAAACACACAACCTTTGTTCTATAATTTTGCTGTTGATGAAAATTTCGAAGAAGTTTTTAAAACAACGATTCTCGAGGGGCGGGGCTACACGGAAAACGCGAAAGCGGATACCGCTGATGTGATCATCAACGAGAGCGCAATGAAAACGATGGGAATGTCACTCGCCACGGCTGTGGGAACAAAAATCACCCTGTGGGGAGAGGAGGCAACCATTATTGCTGTAGTGAAAGATTTTAATTTCCGACCGATCCAGGAACCGATCGGTCCCATGTTTCTCCATCGAAACACATGGGGCGGATACGCGATGGTGCGAACGCAACCGGGACAAACTGAAAATACGATCGCGGCTCTTGAAAAAATCTGCAAAGAAATAAATCCAAGTTATCCATTTGAATATAGTTTCCTCGATCAGGATATCGACAATCTCTACAAATCCGAACAGCGACTGGGACAACTGTTCAATGTGTTTGCTGTGCTGGCCATCGTCATCTCTTGTCTCGGCCTTTATGGATTATCAGCATATCTGGCGGAGAGACGAACGCGTGAACTCGGCATCCGCAAAGTGTTGGGCGCTTCAGGATTTCAGCTCGTGTATTTGTTGTCGGCTACATTTACACGTCCGGTGTTAATTGCAACGGCTATCGCTGTTCCGCTCGCATGGTACGGCATGAATGAATGGCTAAGTGGGTTCGCGTATCACATCGCACTTGGTTGGACGATCTTCGCCATCGCGTTTGTGTCAGCATTACTTATTGCATGGCTCACCGTGAGCTTCGAGTCGGTGAAGGCGGCAAGAACGAATCCGGTAAATTCACTCAGGAGTGAGTAGATAAGTCACTTGTCATTAGTCATTAGGAACGAGGAGTGCAGCTCTTGTGTCTTGCCCATTCCGCTAAGACTTGAAAATTGTTCTTGATCCGGTACTGCATTTCGGTGGCTTCATCAGGCGGTTTCTCACTGTGTTCCGGGATGAGGTATTCCTTGTAAACAACCCGTCATTTTTTATCTTCGGAACAACTATAACGAGGACGATGGCAGGTTTACTGTGAACGAAATACTTGACCTTTCATTGAATGCAAAAATGGTGACGTTGAGCGCGTGTGAAACGGCCCTCGGTGAAGTCGGTGAAGGCGATGAGCTAACGGGCATGAGGCGTGCGTTTTAAGTTGCGGGATCACCGGTCGTTATTGTGAGTTTGTGGAAAGTGGGCGATGCCCACAACGTCCTGGCTTATGACACGATTCCATCAGTATCTTCAATCCGGCAAAGCTGCAGGCGATGCGCTTGCAGCAGCCCAACGCGATTTTATCAACCAGAATTTTGAAAACGCTATTGACGTCAAGTCTGTCTCCCTCGATGCCACGATCACACGCGCTGTGTCTGCAGCACGGACCGATTCAAAAATCCTTATTACCGGGCACCGTTTGTTCTGATCGGAAACCCCTGATCGCTGAAGATCTTTTTAAATTCCATGAACGCTACGTTAACTTTCTATTTTCCTGACGGCATTCGGGGCAAATCTCAAATTGATTTTTACATTTACCGTAGCAGACCACGATACTCATGGATTCACGCAGAGACTTTTTGAAAAAAGCTGCAATGCTTTCTGGTGCAGCGGGGATGGCCAGTGTGTTGCCACCTTCAGTTGCGAAGGCATTTGCCATTGACCCCGCTGCAGGGACGACCTGGAAAGATGCGGAACATGTGGTGATCCTGATGCAGGAGAATCGTTCGTTCGATCATTGTTATGGTGCACTACGAGGTGTTCGCGGGTTCAACGATCCGCATCCGATGACATTGCCCAATAAGAACGTTGTGTGGTTGCAGACGAATGCAAAAGGTGAAACTTTCGCACCATTCCGGTTAAACATCAAAGACACCAATGCTACGTGGATGGGATCGCTTCCACATGGCTGGACGGACCAGACGGACGCAAGGAACAAAGGCGCCTGCGACAAATGGCTGGAAGCAAAAGCACCCGGCAAGAAAGAATGGAAAGACATGCCGTTAACGCTCGGCTATTATAATAGAGAGGATCTTGGCTTTTATTATTCGCTGGCGGATGCTTTTACGGTTTGTGATCAGAACTTTTGTTCAAGCCTTACCGGTACAACCCCGAATCGCCTTTATCTCTGGACGGGTAAAACCAGACATGACGATCAGACAGTAGCATGCGTGCGAAATGGTGAAGCCGACTACGACAGTGAGCCTTCGTGGAAAACATTTCCCGAAAGACTTGAAGAAAACGATATTTCCTGGAAGATCTACCAAAATGAGTTGAGCATCGGTGTTGGATTTGAAGGTGAGGAAGATTCGTGGCTCTCAAACTTCACTGATAATCCGATCGAGTTTTTCTCTCAATACAATGTACGTTTTCTCCCGGCTCACATGAAATATCTTCCAAAAAAGATCGAGTGGCTGCAACGTGAAATCGCATCAATGGAAGAAAAAGCAAAAACACTTTGGAACGGTGATGAAATCGTAAGGATCAACAAAAAAATAGCCGACTACAAAAGTCAGCTGGGGGACGCAATTGCTGACGTATGGCAGTACACGCCTGGGAATTATTTAACATTGACACAGCTCCAAAAAAACCTGCATGAGAAAGCATTCGTCACGAACGTAAACGATCCGGATTATCATCAGTTGATGACGCTCAAGTATAATGACAACGGCACCGAGCGTGAGATGAAGGTTCCGAAAGGTGATGTATTACATCAGTTCAGAGCAGATGTGAAAGCCGGAAAACTTCCAGCGGTGTCGTGGCTGGTGGCACCTGAGAACTTTTCTGATCATCCGGGAGCACCCTGGTATGGCGCGTGGTATTTGTCGGAAGCAGTGGATATCCTCACGGAGAATCCAGAAGTGTGGAAGAAGACGATCTTTATTCTTTGTTACGATGAGAACGATGGATACTTCGATCATGTGCCTCCTTTTGTTTCGCCAATCCCGAATGATCCTTCGTCTGGAAAAGTTTCGAAAGGCATAGATCTTAATACCGAATATGTTTTTCTGGAAGATGATCTGAAGCGTCAGGCTCCGGGCCACGCACGCGGAGGGCCGATCGGGCTTGGTTATCGTGTTCCATTGGTGATTGCTTCACCATGGAGTCGGGGGGGCGCGGTGTGTTCACAAGTGTTTGATCACACATCCATATTGATGTTTCTCGAGAAATTTCTGAGTCATAAGACGGGAAAAGAAATTAAAGAAACCAATATCAGTGCATGGAGGCGGACAATCTGTGGAGATCTGACTTCCACCTTCACACCTTACAACGGAGAGAACTATACGCTGCCAAAATTCGTGGAGCACGATCCGTTTGTCGAAAGCATACACAAGGCGAAGTTTAGGGATTTACCGAGCGGATATCATGTGCTTACTTCGGGAGAGATCCAACAGGCTAACAGTTTGTCAACGCCCTCTGTGCTGCCGCGTCAGGAAAAAGGTACACGCCCTTCACGTGCCCTGCCATATGAAATTTATGTCGATGGAAAAGTGAAGCCAGATGGTACCTTCGAGATAAAGTTTGAATCCCGGAAGGATTCCTTTGGTGCGCTGGCTGCAGGTGCTCCTTTTCATGTATACAGCTATGCGTCAAGGTTTGCCAATCGTTCGTATGCAGTTAGTGAGGGGGACGTGATCACCGATTCATTTGATTCAAAGTATTTCAGCGAAAACCAATATCATTTTAAAGTACACGGTCCTAACGGATTCTTTCGCGAGTTTAAAGGAAACATAGACGATCCAGGGGTGGGCGTGGAATGTTCGTATCAAAAGAGTTCGAAGAAAAATTTTACTGGCAACGTTGAGCTCACAATAACGAATAGGAATTCGAAACCTGTATCTGTTAGTATACAAGACAATGCGTACAAACAGAAAGCAATTGAGAAGACGATTGGACCCGGAGCAAAAGTTGTTGTGGTGGTGGCGTCTGCCAGATCATCGAACTGGTATGATTGCTCAGTGACATACAAAGGCAATGCGGACTTTGAATTTCGCTTTGCCGGAAGGGTGGAAACAGGGAAAGAAGGAGTGAGTGATCCTGCCATGGCGTAGCAGCGCGGACGGGAAGCCGGGACCCAGGCGTCCAGGAAGCCGTGAAGCAAGTCAAGCGAAGCGATCCGGCCCGAAGTCCAGTGTCATAATTAAGCGCTCTATTCATTAGTTTCTGCTTCAGAAAGAAAATCCTTTCCGATTGGATGTGCGGCTGGGTCATCATACCGTTGTTGGACTTCCCGGCTCGCTCACCGGCATTTCCTTGCAGCCAATCGACCAATTGTCTATATTCAAAACAAATCGTTCGTGTTTCAAAATTTCCTCCTATGAAAAAACTGAAAAAGCTAACATCAGACACCTCGCGAAGAGAGTTTATCAAAAAGAGTGTAATGGCATCATCAATATTAATCGTACCGCGACATGTGCTCGGAGGCGTGGGCTTCACACCGCCCAGTGATCAGCTCGTGCTTGCTGCCATCGGTGCGGGAGGTAAAGGTACCAGCGATATCAAGAATGCTTCGGTGAACGGTCGTGAAAAAGTGGCTGCGCTTTGTGACGTTGACTTTTCCGGGTCTGCAAAAAAATCAGTGGAGAATTTCCCGGGAGCCAAATTGTACAATGACTACCGCGTCATGCTGGAAGAAATGAAGGACATCGATGCAGTAACAATTTCAACGCCCGATCACGTGCACGGTCCTGCCGCAGCGTTTGCTATGCAGCGCGGCAAGCACGTGTATGTTCAGAAGCCAATGACGCACAACATCCGCGAAGCGCGTATGCTCACGCAGATGGCGCGCGATAAAAAAGTCGTGACGCAGATGGGAAATCAGGGAGGATCGAATCCACTTCATAAATTGGTGCAAGGCTGGATTGATTCCGGAAAATTAGGTAAGATCTCGAAGGTGCACATTTGGACGAATCGCCCGGTGTGGCCACAAGGTGGTGCCATGCCTGCAGCTGACGAAAGCAAGAAGCCGAAAGATCTCTACTGGGATCTCTGGCTCGGTCCGGCAGAGTACAAGCCATATACACCGAATCTCCATCCGTTCAACTGGCGGGGCTGGTGGGATTATGGAACTGGCGCGCTCGGTGACGTTGGCTGTCACCTGATCGACATTCCATTCCGCGCACTTCAGCTCAAGTATCCAACCGATGCCGAATGCAGCGTGAGCTCCGTATACTCGCAGATGTGGACACCCGACTATCATCCTGAAGGTTGTCCTCCATCATCGTTTATAACGCTTCACTTTGCCGCGACCGACAAGAGCAAGTCGCCAATCGAAATGACGTGGAGCGATGGCGGTATTCGTCCGTCACGCCCGGAGATCATTCCTGCGGATAAAGATTTCGGTGGTGCCAACAGCGCCAACGGAGTCCTCATTGTAGGAGAGAAAGGTGTGATCACCACAAACATCAACGACAGCTCACCAATGATGCCGAAACTTTTCCTTTACGATGGCACAACGGAGTTCGGTCCGGAGACCGGCTCAACGGAAGAACCTGAGTATGGCCACCAGCGCAAGTGGGTGGATGCGTGCAAGGCAGGCTTCGGAAGCAAAGAGCACAAGGCACTTACTTCTTCGTTCGACTATGCCGGCCCGATGACGGAAACTGTATTGATGGGTAATCTCGCAATCCGCAGCTACATGCTGCGAAAAGAAACCGGAAACAAAGTGGAGTACTACGGACGCAAGAAGCTAATCTGGGACGGTGACAACATGAAGATAACAAACCTCGAAGAAGCAAATCAATTTGTGGGCAGGACGTATAGGAAGGGATTTGAAGTCTAAAGTTGTGCGCATGTGATCGTGTGGTCATGTGCTCATGTTGTATTAATGTGTTAATGTGTGCAGCATAAGTGCACAATAGATAAAAATAACTGCGAGTTGGGTTGGCCGGGCTCGCAGTTTTTGTTTTAGGGCTTTACTCTTTTTAGTGTTGCTTTAGAGTATAGTTCGAAGTCTTTGCCGGGCTCGGCAAGCTCGAATGTTTCGGTGAACTCATCGGGGCTGATGATCTGGTAGGTTTCCTTTGCGCGGTAACCGTTCGGGATGTTTTCAATTGCTTCGGAGATGAAGACTATTGTTCTGCGGTCTGTTGAGATCGACTCGATCCTGTACTGGTTTACAAAACCTTCGATGTGAAATTGCCGCAGCATAAATGTTTTTCGTGCGCGGTCGTAACTAATGAAACCGCGATCTTCGTGCACTTCTCCGTTTGGATGATTTGCAGATGGTGGATACGTTGACTTATTCTTCACTTCGATAAATTTCTTATTGAGCACTACTGCATACGTTCGTTCATAAACACCCTTGCCCGGCTTGCCTTCCGATTCACCAGTCCATGTTCCGGCCAGCTGGCTGAAGGGAAGCCAGAGGCTGTCTTGTTTGCTGAGCTGACCAAATGCGAGCGAGGGGAGGAGGATGAAAAAGATGCAAGATTTCATAGCCTGGGCTTAAGTTGTTTGGGCAATTAGTCAATTCGCCAATGCCGATGTGGCGAGTAGCCGATCAGGCAAGGCGGCTATGGTAAAGATAAAGCTTTTCTGATTAGTGCATGTGCCGATTAGCAGTCCCAAAAAGCAGAGAAAGCGGCACGCGATGATTTTTTTATCTCCATCCCAAAATTTACAACTATGATTAAGCCAATTGACGCCAGACTGCATGGCATGTTAGATTACGGATTTGCAGCGATCAACCTGGTGGGACCGGCACTCTTAAAATTGCCGAGGCAAACTAAAAACATTTACGCAGGACTGGCCGGGACAGTAGCCGGTGTAAATGCTGTTACCGATACTCCGGTCGGATTGAAACCACTGATCTCCCTGAAGAATCACCAGAAAGCCGACCTGTCGTTATTGGGCACACTTGCGTTGCTCACACTCTCAAAACCTATCCGCGAGCATCGGCCTTCGCTGTACTTTCACCTTGGCGTGCTTGCTGCTGCGGTGACACAATACGTGCTGACCGACTTCAATCGCGAGAACGTGATCGAGGAATACGCAGTGCAGCCGTCTTAGTTTTGACTAAGGATGCAGGAGAGTGGTCAGGCAAATCTTCAAGTGGGGAAAGTAATAACGAGGTTAATGGCCTGGAGACAGATTAATTTTTGATTCTCTTTGCCACAAACTTTCCGATCGCAACTGCGGCAACGTGGTAGGCGCCTTGAATTCGTCTGGCCATTTCAAAGTCACCGCCCGTGGCATCTTCGCCACTACAATTTTCAAATGCAAGCACTGCAACAGGTGTGGCTGGGTCTGAAGATGAAACTATCCATATGTCGCCCTGAACCTCGGCAGTTTTTACAACGACTCCTGCATTCCATCCGGGCTCAATTTGCCGAGTCTTAACAATCATCGTGTACGGTGCCTGCGTCTTCGCACTTGCCAATCCTGACGACTTTGCGAAGTGGTAAGCGAACATTAACTCATACATTGATTTTTTACTTTCGTGCCAGTATTTTTCGAATGCCGGGCCTTTGCCGGGCTCTTTCAAATCCCAGGCATTTTTTTTCTTTTGAATATATTCTTCTTCCGGAACGTCTACGCCTATCACAAGCCGGTCATAGGAAAACTCAATTGAAATTTCCCTTTGATCTTTCATGGCATCCAATGAGCCGCTGATAAGCTTGATCTTTTGTGCGCTGACAATTGCCGGAATGACGATAAGGAGCGCGATGATAAAAAAACGCATAAGTTGAGGGTTTATTGGTCTGGAAAGATAATTAAATGTTTGTGAAGGTCAAGTTGAATGCAACGGTTCCTCTATCCGAACTTGTTGTAAACATCCGCTAAGGATTAGCCGTTCACGATTTAAGAGGCCTCCATCAGCTCCCTGCGGTACCGCGTCAGAATTGTTGACTTTGAAAGGAAGCCCATGTAGCAGTCGTTCTCGATCACTGGAAGATTCCACTGTCCGGTAGATTCGAATTTTGCGAGTACTTCGAAAATGTTCTCGTTCAGTTCAACCACTGCCGCAGGTTTCACCATTAGATCTTTGACCAGGGTCGTTTCGTAGCGGGCATGGTCGAACATGATGTTCCTGATCTTATCGAGATGGATAATGCCGACCAGCCTGTGTTTTTCATCCACTACCGGAAACATGTTCCGGGATGAGACCGCGATCTGTTTCACAAGATCCTTCAGTGATGCGTTTACATCCACCACGGCAAAGTTTGTTTCTACGAGCTCGTGCAGATCGAGTCGGCTCAGCAGAAGTTTGTCACGGGTTTCGATTGTTGAATTCAACATGGTTGACAATTTTTTCGCTTCCATTGAAAGCGGTTCGAAGAAGTGAACCGTGACCAGGCTCAGCGATGACACGATCATCAGGGGGATAATCAGGCCGTAACCCCCTGTTATTTCCGCAATGAGAAAGATCGCTGTCAGGGGCGCGTAGAAAATTCCACTCAGGATGCCGGCCATCGATACGAGTGTAAAATTGCTGACCGGGAGGTTCGCAATGTTTGTAAGATTAATGAGTCTTGCAAATAAGAATCCGAGGTAAGACCCGATCACAAGTGAAGGTGCAAAACTTCCGCCATTGCCTCCGCTGCTCAATGTGACTGCTGCGGCAACGGCTTTGAAGATTACAAGCATCCCAACAAAGGTCAGTATCATCGCTTCTGATGTCACGACTGATCCGATTACGCTATCATCTAACATCCGCTCAGGATTTTTCAGCTCGAGGAGTTTTACGCCTTCATAACCTTCACCGAACAGAGGCGGAAAAAGCAATATCAGTGCAAAGAGAATCGACCCACCCAGAAACGCTTTCGTCCACGGACTGACGATTTTCCCGAACCGAATCTCGATGCCGTGGAATATTTTCCGATATAAAATTGAAACCAGGCCGCAGACCACCCCGAGCAGAATATAAAATGGCACATTATGGTAGTCGAAGGGCTGTTGGAGCGTGAAGGCGATCGTGACCCCTTCTGCAAGAATTATTTTTGATACAAGTGCTCCGCACGCTGCAGCGATGATCAGTGGAATAAATGCCGCAACTGTGATATCGGTAAGCAGTACTTCAATGACAAACAGCACGCCTGCCACGGGTGAGTTGAATGCAGCCGCAATGCCTGCCGCGGCACCGCATCCGAGGAGTATTGTCCTTTCTTTATACGAAAGTTGATAAGCGCGGCCATAGTTGGATCCAATTGCAGACCCCGTGCTCACCATGGGCGATTCAAGTCCAAGTGAACCACCGAGCCCCACCGTGAAAGCGCTGGTCACGAGGTGCCCATAGCACTCGCGGAAATTGATAAAGCTGGATTTTTTTACGATCGCGTACACAATGTGCGAACTTCCCTTTTTGAGGTTGCCATTGAGAAAATATCTAGTGAAGAAAATTGCCAGAAGAATTCCACCAAGTGGCAATGCTGCTACGATAAAAATATCAGTGACGCCTTTCGGCAGAGAAGCCAGCCGAGCCATCAGGTGAACGGAATATTTGAGCAAAACCGCCAGCAGCCCTGAAAAAAGCCCGACCAGAATGCTACTCGCAATCAGAAAGTGTTTATCTGAGAGCCGGCTCTTCAGCAGCAAAATCGGGCGGTGCAGTAATCGCATTCTCTGGTAAGACTAGTCACTTTGTTTCTCCGCCTCAATGAACTGATTTTATCGCATCAAACCAAGTTGAATTCCAAGTTCCGGGTTCAAGGTCTTCAAGCTTCAAAGTTTACGCATTCGGTTTGGCGTTGTTTCGAGTTCCGGGTTTTGTGTTTCGATAACGCAACCCGCAACTCTGAACCCGGAACCTTGAACCTTGAACCTTGAACTTTGAACTTTGAACTAATCCCTACTTCGAAAACGTACCGTGAAGCACCGCCTGGATCTTCTGTCTTTCCATAACGAGAAGTGTAATGCAACAGAGCAGCGTTATAATCGCATAGACGAAGAGTTGGCCTCCGTCATCTTTCACAACAATTCCCAGAGTAGTCAGATGAAAGAAAATGGCACCTGCCATCGTTGCAGCGCCAAGGGACGCACCGAGCCAGGTCGTGCGCGGAATCAGTAGCAGTATCGATGCAATCAGCTCCGCGATTCCGGTAGCGATACGACCCCATGGCTCCATGCCGAGTGTTGAGAAAATATAGATAGACTCTTCGGCTCCTGAGAACTTGAAAAAAAGACTTTGCGTCATGATCAGTGCGGCTCCTACCCGAAGCGCCCAGCTGATAATGTGACCTGCATTCGACATATGATTTTTTGTTTAGAGACGAATCGACTAATCAAAACCTTACATCTGGAAGTGAATATTTATTTGGGTTTCGAATTTAAAATATCACCGATCATTTTTTCTTTTTCTGCTTCCGTTAGGGTTGACGATGTTGCAGAACTCTGCTTAATTGCCGCATTCATCAGCTTGTTCTGGAATGCAAAGGTCCGACACAAACTGCAGATCGCAAGATGACGCCACAGGCTGATGCGTTTGAGCAGTGGCAGCCTGCCTTCTTCTCTCACGAGCATATAGTGAACCGCCTCCTTACACGATATCGACTTCATATTTTTTGGATGAGAAACCAATTTTTCTGAAGACATGACCGCAGTTGTACTTTCGCCCGATGCAGCACTGTCCAGTAGTTGTTCGCAGTGATTGATAATTGCGTGCAGATTATTTCACTTTCAAGTTCGTCTACGTATTTCAGGAAGAAGACAGCTTTCTGAATGCTGTTTAATTTAGCAGCGCATCCGTGAAGAATCCGGCTGAGCTCCGCTACATCGGTGGCCTCCGATGGATTGACTGTCAGCTCACGTGGATAAGACGCCTTGGCCCAATGACCCTGCTCATCGAAGTTGTGATCATATTCGGAAAGAAGCACGCTTATTTTACCGGAAGACTTTCTGTAGTGATCTGTTATTTTATTTTTCAGGATGACGAAGAGCCAATTCTTTGCGGAGGCCTTTCCTTCAAAGGAATCCATTGCGTTCCATGCGGAGATAAAAGTCTCCTGTGTAAGGTCTCTTGCACTGTCGCGGTCAAAGCCGCGAAGCACGGCATGGTGGAACAACAGGTCTGAGTACTCACGAACCCAGTGCCTGAACTGTGCTTCTTTTTCCGCGTAGCGTAACCGAGTCATCGTGCCTTTCGCTTGTGACTCACTTAAGATATCAAATTGCACGTCAGCAATCAATGTTATTGACTTATAAGTTTGCTCCAGTTCTTGTCTGCGCTGGCCTTCAGTTTAGCTTCATCTTTGTTCCAGGTGTCCAGCGTGTTATTGAAAAAACGATTGTAGAACAGGTAAAGCTTTCCGTTCGCAATCTTGAAAGTCTCAGGATCAACTTCCACCTTTTCACCTTTCGCGCCCATCGCATAAGCGCACCATCCACCGTACTCAGGTTTATAGGTTGCTGGCGATTTTAGAAACAGTTCTTTATGAGCGTGGCTTGCAAACAGATAACGCACACCTTCGCTTTCGGCAGCGATGGACGCCTTGCCCTTTACTGCCTTATCGTCCAGGAAGTATGCAACGGGGTCGAATCCCCCTAGTGCAAGTTTGTCGCTGTCGATGTTAAGATATTTTGGCACCTGCGCAAAAGCATTTCCAATCATCATTATCAGTAGTGCGGTCAGGACATTAAATTTTTTCATTTTTTCTGCTTTTTTCGGTAATGACGTGGATTGTGCAAATTCCTTTCACGGTATCAAGTAATTTTTTTTGCTCAGCCTGCATCTGGGATCCACTGGATGTTATAATGGATGTATTGCTCATAAATGTAGAAGATGAGGAAGTTGAGCGGGAACTGACAGGCATACGCGACCAGCACTGCAAGTATTGATTTAATAATGATTGAGATTTTGCGACCGAAGAACTGCACATAAGCCCATATATTATAGAGTACGACTGCGATGGAGTATAAAGCTATAAGCATCGGCTTGCTTGCGGGAAGGAATTCAAGAAAAGGAATAAGGAGAAGCAGGAAGAAAAGTTGTTGCGCAGTGATAAAAGTATTGAGGATCAGATTTTCTGCAAAGTTGTACCTGCGGGCTGAAAGTAACGTCAGCGAAAAAAATGCGAAGATGGGGATGGCCGCTATGTTGAGAAGCGTGGCGTTGTCTTCTGCAAAGCTGAAGAAGTCATCAACAAACAGCTGATACCGATCCGGAACGGAGAAGCGGCTCGCCACAACCCGCATATCCTTTGAATCGGTGCTCGTGTAGCTGTTGTGAAAGAAACGATAGCGCAACGAACATATAATAACCACAGCGCCTACAAGCAGAAGGTATTTGAAGGCCGGGTATAGATTTTTGCGCTCGCCTTTGATGACAGCGCGGATCGAATTTCCAGGTTGGATCGTTAATTTGAGAATCGTGTTTGGAAGTCCTTTTTCTAGATCGACTACAGAGAAAAAAAAGTCTCTCAGCAATCCGCGAGTGGTATAGCGGTCCGACTCTGCTTTTTGCCCGCATGCATGGCAATACTGGCCCACCGTTTCAGTCGAGCAGTTGGTACATGTCATTTCGTGGAGTTTAGTTTAAGACGAAGCACCGTTCAAAACCTTACAGGAATTTAAAGAAATTTTCGATCAGTCTGAAGCAAACTCATCTGTTACCATCAATTCGAAGGACGTCTTACCTCATTTTTTTCGCGCGGTAATTTGTTGCGAAAGCGCTTCGGTGCGGGTGCGAAGGTCTTCGAGGTAGCTGAGATGCACGGCTGCAATGCGATAGCGGAACTTGATAGAATTGAAGAGCTCGAGCCTCACGTGCGGCTGATCTGTGTTCGCCTGAATAAACTGGTTGTTATCATCGGTTTCAGAGAGCAATTCCTCAATGTTCGCTGGGAGATACCCCAGCTGGACAATCCGTTGGTACAGTTTGTTCTGAAAGTCAGGCAGACTGTGTGAAGAGGTTCTCAGCACAAAGGGAGAAAATGAATCCTGGATGTATTGATGATTTTCCGTGATGATTGCCTCAACCTTGCGAAGCTGGTGGTAATACGTGAAGATCCCCTTCTTGATTTCTTCGTCTTCGATGAGGCCAACATGCCCGGTGACAAGCAACTGCTCAAATGTCGGATCGATCTTGATGAAAGTCCTCCAGTTGTTGATGTTTCCCAAGGACTGCGCGTACGATGCGTCTGTGATAAAATGGCGATCGCGGTTGTAGTTGCGAATGAGTTTCTCCGAGTCTTTCAGGATGTCGAGTTCTGCTTTCACCTGTGCATCGATCTCTGCGAGTTGATCACTGAGGTCATTCGCGAGCAGACTGAAATAATTTGAGACTTTCTTCTTGTTGTTCTGCGACTCTCGCCAGTTATCCACCTGGATGGCGATGAGAATACCGATGACGATGAGCGTGATCTCACCGATGGCGTAAAGCACGTAGCTTCTTTTCTTTCGTGTCGGGGTAGTTATGTTCTTCAGCTTCCGCAGAATCATGTGACGTCATTTAGGCCTTTGCGCTCTTGCCTTTATTTTTAAGCTTTGTTTTTATGCTCTTAGGCTTTCTGCTTTAAGCTTTCTGCTTTGAGCTTTCTGCTTTGAGCTTTCTGCTTTCCATCAGTATCCTTTTTCCTCGAGCTTTTTCATCACCTGCTGGGCGATTTTCATGCCCCACTCTTGTCCAACCTGCATTGATTCCTGCATGATCAGCGGTGTCGCTGTCGCGAATTTTTTTCCGGCAGGGGTTTCATAAAACTCAATAATCTTTTTGAGGTCTGCTTCAGTTAAATGCTTCTCGTATACAGGTGCGAGCATCACGGACAGGTCGTCCATGGATGTTTTTTCAAATTCGGCTTCGAATGAATTCCAAACCTCGGACGGGACATTGCTTTTTTGTTCCCTGAACATGCTGAACATCTGTTTGATTCCTGTTTTGAACGCGCCTTCGCTTCCATTTGCTTCAAGCATTTTTTTTACCATGTTCTGATAACTCGTTTTGTCCTGAGCAAATGCTGACGAAGCCGTGATTGTGATGAAAGCAATGAGGAAGATCTTTTTCATGGGGATTATGGTTAGTATTCAAAAATCGCCAATGCAACAACAAATTCCAAGACGCTGAATGTGGAGCGCTTTGTCTGTGTAGGTTGGTAATGCTGGACCCTATTCGCTCAGCCTTCCGCGCTTCTGCGCAAACATCCAGTCGAGTACTCCTTCGGTCTTTTCAATCTCAGGCCATACGTTGTGCCCTACACCTGCGTACTCGTTGTATTTGGGATTGCCCCCGGCCAGGCGCAATGCTTCGATCATATTCCGGGAACCGGTAACCGGTACGTTGCGGTCCACATCCCCATGAAAAGCCCAGACCGGGACATGTGCAATCTTTGAGGCGAGAGCCGGATTGCCCATGCCACAAACTGGCATGGCAGCAGCAAACCGGTCAGGATAGCTGCAGATGAAGTGCCACGTGCCATAGCCGCCTCCGGAGGCTCCCGTGATGTAACGTCTGTCGGGATCGATGCTGAATTGTTTTTCGATTGCATCCATTGCCTCAAAGACGATCGAGTCCATTTGTGGAACGCCAGGTACGCCTCCCCACAGAACACCGGGACGCGCCTGTGGCACAAATAGGAACGAAGGATATTTTTTTCGGTTTGCCTCCTCGCTCAGCATTGGCGCGGGCTGCGTGATTTCAACGTTAGAGGCTATACGTGTAGGCCCACCGTGGAGACAGGTGACAAGCGGGTACTGCTGCAGTGAGTCGTACTCAAGCGGTCTCATAAACAGATAGTGAAGAGTGTCACCCCTGCTACCGACATGAAAGCGTGCTTCAAATCGTTGCGCAAGTTTTTTCGCACTTTCGGGACCGTGTTTCTGCCATTGACGGTGCCAGTAGCTTTCCTGTGAAAGTTGATAGCCAACAATGAAAAGGAGCACAATCGAAATCAATGCAATCATACTTCCGCCACTATACAAGCCCTGTTCTGCATTTGACGATGGTGCCTCAGGCTGAAGTTGCCGTGCTTCGTATTGAAAGGCCGCAATGAAGAAAAGCGGGAGCAGGCTTGATAGTAGGTTTGCCCAGATGATCACGTTAACTACAAATTCTCCGGTTGATCCCTGCATCAGCGCGATCAATGCGCCAAGCAATACAAGGCCGAGCACAATGACAAGGCTCGATAGCGGGAGAAAAATTTTCTTAGGCCGCGCCTGTGCGATGAGCGCTGCCGCGAAAACGAGCGAAATGAGTATCGCGCTCATGGCGATGATGCTTTGAATCCCTGCCAGTTCCCTTGCGACCCGGACAAGGATGATATACTGCAGAATAAATTGGGCGATGAAGATTACCAGCGATATACTTCCGACCGTGAATACGAATCTCCATTGCTTTATGTAGAAATATCGCAATACAAAAAGATTAGAAAGGAGGTAAACGATGTTCGATGTAAGATACCAGGTGGCATACGACTGGTTGTAGATAAAAGAAAATCCCTGCAACAGGAGCAGGGTTCCGTGAACCAGTCCTGCGACTACCGTAATTGCAAGGAAGAAAATGCCGAGTAGGTACGTGTTGCGCTTCATGGAGGGGTTTTTTCATAATGAATGAAATTAAGATAGTAAGAATTTGCTAAATCCACTGATCAAAGATGCCGGTTCGTGCAACTCGTCTCTTGCATCATCGTTCCTGCTCCTCTATTTTGCAGCCAAATCACTGGGCAATGACAGAGCGCGAACTACGGAAACTCGAGGCAACAATCCGATTGAAGATGGAAGAGATCAGACAGCAGCGGGTGACGCTGAAGGATTCGGGGATTGGTGGATTGATGAATTTACTAAAGAAGGTCGATGAAGCCCTGTATGAGAAGATACTGCCGGAGTACAAGAGGATGGTGGCAGGGATTAGTGGGGGGAGGTGAAACGCTGCACGCTACCCGCTACACGCTACACGCTTGTGCGAGCGGCTTGCAAAGTGCGTGCGTTATCTTAGGGTTCCTTCGCTATGGACTGCGTCCTTGCTCAGGAACTGGTGCTTCCTAATAAGTGGCGTGAAGCGTGCAGCGTGAAGCGATTTGTCTGTTATCTCCTCAAAGAAGATTCCCTGACAATCAATTGATGCCGCAGCACGAGTGTGTTGATCGTTGATCCGGGCGCGCTGTTGATCGCGTTGATCAGCGTGGTTGCAGCGATCTCTCCCATCTCGTAGCCGGGATAGTTTATCGTGGTGAGGTTTGGTTCGATGATGCGTGAGATCGGGTCGTTGTTGAAACCAACGACTGCGATATCGGTGGGAATACGGATACCTGCAGCTTTCATTTCCTGCATGCACGCCACCGCGGATGAGTCGTTCGCAGCGAAGATGCCATCTGGCTTTTGCTTCATCTCCAGAATCTTCTGGGCAGCGTCCTGTCCACCCTGTTCGTTCAGGGTGTTGATGATCACCAGGCTTTCATCAAATGGTATTCCGCTTTCTGCAAGGGCAAGCTTGTAGCCTTTCAGCCGATCAGCATATACGTTGCGTTTGAGATTTCCTCCGATGTACACAATCCGCTTACATCCCTGTTCGAGCAGGTGATGCACGGCATCGTAGCCTGCCTTCGCATTGTCGATCACAATGTTTGTGCATCTGGGATGGTCAACAACACGATCGAAAAAGATTACAGGGATTTTCTTTTTCAGCAGCACTTCGTAGTGATCGATGTTCTGGGTGTCGTATGCGAGCGAGACCAGCAGTCCGTCAACGCGGCTGTTGAACATCGTGTTTGCGCTGACAATCTCTTTTTCAAAGGCTTCCTGCGACTGACTGATAATAAGGTTGTACCCTCGCGCATTCACAACGCTCTCCATACCGGAAATCACGCTTGACATGAAATAACTATTGAGTCGCGGTACGATGATTCCGATCGTGTTTGTTTTTTTCGTGCGGAGATTGCTGGCGAAGAGGTTGTTCTGATAACCCATCTTCATGGCAGCGTCTTTGATTCGCTTACGCGTTTCCTTTTTGATGGCAGGATGATCTTTGAGGCCACGACTGACGGTAGCAGGCGAGAGATCAAGCTTTCGGGCTATATCATAGATAGTGATGTCCTTCTGTTGATCTTCCATTTTCAATCGCTTACAGGCTCCGATTCATGTAATTGAGCGCAATTACTGACATAAATTTAAAACTAAATTGCAATCGGTTGCAATATTTTCTTAGATTTAAAACAATAATAGCAATTTCAACGAGCAATCGCCCTAAATCTACAATCTGTGAAAGTCAGCCTGTCAGTCATACTTTTATTTTCTTTAACAGCTTTTTCTCCTGCATCAGCACAGATCGCTTCCGGAAAATGCAAGTTCCTCGGCAACATCATTGCGGCTTCAACACCAACAGACTTCACAACTTACTGGAACCAGGTAACACCGGAAAACGCGGGTAAGTGGGGATCGGTCGAAGCCACACGCGATGTGATGAACTGGTCACAGCTCGACAACGCCTACAACACGGCAAAAAACAACAATCTTCCTTTTCGACAGCACACGTTCGTCTGGGGGCAGCAACAGCCTGAGTGGATGACTGGCCTTAGTGCAGCAGAACAGAAGGAAGAAATTGAAGAATGGATCCAAGCGTATTGCGAGCGATATCCACAAACCGATTTCATTGACGTTGTGAACGAGCCGCTCCATGCTGTACCTTCATACAACACAGCGATTGGCGGAAGTGGCCTCACCAGCTGGGACTGGGTGGTATGGGCATTTGAGAAAGCAAGGCAATATTGTCCGAATGCAAAGCTCTTTCTCAACGACTACAACATCATCAATAATAACGCAGCAACAACATCTTATCTGCAGATCATCAACCTTCTGAAATCAAAAAATCTGATTGACGGAATTGGGGAGCAGGGACATTTTATGGAGTCGACTCCGATAACAACACTTAAGGCTAACCTCGACAGACTCGCAGCCACACAAATTCCAATTCATATTACCGAGTTTGATATTCACCTGCTGGATGACACACAGCAGAAAAACAAATACGAAGAACTTTTTCCGATATTCTGGAATCACGCAGGAGTATATGGAATGACGTTGTGGGGGTATAAGCAAGGGCAAATCTGGCGAGAGAACGCTTATCTGGTTCGATCGAATGGAACAGAACGGCCCGCGATGACGTGGCTGAAAAATTTTGTGGCAACCTCGAATGGAGGTGCTCTTTGCTCCCCGGTTTCAGTTGAAGAGGGCGAGGGGAATTCATACGATGTTTATCCGAATCCATCCCGCGGAAAAATCGCGATCACACTTTCCGAACCACAGCAGCATCTCATAATTTATGATTCCAACGGAAAAGTTGTCGAGAAAATTTCAGCAGTGCCTTCCGGAGTGCATGAAGTAACGTTGTCAGCGAGAGGATTGTACATGATCGAAATTGCAGGCGGTAAGAGAACGAAATACAAACGTGTTATCATTAACTAATCAGACATGAAGGGAATATTACTTGTTGTGTGTATGGTTGTGTCTGGCATTGCGCAGGCACAGGATGCCGAGAAAGGTTTAAAAGATTTTTACAAAGATTATTTTACGATTGGCGTTGCAGTGTCGCCCAGGGCGTTGAAGACTGACGAAGCGGAGTTGATTAAAAAACAATTCAATAGCATGACTGCGGAGAATGCGATGAAGAGTCAGCCGATCCATCCGCGCGAGAACGAATTCAACTGGAAGGATGCCGATTCTATAGCTGCGTTCGCCCAGCGCAACAACATGAAGCTGCGAGGTCACACCCTCGTGTGGCACAACCAGGTGCCGGATTGGTTTTTCACCGATAACGGCAAGCCAGTTTCCAAAGAGAAACTCCTGGAGCGCATGAGAACTCATATCCAGACCGTTGTGGGACGCTACAAAGGAAAGATCTATGCATGGGATGTGGTGAACGAAGCGATCTCAGACAAGCCGGATGAATTCCTGCGAAAAACGAAGTGGCTGGAGATTCTCGGGGAAGAATACATCGCGAAGGCATTTCAATATGCGCATGAGGCTGATCCCAACGCATTGCTGTTCTATAATGACTACAACGAAATTGATCCCGGCAAACGGGCGAAGATCATCCGCCTGGTCGAAGGACTGCGAAAGAACAATGTGCCGATTCATGGAGTAGGGTTGCAGGCGCATTGGGCATTGAATGAGCCATCGCGCGAGCAACTTGAACAAACCCTAAGCGATTTTTCTAAGCTTGGATTAAATATCCAGATCACCGAACTTGATATCTCGGTATACCCAAAAGAACACAGCGCACGCGACCCAAAGGCTGAAGATGCGAAAGCCGACTTCTCCGATGAAAAGCAGCAGAAACAAACTGCAATCTACAAGATGTGTTTCGAGTTATTCCGCAAGTATAAATCTTCCATTACGTCTGTGACGTTCTGGAATATCTCAGATCGCAGCAGCTGGCTGGATAATTTTCCGGTACGCGGCCGTAAAGACTACCCCTTATTATTCGATGCGAATCTGAAACCGAAATCAGCCTACTGGGAAGTTGTTAAGTTTTGAAACTGAAATACAGCGATCCACACGATCGAGCCCTATATAGATTAGCTATGCGCAGGCTTCTTCCATTAGTTTTCTTCTTCATTTCGACTTGTGTCGTTGCGCAAATCCGATTGCCGCGACTCATCTCCGACAACATGGTGCTGCAGCGGGAGGCCGACTTGAAAATTTTCGGCTGGGCATCGCAGGGCGAAAAGGTTACCATGAGTTTCAATGGAAGAGAGTATAACGCAACGGCTAGTGAAAGCGGAGAATGGATCATTTCACTCCCGCGTCAAAAGGCCGGTGGTCCTTATGACTTGAAGTTCTCCGGGAAAAACGAGATTGTTGTTCGCAACGTTGTGTTTGGAGACGTGTGGGTTTGCTCAGGGCAATCGAACATGGAGCTGAGCATCGATCGTGTGAAGGGCCGTTATCCTGAAGAAGTTGCCACGAGTATAAATGCTTTCATTCGTCATTTCGAAGTGCCCGACAGATATGATTTCAAACAGCCAAACAGTGATTTGGTGGGAGGGCAGTGGAACGAATCAAACCCTGAGAATGTGCGCAGCTTTTCTGCGGTTGCTTATTTCTTCGCCAGAGACATTTACGAAAAGCATAAGGTGCCAATCGGTCTGATCAATTCTGCACTTGGCGGGTCACCTGCCGAAGCGTGGATGAGCGAAGAAGCATTGAAGTCATTCCCGCACCATCTCAAGGAAGCCTATCGCTTCAGAAATGATTCGTTAATTCAGTCGATCGAAGCCGGTGACCGGAAGCGTATGACAGACTGGTACGCGACACTGGCAGGCAAAGATGTTGGTCTGCGTGAACGTTGGGAAGCGAATGAGGTTGACGACAATGAATGGAATGAAACGAAAGTGCCCGGCTACTGGGCTGACGGAACAACGGGAAATGTAAACGGAGTGGTGTGGTTTACGCGAACATTTGACGTGATCGAGAGGATGACCGGGAAAGAAGGCAGCATTGAACTTGGAAGAATTGTCGATCAGGATTCTGTTTTTATCAACGGAAAATTTGTGGGCACGACAGGTTATCAATATCCGCCACGCAGATATGGGCTCAAAGCAGGAGTGCTGACTCCTGGGAAAAACAGGATCACGGTTCGTGTGATCAATCAGTCAGGTCGCGGAGGATTTGTTTTGGATAAGCCTTACTTCATTGCTGTTGATGGCGATACCATTGATCTCAAAGGTAAGTGGAAGTACAAAGTAGGATCAACGATGGATGCTCTGCCAGGGCAGACATTCATTCGCTGGAAACCACTTGGTCTTTTTAATGCGATGGTCGCACCACTGACGAAGCTCCCGATCAAAGGCGTGATCTGGTACCAGGGAGAATCAAACACGGGAGCAGCGAAAGAGTATGAGACGTTGTTCCCTGCGCTCATCCGGGATTGGAGGACGCAATGGAAACATGAGTTTCCGTTTTTGTTTGTTCAGCTTGCGGGTTTCATGGAGCGGAAAGAAAAGCCGATGGAAAGCAACTGGGCGATGTTGCGTGAAGCCCAGCGGAAGACACTACGGGTGGCCAATACAGGTATGGTTGTGGCGATCGATCTGGGCGAATGGAACGACATTCATCCCGAAAACAAAAAAGATGTTGGCCAGCGCCTTGCGTTGCATGCGCGCAAGCTCGCGTATGACGAAAAGAAACTTGTGGCGTCAGGTCCGGAACCGGTTGAGGCATCATTCGAAAAAAATAAAGTGATCATTCGATTTGCCAATGCGCAAAATGGATTGGTATCACGGGGAGGTCCGCTTCGTTACTTCGAGATCTCTGAAGATGGAAAGACATTCGAATCTACGGAAGCCAAGATCGTAAACAACACCGTAGTAGTGATGACTCACTTTGCCACGCCAACAGTGGTCCGCTATGCCTGGGCAGACAATCCCGACTCAGCTAACCTTTATAATATAGAGGGACTTCCCGCCACACCGTTTGAGCTCCGGAAATAGCCTAGTTCGCTGCACAATAACCCATAAAACCGGCCGGTCGTAACCGATTGCAACTTGTTGCATAAATCACGGAGAATAATCCCTCAAATAAGATGTTTATTCAACGCTTTGATGAATAGATTTTAAACAAATTGCAATCGAAATCCTGCCTAATTGCTCCGTAGGAGGCACTTTATCCTATGATTGTAATTTTTTTTGCAACTTTTTATGCAACCGATTTAAAATAGTTTAATTTTAATTCGATTGCGGAGAACAATTGGTTTATTCTTTCGCGGTTTTGGGTTGTTGCCCCGCGCGTGTCCTGTACACGCCAGGCAACGCTCAAATTGCAAGCACCTTAATTCTCAATCGATACATTAAAAACCAATCAGTAATTATGAAAAAAGTCTACCGAAGCTTACCAAAACTGGCTTCAGTCTTTCTACTCCTCATGATGGCAGTCTCTTCTGTGTACGCACAGAGAACCGTCACAGGAGTAGTCAATGATAGCCAGGGCAATCCGATGCCTGGTGTGAACATCCTCAAAAAAGGCACAACCGTGGGAACATCCACAGATGCCGAGGGAAGATTTTCCATTGAAGCCGCCCCCGAGGACGTGCTTGTTTTCTCCTTCATCGGCTTCACCTCACAGGAACAACCTGTAGGCTCTCAATCTAATTTCACGATCAGTCTCTCCGAAGATGTAAAAAGCCTTCAGGAAGTTGTCGTGGTGGGTTACGGTGAAATGCGCAGAGCCGACCTCACCACTGCGCAAACTTCTATCTCTTCCAAGGACATTGCGAGAACGGTCAACACCACCATCGAACAAGCCATTCAGGGCCGTGCTGCCGGTGTCTATGTAACTCAAAATACAGGTGCTCCCGGTGGAGCGCTCTCCGTCAATATCCGCGGTATCAACTCGATCTCCGGAAGTAACGAACCCCTCTATGTTATAGATGGTGTTCAGATTCCGGGATCCATTTCGCCAAGCGGTTCAAACCCGCTGTCAACACTGAACCCTGCTGACATTGAAAGCATGGAAGTATTGCAAGGACCATCCGCCACAGCGATCTATGGTTCGCGTGGCACGAACGGTGTTGTGCTCATCACGACAAAGCGCGGTAAGAGCGGAGATATCAAAATTTCATACGGTTACACTTACAGCCTCCAGACTGAGCCGAAGAAACTCGAGATCATGAATCTCAGAGAATACGCTCAGATGGAGAATGAATACAAAGCCATTGCAGGCGGAACTGTTCGCGAAGACTTTCTCGATCCCACCATTTTAGGTGAAGGAACAAATTGGCAGAACGAATTATTCCGCAGTGCAGCCATGCAAAAGCATCAGCTCAGCCTAAGCGGTGGTTCAGACAAGACAACTTACTTCCTGTCGGGCGAGCGCATGAACCAGGAAGGCGTTGCGCTGGGTTCAGGATTCGATCGCACTTCGATCCGTCTGAACCTCGACAACAAACCACGCAAGTGGCTTACGCTCGGTGCTAATTTCAATGTGGCTCAGACGGACGAGAAGCTTGCAACTACACAGTCCAACGTGATCGTGAATGCAATTCAGCTTGCACCTCACATTCCTGTGAGAAACCTTGACGGAAGCTATGGCGGAGGAAACGTAGGTAACAGCACTGCGGAACAATTCGCACCTCCGAACCCGATCGGCCTTGCGAATCTTACCACGAACGAAATCACAAGAAGAAGATTGCTCGGAGGCCTGAACGCAGGCTTCACCATCATCGAAGGCCTCGATCTCCGTACGAACTTCAACACCGACATCGGTTTTACAAACTCTACTTACTACCTGCCAACGTATCAGTTCGGATACCAGCAAAACACGGTTGCTATTCTCAACAACAGTCACAACCTCAACACCTATTGGGGCTGGAGCCAATCGCTTTCATACGTGAAGCAGTTTGGCAATCACCACATCAATGCGATGGTAACACATGAAGCTCAGGAATCGCAGTGGAAAAACCTTTTTGCTGAGAGACGTGGATTTTCAACCAACGAAGTGCTCGATATCGAAGCCGGTGATGAAAGTCTTGACGACACCGGTGGTGGTCAGGGCCAGTGGGCGATGGAGTCTTACCTTGGTCGTCTGAACTATAACTATGCTGATCGCTACATCGTGACGGCAGCATTCCGCGCTGACGGTTCAGTAAACTTTGGTCCCGGTAACAAGTGGGGATACTTCCCGTCTGTATCTGCAGCATGGAGAGTTTCAGAAGAAGCATTTTTTGATGTACCATTCATCAGCGACTTCAGACTTCGTTACGAAACAGGTCTCACCGGAAATCAAGGCGGTGGCGGTGCGATCTACGGAACACTTCGCGCGGGTCCGTCAGAGTGGGGGACGAGCTTCATGCCGAGCCGCTATCCTAACCCTGCCTACCAGTGGGAAGAAACGAAAACAAACAACTTCGGTATCAACTTAGGTTTGATGGATAACAGAATCCAGCTCGAAGCAGACTACTACATTAAGAACACAGACAACCTTATCCTCGAAAGCTCACTTCCGTGGTATATGGGTACCGTTGGAAACGGTGGTGTAGCACCTCCGACTGTAAACATCGGTTCGCTGGAGAATAAAGGTTTCAGCTTCATGCTGAACACGGTGAACGTAAACTCTGGCTCTTTGCGCTGGGAGTCGAACTTCAACATTTCATTCTTCAAAACGAAGATCAAGAGTCTGACGACCGGTTCCAGCCAAATCGACAAGATCAACTGGTGGATGAGGAACTGGACGCAGCGCTCCGTTGTGGGCCAGGCACCATGGATGTTCTACGGCTATGTCGAAGAAGGAATTTTTGAAAGCAGGGAAGAAATCGAGAACAGCGCCCTTCCGGCCGATAATAATGGTGCAGAATTTCCGATCGCGGAGAACAGCATCTGGGTAGGTGATGTGAAATACAGAGATGTGAATGGTGACGGAATTATTTCAGGCGCAGACCAGACGTTTATCGGAAATCCATGGCCTAAGTGGTATGCCGGTTTCACCAACAGCGTATCCTTCAAAGGGTTTGAGCTGAGTGTTCTGATCACGGCAACCTATGGAAATGATGTATACAACTTCATTCGCAACGAGAACACGAACCCGAACAACATCAACCTCGGTCGCAACATGTTCCTGAATGCGTTCAACTATGCAAAGGTAGCGGCAGATGAAAACGGAGCGCCTTACCTGGAGAATCCGGGAACAAACGTAGCGCGCATGTCAGGTGGTAACAAGAATAACAACTTTGACCGTCACACAAACAAGTTTGTTGAGGATGGATCATACGTTCGTCTGAAGAACATTTCGCTTACCTATAATCTTCCTTCAACGCTGCTTGGTGGCCAGAAGATCATCAAGGGAGCGCGAGTTGGTGTAAGTGCCCAGAACGTATGGACAATCACAGGTTACTCAGGTTATGATCCGGAAGTCGGATCGTATGTCGGTCCGAACGCCAGCACAGCGAACGCAGCAATCGGTGTTGACTATGGTCGTTATCCGATAACACCGGTTTATTCTTTCAGCCTGGGTGTTGATTTCTAATTATTAAAGAGTGAACACGATGAAAACAAAATATATTTTATTCGCAGCATTATCGGTCATCGGCCTTGCGGGATGCGATGACGATTTCCTCAATCGTCCTCCGAAGGACACGTTGGTGGATGCTAACTTCTACAAGAACAACGATCAGGTTCTGTCTGCAACGGCAGGGCTATACAGCGCGGTATGGAAGGACTATATCGATAAGGCAAATTTCAAACTTGGCGACTTCCGCGGAGGTACCGTGTTCCGCGCATGGGGCGACCGCGATCACGTGCTCTTCAACACAACAGCCGTATCGCCTGAAAACAGCGAAGCTTACCGCGCCTTCTTCGTGATTATTGGTCAATCCAACATCGCGATCCAGAACATCTCGAAGTATGCAGGCACGGGTGTGTCCGAGCAGATCAAAAATCATGCGATTGCAGAAGCAAGATTCATGAGAGCAACTGCATACTCGCACCTGGTTGCAAACTATGGACCGGTTCCGATCATCGAGAACAACCTCGAACACCTCAACAACCCTGCGCTGAAGCGTAACACCGTTGAGAGTGTCTGGGAATTCATCACCCGCGACTATGAATTTGCCGCTGCGAACCTGATGGAGACACCAGCACAAACCGGGCGCGTTACGCGCTGGTCTGCAGAAGGTATGCTTGCGCGCACTTACCTGACGCGCGCTGGTCTTGGCGCAGGTCCGAATTCACGCAACCAGGAATTTCTGGACAAAGCGAAGATGTATGCAGAAAGCGTGATCAAAAACAGCGGAAAGAAACTTCTGAGCAATTATGCTGACCTGTTCACATACCCATACGACAACAATGAAGAATCACTGTTCGAACTTCAATGGGTGTTTACAACGGATTATGCTTACGCGAACACGATGGTATCCCAGATCACTTACAGCAACGACATTGCGAACGGTGATGGTTGGGGTGGTGATATTTCAGCAACCTGGTGGATGCTGAGTCAGTACGATGGTTTGATCGTGAACAACGGTGCAACACCTGGCTTCACCCTTGACGAACGCCTGAAAGCAACGTTCATGCTTCCTGGATTCAAATACCCTGAGATCACCCAGACGGTGCGCGATGCCAACGGAGTAGCTACTGAGCAGGAGCTGGTATTCCCGCGCGTTTCAGATGCAACGGACAACAACTACGTGAGCGTGAAGAAGTACGTTGTCGGCAAAGCGAAAGATGTAGACAACCAGGCTGCAACCCAGCGCTATCCGAACAATACGTATATGCTTCGACTGGCAGAGATGTACCTTATCTATGCTGAAGCTGCCCTGGGGAACAGCCCGTCAACTTCAGACGCACTTGCGCTGCAGTACTTCAACGCAGTGCATGAGCGCGCTGGCCTTCCACCGCACACCGGTGCACTGACGTGGGACGACATCTTCAAGGAGCGCACCAAAGAATTCGCGATGGAAAGCATGGCCTGGTACGATCTGGTGAGATTGCATTACTACAATCCCGACAAGGCGTATGAGATCATCAACAACCAGGACCGCGGTCTCATGGTGGTTCGACCAAACCGCTGGCCGGATCCAACCGCATGGACGTTCACGAAGACATCGTGGTTTGCAGACCGGTTTGCAGTGGCAAATTCAGGAAACTTCCTGTTGCCGTTGCCAGCCTCTGAAGTGAGCCAGGCGCCAAGCCTCAACGATGAGCCAGTTCCTTACGAGTTCAAAGATTAAAATGTCAATCAGAAAGATACATATGAAATCATTATATAAATTCTCTTTACTTCTTCTTGCGTTTGCTGCGATATCAGCGGCATTCGTGGGATGCTCTGAAGATGATCTTGTCAACGGAGGCAAGCCAATGGTCAGTTATGTTCGCGTAACGCGGCCGACTTCCTCAGACTCATTGCTTGTTGCCGCAGGCCAGGGCCAAATGGTGGCGATCATGGGTGAAAACCTCAGAGATGTGAGACAGCTTTGGTTCAATGACCAGCGTGCTGTGCTGAATCCGTCATTCATCACTGATAAAACCGTTATCACCCGCGTTCCGACACAAATTCCGGCAACGATCACCAATCAATTGCGAATGGTTTTCGGCAACGGAGAAGAGTTGCTGTATGATTTTGAAGTGGCCATCAGCGAACCCGTTGTAGGCTATATGAAGAGCGAGTACGTGAATACAGGGGACGTTGCAACCATCATTGGCAATTACTTCTATGAGCCTGTGACGGTAACATTCACCGGTGGCGTGACAGGTGAAGTTGTTACACGCGAGGACGACATGCTTGAAGTTCGTGTTCCGGATGGAGCGCAGCCTGGCCCAATTACCATTTCAACAAACTTCGGTGCAACAGAATCTGATTTCTGGTTCCGCGACAACCGCAACCGTTTTGGAAGCATGGACGTGAGCGCATATGATGGATGGTGGCATGGTAAAGACTTCATCGTAGCCAGCGACCCGGCAATCGCTCCGGTAGATAACAAGTTCATTCGCATCAACAGGGCGCTGAGCGCGGGTGCGTGGTTCGAGTTCTTCGTTGGAGAAGGATGGGCGATGGCGGAAGAGACTAAGAAAATTCCCGCTGACGCAATCCAGAATCCGGAAAAATACTCGCTGAAGTTCGAGATCAACACATTGTCGTCACTGGCAGGGGCGAAGATCCGGATGTACGTGGGTAATGCGATGGGCGCAGAACGTAACACACTCAGTTACATCTGGCAGCCAAATGTGAACACAGGAGGTCAGTGGGAGACCATAGCCATCCCGTTCGAAAACATCATCGAAAAGAATCCGAATATCAAGGTTGACCCGGCTGGTTATGGAATATCATTCTGGTTCTGGGAAGGAACAGCATTGACAGCCAACTTCGGTATCGACAATCTGCGTGTAGTGCCTAACGTTATTGAAGATTAATCACAGAGATTCCTATGAAAAAGCTATATAGTATAAAAACGTTCCTGCTGATCTTTGCGCTGTGTGCTGCAGTGTTCAGCGCCTGCGATGATGATGAAACTGAAAGCAGCGATGTTACGCTGCTCAGCTTCGGTCCTGCAGGAGTAAAACACGGTGAGCAGATCAAATTTATCGGTACGAACCTTGACCGCGTTTCATCGATCGTGCTTCAGCCGGGCGTAGAGATCGCGGCAAGCGGATTTGCTTCCCAAACCAAAAACCTCATCGAAGTCGTCATCCCGGCCCAGGCCGAAGCTGGCAAAGTAATTCTGAAAACAGATGCAGGTGACATCGAGACAAAGACACCATTGGATTTTGAAGTGCCGGTTGAGATCACATCCATGACTCCCGAAGTGAAGCCAGGAACAAATCTCACCATCAACGGAAATTTTCTCAATTGGATCGAAGAGATCACATTTTCGGATGAAATCACGGTTACTGAATTCGTGAGTCAAAGTCTTAATGAGCTTGTCGTGACAGTGCCGATGGAAGCGCAAACGGGCTTCCTCACGTTTCAGACAGGAGGTACTGAGCCGCTGACATTTGCCTCTGATGAAAAGCTCACCGTTTCTCTTCCCGCAGTGACTTCTATGTCACCGGCATCCGTTGAGCACACGAAAAATCTCACGTTGACAGGAACCAACCTTGACCTTGTGACGTCAGTAGTATTCGCAGGAGGAACAACAGTTTCTACATTTGAAAGCCAGTCTGAAACCCAGCTTGTCGTCAAAGTTCCGGCCACGGCAATCAAAGGCAAACTTACACTCAAGCAGGCTTCACCAGTCGATGTTGTTACCACCAGCGATGTAGTAATTACACTTCCGGTTGGAACGGACATCGCACCGAAGCCGGCAGTCCCTGGCACAGACAACATTACCATCACTGGTACAAACCTGAATCTTGTTGCAAAGCTCAGACTTGCGGGAAAGTCAGGTCCGATTGAAATCGCATCGACAGCCTTCACCACACACACGCCAACGTCTATTGTGTTTGCGTTGCCAGCCAATGCCGACAACGGTGGCGTCACCTATACTACAATTCATAACTATACGAATGCGCTAGGTGTGACTGTTGTGATCCCCGGAGCAGGACCAGCGCCACTTGCATTGACGTTGTTCGATGAGCAGATCAACTTCGGTGGAGGTAACTGGAGCTGGGGCGGAACAGCAACGGTGCAGAGCACGGAACAGGCGTATGCCGGCACAAAGTCATTCAAGCACACAACATCAGGAAATGATGGTGGTCCTTCAGTGGGCGGCATGTCTGGTGTCGATGCAAGTGCATTCACGCACTTCAAGTTCTCGCTCTATGGTGGACCGGGCACGCAGGGTAAGCAGGTCGCTGCAATCCTCAACGACAACTGGGGCAACTACAACTCTGTAACACTGCAGGAAGGCAAATGGACGGAGTATTCGATTCCGCTGACCAGCTATCCTGGCGTTTCGAAAAACAATATTACGCGTTGGATCTTCAAAGTAGAGGGCGCAACAGCAGTCACTATTTTCGTTGACCGTGTTGGTTTTGACTAATGACTCATCTCTGAGGTTTTAATGATTGATTGATTAGGAAAGGGTCGTCCGGCAGGGCGGCCTTTTTCCTTTATAGCCTGTACCACATTCCGTGATAACGGTTGCAATGGCAATTCGTCCAACAATCTCCCCGCACGATTTTCAATTTGAGGATTTCGGCTAACTTCACACCGGACAATTCGACTTCAAATGGAATACAGACAACTTGGAAATTCCGGACTGCGAGTGCCGGTACTCAGCTTCGGGACAGCAACTTTTGGTGGCGGTACAGAATTCTTCAAGGCGTGGGGAAGCACGCAGGTGGACGAGGCAACACGCCTTGTGAAACTTTGCATGGATGCAGGCGTAAATTTCTTCGACACTGCAAATGGTTATTCAAAAGGCGGGTCAGAAGAAATATTGGGAAAGGCAGTTCGTGGCCTGCGCGATAAAGTGCTGATCTCGACCAAAGCAACTTTTCCATTCACTTCGGAAATCAACGACTTTGGATCCTCGCGCTATCATTTGATCCGCGCTTGTGAAGACAGTCTGCGCAGACTGAGCACCGACTACATCGATGTATATCACATGCATGGCTTCGATGGTAATACGCCCATAGACGAAACGTTGAAAGCACTGGACACACTCATCCAGAGTGGGAAAGTCCGCTACATCGCCTGTTCGAATTTCTCAGGGTGGCATCTGATGAAATCATTGTCGGTTTCCGAGTGCTACGGATGGGCGAAATACGTGGCGCATCAGGCCTATTACTCGTTGCTCAACCGCGACTTTGAGTGGGAACTGATGCCCCTCGGAATTGATCAGAACGTAGGGACTATAGTGTGGAGTCCGCTCGCCAGTGGAAAGCTCACAGGCAAGTACAGACGCAATAAACCTTTCCCGAAAGATGCCCGTGTGGCGCAGGGCGGAAGTCCGGTGCTAAATACGGAAAGTGATGATCAGCGACTCTATGATATCGTAGATGTTCTCGACTCAGTCTCGAAGGAAGTTGGCAAAACAATTTCACAGGTGGCGTTGAACTGGCTTCTGCAGCGCCCGACAGTTTGCAACATTATAATAGGAGCGAGAACACAGGAGCAGTTGCAGGAAAATTTGGATGCAGTAGGGTGGAACCTTACGTACGATCAGGTAAAACGCCTCGATGATGCAAGCGCAATTCTGCCTGCGTATCCGTACTGGCACCAGCGTCAGTTCCCGATGCTTCACACTGATCCGCAGCTGTATGTAAAGTTTGGCAAACGAAATCTGAAAGAATAAGCTAACCGATAACAGGCATTGCATATGGAATCAACTATTCCTTTGTGTTGCCTTTGTGTCCTTCGTGTCTTCGTGGCTAACCAATTTGTAACTTTGCTCCATGAAAATTCAATTTTATTTACTTTCTATTCTCGCTGGCGTAGCGGTAGCATTTCAGACGGGTGTAAATTCGCAACTGCGGACTGATACGAATAATCCTGTGCTCACCGCATTGATTTCGTTCCTTGTGGGTACAGTGGCCTTAATTATTTTGTACTTCGCCTTCTTTCGCCAGACACCAACATTCCCATTGGGTTATTCTTTTTCGTGGTGGAAATTTACCGGGGGATTACTTGGCGTTCTCTATGTTACAGGTGTTGTGATCGCGGCTCCACGGATCGGTGCAGCAAACGCATTGGCATTTATTGTTGCAGGTCAGTTCGTTGCAGCGATTATTATTGATCACTACGGCTGGATGAATCTTCCTGTCACATCGATTTCAATTTACCGTGTCGTAGGAATTGCTCTGCTTCTTGCAGGCGTATACCTCATCCAGAAGAAGTAGCACAAAGCAACTGCACAAGGCGGAAATACAGCTAAATTACTCTTGAGTGCTCGCTTTTGCGCGGAACTTTTTGGGCCATAATGATAGTTATCATGCTTTCCTAACCATATGTCTAGAGTCGTCAAATATTTTTTGTTATTGGTAACATCATTTTTATTGGCGTGCGATGATGAGGCGTCATCGATCAGCTTGCCCGAGGAGAAAACATATTTCGTTTCGGCAGAGGAGAGGAGCACTGTCTCTGCTGAAGCCCTGAAAGCCCTCGCGATCGGTTTTGGTCAGCGAGATATTGCTGCTCTCATTCAGTACGGTGTCAAATCATATACACTTACATATCAAACTGCGTATAACGGGAAGACAATCCAGGCCTCCGGGCTTTTAATGGTACCGGTCGGTCTTACATCACCCGGACCAATGGTGAGTCTGCAGCACGGAACCACTTTCGTGAAAGATGATGCACCCACAACAGCAGGTGGTTATAGCGGTATGGAATTATTCGCAGCAGCAGGTTACATTTCATTGATGCCTGATTTCATCGGGTATGGCAAGTCCGCGGAGATCTTCCATCCATATTATGATGAAGAACATTCTGCAACCGCAGTCATCGACATGATCAAAGCTGCAAAACAGTTTCTCGCTAAGCAGAAGATCCAGTTCAATGACAAGTTGTTTCTTGCCGGATATTCTGAAGGAGGCTACGTTACACTCGCGGCAGCGCATGAGATTGAAAACAATCCTGCCCATGAACTTTCCATCACGGCAGTTGCGGCAGGAGCGGGTGGCTACGACTTACGTGAAATGCTCTCGGGGATCACGACAAACACGTACTACGCTTATCCCAGTTATCTCGCATTTGTGCTGATGTCATATAACAACACCTATGGATGGAACATGCCGCTGGACTATTTCTTTCAAAAGAACTATGCGGATGCGCTAGCTACATACATGAATGGCGAATATGAAGGATATACCATCAACGCAGAGTTGACCACAGACCTGACAAAACTTTTTAATCCGGACTTTTACGCGCGCCTGAAGGAGCCAGGCCTTGAACAGCAATTGAAAGATGCCATCGCTGAAAATTCAATTGATGGCTGGAACACGAAGATTCCAATGAAACTGTATCACGGGACAGAGGACGAGATCATACCATACAAGAATTCCGAAGTCACACTTGATAATTTCAAAAATGCAGGAAGCAATTCGGTCACGCTGACGCTGATCCCAAATGGTACACACGGGAGTAGTTTTATGCCAATGATGCAGGACTTTATACCGTGGTTTTTATCCTTGAAATAAACGCACATGCTACTCGCGTGAAACCGCGATCACCGTGGGGCTTTTTTTATTTCCTTGGAATCGATTAATTTCATTGAAAAACCCCGCGATGAAAACAAATTTCACAACCATTGCCTTGATTGTAGTCTGCATAGCATCACTGGCAGTGGCTTACCACCAAAAAACGCTGGCATCCCACTACAGACTTCTCGCAATTGAAAATGAACTGAAATGGCGCGAGGCCACCGAACTTGCGGAACAGCAGCGACTGGACGCAGACCGAAACCGAATGATAGCCGAACAACAGACCAGGATGGCAATAGCCGCGCGTGAAGAGGCCCTTCGTCAGGCGCACACACGCGGGAAGGCACGCAATAAGTAGCATGACCGACTCACACCTCTGAAAAACGAAAGCCCGGCTTAAACCGGGCTTTAAATTTCAAATCCTAAAATTTCAAATGTTAATAAGGTTGGGCTTTGTGCCCCTGACGCTCTGCATCCTTTACACCTTCACTCGATTTTGTTGAACCAATCGGTCCTTTCGAAATTTTTTCAGCCGAAACCTTCTTCAACCCTTCGGCTACACGCTTTCCATAGTCGGGGTCACATTTAGTGAAATGCTCGATCATGCGATCCTGGATATGCTTTTGTGCAGGCGCAAGTGTGTTGACAAGGTTTGTGATGAGATCGTTCCGCTCCCAGTCTGTAAATGCGCGGAAGCGTTCTCCAGCCTGCTGATAATCGTTTGTCCTGTCTATCTTCTGCCGCACGAGATTCGCGTTGTAATGCGGTGTGTGATCCTTGCCCGACTTCGCGGCTTCACGCAAACCATTCAGTGTTGAAGGTTCATAATTCACATGCGGATTTTGTCCCTTTGCATGATCAACATGGTAGGTCATCTGCCCGTCACGCTGGTTAGTGGCCACGTGCGTTTTCGGTGAATTGATTGGCAATTGCAGATAGTTCGGACCAACACGGTAACGCTGCGTATCGGAATATGAAAACGTTCTTCCCTGCAACATCTTGTCGTCAGAGAAATCAAGCCCGTCAACGAGGACACCAGTTCCAAATGCAACCTGCTCCACTTCTGCAAAGTAGTTTTCAGGATTCCGGTTCAGGGTCATCTTCCCGACCGGAAGGAAAGGAAATTTATCTGTCGGCCAGATCTTCGTATCATCAAGCGGATCAAAATCAAGTTCAGGATGCTCATCATCACTCATGATCTGCACGCACAATTCCCACGATGGAAAATTGCCTTCCTTGATCGCATCATATAGATCCTGCGTAGCATGGTTAAAGTTTTTTCCCTGTATGTTCTCTGCTTCTTCCTGCGTCAGGTTTTTAATTCCCTGCAATGGCTCCCAGTGGTATTTCACCAGCACACCCACTCCGTCCTTATTTATCCATTTGTAGGTGTTCACGCCTGAGCCCTGCATCTGTCTGTAGTTTGCCGGAATTCCCCACGGAGAAAACAGGAACGTGATCATGTGCATTGCCTCCGGAGTATTGCTGATGAAATCGAAAATGCGCTCACCATCCTGTCTGTTCGTGACAGGATCGGGTTTAAATGCATGAACGAGATCGGGAAATTTTACAGCATCACGGATGAAAAATACTTTGAGGTTGTTTCCCACAAGATCCCAGTTGCCATCTTCAGTGTAGAATTTCACCGCGAAACCTCTCGGGTCGCGGAGTGTTTCAGGCGAATGTCCACCGTGAATCACTGATGAAAACCGTACGAACACCGGAGTTTGCTTGCTCTTCTGCTGAAACAGCTTTGCACGGGTGTACTTCGCCACGGGCTCGCTGCCCACGGTTCCGTAAGCCTCGAACACACCATGGGCACCTGCACCCCGAGCGTGCACAACGCGTTCCGGTATACGCTCGCGATCAAAGTGCGAAATCTTCTCAATGAACTGATAGTTCTCGAGAGTCGCAGGACCTCTGTTTCCAACGGTACGCAGATTCTGATTGTCGGTAACCGGGTGTCCTTGACGCGTTGTAAGCGTGTTGTCCCCTTCGCGTCCGTTGCCGTTTTCGTTTTTTCCGTTTGACTGATTTTTTTCTGGAATCATTTTGTAAAAGGATTGTGGTTAGAAAAAGTTGCACCGACTATCCAACAGACTTGCCTTAGTTAGATAGAGCAGAATTTCGCAAAATAATAATGCCGAACTCGCATTCGCGCGAGTATAGCGTCCGGTGAAAAAGCAGCAGGCACCAGGCGTTGGTAATTAGCAAGAGCGTCAGCAACGTTTGATTCTAACGCCCAATGCCTAATGCCCAATGCCTAATGACTAATTCCTAAGCTGCCGCGATTGCTGTCCGCTTCGAATTTCGGTTTCGAAGCAACACAAGCGCAATTACCGCTGCACCGACCGCTGCACCGATGGCAACTTTTTTGATTGCTCCCTGTCGATTGTATTTCCCTCGGCTGTCCAGCCACGTTCAGCGAAAATGTTAGGGACGATTCCCTTACTGAAATCGTCAATCACACCTTCGACAACGTTTACCCTGTCTGCCAGCAGCAGTGTCATCCAGTGGCGCGTGTCCGTTTCACTGTACCTGTAGGCGAAACCACGAAGTGCACCGCTGAGCCCACGTGGTGGAACAGAAGTACCAAACACACTCGTCATTCTCGGCCGCTCAATGGATTGGAATACTTTCATCGTCAGCGGTTGCTGAGGCGGTGCTTCATAATGTATGCGTTCATAGTCAGCACCATTTCGGTGTTTCATCGGGTAGGTCGGATCGTTTTCGCGATCAGCATCTATTCCCCATCCCGGAATATTTTTTACAGTATCCGCAATTTTGCGATCGACATCACCTGTCAGTACCTCCTGGTAAGTATCGCTTCCTTTTGCAAATCTGTTTTTTGCTTTTGTGTCCATAGTGAAATGCGTTTATGCTGCGATCAGCTCGCGTGTTGCAGTTGGTGGAATTAACAATGGTTTGATACAGTTGTCGCGTTTTGCGGAGAAGATGTGGTACGCTTCGTTCACTTCTTCCAGCGGAATACGGTGTGTGATCAATCCTTTCGGGTCGAGGATTCCATTCTGCACATGCTCGATGAGCCGTGGCAACAGTCTTTTTACCGATGCCTGATTGGCGCGCAGCGTAATACCTTTGTTCAGCACACTTCCCATTGCAATCATATTCCACGGCATGCCATACACACCAACAACAGACACGATACCTCCCTTCTTTACGGAATTGATCGCCCAGTTGAGTGCAGTTGCAGATCCCGCCTGCAAAAACAACCTGCCTGTGATGTCCTGGCTCGGTGTTCCAACGGCTTCACAGCCTACTGCATCAATGCATACATCTGCCCCAAACCAATCCGTTGTTCGCTTCAAGAATACAACCGGGTCGTGCATCTCCTTGAAGTTATACGCTTCACACATTGCATATTTCTTTGCAAACTCCAGGCGATAATCGAGGTGGTCGATGATGATCACGCGACCAGCACCGAAGAGCCATGAACATCGCGCTGCCATGATGCCGATCGGGCCTGCCCCAAACACCACAACAGTGTCGCCTTTTTGTATGCCCCCCATCTCTGCAGCCTGATATCCGGTTGGGGTTACATCCGTCAGCATTACTGCATCTTCGATGTTCATCCCTGCAGGAATTTTAGTTGGCCCGACATCAGCATACGGAACGCGAACATATTCCGCCTGGCCTCCGTCATACCCACCGGCTGCATGTGAGTAGCCGAAAATTCCGCCTATTGCTGTGTGCTGCGGATTAGACTCGTGACAATTGCCGAAAAGTTCCTGCTTGCAGAATGGACAAGCACCGCACGCTATGTTGAACGGCACAAGCACGTGATCACCTACTTTCAGGTTTTGTACACCTTCACCCACTTCAGTCACAATTCCGGTAAATTCGTGTCCGAAGGTCATCCCCACCCGAGTGTCCGGCACCATGCCGTGATACAGGTGCAGATCCGAACCACATATAAGCGAACGCGTGACGCGCACAATAGCATCGTTGGGGTGCATGATCTCCGGCTCAGGTCGGTTCCGCTCGGTGCGAATGCGGAACGGTCCGCGATAATTCATTGCTATCATAATCTCCTTTCGTTATTGATCAATACAGCAATTGCTTGCTGACTCAGGTGAATTCCTGAATGAAAACTAGTGGGTAAAAAATATGCCGATGTTAAAATGGGGACAGTATCGCAACGCGGTCGCTATACGGAGAACCGGGTGTGCGAAACGAACTGGCAACGGTTATTGCATTTCTTTGTGCTGGAGAAAATGTGTGCGCTGAGTCCGTGGAAGTTTTTCGATTGCGTAGCGCAGCATCGTGCGCGGCATGAACTCCGCGTAACGATCAAGAAATGCGAGCAATGTTGCTTTATGCTTTTTGCCTGCTTCACGGATCCACCCGCCTGCAGCCTTGTGAATCAGGTCCTCTTTGTCATGGAGCAAGATTTCAGCAATCGCAAAAGTGTCGTCTGCTTCACCTTGTCTTAAAAAATACGAGGTACTCACAATGGAGGTTCTTCGTTCCCAGATGTTTTTTGATTTCGCGAGCTTGTAAAGCACCTTTCGTGGTTTATCAAAAAGGTAGCGGCCAACAACATATCCCGCGCTGCGGTCAACCAGGTCCCAGTTGTTAATTCTGTCATGCCTTCGTATGTAAAGGTCGAAAAGTTCTTTTCTCCTTTCCGCAGAAGTCTTTTTATCCCGCGCCTGAAAATCCATAATGCTCACGGCACCTGCACGCGCCTCATGGATCCCGTCCTCGAGCAGTTTTTCCACTTCATGAAGTTCCATTTCCATGAAGTCTTTGGCAAGTGAAAATACTTTTCCCATCGGCACACCGATAAATTTGTCACCCGCCCCATACTCACCGTCTCCTGATTTGAAATACCGCTGAATTTTTTCAAGCTCCTTGTCGGAACGCATCGTCCGCAGTTTTGCAACAAATGCTTTTGCTGTGAGTTTTTCGGCCATGCACAATTTTATTGAATGAGGTCTACACTCTTGCTTGAAGCGATTTCCCCGATGGTCGTAATGATCGATCCGAGGCAAAACAACATCCGGTCAGGATAAACCGCGCGATGTTATTGATGTGTCATTTATAAAAATTACTGGGCATTCAGTCACTTACCACTGAAGTCTGCCAAGGTCACGTGACCGATACCAATGGTACTTCCGCCATCTGTAAGGCGCTGAACAGGATCTAAGAGCACGTCAGGGACGCCTGCCAAAGCCCCTTTGAACATCCACGCATCGAACAATATAATAATTTAGACGCTTCTTCCCTCTGAATATCCTTCAATGTTTTGAACCAGGTGAAATCGCCCACGCGACTTACTCTTTCTCCTTATAAAGCACAAGCTGTCCGAGGTGATATGCCACATGACTGGTACGGTTCAGAAGCACACTTAGTCTGTTGCGGGACGGTTCCCTCACAAGGTCTTCATCGGTCATCGAAGTGTGGCGCTTAAACCAGTCGTCAGCTGACATTTTCGCGAAAAGCGATGACAACCGTTCATTTGACTCGCGCCATGCCTTTTTCAGTGTTGCAACGTCAGGAATACTTGCAGCACCGCGGTCCGGAGTTTTAATAAACGCATCATCCCATTGTGAATACGAACGGTCACCAAGGGAGAACAATGTGATCATGCCTTCATTGACCGTGATGAGATGTCCCAACAGGTAGATGACACGGTTTTTGCCCGGGGCGATCTCCTTTAAGAATGCTTCGTCAGAAAGCGATTGGAAAAACTTGTCCGTGCGGGAGATCTGCGTGTTCCAGGCCTTAAGGGCCATATCGATAAAAATCTGGTCTCTGTTCATAGAAAGTGTTTTGTGAATGACAAGTACGGTCGGTTAAAAGTTCAGATGCTGATTTCTTTTTCTATTTTTGAAAGTAATTCAATCTCCTCTTATGCAGCAAAAAATTCTCGTTGTGCTTCTGATGGTGACGCTTTCACAGGCTTCCCAGGCGCAAAGCAAGGCTAAGGTTCGCATTAATCACACCGCGATCTACGTGAAGGATCTGAAGGCTACGAAGGCATTCTACGAAGGTGTTCTCGGCCTGGATACAATCCCCGAACCGTTCCATGATGGAAAGCACGTCTGGTATAGCATGGGGTATCCGGGCGTTTCGATGCATGTCATTCAGGGCGCAACAGAGAAAAAGGAATACTACAAGAATCAGCATACATGTTTCAGTCTTGAGTCTGTTGAGGCCTTCACTAAGATTTTGGAAAAGAACAAGATCCCGTATGAAGATGTGGCAGGAAAAAAGAACGCCATCACCACACGCATTGATGGTGTGAAGCAGATCTGGCTGCAGGATCCTGACGGATACTGGATTGAAGTGAACGATGCAAAATAAATGTGTTCAGGTGTTCGTGTGTTAATGTCTTCATGTAGGTGTACCGGTTAGGCAGTTAATTTTTTTCATGAAACGAAATTTCTTACATGCGCACATGAACACATGCGCACATACGCACATTTCTTTATCTTTGAGAAAAACCTCATTATGAAAACCCTTACTATCCTCGCAGTACTGTTGTTCTTTTCCTTTACTAGTTATGCACAATTCAGTGAGGAGAAAGCGCTGTATCTGAAAAAAGTCGAAAAGTATCGCAGGATGAAAAGCACAGGGCAGGCGCTCACAGTGGGTGGCTCTGCAGCGATGATCATCGGAGTAGTGATGCTCGCGAATGTGGAGACAACGTACAACAGCTACGGTCAGGCTACTACTTCCGGAAATGTTGGCGGTGGGGTAGCACTGTATCTGCTGGGTGGCTGTGCTGTAGGCGCAGGAGTTCCGCTTTGGATTGTTGGGGGAATCAACAAGGGACGCTATGAGCGCAAACTCCAGACTGTATCCGTGCGTCTGAACACTTCTCCTCAAAACACAGGACTCACGCTTAACTACAGGTTCTGAAACGGATCAATCCTTGTTTTTAATTCCGGTCCGCATCAACTATCCATATTGTAGAAGAATCACTCACGTGAATCTGGTACTGGCTTGATTTTGCGCAGCATTCTGCCTATGACCACCGCACGTTTTCCATCGAAGTCAACCAGCATTGTCCCGTTTTTTCCGCGGATGCATTTTCCATTATTCCGCCTCACAGCCGAGCATAGCTTACCCTTCAACTCACTTGATGTTTGCTTATCACCCCGGTAGACGTATTCCGCCATTCAGATTTTTTAATTATAATTATATAGGGTTGCTGCTGCAATGCCTCTTACCAAAATTGTCATGCCCTATAACGACATGCTCGCTGACCGGATTCGCGAACGACTCGCAAATATTCCAAAAGTTCGTGAAGTCGAAATGATGGGCGGCCTGGCCTTTATGGTAAACGACAAAATGTGCGTGGGTATTTTTAAGGATGCATTACTTTGCCGCATTGACCCGCGCGAACGCGATGAACTTCTTGAACGTCCGGGCTGTACCGTGATGGCTTTCACCGGCAGACCCATGAAAGGCCTCGTTCTTGTTGACGATTCGGGAATGCGATCAACTAAGGATTTTGAATTCTGGATAAAGTGTTGCCTTGACTATAATAAGATTGCAAAGCGCGCCAGGAAAAAATCGAAGGGGAAAACTTCAAAGGGTTCCGCCACCAGGTCGGGAAACACTTCCAGAAAGTCAAAAAGATAGGAGCCCGGTTCTCTGTCGTGCCAATGTTTTTCGATGCAGGTTCTTTAATGGATTCTGCGTTTTGTTTTAATTTTATTTAATACAATCAAACCTACTAAACCTCACAGCTATGGAAGACTTTCCAATTAATTTCCTGGCCATTATTGTGGCCACTGTTGCATCCTTTATCGTTGGATTCGTTTGGTACACGTTGTTATTCGGCAAGGCCTGGGCGAAGGAGATGGGCTTTGATATGAACCGCAAGGCTACTGGCGGTGAAATGGCGAAAGGGATGTTGCTCAACTTACTCGGCAATTTTTTTATGGCGTATGTGTTTGCACACAACAACGCAGCGTGGTCGTTCGTACCGGGAATGGATGTGATGTCCGATGGCGCAAGCATCGCGAACGCAGCAATTTTTACCTGGCTCGGGTTTTACGTCCCGCAGGATTTCAACAAAGTGACCTGGGGTGGAAAGTCGTGGAAATTATTTTTCATTGATACCGGCTACCACCTGGTGAAATTGTTTGTTGCAGCAAGTATTTTGATTCTCTGGAAGTAGTTGCCGGATACGCATTTATCAACAGTAGGGAACGCTATCCAGTGCGCATAAATAATGCCGCGTTCAGCATCGGTTGTTTATAGTGTTGGGGGTACAATTCACATTCGACCCCGTTCGGAGTCGTGTGTTTTTGACCGGGGATCATCTATAAACATATGATCTATTCGGGATCGGATAGCGTACACATAACGACTCATACCAAGTACAAACAATATCTAAGAATTCACCCTCGGATCCAAAGGCGAAAATTCCTTTGGATTCTTTTTTTTTGCTCGAAATCGTGCTACCCTTCTCTCGTAAACAGTGTCTTTTTATCTTGCGTTGTGATCACCAACTTTATCAAGCACAATCGGAGCATTTTGTTTTACAGCGTTTGTCTCGCTGCAATATTAGTCCTGCTTAACTGGCTGAAACTGCGGTTCGTGATCATTGATCACGCTTTCGAGATCTATGTCGGGGCGGTGGCGGTTCTTTTTACAGCCGTGGGGATCTGGCTGGGCCTGAAACTAACGCGACCAAAGCAGGTGGTGATAACACGTGTTGCCGAAAAAAAGAAACCCTTTCGGCTGAATGAATCCGCTCTTGAGGAACGCAACATTACAAAACGGGAGCTCGAAGTATTGCAGCTGATCGCGCAAGGGCTCAGTAACCAGGAAATTGCCGACCGGCTTTTCCTGTCGCTCAGCACGGTAAAGAGCCATTCAAACAACCTCTTTGACAAACTTGGTGTGCAGCGGAGAACACAGGCTGTCGATCAGGGAAGAAAACTTGAACTCATCCCGTAAAACCCAATCGTACTTTGGTTCGAGCCGGTGTCAGATTCAAAAATCAGCCTTTGGTACGACATCAAAATCACGGTCAGAGGTGATTATTGCCGAAAAAATAAACTATGAAAAGAATCATTATTGTCTTTGGATTGATCATCGGTGGAATTTTTACAGGCTTCGGTTTGTACATGGCGGCACGGTGCTGCAATAATCCGCGATACGAAAGCAACGACCTGATCGGGTATGCCGGCATGCTGGCGACCAGCTCGCTGATCTTTATCGCCATTAAGAGCTATCGCGACAAACACTTGGGCGGATTCATATCTTTTGGAAATGCATTCCGCGTAGGCGCATGGATATCGCTGTTAGCCTCTACGTTGTATGTGGTAGCGTGGCTATTCGACTACTATCTGTTTCTGCCCGAGTTTATCGACTACTACACCGAGCATGTTCTCTATATGGAAGAGGTGAGGGGAGCTTCCCAGGCGCAGATTGCATCGAAAGCAGAAGAGATGGCGGAGTTTAAGGAAATGTACAGTAATCCGCTGTTTGTTATTCTGGTCACCTATGCGGAAATACTGCCGTTGGGTCTTGTGATCTCTCTCATCAGTGCTGCCATTTTGAAAAAAAAGCCGAAGGCGGAATTAGCATAACACGCAAAATTTCAAGTAAACTTGGGATGCGATCCGCAAACCTGTGGTAGATCGCAATCATGGCAACCTGCGAGGGGAGCAGGTTGTACTTTTTTATTTAACAAATACTGCAATGAAGCCATATGTTATTTGCCATATGCTGGGATCCGTTGATGGCCGGATCAAACAAAACATCTGGGGATTTAAAGATCACCACAAGTATTTCGAAGAGACCGCTGCGAAGATCAAGGCTGATGCCTGGCTCGTTGGGCGCGTTACCATGGAAGAATTTTCCAGTAAAAGAAAGCCCGCTGCCCCTGCGAAGCGAGTTGTTGTGCCAAAAGAAGACTTCGTAGGTAAACTTTCAAAAACGTATGCAGTGGTCATCGATCCTTCCGGTAAATGCTATTGGGACACGAACATGGTCTCCACCGAACACGTCATCGAAGTGCTGACCGAACGTGTGTCATCGAGCTACCTTCAGCATCTGCGCGAAAAGCAGGTGTCGTATGTGTTTGGCGGTCAGGATACGCTTGACCTGGCACTCGTGCTTAGAAAATTGAACAAGCTCTTCAATATAAAAACCGTCCGCATCGATGGTGGTGGCCACGTCAACGGGTCTTTCCTGAAAGCCGGCCTCATTGATGAGTTTAGCCTCGTGCTCGCACCAGTCGCGGATGGAACCATCGGTCAGCCCACAGTCTTTGAAGCCGAAGAAGGTTTCGGTCGCAGGAAGGCCACGCAATTTACACTGAAGTCGGTAAAGCGCATTTACAAGGATTTTTTGTGGCTTCGCTATCTGGTGGTGAAGGGAAAAACAAAGCGCTGATCAGGGGTTGATTTCCTGGCCGGGTAGCTCACATCGCAAGGTTTTTTGACTCCTGTTGATTAACTTCCGTAAAACCCCGGGCCTATGCTTTTGTCACCGAAAGTTCTCGTGACCATTGTTGTATACGCTTGCCTCGCGCCCCATTCCGCATTTGCGCAGGAGTTTCAGCAGGGCATTAAAGCTGATTATTACAACGGAGTCGATTTTAACTTTTTTGTGCTTTCAAGGGTAGAAAAGAAGATCGGCTTCTCGCGAAAGTTAAAAAGCCCCGCACCCGGTGTTGGCAAAGAATATTTTTCCATCCGCTACAGCGGAAGCATCCGCGCTCCCCGGACCGGACTTTACAATTTCTATGTGGTCGCTGATGATGGCGTGCGCGTTCGGGTTAACCATGAGCTTATCATTAACGCGTGGGTTGAGCAGGAAGCCACGTCATACGTTGGCAGCATCATGCTCGACAAGGATGAAGTGTATGATATTGACATTGAATATTATAACTCCATTGTTCATTCCGTATTCAATATCCGGTGGGAATTGCCGATGGAACAAAATCAATTGTTTAATCTTGGTTATCAGCCCGAGGTTGTTGAAATCCCCACAAGTGTCCTTACTCCATCCCGCTCGAATGCAAAACAACGAAGAACGCTTTTAGTCGGGCGGGTGCCGGTGTCAGCGGAACGATCCGTAGTCGAGGAAGTGAAACCAGTAACTCAGCTGGCCAGAAAGAAACGGCCAGTGTCACAGACTGAAATCATTGAACACAAACCAATCATCTTAAAGACAGTTGTATTTGATCAGCAGAGCGCTGTGCTTAAAGCGGAAGCATCGCTGGAACTTGACAATCTTATTAAATACCTGAAGACATACGAAACGAAAAAAATTCAGATTGCGGGTTACACGGATTATGCCGGAGACTCTCTCGACAATCAGGTTTTGTCGGAACAACGCGCTAAAACAGTTGCACAGTATCTGGCCAAGGGCGGAATAGACGGAGCGCGCATTTCCAGCAAAGGTTTCGGAAGTCGTTTTCCACTTGTGGTAAGCAAAAACCTGAAAGAACGCAGCGCCAACCGAAGGGTTGAATTCACTATTGTCGACTAACTGCAGGATTTGCCAATTAATTGAAATATGTCGCCTGTCGGATAACGGTTACCACAAGGACTACAAGCACGATACAGGCTATTCCAATCACCAGCGAAGCTGGCGTCTTCTTTTTGAAAAGCAAAATTGCGAGGAACAGATCGAATAAAAAGGTGATCATGAAGTGAAGTTAACAATTTTGAATGCGATGGTCAAATTTCATCATTTATTGCGCTCATCGTATCTTGAGCGCTGCACACCTGATCGCCCCCAATAAAACCTGTTGTTATGGAACTGCGGAACATTGAAATTTTTTTCCTGAACACACTCCTTAAGATTTGTATGGCGGGTGTTGGTCTTATTCTGGTATCAGATATCGCTTTGTTTCCTGAAGATCGCCTGTCGATTTCAATCGATGTGACAATTTTTACCGCCTCAGTTGCGGCTTACCTCGTGCGTATGAAATTTCCAACTCTCGCAGTCTTCATCATCACCACCATTGCACTCGGTGCGATGCTTTACCAGTGTCTGAACGTCCCGGCCAATACGACCACTTCATTATCGATTATCCTGGTTGTGGGTTTCATCTACTCGGTCATGCTGAAGGGAAGGACAATGATTGCAATGCACGTGGTTGCTTTTGCTGTTGTTCACGGTATCTTTCTCATTCAGTTTCAGAATCCCGAGCTGCGTTTTTCCGCGAAGGTGAATGATGTCATTACGGTGGCAATTACGTATAGCATCCTTTATTTCATTCTGGCCTTCGCTACAGCTTTCATTAAAAGTTCTTACGATCGCATTTACAGGGATCTCACATCGCTGAATGCACACCTTGAGGAAACAGTACGAGAGCGGACAGGTAAAATTCAGATTCAAAACGAAGCACTGGTGAAATACAGTTACACGAATGCACATCACCTGCGCGGACCGGTTGCAAGGCTGCTCGGCCTCGCAAACCTTTCGAGGATCAAAACCAATCTGACCTGTATGGATATTATTTCAAAAATGGAAGAACAGGCCAGGGAGATCGATGAGGTGGTGAAACAGATCAATAAAGATCTTGAAGTGGATGATCACCTTGATGTCATCCCAGCGAAGCAGTTGTCCAAAGTCAGTGGTTGAAAAAAGAGGGAAACCTGGTCGGGCTTCCCTCTGCTTAAACAATGGACAGATTTATGAAAAATGAATTATTGGTCACGATCGTTGTTGTCCCCCGATCTGTTCTTCTTCGCTTTCTTATATGATTTCTTGGTAGTGCCGGAGTCGCTTTGTGTGCCTGAACTGTTACCTGTTCCTGTTGTGCCGGAATTCACCGTGCCTGTTGTCCCATCGTTTCCTGATGTTGAATTACCTGTTGGCCCTGTTCCGGTTGTTCCACTCGTATTCCCTCCCGTAGGATTAGTGGTGGTGTTCCCTGACCCTTCTCCTGTCGGCTGTGTATCGCTTGTTCCGGTTGCACCTGTTCTGTTATCAGACCCGGTTGTTGTTCTGGAGCCGGTGTTGTATCGTGTTGAACCGGAATTCTGCTGAGATGATTGTTGCCTTTGCATGGTTGTATCGTACGGTGTGCTTCCTGATGTTGTTCCCTGTGTTCCCATAGTATCGGAATCCTGCTGTGTGCTATCAGCGTTTTGCTGCGTGTTGTCATAGTCATTGCCCGAAGTCCTCGAGCGTCTGCGTGTGTCCTGCGTTCCTTGTTGGCCGGTCTTGTCGTTGCGATATTCGTCAGTGTTTGTCCGCTGCTGATTTTGTGTTCCCGTGGATGTCGTGTCAGTCTGCGCCTGAACAGCAGCCACACCAAAGAGCAGTGAACCTGCAATTGTTAATGCTATTTTTCTCATATCTTGTTTTCGTTTATGTTTGTGCGGTCATTCCTGTAAAATCGTGCCCGGAGATTTTTTACACATAGCCATTGCGTTGTGATTTCCCTTTTGGTGCACGACTGTTCAACATAGCAACGACCATCCATCCGAGAAGGAAAACGAGTTGAACTATTCCGTCTGTCAGGTAGACATCGGAAATAGTGCCGCTGAGTGCATAATAAAAATCGATGACAACAAATGCGATCGCACTGAGCCCGCCAAGCAGTATCGCGGTTAAGCTTCGCGGTTGTGTGAGCTGATACAGCAACGCAACAGCGATCGGTAGCAGCAAAGCGCCCACTGTTTTTACCAGCCACACATCTGTTTTCGGGCCTGTTACATCCATAAAACTCTCGATATGCAAAATTGGCCATAATGCTGTCAGCAGTATGTATATGCTTTGTAGAGTGATCAGTATTCGTTCAAATCTCATTTTTTCCTTCATTGGTTGACTCCTCGCAGAATGCAGTCTACAGTATGACGCTTTTATCCTCCACAATGCTTTGTATTTCACGCACAGCCAGCTATTCAGCCATGCGGAATGGATTTTCACCCTGCCTCGGTTCAATTAAACATGAAATACTATGATAACAAGATTAAAAACGCTTGCCCTCGCGGTCGGTTGTTTCGCGACCACACTGGCATGCGATGATGAAGACAGCGACAACAAACGAGCTCTGGCATCGACTGATAGAACTTTCGTTCAGGGCGCTGCAGTCAGTAATATTGCCGAAATTGATTTTGGCGCGCTTGCCGCGACCCGTGGGAACAGCGAGATGGTCCGCGAATACGGACAGCACATGGTGGCGGAGCATACAACTGCACACAATGAACTTCGCGCGCTTGCCGATGATTACAACAATGCCGATTTGCCTGGCGAACTGGACGCGCAACACAAACAGGTTCGTGAGCGATTGTTAAACCTCACCGGATATTCGTTCGATTCGCTTTACATCAGTTCGCAGATCGTGGACCACGAGATGACGCTCGATATTTTTCAGACTGAATTGTCAGGTGGAGTGGAGCAGCCCATAAAGACTTATGCGCAGAAGTACCAGCCGCACATTCAGATGCACCTTGAAAAGGCTGATAGCATCATGAATGTTCTGCTCGCTGATCCACAGTCGGACTAATCTGAACGTTGCAAAAAAAGGCCGGGACAAATCGTCCCGGCCTTTTCAAACTCAACGAATTTATTTGTACTTCTAATGTGCGTGGCGATGGCGCATTGAATCGTCTGCAGCTCTTGTTCTTGTTGATGGAACAGTGTCGGTCATCAGCGCTGCACCGATCTCGAGAATACCAAGCACCAGGTGCGGCACGTAGACGTAGTCGTTGAAACCGAAGATCCAGGGAGAGGCCGCCAGGAAAATCCCTGAAAACAAGTCCAGGTTCAGGTGCGTTTTCATCGAAAGCGTTCGCGAAACACTATACTCGTAGTCCGTCATCAAACTGTAAAGAATTGCTCCTGCACCCAGTATCACTGGTACCCATGTCTCAGCCCCATTCCGCGCGAAATCAAACAACCACGGAGATGCTATCAGTAATGCGCCCATCAGGTAGTCTAATACCCCATGAACACGTGTTGAAATAATTTTCATAATATTAAACGTTTGGACAGGGTCCGTCAAACATTCATGCCTCTTGTCTTAAACCTGACTGGCTGCGAAAAAAAATACGCGGACCTCCTGCGGGCCGTCACAACGGTGTGGCTGGAGTTTTACATCCGGACAGCCTCGCGGTTATAGCGGTTCTTGTATTCAACCGGGGACAAACCGGTCGTGCGTTTGAAGATGGAACGGAACGCTTTGTTGTCTGAATAGCCCACATCATCCATAATCTCATCAACATTCTTGCGGCTGGTCTCGAAACTCTTTTTGGCGGCTTCGATCTTCACCCGCTGAATATATTCAGTGACTGTATTCGAAGTGGCTTTTTTAAACCTTCGTTCAAGACTTCTCCGGCCAATCGCAAACATGGACGACAGCTGATCAACTGTGATGCGTTGGCGGAAATGATTCTCGATGTACTCCTGCGCTTTTTTGATTTCCTCGTCCTGATGATCGCGCTGGCCCTTGAACATAATGAAGGGTGACTGGCTGTCACGGTCGATTTCAATCTGATAATATTTCGAACAGAGGATCGCCATCTCGCGATCTGTATATTTTTCCATGAGGTAGAGGAGCAGATTCCAGAATGAGTTCGCTCCACCGCTGGAGTATATTCCGCTTTCTTCTGTGATAATCTTTTCCGAGACCAGGTTTACATCGGGAAACAATTTGCGGAAATCGGATGCCGACAACCAATGTGTAGCACACCGTTTCCCTTTGAGCAGTCCTGTGCCTGCGAGCAGAAATGCACCTACACACAAACTCGCCACCTCTGCACCTCGCCTGTATTGCTCTACAATCCATGGGAAAAATTCCTTGTTCATGTCGACAACCGTTTGCCAGTCGCCATTTACCGCGGGGATGATAATGAGGTCAGACTTGAAAGAATCATGAATCGTTTTGTCCGGCACGACATTGAAGAAGCGGTCGTAGCATTGTGCATCTCTTGTCAGCCCGACCAGCTGCACATTGAACAGGCGAGGCTTCTTGAAATTTTCAAGAAAGTCGTTGGCTTTTGTGAATAGTGTGTACGGACCTTCTATGCAACTCAATGCCGCTGCACCCCGAGGCACCAGGATCGAAATGTTCTTCATGTCGCGTGAATTTGGCTTAGTAATCCAAATCTAACGTATCATTTTGACGTAATCAACCCCCTATGTTGGCGTTTTAACACCCGCGCAGGTCGCAGCGGTCTCGCGATATAATTAGGCTTAAAATCTAAAATTTCAACTATGCTGATGCTGCAACTTCAGTTTCTCTTCTTCCAGATCCATCTGAGCCTCCAGATTTCTGATCACCTCATGGTCGTACCTCGGATCATTCCGTAAGGCGTGGAGCTGTTCGCGCTGCGTCTCGATGACATCGATGTAGATCTTGTAGTACTCTGTAATTTTGTCCCGCTCAGTTTCCGTAGCCTTGTCTGAGAGCAGCTTTTGGTTCAGCTCAAACGCTTTGTTCATTTGCGTATGGAGATCTTTGACGAGCCGGTTTTCTGCTATCGCAGCCCCGTACTTTTCTTCGAGGGCCTTTAAACCGATCTGCGAAAGTTTCATTTTGATCTCAGATTCCTGTTCGAGCTCAGGCCGCTGATGGTCTGGGTCATCATACCTGACAAGTTTTATGATCAAAGGTAACGTCAGGCCCTGCACTACCAGCGTCACGAGGATCACAACGAAAGTGATAAAGAGAATGAGGTTGCGTTGTGGGAACGCCTGACCATCTGCCAGGAGCAGTGGGATGGATAGCGCAGAAGCCAGTGACACAACGCCACGCATACCAGCCCAGCCTACGATTAGCGGACCACGCCAGCCAGGACGCGAGTCAGCTGTCGTGATAAACCTGCTTACCCAAACCGTGAAAGCAGATGACAACAGGGTGAAGCCGATGCGTGTGATGATAATTGCAAACGAGATGATCAGCGCGTAGCCCAACGCTTCACCGATGGAGTATTCCTTCAAGCCATTGACAATTGAGGTAAACTCGAGGCCGATGAGCAGGAACACAAGCCCGTTTAGAATAAAACTTACAGTCGACCACATGCTCGTTGATTGCAACCGTGTAGTGTGACTAAAAATACGGTGACTGCGATATGAGATAAACAATCCACCACTGACCACGGCCATCACTCCCGACAAGTGAAACTGTTCAGCTCCTAAGTACATCAGGTAGGGCGCAACCAGTGTGAGCGCTGTATCGATGTTGGGTGTTGTCGGCAGCCATCGGTGAATGGAATAAATAAGCACTGCGATTGCCACACCCACGCCAACCCCTCCGATGGTCACAAGCACAAAGTTGAATGCTGCCACGTGAAAGATGAATGTGCCAGAAATCACTGCTGCAAGCGCAAAACGAAACACAATCAAGCTCGATGCATCATTCACCAGACTTTCGCCTTCGAGGATTGCGATCAGGCGTTTCGGAACTTTGATCCCTTTCAGAACGGATGTTGCTGCCACCGCATCTGGCGGTGAGATGATTCCACCGAGTAAGAATCCAAGCGATAAGGTGAAGCCAGGGATCACGGAGTTAGACACAACCGCCACGATGCAGGATGTCAGAATCACCAGGCCAAAAGCGAAAATGGAAATGATCCTCCGCCAGCGCCAGAAATCCTTCCAGGAAGTATTCCACGCGGCTTCATAGAGAAGTGGAGGAAGGAAAATGAGGAAGATCAGTTCGGGGTCAATGTCAAGCGAAGGCAGGCGGGGGATGAAGCTGATGCCGAGGCCGGCAATGACAAGGAAGATCGGATAGGAGATCCGGAGTTTGTCACCCAGCATCACCACGATGAGGATAACAACCACTAAAGCAAGGACAAGTAGGAGTGAATCATGCATGGCCGCTCAGGGATTACCTCCCAAGATAGCCGTAAATCGGCAATGCTCTCTCTATGCGATAAAAGTTTTGAATTTATCGACCATGCGCTGGCCTTCTTCCATGGTAACAGGTTTTACCATGTAATCGATAGCACCGAAGCTCAGGCACTTTCGCTTTTCGTTTTCGCTTTCGGAAGTTGAGTAGATGATAACAGGAATATTTTTGAAACGCATGTTTTGCTTCAGCTGGAGCAAGGTCTGCGACCCATTGAGCAGCGGCATGTTAAGGTCCAGTACGATCAGTTTCGGCAGGTCTTCGTCACCGGTGATGTTTTCAAGATATTCAAGCGCCTTCACTCCGTTGTCCACGAACTTGACATTTTTCTCAATGCGTGATTCGGAAAAATATTCCTGAAGGATGAGATGATCTTCCTTGTCGTCATCTACGACCAGAATTCTGATGTCGTTGCTCATACTACTCTTCAATTAAAGCGTCTACAGCGTTCGTCACCGGCAGGGTCACCGAAAATATTGCGTACTCATTTGGCACGGAATCGGCCTCAATACTACCGTTGTGAAGTTCTACGATTCGTTTGCAGATGGAAAGACCAATGCCCGTTCCGGGGAATTGATCGCGTGTGTGCAGGCGTTCAAATAATCCGAATATCTTTTCGCGATATTGTTCTTCAAAACCAATGCCGTTGTCTTTTACACGGATGAGAATGTTCTCGTTCTCGATTGAGGCAGTCACCTCAATGACAGGTGGCGTATCCTGCTTCGAATATTTCAATGCATTTGAGATCAGGTTCGTAAACAGCTGACGCAGACGCAAAGGATGTCCGTTTAGCACCGGCAGGTTCCCTATATTCACGGTTGCCTTCTTCTCTTTTATGATGATGTCGAGATCTTTGATAATCTCGTTAATAATGTCATTGAGATCGACCGGTTCAAATTTTAGTTTCTGCTGCTGCAGCTGCGAATAGCTCAGGAGGTCACTGATCAGCTCCTTCATTCTTCCGGCTGCGAGCGTCATGTTGTTAAGCATGTTATGTCCAGAGGTGTCGAGGTTGGCGTTGTATTTTTTCTTCAATACATCGGTGTAGAAGAAAAGCTTTCTCAGGGGTTCCTGCAGGTCGTGTGATGCCAGGTGAGCGAACTGTTCGAGTTCATAATTGCTTCGGTTGAGTTCAATCACCTTTTGCTGCAACTCGCTCTGGTTCTGGAAAAGCTGCTGCTGTATCTCCTTCAGTTCCCGGTTGTCTTTTAACGTCTGGTCTACTTGCTTCTGTGCACTGATATCCACGATGAACCCGATCCACCTTGTAATGATCTCCTTTTCGTTCTTTAGCGGTATAACGGTTATTATGTGCCACAGATAATTTCCGGTGCTTTTCTGCCGGAACCGATATTGTCCGTTGAATGCAGTGCCTTTGGCCACAGCATAAGCAATGTCTTTTCCAAAGGATGAGAAGTCCTGCGGGTGAATAACCGCCTGCCAGGTTGCCTGAGAAAGCTCTTTCGGTACAAACCCGAAAAAATCCTGCAGCCACTTGTTTGAATAGCTGATTATTCCGCGCGTGTTTGCCGAGAACATCATCAGCGGTAGTGTATCGGTCAGAAAACGATAGTCGTTCTCACTCTCTTTTAGCTTCTCCGCCAGTTCCTGCAACTGCAGGTTTTTGCGCCTGATCTCATCGTAAGCCGAAACGGGAGGCTCGGTCTTAAAATAATTGGCGAAGGATTCGATCTTTCCCTCAGTGAGTGTGCCGCTGAAATTCAGCTGCTGCTGGAGTGTAATGCTGATCTCTTTGCCGTTGCGAATGATTTCAATATCATCTACAAGCCGTTTGGCAAATGAGCAAGCTTCCGTGCACCGCAGGCTAAAGTCAGTTTTATCGCGAATCATTGCCTTGAAGAATTTTTTGACGCCCATCGATTCAATGCCAAGCACCAGCACAGCTTCCTTGCCATACTCGATCGCGCACCGGGCGATCTCAGATATTGCTGTGGCAATCGAGGTTTGCACAATGAGGGAGAACCCGGTCATTTCACATAACTTCATCGCCCGCTTGTGCGCGAGGATGAGATCCATTTCATTGTCTAGCTTAACCTGTACAATCTCCTTCATGCGCTAACTAACTTTTGAAATCAATATTGATGAATCATCGGTGCCCCGGGTGAAGTCTTTATACACCGCTGCTGCCATCACCATGTTGTCATATTTGAGTATGGATGGAAATTTCGTCAGATCCCACCGCGTACGGATCCCATCCGATGCCATCACGAGATACTGGTTTCGTTCTGCAGGGAGTGTCGAACAATTGATCGAGTTTGGAATGTTCAGGCCGATGGTACCGTTGTATGACATGTAATTCTTATAGGCAATGCCCTGGTATAGCCGGGTGACGATATTTCCAATTCCGCAGATTTTCCATTCGTTTCGCTTTCGGTCGAATATGCCGATGGTGCCCACAAGCCCCCGCGTCCGCCTAACTTTTTCGTGCATCTGCCTCATGATATCCACGGGGTTGGTTTCATCAGTTGCAAAAAAAAAATCCGCAGCGCGCTGAACGGCTTCCTGCGCATATTTGCCGTGCCCGAGCCCATCTCCGAGAAAAACCCGGACGTCTGTCGCTGTCCTCTTAACGGAATAGGCGTCTCCGCATTCAACCTCCCGGGGCTTTGCCACACATAGCCCTCGGATATCGATGTCGAGATTTTCCTTACGCACAAATCCGGTGTGGTGCGTGGCAACTTTTGAATACACAATTGTTCCCCACTGAGGAATCGAATAAATGTTAAAGACGGAGCTTAAACGTTCAAGGGCTCCAAGTCCGTGGCCGAGTGTATTGCTTGTAGATATACCATCGCGCATAACCCGGGGTATATCAGCAATTCCCGGACCTTTATCGATGGCCAGAATTTCAAAAGTTGAGTCGTCACCTGAATGGCAAACACGATAAAGAATTTCACCTCCGGTGGCGTATTTAATGAGGTTGGAGCAAATTTCCGAAACGATGATATCGATTTCTCCGGCACGCTGCTCTGAAAACTTTCCGGCAGCTACTGCCTTGTGGATCTCACGCTTGAGGTACGCCACATAACTGCGGTCTTCGATAATATAGCTGGTAAAGGTCCTATCCATTTTTCCACTTGATAACGGTCACGGTAGTTCCTTTTCCCACTTCCGATTGAATATCGAATTCGCTTACAAGTCTTTTTGTTCCTGGCAGGCCAAGCCCCAGACTTTTACCCGTAGAGAAACCGTCTTTCATGGCGAGTTTTACATCGGGGATGCCCGGACCTTTATCGATAAAAATTAATTTAATTCCGTTTTCTCTGCCTTTGCTGATAACTTCAATAACGGCATTCCCGCCACCCGCATACTTAAGCATATTGCGGGCGAGTTCGCTTGCAGCTGTGATGATTTTCGTCTGATTGACCAGGCTCATGCCTACTTTGACGGCATATTCCTTCAGCCTGTTCCTAAACGGAATTACATCAACCTCGCGGGTGATTGTCATGGTTTCTTTATTCAGAATCACCATCGTCCGCGTCCTCGGGCTCTTTATCGTCTGCTATCTTCCTGGTTAACAGTTCAATTCCTTTTTCAACGTTAAGCGCACTGAGCACGCCTTTCAATGGCAGTCCGAGTTCAACCAACGTGATGGCTACTGCAGGCTGCATGCCTACCACAACTGTCTCCGCATCGAGAATTTTTGACATCGTTGCAATATTGCCGATGATCCGACCCATGAATGAATCGATAATGCTTACCGCTGAAATGTCTATCAGGACGCCCTTCGCTCCCGTTTTATTAATGGTCTGAACAAGATCGGCCTCGAGGTTTTCCGCCAATCGATCATACAAATCAACCTGGATGGTGACTAAGAGCAGGCTTCCCATCCGAAGGATCGGTATCTTTTCCATACAAGGTGCTAGTTTTCTGAAATTGCTGCGACTTTCTGCTTTTTAACCACCTGGAGCTGAAGCAGGGCAAAGGCGGTCTTCAGTGCACTTGCGAGGGATGCTTTTGTTGTAACGTGGGAAAGGTCAATCCCAAGGTGCACTACGGTCTGCGCAATTTCCGGGCGGATACCGCTGATGATACATTCCGCACCCATGAGACGTGTAGCGCTTACCGTCTTAATAAGGTGTTGCGCAACAAGTGAGTCAACCGCGGGAACACCTGAGATATCCAGAATCGCGATACTGCTTCCGCTTTCAACAATTTCCTGAAGAAGGCTTTCCATTACAACCTGTGTGCGCGAGCTGTCCAGCGTACCGATGATCGGCAGTGCAAGAATTCCATCCCAGACACGGATTACCGGTGTTGAAATTTCCGTGATCTCATCCGTCTGACGAAGGATGACTTCTTCACGACCTTTTATAAAAGTTTCGAACGTGGAAACGCCAAAGCTGTCAATGATCTTGCTGATCTTCAGGCTCTGCATGTACAATTCCTGCGGGTCTTTGATTTCTGTTTGAAGAACGTTTAACAGCGCATCCTTCAGGCTGAATACAAAGGTTCCCGTTTCGCGTGGTGAATAGCCCTGCTTGGCGCGGGAAATCGAAATGCCCGTGAGAATGTCGACAACGGGTTCGAAATCCGAATTCTTCGGATCATCGATACTTTCGTCCTTAAGATTATCAACAAAGGTGTTGAGTAACTCCTCCGACTGCACGCGAAGGTCTTCATTGCTCATCAGGTCCTCCCGCAAACCTTCGTCTGCGAGCTGAAACTTCATCCAGGTCTCAAGAATAGTTTTCTTCTTTTTCTGGAGTACTTTAATAGCTTCGTTTTTCATTAGAAGTTGATTATAGGATTGGTAAAAAAAAGACGGGATTTATCGAAAGGATTGATACGCTGGCATAGGTCGTGTTGGGGTCGAATAAAGTGGGGATAAATTTCCATGCCAGCATGCGATCTTTTTGATGAGCAATAATTTCTACAGGAGTGTGTAAATTATTGCCGCTTTGTAGGTATTCAAGTATTTTATAATCTGAAACATGAACGCTATACGAATCCTTAGCACGACCATTCTTACCATACTTATATTTCAGGCGACTGATGCACAAATTCCTGAACGCCTGAGGGCGGCTTTTCCGCAGGGCACTATCACGCACCAGAACGTGCCTTATGCAGGCGATACATTAACGAAGCACCAGCTTGATATTTATCTCCCGGCAAACGCTTCGGGCGTCCGGCCATTGCTTGTATGGATTCACGGTGGCGCGTGGAATCACAATGACAAATATGCTGACATGGGCTACATGAAGAAAACGATTCGAAGTTTCCTCGAGAATGGCTATGCGTTGGCAAGCATCGACTACCGGCACAGTACCACCAAGATATTTCCCGCGCAGATTCACGACTGCGCTCAGGCACTTGAGTTCCTGCATACTAACGCTGCAAAATATAATATCGACAGAAAGCGTATTGCATTGGTAGGATTTTCCGCTGGGGGACATCTCGCATCGCTGCTGGGACTGTCTTTGAACAACAACGTCAGTGAATTTTTTCCCTCCGGGGAGAAACCATCCTACGCCCTAAAGGCGATTGTCAACTTCTACGGTCCCGCTGATTTACTAATGATGAGTGCACGGCAGGATCCGGAAAACGTCAACGACCCCATCTATCAATTGCTTGGCGCATCACCGGTAAAACGTCCCGACCTTGCGCGAAGAGCAAGCCCGGTAACCTATGTAGATAAGAACGACCCCCCATTCTTTATTGTGAATGGCGAAAAAGATGAATCGGTACCGTATCAGCAATCCCTGCTTTTAAAATCCGCGCTTGATCTGGCCGGAGTAAAAAGTGAACTGACAATCGTTGAAGGAGCTCCGCACTATGGCGAAATGTTTGATGCTGACCAGATTCGCAAGCAACTCCTCGCTTTCCTGAAAATTCATCTTTAACCCATGGCATTTCGCGCAATCTGTACAGACATTGACGGCACGCTTCTTAATAAAGAAAGACAACTCTCGGCCAGAACGATAGAGGCCATCGGTGCGCTTCCCAACGACTTTCCTGTGATCCTGGCATCATCGCGGATGCCTTCCGCCATGACGCACCTGCAGGCAGAACTTGGTATAGAGCACCACCCGCTGATCGCTTTCAATGGCGGCTACGTATTGAAGTATGAGGGCAACTTCGCGAGGGAATTCTGCTCGGTTGAAATTCCAGCGCACGTGGTTCAAAAAATTCTCGGTCTGTCAAAGGGAACAACGATTCACAACAGCTTGTACCGGAAAGACGATTGGTTCGCGCCCGCTAAGGATAAGTGGACAATCCGGGAGGAGACCATCACGAAGGTCAGGGCAACGATTACAGATGTTTTCAACATTGCAAGACAGTGGAAATCTCAGGGGATTGGTGCGCATAAAGTGATGTGTATGGGAGAAGAACAGGAAATCCATCAGCTGGAGCAGCGCCTGAATGAAACGCTGTCGGATGACATTCATGTTTATCGCAGCCGCCCAACGTACCTCGAACTCGCCCCAAAATCTATTTCCAAAGCAACAGGATTGTCTCTCCTTCTAGACGAATTGTATGATTTTTCCCTGGGCGAAGTGATTTGTTTCGGTGACAACTATAATGACATTGACATGCTGAAAGTGGCCGGGCTTGGCGTTGCTGTGGCGAATGCGCGGGAAGAGGTTAAGGCGATTGCCTCTGAGCTCACAGGTAAAAGTATCGATGACGGAGTAGCAGAAGCGATTGAAAAGTACTGTTTCCCTAGGGAAAAATGAGCTGATCGAATCGTTTTCCCTATGAAAATCAGTGTTCTCACGGGCCGGGTCAGGGGAAACATAAGGCATCACAGCAGGCGTTCTCATAGGGAAAAAGTGTTGAAAATCTGATTTTCCCTAGGAGAAAATGGAGATTGAAGAGGAGTTCCATAGGGGAATTTTCACTTTTTCATAGGGAAAATTAGTTTTCATGGAAACAATTTCGTTACCTTTACCGAAGGAGTTGAATGTATTCCTCCTTAGCGAAACAGAAGTTGATACAACACTTATACAATAGTGCATCAATAAAGAAGAAGCTGACAATGGCTTCGAAGGCTAACCTCTCCCCGAAACATTCCTGCATGACCGGAATGATATTTTTCCAGAACGAATCTTTTAACCACTAAATTCAAATAAACGCTATGGCAAAAACAGCGAAGAAGTCTGCTAAGAAAGCAGCAAAGAAGACGGCAAAGAAAGCCGCAAAGAAGACTGCTAAGAAGGCAGCAAAAGCTCCTAAGAAGAAATCAGCAAGGAAGCCTAATGCTGCCTTCATGGCTCCTCTTACTGTAAGCGATAACCTCGCAGCAGTTGTTGGCAACAAGCCACTTCCAAGAACACAGATCATTAAGAAGATCTGGGATTACATTAAGAAGAACGGTCTTCAGGACAAGAAGAACAGACGTATGATCAACGCTGATGACAAATTGAAAGTTGTTTTCGGTGGCAAAGGTCAGATCTCAATGTTCGAACTTGCTAAAGTTGTAAACAAGAACGTGAAGTAATTCCTTCGCGATCAATAAAAAAGCCTGGGTAGTTTACTCGGGCTTTTTTGTTTTATGGTCGTTCCTCCTTGTGAGATTACGCGTCACGGGCAAAAAACGCTTGCGTGATGAGGATGCCAGTTGCCAATCCACGGGATCGCAGCCCACGCAAATTGCAGTTGATGGAGAATCCTTCCCGGTTGATCAAAGAAAGTTTACGCTTTTCGGGATTGTTCGTTCATTCAGGTGTGGAAAACAAAATAATACACTTATGAAAACGAACAATCTTAAACTTACCGCAATTGCGTTGGTGCTTTGCGCTTTCGCGATGCTTATCTCCTCTTTCGACTCTTTCGACAATCGGCCCGGTGGTGACAGCTTCACAATCTATCTCAACGACAAACTTGTTGTCGAGCAGTATGTTCACATGAAAGAAAAGACAAAAACGATTTCTCTCACGGGGGCTGCCGATAATGATGTGCTGAGGATTCACTACAGCCATTGCGGAAAGATGGGAGTTGCAAGGGTCTTGGCTGTTAAAGACAGTCAGAACAAGATTGTTAAGATCTGGAAGTTTCAGGATTCTTCTGATGCAAACGCGGGAGCAATGAAGGTCACCGTTGGTGATATCAATAAGATTTCTAAAACATCCGGTAACAAATCGCTGTCGCTCGTTTACTCTTCTGAGCAGCTGCGCGATGGAATAACCCTCGCCACGCTCAGCAGCAATGATGTGCGCGCTAGCTTAAAATGATTTTACCTGACCGATAAACTGCGCCAGCTGCTTAACCGAGTAGCTGGTTCTTTTTTGTGATTGTGTGCAATCAATTTCACTCGGGTGTTGACTAATTCACCAATAAGAACCGGCTCTGAATAAACACGACAATTTTAAACTCCTGAAAAGCAATCGCTTACGCTACAGCTGTTTCTGAGGGCACGTCATTCGAACTAAGTGATGCAGAAAACTAATTGTATTACTAAACTGAAAAATGATGAAAAAAATAATCTTAGCTATTGGTTTAATGTTCGGTGGGGTTGCATTCGTTAACGCACAGGAACAGCAGCAACAAGACACGACAAGCACGCAGAGCACAGAGCAGCAGTCAGATCAGTATCGCACTGACACAACTTCTGTAGATGACAGTCAGAATCAGGACACACAGAATCAGGACACGCAAAATCAGGAAGGACTACAGCAGGACACCACTCAGCAGTCTGACATGTACCGTACTGAAGGTGAAGGTAACGTAAGTGATTCGACTGCAAATGATGCATCGACTACGACTGGTAATGAATCAACTGAATCAACTACAGGCTCAGAATCAACTACAGGTTCTGAATCAACTACAGGTTCTGAATCAACAACTGATTCTGAATCATCATCAAACACGGGCACTACAGGTCAGCCAACAACTGACGATCAGATGTCAAATGATCAGGGTAGTGTAAGCCAGGATCAGGAAGAAGGAGAGAAGGTTGAAGTGTCAGAACTTCCTGCAGCGGTGCAGACTAAACTCCAGAGCAACGACTATCAGGGATGGGTTGTAACTTCAGCTCGCAAGAAAATGTGGAGCGATCCGGATAACGCACAGGCTACTAGCAAAGAAGTGTATGTAATCGAAGCGAAGAATGGTTCTGAAACCAAGAAGCTTAAGTTCGACAAAGACGGAAACGAGATCGAGCACGACAAGCATAAAAAAGACGATCAGAAATAGTCTTTCGGTTTAGTCCACATAAAGGGCACTCGCACGCGCGGGTGTCCTTTTCTTTTTGCTAGCCCGGGTAGCCACCAAGACTCGAAGCCACAAAGAAGCACCAAGAATTTTGAAGCAAACCTGCAATAAGAACAGCAACATCGAAGTCAGGCTGATAAAAGATTCTTCGTGTTTCTTCGTGCCTTGGTGTCTTGGTGGCTAAATATATTATTATAAATATAGTTGCATTACTATAAAAATAGTCATACATTCGTTCTATGGAACAACGATCACTGACGCGCGCTGAGGAGCAGGTAATGCAGTACCTGTGGGCCCTTGGCACCGCTTACCTCAAAGATCTCGTAGAACAGTTTCCCGAACCGCGCCCTGCATATACGACAATATCGACTGTGGTGAGGGTGCTTGTTAAGAAGGGTTTCATCGGCTTTAGGACACACGGGAAGGCCAATGAATATTATTCGCTGATTACGAAACAGAAGTATTTTCAGCGGAGCGTTAAGCCCATGATCGCAAATTATATTGCAGGGGCACCAACTGCCCTGGCTTCATTTTTTGCAAATGATCAGCTATCGCTGACAGAACTCGAAGAACTTAAGAAGCTTGTTGATGATCGGATCCGGAAGTTAAAATCTAAATCTAAGTGATATGACAGCGTTCCTTACATATCTTCTCCAGGTTTGTTTATCCGTCAGCCTGTTCTTACTCATCTATCTTGTAGTCTTTCGCGGAAAGACGTTCTTCCAGCTCAACCGGACCTTTCTGCTCATCGGTTTAGTGCTTTCGTTTATTATTCCGATCGTAACAATTCCTGCCGGATATTTGCCTGAGGAATCGGTCATTCAGCGTATCTCCACTGACCACATTGACAGCGAATACCTCCCGGGTTTTTTTTCGAAGGAGGGAGCGGAAGGCAACCCAATTGATGTAGCTACGATTTTGGCGATGGCTTACGTGGCCGGTATTACCGTATTCATCGTGCGTTTTTTATCAGGACTGTACGCTATGCTGGGTTTGAAGCGTAAAGCCACGAGGGTTATGCTTTATGGATTTCCTGTGTTTATGATTGAGTCATTCCCTACCTGCTCATTCATTCATACCATTATTGCTTCGCGAGGTGCGGATCGCATGGAGATCGAACACGAACAAATTCACATCAGGCAAAAGCATTGGATCGACCGGCTTGTTGCTGAAGTGGCGTCAATCATTCTTTGGTTCAATCCTGTGATGATTCTGTATAAACGGGTGCTGAAGAATGAACATGAATTCCTGGCAGACCGGGCTGTCATCAGCCAGACCATGGACATTGAATCCTATGTGCATTGTCTTCTCAATGCAACGAAGCGGTTTAGCGGAATACCTGTAACAAGTCACTTCGGATCACCAACAATAAAAAAACGAATTGTTATGCTTACCAAAAATCAGACACCTTCCTACCAAACGATGTTCTATTTTGTCATCGTTCCCGTGATTGCTTTCCTGCTAGTTGCATTTCAGAATTCACCGCTACCGACCGGGACGATTAGAAAAACAACTATTGCTCAGCGTCCCCAAAATATTCCGACCGGCTCTCCGGTGGATAAGGCCAGCATTAAAGAGACCTTCGGCTTCGGACGAAAATTCAATAACGCCACGAAAAAGGTGCAGAATCACACCGGCATAGACTTCGTTACTGACGAAGGTGTCAACGTCATGGCTACTGCTGATGGTGTTATTGCGGAAGTAAATTTTAATGACCTCAAGGGCAATTTTGTCGTGGTCAGACACAGCGATGAGTTCGTCACGCAGTATTACCACCTACTTAAGTCAACCGTTAAAACAGGCGCCCCTGTGAAGAAGGGAGAAGTGATCGGCCTGGTGGGCAGCACAGGATCATACTCTACGAGCAACCACCTTCACTACGAAGTACTGAGAAACAACAAGCCAGTAGACCCGGCTGACTACCTGAATGAAAAATAACGAATTCAGAATGACGAATAACGAATGCGAAGCGTAATCTTGAACGAACCCAGAACCGTGGAACACGAAACCCGGAACCCGAAACTCGGAACTCCGCATTCGTAATTCGTAATTCGTCATTCGTAATTTCAACGCCTATCGGTAATACACCACATTACAATCCGGCTTCCGCTCTTTAAATTTCTCAATGGCTCTTGAGCTGACTTTTGTATTGTATACTTTCAACGTCTTCAGGGGCAGCCGCTCCAGCGGATCAAGGCTGCTTACTTTGGTGTTCGAACAATCCAGCGCCTCCAGCGTGTCAATTCTTTCAAGTGGATCGAGTTTTTTGATCTGTGTGCCACCGCAGTTGAAGGACTTGAGATTATCCAGGCCTCCAAGCGGTTTAAGCTCGTCAACGGGTGTGTTCGAAATATCCAGGTCTGTCAGTGCGTTGAGTTGCCCGATATAATCAATTCCCTGCAACGGGCTGTTGGCAACCCGCAGCGAAGTAAGTGTTTTCAAATTCTCCAGTGCAGGGAATACATGAATGCCAGACCCAGAGATACTCAGCTTCCGCAGTCTGACAAACTCATTGAGCGGATTGAGGCTGCCGATCCCCGCATCCTGAAACTCCAGCGTTTCGAGTTCTGTGAGCTTGTGCAGATTCTCGCGCGTAGACGTTGTGTCGCCTCCGATTTTCTCACGCATTACCTGTCTCCATTCCTGAGGAAGTTCGCTCCACCATCTTCTTAAATGATGCGTTTTATAAACGAGCAGACATTTCGGATTCTTCTCCAGAAATTCTGCTGCAGTGATGTCGTGAATGGCTGTGTGATCCACATACACCTTTCGAAGATCTTTAAGTCCGAAGAGCGCATCAAGGCTTTCGATTTTGGTATTGTCAGCCCGTAACTCCCGGAGTTTTGAAAACTGACGGACGAGAAAGATGTCGCTCAGGGGGCTGTCACTGATTTCTAAAACGGTGATATCGCGGTGGTCTTCGAGCGGAGAAAGATCTTTCACTCCGGTGCCGCCCATTCTGATCACCTTCAGCTTTAATAACTTGCGCAGAGGTTCGATGTCTGAAATGCCGGGATTGCGCGTGAGGTTGATTGAATCCAGATTGGTCACCGATGCAAGATCTTCCTTCGTGGGGGCCGCACCGATTTTTGCAGTCGCTTTCAGCACCGCCTGCCATGCTGGTGATAAGACCGTCCACCAGCTCTGAAGATCACGCGAATCGTAAATGACAAGTGCGCGTGGGTTCAGCAGCCGGAACGCGTCTGCTTTTTCTCTGGTGATTCCGGTCTGATCGCAGTAAATTTTTTCAAGGGTCTTCAGGTCTTTCAGCGGCTCAAGCGCGTTGATTCCGGTGTAGTTGGCTTCCAGCACACGAAGGTTCTGCAACGAGGCAAGAGGCGCAACGGAGTTGATCCGCGTACTGTCAATCGAAAGCGTCTCGAGTGAGGCGAGATTTTTCAGAGGCGTCAGATCCTGCACCAGTGTCTTTGAGATATCGACCGACTTCAGGGTCGTCAGTTTCTCCAGCGAAGCAAGATATGATATCTGCGTATTCGCTGCGTTCAACGACTGTAAATTCGACAGGGATGAAAGCATATTGAAGTCGAATACCTTTGTATGACTGATGTCGAGGACTTCGAGGTTTGTCATTTTTTCGAGTACCGAGATATCTGCGATGGGAGTGTTATTGAGCTTCAGTGTCTTTAGGCTGGACGCGTATTTCAGTGGACTGAGATCTTCAATCGCTGTTCTTGAAATATCCAGGTCAACCAAGGCTGTCAGGTTTCTGATCGGAGTAAGGTCTGAGATTCCTGTTTCACCAAGCAGAAGCGTTTTCAGCCCGGCCAGCTGCCCCAATGGTTCAATGTTCCGGATGTATTTGTTTCCCGTGAGGTCAAGTGCCTCAATACTGGTAACCTTTTTGATCTCTGCAACGGACAGGCTGTCCTGCTGGAGGTTGCTCTTCTTCTTGAAGATCGAGCGCCACTCATACGACAATTCATTCCACCAGTTCGTGAGCGCCTCTTTTTCGTTGAATTCTTTGGTGTAGATGCTGACGATCTTCAGGTCCTGATCATCCGGATTGAAGTTGATCTCAATAAATCTCGGCTGGACATTTTTTACCGGAACGCCATCAGACGTGGCGCCTTCGAGGGTTCTTCGTGTGGTTACTTTGTAAAACAGGTTTCCGTTCGGAAGCGTGCTGCTCTGAATATCCTCAATGGCAAAATCGAATTTTACCTGCTCAAAAAAGAAATCGACATCTTTGAGATACGCAACAATATCCTTGTTGGTAATGGTCTCACGCTTTTCATCAAGGTCGTCTTCCACCTGAACCTTTTCGTCACGGAAGATCTTGGAATAGCTCTGCGTGATCAGCACATCTTTGTCACGGCTGGACGTGGAGGAACTTCCCAGCGTGTTCAGCACGAACTGCAGAAAAGACACGATGTCTTTGATCTTTTCATTGTCCTTGCTGTTGTCGGCCGCTGGCGCTTTCGCTTCCGGTTTTGCCGCAGTTGGTTTTTTCTGAGAAGATTGCTGGGTGGTTTGTGTCTTCTTCGCGGGCTTCTGGGTTTTGTTCGGTTTCTGCGCCTCAGCAATCTGGAAACATACAAGAAACAGGAAGAGCAGTGACCATGTGTTAGTTCGTTTCATTGTATAAATGTCTACGTAATGCCTCTTTGTCGCCTGGACTGCTGAGCTTAACGAGATTCGAGATCAGCCAGCCTGTGTTGTACCCGGGGCGGTTAAAATTTGACAATTCAAAATACCAGCCATCGAGTTGGAAAAAATGAAATTGAACCTGGTTGACCGACTTGAATTCAAGATTTCCTTTCTTCAGTTCGTAAAGAAAAACAGAAAGGTGATCGGGTACAAATCGTTTTACGGTAAACTGGCTGATACTGTCGCTGTTTACGAGCGCCTTGCGAAGATTCATGAAATCCAGTTCATGGCTCAGCGGATGAAGGAAACGGCCGACCTTCGTTGTATCCCGGACAAAGTAAGGGGCAAACATGTCAGCGTACACTTTATTGATCACCCACTTTGAGCCCGCATGATCCTTCTCGAGCTCCATAAACAGAAGTACGTCTTCGTCTTTGCCGTTGAATCGGAAGGTGGCATGTACCTGTGAGAACCAGTTGCCGCCATGGAAGTTCAGGAACATCTGTTTATCCAGGACGTTCTTTGCAAATTCTACTTTCAGTGCACCGGAAATGCCTGCATTGGATTCATCGAACAATATTCCAAGATATTTCCTGCGCAACTTCTCGCTGCGGTACTGCTTATCCCTGGCGTAGTAGCGATTGCCTTTTTCATCTTCCTCTCCGTTGAATCTGCGGAAGAACTGGTTTACCTGTTTGGACTGCGCATAAAGCTTGCTTTCATCTTCGCCTTCGCGAACAATCTGGGCGTAGCTTGCTGAGCTGATCAATAACAGTGTAAGAAAGAAATGTATTTTTTTCAATTGGGAAGTCGTTTTGAAAATCATGGGTGAATGACTGGCCTCTGGCGTCTATGAGTTCCGAACGATAAGGTTACGGTTTTTCATATATGCACTCCGATAAATTCTGTGCAAGCGCCAAAGACCAGCAGTCATTACGGGAATCAGGCTCCCGTTTCAGTTACCTTGATATCTCCGAGTAACACGTCCCAGAACTCAACAGTGCGGCCAGCGATCTGTGTCTTCTTGCGATCGACATAGATGGTGATATCTTTTTTCGTAGTGTCTTTGTAGCGCATGCCGTCTTCTGACACACCTTCGAAGCGCTGATAGATTGTCACTACGCCCACGTATTTGCCATCAGGCTGCCGCTCGAGGTCGCTGATGTAGTGGATATCATACCACTCGATGCTTACGCGATCGTAGTTCAGCGCCATCAGGCGTTCGAAGTACTGACGGACTTTGTAATAATTTACTTCCTTCCGATTCAGTGACGAAACACCCATCTCGGCACCTGGCGAAAACAATTCTTCAGCTCTGTCCATTACGCGGCTAGCCTCCGAATATGCCGTCTTCTTATTGCCGATGATGCTGATATATTTGCTGAGGTCGCGTACTTTTTCAAGCGCAAGTGAATCAATCGCCTGTTTTCTCTCCGGGCTGATATCACCAGACTGCGCTGCTGCACTGCCAGCGATGCCAACAAGCACGACCATCATGAATAGATTTCTCAAGTTCTTTACCATAACAAGGGATTTATAGGTTTAATTTTTTCTTAATTCTACTTCGGTGATTTTTCCGGAGCCGTCAAACTTCAGATTTTCAACGCGGTTTGCGTTTTTCTTCTGGTCCTTCAGATAGTTCAAATAGTTCTGGATGGTGGTTGGGCGATCGTAATCCTTGTTGTCGCCAGTTCCGCTGATGATGATCAGGACCGGAGTATCAGGTGATGCAAACATGGTGAGCGCTTCGTTGATGCTGTTGTTCGCTGCAGTAGTGTTGGAAGCCGTTGCCACCGCATCGAAATATTTTGACAGCACTGCAGACTTTGCTGTGCCAGATGATTCATTCTGTTTTTTCGCAGCAGCTTCTTCAGCTTCTCTGCGCTTACGCTCCTCTTCCTCGCGCTGCTTCTGGAGCGCTGCTTCCTGTTCCATGCGCGACTTTTCAGCCGCGGCTGCTTCCATTGCTTTTTTCTTACTCTTACATCCCGCAGCAGACAGAAGCAGGACCATTACCACAAGGATTAACTTTGAGGAATTTCGAATGGCGTTCATCGTGTTTTATGATTTAGTTTAATTTGAGTTAACGCTTATAAATTATGCCAGAAGGCAACAATGGAGAATTTATATCTGAAAACGTGCCATTTTCTTCAAATGTTGACAAAATTCTACAGCCGGTTCGTTTTCAAGGTCAGTGACTGAATCTGCTGTTGAAGTGTATCTGTCGAGTGTTCAGACTTCTATCTCCCGAGCCGCAAAGTTTAGAAGTTTTACCCAATTTAACTTTCGGGCAGCTGTGAAAATTCTCAGATGACGTGGTGGGTTTCTTTAATGACATCCATGACAAAACTGCTTTTTGTCTGGCCAATTCCTTTGATCTCGCTCAGCTTATTGACGTAAAACTTATGAAACGATTCCATGCTCGATGAGACGATCTTCAGCATAAAATCGAACTCGCCAGAAATGTTATAGCATTCAATCACTTCAGGAAAGTCACCGATTGCCTGAATGAACCCCTTTGCCGTTCGCTTGTCGTGCTTTTTAAGTGAGACCTGGCAAAGCACCATGATGCTGCGATTCACCGCGCGGTTATTCAGCAGGGCTACGTACTTCCGGATCACGCCTTCCCGCTCCATGCGTTTGATGCGTTCGTGTGTAGGCGTTGCGCTGAGGTTAATCCTGTCGGCAATATCGCGGACGGTGAGTTTCGCATCCGCCTGCAGAAGCCGAAGGATTTCGAAGTCTTTCTTATCCAGAAAGTGACGCTCTGTTTGTTCTGTCGTTTCCTTCATCTGGCGTGCTGGTTAGAACAATGTTCTAAAAACATCGTGATTTTAGAACATCCATCCAAAATTATGGAAAATTATAAAATAGGGTAACAAACTTCTTATTTTGCCCGTGTTACCCGCTATGAGAATCGCCAGGAATACCATTATCCTTCTCGCAGTCAGCTCGAGCATATTCTTCGAAGCACTCGATATAGCCATCATCAATCTGGCCATTCCCCTTATTAAAGAAGATTTCAATCTAACCGGTGAAACCGTTCAATGGGTACAAACGCTGTATGTTCTGTTTTATGGCGGATTCCTGATCGTGGGCGGAAAGTTGTCTGACGTTGCGGGAAGAAAAACCATTTTTGCCATCGGTTCAGCCTTATTCCTGGTGACCTCGCTTGGGGCTGCACTTGCTCCAACCTTCGAGATCCTTTGCCTCTTTCGCGCGATTCAGGGACTCGGTGCTGCGTTCGTTATGCCCGCAGCCTTCAGCATTATCACCAACACCTTTCAGGATCCGCAGGAGCGGACCAAAGCGTTGGGGATTTTCGGATCTTTCGCTGCAATAGGCTCAGGGAGTGGTTTGTCGCTTGGCGGAATCATCGCGACCTACTTTGGGTGGCAATGGGTATTTTATATCAATGTTCCTGTGATTTCCATCTCACTGCTCTTTGCATTCATCTACATTCCTCCGGACACACGCATCAGACAACAAAATTCACCCGATTATCTCACAGGTGTGTTCCTAACGCTCACAATTCTTATCCTCACATTTGTTGTCCACGATCTTAAAAATGTAGCCCAACACCTCTACACCACGCTGATCATGCTTGCAGCGATGTCGCTGATGATCCGTTCCATCGTTCTGCGCAGCAAGTCAGAAAATCCGCTCATAGACTTCAAAATTTTCAACACCGTCTCGACAAGAACAGGCAACGGTGTGATGTTTCTGATGGGCGCATTTTTTACCGGCTTCCTCTTTACCATCTCATTGGTCATGCAGTCGTACATGGGATTTTCTGCAGCCAAATCGGGTTTGCTGCTCCTGCCTTTCAGCATTCTTTCAGCCATTGTGTCCAAATCCATCTTGCCGAGAATGCTGAGAAGAATTTCAATGTACCAGGGAGGAATTCTCGGAATGGTTTTGATGACATGCGGTGGAATCCTGCTCTTCCTTGGGATTCTTCTCAACTACAACCTGGTGGTCATCCTACTTTCCGTTGCATGTGTAACAGGAACCGGTATCGCAGTATGCTTCATTACACTGAATGTTATTGCCCTTCGTGATATTCCGGAAGAAAACCACGGTGTCGCCTCGAGTTTCATTCAAACTTGTTTCTTCTTCGGTGGAGGCTTGGGCCTTTCGATCCTTACGATTTTTATGGATACAGCCGGACCATTGTATACTCCATCAATCATTCTCACAACGTATGCGCTGCTGGGCGTAATGTGGCTGCTGATTGCAAGAAGCAGGAGTGCGCAGCTGGCGGTGCGGTGAAATGTGTTCATGTGCTCATGTGTTCATGTGTTCATGTGTTCATGTTTGCTTCGGACAGCCGGATGTCACGAGGAAGTATTTTAAACTCGACTACATTTGCATCTCTCATGAGCACCTGAGCACATAACACATGAACACACCCTTTGAACGCCTTGGCGCTGAAAACCTGAAACTACTGGTCGACCGGTTTTATGATCTTGTTTTTTCCAATGAGGATATCAGCCATCTGTTCAAGACAGACAAGGAAGTGATCAAGGAAAAGCAACGGTTATTTCTGACGCAGTTTTTAGGAGGACCTGCGCTCTACAGCGAAAAATACGGTCACCCGCGGTTGAGGGCAAGACATATGCCGCACCCGATTTCACAAGAACATGCCGTGGCATGGCTGTCATGTATGTCGGCTGCATTAGCGAGTCTGCCGATCGAAGAGAATTTGAAGGAGGAATTGTTCAAGCGATTTGTACCCACCGCGATGTTCATGGTGAACAAAGAGGACTAACCGGCAATAAAAGCCATTGGTCGAATTATAGGTTTCCGTCAGGATCGCAAGGCAGTGATATTCAGATCAGAGACGTGAATTTTGATGCTGCCTGAAAATGGAAAATCACAGACCTTCCTTACATATCCCAACGCGGGACTTGCTATTTCAGGATCAACAACGCTCCGAAAAACAATACTACAACGAGCGTAAAAAGAACTGCGCTAAACGCCAATGCGCTGTAGCTGATGTTTGCGGGCTTTTCAACTGATTCCTGCTTTTTCATAGTTTCTTCGTTTTGATAATACGAATTAACAGTGAACCAGCCGGCTATTCCGTCAAAATCCCGGTCGAATCCTACATGCGATTGCTTTGAACAGGGATTTCCGGTTTCCGGGGAAGGCGAGCTTGTTTGTGCCCTAAATCCGCTCCAGGAGGATACCTGCGGCAAACCTTCCTGCATCGCCTTTTCGCGCGGAGAAGAAATATTGGTTGTTGATGACGGTACAGAGATCAGATATTTCAATTTGCGATGCGGGGACACCAAATTCCTCTAATTGCATTTTGTTGGCGTTCCACAAATTGAGCTTCGCCTTGTTGGCTGGCAGTGTTACGAGCAATTCCGATGTGTTGCTGAATGATTCGCGCACAGCATTCACGACTTCTTCACCAACCTCATATGACTGCTGACTAACCGAGGGGCCAATCCCTGCAACGACATCGCGGCCCTTTGTTCCGAATTGCTTTTGCATCTCGCGAAGTGTCTTTTCTAAAATCCTGGCGACAGTTCCTTTCCATCCGGAGTGAACGGCACCGCAGACGTGGTTCTTTTTGTCATAAAGCAAAATCGGAACACAATCGGCAGACATCACCGCGATGCAGATACCCGGTTCCGAAGTGATCAGCGCATCGGTTTCCATCAGCTCATCTTTTGTTGTTGACGAAGTAACGTTGACAATTCGCGTTTTGTGAACCTGTGAAGGCATCACAAGTTTTTCCGGAGTGATTCCCAAAGCTATGGCAATTTGTTCGCGGTTGGAGCGGACCAATTCCCTGTCTGGCGAGCTGGAGTAGCTCAGTGTAAACTCTTTACCCGGTGCAGTGTTGCGGTCAGAGACCAAATGTTTTATCGAAGAAATGGACGAAAGGTTCTCGAAGTGCCACAAGTTCAGTCCGTTTACAGAGTTACGCTGCATGTTTTTTATTTTCCGCTGCAAAGATAATTGCGATCAGATGATTATGCTCCCGCAGGTGTCAAGAAACGTTGAGGCAGTGGTTTGGCCTTAAATGTTGATGTCTTTCACCCTTTTTTGTGAAAGGTGCCCGTGGGACGATCGCCCATGCCCTGAACTGACACCAAAATTGTTCTCTTCTCTTTGAACCTCCGGCTTCAGAATTCGTTCGTGCTTTATCGGCTTCCAGCCGCCTCGTGTTGTATGTCTCATCCCCATCATACCGATGATAAATCAAAACTGTGCCGGGACACTGATCCGGTTAAAAAAGTAAAAATTGCATCTGTTCTTATAACGACAATTCACTCATTTTTGAATTACACACTCCTCATATGACAGCAACTCTAACAGCCCCCCAGCAAACACTGGATCGCACTGTGAGCGCAAGAATTCAGTCGATTGACCTGCTACGCGGCATCGTCATGATCATCATGGCACTCGACCATGTGCGAGATTATTTTCATGCGGATGCTTTTCTCTATAATCCTGTGGATCTATCGCAGACGAGCGTTGAACTGTTTTTTACACGATGGGTCACGCATTTCTGTGCACCGGTTTTTGTTTTTCTCGCTGGCACGTCTGCTTACCTGGTGGGCACAAGAAAAGGAAAATCAGAGTTGTCCTCTTTCCTATTGAAGAGAGGTATCTGGCTGGTAGTACTTGAAGTCACAGTGATCAATATTGCGTGGTTTTTCAACTTTGAGTTTTCAATTATTGCTTTGACCGTTATCTGGGCCCTGGGCATGGGCATGATCGCACTCGCTGCAGCGATTCATTTGCCGTTTAAAGTAATCTTGTCTCTCGGAATCTTGCTGGTTGCCGGCCACAACCTGCTGGACGGTGTAAAAATTTCAGATAATGGCCTACCGGCCTTTCTCTGGGCACTTGCTCATGAATTCAAGGGTTTTCAGATTGGTTCCTTCTTTGTGCTGGTCGGCTATCCTTTGCCACCGTGGATCGGAGTTATGTTGCTTGGATACTGTTTCGGAAAGGTATACGAGCGCGAGTTCGATGCGGAATCGCGGAAAAAGTTTTTAGTGCGTATGGGTTCGCTGATGATCTTGCTGTTCGTTGTGATACGGTTCATTAATGTATATGGAGATCCGTTTCCATGGTCAGTTCAAAACAGCGCAGTGCTTACTTTTCTTTCGTTCATCAACGTAACCAAATATCCTCCATCGCTTGACTATATCCTTGTGACGCTCGGTCCTGCGCTGCTACTCCTCGCTTATACCGAGAAACTTCAGGGCAGGATTGCACAGTATATCATTGCGCTCGGAAGAGTGCCGATGTTCTACTATGTCGTTCATCTGTACGTGATTCATCTGGTTGCCGTTCTTGCAGCACTCGCCACCGGCTTTGAATTTTCCGATATGATCTTCAGTACGTGGGTAACAGATTCACCTAACCTGCGCGGCTACGGATTCAGCCTCGGTACTACTTATCTCGTATGGATCTCAATAGTGCTGGCGCTTTTCCCTGCATGTCTTTGGTATGACCGGTATAAGCTGAGAAACAAGGATAAGTGGTGGTTGAGTTATTTTTAGCCGAAAATTGACCTTTCTACAGGATTTTTAGAGAAAACGCTCCGGGTTTGCGTCTTTTCAGAGGTTTGTTCGTCCTCAGGTAGCCGGAAATCCGTTTAACCCAAATTACCATGACGCAGCAACTCACTAACCTTTCGCTTTTTCAAAACGAGCTCAAATCTTTTGTTCTCAAAAGGGTGAAGGATAAAGCTGTAGCCGAAGACATTGTCCATGATGTCTTTCTGAAAGTTCATTCCAGGATCCATCAGCTAAAGGATTCTGAAAAGATGATGAGTTGGATCTATCAGATCACAAGGAATACGATCACCGATCATTTCAGGAAAGATCAGAAATTTGTCACCGAGATTCCTGAAACAGAGGTGGAGAGCGATCGCAATGAACTGAATGAATGTGTTGCACAGTGTCTTCGCCAGATAGTAACAACGTTACCCGACAAGTACCGCGAAGCATTTGAGCTGTCCGAGTTGCAGAACGTTTCACAAACTGATCTTGCGCGGAAACTGAACATTTCATATTCGGGTGCAAAATCACGCGTGCAGCGCGCCAGGCAGATGCTGCGCCAGAAGATGGAAGATCTTCTTGTGATTGAAACAGATTCCTATGGCAACGTGATCGTGTGCGAAGACCGCAATCCTTGTTGCTCGTGCTGATCAGGTGATATAAAAGAGAGACCGCCTCGAGCAAGCAGTCTCTTCTTGTTTTTAGCAGCAGCTGCCGCCACAACATCCGCCATCACCAGGAGTTAAACTGAGGTTTTTCATAACACTACGATTTTTTTGTTTAAGATTTCTTGTCACCCTTGCGGGCTTGCCTTGTTGACGACTGTTTATTCTGAAAGACGCATTTCTTATCAGAATTTTTTTTCTGCGTCTTTTTTCTACTCTCTGCGTCAACAGAAGAAATAACAATCCCATGAAGCATTTGTTCACTCTTTTACTTGTTGTGATGTTGTCGGCTTCGTATGCACAGACGAAACTTTCATCACGTGAACTCGTACCTGCGCGAGGACATTATAAACAGCTTGCGAAGATCGACCCCAAACCGTCAGCTGCCAATCCTGATGTTGATAAATTAAAGTTTGAAACACCCCAGGCAACCATCGCCCGCAGACTGGAGCTGAAACCTTATTATCTGACGGATGTCCGGGTGAATGATTTCAAGATTCCGGATCCCCCTGCAAACAGCTCGGAACAAACGCGCGCTGAACTCAACTACCTGCTCGCCCTTCAAAATCAACGGACCAGTCTTGATGTCGAATCGAGTCTGAAAATGGCCGGCATCTACTATAATTTACGCACGAAACCAGACGACTCAACATACCATATCTATCGCAGTAATTTGTTTCACATCGGACACTCTATTGGAAGCTGGTTCAATCCTGCCAACATGCCTGTCACTGCAAACTTTGTCGCGAACGTTTGGAGAGACGCGAGCTATTTTATCTGGGCATTGAAATTCAAATATGCACGCATCCGTCCGAATGTTTTGGAAAAAGATATCCAAAACCTTGAAGAGACAGACTGGGCAGCTTATCCGAGTGGCCACGCTGCAAACTCGTACATCAACGCTTATATCTACCAGGAGCTTGCACCGGAGTTTACGGACGTTTTCGTAAAAGATGCTTACGATATGGCCCACTCACGAGAAATCATTGGTGTGCATTTTCCCTCTGACTCCGAAGCATCGCGGATTTTCGCGCGCCAGTTTGTAAACAAGCTTTTTGCAAACGAGCAATTCCTCAGGGATTTCGCGGAGGTAAAGAAAGAATGGAGTGAAAAGGCGAAGGAAACTTTTGCCAAACCGGCTTTAATAAAGCACGAAGCATCTGCTGCACCTTCGTGTGGAATGAAAAAGTCTGATTGTATTAAATAATTTATATTGTCGGGTTGCTTCGAAATAGAGGCGCCCGGCTTTACAGGACCTGATCGGAAGAGGGGATTGTGGGGGCGACACGGTGTTCGATTGCCGCGATTCGATTTAGCTTTCGATTAGCGTCAGCGATCGCTTCCTGCACTGTTGAGTAGACTTTGGCATTTCCTTCGGCATCGGTCAACTCTGTTCTCCAGATCCTGCGGTGTTCAACATCCTTTGCAGTGAAGGTCACGCGGCACCCATCTTTGTCGATCACTGAATATTCGATGGTTAACGCGCCAATCACCACTTCTCTCGAAAAAATCTCATTCTTCAAAATATCCATAACACACGAATGGCGTCTGACCGAAAAAAATTGCGCCCGCTCGCTGCATTGATCAATTAAAAACGGTCTTAAAGGCTACCGGCATCGAAAAGCTTATCTTTTATGGTAAAAAATTACCATCGTCACTGGTACAAAACTACCACAGAAAAGCCCTTACAGCCCTGTACTTTTGTATATGCTCAGCTTCAAGAAGGTAAAAACTGAAATTCAGATTCAGGTCCGTGTCGCACTTGCCTTTGCCGGCATTGTTGTGGCTATTATTATCATTGAGCAATTATTTCTCAGATAATTTAGTTGGGGTACTGTGCAGGAACATCTTTTGTGTTAAATGTTCCTCAGCAGATAAATATGTACAACCTCACCACAATAAACGGAATCAAAGATATTCTCGTCTCACGGAATGAAACGCTCTCGATGGCTGAGAGTGTAACCTCCGGTCATCTTCAGGCGGCTATATCGCTCGCATCGATGGCCACCGCTTTCTATCAGGGTGGCGTTTCGGCCTACAACCTGAATCAAAAAACCAGACTGCTTCATATCGACCCGGTGCATGCACTAAGTTGCAATTGTGTTTCGGGAAAAGTGGCGGAGGAGATGGCCGTCAATGTCTCAAAACTTTTTCAGAGCGATTGGGCAATTGCTATCACCGGCTATGCAGCTCCTGTGCCGGATCTCGGCATTCATGACCTGTTCTCCTTTTTTGCTGTGGCATACAAAGGAGAGATCCAGAAAGTTGATCGCGTAATGGCAAAAAAAGATGATCCGCTTAACGTGCAGGTTTTCTATACAAACGAAGTCTTCCGGTTATTTCTCGCGGTGCTGACCGATACTAAGCGATAGCATCCCACAGAATTTCTACCGGGTGTAAGGCTCTTCTGCCTGTACCATCCTTGATCTGGTGGCGGCAACTTGTTCCTGCTGCAGCAATGACCACCTCTGCAGGTTGTTTTCGCACGGTTGGGAAAAGTACCAGTTCACCAATTTTCATTGAAATATCAAAATGTTCTGCTTCATAGCCGAAGGAGCCTGCCATTCCGCAACAACCGGACGGGATCATGTGTACTTCGTTTTCGCCAAGCCTCGTCAGAATTTTTTTGACGTGTGTCATGGTCGACAAGGCTTTCTGCTGGCAATGTCCGTGAACCTTGATAAGCCTGCCGTATTTTTTGAACTGCCGCGGATCGATGTTTCCTGCGTCAAGTTCTTTGGACAAAAATTCTTCGATCATCAGCGTGTGATTGCTGATTTTGATCGCAGCTTCTTTTTCTTCACCGCGGACGAGGTCCGGATATTCATCGCGAAAAGTCAGAATCGCAGACGGCTCCACTCCGATCAGTGGTGTTTCATGCGTGATGCGGCCACTGAACAACGCAATGTTTTTCTTCGCCAGCGCGCGTGCTTCTTCCAGCAGGCCCTTGGAAAGAAAACTTCTTCCGGAATCATGATGATCGAGGATGGTTATGCCGTAACCGAGCTTGTCCAGTAGCTTCACCGTAGTGATTCCGATTTCAGCTTCATTATAGTTCAACAACTCGTCAACAAAAAGATGGACTGTCTTCTTCGGATTTGTGACAGTCGGGCGGAATTCGTTCCTGAGCCATCTCTTCCAGCTCACCCTGGATAAATGAGGCATGCTTCTGTCAGGCGCGAATCCGATCATCTTTTTTGCAGCACGACCCAGCGCGGCATTGTTGAACACCAGGTTGTAACCCCACGGCACGAGCGATGCCAGCTTCATACCCAGAGAAAAATTTCCGATCATTCGGCTCCGGAACGGAACACCTTTCTCCTTGTAGTACTGGTACTGCCACTCCTGTTTCAATTTGCCCATATCAACGTTGGAAGGACACTCAGACTTACAGCCTTTGCAGCTGAGGCACAAGTCCATCACGTCTTTGATCTCATCATGCGCGAAAGGATTCGCTTTGTCCGACCGGGTGATCATCTCGCGAAGGATGTTGGCGCGGGCCCGCGTTGTGTCCTTTTCATTCCGTGTGGCCATATAACTTGGGCACATGGTTCCACCACTGAGTTCGGTCTTCCTGCAGTCGCCTGAACCGTTGCATTGTTCAGCTGTACGAAGGATGCCGAGGTTTTCAGAGAAATCGAGGATCGTGTCAAACTGCTTCGTTTCCTGGTCACGCTCAAAACGAAGGAACGTGTCCATTGGTGGCGTATCCACGATCTTGCCCGGATTTAAGATCCGATCGGGGTCCCACACTTCTTTGAGTTGTTTGATCAGCCTGTAGTTGTGCTCACCGATCATCTTCGGAATAAATTCTCCGCGCAACCTACCGTCACCGTGTTCACCGGAAAGTGAGCCGTCATATTTTTTTACGAGCGTGGCAACTTCTTCCGCGATGGTCCTGAAGAGCTTAACGCCTTCGGTAGTTTTCAGGTCGATGATGGGGCGGAGGTGGAGTTCGCCAGAACCGGCATGTGCATAGTGAACACTGTAGAGCCCGTGCTTCTTCAGTACTTCGCCAACGTCATGGATGTATGCAGGAAGGTCCCGCACATCGACTGCTGTGTCTTCGATGACGGGAACAGGTTTCTCATCTCCCGGCACGTTTGACAGTAGGCCAAGTCCAGCCTTACGCAGGTTCCATACTTTTTTAATATCATCACCGCCTACCACCGGGTACGAATATCCCAGGTTGTTTGCTTTCAGGTCTGCGATCAAAGCCAGTGCGTCCTGCATCGCCTGCGCTTCGGATGCACGCGTGAGTTCTGCAACCAGGATTGCCTGCGGATCACCTTCGATGAAAAACCGGTTTTCGATCTGGCCGATATTGCGTTTTGTAGCTTCAAAAACATAATGATCCATCAACTCCACGGCTGACGGCCTGTGCCGCAGGGCAACCAGGTTTGCGTGAAGCGATTCATCAATACTGTGACAGTGGATACAAACAAGCTTTTTATGCGGAGGATCGAGTGGTGTCAGTCTGATCTTCGCAGAAGTTACAAACGCAAGTGTCCCTTCCGATCCTGCAATGAGACTGCAGAAGTTGAACGGACGTCCTGATTTCTTGTACGGCTGCATTTGTGCGAGCATGTCGATCGCATAACCGGTATTTCTGCGTTCGATGGATGCTTTTGGAAATCCCCTTTCAATTTCGCTGAGGTTGCGCTGATCAGACAGTACTTCGTGGATGTGCCTGTAAACTTTTGCTTCAAGTGTGTTCTCATCTCGTCTCAGGCGCGCTGCGAGCTCCTCTTGGCTGAGGTCCCTGAAATGAACTTTAGAACCATCCGCCAGGATAGCTTCGACTTCCAGGAGGTGTTCACGTGTGCTGCCGTAGACAACCGAATTTGATCCGCAGGAGTTATTGCCGATCATTCCGCCTATCATCGCGCGATTGGCGGTCGAGGTTTCGGGCGCAAAGAAGAATCCCAGTGATTTCAGTTGCTGATTCAGGTCATCGCGCACAATGCCGGGCTGAACAATGGCCCAGCGTTCATCTTTGTTTACGCTGATGATGGAATTAAAATGTTTTGAGACGTCAACCACGATGCCTGCGCCTACAACCTGACCGGCCAGCGAAGTTCCAGCGGTGCGCGGAATGATCGAGGTTTTATTTTCTTTCGCAAACCTGATCAGCGTCACAATATCTTCTTCGGATTTGGGAACAGCAACAGCTAACGGTAGTTCGCGGTAAGCAGAGGCATCAGTAGCATAAAGCCTGCGCATGGTGTCGTCAGTGAAGAGATCACCCTGAAGAGACTTTCGTAAGGCAGCGAGGTTCATAGCACTCAAAAATAAATCAATCGCTTCAAAAGTGAGCAAACCGAAAAGAGAGTTTCAGAATTTTCTAAGCCGACTGTTCGTGAGGTTTGGGCGGGATCACTTTGAAAGAAATTTCAAACGTTGTACCGCGGTCAATTTCGCTGTTTACAGTTACGCTACCACCTAGTGCCTCTACCTGCGTTTTCACCAGGAAGAGCCCGATACCCTTGCCTTCAACGTGAAAATGGAAGCGCTTGTAAAGGTTGAAGATGTTTTGACTGTTTCGTTCGAGGTCGATACCAAGTCCATTGTCTTCAAATGACAACCTGATATGGCCATCTTCCTGTGAAGAGCTGATACGAACATTCAGATCGCGATTGGGATGACGATATTTTAAGGAGTTGCTGATAAGGTTGAGAAAGATACTTTCGATGTATGGGCTGAGTGAAAAGATTTTCCGCGCCTGGAGGTGACTTTGAATGCTTGCTTTGGTCTCTGCGATATCCTCGGTCAGGATGGATTTAACTTTTGCTAAAACAAATTCAAGATCGATCTCAGAGTACAATGTCGGACTCAGACGCTGAATCGAAAGAATTCCGGTAAGGTCTTTTACAATGGTGTCAAGTTCCTCTGACGACTGATGTATCATGTGAACCACCTTAGCGGTGTCATCCGGATCATTGAGGTTGATTATCGAAGTCAGGCCGATCAGTCGCGCGATTGGGGCTCGGAGATTATGCGAGATGATGTATGCAAATTGCTCCAGGCGATTGTTCTGCTCGAGTAATTCTTTGTTCGCAGCCGAGAGATGCTGATTCTGCCTTTCCACCTCTATTGACAAACTATCATTTCGCGAGCTTATTGCCTTTCTGATCCTTTCGAGTTCTTCATTTTTTTCCAAAAGCTGAAGCGCTTGCTTTTCGATCTCGTTCTGCTGCGAAAGCAGATGTTCGTTGTGGCTTACAATTTCCTCATTCTGAGATTTGATCTCTTCGTTCTGCGCGAGTATTTCCTGCGTACGGTCGTGCACAGCTCGCTCGAGGATCTGGTTTTGCTCTGCGAGCAGGGCATTACGATTGGCCTCCGATTCTTTCAGTTTTTCAGCAAGGGAAACCGTCTGGTTAGAATAATAAGCGGTATATAGCACAGTAGGAAGAACGATGCATAAGATCACAATCTGAAGAAGGTAGATGTTCCGTTGTGCGCGTTCAAAGTCTGCTTTAGCTTCGGCTGATATATTGTCGGCAAAGGCATTTACTTTTGCGAGTAATGCCCGATGATCGCGCCATACCTGGTAACCACGGTCTTCCGCAAAAAGCTTTTTAAATTCTTCGTGTTGACCATCATCAATGAGTTTTTTCAAACCGAATATAAAATCAAAATACTCATTGGTCAGGTCTTTCACCTGGCTGAATTCTTCTGGCGGGAAACCGAGGTAGGCGAGGGATTTCTGCACGCGCAAAAATATTCGCCCCTTGTTAGCAAGCGCACTATCTAAGGCCGAAGCGATCTGTTTGGTGGGAGCCAGCGCATAACCACGCAATCCGAGGTCTAGCAGGTGTACGTTCCGGATGATATCGAGGGTATTGATCTTGACTGCTTCAGCCTCCCGCTGCACTTCGATGCTTCGCTGCAAAACATTCTCGTTCCGTTGCATCAGAATAAGTTCCGCCAGGAGGCAAATCGCTATAACCGCGACAAGCACGTAAACCGCCTTTTTGCGATATCTGAAATTTTCACGCATGCGTTGGGAGATTTCTACAATAAATCCGTGGCAGCTACGTCTCAGACCCAAAAAGAGAACAATTCAAACACAGAATTGTTACGAGCATAACGGGGGATTGATGTAAATATAAATCAAATGTGTGTTAAAACCGTTTCCGTGTCTTTAAATAGTCGCTGAACAAACTGCCGCAGAGGCGTCAAATAAGTCATTTCCTAACTCCAATTCAAATGAAAATAAGGGCAATCATTACAGGTGTAACAGGCATGGTGGGGGAGGGCGTACTTCATGAAGCGTTGAATGACACAAACGTTGAATCCGTGCTCGTCATCAATCGCAGACCTTGCGGAATTTCACATCCAAAGTTGACGGAGATCATTCATTCCGATTTCCATAATTTTGGTTCAATCGAGTCGAATCTCAGAAACTACAACGCCTGTTTCTTCTGCCTTGGGGTGTCGTCAGTTGGAATGAAGGAGCCGGAATACACAAAGAAAACATACGACCTGACCATGCATGTTGCAACAACACTGGTAAGGTTGAATCCGGACATGACATTTTGCTATGTATCCGGAGCTGGTACTGACAGCTCCGAAAAAGGCTCTTCCATGTGGGCACGCGTTAAAGGCAAAACTGAAAACGCTCTGATGAAGCTGCCGTTTAAAAAAGTCTACATGTTCCGGCCGGGATTTATAGAGCCAACGAAAGGATTGAAGAATACGCTGAAGCTTTACAACTATGTTGGGTGGCTGATTCCTGTGATGCGTCTCATTGCGCCCAATTACATTTCAACCCTGCGGGACATTGGCGTGGCTATGATAAAAGCCGTAACAATCGGGTACGCTAAAACAATTCTTGAAGTCCGGGATATCAAGGCACTCGCGAAAGCATAATTATTTTTTTGAAAACATACCTTTCAGGGTGCTGATGCTTTTTTCGAGCAAGCCACCGGTAACTTCCTGCTCATAGTTTTCAATCGCGTTTGATGTGATTGTTGCAGGGTAAACAAAGACAAAGCTCCGGCTTTTAAAAGTTTTGCTCATCTTTTTAGGGAGTACATTCAGCACAGGCGAGTATGAGATGCCGCCTTCCCTTGACGAAAGAATCATCAAGAGATCAAATTCTGTGAATTGTGATGCAAGGGATGTTATGCTGGCAAGATCAATTTCGCCTTTATACTCGATAGAAAGTGTTGCATTCACTACCCGGCTGATTTGCCGGACTTTTTCGAAAACAGCAGGCGAAGAATACAGTTTTAAGTCCATGCGAAGGGACGTTGCAGCACGGAAGGCATTTTCCACAGACGAAAAAAATCCTTTTTCCTTTTCTGCGAATCGCGGGCATACCAATACGAGATTTTTGTGAACATTGAGCGGGCCTGTAAGGTGGGTGATAAAAATATTCTGGGAAGTCTGTTTGACGAGGCTGTCAAAGGTTTTTCCGAAGATGATGTCGGCAATTGTCTTCTCTGGCGACCATCCCAATACAATTTCCGTAATGGATTTTTCCTTGACGACCCGCTGAATGCCGCTCGTAACATTCCTGTCGATGGTGCAGGTGATTTCAATTATCTGATCGGCAGCAGCCGCATGAACAATGGCCTTGTCGAGCAGTTTTCTCGCGCTGATCAGCCTGGACTCAGCCTGCTCATCATCCTTTACAACACTGACAGCAACCACCGGTGAAGGATCATTGTGATTTTTGATCATCATCGCAAAGTCGATGAGTTTGCCCATTGTTTCCGGGTTCGAGATCGGGACAAGGATACGTTGTGCGTAAAGCGTTGCTTCCGGCTGGGTGTCCATTTCAAGCACAACTTTTTTACCAGCTCTTTCCGTGATGAAAGAGGCGAATACACAAGTGATGAGGATCAGTACAACGGTGCCGTTAAGCGTATTGTTGTCGATGATTTTAAGATTATAACCAACGAGGATCACGGCAAGCGTTGCTGCAGCATGCGCACTACTTAAACCGAAAATCAGTTGTGATTGCGCTTTGCTAAACTGGAAAACTTTTCCGGTGGCAAAAGCAGCCGCCCATTTGCCCAATATCGCAACGATGGTGAGTGTAATCGCGATGATCAGCGCCTGCGGTCCTTGCAGAATCACTTTTACATCAATGATCATTCCCACACTGATCAGAAAGAACGGGATGAACAATGAATTTCCAACAAACTCAATCCTATTCATCAGGGAAGAATGGTGAGGGATCAGCCGGTTCAGGGTGAGCCCCGCTGCAAATGCACCGATGATCGGTTCGAGGCCAGCGATTTCGGCCAGAAACGCACAGAAGAAAACGACTGACAGCACAAAAATGAAATGTGCTGATTTTTCATCTTCCAGTCTTGTGAAGAACCATGCGGCAACTTTTGGGATAATAAAGATTACAATCGCGACAAAAACAGAAATTGAAATTGCCAGTCTTGTCCAGAGCAGATACGTCAATCCTCCCTGTGCAGCGCCTGACACGACTGCCAGTACGATCAGCACAGCGGTGTCTGTTAAGATTGTTCCGCCAACGGCAACAGCCACTGCCTGGTTGCGTGCAATGCCAAGCCGGGTAACGATCGGATAGGCGATCAGCGTGTGCGTGGCAAACATACTCGAAATCAGCAGGCTTGTCATGAAACTGAAATCAAGCACATAAAGGCACACGGGCAGGCCTATGGCAATTGGAATGATGAAGGTGAAGATACCGAAGACGATACTTTTATTTTTGTTTTTCTGAAAATCAGCCAGGTCGAGCTCAAGGCCCGCGATGAACATGATGTACAGTAGGCCTATCGTTGAAAAAAGGTCAACGGCTGAATTTTTCTGGATCAGGAAAAATCCATTAGGCCCGATAAGGATTCCGGAAAGAATCAGTCCGATGATTCCAGGCACTTTAAAGCGGTTAAAGACAAGCGGGACCAGAAGGATTATAAAGAGGATGACCGAGAAAATCAGCACTGAGTTTGTGAATGGCGTATGAAACTCGTGGCTGATATTGTCCCAAAATTGCTGCATTAAGTCATCATTATTGATTGCAGGCCTCAATGCCCACGTACGCATCTTATCTCGTCTCAATATAGCAATACTATGCCAGCAGTCGGCATAATCGTGTGTTATTGTGCCAGCGGGCTTTCTGTACTATTTTGCACACGCTTCTGAACATTGTGGTACTGACAAAATTATTTTCGGATTTTTTCAAAAGTGAGCGCGCAGGTGGCTTCGTGCTGATCGCGTGCACTGTGGTGTCACTCGTGGCAACAAATCTGTATCCACCCTATCATGACGTGTGGAACGCTGACGTTGCGGGTCACTCACTCACGCACTGGATCAACGATGGCTTGATGGCGATCTTCTTCCTACTCATTGGACTGGAACTGGAGCGAGAAGTCTATATCGGTGAACTTTCAAATGTGAGGAACGCTTTGCTTCCGGTCATTGCAGCGCTCGGAGGCATGATTGCACCGGCACTCTTGTACATTTGGTTTAACGATGAAACGAATGCGCGTGGCTTCGGTATTCCAATGGCAACGGATATTGCTTTCGCGATTGGCATCCTTTCCCTGCTCGGCAGCCGTGTACCCGCATCACTGAAAGTCTTCCTGACAGCGTTGGCAGTGATCGATGACCTCGGGGCAATTCTTGTGATCGCAATATTTTACACATCAACGCTCAATGCTGTAAACCTTGCCATCGCATTGGGTATTCTGGGACTGCTGTTCGTGCTAAACCGCCTCCGTGTTTACATATTGTGGATCTACCTCGTAGCAGGCGCAGTAAGTTGGTATTTTATGCTTTCATCGGGAGTGCACGCAACGCTCACAGGCGTGTTGTTGGCATTTGTTATTCCATTTGGCAAAGGTGATGAAAAATCGATCTCATACCGCCTTCAGCATTTCCTTCACCGGCCAGTTGCATTTATCATTCTGCCGCTGTTCGCGCTTGCGAATACCAGCGTTTTCCTGCCAGGCAATATAATGGAGGCATTGATGAGTCCTGTAAGCATTGGTGTCATTGCCGGGCTGGTGATTGGAAAGCCACTTGGAATTTTCTCATTCAGTTACCTTGCGGTAAAGTCCAAAATTTGCGCGCTGCCTGCAGGGACACCGTGGACTTCAATTTTTGGGGCAGGGCTGTTGGGTGGGATCGGATTTACGATGTCGATCTTCATCACGCTTCTCGCTTTCAGCGATGCGATCCGTATTGATCAGGCAAAGATCGCTATTGTGTTTGCCTCATTGATTGCAGGTGTTGCGGGCCTGGCTTTTTTGCGTCTGACGCTCTCAAACAAAATCAGGGATTCACATTAAAGCGATTTTCCGGATGAACGTTGGAAGACTGCCGTTGACGGTCTCCGGTTTTTGAAGAGATCATTAGCGTTAGCTTGATACCCAGTTGTTTCGGAGGCAAAATGAAATCGGGATGATCTTTGAAAATTGTTGCCATTGGCATTGAGCTGAATTTCGTGGACTCCGGATCCTGCACAAGCACATCACCGCCCTCCTGGAAAATCTTCAATGCACCATCTGCGCCATCACTTCCCATTCCCGAAAGGATTACTCCTATTGCTTTCTTGCCCTGGTCAATCGCGAGAGATTCGAAGAAAATGTCGATACTGTTGTTGACACGGTTGTCGCTGAGGCGGGGCGTAAGCATCAGTCGGCTATTTTTAATTGTGACAGTCACATCCTCAGGCATCACATAGACGTGCCCGGGCTGAGGCTTTACTGCATTGGCAATGCGCGATACCTTCAACTTCGTGAAACGGGAGATGATGTCTGACAATGCACTGCGGTGATCGCGGAAAAGATGCGTAACCACGACAAAAGCCGCTTGAATATCCGATGGAATAGCACTGAAAAATTCTTTCAATGCGTCATGGCCACCGGCTGATGCACCGACACCGACAATATGGAGGTTTTGCTGACTCATGGAGAAGTCTACAAAAAAATTGAGCCAGCGAGTGTATTAGAAAGTAAAAGAAGTCTTCAATGTTTCGATCAGGCCGGAATAGGTCGATGGCTTGGTGATGAATTTCTTTGCGCCAAGACTTTTAGCCTTTTCCATGTCGCGTGGATTGGTGGACGTTGACAGGATCATTACAGGGATTTCCTTTAGTTCGCTGTCACTTTTGATCTTGTCAAGGCAGGTAAAGCCATCCATCTTCGGCATGTTCAGATCCATGAAGATAAGATCCGGGAGGATAACTAGGTCGCTTTGAAGGATTTTCAGTGCCTCCTGACCATCAGAAGCCGTTAGATACAAAATGTTTTTGTCGATGGCGCTGAGCGCATGGCCGAAGACCAGTTTATCATCCTCATCGTCATCAATAAACAATACAGATTTCATTCTTGGGCTCGCTGGTTGGGAAGTTCGACCACAAAGTTACCTTTTCCCTTCCGGTTTTTTGACGGTCGCGCTGCATTTATTTCCGAAATCAATTTCAATTAACACCAGACAGGGGAGTGCAAAAATGAGGATGAAATTGCAATTTTAAATGAAAATGTTAGGGTATGAAGTCTCTGATTGCAAGTCTCTTTGTGGTCGCGGCATTTACTTACACCGATTCCAGGCGTGCAGCCCGCGAGGTAGCCGATGCCGAACTCGCTTTCGCCAAAACATCAAGGGAGTCGAATACCGTGAATGCATTTCTCCGCTACCTCGCAGACGATGCAATCATGTTCCGGCAGGGTGAGCCAGTTGATGGTTTGACACTCTGGCGCGGGAGAACTGCAGACAGTACGTTGCTGAACTGGTGGCCTGTTGTAGCCGATGCGTCCGAAAGTGGTGACCTTGGATACACGACCGGTCCTTACCAGTTTTTCAACAAGCGTACTGATAGGGTGCCCGTTGCAAATGGCTACTACTCCACCATCTGGCAAAGACAGACTGATGGAACCTGGAGGATCAAAATTGATTTAGGCGTTCGCCTTGACACAATACGCAATCTTCCGCGAGAGTTGGTTCTTGCCTCTACCGGCAAAGTGAAATCTCATTCAGCTCCTGACATCAAAACTGTTGAACGGGATCACAATGCGAATCTCAATCGCAAATTTGTTTCATTCGATCAGTCAGCGCTAGCGAAAAATTTCAGAATTCATCGTGCGTTTATCGGGCCGGTTGTAAACAATGTTACGGCAGTGGCAACGGCAGAGAAGGGAATGAGTTTCAGATTTGAGTTTGTCAATGGTGCAGAATCTGCCGCGCGTGATTTTTCCTACACTTATGGCAAAGTGGTCAGGAAGGACTTAACCGGGGAACGGAAATCAAACTATTTGCGGGTCTGGCGAATCGAGAATGGCAAATGGAAGCTCGTGCTTGACGTGATCACCGAGGGCTGAGCTATTGCTTCATTGCAACCACATCGCAGAAGTAATGGTTGGTATCGAAAAAGAGGTCGCTGATCTCGAAGCCTGCACTGGTCAGCATCCGCTCAATCATCAACAGGTCGTACTTTTGGGAAATTTCCGTGTGAATTGTTTCCCACTGACTGAAGTGAAAAGTTTTTCCCAGCCCGCGAATCAGCACATCCTGATCCTTCAAACTTACGAGGTAGCTTGCTGCAGTCCCCGACTCGGGATTGTAATCGGGACAGTGATCGAACAGTGCAATGTCGAATTCGGCTCCCAGCTCAGCGTTCAGTCGCGTCAGTAAGTTGAGGTTGAATGCCCGCGTTACACCACTCGCATCATCGTAAGCACGCTGGACAATCCGTGGGTCTTTTTTCAGATCAAAGCCAATGAGCATGACGTCACGCCTTTTCATTTGCCTCGCGATGTCATGCACAAACTGCCCCGCTTCAGGGACAGGCATGTTTCCGATATTTGCTCCCAGAAACAAAAGCACTTTTTTTCTGTTATCCGGAAGCATGCGAACCGCTTCGTGATAGGTAGTATTCAGCGCGTCAACATTGAGGTCAGGATATTTTTTTCGAAGCCTCGTCCCGAGCGCTTCGAGAACATTTCTTGAAACATCAACCGGGGTGTAAGTAAAGTTACTTCTCGACTTCAACAACGGATCGATCAGTAGTTCGGTCTTTGTGCCATCTCCGGCCCCGAGTTCTATGAGGGTGAAGGGGGTTCGGCCTTCATTAAAATAGCGGGCAAGATCGCGACTATGCGTTTTCAGGATTTCGAATTCGCATCTCGTAGGGTAATACTCAGGGAGCTTCATGATTTCCTGGAAAAGCCTGTCGCCATTTTCATCATATAGCATCCAGCTTGGCAACCGCTTTGGATCATTGGCCAACCCCTGTGCTACTGCGTGGGTCAGATCTGCCTGGGGTATGGAATGTGCATGTACCACAGCTTATGCTTTGCAGAGTCTGATTCCAGTGAACTGCCATCGCAGCGATGGATGGAAAAAATTCCGGTACGTCTTACGCGAATGATTTTCAGGTGTCATGGACGAAGCGCCACGCAGAACCATTGTGTTGACCATGAATTTTCCGTTGTATTCGCCAACTGCTCCGTCAGGGCGAACATAGCCTGGATAGGGAAGATAGGCGCTGTTGGTATGCTCCCAACGCTGTCCCCACTGGAATTCATCGGCAGCAGCTTCCCATTCGAATTCGGTAGGCAAACGCATCTCCGCCCAGTTTGCAAAAGCTGAGGCCTCGTAAAAACTCACGTGAGTCACGGGCTCCTCGAGGTTTACTTTCTCCAATCCCGATAATGCATAACGGTACCATGCTCCATCAATGAAATGCCAGTACATGGGCGAGACGATGTGATTTTCTTTGACCCAACGCCATCCATCGCTGAACCAATAGTCGTGACGTTGGTACCCTCCTGACTGCATGAACTGCAGGTATTCCTGGTTTGTGACAAGACTCTTTCGGATTTCAAACGGCTTCAGCAGCACGGTATGCGCTGCGCCTTCATTATCATATGCAAAACTATTTTTCTTATGACCGATGCTGTAGCGGCCTTCTGAAATTTCAGCGAAGTCGTGGTCGTGTTCACGCCTCACTGTCTCTTTAATGTCGGTTTTGTAATGGGGGAACAGCGGGTTGTGCCCGAGTATAAATTTAATATCTGTGTAGAGTAGTTCCTGGTGTTGCTGTTCGTGATTCAACCCGATCTCGAGAATCGGTTTCGCTTCTTCCGGGAAATCGTTGAGGAGCCAGGCCATGTGCTCATCAACATAACCCCTGTATTGGAAAATTTCTTCTACGGTCGGACGTGACATATTGCCGCGGTCGGGTTGCATCACACGGCTGCCAAGGCTTTCATAATAACTGTTGAACAGGAATGAATACTGCGGGTGGAAGCGCCTGTAATTTTTATAGTAGGGCACGAGAATGAATTCCTCGAAGAACCATGTGCAGTGTGCAAGGTGCCACTTCGGTGGACTTACATATTCAGCCGGTTGAACCACATAGTCTTCATTGGCAAGCGGTTCACAAATGTATTCTGAATATCGCCTGACTTTCGTGAAACGTTCGGCTGGCGAAATCTTTTTTGCGCCTGATGGTTGCGGCTTCCTGGTCAGCCTTATCTTCTCTAACGTGCTCCTCATATTCCCCCTCAATATTTCTATTGAAGTGGACTGTAAAAATTGTACCGATAGCGATCCGGGTAATTAGATGTCGGACTTTTTTATCTTTCGATAAGCAACAAGATTGAACACAATCGTCCAGCCCGCAACAATAGCGAAGCTCAGCGGGTCGAGGTAGTCTTTAATTTCCTGGAAAGCGTAGCGAGGATATGGGCACTCAATCAGGTTCCAGAGTGATCTCATCGGAAAATACGGAACAAGCCACGGAATGTCTTCATTGATATTGACCGTGATGATTAACTCGATCATCTGCGAAAGCAACACAACAATGATCGATAGACCGGCACGCTGTATCAGTACGCTGATCATGAGAGTATACGACAAGAAGAAGAAAATCTCGAGGAAATACGCGAGGAAAAAGTCAACGTCAGTGAGAATGCTCTCATAGGCTTGTGTGGGACTGTAGATCAATCCCGTAACCAAACCGATAAAGAAGATCATTGCCACGCTGATGATGCTCAGCAAAACGTTGGTGAGAACCTTCGATGTCACAAATTCCGCGCGGCTCATGCCATCAATGATGTTCTGCCGGAGGGTGCGGTAGGAGTATTCATTGGTTACAGAAATTACAACCATGATGGCAAGGACGATCTTGAACCAGCCGCTGAACCAGATTAAATTAAGCCAGACGTCAGGGAAATGATATAGCGGTATCCGATCAATATTGATCTCCTGACCAAAGTCTTCAAACATACGAGCCAGCCATTTGAGAAATTCCATTCCACTGGCTGTCGCGACTGCGAGCGTGACGAAGTAAAGGCCGCAGATCACCCAGAATGTTCTGTAGCTTGTAAGTTTTTTTAAATCTATCTGAAGAAGGTGAAGCATGTCAAAGCAAATTTTCGGTGAGTATTAAGCGCCTGCAAGAATTTCGAGGAATTGTTTTTCCAGCGATTTTTTCCGTGTGACGAGGTGCGAGGCGATCACACCATTTTCAAAAAGAAACTTGTTGAGGTCCTGGCTTCTGAATCCATCACGCAACGAAACCTGAAAGGTACCGTCTTCGCGATTGATCGTGGAAGTGCCTGCAAATTTTAACAGGACTTCATTCAGGTTTTCAACATCGGCTGTGACTTCTACTGTTTCGGAACCTCTGCCAACATCATCAACAGGTCCGGTGTGAACAAGAACACCACGTTTAAGAACCGCGAAATGTGTACAGACTTTCTGCACCTCGTCAAGTAAGTGACTGGCCAGGATGATCGTCTTTCCCTGCGCTGCGATCTTTTTGATGAGCTCGCGAATTTCTGCGATACCCATCGGGTCGAGACCGTTCGTGGGCTCATCGAGTATGAGCACGGTTGGTTCGTTCAGCAATGCGGAGGCAATCGCGAGGCGTTGTTTCATGCCCAACGAATATGTTTTGTACTTGTCGTCTTTTCTATCGCTGAGTTCCACAAGCTCGAGCACCTTTGGAATATTTGCCGGATCACATTCCTTGATCATCGCATTCAGCTCGAGGTTTTTCTGCCCGCTGAGATAAGGATAGAAGATCGGATGTTCCAGCACTGCACCGATCTTTTTGCGGATGTGATGCGTGGGTTCTTCGCCAAACCATTTGAAACTGCCGGAGGTGGGATTCACCACGCCCATGAGCATGCCCAGGGTTGTAGTCTTTCCGCTCCCGTTAGGTCCAAGCATGCCAAACACCTGTCCCGCCTTCACCTGAAGGTTGACGTTGCTGACTGCTTTTATTTTTCCGAAATGCTTGGTGAGGTTCGAGATTGATAATACTGTTTCCAATGACCTAAGGGTTTGAGGATCGTGAATTTACTGAAAACATTGGTCGTAAAAAAAGCACCTTGATTACACGGTGCTTCGATTTCTTTAATTGTTATCACGTTTTTTTTCCGCTTTATCCTCATCATCATCGTCTTTATCATCATCGCGCTTGTCATTGTCACCCATGAAATTCTGGATCTGTTTGCCGATGTCGCTGCTCTGGTCAAGGGTTGAATACAGGTCTGTCACTTTATTGATGTTTATGCTACCAAGGATATCGAGTACGTAAAGTGATTCCTTGTCATTCACCAGCACGAGCATGCCCTTCGTTTTGCCGTCTTTCTCCTTCAGGAAAATATCGAAATTCTTGCCGTCAAAACGGCTTGTCATAATCTCCTCAAAGGCTTCTTTTTTATAGTCACTCACCAGTTGTTTGTAGCCTGCCGGGTTAAAATTATTTTCTCCTTTTTTGATGAGCAGGAACTTCATCTTTTCGATGTCCTTGATCAGTTCGTCAAAATTTGGATCGTTTTTCTGGTTGAGCATCCGAAGAGTATTTTGATAGAAAAACAGCTTCAGCGCATCGCTGTGTTTCTTCTCCAGCGCTTCGGTGGTTTTGCTTTGCGCGGACGCAAAACTTGCAACGGAGATGAAACAGATCAGGAATAGTAATTTGATTTTCATAGTCGGGTTCAATAGTAGGCCAGTTTCTGCCTGCGGTGGATTAAGCTTGGATCAATATATCCTTTGATTTCCATTACCACAACTTCTTCGTTACTGTCAACAAGGATCAGGTAGCGGTTATAGTCGGGGTGGCGTTTGGATTTGTACGACTTCTGCATGAGTAACGTTACATCATCGCCACGTTCTTTTACGCGGGCGATTTCTTTGAACGTATCTTGCTCCGCAATTTTTTTGAAACCGTTCAGTGTAACATCATTCGCGCGGAAAGCTCTTTTTGGAATTACTACGAGGCGTATTTCGTCAACTTCCTGAAGGGCATGCTTGAACTCTCGTTCACCTGCCATCCATAGAATTGTGCGTGTCAGTCCGCCTGAGGCACGAACGGCAACAACATCTTTCTCGCCACGGAATTTTTCGCGCAGCGTGCGGTAGCTATTACTTTGTGCAAAAACGGTTGGGGTAAGGAGTGTGATGAAAAGAACTGATGTAGTGAATGCTTTCATAAATAAGCGGATTTGGTACTACTCAGCAGATGCAGAAAAGTGTAAAAGCGTTGCTTGGGTTCCAACGCTTTTACGGTATATAGATTGAATTAATTGTCCTTGCTTGTTGGCTTCTTGCCGTCCTTGCTTTCCTTGGACTCTTTGCTTTTGCCATCAATGCTGTGGAGGTTTTCGAGGCCTTTCACGTCCATTTTGCTTCCAATGCGTGATACTTGTTTCAGATCGATCTCGCCAAAGAGGCTCAGTACCATAAACTCGGAGTCGCCACCCATCACCATCAACAGTTCGGAGATCTTTCCACCGCTTTCCTTGATCATGAACTTCATGTCTTTGTCCTTGTCGCGAACCGTCATCAGTTCTTCATAGTCCTTTGGGATTACGGTAAACGCTTCTTTATAGAGCTCGCGTGCATTGCGCGCATCTTCTTTAGCAAGGATCTTCAGGCCTTTGAGTTTGCTGATCGCATCCAGGATTTCCTTGTCAGCCGGATCGTCCGATTCCATTTGCGTAAACAGGCCGAACATCCTGCTCGAAATATTTACCTGGCTGAAAGTTTCGTCATTCTGGTATTTGTTGAAAAATTTCGTGATGGCATCCTGGGCGTTTGCTGCGGTGAAGGCAGTCATCAGCACAACTATTGCAACTAACTTTTTCATATCTCTGATTGTTAAAATGCTTGTAAAATGAGTAAGGTTTATCAATTATAATTTTGCTTTGGTGTCTTCGTCATCTTTCTGAACGCTCTTCTGGGCTTCATTGAACATGTTTATCTTCTTAGCCTTGTCCTGGGCTGTTCCGAAACTTTTCGAGATCATCATCAGCGCTTTCTTCGTTTCTTCAAATGCGAGCTTCGGATCATCATAGGTGTCTTCCACGGCTACGGGGTTTGTCTTCCGGATTTCATTGCGAACGAGAACGGTAGCGATGACCAGCACTGCTATCCCTGCGGCTATGCGCATGGTGTTGTACATGAGGCGAGTCACTTTGCCTTGCTTTGGAGACTTTACCCGTGACAGTACTTCCTGATCAAAACCAGAATCGTTTAGATTCTTTTTTTTATGTTCATCAAAGTATTGAAACAAGACTGCGGTCTCTTTGAGTTGCTCGGGAATTTCTTTTCCCCGGAAGTATGCTTTGAGCTGCTGTTCTTCTTCGAGTGAAGTTTCGCAGTTCCAGTATTTTTCCAGCAACGCGTTAATGTTTTTAGAGTCCATAGGCGTTGATCTTCATTAATTTTTCTCTTACGGCATTCCGTGCCCTGAACAGGTTTACTTTCACCTGGTTCATGTCGATCTCCAGAATGTCGCATATTTCATTGTAGGAATACCCTTCAACATCGCGAAGGTGTATCACCTGCCGTTGCTTTTCGGGCAAGGCTGCAATGAGTTGTGTTATCTTTTGCATGCTTTCATGGGCTTCAGTGGATTCATGCGGTGTTAACGTTTCCAGCTTTACATCGAAACTTGCCTCGATTGGCTGTGTTTGTTTTCGGTTGATACTCCGGATGCGGTCCAGCGAGAGATTGCGTGTAATTCGCATACACCACGCCTCCCAGTTTTCCACTTCGTTCATCTGCTCGCGGCCGTTCCAAACCCGGATAAAAACCTCCTGAACCACGTCCTTTGCCTCCTCCTCGTTGCCGAGAAACCTCAGGGCAAAGCGGAAAAGCTTGTTTTTTGCAGGCAAAACCCGATTTTGAAAGGCTTCTAGGTTCATCCGATTAAATTCAAATACAAGACGGTGGGGTAGGTGAGATGTTACAGCACAAAGTTAAACTTTTTTCAAGGCCTCCTGGTATAGGAAAAGGCGGCTGCTGGCTGTTGGTTTTTAGCTCTTGGCTTTGCTATGGATTTCTGACTGCTCGGCAGTTGAAAGTTGTGTCGGCTTTATCCGATAACCATATCTCGACAGGAGACAACTTCCCTCAGAAGCAACTCCCCGGCTTAAACCGAGGGTTACTTAAGATCGCGGATGTGGCTTAAGCCACGAACGTCAACCTGTGTTGAAAAGTAACGCCTTAGGTTGTAATCACATGAACTTATAGATGCCGTCACCCTTTCACTTCAGGAGAGGGGCCGGGGCTGAGGTGAATTCTTGGGCGTGCCCCCCCGATCGCCTTCGCGAATGCCATCACTATCGGGGTCGTGCCATCCGCTACAACAACCCTCGCGCTTGCCATTTCGGTTTCCGCTTCTGTCACTCACGCCAGAGTTGTGTAAGAATTTCAAAATCCCTACGAAGTCAGTACAATCTTTTTCGGCAACAATCGTGCATTATTCATACTTCGATTCTTCAGGTCGGTCGAGTGGCCGCCCAGGAACAAACTGCAATCTTCTCCTCGGCTTTAGCCGGAAGTTGTACTCACACATTGAAGGACAGCCTTCTTGACGCGTAACCCCCGGCTTAAGCCGGGGGTTAATGAAAATTCCTGATGTGGCTTAAGCCACGAACGTGTAAGCTGTGTTGAAAAGTAACGCCTTAGGTTGTAATCAGACGAACTCTATAGATACAGTCACCCCCTCTCTCTTCAGGAGAGGGGCCGGGGGTGAGGTCACTTCCTTTTCGCTTTCGCTTCCCTGATCAGCTTCACATCAACATTTTCCTTCGAGATCGATTCATAATTTCCTTTGCCAAGTGTCGCAAGGTTCTCCAGCGTCTTGGAAGATCCCAGCCCCTTTCCGAAATTGAAAACAGAGAGAAATATATCCTGTCCCGAAAATTCTTCGATGAGCTTTCTCGTCTCGTCATCCATCACAAATTCGCCATCAGTCGCAAGAATGATACGATTGTTTCCTCCGCGTATATAGTTATCGTTGGCCACTTTGTACGCCATCCGGATTGCCGCCCGTCCGTCAGTTTTCCCTGACGATGCCAGGTCGCTCACAGCTTTCTTTATTTTTTCCGCGTCCTTGAATGAAGTGGACTTTAAAAGAACTTTCGGCTTCCCTGAAAATCCGATGATCGAAACCTGGTCTTCCTGTCGCATCATGTCAAGCATACGCAGCATCGATTCTTTCAGCAACGGAAGTTTTTCCGGTTGATTCATCGAGCCGGAAATATCGAGCAGCAGAACCATGTTGTTGGTGGCATATCCTTCCATCGAACGAAGTTCTTCGTTTGGTTCGCGGATATAAATGGTGTCGCGTTTTTCTATGTAGATGGTGTCACGTGTGTGTGTTAGCGATGAAGTTTGGGTCGAAGTCGTTGTGGTTTGTTGTTGGATAGCAGGTGTTGTTGCAGTGTTACGCGTTACGGGTTCGGGGTTCGTTTGCTGCGGCTGTGGTGGTGTCGCAGGTGTTTTCGCTTTCGCGGGATCTGGATAACTTACTTTGAACGCTTCGGGTTGGAAAACAGTCTTCAGATGAGGAACCGTAGCAGACAGCTCACAGAATTTATTGTAGTCGTCTACGATGTCGTTGTAAAGATAGATAATGCTGTAGTACGGATCGCTGTAACGCGATGTGTTTGGCTTTCGTGGCGACAGCTTCTGGAAACGCTCCACCAGCTGACGCGATGTTGAAGGTACATCTTCATAAGGGGAATATGGACAATTGCCATTATACCTTCCAAGCTTTTGAATGCCCTGCATATTTTCAAATTCCCTGGCGATGACCTCGCGCAGCGATGTTTCGATTTTTTCAGTGTTGATGGCAATGGAGCTGTCACCTTCATAGTATTTCTTCGCCAGAAAAACTGCCGAGCGGTCCAGGTCTGTCAGGTCACGCAATGCCTTGCCCGACTTCTGCCACGATGAAGCTGCGTTAGTTGGCAGGTAGCTTTCGTAAATGGCACGCACATCGTTGTACAGTGTTTCTTTTCGGTTATCCCATTCTGTAAATAACTGTGCTTCGCGTTCGAGAATCTGATACACACGTGCAAGTCTGTCTTTTTCGTAACGCCTTTCTTTTACTTCCACGTCAAGGGAGGATCCGAGCGCATCCATTTCTTTCAGGATATTCATCAATACTTCTGCCTGCGTATTCAGTGACTTTGCGTGGGCCGGAGGTAGTGATTTGCTCGCAGCCACTGCTTTCTGGAAATAGGAATGCGGCACCTGAAACTTCGAATAGTCAATATACATGGGCTGTCGCTTTTCGTAAGACTCAAGGGTCTTGAAATGCGAAGCCGATGAATTGAAACTTGTCAGCGTAGATTGCAGCGACCGCGTCTGATGCCATGTTTCGTTAATGAATTCCACGTACTCACTCAGTGCCCCAAAAACGTTCTTGGGTATGGTTACTGTCTGGGGCGCAACTTTAACAGGTTCAAACGCCAGGTCTTCAAATGGTTTTATCTCAATGCTGACTTTTGTTTCATCTTTTATTATTTCGAATGCCGGCACGTATTTGAAAGTTGCCATTCCGTAATAACCGTCCCGTTCGGAAAATTGCACAAATGTGTTGTAGTCGGAGACAAGCGTTCCGTTGAAATAGTTGATCAGGTTTAGATACACATCATTGTTGTGGTGATCGTTTTTTGATGCTTCGTAGTTGTGTTCATCCAGCGCTCTTCGTTTTGCATCGATATACTCGGCATATACTTCTTTGAAGTGTTCCCACATGCTCGAGGCTGGATACTTGAGTGCCGGCTTCTGTGCCTTCAGTGCTTCAAGCAGTGCAACGGACTCGGAGATGCTGCGCTGCAATTTATCTGCAGACCAGCCGGTATACGCTGATGCATGGAAGTTCAGACGCCATGTGTCCAGGAACGTGCGCTCTGATGTCACTATCGACAAAAGCCGGCCATCGGTGGCAGCGTAGGTGCCAGCTGCAGTTCCCTGATTTTTCCTGTAAGCGCTTTCCAGGGCCGATAGCAGCGCGCTATGATACTTGCGATACGTCACGAGAAGAGGTTGCAACTCTTCAATCGACTTTCTCGCCTGGGCATAGTTGTCGCGTTTGTAGTCCTCCAAACGATAATACGTTTCGAGTGCCTTGCACATCTCGTCCACATTTTTCTCTGCGTCACGAAAGTTTGCGAATGAAGATGTGATCTGAGGCGTGATGATTGCGTTCTTTGAGAGGCTGTTTACCGAATTGAGAAAATATTCATCCATCTGGAACGGACAGGTGTAACGAGCGCGGTCCGGATACTTGCCTGTCAGAATTTCGTAGTGTTTGAACATTGTTTCAACCACATCTGACACTTCTTCTCCCGACCGGTTGGCATAAGCCGTGTAGGTATTAAGACTTTTTTGGTTTGTGGATGATACCTGCGCAACCGCCTTTGTCGCGAAGGCAATAAAAATCAATGCTACGATGATTCGCATAAATCAACTTACAAAAAACCATCGAATTTAACGAAAGTTACAGGAGTTGTGATTCTATATCCCTCCAATCCTGGAAGCGCTTGAAGTGGTTGATGTGCATGTTGTGTGGCGCGGTGAAAATATATTTTTCACCATTGAAGCGCTCGAGATTGTGCGGCAGATCATCGATCATGTAGTCGCCATACACGACCGCCTTGCTCCCGCAGAAAACAAATTGTTTCCAGTTGAGAAACGGGAAGTACTGCCCGAGCCATTCCAGCTTCTCTGGAAGTGATTGAGGAAATTCCATTGCAGCACTCACAATGAACACTTCGTATTTACGGTTGAGCTTCTCCATTACCTCCTGGCTGCCAGGGTTGGGTTCCATATCTCTGAAAAAGTTTTTTCGGTACGGAAACTCCCTGAGAGTGGAATGATTGTCGGGGAATCCTTCACCTTCGTTCTTATTGTTAAGTACAGATCGCTCGATCCTTACCCCAAATTCTTTTTCGTAATAGTTGATGAACTGGCCGGTGGCATCGGCAAGCACATCGTCCATATCCACAATTAACCTTTTCATTCGTACCTTAAACAACTAAATTATCAGACTAACAAAATTGTGATTTTATGCCTGGCAAACAAATCCTGACGCTGATTCTTCTGTCACTATCGATACCTGGTATTGGACAAACCACGACAGAACTGCGGTCACCGGATGGCAATACGGTTGTTAATATTTTTGTTGAAGACTCTGTATACTATTCTGTCCGTTTCCATGGAGCTGAGATCCTCAACCGATCTTCGCTTGCTCTTCTTACCGATAAATTCAGTGCAGGGGTGAAGTCAGGAAAGCCAAAGCTCACGCGCAGAACTATCAATGAAGTAATCGTCAACCCTGTGCCCTATAAGCGAAAACAGATTCCCGATCACTACAACGAAGTTGCGCTTGCTTTCAAATCATTTGCCGTCACCTTTCGTGCATACAATGACGGAGTTGCATACAGATTTTCTTCAACCATCAAAGGCCAGCTGATAATACTTGATGAAATAGCCAATTTCCGGTTCGCTGCAGCTGACACGGTTTACATTCCACTGGTTCAGAAGCGCGACAGCGCAGACATTTTTCATACTTCGTTCGAAGAGCCGTACTTCCGGTCATCGCTTCCAGGGTTGCGATCGTCCCAGCTCGGCTTTAGTCCGGTACTCGTTCGGAGCAGAGCCAACGCCATTGTCACCGAGTCGGATCTTCTCGATTATCCAGGGATGTTTCTGTCAGGCACAGGATCGAATTCTTTGCGCGGTGTTTTTGCTCCTTATCCAAAAACGGAAGAAGTTCAGGGCGGTGAATTCCGGCAACGTGTTGTGGTGACACGGGAAAATTATATCGCCAGAACAACAGGAACGCGTGCGTTTCCCTGGCGGGTCATCGCCCTGGCAAAAAGTGATGCTGACCTTCTGATGAATGACCTCGTCTACCGCCTTGCTACTCCGGCAAAGAACCAGGATTGGTCATGGATTAAACCGGGTATCAGCACCGAAGAATGGATTGCAGCAAGCAACATCTATGGCGTTGATTTCGAATCCGGGCTAAACACCGCGACATACAAATACTACATCGATTTTGCGAGCCGCTTCGGCATGCAGTACGTGATGCTCGATGCAGGATGGTCCGATCCGAATGACCTTTTCAAAATCACCGAGGGCATGAACCTCGAAGAAGTTTCTAAACATGCCAGGGAAAAAAACATCAGCCTTGTATTCTGGACGCTTGCCATGACACTGGATCGCCAGCTTGACGATGCAATGAAAATGTTTAATCGCCTGGGTGTGAAATGCATCATGACAGACTTCATGGACCGTGACGACCAGAAGATGCTCGGCTTTTATGAGCGCATTGCAAGGTCGGCCGCGCAGCATAAGATCATGGTCATGTTTCATGGCGCATTCAAGAATGCAGGTTTCGAGCGAACATATCCCAATGTAATTACGCGTGAAGGTGTGTTAGGCTCAGAATATAACATCTGGAGCGATAAGGCAACACCTGAGCACGATCTTCTTCTTCCGTTCATCCGGATGGTTTCAGGTCCGATGGACTATGAGCCCGGCTTCATGGTGAATGCAAACCAGCGAACATTCCGTGCCTTGCCTGATCATGTGATGTCGCAGGGAACGCGCTGTCACCAGCTTGCTATGTTTATTGTGTATGAGAGTCCGCTGCAGATGTTCTCGGGTAATCCTTCAGATGCGTACAAGGAAGTTGACTTTACAACATACCTCGCATCCTTGCCCACAACCTGGGATGAGACGGTAGTGCTCGATGCACGGCTCGGTGATTATGTGGTGGTTGCCCGCAGAAAGGATCAGGACTGGTACCTGGCAGCGATGACTGATTGGACAAACCGATCGCTTGATATCGATCTTTCGTTTTTAGGAAAAGGAGAGTATCGGGCGTTTTCGGTGAAGGATGGGATTAATGCAGAACAACATGCAAGTGATTACAGGATGGGCTATGATCTGGTGAATGCCTCCGGAAAGCTGAAGATTGATATGGCTCCTGGTGGTGGGTTCGTGGTAAAATTGATTAAATTAAATGATGCAAGACCATGATGCGATTATTGTGCTTCGCCATTTTAGTTCGGGAATCGATGCCAACATCGCAAAATCGAAACTTGATGCGTATGGCGTGCCGTGTTTCCTGACAGAGGAAAACATGGCAACGATGTATCAGCAGACATTTGCTATCAAGGTGCGGCTGCATGTGTTTGAAAAAGACAGGGATGAAGCCACGCGCATTCTTTTTGAAACTGAAACAGTTGACAACACCGAAACCGTTTGCCCCCGGTGTCAATCAACTGAGCTGGAGCGCGACTTCCCAAAAAGATTTTCTGACGAGTTTGCGGGCGCTTTGAAGATTATGTTTTTCGGAATTTTTATGCCCGATAAAAAAATTTTCCGGTGCCTGCGGTGCAACCATGAATTTTGATCGGCATATTTATACCTTAGCAAAACAGCAGAACCTCTATGGCTAAGAAAACAATTGTTGGCATCATGGGTCCGGGAGAAAACGCTACACCCGATGATAACGAAATCGCGTTCGAACTTGGTAAGGCAATAGCCGAACATGGCTGGGTGTTGTTGACAGGCGGAAGAAGTTTTGGCGTGATGGACGCTGCGATGAAAGGCGCTCACGAAGTTGACGGACTTACTATCGGAATCCTGCCAAACGACAACGCGGTGAACGCCTCCGATAACGCTGATATAAAAATTCTTACAGGGATGGGAAGCGCCCGCAACCTGATCAATGTGCTTTCGAGTCACGTTATCGTTGTGATCGGCATGGCAGCTGGTACTGCGTCAGAGGTTGCGCTTGCCCTGAAATCAAATAAAAAAGTGATCCTCCTCAATCAGGACGAGATCACTATTCGTTTCTTTAAAAATATCGGAACGTATAAGGTGATGATCGCAACCTCCGTTGACGAGACGATCGCGATGATCAAAGATTACCTTTCAGTATACCACGTTCACTGATTATTTCTTCACCACGGTAAATTCCACTCTTCGGTTATTTGCCTGACCCGCAGGGGTATCGTTGGTATCGATTGGCTTCGATTCTCCATACCCATGCGCTGAAAGCCGGCCGGTATCAATTCCCTGGCTGATGATATAATCAACCACCGCCTGCGAGCGACCTTGTGAAAGCGTCTCGTTGTATTCGTCCGAACCTTTGTTGTCGGTATGGCCTGCAATCTCGATTTCCACAGAGGGATTTTCCTTCAGGAAAGCAACTACTTTGTTCAGTTCGGTAAATGACTCCTTCTTCAGTGTTGTCTTGTCAAAATCGAAATAGATGTTCTTAAGGCGTACCGTAACGCCAATCTCGATCGGCTGGAGATAAATGTCTTTGGTGAATGGCGAATGGTCTTCACTGTCTGCGGATACGCTGTCCGTTGCGTTCAGGTATCCTTCCGCGGAAGCGGAAATAATGTACCAGCCCAGCCGGGGAATAGTTTGTTCGTAACGGCCTTCTGAGACCCCTGCAGATGATCCTCCGCGTCTGTCGCCCTTCGCTGCAATGGTGAGCTTCGGTGAAGTGATCAGTTTGTCCGTTTTGTTGTCATAGACATTGCCGGTAAGCATCAGCGTCTTCGCTACAGGCGTAAGCAATATTTCTATGTTGATGGTTGTGTCGTTGTAGAGGGTCGGCAGTTTGAACGATTCTTCTTTCGGTAAGAAACCGGTTGCGCTTGCGCTCACGGTGTATTGATTCACTTCATCCATCTTTGTCTCGAATTTTCCGGTTGGATTCGAGCGAAGCCTGATCGGCTCTTTCTCCTTTATCCTGACGACAACATCGGCCTGCAACGGGTTGTTGGTCTTCTGATCATACACCATCCCGACAAGGTTGATCTTCAGATTTTTCGGTACCAGCATGTAGAGGTCGAGTTGTGCGCCCTCAAGTGCTTTGTTCGCCCGACTCGTAAATACATTACCCGCATTGTCCATGGTAAAATAGAAATCAAGCGCGCTGGTGTTGATTGGCTTACCGAGGTTGATTGGTTCAGACCAGTTCATCCAGGTGTCATCGGTTCTGGTCGTTCTGTAAATGTCAACACCGCCCTGACGGCCCGGAGCCTGGCGTGCGCTTCCGAAGAACAAAGTTTTCTGGTCAGGCCCGATGAATGGACCGACATCGTCAAGCGTTGTGCTCAGCTTAAGTTTCACGGGTCGTGAATAGCTTCCATCTGGCTGCTGATGGCTTGCGTAAAGATCGGAGTTCGGGCTGTTTTCAACTTCGCTGAAATAGATGATCATGTGTTTGCGGTCGGCAGACATACTTGCACCGTAAAACCGGCCCTTGTTCATTTTTTTGAAGTCTGCCACTTCCAGTTCAGTGAGCGAACCATTTGCGTTGGCGATTGAAAACCCTTTTTCTCCACGGGTCCTTCCGCCTTTAATAAAGAGGCTGCCATCAGGCAACACAGTGAAAACCTGGTTTGAACGATGAATATTAAATGGAGAACCTAAATGCTGCGCGGGACTCCACACACCATTGGCATCTTTCTTCGATGTCCAGATGTCCTGTGTGTCATCCTTTCCCATGGTGTTCTCGGGGTGGTCCTGCACGAAAAAATACAGCGTGTTTCCATCCGGTGAAACGATGGGCGCAGCTTCATGGTGAAACGTATTGATGGTTTTATCCATTTTCACAAGCTCGTAACGGGACGAGAACTGCTGAGCGCTGACGGAAAGTGATAGAAGTAACAGGAGAACCGGTAAACAGGTCTTCATGGTATAGGGGAATGTTTAGTCTAATTGTAAAGTTAAGATTTTTCAGCCGATTCGGGAAGGTGAATTGTCGGCAGAACATACATCTGGAAGAAAGCGCGTGGTTGTGGCCAGCCAATCACCGCTGACTTTCACGAGACGACAATCCCATTCCGTTCTTTTAAAACTGGCCCGCGCGAGGCAACTACACCTTACCAATTATACCTCTTCCACTGAGGGCGATGGTCACCAGGATAATGACAAGAGCGATAGCATTAAAAATGAACATGCGCTTGTGTTTTGCGTTGCTGTCGTGCATTTTCTTTGATGTAGTCCGGGCGAGTGTGATCAGCACAATGGCGATCAGCATGGCAGTATTGTGTTCGACAAGCCAGTAGCGTGTTGAAGGATCTTTCATCGCAGCGCCTGAGAATTGAACAAACGGACTGACAAAAAACAGAATGAGTCCAACCAGAAGCTGTGTATGTGTTGAGATAAAAAGGAATAGTCCAAGGCGGTTGTCCAGCGCTCCGTACGGTTTCCTGCTCAACCATCCCATCAGCGATTGAATGATCACAACAATCAAAAGAATCAATACGACATAACGAAGCAGGGAATGGGTGTGTAATAAACCGGTATACATAGCGCGTTAATTTTGGCACAAATTAGTATACACACGTCAAAGGGAAAAATTACACTTTGATTAATTGGGACTTTGTTTTTGCATTTCTGATGCCTAACCGCTGACTTTTTCAGGATTTGATGCAGTTGGTCAAGGCACTTTGACTGTTGGTCGTAAATACTGTTTTCTTAGGCCGGCATTGTGTAATTTCACTGGGGATCATATTACAGTTAATCATGAAAAAGATGTTATACTTCAGCATATCTATTTGGCTTGCGTTCTTCTCCTGTAGCGACAGGGCAGAAGAAGTTGTCGACACGGAAACCGAGGAAGTGTTTACGGGCGAAGTAATCGAATCTGAGCAGCAGAAGTTCGGTGTCGAAAAGATTACTGAAGATCTGGATAATCCCTGGGGTCTGGCGTTCCTGCCTGATGGTCGGATACTCGTAACGGAGCGTGCCGGTTCAATCCGTATCATCAAGGACGGGAAGCTCAGCGATGAACGCATCAGTGGCGTTCCAAAAGTTTTCGCGCAGGGGCAAGGTGGTTTGCTCGACATACAGTTGCATCCCGACTATGCAAATAACGGCTGGATCTACCTGACCTATTCGAAACCTGGCACAGGCGGAGCAGGAACAACACTGGCGCGCACGAAACTCAACGGTAACGCTTTTGTTGAGTTTCAGGAGCTTTTCTCAGCACAGCCTTTCTCAAATTCAGGTGCACATTTTGGTTCGCGTATCGCATTTGATGGCAATGGCTATGTATTCATCTCATCGGGTGAACGCGGCACCATGCAAAACTCGCAGACCTTACAAAATCATCTTGGTAAAATTCTGAGACTTCACGAAGACGGGCGCGTTCCGACAGACAATCCTTTTGTGAATACAGCCAATGCCAAACCGGAGATCTGGAGCTACGGCCACAGGAATCCGCAAGGGCTGATCTATGACAAGGAGAATAAGTTGCTGATTAATCATGAGCATGGTCCGCGGGGTGGTGATGAAATTAACATTGTGCAGAAAGGAAAAAATTACGGCTGGCCTGTGATCACCTACGGAATTAACTACGATGGCAGCCCGATCACAAGCATTACGTCAAAGGAAGGAATGGAGCAACCAATCTGGTATTATGTTCCGTCCATCGCGCCTTGTGGTATGGTGAAAGTTACCAGCGACAAATATCCAGGCTGGAAAAACAATTTATTGATCGGTGCACTGGTGCTGCAGCATATTTCGCGTGTGGAAGTCAAAGACGGAAAATATGTGAAGCATGAAAAGTTGTTACAGGATTTTGCACGCTTCCGGGCCCTCGCGCAAAGCCCTGACGGATACATCTATGCCGTAACAGAAAGCCCCGGCACCTTAATACGATTAGTACCGGTGAAGTAAGACCCAAACCTGCAACCTGCAGCCTGCGACTTGCAACCGGATTTAGGAAGACGCAAATCTGTTATAGCTAGAGCACTGTTTTGAACAGCTTTAGTTCCCCAGCATCACAAACGCTCCCCAGTAGTACGGATCTTTGTATTTCGTCATGAGCTGGAGCTGAGCCTGCTTAAATGCCTTTTGCTTGTTACCAAGCTTGATCCAGTTCGTGTAAAAGTTCGTCATGAGCTGCTGCGTTGCTGCATCATCAACTTTCCAGAGGCTCATGATCAGCGCTTCCGCACCCGCTACCTGGAAGGCGCGTTGCAAACCATAAACCCCTTCTCCTGCCTTCACGTCACCGAGACCGGTTTCGCACGCGCTCAAAACAATCAGGCTTGTTCCCTGCAGATTAAGATTCATCGCTTCGTAAGCAGTAAGCACTCCGTTGTCGTTGCTCTCGAGGTTCGGCATTGCTGATCCGCTCACCGTTCCTGCAGCGCCAGCAAGCATAAGACCGGAGCGTAGCAGCGGGTTGTCATTTGCATTTTCAAGGTGCACACCAAAGGCAGAACCTTCGCGTTCAACATCTTTGAGGAAGTATCCATGCGTGGCGATGTGGAGAAGCATTGGCCCTTTTACATTCTTCAGGCTTGCTTCGCTTGCACTTTTCTGCGTGAGCTGCACCACCTGGTAGCCGGAAGCTTTCAGAAGTTTTGCAATGCCGTCAACTTCCACCTTTGTTCCCGGTAATGCATTGATGCTCGCGCCACCGTAGTCTGGAAAGCCTAGGAGTGTAGCATTCTTTTTGGGAACGCCAGCTTTTTTCGCGCGAAGCGAAATCAGATCCTTTGAATTACCAAGAATTGTAAGATCGTAGCGATTGATAATATAGTCGCCACCGGTCTTCTTCAGGGTGTTCAGGTTAAGCTGGTTGTAAACGCCATCCGGAGAAATGTAGATCGACTTTTTGCCTTGAAGTTCCGGATCGATTTTCGCCCAGTATTGATCATATGAATATTCATCCGCTACTTTCTGCTGGATCACGTTCCGGTAGTATTTCGAATAGCGTGTGTCCAGTTGCTGGCCATTCTCGAGTATGACAAGTTTCGGTAGCTCGGTACTCTTCGTTAATATCAGTGCTACGTATTTCGACTCAGGCGTAAACTTCTGTGCGAAATTCTGAATGCGGATGATTTCCACAATCGCTTCATTGTCTGCGAGCAGGTTTCTGATCTGAGAAAAGTTTGTTTTTGATGCGCCATAGTTCTGCGAGAAATCCTTCGAACGTTCGGAAAGCTTTTTTTCCATTGCGTTAGCCGCACGCTCGAGCGAGTCGAGATTGATCTTCTGTTCAGTCAACTCGCCCTTTGAGTAAGCGTAAAGACGCGCGAGGTTTTCTTTCTGATCGATCCATGAAACATAATCTTTGATAAGTTGCGCATCACCGCTGGAAAAAATACTCTGCTTTACTTTATTCGTTGAATTGAGAAGCAATGCTTTTGTTGCGATCTGGTATTCGTACAAATCGATGAGTATGTTTTTGTTGGTGACGCTCGCATCCAGGGCGAAATTGTAAAACCGCTGGAATCGTGGCGACAACACATCCCAGTACTTCGTTTTTTCCGATTCACTCATCGGAGGGAAATAGCGGTTAATGAAGTCAAGAGAGTTGTCCATCACCTCACGATACAACATGTAGGCGTGATCGATGTTTTTCTTTTTCCAGTGGAGAATGGCCAGATCTTCTTTTGCCTGTGCGTAAAGAGGATGCGTTTTTCCAAATGTCTCTTCCCGAATGACTACCGTCTTGTCAAGCAACGGCTCCGCTTCGTTGTATCGGTCTTTGTACCTGTAGAAATTTCCGAGGTCGCTGATGGCTTTCGCATACGCGGGATTATTTTCTCCGAAATTTGACTTGTAGATGTTGCCAGACTTCTTCAGCAACTCTTCAACTTTGTCATCCTTACCCATCACAATGTATAAGGCTGCCTGGTTGTTGAGCATGCTGGCATAATCCGGATTATTCTTGCCAAGACGTTTCTCCATTCCTAAATAAATTGCTTCGGCTTCAGGATACTTGCCCATCTGCTGATACAACAACGCCAGGTTTGACAGGAATTTCAGGTGATTGGTAGACTTACTGCTTTGCAGTTTCTCCGCGATCGCGATAGCGTTCTTCAATACCTTTTCGGCTTCTTCATATCGTCCGATGGTCTGAAACAGCATCGCCTGGTTATTCAGCACGATGGAGTAAGGCATGGCCGACTGAAGATTGTTCTTAGCCAGAATATCCAGTGCTGCCGAAAGGTCCTTTTCAGACTCATTAAATCTTCCAAGGTTGTAGTGGAGGACACCATAATTGTTGAGTGACGCTGCGACACCGGGATTCTGTTCTCCCAGTTTTGTTTTGCGCATGTCGAGCGCTTCGGCTGTGAAGGATTCCGCCTGGGTGAAACGTCCCATGGTAGCATAGAGCAGGCCCTGGCTTGAAATTGTTTTAAGATAGCCGAGGTCATCCGTAAGTCCGGCTTCTTCGTAAGCTGTTTTAGCAAGTGTGAATTTTTTTTCCGCCATCGCAAACCTTCCATAGCCATACAGCAGCTCGCCCGACTGGCGATGGCCGCGCGCTTTTTGTTCGTCAGTGAGCTCAGCGTTTTTGTAGAACGATGCGGTAATTCCGGCTATTGAAGTCGCCTTTGCGGCAAATTCACCTTTTTCCTTGATGTCAAACAAACCTGAGTTGTCACTGAGCAGAATGGCGTAGTCAAAGTCCGCTGAGTCGAATTCCGCGCGGGCTTTTTCCATCTGACCGGCTGCGAAGGATGTGGCTTTATTGAGGTTATCTTTGGTGGCAAGACTCTTCGCCCGGTTCTTCAGACCTTCCAGCACCTGCGCCTGAGTCGATACGGTGATAAGCAATGCGATCAACCCAAAAATGACTTTCATAAAACGATCTGGTTAGTTACATACAAAGGTAATAAAGCCGCTGCATACACAGTACATCAAATAAAAAGACCTCTGCTTCATTCATGCGAATGAGAGAGGTCTTCTGGATTTTTCTACTATCAGAAATTGTCGCTCTCGCGGTATGCCCGGATCAGGGCCAGTTCGCCTTCCTTTCCAGGTTGCGCATTGCCATGCTCCATTCCCCAAACTCCTTTGAAGCCCTTGTTGTGAACATGCTTAAAGATATTCTTGTAGTTCACTTCACCGGTGGTGGGTTCCTTGCGGCCAGGGTTGTCACCGATCTGGAAATACGCGATCTCATCCCAGCACTTTTCAATGTTTGGAATAATATTGCCTTCGTTGCGCTGCATGTGATAGATGTCGAACAGGATCTTGCAGGACGGACTGTTCACAGCTTTACAGATCTCGTACGTCTGATCTGAATGTCTTAAAAAGAGTTCAGGTGTATCGCTCAGCGGTTCGAGCACCATGATCAGGTTGTGCGGTTCAAAAATTTCCGCTCCGCGTCTGAGCGCATCAACAACATTTGCGGTCTGGATACCGATTGGCAGATTTCTTTCAAAGAACCCGGGAACAACGGTCATCCACTTTGCATTTACGCGCTTCGCAGCTTCAACACTTTGCTTGCATGTCTTTACAAACACATCTTTGAATTCCTGCTTTCCTGTCGTCAATGAGATCTTCCAGTTGTCGCCACCATCGACAACGAAAACGCCCATCGTCATGCCGAGTCTTGCAAGTTCGCTGCCGATTTTTTCCTGCTCTTCAACAGGGCGCTTCAATAATCCATTGTCTTCGATCGCGCGGAAGCCCTGATCATGCATAAACTTAATCTGGTCGATGAAATTTTTTCCTGCATGATTGCTGAACATGCCATCGTGTGGCGCATAGTTCAGTTTAAAAGTCTTTTCCGCTGGAGCAGGTTTAGCTTCAGCATTTTTTCCAAACAGCTGCCCCACAGACAATGCTGAGGCAGTCGTGACAAATCCGGTCCGAAGAAAATTTCTTCTTTGCATAACGTTTAAAGTATTGATTAGTTGATAGGTTCAAATTCGGAAAACATTTCGGAAAACTCCGGGATATTTTTGGCAACCTCAAAGTCGCACACCTCGCCAAATCGCCCCCACAGTTTCTGCACCTCAGGATTTCCGTGTGCCTGATCAATGGCGCTGCGCGATAACCACTCAAATACTTCGATTATGCACTTGTCTTTCGACTGCATCACGATTGGCTTCCGGTCAGTAACAAGGTTTTGTCCTTTCAGGATGGGAAGGTGTTCTTTCACGAGCTGGAGCAGCTCCTTTTCCTTACCGGCTTTCGGACGATAGATCGCAAATGTAATTCGGCCCATGGTGAGTTTGTTAGGGAGAATAAGTTATAAAGATTTGACGGTAAAATCCAACCCGTTGATAATCCGCTAAAGATCGTACTTTTGTGCCCAACATCAGACCATGAGACTTCACCGTTCTACTTCCGAAGCTGTCGTTAACGCCCTGGATTCAATCTTCGGAGGAAAGCGCTATGCCGATAAAGTCATTGAAAAAGTACTAAAGTCAAATCCCAAGTGGGGTGCCCGCGACAGGCGCTTCATTGCCGAGACTACCTACGACATCGTGCGATGGTATTTGTTGCTGAAGCGGATCACCGATGCCAAAGGCGATGATTACTGGAAGCTGCTTGCCGGATGGTGTGCCTTGAATGACGTTGACCTGCCCGCGTGGGACGAGTTCAAGGGAATCAACGTTCGGAAAGTACGCGATGAAGAACAAAAAGCGAGGGCAGTGCGCAGAGTCCGCGAGTCGATTCCGGAATGGCTCGATGAACTGGGGGAGCAGGAGCTTGGCAAACTTTGGGATAAAGAGTTGCAGGCTTTAAATGAGGAGGCGCAGGTTGTACTTCGCGTAAACACGTTAAAGATTTCGAAAAAAGAATTGCGCGATCGGCTTGCGGATGACGAGATAGCAACGCATTCCGTTGAAGGTTTTCCGGATGCGCTGGTGCTCGAGGAGCGTCAGAATGTTTTTGGTAATCCTGCCTTCAAGGAAGGATTGTTTGAAGTGCAGGATGCAGCTTCCCAGATGATTGCCCCCTTTCTGCGTATCGAGCCGGGAATGCGCGTGATCGATGCGTGCGCTGGTGCGGGAGGAAAGACACTTCATCTCGCAGCGCTGATGAAAAACAAGGGAAGAATCATTTCCATGGATGTCGAGGAGTGGAAACTGGATGAGCTTTCGAAACGTGCGCGTAGGGCGGGCGTTAGTAACATGGAAACGCGTTTTATAGAATCGTCAAAGACAGTTAAGCGCCTGGAAAACAGCGCTGACCGGCTTCTGCTTGATGTGCCGTGCTCGGGCCTTGGCGTGCTGCGCAGGAACCCGGACGCAAAATGGAAGCTTTCCCTGGAGTTTATTGCCAAGGTGAAAGAACTGCAGCAACACATCCTCAACGATTATTGCCTCATGGTGAAACCTGGCGGACTGATGGTGTATTCCACGTGCAGCGTTCTCTCTTCCGAAAACGAAAAGCAGGTAAAACAATTTCTTGAAGCAAAAGGTGATCAGTTTGAACTGATCGAAGAAAAGCGCACGTGGCCTTCTGACGGCTTCGATGGCTTTTACATGGCGCTGATCAGGAGAGTGAAATAATGCAAATCCTTTATCGTTAGGAAGTGTGACCTTGATCTTTCATTGCCACCGTAGACCCTTTTGGTAGTGCTTAATAAACGAGTCATACTCTTCTGCAAACGTAACCTTCTTGTGGTGTTCAGGTTGATTTAGAATATACTTGCACACATTATCTACGTGAGCTTTAGACACGGAGAATGCGGAAGCCGATTGCTGCCATGCAAATTTTTCAAGACAAAGCTGATTTTCATTGATAAATCGCTCGCTGCTATCCGCGATCACGGAGGCAATTGCTTCTTCCGATATTCTCGCTGAGCGCGAAATAAGAAGATGCACATGCTCTGGGTTTGCGTAAATCGCATACAACTTGGAGTCATGATTGTTAACGATCCCCGTAAAATATTTTTCTATCCTTATCCTGCGATTCTCTGCAATTAAAGGAAGACGATTTTGGGTAGTAAAAACAAAATGGGTAAAGAGGTTGTGGAACGCGACTTTCATAATTGAGCAATTAAGCAAACGGAAATTATTGTCATTTTGGTTTATATCAAAAATTAATTCAGCTTAACTTAATTTCATCGAAAGAAATAACAAGAATGGAAGGGCTATTTTTTGGATTTACTATCCTGCATTTGGTTGAGGGAAGCTGGGGAGAGTCAAGTTGATGGATGGTGTGCAATTTTCAATGATGTCATCTACGAGACGCACTGATTAACCTTATTACCCTAGTAGCAAGAGCATCTACTGGATGATAAACCTTATTACCTCCCTCTTGTTATGTCCGGAATCCTACCGATGTGCCACTAACCGAATAAGGTAATAAGGTATGATGTGAACCAGGAACAACGTGCTATTAAGGTAATAAGGTTGCGTTGCGTTCTGTGAAATTAATTATGGCTGAGTTTGTGTATTATGCAACAAGTACGACTGATGGAGTGTGCGCAATTTTCAATGATGTCATTTACGACACGCGCTGATTTAACCTTATTACCTAAGTAGCAACAGCATCTACTGGTTAATAAACCTTATTACCTTCCTCGTGTTATGTTAGGAATCCTAGCGATTTGCTACTAACCGAATTAGGTAATAAGGCATAATGTGAACCAAGAACTGCTACTAAGGTAATAAGGTTGGGTGGCGTTCTGTGGAATTAACTACCGCTGGTTTTAGTGCGTTATGCAACCAATCGCGGAAATAGTTATGCAGTCAGTGTCAGTCGTGATGCTGCAGCCTGATCTACAATGACCAATCCGTGGTTGAGGGTTTGCATGATACTGCCCGGCACCTGCTCCGTCACTGGACCCTCAACAATTTTCTGAATGATCTGCGACTTCTTTTCCCCGGCTGCAATCACGATCGCGGTCTTTGCTTCCGAAATGTGCCTTAAGCCAAGTGTGATACCTTGTTTCAAAGTCGTAGCGTTGCTGAAATATTTCTGCGCGACATTTTTCGTAGACTCTTCAAGCTCGACTACGTGGCAATAATTTGAAAAGGATGAGCCAGGCTCGTTCAGGCCGAGGTGTCCGTTCAGTCCAACGCCTACCACAATCAGATCAATTCCACCGTGACTCAGAATAACTTCATCAACCTTCCTGCATTCTGCGCGGAGGTCTGCTGCTTTCGCGTTGAAAAAGATAATCTGATCAGTTCGGACGCGTGCCGGATCAAAGAACTTTTCATACATGTAGTGCTGGCAGCTGCCCAGGTCGTTGCGATCCATGCCTACCCATTCATCCAGCCCGACAAATTTGCACTGGCTGAAATCGGCCTTGCCTTCGTTTATCCTGTCGACCAGGATGTCAAGCATTCCGGTGGGTGAATCTCCTGACGGAAAACAAAGTAAGCTCTGCGGCTTACGGGCAACCTGATCGAGAACAAGGTCGGCAGCCGCGGCCGACATGTCCTGATAGGTTTGTCGGATGATGACGTTCATGAACTAAACGTCAATCGAATCGTACACAAGTACTCTTTCCCAGAGATGACTGTACTGCTCGGCAAATTTTTTGTGAAGGGGATGTACCTGGTAGGCGTTCTGCCCTTCCAAGTCATCGAAGAACATGAGTTCTGAAACGTGGTAGCTGTTGTCAACGACATCGCGTTTTTCTGTGGCTGCCGGAACCCCGATGTGAAGTTTTTTAATCGACTCAATTTTCTCGAGCGTACGGAGTCCTTCAATGAGTTTTTGCTGGTCTTCCTTTGAGTTTGGATTCTTCAGCCAAAAAAATACGTGGTGGAGCAGCTGTTTTTTATTTTTCTTTTCCATAGTCGGCATGGCGGATGCTGCTGCACTGGCGCCCAGGGCTGCTGCGGTGGCAACAAACGTTCTTCTGTTTTGCTTATTCATTGTTCAAAGTTAAACGGGGAGGAAGTTATGACGTTTCCCGTTCAAAAGAAAGTGAAATTAGTCAATTTGACTATATGGTGTTTGGGTCAGTTGAGATTGTCGCCATCAGGCAAAAGAAATACGACCCTTCAGGGTCGCTTGCGGCTTGGACCGTATTTGCTATGAACATTTGATCTCTTCGAGGTCACCAAGGCAGTTATTGGAATAAACAGACTGATTAGGGAATGCCTACTCCGCATACAGTCAAGCGCTTTGGACCACCCGATCCCGAAGGGAGCATATGTTTATAGACACCTTACGCTGCTTCGCAATAGACCGAAGTTTCATCTCGTTTGGGTGAATTGGAATTGCGTTTCATCACACTCAAAAAAGATACGACCCTTCGGGGTCGCCTGGGCTTTGGATTGTGTCGGCTATAAACATTTGACTCTTCGAGGTCAGAAAAGCATTTTCTTACAATTGGAAAGATCGACAAGGCGAGTGTGCACTATCTACCCGTACGCTGTCAAGCGCTGTGCGGCCACCGGACCCGAAGGGATCACATGTTTATAGTAAACACCACCATATGAACGAGCGACCCCGAAGGGGTCGAATGCCTGTTTGACAACGCGAATTAATTTGGAAGTGTGTGTTCTCGAAGATATCTTAAGACGATTGACACAAGAGCGCGAAAAAATCCTATACATCCCTCACCCACGTTCAACGAATGCGACCCCTTCAGGGCGAACATCCGATTCAACATTTCGCTATAAACATTTGGCATCTTCAAGGTCAGAAAGGCATTTCTTGGAATTTAAAGATCGACCATGTGGGTGCCCATTACGTACACGGTCAAACGCTTTGCGGCCACCGGATCCCGAAGGGATCAAATGTTTATAGTAAATACCACCATATCAACGAGCGACCCCGAAGGGGTCGATACTGAATTCCGGACGCGGTCGTTATGATGCACACGCAGATCAAACGGTGATCTCAATTCGGTTTTGTTCAGGATCAAGAACAACGCTTTCATAATATCCATCGCCAGTCGTTCGTGGTTCACCGATAATGCTGTAGCCATCCGCGCGAAGCGTTTCGGTCAGTGCATCTACCCGCTCTTTGGTGCCAACACTTATTGCAAAATGGGCAAGCCCATACAACTCCTCATTTACGGTTGTGCCTCGATCGATGATGTCAGGCTTCTGCATTATCTCCAGGCGCGAGCCGCCATCAAACGAAAGAAAATACGATTCGAACTTCTTCTTCGGATTCAAATATTTTTCACCAGCTGTGCAATTGAAGTACTTGCAATAGAAAGACTTCAATCGTTCAATGTCCTTTGCCCAGATGGCAAGATGTTCGATGCGCATAGCTACCGGAGATATTCGGGAATTGCGATTCCTTGTTTCAGCACCGGATCCGGAATGGGGTCGAGCCGCGTTGTTTTAAGCGGTACAACTCCCGCCCAGATGTTCAGATCATAATCTTCATCATCGTCCTTCGGTCCGCCCGTCCGGACTTTTGCTGAGACCTCTTCAATCTTAAATGACAACACCATTGTCGCTTTCCACTCACCCGAATTCGGCTGACGCACATCATCCCAACGGCCTGGCTGCATCTTATTCGTAAATACTTCTAGCACGTTGTATAATTCGGCATCATCTGTCACACGCTCCGGGTTGCTGAAGAGCACTACCGAACGGTAATTCACTGAATGATGAAATGCTGACCGCGCGAGCACAAGCCCGTCAATCAGCGTGACCGAAATGCAGACCGGAATTTTCTTCTCCGCGAGCTGCCGCATGTAAAAGCTTCCTACAGATCCATGCAGGTAAAGCTTATCTCCGATCCGGCAAAAGCCGGTTGGAATCTGGAAAGGCTGCCCATCGTTGACATACGCTACTGTGCAAACGAGCGCTTCATCAAGAATCGCATAGATGACATCCTTGTCATAAACGCCACGCTTGGGAAGTCTGGTGATTTCAGTCTTTTCGGTTTTTGCAAATTCAGCCATATAGTGAATTTTATTTTGAGATCTCGAGAAGGATTTTTCCGAAGTGATTCCCTTGCTTCATCCGTTCGAACGCCTCATTCACTTTTGATAGGGGAAATGTCTGATCGAGCACAGGTTTAATGTTTCGGCTTTCAAGGAAATCGAGCATTGACAGAAATTCATCACGTGTTCCCATCGTGGTGCCGTGAATCGAAAGTTGTTTCCAGTACAGCAGCCTCGTGGATACATCGGAGATGTTTCCCGCAGTGCGGCCGAAGTTCACGATCCTTCCTCCGGGCATCGCGAGTTCGATGAACTTTGAAAATTGAGGACCACCGGCACTGTCAATGATGATGTCGAAGCCTCCGGTTTCTTTTTGCGCTTTCGCAGCCCAGTCGGGATCGTTGTAGTTGTATCCACCCAGCGCCCCCATTTGTTTCGCTTTCGCGATCTTTTCGTCCGAGCCGGAAGTAACGTAAACGCGTCCCTGGTATGCCACGGCAAATTGCAGCACCCATAGCCCAGCGCCACCGCCTACACCTGATATCAATACTTTTTCTTTCGCGCGAAGGCGCGCTTTCGAAAACAACGCGCGGTAAGCTGTCAGTGCTGACAGCGGCACCGCTGCAGATTCAGCAAATGAAAGATGTTCCGGCTTTTCGAAGATGTATTTTTTCGAGATCACGATATACTCGGCAAATGTTCCATTGTCAGGCAGACCAAGGATCTTAAATGAATCCCCGTGCACGATCGGATTATTTCCCCACTCCAGACTAGGGTTGATCACTACTTCAGCGCCCACCAGTAACGGATCCGCATCTTCTCCAACGTCTTCAACTATCCCGCTGCCATCCGAACCCAGGATCATTCCATTTGGATATTGCTGTGTTTGCTCCTGCATCAGCCAAAGGTCGCGGTGATTCAATGCGGCATATTTCAGTTTAATTAAGACCTGGTCCTTGACAGGCTTTGGTTTTTTTATGTCTTCAACAAAAAGCGGTTGATCCTTTGATTTAAATAGCGCAGCTTTCATTTAATACTCTTACTTTTTTTACCGGAACGATTTTGAATCCACATGATCCCTCATGGCGATCATATATTTTAGCTTTTACGATGACGGACAAAACAATGTTCGAATCGTTCCATATTTACTTTCGGATAATATTCACGTGCAGCGGGTGCTGCCAGTAAAATCAACATGGTCTGATCCCCCGATGCCTCGTGCGTCAGGTCGATCAGTTTCTTTCCAATCCCTTTATGCTGAAAATTCTTGTCGACAGCGAGGTCGGATAAATAACAACAAAAGGAAAAGTCTGTGAGCGCCCGCGAGACGCCTACCAGTTCATTGCCTGACCAGGCTGTGACGAGCACGTTGCCGTGATCAAGCATTTTCTGAATGCGCGCGGAATCATTCACCGGTCTGCGTTCACCGAGAGTGGAACGATTCAACAGGTCAATAAACTGCTGAGCAGTAATTTTTGCATTACTGCGATAATCGATTTCTGATGTCATGCCCGTTGATTAGATCTTAACGATGAAGTTCCATCCGTATGGATCAGGCTCTAGACCCATTCTGAGATTATGCAGTTTCTTTTTCACCTGCTGCTGGAAGCTCGTTGGTCCCGCAGTTGGGATCTGCAGATCTTTGCCGTTGATATTGATTACTGCGATCGGTGCAACGACTGCAGCAGTCCCCGCGCCAAACGCTTCGGTCAATGTGCCTTTTGCGAAACCCTGCTCGATTTCCTCAACTGTTACCCTGCGTTCTTCAACTTTGAACGTTGGAATTTCTTTCGCCAGCGTCAGAATTGAATCACGGGTTACACCGTCAAGGATTGCTGTGTTCAACTGAGGCGTAACGAGGTTGCCGTTCAGCACGAACATCACGTTCATCATTCCGACCTCGTCAATGTATTTATGTTCTTTGCTGTCTGTCCACAGCACCTGGTCGAAACCTTCTTCACGTGCAATCTGGGTAGGATAGAAGGCGCCTCCATAGTTACCGGCACATTTTGCGAATCCCGTTCCGCCTTCTGCTGTGCGAACGAAGTGACTCTCCACTTTCAAACGGTAGGGCTTCGCCTGATACGGACCGACCGGACAAGTCATGATGACGAACTTGTACTGGTCAGACACTTTCACACCAAGGCGCGACTCCGATGCAAAAACGAGCGGGCGAATGTATAAGGAAGAACCTTCGCCATCGGGAACCCATTGCTGATCTGTCTCAATTATTGCCTGCAGCGATGACAACCACATCTCCTCGCTGATGGTTGGCATGCACATGCGCTCAAGTGATTTGTTGAAGCGGCTCAGATGTTTGTGAGGACGGAAGATATTGATGTCACCGTTCTTCATGCGGAATGCTTTCATTCCTTCAAACACTGCCTGGCCATAGTGAAGCGAAAGGATTGCCGGAGTCATTCGCATTTCTCCAAAAGGCATAACAGCAGGAGCGCCCCAGCGTCCCTTGTCATACTCAGCAACGAGCATATGGTCGGCAATGTGTTTCCCGAATTCGAGATTATTGAAATCAACTTCGTTTATGCGTGAGTGTTTCGTTTTCTCAATGGCGATGCTGGATGTCAGGGTTGTCATAATTGTGGTGTTAACGGGTGAATTTCATCATTATCCTTTAATTTTTCTTCATTCCCGGGAATTTTTCACTTTTATTTTATCAGCGGCTCTCTGGTGCAAACGACTTCGATTTTTGCCCGAACTTTTCCCAAACTTCCGTTAGGCTCTGGTATGCGATATCCATGTCACTCTTCTCAGTTTGCCAGTTTGAAATCGCAGCACGGATAGCAGGAATACCTTTATATACGGTAGGCGTGAAAAACACTCGACCATCATCGCGCACAGCGTGAAGAAACGACTGGATAGTTTCAAAGCTCGCAGTCTCGCGAAGGGTAAAACATACAACGTTCATTCTCACGGGGGCAAGGAGTTTGAAATGTTTGTGATCACCAAGACGACTTCCAAGGTAAGAAGCGGCCTCGCAATTTCGTTCGACTATTTCTGCGTGTCCTTCTTTTCCATAAGCTGTGATGGTGAACCACGATGGCAGCGCGCGGAATCGCCTTGAGTTTTCCGGAGTGTAGTGAAAGAAGTCAGGACTTTTTTCAGGATCACCGAGGTAAGCTGCGCTGTTTTGAAAAACTTTGAGCTGAAGTTTCTTGTGACGCGTGAACTGCATTGCAGCATCGTACGGAACATTCAGCCACTTGTGCGCATCAACGGTAATACTGTCCGCATGATTGATGCCCTTCATCAGATGTTTAAACTTTTCTGACGTTGCGGCAAAACCACCGAACGCAGCATCGACATGCATCCAGAATTTATATTTGCTTTTCAGTTTTCCGATGGCTTCAAGATCATCAAAATCTACAGTGTTCACCGTTCCCGCATTGGCAACGACAATCACTGGCTCAGGATGCTGGCGTAAGTAATCCTCTAGACGGGATATGTCAATGGCTTCGCGGTCCGGCAGCGTCTCGATCTTTGTGACGGCATTTCTTCCAATGCCAAGCATCGAAAGCGATTTGAGAATACTCGAATGTGGTGTAGCGCTGACGACCGTAATGGGAACTGCACTGATTCCGTCTGCGCTGATATCAACACCATGCTGCTCCCCAATCCACTGACGCGCGATGGCGAGGCTCACAAAGTTGGATATCGTTGCACCGGTGACGAACGAACCGAAATATTCAGTGTCGATGCCGAAGAGCTGTTTCAGGAAATGCAATGTCTGACGCTCGATCTGCGGTGCAATGGAATCGTTGCTGCCACAAGCGTTCTGATCATAAGTGCTTACGAGCCAGTCACCCGCCACCGATGCAGGTGTCGATCCCCCTGTGACAAACCCGAAGTAGCGCGGGCCGGCAGAGTTTGTGATCTTATCGGCATAGTGCTTCTGAAAAAACTCCAGCGCGCGGTTTGCACCAATTCCTTTTTCAGGAAGGTCCTGTAGCACGATGTCCGGTATGTAACGTCCCGCGGGAATAGAATTCTTCTCATGGATATATTCTTCCGCTATGGAAAGCGCTTTCGAAAGCACTTCGCTGAAGTTATCCTTGTCGTGTTTAAGCAGCGTATTCATGGGTGCGAACCTGATCGAGGAGTTGTTGAGTGGTCAATATTGTCGCAAATTCTCCCTCAAGACTTGCTAGGTTGATCTCATGAATCAGCTGTGCATCGTATTTGACGCCTGATGCCGAAGTGCGATCGAACGTGGCGGTTGCATCTGAGAGAATGATGGTTTCGAAACCGAGATTTGCGGCCATGCGTGCAGTTGTAGAAACGCAGTGATCAGTCTGCAGCCCTGCAAGAACAACCCTGGTTATTCCGCGTGCCTGCAGTCGCTGCTCGAGATCTGTTCCGATGAAAGCGCTGTTCACCTTTTTTGGAATGACGGGCTCGCTGCCCAACGGCTTTACAATTTCTTTGATCGCATTGCCAGGTTCACCAGGTGCAAGCCGTGACTTGGGGTTTGTGGAATTGTGCTTGACGTGAAAGACTGGAAAACCCTGCGCTCTCCAGGTGTCGAGTACTCTTCGCGTGTTGCGTTCTGCTTCAGGATTGTTCCGGTTTCCACCCCAGTAAGCTTCGTCATTGAAGCCGTCCTGGAAATCAATGATGATCAATGCTGTATTTTTCATTTACCGAGTCCTTTTAAGATTTCATTTATCCGCACGAGGTGATGGTCATCATGCTCCGCATCGAAATAGGCGAGGTCTACCGGAGTCATCATCACTTTCAGCCGGGGATGAAGTGACGCCTTGCCCAGCCCTTCATCATTGAGCTGAGCGTATTTCTTTAAATTTTCTTTCCTGTTGTTTTCAAAAAGAGCAAGCACCTCTCTAAGCGGTTTGGCATTGTAATCGCCTTTTGGTTCAAACACGGCTGGCGACATAGGTGAAACGCCTTTCAGCATTTCGTCAATACGTTTGTTGGCGATCTCATCCACCTCCGCCAGGTGTCCGATGTTCTGCTTGATACTCCACTTGCCATCGAGTCTGTTGGAAAGAATATCTTCGGACATTCCCGCAAGTTTTTTTTCAAGACGCGGCAGTGTTCCCTGCAGGCGTTCAAGGTAAAATGGAAGCAAGCCGGGCGAAACACCAAATGTGAATTGCCGTTCAAACCATTCGACTTTTTTCATAAGCGTTTGTTTAGGAGGGAATAATGATTCGTTTCCTCAGCGTGTCACCGTCTGTTGTGCAGCGATGGCTTTAGGCTTATGATGCACCGGAAATTTTACAGATCGCGCAATGAAGCACATTTTGTTTGCGTCATGATGAAGCTTGTTTGCTTTTTCAATCATCGACTCATGTTCGACTACAACAGTCGGGTTCAGCGTAATTTCCGTGAACTGCCCGCTCCCGTCTTTATTTTCTTCCATGGTGCCGGAAGCTTCATCTGAATATGCGGTGACCACGACTCCATTCACTGCGCAGAGGTGGAGGTACCAAAGCATGTGACAGCCGGAGATCGAGGCGACCAGAAGTTCTTCCGGGTTGTGGCGGCTCTTGTCGCCACGAAAGTTTGGATCCGAAGAACATTTGAGGATGTCCTTGCCTGCTATCGCGATGTCATGATTGCGGTCGTAGGCTTTGTAGTCACTTGTTCCCGTTCCGCGATTACCTACCCATTGGGTTGTTGCGCGGTAGTGGTGAAGAGGTCCCATGATTAAAGATGTTTTTTCATTAGCCAGTCGGTCTGGGCATCATCGCCCAGCAGGAATGTGTGCTCGCTGAAGCGTTCAAATCCCCATCGTTTATAAAAAGCAATAGCCCTGTCGTTATTTTCCCATACCCCGAGCCACACGCATTCATATTGATTGTCTTTTGCGTATTGCAGGCATTCGCTCATCAGCAGGTATCCGACTCGTTTCCCGATAAACTTTTTATCTGCATACAGGCGATGAATTTCGAGCGCCTTTCCCGGCCCCACGCCCTCCGGTGCTTCTGCTTCCCGAACGCGTGCATACCCGATTGCCTCACCATCCTGCTCGGCAAGAAAGTAACATGAATTGGCTTCGAGGATCTCTTCCCCGATACGCTTCTGGGTGAAAGTCTCACTTATGTATTTGATCATGTTGTCGGGCGTGTTCACTTCATCAAAAGTGTCGCGAAAGGTGCGAATGCCTAAACTCATGATCGCTTCAATATCGTCAAGTGACGCGATCCGGATCGTTATCGATTCATCCATGGGGGTGGGAAGTATATTTTCCGGAACTGGCTTCATTTCAGTATCAGTTCCATTTTAATATTACTTCTTTTATACGGACCATCCACGGGAATTTCTTTAAAACCAATCTTTTTGTACAGGGAGATAGCCGGTGCAAGCACGGTGTTTGAATACAGTATGATTTTATCGGCACCTTTTGCACGGGCCTTTTCTATCGCGGCTTCCGCCAGGGCCTGGCCGATCTTTTTCCCGCGAAAGCGCTCATCGACCGCCATTTTCGTAAACTCGTATACTTTCTCGCTGACACGTTTCAGCGCCACTGTGCCGGCAACTTCCTGATCACATTCAGCCATCAGAATGGAGCCACCAGGCTTGATGATGTGTTCGTCCGGTGACTGCAATACTTCGAAGTCAACGGGCTCCATCCAGAAATACTTTTCTATCCAGTGGCGATTGAGGTTTTCAAACCAGGGCTGATAACGGTTTGTATAGTCAATGATCCGCACTTCACGAAGATCCTTTTTGAAGAAACGATTGTCGAGTGTCATGGCCGGAAACGATGAAGGCAGCTCGTGTTTTGGAATTTCAACGAATCCGTTTCGCAGATAAAATTTTTGCGCAGCCTGAAAGCGGTCAAGTGTCCCGAGGAAAATTTCAAGCGTTCCTTTTTCTTTCAGCCATGCGAACGCAGTGTTCATCAGCTTTTGGCCTGCGTAGTGCGGAGCTCCGCGAAATGCCGCATCGACAAACATTTTGCGCAAAGCAACCTGCCTGTTTCCGATGTCGATCAATGCAATAGTGCCCACTACCTTTTCACCAGCTACAGCAACCCAGAAATTTCCGCTTCCCTTCTGGTAGAAAGATTCGATGTTGTTGAGGTCGGGCTGATCCTGTGCTGTAATCGGTACCTGAAACTCATTGCGCTGGACGTGCAGGATCAGCGCAACAACCTGTGCGTGGAATTTCTTTTCGTACACTTCAACGTTCACATTCTCCATGGATTAAGAACGGGTCTGGGTTCCTGCAGAAATTCGCCATCGAGTATCAGCATGGTCGCTCCCTTCACAGAACTTGACCGGTGAACACTCTGGCCATCAGAAACCTGGTAGCTCATTCCTGACGTAAGCACGTGAATGGTACCGTCAGAAAGCTCAGAAGTGAATTCACCTTCGAGGCAATATGTAATGTGCCCCTTAGTACACCAGTGATCGGCTTTGTAGCCAGGTGAAAGTGTAACCTTCCGCAAACGAAGCTGACCGTATTGAAGCGTTTGCCATTTAGCTTCACCTGTCTCGCCACGATGCGAAGTGGGTTTTACCTGCTGCCAATCGGTTGTCTGATATGGGATCGTAACCATGTTTATCTGGTAAATTGTGCTTTCCATTCATTGCGCAACTGGTATCCTTTGTTAACGATGTAGATACCAGCCACTGTCAAAAGAAATGCAATAATGATTTGTGCATTGAGTTTCTCATCGAGCACGAGCCAGCCCAGAAGAACTGCGACCAGCGGGTTGATATACGCGTACATCGACACAATCGTCATCGGAAGTTTTTTCAACGCGTAGGAGTATGACGCGTAAGCAATGAGTGAACCGAAGATAATGAGGTAGACCAGTGACCATACTGCTTCGGATGACCACGTGACATTGCTTAGATCGTCAAACATCAAGCTCAATGGAAAGCACCAGATCCCTCCGAACAGCATTTGAATTCCTGCGTTCACGAAAGGGTTGCTGTCTGTATTCTTCTTTTTCATCCAGATACTTCCTCCGGCCCACGCGACTACCGCACCAAACGTCAGCGCAATGCCTATTATATATTGAGTGTTTGAGAAGTCTGATACATGCGCACCAAAGATCATCACGATACCAATGAGCCCGAGGAGTACACCCATGATGATCGGTACATTCGGTCTTTCATCTTTGTTGATGAATACGTTGATGAGGATCACCACTACAGGCATCAGCGAACAGATGATCGCGGCAACGCCACTGGGAATTTCCATTTCTGCATAGGCAACCAGGCCGTTACCCAGCGTCAGCATGAAAAATCCACCAATGGCCTGCCGCATGAAATGCTCTTTCGTAGGCCATGCAGCTTTTCCAATGGTAAACATAAATGCAAGGAGCACCAGCCCGGCCGTTGTCTGGCGAAGGGCGGTAAAAAGGAAAGGCGGAAAGTGTAGTACTGCAATCCGCAAAGCGAGATATGTTGTGCCCCAGATGAGACAAACTGCCGCAAGTGCGAAATAGGCGATGTATAGATTTTTGTTATTCATTTCTGCGTACGTCTTGTTGACTGAACTCGCCCATCAGCACAGAAGTTCAACGCTGCTTTCATGGACTGGAAATTCACTAACAAATCTTCCCGTTTATACGCAGAAAAAACAGTTTCAGTTTTATTTATTTTGACCAGATCAGTTGCAGGAGTCACTGGTCACTGGTCATTGGAAATTAGGAGTGAGTTTTAAGGAATGGTGCATACGTTTTCGATGTGTGATCATGCGTCTGCCTCAGGTATTCAATTGTGTTTTGATCCTGATGATTTCCTGGAGGTCGTTCATCTCTTTTTTGATTCCTTTCCGTATTTGCCAGATGAGCACTACACCGCCCAGGCAATACATGGCATCAAAGAGGAATATAATATCACCGATGTGTTTACGGAATTCCTGCGTTAGCAAGGCAAGGCCGATCGTATACAACGCAACCAGCGCGATCGTGACTGGCCCGTGAATCTTTTTTCTGAATTCATAAAATTTCAGGGTTTGATCGGTAGCTGCAAGCGTGCTCTCCAAAAGATTTATCCGTGCTGCTTTCCTGGCGCTGAAATATTCAATGATCACCCTGACGAGCAATGTCCCCACCATGCATGCTACGCCAATTCTGCTTATCGTTTCCTGGAAGGGGAAGAGGTAAATAAAAAATAATACGAGTATGACCGCAAGGGCAGAGAGTACAGCCATATTCCCATAGTGGAAAGCGACCGAAGACTTGCGCCTGCTCTCAGCAGTGCTGATCAATTTGTCAATAGATTCCTGGCTATGCACGGATTTGCGCGCCTCCTTCCACTGGTTTACAATGTCGTCAATATCATTCTGCATATTGCAATAATTCTTTAAGTGCTTTTTTAATCCTGTGGATCTTCACCCTGAGGTTTGCGTCACTGATCCCGATGACGCGGGCAATTTCATCGTATCCGACTTCTTCCAACACCATCATTATAATGAGTCGGTCGACTTCCTCGAGCTGACCCACCGCCCGGTAAAGCCGAAGGTGATTCTCTTCGGCCGGAGACACCGGAACATCTGCGAGGTCAAATCCTTCTCCTATGGAAACGCGTTTTTTGTTTTTTTCTTTCCGGATCTGCTGCAGACAAGTGTTTACCGTGATGCGGTAGATCCACGTCTTGTGTGACGATTCATTCTTGAACTGACCAAGTGCATTCCAGATGTTGATGAAGATCTCCTGCGACAGGTCGCTTGCCATATCGCGGTCTCCTTTCATGAAACCCATGCACATCTGGTACACCATTGCATGGTGCTCTTTGTACAGGGTTTCAAAAAGAGATTTTGTATTCACGACTATTGTGCAAGAAAGGAATTCAGTTGATCGTAAAGCCATTGCGGCTGATCAAACATAATGAAATGTTTGCTATTCGGTGCGATGGCGAGTGTGCGTGAGGCAAGTTTCGCATACTGCTTTTCAAAGGTCGCGGTCACTACTTTCTCGTCCGGGAATGATGCACCCAGAATGAGTGTCTTCGCTTTTACATTTGCGAGTGCGTCACGCAGATCGATCTTAAGCAAGTCGGTATAACCATAAACATATGTTTCGCGGTCAGCATTGATCGACCACTGCGCAAGTGTATCCACTTTCGATGTAGTCATGGTCATGTATTGCGCCATCATCCGGGCAGTCTGTGAAAATGCTTCCGGAGATTGTTTGAGCATCTGCTGGTTGTACGGGCTCTCGTATTTGATCTGATCCGCAGAAACACCGGGCATCATCAGCTCGCGCATACACGGAAGTGCATCAACAAGAATGATCTTGTCTACCTTATCAGGAATGGCTGCAGCAATGTCAATGGCTAGTGTACCGCCCATGCTGTGACCAACAATAACAACGTTTGATAATTTTTCCTGCACTATGTAATCGAGTGTTTCTTTCCTGATCGATTCGTACCAGGGCATTTTGATAGGAGCGATGCCATTAAATCCGGCATACGAAACGAGGTGAGCCTGGTATTTTCCTTTCAGGTTACTCACAGTCTCTTTCCAGACAGATCCGGGAGTTGTGAAGCCCGGAAGAAAAATAACTGGTGTTCCCTTCCCGGTCCGTTCAATCCGAATGGCGTGATGTTGCGCAGAGACTGCCGCAAGAATGGCGATGATCAATCCAAATGTCAGAATTAGCTTTTTCATGTGTTTACAATTTTAATCGCGTGAATAATCCAATGGCCATTGAATTGATTTTCCACTTGGATGAGGCGATGATCAAATTGTTACAGAACCATGAAAAAATATTTCCTTGTTTGGGAAACTGCGGCCAAAATCGTTCTTTGAAGTCGTGTGTGCAGGACGCAGGACGATCGGCTTGCCCTCTAGCGGTTATAAGGAGTCTCGTTGATCCAGTGGAAGCCGCGACCCATCAGGCGGAAGTCCTCGGGACGGAATTTTACCTTCTTCAACGCGATGGCTACCGAATCATTCTTCACGGTTCCGCTGAAGATGAAGTTTACGGAATCTTTCTGCTCATAGCGCAGTCGGTACTGGAAGGTTGTGTCGGTGGCAAGCTTGAGTGTGAGCGTGTGCGCAGTTGTATCGAACTTCGCGAAGTACCGGCCGATGCTGTCGTTGACGTGATACACGCGCGCTTGTGTGAGGCTGTTCACGGCCAGTTTTTTCCATCGAAGCGTGTCCGTCATAATTGGGGGCAGCGTATCATTGCCGAGCACAAAAGTCTCAACATTGTAGATGCCATACAGTTTTGGTTTCGGCATGCTGTCTCCGTATTGCTTTTCAAACTCAAATCCCTGAACAATACTGGTGATGATAACGTAACCGATCACCAGCACTTTCGTAACGATCCTCGCAATGTTCATCGGCTTGTTTCCCGCGTAGGGATAGCTGATCACCGGCAATGAGATCGGTCTGCCCGTGAAAAAGAATGTTGCTATTCTCCTGAAGTCGCGTGAAGCAAGAAAGAAACTCAGGACAAACAGCGCAGTGGAGAGGATCTTCACTGGCACATCGTAGAAATAGTTAATGGCCATCACGTTGGCGGCTGTCATCATGCAGACCAGCGCACCGAATGTCATCGTTCGTCTGAACAACAGCAGACCTGCCGCCACTTCAGCGAATCCCATGAAATAATTGTAGCCCTTCGAGAATCCTAAGAAGGTCCATGCAAGGCCCATCGGTGATGAATCCCCATAGGGCTGCAGCAGGCGGTAGAGGTATGGATACGGGAACTGAAGCTTAAAGATCTTGATCATGCCGTAGTTGATGAGCATCAGCCCGACATAAAACCGCACGATCACCGTCAGCCAGTAATATAACTTCGGGTAACCTTCGCTTTCACGATCGATCAACGTCCATACAATGGCAGCGATGACGGCAGTGACGAAACAACAGAGCACCAGGATGTAATCGTAGGTGGTATCTCCGCTGCCGTAGGTGAAGTGGACGATATCATAGGGTAGCCGCAGCACATGTTTACCGAGCCACACCACAAACGCATGCAGCCACTCTGTTGGGTACTGCATCACATAATCAAAGAAGGGAAATGCACCGTTGTTCTCAACGATGATGAACAACAGGAAAAAGACAAACAGAAATCTGAAATTGATTTTCTCAGCGGCAGACCATCGGGTTGCTTCCGGTGCAAGTGAGTCCATTCATGTGGGGTTTGAATGTCAAGATAAAAAAAGTTCTGCAACTTGTCCATTTCGCGAGATGACACCCGTAGCGCAAATGGGTAGTCAAGTCGCGTTTGAAGAAGTACTCTTTTTATATAATGGTCAGGTCGTATTCGGATAAGAGACCGGCAAGCCCCTGTGCCGAAAACTTTGCTTTTTTGATCCTGTTCTTGCTTGGATCGATGGTGAAGTTATACGCGGTGCTGAGATCCGCCTGCTCCAGCGTGGTGTTTTCAAAAAACGCGTTTGTCAGATCAGTGTCAGGGAACTGCGCCTTGCTTAAATCTGCTTCCTGGAATTCAACTTCGTGCATCTGACATTCCCTGAACATTGTGCCTTTTAACTTCAGTTTATAAAACGAGGAGAATTTGAGGACACATTTATCGAATGTGAAAGACAGCAGCATCGGATTGCAACTGTCGAAACGCAGGCCGAGCATTTTGCAATTGGCAAATCTGGTATCGCGAAATGATGTTTTCTGAATTTTAGCCATCGAGAGATCGCAACCTTCAAAGCTGCATTCACTGAACATCGATCCTGACAAGTCAGCATCTTTGAGATTGCAATTTTTGAAACTACAATTTTCGTATTCGCCTTTTGGAAATGGCGATGACGCAAAATCCTTTCCTGTGAATGTTTCGTCCTGAAAGTAACTAGCTGACATTGCGATAATAATATTGGAGCAAGGTATGAAAATCACCTTTTAATTGCCGCAGGCCTTCTCTGGAGGGCATCAATCTTTTTCTCAATAGAGGTTTTTTCTGCAGGTGATTTGCTTAGCCGAAGCGCTTCGCTGAAATACGCAAGGGCTTTCCGAGTGTCAATAGTACCATGAAGTTCACCCAGCAGGGAATGGTAATACCGATTAGTGGTCAGTTGCAGTTTTTGCGCTTCCGCTATTGCTTCTTCAAGACCGTTGGCTTTCGACAAGGCATAGGTCCGGTTGAGGGCAGCGATCGGGGAGTACTCCAGCTGAAGCAGCCGGTTGTAAAGCTGAAGGATACTTTCCCATTTTTCTTTTGTGTCTTCGCGCACGGTGTGCCAGAAAGCAATACTCGCCTCAAGGTGATATTTCGTCAAACGGTTTCCCGTTGATGCAAGATTCAAATGATACCCGCCAAGCGAGATGTACTCGCGATTCCAGAGACTCTCGTCCTGGTGATGGTAGAGCACCACATCTCCATCGCTGCCGATCCTCGCTTTTAATCTCGAAGACTGGAAGTACATCAGCGCAAGCAGTGCGTGAACCTGTGGAAGGTTGGTGCTCTTAACTTCCACAAGTATTTTCGCCAGCCGGATCGCTTCCTCGCACAAATCTTCGTCCACCAGTGCTGACCGCGTTTCTGAGTAGTATCCTTCGCTGAAGAGCAGATACAGGGTAGTGAGCACGTTGTCAAGCCTGCTTACGAGTGCCGACTCATCCGGCAGGTCGAGCGTAAGTTTTTCGGTGCGCAGTTTTTCGCGTGCCCGTACAAGCCTCTTATTGATTGTCTCCTTGTTTGTTAGAAAAGCTGAAGCAATCTCGTCAATTCCAAAACCACAGAGGATCCGGAGGCACAGGGCCACCTGCGACTCAGGAGGAAGCGCTGGATGAGAAAGCGCAAACAGCATTCGCAGCTGGCTGTCCTGAATCCCATCGGCAGACAGATCAATTTCATCCCACGCGCTTATGTCCGTGGGAGCGTTGAGTTCGGATTTTATTTTCTCCTCGAAAAGGCTTATGCGTTTCAACGCATTCCTCGCCTTGTTTTTTGCCACTGCATACAGCCAGGCCGTTGGATTCTCAGGGACACCGTGATAGGGCCAGGTCTCAGCAGCTTCGAGAAATGTTTCGCTGGCAATGTCTTCAGCTACTTCAATATGCCGCAAATGGAAATGCTTCGCCAGCACGGAAGTGATCTTTCCGAATTCCGTCCGAAACAGGTGAGGCAAAAGCTGAGAGTCAGTGCGAGGCATACGCTGGTGAAGGTCCAAATTCCAATATCCAAATCCAAAACGCAACTCCAACACGAAGGACAATTGAGGTTGTTAGTATGGATCCTCGGAACTTGGATCTTGGATCTTGGATCTTGGAACTTCTAATGTATTCCGTCATCCTTGGCGATCTTGCGCACCTCTACGGTGTTGCCATCGCCTTGCAGCACAGGGCATCCTTTGGCAAACTCAACGGCCTCTTCGACTGAAGCAGCGCGCACTACAATTAGTCCGCCAATTGTTTCTTTGATATCCCCGAAAGGGCCATTCGTTACCATCTTTCGCGAATCTACAACCCTTGCGTTTTCGAACGGAAGACCGGTGCCGCTGACAAATTTATTCTGCGCAGCAATTCCGCCAATCCAATCCATGGTCTGCTTCATCCAGATTTGAAGCTGCTCGGGTGAAGCGACTTTCATGCCGTCTTCATGCCTCATGATCAATGCGTATTCATCCATAACAATACTAATTTAAAGGTTTCAAAATTTTGTTTTCACCACTATGACAAACGAATTATTGAAAACAGGACAGCTGCATCAAATTATTTCTACATTGTATGGCAGCCCTTCCAGAATAACTGGGTTTTGAAATTTGATTTTTGGAACCTGGATTTTGAACTTGACCTATGACAACCTTTCATGAATTCACGCGCACCGATTTCGGAATCATTTTAAAAATGATGCAGGAGTTTAACGCCATAGACAATTATCCGTTTGATGAGCGCGAAAGAACTGAAAGTCTTAACCTGCTGCTTGAAAATCCTGCTTATGGAAAATTATGGATTATCCGCGAAAGCGAAGCCGTAGCCGGATATACATTCCTCGGTTTTGGCTTTAGCTTTGAATTCAAAGGGAGAGATGCATTTGTGGATGAGTTGTTTGTTCTTCCCGCATTCCAGGGACAAGGCATTGGCGGCAAAGCGATCGACTTCGTCATCGCACAGGCAAAGCGGTCTGGTGTCAGGGCGCTTCACCTCGAAGCCGAACATCACAATGAGCGTGGCCTTCGCCTGTATCGCAGCAAGGGCTTTAGAGATCACAAGCGTTTTCTGCTGACCAAATTCCTTTAAGTGCTCAGAAGGTCAGGTGTTCAAAGATAGGCCAACGGGTATCGTTGCCTGAATGAAATGGTGATCTTTCCATATTAAGCGACACACATCATCCGTTTTCGACCCTGCCGGCTGTTGGCATGATATTTTACAGCCGCCCGTTTTCATTTTTTTTACGAAATAGTCAGACACTTTCGCCTTATCGTTGTTATTGCTGAGTATTTTAGTAAACGTATGATCATGGAGAAACACACCGATGAGAAGCTCATCGCGCAGCTGTTCGGAAGTCAGCCCGATTCAGTCGTGTGGTTTGTACCCGTGTTCGATGGCGCAAACAAAAAGCTCATCGTGGATTTCACGGTCAGGTATTGCAACGACACCGCATGCCGCATTCTCAATGCTGACCGCTCAAGAATTATCGGGTCAACCCTGCTTACTTCCGGCCTCATGGACAACGTATCCGTTGGACGCATCTTCGAACAATGCGTAAAGGTTTGGGATACCGAAGAGTCCATCGAGTTCACTTACCACAGCCCGGGCTTAGACAAATACTTCAATGTGCAGCGCAGCAAGGTGATGAACGGGGTGCTGAGCATCACGCGAGACCGCACTGCGGAGGTGAAGACCGAAAAGGAGAGGGAACGGCAGGCAGTCCTGCTCAATAAGATTATCAACAATTCGCCAACTTGTATTTTGCTTTGCCAGGCAAAACGCAATGATGCTGGGCGGATAGCAGATTTCGATCTGCTCATGGTGAACGACAAAATTGCCAGAGACCTGAACCGTTCGAAAGAAGAAATCCAAAGTATGTCGTATGGGCAGCTGCAGCCGGCAGTTGCAACAAACGGACTGGTGGATGTTCTTGCCGAAGTGATAGAAACCGGAAACCGCTTCAATGACGAGATCTTTCTCGAGGTGTTCGGTGGATGGTTCTTTCTAACCGCAGACCGCGTGGACGATGACAAGGTGATCCTGACATACCTCAACATCAATGACAGGAAATTGGCGAGTGAGAAACTGGAACAGCAAACAAAGTGGTACAACAATGTGCTCAACCAGTCACCGAACGGAATTCTGGCAGCAGAAGCGGTCCGGGATAAGGCGAACGAAATTGTAGACCTCACCCTCAGACTCGCAAATTCATCGGGCCGCAGGATGGCGAACCTGCCCGAAGATTGCATCAATAAAAATTTCTCAAGCCTTTTTCCGGAGCTCTCAGCACAGGGATATTTTGATAAACACAAGCGTGTGATCAATACGGGCGAACCGTATTCAACATTCCTCTCCTTCAATCGCGAGGGTCAGGAACTCTGGTATCAGCTTTCTTTATCGAAGCTTGACGATGGGGTGGTCTCTAATTTTGCTGAGGTAACTGAACTGAAGGAAAAGGAAAAGGTTATAGAAGAGCAGAAGGGACTGCTTTCACTGATGCTTAACTCATCGCTCAACGGCCTATACACACTGGAAGCGGTGCGAAACCCCGCAGGTGAGATTGTTGAGTTCCGCATCACCCACGTCAACGAAGAGTTTTGCAAACAATCAGGCAAAACCGCTGACCAGCTTGTGGGAAAGCTGTTCGGAGATGTGTTTCCCGGAAGCAAGGGGACCGGAATTTTCGAACGCAATTGTCGTGTGCTGCGCACCGGGGAGTCTATACGCCAGGAGCTCCACTATAACGCGGATGGCGTTGATCGCTGGTATCAGAATTCAGTGAACCGCGTCACGGAGAATCAGATCGTCATCGCGTTTCACGATGTAACACCGCTCAAATTTGCTGCAATGGAGCTCGAGCGGGCCAATGAAGAGCTGAAGATCTCCAATGCACGACTCTCGGATTTCACACACATTGCATCGCACGACCTCAACGAGCCGCTGCGCAAGATCATCACGTTTGTCAACATGATCGAAGACCAGTTCGGAAAGGAGCTCAATCCTGTGGCGAAAGATTATTTCGTGCGCATCCATCGAACAGCAGAGCGGATGCAGACGTTGCTCAACGGCCTGCTTACTTACTCGAAGTTTGCACACGCGGAAAACGTGTTTGAAGAAGTCAACCTCCAGGCTATCGTTGCCGAGGTACAGGGCGACCTTGAAACCGTGATCCAGAAAAAACGCGCAACGCTGCTCATCCACAGTTTGCCGGTCATTCAAGGTGACCGCACGCAGCTCACGCAGGTTTTTCAGAATCTTATTTCAAACGCATTGAAGTTTCAGAAGCAGACCGATATTCCGTTCATCGAAGTGCGCTACGAAGGAAAAATCAGACGCGGAAAGTTGTATCATCACATTTCGGTGAAGGATAATGGTATTGGATTTGAACAGGCTGAAGCCGACAAGATATTTGCCGTTTTCCATCGGCTCCACGCCCGCCACGAATACGAAGGCAGTGGCGTTGGCCTGGCCATAGTGCAGAAAGCGATGGAAAATCACGGAGGGTATGTGACTGTAAAAAGCGAGCCCGGTGCAGGTTCGTGTTTCAATTTATTTTTCCCGGTAAGCCATGAATGAATACCTGCAGAAGCGAAGGAATGAGAATGTGATCCTGGTAGATGACGATCCGGACGACCGCGACCTGTTTGCGGAGGCGATGAACATGGTCGATCCGCGCGTGCATGTGACCATGAAACGCGATGGCGAAGAGCTGGCGAATTATCTTTCCCAGGAATCCGACATCCCCGACCTGATCTTCCTCGATCTGAATATGCCGAAGAAAAACGGAAGGGAGTGCCTGGCGGATCTGCAGAAAAATCCGCGCTTCAAAAGCGTGCCCGTGATCATTTATACGACATCGCTCAATCCGGTGGATATTGAGGAAACTTTCAAAAATGGAGCTTCGCGGTTCTTTCGCAAACCGAATTCTTTTGAAGAATTGAAAGAAATCCTAAATTCGATCCTGTTTAGTGAACTGACACTCTCCGGCCCTCGTGGCAAGGAGGATTTTGTTCTTTCCACGAAAGCGTCAACCCAGAGATGAACACCACGAAAGAACATATCATTGATCTTCAACTCGAGCTGCTGCCCGCTTACGCGGAATACATTCTCGCGGAAAGACTTGAAGATTATGTTCGCACGCTCTACGCGTTTTCGCTCGAGCTCGACATCCCGCTGATGAAATTTTTTGCAAGCCTTCCGGAAAAGGAGATCCTGCGCATGTCAAAGGAGGGTGCCATCGAATTTCTATCTGCCATCCGCGACAGAAGGGTTGAACAATACATCGAAACCAGCCGGAGCAACTGGGTACGTAACCAGTTGCCGCGCATCTCACGGGAAGATGTGATCGTTGAAGATATCAGTCTCATTAATTATGCACGAAAGCGCACGATGCGCGCATTCCTCCCCGATTATACAAAGACACCTGCAGAAGCACTGAAAGTTACGGATGAGATCGATCGCTTCATCCTCACGCTAGATGCGACCCTCGTCAAAACCTATCTCGCAATACAGGAAGAGCGCCTCCGCCTTTCCAATGAACAGTTGCAGAAACGCGAACAGCAGCTTCTCGAGGCGCAGTCACTGAGCAAGATCGGCAGCTTTGAGTGGGATCTCACCGGAAGCGGAAAGTCTTCCTACACACCTGAGGTGTTCAAGATCTTTGAGATGGAGAAGGAGAACAGCCTGGAGTCTTTTCTCAACGATGTGCATGCCGATGACCGGCTGAAAGTGAAGACCGCGCTCGAAAAAGCGATGAACGATGGCGAATACGAATGTGAGTATCGCTACACGCGAAGAAACATTCAGAAAGTGCTTTACTCACGGGGTAAAGTGATCTTCGACAAAGGCAGAGCAGCAACCATGGTAGGTACGGTTTCCGATGTCACGGAAAAGGCAAACCTGATCAGGCAGCTCCTTGAAAACCAGGAGCTGAGCAAGCAGGCCCAGGCACTCACCAACCTGGGAAGCTGGAAGTGGAGCATCGAAAGCGACAGCATCGAGTGGTCTGACGAGATGTATCGCATCTACGGCCTCGAGCCACAGTCTGAAAAGATCACCTTTCAGCGTTTCCTCACCTTCATCCATGACGATGACCGCAACAGGCGCATCGCAGAGATCACCGAAGCCGTGCGCACCGGGAATGCATCTGACTACATCATGCGCATCAATCCGCACCGCGGCAGTGAAAAAGTGTTGCGCGGCAAGGGGCGTGTGATCCTGGATAAAGCAGGGAAGTCGGTGGGTATGCTTGGCACCTGCCAGGACATCACCAACGAATACAACCTTACGAATGAACTGAGGCGCAAGAACGAAGAGCTGCTGCGCAAGAACCGCGACCTCGAATCGTTTAACTTCATTGCCAGCCACGACCTCCAGGAACCGCTCCGCAAGATCCAGCTCTACAGCAACCGCATCCTTGGCGAAGGCGGTGAGCGTATACCCGAGCCGTTGATGAAATACTTCCGGAAGATCACGCAGGCTTCCAACCGCATGCAGAAGATGATCGAAGACTTTCTCATGTTCTACCACGCGATGAACACCATCGAAAGTGTGGAGTCGCTGCGGCTGAACGATGTTGTGGCCGAAGCATGCGTGGGGCTGAAGAACGCGATTGAGGAAAAGCAGCCTTCCTTTACCATCCGCGAGAATACTGCACTCACCGGTTCGCGCAAGCATATCGTGCAGATCCTCATGCACCTCATCAGCAATGCCGTGAAGTTCAGCAGGGCAGAAGCAAAACCTGAAATTGAAATTGTGTCCGGCCGCGAGGTTGCCGCTGACGGAAAAGTTTACACAACAGTTTCCATCCGCGACAATGGCATCGGGTTCGATCCGCAATACGCAACACGCATCTTTGAATTGTTTCAGCGCCTGCACAGCCACGATGAATACTCCGGTTCCGGCATCGGGCTTTCGCTGTGCAAGAAGATCGCTGAAGATCACCACGGGTACATCACTGCCCAGTCACAACCCGGTGTAGGATCTGTGTTTACGGTGTTTTTGCCGGAGAGTTAGGCGGTTGATTTTGAATTGACTTCGGAGCAACGCCACGTCTACGTGCTCACCGGAAGGATTACTGTAAATAATGCTCCTTTGCCAGGCTCACCCTCAGCCCAAACATATCCGTTGTGACCATCCACTACACGCTTCACGATCGAGAGACCTTTGTAGGCAAGTTCATTATAGTGGATTGATATCGGTTGAGCGATTTACGATGATTAGAATTTGAAACATCACCCACTATAGGGCTTGAAGGGACCATTAGACATTGACTTATCCTTAGATTTTCAAGGGTATATGTAGTCTTGGTTGTCTAATTAATATTTGACTGCCTTTGTTGCGAAACTACTTCCGCTTATCTTAATCACATAAACCCCTAGAGGCCATGCGGACGTCTGCATACGTTTTGATGCATTTGGTCCAAGTTTTTCTTGCCCGACTTGTTGACCATTCAGAGTGTAAATCGAGACTTTGATTTCTTCCTGTCGTTTGTTATGAATCATAAGTTCATCGTTAAAAGGACTTGGATACACATCGACTAGATTTATATTTTCTTGTTGTTCTATCGCTGTGATCAAGGTTGAAACAGTGGATGAGAACTGAGAATTTCCACCAGTATTCGTTGCGCGAATTTTGTAAAAGTACGTTGTCTCTGTTTTAAGTCCTGAGTCAGTATAGGTGGTAACATCGGTGCTCGTGGTGCCTACCAGTTGGAAGTCATCGTCTGTCGATGTCGATCTGTATAATTCAAACCCTGTCTCGTTAATTGAATTGTCCCGCCACGTAATTTTTAAACGTGTGGCACTTATAATACTTACATCAATATCGCTCGGAGCATTTGGCGGATTAGGAAGAGTTGACTGACTTACGACACTTGTATGTGCTGACATGCCTCCCACGTTGAAGGCGCGCACCCTGTAAGAATACCCCGTGGCTGGTAAAAGGTCAGTGTCCAAATAGGATACGGTATTTACCGGAATTGTATCAAGTACAACAAAGGTCGCATCTAATCCGCTACGCTCTATCGTGAATCCAAATTCATTGTTTGAATTGTCAACCCATTTTAATGAGATTGTCGTTGCCGTAACTGTGTCGATGGTCAACCCGGATGGGGCAATTGGGGGATAAGGTAGGGTGGTTTGCGAAATTTGGTTAGAGTGTAGGGATTTATTACTACCGACCTTCGCTATTATGCGATAGAAATAACGAACCCCTGCACTAAGACCAGTTTGAACGTATTGCGTTACGTTTTGTGACAAACTCCCTTGAAAAACAAAGTTTGAATTGTCATTTACAGAGCGATATACTTCGAAGCCTGATTCGTCAGTTGAACTGTCACTCCAATTGAGAGTTATTGTGGTCTGATCGAACGCTTTGACAGAAAGTATGCTTGGTGCTACCGGAGCTGTTGCCTCGGCAAAACCGGAAGTACCCCCCGCATTCGCGGCCTCTATCTTATAATAATACTTAGTAGCCGCTGCCAATCCCGAATCCTGCCATAAAGTTTCATTAGCGCCAGTTGTGTGGTGGAGACCGTAATTGGATCGATCGCCCTCAGAGCGATAAATCAGGAAACCATCTTCATTTGAAGAATGATCTTGCCATTTAAGTACCATTGACGATGCGCTGGTCCCCTCAACCGTTAGGTTAGATGGTGGCAGTGGTATATCCATTGCTTTTCGAGTAACGATGTTTGAGTATGCTGATATGAAGTATTCATTTGTAGCGCGGATCCTGTATTTATATTGGATATCGGGAATTAGTCCAAAATGCGTGTACTCGATCGAATTTGCGGGAACTGTTGCGATTATCGAGAATACGTCCGTGCCTCCAACCGCGACTTCAATAATGTAGCCACTTTCATTGTCTGATGTGTCTTCCCAATAGAGATGTGTAAGATAAGTAGACGAGTTTCTAAAACTTAAATTGATTGGACTTTGTAAGAGAAACGAAGTTGGCCTGGTGTATTTATACATGTCGGAAAAGTAGACGTGTCCTTGCTGACTCCGGTACCCTCCAAACAGAAAAACGTTCGATCCAAGAGAGAACGCGTGCGCGTCAGTTCTTCCCGTACCCGGGAAAGGGCTAACGGTGCTCCATGAATTAGCATCAGGATCAAATGCGAAACTTGAGTTTGTGTATGTGTCAATCCCGTTGAAACCAATATTGTTTTCTACCCCTGCGATCACGTAAGCGCTACCTTCTAACACAGATACTGCAGCGCCCCCACGCCCGCTGCCATTGCTATTGGCTTTCGCAGTCCAAGTATTTGTCTGTGTATGGTATTCGTACAAATCATTTTTGTTTGGAGCTAATCCTCCGAACCCAAAACCAACATAGGCATTTTCACCATGTACAAATGCAATTGCTCCAGGACGACCAGATGCCGGGAAGGGTGAAATTGATAACCAGGTGTTTGATACTGGGTCATACTTAAAAAACGCGGTTGTGTTGCTAATTCCAGTATTGCCAAGACCGACATAGCCAAAGTTGTTGATTGCAAACGCGACACCGGATGTGATTCCTGCATCGCTATCTAGATCCTTTGGGATTTCTGCCTTTATTGTCCATAAATCGGACTGTGGATCGTATTCATAAAAGTCTCTCAAGAAGCCAGATCCACTTTCGTCATTTCCAGTTCCCACATATATTTTGCTGTTAACACTAAAGGCAACTGCGCCAATCCTCGCTGGCCCAGGAAAATCTAATTTGGGAGTCCAAAGGTTACTCTGCGGATTGTATTCCCACCAGTCTTGCAACAAACCGTCATTATTTCTGCCGAGACCGATATAAGCTTTGCCGTTCAGTGCGATTGCAATACCACCGCTCCTAGGAGGCACATTTATAACTATTTGTGACCAAGGATCGGGCAGCGTGGTCTGAGACACCTTTTCGGAAAGCGCATCACTTTCATCTGGGCACCGAGCTTTGACAACGTAGTTGTACCGCGTATTCGGCATTAATCCGTCATCAATAAAAGAAGTTGAATTGGACGGCAAGCTTTGAACCAGCTCGAAAGCTCCATCTGAAATTGAGCGGAATATTTCAAACGATGTTTCTTGAGTTGTATTATCCTGCCACTGAATTTCAATTTGTCGTGTGGCTACGGATGTTACTACAAGCATCGAAGGTGATTTCGATGTCGAAAGGACTATCTGTGCTACGCCCGCAACAGATGTCCCGTCAATTGATGTAACTGCTCCGGTGATGAATAATTTCTGACCGATCTGACATAAACGGTTATTTGTTCCTTTTTTTTTGATCGGCTTGAAATTCCAATCTTGCGTGCCATCAGCGTTCAGAGCGGAAATTCCCTTGTTGCTATCCACTACGAGAATTGCTCCATTTGCACGCTCAAAAATTTCTTCAACGTTGAAATATCCCTGAGTGACAAGGGATTGGTCAATTGATCCGTTACTGTTAAGAATTGTGAAGTCGCGTTGATTTACCCCGTTGAAATAGTCGAAACGGCCACCCAATAGAATCTTGCCATTTGAAAGAACATTTATTGACTTTATTTCGGAAAGAGTTGGTCCAGAAATAGCTGCTCCTGAACCGATTTGGAATGTATCATCAATTGATCCATCATGGTTTAATCTCAAGAGCGATTTACTTCCCTGCATTCCTGTACCAGAGAAACTGCCACCAATAAGTATCCTATTATCTTGCTGCAGCTCTATGCTGGTAATAAAACCTGTGCTAGAGGAAAAAATATCAGTGACGTTGAAGCCCTCATCAAGCGTTCCATCCTCGTTTAGTCTAACGATAAGCTTCTTTGTTACCCCATTGAACGAAGAAAAGAATCCTCCAATGAGGATTTTATGGTCAGCCTGAACTGCAATTGATCGTACTGCATTATCAAAACCGGTCCCCGAATTCGCATTGAACGCGTTGTCTAAAATGCCATCGCTTAAAAGCCGGGCGATTCGGCCCACGGGTATTCCATCATAAGTTGTAAAAATGCCGCCAATTAGAATCTTCCCACTTTCTCCTTCAGCTATCGCGTACACTGATGAATTCGGTTTAGAATTGCCTGCAAAACTCTCGTCCAAACTCCCATCGAGGTTTAGACGTGCGAAGCCCCTTATGGCTTGATTGTTAGTATAATTGCCGATATGAGAAAGTAGTATTTTTTCTCCTTGCGCTAATATTGCGCTACCAGTTGAAGCCTTTCTCAAGTCTAAGTTTTCATTGATGGCTTTCAATGTTCCGGTATTAGTAATTATTGCTAGTCGATTTCTTGGCTGGTTGTTGAAAGTCGTAAATGCTCCGATAAGAGCTATGTCCTCTGATGCATTTATAGCTGCGAAACTTAGAGCTAAGTTGGGTCCGGCTTCAATCATTAAAGAATTGTCGTGCGTTCCATCCTCATTAAGTCGTATTAGTCGATTGGCAAGCAGCCCCGCAAAATTTGAAAACGATCCTGCAACAAGGATTTTTTCGTTTGGCAGGCATAAAATCTTGCGCACTGAATTGTTGACCTGACCGTTTCCCTGAAAGGTCAAATCCAATGATCCAGAAGGGGATAAACGCACGAGGCCTCTGTTTGCTGCTCCATTGAATGTTTCAAAAAAACCTCCTGCGATGATATGGTCGTTGTCATCCACTTCAATATCAATCGCACCAGAGTCGAAACCTGTGCCAGGATTAAATGAATCGTCAACAGTACCGTCCGTGTGCAGACGGGAAATTTTGTAAGGCAAATCGTTGCCAACGATCACAATTTTTCCGTTTGACTGCAGTGCAAAGTCTGACAGGTAAGTTGGAACATCAGCAAACGAATTGTCTCTAGTTCCATCTTCATTTAAACGTACCAGCCGACTGTGTCTTGGTATTCCATCAATCGCTGCGAGTGGTCCACCCAGCAAGATTCTTTGATCAGGCTGCACGAGAAGGTCAAATTGATTAGAATAAACCTGTAGATCAATCTTTGGATTGAACTGACTATCTATTTCACCATTTGCATGCAATCGGACAAGTGTTTTCCTCGGCTGGCCATTAAAAGTTGTAAAGTGACCTGCCGCAAGTATCTTGCCATCATCTTGAATTGCTACGGCTGATATTTCGGCATTCGCGCCTTGGCCGATATTAAAAGTATTGTCAGTGGTACCATCGGGATTGAAGCGGTTTAGACCCGACCGCGAAATGCCATTCACGGAAATGAACTGCCCATAAACGATATACTTTCCGTCATCTTGAAAAACTACACCAAGAGGCTCAGCATTGTCTGTGATAGATGCGTTAAAATTTGGATCGATAGTCTGGGCATAGATCAGCGCATGACATGCCACAAGAAATAAAATTAGAAATTGTTTCATTTTCTAATTTATCCCATGCTTAGATAAACCAATGTCTTAGCAGGCTCAAAAAGTGTTGTATTGGTCTACTATGATGCCCGTGCTCCTTGGCCTAGCGTTCGATACTTTCTCAGGCGTCAGTTACATTTACCCTCGACATACTCTTCTTTCTCTTCATTATACTCCCGACAAGTTCGACTTATCAGGACCATATGATTGTTTATAACCTTATACACCGCCTCCATAATTCTGGTTTTCTGACAGCATTCATTGTATTCAAATATTTGCTTTGTATCGGGATCGGAGGAGAGCGATGTACCAGCAAAATCGCTGAGGAAATATTTGTTTGAGTTTTCAAGTGATAAAAAATAAAGGCTTGAGGTATTTGTACCAGTACCGCTTCCTTCAAAAACTGAAAAGTCCTCGATGTCTCAAAATTGTAATCTCCTACTGAGATATTTTCGAATCCGTTCAAACTACAATCCAGATCGAATTGTTGTAGGAAATGATCTGTTGCTTTTTCAAATACCTTTACTCCTGTTACTCGAGCTTCTTCGGTGGTGGATTTTTTTGATATCAAGAGTCTAAAGTAATTCTTTCTGGTGGCTTGTGACTGTATCATCTCCCGATTGGCCCAAATGGTTTTATCTTTGTATGAGACTTCAAATTGTTTTCTCAAGCTAATTTGCAAGACCTTAGTTGAATCTTGATTAGCCCACACACCACTCAAAACGGTTGATGCGACATCGAAGTTCTCGAACTTCAAAACCGCCTGAGTATTCCCTTTTGCATTTCTCTCAAGCAACGCAAGTACACCCTTGTCGTTCCTGCCGACAAGAATTATCGGAGAATCGTGTTTATCGTAGCAGTAAACCGCTCTCGTATCACCATCACTATAAGTGTTAATAACAAACTCAACTGGATACGGCCCGATACTTCCCTTATAGCTGATCTGGCTGAATACATTGTGAAAATGCAAAAGCAAGGCAATTACGAAAAGTGCTTTCATACAATAGGTTAGTATTCGAATTTGCCTGTTCGTTCTTCTTTGACAATTTCAAAATAACCGTCATCACGAAGCCTGTACACACGATTTGTTTTTAATCCCCGATTATTCTCGCACCAAACTATCCTTCCATCTTTTGAAATGCTAGATTTCGTGTACACATGGTCTATACTGTCCACCAACATCTTTTCGTGTCCATAAGTAAACAACGGGACAGCTGAAAGCCGAATTCCATCTGTGGTGAAGTTATAGAGATCATAGTACGATAGTTCGGTATTGTAGGTCCTTACAATTAAGCTAATGTAGGATGGATGCAAATTCACTTTTCCTATCGCATAGACCTTCGCATAGAATTGGCCAGGTTTTCCATCGATAGTTTCATAGTTAAGATGGGTGTCGCTTACCTTACCGAAACTTATTAAGTCAACAGCCTTGCCATTTTTGAAAACCTTGGGCGGCACCACTCTTTTTTTTCCGTTTTTATCCTCCTTCGGTTGTGATTCCCAAACAACATTATTAAAAAATTTAACATCCAATGTATCGCTGGGCATTAGAAATTGAACAGAATCAATTGGTAGATTAACTAGTCGAAATTTCGCTTGAAATTCCGTAAACTCAGCCTGACCGTTACAGCTGGCAATGAACACGAAACAGACGGCATTAACAATTGATATTTCTCGCATATTAATCGGTATAATAGATTTCCGCGATTTTAATGATTGTGTCTTTTATATTACTCCAGGTCCATAAATTATCTTTCCCCAGAATATTTGAATCATTTGTCGAGTTCTTACCATTTGTATAACCGAATCCACCGGTTTCCCTTTCGATAAAATTTTGCACTTGCCCGTACGGATCATCAACCACGAGTCCGTCAGTTGTAATGGCTTGCAAACGAACGATATGGCCTTTTGGAGCAGAAAAGGCGGATATCAAAACTGCTCTTCCGGCCTCGAGTTCAGGTTTTAGTTTGGTTTTTAAAATCTCTTTGTCGTCAGTATTTAATTCAATCAATTTATATTTAACACCAATTTCGCTAGCTAAATTTTTTCGACTTTCTGCTGTACCACGATGGTCGAATCCTTCGTCCCTTCGCAGTTCCTCCAAGTAGTCCTCGAACTGCATATTTGGATCAGGACATGTTAGCCCTAAATACTCAAAGCACATGGCTTGGCTAGTTAAGTTACACATAATATCTCCGATGGTTTCTCCAGCACTTAGCCAACTTGAATTATTCTCAACGTCCTCATCCGTTGCAATCGATGTGTTGTCGCGCTGATTGTGATACGGAACTTTCGCCTGCAGTGTCAAATAGTATTGTTTCTGCAATTCCGAGTCGCGAACTCTACTTATCCTTTTGCGGATGTACTGGATCTGAACTGGGGTCATTTCCGCTAACGTAAAAGCTCGATCAATCTCATACGCCAACGCACTCGGGATGTCACCAAACAGAAATGCTTTCAGCGCCTGATACTTTTCGTTAAAGTCTTCTTCATCCTCGTACAACAATATTTTCACAGCAATGGGATAGACGCGTTCCAAAAAACCACCGGCAAGCTTCGTGGTGGGTTTGGTCCGGTAGACAAACCCTCTCTGCTGTTCCGTTTTTCCATCTGCGTTCAGCATTGTTTGCGAATATTCTTCGAAGTCACGTGCATCGTAGTTCCGATATATAGTATCAACAAGATTGACAATTCTGATATCAGCATAATTTACTTCGTCAAGTTCAATATTTGACGCGGTTAGCACGCGTCTATTAATGTTAGCGGGTTTCTTGGTTGTAATAGTACCTCCTATCCACGCCTGATGTTTGATAAGCTCAAGGACTTCTCCTACTTCTTCACATTCGCCAGAGAACCACATCGGGCAATCATAAATCGCCCCCTCCTCATCATCCTGCAACCACCCAATCATACTCTCCGGGTGATGCACATAGTCCCATTGATATTTCCTAAGCTCATCCCCTCCATTATAATCCATCAGGTTTTGTGTGGAACCTTCTGTGACTGAGAACTGATCGAACGTGTGCCTTAGGTTGAAGGCACCGTGGCCGAGTTCGTGGGCGATGGTGCGGATGATGGTTTCGTTGTTTGATGGCGAAAGCTTTTGGAAGAACACATAACCGAAGCCGCGCTTGAAAGGCATGAAGGCATCGAAGCGGAAGTTCTCGCCTTTAATTAGGAAGATATAGAAGGCCGTCTTATCATAAGCGGGATTTGAATTTTTATACTCACGATTGAACTCACGCATCTTCTTGTTGTAGCTTGCCAGGTTCCCTGATTCTTCTTCATCGAGTTTGTCGATGAAACTCTCTGCGATGTTGAATCTGTTCGCTATCGTTACCTGCCAACCTGCCACAGCCTGGCCGTAAATTGCATTGAGCTTTGATGTGATTTCCGGACCAGTCAGCATAGGTTCAGTGTTAACCGGTACGACAACCAATTTCTTCTGAATGTATTCGTAAGTAGCAATCTTCAATTTTCCGAGAACTACTTCCGTTTCCTGCGAACTTCCATTTTCCTTCAGCTTCGCGTAGGCTGTGAGCTCCTGCGTGTCGCCCTCGAAACCTCCCGGGAAGACAACTTTCGCAGCGTTTGGTTGTGTACCAGGTTGTGTTGCCACGGTCTGCGCTTCAAGTTTCAGTCCGACTTTTCTCGGAAAATTGTCGGGTCCTTCGGCAATTGCGTCCACAAAATCCTGCTTGCCCTGCTCGACTGCCTTCCAGGCGATCTTGTAATTCCGGTTGTTGATTGTGCTATTTGTTGGTGTTGGAAACGCATCGTCAGGATCGAACCCGTAGTGACCGGATTCGTTTTCTCTAAACGTCACGACAAAATTCAATGAGTCTCTTGACGAATACGTCCCGGCAATCGCGGCCTCTGCTTTTGAAATTGTTCCGTCTTTATTCACCGTCCAGGTGTTCCCCGCAGCATCTTTTACAATCATTTCCTGCTTCTCTCCGGTTGTATTGTTCGTTTTCTGTTCGAACGTCTGCGCAGCGCCACCCTCATCAATCACGACAATTTTTCCTTCGCTGTTCACATACACCGAGTCAACTATGCCGCTGATGATAATAAAGTTTGAATTGGCAAGCAGCTGGACGGAATCGAGCACCGGCTTGTTCTCACCAATCTTCTTCATTTCCTCGATCACCTTACTCATGTTGTTGTTGACATCAGTTATAGTTTTCACCGATCCGGTTACGAGCACATACTCTGCGTTGAGCGTTCCTGAAAAGGATACGGCTATGTTGGCGCTGTTTAACGCCTTCACACGCATGTATCCCGTTCCGGAAAATCCTCCTTGTGTTCCGGTGGTGGTTGCCTCTGTTACAAGCACATGGTTGAAGTGGTGGCTCTTGAAAATATCACCGGGGTTAAGGTATTGGAGCGGAGTTGTCATCTGCGGAAGCTGATTGACATAAGGGCTGCCGCACTGGTAAGTGGTATCCGCCATCGGAAGCGTGGTACTGTGGCGCTGACTGAAAGTATAATCACTGACTTGTCTGCCTGATTCTGATCTTACCTGGATGTCATAAGAAGTGTTGTTCCTCAATGACCCTAGCGTATGATAATAGTTGGTCGTTACATCTTCATACCACATGGTTCCCCCTACAGGCCGGTAACGTACGCGAAAGCGTTCCGGGATTTCTCCAACAGTCGAAGCTTCCCAGCGCATCGAGATCGTGGTAGCGTTCGCAAATTCTTTACGAACATTCTGCGGCATCTCAATGGCATCGCCAAACTGGAATGCGAACACTTCACTTTTTCCGTTGTTTCTGAAAAGATCGCGTCCTTCCGTATCACGCGCCTGCACCTGCCAGGCATACTTCCTTCCGGGGATCAGCAGTGGTGCATCGGCCCCATAGACAATCTGGGATTGACGCGTTTCAACTTCATACAATGGAGTCTGCGTTAGAAATGCATCGTTAGGATTTCTGTTATTCGGCCAGATCTCGATCAAACGAAAAACATATTCACTTGTGAATGCTGAATTGGGAGATGACAGATGCCGCGGTGTCCATGAAAACGGAATGTTGGTAGGATCCGTAATTCGAACCTTTGAAGCATTATTCGGAAGGTTTAAGATTGGAGCATCATTAAACAGTATCCATGCGGTTGTGAACCCCTTGTTGCTGACAACTGTGCCGCGGTTGTAGTCGAGTACCTCAACACTAAATCTATACACGCCTTCGGGAATTTTTCCGGTGCGCTGATATTCACTTCTGCTGAATCCGATGAAGTCGAGATTTTTCGGGTCGAGGTATTCGATCAGGTCATCTCCATATAATATAAGAGGGCTGCCTCCATCTATGGTGATCGGCTGATAAACAACATTTGGCTTTGATCGGACTGTAACGCCAACGCCATCAATAGTGAGTCGCAGCTTCACGCGATAATCTATGAGGGACGCATCGTTGCTACGAATGGTTATGCTAATCCGATGTGCACCGGGTACCGTATAGTCAGAGAGGTTCCCAGAGTATGGAGGAATCAGGTTGACTTGTGATTGAATGGGAAACACCTGCGCCTGCGAGCTGATCGCAAAACACAACAACCAAAAATACAGTAGCCAAAATTTCTGCATGTCTATCCAAGTTGAGCGCATCTTTGGATGACATGGTGCGAAGCTATGAAGAGATCGTCAACGGAGCATCGTGGGGGAGAAAACTATTTGTGCCGGAAATGTTTCAAAAGATATTGTGAGGCGTTCACTTAAAAACATTTTCAGGGTATTTGACGTAACTTTTGCAAGCAAAAGTTACACTGACCCCACTCCATTTCTGTAGGTCTCCTGAAAATCTTTTTTTTGTCTCATATTTTTGTTTTTCCATTTAGCATTCCATATTTGAATCATCTCACCTCAGATGCGGTATTTCACCGCGATGCTAATTGACGCCCAGGCCAACCGTTGTAAGTCGGGGCTTTGTTTCACAGCGTTTTGTTTCTCCAAAGAAATGAAAAAGGTTTTGTCACTCTATTTCGGTTGTCACTGTTGCATTGCGATAAATGCGCAGGACTTCTCAATGATTGGCAAAAAGAATCCGGTGGAAGTTTCTGGCGGTCTAGCACTCAATCAGATTATTTATTCAGCGTTCAACGGTCCTTCCCGCAGGGATCCGTATTCATATGTGGCATCGGGTAATGTGAACCTGTCATTGTACGGGTGGAGTGTTCCACTTACGTTTACCGTTTCGAACCAGGGCAATTCATTTCAACAGCCATTCAATAATTACAGTCTGCATCCGACATACAAGGCGATCAGCGCCCATGCAGGCTACATCAGTTGTTCATATTCTCCATATTCTGTCAGTGGTCATAACTTTCTTGGCGGGGCAATTGATTACGAGCCCGAAGGCAAATTCAGGATCAGTGCGCTTTATGGCCGATTTTTGCGATCTCTAAATTTGGATTCAGCGCAGAATATCCTTCCTGTCTTCGAACGGTGGGGCTATGGATTAAAGGCGAACTACATTCACAGTGCGCATTCGCTTCAGCTTGTCGTTTTTCACGCTCACGATAAAGCCCGTTCAATTCATTTTGTTCCTGATTCGCTTAACCTACATCCGCAGGAGAATCTTGTCGTCAGCCTGGGAGCTTCAACGGTCTTGCTGAAGAAATTTGTCTTCAAGGCCGAAGCCGCATCGAGTGCCGTAACATCAAACACATCCGCGGAAGCGGACTCGCGATCGAATATCTTTTCGAATGTCCAGCCACTCTATACGCTGCGCGCCTCATCGGATATCTACAATGCTTACAAAGGAAACCTCGACTACCAGCACCAAAATTTTACCGTGGGCCTCGGCTATGAGCATATCGATCCGGGCTACCGTACTTTTGGTGCTTACTTTTTCAATAACGATCTTGAAAATGTCACGCTCAATGCATCAACATCACTTGTAGACGGCAAGCTCTCACTTGCCACCAGCATAGGCAAGCAGCAGGATAATCTTGACGGCACAAAAGTCGCCACACTTGAAAGAACTGTTGGCTCACTCAATGTTGGTTTCGCCCCATCGGAAAAGTTGATGCTGTCTGTTTCTTACTCTACGTTTCAGAGCTTCACGAATATCCGATCTCAGTTTCAGGAGATCAATCAGCTGACTCCGTACGAAAACATCGACACGCTGAATTTCACCCAGCTTTCGCGCAGTGCGAGCGCCAACGCAACCTATAGTTTTGGCCGGGACGAGCAGCGCAAACAAAATGTAAATTTTAATCTCTCTGCGCAAGGTGCATCAGAGGGACAGGCGGGTGCTTCTCAAAATTCAGGCTCGTGGTTCTACAACATGAACTGCGGGTATTCGATCAACCTGCAACCACAGGCAATGGTGATGTCGGTGTCAGTCAATGGTTCCATGAATGAAGGACCTGGTGCTTCAAAGACAATTGGTCCTATGGCATCGGTGTCGCACTCCTTTTTTGAAAAGAAACTGAAAACGAATTTCTCAGTTAACTATAATCAAACGCAGTCGGGCGATGCTGTTCCAAAAAATGAAACAATCAATTGCAGGATTGGCTGCGTGTTGAACCTGAAGAAAAAACATAACGTGAACGCAAACATCGCAGTGCAGGCGCGAAAGAATTCTGCGACCCCGGGAAACACTGTATGTGACATGACTGCGATGGTTGGATACAATTATGCATTTGCCTGGAAGAAATGAATATGAGTACGAAATGTCAAGACAAACCTTAGCAATAAAATGAACTTTAAAGCCCCTCTGCTATTCCTGTTGCTAGTTGCTTCAGCGGCTGTCGGTCGGGGAGTGGACAACGTCCGCAAGCCGATCTTCACCGCTGACAGCACTGCGATCTACGATTACAAAATTGATCCGATCATTGCAACCTATATCGCTGACGATTCAACGCAGGCGCAACGCGATAAGGCTGCGCAACTTGATCAGAAAGTACGCGAGGAGAATCTGACAATCATGAGCCTCAATCAGCTCACCTACGTGACTCTTCCGGTAGGCATCCAGAAGCAAATAGGCCCGCTTGAGTACACCATTATCATCAGCAGCATAGAGTCGACACCAGCGGGGTCTTTCCTCGAAGCATACTTCATGTTCGAGATTCCGAGCACCGGAGATAAAATCGCTTTTCGCGGAAGCAAAATTCCATATTCTGACAATAGTGGTTTTTCGGGCCGCGGAAGACTTGAACTGATCGGGGACTATCACATTGTAATTAATTCATCAACACTGCTGACACTCGTTGGTAAAGGAAACTCGTTTGTCGAGTTTGACTGCGATGGTTTTGCGGGGATGGGTCTTGAAGCCAACATCGAATTCTCCCGCGACCTCATTGTCCCGGAGGATGCACGAGGAGAAGTTATACCAGCACCTGCCCGCGTGACGACCAACTTCGTCACGCAAATACAGAACTGGAATGATATCCTGATTCAGATCAATCTTCCAACATTTCAGGTAAATGGTTTGAAAGATGTCAGCTTCACCGTTCAGAATGCCGCACTCGACTGGAGTGATCTGATGAATCCCGCTGGAATGGTTTTTCCCGATGGCTATGTCTCACCATTTCTCGCAGCAGGTCAACCATCGCTTTGGCAGGGCATATACATTCAACACCTTGACGTAAAACTTCCCAAAGCCTTCAGCAAAAGTGATACGATGCGTGTAGCCATAGGGGTACAGAACATGTTGCTCGATGAGCAGGGCTTTACCGGAAAAGTATTTGCTCAAGATGTACTTTCGAGAGGCAATATGAGCGGGTGGGCATTTACGATCGGCACCGTTTCACTCGATGTGGTCGTTAACCAGGTGCGCTCATTTGAGATTGGAGGAAAGCTGACCGTGCCACAGCTGAAGACTGCAGACAAAACAAAACCGGCTTCATTCGATTACCTCGCCCATGTTGGTGCCGATGGAAATTTCCTTTTTGCTATCTCCGTGCCGAAAGAGGGCCTCGCAATGGAAGCGTTTGCCGCGGATGTTAAGTTATTTGAGGGATCTGCATTTACAGTCGTTGAGAGGAACGACAAATTCTATCCTACAGCACTCCTGAATGGCGAACTCACCATCAAAGGCCCGAAAGCAAATTTTAACAACATTTCTTTTCAGGGTCTGCGGATCAGTACTGAAGAACCAAAATTCGATATTCAGTATGTCGGCTTCGGCAACTCAGGCAATCAGAAAGTCTCGAAATTTCCAGTTGTCATCAAAGGAATTTCGGTTCGAAAGAACAATGACAAATTCGGCCTCGCTGTTGACCTCGTTGTGAATATTGGCGGCTCTCCGGAGGAAGGTGGATTTGGCGGAGGAGGAGAAGTCATTGTGTGGGCGAAGCAGGAGAGTGTTGAAGTGAAGGATGCAGAAGGTGTTGTGATGGGCACAGACAAAGAATGGAAACTCGATCGGGTTGAAATAGGTGGTATCACGGTTAGTGTAAGCAAGCCCAACGCCTTTGAGCTGTCAGGCAGTATCCAATTTTTCGATGGTGACCAGGTGTATGGTGATGGATTTAAAGGAGCGATAAGCGGATCGATTGGAAAAGTTGGTGGACTCTCTGTAAAAGCGCTGTTTGGAACCACAGGTGAATTTCGCTACTGGTATGCTGATGCAATGGTAAAATTGCCGACACGCGTGCCGATTATTCCGCCAGTCGTCTTCGCTAATTCTTTTGGAGGAGGATTTTATTATAAGATGAAACAAACCGATCAGCGGCCTGCAAGTACCGTGGCGCTCGCTGGCGAAAACCCTTCTGTTTATTACATACCGGATAAAAACAGCATGGGGATAAAAGCGGTGATGCAGATCGAGGCTGCAAACAAAGCTGCGATGAATGGTATGGTTGCCCTCGAGCTGATGATGAACAGGCATGGCGGAATCAACTCGATAACACTATCAGGCAATGCCAACTTCATGTCGTTCGCTGAGTTGCTCGAGTCTGAACTCAAAGATGTTGCTGGCGGCATGGCAGGAGGAAGACTTTCTGAAAAGCTGGCCAAGTTTGCCGGTGGACAAGTGCGCGGAGCAATGCTTCTCAAGTTCGACAACGTCAACGATGTCTTTCACGGCAATATCGAAGTGTTCATACATGTTGCTGGCGGAATTGTGAAAGGAGTAGGAGCAAATAGTCGCGCAGGCTGGGCAGTGATCCATTTTGAAAAGAATGATTGGTATATACACATCGGTACCCCGACCGATCCCATCGGACTCGAAGTGGCAAAGGTATTCCAGGCGAAAAGTTATTTCATGCTCGGAAAAAATCTCCCGGGAAGTCCGCCACCACCTCCGCAGGTCACCGAGATACTTGGACCGGTTGACCTCGACTACATGCGCGACATGAATGCACTTCAATCGGGTGCGGGCTTCGCATTTGGCCTGCACTTTCTGATGGATACAGGTGATTTGACTTTTTTAATGTTCTATGGAAGGTTCGCAGCCGGAACGGGAGTCGATTTCATGCTAAAGAACTATGGTACGGATTATCATTGTCAGGGATCTTCCGAACCTTTCGGAATAAACGGATGGTATGCCAACGGCCAGGCCTATGCGTTTGTGATGGGAAAAATTGGGATTAAGGTAAAACTCAAATTCTACAAGGGAAATTTTGACATCATCAGCATCGGTGCCGCAGCTGTGCTTCAGGCGAAAGGACCAAATCCATTTTGGATGAAGGGGATTGTAGGCGGAAATTATTCAATTCTCGGTGGAATGATCAAAGGTAAATGCAGATTTGAAATGGAAATTGGTAAGAAATGTATTCCGGTCGGAGAGCAGAATGTGCTCGCAGATCAGCAGATGATCGCGGAGATAAGCCCGGCAGAGGGTACACAGAAAGTTGACGTGTTCACTAACCCTCAGGTCGCATTCAATATTCCTGTAGGGCAAGAATTTCATATCACAGATGCTGACAACAGGAATCATGTATATCGCGCCAGGCTAGACAAGTTTGAACTTTTCGAGTCAGGTAAAAAACTTGATGGCAGCGTGCAATGGAATGAGGACAAAACCGTTGCCGTTTTTGACGGCCTTGAAATTTTACCAGGCGAATCAAACATTCAAGTCAAAGTCAAGCTTCTTTTTGAAGAGCGAAAAAATGGTTCGTGGACTGCAGTGTTTTTTCAAGGTGTACCTGTAGATGAGGTTCGGGCAATTACATTTCAAACTGATAAAGCACCTGATTATATTCCAAAACACAACGTACTTGCATCCTACCCAGTAGAGGGGCAACTAAACTTCCTTCCAAGAGAGTATTCGAGAGGTGTCATTCAATTGAGGGATGGTCAATCCTATTTGTTTGCCGATAATTTATTGTGGACTCAAAAAATCCGGATGACCAATGTAAGCAACGGTGCGTATGTTGAATCAGCGTTGCAATACCAGCCTTCAGAGAAAAAGGTTGTGTTTGATTTGCCACTTGGCTTTGTGAATTCAGTCATCTATGACTTTGAGGTGCTTAATGTTCCAAAGCACATTCAAGCGCTGGACGCCAATGTAAAAAACATTGAATCACAAATCGATGCCCAGAATGAGGATGTTGCAATTTTAACAACGAAAGACATTGCTGAGGATATCTCAAGGCTGGAAGCGAAGACGCTTTACAAGTTACGGTTCAGAACAAGCCGGTATAACACATTCAGCGAGAAAGTAAGCTCCATCACTTTCGGCCAAACCCTTCGCGAACAGGTTGGTATGAATGTCTTTAGATTGCTCGCGGATATGTCTGGTGGCGAAAAGTTTGATGATTTTGAGGCGGGCTACGATCCACATGTGTCCTTGGTTAAGACGGTGGCAAATTTGATTGGAAACAATTGGTATGACAATATTGCGTATCCGATGGTTTATGATGGATACCCCTTACGAGGTAATCTATATTTTACACAGCGTGTTCCGGAGGAATTAGGCGTTCCACCGGTCAAAGCGATCGAAATACAGGTTGGATTGTTTGCGTCAACGCGCCTCGCTCAAGATCAAATCAGTGTGTCGGTTTCTTCAATGTCAAACTATCGTATGCGCTACGAAGTTGGGGTTGTCGCTTGTCAGGACTTTCGAAACCTGCAAAGCCGCGTGGCCAACTTGTTATCTACAAACCCATCGTTGGCAAACGAACGATTCTCTCGGCTATTTGCAAGTCGAAGTCCGTGGATACGGTATGGGGCATACAACGTCTCTCTCAACTATACAGTCCCTGGTTTTAACACAACGTCATCAACAGTGAATGTTCAACTGTTCAACCGAATGCCAGACAATGACTAATGCAAGGTTCATCTTCCTTCTTACTGTGTTGGCCAACATTCCGAACTATGGACTGGCCGTGATTCATACAGATTCAATTCCAGGCACGGAGAAAATCCAGCTACAATCAAAAGTTGACGGAAAGGCGATACACCTTCGGTGGGCACCTGTGGATTACCAATTCTGGCGAGAAGGTTTGTCAAAGGGGTATGTTCTGAATCGATATGTTATCGCCAGAGATGGGCTTTTGCTGTCGCAGCCAGAATTCAAGACCTTGACTGAATTTCCGATAAGGGTATTAGAAGAAAATCAATGGGAGCCGCTTGTTAAGGATAATAAATTTTCGGCCATTGCTGCACAAGCGATTTTTGGCGAAGACTTTAAAATCGATCTGGGTCGTGCTGATGTGATTTCCATAGCGGACAAAATAAGTGAAAATAATCAGCGCTTCTATCTTGCGTTGTATTGTGCAGACATCTCGATCGCGGTTGCGAAGGCACAAGGCTTGTATTTTATTGACACGCTGATAAATGAAAACGAGAAGTATCTCTACAAAGTGCTAATCCCGCATGAGACAGATACAATTCAGGGATTCCAATATGTTGAGGCGTCCGATTCTGTCTATTTAGAAACCCCCTCTGGCCTGGAGGTTAGCTGCCAAAACTCCCTTGCCAATCTAAGATGGAATCGGCCCGTTATGACGAGTTATTCAGGCTACGTTGTCGAGCGGTCATTTGATAAGGTGTCATTCACCTCAATATCCGATACTCCTGTTTTGACTGTTTCTCCATCGAATGAATTTTCCACTCGCTTCGAATATGTCGTGGATTCGATTCGCACCCCTGGTGAAACATTCTACAGGGTGAGGGGTCGATCAATCTTTGGAGACTTGAGCAGGCCTTCAGAAATAAGAGGTTGTGTAAACCAAAGGTCCGAATCGATATATGTTACGATAGGCGATGCCATGAGCATCGATAATAGATCGGTTCAGTTATCGTGGGACTGCGTTGGTGATTCGGTTAAGAATTTTATCGTGGAACGAGCATTAACCGATAAAGGGCCATATCGCTTGTTGAGCGGGGGATTGCCAAAAAATCAAAGAACATACATAGATCAACATCCTGATCATGTAAATTATTACAGAGTTAGCGCTATCAATTCAAGTGGCACTGTTTTCCGTTCCGAAGCGTTTTTTTTGCCGTTGATTGATAGTGTGCCGCCTTTGCCGCCATTGCATTTGAAAGGGGCGATAGATAATTACGGAAACGTTAAAGTAAGCTGGACTTTGAACAGCGAGCCAGATCTCTTCGGATATAGAGTCTACATTGCTAATAACAGACTCGAAGAAATGACTCAGATCACTTCACGACCCGTGATCGATTCAAGCTTTGCATTCTTGGTGAATCCGCGGCTGTTGAACGACAGCTTATATGTGGCGGTCATTTCTGTAGATAACAACCAAAACGAATCTCCTCTTTCCGCATTGTGTCCGGTTGCCTTCCCTGACCTCATACCTCCAAGTGCGCCAACGATGCTACCTGCAAGGATCGATTCGCTCGGGCGAGTTGTAGTCTCATTTATCCGAAGTAGCAGCAAGGATGTCGTGAGCTACGAAGTTTACCGACAAGTATCAGCCGCCTCGCATTGGACTCGTGTGACCAACCTCAAGCCCACAACTAGCGACACTTGCGTTATCCTTGATTCAAATATTCGCGAGGAGGTACTGGTCTTTTATACAGCGATTTCAATTGATAAGGCGGGACTAGAATCGCTGCAGGCATACCCAATTCAAATTAAAAATATTTCCCTCAAACTGAAACCTCCTGTTGAATGGGCCAACGCTTCAAGGCTGGACGCAGAAAAAGTTAGAATCGTATGGCGATACAATGAAGCTGGGGTTCGTGGGTTTAAAGTTTACAAAAAAATTGGTGGCTCAATATCACAGATTTTCAAGACTGCTGACTCCACTACTCGTGAGATTTATGACTCGGTTTCAGAAGGACAGAAATGCGAGTATCAAATCCTTGCACTTTTCGATAATGGAAAAACTTCTTCGCTTAGCGAGGTATTGTTAGCGCCCTAATTCAATCATACGCTATGGAAAACATTCGCAACATTCTGGTTTTCATCACAGTATTGATTTTTGTAACCCTTCAGTCAATGGCTCAAAAGACGATTCTTGAAGTTCGAATCGACAAAGCTAATGGCGGTTGTAATGGAAGCATTGACTGCCATGTTGGATTGTTTACGGTCCTTGATCAGCCTCAGGAAGACTATGTCTTTGGAGATCCGCCTTTTGAATTAGTGCTTCAGCAAGTCCCTCAAAACTTAAAGATTTCCGGAAAAATTGAATGTGATGGGCAACAGTTGCACTGTGACATCATATCTGTAAATGATGCAATGCTTCAGATGAACACTAGTAGGTTGTATCCCTGGGGTTCTGTTTACTTATGTTCAAGATATTTAATGGCAGTACCGGAAATATCTGGTCAAACCTGTGGTGGAAACTCTGTTCAATTGGATATCGAAACTATTGGAGTCAGCTATAGCTGGGAAGTGTCAACGGATAATACTACGTGGAAGCAAGTAGCTACAACTAAATCTGCTGTTATTACAAAGCAGACTATTAGCGAGAAGTTGTCAATTCCAAAATTAAATGGTGTTGAAATTTTGTTTCGTTGCGTTATCACGGACTGTTATCCAAGGCCTTCACCAGTTGTGCCTTTTACATTCTACGCAAATGCTCCTATCATTTCCGTAAACCCGGTCGATCCTAAATGCTGGAACGGAAAAGACGGAGTAATCAGTGTAACAATTACTGCTGATCCACTCGTTAAGCAATTTGATGTGCAATTGTACCGAAATGACTCACTAAAGTTTCAAGAACCGCTTAATGAAGATTATGCGCACGATTTTGGAAACCTATTGGCTGCCAACTATAAGGTGAGGGTTTCAAACAGCACAAATATCGATGTGCTTGGGAGTTGTTCATCTGAGCAGGTCAGAATTTTAAACAATCCAACTAAACTAACGGTTGATCTAACTTCCCCAGTTTTCGCTGGCGTTCACGTTAAGTGTCGCGGTCATTCCACCGCGGAAATAACCGCAGCAGCAAATATGGCAGTGTCGTATTCTTGGGTTGGCAACGGTACAGGAACGCAAAATATCAGGTCAAATTGCCCAGCAGGAGACTACTCAGTTACCGTCACAAACGACAATGGCTGCACTGCCAGTGACAATATTTCTCTTTCACAACCTAATGAGTCTGTAAGCGTAAGCACGGAAGTTACACATGTTACCTGTTTTGGTGGTTCTGACGGTTCCATTACTGCGACAGGCTCCGGAGGGGTAGGTGGATTTAGCTACCAATGGACTAATGGCCCAGCAGCCCAAGCCTACAATGGTCGTGCTGCTGGGACTTATACGGTTACGGTAACAGATCAAAATATTTGTAGTGCCATGGTAAATGTTGGGCTTACCCAACCGGATCAAATAGATTTCCTTATTGAAGAAGTAAATGAAATAGAATGCCCGGGCTGGGCAACAGGCGTACTTACTGTTTCTAACTTATCAAACTTGCAAGGTGGAGTACTTTTCGACTGGTATCCGACAGGCAACCCTGACCCAGATGGAGCAGATGACAGCCAGCTTATTGACAGTTTAGTAGCAGGCAGTTATACAGTAAAGGTTATTGATGCTGAGGGATGCGAGCGAACAAAATCTAGGAGTTTGATCAATCCTCCAGCTTACACAGTAAAAATTTTGCCAGATACAACTTACCACGGAAGTTTAGTCACTTGTCACGGAGCGGCTGACGGAGCCCTGAGAGCGCAATTATTTGATCCAAATGATGTTGAGGCGGATGCTCATTCTTATTCCTGGAAAAAAAATATACAAGGTTTTGGCAATGGCCAGGTGATCGCAGGGTTGGAGGCTTCGACATATACTGTAATAGCTACCTATGGACAAGGGTGTACTGCATCACGAAGCTTCTTACTTGAGAATCCGCCACCCATCACCATCCAAATCTCCCCACTCAACCACAATGGCTTCGACCTGAGTTGTCCGGGCGCCTCGGACGGAACACTCACAGCCACCGCGTTGGGTGGGACACCGGGCTATACATATCATTGGGACAGTGAACCTGAGTCACAAAGTTATGACAGCCTTTCAGCCGGGGAGTATTTTGTAACGGTTCACGATATCAATGATTGCGAGGCGACTTCGTTTTATCAGATTGAAGATCCGCCTCCTGTTGTACCCGTAATAAATATAACGTCAGATTACAACGGTCAGGCTATTAGCTGTGCTGGAGCAAGTGACGCTGAACTCACGGCATCTGCTACGGGCGGAGCGTCACCGATAACCTATCAGTGGAGCACAAATCAAACTTCTCAAGCGATCAGCGGCCTTCCCGCGGGCATCTACTCGGTTACTGCAACTGATGCAAATGGTTGCGAAGTTGACGCAGAACCCATGAATGTGCCCGATCCGGATCCGGTACAGGCAAGTATTAATGTGACTTCAAATTACAACGGTCAGGCTATTAGCTGTCATGACAACGCAGACGGAAGTCTGGAGGCAACGGGTGAGGGTGGTACAAGCACGTTTACATATCTGTGGAGCACCAATGCAACAACCGCCTCTATTCAAAACCTTCCTCATGGCGCTTACAGTGTAACGATCAGCGACCAGAACTCCTGCAGCGCAGTGGCCGCGGTTGAGATCGAAAATCCATCGCCAGTCATTGCAAGTATAGCGCTGCACTCGGACTATAATAGTTTCGGTGTGCAATGTCACAACTCACACAATGGATTTATTGAAGCGCAGGGAAGTGGTGGTACAAATAGCTTTTCTTTCCAGTGGCCCACTTTATCACAAACGACTGCTCGCGTAGAAGATCTGGCTGCGGGCGTTTATCCATCCATTGTTACCGACTCAAACGGATGTGCTGACACGGTTGCGTTTGAAATTACTGAACCCCCCTTACTGACACTTGAAGAGTTCTCCCGTGTTAACGTCAATTGCTTTGGAGCTTCCAATGGCTCACTGACAGTCGTGTCGGGTGGAGGGGTGGGTCTTCATGAATATTCAATGAACAATGGAGCCTGGCAATTTCCTGCCGAGTTTACTGCACTACGCGCTGAAGAGTCGTATGTCTTTATTGTGCGCGATTCCAATCAATGCACAGCAACATATGAAGCTGAACTTACGCAGCCTGAAGAAATTCAGATCTCGTTTTCGGTAGAGCCTGCTTTGTGCAATGATCCTATCGGGAAGGCGCTTGCCATTGTCTCCGGTGGACTGGGAGACTATGAATATCAGTGGACGAACTCGATGGCAGCTTTGATCGATACGGATTCACTGGCAACAAACCTGGCAGCGGGAATTTATTTTCTTCAGGCCCGTGACAGTGTGCTTTGTCCAATGATGAAGGCGATTGGCATCGAAAGCATAGATGGTCCACAGATCAGCCTGGTTGAAATCCGTCCGGCTTCATGTTTTGATTCCTCAGATGGAGCAGCTGAGGTTGCAATCACTGAAGGTGTCGGTCCGTTTATCGTTACATGGGAAGATGAAACAACAGGATTGCAGACTTCCAACCTTGCGAGAGGCCTTCATTACGTTTCAGTGGAGGATGCGAACAGTTGCGTTGATGTGTTAGAACTGAACACGCCTGCACCAGACCCGGTATCAATTACGATGGATGATAAGAAAGACATCTCATGTTACGGACTGTGCGATGGCGTATTGCAAGTGACCGCGCACGGGGGCAACGGGGATTACAACTTTGTGTGGAATGATGTTCCGGGTGCTGCGCTTGCGCCCGGGCTCTGCCGTGGAGTATACACACTCGAGGTCGCGGACCAACTTGGTTGCAACAATAGTGAGACTTACATAATCAACGAGCCTGAGCGCCTTGATCTGAGAGTGATCAAAAGAGAATTGCCAAGGTGTAATTCTGGCTGTGATGGTTCGATGGAAGTCATTGCAAGTGGAGGAACTGAATCTTACACTTACGCCTGGGCTGCCGGGTCATCCGGTCCTGTTCAAAATTTAATTTGTGCCGGTAGCCATAGCGTTACTGCCACAGACGCGAATGGATGTGTCATTACAGAGACGTATGACCTTGGAGAGCCTGCATCTCTCAAGTTAACACTGGTTGAGAACAAACCACCAGTCTGCCATGATGGATGTGATGGCGCTTTGGCTGTAACGACACACGGTGGAGCCAGTGGATATAGTTATCACTGGAATGATGGCGAAGTTGACGCGCGAAACGGATCCCTCTGTCCGGGTACTTATTCTGTACAGGTTGCCGATGCGAACAACTGTATAATATCTGAAAGTTACACGGTGTTGAATGTTCCTCCGGTTGAAATTGATCTTGGTGGGGGACGTGTGGTCTGCGAAGGTCAAAGCCATGAACTTGATGCAGGACCACAATGGAAAAAAGTCGAGTGGTTCGTTTCAGGATCTGTACTGTGGTCAGGTCAGAAGATTGAAATCGCACAGCCTGGTGTTTACACTGTCAAGGCAATCGATATAAACAATTGTGAAGCCACCGACCAGTTTGTGCTCGAAACATCAAACGATTTGCTTCAGGCAACGATGATCCTTGCTGCTGAGGCACAGGTTGGCGATACGGTTGTAATCATTGATGTATCCTGGCCGTTGCCGGACCAGATCGCATGGCACTTCCCGGAAGAGATGATCAAAATAAGAGACAACGATGACGTTGTGTTCGGAAAGTTCGAGGATGCAGGTCAATACGACATCACGCTAAGCGCCACTCTTGGACTTTGTCATGACGAGGTAACAAAGACAATCACTATACTTGGAGAAACCGGAGACGTTGAGGGTGGCAGACTGGGTGCGGAGGATTTTGTAAAAACGTTTACACTTCATCCTAATCCGAATACAGGTTCTTTTGAGCTCGAGGTGCAGTTTGCGGAAGCATCACCCATTACAATTACAATCTGGAGCTTTGTCAACAGTACATTGATCTCAAAAACCCAAGAAACAGGAAGTGCCGAATATAAAAAGCACTTCGATTTAAATCCGATAACATCAGGAATGTATTTACTGAGAATTGATTTTGAAGGCGGCCATCGAACAGTAAGATTCCTGGTGCATTAATGTTGCCCTTTTTTGATTAAGCCATAAGTAACTAAGGGAAAGCCGGCAGCTCTAACCTTCTTTGAAGTGAAGAGCATGCCGGTTCTTTTTTCAACAACTTCTACAACTATCGTTTGATCACATGGTGTGTAATTTCCTTGTCGGCAGTTTTTACCTTCAGGATGTAGCTTCCCTTCTGCCACTGCTGTCCGAGCTCGTAGCCGGTGTTGGCCTTCAGCCTGGTGGGCGGCTCAACAGGCATGCCGTACATGGTGAACACTGACACTTCCACTTCCTGGTCGTTGTCGGCATCCCAGCGGAAAGTAAATGAGTTTGCGAAAGGATTCGGGAAGGCCATGTCGCTGCCCTTTTTTTCTTCCGCAGCAAATGCGGTGGCAAATGTTTGTGATTCGCTTTCACATGGCACAGCCGGAGCAATGGCATTCGGGTTGCGGTAGATGTGCGGCTCGTTGCCGGTCAATGGAGTGGCCCCGCCAAACACCAGGTCGTTGCCCAGTGCAACCAGTCCGAAGTTTTCCGTAGTGCCGAGGTCCACCACCTGTGTTCCGCACAACGTTCCATCCGTACGCCACATATCGTTGTTGCGCAGCACGTTGAAGTACACATAGTTTCCGATCACTGCATAGTTCAGCCATCCGGAGTATGCTACGGAATTGATGGTGGTGATCCGCTGCGTACCCGCTGCGGTGCCGTCAGATGAAAATACTTCCGTGCGCTCTTCAACCGGGGCAAACAGGATGATGTGGTTGTTCACCACGGTGTGCCAGTACGCATACGGCACATCTGCGATGCGTTCAATGTTCGTATTTCCGTTGATGCGGAAAAGTGAATGTGTGCCCGAAGTGTTGTGCGCTGTAAAGTATACGTTTCCATTCATCACCATCATCTGCGTTACGCGGCCCGTGCTCCAGTCGATGTGGGGCGTTCCGGATCCACCTACTCTTGAAGTGCCCGCAGGCGTGCCATTGGTTTTCCAGAACTCGCCATTGCGCAGCCCGAAGTAGAAAGTACCCGCGTCAACTGCAGCTCCTCCGAGACCGGTCTGGCCAAAACTGCTGAGCAGTGAAAGATTTCCATTCGTCACTTTCCAGAGGTCGAGGCTGCCGTTGCTGAAGGTGAAGATGTACCCCGCGGGATAAATTGCGTGTACCGTTACATTTTCCATCAGACGCACCGTGCCATCATAGGTGCCATCGCTGCGCCACAATTCTCCGAGCTCGTTGGTCCAGAACGCGTAAGTGCCGATGCCGTTGAGCCTTTCGGGAAGTGTTCCCTCGTAATAATTACCAATGGCTGCGCGCACCAGGGCGTTGCCTTCCGTCCACGAGAGTTCCCACTCATCGTCATAGTTTGTGGTCACCACGTAGAGGCGCGACCCTGCAGCAGCCCAGTCGTGCGGATAGGTTTCTCCTACAAGCTCGATGGTTCCCTCCGGTGTTCCATCGGTGCGGTACATCGGTGGGGAGTAGGAGAGCGGACCATAGTTGTACATGTACACATATTTTCCCGCGCGGATCATGTCGCGTGGTTCCGCACCCTCAGTGCTGACAAAAGCATCGTATACACCCACCGTGCCCTCGTAGGTGCCATCGGATTTTTTCAGTTCATAACCACCGTAGAGGTCATCGTTGAAACTGTCGCGGCTGAAGAAATAGAGGTTGTTATAGAAATGAATCATTTCATTGCGCACAGGGATTGCCTCCGTCCAGGAAAATGGTTTTCCGAGGATGCGCACGGTACTCACCTGCGAGCCGTTGCCCTTGTATGGCATGCGCAGCAGGTATTGATCTTCACCGTAGCGAACGCTGTTGAAAAAATATACGTGGCCGTTCATGTAGGTGAACTCAGGCTGAAAAACTTCATGACTGAAACTGCTGGCCTGCTGAATGACGAAAGTTCCTTCGCTTGTGCCATCGCTGCGGTAGATGTATTCCGTTGCGCCTTTCGCAGCTACAAAGAAGAGGATGCCGTTGGCGTTTGTAAAATCGCGGATCGGTGTCTGCAGTTCATTGGTGGCATTGCTTCCTGCACCACCGGGGTTGAGGTCTTTCACCAGCACGGTACCTGCGGCAGTACCGTCAGATTTCCAGAGCTCGTCACCATGGATGCCATCATGTGCGCTGAACATGAGCAGGTTGTTTACTACGGTGAGGTTTTCCGGTGTCGAGCTTGCCGACCCTGCGCGGATGTCTTTGAGGCGTGTGGTTCCTGCTGCCGTGCCATCGGAAATCCACAGCTCGCGGCCATTCGTTTTGTCGTAGGCGGTGAAGAACGCCTTGCCACTGAAGGCGCGGATCTCCTGCGGATCAGCGCTGAGACTGCCCGGGTGGATGTCTTTCACGAGCACGGTGCCTGCCGCGGTGCCATTGCTTTTCCACAGCTCGTAACCGGTGCTTCCGTTGGTGGCGCTGAAGTAGAGTGTTCCGTTGACATCGGCCAGGTTGCGTGGATTACTGCTGCCCTTCACAATGTCTTTCACGAGCACGGTGCCTGCGCTGGTGCCATCGCTCTTCCACAGTTCAGTTCCGCTTGACGGGTGTGAGGCAGCAAAGTAAATCATTCCGCCCATAGCCGCCAGGTTGTGTGGCGATGAACCGGTTGATCCGCTGACGATGTCTTTCACGCGCACGGTATTGCCAGGTGTGCCGTTGGATCTCCAGAGTTCGCTGCCTGTCACGCCATCATCTGCAGTGAAGTAGAGCGTGGTACCGCTCATGGTGAGGTTGCTGATGGATTTGAAGGTTTTCAGCCTGATGGTGGAAGTAGCGGAGCCGTTGCTTTTCCACAGCTCGGTGTTGTTGACAACAAAATACATTCTGCCGACACCGTGTACAAGCGAAGAGTATTCGTTGTAAGCGTGCTCTTCACTTTTGTTGACGTCTTTGAGCAGCTGTAGCTGTGCGTGTGCGTAAAATGTGACGGTGATCAGAAAGAGTGTGGCGAGGAAACGTTGAACAAACAGTGCCCGCGCTGGTGACGCGGCAATAGGAGAGGGTAATCTTTTTCTCATGTTAATCGATCTGTGTATGCCGCCTTCTTCACAAGTACCAACAGCATCGTGTTCAATTGTTCATCTGCGTTGCAAAAAGATGCGATTGAACCGGCAAGGTGTTTTCTCCGAGTCGGCATGGGACGAAAACAATGTTATGATCGATAAATCACATGCCTGATTTCAGCGATGAATTGCAAAATGAAAATATGAGTTGAAGAATGTGGCGATAAAGCGATACTGCTGGTGATGTATAGTTGTTCCCGCCTGTCTGCAGTGAAGTTTTATGTCGCGTATACATTTTTGTTGTGCAGCTCCATCCACTTGGATGGGTCGGAAATGTCTTTCCACCCGAACTGGCGATAGAGTTCATGGGCGTCACCGGTGAGCAGGATCCATCGCCTGAGCCCCTGCAGGTCGGGATGGTTCATGATGGTTTCCATCAGCCATTTTGAAAGCCCCTTGCCGCGGTATTCTTCGAGAATGTAAACATCGCCCAGGTAGGCAATGGTGGAGTAATCGGAGATGATGCGCGCGAAGCCGACCTGTTTTGTGTGGTGATAAACGCCAAAGCACAGCGAATTCTGGATGGCGGTGTCCACGCGTTCTCTCGGAATGTTGAGACACCAGTAAGCCTTCGTAGACAGGAAGGTGTGTATGGAACCGATGTCGAGTTTCGATTTGTCGGTGGAGATCGTAAAGTCGTTCTTGTGGAGGGTGAGATTGGTCATAAGAAAAAAACAGCTCAGGAAATGAAAGGCCTTTAAATGTTTGCGGTCCGAAAATAAAAAGAAATCGCTGATCGCTTTATTGCGTAATCATGAATGGGCATGTTTTTCAATCTTCTATTTCCTCATACCCGACACGGAGAATGACGTACCCCATCGCTGCAAGTACAGCGGTGAGGATAATCAAACCCGTGAGAGTGCTCCACGAAAAAATCTTTTCATCAGTGAGAACTTTGTACAACCAGTTGCCGGTGCCAATGGCTGTGGCTATCGCAGCCACAGCACAAGTAAAACCGTAGTAGATCGCAATGCCACCGTTGACCTTCCGGGTTGTTCTCTTGCTCATGGCTGTTGAATTTTGTTCATTAAAGATACGCACCGGTTCAGTCATTTAACGAATCGATGCCCTGTTCTTTTAATTTTTCAAGATGGTCCTTCATCATTTTCACCTGTTCTGGTGGGTGCCCCTGCCAGGCGGTGACTTCTCCCACTACTTTAAACGGGTGGGTGGAGCGATAGGATTTTGTCGGGTTGCCCGGAAATTTTTTGTCGGTGAGGTCGGGGTCGTCTTCAAATGCACCGGTGGGCTCAACGAGATAGATCCGCTCGCGACCGTCACCGAAAGCGAGTTCGGCTCCCCAGATGGCGGCATCGAGTGTGGCACTCATAAAAATGTATTTCGCGTTTTTGCGCTGTCCGTAGTTGGAGTTGTAGCCCACGGCAATGACATCGCCAACTTTGAGATCGGCCTTTGTTCCGTGAAAGTAAGTTTGCGCGAACGGTGCCGGTGCGTGTGAGGTTGGTTTGGGATCGGGTTTTTCTTGCATTGTGTTTGAGGGTGGTCGTTGGATGTTAATCGTTTCGGGCTAATGTCTCTTCTATCCACCAGTCAGCACCAAGGAAATTATCTTTAGAAAAGATCTTCTTCAACGAAACCTTGTCAAAGTAGGTGCATCCGGAACAAACCGAGACCTTGTTGGGTGATGCCTTGATTTTTGCAATTCTTTTCTTCTCGCGCTCGGATAAACGATATCGCTCCAGGCTTGCGAGTTTTTCAAGCGCGACCACCGCGAGGAATTTTTCACCCGCATGCCCAGTCTCAAGCAGGCCTGCAATTTTCCCGTACTTATTGTCCCTTAGCAAGTCAGTTATCCTCACAACTGATGCGCTGGGTTGTCCGGAATAGTAACACCCGAACCCGATCATTTTCGCTTTATTGACGTTGCCCTGTCCGGATGCAATGCCTGCAGCGAGAGACAGCAGGACAATGGATAAAAATATTCGTATCACAATGGTTGGTTGTATTCTCTTAACGAAAAATTGCATCACAACGTTTGATTATTTTGGCTTGCCCGCATGAAGGAGAGTCGAATGGTTAAACGCTTGCGACAACGCCCTGTCCGACTACCAACCACCAAAATCAATCTTGCTAATAGACTTGCAGGTTAATTTTTTTCTGAATGTCAAAATAAAAACTCCGGCAGTCGCTCTCGATCCATAGATGGCCGTTGCTTTGTCATTTGTCAGGATTGTCATTTCCTTTACGTTCCGGATGGTGAGAAATGATGCCAATCGCTCAATGGACTTGTTATCAGTCCTATTAGAAATGCGTAAGTAACGGTTGTTGCACTGTCCACTCAGTACAAGCAGCGGTCGGCCGAAACTTTCTTGTCGTCTACCGCTTTCGCTTTCGTCACCAATTTTTATTCGGTCTGGAGCGGTTGTCCGCACATATACATTTGTGTCTGCCAGGATTCGATTTTTCAGCAGGGTAAGTTGTCGTTCAACAGGTGCTTGTGTAATTTCTGAAATCCAAATCTCGTTTTCAGCTGCTGTCAGGATAAGATCATTATTTACCTGACCAAAACTAAACTGAGTAATGAAAACAAAAATTATTGAGATTGATCTGGTCATCGTTGCTGTTAGCATTGTGCGCAACATTTGTAGATAAGGTTTGCTCTAAGTATTTAGTCGGTTTTCCCTGCTCTTAACGTGTTTGCGACAGTAAACTCTACACACACTAGCAACGCGATAATAAGAATTTCAATCGAAAAATATATTAATCCCGCTGCCGTTAAGCCGTTGCAGTAAAAATATACCAAGGTTATTGTCAAGATGCAATACAAAGAATTTCCAACACCTATTATTCTTAACCAGGGCGTCCAATTGTCTTTCAATAAAAAGTAACAGGACACAGAAAAGGCACAATAGACCAAACCAATTACTGACAGATTTATCAAAATGTTTGCCGGCATACCAAAGTAGCCGGAGTAAGGTCTCAAGACAAAGAACAAAGAGCAGGTTGTCAGGGCTGCACCTGAACCGTCAAGCAGGAAAAGTTTTCCTGGATTTGCTGAAAAATAATCTATTGTGCGTTTGATATGAATTTTCTGGTTGTGGTCGAATATTCAACTACAAATTAAACCCAAAATGAAATCCCGGTTCTCCGAAGACAAATTTAGACCATTTATCGTCCAGCTGTTTAAATCCGTCAGGCAATGTTGTGTGACAGGCGCGGTGGGTGATGGCAATCGATGGTTGAATAAAAAACCTGTCCTTGAAAAGTTTGATGTGATAACCCACGCGGTAGGTGTTGAAGATCTGAAAACCATTGTCAATTTTCCTGCCTTCTTCGTTTACAAATTCCTGTAACGAAGGCATGACATTGAGCTCAGCATATAAGCCTTTCCGAAGGAATCGCTGGTAAGCCACTGATATGCCATACTCGCGAACGTAACCCGGAAATTTTTCTTCCGACTTTCCGTATGATTTGTTGAAGAACGGGTGAATGCCGTTAGGCCAGGCATATTTCCAGGTTTTCGGTTCCAGTGTAATTACGTCTCTTCCTGTAATGCGATAGCCAATATTGAGCTGCGCGAACTCGGGTGGGTTTACAGGCGCTAAATTTCCCAACAGAAACACAGTGCTGCCAATGAACCACCGTTTGTACGTGGTGTCCGTTTCAGCATACTGTGCTTTCAGTTGCAGTGTAGTTGTGATCAACAGGACAAAACCGATGAATAAAAATTTCTTTTGCATTTCTTTTTTAATTGATGTTAAACGATGGTGGGGTGATCCGGTAAATCATTTCACCGCAAGGACAATGACCCAACGCTGTGCAACGCACATTTATCCTTGCATGGCGATGTTAGAAGTTATACCCGAAATGAAGCCCGGGTTGAATAAAGTAGTTGGGCCATTTCTTTTCCATGGCTTTGAATGACTCCGGTACATTAGTTCTTACAGGCCAATAGCTGCATCCGATCGCAGGTTCAAAAAAGAACCGGTTCTGTAAAAAGCGAAACTGGTAACCGAGATGGAAGTTCACATACAACGTGTATCCGTTGCCGATCTTCTTTTTATTCTCATCCATATATTTTTCAAAAGCATTCAATGCATAAACGGATGTATAGACTCCTTTCCACCAGAAACGCTGGTATGCCAGGGTAGGGGCAAGTATGCGCGCGTGTCCGGGATAGTTTAGTCCCGGTGCATCAAATGATGGTCCGAAGGGGATGCCTATGGGCCAGGAGTAAATGGATCTTTTAAATTCGAAGGAGATAACGTCTTTGGGTGTGATCCTGTAACCAACATTGAGTTGTACATACTCAGGGTTGTTTACTTTGGAAAAATTTCCAAGCATCAGGAGTGAACTACCGACATACCACTTTTTATACGTTCTGTCTTTTTTGGTGTCCTGTGCATTCACCTGTAAACTGCCTGCCAGTATTAGGGCGAGGCCAATCGATAAAAATTTCTTTTGCATTGTTTTGTATCTTGAAACGATACAGCAAAAGTAGATTGGCGGGATGGTGCAAGTCGTTCACTTAAGTTAAGAAGAAACGCTACCTCAGCTTTTTTTCTCGAGAATCCTTGCTCTTAGCCTGCTGAGTGATTGCGGTTTGATGCCCAGGTAACTTGCCAGTTGATGCTGTGGCACCCGCTGAATGAGGTCCGGTCGCGATTGCAGCAGATTAAGATACCGTTGTTCGGGGGAAGAAGTCTTAAATGCGTCAAAGTCTATCCGGTGTTTGGCTAACAATTCTTCCGACAACATCCTGCACATGATTTCAAACTTTGGAAACTTGCTGTTGATCTCTGCTTCCATGTCAGAATTTGAAACAGTGAGGATAGTGTCTTCCACACAGCTGACATAATAATCAGAGGGGGTTTTGTTTACGACACAAGGCGGAGTCAATGCTTCCATCTCTGTGTAGAAAGCCGTGGTTTTTTCTTCACTGTCTAAAAGATAATATGTGCGGATACACCCTTTCAGAACAAAGTAGCTGTCTTTCGATCTTTGTCCTTCCTTTAGTAAGATCGTCCCCTTTTTTGCGGAGCGAAAGATGTCGGCAGAACCGATGGCGTTCATCTCATCTTCGGTCAGGGAAACGTATTTTGATATAAAGTCAAAGAGTATGTTTTTCATTTGTTGTTGTGGGTGAGTGAGTGAGGTTGTGCCACCAACCCTGTGCTTGCCTTTCACTTTTAATGTGTCATAGCATTATAGATCCACCTGATCAGGAAAACAATTACAAGTCCGAACATGGCTACGGCACCAAGCCCGGCAATCAAATTTAAAGTAAATACCCGTCCGGCTCCGCTGTATTGGCCTGCATACCTTTCTTTTTTTATTTGTTCAATCTTCTTTCTGTCGCGGTACCAAATTGACAGACAAAACCAGCCAATCGCGGAGAAGATCAATTCAATTACTAAGAAAGCAATTATTTCCATTTTCCGGCAGGCGAATGCCCAGTTGGTACTGGTGGTCTGTTCATAACGTTCTGTTCCTATATACCGGGGCGAAGATAATGTTTTGTTTAGACAACTTTGGCCGAGTCTGCGTTGACGCCCGGCAATGGAAAAGACTTTTGTCGGCAGCAGTTTTTCTCACTTGCCTTTCGTTTGATACCCAGTTAAATTCTCCAGATAGTTTCCCAACGTCTCCGAGCAATTTGGATAACTATCTAAGCATTGACCTGAGCCGAAATAAACATGTGTCATATCCCTTGACTTGTCGTTGCCTATTTTGCTTACGCTGAAATCGAATGTCCTTCTATTGTGAAGAATCAGTTGCATCTGTGTATGCCAGGAGGCAATAGGTCGATGCCACGTTCCAGTATACGTTCCGTTGATCATTTTCCGAATCATTTCGATGTCGTCTGTGTTTGTAATTGTCACAGTGTCGTTCACGAGATTCATGTCGTGATCCGGGTTCGATTTGTATAGTTTGATTCTGACAATGGAATTTGTTGTTTTAATATAATCGAGATTTTGTTCAATGGTCCGCCATTCGGGATTGCAGACATTTCTTTCATAAATACCCTTGCCAACTGCAATGAGCACAAAAATCAATACTGCAGCGATTAATAACTTGTTTGATTTCATTCCTTCGAGGAAAAGTCTGTCGTGGAAAATGACCGCTAACGTTCTGACCTTAAGCTGTTGCTTTGGGAGTTAGGGTATGTAGGCACAAGATACAGATATCTGTGCTAATAGGATGATCCTGTTCATCTTGTGGGACTAAGCAGATCTGATGCGCAAGCCAGCAAGAGCTGGACTTACAGATAAAAGAAAATGGCCGTGCCGATTATTGAGCAGATGGCGCTCAACGCCAATGTCAATACTATGGTGTTGTAAGTCCTGCGAAGCCGATCCGCCTGGCCATTTGGTCTCAGTAGTAAATTCCCTGAACCTATAATCATACAGCCAAAAAGCCCAATCACAAAGCCTCCGGCAGCTCTTTTAAAAAAGTACTCGGGCGAATCCGTCAGCTGTTCAGCAAAGGTTTCGGGGGTTCCAAGAAAAAGAAATGCTGTGACAAACACGATGAATCCCAGCAAGATTGCAATTGAAGTTAAATTGAATATTCTTGTCCTCATGCTTTTATAATCACAAGATACGTATATCTATGCTAATGGGATGGTTTTGTATACAGGGCACGCTGTTAAACCAGGGTTGTTGATTTTCTATTGAATCTATTTCATCGAACTTTGAAAGTTCGGTCGTGTTAGTTGAAACGGGTGATAGTTGTGACTTCAGCTTTAATGTATCACACGCGCACTCAGGTTCTGGGTACGTTAAATTGTACAGGAAACTGCCAGGACTAGATTGACCAACGAGAAACGATGCTCTCATTACACACACAAACGCGTCAACTTGAATTATATTTTTGTAAGGTGGCAAGAACTCGCTCTTTTGATTTCTTATTTGACACTCCTGTCACCTGACATGTCTACTTCGCGTTCTGAGGACCAAGCAATACGCGATCGAATCGCCATTTACCATCAGACCCTTTCTCCCACCTTATAAACAGATTGTTACGTATCGTGTCCGAGGATGTTGCCTTCGTATTGATTAAAACTTCTTCCGCCTGAGCCATTTCGTAGGCAACATCACCGTGAACGAAAAGTTCGATGGTTGGCCGCCTGAGGACATTAACTTGAATACCGGTGGCGAAAGCAGACCGCATTCCTTCCAGGAGTTGTGATCTGTCGAGTTGCATGCCCGGACCAACAAGTCTGGAATCCTCGGTCCAATACTCTCCCGCTGCCTGAACATCCTGTCTTTTAATGGCATCGAGGTAAGCCGAAATGCTTTTCGAGATCTCATCTGTACTTTGAGTACTTTCCGGCTCAGCGTTTTCAGGTTTGCAGCTGATAACTAAAAAAAGAATTGCAATAAGGAACGCAAATGCGACAAGCTTGTAGCGATGGATCAAAAGTGTTGTTTTCATAGGCGCAGCGGTAATTTTTTAACCTAATCAAATGCTTGCAGGATCTAAGCTCAAGATACAGAGATCTGTGCTAATCAGAGGGTTTTTGTGCCAATATGAAGCCTATGATTGTGTTGATGTTTGGTAGCGGATAGCCGGGGTTGTAAGCCCTCACCTTATTTAATTTTTATTCTTCTCTCATTTTTAAAGTTCTTGTCACACGGCCCGTTTTCAAATTCCTTCCAGTCATTTAGTGTTATTATTACTTTCTCAATGCCCTTCAATTTTTTAATCGGTATTTCCCATACTCTTGGTGTTAAGCAACTAAACACTAAAACACCTTCGTAGTTGTCCGGAATTGAAATCTTAAATTCTCCACATGACTGAGTTGAAACAGATGTCACTTGTCCTTTAATGATAACGTTACAACCTGGTATTGCGTCACCATTTTTAGTTGTCAGCACTCCAGACAATTCTATCGTTCCTGTTTGTCCAAACGCTGTCGTTGAAGTGATTATTAAAACGAATATTATTAAATATTGCCTCATGTGTCTTAATTGGTCCAATGCCTTGCAACGTTGGTGCATATGACGTTGCCGGATTAGGAGCGCTAATAAATGAACAAAGGGAATGTTTAGCGCAGCCTGTCCCGATGCCTCATCGGGAACCTGTCGGATATAACTCACGTGGTCAAACCTTATTTGAAGACAATGCATTTCGTTTACACTAAGCTCTGACGGAGTCTGATACTCTTCAGAGTCGTCAGACCTGGCAATGACTGATAGCTTGTGTTGTGCGCTGGCCGGTTATTCCACTTTTATTTCTTTCCTGATAATCTCTTTTAAATTTTTTCTATCGTCTGTTAAAAGGTCGTGCATATTTTCTTGAATAATTTTGTCCACGAGTCCGTCAGCACTTTTTGCGGGCAACTCCGTCTTGCCCAAATGAAATATTACAACTATCGGGGCGAGCGCTCCTAACATAAACATTCCCGAAAGGCTCAAGCTGGTCAAGCTGACATGCGCAAGAAAGCTGGTATTGCCGAACAAGAGTTTCAGTACATAGTATCCATAACCCAATAAGTAAGCCACCATTAAGAAGATGGCAAAATTTTCTACTCGTAATTCAGGAATCTTGAATTCCATCCAATCTCTGAATTTTGCCCAAGCCTTTTTCCGTCCTTTGTATTTGAAATATTGACTTATGTCGTCCGAGTAGTTCAAACTTGGATTATCAAAATAAATCCTTAATCTTTTCAGAATTATGTATTGTATTGCTTTTCGGTAAAGTCGTCCAGAAGTTGAGACTGAGGAAATTAGATCAATCTCTGGCTTTAATTCTTCGTCAAAGTCAGATTTCACTAGTCCTATTTTCTTAAGTGCTTCTTCGTTCATCATTATCGAGCGGCCTGCGCACAACGTTCGTGTATGCGCAGTTTAAATTTATCTTATAAATATTTCATCAAATTTAAACTGCGCAGACACATTGTTGGCCGTTGTGCGCTCTTACTCAAGTTTCAATTCGATGTTCTCATGCTCGCGTGCAATATCCACGATAACATCAAACAGTGTCTGTCCCTTTCCGTCCTTTGCAAGCTCCAAGTCTTTTTCCGCTGAGGGAATATTTGTCGGGTCACACCTCTTTAGTTTTTCTTCAATGTATTTTATTGTCTCGGCTCGTCCCAAGTCCTCTTTACTCTTGTCAGCATTTAGCCATTTGATTCTAATAGGTTCCTCATACTCGTGAACTCCAAACCCACCTCTCAATACATCGTTAAGCGCGTCAAGATTTCTACCAATCTTCCAGTCCAGTCCTTTGGTCAGTTTGGTTTCAATTTCGTCATAAAAACCCATCAGGGTCGAGAAGTTGTCCCCGTCAATTACTATTTCTTTTGTCATTGGTACTAACTGTCCAGAGGGCATTGTGCACAACGTTAGGTCAACCTGTCCCCATGTCTCATCGGGAACCTGTCGAATCGAACCTAACCAAACGTGATTTGAAGATAATACTTTCCGTTTATACTACTCTGAAAGAGTCTGATACTCTTCAGAGTCGTCAGACCTGGCAATTACTTATTGCATGTGTTGACGGCTGCTCCGTCTACCTTGTTATTCCGTTCCCTTTTTTTCATTAGTCCACGTTCATGTCGTAAACATTTTTCGTCCGTGGTGTAAGTTTTGTAAGAAACGGATTAATGTCGATTCCTTTCTCGTGCATCAATGAGTAAATATTCAAGCAAAAATCGTCCACGACAGCGTCAAGACTTTCAATGTCGATCATCTTACCAAGAAGTCAGTTAATTTCTGTTCAAATTGTTCGTCACCCAATTGTTTGTAGAAATGGTCAATAAAGAAACTAAAAGTTACTATTTGGTTGTCCTCGAGAAGCTTCAATGTCTCATAGTCCAACGAGTCCTTAAAGTCGGGAAATGTTTCGTAAAGGGTCTCAATAAAATTGTCGTAAGTCAATGTCATGTTGTAGGAGTTGCCGCCAACTTTCTTGTATGTGACATTGTGGGGAATAGGAGTCAATGAATGATCCCGATACGTATCGGGAGAATGATTCTGGCGACCTGCTCCGTCACTGTCAACCGTGACCGAACGTATTGTGTAAGCACAAACTACAAATTAGTCCGAAGCCGCACAATGGCGCATAAACATTGTTGCCAGCAGTTGGGTTCGCGTCAGTCACCCGCATAAAATAGGCCATCAATCACCTGGTCTCCGAAACCTTCAAGTCGGAGCCAGCCAACTAGTCCAAAATCAGTCTTAACAAGGAATTTTAAGTCCATTTCAAAGTCCTTTGTCGCTGATTCTGCAAGTAGAATTTCGACATCATATCCTTTCGGAATTTGTGCTACAATTTCGTCCCCGTCTTTGTCTCTGTATAATACAAAATCTTTTAGGGCCTTCCCTTTTAGTCCAACATAATTGTAGGGCTGCTTTACCTCAGTCACTGTGTCCGGTTGTATTTGGAATTTCCTCCTCCGGTCGTACATATTGTTTACATGTCCCGATGTATAAATTGTCCCGGAGGAATTGATATAAAAACCCGTACACGAAAATCGTCCAATGATCTTATCTGTTTTTGTCATGATAACAAATCCTGGATCGGCACTCATTCCTTCAGAGTATATAATTGAAAGACTGTCTTTAAAATTCACGGATTTGAATTTAGCAACCAGTTTCCATTCAGCCAGCACTTCATCTTTCTCACAATAGAGGGGGTCTTTTTTACTCAGTAAGTGACAGGGCTTGTTAATCAGTCTTGTCGCCTTCTTGTCGTAGCCAAATGTAGCATCGTAAGTTGTGTCAACAGAAACCTTTGTCAGTGCGGGGAAAAATGTCTTACTCTGTCCTGATACACCTAAGGGACTAAAGACTGTCAATAGCAATAGAATTGTTCTCATCTGCCATCATCGCTTAAGGGGTCGCCTTTATATTCATTGTAACCTTGTGGGGCCCTGAGTCGACCCAATTGGTTGCAGGTAACGTATATCGTAGTTAGTTCTTCATAATTTTCTTGACGAGATCAATTAATGGTTTATACTCAAAAGTTGAACATGTCCCCTCGCTCATAACTCGCTTACCTTTACTAATCACTTTTGAGTCGTCCGTGTCCCAGTTAAAAACGTAGATGGTGGCTTCGAAAACCTGATGTAGTTTTGAATAGTCCAACGTTGTGTTGTCTTCATTGAATTTGAAATTTTCTTCTCTGGCAATAATTTGAATGGGCTTGCCGTTTGTCAGATAGATTATCGTTGTAAGTCGGCCGAATGAGAGTCCAATTTCCTGTTCAATTTTTGAGATGCCATTTTTATCTGAGTACACGTTTATTGCCCCACTACCGTCAAATGTTTGTTCGTAGACTTTGTTAGCATCAAATTCATTTAAGGTCAGTCTGTCATTATTATTAATTAGTCCGACAGCTATGTCAATTTGTTTTGTCCGCTCATCTTGTCCAACACTATAAAAATATAGTCCGGTTAAAAATATTGTCAGTATGATGTTTCTCATATCGTCCTGTCTGAAGGGTTGCCAACCTTTAAGTTTGTTGAAATTTTCCTTTAGGGTAGTTACTCAAAATATAATTGGATATTGGTGTAGGCTGTGCTGTCGTAGGTTACTCTTTTGAGTCGAACGGGATGTTGTAGGGCGTTTGCTACCCCGCTCCCAACAGGTTGGCCACTTTATTATCGATTCGTTTAAGTTGTACAATAAGTAATAATGTCGGTATGACGTCAAAGACCAAAAACCAAAACGTAAAACCTTTTATACTGTCCCATCACCTTGACTTAAAAATTGCACTGTCAGCAAGGTTGGAAATAAATAAACCAGAAAAAAAGTCATGGCTTTGATGCTACACCTTATTCTTTCATCACAACTGCTTAATGGCATCCTTAATCTCGTCAAGAGTTTTAGGTTTGTCATTAATCATTACTTCCTTTTTAGATGTATTTGACCTTGTTACTCCAAAATGATAACCATTCCCTTCATCGGCTCTATAAGACACAACTGTGATGGATTTGTTTTTTGGAAGATTGAACAGCCGCGAAGATTTCACAGTATTGTTAATACGCACGTTAATTACCGAATCGGGATATATGACAGAGTTTAAGCTATCCAACACAATGAAAACATCTGACTCGGTATCCTTGACTTGAACAGTGAAAGGGTAAAGTTTCTCCTCAACAAAAATGTCACAATTTATATAGCCTAAACTGCTTGTTTCGAATATGTAAAACTTCAATGTGTCATACATTTTGAGTCTGGTGTATTTCTTTCTCTCGCGCACTGGCTTAAACCCTGGATTAATATATCCCGATGTCCTTCGTAATAGTTTATCAAATTGTTTTTGATTTCCGTCTGTCAGCGGAATTGTATCCGAACCAATTACAAATTGAAGTTCCATCTCTACTTCGGCAAGTTTTTCCTTGTACAGCTCTTCCACGACACCGTCAGACATAGGTCGCAATACTTCTTTTACTATCACAATTGTATCATAGTGCACAGGCTCGAGTTGTTGCCATTGCATTTCATTATTATTTCCTACTTGCCCGATAAATAAATTTGCAACATCCGAGTCAACAAGTCTCGGGAACATAATTGTCGCTGGAGATGTATCTTTCAGCTGCAGAGATTTATTTTCAGATTTTGCTTCCAGGAAGATCATTCCAGATGATGTAAGAATTCGTCCATCTGTAGTTTTAGTCGAAAGTCTATTCCCGATGAAGTCCTGAATGCTATAATATTCTTTCAAGGTAATTTTTACCGGACCCGTTATCTGTTTGCCAGTAGAGTCAACGAAACAGCCTTGAGGAAGTCTAATTCTTGTTCCTTTCTTTCCAATGATTATCGTGTCCTTTGGTAAGGTGATCGAGTAAGTTTGTGCGGGCTCTGTTTCTAGCGTAAGTATATTCTTTACTTCATCCTGCTCTTTACAGGACGTCATTAAGAATAAAACTATCCCAATAATCAAAAAATATTTCATCTTTCTTAATTTCAGATTAAACGCTTTCGTTCATAACCACCTTAGATAAATAGATATCCCTGCTAACGAGCATGTACAGTGCAATAGGTGGCGGGTCAAATTATGGATACCTGCGGGACATCCGGGATTCGTCACTCCTTTTTAATTTCCTCGATCAACTTTTCAATATCAATCAATTGCTCATAGACCTGAAGCGTGAACGCAAACCGTGTCAACCAGTTTTGAAATTCCGGGACCTGATCGTTTTTCGTTGCTGCGGTTTTTAGCATGAGCAGCTTGTCGCCAACAACTGTGGTCAGGTACAGCTGGCATTCGAGTTGCGAATTCATTTCAGCGGGAAGATTGAAATGCCAGAACAGAAACGTGTTTGAATCCTTACTGATAATTTCATGGCCTGCAAGTGAAAGTTTTTTCGAGAGCACATTTTCAAGATACGCGAGTTCAAATTTCGTGTGGGCCATCAGGCTGTCAGCGCGGTTCTTGCAGTCAGCGAGGCCGCTGATCCCTTTCATGTCTGCTGCCACGAGTTGGATCACGCGGTTGTCAACGAAAAACACATATCGCTGTTGCGCTGGTTTGACGTTTTCTCCTTCTATGCGAATGGTGAAATGACTGGCGGGAAAATTGTAAGCCATCAGCACGCCCTTTGCGGTACCAATCGGCACCACCTGATTGTTTGATCCCTGGGAGAGCAGGATTGTCGGAATGAGCAGGTGTAGAATTAAAAGGGTGGTTCGCATCGGTTGGATAATTGAAAAAAACTGGCTGGTGGATATTTGTTGCTATCGTTCAAAACGCCACACCAAATTCCCGATCAAACTGTTTTCGTTCCGCGGGCGTCATCCGGTCGCGCAGGACGCGGATGGTCAGGCCACCGATAAGTTTATTGCCGTCAATGTAAAACCAGTCCGAGATTTTGTTTCTGTCTATCTCCACCTTGTCGCCAAGTTTTATGTTCGTCACGCTTTCGGGTACATTGTCAACCGTTCCAAAGAGTTTTCCGCCTTTTGATTCTATATCGATCAGCCAGATGTGCTCTGCTCCATGACCCGTAGGGAAGGGCATCTTGACACTGAAGGCAGACTGGTTTCTCTTTTGATTTTTGAATGCGGTGAGAAAGTCGTCAAAGGTCTGTCGCGATTTCTTGATCGCCTCGTTCATTTCTTTGTCGTCAGTCTCTACGTTGTAGATGTCGGGTTCACCCGGTCTTTCTGTTTTGTCGGCTTGACCGAGGGCGGCAAATGATACGAGTGTGAGGATCAGGAGGAGGGATTTCATAGGGGTCTTATTACTTGTAAACCAATTTACATTAACTGGCATACGAAAGCAAGATACATAATATTCGTAGCAGTCGCATCAATTTTACAACGGACTACTGACTACTGGTAGCGTATCGGCAGCATATTCATTTTAAGCATGAACAGAAATGCGATAACGACTATTGTTCCGATCGCTAAAACACCGCTGACAATCTTTTCAGCGAAACCCTTATTGCTAAAGAGTCTTGCAAATCCTTCATATATGAGGAGTCCTGACACGCCACCGAACGTATTGGTAATAATATCCGTGATGTCGAACGCGCCAATCCTCAAGCTGTACTGAAGGACCTCAAACGTCAGGCTTGTCGCGAAGAAGAGAAAAGTTTTTCTCGCAAACGACCACCTGCTGAATAAGATCCCGGCATAGAGTCCCATAGGTATAAAGATGATGACGTTCAGGATGATCTCACCCATGTCTGCTTTGCCATTTACCATCAGGGGCGCCTGAAATGGAACGAGGTTTATACTCCTGTGATCCATATAAGAAAACCGCACGCCCAGCTTCAGCAACAGGATCCAGCATAAGGCGAGCAGGTAAATTATAAATAGTGCTCTGGTAAACCTGAGTGTGGTCACATTGTTCCTCATAAAGTTTTGTTATCCGGCCTGAACACGCTGTCAGGGTGTAATGCCGGGTTGTGGTGAATAATTGTTTTTAGTCTTTCATTTAAATGCGCAGCAATCTCAATCGCTTCCTCCCTGGTGGCAGATTGCCCGAAATTCTCCGGCCGTTCCCAGTAGTTAAAGGATATTTGTCCCCCGGCAAACCCATAGCGTTCCATCCACCACACGGAATGGTGAGTGTCTGCGAATCTGAATTCATCAATAAAGCGCACCTCGAACTTTCTTGTTGGTGCCAGGAATGTACCAAGCCTCTCGATCTTCAGATGATTTTCGTCCAATGTCACTTTTTCTTTTCCGCGCACATGCCATAGAAATGTTCGTAGCACGAGGAGCCAGAGCAGGAAAAATCCAAGCATGTGCCATGCGAAACCCGCGCCTGAGAAAAGTACACCTTCGGCTGCCAGTGAATAAAATATAATTATCCAGATCAGGCACCATGCACCCGTAAGCAGTATCACACTCCATGAACCGTTGCGCGGAATGATGATTGTTAATTTGTTTTCTGTGCTTATGACTTTTTTTTCTTTTGTCATGGAACGCCCTTCGGACGATGATTGCTTTCTGTAATTACAAAAGATTTTCCAGACACACCAGTAGTTCGTTGCCATCGGGATCGGTGATCTGCAGCACATCATAGCCCCACCACATTTTTTTCGTAGGGATGGCCCGTGCGTCAATTTCTTTAAGCAACTGTTCAACACCTGCGCGCGAAAGCTCGAGAAAGAGGCGCGTTCCATTGACTCTGGCTGAATCCTGACACAGGATAATTTCACACCCTCCACGATCGACCTGGCATACGGTTCCCTTGCCATCTGCCTCATGCCACTTTTTTGTAAATCCGAGTTTGTTGATATAAAAATCCAGGGAGCGTTGAATGTTCGAAACAAAAAACACGGGACGCTGATACCAGATGTGTTCCGTTTCTGTTTTAGTCTGCTCCATATTGCCTGGGTTAGCAGTTGTTATTCATCCTTCAGCGTAAATCCCGTTAAAGCCAGTGACGTAATCAGGTCCGGCCACATTTCAATTGACCGAAGTTCCGCCATGACAGGAATAACGGAGGTTCTGACCCACCGGTCGTTCTTCATCAGGTTCATCATGGCCTTGTAATGAATGACTTTGCCGAAGGGATTGTAGATCGTGAAGTTCATCCCCTCATGCATTTTATTTTTAGTGGTTTGTTCGAATTCAATCACGAGGGTTTTGTTTTCGTTCCTGATCTCGTTCACCACGCGGAAGTTTGTCAGCTTGTCGTTGATGACGTCTGCTTCAATCAGGAGTTTTTCTCCGGGGAAAATCTGGACGATGCTGTCGTTGATGATGTAATTCGATTCTGGCATGGGTGCCGAATAGAACTGATCTTTATCCACAGACAGCTTGAGTTCGAAGGGAGGTCTCTTTTGAGGCGCCCCGGACTGTGCAAAACTTTCGTGCGCTATGCAAATGATGAAAAGCAGAATGAGTATTCTATTGGCCATGGTCGGATGAGGGTGTGTCAGTTTTTATTTCCAGGTTGGTTTTGTTCCAACGAGTTCACGGTTGTCCCGAATCAGCGTGGAAATTTCCGAGACTGCCGTGTAAAGAGCAAGGCTATACTTTTCCTTCTCGAAGTTAGGTACAATAGTGTTGCGCATAACCCGCGCGGCAATTTCATCCCTGATTATGTTCTCCAGGCCAGTGCCGACTTCAATCCTGGCTTTTCTATCCGTTAACGCGACCATGATTAACAGTCCATCATTGTGTGTGGAACGACCTATTCTCAGGCTGTCAGCCATCCTCAACGATAATTCCTCCAGTTTCTCGTATGCAAGCGTATTGACGGTAAGCACAAACACTTCGGATCCAACGTCCCGCTTCAGGCCCTGTATAAGTGATGAGATGCTATCCTCCTGCGCGGCAGTCAGTAACTCAGCACGGTCAAGAATGCCACTTTCAATTTTTGAAAAAGCGTTGTTTGCTTTCTCAGAAACGCAGGATAGAAGAAGCACTGATGCGATAGCTATTATTGGTCGAAGGGTCATGACTTGGTGCGTTGTGCACAAGATTCCAGAACTGCTCAATTTCGAATTCTTACGCGCTCGCATGCGTGACATTATTGTCTGATCAGTGTTACACTTTTTAATCTTCCCTCGTAGTAGATGGTAAGCTGATTCCCATCGACATTAAAAACCGGCACGGGGTCGAGAATTGCCTCGAGGAACTCATCGGCCCATCGAGGCTGGTTGACGTAAGTTGTAAAGAAGTCATCAATCTTAAAGCTATTGCGCTCCGGGTAGGTGAACTTGCCTGATATGGCATTCAACGTATTGGTTCCGGAAAGTACACCGGGGCTGGTCGTGTCATCGAAGCTTATCGTAATGTCCTTGTTCCACGAATTCTCCTGGGTCTGCAACTCCACTGTTCCCGTTGCGTGGTTCTCAAAAGAAACTACCTTCCATGTTCCGTTCAGGGAAGCAGTTGTGGTAGCGTCATCATCGTTGCAGGCAGCTAACACGATGAAAACAAATGCGAGGATAAATATGGGTCTTTTCATATCTGTTGGACACGACTAGAAGTAAAACGGTTGTAACGCCCGGGCTAGCCGCCTTCCTGATCGAAGATACAAAATTCGCAGCAGTAGCGCCAGTACACTTCGGCCATTGAAAATAAATGGGATTACAACTATCTTTGATTATGACCTGGATGCTGATTGTTATCGTTGTGGGTGTGATCTGTTATTTCGTTTTCAAATCTCAGAAAACGAAAGCTGAGGCAGCAGCGCCCGCAGATTTCCCACCATCATGGCGCGCTATCCTCGATCAGAAAGTATTGTTTTATCACAACCTCATTCCCTCCGAACAGAAACGTTTTGAAACGGATGTCAGCCGTTTCCTGAAAAAGGTCCGCATCACAGGCGTTCACACTTCCGTTGACATCACCGACAAGTTGCTCGTTGCCAGCAGCGCAGTGATTCCAGTGTTCGGTTTTCCGGACTGGGATTACCGTTTCCTCGATGAAGTTCTTCTTTATCCGGGTTCGTTTGACAGTAACTACCAGATCAATAGTCGTGAGGAGACGATTACGGGTATGGTGGGAAGCGGAGCCATGGAAGGAAAGATGATTTTGTCGAAGCCTTCACTGCACCGCGGATTCAGCAATGAAACGGACAAGCAGAACGTGGGCGTTCATGAGTTCATTCACCTGCTCGACAAAGAAGATGGTGAGGTGGATGGGATTCCGGCTACGCTGATGGATAAGAAGTTTTCAATTCCGTGGCTTCGCCTGATCCGCGAAAAAACACAGGCGATCCATTCCGGTGCCAGTGATATCAACCCCTACGGTGCGACCCACGAACGCGAGTTTCTTGCGGTTACAGGAGAGTATTTCTTCGAGCGTCCGCAGCTGTTGCAGAAAAATCATCCCGAGCTCTATGCTTTACTCGAACAGGCCTTCAACCAGGACACTGCGGATCTTCTCAAAAAGACAAAGCGGACTAGCGTTGAGATCGAACGCAACGATCCGTGCCCGTGCGGCAGTGGAAAAAAATTCAAGCGGTGCTGTATGGTGTCGTGATTACGGCCTGGCATCCAGTATGCGCGAGAGGTCTTTCAGTCTTTCCCGCACGTTGGTTCGCTCCCGGGCCGCTGGGCCGCTGGTATACTTCATCCGGACTGAACCCTGGCCGCGCATGTCTGCTGCCAGGCCAAAGCCAGGCTTAGGTCCTCCTGAAGTATACCGGGAAGTAGAATGCCTCCTTAACCAAAAACTTTTTCAAACCGTCTTTCGATTAGAATGCTTTCGGAAAATTTCGTTGCGTTCATTGAACGTTACATCGGAAAATGTTTGTCAGCCTTGATGCGCTCGATCTGGTGGCGATGGCGATCGAGATGAAAGCGGAGAAATTCGAATCGCTGGATGACGTTGATGGGACCTGAGATCGGATGCGGGTGGATGATCTTTTCGAGGTCGGCACCCTCGAGCGCGTTCGCCAGGGCAGCCAGGATATTCTGCAGATTGTGCAACGAGAGATTCCAGAATTCGACCGGGCCTCCCATGCGCGGTTTTGCTACCTCGGGAACAATTTCCTTTTCCTTCCACGTCCTTGCAATCACTTCTTCGATCGGGAGTCCGTGATGAACCAGCTCTCCGGTGTACACAGGCTTGCCGCTCCTGAACGCTTCAAATGTTTTCCACATTCCGTTAATGCCTCCGTGTTCTGCCCAGAACATATGCTCAACGTTCTCAGTAATTGACCATGCATCCGGTGCCGGCTTGAAGTTGGCCTGCTGCGATGAAAGGCCGGTGGCGGTGCCGATAAACTTATAACGCGCTTCGGCAACTTCGTTGAGTAGTAGTGTGAGGGTTTTCATATCCGATCGGTTTAATGAACTTTCGAAAATTATACCTCTTTCCAAAGGCTCTCTGGCTTTCTGCTTTATGCTTTAAGCTTTCTGCTTTAAGCTTTCTCCTCTTGCATTTCCGGCTGTCCCGTCAGTCGCCCCGGCCTTTCTTTTTATTTCTGATCAGCACGTGCGTGAAGTATCCTTTTGGATTATTGTCACTTTTGTAGATCAGGAGTTTTTCGTCCAGGTAAATAATTTCAAGATTTCTCCGGTCGCGTTTATGCTTGCGTCTTCCCAGGATAATTTCACACGTTGCGTCTTCAAGAGCAAACACGCTGTTGCGCTTGTAGCGACTTCGTTGCAGCGGATGGCGGTATTTATACGTGTTGTCGTCTTTGAACTGCCAGGTGCCAAGAGAGCGTTTTGATGAAGCTGCAGCAGCTCTGAGGCTGTCGATATTCGTTGATTCGCCACGGAGCGAAGCAACTTCCTTCCACTCTCCAAGCAGATGATGTCTGGGGCAGTTCGCCTGAGAATAGCCTCGCGGCACTGCAAGCGTTACCAACATGATCGTGAAAAGAAGAATACGCAGGGGTTTGTGGGGGTGCATTCGCGGGGCGTTTGACGAATGTTGAAAGTTAATACTTTTTCTGAGGAGTCATCGAGCCATGTAATGGGCCGAAGGCAATTATTCTGACAAGGGTGATCGAATGTTCTTAAAAACAATTTCTTAATTTCGTTTAAAACCACCCCATGACCCGCCTTTTTATTCTTTGCGTAGCTGCAATCAGTATCACTTGCATTAACACGTCCGCACAAGGCAGGATTGCGTTAACGGCCGGGTTGGGCGTTCCCGAACTACTGAATGCCGGCCTGCGATACGGGAAAGGTCAGTCACAATTTGCACTCACCGTTGGCACAATCCCGTCACAGGAAGAAGAATCACTATCGCTGTCAGGAGATTTTTACCGGCACTTTGGTGGGAAAGCAAAGCTGACAGAGCGCAAGCCATGGTTTGTGAAACTTGGATTAAACTATCTGAAAAGCGAGTCACCGTTCCTGATTGAAAAATACGGGTATCTGAATTTCTCCATCGGCCGGGAGTTCAATCTCACGGAACACCTTGGCGTGCAATTTCACGGTGGAACAATTTTTCAATTCCACGAAAGCGTGATCGAGAAGCAGCCTTCGTATGGTTTCGATATTGATATTTCGTTTCCGGTGCTGCCGTGCCTCGGCATCGCCACGTTTTACAAATTTTAAGGAAATCAAAGACTGGTCAGCACAGCGTTGGCAGTTGCCTTTTTAGCCCGCAATCCTTTTTGCTGAAGCAGTTCCGTGATACTCGCGAGAAGTTGCAGCGATGCATCCACTTCAACCTTGCGGGTGGCAACACTTTCAATGTTGAACCCAAACGGAATTGAATTCTCTGTGCAGTATGTGATGAGTTCTTTTGCAGTGGCCAGTGCAATTTCAACTGAGCGCTCTGCAGGATTTTCGCAAACCTGCAATTCAGCCTTGATATCATCCGGAATGTGTATACCCAGCCATTCCATAAACTGCAATGTTTTGGCTGAACCACAGATGGTGAGTGTGAAGATGATGGTTGGCACTTCCTGATTTTTCTTTTCGCAGGCTGCAAGCAGATCTTGTAAGGTCTTCCTCGTATACTCAACGTTGAAGATGCATTGCGAAATAAAATAAGACACACCGCAGCTCACTTTGTCAAGGATTCTGACATCTTCATCTTTCAGCACGGCATGGCGTTCCGGAATTGTCACTGCACCGATCACCGAGTGATGGCCGTGTTCATCGCGCCAGATCTTGTATGCCTCGGTCAGGCTTGTTTTAACAACGTAGTCAGGTGAAGGCAGGCCGACAAACACCGGATAGAAACTGTTTGTCTTCAGGTCGTTCAGCCATGATGCCAGTTCCTCGCGGGTAAACTTGCCAGCAGGGCGATAAATGATTTTTGGCAGTTGAAGCTTGTGAAGGTGTTCACTGGCATAATCAAACGGATCCAGCGCGCTTGAAAAAGGAAACGGACGTTCTTCGCTGGTACGGGCAGATTCATCCTGCACATCGTAAACAACAAGCGCATCGATATCCAGGGCGCACAGAATGCCAAGTGACTTTTGTGCGATCTCTGCCACTTTCACCGGTTCGGTCTGTGCTTTCGGTGGAGTGATACCATATAGCAGCACGCCTGATTCTCTTGCCTTGATCTTGTTAAAAAACATTGACTCTTCGGGGTTTCAACAAAGCGCAAAGATAATGGATTGGCAATGATGGAAACGAGCCTTGTCAGATTTAGCTCAAGATTGTTTGAATAAAATGAGCCTAACAGTTGTTAAGAAGAGGTGTTTTTCCATTGTATAAAGCGCAGCGTGTTGCCATCAGGGTCGGTGACGTAAAATTCTCGGCTGCCCCAGGTTTGATCGAGGGGTGACTGATGCACCGGAGAATCCGGTTTGGCCGAAGTGTCAAGGCCCCGGCTTACATATTTTCGAAACAGTGAGTCAACGTTATCAACCAACACGTTTGATGCGATGCCAATCTTCTGATCCCCTTCAAGGGTTGTCAGTGTGAGCGCTGCGTCACCATTTGTAAGTGTGACTACAACATCATCTGCGGTATCTCCGGGGAAAAGTGAGAAGTCAAGCGTCCCGGTGTAGAAGCGGATTGCGCGCGCCAGATCGGTGCAACGAAAGATCGGAACCATCTGCATAGTTTCAGGGATTGGTTATCACTACTTTGCCTTTGTGCTTTCCGGAAGCGTAGAGTTCCATCGCTTCGCGGGTGTTTATCAGCGGAAATGTTTGATCCAATATCGGTTTAAGTTTTCCTGCTTCAAACAGTTCGTTCATATACTGAAGATCCTTGTTAGCCTTCAGCGCAACAATCTTCATTTTCTTTCCCTGCAACGCAGACACTACCGGTCCTAACACCAAAGTCTGCAACAGCATTGGTATTTCGCCTCCAACAGTAACATATCTTCCGCCTTTCTTCACCGCGCGCGCATTCTGGAATACACTCCTGCTAGTCTTCGCATCCACGATCAGATCATATGCAATTCCTGTCTTTGTAAAATCCGTTGTGCGGTAGTCGATGACGTGATCAAATCCAATCGCTTTCATCATCGGAAGCTTGTCTGCGGAATCTACGCCCGTGACTTCTGCGCCAAATTGTTTTGCAATCTGCAGACCGAGCGTCCCCACTCCGCCACCCGCGCCATTAAACAATATCTTCTGGTTGGGCCGTATCTGGCCAATGTCTATCAATGCCTGAACTGCGAGCATGCCAGCCTGTGGAATAGCTGCAGCTTCTTCGAAACTCATGCGCGGTGATTTTTTTGCGATTGACGTTTCCTTTGCACACACATATTCGGCAAAGCCGCCCCAGGAGCTGCTGAGGTCTCCATACACTTCATCGCCAGGAACAAACCGCGTCACTGCAGTTCCGACTTCTTCCACAATTCCGGCAACGTCAGAACCCAGGATCTGTAATTTCGGTTTGCTCATTCCCGACATGGCCCTGTTGACTATCGAATCACCTGTGAGCAGGCCAAGGTCCCAGTCGTTGATTGATGCTGCGCGAACGTGTATCAACACTTCATTGTCTTTCGGCTTTGGTTTCTCAACTTCCTGCAGAGAAAGCATTTCAGGGCCACCATACTGAGTATAGACGACAGCTTTCACGATAAATGATTTATTGGATTAGTCTTTCCTTTTTAACAGGAATTACATTTTCAGAGCAAAACGTTTTCTGGCGAACTCATCGCGCCTTGCCTTACAACACCGCTTTTTTTACCGCAATGACGCGGTGGACGCTATGAACCGCGGTGATTGCTTGAGGGATCTCAGCTACTGCAAGTAAACTTGTCAGATGCTATGGCTTGTCGCAATTAGATTTTTTGAATGACTGACAGCGTTTTCAGGTCAAACACCAATATCTGGTTCTTGTCTTCCTTGTCGTATTTACCATTGTTATTGCTGTCGAAGTACCCGGTGATCATGAGGCTACCGGTTCGCGAGTGAACTTTCCACAGCTGAGTGAAGAAATTATCTTCTGTCAATTGAGTCCTCACCTTCCCGTCTGCGGAAACGACAAACACCTGCCGTGGATCATTGTAATCTATCGAGTTCTTTTTGTCAAGATCCACTGTGCTCCCTACCACAATAAACTGATTGATTCCCAGCGTGTCGATCTTGATCTGAACGACTTCCCTCACAAGGGATTTCGGAGGGAAACGTACTTCGTTCGATTCGCCACTGCGGCTATTAACGAACAAGAGGAACTGCTCCTGCACCTCCGTCTTCCCATGGTTTTCGATTGATGCGAGGAAGTAATCTGTTCCTTTGACTTCAGTGATGGAATTAAAATTTACGTAGCTGTATTTATTCTGCGCCTGGAGGTTGAAACTCAGCAGGATCATCACAGCAAGTGTCGATATTCTTATAGGGTTCATTTTTTAATTAGTTGATGACATCTTCAAATCATGGATACAACAGATATTTCTTTCGCATTTCTTTATAACGGGACAGTCCGGGTTCCCAGCTCGCGCGGATTTCCTCCTCGGATACACCATCGATGATCTGCTGACGAAACAAGTCGTTGCCGATGAGACGTTCAATTACGCCCATCTGGTTGCTCAATTTCGAGTCAAAGAATTTTTCTTTGTACGGGTGTTTCTGGTACAGTTCCATCAGCCATCGAATGTTAATTTTTCCGGTGGCCTTCAGTTTCTGAATGTCAACCTTCCGCAGATCGAGGCCGTAGCAGACCTGGTCCATGAACAACGGAGTCTCTGCCATTCCTTTGATTCCCGTTGGTGTGTAAGAGAAATCGTAAATGCCTTTCAGTTCAGGACTGCCGATGACGGTGAATGGAAAATACGTTCCGCGGCCGTGGTTGAGGTAGGTGCCTTCAAAGAGACACGTTGATGGATAGAGCATGATTGCCTGCTGCGTGTTCAGGTTTGGTGATGGCGGCACAGGTAACGTGTAGTCCATGTTGTGATCGTAGTTTGCAACCGGGATGATAGTGAGTTTGCATTTCACTCCGTTTGTCAGCCAGCCTTCACCATTCGCCATCTGCGCAAATTCGCCTACCGTCAGTCCATGTGATGCAGGAAGGGGAAACATACCAATGCCTGATTTGAATTTCATGTCGAGTATAGGGCCGTCAATCAGGTAGGCATTCGGATTAGGGCGGTCAAGAATGATCAATTCCTTGCCGTTCTCTGAACACGCTTCCATCAGTCTCGACAATGCGTTGATGTTTGTGTAGAAGCGGACGCCAACATCCTGAAGGTCGTAGATCACCACATCTACATTCGACAGATCTTCAGCAGTGGGTTTGTTCTTCTTGCCATAAAGCGAGATGATTGGAATACGGGTCTTTGCGTCCACTTCATCTGATACTCTTGTGCCTGCGCTGGCGTTGCCGCGGAATCCATGCTCGGGGCCGAACACCTTTACTATTTTTACTCCCAGCGCCTGAAGGCTGTCGACAAGATGCGTTTTTCCAATAATGGTTGTAGGATTTGCGAGCAATGCAATGCGTTTTCCTTTAATGATGGGCAAATACTTGTCCAGCTGCTCTGCACCCGTCCGAATAGCAGCAGACGACTGTGGTGTGGTTTGGGATTGAGCGAAAGATGCAAAGCAGGCTATTGATAGAATAAGCGTTGTCAGTGTTGATTTAAGGTTCATGATGTGCGTCTATACATTAGGTGGTTGTCTGGCGAAGATAGAGCATCGGACGATATTTTCATCTCTTAACGGCCGCTTGTTTCATTTGATGTAGCGAAGACGTTGTTTTTTTGCTCGAATTTTTTTTTGGCCGGACGCGTGCATGTGTTCGTGCACATTGGCAGCATAATACCCGCTTCGATATATTTCTGAAAAAGCTCGTACGGCCCTCGATAATTCGTTATCTTGAATTACACTAGCTAATTACCCATGAAGAAAATTTTTGTAAGCAGCCACGACCAGGATTGGCTTTTTCTAATCAACAAGAGTCTCGGACAGGCCGGATATGAAGTCCACTTCGTGAATGAAGAGGACTGTGAGCACAAGGAAAATCCGGATGTGTATATTATTGACACCATGTCGAGTGATGAAATAAGCAACTGCCCTTATTTAAACTTTCAGTCATACCATGCTTCTGTTCCGGTGTTGATCACCTCGGCAGATTATTCTATCAGGAAAAAGGCATTGAACTCAGGGGCAAACGAATTCCTGAAAAAACCATTTGCCACGGATAATCTCATTTCGCTGATAGAAAAGCTCTAGGTATTTCAATTGCTGTTGAACCAGTTTACAATAGGGTCAATCCACGCTTTATGGCCTTTGTAGATGAATCCGTGGCTTAGGCCGGTGTTCAGCTTTATTTCCTTGATGCTTGTGATCGTTTTTCTTTCATTAAAAATGCTGAGGCAGCTTTGGTGCGGATCTGTCGTCTCATAAATCGAAAGGAATTTTCCGAAGAGCTGGATGTCAGCGTAATCCTTATAGGTTTCAAGCCAGCATCCGCCCATGATCACAAATTTCATTTTTGGATTTCGTATCCTGCCAGACGCGAGCAATACAATATGCGATCCCGCTGATGCGCCCACCAGTAGAATGTTTTTTACCGGCACTTTACTTTGTAACAACGAATCGACCTGTGCAACGATCTTGTTCACATATACAGAATCGTCTATGTGCTCCCTTCGATTCTCACTGATCACATTAAACCCTCGTGACCTCAATGAATCCAGAATGCTCAGATACTGGTAAGGTCCCCACTCTGGCGCAGACTGGTTGATTGCATTGTTTCCCAATACAGTAACGACACCACCGTGCAGATAGAACAGGAATTTCTCTTTCTTGCGGATCTCCTTTGGCAAAGATTCACTTACTACCTGCGCATGACAGGTGTAGGAGAGCAATACCATTAAAATAAGCAGGCTTCGCATTTATTTTTGCAGTGCTTCGTTTTCCATAAAGGCATAGGCGATCATGTGACAGATTCCCATGTGAGCATCTTCAACACGTCCATAATGATCGTCTTCCACAACGATGACGTGTTCACTGATCTCGGCCAGCTTGCCACGTTTTTTTCCAACAAGGCTCACCGTCTGCAGCTTCGATTGCTTTCCCCATTGGATTGCCTTGACGAGATTGGGTGAGTTGCCGCTCACGCTCATTGTAAACAATACATCACCCGGCTTGGCGAAATTCATCAGCTGCCGAACAAATACATCGTCATAGGAGTAATCGTTGCCGAGTGCAGTCATCCATGGCGTGTTGTCATTGATGGAAAGGCAACGGAAACGTTTTTTTGTTTTGTCTGATGACCCCTTGCCCAGGTCCGTTACAAAATGCGAGGCGTTCGCTGCACTTCCTCCGTTTCCAAATACGAAAATGGTCCGCTCTTCATCCAGCGCTCGCTTGAACACGCCAACGATCTCTGAAACTTTTTCCCTTGGAATCGTTTCGAGTGTAGCCTTTTGAAGCTGTATGTACTGGTCGATGAAATCTTTCATATTGATAAGCCTGTGATTTTGAATTGGGCGCTAGTGACTTAATGCAAGTGCAATGGCTCCGAGCGGTACTGCATTTTCTTTCAGCATGGAAAGCTGAATCACAGGGCCGGGTTGAATTGCATCCATAAGATACTTCTTTATGTTTACTTCCACTGCTTTGCGGATGGGTTCACCGATCAGTGAAAGTCCTCCGCCAAGGATGATGGTAGAAGGGTTAAACAGGTGAGTCGCATGTGATAACCCAAAAGCCAGATCATCTATTGTTTTATCGAAGATGATTGATGCATCTTCATCACCCTGGCGCATGGCTTCAATGAGTGCCTTTGCTTCTTCGCCTTCATATCTTTTTGCGATCTGGGCGAGAAGGCTTTTTGGATTTCGATCCGATGCCTTCCGGATTTTTTCATTTACCGCCCAACCGGAGCACGCGTCCTGGATAGTTACTCCGGTCTTGTCAAGCCTGATGTGACCAAACTCAGTTTCGGCACCGCTGCTCCCGATGTAGATCTTCTTATTGACCACGAGCCCGGAGCCGACACCACTGCCAAGGGTCACATAAAATACATGACTGAAATTTTTCCCTGCTCCATAGAGCGCTTCGCCAAGTGCCGCAACATTTGCGTCATTGTCAACGATCACTTCGCATGAAGATACCTGAGCAAGCCAGTCCCTGATGGAGAAGCCCGACCAGCCATCGATGTGATATGAGGTAAAAATCCTGCCTGTTTTCTTGTCAACCGGTCCACCGAATCCTACCCCGATCTTCTTAATATCAAAGTCCGAGGTGTCCGCCAAAACATTTTCAATACGGTCGCGGATGCCTTTTGCCCCGGCATTCCTGTCGACACTGAAGCGGAAAGTTTTTAAAGGGTTTGCCTGCTCATCCGATACCGTGAGTTGTAGCTTTGTTCCACCTATTTCAATCCCAAGCACATTCGGCATACGCGCAAATTATTTCACCGGATAGACAAATTTTTTTGAAGTCAGCGTGAAGCCTTCGCGGATATAAAACTGGTGGGCTCTTCTTCGTCTGACATTGGAAGTTACTTCAATCTGCGCAATTTTCTTTTTACGTGCGATCTTTTTCAATTCGAGCAGAAGGGCTTTTCCTACTTCGCGGCCCCGGGAGGCAGGCATTACATACATCTCCTGAATTTCTGCGATGAGATCGCAATGATGCAGCAGCGTTTGTGCGTGGCAGCTGATGAAACCAACGGGTTTCGTTTCGACTGCCATGAGATAAATGTTTTGGGGATTTGTGAGATTACGATTAAAAATTGTTGCGAATCTTAGGCGATCGAAGCGCTGGGCTTCGAGTTCACAAACAAAATTGTATATGTGTGCAAGATCGGAGCGCCTTACACGTCTGATGGCAAGCATGGAGTTTCCTGTTCGATCTAACTGTATTGAAGGTATCGAAAAGGAATAAAACAACAAAGAAATGGGAGCGAGTGGGTGTTAGTCAGTACCCACCTCTACTTCGATGTCAGAGGCTCCGGGACCACCGAAGCGCAGCAGGGCAATAGCGCCTTTCATGAAATCAGTTTTGTCGAGCACCGGTTTGACGGCCTTGAAAAGATGTTCGGCATTGTTGCCATACATGTAAATAAACCCATTGGTATCTTTCGCAATCTCGTGGCCATCGTACTCTCCAAGGGAATTTTCCTGGATGATGCTCGACAGCTGAGTTTCCAGTGCGTGCAAGGCATCCAGTGTTTTTTTGTTGTATTTGAAGTGGACTACAATAGCGTGTTCTTCGCGGGAAGTGTTGATCATAGATCTGCTGCTGATTTACGATTCAAATTAATCAACGAATGTCGCTCATCGCTGCTCTATTTTTCGTCAAATCTTACACTCCATGTTTTTTTCATGCAAGCGCTGTTCTCCGGTCAGACAGGCGACCATATACAGGCTACTGAAGCAACAACGCCATCAGAAATTCATCGTAGAATTTTCCCGTGGAGGTGAGACGATAGTTGTTCTTTAATTTGCCTTCAATCTCAAAACCAACCTTACGGTAGAGGTTGATTGCATTTGTGTTTTCAGTGTCTACAGTCAGTTCAATTCGCGAAACATTGTGCGCCTTCGCCTGCTCTTTTAATTGGAGGAGGATCTGGTAACCGATACCTCTGCCTTTGAGAGAGCTTCTCACAGCAAAGCCACCGAGATACCAGATGTGAGATTGGCGGTGTGACTTTCTGATCAACCGATACGTGGCCACTTGCTGTTCCTCCAGTTCACAGACGAACAGTGTTTTGTCAGACAACATCGATTCAAATATCGGTGTGAATTCAGCAATCGTCATCGGGTCAAACGTGAGGAACCGGTTGGCTTCGATATCCATGTAGAGATCAAACACCGGTTTCAGGTCCCTTCGGTCGGCATTCCTGTGACTAAGCTGCATACTTTGCAGTGGTTTTTATCCAATCGCTTACGATCTCGGTTAGTGCTCCTTTCAGATCTTTCAGGTCTTTCGAGCTGCTTATGGTCAGCACCGCACGGTCGGGAGCAGGCCAGTCGAGGAGTTCGGCATTCCTTTCGAGTATTGGCTTCTTAATACTGACCTTCTTTGCCTTTGCCCCGCGGTGAAAAATCAGCAAAACGGAATTCTTGCGGGCAACATTGAAAGTGATGCGGTCATCACCTTCGTGGCAGAAACTTGGCGCATTCCATTTGATTTGTTCTGTCAGTTCCGGGACACTGTCGCGAATGATCTTGCGCAACGCTATCATTTCTTTTTTCAAAGGATGCTCCGTGACACGAAAGAACTCTTCAACTGTCATATTTTTAATTGTTATACTTCTTATTTGCTATAGCTATCCTAAAATAATAAACACAAGGTCGGGTACTTTTACGTACTGTCATACCGTGTCGTATACGTGCCGCAATTGCAACAACGAAGTTTGAATCATTGCTACACTCATTTAATCTCAACAGGATTTTCAACCGAATAATCAATTATGCGTGTGCTGATCCGCGATGCAATCGGACGCACTTTTCCCAGCAGCGCTTCTTTGCTGTCCGAAGTGATCAGATGAATTTTATGTTCGTCTGAAAATTTCAGGTATGCCTCGTGCTGATTTTTCTGGATCGTAGTGGACGAAGCTCTCGAATTAAGTGTCTGGCTTACTTTGATCTTTTTTACAAACACGTATTTGATGTTGTCAAACCGTTGTTTCTCCTGCCCGGCTTTCATTCCAAAAATCCAGATGTACTCAATATACTGATGGGTTTCGCGGTCGATCTGCAGGCGGTAGTGTGTTGTCAGGATTGCAATTCCCGCGAGTAACATCACTGCTCCGACAATCGGCTGCGGTGAGAACAGAAGCATCAATCCGATGGGTGCCAGGATCCAGCCAAGGATGAAAGGCATTCCCGTGAAATAATTGGAAAGTCTCAGATCGATAGGGTTTGTCATGAGATGGGTTTTGCTAAAAGTACAAAAATCTCATGAGAGAATCTTCACCGTCACAGGTTGAGCCAGTAGGTGGCTTTCAGCACAAGCGCACGCTGCTTCGAAGACAGCCCATGTGGAAAATAATCTTCCGTGTAAACGATGAACAGATCGGAGAGTGGCTTAAATCGCCATTGGAAACGGGCGTTGATGTTTACATTGTCAAACCGATTGTTGTACTGAACGAGCGTTGTGAAAAACAAATTGGGCGTAAAGGTGATGTCGATCTTTGGGCTCAATAAAACGAAATCCGCTTTGCCGTAAACTTCATCCAGGCTGATGGTGCTGTAATTGAAAATTGCAGACAGTGTTGCAAAGGGGGGTGTTCTGAATACGATCTCTCCAAAATATGAAGCTCTTTTGCCATTGTAAAAACCTCCCGTTGCGTAGCCGAGCGTGTAGCTCAGTTTCTTGCGCGGATCACTCAGGTATTGAAGTTCAAAGTCGTTCCAGCGGAATTGTTCGCCTTTCAAAAGCGTGCTGTCACCTTTCGGACTGATCGGATTGAAATTCGCTGGCAGCTTCTGGAACCAGTTTCTGGCCTCAGCCTTTACCGATGACTGGTTTAGAAAAAAAAGTTGGCCTCCGCCAAGTGCTGAATGATCCGTGAGCGCTCCTCCGGGGAGAAGATTCATATTCGCTTCCACATATGGCTCGGCCTTCACCATTTTACGGTTTGAAGGATAGAAGGATCGCCTGGCCCGGATTGTTGAATTGTGAAGCCCGGGATAGATGTCAAGCCCCGGCACGAAGCCGGTCTGCGCGCGGAAATTTTTCTGCGTGCTCTGCTGTATCACTCTGAAACCCCAGTCTCGCGTGTTGAACTCGGTCATCGCACCAAAAGAACTTCGTTGTGTCTGCCGGAACGAGTTCATGGAATGATGATAGAAAATTTTTCCCGACCACTTGTTGCTGGTTGTTAGCAGGTTGAATTCCGCCCCCGCTACGCTGTTGAAGCGGTTAATCAGTCTGCTATCGGAATCTACCGTTGTGAAGATGAGGTCGGGGTGAAGAAAACTTGTACTGTCTTCCTCGTGTATACCGATGTTCTGTTTGTTAATATAGAAACCTGAGAGGTACGAGCGGGAGAGAACCCGGTATTGAACAACAGCCATTGTGTAATTCTGATCGGGGAGGCCGAGCGATGCCTGTGCCTGCGTGTGCAGATTCATGAGTCCCACACGCCACGACTTTCCCGGCTTCCCGCTGAACCGCGCGCCATAGAGAATCGGAACTTTTCGAAGTAGTCCTGTCGAATCTGCCGCGAGTCCGATACGCCTGGTGAAAAAGGGCCGGGCCATGGGCAGACCGAGCTGGCCGAAGAGATCGCTGTTCTCCAGGAAGAACTGCCTGCGTTCAGGAAAATTGAATTCGAATCGCGTAAGGTTGACAATCTGCTGATCGACTTCGACATGTGAAAAATCAGGATTGATCGTGAGGTCAAGATTCATCGCGGTAGCAATCCCGATCTTCGCATCGAAACCGCCCTTGAAGTCATATGCAGAGGCGTTGCCCTGCTCGCGCGAAGAGGAAAACGTACTGTAAGGAATGAGCACTACATTTTTTCCCGGTGCCGGCAGGGGTGCATCGGTGATCATTTTTCCCATAAATGCCTGCGAGCCTACCATGTACTGAACCGGTACATGCACCCAGTGCGATCGTTCATTGGTTGACGCGTCCCCTCTCAGAAAATTGATTTCAAGAGGGATGTTGTTGCTATAGCGAAATGATTTGAATGGAATTGCTGATTCGGAGATCCAGTATCCGTCAAACTTTTTTGTTTTGGTAAACCACTTGGCATCCCAGAAATCAGAATAGCTGTTTTCAGAATCGCCACCGTTAAAGATTGCCCCGTCATACTGAACGCCCGGGTACGAAACCCCGAACCAGTTTGCGTTTGCCTTGTCGCCAAAACCTCCGAGCGTGAGATAAATGACGTCATGCAACACCAGCGCACCGCCAAAATCTCTTCGCATGTGTTGCGTGATCGGCTTTTTGGTATAGCACTTGAAGGCAAAGTATAAGAAGCGGTCATCGAATGTGAGGTAAGCTTCCGACTTGTTCGTGGCGGGAAGTGAATCGTTTGGATAGTTTTGAAAAAATGAATCTGCAACGCCAGTATTTTTCCATGCAGGTTCGTCCAGCTCGCCATCCAGCTTTATTGGAGAAATGGCTTTTTTCACCTGCAGCTCAGTGCCGGGTTTTTGCTGAGCTCCTGCGGAGTGTAAGCCCACAGAAAACAACAGCAACAGCAGCGCATACTTCCTGACCGTTTGAAACAGACTGTGCGACCGAAAAGCATGCAACTGTGTTGCTGATACTGTGGGGTTTGAGGGATTCATCTACCTATTTCGCAGGCGTCACATTCTGATTCACACGGAAGAAATTTTCCGGATCATACTTCGCTTTTATTTTACTCAGCTTCTCGTAATTTTCACCGTAAGATGCTTTAATCCTGTCCTGTCCTTCCTCCATCATAAAGTTGATATAGGCGCCACCGGCAGAGTGCGGATGCATCGCTTCCCAGTATTCTTTCGCCCACTGCGAAATCTTTTCGCGGTTGGCAGGCTCCGGATCAACACCCACAATCACCTGTGCCCAGTTTGCATCGCGATAGCGGAATGCAGTTTCATTCTTCTTCACCTGGTGACATGCGCCATTGATCGGATAGAGGTGCATCGTGGAATGTGTGCTTGGCAATTTGTGGCCGTAGTTGATGTTGAGCCGGATCGAAGTTTCTGTCAGCTCTTTCACGAAGTCTGCTTTCCAGTACCATTGCAATCCTTTTGGATACAGTCCGTCAAAAAGTGACTGAAGTCCGCTGAACGGGATCGGTCCGGCATAGTCAAGTGCCGGTGTCTTAAACTTTCTGAACTCATCAACTGCCTTCTTTGACTTGTCGAGATCGCCCACGTTACACCATACAACACCGCACATCTTTTTCAGGTGAAGTTCCTGTGGGAAAATCGGAACGGGCGGAACGGTGAGCAGCGCAAAATAGCAATAGACGGAGTTTGGCGCTTTCAGAATGTAATCGCGGTAGAAGCGCATCATTTCCTCGCCATCTGACAGGTGCCACAGCATCGGACCACCGTACACCGTACCTGCATCGGACATTTTGAAAAGGAATGATGTTACTATTCCAAAATTTCCACCGCCACCGCGGATCGCCCAGAACAAGTCTGCATTTTCTTTTTCGGATGCTGTCACCAGTTTTCCGTTCGCAAGCACCACGTCCGCTTCAAGCATGTTGTCGATCGTCAGTCCGTAGGCGCGAGACAAGTGGCCCAGTCCGCCACCAAGGCCAAGGCCAGCGATTCCGGTTGTTGAAAGTATTCCGGTAGGCACCGCCTTGTTAAATTGCTGTGTTGCGTGGTCGATATCTCCGAGGAGACAACCGCCTTCCGCGCGGATCGTGTTGTTCTTCAGGTCAACGCGTGTTCCCCGCATCAGTGACAGGTCAATCACAACGCCTTTATCGCACACGCCAAGGCCGCCAGCGTTGTGACCACCACCGCGTACGGCAGTGAGCATTTTATTCTCGCGTGCAAAATTTACAGAGTTGATCACATCGGCAACGTCACGGCACTTGATGATCATCTCCGGGTAGCGATCAATCATTCCATTGTACACCTTTCGCTCCTCATCGTACGACTTGTCATTTTTCGTGATTACCTGACCACGAATCATCACGGCAAACTCCTGGATTTTCTTTTCATCAACTTTTACTGAGGTTCTGGGTTCAACGGTTAAGGTTTCCATATAGCAAATTGGTTTTGTGTGAACGCACCCCGCAGTTCGTGGAACTGGCGCGGATGCATTGCGAAATTGGTGATGGGCGTACTGGGAAGTCTAACAATGACTGTTCAAAGACTAGCAAAAACTATTCAGAAGCGATCTAACGGCCGCTCTGGTGGCGGAATTTTGACGGGGTAATTCCGTATTTCTCCGTGAAGCATTTGGTGAAATAGGAGGGATTATTGTAACCCACCTCCATGGCTACCTGCGAAACGTTCCCGGTCTTGCGTTTAAGCAGGCTGCACGCCTTTTCAATCCTGATATCACGAACAAAGTCGTTTGGCGCGCGACCGCTGAGGCTGGTGATCTTCCGGTAAAGTTGTGGTCTGCTTAAGCCAACCTGGTGGCAGAGCTCTTCAATGGTGAATCCTTCATCGGAGAGATGTTCTTCGGTTGTCACCAGGAAATTTGACAGGAGTGACAAGTCAGTGTCATCGATCTTTACAATGTCTTGTTGTGAAGTCACGAGACCTTCAGGACAAAGCCTTTGAGTCAGGTCGGTCATCATGATCTGGTTTTCGCGCACCGTAAGCGAAAGATGACGCGCCTTCAGAATTGCTTCCGAAAAGAAATCTCCCTCCTTTGTCAGTGGCTGGTCAGTGGCCACTCCCGTACGTAAACCGATTTTCAGTTTGTTCGACATTTTCTGCAATGCCATAGCACATTGCACGGCATCCGAAGGATCGTTGAACACCCCGATCACACATTCGTCAACATCCAGCCGCACCTGTCTGCCATGAAAGAACTCGAACTTATCGATTATCAGTTTTTTCAGGTCACTGTCCGATGAGCCGTTTGATGTAGATACATGAGTGTCGTTCCTCACGCAGACGACAGTGCGGTAACCTGGGTCTACAGAACCATTTTCGTTATGGACAAGCCCGTGATCAAGACGGTGTTCTTCGCCCATCATCATCTTATAAAATCCCGGCTCAACTTCTACCAGCGCGCAGGCTGTATTACCGTGTGCCAACTTATGTACCAGCTCGCAGGATTCTTTATCCGGACCTTCCGTGAGACAGAACACAGTGCCCGCGGCTTCGTTCACCCAAAATTGAAGATAGCGTACGCCATATTGATCTTGTATAGCCTGATCAGCGATGTGGGCGGTTTTGACTTCATCAACTGTAACGCGGTCAAACTTGTGGAAATCCATGAAGAGAGGCATAAATTCCGGGTTTGAGTGGTGGATGACTAATATAAGATTTTTTCCTGTATTTCGGCTGTGTATGAGCTGATAAAATGAGCTGTTCCTTATATAAATCGAACGCTGACGAAAGGTTTTTGAATACGCAATTGATAATCTTGAAAACATGAAAAAGCCACAATTCGCCCTGTTGTTCTTTTTGTTGTCGCTCGCGCACTACGCTGCAGGGCAAGCCTCAGTTCAGGATCTTGAAAAATATCTCGATCAACTGGGTTCAAACCCCGCTGCGCCAATTCCGCCTTCAGTCCTCACAGATTTTACCAATGAAAAATCGCTCGTTCAGCATCTGATCTCACATCGCAAAGATCCGGGAGAACAATTTCAGCTGCGGGTGCTGGATCTGATGCGGTTGATCGGCTTAAAGAGCAAAAAGCCGGACACGAGAAAATCAGTAGTCAGTCATATGGTGATAACGATACCCGATAACAACCTTCGCATTGGCGGCTTTGCGGGTGCAGCGGTGCTACAGTTTGGGAAGCAGGACTTTGGCGCTAAAGAAAAAGATTCTGTCGTGAGTTATTTACGAAGGGGAATACCGAATCTCGATGGCTTGTTCAGGCTTGCCGGTTTCCTTGAGATTCCCGCTGCGAAGGAAAAAATCTCGGCTATGCTCATTACACCGATGAGCACGCTTCTGAAATGGAATGCCAGGCTTGCGCTTGCGCGGATGGGAGATGAGAACGCAATAAACTTCGTGATTGAGAAAATGACAACGACAAGTGTTGATGATGCATTTGTTCATTCGCTTGCGCCCGGGCTCGCTTACACGAGAAATAAAAAAGTTTTTGCTGAACTGGAGCGAATTCTGCAGAGCGATAACTATCAGTGTAGCTCATCCAATCCCGCCTCAAAAGGAAGCATCTCTTGTGCCTATCGCCTCCTTGAGGTAATGACGCCTGCAATCGAGAATTTTCCGATTGAGGTTGATGAAAGCGGTGATCTCCTCGTGGATAACTATCAGTCTGCGCTGCTTACTGCCAGAGAATGGCTAAAACAGAATCCTGATTATAGTCTGAACCGAGATACAATGTGAGTTATCACTCAAGGCTTACGCCAACCGTAAGTAGAAGACCATTTTTTTCGCGATAAGAAACTTCGTCCTTGCTTGCAGCCATTACAAAGAAGGACGCTGCCGTGTTGAGGTAGATATTTTTGGATAATTCTATCCTGTTGTACGCAGCCTGGAAAGCTCCGGAAACATATTCGGTCTCATCAAAGACAGCGTTGTTGTGCCAGCTGGAAACAACAAACTGAATGTGACTCGTGTGTGAGTAAATAAAGCGTACGCGGTTCACCCATTCTTTAGGTGCCTTCTGATGGATAATATTCGCAATGAGCGAGGTTTCATCAATGGTTAGTCGTGGCGATGCCTTGAAGCTTGAAACAAAGAACACGCGGTCACCGAATGCTTCCGTAAAGTGATCCATCACAACACCAACATGCGTGGCAAATGAAAATCGTGGTGAGATTGGTATTCGCTTATAGACAATGGCAAATGCGAAATTGTTCTCATTGTGGTTATCGGTGAGATCTTTCGCCATGAATAGGCTCGCACCGTATCCGTGTTTTTCATAGGAAAGGTTCAGGTCCGCTGCCGGTGTGTTTGAACAGATGCGTCCTGAGAAATTGAAAAACCCTACGGAGTTGAATCGCATGGACATGCGCCTTGTGGCCTGACGACTGCCTTTCGTGCGAACAGTATCAGTGGCGAGGCTATCCTTCTGCCACCGTGCTGCGCTGCTCTCAAAGGCGGCAGACAATAAAATAACTGCAAACATGATTTTCATGCTCGTTCAGGTTAAGCCAAAGCCAGGCGTTCGATTAGGAAAAGTGTATTACAAATTTTAGTGTTAATACGGATGGAAAACAGTTTCAGTTTTATTAATTTTAACCAGATCAGTTTTAATTTGAAATTTTAAATCTGAAAATTTTAAATTTTTGAGATTCAATGTTCAGGCATTAGCGCAGGTCGTTTCATCTGCCTTTAAATTTCAAATGAAGAAATGTAAAATGTAAAATTACTTTTATGGAAACCCTTGAGCTGCGTACCGATCACAAGTATGTGGAAGTTGCTGACAAGATCGAACTTCAGATCGAGCGAAGAATTTTGAAAGTGGGTGATAAACTTCTTTCTGTGCGTGCGCTGAGCAAGGAACAGGGAATAAGTCTGAGTACTGCCTTCCAGGCGTACTATCTTTTGGAAAGCAAAGGATTGATTGAAGCGCGTCCGCAATCGGGATACTATGTGAAGTACTCGCGTGAGCACGCACTGGATCTGCCGAAGATCTGCAAACCACCAGACGATGCATTGCCCGTCAGTGTCGATGAGATGATCATGAGTGTTTACACCGATCTCAACAACGACAAGCTGCTGAGTTTTTCGATGGGCGCTCCGGCTGTGGAGCTGCTCCCAACGGCAAAACTTAACAAGGCCGTGATGCACGTGTTGCGTGAATCGAAGTCTTCGTGTGTCAATTATGAGCACGTGCAGGGCAACGTAAATCTCCGAAAGCAAATTGCGCGACAGGCATTGAACTGGGGAGGAACTCCGACAGAAGATGATATCGTTGTGACAGCAGGCGCGGTGGAGGCGATGTCGTTGTGTATTAAAGCGATCACAAAGCCTGGTGATGCCATTGCCATTGAGAGTCCGACCTACTTTGCAATCTTTCAGATTATGGAGAGTCACGGCCTCAAGGTAGTTGAGATCCCGACAAACCCGGTGACCGGAGTTGACCTTGACTATCTCGAAAAAGCAATTCCAAAATTTGATATCAAGGCATGTCTGTTCGTCAGCAATTTTAACAATCCGCTGGGCAGCCTCATGCCAGATCAAAATAAACAACGACTGGTTGAAATGCTTGCGAAAAAGGAGATTCCGCTGATTGAAGATGATATCTATGGTGAACTCTATTTTGGAAAGACAAGACCCAAGACCTGCAAATCGTTCGACAAGAAAGGACTTGTATTGCAATGTTCCTCATTCTCGAAATCGCTTGCTCCTGGCTATCGCATCGGGTGGACAATGCCGGGTCGTTTCAAAGACAAAGTGATCAGACTGAAGCGCATGCATACTGTGTCGACCAACACGTTGGCGCAAGCCGCAGTTGCAGACTTCCTGAGCAAAGGCAGGTATGAACTTCACCTGCGTCACCTGAGAAAAGCATTGCATACCCAATCTCTTCGGTATATGCAGGGCGTGTGTGAATATTTTCCGGAGGACACGCGCATCACTCGTCCTCAGGGTGGATTTACCTTGTGGATTGAAATGAATAAGAAGATCAATGCGTATAAACTTCACAAACGCGCACTGAAGCACAACATCGGAATTGCACCAGGACAAATATTTTCCTCCCAGGGAAGTTTTGAAAACTGTTTCCGCATCAGCTACGGAATGCCGTGGAGCGAAAAAATCGGCAAAGGACTGGATACGCTGGGGAAGCTGATGAGGGAAATGAAGTAGTCCCGAGGCGGGCAAATTCCAAAAACCAAAAACCAAATAACAAAGAGAGTCGAGTAAAACGTAAGACTTCGCCTCAGCGCCATCGCAATACTTGGGTCTAACCTGCGACCTGTCAACTTGAAACCTGCGACTGCAACCTGTCACCTTTACTTGCGACCGGGAAAGGCTTGACATATTCCTGAGACCACACTTGCGGCCTGCAACACGGAACCTGCAACTTGGAACTTCAAACTCCCAGGTCTCCTCCGTCTGCAATGATCATCAACAACTCCTTCACTTCTTCCGCTTTCGCATGTTCACCCATCTTGTCAAATGACATAATGAGGTTGCGCAGGACTCTGCGGATAATTTCGAGGCTCGAGCAGGGTTCGAAAAATGAACTCTGCGGTGCAAGGTGAAGTTCATTGATGTAGTTTTCAATATCCTGCTTGGAGAAGATCAGACCTTTGTTAAAGGCGTTGATATAAAATTGCTGATGGCGTTCATCCTTGTATGTAAGCACAAATAAGTTTGGGAGATTTACGCCATACACCGGCAGCTTTAGCTTTTGCGCTACGAGCATATAGATCACACAAAGCGTGATCGGATTTCCTTTATGCGACTCCAGTACAACATTGAGCATTGAATTTCCGGGTGAATGGAAATTTTTTGTGTTTGCGCCAAACTTCAGCTTGTTGAAAAGTACACTGTTGATCAGCTTGATCTGATCGAAAGGGTAGAGGTCGGGCTTGAATTCAAGCCATGTCTCGTAGTAGATCTGCTCGAGTTCCTGCTTAAGTTTGATGAGCTCGATGTCAGGATACTGATAGGTTGAAACAAGCCACATGCCTGTTAGCAGATCCTGATCTTCGCTTTCATACCATTGCTTGAGACGCTCTTTCAGTAGTTCATACTGGAGCGTGTGAATAAGATCTTCAATACGTCTTTGAACCTGCGAATTGAAATTGCTTTCCCATTCAGCTTCGAGCACGGGTATGATGCTGGTTCCGAGCGAGAGTATTTTTTGCTGGACGTGCGAGACGATTTGTTCGTCTTCATCTTCCAATAATGAAACCAGTGCCTTAAATTCCTTTGACTCCATTCACAACCCGTTTTTAATGCTTCTTAAGTGGTGAAAGATAAAAATTTTCTCCCACTAAGTAATTACAATAAAACGCGCAATTAAGTTTGGATCACACCGACATTAAATTTCTCGACAGGTGCATGGTTTGCGGCCTCGAGCGCCAGTGAAATTGATTTGCGCGTATCAAGCGGATCGAGAATTCCATCCACCCACAAACGCGAAGCGGCATAAAACGGACTCAATTGCTCGTTATAGCGATCAGTAATTTCTTTGAGTAATTTTTCTTCTTCTTCCTTTGTGATTTGCTGGCCCTGCGCTTTCAGCGTGTTCACACGAATCTGTAAAAGTGTTTTTGCTGCAGACTGACCACTCATCACGGCAATCTGTGCTGTTGGCCAGGCGAAAATGAAACGAGGATCGTAAGCTTTCCCGCACATCGCATAGTTTCCGGCACCATAAGAGTTACCAATGATGATCGTGATTTTAGGCACCGTGGAATTTGCCATCGCGTTCACCATCTTCGCGCCATCTTTAATGATCCCGCCATGCTCCGCTTTGCTGCCCACCATGAATCCGCTTACATCCTGGATGAACAACAACGGAATTTTCCGCTGATTGCAATTCATGATAAATCGCGCGGCCTTGTCAGCAGCATCGGAATAGATCACCCCGCCCATCTGCATCTCGCCTTTTTTGCTCTTCACAACCTTGCGCTGGTTGGCGACAATGCCTATGGCCCAGCCATCGATGCGGGCAGTGCCGCAGATGATAGTTTTCCCATATAATGCCTTGTACTCGTCAAACTCCGAATTATCAACGAGCCGTTTGATCACCTCGAGCGTGTCGTAAGGCTTCACGCGATCGAGCGGGAACATACCGTAAAGTTCCTTGTCATCTTCTTTCGGTGCTTTTGGTTTTACACGATCGAAGCCGGCACGTTCCGTAGCTCCGAATTTTTTAAACAATGAACGAATATAATCCAGGCATGCCTGGTCATTGGGAAATTTATTGTCAGTAACGCCTGAGATTTCACAATGAGTAGTTGCTCCGCCAAGCGTTTCGTTGTCGATGTCTTCACCGATTGCGGCCTTTACCAGGTACGATCCGGCCAGGAAGATTGACCCGGTCTTGTCTACGATCATGGCTTCGTCTGACATGATCGGCAGATAGGCGCCCCCTGCAACACAGCTTCCCATGATGGCTGCGATCTGAATGATTCCCATGGATGACATCTTTGCATTGTTTCGGAATTGCCGACCGAAATGTTCTTTATCAGGGAATATTTCATCCTGCATCGGAAGGAAAACACCAGCACTGTCTACCAGGTAAATTACGGGCAGGCGATTTTCCATGGCGATCTCCTGTGCGCGAAGATTTTTCTTGGCAGTAATAGGAAACCACGCGCCTGCTTTCACAGTGGCATCGTTGGCTACGATCATACAGAGTCGGCCTTCAACGTGACCGATACCCGCGACTACGCCTCCCGATGGACAACCGCCAACGTCTTTGTACATGCCTTCTCCGGCAAAAAGCCCGATCTCGAGAAATGTCGAATTTTTGTCGATGAGATAATCGATCCGCTCCCGGGCTGTCAGCTTTCCTTTTTGGTGTTGCTCTTCAATTTTTTTCTCACCTCCGCCTGCTTTTACTTTCTTCTCCCGTGTACGAAGTTGAAAGACCAGTTGCTTGAACTGGTCTTCGTTCTTGTTAAATTCTAAATCGGTTTTTGACATAGACTTGCAGAAGCTGTCCGGACAACAGCGTTAAAGGATGCGATTCTGAACAAAACTAATTCTTGCCATTCTTGCGCTGCTCCTCGAGCTCGCGCTGAATTTTCTTGCGACTCTTTCCCAATGGCGCCATAAAGTGCCTTGGGTTTTCATTGAAATGGTTTGCCAGCGAGTCGAGGTTATAAAGCAAATTGTTAAGGTTGACATATAAAGAGTCATCCGTGAGTAGTTTGCTTGCTGTGTTGTCTCCCTTGTTAAGCTTTGCAAGCGTCTGATTGAGATTTGTGATCGCCTGCTGCGCTTTGTTGATGGTTCCGTTCAATTGGATCGACTTGAGTGAGTCAGACAATGTTCTGAAGTTATTCAGCGTTGGCTGAAGCTCCGTGAGTGTTTTATTCAGATTGTCACCAACAGCACCGTATTTGCCACTCAACTCATCCAGGTTTCCGCGCACTGAACGGATCGTGCTGTTAATATTCTTTGGAGTCGACTGAAAGTCAGTGAGCATGTTGTTCAGAAGGCGGGTACTTGTTCCGAGTGTGTCGAGGATGCCGTTTATTTTTTTGAGTGTCGACTGAAGGTTGGCAGCCACGGGTTCTGCGTTTTCAGCGATCAGCTCGGCAAGTCCTTTCGCGACATCGGTTTGCATGGTGTCTTTAGGATTCAGTTCAGCATCCGGTTTACCGACCACCAGCGTGATAAATCTACCTCCTAACAATTCTCCATTCAATACCGCAACCGAGGATCGCGTGACGATAATATCACTGTCGATTGATAACTCAACCACTACACGGTTCTTGTCCTGCTGGATGATAATCTCACTGACCCGGCCAATAGGGGCTCCGTTGAGAAAGATCTGGTTCGATTCCGTGAGCTTGTCAATGTTGCGGTAAATCGCGTAGTATTTGTTGTCTGATGAGAAGAAATCGATTCCCTTTAAGAAATTAAATCCGAAGTACAGCAGTACAAGGGAGAGGATCATGAAAAGCCCAACTTTTACTTCCTTCGAAACATTCATCTGCTTTTTCTTAAGTCTGTAATTTATGCGTTGTGACAGTTAGTATCGCACACAAGGGTGCACAATCACTAAAATTATGAATTCCGCAAAGGTGTTTTGAATTGAAATTGGCCTCCGAAGCAAAAACTCACAATTTGGGGTCAATTTAGGGATTCTACGTCACTTTTATAGTCTTTAAAAGCGCGATAAATGCCGGATGCGATCAAATCCTGACCGCTTTTTGTAGCCAGGAACTTTTCTTCGTTCGCATTGCTGAGAAATCCGGCTTCAACGAGCACGCTGGGAGTAGCTGTTTTATAAAGAACAACAAAACCGGCCTGCTTCACACCACGGCTGTGTCGGCCAGCCCTTTGTTTGAACTGCTTCTCGATCTTGTCCGCAAACTTGAGGCTGTTCTCCAAGTAGGCATTTTGCATGAGCGAGAACAGGATATAGGACTCGGGGCTGTTATCGAAGCCTTCGTAATGCTGTTCGTAGTTTTCTTCGTAGAGAATTACCGAATTTTCGCGCTTGGCGACCGAAAGGTTTTCTTCAGACTTGTGCAAGCCCATGACCCAGGTTTCAGTTCCGTAGATCTTGGGGTTTGAGATTGCATTGGCATGAATGGAAATAAAAAGATCGGCTTTGTTTCGGTTAGCTATTGCCGCGCGTTCATTCAATTCGATGAATTTGTCGGTTTCGCGCGTGAAGATCACCTTCACATTCGGAACGTTCTTCTCAATGTACTCGCCAACCTTCAGCGCGATGTTCAACACTACGTCCTTCTCTTTGAGCACTTTACCAACGGTGCCTGGGTCTTTCCCACCATGACCAGGATCGAGTACCACCGTTTTTATTTTTGCTTCCCGCTGCTGAAACGGAAAGAAAGGTAACGTCACCAGGGCAGATGATTTCTGGACAAATTCTCTTCGCTTCATACCAGTTTAGTTAAACCACACGCAATTTTTAGCAAGGTTATTGCTAAAAACACCGACTGTGGCACCAATTTCCCGGAGCTCAGTTCGATCTTCAAAGTATTTACAATAACTTTACGCAAAATTGTGAATTTTTCCCTAAAACCTAAAAATTCGACCTTCAAATCGGGGCTTGTGCGGTATTTCTTAATTCTCCTTCCAATACTTTTTTTTGCAATCAATTCGGCAAAAGCCCAGGAAAGACCTATAAAAAATCCTGCCCGACCGCTGCCATACAAGTCTGACTCACTTAACATCCAAAACGATACCACTTTTAATCCGGCCGATACAGTTTATAGTGATCTAGACTCTGCACGTGTACAGGCGGACACCCTCAAACAACCTAAAAGCGACATAGAGACTACCATCAATTACTCCGCCCGTGACTCAATACGGGCGACTATCGATGGCAAAATGATCTGGCTCTATGGAGATGCGAAGATTCACTACGGAGAAATCGAACTGGAGGCTGAAGAGATTATTATTGACTACGCAAATAATACGATCTCCGCTCAAGGCATCCGCGATTCCTTAGGCAACCGCGTTGGCTATCCCATCTTTAAAAATGGAAGTGAACTGTACGAAACGAAAGGAATCATCTACAACTTCAAAACGCGAAGGGCCAGAATCAAGGAAGTGGCCACCAAACAAGGTGACGCAATTCTCGTCAGTGATGCTGCTTTTAAAAATGAGAACAATGAGATCCTCAGCGTCAGAAACAGTTTTACAACCTGTAACCTTGAACATCCTCACTTTGTAATTCGTGCTACACGCACAAAGGCAATCCCTGATGATAAAATAGTGTCGGGGCCGTTCTATCTCGAGTTCAACGATATTCCCTTGCCGGCAGGGTTTCTGTTTGGCATGTTTCCGGCTCAGCGCGAAAGTGCTTCCGGCATTATCTTTCCATCTTACGGTGAAGAAAGAAGGCGAGGCTTTAACCTTCGCGGTGGAGGATATTTCTTCGACATCAGTGAATACATCAAGCTCGCTGTGACGGGAGATATCTATTCAAAAGGGGGGCATGCGGTAAATGTTCTTTCGAATTACAACAAGCGTTACAAGTACACAGGCAGCTTTAACTTCGCGTACTCAAAGAACCGGCTTGGCGAACGCATTGAAGACCGAAGTGTCTCGAACGACTTTCGGCTAACCTGGAGCCATTCACCGCAGTCAAAAGGTACGGGACGTTTCGCAGCTTCGGTGAATGCGGCAACAGCGACCTATAACCAGAACAATAATCTGATGTATGGTACGCCAAATGAGTTTTCATCGATGGCGCTGAATCCAATCACTACCCAACTGAGCTCTAACGTTTCTTATAATAAGCGATTTGCCGGAACTCCGTTTTCTGCCGCAGTGAACCTCAGTCATAATCAGAACCTCCGGACAAAACTTGTGGATCTCCCGCTGCCGAATATTTCGGTGAATATGAATAACATTTATCCGTTCCAGGGAAAGACTAAGTCCGGATCGCTTGATAATTTTTCAATTGGCTATACGATGAATGCGACCAACAGGATTACGAACAACCTGGGTCGCATCGGAGTGACCACAACCGGAGACAGTATTGCGCCATTCACACTTGGTAACCTTCCGTTCTTTTTGAAGAACTCCCGTAAGGGCGTTCGTCACTCGATCCCTGTATCGTACTCCTTTAAGGCACTCAAACATTTTACAATTTCTCCAACCGTGTCGTATGAAGAGAAGTGGTATTTTGAAAGACTTGACTGGTCTTATGGCGAAGATTCAACTTTGGTAGCCGACACAACGCAGGGCTTTCACCGCGTGGCGAATTACGCTTTCAGCGCAGGCATGACGACACGTATCTTTGGCATGTACAATTTTAAAAATCCGGACAGCAAGGTGAAAGCAATTCGCCACGTCATCAACCCTTCTGTATCGTTTTCATACACGCCCGACTTCTCGAAGAATCCGAACTACTTTGATACGTTGAGAAACGAGTACAACCAGAAGATCTATAAGGATAAGTTTGAAAACTTCGTGTACGGTGGCGGTTCGGCTATCGGTCGCGCGAGCACAATTGGATTCAGTATCGGAAACAACCTGGAGATGAAAGTCCGCGGGGCGAAAGATACAGTAGACCGCAAGGTAATGTTGCTAAACAACCTCTCGATAAGTTCAGGCTATAACCTGCTTGCTGATTCATTTAAGCTTGCGCCTATCGGCATCGCGGCCAACACGAATGTTCTTAACAACAAGATCAACGTTAACCTCTCAGCAACCGTTGATCCATACAACTACGTACCTGTAACGGTAATTGACGAAACTACTGATCTGCCCGTCACAAGACCGCGGAGAGTTGACTCGTATGCGTGGAGGGGGGGGACACTCGGTAAGATTACAAATGCCAACCTTGCGGTGAGTACGAACCTGAATCCGCAGAAGCGTGAAAAAGAAAATGAGACACGCGAGAAAATTGCAGAAGCCGAAATACCTGAAGAAGAAAAAGCATTCCTCATCCGCAACGCTGCACAGTATATCGACTTCAATATTCCGTGGAGCCTGAACATCAACTACAACCTCGCGTACAACAATCCGGTTGTGTCTAAGGCAAGCATTACGCAGACAGTGCAGTTCAGTGGGGATGTTTCACTGACAGAAAAATGGAAAGTTACTTTCAACTCAGGTTATCATTTCGAAATGAAAGAATTTACGCAAACCAATCTCGGTATTTCGCGCGATCTCCATTGCTGGCAAATGAATCTTACCTGGGTCCCTTTCGGCAGATTCCAGTCCTACAATTTTACGATTGCGGTAAAGGCATCTATTCTTCAGGATCTGAAGCTCGAACGAAGGAGACCATTCCTTGATAATCTATGATGTCTTTGGCTGTTAGCGTTTGGCGGTTAGCTTTTGGCAAATGCATCCTTAGTTGAGTTCTTTTCGAGTTGAGATTTCATTGTTCGGAAGAATTACAAGCTTTAAGATCATCACCTCTCGCCAAAAGCCAACCGCCAATCGCTAATTGCACCTGGCGTCCCCCGAGTCGCGTTACCCCTTTTTGCTCAATTTACCGATACAATTACCGAGAATTTTTGAAACCCTTTGATTTTTCAACGTGTAGGCTCTTTTCGTGCTGACGAAAAATCCGCCTAGTGGCGTGTCGTGATTCAAATTTATGAAGGGTAGCTTTTCTTACCCAAACAAGCCACCCCTTATGAAACGCCTATACACTTATCCGATGATCGTCACTTTGGTGATGGTCTGCCACATTGCGTTTTCGTTGCCGGACGGATTTTACCTTCCGGATTCAATTAAAGAAATGACTCTCCGTTACCGGTCCGTGAAGAACCTTATTGTCCTTCCCGTCACGATCAACGACAGCATCACGGTCAATCTTATTCTCGATACAGGGTGCCGGAATCTTGTACTCTTCGGTAAAAAATTCCGACACCTGATGAACATCAACAGCGACCGGCCAATTCAGTTTTCGGGATTGGGATCAGGCAAACCCGTCATCGGCAACCTCTCACTTGGAAATAAGATTGCGATACAGCAGGTGCTGGGCGAAAGGATCGCGGTGGTCGTGGTTCCATCAAAAAACATTCTCAGCGCCTACAAGGATGTTGATGGTGTTATCGGATTCGAGCTCTTCCTCAAGTTTGAGATTGAATTGAACCCTGGTCAAAAGATCATCAAGTTCCGGCCTGCCCAGCATTCGAATGTTCCTGAAGGATTTTCCACCGTGCCGCTGCGCATAGTCGATCTTCGCCCCGTGATGGATTCACGTGTTAAACTTGAAGAGCAGTTTCCGCTTACATGTGACCTGATGATCGACACCGGATCAAATCTCGGTCTTCTGCTCAAGACAACAGAGCTCGCGCAGTTTGAATCACGTGCTCACAAAAAGGTAATTGGCTTCGGCTTCAACGGGCAGGTTTCCGGTTATGAAACATCCTCGGAAGAAGTCGTATTGAATGGAATGAAGATGTATGACATTCCAACAGGAATAATAGAATCAGCGTGGCATAATTACGCTTCTATCGGGATGGATATTCTGAAAGACTATGTCGTGATTATCAATTATTACAAGCTTTACGCGTGCTTCAGAAAAGTCGATGTAGGTTAGTTGTGTACATATGTCCTGATTACTGACATCATCCATTCAGGGTAAACACCGACCCAGAGAAGAAGTGCAACGAGCATTCCCATCGTCACACCGCTGATAATATAAACGGAGGGGTGAAGAACGTCCTGGCGTTCTTCCTCTCCTTCGTGACGTTCGAACATGACTGCGATAATGCGGATGTAGTAAAACAGACCGATAGCACTGTTCAATGCAAGCATGGACACGAGAAGCCAACGATCAGTGTTGACACCCGCAGCGATCAGGTAAAACTTTCCGATAAATCCGGCCGTCAGCGGGATTCCAGCGAGAGACAACAACATCGCAGACAGAATAGCTGCTGTCCACGGTCTCTTCCAGAGGAGGCCCTGGTAGTCTTCCATGTGATCAGCATCCCGGTCGTGGTCTGACAACGTTGAAAGAATTCCGAAAGCACCCACGGTGGTGATGAAGTACGCCACGAGATAGAAACTTACCGCCTCAACGCCCATGCTTCCTCCGGCCAGAAAGGCTACGAGCACATAGCCGATGTGTGAGATAGACGAGTATGCAAGAATGCGTTTTACATTGCGCTGTCGCAATGCGAGGAAGTTTCCAATGAACATTGATGCAATGGCAATTGCGGTGAAGATCAGCATCAGAGATTGGTACTGGTAACCATTGATCAGTGTGAAGAAGCGGACCAGCAGCACAATAACGCCACCTTTTGACACCGTTGCAATAAAAGCGGTGACGGGCGCGGGAGCACCTTCATACACGTCAGCGGCCCACATGTGAAAGGGTACGAGGCTTAATTTGAAACCGATCCCGACAATCATCAGTCCGAATCCGGTCAGAAGCAGAATCGGAATCTGCGTGTACCCTGTGAGGTATTTGGCAATGCCATTGAATTCAAGAGAGCCGCACTGTGCGTACACAAGCGCCATTCCAAAAAGAATGAATGCCGAAGAGAACGCAGCCATGATCAGGTATTTCAGCCCCGCCTCATCGGATTTTTCTCTGCGCCTGAGATAGGCGATCATCGAATACAATGAAACGCTGAGGATCTCAAGCCCGAGGAAAAGTGAAATAAAGTGTTTGCTGATAACAAGCACACACGCACCCAGCGTTGCCAGGATCAGTAGAATGTAGTATTCTTCTTTTCGTTCTTCTCGCTGCTCAAAGTACGCGAATGAGATCATTGTAACAGCCAGGGCCGTCATCAGGATCAGTCCCATGTTGAAAACGGCAAAACCATCAAACACGAACAGGGGTTCGATCACCCATTTAATTTTTGCATTATACTGCACGATATAAATGAAGTCGGCCACGAGCGATAGTGCCGTGATCACATAGATCATCTTGTGATTGCGCTTCACTGAGATCGAAAACATAATCAGGATTGCAGAACTCGTCAGGATAAACAGTGGGACGATGTTGAGAAAATCGGTTTTACTCATGGGCTCCTCCTTTCTGGTTTAGCACTGCTTCACGTGCTTCAAATGACTTCCTGATCTTTTGTTCACTCAACTTCAGGCCATCATTCACAGGCCTTTTAGCAGTATCGATGAATACCTGCGGGTATACTCCGAGCCACACAATCAGCAAAACCATCGGAATGAAGATCAATTTCTCTCTTGTGCCGAGGTCCTGTGAATGCGATGATCGGTGGGGATCCATGCGCGCTTCTCCGTAATATATTTTTTGCATAATGCGCAGGGAGTATGCCGTGGCACCCACCAAGCCTATTGCGGCAAAGATCGTGAGTGTGCGATTGGCTGACCATGAACCAAGCAGCGTGAGAAACTCTGCTACGAAGTTTCCGAGGCCGGGAAGTCCAAGAGAAGCCATTGAAAATATCAGGGCGATTACGGCCATGAACGGCATTCTTGCCCAGAAGCCACCCATGCTGGTAATATCTCTCGTGTGAATTCTTTCATAAAGCGATCCGGCCAGAATAAACAGCGCGCCTGTGCTGATGCCGTGGGTGATCATCTGCATCACAACGCCTTGCCAGGCAAGTTCATTGAATGCGAAGACGCCAAGAATAACGAAGCCCATGTGACTCACACTCGTGTAAGCAACAAGTCGCTTGAAGTCTGTTTGCGAAAACGCGAGAATCGCACCGTATAAAATTCCGATGACACCGAATAACATCGCTACCGGAGCGAGTTCCAACGATGCCTCCGGAAAGAAAGGCACAACGAAGCGGAGTAAGCCATAGGCTCCGGTTTTCAATAGTAAGCCCGCAAGAATAAGGCTTCCGGCTGTTGGTGCCTGTGAGTGCGCGTCAGGCAACCATGTATGAAATGGAACAACGGGGAGCTTGACAACGAATGCGGCAAGGAAGCCGAGCATCAGTAATCGGCCAACCTCCGGGCTATACGTAGTGTTAAGCAATTCAAAGTAATTGAAAGTGTATGTCCCGTTTGCGCTGCCGTGGATGAAATATAGTGAGAGTATCGCTAGAAGCATCAATAACCCCGATGCCTGCGTGAAAATGAAAAACTTGTATGCAGCATAAGTCTTATTCTCGTGGCCCCAGACACCGATGAGGAAATACATCGGTATCAGCATCACTTCCCAGAAGAAATAGAACAGGAACAGGTCCATCGTGAGAAAGACACCTGTAATTCCGGCAAGCACCCACAGCAGATTGAAATAGTAAAATCCGGTGCGATACTCGATTTCTTTCCAGGATGTAAGCACTGCCAGTACACCGAGAAAGAATGTAAGCATGATCATGAGCAAGCTAAGGCCATCGAGGGCAAATGAAACGCTGATTCCAAACGTTGGGATCCACTCAGCGTTGAATCTCATCATCCACTGATCCTGGCTGCTGTCGAGGTAAGCCTGTCTGTTCAGCCATACCATGATAGACAATGCGAGGTCTGCGCTAACGGTAAGCAATGCGATAATCTTTCCAACGGTTTCATTGAAGCGGGAAGCGATCCACGCGACAACTCCGCCCGCCATGAGAATGATGATGAATAAAAGAAGGACCATAGCTATCGCATTAAGTCTTATTGAAACAGTAAACCAATTGAAAGCACGAAGATTGCACCCACTACAATTCCCATGATGTACCACCGCATCACACCATTCTGCGTGCGGGCAAAGGCATCATGGAAGAAATTGCTTACGGACACGATACCTTTATAAAATGCATCAATGATGTCGTTCTTGTTTATGGACGACAGATACACATAAGGTTTTACAAACACGAAGTCGTATACCTGGTCAAATCCCCAGCCTGAATACCAGAAGCGATTCGTTACGATCATTGAAGACTTGAGTTCGGCACGCAGGTCAGTCCGTTTCATGTAGAAGAAGTACGCGATCCCGACACCGGCAAGGCAGAGTACGGCTGCGGAAAGCTGGATGAGCCATTCTGTGCTTTCAATACCCGGGCTCAATTCCGTTGCCGGAACTACTGCTGTCATGTAATCTGAGAAAAGCGTGAAGTGACCAAGCGTGTGCGGTAGTTCAATAAATCCTGCCGCGAAGGAGAGAATTCCAAGTATGACTAATGGGATCGTGATCAGTGCTCCCACAGGATGGCCCACATGTGTTTTTTCTTCTCCGTAAAATGTCAGGAAAACCATTCTGAACGTGTAGATCGCAGTGACAAACGCCCCGATCAGGGCCGCCAGGAAGAACCAGATGTTTCCTTTTTCACTGGCAAGCGCCATCCAAAGAATCTGATCTTTGCTGTAGAATCCAGCGGTTATGAATGGAAGGGCCGCAAGCGATCCTGCTCCAATCAGGAAGGTCCAGAAGATGACGGGAAGTTTGTCTTTGAGGCCACCCATCTTAAACATATCGTGCTCGTGGTGAAGCACCATGATAACAGCGCCAGCACCGAGGAAGAGGAGTGCCTTGAAAAAGGCGTGGATCATGAAGTGGAAGATTGCGGATGAATATGCACCAACACCGAGGGCGAGGAACATGTAACCGATCTGCGAGATGGTGGAGTATGCCAGCACACGCTTGAGATCGAATTGTGTAAGCGCGCTGAATCCCGCGATGAGGAGCGTCACTGCTCCGATGATCCCGACCCAATTCTGTGCAAGGGGTGCGAGTTCAAACAGCGGAAAAGTTCTGGTGATCAGGTACACGCCTGCAGTCACCATGGTGGCCGCGTGGATCAATGCGCTTACCGGAGATGGACCTGCCATTGCATCGGGCAGCCACGTTTGAAGTGGAAGCTGTGCCGATTTTCCAACAGCACCACCGAGCAACAGAAACGCAATGATTGTTCCGGTCTCTGAGCCCATAGGCAGCCGTTGTGGCGCAAGGTTCAGAATCTCCTGGATCGTTAACGTCCCGAAAGTCTGGAACAGCATGAACAATCCAATAGCCATCGCGGTATCGCCCACGCGGGTGATGATAAAAGCTTTTCGCGCAGCATAACCATTTTTCTCTTCTTTATACCAGAATCCGATCAGTAGGTAGCTGCAAAGTCCCACGCCTTCCCAGCCGAGATACATCAGCACAAGGTTGTCAGCCAGCACCAGTATGAGCATCGAGCAGACAAACAGATTCAGGTAGGCAAAGAATCGTGTGAATCCATCGTCATCATGCATGAATTCTATTGAGTACAGGTGGATCAGAAAACCGACAAACGTGATGACGAATATGAACACCATCGAGAGCGCATCGAGGTGGAGCGCAAAATTCGTTGATAATCCGCCTACACTAAACCACGACCAGAGTTGTTGCTGAATAACGGTAGCAGGTTCGCGGAGAAATTGCAGGCCGAGCACCAGAGATATCGCTGCAGACAGTCCTACACTGCCCGCGCCTATGAAACCCGAGATGCCTTTTGTCAGTTTGCCCGAGCCCAGGATAAGGATAAGGGCTCCGGCAAAAGGCAAGGCAGGAACAAGCCAGAGATATTTTTCCATAGAATGTCGTAATTATGTTTGCTGCATATTGATGCAGAAGTCAAATCAACCTTTCATTTTGTTTGCTGCGTCACCATCAAGTGTTTGAAGCTGATGGTAAAGCTGCAGAATCAGTGCTAGTCCGACCGATACTTCGGCTGCGGCCATAGTTAAGATGAAGATGAACATTACTTGTCCATCGGGCTGGCCCCAACGAGCACCGGCAACGATAAATGCGAGACCCGCGGCATTGAGCATGATCTCCACGGATATCAGCATAAAGATGATATTGCGCCTGATGAGAACGCTGATGAGGCCGAGCATAAACAAGGTGCCCGCCAGGATCAAGCCGGCTTCAACTGGAATTGCTTTCATTGTTCTGCGTGTTCAAGGAATCTGTGTACAATTTTCTTTTTCTGCCTGCCGAGGTGATACGCCCCCACAATGCCCGACATCAGTAATATTCCGCACAACTCAACTCCGATAACATAAGGCCCGTATAGCGACATTCCCACGGCACTGGAGTCGATGCTGGGCTGGTCGAGCATGATCTGCTCACCTGACGTAATGATGTAGATGACCTCCGCGAGCAGAATCGCGGAGAGTATCGCTGGGAAAATGAAGATGTCTTTGGTAAGCCAGCTTCTTTCCTGCTGCACGGTTTCCTCGCGGAGGTTGAGCATCATGATGACGAAGATGATCAGCACCACGATCGCACCTGCGTAGATGATCACCTCAAGCGCAGCAATGAACGGTGCGCCAAGAACGAACAACACAATGGCAATCGCCAGAAACGAAATGATCAGGTAGATCAGTGCGTGCACCATATTGTAACGCGTGATCACCATGATCGTGGAAAGGATGGCAATAGCAGAAGCCACGTAAAATGTCAGTTCCATAATTAAGGCAATAAACTTTTTACATCCACCGGAGGATTTTCGTTGATCGCTTCTCCCTTCTTCTTACCGCCAATAGCAAGGCCTGCCACGCGGTAATAGTTGTAGCCGGGATATTTCCCTTCGCCTTCAATCAACAGATCTTTCTTTTCATACACGAGGTTCTGACGATCGTATTCCGCCATCTCAAAGTCTGGTATCAGTTGTATTGCATAAGTAGGGCAGGCCTCTTCGCAATAGCCGCAGAAAATGCAGCGGGAGAAATTGATGCGGAAAAATTCCGGATAGCGTCTTCCGTTTTCGTCTTCAGTAGCCTGGAGCGAAATGCAATCCACAGGGCATGCCGCTGCGCACAGGTAGCAACCCACACAACGTTCTCCCATGTCCGGATCACGCGTCAGCACAATACGCCCTCGCCACCGTGTCGTCAACTTCACTTTCTCTTCGGGGTACTGGATGGTCTCACGCTTATGAAATGCATGAAGGAACGTGAGCCACATACTTTGAATGATGCTGAACATAGAAACATTTTTTTAGGTACACTCTTCAATCAAAACGGAAGTTTGCCATCGCTTTCGCGAAGCAACACGATGCCTGCTGTCACCATCAGGTTAATAATGGTGATCGGCAGAATAATTTTCCATCCAAAGTCCATCAGCTGATCGTAACGCGGCCGTGGCAGCGATGCTCTCAGCAAAATGAAAATGATGATGAATACAAATGTTTTCAGGATAAACCACACCACCGGAGGCAAGAAATCCGGACCGAGCCAGCCTCCGAAGTACAGGCATACCGTTATGGCTGAGATCAGAATGATACCGATGTATTCTCCTACGAAGAACATACCGAATTTCATTCCCGAATATTCCGAGTGAAATCCTGCAATGATCTCGCTTTCTGATTCAGGGATATCGAATGGCAGACGATGGGTCTCGGCTATTCCTGCAATAAAGAAAGTAATGAATCCAATGAACTGCGGAATTACGAACCACATGTCAGCCTGCGCTTCGACCACACGGTGAAGGCTGAAGGATCCCGTCAACAGGACGACACCCATCATCGAAAGGCCCATGAACACTTCATAGGAGATCATTTGTGCCGCGCCACGCATCGCGCCAAGCAATGCATACTTGTTGTTAGAAGCCCAGCCGCCAAGGATAATGCTGTATGCGCCCATCGATGACGTTGCGAGGAAGAACAGGATTCCGATGTTGATATCGGACACAATAAATCCCGGGGCAAACGGTATTACAACAAATCCGAGCAGTGCCGTCAGCACAACGATAGCCGGAGCAATGACGAACACAAAACGGTCTGCAAAAGGTGGTGTCCAGTCTTCTTTGAAAAACAATTTCAATGTGTCGGCAAGTACCACCAGGAGACCAAACGGACCCGCGCGGTTTGGACCGTAGCGATCCTGCCAGAGTGCGAGTAATCTTCTCTCAAGCCAGATCAGTCCGGGCGCAACCAGCAAAACTCCGCCCAGCACTCCGGCAATGATTAGCATAGGATGTATTGAAGCTGATTCTTCCATACTTTACTTTTTATATATCAACCATGCTGGTAACTCAACATTCGGCAGACCTGGCAGCCCATAAGGCAGGCCTGCAAGACCTTTCGGTAACGTGGTGCTGATTTTCACAGGCAGCCGATAAAGCTGTCCTTCAACATCAAATGCGAGCTCCTGGTTCTCACTAAGCTTTTGCTCTGCTGCGTCCAGCGCATTGATCATGATGTAGTGCTGCGGTGCACGTTTGGCAACAGCGTCACCCAGCACACTGAGTTCTTCAGATCCGAAAATGTGAAAGAGGGGCACCGTCCAAAGGTGATCTTTCATTGGCACAAACGGCTCTGGCAGCTCCGTGAAATACGACAGCGTGCTCTTGAGATTCGGTTCGATGAGACGGATGCCCGGATCGCCACCTTTCAATGAGCCGCCAATTTCTTCCTGATATTTATTGACACTCTGGACTGAGTTCCAGCCCGGGGTCCAGAAAAATGGAATTGCAGATGAAGGTGGAAGTCCTTTATAACCTTCCATCGTGTATGACAACGGTGAATCCGGATCGACCGGAGGTTTTGGTTCGCTCACATTGATGTTGGCAAGCATGGCGGTCCGGCCACTGTAACGATGCGGTTCGCGCGGAATTTTTTGTCCGGCAATACGGTAGGAGGCGGGAGGCGAAACCCGATTGATGTCTCGCAATAAAGGTTCTGCTTCCGCGATGGTGCGTGTCAGCCCTTCAAAGTGTTCCCATCCCATTCCAACATTATTCTCAAACTTCGAAATATCAACGATCCATCGCCAGCTTTCCTGGATCGGCTCGTGGCATTCGTACACCTGGAAGTAGCGCTGCGCCCTGCCTTCATTGTTAACGACAATTCCATCCGATTCCGAAAATGCTCCGGCCGGAAGCACAACGTGCGCTTTTTCAACAGTCCGGTGAACGATGTGGTCGAAGACAATCACTTTCTTCGCCTTATTGAGGAATGCATCTACATCGGCAGCCTTACCGTGACGATACAAATCATTCTCCATGACAATGACGGTATCCGCGTGTCCGTTCATCACCGCGTCAAACGCAGAGTTGAGCCGGTGACCTCCCATCAGCGCAAGGCCCATCGAATTACATTCTGCCAGTGTATACGCAAGCCCGGTATTCTTATTTTTTTTGTGCAACGCCCAGGCAACGTTCGCAGCTGCCCTGATCACCGACTGGGTTTGAGAAGACGCCCCCGAGATGATCACAGGCCGTTCTGCATTCGACAACGCATCTGCTATGCGCTGGGCGAGTGATTGCAATTCGCCAGGAAGATTTGAAACTGACGGAACGGAACGATCAAGACAACTTGCAATCGCAAATCCGAATCGTGCGATGTCATCGGGAGCCGCATGGTAGGTTGCCGTTGCAACGTCATCAAGTTTCGTAGTGTTGATGCTCGCGATGAACAATGGTCCTTTTTCGTCCTGAAGCAATTCTTTCGCAGCTGCGTCATGCCATGCCGGTATATTGGCTTTCGCAAGCTTTTTCATGGGCTGTTGCTTTACTGCCTGGCGCACCGCAAGCGCGAGCATGGGAGCAGTGTTTGTCAGATCCTCACCGAGTATAAGAACGGCATCTGCCTGTTGCACATCATGCATGCTGGCAACGCGTATCGGACCCTCCTTCAGTATCTTTACGATCAGGTCTGCAATGTTGTGATCATTGTCTGAAACACCGTGAAAAAAGCGATCTGCTCCCACAAGTTGTTTCAAGGCAAAGTTTGATTGAAGCGATGCACGTGGTGAGCCGATACCGATAACCTTTCCTTTTTTAATATCTGTCGCGACCTCGGCAAGCACCTGTTGTTTGGTTACCGGAAATTTCGAAATGAATGGCTGCCGGATGCGCAGGTCGGAGTTGGTAAATTCATATCCGAATCGTCCGCGGTCGCAGAGGAAATAGCCATTAACCTCTCCGTTGTAACGGTTTGCAATCATCCGCAATTCACCATACCGTTCGCCTGCAATGGTATTACATCCCAGGCTGCAGTGCTGGCACACGGAGGGCGCCATCGTCAGATCCCACTTGCGCGTATAATGTTCTTTGAGAGTCTTGTCCGTGAACACTCCTGTCGGACAGATTTCCGCGAGGTTTCCACTGAATTCGCTTTCAAGCGGGCCATCCTCTTCGCGGCCGAAGTAGACGTTGCTTCTGGATGCAAATGCGTTGAGGTCCCGTCCACCGGCATAGTCGCGATAGAAACGCACACACCGGTAGCAGGTGATGCAGCGATTCATTTCATGGTTGATGAATGGTCCGAGGTCCTGATTCTGAAAGGTGCGTTTGTTGTAGCGGAATCTGCGATAGTTGTGTCCGCTCATTACCGTCATGTCCTGCAGGTGACACGATCCACCCTCATCGCACACAGCACAGTCGTGCGGGTGGTTTGTCATCAACGATTCAATAACATTGGCGCGAAATTCAACGGCATCAGGATGAGCAATTGAAATCCGCTGCTTGTCGGCAACAGGTTCCATACACGCCATCACGATCCTGCCGCGTGTGTCTGTCTCGTCTTTAAAAACTTTGATGGCACACTGGCGACAGGCGCCAACAGAACCAAGTGAAGGATGCCAGCAGAAGTATGGAAGGTCAAGCCCGAGACCAAGACAGGTCTCCAGCAGATTTTTTCCGGCTTTCACTTCGTATGGCTTGTTGTCGATGTAGAGTGTAGCCATGGTGCTAAATTTCTTTTTGCTATTCGTTGTTGGTGTTGAGTGTCAACTTCGTTGGCTTCAAGCTACAAGCTTCAAGCTGCAAGCCCGTGAGTGCTTCTCAAAGGCCTGAGGTTTGTAGCTGAACGCTATCACGTTCGATGTAAATCCAGGCTGCAGGCCCTTGAGCACTTCCCAAGGACTTGAAGCTTGTAGCTTGCAGCTTGTAGCCTAAGATTCCACGTCTCAGTCTCATCTATTTCCCACGGCCTGCAACGCTTCCTTGATAAATCTCGGATCGCGCATCCGTGCTTCATTCTCCTTCCACGGACAGCATTGCTCGTGAACGTGCTCTTCAAAATCCTTTCGGAAATATTTCAACGCGCTCTGCAGTGGTTCCATAGCGCCTGGCGCGAGCGCGCAGAACGTATTTCCGGGTCCGAGATACTTTGTGTGGAAGTCAAGCAGACCGAGGTCTTCTTCTGTTCCTTCTCCCTTCTCCAGCGACAAGAGAATTTTTGCAACCCATGGGAGTCCTTCTCTGCAAGGCGTACAAAATCCGCATGATTCCTGTGCGAAGAAATGTTCGAGGTTCTGCACAAACCCGACCGGACAAGTCTTGTCATCAAGAATGATGAGTGTACCTGTTCCCAGTCGACTTCCCGCGGCAGCGACATTTGCATAGTCAAGCTTTACATCAAGGTGCTCCTCAACGAGGAAATCGGTGGAGGCGCCACCAGGCAATGCACCACGAAACTTCAATCCATCCTGCATGCCGCCAGCATATTCTTCGATGAGTTCACGCATCGTCACACCCATTGGCAATTCCCATGCGCCTGGTTTTTTTACTTTACCACTCACGCCATAGATCTTCGTACCGGAGTCTCCGGTCCTGCTCAGCGCTTTGAACCAGTCTGGACCCTTATTAATAATGTGTGGTATGTTGCAAAGCGTCTCAACATTGTTCACAATTGTGGGCTTGCCAAACAAACCGCTGATCTGTGGAAATGGTGGTTTTGCTCTTGGTGTGGCACGCTTGCCTTCGAGTGAATTCAGGAGCGCAGTTTCTTCGCCACACATGTATCGCCCGACACCAGTGTGGAGGTGCATGTCAAGGTCGTAGCCTGACCCTAAAATATTCTTTCCAAGGTAGCCTGCCTCGTACGCTTCATGAATTGCCTTTTCAATTTCGCGCGCAGCAACTTTGTATGCCCAACGCAGAAACACGAAAGACTGATCAGCTTGTATAGCATACGCTGACACGATCATTCCCTCGATCAGCTGATGCGGAGTTTCCTCAAGAAGGATTCTGTCTTTGAATGTGCCCGGCTCCATCTCATCAGCATTGGCGATGAGGTACTTGGGCTTTTGACCATCCATCGGCACAAAACTCCATTTAAGTCCCGTGGCGAAGCCGGCTCCGCCTCGTCCGCGAAGGTGTGAATCCTTAACGACCTCCTGCACCGCTTTCGGAGTCATGCCCTTTAGGATTTTGCGCAGCGCTTCATAACCACCAACTTTCTCATACTCTTTTAATGAAAGAGGTCGTTTATCAGCGCGTAGGTGTTGGGTGAGAGGACGCTCCATACTATTCGTATTTTTTCAGTATTGAATCCAGTTGATCTATTTTTACATCGGTGTACAGATCATTGTCGATCATCAACGCAGGTGCACGATCGCAGCATCCGAGACAACAATTCGGCAGCAGTGTGAAGCGGTCGTCTTCGGTGGTTTGACCATAACGGATTGATAACTTCTGCATGATGCTATCGCGCAGGCTTTCATACCCCATCACCCAGCAACTGATACTGTCGCACACGAGGATGACGTGACGTCCCACAGGTCTTCTGAAAAGCATGTTGTAAAATGTGGCGACTGAGTCGAGCTCTTCCGTTGTCATCTCCATATAGGCAGCCACATCCTTGAGACTTTCGTCTGAAATCCACCTGCGATGCGCCTGAACAACTTTCAACGCTTCGATGCACGCAGCTTTTTTAACCGGCATTATTTTGATGGCTTCGTCTATTTGTTGTTGTTCGATGGCGGAAAGCATGTCTGTGTTGATGTGTTTGGGTGTTAATGTGTTAATGTGTTAATGTTTTGTGCGCATGTGTTCGGGTGTTCGTGTGGTCATGTTTCTGACTTGATATGCGTCATTCTTATTTTCGTTTTTCTTGACTCCTTATTTAATTCTCGATCACCCATCACCCATTACCCATTTCCTATTCCCTTTTTCCTCCCAATGCCTAGTGACCAATGACTCAATACTCACCTGTCGATGTCCGCCAGCACATAGTCCATGGCCCCGAGTATACTCAGCAAGTCGGCAACGGTGTAGCCTCGGCTGATGTAGGGGACCATCTGCATGTGCGCGAACGATGGTGTCCGCACGCGCATGCGATACGGTGATGTGTTGCCATCGCTGATCGCATAAAAACTGTTCGCACCTTTTGTTGCTTCGATACAGCTCATCGCTTCTCCTGACGGGATAACAGGACCCCAGCTTACGCCAAGGAAGTGCGTGATGAGTGTTTCAATATCTTTCATCGTATGCTTTTTCACCGGAGGCGTGGTGAGCGGATGCTCAGCTTTGTATGCGCCTTCGGGCATATTTTTCAGACACTGCTCGATGATCCGCAGACTTTGTCGCATTTCTTCAACGCGCACTAATGCGCGATCATAGCAATCTCCATTCACTGCCGTAGGAACTTCAAATGAAAATTGATCGTAGCCGGAGTAAGGTTGCTTTTTTCTGAAGTCCCATTCAAGTCCGCAGGCGCGGAGGTTGGCCCCAGTTGCTCCCCATTCGATGGCTTCATCAAGCGTGAAGATGCCAATGCCTTTGGTTCTGACCTTGAAAAGACTGTTGGCCATTACGAGTTTATCGTATTCTCGAAGTTTTTTCGGGAAGTACTCGAGGAATTGTTGTACGAGTGTTTCCCATCCTTTTGGAAGGTCTTGTGCAACGCCACCAATGCGAAACCAGTTTGGATGCATTCGACCACCACAGACCGCCTCTACTACATTGAAGATTTTCTCGCGATCAGTGAACATGTAAAACACCGGAGACAACTGACCCACATCCTGCGAGAATGTGCCATACCACACCAGGTGGCTGGCAATGCGGAAGAACTCACACATCATCACACGAATCATCTGCGCTCTCGCAGGCACCGTAATTCCCGCAAGCTTTTCTACTGCCAGCAGGTATGCCAGGTTGTTGTTCACGCCACCGAGGTAATCGATTCGATCGGTATACGGGATGTAAGTGTGCCATGACTGACGTTCCGCCATTTTTTCGGCACCGCGATGGTGGAAGCCAATGTCTGGAACGATATCGACAATATCTTCGCCATCGAGCTGCAGGATGAGGCGAAGCACACCATGTGTTCCCGGATGCTGCGGACCAATGTTAAGGAACATGAAATCGGAGTCTTCACTCTGGCGCTCGAGTCCCCAGTCTTCGGGCTTGAATTGAAGAGACGCCTGTTCGTGATCGACTTTTTCATCGAACAACCTGAACGGCCCCATCTCTGTTGCGCGCGCGGGATGTTCTTTCCGAAGCGGATGCCCTTCCCACGAAAGTGGCATCAGAAGTCGTCTCAGGTTTTTGTGTCCATCGAAGCGAATGCCGAACATGTCATAAACTTCTTTTTCATACCAGCTGGCATTCAGCCAGAGCGTTGTGATGCTGGGTACTGTGGGGTATTCTTCTTTCAGGCCGCACTTGAGGCGGATGAAATTGTTTCGTTCAAAAGAAAATAAATGGTAAACGATTGTGAATGTTGAAACCGGATAGCCGTTGCTGGCGCGGTTTCGTGTTCGTTCGTCAATCGCTGTAAGGTCGTAGAGAAGGGGGTAGGGGTGGGGAAGATCGTGCTTGAGGTATGCCAGCACCTCTCTCAAACGATCCAACGGTAACCATAAGGTGAGAATCTCATCTTTCGTTTGCTGCTCGGTGAATACATCGCCAAACGTTAAACGCAACTGGTCCGTTAGATTGTTTTTATTTTCCATACATAATCCAGGTACAACTGGTACCCGGAGGTTATATTTTCAAAACGACTACTTCAATACTTCATTCCTCACCTTTTATCGGTTAACACTCATTTCATCATCTGCAATCAGATCTCATCCGGAGATCTGAACGTTGTCATTGCTCTTCGCTTTTCAACACGGTTTACTTTTACATCTATCTTGTCAGGTTTGATCACTCCCTGGTCTCCGATCGTCCACGTAAGTGGTCGTCTTTCTTTTCCAACGGATGCAGCAAGCAGGGTGAGTCCTTCCATGAATGCATCGGGTCTTGGCGGGCATCCCGGAACGTAAACATCGACTGGCAAAAATTTGTCGACACCCTGTACCACGCTGTAGATGTCATACATGCCGCCCGAATTGGCGCATGAGCCCATCGAGATCACCCAACGTGGCTCCATCATTTGTTCGTGGAGGCGTTTGATGATCGGGGCCATTTTTATAAAAACAGTTCCTGCAATGATCATGACGTCTGCTTCTCTTGGTGTGCCGCGAATTACTTCAGCGCCAAATCTCGCCACGTCATACTTGGGTGTCATGCTTGTTGCCATTTCCACAAAGCAGCATGATAATCCGAAATGGAATGGCCACATCGAGTTTTTTCGTCCCCATGCAAGCAGATCCTGAACGGTGGTAAGCATGATGCTCTGCTTAATGGTTTCTTCCATTGAGCTCGTGCCCTTGATGGATTGTTCGTCCGGTTTACTCAGCCACCATTTCATATCTATTGGTTTATTGGTTAACGCCCAGGCTACTGGGAGTTTTATGATATCAACGTTTCTTTTTCTTCTTTTGGCTTTACCGTCTTCACTGCACCCAGCACGCTTCGGTCGATGTTCTCTTTTGTCTTGCTTTTGCTGACAACTTTTTTGTAGGCCGTCAGAATTTTTCCACCATCGGGTCCGAAGTCGAGTGCGCCATTTCTCCATTCGTAAATAAGTACTACAAAGAGAAGGATTACGAATACCATCACACCGATATACCCATACCAGCCCAGTTGTTTGAAGGCAATAGCCCAGCAGACAATGAAGATTGTCTCTACGTCAAAAATGACGAAGAGCATAGCAATAAGATAGAATTGGGAAGAGAAGCGAAGTCGCGCGGAACCGGTGGAGAGAATGCCGCCTTCATACGGCTGATCGGTGGCGTGTTCTTTGTGACGCTGCCCCAATATAAAAGAAAGGCCCAGCATTGCTAATACCAGGCTCAGGACTATGGCGCCATACACCAGTATAGGCCATATCATTTCCGTGTTTTCCTTTAAGCTATCCAAAACATGTTTGCCTCCAGCAAACCCGATTTAGATCAAATCCTTAAAATAATCACAACGATATCCGAGCACGATTTGCCTGTCTACTCAAAGACAGTTGGTGTACAATACACGAGGTTAGTGCGTGATGTATTGTTCGAGGTTCTCTATAATGAACTTTTGTTCTTCGATAATAAATTTCACAACGTCACCGACAGAGATCAATCCGATCAGCTTGTCATTCTCCATCACTGGCAGGTGGCGAATTTTTTTGTCGGTCATGAGCTTCATGCAGTCTTCAATGCTTGAGTCCGGAGTGACAGTCACTGGATGCTCTGTCATGACTTCGCGAATGAGTGTTTCTTTTGACGCTTTTCCCTTGAGAATAAGCTTGCGTGCATAGTCGCGCTCCGTAAAGATCCCAACAAATTTCCCATTGTCGACTATAAGAAGGGCTCCGATACTTTTTTCAAGCATGGTCTCCAGCGCGTTGTATACGGTGGTGTTTGATGGGATGGAAAAAACTGCATTACCCTTGGTCTGAATAATATTTCTGACTTTTCCCATAGCAAGTTGTTTTTTAGGCGGGTGAATGAAGGTAAACCATTTGTTTTGAAATTACAAACGATTTCGGGCATTGGTTTTTCAAATGCTTTAAAAAAACTTTCCCGCCCTACCCGCCCGGGGTAATTGCCGGACGGATGATGGTACACCTGAATTTCTTCTATATAAATATGGAGTGGCTACGCTGCAAGGGCACGCTTTGAAATCTTGGGCGTTGTTCTTCGGATCGATTCCTTGAGAAGCTTTTCAGTCATCTTCGGATTCGTTTGTTCCTTCTGGATCATCTTGAGGATTTTCATCAGGAGACTTTCTTCTGCGGTCAGTCCTGATTCCGAGTCAGATGGTGTCGGGGCTTTTGTAAAAACTTTTTCAAGCTGACTGTGCTGATACAGGTTGACCAACTCGGGATGAACATAGTACTTCTTACACACAGCGACAGTATTGCCCAACTTCTGACTTACCTGTCGGAAACCGTCAACGATTATTTTCTGAATCTCCGTTTGCTTTTCGCAAGGCGGAGCCAGTTTGAGTATTCGCATCATCATCAGTGTGCCTGCCCAGGTTCTGAAATCTTTTGTCGTCACTTCTTCGGCCGCGCACTCTTTCAGATATTGGTTTACCTGTCCTGAATCAATTTTTTTTAGTTCGCCATTGGCATCGTAGTACTGGAAAAGTTCGCTGCCTGGAATTGCCTTACATTGTTTGATGATGCGTGAAAATTTTTTGCTCTTCATGGAGATCTTGTGATACACGCCTTTTTTTCCCTTGAACGAAAAAGTGATGGTATCTCCACGGACTTCCACATGCTTGTTCTTCAGCGTGGTCAGTCCATACGAGCCATACAGTTTTTCATAGCCATTGCTGCCGACCCGGATGTACGTTCTCTCCATCACGCCCACCACGCTGGCGAGAACTTTCGATTCCGGGAATCCGTCCTGCGCCATGTCTTTCTGAATTTTCTTTCTGATCTGCGGAAGTACCTTTCCGAAAAGGTACATCCGGTGAAATTTTGTTTCTTGTTGAATGGAAGTCCATCTGGGATGATATTTATATTGTTTTCTTCCGCGCACATCGAAGCCTGTAGCCTGAATATGACCGTTTGGTGATTTGCAGATCCATACGCGGGTCCACGCGGGAGGGATGACTAATTTTTTTATGCGTTCAAGTGTCGCCCCGTCATCGACCGCTTTTCCATCGATAGCGTAGCTAAAGCCTTTTCCTTTTTTAATGCGGCTTATGCCAGGATCTTTGTCATTGACATAAACGAGATTTGCCACGGAAGCTGCTGCTTCGTAGTCCTTCGCAATCTTCAAATAATCGCGGTGTCGCAACGGTGGACGATTCCGGGCCATTGGAATCGAGTGTGTAAAAGGTGTGCCAACGGGAAAGCTGTTGGCTATTGGCCTTTTGCTTTTGGCTGGAGTTGTCAAAATCTCGGTGGAAGAGCGATGAACGTGGAATTCGCACCAATGAGCCAATGGCTAACCGCCAGCAAGCCAAATACTTTTTTCTGCAATCGATAGCATCAACAAAAAAGCAATCAAAATTACATTTGGCAACCTTGAACGCAGCTGCGCGTTATCTTTGGGTGTAAAATGATTTCGAAAATATGAATAGCATTCAGTTATTGGGTTTGGCGGCTGGCGGATTGACAACCGCTGCGTTTCTTCCGCAGGTTATCAAGACCTGGAAGTCGCGTTCTGCCAAGGACCTTTCTCTCGGAATGTTCTCGTTATTCTGTCTTGGAGTATTTCTTTGGCTCGTCTATGGTATTATAGTCAAAGACATTCCGGTGATCGCTGCCAACCTGCTTACGTTGTTGCTCGCTTCCACACTGCTGTTCTTCAAGCTGCGCTTTAAAGAATAAATTTCCTGAAGCCTTCATCCTTCTCGAAGTCGAGCAGCGAGTCGTAGGGGTCGCCCGGAAGTTTTAACGCGGTGGCGAAGGCAGCCTCCGTCTTCATTCCATTTTTTTTCAAGTCGATGATTTGCTGTCGAAACTGCGGGCCATGTTTTGCGAGCAGCCAGTATTCCACTACCATGTGCCTATGCGCCAGCTGCTGCTTCACCGGAACCGGCTGGCAAAATATCTCGATGGGAAAATCCTGTTGAATAAATCTACACACCAGCGTGGGACGCTTGCCAATCATCATGAGTTTGGTGGTGATTTTTTTTCTGCCGGCAAACTCCTCAAGCAGCCGTCTTTCCATCGCCTGGAGGCGATCAGACTCTATAATAATGTCGATGTCACTCTTACCGGGAATAAAGAGATCGAGTGGCAACGTTCCCGTGACGACCGGCCTGAACGGTTGAAGATGGTATAAGATTTTTGAATGAGTGAGTATGTTAAACGCTTGAAGCTGGATAGAAGATCCGCTTTTTAGGTAGGCGATATTTTCAAAATCTGGCAGCAAAACTGATCAAGGGTTAGTCATTATGGCGTTTTAGTTGCCGTTTTGTCGCGATTGTAACAAATGGTATCACTCTTGTGAAGTTGGTATGAGAAGGAGAAAATTGAAAATGAAAAGAACAAATTATTTAGATCTGATAACGTCAATCGATGTTCTGAATACAGTGAACGGAGGCACGAGTGAACCGCAGCTGAATTTAGCGCATTATGAAGATTTCCGGGAGATTCGTCTGAAGGTTCCTGGAATCAAGCTTGATGATATTCATGTCGAAGTTCATAATAATAACCTATCGATATTTTATTTCATCAACATCGTTTGCAACGATAAGCTTGTTCAGTTACCGAGATTCGTGTACAACCGAAACGTTCCGTACTACATCGACATCAGCAAGATCAAGGCGCGCCTTGAAAATGATGAGATCGTTGTAAACCTGCCATTCAACAGGCTTGCGAATGGTTACCACAAAGAAATCAAAGTTAGCGAAAGCTAATCTGCAATGGCCGAATAGGTGAGTGTTCTGAAACGCTCGCCTATTTGCCAGTGTTGGGTGGCGTAAATATTCGTATAGACCAATCCGATCAGCCGTTCTTTGGGATCTGCCCAATAATGTGTATTGAAAGCACCACCCCATGAAAACGTTCCGGTAGAAAAAATCGATCGTTCATCGTTCTTCTGCGTCTCCAGCCCAAATGCTAATCCGTATTCATTGTCAAGGACGGGTAATTGATCCGTCATGATCAGCTCCACAGTTTTTCTGCTCAGCAATCTCACACCGTTGTATTCACCTTTATTAAGAAACATCTGCAGAAATTTTGCATAGTCTTCAACAGTAGATGAAAGGCCTGCTCCACCGGAAAAATAAGTTCCGCTCAGTTTTGGATATTCAGGGTTGGCGCCATCGTAGGCATTGGCTTTCATGGTAACTACCTTACCTTCTTTGTCCTGGTGTAGGGTCACCAGTCGTGCATGGCGGTCTGCCGGCAAATAAAAATACGTGTCTTTCATTCCCAGCGGATCAAAAATTCTTGTTTTCAGAAATTTATCGAAAGTCATCTTTGACCACACTTCCACGAGGTACCCAAGTACATCGTGGTTGAGACCATATGTCCAGCGCTCACCAGGGTTGTGCTTGAGCGGCAACTGACCGAGTGCTTTCATCTTGTCAGCCAGCACATCTTTATCGTTGCCAATGCCACTCGGAATTTTTGCTTTCGCATAAATGCTTTTGAATTCTGTGCTGCCGATGGCTGCATAGTCGATACCTGAGGAATGCGTGAGCAACTGCCGGATCGTAATTTCACTCTTCGCTGGCTCTGCGGTAAAGGACGAGTCGGCTGCGTTAAAGGTTTTCAGCACTTTCGGAGATTTGAATTCAGGAATGTATTTCGAAACCGGTTCATCCAGTAAAAATCTTCCTTCTTCCCACAGCATCATCACTGCGAGGCTGGTGATGGCTTTGCTTTGCGAGGCGATTCTGAAAATGTCGTCCTTTTTCAGTGCGGTTTTCTTATCAACATCGCTGTAACCAAAGGCTTTGTGATACGCGACTTTTCCATCGCGAACGAGATAGATAACTGCGCCAGGAATTTGCTGGTTCTTTATGTATTCGTCAAGCATGGCGTCAATCCTGCCGAGACGTTCAGCTGAAAACGCAACGTCTTCAGGCTTCGCAGCTGGGGTAATGTTTTTTGGATATTGACTGCGCTGTGCGGATTGGCTGAAAGAGGTGGATACCACTGGCAGCAGCACCGCGAATAAAAGTAGGTTTTTCATAATCGGATAGATTGGCGTTAAATATAATACTTGTTCAGCAATCGAAATTAATTCGTAGCCACAAAGGCACCAAGGACACCAAGGTGCACTAACAGTGTTAATTGAATTTTCTTCGTGTTCCTTTGTGTTCTTAGTGACTTCGTGGCTATGAAAACAAAACCCCGGCTCTCGCCAGGGTTCTAAAGTGTTTTGGGTTGTATTAAATTCTAAAATATCACATTTCAAATTATACCTGGACATGAGACCAGTTCTCGCCCGTCTTAATCCGGTGAATCTGCATATCGGAAACCTTGAATTGCTTGGCGAGCGCTTTCAGGGTCGGCTGAGTTTTCGCTTTCAGGGCTTTCTTGATCATCTTTACTTTTCCCGCAGTGAGTTTAGGTCCTTCTGACGGATTCTGGCGGAGCTTTACATTTGGATCTTTCAGCGCGTGCTTGATCTGATCGTCATGTCTGACCCATTTCAGGTTGCCTGCCTTGTTGTTTTCTTTTACGTGATCGAGGTGAATCACAAATTCATGTTTGTTGCTGGGCTTGCTGTTGAAGTGTTCAGCCACGAGCCGGTGCAGGTAATAGTTCTGACGGTTTGATTCTCTGCCGATGGTCACCGAAGGATAGCCTTGTGTGAGGCGTGGACGAAGAACGTAGCCCTCTTCAATTTTGGTTTTGAAGCTGACGATCCTTCCATAGTTGGAAATGGCATACCGTTTTGTGGTGACGCCTTTCTTCAACGGAAGTTCTTTCCAGCGCTCACCGGAAAGAGACTTGACGGAGTTGTTTTTAGTTGCCATATGAATTAGTGGGTAAGGGTTTCAGCGTAGCGAGGGATTATCGAGTGTAATTTTTCCTGGATTCGTTTCAAAACTTTCTCTCCCGACCGGTTGACTATTTTTCTTCCGTCCATTTCAACAACCGGTGTCAGCTCTCCCATCGTTCCGCTCCCGAATACTTCATCGGCATTATAAAATTCCGTGAGCGAAAGATTTTTTTCTACAATTGGTATTTTCAGTTCGTGACATAATTCAATAGTAAGGCCCCGTGTGATTCCGTGAAGGCAGCTGTCAGCATGCGGTGTGTACACAATGCCATTTTTGATCATGAATATGTTGACGTCATTGAGTTCGGACACAAAGCCCTGGTCATCGAGCATTACTGCTGCGTCAACGCCTGCGATATTGGCCTGAATCTTCGCAAGGATATTATTCAACAGGTTATTGTGGTGGATCTTCGAGTCGAGGAATTGTGGCGAATTCCTGCGTTGCGAAGATGTTATAACGCGTATACCGGTGTCGTTGTCATACACAAGCGGTTTCCATTCCGCAAGTACAATCAGGCATGATCCTTTTGTGTTTAAACGAGGATCCATACCGGAAGTGACCTTTTCCCCCCGCGTCAGCGTGAGCCGTATGTGCGTATCATGGGTCATTCCGTTAGCCTTCAACGTTTCGGCTATGGCTTTTTTAATTTCCTGGTGCGTAGGAACATGTGTGAACGCTAACGCATGGGCTGAAGCGTGAAGACGATCAAGGTGTTTTGAGAGGCAGAAAATGCCTTGCTGATAAACCCGCAACCCTTCCCATACTGCGTCTCCTCCTTGAACAGCGCTGTCAAAAACTGATATTTTAGCTTCCTCGCGTGGCAAAAGCTTGCCACCAACATGGATATAGATAGAACTATTCTTCGGATTGAATTTCTGTAACATACACTAAAGCTCAACTCCAGAGCCAATCTAGTGGGTTTATACTCTGCTTTTCAGGCGGGCAAAAGCGGGGTGTAGTAAAAGTAAGAGTAATTTCTGTTATGAATCAAGCTTTTAACGAAAATGGTAACAGTTTTTCGTAATAATGTCTGGCCTCTTCGTAGAGTGCCTGGAGCTTCTGCGGCAACTCTCGCTCACTTGTATTTTGTTTTGCAAAGCCCGTGGAATCGTGAACATTCGCATACCAGTGCTTCGCCCATACACCATCATATGGTTTAGGCCCTTTGCTCCATCGCAGCATGGCAGGGTCGAAAGGGATGCCGCACTTATGGCATAACTTCTTTAACACCTTCTCGGGATCCTCCAACACAAGTCCTGTATCCAGAACAACAATCTCATTTTTCTGGCGCGACAGCTGTTCAAACAATTTGTATTGGTATTGAATGCCAATGTCCCGCATTACCGGTGCTTCGATTACCTGGGCATAGCTTGCAATGATTTGTTTTGGATTTCGGATCAGAAATATATTCACTCCGTTGTCAATGAAAGGATTTTTCATGACCTCCATGTGATGCGCCATATTCTTGATGAACAATATGGGACTGGATTTGTGATTGAGAATCATGGTACGCACAACTTCTTCATGGTTCGATTGCGCCTGCAACACTTCCTCGCGACCCGGGTGCTGCGCCCCACTCTTGCTCAGGTATACCGCGTAAAAAGGCTCGTCAAAAACGGTTGTATCAGCGCGTTGGGCGAATGAATACATCATAGCCGTTGAAATATTTCGCGGACCGGAGATCAGGTTCAGAATCATATGGTGAAATTTTTTCTAACGACAAGAAGGCATTGATCTTTCTCAATGGGGAGGTAGCCCTGATCATAGCAGTAATAATACTTTGCACCTTCTTTCGTTGTGTATACGCTGGTGAAATAGGTGAAGTTGAATCCGGCTTCATTCATCCGCTCGCGGCTTATGCGACTCTTGCCCTGTGGATTTAGCTTAAGAAGAATATTTCTGTTTTTCCGAAGGATGTTGTTGATGTGATTCATCACGCGGTTTTCTTCCCGTTTGATCTTGTTGTTGAAGGTGACGCGACACTGGTCAGAACAGAATTTTTTATCGACACGTCCTTTCAGTCGTGAGCCACATTCGTAGCAGGTCTGGTTTTCAGGAGATGCCATTGAAGCGAGCCGTTTATAAACGGATACATACGAATATAATCGAAAGTACATGTTTATTGAACAGCTCAAAAAAAAATCTCCTGCAACATTTGCTCAGCATCACCGCAGAAGTGATGTGACAGACCAAAAACATAAACGAGTAAAATTTTATCATTATGAAAAGTATGAGAAACAGCGTCCACCTGATCGGACGCCTTGGAAAAGATCCTGAGATCAAAACATTCAATGAACGCAAGCGTGCCACTTTTTCGCTTGCCACTACGGACACCTATAAAAATCAAAAAGGAGAAAAGGTGGAAGACACGCAATGGCATAACGTTGTAATCTGGGGTAAGCTAGCTGGGATTGTTGAAAAGTATGTGAAGAAAGGCGATGAGATTGCTGTTGAAGGCAAGCTTGTTCATCGGTCGTATGAAAGTAATGGTGATAAAAAGTTTGTAACCGAAGTTGACGTAAATGACTTGCTGATGCTCGGAGGCAAGAAGGATAAATAGAAAAAGACACCGTTGTTTTAAGGCCCGGTCCGAAAGGATTGGGCTTCTACTTAGAAAGAAAGAACTATGAAAAAAATATTTACGTTTTCAAGTATTCTCGCTTTTGTGATTTCATGCTCGCCCTCTGAAAAAGATTTTGTTGGTGAGTATGCTACCCTGTATTCGGCAAAGGTAACAGATGCAAGCGAGCTTGACCTATTTGCATCCATGTATTCACGCAAAACCAAAAGTTCGGTGAAAGTCTATAGCGACCTTTGCGACATCAAGCTGACATTATTTGTGGATGAAAGTACAAAGCAGCTAAAGGGTGAACTACGAATGACTGAAATGGCCGAGAGTGGTATGTTCGGCATTTCTACAACTGCCGAAACTGTTGATTTTGATGTCATCAACTTTCGAATAATAAATGACACTTTACACTTCTCAATAGACAATCAGATTTTGCGCTTGAAAGAAAAAAAGGTCAGCGGTCGGCTGGTTAAAAATGGTGATGAGGTTGTTTTAGGTTTTGAAGAAAGTTTAACAGGCTGGACGGATGAAGCTAACACTAATCCGCTATTTGTTTCAAAACATAAGGACTTTATTTTCCATAAGGCTTTATCAGGAACAGTTACCCGCGATAGTGTTGTCAGGCAGCACTATAGAGCTCAAATAAAGGAAATGGGTGACAAGGTCGGTAAGTTGCAGGATGAACGGGAGAAAATGATAATGAAGAATAGCATCGATGCCTTAAAAAAGAAGCTGGCCAGGTAAAATCTGCAATTGCGAAGGTAGGGACTAACAAATCCACCATCATGAGGTAGTAGCAGCTGGTAGTGCCTTGAAAAATGCTTATTCTGAAGGGATAAATCCCAACATTTTAAATAATCGGTAACTGACAATACCTGAAGCCGATTATCTTTGGGCGGAATGACATTTCTCTATCCATCGTTTCTTTGGGCGCTTGGGGTGCTGGCCATACCAGTAATTATCCACCTTTTCAATTTCCGGAAAACAAGCCGGATCTATTTTTCCAACACCAGATTTTTAAAGCTGGTAAAGGAAGTGACCACAGCCAAGCGCAGGCTTAAACACTATCTGATCCTGGCATCGCGTCTTCTCCTCCTGACCTTTCTTGTGCTTGCGTTCGCCCAGCCCATCATTCCCGCGGAGGAACAAATGGGCAACGGAAGGAGCATCAGCCTTTATATCGACAATTCGCAGAGCATGTCAGCGCAAATGCCTGATCGCACCCGCGGCCTGGATGCGGGATTGAACTTTGCACAACGCATCGTTGAATTGTTCCCACAGGATACGCGCTATAAGATACTGACGAACGATTTTGCGCCATTTTCGAATGCCTACAAGACACGCACGGAAGCGCTGGACATTCTTGCACAGATCCGGATTTCGCCTGTTAGCCGTTCCGTTGAAGAGATCAGGCAACGACTCGAACAGGATGCCACCAACCGCTCCCGCGAGTTCTTCTGGATTTCAGATCTTCAAAAATCCACAGCAGGAACAATTCCACCTTCGTGGGATACAACTTCCCGATGGCATCTGGTGCCCATCTTATTCAATGATCAGCCCAACGTCTTCACCGACACCGCCTATCTGGATAATCCATTTGCGGCTGGTGGCGAGAAGAACATCCTGACGGTGAAAGTCCGCAACGATGGAGAGTCTGATGTCGATCAGCTCAACCTGAAACTGACATTGAATAATGTACAGGCGGGAACGGCAACGGTCAGTATTCCGAAGAAAGGAGTTGCTGAAACAAGTTTTGAACTTGCCAGTGGTACTTCAGGTATGAACAAGGCGGTGATCTCATTCAACGACTTTCCGATCAGTTTTGATAACACATTTTACCTCGGACTCAATTTTACCGAACGCATTAACATTGTTGAGATCAAGCCATCTTCGGATGTTACACCAGTACAACGAGTCTTTGGCAACAAACAGGTCTTTAATTTTCAGAGCTTTGCTGTCACCAACTTCAACTATAGTCTGCTGAACCAGGCTGATCTGGTTGTGGTGAACGGAATAGACCGTATCGATCAATCGCTGAGCCTGAGCCTGCGAAACTACATCAATGAATCCGGCAACGTTCTGCTTATTCCAGGGACGAACGCAGACGCGCAAAGCTATCAGCAACTGGCAGCAAACGGAATGGTACGTGTTGCAGCATCGAAGCCGGAAGCACAGGAACTCGACAAGCCTGATTTCAACAATCCGTTTTTTGCCAATGTATTTGAAGAACGAAGTGTTTCCATCGCAATGCCTCGGGCAAGTCGGATATTGGAGTGGGGCCCAGATGGATCAGCGATACTTCGGTTCAAAAATGATGCTCCGTTCCTGTCGCGGCTTGACCAGCGCGGTTCCCTTTATTTGCTCGCGAGTCCGCTGAAGGCAGGCTTTTCGGATTTTCACAATCATGCCTTGTTTGTGCCGGTGATGTATCGCATTGCAGGAGGTAGTAAAAAGAACGATGCGCGACTTTACCACACCCTCGCTGAGGATTTCGTTACACTGCGGATTGACAGCATCGCCCCTGACCAGACCCTACGCCTTATCGGGTCGCAGGAAGTGGTGCCTTCGCAGCGAAGAGTAGGAGATGTTACATTCCTTGAAATTCCGAAGTTCTCAATGAATGAAGGATTTTATCGTGTCGTGGCAAACCGTGATACGGTGAGCCTCCTGGCCTTCAATCTTGACAAGGCCGAGTCATTGCTCGATCAGTATAAGGGAGAGGAGATGAAGGCGCTGATGGGCGGAGGAAAAAACGTAAGTATTTTCGAGGCTGAGTCGTCTGAAGCTTTCAGTAACGAAATAAAAGCGAGATATTTGGGCAAACCTTTATGGAAGTATGCGATCATGCTCGCCCTTCTGTTCCTGTTGGTAGAAGTGCTTCTGATCCGTTTTCTGAAATAGGTTTTCTTCGCCACCATCATGAAAAACCTGTCACATAACAGCCCATACCTGACGATCAAAAATCGGATCAAATTCTAGATAGATGAAAATTCTTATCCAATCACCCCAGATCCTCGATTCCAATTCCCCCTTCCATCAAAAAGAAAAAAATGTTCTCATTAACAACGGGAAGATCGAGCAGATCGGAGATAAAAACTTTTCTGCCGACAGGGTGATCAAGGCCGAAGGGATGTTGCTCTCTCCTGGCTGGTTCGACCTCGGAACATTTATTGGCGATCCGGGTCTTGAACATCGCGAAGACCTTGCGAGTGCCGCGAAGGTGGCCGTGGCTGGCGGGTTCACGGAACTGGCGATGTTGCCCAATACGGTTCCTTCAGTGCAAACCAAGAATGAGATCAGCTACATCACGCGTTTCAACGAAAACCGCCTGCTGCAGATTCACGCGATGGCATCGGTAACAAAGAATAACAAAGGTGAGGAACTGACGGAAATGATCGACCTGCATGAAGCGGGCGCAGTAGCTTTCACCGATGGCCTGAAACCGATATGGCACACTGACATTGTGCTGAAAGCGCTGCAATACCTGCAGAAATTCAATGGTGTACTGATAGACCATCCTGAAGACACCTGGTTGAATCTGTTTGGCCAGATGCACGAAGGTGTGAACAGCACCCGGCTTGGCCTGAAAGGAATGCCACGGATTGCTGAAGAAATAGTTATCAACAAACATATTGAACTGCTCAACTACGCAGGTGGAAAGCTGCATCTGTCAAAGATCTCTACAGCGAAGTCGGTTGAACTCGTGAAAGCCGGGAAGAAAAAGCTGAAACTCAGTTGCGACATCACTGCCTATCAGCCGCTTTATGACGATAGTTATCTTGCGGACTTTGATACGAACTACAAGGTGAGTCCTCCGCTTCGCGAGAAAGCGGATAACGAAGCACTTATCCGCGGTTTGAAAGATGGAACGATCGATGTGATCTGCTCGGGCCATCTGCCGCACGATGATGAAAGCAAAAACCTCGAATTTGATCTCGCGGAGTTCGGCATCCTGAATCTTCAGACGTTTGGCGCCCACCTTGCGGTGCTTTCAAAATCGGTCGACTGGGTAACGCTTCTGGAAAAAGTAACAACAGGTCCACGACAAGTACTTGGAATGGAAATCCCAAAAATTGATGAAGGTGTGAAGGCAAACCTCACACTTTTTGATCCGGATAAATCGTGGGTGCTGGACGAGAGGACCAATCTTTCCAAGTCGAGAAACTCACCCTGGTTTGGCAAAGAGCTGAAAGGAAAGGCTGTTGCAGTATTCAACAACTCACGTCACTGGTTCGATCATTAAATTATGAAACCAATATTGAGAGTGCCATTGCGGTATGGAGCAATCGCGGGTGTGCTTGGTGCTGTTCTGCTGATTGGTCTTTTTTATACCGGTAAGCATCCGTTCCTCATTGAGATCTACCTGGACTTCCGCATTTTTATTTTTGGCGTTTTTATTTTCTTTGCACTCAAGGAGTTGCGCGACTATGTGTATGGCGGCATATTGTACTTCTGGCAGGGAATCATCGCTTCCTTTCTTTTTACGATTGTTTTTGCCGTAGTCGCCTCCGGCCTCATCGGGATCTTCGGGTCGATCCAGCCATCGTTTGTCAGTGAGTTCATCAGTCAGTCAATGCAGAAGCTGCAGGGTGTGCGCGGAGAACTGATAGATCGTGTGGGGAAAGATGTTTACGAAAGTAATTTACGGGCCCTTCCAGCGACTAATGCGTGGGATCTTGCCATTCATTATTACATCCAATCTTTTGTGATCGGCACGTTTGTCGGGATTCTTTTATCAGTAATTTTAAGACGTCAACCCAAAGCGTAAACCATGGAACAACGAGATGCTGCTACTTCAAAATCAGTGACAGCACGCTCAGTTGGCTTCCGCTGCGGATTGATCTTGGGAATAGTTATTGTCGCTCATTTCCTGATATTAACCCTTGCCGGAATTGACGCTACACAGGGCTTCTGGCTTTGGTCGAAGTATGTGTTTATCATCGGGTTGATATATCTCGCCCATCGATACTTTAAGTTAAGAAACGGTGGCATGATGGAATATGGTCAGGGTGTTGCCGTGGCAAGTTGGGCCGGGGTTGTGTTTGGGCTGATCGATGGTGGTTTCCGATATGTGTATATGCAGTTTATCGATCCTGGTTTTCTGCAGAAGATCAATGACAGTCAGATCGCTGAGATGAAGCGAAGCGGAATGTCAGAGGCAGAGATCAAGCATGCAGCCAGTATCACCTCACTGTTTATGAATGCGGAGCTTATTTCGTTTATCGTTTTTCTTTCAGCAGTACTCGGTGCCGTAGTCATTGGTTTACTGCTCAGTATCTTTACCAGGAACGTCTTTACCCGGAAACCTTAAACCTATACACTATGGAAACTAATGAAATTCAGCAAACCAGGCCGTCAGTCATGTCAGTCGGCCTTAAGTTCGGCCTTATTCTGGCGATCGTTTCAATTGCATCGATGTTAATTCAGTTTGTTGCGGGCACAAGTCCGTTTTCAGGCGGATGGGCGAACAGCCTGATCAGCCTGGCGCTAACAGTTGGCGTTGTTGTCTTTGCTCATAAAAACTTCAAAGAGAATGGCGATGGCTATATGACCTATGGTCAGGGTTTCGGCATTGCAATGATCACCGTGCTTGTGTCGATTGTTATTGGGATGATTTTTTCCTATGTATATCTGAATATGATAGATCCAACGGCCTTTGATGCTATCTGGGAAAAAGCAGAAGCAGATATGGAAGCGCAGGGGCAGAGCGATGAACAGATTGAGATGGGACTTGGCTGGGCAAGGAAGCTCTTCTGGGTATTTTATCTCATCGGTGGCCTTTTCTGGGGCGTAGTTATTGGGCTCATTGTGACTATCTTTACACAGAAGAAAGCACCTGAACAGACATTTTAAATGCTTAATCCTGAAATTTCAGTTGTAATACCAGCACAAGACGAGGAAGAATCTCTTCCGGAACTTTGTCAATGGATAGGCCGTGTGATGCAAGCGCACGGCTTTTCCTATGAAGTTGTGATTATTGATGACGGAAGTACGGACAATACCTGGGAAAAGATCCAGCAGATACACCTTACTGATCCACACATCAAGGGAATTCGTTTCAATAGGAATTTCGGAAAATCAGCCGCTCTTCAAACCGGCTTTCGCGCCTCGAAGGGAAAGGTGGTCATTACCATGGATGCCGATCTTCAGGACAGTCCTGATGAGATTCCCGAGTTGTACAAGATGATCAAGAGTGACGGATATCACCTCGTGTCAGGCTGGAAGAAAAAACGTCACGACCCGATCTCAAAAACGATTCCCTCTAAATTTTTTAACTACATCACGCGGAAAATGTCAGGGATCAATCTCCACGACTTCAATTGTGGTTTGAAAGCCTATAATTCGAAGGTGGTGAAAAACATCAGCGTGTATGGCGAGATGCATCGCTACATTCCCCTCATCGCCAAGTGGGCGGGATTTAACAAAATTACTGAAAAGGTTGTAACACACTACGAACGGAAATACGGCAGAACCAAGTTCGGATGGACACGCATCACCGGACTGCTGGATGTATTTTCAATCATGTTTATGGGCCGCTTCAGCCGCAAGCCGATGCACTTCTTCGGAACCCTCGGGCTGGCCTCTTTCGTTGTGGGCTTTTTGTTCACCTTAAAGCTTTTCTGGAACAAGATCGACTCGCTCTACATTTCGAAGACACTTCTGAAACGGGATATCACCGAGCAGCCGTTGTTCTACCTTGCACTAGTGGCGGTGGTTATCGGTGTGCAGTTGTTCGTCACGGGGTTCCTTGCCGAGATGTTGGCCATGCAGTCGCACTCGAAGCGCGACTATCTCGTGATTGACTCCGTTGGATTGCAGGACGACCTGACCAAGAAGGTGAACGTTCTCAATTAGCCTTGCAAGGTATATTGAAATGTCGTGTCGACATCCGGCCTAATGTGGCAATTCAATCTTATCATCCGATTTATCTCTTACTATTTCTTCAGATACTTTTCAGGCAGTGGCGTTTGTGGTGTTTCAGCGCTCCAGAAAATATTCATCACGTAGTAGCGGTCATTTGATTTAAGCAGTTGAATGCTGTTGATTCCACGCATTATTACTTTGCCGTTTTTCTCTTCCGTTGTTTCATAGGTGCTGAAAACATGAACTATGTTTCCATAGGATTCCGTGATGTTTGAAACTTCGCGTTCGAAAAATCCGCGCTGCGGAATGTTCTTTGTAAACGAGGCTTCATACTCAGTCGATGTAATGGCGCGATACGCCACGTGTCCTTCTTTGTTGACAAAGGTCGGAATCAGTTTCGCGTCAGCCGTAAAGAGATTTTTGAACCTCTCCCAATCGCGGGCCTCGCCTTTCTCACCGGAAATCACTTCGTACAGTGCGGCAATGAGAGACTCCACTGATTTCACATCATTCGAGTAATCCTTTGTTTGCCCGAACGAAAGCGATGCGCTGAGAAGGAGTAGGGGTAGGAGGCATGTTTTCATGTGAAGTTATTTTTCTGAATTTACCACAATGATATTTCAATCGACAATGGTTCTACTTTGAACGGACGTCCGATGATGCTAAAGGAACACGGTGCCGGTTTTAAATTTTAAATTTGAAATCTTAAATCTTATATCTGCCTTCCTTTCAATTAACTTCTAATAGTACTTAATTTGGCATATGGGCAATCCTAAATTCTCAGTAGTGGTGCCGGTTTACAACAGGCCGGAGGAGTTATCGGAATTGCTCGCAAGCCTCACGCGCCAGACGTTTCAGGATTTTGAAGTGATTGTTGTGGAGGATGGTTCAACGCTTACTTCTAAGAAAGTAGTTGATGATTATTCACCCGTCTTGAAGCTGCGCTACATTGTCAAGCCAAACTCCGGGCCAGGGCCAAGCAGGAACGTAGGATTTCAGCATGCAGCTGGCGAATACTTTGTAGTGTTTGACTCAGACTGTATTCTTCCACCGACATACTTCGATGCGGTGCTCACGTTCCTGTCTGAAACACCACTTGATGCATGGGGCGGACCTGATCGCGCACACCAGGATTTCACGATTCTCCAGCGCGCAATGGGTTATACCATGTCATCGCCACTGACAACGGGCGGGATACGCGGAGGAAAGAAACATGTTGGCTGGTTTCAACCCCGTAGTTTTAATATGGGGATTTCGCGCAGGGTGTTTGAGCAAACCGGTGGCTTCGAGTTCGACCGGTATGCCGAGGATATTGAGTTCTCCATTCGCATGAAGCAAAAGGGATTTCGCGTTGGACTTATTCCCGATGCATTTGTTTACCACAAGCGAAGAACATCGCTCGGGCAGTTTTACAAACAGGTTTTCAACTTCGGAAGAGGAAGGGCGCTGATTGGAAAAAAATATCCTGGCGAGGTGAAACTGACGCACTGGTTTCCTGCGATGTTTGTGCTGGGTGTAATTTTGGTTTTCGCGCTTGCGCTGATCTCCCAATTCTTATTTCTGATCGCTATCTCTGGTTTAATTATCTATCTGTTCGCAATCTTTCTTCATGCACTTCTGACAGACAAGAATCTCGCAGTAGCGCTATTTTCAATTCCATCGGTGCTTGTGCAATTCTTTGGATACGGCCTTGGTTTCTTACAAGAAAGGCTAAAAACTTACTCGGGTAAATGACCTCATTTTTCGCGCAATAAGGTCATATTCATTGCAAAATCTCATTTTTTTCGTAATATTTGGTTTGGAGTTATCCCCTAACCTTACATGAAAACCCGTACCTCCTTCCTCGCGATCCTGATCGTAGTTTCTTCTCTTTTTCATGCATTTGCTCAACGGCCAAAGGAACTGGTTCCGGGCTATTATGTCGTGGTTGGAGCCTATGCACCAAGCCGTGAAAATGTAGCAAAGAATTATACAGAAGTGCTAATGAGACGGGGCCTTGATGCTTCGTATGGTTTCAATACGTCCAGGAATTTCTGGTTCGTGTACGTACACTACAATGATAATCTGAAAGCATCCCTTGCAGAAATGCTGAAGACGCGAAAAGCCGGGGAGTTTTCTCAGGCATGGGTCAGGGTTGTGGCAGGTGACATCAATCCGGCAGTTGAGCCTACTCCTGTTAGCACAGCAAAGTCGCAGGCTAGCGCTGTGAGTGCCGCTGAAACAAAACGCGAAGCTGAGCCTTCTCCTGCGTTTCAAAATGCGAAGGACGAGCCACCCGTTGAGAGACCCCTCGCACTTGCCCTCGCGGATACAGATGGAATAATGGTAACCGATAACCCTCCGATCAAACAATATGCAAAAATTACGCTGGGTAACACTGAGGTATTTTTAAGTCTCTTCAATTCAGCCAATAACCGTATCGTTGACGGGCAGGTTACCGTAATGGATGCAGAGCGAGAAAAGTCACTTCGCCAGGTGAAGGGAAACGAATACCTGATACTCCCGAATCCGAATACAAAAAGTGGAAAACTGAAGCTTGTTTGTGAAGCATTCGGCTATCGCAAGATCGAACACGAACTCAACTACCTTATGCCTCTTTCAGATACATCGAAAGCTTTTGTTGACCTGATGGGGACTACATTCGTGGTTAATTTCGACCTGATCCGCTATCACAAGGGCGACATTGCCACGCTGTATAATGTTTACTTTTACAACGATGCCGCTATCATGCTTCCTGAGTCTAAACCAGAGTTGATGAAGCTTGTTCAAATGCTGAATGAAAATCCCAATTATCGCATCAGGCTGCACGGCCACACCAACGGTAATTACCACGGCAAGATCCTGGCGATGGGGCCAGAAAAGAATTTTTTCTCCATGGATGGTTCTGTAAACTCTATAGGCTCAGCAAAGGACCTTTCATACAACAGGGCAGAAGTCATCAAGGAGTATCTTGAAGCAAACGGGATCAATCCATCCCGCATCGAAGTGAAGGCGTGGGGTGGCAAACGTCCGATCTTCGACAAGCACAGTGTTAACGCCAAAAAGAATGTTCGGGTGGAGGTAGAGATTCTCTCCGAATAAGCTTCGCTTACGAGAAACATGACGTGGCTGGCAGTTCATCCGGCTTCGCGTTTTGCATTTTATCCACTTTTTTAGAATTTGCCCTTCGAAACCATTCCCCATGAAAAGAGTTCTCAAGAGTTTCTTCCTGATCATTAATTATAAGACACTCATCGTTACTGCCCTTTCCATCATCAGTACGTACGTTTGCTACAAAAACGGATTTACAGCCAAGTTTCCGGACATGCTTGTCGGTGTCGCGATCGTTTTTCCCGTGGTTTTTTCAATTGGGTCTGCCTACAACAGAAGAGAAACCGCGCTTCAGCGTTTTTCAGATTTTAAAGGTCATGCCCTCGCCATCTTCTATGCCACACGCGATTGGACGACAACCCAGGACAGGCAGTTGCCCGAAAAAGTGCGCGCTCTCGTAAACGAAATGATCGTGCTGATGAAGGGAATGTTTACTTCGAAGCATGAGCCGGAGTGGAAGGAAAATGAGAGAAAGATCTATTCATACTTCAGCCAGCTCTCGCGCCTCACGATGGAAATGAGAAATCACGGTGTTCAAAGCGGGGAAATTTCAAGAACAAGCCAGTACGTGAGTAAAATGGTGATCGCCTTCGACAACCTGAAGATCATTCACGACTACCGCACACCAGTGACACTTCGCGCATATAGCAAGGTGTTTATTTATGTTTTTCCGATCATCTATGGGCCGTATTTCGCCAGCACGTTTAACGATTTCTCTGCCTCCCTGGAATATGTAATGCCAGTATTGTACAGCTTCATCCTGGTAAGTCTGGACAACATTCAGGATCACCTTGAGCATCCATTTGATGAAATAGGTGAGGATGATATCCGGATCGATGAACGCGAAGTGATCGCGCACATGGACATTTAATTTAATATCTTAGGGGTATGAACGATGGTTCAAACCCCACACACCGATCATCGCAAAAATCACGCACTTACTTTATTGTAGGTTTCGCGCTGCTTTTGGTAATGGGCCTCACGTGGTCATTGGATGACTCGTTCGTTTACACATCGCTGGGCGCGGCAGTGTTCTTCTTCTTTCTTGCGTACCACTCGCGGCAAAGGACAGCAGCGTCCTCATCTCATCGCAGGCAAAGTACTCGTCAGCAAGCTCAGGGTCAGGGCGACTTTTCGAGCCTATTCGATTCGCTAAAGAACAAACAGAAACAACATTCCCCAAGGCCGCGCGTACAGTCGCAGCAGATGGAGAACAGTAGAAAGTTTATAATGCTGGTCATGCTGTTCATTGGCTCGATTTTCCTGATCATCATTCTTTCAATAGTTCTTTCGGACGGCCCCGACTATGAGGCAACTAACTTTTTTAATAAAGCAGAGGAGGCACGATATTCCGGGAATTATGATTCGGCAGAATTTTATTATCGCAAGGTACTGGCGGAAAATCCGGAAGATCTCAATTCACTGAACGGGCTTGGAATTATTTCTCTGGATCAGCAGCGCTACGACATGGCGATAAGTCAGTTTGATGATGCTTTAAAGGTCGATCCCGACTACGAATACGCGCGTTACAACAAAGCGCTGACCTACTACTACCAGAAAAATTACAGAATGTCACTCGGTGAAAGTTTTAACCTGCTCAAACGTTCACCGGATTACTATGATGCCATGCAACTTGCTGGTGACAATTACTACGATCAGCAACGATACGACTCAGCTAAATACTGGTATGATGAAGGCTATAACAATGGGGTGAGAAATGCCTGGATATGCCACGTCCTTGGCTATTTGTACGACCGGAACAATGAAACTCCGCGTGCCATTGAGCTCTATCGCGAAGCATTGAGCTATGACAGCACCAAGGTGGATGTGTATGTGAGGCTGGGAGAATTGTATCCGGGAATAGAAGGAGATTTTTTTCGCGCGAAGGCACGTGAGCTCCAGCAATCATCAAACTGATTACTTCAATACATCCCTGAAGTCCTTCACTTTTTCAAAAACCGATTTTGCAAACGGACACAGGGGGATGATTTTCACGTTGTTTGCTCTGGCATAGTCGACTGCAGCAGACACAAGTTGCTTGCCCGCACCGGTGCCCCGCAACTCATCTGACACTTCAGTATGATCAATGATGATTGTATCTGCTCCAGCTTTGCTGTAGGTCATTTCGGCAAGCGGTGCCTTCTTGTCTCCGGTGTAGAAACTTCCTTTGCTGGATGTTTCGTTGTGTTTGATTTCCATGTTCTAAACTTTTTGGGCTCGCATTCTTACAAATCCCAGGTATGTCATGATGACGAAGAGTATGATGACCATCGACAATCCTATGCGCAGGTTTGAGACGTCAGCGATGAAGCCGATGATAGGCGCACCAAAGAGAAATCCCGAGTAGCCCACCGTTGTAACCATGGCGAGTCCGACACCGGAAGGCAGACCTTTTTCATTTCCCGCAATTGAATAGGCGATCGGAACAATCGTTGATAATCCCAGCCCAACCATAAATGCACCGAGAATAACAGTCCACGGAAGCGGCAGGCCGACAGCCAGCGCAAGCCCTAGACTTGCGAGCACGCCACCGAACATGATCAGTTTCGTATCGCCCCATGAGGCCCGAATCCGATCGCCAAAAATTCTGCCCAGCGTCATCGCAGTGGCAAAAGCTGATAACGCAATCGGAGCGGTTGCTTCCGATGCAAAAGCGATGTTCTCCATATAATTCACCGTCCACTCTGACATGGCGCCTTCACCCATCATGCAGCAGAAGGCGATGATACCTACGCTAAGCAATGCCTTGTTCGGAATTCTGAACAACGGTCCTTCTTCCTTTATTGAAGGATCAGGTTTGTCGTGAACTAGATTTCTGCTAACCCAGAATGCTGCTATCAGCGAAACAATCACAATAATTGAGAGGTGTGCAGAAAGATCGAACTCCAGTTTCGCGAACAGAACGCCACACCACGCACCTAACGCCATGCCTATGCTAAAGAGGGCGTGGAACGAAGTCATGATTGGTCGCTGGTAGGCATTCTCGATCATTACCGCCTGTGCATTCATCGCAACGTCCAGCATTCCCGTTGTAATGCCCATCACAAGGTAAAGCGCCATCAGCGCAGCCAGGTTAGGCATGAAAGGAATTAGCGGAACGAAAACGCAGTAGAGAATGAGTGCCCATAAAGTAATTCTCCGGCTTCCGTTGCGGATGATGATCCAGCCTGTGAACGGCATTCCGGCAACTGCCCCAAGAGACATGCAAAAGAGGACGAGCGCAATCGTTCCATCGCTTGCATTGTAAAGCTCCTGTATGCGCGGCAACCGCGAGCCCCAATTGGCATAAATGAATCCATTGAGAAAAAATGCAATCTTGACAGCAATACGATTGAGAAGCACGCGAGTAATTAAAGTACAAATCTAATTATTGAAGTCGGAAACCCTAAACGATGTGCTGGCACTTCCCGGGATTCCATCACCTGACAGCGCCTGAACCGACACATCGAAGGTGCCACCGACATCGGAAGTGAAGAATTCAATTTCAGCTTTGCCATCTGCAAGCGTGGCGTTTGGTATCCAGGCAAGGACTGAGCGCTGATCCGGCAGTCTATTGCTGCGCTGACGCTCGGTCTGATAAACGGGCGTAAAAAATTCTTTTTTCGATTGCAGTCCAAAGTAGTCGAGAAGCAAGGTTTGTCGGTGCGGCTGCAGTCCGCCCATGTCGCCCTTGTAAGTGTAGTAGCTCACGATTCCGGGGAAAGTGGACATTCCGAGATAAAACTCACTCGCCACTACGTCAATCTTTTTCACCAGCCTCGGATCGAGCGCCATGATTTGGTTTACATCGAATATACGAACGCCATCCAGCAGGATCAGCGGGTTCTCCTTGAAAATAGACTTGTTGACATTGTCAACCATGATAAAGTAGAATTTGCCCTGCCGCTTTCTTACCCACACTGCTTTCACGAATTCGCGCATCACTTCCTCCATTACCGGAAATCTCGTGTAGTCATCAAGGAAATATGTTTCGTCACCCTTTCCATAGAACGGCACTGAGTCCTGTACTTGTATCGAAATGTCTGCGTTGTCTTTATAGATGTCCTGCACCTGCATCGCCACGCTGCGTGATACAATCGAACCGGTTTGCGTTGGCGAAAGCACTAGTGCAGGTAATCCCACAGGCTTGCCCGTTGCAACGAAAGGATCATCCATTTTGAACGTGAAAGTGCTGTCGCGCGTGAAGTCAGTCTGAATATAGAGCTTTGATTCATCGGCAATATTATTGAGCACGTATCGGACGCGTCCGTTTTTGTCACTGACGAAATTCCGGATGTGACCAAGACTTGACGGTGTCGTGAGGAATGTTGAAATATTTGGAGCAGGCTCTCCGTTTTCATTGTAAACTGTTCCTGTAAGGATGGGACCATCAACTTCCGGGAGATGCAATAGCTGATCAGCCCGACCGTTATTAACATGCTCCCAGCTAAAGCGGCTCCAGCCGTGTGTCAGCATCAGGTTTTCAAAATCTTCAGACGTTGCTTTGTCAAGGTAATACTCAGGTGACTCGATTTCGCCAGCCAGGTCAGAGGTCAGCAGCAGGTGTGTTGTTATGTCAACAGGTTTAAATGTAGTAAGTGAATCTTGTTTGTGGACGGATATTGAAATTGCTGCTCCTTTTGCAATGCTTCCGGGCATTGTATTAATAGATAGTTTTACCTTACGCCTTGGACCATATTCACGCTGGTCAGTTGATGCTAAAAGCGTAAACAGACTTTGAGGTTTCTTGTAGAACAATCGCTCACTAACTGGGTACATCTTATCGTCAAAGATGGTAAAATGCGAAATGCCATCACCTGCTGCTGAGCGCGTAACTCTGAATGAAGTCGCGCCATTGATGAGTGGAAGTTGCTGTGTTGCGAATACGCGGCCTCGTGTATGTGCGAGTAGTGTCACTGTTGATGATTCAGGGACCCCAACAGTTCTTACGGTGATCAGAATATTGTCGCCAGCGTCTTTCAGTTGGAGACTATAACCTGATCTGGCTACTGCAGGCAGCGTGGCGGTGAATTTGTTTCCATTTTCATCCGTCAGCACCGCACGATAGGAATCATTGCCAGGTGTGAATGAAAGATTGCCAAGTCCAAACCGCTGTGTTGCAAGACGTGCTATCGTATCGTTCTTACTGTTAAGGATCATGCCAGTGCAATTCATGCCATGACCGGCCGGGTTGACGATGCGGAATGCAACTTTGGAATTGATGCCCTCGATAAGGTTTCCGCCTTCTGCGAAGAACTGTGCATCAATAGCAGGTTTAGTCGCGCCCGCTGTGTTTTCCTTTTTTCGGAAAGGATTTACAATTGTAATAGGTTGTTCGAAAAAGAAAGCTGACGAACTGTTTTTCATCCAGTTCGTATAAGCGCGGAAAATATAGCTGTCGGAATCGAGTGTCGCTGGGATAAAGACCGATCCATGCCCTTCACCCTTAGTTAACTCTACCTTTGCATTTACAACTGATTTTCCACTGCGATGCAGTATTTCAATGTAGGCAACCTTGCTCAGGTCCAGCAGGCGATGATGCGTGGCGTCCGTACAGAAAATTTTAAACCACATTGTCTCGCCCGTCACGTAAGCCGTGCGGTCAAGGTGACCGTAAATTTTTTCCTGAAGATTTCTTTGCTGAAACTTTTCGAAACGCTTCTTCAACGTGTCTGCAACGATCGATTGAGACTTGCTCTTCCCGGGAAGGAACAGGACCAGGATCACGACTATGTACGCACTGATGTTTTTCATAATTGCTAAGGCCAAAAGCTCGGTTTTGCAAGCACACCGCCTTTGGTGCGGCAATCTGCACATTCAATGGTTGTATACTGATATCCAATCAATGCAATCCCCTCGTAGACTGCTGAGGTGATGAGTTGCCCGTTTAAGCGTAAGGCTTCTACCGGATCTGCGAAAAGTTCTTCACAATTCGGATCAGGGCGATATCGCTGATATTCCGGGGGAAGTTCCCGATTGCGAATGAAAATTCTTCTTCTAGAGACTTCTCCTCCGTCAAAAAAGCCGATCACAGGTTCGTCACTTCCGATTGCGGAAATATTCCCTTTTATTCTTGCAGGCTGAGGGTCAAACAATCCTCCGAGGGTTTGACTGCTGACGCGCATCTGTTCCCAATAGTCATAGCCGGCCTTGTCCAGACTATATTGAGACACTTCAACCGAGTAGATATATTCAAGTTTAGCTGAAAGCTTTTCAAGAAAAATAACAGGATGCCCGGAAATCCTGTTGTCTTCTATGTCAAGTGTGCTGGCGGTGGCAATGGCGGATGACGCTTCTGTTTTATAACAGACATTGATTCGCTCATCAAATTTCCGAAGTTCAAGTCGGCCGTTAATAAATTCGAAATTCGAGCTGTAAGCGGAATGATATTCCCACGTCTCAACAAGGTCGCATCGATAATATGTAATGCTTCCTGATGGGTCGTGGGTTGACAGCCGCACGTTAATACCCTCTTCTTCCACATCCGTAGTAACCGAATCAATTGAGGCGCCCGGTTTGGTTGTGATCACCACAGATTGAAATTGTTTTCCATCGGTTGTCTGAATGAGCAAGCGGTACTCCTTACCAGTTACAAACAGCGGAGACGTTGAACTGTATAATCCATCGCCATTATGAATCAGCGGTATTTTCACGCCCTCAGCATTTTCAATGCTTACGTGGGCAGTGGCCACAACCGGATAGTCCGAAGTTGATGACAATGGTATGGCCCGGGTCAGTCTCACGGTCGCAGTGTGATTACTGCTATTGACGTACCCATCAACAACGAGAAATCCAACATCTTTATTCTGTACCGGAGGGTCAAACGGTTCAATACACGCGCTCAGGAAGAGCAGCGTTGCGATGTACGATATTTTATTGATGCAGGCCTTCACGGTTCAAAATCTGAAATTGTATGTGATTGTCGGAATCGGTTTAGCGAAAACCGAAAGTTTATATCCCTTGATTTCCTGTCCTTCGTTGATGAAGAAAACCGAATACACGTTGGCACGACCCGTCAGGTTATACACCGCAAGAGTCCATGAACTATGCGCAAGCTTTTTGATCTTGTGGTTGCCTTCGATATTTATGGATAAGTCTGTGCGGAAATAATCCGGTATGCGGAATTCATTTCTTGCGGAGTAGTAGGTGCGCTCGATGCCGTTGATGCTGTACTTCGCCAACGGGATGGTTATCGGCCGGCCTGTCGAGTATGTGAAATTCAACGAGAAATTAAACCGTCTGTTGAACTTGTAATTGCTGATAAAGTTGGCAGCATGTGGCTTGTCGTAATTGCTCGGATAATACTTGCCATCATTAACGGTCTCCACCGGGTTGAGGCTTACCGTTCTTAAAAAAGTGCGCGAATAGGCATAGCTGATCCAGCCATTGAGTTTTCCCGCAGGTTTCTTCAACATCAGTTCGAGTCCGTAAGCTTTACCTTTCGCGTTAAGCGCATCGGTTTCGATGTGTTCGTTCAGAATCAGCGTTGCTCCGTCTTTATAGTCAAGGAAATTCTTCATCCATTTGTAATACACTTCGACAGAAAGGTCCAACGATCCTCCTTTCAGACTTTGATAGTATCCCCCTGCGATCTGATCGCCAACCTGCGGTTTGATGTATCGGTCGCTTAGTTTCCAGATGTCGGTAGGTGCAATTGCAGTTGTGTTTGAGAGCATGTGAATGTATTGCCTCATCCGGTTGTAGCTCAGCTTGAACGAAGCATTTTTTCCAATGATGTAGCGCATGGAAAGTCTTGGCTCTGCTCCATGATAGGTCGCGACAGGTTTTCCACGACTGATCCTCAGCGTATCAAAAATACTTTGTTGCGACCTCGATACTTCGCTGTCGTAGAGGTAAACATCTTTAGGACCCAGCGATTGGAAAAACGAATATCGGATACCACCATACACGGAAAGCTTTGGCGTGATTTCGTAATTTTCCCCGACATACACTGCACTTTCGTGTCCCTGTTCCTGTTCAAGAATTTTTTCTGTTACAATCGATTCGGGATGCGTAGGAATTCTCGACCCCGGCTCAAGCCGATAATGTGTCACCTGCAAGCCTGCTGTCAGTGTCTGGCGCTGATTCATGAAATAGTTAAAGTCAGCTTTTCCGTTTACCTGTTGAATACCGAAGCGAACGTTGTTGGCTTGCTGTGGAATTTCCTCGTTCCCTACTTCATAACCATAGTCTGTGTATGTGCCTGTAAAGATTCCATAGAGCTTGTTGGAGAACACACGCTTGAATTTCAGCGAAGCATTCGTTTCACCATAACTGTAAAGTGTGTCGCTGTTCAGTTTAAACTGGTCGCGGCTCGTGTAGCCTGATAGTTGAATTGAGCTCTTGTCATTGATCTTATGACTCAGCGTGATGTTTGCGTCATAGAAAGACGCTGTGCTCTTGTTGAATTCACGGCTGTCGATCTGTCGCAACAACCAGCTCGAATACGTGGATCTTCCGCTGACGAGAATTGAAGTCTGATCTTTTTTGATCGGACCTTCGAGAGTGATCCTTCCCGTGATAGGGCTGATACCGCCCGATGCTGTAAATTTTTTAAGGTTTCCTTCACGGGAGGCCACATCGAGCACTGCAGATAGCCTGCCGCCATACTCCGCGTTCACACCGCTTTTATACAATTCTACCGTTTTGAGAATATCAGGATTGAAAGCTGAGAAAAAGCCGAACAAGTGTGTTGAGTTGTAAACAACTGCGTCATTGAAGAGTATTAAGTTTTGATTCGTAGCTCCGCCCCGCACATTTATTCCTGACGCGCCTTCCCCAACCGATTGAACACCGGGCAACGTCAGCACAACCTTAAGAACATCAACCTCCCCAAGCACGGAAGGCATTTGCTTCATTGTTTTAATGTCGAGCTTTTCACTTCCGACCTTCAGGCTCATTACTTTTTCATCGCGGTCGGATTCGATCACGACTTCCTTCAGTGGTTTAACGTCTTCTTCCAGTTCGATGCTGAGTTTTCCGTTACCCAATACAGACATTTTTCTTTTTGTTGTCTTCATGCCGACACTTCGCACTGTTATGCTCTGTTTTCCCTTTGGAATAACGAGTGAGTAAAATCCATTGATGTCGGAGACGGTTCCATTTGAGCCTCCGTCCAGAACGATGGATGCACCAACAATTGCTTCTCCGGAATTCATATCAGTGATCGAGCCGGAGATCGTGGCATTTCCGTTAGGATTTCCGTCTGAGATTCCGATCGTGTAAACTTTCTCTTCAATCGATCGTTGTTTCTTTTCCTGCTTCTCGTAATCGGAATAATCGAATGTGATCCGTTGCGTTGCGCGCTTTTGAGTATCGAAATAGTCTGTAGGCAGTGAGGCAAAAACGCTGCGTTCGCTTGTGACGAAAACTGAGGTTTTATAAATTGAAAATCTGAGCGTTGTGCCGTTGAATGCTTTCGTAAGAACTGACTCAAGTTCTTCGTTATTTGCCGTCACTGAAAATTTCAGCGAGTCGACCCATTCTTTTTTATAGAAAAAATGAAAAGGTGATTGCTTCTCAATTTCCAGCGCGAGCGTTTCAAAAGAACTTTCCCGCAGGTTGAGCGTAATGCGACTATTGCTTTGTGAAAGACAAACCGTGAAGGTAGCAGCGAAGATTACCGTGAGAAGGGCGTTTTTTAACATTTGTCAGAGTGTTTCGTTGAACGCTTTTATCGTGTCGATAAGCATTCGTTCCTTGCTACCATTGAATTTTAATTTCTTCTTCCTGACAATTTCTGCTTTGGAGGGATTGATGGCTGACAATACTGCAAGCATGCTCCTGCGCGAGCTCACCGGCTGCACCTGCTGATCCGAGACAACATAATATTTATTGATTTCCTGAAATACCCGATGGATTCGCCCAGCGCGATTCTTTTGCTGTAAAGATTTTGATCTGCCGCAAAGCAGTGTAGCGCCACCGTTGGCAAGCACTTCGTAAAAAGCAAAGCGGTCACTACCCCCGATGGTAATCCCTCGGCCGGAAATAAAAATTCGCTGGTCAAGCGTAAATTGAGATACCTTCTCTGCCACAAGTTCGACTTTCCTTGCTGACACCGGATGCTCGAGCAACAGCTTCTGTCGTTGAATGTCAAACTGTAGTGGCACGTTTTCGTAGTGTGTTCCATTGTAGCTTACCGTGCCGTTAAACCAGTCATCGTTGCCCAGGTACGGATGTTCATCTTCCTGCGACTGGTATTCTGCATAGGCACGGCCGGAAACCAGCGGGCTCTGCAGTTCAAAAGTCTTTTTATACAGACTGACAACTGCTTTTTTGGAATCTGATAACGCAATCGTATCACTGCTACCCTGCGCAAGAGATGCAACAACGCAGGAAAGAAAGAGGAGGATCGTGGCCCAGGTGCGCATCATTGGTGAAGGAGTATCTACTAAAAGTAACCTTAAATTGGCGGAAGATGCTTACCGCCCAAAACAAAAATTTTTGTTTCGCTGGCCTGCCTAGCGGATGTTAGGGAATAAAAAAGCCCTATGACGTGAATCATAGGGCTTCATATAAGATGTGTGTGTTTTTACTTGGCGTAGGCAACACTTCTCATTTCTCGGATTACCGTTACTTTGATCTGACCAGGATATTGCATGTCACGCTCAATCTTTTGCGAGATGTCGAAGCTGAGTTGACCTGCACGTTCATCCGAAGCTTTTTCAGCATCAACGATCACGCGCAATTCACGACCTGCCTGGATTGCATAACACTTCTCAACACCATCAAAGCTCAACCCAACATCCTCTAATTCTCTCAGGCGCTTGATGTATTGCTCCATTACTTCGCGTCTTGCGCCAGGACGTGCACCGCTGATGGCGTCACATGCCTGAACGATCGGAGAAATAATGCTGGTCATCTCAATCTCATCGTGGTGCGCACCGATCGCGTTGCAGATAACGGGATGTTCCTTGTACTTCTGTGCGAGTTCCATACCCACAATAGCGTGTGGCTTCTCGAGTTCTTCTGTCCACACTTTACCAATGTCGTGGAGGAGTCCAGCGCGTTTTGCCTGCTTCACGTTCAGACCCAGTTCCGATGCCATGATCGCACAGAGGTTCGCCACTTCGCGTGAGTGCTGCAATAGGTTCTGACCATACGATGAACGGAATCTCATGCGACCCACCATCTTCACAAGTTCGGGATGCAAACCGTGAATGCCGAGGTCGATCACGGTACGTTCACCGATCTCGACAATCTCGTCTTCGATGTTCTTCATTGTTTTGGCAACAATTTCTTCTATGCGGGCAGGGTGGATGCGTCCATCCTGAACGAGGCGGTGCAGCGACAGTCTGGCAACTTCACGTCTCACAGGATCAAAACCCGAAATGATAATCGCTTCCGGGGTATCATCAACAATGATTTCAACGCCAGTAGCAGCTTCAAGTGCACGGATATTTCTTCCTTCCCGGCCAATGATCTTTCCTTTGATATCATCGCTTTCTATGTTGAACACAGACACGCAGTTTTCGATAGCATGTTCAGTAGCGGTGCGCTGAATCGTCTCAACAACGATCTTTCGGGCTTCTTTTGTTGCAGACAATTTCGCCTGCTCCATGATGTCTTTGATGTAGCTCGAAGCTTTCGTCTGGGCTTCATCTTTCAGACTGGCCACCAGCTGCTCGCGTGCTTCGTCTGCTGTGAGTTTGGAGAGGTTTTCCAGCATCTGAATCTTTTGCTGGTTGAATTTATCGAGCTCTTCTTTGCGTTTTTTTACGTGCTCGAGTTGTGCGCTGAGGTCGGTGCGAAGATCATCAAGCTCACCTTCTTTGCGTTTGAGCGCTTCCAGTTCCTTGCTGATGGTCTGTTCGCGCTGCTTGATCTTCTGTTCGTTGGTGATGATCTGGTTTTTCTTCCGGTTCGCCTCTTCTTCAAATTCGCTGCGCATCTTGAGGATCTTTTCCTTGGCTTCAAGGATCTTGTCTTTCTTCAGATTCTCGGCAGCGATCTCTGCTTCCTTCAGGATGAGCTTGGTTTTTTCCTCCGTCTCTTCTGATCGTTTGGCCACATTGCGTTTGTAGAGCATTGAGCCAAACAGGAGTCCGATAGGAATTGCGGCCACAAGGCCAACAACAATTGCTATAATGACGCTGGTTGACATAAAAAATTAGGTTTATAAAAAACCCGGGATGCCACCTTGGCCAGGAAGTGAAAAGAAGAAAATTAAAGGATCGACTGGGAGACTAGATGATTCAGCTGACTAACCTTTTCAAAAACGGTTTGATCAATCGATTGATGACTTTCCTCTGCTGCCATCTTGTCGACAAGGCAGTCGAACGCTACCATGGCCAGAAGATCCTGTTTGTCATCAATACCGAACTGCTCTTTGTAAGATTTTAACTTTTCATTGATGAGTTTGCCGGCAGTTCGTACCCTCTCTTCATCTGAGCGTTTGACCTTCATTGGGTATTCCCGGTCGGCTATTCTGATTTTTATCGAAAGTTCCTCCATCAAATAATCTTACAGTTGCTATCTACTTAAGTGAGCGATGCATTTATCAATCTCTCGAATATACTCGTCTACCTTTTTCTTCAACTCCGAAACACTTCCGTCTTCCGGGTGTAAATTATCCACAATTTTAGTGATTTTCAGTTGATTATGAAAGCCTGAAATCTGTTCATCCCTCGTTTTCATGGCAGCCCGGAGGTTCTGATTTTCGGCTTTTAAGGCCTTAAGTTCCTCTTTCAGGTTCTTGTGCTCGTTGACCAGTACCAGAAGTTTACGCTCTAAACCGTTTAGATTGGCCTTTAATACTTCTTGATCCATTCGCTTTATAGGGTTTGTTTGGGTCCATAGCCTGGTAGAAAACCACCGTGCCAGCGACAAACATTTTTTTCTTTTTATCCGATTTATTGGCAGCCAAAAGAGAGCTGATTCTATTTCCGGATGATCGCCCCGAGTTTCTGCTCAAACGCAGTCATCAGCTTGCTCATCGTTTTTTCAATCTCTTCGTCAGTGAGCGTCTTTGTCTCATCCTGAAGCGTAAAGCTCAGGGCGTAAGCTTTCTTCCCCTTCGGAATGTTCTCACCTTCATAAACATCAAACGCAGAAATGTTCTTAATGAGTTTTTTCTCTGTTGTTAAAATAAGATTGCGTATCTCTTCAAAGCGAACAGGAGATTCAAGAACAAGAGACAAATCGCGCTTTACTTCTGGAAATTTCGTCACTTCCCGAATTACTAACTTAGGATTTGCGAGTTGGAAAAGCAAGGAACTATTGAATTCACAATAAAATAAATCCTGCTTGATGCCGAAATCCTTTACTAATGAAGACTTTACCTTTCCGAGCTTCACCAGTTCTTTATTTTGTACCGAGATCACGGCTCCGTAATCGAACAGCTGATCTTTTACATCCTCTTGTTTGAAATCTTTCACGCCACACTTGTCCAGAATCTGGCTCACATGTTGTGCAATGGTGTAATAGCTCACTGCTGTTGTCTTATTCTGCCAGTTTTCGCTCTCTACATTGCCCGTGATATACAAGGCAAGTCTCTCATTCTCTTCGTACTTGCCGTTTACTTTGAAATACGTTTTGCCGAATTCATAAAGCTTAAGGTCTTTCTGTTTCCGGTTAATATTATAGGCACACACCTCTAGACCAGTGAACAGCATCGTCTGTCGCAAAATGCCCTGTTCTTCACTCAGCTTGTTCAGAATTTCAACCATCTCACCTTCGAAACTGATTTTGTTCCGCTGATAGTAAGCCTGGTTTGTTAGCGAGTTTGTCCAGATCTCGTAAAACCCATTTGAGATCAGCAGCTGGCCGATGGTAAACTTAAACTTGTCGAAATTTTTTACCGGGAATTCCGCGAGAAAATCAGCGCTGGCAGTATTTGAAAGTTCAATGTTGTTGAGTCCGTAGATGCGAAGTATCTCTTCGATCACGTCTGCTTCCTGAAGTACATCAACGCGATAAGGTGGCACTGAAACGGTGTAAGTCTCTGTGTGCTTTTCGATCACTTCAATGTCAAGGCGTTTCAAGATTCCAAATACTTCTTCCCTGGCTATTTTCTTTCCGATGAGACGATCAACGTTCTTATCCTTAACAATGATGCTGCGGTTCTCAATTCTTTTCGGATAAACATCCACAATGTCGGATGAGATTTTTCCACCCGCTATCTCCTGAATGAGTAACGCACATCGCTTCAACGCGTAGACCGTAATGTTGGGATCAGTTCCCCGTTCGAAGCGAAAGGAAGCATCTGTCTTGAGTTGGTGCTGAATGGAAGTCTTGCGGATATAGTTTGCGGAAAAATGAGCGCTCTCGAGAAATACATTCTTGGTCTTCTCCGCGATGCCTGAGCCCATGCCACCGAATACGCCCGCAATACACATTCCTTCCTCTTCACCATTGCAGATCATCAGGTCGTTCGCACGAAGGCTTCTTTCCTTGTTATCGAGTGTCGTGAATTTTGTTCCTTCTGCAAGCGTCTTCACGATCACCTTTCTGCCTTTGATCTGATCGGCATCGAACGCGTGCATCGGTTGTCCCAACTCGTGGCAAACGAAATTCGTGATGTCAACCAGGTTGTTGATGGGTGTCAATCCGATCGCAAGCAACCTGTTCTTCAGCCATGCAGGCGATTCGCCAACAGTAACACCGGTTACTGTAACTCCTGAATATCTCGGACAGGCTTCCGTGTTTTCCACCACGACACTGATCGGCAGGTCGTGATTATCAATTTTAAAACTTTCAACAGACGGCCATTTGATCAGGCGGTTCTTCGAAGCTTTTATGTCGCGGGCAACGCCAATGTGCGATGCCGCATCTGCGCGGTTGGGCGTCAATCCGATTTCAAGTACATAGTCGGATTGAACATCATAGAGTTTTGAGGCAGGCGTGCCGTTCGGAAGTTTCGTGTCGAGCACGATAATTCCTGCGTGGCTCTCGCCAAGTCCGATTTCATCCTCGGCACAGATCATTCCTTCCGATTGCTCACCACGGATCTTTGCAGCTTTGATGGTGAACGGCTCACCTTTCGAAGGGAAGAGCTTTGTTCCGACAAGCGCTACAATTACTTTTTGTCCTGCCGCAACATTTGGTGCACCACACACGATGTGAAGCGGTTTATCCTGTCCTGCGTCAACGGTGGTCACCGAAAGTTTATCCGCGTTCGGATGTTTGGCGCATGTGAGCACCTCACCAACCACCAGACCCTGCAAGCCGCCCTTTACTGTTTCAAAAGCATGCACACTTTCAACTTCGAGTCCCGTGGAAGTAAGCACTTTTCCAATTTCTTCCGCAGATTCCGGTATGTCAATGTATTCCTTGAGCCAGTTATATGAAATGGTCATGAAGATCTGTCAGTTATAAAACTTAATCGAACCTTCAAAAATAACGGGTTGAGCGCAAATGTTAAGAGAAAGTTGCGAAAAGATTAGTTTAAAAAGTTATCCACAGAAAGTGTGACTGTACAGTGAGTTATCCACACGAGCTCCGGCTAATGGCTATGGCTATGGCGCTTGTCTATGGCTATGCACATTAAATAGAAAGCACTTGATCCTTCGCTCGTCCCGACTTAGTCGGGACGAGCGAAGGACCCCTGTCAAGTCTTGGTGATTGTGTAGATGAAGATCTTAGTGGAACGACAAATCTCTTTTTTGCAATGCCTCCCGCCCACGGCCGTCATCCTGAGCCTGCAAACTTTCACAATACTGCTCACTAACCGCGAAGGGCCATCGCCAGGCCCGCGCTATCCGCTACAAGTCCTCGCCCTGCGCACGGTTATCACGCCAAGCCTGCGAAGCGGATCAAGTGTGCTCGCTAACCACGAGGGCCATCGCAGCTGCGGGCTTTTCGCTGCTATCGCTATTGCGAACGATGGTTGGAAGATTTCGACTTCGAAGCCACCGTTACTTTAAATCGTCTATTAAGCTATTCGTGTCGTGCAACTTTACCTAAGGGTCTTTCGCTCGTCCCGCAAGGGCCCAGGCTATTGGCAATGGCTATGGCTTATGGGTAGCTTGATAGAATTTTGTTCGCGCTGGGCGTATGCTCAGTTGAAGTCAACAATATCGGATTAAGACTTCATGAGCCATGGCCATAGCCAACAGCCATAGCTATTCATGATAGCTCTTCTCACCCGCCCGGATCGCCACGTTCAGCAAATTCTCCGGAGGAGGCAGCGGGCATGAATAGGTTTCGTTGTAAGCACAATAGGGATTGTAGGCCTTGTTGAAATCAAGTGTGATGGTTGTGCTGCCGGGATTTTTTTCAACATCGAGGTAGCGGCCGGCTCCGTAGGTTTCATTGGCGCTGGTGGCATCGCCAAACGCTAAAAACAGTTTCCCTCGGAAAGGCCCCATGTCGATCATCTCGTAGATGACAAGCTTGTTGTGAAATTGTTCCAGATCAAATTCCGCGTAAGCGTATTCCTGGTACCGCTCGTCTTTGCCGTCATTGGTTTTCAGCGTAACGATCTTTTTGTTTTCAATCGGAACGAGGTCGGCAATGATTCGGTATTTCTGATCGATCGGGAAGTAGTTGAGTCCTTTGTAGTCGTCTTTGTTCTTTGCGAACGGGGACTCGGCCGAAGTTTTCATAAACCGGTCTTTGTCTTCACGTTCCTTCTCAATCTGTTCCACGTATGCAGGATCGCCTGATCCCTGGAAGGAATAAAGGATAATGATCACGATAGCGATTACGGAAATTATCAGAAGGATGTTCTTTGACTTCATGGTAGTAAGTTAAATGGCTGCAAGCTGCAAGCTACAAGCTTCAAGTCTTTGGGTGCTTCTCCACACTTGTAGCTTTTCACGGTTGTGCTGTGTTTTGTCTTTCCTTGCGTTCCCACCAGACTATTGAATCACGTTCGTTGAAGTAAAGTTTAAAAAAATAAGGCACACTGTTATCAACGAGATTTCCAGGTCCGTTGCTGAGCACGCAAATACCTATTTTGTCCCTTCTGTTGATGGCAAGTTCGCTGCGATAACCGTTCACATATCCACCGTGGTATAATAGTGTATCGGTTTTAAAATTAAGCACTCTCCACCCAAGCGCATAATGCGAATCGGAACGGGAAATCCATTTCCGGAAATTCCTGTTCTTCGACTTAGCCTTCACAGCAGGTTTGTAAATTTCCTCCAGCGTAGAGGTGCGAATGAAATCTGTCTTGCTTCCCAGCAGCACCTTGAGGATTTGCGCCATATCGGAGATGCTCGCATTTATTCCGCCAGCAGGCGCCACGTTGTAGTAAGTATCGTTTATCGATGTGACGCGCCAGCCCTTGCGCCACAGCAGATGCGGCCGCGCAACGTTGAGATTCGTAAGTATGCCATCGTAGGTCATTGATGCATCCTTCATGCCCAATGGGTTGAAAATCCGCTCCTGCATGAGCTGCTCATACGACTTTCCCGTTGCCGCCTGTATTACTTCAGCAATCAGACTGTAGGCTACATTCTGGTAGCTATATACTTCACCAGGTTTGCCGATCAGTTTCACATCTTTCAACATCCCCAGCATCGTCTTCAGGTCTTTGCCTTCTTCGACCATGTTGGTGTAGGTGTGATAGGGAAGTCCTGTTGTATGAGAGAGCACGTGACGGATGGTCAGTGCCTGCGTGTGCTCTTCAGAACTCAGTTTAAAATCAGGAACATATTTTACAACGGGATCATCCCATGATAGAATGCCATCTTCCACCAGAAGACCTGTGAGGATCGGAGCGAAGCACTTCGATACGGAAGCCAGGCGAAAAACGGTGTGAATATCAACCGAGTCCTGACGGTCAACCTGGCGGAGCCCGAAGCCTTTTTGATAGATAACGGTTGTGTCGTGAACAACTACGATGGCATAGCCCGGAGTTCTTGTTTTAGCCTGCAGATCGCGAATGTCATTTTCGTAAAGTGTAAGCAGGTCTTCGAAATACGGATTGGGCTCAATGCTTGCCGGCAGCTCAACTTTCACTTCCGGTGCTTTTTCAGTTTGCCGGAAATCCTGAACGAGATTGATGACGAATGCTGCGATGGCGATCAGCAAAACGGCAATGACAGCGATCTTGACTTTACTTCTTCTCTTTGGCATCATTACAGCATTCCCTCATCTGCGAAGCTAAAATACTTTGAGCCCGCAAAAATCAGATGATCAAGAACCTGAATTTCCAGTAATTTTCCAGCATCCTTTACTTTTTTTGTCAGATCGATATCCTGCTGGCTTGCTGTGATGTTGCCAGACGGATGATTGTGCGCGAGAATAATTCCGCATGCAAGTTCGTCCAACGCTGCTTTAAAAATGATTTTTGGATCGGCCACTGTACCAGCAACGCCTCCCTGGCTGATTTGTTGTTTGCGGATGACGCGATTTCCCCGATTCAATAAGATCACCCAGAACTCTTCGTGTGCAAGATCAAAAAAATAGCCCTTCATTAACTCGAAGATTTCTTTTGAAGTCGTGACCTTAAGCCGCTCCTGGTGTTCAATCTCTTTTCTTCGTCTTCCAAGTTCCATTGCCGCGATAATGGTGACAGCTTTCGCTTCACCGATTCCTTTGATCTTCATAAGATCTTTGGTGCCGAGGCGGGCCAGGGCGTTGAGATTGTTATCCACATTAGCCATGATGAATTTTGCCAGTTCAACTGCACTGAGCTTTGCCGTGCCTGAGCCAAGCAGTATGGCAATGAGTTCTGCATCGGTTAGCGCGCTGCAGCCTTTGGCGAGAAGTTTTTCGCGCGGACGATCTTCCGGTGACCAGTTTTTGATTCTGAGGGCTTTGGGTTCGTTCACCTGCATGGGCGAAATTTACCTTATAAGGCAATGCGGTGAAATCCTGCGGTTTCAGGGTAAAAAAGAAACCCCTGCCGTTACCGACAGGGGTTGCGTATTATGTAATCTACTAAGAAGACTTATTTAAGAGCCTTCACCATTTTTGTCAATTTTGACTTCTGGTTAGCGGCTTTTTTCCAATGAATGATGTTTTTCTTCGCAAGCTTATCGATCATAGAAGATACTTCTTTCAAAAGTGTCTCTGCTTCAGACTTTACAGTGGTAGTCTTAAGCTTCTTCAAAGCTGTACGTGTAGTCTTGTGCTGGTAGCGGTTTCTAACACGTTTTGCCTCGTTTGCACGAATTCTTTTTTCTGCTGACTTATGATTTGCCATATCTTCTCTTAAAAATAAGGACTGCAAAGGTAGCAGTTAATACCACAAATGCAAAGTCCGGATGAAATCAATTCTTCAGTTTTCCTTCAAAAAGCAGGTTTACGTTAGGGTCGAGCACGATTTTAACGGGTTTTGAGGCGGTTTTGACCTCAAAAACTTCGCTTTCCTTATTTATATAGAGGGTCTGCACTGCCGGGAAGTTAGAATCCGATGTCAAAATCCCTATTTCAAGCGGAAACTGAAATTGCATCCCCTTCTGGACCTGTCTTACTTCGACTTTAAGGGCCTGGGCGGCTTCATCGAAAATCCAGCCCACCTCAATCACCGGGTGGCCAGCCTTGTAGAGCCACTGGGTAAACATGATACCAAGATTTTTTCCCGAGGCCGTCTCCATAATCCGCTGGAAGTCTGCCGTAGTCGCGTTGCTATTTTCGAACTGGCGATAATAATCGCGGATGCCTTTCCAAAAAGCGTTGTCGCCCACTTCACGCCTCAGCATGTGCAGGAACCAGCTGCCTTTTTGATACGAGTTTGCCGTCAGGAGCTTCATCGGGTCAGGCTCGTTTGTCTTCACGATCGGAGTGGGGTCTGTCTTGAAGTATTTGACAACCTGCGTGCGATCAGTTAACATCTCCTGTTTTCTTCTGTCTTCACCGTAAGTGTGTTCAGCATACAAGATTGCAAAATAGGTTGCGAACCCTTCACTGAGCCACACATCCGGCCAATCCTTTTCAGATGCTGAATCACCAAACCATTGATGCGCGACTTCGTGAGCAACGGTCATCTCATATTTCCCTGTCCCGGTAACATAATTCTCGTTATAGAAAATGGCACTGGCATTCTCCAGCCCGCCAAATGTTGTTTTTGACTGAACGTTTGCAAGTTTTTTATAGGAGTACGGTCCGACATGGTTGTGAAAAAAATCAAGCATCCGCGTGGCAACTGCGAAGTCGCTGAATCCATCAATACGCTGCTGCGGATAGACCCACGTCTCTACCGGAATTCCTCCTACTACACCGGCCTGCTCAACAGCAAAGCGTGCAATGCCCACCACCATCACTTTCGTGGAAATGGGAGCTTCTTCTTTGTATCGCGTAAGCTTTTGTTTGTTGTTAAGAAAAGACTCCTCAATGCGCACACCATTAGCTATGACTTCGTAGTGCACTGGCGCAACGACTTCCCATTCAACGGTTGCCTTATCCGCAGGATGATCCACAATGGCAAGCCAGTTTCTTCCGCGGTTCGGCCAGTTGTCGGCAAAGAAAGTGCGGTCTCCGAACTTATTTTTTGAAATGATCAATCCATCTGCCGGAATGCCGTTGTAGCGCACCGTGAAGCTGATCTGCTGACCAGCAACTAAGGGCGAAGGAAATGTGATAGTGACCCGATCGTTGAGATGTGAAAACTTTAAAGAAGAATTTCTTGACTTCACTTCTGTGACCTGCATTCCTTTGCCTCCGCTTTTGCCGATGAGATCCAGCTGAAGTTCAGTGGCAGCCTTCGATACTTTTGCGGTGATGTCGGCAACTCCCTCGATACGATCTGTGGAGTCGTTTACTTCAATCCGGAATTTGTAGTTGAGCACGTCAATCACCTCTGAAGGTCGGGGTTGATAGGTTTGTGCGTACCCTGCTAATGGTAAAAATGAGAAGAAAAGAAGAAGTCGCTGCATGGGGAAATTTTATTTCAGGTAAATTAATCGGAAGTGAATTCAAGAATCAAAATATTTTCCCTGGCCGGAGTTCTTCTGGTAAGTACGGGATTTATCTGGGGCTTCTTTGGTCATCAGAAGATCAACAGGCTTGCTGTATTTACGCTTCCTCCGCGAATGATTGGCTTTTATAAAAAGAATATCGGGTTCATCACGGAAGCCTCCGTCAATCCCGATAAGCGCAGGTATGCAGTGGTCGATGAGGCTCCGCGCCATTATCTGGATCTTGATCATTACGGAGACAGTGCGCTTTTTAAAATGCCACGTTACTGGAAAGCTGCAGTGGAGAAATATTCTGAAGATACGCTGAAAGCATACGGCATCGTGCCGTGGCATATCGAGCGAATGTATCATCGCCTGAAGGATGCTTTTATGGTGCGGGACCCTGATCAGATTTTGAAAGTTTCAGCTGAGCTTGGTCATTATCTCGCGGATGCACACGTGCCTCTCCACACAACTGAAAATTACAACGGTCAGCTTACTGGTCAGGATGGGATTCACGGCTTTTGGGAATCACGTCTTCCGGAGTTGTTTTCGGAGGAATACAATTTTTTCGTGGGCCGCGCTGAGTACATCGGGAACACCCAACTGGAAGCGTGGAGAGCGATCACGCTGGCCCACAGCGCACTTGATTCCGTCTTGTTGTTTGAGCGTGAGCTCACTGCGAAATTCGGTGAGCGCAAATTTTCTTTTGAGACCAAAGGCAAAGTCACTCAAAAAACATATTCGCGGGAATTCGCAAAAGCCTACCACGATAAACTTTCAGGTATGGTAGAGCGCCACATGAGAATTTGCATCAGGAGGATCGGAAGTTTTTGGTTCACAGCATGGGTTGATGCAGGCCAGCCGGATTTGAAATTACTGATTGACCACAAACCTACCGAGGAGGAACTGGCGCAGCGCAGACAAGAAGTGGAGGAATGGAAGAAAGCTCAGTTTGCAGCGCGGCCACACGAGGAATGATTAAATTCAAACTCAAGTTTTGCGAATTTGGATCCGCATTCCGCCAGATTTAAGAGCGCTACTGCACCTAAAGCAATCGCACGACAATTGAACTGATGAAAATTCCAAGCGGCTATATTTTTTCACCGTCCAAAAATTCTTAAGTTTGAGTGTTAACCTAAACCAGCGAAGGCAACGATTGACCTACCGCTTTTTTGCGGCATGACCTGCGAGTCGTCTTGTTTTGGTTAATGGCCAAAAAAAGACCGCTATGAAATCCCTTTTACTCATTGCCGTTGCTGCAATCCTTGTGACCATCCCGGCACATTCCCAGGATCTTCGTTTTGGGAAGGTAACAGAAGACGAAGTAAAGATGAAAACCTACAGCAAAGATCCTTCTGCGCATGCAGTCATTCTTTGTGATCGTGGAGTATTGAATGGGCCTTCGTCTACATTTACACGCTATCGGAGACTGAAGGTTCTCACGCCTGCGGGCACCTCGTATTCAAATTTTACGCTGAGTGTTCCGTCCAAGTCCGATATCCGCGGGTTGGTCCATAACTATGAGAATGGTGAAGTGACCAAAGAAAGGTTGGAAAGCTCAGCGATATACAAGGAAGAGATTATTCAGGGCATCACTGTCTATAAAATATTCTTTCCGAATGTAAAGACTGGTTCAGTAATCGAACTCGAATATTCTTTCGTGGGTGTACCGTATGAATGGCGTTTCCAGGATCGTATTCCGATCGTACGAAGTGAGCTTCAGCTTGATCGCACGGAGTATATCAATTACAAAAAAACGTTCTATGGCTTTTACCCTGTCCAACAAAAGTCAGAGTACATGTGGCTGGCGGAAGACGTGCCTGCGTTGACAGATGAACCTTACATGGGACATTACTCGAATTACCTCACGCGTTTTGAGTTCGACTTGTCTAACATTCATGCGCCCACATTGGGTGTGTACTGGGAGTACTCGACAACCTGGGAGAAAGTGACTGAAAAGCTCATGGAGTACGATAATTTTGGCGGGATTATCCGGGGTTTTCCTCCGGTAAATGATAAGGCAAACGAGCTCGAGAATAGTTCGCTAACAGTACCGGAAAAAGTCGATCAGGCGTATCAGTGGATCAGACAAAATATTAAGTGGAATAAGGTTCATTCGCTGGTTGTGTCAACAAAAGTGCATGAGAATTTTAAGAGGAATCACACAGGCAATTCTGCCGAAGTGAACCTGCCACTGCTTGTGCTGCTTAAAAAAGCCGGCATAAACGCCTATCCGGTAGTGATGAGTACACGTAGCAATGGGCTTGCAAATCCGCTGAGCGCATCGATCAGTAAACTTAATCATGTATTGGTGTACGTCAATCATGACAACTACAAAGTGATGCTTGATGCAACTTCACCCTATACTATTCCAGGGATGCTGCCGGATGAAAGTCTGAATTTGTCTGCATGGGTAATGCTCACCCGTTACACGGGTGAATGGATAGATCTTAATCCTGCCAAGGGAAATGTGGTTCGCCAGTACATCCGAATCAGCCCAAATGCAAATAATGAACTCACGGCTGACATTACGAATACGTATGAAGGCTATGCATTTCTTGACTGGATCAGAAAGTTTGATGAGCAGGGCACGGAGGAGGCTTTTTCGAATTATATGCGCAGTGAAAAAGATCTTTCACCGCAGGACAAATACGCCATCAAAACGATTGATCGGGCAAAACTCAAAACGGTGGAAAATGTGGCTATGAACCTCACTGGTACCAGTTATCTTGAAGACCTGGGTAAGGAATTCATTCTTAATCCCTTTGTTCTTACCGATCTCGACAATCCATTCAAGGCAGAATCGAGATCCTTTCCGATCGATTTCATGTATGCACGTAACCGGTCATCGATTATTTCGATCACAATTCCACCAGGGCATGAGGTCACAAGCGCTCCTGAATCGTATAATTTGATCGCGCCCGATGGCTCAGTTAAGATTGCGTTTCTTTGTAATGTTGTCGGAAGTACTGTCAATATGAAGGTAGACTTCAATATAGCGAAGCCAATTTTTGCTGAAAGTGACTATGCAGCACTTCGGACAATATTCGCTGACTTGCTGAGGAAAATGAACGAGCCAATCCAGGTTACTAAAAAGAGCTGATATGCGAATCTTGCTTGTCATCGCTATTCTGTGGTGCTATCAGAATGCCTTCTCAAAAACATCAGCAATTATTGAAGATCAAAAGACGATCTATCATGTCAGGAGCCGCGGTAGTTTTGCCATTTCAGAGTATTCAAGAATAAAAATTCTTGATGAGAATGGATACGACTATGCCGTCTTTCACGACTACTATGACAAATTCAGACGCATTACATCTGTCAAGCTAACAATTATTGATGCTGCCGGGAATCGCGTAAAGAGGTTAAATCGCGGGGATGCCCTTGATGTCATGTTTAATGACTCATATGAATTAGGCGATTCGAGAAGACTGATCCTCGATCCGAAGTATCGAAATTTTCCTTTCACCGTTGAGCTCGAAGTTGAAATTGACTATGCAACTTTTTTGGACTTTCCACTATGGGTGCCGCGCGCTGGAAATGATGTGGAGGTCAAGTCCGCACAGCTAATCTTAGAGCACTACTACGGATTTGAATTCCGTTCTGAGCAAATCAATGGCATTGGCGAACCAACTGTCGGATTTGATAAGAATGTGAAAACCCTGACGTGGACTGTAACAAACTTGCCGGCCATCCCGGAGACACTTAATGCAAGATTGTTTTTTGATGAGCAGCCACAAGTGAAGGTAACACCGATTGAATTCAACCTTGATAATCAATGGGGAAGTTTCAGAACATGGGCAAGCTTCGGAGAATGGTTTTTGAGACTCAACAACGGCCGCGACAAGATTTCTCCCGAGACGATTAAAGTTCTCAACGAACTGAAATCAAGCGCGGGATCACAACACGAACTTGTGCGCAGTGTATACGAGTACATGCAAAAGAAAACACGTTATATTTCCATTCAGCTCGGAATTGGTGGCTTCCAGAGCATTCCGGCAGATGAGGTTGAAAGATTGGGTTATGGCGACTGCAAAGCGCTCACCAATTATATGATGGCGATGCTGAAGCAACTTGACATCAAATCAAATTATGTGCTCGTGCAGGCGGGAGGAAACGCACGCGATGTGTCTTTTGGTACTCCGAGTAATCAATTCAATCATGTTTTCTTAGCTGTTCCAATGGGCAAGGATACAATCTGGCTCGAATGCACGAGTCAGCAGTCACCTGCTTCTTACCTCGGGACTTTCACGGACGACCGGCATGTGTTGTGGGTGGACGAGAACAAGAGCAAGATTATTCGCACACCAGCCTATAAAGCGGACGAAAACAAACGTCTCACCAGCGCTATCGCAAACTTCGATGAGGCAGGAGATGCTAAAATAACTCTGGACGTCAAGGAAACCGGAGCTTTCTACAACAACATCATGGCGTATCAGCACCTCACGAAATCCCGACAAGAAGCATACAATTACTCGAAATTCAACTACAAAGATTTTACAATCACACGATTTGATTTCACGACCCCCGCACCTGGCGAACCACTCTTGCAGCTCAGTTATGAGATGAATGTTCAGGGCCTCGCCAAATCCGTTGGCGGTAAGTTGCTTGTCCCCGCGAATCTAGTTGCATCGATTGAAAATGAAATTACGTATGATGTGCAGAATAAAAAAACGGAAGTGCGCAGAGCCTTTACTATAGAAGATAACGTAATCGTTTCCGTGCCGGAGAATTACTGGGCAGACGGCATTCCACTCCCGGTAAGCGAAAAATCTCAATTTGGAACGCTGGATATTACAATTACCGCTCACCAGACGAATCAATTCAGGATTTCGCGAAAACTTGTGGTGAAAAAGGGCCTGTATCGTGGAGAGCAATTTGATAAATTTTACGAGTTTGTAAGAAAGCTTAAATCGCAGGAGCAGACCAAAATTGTGCTACAATCAAAGACCTGATGTGGTCAACGTTCATAGATTTGCCTGCTTATATTGCGATATTTGAAAAAGGCATTGGTTATGTGGCGTACGTGTTTTCTAATAATTCTGCTTCTTCTGTCAATCAAGGGTTTGTGTCAGCAGCCTGTCACGATCGATGACTCGATTGACGAGCGCGATTTCATGGCCAAAGACCTTCATATTTTTCTTGACTCGACATCGCACATCCAGTTTTCAGAGATTGCAACTCCGCCATTCGCCAGGCGGTTTACGCGTGATTCAACTTATCAGAATGCCGACTTTAAGGAAAATGCTGCGTACTGGATAAAAATTCCAATCCGCCACAGTCCTTATTCTAAGAAGGTATGGCTGCTTGAATTTTACGATCAAACCATCGATCATCTTGATGCATACGTTCCACGCGAGGATGGAACATACGAGCGCTTCAGCATGGGCGACCAACAGGATTTTTCCAAGCGTGTGATGCCCCACAAAAATTTTGAGGTTGCACTCAACATGCAATCTGATACCGTGATGAATTATTATTTCAGGGTACAGTCACATGAGTTCGCGGATATACGGCTCGCTGTACGCAGCGTCAACCGCTTTGTTTACTATGCCCTGAACGAATATTTTCTTTTTGGCACACTGTACGGTATGGTGATCATCATCGCGCTGTACAATTTCCTGGTTTTCCTGGCCATCCGGGAGATCAAAAACATTTATTACATTTTATACATACTCAGCGTTGCCGCTTACGCGATGAGTTATGATGGGATCGGTTTTCAATATTTATGGCCCAGGCATCCTGAGTGGAATAATTACGCTGTAGGCTTCACGTTGTACTCGGTCATCTTGTGGGGACTTGTTTTCACCCGAAGATTTCTGGTAACGCGCGCGAATGCCCCGAAACTTGACAAGGCATTGTATTGGGCCATAATCATCCGTTCGGTATATTTCCTGGTGGAAGTATTCTTATTTCCCAAGCTGCTTACTATTCGGACGATCGAGATCATTCCGCTGTCGCTTATTTTTTACACGGGTATTACTGTATGGAATAGGGGATATCGGCCCGCACGATTCTTCGTCATCGCGTACGGAATTCTGTTCACAGGTTTCTTCATCAGAACACTTGTGTATTTTGATATTCTCCCGTTCACCACACCGCTCCACTATAGTCTTCACTTCAGCTTCGTTCTTGAAATGCTGTTCCTCACATTCGCCCTTGGCGACAGGATCCGGATCCTCAAAAACATGAGAGACCGGGCACTCAAGCGTATCATCCATCAGCATGAAGTAAACATGAAGCTGAAAGATAAGGTGACACGCGAGCTTGAGGAAAAGGTGACCGAGCGTACGGTCGAGTTGAATAAAAAGAACGCGGAGCTCGAAGAGATCAATATGAAGCTGGCAAGGCAGTCATCCGAAATCAACCAGATCAATTCGATTCTCGATCTTGACAACTGGAAGCTGAAAAACAGTATCAAGGAAGTGCTGAACGAGCGGCTGATGGAAAAAACGATGGACTACAAGCAATTCCAAACCTTATATCCCGACAGTCTCGCCTGCTACAGATTCCTCGAAACCTTAAAGTGGCAACACGCATTCCACTGCCGCAAGTGCACGAACGAAAAGTATTTTGACGGGACACACAAGTTCAGCAGACGCTGCACTCGCTGCGGTTATAACGAATCGATTACCGCGTTCACGATATTTCACAGCATCAAATTTCCGATCGAGAAGGCGTTCTACATCGCCTACCTGACCGTGACGGGCAAAAAGGATTACACGCTGGAGAAACTCGCCCACGATCTGGATCTGCGGGTCAACACGGTCTGGGGATTCAGGCACAAAGTGGCGGAACGCATCTCGGAGCTTGAATCGCACGGAAAGAAGCCATCAGCTTCACGATGGGAGGATGTGATTATCTTTCACGAGGATGCCCCCGCCCGGGTGACGTCAAAAAAATATAAAGCATTCAAATCCGAAGCTTAAAATCTGTTGTTTTTTAACCGTAACGGAGTCAGTGCCATTACGGGTAAAACCTCCTGAAATCGTTTGAAATCAATGTTTTTTTTCTGGAAAATCCGCGTGTGTTAAAAACACCGTGCCATGGGTTATTTGAGCCGATTTCGCACAATTTTTTGAGGTAAAAGCTTGCGTCATCATAAATTAATCTTCGCGGAGGAGCTGATTTTCCGCAGATCCAGCGGTCACCTGAACGTGAAATTATGATGCGAAAAGTTACTACCTATTTGATTTTCACCCTCTTACCCATGTTTGCCATGGCACAAACCCGAACGGTGACGGGCACGGTTACGTCTCAAACCGACAACCAACCCCTGCCGGGTGTGAGTGTTGTAGTCAAAGGGACTGCAAGAGGCACTGTAACAGATGTCGATGGGAAATTTTCAATCGACATGGGGCCGGATGAAACGGCTCTCGATTTCTCTTACATCGGTTTTGCAACTCAATCTGTTACTGTCGGACAGCAAACACAAGTAGTTGTGGTGCTTGCCGAAGATGCGCAACAGCTGGATGAAGTTGTCGTCATTGGTTATGGAACAGTTCGTAAGTCGGATTTGACCGGCTCCGTTTCAGGTATCCGTGGTAACGACTTAACAAGAATTCCCGCAGCGTCACCGGTTCAGGCGCTCCAGGGCAGGCTGCCTGGCGTGCAGGTTTCGAGCAACTCAGGTGCACCCGGATCTGGTGCAACGGTGAGGATACGGGGCGTTGGAACGTTTGGTAATGCAAATCCGATTTTCGTTGTCGATGGAGTTATTGTAGAGAATATTGATTTCCTGAACTCCGGGGACATTGAATCGATGGAGGTGCTGAAGGATGCTTCAGCGACTACCATCTACGGCTCTCGCGGTGCGAATGGTGTGATCATGGTAACAACCAAGCAAGGTAAGCTGGGTCAGCAGGCTCCCAGCATCAACATTTCAGCTGACTATAGTATCCAGCGTCTGCAAAAGAAGATAGATCTTTTAAACGGCCGCGAATTTGCCATCATCAGCAACGAAATCAATCCGGGCACTTTCAATAATATAGATGCAGTGCCCAACACAGATTGGCAGGATCAGATCTTTCAGGAGGCACCTATGCAGAACTACCAGGTGTCTGCAACGGGAGCGTCAGAAAAAAGCCAGTATTATATCGGTTTCGGCTACTTTAATCAGGAAGGAATCATCGCCAAGTCGAATTATGAGCGTGTTACACTGAAGTTTAACAACACCTATCATTTTAACAAGGCGATAAGAATCGGTGCAAACCTGGCGATCACGCCTTCAAAGCAACAGAACACTGCTGGTGGAGCACCATTCGGTGTATATCGCGCACAGCCAACCATTGCGCCTTATCGTTCTGATGGAAGTTATTCACCGGTACCGGGCGTGGGTAATCCGCTTGCGGACATCGAGTATACCAACAATTTTGTGAACAGCCTTCGGTCCGTTAACAATGTTTTTGGAGAAGTGGATATTCTTAAAGGGTTGACATTTAAATCAAGCCTTGGCGTGGAAGTGGAGTATCGCAAAGGCAAGGCGTTTACTCCGGAATTCTTTGTTAATCCAACGCAACAAAACTCCATGAGCAGACTGTCGAAAGGAAACGCTGAGCGTGTTTCCTGGATATGGGAAAACACGTTGAACTTCATGCGTGATATTGGCAAGCATCGCTTCAACGCGGTTGTTGGATACACCATGCAGGAATCGTCATCTGAGGATTTTAGCATCGGTGCGGAAAATATTTTGCGCGATGATGCAAATTTCTGGTACATCAACCCAGACAATATCAACCCAGGCACGGTCGCCAACAACGTAGACATTCAGCAGAATTACAGTATTCTTTCTTATCTCGGAAGGATCAATTACACCTATGACAATCGCTACCTCATCACGGCCACTTTCCGTTCGGATGGCTCTTCGAAGTTTGCCGAGAATAACCGGTTTGCTTCCTTCCCGGCTTTTGCATTGGGTTGGAATGTAATCAATGAGTCATTCATGGAAGGAGTGGAGCTGCTGAGCAATGCGAAAATCCGGGCAAGTTGGGGTATCGTTGGGAACGAAAAAATTCCGTACAGCAGAAGATTTTCACGTGTTGAGAATGGATGGGGTGCGGTGTTTGGTGTCAGCGAGGTGGTTTATCCGGGCTCTTCGTATGGCGTATCAGGAAACCCAAACCTCCAGTGGGAGAGCACCTATCAGACAGATGTTGGGCTAGAGCTTGGCTTCATGGAAGACAAGCTGACAATTGAAATCGACTACTACAATAAGAACACGAGAGATATACTTGTTGATTTGCCTGTGGCAGGGTATCTGGGGAATGGTGAAGGTGCACGTATAACATACAATGCCGCTGATGTTGTGAATAGCGGATTGGAATACAGTGCAACATGGGAGGAAGAGCGGGATGACTTCCGTTATCGCATCGGTTTGATCGGTACTTCAATACGAAACGAGGTTAAGAAGGTTTTCGGCACTGGTGATACGGGCGACTACCTCACAGGTCTTGACGGTGTTACCCGCACCACGCCTGGTCGTGAGATGGGAGAGTTCTATGGATACGTTGTTGATGGAATTTTTCAAAATCAGGCTGAACTCAATGCATATCCTCACTTGTCGCAGGCTGGCGTAGGCGACATCCGCTTCCGCGATGTGAACGGTGATGGCGTCCTCAATTCTGACGATCGGACATATATTGGTTCGGCTATTCCTGATTTCCTTTATGGCGCAAATCTTGAACTCGGATTCAAGGCTTTTGATCTTGCCGCAGACTTCCAGGGACAGCTCGGTAATGACATCTATAATCAGAAGGAGACTGTCCGCCCGGATTTTTACAATTTTGAACAGCACGTGTTTAATCGCTGGCGTGGTGAAGGTACAAGCAATACGGAACCTCGCGCTACTGCAGGAGGATACAACTGGCTCGCATCAACGCGCTTCGTTCAGGATGGATCTTTCTTCCGTCTGCGCAGCATCACGCTAGGGTATAACCTTCCCGCTAATGTTGCAAAAAAAGCCAGCATGAAGTCTGCGCGGGTATATCTCCGCGGAACAAACGTCTTTACCATTACAGATTTCAACGGCTACTCTCCTGAGATTCCCGCAGGAAATCCCATTGAAGGAGGAATCGATCGCAGCACGTATCCGGTGACTGCAGTTTATTCCGTTGGACTAAATGTGACTTTTTAACCGAATTGTAATATGACAATGAGAAAACAATTCAAAAGATCTTCGCTCTTCGCAGGCCTTACGTTCTTATTTATTTTTGGCTGCGCTGATTTTCTTGAGAAACCACTCCAAGGTGAGTTGACCGCAGAAACTTTCCCAACGACTGAAGGTGATGCATTACTTGCCACCAACGCGGTTTATAATATCCTGCGCGTTAACAGCTATCACCAGGGGCTCTTCCCGATACTAGACATCATGTCTGATGATGCGAGAAAAGGCAGTAACCCGGATGACGCTGCTGCAACGGTCGGGCCATACGATATTTTCCAGCATGTGCCCACTGAGGGAAATATCAGCCGTTGGTGGAATACGCTCTATGAGGGAGTGAAGCGGGCCAACGTTGTGATTGAAAAAGTGCCATTGATCGCCATGGACGATGGATTAAAAAATCGATATGTCGGTGAAGCAAAGTTCTTACGTGCACTTTTCTACTTCGACCTTGTTCGGGCCTGGGGAGGTGTTCCTCTTGTGACGAGCACCACACCTGCACTTGATCAAACACGCGCAACAAAAGAAGCAGTGTATGACCTCATTGAAGCTGATCTACTAAGTGCGATAGCAACGCTTCCCGAAAAATCTCAACTTGCCGCTGCGGACATCGGACGCGCAACGAAAGGCGCTGCACGCGGTATTCTTGCAAAAGTGTATTTGTTCCAGGGTGATTTTCCCAATGCAGAAAAGTATGCGCTGGAGGTTATCAACTCAGGGCAGGGATATGCGCTCGAAGCAAATTTTGAAGATGCAAACAGCGAGAACGGAAGGCATGGAGTAGAATCTCTTTTTGAGATTGGAGCGCTTCCGTTTGAAAACATTGTTCAGGGCGGAAATCAATATGCCAACGTGCAAGGCGTACGTGGCACTCCAAACCGCGGCTGGGGATTTAACAGACCTTCTCAGGACCTGCAGACTTCTTTCGAACCCAATGATCCGCGTCTCGATGCCACCGTAATCTACCTTGGTGAAGTGTTGGATGGCGTTACAATCGCTGGTGATGCGAGTACTCCCGATGAAACACTCGATGCCAACGGAAACACGATTGAAATCGAATGTTACAATCAAAAAGTTTGGACACCTGGTGCAAACGTACCTACGCAATTCAATCACAACAGAAGAATTCTTCGCTATGCTGATGTGCTGCTAATGGCTGCTGAAGCATCGAACGAAAATAATAAGCCAGCGCAGGCGTTAACATACCTGAATCAAGTTCGTGCACGCGCGCGTGCGGGCAATCCTGCGATTCTACCTGACATTGCCGTTACCGGCCAGGCTGCACTTCGGGACATCATCTTCAACGAACGCAGGCATGAACTGGCTCTCGAAGGTCACCGCTTTTGGGATTTGATCCGAACCGGCCGCGCAGCGACTGAGCTCGGTTCGCTGGGCTTCGTTGCTGGAAAGCATGAGTTGTTGCCGATTCCACAGATCGAGATTGACCTCACGCAGAAACGAATTCAGCAAAACCCCAACTGGGAATAATCAAAGAACAACGTTAACCCTTAATAAATTATGAACATGAAAAATCAAAGATTAGTAAATCTGCTGCTGGCAGTGATGCTACTGGCAACCACGGCTTTTGTTTTCACGAGCTGTGACGATGATGAACCACCTGCGCTTACACTCACTTCGTTAACCGCGAATGATGGCGCAATTGATCTCAATAGTGCTACCAGTGCCACGGGAATTCCCGTTGGATCAACGATCGTTGCCGAATTTTCAACAGAAGTCGATGAAACTTCGACAAGCGCGATCACGCTGACACGTCAATTTGATGGGGCGACTTATCCTGCAACAATCACAGTAAACGGCAGAACAGTGACGATCGATCCCAACAACAACTTTAGCACAGGTACATTGTTCATTGTGAACTTTGGCACTGGTCTGAAAAGCAAAGGTGGCAAAACACTCACCGAAGGGATCGAGCGTAACTTTACAACCGAAGGTACCTTCGCTGTGCCAGGCGCAATTGCGCAGTGGACATTTGAGGACAATGCAAATGATATCGTAGGCAACTTCGATCCGGCTGCAAACCAGATCGTAGCTATTACCTACGAAGCTGGAAGAAAGGCCGAGGCAGGAAAAGCTGCAACTTTCAACGGCACATCAAGTATCATCGAAGTCTCGAATGCCGATCAATTGATGAACCCTACGGGCAGCTGGACAATCAGCTTCTGGGCGAAGCCGGTTTCAACTGGTCACGTTGATGCTGGCGGAAATCCTAAAGGTCATTTCGTCATGGGCTTAGGTGCATTCTATGGATTCCAGTTCGAGATCAACAGCGGTTATACCGGTGGTCAGTTCCCACTGAGATATGCGATCACTGGTGATACAAAAACTGTAACAGAAGGTTTTGGCTTTGCTGCGGATGGAAAAGACAAAGACAATGGCGGATGGCAAGGTTGGGAAGAGAGAATCGACCTAACAGCTTCAGGTGGCCTTCCGGCAATTCTGAAAGATAAGTGGGTGCATGTTGTTTATGCGTTCGACAAGGATACTAAGAAGACAACCCTGTATTTCAACGGACAGGTAATTCAAATTGCCAATTTCAATCTGTGGCCTGCAGGTGATGACAAAACCAAAGTTACCGGAACAAAATACGGTGGAGCAGCGCCTGATGTCGTGAACGAACTTGCTTTCGGTTTCATTCAGTCAAGAGCTGGAACGATGTGGGATACGGAACCTTGGGGTGGCTATGACATTGCAACAGCAAACCACTTCAGAGGTCAGCTTGATGATGTGATCATCTATCATAAAGTACTGACAACAGCAGAGATTACTTCAATGTATAACTCTGGCAAGCCATAAGAAACAAGGAAATTTTTGGGTTAGTTTTTATTGAAGGTTTCCGGGTAACCGGAAACCTTCGCTTTCTCTATAAGTTGATTGAGATGTTGATAAGAAAATCCTTTTTGCTGCTCTGCCTTTTTCTCGCAGTATTCGCCCTTAGCTGTGACGATGAAAAAGAGCCGCTGCAGACTCATGGTTTGCAGCTGGAAACTTTAGATGTGGGTACTTACCCACTCGATCTGACAAACGCTGCGGAAAACACATCCGCTCCCGTTAATCAGCCTGTACTCGGGCTTTTTAATGTTCCACTCGACAAGGGAACAGTTCGGACAGCGGTTACCATCACACAAAAATCTACGGGTGTAAATCTTGACTATGCACTTTTCTTCCTTGAAGAAGATAAAAAATTCTCGGCAGTTCCGAACCAGCCACTGAAGCCGAAAGAGATCTACGTTCTCGGAATTTCTAATAAGCTCAAAGGGGCAAACGGTGAAACTTTTGGAGGTCATTCGGTTGAATTTACAACTGAACCCGGTGTTCTTCAGATTACTGCTCTCAGTATTGGAGGAACCTCGGCATTGAATAACGAAAGAATCACCAATGTTCCGCTTGAAAATGCGCAGATCGAAATAACATTCTCGCAGCCTGTTGATCCCGCAGGCGTTACGTCCCAGTCTATTCTTGTAAACGGCAAAGCTGCTACCGTGCCATTGTCGTTGACGTTGAGTGAGGGAAATACAAAAATCACCGCTACCATCACACAAAAATTGGACGACCTCAGTCGTTTTCAATTGTCGATCAATGATAAGGTCACAGGACTCGATGGAGAAACTTTCTCCGCCTATACCAGGCTTTTTTATTCCTCGCAAGACAATTCGCTCGACTTTCCACTGCTCTCAGATGATGCGTTGCTCACCCTGGTGCAGCAACAAACATTTAGATATTTTTACGACTTCGCACACCCCGCCAGCGGAATGGCACGTGAAAGAAATTCGTCAGGCAACATCGTGACGAGTGGCGGGTCGGGTTTCGGAATCATGGCGCTTATCGTTGGTGTTGAAAGAGGTTTTATTACCCGTCAGCAGGCGCTGGAGCGGATGGACCGCATTCTGGATTTTCTCGAAACAGCTGATCGCTTTCACGGAGTGTGGCCGCACTGGCTCAATGGTGACACGGGAAAGGTAATCCCGTTTAGCACAAAAGATAATGGTGGCGATCTGGTTGAAACATCTTTCCTGGTGCAAGGACTTCTTACCTTCAGACAATACCTTAATAATGCGGATGCAAATGAAGTTACATTGATCAACCGTATCAATGCGCTGTGGCAGGCCGTTGAGTGGGATTGGTATCGCAAAAACAATGAAAACGTTTTGTACTGGCACTGGTCTCCGAACTACAACTGGGAAATGAATTTTCCGATGTACGGCTACTTTGAGCAGCAGATCACCTACTTCCTCGCTGCAGCATCTCCGACACACAGCATTCCAAAGGTTGTGTACACCAACGGCTACGGAAGAAACGGTGCCATCGTAAAAAACAATACACACTACGGTATCAAGCTTCCGCTGGAAAATCCTGCGCCATTGTTCTGGGTTCACTATTCATACCTGGGGTTGGATCCGCACTTCTCTGATGATTATGCAAACTACTGGGAACAAAATGTCAATGCGAGTCTGATCAATCATGCATACTGTGTTGCCAATCCAAAAAAATATGTGGGGTATAGTGATGAATGCTGGGGATTAACATCAAGTGACAATCAAAACGGCTATAGTGCACATTCGCCAGGAAATGATCTTGGTGTGATTACTCCCACTGCTGCGCTGTCATCATTCCCGTACACTCCGGAACAGTCGATGAAGGCATTGAAATTTTTCTACTATAAAATCGGTGACAGACTTTGGGGACAATACGGATTTTATGACGCCTTTAATCTGACCGAAGGGTGGACTGCTAATTCCTACCTGGCAATTGATCAGGGCCCAATCATCGTCATGATTGAAAATTATCGGACCGGAAAACTTTGGGATCTTTTCATGAGTGCACCTGAAGTTCAGCAAGGCATTTCGACACTTTCATTTAATTATTAAAATCTAACTAAAGACATTATGCATCATTCGCATCTCAAGGAAAGTAAATTGATTCCGGTGCTCATTTTGTCGCTGCTGCTCAGCATTATTCTCCTTAGCTGTACTCCGCAGCAGAATGCTACAGACACGGCAGGAACTACAACGCAAAAAATTTCTGATGATTCATTGCTTACCTTGACCCAATACAAAACATTTCAGTATTTCTGGGATGGCGCTGAACCGACATCCGGTGCGGCAAGAGAGCGGTACCATTCAGACAACGTCTATCCTGAAAATGACAAGAATATTGTTACCTCAGGTGGAACAGGTTTCGGTGTGATGGCAATTCTTGTAGGCATCGACCGGAAATTTGTTACGCGTGAGCAAGGCGTTGAAAGACTGACAAAAATTGTAAACTGGCTCGAAACAGCTGACCGTTTTCATGGTGTCTGGCCGCACTGGTGGAATGGCGAGACCGGTAAGGTGAAGCCATTCAGCAAGAATGATGATGGTGGAGACCTGGTTGAAACTTCATTCCTCTTGCAGGGATTGATCTGTGTCCGTGAATATTTCAAGAACGGAAATGAACAGGAAAAAGCTTTGGCTGCAAAGATCGATAAACTGTGGCGCGAAGTTGAATTCGACTGGCATCGCAGGAATGGGAAGAATGTATTGTACTGGCACTGGTCACCGAATAACCAGTGGGCGATGAACTTTGCTGTCGAAGGTTACAACGAGTGTCTCATTATGTATGTGCTCGCGGCTGCCTCGCCAACGCATGGTGTACCCGCAGAGGTGTATCACGAAGGCTGGGCACGCAGGGGTGGTATCAAGAATGATCCGAATCATCGGCAGTACGGGCTTCATCTCGACCTGAAACACAATGGTGCACAGCAGTATGGCGGCCCGCTTTTCTGGTCGCACTATTCATTCCTGGGTCTAGATCCGCGCAAGCTTAAAGATCAATACGCAGATTACTGGACGCACAACCGCAATCACACGCTCATCAACAGACAATACTGTCTCGAAAATCCGAAGAAGTATAAAGGCTATGGTGAAAACAACTGGGGCCTGACAGCAAGCTACTCGGTGAAATTTTATGCCGCCCACAGTCCTGCAGAAGATCATGGCGTTATTACGCCAACCGCTGCCTTATCATCTTTTCCATATACACCTGACGAATCGATGAAAGTGCTGCGTCATATCTATGAAGATCTTGGCGATAAGGTTTGGGGAGAATTCGGCCCTTATGATGCCTACAGCGAACATCACAACTGGTTTACGCAACGCTACCTCGCCATCGATCAGGGGCCAATTCCTGTGATGATTGAGAATCATCGCACCGGCCTGCTGTGGAATTTATTTATGTCGGCACCGGAAGTTCAGGCCGGACTTGATAAATTAGGTTTCCAATACAAGTAACGTCACTCAAAACAACCTGACATGAAAAAGATATTGATTCTTCTCGCAGCTGTCGCGATCAGTCTTCAACTTTTGGGACAGGAACGCAAAATTACCAGCACGATGAATAATGATGCTCAGATGAAAAAATTCATCGATGAGCTCATGGGTAAAATGACCACAGAAGAAAAAATTGGTCAGCTCAATCTTGTATCAGTTGGTTTTGATGTTACAGGTCCGATTGTCAGCCAGAATGTAGAGGAAAAGATTGCAAAGGGGAATGTCGGTGGAGTGTTCAATACATTCACACCGATTGCCGTTCGCAAGTTGCAGGAGATGGCTATATCAAAAACACGTCTTAAGATTCCGCTGTTGTTTGGCTACGATGTCATTCACGGTCATCGCACCATCTTCCCGATTCCGCTGGGCATTGCTGCAAGCTGGGACTTAGCCGCTATCGAAAAAAGTGCGCGCGTGGCAGGGGACGAGGCAAGTGCCGATGGACTCAACTGGGTGTTCTCACCAATGGTCGACATCGCACGCGATCCGCGGTGGGGAAGAATTGCCGAAGGTGCCGGTGAGGACACATACCTTGGTTCACGCATTGCCCAAGCAATGGTCAGAGGGTACCAGGGAAACGGAATCGGTCAGAATAATACGGTGCTTGCATGCGTGAAACATTTCGCATTGTATGGTGGAGCATTGGCCGGCCGCGACTATAATCCGGTTGAGTTGAGTGACCGCACGATGTTCCAGGAATATCTTCCGCCATATAAGGCTGCAATTGATGCAGGGGCATCAACAGTAATGACATCGTTCAATGATATTAATGGAGTGCCTGCGGCTGTCAATGAGTGGCTTATCGATGATCTGCTTCGGAAGCAATGGGGATTCACCGGTATGGTGGTAACTGACTACACCGCATTGAACGAACTCGTTGCGCACGGTGTAGCCGCTGATGAAGCTGACGCTGCAGCCCAGGCGTTGAAAGCCGGCAATGACATGGACATGGTAGGAGAAGTTTTCCTGAATAATCTGAATCAGCACATCAAGTCAGGAAAGGCATCGATGGAAGATCTGAACGCAGCCTGCCGCAGGATACTCGAGGCGAAATATAAGCTTGGCCTCTTTCAGGATCCGTATCGATACGTGAGTGATGATCGCGCGAAGCAGGTTCTGTTCAGCAAAGCCAACCGCGATGTCGCCCGTGATGTTGCAAGAAAGAGCATCGTGCTGCTGAAGAATGCAAACAACACGCTGCCACTGAAAACAAGTGGCGCGATTGCGCTTATCGGACCACTCGCCAAAAACCAGCGCGACATGATTGGTAACTGGAGCGGTGCCGGAGACTGGCAACAGGCCGTGAGTGTGGAGCAGGGAATCAGAAATGCGCAAAAGGGAGTGACAATCAATTACGCAAAGGGAGCCAATATCACCGATGACAAAGTTTTGATCCAACGTTTGAATGCGCACGGTGGAAACCTTGAGATCGATACCCGTTCAGCCGAGGACATGATTGCCGAAGCCGTGGAGGTGGCAAAGCGCTCCGATGTGATCGTGGCGTGTGTGGGTGAGTCGCAGGGAATGACAGGAGAGGCGGCAAGCCGCGCTGATATCGGACTTCCGGGAAGGCAACTCGATTTGCTGAAAGCTTTGAAAGCTACAGGTAAGCCGTTGGTTGTTGTGCTGATGAATGGTCGTCCATTAACGCTTCCATGGGAAGATCAGAATGCCGATGCCATTGTCGAAACCTGGTTCAGTGGTAGCGAAGCGGGAAACGCAATTGCAGATATTCTTTTTGGCTCATACAATCCTTCCGGAAAACTTCCGTCAACATTCCCGCAGCACCTCGGGCAGGTTCCCCTCTTTTACAACCACAAGACTACTGGCAGGCCATACGGTGGCGACATGCTTGATAAATACAAATCCCGTTATCTCGATGTGAGCAACGAACCGCTGTATCCATTCGGATTTGGTTTGAGCTACACAACGTTTACGTATGCCGAGGTGGGACTCAGCGCAACCGAGATCAGCGCAACTGATAAGCTTACCGTAAAATGCCGTGTGACAAATTCCGGTTCGCGCGCTGGCGAGGAAGTAGTTCAGCTTTACGTGCGGGATCTTGTAGGAAGTGTGACAAGGCCCGTCAAAGAATTGAAGGGTTTTCAAAAGATCATGCTCCAGCCAGGTGAGTCAAAAGAGGTGACATTCGTATTAACAAATAACGATCTCGCATTTTACAGAAGGGACATGACCTTCGGCACCGAGCCTGGAAAATTCCATGTCTTTGTTGGCGGCAATTCACGTGATGTGAAGCGCGCAGAGTTTACACTGAAATAATTCTTAGCCACCAAGGCGCGAAGCACACCAAGGTGCACCAAGAAAGTAGTGGCAAATTCTTCGTGCATCTTGGTGTTCTTAGTGTCTTTGTGGCAACGGAATTTAATTCACTTGAGCAACTCTTGACAAATATTATCCCACTCTTCCCCGAGGTTAACCGAAGGCATTTTTCTCCCAGCCCTCGCGTACCAATAGGCGGCATTTCCTTCATCACCTTCCTTGCGATGAAGGTAAGCATGTATCCATGATCCTTCTTTTGAATGGATGTCCTGTGCAATATTGTGTGATGCTTCCCAGTCACCCTTCCCTTCATACCACATTGCCTCCAGCACCTTCGATATGCCTTGCGGTGGTTGAGCTGAATTGAGAGAAGCTTTAAATTCCTGTAACGTCATATTTACAAATTAGAAAAACTTTGAGTTATCGCTGCGTCTGACCTCATAGAGATGCGAAAAACATCGCGATCCTCCCTTTAGGCTGATTTGCGTCCGCAACCGTTGGAAATCCCCGGAATTTTCACAATATTAGTCACCGTACCTAACCATATTCCTATGAGCTTTTTTAATAATCCAAATCGCATTCCGGAGAGTTATGGAGTTAGAATCGGCATCGGCCTCATTGTTTATTTTGTCGTCATGCATCTGGTGGGGCTTTCGCACCATGTTGAACTTCGCTTGTTGAATCTTCTTATCCTCATTACAGGCGTGTATCTCGCGCTGAAGAAATTTAAAGAAACGCATGGTTCACACCTCAACTACTTCCGCGCTTTGATTACCGGAGTTTCTACGGCAGCGATCGGTTCCGTTATTTTCGCAGTTTTCCTCTGGGCATATATGACGTTCGATGCTTCGCTTATGCAATCCATTAAAGAGAATGAACCGATGGGACGATATATTAACCCGTACATGGGTGCTTTTATCGTTGCGCTGGAAGGTTTGTTTTCGGGGCTCCTCGTTACTTTCATTCTGATCAACTGGGTTCAAACTGATGAAGTGAACGAGCCGCAGGGATAAATTTAATTTGCCTTCGAATTCCATTTTAATGCCGTTTCATGATCTGGAACGGCATACTTTTTTTGAATCCATCTGAAATTTGATGGCTATGATAAAGAAATGGAATCTATTTAACCGGCCGGACCGCATTCCTGAAATTTATGGAACACTGATCACACTTGGCCTCATCGTATATTTTTTCCTGATGTATGCTCTTGGCGTGGTGCATATCATTGAATTGAGGCTTCTCAATCTCGTGATCATGCTCGCAGGTATCTATGGTGCCATGAAGCAATACAAGCGTACACACAACGGTCATCTGAATTACTTCCGTGGACTGAGTACCGGTGTTGCAACGGCCGTGATAGGCGCATCAACGTTTGCAGTATTTCTGCTTTTATACCTGAAAGTCGATGCGAACCTCATGCAATCGATCATCGAAAACGAACCAATGGGACGTTACCTCAATGAGTATGTTGCAGCTGCAGTTGTGACCCTTGAAGGTGTATTTTCAGGTTTTACAATGACCTACTTGTTGCTCAACTATGTTGAAACAGACAAAGCAACAGAGGCTACTTAGTACTTGATGGATCTTTCATCCAGACAACTTTTTGTTCGGGATGGTGGGCCTGGCTTAGGATATTTCCGTATAAGTCAGGCCTTCTTGCTTTTCTGTATCGATAGCCACCGGATTGCTTCAACTTGTCTTCCGTAATCGTGGCGACCACATAATCGTTGTCAAGTTTTCTGCATTCAGCGATGATGTCACCGAACGGGTCGAGGATCATCGAGCATCCATTTTTAAGCTGATCGTCATCCATACCGATGGGATTTGAGAATATGGCATACACGCCATTATCGTAAGCTCTTGCCGGCAGCCATTTCATGAGCCATGCTCTGCCTTTTAATCCGTCAAATTCTGCGCGAAGCGAAGTAGGGTCTTTGTGTCGGTTCTCCCAGAGCTTTGGATCGACAAACCCGGCTCCCGGCCGCGTTGAAGGTGTACACATTGTCACATGCGGCATAAAGATGATGTCTGCGCCCAGCAATGCCGTTGCACGAACATTTTCGATCACATTGTTATCATAGCAGATCAGGATGCCACACTTCCACCCGTTCAGGTTAAAGACTGTATAGGTATTGCCGGGTGCCAGGTTCGGATTTATGAACGGATGGATCTTGCGATGTTTTGCGATAACTCCGCTTTTGTCGACTGCAACGTACGCTTTGTGCAAGTTGTTGTCCTTGTCCTTTTCAAAGAGTCCGGCAAGAACGGTAACGTTATTTTCGGATGCGATGACCTGCAATCGCTTTAAGCTAGGTCCTTCCGGAATGTATTCAGCAAGATCAAGCATCTGCTCCCGTGACAGATGCCGCGCGAAGGTGTAACCAGTAATTGAACATTCATGAAATGCAACAGCGTGTGCACCTTCGCCTGCTGCTTTTTTCGTGATGTCAGCAATAACGCTGAGGTTGTAATCTTTGTCACCACTCCGGTTTTCAAATTGCGCGGTGGCAATACGGATATCCTGCATAATTATTTCAGCTCTAGCTCAACAATTGTATCGATAGCATCAAGTTTGCTTTTAGGAATACTCAGCGTAATGCCGAATTCATTATCGCTGAATTTCACTGGCGACTTGTCACTGAATAGTTTAGCGCTTTTGATCTTTTTGCCCCAACTCGGGATGACAATCGATTCATCAAACCACTTCAGAATATGCACATAAACTTTGTTGTCTTTCTGCGTTGTCACGCCCCAGTCGCGGGCGGTAAGGGGTCCGCCCCGTGTTCCGTAAATCGTCTCGCCATTTTTCGCCAGCCACTCGCCAACTTCCTTTAATGACTGCACATGCTCCGGTTGAATTTTCCCGTTCGGCATCGGACCAACATTCAACAAAAAATTCGCATCATACCCGGCTGCCTTCACAAGATATTGAACAAGATCCTTCTTGCTCTTGTGATTGTTGTCTTTCAGATTAAATCCCCATGAGTTGTTGATCGTCTCGCAGGTTTCCTTCGGCAGACTTCCAATCGTCTGTTCAGGTGCAAAACCTGTCGTGTTGTGGCCAGGCAGATCTTTCTCGAACATCTGAAAATCTTCACCGTCATATGGTGTGCGGTGATGATTGCTCCCCACAAGCGCTGCCGGCTGAAGTTTGTGAATGAGGTTGTACGTTTTCTCAAGACGCCATTCCGCATCTTTTTTATCCCACATGCCATCGAACCAGATGCCGGCAATATCTCCGTAGCCTGTAAGAAGTTCGGTCAGCTGCGCGTCCATGTAGTCGAGATATTTATTCATGTCTCCTGACTCCGGTCTGCCAGTATAGTCTCTTCCTGTGTTGCCTCTTGGAAAATAATCGGGATGGCGCCAGTCGAGCTGCGAGTGGTAGAAGAAAAGTTTGATGCCTTCTTTCCGGCATTCATCCGCAAGCATCTTTAAAACATCTTTTCCATAAGGTGTCCTTTTCACGATGTTGTAATCCGACACCTTGCTATCCCACATAGCAAACCCATCGTGATGTTTGCTCGTGATCGTGATGTATTTCATTCCGGCATCTTTCGCCATTTGAACCCACGCTTTCGGATCGAATTCGGTCGGGTTGAAGAATGCAGGAAGTTTCTCATATGTCTTCACCGGAATTTGCTGATTATTCATCACCCATTCGCCATCGCCCAGTACGCTATAGACACCCCAGTGAATGAACAGCCCAAACTTTGCCTGTTGAAACCACTCTCTCGTCTTCAGGTTTTCGGCAGCAGGCTGATACCTGGACTGGCTGAGCGCAGGCTGAAGAATGAGCAGACAAAATAAGGAGCTAAAAAAGATTCGTTTCATCGGATTAGGTGTTAGATGGATGTTGGAAGTTAAAGATAAGCGTACGTTCCGCGATTTGCCATTTTTTTACTCGGTTTTGTGACTGCGGTTGCTGCCTTTTTAAATATTTGAAAGCTACTGAATTGGAATTATTTTAGCGTCTTGTAATTCCCTATGCGATATCAAAAAATCGACAAACAATTTTTTATTCACAACCGCAGGAATCTGGTCAAGCAACTGAAGCCGAATTCTGTTGCTGTGGTGAACGCGAACGACATTATGCCGACAAATTCTGACGGCACCATGCGCTTCCGCCAGAACAGTGACCTGTTCTATCTCACAGGTGTCGACCAGGAGGAGACTATTCTTGTGTTGTGTCCGCAATTTCCGGATTCAAAATATCACGAGGTGCTGTTCCTTCGCGAGACCAGTGAACTCATTGCAACGTGGGAAGGTCATAAGCTTACGAAGGAAGAAGCGCGTGAGGCGACAGGCGTTGAGACCGTGTTATGGATTTCTGAATTTCCGAAGCTTTTCAATACCATGATGGTGATGGGTGACGTGGAGAATGTATATCTCAACACCAACGATCATTATCGTGCGGATAACCCGGTGCCGAGTCGTGACACGAAATTTATCAGGTGGTGTCAGGAGAAATATCCGCTTCATAAATACGAACGGCTTGCTCCGATCATGCACAAGCTGCGTTCGGTGAAGTCTGATACCGAAATCAGACTTCTGCAAAAAGCCTGTGACATCACAGAGTCCGCTTTTCGCAGAGTTTTGAAATTTGTGAAGCCTGGTGTGACCGAATATGAAATTGAGGCTGAGTATGCTCACGAATTTCTAAAGAGTGGATCGCGCGGCTTTGCGTACGAACCGATTATCGCTTCGGGGGCTAATTCATGCGTGCTTCATTACATTGAAAATAAAAATGTATGTAAAGAGGGCGAAGTACTCTTGCTCGATGTGGGTGCAGAATATGCTAATTACAATGCTGACCTGACGCGCACGATCCCTGTGAGCGGAAAGTTCACCAAACGTCAGCGAGCCGTCTATGATGCCGTGCTTCGTGTAATGCGTTCAGCCATCTCGATGATTAAACCTGGAATTGTGTACTACGAGTATCACAAGGAAGTGCAGAAGATTATGGAGAGCGAGCTGATCGGGCTGGGGCTTTTAAACAAAAAAGATGTGGATAATCAGCCGAAGGAAAAGCCGCTGTTCATGAAATACTTCATGCACGGAACAGGTCATCAACTTGGACTCGATGTCCACGATGTCGGCAATATGTATCACAAAATGCAGGCAGGCCAGGTATGGACCGTTGAGCCCGGGATTTACATTAAAGAAGAGGGACTTGGCATTCGCATCGAAAATAACGTAGTGATCGGGGAGACTGGTGTGCTGGACCTCATGAAAAATATTCCCATCGAAGCGGAGGAAATCGAACAATTAATGAAGTCGAAATGAAACGCTGCCTTGTATTTGTCACTTTGAGCGCATTATCGATTGTTCTGCAGGCGCATGAGTTCTGGATTTCATCGTCACGATATTATTATAGTATCGGTGAAACTTTTGCGATGGACCTCCGTGTTGGCGAAGATTTTATCGGTGAAATTTCACCGGTAACCAAAGACCGTCTTGAGAAGCTGGAGCTTTATCAGCAGCAAAAGATTCAGGATTTAAGGTCGCTTGTAAGGGAAGGTTCAAAGGAGTTTCTCGCTTTTCCTTTGAATGAGGAAGGCTCTCATGTGATTGCGCTTCAGACAACGCCATCTTATATCGAACTCGAGGCTGAAAAATTCAACGCTTATCTGAAAGAAGATGCACTTGATGAAGCATACTCATCTCGCAGAAAAAATAATCAACTGGATAAGCTGGGAAAAGAATTTTATGCCCGTTATTCGAAGATGATCTTCCAGGTTGGAAACAAGACGGATGATGGCTACAAGAGGCCAGTAGGGCTGCCGTTAGAAATATTTGTCGAGCAGAATCCCGCTGCGCTGAAAGTCGGGAGCAAGGTCAGTTTTAAGATCACGTGGGATGGCAAGCCTTTGTTCGGTGCGCGCGTCAGCGTGTGGAATCGTCATAATAACAGAACGACACGCCAGCCGATTTTCACCCAGCAGGATGGAAGAATTGAAACCCACATCAGCAACCCCGGACCGTGGATGGTGAGCGTGGTGAAGATGGTGCCGTCAAAAGATCCGAAAGCAGACTGGCAAAGTTACTGGGGATCATTAACCTTCGGAGTAAAACCATGAGCAACAAGATTAATTCTGACAAAGCACCTGAGCCTGTTGGATTGTATCCGCACGCCAGACGCGTAGGCAATCTTTTATTCCTTTCTGGTGTCGGTCCGCGCAAAAAAGGGTCGAAGGAAATTCCCGGAGTAAAGCTTGATGAATCCGGAAAAATAGTCTCTTACAACATTGAAGAACAATGTCACAGTGTTTTTCAGAACGTTCGTTACATACTTGAAGCTTCGAATTCACGCTGGGAGTACCTTGTAGATGTTACTGTGTTTCTCACTAACATGAAAGATGACTTTCAGACGTACAACAGGATCTATGCAGAATATTTTAAAGACAATCAGCCATGCAGAACGACTGTTGAAGTGTTGTCCCTGCCAACGCCCATCGCAATTGAGCTGAAGTGTATAGCGACTATTGTAAGGGAGTGATAATTCATGGCCATTAAGGCACAAAGACTCCAAGGTACACTAGGTGATTGACGCAAACTTCCTGGTGTTCCTTGGAGTCTTCATGCTGTGGCTATTGCATTTCGCCTACCACCTTTTTCGCGCATTGACTCCGTAAAAACATCTGACTATCTTTACATACATCAAAAATGATATTCCAATGGATGCTATCGTTTTGGAAGACAGCAGGGGGAGAAAAATGGGTGACGAGGAGTTCGAGAGATTCTGTCTTGACAATCCTGACGTGAGGATTGAGCGAAATAGCAATCTTGAAATATCAATAATGTCACCAAACACTCCGCTGACGGGCGCTCAGGAAAGCGAAATATTGCGTCAACTTTCAAACTGGAATTTCGAAACCAGGAAGGGAATTGTATTTAGTTCAGCTGCTGGCTTTACCTTGCCGGACCAATCGATTCTTTCTCCGGATGCTTCATGGATGTCAAACGAACGGTGGGGAAGCATCTCTCCGGACGAACGCGAAAAATTTTCGCGCATATGCCCGGAGTTTGTAATCGAGGTCAGATCAAAAACTGACAGTCTTCCAGGACTAAAATCAAAAATGGAGACGTGGATTAAAAACGGGGCACAGCTTGCGTGGCTGATCGATACGAAGCGAAAAACACATTGGATTTACAGGCACGGAACGGTGCCGACAGAAACGCAAACCGATTTTCTTCTGGGTGAAGGTCCACTTGAAGGATTTAAGCTCGACCTGACGCTAGTATATTAGACAGAAACAACAATAAATTTCTTAGTGAGCCTTGGAGCCTTCGCGCGTCTTGTCGAAGATCCCGCGCCTCGCGGGACGAAGATCCCGCGCCTCGCAGGGGTGGCTATAAAATGTTATACAGAAAAACTCTCACCGCATCCACAGGTCCTCGATGCATTCGGATTGATAAACTGAAATCCTTTTCCGTTCAGTCCATCAGAAAAATCGAGCGTTGTGCCAAGCAGGTAAAGCAAGCTCTTCTTGTCAACCAGGATTTTTACGCCTTTGTCTTCGTAAACCTGGTCAGCCGGGTTGATCTTGTCATCGAACCCAAGATCATACATCAGACCCGAGCAGCCGCCACCTTTCACCGACACACGAATGTTGTGTGCCTCACTATGGCCTTCTTCTTTTTTCAGTTCTTCGATTCTGGACTTTGCTTTATCGGTAACGCTGATCATAACGGCATTAATATTAAGATATCGGATTCAATACAACACTAAAAACGGTAATTGTGTTCATATCGCGGCCATAATATAACTTCTGCAGAGCGTCCATAATATTGCTGGCCTTGAAATACGAGGTGTGCAACTCATGCTGCCCCTTGGCAACCCATTGGATCGTGTACGAATTTTCCTTCTCCTTGTAGCTCTGCACGTAGCTGAGCATCTTCTTCAACACGTCAATTTTGTCCGTACCTGTCTCGCTGTGGAACAGAAACGCCTGGTTATGCCGCGGATTTATCGTAATCAGATCCAGCTTCACCTTACCATCGATTGGCGAATACTCGAACACGATGTCGGAAGTTCGCAATCCGAGGTAATCCTTGATTTCCTGCTGGATTCTGGCAGCTTCTACATGCATTTCACTCAACGTTTCGATCATGGACGCTAAAAGTTTCACTGCCTAAACTTTTTCTTTAGGCAAAAAGTTTCGTTTTTGACGCCCAAAGTTAACCAATTATGGACAAATTGGAACACATTGGGATTGCGGTCAAAAACCTTGAAAGCGCCAACAAGCTCTTCGCTGCCCTCCTTGGCAGAAATCACTATAAAATCGAAGAGGTGGAATCGGAGGGGGTAAGAACTTCCTTTTTTGAAATAGGGGGCATCAAGATAGAATTGCTCGAGGCAACACGGCCTGATTCACCCATAGCAAAATTCATCGAAAAGAAAGGCGAAGGGATTCACCACATTGCCTTCGAAGTAAAGAACGTGAACCAAAGTATCGAACAATATCAGCAGGATGGCTTTCAGCTGATCAATATTCAGGCAAAAAAAGGAGCGGACAATAAAATGATAGCTTTCATGCACCCGAAGTCAACGCAAGGGGTATTGGTAGAGCTTTGTACAGATATCAATAACCTTTCTTCATAGTGGCCGCACTCTTGCCACCATACTGAATGTCATTGTAGTACTTTTGCTTCTTCTTACCTTTGGCGGTCTTGTAATAAGGCTTTGGGCCCAGGCAAGCCGAAAAAATACAGGCAACCAGTAAAAAACCAACAATTCTTTTCATAATGATTGGATATGGTTCTGGATGCATAATTACGACAGGAAAGTGAGAAAAACGACCGTTTGGAGGAATTGTTACCGCGAAGTAGCCAAACTGCCGCTTTAAGCGCCAGAAAGGGGAGAAAAATTTGAATTTATGAGCGAAAAAAGGATTGAAATAAGTCAACTCGGTGAATTCGGCCTCATTGACCGGATCAAAAGTAGATTCACATTACAACAGCCAACTTCATTGAAGGGCATCGGTGACGACTGTGCGGTACTCGACATTGATGCAGAAAATTGTATGGTGGTTACAACGGACATGTTGGTCGAAGGTATCCACTTTGACCTGAGCTACATTCCTGTTCAACACCTCGGCTACAAGGCCGTAGCTGTGAATGTTTCCGATGTTGCTGCAATGAACGCCAAACCCGAGCAGATTACCGTAAGCATCGCGCTGAGCAACCGGTTCTCAGTTGAAGCGGTTGACGCATTGTACGAAGGAATAAAAGCAGCATGTGATAATTACAAAATTGATCTAGTGGGTGGCGACACAACCACGTCTATGTCGGGTCTTGTTATTTCTATTACTGCCATTGGCCGTGCTCCAAAATCGAAAGTAGCCTACCGGAATGGAGCCAAACCCAACGATATAATTTGTGTGACCGGTGATCTCGGTGCAGCATTCATGGGACTGCAGGTGCTGGCGCGCGAAAAAGAAGTTTACATGGCTGACCCTAATATGCAGCCCAGCCTGGATGCATACGAGTACATTGTAGGCCGGCAGTTGAAAGCCGAAGCCCGCACAGATATTGTTTTTGATCTGGAGGAAGCAGGACTTGTCCCAACGTCAATGATTGATGTCTCCGATGGACTTGCATCAGAACTATTTCACATCGCGTCTCAGTCAAACGTTGGTGTGAGGATCTATGAAGATAAAGTGCCTATCGATCACGAAACATTTGAAACAGCGGTTGAATTCAAACTTGATCCCATTACGTGTGCGCTGAACGGTGGAGAAGACTACGAACTGCTGTTCACCATTAGCAAGGAAGATCAGGAAAAAATAAGCAAGCATCCCGATATTCACATGATTGGCTACATGCATGAGCGCAAGAATGAAAATGTGATGATAACCAAACAGGGAAATACAGTGCGCCTGCAGGCGCAGGGTTGGGATCACTTCAGGTCCTAAACATCTGTGGTAACACTCTGCATCGCAAGCGGGAGGATGACGGTGAAGGTAGTCCCGACATTTTCCTTGCTCTTGATGATCAGTTCGCCTTTATTCATTTCCACAAATTTTTTGCACAGCAGCAGTCCAAGACCAGTACCCTTCTCGTTGGATGTGCCTTTCTTGAGCATCGGCTGATCCTGCGAAAGAATTTTTTGCAGGTACTCCTCGCTCATCCCGATACCTTTGTCGACCACGTTAATCTCAACGTAGTCCTCATTCTGAATACATGAGATCGAGACCGGATTGCCTTCAGTTGTAAACTTCAGCGCATTCGACACAAGGTTTCTGAGCGTTACGTAGATCATGTTCTCATCACCATGAACGAGAATTCCTTCATCACAATTGATACTAAGCGGAATCCTTTTCTTGTCAGCGGTAAGCTGATAGAGTCCTCGCAGCTTCTCCAGCAAAGAGGTAAGCGAAAAATCCGTTGGGGTGTAGTGGATGTTGCCCATTTGCGACAACGACCAGAACAATGTATTGTCAATCAGGTCAAGTGAATTGGTTACGGAATTCTTGATGTTGATGGCATGCCGCTTGAGATCGTCCGTGCTGATTTCATGTGCATGTGTGATCAGGTAACCGAGAAACCCTTTTAGTGTTGTCAAAGGCGAGCGAAGGTCGTGAGACAGAATGGAAAAGATCAGGTCTTTTTTCTGGTTGAGAATCTGGAGCTCTTCTTTTGATCTTTCAATCTCGGATGTTCTGAGCTTCAGAAGGATCTCCAGTCGCTGGCGGTCGTATTGCGCTTTACGGATGTAGCTTCTGATGATCGTCATCACAAAAAACGAAACGATAAGCAGGCTCAGCACGATGAACCACCACGTCTGCCAATAGGGCGGACTGATTACAAGGGGAACAGTTGCAGTTTTTTCCTGGCCATCTACTGAAATTGTCTTAACCATGAAATTATAGGCGCCAGGAGGGAGATTAGCGTATGAAGCAGAATTCTCTACATTCACTTCTTTCCATTCCTGATCGAAATTTTCGAGTTTGTAGAGCAGGTTAAATCGCTTTGGCTGTTTGAAATACGGAACAAAGAAATGAAAATCAACAAAGTTTTGATCTGAAGTAACATTCACCGGTGCATCGAAGGTTGAAAAACGCAGCCGCGACTGGTTCTTGGCGAGAGGGTTTGTGAATGTGGCTGACAAAATTCTCGGAACGAATTCTTCCTGCTGCACAATGACTTTTGAAGGATCGAAAATGTTTATCCCATTAATACCGCCAAACACAAGTTTTCCACTTTGTGTTTCTGCGTAGGCAAGTCTGTTATATTCCTCTTCCTGCAGTCCCTCGTTCATTGAAAATGGAATGAACTTTCCTGATTTCTGCTCGAACATGATAACACCACTGTTCGAACTCAACCAGATATTGCCATCATTTCCAGGAAGGGCCGAATAAATTGTATTGCTGGGAAGTCCGTTCGCGTCCGAGTATCGCTTCGGTGTCGGAATGTTGTTAAGGTCTGAAATATCAATTTCCCAGAGGCCGGCATTGAAAGTTCCCACATAGAGCTTTTTGCCGATTTTCTTGATAGAGAGTGTCAACAGGAGAGAACCATCAGTGCTGGTTGGGATGCTGTCAAATTTAATGTAGGTAAACTTCTTAGTGTCCGGATTGAAATGGGAAACACCCTTGAAAGATCCAACCCAGATGTTCCGCTCATTGTCTGCTTCAATGACCGTAATGTTGTATGCTTCTGCATGTCCGGCATTCCTGTAGAGGTCTGTTTGCTTTGTCACGCGATTGTGAACATACAGTATGCCATTGTAGATAAAATACAAATGGTCGCCCTGCTGAAGGATTTGCCGTACAACACGTTTCTCGGTAAGTGTTCTTAGTGGCGCGTAGTGGCTGAATTTTTTTGTTTTTCGGTCGAATTGAAGTAGCCCCTGTGAGGTTCCTATCAGCAGGGTCTTATCATCAAGCTCCGTGAAGTACATCGGCACATAATTCACGGAATCTCCGCGAACCGACACATCGATTGTTTCCACGGTTTGTTTCTTGAGATCAAGAACGTTGATAAATCCTCCGTCCGTGCCGATCCAAAGCTTTTCGTCCCGTGTCTCAAGTATCCCGCGCACCATATTGTCGGTGAGGCTCAGCTTTGAAAGCGGGTTGTGAAAAATATGCGCGAACTTTACCTGGTTCCGGTCATATTTGTTGATGTCACCCGTAGCACCGATCCAGATGGTTCCTTGCCGATCTTCCGCAATAGAAAAGCAATTATCGCTCGAGATGGACTTCTGAGAAAATGGATCGCGCACCATGCGCTTCATCGTGTCGTCCTTTGGATTGTAGATCACAAGCCCGGACGCCTTCGTCAGAATCCAAACGAAACCATCGCGGTCCTGATGGATTCTTGATATCCGGCTAAAGAACGGTGCCTGTGATGGGGGAAAGTATTTAATGAATTTTTTTGTTGAAAACTGATAAACCAGTACGCCCTGTTTTTCCGTGCCAATCCAGAGATTGTTCTCATTGTCGAAAGTCAGGGAAGTGATCTGGTTGTAGGATGTAAGATCCTTTCCGCTCCACGCGATGGCAATTTCATCTACAATCTTGTCACCTTCTATGACATACACAACCCCATGTTCACCGGCATACAGTCTGTTTCCTGAAGTGATCAGGGTCGCGGGATGTGCAACGCGGTTCAACTCGTCACTGAACTTGACAAGCGAGTCGCCCCGCAGAAAAAATAATCCTGCATTGTAAGATCCTGCCCAGATGGTGCCGTCTTCTGTCTGCCCCAGCTGATTAATAATGGGTGCAGTCGCGGTCTTTGTCAACGGCAGAAGCCGGTCTTCCTGATAATCATACTGTACAACTCCAAACCTGCGCGTTCCCAACAGAATGCGCTTTTGCTTTTTATCATTCAGAAGATAAAGGATATCGTAAGGATTGAAAACCCCCTTTCCATCTCCGAGCTCTTTGTATTGTCGAAAACGAAATCCATCGTATCGATACAACCCATGGCCTGCCAGCCACATGAGCCCAAGTTCATCCTGGATGATATTGGTAACCTGCGATGAACGGATGGTGCCAGGGATAGCAACCTGTTCGAACAGAATTTCATCTGGCAGCTGCTGAGCAGACGACCGTATAGCAAAGCATACGAGCGCTAACAGACAGAAATATTTCAGGTTAGCGGAGAGCGGCATCTTTTCTAGTCTTCGGGATAAGGTATGAACACAAAGTTCGTAAACTCTTGGTCGACTACAAAAAGACAGCAAAATTCGTCCGGATCTTTAAACGCATCCTTGAAATCAGCTTCCTTTTCAATGATTCCACGTTGTAAAAATTCGTCAACGTAAGTTGCATAGTAATTCCAGTCTGTGTTCAGCTGATTCCGGTCGATTAAAAGCTGTCCGATTGGTTGAGTCGTTTTGCAAACTGGGAAAATCGGGAATGGTGAGAATCCACGTTTGCGTATCTGGTATGAAGCCTCTTTGATGGTATCCGACACCTTGACGAAATCTTTTGAAATGGTACCCAGATATTTTCCGTTCAGCTCGGGATCATTATGCATAACTTCTTTTTTTAGGTCTGCAAAAATACACTTCTAAACTCGCATCTGTAAACCAGAAATTTTCAGCGGGGCATTCTTAGAAGTCCTGACCTAACGCTCGTTCTTTGTAACTTTTCCACCGCTAAAATAAATAAGCACTCCGGTCGGGAGATAGCAGCTCAAACTTCATCGGCAATTTTATACTTTTAGTTAAATTCATGTCCCCTTGATCGTTCGCGCAAATCACACGTTCATTCTTCTCTTCGTAATTCTGCAGCTGTGTCTGATCTCAAACACGTCAGCACAAAAGAAGAACGAGAACTTTCAGATTGCAATCAAAAAAGCCATCGGTGCAATTGCTGTCGATGGAATAGTCAATGAACCAGACTGGCAATCGGCAGCTGTCGCCACCGACTTTTATATGGTGCTGCCGATGGATACAAGTGCCGCTAAAGTGCGCACAGTTGTTCGTATGACCTATGACGACACCAACCTGTTTCTCAGCGCTGAATGTTTTCATGCATTGCCCGGGCCCTACATGGTGGAATCGCTCAGGCGTGATTTTATTTTCGGCAAGAATGACAACTTTCTTCTCTTCATGGATACATTCGATGACCAGACGAACGGATTTTCTTTCGGAGCAAATGCTGCAGGCGCACAGTGGGATGGTATCATGTATGAGGGCGGAAAAGTTGATCTCAGCTGGGATAATAAATGGATCTCAGTAGTAAAGAACGAAGAAGATCGTTGGGTTCTTGAAATGGCTATCCCCTTCAAGACGATCCGCTACAAAAAGGGAATTGACAAGTGGGGCATCAACTTTAGCAGGCTCGACTTAAAAACTACCGAGAAGTCAAGTTGGGCTCCCGTACCACGCCAGTTCCCAACGGCATCGCTGGCGTACACCGGTATTCTTGTGTGGGATCAGCCTCCGCCACAGATCAGTTCCAATATTTCGATCATTCCTTACGCTCTCACTGGCGCAACGCGCAATTTTCAATCTGCGAGCGAAACTTCACCCGATTACCGCGCGGATGTCGGTGTTGATGCAAAGATTGCTTTGACCACATCTCTGAATCTCGATCTCACTGTAAATCCGGATTTCTCGCAGGTGGAAGTCGACAGGCAGATCACAAACCTCGACCGCTTTGAGTTGTTCTTCCCTGAAAGACGTCAGTTCTTCCTTGAGAACGGAGACCTCTTCGCCAACTTCGGATATCAGACCATCCGACCTTTCTTCTCACGCAGAATCGGTCTTGGAGTTCCCATCCAGTATGGTGCAAGACTCAGTGGAAAAATTAACAAAGACTGGCGGATCGGAATGATGAATATCCAGACGGAGAAAATTGTGAACGATAGTTTACCATCTCAGAATTTCTCGGTGCTGGCGGTGCAGCGCAGGGTTTTTGCACGGTCTAATATCGGAGCAATCATCATCAATAAGGAGTCGCTCGGATATTCTCCGGAAGAGCATTACCGCCACAATAAATACAACCGCAACGTTGGATTGGAATACAACCTGGCCTCCTCTAATAATTTATGGACGGGAAAAGCACTGTTCCTAAAATCGTTTACTCCGGGAGTAACGAACCGCGACATGTCTCACGCTGCTAATCTCCAATATGCAAGCAAATACTGGACATTGTCATGGCAGCACGAGTATGTCGGCCGGAATTACAATGCAGAAGTTGGCTATGTTCCGCGCAGAGGTTTTGTCAAGGTGAGCCCTTTCCTCACGCGGCTGTTTTTTCCGAAAGGCACAAAGGTTCTCAGTCATGGGCCGCGCATCTTTTCCACCACTTTCTTTAATGAATCAATGGAGTCAACGGACAATGAAAACGTTCTGCTGTATCTCGTGACGTTCCGAACACAGGCTGTTGCATCGGCATGGGTTGCAAACAACTATATCAAGCTTCTCCAGCCATTTGACCCGACTAACTCCGGACTCGACACGCTCGCCAGAAGTTCTGTTCATCGCTGGAAAGCATGGGGCCTGGAATACTATTCCAAACCCCAGAGCGTATTTACTTACCTTGTAACCATGCGGTACGGTGGGTATTATGCCAACGGCACGCGCCTTAATTTTACCTGGGAGGCTGGCTATCGCGTGCAGCCATACGTTAGCTTCAACCTGACGGGAACATACAACCACATTCAGTTGCCTGAGCCGTGGGGCAATCAAACGTTCTGGCTGGTAGGCCCTCGCCTCGATATAACACTGACAAATAAGTTTTTTATCACCGCATTCACGCAGTATAATGAACAAGCAAACAATGTGAATCTAAACGCGCGGATTCAGTGGCGGTACAGACCTGCGTCAGATCTGTTTATAGTCTATACCGATAACTATTTCCCGGAGAATTTTAATGTGAAGAATCGAGCACTTGTTCTGAAGTTCACATACTGGTGGAATCTGTGATCATTCGGTACAAACCGCTCACATAATCTCACGGTGCGATTAATTTTTTTAAAGTACTTTTAGCTCCCCAAACGAACCAACCTGAACTCCATTATGAAGTCTGGATTATTGTATTTCTTTTTTGCAGCCATTTCGGTCTCCATCTCCTTTGCACAGCCATCATCAGAAGCAGAAATTGCAAAGTCATGGGACGTGCGAAAGCAGATGGCGCAATCATCGCTTTTGAAAGAATATCCTGCAAGAAACATCGGCCCGACAGTACAGGGCGGCCGCATAGTAGATATCGATGTCAATCATAAGAGCCCGAAAGAATTCTACCTGGGGTATGCATCCGGGGGCGTTTTTAAAACGGTGAACAACGGAATTTCTTTCGAGCCGATCTTTGACGAACAGGGCGCGCTTGGCGTTGGTGATCTGGCGCTCTCACAATCCGATCCGAATATTTTGTATGTCGGAACAGGAGAGAAGAACAGCAGCAGATCCAGCTACGCAGGCACGGGTGTCTATAAAACTACAGATGGCGGAAAATCATGGAAGCATCTTGGCCTTGCCGGCACGCAGCATATCAGCAGAGTTATCATTCATCCGCAAGACAACAACACCGTGTGGGTTGCTGCGATCGGTGCGCTCTACACTAACAATGCGGACCGTGGCGTTTTTAAATCAACGGATGGTGGCTCGACCTGGAAAAAAACTTTATTCGTCAATGATAGCACTGGTATCATAGACCTCGCCATCAATCCTAAAAATCCGAATCAACTTTGGGCATCCGCATGGGAACGCACCCGCAAGGCCTGGAACTTTAAAGGCAATGGCGAAGGATCCGCGGTTTACACTTCAAATGACGGTGGCGCAACCTGGCAAAAATCAGCCAACGGACTGCCTGTTGGTAAGACTGTTGGACGCATCGGTCTGGAAGTTTCACCTTCCAATCCAAACATCGTGTATGCAATCATCGACAACCAGGCAGAAGTGGAGGACAAGAAAAATACACCGAAGCCGAACGACAAGCTGAAGCTGGAGAATTTTAAAACAATGTCGAAGGAGGATTTCCTGAAACTCGAGGACAAGAAGCTTGATGAATTCCTTAAAGACAACGGTTTTCCGAAAAAATACGATGCGAAACTCGTGAAAGAGGAAATCAGAAATAACAAATACACGCCAAAGGCAATTGCAGAATATTTCGGGGCCGATGCAAATGCCAATCTCTTCAACACGAAAATATTGGGGGCTGAAGTATATCGGTCTGAGAACGGTGGCACCTCCTGGAAGAAAATGAATAGCTATGACCTTGACGGTGTATTTTATTCCTACGGCTACTACTTCGCAGAAATGAAAGTTGATCCTGCCAACAGTGATCTCCTTTATATATATGGTGTGCCCTTATTGAAATCGAAGGATGGGGGTGCAAACTGGCATCGCATCGATACACTCTCTGGCGTGAACGATATTCATGTTGATCATCACGCACTCTGGATCGACCCTGCTGATCCAAAACATATCCTCCTTGGAAACGATGGAGGACTTTATCAGAGTTATGACGAAGGTGCAAACTGGAACCACATCAACAACATGCCTGTCGGCCAGTTCTATACTGTCAATTATGATATGGAGACGCCTTACAATGTCTACGGAGGCCTTCAGGACAACGGGGTATTGAAGGGTTCGAGCACTTCTGTACCCAACGTGACGAAGCATTGGGAAATGATTTTCGGTGGTGATGGAATGTATGTAGCACCAGATCCGCGAAACAGTAAGACTGTTTACACCGGTTTCCAGTTCGGAAACTACTACCGGATCGAAAGCGACAAAGGAAAGACAACAAAGATCACACCGCAGCACGATATCGGGGAGAAACCGCTGCGCTGGAACTGGAGAACACCGCTGATCCTGAGCAAACACAATCCTGATATCGTATACATGGCTTCGAATCGTGTGCACCGCAGCATGAATCGTGGCGAGTCGTTCGAAGCGATCAGCGATGACCTGACGAAGAACAAGCCATACGGTAATGTGCCGATTTCGACAATCACGTCACTGGCTGAGTCGCCAAAGAAGTTTGGCTTGCTGTATGTAGGAACTGACGATGGTAACGTCTTGGTGAGTCGCAACGGTGGAGGAGAATGGATATCAATTACAAACGGCCTCCCAACAAATCTTTGGATCAGCAGCATCACGCCTTCATCCCATGACGAAGCAACTGTGTTTATTTCGTTGAACGCTTACCGCGATGATAATTTCGCTACCCATATTTACATGAGCACGGACTATGGTAAAACCTGGAAGAGTGTAAAAGGAAACTTGCCGGAGTCAGTAGCAAATGTGATCATTCAGGATCCTGTCAACGCGGAGTTGCTTTATTGCGGACTTGACAACGGAACATATGTCAGCCTCGATCGCGGAAACACCTGGCATCTGTTTAGTGAAATGTTAAACGTTGCTTCTTATGACATGGTCGTGCATCCACGCGAAAATGAACTGATCGTAGGCACGCATGGAAGAAGTATTTTTGTTGCTGATGTCAAACCACTTCAGTTTTTGAAAGATGGTGCTGCGGGTAAAGCAGTCATTGCATTTAATCCTGACCCGATCCGACACAGCGATCGCTGGGGCGAGAAGCAATACGGATGGTCGAAGCCAAACTTGCCCGCCCTGAAAGTTCAGTATTACGTAGGCAAGCCTGTGGATCAGATCCAGGTGGAAATAATCGATGAGAAGAATAACGTCATAAGAAAAACACAGACGCTAGGTACAGTAGGATTTCATTTTTTCACTTGGGATGTGAAAGGCTCTGCGCCCGCGCAGACGAAAAATCCAAAAGCGAAAAAGGCTGATGATCCAGTGACACCCGCGCAGACCTTCGCATCAAAAGGCAAATACAAGATCAGGTTCATCAGCGGAACAGAAACCGCAGAAGTACCTGTTGAAATCAAGTAAGCAGAGCCCGCTCATGGATAGCGGGCTCCTTCCTTTCCCCATTATCGGCCTTCCGAGTAAATGACCCATTGCCCGCGCGACCATGGGTGGCTTGAATCCGTTAGAGTATTCAAACCTTAAATCCTATGGCCTCTGAACAATCTATTAACCGAATGGAATTCTTTAAGCGTTCGCTTGGAATCGCTGGCTTGTCATTGTTGTCATCATCGCTCGTAGCGCAGGAAAAACCAAAGCAGGAAAAGCCTGCACCGCTCAACCTTGAACTCGTTAAAGAGTTTGTGGGTGCTTCGCACGGAAAATTTGATCGCGTAAAGCAAATGCTGGAGGAAAATCACTTGCTACTTCATTCATCCTACGACTGGGGTGGAGGCGATTATGAATCCGGCATTGAAGCTGCAGGCCATGTCGGAAATAAAGAAATTGCAAATTATCTGCTGTCGAAAGGAGCCCGTTATAACGTTTACCTCGCTTCGATGCTCGGCCATATCGATATTGTTAAGCAGGTGCTCACTTTCAATCCTGGATTGTTGAATTCGAAAGGACCTCACGGGTTCACGATGCTGCATCATGCAATGAAAGGAGGAGCAGACTCAGCTGCAGTAGTAGACTACTGAAATCGCTGGGAGCAACAGAAACCCGAATGGATTTTTACGCACGGGCCTGATCTAAGCTTTTGATTTTCGCTTCACAATGATCGATCAATTCAGGAAAAAATTCGCGGAATTCCTGTTCAAATTCATTGTAATAGCGCACTAAATCACCTGAAGCTTCCTCCATTTTGGAAACAAAAGTTGTGCGACTTGCCATCCCCGACAGCGCGCGATGTATTCCTTCGATGAATGAATATCCGACAAGCCAGTTGCCGCGCTTCATATAAGGCAACATGTGTTTCACCGCGTCCGGAAGGATTGTGTGATGGTCTTCCATTGTCTTGTAAGCGTTCGTTGAATATTCGAGGAGCGGCCGGTTGTGGTATTCCTTCCAGTTATTAGCCAGGTAGTGATCGTAAAACACATCTACAATCACGCCCGAGTAGTGACGGTATTTTTCGCGAAGCCTGGCTTTGCTCTTTGAAACGACAGGATGTTTATCCGTAAATTCATCAATCGACCGGTGCAATTCTATTCCATGAACAATCCGGGGTTCAAAAGCTTCGAGCGCGTTTTTTCCTTTCACAAAATCGCCAATGAAGTTGCCTACCATCAGCTTCGGATCGTCTCCCGACAAATACAGATGCGCTAAAAAATTCATAATCCGCTAACTCACTACAAACTACAAAGCCGAAGTCACAATGCCAACGAGGTGGTATGAAACTCTTTGAAGTGTCAACATAACTTCTTAGGTTAACACTTTGATTGAACCTAAACAATAATTCTGATGTCTGCATTGTCCCAAATGAAGCTGTTGATTAATCTTGCTCAAATCGATGGAACTGTTGCAGAACGTGAGAGGAATTACATCACCAACATAGGACGTGCCAACGGAATTTATCCCGATGAATTGAAGCCGTTGTTCGACCAGAAACATGAACCCATTGTCCCTGATAATCTTTCGAGGGAATCTAAGTTTCAATATATCGTGACGCTTGTTCAGCTGATGAAGATCGATGAGCGGATGTATAAGGAAGAAATTCTTTTTTGCTCCACGATTGCGAACAAGCTTGGCTACAGGAAGGAAGTGATGTTTGAGCTGATGCTGCATGTGAAGCCCGGTATAATGTCAGACAGCGAACTCAAAAACCTTCAGCTACTCACCGAAAAACATCTGAAATAAACCTATGAAACTCCGCCTGCTCCTGTTCCTAATTTTCGCCACGCAAGTCGCGCTTGCGCAGAAAACCATTATCCACTGCGGGAATCTGATCGATGGAAAATCGAATGATGTGCAATCACAGATCACTATTGTGGTAGACGGCAATAAAATTACAGCGATACAAAAAGGCTTTACCAAACCGGCCGCAGACGAAAAACTAATCGACCTCAGTCAGAAAACTGTTATGCCCGGCCTGATCGATATGCATGTGCATCTTGAAGGAGAAACAAACAAGGATCAGTCGCTGCAACGCTTCACCTTAAACGAAGCAGATATCGCCTTTCGCTCAACTGTATTTGCGAAGAAAACGCTGATGGCAGGATTCACCACGGTGCGTGACCTTGGTGGCTCGGGTGTAAACATCGCTTTGAGAAATGCAATCGCTCAGGGGTTGGTTGTCGGACCACGCGTTATCACGGCCGGAAAGTCAATCGCAACAACGGGAGGTCATGCTGACCCGACCAACAGTTATCGGAAAGATCTGATGGGTGATCCCGGACCAAAGGAAGGTGTGATCAATTCACCGCAGGAAGCGCGACAGGCAGTTCGCCAGCGCTACAAGGATGGCGCAGACATGATCAAGATCACCGCTACAGGTGGCGTGTTAAGCCTTGCGAAAGACGGATCGGGACCACAATTCACTGATGAAGAATTGAAAGCCATCATCGAGACCGCAAAAGACTACGGAATGCACACCGCAGCGCATGCACACGGAGTTGAAGGAATGAAGCGGGCTGTGCTTGCCGGAATCACCACCATCGAGCATGGAACAAAAATGACTGAAGAGATCATGGACCTCATGAAGCAGAAGGGAACATTCTTCGTTCCGACTATCTCGGCAGGAAAATTTGTAGCGGAGCAGGCGAAGGTACCGGGTTACTATCACCCGCTGGTTGTTCCAAAAGCGCTCGAGATCGGTCCGCAGATCCAGGAGACTTTCAGAAAAGCTTACAAGAGGGGCGTAAAAATCGCATTTGGCACCGATGCAGGTGTATTTCCTCATGGTGATAACGGAAAAGAATTCACCTACATGGTCGAAGTTGGAATGCCTGCCATGGAAGCGATCAAGTCGGCCACGGTTGTCAATGCCGGAATCCTCGGAATGCTCGATAAGATCGGAACAATCGAAACCGGAAAACTTGCCGACATCGTGGCTACGGATGAAAACCCACTCACAAACATCAGAACGATGGAAAAAGTATCTTTCGTCATGAAGGAAGGCGTAGTATACAAGTAGCTTAACCTGCGTGCCGGCATCCTTGGTCTCCGGCTTCCCCGGCACACCGGCTTCCGGCCAACGATTTCCCAAAATATTCAGCTCCAACCCCTAAATTTTCCTACTTTTGCAGTCCACAATTTTGAGGACTACAGACGGGTATGGAAAACATCCGCAATTTTTGCATTATCGCCCACATTGACCATGGAAAAAGTACCCTGGCAGACAGACTGCTGGAATTTACCGGAACGCTGACCGAGCGTCAGATGGAGGCCCAGGTACTCGACAACATGGATCTTGAGAAAGAGAAAGGGATCACTATTAAAGCACACGCCATCCAGATGAACTACAAGCTGGACGGCAAGCAATACACCCTGAACCTGATCGACACACCTGGCCATGTTGACTTTTCATACGAAGTATCCCGTTCAATCGCTTCATGTGAAGGTGCACTGCTGATCGTTGACGCAAGTCAGGGTATCGAAGCGCAAACCATTTCCAACCTGTACCTGGCGCTCGAACACGATCTTGAGATCATCCCGGTGATGAACAAGATTGACCTTCCGCACGCCATGCCCGAGGAAGTCACCGATGAAATTGTTGAGCTGACCGGATGCAAACGCGAAGATGTAATCCGCGCAAGCGCAAAAGAAGGTATCGGCATCGAAGATATTCTCAAAGCGGTGGTTCACCGGATCAGACCTCCCAAAGGCGATCCGAAAGCTCCCCTTCAGGCGATGATCTTTGACTCTGTATTCAACTCTTTCAGAGGCATCGAATGTTACTTCCGCGTGTTCAACGGAACAATCAAGAAGGGAGATCGCATCAAATTCGTCAGCACCGGACAGGAATACAATGCCGATGAGATCGGTGTGCTGAAACTTGACAAACATCCGCGCAATGAGATCAGTGCCGGCAACGTAGGATATTTGATTTCCGGGATCAAAGTGGCGAAAGAAGTTCATGTCGGAGATACGATCACGACAGTGGCCAATCCCGCGCCTTCTCTGAGGGGGTTTGAACAAGTGAAGCCGATGGTGTTTGCGGGTATCTATCCCGTTGAAACTTCTGAATTCGAAGAACTTCGCGATGCCATGGAAAAACTGCAGCTGAACGATGCGTCCCTTGTGTGGGAGCTCGAAACTTCTGCAGCGCTTGGCTTTGGATTCCGATGCGGATTCCTCGGAATGCTTCACATGGAAATTATCCAGGAGCGTCTCGAGCGTGAATTCAACATGACGGTGATCACGACAGTACCGTCCGTTCAGTTCAGGGCGTTTCTCACGGATGGAACTGAATTGAGTATCAACGCACCGTCAGAAATGCCTGATCCGACAAAACTGGATTACATCGAAGAGCCCTTTATTAAAGCGCAGATTATCTCCAAAGCCGAATACATTGGTCCGATCATCACGCTTTGTATCGATAAACGCGGACTGATCAAGAATCAGACTTATCTCACCACTGATCGCGTGGAGATGACGTTTGAAATGCCGCTCTCCGAAATTGTATTTGACTTTTTTGACAAACTGAAATCCATCTCCCGCGGCTATGCATCGCTCGATTACCATCTGATTGGCTTCCGCGAATCTGACATGGTAAAGCTTGATGTGATGCTGAATGGCGAAAAGGTTGATGCGCTGAGTGCGATCGTTCACCGTGCAAAATCACAGGAGTGGGGCAGGAAGTTGTGTGAGAAATTGAAAGAGTTGATCCCGCGTCACATGTTCGAAGTGGCGATTCAGGCCGCTATCGGTCAGAAGATCGTAGCAAGGGAAACAATCAGTGCCATTCGCAAGAACGTGATCGCGAAATGCTACGGTGGTGATATTTCACGTAAGCGTAAACTTCTTGAAAAGCAGAAGAAAGGCAAGAAGCGCATGCGCCAGATCGGAACGGTAGAAGTTCCGCAGGAAGCGTTCATGGCGGTGCTGAAAATTGATTAAATTGTGTTGAGGATTACATCCACCGGAGATGCAGTTAAAAAACAAACGGTTATGGATGTAAACGAACGAATGAGCGAACACGAAACATTAATGTCGCAGATGTGGAAAACGATCGATCGGATTGGCGATCGTCTTGATAAAAGCGAGGGCCGACTTGAGAAGTCGATGCAACGGCTCGACTTTTCAATCAAACGTCTGGTTAAGATTGAAGAGCGCCTGGAGAAAAACGACCATCGAATGGAGGCGGTTGATAAGCGTATGGAAGCTAGCGAAAAGCGTATGGCAGCTTTCGATAAACGTATGGAGGCCAGCGAAAAGCGTATGGCAGCTTTCGATAAACGTATGGAGGCCAGCGAAAAGCGTATGGAAGCTTTCGATAGAAAACTCGAAAAGTCAATTCGGGCTCAAGCCGCCTACAACAAGTACTTTCTCAAACAATTGAATCAGCTCAATAAAAAATTAGGATTATAGATGTCAGCTGAAGTCGCACAATCACCATATACGCTCATCGATGGAAAAAAAATTTCCACCGACATCAAGAACGAGATTTCTGAGGCCGTAGCAATACGCAAAAAGGAAAATAAGAAAATTCCGCACCTCGCAATCATCCTGGTCGGTGACGATGGTGCAAGTCAGACTTACGTTGACAACAAAGTGAAAGCATGCAAGTCAGTGGGCTTTCATTACACCATGATGCGTTTTGCTGACACCATCAGCGAAGAAAAGCTCATGAAACACATCGATCACGTAAACAACGATGACGATGTCGATGGTTTCATCGTTCAGCTTCCGCTGCCAGAACACATCTCGGTTGAAAGAATTACCGACAAGATCCGTTCCGACAAAGATGTCGATGGTTTTACCAATCATAACTTCGGAAGCATCATCTCCAAAAAGCCATTGCTCATGCCGGCTACACCTTTTGGCGTAATGGAACTTCTCAGGCGTTATAACATCCCGACAGAAGGAAAACATGCCGTGGTGGTTGGTGCAAGCCGCATTGCTGGCGCGCCACTCAGTATGATGCTGACCGAACAGGGTCATGCAACCGTAACGATCTGCCACAAGTACACGAAAGATCTCGCAAGCTTTACGCGATCTGCTGATATTCTGCTCACAGCCGTTGGCAAACCCGGGCTGATCACCGCGGATATGGTGAAGGAAGGCGCGGTTGTCATCGACATCGGAACGACACGTGTTGAGGGACCTGAGTATGCAAAAGGCTGGGCAATTAAAGGTGATGTCGATTTTAAGAATGTGTCTCAAAAAGCATCGTTCATCACACCAGTACCGGGCGGAGTCGGCCCGATGACCATTGCGTCCCTGCTCCTCAACACACTTCGCGCCACCGAAGCACGCAATCCCTGAATCTAAAATTCTAAATTTTAAATTTTAAATCTTAAATTTTTTGATGGAGGCGAGCGTTGACATTGGCACCCAGGTTCTTCCCGTCATGGAACACTTCTACACGATCCAGGGCGAAGGCTTCTACCAGGGCCACGCAGCCTACTTCGTTCGCCTTGGTGGCTGTGATGTGGGTTGTGTATGGTGCGATGTGAAGGAATCGTGGGATGCACTTGCACACCCTGCTGTGCCCGTAAATGAAATCGTCTCATTCGTAAGAGAGAGCGGAACGCCAGTAGCGGTGATCACGGGAGGGGAACCCGCCATGCATGATCTTAACGAGCTGACATCACAGATTCGCGCTCAGCAAATTCGCACACACATTGAAACATCTGGCGTCTATCCACTGACAGGACAATGGGACTGGGTGTGTTTTTCACCGAAAAAATTTAAGGTACCGCATCCTTCCATTTACGATCAGGCCGATGAATTGAAGATCATCGTTTATAATAAAAGCGATTTTGACTGGGCAGAGGAATTCGCTGCCAAGGTTCGAAACGACTGCCGTCTGTATCTGCAACCTGAATGGTCGAAAGAAAAAGAAATGCTTCCGATGATCATCGAGTATGTTAAGGCAAATCCTAAGTGGGAGGTTTCGCTCCAGATTCATAAATACATGAACATTCCGTAGTATCCCGGTTAGATGACTTTCGATGAATTTGTCACAACGTTAGATCACTGGGGAAATAATCGCGTTCCGTTTTTCTTCCTGGTCGATTTCGAGCAAAGGAAGCCGATTGCATTTCGGCTCGAAGACTTGCCACCGTATATAGATTACAATTTCAACGGGAAAACAAATTATACAGGTGTTGAAAGGCCATTGAAGGTTGAACTGCGTGCCGACCCCGTTGCACAGGAAGTTTTCAAGGAAAGATTTGATTGCGTTTACAGCGCGCTCGAATATGGGGATTCTTATTTATTGAACCTGACCTTTCGGAATGCTATTCAACTGTCGGTCACGTTGCCTGAGTTGTTTCCGCTGGTAACAGCGAAATACAAGCTCCTCTATAAAAACGATTTTCTGGTTTTCTCTCCCGAGATTTTTGTGCAGGTGAAAGATGGCGTTGTCTATTCCTTTCCAATGAAAGGCACAATTGATGCATCGGTTGAAAAGGCAGAACAGCGGATTCTCGCTGATGAAAAAGAACTGGCAGAGCATGTTACCATAGTCGATCTGATTCGGAACGACCTGAGCCTCATCGCGGAAGACGTCACCGTAACGCGGTTTCGTTACATCGACAGAATTGAGTCAAATCAGAAGCAGTTACTCCAGGTGAGTTCCGAGATCAGGGGGAAATTGTTTGAGTCATCCGCATACTCGTTCGGATCAATGCTGAAAAAGCTGCTGCCGGCAGGAAGCATCAGTGGCGCGCCAAAGAAGAAGACAGTGGAAATAATTCAGCAGACTGAAGGAATTGATCGTGGCTATTACACCGGTGTTGCCGGTATCTTTGATGGTCGCGTTTTTGACAGTGGGGTGCTGATTCGATTCATTGAAAATGAAAACGGCAAGCTGTTTTATCGAAGTGGTGGAGGAATTACTACGGCAAGTGACTGGCAGAAAGAGTATCGCGAAGTAATTGACAAAATCTATGTCCCTGTTATTTGAGACAATTAAGCTGATCGATGGAAAATATTGCAACCTGTTCTATCATGAGCAGCGCATGATCAGGTCGCTTGAAACACTTTGTGGTGTCGAGGATGATATTATTCTTGATGAATTCTTGCAGGAACTGTCTGCACCTCAGGAAGGCGTGTATAAATGCCGCATTGTGTACGATGATGTGACGAAAGAAGTCGAGTTCGTGCCTTATCAGGTACGCCCGGTCAAAACCTTAAAGGTGATTGAGAGTGATCGGATCAGATACGAATATAAATACGCAGACCGCAAAGAGATAAACAAGCTCTTTGAGAACCGTGCAGGATGTGATGATATACTGATCGTAAAAAAGGGGGAAGTGACTGACACTTCTTATGCAAACATCGTGTTCCGCAGGGGCGATGAATGGATTACACCCTGGTCGCCATTGCTCAAAGGAACCATGCGGCAGAAACTCATCGAGGAAAATAAGATCATTCCTGAAAAAATACTTTTAGACGACATTCCAGCGTTTAGTTCATTTAAGCTCATCAACGCCATGCTTGAGTTTGACGCGCCTGAAATTGATGTATCCAATATTGTTTCCTAGCTTCGCCCATGCTTCGATATCTGTTGCTACCATTTTGTCTGTTGTCCACGGTTGTCCTTGCCCAGGTTCCCACACTAAGCACCAAATCGAAAAAGGCGATCGAGTATTATACTGAAGCCGACAACTATCGCGTCCGCGGGCAGTTCACTCAGGCCATCGTGCTGCTCAACCAGGCTATTGATAAGGACAAGAATTTCTTTGAGGCATACTACCGCCTGGGAATTGTGTACATGTCCCAAAAAGATTTCACTACCGCCAATCAGTATCTCGAGAAAGGACTTAGTCTGACACGTGATCCAAAAAAACAAAAAGTGTTCTGGTACGACCTTGGGGAGAGTTATTTCGCCACAGGTGACTATACGAAGGCAGAGCAATACATGCAGCTTTTTCTCAAAGAGGAAATTGCAAATCGTCCAAAGCTCGAGCGTGCAAAACTGATCTTGCGAAACATCCAGTTTGCAAAGGATAACGAGAAGAAAGCATCTGCCTATAAACAAAAAAAATTATCGGACACCGTCAATAATTTTGTTCTCCAGTATTTTCCCGTGTTGACGGCCGATCAGCAGGAGTTGATTTTTACGAGGAGGCTTGGGCCCGGTGGCAATGATGATGAAGATCTTGTTGTATCAAGAAAGACTGCGGCCGGCAGCTGGGGTTTTCCGGAATCAATTTCTAAAAGCATAAACTCAGAATTGAATGAAGGAACATGTACGATCTCCGCAGACGGACGCAAGCTCATCTTCACCTCATGCATAGGTCGCGAAGGTTTTGGTAGTTGTGATCTTTTTGAGAGTACCAAGATTGGAGACGTATGGAGCGCACCAAAGAACCTAGGCATCAATGTAAACAGCGCAGAATGGGAATCACAGCCATCACTCTCCGCTGATGGACGCACGCTGTATTTTGTGTCCGATCGGAGAGGAGGCCTTGGGAGACGTGATATATGGATTTCAACGCTCAACGAGAAAGGGCAGTGGACAAAAGCCAGAAATGCAGGAAAGCCAATCAACACTGTGTACGATGAGATTTCTCCATTCATACATGTCAACAACAGAACACTATATTTCGCATCAAACGGCCTGACGGGTTTTGGCGGCTACGATATATTTTTCAGCGAACGCGATACAGCCGCAACGTGGTCGGCACCCGTTAATATGGGAAGCCCGATCAATACCCACGAAGATCAGTTTTCGCTGTTCATCACAGCAGACGGAAAAAAGGGCTATTACTCTCACGAAGAAGCGCGCCCTGCTGGCTATTCGGTAAGTTACATTTATGAAATCGACATCCCGGAGGATCAGCAGATCAGATTTAAAAGCAATTATGTCAGGGGTGTAGTGCGAGACAAGGCAACAAAGAAGCCTCTTCTGGCAAAGGTCGAACTGATAAACCTCAAGGAAGGCGAGGTCGAATCATTAGTCGAGTCTGATTCCCTGACCGGGAAATATCTAATGGTGTTGACGCAGGGGGCGGAATACGCGCTCTATGTTAATAAAAAAGGTTACTTGTTCAGGTCGCTTAACTTCAACTACTCTGAGATCCGGGACTTTAAACCAATAACGCTGGACATTGACCTCGAAAAAGTGACAGAAGGAACCGTTGCAGTATTACACAACATCTTTTTTGATGTTGACAAGTTCGAGTTGAAGGAAAAGTCCCGCACTGAATTGCAAAAAATCTCCCGGTTTCTCACTGAAAATCCTGCATTACGCGTTGAAATCAGTGGACATACCGACAACGTTGGGGCTGCTGCTTACAACAAACAACTGTCAGAAAAACGCGCTCAATCGGTTTATGAGTACCTGGTGACAAGTGGTATTGATTCGAAGCGTTTAATAACGAAAGGTTACGGCCCTGAACGCCCCGTTTCTACCAACGAAACCGAGGATGGCAGGCAGGCAAACCGAAGAATCGAATTTAAGATAATTCGGTAGAAAGGAACCCCGTCCTCGCTGTCAACAAGCCGCTTTCTGGTCCTTGAAAGGCTCACCACTTTGAATGGCATTTTTTCAGTTTCAGTGTACACACCCTGCATACGAACGGTTCAGTTCGCATTAGTTAAAAGCCCTAAAAACCACCCATTTTGCTGAATTTTTTTTGCTCAATATATACTGTATAACACTGTTTGGGGTATGACTGATACCGATTAATACAACATTTTGTATTAGAACCTTTCACTAGATTAAAATTTTGTTATAAGTTTGACCACTAGTTTAAACTTTCATTAACCTAACTTTTTCGTATGAGAAGAATTCTACTATTATGCTTGACAGCGGTGTTTACGCTCGCGAGTAGCGAGTTGTGGGCACAGGAGAGGACGGTCTCCGGTAGGGTCACATCTTCAGAAGATGCGTCACCACTTCCCGGAGTGAACGTAGTTCTCAAGGGAACTACAAACGGTGCTGTGACCGATTCAGAAGGTGCATTCACCCTAAGCGTTCCTCAATCAGGTGGAACCCTGGTATTCACTTTTATCGGTCTTAAATCTCAGGAAGTTGAGATCGGTGCACGTACAACCATTGACGTTCAGATGGAGCAGGATGCTACCCAGTTGAGCGAAGTTGTTGTTACTGCATTGGGCGTAAAGCGCGAAGCAAAGACGCTTCCATATGCAGCTCAAACCGTGACATCTGAAAAACTCAACATCACGCGTGCTAACAACGTAAATGACGCCCTCGCAGGTAAAGTTGCCGGTGTTCAGGTACGTGGTCAGTCTGGTGCTGCCCTTGGAAGAAACTCTGGTATCCGTATTCGCGGTGCCGGCTCGTTAACTGACAAGGCTCCGCTTTATGTTGTTGACGGAACTCCTGTTGAAACATCTGAAGACTTCAACCCGGATGACGTTGAAACAATTAACGTGTTGAAAGGTCCTGCTGCAACCGCTCTTTATGGTCAGCGCGGTGAGGCTGGTGTTGTGATGATCACAACCAAAAAAGGTAAGAAAGGTGCTGGTATGGGTATTTCCCTTAACAACAACGTCTTCTTTGACAATGTTTACATCCTTCCAAGATACCAGAACGACTATGCTGGTGGTGCTTCTGCTGACTTGATTCCTTTCACATGGCAAGATGGTATGCCTGAAGAGTGGAAATCACTTGATGGTCAGTTCTACCACGACTACACAGACGATGCAAGCTGGGGTCCAAGAATGGTTGGTCAGCAGTACATTCCATGGTATGCATGGCTTCCTGGAACAAAGTATACAGGTCAGACAACTGCCCTTGTAGGTCAGCCTAACAACGTCCGCGAGTTCTATAAGACCGGTGTTAACCGTGTTACAAACGTAGCCTTCGGAAAATCATTCGATGATCTTGGTAACGCTCGTGTTTCTTACACAAACCAGGGACAGACTGGTATCATGCCAAACACATGGCTGAAGAAGAATACGCTTGCTGCTAACACTACTCTGAACCTTAGCAAACTTGTTACTGTTGGTGCTAACATCAACTACGTAACGACAACAATCCATGGGGAATTCGATGACGGTTACAGCAACCAGTCTACCGGTTCATTCAACCAGTGGTTCCACAGAAACATCGATATGAACATCATGAAGGAGCTTCAGTATGCAAAATCTCCTGAAGGAAGACTGATCTCATGGAACCACCAGAACCCTAACTACTATGTAGCAGACTCTGATGGTGACGGTGTGATCAATGGCGACAAGTTCTACAGAGGTTACTACTGGTACAACCCGTTCACTTACTTCAACCTGATTGATTATGAATCAACTCAGAACCGTTTGTTCGGTGACGTGAACGTTGCATTGAACCTTACGGATAAGTTGAAAGTTCAGGGTTTCTATCGCAAGAACCAGCGCAACTTCTTCAATGAAAACAAGCGTCCTTCTATCCTTCCTTACAGCTTCTATGTTGAAAACAGACCAACTAGCCAGCCACAGTGGGATTTCTATGGTACGAACCAGACATTCTTCAAAGAAGACAACATTGAAGGTATCATCACTTATAACACAAGCGTTGGCGATAACATTAAGATCGACCTTCTGGGTGGTGGAAACGTGAGAATGGAGGAGTTCAAGCAAATCTTCATGAATACAACGGATGGTTTGATTGTGCCTGATCTTTATACAATCAACAACTCGAAGTCAACCTTCGGTTATGGTAACTTCCGCGCGCAGAAGCAGGTACGCAGCTTGTACGCTCGTGCAAACTTCGGCTTCAAGGAAACTTTCTTCCTGGATGTTACTGGCCGCAACGACTGGAGTTCAACACTTCCAGCGGCTAACAACTCATACTTCTATCCTTCTGTCGGTGCTACATTCATCTTCAGTGAACTCACTGAAAGTGCTTTGCCTGTACTGTCATTCGGTAAGTTGAGCGCCAGCTTCGCACAGACTGGAACGGATGCCTATCCTTACTTCACAAAGCAGGTTTACGGCAACGCAGCTAACACTTTCAACGGCAACTTGTTGAGCGGTACACCTGATCAGCAGGTGGATGCGAACATCAAGCCAGCACTTTCTTCAGCACTTGAATTCGGTTTGGATGTTAAGTTCCTTGAAGATCGCGTAGGATTGCAGTTAACTTATTTCGATGAGTCTAAGCGTGATGAAATCATCCCTGTTCCGGTTTCAGGAGCAAGTGGTTTCGGAACAAAATTGATTAACGCAGGTCAGATCGACCGTCAGGTGTTTGAGGTTTCATTGATGGCAACACCAGTGAAAACCAGCAACCTCACCTGGGATATCACTTTGAACTGGGCGAAAACTGATGCACAGGTTGTTAAACTTGCACCTGGTGTATCTGCTATTCCTGCAAGAACAGTTCCTAACGTAGTCGGAACAACTGAAGCAGCTGCAGCTACTTTCGGTGTGGGTTCTACATTCCATGTTGAAGGCGAAAGATGGGGTCAGATGAGAGGTGTTTCTATCCAGAGAAATGCTGATGGTCTGCCAATCCTTGACTCCGATGGACTTTATGTTCCAACTGAAAGCCCGGTTAACTTCGGTTCTGTATTGCCTGACTTTACTGGTGGTGTCGTAAATAACATCGGTTATGGGAACTTCAACCTTCAGTTCAATATCGACTTCCAGAAAGGCGGTAAATTCTTCTCATTGTCTGACATGTGGGGTACTTTCTCCGGTCTGACGCAGAGAACCGCTGGTCTGAACGACCTCGGAAACCCGATCCGTGATGCTGTTGAAGATGGCGGTGGTGTTCACGTAACAGGTGTAAGCGAAGATGGCGAAGTGGTTGACATGTATGTTCCTGCTCAGGATTACTATCACCAGTTCTACCTCGGATCAATTGCAGATCCACACATCCTTGACCTTTCGTATGTGAAGCTCCGTGAAGTTAGCCTGAGCTATAACATTCCTGTAAGGAGCATGGGCTCACTCGGTAATGTATTTACTTCAGCTTCAATCGGAGTGGTTGGAAGAAACCTCTGGTTGATCAATGGTGGTGAAAAAGATTTCGATCCATCTGAAGTGAGCGGAACTTTCGGTGAAAACGGACAGTTACCTAGCGTTAGATCTTACGGATTTAACATCAAGCTTGGTTTCTAATTGTGGGATCGTAAAAAAAACAAAACATGAATAAACTAGCGAAATATATAATGACTCCCCTGATGATTCTGGGAGTCGGTTGCAGCGATTTCGGGGATATCGATAAGAACCCTAATGGTGCTGAAACACCATTGACTTCCGCACTTCTGTCGAACGGCCTTGCAGCATTTGGAAACTTTGCTGCTGGTGGTGGAAGCTTCGGTGGAGGTTTGTATGCGCAGTATTTTTCTGAAACACAGTATACTGATAACTCTATTTACGCTCCTCAGGATTTAAACTGGGCTGGCGAAATGCAGGGTAGAATGATGGACTTTCAGAACATCATTAACATCAACTCTGATCCTGCAACGGCACCGACAGCTGCACTGCAGGGTTCTAATGCCGATCAGATTGCTATCGCACGCATTCTGAAAGCATACAGCTTCTCAGTGTTGACTGACCGTTATGGTGACATGCCTTATTTTGAAGCACTGAAAGGAAATTCAACTCCTGCATTTGATGCACAGGAAGATATCTATACTGATATCTTTAAGGAGCTTGACGAAGCTGTTAATCAGTTTGATGACGGTGCTCCGGTAAAAGGTGATCTTCTCTATGGCGGTGATATCACTGCATGGCAGAAGTTTGCAAACTCACACAGACTGATCCTTGCTCTGCGCGTATCGAAAGTGAATCCAACCCTTGGTGCAGCACAGTTCAATGACGCACTGAACTCTCCAGGTGGCGTGTTTACAAGCAATGCTGACAACGCGGTAATGGAATACCCAGGTCCTCCATACAACAACCCTTGGTTCCCAATCGGTGCCGATCAGGGTATCAGCGCAACAATGGCTAACTTCCTCAACGCTAACGCTGATGAGCGCAGAAGAGTGTTTGGAAATAATCCGGCAGCAGGTAATGGTAACATCGTTGGTGTGCCTTATGGTCTGACGCGTGAGCAAGCTATCGCATTCACGGCAGCGAACCCTACGTGGTCACTGATCCTTGACGAACCGTATCGCTCGCAGACTTCACCGCAGTTCATCCTGACTTATGCTGACGTATTGTTGGCAAGAGCAGAAGCTGCGTTGCTTGGCTGGGCAGGAACTGCTGCTGACGCGAACGAACTTATGCATGCGGGTATCCGTGCATCATGGGAGCAGTGGGGCGTATTTAACCAGGCAGCTTATGACACATACATAACTGACACTGACATCACGTTCTCAGATGCAGATCCTGCAGCTGTAAAAGCTGAAAAGATCGGAAGACAGCGCTGGATCACATTCTATCCAAATGGTGCACAAGGCTGGGCTGAATGGAGAAGAACAGGATTCCCTGCACTGACTCCATCTGTAAATGCTGCAAACAACAGCAAGCAGATTCCAACCCGCTACCCTTATCCATCAGTTGAATACACATACAACCAGGCTGGTGTTGATGCTGCGGTAGCACGCATGGGCGGTGATACTGATTCTCAGCGCGTATGGTGGGATGTTGATTAATTTTAACCCGAGAATTTGAATTATGAAAAACCTAAAATTTAGATATTCAATGATTGTCGCGGCCTTTATGGCCGTGACACTCGTCCCGATGTCATGTATCGAAGAGCCAGAAAGCCAGGTTGCTGGAAAAGGTCAGAACAGATTCCGCCCGTCAGTTGATGGGGGCATTGGTTTAGCCGTTTTCAATGCCGAAGCCGGAACTTTCCCTTTGGTTGAGATCTGGAGAGATGTGAACAGCAATAGCGCCCTTAACAGCGGTGCTACGATCGAATTCGAAGTTGATAACTCACTTCTCACTGCATACAATGCAAGTAATCCGGCTTCTGAAAAGGACTTCGTGCCTGCACCGTCAGCAGCAGTGTCGACTGTTGGTTCTAGTGTTACTTATGCAGCTGGTGAGTTTACAAAAGCGATCATGGTTAACCTTGATCCTACTAAGCTTGACCTATCCGCAAGAAATGCTATCGGTATCCGCTTGAAGAATCCTTCTGACGGTTACGGTATCAGCGGCCTGACTGAAAACGGTGAATTCATTGCTGAAGTAATCGTGAAGAACAAGTACGCTGGTAGCTATAACTACACAGGTCACATTGGCCGTTACGATGCTGTTTCATGCGAACTGATCGAACTTGGCGGTCCTGTACAACCAGGTGTTAGTGTAGACTTGGCAACAACTGGAGCGAATACTGTTTCAACCGTTCTTTTGTGGGCTACTGGCTCAACAATCGGTGGAATTGGTACATCACAAACAATTGCAATCGATCCAGCCACCAACGCAGTCACTTTGACAGCAAACGGTGCTTCTCCGGCAAACTGGGGACCAATCCCTGGACAACCTAACAAGTACGACCCTGCTACGGGAGAAATTTATGTAAGCTACAAGTGGAGCAGTCCTTGCGCTGGAGCGGAGCACGGCTTCATCCGTCACGTTCGCGTTGTTCTTAAGCCAAAATAGTAGTCTTAGAAATTTGAGTCATAGAAAGCCGCCTCATCCGTGAGGTGGCTTTTTTCATTTGGATGGCCGACTTAAGATGTGCTATATTTTTAAATATCTTTGGGGCATGCTTTACGTGTCGCGAAAAGAACACTTCAATGCTGCTCACAAACTCTATAACCCTTCTCTTTCCAAAGAGAGGAATGTTGAGCTTTTTGGTCCATGCGCCAATGAAAACTGGCACGGCCATAACTTTGACCTCATCGTCACGGTAAAGGGCAATCCTGATCCGGAGACAGGTTTTGTCGTAGACCTCAAGAAACTGAGCACGCTCATCCGCGCTGAAGTGATCGATAAAATAGACCATAAAAATCTCAACATGGATGTCGATTTCATGCGCGGCAAATTGGCGAGCTGCGAAAATCTTATTGTGGAGATCTGGAGAATTCTGAATGAGCATTTGCCCACCATCACAGCGCACGGCAAACTTCACTCGCTTCGCCTTTATGAAACGCCTCGCAACTATGTCGAGTACTATGGCGAGTAAACACTCCATTTTCGTATGAAGTATTTTATAATCGCAGGAGAGCGGTCCGGTGATCTGCATGGTGGCAATCTGGTGAAAGCGCTGACGAAATTTGACCAGGACGCAGTTCTCCAGGGGGTCGGTGGTGATTACATGCAAGGGGCAGGTGTGTCACTCAACACGCATTACCGCGAACTGGCCTTTATGGGTTTCATTGAAGTCGTGAAGAACATCAATACGGTCTCAAGATACATCCGCAAGACAAAAAGTGAAATCCTCAAATTCAGACCTGACGTAATTATCCTCATCGATTATGGTGGATTTAATATGCGAATCGCATCCTTCGCAAAGAAAAACAACATCAAAGTCTACTACTACATCACACCGAAAGTGTGGGCATGGTATCAGCGGAGAGCACTCAAGCTGAAAAAAAATGTAACGAAGATGTTTGTCATTCTGCCGTTTGAGAAAGATTTCTTCAGACAGTTCGATGCCGATGTCGACTACGTTGGTAATCCCGTGATGGATGCGGTCAAACAACATATCCCGGATACGTCTTTCATCTCAAATTATCAGATCGATCAGGCAAAGCCTCTCGTTGCCTTGCTTCCCGGAAGCAGAAAACAGGAACTGCAGCGTATGATTCCTGTAATGGCCGAGGTGGTAAAAAATAACCAGGAGATAAATTTTGGTGTCGCAGTTGTCAATAACCTTGATGGGACTCTGTATGATCCTTTTCGGTATCATCCCAATGTTTCGCTGATCCCGGAAGATACCTATAATCTCTTGCTCAATTCCCGCGCAGCGGTTGTAACATCAGGTACTGCAACACTGGAAACATCCCTCTTTCGTGTTCCTCAGGTGGTCATTTACAAAGCTTCAGCCAGTACCTACAGGGTTGTAAAGCTCATGATAAAAGTGAAGTTTATTTCGCTCGTAAATCTCATTGCAGGCAAAGAAGTTATCAAAGAATTGATCCAGCACGATGCAAATGCCAAAGCAATAGGAGAGGAACTGCAAAGACTTATAGCTGAGGGCGAATACCGTCAGGTGATGCTTCGCAATTATGATCAGATCATCAAAACTTTGGATATTGGATCAGCATCGGAAAATGCCGCCCGCCTCATGGTGCAATACCTTCGTGCTGTTTAAGCGACTTTCAGTTTGCTGTATTGAGACTTGTTGAATTTTTCTTCCGCGTAAGCCCGGTTGATTACAAGCTTCTCGGAAGTTTTCTCTGACGGCAACTCAAACATTGCATCGTTGATGATAGCTTCACAGATGCTGCGAAGTCCGCGAGCACCAAGCTTGAATTCAAGCGCCTTCTCAACAATGAAATCGATAGCACCTTCCTTAAACTCAAGGTCGATGGTCTCCATTTCAAACAACTTCTTGTATTGCTTGACCAGAGCGTTCTTCGGCTCGGTAAGAATTCTGCGCAGTGCTTCGCGATCGAGAGGATTGAGGAATGATACAACAGGAAGACGGCCGATCAATTCAGGAATTAAGCCGAAGCTCTTGAGATCCTGAGCGGATACGAACTGGAGCAGGTTGCTCTTGTCGAGATCGCCAGGATGCGTTCCGTCCGCACTTGCCACGAAGCCGAGCGGCCTTGTGTTCAGGCGATTGCCGATAAAACGCGAAATACCTTCAAATGCACCACCGCAAATAAACAGAATATTCTCTGTGTTCACGGTGATCATCTTTTGGTCCGGGTGTTTTCGTCCACCTTGAGGTGGAACGTTTACTGCTGTTCCTTCAAGAAGTTTAAGCAGCGCTTGCTGCACGCCTTCACCACTTACATCGCGGGTGATCGAAGGATTGTCTGACTTGCGCGCGATCTTGTCAATTTCATCAATATATACGATACCGCGTTCTGCAGCTTCAACATTGTAATCAGCTGCCTGCAACAGACGAGTAAGAATGCTTTCCACATCCTCTCCCACGTAACCAGCTTCGGTAAGCACAGTCGCGTCAGCAATACAGAATGGAACCTGCAGAATTTTCGCAAGCGTACGCGCGAGATATGTTTTTCCGGTACCTGTTTCGCCCACCATGATGATGTTCGATTTTTCGATCGTAACATCGCTGTCCAGCTTGCGCTGCATCAGCCGCTTGTAGTGATTGTAAACGGCTACTGAAATGATTTTTTTTGCTTCATCCTGGCCAATGACATACTCATCAAGAAACTTCTTGATCTCCCGTGGCTTGATGAGCTTGAAGTTAGGGGAAAAGCCTGAGTCTATTTTGCTGCGCTTTTCCTCCTGCAGGATCTGGCTGGCTTGTGTTACGCATTTGTCACATATGTGAGCATGAATCCCTGAGATCATCAGGTCTACATCTTTCTTGCTTCTTCCGCAAAACGAACACGTTACTTCAGCCATAATACTTTAGGGAGATTAAGATAAAACCGATGTGCCCGGTTTTTACAAAGGTACTGAATATTTGGCACATCGGTATTCTATTCCTTAAAGGTTACGCGGGCTTTTTTCGTTCCAAAACCTCGTCAATTAGGCCATATTCTTTGGCTTCCACAGCCCTCATCCAGTAGTCGCGGTCGGAATCCTTTTCAATTTTCTCGTATTTCTGGCCGCTGTGCTTCGCAAGAATGTTATAAAGGTCCTTTTTAACCTCGAGGGTCTGCTTCAGGCTGATCTCCATGTCAGATGCCTGACCTTGCATTCCGCTCATCGGCTGGTGAATCATCACGCGCGCATGGGGTAATGCCGAGCGTTTTCTTGCCGCGCCAGCAGTGAGCAACACCGCGCCCATCGAAGCTGCGAGACCGGTACAGATGGTAGCAACATCGGGATTTACGTACTGCATCGTGTCATAAATGCCTAACCCTGCATACACCGAACCACCCGGACTGTTGATATACATGATGATGTCTTTGCGCGGATCGGAAGATTCGAGGAAAAGCAACTGCGCAGTGATGAGGTTGGCGATCTGATCATCGATTCCCATCCCAAGAAATATAATTCTGTCAGAGATCAGGCGTGTGAATACATCGATTGCCCGGAAATTTCCCGGACGCTCTTCGATCACATACTGAGTCATATTTTGAATTTGCTGAGCATAGCCGTCTATTGTGTTGCCGCTCATGCCCAGGTGATGAACTGCGTATTTGCGAAACTCATTGTTATGATCCATAATTTACTTTTTATGATTGCTTGTTAGAAATTGAAAAGATAAGCCCGGTTCGGGAGGTAATTTTAAGGTTGACAATCTTAGCTATACTCAACTTAAAATACAACCCAAACACCCTTAAAAACGCAAATGGTTTTACCCGTTACCAGATAAAACCATAGTCGTTGTGATTTAGTTTTTATTGTTGACTTTCTACCTCATGTTGCTAATGGCGTTTAGCTATAGCCATGGCCGAAAGCCCGGATTTCGACCCTGCGAATTAGATCAACGCTCCCGGGTAAGCGCGGGAAACTAGTGTTTGTGCTCCTCAACAATCTTCTTAAACTCATCCACAGAAACCGTTTTCTCATCAACCGTCACTTTTTCACGGATAAGTTTCATGATCTTTTCGTGCTTTAGCTGATTGTACAGCTTCATGAAATTCTGACCGTTTTCGTTCTGGAGATAATTGTCGGCAAATGCATCGAGACGATCTCCGAACTGAGCGGCAAATGCTGGTCCCCCGAACTGTGCTGTAATCAGCTCTTTTGCCTTGTTACGAACCTCTTCTGCTTCAACCGTAATCTTGTTATCGTCCGCAATCTTGTTCTTGATAAGGTCCCACTTCAGGCTGCGCACATACTGGTCAAACTCTTTATCAAGAATGCTGTCAGTCACCTGTCCCTGGCTGGATGCCTTCAGCCATGTCTTCAGAAAATCTGATGGCAGGTTGATCTTGGTGTGATCGAGGAAATAGTCTTCGATATGATGATCGAGGAAATGATCAGTCTCGCGTTTGTAATTCTCGCCAATCGTCTCTTTCACCTTGTTGAAGAACTCCTCTTCTGTTTTCACAGCATCTTTGCCGAATACGCGATCGAAAAGTTCCTGGTTGATCTCGGAAGGCTCGGTGCGGCTGATGTTATTCACTTTGAGCACAAATTTTCCGGTAGCAGCTGTTGATTCATCCTCGCCTGTTCCCAGCAACTGCGCTTTCGATTCTTCGTCTTTGTAGATCGCATCAATATCAAATTCAACTTCATCCTCCTTTTTGAGGCCAGTGAATTTTTTCTGCTCCTTCTTCTCGATCTTGTCTGTTGCAATGAATGCGCTTTCTCTTTTTACACTGCCATCCGCTGAGCGCAATTCGCCAAAAATATTGTCTCCGATTTCACTTGCCTCAGGGTAAGTTACTTTCCCGAAACGCTTGCGCAGATCAGCAACAGTTTCATCGATCACTTTCTTGTCGAGGTCTATTTTGTATCCTTTAACTTTTGCCTTCGATGATAGATCATATGAAAAGTCTTCAACCATCCCGATCTGATACTCAAACTCAAAATCTTTTTGAGCCTCCCAGTCGATGTTGCGGGTCTTGTCCGCATTAGGGATCGGCTCGCCCAGGATCTTTAAATTATTCTCCTTGATGTAGTCAGTGATCTTGTGTGATAATAGGTGATTGATCTCGTCAACAAGAATTGACTTCCCAAACATTTTCTTAATTACACCAGTTGGCACTTTTCCCTGTCGAAAGCCTTTTATGTTGGCTTTCCGGGCATAATCCTTAACTTTTTCTTCAACGTGTGGCTGATAGTCGCCTTCGTTAAGTCTGATTTTGATAAGGCCTTCTGTAGATCCCTTTTTGTCAAGTGTAATTTCCAAAGCAGTAAGTGTTTGTTGTTGTGATAAAATTAAGAACCCTCAATACCGAAGAAAAAGTTCAAGTATCGAGGGTTCCTGTTCCGCTCTGCACGAATATCCAATTCGCATCGAGCGGGAGGCTTAGTCCGGATGGAGGGACTCGAACCCCCACGCCTTGCGGCACCAGATCCTAAGTCTGGCGCGGCTACCAATTACGCCACATCCGGCAGTAATTCCCTTCCGACCGTAACTGGTTTGTCAAAAAGGAGCGCAAATTTATGGATATTTTGGAATTAAAGAATAGTTTCAGATTGTTTAACTATTGAAAGTTTGAACAATTTTATTGCATTATTTAAAGTTGTAAATTCTACCCAAAACCCGCTTTTTTCAACCACGCAAAGAAACTTATTTTAAAATTCGTTGAATCAGATGATGGTAATTGATACCGAGCAGGAGAAAAAAGAGATCATTAATCGATATAGAAGGTTGTTGAGAAAGGCGAAGCCAATTCTCAAGGAAGGTGATGCCCGACTGATCAAAAAAGCTTTTACCATGTCGCTTGAAGCGCATAAAGACATGCGCAGAAAATCGGGCGAACCTTATATTTTTCATCCGCTTGCTGTTGCTGAGATTTGTACTGAAGAAATCGGCCTGGGTACCACTTCAATCGTTTCAGCCCTGCTCCACGATGTGGTTGAGGACACCGACATCGAGCTTCCTGATATCGAAAGACTCTTCGGAAAAAAAATAGCGAGAATTATTGACGGACTGACAAAGATACGTGGGGTATTTGAATATGGGACTTCGCAGCAGGCGGAGAACTTTCGGAAAATGCTGTTCACACTTTCCGAGGATGTGCGCGTGATCTTGATCAAGCTTGCCGATAGACTCCATAACATGCGCACACTCGACAGTATGCCTAGGAACAAGCAGCTGAAAGTCGCTTCCGAAACCATCTACCTGTACGCCCCGCTCGCCCATCGCCTGGGCCTTAATGCGATCAAAACGGAGCTGGAGGACCTTTACCTCAGATTCACAGACAAACCCATCTACGATTCAATTGTTCAAAAGATCGATGCCACCAAAGCAGTTCGGAATAAATTCATCAAACAGTTTGTAGCGCCAATCAACGGAGAGCTGGAAAAACTGAATATCAGATATGACATCAAAGGTCGCCCCAAATCAATCCACTCCATCTGGAACAAAATGCGGAAGCAGAATATTCCGTTCGAAGAAGTGTTCGATTTGTTTGCGATCAGAATAATTCTCGACACTCCACTCGATCAGGAGAAAGCGCTGTGCTGGCAGGTATATTCAATTGTTACCGACTACTATACTCCGAACCCTGATCGCCTTCGCGACTGGATCTCAACGCCTAAATCGAACGGGTACGAATCGCTTCACACGACTGTAATGGCAAAGAACGGCCAGTGGGTTGAAGTCCAGATCCGTACCAAACGCATGGATGAAATTGCCGAGAAAGGTTATGCAGCTCATTGGAAGTATAAGGACAGCAACTCAACTGCAGAGTCCAACCTCGAAAAATGGCTCGCGCGTGTCCGCGATTTGCTTGAACAGAACAATCACTCTGCGCTCGACTTTGTTGACGATTTCCGTGGAAATCTTTTCAGTGAAGAAGTGTTTGTCTTCACACCTCGCGGTGAGTTGAAGACGTTGCCACATGGTGCCACTGCCCTTGACTTTGCCTTTGAGATTCATACGCAAGTGGGATCGAAATGTATTGGAGCGAAAGTCAACAACAAGTTGGTTCCAATCAATTATGTATTGAAGAATGGCGACCAGATAGAAATTCTCACATCGCAGAAGCAAAAGCCACACGAAGACTGGTTGCGATTTGTAGTCACTTCCAAGGCAAAATCTCGCATTAAGGAAGAGCTGAAGGAGGACAAGAAAAAACTGGCAGAGGATGGTAAGGAAATTATTTTCAGGAAGATCCGTCAAACGAAAGAAGAACCAGGTCAGGCTGTCCTCGAGCAGATGAGAGATTACTTCAAAGTGGCGACCCATTTCGATTTATACTTCCGCGTTGGCGCTGGCTTTATTACTACAGCAGATGTAAAACGCTTCCTTGAAAACAAACCTACATCTCCCATTCGATCAAAGCCTAACCTGCAGGTGCAGGATGCAAAAGTTATCGAGCAGGAGATCACGCGCGCCAAAGGAAGGTATGAAGATATTCTTCTGGTGGGTGAGGATATGGATGTAGTTGATTACAAGCTGGCCAAGTGCTGCACGCCCATCCCTGGCGATGATGTTTTTGGCTTTGTTACTGTCAATGAGGGCATCAAGATCCATCGTACCAATTGCCCAAACGCTCCTGAATTGCTTTCTCATCATGGCAATCGTGTGGTAAAAGCCAAGTGGACATCACAACATGAAGTGGCGTTCCTGACAGGACTGAAGATCAAAGGAACAGATCGTGTGGGTTTGATCAACGATGTTTCCAAGATTATTTCAGAAGAGTTGAAGGTGAACATGAGCTCCATGTCGATTCATACAGACTCAGGAATTTTTGATGGAGAGATCATGCTATACGTCAACGACACCCGTCACCTCGAACAGCTCATCGGTAAATTGGAAAAAGTAGAAGGGGTTGTAAAAGTCAGCCGCTTTGACTCAAAAGAATAATTCGTAAGCTGCTGAAATATTGCGGGTTGAAACCAAACTTTCAACTTTGATCCCCGAACCCGGAACTTTACATGTCGACTGGAAACTTTTCTTATCTTTGACCCCTTATTTGAATAACCAAGCATAATCAACTGGTGGCATTTAATCCAAAAATATACGAAGAGGTAAAGAAGATTTTCACAGCCTACCTGGAAAATAAGGAGCTGCGAAAAACACCGGAGCGGTATGCGATTTTGGAGGAAATCTACACCCGAGATGGTCATTTCGATGTGGAGTCTCTTTACATCAGCATGAAGAATAAGAACTACAGGGTAAGCCGCGCCACCGTATACAATACGCTCGATCTTCTAGTGGAATGCGATCTCGTGAGCAAGCACCAGTTTGGCAAGAACCTCGCACAGTACGAAAAGTCTTTCGGCTACAAGCAGCACGATCACTTGATTTGTACGGAATGTCATCGCGTAGTGGAATTCTGCGATCCTCGCATTCAGAACATTCAAAACACGGTTGAGGAAATTCTCCATTTCAACGTGATGCACCATTCTTTGATTCTTTATGCTACATGCACCAAAGAAAACTGCGAGAACCGAAAAGCAATCAGTAATTAACCAATACCTCCATGACTTTTGAAAAGGAATTAACAAAAGACCATTTGATTATCCGTCTCGCGGGCGATCTTATTGGTGAGGACAACGGAGCCAATTTACTTGAAATCGCTAACAGCGCCATTCAATCCCAGGTGTTGACATGCGTGATCGATATATCAAAGCTTCGCTATATCAATAGTAGTGGCATTGGTGTATTGATTACAATTCTTACAAAATTCAGAAACAAGGGAGGAGAAGTTTATCTGATGAAACCGTCAGAAAATGTTCAGAAACTTCTCGTCATTACGAAGTTGAATGCTATTTTTCAAATCGTTCAATCAGAAGCTGAGGTTACAAAGCTTTCAAAGAAATAAAGATGTCTAAAGTTGATGTATTATTAGGCCTTCAGTGGGGCGATGAAGGCAAAGGAAAGATCGTTGATGTATTGGCGCCAAAGTATGATGTCGTAGCTCGCTTCCAGGGCGGGCCGAATGCTGGTCATACCCTTGAGTTCGATGGAATTAAACACGTCCTACACCAGATTCCTTCCGGGATTTTCAGGGAGAAAACAAAGAACGTCATTGGCAACGGGGTTGTGTTGGACCCGATTGTATTTAGGACGGAAATTGAAAAGCTCCAGAAGTTTAACCTGAATATCAAGGGAAATCTTTTTATATCAAAGAAGGCAACGCTGATCCTTCCAACGCATAGGCTATTGGATCAGGCACAGGAGAAAGCTAAAGGTGATAACAAGATCGGATCAACACTAAAGGGTATTGGTCCCACCTACCAGGATAAGATCGGACGTCAGGGTCTTCGCGTAGGCGATATCCTGTCTGAAAACTTCATTGAGAAATTCAAGAAACTGACGGGAATTCACTTCAATATTTTGAAGGACCACGATATTCAATACAACTGGCCTGAGTTGGAAAAACAGTTTTTGGATGCAGTTCACTTTTTAAAAGAATTCAAGCTTATCGAAAGCGAATATTTTTTGAATAATGAGCTGAAGAAAGGTTCTTCAATTCTTGCTGAAGGCGCACAAGGATCTTTGTTGGATATCGATTTTGGTAGTTATCCGTTTGTAACAAGCTCGAATACTGTTTCAGCAGGCGCTTGTACGGGGCTGGGAATTGCGCCACGAAACATCGGTGAAGTTTACGGTATCTTCAAAGCGTATAGCACCCGCGTTGGCAGCGGCCCGTTTCCCACGGAGCTGCTGGACGAGCAGGGCGAACTTATGCGTAAGCAAGGAAATGAATTCGGTTCGACAACCGGTCGCCCAAGACGCTGCGGATGGATCGATCTGCCGTCTTTGAAGTATTCAATCATGATTAATGGCGTTACACAGCTGCTGATGATGAAAGCAGATGTGCTGAATATTTTTCCAACAATTAAAGTTTGTACGAAATATCAGTTGAGGGATGGCTCTGTCACAGATATGCTTCCGTATGAGCTTGTAAATGAGAAGATTACCCCAATCTATACGGAATTAAAAGGCTGGAATGCATCACTTTCCGATATTTCAGATATTTCCATGCCGGCAGAACTCAGTCAATACATTGATTATCTGCAAGCTGAATTGGGAGTTCCAATCACTTTGATATCCACTGGGCCTGATCGGACCCAGACCGTATACCGGCAGGCCATAAATGTTTAAACGAAAATTTTTTCTAGGAACACTTGCATAATGAGTGCAGGCCTCATACATTTGCACTCCCAATTCGGAAGGAAGAGGGCAGAAAGACAAAACTGAGGAGCTTCAAATTAAAAATGAAACTTCACCATGGACGAACCAAAGCAGTGATGCTTCGGTTATCCAAACGTTCTTTGAATGGATGATAATTGATAGCGGACCCTCCACAGCAATGTGGAGTTAATTACT